>NZ_CP066126.1 GCF_020544465.1 Chromobacterium rhizoryzae
TCTGTGGATATCTCCAAAGAGCCAAGGAGAAACCACGTTTGCGACGCGCCCCTGGTCCCTTCCTGCCTGCCGGGCAGCCCCGGCAATCAAAATCATCATCCGCGCAGCGGATTCAAAACCAGATCACTCAACAAGTCAGCCACGCTCAAGCAAAGCAACCACCCTACCTTGACCCCAAGCGTCCCCTCAGGAACAATCCCCCCGTTGCCGCCCACATGCGGCACACGGGATTGGCGTCCCGTTCGTGTGTATCACCAGCCTACGCAGCATACTGCGCGGGCTGCTTTACCATGGCCGCGCCATTTGGCAGGCGCATGGTGGACGATAAGTCGGCACTGACAACGATTTGATTGATTTAGACGCCAATCCTGTTCCCTCTTAACTTGGGATCAGGTGCTTCATCTTGTGTCATTACAGGAGAAACACCATGCAACAGCCTCAAAACTTTCCCCCGCGCCGCCGCTACAAACTGAACGCCCTGGAACAACAGAGCGCACTGCTGCCCTTCGTCCGCTTCTGCCCCGGCCGCACCTACCCGCATTACTGGCAAATGCCCACGCCCAGCAAGGATCTCCTCGCCGACCACGCCTATGGCCGCGAATGCGCGGCTCACCTGTTGCAATGGCTGAAGGACAATCGGGAATACGTCGGTAAAGGCCTGCTCAGCCGCGTGGCGCGCGACATCGATTTTGACGACCGCGCCGGACGCGGCCAGTGGATGGGCTTTTTCAACTATCTGGAAATCATGATGCTGCTGGGCGCCGACCGGGTCCGGGTTTACCGCCATGTAGACAGCCAACACCAGATCTACCTGGCGCTGGGACAGCGTTTCAGCCTGGAAGCGCGCTTCCGCCGCATCCGCTTGCGAAACCGCTAAACGTCTTGCGGTGGGCATCGCTGCGCTCCACCCACCCTACGGTGGAGGGTCTTGTAGGGTGGGAGGAGCCGAGAGGCGATACCCACCGAACCCCGCCATTGAGACCCAAGCATTGATCCCATCGCGTTTCCGCGTGGGTATCGCTGCGTCCCACCCACCCTACGGCGGATGGTCTTGTAGGGTGGGTGGAGCCGCTAGACGATACCCACCGACACCGTTTGCCGCCGAGCCGGCGCACGCAAAAAAGCGGGGCAGCCCAAAGCGGCCCCGCTTGATTCCTGCTTGCTTGAATGTCAGCCGAGGCTCCAATGCCTCTTGCCGATGTGGCAGGCACTGTCGCGCGGCTTACTGGCCGTGCTTCTCCTCGCCCAGCTTGTCCAGATAGCGCAGGATGCGGCCGCTGTCCTGCTCCAGCTTCTGCATCCGCTCGACGATCTCCTGCTCGTCCAGCGGGCCTTCCTGGCCAAACACCGCCAGCGCGGCGCCGATGTGCTGGCTGGCCTGCTGCTCGGTGGCCGCCAGCTCGCTCCAGGAGCGGGTCTGGCCAAAAGACTGCTGGCCTTGCAGTTGCAGCCAGCCTTGCAGCTCGCTGCCCTGCTCCAGCGGCTTGGCCTCCTCTATCGAGTGATAGGCGGTCTGCTTGAAGATCACGTGGCCCACCTTTTGCAGGCTGAGCTGGGATTTGTCGTGCACGCGGTTCACCTGCGCCATCACTTGCTGCGACTGCTCCACCTGGCTGCTGAAGCGCTGGCGGAAGGTTTCCACCGAGTCCTTGACCTGGCTGGCCACATTGCCGGCGGCGCTGGCCTGGGTCTGCATATTGCCGATGCGCAGCGACAGGTTTTCCAGCACGTCCTGCACATTGTTGGCGGTGCTCTTGCTGCGTTCGGCCAGCTTGCGCACTTCATCGGCCACCACGGCGAAGCCGCGGCCGGTTTCGCCGGCGCGGGCGGCTTCAATGGCGGCGTTCAGCGCCAGCAGATTGGTTTGATCGGCGATGGCGGAGATGTCGGCCAGCGAGGTTTCTATGCCCTGCCATTCCTGGGCCAGCGCGGTGCTGGCGGTGTCCATGCTGCTGACGCTGTCGGCGATGGTGTCCAGGTGGCCGGACAGGTGCTGGGCGGTTTCCAGGCTGACGCGCGCGCCGTCGGCGGTGTCCTGGGTGATGGCGGCCACGTCGGCCATGGCTTGGCTGATGTCTTCCAGATCGCTCTGATTGCTGGCCAGATCCTTGCGCAGATGCGGGTTGTTGAGCGCGGCCAGCTGCGAGGACAGGCGGTTGCGGCGGATGTAGCCGTCGTTGTCGGCCATGGTCTGGATGGCGTGGTTGACGCTGCCCAGCGAGCTGGCCAGGATGCCCGGCAGGCCCTGGCTCAGCGGGCGGCGGCTGTAGTCGCCGGCGCTGATGGCCTTGAAGCAGGTGTTGATTTCCTTGAAATAGGTTTCGATCAGGTCGAGGAAATCATTGAGCTGCCAGGCGAGCTTGCCCACTTCGCCCAGGTTGCGGGTGCCGGTGGCGCGGTGGTGCAGTTCGCCGGAGCTGGCGTAGCCCAGTTGTTCATGCAGGGTGTTGAGCAGACCGAAGATGCGGCCACTGTGGCGCCACAGCAGCAGAGACAGGGCGATGGAGACGGCCAGCAGCAGCGCGTCCACGATGTGGCCGACGATTTCCGGGAACAGGAAGCCGTCCAGCAGCGAGAAGGCGACCAGCAGGTTGAAGCTGATGATGCACCAGCCCAGCTGGGTGCGCAGGAAGGGCGGTTTTTTGTCGTGGTTCATGCGGCGACTCCCGGCGCTTGCAGCACCTGGGCGTTGAGGGACAGGATGAAGTCCTGATAGCTGACGCCTTTTTCCGCCAGCACTTGCAGCAGCCAGGCCACGGAGGCGTCAGGCGCGGTGGCCTTGTTGTGGCTGGCTTCGATCTGGCGCATCTGGGCGTAGACGGGTTCTATGGCCTTGATCGCTTCCTGGCTGGGCGGCCGGCGCACGGAGTAATAGCCTTGCAGTTGGCCGCGCAGATCGTAGTCCGGGGTGACGTTGGCCAGCACCCAATAGTAGTCGCCGTTTTTGCTGTGGTTTTTCACCACGGCGAAGAATTCCTGGCCCTGTTGCAGGGTTTTCCACATCAGCCGGTAGGCGCCGCGCGGCATGTCGGGATGGCGGATCAGATTATGCGGTTTGCCCAGCAGTTCGTGCTCGGCGTAGCCGGCGATGCGCATGAACACGCGGTTGGCGTAGGTGATGTGGCCGGTGGGGTCGGTCTTGGTGATGATCAGTTCATGAGGAGCGAGCCGGATTTCCTTGCTGGCCGGGCCGGCGGCGGGGTGCGTCATGGTCTGTTTCTCTCTTATTTGTCGATTGCATAACCTCTAAATGTTCATTTTCGGCCACTGGCCCAGTAGGGGCAAGCGTTTATTTATTTGTACTGCCCATGCTTGACAGGGTGCTGCTTAAATTACTTCTTAATAATCCAGTTCTTACAAAAACAAAAGGATGCCTTCGGCATCCTTTGCGGCGCGGGTGGGCAGGGCGTCAGAGCCGGTTCAACATCTTGGGGCGCGCCGCTGGCATGGAAGCGGTTTTCAGAGTTTGACGATCTGGCGGATCTGGGACACGCAGGCGCGGGCATCGTCTATCAGCTTGGCGAATTCCGGGCTGTTGATCTCGGCGTGGCTGAGCCAGCGCACCTTATTGCTGATCCGGTACTGGACGCGGATGCCGGCCGGGGTTTGCTGCTGCTTGGCGTTGACCTCGTACCAGGGAGAGCTGACCTTGCACTCGAAGGCCGGCTGGATGGCCTTGGCGCCCTTGAGCAGCACGTCGGACTGCATGGCGCTGGCGTCGCCCAGGTAGACGTCGGCCAGGTTGCCGTTGCGCTTGTAGCTGTCGAAGCTGTCCCACACGCCCTTGAAGTGGGAGTCGTAGAGAAACAGGCCGGAGATCTTCTCCAGCATGCGCGGGTCGCGCACGCTCATGCGCAACGGGTAGACGGACGGCACCATGAAGGAGGTCTTGTCGCGCTGGACCTTGCAGCCTTCCGGTTGATTGCTCAGCCGGTTGCACAGGCTTTGGTCGGTGGCGCTGACGCCCTGGTAACGGTCTTGCAGAATGGTGTCGATCAGCGTGGAGTTGCCCAGTTCGATATCGGCGCGGACGTCGGCGCTGCCGTCGGCTTGCAGCGCGTTTTCGCGCTTGATGTTCAGATCGGTGCGCGCCGGCTCCATCGGCACCTGGGTCTGGCTGACCACGCCGTCCTTGCCGATGATGAAGGCCCAGCGGTCTTGCAGGTCAGACATGATGCGGCCGGGCTGGAAGAAGGGGTTGGTCGGGTCCAGCCACCAGGTCTGTCCGGCGATGTCGGCGCGGACGATCATGTGGTTGGGCGCGCCGATGCCGGGCAGCAGCAGCGGCGGGGCGAACTTGCCGCGGTAGATCAGCGCCGGCTCGGCGGCGACGCCGGAGCGGCGCAGCATGGCGGTCAGCAGGGTGGAGAGGTCTTTGCAGTCGCCGTAGCCGTGCTTTTCGATTTCCGCCAGCGTGAACGGCACCAGGCCGCGTTCCGCCAGACGGGTGTCGTTGAGGTAGCGGTAGTTGCGGTTGATGTGCTGCATGAAGGCGGCCGCCTGCTCCGCGGCCGGCTTGCCCTGGTTGGCGGCCACCACGGCGGCGGCGGCCGGCGGCAGCGGCGCGGCCAGGATTTCGTTGTAACGGCGGGCGTGAGCGCCGAAGTGGTCTTGCGGCTGGTCCGAGGTGGCGATCACCAACTGCGGCCATTCGCGCAGCGCGCTGTTGTTCCACTCGTTGATGTAGTTGAGGTAGCGCGGCCGGCGCAGCGAGACCTTGACGCGTTTGCGGTCCGCGCTGGCGTCCACCGCGTAATCGTCCAGCATCATGCCGCGCCAGATCAGCGGGCGCGTGGACTGGATGTCGAAGTTGAAGCTGTCTTCGCGCGCTTTTTGCGGGCCCAAGTCCAATTGGTAGCGCAGCTGGCGCACCAAGGGCTGCGCCACGCTGTGGGTCTTGATGCGGTAGGACACGGTGCTGCCCACCGACAATTCCGGGAAGGCCATCCAGGTTTGCATGTCGCGGCTGACGCCGGCGTCCGGATTGGGCGCGGCGCGGGTTTCGATCTGGGATTTGCCCAGTTTGATCACTTTGCCGTTGGGCTGGATCACTTCGGCCTGTTCCACCCGCAGGCGGTCTTCGGCCGGGTAGGTGAAGTCGATGCGGGACAGCTGTTCGCGGCCGGAGGGGTGCAGGATGGTGAATTGCTTGCTGGTGACGCAGTCCAGGCTGTTGTCTTTATTGTGCTGGCAACTGACGGCGGTTTTGACCGCCAGCGGCGCTTCGCTGACCGGTTGCAGCGCGGCGGCGCTGAAGCTGCTGTAGAGGCCGGCGGCCAGCCCGAGAGTGAGTGTACGCATAGTGGAATCGAAAAGTGTGATGTTGCGGTGATGATTATACGGCGCGAGGGCGGAGAAAACGCGCATCCGGCGTCCGCGCCGCCGGATGGGGTCAAGCGTTCCATATTCGCATATTAGCGCTTGCGAATGTGTGTGCTTTTTGTGTCGCTGTTGAGCTTGTCCGCGATCCCGCGCGCAAGTGCGGGACAAGATGGCGGATGGTCAACGGGCGTTCACGGCGCGGCCCACATCCGCAGCAGGTTATGGTAGTTGGCGGTCAGCGCCACTAGGGCTTCGTTGTCGCCCAATTGCTGGCGCAGGCTGGAGATCGCCGCGTCCATGTCGAACAGCAGCCGGCGTTTGCCGTCGTCGCCGATCATGCTTTGCACCCAGAAGAAGGAAGCCAGCCGCGCGCCGGCGGTGACCGGTTCCACCCGGTGCAGGCTGGTGGACGGATAGAGCACCATGTCGCCGGCGTCCAGCTTGACGCTATGGCTGCCGTAAGTGTCTTCAATCACCAGTTCGCCGCCTTCGTATTCGTCCGGGCGGCTGAAGAATAGGGTGCAGGACACGTCGGTGCGCACCCAGCCGTTGTCGAAGGGGTGGCGGCGCACGGCGTTGTCCACGTGGTTGCCGAAGTCCATGCCGGCCTGGTAGCAGTTGAACAGCGGCGGGAAGATTTTGGCCGGCAGCGCGGCGGAGAAGAACAGGCCGTTGCGTTGCAGCGCGCCTTCCACCATGGCCTGCAGTTGTTGGGCTTCCGGCAGTTGCTGCGGCAGCTGCAGATTGCGTTTGACCTGGGCGGACTGGCTGCCGGCGGTGATGCGGCCGTCCGCCCAGTCGGCGCGGGCCAGCAGTTCGCGGCCCAGCGCCAGTTCTTCGGCGCTCAGCACCGCGGGGATGTGCAATAACATGGGGTCTCCGTAATGGGGCCAAGCCCCCGGCGAACCGGGGGCCGGAGCCGGCTTGCAAGCGGTTTACGATCTGCTGCGCGCCGGTAGGGACATTGTGCGATGAGCGCCGGCTTCGAAGCGCTCATGCGCCATCGGCGCAGGCCGCTTTCTCAGCCGCTTGCGCCTGGTCTCGTTCTGGCTCGCGAGATCGTAATCACCTGCTTAGTACTTGAAGCTGACCGTCAGTTGCGCTTCGCGCGGGGTGCCCAGCGTGGCGTGCGCTGGGTAGCCGCCGTCGAAGTAGGTCTTGTTGGCCAGGTTGTTCACATTCAGCTGCACCTTGTACTTGCGGGTCTCGTAAGCCAGCATCGCGTTGGCCACGGTGTAGGCCGGCAGGTAGTTGGTGTTGGCTTCATGCGCGTAGCGCTTGCCCACATGGGTCAGGCCGAAACCGCCGATCACTTCTTCGGTGAACTTGTAGGTGGTCCACAGGTTGGCGGTGACCTTGGGTGTGTAACGCGGCATATTGCCTTCGGTGCCGGAGGCGCCCAAGGCCGGCGGCGCGGCCTTGTCGATGCGGGACTTCATCAAGGTCAGGCCGGCGAAGACGTCCCAGCGTTCGCTCAGCCGCCCGGCGCCCTCCACTTCCACGCCATCGGTGTGGCGCTTGCCGGACAGCAGCACGGTGTTCTGGTCCAGCGGATCGGTGTTGCGTTCGTTGGTCTTCTCGATGCGGAACAGCGCCGCGCGCAGGCTGGCGTCGCCTTCGAACAGATCCCACTTGGCGCCCAGTTCGATATTGCGGTTCTTTTCCGGATCCACCTTGGCGGTGGCCTTGTCCAGCGCATAGGCTTCGCCCGACGGGTTGAACGAGGTGCCGTAGCTCAGATAGTAGGACTGGGCGCTGCTGGGCTGCCAGATCAGGCCGCCGCGCCAGCTCCACACATTGTCGGTGCGGCTGACGTCGTAGCTGCTGCTGGGGTCTTGATTGACGGAGCCGTCGCGCTTGCCGGCGCGGATCTTGTAGTCGCCGCTGAAGCGGTCGAAGCGCGCGCCCACCACGGCCTTCCATTGCGGGTTCAGCTCCAGCGTGTCCATCGCGTACAGGCCGATATTGCTGGCGTCGAACTGGGTGTTGCTGCTGCGGTAGCGGCTGAGGTCGGTGGGCGATCCCGGATTGGGATTGTCCCGGTCGGTGGGAGCAACTAGGCCAAGCGTGGCGTAGCGGTTGGTGTCGGATTTTTCCTTGCTCAGCTCCAAGCCGGTCAGCAGCGTATGGCGCACGCTGCCGGTATCGAACTTGCTGACCAGATCGGTCTGGTTGTTCCACGACCAATCGATGCCGTCGCGCATCGGCTTGCTGCGGCACATCGCGGAGTTGGGGTCGACGACTTGGCCGCTAACCGCGTCGCCGCAAACATAGCGTCCGGTCCAGGTTCCGCCTTGGTTGGCTGGTTTATTCAGTTGTTTTGATGGATTGCGCGGCGCGGTCGGCGACACATCGCGCCAGAAGCGGTTGAAACGCAATTGGTTGCTCAGCACCAGGTCGTCGCTGAAGCGGTGGGTGAGCTTGGCGGTGAGGATGTCGGTCTGGGTTTTCTCGAAGTCGCTGTTCAGGCCGTAGAAGCGGTCGCGCGGCACGTCGATGGGCTGCTGGGTGTTGGCGTTGAACGGGATGCCGTAGTCCGGAACATTGTCTTCCTTCTGGTGGAAGTAGGACAGCACCAGGGTGGTGGGTTCGCCCAGGCCGAAGGCCAGGGACGGCGCGACGCCGAAGCGCTGGTTCTTCACCGGGCCGCGGTCGCTGCCGTCGTCGGTGGCCATCAGGTTGACGCGCATCGCGGCGCTGTCGCTGAACGCCTGGTTGATGTCGAAGGTGGAGCGAGCGAAGCGATTGCTGCCGACGCTCATTTCACCCGCCACCAGAGAGCCGGCGAACGGCGTCTTGCTGGCCTGGTTGACCACGCCGCCGGTGGAGCCGCGGCCAAACAGCATGGAGCTGGCGCCCTTCAGCACTTCCACTTTTTCCAGGTTGAAGGTGTCGCGGTTGTACTGGCCGATGTCGCGCATGCCATCCAGATAGGTGTCGGTGAAGGCGGAAAAGCCGCGGATCACCACCTGGTCGCCGGTGCGGCCGCCTTCGCCGGCGGCGAAGGTGATGCCGGGCACGTTGCGCAGCGCGTCCTTCAAATTGGAGACGGCCTGATCTTCCAGCAATTGCTTGCTGAGCACGGTGACCGATTGCGGGATGTCCTTCAGCTTCTGGTTCAGCTTGCCGATGGCGCTGGACTCGGTCTTCAGGCTGCCGCGCACCGGCGTTTCGCCTTCCACGCGCACGGTTTCCAGTTTGGTGGGCGCGTCGGCGGCCAGGGCCAGTCCGGGGGAGAGGGCGGCGGCGAGCATGCCGGCGCCGATTTTCGCGGGCAACTTGCGCGCGACGATGCCGCTGCCGCGGCTTGGGGTGGGCAGATGTTCCATCAGGGTTCTCATTTTGTTTGTGTCGTTATAATCGCCGGCCGGCTAAGGCCGGCTCTGCTCTTCTTTGCCTGACTGCGCGCTTCTCCGGCCTGGTCCGGGCAAGGAGCGGACGAAGGCCCTCCTGGTCTGCGCGGCGGCAGTCCGTGGAGTGGGTGGAGAGGGGTGAGGAACCGGCGCGAAATAGCGGCTGGATAAGCGGCTGCGCGCTGGCGGGTACGGGACGCGGATCTCGCGTCTACTGCGGCTCAGGCTCTTAGAACCTGTTTACGATCTGCTGCGCGTCGGCGACACAGCGTTAAAAACGGTTTCGAAATGCTCATGTACCGCGCGTACATTCCGCTTTCTCAGCCACAACGCCTTGTCTCGCCTTAGCTCGCGAGATCGTAAACACGTTCTTAGGGGCCGGCTGGCAGAGTCCTCAAGCAAACCAATGGCGTGGGCTTGCGTGACGGCTCTGCGCGAGCGGCCGGCGGGCGCCGGCCTGCTCGCAGGCGGTTTTTACGGCGCTTCGGTGGCGAAGCCGATCTTGCTGATGCCGCCTTGTTGGGCGCTGGCCAGGGTTTTGGCCACGGTTTCGTAACGCACGCTCTTGTCGGCGAACAAGTGCAGCTCCACTTGCGGGTTGTCGCGGGCGGCGGCGGCGAAACGGGCGTCCAGCTCGCCTTCCGGCACTTTGACGTCGTTCCAGAACACCGCGCCGGCGGCGTCTATGGCCAGGCGGATTTCCTTGGGCTGGCTCTGCTGCGCGGCGGCGCTGGCCTGCGGCAGATCCAGCTTGACGGTATTGGTCAGCAGCGGGGTGGTGATGATGAACACCACCAGCAGCACCAACATCACATCCACCAGCGGGGTGGTGTTGATGTCGGCCATCGGGGCGGAGCCGCCCTTGTCGAAACTACCGAAGGCCATCGATCTCTCCGGACTGAGTCAGCAGCTGGGCGTGCAGATCGTGGGCGAAGTAGTCCATGTCCTGAGCCATGATGCGCTGCATGCGGGTCAGGGCGTTGTAGGCCAGCACCGCGGGGATGGCGGCGGCCAGGCCGGCGGCGGTGGCCACCAGGGCCTCGCCGATGGGGCCGGCCACCGCGGCGATGGTGACCTGGCCGGCCGCGCCGATGTTCACCAGCGCGTGGTAAATGCCCCATACCGTGCCGAACAAGCCGATGAAGGGCGCGGTGGAGCCCACCGAGGCCAGCACGGTCATGCCGGTTTCCTGCTTGCCGTTTTCCTGTGCCAGGCCCTTGCGGATGGCGCGGGTCAGGAATTCGTCCAGATCGCAGCTCTGGCCCAGCGGGCGCTCAGCCTGGCTGCGGTAGTGGCGCAGCGCGGCCAGGCCCTGGCGGGTGAGGTTGGCGAAGGGCGCGCGGGAATCCTGCAGCTGGGTTTCCGCCTGTTTCCAGTTGGGGGCATCCCACAGCGCGGCCTCGGCCTGCTTGTTGGCGCGGCGGATATGCCAGGTGCTGACGCCGCGAACCAGGATCAGGTACCAGGTCAGCACCGACATCAGGACCAGGATCATGAACACCGCGACCAGCACGGCGTCCCCTTGTTGGAATACAGTCATTAGATTCATGATTTGGCAGACTTCAAAGAAAATTCAACGGGAACGATAAAGGTGTAGGCGATGGCTTCATTGCCGCGTTTGGCCGGGGTGAAGGTCCATTTCTTCACCGCCGCTAGGGCGGCGCGGTCCAAGCGCGGGAAGCCGCTGGTGTTGGCCAGCGCCACGTCCAGCGGCTGGCCTTGGGCGGATACGTGCACCCGCAGCTGCACGGTGCCGGTTTCGCCTTCCTCGATGGACAGCGCCGGGTAGGCCGGCTTGGGATTGTTCAGATAGCCGCCCCGGTACATCGGCTCGGTGATCGAGGGCTTGGCGTCGGCGGACTGGCCGCGCGAGCTGCCGCCCTCGGCGGAGCTGGTGGCCGCGCTGGGCTTGCTTTCCGCCGCGGGGGCGGCGGTGGGCACGCTGATGGCCTTGGCGCTGGGCGCGGCCGGCGTGGGCGTGGCCATTACTTTGGGTTTGACCGGAGTCGGCTTCGGCGTCGGGGTGGGCTTGACCTGCGGCGTCGGCTTTTTCTCGGGCTTGGGCTGCTGCTTGGGCGCAGCCGGCGCGGCGGCCTTGCTGGGCGCGGCCAGGCTGATCATTTCCATGCTGGCGACGCGCGGCAGCGTGATCGGCGCCTGCATCGCCACTGCGCCGCCCATCAGCACGAAGACCAGGGCATGCAGGCCCACGGTGCTGGAGAGCGCCGAGTATTGAAGAATTCGCTGGTTCATGACGGTGATGATAATACAAACTATTCTCATTATCCAAGCTGGAAAACGCGTATATCCTCACGTCATTGATATGGGTAAATAAATGAAGGGAAAAGGATTTTGCCAAGCGTCGCGTCCGCCGGCGCGCCGGAGCGGCCCGGCGCTTGCAATCCATGGTTTTGCCTGCATATTTTGCAGCATTGGCCACGGCGGAGTGCCGGTGGCGACATTATTGGAATACAAAACATGCAACAGTTCGACGGAACCACCATCGTGTCCATTCGCCGCGGCAATCGCGTGGCGCTGGGCGGGGATGGCCAGGTCACCCTGGGCAACATCGTGATCAAGGCCTCGGCGCGCAAGGTGCGCAAGCTGCACGGCGGCAAGGTGCTGGCGGGCTTTGCCGGCGGCACCGCCGACGCCTTCACCCTGATCGAGCGTTTTGAAGCCAAGCTGCAAAAACATCAGGGCAATCTGCTGGTGTCGGCGGTGGAACTGGCCAAGGACTGGCGCACCGACCGCATGCTGCGCCGGCTGGAGGCGATGCTGATCGTCGCCGACAAGAACAGCACCCTGATCATCACCGGCAACGGCGACGTGCTGGAACCGGAGCAAGGCATCGCCGCCATCGGCTCCGGCGGCGCCTACGCCCAGTCCGCGGCGCGCGCGCTGTTTGAAAACACCGATCTGGCGCCGGAAGTGGTGGTGAAGAAGTCGCTGGAGATCGCCGGCGACATCTGCATCTACACCAACCACAACCATGTGATCGAGCTGTTGGACGACGCCGAAGAGCCGGAAGGCAAAGAGCCGGCAGCCAACTGAGCCGCCCGATTCAAGAATCAAATCGCCGGGAGCGCCGCTTCCGGCTGGAGAACGTCATGACGCAAATGACCCCGCAGGAAATCGTCCACGAGCTGGACCAACACATCATCGGCCAGAACGCCGCCAAGCGCGCGGTGGCGGTGGCCTTGCGCAACCGCTGGCGCCGTCAGCAGGTGGCCGAGCCGCTGCGCAGCGAAATCACCCCCAAGAACATCCTGATGATAGGCCCCACCGGTGTGGGCAAGACCGAGATCGCCCGCCGCCTGGCCAAGTTGTCCGGCGCGCCCTTCATCAAGATAGAAGCCACCAAGTTCACCGAGGTGGGCTATGTCGGCCGCGATGTGGACACCATCATCCGCGACCTGGTGGAAGTGGCGATCAAGGACACCCGCGACGCCGCCATCAAGCGCAACCGCCCGCGCGCGGAAGACGCGGCGGAAGACCGCATCCTGGACGTGCTGCTGCCGCGCCCGCGTCAGCAGGCCGGTTTCTTCGGTGGCGAGCCGGAAGCGGAGGCCAAGCCGGAAGACGGCGCCACCCGCCAGAAATTCCGCAAGATGCTGCGCGAAGGCGCGCTGGACGATAAAGAGATCGAAATCGAAATCGCCGCGCCGGCGGCGCAGATGAATGTGATGGCCCCGCCGGGGATGGAGGATTTCGCCAGCCAGCTGCAAGGCATGTTCCAGGGCATGGGCTCCGGCAAGAAACAGACGGCCAAGATGAAGGTGACGGAGGCGCGCAAGCAGTTGATAGACGAGGAAGCCGCCAAGCTGGTCAACGACGAGGAACTGCGCGCCGAAGCGCTGAAGAACGTCGAGCAGAACGGCATCGTGTTCCTGGACGAGATCGACAAGGTCACCAGCCGCAGCGAAGGCCAGGGCGGCGCCGACGTCTCGCGCGCCGGCGTGCAGCGCGACCTGCTGCCGCTGGTGGAAGGCACCACCGTGTCCACCAAGTACGGCATGGTCAAGACCGACCACATCCTGTTCATCGCCTCCGGCGCCTTCCAGCTGTCCAAGCCGTCGGACCTGATCCCGGAACTGCAAGGCCGTCTGCCCATCCGCGTTGAACTCTCCTCGCTGACCGTGGACGACTTCAAGGCCATCCTCACCAGCACCAACGCCTGCCTGACCCGTCAGTACCAGGCGTTGATGGCCACCGAGGGCGTGGAACTGGAGTTTGCCGAATCCGGCATCCAGCGCTTGGCCGAGATCGCCTGGCGGGTCAACGAGAAAACCGAGAACATCGGCGCGCGCCGTCTCTACACCGTGATGGAAAAGCTGTTGGAAGAAGTGGCGTTCGACGCCAAGGCCGGCCGCTGCGAGATCGACGCCGCCTATGTCGACAGCAAGTTGGAGCAGGTGGCCGAGCGCGAAGATCTGGCGCGTTACGTGCTCTGATCTACTCCTTTATATATAGAAACGCGAACGGCGGCCGATGGCCGCCGTTTTTGCATCCGTCTCAGTGCGTCTCACAGGCCGGCTTGGCGGCGGCTGGCACGGCCGCCAAATCGCGGAACGCCTCCGGGTGATGCCGCCAATACCAATCCTTCACCTCCTCGTGGTCCAGCTCCAGGAAAGCCTTCAAGCCCGGCAACAGCAGCATGGGCAGCACGGTGGCCAAATGCAGCAACGCGAAGATCAGATAAACCCGGTCCAGCGGCAGCACATGCAGCAGCGCTCCGGCCAGCGCTGGCCCCAGCATCGAGCCTATCTTCACCAGCATCACATTGATGGCGGAAAAGCGCGCGCGGTAATTCTCCGGCACCGCCAGCGTGCGGTGGGTCTGGCCGATCAGCTGGTTCAGCGCGAACATCAGCCCCATCACCGCGAAACAGGCCAGGATCAGCCAAGGGTTGTCGCTGAGCGCCACCACCAGCATCAATACGCCGCAGACCAGCATGCCGAGGGTGCGCGCCTGGTAACGGCTGAAGCGGCGCAGCAGCACATGGGTGAACCATAGCGAACCCAGCAGCATGCCGGCGCTGATCGCCGCCTCGCAACCGCCCAGCCAGGCGGCGGACAAGCCCAGCGCATGCAGCTTGACCGGCAGCAAGGTGGTCACCAGCGGCATGAAGGCCACCAGGGTGATGAATACCGCCAAGGTCCAATAGCGTTCCAGCGGAATGCGCCAGCGCGCGTACAAGCCGCTGCGGATATCTTCCAGCCAGGGGCTGCGGACGGCGCCTGCCGCGCGCGGCGGCACGCGCACATATAAGGAGGCCGCGGCGGCCACCACCAGCAAGAAGGCATAGGCCAGCAGGGTCAGGGTGGGCGAGGTCGCCGCCATCAGGCCGCCGCCCAAGACCGGGCCGATCAGATTGCCCGCCGACTGCGAGCTTTTCTGTAAGGACAGCGCATCGCCCAGTCTGGCCGCCGGCACCATCTCGGCGGCGATGCTCAGCATGGACGGCAGCACGATGGACCAGGCCAGCATGGCCAGCGACTCCACTGCAATCACCCAGCCGATGCGATACCAGCCCATGGCCGCCATCAGCGCCAACAGCAGGGCGCTCAACATCGCCAGCAGCATGCCGCTTCCTATCAGCCGGTTCTTGGGCAGGCGGTCGCCCAAGGGCGCGGTCAGCGGCAGCGACAGCAACATCACCAGCGCGGTGATCGAGCCGAACCACGCCATATCGCGCGCGCCGCCGGATTGCACCACCCACCAGCTGATGGCGACGTAACCGGCGCCCATCGCCAGCCCGCTCAGCACGTCGCTCAGCATCAAGGCGTAAAACGGCGCGGGCAGGCCCTCCAATCGTTGACGCAAGGTTTGCTGCATGAGGGGGGCTCCTGGGCGGTGGGGATGCGCTTAGCTTAACAATTAATGACTAAGGCATAAAGTCTGCGCCGAATAATTTGCCGGAAAGCGGGTTTTTCGGAAAAACCGGGGAAAATCTGCCCGCTTTCGCAGCTTATCTGCCGACGACAACAAGCTGGGAAGCCTTGTTTTCCGGCTTGCCCAAAAGTTCTTGTAAAATTCTTTATGGATGATGTTCATTTAAATCATTGACTTAGGTGTTGATATCTTAAAAACCCTCTCTTTTTTCAAAATAGGTGTTGACGGAGCGAGGGCTGTAACGTATATTTCACCTCCTCAGCAGACAACGCAGCGGCGGAAACGAAACGCAGCGACCTGCACCGATCTTTAACAGAACGAATAACCGATAGGTGTAAGTGCTCGGTCGATGACCAAACACTTGCACTGCAAGACGAGAAATGTCTCGATGTTTCTTTGATCTTGCGTGCCAGAAAATTTGCTTGGAATTGAACTGAAGAGTTTGATCCTGGCTCAGATTGAACGCTGGCGGCATGCTTTACACATGCAAGTCGAACGGTAACAGGGTGCTTGCACCGCTGACGAGTGGCGAACGGGTGAGTAATGCATCGGAATGTACCGTGTAATGGGGGATAGCTCGGCGAAAGCCGGATTAATACCGCATACGCCCTGAGGGGGAAAGTGGGGGACCGAAAGGCCTCACGTTATACGAGCAGCCGATGTCTGATTAGCTAGTTGGTGAGGTAAAGGCTCACCAAGGCGTCGATCAGTAGCGGGTCTGAGAGGATGATCCGCCACACTGGGACTGAGACACGGCCCAGACTCCTACGGGAGGCAGCAGTGGGGAATTTTGGACAATGGGCGCAAGCCTGATCCAGCCATGCCGCGTGTCTGAAGAAGGCCTTCGGGTTGTAAAGGACTTTTGTCCGGGAGCAAATCCTAGTGGTTAATAACCGCTGGGTCTGAGAGTACCGGAAGAATAAGCACCGGCTAACTACGTGCCAGCAGCCGCGGTAATACGTAGGGTGCAAGCGTTAATCGGAATTACTGGGCGTAAAGCGTGCGCAGGCGGTTGTGCAAGTCTGATGTGAAAGCCCCGGGCTTAACCTGGGAACGGCATTGGAGACTGCACGACTAGAGTGCGTCAGAGGGGGGTAGAATTCCGCGTGTAGCAGTGAAATGCGTAGAGATGCGGAGGAATACCGATGGCGAAGGCAGCCCCCTGGGATGACACTGACGCTCATGCACGAAAGCGTGGGGAGCAAACAGGATTAGATACCCTGGTAGTCCACGCCCTAAACGATGTCAACTAGCTGTTGGGGGTTTGAATCCTTGGTAGCGTAGCTAACGCGAGAAGTTGACCGCCTGGGGAGTACGGCCGCAAGGTTAAAACTCAAAGGAATTGACGGGGACCCGCACAAGCGGTGGATGATGTGGATTAATTCGATGCAACGCGAAAAACCTTACCTGGTCTTGACATGTAACGAACGCCGCAGAGATGTGGTGGTGCCCGAAAGGGAGCGTTAACACAGGTGCTGCATGGCTGTCGTCAGCTCGTGTCGTGAGATGTTGGGTTAAGTCCCGCAACGAGCGCAACCCTTGCCATTAGTTGCCATCATTAAGTTGGGCACTCTAATGGGACTGCCGGTGACAAACCGGAGGAAGGTGGGGATGACGTCAAGTCCTCATGGCCCTTATGACCAGGGCTTCACACGTCATACAATGGTCGGTACAGAGGGTCGCGAAGCCGCGAGGTGGAGCCAATCTCATAAAACCGATCGTAGTCCGGATCGCACTCTGCAACTCGAGTGCGTGAAGTCGGAATCGCTAGTAATCGCAGATCAGCATGCTGCGGTGAATACGTTCCCGGGTCTTGTACACACCGCCCGTCACACCATGGGAGTGAGTTTCACCAGAAGTGGGTAGGCTAACCGTAAGGAGGCCGCTTACCACGGTGGGATTCATGACTGGGGTGAAGTCGTAACAAGGTAGCCGTAGGGGAACCTGCGGCTGGATCACCTCCTTTCTAGAGAAGGTTGTTGATCGAGTACTTACAGCCTATCGGTTATTCGCGAGTTTGAGTCTCGCGATCAGAGTGCTTGGATGAGTACTGTGATCGCGTTGTTTGAACGCACTGATCTTTAACAAACTGAAGAAGCCGAATATATAAAGACGGCGAGAAGGAAGCGTAGAGTTAACTCTTTACGCGGACGGATCGTCATCTTGGGTATTTGATTGTATCTAGGCTACGTCGCCATATCAAAAGGGGCGGTGTAGTCGTCGCACAAACACACTTGTTGTTTTGGTGATCTAGGTTACTGAAATGATAGGGTCAAGCGACTAAGTGCATCTGGTGGATGCCTTGGCGATCATAGGCGAAGAAGGACGTGTAAGCCTGCGAAAAGCGCGGGGGAGCTGGCAATAGAGCTTTGATCCCGCGATGTCCGAATGGGGAAACCCCTCCGCAAGGAGATCCCAGACTGAATCCATAGGTCTGAGGAGGCGAACGCAGCGAACTGAAACATCTAAGTAGCTGCAGGAAAAGAAATCAACCGAGATTCCGTTAGTAGTGGCGAGCGAACGCGGAAGAGCCTGTACGTGTTATGGATTGTGTTAGTGGAAGGTTCATGGAAAGGACCGCCATAGTGGGTGATAGCCCCGTACACGAAAACGCATTCCAAGGACTAGGCGTACGATAAGTAGGGCGGGACACGAGAAATCCTGTCTGAAGATGGGGGGACCATCCTCCAAGGCTAAATACTCATGATCGACCGATAGTGAACCAGTACCGTGAGGGAAAGGCGAAAAGAACCCCGGGAGGGGAGTGAAATAGAACCTGAAACCGGATGCATACAAACAGTGGGAGCGGACTTGTTCCGTGACTGCGTACCTTTTGTATAATGGGTCAGCGACTTACGTTCAGTAGCGAGCTTAACCGAATAGGGGAGGCGTAGGGAAACCGAGTCCGAATAGGGCGCTTTAGTTGCTGGGCGTAGACCCGAAACCGAGTGATCTATCCATGGCCAGGATGAAGGTGCGGTAACACGCACTGGAGGTCCGAACCCACTAGTGTTGCAAAACTAGGGGATGAGCTGTGGATAGGGGTGAAAGGCTAAACAAACTCGGAGATAGCTGGTTCTCCCCGAAAACTATTTAGGTAGTGCCTCATGTATCACTTCCGGGGGTAAAGCACTGTTATGGCTAGGGGGTCATTGCGATTTACCAAACCATGGCAAACTCTGAATACCGGAAAGTGCGAGCATGGGAGACAGACGGTGGGTGCTAACGTCCATCGTCAAGAGGGAAACAACCCAGACCGCCAGCTAAGGTCCCAAATGATCAGTTAAGTGGTAAACGAGGTGGGAAGGCATAGACAGCCAGGATGTTGGCTTAGAAGCAGCCATCATTTAAAGAAAGCGTAATAGCTCACTGGTCGAGTCGTCCTGCGCGGAAGATGTAACGGGGCTCAAACTGATAACCGAAGCTGCGGATTTGCACGTAAGTGCAGATGGTAGGGGAGCGTTCTGTAGGTCTGTGAAGGTGTCTCGTAAGGGATGCTGGAGATATCAGAAGTGCGAATGCTGACATGAGTAGCGATAAAGCGGGTGAAAAGCCCGCTCGCCGAAAGCCCAAGGTTTCCTACGCAACGTTCATCGGCGTAGGGTGAGTCGGCCCCTAAGGCGAGGCTGAAAAGCGTAGTCGATGGGAAACGGGTTAAAATTCCCGTACTTTTATGCAGTGCGATGTGGGGACGGAGAAGGTTAGGTCATCAGACTGTTGGAATAGTCTGTTTAAGCCGGTAGGCTGGGGTGGTAGGCAAATCCGCCGCCCCTTAAGGCCGAGACGTGATGACGAGGGTCTACGGACCTGAAGTGACTGATACCACGCTTCCAGGAAAAGCCACTAAGCTTCAGCTGCATAAGAACCGTACCGCAAACCGACACAGGTGGGCAGGATGAGAATTCTAAGGCGCTTGAGAGAACTCAGGAGAAGGAACTCGGCAAATTGATACCGTAACTTCGGGAGAAGGTATGCCTCTTAGAGTGAATCCCCTGCGGGAGGAGCTTTGAGAGGTCGCAGAGAATCGGTGGCTGCGACTGTTTAACAAAAACACAGCACTGTGCCAACACGAAAGTGGACGTATACGGTGTGACGCCTGCCCGGTGCTGGAAGGTTAAGTGATGGGGTGCAAGCTCTTGATCGAAGCCCCAGTAAACGGCGGCCGTAACTATAACGGTCCTAAGGTAGCGAAATTCCTTGTCGGGTAAGTTCCGACCCGCACGAATGGCGTAACGATGGCCACACTGTCTCCTCCTGAGACTCAGCGAAGTTGAAGTGTTTGTGAAGATGCAATCTCCCCGCTGCTAGACGGAAAGACCCCGTGAACCTTTACTGTAGCTTTGCATTGGACTTTGAACAGACTTGTGTAGGATAGGTGGGAGGCTATGAAGTGGGAACGCTAGTTCTCATGGAGCCGTCCTTGAAATACCACCCTGGTGTGTTTGAGGTTCTAACCTTGGTCCGTGATCCGGATTGGGGACAGTGCATGGTAGGCAGTTTGACTGGGGCGGTCTCCTCCCAAAGTGTAACGGAGGAGTTCGAAGGTTACCTAGGTACGGTCGGAAATCGTGCTGATAGTGCAATGGCAAAAGGTAGCTTAACTGCGAGACCGACAAGTCGAGCAGGTGCGAAAGCAGGACATAGTGATCCGGTGGTTCTGAATGGAAGGGCCATCGCTCAACGGATAAAAGGTACTCCGGGGATAACAGGCTGATACCGCCCAAGAGTTCACATCGACGGCGGTGTTTGGCACCTCGATGTCGGCTCATCACATCCTGGGGCTGTAGCCGGTCCCAAGGGTATGGCTGTTCGCCATTTAAAGTGGTACGTGAGCTGGGTTCAAAACGTCGTGAGACAGTTTGGTCCCTATCTGCAGTGGGCGTTGGAAGTTTGACGGGGGCTGCTCCTAGTACGAGAGGACCGGAGTGGACGCACCTCTGGTGTACCGGTTGTGACGCCAGTCGCATTGCCGGGTAGCTAAGTGCGGAAGAGATAACCGCTGAAAGCATCTAAGCGGGAAACTCGCCTGAAGATGAGACTTCCCTGAGGGCTTGACCCTCCTGAAGAGTCGTTCGAGACCAGGACGTTGATAGGTCGGGTGTGGAAGCGCTGTGAGGCGTTAAGCTAACCGATACTAATTGCTCGTGAGGCTTGATCCTATCATTTGAGTGGCTTGGGAAACCGAGTGACGAGATAGTGGTTGTGCGACACAATTGAATACCGAATATATGTGGGTTGATCGAGTATCGACCTAGGCTTCTTCAAGTTTGTACCAGTTTATGTCTGGTGGCCATAGCGAGGTGGTCCCACGCCTTCCCATCCCGAACAGGACCGTGAAACGCCTTAGCGCCGATGATAGTGTGGCATTCGCCATGTGAAAGTAGGACACCGCCAGACGCCCCATTGCAAAGCCCAGCTCACTCGAGCTGGGCTTTATGCATTGTGCTGTTGAACGGCGACACGGAAGCCTCCCCTAAGGGAGGCTTTGTTGCGTCCGGCCGTCAGTAATAGCTGACCACCAATTGGCCGCGTTGCTTGTCTTTGGGCGTGAGGATATTGAAGCTGCGTAGCTTGTCGCTGCGATCCAGGTCGTAGCCTTTGGCGGCGACCTGGCTGCTGGCTAGGGCGTCGGCGTTGGCGCGCACCGGCAGGTTCTCGCCGTTGGCCGCGAGGGCCTGGATATGGACCGGCGCCTTGCATTTGCCGACTTCCAGCCGGCTGGGGCCGTTGACGCGGCTGGGCGCGTCGAGCGCCAACGGGCATTGGGCTTCGACGATGCGGCCGCTGAAGGTGATGACCCCGCCGTCGGCGTAAGCAAAAGACGACAGCAGCAGGAAAGCCATGGCGGCGAGAGGCGCTGGATGTGTCATGTGGATACCCCGTTTGATCTAGTGACGTTGCGCTCAGCGGTCTGTGGCCGCTGTGGTGGTGTGGCCTTCTAGGTATAGGCGGTATCCGGACTGATTCCAGGAAAAAATTAATATATTAAAACTATATTTAATAGAAAATTACTATAAATGTTTTAAATCAAGCCTTTATTGGATTGAGTTTGTTTAAAGTCTGAGTCAGAAAAGCCGCTCTCCGGTTTTGGAGGAGCGGCTTTTTTCATGGGCGCGGCGGGGCGTGTTCAGCCGGTCTGCCCGGCGCGTTGCTCCAGCTCCCTTTGGCGTTCCGTCTTGATGATTTTGTAGATCCATTGCAGCGATACGCCGTAGCGACGCGCCAGTTCCGCGTGGTTGCCGCCGGTGAATTCGCCGTAGATCTGCTGGTCGCGGAGGGAGGACTGATAGGACAAGCCGATGGGAAAGTAGATGTTCTGTCCGCCCCAGTGTTTGGCCATGCGTTCGGCGATTTCCTGCCCCAGTTGCTCCGCTTGTTGTTGTTCGGTGTTGGCGAGCTGTTTCAGCGTCATGGCCACGTGCTGGGCCAGGTCGACGAGCAGTTCCGGTCCTTTGCTGCGAAAGCGTGCTTGCATGGCGTTGTCCTTTGGCGGCGGTATCGATGACGGCCATTATCGCCGTCTTCGCGCGCGCGGCCCGGATGACGGCTGTCAGCGCCGGCGCGGTCCGCCTTTCTGTAAAGAGGGTTAAAAGACCGCAATGGGGACGATGGCGCATCCTTGCCCTCGTTCGATGGCCAGGCGTCGTCGGCAACCGTCCTTGCGAGTGATCTCGCCTTTCTTCCCACGATGTCCAGGAGCCCGCCCGTGGCCAGCACTTCCCAAATCGTTGACGCGCTGTTGGCGCGTTTGCGCGGCGCTTTGCCGTCATTGAGCGTCGAGCATTGCGCCGCGCCGGCCGATTACCGGCTTGAACATCCGCAAGGCGCGCTCTTGTTGAGCTATCGAGGCAGCCAATTCGCCTTGCCGCGCGATGTGGCCGGCGTCTGCCAGCTGCGCACGCTGCAGTTGGAGCTGACGCTGCTGCTGCGGCGCGCCGGCGCGCAAGTCAACGACACGGAAGCGCTGGACGCGGTGCGGCGCGCCTGCCTGGGATTCTCCGCGCCGGATTGCCGACCCGCCTGTCTGTCGAGCGAAACCTTTTTGGGCTTCAGCGACGGCATCGCCCGTTACGCCATTTCGCTGGCCGCCGACACCTTGCAGGTGGCGGAGGCGGCCCTGGGGCATGAGCCTGTGTTAACCGCAGTCACTAAGGAGGAGCAAGCATGAAGTATTTGTATTCCGGGCCGATCAGCGGCGTCACTTTGGCCGACGGCCAGGAAATCATGTTGTTTCCCGGCGCCGAGGTGGAGATGCCGGAACAGCACGATTACACCCGCGTGCTGTTGGCCTTGCAGCATCTGAGCCCGTTGCCGCAAGCGGCGGCGGCATCGACGTCCCCTAGCGCTGAACAAGGAGCTTGAGCATGGCAGCCAATTATCTGCATGGCGTGGAAACCATTGAAGTGGAACGCGGCGCGCGCCCGGTGCGCACCGTCAAATCGGCGGTGATCGGCCTGATCGGCACCGCGCCGCTGGCGCCGGAAGCGGCCAATACCCCGGTGTTGTGCCTGTCGGAAAAAGACGGGGCGGCCTTTGGCCCGCAGCTGGCCGGCTTCACCATTCCGCAAGCGCTGAACGCGATCTACGATCACGGCGCCGGCACCGTGGTGGTGATCAATGTGCTGGACCCGGCGCTGCACAAGAGCTCGGTCGCCGGCGAGGCCGTGACGCTGGACGCGGCCACCGGCCAGGGCAAGACCGCCAAGGCGGCGCTCTTGAACGTGACGGTGAAGAGCGCCGACGGCGCCACCGCCTACGTGGCCGGCACTGACTACCTGCTGGACGCGGTCAACGGCAAGATCACCCGCCTGAAGGACGGTGCCATCGCCGCCGGCGCCGGCCTGAAAGTCAGCTATGACTACGCCGACCCGGCCAAGGTCACCGCCGCCGACATCATCGGCGCGGTCAACGCCGCCGGCAACCGCACCGGCCTGAAGGCGCTGCAAGACACCTATAACCGTTTCGGCTTCTTCGCCAAGCTGTTGATCGCGCCGGGCTTCTGCACTCAGAACTCGGTGGCCAGCGCGATGGCGGCCATGGCCGACAAGCTGGACGCCATCGCCTATGTCGACGCGCCCATCGGCACCAGCTTCGCCCAGGCGCAAGCGGGCCGCGGCCCGGCCGGCGGCATCAACTTCAACACCTCCAGCGACCGCGTTCGCCTGTGCTATCCGCACGTCAAGGTGTTCGACCCGGCCACCAACGACACCCGTCTGGAGCCGCTGTCGGCCCGCGCCGCCGGCCTGCGCGCCAAGGTGGACAACGACAAGGGCTTCTGGTGGTCCAGTTCCAACCAGGAGCTGGCCGGCGTCATCGGCGTGGAGCGCCAGCTGACCGCGATGATTGACGATCCGCAGTCCGAGGTGAACCTGCTGAACGAGCAGGGCATCACCACGGTGTTCTCCAGCTTTGGTTCGGGTTTCCGCCTGTGGGGCAACCGCACCGCCGCCTGGCCCAACGTCAGCCATATGCGCAACTTCGAGAACGTGCGCCGCACCGGCGACGTGATCAATGAGTCGATCCGCTATTTCAGCCAGCAGTTCATCGACATGCCGCTGAACCAGGCCACCATCGACGCGCTGGTGGAATCGGTGAACGGCTACGGCCGCAAGCTGATCGGCGACGGCGCGCTGCTGGGCTTCAAGGCCTGGTTCGACGTGGCGCGCAATCCGGAGACCGAGCTGGCCGCCGGCCATCTGCTGATCAGCTACAAGTACACGGTGCCGCCGCCGCTGGAACGTCTGACCTTTGAGACCGAGATCACCTCGGAATACCTGTTGAGCCTGAAGGGAGGCAATTGATCATGGCAGGCAAGATTGAAATCAACCGCATCACCAACGCCAACATCTACATCAACGGCAACTCGCTGCTGGGCCGAGCCGAGGAGATCAAGCTGCCGGACGTGTCCGCCATCATGCAGGAGCACAAGGCGCTGGGCATGGTAGGCAAGATCGAGCTGCCGGCCGGCTTCGACAAGCTGGAAGGCGAGATCAAGTGGAACTCCTTGTACAAGGACGTGGCCAAGATCATCGCCAATCCGTTCCAGGCGGTGCAGCTGCAGGCCCGCTCCAGCATCGAGACCTACGGCGCGCAGGGCCGCTTGCAGCAGGTCAGCCTGGTGACCTTCCTGACCGTGATGTTCAAGAAGAACCCGCTGGGCACCTACAAGCAGCATGAAAACGCCGATTTCAGCTCTTCCTTCTCCGCCACCTACATCAAGCAGGTCGTGGACGGCGAGGACGTGCTGGAGCTGGACTACCTGGCCAATATCTTCCGGGTGGGCGGCAACGACATGCTGGAACTGTACCGTCGCAATATCGGCGGTTGATGGAGGGCCGGCCGCCGGCCGGCTTGTTTCTCTCTTTCCGCGCGGACAAGGCTGGACCCGGCTTGGCCGGGTCCGCCGGAGCCGCGGGGAGGCGACCGGCGGCTTCAAGCCTTTCCCTAAAGGGCTTTAACAGACCCGACGGGCCGTAAACCGGACAATGAAGCTCATCAACCACGCAGCCCGCGACCAAGGAGCTCACATGAAGATCAAACTCAAATACCCGTTCACCAACGCCGCCGGCGAACGTCTGGACAGCCTGGACATCAGCCGTCTGAAGCGCGCGGATCTCAAAGCCGCCAGCCATCACAGCCAGGACGACGCGGACCAGGAGGATTTCCTGTTCGCGCGCATGACCGGCCTGACGCTGGAAGACATCGACCAGCTCGACATCGCCGACAGCCGCGCGCTGGCGGACTGCTTTCGCGACATGGTGGGCGTCTCCGACGACGCTTAAGGACTTCGACGAAGCGCTGCTGACCGTGCTGGGCCTGCCGCCGTCGGAAATCGACGCGCTGGCGATGGACGACTACTGGTTTTGGTGCGAGGTGGCGGAGCGAGAGATCCAGCGCCGTCACGAGCGCGAACAGCAGTGGCTGGATCGAGACTGATTTTTCCTGCGCCGCGCGTCCGCGCGGCCCGGGGCCGGCCCGTCCGTCAGGACGCCCGCCGGCCCCACCCGGAGCCGCCGGAGCTGGTTTGGCGGCCTTCCCCTCATACTCACAGGCTAACACCATGGTAAGCGAGTTTTTCATCGGTCTTAAGGTGGGAGCGACGCTGTCCGGGGTCTTCGACAACGCCTTCCGTTCCGCCCGCGCCTCCTTGGACGAACTGGGCAAGACCAGCTTGCGCCTGCGCGACCGCCAGCGCGAGCTGAGCGACAGCGTGGAGCGTTCCCGCAAGGCCTTCGCCGCGCTGGATCTGCCGCAGCTGGAACGGGATCACCGCAAGCTGGAATTGACGCTGGACCGCTTGCGCCGGCGTCACGACGCCTGGCTGGACAGCGTCAAGCGCGGGCAGGGTGTCAAGCTCGCTCTGCCCGGCGTGTCCCAGGTCAGCGAGATGGTGGCCAAGTGCCGCGTCGAGCTGCAGGCCTCGGTGAAGGTCAAGGCGGTGATCGAAGTGGAACAGCGGGTGCTGGAAAGCCAGGAGCGGCAAAAAGACGCCACCTGCAATCCGCGCCCGCCGACCGTGCCCAAGCGCCCGACCCCGCGCGGCGACGGCGGCGACAAGTCCAAGGACGCGCCGCCCGATCTCGAATCCACCCTTCAGCGTCTGCGCACGCCCGGCATCCAGCGATGGATAGGCGTGGCCGACGCTGTTCAGCTGTCCTCGCGCTGGCTGTCCGACGCCGCCGGCAAAACCCACGAAGTCTTGTCCAAAGGCCTGGGCAATAAGGCCTTGCGCTATGTGCACGGCAAGCTCAATCCCTTGCTGGGCGGCAAACTGCCCAGCGTGGACGCCATGCTGGGCGCGCTGGCAAGCACTCGCGACGCCGGCGACACCGTCGCCAAGGGCGCGGCCAGGGTGGGCCTGGCGCTGCGCCGCTACGCCGACACCCCGGGCAGCGTGCTGGCCAAGATCGCCGCCGCCAGTGAGACGCTGCTGAAAGAAGACGGCGCCAAGGTGCCCCAGCCGGGCAAGGCGGGAGGCGCGGCGGCCAAAGGCAAGGCCGGCGGCGGCAAGATCCGTTCCGCCATTCGTCTATTGCAAGGCCTGCCGGCGCCGGACGCCACGCCCCTGATCGAATTCAACGACAAGGTGGGCAGCATCAGCCGCGATGTGGCCAAGGCGGCCGGCACCGTGCACAAGACCTTGTCGCAAGGCATGGGCAACAAGGCGCTGCGCTATGTGCACGGCAAGCTCAACCCGCTGCTGGGCGGCAAGCTGCCCAGCGTGGAAGGCCTGCTCGGCTCGGTGAAAGCGCTGGAGGACGGCGCGACCAAGGCCGGCGAGATCAGCGACAAGGTGGGCAAATCGCTGCGCCGTTACCAGGACACCAAGGGCGGCTTGCTGAGCAAGCTATGGGCCGCCGGCAGCGAATGGTTCAAGGAAGACAAGCCGGGCGCCACTCAGAGCGAGACGGACAAACCCGGAAGCAGCCAGAGCCAGGCGGACAAGCCCGGCGGTTGCATGGAGGCCAAGCCCGAGAACTGCTGCTGTTGCTGCCAGCCGGCCACGCGCGACATCGACAAGCCCGGCGACGGCATGGATCCGGATCGGGACCAGCGCAAGAAGGAAGAGCGGCGCGAGCGCGGCCGCAAAGAGCGGCGACCCAGGCCCAAGCCCGGCCCGAAACGGAGGCCAAGCCCGCAGCCGAGACCGAGCCCCAGACGGAGCCCGCGTCCGCGGCGGCTGCCCAAGGGCCGCGGCCTGCCAGGCGGCATCGGCGAAGCGTTCCGTCGCGGCGCGGCGCTGGCCAAGGCCGGAATCAAAGGCTTGGGCAATGCGCTGAAGCAGGTGCCTGGCATGCTGCGTAGCGGTGCGCAGAAAACCGGGGACTGGCTCAAGAGCCTGCCGGGCAAGGCCAAGGCCGGCGCGCAGAGCGCGGCCAGGGCGGCGGGTTCGGTGGCCAGCCGTGCCGGAGCGGGGCTGAAGCGCCTGCCCGGGCTGGCGCGCGGCGGCATCGGCGGCGCGGCCAAGCTGGCCAAGGCGGCGGCCCAGCGCGCGGGGCCCTTGTTGAAGGCCGGCGCCGGCGTGGTCAAGGCCGGACTCGGCATCGGCAAGGAAGTGTTCAAGCGCACCGGCGGCCTGCTCAAGGCCGGCGTCGCCGGTTCGGTGATCACGGCGTTGGAGGCCGGCCAGGAGGCGTGGAACGTCAGCAAGTCCAATCGCAGCCAGACCGAGAAGAACAAGGAGTACTGGAAGATAGGCGGCAAGGCCGGCGGCTCCATCGGCGGCGCGGCGATGGGCGCGGCCATAGGCAGCATGATTCTGCCCGGCGTCGGCACCTTGGTGGGCGGCGTCATCGGCCACTTCGCCGGCAAGTACGCCGGGGAATGGGCCGGCGGCAAGGTGGGCCAGGCCATCCACGGCGCGCCCATGCCCGGCAAGGCCAAGCAGCCGCCCGCCGCGCCGCCTGCCGCCACCCAGCCGCCGTCGTGGCCGCCCAAGGTGGACTTCGGCGCGTCGGCGGGCAAGCGCGGCGGGGTCGGCGCGGAAGTGACGGCCAGCGTCTCGGTGTCCGCCCAGGCGGAAGTGCGCGCCCGGCAGCTGCAACGCCTGCAACAAGGCGGCGCGGCGGCCAAGTCGCCGGGCAAGAGCGCTGGCGGCGGCATGAACGTCACCTTCGCGCCGCACATCACCGTCACCGCCAGCGCGGCGGCCACGGTCAAGCAGCAGGTGCAGCAGGCGGTGCAGCTGTCCTACGCCGAGTTCGAACGCCTGATGCGGCGCTACGAGGCGGACAGGCAACGGCGCAGTTACAGCGCCCGCGCTTGAGAACCGGCGTGCGATTCAGCTGCGCTGCGTGAGACGTGGCACGGTGAGTACACCTTCGAAATGCTCATGTCCCACTCGACCATTTCGTGTCTCGCTCTTGCTCGCAGCATCGTACCCGGGCTTTCTAAAAGCCGCGGAGCCTGGCGCGCTCGCGCGCCGGGTTCTCTTTCCACCCATTCGGAGGGCAACCCATGTACGCGGTACTGGGCAATATCGAGTTTGATCTGATCAGTTATTTCGACGGCCTGGAACAGCGCAGCGGCAGCGACTTCGCCGAACACGGCCGCATCGGCGGCAAGCCGGTGCTGCAATTCGTCGGCGACAAGCTGGACGAAATCCGCATCGACCTGGTGCTGCACGCCGCCTACTGCCAGCCGGACGAGGAGCTGCAAAAGCTGCAGGCGGCGCGCCTGCAGCACCAGGCCTTGGCCTTGGTGTTGGGCAACGGCGACTACAAAGGCCGCTTCGTCATCGCCGAACTGCAAAGCACCGGCCGCCAGACCGACCGCAGCGGCAGCCTGCTGGCGGTGGAGGCCCAGCTCAGCCTGCGCGAGTACGGCGGCGACGCGCCGCCCAAGCCCAAGCCGGCGCTGGCCAAGGCCGCCGCCAGCCTGCCCGCGGGCAAGCTCAAGCTGCCGGCCGGGCTGGAGCGCTTCAAGGCCGACATCGCCGGCCTGGCCAAGACCGTGGCCCAGGTCAAAAGCGTGGTGGGCAAGGTCAAGACCGTGATCAACACCGCGCGCGAACTGCGCCAGCTGGCCGGCCGAGACCCGGCTGCGGCGCTGGAAAAGCTGCCCGGCCTGCTCAAGGAGGTGCAGGCGCTGGCCCCCGGACTGCAAGTCAGCGGCGAGCAGATGGCCAAGTTCGAGCAATACAGCAAGCTGGCCGGCGACGCGGTGCGCGTGGGCCAGAGCCTGCAGCAGGCCAAGCTCAATATGACGGCGATGGGCCGGCTGCTGGCCGGCACCCAGGCCGGCCAGGTGCTGGACAAGCTGGCCGCCTGCGAAGAAATCAACGGCCGCTCCGAGGTGGCCTTGCGCGAACTGGCCGAGCCGCTGGCCGGCCTGGCCGCCAAGGCCGCGGTGCGGCGCATCCTGAGGTGAAGCCATGTTCCTGAATCATGTGACTCAAGAAAACGAACGCTGGGACCAGATCGCCTGGCGTTATTACGGCGACGTCGGCCAGATGGCGCAGCTGATCGCCAACAACGCCCACATTCCCATAGGCGAAACCCTGCCCGCCGGCCTGATCCTGGCCGTTCCGGTGCTGGAGGCCGCGGACAGCGAGGCGCTGGAGCAACTGCCGCCGTGGAGGCGCTCATGAGCGACAGCCGCGCGCAAGAGGTGCCGACGCCGGCCTTCGAACTCAGCTACAACGGCAAATCCATTACCGCCGATATTGCCCGCCACGCGCTCAGCGTCAGCTATACCGATCACCTGAGCGGCGAATCCGACGAGCTGGACGTGGAATTGGAAGACGTGGACGGCCGCTGGCTGGACGGCTGGTATCCGGACAAGGGCGCCACGCTGGCGCTCAAACTGGGCTATCGCGGCGCGGCGCTGGTGGCGGCGGGCAGCTTCGACATCGACGAAGTGGAATACCGCTCGCCGCCGTCCACCGTGCGCATCCGCGCGCTGGCCACCGGCGTGCAGCACCCGCTGCGCACCAAGAACGGCCGCGCCTATGAGCAGATCACGCTGCAAGCGCTGGCCCAGCGCATCGCCAAGCGCCACCGGATGAAGCTGCAGGGCAAGATCGAGACGGTGAACATAGACCGGCTGACCCAGTACCACGAAACCGATCTGCAATTCCTGCAACGGGTGGCGGACCAGCACGGCTATGTCTGCAAGGTGATGGACAACAACCGCAAGCTGGTGTTTTGGAAGCGCAGCGACCTGATGCGGAGCGCCAGCGTGCGCCGCTACACCCCGGTCCAGCTGATGGCCTGGCAGGCCCAGGACCAGCTCAGCAAGGTGCCGGCCCAGGTGGACGTCAGCTATCACGACCCGGCCAAGCGCGCGCTGCGCACCGCCAGCGTGCGCGCCGACGCCAAGGCGCCGGGCGGCAAGGCCAGCAGCGCGGACACCGTCAAGCTCACCCGCAAGGCCGCCGGCAAGCGCCAGGCCGAACAGATGGCGGCGGCGGAGCTGGAGCGCCGCCAACTGGACCGCACCCGCATGTCCATCACCGTGGACGGCTCGCCGCAGCTGGCCGCCGGCAGCAATATCGATCTGGACGGCTTCGGCAAACTGTCCGGCCGCTACCAGATCCAGCGCGCCAGCCACCGCATCAGCCGCCAGGACGGCTATGTGTGCGAGCTGGAATTGAAACGGGTGAGCGCCGGCGCCGCCCAAAACCCGCAAAAAGAGAGGAGCAAGCCATGATGGACGTACCCCTGCCGGAAGCGCTGGCCACCCTCAAGTTCGGCAGCGTCTCCGCCGTGGACGCCAATACCCAGCGCGTCCGCGTGCGGCTGCCGGAGTTGGGGCGTCTGCGCACCGCCTGGCTGCCGGTGCTCAGCCGCAAGAGCGGCCGCGACAAGGACTACTGGCTGCCGGACATCGGCGAGCAGGTGGCGGTGCTGCTGGACGCGCGCGGCGAGGACGGCGTGGTGTTGGGCGCCATTTTCTCCGCCGCCGACGCGGTGCCGGTGGCCAGCGTCGATAAATGGCATCGCCGCTTCGCCGACGGCGCGACGCTGGAATACGACCGCGCCGCGCATCAGCTCACCGTCAGCGGCGGGGTGCAAAAAGTGGTGGTGGAAGCCGGGGCGGAAATCGTCCTCAAGGCGGGCGCCAAGGTCAGCATAGACGCGCCGGCCACCGAGATCAGCGGCACCTTGCTGGTCAAGGGTCTGCTCACCTATCAGGGCGGCCTGAACGGTTCCGGCGGCAGCGGCGCCAGCTTCTCCGGCAACATCAGCCAGAGCGGCGGCAGCTTCAACAACGCCGGCGGCGACGTGGTGGCCAGCGGCAAGAGCCTGGCCGGCCATGTGCATCCGGCGCCGGGCGGCATGACGGGCGGGCCGGTGTAGGCGCGGCGCTTAGCTGGGCCGCGGCGGCGTCAAGCACCCAGCCCCGACGGATCTCTCCGTCGGGGCTGGCTTGCGTGTTGAATCAATCCCTTAGAGCAAGCGGTTCAACTCGCTGGCCGCATTCAGCTGCATCGCATGCAGCGGTTCCAGCATGAAGGCGAGGTGCTGGTCTTGCGTTCCGCCGTCTGCGCTCTGCCACAGCAGTTGCAAGGCCGCGCCCAGGCTGCTGTTGGCGGCGTCCAGTTCCAGCAGGTGGCGGCTGGCGATCTGGCGTATGGATTGGCGGCAGCGGCTCAACTCGTCTATCACCGCGTCCAGCACGCCCAATTCCGTATGTTGCTGACGCAGCGCCTGCAATTGGGCGATGGCCTGCCCCAGCTGACGCGTGGCTTGGCCTTCGGCGGCGGAGGGGAGGGAGGAGAGGGCCATGATGAGGTTTCCAATTGATGTCGGCGCAGCCTGTCCGGGACCGATCGGAAGCGGGCAAGTCCATGGCGGGGCGGCTGCCGGCCTGCGCGGGCCGCGTTCCCGGCGTCGGGAAAGCCGGCGCGTCGTGGATTGTCGTCCAGCGCCGAGCTTGGGGTCAAGGCCGGGAAGAGGACTGTCGCGCCCGCGTCGTTTTAGTCCGCATTTCACATTTTCCTTTGCGACTGATCCGCCGCCGGCTATAACCACACTTACAAGTCATGATAAAAGCATGTGTTTTTCTGTGTGTTAATACTAAGTGACTATACGTAGTGCGCTGCATCAGGGAGGGCGGGTCAGCCGCCCGTGAAGCGGCGCCGTCCGTAGCGCGTCGGGTAGGAAACGGCGGCCAAGGGGGCGGATGGCACCGGGGGTTCCAATACAAGGAGCACGATCGATGTCATTGCAACAGTCTGTCACCGCCAGCGCGCGCTGGCGGTGGCTGCTTCTGGCCTGCGTCGCCGCCGGCGCCCAGGCCGCCGACATGCCGGAGGCCTCCGCGGCCGCCGCGCTCAAGGCCTTGAAAAGCACGCCGGCTGGGCGTCACAGCTACTACACCGGCGGCGTGCACAACACCGTAGGCTGTCTGTTGCCGGGCAGTTGCGTCTATCCGCGCAAGCCCGGCGAACCCAGCGATCCGCTGTTCCCCGAGTGGTGGGTCAGCGATTGGACCATGTATCGCATCTTCAATCAGGCGGCGATCCAGCAATACCCGCCGCCGTACGCCTCGCCGCCGGCCGGCATGAGCGAGGGTCAGGACTACGAAAAGTCCTACGGCGCCAGCTACTACGACGCCAGCTATGTGCCGGCGGACGGCGACGGCCGCGGCGCGATGATGGAACACTATGAAAAACGCTGCCTGCCCATCTTCCCCGGCAGCAACCAGTACAGCTGTTCCTTCGTGTCCTTGGGCAACAAGGCTTATTTCCTGCGCTACGCGGACCGGCCCAAGGGCACGCCGCAGTGCTGCCAGTTCTCCTTGGACAATCACCCGCCGCGCCGCGACTTCATCAAGCATCTGCCGTACAACGCCGAGCAGAGCACGCACCTGAACGGCAGCGTCCAGGCGTACTCGCGGATAGTGCAGCCGGGCAGCATCCTGTTCGGCTACGCCTTCTACAAGCAAGCGACCCGCGACGGCGGCAAGGGCGCGCCGTACCGGCACCCGCAGTCCTTCTTCTTCTCAGGCGATCCCGGCTCTCCGCCGGACGCGCCCATGGTCAGCCAGAACTACAGCAACTTCCGCGCGCAGAAGCCGGACCCGAAACGGACCTGGCTCAAAGTGGCCGAGATGTGCCCGGCCAAACCGGAATGGTGCTGCCTGTTCGCCACCGATTGCCCGGACAAGGGCAAGACCGACGCGCCGGCGGCCGACAAGGCCAACGCTCAACCCGACCCGAGTTGGGCCACTTTGCAGCCGTAAAGGAACCGCCATGAGTTATCTCGACTCTCCCCGCATTCACTTTTCCGGCTACTTCCAGTCGGACGTGTCCACCGTCAACAACAATGTCTGTTATTACGACTCCGACGCCTTCAAGGAGGAATACCAGCAGTTGTCCACGACCGGCGGCGACGGCGGTTGGAACCCGCAGGGCACCGCCATCTTCCGCTTCGTCAGTTGCAGCGTCACCGGCGCCAGCCTCAACGGCAAGCCGGTCACCAGCAGCGCGCAGGACCCCATCATCGGCATGGCGATGGAAAACGCCGATTGCCGCGCGCCGGGCAAAATGGCGGACCTGGACCCGCAGCAGCAAATGGTGTCCCAGATCTGGGCGCTGCAAGTGCGGCTGACCGACAATGTCGAGCGCGCGCTGTTCATCGGCGACATGCTGCCGGTGGGCTTCATGAATCTGTGGCAGCGCCAGCAGCAGGGCATCCGCTCGGACCAACTGCTGGCCGCCAACTACCAGTCCATCCTGGAAAACGTGCAATGGCATGGGCACAGCCACTCGCCGGTGTTGGAGGCGCTGCGCAAGGCCAGCCAGCAGGGCCTGCTGGCCATCGAGTTCAATTTGTTCGGCTACGGCCGCGACCCGTCCATTCCCCGCTATACCCAGGGCCATATCGTCGGCACCATCGGTCCTTACCACGACCGCGAACCCCGGCACTTCGTCATGGGCCGGCAAATGACCGCGCAGCTGGACCCCAACCCCAATGAGTATCCGATGGTGCCCTCCGGCGGCGTCTACAGCTTCCAGTGCCAGAACCACCCGGAGCGCCAGACGCTGACCGCGGACTTCGGCAACGCCCTGCCCATCGTCGACGCCAGCGGCGCCTTCGTCGACATGGGCACCTTGACGCTTGGGGTGTTGAAACAGCCGGCGCATGCGCCGATCAGCGGCAATCTGCCCAAGGACCAGGTCATCGTGCTGGGCCAGGTGGCCTACGACCCGCCGCAGCCGGGCGCGGCGGCCAGCGACGAGCCGTCCGAGTGGTATCGCCAGACCGCGGCGATCCAGGACTTCGATTACTCGGCCATCCCCGGCGCCAGGCAGGCGCTGGAAGCTTGCCCGGTGCTGCTGCTGGCGCCGTCCGGCGGCGTGTTCCAGGTGCTGGTGCAGGAGTCCATCGACGGTCTCTATGTGCGTTCCGACGAACACGTGCTGCGGCTGAACGCCGGCCAGCAGCTGCCGGTCAGCTTCTTCGCCAGCCGCTACGGCAAGCCGCTGTCCGCGCAAGTGAACGTGGAACTGCTGCCCAACGGCGCCACCCTGATGGGCGGCGGCCAACCGTTGCCGCCGTCGCCGCCGCACAACAAACCGGTGCTGCCGCCCAGGATCAGCGTGCCGGCGGACGCGGTGCACTATCCGGCCTGTTTCCACACCAACGACAACGGCCACGGCCGCGCGGAGATAGGCGCGATCCCGGCCGGACCGGGCAATCCGCGCGGCTATATCGACGGCCAGTTGTACGGCATCGGCTACCAGCTGCAGCATCAGCCGCAGGGCTATGTCAGCAATTACTGGAACTTTGTCAGCGTACTGGCCTTCAACCGCGTGCCGGTGCCGGAACACCCCACCTGGTACGACGATATCCGGCCCATCTTCGTCCAGTACGGCAACCTCTATCCCATCATGAGCAAATACGTGGTGGACCTGGGCGATTACGACTCCGTGGTGCGCCATGTGGACATCCTCAAACTGGCGTTCGCCCTGCCGATGAGCGACCCCAATCACATGCCGGTGACGCGCGACCTGTCCGAAGACAAACGCGCCATCATCCTCAAGTGGCTGAAGCAGACCGACGCTCAGGGCAAACCGCTCAAGGGCGCGCCGCCGGCCAAGGCCGCCGTCCTGCCCGCGCCGCAAGCGGTGGACACCGACGCGGTGGCGGTGAGCCTCGACGCCTTGCAAGTTGCCGGCAAGACCGCGGTGGTGATGCAACGCCAGGCGCAGCGCAAAGCCGCGCCGTCCAAGGATTGAGGGAGAACAGGCCATGATTCGCTTGCAACGCAGCATCATCCACGGCATCCGCGCCGCCAAGACCGCGGCCGAACTGCACTACTACCTGCAAAACGCGGTGGAACTGGAGCACGCCACCATCCCGCCCTATCTGACCGCGATGTTTTCGCTGAAGCCGGGCTACAACGAGGAAATCCGCCAGCTGATCCACAGCATCGTGATGCAGGAAATGCTGCACATGTGCATCGCGGGCAATATTCTGATCTCCATCGGCGGCCACCCGCAGATCAACAAGCCGCCGTTCATCCCCAAGTATCCGGGGCCCTTGCCGATGTCCATCGGCGGCGATGACTTCATCGTGGGCATCGAGCCCTTTTCCAAGGAGCTGGTGTTCAACACCTTCATGGTGATCGAGGAGCCGGAAGACCCGGTGCCGGTGGAAACGCCCAAGCTCGCCGCCGAGGACGAGCCGGACTACGCCACCATCGGCGAGTTCTACGACGCGATCAAAAAGAAGATCAAGGAACTGGGCGACGGCATCTTCATTCCGGCCACCGTGCCCAAGCAGGTGCTGGGCTGGTTTTCGCCGGAGCGGCTGTTCCCCATCAAGGACATCGCCAGCGCCCTGCACGCCATCAACATCATCATCGTTGAAGGCGAGGGCACCAGCACCAATCCGAACCAATCGCCGGGCAACCCGGCGCACTACTACAAGTTCGGCGAAATCTACTACGGCCGCCGCATCGTCAGCACCCCGGACGGCGGCTACGCCTACGCCGGCGCGGAAGTGCCCTACGACCCGGCCGGGGTCTACCCCATGGTGTCCAATCCGCAGGATTACGACTACCAGGACAATACCCAGGCCAAGGTGAGGGTGGAAGCCTACGCCTACAGCTACAGCAGCCTGCTCAACGCCCTGCACCAGGCTTTCAACGGCGAGCCCAAGCGCATCGACACCGCCATCGGCCTGATGTACGACCTCAAAGTGCAGGCGGTCAGCCTGATGGAGACCCCAGTGGCGCCGGGCAGCGCGCAGACGGCCGGGCCCAGCTATCGCTACGTCAACACGCAAGGAGGCATGGACACCAGCGATTAAACGCGTCGGCGGAGGAGTAGCGCCCAAGCGGTCCGGTTAGCGCCGGACCGCGTTTGCCGTCTCTTCCGCCTCGTCGGCGCGCCGCGCGAGGATGTCGCGGCGCGCGGCGGATCATGAACCGGTTTTCTAGGAGCACAGCCATGCCACTGTCAGCCAGCAAGCCAGGCCTCAGCGACGCCGCGGGCGGCCGCAGCGCCGGGGCCATGACCATGCAGCGTTTCAGCGTGCCGTTCGAATACCCGGTGTATTTCGGGCGCGGCCTGCTGAGCGACCCCGGCAACCCGCTGTTGCGGCAAGCCATCTGCCGGCGGGAGCCGGAACGGCGGCACCGCTTCGTGGCGCTCATCGACCAAGAAGTGGCCGCCGCCCACCCGCAGCTGCCGGCCGCTTTCGAACGCTACGCCCGGCGTCACCGCGCCGCGCTGGAACTGGCCGCGCCGCCGCGTCTGGCCCAGGGCGGCGAGGCGTGCAAGAACGAGCCGGAGCAGCTGCTCGCGCTGCAAAGCTGGCTGCAGCAATGCCATGTGGACCGCCACAGCTGCCTGGTCATCGTCGGCGGCGGCGCGCTGCTGGACATGGCCGGTTTCGCCGCGGCCACCACACACCGCGGCGTGCGCGTGGTGCGCATGCCCACCACCGTGCTGGCGCAGAACGACTCCGGAGTCGGCGTCAAAACCGCGGTCAACGCCTTCGGCGCCAAGAACTTCCTCGGCGCCTTCGCCCCGCCGTTCGCCGTGCTCAACGATTACGACTTCATCGCCAGTCTGCCGCGCCGCGACCGCATCGCCGGCATCGCCGAGGCGGTGAAAGTGGCGGCGATACGCGACCGCGCCTTCTTCGACTGGCTGGACGCCAACGCCGAAGCGCTGGCCGCCGGCGACGACGAAGCGATGCAATGGATGATACGGCGCTGCGCCGAACTGCACCTGAACCACATCGGCCAGGGCGGCGACCCCTTCGAGTTCGGCAGCGCCCGGCCGCTGGATTTCGGCCACTGGGCCGCGCACAAGCTGGAAGCGCTGAGCGGCTACGCGCTGCGCCACGGCGAGGCGGTGGCGATAGGCCTGGCGCTGGACTGCCGCTACGCGGTGCTGACCGGCCTGTTGCGCGAAGCCGCCCAGCTCAGCCTGCACCGGCTGCTGCTGCGGCTGGGCTTTGCGCTGTGGCACCCGGCGCTGGACTGGCGCGACGGCGAGCGCCGCCAGGTGCTGGCCGGGCTGGATGAGTTCCGCGAACACCTTGGCGGCGATCTGACCATCACCCTGCTGCAGCGTCTGGGGCAGGGGGTGGAAGTGCACGCCATCGACGCGGATCGGATGAACGCGGCCATAGACTGGCTGCGCGACAGGAGCGATGACCATGTTGCTGCTTGACCCCCAACAACGGCCGGACAGCGTGTCGGCCCCCCATTTGCCCGCGGTCCACATGAGCTACTGCAGCAATATCCATCCCGGCGAAAGCTGGCAGGAATTGCGCGCTCAACTGGGCTTCCACCTGCCGCGCATCAAGGCGCGGGTGGCGCCGGACCGGCCGTTCGGCCTTGGCCTGCGGCTGTCCGCGCTGGCGGCGCGGCAACTGGAAGAGCCGCCGGCGCAGGCGGAATTCCGCGACTTTCTGGCCGAGCACCAATGCTATGTGTTCACCCTCAACGGCTTCCCCTTCGGCGCCTTCCACCGGCAAGCGGTGAAGGACGGCGTCTACCTGCCGGACTGGCGCGACCCGCAGCGGCTGATCTACAGCAACCGGCTGGCCCAGCTGCTGGCGGATCTGCTGCCGGCGGAACTGGAATACGGCAGCGTCAGCACCGTGCCCGGCGGCTACCGCCAGCACCTGAGCGGCGACGGCAGCGGCGCGCTGTGGATCGCCACCCATCTGCTGGAGCACGCCGCCTTCCTGCACCGGCTGCGGCAGGACAGCGGCCGCCGCATCGTGCTGGCGCTGGAACCGGAACCGGATTGCCTGCTGGCCACCAGCGAAGACGCGGTCGCCTTCTTCGAACTGCACCTCCTGAGCCGGGCCGCGCTCAACCAGGTGGCCAAATGGTGCGGCGTCAAACGCGAGGAGGCCGAAGCCATCGTGCGCCGCCACCTGGGCGTATGCCTGGACGCCTGCCACGCCGCGGTGGAGTACGAACAGCCGGAAGACGCGGTGGCGCGGCTGGACCAGGCCGGCATCGCCATCGCCAAGCTGCAGCTCAGCGCCGGCCTGCGCGTGACCCGGCCGGACCGGATGGCGGCCGAGGCGCTGCGCGCCTTCGCCGAAGACACCTATCTGCACCAAGTGGTGGCGCGGCGCGGCAGCGAGCTGTGGCGTTATCCGGACCTGCCGGCGGCGCTGGCGGCGTTGCCGCGGCAGCCGGCCGACGAATGGCGCATCCACTTCCACGTGCCCATCTGCCACGCCGCGCTGGGGCCGTTCGCCAGCACCCAGGATTTCCTGTCGCGGCTGCTGGCGCTGCAACGCCAGCGCCCGCTGAGCGGACATCTGGAAGTGGAAACCTATAGCTGGGGCGTGTTGCCGCCGGCCCATCGCCAGGGCGACCTGGGCGAGGCGATCTGCCGGGAACTGCAATGGGCGGAGGGCCAGCTGCGATGAGCGGCCAGCCCGCGCTGCCCATACCCAAGACCAGCGCCCGGCGGCGGCTGTCGCGGCGGCACGCGCGCCAGACCCGCCGGCGCGTGGCCGGGGTCTGGTCGCTGGCGCTGCGGCTGGGGCGGGTGTCCAACCTGCCCACGGTGTGGAGCAACGTCCTCGTCGGCGCCGCGCTGTCCGGCCACGTCGCGGCCGGCGGCCCGCTCGCCTTGCTGCTGTTGTCGCTGTCGCTGATCTATGTGGCCGGCATGTATCTGAACGACGTCTGCGACCGCCACATCGACGCGCGCGAACGGCCGGAACGGCCGATACCCGCCGGGCTGGCGTCGGCCCGGCTGGTGCTGCTGGCCGGCTCGGCGCAGTTGGCCGTCGGCGTCGCCCTGCTGGCGGCGCTGGGCCTGTCCGCCTTGCTGGCCGGCCTGTGCCTGGCCGCCACCGTGGTGCTTTACGACCTCTGGCACAAGGGCAACCCCTTGAGCCCGCTGCTGATGGGCCTGTGCCGGATGCAGGTCTATCTGATCAGCGGCCTGGCGCTCGGCGCCGGCGCGCTGTCCGGCCCGCTGCTGCTGGCGGCGCTGGCGCTGCTGGCTTACCTGATCGCGCTGACTTACGTGGCCAAGCAGGAAGGCCGCGCCGGCCTGGGCCGCTTGGCGCCGCTGCTGGGCCTGGCCGCGCCGCCGCTCTACCTGCTCAGCCAACCGTTCCAGCCCTGGGCGTTGCCCTTCCTGCTGCTCAGCCTGGGCTGGAGCGCGCATTGCCTGCGGCTGGCCCGGCCCGGACCCGGCCGCGACATGCCGCGCGCCGTCGGCGGCCTGATTGCCGGCATCGCCCTGGCGGACGCCTTGTTCATCGCCGCCGCGGGCCTGCCGCAGTGGGCGGCGCTGGCGGTCCTGGCCGCCTGGCTGACCCGGAGCTGGCAACGCCGGGTGCCGGGCACTTGAACGGAGAATCTGCGCGATGGAAACGCAAACCATGCTGGCGGACCAACTGCACGCCAGCCTGCTGGACGCGGCGGACCGCCACAACGCCGCCCAGGCGCTGGTGTGGCTGGAGTCCTGTCGCCGTCTGACCGCCGCCGTGCCGGAGCCCGCCGCCGCGCGCCGGCTGTTCAGCGTGGCCAACCGGCAACTGGCGGCGCTGACCCTGTTGCCCAAGGGCGCGATCAAGGCCTTGCAGGCCCAGCATGTGCTGGCCGCCGAAGCCTGGTCGCCCGGCGACGCCGGCCGTGCGCTGCTGCTGCTGCGCGCCCTGGCCGCCGGCGCCGGCGCGGCGCTGGCCTTCGATCTGTATCGCGGCGGCGACAGCCTGGAACAGCAGGCGGTGGTCAAGGCGCTGATCCTGCTGCCCAGGCCGGAAGACTGGCTGGCGCTGGCCACCGACGCCAGCCGCAGCCACGTGGCCGGCGTGTTCCAGGCGCTGGCCTGCGACAACGCCTACCCGGCGCAACAGTTTCCCGATCTCAATTTCAACCAGCTGGTGCTCAAGGCGCTGTTCACCGGCGCGCCGGCGCGGCATATCGCCGGCCTGGAGCGGCGCTGGAGCCCGGAGCTGGAACAGATGGTGGCCGCTTACGCCAGCGAGCGCCGCGCCGCCGGCCGCAGCGTGTCCGACGACGTCGTTTTCCTACTGCAAGGACTGCATCATGAAAATGTTTGATCCGCACATCCACATGACCTCCCGCACCACCGACGATTACCAGGCGATGAGCCGGGCCGGCATCAGCGTGGTGGTGGAGCCGGCGTTCTGGATGGGCCAGCCGCGGCGGCACGTCGGCAGCTTCGACGATTATTTCCTGTCGCTGCTGGGCTGGGAGCGCTTCCGCGCCGCGCAATTCGGCATCCGCCACTTCTGCACCCTGGGCCTCAACCCCAAGGAAACCAACAACCCGGACGTGGCCGACGGCGTGATGGCGCTGCTGGAGCGTTATCTGGACAAGGACGGCGTGGTGGCGGTGGGGGAAATCGGCTTCGACGACGAAACCGAGGCCGAGGAGCGCTACTTCGCCCGCCAGCTGGAACTGGCGATACAGTTCGACCTGCCGGCGCTGGTCCACACCCCGCACCGCGACAAGAAGGCCGGCACCCTGCGCAGCCTGGCCCTGGTGCGCGACAGCGGCATCGCGCCGGAACGGGTGCTGATCGACCACAACACCGAAGAAACCCTGCCGCTGGTGCTGGACTCCGGCTGCTGGGCCGGCCACTCCATCTATCCCAACACCAAGATGGACGAACCGAGGATGGTGGCGCTGGTGCGCCAGTACGGCAGCGAACGCATCATCATCAACAGCGCGGCCGACTGGGGCGTCAGCGACCCGCTGAAAGTGCCCAAGACCGTGGAGGCGATGCGCGCCGCCGGCATCGCCGAGCGCGACATCGAAACCATAGTCTGGCGCAATCCGCTGGACTTCTTCGCCCAGAGCGGCCGTCTGGACATCGAAGAAGCCAACAGCCCGCTGGCGGTGGACCAGCGCCGGCTGTACCAGGGCAACTCCGTGCTGCGCGGCCAAAATCCGCAGGTGGACATCGTGGACTGACATCATGCAACGCACCCTCGTTCTCAACGTGGTGGGCCTGACGCCGCAGCTGCTGCGGCACGCGCCGCACCTGAGCCGGCTGGCGGAGCGCGGCGCGCAGCGCCCGATCACCGCGGTGACGCCGGCGCTGACCTGCCCGGCGCAGGCCACTTATCTGACCGGTCAGCTGCCGCAGGCGCACGGTTGCGTCGCCAACGGCTGGTATTCGCGCGAACTGGCGGAGCCTTTGTTCTGGAAGCAGAACAACGCCTTGATCCAGGGCGAGAAACTCTGGCACGAGGCCCGGCGCCTGCACGCCGGCTTCAGCTGCGCGCAGTTGTTCTGGTGGTACAACATGTACGCCGACGTGGACTGGAGCGTGACCCCGCGGCCCATCTACAAGGCAGACGGCCGCAAGCTCCCGGACTTTTACTGCAACCCGCCGGAACTGCACGCGGAACTGCGCCAGAAGCTGGGCGATTTCCCGTTATTCCACTTTTGGGGGCCGGCGGCGGACATCCGCTCCAGCCGCTGGATCGCGGACTGCGCCTTGCATCTGTACCGCTCGCGCCAGCCCACGCTGACCCTGGTTTACTTGCCGCATCTGGATTACTGCCTGCAAAGGCTGGGGCCGGACCATACGGAGGTGGCGGCGGAGGTAGCGGCAGTGGATCAGTTGTGCGGCGAACTGATTGAGCAGGCGGAGCGCGACGGCAGCCGCGTCATCGCGCTGTCCGAGTACGGGGTCACGCCGGTCAGCAACGATATCGCGATCAACCGCATCCTGCGCATGGCCGGCTGGCTCAAGGTGCGGGAGGAGCAGGGCGAGGACAAGCTGGATTGCGGCGCGTCGGCGGCCTTTGCGCTGGCGGACCATCAGATCGCACATGTCTATGTGCGCCAGCCGGAGCTGGTGCCGGAGGTGAAGGCCTTGTTGCTGGAGCTGGACGGGGTGGAGATGGTGTTGGATCAGGCCGGCAAGCGTTTGCTGGGGCTGGATCATCCGCGCTCCGGCGAGCTGGTGGCGGTGAGCCGGCCGGATCGCTGGTTCAGTTATTACTATTGGCTGGACGACGCGCACGCGCCGGACTTCGCCCGCACGGTGGATATCCACCGCAAGCCGGGTTACGACCCGGTGGAGTTGTTCCTGGACCCGACCTTGAACTGGCCGAAGTTGAGCATTGGCTGGACTTTGCTCAAGCGCAAGCTGGGCATGCGCAGTTTGTTGGAGGTGATTCCGCTGGACCCGTCCTTGGTGCGGGGTTCGCATGGCCGTCCCACCTTGAACCCGGAGCACGGGCCGTTGATGATCAGTTCCTTGCCGGACAGTTTGCCGCCGGGGTCGGTGCCGGCGACGGCGGTGCGGGACATCATCATGGATCATATGTTTGGGGAGGTGGAGACGCGGCTGGCGTATGGGGCGCACGGGGTGATGGAGTAGGGCGGAAGCCCCGCGTGGGCTTTTTATGGGGTTTGTGCCTTTGGGGGCTCTGTGTTTGGAGAGGATTGTTTTGTTGAATCCGCTGTGCGGATGATGATTTTGATTGCCGGGGCTGCCCGGCTGGCAGGAAGAGGAATTTGCTCGGCCAAATTCCCTATCACTGAGCGAATCAAAGATTCGCACGTAGACACCCCAAAGGCCGCCCTGCAAGCCTGGTCTACGGCTTCCCGCCGGTTCCCGTCAGGCCCGAGGCGCGGCTGAACTCGCGATTTGCTAACGTCAAATCGCTCAAACAGGGCCGCCGCTTAAGACCTCGGGCCTGCCACCCGACGGCAGGCTTGAAGGGACTAGGGGTGCGTCGAATACGTGGTTTCTTCTTGGTTCTTTGGAGATATCCACAGATCGGGTGGAATTGGATAGTTATCCCCAAAAGGGTGCTACTTAGCCAAGTCATTGATCTTTTTTAAGAGAGCAGATCTTCTCGTGTAGCGCCCAGGTGTCCCCTCGGGGTTTCGCGTCCTGGGGGACGAGGGGGGATGAAAGGGGGCGGCGGCCCGCCCCCTCCCCGTCTTATTCCCTCGCGACGCTGCGCTTGCCTCGCTCGGTCAGCGCGGAAAGCGGCACCTAAATCAATATCCGCGCAGCGGATTCAAAACCAGATCACTCAACAAGTAAGCCACGCTCAAGCAAACCAACCACCCTACCTTGACCCCGCCCGCCCCCTCGGCAACAATCCCCCGTTGCCGCCAAAACAAGCGGCACACGGGATTGGCGTCCCGTTTCCGAAGTCGACAAGCCAACGCAGCATGCTGCGTTGGCTGCTTTATCCATGGCAAGGCCGTTTTGGCAGGCGCATGGTGGGAGAGCGCTATGCGCTCGCCGGCAAGACTTCGGACCGGTACGCCAATCCTGCCACGCGCCTGCCTCACCTCAGCTTCCCCGGCAGGTGGTTTATCTTGTGTCACAGCAGGAGAAACACCATGCAACATTCTCAAAACTTCCCCCGTCGTCGTCGCTACAAACTGCACTCGCTGGAACAGCAGGAAGCCTTGCTTCCCTTTGTTCGCTTCTGCCCCGGCCGCACCTATCGGCATTACTGGCAAATGCCCACGCCCCGTAAGGATTACCCCGCCGACAGCGCCTATGGCCGCGAATGCGCGGCCCATTTGCTGCAATGGATGAAGGACAACCGCGAGTACGTCGGCAAAGGTCTGCTCAGCCGCGTGGCGCGCGACATCGATTTTGACGACCGCGACGGACGCGGCCAGTGGATGGGTTTCTTCAACTATCTGGAAATCATGATGCTGCTGGGCGCCGACCGGGTCCGGGTTTACCGCCATGTAGACAGCCAACACCAGATCTACCTGGCGCTGGGACAGCGCTTCAGCCTGGAGGCGCGCTTCCGCCGCATCCGGCTGCGAAACCGCTAAGCGCCTTGCGGTGGGTATCGCTGCGCTCCACCCACCCTACGGTGGAGGGTCTTGTAGGGTGGGAGGAGCCGAGAGGCGATACCCACCAAACCCCGCCATTGAGACCCAAGCATTGATCCCATCGCGTTTCCGCGTGGGTATCGCTGCGCTCCACCCACCCTACGGTGGATGGTCTTGTAGGGTGGGTGGAGCCGCAGGCGATACCCACCAAACCCCGCCGACACCGCTGCCACGGCGCGGCGCGCGCGCAAAAACGGGGCGGCCATGGGCCGCCCCGCTTAACTCAAGCGGCTACGCTTATTCCTGCAACAGCGTCGCCCTGCGCTCAATCCCCTTCACCTCCACCTTCAAAGCCTTGGCCAGACGCTCGCCGTACTGGCGATCCGCCTTGTAGAAGTGCGACAGCATGATGTCGCGGGTCTCGACATTGCGCACCTTGGCCAGATCCCCGGACAGATTGCGGATCAGGTCCGCCTGGTCCTGGGCGCTCAGCGAGCGATAGAACTCGCCGGCCTGCTGGAAGTTCAGCGTCTTGGCGATGGCCTCTTGCTGGGTGTTGCCCTGCAAGGGCAGGCGGCTGTGCTTGAACTGCGGGTCTTGCGGCTTGGGAGCCAGCCGGCTGGGCTCGTAATTGACGCTGCCCTGGCGGCCGGAAGCGTTCTGCGCGCCGTCCTGATTGTTGTTCACCACCTCAACCCGCGGCCGGTTCACCGGCAGCGCCTGGAAATTGGTGCCCACGCGGTGCATCTGGGTGTCCAGATAGGAGAACAGCCGGCCTTGCAGCAAACGGTCTTCCGAGGCCTCGATGCCCGGCACCAGATTGGCCGGCGACATCGCCACCTGCTCGGTGGCTTCGAAGAAGTTGGCCGGCACCTGGTTCAGCGTCATGGTGCCCACCTTGCGCTCCGCCACGCCGGTCCACACCTTGGTGGGGTCCAGCGGGTTGAAGGCGAAACGGTTCATGTCCTCGGGCTGGATCAGCTGCACGTACAAGTCCCAGGACGGGTAGCGCTTCTGCTCAATGCTTTGCAACAGGTCCGCGGTGGCGTGGCCGACCGATTGGCCCTGCACCTTGGGCAGTTCGTCCGGGCGCAGATTGCGTTCGCCCTGATGCGATTTCCAGGTGAACTTGGCGTATTGGTAGCGGCCGTCCACGGCCACCAGCTTCAGCGCGTGCACGCTGCTGCCGTTCATTTCACGGTAATTGGCCGGGGTGCCGTAGTTGGAGTACACCCGGGTCAGCATATGGGTGGATTCCGGCTGGTGAGAGAAGAAGTCGAAGACGCGGTTGGGGTCTTGCTCATTGCTGACCGGGTCCGGCTTCAGCGAGTGCACCATGTCCGGGAATTTGATCGCGTCGCGGATGAAGAATACCGGCAGATTATTGCCCACCAGGTCCCAGTTGCCTTGCGCGGTGTAGAACTTGGTGGCGAAGCCGCGCGGGTCGCGGTCGGTTTCCGGCGCGCCGCGGCTGCCGATCACGGTGGAGAAGCGCACGAACACCGGCGTTTTTTCGCCCTTGCGGAACACCAGGGCGCGGCTGACGTCCTGCAAGCCTTCGCTGGCGACGAAGACGCCGCCGGCGCCCACGCCGCGCGCGTGGACCACACGTTCCGGGATGCGCTCGCGGTCGAAGCGCTGCAGTTTTTGCAGCAGTTGAATGTCTTGCAGCAGGGTGGGGCCGTTGGGGCCGGCGGTCTGGCTATTTTGGTTGTCGCCCACCGGCGCGCCGTTGTCCTGGGTCAGGTTGGCGGCTTGGCTCAGAGCGGCGCTACAAGCCAGCGCCAGGGTGAAAAGCTTGCGGTTCACGGAAAAGGTCAGAACTGACATTGGCACTCCCATAAATTATTAGAACATTTACTAAGGGAGCGGCCATTATCGGAAGTGACGATAGTTTTGTTAAATCTTAAATTACAATTTGTTTGATAGTGTTTATTAATGGAACGAAGACGGCTTCATTTCTCCGCCAGCAGTCGTTCGATGCGACGGTCCGGCACCAGCCAGATCAGGGCCATCAGCACATACATCGCCGCGGACAGCCATTCCCAGTAAAAGGCGGCGGCGATGCCGATCAGATAGCACAGCGGGGAGATCTTGCCCTTGATGTCCTTGCCCAAGGCCTCGGACAGCCGGGTGCGGTTGCCGGGCAGGCACAGCAGCGATTGCTGCATCAGCCACCAGGCCAGCGCGCACATCAGCAACACCACGCCGTACAGGGCCAGCGGCAGCGGGGCGAAGTGGTTTTCCCCCATCCAGCCGGTGACGAAGGGAATCAGCGACAGCCAGAACAGCAGGTGCAGATTGGCCCACAGCACGCGGCCGTCCACGCGCTGGATGGCGTGGTAGAAGTGGTGGTGGTTGTTCCAGTACAGGCCTACGTAGATGAAGCTGAGCACGTAACTGAGAAAGACCGGCCAACGGTCTTGCAGCGCCGTCCAGCTGGTGTCGTGCGGCACTTTCAGTTCCAGCACCATGATGGTGATGATGATGGCGAGCACGCCGTCGCTGAAGGCTTCCAGCCGGTTCTTCCCCATGATGTTCCTATCAGCTGTTTCAAGTGGATGACGGGGTCAGTATAGACGGCTTTCAGAGCGTGTTTACGATCGGGCGAGCAAGGGCGGGACAAGGTCACCGCGCAACGCTCCGCGACGCGCAGCAGATCGTCAACAGGTTCTTAGCCCGGCCGTTGGGCCGGCGCCGGGCGATAAGGCAGGCGGATGCGGGTGATGAAGCGTTCGCCGTCCAGCCGGGCGCTGAGCGAGGCCTCGGCGTCGAAATACAGCTCCAGCCGCTCGGCCAGATTGTCCAGCGCCATGTGGTGGCCGGGCGCGGCCGCCGCCGGCTCCGGATTGACCGGATTGCTCAGCGTCAGCTCCAGCTGATGTTCTAGCTGGCGCGCCTGGATGCGGATTTCGCCGCCGTCGGCCAGCCGTTCTATGCCGTGGAACACCGCGTTTTCCGCCAGCGGCTGCAGGATCAGCGGCGGCAGCGCCGCGTCCAGCGGGGCTTGCACGTCCCAGCTCACTTGCAGGCGCGCGCCCAGCCGTTCGGCCTCGATCGCCAGATACATCGCCGCCAGTTCGATTTCGCGGCCCAGCGTGGATTGCCGCGCCGGATCGCCCAGCTGGGCGCGGAACAGATCGGCCAGGTTTTCCAGCACCATTTCCGCCTTGTCCGGCTGCTTGCCGATCAGCGCGATGGCGGCGTTGAGGCTGTTGAACAGGAAATGCGGGCGGATGCGCGCCTGCAGCGCGATCAGCCGCGCCTCCGACAGCGCCGGGGACAAGGCGCGCGCGCGCAGATTGAGGTAATGCTGCATCAGCCCGCCCACCGCGCCGGCCAGCAGCACCTGGCCCCAGGGCATGGGCGCCAGCGGGTTGAGCAGACGGCCGCAGAAGGCGAAGGACAGCAGGCAGATGGCGGCGGCGCTCAGCGTCACGCGCCGGCCGCGGTAGAGGCGGCGGCCCAGCAAGGCCAGCAGGCCCAGGCTCAGCAAGGCGCCGGGCACCAGCAGGCTGGACAGGCGCAGCAGCCGCCAGGGCAGCGGCTCGCCGCCGTCGTCCAGCAACAGGCCGCCCAGCAGGAACAGGCCGAGCAGCAGCAAGGCGCGCAGCAGCACGCCCAGGTTGCGGTAGTCGGGCAGGTCGGACGGGGGCGGTAGCGGCATGAGGGCGCGGCCGGAAATAGGATAGCCGCATCATAGCAAGGAAAACCCGCACTGGCCGAAGGCGCTCGCCGCTGGCATAGTAGGGGATTCCCGGCGGCGCCGCGCGCCCCCGGAGTTTCGCCAAGTTTTTCGTCCGCAGCCATCGTAGAAAGCATCGCCATGCAAGATCAACACGCCTGGTCCGGCCGTTTCTCGGAGCCGGTATCCGAACTCGTCAAGAAATACACCGCTTCGGTGGATTTCGACCGACGACTGGCCGAATTCGACATCGAGGGCTCGCTGGCCCACGCCGCCATGTTGCAGCGCGCCGGCGTCCTGTCCGCCGAAGACCTGGCTGCGATCCGACGAGGCATGGGCGAAGTGCTGGACGATATCCGCGCCGGCCGTTTCGAGTGGAGCGTGGATCTGGAAGACGTGCACATGAACGTGGAGCGCCGGCTGACCGACAAGATCGGCGACGCCGGCAAGCGCCTGCACACCGGCCGTAGCCGCAACGACCAGGTGGCCACCGACATCCGCCTGTGGCTGCGCGCGCAGATCGACGCCATCGTCGGCCTGATCGGCGAACTGCAGCACAGCCTGCTGGACCTGGCGGAACAGCACGCCGAAACCGTGCTGCCCGGCTTCACCCATTTGCAGGTGGCGCAGCCGGTGACCTTCGGCCACCACATGCTGGCCTATGTGGAAATGCTGGCGCGCGACGCCGAACGCATGAGCGACTGTCGCAAGCGCGTCAACCGCCTGCCCTTGGGCGCGGCGGCGCTGGCCGGCACCACCTTCCCGATCGACCGTCATTACACCGCCCAGCTGCTGGGCTTCGACGATGTTTGCCACAACTCGCTGGACGCGGTGTCCGACCGCGACTTCGCGATTGAATTCACCGCCGCCGCCAGCCTGGTGATGGTGCATCTGTCGCGGCTGTCCGAGGAGCTGATCCTGTGGATGAGCCCGCGCGTCGGCTTCATCGACATCGCCGACCGTTTCTGCACCGGCAGTTCCATCATGCCGCAGAAGAAGAACCCGGACGTGCCGGAGCTGGTGCGCGGCAAGTCCGGCCGCGTGGTGGGCCATCTGATCGCGCTGGTGACGCTGATGAAGGCGCAGCCGCTGGCTTACAACAAGGACAACCAGGAGGACAAGGAGCCGCTGTTCGACACCGCGGACACCTTGATCGACACCCTGCGCATCTACGCCGACATGATACGCGGCGTCACCGTCAAGCCGGAGGCGATGCGCGCGGCGGTGTTGCAAGGCTTCGCCACCGCCACCGATCTGGCCGACTACCTGGTGAAGAAGGGCGTGCCCTTCCGCGACAGCCACGAGGTGGTGGCGCTGACGGTGCGCCACGCGGAGCAGCAGGGCGTGGACATCGCCGACCTGTCGCTGGCCAAGCTGCGCGAGTTCTCGCCCTTGATCGACGAGGACGTGTTCGCGGTGCTGAGCCCGGAAGGCAGTCTGGCGCAGCGCGACCACGTGGGCGGCACCGCGCCGCGCCAGGTGCGCTTGCAGATCGAGCGCCATCGTCAACGCCTGCAGCCGCGCTGAGCGCCGCTCCGTCTCGCTCTTGCCCGCAAGCCTTTGAATAGGCCTTTGATGGCCGTCAGGCCGCGCCCCGCCATCCCGGCGGCGCGCGGCCTGTTCTTGTTTGGGGGCCTGCCGATTGCGGCAATTTATATCAAACAACAGTCAATCAAAGACATTTTATTAAATAAATCTTTCTAATTAGCTTTTCTGTCTCCGGCTAAACCGTTATCTTTAGCGCCAGACTTGCGGGAGCTTCGAAAAATCGCGACGGCGGCCGACACGCCGCGCGGCTGGTTTTCCAAATTTCTCCAAGAACGTGTTTACGATCCAGCGAGCCAGAGCGAGACCAGGCGTTGCGGTTGAGAAAGCGGAATGCACACGTAGTGCATGAGTGTTTCGAAGCGCTGCTCACCGTGTCGCGTCTCACGACGCGCGGCAGATCGTAAACAGGTTCCAAGGGACGGCGCGGCAACGCCCGCCTATCCCTCATCCTGGCAGTCCCCGTCTATCCATGCTGTTCTCGCCAGCGCCAGCCGTGCCGCGGATTGGCGCGCGCCGCCATGGCCGGACGCGGGGCCGCTTCTTGTCATTACAGTCACTCAGTCACGCCGGGGAACAATGTGTTTTGTCGCCATCGCTTCCGTCACCTGATCAGCCGAGGCAATCAATTCCGCGGCAGCCTCAACGCCGCGGAATGGGCCTTGGTCTTGCTGGTGGCCGTGTTGCCGGCGGTGATAGGCCTGCCCCTGACCTGGAACCGCTACCAGCTGGACGTGCAGGCGCAGCTGCAAAGCGCGGCGGGGCGCGCGGTCAATTCGGTGGACCGGGTGTTCAGCCAGGTGGACCGCTCATTGCGGGAGGCCGCGCCGTTGGCCGGCCAGCCCTGCCCGCAGGCGCGCGGCAAGCTGGTGTCGCTGGCGGCCTTCGATCCCTATATCCGCTCGCTGGGGCTGATGGACGGCCGCCGCCTGTACTGCACCTCGGTGCTGGGCGCGCAGTATTCGGATCTGCCCTTCACCCCGTCGGCGCCGCAGCAGCTGATCTACCGTCTGGACTCCGGCCCCTTGTACCCCAAGCGTCCCTTCCTGATGCGCACCTTGCTGGGGGAGCGGGGGCAGGCCGTCGTTGCCAGCGTGGAACTGGCCTATTTCAGCCCTCTGCTGCCCTGGCAGGCCGACGACGGCCACAGCGGTTCGCTGCTGGTGCTGAATCACAAGGAGGCGGTGCAGTCCACATTGCCGGGCGCCGCCGAGGTGCCGGCCAGCGCGGTGCTGCGGGTGATCGCGGCCTCGGAGCGCTTTCCGCTGGCGGTGCACAGCTGGGTGGACGCCGACTACCTGTGGCGCGGCGCGTCGGCGCGCCTGCTGCGCGCCCTGCTCTTGTTGCTGCCGGTGGGCGTGGTCGGCGCGGTCCTGCTGCTGGGTTATCTGCGCAAGCGCGGCTCGGTCAGCGGGGAAATCCTGCTGGCCTTGCGCAATCAGGAGTTCCTGCCTTACTACCAGCCGGTGTTCGACGCCTGCGGCCGCCGCTGCATGGGGGTGGAGGTGTTGCTGCGCTGGCAGCATCCGCGTCAGGGGCTGACGCCGCCGGATCTGTTCATCCCGGTGGCGGAGGCCTCCGGCATGATCATCCAGATCACCCGCTATCTGATGCGGCGGGTGGCCGCCGACATGGCGTCGCTGCCCTTGCCCGATCGCTTTTTCGTGGCGCTGAATCTGTCGCCCAGCCATCTGCAGCACGCGCAACTGGTGGAGGACTGTCAGGCGTTTTTGCGACACTTCCCGAAGACGCCGCCGCGGCTGGTGCTGGAAGTGACCGAGCGCGAGCCCATCCGGGTGACGCCGCAAAGCCAGCAGGTGATGGCCGCGTTGCGGCGGATGCGGGTGCAGATCGCCATCGACGACTTCGGCACCGGCCACAGCAGCCTGGCCGAGCTCAACCGCATTCACGCCGATCATCTGAAGATAGACCGGGTGTTCGTGGCGGCGATAGGCAGCGACTCCATCGCCAACCGCATCCTGGAGATGATCATCGATCTGGCCAAGCAGCTGCGCATCTCCATGGTGGCCGAGGGCGTGGAAACCGAACAGCAGCGCGCTTACCTGCAGCAAAGCGGCGTGCATTATCTGCAAGGCTATCTGCTGGCGCGGCCGATGCCGCTGGAACAGCTGCGCGATTTTTTGTGGGGGCGTCCGCCGCTGACCGAGGGCCAGCCGGTCTCCTGAGCAAAAAATACGCAATAAACGAACACTATTGGCCGATATCAAGCCGGAATAGTGGTTCTGTTTGCCGCTGACCCGCAAAATATGTTACTAAAGTGACGTGATTTTCGATTCCGAATAGTTATGAGCCGCTCACCCCGTCACGACAAGATTCTGCAGCTGGTCCGCGAAAACGGCTTCATGCCGATCGAAGAGTTGGCCAGACTGCTCGATGTCACCCCGCAAACCATTCGCCGCGATATCAACCAGCTGTGCGAGGCCAATCTGTTGCGCCGCTACCACGGCGGCGCCGCCCTGGGCAGCAGCGTGGAGAATGAGGACTATTTCGCGCGCAAAGGAAAATTCCAGAGCGAAAAAGCGCATATCGCGGACATGATCGCCAGCAGCATTCCCGATCACGCCTCGCTGTTCATGAGCATAGGCACCACCATAGAGGCGGTGGCCCAGGCGCTGACCAGCACGCACAAGGGTTTGCGGGTGATCACCAACAACATCCATGTGGCCTCCATCATGTCCACCAATCCGGATTTCACGGTGATGATCACCTCCGGCACGGTGCGCGCGTCCGACGGCGGCATCACCGGCGTGGCCACGCTGGACTTCATCAACCAGTTCAAGGTGGATTACGCCATCATCGGCGTGTCCGGCATCGAGCCGGACGGCTCGCTGCTGGACTTCGATTACCGCGAGGTGCGGGTGGCGCAGGCGATGATGTCCAACGCCCGTCACCGCTACCTGGCGGCGGACCACAGCAAGTTCGGCCGCAACGCCCTGGTGCGCATGGGACACATCAGCGAGTTCCACACCGTGTTCACCGACGCGCTGCCGCCGGAGCCGGTGACCAAGCTGCTGGAAGAGCAGGGCGTGCGCCTGGTGCTGACCGAGGCCTGAGACGCTTCCAAAGCCGCTTCGGCGATACGGCGTTAACAGGCTTTGAGCACGCGTATCGTCAACAGGCGTCCTGGATGCGGCGCTGAGCGCCGCGCCCGAAAAAAGCCCGGAACCTCTCGGTGGTCCGGGCTTTTTCGCGTCCGGGCGGGGCCCGGCGGCGGGGCTCAGTCCTGCATGATCTCCACCCGGTTGCGGCCGTTGGCCTTGGCCCGGTACAGCATTTCGTCGGCCTGACGCACCAGCTCGGTGCTGCTGGCGGCGGTGTCCAGCGAGCTGATGCCCACGCTGAAGGTCTGGCGGAAGTCGCCGTCCGGCGCGCGCTGCTCTATCTGGCTGAAGTCCTGGCGCAGCTGGTCCATCAGTTCGCGCGCCTGCGTCTGATGGGTGCCGGGCAGCACGATGGCGAACTCCTCGCCGCCGTAGCGGCCCACCAGATCGCTGCTGCGCAGCCGTTCCTTGAGGAAGCGCGCCAGATTGATCAGCAGCTCGTCGCCGGCCGGGTGGCCGTGGCTGTCGTTGATGGTCTTGAAGAAGTCCAGGTCCAGCATCGCCAGCGACAGCGGCCGCTGATCGCGGCGCGCGCGCTGGATGCCGTACTCCAGCTGGCCGTGCAGATGGGAGTGGTTGAGCAGGCCGGTGAGGCTGTCGTTGATGATGTAGGAGCGCAGCTTGCGGTAGCGGCGCGCGCGGTTGATCACGGTGACGATCAACTCCTCCGGCGCCACCGGCTTGGTCAGGAAGCCGTCTATGCCCAGGGTCAGCGCGTCCAGCTGCACCGCCTGGCGCTTTTCCACCGACAGGAACACCACCGGGATGCCGTCCAGCAGCCGCTGCTGGCGGATCACCTTGGCCAGCTCCATGCCGCTGCACTGCGGCATGTACATGTCCATCAGGATCAGGTCGGGGCGGAACTGCTCTATCATGTCCAGCACCCGTTCCGGCTGGGTCTCCTCGCGGGTTTCCACCCCCTGGGCGTTGAGCACGCTGGAGTAGAGCCCGGCCAGCGATTCCATGTCCTCCACGATCAGCACGCGCAAGGGCTCGCGCTTCTCGCCCAGGTCGCTGAAGCTCAGCTGGTCAATCAGTTGATGTGCTTGCAGCGGCCAGTCCAGCAGGCTGCCGGCGCCGGCGCGCACCGCCGCCAGCCGCGCCTGGAAATCGTGCAGCGGCGAGGTCAGGATCAGCGGACAGATGCTGCTGATGGTGGGGGCCAGCAAAAGGATGGGGTCGTTGGCGGCGAACTCGGTGAAAGCCACCACCGCTTCCGGCGCCTTGTCCTGCAGCGCCTGGGCCAGCTTGGCCGCCTGCTGGATCACCTTGGCGTGGATGCCGTAGCAGGACAGCTGCTGGATCAGCGGCGTGGCGTCCACGTCTTGCGGCAGCCATAGATAGAGGGTGACCAGGCCGCCGCCCAGCAGGGCGTCGTAGTCGATCTCCGGCAGGCCGTCCTTGCGCTCCATCATGCCCAGCTGGCTGACCAGGCCCAGGTGGTGGCGCAGCCGGTTGTAGCGCTCGCTTTCCGACGGCGCGGTCTGCGGTTGCTGGATCCAGCCTTGCAGCAGCCGCGACAGGGTCTGGATTTCCCCGGTGATTTCGTTGAGGTCCTGCTCGCGCACCATGTCCTCCAGCCGCAGGATCAGCGACAGCAGGTGGGCGGCCAGCGGCCGCTCCCAGCGGGTGACGAGCAGGTGGCCGATGCGATCGATTTCCTGTGCCAGATGCACACGTTGTTTGAAAGCCTGATGTTGCGACATGATCAAGTATTCCCCGGTGGACCCGGTCGTCCAATATTCAAGTTCTGAAGCCGCGCCTGAGGCGCGCTGTTATAATCCGCCGTTGGATTGCAACGGCCTGGCAAAAATTTTTAATGAACGTTTTTTACGAAGAGAGCGGCGGCTTTAAGGTCGGCAGCATCGTTTCGCGCAATGACGCTAGTCTGCAAGTGGATACCCAGCATGGCAAGCGCGCCAAGATCAAGGCGGCGAATGTTTTTCTGGAGTTTAGCTCCGCATTGGGCGATTTTCTGCCCATGGTAGAGCAACTTGCCGCGGATATTGACCTGGATTTCCTGTGGGAATGCTGCCCGGACGACGAGTTCGGCTATGAGGCGCTGGCGGCCGATTACTGGGGCCGCGCGCCGTCGGCGGCCGAGGCCGCCGCCATCGTGTCGCGGCTGTACGGCGCGCCGATGTATTTCTACAAAAAAGGCAAGGGCCGCTACAAGAAGGCGCCGGAAGACGCGCTGAAGGCGGCGTTGGCCGGGCTGGAGCGCAAGAAGCGCGAGCAGGAGCAGATCGACCAGTGGGTGGCGGAGCTGAAAGCCGGCCAGCTGCCGGAGGCGATCCGCGGCCAGCTGATGACCTTGTTGTGGAAACCCGACAAGAACACGCTGGAGTTCAAGGCCTTCGACCAGGCCTCGCGCGAGCTGAGCCTGCCGCCGCTGCGGCTGGCGGACAAGGTGGGCGGCATCTCTTCGGTGCCGGACTACCTGATGGCCGGCTTCATGCTGGAGTTCTTCCCCAAGGGCCGCGGCTTCGGCAAGTACGAACTGCCCACGCTGCCGGAAGAGCTGCCCTTGTCGCCGGTGCGCGCCTTCTCCATCGACGACGCCAACACCACCGAGATCGACGATGCCTTGTCGGTGCAGGACCTGCCCAACGGCAACAAGCGCGTCGGCATCCACATCGCCGCGCCGTCGCTGGGCATAGAGATAGGCTCGCCGCTGGAAAAGCTGCTGCTGTCCCGGCTGTCCACCGTGTATTTCCCCGGCGACAAGATCACCATGCTGCCGGACGATCTGGTGGAGATGTTCACCCTCAAGGAAGGGCACGACTGCCCGGCGCTCAGCCTCTACGTGGAGGTGACGCCTGAGTTCGAGCCGGTGGCCTACGAGAACCGCATCGAGAAGGTGCATATCGCCGCCAACCTGCGCCACGCCGCGCTGGAGCAGTTCTTCAACGAAGAGACGCTGGCTTGCGATCCGGGCGTGGACTATCCGTTCAAGCAGGAACTGATCTGGTTCTGGCAGTTCGCCGAGGCGCTGGAGAAGCGCCGCGGCAAATACGACCCGACCCGGCCGGTGCAGATGGATTACAACTTCGACGTGGTCGACGGCAAGGTGCTGATCACCTTGCGCAAGCGCGGCGCGCCGATGGACAAGCTGGTGTCCGAGCTGATGATTCTGGCCAACAGCGAGTGGGGCCGGATGCTGGCCGAGGCCGACATCCCCGGCATGTACCGCGCGCAAAGCATGGGCAAGGTGAGGATGACCACGCGGCCCGAGCCGCACACCGGCTTGGGCGTGGCCCAATACGCGTGGGCCACGTCGCCGCTGCGCCGCGCCACCGACTTCATCAACCAGCGTCAGCTGATGTCCATGATCCGCGGCGAGAAGCCGCAGTTCGAGCAGGGCGACGCGATGCTGTTCGCCATCCTGCGCGATTTCGACACCACCTACTCCGCCTACCTGGGCTTCCAGGACCGGATGGAGCATTTCTGGTGCCTGCGCTGGTTCAGCCAGGAGGGGGTGTCCGATCCCACCGCCGCCTTCATCAAGGAAGACCTGGTGCGCATCGACGGCCTGCCGATGCGGGTGCGCATCCCGGGCCTGCCGGAGCTGGCGCGCGGCGACCGCATCCAGCTGTCGGTGATCCGCATCGACGAGCTGATGCAGGAGATCGAGCTGCGCTGCGTCGGGGTGCTCGGCCATGTCGACGCCGCCGAGGACGAGGCGTCGGAAGCCGAGACGGAGACGGGAGAGGCGGACGGCCAGGCCGGTTGAGTCCGCAATGCGAAACGTGCGAAAAGGCGGCTTGGGCCGCCTTTTTTGCGTCCGGCCGGACGGTGCTTAGAGCCTGTTCAAGATTTCGCGAGCTAAGGCGAGGCAAGGCGAAAACAGCTGAGAAAGCGGAATGTACGCGTGGTACATGAGCATTTCGAAGCTGTTTTCAACGCCGGATCGCCGATGCGCAGCAGACATTGAATAGGTTCTTAGAACATTTCATCCAGCGCGGTGCAGGCCTCGCGCAACTCCGGCAGCGCCGCGGCCAGGTCCTCGCGCTTCAAGCCGGCGCGCTCCATCACGCTGACCGGCAGGGTGGCCAGCATGTCCTCCTCGCTCATATCGTGATTGAAGCCGGAGGTCATGAAGGACGCCAGGCCGATCAGCAGCGCGAACGGCGACACTTCCTCGTTCAGCAGATCGTGCTGGTTGAAGATGGCTTCCTGGATTTCGTCCGGAAAATTCCAGCGCCGCGCCAGCTCGGCGCCCACCTCGGTCAGATCCATGCCCAGCAGCATGCGCTCGGTGGCCACCCGGTCGGCGCCGCCGGCGACGATGCGGTCTATCTGCAAAGCCTGTTCCGGCACCGCCACATAGAGCACCAGTTCGCCGATATTGGACAGCAGGCCGCAGGTATAGCCCAGCTGCGGGTCCAGCCGGGCCAGCTTGGCCAGCCGTTTGGCGGCGTTGGCCATCGCAAAGCTGCGCTGCCAGAACGCCTTCATGTCGAAGCCCTGGATGCCCAGCGTGGCGCCGGTGACGCCGGAGGCGATCACCAGCACCCTGAGGTTGTCGAAGCCGAGCAGGATGATGGCGTCGTCCAGAGAGCCCACGCGCCGGCTGCCGCCGAAGCGCGCGGTATTGGCCAGCCGCAGCACGCGCGCGGTCAGCACCTGGTCATGTCCCACCTTGTCGGTAATTTCATCGATGTTCACGTCGGTGCGGTGAAAACTGGCCACCAGCTCCTGGACCACTTTGGGCACCATGGGCAGTTTGCCCGACGCTTTTTCAAATATTTCCGCCACTTGCATAGGGGTCTCCAATAGGTGAGCCGTCGCCGGCGCGGGCGTGGGCCGGCAGGCGATGAAGTCCTGCTTCTTGAGCTTAGGCAATTGGCGGGGGAAAGGAAGGACAAAACCGGACAGGGGCGGGCCGGCGGCGGGCGGCCCGCCAAAAAAAACAGGGCCGGGAGGCCCTGTAAAGAAGCAACGTCGTTTAATTCCTGTGCAGCTGGCTCGCTTCCAAGGCCAACTGGGTGATGCGGTCCCAATCGCGGTTGGCGATGGCGTCGTCCGGAGTCAGCCAGCTGCCGCCCACGGCCAGCACATTGGGCAGCGCCAGGTATTCCGGCGCTTTCTTGATGTCGATGCCGCCGGTGGGGCAGAAGCGCAGATCGGAGAACGGGCTGGCCAGCGATTTGAGCAGCTTGACGCCGCCCACGGCCTCGGCCGGGAACAGCTTCTGGATGGTGAAGCCCTCGTCCTGGGCGCGCATCGCCTCGGACGGGGTGGCGATGCCGGGAATCAGCGTCAGATTGGCGGCGCGGGCGGCGGCGCCCAGCTCCGGGGTGAAGCCGGGGCTGACGCCGAACTGCGCGCCGGCGTCGATGGCGGCTTCCACGTGGGCGCGGGTGCGCAGCGTGCCGGCGCCGACGATGGCGCCCGGCACTTCGTCGCGCATGCGGCGCATCGCCGCCAGCGCGGCCTTGGTGCGCAGCGTCACTTCCAGCACGCGCACGCCGCCGGCCACCAGCGCCTGGGCCAGCTCGACGGCCACGGCCGCGTCGTTGACGATGATCACCGGAACAACCGGGCCTTGGCGCAGCAGGGTCAATGCGTCCATATTCATTTTCTCCAAGAAGCGGGGTGGAAGTCGGGATGGCGGAAGCTGGTGGCGCCGGCTTCGGCGTGGTCGGCCACCGAACGGAACACCGCGAACAAGTCCCGTCCCATGCCAAAATCATTATGCGTCAGGTCGGCCTGCGCCGGTTCGCGCGCGGCCCATTCGGCCTCGTCCACCAGCACGGTCAACTCGCCGCTATTGGCGTTCAGCCGCACCGGGTCGCCGTCGCGCACTTTGCTGATCGGTCCGCCGGACAGGGCTTCCGGCGAGACGTGGATGGCGGCCGGCACCTTGCCGGAGGCGCCGGACATGCGGCCGTCGGTGACCAGGGCCACCTTGAAGCCGCGCTCCTGCAAAATGCTCAGGGCGGGGGTCAGCTTGTGCAGTTCCGGCATGCCGTTGGCGCGCGGGCCCTGGAAGCGGATCACCGCGATGAAGTCTTTTTCCAGCTCGCCGCGCTTGAACGCCGCCAGCATGTCGTTCTGGTCGTGGAAGATCACCGCCGGCGCTTCCACCACCCGGTGTTCCGGCTTGACCGCGGACACCTTGATCACCGCGCGGCCCAGCTTGCCGGACAGCAGCTTGAGGCCGCCGTCGGCGGAGAAGGGGTCGGCGGCGGTGCGCAGCACGCTGTCGTCGCCGCTGTCGGCGGGCGCGTCCCGCCATTTGAGTTCGCCCTGATCCAGCCACGGTTCCTGCGCGTAGCGAGACAGGCCGCGGCCGGCCACGGTGCCCACGTCCTCGTGCAGCAGGCCGGCGGACAGCAGTTCGCGGATCACGAAGCCCATGCCGCCGGCGGCGTGGAAGTGGTTCACGTCGGCCTTGCCGTTGGGGTAGGCGCGGACCAAGAGCGGCACCACGGCGGAGAGCTCGTCGAAATCGTCCCAGTTCACGTCGATGCCGGCGGCGCGGGCGATGGCGACGATGTGCATGGTGTGGTTGGTGGAGCCGCCGGTGGCCAGCAGGCCGACGATGGCGTTGACGATGGACTTCTCGTCTATCATCTCGCCCACCGGGGTGAAGGCCTTGCCCTGGGCGGCGATCTTGGCCGCCTGATGGGCGGCGGCGCGGGTCAGCGCCTCGCGCAGCGGGGTGCCCGGGTTGACGAAGGCGGCGCCGGGCAGGTGCAGGCCCATGATCTCCATCAGCATCTGATTGGAGTTGGCGGTGCCGTAGAAGGTACAGGTGCCGGGGCCGTGGTAGGACTGGCATTCGGATTCCAGCAGCGCGTCGCGGCCCACCTTGCCTTCGGCGTACAACTGGCGCACCTTGGCTTTTTCATCGTTGGCGATGCCGGTGGTCATCGGACCGGCGGGAACGAACACCGCCGGCAGGTGGCCGAAGGACAGCGCGCCTATCAGCAGGCCGGGCACGATCTTGTCGCACACGCCCAGATACAGCGCGGCGTCGAACATCTGGTGGGACAGCGCCACCGCGGTGCTCATCGCGATGATGTCGCGGGAGAACAGGGACAGCTCCATGCCCGGCTGGCCCTGGGTCACGCCGTCGCACATCGCCGGCACGCCGCCGGCGAACTGGGCGGTGGCGCCGGCCGCCAGCGCCGCCTCCTTCAGCTGCGCCGGATAGGTTTCCAGCGGCTGGTGGGCGGACAGCATGTCGTTATAGGAAGAGACGATGGCCAGATTGGGGCGGTGCTCTTCCTTTAGATGTATCTTGATGCCGTCGGGCATGGCGGCGAAGGCGTGGGCCAAATTGGTACACGACAATTGCGAGCGCTCCACCCTTCCCTGATGGGCTGCTGCGCGCAAGCGGTCCAGGTAGGCGGCGCGCGTTGCCCGGCTCCGGTTGACGATGCGCTCGGTAACGGCGGACAGGGTGGAATGCAAGGCCATGATGACGTTCCGTGTTGAAGTGGGTTGATAGTAGTTTTACTACAATCAAAATGCAAGACGCGCTCCAGCGCCGTCCCGCCATGATACGCCCGGCGGCGCGAGGCAACACCCGCCAGTGCTGCGATTGGGAGATTTGTTTGCTTTGGGGCAAAAGGTGTTGCAAAAGCGGCCTGCGTCAGTGAGATGACATGGACAAGGTAAAAGCTGGTGGTAATATAACTACATCTACAAACGTCTCGAGATGGAAGATCAGGATGGATACCCGTACTACGCCAACCCCGGCCTTCGATATGGTCTTGTTCGGCGGCGCCGGCGATCTGGTGATGCGCAAGCTGCTGCCCTCCTTGTATCAGGCGCACGCCGCCGGCCTGCTCAATCAGCAGGGCCGCATCCTGGCGCTGGGCCGCAAGGACTTGAGCCGCGACGACTACCTGGCCTTTGTCGAGAAGAACTCGCGCCAGCACGTCAAAGCCCATTTCGACGCCGCCGCCTGGGACAGCTTCTGTGCGCGGATCGAATACCTGAAAGTGGACGCCTCGCAGCCGCGGGATTTCCCGGCGCTGGCGGACAAGCTCAAGGGCGACGACGACCGCGTGGTGGTCTGTTATCTGGCCACCGCGCCCAATCTGTTCGCCGGCATCTGCGAGAACCTGGCGGCGGTGGGCCTCAATAGCGGCAATGTGCGCGTGGTGCTGGAAAAGCCGCTGGGCACCGACCTGGATTCCTCCAACGAGATCAACGACGACGTGGCGCGCTTCTTCAAGGAAGAGCAGCTGTACCGGATCGACCACTACCTGGGCAAGGAATCGGTGCAGAACCTGATGGCGATCCGCTTCGCCAACGCGCTGTTCGAGCCGCTGTGGCGGCGCGAATGGATACACGATGTGCAGATCACCATCTCCGAAGATCTGGGCGTGGGCAGCCGCGGCGATTTCTACGACGGCACCGGCGCGCTGCGCGACATGGTGCAGAACCACCTGTTGCAACTGCTGTGCATTGTGGCGATGGAGCCGCCGGCCAATATGGAAGCCGACGCGGTGCGCGACGAAAAGCTCAAGGTGCTGAAGGCGCTGCGCCCGTTCAGCGAGCAGGATGTGGCGGCCAAGACCGTGCGCGGCCAGTACAAGGCCGGCGCCGTCGGCGGCCAGCCGGTGGTCGGCTATCTGAACGAGCAAGGCATCCCCGCCGACAGCCAGACCGAAACCTTCGTCGCGCTCAAGGCCGAGATCGACAACTGGCGCTGGGCCGGCGTGCCCTTCTTCCTGCGCACCGGCAAGCGGATGCAGGAGCGGGTCGCCGAGATCGTCATCAACTTCCGCGACGTGCCGCACCAGCTGTTCAACGGCCCGATGAGCGGCAGCCACACCGCCAACCGGCTGGTGATCCGCCTGCAGCCGGAAGAAAGCATCCGCCTGTACTTCCTGGCCAAGGAACCGGGCGACAATATGCGCCTGCAGCCGGCCTACCTCGACCTGGACTTCTATAAAGCCTTCAAAGTGCGCCGCGCCGACGCCTACGAACGCCTGCTGCTGGACGTGATCCGCGGCAAGCTGGCGCTGTTCATGCGCCGCGACGAGCTGATCGAGGCCTGGCGCTGGGTGGAGCCCATCATGGACAGCTGGAGCCGCAGCAGCAATCTGCCGCCCAAGCAGTACACCGCCGGCACCTGGGGCCCGGCGGCGTCCAGCGCTTTGTTATCGCGCGATGGGATAGGCTGGCACGAGGAATGCTGATCCATCTGCTGCGCGTCCCGATCTCGAATGCTGCGATGCTCGCCGTACCATTGTACGGCTGCGCTTCTCGCTTCGACCTCGAGGCGCTCGCGACGATGACCGCACCAGTGTTTGACCTTAACTTCTTACCCGCGGAGCGCCGCTGATGAACTGCGTAGAATTCTCCGATAGCGAGCAACAGTCCACCGCGCTGGCCAATAGCGTGGCCTCGCGCTTGTCCGCCGCCATCGCCAGCCAGGGCGCCGCCGTGCTGGCGGTGTCCGGCGGTAAATCGCCGATCCCCTTCTTCCATATGCTCAGCACCATGGCGATAGACTGGTCCAAGGTGACCGTCACCCTGGTGGACGAGCGTTTTGTGCCGGACAGCCACCCGGACAGCAACGCCGCGCTGGTGCGCGTCCACTTGCTGCGCGACCGCGCCGTGGAGGCGCGCTTCCTGCCCCTGGTCGGCGACGCCGCGGACATCGACGCCGACGTGGCGCGCGCCAACGCCGCTTTCGTTCCGCCCACCGTCGCCATCCTGGGCATGGGCGAGGACGGCCACACCGCTTCGCTGTTCCCCGGCGCCGACGAACTGGCGGCCGGCCTGGACCCGGCGTCCGCCGCCGCCTTCCTGGCGGTGACGCCCAAGACCGCGCCGCACCGCCGGGTGTCGATGAGTTACGCCGCGCTCTTGCGCGCCGGCTGCCTGATCCTGTCCATCCAGGGCGACAAGAAGCGTCAGGTGCTGGACGCCGCCGCCCAGGGCGTCAGCGACGCGCTGCCCATCAGCCATTTCCTGGCTCAGAACAAGGTGGAGCTGGATGTCTACTGGTCTGCCTGAGCAATGGCCGCGGCTACTGGCCGACATCGGCGGCAGCAACGCCCGCTTCGCGCTGGAGACCGCGCCCGGCGTGATCGAGGACATCGAGGTGCTGCCCTGCGCCGGCCATCCCACGCTGCTGGACGCGGTGCGCGCCTATCTGGACCTGGCCGGCGCGCGCGCGGTCGCCCACGCGGCTTTCGGCATCGCCAACCCGGTGCTGGGCGACTGGGTGCAGATGACCAATCACCATTGGGCCTTCTCCATCGAGGCCACGCGCCAGGCGCTGGGCCTGACCACGCTGTTGGTGATCAACGATTTCACCGCGCTGGCGCTGGCCCTGCCGCATCTGCCGGCGAGCGAACTGCTGCAAATCGGCGGCGGCGAGGCGGAAGCCGGCGCGCCGCTGGCGCTGATCGGCCCCGGCACCGGCCTGGGCGTGTCGGCGCTGATTCCGTATCCGGGCGGCCATGCGCCCTTGTCCGGCGAGGGCGGCCACGTCGGCTTCGCCCCCTTCGACGAGCGCGAGGCCGACATCTGGCTTTACGCGATGCGGCGCTTCGGACACGTGTCCGCCGAGCGTCTGTTGTCCGGCTCAGGCATCCCCTTGATTTATCAGGCCTTGTGCGAGCGGGCCGGCGAAACGGCCGCAGCGCTGGACCCGGCCGAGGTCACCGCGCGCGGTCTGTCCGGCGCCTGTCCGCACTGCCGCGAAACCCTGGAAGTGTTCTGCGGCATGCTGGGCGGCGCGGCGGCGAATCTGGCCCTGAATCTCGGCGCCCGTGGCGGCGTGTATCTAGGTGGTGGTATCGTGCCGCGTCTACGCGGTTTTTTTGAACAATCACCATTCCGCCGCCGCTTCGAGGATAAGGGACGGATGTCCGGCTATCTGGCCGCGATTCCGGTCTATCTGATCGTCAGCTCCTACCCGGCTCTGCCGGGCGTGGCCGCCCATCTGGCGGCCGAACTGGCGAGTGCCCGCGCCCGACTCCGGGCGCATCCTGACGACGGCGCGGCAGGAGAGTAAATACATGCTTGAACGTATCAGGAGCCAATTGGAGATCCTGTCCTCGGCCGAGCGCAAAGTGGCCGAGCTGGTGCTGGAACAGCCTTACACCGTGATCCAGGCGGCGGTGGCCGACATCGCCAAGAACGCCGGCGTCAGCCAGCCCACCGTGATCCGCTTTTGCCGCACCGTGGGCTGTTCCGGCCTGCCGGACTTCAAACTGAAGCTGGCCGGCAGCCTGGTCACCGGCGTGCCCTATGTGCATTCCAGCGTGCGCCCGGAAGATCCGACTTCGGAAATCGTCGCCAAGGTGTTCGACAACACCGTGTCCGCGCTGCTCAAGTGCCGCAACGACGTTAATCCGCAATCGATAGAATCCGCGGTCCGCTTGTTGACCGACGCGCGCCGCATCGAATTCTACGGCCTGGGCAACTCCGGCATCATCGCCGCGGACGCCCAGCACAAATTCTTCCGCTTCGGCATTCCCACCGTCGCCTATTCCGACACCCACATCCAGATGATGGCGGCCTCGGTGCTGGGCCCGGGCGACGTGCTGGTGGCGATCTCCAGCTCCGGCCGCACGCTGGAATTGCTGGAGGCCGTGGACGTGGCGCTGTCCGCCGGCGCCAGCGTGGTGGCGCTGACCACCAGCGGTTCGCCGCTGGCGCGCCGCTCCACCGTGGCCTTGATCGCCGACACGCTGGAAGACAATGAAACCTATAGCCCGATGATTTCGCGCATCGTGCACCTGGTGCAGATCGACATCCTGGCGGTGAGCGTGGCGCTCAAGCGCGGGCCGGGCCTGATCAGCCAGCTGGAAAAAACCAAGCACAGCCTGAAGAACCGAAGGCTGGACAACAAAACCGAAGAGGATTGACCATCATGAGCGAACTGACCGAACTACCGGCCTGGCAGGCACTATGGGACCATTTTGCCGAGGCCAAGCACCAGCACATGCGCGATTTGTTCGTCTCCGATCCGGAGCGGGCGGAGCGCTATGCGCTGGAGGTGGGCGGCCTGTTCCTCGATTACTCCAAAAACCGCATTACCGACGACACCCTGAAGGGCCTGATGCAGCTGGCGCGCGAAGCCGGGCTGCCGGCCAAGATCAAGGCCATGTTCAAGGGCGAGAAGCTCAACAGTACCGAAAACCGCGCGGTGCTGCACGTGGCCTTGCGCAACCGCACCAATTCGCCCATCCACGTGGACGGCGAAGACGTGATGCCCAAGGTCAACTCGGTGCTGGAGCGCATGGGCAAGTTCGCCCACGCGGTGCGCTCCGGCGAATGGCTGGGCTATACCAATCAGCCCATCACCGACATCGTCAACATCGGCATCGGCGGCTCGGACCTGGGCCCGCTGATGGTCTGTAGCGCGCTCAAGCCCTTCGGCCACCCGCGGCTGAACATGCACTTCGTCTCCAATGTGGACGGCGCCCAGCTCAAGGAAACGCTGAAAAAGGTCCATTCCGAGACCACGCTGTTCGTGGTGGAGTCCAAGACCTTCACCACCCAGGAGACGCTGACCAACGCGCTGACCGCGCGCGACTGGTTCTTGCAGCGCTCGCGCGATGAAAGCGCGGTGGCCAAGCACTTCGTCGCGGTGTCCACCAACCAGAAGGCGGTGGCGGACTTCGGCATCGACCCGTCGAATATGTTCGAATTCTGGGATTGGGTGGGCGGCCGCTACAGCCTGTGGTCGGCCATCGGCCTGCCCATCATGCTCTACCTGGGCGAGGAGAACTTCACCGAACTCCTCAACGGCGCCCACATCATGGACCAGCATTTCAGAAACGCGCCGTTCGAGCAGAACATGCCGGTGCTGCTGGCCATGATAGGCGTCTGGTACATCAACTACTACGGCGGCGGCAGCCATGTGATCGCGCCCTACGATCAATACCTGCACCGTCTGCCGGCCTTCATCCAGCAGCTGGACATGGAGTCCAACGGCAAGCAGGTGATGCTGGACGGCCAGCCGGTGAATTTCGAAACCGCGCCCATCATCTGGGGCGAGACCGGCATCAACGGCCAGCACGCCTTCTTCCAGCTTTTGCACCAGGGCACCCATATCTCGCCGATCGACCTGATCGCCTCGGTGCAGAACTGCTCCAGCCTGCCCGGCCACCATGAAATCCTGCTGGCCAACGTCTTCGCCCAGGCCGAGGCCTTCATGCGCGGCAAGACCGCGGACGAGGTGCGCGCGGAGCTGGCGGAGCAGGGCCTCAAGGGCGAGGCGCTGGAAGCGCTGGTGCCGCACAAGGTGTTCGGCGGCAACCGCCCCACCAACACCCTGCTGATGAGCCGCTTGAACCCGCGCAATCTGGGCTCGCTGATCGCGCTGTACGAGCACAAGATCTTCGTTCAGGGCGTGATCTGGCACATCAACAGCTTCGACCAGTGGGGCGTGGAACTGGGCAAGCAATTGGCCAAGACCATACACGCGGAACTGACCGGCAAGCTCAAGCACGCCGAGCACGACAGCTCCACCCGCCGTTTGATCGAGCTGTACCGGCAGGTCAACGCCGACGACTGCAAGTGCTGAGCCGGACGGCGGACCAATGAAAACGCGAGGCCGAGGCCTCGCGTTTTGTTTGGATCACGCCCGCTGTGCACGATTTGCCGCGTGGCGGCGATACGGCGTTGAAAACAGCCTCGACATGCTCATGCGCCCTGTGCGCGCTCCGCTTTCTCCGCCGCAACGCCCGGTCTTGCTCGCGAGCTCGTGAATGGGCTGTTATTTCTTAACGACTTCCTGCTCCACCACCATGTCCAGCACCCAGCGGAGGGACGAAGCGTCGGCCGGCGGGTTCGCCACCTTGAATTCCTTCAGGCGCAGACGGTAGGCGATGCCCGGCTCCGGCTTGAAGCCCTCGATCTCGCCGTAGTGCAGCTGCCACGGCTGATCCTTGCTTTCGCGGATCTGCAGGCATTGCATCGGCGCCACGCCGGTGCAGGGCTTGCGCTCGGCGGCCACGTAGACGAAGCGGGTGACGCCGCCTTCCAGCGAGGGCTGGCGGTCAAAGCTCAGCGTCTTGTCGCCGGCCTGCAGGGTCAGCTTGTCGCCGGCCAGCTTGACCGCGGGCTTGGCGCCCAGGAAGGCGGCCAGCGCGCGGTCGCGCTCCATCGCCTCCGGCGGACACATCATCAAGGTGCTGGCCAACTGCTTGCTGACCAGCTTGCCGCCTTCCAGCGACACCGGGCCGAACATGCCGTTGCAGCCGGCGCGGGCGGACACGCCGCCGTCCTTGAAGCTGAGAGTGATCGGGTGTTCGGCGGCGTCCTGCTTCCATTGGCCGGCCAGCGCCTCCAGTTTGATATCCGCTTGGGCGTCCATTTTGGCTCCGGTTTGCGGGGTGGCGCAGGCGCTCAGGGCGGCTGCGGTCAGTGCGGCGAGCAAAAGCGATTTTTTCATTATCGATGTTCCGTGGTTAAGGGCAGGGACGGGCTGCACTTGGAGCGCCCGCCGTTCTCAAGAGTTCAGCGCAGCTTGCTGACTTCCTCGCTGTAAACGATGCGGTCCAGCGTCCAGCGCGAGCCGGCGTCGGCCTGCTCCGCCGGTTTCAGCTTGATGTAATAGCTGACGCCGGGCTTGGGGTGGAAGCCGGCGATTTCGCCTTGCAGCGGCCGCCAGCTCTGTTCCGCGCGTTCGCGCACCTGCAGGCAGTCGCGCGCGGCTTCGCCGTTGCGGCAGGCCTGGCGTTCCGGCGCCACGTACAGGTATTGCAGCTTGGCCGGCTGCGCCGCCGGATCGGCGTCCGGGGTCAGACGCACGAAGCGGTATTCGGCGCGCTCCGATTTCAGCACCAGTTTCTGCGCGCGGCCGTCCGGCAAGACGCGGAAGGGGCTGGAGAGGAAGGCGACGAAGTGCTGCTCCATCTCCATCAGCGGCGGCCGGCAGGCCATGCGGGTGGTGGCCACCTGCGGCTTGCCCTGGGCGTCCAGGGTGCGGACGAAGCGGTTGCAGCCGGCGAAGCCGGTCATCTTGCCCGGGTGGAAAGCCAGGGTGGGCGCCGTTTGGCCCACCGGCGCGGGTTCCACCATCCGCCATTCGGTTCCCTGCAGATTGGGCATGGCCAGCGCCGGCAGCGGCAAGGCCAGCGCGCCCAGCCACAGCGCCGCCAGGCGCCGGGCGGAGAAGCCAGTATTTTGCATTGCCATACTCCATGTATAAACAAAAACTAATATTTGTTTACAATACACCGGGCGGGCGCCGCTTGTGAAGCGCGGCGGGGTGGAAAAGCGGGGATAGAAATAGATGGAAACAAAAAACCGCCCAAGCTTAAAACATTGGGCGGTTTTGAAATGCGGGAGGCATGGGGCGGAGCCTTACAACTGCTCCACTCCCCTGAGCAGCTCCTCCACCACCTTCTTGGCGTCGCCGAACACCATCATGGTCTTGTCCATATAGAACAGCTCATTGTCCAGACCGGCGTAGCCGGCGTTCATCGAGCGCTTGACCACGATCACGCTGCGCGATTTGTGCGCGTCCAGGATGGGCATGCCGTAGATCGGGCTGGTCTTGTCCTTCTGCGCGGCCGGGTTGACCACGTCGTTGGCGCCTATCACCAGCACCACGTCGGTGTTGGAGAAGTCGGAGTTGATCTCCTCCATCTCCTGCACCTGTTCGTAGGGCACTTCGGCCTCGGCCAGCAGCACATTCATATGGCCCGGCATCCGGCCCGCCACCGGGTGGATGGCGTAGCGCACGTTGACGCCTTTCTGATGCAGGATTTCGGCGAACTCCTGCAAGGCGTGCTGGGCGCGGGACACCGCCAGGCCGTAGCCGGGCACGATGATCACGCTGTCGGCGTTGGCCATCAGGAAGGCCGCGTCCTCGGCGGAGCCGGATTTGTGGTTCTTGGGCCCGCCGTCGCCGGCGCCGCCGCCCGTGCCCGCCTCGGCGCCGAAGCCGCCCAGCAGCACCGCGACGATGGAGCGGTTCATCGCCTTGCACATGATGTAGGACAGAATCGCGCCGGAGGCGCCGACGCAGGCGCCGGCGATGATCAGCACCGGATTGTTCAGCGTGAAGCCGATGCCGGCGGCCGCCCAGCCGGAGTAGGAGTTGAGCATGGACACCACCACCGGCATGTCGGCGCCGCCGATCGGAATGATCAGCGTCACGCCCAAGGCCAGCGCGATGGCGAGCATGGTCAGGAAGGCGGCCTGGCTGTCGCTGAGGAAATAGACCACGCCGAAGCCGACCATGGCGACGGCCAGCAGCAGATTAAGCAGGTGTTGGCCTTTGAAGTTCACGGCCTTGGAGCCGAAGCGGCCGGACAGCTTGCCGTAGGCGATCACCGAGGCGGTGAAGGTGATCGCGCCGATGAAGGCGCCGATGAACAGCTCCACCTTTTGCACCTGGGTGTGCTCCACGCCGCTGTGGAAGATGGCCGCCACCGCGATCAGCACCGCGGACAGGCCCACCAGCGAGTGCATCGCCGCCACCAGCTCCGGCATGCCGGTCATTTGCACGGTCTTGGCCTTCCACGCGCCGATGGCGCCGCCGGCGACGATGGCGGAGGCGATCAGCGCCAGCACCGGCTTGTCCATGATCAGCAGCGTGGTGGCCACGGCGATGAGCATGCCTATCATGCCGTAGAGGTTGCCGCGCAAGGCGGAGGCGGGGCTGGACAGGCCCTTGAGCGCCAGGATGAACAGCACCGCGGCTACGAGATAAAGAATTGCGGACAGGTTTTCCATCGTGGTCCCTTATTTCTTCTTTTTCTTGAACATGTCCAGCATCCTCTGGGTGACCAGGAAGCCACCGAAGATATTGATGCTGGCGAGGAAGATGCCGATGGTGCCCAACACCGAGGTGAGGGTGATTTCGGAACCGTTGATGTCCACCACCTGCAGCATGGCGCCGACGATGATGATGCCGGAAATGGCGTTGGTCACCGCCATCAGCGGGGTGTGCAGCGCCGGGGTGACGTTCCAGACCACGTGGTAGCCGACGAAGACGGCCAGCACGAAGACGGTGAGGCTGGTGATGAAAGGATCGACCATCTTGTTCTCCTTAATCGGCGGCGGGGAAGCGGACCTGGCCGGCGTGGGTCACCAGCGTGGCGGACAGGATCTCGTCTTCCAGATTGAGGTTCAGGCCTTCCGGGGTCAGCAGCAGGCCGAGGAAGGTCAGCAGGTTCTTGGCGTACAGGCTGGAGGCGTCCGCCGCCAGCAGGCCGGGCAGATTGGTCTGACCGACGACGGTGACGCCGTTGTCCAGGCGCACGGTCTCGCCGGGGCGGGTCAGCGCGCAGTTGCCGCCGGTTTCCGCCGCCAGGTCCACGATCACCGAACCGGGCTTCATCTCCGCCACCACATCGGCCGACAGCAGCTTGGGCGCCGGCTTGCCGGGGATCAGCGCGGTGGTGATCACGATGTCCGCCGCCTTGGCGTGCTTGGCCACCAGTTCGCCCTGGCGCTGGCGGTAGCTCTCGGACATTTCCTTGGCGTAGACGCCGCTATTGGCCATTTTTTCTTCCTCGCTCATCGGCACCTCGATGAACTTGGCGCCCAGCGATTCCACCTGCTCCTTGGTGGCCGGCCGCACGTCGAAGGCCTCCACCACCGCGCCCAGGCGCTTGCCGGTGGCGATGGCCTGCAGGCCGGCCACGCCCACGCCCAGGATCAGCAGCCGCGCCGGCTTCACCGTGCCGGCCGCGGTCATCAGCATGGGCATGAAGCGCGGATAGTGCTGGGTGGCCAGCAGCACCGCGCGGTAGCCGGCGATATTGTTCTGGCTGGAGAGCACGTCCATGCTCTGCGCGCGGGTGCTGCGCGGCAAGAGCTCCAGCGCGAAGGCGGAGACGCGCTTGGCGGCCAGCGCCGGTAGGCTGTGGTTGTGATAGGGGTTGAGCTGGCCGATCAGCGCCGCGCCGTCCTTCAGCGCGGCGATGCCGTCCTCGTCCAGCGGGCGTACCGTCAGTACGATGTCGGCCTGGGCCAGCGCCGCGGCGCGGTCCGCCGCGATGGCGGCTCCGGCTTCCTGATAGGCCGCGTCCGGCTGCGCGGCCGCGAGGCCGGCGCCGCTTTCCACCGTGACGGCGTGGCCGCCGGCGACAAGCTTCTTCACCGTGTCCGGCGTAGCGGCCACGCGGTGTTCACCGGCCAGCCTCTCGGCTGGGATAGCGATATGCATGGTCTTCCTTTCCTGCGATTAGATAACAAAGTTTCCAGATAGCGAACGCCCGTGCGGCGCAAAATCGAACGAGCGTTTGAATTCAATTAAAGGCATGCGGGATTTTTCCGCGCAACACTTATATTGCCGACCGTATACCGTCGGACAATTTCGACAGTGAAAGGGCCGGATGCTAGCAAAACCCTACAGCAGCGATGTGACGTGAATCAGACAGAGGCCAGTCAGCGGCTGTTGGAGCGGGAATGCGGAAGAAAGACGGCGAAGCGGCCGTTGGCGGGCAGGCGGAACAAGGCGCGGAGGCGGGTGCGGCCGGTCGACGCGCATATGCTGCCGGCAAGGCTTATGCAGGACACTAGCGTTGATGGCGCGGCTTGTAAAGCTGCGACAAGCGCCAGTTGTCAGCCGGCGCGCGCGGCGGCGGCGGCGGGCGCCGGCTGTTGCGCGCGCGCGACGGCGGGGCCGGCTAGGAGGCCGGCCGCTGGGCTTCCGCCAGCAGCCGCGCCACGGTGCCGTCCTGCAGCATGGAGCGCATCGCCAGCGAGATGCGGCGCTTGTACGGGGAGCGCGGAGACAGGCCGATGCGGCGCGGCTCCGGCGAATACAGCAGCAGCGGCGCGCGTCTCACGTGCTGGCGGAATTCGGCTTCGGCGGCCAGCTCGGCGGTTTGGCGCTCGTCGGCGATCAAGGCGTCGATGCGGCCGGCCTTGAGCTTGCGGAAGTTGGAGTCCAGCGACGGGGCCGGCTCGCGCCGCAGGCGCAGATCGCCGTCGAACTCGTCCTGATAGCGGACGCCTTCCACCACGCCGATCAAAAAGGGATAGAGCTGGCGATAGCTGCGCAGCGGCCGCGGGTCGTCGGCGCGCTGGTACAGGGCCAGCCGGCTGCCGCTGGCGAAGGCGGGTTCGATGAAGTCGATGAATTCGCGGCGGGAGGCGGTGTTCTTCACGCCGATCACCACATCGGCCTTGCCCTGGCGCAGGTATTGGAGGCAGCGCGCCAGCGGGCAGGGCAGGAAGACCAGCCGCAGCTTGGCGCGCCTGGCCACCTCCCGCATCAGCTCGGTGTACGGACCTTGCGGCACGCCATGGGCGTCCATGGTCTTCCAGGGCGGGAACAGATTGTAGGCGAAGACCAGTGTCGGCTCCGCCGCCGCGCACTGCATGCCTGCCAGCAGGCAGACCAGAGCCAAAAGAGACTTGAGTTTCACAATGATGAACAGGTGCGAACGGGCGTCGGCGGCCCCGCGCTGCCGACTGCGGCCAGTGGGTCATTATCGGACGGCCTGGCGCGGCGCGGGCGGAAAAATTCACCGTTCCGAAAAAAACCATGGAAACAATATGGTATTGGAAATGTCCGCATCGGCAACCTGTCCCATTGGCTGGCGCGGCGCGGACCGGCGTGGATCGCCGCGCGTCGGCTTGCCGTTTTCAGTGGATGAACGGTAGGCTGTTGATTGTAAACATGTTTAACGAAGGCGCGCCATGGGTTTCATCATTGCCGCGGACAAGGGCTGAGCATGCGGGATTTCAGCTTTGTGCTGCTGCCCGAGTTTTCCATGCTGGGTTTGCTGGCGGCCACCGAGCCCTTGCGCGTGGCCAACCGCTTTCACGGCGGCGCCTATCGCTGGCGGCTGCTGAGCGTCGATGGCCGGCCGGTGGTCGCCAGCAACGGCATGTCCTTGGCGGCGCATGGCGCCTGGGGCGAGTCGGAGGCGGCCGACGCGGTGCTGGTGGTGGCCGGCTTTCATCCGCTGCGCCACGGCGGCGCCGGCCTGCTGGCCTGGCTGCGCGCTCAGGACGCCGCCGGCCGGGTGTTGGGCGGCATCGACACCGGCTGTTTCATCCTGGCCGAGGCCGGACTGTTCCGGCAGCAGCGGCTGACCCTGCACTGGGAGGCGCTGCCGGCGTTCCGCGAGCGCTATCCCTTGCTCAACGCCACGCAGGAGCTTTACGAACTGGGGCCGCGGCGCATCAGTTCCGCCGGCGGCACCGCCTCCATCGACATGATGCTGGCCCTGATGGCGCGCAGTCATGGCCATGATCTGGCGGTGCAGGTTTCGGAGCAATTCGTGCTGGGGCGCATCCGCGCCCAGAGCGATCATCAACGGCTGGAACTGGGCGCGCGTTACGGCGTGCACAGCCGCAAGCTGATCCAGGCCCTGGCCCTGATGGAAAAACATATGGACGCGCCGCTGGACAGCGCGGCCCTGGCGGCCGGGGCGGGGGTGACGGCGCGCCAGCTGCAACGCTTGTTCCGCGCCCAGTTGGGCGCGGCGCCCAATGTCTTTTACCTGGGCCTGCGCCTGGAACACGGCCGGCGCTTGCTGCGCCAGAGCGGGCTCAACGTCACCCAGGTCAGCGCGGCGTGCGGCTTCGAGTCCGCCAGCTACTTCGCGCGCGCTTATCGCCGCCGCTTCGGCTGCGCGCCGGGGACGGAGCGGCGCGAGGCGTGAACCGCTTCTCAGCGCATCTCGATGCGGCGGCCGCAATCCTCGGGCCAGGGCAGGCCGGCTTGTCGCCGCGCCAGCGCGTCCAGGCTGTGCCGCACCGGCGCGGAGAACGGCGCGCTCCGGCCCAGCCCGGGGTCCACATTGAGCAGCATCAGCTCGCAGCCGGCCGCGGCGTCGGCTTCCTCGTCGCGATGCAGGCTCAGATAGAGCCGCAGCCGCTTGGCGTCGTGCTCCAGCAGCCGCCCCTCCACCCTCAGCTCGGCTTGTTGGCGGATTTCGCGCAGATAGCGCAGATGCAGCTCCGCCGTGTACAGGGTGTGGCCGCCGCGCTCGTGCGCCGCGGCGTCCATGCCGATGCGCTCCATCAGCGCGTCCACCGCGTGGCTGAACACCAGCAGGTAATAGGCGTCGCGGACATGACCGTTGTAGTCCAGCCATTCCGGCCGCGTTTGCGCGCGGAGCAGAACAAGGCGCTTATTCATGCGCGGCCAGCCCATGCTTGCGCTTGGCGGCCGCCACCGCTTCCATGATTCCAATCAGGCAGTCGTCGCGATAGCGTTCCAGATCGGCGATGGAGCGTTGGCCCAGCTGGCGCGCGCAACCGTCCACCACCCGGTCTATCAGCGCCTCGCTCAAGTCCGGGGCCGGCAGCCGGGTCCAGGGCAGTTGCAGCGCCGGGCCGAACTGGCTCAGAAAGTGGCGCATGCCGGCTTCGCCGCCGGCCAGGGCGTAAGTCTGGAAGGTGCCCATGAAGGCCCAGCGCAGGCCGGCGCCGAAGCGGATGGCGTCGTCGATTTCACCGGTGGTGGCCACGCCGTCGTTGACCAGGTGCAGCGCTTCCCGCCACAGGGCCTCCAGCAGCCGGTCGGCGATGAAGCCGGGCACCTCGTGACGCACGCGCAGCGGCCGCATGCCCAGCGCCGTATAGACGCGCTCGGCGGCGTCCAGCGCCTGCGGCGCGGTGTCGCGCCCGCCCAGCACCTCGACCAGCGGCAGCAGATAGACCGGATTGAAGGGGTGGCCCACCACGCAGCGCGCCGGACGGCGGACATCCTGGTAAAACTCGGAAGGCAGCAGGCCGGAGGTGGAAGAGGCGATGATGACCGTCTCCGGCGCGGCCGCGTCGGCGCGGCGATGCAGCTCCCGTTTCAGCGCCAGCGTTTCCGGCGCGCTTTCCTGGATGAAGTCGGCGGCGGCGGCGCAGTCTTCCAGCCGGGAGACGAAGCGCAGCCGCTCGGGCGCGGCGCCGGCGGCCAGGCCGCGGCGTTCCAGCGCCGGCCAGGCGCGCTCCACTTGGGCGCGCAGACGCGCTTCGGCCTGCGGCGCGGGGTCCCAGGCCAGCACGTCGCGGCCGGCCGCCAGCGCGCGGCAGGCCCAGCCGCCGCCGATGACGCCGGCGCCCAGCAGGCCCAGGGTGGCGATGTCGGTACGGTGCATCTCAATCTCCTTTTACGCCGCGCGGCGGCAGGCCCAGGCGGATCCGGCCTTCCGCCGGCGTCAGCACCCGCGCGCCCATCAGGTCCAGCAATCGCCGCGCCTGTTCCACCAGCGCGCCGTTGCTGGCGTACACCCCTTTGGCCAGATACAGATTGTCTTCCAGCCCCACCCGGACATGGCCGCCCAGCAAGGCCGCTTGCGCCACCATGGGCATTTGCAGCCGGCCGATGCCGAAGGCCGCCCACTGCGCGCCCGGCGGCAGGCTGTCCACCATGGCCTTCATCGTGGTGGTGTCGGCCGGCGCGCCCCAGGGGATGCCCAGGCAGAGCTGGAACAGCGGCGGCGCGTCCAGCAGCCCCTCGCTCAATAATTGTTTGGCGAAGCGCAGGTGGCCGGTGTCGAACACTTCCAGCTCCGGCTTGACGCCCAGTTGCTGAATGCGTCGCGCGGCGTCGCGCAGCTGCCCGGGCGTGGCCACGTAGAGGAAGTCGCCGTCGCCGAAGTTGAGCGTGCCGCAGTCCAGGGTACAGATTTCCGGGCGCAGTTCCTCCACGTGCAGCAGGCGCTCCAGGCCGCCGACCAGGTCCGTGCCCGGCCCCAGCGGCAGCGGCCGCTCGCCGGGGCCGATCTCCACGTCGCCGCCCATTCCGGCGGTCAGATTCAGAATCATGTCCACGCCGGACGCGCGGATGCGGTCCACCAGCTCCCGATACAGCGCCGGCTCGCGGCTGCCCTTGCCGGTGAGCGGGTCGCGCACATGGCAGTGCACCACGGTGGCGCCGGCGCGGGCCGCCTCCACCGCGGCGGCGGCGATCTGCTTAGGCGTGACCGGTATCGCCGGGTGCTTGCCCACGGTGTCGCCGGCGCCGGTGACGGCGCAGCTCAGCACGATGTCCCGGTTCATGGCCCATTCCCTTCGCCTTGGCGCAGATAGGCCTGGACCGCGGGCAGGCCGGCTTTGCCGTCAAAGGAGGAGACGCCGTCCAGCCAGCGTTCCAGCGGCTGAGGGTTGGATTGCAGCCATTGGCGCGCGGCGCGCGCGGGCGGGACCCGCTTGAGGATGGCGTTCATCACCTGGTTTTCCATGTCCAGGCTGAAGCGCAGCTGGCTGATCAGCTTCCCGGCGTTGGGACAGCGCTGCATGAAGCCGTTGGCCACCACGGTATAGACCTTGGAGCCGCCGTATTCGGCGCCGAAGACCTGGTCGCCGCCGGCCAGATAGCTTAGCCGCATCAGGTAGTTCATCGGATGCGGCTCCCAGGCGAGGAACACCACCATGCGTTGTTGCCGGATGGCGCGGGATACCGCGGCCAGCATGCCGCTTTCGCTGGACTCCACCAGGGTGAAGCCTTTCAGGCCGAAATCGTTGTTGGCGATCATCCGCTTGATGATGGCGTTGCCCTGGCTGCCGGATTCTATGCCGTAGATCTTGCCGTCCAGCTGTTTGCGAAAGCGCGCGATGTCGGCGAAGGTGCGCAGGCCCTGCTCCGCAAGCTGGCTGGGCACCGCCAGCGTGTATTTGGCGCCGCTCAGATTGGGCTCGGGCAGCACTTGCAGCGCCTTGGCCTGTAGAAAGGGCGTGATGGCCGGCGTTTGCGACGGCACCCAATAGCCCAGATACACGTCGATCTGCTGGTTCTTGAGCCCGGTGAAGGCGATGGGCTCCGAGGCGAGCTGGGTGCTGGGCTGGTAGCCCAAGCCTTGCAGCACGGCGGAGGCCAGGCCGGTGGTGGCCGCGATATCGGTCCAGCCGATGTCGGCGAAGCGTATCTTGCGACAGCTTTCCGGCTCCGCGGCCCAGGCCTGGGCGGCCAGCGCGCCGCACAGCAGCGCCAGCCAGGGGGTGGTGAGTTTCATGTCGGCTTCTCCCGCAAGCGGTTCCGTCGCCGACGGGCAGCGTCGGGCCGCTGGGTTGGAAGGCATGGCCGTGACCATGTCGACGCCGCGGACTCGGAGGGAGCCGGAGCGCAAGGACCAATCTAGGCGGGCGGCGCCGAATAGTAGCGCACGGGAGCGACCAATGCCGTCACCCGGGCGACCGGGCCGGCCTCGACGAGGGAGGCCGGCGCCGGTTGCGGAACCCGGGTTTACGGGGTCAGGTACTGGCTGCCGTCATAGGAGCCGACGAAGGTCCAATTGCTGTTGCTGACGCCGGTGGTGGGAAAGTAGCCGTAGTTCGCGTTCTTCAGCACGAAGTAGTCGCGCGTGGAGCGATAGGGGTTGTCGTAGACATAGACGTCCCCCACCGTGCCGGTTCGGCTGTCGCTCCAGCTGTTCAGGCGGCTCTTGCGCTGCGCGGTCAATATCGCCAGATCGTAGGACTGGGTGGCGGACAGCGGGGCGCCGTTATAGCTGTCCAGGAACTGCCAGCCGGCGTTGCTGCCGCCTTCGGTCGGGAAATAGCCGTAGCTGGCGGTTTTCAGCTGGAAGTAGTCGCGGGTGTTGCGGTAGGGGTTGTCGTAGACGTAGACGTCGCCCGGCGTGCCCGCGCGGCTCTCGCTCCATTTTTGCAGCGCACCCTTGTTGTAGGCGGCCAGAATCATCGCGTCGTAGCCTTGCGCGCCGGGGCGGCGCAGCTGGATGGCGCTGCCCAGCGTCATCTGGGTGACGCCGTCGCTGACGGTGACGCGTATCGGCGCGTACGCGCCTTGCAGCGCCTGAGCGGGCGCGGTCAGCGTCGCCGTCGCGCCATTGCCGGGGGATCCGCCGAAACCGGTCGGCACCTGCCACTGGTAACGCAGGGTCTTGCCGCCGGCGTTGACGACCCGCGCCTCCACGTTGAACGTGCCGCCGGCGTTGACAGCGGCCGGCAGCGACACGCGTCCGGCCAGGCCCTGCTGTTCCAGCGGATAGCGATAGAGCAGGTTTTCGTCGCGGTTCAGCCAGATCGGCTGCGACAGGACGGGCAGGCTGCTCACGGTTTGCCGGGTGCTCGAGTTGGCCTTCAAGCCCCATTTGTCGAAGAACGGGGTCAGATTCTGGCCGGCGACGCGGCTGGTTTCGATGATGAAGCGCTGGCGCTTGTCCTCGTCGCTGGCGGGCAGTTCGGCGAAGGGCATGCTGCGGTAGCGCTGTCCCAGGCGGCTGTAGAAGTCCTTGCCGAAAGCCAGGTCCAGCTGCCAGAACATCGCCGCGCGCACGAACAAGTCCGTTTGCGCCTCGTAAGACGGCTGCGCCTGGTTCAGGTGCTGGCGCACCAGGTCCCATTTGCCGCCGGTTTCCAGCCGCGAACGCTGGCCCAAGGCGCGCTGCACATAGAGCGAGGTCAGGTTCACCGTCACCTCGGTCTGGTCGTTCCAAGTCATCGCCGGCATCTGGTAGTGATGACCCAGCTCATGCCAGGGGCCCCAGCCGTCCTGCTGCAGCAATTTGGAGTTGGCCACCGAGCCGGCGCCGCCGACATTGGTGCCCAGCCAGTAATTGCTGGCCGACATATAGCCGCCGCTGCTGTCCGGCTTGGTGACGAACTGGTATTGGAACGGCGTCGCCGCGTGCGGGTAAGGATTGCCGGCGGCCAGGCCGTATTGTTCCTCGGCCAGGGTGACGATGCGATCCCACAGCGTCATGGCGGCGGCCGGATCGTCCACTTGCTGGCGCAGGATGGGCAGCGGCATGGTCACGATCATGCGCTTGCCCACCAGCTCCGCGTAGGGCTCGGCCGACAGGCGGTTCAGCATGGCGTTCCAGTCCGCGCTGCTGTGCTGACCCAGCACGAAACGCGGTATTTCGCGGCCGCCGCTTTGCAGCGTGGCCACGATTTTGCCGCTGCCGGGCTGGCTGCGCGGCGCGAAATAGATCACGCCGTCGTTCTGCGCGGTGATCTGATTGAGGCCGGGGCGCAGCTGGACCACCTGATTGGACGGCATGGCGCTGTTGGCGTTGGCGATAGGCACCAGCCACAGCTCCGGGGGCAGATTGGGCGGCGTGCCCTGATAGGCGATATTGACGCTCAGCGCTTCGCCCTTGCGGGCCCAATAGCCGGTGGACTGGGTGGGATGGGTGAGGAAGCCGCGGCGGTGCGCCAGCAGCCATTCTCCCGGATCGCCGCGCTGTTCCAGCGTCAGCTGGCGCGGCGCGTCGGCGAAGGCGGACAGAGAGGGCAGGCTGGCGGCCATCGCGGCGCCAAGCCACAGACAGGAACTGAGCTTAAATGCGTGCATATTTCTCTTATTCCATCAGGCCATGCCGGACTGCTGCGGGCGCAGGGCACGGCCTGTCCAGTTGCGGGTTGCGCCCTGGCTCCCGCCGGCATGAAGGGCGGGAGCCTACCCACTGGAGTCCGCTTCTTATTCCAAAGTTCTTATTTTATTCAGGTAAATATTTACTTGGGACTAACTGGATTTATTCAGCGCATTGACATTTTTAGTCGAGAATTCGGCTAAAAGCGGCTCATAAAAACCGCTCTCGCGGTTGAGGCCAATCGGCGCAACGCGGCATCAGCGCTTGGCTAGCGGCTTAAGAGCCGCTAACAAAACTCAGTTTTACGGCTGAGGCAAGTCGGCGCAACGCAGCATCAGGAGTTTTGTTAGCGGGTCTAAGCGCTACGCCGCGCTCAACGCACCACCAGCGCCTTCACCCGCCAGGCCAGCTTGGCGTCGATGTCGGCGGTTTGCAGTTCGCGGAAGTCGTTGAGCGGATACATCATCCACTGGCTGAAGCCCATCTCCTCCAGCGGCCGGCCATTGATGCGCAGCGCCAGGATGGGCTGATAGCGGCTTTGGTCGCCGGGCGGAATCACCACCTTGTACTGGTCTTCTGTGACCACTTCCACCGGCCGCCCGGTCGCGCCCACGGCGCGCAGAATGGCGGAGAGCGTGGGGCCGGTAAAGGCCGACTTCGGCGTCCAGGTGGTCTTGGTCTGGATGGTGCGCTGCTGCAGGCGCTCCAGATCGGCCTTGCTGAAGTGGTATTCGCCGGCGCGGGTCTGATTGGACACCTTGATCTGGCCGGTGACCACCAGCGCCGGCGGCGCGCCGGCCAGCGCTAGCGCGGCGCAGAACATGGACAGGAAGGCGGCAAAGGGCAGGACGGATCTCATGGGGATGGGCTCCTGAAGGCATGGGGGATGTCAGTGAAGATGACATTTTAACCATGGGAATCCATTGTCATGCTTGTTGCAAAGCAATGAAAACGAGCTCTTTGCGGGCTGGCCGCCGGCATGAGGCGGCGCGATTTAAATTCTGATTTGGAAAATCATCATTCAATCAATTGGTGGTTTTGATTGGAATCGTCCCTCCAAATATTAATTGACTTGCCATTTGCATATTATTTTATGTTATGGTTTATTTGTATAAATATCCGTCGCCAAACTTGGATATTAATATATTTACTCTAGGATAACTGTCCAATAGGGCAGTCAATTCAATTCGCAAGCCTGTCTATAATCTCGCCCCTTCTGAGTACGCCGATGTCATTCTTCGGCGCTGCTTGATCACCGAAACAAATGCCGCGCAGTTCACTTTTCCGCGTCGTTTTTTATTGTCGGTTTTAAATGGTCCGTGTTTTTTATAGGGCCGCCATTAAATTACCTAGATATTTTATGAGTCAAAACTCAATTCAATCCCTGCTGCCTATTTCCCGGGGCCGGGCGCTAGGCTTTTGCCTATTGCTGGCCGCTTTTGAACTGCTGACGTATATCGGCAGCGATATGGTGATGCCGGCCATGTTGCAAGTCGTCGCGGACTTGAACGCCGACGCCCGCCACGTGCCCACCGCGCTCAACGCCTATCTGCTGGGCGGGGTGGCCCTGCAATGGCTGATTGGCCCATTGTCCGACCGTTACGGCCGCAAACCGCTGCTGGTGGCCGGCGCCGTCGGCTTCGCCCTGGCCTGTCTCGCCGCCGTCGGCAGCCGCGACATCGAGCTGTTCAATCTGCTGCGCTTCATCCAGGGCCTGTCGCTGGGCTTCGTGATGGTGGTCAGCTATCCGGCGCTGCAAGAAGCGTTTCCGGAAAAAGACGCGGTGCGCCTGATGGCCTTGCTGGCCAATATCGCGCTGCTGTCGCCGCTGGTCGGCCCGCTGCTGGGCAGCTTGTTGCTGGGCCTGCTGCCCTGGCGCGGCCTGTTCGCGCTGATCGGCGCGCTGGCGGCGCTGGTGGCCGTCGGCCTGTGGCGCTGGATGCCGGAAACCCTGGGCGCGGAGCGTCGCGACGGCAGCCGGCTGGCGGCAAGCCCGCTGCGCCTGGGCCGCAGCGCGCGCCAGTACGCGGCGCTGCTGCGCAACGCCCCCTTCATACAGGGCAGCGTGGCGCTGGGCCTGCTGTCCATTCCGCTGGTGGGCTGGATCGGCCTGTCGCCCTTGCTGCTGATGCGCGGCCTGGGCCTGTCCGGCATTGAATACGGCCTGTGGCAGCTGCCGGTGTTCGGCGGCCTGATCGCCGGCAATCTGACCTTGAACCGGCTGGCGGCGCGCCTGGAGCTGGAGCGGGTGCTGCGGCTGGCGCTGCTGCCCTTGTTCGGCGGCCTGGCGACGATGCTGGCGCTGACCTGGTCCAGCGGCGCGCTGCCGGCGCTGGCGGCGGGCCTGACGCTGTACGCCTTCGGCCTGGGCCTGGGCCACGCCACCCTGTACCGCTTCACCCTCTACGCCAGCGACAGCGGCAAGGGCGCGGTGGCGGCGATGCTGGGCATGATCTCCACCGCCTTGCTCGGCCTGGGTTGCAGCGCGCTGGCCTGGCTGGGCGCAGGCGCCGGCCTGCAAGCCTTCGCCGGCTGGGCCGCGCTGGGCGCCGGCCTGGCGGCCTGGCCGCTGTGGCGCTTGCTCAAGCAGCGCGCTTACGCGCTGCAAGCGGCTTGAATCCCCTTCCTCATTCCCGGAGCTCCACCATGCTGAACCATGTCGACGCGCTGTGCGCGCTGGAACACCCTTATCGCGCCGATGCCGACGGCGACCGCCTGTTCGACGCCGCCATGCGCGAGCTGAGCCATTACCACTGCGAACACACGCCCGGCTACCGCCATTGGCTGCAGGCCAACGGCCTGGACGCCGCCGCGCTGGACGGTCTGGACGATTGGTCGCGGCTGCCGCCGCTGTTCGCCAACTACTTCAAACGCCAATTGGTGGTGAGCGCCGCCGGCCAGGACGCGCTGGAGCTGACCTCCTCCGGCACCACCGGCCAGAAAAGCCGCATGCGTTACGACGCGCGCAGCCTGGGCGCGGCGCAAAGCATGGTGGACCGCATCTTCCGGCATTACGGCTGGGACACGCCGCAACAGCCGTGCAACTACCTGCTGCTCAGCTACGAGCCGGCCGGCGCCATCACCTTGGGCACCGCCTACACCGACCAATTCCTGTGCAAATACGCGCCGGTGAACCAGGCCTGTTACGCCTTGCGCCACAACGGCCACGGCAATGAGTTCGATCCCTTCGGCGTGATCCGCGCCCTGCAGGACTTCGCCGAACAAGGCCTGCCGGTGCGCATGCTGGGCTTCCCCGCCTTCCTGTGGTTCGCGCTGGAGCGCATGCGGGAACTGGGCCTGCCGCCGCTGCAACTGCACCCGGAATCGCTGGTGTTCCTGGGCGGCGGCTGGAAAACCCACGCCGACCGCGCCATTCCCAAGGCCGAGCTGTACCGGCGGCTGGGCGAGCAACTGGGCATTCCGGACGCGCGCTGCCGCGACGGCTACGGCGCGGTGGAGCACCCGGTGCCTTACGTGGAATGCGAACGCCACCGCTTCCACCTGCCCAGCTACGCCCGCGCGGTGATCCGCGACACCGCCAGCCTGCGGCCGCAGCCTTACGGAGCCGCCGGCTTCCTCAACCTGCTGTCGCCCTACATCACCTCCAGCCCGGCCCACAGCATCGTGATGGGCGATCTGGCCGTGCTGCATCCGGCCGAGAGCTGCGGCTGCGGCCTGGCCACCGACTGGTTCGAACTGCTGGGCCGCGCCGGCACCAGCAAGAGCCGCAGCTGCGCGGTGGCCGCCTCCGAATTGATCAAGGAATCCTGATATGTATCTATTGAACGGAACACTGAACGCCGCCGCGGACGCCGCCGCCGCGCTGGCGCAATTGCAAGCCGGCCTGCCGGCCGCGCTGGCCCGGCCGCCGGCCTTGGACGCGGTGCTGGATTGCGCCGAGCGCTTCGCCGCCGCGCTGCCGGCACGGGCGGAGGCCCTGGGCCTGGACGCCGCCGCCGTCGACGCGCTGCAAGGTTTTTGCCGGCGCGAGGCGCTGGAAGCCAAGGTCGGCCGCGAGCTGGGCGAACAGGCCTTCTCGCTGCGCCGCTTCGACTACCGCCAGCCGCGCTTCGAAAGCTGGCGGCCGCTGGGCCTGGTGGCCCACATCACCCCGGCCAACGCGCCGCTGCTGCCCTTCATGGCGGTGCTGGAAAGCTTGCTGGCCGGCAACGTCAACTGGCTGCGCCCCAGCGGCAGCGACCAAGGCCGCAGCGCGCGGCTGCTGGCCGATTTTCTGAGCCACGACGCCGCCGGCGATCTGGCCGCCCACGTGGCGGTGCTGCCGCTGGCCACCGACCAATTGGCCGGCCTGCTGGCCCGCGCCGACGCCGTGTCCGCCTGGGGCGGCGACGCCGCGCTGGAAGCGATCCGCCGCCAAGTGCCGGCCGGCTGCCGCTGGATACCCTGGGGCCACCGCATCAGCTTCGCCTACCTGGACCCGGCCGCGGCGACGGAGGCCGATTACGACGCGCTGGCCGACGACGTCTGCCGTTTCGACCAGCAAGCCTGCTCCAGCCCGCAATGCCTGCTGGTGGACAGCGAGGACGAAGCCGTCTTGCGCGGCGCGGCCCAGGCCATGGCCGCCGCGCTGGCGCGGCGCGCGCCGGCCTGGCCGGCCCTGCAGCCGGACGTGCAGGAAGCCGCGGAAATCTCCAGCCAGCTGGCCATGATGCGGCTGGACCAGTCTTTCGCCGGCGTGGCCGGCGCGGTGGAGCAGGGCGAGGGCTGGCGCGTGGCCTGGGCGCAGCGCCAGGAACTGGCGGCCTCGCCGCTGTTCCGCACCCTGCAACTGCGGCCGGCGCCGCGCGCGCGGCTGGTGGAGCTGCTGCTGCCCTGGCGCACCCATTTGCAAAGCTGCGGGCTGATCGCCGCGCCGGAACAGCTGCCGGCGCTCAGCCGCTTGCTGCTGGACGCCGGCGTCGGCCGGCTGTGCCCGGCGGGAGCGATGCACGACGGCTACGCCGGCGAGCCGCACGACGGCGTTTACGCGCTGAGCCGGCTGACGCGGCGGGTGTCGGTCAGCCTGCGCGACGGCCAACTGCCGGGCCATGCGACGCTGGACGCCTTGCCGCCGCCGCCGGCCGGCCTGGACGCGCTGCCGGTGATGGACAAAACGGCCTTCCAGCAAGCTGAAATGGGGCCGGCCGCCCAGCTGTTCTTCCGCAGCGGCGGCAGCAGCGGCGAACCCAAACTGGCCGGCTTCAGCTACCGCGACTACCACCGCCAGATGCAGGCGGCGGCGGACGGCCTGCTCGCCGCCGGCCTGGACCCGGCGCATGACCGGGTGATGAATCTGCTCTACGGCGGCAACCTCTACGGCGGCATGCTCAGCTTCTTCACCATCCTGGACAAGCTGGGCGTGCCGCAATACCCGATGGGCGGCCCGGTGGACGACGACTTCAGCCAGATCGCCCACTTCATCGTGTCCCAAGGCGTCAACACCCTGGTGGGGATGCCGGGCACCTTGCAGCGCCTGTTCGAATGCGAGGAAACCGCGCTGCGCGCCTACGGCGGCGTGCGCAAGCTGTTCTGCGGCGGCGAACACATCAGCGACGGCCAGCGCCAGTTCCTGGCCGGCTTCGGCGTGGAGCTGATCCGCTCCGCGATGTACGGGTCGGTGGACGCCGGCCCGCTGGGCCACGCCTGCGGCCATGGCCGCGACGGCGAATTCCATCTATTGGCCGATATCCAGTGGCTGGAAATCCTGGAACAGGACAGCGACCGCCCGGCCGCGCCCGGCGCCGTCGGCCGCCTGGCCTTCACCTCGCTGGCGCGAGAAGGCCAGAGCGTGCGGCGCTACGACCTGGGCGATCTGGGCCGCTGGCTGCCCGGCCGCTGCGGCTGCGGCCTGCCGGCGCCGCGCTTCCAGCTCACCGGCCGCCACGGCGCGCTGCTGCGCGCCGGCACCATCTTCGTCAACCCGGAAGCGCTGTCCGCGCCGCTGGGCCTGGCTGTGCAATGGCTGGTGGACCACGCCGCCAGCGGCGGCGACCGCATCCGGGTGCTGGCCGACGGCGACGCCGCGCAGGTGCGCGCCCGCCTGCTGCAACACCCGATGCTGAACGAGGTGGTCAGCGGCGGCCTGCTGCAACTGGACGTCATCGCCACCCCGGCCGGCCAGTTCCAGCGCCATCCGCAAAGCGGCAAGACCCCGCTGGTGTTGGACCTGCGCCGCAACACGGAGCCGGCGCGATGAAGGCCGCCACGAAGGCCGGGCTGCGCCGGCTGGTGGAACACGCCCGCGCCCACTCGCCGTTTTTCAGCGCGCTGTACCGCGAGCTGCCGGCGGACTGGACGCTGAGCGATCTGCCGCTGATCGAGCCGGCGGACTACTGGCGCCAATGCCAGCCGCTGGAAAACTGGCCGGTGCTGAGCGGCCCGCTGGCGGACGGCCATGTGTTCAAGACCGGCGGCTCCACCAGCGAGGGCAAGCTGTCGGTGTTCCGCCGCGACGAATGGCAGGCCTTCGTGCGCGCCTTCGGCCAAGGCCTGGGCCGGCAACTGCTGCCCGGCGACCGCGTCGCCAACCTGTTCTTCGCCGGCGATCTCTACACCAGCCTGCTCTTCATCCACGGCGCGCTGTCGCACTCGCCGGCGCCGGTGGTGGAGTTTCCCTTCACCTGCAATGTCGAGGACGCGGCGCTGGCCGACGCCATCGCCGCGCTGGACATCAATGTGCTGGCCGGCGTGCCGGTGCAACTGGTGCGCTTCGCCAGCTGGCTGCAACAGGCCGGCCGCGCGCTGCCCGGCGTGCGCTGCCTGCTTTACGGCGGCGAAAGCCTGTTCGCCGAGCAACTGGCCCTGCTGGGCCGGGTGTTTCCCAATGCCCGCATCGGCTCCATAGGCTGCGCCAGCGTGGACGCCGGCCTGATCGGCGCCGCCGGGCCGGATTGCGCCCAGGGCGAACACCGCGTGTTCGACGCCGACACCATCGTCGAAATCATCGACGAGGCCAGCGGCCTGCCGATCACGGAGCCGGACCGCAAAGGCCTGCTGGTGGTCAGCAATCTGCAACGGCGGCTGATGCCGGTGATCCGCTACCCCACCGGCGATCTGGCCTGCTGGCGCGAGCCGGCCGGGCGGCCGGAACGCAAGTTCGCGCTGCAAGGGCGCGCCAGCCGCGGCCACCGCGTGCGCGTCTGCACGCTGTCCTTATTCCCGGACGAACTGGACCCGCTGCTGCGGGGGCAGGACGGCGTGCTGGCCTGGCAGCTGCTGGTGGGCCGCCGCGACGGCGTCGACACCCTCAGCCTGCGAGTGGCCAGCGAATACGCGCCGGCCCCGGCGGCGGAGCCGCTGCGCGAACGGCTGCTGGCCGCGCAACCGGCCTTGGCCGAACTCTGCCGCCAGGGCCTGCTGCGGCTGGACGTCGCTTATTGCGCGCCGGAGGCCATGCTCACCCATCCGCGTTCCGGCAAGCTGATGCGCGTGGTGGACCAGCGCGCTTACGACGAGGTGGCGGCATGAGCATCGCCATCCGCGATTTCCAGGCGGACGACGCCGCCGGCGTCAGCGCCTTGTTCCGCGCCATCTACGGCGAACACTACGTCTATCCCGACGTGTATCTGCCGTCTATGATCCGCCGCCACAACGCCGCCGGCCGCTGGCATTCCGCCGTCGCCGTGAGCGGCGGCCGGGTGCTGGGCCACGCCGCGCTGTGGCGCGACCCGCATTGTCCGGGCAGCGCCGAGCTGGCGCTCAACGTGGTGCATCCGGACGCCCGCGGCCAGGGCCTGGCCACCGCGCTGGGCCGCCATCTGCGCGCCCAAGGCATAGCCCTGGGCCTGAGCATGCTCACCATCAAGCAAGTGTCGTCCCACGGCCAGAGCCAGCGCCTGGCCAAGACCCTGGGCTTCCACACCACCGGCCTGCTGCTGGACTACGTGGCCTCGCCGTTTGGCCAGCCGCAGCCGGAAAGCATCGTGCTGGGCTGCCTGCCGCTGCAAAGCCGGCCGATCCCGGCGCTGAACTGGCCGGCGGCGTGGCGGGAATGGCTGACGCCGCTGACCCGCGCCTTCGGCAGCGCGCCGCCGCCGGCGCAGGGGCCGGCCGGCGGACTCAGCATCGCCAGCCACGGCCGGCGGCTGGAAGTGGGGCTGGAGGACGTCAGCGGCGGCCGGCTGCGGGAAGTGGCGGCGCTGCCGGCCGGGCGGCTGGTCTACGTCAGGCTGGCGCTGGGGCCGGACGCCCCGCGCGCGGCGGACGCCTTGCAACAGGCCGGCTTCGTCTGCGGCGGCCTGGTGCCCGGCCCGGACGGCAGCTGGCAGGCGCTGCTGCTGCGCGGACACGGCCGGCAGGAACTGGCGCTGAGCTGCCCTTTGGCCAATCGTCTGCATCAGTTGAGCCGGCAGGTGGCGGCGGCCGTTGCCGCCTGAGGCCCGTGTCTCCCCAGCGCCTTGACGGCCTCTGCCAGCCTGTTTAGGCTTGGTCCCGCGCTGCGCTCAATCACGCCGCGTCGGGCTGGCAAGCCTATAAATTACTAGACCGCAGACAAGCCGTGTCCGCCTTTGGCACTGCTACGTCTGCTGCCACGCCGTACCCATTCGGGACGGGCCGTGGCAGGGAGTCCTCTGGACTGCCGGTCGTTGGTCTAGTAAGCCGGTCTTGCCACCTTGTCATGTGCCTGTCCCAGCCTCGCCTGGGCAGGTTTCCAAAGCTGACATGGAGACCGTGATGACCTTTTCCACCTTTCCCCCCGCAATGCCTCCTCCCGCCTGTCCCCATGGCGCAGGAGAACGCCCCGAGCCCGCCGCTGCGCCGGTGATGGAGCAACTGCGTTCCTGCGCTCAGCGCTTGCCCGCCGCCGCCGGCAATGTGCTGCTGCTGGGCGATCTGGGCCGCCAACTGAACGATTGCTATATCGAGCTGGACTCCGCTCTGTTGAGCGGGGTGATGGACATGCGCGCCGCCCACACCGGGTTGTTGGCGCTGCTGACCTTGCTGGAACGCCGCGACGAGCCCTTGCTGTTCAGCAGCGAGGAGGCGCTGGCCTTGCTGGAGCCGATACAGCAGCGTTTGCAACGCGGTCTGGAGCACGTCAACGGCGTGCTGTGACGCTTGGACAGGGAGAACATGGCCATGATGAAGCTGCTGATCCAACACAATGAGGCGCTCAAAGGCGCGGCGCGTTTAATTGTCGATTACGAGATGCGCCTGGGAGTGATTGCGCTGAAGGACAGCAACCCGCTCCATCCGGACAACACCGCGGCGGTTCAGCGGCAGATCAAGCGGGCGTTGGCGGACTTTTATTATTGGAGCCGGTGGCAGGGCGAGCACGAGCCGGCCCGCGCCGCCTTATTGGCGATGTGGGCGTCCGGGAAATGGAGCAGCCGCGATCTCTGCGCGCAGCAATGTTATCTCTTGGCGGGCTTCCGCAACGTAACTACCGCCCGCCTGGCGCTGGTGGGCGCGCCGATACCGGACCCTGACGCCGTCCAAAGGGGCGGGGCCTTAGAAGCGGTTCAACCATCCCGCTGAAGCGCAGCGGACTTTGAACAGGTTCTGAGGCCTGCGGTGGGTGACGATCTGGGGGATTCGATGGCGGCCAAAACCCGGCGTCAGCGGCTTGCGCTTGAGTTTTATCGGCAAAGCCGGGATGGCCGTTCCATGATGAAGGGCGTGAACTTCAAACGCGCAAGCGTTGAAAGTTATTGGTGTAAAATGAATTAATAAAGCCAATCAATTCCACTTCGTCATGAATATCTCCCTTCGCCACCTGCGCGCCTTTTCGGCCGTTGCCGAAGCCGAAAGCTTCACCGCCGCGGCCCGCCAGCTGTTTCTGACGCAATCCACGCTGACCAAGACCATACGCGAGCTGGAGCAGGAGATCGGGCTGACGCTGTTTGAGCGCACCACCCGCAAAGTGGCGCTCACCACGCAGGGCAACGCCTTCCTGCCGGTGGCCCGCCGGCTGCTGAACGACTTTGAACTGCTGCTGTCCGATCTGCGCGAAAAATCCGCCGGCAGCAGCGGCAGCGTCTACGTGGCCAGCGGCATGGCTTTTGCGTCCAGCGTGCTGCCGGAGGTGCTCAAGCGGCTGAGAAGAGATTACCCGTGCATCCATGTGCGTCTGCTGGACGACACCAGCGGCGGCGTGGTGCGCCGCATCGAATCGGGCGAGGTGGACATCGGCATCGGCTCCTATGTGGGCGCGGCCGGAGACAAGATTGACAAGCGCCAGCTGCTGTCCGCCCGGCTGGGGCTGATGTTTCCGCCGGGCTTCGAGCCGCCGGCGGGGCCGCTCAACTGCCAATCCCTGCGGCAATGGCCCTTGCTGCAGGACGAAAGCGACACCAGCATCATGTCCGCGCTGGAGCGCAGCCATCCCGAGCTCTGGCAGCAGGTGGCCAGCAAGATCACCGTCACCAATCTGGACATGCAGTTCTGCCTGATCCGCGCCGGAGTGGGCGCTTGCGTGTTGTCGGCGCTGGCGGCCTCCCATCCGTCGGCGCGGGATCTGCCCTACCGCTTGTTTGAGTCGGCCGAGCTACAGCGGGACGTCCACGTGTTCACCCGGCGCGGCGTGCCGCTGTCGCCGGCCGCCTTCACCTTTTTGCAGGTGCTGGACGAGGTGTTGCCGACGATAGCCTTCCACCCCGGGGTGACGCTGTCGGCCTAACGGCGGCGCGGTAGGGGAGGGCTTACTTGCCGATGCAGAAGCGGCTGAAGATCACGCCCAGCAGATCGTCGGCGCTGAATTCGCCGGTGATCTCGGACAGCGCGTTCTGAGCCATGCGCAATTCCTCGGCGAAGATTTCCACTTGTTCCCAATCCGCGTGGGCCAGTTCCAGGTGTTCGGCGGCGCGGCGGATGGCGTCCAGGTGGCGCTGGCGCGCCAGGAACACGCCTTCGCCGCCGCCGCTGTAGCCTATCATCTCCAGCAGCTTGGCCTTGAGCAGATCCACGCCGACGTGGGTGCGCGCGGACAGGCGCACCAGCGGGTGGCCGTCTTCATCAGCCAGGCCCGGCGCTTCGCCGGACAGGTCCACCTTGTTGAACACGTGCACGTGCGGCAGCGCCGCCGGCAGCCGTTGCAGGATGGCCTGCACCTCGCCGGTGAGGCCGTCGCGGCTGTCCGCCAGCACCAGGGCCAGGTCCGCGCGCTCCACCGCCTGCCAGGTGCGTTCTATGCCTATCTTCTCCACCACGTCGTCGGTGTCGCGCAGGCCGGCGGTGTCGATGATGTGCACCGGCACGCCGTCGATGACGATCTCCTCGCGCACGGTGTCGCGGGTGGTGCCGGCGATGTCGGTCACGATGGCGATGTCGTCGCCGGCCAGCGCGTTCATCAGGCTGGATTTGCCGACATTGGGCTGGCCCACCAGCACCACGTGCATGCCTTCGCGCAGGATGGCGCCCTGCTTGGCGGTGGCCTGCACCTGCACCAGCCGGCCGCGCAGCCGTTCAAGCTTGCCCAGCGCGTCCGCCTGTTTGAGGAAGTCGATCTCCTCCTCCGGGAAGTCCAGCGTCGCCTCCACCAGCATGCGCAGGGTGATCAGCTCGTCCACCAGCACGTGGATTTCCTTGGAGAAGGCGCCCTTCAGCGATTTGAGCGCGCTCTTGGCCGCGGTTTCGCTGCTGGCGTCGATCAAGTCCGCCACGCTTTCCGCCTGGGCCAGGTCCAGCTTGTCGTTGAGGAAGGCGCGCTTGGTGAATTCGCCCGGCTCCGCCAGCCGCGCGCCCAGCTCCACGCAGCGCGCCAGCAGCATTTTCAGCACCACCGGCCCGCCGTGACCTTGCAGCTCGATCACGTCCTCGCCGGTGAAGCTGTTGGGACCGGGGAAGTAGAGCAGCAGGCCGTTGTCCAGCGGCTGGCCGTGGGCGTCGACGAAATCGGTGTACAGCGCATAGCGCGGCTTGGGCGTTTTGCCGCCGCTGACGGCGGCGGCGAAAGGCAGCAAATCCTTGCCGGACACGCGGATCACGCCGACGCCGCCGCGGCCGGGTGCGGTGGCGATGGCGCAGATGGTGGCGGGGGTGTAGCTGAGGCTCATGGGCATTCCTTGGAATCTGGGCCGCGGCCCCCGCGCGGCGGGGCGTCGTGGCGAGTACGCTTCAATTATCCAGCAAAAAACCCGGCCATGCGGCCGGGTTTGGGGTTCAGAGCGCGCGGGGCAATCAGGATTGCAGCGCGGCCTTGCTTTTCTTCTCTATGCTCTTGTTGATCTGCCACTGCTGGGCCATCGACAAGATGTTGTTGACCACGTAGTACAGCACCAGGCCGGACGGGAAGAAGAAGAACATCACCGAGAAGGCCACCGGCATGATCTTCATCATCTTGGCCTGCATCGGGTCCGCCGGCGGCGGGTTCAGGAAGGTCTGCAGGAACATGGTGGCCGCCATGATCACCGGCAGCACATAGAACGGGTCCGGGCGGGCCAAGTCGGTGTACCACAGGATCCACGGCGCCTGGCGCAGCTCAACCGAAGCCAGCAGCGCCCAGTACAGGCCGATGAACACCGGGATCTGGATCAGCATGGGCAGGCAGCCGCCCAGCGGATTCACCTTCTCGGACTTGTACATCTCCATGACCGCTTGCTGGAACTTCATGCGGTCGTCGCCGTACTGCTCCTTCATGCGCTCAAGACGCGGCGCCAGCGCCTTCATCTTGGCCATGGAGCGGTAGGACGCGGCGGTCAGCGGGTAGAAGATGGCCTTGACGGTCAGGGTCAGCAGCACGATGGCCCAGCCCCAGTTCTGCACCAGCAGGTGCAGCTTGGTCAGCAGCCAGAACAGCGGGGAGGCGAAGATGTGGAAGATGCCGAAGTCCTTGGCGTATTCCATGCCGTCCGCCAGCTTGCTGATCACATCGTACTCTTCCGGGCCGGCGAACAGCGGCACGGACACGCTCAGGCTCTGGCCCGGGGCGATGGTGGCGTAATCCACCAGCGCGGCGGCGGAGTTCAGGCCGTTGCTCTGCTTCAGCTCAAAGCGGCAGGACTTGTCGTCCTTGCACACGCTGGCGCCGTCCAGCGGCTTCAGAATCCACGCGGACATGAAGTAGTGCTGGATCATCGCCACCCAGCCGTCGCTGCCGGTCTTGGCGTAATCGCCCTTGCCCTTGGCCAGATCGTCGAAGCTCACCTTCTGGAATTTGTTTTCCGAGGTGTACACCGCCGGGCCGGTGAAGGTGTGGGCCAGGCGGCCTTCGCCTTCCGGCGTTTGGCTGTCGCGCAGCAGGCGGTAGTAAGCGGTGGCGGCCAGCGGGGCGGCGCCGCCGTTGGCGATGTCGTAACGCACGCCGATCTTGTAGCTGCCCTTGGTGAAGGTGTAGATCTTGCTTACCTTCACGCCATTGGCTTCCGGCGCGGTCAGCTTCACTTCCAGCTTGTCGCCGGAGAGCTCGTAGCTGGTTTTTTCCGCGGTGAACACGGTTTTGTGGGTGGGCAGCGCCGGGTTGCTGGCGGCCACCAGGCCGGTTTGCGCCACATAGACGCGGCCGTTCCGGTCCGTCAGCAGATCAAGCGGCTTTTTGCTGTCCACGGCGGAATCGTGCTTCAACAGCGTCAGCTGGCGCAGATCGCCGCCCACGGTGTCGATTTCCGCTTTCAGCACATCGGTGTTCACCGTGATGCGCTGGCCGGAAGTCAGCTTGTTGGAATCCACCGGCTGGGCGTTGTGGGACGCGCTGTTGGCGGCCTGCTGCTGCGTGGCGGCCTGTTTTTGCGCGGCCACCTGCTGCGGCGTCGGCTTGGGCGCGAAAAACTCCTGCCAACCTAGCAGGATGCCCAGGGACAGCATGATGAAGATTATGAGGCGCTTGGAATCCATCTCTCGATACCGGATTTAAGTTCAGGGAACTGGGTCGTAGCCGCTGCCGCCCCAGGGGTGGCAACGTCCGATGCGTCTGGCGGCCAGCCAGCCGCCCTTGAGTGCGCCGTGCTTTTTCATGGCCTCGATCGCGTAGCTGGAACAGGTGGGCTGGAAGCGGCAACGCGGTGCCAGCCACGGGCTGATAGCCAGCTGGTAAAAACGGATCAGGAGGATGAAGAGGCGCGACATCGTGCCAGTTTAGCAAACAGAGAAGACAAAGCCGTGATCACTTCAGTTCGCTCGGCGCGCGTAAAAGGCACCTTGGCGCGGACCACGAAGTCCATGTCCGGCAGCGTTTGCCGGTTCAGGCGGAACCACTCGCGCACCGTGCGCTTGATGTAATTGCGGCGCACGGCCCGCTTGTGGACCTTGCGGCCCACCACCAGGCCCAGCCGCGCGTGCCCCAATTCATTGGGCCGGGCCGATACCTGGAACGTGGCGTTGCTGCGCGACATCCGCAAACTAAAAACGGATGAGAACTCATCCGTTTTTAATAGCCGGTGCGCACGGCGAAAGCGGTAAGCCGACAAAGGCTTATACGGCCAGACGCTTGCGGCCTTTGGAACGACGGGCTGCGATCACTGCGCGGCCGCCGCGGGTCTTCATGCGGACCAGAAAGCCGTGGGTGCGTTTACGACGGGTATTGGAGGGCTGGTAAGTACGCTTCATGATTGGAATTCCTGTTTCGAAACGGAAATAAACGCGTGATTTGACAGGATAAACGCCGGTTTGTCAATGAGGAATTTTCTAAGCACCTGTGGATAACTTTGAGAAAAACCGTTAGAATGCCAAGGCTTACCGTTCCGAGTCCGCTGCGCAATTATTGAACGCGCGCCGGGGCGGAACGCCAACCCAGAGAAGCACTGCCAAAATTCAGCCCCACCCACTGGAGCAACGCGCGCCCGCGCAAGCGCGGCGCGTGCCGGATCCAGGAATTTTGCCAGCGGTTCTCGGGGGCCGCTCCGTCCATGCCTGGCCCGTCTTGCGGCCCGGCGATGCGCGGAACGCGGCCCTTGAATCATGCCGAACACACGTCGTCCGCCCCAAGCGCGGGGCGCGGCGGCTTCTCCCGCCGCTTGGCCTTAAAGCCGACAGCGGGTTTTTCGCTTTTACTTGCGTATATGTAATGACCGAACTGGATCAATTTTGGCCTGGCTGCCTGGCCCGCCTGGAGGCCGAACTGTCTTCGCAACAGTTCAATACCTGGATCAAGCCGCTATCGGCCGAAACCACGGAAGAGGGCATCGCGCTGTTTGCGCCCAACCGCTTCATCATGCAGTTCATCAAGGACCGCTTCCTGGCGCGCATTGAAGAACTGGCGGTGGAGCTGGTGGGGGAATGCCTGGTGGAACTGCGCCTGGGCGCGCCCGCCGGCCGTCCAGCCGCCGCGCCCGCGGTGATGCCGGCCAAAGCCAAGCCCGCGCCCAGCGTGCCGACGCCCAGCGCGCCGTCCCAGGCCAAGCAGGCCGCGGTCAAAGCCATTGGCGGCAGCCACGAAAGCACCCGGCTCAACCCCTCGTTCACCTTCGACACCCTGGTGACCGGTAAGGGCAACCAGCTGGCGCGCGCCGCGGCCATGCAGATTGCGGAAAACCCGGGTGACCAAGCCTACAACCCGCTATTTGTTTACGGCGGCGTGGGCCTGGGTAAGACCCACTTGATCCAGGCCATCGGCAACCACGTGTTCCAAAAGAACCCGCAAGCCAAGATCCGCTACATCCACGCCGAACGCTATGTGGCCGACATCATGCGCGCCTACCAGCACAAGGCCTTTGACGAATTCAAGCGCTACTACCACTCGCTGGACCTGCTGCTGATCGACGATATTCAGTTCTTCGCCGGCAAGAACCGCACCCAGGAGGAATTCTTCTACGCCTTCAACGCGCTGATCGAGGGCGGCAAGCAGGTCATCATGACCTGCGACAGCTACCCCAAGCAGATAGAAGGCATGGAAGAGCGGCTGATTTCCCGTTTCTCCTGGGGCCTGACCGTGGAAATCCAGCCGCCGGAGCTGGAAATGCGCGTGGCCATTCTGATGAAAAAGGCCGAGGCGGACAGCATCAAGCTGGACCACAACGTGGCCTTCTTCATTGCCCAGAACGTGCGCTCCAACGTGCGTGAACTGGAAGGCGCGCTCAAGCGCGTGGTGGCCTACGCCCGCTTCACCAATCAGAACATCTCGCTGGAACTGGTCAAGGAAGCGCTCAAGGACATCCTGGCCGCCGGCAACCGCCAAGTGACCGTGGACGCCATCCAGAAAACCGTGGCCGAGTACTACAAGATCAAGCTGTCCGACATGCACAGCAAAAAGCGCAGCCGCGACATCGCCCGGCCGCGCCAGGTGGCGATGGCGCTGGCCAAGGAACTGACCCAGCTGTCCCTGCCCAATATCGGCGACGCCTTTGGCGGCCGCGACCACACCACCGTGCTGCACGCGTGCAAGACCATTGCCGAAATGCGCGGCAACGACGCCGATATCGCTCACGATTACGATACGCTGCTGGCCATGCTGCGTAACTAAGACCATGAAGCCTAACTTGAACCGACTCACAAACACCCAACGGGAGCCCGCCCCATGCTGATCCTGCAAGCCGAACGCGATGCCCTGCTCAAGCCACTGCTGGCAGTCACCGGCATTGTCGAGCGTCGTCACACCCTGCCCATCCTGTCCAATGTGCTGATAGAGAAAAAGGGCGGACAAGTGGGCTTCCTGGCCACGGACCTGGAAATCCAGATCACCACCGCCAGCAGCGACGAATTGCCGGGCGAAGACTTCCGCCTGACCACCTCCGCCAAAAAGCTGCAGGACATCCTGCGCGCCATCCCGGGCAACGCCACCGTGACCCTGGAACAACTGGACGGCGGCCGCCTGACCCTGAAAGCCGGCAAGAGCCGCTTCAACCTGCAAACCCTGCCGGCAGACGACTTCCCGCTCTTGTCCGTGGGCAGCGCCAGCGACTCCAGCTTCAGCCTGAGCCAGCGCGAACTCAAGCGCCTGATCTCCCAGGTGCAATACGCGATGGCGGTGCAGGACATCCGCTATTACTTGAACGGCCTGCTGATGCAGACCGACGGCAACCAGGTGCGCCTGGTGGCCACCGACGGCCACCGTCTGGCCTTTGCCAGCGCGGACGTGGAAGCCAACCTGCCCAAGTCCGAAGTGATCCTGCCGCGCAAGACCATCATCGAGCTGTACAAGCTGCTGCAGGACATCGACGACCCGATCAACATCGAAGTGCTGGCCAACCAGGTGCGCTTCAGCTTTGGCTCCACCGTCATCATCAGCAAAGTGGTGGACGGCAAGTTCCCGGACTACAACCGCGTCATCCCGCTGGACAACGACAAGATCTTCTTGATTGAACGCCTGGAATTCCTGCACGCCTTGCAGCGCGCCGCCATTCTGGCCAACGAGAAATTCCGCGGCGTGCGCCTGGTGCTCAAGCCCGGCTCCATGTCCATTCTCTGCACCAACAGCGAGCAGGAAGAAGCGGAAGAAGAACTGGAAATCGCCTACCAGGGCGGCGAGCTGGAAATCGGCTTCAACATCAACTACCTGATGGACGTGCTGACCAACCTGCCGGCGGACACCCTGCAACTGGCCTTTGGCGATTCCAACCGCAGCACCCTGGTGACCATACCGGACGTCAGCAATTTCAAATACATCGTCATGCCCATGCGGATTTGACGTCGGCCGCCACCCGGCAGCCCGCCGGCGGCGGAGGCCCAGCCCCCGCCCCGGCAAACGGATTTTCAGATTGACCGGCAGAGGCCGGCCGCGCGGCACCAGGAGTCACTCCCGGCCCGCCCGGCCCCTCTCCATACAGAAAGCAGCAGATGAGCGAACAGGAATACGGCGCGGATAGCATCAAAGTCCTCAAAGGATTGGATGCGGTACGCAAACGCCCCGGCATGTATATTGGCGACACCTCGGACGGCACCGGCTTGCACCACATGGTGTTTGAAGTGCTGGACAACGCCATTGACGAAGCGCTGGCCGGCCATGCCGACACCATCAAGGTCATCATCAACCCCGACAACTCCATCACCGTGGAAGACAACGGCCGGGGCATCCCTACCGACATCCACCCGGAAGAAGGGCGATCGGCGGCGGAAGTGATCATGACCATCCTGCACGCCGGCGGCAAATTCGACAGCAACAGCTACAAGATCTCCGGCGGCCTGCACGGCGTGGGCGTCTCCGTTGTGAATGCGCTGTCCGACTGGCTGCGTCTGAAAATCTGGCGCGACGGCAAAGTCCATGAAATGGAATTCCGCCGCGGCGACGCCGTGGCCCCGCTCACCGTCACCGGCCACACCAATCACCGCGGCACGGAAGTGACCTTCCGCGCCAGCGAAGAAACCTTCGGCCTGGTGGAGTTTCACTTCGACATCCTGGCCAAGCGCATCCGCGAGCTGTCCTTCCTGAACCAGGGCGTGGGCATCAACCTGATAGACAAGCGCAGCGGCAAGGAAGAAAGCTTCGCCTTCTCCGGCGGCGTGGCGGGCTTCGTGGAATACATGAACCGCAACAAGAACGTGCTGCACCCCAAGGTGTTTTACGGCCTGGGCGAAAAAGACGGTATGACGGTAGAAGTGGCGATGCAGTGGAACGACTCCTACCAGGAAAGCGTCCAGTGCTTCACCAACAACATCCCCCAGCGCGACGGCGGCACCCATATGACCGCGCTGCGTCAGGTGATGACCCGCACGCTGAACCAGTACATTGAAGAGAGCGAAGTGGCCAAAAAGGCCAAGGTGGACACCACCGGCGACGACATGCGCGAAGGCCTGACCTGCGTGCTGTCCGTCAAACTGCCGGACCCCAAGTTCTCCAGCCAGACCAAGGACAAACTGGTCTCCAGCGAAATTGGCCCGGTGGTCAATGAAGTGATCAGCGAAGCGCTGAAAACCTATCTGCTGGAACACCCCAACGACGCCAAGATCATCTGCGGCAAGATCGTGGAAGCCGCCCGCGCCCGTGAAGCCGCGCGCAAGGCCCGCGAAATCACCCGCCGCAAAGGCATCATGGACGGCCTGGGCCTGCCCGGCAAACTGGCGGACTGCCAGGAAAAAGACCCCACTCAGTGCGAACTGTACCTGGTGGAGGGTGACTCCGCCGGCGGCTCCGCCAAACAAGGCCGCGACCGCAAATTCCAGGCCATCCTGCCGCTGAAGGGCAAGATCCTGAACGTGGAACGCGCCCGCTTCGACAAAATGCTGCAAAGCCAGGAAGTGGCCACCCTGATCACCGCCATGGGCTGCGGCATTGGCAAGGACGAATACAACCCGGACAAGCTGCGCTACCACCGCATCATCATCATGACCGATGCCGACGTGGACGGCGCGCACATCCGCACCCTGCTGCTCACCTTCTTCTACCGCCAAATGAGCGAACTGGTGGAGCGCGGCCACATCTACATCGCCCAGCCGCCGCTGTACAAGGCCAAAGTGGGTAAGCAAGAGCGCTACCTCAAGGACGACTCCGAGCTTAATCAGTTCCTGCTGCAACTGGCGCTGGAAAAGGCCGAACTGATCCCGGCGGAAGGCGCCGCCGCGCTGTCCGGCGACACCCTGGGCGAGATTGCCCGTCAGTTCCTGCTGACCCGCTCCGTGATTGATCGCGAAAGCCGCGTAATCGACCCGCTGGTGCTGGAAGCCATGCTCAAGACCGGCCCGCTGTCCCTCAGCAGCCAGCAAGAAGCGGACGCCGCGCTGGCCAAACTGAGCGCGCTGCTGCCGGCGGAAGCCATCGAACTGGAACTGCTGCGCGATGAAAAGAACGACGGCCACCTGATCAAAATCATCCGCAAACTGCACGGCAACGTGATGGTGACGGTGATGGACCAGGACTTCCTGGAATCCGGCGACTACGCGGAAATGAAGAAAACCGGCGACATGCTCAGCGGCCTGCTGCGCGAAGGCGCCCACGTCAAACGCGGCGAAACCGTGAAACCGGTGGCGGAGTTTGGCGAAGCGCTGGACTGGCTGCTGGCGGAAGTGAAGAAGGGCATGAACATCCAGCGCTATAAAGGCCTGGGCGAGATGAACCCGGAACAGCTGTGGGAAACCACGATGGACCCCACCGTGCGCCGCCTGCTGAAGGTGCGCATTGAAGACGTGATGAGTGCGGACGACGTGTTCACCACCCTGATGGGCGACGAAGTGGAACCGCGCCGGAACTTCATCGAGGGCAATGCCTTGATTGCGCGGAATATTGATGTGTGAGGGTGTAGGATCCCACGAGTATCTAGATTTTTCCCACTTTTCTAGATTTTTGGGATTTCACACGCAGCCTAGGCGGTGAGAAGGATGGCCTCCAAGATTGGAGGCCATTTTTCTTTCCTTGATACTTATAAGGCTCCAGCCCCGAGGTCGCAAGCGTCATGCTTACCCACTTTTCTGACCACTTTGTCGCCTCTCCTGGACAGACTAGGCAAATAGATCCGTTCCAGGCACTGGTATAACGAGCTCCTCAGCCATTTTGCGTACCTCCGAGGCTAAAGAGAGCCACTCCATCGCAGATGTCGCGGCACACGCCTGATGGTATAGCTTGGCAATCGCCCCCTCCAAACAAACTGGACTAACCAACTTCAAGAAACCTTGCTGGTGCAACGCTGCTCGGAAAGCGACTTTGTAAGGTGCATCATCGGGTGCAACAGCATCCAAACCGTAACGCACCACAGAGGTTACTTGCGATGAGCCGATACGGTTACTACTAGCTAGGTTACGTGCACTTGCTGCATAAATGTAATGCTCCAGCACATCATCCTCAATACTGCTTTCACTATGGCAAAGGAGCGCATAGTGCGCCTTCTTGTGCTCCCCACCCCGGCTGGTGATCAGGAGGTGCCCTGGAAGGGAGGCAATACGGCCATCGCTCTCGATGTAGTAGAGCCATAAGAAGGTTTGAGAAGGTGAGGCATCAATCTGTTTTGGAGGGCTCTTCATCGGCGTGAATAGCACGTCGACTCTGCCACTGGGGCTCATTTGCCGAGCCAAGTCAACACTTGTACCAAGGGAGTTACCGATGCCCCATGCAAACACTCCATTGCCCGCTAGGCGCTCCAGCTCTTTACGCCGAATGATGGCATCGAGTGTTTGCCCAGCTTCAGCCCCCATCTTTGTCCAGCAGAAGATATCAGGAACGGAATCTCCGGCACTATGGCTGGTTGTAGCAGGTGGCCTGGCATGGTTGTAAAACATTGAAGTCTCAAATGTGCAATTTTTTGTTATTATACAGTAATATGCACAAATCGCAAATCAAGTGGGAAGTTGCCAGAGCTAAATTAAATGCGGCGCTTGCTCAGTACACAGGCTCCCCTACTGCTCTATCGAGAGCTAGTGGAGTGAATTTCTATGCTGTGCGCCGGCTTCTGGGACAGGGAGTAAAAAGCCAGGGAACAAACGCCCTTCGTTTGTGTGCATTTTTTGGAATAGAAGTTGAAGAAAGTGCACAGATTAGCGACCTGCATAAGCTTATAGACGAGGTGTGGGATGGCAGCCCCTCACATGCAGCGCTACTAGCAAAATTGATAGAGAGCACAAGGTCATATATCGTAGAAGAGCGAAAGAGCCAAAGCTAGGACTAGCTCATCATACTTGTGGAGACATTTTGGCGAGTAAATCACAAGAGTTCAGACAGCGCCTTGCAAAGTCTACCGGGTTGACTGATTCCGCGATTAATGCCGCTTGGCCAGAATGGTGGAGCGACGCAGCAGATGCTTCGCCTTCGGCGCAAGCAGAGCTACGCTTTTCTTTGGCTAGAAATCTAGGCCTCGATCCGTTAACTGTGCTCGATGAACAGTCTCCTCAATTTATTTGGGACGACTCAGCGAAATATAAGAATTTCAGGGGTAATGACCAGCACGATAAACCTGCGATCACAGCTTTTGGCAAATCGGTTGCCAGAATGCTTGTCAAGTCAGTCAAACAGGTAGAAATTCTAGATGGCGTTACAGCCTCAAAACTACGTCATCTAATTCTTAAAAATAACCCGCACGTGGGGTTGTTGGAACTACTAGCAACAATGTGGGGCATTGGTGTACCAGTGATTCATCTGCGCGTGTATCCACTGGCGGCAAAAAAAATGAGCGCAATGGTAGCTCGCCTCAAGGATCGCTACGCCATTTTACTAGCCAAAGACTCACTGTACCCTGCTTCGATTGCGTTTTACTTGGCACATGAGATCGGCCATATTGCCTGTGGCCACGTTGAGACAGGGTCTGCACTCCTCGACATGGAAGAGGATGATAACTCACAGGAGAAGGACGATGAAGAGATTGAGGCGGATCGTTACGCTCTGGAGCTGCTCACTGGTAATCCTGATTTTGAGATAGCGAAACAAGGGCAAGGCCACAATGCACGCGAGCTTGCCAATAAGGCATTGACCTTAGGCTCCCACAACCGTATTGAGCCTGGGACGCTTGCGCTATGCTACGGTTATGCCACTGGAGAATGGGCAATTGTACAGAATGCGATGAAGCATATTTACACTGACCCCATACCCGCTTGGAAGGTCGTCAACCGCATAGCATCCCACCAGATGGATTGGCAAAATCTAAGCGATGAGAGCGTGCATTTTGTGAAAGCCGTTATGGGGGGCGCGAATGGCTTGGGCATTGATTGATACAGATGTTTTACTCAAAATTACGTCATACAAACTATTGAAACTTCTACTTGAAACTGAACCCTTCGGGAGTAAAGATTTTGGAATGATTGCTGCAGCACAATTCGTCGTGGCCAGCAAATTCAAGAAGAAACTGGAAGGTCATCAGTTAGAAGAAGTAAAAATACACTTCCTAGAAGCTATAACCTCTATTGCTGCTATTGAGCCCAATCCTGAAGAACTGGAGCTAGCCGCTCAACTTGAAAGTGCCGCTATTGCATTCGGCGTAGATTTGGACTTGGGTGAGAGTCAACTTTGCGCCTTGATGCTTGCCCGCGAAATCGAGTTGATGATGACAGGTGACAAACGTGCCATCAAAGCGATAGCAGCCCTGCGGGAGCACGAAGCATGTGAACATATTCATGGAAAGGTTGCCTCCCTTGAGCAGTTGGTGTTATGGATGATTGAAAAGTCTGGCTTAGAGTCAGTACAACCTTCCATATGCGCCCTGCCAAAAACTATCGATATAAGCCTAACGATGGCTCTGGGCTGCTACTCTGGTGGTAGTCCGCTCGAGTCATGCCAAGATGGTCTCGTTAGCTACATCCACAGTAGCCAAGCAGATGCGCCAGGAGTCTTAGTTGCCTATCCAATCTAGTTTTTGAGGAAGACAGCGTAGGGTTCACACAGTTCGGCCACTAAATCGATCTGTACAGATTTTTCGTCGGGAGCTCGCGGAATATCGGCACCTTCGCATAACTCAAGGCATGCCTTGTCAACTCGACCTCTGATATATTGCACACCCAGCATTCCCTTGCTATTTCCGATGGCGACTGCGGACTTTGCCAAGGGGAGCTCCAGATTTGTACGCCGAAGATCCTTGATCGCCAACGCATATCTGGAACCCAGGACATTGATAGCGTTAGGTACCTTTTGCCATCTGACGCCATCGGTCGAATAGAGTTCGGCCCGAACTGGGTCGGCAAAGTGCTTCGATAGTATCTCATTCATGCACAGAACTACCTTCTCTCCGCGTGCCGCATGGCCTTCAACAAAAGGCTGTACCATCGTAGTTGGATGACAAGTATTGCCTCCGTAGCCCCAAAAAGCAAAACCGGCATCTTTAATTTCCTTGGTCTTACGTTCAATTATGTCCTCAAGAGTCTCTTGAGCATGAACACCTACTTTCATGAATAGAATTCCCCGATTGGGCTGGATGATATCGGCCATTACTTTCCTTCCTCAACGAATGTTTCATAGCAATATTCATCATCGTGCGCCTTGCCATAATCAACGCGCTTTTTCTCGCGTACATACCTAATTTTGATCGGATGATCTCTACCATAGAAGTGCTCAAGGCGGGCCTGATCGGAAATCGGCTCCGAATTCTGAGGTGGAAGTATGCCCGGCAAAGATTTGATCATCAGATTGCACGAGCGTAGATCGGGGTTATCATCTAGGTGATATTGATGCACCTTGGAAGCCATGCGCTGAACGTAAAACCCAGCACTCAATACAAACTTCTGGACTGCGGCCAGAACCTGCTGTGGCCATTCAAGCTCATGATCGTCAGCGATCACAATCATGCCTTCCCCCTTGTTTCCAACTGCTTCCATCCCTCGCTGGGAAAAAACGTTGACACTGTCACCACCGTTGCTAGCCCCCCATGGGGGATTAGTATAGAAACAGTCGAATTCTCCAATGTTTGGGAAGGCTTCCAGCACATTGTAGAGGGTTGAATCAAGCATCTCGATGCCCTCGCGGTCCGCAAAGCGTTTGATGGCACCACAGATACGTTCGTCGAAATCGAATACTTGAATCTTGGCAGGTCCGTAGTTCAGTATCTCACGGCTCATCAGGTAAGCAACGCTCACACTGATTGCATCCCCGTCCCCGATAAAAGCTAACCTCTTTCCGTCGGCCCACTTAGCGACCATCTCACTTTGGAGAACCATATCCCCAGTTTTCATATAGATTTGGTCCATTTCCCTTAGTGGGCGGGGGCGGTTCTGAACCACATCCGAAATCGCATTAATTGCGGCCCGAAGATCAATTTCCTTTCGCTCTGCCATACTTAACCCCAATGAAATTGGTCAACTATATTTCAGTTAGAACTAATTGGTTTGGATAGAATAGCTTGCAACTCAACGTACAATAGATACTATAGCAATATGTCATGTGGTTTTGACAATCATTTGCTCCAACCCATGAGTACCATGTGAACCGACTCAGTAACATGAATTTGTCATTGGCTTTGAGCGGTTATAGAACGGCGCAAGAGGAAACTTACATGGATGAATAGAACAAGGTCACTATCAAGACGCCACTCGCTTTTCTGCTATCCCCCCCGAGACCATCGCCTTCCACCTTGTCATGCATAGTGATTATGAGTTACCATGACAATGGTATGGTACGGACCTTTGGCAATGAGCGATCTGCACTACCACGGCTTTGGCGGTAACTGGACGGTGATCAAGCTGGAAATGCTGCAGCGCTACCTGGAGGCGTTTAACACCGCCCTGCAGGACAAGCCACTGCCTCGCTCGCCATTTAGGCGGGTGTTCATAGACGCCTTCGCCGGCACCGGCGAGTGCGCGATCAATCTTGATGGAAAAACCGTTCGGATCAGTGGCTCTGCCGAGCGAGCTCTCGAGGTCCAACCTGGCTTTGACGATTATTACTTCATCGATATCAAAGCCAAGCATGTCAAAGCACTCAACAAGCTGGCGCAGGCCTATCCTGGTAAACGAGTCGAGGTGTTGGCCGGGGACGGCAATGCTCGAGTCAGTGAGTTACTCCGGAAGATCAGTTGGAAGGATAGTCGCGCCGTCATGTTTCTGGATCCCTATGGAATGGCGGTGCGCTGGGAGACCTTGCAACAGATCGCGGCCACCAGTGCCATTGACCTCTGGTATCTATTCCCACTCAACGCCGTGTGTCGGCAGGCAGCGAATCAGTTCGACAAGGTCGATGCCAGCAAGTCAGAAGCACTGACACGCTTGTTCGGCACGACTGATTGGATGAAGGACTTTTACCGGGATACCGATCAAACTGACTTATTCGCGGCAGAAGAGACTGCAACAAAACGGCAACGGGTGCTCAGCCAAGACGAGATTCTGGCGTACATGCAACGACAGTTACATACCATCTTTCCGGTTGTGCTGGACCCAATCAAGCTACCAGATCAAGGGTCTCCCATATTTGCCTTGTTTTTTGCATCAGCCAACTCCAGCCCGAGTGCCGTTAAGCTCACCAAACGTATTGCCGGCCATCTGTTGAACATGCAGTTGACCGGGAAGCTAAAAACAAAGTCACTGCGTACTGGGCCAGTGATTGCCTCGGAAGGTTTATTTGGCTAGTTTCTGGCACAAATTTGGCTTTGTCATCTGTGCGAAGATTTGCCTTTAGATCAGCCGTATCTGAGGGGAAAACTCAATCACATCATCCAGGTGATAATGTTTGGAATGTTGCCGCTTCCTGCCATCGGCACTGGTGATGATCACGTCGTTTGAGTGGTGTAGCAGCTTGGCCGCCTCGAGGAAATGTTGAGTTGAACCAGGTGACTGGCTAGCACAGGCATATACGAGTTGACCAAGCGGGATCGGTTGTCGCAATTCGGCCAACTGATGGCCAAAATGCTCGCGTAATCCGTCCACACATGCGTCCCTGGACGTTTTACCAAAGTCAAATGTGTCTTGCCCTGTGTATTCCTGATCCTGATTGGCATCGTAGCCCTGGATGAACACCCCAGGCTCCAGTTCATGACCAAACTCAGTTGCGTGCTGCCAATGCAGATCTTTCATCACCTCATGGGCCTTGTAGTGCTTGGAGAGGTGAATCAGCCAGTAGTCCCACTTGTTGAGGCCATGTGGCTTCACAAAAAATAGAGTCGCATAGTGGGCACCGGTTTCCTGTCGTATGCCATGCGCGATATAGCGCTGTAGTGTGCGACGCCAAGTCTGCTGATCTTCAGCCTTAATCAACTTGATATCTTTCCAGGGAATGTGCTTATCCAGACCGATATGTTCAATCGGCTTCCGATTGGCGGCCCGATCCGACAGGAAGGTGATCATCGCACCAACATTAAAAGTCAGGATCACCTCTGCGTTCTTTAGAGAGTGCAAGACTTGCTTGATATAGGGGAGCGGCAAATCGTAGTAGTTGTACTGGTCGAGCACGAAAATGGCTCGCTCCCCCATCTTGCGGCGTTGGATCGTATCAATCAGCCGTGGCAACTCTTTGAGAAAGTCACCACATTGCACCCGCACGCGCTGAGTGTCATAGGAAGAGATGGTTCCCTCTTCTGTGCGACCGTTCAGCCAATAGCGCAGGTACTCGACCGTATCGGGGCAGATGTCGATGAATTCATAGTCGGCATTGACCTCACGAGGAATAGTCCGATCAAGATTGAGAAGGGCACGTGCCTCTTGCACAGCCCTCATCATCAGCAAAGGGGAGCCGTCGACTGGCAGGCCTCCCTCGTCCAGATAGCAACCACCGCCAGAGAAGCCATCCACCAAGGTTAGTTGTAGCTTGGGGATGCTGGCGCGTTTCATCAGTGTCATGATGTAGTCGCGCACATAGGACTGAATAATTTTGTGTTTGACCGCGCTGTGTTGTTGCAACGCTGGAGGCCGGGACCCCAGCTTCCACAAATACTTGTTATTGGCTGTCATCCCGTCCTGGCTTCTCTATCTTAGATTCGTTGTTCTGTATCCGGCATCTGGTCCCAAGTGCGGCCATGCAGTTCACGACCGTTGTACTTCTTCGCACGTTTCACACCATCGGCACCCCAGCCACCCCACTGCTTGAAGAAGAATGCGACGCCTGCATCTTCACATTGGCCGCGAATCGAGTCGACCCAGTCGATTTTCATCGGCCGTGCTTTGGGTCCGGACTCCCCACCCACGATGACCCAGTGAATGTGGGTTAAGTCCAACATGCCGACATCCTCAAGCAGCGGCTCAACTGAAAGGAAACGAATCGCCGCATCGACGCGGCGCAGGTGATCAATGCGCGGCACACCGTACTTGCGATCCTCGACCGACACACCGAGCCAGGCATTGGGCGGAGCCGTTCTACCCGCAAAAAATGCCTCCAAGCGATCTGCCCGTTTGGTCAGGATCTGGAAGGTGTGCCAGTGTGCGCGCTCGATAACATCGAAAACCTTCGCCACATAGTCGAACGGTACGTCCTCATGAAACAGATCCGACATGGAATTCACGAAGTAGGTGGTCGGCGTTTTACGCTTCAGTGGGTCATCCAAACGTTGTGGCAACAGTGTCAATTCGAAACCGTTCTCGTAACCGGGTGTCTTCATCGCTTGTAATCGACCGGCCATACCCTCTGCGTAGCAGTGCTTGCACCCAGGGGAAATCTTGGTGCACCCCACTGTCGGGTTCCAAGTTCGCTCAGTCCACTCTATTTTGCTTGCCGTTGTCATAATTGCACCTCATTATCGCGATTTTGTAACTCTTTCTGCAACTTGGCAATTGCCAACTCCAGTATTTCTGCCTGGCCTAGCCCCAAGGTTTTTCTGAGTTCCGCTAGGTTCTGCATAGCTTCTCCCGGAAGCCATGTCTGTAGACATGAAAAACCTTCTTTGCGCCGGCGCTTGCGATATCCGTCCTGGGCTGTGGCCAGTTGCTGCTTTCGCGTTGTTGTCATGTGCCGCACTCATTGATTACACTGTAATCATACGCATTTTTATGCAAATTAAAATTTAAATTGCTGATATTTATGGTGTTTTTACGTGTCAGGTGGGAAATACAACAGGTAAAATGAATCGATGGCCCTCCTTCGGAGCAGGTCGCTCTTCAGGACTCACGATGCTGAGTTCTCATGCGGCTGGCTTGCAAGTAGACAAACAACCACTATCTGCGAAGATGGGCTGCCCGTTGGAATTACTGAGGACAACACCCTCGGTGCCACGCGGATCAAACAGACATCTCTACTTGATGTTCTGAAGGCTCTCGGTCTAACCAAGACCAAAGTCGTACCCCTGCCAGCAAGGATACAAACCATGCAAAAGCCCAAACCAACAGCTCCCGTGGAGACCTCCTCCTCCGAGGCCTATGACGCTTATGTACGCCAAGCAGTCCAAGCGGCCATAGATGACCCTGCTCCTGGTGTCCCACATGAGGAGGCTGAAATTTATTTCGCCAAAAAGCGCGCAGAGCTACGAAGACGCTTGGCTGAAGGAAAAAGATGAGTCGTAATCGCTCAGAGATGATTCTGGAGCAAGTGGGCTCGATATCTTTTATCTGGCAGCAATAAACTCACCAAAAACCACTTTCAGCTTCAATATCAGCTTCAAGATCCCGCCACAAATCATCGAATGGAAACTTTCCGATGGTTTGGTTTGTTAAATGGGTCCAGCCCCACAACCACTGCAGAAGCTTAAGCATGCCATCCTGCTGCTGCCCTCGTGTTGGAGGACCGACTCGCCAGTCTGGCACAATGGGGATGCCGAATGGTCTGTCCCGGGCTCAGTGGACACTAACTTAAGGTGGATAATCTCCACCAAGGAGTGTTCATGACCCAAACCCGTAGAAGCTTTCCCGAATCTTTCAAACGCGAAGCCGTCGAGCAAGTGCTGGCCGGCAGCTCGCTACGTCACGTGGCCCAGGCGCTCGACATCACTGAGGCATTACTGGGCAAATGGAAGCGCCAGTATCTAACGGCCGGCGAACAGGCCTTCCCTGGCAACGGTAAACAGCTCGGAGAAGCCGCTGAACTCAAACGGCTACGCGACGAACTCGCACGCGTCACCATGGAGCGCGACGTGTTAAAAAAGGCGCTCGCCATCTTCTCGCACCCCACGAAGTAAGGTTTCAGGTCATTGAAGCGCTAGCCGAACGGTATCCGGTGGCGCTGATGTGCCGGCTGTTGCGTGTCTCTCGCAGTGGCTACTATGCATGGCGGCAGCGTCCGCGCTTCAGCGCGAGAGATGGCCAATCGTCGCTTGTTACGGGAAATCCGTTTGGTGTTTGCCGAGGTGAGCGGCATTTATGGGCATCGGCGGATTCATGCCGAACTGCTCGCACAGGGGATGAACTGCGGACGGCATCGGATCGCTCGTCTGATGCGGGAAAGTGGCTTGCAGGTGCGCTCACGTAAACGCTGGCGGCCTGTTCTTGGTAGCAAACATGTGCTGCCGGTGGCACCGAACCGACTGGAGCGCCAGTTTGCGGCCCCCGGGATGAATCAACGCTGGGTGTCGGATATGACCTACATTCGGACCGAGCAAGGATGGCTATACCTGGCCATCGTGCTGGATTTGCACTCGCGTGCAGTGGTGGGTTGGGCGATGCATCACCGTGTGCAGCAAGAGCTGGTCCATGCTGCCTTAACGATGGCCGTAGCTCGACGTCAGCCGAAAGGGGAAGTACTGCTGCATTCCGATCGGGGTAGTCAGTATTGCGCGTACGACTATCAGGTCCTGCTCAAACGGCACGGCATTTTGCCGAGCCATTCCCGTGCAGGAAACTGCTGGGACAATGCGGCAATGGAGAGCTTCTTTCGTTCACTGAAAGCGGAGCGGGTTTACCTGACTCGTTATCGGAGCTACGACGAAGCCCGGTGGGATATATTTGACTACATTCGGTTCTACAACCACCAGCGCCGCCACTCAACGCTAGGCTATCTGAGCCCGATAGAATTTGAGCAGCGCCAGGCGCTGCTCAGAGCTTAACCAACCGTCCACCGAGCTCGGGACAGACCAGTGCCGCTGTCAGCTGCGCCGCGTTGCGGCGCAGGTCAATACCGTTTTTCCGGTTTGACACTGCGCCAGTATTCGGATATGGAATTATCGTTTGCGTCAGGCGCGGCGTCTGCTTTTGGGGCTCAGCTTCGCCCCGGACTCATCTCTGCGGAGGCTTTACGGCGGCGCGATGCGGATTGCCCGGCTTTATGAGTAAAGGGCGTCGAATGAACGTATTGGAGCATATCTTCGAAAATGGAGGCATTGCATTCGCGTCTCCTCGCCTAAATTTGCTCGCGCATGCGGCTATACCGCGTTCCAGACCGGCTTCCAACCCCAATAGCTGGCGTTGGGGTTCGCTAGGACATGGCAAATCAATTTGCCTATGAAGTCAATCCAATCGCTCTCATGGCCTGTCACTGACATCACACGTGAAAACCAATTTCCGGTGCTGTCCCCGTGGATAATAATCGTCGGACCAAACGTCCCCGATTGCGGGGCGAGCTGGGATATTGGGGCCCCTACGAACTGCATCCAATACACGCTGTTGTTATTACCATAGAACGCCGTCGCCCCGTGTCCCCAGGCCACATGTGACGCTCCCATTCCTCGGGCTAAGGCCACCCTCGCATCCAGCTCTATCCCCTCAGGCCCAAGCTTCAGCTCTGAGGTAGGGGGAACCTTCACCGCCAAGCCTCCCCAGTTCAATGCGAGCCCCGAGGCTGTGCCATCTAGTTGGACAGTTAGTCCGGCTGAGCTTACTGCTAATCCCTTGGAGGGGATTGTGCTAATGCCGACCCCGTTCGTACTCACTGCTAGGCCTGCCGCTGTGTTCGCTTTAATCGCCAGGCCTCCCGAGTTCAATGCGAGTCCCGAGGCCGTGCCATCTAGTTGGACAGTTAGTCCGGCTGAGCTTACCGCTAATCCCTTGGAGGCGGCTGTGTTAATGCCGACCCCGCTCGTGCTCACTGCTAGGCCTGCCGCTGTGTTCGCTTTAATCGCCAGACCTCCCGAGTTTAATGCGAGCCCCGAGGCCGTGCCATCTAGTTGGACAGTTAGTCCGGCTGAGCTTACTGCTAATCCCTTGGAGGGGATTGTGCTAATGCCGACCCCGTTCGTACTCACTGCTAGGCCTGCCGCTGTGTTCGCTTTAATCGCCAGGCCTCCCGAGTTCAATGCGAGTCCCGAGGCCGTGCCATCTAGTTGGACAGTTAGTCCGGCTGAGCTTACCGCTAATCCCTTGGAGGCGGCTGTGTTAATGCCGACCCCGCTCGTGCTCACTGCTAGGCCTGCCGCTGTGTTCGCTTTAATCGCCAGACCTCCCGAGTTTAATGCGAGCCCCGAGGCCGTGCCATCTAGTTGGACAGTTAGTCCGGCTGAGCTTACCGCTAATCCCTTGGAGACGGCTGTGTTAATGCCGACCCCGCTCGTGCTCACTGATAGGCCTGCCGCTGTATCCGTCTTCGCCGACAACAGCCCACTGATGGTATCCAGCTGTAAGCCCGCACCGGGCCCGGTCTGGCCCTTCCCCTGTCCCAACGCTCGGCAGCCCGCGTCCGCCATATCGATCAGATTTGCAAAATCGCCCTCCAGCGGAATCGACCGTGCCGCGAATTTGGCCTTGAGCTCATTTGAGCTCACATTGATCCTGGGTGTTATCGAGTCTGCGGTGCCTTCCAAGGGGCCTTGGTTTTGATTTTTCTTTTTCATATTCTTTCTCCGGTCTGTGAGTTGGCGGTGATAAATATGTAGCTGGACTAGTGTTGAATCGGCCCTGGCGCGGCGGCCTCTCCAACTGAGTCTAGTATGATTGAGGTGCTAGATGGCTCGGCGGGAACATAAAATAATGCATTGTCATGAATGACTTCTGCGTTCCACTCTCCTGGCGCGGCTCCCGCGAATACCTCTTTGAATTGGGCGTCGGTGGCGATGCGCATGTTGCCAATACCCTCCAGGCCGGAAGGCAGGGTACCCAGGGCGAGGTAGTCCAATAGATGGAACGATGACACTCCTAAGAGTCTATCGTTTGCTATCCACTTGGCGTAGGTATGCGCAAAGTTGTTGAAATAGCGGCTTTCCAACCAATGCATTTCGGCGCAGACATGACATGGCAGCTCTTCGTGTACAATCTGCTCAACCCAGGCTGCGGTGACTTGAGGCTCTGTGACATGGCTCTGCGGGCCCAGTAGCAAGTCTTCGTTGAATATTGCGCTTACGATGAAAGAAAAACGGTCTGGCAGGGCGGACTCGCGATCTCGATCGAAATACCAACGGTAACGATTCTGATGCTGGTCTTCCGGCAAGGTGTAGTTTGCGTCTGCCTCAATGAGTAACTGCCGGCGTAGCGTATCGATGCCACGCACGATCGCAACGCAATCACCCTCGGCTAAGGGGGCATGTTGTAAGTTGCCCTCCGGTGAAAAATGGCGATAGAGCACGAGTTTGTCGCCTACCGCCAAGCTGGACGGAAAGTTGTCCGCCGTGATGATTTTCTGCCCCGGCTGAGGGGACAGCTGGGGTGATTGCACGTTAGCGGGTGGATAGATCAGGGGAAAGGTGGTGTCCTGCATCCAGAGGCGGCTGGTGCGCCATTGCACTGCGCTTGGGGCGGCTAGGAGTTCCTGTAGGAAGGAGCGTAGCGCTGGGTTGATCTCTAGGGCGATGGTCTTGGTGTCGCTATCCACTTTCAATACCACGCAGGCGTTTAGGATGATTGGCGTTGCGTTGGAGTCGGAAGTGTATTGCAGTTCCAGCAATTGTCCTTGGAAGACGCTGTTCACAGGAGTGACCGAGGTGAGGGCCAAGGACTCGTCTTCTGTCTGGAGATGGGTGATTTTTTGCCACGAGAGATTTGCCGTTCCTGGCGGCGGGGTCAAGAGCGCAGCGTGCTCCATCAAGTAGAAAGGCAAGTGAGTCCAATCCGGCGGCTCATTAAATACGCCTTCGTCAAAACCCAAGCGCGCAGCAATGCGGCGCTGTATGCTGGACATGGCGTTGGCGGAGAATTGGCCGGCCTGGTAATTCAACTGGCTGTTCAGACGAATCAGCGAGCATTGTGATGATAAGTAGTCCGGCGCGTTGAGCAAGGTGCGGTCGGCGCGCTGCTGGCCAAAATAGCCCAGCAGGTAGTTGAGCAGCGCTAATTTCTGCTCTTCGTTTTGGCTTTGCATGGTGGTTTTAGCCAACAGTGCCGGCTGATATGCCTGATGCACGGCATAGGCCACGGTGTCATTGACGAAGGGCCATTGATTGCCCCAGACCGTGGTGTCGAGCTGTTGGTTAAACGATAGCAACCTCGGTAGCAGACGCAGTTGGTCGCAACCGCTGGCCAGCCATTGCTCGAATGGCAAGAGATACTGGTGAAGATGCCGTGTGGTGTGCAACGCCAAGTCGTCTTGCAGTTGATAACATGGCGGGATTTTTGCGCTGGCTGGGTAGTAACGCTCTGGGGTGCGGTGGCGGCCGTACTCAAGGGATACCCAGGCTTCGTTGAGTACGGGGGTGGAGGGGAGGGCTTGCTTGATTTCCTCTTCACTTATGGTTACCTTCTGACCGCGCTTCATCAGTTTCACTCGCTGCCCTGCCGCCAAGACCTGAAGCGGCGTGCGGCCCCAAAGCTGCGGGTACTTTTGGGCGGGGATACTGACTTCCCAAGTCCCGTTGTCAAATCGCAAGGCCTGCAGGCTTTTGACGCCGGTCAGCATCTGGAGCGGCGAAGCCAGGGGGTTAAGGTTCAGGGTGTGCGCCGTATTATGATCCTCTACGGGCGGCAGCGTGCTAATCCAGCCATGCGCCAGATTGGGGCCTTGGTAAATTTCATCATTGGTCCAGCCCGCGGCGCGTAGCTCCGCGGCCGTCGCGCGCTGTGCCTGCGGGCTGATGTAGCTCTCCACGCATAGATACAGCTGGGCCATCAGGATGGCGTAGTTCTGGAAATCGTCTTCCAACTCCAGCGTGATTTCCACATTGACGGGTTGTGCCGCTAGCCAGACGATTCCGCGCACGCCTTCGCACACATTATGGTGGTTCTGTAAAAATTCCTGCAGGATAGGCTCGGCTATTGCTTGGGGCACGTCACGGTTCAACTCTACCTGCAAGCGGTAAAAGCCTTGTACGGTGAACTTCTGTTTGCCCTCGTCTTCGTCGCTGGTGAAATGATACTCGCGCAGTTTTGGATCGTAGTAATACGTATATCTTTGATCGATGGTTTCCGGAAGCAGCAGGGCATTGCGGAATAAAAAGCGCGTGACGCCGTTGACCTTGCCCACGAGATCTAATAGCGCTCGGCGGTAGTCCTCCTCGGTGATGGGCGATACGGTTAGCACCTCATTTGGGCTGAACGAATGGGGAAACAAGCCATCCCCGTTTTGGAGGTCAGGCGCGGGTGTCAGTATGTCGCGCAACGGCAGGATGTGGCGGTAGGCCAGGTCGGACATGCCATAGCTCAGTGCCTGCAGCAGGGTGACGCCGGGATCGTGTTCGTCAGTGTCGGTCCACACCTGGCCGGACTGTTGCTTCAGGGTGTCTTGTGCCTGCTGCCACAGGGTGTCGAAGTGGATGGCCTGGAGGACGACGGGGTCGACCACAGTGCGTTGGGTCATGGGCGGCTTTCTTCAAAAGGTTGCCGGGTGTGGGGCGTGCGTTAGAAATCGTTGATCTTGCGGATCTGGTTGTTATACCTGTCGGCAATGATCGGATTGTCGTGGGTGTTGCTGACTTTTGCCTTGGCCACCAGACTGTTGCCGTAACTTTGGCAGGAGCAGGTTATTGTGGTCAAAGGTCCTAAAGTGGTGTCGATATTACATGTGTGATGGTTCATGTTTTCCCCAATCAAATACGTCCCATCTAATTAAAATCTGGCTGGGTTTGCCAACTGAATTTTAACTGTTTCATGTCCTGGCTCTAGAATCAACACGACACCCCGTGCAGCCGTGATAGACTCGGTTTTTCCATTCAAAAACAGTGTGTGCACAGTTTCTACCAATGGCTGCCGCTGTATAAAAGATAATATTTCGTAGTAGTCCAGTATATTGTCTGAGATGACTGTACGGTTTTTATTCCCAGTCCAAGGGATATATTGGCGCACTAACGCCTCATCCACTTGGCGATTGCCGAAAGCCGGGCTAATACCTTCGACAAAGGTAACTGCATATGTCACTAGGACGCCGATGTAGACAGGATTGAGAATATCGATTTCCGCCCAAGGCGAGGTCAGGCGCTGCATAGCCTGGCGCATGCGATCCAGCCGGGCCGGGTTGAATGCCGGACGCTTGGGGTCGTCGTTGTCGCGCCAGTCCGGCGCCGGGATAACGGTGAGCAATTGCTTGCCAGGTGTGCCGGGACCCTCCGGCAAAATGACGGAGCCCACTTCTGGAAACAGATCCCGCAGCAGCATTTGCAGATCGTGTTGGCGCAGCGCGCGGCCGCGGTGGGACAGCCGCTGGGCGATGCGGCGGTTGAAGTCGTCTAGGGCTTCCAGCGGGCGGCCGTGTTGCGAAGGCCAGGGCTGGGTGACGCCGGCCAGGCCGAGCACCGCATTCATGGTTTTCGACACGCGGCCGGCCAGCAGAGGCTGGGCGAAATGATCAGCCGCCATGGTATCCGGGTCGGCCAGGGTGGCGGTCATGGCATTGGCCAGCAGGCCTTGCAGCTGCGGGTAGTCAGAGGTGGTTGCGCCTAGATCCGACTTCTGGGGCTGAGTGGGGGTCATTACGCCGCGCAGCCAGTAACGGCCGGCCGGCATATGGGCGGACTGGTCGCCGGCGTCGTTGGGCAAGGTGGCGGACCATAGGCCGGAGGCGAACAGGCCGTCGGTGCCGTCCAGCACGTCGGCGTTGAGCGCAATCCATTGGTTGTTTTGGTTCAGGTATTGCCAGTCCACATCCAGCGCTTGCGGGCTGCACAGTTTCCAGTACAAGGACAGCTGCTGGCCGGGCAGTATGTCGCTGAGGCCCAGATAGAGTTGCGGCTGTGCGGGTTCGTCTTCCTCTGCGCCGGCTGCTTGGTGGCCGAATGGGGTGAGCCGGTATTGTGCGTTAACTTCGATAAGCTGGGTGCTAGTGTAGGCAATGTCCAGTCCGGCCCATTGCGGGGTGTAGGGGGGGGTCAAGCCGGTTGCCCCTGCATTGACGAGTTGCCAGTATTGCTGATGTAAGAAGGTGGTCGGCTCCAGGGTCAGCCGCAGGCGACTGGCCCAGTCATCGGGGTCGGCGCTGTCGACGACGTCGCAGAGCAGTTGGGTGAAGGTGAATGTGAGCGGCCGGCCAGCGGGCGCGGTGGCGGCATTGGCATTGCTCGCGAATAAGGGCTGCCCGGCGTCGAGCGTCTTCCAACCGTTTGCGCTCAGCGCGGCCGCCGTCACTTTGAATGTGTCGTCGTTGACAGGCGCATTGGTATAGCCGGCATACCACTGCGCAAAGCTCTGCCCTTCCGGCAAGCCTTGCCATTCCGGCGTCAGCGTGACTTGGATGGCTTGGGATTTTCGGCACCAGTCCGGCGCCATCAGCCGTACCGCCGAGCCTTGTGGCACCTCGGCGCCGAAAGGCAGGCAGGGTTGATCCGGCTGCGCGACGCCGTCTTGCGTGCGAAAGGCGACATCGGCGGGGAGGGTGACAGTGACCTCAATCTGATTGACGACCGGTACTGTCAGGCCGTCATTGCGGCTGAGTTTGAGTAGCGGCGTGGTGTCGATGAATCCATCCAAACCCTGCGGCGGGCTGAGGGCGGGTTGATCGGCGGCCACGGTGAATGCCACGGTTGTGGCGCTACTGCTCACGGTGACGGGCGGCAGCGCCAGCCAGCCTTGCTTCGTGCTGACTGCGGCTTGCAATGTACAGTTGGGGGCGCTGGCAAAGGTGATGCTGAGTGTGCGCTGGCCGCTAGATAAGGCAAGGATATCAGCGGCGATCACGCGGCCATTCGCTGCTGGGTAGTCTTGCGGCTGTGGCGAGAACAGGCGTACGCCGTCGGTGGGAAATGGCGGTTCTTCGCCGGATTGCACGACATGGCACCAGGTGCCGTTTTTCGACGGGCGCGTCCAGTACACGTCGCTCAGTCGTCCGGAGTTGATTTGCAACGGTGCGTCCAACAGGTAGCGCAAGGCTTGTCCTAGGCTGTCCTGCCCCCCGTTGAGCGCGACGCCGGCGAGCAGCAGTTGCTCGTTTGCGCCCGGCATGAGGTTGAAGGAGGCGACGACTTGATCCGCCTGGGCGCCTCTTGGCGCCAAGCCCAGCAGGTCGCGGTAATACAATTGGCGATGTCGTGCCGGCAGGCTGTTAAGCAGGGTTTTAGCGGTTTCCAGTTGCCGCAGAAAGGCGAGCAGAAACGCCTGATGCGGCGGCAGTTCGCCGTCGCTCAGATCTGGTGCGCGGTAGCGCTCGGCAAGGTGGGTGATGTCCGTGTCGCCGCCGGGGAAGAAGATGCGGCCCCAGTTATTGTCGCCATCCCCTTGGGCAGTTTCATCAAAGGGAATCAGGGCCGTGTAGTCTTTGATGTCGCGCAGTGTTTCCTCAATGCCGCGCGGGTCCAGCGCGAAGGCCTCTACATGGGGAATAGGGTTCTGGCTAGACATGGTGTTGTGCTTCCGTTTTAGGGTTTTAGCTGCCCCGCACCACCGACTGGGTGGGCATGAATTGGCCTTTGCCCAGACTGGGCGTGGTCACGTCTGGTACCGGCGGCGTGCCGGGCTGTTGCGCCGGGGTGGTGGGCCGGAATTGGGCGATGAATTGTTGGCCCTTGAGCACCCAGGATGCGCCGCTTTTTACGTGTGTCGCCTGTTGGTTGGCGGTGAGGCTGATGGTGATGACGCCGTTGCCGGGAATGGTGTGAGTGGCCGTGGTGTAGATGGCGTTGACCTGCACCTGTTTCTCATCCCCGGCCACGCAGACTTTGCGTCCCTGCATCGTGGGATGGCCGCTGCCGCGGAGTTGCGCTGGGCCGCAAGGGGTGACGATGCGGTTGCCGAACATGGGTTCAAACACTAGGGCGGTGCCATCGACAATGACGATGTCCATCATAGGAGGAGCCCTCCTTCTGAGGCGACGATTTTTAATTCGCCGCGGACCCGCCCACTATCGTCTGTACCGCGAATGCGGTAATGGAGCGTAATGTCCAGTTGGGTAGGTTGGAGTTTGTTTTGCTTGATGATGATGTCGAGCGGCTCCACCCGCTGTTCGTGACGTTGTATGTTGTCTCGGATGGTACGGCGAATGTCAGCCAGCAGGTCCTCGCTGATATTTTCAAATATATAGGCATTCAGGTCGCAGCCATAGTCAGGGCGCATAATGCGTTCACCTGGCAGAGTGCTGAACAGAATTTGCAGGCTTTGACGAATGTCAAGCTGGTCTTCGACCATGTTGGGGCCATTTGCCAGAGTAAAGCTTGGAGGAAAGGCCCAGCCTCGACCAAGACGTCCCGTGGTATTGGTAGTCATAATGGTACTCTCGTTTGTGAGTGCATGAACGTTCTCGGTTTTCCCTGTTCTCTGAAATGGGCAGCTTGCTGTGCCGCTTGTGCTCTCGCCGCGCTCTGCAGCTGGATCGCGTTCTCCAACGGCTTCATGCTCCCACGTCCACCTTGTTGCCTTTTACTTTGACTTGCTGACCGCGGGCTTCCAGAGCGGTGTCGGCTTGCAGTGTCAAGTTCTTGCCTTTGATTTGTACGTCTTGCTGGCTCTGTGCCGCGAAGCCGGTTTTTGCTCCAAGCATCAGGTGTTCTTTATCCGCAGCTTGCAACTGAACCGTTTGCGCTTCTCCATCGAACAACAACTGTTGTTGTTTATCGCCTTGCTTTAGAATCAGTCCACGCTGTTGAAGGTGCTTCACGGGGTCGATGGGCGAGGGTTGCTTTGGGTTGTGCATGGCGCCCAGTATCACTGGGAATCGGGGGTCGGCCTCAAAAAAACCCAGCACGACTTCATCGCCGGGTTCGGGGTAAAAGCATGCGCCGCTATCCTTGCTGGCAAAGGGCTTGGCAAAACGTGCCCATAGCTTTGCATTGCCAAATATTGGCACTTCGACTTGCAAACGGTCCAGATTGTCGGGGTCTGATTGGTAGTGGGAGACTACGCCGATTTGCAGGCCCGGCGTGGCAGGAACCAATGACACGTTGATTGTGTCTTGTCCCAGCGTCACATCGGTGCGCCAGCGTCCAGGCGTCATGTGATGTTCAATGCCACTGATGACTCCCTGACCATCAAGTGTCTTGCCAAAGCCTTTAAGCTCCAATGTTTCACCTAATTGGTAGGCGGAGCTGCCGATTACGGTAAAAGTGCCGCGTACACTGGCGGCCTGCATGGCCAGTAAGCGGCTATTGGCCCAAGCGTCCAGCTCCTCATCTTGCAGGTTTCTCGCAGCATGGAATGTTTGGCTCTTAGGCCCCAGCTGGACTAGCATTTTGGGATCAAGCGCATTACTGCCTAGCTGCTTGGGTTGAGATTGACGTGTTTCCGCTTTTTGGTTTTTAGTGTTCCAGGTAATGGTGTGGACTTCGCTTGTCAATTCACGACTGCTGAAAATCCAATCCGCTATTTCTATTAGGGGTGTGTGGCTAGATTCACCTGTCAATACTTTGGCATCTTGCGCCAACATGTGTTTGGCCGAGGAGAGTGCAGGTGGTGCGATGGAAACGCCACCACTGACATCGGGCCACAGCCAGACGCCATTGGCATGCAGTCGCGCTTTGATGAATTGCCAGTCAGAGCATTCATATTGGACCAATTGTGGATGTCGTATGGACATCATTCCACGGGAAGGACCAAGGTCGACTTTATAAAGGCGCAACAACTGTCGCAGTGCTTCCTCATCTGTCATGTTGGAGAAAACCTGACTACCATGGCTAGACAGGGCTCCCTGCAAAAGGTGGCAAAGGCGCAGAGTCAGTTCGTTGCCGTCCAGCGTCCAGTGGTTATGTTGTTCGGCTACGATGCCGGTAAACAAAACTGTACTCTTATTGTTGTCCTTAAGTTCTATTCTCACCGTTGTGCCAGGCAGGCAGCGTTGGGCATCCGCCGAAAATTTTTCGACTTCCTTTCTATCTCCACCCGGCTGTTTCAACACCAAAGTGGCATTCGGGATTTGGTTGGCTGCAAGCCGGGTATTCAGCCGAATGGGCAGCAGCGTGGTGAGCGATTGTGGGGGCATGCCAAACTGGATGCTGATCTCTGGTGGGAGCGATTGCTCAATGCGCGGTGTCATCATGCGGTTCCCTCTTCGTTTGCCATTTCAGTTGGGGGTACCAAGGTATCTCCTGGTCTGGCAGCGTCCAGACTGTCAAGATCGTTAGCGATGGCCACGTCCAGATAACTGTAAGCTTCCGCCATGCCGGCAATGGTGGCCAGCGTGGCTGCCGCCATCGGCAACCAGTATTGGTCAGGCAACGAAAGGCTGGCTTGCTTTTTGATTCGGTCGAAAATCTCTTTTGTTTGTGAAAAAGGACTGCTGACCGCGTTCAGGGTTAGCGTGGCTGTGGCGCGCTGTGGCTCGGCTTTGCGATCAAAACGGGTATAGCGAATCTCCAATGAGGCGGCGCGACCTAGGAAAAAATCCTGTCCGTGCCAGTGCATCTTGCCCCATTCTATTTTGAGATAGGGTGTCTCCCGAGAGCCGGATCGCGTTTCGCAACATAAGGCCTGAATCGCAGTTAATTGCATTTCCACTGATTGTTGGCTACCTGGCAAACTGGAGTCGAACAGCAACTCCAGCGTTAAAGCGCCTGGCCGTGCTTGTTTGAAGTGGTTGATGCTGATGGAGCCGTTGAGATAGTTGTCGGCGTCGTATTCAATGCCATAGCTCAAATTCAGCGATTCGGGGTTGTACATCACCTGCATCTCGCCTAATGGCGAACCATTAGGTTTGCCATCCTTGAGCTCTTGATAAGCTTGGATTTTTAGTTTGGATAGACCCAATTCCAGCAAGCCTTTCATGCCCAGTCCTCCTGTTTTTCGCGAAGACGTGCTAGTACTTGTTCAGTTATCAGTTCGATCAGGGCGCTTTGCTCGGCCTGATGATCCATCCATTGAGGCTTGGACGCCACTCCCACGGGTATGGTGTCATCCACCCGAACTTGAATAATCAGCTCATGAATTTCGATCATGCTTTGGCTCCTAGCCACTGGATGTCGCGGTAAACCAGTTCAATATGGTTGATTAGCGGGGTGTTGCTGTTAGCATCCAGATCGCCGGTTTGCCATTTCACTGGCAGGGCATCGGTGACAGTCCAGGTGCAGACGGGGAGCGATTGATGGTTTAGCAGCATGATCACCGCATCGACATAGGCGGTGTCAAAGCCACTCAAAACGTAGTCAAATGCCAAGGACAGCGGAGTGGGTACGACCACGCCCCGTTCCAACGTAAGCGGCGGGTGGCTGACGCGTTCTGGCAGGTAGTGATCCGTTGCATTGATGCCGCCCTGATACTGTGCGCTCACACCTAGTTCTCCTTTGCCTAGGCCAGAGACACGTTGAAAGCGAATATCCAAAGGGCTGGGCACGTTCTTGAAGAAAAAAGTGGCCAGGAAACGGTGGGAAACTTCCGGTTCGAACAGTTTTTCCAGCGTGCTCATATTAGTTCCTTGCTCATTTGTGTTTCCATCATCATGAACCGTAGGCTCAAATTGATGTACTCAGCAGGGTATAACGCTGACAACTCCACGCGGACGATTAATTGGCCTGCTAGCAGATCGTCCGTTGTCATACTTTCTGCCAGGCCCACGTATAGTCGAAATGCCTCGTCCTCGCTGGTGCCGAACAAGGCACCCTTCAGCCATAAGGAGCGCAGCCAGGAGCGGAACAGGCTTTTTATTTTGAGCCAAGTGATTTCGTTATTTGGCTCGAATATGCAAAAGTGAGCCATGGTGTAAAGCCGAGATTCGACATAACCGAGTAGCCGCCGCACCTGCACGTAGCGGAATGCTGAGTTAGGGTTTGTGGTCAGGGTTTGGCAACCCCAAACCCGCACGCCACGGCCAGGGAAGGAGCGAATCCAGTTGAATGGCATGGCCGGATTGCGCATTGAGGCACTCAGGGTGGGGGGGGACTGTGGTTTTACCACCTGTAACAAGGCATTGTTCGCAGGTGCCTTCCAGACGCCACGTGTGCGATCAGTATGCTGTATCTGGGCTGCGATGATGCCGGATGGCGGCACCAGAGCTCGCGTTTGGTCTGATAGCAGGTAAGTGCATTCAAGATGTGGCCAGTAGGTCGCGCCGTACGCCGCATTATCCAGTTCCGTGCTGTTCAACACCAGTGCCGCCTTGGTCGAACTATCTGGCAAGTCCAATATGGCGAAACAGCCTAGGCGAGCGCGACAGATGTTCAACATTGCTTGCCATACCTGCAGCCACGGACCGGCTGGAAATATATCTCCGACTAATTCTACGATATCCGGCACGCACAGCAGAGTGGGCGCTTCATGGTCTGCTAAGGCGGAGCTCTCGAGCGCGGCGATCAGTTGCTGCGCGACGCTGTCGGCATCTGTTTCAAGTTGAGTGATCTGGGCTGCGGGTAGCACGTAGCATTCTCCGCCGTTATTGTCAAAATACAAACGTAAAGACTGGTAAAGCGCCGACGACTCTTGTTCTGCCCGCTGTGCAATATTGGCCGACGGGAAAAAGGTGGATTGAAACTCCTCCCAAGATGACACCGAGACCATTTGCAAGGGTTCACCCGTTTGGGTGTAGCCGATGAATACAGGCACGGCGCTGGCATCCTGCTGTGCCGCCAGTGTCACCACTTCGTTTGAAATGTTCACGCCTGGCATGGTTTGAGACATCGTACATTCCTTATGTGTCGAACTATAGGATTCCGGGACTGTTGGGCTGGCTAGGTTTGTGTATGGTAGGGTGGCACCAAGCAATTGTGGCCTCGTGCCTTTCAGGTGGATGTCCCCCCTTGAATAAATTGCAGAATGATGAATTCCGTCGGGTGCACCGCGGCCATGCCGACTTTTATGATCAACTTGCCGTTGTCGATGTCATCTGGCGTCATGGTCTCTTCGCCTACCTTAACGTAATAAGCCTCTTCTGCGGTCTGGCCTCGCAAAGCACCCTGGCGCCACAACGCGCGTAGATAGTTGTCAATGGCACCATGGGCTTTGACCCAGCTAGCTTGGTTGTTGGGCTCGGATGCCATGGAGCGCATGATATTTTTGATGTCTTTTTCGGCGCTGTTGAACAACCGGCGTACGGGAATGTAGCGCCACTCAGTGTCGGTATTGCTTGTGAGGGTGCGGGCACCCCAGATCAACGTACCGTTGTTCTGAAACTCTCGGATCATGTTCAGCGCTTTTCCCGCGTTGTATTCGCCCTGGGTGGCATCGCTGACTTTGAATTGAGGCCTGAGTCCACCATTGAGCGCGACATTGGCCGGTGCTTTCCATGCGCCGCGTTCACGGTCCACCCTGCAGTAGGCTCCGGCGACTGCGCCGCTGGGGGGGATGGAAGCCTCAGTCCAGTCGGCATCCAGCCATGGGGAGTAGGCTGCTGCATGTTCGCTAACAGGATAGGAGCTCATGTCGGTTGCTGGGCTCTGCAAAACTTTGGGGCCGTCGAGAATTGCGAACAAGCTTTTACCATCCACGCACAGCGTGGTGGCTGCCGTCTTGATATCCTCTCCGGCGGCGACCAGCAGTGTGACATCGTCCAGCTTGGGTACCTCTTGCTCTAGCTGACCGGTGGGGATGACATAACAGTAGCCGCCGCCATTTTCGAAATAGGTTTTTACGGATAAATGGAGGTTTTTGGTAGGGTCGAATGCTGACACTATGTTCATGAACTCCAGCCACGAGGCTATTCTGGTAGGCACGGAGATCATTGCGTCGCTAGAGGCAATCGCAGGTACGGCGGTGGAACTGTTGGCGATGGACAGGGATTGGCTGGGTAGCTCTTCGATATATACGCCGGGATAGCTGGTGACAGTGGTCATGGCGGGCCCCTCTCAGTATCTGTAGAGAGTTGGGGTTAGTGGAACTGAATGGTGACGGCGTCGGCCATGAGTGCCAGCTCTTCAATGGCTACTTCGTTGCTGCTGGCGTCTAGGCTGGGGGCGGTCAGCTTGGTGGGAAAGGCATTGGCGACGTTCCAGGTAATCAACAGTTCGTTGCCAGCTTCGTTGGTGAGGCTGATGAGGATATCTTTTTTCTCCACTTGGTTGAGAGAGATGGAGTGAATCCAGTCGTAAAGTTGACTTTTCCCCTTGATCACGCCGCGTCGGAGGGAGATGTTGACGGGTGCGATCTGGCCGGGCATGTAGAATAAGCCACCCAGGCCATCCTTGTAGGTGATGGTTTCGTGGGAGATTTCCATGCCGGATGCGGCGGTGAATGCCATTTCTTCGTTGCCCACAGTGACCCGGTAACGGTATGTGGGAATGGGGTAGGTATTTGCGATTTGCTCGGTGCTGGTTGCCATTGCTCTTGCCTTTCCTATTGAGGACGTCGCCGTCGTCGCGTCGGCTTAGCCTTGGTTCACATCCTGGGTGAATTGCAGAATGATGAATTCCGCCGGGCGCACTGCGGCCATGCCGATTTTGACGATTAGTTTGCCCTGAGCTATGTCGTCATCGGTCATGGTGATGTCCTTGCCCACCAGTACGAAGTAGGCTTCCTTCTCACTCTTGCCGGGCAAGGCGCCCTGGCGCCACAGCGAGCGCAGGTAGTTATCGATGGCGCAGCGGACTCGCTCCCAGGTGGCATGGTTGTTGGGTTCGAACACCATGGACCGCATAGTGGTTTTGATGTCTTTTTCGGCGCTGTTGAACAACCGGCGTACGGGAATGTAGCGCCACTCAGTGTCGGTATTGCTTGTGAGGGTGCGGGCACCCCAGATCAACGTACCGTTGTTCTGAAACTCTCGGATCATGTTCAGCGCTTTTCCCGCGTTGTATTCGCCCTGGGTGGCATCGCTGACTTTGAATTGAGGCCTGAGTCCACCATTGAGCGCGACATTGGCCGGTGCTTTCCATGCGCCGCGTTCACGGTCCACCCTGCAGTAGGCTCCGGCGACTGCGCCGCTGGGGGGGATGGAAGCCTCAGTCCAGTCGGCATCCAGCCATGGGGAGTAGGCTGCTGCATGTTCGCTAACAGGATAGGAGCTCATGTCGGTTGCTGGGCTCTGCAAAACTTTGGGGCCGTCGAGAATTGCGAACAAGCTTTTACCATCCACGCACAGCGTGGTGGCTGCCGTCTTGATATCCTCTCCGGCGGCGACCAGCAGTGTGACATCGTCCAGCTTGGGTACCTCTTGCTCTAGCTGACCGGTGGGGATGACATAACAGTAGCCGCCGCCATTTTCGAAATAGGTTTTTACGGATAAATGGAGGTTTTTGGTAGGGTCGAATGCTGACACTATGTTCATGAACTCCAGCCACGAGGCTATTCTGGTAGGCACGGAGATCATTGCGTCGCTAGAGGCAATCGCAGGTACGGCGGTGGAACTGTTGGCGATGGACAGGGATTGGCTGGGCAGCTCTTCGATATATACACCGGGATAGCTGGTGACAGTGGTCATGGCGGTTCACTTTCAGTATCTGTAGAGAGTCGGGGTTAGTGGAACTGAATGGTGACGGCGTCGGCCATGAGTGCCAGCTCTTCAATGGCTACTTCGTTGCTGCTGGCGTCTAGGCTGGGGGCGGTCAGCCTGGTGGGAAAGGCATTGGCGACGTTCCAGGTAATCAACAGTTCGTTGCCAGCTTCGTTGGTGAGGCTGATGAGGATATCTTTTTTCTCCACTTGGTTGAGAGAGATGGAGTGAATCCAGTCGTAAAGTTGACTTTTCCCCTTGATCACGCCGCGTCGGAGGGAGATGTTGACGGGTGCGATCTGGCCTGGCATGTAGAATAAGCCACCCAGGCCATCCTTGTAGGTGATGGTTTCGTGGGAGATTTCCATGCCGGATGCGGCGGTGAATGCCATTTCTTCGTTGCCCACAGTGACCCGGTAACGGTATGTGGGAATGGGGTAGGTATTTGCGATTTGCTCGGTGCTGGTTGCCATTGCTCTTGCCTTTCCTATTGAGGACGTCGCCGTCGTCGCGTCGGCTTAGCCTTGGTTCACATCCTGGGTGAATTGCAGAATGATGAATTCCGCCGGGCGCACTGCGGCCATGCCGATTTTGACGATTAGTTTGCCTTGAGCTATGTCGTCATCGGTCATGGTGATGTCCTTACCCACCAGTACGAAGTAGGCTTCCTTCTCACTCTTGCCGGGCAAGGCGCCCTGGCGCCACAGCGAGCGCAGGTAGTTATCGATGGCGCAGCGGACCCGCTCCCAGGTGGCATGGTTGTTGGGTTCGAACACCATGGACCGCATAGTGGTTTTGATGTCTTTTTCGGCGCTGTTGAACAATCGGCGTACGGGAATGTAGCGCCACTCAGTGTCGGTATTGTTTGTGAGGGTGCGGGCACCCCAGATCAACGTGCCACGGCCTGTGAATTCGCGGATGAAATTCAGCCCTTCTGGGTTGAATTGGCCGTTTAAATCATCACTGGTTTTGAACAGAGGAACTAGGCCGCCGTTTAGCGCCACATTGGCTGGTGCCTTCCATACACCGCGCTCTCGGTCGTTTCGGCAATATGCCCCCGCCACGGCACCGCTGGGCGGGATATCGCACAAGGTGGTTTGAAACGTGGCCCAATCGGCCCGCAGATAGGGGTAGTAGCATGCGGTAAAGGCAGTCCTGCTATCCAGGGTGGTATTAGGCGTCAGTTCTTTTTGTGGACCGTCCAAAATGGCGAACAGGCTGTTGCCGGGGATGCACAGCAAATTTACAGCCGTTTCAAAAATGGTTTTGTCTTGAGCCAGGTAGTTCCCGCCAGGACCGATAGGGGAATTGGCATTTGCTGCTGGCCATGGCATCCCCACGCCAGCTTCTACCAGTAAGGTCACGTCTTCCAGTCTTTGAACACGCGAGGTAAAGTCCCCGTCTTCCAACTCAACCATAACGGCCCCTTCCACGCTATCGCTGAGTGTGCTCCTTATTGGAACCAGATAACAATAACCACCCCCATTGAGAAAATAGCTTTTCACAGATTGGTGAAGTGGATTACTGGGGTCGTACAGGGTAGCCTCTGTCGGCTTGTCGATGGTTTTAACCGCCTTATTTTGTTTTGTCTTTTGGAGGGAGGCCGCCACCTTGGGCTGATAAGCTAACGCTTTGGTAAAGTCCAACCAGGAGTTGATACGGGTGGTCTTGGGGAAGAGCAGGCGAGGTACCCCATTCGCGATATTGGCCGCGGCGTTGGGGTTTTCTTCCGCATTATGGTTATCTTTGTCATGCGCACGTGCCACGGGAAAAACCGGCACGGCGGTGGAGCTGTTGGCGATGGACAGGGATTGGCTGGGCAGCTCTTCGATATATACACCGGGATAGCTGGTGACAGTGGTCATGGCGGTTCACTTTCAGTATCTGTAGAGAGTGGGGTTAGTGGAACTGAATGGTGACGGCGTCGGCCATGAGTGCCAGCTCTTCAATGGCTACTTCGTTGCTGCTGGCGTCTAGGCTGGGGGCGGTCAGCTTGGTGGGAAAGGCATTGGCGACGTTCCAGGTAATCAACAGTTCGTTGCCAGCTTCGTTGGTGAGGCTGATGAGGATATCTTTATTTCTCCACTTGGTTGAGAGAGGTGGAGTGAATTCAGTCGTCGAGTTAACTTTTCCCCTTGATCACGCCTCGTCAGGAGGGAAATGTTAACGGGTGCGATCTGATCTGGCATGTAGAATAATCCGCTCAAGCCATCCTTGTAAGTGATGGTTTCGTGGGAGATTTCCATACCGGATACGGCGGTGAAGGCCATCTCGTCGTTACCTATGCTGATATGGTAACGGTGTGTGGGAGTGGGGTAGGCGGTTGCGATCTGCTCGGTGCTGGTTGCCATTGCTTTTAACCTTTACCTAGTTGAGAGGGATCGATACTTTATGGAAGTAAAAATAACGCATGTCAAACAGTGGTTGGATGCGGGTTTCATAATAATTATGCATACCTAATTCGCTGCACTATAGATTATAGTTTTACAAAGGCAAGTTCAGATTTTCATGTTGGATGCTCCTGACCCGCTCCCTTCCCCGTAAGTTCCTATTTTATTTTTGTAATTCCTGAACTAATAATAAACGTGGTCAATGCCATTGAGTTGGGGCGTATGCCATAGGTTCATGACCTTTCTCGTTCTCTATGAGTATTCTCCTAATGAGCAACCTCCTACCCGAATTCTATGCCTTGGATCGTCACGTCGAGCATAACTATGTTTGCCTGATGGCACAGCTGCAGCGCATCGACACGCAGCTGCAAACCCGCATACGGCAGTTACAGCAAGAATCCGATTCAGCACAGGATGAGTGGGCTTGCAATCAAAAAGACACGCCTCCTGAAGAACTGCAATCCAGACTGGCACCCCCGCCGCCAGCGTTGTTGGATGAAGAGGTAGCCCATGGCCGTTTAGGGCAGTTGGTGCAACGTTTTGGCCTGACTTCACTGGAGCGGGATGTATTGCTATTGGCATTGTTGCCACATGTGAATATGAGTTACCTAGATTGGTTTGCTCAAGCGCAGGGTAATAGCAATATGAACCATCCTACTGTACAACTCGTCTTGGATGTCCTCTGCCCGTCACGTTTGGAGCAAGTCCAACATATGGCATCGCTATTGCCGGATGGTGCGTTGGTACGGCAAGGGTTGCTACAGCTATCACATGGCAGTAACAATTCATCGCAAGTTAATTCCAATACCATGATTAGGGCCGATAAGCGAATTTATCATTATCTGATTGGCCATGACTATTTACCGATCCTTTTAAGGCAAAGTTGCCGCTGGGTCACGGCATCACATCATCTTGCGACTACGATGGCTTCTAGTTTGGCACAGCTGAAAAAGAACCTTGTTCCTGGCGCATGTTTGGTGTTGAAGGGCTTGCCTGATAGTGGGCGTGCTGTGTTGGTGGCTGCTGCGGCGCAAGTGTTGGGTATGCCAGTGTTGGAGTGGGACCTGGCTAAGTTGATGGGGAACGATAGAGTCCCTCCATCCTTGGTGACCGCGATTTTTTGTGAGGTGCAGTTGTACGCGGGTTGCCTGATTTTAAAACACTTACCAGAGCAGGCGGAGAAACGGCCAGAATTAAGCGTTTTGCTAAGCCTACAGGCAGATAATTATGCGCAACCTGTGATCATATTACAGGGTCTGTCATCACCGATGTATTGGCTGGGTGATATACCGCATAGGGTGCTCCAGTTGCCGGCTCGTGATCTATATCAGGACAGAGCATTACTGGCCCAATGCTTGGCGGATATTCCTTTGGACGATGATGTGGATTTGACCTCATTGGCTCAGCGCTTTCCTGCGGTAGTCTCCAAGATAGAACCTATTTTGCAAGAGGCCGAGCTGTATCGTAGGCAGCGCTATCCGGTCGGTGCCCTTAGTCAGGCTGATTTGCACCAAGCCTTTCGTTGGCGTAGTCAGCAAAACTTCGGTGATTTGGCGCTGCGGATCGAACCCAAGAGGAGTTTTGATGATTTGATTGTGTCGGCGGCATTGCAGCAGCATTTGGCTGAGTTACGCGCGGCTATTTTGCATCGTGAACACGTGTTGGCTTTGGGGTTTGGCGACAAGCGGCACTATGGTGTGGGCATCAGTGCACTGTTTTATGGTGCATCTGGCACGGGTAAAACCATGGCAGCTGAAGTTCTGGCTGATGCGCTGAGGGTGGATTTGATCAAAGTAGACCTCTCGACAGCAGTCAACAAATACATCGGCGAAACAGAAAAAAATCTGGCTCGTATTTTTGATATGGCAGCTCTCGACAGCGGTGTGCTGTTTTTTGATGAGGCTGACGCATTATTTGGTAAACGTAGTGAAGTCAAGGAGGCCAAGGATAGGCATGCCAATATCGAAGTGGCTTACTTATTGCAGCGCATGGAAGCACACACTGGCTTGGTAATCTTGTCCACCAATAATCGTTCGCATCTGGATCAAGCCTTTAGCCGCCGCTTCACTTTTATCCTTAAGTTTGACTATCCGGACCATGCTACTCGTGTTCGCTTATGGCAGGCCATTTGGCCTGCACAGGCTTCGTTGGACGACAATATTAATGTTGAGCAACTTGCCTCAATGGCGGAGCTTACCGGTGCGAATATCAGTAACATCGCGCTGGCCGCAGCTTGGCTGGCTGTGAGTGAAGGTGCGCCACGAATTGGCATGTCACATATTCAGCATGCGCTCAAGCGTGAGCTTGCGAAAACTGGCCAACTTGCCCGTTAATCAGGAAAAAAAATGAATACCACTCTATCTTGGCCCATGTATTCCAGTGATGAAACCTTGTTGGAGTTAAATAAGTGCGTGGAAGCTGCGATACAAGCCTACTTGCCAGATGGGGTCGAGGTCTGTTTTGATATTCCTGACCCGGAGACGCCGCCGGCAACTCCGACAGTGAGTGTGTTTATGTATGCCATTCAGGAAGATCTGGAGCTGCGTACAGGCATCGCTCGCCAGTTCATGGGCATGGCGATGTCGCCAGGCTATATTAATATTAAGTGCGAATATTTGGTGACTTATTGGGAGCAGTCCATTGGCGATAAATGCGAAGGCCCACAGGCTAGGGCTGCCAGCACAGCGATGACAGCCTTGAATTGGGTGCTAAATGCTTTGATCAATAATCGCGAGTTAAATGGCATGCCTGGTGCCTACATTCGTGTGATTACGCCGAATAAACTAAACGAATTAAGCAATTTTTGGCAAGCATTGGGCAATAAGCCAAGGCTATGTTTAAATTTCTCGGCAACGGTCGCGGTGACTTTGAGGGATGCTCAAGAGACCTATGCTCCTATCCAAAGCAATGAGTTGATGGTGGCCCCGAAGGAGCAATGAATCGTCCCAGCCTCTTTAGATGCTCTTGAGCCATTGTTGGGCTGAGCCCGCTCCTATAGAAATTCCTTCTTTATGGGCAGTTCAGTAGATGCTATCTGATATTTCTTGTATTTGTTTTATTCACAGCTTCTTCGCCTATTGCTGGAGATAATTCTTATGCCTGGTCATGACCACCTTCAAGAAACTACCCAACAAGAAACTACCCAAGAAGATGAGATAGAGAATGGCGATGAGGATTGGTATCAGGGTGAGGTGAGTGGTACGCCCTCGTGGCGGCAGGTAGAGACGTTCTTCTCGTTTATCGCCCAAGAGCATTTGAAAGAGGCCCAAGAATTTAGAGAAAAGGGCCATAATAGCCAGATACCGGAAGTTGACCCTGATTTATTACCAGAGTTAGAAGACGTCGTAGCAACTATCAAATCCCGTATATATATTTATGCCAAAAGGGAAGATCAGCTGTGGCTGCTGACGCAAATTGAACAACTCGAAAGGTTTATCTCAGTGCTTTCGGGAGGGACGCTTCAGGATTGGGTGACCAACAGCATGTGTATCCACTCGCGAGAAGGCAGGGCTGACAAACTGGAGGGCAGGGCTACGGCCCAGTCACAGGTGAGACGGCTAGAGTTAACACTGCAAGCGTTGCTTCGCACTGCCAAGGCGTTGGGTGCGGTTGTCGACTATAGCACAGCAGAAAACTTAAAGAGGGCGGTGGAAGAAGAACTGTCTACAGAGGCTACCAACGCGATAGCTTCAAACGATGAACAGGCAGTGGCGCAGGCTTTAGAGAGGATGAAGGCGGATATCGATGGCAACTCCCCCTGGTCAGAGCTAGTGAGCGGCAGAGTGGCATCTAAGGAGGCAGACAAAGCGGTATTCTTCGAGACACTGATAACGGCTACCCGTCGTGCGGCAGCAAAAGCAAACAAGAATGCTCGTGAGCTGTCGGGTAGCGCGCAGACCTTTTTTAGTAAGGTAGCTGCGTATCTTCAGTCTTTCTCTGACGTGCTATCGAAGTTGAATGGGAAGGTGTCAAAATCAAGTAAGGAGGGAGTGTTAGATTCATCCGCTGTTCCGAAAACGAAACAGGTAGGGGAGGGAAAGAGTGAAAAAGGCACCCTTAGGAAATGGGTTGGGAAGAAATTTGAAGAGGGAACGTCGCGCGCAGCCATCATAAAGACTATGGCTTTAAGGCAGCTTGACCGGGGAGAACGGCGAAGCAAGACACCCGAAGCTGTCATGGTTGATAGCATCATAAGAAGTATTTTGTGGCAATGTCAGCAGCCGGCAATAAAAATTCAGTCAGCCAGCGAGGCGATTTTATTGAAAGCTAAAGAGCTAAAAAAAATAGCGGGAATATTGGATGTGCATGGCACTAATCATGAGGCGATAGCGAGTGATCATCAGAATGACGCAGACCTTGATGCTCAGGTAATAGGGTGGGTGCAAGCATACAACGAGCAAGAGAGGCCTGAAAATAAAACATCAGCGAAACTAGTCGTACTTGGCCAGTTGTTTGATAGTGATATTGCTAGTGCGCGTAAGATAGTGAGGCGGTTTAGTCGCAATCAAAATAGTGTGGGCGATGCTGCACAAAATATTAAAGATGAAATTAATCACCAATTTTCTAATGCTATAAAGAAAATGATTAATGAGCAGTTTGATGCCTCAGGCCATTCTGAGTATATAGGGTTGGAGATGAGTAAATTTCTGCCTGAAATTACCGATGGGCTTGCACAGTCTGTGGTGGAGTTAAATAATGTCATTATATCAGCTGAACGGCAGCCGCCAGATTTTTCCGATATCAAATGTTGGGCTAAGCGGGCGTCGTTGTCTTCGACGAAAGTAAAAGAAAAGATATCAACCCAGTCCGCCTCACTGACTGGTAAGCCATTAGATGACAACTCACGGGGTGCCCGGCTTGCCAAGTACTGGGCAAGTCTTGCCCAAGAAAGGGGGAGCAAAAGTTGGCCAATGCCCGACGCGGGAATAATGTTGGCAGGACTGAGAGAGCATGGCTTGCTTAAGGGTACCGTCTCATCGGGAGATCCTAAGGGGTATTTATTGGCTACTCGACTCGCGGGAGAGGTTGAGAACGCGCATAATGATGAATTGAAGCTGCCGATGAGTGCTGATGAGTATGCCGCATTGGAAAAGAGTCTGGTTGAGTTTATTGTGCGCTGGGGGCAAAGAAGGACAACGCGAGGCACGACACGCCTAGTTGTGGAGTTAGGTTTTGAACAAGCGATAGATACGGCCATGTTCAGTCTGTCTAACGTTATTAGAATGCCTTATAAAGTTCTGAAAGCATCAATAATGATTCCCTACAAAGTCAACAAGGCAAGTAATTATATCCTGCCTGGGCAGGATAAGCCATATAAAGCCATTCGTAACCTGCTGGTGAAAAAATTAAGTCAGCTGGGTTTGAAGTTGATTACTACCCCTGTGCCTGGGGTGATGAAATATGCCGTGGGTGGAGGCTTGATGGTGGGGGCGACGGCATATAACAGGTATGTAATATCGAGCGAAAATACGGTCGATGCCATATATGATAGATTGGTGAAGGGTGCAAAGAGTAGAGTAATAAAAATGGACTCAAAGACGAGTATGTTTTTTGATGTGCCACTAGACGCGATGTTTATGGTGCCTTACAAGGGCATAAGGAAGTATGGCCAAAGTATTAAAAGTAATAGTGAGGAACATGTTACACCCAATGCGTTGGTGAAGAGAGTTTACAGACGGAGTCCGCGCAGGGAGGAGGGGGTGGCAGGGAGTGATGGAAAAATAGAAGATCTAAATGATAAATACGGCGTGAGAGAAAAAAATTCGCGTACGGCAACATTTAGTAGAGATATAAAAATGAAAGCAGCGAGGCTTGGTTTGAATATGGCCACAGCAAGTTTTGTAATTGTGCGAACTACTGAAGGAAATGATAGCGAACCACCAGTGGAAAAACGATATACTGTTAAAGGGTCACAGCTTATTGCTTATTATGATCCTCTGGATGAGGTTGAATATCCTAGCGAATTTTTGCCATTGAAAGATGATATCAATAAATTTTTATTTGAGAATTCACTAAAAATGGAAAGGGAAGTAAAGGATGTGGCAGATGCGGAAAAAGCTTTTACTGCGCAGCAAGAATTGTATAAAGTTGGCTATCCGAATCAGGTGAATGTTTCTAACAGAATTGATGAAGTGATTCAGAAGGATATTGATCAAGCAATGGGAGGGAAGTCAGTTAGTGAACATGGAGTAAAGCCAGACAAAAAAATTGAAGTCCGCATAACTGTGCATCTTGGCACTGGTCAAACTGTAACGACCACTAAACATTACACTATTCGTCAACTTGCTGTTGGGTTGCATTTGCGTGAGAACCCAAATTGTGCATTCGTTTTCATTTGGCCTGATGATAGAATAGCTACTCTTTTTGATAGGCCACAAGGGGCGCTGACGGCTTATCCTTATGTTGTGACTAAAAAAATAGAATCTGAGCTTGAGAGGGATAAAGAAAAACTTAATGATGATAAATCAATAGGTGCGCGTGAGAAAATTATCTCTCAGAATGTGGCGCAGGCTTTGTCAAAGGTTGCGGAGAAAGAAGGGCCTGGTTCAGAGGCATATGTTGCGGTAGATCGATTTCTTAAAGGTGAGGTTAAAGCATTATCTGTAAAATTTAAAGATTATACTCTAGATGGTGTGTTTGCCATTCCATTGAATGACCCTGAAAAAATAATATTGATAAAATCGAATCCAAGCGAGGGGGCGCAGTATCTTATTGTAGATAAGAGTCAGCTTGTTCATCCCGAAAAAGCGAAAGAAGTATTTGATTTTTTAAAGCCAACCTTCCCGAAAAAAGCGCTGCTGCATCATTGGAAAAATGAAAGTGATCTGTCCGCTTTCCAAAAGAAAGAGAGACTGGTTGGCGAGACAATGCCGCGGATAGGTCCTGCTCCAGGGCCGACCATGCGTTGGACGGTAGAGAAAACATGGGTTGAGCCCTATCAGTTTGAGCCAATTGTATCGGACGGTAAGTCCCTGAGTGTATTGGCCGGTCATTTGGAGAAAACTCAGCGCAGTACACATTATTCCAATGTGGATGCGTATGTCTATTCGAGTGGAGAGTACTATGTTCAGGCAGGGGCGAAAATTGGACAAATTGTATTGCAAGGCGTTAATTCTTTATCAATGGGTATTCCCTCGGCAGGAATGAGAGCGCTTGCTGGGCTGGGGGCTAGCGGTGCCTCGGTATTTTTGGATGTGATGGACGCAGTTCAGGAAGATGATCCTAATGCAAAGGATGAGAAGCTTAAATGGGCTGCGACAGGGGCAATGCTGTCTTTGCCAGGGGATATTTCTGATGCTAATACGCTGCTAAAAAATGTAAATAAGGCAAATGGTAAATTAAATAGAGTAGCGAATGTGTTAGGCAGTGATGCTCGCGGTAAAAAATGGGGGGGGCGAAGGGCTGGTGATAACAGTTCTTCTAACAACAGTCCTATAGAGAATGGCATTATATTCAAATCTTCTGCTTCTACGAGTAGGAAAAATATTGGTATTGAAAGAATTAATGATGATATTAGTCTCATCTCTGCAGAAGGTTCGCAAGCAAAGACACTTTACCTTGATGCGCACGGTGCTTATGAACCTAACGCAACAATTCCATTTTATTACTTTGATCGTAACGGGTTTCATAAAGTTCCTCCGTCGGGAACAGTTCCAGTCCCTCAAGGGAAGACTGTTTCTTTTAAAGTACCGCATGGATATAAAATGGGAGCGGGGCGTCCTGATCAAGACTTATTGAATGCTCGAAATTATAAGCCTTTTACTTCGGTTGATGCTGAGCGCTACACGCTACACCCTATTAGAAATCCAAGTAACACTGATGCGAGCCAGCAGGTAGCTCACATGGTATCGAACAACCCTGAGAAAGCATCTAAGGGGACAGCAAAGCCCGGAGAATTACGAAACTACGATTATACCCATTTTAAAAAGAATGGAACTAGTGAGCAGGAGCATCAGGGCATTCTTGTTAACGGCGTTGATAGACTCCATTATTTAGATAGTAAAACGCCGGGGTCGGCAGGGGATGTTATAACGATCAATCCTGGATCTACTGTACCGTTAGGAAGGCTTTTAGATCAATTATCTACAAATCCAAGACTTCAACAGTATGATAAAATTGTTATTTTGGCATGCCGATCCCCATATGGCAGGCGATCGCCAACTTATTCTACGGTTGAAGGTCCGCTTTTTGCTCGTCCCCCATCATCTCCTAACGGTTATTCTGGAAATCATACTAGCGATTCAAAATCAATTGATCCTAGCGGTGGTCAAGGCGGTGAGTCTATGGATCCGGTATATTTGGTCTTTAGAAGGAGTCCGGAGACTAAACGCTTCGATTCGTATGTTGAAGTTCCCGTAGAGGTTGAAAAGGAGGGGGAGGGGTCGAATCAGAACCAGAAAATGGAAGAAACAAAGCAGGCAATAGAAAACAATAATGACTCTTCAGTGATGGTGGCCGGTGGTGATTATTTGACTAATGGGAACCAATCTTATTATGATGTTTATGGATTGTTCTTGGAAAAATTCCCCCACCGCACAAGTGATAATATTAGACAATTTTATCAATTCAATAAAGGTAATATACCAAAGAACGTAACCGATGCTGAAAACCAAAAACTTGAGGTGGGGACAAAGTTCACCATCCCTAATGTACGCCCCCTGCCACAAGGTGATTGATGGCAGGTGCCGGTAATGATCTGCTCCCCTTAGGCCTTACCAATCATAAGTTGAGAGAAGTCCGTCACTGAAGGAGAATGACGGACATGAAGAAGAGCAGATTCACTCCTTCCGCAAAAACGTAGCGGCGAAAAGTAGAGATTTCTGGCAAATTCAAGCCCACCATCCATTCGTTTGACATTTATGGAAATGCTACTCAGGGGGGCGTGCACACGTTCTTAAATACCTTTATCATAGCCACTCTACTTGTAGTGGGGTCTTCAGCCAGGGCAGAGGGATTGAGGTGATCGGCCAAGGTAGATCCCGCAACAGCAGATCACATGGCTCCGGGACAACCCGCAGATGCCATATGTCATCCTCTTGCCATAACTCGCCAGACCGCAGTAAAAACCAAGCGCGAACATCTTGTGGACTGCAGCGATGCAGGCTGGGAGTTTGCCGCAGCAAGCTGGCGAGCATATCGTCCAGAGTCGCAGCAACGTCGGCGGGCAGGATTTCCTGAGGATAAAGCAAGTAGTCAATTGGCCAGTCACACAGCCATTTAGTGAAGAGTGTGCGTACATCAAGGCCTCCTTCGTCCTGCCACAGCCAGCAATCCAGCCAGCAGACGGCTTTTCTCCGTGCGTCTGGACCGACAAACCGCTTGCCTTCCAGCACCCCCCATTGCTGAAACCTACTCGGCAGCAAGGGCCAAAGCAGGATCAAACCAATATTTTCTACTGGTAGAGACGTTTTGCTTGATACCGTTGATGGTCGGGGGGAGAGGACAGACAACTGGCTGGTTTCGTTCAGCGCCTGGCGCCACTCGGGCGAGCGCGCCGCCAGCGCTTGCCGGGCCGGCTCGTTTAACACCGCCCTGAGACGCGCTACGGCGGGAGCATGGTTGGCTAGCCGTTCCAGCTCCATCCGACTGTCGTCGCCCGCCTCCGCCCAGCAACGGCATAGCCAGTGTTCGGGATTTTGAGCCAAGGCTGCACTCAAGTGCGGCGCCAGCGCAGCGCCAGCAAGGTAAGCGGCCAGGTCTGTCAGCATCGCGGCAGACAACCGGCTGGTTTCGTTCAGCGCCTGGCGCCACTCGGGCGAGCGCGCCGCCAGCGCTTGCCGGGCCAGCTCGTTTAGCACCGTCCTGAGACGCGCTACGGCGGGAGCATGGTTGGCTAGCCGTTCCAGCTCCATCCGACTGTCGTCGCTCGCCTCCGCCCAGCAACGGCATAGCCAGTGTTCGGGATTTTGAGCCAAGGCTGCACTCAAGTGCGGCGCCAGCGCAGCGCCAGCAAGGTAAGCGGCCAGGTCTGTCAGCATCGCGGCAGACAACCGGCTGGTTTCGTTCAGCGCCTGGCGCCACTCGGGCGAGCGCGCCGCCAGCGCTTGCCGGGCCGGCTCGTTTAACACCGCCCTGAGACGCGCTACGGCGGGAGCATGGTTGGCTAGCCGTTCCAGCTCCATCCGACTGTCGTCGCTCGCCTCCGCCCAGCAACGGCATAGCCAGTGTTCGGGATTTTGAGCCAAGGCTGCACTCAAGTGCGGCGCCAGCGCAGCGCCAGCAAGGTAAGCGGCCAGGTCTGTCAGCATCGCGGCAGACAACCGGCTGGTTTCGTTCAGCGCCTGGCGCCACTCGGGCGAGCGCGCCGCCAGCGCTTGCCGGGCCGGCTCGTTTAACACCGCCCTGAGACGCGCTACGGCGGGAGCATGGTTGGCTAGCCGTTCCAGCTCCATCCGACTGTCGTCGCCCGCCTCCGCCCAGCAACGGCATAGCCAGTGTTCGGGATTTTGAGCCAAGGCTGCACTCAAGTGCGGCGCCAGCGCAGCGCCAGCAAGGTAAGCGGCCAGGTCTGTCAGCATCGCGGCAGACAACCGACTGTCGTCTGTTTGCATGGTCTCACACGCATGAGCATCCAGTTCTCGGCGTAAGGCAGCCAGCACTCGGTGCAACAACTCCGTCTCCCATTTCCCTGCGGTTAGCGTGCCGATGTCCAGCGTTACGACGGACAACCGTAAGCTTAGAGGTACAGGGTAACTGGACAACAGCGCATCCAAGTCGTGCATCAGCTGATAGCGCACCAAGCGGCTAACGCGGGGCGGTAAGGCGTGGATCAAGACCGACGAGGCGCTGAGTACGAGGCGCATACGTTTGATACGGGAAGGGGGGGGGAGCGACACGCTGCTTCCTTGTTTTCGTGTTCACAAGTGATTCAACCCGCCTGGCGGTAAAGACCTGCCAGAGAACTGCCTTGGATAAAGCTAGGCTGTTCCATGATGTTTGGCAATCGTTTCCTGAGCGTTGCGGGAGGAGGTCACTGCCGCCGCGATTTCGTTGTTCTTGTCGCCATCGCACCAATTGATCTGCCACAACACCAGGTGATCGAGATGGCGGAAGGCAGACAGCCATTGCAGGGCCGGTGTTTGCGCAGCCTGGTCGAGGCTGCCGCGCAAGGTCTTGCGGTCTGACCTGCCCCCCGGATTAGGGCCAAGGCTTACTTAGTAAAGTCGATTAAAAATTCCTGCTTTTGCTCCAGCTCCGCTTGCTCCCCCGTGCGGAAGCCCGCCGCAAATGCGGCAGGCGTTTGATAGTTCAGCGAGCTGTGTGGTCGTGCTTCGTTGTAATCCTTCCGCCACACGGCAAGCTCGGCCCGAACATGCGAGAGACTCATGAACCAGTGCTCATTCAGGCATTCATCGCGTAAGCGCCCGTTGAAACTTTCGATATACGCATTCTGTGTGGGTTTGCCCGGCGGGGTCAGCTTCAGCGTGATTCCTCTGACACTGGCCCATTGATCCAGCGCGTTGCCGGTGAATTCCGGTCCCTGGTCGGTGCGGATTGCCGCTGGATAGCCCCGAAATCGAGCGGCCTGTTCCAACACCCGCACGACGTAATGTCCGGAGATTCCGTAATCAGCAACCAGGTCGATACATTCCTTGCTGAAATCATCCACGATGGTGAGCACTTTGATGCGACGCCCGTTGGCTAGCACATCGGAGACAAAGTCCATCGACCATACCGCATTCGGTTTCCCAGGGCGCTCCAGCGGCTCTCGCTCAACGGCTACACCATGGCGCCGCCTCCTGTGTTTCACCATCAAACCGGCTTCACGATATAGCCTGTAGACCCGCTTGTGGTTAACTCTGACACCATCTCGGCGCAGGAGAATGTGCAGGCGGCGATACCCAAAGCGGCGTCTCTCGTGGGCCAACTCAATCAGCCGGTCCTTCAAGAGCGTAATGTGGTCCGACGTCTTTGCCTGATAGGCATGGACGCTGCGTGACACCCCCACCAGCCGGCAGGCCCGTCGCTCCGAGATAGAGGTCATCTCGCGCATTCGCTGCACCGCCTCACGCTTCTGCTGCGGGGTTAACGCTTTACGCCGAGGGCCACTTTGAGTGCTTCGGCATCAAAAATCGCCTCGGCCAGTAAGCGCTTCAGTCTGGCGTTCTCAGTCTCGAGCTCCTTCAACCGCTTGGTGTCAGAGACATCGATGCCACCGAACTTGGCTCGCCAGTTGTAGAACGAGGCATCACTAAAGCCATGCTGGCGGCACAATTCCTTCACCGGAACGCCAGCCTCGGCCTGCTTCAAAAATCCAATGATTTGCTCTTCCGTGAAACCCTTCTTCAAGTTCGTTCCCCCTGTGTAAAACGAACTTTACTAAGTTTCGGGTGGCCCTGTTTAGGGGGGCAGGTCAGAGTGCTCGAAGCCAGCCTAAGTACCCAATTTTGAGGCAATATATAGAATATTTAGCGATGTATGCGTGGTTTATCAAGAAAGGATAAACTTATGTAAACTTGCTACAAAACACTTTGCCTCGCGCAGAATGTTTGCACGATGACAGCCAATTTGGTCTGTCCCGGGCTCAGTGGACACTAACTTAAGGTGGATAATCTCCACCAAGGAGTGTTCATGACCCAAACCCGTAGAAGCTTTCCCGAATCTTTCAAACGCGAAGCCGTCGAGCAAGTGCTGGCCGGCAGCTCGCTACGTCACGTGGCCCAGGCGCTCGACATCACTGAGGCATTACTGGGCAAATGGAAGCGCCAGTATCTAACGGCCGGCGAACAGGCCTTCCCTGGCAACGGTAAACAGCTCGGAGAAGCCGCTGAACTCAAACGGCTACGCGACGAACTCGCACGCGTCACCATGGAGCGCGACGTGTTAAAAAAGGCGCTCGCCATCTTCTCGCACCCCACGAAGTAAGGTTTCAGGTCATTGAAGCGCTAGCCGAACGGTATCCGGTGGCGCTGATGTGCCGGCTGTTGCGTGTCTCTCGCAGTGGCTACTATGCATGGCGGCAGCGTCCGCGCTTCAGCGCGAGAGATGGCCAATCGTCGCTTGTTACGGGAAATCCGTTTGGTGTTTGCCGAGGTGAGCGGCATTTATGGGCATCGGCGGATTCATGCCGAACTGCTCGCACAGGGGATGAACTGCGGACGGCATCGGATCGCTCGTCTGATGCGGGAAAGTGGCTTGCAGGTGCGCTCACGTAAACGCTGGCGGCCTGTTCTTGGTAGCAAACATGTGCTGCCGGTGGCACCGAACCGACTGGAGCGCCAGTTTGCGGCCCCCGGGATGAATCAACGCTGGGTGTCGGATATGACCTACATTCGGACCGAGCAAGGATGGCTATACCTGGCCATCGTGCTGGATTTGCACTCGCGTGCAGTGGTGGGTTGGGCGATGCATCACCGTGTGCAGCAAGAGCTGGTCCATGCTGCCTTAACGATGGCCGTAGCTCGACGTCAGCCGAAAGGGGAAGTACTGCTGCATTCCGATCGGGGTAGTCAGTATTGCGCGTACGACTATCAGGTCCTGCTCAAACGGCACGGCATTTTGCCGAGCCATTCCCGTGCAGGAAACTGCTGGGACAATGCGGCAATGGAGAGCTTCTTTCGTTCACTGAAAGCGGAGTGGGTTTACCTGACTCGTTATCGGAGCTACGACGAAGCCCGGTGGGATATATTTGACTACATTCGGTTCTACAACCACCAGCGCCGCCACTCAACGCTAGGCTATCTGAGCCCGATAGAATTTGAGCAGCGCCAGGCGCTGCTCAGAGCTTAACCAACCGTCCACCGAGCTCGGGACAGACCAGACATCGCAGGCTTACTCCCTGTATGCTTTAAATGCTCCCAGCCACTACCAATCAGAACTTAGCTCCCTACGCAAGTTAGTGAACTGTTTTATCACAAACAATAGGATATGCCACAGCTAATAATATTAATGAAAAGGCATAGAGGAGGCCTTGTGCAAGCAATGCTGAATCAAGCCTATTTCTTAGCCATTCCCATATGAATGCAAACATCCTTGAATTAATTGCAATGCAAGTGCTTTGAACATAGCGTTTGCACCCCTATGAGTTTAATCAGACCCGGCCTTCAATAACTGTTCCCGCTCTAACTCTTCTAAATGCTTCCCCAGACGATTCATCTCAACCACACTGTTAACGTAGAATATCGGACGTTCAACAACAGCAAAAGGGCAGTCATCATAGGGTGGCTTCAACTCCAGCCCATAAATATAATCATAAGTATGTGAAAAAACCAAATACCCCTCACCTATCTCCTGTAATGTATGCGCAATCGGATAAAGCCAGTCCTGGCACATATATTCGACGATTATATCGGAATAGCATTCCTTGATCTGAATGGCGACCTCTAAAGCACAAGCCAAGTAGGCCTCACGAAACAGAGCCCCTAGCAGGACCAGGTGATCCAATGTCGGCGGGCTACTTTTCATTATATCCTGCAGCATTTGCCCATACGCTTTGCGGATGTAATCGCTGGGCATTGGAAAAATCGGCATCGACTTCTCATAGCTCTGATGGAAAACACTTCGGAATGCTTTTTCTCCGTAATAATCCGCTCGTGTAAACCCCAATCGACTCATTGCAGCCTGCGCAATATCGTGATAAACGACAATTTCTAAGTCGTTTCGCGTCAATAGCTGCCAATAAGGCGAGTAGAAAAGCTCCGCCGTACCAGAAAAAGTTGCCTCTTCCTCTACCAGTTGAATCAGATCGAAATCTCGTTTGGGGTGGTTGCCATTAGAAGGAAGCGTGCCATGCAAGCGTATCGTTTCGAAAATCCTACTACGCATCTGGGGGTCTTTCGGCCGACGCCCCAGTTTCTCCAGAAATAATAGGTCAAGCTGGTAGTCACTAAGCGAGGTTCTCGACTTAACCGCGTAGTACCACAGTTTGGCGCGCAACCTATCTACCGGCGACTGGCGGGGGCGCCCTGTCCGCTTTGCATCACTTGGTATCATGAAACTCCCCTTTTCATGGCCGCTTTCACGTTACCACAGAGTTTGGTATCACTCCTTTATACCTAGTCCAATCTGATTCCACCTGACCATGACTACCTCTGCCTCCCTAGACGAATTGCAGCGCAACTTGCTGGATGCCTATGGGCCCTTGATGGGCGATGCAGTGCTATGGCAAGCCTTGGGCTTCAAGACCTGGGCAGGTTTTGACAGGGCAATACGTCAAGGAAAACTAGAGGTCCGTATCTTCACTTTGCCAGGAAGAAGGGGGAGATATGCGCTGACGTGCGATGTTGCAGCTTGGCTCTGGGACGTGCGTTCGACAGCCCCGAGCCCGCACGAAGCATGCTGAGAAAGAGCCGCCATTAGACAAATGCCCTGCTGGGCACCGGAACCTCATCATGAAGGAGGGTCAGAAATGTAAAAGGGTAACCTGACGGCTACCCCTTTGATGCAAAAGACGAGTCTTTTGACTTCAGCAATCAAAGTATCGTCTCGCGCATCTTAGCGGTCAAGCCATTCCCCCCTGTATTCGGCCAAAAACGTTCAGTTTCGAACTGAACGGCGGATTTTCACGTTCCTTTTTTGGCCAACTTTCCAACAGATGCGTGGCTGCGCAGGGAGAGGTCTTGCCGGCGCAGCCGGGAGAAGACGATGCAAGGAGTGCGACGAGTCGTTACCCGTAGGGGGCGGCACATCCGAGGTTATTTCCCCTCCAAGAAAATGAAACGGATGGTGCCATGGGAATCGCTGCAGGAACGCGATGCCCTGCTATTGCTGGAGCTATCACCAGGTGTCGTTGCTTTTAAAGCGCAACCTGAGAAGTTGCCGTATTGGGACGGGACCGCCATGCGCGTCCACGTCCCAGATCTGAGGGTACGTCTGTACGACGAGCACGTACTGTTCGTCGAGCTCAAGCCAGCATCCGAACTGGCCCGCCCCCAGGTCAAAGCGAAATACCACCAGATTGCCGAACAGCTGTTAGCACAAGGTCTGGATTATCGGCTTTTGACCGATAAGGAAATCCTGCAGGAGCCGCAGTTCAGTAATCTGAAACAGCTGCTGTACCACTACAACCATCCCGCGAGCCCCCTACCAACCCGCAGCCAGCTGGCTGTGGCCTTCTCTCAGACCGAATCCATCCCCTTGGCGCAATGCCTGGAGCGGTTCGGTTCAGACGTCACCGACACCCTGATCGCGCAAGCTCGACTCTACGTCGACCTGACTCAGCCCCTCGCGCCGGCCTCCCTCGTTCAACTACCTGTAGGAGAGCACCATGCAACGATTTACTTTTAAACGCGGCCTGGGCTTCCTTCAGGGACAGACTCGCTGGCAGCTGGACCGCCGGCTGGCCAGCGGCAAGCTGCAACTGCTCTCAGATGAAGGCGAGGTTTTGACGCTGACCAACTCAGACATTCTGCAACGCTGGCAGTCCCAGGAGTGGATCATCGACGAGGAGTCATTGGCCAACCTCGGTGAGGCGATCTATCTCGTCACGCCGCGCGACCTGTCGACCTATCCACTCAAACTTCAGGCCATTGCCAGGCGCCGCCTGCATTATCTGCAGGGCATCGACCCCGACCACACACCGTACAACAGGTCGGCTTGGGAGGCGCGCATCAGTCAACTAGCCGGCGAGATCGATGACAAGTACCCGCCTTGCGCGTCGACCGTATCGGACTGGTGGCGGCGTTACCGGACCACCCGCTCCATTCTGAAACTGATCCCCTGGGGTCGGCCAGAGTCCAACCACCAGACTAAACCGGGCTATCAGCTGTTCGAGCAGGTCATCGCCGAGGTCTATCTCACCGACAACAAGCTGCCGAAGCTGGCGGTCTACCAGCGGATGAAGGCACGTACCGAGGCCATCAATCAATCGCTGTACGCGCAGGAGCAGATGAAATGCCCCGGCCGCACCACGGTATATCGCTGGCTGGAGAATTTGCAGCAGGACTTGGTCGATCTAGCCCGCGAGGGCGCCGAGGCCGTGCGCATGAAATACCGCGTCGCGATCGGCCGTGTGGAGACCCAGGCCATCCTGGAACGGATCGAGATCGACCACACGCCGCTAGACCTCATCATCATTGATCTGGTGACAGGACTGGCATTGGGCAGACCGTGGATTACCGTGGCGATTGACCAGTACTCCCGGATGATCGTCGGCTTCTATATCAGCATTGGCGCGCCCTCCGCCAACTCGCTGCTGCAGTGCCTACGGCGGGCCATCCTGCCCAAGGAGGATCTGCTCAGTCAGTGGGCTGATATCAATAACCCTTGGCCAGCCTACGGCATCCCGCAGTTGGTCGCTGTCGACAATGGCCCTGATCTGCATAGCACCGGCTTTGAGCAGGCCTGCTTGGGTATGGGTATCACGCTGCAATTCTGCGGATCCAAGGTGTCATGGCAAAAAGGCGCAATCGAACGGTTTATCCGAACGATGAGCGTGGACCTCATCCACACCCTGCCGGGCACCACGTTTTCCAATCCGCAGGAGCGCGGCGACTACCCGGCAGAAAAGAAGGCCTGCCTGGACATGGCCACGCTGACGCATTTACTGGTGCGCTGGATTGTCGATGTCTACAACGTCACGCCTCACCGCGGCATCAAAGGCCGGCCATTGGATCGTTGGCAAGAGTCCGCCAACCGGGCCCCGATTGCGCTGCCCACCGACCCGCAACAGTTGGAGCTGATCGCCGGCATTCCGGCGAGCCGGACGCTGTTCCACTACGGCATCGAGTTCGAGGGCCTGCATTACAACGACCACCACGTGCAGTTGATCCGCCGGCGCTTCGGCAAAAACGTTCCCGTGGAGATCAAGAGCTACGAGGATGATGTCGGCCACATTCATGTGCTGGATCCGGACAACCGGGTGTATCTGCGCGTCCCCGCCCGCGATCAGGAGTACGCCGAGGGGCTGCCCCGGGAAATGCACCGCACCATCCGCGCCCATGCCCGCAAACGCTTCGGCGAGCTGTGCAACACCCCGGAGCTGCTGGAGGCGAAACGCGAGATCCAGAAACTGGCTCAGGCGGCGCTGCAGCACAAGAAGATGGGTTACCGAAAGTCCGGCGCGCGCCAGTTCAACCTCAACAGCGAGGCGGTGCTGGAAAAACAGGATCCGCTGGTCACCGCCAGAAAACCCGTTAAAACCCGCAAAGTCCCCGTTCCAGACGCCTTGCCTGACGGACTGCAGGATGAGCTGCCGGAGCTGTCGGTGTCAGCCAAGAAGGGAGGCGCGTGATGGATCCGCTCGACTTGATGCGGCAGTTCGCCCCGAACGCCGGCTACACGTCCGACAAGGTGCTGGGCTACAAGCTGCAGTTGGAACCCATCTACCACCAACGCTTTCGCCACGCGCTGTTCCAGATCGCCGAACTGCATCACCGTCGCCGCGCGCATGGCGTGGGCGGCGGCGTGCTGTTGATCGGCCCCTCCGGCGCCGGCAAAAGCACCGTGCTTCGGGCGTATGAGGCCCAGTCACCACGCAGTTTTGAGACGCAGCGCACTCGGATTCCGGTCCTGATTGTGCGAGTGCCGTCGTCGCCGACGGTACGCAGTCTCGCCGGCGCCATCCTGGAGGCCATGGGGGACCGGAAGTCGCACCGCGGCACTGCCCCCGAGAAAACCACCCGGCTGGTCGACTTCTTCCCGCAATGCGGCGTGGAGTTGCTGCTGATCGATGAGTTCCAGCATCTGTTCTATACCCTCAGCGCGACAGCTTTCCGGGATGTCACCGATTGGCTGAAGAACCTGCTGGAGAGTACCTGCGTGGGCATGGTGGCGTGCGGGCTGCCGGCGGCCGAGCTGGTGATCCGCAGCAACGAGCAGTTGTCGCGCCGCTTCTCGCAGTGCATTCCCATGGATCCGTTCCAGCTCGACGATGAGGCGGACTTTCTGGAGTACCGGGGGCTACTCAAGGGCATCGCCCCCTGCCTGCCGCTGGGCTGCGAGATTCCCTTGCATGAGGCCAACCTGGCGCGGCGCATCCACACCGCCAGCTTCGGGCTGCTCGACTACACCATCAAGCTGCTGGAGGGCGCGGTCTGCGCGGCCAACCTGGCCGGTCTCAACACGCTGTCGCTGGATGTGCTGGGCGCCGGCTTCCGCGAGCGGATCTGGAAGGACGTGCCCGACACGCTGAATCCCTTCCACCCTGAGTCGCCGCTACGCCCCCTCACTCGCCCTGGCGAGGTGTTCTACCCGCATACCCGTAAAGACCCAGTCGGCTCGCCGGTGGCCATCAAGCTGGGCCTGCATCCAAGTAAAGGAGGCGTGACCCATGCGTGACAGCACCATCCCCCAGCAAGATGCCCCCAGCTTGCTGATCCGGCCTCACCCATCGCGAACCGAGGGGCCAATCGGCTATCTGTTCCGACTGGCCGAGGCCAACTTTATGAGCCTGCGAGACCTGGAGCAGCTCGGCATCGCCTTCTCCCCGGAGGCCTTGCGACAGCAACAGCTGCTGCCTCCCGATTCGCTTTATCCGGAGCTGAACAGCCATATTCGCCACGTGGCCCAGTTGGAGCAGCATCAACCCAGCATCTGGAACCGACGCTTCGCCCGCTACTGCCCGTACTGCCTGGCGGAAGAAGCCCGGTGGCGGATCGGCTGGGAGCTGCTGTATTTCGACACCTGCCCCAAGCACGGCACCTGGCTGGTGGACCATTGTTCCAGTTGCGGCGAGTCGCTTACCTGGCACCGGGACAGCCTGCTCCGCTGCAACTGCGGCGCCGATCTGCGTCGGGAGATCCCGGAAGAAGCGCCTGCGGCCGCCATTTTGCTGGCGGAAACGCTGGAACAAATGCTGTTGCAGCAATCCGTTCCACAAGCGCATGGCTATCCCTTCCAAAGACTCAGCCTGGAGCAAACCCTGCGACTGATCCGTTATCTGGGCACCTATATGAATCCGGTCGCGACGCTCAGACCTCTCAAAATCGCTAATGCGGGCTTACTGGAAGTCTCCTGGCCCATCACCTCATTAGCGGCGGAAGTGCTGGTCTTCTGGCCCGAGAAATTCCATGAGGCGCTCGACACACTGCAGACGTCCAGTGGGGATCCACAGATCAGCCTGAATACCGTTTTTGAGGAGGCCTACCGCTACCTTTATCTGGGAGGACTTCGCGATGGGGTCTACCTCCCGGTGCGCGAGGCTTTCGAGCAATGGGTGACGCAGCGCTGGAAAGGCGGTGTGGCCAGACGGAATCGCCGGTTCACCATCGAGGTCCTGGAGAACATCCAGTGGATTCCTGGCAAGGCGGCGGCCGACCGACTCGGTATCTCCATGGCGCGGCTGCGCTACCTGATCCGTTCCGGGCAACTGGAAGGGCAAGAAACCATCAGCAGCAAAGGCCGCCGCTTCCTGATGGTGCGCAAAGACCGGCTGATCCAGGTGGAGGAACAACTTGCGGGGGAAATCACCATGACCAAGGCCATGGAGGTGCTGGGTCTGGGCAAGGTGCGGATGCGACGGATCCTGAAGCTGCTGTTCCCCTCCGCCCGCCGAGTCAACGACCAGCCTTTGCTGCCATGGTGCATTTCCAGCTCGGAGGTCTATCAGTTGGCCGAGTTCGGCGAGGCGCTGCCGCGGGTCTATTCTCTCGATGAAGACGAAACTTCGCTGGCCGACGTGCTGCACTATTGGCAGTGGAATGCCGACGAAGTCGTGTCGTTGGTTGAGGAGATCCAGGCAGGCAAGCTGGCCGTCTGCGCCACCCTCATCGGCAAGACCGGGATCACGCGCTGGGTGTTCAAGCGCAAGGCCTTGCAGCTGTGGCGAGCCAGCCTTCCCACGGATCGGGCCAACTGGGTCACCATTCCGGAGTTGGCCGAAGTGCTGGGGGTGAAGCAGCAGGTGGCGTACTGGCTGACGCAGAACGATTACATCCGCTCGCACAAGCTGGGCAACCAGAAGCACCAAGGCTCCAGAGTGCGCAAAGCAGATGTCGACCGCTTCCTGCGGCAGTACATCTTCGGTACCGAGATCGCAGACCTGACCGGCCGCTCGCCCAGGAAAGTGATGAACATGCTCAAGCACTTAGCCATCTACCCGCTGCGCGGCACCAGCATCGAAGCTTGCCGCCAACTGGTATATACTCGCACCGATACGCTTACCCGATTTATCGAGAGATATCAGGTGGGGGATCCGATCAAGTGGCGGGACACGGTGCAGCGGCGGCGAAAGGCCTGGGAGAGGATCTTCCAGGAAGATGGGACGCCCGTACCGCCTCCGTCCCACTTTCGTCTAGAACCCCGTTGATCTGTCGTGGGGCTCATCTAGAGGAAGATGGGATCCTACAGAGGGTGTAGGAGCCCGCGGATATTTAGATATCTCCCACTTTTCTGGATTTTTGGGATTTTGTGCCCGGCAACCAGATTAATAGATGGCCTCCAAAAATGGAGGCCATTTTTTGTCTTAATGGTGGTAACTGATGGGTGTTGAAGTCCGAGTGGAAGCAGGACCACATGTTGGTCAAAGCCGTCGGCTAGTAAGGCAATACGAAAAGGGTGGTTTATGGCCGTCTGTACACACTCGGTTATTGAGACTTATTCCATCATCGAGTGAATTGAATGAGCTATTAAGATTTAAAATGTAAGTTAAAAATACTATTGTCATATAAATAAAAATTCATATAAAGTCAACAGTGCGAGGTGAATGCATAATGACTAATGAACAGCATGCGCAGAATGAGTTCAAAGTCCGTCAGCGCAGCCGTTTAATCCCTTTTTTGGCGTGGGCAGGGGGGAAGAGATGGTTTGTAAGCAAGTACGCACACCTATTACCTACACAGTTTAACCGTTATATCGAACCATTTTTAGGCGCCGGTTCGGTCTACTTTCACCTACAGCCACAAGAGGCAATTCTTGGTGACCTTAATGAAGAGTTGATCTGTGCTTATCGCGGGATTCAGTTTGATTGGGGAGCTCTTGAGCGCAGTCTTAAGTACCGGCAACGCGCGCATAAAGATGATCCCGATTACTTCTATCGTACCCGGGAGCGCATGCCTCGCAATACGGTACAACGTGCTTCGCGCTTTATATATCTCAATCGCACATGCTTTAACGGCATTTACCGGGTAAACCGCCAGGGTAAGTTCAATGTGCCGCGTGGCTCTAAATCCAAAGTTGTGTTGGAGACGGATAGCTTTAAAGAAATATCAAGTCTTCTTCAAAATGCTGAGCTGCGGGTATCTGATTTTGAAGCTTTAATCGATGAGGCAGTAGAAGGAGATTTCGTTTTTGCGGATCCACCATACACCGTGCGTCATAACTACAACGGATTCATCAAATACAACGAAATTCTCTTCTCGTGGGAGGATCAGCAACGCTTGGCTGCTACCTTGACAAGGGCGGCGCAGCGCGGCGTCAAATTGATTTGCACGAATGCAAATCACGAATCAGTGCGAGAGCTCTACTGCGGCATGGAGTTTCAGCTTATCCAAGTTGCACGCAACTCCAGTATTTCCGCCAAGAGTGCCAGTCGTAAGAATTTTGAAGAACTGATCGTGCTAGCAAATATTTAAAAAGGGTAGGTTATGAATCTTGATCAGATGGTCCATGCATCCGCCACAAAAGGTAACCCAATTGAGGCCTTGCGTGCCTTTCTACAGAATGAGGAAACTTTAGAAAGTGGCAAGCAGATCGACAAGATGCGCTTTGTGGGCTATGTGCTTGAATTGGGCTATGACACTGCAAGAATCATAACCAGTGACCCGTACAAACTGGCAGTAGGAGGAATTCCTCGCGGCTCATTCCTAATCATGACCCCCGAGAATGCACAAAAGGCACCTCCCCATTTCACATTGTTGCGAGTAACAGGCGTATCGCCGACGCCACTTACCAATCAGGTGCAGCAAACCTACTTTGAGCTTCATAAGAAAGCCATGCCTGAGCTGGACGTGTGGACTCAGAGCGAACTTCAGTGGGGCGCGCTAGATTGTGATGTGCTAGGGATGTTCTACGCAGATCCAGAGAATATGCAAAAGCTTGCATTCTCTGGTGACGTCAATAATGTGGTGAGTGCTCACCGCTATAAAGTCTACTCGCCGGACGAGGCTCTACTCAAGCTGATAGTAAATGGTATGGTCAAGTCTGAGCAGCAAGTCAAACTCGGCAAGTTACGCACGATGGAGTGTTGCTTTACTAGTACCGGTAAGAGCTTCGATATCCCAGTACGTATTTCCATGAATGACTTCAAGGGTTGCCGAACCGCCATGTTCGGTAAGACACGTCTGGGTAAGTCCAATGTGGTCAAGCTGCTGGCTCAGGGTATATTGGATGCGACTGATGAAGATCAGTCGGTCGGTCAGCTGATTTTTGACATCAACGGTGAGTATGCGAACGACAATCCACAAGATGGTAACCGGTCCCTCCGTTCTGCTAACGAGGCTCGTTGCCAGGTTTACGCATTGACTGCTCGTGATGGGACACCATCTCGACCTCTCAGGCTGAATTTCTATGAGCAGCCAGCCTCATGTTTGGATGTCTTGGGGGCCATGTTGGCCCAGGACAACAAGATGTCCAACTACATCCGTAGCTTCGCAGAGGTGAAGTTGCCAGATTTGGCAGAACTGCCAAACATGAACGAGTCAGACAAGTCGAGATCAGTTCGTAAGATCCAGATGTACTGGGCAATTCTGCACAAGGCTGGATTTGCTTCCGATGAGGCACGGCTACGCCGGATGAACCTGATCGCTACTCGGTACGTTCAACATTTTGATTGTCACTTTAATCAGAATCTACGTACGGCCGCATATGGATTGGTGCGACCAAACCAGTCTATTCCAGATAATCCAACCAATTTGGACCAATTGCTGTCAGAGTTGGAAGTGATTGCGCAGTTCAGGCGCGAGGCACCCAATGAACCCTGCTTACTTGGGCGTGATGGACGCCCGTCATTCGACCCAGACGCAGTGGCATTACTTGAGTTCTTGAATCCAGCTACAGGCTCTGGCCCGACGGTTATCCGTGCTTATCGAAGCTATCACGCGTCAAACGCAAGTGACTTTCAGGGAGAGATTCTTCGACTTTTGGCCGAAGGCCAGACGGTCATCCTAGATCTCGGTAATGCAAATGACACCATTCGGAAGTATTTTTCCAACATGTTGTCCAATGCGGTATTCCGTGCGCAAGAGACGAAGTTCGTTAACAACGAACTGGGCAATAGGTTTGTTCAGCTCTACTTCGAGGAAGCACACAACCTGTTCCCACCAGAGAGCAAGGATCTGACGGGTGTTTATGCACGCTTTGCTAAAGAAGGAGCAAAGTTTCACATCGGTATGGTGTATTCGACGCAGTCTCCTTCAACTATTAATAAAGAATTGCTGGCGCAAACAGAAAACTTCTTTGTTGGTCATCTTTCAAGTCAGGATGAGACCAAGTCGCTCTCCCGTGTCCAGATTGCGTTTTCGGGGATTGAGGAAGACATTCTGCGTGCCAAAACCCCGGGGTACATGCGAATGCTGACTATGTCGCATAGGTTTGTTATTCCAGTCCAGGCCGATCGATTTGCTGCAGATGCTGTGGCTGTAGCAAACCAATAAGAATAGCGAGACTAGCCATGTCATTTGAAAAAGGTTTGCGCCTGCCGGGACAGGCTGCATCCAAGCTGGGCCATTTGTCAGTCATCGAAAGCGATTGGGTCAAAGCTCTTGTGGAGGATTTCGAGAGCCCTGAAAAAATGATAGCTGATCCAGCTGGCACGCTTTGGGAAACGTTCAACTCGGATGGGATAAAGCCCCTGCGCAATATCTGGGCTACAGATGGCTCTTTTGTTGCTGTAACCACCGAACAAAAGCCACCTAAAGAGGTTGCGTTTGTTAAAACAGCTTTGCTGATGTTGGATCAAACCAGGTTGGAATCTATTGATAAAGAGCATCCGCACCCCTTGTTACTACGAGAAATTCTTACCGGTAGCGGCATCCAACATGCCACCGTTTTTCCTCTTAGAAACGTGCGTACAAGCAAGGGCAGTAACTTGTTGACTATACGGCATATCGTACGTGATTCTATAAAGGTTGATCAAAACGGAGCTTTCTACGAAACCCTCAAATGGTTGGCATACCGAAAATGGGATCCTGCCTGGTATAGTCCATCCCCTGGATTTGCTTGTCCGTGTTGTGGCGAAGAGATCAAAGAAGGCTTGCCATACGATGCTGATGAAATGTCTTGTCCATTCTGTGAGGGCAAGGTGTTCTTGTCTGACGTTTGGGGTTTTCACCTGGAAATGGATGAGGATAGCGCACCCGATTCTGTTGCCTCTGGATATATGCTGGTGATGGAGCACCTAATGCTGTTCACTGCCATTCGGTTGATGTGGCATCACACTGACAAGCAGCTAGTAAGCGACACCCTGTTTATCAAGGATGGTCCACTTACATTGCGCAGCCAGTATTCCAAAATGGTACCCAATATCCGGGATTTCTTTGAATACGTGAAGCAACAGCAGCGGCCAGTGCATGTGATTGGTCTGGAAAAAAGCGGCAAGTTCAGGGATCACTTGTCATCTATTGTGCGCTTTGCTCCTCCGCAAGAGCGTGGTGAGCCCATGACATTCGCCGCTCTGAGTCATGCTTATGTTAGGCGCGAAGTTAACCGGGCGCCGGAGCTCAACACCCCTTATGGTCTGCGTACAAACTGGGGCGAAAAGCTGTATGTAAAGGTGGACCCGGGTCTGTATATGGTTCTTAACGTCCCAGTAGGAGAGTATCAGGAGGACATCAACAAGCCGTTAGATATAAATCTAATCGGCCTGCAACGTATCCTTGCTACCATCCCGGGTATTGTTAGTCACAGTTACGAAGGGGCTCTCTACCCGGTAGCATTAGCAGATGGTATTGCGTCCATGTCCAGCTATCCGTCGGCTGCAATTTTGCAAAAATTTGTCTCAGAGCAGTCCCGGTAAAGAGTTCGGATCCTAGATGCTTTCGTATTGATTCTATTTGGCCCGTCCCACGCCTAGTGGGTGAGCAGTGAATTAGGTATTCATCCAAGTTTAGCGGCACACCAGACTTGTTCGTTGCATGGAGCGGCCTCAAAAAGAATGTCCAGGTAGAGACGGACTAAGCTTTTTTGTCTGTCTGTAAGGAACGCCGCAACTCTCGCTGCGGCGTTTATACATTCACATCACCCCGCAAGTCATCCCATGACCAGTGCGTATTCCCCGTCACATTATTTGCCACCCCACTACGAACCACCCCCAGCCCTCCAAGCCACCTCGCACTCCCCCAACACCTATACCTGTCCTTTAGTCCAAGAGAACGCATTCCCAGACCACGCCAGCTTGTGACTGTCTTCCTAACTTCATAAAATTTCAGGCTTATTTTCAATGTCATACCGCCGCTTGGCGGTGTTTTCGTTTGGAATGCCGATGGACCTGAATGCACTGTTGGCCAGCTTTGCTTCCGCCTTTGGCCAGGACAACCGGATGTTGACCTTGCAGCTTGGGGAGGGGCAGTTCGCCGCAGAACAGCTGCTGCCGCTCAGCCTAGAGGGCGAGGAGGGGATTTCCCAGCCTTATCGCTATACGCTGACCTGCTTGTCCCCGGACGGCAATATCCCGCTGAAGACCTTGCTGGGCCAGCCGGCCCGCATAGGCATCCAGGGCGCGGAGGGGGGCGAGGCGATCCGTTGCGGCGTGGTCAGCCAGGCCAGTTTGGCGGGGTCGGATGGCGGCTTTGCCCGCTATCAACTGGTCGTGGAAGCGCCGTTCGCCTTGCTGCGCCATAGCAGGACTTCCCGGGTATTCCAAGACCTGTCCGTGCCGGACATCGTCAAACAAATCCTCAGTGAACATCAGCAAGCCAACCCCATCTTCGCCCGCGTGCAAACGCTGGCCTTGCAGCTCAAGCCGGCCACGCCGCGCAGCTATGCGCTGCAATACCGCGAGAGCGATTACGATTTCATCGTCCGCCTCTTGCATGAAGAGGGTTACGCCTGGCGTTTCCGCCACTTGGAGGCGGACGGGCCGCGGGTGGAGCTTTCCATCTTTGACGATGCCCACGCCTTGCCGGCCTCCCCGCTGCAGCGGGTGCGCTTCCACCGCAGCGACGCCACCGAGGAAGAGGATGGCCTGACGGGCTGGGAGGCCGCGCGCCAGATTGTCCCTGGCGCCAGCGCGCTGGCCAGTTACGATTACAAGCCGGTGCTCACCCAGCAAGGCCGGGAAACCAGCCGGGTGGAGCAGGGCCAGTTTGGTCAGGCCTTGCAAAGCAGCCTGGGCCATTACGATGTGCCGGGCCTGTATTACGCCGGGGACGAGCAGCAGCTGGGCCGCTATGCCGTGCTGCGGCAGCAGGCTAACGATTTGCAGGCCAAGACCTTCAGCGGCAGCGGCGCGGTGCGCGGCTTGCTGCCGGGTGAGTGGTTCCGTCTGGACGATCACCCCGCGCATGAGGACGACGCGGAGGAGAAACGCCAGTTTGTTGTTACCGGCCAGCGCTTTCAGGCGCGCAACAATCTGCCGCGGGATCTGGCGCAGTACCTGGGCGCGGAGGCTGACGCCGCGCCGTTCAGCGCCGCCATCCAGGCCCAGCGCCGTGGCATTCCTCTGACGCCGGCTTATGCCGGCACCGCTCACGCCAAGCCCACCAGCCTGGGCGTGCAAACCGCCACCGTGGTGGGGCCGGCCAGCGGCGATGCCGGGGCGGAGAGCCCCGGAGAAGTGCATACCGACGAGCACGGCCGCATCAAGATTCAGTTCCATTGGCAGCGTCCGGAAGAGCATCCCGGCATTGGCGCGGGCATGGACGACAAGTCCTCCTGCTGGGTGCGGGTGGCGATGCCGTCCGCCGGCGCTGGCTGGGGTCATCAGTTCCTGCCGCGCATCGGCCAGGAAGTGCTGGTGGACTTTATCGAAGGCGATATCGATCGCCCGGTGGTCAAGGCCGTGGTCTACAACGGCAGCCATCCCGCGCCGGACTTCAGCGGCGCCGGCAGCCTGCCGGCCAATAAGACGCTGTCCGGCATCAAATCCAAAGAGCATCAGGGCGGCGGTTATAACGAGCTGCTGTTTGACGACACCCCCGGCGAAGTACGCGCCAAGCTGTCCAGCGAGGCGGGCAAGACCCAGCTCAACCAAGGCTTCCTCACCCACCCGCGCAGCAATGGCCAGGCCCAGCCGCGCGGCGACGGTTTTGAGCTGCGGACGGACCAGCACGGCGCCATCCGCGCCGCCCACGGCCTGCTGCTGTCCACGGAGGCGCAAGGCGGCGGCGCCGGCAAGCAACTGGCGCGGGAGCAGGCCAACAGCCAGCTACAAGCGGCGGTGGCCTTGAGTCAGGCGCTGGCCGAAACCGCCGCCACGCAGCAGGCCGACACCATGGAAACCGGGCCGGACGGCATTGGCGACGACAACGCCAGCAGCGGCAAACGGGAACAAGGCCATGTGCTGCACCAGTTGCAGGCGCTGGAGGCCTGGGAGGCCGGCAGCAATACCGATCCAGACAGCAAAACCGCCAAAGAACAGGCTGGCCAGCAAGCCTTGCTGGTGCTGTCCGCGCCGGCCGGCATTGCCAGCCTGTCCGGGCAAAGCCAGACCCTGACCGCGGAAACCCATCTCAATCTGGTGGCGCAGCGCGACGCCAATCAGAGCAGCGGCCGGCGCTGGATTCATAACGTCGGCAAGCATATCAGCCTGTTCGTGGCCGGCGTGGCGGATCAGGTGGCGATGAAGTGGATAGCCGCCAAGGGCAAGATTCAGCTACAGGCGCAAAGCGACAGCATTGAGCTGACGGCGGACAAGGACGTCACCATCACCTCCTGCAAGGAACGCATCACCATTGCGGCCAAGGACGAGATTCTGCTGACCAGCGGCGGCGGCTATATCCGCCTCAAAGGCGGGGACATCGAAGTGCACTGCCCGGGCACGGTCAGCATCAAGGGCAGCAGTCATGTATTGAGCGGGCCGGCCAGCGTCTCCATGCCCATGCCGTCCATGCCAAAAGGCTACCAACGCAGCTATATCCTGCAGGATGAAAAGACGGGCGAGCCGCTGGTGGACAAGGCTTACCGGCTCAAGCTGCCGAATGGCCGTGTGATTCCGGGTTACACCGACTGGGAGGGCAGAACCAGCACTGCCTTCACTCCAAGTTCCCAGCCGGTCAAGCTTGAGGCACCCAAGCCTCCCGTCGAGCAGGAGTACACCTTGTATGGCTACGGCACCGGTCAGGCGGAACGCGGGCTGCAATTGAAAGACGACAATGGAGAGAATGCTTGATGGCCAACTATCAACCCGCCGGCGGCACGATGACCATCGTGGAAGAGCGCCCCGAGTATGCAATGCTGCCTCACCCGGGCAATAAGCCCTACCTGACCGAGAAGGCTGACGTGGCGATTCTGTCGCCCAAGTCCGTAGGGGCGACCAGTAAAAAGACCGGCCGCACCTACCAGCTCAATATGCGGCAAATCACCATGTCGATCCTGATTCGTCTGGATGAAAACAGCCACGATTACAAGTGGTTCTATAAGGCGGAAGTCAACTTCGATATGACCCGCAACCCCCCAACGCCCTTTCTGAGTCCAAGTCGCCGAGAAGACGGACCAAACCGGCGACACACTATTACCCCCTTCCCCAAAGGTTTGTCGAAGGGCTATTTACGACGGCCGGACCTGGTGATTGTGAAGGACAAGGAAACTCGTTGGCCGGGGCGCGCAGCCCCCGATCATGACGGCGCACCGCATGGGGATAATTTGGCTCGGGTAGTGGAGGTAAAATTTCCGGGGGATGAGCTTAGTCGAGGTCAGGAGGACGCCTACAAGCGCATTGCCGGTGGAGATGACCGGTTTACCGTCTTGGATGTTATCGACAAAAGGAAGAAGAGGGTTCCCGAGCCTAAAAAAGTACCAGTCTTCAGTCCGCAGCCAAAAACCAAGCCCAAATCGCAAACCCAACGAGTACCCGCACCGATCTACAGCCCGGTTCCGGTAAAGACTCCAGGTTACCTCCAGGATTGGGGCACGCAGTTGCAGCGAGGAGTTGCCGAAGTATGGTCGGATACGAAGAAAGGCATGCAGGGCTTGGCTGAAGATACTCAAGCCTGGCTGGAAAAAGAGGCTGCTTGGCTGTTAGAGTCAGGCCGCTGGGTCCGGGATAAGTCCGAAAAAACTTGGACTTGGGTCAATGCGCAGGGGAAAGCGCTGGTCCGCTGGACCGAGGAGCAGTTGAAAGCCGCGTGGGCCAAAATTGAGCGTTATTGCGACATTGCCTGGAATGAGATTAGCCAGATTCAGTGGGGGCAGATTCTGCTTAATGTCGGCAAGGTTGTGGTGGGCATCGTGTTGGTGGTGGCGGCCGTTGCCTTGATGGTGATGGCATTGCCTGCCGAGTTGGTCGCGGCCTTTATTGCCTGCGTCGCCATACTGGGAGGCGCCACGGTTTCAAGTAACGACAGACCTCTGATGGCATGAGTTAGGAATTGAGAAATGGAACAGGTAGAAATACCGCAGCAATTGCAACGGCTTGAAACATACCAAGACGAGCTGACTTGGAGCTTGGAGCCCGATGAGGGCATCGTCATCCGTCCTGGCTTGATTGCCACTTTTTTCTTTGAGAAGGGCAGCACGGTCGAGGTCAGGGCAAAGCTCATCGAGTGCTTCGACAGCTTCTACTCCCTCTTTGGCGCGAAGCTAAAAGGGCAGAAATACATGGATGCCAAAACCAGGAAAATGGGCGCATCCGATTATCAGAAGTCCAAAGACAAAATCTTGGCCATCACTGATCCGCATGAGCGGATTGAGTGGTTTGTCAGTAGCGAAGCCGTGCCGGACTTGGCTCCGGAATACTCGGTTTCCTGCTTGACGCAGCAAAGCATTCACGAAGGCTGGGGCGACAAGTCATTTTTCAAAATCGTGCTGCCCGCGGCCACTGTGTTCGATGAAGCAAGCCTTGGTCAGTACCAACAGCTGCTAGCCTTCATCTGTGACGCCTTACAACCGGTTCATGGTTATGGTGGCCTGTCTCCCATCCTGCCATATGACTATCATCGGTACTTGCCCAATGAGTATGAGCTTGCGCAGCGGTTTATCGGCTTGAATATCGATACCCGCTCCTTCAGCGCCGGAGGCTTCGAGTTGAAGAGTCATATCAAGGGCGCAGACTGGTACACGATTCTGGGAAATGAGTTCGTAGAGCAGTTGGATGGCGAAGAAGTGATTCGCGCTAAGCTAGCGCCCTGGCACGATATTTCCATACGCCGATATACAAGCGGACTGATGATTCAGGCGGGCCCATACCCTGACTTGGGCGCGCCTAATGCCCGCCCTCCGGAGCCCTATGTGGTGGTCAGTCACTTGGTGAGATCGATACGTACCACCGAGCCAGGCTCCCTGCATTACCACCTGCCTCAACAAAATGGGTTCGACAAGTCCGAAACCGTAAGCTGGTATGCGCGCTTCGACGCTACCCCGTTGCCGAAGGGGGAGTCGCTACCAGCACAATCGGAGCATGGAGCTAGGTGCGAGGCCGGCAAGCCTTGTCCTGAGAGCGGACATTGGTGGACGCCCGCCATGGAGAACTCTCGGCAATATTTCACCCAAGGTGAGCTTATGCCTGATTTCTCGCACTCAACGTATGGCAGCACGATCTGGTATCGAGAACCGGTCTCCGGCAGCAGATGAGCCATTGAAGAGGAACGCTTAAGCATCCGCAGGCATGCAGATGGGTTAGGGATGGAGCAATGGAGCAAGTAGAAACTCCACGACAATTACAGCGACTACAGCAATACCAAGATGAGCTGGTTTGGACCCTGGGCACGGATGATGCCATTGTTGTGCGCCCAGGTCTGATTGCCACTTTTTTCTTTGAAGGCGGCAGTTCAATTGCGGTACGCAAAAAAATAGTGGCGTGCTTTGATGCTTTCTACGACAAGTTCGGCTCTCATCTAAGAGGGAAACAGATTGGCTCTGGCAAGTACACCAAGATGGCCAAGGATGGCTATGCCGCCAATAGAAGTACCGCTCTTGCCAATACCGATCCGCACGATGCGCTAGAGTGGACGATAAGTTCAGAGCCCACTCCGGAGTGGGCGCCCGCCTATGCGATGCAGTGTCTGACACGACGGGAACTACACGAAACGTGGGGGCATAAATCCTATTTGAAGTTCACTCTGTCGCATACCTTATTGTTTGAGAAAAACGGCACCTCTATTTATCAGAATTTAGTTCAGTTTGTTTGTAATGCTCTCTCCCCCATTCATGGCTATGGCGGCCTATCGCCAGTCCTACCTTATGACTTTGACCGCTACTTGCCCAATGAGTACGAACTGGCGCAGCGTTTCATTGGGCTGGATGTGGACAGCATGTCGTTTTCTGCCGGTGCGCACGAGTTGCAAAACCATATCAAAGGCGCCAACTGGCTCACCATTTTGGGGAGTCAGTTCGTTCAGAAATTGGGAGGAGAAACATCACTCCGCGCTCAGCTAGCAAGCTGGCCGAATATCGTTATGAGCACCTACCCTGGTGGCTTGATTATCCAAGCCGGAGAGTACCCTGACCTTGGCGCACCGGAAGACGGCGCCCCCATTTCCTATGTGGCAGTGAATCATGTAGTGAAACCAATTCGCACCACGGAACCAGGCTCCCTGCATTACCACCCGCCTCAACAGAATGGGTTCGATAAGTCCGAAACCGTGAGCTGGTATGCGCGTTTTGACGATGCGACGCCGGTGCTCAGCCCACCCTCTCACGCGCCGGCCGGTGCTTGAGCGGCGAGGCCGGGCTTCCCTAGATCAAGTTATGGCAGCACACTGTCTGGTATCGGCAGCGCGAGTAGCGGTGATCATTAGGCTTAGCTTGTAGGCGCAGTATTAATACGAAAAATGCGAAAGACAGTAAATGAATGCACGAGTGGATTTGAATAATCAGGATGTCACCTGGGAGACAAAAGAGCTTGTTGCGGACCCGGCTCGCTTGCTGGCGAGAATGCGGAGCGCGGGTTTGCCCTTGCAGGATGGCGTTGCCGGGGAGGTGGAGGGCGAGTCCGACGGCAGCAAGATCACGGCCTTGGTGGCGGTCAGCGCGGACCGTTTGGCGGCGATTGTCGCGTCGCCAAGCGGCTTGGTATACCGGCTGGAGCCGGAGATTATTGAGCAGGAGTGGTGGTCGTTTGCCGCTCGGTATTACTACATCGTGACGGGCAATCTGGCGGATCGGCAATTGCTGGCCGAGCATGCCGGCGTTGAGCTCAGCGCGGTCAAAGGTAAAACGATTTCCAGGAAGAAGCTGGCCGAGCCTTCCGGACTGACTCTGGACCAGTTGTTGGATCAGGCATGCCCGGAACTGGCGCAGCGGCAAGAATCGTTGTTTGATTGATGGTTTTGGCTGTAACAGCATAGTCGGCAACGCCGCAGCGCCCGCTGCGGCGTTTTCACATCTACATCACCGAGCCAATCAGTCTGTGGCTGGTTTGTAGTTCCTGCCGCACCGGTTCCAGCAAGGTCACGATTTGGTCACAGTTCAGCGTTTTGTCTTCCGGGCAGCTTTGCAGCAGGGTCAGCAGCGCGTGCAGGTTTTGGCTGGCGTAGTGGAGGTGCATGGTGCCGCGGGTGATGCTTTCGTCCACGTCCAGATAGCGGCGGTCCAGCTGTTGGCTCAATGTTTCCAGTTCCGAGCAACCCTGGGCGTTGACGCGCAGCGCTGTCAGCAGGTCTTGCAGCTGTTGCAGGACAGGGGTGGCGCTGGCGGCGAGGGTTTCCATCAAGGCGTCGGGGTCGGGGTTTGGTTGGGAGATATTCAATATGTTCACTATGGCCTCCACAAACATTTGCTTAAGGAAGCCTGCGCGGCACGCATGGGAGGCGTGGGCAGGCACATGACAAAGTGGGAGGACCGACACATTAGCGGCAGCCCCGGAGGGCTCAATGCCATGCGCCCGCCCGGTTGTGGCTAACGCATGGACACGGCGAACCACGGCCAAGCGGTTCGTCCGAATGTGTGAAAGGGCCTCCCAGCCCATGGCTGCGTTATTTGGCGCAGCGCATGGGCAGAGTAAGGGGGGCAAGGCCCAGCGTCAAGGCGGCGGCGGGCCGGGGTGGGGATTACAGCAGAAAGCCGCCCTTTACGGGCGGCTTTTGGCGTTGCAGCGCCGCGGCGCTGCGGTCATACGCTGGTTCTAAGAAGGCGTTTACGATCTTGCGAGCTAGAGCGAGACAGGGCGCTGCGGCTAAAAAAGCGGAATGTAGCTCCGGTACATGAGCATTTCGGAGCGGTGCCACCGTGTCACGTCTCACGACGCGCAGCAGATCGTCAATAGGCTCTAAGCCGCGTTCATGGCGGCGCCGGCCGGGGCCGTCACGGCGCCCAGGTCTTGGATGATGTCGTCAATCAGGCGGTCCAGCCGCTGGCTGTCGTGGTGGTGGGGCGTGGTGATCAGGTGGGCCGCGCCGCCGGATCTGGCCAGGCCGTGTTTGTTGCATACCGGTTCAGACGGGCTGGGAAAGACCACGGTGATGGAGTTCTTGCAGCGCCAAGCCTGGATGCCGGCGGACTGGAAACGGTCTATCGCGTATTGGGCCATGTCCAGGCAATGGCGCACTTTGCGGCGCCATTCCGCCAGCGGCCGGCTCTTGATGGCCGCCCACAACATCATGGGGGTGTGACCGTTGCGGGAGCCGCTGATGGTTTGGTCGTTGGCGGAGATGTAGTCGATTTCCACGGAGATGCGCGACACATTGCTGCGTTTGGCCAGCACGATGCCGCACGGCATGGGCGAGCCTATCATCTTGTGGCCGGACACGCTGATGGAGTCGATGCCGTCGGCGAAGGAGTAAGGCTGCGGGCTGTCGACAAAGGGCAGGATCATGCCGCTGAGTGCGGCGTCCGCGTGCAGGTAGTAATCCCGCCGCGGGATGCCGGCCTTAGCCAGCTTGTCCTGGATGACGCCGATGTCGTCCACGGCGCCTTTCATGGTGGTGCCGACGTTGACGAAGACGATGGGGTGGCGTTCCTGGTCTTGCTGGATTTTGGCCACCAGGTCGTCGTAGTCGATTTCGCCGCTGGGCAGGGAATCCACCGCGCGGGATTTGATGCGCAGCAGCTTGATGATCTTGGCCACGGAGTAGTGGCTGTCCTTGGAGTAGTACAGCGTGGCGTCCGGGAACAGTTCGCGGGCGAGGTAGCAGCCGAACATATTGCCTTCGGTGCCGCCGTTGGTCACGTAGCCCCAGCTTTGGTCAAAGGGGATGTGGAACAGTTCGGCGAAGAAGTGCATGACTTCGCGTTCGAAGTCGAAGGAATTCAGCAGGTAGTTGCTGCTTTCGTTCCAGTCGCCGCAGTTGTTGATGGAGAAGCGCAGGAAGCGGTGCAAGGGGGCGTAGTCGAAGTCGGCTGACTCTGGATAAGCGAGATTGAAATATTGGTGTTGCAAGCAGTACTGCCAAAAAGATTCGATACGGTTTTGGTCAAGTTGGGACAGCGACATGGGTGACTCCGTGGTTTCTCAGAACCTGTTCACGATCCGCCGCGCGGCGACGGGATAGCTTAGACAGGGCGTTGAGAACGCTTTCGAAATGCTCATGCACTCTGCGCGCATTCCGCTTTCTCGGCTGTTCTCGCCTTGTCTTGTCGGCTTGCAAGATCGTGAATGGGTTCTTGGTGGGTGGGTATTGCTGGTGTTCTTCCTTGTTGGCTGGGCGTGGGTTGGCGCCCGGTTTTGTCTGTTTTAGGGTTTTGTTAGTGGTTTTTAGTGCGTGTTTACGCTCTGGCGAGCAAGCGCGAGACAAGGCGTTGCGGCTGAGGAAGCGGCATGCACTTGTGGCGCATGAGCATTTCGAAGCCGTACTCACCGTGGGGCGTCTCACGACGCGCGGCAGGTCGTAAACAGGTTCCAAGGGCCGGTTCTGCGCGCCGGCCTCGGCCATTCTTCAAGCGTCCGCTTGCCGGGCGTCCAGCAGCGCTTCCCAGCCCGCCAGGGTGGGGGAGCGGCTCAATTCTTCCGTGCGCACGGGGATGCCGCGGGCGTTGAGCTCCGCGGCCAGCGTCATCAGGCGCAGGGAATCCAGGCCGTAATACATCAGGTTTTCCGTGGGGTTCAGTTCCCCGTCTTCCGCCAGCAACTGCCGCAGCCGGCCATGCAGCCATTGGCGCGGGTTGGCGGCTGTTGCTTGAGGCGCGCCGCCGGCTTGCGGCGGGGTGGTGCTGATTGCTTTTTCATTCGTCATGACGATTTCACCTGGATCATTGCATCACGCTAAAAATGTAAATTATAATCATTCGCATTTAGAGATGCCATATGGAGATGGAAGAAATGCAAGAAATCCATTTGTCAATTTTCATGGGTGCGCAATGAGAGAGCTGACTTCAATGCAGGCGGCCTGCTGGATGGGCCGGGGCGATCATTCCGATCTGGGTGGCGTCTCTGCGCATTTGTATGCGGAGTTCGACGGCCAGGCCATTGAGCTGCCGCGTTTGGTGGCCGCGCTGGCCCGGTTGGGCCGCGAGCACGCCATGCTGCGCGCCTGCGTAACGGCGGACGGCATGCAGGCGCTGGCGGCGGCGGACAAAGCGCCCCATCTGGAGGTGGAGGATTTCACCGCCTTGGAGGGCGAGGCGCTGGCGCAGCGCCTGGAAGCCAAGCGCCAGCAGTGGACTCATCAGCGGCTTGACCTGGCAACCGGTCAAGCCGTTCGTTTTTCCATCAGCCTGTTTGGCGCGGGCGATAGCCGGCTGCATGTGGACGCGGACATGATCGCCGTGGACCCGTCCAGCTTCCGCGTGCTGATGGAGGATTTGGCGCTGTTCTACGAATCCCCGGACGCGGAGACGCCGCCCACGCCTTCCTTCTTTGAGTGGTGCGACCGGGCGCGGGACGAGCCCTGGCTCAAGGCGGCCCGGGAGCGGGACCGCGATTGGTGGCGCGCGCAGTTGGCCGATATCGCGCCGGCGCCGTCCTTGCCGCGCCGGGAGGGGCCGGCGGGCGCGGCATCCAGCCAGCGCTTGTGCGCCTGGCTGGCGCCGGAGCAGCGCCAGGCTTTGCGGCGGCTGGCCAAGGCGCAACGGCTGACGCTGTCCGGCCTGATGCTGGGCGTGTTCGCCCAGGCTTTGGGCGCGGCCACCGGGGACCGGCGCTTCCGGCTGAATGTGCCGGTGTTCTGGCGGCCGCCGCTGTTGGAGGGCGCGGAGCGCATCATCGGGGAGTTCGCCAATCTGGTGTTGCTGGATGTGGATTTGGACGCGGCGCCGACTTTGGGCGCGCTGTGCCGAAACTTGGCCGCGCAGTTGCTGGAGCGCGCCGGCCATTGCGCTTATCCGGGCGTGAACCTGATGCGGGATCTGTCCCGCCATCACCGTTCGCCGCAGATCGCCCCGGTGGTGTTCACCGCGGCGCTGGACATGCCGGGCGGGGAGCTGTTCTCGGAGCGGGTGCGGCGCGCCTTCGGCGCGATGAACTGGGTGATTTCGCAGGGGCCGCAGGTGGCCTTGGACGCGCAGATTGTCAGCGCGGACGGCGGGGTGTTGATCAATTGGGACATCCGCCTGGACGCCTTGCCGCAAGACTGGATCATGCAGCTGTTCAACGATTTCGTGGCCCTGGCCACCGCCGTGGCGGCGGACCCGGCTGCGCTGGAGCGCCCGCTGGCGCAGCCGGAGGCGGAAACGCCGCTGTCGGTGTTGCAGCAGGCTTACCTGTTGGGCCGCACCGCGCAGCTGCCGCTGGGCGGGGTGGCAATGCAGGAGTTCCGCGAATACCACGGGACGATGGACCCGGCGCTGCTGCGCGCCCGGCTGGGCGAGATGGTGCGGCGTCACGATTGCCTGCGCACGGTGATAGACGTTGCGCGCTTGCGGCAGCGGGTCCGTGCGCAGCCGCGGGTGAATCTGCGGGAGGTGGATTTGCGCGCCTTGTCGCCGGCGGCGGCCCAGGAGCGGGTGGCGGCGGCGCGCGAGGATTACGCCCACGCGCTGTTTGATCTGGAGCACGCGCCTTGGGAGCTGACGCTGTTCCTGCTGCCGGACGACAGCTTGACGGTGTTTGCGCGTTTCGATGCCTTGATTGTTGACGGCCGCTCCATCGCCGCGCTGATGCTGGAGCTGTTCCAGGGCGTGGCGGAGCCAAGCAGACCGGCCGCCGCCGCGGCGGCCGAGGCGTCCGCTGAAACCCGCAAGGCGGACGCGCTGTATTGGAAAAACAAGCTGGCCGATTGCGGCGCCGCGCCGCGGCTGCCTTGGCGCAAGCCCTTGGATCAATTGGGCGTGGCGCGCTATGAGCGGCAAAGCCTGACGGTGAGCGCGGAGCGTTTCGAGCGGCTGGGCAAGCTGGGCAACGGCCAACGCTTTTTCAAGAACACTACGGTGATGGCGCTGGTGTTGGAGGTGTTGTCGCACTGGCTGGACGAGGGCGGCTTGTGCGTGGCGGTGCCGGTGGCACCGCTGCCGTCCGGCGGTTTCTCCAACCGTTCCAGTTTCATCGCGGTCACGTGGCCGGCGGGGCTGGACAGCCTGGCGGAGCGCGGCCGCCGCTTGCAGGCGGATGTGATGGAGGGCTTGCAGCATCTGGCCTTCTCCGGCGTGGACTTGGCGCGGATGTTGTTTGAAAGCCATGGCCCCGGCCCGGCGCTGCCGGTGGTGGTGACCAATGGCTTGTCGTGGCCGACGGCGGCGGACGGCGTAATGCGCCAGATCGGCGGGCTGACCCAGACGCCGCAGGTGGCGATGGATCTGCGTTTTTCCGCGCAGGCGGACGGCGCGCTGGTGTTTGACATCGATTACGCCCGCGACGCGCTGGAGCCGGCCCTGGTGGGCGCGGTGCTGAGCGCGTTGGAGCGGGCCATCGAGCAGGTGACGGACAGCGGCGTGTTCGAGGCCCCGGCCGGGCGGGTGCTGGATTACGGCCATTACCGGCTGAACAGCGTGGAAGCCGAGGCGCGGCGCGAGAATTTCCTCGGCCGCATCGCCGCCCATATCTTCGACCCGGACAACGCCCGGGTGGCGCTGATCAGCGGTCAGCGGCGGATACGCTACGGCGAGTTGGGCGAGGCGGTGTCCCGGGCGATGGCGGCGCTGAAGGCACGCGGCGTCAGCGCCGGCCAGGTGGTGGCGGTGTGCCTGCCGCGCAGCCCGGAACACACCATCGTCACCCTGGCTTGCGCCTTCAGCGGCGTGGTGTGGGTGCCGATAGACGCGGCGTCCCCGGAGGAGCGGCTGCGTTATTTGCTGGACAACTGCCGGCCGGACCTGGTGGTGGCGGCCCAGCCGCTGCCGACGGAGCATGCGCGGGCCACGCCGGAGCAACTGCTGGCCGAGGCCGCGCCGCTGGCTGCGCGCGGCGGCTGGCAGGCGCTGTCGCTGAGCGAGACGCCGGCGTATTACCTGTACACCTCGGGCACCACCGGCAAGCCCAAGTGCGTGGTGCTGTGCAACCGGGCCACGGCCAATGTCATTGGGGCCACGCTGGAGCATTGGCAGGTGAGCCAGCGCGATGTGTGCCTGTCGGTGACGCCGCTGCACCACGATATGTCGGTGTTCGACGTGCTGGGCAGCCTGAGCGCCGGTGCCACCCTGGTGTTGCCGGAGGCGGGCGAGGAGAAGGACGCGGTGCGCTGGAACCAGCTGGTGGACGAGCACGGCGTCACGCTGTGGTGCACGGTGCCGGCGATGCTGGAGATGCTGCTGTCTTGCCGGCGCGACGGCGGGCTGCGAAGCCTGCGGCTGGTGGCCCAGGGCGGGGATTACATCAAGCCGTCCATCATCGCGGATTTGCGCGCTGTTCTGCCGGCGGCGCGGCTGCTGTCCTTGGGCGGGCCGACGGAAACCACGATCTGGAGCATCTGGCACGACATCGTCGCGGAGGACAGCGCCAAGGTGCCCTATGGCCGGCCGCTGCCCGGCAACCGCTATTGGCTGCTGAACGAGCGCGGCGAGCATTGCCCGGCCGGCGTGGCCGGACGCATTCACACCGCCGGCGTCAATCTGGCGCTGGGCTATCTGGAAAACGGCGAGCTGACCCAGCACGACTTCGTCACGGTGCGCGACGAGGCCGGCCAGCTGGCGCGCGCCTTCCGCACCAGCGACTGCGGCCGTTACCGGCCGGACGGGGTGATGATGTTCGACAGCCGCGTCAACGGCTACGTCAAGGTGCGCGGGGTGCGGGTGTCGCTGCCGGACATCGAGATGGAGCTGATCAAGCATCCGGCGCTGGCCCATGTGCTGGTGGTGGATGTGGGAGACGAGCGGCAGGGGGAGTTGGGCATCGGCGCGCTCTACGTGGCCAAGCCCGGCGCGGAGGCGAGCGCGGCGGATCTGCGCGAGCATGCGCGCCGCGTCCTGCCGCAATCCCATGTGCCCACGCGTTTCTTACAAGTGGCGCAACTGCCCTTGTCGCAAAACGGCAAGCCGGACCGCCGCGGCGCGCGCGCCTTGTTGCAGGCGCCGGCCCATGCCCCGGCCCCGGAGCGCGTGGCGGTGCCCGCCGTTGTCGAGGCGCCGGCCGCGGCGACGCGGCACCGGCGCCCGGTGCTGGATATTTATCTGGGCGTGCTGGGGCGTTCCTATCAGGAGCTGGCCGACGAGCTGCTGGACTTCAGCAGCATGGGCTTGCTGCCCCAGCATCTGAAAGCCATCGCGGCGCGCATGCGGGAAACCTTCGCCGTCGAGCTGTCGCCCGGGCAGCTGCTGCGTTGCCGCAATGTGGCGGATGTGGAGCGTTTGCTGGCGGCTGGTCAGCCTTAAGGGCTTGTTCACGATTTTTTAAGGGCAGGCAATGCCAAGGCATTGAATCCGCTGCGCGGATGATGGTTTGCATTGCCGGGGCTGCCCGGCGGGCAGGAAGGGGAATTTGCTCGGCCAAATTCCCCTTCACCCCAAAGGCCGCCCTGCAAGCCTGGCCTGCGGCTTCCCGCCGGATCCCGTCAGGCCCGAGGCGCGGCTGAACTCGCACCGCGCTAACGTCGCGGTGCTCGAACAAGCAGCCGCTTAAAACCTCGGGCCTGCCACCCGACGGCAGGCTTGAAGGGAGTTGGGGCGCGTCGGGCACGTGGTTTTCTTCGCGCCGAGCAAGCTGAGTCCCGTTGGACTTGGTAGTGCAAAAGATCGTGGACAAGTTCTAAACACTTTTACCCCGGGGCGGCGATCCCGCCCTGGGGACAATCGATAGAACCTTTGATAGAACCTTGGGAGTTTTTCGCATATGGAAATGGCGAACGTAGATGTTGCCGGCGTCGGCATCGGGCCGTTCAATCTGGGCTTGGCGGCTTTGTTGTCGCGTCACTCGGATATCAAAGGGGTGTTTCTGGAGCGCAAGCCGGCGTTTCGCTGGCATGAGGGTTTGCTGTTGCCGGGCACCACGCTGCAAGTGCCGTTCCTGGCCGATCTGGTCACGCTGGCGGACCCCACGCATCCGCTCAGCTATCTGAACTATCTGCACCAGCATGACCGCCTTTACCAGTTCTACTACTACGACAACACCCTGGTGCCGCGCATCGAATACGACGATTACTGCCGCTGGGCCGCGCAGCAGCTGCCGGCCTGCCGCTTTGGCGAGGAGGTGCGGGACGTGGCTTACGACGCGGACGCGGGGCGTTTCGTGGTGGACAGCGAGTCCGCGTCGGGCGGGATGCGCCGCTACGCCGGCCGCGATCTGGTGGTGGGGGTGGGCACTTCGCCGTGGCTGCCGGCGTGGGCGCGCGCCAGCCGTCACCCGCGGGTCATCCATTCCGCCCAGTTCATCCCCAATCAACAAGCGCTGTCGCAATGCCGGCGCGTCACCGTGATCGGCTCCGGCCAGAGCGCAGCGGAGTGCGTGCTGGCGCTGTTCCGCGAGCTGAGCCCGGAGCAGGTGGCGGCCGGGGCGTCCATCCAGTGGATCACGCGCGCGCCGGGCTTCCACCCGATGGAGTTTTCCAAGCTGGGGCAGGAGTGTTTCACCCCGGCTTATATGCAGTACTTCCACAGCATCCCGCGCGAGAAGCGCCGCGAGGTGGTGGCCGGCCAGGGCTTGCTGTACAAGGGCATCAGCTTCTCCACCATCGGCGATATCTTCGATCTGCTCTACGAGCGTTCGATAGGCGGCCGCGAGCCGGGCCTGAAGCTGTATTCCAATTGTGATGTGGAGGCGCTGGAGGAGCAGGGCGCGGACGGCGCGCTGCGCATGACTTGCCATCACCGGCAGCTGGGCCAGCGTTGCCAGCTGGAGACGGACGCCATCGTCGCGGCCACCGGTTACGCCCACGCCTGGCCGCAGTGGTTTGAGCGCTTGAAGGAGACGGTGCTGGAGGTGGACGCGCAGGGCGATTGCATCGTGGAGGAGGATTTCACCGCCCGCCGCCGCGATCAGGGGCCGGGCCGGGTGTTTGTGCAGAACGCGGAGATTTTCCAGCACGGGGTGGGCTCGCCGGACCTGGGCATAGGCCCGATCCGCAACGCGGCCATCATCAATCAGTTGCTGGGTCAGCCGCGTTATCGCCTGCCGCAGCGTTCGGCGTTCCAGCATTATGGGCTGCCGCAGGGCTAGGTTCTAAACCGGCCGGTGGGTATCGCCTGCGGCTCCACCCACCCTACGAAGGCTGCTTGTCGCGGTAGGGGGGGGCGCAGCGATACCCACGCGGATCGGGGCCGGGGCGCGTCGGGTACGGGGTTGCCTGAGCGCTAGAGTCGTTTCAAAACACGGAACAAAGATTGTGAACAGGCTGCGCTGTTGGTGGGTATCGCCTGCGGCTCCACCCACCCTACGAAGGCTGCTTGTCGCGGTAGGGTGGGTGGAGCGCAGCGATACCCACGCGGACTGGGCCTGGGGCGCGTCGGGTACGCGGTTGCCTGTGGGTTAGCGGAATTTCAAAACACTGAACAAAAATTGTGAACAGACTGAGCTGTTGGTGGGTATCGCCTGTGGCTCCACCCACGCGGATCGGGGCCGGGGCGCATCGGGTGCGGGGTTGCCTGTGTGCTAGCGGAATTTCAAAACACTGAACAAAGATTGTGAACAGGCTGCGCTGTTGGTGGGTATCGCCTGCGGCTCCACCCACCCTACGAAGGCTGCTTGTCGCTGTAGGGTGGGTGGAGCGTAGCGATACCCACGCGGACCGGGGCCGGGGCGCATCGGACGCGGGGTTTCCTGGGGCCAAGCTAAGGTGAAATAGATTGCGAATAGGCTCTGAAGCCTAATGGAATTGACGCCCCCGCTCTCGTTTGAGGGCGGGGGCGTCAAGGTTTTGCGCGCCGTATCACCGACGCGCAGCGGGCATGGAATAGGCCTTAGCCCAGCAGCTCTTCCAGCCTCCGCTCGCTGGCATCGCCCGCGCTCAAGAGCGCGAACAAGCGGTGCAGCGTGGCGCAGATGGCCTCTAGCTGGGCGGCGGAGTAGCGTTCCGCGCGGTAGGTGATGACCAGGCGCAGCGAGCCGTCGTGCGCGTCCTCCATGATCTCGAACTGCAGGCCGAACATGGATTCGCTCTTGTCCGGGTCGATCTGGCGGTAGCGGATCTCGCCACCGTCCGGGGCCGGCAGCGCGCCGTTGAGCGCGTTGTTGGCGTGGACCTGGACGTAGACGTCGAACAGCAGGCCGTCCGCCGGCGTCATGCCCAGCGCGTTTTGCACCAGTTCCAGCGGAATGTCGGCATAGGCCATGGAGTCGTTGATGGTCAGGGTCACGTCCTTGAGCAGGCTGCCCAGCGATTGCCCGCGGTCGAAGCGCACCCGATGCGCCACCATGGTGGTGAAGTAGCCGACGGTGTCGAAATACGCCGCGTCGGTGCGGCCGGAGGACGAGGTGCCGATCACGATTTCCGGCAGATCGCCCAGCTTATGCAGGGCCAGCGCGATGGCGGTGTAGACCACGCTGAACAGCGAGGAGTCATGACGCTTGGCGAAGGCGGTGATCGCTTCCTGCGTGCCCGGCTCGGGCTTGAACTCCAGCCATTTGGCCTTGAAGCCGGCGGCCTGGTCGGGCGCGGCGGCCGGCGCGCCCGGGTCCGGCAGGCGCAGGCCCGGCGTGGCGCCGCGCAGCATGGCGGTCCAGTAGTCCATGTGGCGCGGGTTGACGCCCTGGCGCTGCTGCTCCAGCGCGAAGGCGTGGAAGGAGGGCGCCGGGGCGGCCCATTGCGGCGCCTTGCCGGCGGCGCGGGCGCGGTAGGCCAGCGCCAGCTCGTCCATCATCACATTGAGCGACCATTCGTCGATCGCCATGTGATGCACCAGGAAGGACAGGGTCTGGCGGCCGGTGGCCGGGTGGCGCAAGAAGCGTATCCGCAGCGGCAGTTCCCGGCTTAGGTCGAAGCGGTGGGCGGCTTCGTCCGCCAGCGTCAGCCCCTCGCTCTCCGCGCTGCTCCAGAACCACTTGTAGCCGCCGATTTCCGTCAGCGGCACGATGCGCTGCAGCGCGGCACCGTCTTCTTGATGGAAGGTGGCGCGCAGGCTGGCGTGGCGTTCCAGCAAGTCCGTGAAGGCCAGGCGGAACAGGTTTTCGTCCACCGGATCGAGGAAGTCCAGCGCGAAGGGCAGGTTGAAGATGGTGCCGAAGTCGTAGGCGGCGTAGGCGCGCCACAGCGAGGCTTGCGCCAGCGCCAGCGGCGCTTGCCGCACTTCGGCGGACGGCGCGGCCTGACGGCGTTGTTCGCTGACGGTGGCGCGCGCGGCCAGCGCGGCGGCGGTGGGCGCTTCAAAGAAGTCGTTGAAGCGGATCTGGATGCCGTGCTTGCTTTGCAGCGTGCCGATGATGCGGGTGGCCAGCAGCGAATGGCCGCCGAAATCGAAGAAGTTGTCGTCCGGCGTCATGCCGGGCTCGGCCAGCACGGCGCGCAGTTCGCTCAGGATGACGGCGGCGATCGCGTCCTGGCCGTCGGCGGCGGGCTGGGCGGCCGCCGGCGGGCGGTAGCCGGTCTCGCCGGCCTGCAAGGGCAGCGGCGTCAGCGTCAGCGGGCGGCGGGCGGCGTCCAGTTGCCGATAGCCCCGGGCCAGCGCGTCCGCCAAGGCCTTGAAGGGCTGGGCCGACTCCAGGATGGGGTGCAGGCTCAGCGCCAGCACGGCGCTGTGTTCGGTGTGGACGATCAGGGCCTGGAACGGCGGCTGCGTCTCCGCGTCCCAGGGCGCCGCGCGCAGCGCGAGCAGGCGCTCGGCCAGCTGGGCTTCGCTCATGCGCGGGAAGGCGATGCAAGGGTGCCAGCCGTCCACATGGGATTTGCGCAGATCGCCGTCGTCGCTGAACTGGTAACGGGCGTTCAGCTCCGGCCGGGCCTGGATCAGCTGTTGCAGCGCCAGGGTCAGCAGGGCGAGGTCCGTTTGCTCGTCCAGCCGCCAGGCGTCGACAAGGCGGTTCAGGCGTTCCGGGTGTTGCTGCTGCAATAGCCAGCATTGTTCTTCGTGAAGGCTCAGGGGCAGGCGCTGCGACGGGATGTCGGGGTGGGGGTGCGACAAGAGTGGTCTCCTTCTGAAATTCAACAGCCAATAATCGTTGCGGGCGGCGACGGGAGGCCTTTGACGGTCGCCAGTCAACAGGACGCGTCGTCGGGGGATGACGGCCCTGGGAATGGGTGCGGCGGGTTCTTGCGATGAGATGTCTACGGCATGGCAGGCGCGGGATTCCGGCCGTGTCAGTCATGGCCCCATCGGGCTGAGGGGGCGCTTATGCGTCATGCCCGGCGGCCGTAAACTGGCTTTTCGGCATAATTCATGCAAAGGACATTGGTTGATTACGTCTTGTATGACGTATTGACAATGTCGGTGATAATAATAAAAATGATTATCATTTGCAAATACAAGTGAAAAGGAGAGGGGCGTGGACAATGGCCCGATCACTTTTCAGTCGCAATTGCGGAGCTTGTACCTGGATCACCACGGCTGGCTGTGCGGCTTGTTGCAGCGCAAGTTGGGCAATCCGAACGATGCGACGGAGCTGGCTCACGACATTTACCTGCACCTCATCCAGAAAGGCCGGCTTCCGCCGGCGGACGAATCGCGCTGCCATTTGGCGCAGATCGCCAAAGGCAAGGTGATTGATCTGCTGCGCCGCCGCCGGCTGGAGGCCCGTTATCTGGAAAGCCAGGCCTTGCAGCCGGAGCCGCGCGCGCAGTCGGAAGAGGCGCGCGCGCTGGTGAAGGAGGAGATCAAGGGCGTGGACCTGGCGCTGATGGGCAAATCGTTCAAGGTGCGCCAGGCCCTGCTCTTGTCCCGGCTCAACGGCATGAGCTACGGCGATATCGCCGCGGAGCTGCAGGTGTCGGTGTCGTCGGTGGAGAAATACGTCGCGCTCGGCCTGCAGGCTTGCCGCCGCAGCGTGGAGGTTGGCCTGGGGCAGGGTGCGTGCAAGCCGCATTCATTAATTCGTGTCGTAGAGGAGTTGTCATGAGTGTTGAGGAAGAGGTTTTGGGAGAGGCGGCCGCGGCCGGGCCTATCGCCCGCGTGCTGGCGCCGATACGCGGCCGGCTGATCGCCGCCGGCTTGCTGGCGGGTTTGGGGTCCATGCTGAGCCTGGCGCCGCTGGCCGGCGTCGCCCATATCGCGCAGCTGGCGCTGGGCCAGGGCGCGGCCGCCTTGGGCGGCGATGTCTTGTGGCGGGTGGTAGGCCTGAGCCTGCTTTGCCTGTTCGCCGGCATGACGCTGATCCTGGCCGGCGACGTGGTGGCCCATCTGGCGGACAACCGCATCACCGGCCTGCTGCGTCTGGCCATCACCCGCCGGCTGGCCAAGGTGCCGCTGGGCTGGTTCACCAGCCGCGCCTCGGGCGAGGTCAAGCAGGCGATGCACGACGATATCGGCACCCTGCACAGCCTGACCGCCCATTTCTACACCACGCTGGGGCGCAGCGCGGGCGCGGTGCTGGCGTCCATTGCGTATCTGTTTGCGATGGATTGGCGCATGGCCATCGCCTCGCTGCTGCCGTTTCCGCTGTTCTTCCTGTTCTTCGCGCGGGCGCACAAGGCCAGTGCGGCCAATATGGAGAGCTTTGGCGCCGGCATGGCGCGCATCAACAACGCGGTGGTGGAGTTCGTCAACGGCATTCCGGTGGTGAAGGCCTTTGGCGCGCAGCACAAGGCACACGGCAGCTACCGCGCGGCGATAGACGCCTTCGCCAGCGCCTTCACCGATTTCACCCGGCCGCTGGTCAGCGCGATGGCCAACGCCAACGCCATCATCGCGCCGGTGTCGGTGCTGGGCGTGGTGCTGGCTTTCGGCGCGCTGATGGTGGGCCTGGGCTGGATCGCCCCGGTGGACGTGCTGCCCTTCGCCCTGGTGGCGCCGGGCCTGAGCTCGCCGCTCTTGATGCTGAGCTATATCACTCATGATTTGAACCACGCCACCGGCGCGGCCCAGCGCGTGCACGCGCTGCTGCAGACGCCGGTGCTGGAAACCGCCGCCGGCGCGGCGCGGCCGGCCGACGCCGAGATCCGCGTGGAAGGGCTGAGCTACGGCTATTCCGAGCAGGAGCCGGTGCTGTCCGGCATCGATTTCACGCTGGCCCCGGGCACGGTGACGGCCATCGTCGGCCCCTCCGGCGCCGGCAAGTCCACGCTGGCGCGGCTGCTGCTGCGCTTCTTCGACCCCAGCGCCGGGCGCATCACCCTGGGCGGCGTGGATCTGCGGCAGCTGGACAGCGCGGAGCTGTATCGGCGCATCGGCTTTGTCTTGCAGGACGTGAGGCTGATCCACGCCAGCGTGCGCGACAACATCGCGCTGGGCCGGCCTTCCGCCAGCCAGGCGGAAATCGAGGAAGCCGCGCGCATGGCTAATATCCATGATCGCATTCTCGAACTGCCGCGCGGCTACGACGCGGTGATCGGCGAGGACGTGCAGTTCTCCGGCGGCGAGGCCCAGCGGCTGAGCATCGCCCGCGCGGTGTTGCTGGACCCGCCGGTGCTGGTGCTGGACGAGGCGACGGCGGCCGCCGACGCGGAAAACGAGGTCAAGCTGCAGCAGGCGCTGTCCGCCTTCGCCCGCGGCCGCACCCTGGTGGTGATTGCGCACCGGCTGGACACGGTGATGCAGGCGGACCAGATCCTGGTGGTGGACAAGGGCCGGCTGATCGAGCGCGGCCGGCACCATGAGTTGCTGGAACAGGGCGGCTGCTACGCGCGGCTGTGGGCGCAGGGTCATTACGGCAAGGCCGGAGAAGCAGAACAGGAAGGATTGGTGCCGCAATGTTGAAGACTTTTATTCGGCTGCTGGGGGAGGACGCGGCCAAATTGCGCCGTTACGCGTGGCTGGCGCTGACCTACAGCCTGCTGTGCGGCGTGACCATCGTGATGTTGGCGCCGGTGCTCAGCCATCTGCTGGCCGGCGAGGCGCGCGCGGCCGGCGCGTGGCTGGCGGCGCAGGCATTGGGCGTGGCGCTGTGCTGGGGCTTGCGGCGCAAGGTGGAGAAAGCCGGCATCGCGGTCGGCATCGCCGTGCTGCAAGGCGGACGCCATCGTTTGGCCGAGCATGTCGGCGGCCTGCCGGTGGGCTGGTTCAGCGCCGGCAACACCGCCCGGCTCAATCACATCGCCACCCAGGGCATGATGGAAATGGCCCAACTGCCGGCCCATGTGTTCACCCCGTTGTTTGTCGGCGTGGTGACGCCGGTGGTGGTGCTGGGCGCGCTGTTCGCCGTCAATCCGCTGATGGGCTGGGTGGGGCTGGCCAGCCTGCCTTGCCTGCTGCTGGTGTTTGGGCTGACCGCGCGGCTGAGCCAGCGCGCGGACCAGGCCTATCAGCAGCACGCCGGCCAGAGCAGCCAGCGCATGGTGGAGTTCGCGCAGGCGCAATCGGTGCTGCGCGCCTTCAACGGCGAAAGCGGCGGCACGCGTTTTCTGGAGCAGGCCATCGCCCAGCAGCAGCGCTCCGGCCGGCGCCTGATCCGGCTGTCGGCCTTGTCCTCGGTGCTCAACGTCTGGGCGGTGCAGGCCAGTTTCGCCGCGCTGCTGCTGGTGGCCGCGCTGTGGCTGAGCGACCATGCCGGCCTGGGCCTGACCCCGGCCACGGTGATTCCGGCGCTGGTGGCGCTGATGCTGATGAGCCGCTTCATCGACCCGCTGCTGGACGTGGCCGGCTATAGCGAGGTGCTGCGCGGCGCGCGCGGCCAGCTGCAGGCGGTGGCCAAGCTGTTCGAGGTGGAGCCCATGGCCGAGCCGGTCCGTTCCGGCGAACCGGCGGACGCCTCGGTGGAGTTGCACCGGGTGGGCTTCCGCTACGGGCCGGAACAGGTGCAAGTGCTGAGCGAGCTCAGCCTGCGGATAGCGCCGGGCAGCATGACGGCGCTGGTGGGCGCGTCCGGTTCCGGCAAAACCACGGTGTTGCGCCTGATCGCCCGCTTCTTCGATGTGGACCAGGGCGAGGTGAAAGTGGGTGGCGTGGATGTCCGCGACCTGTCCAGCGAACGGCTGGCCGGCCAGATCAGCCAGATCTTCCAGGACGCTTATCTGTTCCAGGGCAGCATCGGCGACAACATCCGCATCGGCAAGCCGGACGCCAGCGACGCCGAAGTGCTGGCGGCGGCCAGGCTGGCCGGGGTGGAGGAAATCATCGAACGCCTGCCGCAGGGCCTGGACACGCCGGTGGGCGAGGGCGGCGCGCGCTTGTCCGGCGGCGAGCGCCAGCGCATTTCCATTGCGCGGGCGCTGATCAAGGACGCGCCCATCCTGCTGGTGGACGAGGCCACGGCGGCGCTGGACACCGAGAACCAGGCCGCCATCGCCGAGGCGCTGGCCCGGCTGCGCGGCAAGCGCACCCTGATCGTCATCGCCCACCAGCTGTCCACGGTGGAGATGGCGGACCAGATCGTGGTGCTGGAGGACGGCAAGGTGCGCGAGCAAGGCAGCCATGCCGAGCTGAGCGCGCGCGCCGGCCTTTACGCCCACTTCCTGGAGCAGCGCAGAAGCGCAAAAGGCTGGCGCATCACCGCGGCGCCGGCCGCAGAGGCCCTGTCTTGAAACGACTCGCCTTGCCGCTGCTGCTCTTGGCCTGCAGCGGCTTGTCCCTGATGGTGGGGGCCAAACAGATGGCCTGGACCGGGCCGCTGGCCCTGTCCGACGACAGCTGGCTGACCCTCACCGCCAGCCGGTTGCCGCGCTTGGCGGCGCTGCTGCTGGTGGGGGTGGGGCTGTCGGTGTGCGGGGTGATTTTGCAGCAGATCGTGCGCAACCGCTTTGTGGAGCCGGCCACCTCCGGCGGGCTGGACGCGGCCAAGCTGGGCATCCTGGTGGGGCTGAGCCTGGCGCCGGAGGCCGGCAATCTGGGGCGGATGCTGTTCGCGCTGGCTTTCTGTTTTGTCTCCAGCCTGGTCTTCATCGCCATCATCCGCCGCATCCAGTTCAAGAACACCGTGCTGGTGCCGGTGATAGGGCTGATGTACGGCAGCGTGCTCAGCGCGGTGGCCGAGTTCTACGCCTACCGCCACAACATCCTGCAAAGCATGCAGGGCTGGCTGCTGGGCGATTTTTCCAAGATCGTCGAAGGCAATTACGAGATCGTCTACCTGATCCTGCCCATCGTCGCGCTGGCGTATTGCTACGCCCACCGCTTCACCGTGCTGGGCATGGGCGAGGAGATGGCGGCCAGCCTGGGCCTGAGCTATGCGGCCACCGCGGCGCTGGGCCTGGTGCTGGTGGCGGTGACGGTGGCCGCCACCGTCATCACCGTGGGCGCCATTCCCTTTGTCGGCCTGGTCATTCCCAATCTGGTGGCGCTGCGCTGGGGCGAGAACCTGCAGCGCACGCTGCCCATCGTCGCCGCCTGCGGCGCCTTGTTGATGTTGGTCTGCGACATCATCGGCCGCCTGCTGATCTACCCGTTTGAAGTGCCCATCGGCCTGACCGCGGGCAGCGTGGGCGGCGTCCTGTTCCTGATGATGATTCTATGGAAGCACAAATGAGGGACGCCCTGATCCGCCGCGGCGTCTGGGCGCTGGCGGCGGCGCTGGCGCTGGCGTTCCTGCTGCTGGGCTCCGGCCTGGATTTCGATTACGTGATTCCCAACCGCCTGATCCGCCTGGCGGCGATGGGGGTGGCCGGCGTCTGCATCGCCGTGTCCGCGCTCACCTTCCAGACGCTGACCGGCAACCGCATCCTGACCCCGGCCATCATGGGCTACGAGGCGATCTACCTATTGCTGCAGGCGCTGCTGGTATTGCTGCTGGGCGCGCAAAGCCTGGCGCTGCTGGGCCGCCACGGCAACGCGCTGCTGTCCATCGCGGTGATGCTGGCCTATTCCTGGGCCCTGCACCGCGCGCTGTTCCGCAAGGAGCGCAACGATCTCTATCTGCTGCTGCTGAGCGGCCTGGTGCTGACCATGGTGCTGGGCACTTTCACCCAGTTCATCCAGCTCAAGACCAGCCCCGGCGAGTTCGCCATCCTGCAGGGCTTCAGCTACGCCTCCTTCAACCGGATCCAGCCCGGGGCGCTGCTGTTCGCCGCGCTGCTCACCGCGGCCGCGGCCTGGCTGGTGCGCCGGCGGCTGGCGGTGCTGGACGTGCTGCTGCTGGGGCGAGAGCAGGCCATTTCCCTGGGCGTGGATTACCCCGGCAATGTGCGCATGCAGCTGGCGCTGATCGCGGTGCTGGCGGCGGTGTCCACCAGCCTGGTGGGGCCCACCGCCTTCATGGGCGTCTTCGTCGCCAACATCACTTATGCGCTGGCGCGCACCTTCCGGCACCGGGTCACGCTGCCGCTGGCCTGCGCCGTCGCCATCACCATCTTTATTGCTGCCCAACTCCTGGTGGAGCAGCTGTTCAATTACAAAACCACCGTCAGCATTCTGGTCAACCTGGTGTGCGGGGCCTATTTCCTGGCGCTGATGGTGCGCAGCAGAGGACATGCATGATCACGCTTGAGCGCGTCTACAAAGCCTACGGCGACAAACAGGTGCTGCGCGACGTCAATCTCAGTTTTCCCTCCCGGCAAGTCACCTCGCTGATCGGCCCCAACGGCGCCGGCAAGAGCACGCTGCTGATGTCCGTCGCCCGGCTGCTGAAGCCCAGCGCCGGCCGCATTCTGATGGACGGCGAGGAGATAGAGCGGATTCCGCTGCGCAGCTACGCCAAGCGCGTGGCCACCTTGCGTCAGCACCCCAATATCGGCCTGCGCCTGACGGTGGAGGAGCTGGTGGGTTTCGGCCGCTTCCCCTACAGCCAGGGCCTGCTGAGCCGGGACGACCGCCGCGCGGTGGACGAGGCGCTGGCCTTCCTGGGCCTGCAGCCGCTGCGCGCCCGCTATCTGGACGAGCTCAGCGGCGGCCAGCGGCAGATGGCTTTTCTGGCGATGAGTATCGCCCAGCAGTCCGACTACCTGCTGCTGGACGAGCCGCTCAACAACCTGGACATGAAGCACGCGGTGCGCATCATGCAGGCGATACGCCGGCTGAGCGAGGAACAAGGCCGCACCGTGATCCTGGTGGTGCATGACATCAACTTCGCCGCCAATTACTCGGACCACATCGTCGCGATGAAGGCGGGCGCGGTGCATGGCTGCGGCCCGGTGGCCGAGGTGGTCACCCAGGCGCGGCTGCGCGATCTCTACGGCCTGGCCGTGGACATCCTGCCCAGCGAGCGCGGCTTCGTCTGCAATTACTTCAATCCCTCACCCACTGGAGAAACCGTATGAGCATTCATAAGACGCCGCGCGCGCGCGCGGCCCTGCTGGCGCTGGCCGTGGCCGGCGGCTTGCTGGGCTGCGACGCCCGACAGGCCGCGCCGGAAGCGGCCGCCGCCGCGCCGGCGGCCCAGGCCGCCTACGCCCCGCTCACCGTCAAGCATGAGCTGGGCACCACCCAGATCAAGAAGCGGCCGGAGCGGGTGGTGGCCTTCGACATGAGCGAGCTGGACGCGCTGGACCAGTTGGGCGCGCCGGTGGCGGGCATCTCCAAGGACTATGTGGCCGGCTTCCTGAAGAAGTACGAGCAGGACCCCAAGGTGATGGACGTGGGCACCACCATCCAGCCCAATCTGGAACGGCTGCACGCGCTCAAGCCGGACCTGATCCTGATCTCGCCGCTGCAGGCGCAGAGCTATCCGGAGCTGAGCCGCATCGCGCCGACGCTGCATTACGACATCGACCTCAACAACCGCCCCGGCCATACCCTGGACACGGCCAAGGAGCATTTGCTGACCCTGGGCCGGATTTTGGGCAAGGAGGCGCTGGCGCGCGAGAAAGCCGGCGAGATCGACGCCAAGATCAAGCAGGTGCGCGAGGTGACCGCCGGCCGCCCGGAGAAGGCCTTGATCGTGCTGCACAACAACGGGGCCTTCACCTCCTACGGCGTGCGCTCGCGCTACGGCTACATCTTTGACACCCTGGGCGTGAAGCCGGCCAGCAATGAGACCAATAGCGGCCTGCACGGCCAGCCCATCTCCAATGAGTTCATCCAGCAGGCGGACCCGGACATCTTGTACGTGATAGACCGCACCGCGGTGATGGAGCGGCGGCCAGCCCTGAATCTGAAAACCCTGGACAACCCGCTGCTGCGGCAGACCAAGGCCTGGCGCAAGGGCAAGGTGATCTTCGCCGACGCCGAAACCTGGTATCTGTGCACCGCCAGCCTGAGCTGCCTGAACCGGATTGGGGATGAGGTGATCAAGGGCTATCGCAGCTGAAAGCCGGTTTACGATCTTTGCTGCCGTGTTTTGAAATCCAGCGCGGTACGCGGAAAACCGCGCAGCCGATGTGTCCCGGCCCTTCAAGAGATTTCCGCGTGGGTATCGCTGCGCTCCTCCCACCCTACTGATGACGAGCAAGCTTGTGTAGGGTGGGAGGAGCCGTAGGCGATACCCACCAGCGGTCTCTATGTTCACCAAGGTAGCTCTTGAAACCAGCTTTCATGATCTGCTGCGCGTCGTGAGGCGCGCGTTCAAAATGCTCCTACCCCTTGCACATTCCGCTTTCTCAGAACGTGTTTACGATCTCGCGAGCTAAGGCGAGACAAGGCGAAAACGACCGAAAAAGCGGAATGTACGAGTGGTACATGAGCATTTTGAGGGCGTTTTCAACGCCGTATCGCCGACGCGCAGCAGATCGTTAACAGGTTCTCAACGGTTTTCGCTCTTGCTCGCGTGACGTTGAACAAGCGCTAAGCCGGGCGCGAGTTGACTTGACGATGTGCTATCAAAAATGATTTTCATTTCTATTTGAGGGTTTCGCACTTTGCTTCGGAATACATAGTGAAGTGAAACAATCTCCTCACGTAGAAAGGAATCTGGATGTTGAGTCAGAAACGGTCGGCCTCCCCCATATCAACTACACGCCGACTCGCGCCGCAATCCGCCTTCCCCCTGAATACGCTGCGCGCCGCCACCCATCTGGCCCTGATGGTGGGCTTTGGCGGCGCCGGCCTGAGCTTGGCGCCGGCGGCGCTGGCGGCGGACAATGCGCCGGCCCAGGCCAGCAACGGCGCGCCGGAACGGCTGGCGCCGGTGGTGGTGCAAGGCCGCCGCGTCTACGCCGGCGGCCAGCTGGCCACCGATAGCCGGGTGGGCGTGCTGGGCAATCTGGACGTGATGGACACGCCGTTCAGCACCATCAGCTACACCGAGGACTATGTGGCCAACCAGCAGGCGCGCGAGATAGGCGCGCTGATCGGCGCCGCCGATCCCTCGGTTCACGTGGCCAGCAAGGGCACCATCCTCGAGAAATTCAATATCCGCGGCTTCCCCACCTCGGCCAACGACATCACCTTCAACGGCCTGATCGGCATGGCGCCCAATCTGCGCGGCTCCACCGAGATGGCGGCGCGGGTGGAAGTGCTGAAGGGGCCGTCCACCCTGCTCAACGGCATGCCGCCGGAAGGCAGCCTGGGCGGCAGCGTCAACATCGTGCCCAAGCGCGCGGGCAACACGCCGCTGACCTCGGTCACCGCGACTTATGAGTCCGACAATATGCCCGGCGTGCACGTGGATGTGGGCCGGCGCTTTGGCGACAGGCAGCAGTGGGGCGTGCGCTTCAACGGCGTTTACCGCAACGGCGACACCGCGGTGGACAAGCAGAAACAGGGCATGAACCTGGCCTCGCTGGGCCTGGACTGGCGCGGAGAGCGCGCCCGCGTCTCGCTGGACCTTTACCGGCAGCGCGAAAAGATGGACGGCATCAATTACTTCGGCATCTTCTCCATCGCCCCCGGCGTGACCCAAGTGCCCACGCCCAAGAAAGGCGATTACCAGTTTGCGCCGGATTGGGCCACCAATACCAACACCACCCAGGTGGCCTTGTTGCGCGGCGAATACGAGCTGAGCGAGGCGCTGACCCTGTACGGCGCCTATGGCCATCGCAAGGCGGACTTCGACGCCACCATCACGCGCGACCGCTTGCTCAATAACGCCGGCGACCTCAGCGTGAGCGCGTTCCGCCTGATGAACGAGGGCACGCAGAAATCCGGCGAGGCCGGCGTGCGCGGTCATTTCGATACCGGCAAGATTCAGCATAAGTGGTCGCTGGCGGCCACGCGCTTCAGCTCGGAGCGCAGCTACCGGGATGGAATGGGCCCCACCTTCAACACCAATTACTATGCGCCGTCCTTCGGGTCCATGCCGGCGTTCCGGTATATGGGCAGGAGCGTTCAGGACAAGCTGGGCAGTATCGCCCTGGTGGATACGCTGTCCTTCATGGACGGCAAGGTGCAGTGGACGGTGGGCACGCGGCGTCAGAACGTGCAGAGCAGCAACTACGACGCCGCCGGCGCGCAAACCTCCAACTACGACCAAAGCCGCTGGTCCCCGGCCACCGCCTTGCTGGTCAAGCTTTCGGACCAGCTCTCGGTTTACGGCAACTATATCCAGGGCCTGAACCAGGGCGGCGTGGCGCCGGACACGGCCAAGAACGCCGGCGAAAGCCTGCAGCCGTATCAGACCGAGCAGTACGAACTGGGCGCCAAGCTGGATTGGGGCGGCCTCACCCATAGCCTGAGCCTGTTCCAGATCGCCCGGCCCAGCGCTTACACCAGCCCGGACAGCAATGTCTTCGGCGTGTACGGCGAACAGCGCAACCGCGGCCTGGAGTGGAGCTTCTGGGGCGAGGCCAGCCGCGGCCTGCGTCTGATGGGCGGCGCGTCCTACACCAGGGCCGAGCTGACCAAGGCGCTGGACCCGGCGCACCTGGGCAAGCAGGCCTCCGGCGTGCCCAAGGTGATGGCCAAGCTGGGCGTGGAATACGATATCGCCGCCCTGCCGGGCCTGACCGCCACCGGCAACGCCCAGTACGTGGGCGAGCGCTTCGTCCGCGACAACAACCAGCTGTCCTTGCCGTCCTACACCACGTTTGACTTGGGCGCCCGTTACACCACCAAGCTGGCCGCCAAGGAAATCACCTTGCGCGCCTCGGTGCAAAACGTCGCCAACCGCGCCTACTGGGTGGGTTCGTGGAGCGGCGGCGACGGCAGCGGCTTGTCCGGCGGCCTGGGCGCGCCGCGCACCTTCCTGCTGTCCGGCACCGTGTCGTTCTGAGCATCCGCTTCGCGGACTCTGAGCCTTGCCCTGCCGGCCATGCGGGGCGTTTGACCGACGCCGCGGCTTCCGCCGCGGCGTTGTCGCGTTTACATCACCTTGCAAATCAGCTTATGGGCGGCTTGCAACTCCTGCCGCACCGGCTCCAGCAGCGCCGCGATCTGCTCGCCGTTCAGCGTCTTGGTGTCCGGGCAGCTCAGCAGCAAGGACATCAGCGCTTGCAGGCTTTGGGTGGCGGAGTGAAAACGCAGCACGCTGCGGGTCAGGCCCTCGTCCACCTCCAGATAGCGGCGGTCCAGCTTGTGGCACAAGGCCTCCAGTTCCGGCCGGCCCTGGGCGTTGGCGCGCAGCTCTTGCAACAGGTCTTGCAGTTGCAGCAGGACCGGGGTGGCTTGGGCGTTCATGGCCGCTCCTCCCTGACAGTGACAAAACGGGGATGCCGCCGGTGCAAATTAAATATATTCATTATGAGCTCCACAAAGATCTGCTCTAAGAAACGCCTGCGCGGCGCGGAGGACGCGGGCAGGCTCATGGCCGCGCTGTCGGGCGCGGCGCATGGCAGCCTGAGTGGGGAAGGCGGGAGCGTCAAGACGACAGCCGGGCCGGCCTTGGAACAGACTCTTTAGGCCTTACCAGCGCGCGCGCTTGAACAGGCTGAGCCGGTTGATGCGGAACAGCCGCGCCGGACGCTGCTTGCCGCCGAGGAATTCTTCGGTGGCTTCCAGAATGGCGGCCTCGTCCGCGTATTCGCCGGGCTTGGCGTCCGCCACCTTGATGCCCAAGCGGGAGCGGAAAGTGCCGCGGGACACGGTCTCGCCAAAAATCTGCTCGTAAGTGCGTTGCAGCTGGGTGAGGGTGAACCGTTCGGGTAGCAGCCAGCAGGGCAGGGTGGAGTAGCTGGCCTTGTTGCGCACCCGCTGCACCGCTTCCCGCACTTGCTCCGCGTGGTCGAAGGCCAGCTCCGGCAGCTGGTCCACATCGTAAAAGTGGAATACGCCGTCCCCGGCGTCCTGCAGTTGCTGCAGCGGGATCAGCGCCACGTGGGAGATGGCCACCGACCAGCCTCGCGGGTCGCGCCGCGGACCGGCGAAGGTGCGCAACTGTTCCAGATAGCGCGGCTCCAGCCCTGTCTTGTCGCGCAGCACGCGCATGGCGGTGGCTTCGCAGCTGTCGTCCTTATCCACATGTACATAGCCGCCGGGCAGCGCCAGCTGGTGTTGGCAGGGGGCGTGGCTGCGGCGGTGCAGCGCCACTTGCAGGCCGGCGGCGCCCAGAGTGAGCAGGACAATGTCCACGCTGACGGCGGGCGCGGGGCGCGAGGGGCTCATAGGAGGTCTCCGGTTTGGCTTTTCCAATATTTTCCGCCATATAGTTGCAAAACTCAACTAAGTGAATTTATACTGTGCGCATGTTAGTTGAAATTATCAACTAAGTAAGTCAACGCAGCGCAGGAGTCAGCATCATGTTCAAGATTTTCGCGGATTCGCAGCAAGGCGGCAGCCAGCCGCTGGCCTTTCAGAGCACGGTGTTTCCCGGTGGGGAAGTGCAGGTGTCGGTGGAAGTGGACGCGCCGGCACAGGCCTTGCGCCTGCACGCCCATCTGCCGGACGCGCAAGCGGTGATGAGTTTGCTGATGCTGAGCGACGCGCTGCGTCGCGCTTACCCGGGCCGCCCGCTGGCCTTGCATCTGCCCTATGTGCCGTATGCGCGCCAGGACCGGGTGGCCAACCCGGGCGAGGCCTTGAGCGCCAAGGTGTTCTGCCAGCTGATCAATGCCCAAGGCTACAGCCGGGTGGTGATCCAGGACCCGCACAGCGATGTGGTGACCGCACTGTTGGACCGGGTGGAAGTGGAAGACCCGCTGCCGGCGCTGCGCCGGGTGCTGGAGCGAGTGGGCCCGGCGGCGCTGGTGGCGCCGGACGCCGGCGCGCGCAAGCGGGTGCTGAAGCTGGCGCGGGAGCTGGGCTGCGAGGCGGTGCTGGCGGACAAGGTGAGGGACACCCAAAGCGGCCGCATCAGCGGCACCCAGGTGGCCGGCCCCTTGCCGGCGCTGCCCTTGCTGGTGGTGGACGATATCTGCGACGGCGGCCGCACCTTCACCGAGCTGGCCAAGGCGCTGCGCGCTCGCCAGCGGGAACAAGGTCTGGACGCGCCGCTGTACCTGTATGTGACCCACGGTATTTTCAGCCATGGCCTGGAGCCGCTGCTGGAACATTACCAGCAGGTATTCAGCCGTAACGACTGGACGGCGGATGTCCGCTGCCAGCTGGTTTGACTCACTTAATTTAGATAGGGAATCCATCATGAACGCCCCCATCCACCCCCTGGCCCGTGAACTGAACCAACTGCAGCCGTTCAACCTGGCGGACTTCTACAAAACCGGCCATCCCTCCATGTATCCGGCGGCCACCACCAAGCTGGTGGCCAATTTCACCCCGCGTTCGGCCAAGTACGCGCCGGTGCTGCCGGAGCTGTTCGACAATAAGGTGGTGTGGTTCGGCCTGCAGGGTTTCATCCAGCAATACCTGATCGATTTGTTCGACCAAGAATTCTTCCGCCAGCCGCGGGACAAGGCGGTGCGCAAATACCAGCGCCGCATGGATACGGCGCTGGGCGCCGGCGCGGTGCCGGCAGGCCGGCTGGAAGCGCTGCACGCGCTGGGTCATCTGCCGCTGGAAATCCGCTCCCTGCCGGAAGGCGCGCGGGTGGACATCAAGGTGCCGCCGGTGATCTTCAGCAACACGCATCCGGATTTCCCCTGGGTGGCCACCTATTTTGAAACTCTGTTCAGCTGCGAATCCTGGAAGCCGTCCACCGTGGCCACCATCGCGTTTGAATTCCGCAAGCTGCTGGATTACTTCGCCCGCCTCACCGGCAGCGCGCCGGAGTTCGTCAATTGGCAGGGCCATGATTTTTCCATGCGCGGCATGAGCGGGGTGCACGACGCCATGCGCTGCGGCGCCGGCCATCTGCTGTCCTTCACCGGCACCGACACCATTCCGGCGCTGGACTATCTGGAGGACTTCTACGACGCGGACGCGGAGCGGGAACTGGTGGGCGGCTCCATTCCGGCGTCGGAGCACAGCGTGATGGCGCTGCGCATCCTGCTGACGCTGCAGCGGCTGCGCCGCGACCCGGCCCACGCCGGGCTGGAGGAGGCGGCGCTGCGCCGGCTGGCGGAACGGGAGGTGGTGCGGGAATTCGTCAGCCAGGACTATCCGCGGGGCATGGTGTCCATCGTCAGCGATACCTTTGATTTCTGGAACGTGCTCACGGTGATTGCCCGCGAACTGAAGGACGACATCCTGGCGCGGCGGCCGGACGCGCTGGGCAACGCCAAGGTGGTGTTCCGTCCGGATTCCGGCGATCCGGTGAAAATTCTCACCGGCTACCGCGACGAGGAACTGGTCCGCGTCGACGGCCAGCCGGCGAGGGACGCGGACGGCGCGTACACGGCGCTGAGCGACGGCCAGCGGGTGACGGAGGCCGAGCGCAAGGGCGCGGTGGAGTGCTTGTGGGAGATTTACGGCGGCACGGTCAGCGACGCCGGCTACCGGCTGCTGGACAGCCATGTGGGCCTGATCTACGGCGACTCCATCACCCTGCCGCGCGCCCGCGCCATCCTGCGCCGGCTGGCGGCCAAGGGCTTCGCCTCCGGCAATGTGGTGTTCGGCATCGGCAGCTTTGTCTACGGCATGAATTCGCGGGACACCTTCGGCTATGCGCTGAAGGCGATTTACGCGGAAGTGGACGGCGAGGCGGTGGATATCTACAAGGACCCGGCCACGGACGACGGCACCAAGAAATCCGCCAAGGGACTGCTGCGAGTGGAGCGCGAGGGCGATCATTACGTGCTGCACCAGCAGCAGACGGCGGAGCAGGCGGAGGGCGGCGAATTGCGGCCGGTGTTCCGCGACGGCCGCTTGCTGGCGCGGCAATCGCTGGCGGAAATCCGGCAGCGGCTGATGGCTTCCTGGCAATGCCCGGAACCGGGCAGCATCCGCTGGGGCGCGGAGGACTGAGGCGCAGTAGGTTGTGAACGGACTCTAAAGAACGTGTTTACGATCTCGCGAGCTAAGGCGAGACAAGGCGTTGCGGCTGAGAAAGCGGAATGTACGCGTGGTACATGAGCATTTCGAAGCGGGTTTCAACGCCGTATCGCCGACGCGCAGCAGATCGTAAACAGGTTCTAAGGCCGGGCGTCATGCCTGGCCTTATTGCATTGTCGGGGACTCAATTAAAGCTCAGCTCCACGGTGGCGGCGGCATTGACCAGGCCGGGGCGGATGGCGGGGCCGCTGGCGGCGTAGCGCACCACCATGGGCAGCGCGTGCTGTTGCCTGGCCGCCAGGCTGGTGAACTCGGTGCCCAGCGTATAGGCGCCGGTTTCGCCCTGGCGCTGCAGCTCCAGTCCAATGCCTTGGGCGCTGCCAGGCCCGCCGGCAATGCTCAGCAGCGTGCCGGCGGCGCCGGGCGCGTTGGCGTCGCTCAATTTGGCGCTGACGCTGGTGCCGGGCGCGCAGTCCAGATCGATGTTGAACGGCTTATCGCCGGCGCGGCCGGCGCCGGCGAAGTCTCGGGTACTGGCGTCGGGCAGGCGGACGGTTTGGCCGGCGTTTTTGAACGAGCAGCCTATCACCCTGATGGCGGGCTGATTGAAGGAGTAGGTGTAGAGCGGCTGTCCGTGATCGCCGCCTTTCTTGTTCTTGTAGTTGACGGCATGGCTTTCCGGATTGAGCCGCCCAGATGTCACCGGGCCGGTTGTGACCAGTTCGATCGTGTCGGTAATGGTGACGGTATCGTTCAAGGGCATGCCGCGTAGATTGGTGCGGCCATTGTTCAGACTTGTGGTGCTGAAGGTCTGAGATTTTCCGGAGTGGGTATTGCTGTTTATCCAGCGAATGCCGATGCCGGAAGTTTGGGTTTTTCTGACGCCGCTAAGCGATGAGCTGCCGTTGTCGGTGTTGCCATAGGACAAAAAGGCGTACCAGTTGTGTTGGCCGTTGGCGCTGCGCTTGTCGCATTTGACCGTGGTTGTCAGCACCTGCTTGGCGATCAGGTGTCCGGCGGGCGCCAGGTATGGAATTACCAAGGGATCGGGAAGCGCTGGAGTGATGGTTGATGAAACCACTTTGCAATCGGCATGGCTTGGGCGGCTGCAGCTTCCCAGCGTCAATAGCAAGACGAGGCAGGCCAGCAGCGGGCGGCGGGTAGGCGGCGTGTGCATTTGGGTATCCTTTTCTTTGATTAAGCGCGGCGCTTAGTGGCAGGGCAGTTCTAGCCGTAGGTAATGACGCCCTGGCTTGGCGGGCGGCAGCTTATAGCGGGCGCTGCAGCCGCCGCCGCTCCATTTCACGGCCAGCAGGCCTTTCGGTTGTTTAAGCAAGAGCAACGTCCGGCCTTGCGGGTCCACGATGCCCAAGGGTTGGCCGGCGTCGTCCTCCACGCTGGCGCCAAACGGCGCCGCGCTGCCGTCGCGGCGGCGCAGGCTGAATTGAACGCGCCGGCCGCTACGCGCCTTGAACACGGCCTTCACCACTGCGCCGCGGCGCGGCACCACTTGCTTGACGCCGTCCTCCAGTTCCAGCGCCGCGCCCAGTTTGAGGCTGTCCAGGCTCAGGCTGTTGGCGCGATAAGGCTGGGCGTCGGCGCGCACGCTGTAGCCGTTGCCGTTCAGACCGGCGGCGCCGTCCACTTGCAGCAGGGCGAAGGTGTCGCCGACGGCGCGGCTGAGGTTGACGCCGCCGCCGTGGACGACGATGGCGCCGTTGGCGCCCAGGCTGGCGGACTGATGGCCGCGGGCGGCGCTATAGGCGGCGCTCAGCTGCGCGACATCGCCTTGATGGGCGCCGCTGGCGTTCAGGCTGGCGTCGCCCTGGCTGTCGCGGCCCACGGAGACGGTGTAGCTGTCGGCCTCGCCCAACTGGCCGCTGAGGCTGGTGTGCAGGGCGTCGCGGCCAAGCTGGGCGCTGAGCTGCGGGGCGTGTCGCCCGCTGTCCAGCGGCAGGCTGAAGCCCAGCGTGATCTGGCTGTCGCCTTGGCCGCGGCCGTCGCGGCTCCGGCTGAGGCTGAGGTGGTAATTAAATTGTTTCCAGCGGTGGCTGTAAGCCAGGTTGAGGCTGTGGCTGGCGCCGGGCCGGCCCCAATCGTTCTGCCGGCTGAGGCTGAGATAAAGGCTGCCGCGGCGGCCCTCGCGGCCCAGCGCCTGTTGGGCGCTGAGGTCCATCCGCGCGCGCGCGCGGTGTTGGTTGGCGCGCTGGGCCAGGTCCGCCGCGTGATCGTTGAAGCTGCGATAGCCGGCGGTGGAGTAGCGGTAAGCGGCCAGGGTGAGCTGGGTCTGGGTGCGGGGCAGGGCCTTGTGGTACAGCAGGCGCAGGCTTTGCCCCTGGCTGCGGCGGCCTTGGGCGCGGCTGAGGGATTGGCTCAGGTCCAGCGACAGCGCGCCCAGCGGGGTGTTGGCGCCCAGGCCCAGCTTGACGGCCTGGAAGCGCGGCGAGAGCTGGACGCCGGCGGCCACGGTGCCGTCGTCGCTGAGGCCGTAAACCAGCGCGCCGGCGGCCAGCGCGGGACGGGCCGCTTCGCCGCCCTGGTATTGGCCCAGCGCGGCGTGGTATTTCCAGCGGCCTTGGGCTTGCATCAGCGGCAGGCTGGAGAAGGCTTGATGGCTGACGCGGCGGCTGCCGTCGGCTTCGGTCACCGTGATTTCCAGTTCGCCGTTGGAGCCGGAGGGGGCGATGTCGCTGAACTCGAAGGGGCCGGGCGGCACGTCGGCGCGGTGCAGCACATAGCCGTTCTGACGCACTTCCACCGTGGCCTGGCTCCGCGCCTGGCCGCGGATCACCGGACGGTAGCCGCGCTCGCTGTCCGGCAACATGGCCTCGTCCTGGCTCAGTTGCGCGCCGCGGATGCGCGAGCTGTCGAACAGCATGGCGTCGGTGTATTGCTCGCCCAGCGCCAGCTGGCTGCGCAGCGCGGTGATGTCGCGTTGCAGCAGGGTGCGGTTACTGCGTATTTCTGTCGCTTGGCCGGTATTCCCGTTGAGGGTGGCGTCGTTGCGCAAGCGCCAGTCGCCCAGATTGAGCCCGTTTTGCAGGCCGAGATACCACTGGCGGCTGGCGCGGCCGTGCTGGCCCCGGCGGTATTGGCCGCTGAACTGATAATTGGCGTAAGCGGCGTTGACGCCGGCGTCCCACAGCGAGGGGTCGACATAGCCGTCCGCGCGGCGCAGCAGATGGGCTTGCGGCACGGAAAGCTCAAGTTGCAGCCGGGTGGAGTCGTAGCGCGCTTGCGCGTGCTCCAGGCGTTGGGGCAGGTCCACGCAGGCCTCGTCGCCGGGGCCGGACGGCGGCAGTTTGACGCCCAGCTTGCGCAGCAGCGCGGCATCCAGGCAGGGGCGCACTTTGCCGTCCCGTTCCTGGCGGAACAGGATGTCGCGGCGGTCGGCCAGCTGGCGGTTGAGCAGGATGTCCACGCGATAGCGGCCGGGCAGGATGTCGTTGCCGGCGCTCAGCACCGCTTTGAGGTCCGCCGCCTGTCCGTCCAGCTTCAGAAAGCGGGTGTTGAAGACGGACGCGTCCGCCGCCAGCGCCTGCGCGCAGGCGATCAGCCCGCAGGCGCAGGCCAGCGGGATCGCGGCGCTGCGGCGGGCAGGGGACGTCAGCGGCTTGCTTCTCATCGCCTTGCGGTCCGGCGGCCGGCTCAGGGCTCCAGCCGGCGCGGCTGGGCGGGCGCGGCGCCTTGCAGCCGGACTTCAAAAGCCTGGCTGGCGCCAAAGTCGTTGATGATCTGGTAGCGCAAGCGCGCGTCGTTTGCGGCGTCGGCGGGCAGCGGCCATTGCTCGCCGGCGCCGGGCGCCAGCATCCGGGCGCGGCAGATCTCCTTGGATTTTCCGCCGGACAGCAGGCTCAGGCCGGTCACGGTCACGTGGTAGCGGCTGGGGTTGTCCGCTTGCAGCCAGCTGCTGCCGCGCTCGCGCCGCAGCCGCCAACGCAGGCGTTCCGGCGCTTGCAGCGCGTCGCCATCCAGGCCCGGCGGGCGGTAGAACACCTTGACGCGCTGGCGCACCGCCAGTTGCAGCACATTGCCTTGCCCGGCGGCTTGCGGGATTTCCTGCACATTGAGCCAGAAGGCGGTTTCCCGTTGATCGGCCGCGCCGGCGCCGGCGTAGAGGATGCGCAGCAATTGCTCCTGCCCGGCCGGCAGCCGCGTCAGCGGCGGGGTGATGGCGAAGGGCAGTTCGACCTTGTCGCCGTCCAGCGCTTCCAGCCAGGACTGCACCAGGATGTCCGCGCCGTGGTTGCGCACGGTGACGGCGGCTTCCGGATGCGCGCCGTCGAAAATGACGCGGGTGCCGTTGAGGCTGATGCCGGCGTTGGCGTGGGGCATGGCCAGCCAGGCCGCCAAGCCGGCGGCTTGCAGCAGGGTTTTCATGATGGAGGCCCTGAAAATAGACAACGGCGGGAAACCCGCCGCTGTGGGTGGAGGAGGCGAGGGCTTAGTCGTAGCTCAGTTCGAAGGGGAGGTCGGCTTGTACGGGGCCGGCGGACATCGTGGTAACTGCCGGGTCCTTAACGTAAGCGGCATCAAACGTGATGGTTTCGCTTGCGCTTGGAGCGGACTTGTTCAGCAGTTGTCCAGACACAAGGTTGTAGCTTGTGTCAGTTCCCGTCTGATACAGCGCGATGCCAACGCCAGCTGCCGGCGAGCCGCTGGCGGTGTTCTTCAGGATGTTGGTTTGGCCTGTGAGCGTGTTGGTGCTGTTTAGAGCTTTGAGGGACACGGTCAAATTTTTAGCGCCCGTGCAGGCAATTACTATTGAGTGCTTTTTGGGAGCACTGGGTTTGCTCGCCAAGGCTTGCACCTTGTCCATGGAGATCTCGTCCAGAGTGACATCAATAGCGGGAATAGCCATCGCCGTACTGCCGTTTACCGAGCAACTGGGGGCAGTGACTTTGCCAGTGAACTTGATGGTGCCGGTTCGGGTGACGGCGGCCTGAGACGCCAGTGGAAGCGCGGCGGCAAAGACGGCCGCCAGGGCCAGCAGGCTGTGTTTTTGTTTCATGGTGGTCTCCAGTGGTTGCGGCGCGCAGGTGCTTGGCCTGGGCCTTGAGTGGAGACGGCATGATAAAAACACATTCAATTCAGGTCTTTAGCCTGACTTTGAGCGCTTCTTACCTTTTCTTACCAAGCCATAACTTTTCTTGTTTGGACTTTTTGATGTCGGCAAACAAGGTTTAAGCCGCTCGTGGGGATTGATAAGAGTTTAAACCTGTCCTTTTGGACAGGTTTGTGAAAATGGCAATTTTATAGGATTGTCCGCTAAGTGCCGGTTATCTAAAATGTTTTGACTCAAATTTTGTCATCTCCACCCTCATTACGCCTCAAGGCCCCCATCCGCAGACCAGGTCGAAGCCCGTCGCCATGGGGGCTTTGCATAAGGCTGGTTTGGGGGTGTTTTGATTTTGGATAGTTCGAAGGACCGCCCCATGGACCCCAGCACCCTGCTCGCCAGCTTCGCCTCCGCCTTCAACCAGGACCAGCGCCTGCTCACCCTCAGCCTGGGCGACGGCAGCGTGGCGGCCGAGCAATTGCTGCCGCTGAGCTTGGCCGGCGAAGAAGGCGTGTCCCGGTCTTACGCCTACCAGCTGACCTGTTTGTCTCCGGACGGCAAGATCGAACTCAAGAGCCTGCTCGGCCTGCCGGCCCGGCTCGGCATCCTCGACGCCGCCGGCGCGGAGAGCCTGCGCTGCGGCGTGGTGTCCAAGGCCGAGTGCCTGGGCTCGGACGGCGGCTTCAGCCGTTATCAGCTGACCATTGAGCCGCCGTTCGCGCTGCTGCGTCATCGCGTCAGCTCGCGGGTGTTCCAGGATCAGTCGGTGCCGGACATCGTCACGCAGATTCTGAGTGAGCATCAGCAGGCCAATCCGGTGTTCGCCCGCGTCCAGGCCCAGGACTTCAAGACCGGCCCGGCGTCGCCGCGCAGCTACTGTCTGCAATACCGCGAGAGCGATTACGACTTCATCGTGCGCCTGCTGCACGAAGAGGGTTACGCCTGGCGTTTCGATCACCTGGACGGCGACACACCACAAGTGCGCTTGGTCGCCTTCGACGACCCCTACAGCCTGCCGCCGGCCGGGGTGGAGCGGGTGCGTTTCCACCGCAGCGACGCCACCGAGGCCGAGGACGGCCTGACCGAGTGGAACGCCCAGCGCCAGATCGTGCCCGGCGCGGTGGCGCTGGCCAGCTTCGATTATCAGCCGGTGCAGACCCAGCACAGCGGCGACGACAGCCGCATCGACCAGGGCCAGAACGGCAAGGCCTTGCAATCCTCCTTGCACGACTACGACCCGCAATCGCTGTACTACGCCGGCGACGCCGACCAGCTCAGCCACTACGCCCAGCTGCGCCAGCAAGCGCACGACCTCAACGCCAAGCAATTCAGCGGCGGCGGTTCGGTGCGCGGCCTGGCCGCCGGCCAATGGTTCCGCCTGGACGACCATCCGGCCCACGACGGCGACAGCAGCGAACAGCGCGAATTCGTCGTTACCCGCCAAGCCTTAAGCGCGCGCAACAACCTGCCGGCCGACCTCAAAGCGCTGGCAAAAGCCGAGGACGCCCAACCCTTCCGCGCCGACTTCGACGCCCAGCGCCGCGGCGTGCCGCTGACCCCGGCCTACGCCCATACCGAACTGGCCAAGCCCAAGTCCCGCGGCGTGCAGACCGCGACGGTGGTGGGCCCGGTAGGCAGTGATGCCGGATCGAACAGTCCCGAAGAAGTCCACACCGACCAGCACGGCCGCATCAAGGTGCAGTTCCACTGGCAGCGGCCGGACGAACACCCGAGCATCGGCGCAGGGATGGACGACAAATCCTCCTGCTGGCTGCGGGTGGTGATGCCCAGCGCCGGCGCCGGCTGGGGCCACCAATTCATCCCGCGCATCGGCCAGGAAGTCTTGGTCGACTTCATCGAAGGCGATATCGACCGCCCGGTGATCACCGGCGTGCTCTACAACGGCAGCCACGCCACCCCGGACTTCAGCGGCGCCGGCGCCTTGCCGGCCAACAAAACCCTGTCCGGCATCAAATCCAAAGAACACCAGGGCGGCCAGTACAACGAACTGCTGTTCGACGACACGCCGGGTGAAGTCCGCGCCAAGCTGTCGAGCGAGCCGGGCAAAACCCAGCTCAACCAAGGCTTCCTCACCCAGCCGCGCAGCAACGGTAAAGCCGAACCGCGCGGCGACGGCTTCGAACTGCGCACCGACAGCCACGGCGCCATCCGCGCCGGCCACGGGCTGCTGCTGAGCACCGAAGCGCAGAACGGCGCATCCGGTAAGCAACTGGCGCGCGAACAGGCGCAAAGCCAGCTGGACGCAGCCCTGGCCCTGAGCCAAAGCCTGGGCGACACCGCCAGCGGCCAGCAGGCCGACACTATGGAAACCGGGCCGGACAAGGTCAATCCGGACAATAGCAAGGCGGGAAAAGGGGATAAGGGGCATCTGCAGCACCAGGCTACGGCCTTGAAAGCTTGGGAAGCCGGTTCCAACACCGACAAGGACGGCAAGACCGCCAAGGAACAGACGGGCCGCCAGCCCTTGCTCATCCTGTCCGCGCCGGCCGGCATCGCCAGCCTGAGCCAGCAAAGCCAAACCGTGGCGGCCGGCACCAATCTGGACCTGGTGGCGGAGCGGGACACCAACCAGACCAGCGGCCGGCGCTGGATTCACAATGTGGGCCAGCACATCAGCCTGTTCGTCACCGGCCTGCAAGACAAGATTTCGCTGAAGCTGATTGCGGCCAAGGGCAAGGTGCAGATGTTGGCGCAGAGCGACAGCGTCGAGGTCACCGCGGACAAGGACGTGACGGTGACTGCCTGCAAGGAAAGAATCACGGTGGCGGCCAAGCAGGAAATCCTGCTCAACGTCAGCGGCGGTGCTTACATCCGCATCGCCGGCGGCAATATCGAGCTGCATTGCCCCGGCAAGGTGTCGGTGAAGGGCGCCAGCCATCAGATGAGCGGGCCGGCGCAAATGACGGTCACGCATCCGGATTATCCGCAGAGCATTCCCAGGATGCCGTTGTCGCTGCGCCTGGATCAATCGCCGCAAGGCGGCAACAGCAGCTGGACCGGCATGCCCTATACCCTGCATGCCGACGGCGGCGAGGTGGAGCGCGGCATCATTGACGAAAGCGGCCACCTGGCGGTCAAACATGCGGTCACCACGCAAAAATACACGGTGGAGCTGGCCAACGGCGTCAAGTTCGATATCCCGGTGGCCAATGAACTGAGCAAACCGGACAAGGGCGCGCTGGCCAACGCCGGCTTCCATAAAGTCGTGGCCGGCGGCGCGCCGCCGGACGGCCGCGTGGAGCCGGATGAGCATGCGCGCGCGCGCTACCACCGTTTGCTGAATGGCGAGGCCGACGCTTCGCCCGCAGGAGAGTAATAAATGAGCGCGAACACGATAGTCTCCCCGATCTGCGTCAAAGAGCCGCTACGGGCCAATTTGACCCTGCCCTGGTTTTTGCAGACCAGCGAATACGCGCCCCATGAGGGCAGCTTCCAGCCCCTGGTCAACGGTGAGGCGGCGTTTGCCGCGGTGCATTACGCCATCGCCAAGGCCAAGAAAAACGTCAGCATCATCTGCTGGGGCTTTCAGCCGTCCATGTACTTCGTCCGCAAGGGCGCGGACATGGTGAAGTACGCGGACATCGCGGAAGCCGTGCCGGCGCAGATAGGCAAGCTGCTGGAGCACAAGGCCAAACAGGGCGTGCAGGTGCGGGTGCTGTGTTTCGCTTCAAAACCGCTCGGTTTGTACGTCAACAGCACCGGCGCCACGGTAGAGGAGTCGCAAACCCCGGGCCGCTGGAGTGTGGGGATCAAGGACAAGCCGGGCTATGAAACCCCGGAGCAGTATAAATACGATTCGCAGTGGTATTCCTGGTATGACGAGGATCAGCCGGCGGCCGGCGCCTCGGAAAAAACAGCACGGGATCAGCGGCGGTCGGACATCCCCAGCAAGCACCTGCATTTCCGCAGCCGCGGCTTTGGTCCTCGTACACGCAACCATATCTTGGATCAGAGTTACGATGATGAAGGTCTGAAAACAAAGACCAGGGCCACCTTGGCTGCGGGCCCCAGCCATCACCAGAAAATGGTGTTGGTGGATTACGACGACGCGCAAGCCCATGTCGGTTTCGTCATGGGCCACAATATGTTGGACGAGTACTGGGACACCAATGCCCACAGCGCCAAGCCCAAAGCGCCCAATCTGGGCCGCAACGGCACGGTGGGGCCGCGCGAGGATTTTTCCAGCCTGATCACCGGCCCGGCGGTGGGCGATCTATTCCACAATTTCCGCCGCGCTTGGCGCGACGAAACCAAGGAAGACCTGCCGTTGCCCGGCTGCGGTTTCGGCAGTTATGCGCCGCGGGTGGATGGGCAGGCCAATAAGGCCGCCATGGTGCAGCTGCTGCGCACCCAGCCGGAATACAAGAAACAGGACATCAAGAAGCTGTATCTGAAGGCGGTCAACAACGTCACTTCCTACATCTTCATCGAAAACCAGTACTTCCGCTGGCCACCGCTGGCGGAAAAGATCAAGGACGCGGCCAAGGCGCAGAAGCAGGCCGGCCGCCCTTACCCTATCTATCTGTTCGTGATCACCAATACCAGCGACGCCGGCGTGGGCGCCGGCACGGTCAACACCTACCGGATGCTGGACAGCCTGGGACGCGCCGATACGATTCCCAGCGTGGCGCGTCAGGAACGGGCGGATGACGTCAAAGCCCGTTTGGGGCAGGCCAAGCAAGCGGAACGCGAGGCCAGCATCATCTATACCGCCAATGCGTTTAGTCCCAGTAAATTAAGGGAAAAGGCCCGCACGGAGCTGGAGGATGCCACTGCTCGGCGCAAGCAGGCGGAGGCCGCCTACGAGGCCGCGCAAAAGCCGGATGTTCCGGTGACTGAGGTTGAGCAGCCCGGCCTTAAAACCCATATTTGTTCGATCGTGGCGATGGACTCCGAAATCAAGCCGGCGGTTTACGCGCAGCGTTACAACCACGGTGTTGGCAAGACCGTGCCGACGCTGGTCACTCCCGCAGTGGGCTGGTCCGAGGTTTACATCCACGCCAAGCTGATGATCATCAACGATGCTTTTCTGACGCTGGGCTCGGCCAATATCAACACCCGCAGCATGCAGGTGGACAGCGAGTTGAACATTGCGCTGGACCGGCCGGAAATTTCCAAGCCGCTACGTCAGGAGTTGTGGGGGAGGCATACAAATCACCGCGGTGGGGCAAACCCTGCCCGGATGGATAAAGAGACTGATGCAAAGATGACTTATGAGAAATGGCGGAACATCTTGGATGAAAATAAATCGGCATTTAAAGATCAACGCCCTCCCGTCGCTCCTCTTCGTGAGTTCCTACGCACAGACCCAGCCCGGAGCAATAGTGACTAAGCCAGCTATTTTTACCCTGATTCTTACCCTGAGTCTGGCCGCCTGCGGCGGCGCCAAGGAGCGTTCCGTGCCTGATTTGAAAGAAGTCGAAGCCAAGCTGGCCTTCAACTGCGTGTATGAAAAAGACCATCTGCCGGCTTTGAACCCGGAGGCGGAACAGTTATACCGCTACGCCCGCTGGTTGCAGAAGAACCAGATCGAGAAGGAAGACCCGATGCGCTTCCCGGAGATGGAGCGTTATTACCGCATTGCCACGGCTCACGGCCATTACAAGGCCAATCTGGACCTGCGCGACATGATAGGGCGAGGCACGGCGCGCAGCGACGATCCGGTCAAGGAAACGCTGGACCTGACCCAGGAACTGATAGACCGCGGCATTCCCGGCGGCTACTACGATATGGGGCGCTATCTGAAGGCCGGTTACGGTGTGAAGCAGGACGAGGAACTGGCCAACCGCTACTACCGCAAGGCGGCAGACTTGGGCAGCCCGGAAGCGCAGTATCTGGTAGGGGATAAGCTGACCTATCTGGAGCCTGGCTCCATGCCATCCAACATTGGCTATAGCATGATGAAATGTGCGGGGGAGCAAGGACACGCGATTTCTGCGAAAGAGTATGCGGTTCATCTTAAAAACAAGAAGAAAAATGATGAAGCGATTGTATTCTTTCAGCTGGCAACCAAATGGGGGGATGCAACTGCTGCATTGAATTTAGGAGATGGTTTCGGCCCGAATACGGAAGAGAAGAAGCAGTGGAGTGATCTGGGGTTAAAACAGGACGATGAACGCCGGCAACGTTATCTAATCATTATGGGAGTGCTAAGCGACTACTCCTACGCCCACCCCAAGGTGCCGGAACTGGACGAGATCGTGCCGCTGCCGCCGGCCCCGCTGCCGGCCTGGGACGGCAAGCTCAAGTGGCTGGAGGCGTTCAAGGCCAATGTGCCGCCGGAAAAACCGTCGGAAGCCTTGATGAGCCAACTGGCCGCGGCCAAGGGCCTGGATCCTAAGACCGGGCGGCCGCTGAACGGCAAGCATGGTTAAAACGCTGTACGCCTTGTCGCTGTTGGGGGCTCTGGCCGCCTGCGGCGCCAAGGAGCGTTCCGTGCCGGATTTGAAAGCAGTCGAAGCCAAGCTGGCCTTCAACTGCGCGTATGAGAAAGACCATCTGCCGGCTCTGACCCCGGAAGCGGAGCAGCTATACCGCTACGCCCGCTGGTTGCAGAAGAAGCAGATCGAGAAGGAAGACCCGCTGCGTTTCCCGGAGATGGAGCGTTATTACCGCATCGCCACGGCTCACGGCCATTACAAGGCCAATCTGGACTTGCGCGACATGATAGGGCGGGGCACGGCGCGCAGTGAGGACCCGGTCAAGGAAACGCTGGACCTGACTCAGGAGCTGATAGACCGCGGCATTCCCGGCGGCTACTACGATATGGGGCGTTATCTGAAGGCCGGCTACGGCGTGAAACAGGACGAGGAGCTGGCCAACCGCTACTACCGCAAGGCGGCGGACCTGGGCAGCCCGGAGGCGCAGTATCTGGTGGGAGACAAGCTGACGGGTTTGACGAACGCGCAGCCAGGACCGTTTGCTATTGGCAATCAGATGATTAGATGCGCTGGAGAGCAAGGGCATGCCAAAGCAGCGAAAGAGTATGCTGTTCAAATGATGAGTGAAGGGAAACTTGCAGAAGCTATCAAGTATTTTCAAATTGCTACTAGATTGGGGGATGAAGGTGCGGCAGCGTTTCTAGCAAATGGGTTTGCTACTCCATCTATTGATAGTAACGACATAGCCAATCGGTATAGATATTTGGGGCTGCCAAAAGACGAAGAACGGATTCGTCGCTATAAATTGATCGGCGGAGTTCTCAGCGACTACTCCTACGCCCACCCCAAGGTGCTGGATCTGGACGAGATCGTGCCGCTGCCGCCGGCCCCGCTGCCGGCTTGGGACGGCAAGCTCAAGTGGCTGGAGGCGTTCAAGGCCAATGTGCCGCCGGAAAAACCGTCGGAAGCCTTGATGAAGCAGCTGGCCGCGGCCAAGGGCCTGGACTCTAAGACCGGACGGCCGCCGGGCGGGGGGCGCGATTGACGCCGGTTTTGCAGCGGGTCGCGGCCCGTTCGCGCTGAACTGACGCCCGTCACCCCCGCCGAACCCCTGCGGCCGGGGGGACTCAGACTCTATGTGCCGGCTGTCTGGCCGGCCGCATCCCTTCCCATTCCCCTCCTGGAGATTCTTCATGACGCCCATCCTGTTCAATACCTATCGCTCGGTCCAAGGCTTCAACAAACGCGTCCGTTTCCTGATCCTGCATTACACTGCGCTGGACTTCGCCGGCTCCATCAAAGCGCTGACCGGTTCCGGCCAGGTGAGCGCGCATTATCTGGCGCCGGACCCTTGCGACCCCAGCTATCAGCAGGCCGGCTTCAAGCAGATGAATCTGTTCAATCTGGTGGACGAGAACGACCGCGCCTGGCATGCCGGCGCCAGTGCCTGGGATGGCCGCAGCAATCTGAACGATTCATCCATCGGCGTGGAAATCGTCAATCTGGCGCGGGAGGACAAGGGCGGCATGGTGTTTCCGCCCTATCACCCGGAGCAGGTGGCGGCGGTGACGGAATTGGCGCGGAACATCCTGGCGCGCTATCCGGACATCAGCCCGGTGAACGTGCTGGGCCATTCCGACATCGCCGTGGGCCGCAAGAGCGATCCGGGGCCGATGTTCCCGTGGCGGGAACTGCACTTGGCCGGGGTGGGCGCGTGGCCGGAGGCGGAGACGCAGCGCAAATACGCGCGGCAGTTCCAGCAGCAGGGCTTGCCCGGCCGGGAGAAGATGCTGGAGGCGTTCAAGCATTACGGCTACGAGGCGGCGGCGGCGGGCGGCGACGCCGGTTTCGCCGCCCTGGTGCGCGCCTTCCAGATGCATTTCCGCGCCGGCGATTACCGCGGGGTGATGGACGTGGAGACCGCGGCCATTCTGTTTGCCTTGTTGGAGCGTTATTGGCCTAAGCGTTTGGCCATGATCAAGCTTTGACGCGTCTTGTTCTCCGAGCGGCTAACAAACCCCTGATGCTGCGATGCACCGACTTGCCGTACTCAAGTACTGTAGCTTCGCAGAAACTTCGTTTTCTGCGTCGGCGCGCCTTGCCTCAGACGTGAAACTGAGTTTGTTAGCCGCTCTCAGCGCGAAACCCGGCCGCCAGGCCGGGTTTTCATTTCCGCTCTCTTCGCGAAACGCCGCTGCGCGCTAAGAGCCGCTAACAAAACCGCACAGCGCACCTGAGCCAAGGCGCGCCGACGCAGGCAGTACAAGTAGTACGACAAGGAGGCGCAACGCAGGATCAGGGGTTTTGTTAGCGGGTCTTATTTGGCGGCGGCCGGGATGAAGGAGAACTCCTTGATCACGATCTCCACTTCCTTGCCGTCCTTGGGCGGCCGTCCCTGGAACAGCCACAGATTGATGTGGGGCGGCAGCGGCTGCTGCGGCACCAGGCGCGTGGGGTCCGCCGGGGCGAAGTTCCAGCGCGCCATTTCATACAGGTCGCCGTCCTGGTGGCCGTGCAGCGATTGGTAGAGCACCCGGCTGGCGTTCCAGTTGAAGCGGTGGGTGCTGTAGTCGCCGTTGAGGTGCGGTTCGAAGGCGTAGGAGGTGGGTTTGGGGCCGGGCACGGCCGGGTAGACGGTGTAGTTGCCCATCGGGTTTTGCCGGTTGCCCCAGCGGGCGAATTCGATGTCGATTTCATTGCTGGCGTCCGGGCCCACGTCCGGCGTCGGGTAGTTGAACAGGCCCAGCACGATATTGTCGTCGAACAGGTCCGGCCGGCCTATCAGCTTGAACTGGTAGCGGCCAAAGCCCAGCCGCTGCGGCAGGTAGACCTCGGCGCTGCTCCACTTGCCGCCGCGTTGGGCGATCTTCAGGTGGAGCCGGCCCTGGGCGTCCACCCAGGCGTTGTTCTCGTCCCAATCGTTGGGGCCGGGGCCGCTTTGGATCTGGTTGCGGACTTCCCAGACGTAGCCGGAGAAATTCAAAGTTTTGGCCTGGGCGGCGCCGGCCAGGGTCAGGCCGGCGGCGAGGAGGGGGAGCAGGAAGCGGCGCATGGTTTGCCTTGGGCTGTGGATAAGCTTGTCATCTAAGCGCGGCAGGGGCGGCGGGTAAAGGGTGTTTTTGCCGTGGCGGGCTGTCCGTCCGGACAGGCGTCGGCGCGGACGGGGTCATGCCGGCGTGGCGGCTAGGGGGTCATGTCCTTGCGGCGCGGGCGTCGGCGCGGTTCCGGTCCGCGCGATCTTGTATGGGTTAAATCTACTTTTCTTTTCAATGGTTTGTGCGGCTTTCCGACTGGCGATCCGCGCGCCGTCTTTCCAGTTTACAAATTCCGTCATGCGCTTTGTCATGGTCGGAAAATTCATTCTTGTCCCTTATGCGTATCGAGTATGTCTATTACAGTGCAATCCATATTGCATAACTTGGCGGCGCGCCGTCGCGGGTTGGCATCCATATCGATTGGGAGGTTTAGGCATGCAAAAGGAAAGCGCCTGGAAGGCGGTGTTGCTGTTGGCCCGGTTCGCGTTGGCGGCGGCGTTCTTGTCGGCGGTGGCGGATCGCTTCGGCTTCTGGGGCCATATGGGCGAACTGGGGGTGTCCTGGGGAACGATGGAAAACTTCTATCGCCATGTGGCCAAGCTGTGCCCGTGGGCGCCGGCCGGTCTGATTCCGGTGCTGGCCTGGGCGGTGAACGCGCTGGAGGCGGTGCTGGGCGTGACCCTGCTGCTGGGCGTGCAGTTGCGCGCCTCCGCCTGGATCAGCGCGGCGCTGCTGCTGGTGTTCGCCTTGAGCATGGCCGCGTTCCAGAGCCTGAAGCTGTCGCTGAATTTCAGCGTGCTCACCTGCGCCGCCTGCGCCGCGCTGGTGTACCTGGCCAGTTCGCTGGAAGCGGCGCCGGGCGCGCGCCGCGTCTGAAGTTTCCGGGCGCGGCCGGGCCGCGCCCGCTTCCTGTCCTTATCCAAATTTAGGAGTGTTGATCATGAGTAGCTTGCGTCTTGCTTATTACGAATTGTCCCCGGAACTGCTGCAGGGCTTCCGCCTGGTGAAGCAGGGCCTGGAAAAGAGCGTGCTGGGCCTGCCGCTGATCGAGCTGATCTATCTGCGCGTGTCCCAGATCAACGGTTGTTCCTTCTGCCTGAACATGCACACCAAGGCCCTGCGCGAGCGCGAGGAAAGCGACCGCCGTCTGGCGGAACTGGCCGGCTGGCGCGTCAGCGCCCAGTTCAGCGAGCGCGAGAAGGCCGCGCTGGAATGGGCGGAGGCGCTGACTTATGTCGTGGACAGCCACGCCGACGACGCCGCCTATCTGCCGCTGAAAGCGCATTTCAGCGATCAGGAGATTTCCGATCTGACCTTTGCCATCGCGCTGATGAACGGCATGAACCGGCTCGCCGTCGGCATGCGTCAGTAAGCGCCTGACCAGGGGTCCGCTCGCGAGAGCGCGAGCGGACTCGCAGACAGTCCACCCTCCCGCCTGGCCGCAAGCGGCGGGCTAAACCAACGCCAGCAGACACACACCGACATGGACCACCTGATTAAAAAGCAAGCCTGGGACGCGCTGTTCAACGATCCGGAACTGGGCGCCGGCAATTTCCTGTTCAAGGCCCACGCCGCCTACGGCGGCAGCCGGGAAGACTATCTGTTCCTGGAAAAGCCTTTTATCGGCCCGCGCGGCAACGCCTATCAGTCCTTTTCCCTGGACAGCCTGTTCCATCTGGTGAGCGATCTGGCGGCCTGGTACCGCCAGCAGGGCATCCAGGCGGGGCGGCATGTCTGCTTGTTCCTGGGCGACGGCATACCGTCCTTCCTGCATTTCCTGGCGCTGGGCAGCCTGGGCTGCGTGCCGGTGCTGATCAACGGCCATCTGCGCGCCGACATCGCGGCGCTGTACGCGCAGCGCAACCGCTTCGACGTGTTTGTCTACGACAAGGAAACCGACGCGCGCTGGGACCTGGCCGGCGCGCTGCGCGGCCTCACCGCGCTGGACGCGGGCTTCAACGCCGGCGCGGCGGTGGCGTTGGCGCCGCTGCCGGCCTCCGGCTGGCCGGCGGCGGTGAAGGACGAGGACATCGTGATGGTGTGCCACAGCTCCGGCACCACCGGCATTCCCAAGGCGGTGCTGTTTGGCCACGCGCAGTTCTTCAACGGCAAGCGCGAGCGCCTGCGCGGCTTTGTCGAGCAAGACGAGGACAAGCTGGCCACCGCGATGCCGCCCACCCACGCGGCCGGCGTCAGCTATCTGATGACGGCCACCATGCTGCAATTGCCGGCGTTGGCGCTGGCGACGCAAACCGGCCAAGTGGCGGCCAATCTGATCGCCAGCTTCCAGCCCACCATCGTCACCGCGTTTTCCCAGACTTACGCCTCCTTCGCGGAACTGAACCTGCCGGACGGCTATTTCGACTCGGTGCGCCGTTATTACAACACCGGCGACACCGCGCACGAGGCGCACATCCGCCAACTGCTGCGCCTGGCGCCGCGGGGCCGCTTCACCGATATGTTCGGCGCGTCCGAGCTGGGCATGTCGCAGTTCTTCAAGGTATCCACGCCGGAGCAGGTGGCCAGCAAGCGCACCGTGGGCGCGGCGGCGTCCTACGCGCGCTGCGATGTGCTCACCCCGCAGGGCGAGCTGCTGCCGGACGGCCAGCCGGGCTATATCGGCGTGCGTTCCCCCACGGTGACGCCGGGCTATTACGGCCAGCCGCATCTGACCGCGCTGACCACGCTGAACGGCTACTGGCTGACCGGCGACATCGGCCTGCGCCTGGACAACGGCGAGTTCGTGCACCTGGACCGCATCGTGGACGCGGTGCCGACGCCGCTGGGCGAGCCGGCCTACACCTTGCTGCTGGAAGAACATTTGCTGAGCCATGCGGATCTGTTCGACGTCAGCGTGATCGGCGTTTCGCGCGGGCCGACGCGCGAAGAGGCGGTGCTGGTGCTGGCGCGCGGCAAGGCCGGCGCGGCGCTGGACGCGGACGAGGTGCTGCGCCAGGCGCTGGACTGCTTCCCGTTCAAGGGCCGCGGCGCGCTGCCGGACTACACCGTGTGCGTGGGCGTGCTCGGCGACGATTACGCGCTGCCGGTGGGCTCCACCGGCAAGGTGCTCAAGCGCGTGGCGCGCGAGCAGTTCTGGAGCTGGCAGCGCGATTACGACGACGGCCTGCGCGAGGTGTTCAGCGCGCTGCGCTGGAACCAGTCCCTGGACCGTCAGCCGGAGGCGGCGGCGGAGCCGCAAAGCCTGCTGGATTACCTGAGGGGCTGACCGATGGCGACGACGGAGCACCTGGAAGCGCTGGAGCAGGCGTTTCAACAGCGGATAGACGGCGGCGAAAAGATAGAGCCGCAGGACTGGATGCCGGAGGCCTACCGCCGCACCTTGCAGCGGCAGATGGCGCAGCACGCCCATTCCGAATACGTGGGCATGTTGCCGGAGGGCGCCTGGATCACCCGCGCGCCCAGCCTCAGCCGCAAATGCATCCTGCTGGCCAAGGTGCAGGACGAGGCCGGCCACGCCCAGTATCTGTACAGCGCGCTGGAGAGCCTGGGCCTGAGCCGGGAGCAGGCTTACGGGCAGCTGCTGGCCGGCGAGGCCAAGTATCTGAATATTTTCAATTATCCAGCCTTGAGCTGGGCGGACGTCGGCATGATCGGCTGGTTGACCGACGGCGCCGCCATCGTCAACCAAGTGCCCTTGTCGCGCTGTTCCTACGGCCCGTACGCCCGCGCCATGGTGCGGATCTGCCAGGAGGAGAGCTTCCACCACCGCCAGGGTTTCGATCTGGTGCGGCGGCTGGCGGAGGGCACGCCGGCGCAGCGGCGGATGGCGCAGGACGCGCTCAACCGCTGGTGGTGGCCGACGGTGATGGTGTTCGGCCCGCCGGACGAGGATTCGGTGCACTCGCAGCGCTCGATGCGCTGGGGCGTCAAGCTGTATTCCAACGACACCCTGCGCCAGAAGTTCGTCGATCAGACCGTGCCGCAAGTGCTGCACCTGGGCTTGACGGTGCCGGACCCGGATCTGCGCTTCAACCCGGACACCGGGCATTACGAGATCGGCCGCATCGACTGGGACGAATTCAAGCGGGTGATCCGGGGCCAGGGCCTGTGCAACCGCGAGCGTCTCGCCAGCCGTCGCCGGTCCTGGGACGAGGGCGCCTGGGTGCGAGAAGCCGCCGCCTGCCACGCCGCCAAGCTGGCGGCGGGGCCGCAAGGAGAACGAGATGCATGAGTGGAAGCTGTGGGAAGTGTTCGCGCGCAGCCAGAACGGCGTGGCGCACCGCCACGTGGGCAGCGTGCAGGCCAGCGACGCGGCGATGGCGCTGCAGCACGCGCGCGATGTGTTCACCCGCCGCGGCGAGTTCGTCAGCCTGTGGCTGGTGGCCGCCGAAGACCTGGTGAGCAGCGGCGAGGTGGAGCGCGCGCCGTGGTTCGAGACCGCGGCGGACAAGGGTTTCCGCCACGCCACCTATTACGAGGTGCCAGAGGGAGTGCAACACCTGTGACCCTGCATCCGGAATTGAAAAACCTGCGCGCGGAATACCTGCTGCGCCTGGGCGACAACGCGCTGATCCTGTCGCAGCGCTTATGCGAATGGTGCGGCCACGCGCCCACGCTGGAAGAAGACCTGGCGCTGAGCAATGTGGCGCTGGACCTGCTGGGCCAGGCGCGGCTGTGGCTGGACGCCGCCGGCCGCGGGCTGACGCCGGCGCAGAGCGAGGACGATCTGGCCTATGGCCGCGACGCCCAGGCCTTCCGCAACGTGTTGCTGGTGGAGCTGACCCGCGGCAATTTCGCCGACACCCAGATGCGCCAGTTCCTGTTCGACAGCTGGCATTGCCTGCTGCTGCGCGAGCTGTCGGATTCGGCGGACGCGGAAGTGGCCGCCATCGCCGCCAAGGCGTTGAAAGAGGCCACTTACCACCTGCGCCGCAGCAGCGGCTGGGTGGTGAGGCTGGGCGACGGCAGCCGGCAAAGCCGGGAATTCTGCCGGCTGGCGCTGGAACGCTGCTGGCATTACGTGGGCGAATTGTTCGAGATGGACGAACTGGAGCAGGCGATGCTGGCCCAGGGCGTGGGCTGCGATCTGGCCGCGCTGTACCCGGAATGGCTGGCCTACGTCAACGAAGTGCTGGCCGCGGCCACGCTGGAGCCGCCGCGCGCAGCGCCGGCGGTCAGCGGCGGCAAGCGAGGCGCGCACGGCGAGGCGCTGGTGGCCCTGCTGATGGAAATGCAGTTTCTGACCCGCGCCCATCCGGGAGCCGGCTGGTGAGCCGGGTGCACGGCCTGGAGGTGCAAAGCGGCACCGAGCGCGTCTGGGAATGGCTGGCCGGCATTCCGGACCCGGAGATGCCCTACGTCTCCATCGTGGACCTGGGCATCGTGCGCGACGTGCGCTGGGAGGACGACGCGCTGCGCGTGGTGGTGACGCCCACCTATAGCGGCTGCCCGGCCAAGGCGCAGATAGACAGCAATATCCGCCAGACCCTGCAAGACCGGGGCGTGGAGGCGGTGCGGCTGGAAACGCGGCTGCATCCGGCCTGGAGCACGGACTGGCTCAGCGAAAGCGGCCGGTCCAAGCTGCGCGCCGCCGGCATCGCCCCGCCCTTGCCGGCGGAGCCGGGCTGGCAGCGCTTGAGCTTCGTCGCCGTCGCCGCGCCGCGGGTGCCCTGTCCGCGCTGCGGTTCCGACGCCACCCGCCCGCAGGGCGAATTCGGCGGCACCGCCTGCAAATCGCTGTACCAGTGCGAGGCCTGCCGCAATCCGTTCGAGCACTTCAAGAGTTTATGAGGAAGCCGTCATGCCGCAGTTTTACCCTTTGCAGCTGACCGAGATCCAGCGCGACACGCCGGACAGTCTGCTGTTGACGCTGGAGCCGTCGGAAGAACACCGCGACCGCTTCCGCCACGAGCCGGGCCAGCATCTGACCCTGCGCGCCTGGCTGGACGGCGAGGAAGTGCGCCGCAGTTATTCGCTGTGCAACGCGCCGGACGCGCCCAAGCTGCAGCTGGCGATCAAGCGGGTGGCCGGCGGCCGCTTCTCGCAATGGGCGCACGCCAGCCTGGGGCCGGGCGCGATGCTGGAGGCCTTGCCGCCGTCCGGCCGCTTCGGCCTGCCGGCGGCGCCGGAAACGGCCCGCCATTACGCCGGTTTCGCCGCCGGCAGCGGCATCACCCCGGTCTTGTCCATCTTGCAGGCCACCTTGCTGCGCGAGCCGCTCAGCCGTTTCACCCTGGTCTATTGCAACCGCAATCTGGCCTCGCTGCAGTTCCGTGAAACGCTGGCGACGCTGAAGGACCGCTACCCGGCGCGGCTGTCCCTGATCTATCTGTTCAGCGCGGAAGAGCAGGACATCGAGCTGTTCAACGGCCGGCTGGACCGCGAGCGCTGCCTGGCGCTGTTGCGCGGCTGCCTGCCGGCGGCCTCCATCGACCACGCCTACGTTTGCGGCCCGGCCGGCATGATGGCGGCGGTGAGCCAGGCGCTGAGCGAGAGCGGCCTGCCGCCGGAACGCGTCCGCAGCGAACACTACGCCGCGGCCCCGGCCGCCGGTCCGGCCCGCGCCGAGCGCGCGTTGGCGGACAGCCCGGAGCGGGTGCGGGTGACGGTGAGGATGGACGGCATGCAGCGCCAGGTGGAACTGGGCGCGCCGGTGGACAACCTTTTGGACGCGCTGCTGCAAGCCGGCGTCACGCCGCGCTACTCCTGCAAGGCCGGCGTTTGCGCCACCTGCCGCTGCCAGGTGCTGGCCGGCGAAGTGGACATGGAGGCGCCGCACGCATTGGCGCCCGAGGAGGTGGCCGCCGGCTATGTGCTCAGCTGCCGCAGCCGCCCGCTGACTTCAACACTGGCGCTGTCATTCGACTGATCCGCGCCTAAGGACACACATCATGACCTCTCAAAACGCCCTGTCCCGCTGGGCGCTGACCCTCTATTGCCTGGCCACCGGGTTTTCCGTGGCGGCGGTGGTCTACCACCAATCGATGACGCAGCTGATCGCCGTCTCCTTCGGCCTGTCCGCGGACTCGCTGTGGGGGCTGTCGGTGGCCACGCAGTTCGGCTACGGCGCCGGCCTGATCCTGGGCTTGCCGCTGGGCGACATGATCGCGCCGCGCCGGCTGATCCCCGCCACCATGCTGGCGCTGGGCGCGGTGCTGCTGCTGGTGGGCATCGCCCCGTCGCCTTGGCTGATGGTGCTGCTGTGCGGCCTGGCCGGCCTGCTGTCCATCGCAGGCCAGCTGTTGCTGGCCTACAGCGCCAAGGCGCTGGCGGCGGAGCAGCGCGGGCGGGTGGTGGGCAGCCTGCTCACTTCCTTGTTCGCCGGCCTGCTGCTGGCGCGGGTGCTGGCCGGCTGGGGCGGCGAGCACATCGGCTGGCGCGGCATCTATCTGACGGTGGGCGCCCTGACCTTCGTCATCGGCCTGGCGCTGCGCGGCTGCATCGGCGAGGTGCCGCTGGCCGGCCAGCTGCGCTACGGCCGCATGCTGAGCCAGCAGGGCGCACTGTGGCTGAAGCTGCCGGAGCTGCGCCGGCTGGCGCTGGTGGCCGCCTGCTTCTTCGCCGCCTCCAACGGCATCTGGGCCAATCTGTCCTCGCTGACCCACGCCACCCTGAACTGGAACGCCGGTCAGACCGGCCTGCTGGCCTTCACTTCCATCGCCGCGCTGCGCGCGCCGTGGCTGGCGCAATGGCTGCAGCGCCGGCTGGACTGGCACGGCGTGATCGCGCTGCTGGGCGTCGGCATCGCCGCCACCTCGCTGGCCGGCGTCTGGCTGGGCAGCCAGGTGCTGATGATCGTGGCCTTCCTGATGGTGACCGATCTGGGCGTGCGTTCGGTGCAGACCATCGCCCAGGGCCGGGTGCTGGGCATAGACCCCGCCGCCGCCTCGCGGCTGAACAGCCTGTTCATGACGGTTTTCTTCTTCGGCGCCGCGCTGGGCTCCTGGTTGGGCGGCATCGCCATCCACCGGCTGGGCTGGGCCGGCATGTATCTGTTCCCGGCCGGCTGCGCCGCCGCCGGGCTGCTGTTCCTGAGCTGGCGCAACCCGGCGCTGCGCTTTGCCCGGGCCTGATTTCGCAACACCGCAACACCTGGACGCCGCGGCGCTTTCCGCGCCGCGAACCGCACACTTCGATTGGGAGATGGACATGGAAGCATTGTTGGAAAAAAGCGGCAGCAAGACCCCGTTGATCGCAGGCATGAGCCTGATCTGGGCCGATTGGCTGAAAGAGGAAGACCTGCAGGGCCTGGTGGAACACCCGCTGCTGCAAGCGCTGGAACGCAATGAGGCCAGCCTGGCCACCGTGCGCACCCTGCTGGTTCAGCACAGCCATTACTCGCGCCACTTCACCCGCTATCTGTGCGCGCTGATGGGCCAGCTGAGCGACCCGGCCGACGTGATGGCGCTGATGGAAAACATGCGCGAGGAAATGGGCGTGGACGGCGGCAGCGCCATCACCCACGCGGAAATGTTCCAGCGCACCTTGCGCGTGGTGGGCGCGGCGCCGGCCTCGCACGCGCCGCTGCCGCAGACCCTGGCGATGGTGGACACCATGATGGGCCACTGCCAGTCCTCGGACGCGCTGGCCGGCCTGGCCGCGATGTGCCTGGGCGCGGAAGCCATCGTGCCGCTGATCTACCGCCCCATCCTGCAAGCGCTGCAACACCACGGCTTCGGCGAGGACGCCACCGAGTTCTTCAGCCTGCACATCGAGGAAGACGAAGACCATGCGCTGACCATGCTGGCCATCATGCAGCGCCTGACCCTGGACCAGGACGCGCGCCGCGAGCAGGCCATCGCCGTGGGCCGCGAGCTGATCGCCCGCCGCGTGGCGATGTTCGACGCCATCTGGGCGCATTGCCAGGCGCAGCCGGCCGCCGCGCCCGCCGCGGCCCCGGCCCCGGCCCCGGCCGGCCATTTCTCCTCCGCCGATTTCTGGCGCGTGCCCAGCCAGTTGCAGGCCCAGTTGCCGGCGCGGCTGAGCCACGAGCAGGTGATGGCGGCCAGCCAGGGCGGCGACCAGGCCTTCTCCTCCGAGCGCAAGCACAAGGTGCACATCGTCGATCTGCCCAGCCGCACCATCAGCCTGACCATAGGCCGGCTGGAAGAGGGCGAGTCCACCCGCCTGCACCGCCACAACTACGAGACGGTGATCTACGTCACCCAGGGTCAGGGCTATTCCCGCATCGGCGACCGCCAGGTGCCGTGGCGCGCCGGCGACGCCATCTACGTGCCGGTCTGGGCCGAGCACCAGCACGTCAACACCGGCGCGGAGGAGTGCGTCTACCTGGCCTGCGAGAACGCGCCCTTGTTGCAGAACCTGGGCGGCATCGCGCTGCGCGAGGAACTGAGCGCCTGAAGCCCGGCCGCGTCTCCCGCCCCCCCGGGCGGCGCGGCCCGCCAGCCTTGCCCGGCGCAAGCGGCTCTTGCCGGGCGGGCTTTTCCCAATCAGCACCCGATAAACGAGATCACGATGCTGACACTATCCAAAGCCTGGAGCCCAAGCAGCTGGCAGGCGAAACCGCACACACAAATGCCCGATTACGACGACGGCGCCGCGCTGCATGCCGTGCTGTCGCGTCTGAGCGCCTATCCCAATCTGGTGCCTTCCGCCGAAATCCGCCGGCTGCGCGCCGCGCTGGCCGGCGTGGCGCGGGGAGAGGGCTTCGTCATCCAGGCCGGAGACTGCGCCGAGCGCTTCGCCGGCCTGCGGCCGGACGTGCTGGGCGGCCACTACCGCCTGCTGGAACGCATGGCCGCGGACCTGGGCCAGGCGCTGCAGCGCCCGGTGCTGCGCATCGGCCGCATCGCCGGCCAGTACGCCAAGCCGCGCAGCCAGCCGCAGGAAGCGCTGGGCGGATTGAGCTTGCCCAGCTATCGCGGCGACATCATCAACGGCGTGGAATTCGCCGCCGCCGCGCGCGCCCACGACCCGCAGCGGCTGGAATCCGCCTATTTCCACGCCGCCGCCAGCCTCAACTACCTGCGCGGCCTGGACCGCGAGGCCGCGCCGCGCGACAGCGGCTACTACGTCAGCCACGAAGCGCTGCTGCTGCCTTATGAACAGGCCCAGCTGCAGCAAGACGAGCGCGGCGACTGGTATTGCGGCTCCGGCCACTTCCTGTGGGTGGGCGAACGCACCCGCCAGCTGGACGGCGCGCATCTGGAATTCCTGCGCGGCGTGAACAATCCCGTCGGCGTCAAAGTGGGCCCCGGCATGGAGCGCGAGGAACTGCTGCGCCTGATCGACGCGCTGAACCCGGACAACGAGGCCGGCCGGCTGACCCTGATCACCCGCTTCGGCGCGGCGCAGATCCAGCGCCTGCCGGCGCTGCTGGACGCGGTGCGCGCGGAAGGCCGCCAAGTGCTGTGGCTGTGCGACCCGATGCACGGCAACGGCGTGCAGGCGGCCAACGGCGTGAAGACCCGGCGCTATGAAGACATCCTGGCCGAGGTGGAGGCCTTCCTCGCCGCCCACCGCGACTGCGGCAGCCACGCCGGCGGCGTGCACCTGGAATTGAGCGCCCTGGACGTGACCGAATGCCTGGGCGGACCGGAGGCGCTGGCCGAGGAAGACCTGGGCCGCGCCTACCACAGCAGCTGCGACCCGCGGCTCAATCCGCGCCAGGCGCTGGCTTTGACCGACCGGCTGATCGCCGCGCTGACCCAGCCCTCCGGCGCGGCGGCGCGGCCGGCGCAGGACGCGGCCGCGCCGGAACCGCTGATCAATCTGGCCGAGCGCCTGGCCGCCAGCCGGCCGGACAGCGACCGGCTCTGCTTCGTCGGCCCCGGCTTCAGCCTCAGCTACCGCCAGCTCAACCGCGCGCTGCGCCGTCAGGCCGCCTGGCTGCAAACCGAAGGCGTGGCCGCCGGCGAGCGCGTACTGATCGCGCTGGACGACGGCCCGGAGCTGGCGGTGGCCTTTTACGCCGCGCTGGCGGTGGGCGCGCTGCCGGTGGTGGCCAATCCGCGGCTGGACGCCGCCTCGCTCCACCATCTGCTGGCCGACGCCGCTCCGGCGCTGTGCCTGGGCCAGTCCTCGCAGATCGCGGTGTGGCCGGCCGCGGCCAAGCTGCGGCTGCTGGACGCCGGCGCTCATCTGGAATGGCTGGCCGGCGACAGCCCCGACGACGATTGGGACGATTTCGCGCGTCAGCCGGAAGACGCGCCGGCGCTGATTCAATACACCTCCGGCAGCACCGGCCAGGCCAAGGGCGTGGTGCACAGCGCCCGCTCCATGCTGGCGGTGTGCTCGCACTTCGCCGCCGGCCAGCTGCGGCTGGGCGCGGACGACGTGTTGTACTCGGTGCCCAAATCCTTCTTTGGCTACGGCATGGGCAACAGCCTGTTCTTCCCGCTGTATCTGGGCGCTTGCGGCGTGCTGGACGGCGCCTGGCCGTCGGCCGAACGCGTGGCCGGCGTGCTGCGCCAGTTCCGACCCACCGTATTGTTCGCCGTGCCCACCCTGTACCGGCTGCTGCTGGAACACGGCCTGGAGCCGTCCGATGTGGCGATCCGGCTGGCCTTCTCCGCCGGCGCCCCGCTGTCCGCGCCTTTGGCGCGGCGCTGGCGTCAGCGTTTCGGCTTTGATCTGCACGACGGCATCGGCGCCACCGAAATGTGCCATGTGTTCGCCACCAGCTATCCGGACGCGCTGCGCGCCGGCAGCGTCGGCCGCATGTTGCCGGGCTGGGAGGCGCGCATCGTCGACGCCGACGGCCGGGACGCGCCGGCCGGCGAATGCGGGGTGCTGCTGGTCAAGGCGCCCAGCCGCGCGCTGGGCTACTGGCGGCGTCCGCAGGAGGAGCAAGAGCGCTTCCAGGACGGCTGGTATCGCACCGGCGACCTGTTCAGCCGCGACGAGCACGGCTATCTGAGCTTCCACGGCCGCGAGGACGACCGCTTCAAGGTGTTCGGCCGCTGGGTGGTGCCGGTGGAAATCGAAAACCTGCTGGCCGCGCTGCTGCCGGAACTGGGCGACGCCTACGTGGTGGCCGCGCCGGACCGCGACGGCGAAGCCCGCCCGGCGCTGATCCTGCGCGCCGGCGACGACAGCGAGGCGCTGGTGCGCCTGGTGCACGCCACGCTGGAAGCCCATCTGGAAAGCTATAAGCGCCCGGCGCTGGTGCTGGCGCTGGAGGAGATTCCGCTGAACAAGAACGGCAAGCCGGACCGGCGCGCGATGGCGCAGCTGGCCGCCCGGGAACAGGCGGAGCGCAAGGAGGAAAAAGTATGCTGAGCGAAGAGGCCTTTCTGCGTTACGGCGACCACGGCTTCAGCCTGGCGCCGCTGTGGCGGACCCTGCCGCTGCCGGCGGGCGCGGACCCGCTGGCGCTGTACCAGGCGCTGGCCAACCAGGGCCAGGACTATCTGTTTGAAACCGGTCACTGGCGGGACGGCGCGTTTCAGCGCGCCTATTCGGTGATCGGCCTGCCCTGCCGCGAGCGGGTGGAGCTGGACGAGGGCCGGTTGCGCCATTGGCGCGACGGCCAGCTGCTGCGCGAACTGGAGTGCGCGGACCCGCTGGCGGAGCTGGCCAAGCTGCAACAAGGCTGGCGCGCGCCGCACTTCAGCGCCTTGCCGCCGTTTTCCGGCGGCCTGTTCGGCTATTTCGGCTTCGAAACCACTCGCCTGATCGAGCCGCGGCTGCGCCGCCAGCCGCGCAAACCCTCCGGGCTGGCGCTGCCGGACGCCTTGCAATGGCTGAGCCTGGACTTGCTGGTGTTGGACCACCAGCAGGCCAGCGTCTACTGCATCGTCCACGAAGCCGCCGAGGCGGCCGGCTACGCCCGCGGCCAACAGCGCTTGCTGCGCTTGTGCGAGCAAACCCGCGCGCTGCTGGCGGAGCCGTCCGCGCCGCCGCCGGCTTTCGCCGCGGACGCGACGGCGGACCCCGCCTTGGATTACGCCTTTGCGCGCGAGGACTTCCAGCAGGCGGTGGGCCGGATCAAGGACTACATCGCCGCCGGCGACGTGATGCAGGTGGTGTTGTCCCAACGCATGAGCCAGCCCTTCGCCGCCGACGCGCCCACGCTGTACCGGGCCTTGTCCGGCCTGGGCGAAACCCCCTACCGCTACCTGCTCAATCTGGGCGACGCCCAGATCGTCGGCGCCTCGCCGGAGATGCTGTTCCGCCAGCAAGACGAGCGGATCACCAGCCGGCCCATGGCCGGCACCCGCCGCCGCGGCGCGGACGCGGCGGAAGACCAGGACTTGCGCCGCGAACTGCTGGCCGATCCCAAGGAAATCGCCGAACACATGATGCTGGTGGACCTGGCGCGCAACGATCTGGGCCGGCTGGCCGAGCTGGGCAGCGTGCAAGTGGACGAACTGCTGACCGTGGAGCCCTTCTCCCACGTCATGCACATCGTTTCCACCGTGTCCGGCAAGCTGCCGCAGCAGGCGCAGGCGCTGGACGTGCTCAAGAGCACCTTCCCGGCCGGCACCCTCAGCGGCGCGTCCAAGGTGCGGGCGCTGGAAGTGATCGCCGAGCTGGAGCCGCATTCGCGTGGCGTCTACGGCGGCTCCATCGGCTATATCGGCTGGCGCGGCAACGCCGATCAGGCCATCACCATCCGCACCGGCGTGCTGCAAGACGGCCGGCTGCACGTGCAGGCCGGCGCCGGCGTGGTGCAGGACTCGCTGGCCGAGCGCGAATGGCAGGAAACTCTGGAAAAAAGCCGGTTGATGCTGCTGGCGGCCAAGCTGGCCGCGGCGGCGGCGCGGCAAGAGGAGGCGATATGCATTTGATGATCGATAACTACGATTCCTTCACCTACAACGTGGTGCAGTACCTGGGCATGTTGGGCGCGGACATCATGGTGAGGCGCAACGACGAGATCAGCCTGGAGGAGATGGAAGCGCTGCGGCCGCGCTCGCTGATCGTCTCGCCCGGACCCTGTTCGCCCGCCGAGGCCGGGGTGTCGCTGGCGGCGATCCGCCGCTTCGCCGGCCGCCTGCCCATCCTCGGCATCTGCCTGGGCCACCAGTGCATCGCCGCCGCCTTCGGCGCGCAAGTGCGCCGCGCCGACGAAGTGCTGCACGGCAAAGTGTCGCGCATCCATCACGACGGCGAGGGTCTGTTCGAAGGCCTGGCCGACGGCCTCAAGGTGGCGCGCTACCACTCGCTGGTGGCGGACGCGCTGCCGGAAGAGCTGGTCGCCACCGCCTGGGCGCTGCGCGCCGACGGCGGCCGGGGCGAGATCATGGCGCTGCGCCACCGCAGCCTACCCATTCACGGCCTGCAATTCCATCCGGAATCGGTGCTGACCGAACAGGGGCTCAGCATGCTGGGCAATTATCTGCGGCTGGCGGAACGCGCCGCGCAAGCGGAAACCGAAGCCGTCTGACCCACACAAGGGGCGGCGATGGTCGCCCACGCCAAGAAAGCGACAAGATGCAAGACCCCCATTTTTCCAAGGCCTACCCGATCCGCTTCTCCCACTGCGATCCGGCCGGCATCGTTTACTTCCCGCAATACCTGGTGCTGAGCAACTGGCTGGTGGAAGACTGGTTCACCGAAGGGCTGGGCATCAGCTTCGCCGACTTCATCGGCCCGCGCCGGCTGGGCCTGCCCATCGTCAAGCTGGACTGCGAATTCCTGCGCCCGTCCCGCCAGGGCGAGCAGCTGACGCTGCAGTTGCGCGTGGCGCGGCTGGGCGGCAGCTCGCTGACCCTGGACATCGAAGGCCACGCCAACGGCGAACTGCGGCTGCGCTGCCGCCAGGTGCTGGTGCACATCTCGCTGGACAGCGGCGCAGCCATCGACGCCCCGGCCGACGTGCGCGCCGCCTTGAGCGGCTTGATGGAGGAGGCGGCGGCATGATGCAAATTCTGCAACCGCCGGAATGGGCGCGCCCGCGCGGCTACGCCAACGGCATCGCCGCGCGCGGCACCCTGGTGTTCACCTCCGGCCAACTGGGCTGGGACGCGGAAGAAAAGCTGGTGGGGCCGGGCTACGCCGAGCAGGCGATCCAGATCTTGAAGAACATCGTGGCGGTCCTGGCCGAGGCCGGCGCGCGGCCGGAGCACCTGGTGCGGCTGACCTGGTATGTGTCCGACCGCGACGCTTATTTCGCCGAGGCCCGGGAAGTGGGCCGCGCCTACCGGGAGCTGATCGGCCATTTCCCGGTGATGAGCGCGTTCCAGGTGGCGTCTTTGATGGTGCCGGGCGCCAAGGTGCAGATCGAGGCGACGGCGGTGATTCCGGATTGAGGCTTGCTGGGCCGGGCGGGGCCCTTGGGCGACGCCCGCCAAGCCCCGCCGTTTTCAACGCTGTATCGACGACGCGCGGCAGATCGTAAACAGGCTCTCAGCCGCCCGGCGGCAAGGACCGGCCTTCCAGGCATAGGCGCAGATTCCGCGCCTGTTGCGCGGCCTGCTCCGGCGTGGCCACATTGGCGAAACCGAACAACAGCCCCTTGCCGCAATCCGCCTCCAGCGCCCGCGCCGACAGCGCGGCGATGCCGAAGCGCTCGCGCTTGGCGCGCTGCGCCAAGGCGATGTCGTCCTCCGAGCGATCCAGCCGCGCCAGCAAATGCAGGCCGCAGGCCGGCACGTCGAAACTCATCCGCTCGCCGAACGCCTGCCGCAGACTGGCGATCACCAGCTCGCGGCGCTGCGCGTAGGCGGAGCGCATCTTGCGCAGATGGCGGATGAAGTGGCCCTCCTGCATGAAATCCACCACCACCCCCTGATTCAACAACGGGCAGCCGTCGTGCCAGGTATGGCAGGCGGCGTTGAAGCGCGTCAGCAGGGGCTTGGGCACCACCAGATAGGCCAGGCGCAGCGCCGGGCTCAGCACCTTGCTGAAGCTGCCGACGTAGAGCACGTTGTCGTTGGCCCCCAGGCTGGCCAGTGCCGGCTGCGGCCGGCCGTCGTAGCGGTATTCGCTGTCGTAATCGTCTTCGATGATGAAGGCGTTGTTGTGCTCGGCCCAGGCCAGCAGCTCCAGACGCCGCACCAGGGACAGCGACACCCCCAGCGGGCTTTGATGCGCCGGGGTCACCAGCGCGAAACGGGCGTGCGGCGCCCTCTCCTTGGCGACGGCCACCTGCATGCCGTCCCGGTCCACCGGCACCGGCACCAGCTCCGCGCCCATTTCCGCCATCAGGTGGCGGCTGGGCGGGAAACAGGGGTCTTCAATCCACACCTGGTCCAGCGGCCGCAGCAGGGTGCGGCCGATCAAATTCAGCGCGCCGCGGTAGCCGGCGGTGATGAAGACCTGTTGCGGCGAGCAGTCCAGCCCGCGCGACAGGTGCAGATAGGCGGCGATGGCCTCGCGCAGCGGCCCGTAGCCGGCCGGCTGAGGGTAGGACAGAAAACGGTTTTGCAGCCGCAGCTGGCGGGTGTTCAGGCTGGCCCACAGCTTGCGCGGGAACAGGTCCAGCGCCGGCAAGCCCAGCTGATAGGGCAGGGGCTGCCAGTCGGAGGCGGAATCAAATAAGGACAGGCTGGCCGGGCGCGGCGCCGGCGCGTCCGCCGGGCGGGGCTGCTGCATGCGCACTTCCGCCAGCCGCGGCGACACCACGGTGCCGGCCTGGCCGCGCGCCTCCAGATAACCTTCGCCTATCAATAATTCGTAAGCCAATTCCACGGTATTGCGCGACACTTGCAGCTCGCCGGCCAGCGCGCGTATGGACGGCACCCGTTGTCCCGGCGTCAGGCTGCCCTGGCTGATGGCCTGGATGAAGCGTTGATACACTTGGCGGTACAGCGGCAGCGCGTCGTCCTGACTGGATAGCTCCGGGGCGGCAAGGCCGGCGCTCACGTCGGCGCTCCCGCGCGCGGACAGGGGGATAAGAAGGGGGCTTGCGGCAACTGAGGCATGGCGGCTTCCTGAAAGCGGTTTAGTTTGAAAGTCGATAGCCGTTGCAGAATCAATTCTGACATTTGCTGTCATCATTAAAAACAAAACAATATGCCCATGTCAAATTAAGATTCCGCGGCCGCGCCCTCAGACCGGGGAAACATCCGCCCGGCGCAGCGGTCAAGCATTAGACGCGACGAATTCATTGAGGCAAGGAGAGCAGTGTGTTGACCATGGGGTTTCTGAGCTGGTTGTTCGGCGATGAGAATCTGATGTCCCTACTGGCGCAGAACTGGGCGCTGGGGGTGTGGATCGTGGCCGCCATCGTGTTTTGCGAAACCGGCCTGGTGGTCTTGCCCTTCCTGCCCGGCGACGGGCTCTTGTTCGCCACCGGCGCCTTGCTGGGCGCGCAGGGGGTGTCGCCGTGGTGGCCGATGGGGCTGATCACGCTGGCGGCCATCCTGGGGGATTTGCTGAATTACAGCATCGGCCGTTCCGCCCTGGGGCAGACGCTGATCCGGCGCGGCTGGGTCAAGCCCCAGCATCTGGCCAAGACCCAGGCTTTTTTCGACCGCTACGGCGCGCCCACCATCACCATCGGCCGTTTCGTGCCCATCGTGCGCACGGTGGCGCCGTTTCTGGCCGGCTTGTCCGGCATGTGTCCGCGCCGCTTCGCCTGCTACAACGTGTTGGGCGCGGTGATCTGGTGCGGCGGGCTGGTGTCCATGGGTTACTGGCTGGGAGCGATTCCGTGGGTGCAGGACAATATGCTGTGGCTGGTGCTGGGCATGGTCGCGCTGCTCTTGCTGCCGCCCTTGTGGCAGTGGCGGCGCAGCCGCCGGAACGGCTGATTCCGGCTCAGCGCGGTCCGAGCAGCTGTTGCAGCGCGGCCGCCGCGGGCGCGCCCTGGACTTTTTGCAGCCGGCCCTGGGCGTCGCGGTAGAAAGAGGCCGGGGTGGCGAACACGCCGAAGCGCTCCATCAGCCGCTGGTTGACCGCCAGTTTGGCGCCGACGGAGGCCGGCGGCTTGGCCAGCGGCCGCACCGAATCGCCGGCTTCGTGGCGCGCCAGCGCGGCGGCCGGGTCCGGCGCGGCCAGGAGGGCGGCGGCCTTGGCCGGGCTGTCCTCGGCCAGCAGGCCCACCAGGATGTGGCGGATCTGGACCTTGCCGGCCTGGACCCAGGGCCGGGCGTCCCGCCAGAGCTGCCGGCAATACGGGCAGTTGGGATCGGTGAAGGTGTAGACCACGCGCGGGGCCCCGTCCTTGCCGTCGGCGATCCAGTGGCTGCTTTCCAACTGCCGCCACAGCGCGGCGCCGAACTGCCGGTCCAGCAGCTCGGGCTTCCATTTGTCGCCGCGGGCGTCGGTGACGTTGCCGACGATGGCCTGTCGGCCGTCCGGGGTCAGGTAGACGGCCTGCGGCCGGCCCAGGTAGAGCGCGGCGTAGCCGGTGAGCCCGGACGGGCCGGGAAAGCTGCTCAGGACTTCATAGCCCTGGGCTTCCAGCGCCTGAATGGGCGCCGGCCAGGCTTGAGGCGGCGCGGCGTGGGCGCTCAGGCTCAGCCAGAGCGCCAGCGGCGCCAGGCCGCGGATCAGCGGTGCGTTCATGTTTATTCCTTGGAAGCGGGCGCGCCGCCCAGCAATTGCAGCTTGCTGGCCAGAGTGGCTTCGGACAGTTCGCCCAGATGTATGGTTTGCAATTGGCCGCGGGCGTCGAAAAACAGCGTGGTGGGCAGTGCCGCCGAGCCGTACTCCCGGCCCAGAGCGCCGGCCGGGTCCAGCAGCACATGCCGGAGCCGAAGCGGCTGCTTGTGGAAGAACTCGCGCACCGCGACTTCGTCCTCGCCCTGGTTGGCGAAGACGAAGCGCACGTCGGTCCTTTGCCGCTGGGCGTCTTGCAGCAGCGGCATTTCCCGCAGGCAGGGCGGGCACCAGCTGGCCCAGAGATTGAGCACCATGGGCTTGCCGCCGGCCAGCGCCGGCAGCGAGGCCGGGGCGCCGTCCAGTTGCGGCAGCACGCGGGCGGACAGCGAGGCCTTGGTTCGCCCTTCTTGCAGTGCCGCGCCGCCGGCCCAGACCAGCGCGCCGCTCAGGATGGCGACGGCCAGCGGCCGGCGCAGCTCCGGCCGACGCCAGCCGCGCCACGCGGCCAGGGCGAGCGCGGCGGCGACGCCGGCCCAGGGCAGGAAGCCGCCGTCGCGCAGATCCAGCACCGCCAGCGGCCGCTGCGAGTACAGCGAAAACCAGTACAGGACGAAGCCGACGCGCGCGGCGACGAAGCCCCACAGCAGCATGTCGTTGAGGTGGGCCGCCACGCTGACGCGGCGGCCGCGGCCGGCGAGCAGGCCGGCGCCGTGGGCGGCGAGCCAGGCGGCGGCGATGATGGCCAGGCTGACCGGAATGGCCAGCGGGCCAAGGTTGAAAGCAAGCATGGTTCAGTCCTGTGCCGCGCGGAGCGGGGTGGCGGAGGCTATTTTTTTAAACGTTTGAATAGACTGGGTCCTTTCCAAAAGATTCAGCGGGCCCGCCGCGCCTGGCTCAGGCGTTCGAGAAAGGCGTCCGGGCTCAGCGCGCCGACGATGCGCTGGGCGCGGCGCTCCTGGCCGTCCGGGCCGATCAGCAACAGCGTGGGCGGTCCTATCACCTGGCGCGAGGCCAGCAGCGCGGCGCTGTCCGGGCCGGATTCGGTCACGTCGGGCCGCAGCAGCGTCATGCCGGCCAGCGCTTGTCGCACGAGGGGATCGCCAAACACCTTGTGCTCGATTTCCTTGCAGGCCACGCACCAGTCGGCGTAGTAGTCCACCAGCGCCCACCGGCCTTGGCGCGCGGCCTCGTCCAGGCCCTGTTGCAGCGCGCGGACATCGCGCACGGTGACGAAGCCGAGTTGTTCCATGTCGGCGGCGGGCGCGGCCGCGGAGGAGACGAAGGCGAGCGGCCGCAGCGGATCGCTTTGCCCGGCGGCCGCGCCGATCAGCATCGCCGCCGCCCACAGGCCCAGCAGCGCCGCCGCGCCGCGCAGCGTCCATTGGCCGGGGCTGGCGCGCCAGGGCCGGCTCAGCGTCAGCAGGCCGACGGCGACGGCGAACAGCCACGCGCCCCACAAGGCCAGGCTGGCGGCCGGGGGCAGCACGCGGTCGAGGAACCAGATGGCCATGCCCAGCAGCAGGAAGCCGAACACCGCTTTGACCCGGTTCATCCACAGGCCGGGACGCGGCAGCAGTTTGGCCCCCAGCGCGCCCACCAGCAAGAGCGGCACGCCCATGCCCAGGCCCATGGCCAGCAAGGCCAGGCCGCCTTTGAGCACGTCGCCGCTGTCGCTGATGTAGAGCAGGGCGCCGGCCAGCGGCGCGGTCATGCAGGGGCCCACCAGCAAGGCGGACAGCACGCCCATCGCCGCCGCGCCGCCCAGGGTGCCGCCGCGCTGGCGCTGGCTGGCCATGGCCAGCCGGTCGCGCAGCGCAGCCGGCAATTGCAGCTCGTAAACGCCGAACATGGCCAGCGCCAGCAGGATGAACAGCGCGGCGAACAGGCCCAGAGCCCACGGCGTTTGCAGCGCGGCCTGCAGATTGGCGCCCATGCTGGCGGCCAGCGCGCCCAGCGCCGCGTAGGTCAGCGCCATCGGCAGCACAAAGGCCAGCGCCAAGACCAGGCCGCGTCGCGGCGTGGCGCCGCTGCCGACGATCAGGCTGCTGAGAATGGGCACCATGGGCAGCACGCAGGGGGTGAAGGTCATCAGCAGGCCCAGGCCGAAGAAGGCCAGCAAGACCCAGCCTACGCCGGATTGCGCCAGCCGCGCCGCCAGCGCCTGGTCTTCGCCCAGGGCCGGCGCGGCGGGGGCCGTGCCGGCAAGCCCCGCCGTGGCGGTTTTAACGGCCTGGCCGCCGCCGGACAGCTCGACGACGCGATGCTGCGGCGGATAGCACAGCCCGGCTTCGGCGCAGCCCTGCCAGCTCAGCGCGAGGCGGCGCGCCTGGCCGGCCCGCACCAGCAGTTCCAGCCGCTGGTAATACACCTCGGATTCGCCAAAGAATTCATCATGGATGGTCTTGCCGGCCGGCATCGCCGGCGGCGGGACGCTGCCGGCGGGTTCGGCCGCGATCTTGATATTTTTGCGATACAAATAATAGCCGTCGCGGATGTCCCAGCGCAGGCGGACCTGGCCGTCGCCCAGCTCGCTGACGCTGAGACGGAAGGCCTGTTCCGGCGGCAGAAAGCCGGTTTGCGCCTGGACGGCGGGCATCCAGAGGAAAAGCAGCAGCAACAGGCTGCGGAAAATAAGCGGCATTGCGGTCTCCATGGCGATGAATGCCCACAGCCTGGGCGCCGGGGATTAAGCCGCCGTTAACAATGGGATAATCCGTTGCCGGCAAGCTGGCGGCGACAAGGAGGCGGGAATGCGGGTGTTATTGGTGGAAGACAATGAGTTGATCGCGCTGGGCATCGTCGCCGGGCTGCGCGCCCACGGCCTGACGGTGGATGCGGTGGGCAGCGCGGCCCAGGCCGAGGCGGCGCTGGCGACGCTGGACGCCGATTTGATGATTCTGGACCTGGGGCTGCCGGACGAGGACGGCATGCGCTTGCTGGCGCGCTTGCGCGCGCGCGGCGCGGCGCTGCCGGTGCTGGTGTTGACCGCGCGCGACGCGGTGGAAGACCGGGTGGCTGGCCTGCGCGCCGGCGCGGACGATTATCTGCTCAAGCCCTTTGATCTGGACGAACTGGTGGCGAGGCTGCACGCCTTGCGCCGGCGCGCCGCCGGGCGTTGCGTGGACGTGATCGAGGACGGCCCGCTGCGGCTGGACCCGATGCGCGGCGAAGTCTGGCTGCACGGCCGGCCGGTGGCGCTGGCGCGCCGCGAACTGGCGCTGTTGGCGGCCTTGATGCAGGCGCGGGAACGGATTCTCAGCGCCGAGCAGTTAAAAGACCGGCTCTACGATTACAGCGAAGAAATCGAAAGCAACGCCCTGAACGTGCACATCCACCATTTGCGGCGCAAGCTGGGGCCGGCGGTGGTGGAGACGGTGCGCGGCCTGGGCTACCGCTACGGCAGGGCCGGCGAATGAGCTTGCGTCTGCGACTGCTGTTATGGATAGGGGTGTCGCTGTGCCTGCTGTGGGGCGGCGTGGCGGCCTGGACGCTGCATGATCTGGACCGGCAGATGCGGCTGACGCTGGACCGGCGGCTGGCGATGTCGGCGCAGATGGTGGCCGGCCTGATGGAACAATTGCCGGCGCCGCCGCCGCGCGCCGTGCCGCGTTTCGAGGGCATAGGCGCCGGCATCGCGTGTCAGATCGTGTCCGTGCGCGGCGAGGTGCTGGCGCGCACGCCGGGCGCGCCGGATACCCGCGCGGACCCGGCGCCGGGCTATGCCGAGCAAACCCTGCGCGGCGAGCGCTGGCGCAGCTATACGGTGGTGGCCAACGGCTTGCGGGTGACCACGGCGGACCGGCTGACCGAACGCGAGGCGATGTTGACGGATATCCGCTGGGCCGCCGCCGTGCCCTTCATCGCTGCCCTGGCCGGCAGCCTGGTGGCCTTGTGGCTGGGCGTGAGCCGGGGGCTGCGGCCGCTGGAGCGGCTGCGCCGCGCCTTGGCGCGCCGCGCGCCGGAAGCGCTGGAGCCGGTGGCCACTCAGGGTTTGCCGCGTGACGTGCTGCCGCTGGCGGACAGCCTGAATCAGCTCTTGCGGCGCGTTGGCGAAGCGCTGCAACGCGAGCGGCGTCTGACCAGCGACGCCGCCCATGAGCTGCGCACCCCGCTGACGGCGATCAAGACGCATCTGCAAGTGGCGCGCATCACCCAGGGGCCGGACGCGGCGCAGGCGCTGGCCCACGCCGCCGAGGGGGCGGAACGCTTGCAGAACACCCTGGGGCAGTTGCTGATGCTGGCGCGGCTGGAAGGGGCTTTCGATTGGGAGGAAGGCCCTCCGGCCTGCGCCGACGAGGTGGCGCGGCTGGCGATGCGCGACGCGGAGCCCGCGCCGCCGCGGCGCATTGTCTGCGCTCCGCTGCCGGAGGCCGCGCTGGCCTTGCCCCAGGCGCTGGCGGCCACCGCGCTGCGCAATCTGCTGGACAACGCCTTGCGGTATTCGCCGCCGGACGCGCCGGTGCGTTTGGAGGCCGCGCTGTGCGAGGAGGGCTTGCGCTTTGAAATCCGCGATCAGGGGCCGGGGCTGACGGCGGACCAGCGCGAACAGGCCGCGAAGCGCTTTTGGCGCGGGCGGCATGCCGGCGCCGGCAGCGGCCTGGGCCTGTCCATCGTCACCGCGATCGCCGGGCGCTTTGGCGGCCGTCTGGAACTGCTGGCCGGCGAGGAGGGCGGGCTATGCGCCGCCCTGACGCTGCCGGTGCTCAGAAGTTCTTCATAGCCTGCCGCGCTTCGCCGGACGCGGCGCGGCGAGCGCCCCTTTAAAAATGCGCATGCGCTCCTTGCGCATCCCGCTGTCTTTGCGGTTCCCGCCCTGGCGCGCTAGACCTTGAACAGGCTCTCAGGACGACGAATGCCGGAGCATGAACGGCGGCGCGGCCACCACGTCCGGCACGCTGCTGTTGACCGGGTTCCGCATCACTTTTTGCGCCACCAGCTTCAGCTCGTACATGATGCCGATGGCGGCGTCCAACTCCCGCGGCTGGCCGTTGAAGGTGCGGTCCAGCGCGGCCAGCAGGTTTTGATAGGCCTGGTAGAACTGGGCGCCGCTGACGGCCGCGCCGCTGCCCGCCGGATAGTCTGACAGCGCGGCGTTGGGCAGCAGATTGAACACCCCGGTTTCGTCCAGCGGCACCGGCTCGCCGGTATAGGACCAGCCGGAGGGGCTGGAGTCGTCGCGAACCAGGCGCTTGCCGTAGTAGATCTCGCCAAACTTGAAATAATGGGCGTAGCCGCCGCCGGCTTCTTCCTTGGGGTTGATCCAGTCGTCCTCCACCTGCACGCCTTCGCCCTGGCGCACAATGGTGTCTATCACCGCGCGGGCGCTGGCCATGTCGTAGACCTTGCCGTCCGGACAGCCCGGCACCTCCTGCGGGAACCACTGGCTGACGTCCACCTGCTCGTCCAGCCGCGGCTGGGCGAAGCAGTCGTGACCGTGGTTTTCCAAATATTGCAGCCGCTCCAGGATGGCCTGGTAAAAGCGGCCGATGGAGTCGAAGCCGGGCTGGTTGTCGACCGAGGCCTGGGTCTCTCCGGGCAGGACGGCCTGGGTGTCCGGGCGTTCAATCTCCATGAACACTTCCTGAGCCTGCTGCCGGCTCAGCGCCTTGAGGGTGACGATCAGGCCGGTGTCCACGCACATCGGCAGCGGCCCCGGGTAGCTGAGCGCCCGGCCGTCTTCGATGACGCGCGGGTTGCCGCCGATGGCGATCAGGGTGTTGGCGGCCAGGGTCATGTGCAGCATTTCCTCCACCACCACGGATTGCACCAGCGCGCGCGCTTCCTGATTCTGGCCGGGCTTGATGGAGAACAGCGCGGTCAGATAAGTGGGAATGGTGGACAGCTCCAGCCGCACCGCGCCGGCCAGCATGGTCCGCACATCGTTGATGTGCTCGGCCTGAAGCAGTTCGGCCATCAGTTCTTGACGTATCTTCAGCATGGCTTGGTTTCCTGGCTTGGTTTCCTTGAAAGAGGGGCGGTCTGGGCGCTCAGGCGTCGTTGCCCTTGCGGCTCTTGCTCGTGCTCAGAGAGCCGCGGGTGGCGGCGATGTCGGCCTCGCTGGGAGCTGCGCTCTGGCGCAGCGGGCAGCGCTTGCCGTACATCAGCTGGCGGTCGAAGGTTTTGCCGGTGCGATCTATCACGTTTTGGAAATAGTTGATCAGCATGCGCCGCTTGCTGGCGGACAGGTCGCGCGTCACCGGCATCTGGTCCGGGTCTTCGATGGGCTTGTCGAACACGAAGCGCATGATGAAGGCGCTGGCGTCGGCCACCGCTTGCTTGGAAAAGTCGAACAGACCCTGGCTCATCACCGGGTAGAGGTTGGCGTATTGCTGCAGGATGGGCTGCACGTCCTCCCAGCGCGGGTTGTCCAGGTCGATGTCCTGGCCCGGCTGCGGGAAGCTGCTGAAAACTACGACGGCGAAGTTGTCGAAGGGCTGTTGCAGCGCCGGATCGGAGCCGGCCAGATTGTAGTTGATGGTGAACAGCTGGCCGTCCATGTATTCGCGCGGGGTGCCGAAGCTTTCCGGCCCGTGCAGGGTGACGGCGACCCGGCCGGCCTGATCGGTGACCGGTTCCGCCGGGCTGAAGCGGACGGCGGCGTTGGGCACGTTGTTGACCGGCAACAGCGCGCGCGGGGTGGTGCCCTGAGTCTTGTCGGTGGGGGTGTCGCCGTAGTCCAGCATGGGCGCGCCGGCCCAGAAGGCCAGCGCCGCGCCGGCCAGCGGCTGGCCGTAGCGCGCCGCGTAGAGATGGGTGTGCAGGTGGTTCTTGTCCGGGTGGTTGGGGTCCAGGCGAATGGCGAAGTCCTCGGCGCGGACCTCGTTGCCCAGCAGCGCTTCGCGCACGCAGACCACGGCGCGTCCCTCCGCGCCCACCGGCTGGACGATGGCCAGCGGCAAGGGCTGATTGGCCAGCCGCAGCTGCGCCTCGTTCAGCGGCACGGACTGGATGCCGGCCTGCTGGTCTTGCAGCGTCTGCGAGGTGTCCACGCCGGCGATGGCGGTGTAGTCGCCCGGCCCTATCTCCGCGTCCTGCGCCGTCCACTCATTGTGCAGGATCGCGTATTGCAGCGACGGCAGCGCCGCCACCTGATAACGGCTGTTCAGCGGCAGCGCGTTGCTCAGGTCCACTTGCAGGCTGGCGGTATCCTGATCCAGCCAGGAGGAGAAACAGCCGATGCCGTTCTGGCTGGCAAGATCGCTGCCCTGTTGCGTGGTGGGCATGAAGCGGCGGCCCAGGATGAAGGAGCGCGGCTGGCCGAGATAGGCCGGGCCGATGGCGCCGAGCACGGTGCCGTAGCCGAAGCCGGGGTCGCTGTAGGTGGTGCTGTAGCCGTAGGTGGTCAGCCGGATGGATAGCCGGTTCTGCTCGCTCAACTCGATCAGGCGGGCCAGCAGCGGGCTGTCGAAGCCGTCCAGATGCCACTGGATATTGGTGAGCACGGACTGAAAGACGGCGGAGGCGGCGCTGTCGCCCTGGCTGGCGGCGCGGGAGAACCACAGGTCGCGGAAAGGGTTGCTCTGGTAGTCGGCGGTCATCAGCGGCGTGCCGTCCGGCTTGAGCAAGGACACCGCCAGGCCGTAGATGCTGGAGGCCAGCTGCCAGTCCGGGTCCAGGTCCACCATTTTGCCGGACGGCTTGCCGATGGCGTTGCCCACGCTGCAGGACAGCAGCGGGTCTTGCGCCGGATCGGTGATCAGAATGCCGCTGGGGCCGCGCAAGCTGCTCACCTGGCAGTTGGCGAAGCGCATGATGGCGGTGCCGGTGGGGTGCCACCAACCGTTGTAGGTTTTGGTGCGCCCGTTGTCCCCCGCCTGCTGATATTCCTGAAAGCGCGGTTCGAAAGTGGCGTTGTCGTAATGGCGCGGATCGTTGTTGACGGTGGAGACGTCGGACTGGAACTGGCCGGAAAAGGCCAAGCGGGGGAACTGCAGATAGCTCATATGGGCTCCTTGCCGGCAGGAAAATCCGCTGACGGCTTTTGTAGGCGATTTAATTCCATGGGCATAGCGCGGGTATAGGCGGCGCTGGCCATAAGGGCAATGTTCTTTAGGCCAGGAGGGGGCCGGAGGGAAAGGACAGGAGGCCGGCGCGTGTCCCGCGCCGGCCGGAGCCGGGCGCTTATTCCGCGCCCAGCGACATCGCGTGATTGAAGACATTGCCCGGGTCGTATTTGCGCTTGATCGCCGTCAGCTCCGGATACAGCACGCCGTAATACAGCTCGCCCCAGCTATAGCCGGGCGTGCCCGGCTGAGCGCCGTTCAGCATGTCCACGTCCGGGTAGTTGATGTAGCAGCCTTCGTAGGGCGAATCCGGCAAGGCCGCCGAGGCCGGGTAGGGCGTGCCGTTGAAGCCGTCGGCGGCGTAGACGGCGTCGAAGAACTCGCGCATCCAGCGCACATGCTTGGCGTCGTTGGCCGGGTCGGTCCAGTAGCTCTGGTATTGCAGCTTCATCACCGAGGCGCGCTGCGGCACAGCGGTCTGGTTGTCGGCCGGATCGAAGCCGTTGTTGCCGGCGCCGCGGCGGTTGATCGCGCCGCCGTAGGAGTCCACTTGCAGCAGCGATTGGGAGAAGTCCAGATCGTGGGGATGGGTGTTCAGATGCCGGTGGATCGCCTTGCACTCGGTCTGGCTGAAGTTCTGTTTCATATAGGCGGACTTGTACTTGCCGCGCTGATTGTTGCCGGAGCCGTTTAGCGTCTGGGTGGCGTACAGCCAGTCCATCGCCTGCGCGTGTTCCGGCAAGGGCGCGCTGTTTCTGGGCGGCGAGCGGTGCGGGATGTGGGGCAGATGGCCGCCGCCGGGCAGATAGGTGTTCAGCAATTGCGGCGAGGCCACTTGCGCGATGCGTTGGTAAAAATCATTGAACGGCGCGGTGTCGTTCAGCTTGCCGTTCCGGTCCGTGTACTGCACCACCAGCCCCAGTTTTTTGGCGCTGACATGGGTGAGTTTGAGCAGGCTGAACAGGCCGTAGCCTTCGGGTTCGCTGTCCGCCTCCCGCCAGTATTGGCCGTAGGTTTGCAACAAGTCGGTGAAGCGGCCCAGGTCTTTGAAATCGTTCCAGTCGAATTGCAGGAATTGCACGCCCACCTGCTGCGGCGCCGGCGGCAGATCGTCGAAGTAATAGCTGGTGATCAGGCCGACGTTGCCGCCGCCGGCGCCTTTGCACAGCTTGAGCAGGTCGGCGAATTCATTGTCGGCGCGGGCGTGGACCTTGCGCGCCTTGCCGCCGTCCGCCAGCAGAATGTCCACCGCGCTCAGCCAATCCACGGTCAGGCCTTGCAGCCGCGATAGCAGGCCGTAGCCGCCGCCGCTGATATGGCCGCCGGCGCCCACCGAGTAGCAAGAGCCGCCGGGCACGGTCTTGCCGGTGAGCTTGTACAGGCCGACATAGCCGTCCCAGTTCTGATTGCCGGCCAAGAGCTGAAAGCCGTAACGGCGGCCATCCGCCGTCACGTCGCGGCGCAGGCCGGAGAGCTGGCCGATGTCTATGATCAGGCCGCCGGGGTTGTTGCTGACGAAGCCCTCGTAGCAATGGCCGCCGCTGCGGATGGTGGGTTTGAGACGGTGGTCCAGCGCGTATTGCAAGGCGGCGGCGGCTTCGTTCTCGTCGCTGCAGACGACGATGCCGCCGGCGGCCTGGCCGGCCTCCGGCCAGCGCAGATTGAAGCCTTTTTTCAGCGTTTCGTAACGGGGGTCGTCCGGGGTGATGGCATTCAGGCCCATGGCGCTCTTCTCCTTGTGCGGCCGCGACGGCGGCTATGCGTTTTGAATGACATTGTTTTATAGACGAGCGGTGAGAGGGCGAGGCTGGCAAATGCTGAGCTTGGCGGCATTGCCTGTTTTAACGTTTCATTTCCCGGTGACTATGCTTGAATCCGCGGGATTTTGTTCTGGCATGAAATGACATTTGGATGTTGTTTTGCTACGCTCCCTGCCAAAATCAGGAGCGAGCGGACATGATCAAGCAATGGATGGGCCTGGCCCTGCTGTTGGGCGGTTTGGGCGGCGCGGCGCAGGCCGGCGAGGCGTTTGGCGCGCCGGGACTGACGGCGGTGCGCGGCCCGGCGGCCAAGTCTTTCGTGGGCGTGGCGACGGAGGGGCCGTCGCGGGTGTATTTCACCGGCTATCGCGGCGTGGTGTCCGAGGTGTTCTACCCGGCGGTGGACACCCAGGCGGCGGTGGATCTGCAATTCCTGGTGGGCGACGCCGGCGGCGGCTTCGTCGACGAGGAAAAGCGGCAGGACTACCGCGTGCAGCGGCTGCATCCGCGCAGCATGAGCTGGCAGGCGCAGACCGGCAATCCGGCTCATCACTGGCGCATCAGCAAGCGCATCTTCACCGATCCGGCGCGCGACGCGCTGATCCAGCGCGTCACCTTCAGCGCGCTGGACGGCCGCCGCGTCGGCGATTTCCGGCTTTATCTGCTGTTCAAACCCTATCTGGACAACGCCGGCGCCGGCAATAGCGCCGCCACCCTGGCGCGCGCCGGCGGCGGCGCGGCCTTGGCGGCCAGCCGCAATCAGCGCGCCTCGGCGTTGCTGAGCAGCTTGCCGTGGAAGACGCAGAACGGCCGCCGCATGCTGTCCAACGGCTTTGTCGGCCTCAGCGACGGCTGGACCGATCTGCTGGGCGGCGGCGCCGACAAGCGCATGGACTGGACTTTCGATTCCGCCGGCAACGGCAATGTGGCGCAGATGGGCTGGCTGGACTTGGGCGACCCGCGCGCGGCCAGCGTGTCCTTCGACGTGGTGCTGGGCTTCGGCGCCAGCCAGGGGCAGGCGCTGGACACGGCCGAGGCGGCGCTGGGCGGTGACCTGGGCGCGGCGCAGCGGCGCTACGACGCCGGCTGGCAGGCTTACGCCGCCGGCCTGTCCGATCAGGGCGGCAGCGCCGACGACGGCTACTACCTGGCGGCGATGACGCTGAAAACCATGCAGGACAAGGCCAGCGGCGCGATGGTGGCCGGCCTGGGCACGCCGTGGGGCGCCAGCCAGGGCGACGCCAACGCCGGCGGCTACCACCTGGTGTGGCCGCGCGATCTGTTCAAGTTCGCCAACGCCCTGCTCACCGCCGGCGACCGCGCCACCGCCGCGCGGGTGACGGATTATCTGTTCAACACCTTGCAGCAGCGCCGCGACTGCGGCGCGGCGGAATACGACGCCGCCGGCTGCCCGGACGGCTTCAGCCGCAACGGCCGCTTTCCGCAAAACGCCTGGGTCAGCGGCGCGCAGTATTGGCAAGGCACCCAGATGGACGAGCAGGCCATGCCCATCCTGCTGGCCTGGCGCCAGGGGCCGGCGGTGTATTCGCCGCTGTGGCCGCGCATCAAGCTGGCCGCCGACTACATCCTGAACGCCGGGCCGTGGACCTACCAGGAGCGCTGGGAGGAAAACAGCGGCTATTCGCCGTCCACGCTGGCGGCGCAGATCGCCGGCCTGGCCGCCGCCGCCGACATCGCCCGCGCCAACGGCGACGACGCCAGCGCCGCGCGCTATCTGTCCGCCGCCGATTACTGGCAGCAGAACGTGGACGCCTGGACCTTCACCCGCAGCGGCGGCTTTGGCGACGGCCGTTATTATCTGCGCCTCAATCCGTCCGCGCGCGCCGGCGGGGCCGGTCGCGCCGGCCAGGCGCCGGCGCTGGGCCCGGACACGCCGCAGGCGCTGGAAGTGAAGAACGGCGGCGGCAGCCGCGACGCGCGCCGGGTGGTGGACGGCGGCTTCCTGGAACTGGTGCGCATGGGCGTGAAGCGCGCCGACGATCCGGCGGTGCTCGCCACGCTGGGCATTTACGACGCGGTGCTGGGCCAGCGCTTGGACCTGCCCGGCGCGCCGGCGCTGCCGGTCAACGCCTGGTTCCGCTACAACTTCGACGGCTACGGCGAACGCAACGACGGCGGCGATTTCGCCGGCAGCGGCGTGGGCCGGTTGTGGCCCATCTTCACCGCCGAGCGCGGCGTCTACGAGATTGCGCGCCAGGGCGGCGGCGCGGCCGGCCAGCCCTATCTGGCCGCCTTGAAGCAACTGGCCACGCCGGAGGGCATGCTGCCGGAACAGGTGTGGCCGCACAGCGCGGTGCTGCCGGACGGCTGGGCGGTGGAGACGCCGGCCGGCAACCGCGCCGGCACGCCCACCCGCTCGATCGCGCCGCTGAGCTGGGCGATGGGCGAGTACATCAGCCTGCTGGCCTCCATCCGCGCCGGACGCGTCGTCGATCTGCCGGAAGCCGCCTGCGCGCGTTACTACGCCTGCCGGGTGGAACCCAAGGCCGGAGAGGCGACGGTGGAGATCCAGGCCGCCGCCGATACCCGCTGGGGGCAGCAGCTGTACGTGACCGGCGCGGCGCGCGCGCTGGGCAATTGGAACACCGATCTGGGCCTGCCGGCGGACGCGGCGGCCTACCCGCTGTGGAAGACCCGGGTCAATCTGCCGGCCGGCCAGCGCATCGAGTACAAGTACTACCGCAAGAACGCCGACGGCAGCGTGAGCTGGGAGCAGCGCGCCGGCAACCGGGTGTTGCAGGCGCCGGCCGGCGGGCTGACGTTGAATGATCAGGTGAACTGGTAAGAGCCTGTTCAAAGCCTGCTGCGCGTCGTGAAGCGTTGCACGGTGAGTACGAGCTCAAAATGCTCATGTACCCCTCGTACATTCCGCTTTTTCGCTCGTTTTCGCCTTGTCTCGCTCTTGCTCGCGAGACTTTGAACAGGCTCCAATACGCTATTGATTTATTTGGAATATTGAAAGCAAATTTAATTACTTTTTGATATTAAACATGGCTTTTATAGTGTGCTGAGTCCCCCTTGTTCAGGAACTCGCCATGTCCATGTTCATCTCCCGCCGTTCCCTGCTGGCGCTCAGCCTCGCCAGCCTCTCTCTCGTTGCCTTGGCGGCACACGCCGCTGAGGCGCCCATTGTCATCGGCTACCAGACCGGGGTCGATCCCTCCAAAGTGGCCCAGGCCGACGGCTTGTATGAAAAAGCCATCGGCCGGCCGCTGCAATGGCGCAAGTTCGAGAGCGGCGCGGAAGTGCTGGCCGCGCTGGCCTCCGGCGATGTGCATATCGCCGATCTGGGCTCCAGTCCGCTCAGCGCCGCCGCCACCCGCCAGCTGCCGATCCAGACCTTTCTGATCGTCGCCGAGATCGGCAACTCCGAGGCCTTGGTGGCGCGCAAGGGCAGCGGCATCAAGACCCCGCAGGACCTGATCGGCAAAAAGGTGGCGGTGCCCTATGTCTCCACCACCCATTACAGCCTGCTGGCTGCGCTCAAGCACTGGAAGCTGGACCCGGCCAAGCTGTCCATCGTCAATCTGCGACCGTCCGAGATCAGCGCCGCCTGGCAGCGCGGCGACATCGACGCCGCCTATGTCTGGGACCCGGCCTTGAGCCAGGCGCTGAAAACCGGCTCGGTGTTGGTCAATTCCGAACAAGTGGGGCAGTGGGGCGCGCCCACTTTCGAAGCCTGGGTGGCGCGCAAGGATTTCGCCGCCGCCCAGCCGCAGGCGCTGGCCGCCTTCGCCAAGGTGACTTTGCAGGCCTTCGCCGATTACCGCGCCAAGCCGGCGGCCTGGAGCGCCGGCTCGCCGCAGGTGGCCAAGATCGCGCGGCTGACCGGGGCCGATCCGGCGCAGATTCCCGGCCTGCTGGCCGGCAGCCGCTTCCCGCTGGCGCAGGAGCAGCTGTCGCCGCGCTTGCTGGGCGGCGGCACCGCCAAGGCGCTGCGCGACACCGCCTTGTTCCTGAAGGAACAGAAGAAGGTGGAAGCGGTGCTGCCGGATTATCAAGCCTATGTCGAGCCGCGCTTCGTGCGGCTGGCGCAGCCGCGCTGAGCGCGAGGAGGCCGCGATGGCTAGCTTGATCGTGGAAAACGCCGGCGTCAGCTACGCCGGCCCGTCCGGCCCGGTGCAGGCGCTGGACCGGGTGTCGCTGGAGCTGCGTTCCGGCGAGATCGTGGTGGCCCTGGGGCCGTCCGGCTGCGGCAAGTCCACCTTGCTGGGGCTGATGGCCGGCTTCCAGACGCCCAGCCAGGGCCGGGTGCTGGCCAATGGCCGGCCGGTGCGCGGGCCGGGCGCGGATCGCGGCGTGGTGTTCCAGGACGACGCGCTGATGCCCTGGCTCAACGCCGAGGACAATGTCGCCTTCGGCCTGCGTCTGCGCGGGGTGCCGCGCGAGCAGCGGCGCAGCGAGGCGCGCCGCATGCTGGGCTGGGTGGGGCTGGAAGCCTTCGCCGGCCACGCGCTCAGCCAGATGTCCGGCGGCATGCGCCAGCGCCTGGGCCTGGCGCGCGCGCTGGCGGCCGATCCCGACTTCCTGCTGCTGGACGAGCCCTTGGGCGCGCTGGACGCGCTGACCCGGGAAAAGATGCAGTCGCTGATCCTCAGCCTGTGGCAGCGCAGCGGCAAGGGCATTTTCCTGATCACCCACAGCATCGAGGAAGCGCTGTTCCTCGGCACCGAGCTCTTGGTGCTGACGCCGCGCCCCGGCCGCATCGCGCTGCGGCAGAAACTGGGCTTCGCCCACCGCTACGCCGCCGGCGAATCGGCGCGCTCGATCAAGGCCGATCCCGCCTTCATCGCCATGCGCGAGCATTTGCTGGACTGGATTTTCCGCGCCGAGGAGGCCGACCATGCCGCCGCTTGAACTGACTGAATTGGGTCCGGCCGCGCAGGCCGAGCTGAGCGCGCCGCCGCCGGCCCATGCCCCCGCACCGCTCTCCGGCCGCTTCGCCGCCTGGCGTCGGCGCTGGCCCAGCGCGCTGTCCGTGGGCGGCCTGCTGCTGCTGTGGTGGGCGGCCAGCGCCGGCGGCCTGGTGTCGCCGTTATTCCTGCCCGGCCCGGCCCAGGTGGCGGCGCGGCTGGCGGACCTGGCCGTCAACGGCTTCATGGACGCCAGCCTGTGGCGTCACGCCGCCGCCAGCCTGGGCCGGGTGGGCCTGGCGCTATTGCTGGCCGCGGCCACCGCGGTGCCGCTGGGCATGCTGATGGGCCTGAGCCGGCGCGCGCATGCGGCGCTGGACCCGCTGATCGAGTTCTACCGGCCGGTGCCGCCCTTGGCCTATCTGCCCCTGATCGTGATCTGGTTCGGCATTGGCGAGGCCAGCAAGGTGCTGCTGATCTATCTTGCCATCTTCGCGCCGCTGGCCATCGCCACCGCCGCCGGCGTGCGCCGCGCGGACCCGGCGCGGCTGCAGGCGGCGCGCTCGCTGGGCGCCAGCCGCGGCCAGCTGCTGCGGCTGGTGGTGCTGCCCAGCGCGCTGCCGGAGATCCTGACCGGGCTGCGCATCGGCCTGGGCGTGGGCTGGTCCACCCTGGTGGCGGCGGAGCTGGTGGCCGCCACCCGCGGCCTGGGTTTCATGGTGCAGTCCGCCGCCCAGTTCCTGGTCACCGACGCGGTGATCGCCGGCATCCTGATCATCGCCTGGATCGCGCTGGCGCTGGAATTGGGGCTGCGTTGGGCGGAGCGGCGCTTCGCCGGCTGGGCCGCGCCGGAACGTTTTTGAGCGAGTTTTCGACTTTTTGGATTTGGTTTCCGCCGCGCGGATAAGGAGCACATTCATGAGCCTGCAACTGCAAGCCATCAGCCCGGCCCTGGGGGCCATTGTTTCCGGCGTCGATCTGAGCGCGCCGCTGTCCGGCGCCGAGCGCGACGCGATCGAGGCGGCGCTGTTGCGCCATCAGGTATTGTTCTTCGAGAACCAGCCGTTGACGCCGCGCCAGCAGCGCGATTTCGCCGCCCGCTTCGGCGATCTGCACCTGCATCCGGTCTACCCGACGGTGGCGGAGCAGCCGGAAATCATCGTGCTGGACACCCATGTCGACAATCTGCCGGACAACGACAACTGGCATACCGACGTCACCTTCATCGCCGCCCCGCCGCTGGGCGCGGTGCTGGCGGCGCGGCAGCTGCCGGAGGTGGGCGGCGACACGCTGTGGAGCAGCAACAGCGCCGCTTACGACGCGCTGTCGCCGGCCTTGCGCGCGCTGCTGGACGGCCTCAGCGCCGAGCACAGCTTTATTCATTCCTTCCCGGAAAGCCGCTTCAAGGACACGCCGCAATACACGCGCTGGCAACAGGCCAGCCGCGACCATCCGCCGGTGGTGCACCCGGTGGTGCGCACCCATCCGGTCACCGGCCGCAAGGGCCTGTTCGTCAACGAAGGCTTTACCACCCGCATCCTGGAACTGGCGCCGCGCGAGAGCGATGCCCTGCTGGCCCTGCTGTTCGCCCACGCCGCGCGGCCGGAATTCACCGTGCGCTGGCGCTGGAAGGAAAACGATCTGGCGTTCTGGGACAACCGCGTGACCCAGCATTACGCGGTGGCGGATTACCTGCCGCAGCGGCGGGTGATGCACCGCGCCACCATCCTGGGCGACCGGCCGCGTTGAGCGCGGCGGAATGAGCAGGAAAAGGAAACCCGGCATTGCCGGGTTTTTTTTACGGGGTCGTACAGCGTATATCTTCAAATGAAATGATATTGGCATCTTAATTTAACGGTTTTCGGGTAATATCCGTTCGCCATAAAAAGGCGGGCGGCGCGCCCGTCTCGGCATATCACAATCACAAGAGAAACCGTCATGAAGAAATTTACGCTCGCCCTGCTGTTGTCCGCCGCTTTCGCGCTGCCCAGCGCCCAAGCGCTGGCCTGGGGCCAGGAAGGCCACCGCGTCACCGGCTACGTCGCTCAGCAATTGTTGAGCCCCCAGGCCAAGGCCGCGGTCAATCAATTGATCCCCAACGCGGACTTCGCCCAGCTGGCCTTGTACATGGACCAGCACAAGCAGGAATTGAAACAGCAGCTGCCGGGCTCGGATCAATGGCATTACAACGACGAACCGGTGTGCGACGGCGTGGAAGAGGACGATTGTCCCAGCGGCAACTGCGCGTCCAATCAGATCGGGCGCTACAGCAAGGTGCTGGCCGACAAAACCGCGAGCAAGTCCGCCCGCGCCCAGGCGCTGACCTTCCTGCTCCACATGATCGGCGACATCCACCAGCCGCTGCACGCGGCCGACAACCACGACCGCGGCGGCAACGACGTCAAGACGCGGCTGGCCGGCAGCAACAAGACCGGCAATCTGCATTCGGTGTGGGACACCGCCCTGGTGCAGCAGGCCTTGAGCGGCGCCAACGAGCAGAGCTGGGCGACGCAGAACCTCAAGTACTACGCGCGCAATATCGCCGGCTGGCAGAGCGGGCAGGTCAATGACTGGATCAAGGAATCCAATCAGTACGCGCGCAGCGAGGTCTACGGCCCGCTGTCCAACTTCAGCTGCGGCCAAGCGCCCAGCGACGTGGCCTATCTGGACCGCACCTACCAGACCGCCGGCGCTCAGCTGGTCAAACAGCAGCTGGTCAAGGCCGGTGCGCGCATCGCCATGGTGATCAACCAGGCGCTGCAGTAAAACGGCGCGTCCGCGCTAAAATGGCGGCTCCGTCGTCACCGGAGCCGCCATGTCCATTCACGAGCTCAGCCTCAAGGGTTTCCGTTCCATCCGTCAGCTGCGGCTGGAGCTGGAGCCGCTCAACGTCGTCGTCGGGCCCAACGGCTGCGGCAAATCCAATCTCTACAAAGCGGTGCGCCTGCTGCACGAGGCCGCCTGCGGCCGCCTGTCCGCGGCGCTGGCGGAAGAGGGCGGCATTCAGAAGGCGATGTGGGCCGGCGGCCTGCGCCGCGGCGACCGCAAGGGCGAGCCCAAGCGCATGGCGCTGGCGGCGCGGCTGGCCGATTACGACTACGAATTGCAGCTGGGCTACCCCGAGCCCAGCCGCAGCCTGTTCTCGCTGGACCCATTGGTGAAGGAGGAAACGCTGTGGCTGGCCGGCCAGGGCCGCCGCCCCTCGGCCCAGGTGCTGGAGCGGCGCAATCAGAGCGCCTTTCTCACCAGCGTGGACGGGGTCAGAACCACCTATCCATTGGGCCTGCAGGCCGAGGAATCGGTGTTCGGCCAGTTGTCGGAACCGCATCTCTATCCCGAGGTGTCGCAAGTGCGGGAGACGCTGCGGCGCTGGCGTTTCTACCATGAGTTCGCGGTGTGGCCCGGCTCGCCGCCGCGCGCGCCGCAAGTGGGCATCCGCTCGCCGGTGCTGGCGCACGACGGCGGCAACCTGGCGGCCGCTTTCCAGACCATTGTGGAGATCGGCGACGTCGAACTGCTGCACAGCGTGCTGGCCGACGCGTTTCCGGACAGCCGCTTCCAGACGGAGGCGCTGCATGGCCGTTTCCAGATGCTGATGCAGCGCGACGGCATTCTGCGGCCGCTGGAGGCGGCCGAATTGTCCGACGGCACCTTGCGTTTCCTATGCCTGGCGGTGGCCTTGCTCAGCCCGCGTCCGCCGGCCTTCATGGCCTTGAACGAGCCGGAAAACAGCCTGCACCCGGATTTGTTGCCGGCCTTGGCGCGGCTGATCGCCGAGGCCGGCCGCCACAGCCAGCTGTGGGTGACCAGCCATTCGCCGCGCTTGGCGGAGCTGATCGCGCGCCACCGGCCGCTGCGCCGTTTCATGCTGGCGCAGCGCGACGGCGAGACGGTGTTGGCGGACGGGGATTGAGCCGGGGCCGCGAGGCCGGTTCGGCATTTTCGGAAAGTGAAAATGGATGGATGCGAGGCGGAATATTTGCATGTAGAATCCCCGCCGCCATACCATTTAAGTATAAGAAAGAACTTTCCGTGAAAAAACTATTTGCCGCTGCTTCTCTGTTGGCCCTGCTGTCCGGCTGCGCTTCCACCACGCTGGCCACGCCCGAGGCGGACGCTCAAGCCAAGCAGTTCAACGCCCAGCCGGCCAAGGCCCGCGTCTACATCTATCGCAACGAGGCGATGGGCGCCGCCGTGAAAATGAATGTTCTGGCCGACAACAAGGCTCTGGGCGACACCGTGGCCAAAACCTACATCATGGCCGATCTGGAGCCGGGTTCGCACACGCTGGTGGGCAAGGCCGAGAACGATTCCAGCCTGACCCTGGACATGGTGGCGGGCAAGATTTACTACGTTTGGCAGGAAGTGAAGATGGGCGTGCTGTACGCTCGCAACAAGCTGCAGAGCGTTGACGAGGCTGCAGGCCAGGCAGGAGTGAAGGAATCCCAACTGGTGCAGTCGCCGCAATAAGACACGGCGGCGGCGCGGCGGAGCCCGCCGCGTTCCAAAAAAGAGCCCAAGCAAACGCTTGGGCTTTTTTCATGGCTCAGACCACGTGCTCAGACCGGCTGCAGAAACAGCGCCTGCTCCGCCGCGCGGCGGCGGGTGAGGCCGGGCAGGACTTTGCCGCCGGCCTTGTTCCAGCGCGGAAACTGGGCGGCGGCGCCGGCGTAGTCGCGCTGATTGAGCAGGCGCAGCAGAGTGGAGTTCTGCAGCGAACCCAGGCCCAGGTTGTAGCTGAAGCTGAGCAGCGCATCGAACTGGTTCTGGTTCAGCGGCACCGAGACCAGCCGGGAGACGCCGGTTTCGAAGCGGTTCAAATCGCGCGCCAGCAGCGCGTCGGCCTGGGCCTGGCTGATGACCAGACCCGGCGTCACGTCCGGACCGGTGTGGCCGTAGCCTATGGTCCAGACGCCCACCGCGTCCTGGTAGGCCTTGAGGCGCAGGCCTTCGAATTGCTGGATCAGTTTGACGCCGTTGGCGCTGATATTCATGTCGGGCTCCTGGGAAGGGCCCCCGGCGGACGCGGAGAAACGCTCGGAAGAATCTGAGGCGGGAGGAGAAGCGGGCGGGGGCGGGACCGGCCGCGCGGGGCGGTTCGGGTGCGTCGTTCCCATTATGCTCAGGGCCCGGAAACGGGCCGAGGCGACGGGTGTCAGTGGCGTAGTTGGACCTGTTTACGATATTTTGAGTTTTGAGTCCGCTACGCGGATGATGATTTAGGGCCGGTTCCGCCCGGCAAACGGAAAGGGAAATTTGCGCGGCCAAATTCCCCTTTACCCCAAAGGCCGCCCTGCAAGCCTGGCCTACGGCTTCCCGCCGGTTCCCGTCAGTCCCGAGGCGCGGCTGAACTCGCAGCGCGCTAACGTCGCGCTGCTCGAACAAGCAGCCGCTTAAGACCTCGGGCCTGCCACCCGTCGGCAGGCTTGAAGGGAGTGAGGGCGCGTCGAATACGCGGTTTCCATTGTATTAACGATGCTGCAACCCGCGAATCATTAAAGCCTTTGAACTGGCTACTAGTAAACAAAGCGCTCGCGCAGGTCTTCCAGGTTCAGCTCTTTCAGAATCGCCTCCTGGCGTTCGCGCGCGCTGTTTTTGCGCTGGCCGGTGTACTTGGCGATGATCAGCTCGTTCTTCATCGAGTGCTCCCAGCCCACCAGCTCGGTGACGGTGAGCTGATAGCCGCGCGCTTCCAGTTGCAGGCAGCGCAGCACATTGGTCAGATGGCTGCCGAACTCGCGGGTGTGGATGGGGTGGCGCCACATTTCGGACAGCGGGGTCAGGCCGAAGCTCTGGTTTTTCTTCTGACGCAGCACGCCGGCCACTTCCGCCTGGCAGCAAGGCACCAGCACGATGTAGCGCGCGTTCTTGGCCAGCGCGAAGCGGATGGCGTCGTCGGTGGCGGTGTTGCAGGCGTGCAGCGCGGTGATGATGTCCACCTGCTCCGGCAATTGCTCCGAGGTGATCGACTGCTCCACGCTCAGGTTCAAGAAGCCCATGCGTTCGAAGCCGAGGCGGGCGGCCAACTCTTGCGAGCGGCTGACCAGTTCCGGCCGGGTTTCGATGCCGTAGACGCTGCCGGCGGCCTTGTCCTTCAGGAACAGGTCGTAAAGGATGAAGCCCAGATAGGATTTGCCGGCGCCGTGGTCGGCCAGGCTCATCTCGCCTTTTTCCGCCAGCACATCGGCCATCAGCGGCTCGATGAACTGGTACAGGTGGTAAACCTGTTTCAGCTTGCGGCGGGTGTCCTGGTTGATCTTGCCGTCGCGGGTCAGGATGTGCAGCTCTTTGAGCAGTTCCAGCGATTGCTGCGGTTTGATCTCGGGAATCAGGCTCATGGCGGCCTCCTGCGAAAAACGAATCGCCGGATTTTAGTCCAATTCGCGCCGGCGCGCTTGGGCGCTGGTTTCAATGCTCCTGTCTAACTGGCCGGCTGCGCGCTAATCCGCTCCAGCCAGCGCAGCATGTCCTGCTCCACTTCCACGCGGTTGGTTTCGTTCAGCATTTCGTGGCGGCCGCCGGGGTAGACCGTGGTCTGCACATCGAGCAGGCCGGCTTCGCGGTAGCGAATTTCCAGCTGGCCCAGGCCCAGCTTGCCCAGGCTGACCGGGTCGCGGCTGCCGGCCAGCAGCCAGACCGGACAGCGGCGCGGCAGGCTGTCGCCGCTCGCCTCGCCGCGTTCCATGGCGATGATGCCGCCGAACAAATCTATCCACAGGCCGGGGCAGGGGTCGAAGCCGCATAGCGGGTCCGCCAGGTATTTGTCCACTTCCGCCGGGTCGCGGCTCAGCCAGTCCATGCCGGTGCGGGCGGGCAGAAAGCCCAGGTTGAAGCTGCCGAAGACCAGCCGCGCCAGCAGCCGGCTGGGGCGTTCCGGGCTGCCGAAGCGGGCCACCAGCCGCGCCAGGCCGCGCAGCAGCCAGGCCAGCGGCCGCTGGCGGTAGCCGGTGGCGGACAGGATCAGGCCGGACAGCGCCGCGCCGTGGCGCAGGAAATAGGCGCGGGCGATGAAGGAACCCATGCTGTGGCCGAACAGCGCCACCGGCAGGCCGGGATGGCGTTCCGCGGCGTGGCGGCGCAGGGTGTCCACGTCGGCCACCACCTTGTCCCAGCCGCCGTCGGCAGAGAAATGGCCGCGCAGCCGCGGCGCGGCGCCGTGGCCGCGGTGGTCGTGGGCGTAGACGGCGTAGCCGGCTGCGCTCAGGGTCTGGGCGAAGCGGTGGTAGCGCACCGCGTATTCGCTCATGCCGTGGGAGATCAGCACCACGGCGCGCGGCGCGCCGTCCGGCAGCCAGCAGGCGGCGTGCAGGATTTCCCCGTCGTCGGCGTTCAGATGGAAGGTTTGCATGGCGGTGAGCCCTTTTATGGCCTGTTTTGACTGCGCCGCGGCATCAGGGTTGCGGCGAAGCGGCGGCTTCACAGCAGAACATGGCGCAAGGATGCTGGCAAGCGCTATCCAAATGTCCTGGCCTGTTCGCCGCCATGGGATGGGGGCCGTTTTGCTAGGCCTTCCCGGACGCGCCGCGCTTGACCAGACCAAGCTGGGTGGGCACCATGAGCCGCATGCCGTTTCATACAGCGCGGCATCAGGAATGGAAGCCTGAATAGAATCGGGGGATATCATCCCAATGCCACGCTATAGCTGCGCCCATCAGGGCAGGTTATGGCAGGGAGGCCTTTGGCCTGCTGGCTCCGATTCGCCTGCCTTCCAACCCTGTCATATGCCTGCCCATCGTGATTGGAAGCGGGATGGCAGGCTCATTTTGGATCGGAGCCCGTCATGCCTCTATTGTCAGTTCTGTCCCTGCTTTCCAAACCGCCTCCGCCCAAGGAGGCCGCTCAATCTCCAGCCGCTCTCCCAGCGGCCAGCCGTCTGATCAAGACCGTCAAACATCTGCAAGGTCTGCGTTCGGAAAATACCGCGCTTGCCGCCATCGATCCCGTTCTGATTCATTTAGCCCGTTGCTGCGAGCATTACGACGATATCGCCGAAGAGCTGCGTCAATGCAATGAGGCCTTGGGCGCGGTGCTGTTGATGCTGCGTCACACCGAAAACGCGCAAGTGCGCGGCAAGGCGCTGTGGGCCTTGCTGGAGCCTTTGCAGCAGCGTTTGCAGGGGGCGATGGAGAGGCTGGAGACGGTGACGTCTTAGAACCTGTTTACGATCCGTTGCGTGTCGCGAGCAAGGCCTTGTTTCGCTTTGGTTGGCGTGATCCTCAACCGCGGGTGCCGGTGGGTATCGCCTGCGGCTCCACCCACCCTACGCGCGGTCGTTGGCCAGGGGTAGGGTGGGTGGAGCGCAGCGATACCCACGCGGCGGTCTTGAAGAGGTTTGGGGCGCTTCGGATAGGCGGTTTCCTGTGCGCCAAGCCAGGGCCAAAACACTGAACAGGTCGTGCACAGGCTTTTAGCGTGGCTACTCGTCCTACTGATGCGCAGCGGATGGTGGACAGGCGCTCAGGCCAGCATGTGTTCCGGGTCGAAGTCCGGATTCAGCCGCGAGCTCAGCACGTGGTCGCGCCAGGCGCCGTTCAGATAGAGGTAGTTCTTGGCGTGGCCTTCGATCTCGAAGCCCAGCCGCTTGAGCAGGCCGGCGCTGCGCAGATTGTGCGGCTGGTAGTTGGCCTGGACCCGGTGCAGCCTGAGGGTGTCGAAGGCGCAGCGTATCACCGCCTCCAGCGCTTCGCGCATCAGGCCCTGGCCCTGGCAGTGCTGGTCCAGCCCATAGCCCAGATGACAGGACTGGAAGGCGCCGCGGCTGATATTGCTGAGGCCGACGCTGCCGATCACCCGTTCCGGCTCGGCGTGCAGGGCCAGCAGGAAGCGGCCGCCGCGGCCTTCTTCCCAGTCGCGCGCGCGCTGGCGCAGCTGCATGGTCCAGTACAGCTCGGTGAAGAACATGTCGCCGGGCTTGGGGTCCCAGGGTTCGAAGTGCTGGCGGTTGCGGACGTGGAAATCCAGCATCGCGCGCGCCTGCGCCGGCTGAGCCGGCAACAGCTGCAGGCGCGGCGTGTTGAGGGTGGGCTGGGCGATGGGCATGCGGGGCGGTCAGGCCTTGGCGGGGAAGGCGATCTCGGCCGCCGCGCGCAGCAGGATGGGCACGCCGAAGCTGCCCAGCTTGGGCAGGGTGGCGTTTTCATGGGCGCGGATTTGGGCGGCGCTGGCGTGGTCCTTGTCGTGGGTGGTGTGCGCGTCGCTGGCCAGGATGATGGCGTAGCCGTGGGCCGCCGCGCTGCGGGTGGTGGTGTCGATGCAGAATTCGCTGGCGTAGCCGGCGATGACCAGTTGGCCGACGCCCCATTGTTGCAGTTGCTGATGCAGGCCGGTGCGCAGGAAGGAGTCCGGCGTGGTCTTGCGCAGGTAGTGGTCGTCCGGCTGGGCGTCCAGGCCGCGGGCCAGCTGCCATTCCGCCGAGCCGTGGATCAGCGGCGCGCTGGCGCGTTCATGCTGAACCCAGACCACCGGCGTTCCGGCCGCGCGCGCGGCGGCGGCCAGTTGATTGAGGCGGGCGATGACGGCGTCGGCGTGGTCGGCGCGGGGTTCGTGGTCGAACATGCCGCTTTGCACGTCGATGATCAGCAGGGCGGTTTTCATCGGGGTTTCCTGTCGCGGGATTGAGTCGCCAATGTCATATGAAACGGCTTAAAAAGCAAGCCCCGCCGAGGCGGGGCTTAGGTTGGTACTTAGAACCTGTTTACGATCTCGCGAGCTAAGGCGAGACAAGGCGAAAACGGCTGAGAAAGCGGAATGTACGCGTGGTACATGAGCATTTTGAAACGGTTTTCAACGCCGTATCGCCGACGCGCAGCAGATCGTAAGCAGGTTCTCAGGCGGTCAGCCTGTCCAGCGCTTCCTTATATTTGGCCGCGGTCTTCTCGCGCACCTCCAGCGGCACCGTCGGCGCCGGCACCTGCTTGTTCCAGCCGGAGGCTTCCAGCCAGTCGCGGACGAACTGCTTGTCGAAGGACGGCGGGTTGCCGCCCGGCGCGTAGCTGTCCGCCGGCCAGAAGCGGCTGGAGTCCGGGGTCAGCGCCTCGTCCATCAGCGTCAGCACGCCGTTTTCGTCCAGGCCGAACTCGAACTTGGTGTCGCAGATGATAATGCCGCGGCTGGCGGCGAATTCGGCGGCGGCGCGGTAGAGCTTGATCGCGGTGTCGCGCACCTGGGCGGCCAGTTCGGCGCCGACGATTTCCTCGCAGCGCTGGTAGCTGATGTTTTCGTCGTGGTCGCCCACCGCCGCCTTGGTGGACGGGGTGAAGATGGGTTCGGGCAGCTTGTCGGCCTCGCGCAGGCCGGCCGGCAGCGCCAGGCCGCAGACGGTGCCGCTCTGGCGGTATTCCTTCCAGCCGGAGCCGGCCAGGTAGCCGCGCACCACGGCTTCGATCGGCACCGGTTTCAGGCGCTTGGCCACCACGGCGCGGCCGGTCACTTGCGGCAGGTCGGCGGCGGAGACCACGTCTTCCGGCGCGTCGCCGGTCAGGTGGCAGGGCACCAGATCTTTGAGCTTGTCGAACCAGAAGTTGGAGATGGCGGTGAGGATCTGGCCCTTGCCGGGAATGGGGTCGTCCAGGATCACGTCGAAGGCGGACAGCCGGTCGGTGGCGATCATCAGCATGCGCTGGTCGTCGATCTCGTACAGGTCGCGGACCTTGCCGGAGTAGATTTTCTTCAAGCTGGTCAGTTGGGTGGTGTTGAGTCCGGTCATCGGAAATCCTCGGTGGAGCGGGCAATGTGTTTCAAGGCTTCGCGCCGGCTGAGCCCGGATAGCGGCGTGGCCGCGACAAAGGCGCGCACGGCGCGGGCGTCGGTGTAAGCGTATTCGCGCAAGGCCCAGCCTATGGCCTTGCGAATGAAGAATTCGGCGTCGCCGGCATTGGCGGCGCAGTAGCGGAACAGGCGTTCGGCGTCGGTGTCGGTTTTCCAGCGCAGCTGGTGCAGGATGGCGACGCGGCGCAGCCAGAAGTCGGCATCGCCGCTGAGCGCGTCCATATCGTGTTGCAGATCGCGGTGTTGGCGCGCGAGCGTGCCGACCACCCAGGCGGCCAAGCCGTCCACGCAGTCCCACCAGGGCTTGGCGGCGGCCAGGGTCAGCAGCCGGGGCAGGCTGGCGGCCGGCAGTGCCTCGGCGCGCTCGGTCAGCAGGTCCACCGCCGCGTATTGGAATTCGCGTTCCGGCTGCCGCCACAGTTGTTCGGCCAGCTCCAGGCAGTATTCCGCGGTTTGGGTCTTCAGCGCGCGGATCCAGGGCGTGGACACCTTGCGGCGCGCCGGCGTGGGCACGCCGAGAAAGTCGAACTGCCCGCGCATATAGGCGCGCATCGGCGCGGCCTGTTCCGGGACGGCGACGGCGCTCAGTCCGGCGCGCAGCGCGGCGATGTCGGCGTTCATTCCGGCGCCTCGTCGAAGAAGCGCATGCCGGCGTAAGGGCGGGCGCGGCAGGCGGCCAGCCGCGAGGCCAGCGTACCTACGTGCAGTTCCAGTTGATGGCCGTCCGGGTCCAGGAAGTAGAGCGAGTCGCCTTCGCTGCGGTTGTCCCGCCATTGGCGGACGCCGGCGGCGGCCAGGCGTTCGCGCCAGGCCGGGAAGTCGGCGGCGTCCACGCCGAAGGCGTAGTGGGTGTAGCCGGGGGCTGGCGCGGCGGCCGGGTCCAAGGACAGGCACAGCCACAGGCCGTCCAGGCTCAGATAACCGCCGCCGTCCCAGCGCGCATGGGGCTGGCAGCCCAGGGTGAGGGCGTAGAAGTCCCAGGCGCGCTCCAGATCGCGCACCGCCAGGGTCAGGTGATTCAGTCCGTTCAGCTTCATGGCGGAAAAATGGCGAAACCCTGAGGTTTCGCCATGCGCTTACAAAGTGTCCTTCAAGGCCCGGGCTTGATCCAAGGCTTCGTCGGCCGTAGCCGCCATCACATTGAAGTGGCCCATCTTGCGGCCGGGGCGCGCGCTTTTCTTGCCGTACAGATGCAGTTGGGCGTTGGGCGCTTCCGCCAGCACGTCCCAATTGGGCTGGGCGCCGTTGTCCTTCCACACATCGCCCAGCAGATTGACCATCACCACCGGGCTGAGCAGCTCGGTGCGGCCCGGCAGCAGGCCGCACATTGCGCGCACCTGTTGCTGGAACTGGTCGGTCAGGCAGGCGGTGAGCGTGTAATGGCCGGAGTTGTGCGGCCGCGGCGCGATCTCGTTGACCACCAGGCTGTCGTCGGCCAGCACGAAGAATTCCACCGCCAGCACGCCAACGTAGTCCAGCGCCTCGGCCAGCCGCATCGCCATGGCTTGCGCTTCGGCCGCCAGCGCCGGCTTGATGCGCGCCGGCACGATGGATTCGTCCAGGATGCCGTCGGCGTGGATGTTCTCGGCCACCGGGAACACCGCGCTCTGAGTGGCGCTGACCCGGGTGACGATGGCGGACACTTCCAGTTGCAGGTCCAGCATTTTTTCCAGCACGCAGGCCTGTCCGCCCAGGTTGGCGTAGGCGGCGCGCGCCTCGGCCGCGGTGCTCACCCGCACCTGGCCTTTGCCGTCGTAGCCCAGACGCGCGGTTTTCAGGATGCCGGGCAGATAGGGCGAGAGTTCGACCTGGATGTCTTCCACGCTCTGGATGGCCAGATAGGGCGCGGTGGGCAGGCCGGCCTTGGCGATCCAGGCTTTTTCCGCGATGCGGTCCTGGGCGATGGCGACGCAGTCGCCGGACGGGGACACGCGGGTGGTCTTGGCCAGCAGGCGCATCGCGTCGGCGTTGACGTTCTCGAATTCGGTGGTGACGGCGGCGCAGCTCTTGGCCAGGTCTTCCAGCGCGGCCGGATCATTGAACGGCGCGCACAGGTGGCGGTCGGCGAAGTCCGCCGCCGGCGCGGCTTCGTCCGGGTCCAGCACGGTGACGCGGTAGCCCATGGTCTTGGCGGCCACGGCGAACATGCGGCCCAACTGGCCGCCGCCCAGGATGCCCAGCATCGCCGGGGGCAGGATGGCGGCCATTATTCGATCTCCGGCAGGGTCATCGCCAGCACGGTTTCTTCTTGCTTGCGGCGGAAGGCGATCAGTTGTTCCGCCAGTTCCGGGCGGGTGGCGGCCAGCATGGCCACGGCGAACAGCGCGGCGTTGGCGGCGCCGGCCTCGCCGATGGCGAAGGTGGCCACCGGGATGCCCTTGGGCATTTGCACGATGGAGAGCAGGGAATCCTCGCCGCGCAGGTATTTGGACGGCACCGGCACGCCCAGCACCGGCACATGGGTCTTGGCGGCCAGCATGCCCGGCAGGTGGGCGGCGCCGCCGGCGCCGGCGATGATGGCCTTCAGGCCGCGCTCGGCAGCGGTTTCTGCGTATTGGAACAGCAGGTCGGGAGTACGGTGGGCGGAGACGACGCGGGTTTCACAGGCGATGCCGAAGTCTTTGAGCACGCGGGCGGCGTTCTGCATGACTTCCCAATCGCTGTTGCTACCCATCACGATGCCGACTTCAATCATGGCGGAGAAGCTCGCTGGTTGAGGCTAAAGCCGGGATTTTACCCGATTGGGGCCTGCTGCCGTTATGGTTTTTTATTTTGACATCAAGGTACTTAGGGCATATCACATCAGCCGCGGATAAGTGAACAGAATCAGGTGCACAGCGTTGAAGGCGACATGGGCCAGCACCGCCCACAAGACCTGGCGGGTGGCGGCGTAGACCAGGCCGTAACCCAGGCCGGCCAGGGTGGCGAGCCCCACCCAGACCCAGCCGCCGGCGACGTGGACCAGGCCGAAAGCCACCGCGGCGGCCATCAGGGCGGGAAAGGGTTCGGTGCGCAACTCCAGCCAGCGTTGCAGGCCGGCGCGGAAGAAGGCTTCCTCCGCCAGCGAAACCAGGAAGAAGTTGGCGAACAGCCAGGGCAGCAGCCAATGCGGCCATTTCGGCGCCCAGGCGATGACGCCGGCCACGCTGGCCAGGCCCAGCACGACCAGCAGCAGCAGCGCGCCGACGCCGGCCGCCGCCGGGCCCCAGCGCCGTTCCACTTGCGGGCTGGCGGCCAGCACCATCAAGAGCAGCCAGCCGGCGGCGCCCTTGTCGTAACTCCAGTACAGCCGGTAGGGCGCGCTGTTCGGCGTGCTCAGGCCCTGCCACAGCAAGGGGTTGTCGAAGCCGGGCAAGGCGTGCAGCGCCAGCGCCAGCAGCAGCGCGATCCAGACCAGCCACAGCTCCGGCCGCCGGTAGTGGCGCGCGGCCAGGCTGACGGCGAGGGCGGCGAGGAGGGCCGCGGCGCCCAAGGGCTGCACCAGGCCGCAGGCGACGGCGACGCCGGCGCTGCTGAGCGCGGCCAGGCGGGAGGGCCAGCGCAGGCGCAGGCTTTCGGCCAGCAAGGCCAGGGCCAATAGGAGGAAGGCGGCAAGGGATAGGGAATCCGGCAGGGGCGGGGTGGGCAGAGGCATGGCGGGCTCGCGGCGGGATGGGTTTGGATACTGAATGATACCTAAGAACCTGTTTACGATCTGCTGCGCGTCGTGAGACGTGGCACGGTGAGTATGGCATTCAAAATGCTCGTGTACCGTGTGCGCATTCCGCTTTCCCCACCGCAACGCCATGTCATGTCTTGGTTCGCGAGATCGTAAGCGCGCCCTGAAAGCGTTGAGAAAAAAGCCGCCGCCGTCTGGTTTTGGGCCAGAGCCGCGGCGGCAGGCTCCCGGTGTGCAGGGAAAGGAAGCCGCAAGCGAACCGGCGGCCGGCGCCGGGGCGCCGACCGCCGGCCGGCTTAGTTGGCTTTGGCCGCGCGCACCGCGGCGGCGGCGTCGGTGATGCCGGCGGAGCAACCTTCGCAATCCGCCGCCGGTTGGCGGGCAGTCTTGATCAGGATGTTGCGCACCGCTTTCCAGTTGAGGCTGGGGTTGGAGGACAGCATCAGCGCCACCAGGCCGGCCACGTGGGGCGTGGCCATGGAGGTGCCCTGGAAGGCGGCGTAGCTGTCCGCGCCCGGCACGGTAGTACCACTGTTCAGCGTGGAGTAGATGCCGGGGTCGCCGCTGTTGAGGTCGCCGCCCGGCGCGGTGACGGTGGTGATCGCGCCGTAGTTGGAGTAGGAGGCGATGCCGCCGGACTTGCCGTTGGAAGCGACGGTGATCACGCCGGGGCAGCTGGCCGGGTTGGTGTTGCGCACGTTCTTCATCGCGTTGCCGGCGGCCACCACCACCACGCCGTTGCGGGCGTTGACCTGCTGGATGGCGTCGCGATAGGTGCGGCTGCACGGCTGGGCGCCGCCCAGCGACATGCTCAGCACCCGCGCCACATTGGCGTTGACCGGCGCGCCGGGCACGGTGGCGCCCACCGCCCACAGCATGGCGTCGGCGATGTCCGAGCTGGCGCCGCCGCATTGACCCAGCACGCGCAGCGGCAGCAGCTTGGATTTGGGCGCCACGCCGGTCAGGCCGTTGGCGTCGCCGGCGGCCGCGGCGATGGTGCCGGCCACGTGAGTGCCGTGCCAGCTGCTGTTGCCGGCGCGGCACAGGCTGCCGTCGCTGTAATCGCCCTGATCCAGGCCGTTGTTGGTGCGCGCGTTTTGCACCGGTTGGCCGTTGCTGTCCAGCAGCGGGCTGCCGTCGGCATTGGTCTGCGCCACCGCCGGCAGGCGCGCGCGCTTGGGATCGGAGATGAAGTTGTAGCCCGGCTCCAGCAGATTGGGCTTGAGGTCGGCGTGCGGACGGTAGCCGGTGTCCAGCACCGCCACGGTGACGCCGGCGCCCAGCGACAGGTCCCAGGCGGCCGGCAGGTTCATCGCGCCCGGTTCGCCGGCGCTAGCCTGCATATCCCATTGCTTGGCCGCGTAGAGCGGGCTGCTGGGCAGGTAGTTGGGGCTCATGACGAAGTCCGGCTCGGCGTATTCCACCGCCGGGTCTTGCTGGATCTTGCGCGCCAGGGTCTGGGCTTCGGCCACGCTCATCGCCTTGCCGCTTTGATAGACGTAGGCGCCGGTGCCCATCTGGTGATGGAATTGCAGCGGGCTGCCGCTCAGTTGCTGCACGCGTTGGGTGCGGGCGGCGAAATCCGCCGGGCGGCTGGACGGGGCGCGGCCGCCGTTGGCGATGCGAGCCTGGGTCAGTTGCAGCTGGGAGACGCTGTGGTATTTGACGATGATGCCGGTGATGCCGGCGGCGGAGGGCGCCGCGGCGGCGATGTCGGCGCCGGCGCCGGCCAGCAGCGCGGCGGTCAGCAGGGACAGCGAGGTTTTGCGGTTCATGTGTTATTGCTCCAATGCGGCGACGGCTTAGTTCTTGACGTAGGGGATGGCGGCGAGGCCGGCCGGGGCATTGCCGCCGGCGGACGGGCTGCCCCAGGCGACGAACTTGCCGTCCTTGGCCACGGCGAGGAAGCCGCCGAGCGGAGTGCTGTAAATGGCGCGGATATTGACCAGGCGCGAGCGGACGGCGGAGCTGTCGCCGCCGTGGGTGGGCGCGCCCCAGGTGACCACGCTGCCGTCGGCCTTCAAGGCGGCGAAGGCGTAGTCGTTGGCGAACACGGCCACCACATCGCGCAGGCGGTGCCGCACGGCGCTGCTGTCGCCGCCGCGCAGTTCGTCGCCCCAGGTCACGACGCTGCCGTCCTGACGCAGCGCGGCGAAGGCCAGTTCGGTGGAGGCGATGGCGCGCACGCGGTTGAGCTGGTGTTGCACGCCGCTGGCGTCGTTGCGGGCGCTGTCGCCCCAGGTGACCACGCTGCCGTCCTTGCGCAAGGCGGCGAAGGCGGTCTTGCTGGCGTAGAGCTTGGCCACGCCGGCCAGGTTGCCGGCCACCGGGCCGGTGTCGGCGCCGCGGTCGAAGTAGGCGCTGCCTATGGTGGCCACCGAGCCGTCCTGCTTCAGCGCGGCGAAGACGTTGAGGTTGGTCTGCACGGCGCTGACGCCGGCGGGCATGGGCTCGCTGCCGTCGTAGTAGTCGCTGGTCTGGCCGTCCCAGTTCAGGCCCCACACCACCACGCTGCCGTCTTTTTTCAGCGCGGCGAAGTTGTAATCGGTGGCGGCGATGCTGGCCACATTGTTGAGTTTGGCGGCCAGCGGCGAGGCGTCGCCGCCGGAATTGGGATCGCCGAAGGCGAGCACGCTGCCGTCCTTCTTCAGCACCGCCACCGCGCCCAGATTGTGGCTGACGCTGGCGACGTCCTTCAGCGCGGCCAGTCGGGCGGCGTCGAAGTAGGAGGAGATGGATTTGGAGCCGCCGCTGCCGTCGAAGGTGGTTTCGATATTGCCCCAGCTGGTGGCGCTGCCGTCGCCGTTGAGCGCGACGAAGCCGCGTTTGGTGGGCCACAGCTTGGCGATCTTGCCCAGCGGCGCCACCGGGGAGGTGGCGTCGGCGCTGCCTACGCCCACCGGGCCGGCGAAGCTGGCGCCGGAGCCGGCGCGGCCCCAGCCGACGACGGTGCCGTCGGCCTGCAGCGCGGCCATCGCGCGTTCATTGCCGGCCACCGCCACCACGTCCTTGGGTTGGGCGGGCAGGGCGGAGGTGTCGCCGCCCAGGCGGCGGCTGCCCCAGACCGCCAGCGTGCGGTCCGCCTTGAGCACGGCGAACACCGACGGCGCGCTGAACACGTTTTGCGGCACCAGGGTCTGGCTGGCGCTGGTCAGCGCGCAGCTGACGGTGGCGGTCAGCGGCTGGTCCGGCGCGCTGTCTTCGACGCTGAAGCCGCGGGCGCCGTTGCTCCATTGCACGCGGGGCTGGCCCAGGCACAGGCCGCTGGGCACCGCGGTCAGCACGCCGCCGCGGTTGCCGAAGATGTCCACCGCCAGGCGGCCGCTGCCGCCATGATGGCTGGAGCCGTCGCCGGGCTGGCTGCCGCTGCCGTCGTCTTCGCAGCCGGACAGGCCGCCGATCAGCGCTACGCCCACGGCGATAGCGCCAAGCCGGAACCATTGGGTTCCGCTTGCTTGTGTGGTTCTCATCACGGGTAACTCCTTTGTAGATCTTGTCGTTTGTATTTTTATCCTGGGTTTAAACCCAGAACGAATATATTGTCATGCGATAAGCATGTTTGGTAGAGAAAACGCATGGATAAGGCAAGCGGGCGCGGAGGCGGCGGAAGGAGAGGGAGGCGGAGCGCTGCGCCATTTTGGTGCGGCGAGCGGATAACCATTGGTTATAATTATTTGTGTTTTAATTTTTTATTGAAAAATCAGCTATTTGCCGGCGACGGAAACGACGCGGAAGACAAAGCCAGCCGCGGCGGGCTGGCTTCAAAATGGGGCATGACGGCCGGAGGGGAGCCGGCCGGGGTGTTACATTTTTGCCAGTTGTTGGCGCGCTTTTTGGGCGGAGTCCGTCTTGGGATACAGTTTGATCAGGCGTTTGTAAGTGGCTTTGGCCTGGTCCATCTGGCCTAGGTCGCGCTGGCAATTGCCGATATTGCGCAGGGCTTCCGGCGCGAAGTGGTTGTCCGGAAACCGCTCGACGAAGCGGCGATGGATGTCGATGGCGGCGTCGTATTGGCGCAGCGCGGTGTGGGACACGCCCAGCCAGTAAGTGGCTTCCGCCACTTGCGGCGCTTGCGGGTTTTGTTCGATGAAGCCGCGCAGCGCGTCGGCGGCTTTGGCGAAGTCGCGAGCGCGCAGCAGGTTCAGCGCCTTGTCGTAATCCGGGCTGGTGGCGGCGCCGCCGTCCGCGGAGCCGGAGGCCGCGTCGCCGTGCGTGGCGGGCATGGGCTTGGCGCCGCTGTTTTCCAGATGGCCCAATCGGCCGTCCAGATCGTTGTACAGATCGTTCTGGCGCTTCTGCGTGGTTTGCAGATTGTAGTTCAGCACTTCCACGTCGCCGCGCAGCTTGGCCACTTCAGCCTTCATCGCTTCCAGCTGGCTGACCATTTCCAACAGCTTTTCATTGGAAAGCTTGCTTTCCACTTCATTGAGCCGGGTGGACGCCTGGCGGTTGACTTGGTCCAGCTGGCGGCGGGTTTCTTCCAGATCGCCGGTGGTGGCGCAGCCGGTGAGAACCAGCAAGAGCGCGCTGCAGAGGGTGAGCCGTTTCATGGTTGTCCCGGGATGTCCCGCCGTCCGGCCCGGAGGGGACGACGCTTGTAAGGTGGGTGGCAATGAATACAGCCGGATATCTTAACGGCAAGCGCGTGAAAACGCATCCGCCCGATGTCCGGCTGTAAAAGCCGGCCCTGAATCGGGCCGGCGGTTTGGGCTTAGTGGCCTTGGTACACGATGTCGGCGCGACGGTTCTCGGCGAAGTCCGCGTCGGTGTTGCCGGTGGCGCGCGGTTTTTCCTTGCCGAAGCTGACCGCTTCCAGCTGGCTTTCCTTGGCGCCCAGCACTTCCATCGCCTTTTTCACGCTTTCGGCGCGACGCTGACCCAGGGCCAGGTTGTATTCGCGGCTGCCGCGGGCGTCGGTGTTGCCCTGGATGATGACTTTTTTGTCAGCGTTCTGCTTCAGGTAGGCGGAGTGGGTTTCCACTACCGGCTTGCCGCTGGCGTCAACGGAGGAGGAGTCGAAGCCGAAGTAGACGCTGCGCTTGGCCAGCGGGCTGTTGGGATCGTTCAAGGGATCCACGGACACCTGATTCTGGTTGCCGCTGCCGGTGTCCACCGGCGCGGTGGTCTGCGGCGTGGTGGGCTGCTGGGTGCCGGCGGTGGTGTCAGCCGGTTTGGTGCTGGCGCAGGCGGCCAGCAGGGTAACGGTGGCGGTGCCGAGGACGAGTTGTTTCCAGTTCATATCAATAGCTCCAATTAAGGACGATTAAATGGGCCCCAAGCCGGGTCCTGTACATCGCCGTTGATCACGGCCAATTTCACTTTGCTGCTGCCATCCGTGGTGGCGGCGTACAACACGCTCTTGCCGCCGGCGTCGCTGGCGTACAGCACCATGCGGCCGTTGGGGGCGAAGCTTGGGCGTTCGTTGTAGCCGCTGTCCGACAGCGCGCGGCTGTCGTTGGTGGCCAGGTCTTGCGCCATCACGCGGAAGTTGCCTCCCTCGCGACGGATGTAACTCAGGGTCTTGCCGTCCGGCGACACCTTGGGCGACACGTTGTAGCGTCCTTCCCAGGTGACGCGCTGGGCGTTGCCGCCATCGGCGGACACGCGGTAGATCTGCGGGCCGCCGGCGCGGTCGGAGACAAAGTACAAGCTGCCGCCGTCCGGGCTCCATGTGGGCTCGGTGTCGATGCCGCCGTTGTACATCAGCCTGCGCGCGCCGCCGCCGTTGGCGTTGATCACGTAAATCTGCGAATTGCCGCTGGTGGTCAGCACCACCGCCAGCTTGCCGCCGTCCGGGCTCCAGGCCGGCGCGGAATTGCTGCCCTTGAAGTTGGCGGCGGCGAAACGCTGGCCGGTGGCCAGGCTCTGCACCCAGACCACCGGCTTCTTGCTTTCAAACGACACATAGGCGATGCGTCCGCCGTCCGGGCTCCAGCTGGGGGAGATGATGGGCTCCCTGGAGCGCAGAATGGTCTGGGCGCGTCCGCCGTCCACGTCCGCCACTTGCAAGAGATAGCTGCCGCCGGTCTTCAGCACGTAAACGATGCGGGTGTTGAAGAAGCCTTTCTGGCCGGTGATCGCCTCGTAAATCATGTCGGCGATCGCGTGCGCCACCTGGCGTGTGCGGTCCGGGGTGACGGTGAATTCGCCGCCGGTCAGCTGCTTCTTCTGCGCGACGTCCATCAGCCGGAAACTGATTTTCAACTGTCCGCCGCTCGCGGCCTCCACTTTGCCGATGGCGACGGACTGCGCGCCGGCGGCCTGCCACAGCGGGTAGCGGATGTCGGCGGGCTCAAACGGCGTATTGGCCACGCCGGCGGCGTCCACCATGCGGAAGGCGCCGGAAATCGTCAGATCGTTCTTGATCACCGGGCTCAGGCCGCCCTGGGCGTTGGCTTCGTCCTTGAACGGCGCGATGGCGATGGCGTGGCGATTGGCCCCGCCGCCGACGATCTCGATGGTCATTTCCGCTTGCGCGCCGCCTGCGGCCATCAGGCCCAGCGTGACGAGCAGCATATTCAACAGAGTTTTGAAGCTGGACATTAGTTCCCTCGAATCAGTCTATCGGCATGAGGCGACGCCGCAGCCGGTCCATCATGGCTTGTGTTTGGTCCGCCTTATGACTTGGGCCGGAACTCCATCTTGAACTGCCGGTAGCCATCGTTGAAATTGGCGCCGGGCGGCAGCGCCGGGAAGGTTTTCGCTTCCCAGATCGCCCTTTGCACCGCGTCGTCGTAAGCCTTGCTGCCGCTGCTTTGCAGCAGCTGCACCCGGTTCACTTCCAGCGAGGGCAGCAGGCTGACCTGCAACACCACTTTGGGGTTGCCGCTCAGTTCCGGCGGCACTTGCACCAGCGGGGTGACTTTGGCCTTGACCCGGCTGATCCAGCCGGCCTTGGCCGTCGACGAGCCGTTGGCCGCGCCGCCGGCCACGCCGTTGGGCGAACCGGCCTGATCGCTGCGCGCATTGGCCTTGCCGCTGGTGCGCGGGCTGTCCAGGCTGGCCAGCAGATCGTCGGCTTCCGGGTTGTAGGTTTTGGACGGCTTGGGCTTGGCCTGCGGTTTGGCGGCCGGCGCCGGCGGCGCTTTGGCCTCCGGTTTTTTCTCGGCGGGCTTGTCCGCTTTTTTCGCTTCGGGCTTCTTCGCCGGTTCCGGCTTGGGCTCCGGTTTAGGCTCGGGCTTGGGTTCCGGCTTGAGCTTGGGCGGTTCCGGCGGTTTCTTGTCGCGGCCCAGGTTGACGTCGGCCGGCGGCTCGGCCACGACGGGGCGCGGCGGTTCCGCCACCGGCGCGGGCTTGGGTTCGGCCACCGCGGCCGGCGCGGGCGGAGGCGGCGCGGTGGTCCACAGCTCCAGCGCCACCGGTGCCTGTTCCTGCAGGGTTTGGGAATGGAAGCCGCCCCACAGCAGCAGGCCGACCACGGCGACGTGCAGCAGTACCGAAACGATCAGCGACCAAGGACGCGGCGAGGTGGACACTGCGGCCATCATCCCTGCTTCTGCTGCTTGACCGTCAGCGCCACGCGCTTGACGCCGGCCTGGTGGAGTTTGTCGGCGATCTGCACCACTTCGGCGTACTTGAGGTTGGCGTCGGCGGAGATGGCCACCGGGCGTTCGGCCGCGCCCAAGGCCTGGATTTGCACCGCAAGATCGGCGACGGAGGCGACGTCGGTCTTGCGGTCGTTGTCTATCAGTTGAATCTTGCCCTGGGCGTCCACGGTCACTTCCAGCGGACGGGTGTCGATGCTAGCGGCCTGGGACACGCTGGGCACTTCGATCACGCCGGGCGTGAACATCGGCGCGGTCACCATGAAGATGACCAGCAGCACCAGCATCACGTCGATGTAAGGCACGACGTTCATCTGGTTCATCTGGCGGCGGGGACGGCGATTGAGCATGGAGCGTCTGTTAGCGTTGGCAAGCGGTCATGATACACCGGGCTCCGGTCTAGGTGTCCGGGGGAAGCGGATCAGACCGCGGCGGATCATGAAAAGTTCATGGCCACGGTCGCCTGTGGGGGCTCAGGCCTGCCGCGTGCACAGGGTCAGCCCGTCCCCCACCGGCAGCACGCACATGCGGATGCGAGGGTCGTGCTTCAGGCCAGCGTTGAATTCATGCATCAGATGCACGCCGGGCGGGTCTTCCGGCTTGGGCTCCACCACGCGGCCGGACAGGAAAATATTGTCGATGGCGATCACGCCGCCGGGGCGCACCAGCTGCAGGCAGGCTTCGTAATAGTCGCGGTAGGCGGGTTTGTCCGCGTCGATGAAGGCCAGGTCGTACTGGCCGGCCTGGCCGGCGTCCAGCTGTTGGCGCAGGGTGGCGAGCGCCGGTTGCAGCACCAGTTCGATGCGCTCGGCGACGCCGGCGCGGGCCCAGTAGTCGCGGGCGACGGCGGTGAAGGTTTCGCTGACGTCGCAGGCCAGCGTGCGGCCGTCTTCCGGCATCGCCAGCGTTACCGCCAGCGCGCTGTAACCGGTGAATACGCCGATCTCCAGATAGCGGCGCGCGCCTATCAGCTGCGCCAGCCAGGCCATGAACTGGCCCTGTTCCGGCGCGATCTGCATTTTGGCCATGCGGTGGGTGGCGGTGAATTCGCGCAGATCGCGCATCACCGGGTGTTCGCTGAGGCTGATGTTCAGCAGGTAATCGTGCAAGGCGCCGTCTAGCGCCACGGTGCGGCTGGTCATGGGGTGTGCAGTGCAATCGGAAACGCCCGCGGCGCGGGCGTCGGGTCAGGCGGGGAGCCGGGCTTATTCCGGCTGGTAAACATAGGGTTGCTGCGGTACGCGGGATTCTTTCCAGCGTTCCTGGTCGTCGGCGTTCACTTGACGATCCCACAGGGTCAGGCGCAGTTCGCGGCGCTGGTTGTCCACTTCCGGATGTTCTTCCAGGAAGCCGTTGATGAATTGGGTGAAATCGGACTGATACATCGCATCGTTCCTTCTGGGGTGATGTCGTGATTTTAATCGATAAATCGCCGCGCAGTCAGCTTGAGCGCCCGCTTTACATTCTTTTTGACAACAGATTTCAAACTGTAACGCAAATCTGGTTGCGTCGGAGAAGCTTTGCTGCGATATTGCGTAAAAGATTTAAAGACATTTAAGCAAAATTTTAAACTGAAAAGGCGTTTTTGTTTAAGCAAATTAAACTTAACGGTTTATGTGATGCGAATTCGCAATGTGGACAGCTTGGTGCAGTTCTACCCCGAGACCTTGACCTATCTGCGGCTGCTGGCTCGGCTGACGCATTTGGCGATGGTGTTGGCGCCCGGCTGCGTTTTGCTGCTGCTTGAGCCGGTTTCGGCGGAGGCCCGCGGGCAGGCCGTGCAGGTCTTGCTGCTTGCCGGCGTTCTGGCCTTGCTGTCTTTTCAGGCTTTTGGCGTCTACGGCGGCGGCATGTTTCTGCGTCAGCTGCGTTTGCGGCCCTTGGCCGCGGCGTGCGCGCTGCTGTTTGCGGTCTTGTGGCTGGCGCGCGGGTTGTCGCCGGCGCTGGCGGCCTTGCCGGACCGGCTGTGGCCGGTCTGGTTCGCGGCGACGCTGACGCTCTTGCTGTCGCAGCGCTTGCTGGTGCATGTCTGGTGCCGCCGGCTGGTGCGCCGCGGCGTGGGCCTGCAACGCACGGTGATTCTGGGCTGTACCGCCAGCGGCCACTTGCTGGCCGGTTTCCTGCGGGAGAACGCGGACATCCGCGCTTGCGTGATTGGTTTCGTCGACGACCGCTCCGACCGTTTGCAGCACGCGATGGCCGGCCTGCCCTATTTGGGCGGCATGCAGCGGCTGGAGGCGATGGTGCGCGAGGGCGAGGTGCAGCAAATCCTGGTGGCGCTGCCCTGGGCGGCGGTCAAGCGGATGGGGGATTTGGTCAGCCTGCTGCGGCGCTTGCCGGTGACGGTGCTGCTGGCGCCGGACATGGCGGGCTTGCGGCACGCCCATCATCGGGTGAGCGCGGTGGCCGGGCTGCCCATGTTCAATATTTCCGAGCGGCCGCTCAAGGGCTGGTCGCCCTTGCTCAAGCGCTGCGAGGACGTGTTGCTGGCCGCTTGCGCGCTGACGCTGGCCGCGCCGCTGATGTTGTTGATCTCCGCGGCGATCAAGCTGGATTCGCCGGGGCCGGTGTTGTTCCGGCAGCGGCGCTACGGCTACAACAACCGCCTGATCGAGGTCTACAAATTCCGCTCCATGTACGTGGAGCAGGCCGACGCGGACGCCGAGGCGCAAACCACGCGCAGCGATCCGCGCGTGACCCGCGTCGGCCGTTTCATCCGCAAGACCAGCCTGGACGAGTTGCCGCAATTGCTCAATGTGCTGGGCGGCAGCATGTCCATGGTGGGGCCGCGTCCGCACGCCACGGCCACCAAGGCCGCCGGCGTCTTGTTCGAGGACGCGGTGGCGGAATATTCCGCCCGCCACCGGGTCAAGCCGGGCATTACCGGCTGGGCCCAGGTCAACGGCTACCGCGGCGAGACCGACACGCTGACCAAGATAGAGCGCCGGGTGGCGCACGATCTCGAATACATCGAGAACTGGTCGCTGTGGTTCGACGCCTACATCCTGATCCGCACCCTGCCGGCCGTGCTCTCGGCCGACGAAGCCTATTGAGGCCGCCATGCAAAGCCCAAGACCAGAACTGATTCCCTGCATCGTGTCCGGCGGCGCCGGCACCCGTTTGTGGCCGGTGTCCCGGCAAGCGTTTCCCAAGCCCTTCATCCGGCTGGCCGACGATCAGAGCCTGTTGCAGAAAGCCTTTCTGCGCGCCGCGCGCCTGCCGGGGGTGAAACGGGTGATGATCATCACCAATCAGCAGGCGCAGCTGCGCACCCTGGACGAATGCCGGGCGGTCAACGCCGGCGGACTGGCGCTGGAGCTGCTGCTGGAGCCGGAAGGGCGCAACACCGCGCCGGCGCTGGCGGCGGCGGCCGCGGACCTGCTGGAGCGCGAGCCGGAGGCCGATCCGCTGCTGCTGGCGTTGCCGGCGGATCATCTGATCGCAGACGAAGCCGCTTTCGCCGCCGCGGTGGAGAAGGCCGCGCGGCTGGCCGCCGCCGGCCGCATCGTCGTTTTCGGCCTGACGCCCAGCCGCGCGGAAACCGGCTTCGGCTATATCGAGGCCGGCGCGGCGATCGGCGTCGACGGCCAGGAGGTGGCGCGTTTCGTGGAAAAGCCGGACCGCGCCGCCGCCGAGAGCTATCTGGCCGGCGGCCGTCATCTGTGGAACAGCGGCATGTTCTGTTTTTCCGCCGCCGCGCTGTGCGCAGAACTGGCCGAACACGCGCCCCAGGTGCTGGCGGCGGTGCGGGACTGCCTGGCGCACAGCCCGGCGTCCCCGCACGCGGACCACAGGCTGCGCGCGCTGGAGCATGAGCGCTTCGGCCGCTGCCCGGACATTTCCATCGACTACGCGGTGATGGAGCATACCCGCGCCGCGGCGGTGGTGCGCTGCGAGCTGGGCTGGAGCGATATCGGCAACTGGGACAGCCTGGCCGAGCAGTTCCCGGCCGACGCGGACGGCAACCGCGTCAGCGGCGACGCCTTGCTGCGGGACAGCCGGGACTGCTTCATCCAGAGCCGCGGCCGGCTGATCGCGATGCTGGGCGTGGACAATCTGGCGGTGGTGGACACCCCGGACGCCTTGTTGGTGGCCAAGCGCGAGCGCAGCCAGGACGTGCGGGAGCTGGCGCGGCGGCTGCAGGAGCAGAACCACCCGGCCTGGCGGCTGCACCTGAGCTCGCAGAGGCCCTGGGGCCATTACACCGTGCTGGCGGACAGCGAGCGCTACAAGATCAAGCGCATCGTGGTGAAGCCCGGCGCGGCGCTGTCCTTGCAGATGCATCATCACCGCAGCGAGCACTGGATCGTGGTCAGCGGCACGGCGATGGTGACCCACGGCCAAGAAGAGCGCTTGCTGCACACCAATGAATCCACCTTCATTCCCGCCGGCGAAACCCATAGATTGAGCAATCCCGGCCTGATCGATCTGGTGTTGATCGAGGTGCAGAGCGGCGAATATCTGGGCGAGGACGACATCGTGCGCTTCGCCGACGACTACGGCCGTTCGGAGGCCGCGCCGTGAGCCGAACCGCGCTGATCCTGCCGGTGCGCAACGCCGGCCGCCATCTGGACCGGCTGCTGCCGGCGCTGGCGGCGCAAAGCCTGCGCCCGGACGAATGGCTGGTGCTGGACAGCGAGTCCAGCGACGGCAGCCGGGCGCGCCTGCTGGCCGCCGGCGCCAGCGTGGTGCCGGTGCGCGCCGCGGACTTCAATCACGGCGGCACCCGCCGGCTGGCCAGCGAGCTGACCGACGCCAAAGTGCTGATCTATCTGACCCAGGACGCCATTCCCGCCGGCCCCGACGCCTTGCGCCGCTTGCGCGACGCGCTGCTGGCGGAGGACGACATCGGCGTCGCCTACGGCCGTCAACTGCCGCAGCCGGATGCCGGCTTGCTGGGCGCGCACGCGCGCCGCTTCAATTATCCGCCGTTCAGCCGCACCAAGCGGCTGGCCGACGCCGCCGAGCTGGGCATCAAGACCTGTTTCAGCTCGGACTCCTTCGCCGCTTATCGCCGCGAGGCGCTGCGCGGGGTGGGCGGTTTCCCCGTGGACGTGATCGGCTCCGAAGACGCCCACGTCGCCGGCCGCATGCTGCTGGCCGGCTGGTCGGTGCGCTACGAAGCCGCCGCCTGCGTCCACCATTCCCACGATTACGGGCTGTGGGAGGAAATGCGCCGTTATTTCGACATCGGCGTGTTTTACGGCCGCGAGCGCTGGATCGCCGAACGCTTCGGCCGCGCCGGCGCGGAAGGGCGGCGCTTTGTGCGTTCGGAACTGGAGACGGTCCGCCGCGCTGGCCAGCCCTGGCGGCAGCCCGAAGTGCTGCTGCGCTGCGCGCTCAAGCTGGCCGGCTACCGGCTGGGCCATGTCGAACGCTGGCTGCCGCGCGCGCTCAAGCGCCGCCTCAGCATGTTCCCCGCTTACTGGAAATGAACGCGATGACCACCGCCAAGCTCGCCGCCGTCTTGTTGTCCGCCCTTTTGGGCGGACTGACGGCCTGTTCCACCCCCAGCACCATCGCGCTGCCGGACGCCAAGACCGTGGAAGCGCGGCGGCTGGCGCTGCGCGACATCAGCCAATTGCCGCCGCCGACGACGCGGGTGATGAACGGCGACACCCTGCGCATCGTCCGCGACGCGCAATCCCCGGCGGAAAAAGACGAGATGGCGCTGTTCTTCGTGCGTCCGGACGGCAGCTTTTCCTATCCCAACGCCGGCCTGGTCCGCGGCGGCGGCCGCACGCCGGAGGAGATAGGGGCGGAGATCACCGAGCGGCTGTCCGCGCTGTACCGCCAGCCGCAAGTCACCGTCAACATCGCCATCGCGCCGGGCAACCGCGTCTTCGTCGGCGGCGCGGTGCGCAATCCGTCCGCCTTCGAGCTGAGCGCCGCCGCCAGCATCGAACAGGCGGTGATAGGCGCCGGCGGCGTGCTGCCGTCCGCCGACAGCGAGCACGTGGCGCTGCTGCGCATGGACGAGACCGGCCTGTATCAGATTTATTTCACCGATCTGGCGCGGATGCTGGACCCGGCCGCCGGACGGCGCGGGGTGATGCTGCAGCGCGGCGACATCGTGTTCGTGCCCAAGTCCGCCATCGGCAAGGCGGTGGAGGGCGTGGACATGTACGTCAACCAGCTGCTGCCCTTCTCCAAGGCGATAGGCATAGGACTGAATTACGACCTGGGCGGCAAGGGCAGCAACAACGTCAACATCCAGAACAACCCCACCATCAAGGCCGGCGGCTAGCCCCTGGTCCGCACCGGCGATAGCGATATGATAGAAATCCGCTCCTTCCGCGACCTGGCCCGCCTGTTCTTCATCTTCCGGCGCGAGTTCAAATGGGCCTTCGTCGCCACCGTGCTGGTGGCGGCGCTGGGCGCCTTCCTGCTGCCGGCCCGCTACGAATCCGAAGCGCGGCTGCTGGTCAAGCCCGGCCGCGACACCAGTACGTTGCCGATCGAATACGCCGACCGTCAGACGCTGGTGGCGCCCAGCACTCAGCGCGATCCCATCGTCGACGAGGAAAAGCTGCTGACCGGCCGCCCCATCATCCACCAAGTGGCCGACTACTACCTGAACGAGATGCGCTCGCCGCCGCCGCAAGGCTGGTGGAAGACCGTCAAGCACCGGCTAAAGCAGGCGGCCGGCGCTGTGCTGGACGGCGCGCGCGACGCGCTGGCCCTGATCGGGGTGGTGGAAACGCAGACGCCGCAGGAGCGGCTGGCCGCCAAGCTGGAAAAGCAATTCAGCGTCAGCCACCAAAGCGGCTCGGCGGTGATGGAAATCGCTTTCAGCTGGGACGATCCGGCGGTGGCGCGGCAAGTGCTGAACAAATGGCTGGCGCTGTACATCGACGAGCGCAGCCGCGCGCTGGGGCGCAAAAGCCTGTACGCGTTTTACGAAACCGAAAGCGGCAAGCTGGCCGAGCAGATCGCCGGCTACAAGGAGCGGATCGGCCAGCAATTGCGCCAGATCGACGGCATCAGCTCCAAGGAGCGTCTGGACAGCCTCACCGACCAGCTCAACAAGCTGGAGGCGGCGCGCCGCGCCGATCAGGCGGAGTGGACGGCGATGCAGGGCGGCATCGCCAACGCCCAGGCCAGCGGCGGCAAGCTGCCGCGCGAAATCGTCAAGGAGCGCGAACTGAGCCTGAACCCGGCGCGGCAAGACCTCAAGCTCAAGCTCAACGGCCTGGAGCTGGAACGGCTGGACAAGCTCAAGACCTATCTGCCGGACGCGCCGCCCATCCGCGAGCTGGATGAAAACATCGCCGCGCTTAAAAACTTGATCGCCCGGGAAAAAGACACGGTGCAGCGTTCGGAAAACCGCGCGCCCAGCGATCTCGTCAATCTGCTGGAGCGCGGCAAGTTGGAGCGCGGCATGCGCGCCGGCGAACTGAAGGCCAAGGTGACGGCTTACGACAAGGCCATCGCCGAGCTGAAGGACGAGCGCGCGCGCATTCTCGGCGTGGAGCCGGAGCTGTCGCGGCTGGAACGCAATCTGGCGGTGGCGGAAAAGAACTACCTGCTCTACCGCGACAGCCTGGAAAAAGCGCGCATAGACCGTGAGCTGGACAACAGCCGCATCAGCAATATCGCGGTGATAGAGCAGGCCACTTTCAGCCCGGCGCGCGTGTTTCCCAAGAGCCTGGCGATCCTGCTGGCCGCGGTGCCGGCCGGCCTGGCGGTGGGCTTGTTCGCGCTTTACCTGTGCTATCTGCTGGACCAGCGCATCCACGACGGCGGCGGCGTAGAGCGCCGTTTCGGCGTGCCGCTGTGGAGCACGCTGATGGAGTTGGAACCGGGGCGGACCCCGCCGCCGGCCTTCGAGGCCAGCGTCTATCGCCTGTACAGCCAGTTGCCGGCCGACAAGCTGGCGCGGGACGGCCTGGTCATCGGTCTGGCGTCGTCGCGGCGCGGCGAGGGCGTCAGCTTCGTCGCCGGCCATTTTTTGCGGGTGCTGGCCGAGCGCGGCGTGCCGGCGCGGCTGGCCGCCGGGGACGCGCGCGTCGCCGCCGGCGAGGTGGCGCTGATCGAAGCGCCGGCGCTGCTCGACAATCAGCAGGCCTTCGTGCAGCTGAAGCGCGCCGATCTGATCTTGCTGGTGGTGGAGGCGCGCGCCTCCACGGTACCGGTGGTGGAAAACGCGCTGGCCATCCTGGGCGCCGCGTTCGGACAGGTAGACGGCATTGTGCTCAACCGCCGCCGTTTTGAAATCCCCGCCGCCGTGTTGAGAGGCGCGGCGCGTTGGAAAGGAGAAGGCCGATGAAGATCGCCCTGCTGGCTCCGCTGCCGTCGGAGCAAAACGGCATCGCCGACTACGCCGACGCCTGGCGTCGGGCTTTGGAAGACGAAGGCGTCAGCGTCGTCTCCCCGCTGGACGGGCAGCCGCTGGCGCTCAACGCGCTGGAACTGTCCTGGCAGATGCAGAACGTGGACTGGCGGCGTTTCGATCTGGTGCACGCGGAACTGGGCGGCGGCCGCTGCGGCGAATTCATGGCGCTGGAGTGGTTGGCGCGCCATCAGCCGGGGCTGAGGCTGACGGCCACCGTCCATGATCCGGAACGCCTGGTCTGGCGGCCGCCCGGCTTGCCGCGGCGGCTGCCGCGCCCGCTGGCCCAGGCCGCGGCCTTGCTGGCCGCCCCGCTGACGCTGGCGCGCGAGCGGCGGCTGGCGCGGCGCTTGACCCGGCTGGTGACGCTGACGGCCACCGGCGCGGAAGGCCTGGCCCGGCGGATGCGCTTGCCGGACGGCCGGGTGTTCCACATTGCGCACGGCAATCGCGAAATCGCCGCCGAACCGCTGCCGGCCTTGCCGCCGCAGGGGCCGTTGCGGCTGCTGTACTTCGGCTACATCTACCAGGGTAAGGGCATAGAGGATGTGCTGGACGCGCTGGCCCTGCTGCAGCAAGAACCGGACACCCGGGACCGGGTGCGGCTGACCTTGGCGGGCGGGGTGGCGCCGGACGTCGCCTTCGGCCGCTCCGGCTCTTATCTGGAATCCCTGCGCCAGCAAGCCATCCTGCTGGGGCTGCATCGGGACATGCTGGAGTGGCGGCCGGACCTGCCGGCCACCGACATCCCCGGCCTGATCCAGGCCCATCACGCCATGGTGCTGCCGTATCGGGAATCGTGGAAGCTGGCCTTGCTGGGCCGGATGTGCGGCGCCAGCGGCGCGCTGTCCTGGGCCGTGGCCTGCGGCCGCGGCGTGGTCTGTTCCGACGCGCGCGCGCTGGCCGAGGAGGCCTCCTTCGGCAATGGAGAGGTCTACGCCCGCGGGGACAGCGCGGCGCTGGCCCGGACCCTGATCAGCCTGCTGCGTCAGCCCGAGCGCTTGCGTCTGCACAGCGAACAGGCGCGCAGCCTGGGGCGGGAACGCGCCTGGCCGCGCGTGGCGACGCAGTTTCTGCGCATGTTCCAGACCGCGCTGGGGGAGAGGGCGCATGGCTAGCGCGCGCGGCGCGGCGTGGCGGACGCTGGTCCTGGCGGCGGCGCTGACATTGGCCGCGGCCGGCCCGCGCGCCGAAACCACCGAGCTGACCGCCGGCCGGCCGGTGGTGTGGCGCGACTTTCTCGGCGTCAACGCGCACTTCCTCTGGTTCACGCCGGAGCAATACCAGCGCCAGATGCAGCAGCTCAAATCGCTGGGCCTGAGCTGGGTGCGGGTGGACCTGCATTGGGACCGCCACGAACCCAAGGAAAACCAGTTCGTGTTCGCGCCGCTGGATCAGCTGGTGGACACGCTGAAGGCGCAGAAGCTCAAATCGGTGTTCTACCTGGTGGGATCGGCGCCCTTCGCCAGCAGCGTGCCGCCGCTGCTTGGTTCCAGCGACCAGTACCCGCCCAAGGACGACAAGGTGTTCGCCAAGCGCATGGCCATGTTGGCCAAGCGCTATCCGGCGGTGGACGCCTGGCAGGTGTGGAACGAGCCCAACCTGCCCGGCTTCTGGCGGCCGCTGCCCAGCCCGGAAGGTTACGGCCGTTTGCTGCAGGCCAGCGCGGAAGCGCTGCGCGCCGCGGCGCCGGGCAAGCCGGTGGTGATGGCCGGCATGGCTTATTACAGTCAGATGCCGGTGCGCGGCGGCCTGATGCTGGAGGAACTGGGCAAGAAGGGCACGCTGAATCTGAAAACCATCGTCGCCTACCATCCCTACAGCCAGCAGCCTGAGGGCGATGATCCTAAAACGCGGGACTTCGTGCTGCGCGCTCAGCAGATCAACGCCCGGCTGCGCCAGGTCAAGGCGCCGGGCATCTGGGCCACCGAATGGGGCTGGTCCAGTTACGCCGGCCCCAAGGAAGAGCAGGACATCATCGGCCGCGACGGCCAGGCGGATTATTTACTGCGCCGGCTGGCGCTGATGAGCGCGCTGGACTACGACCGCGTCTTTCTGTTCGCGCTGTCCGATCTGGACCAGCGCGCCAGCGCGCGCGACCGCGGTTACGGCTTGCTGGATCTGAACGGCAAGCCCAAGCCCGCCTACAAGGCGCTGGCGCGCTTTCTCGCCATCACCGGCCCGCGGCTGGAGCCGGCGCCGCCGCCGCGCCTGGACGCCGCGCCGGACGGTTTGTACAGCATCGCCTGGCGCAAGCCGGACGGCGCGCGCCTGTGGATGTTCTGGAGCGCGAACGGCGGCGCGGCGCGCTTGCCCGGCGTCGCCCGCGCCACGCTGCGCCAGCCCTTGAGCGGAAGCAGCGCGGCCTTGAGCGCCGCCGGCGGCAGCCTGAGCGTGGCGGTGAAGCCGCAGCTGCAAATCCTGGAGTGGCGAGAATGAAGCCGGCCTCTCTTTCCCTTGGCGGCTGCCCGCCGCTGCGCATTCTATGGACCCTGCCGTATCTGCCCTGGCCCACCACCAGCGGCGGCAAGCTGCGCCAGTTCCAGCTGCTGCGCGCCTTGGCGGCGCGCGGCCACCGCATCACCTTGCTGGTGCAGAGCAAGGAACCGGCCAGCGAGGCCTGCCGCCGCCAGCTGGAAGGCATTGTGGAACGGCTGATCGTGCTGCCGCGCCGGCCGCTGAAGCACCCGCTGACGCTATTGGCGGCGGCCTTGGGACCCTACCCGATGCTGGCCAGCGTCAACGGCCTGTCGCCTGATCTGAGCCGCACATTCGACGGCCTGCTGCGCCAGCGCTGGGACGTGGTGCAGATCGAGCACAGCTACGGCTTGCAGCCCTTCCTGGAAGCGCTGGACCGCCGCCGTCAGCCCTTTTTGCTGACCGAGCACAATGTCGAGTCCGAACTGGGCGCGGCCACCTATCAGCATCTGCCGCGCTGGTGCGCGCCCTTCGTCTGGTGGGACCGCTGGCGTTACCGGCGTTGGGCGGCCCTGGCGCTGAACGCCGCCGAGCGCGTCGCCGCCGTCACCTGGGAGGACGCCGCGGCGATGGCCCAGCACAGCGGCCGGCTGGTGGACGTGGTGATCAACGGCGTGGACGCCGACGCCTTCGCCGAAGTTCGCCCGGATTACGCCAGCCAGCGTCTGCTCTTCGTTGGCAATTTCGAATACCCGCCCAACCGCGACGCCGCCGTCTGGCTGGCGGCGGAAGTGATGCCTAGGTTGTGGCGGCGCTTGCCGCGGGCGCGGCTGGCGATATGCGGCTACGCGATGCCGGAGGATTGGGCGCGGCGCTGGCCGGACGCGCGGCTGGAGTGGCTGGGCTTTGTGCCGGAACTGCCGACGCAGCAGCGGCGCGCCGCGGCCTTCATCGCCGGACTGCGTCAGGGCGGCGGCTCCAAGCTCAAGGTGCTGGAGGCGCTGGCCGCCGGCCTGCCGCTGCTGAGCACGCCGCAGGGCGCGTCCGGGCTGGATCTGCGTCCCGACAGCGAATACCTGCGCGGCGACGACGCCGAGCAACTGGCGGAGGCGGCGGCCGCGCTGCTGAGCCGGCCGGAGCGCGCGGCCAGCCTGGGCGCGGCCGGGCGCGAATTCGTGCGGCGGCGGCACGATTGGGCCATCGCCGCCGACCAGCTGGAAACCTTGTACCGGGAGCTGAGACATGCGCATCGGAATTGACTACCGCCCGGTGACCGCCGCGCCGCGCTCCGGCATCGCGCGGCAAGTGCTGGCGCTGGAGGCCGCGCTGGCGGCGCGGCCGAACGTGGAAGTGCTGCGTTTCACCGCCTGCCCGGCCGACCATCCCCACCGGAGGCTGGCGGAATGCCCGGCGCGGCCCAGCCCGGCCGACGGGCTGCATCGCCCGCGCGAGCGCTGGCATTTCGAATGCCGCTTTCTGCCGCAGGCCATCCGCGCCCGGCGGCTGGATCTTTACATCGCCACCGCCAACACCGGGCTGCCGCCCTGGCGCGCGCCCGGCGGCGTGCGCTACGCCATGCTGTTGCATGACGTGTTCCAGCTGACCCTGGACAACTACCACGTCAGCCTGCTGCGCGCGCTGGCCTATCGCGTGATCGATTGGGCCGGCACCGCGCGCTCCCTGCAACGCGCCGACGCGGTCTGGACGCCGTCGCAATTCACCGCCGACGCCGCCGCGCGGCTGTTTCCGCGCCAGCGCGCCAAGCTGGCGCTGCTGCCCAACGCGGTGCCGCAGCCGGCGAGGCCGGCCGCGGAGCCGCCGGCCGGCTTGCCGGCGCGCTATTGGCTGGCGGTGGGCGCGCGCGAGCCGCGCAAGAATATGCCCTGGTTCGTCGAGCAATGGCGGAAAGCGCGTCAGCGCCAGCCGGACCTGCCGGCGCTGGCGCTGGTGGCGCGGCCGGAAGACCTGCCGGCTGAGCTGCGGCGGCTGGACGGCCTGATCTGGCTCAGCGATCTGGACGACGCCATGCTGAGCGCGGTGTACGCGGGGGCGGAACGGCTATGGCAGCCGTCCTACGCCGAAGGCTTCGGCCTGCCGGTGATCGAGGCGCTGGCGCAAGGCACGCCGGTGGCGGTGGCCACCGGCTCCGCGCTGGACGAGGTCGCGCCGCCGCAAGCGGCGCGTTTCGCCCCCAACGACGGCGGCGAGCTGCAAGCCTTGATGCACCGGCTGGCCGCGGCCGGGCCGGACGGCGATGTCGACGCCAACCGCGCCTGGGCGCGCCGCTACGATATGGACGCCTACCGCCGCCGCGTGGATCAACTGCTGGACAGGCTGCTGGCATGACGCCGCTGAATCGCGCGCTCGCCCTGAGCTGCGGGCTGTTGTTCGGCGGCCTGCTGGCCCTGCTCAGCCCGGCCGCCGCCGCGCTGGCGCTGGCCGCCGCCTGCGCCGGCGTCGCCGTGCTGCGCGCGCCCTTGCTGGGACTGGCGCTGTTCGGCCTCGCCGCCACCCTGGCGCCTTACGCCACGGTGCAACTGGGCGTGCGCGTCACCGTGTCCGAGGCCTTGCTGGGCCTGGCCTGGCTGGGGGCGCTGCCGCGGCTGGCCGTCGGCCTCCTGCAATGGCCGCGCGGCCGCGCCGAAGGGCTGCTGCTGTGGCTGATGGCCTTCAGCCTGCTGCCGTTTCTGGCGGGCCAGCTGATGGTGCAGGCCGACGGCAACGGCCCGGTCAACTGGGCGCGCTGGCTGCTCAATCTGTCCGCCTTGTTTCTGGCGCCGCTGCTGCTGCCGGACGAACGCAGCCGCGACCGCCTGATCGTGACGCTGCTGCTGGGCACGCTGGCCATGCTGCTGCTGTCCATCGGCTATTTCCTCAAGGACCGCGACGCCAACAGCTTCATCCCGGTGCTGGAAAAACTGCGCTACGCCCACCCGGAAGCGGTGCGTGACATCTTCTCCGCCAACTACACCCGCATGGCCTCGCCCTGGGTGCATCCCAATCTCACCGGCGGCGCGTTGGCGCTTTTCCTGCCGCTGGCCTTCTTCTACGGCCTGGCGCAGCGCGGCTGGCGGCGCTTGCTGGGCCTGACGGTGGCGCTGCTGGGCGCGGCCGGCCTGCTGTTCAGCATCTCGCGCGGGGCCATCGTCAGCCTGGCGCTGGTCTTGCTGTGGCTGAGCTGGCGGCGCGCGCCGCACGCCGGCCGCATCATCGGCCTGGCCGCGGCGCTGGGCCTGGCCCTGGTCTTGTTCTATCCGCCCTTGCAGGAACGCCTGGCCACCACCTTCTCCGCCAGCAACGCCAGTACGGAAATCCGCATGGACGAATACCGCCGCTTCCCCGACGCGGTGCGTGCCTATCCGCTGGGCCTGGGCTTCAAAGTGGATCCGCCGCCGCCGGACAGCGGCCTGCTCGGCATCTCCAACCTCTGGCTCAATTACGTCTACAAGCTGGGCGCGCCCGGCATGCTGCTCTTCGTCGCCGTCACCGTCGCCTGGTGGCGAGAGGCGCGGCCGCGCGGCCCGCTGTCCGCGCTGGACCCGGAGCGCGCGATCTGGCTCGGCACCCTGTCCGGCCTGCTGGCGGCGCTGCTCACCGGCCTGTTCGACCACTACTACAGCTTCACCATGGTGTTGATCGGCCTGTTCTGGCTGCTGATGGGCGTCAATCTGCAAGCGGCGCGCCGGCTGGCCGGCCACGGCGATCCGCTATTGAGCGCCGTCGCGCCCTCCGGCCCGAAAACCGTTGATCCGAAAGCGAAACCGAGATGAAACCCACCGATCTTCCCGCCGCGCCGGCGCTGACGCTGCGCCACCGCATTTACCACAGCAGCGCGCTGCGCGAGCGGCTGGACGGCTACGCCGCGCGCCTGGGCGCGGCGGCGGCGGAACTGGCTGCCGCCTACGACTGGATGCTGGCCAACAACGTGGCCTTCGAGGAGGGTGACGCCGCCGAACCGCGCGTGTCCATCGTCTCCGTCGACATGGAAAGCCGCATCCCGCACCCCTTGGCGAGCCGCTTCTACGCGCTCTTGCGCGACGAAGTGCCCACCCAGCTGGTGCCGCGCTACGGCCTCAACTGGGCCACTTTCAAGGACCGCTGGCTGCGCGCTTGGGAGCAGGGCTACAACATCCTGATCAACAAGCTGCCGTCCCACCACCTGCGGCTGGCCTGGCTGCGCCTGGGCGGCGCGCGCATCGGCAAGGGCTCCAGCGTGTGGCGCAACACCGAGGTGCTGGGCGTCAACAATCTGGTGATAGGCGCGGACAGCTGCGTGGCCTGGCACTGCCTGCTGGACGCGCGCGCGGGGCTGATCATCGGCGATCACGTCGCCATCGCCTCCTACGCCAAGATCATCGCCGGCAGTCACGACCTGAGCGCGCCGGAATTCTGGTCGGTGTCCGCGCCGGTCTATATCGACGACTACGCCTGGATCGCCACCGGCGCGCTGATCGGCCACGGCGCGCGCATCGGCCGCGGCGCGGTGGTCACCGCCAACACCGTGGTGGGCAAGGAAGTGGCGCCGTACAAGATCGTCGGCGGCAGCGGGGCCAAGCCCATGGGCGAGCGGCCGCGCGATCTCAACTACAAGGTGGGCGGCAAAGGGCTGTTCACCCTGTTCCACTGATGATATCGAAGCCATGTTCGCTCCCGCCGCGCTCTTGACCCTGGCCACGCTGGCCGGCCTGCTGGCCGGTTTCGCCCGCGAGTGGCTGCTGGTGGCCGCCTGGGGGGCCGGCGGCCGCAGCGACGCCTTTCTGGTGGCGATGTTCCTGCCGGAAGCCTTGCGCACTCTGCTGGCCGGCGGCTTGCTGTCCGCCGCGCTGCTGCCCTTGTGGCAAGCGCAGACGCCGGAGCGGCGCGGCGCCTGGCTGGCCGGCCAGCTGCGCCACTGGCTGGCCGCGGGCTTGGGTCTGGCGGCGCTGCTGAGCCTGGCCGCCCCGTGGCTGACGCGGGCGCTGGCCCCCGGCATCGGCGCCGCTCACGCGGAATCGGCCGCCGCCGCTTTGCGCTGGCTGGCCTGGCTGACGCCCGGCCTGCTGGCCCAGGCGGTGCTGGCGGCGCCGTTGCAAGCGCAGGGCCGTTTCCTGCTGGCCGGGCTGGGCTCGCTGCTGTTCAATCTGCCGGCGGCGCTCTATCTGTACTGGGCCGGGCCGGCCGCGGCGGCGGCGACGCTGGCGCAATGCTTTCTGGCCGGCAGCGGGTTGATGGCGGCGGCGCTGCTGCCCGGCAACTGGCGGCTGGGCTGGCGGCCCTGGCTGCGCGCCGGCCGCGGCGATGTCCGGCAGGTCTGGCGGCGGCTGTGGCCGCTGCTGGCCAGCGGGGCCGCCAGCCAGGGCCTGGGCTTGTTGGAGCGCCTGGCCGCCTCGCTGCTGGGCGAGGGGACGATTACCCTGCTGAATCTGGCGCGCAAGCTGATCAATCTGCCGCTGATCGCCTTGATGAGTTTGAACCAGGTTTTGTTGAGCAAGATGAGCGGCGCGCAGGACGCGGACCGGCTGCGGCTGCTGGACCGCGGCCTGGCCGCCTGCGGCCTGCTGACCCTGCCGGCGGCGGCCGGACTGATCGGCGCCGCGCCGGCGCTGGTGACGCTGCTGCTGCCGGCCGGCTTGGCCGCGAGCGACCTGCCGCTGCTGCTGGCGCTGTACGCGCCGGGCATCGTGTTCGGAGCCTGGAACGCGCTGCTGGCGCGCTATTGCTACGCCGGCGGCGACACCCGCGGCCCGTTGGCGGTGGAACTGGCCGGCAGCGCGCTGAGCGCCGCGCTGTTGCTGACGCTGCCGCGCTGGCTGGGTCTGCCCGGCCTGGCCTTGGCCGCCTTGGCCGGGGTGTGCTTGACCGGCGCGCTGCTGGCCGTCCGGCTGGGCCAGGGCTTGCCGTCAAGGCTGGCGCGCCAGGGCGCGGCGGCGTGCGCGCCGCTGATCGTCGCCGGGCTTGTCTTGTTCCCGCTGCGCGGCTCCGGGCCGTGGCCGCAACTGGCGCTGGCCGCCTTGGCCGGAGTCGTGCTGCTGTTGGGGCTGGGCTGGCGTTTTAGATCGGAGAGCATAGCTCCAGCAGCAGCCCATCCGGACAACGCAAATGGGACACCGTCTGGCCCCAGGGCTTGAGCGAGGGCGCTTGCAGCTCAACGCCGCCGTGGCGCAAGGCCTGGGCGTGGGCGGCGGCCACGTCGTCGGTCGTCAGCGCGATCTCCATGCCCAGCGGCAGCGGCGAGGCGTCCGCCGCCACATAGCCTTCCGGCAGATTGCTGCGGCCCAGCGGGTGGGCGGCGAAAGCCAGCGTGGTGGCGCCGGTGTCCAACTCGCCGTAATCGCCGGATTCGTCCAGGAAGCGGCGCTTCATGCCAAAGGCGTTTTCAAAGAAGGCCAGCGAGGCGGCGACGTCGGAGACATAGAGAATGGTGTAGGCGAATTGCATGGTTGGGCTCCTGATCAGGGTTTATTGCAGCTGCCGCAGCATGTCGGCGCACAGCACGACGCGGGCGTACTCTCCGTCCAGATTGGCCAGCGCCATTGAGTGTACCTCGTCGGCGCTGCGCGGGGTGCCGGCGTAGTCCGCCTTGTCGAAGGCGAAGCAGGCGTCGGCGGCCACCAGGGTGCGGAAGCCGAGGTTGCCGGCGCTGCGGGCGGTGGCCTCCACCGAGTTGTTGGTGCTGACGCCGACGATGAGCAGTTGTTCGATGCCGCGTACGCGCAGCCAGCGTTCCAGGCCGCTGTGGGCGAAGGCGTCCGGCACGTTCTTTTCCATCACGTGTTCGCTCGCCAGCGGGGCCAGCGCCGGCTGGAATTCGACGCCGGGCTGTCCGGGCCAGAACGGCGAGCCGGGGGTGCGGGAGATGTGGCGTACGTGAAGCAGCGGCGCGCCGGCCTGGCGCCAGGCGTTCAGCAGTTGGGCGATATTGGCTTCGGCCTGGGGGTTGTTGCGCGGGCCGGCTTCGGGGCGGCTCATGCCTTGTTGCATGTCGATGATGATGAGGGCGGGGGCGGTGTGCATGGTGGGGATGCCGGGGTCATGGCGGGGATTTAGTGTAGCAGGGGAGGCGGGGGTGTTCGATAGATTGCTCTGTATTTGGAGAGGGTTGCTTTGTTGAATCTGCTTTCACGGAGAGATGTGTCCTCCTTTGATTGCGCTGTGATTTGTGAGGGCTTTTCTGTTGAGTCCGCTGCGCGGATGATGATTTAGGTGCCGCTTTCCGCGCGGCGAACGGGGAGGGGGCGGGCCGCCGCCCCCTTCCAGCCCCCCTCGTCCCCCAGGACGCGAAACCCGGAGCGCGCCCCGAGGGGACACTTGGGCGCTACACAAGGTGGTCTTTTTTGAATAAGAGAGGTGGTTTAGCGAAGTGGGTCATTTCTGTGAATAACTTGACCCCATTGCTCTTGTCTGTGGATAAGCCTAGCTCCCTAAAAGAAAGCATGTATCCGACGCGCCCCTGGTCCCTTCAAGCCTGCCGCCGGGTGGCAGGCCCGAGGTTTTAAGCGGCTGCCCTGTTTGAGCGATTTGACGTTAGCAAATCGCGAGTTCAGCCGCGCCTCGGGCCTGACGGGACCCGGCGGGAAGCCGTAGGCCAGGCTTGCAGGGCGGCCTTTGGGGTGTCTACGTGCGAATCTTTGATTCGCTCAGTGATAGGGAATTTGGCCGAGTTGTTCCCCTTCCTGCCTGCCGGGCAGCCCCGGCAATGAAAACCATCATCCGCGCAGCGGATTCAAAACCAGATCACTCAACAAGTAAGCCACGCTCAAGCAAACCAACCACCCCACCTTGACCCCAACCGCCCCCTCGGCAACAATCCCCACGTTGCCGCCCACACGCGGCACACGGGATTGGCGTCCCGTCCGCTTAAACCAACTGGCCCTCGCTGGATACAGCGCGGGCTGCTTTACCATGGCCGCGCCATTTGGCAGGCGCATGGTGGGAGAGTGCCATGCACTCACCGGTTTGGTTTAAGCCCGGTACGCCAATCCTGCCACGCGCCTGCCTAATACCTCCACTTCTCTCGGCAGGTGGTTTATCTTGTGTCACAGCAGGAGAAACACCATGCATCACGCTCAAAACTTCCCCCGTCGCCGCCGCTACAAACTGCACTCGCTGGAACAGCAGGAAGCCCTGCTTCCCTTTGTTCGTCTCTGCCCCGGCCGCACCTATCGGCATTACTGGCAAATGCCCACGCCCAGCAAGGATCTCCTCGCCGACCATGCCTACGGCCGCGAATGCGCGGCTCACCTGTTGCAATGGCTGAAGGACAATCGGGAATACGTCGGCAAAGGCCTGCTCAGCCGCGTGGCGCGCGACATCGATTTTGACGACCGCGCCGGTCGCGGCCAGTGGATGGGTTTCTTCAACTATCTGGAAATCATGATGCTGCTGGGCGCCGACCGGGTCCGGGTTTACCGCCATGTGGACAGCCAGCACCAGATCTACCTGGCGCTGGGGCAGCGCTTCAGCCTGGAAGCGCGCTTCCGCCGCATCCGCCTGCGCAATCGCTAACCTCAGCAGGTGGGTATCGCTGCGCTCCACCCACCCTACGGCGGATGGTTTGGTCGGGGGGTATTCGTAGGGTGGGTGGAGCCGAAAGGCGATACCCACCAAAGCCCGCCGTAAAGACCCAAGCATCGATCCCGTCGCGTTTCCGCGTGGGTATCGCCGCGCTCCGCCCTACGGCGGATGGTTTGCTTGGGTGGGAGGGTACCCTCCGCCGACACTGCCCAAGGACTCATCCACCGCGCCCCCTCGCGCAAACCGCTTTAATCCCCCCGCAACTGCTCGCTGCCCACTCCACATTCCTGCTTCAAGAAGGCGTAACCGGCCGGCGTGATCCGCAAGGCGCGGCTGTCGCTGCGGCGCTCGGTCAGGCCGCGCAGCAAGAAGGCCTGGCACAAGGCCGCGCCCAGGCTGCCGGCGATGTGGTCGCGGCGCTCGCTCCAGTCCAGGCAGGCGCGCGCCAAGGGCCGGCGCGGGCGGGCGATGCCGGCCAGTTGAATGTCCAGCCGCGCCGCCAGCCAGTCCGCGCCGGCCGGCGTCACCGCGAACTCGCGCTCCTCGCGCCGTTGCAGCAGTTGCTGCTGTTGCAGGAAGTCGGCGACGGCGATGCCCAGCCGGCCGGCGAGGTGGTCGTAGCAACTGCGCGCCAGGCGGATGTCGGCATTGCCCTTGGGGCGCACCGCGCTCCGGCTTTCGCCGGCGGCGGCGGACAGCGCTTCCAGCGCGTGGGCGATGGCCGGGCTGGCCAGGCCGTAATAGCGGTGGCGGCCGCGCTGTTCCACCCGCACCGCCTGGCCGTGCAGCAACTTGGCCAGATGGTTGCTGGCCGCTTGCGGCGACAGACCGGCGGCCTGGGCCAGATCGCTGGCCGGGTAGAGGCGGCCGTCTTGCAACAGCAGCAGCATCAGCGCGCGGCCGGGGTCGGCCAGCAGGCTGGCCAGGCGGCTGATGTCGGGTATGCGGTCGTGCGGGGCTGCAAGCATGGTTCATCCTTGGCTGAAACTTTGGCGGGTGCCGCCGGCTACGATAAACCCATCGTCAAGCTTGAACAAGGAGAGCGGGAATGGAGGATTTGCTGGCTTATCTGCATAGCCATTTTCTGAGCGAGCCGGCCTTGCTGGCGCGCAGCGGCGTGAGCCTGGACACCCTGCGCGGCTGGCAGCGGGCCGGTGCGGCGCCGTGGCCGTCCTACCGGCTGACGCTGGCCGGGGAGGCCGCATCCTGCATGGGCGCGGCGGCGCTGAGCGCGGAGTCGGCCTGGTATCCGCAGGGCATGTTGTGCTGGCTGGGCCAGGCGCTGGCCTTGGACGGCGATCCGGAGCGCCTGCGCGCCTGTTTCGGCCGGCAGTGGCGCGCCGGGCTGGCGGCGCTGGAGCTGCCGCCCGCCGAGGCGGAGCCGGATTGGGAGGCGGCGTGGCGGGATTTCCTGGCCGGCGGCTACGGGGTGTGCACCCGCGCCGGCTTGCCGGGGGAGATTGCGCAGAAGGAGGCGCTGGTGTCCTTGATCGACGCGCTGACCGAGCGGCAAAGCCGGCTCGCGCTGGACCCGGCCCGGCGCGAGCGCCTGGCCTGGGCGGTGACGGCGCTGGACGGGGTGGCGGCGCCGTTTGCGCCGCATGAGCGGGCGGCCAGCTCGCGCGCCCGCTGCGTGGAGCTGACGCGGCGGCTTTACCTGACGGAGGCGATATGAGCGCCTGGCCTTTGGACCCGCTGGCGGCGGTGACTCACGCCCATCCCTATCCCTATTACCGGGATCTGGCGCAGCGGCGGCCATTGTATTTTGACGCCGGCCTGGGCGTGTGGGTGGCGGCCGGCCACGCGGCGGCGCAGGCGGTGTTGGCCGCGCCGGAGTGCCGGGTGCGGCCGCTGGATCAGGCGGCGCCGCCGCAGTTGGGCGATGGCGGCTTGGCGCGCACGTTCTGTCTGTGGGCGCGGATGAGCGAGGCGCCGCGCCATCCGGCGCTGAAGGCGGCTTTGAGCCGGGCCTTGGCGACGGCGGCGGGCGCGGAGGCCGGGCGCTTGTCGGAAAGCCTGGCGCGGGACTGGCTGATGCGCGAGCCTTTGAACGGCGAGGTGCTGGACCGGATGGCGCAGGGCTTGCCGGTGCTGACGCTGGCCGGCTTGTTGGGTCTGCCGGCGGCGGACGCGCCGGCCTTGGTCGCGGAGGCGGCGGCGGTGTCGCAAGCGTTGGCGGCGGATGCCGATGTAGAGGCGCTGGTGCGCGGAGAGCAGGCCTTGACGGCTTTGCAGGCGCGAGTGGCGGAGGCCTTGCCACGGGCCGGCGGCATGCTGGCTGAGCTGAAGAATGAATTGGCGCCGGATGAGGCGACGCTGACGGCGAATGTGATCGGCCTGCTGTTCCAGAGCCTGGACGCCGGCGCCGGCCTGTTCGCCGCCGCCATCTGGCATCAGGCTCAGGGCCGGCCGCTGGCGGCGGGCGCGGCGGCGGAGTGGGACTGGCTGGCTGTGCAGGACCCGGTCTTGCACAACACCCGCCGTTTCGTCGCGCGGGATTGGTCCTATGGCGGCCAGACGGTGCCGGCCGGCGTTTCGGTACTGGTGGTGTTGGCCGCGGCGGCTTTGGACCCGGCCGGGCCGGGCGAGGCCTTGATGTTCGGCGCCGGCCGGCATGCCTGCCCGGGCCGGGCGCTGGCGCTGGAGATCGCGCGCGGCGGCCTGGCGGCATTGGCGGCGGCGCGGCCGGATTGGCAAGACTTGACGGCGGCGGCGCGTTTTCGCCGGCTGCCCAACGCGCGGGTGCGCCTTTATGGCGAGAAAGGGAGAACGGAATGATTGCGGTGATTTTCGAGGTGGAGCTGGCCGAAGGCGGCCGGGACGGTTATCTGGGCTGGGCGGAGCGCCTGGGGCGGGAGCTGGCGGAGGCGGACGGTTTCCTGTCGATCGAGCGCTTCGCCAGCCTGAACCGGCCGGAGAAGATGCTGTCGCTGTCGTTCTGGCGCGACGAGGCGTCGGTGGCGGCCTGGCGGCGGCTGGAGCCGCACCGCGCGGCGCAGCGGCAGGGCAGGGAGGCCTTGTTCGCCGATTACCGGCTGCGGGTGGCGGCGGTGCTGCGGGATTATGGGATGAACGAGCGGGCGCAAGCGCCCGATGGCGTCAGCCCAGAATTGGATGCAAGGCCTTGATCACGTAAAGATCAAAACGGGTGGATTTGCCGTCCAGCACCGCGGACGGCTTCACGCCCTCGATGGCCGCGCCCAGCCGCGGCCGTTTCACCACCACGCGGTTCTTGGCCGCGGCGATGGCGGCTTGCAGCAGCGCGGCGCTGTCCTGATCGTCGCCTATCACCTGCTGGAAGGCCTGCATGTCCTTCTTGGCGGCGGCGCTTTTCTTGTCGGTGTCCGGGAACATCGGATCGACGAACACCACGTCCGGGCGTTCGGCCTCGCTTAGCGCGGCCAGCCAGGCGATGGAGCTGGCGTGCACCAGATGCATGCGCGCGGCGATGTCGGCGGTGTCCGGGTGGCCGGCGGCGCGTTCCAGCGCGTCGGCCAGCAGCGCGGCGGCCACCGGCGAGCGCTCCACCAGGGTGACGCGGCAGCCCAGCCCGGCCAGCACGAAGCTGTCGCGGCCCAGGCCGGCGGTGGCGTCCACCACATAGGGCAGTTCCTTGGCGCCTTTCAGGCCGATGGCCTTGGCCACCGGTTGGCCGCGGCCGCCGCCCTGTTCGCGCCGATGCTTGGCCGCGCCCTCGACGAATTCCGCATACACCGCGCCGTGCTTGCCGGTGGTCAGCAGTTCCAATCTTTGTTCGCCCAATTCCAGCCAATAGCCCTGCTCCGGCCGTTGTTCCAGCAGCGGCAGAGCGAAGCGCTGGCTCAACAGGCGGGCGGCGTCCAGGCGGTCGGGACGGGCGCAGTACAGCGGGGTGGCGGGCATGGGGAAATCCTTGGATGGGCGGACGGCGGACGAACGATACGGGATGCGGCGGGCGAGGGCAAGCCGGGGGATTTTTAATATGTTGAACAAATATCATGTGTGCTACGTATTTGCACTTAGCTTACTTCGCGTGAGGAACAACTATTTTTTAAAGAGGGGGCTTCTTGGTCGCGCTTGACAGCTTTTGTCAGCTTGCCGGCTGCCCGGTTTGTTACGGTGTCGCTGTTGTTCTGATTCGAATTTATTTAATTGTCATTTATTTTTGCTTTGATACAGGTTCTAATCCGCTAAGCAGCTTTTGGGATGTAGTCGCAAGCGTGGTTCGATCTGGGTCTTGGCGCCTGTTCAATGCTTGTTGCGCTTGGTGAAGCGTCAGCGGGCGGATACGTCTTAAGAAAGGCCTATGTACCGTATGTACATTTCGCCTTCTCTGCCGTCTTCGCCTTGTCTCGCTCTTGCTCGCAAGATGTTGAACAGCCGCTTAAGCCGAAATAATCCGGGAGAGCGTGATGGGGTGGTGGAAATCAGCGGGGCAATCGCAAGGCAGTGACAAGAAGACACCGGCTCTCAAGCGCTCGCGCCTGCTGTTGCAGGCTCTGGAGCCCAGGTTGATGTTCGACGGCGCGGCGGCCGCCACGGCCGCCGCCGCCTCGGCGCATGCGGACGCGCCGCTTCCGGCGGAACGCCCGGCGCCGACGGAAGCGCCGCGATCGGCCGCGGTGGAGCGTCTGGCGGAGAAGCTCGCCGCGGCGCTGGCGCCGACCGCGCCGCCCAAGCAGGTGGTGTTCGTCGAATCCAATGTCGCCAATTACCAAAGCCTGCTGGCGCAAATGCCGGCCGGCATGGAGGTGGTGGTGCTCAACGCCGGCAAGGACGGCCTGAGCCAGATCGCCGAGTGGGCCAAAACCCACCATGGCTACGCCGCCATCCACATCATTTCCCACGGTCAGAGCGGGGATTTGATGCTGGGCAACATGGAACTGACCACGGCCAAGCTGGACAGCCGCCAGGCGGACCTGAAAACCATAGGCCAATCCTTGCGCGCCGACGGCGACATCCTGCTCTACGGCTGCGATATCGCCGCCGGCAGCAGCGGCGCGGCCTTCGTCAGCGCGCTGTCCCGCTACACTCAGGCCGACGTGGCCGCGTCCACCGACTCCACCGGCGCGGCGCGCCTGGGCGGCGACTGGACGCTGGAGCGCAATAGCGGCCATATCGACGTGGATGCCTTGCATTTCAGCTACGACGCCTTGCTGGCGCGGCCGGTAACCGGCACCACCGATTTCACCACATCGGACGGCAACACCTATAACCCCTCAGGCAGTACCGTGAGCGCCGGCAACCTCCAGGGCTGGGATTTCACGTTGCAATTGGGCTCCACCAATAACGGCGGCCAGACGATTATTGTCGAAAAGGCCGGCTCGGTGACCACGGAAACGGTGGACGGCTATAGCGACGGCACCATTCCCATCTCCTATTTCAGCGTCAAGTCCAACGACAGCAGCCGCTTTACCTTGAACTCCATCGGCGTGGTGCTGAATGGCTACGATTCCGCCACTTCCGGCGGCAATCTGCAATTGGTCGGTTATATCAACGGCGTGGCGGTCAGCGGGGCGACGCTGACGCTGAACGTGGGTGACGCGCTGCAAGGCAGCGGCGGGCTGGTGACTTTCAACGTGTCCGGCAACAGCGCCTTCCAGGGCATCGATTCCTTCCGGGTGTTGGCGGCCAGCGGCCATAATGTGACGGGCATGATAGGCATAGGCGCCATCAACGCCATCAATTTCGGCTTTGCGCCGACGCTGACCGCCAGCGGCGGCTCCAGCGCCTACAGCAGCGGCACCGGCACCGCGGTGACGGTGGACAGCGGCATCACCCTGTCCGACTCCGACAGCAGCACCCAGGCCAGCGCCACGGTGTCCATCAGCGGCAACTTCCAGAGCGGCCAGGACGTGCTGGCCTTCACCAACAACGGCAGCACCATGGGCAATATCACCGCCAGCTACAACAGCGGCACCGGGGTGCTGACGCTGACGTCCAGCGGCGCCACGGCCACGCTGGCTCAATGGCAGGCGGCCTTGCGCGCGGTGACTTATTCCGACAGCTCGCTGTCGCCCAATACCGGCAACCGCACCATCAGCTTCGCCATCAACGACGGAGCGATCAACAGCAGCGCGGTGACCAAGACGGTGACGGTGGCGGCGGATTCCGCGCCGGTGATCGGCAACCTCAACGGCGACAACCCCACTTTCACCGAGAAAGGCGGCGCGGTGAAACTGGACGTGGGCACCGCGGTCACGGTGACGGACAGCGACACCCCCAACTTCAACAGCGGCAATCTGACCGTGCACATCTCCGCCAACGGCCAGAGCGGCCAGGATGTGCTGGGCGTCGACACCAGCGGCTCGGTGTCCCTGTCCAGCGGCACCAGCGTGGGCAGCGTGGTGACGGTGGGCGGCGTGAGCATAGGCGTGATCGCCAGCAACGGCGACGGCGTGGGCGGCCATGATCTGATCGTCACCTTCAACAGCAACGCCACCCCGTCGCGGGTGGCCACTCTGCTGGCGGCGCTGACTTACAACAACAGCAGCAACGATCCCAACACCGCCACCCGCACCATCAACGTCAGCGTCAACGACGGCCGCGGCGGCACCGGCTCCAGCAATGTGACGGTGGCGGTGGCCGCGGTGAACGACGCGCCCACCGGCAGCGCCACCGCCTCCAATCCCACCTTCACGATGGGCGGCTCCGCGGTGACGGTGTTCAGCGGCGCCAGCGTCAGCGCCGTCGAATCCAGCCAGAGTGTGATCCTGCTGACGCTGACCGTATCCGGCCTGCAAGACGGCAGCAGCGAAATCCTGTCCATAGACGGCAGCAATGTGGCGCTGACCAACGGCAACTCGGTTACCACCAGCGGCAACGGCCTGAGCGTCACCGTCTCGGTGTCCGGCGGCACCGCCACGGTGTCCATCAGCAGCGGCGGCGGCGTTTCCGGCAGCACCGCGGCCAGCGTGATCAACGGCATCACCTATCGCGACAGCAACGGCAGCCCCTCCATCGGCAACCGAGTGGTGACGCTGACCAGCGTCAAGGACAACGGCGGCACCAGCAACGGCGGCGTGGACACCACCACGCTGGCCGTGGCGTCCACCGTCAGCGTGGCGGTGGTGCCGGTGGTGACCACCAGCGGCGGCAGCGCGGCCTTCACCGCCGGCGACAACACCGCGTCCACCCCGGTGGCGGTGGATTCCGGCATCACGGTGAGCAATAACGCCGGCCCCACGCTGGCCAGCGCCACGGTGTCCATCAGCGGCAATTTCCAGAGCGGGCAGGACGTGCTGGCCTTCACCAACGACGGCAGCACCATGGGCAATATCACCGCCAGCTACAACGCCGGCACCGGGGTACTGACGCTGAGCTCCAGCGGCGGCAGCGCCACCTTGGCGCAATGGCAGGCGGCCTTGCGCGCGGTCACTTACACCGATACGGCGGTGACGCCCAATTCCGCCACCCGCACCGTCAGCTTCCAGGTCAACGACGGCAGCGCCAGCAGCGGCGTGGCCACGCGTTCGGTGACGGTGACGGCCACGGATCAAACGCCTATCGCCACCGCCAGCGGCGGCAGCGCGGTCTTCACCGCCGGCGACAACACCGCGTCCACGCCGGTGGCGGTGGATCCCGGCCTCACGGTCAGCGATCTGGACAACAGCACCTTGGCCAGCGCCACGGTGTCGATCAGCGGCAATTTCCAGAGCGGCCAGGACGTGCTGGCCTTCACCAACAACGGCAGCACCATGGGCAATATCACCGCCAGCTACAACAGCGGCACCGGGGTGCTGACGCTGACGTCCAGCGGCGCCACGGCGACCTTGGCGCAATGGCAGGCGGCGCTGCGCGCGGTCACCTACACCGACACCGCGGTGACGCCCAATACCGCCACCCGCACCGTCAGCTTCCAGATCAACGACGGCAGCAAGAACAGCGGCGCGGTGACCCGCGGCGTGACTGTGGCGGCGACGGACCAAACCCCTATCGCCACCGCCAGCGGCGGCAGCGCGGCCTTCACCGCGGGGGACAACACCACGTCCACGCCGGTGGCGGTGGACTCCGGCATCACGGTCAGCGATCTGGACAACACCACGCTGGCCAGCGCCACGGTGTCCATCAGCGGCAACTTCCAGAGCGGCCAGGACGTGCTGGCCTTCAGCAACACCAATAGCGTCACCTTCGGCAACATTAGCGCCAGCTACAACGCCGGCACCGGGGTGCTGACGCTGACGTCCAGCGGCGCCACGGCCACGCTGGCGCAATGGCAGGCGGCCTTGCGCGCGGTTACCTACACCGACACCGCGGTGACGCCCAATACCGCCACCCGCACCATCAGTTTCAGCGTCAACGACGGCAGCAAGGACAGCGCGGCGACGACGCGTTCCGTCACCGTGGCGGCCACGGATCAAACGCCTGTCGCCACCACCACCGGCAGCGCCGGGGCCTATGTGGTGGGCGGCGCCGCCACGCCGGTGGACGGCGGCCTGACCGTGTCGGATTTGGACAACACCACCCTGGCCAGCGCCACGGTGGCGATTAGCGGCAACTTCCAAAGCGGCGAGGACGTGCTGGCCTTCACCAACAACGGCAGCACCATGGGCAATATCACGGCCAGTTACAACGCCGGCACCGGGGTGCTGACGCTGACGTCCAGCGGCGCCACGGCCACCTTGGCGCAATGGCAGGCGGCGCTGCGCGCGGTCACTTACATCGACACCGCCGGCTCGCCCAACACCGCCACCCGCACCGTCAGCTTCACCGTCAACGATGGCACCAAGAACAGCGCGGCAGTCACCCGCAACATAGCCTTGCAGCTGATGCCGCCCAGCGTCTCCGGCCTGACCAGCGGCACCGACACCGGCAGCAGCCATAGCGACGGCGTCACCAGCAACGCCACGCCCACGGTGACCGGCACCGGGATCGCCAACAGCCTTGTCATCATCTATGTGGACGGGGTGCCCATCGATAGCACGGTCGCGGACGGCAGCGGGGCCTGGAGTTACAGCTTTGTCTCCAGCCTGAGTTCCGGCGCGCACGCCATCACCGCCGTGGTCAGCAGCGGCGGCGTCAGCAGCGGCCAATCCAGCGCCTTCAACGTGGTGATAGACAATAGCGCGCCCGCGGCGCCGTCCGGCGTGGCTTTGAGCACGGGGACGGACACCGGCAGCAATCACGGCGACGGCATCACCGGCAACAACCGGCCCACGGTCACCGGCACGGCGGAAGCCAATAGCACGGTGACGGTGTATGTGGACGGCACGGCGGTGGGCACGGCGACGGCGGACGGCAGCGGCGCGTGGAGCTACAGCCTTGGCAGCGCCTTGGCGGACGGCAATCACAGCATCCGCACCACCTCCACTGATCTGGCCGGCAACGCCAGCGGCCAATCGACGGCCTACATCATCACGGTGGACACCGTGGCGCCGGACAGCCCGGCCAATACCGGTCTGAGCCTGGCCACCGACAGCGGCTCCAGCAACCGCGACGGCATCACCAACGTCAACCGCCCCAGCGTCACCGGTCTGGCCGAGGCGGGCAGCAAGGTGGCCGTGTTCATCGACGGCGTGCAGGTGGGCACCGCCACCGCCGACGGCGGCGGCGTCTGGCTGTTCAATCTGAGCCAGGCGCTGGCGGACGGCAGCCACAGCGTGCGCGCCACGGCCACCGACGCGGCCGGCAACATCAGCGCGCAGTCGGCCTCGTTCACCGTTGTCGTGGACACCACCGCGCCGGCGCCGCAGTCCTTCACCCGCTTGGACCCGGCCTCCGGCGTCGCCGGCAGCCTGCGTTACGACCTGGTGTTGAACAAACCCATCGTCGGCCTGAGCGCCGGTGATCTGAGCGTGATCACCAGCGGCAGCGCCAGCGCCGGCATCGGCAATATCGTCCGCATCAGCGACAGCCACTACGTGGTGCAATTGACCGGGGTCAGCGGCGTGGGCTCGGTGGCGCTGGCGCTCAAATCCGGCGCGGCGGCGGACCTGGCCGGCAATGTGACCCAGCAGCAAACGGTGGCGCCGGCTTACCAGTTGCGCAGCGCAAGGACAGAGACGCCCCCGCCGATCCAGCCTGTGCCGCCTGCGGACGCGCCGCTGCCGCCCAATGCGGCGCCGGTCATCAATATCGCGCCCATCACGCCCAATATCGTGCTGGCCGCGGTGAGCGGCGCGGGCAACGGCAACGGGCCGGGCGCCGCGCCGACGCCGCAGGGCCCGGCGGGGCCGCAGACGAGCAACCCCATCCAGCTTGCCTTCGGCCAGGACCGCTTCGCGCCGACGCCCAGCGAGCCGTTTGGCCGCGGCAACGCCGGCCTGCCCTTTGTTTCCAATCTGGGCGGCACCTCCGGCGCCCCGTTGCAAGTGATGCCGGATCTGGGCGTGCGGCCGCTGGTGGCCGGACAGGGTTTCAACTTCAGCCTGCCGCCCGGCACGGTGATCACCCGCAATCCGGACGCGGTGCTGAACATCCAGGTGCGGCAGAGCAATGGCCAGCCGCTGCCGGCCTGGCTGAAGTTCGATCCGCAGACCGGTCGTTTCAGCGGCACGCCGCCGGCGGGCTGGAACCGTTCCTTGTCTCTGGAAGTGACGGTCAGCGACCAGAACGGCCACCGCGGCGTCACTCATATGCAGTTGAAAACCGGCGCGGGCGAGCAGGCGGCCGCGGCGACGGAAAAAGCAGCGGCGGCCGGCAAGCCGGCCCTGCACGAGCAGTTCCGCCAGCACGGCAAGCCCGCCTTCGATCAACAGATCGCCGGATGGCTGCAGGCGGAGGACGCGGTTTGACCGCAAGGTCCTAGCCGGCGAGCCACTAAACCAACAAACCGCACAGGGGACGATATGAAGAAAGCAACACAGGGGGGAGGGGCCGGCCGCGGCGTTTATTCAACGCTGGCCGCGCTGACGGCGCTGGCCTTGACCGGCTGCGCGGTCACGCCCGCGCCGATGAGCTTGAGCGACCGCCAGGCCACGCTGGCGGCGGACCGCCAGGCCATGTTCGGCAGCCAGGAGCCCTTGGCCGGGCCGGTGACCTTGCAAGAGGCGATGGCGCGCGCGCTGAAGTACAACCTGGATTACCGGGTCAAGCTGATGGAAGAGGCGATGGCGCAGCGCCAACTGGACTTGTCCAGCCTGGACATGCTGCCCAAGCTGGCGCTGGCGGCCGGCTACACCGCCCGCAACAAGGACAACGCGTCCTCGTCCCAGAACGTGGCCACCGGCGAACAATCGCTGGTGCCGTCGATCTCCTCGGAGAAGCGCAGCCATACCGCCGACCTTAATCTGAGCTGGAACGTGCTGGACTTCGGCGTCAGCTATTACACCGCCCAACAGCAGTCCGACCGCATGCTGATCCTGCAACAGCGCAAGCGCAAAGTGGCGCAGCAGCTGATGCAGCAAGTGCGCGAAGCCTGGTGGCAGGCGGTGGGCGCGCAGCAGCTGGAAGGCCGCATCGACGCGCTGCTGGCGGAAACCAACCGCGCGCTGGAAGACGCGCGGCAGGTGGAGAAGCAGAAACTGCGCGCGCCGCTGGAGGCGCTGAACTACCGTCGCCAACTGCTGGACGTGATCCGCCAGATGGGCATGATCCGCAACGCGCTGGCCCAGGCCAAGCCCAAGCTGGCCGCCATCATGAACGTGCCGCCCGGCACCGATTTCAAGGTGGCGGTGCCCGCAGGGCTGCCCACCCCGACGCTGGGCCTGAAGCTGGAGCAGATGGAAGAAATGGCCTTGCTGAACCGGCCGGAGCTGAACGAGGCGCGCTACAACGAACGCATCGGCGTCACCGAAACCCGGAAGGCCATCGCCAAGCTGCTGCCGGGCCTGGAATTCAGCATCGGACAGAACTACGACAGCAATAAATTCCTGGTCAACAACTCCTGGAGCGACGCCGGCCTGCGCATCAGCTGGAACCTGCTCAATCTGTTCAGCGCCGGGCCGATCACCAAGGCCGCCGACGCCCAGCTGCAAGTGGCCAAGACCCAGCGCATGGCGCTGAACATGGCGGTGCTGACCCAGGTGCACGTGGCGTACCTCGATCTCAAAGGCCGCTCGCGCCAGTTCGGGCTGGAACAAGAACTCAACGACGTGGAACAGCGCATCTACGTGCAGAACCGCAACGCCACCGACAGCGGCGTGCAAGGCCGCCTGCCGGCGATCCTGGCCGACGCCAACGCGGTGTTCTCCACGCTGCGGCTGTACCAGAGCTACGGCGATCTGCAAAACGCCTACGGCCAGATGGGTTCCAGCCTGGGGATGGACCCGCTGCCGGAAAGCACCGCCAGCTATGATCTGCCGGCTTTGGCCGCCGCCTTCAAGGGCGCGGAAACGCGTTGGCAGGGGCAGGTGGCGGGGAGCAAGCCATGAAGTTGACGGTTCTGAGGGCCGCGGCCTGCCTGCTGGCGGCCGCCTGCGCCCAGGCGGCCACGCCGCCGGCCAAGCCCAAGCCGCCGGCGGCACCGGTGACCAACGCCAGCGACGGCCGCATCCGCGTGCAGCTGATGGCGCGCAACGCCGTCACCCTGTCCGGCGAAGTGGCGGCCAAGATCGCGGCCTTGCCGGTGCCAGAGGGCGCCAGCTTCAGCAAGGGTCAGGCGCTGGTGCAGTTCGACTGCGGCAGCTATCGCGCCCAGCTGCGCAAATCCCAGGCTTCGCTGGAGGCCGCCAGCCAGCTGCTCAAGGTCAACAACCAATTGGCCAAGCTCAATTCCGCCGGCGCGCTGGACGTGGCCCAGGCCCAGGGCAAGGCCAAGGAAGCGGCCGCCGACGCCAGCTATATGCAGACCATAGTCGGCAAATGCGTGATCAGCGCGCCGTTCAACGGCCGCGTGGCGCGCCGCATCGCCGCCGTGCATCAATACGTCAGCCCCGGCAATCCGGTGCTGGACATCGTCGATTCCGGCTCGCTGGAACTGCGCATGCTGGTGCCGTCCAAATGGCTGGCCAAACTCAAGCCCGGCAGCAAGTTCACCGTGGCGGTGGACGAGCTGGGCGCCAGTTTCCCGGCCAGGATAGAACGCCTGGGCGCGCAGATCGATCCGGTCAGCCAGTCCATCCTCGCGGTGGGCGTCATCGAGGGCAACGGCGCCAGCCTGCTGCCGGGGATGAGCGGCTGGGCCAGCTTCAAGTAGGCCGTGCATGGGGCACGCCGATAGAAGCCGGGAACTGGCCGGCCTGCTGCAGCTGCTGCATCGCGGACGCGACGCGGTCAGCGCCGAGCAGCTGGGTTTCATCATCGTCAACGAAAGCCAGCAACTGCTGCCCTACCGCCAGTCGGCGGTCTGGCGCGAGGGCCTGCATCGCCACGTGACGGCGCTGTCCGGCCTGGCCGAGCTGGACCCCACCGCGCCCTATATGCAGTGGCTGTCCCGCCTGTTCCGCCATCTGGCGGAATCCGGCGGGCCGGAAGTCGGGCAGGACAGCCGCTTGCTCGAGGCCGGCGACCTGCCCGCGGCGCTGGCCGAGGACTGGTCGTCCTGGCTGCCGGCCCACGCGCTGTGGCTGCGCCTGGGCGAGCAGGGCGCCTGGCTGTTGGCGCGGGAACTGCCGTGGAGCGATTACGAGCGCAAGCTGGCGGAAGAGCTGGCCCACGGTTACGGCCACGCGCTGCTGCGCTTCGCGCCCCGGCGCAACTGGCGGGAACTGGCGGGGCAATGGCTGCGGCCCGGCCGCAAGCAGCGGCGGCTGCTCATCGCCGCGCTGTTGCTGGCCTGCATGCCGATACGCCTCAGCGTGCTGGCGCGCGGCGAAGTGGCGCCGCAAAATCCGGTGCTGCTGCGCGCGCCGCTCAGCGGGGTGATAGACCGCATCCAGGTGCAGCCCAATCAGCGCGTCAAGGCCGGCGATCCCTTGTTCGATCTGGACGCCACCTTGCTGGCCGGCCAGTTCGCCATGGCCGCGCGCGAGCGCGACGCCGCGCAGGAAAGCTTCCGCGCCAGCGCTCAGCTGGCGGTCACCGACGACAAGGGCAAGCTGGCCATGGCGCAGGACCGCGCCAAGCTGGAAGAGAAAAGCATCGCGGCCGAGTACACCGGACTGGAGCTGCAAAGGCTGCACGTCACCGCGCCCAGCGCCGGCGTGGTGGTGTTTTCCGACCGCAACGACTGGCAGGGCAAGGCGGTGACGGTGGGTGAGAAAGTGATGACGCTGGCCGACCCCGCCCACGTGGAACTGGCCGCCTGGCTGCCGGCGGCGGAAGCCATAGACGTGGCGCCCGGCGGCAAGATCACCCTTTATCCCAACGCTTCGCCCACCGAGTCCTACGACGCGGAAATCCTCCGCGTCGCCTACAAGGCGGAAGCGGTGGAGGGCGGTCTGCTCGCCTATCGGCTGCAAGCCCGCTTCGTCGGCGGCGATAAGCCGCGGCTGGGCCAGATGGGCACCGCCCGCGTCTACGGCGACTGGGTGCCGCTGATCTACTACGCGCTGCGCCGGCCGCTGACCGCCGCGCGGCAATGGCTGGGGTGGTGAGCATGAGATCCCCCGCCTTGCCCGCGCTGCGTCAGGAACTGACGCTGCATCCCGGCCCGGCGCTGGCCGACGGCGCGCCCAGCTGGACCCTGCACGACCCCTGCGCCCACCGCTTCTATCAACTGGGCTGGGCCAGTTTCGAAATCCTGTCGCGCTGGCAACTGGGCACCGCCGAAGCGGTGCTGCAAGCCGTCAACGCCGAAACCACGCTGCAGTTGGGCGCCGAGGATATCGAGGCCGTGCTGCTCTTCCTGTCCCGCCATCAACTGCTGCAGGCCGCCAGCGCCGAGCAGAACGGCTGGCTGTGGCAGCTGCGCGAGGCCAACCGGCCCAGCCGCGCCATGTGGCTGTTGAAAAACTATCTGTTTTTCCGGGTGCCGCTGCTGCGGCCGGAAGCCCTGCTCAATCGCCTGCTGCCGTGGACCGGCTGGCTGTTCCATCCGCGCTTCTGGCTGGCGATGGGCGCGGTGCTGCTGCTGGCGCTGGCGCTGGTGTCGCGGCGCTGGGACGAGTTCACCCACACCTTCTCCGCTTACGGCGGCGTCAGCGCCGCCATCGGCATCGGCCTGTCGCTGAGTCTGGCCAAAATCCTGCACGAGATGGGCCATGCGCTGACCGCGCGCCATTTCGGTTGCCGGGTGCCGGCGATGGGGGTGGCCTTTCTGGTGATGATGCCGGTGCTCTACACCGACACCAACGACGCCTGGAAGCTGGATTCGCGCCGCCAGCGGCTGCTGATCGGCGGCGCCGGCATGCTGGCGGAACTGGTGCTGGCCGCCTGGGCCACCTTGTTGTGGAGTTTTTTGCCGGACGGGCCGCTGCGCGCCGGGGTCTTTCTGCTGGCCACCACCACCTGGCTGGCGACGCTGGCGATCAACGCCAGCCCCTTCATGCGCTTTGACGGCTATTTCCTGCTGGCGGACTACCTGGGCCTGCCCAATCTGCACAATCGCGCCTTCGCGCTGGCGCGCTGGCGGCTGCGCAAAACGCTGCTGGGCCTGGACGATCCGGTGCCGGAACATTTCCCGGACGCGCGGCGGCGCGGGCTGATCCTGTTCGCCTGGGCCACCTGGCTGTATCGGCTGGTGCTGTTTCTCTCCATCGCCTTCCTGGTCTACCACTTGTTCTTCAAGGCCCTGGGCATTCTATTGCTGGCGGTGGAGCTGGGCTGGTTCATCGCTCGCCCCGTGGTCGGCGAACTGATGGTGTGGTGGCAGCACCGCGCGGATCTGCGCTGGGGCCGCGAAACCCGCCGCAGCGCCGCGGCGCTGCTGATCCTGAGTTTGGCGCTGATTCTGCCGTGGCAGCGCGAAGTGGCCAGCCCGGCGGTGTTGGGCGCTTTGCAGTCGCAGGGCTTGTACGCGCCGGCGACGGGCGAGGTGGCGGAAGTCCTGGTGCGCGACGGCCAGCTGGTCAAGGCGGGGCAGATCATGGCCAGGCTCCGCTCGCCGATGCTGGAGGCGCAGCTGGCGCTGGCGGACGCCCGCGAGCGCGACCTGGCCTGGCAGACCGCGCAGCAACCGTTCGATCTGGAGCTGCAACAGCGCGGACCGGCCTTGCGCAAGCAATGGCAGGTGGCGCAGGAACAGGTGGCCGCCTTGCGTCAGCAAATGGCCAGGCTCACGCTCGCCGCGCCGTTCGCCGGCCGCGTGGTGGACCTCAGCGACGCGCTGCGCGCCGGCACCGCGCTGGCCGAGGGCGAGCATCTGCTGGACGTGGTGGGGCCGGACGGGGTCAAGGGCGAAGCCTTTGTCGACGAGGCCGCGCTGAGCGGACTCAAGCCCGGCCATGTCGCCCGCTTCGTCGCCGACGGCGGGGAGTTCTGGAGCGTGGAATGCCGGTTGGGCCAGATCGACCGGCTTAATCTGCCGCTGCTGGATCAGGCCTTGTTGGCCTCCACCTACGGCGGCCCCATTCCCACCGAACAGCGCGACCGCGGCCTGGTGCCCTTGGCCGCTACTTTCCGCGTGCGGCTGGAGCGTTGCGAGCGAGGCGCGGCGCCGCTGCGGGAGCTGGCCGGCGTGGCGCGCTTGCGGGGGGAGCGCTACAGCTGGCTGGAGCGCGGGTGGCGTCAGTTGTTGGCGGTGTTCCGTCGAGAGGCCGGACTGTAGACGCTGTTCGCGATCCGCTGGGGGCGGATAGCAAGCGGTTTTGAGACGCCTGGAAAGCTCATGCCTTCGGCGTAGACTGAATAGGCCTTAAGACCGGGTTTCGCCTGATTCGCAAGACCTTGCGCGCGCATGCGCGTAGAACGAAACGGGCGCGCCGCCGGCGCGCCCCATAACAGGTTTTGGAAAGGAGCCGTTCGCCATGTCCTCATTCTTGAACACGTCCTCGCTGGCCGAAGGCCTGCATCTGCGCCCGGCGCGACATCACGACGAGGCCTTCATCGCCGGCCTCTACCGCAGCGCCCGCCCGGACCTGCAATTGATAGACGGCGAGGAGGAACTGATCCGCACCGTGCAGGAGCAGCAATACCAGGTGCTGCAACGCGGCGCAGGCGACAACTACCCGGACGCGATGCACTTCGTCATCGAGAAAACCGGGGCCAACGTCGGCGTGGTGATGGTGGACTTCGGCCATAACGAGGTGCGCATCATCTTTCTGGCCATGGTGCCGGAAGCGCGCGGCCTGGGTTACGGCAAGGAGGTGCTGATGGGCTTGCAGCAGGCGGCCTGGCAAGTGCGCGCGCCGCTGGCGGTGGTGGTGTGGCACAGCAATGTGCAGGCGCGCCGGCTTTATCACCAATTGGGATTCGTGCTGGAAGAGGCCGGCGACATGGCGGACAAGCTGGTGTGGCGGCCCGAGCGCCATTCGCCGCAGGGCGAGGCGCGGGCGGGTTTGTAATATTTCGCCGGGCGCGCCGCCCGGCCGGAGTCTTCGTCCTTTTTATCCGTCCGCCGGCCGCCCACGGGCTGTCGGCGGGCCGGCTTAATTGAACGGCAGCTGGAAGTAGGCCAGCGCCGGATCGCGTCCAGCGGGAATCACCCGCCCTATCCACACCAGATCCAGCCGAATGGCGTCGCTGTGCTCGGTGGCGGGCAGCTCCAGCTGGCCCACCGCGTCCGCCAGCTCGGTGGCGCCCTCGGCGGCCAATTCCACCACGAAGGGGGTGCGCCGCGCGGTCTGATGCGGCGATTGCGCCTGCGGCCGCAGCTTGACGGCCTGCACTTGCAGCGCGATATCGGGATGTTGCGGGTTGCGGAAGATGCAGTGCTTGCCGAGCAGATGCATGAAGTCTTCGGCTTGAACGGTGGCGAGCATGGCGATGTCCCCTGAAGGCAACGGCCGCCGCCCCTGCGGCGGAGAGGCGGCCGGAAGCGGCGGTAGGCCGCGTATTGTGATTATGGACGAACCGGATACAGACCGTTGATAGCGATACAGAAATTCAGCGCCAGGAAGGGGTTGAGCACGCTGACCGGAGCGTTGCCGCCGGTCAGATCGGTATTGCCGGTGGCGGACAGGCCTTGCACCGACACGGGGTTGTTCAGCGCGGTGGACCAGATGGTGGCGAGGCCGGTGCCGGCGCCGGAAGCGCCCAGATAGGGGTTGCTGGAGCTGGGCGCGCTGGCCGGGGTGGCCGGCGTCGGCGTGCCGGCGGCGTGGAAGGTCACCGCCATGGAAGTGGCGGTATGGGAGTGCGCCGGCAGGTTGGCCACGCTGAGCGCCACGTTCTGGGTGCCGCCGAACTGACCGGGATTGTAGGCCGGCAGATTATAGGCGGGCTGCGCGGGGCCGGTGCCGATGGCCATGCGGCCGGTCAGGTTGGGCAGCTTGAAGTTTTGAGACGCGGTGCCGCCGTAGAGCGTGCCCAGCAGCGAGTACAAGGCTTCGTACTGCGATACCTGATAGGTCTGGCCCTGGCACAGCGCCCAGTCTTGCGGCGCGTAATTGAAGCCGTAGACCGTGATGGTGCCCATGTATGCGTCCATGTATTCCTCCTGCGAGTGAACCGTCTGGCGGCTGCCAGATGGAAAGTCATGTGAAAGAGAGGCAGGCTGCCGCGCTTGGGCGCCGCCTGGACCTGGCGAGGCGTCGCGGCGGCCGGGGGTTTCGAAAGCGCTTGTCCTAGGTGTAGTCCAGCGCTTCGTTAATGCAATACGCATTTGTACTTGTTATTTTTTCCCGTTTCATCTGCTATGGGTGCGTTCCGAGATCATAAAAAATACGATCGGCATGATCTATTCGCTGCGCTTTAGTGAATGTATTTAATAGATTGCGGTGCCGCGGCATCGCCGCCTAAGATGCCGGCATGCCTGTCTTGATCGCTGTGTTGTGCGGCATCGCCGCGTGCGCCGTCTTGCCGGACTTGCCCGCCGCGACGGCTTGCCTGGGCCTGGCGGCGGGCGCGGCGGCGCTGGCCGCCTGTCTGCCGTCGCGCGCTCGGCCTTGGGCGGCCCTGGCGCCGGCTTTTCTACTGGGGCTGGGCTACGCCTCCTGGCGCGCCGACAGCCGAATGGCGCAGCAATTGCCGGCCGATTGGCAGCAACGGCCCATCGTCTTCGTTGGCGAGGTGCGGGGCCTGCCGCAGCCCGGCGAGTACGGGACGCGCCTGACCATGGAGGTGGAGCGCACGCTGACGCCGGGCGTGGACTTGCCGCCAACGGTGAGGCTGACGGATTTTCGCCGGCGGGAGTGGCCGACGGGCAGCCGCTGGCGGGCCGAGGCCCGTTTCAAGCGCAGCCGCGGGCCGGCCAATCCCTTCGGTTTCGACGTCGAGCAATGGCAATGGTCGGAAGGCGTGCTGGCCAGCGGCTCGCTGGGCGCGGGCGAGCGTCGCTTGGAGGACGGCCGCGCGCCGCTGGCCTGGGTGGACCGCGCGCGCGCCGCCCTGGTGGCGCGCATCGAGCGGGTGCTGGGCGAGTCGCGCGAAGCGGCGCTGATCGCCGCGTTGACGGTGGGTGCGCAGCAAGGCGTGGCGCGGGAGGATTGGCGGCTGTTCGCCGCCACCGGCCTGACGCATCTGATCTCGATCTCCGGCCTGCACATCACCATGCTGGCGGGCCTGGCCGCGGCGGCGCTGGCCTGGCTGGCGCGCAGGCTGCCGGCCTTCGGTCTTCCGCCGCGTTTGCTGATCGCCGGCGGGGCTTTTCTGACGGCGGCGGCCTATGCCTTGCTCGCCGGTTTTTCGGTGCCGACCCAACGCACCTTGTTCATGCTGGGCGTGGGGCTGGCCGCCTTATGCCTGCGGCGCGGCCTGTCGCCGTTCCGCATTTGGTGGCTGGCCCTGGCGGCGGTGTTGCTGATCGATCCTTTCTGCGTGCTGGCGCCCGGGGTCTGGCTGTCCTTCGGCCTGGTGGCGGCCTTGATGGCCAGCGCCATCGCCAGACGCCGCGCGCCGGGCAAGTGGCGGGCCGCCTTGGCCGGGCAGTGGGCGGCGGGCGTGTGCACGCTGGCGCCGCTGGTCTGGTGGTTCGGCGGCATTCCGCTGGTGTCGCCGCTGGCCAACGCGCTGGGCATTCCCTATGTGTCGCTGCTGCTGACGCCGCTGGCCCTGGCCGCCGTCTTGCTGCCGCTGGAGTGGCCGCTGCATGGGGCGGCCTGGCTGGCGCGCGGCTTTTACTGGGGCGTGGAGAGGCTGGCGCAAGCGCCGGTCCTGCCCTTGGCCGGAACGCCCTTGCCGTTGTTCTTGCTGGCCTTGCTGGGCTCGGCGTGGCTGATCGCGCCGCGCGGCGTGCCCGGCCGGGGACTGGCGGCCTTGATGCTGCTGCCGATGTTGCTCTACCGGCCCCCGCCGCCGGCTGAGGGCGCGTTCCGCGCCACCATGCTGGACGTGGGTCAGGGTCTATCGGTGCTGGTGCAGACCCGGAGTCGCGCCCTGTTGTTCGACACCGGCCCAGGAGGGGCCGAGAGAGTGGTGTTGCCGCAGCTGCGCGGCCTGGGGGTGAGGAGGCTGGACGGCCTGATGCTGTCGCATCGCCACAGCGATCACGACGGCGCGGCGGCGGAGCTGGCCGCCGCCATGCCGCCGGGCCGGGTATGGGCGGGGCAGCCGGAATCCTTGCCTGAGTTGGGCTTGAGCGGCGATGGCTGCCGTCCGGGACAGAGCTGGGCGTGGGACGGGGTGCGTTTTGACGTGCTGGGGCCGCCGGAAAGCGTTCCGGCCAAGGACGCCAATGCGCGCAGCTGCATCTTGCGGGTGGCGGGCGCGAGCCATGCGCTGCTCTTGAGCGGCGATGCGCCTGAGGCGGCGGAGCGGACGCTGGCGGGCCGGCCGGACCTGCGCTTGCGCAGCACGGTGCTGGTCGCCGGCCATCATGGCAGCCGCACCGCCACCGGGGCGGCCTGGCTGGCGGCGGCGCGGCCGGAGGTGGTGTTGATCAGCGCCGGCTATCTGAACCGTTATCGCCATCCGCATCCGTCCGTGCTGAGGCGGGCGGAGGAGGCCGGCGCCGCGGTGCTGCGCACGGATCTGGACGGCGCCTTGACGCTGGAGTTCGGCGAAGGGGTGGAGTGGAGCTGTTGGCGCGACAGTCAGCGCCGTTACTGGCGCGAGCGCGGCGATTGCGGCGAGCCGCCGTGAGCCCGGGCGGGCCGGCTCGGGCGCGAACGCCGCGGCGGCTCCGCCTCAGCGCGGCCTTGAACCGCGTCTTATTCTCCGCTGTTGACGTGGGCGACCACGATATTGCCCCGGCCCTGGTAGTGCAGGCCGTCGAAGGACAGCTTGCGCGCGATCAGGATGCCGCGCCCATGACTGGACATCAGCGAGGCGGGCTCGGCGTTTTGGTAGTGCTCCCAGTCGAAGCCCGCGCCCATATCGCTGATGGTGAAGCGCATCTGTTCCGGTTCGCGGCTGAAGTCCACGCTGATCTGGCGCTGTCCCAGCACCGGGTCTTGCATGCGGCGGGCCAGCTCGGCCTCCCACTGGCCTTCGGCCATATAGTGGCTTTTCTCGTCAAAGCTGATGTCCAGATTGCCGTGCTCGATGGCGTTGACCAGCAGCTCGAACAGGCCGGTGGCCACCCGCTCCGGATGGGCGCAGGTTTTGGCCAGCAGGGCGGTGACGGTCTGGGCTTCCTTGTGGCTGCGGCAACTGAAGGTGGCCTTGTTCAGGTGGCGCAGGGCGTCGACGTGAAGATTGGCCAGTTCGCGGAAGTGGGCGTAGCGGTCCCAGTGGCCTATCGCCGCCTCGACGATGGCCAGCAGCATGTCGCGGGAAAACGGCTTGGTCAGATAGTAGAAGGCGCCGGCCGCCAGCCCTTCCTGCACGCTGGAGGCCGCGCCCATGGCGGTTTGCATGATGACCGGCAAAAACTCCAGCCGCGGCTCGCTCTTGATGCGCTTGAGCACGTCGAAGCCGCTGATGCCGGGCATCATCTTGTCCAGCAGCACGGTGGAGAAGGTTTCGCCTTCTCGCTGCAGGATGTCCAGCGCGGTCTCTCCGTCCTCGGCCTGGACCACTTCGTGGCCGGCGTCCTGCAGCAGCTCGGCCATCAGCTCCAGATTGAAGGGTTCGTCGTCAACGAGCAGTAGTTTGTGGGGCATGGTTGGGGTCCTCCGTGGCGCCGGCCTGTCCGGTGCGCGGAATGATGAAGGTGAACAGCGCGCCGCGTGTCGGCAAATTGCTGGCGAAGATGCGGCCATGGTGGGCGGAGATGATCTCGCGGCAAATGGCCAGCCCCAGGCCGGTGCCGCCTGCGCCGGTCTTGGTGCTGCTGCTCTGGATGAATTTGTCGAAAATGCTTTCCAGTTCGGACTCCGGCACGCCGGGGCCGGTGTCTTCCACGGTGACGAGGATGTTCTCGCCGTCGGTGTCCTGGCGCAGGCCGGCGTTGACGTAGATCTCGCCGCCGTGCGGGCTGAACTTGATGGCGTTGGACAGCAGGTTGCGCATCACTTGGCCGATGCGGAAGGGGTCGATGTCGGCGTGCAGTTGCTCCGACGAGCAGTTCAGATAGATGCGGATGTCGTTGAGCGCGGCCAGCGGCGTCATTTCGTCGCAGATGTCGTGCAGGCATTGGCACAGATTGTTGCGGCTTATGGTGTATTCCATGCGGCCCACTTCCATCTTGGCCAGGTCGAGCAAATCGTTGAGCAGGGTCAGCAGCCGGTTGCCGCTGCTCTGGATGCGGCTGAAGTATTGCGCCATCTTGTCGTCGTGCTGCCCGCGCGAGCGGGCCTGGCCCATTTCGGTGAAGCCCAGGATGGCGTGCAGCGGCGTGCGCAGCTCGTGGGACATATTGGCCAGGAACTCCGTCTTGGCGCGGCTGTTTTCCTCGGCCAGCACCTTGGCGTGGCGCAGGGTTTCCTCCAGCGCGCGCTGGGCGGAAAAGTCCTGATACAGCCAGATGGTGCCGAGCTTGGGCACCGAGGGGTTGATGGCCTTGCCGTACAGCCGGCACCAGAACAGCTTGCCGGTGCCGGTGCGCAGCCTTTGCTCGGTCTGCACCACCTTGCCGTCGTTGAGCAGGCTGTACAGCGCCTTGCCGGTGCGCTCCCATTGCTCAGGCGATTCAAAGAAGGGCAGGGTGCTGTGGCCGAGGACGACTTCCTCGCGCTGCTCGAACAGATCGAGAAAGGCGCGGTTCACCTGGAGCAGATTGCGGTCCACGATGTAGGCCATCGCCATCGGGCTGGCGTCCAGCAGCGCGGACAACTGGCGGCTTTGCACTTCCACCTGCTCGGCCAGGCTGTTTTTCAGTTCGATCAGCGCCGCTTCCTGCTCCTTGCGGATGGAGATGTCGCGGCACACCACCACGTAGAACCAGTCGTCCGGCAAGGTGACCCGGCTGAGCGACAGCTCCACCGGCAGCATATGCTCGTCGCTGCGGCGCAAGCTGGCCTCGAACGGCCGGCCCTCGTGCTCCTGGGCGATGTGTTCGAAGCTGCGCGCCGGATTGCGGTCGTACAGCTCGTCCAGCAGCTTGCCTATCGGCAGTTGCCGCACCATGTCCGCCGATTGGCCGATCAGCCGCACCGCCGCCGGGTTGATCTGCAAGACCAGGCCCTGGTGGTCGATCAGGATGATGGCGTCGGAACTGGCTTGCAGAATGGCGCGCTGGCGCGCCTCGCTCTGCGCCAACGCCTGCTCGGACATCACTCTGTCGTTGATCTGCTCGCGCAGCGTGCGCGTGTTCATTTCCAATTGCTGCTGGCTGCGCTTGAGCTGATCCTGCATCCGGCGCCGGGATTGGGCCTGCTGTTGCTGGAACCAGAACATCGCCAGCAAAAAACCGGCCGTGGTGGCCAGGATCGCCCAGTGGGTCAGCCGCATGCCGGGATTGGCTACGCCTTGCGGATAGGCGCCGAACAAGATCTCGTTGCCGCCCAGATTGTGACGAATGGTGTACAAAGGCGGCGTGGACGGCAGCGGCCGGGTGGGCTGGGAGTCCAGCAGCGGCGCGTCGGGTTGTTCCTGGGTCCAGGCGACGATGCGGACATGGCGCAGCGGGCTGGCGGTGCCGGGTTCGCGCTGGCTGTCCTGGATCAGCTTGTCCTTGCGCAGATTGAGCAGCAGCAGGGTGTTGTCGTCGTTCAGCCGCACGACGATGTCCAGACGGCTGCCGTTGCTGCCGGGCAGCGTGGTCGGCATCAGCACCGGCTGGGTGCTGTGGCGCGCCAGGTCCATCTTGCGGCGGGCGTTGCCTACGCCCCCCAGGTCCAGACCTTGCGGCAAGGCGTTGCTGTCGTCCGGCAGGTAGCCGGACACCGGATAGTACAGCGGGCGGCGCGGGCTGGGCGCCAGATGGCGGTCCTGCAATACGCGTATGCTGTTGGCGATGCGGCTCTCGAACGCCTCGCGCTGTTCCGGGCGCACGTATTCGATGATGCCCAGACCGCCGAACGGCGTATCGTCGCGGATGGTGCTGCGCGCGAGCACGGCCAGCGAACGCGGCTGAGGGCTGTTGGCCAGGCTCTGCGCCAGCACGGCGGAGTGATCCAGCATCGCCTGCATCCGCACCCGCAGCAACTCGGCGCTCAATTCGCCCCAGTAATGCTGGCGGTCGATGAGCTCGGCGCGTTCATCGTTGATCATCAGCCAGTATTCGGCGGACAGCAGGCCGACGCTCAGCAGGCCGCTGACCAGCAGCGAGCTCAGGCGATTCAAGGGGAGCCGCCTCCGCGCGAGCCGGCGGACGGCGGGAGAGGGACGCTAGGCCGGCCGTCCATCCCGCGCCAGCTCCTGGTAAAGCGCTTCGAACTCGCGAGACAGTTTGTGGCGCGGGTCCAGGTACACCATGGGAAGCGCCGCATCGTGTGACTCCCGGATTTTCACGGATGAAGACAGCGGAGAGGACAACACCGGCAGGCCTTCTTGCTTGAGCTCCTCCACCAGGCGCACCGGCAAACTGGCCCGCGCCTGGAACTGGTTGACCACGATGCCTTCGATGAACAACTCGGGATTGTGGTCGGCGCGGATTTCCTCGGTGTTCACTTTCAGGTTATAGAGGGCCTGGCGGGAAAAGGCATCGCAGTCGAAGGGAATCAGGCAGCGGTCAGCGGCGATCAGCGCCGAGCGGGTGAAGAAGTTCAAGGCCGGCGGAGTGTCGATCCAGATCTCGTCGAACCGGCCGCTCAAGCTGTCCAGCGCTTCCTTGAGTTTGAACATCTTGTAGCGCGCCTCCAGCTTGCCCATCAGCTCGGCAAGGTCCGGGTGCGAAGCCAGCAGACTGAGCCCGGTCAGCGGCGTGGCGCGGACAAAGTCCGCCGGTTCCTTGCTGAACATGGAAATGCTCAGCATCTGCTCGAACAGGCCGGCCAGCGACGGCGCGTCGTCCCGGGCGGCGGAACCCATCAGATAATGGCTGGCGTTGCCCTGCGGATCCAGGTCCACCAACAGCACCCGTTTGCCCTGTTTGGCGGCGACGGCGGCCAGATTGACGGTAATGGTGGACTTGCCCACCCCCCCTTTTTGATTGAAGACCACTCGTCGAATCGCTTGCATGGGCGCTCCAGGCATGGGGCCGGTTGGGCGGCGGGGCCGCTACGCAAAAAACGCCCGCTCGCGTTTTGGCGCGCCGCGGGACGCGGCCGCGAGCGAGCGGGCTGGGCGAAACGGGCTCAGAACCCGGGTTCGCCCTTGCATACCAGCAGCATCTGTTGATAGCTGGCCGAATTCTGCACTACCGGCATAGGTTTTATCTGAGCGTCATTATAGGTGAAGCTGGCGATCTGGCGGCCGTTCTCATCGAACAGCACCATGTCCAGCAGGCGGAAAGTGCGCTGCGAACAGTCTATCTGCCAAGTATTGATCGACACCTTGTGACGCGGCGTGGACAGGAAGTTTTCCTTCTTCAGATTGAAGATGGTCTTGCGGTCGCGAAAGCTGGCCACCTGGCCCTGCTTGCGGACAGACAGCTTGTCCAGCTCGTTCAGGATGTTGCCGTTGGGGGAAACCCCCAGGTTTTGCCAATCGGCGTTGGCCGGACTGGCCCCGGACTGAGCGGGCTTGCCGACGGTCGATGGGCTGGGTGCTTTGCTGGGGGCGCTGGCGCAGCCGCCGATCACTGCGGCCGCCAGCAGGACGGGCCAAATATTACGCATTAATGCCTCCAAGAAATCGTCGGTCAGTGTCGCACAGCCGGGGGAAGGCTCCAAGCGCCGGCGCGCGGAACGGCTTGCGCGGCGGTGGCTAGAGACGGGTGGCGGGCTGCCTTCGACAGTGCGGCGCCGCAAAAAATCCGCAATGCCATATAAGTATTTTTTTGCGAAAAAACGCCAAAAATAAATGAAAAAAAAGGAACTTCGCGAGTGTCCCACAGGTCCATGGTAGTGCGAGAGCATTTTTCCTCTTCGTTTCACATTGTCTCCATCCAACTTTATGGCCGCTGCACTCCAGCGGCCCTTTTTTTGCCCGTGGCTCCCGGGACAGGACGCTGCCGGCCACTTGCCGTACAATAGGCCCCTTCTCGCAAGAAGACGGCTTATGCAGGACGCGCTCTCCCTACTCAATAATATCTTCGGCTATCCCGAATTCCGCGGGCAGCAAGGGGAGATTGTCGATCACGTCGCCCAGGGCGGCCACGCGCTGGTGCTGATGCCCACCGGCGGCGGCAAGAGCCTCTGCTTTCAGATCCCCGCGTTGATGCGGCCGGGCGTCGCTATCGTGGTGTCGCCGCTGATCGCGCTGATGCAGGACCAGGTCGCCACCCTGGTGGAGCAGGGCGTGGCCGCCGCCTGTCTCAATTCCGCCACCCCGCTGGACGAGGCGCGCGACATCGCGCGCCAGGCGCGCGCCGGCTCGCTGGATCTTTTGTATGTGGCGCCGGAGCGCCTGCTGACCCCGCGTTTCCAAGAGTTCGTGTCGCAGCTGAACATCAGCCTGTTCGCCATCGACGAAGCGCATTGCGTCAGCCACTGGGGGCACGACTTCCGCCCGGAATACCAGCAATTGGGCTTTCTGGCCGAGCGCTTCCCGCAAGTGCCGCGCATCGCCCTGACCGCCACCGCCGACGAACAGACCCGCGCCGACATCATCCATTACCTGAAGCTGCAGGACGCGCGCGTCTTCCTGTCCAGCTTCGACCGGCCCAATCTGTTCTACCAAGTGGTGGAAAAGCACAACGCCAAAAAGCAGCTGCTCGACTTCATCCGCAACGAATACCCGGGCAGCGCCGGCATCGTTTACTGCCTGTCGCGCAAGCGCGTGGAAGACACCGCGCAATGGCTGTGCGACAACGGCATCCACGCCTTGCCCTACCACGCCGGCCTCAGTCATCAGCAGCGCGAGGCGAACCAGCGCGAATTCCTGCGCGACGAAGGCGTGGTCATGGTCGCCACCGTCGCCTTCGGCATGGGCATAGACAAGCCGGACGTGCGCTTCGTCGCCCATATCGACATGCCCAAGAGCCCGGAAAACTTTTATCAGGAATCCGGCCGCGCCGGCCGCGACGGCCTGCCCGCCGCCAGCTGGCTGTGCTATGGGCTCAACGACGTGGTGCAACTGCGGCAAATGATAGAAGGCGGGGAAATGGCCGAGCTGCAAAAGCAGGTGGAACTGGGCAAGCTCGAAGCCATGCTGGCCTTCTGCGAAGCCGCCTCCTGCCGCCGCCAGCACATCCTGGCGCATTTCAGCGAACAGAGCCGGCCTTGCGGCCATTGCGACAACTGTCTGCATCCGCCGATCACCTTCGACGCCACCGTGGCGGTGCAAAAGCTGCTGTCCTGCATCTACCGGGTGGAGCAGCGCTTCTCCGCCGGCCACGTGATCGACGTGCTGCTGGGCCGCGCCAATCAAAGCGTCGGTCATTACGGCCATGACAAGCTGTCCACCTTCGGCATCGGCCGCGACTACAACCAACGCGTTTGGCGCTCCATCATCCGCCAACTGGTGGCGCGCAAGCTGCTGCATGTCGACATCGCCCGCGGTCAGTCGCTGGTGTTGAGCGACGAATGCCGGGCCGTGCTCAAAGGCCAGGAAAAAGTCTATCTGCGGCCGCTGGCCGACGATAAGGCGACGCGCAGCAGCGCCAGCGCCGATCGCTGGCTGCGCACCGAGCGCGAAGAGCGGCTGTGGCAGGCGCTGCGCGGCTGGCGCCGGCAAATGGCGGACGAACACAATGTGCCGGCCTACGCGGTGTTCTCCGACCGCACCCTGCGCGACCTGGTGGAAAAGCATCCCAGCTCCCGCGCCGGCTTGGCCAAGGTGTATGGATTGGGCGAACTCAAGCTGGCGCGCTACGGCGAAGCGCTGCTTGAACTGCTGAGCGCGGCGGCGGCCGAAGCGGGTTGATCCGGCCGCTGTTTTTGTTTCCGGTCCGGCGGATCAAATCCGCTACAATCGATGCGAATAATATTGATTGATCTGGAGCGATAGATGGCAGTAAACCTCAAGCCCGTCAGCGGCGAACATCTCTTCCCCATTCCCGGCGTGGAACTGAGCGTTGCCGCCGCCGGCATCAAGAAAGCCGACCGCAACGACGTGCTGGTCATTCGTCTGGACAAAGGCAACACGGTTGCCGGCGTATTCACCCAAAACCGCTTCTGCGCCGCGCCGGTGCAAATCTGCAAAAAGCATCTGGACGCCGGCGTGCAGATCCGCGCGCTGGTCGTCAACACCGGCAACGCCAACGCCGGCACCGGCGAACAAGGACGCAGCGACGCGCTGCAAGTCTGCCGCACGCTGGCCGACGAACTGGGCTGCCAGCCGGAACAGATCCTACCCTTTTCCACCGGCGTCATCCTGGAACCGCTGCCGGTGGACAAGATCACCGCGGCGCTGCCGCATCGGCAAGGTGCGGACTGGGCCGACGCCGCCCGCGCCATCATGACCACGGACACCGCGCCCAAGGCGGTCAGCGCCCGCCTGACGCTGGACGGTCATCCGGTCAACATTACCGGCATCTCCAAGGGCGCCGGCATGATTCATCCCAATATGGCCACCATGCTGGGCTTCATCGCCACCGACGCCGCCGTGACGCGCCCGGTGCTGCGTCAGCTGGTGAAGGAAGTGGCCGATGTTTCCTTCAATTGCATCTCGGTGGACGGCGACACCTCCACCAACGACAGCTTTATTCTGATCTCCACCGGTCAAAGCGGCGCTCCGTTGATCGATTCGCCGCAGCTGGCGGCTTATCAGGCGCTGAAGGCGGAACTGATTCAAGTCGCCACGGCGCTGGCTCAGGCCATCGTCCGCGACGGCGAGGGCGCCACCAAGTTCATCACCGTCAAAGTTGAGGGCGGCCGCTCCTTCGAAGAGTGCAAGGACGTCGCTTACGCCATCGCGCGTTCCCCGCTGGTGAAAACCGCTTTCTTCGCTTCCGACCCAAACCTGGGGCGCCTGCTGTGCGCCATCGGCTACGCCGGGGTGCAGGACCTGGATGTCGATCGCCTGGAGCTGTATCTGGACGAGGTGCTGGTCGCCGTCAACGGCGGACGCAATCCTCTATATAAAGAAGAAGACGGCCAGCGCGTGATGGCCCAGCCGGAAATCCTGGTGCGGGTAAACCTGGGGCGCGGCGCGGCGGAAGCCACGGTTTGGACCTGCGACTTCTCTTATGACTATGTGAAGATCAATGCAGACTACCGCAGCTGAGCAAGGCGTTTTAGCCGTTTGGGCCGCTCCGTTTGCCGGAATGCCGGCCTCCTGCCCAGAAAAAGCCCCGTCAATCGGGGCTTTTTCGCATCCTGCGCGTTTCCTCCGCGCGGGCTTGTCGGAGCGTTGGAGAGAAATTGTTCAGGCTCGGAATGACAGCTTCTTTACAAATCAAAAGCTTGCCGGCGCTGCTTGCGAAATCTCCGTCTTTTTTCAAAATAGGTGTTGACGGAGCGAGGGCTGTAACGTATATTTCACCTCCTCAGCAGACAACGCAGCGGCGGAAACGAAACGCAGCGACCTGCACCGATCTTTAACAGAACGAATAACCGATAGGTGTAAGTGCTCGGTCGATGACCAAACACTTGCACTGCAAGACGAGAAATGTCTCGATGTTTCTTTGATCTTGCGTGCCAGAAAATTTGCTTGGAATTGAACTGAAGAGTTTGATCCTGGCTCAGATTGAACGCTGGCGGCATGCTTTACACATGCAAGTCGAACGGTAACAGGGTGCTTGCACCGCTGACGAGTGGCGAACGGGTGAGTAATGCATCGGAATGTACCGTGTAATGGGGGATAGCTCGGCGAAAGCCGGATTAATACCGCATACGCCCTGAGGGGGAAAGTGGGGGACCGAAAGGCCTCACGTTATACGAGCAGCCGATGTCTGATTAGCTAGTTGGTGAGGTAAAGGCTCACCAAGGCGTCGATCAGTAGCGGGTCTGAGAGGATGATCCGCCACACTGGGACTGAGACACGGCCCAGACTCCTACGGGAGGCAGCAGTGGGGAATTTTGGACAATGGGCGCAAGCCTGATCCAGCCATGCCGCGTGTCTGAAGAAGGCCTTCGGGTTGTAAAGGACTTTTGTCCGGGAGCAAATCCTAGTGGTTAATAACCGCTGGGTCTGAGAGTACCGGAAGAATAAGCACCGGCTAACTACGTGCCAGCAGCCGCGGTAATACGTAGGGTGCAAGCGTTAATCGGAATTACTGGGCGTAAAGCGTGCGCAGGCGGTTGTGCAAGTCTGATGTGAAAGCCCCGGGCTTAACCTGGGAACGGCATTGGAGACTGCACGACTAGAGTGCGTCAGAGGGGGGTAGAATTCCGCGTGTAGCAGTGAAATGCGTAGAGATGCGGAGGAATACCGATGGCGAAGGCAGCCCCCTGGGATGACACTGACGCTCATGCACGAAAGCGTGGGGAGCAAACAGGATTAGATACCCTGGTAGTCCACGCCCTAAACGATGTCAACTAGCTGTTGGGGGTTTGAATCCTTGGTAGCGTAGCTAACGCGAGAAGTTGACCGCCTGGGGAGTACGGCCGCAAGGTTAAAACTCAAAGGAATTGACGGGGACCCGCACAAGCGGTGGATGATGTGGATTAATTCGATGCAACGCGAAAAACCTTACCTGGTCTTGACATGTAACGAACGCCGCAGAGATGTGGTGGTGCCCGAAAGGGAGCGTTAACACAGGTGCTGCATGGCTGTCGTCAGCTCGTGTCGTGAGATGTTGGGTTAAGTCCCGCAACGAGCGCAACCCTTGCCATTAGTTGCCATCATTAAGTTGGGCACTCTAATGGGACTGCCGGTGACAAACCGGAGGAAGGTGGGGATGACGTCAAGTCCTCATGGCCCTTATGACCAGGGCTTCACACGTCATACAATGGTCGGTACAGAGGGTCGCGAAGCCGCGAGGTGGAGCCAATCTCATAAAACCGATCGTAGTCCGGATCGCACTCTGCAACTCGAGTGCGTGAAGTCGGAATCGCTAGTAATCGCAGATCAGCATGCTGCGGTGAATACGTTCCCGGGTCTTGTACACACCGCCCGTCACACCATGGGAGTGAGTTTCACCAGAAGTGGGTAGGCTAACCGTAAGGAGGCCGCTTACCACGGTGGGATTCATGACTGGGGTGAAGTCGTAACAAGGTAGCCGTAGGGGAACCTGCGGCTGGATCACCTCCTTTCTAGAGAAGGTTGTTGATCGAGTACTTACAGCCTATCGGTTATTCGCGAGTTTGAGTCTCGCGATCAGAGTGCTTGGATGAGTACTGTGATCGCGTTGTTTGAACGCACTGATCTTTAACAAACTGAAGAAGCCGAATATATAAAGACGGCGAGAAGGAAGCGTAGAGTTAACTCTTTACGCGGACGGATCGTCATCTTGGGTATTTGATTGTATCTAGGCTACGTCGCCATATCAAAAGGGGCGGTGTAGTCGTCGCACAAACACACTTGTTGTTTTGGTGATCTAGGTTACTGAAATGATAGGGTCAAGCGACTAAGTGCATCTGGTGGATGCCTTGGCGATCATAGGCGAAGAAGGACGTGTAAGCCTGCGAAAAGCGCGGGGGAGCTGGCAATAGAGCTTTGATCCCGCGATGTCCGAATGGGGAAACCCCTCCGCAAGGAGATCCCAGACTGAATCCATAGGTCTGAGGAGGCGAACGCAGCGAACTGAAACATCTAAGTAGCTGCAGGAAAAGAAATCAACCGAGATTCCGTTAGTAGTGGCGAGCGAACGCGGAAGAGCCTGTACGTGTTATGGATTGTGTTAGTGGAAGGTTCATGGAAAGGACCGCCATAGTGGGTGATAGCCCCGTACACGAAAACGCATTCCAAGGACTAGGCGTACGATAAGTAGGGCGGGACACGAGAAATCCTGTCTGAAGATGGGGGGACCATCCTCCAAGGCTAAATACTCATGATCGACCGATAGTGAACCAGTACCGTGAGGGAAAGGCGAAAAGAACCCCGGGAGGGGAGTGAAATAGAACCTGAAACCGGATGCATACAAACAGTGGGAGCGGACTTGTTCCGTGACTGCGTACCTTTTGTATAATGGGTCAGCGACTTACGTTCAGTAGCGAGCTTAACCGAATAGGGGAGGCGTAGGGAAACCGAGTCCGAATAGGGCGCTTTAGTTGCTGGGCGTAGACCCGAAACCGAGTGATCTATCCATGGCCAGGATGAAGGTGCGGTAACACGCACTGGAGGTCCGAACCCACTAGTGTTGCAAAACTAGGGGATGAGCTGTGGATAGGGGTGAAAGGCTAAACAAACTCGGAGATAGCTGGTTCTCCCCGAAAACTATTTAGGTAGTGCCTCATGTATCACTTCCGGGGGTAAAGCACTGTTATGGCTAGGGGGTCATTGCGATTTACCAAACCATGGCAAACTCTGAATACCGGAAAGTGCGAGCATGGGAGACAGACGGTGGGTGCTAACGTCCATCGTCAAGAGGGAAACAACCCAGACCGCCAGCTAAGGTCCCAAATGATCAGTTAAGTGGTAAACGAGGTGGGAAGGCATAGACAGCCAGGATGTTGGCTTAGAAGCAGCCATCATTTAAAGAAAGCGTAATAGCTCACTGGTCGAGTCGTCCTGCGCGGAAGATGTAACGGGGCTCAAACTGATAACCGAAGCTGCGGATTTGCACGTAAGTGCAGATGGTAGGGGAGCGTTCTGTAGGTCTGTGAAGGTGTCTCGTAAGGGATGCTGGAGATATCAGAAGTGCGAATGCTGACATGAGTAGCGATAAAGCGGGTGAAAAGCCCGCTCGCCGAAAGCCCAAGGTTTCCTACGCAACGTTCATCGGCGTAGGGTGAGTCGGCCCCTAAGGCGAGGCTGAAAAGCGTAGTCGATGGGAAACGGGTTAAAATTCCCGTACTTTTATGCAGTGCGATGTGGGGACGGAGAAGGTTAGGTCATCAGACTGTTGGAATAGTCTGTTTAAGCCGGTAGGCTGGGGTGGTAGGCAAATCCGCCGCCCCTTAAGGCCGAGACGTGATGACGAGGGTCTACGGACCTGAAGTGACTGATACCACGCTTCCAGGAAAAGCCACTAAGCTTCAGCTGCATAAGAACCGTACCGCAAACCGACACAGGTGGGCAGGATGAGAATTCTAAGGCGCTTGAGAGAACTCAGGAGAAGGAACTCGGCAAATTGATACCGTAACTTCGGGAGAAGGTATGCCTCTTAGAGTGAATCCCCTGCGGGAGGAGCTTTGAGAGGTCGCAGAGAATCGGTGGCTGCGACTGTTTAACAAAAACACAGCACTGTGCCAACACGAAAGTGGACGTATACGGTGTGACGCCTGCCCGGTGCTGGAAGGTTAAGTGATGGGGTGCAAGCTCTTGATCGAAGCCCCAGTAAACGGCGGCCGTAACTATAACGGTCCTAAGGTAGCGAAATTCCTTGTCGGGTAAGTTCCGACCCGCACGAATGGCGTAACGATGGCCACACTGTCTCCTCCTGAGACTCAGCGAAGTTGAAGTGTTTGTGAAGATGCAATCTCCCCGCTGCTAGACGGAAAGACCCCGTGAACCTTTACTGTAGCTTTGCATTGGACTTTGAACAGACTTGTGTAGGATAGGTGGGAGGCTATGAAGTGGGAACGCTAGTTCTCATGGAGCCGTCCTTGAAATACCACCCTGGTGTGTTTGAGGTTCTAACCTTGGTCCGTGATCCGGATTGGGGACAGTGCATGGTAGGCAGTTTGACTGGGGCGGTCTCCTCCCAAAGTGTAACGGAGGAGTTCGAAGGTTACCTAGGTACGGTCGGAAATCGTGCTGATAGTGCAATGGCAAAAGGTAGCTTAACTGCGAGACCGACAAGTCGAGCAGGTGCGAAAGCAGGACATAGTGATCCGGTGGTTCTGAATGGAAGGGCCATCGCTCAACGGATAAAAGGTACTCCGGGGATAACAGGCTGATACCGCCCAAGAGTTCACATCGACGGCGGTGTTTGGCACCTCGATGTCGGCTCATCACATCCTGGGGCTGTAGCCGGTCCCAAGGGTATGGCTGTTCGCCATTTAAAGTGGTACGTGAGCTGGGTTCAAAACGTCGTGAGACAGTTTGGTCCCTATCTGCAGTGGGCGTTGGAAGTTTGACGGGGGCTGCTCCTAGTACGAGAGGACCGGAGTGGACGCACCTCTGGTGTACCGGTTGTGACGCCAGTCGCATTGCCGGGTAGCTAAGTGCGGAAGAGATAACCGCTGAAAGCATCTAAGCGGGAAACTCGCCTGAAGATGAGACTTCCCTGAGGGCTTGACCCTCCTGAAGAGTCGTTCGAGACCAGGACGTTGATAGGTCGGGTGTGGAAGCGCTGTGAGGCGTTAAGCTAACCGATACTAATTGCTCGTGAGGCTTGATCCTATCATTTGAGTGGCTTGGGAAACCGAGTGACGAGATAGTGGTTGTGCGACACAATTGAATACCGAATATATGTGGGTTGATCGAGTATCGACCTAGGCTTCTTCAAGTTTGTACCAGTTTATGTCTGGTGGCCATAGCGAGGTGGTCCCACGCCTTCCCATCCCGAACAGGACCGTGAAACGCCTTAGCGCCGATGATAGTGTGGCATTCGCCATGTGAAAGTAGGACACCGCCAGACGCCCCATTGCAAAGCCCAGCTCACACGAGCTGGGCTTTATGCATTGCATCGCCGTCTGGCTGACGATCCCTTTCCCGTTTCTGCTCCTTGTCTTTCCCTTCTGTCTTGATTTAGTTGCCGCTTGTCCAGCCAGGCTTGCCTGCGTTCGCTTCTCTATACAATCCTGAAAAAACAGCTTAAGCAATGGGAATGGAATGGGCCGGCGAACGACGTTGGGTGGTTTCACCATGGTTGAGCTATTGGTGACCATTGCGGTGGTGGGGATTGGCCTGGCATTGGCGGTGCCGGCGTTTAACCAATTCATCGACACCAATCGTTACCAGGCGTTGTCGCGCGCCTTGGTGGCGGACATGACCAATGCCCGCGCCGAAGCGATTCGCCGCGGCGTGCCGGTGGGTGTGTGCGCATCGACCGATGGCAGCAGTTGTTCCAATGCGGCCAGCAATTGGTCGGTGGGCTGGCTGGTTTTCGCCGATCTCGACGGCAGCGGCGCGCCTTCCAGTAGCGAAATCCTATCGGTGCATAACCCTGGCGGCGCCGCTGTCGCTTCGAGCACGGTGGCCGGTTTTCGTTTTGCGCCCAGCGGCGAGGCGAGGGGGGCGACGGCCAGCGGCACGCGTCTGACCACCACGCTGCAGATACTGTTTCAAAGCCAGACCACAACGGCCAGCAGCACGGTGCAGGTGGCGCCGTACGGCTTGATAAGCGGGAATTGATATGCGCGCACGGATAAGAGCGGAGGCCGGGTTCTCCTTGCTGGAGGTGCTGATCTCAGTGCTGGTGGTGGCCCTGGGCATGTTGGCCATGGCCGGCATGCAGCTGAAATCCATCCGCGATTCGCATGACGCTTATATGCGCAGCCTGGCTTCGGAACTGGCGGTGGAGGCGGCCGAGCGGGTGAGGGCGGCGACCGGCGATCAGGTTTACGCCCTGAATACCGCCAGCAATCAGATGGACTTGAATGGCGCGATGGGGTGCTACGCCTCCGGGGTGGCGACGTCGGATTGTACCGCCAACAGTTCCGCCACGCAGACCATGGCGACGACAGACACTTCTTACTTTTCATCCACGGCCAATAGTTTGCTGGGTTCGGGCTCGGTGCAGGTTCTGCTGAAAAAGGCGGACGGCAGTTCCGCGGCTACCTTGAGCGCGTGTAGCTACAGCCTGGCAGGGGCGGGTACGGGTACGGCTTGTCAGGTTTCGGTCAGCGTCAGCTGGCAGGAAAAAGCGGCGAGCGGCACCACGCCCATGCAAACCCAGACCTTCGAGTACCGATTCCGATGAAAACCTTGGCGATGCGCAGCCGCCGTGAAGGCGGCATGACCTTGATCGAGCTGATGGTGGCGTTGACACTGGGCTTGATGGTGGTGCTGCTGGTCGGCCAGGTGTTCTATTCCAACAAGACCGTGTTTCGCAGCCAGGCGGCGCAGGCCGAGGTGCAGGAGAAAGGCCGTTTCGCCCTCCGCTGGATATCGGAGCAAGTGCGTCAGGCCGGCTATGTGGACACCACCAGGCTGGCCAATGGCTTGGCCGTCAATTTCCCCGCCAGCGGCACGACATTCACGAGCGCGGGCACGGTGTTGCTGGAGGCGAGCGGCACTTTGAACTACCGCTTTTACGGAAATAACGATAATCAGATCATAGATTGCCAGGGCAGTCCGGTGGCCAGCGCGTCGACGGCTTATAGTTTCGCAATTGCCCGCACCGCCAGCGATGTGATGACCTGCGCCTCGGCGGGCAGCACCAGCACGGTGTTGAGCGGGGTGAAGCAATTGGTGCTGACGTATGGGGTGGATAGCAGCACGACGCCGGATAATATTCCGGAGAGTTATGTCGCGGCGGCGGCGGTTGCCGATTGGACCAAAGTGCATGTGGTGAGGGTTTGCATCCTGGTGGAGTCGGACACTCAGTACACCGCGCCCAGCGGCTACTCCGTGACCGACTGCAATGGCAGCGCCTATCCGGCGGCCGGGGTGTCCAATAACGGCAAGCTGGCGCGTACCTTCCGGACCTCCATCTTCTTGCGGAACAATCTGTCATGACGGCCAAGGCGCAACAGCAGGGGTTTTCATTACTGGTGGCCCTGATCTTCCTGACCGTGCTGGCGATGCTCGGTTTCGGGGCGGTGCGTTCGGCGCTGATGGAAGAAAAACTGGGCGGCAACAATCGCGAGCGGGCCATCGCCTTCATGGCGGCGGAAGTGGCGATGCGTCAGGCCGAGACTTATATCGCCACGGCCGACAATCTGCCGGCAAGCGGCACCACGGCGAGCGGCACTGTCGCCGTGTCCAATTCGGCCGCATCCGCCACCTATACCATCAGCTATGTCAGCACCAGCGGGGGACGAGATTATTACCTGTTGCGGGCGACGGGCTACGGCGGCCGCAAGACCCTGTTGAACACAACTCAGACGCAATTGGAGTCCGTCGTCTGGGTGGAGCAGTAAGGAGACGGAAGATGGCGCGCATCTTGATGCAAGGTTGCTTGAGTCTGATCTTGGCCCTGACCCAGGGAAGCCTGGCCTGGGCGTTGACCATTCCGACCCAGCCCTTATTGCAAAACACTTTGCAAGTGAACCCGATCAATCTGCTGGTGATGGGCAAGAGCCATAATCTGTTTGTCGCGGCTTATAACGACTATACCGATCTGGATGGTGTCGGGATGCCGGATATCGGCTACAAGCCCAAGTCCATCGACTATTACGGCTATTTCGACTCCTTCAAGTGTTACACCTATAGCTCATCCAGCAGTGCTTTCGTCCCTTACGCGACGACCAGCGACAAAACCTGCGACGGCTCGCACTGGAGCGGGGACTTCCTCAACTACGTCACCATGTCGCGCATCGACGTGCTGCGCAAATCGCTGTATGGCGGCAAGCGGGCCAGCGCTTCGCCCGCGACGCTGATCCGCTCCAACATCCCGCTGGACGCCCATGTCTGGGGCAAATCTTTCGGCAGCGTCATTTCCATTAGCCCCACGGTGTCCTTGGCCTCCTACGTTGATACCACGCTGGGCGTGTCCAAGTATGAAAACGGCGCCGGCACCTCTACCAGCACCATTGCCAGCATGCTGTCGGCGGGCCGCAACATCGTCATGGTGAACATGGATAGCGGCACCTATCCCGGTACGCCGGTGCTGCGGATCGCGGCGATGGATCCCACCAAGAACGTGATGACGGACTGGGTCAGCACCGAGAGCAACGGCAAGCTGTCTCAGAACTTCACCGCCTTGACCCTGCAAGTGCGGGTGTGCGTGGCGGGCTTGCTGGAGAGCAACTGCAATCAGTACGGCAGCAATTACCTGCCCACCGGTCTGCTGCACAAATACGGCATCAGCAGCAATATGGAGTTTGGCTTACTGACCGGCTCGTATGACTCGCCGCAGTTGGGCGGGGTGCTGCGCGACGCCATCGGCAAGTTCGGCGACGAATTGAACAGCGACGGTACTTTTAAGGCTGGGGGTACGGCCGATACGATCGACCGCCTCAGGATCAATAAGCCCAGCTCCAGCTACGACACCTCCACCAGCGGCAGCGGCAACTGGGGCAACCCGGTGGCCACCATGTATTACGAGGGCCTGCGTTATCTGGCGGGCAAGAGCGGGCCCAAATTCATCACCGGCACCACCTCGATCGATACCAGTACTTTGGGCCTGCCCAAGATCACCAGCTGGACCAACCCCTATAACGGCAGGGCCTGGTGCACCAAGCCCTTTGTCACCGTGATCAGCGAGGCTTTGACCTCTTACGACAGTCAGATGCCGGGCTCGCCCTGGGGCTTCTCCTACAGCAACGATTTGAGCGGGATGAACGTCAGCCAGTTGGGCAACACCTTGTGGGGCTACCAGTTTGGCAGCGGTAGTAAGAACGTGATGATAGGAGAGGTGTCCGGCGGCACCGCCGACGGTTTGCCGACCAGCAAGCCCGCCTCCAATTTCGATGTCCGCGGCTTGTCGCCGGAGGAGCCGACGCGGCAGGGCAGCTTTTACGCGGCGATGGCCGCTTATTATGCGCGCACCAATATCCTGGTGACGCCGACCAGTCCGCCCAGCGGCGCCACCTTGGCGCCGGTGCGCACTTTCGCGGTGGGGCTGTCTTCGCCCCTGCCCAAGATCACCGTGCCCTTGACCGGCGGTTCGGTGACGCTGGTGCCTTTCGGCAAGGTGGTGATTGGCGCAAGCAATACCTTGACCATTACCAACTTCTTCCTGACCAGCGCGGCCAGCGACGGCAGTTCCTATTCCTTTCAGGTGAACTTCGACGATAGCGAGTTCGGCAGCGACTACGACCTGGATGCTATCGCGACTTATCAGATCAGCAAGGTGGGCAGCAATCAGGTGCAGGTGACGGTCAACTCCACCTATGCGGCCAGCGGCTACGCAAACCATCTGGGTTTTATCATCTCCGGTGTGCAACCCTTGGCCGGGGCCTCCACCGAGAACAAGGCCGGCGCCTACCTGGTGGTGCGCGAGAACGAGTCAAGCAGCGCTACTCAGTGCATAGGCACCAGCAGCGGGCAGTCCGGCTACAACCCGCTGAACTACGGTCTCAGCAGCGCTAGCTGCAAGGTGCTGCCCTTGACCTTCACCGCCACCTTCACGCTGGATCCGACCAAGGGCTCGACTACGCTGTTCGAGAGCCCGTTGTGGTATATGGCCAAATACGGCGGCTTCACCGACAACAAGACCAATCCCAGCAGCCCCAATTCCTTTGACCCGAACAATGTCTGGCAATGGGACGCGGACGGCGACGGCAACCCCGACAATTACTCGCTGGTCAGCAACCCGTCCAAATTGAACGCGCAGCTGGATCAGGCCTTCCAGAACATCAGCAATCAGAACGGCTCGGGTTCGGCCGGTGTGGGCAGCAAGTCCACGATCAGCGGCGACACCTATTACTACGAAGCCTCGGTCAACAGCGCGGACTGGTCCGGGGATTTGAGCGCCCGCAAGATTCTGGTCAGCGGCACCAGCCTGTCCCTGAGCAATCCCTTGTGGAACGCCAAGCTGAAGGTGAGCAGCGACACCGGTCGCCAGATCATCACTTCCAGCGGCGGCATCGGCGGCGGGCAAGCCTTCCAGTGGTCCAGCCTGAACACCGTGCAGCAGCAGGCTCTGCGGGCGTCCTCGTCCGAGCTCAGCTCGGTGACGCAAAGCCGGCTGACTTATCTGCGCGGCAGCCCGGCGAACGAGGGCTACGGCAGCACCCAGTTCCGGCCGCGGCCCGCCACCAAGCTGGGAGACATCGTCAACTCCTCGCCGGCTTACATCCCGGCGCCGGCGAACGGCTCCAGCGATCCGAACTACAGCAGCACCAGCTACCAGTCCTTCGTGACGAGCAAGGGTAGCCGTTCCTCCATGGTGTACGTGGGCGCCAACGACGGCATGCTGCATGGCTTTCAGGCTACCACCGGCGTAGAACTGCTGGCCTACATCCCCTCGCCGGTGTTCGGCAACCTGAACCTGCTGGCCAGCAACTCCTATACCCATAACTTCTATGTCGACTCGACCCCGGTTGCCGTCGACGCCCAGATTGGCAGCACCTGGGGCAGCTATCTGGCCGGCGGCCTGGGCGCGGGCGGTAAGGGCTTGTATCTGCTGGATATCACCAATCCGGACGCCTTCAGCGAAAGCAGCGCCGCCTCCATCGCCAAATGGGAGTTCAACGCCACCAACGATCTGGACATGGGCTATGTGTTCGGCGCGCCGCAGATCATCAAACTCAACGACAACAAGTGGTATGTGGTCAGCCACAATGGCTACAACAGCACCAACGGCGACGCCGCCCTGCTGATTCTGTCGCTGGATTCCAGCGTCAGCTGGGTCCTGAACAGCAATTACTACAAGCTGTCCACCTTGTCCGGCACCGCGGTGTCGCCTAACGGCCTCTCCACCATCGAGCCGGTGGATCTGGACGGCAACGGCACGATAGACGTGGTCTACGCCGGGGATCTGAAGGGCAATATGTGGAAGTTCGACCTCAGCTCCGGCACGCCGTCCAATTGGAAGGTGGCCTTGAACCGCGTGCCCTTGTTCAGCGCCAAAGACAGCAGCGGCGTGGCCCAGCCCATCGTGCTGGCGCCGGTGACCGCGCCCATGCCGGTCAGCAACGGCGTCACCTCGGCGAGCAATAGCAACCGGATTGTGATGTTCGGCACCGGCAAATACATAGAAAGCTGCGACAAGACCAGTAGCTGCACGCCGGAATCCAACAGCCACAGTGTGTACGGCATTTGGGACTGGGGCGCGCCGGTCTGCGATCGCCGTCTGTTGTTGCAACAAACCCTATCCACCAATGTAATCAGCGGCACCACTTACCGGCAGGCCACCAATACCTCGATCAGCTGGAAAGACTACACGCTGGCCAGCGCGACGGCGAACCAGAGCTGCTCGACGCAGTACGGCTCGATCAGCTCCACCGCCGGCAAGTTGGGCTGGTACGAGGATTTGAACATCAGCGGCGAGCGGGTGGTGGGGATGCTGAACTATTATTCGAAGACGCTGGAATATCAGACCTATATCCCTTCTTCGGATACCAGCGATATTTGCACGCCCAAGGACGCCGCCTATATTCTGCGGGTGCAGTACGATAACGGCGGCGCCGGGATCAAGCCCAAGCTGGCGGACACCGTGGCGCAGACGACGGACTCCTCCGGCAACTACAAGCCCATCATCGGCAAGCAGATGGGCGGCTCGTTGGGCACCACCGATTTTGTCCTGAGCGGCAAGGTCTACTCGCTGTCCAGCAGCACCACGGGCAGCACCTCGATCACGGGCTGGAACTTGGGGCGTAGCTGGAAGCGCGTCACCTGGCGCGAACTGACCAATAACTGAGGATGGGGAATGGGATATCGCAGCAAAGCGGCGCGGCGGACACATCGCGGCTTCACCTTGATAGAGCTGATTGTCGTGGTGGCCATTATCGGCATTTTGGTCAGCATCGCCTTGCCGTCGTACACCAACTACGTGCAACGCACCTATCGGGCCGAAGTGCAGACCGAGCTGCAAGCCATCGCCCAGGCGCAGGAAAAATACTTCACGCTGAATAATGCTTATGCCTCCTCGCTGACCGCGCTGAGCTACGCCTCCTCCAGCATTAGCAGCCAGGACAACCGCTACACCATCACCATGGGCGATCTGAGCGCCTCCGCCACATTGGCCAACGGCCAGGGCTATACCTTGCAGGCGGCCCCGGCCGGCGGGCAGGTGGGAGAGAGCTGCGGCACGCTGAGCCTCAATAGCCTGGGCAGCAAGAGCGCTGCCAGCGGCACCGTCAGCAATTGCTGGCGCTGAGGGCGAAACGAGACAGCCGCGGACCGGAGTCCGCGGCTTGGCTAGCGGCAGCGGTGGGGGGCTGTGGTATCCTTCGCAACTTGATGTCCATGGGAGCGTGGCCGCCCATGGACGATTGCCGAGTTTGAAGGAAGCCGATGTCCTACCCGACACCTTTGTTCGAAAATAAAATCTGCACTCAGGAACAGCTGGCGGACAAGCTGGCGGCCTTGCCGCGCCCCATCGTCTTCACCAATGGCTGCTTCGATATCCTGCACCGCGGGCATGTGACCTATCTCGCGCAGGCGCGCGCCTTGGGAGCCAGCCTGGTGCTGGGTTTGAACACCGACGCCTCGGTGCGCCGTCTGGGCAAGGGCGACGACCGGCCCATCAATCATCAGGACAACCGCGCGGCGGTATTGGCCGCCTTGGAAAGCGTCAGCCTGGTGATCTGTTTCGACGAAGACACCCCGGCGCAGCTGATAGAGCAGGTGCGTCCCGATGTGCTGGTCAAGGGCGGCGACTGGACGCCGGACAAGATCGTCGGCAGCGCCGAGACGCTAGCGCGCGGCGGCCAGGTGCACTCCATTCCCTTCCTGTTCGACACCTCCACCACCTCCACCTTGAATAAGATTCGGGGCAGCGAGGCCGGCCGGTGAGCGAACACGCTTTCGCGGTGCTGCGCCGTCTCGCCGACGGCCGTTTCCATTCCGGCGAAGACATCGCCGGCGAACTGGGCTGTTCCCGCACCCTGGTCTGGCAGGCGGTGCACGCCATCCAGCAAGACCTGGGCGTCACCGTATTCAGCGTGCGCGGGCAGGGCTATCGCTTGGAAGCGCCGTTTGAATGGCTGGACGTGTCGGCCATCCGCGACGGCCTGAGCGAGGCGGCGGCGGATACCTTCACGCTGGCGGTGGCGGAGCGCACCGACTCCACCAATTCCCAGCTGCTGGCGCGCGCCGCCAGCGGCGGCCTGCACGGCCTGGTGTTGGCGACGGAGCTGCAAACCGCCGGCCGCGGGCGCTTGGGGCGGCGCTGGCAGGCGCGGTTGGGCTCGGGCCTGACGTTCTCCCTGCTGTGGCGCTTCGACCGCGGCCTGTCCCAATTGGCCGGCCTGTCCCTGGCGGTAGGGGTGGCCTTGGCTCGGACGCTGCGGCGGCTGGGCGCGCCGGTGGCCTTGAAGTGGCCGAACGATGTGTTGTTGAACGAGCGCAAGTTGGCCGGCATCCTGATAGAACTGTCCGGCGACGCGCTGGGCCCGACCGCGGTGGTGATCGGCATCGGCATGAATGTGGGCGAACCGGGCGAAGTGGATCAGCCGGTGGCCTGTTTGGCCGAGGCGGGCGTCAAGCTGGCGCGCAGCGCGTTGCTGGCGGAGCTGCTGAACGAACTGCACCGGGTGCTGAGCGATTTCGACCGTCATGGCTTCGTGCCCTTGCGGCAGGAGTGGATGAGCTTGTCCGCGCATCAGGACGCGCCGGTCTGCCTGAGTTTTTCCCATGGCGAGCCGGTGCAGGGCGTGGCGCGCGGCGTGGCCGAGAGCGGCGCCCTGCTGGTGGACACCGCCGACGGCGTGAAGACGTATCACGCCGGCGAGGTCAGTTTGAGGAAACTGGCATGAAGTTGTTGATCGACGCCGGTAATAGCCGGGTCAAATGGGCGGTGCATGATGGCCGTGACTGGCTGGTGCAGGGCGCGGTGGAGCACGGCGACATCGCCAGCCTGGCTGAAGTCTGGCGACAATGGCCGATCACGGCCGCCTGGGGCGCGTCGGTGGCGCGGGCGGAGGCGGCGCAAGCCTTGGAGGCGGCAACGCCCTGTCCCTTGCGATGGGTGCGGGCGGAAGCCGGTTTCGGCGGTGTGCGCAACGCCTACCGCAACCCGGCCGAGCAAGGGGCCGACCGCTGGCTGGCGGTGCTGGCCGCGCGGCAACTGCATAGGGACGACTTGATCGTGGCCTGCGCCGGCACCGCGCTGACCGTGGAGGCCTTGACGGCCGAGGGTGATTATCTGGGCGGGCTGATCGTGCCCGGGCTGAAGCTGATGTTGAGCAGCCTGGCGCGCAACACCGCCAATCTGGACCGTTCCGCCGGCGTGGTGACGCCGTTCCCGCAAGGCACGGAAGACGCCTTGGCCAGCGGCGCGGTGTACGCGCTGACCGGCGCGGTGGAAACGCAGCGTCGGCAATTGCAGGCGCATACCGGACGCGCTCCGGTGCGGGTGCTGTTGACCGGCGGCGACGCGGCGCGCTTGGCGCCTTGGCTCGCCGGGCCGGTCGAGATCGTGGATAATCTGGTGTTATTGGGCTTATTAAGAGTGGCCGACGAAAAATGAAGTGGTTTCTAGCCTTGGTCGTGGTGCTGAATTTGCTGGTGGCGATGTATGGCTCGTTCAAACAGCGTCCGCCGGCGGACGTGCGGGCGCAGGAAGTGAGCCCGGAACTGGTCAAGCTGCTACCGGCCAATTGGAAGCCGAACGCCTCCGCGCCGGCCGCGTCCGCCCCGGCGGCGGAGCCGCTGCGCGAATCTTCCGCGCCCAAAGCGGACAAGCCGGCCGCGGCCAAGCCTAAGGCCCAGGAAGCGTCTGCGCCGAAAACAGCGGCCGCCAAGGCGGAGGTCGCCAAAACGGAGACCGCCAAGCCGGAGCCCAAGGCCGAAACGGCCAAGCCGGCGGAAGCCGTCGCGGCCTGCCTGCAATGGGGGCCGCTGGACGACAAGCTGCTGGCCAGGGTCAAGGGCGGCGTGCCGCAGCTCAAGCTCAAGGCCGGCCAGCTGAGCGAGGCCAGCAAGGAAGAAACCGCCGGCGGCGGGCGCTTCTGGGTCTATTATCCGCCGCTGGCCACCCAGGCGGAGACGTCGACGCTGTCGTCGGAACTGAAGGGCAAGGGCTTTGACAACTACATCGTCAAGAACGACGACTTCAAAGGCCATCTGTCGCTGGGCCTGTTCGGCAAGGAAGACGCGGCCAAGGGTCTGGCCGCGCGGCTGAAGGCGGCCGGCTACGACAAGGCGCTGGTGCAGCAGAAGGGGCAGAAGGCGAGCAAGACCACGCTCAGCTTCAAGACGCTGGACGCGCAGCAGGCCGACAAGCTCAAGGGGCTGCAAAAGCGGCTGACGCCGGGAATCGGCCTGAAATCCTGCGGATGAGACGGATAGTCTTGATCTGACCGCTTGCCAGCGCCGGCGCGGCGATGCACTATCAAGCATCGCCCCAAGCGGGCGCAGGCGCAGGTCTTCATTTCTCCGATGACGGCGGCCTCTGGCCGCCGTTGTTCATTCTGTCAGCAGGATATGTCCAGACGAAGCAACATCACCCGGCTGTTGGACCGGGGCCGTTTCAATGACCGCACCTTGCGGCATTTGGGATGGTCCATGGCCTTCATCGCCGGCGCGCTCAACGCCGGCGGTTTTCTCGCCGTGCACCGCTATACCTCGCACATGTCCGGCATCGTGTCCGGCATGGCTGACGAGTTCGCGCTGGGCGAGGTGACGCTGGGCCTGTCCTTGCTGGTGATGCTGCTGTGCTTCATCGCCGGCGCCATGCACAGTTCCTGGCTGATTCTGTGGGCGCGCCGGCAGCGTCTGCGCGGCGGTTACGGCGTGTCCATGATGGAAGAGGCCGGCCTGCTGCTGCTGTTTGGCCTGCTGGGGGCCGCGCTGTCCTTACACAAGGGCTTTTTCACCCCGCTGACCGTGATGCTGCTCTGCTTCATCATGGGCATGCACAACACCATCGTCACCAAGCTGTCCGGCGGCCTGTTGCGCAGCACCCACATGACCGGCATCGCCACCGACATCGGCATCGAGCTGGCCAAGCTCAGCTACTACGGCCGGGAAAGCATGCCCAAGGTCAAGGACGTGCGCGCCAACCGCGTCAAGCTGCGCACCTATCTGCTGATCCTGCTGTCGTTTTTCGGCGGCGGCGTGGTGGGCGCGCTGGGCTTCAAGCATATGGGATACAGCTTCACCCTGCCGCTGGCGCTGCTCTTGTTTCTGCTGGGGCTGCGCCCGGTCTGGTACGACGTGAGACTGCGTTTTCGGCTGTGGCGCATCCAGCTGGAAAGCCATTGATTCGATTGGCTCTTGTGCGTGCGCGCGCATCGCGGCAAACTTCGGGGTTCCGCCCCAAGGGGGGCGGCAGCCTCAAGCCGTCGGCTGTGCAAGATGGACGGTAATCGTCGGGACGCCTGAGCCCGGCGTACTCTCTCGCGGAGAGTATTCATGAGCGAAACCATTTACGGCGACGGCGCGATCCGCCGTCAGGGCCTGTACGGCTCTTCCATTGAAAACACTTATGCCGGCGTGCTGTCCTTCATGCGCCGCAACTATAGCCGAGATCTGACCGGCGCCGACGTGGTGGTGTCCGGCATTCCGCTGGACCTGTCCACCACCTTCCGCTCCGGCGCGCGGCTGGGTCCGCAGGCGATCCGCGCCGCCAGCGTGCAGCTGGCCGAGTTGAGCCCCTTCCCCTGGGGCTTCAACCCCTTCGACGATCTGGCCGTGATCGACTACGGCGATTGCTGGTTCGACGCGCATAATCCGCTGACCATCAAGCCCTCCATCATCGAGCACGCGCGCACCATCCTGGCTTCCGGCGCCAAGATGCTGACCTTCGGCGGCGACCATTTCATCACCTACCCGCTGCTGATCGCGCACGCGGAGAAATACGGCAAGCCGCTGGCGCTGCTGCATTTCGACGCGCACTGCGACACCTGGCCGGACGATGAGCCGGACAGCCTGAACCACGGCACCATGTTCTACAAGGCGGTGAAGGATGGCCTGATCGATCCGAAGAAGTCGGTGCAAGTGGGCATCCGCACCTGGAACGACGACTTCATGGGCATGAATGTGCTGGACGCGCCCTGGGTGCACGACAACGGCGTGGACGCCACCATCGCGCGCATCAAGGAAGTGATCGGCGACAGCCCGGTCTACCTGACCTTCGACATCGACTGTCTGGACCCGGCCTTCGCGCCGGGCACCGGCACCCCGGTGCCGGGCGGCCTCAGCAGCGCTCAGGCTTTGAAGATCGTCCGCAATCTGGGCGATCTGAACATCGTCGGCATGGACGTGGTGGAAGTGGCGCCCGCGTACGACAATAGCGAGGTGACCGCCCTCGCCGCCGCGCATCTGGCCTGTGACATGCTGTGCCTGATGCGCAATAAGAAGCTGGCCGGCACGCTTTGAACCGTTGACGCATGCAAGAACGCCGCTCTCATCAAGCGGCGTTTTTATTTGCGCGGAACCAGGACCAGGCGCGCGCCGGCTGTGCCGCCGGCTCGCGCCGCAGCTCCATATAGCGTTCGCCGTCGCGCAGTTCGGCAAAGCCCAGCCGGCGGTAGAACGGGCGCGCGTCGCGGGACACCAGCAGAAAGCGCCGCAGCTGCTGCAGCTCGGGGTGGGCCAGCGCCGCCTCCATCAAGGCGCGGCCGACGCCGAGGCGACGTGCCTCGGCCAGCACGAACACATCGGACAAATAGGCGAAGCTGGCGTAGTCGGTGACGATGCGGGCAAAGCCCAGTTGCCGTTGTCCGCGGTAGGCGCCGAACACCAGCGAGTGCGCTATGGCCTTGTCCAGCTGCTCCGGCGTCAGGCCTTGCGCCCAGTGGGTTTGAGACAGGAAGCGCTGAATCATGTCGCGGTCCAGCCGGCCGCGCTCGCAGCTGATCTCCAGATGGGCCATGGCGGCTCCGTGCGATGACGACGCCGCCAGTATCCGCGCTCGGCATCACCGCGGGATGACGGGGAGATGGCGGTATCGTTGCAGCGCTGCTAGAGCGCCGGCCAGCGGACCGCCAAAAGCAGCAAGAGACCGATTTCGCACAGCTCAATGCCCGCGCCCAGGCAGTCCCCGGTCATGCCGCCCAGCTTGCGCAGCAGGAAGCGCCGCCAGGCCAGCGCCGCCAAAGGCGCCAGCAGCAATGCCGGGGCCAGCCAGGCCGACAGCGCCGCCAGCAGCGCCGCGTTGACCGCCAAGCTGGGGCCGTGCCGCCGCCAGGCGAAGCGTTCGCCGCTGCCGGGCGCGATCGCCGGCAGGCTGGCCGACCAGTACACCGCGAAACAGCGGCACCAGGCGGGGATCAGCAGCAGGCCCCAGGGCGGCGCCGGCTGTTTGGCCAGCAACATCAGCAAGACCAGCTTGGCGACGACGGCCAGGATCAGCGCCAGCGCGCCGAAGCTGCCGACGTGAGGATCTTTCAGCACCTCGAAGAAACGTTCGCGCGAACGGTGGGCGGCGCCCAGCGCATCGGCGAGATCGCCCAAGCCGTCCAGATGCAGGCCGCCGGTGACCCAGGTCCACATCAAGAGCGCCAGCAGCGCCGCCAGCCAAGGATCGCTCAAACGGCCCAGGGTCAGCGCCGCCAGCAATAGCGCGCCGACGATCAAGCCCACCGCGGCGAACCAGCGCGCGCTGTCGGCCAGCCACTCGGGCTTGAACTCGCGCAGCTGCGGCGTGGGCAGGCGGGTCAGGAACTGCAGCGCCAGAATCAGTCCGCGCACGGTGCTTCCAGCCGCATCAAATAGGCCGGGTGCCCGTCCAGGATGGATAATTGGGCAAAGCCGCCGCGCTGCACCGTCATCAGCTTGGCCACCGCAAAATCGGCGCCCAGCAACTCCGCCAGCAAGGTGGTGATGACGCCGCCGTGGGTGACCAGCACGCGGTGGCTGCCGCTGGCCGTGGTCATCCACTCGGACAGGCCGGCCAGCACTCGGGTGCGGAAGCCATCGTAAGCTTCGCCGCCCGGCGGCGTCAGCTCCCCGGTCGCCAGTTTGGCGCGCCAGTCCGGATAGCGCTGCGCCAGCACCTGCACGTCCATGCCGTCCCAGTCGCCAAAGTCCATTTCCGCGAAGCGCGGGTCCACTTTCAGCGTCAGCGAGCCGTGCAGAGCGTGCTGGACCGCGAACTCGCGGCAGCGCTGCAAGGGCGAGCTGGCCATCGCGGTGACCGGCGCCAGCGCGCAAATGCGCTGCCAGCTTTGCGCCATCTGAATGTGTCCGGTGGCGTTCAGCGGCAGATCGCAACTGCCGATCAAGCGGCCCTCATGATCGATTTCGCCGTGACGCAACAGGGTCAGGGTATAGGGGTTCATTCCGCTTTTCCGGTGATGCCCGCCTCGGCGAAGGTGGCCATCTCGTTGTGCAGGCGGATGGCCATTTGCAGCAAGGGCACGCACAAGGCGGCGCCGGATCCCTCGCCCAGATGCATGCCCAGGTCCAGCACCGGCTCCAGCTTCAGCGCGTGCAGCGCCAGCAGGTGCCCGGTTTCTTCCGAGCGGTGGCTGGCCAGCAGCCAATCTCCCACGCGCGGCTCCAGCGCCAGCGCGCAGAGCGCGGCGGCGCTGGAAATGAAGCCGTCCACCAGCGCCGGCGCGCCTTGCGCGGCGCTTTCCAGATAGAAGCCGGCCATGGCGGCGATTTCCAGGCCGCCCAGCTCGGCCAGGATGTCCAGCGCGGACAAATCGCGTCCGGCGACGCGGGCCAGCGCGGTGCGCACCACTTGGCGCTTGGTGTCCAGGCCGGCCTCGTCCAGGCCGGTGCCGCGGCCGACGATGCGTTCCGGCGGCAAGTCCGCCAGCCGGCAGATCAGCGCGGCGGACGCGGTGGTGTTGCCTATGCCCATGTCGCCGGCGATCAGCAAATTGGCGCCGCCGTCCAGCGCGCGGCGCGCGGCCAGGCGGCCCACTTCCAGCGCGGCCTCCGCCTGTGCCGGCGTCATTGCGGCCTCCCTGGCCAGATTGCCGGTGCCGGCCCGCACTTTGGCGTGGACGATGGGCAGCGCGGAGACGTCGCTGAGCACGCCGGCGTCCACCACCTCCAGCCTGGCGTCCAGGCTTTGCGCCAACACGCAGATGGCCGCGCCGCCATTGGCGAAATTGCGCACCATTTCGCCGGTCACCACCGAGGGATAGGCGGACACGCCTTCCGCCGTCACGCCGTGATCGCCGGCGAACACCGTGATCGCCGGCCGCAGCGCGTCCGGGCAGACCTTGCCCTGCCAGGCGGCGAAGCGGCAGGCCAGCTCTTCCAGCCTGCCCAGGCTGCCCGCCGGCTTGGTGAGTGTGGCCTGGCGGGCGCGGGCGGCCTGGTAGGCGGCGAAATCGGGTGAGCGAAAGGTATCGATGAATGTCATGAGATGGCCAACTCCAGCCTGGATGAGAGAGTGATTCAGCGGCGACTTTAAGCGATAGCCCGCCACCGGGGCAACCCGCAGCCGGTGGACGATTTGATCCTAACTAAACATATTTCTTTTGGCGCCATCCCGTCGGGATGCTCTCCGGTATAATCCGGAACCTAGCAGGTGTCCGCGGCTCAAGCGCCGCGGATGAAACGGGAAGCCGGTGCAAGACCGGCGCTGCCCCCGCAACGGTAAGGCCTGGCGTGTGAAGCTGTTCAACCGAGTCGCGCTCGACGCGCGAGACGTTGAACCTCAACGCCCAGGCGATGCAAGGGCCACTGTCCATCGGATGGGAAGGCGCATCGCCGCAAGGCCGAGCCCGGAGACCGGCCTGCTGGCATGCGCGATCATGGAAACCACACTCGCGCCCGCCCAATGGCCGCCCGGAAGGCGGCCGCACTGGAGTATCGCGGGGAGGCGATCCGACAGACGGCCCGGCGTCCTGCCGCGGCGTCCCCCTTTTCATGCCTTCTTCGCACTCTTCCTAACCATGCCGTCGCGGCGGCCAGATTCGATGTGGAGTGTGTTTCATGTTCAAACCCCAACAATGCGCCTTGCTGGTCTCGCTGGCCTGCGCCGGCCAGGCCTATGCCGCCAATGTGCCCGAGTTCGCCGGGGATCCGGTAGTGGTGACTGCTACGCGCCAGCCGCAGGAAATTTCCAAGACCTTGTCCGATGTGAGTGTGATTACGCGTGAGCAGATTGAGCAATCAGCGGCAACCAGCTTACCTCAGTTGCTGTCGCGTCAAGGTGGCCTGGAAATTGTCAGTACGGGAACGCGTGGTGCACCGTCCAGTATTTTCATGCGTGGAGCCAACGCCAATCAGACGGTGGTGTTAGTGGACGGCGTGCGTATCGTCTCGGCTACAACAGGCACCAGCGCAGTGGAGAACATTCCTCTCGAACAGATCGAGAGAGTGGAGATTTTGAGAGGGTCTGGTTCCAGTCTATATGGCGCGGATGCGATTGGTGGTGTGATCCAGATTTTTACTCGTGAAGGCAAAGGTAGTCCCAAGTTGAATGCCAGCTTTGGTGTGGGCGACCATGGCCTGATGAAGGCCGGGGCAGGGATCAGCGGTAAAGTTGAGAATACGGCGTTCAGCCTGAATTTGAACCATGAAATGAACGAAGGTATTTCCGCGACGAATCGGGACAGTTCAAACTACAATCCGGATCGAGATCCGTATCGCAACCTTTCATATAGCGCTAACGTTACCCAAACACTGTTGCCGGGGCATGAACTGACAGTGCGTGCTTTTCAAACCTTTAGCAAACTTGATTTCGACCAATCGTCTGTGGGCGAAGATTTGCAGAAAAACAGGCAAAACGGCTTTACGATTCAATCAAAAAACGCGTTGACTGATCATTGGTCCAGCACTTTGCGTTTCAGTCATACCGTTGATCGTCAAGAGACGTGGGTTGCCAGTGATATGGTTAACCGTAGCAGCTTGATAGAAACTCGTCAGAATGAATGGTTCTGGCAGAATGATATCAAGACAGGCATAGGCACTTTCTTGGCTGGCGCGGTGCATACTCAGCAGAATGTTGACGGTCAATCTACTTATTTGCCGAATGGGTACTCGGTGACTCAACGCACCAATAATGCCGGATTTGTAGGCTACTCCGGGGAGTTCGGCCATAATTTGGTGCAGGCAAACCTACGCAATGATAGGGACTCCCAGTTTGGAGGTAAGACGACAGGACAGCTGGCCTATGGTTATCGCTTCAGCGATGAGTTGACTGCGCGTGCCAGCTATGGAACGGCATACAAGGCGCCAACCTTCAATGACTTGTATTGGCCCAACTATGGCAACCCGTCATTGCAGCCTGAAACCTCGCGTAATATCGAGCTGGGCTTGAAGTGGCTTGGTAAAGGCCGCCGCTTGGAACTGTCCTGGTTTGATAATCGAATTGAAAACCTGATTGTTTATCAGAAAGACCACTCCCTCAATCGTGATGCCCATATTAGGGGCGTCACTTTGTCCGGCGCTGCTACATATGGTGCGTGGGATCTTAGCGGTTCGGCTACCTACCAGGATCCGATTGATGAGAGCAGCCATTTACAGTTGCAACGTCGTGCGCGTGCCTTTGCTCAACTGAGTGCCGCCTATGACTGGGGTAAGGCGATCACAGGGGTTGAATGGCAGGCTAGCGCCAAGCGTCCGGATGTTGACTACCGGCCTTATCCCAATGTTCCAGTCACGCTGGGCGGTTATTCATTGACCAATCTGTTCGCCAACTACCGTTTAGCCAAGGAATGGACGGCAATGATGCGTCTGACCAATGTCTTCGAGAAACGCTACACCACGGCTTATGGCTACAACACCAGTGGTTTAGGTGGTTATCTCGGCGTCACCTACCAGGCGCAGTAAAAGTGTAGAGGTGTAACCATGCTCCACCTGATCACCGGCGGCGCGCGCAGCGGCAAGAGCCGCTACGCCGAAACCCTGGCCTTGGCCCACCCGGGTCCGGTCTGCTATCTGGCGACGGCCGAGCTGCGCGGCGGCGACGCCGAGTTCGCCGCTCGCGTCGAACACCATCGTCGACGGCGTCCGGCGGCGTGGTCGCAAGCGGAGGCCGGCCGCGGCTTGGCCGCCGAGCTGCTGCGTCGCGACGCGGCGGGCGGCCTGCTTTTGGTCGACTGCCTGGGCATGTGGCTGATGCGCTTTTTCAACGAGGACGGCGGTTTCGACACCGCCGGTTTCGAACAGGAACGCGCCGCGCTGCTGGCGGCATTGGAACAGGCCCGAGGCGAGGTGCTGCTGGTCAGCAATGAAATCGGCTGGGGCGTGGTGTCGGCCAATGCCCAGACCCGATGCTTCGTCGACGAGCTGGGGCGGGTGAATCAAGCGGTGGCGGAGGTCTGCCAGCGGGTGACGCTGGTGGCCTGCGGCTTGCCGCTGGTGTTGAAAGGCGAGATATGAGACGGTTGCCGGTTCTGGCCTTGCTGCTGGGCGCGCTGCCGGCTTTGGCGGCGGTCAGCGCCCAGGACGGCGGTGGCCAGACCATCACGCTGGCGCAGCCGGCGCAAAGGATTCTGACCCTGGTGCCGCACGCCACGGAAATGCTGTACGCGGTGGGCGCCGGCGACAAGCTGGTGGCCACGGTGGAACATAGCGACCATCCGGACGCCGCCAAGCGTTTGCCGCGGGTGGGCAGCTTCACCGGCTTCAGCCTGGAGGCGGTGATGCGGCAGCGGCCGGATCTGGTGGTGGCCTGGCGCGACGGCGGCGCGCCGCGCGAACTGGAGCGCTTGCGCGGCCTGGGCATTCCCGTCTATCTGAGTCACCCTTTGCAGCCGGACGACGTGGCCAAGGAAATGCTGGCCTTGGGGCGGCTGGCGGGCGTGGACGCCGCGGCCGGCAAGGCGGCCGCGAGCTATCGCCAGCGCCTGGCCGAGTTGCGCCGGCGTTACGGCGCGCGCGCGCCGGTGCGGGTGTTCTATCAGGTTAGCCAAACGCCCATTTTCACCGTCAGCGATCAAAGCTTCATGGGGCCGCTGATCAGCTTATGCGGCGGCGTCAACGTGTTTGGCGATGTCCGGCAGCCGGCGCCGCAAGTGTCCGCCGCCACCGTGGTGGCCGCGCGTCCGCAGGCCATTCTGGCCGGTGACGAGGCCAGCCTGCGGATGTGGCGTCGTTGGCAGACGCTGCCGGCGGTGGCCAAAGACGCCTTGTTCGCCTTGCCGGGCGACGCCATGGTCGTGCCCGGCCCGCGGCTGGTGGACGGCGCGGCGGCCCTGTGTCTCGCGCTGGACACAGCGCGGCAGCGGCTGGGTTTGACGGCCAAGTGAGCGCCGGCTATCCTCGCCGCCATGGACAAGGAACTGGAATATCTCGAGTCGCGGGTGACGGCGTTGGTGGCGCGCATTCGCGAACTTGAAACACAAAACGGCCGTTTTGCCGAAGCGCTGTCCGAAGCGCTGCGCGACAATGCGGAGCTGAACTTCAGAGTGAACGAAACCCGCGCGCGGGTGGCGGCTCTGGTCGAGCGCCTGCCCAAGGCGTCGGAGGATGCGGAATGAGCGACGTGGCTCAGGTTGAAATCGAACTGCTGGGACGTTCCTTCACCATCGGCACCCCGGCGGAAGAAAAGGAAACGCTGCAAGAGGCGGTGCGTCTGCTGGCCGGCAAGATCGAAATGATCCAGCAGCACGGCAAGGTGATGGACGCCGACAAGATCGCCATCATGGCCGCCTTGAACATCGCCCACGATTTGTTGAAGACAAAAGTGGGAGAGGGCTTGGAGATGGCGGCGTTTCAGCGTAAAATACGCAGTATGAGCGAAGCAGCCGACCAGGCGCTCCGCGAAAGCCAGCAAGCGCTGTTTTAAACCGCAGCCCGCTGGCGAACACCAAGGTCAGTACCCCCTGCGGTGTTTGTGAAGGCACACAATTCCTTTGTACCAATGCGTTCGCTTCAGGCTGCCAGCGTGAGTCATGGGCGTGCCGCGTCCTCTTGAGGATGCGCCCGAAATGACTGGCAGGCGGCCCTCCCTGGAAACAGGGTACAAGCGAATTTTGCCCGAACGACACTCGCGGGGGCTCCCCCCTCTGCCATGACCGCACCCTCTCTTGTTTCCGATCCGTTTTCCGTCGACAAGCCCGCATTGCGCAGGAAAATTCGCCGCGCGCGTCAGGCCCTGAGCGCTTCTTACCGTTTGCAGGCGATGCGGGTGATCGCGCGTTACGCCTCGCGGCTGCTCAAGCGCGGCAAGCGCGTGGGCGCTTATCTGGCCGCCGGCTCGGAGCTGGATCTGGAAATCCTGATGAGCGCAGCGTTGTGGCGCGGCGCGGAAGTCTATCTGCCGCAGATTCCGCAGCGTGGCCGCCGGCTGTGGTTCAGCCGTCTGGGCGCGGCTGACCGCTGGTATCTGCATCCGCGCTACCGGATCGCCGAATACGATGGCCCGGCGCTGCGCGCCGAACGGCTGGACGTGTTGTTCGTGCCGCTGCTGGCCATCGACGACGAGGGCTATCGCATGGGGCAGGGCGGCGGCTTCTACGACACCACGCTGGCCTTCCGCCAGCGCGCGCGCTTGTTCGGCAAGCCCTTGCTGGTGGGCGTGGCCTACGATTGCCAGCGCGTCGAGCGCGTGCCGCGCGAGCCCTGGGACGTCCGGCTGGATTATTTGCTGACCGAATCCGGCTTGCGCCGGCTGCCTTTGAGCCCCCTATGCCGATAGCCATCGTCTTCCTGGCCGTTTTGCCGGCCTTGGCCCTGCTGGGGCGGCTGGAGTGGGCGGTGGCGTGGCTGTATCTGAGCTTGAGCCTGCTCTGCTTCATTCTGTACTGGCGCGACAAGCGGGCGGCGGAGCGCGGCGGGCCGCGCACGCCGGAAGCCCGGCTGCTGTGGTTGGGTGTGCTATGCGGTTGGCCCGGCGGCCTGATGGCGCGCCGGCTGTTTCGCCACAAAACCGTCAAGCAGCCGTTCCGGCTGCTGTTCTGGTGCGGCGCGGCGCTGAATCTGGCCTTGCTGGGCGGCTGGCTGTATCTGCGCGCGGCTTAGCGCCAGGGGCGGCGGCCGTAGTCGCCGTAATAGCCGTAGACGGGCGTCACCACGACGGGCGTCGGGCGCACTACCACCGGCGCGGGTCTGACGACTACCGGCGCCGCCCGGGGCGGCACCACCACGCAGGCGCTCAAGGCGCCGCTCAGCAACAGGCCCATCACCAGCTGTTTTTCATGCGTTTTCATGGTCTTCCCTTTCCATATCGCTTCAGAACCCCCTTTCGGGGCGGTGAAGACAGCCTAAGCCGCAATCTTTCCAGTAAGATTGAGCAAGCGTTAACCCTTTCCCTGACTGATTAACAGACATTGCCCATGCGATACTGGCTGATGAAGTCCGAACCGGACGATACCTCGATCGACGATCTCGCCGCCGAGCCCGAACGCTTGTTCGAGTGGACCGGCGTGCGCAATTACCAGGCGCGCAACTTCATGCGCGACGGCATGCAAGAGGGGGACCGGCTGCTGTTCTGGCACTCGTCCTGCCCGGAGCCGGGCGTGGCCGGCCTGGCGGAAATCGCCGCCTCCGCGCATCCGGACTCCAGCCAGTTCGACCCGGAAAGCCCTTACTACGACCCCAAGTCCTCTCCCGACGCGCCGCGCTGGTTGGCGGTGGACGTGCGTTTCCTGCGCAAGACCCGGCTGCTGTCCCCGGCCGAGCTGCGCCGGCACCCGCCGCTGGCGGAGATGACGGTGCTCAAGCGCGGCAACCGGCTGTCCATCACCCCGCTGAGCGAGGACGAATGGCGCTATATCACTGAACAGCTGCTGGCATGCTGAGCGTGCCGCTGATTCTGGCGCTGCTGGCCTGCGGCGCGGTGGCCGGCTTTCTGGCCGGCCTGCTCGGCGTCGGCGGCGGCCTGGTCATCGTGCCCGTGGTGTTGGGGGTCTTGTCCGCCGCGCATCTGGGCGGCGACCATGCTCAGCATCTGGCGGTGGGCACCTCGCTGGCGGTAATGGTGTTCACCAGCCTGTCCAGCGTGCGCGCTCATCATAAAAAGGGCGCGGTGGACTGGCGCATTGTGCGGGCGATGGCGCCGGCGATGGTGGTCGGCACCTTGCTGGGCAGCCTGATCGCCGGCGCGATTTCCGGGCTGGCGTTGAAATGGTTCTTCGTCGGCTATGCCTACCTGGTCGCCGTGCAGATGTTCTTCAATCTCAAGCCGCAAGCCAGCCGCGGAATGCCGGGCCAGGCCGGGCAGTGGGGCGCCGGCGGCGCGATAGGCATGATCTCCAGCTGGGTGGGCATAGGCGGCGGTTCGATGAGCGTGCCCTATATGAGCTGGTGCAATGTGCCGGTGCACACCGCCATCGCCACCAGCGCGGCCTTGGGCTGGCCCATCGCCGTGTCCGGCGCCGTCGGCTATCTCTACAGCGGCTGGAGCGTTGCCGGCTTGCCGGCAGGCGCCTTGGGCTTTATCTACCTGCCGGCGATGCTGGCGCTGATGCTGATGACGGTGCTGATGGCGCCGCTGGGCGCGCGCGCCGCGCACAAGCTGCCGGTGGCCCGTTTGAAGCAGGTGTTCGCCGCCTTGATGGCGACGATGGCCAGTGAGATGTTGTATAGCCTGCTGCGCGGCTAAGAATCCTGTTCATAGTCTGCTGTGCTTTGGCGATACGGCGTTAAAAACCAGCTCAAAATGCTCAGTACCCCTCGTACATTCCGCTTTTTCGCTAATTTTCGCCTTGTCTCGCTCTGGCTCGCGAGCCTTTGAACAGGCTCTGAGAAACCGAACTTTTGATGGAGAAGCCATGCTGTATCCGCCGATAGAACCGTTTGCCAGCGGCATGCTGCCGCTGGACGGCTTGCATTCCATGTACTGGGAGCAGTGCGGCCAGCCGCAGGGGTATCCGGTCCTCTATCTGCACGGCGGGCCCGGAGACGGCTGCGTGCCGGCCTGCCGCCAGTTGTTCGACCCCGGTTTTTACCGCGCGGTGCTGTTCGATCAGCGCGGCAGCGGCCGCTCCTCGCCGCGCGGCGAGCTGCGCGACAACAGCACCGCCCATCTGGTGGCGGACATCGAGCGGCTGCGCGAGCAACTGGGCATAGAGCGCTGGCTGGTGTTCGGCGGCTCCTGGGGCAGCACGCTGGCGCTGGCTTACGCCCAGGCGTATCCGGAACGCGTCAGCGGCCTGATTCTGCGCGGCATTTTCCTGGGCGAGCGCCGCGAGATCGACTGGTTTCTGCACGGCATGGGTCAGTTCTTTCCCGAGGAGTGGCAACGCTTCGTCGCGCCCATCCCGGAGGCGGAGCGCGGCGATTTGCTGGCCGCCTATTACCGGCGGCTGACCGATCCGGACCCGGCGGTGCACCTGCCGGCCTGCCGCGCCTGGGGCCGCTACGAGGGCGCTTGCGTCGCGCTGCGCCCCAATGCCGATGCCGCCGAGCGCGCCGGCAGCGAATACGTGGCCTTGTCGCTGGCGCGGCTGGAGGCCCATTACTTCGTCAACCGCGTGTTTTTGCCGGAAGGCGCGCTGCTGGATGGGCTGGCGCGCATCCGCCACATTCCCGCCGCCATCGTGCAAGGCCGTTACGACGTGGTCTGCCCGCCCTCCACCGCGCTGAGGCTGGCCCAGGCCTGGCCGCAGGCCCACTACGAACTGGTGGAAGCCGCCGGCCACTCTGTGTGGGAGCCGGGCATACTCGAGGCGCTGCTGCGGCAACTGGAGCGCTTCCGCGACGCCCATCTGGCCGGCCGGGTCTAAGAACGTGTTTACGATCTCGCGAGCGAAGGCGAGACAAGGCGAAAACGCTTGAAGAAGCGGAATGCACAGGTGGCGCATGAGCATCCTGAAAGCGTTTTCAACGCGGTATCGCCGAAGCGCGGCAGACTTTGAATCGCTTCTAAGCCCGCGCAACTATTTGGCGCGTAGGCCGGTCGAATCTGGTTTTCGACAAGGAAAGACTGGCAATTGAAAACCATCGTTCTCTGCGCCGCGGCCTTACTGGCCGGAATGCCCGCCGCCGCCTCCGCCTATAGCGACGAGACGCGCTTCCCCTTTGCCGGCCAGCCCGGCGAACTGCCGCTGGAAGTGGTGTTGCGCTTCGCCAAGAACCGGCTGGGCGAAGACGGCCAGTTCGAATACCGCAGCCTGAAAGTGATCCAGACCAGCCCGCCGGAAGCCTTCGACAAGGCCAGCATCGCGCTGCTGCGCGAAGGTCTGATGGACGACAGCGTCAAGGGCATGCGCCAGCGCTTCCAGCTCTCCCGCGAAGGCAATGTCTGGACCATACGCTCGGTGAAGGAGGATTTCTCCTGCTGGCGCGGCCGCAAAGGCTGGGGCGTCAAGCCCTGCCCTTGACGGCGACGGGTCAAGGAGCCGGCCAAGCATTTGTTTTTTTGGGGTCTTATCGCGGAAGCGAAGACGCCGTTATAATGGGGGCAACCTTTTTGCGGACGGGCTATCCGGAGCGGAGCGCATCACTGGCGCCTCCGGGCAGCCCGCCTTTTGTATTTCAGAGTCCAGATAAAGATCGCCATGCAAGAACAATACAGCCCGCGCGCGGTGGAAGCCGCCGCCCAGCAGAAATGGCAGAAGACTGCCGCTTTCAAAGCCGTGGAAGACGCGTCGCGTCCCAAATACTACGCGCTGTCGATGTTCCCCTATCCGTCCGGCAAGCTGCACATGGGCCATGTGCGCAACTACACCATCACCGACGTGCTGGCCCGCTTCAAGCGTCTGCAAGGCTTCAACGTGCTGCAGCCCATGGGTTGGGACGCCTTCGGCCTGCCGGCCGAGAACGCCGCGATGAAAAACGGCGGCGCGCCGGCGGCCTGGACCTACGCCAACATCGAATACATGAAGCAGCAGCTGGACAGCCTGGGCTTTGCGCTGGACTGGGAACGCGAGCTGGCCACCTGCAAGCCGGACTACTACCGCTGGGAACAGTGGCTGTTCACCCGTTTGTTTGAAAAAGGCGTGATCTACAAGAAAAACGGCGTGGTCAACTGGGACCCGGTGGATCAGACCGTGCTGGCCAACGAGCAAGTGGTGGACGGCCGCGGCTGGCGTTCCGGCGCGCTGGTGGAAAAGCGCGAAATCCCGATGTACTACTTCCGCATCACAGACTACGCCGAGCAGCTGCTGGCGGATTTGGACAAGCTGGACGGCTGGCCGGAACAGGTCAAGACCATGCAGCGCAACTGGATAGGCAAGAGCTTCGGCTCCGACGTGGCCTTCGCCTACGACGAAGCCAGCATCGGCCACGCCGGCCAGCTCAAGGTCTACACCACCCGTCCCGACACCCTGATGGGCGCCACCTATGTGGCGGTGGCCGCCGAACACCCGCTGGCCAGCCAGGCCGCGGCCGGCAACGCCGAGCTGCAAGCCTTCATCGCCGAATGCAAGGCCGGCTCCGTGGCCGAGGCCGACGTGGCCAAGATGGAAAAGAAGGGCATGGACACCGGCCTGTTCGTCGTTCATCCGCTGACCGGCGCCAAGCTGCCGGTATGGGTGGCCAACTACGTGCTGTGGGGCTACGGCGAAGGCGCGGTGATGGCGGTGCCGGCGCATGACGAGCGCGATTTCGAGTTCGCCAACAAATACCGCTTGCCGATCCAGCAGGTCTACGCGCCGGCCAGCGGCGAAGACAACTTCGACGCCGCCGCCTGGCAGGATTGGTACGCCGCCAAGGACGACAGCATCCGCACCGTGGGCAGCGGCAAATACGACGGCCTGAACTTCGCCGCCGCCTTCGACGCCATCGTCGGCGATCTGGAAGCCAAGGCCTCCGGCCAGAAGAAAACCCAATACCGCCTGCGCGACTGGGGCATTTCCCGCCAGCGCTACTGGGGCTGCCCTATCCCCATCATCCACTGCCAGAGCTGCGGCGACGTGCCGGTGCCGGAAAAAGACCTGCCGGTGACGCTGCCGGAGAACGTGATTCCGGACGGCGCCGGCTCCCCGCTGGCCAAGATGCCGGAATTCTACGAAACCAGCTGCCCGAAATGCGGCGGCGCGGCCAAGCGCGAAACCGACACCATGGACACCTTCGTCGAGTCCAGCTGGTACTACGCGCGCTACGCCTCGCCCAAGTGCGACACCGCGATGGTGGACAAGAAGGCGGCCGACTACTGGCTGCAAGTGGACCAGTACGTGGGCGGCATCGAACACGCCATCCTGCACCTGCTGTACGCGCGCTTCTTCCACAAGCTGATGCGCGACGAGGGCCTGGTGTCCAGCGACGAGCCGTTCAAGAGCCTGCTGACCCAGGGCATGGTGGTGTGCGAAACCTTCTATCGCGAACTGCCCAACGGCGCCACCGACTGGATCGCGCCGCAGGACGTGGTGCTGGAGCGCGACGCCAAGGGCAAGATCGTGGCCGCCAAGCATCGCGTGGACGGCCTGCCGGTCGTGGTGGGCGGCATCGAGAAAATGTCCAAGTCCAAGAACAACGGCGTGGACCCGCAGGAATTCATTGAAAACTACGGCGCGGACACCGCCCGCCTGTTCATGATGTTCGCCGCGCCGCCGGAGCAGAGCCTGGAATGGTCGGACGCCGGCGTGGAAGGCGCGTTCCGCTTCCTCAAGCGCTTGTGGAAGGCGGCGAACGAGCATGTCGCAACCGGCCTGGCGCCGGCTTACAGCGGCGGCGAACTGAGCGCCGGCCTGAAAGACCTGCGCTTCAAGCTGCACGCCACCATCCAGAAAGTGGCCGACGACTACGGCCGCCGCCAGCAATTCAACACCGCCATCGCCGCGGTGATGGAACTGCTGAACACCTACGACAAGACCGACACCTCCGGCGACGCCGGCCGCGCCGTGGCGCAGGAAACGCTGGAAGCCGTGACCCTGTTGCTGTCCCCCATCGTGCCGCATATCTGCGACGCGTTGTGGAACGCCTTGCGTCCGGGCAGCGAATTGCTGCAACAAGCTTGGCCGAAAGTGGACGAGAGCGCGCTGATCAAGAGCGAGATCGAACTGATGGTGCAAGTGGGCGGCAAGCTGCGCGGCAGCGTCACCGTGGCCGCCGACGCGGCCAAGGACGCGATCGAGGCGGCGGCGCTGGCGCATGAAAACGTGCAGAAGTTCATGGAAGGCAAACCGGCCAAGAAAATCATCGTGGTGCCGGGCCGCCTGGTCAACATCGTGCTGTAAACCGGCGTGGCTTAGGCTCCGGGTCGCGGATCGCGCCCCGGGCCGGGCCAGGCAAGCATTGTTTCCCGATAAGGAATCGCGAATGAGACTTTCCCTGCAATGGCTGTGGCTGGCGCTGCTGGCCCTTACGCTGAGCGCCTGCGGCTTCCACCTGCGCGGTCTGGGCGGCCCGATGAAGCCGCTGCCGTTCGCCTCGATGTATTTCGACGGCGGCAACACCGCGGTGGCCGGCGACGTACGCACCGTGCTGGCGCGCGACCCGCGTCTGCAAGTGCTGGGCAATCCCAAGCAGGCCGAGGCGGTGGTGACCATCCTCAGCGAAAATCAGTCCAAGGACATCCTGACCCTGAACGTGGGCGGCAAGATCAACGAGTACCAGCTGACTTACACCGCCGTGGTGCGCACAGTGCTGTTCGGCGTGCCGGTGGAGCCGGACATGACGGTGGTCGTGCGCCGCAGCATGAACTACTCCGACAGCGCCATCCTCGGCAAGGAGCAGGAAGAAGCGCTGATCTGGGCCGATGCCCGCCGCGACGCGGCCGAGCAGATCGTGCGCCGGCTGGCCTATCTGAAAAAGCCGGCCGCCGCGCCGCTGACCGGCCCGCAAAGCCTGAAGCCCGCCGATGCCCAGCCTAAGCCCTGACGCGCTGATCGCGGCGCTGGGCAAGGGCCTGGCGCCGCTTTACCTGATCCACGGCGAGGAAGCGCTGCTGGCGCTGGAAGCCGCCGACGCGCTGCGCCAGGCGGCGCGCGAGCAAGGCTATCAGGAGCGAGAAGTGCTGACGGTGGAGGCCGGTTTCGATTGGTCGCAATTGCGCGACGCGATGAGCAGCGTCTCGCTGTTCGCCGAGCGCAAGCTGCTGGAAATCCGCATTCCCAACGGCAAACCCGGCACCGAAGGCGCGGAAGCGCTGCAACAGCTGGCGGCGCAGCCGCCGCAGGACACGGTGACCTTGATCACCCTGCCCAAGCTGGAGCGCGCGCAGCAGCAGTCCAAATGGTTCCAGGCGCTGGAAAAGCTGGCGGTGACGGCGGAGGCCCGCCTGGTGGGGCGCGCCGAGCTGCCCGGCTGGATCACGCGCCGGCTCAAGGCCCAGGGCCAGGTGCTGGGCGGCGAGGCGCTGGCTTTCTTCGTTGATCGCGTGGAGGGCAATCTGCTGGCCGCGCGCCAGGAAGTGGACAAGCTGGCCTTGCTGTATCCGGCCGGCGAACTGACGCTGGAGCAATTGCGCGCCGCGGTGGCCAATGTGGCCCGCTTCGACGTGTTCCATCTGTCCGAATCCTGGCTGGCCGGCGACGTGCCGCGGGTGCTGCGCATGCTGGACGGCCTGATGGCCGAAGGCGAGGCGCCGGTGCTGGTGTTGTGGTCGCTGACCGAAGACGTGCGCATGTTGCTGCGTCTGCGCCAGGGCCTGAAGGATGGGCGCAACGCGCGCGACATGGCGCGCGAACTGCGTTTGTGGGGCGACAAGCAGCGTCTGGCCGAACCGGCCTTGCGCCGCATCGGCCCGCGCAAGCTGATGACCGCGCTGGACGAATGCGCGCGCATAGACCGTCAGATCAAGGGCGTGGAAGTCGGCGACCCCTGGCAGACCATGCGCGGGCTGGCGGGCCTGCTGGCCGCTTGATCCGGCGGGACATTCACCAAGATTCGCGCCCCGTGCGCGGCAAACAGGAGAGCACCATGGCTTTATTCGATACCTTGAGCGGTTTGCTGTCCGGCGGCGCGGAAGGCGGCGCCGGCGAAGCCCTGCAAAGCTTGTTGCAACAACAAGGCGGCTTGTCCGGACTGCTGGAACAGTTTCAGCAAGGCGGTCTGGGCGAGCTGGTGTCGTCCTGGGTGGGGCAGGGCGGGAATCTGCCGGTGTCCGCCGAGCAGATCCAGCAAGTATTGGGCGGCGATCAACTCGCCGGCATCGCGGAAAAAGTGGGCCTGGACCAGGGGCAAGTGTCGCAACTGGTGGCCGAACATCTGCCCGGCCTGGTGGACAAGCTGACCCCCAACGGCCAGCTGCCGCAGGGCGATGATTTGCTGTCCCAGGGCGCGGATCTGCTCAAAGGCTTATTCCGCTGATCCCACCCATCCATGCAACAACGCCGGCCGCGAGAGACTCGCCGCCGGCGTTTTTCATGCCTTTGGCCGGCCCGCTTGCAAGCGGGATCAGGCCGGCGCAAGGAATCCGTTCCGAGAACGTGTTTACGATCTTGCGCGCTAAGGCGAGACAAGGCGAAAACCGCAGAGGAAGCGGAATGTACATAAGGCACATGAGCGTTTCCAAGGTGTACTCACCGAGCCACGTTCCACGACGCGCAGCAGATCGTAAATAGGTTCTTAATGATGATGGCCGGCCGCGCCGGCGGTCACCGTCAGCTCCGCCGCCGGGCTTTTCAAGTCATGGGCGTCCTGGCCGGGGGCCGGAATGTCCGCCCAATTGGTTTCGCCCTGTTCGCACAGCTGTTTCACCTTGAAGTAGAGCTTGCCCGGCTGGGCGGCGATCTTGGCCTGGAATACGAACTCATCGTAGAAATTGGACGGCAGCTTGCCGCCCTTCCAGGTGATGCGGCTCACATCCTCGCTCACCTTGCGGCCGTAATTGTCGAAAGGCTTGACCGCGCTCTTGCTCACCTCCACCTCCCAGCCGGCTTTCGGCATCGGCTGCGCCAGACGCACGCCCTCCGGCATTTCCACGCTGATGGCGGTGGTGGGGCTGCCGTTGCAGCCATGGCCGATTTTCAGCACGCCCTTGTAATAGCCGCCGCTGGCGGCGGTGGGCGTTTCCAGGGTGACGTGGGCGAGGGCGGAGCCGGAAGCGGCCAGCAAGGCCAGCAGGGCGATCTTTTTCATCGTAGCTCTTTGCGGATCAGGGTTAGCGCGCGTGTCGGCCATTGGCGGCGACAAATGCGAATGAGGATTAGCCGCATCAGTTTAGCGCCTGCTCATCCCCCTAGCATGCGACAAAGTGTCGCAGAGTCGGCATGAGAATAATGCAAATTGCGATGGCTTTGTCATGGCCGCTATACTGGTCGCCCGCCCAATGGTTCAGGAGTCGTCATGATGGTCCGTGCCTTATCCACCGCAGCGTTGATGATGTTGTCCACTCATGACTGTGCCGCCGGCGGCTACAGCGGCCTTGGCGCCGCCAGCGTCAGCGCGGAGGAGGTGGCGCGCTACCGCGCCGCGCCCTTGCCGGCGGAGCTGAGCCGCAAAGTGCAGAATATGCTGGACCTGCGCGCGCCCGGCGCCGGCGTGCTGTCCCCGGACGGCAAGGCCTTGTATTTCAGCTGGCGCGTCACCGGCGTGCCGCAGGTCTGGAGGCTGGACGGTCCGCAACGCTTTCCGGTGCAGCTTACCGGCGGCGAAGACGCCACCCTGATCCAGGACGTCAGTCCGGACGGGCGCTGGCTGGTGCTCAGCCGCGACCGCAAGGGCGAGGAAAATCCCGGCCTCTATCTGCAAGCCGCCGCCGGCGGCGCGCTGCGCGAAGTCCAGCACAAGCCCGGCGTGCAGACCCAGTTCCAGTTTCTCAGCAAGGACGGCCAATGGCTGTACTACCGCAGCAACGACGAGCGGGCCGACAGCTACACCCTGTATCGCTATCGGCTGGCCGACGGCCGCCGCGAGCGTCTGTTCGGCGAGCGCGGGGCCTGGAGCATCGCCGACCACCGCGACGACGGCCGTCTATTGCTGCAAAAGACGCTGAGCAACGCCAGCGCGGAATTCTATTTATGGACGCCGGACGGCAAAGCCTTGCAGCCGCTGCTGGGCCAGGGCGAGGCCGTCGACTATCGGATGGACTTCGGCCTGCGCGACGGCGAATACCTGGTGCGCAGCAATAAGTTCGGCGAATACCACCGTCTTTATCTGTGGAGCGCCGGCGTTTTCCAGGCGCTGACGCCGGAAGCGCGCGGCGACGTGGAAAACCTCAACATCGACCATGAGCGGGGCCGCGTCTACTACACCCTGAGCCAGGATGGTTACGGCAAGGCCTTGGCGCTGGACGGCCGCCGCGGCTATCGCGCGCTGAAGCTGCCGGCTTTTCCCGGCGCGGCCCAGGTCAACGTCGTCAACCTCAGCCGCGACGGCCGCTACGTCAACTTCAGCGTGGAAACCGACACTGCGCCGGCCAGCAGCCATGTTTGGGACAGCAAGCGCGGCAAACTCAGCCAGTGGCTGTTGCCGTCCGCGCCGGAACTGGATACCCGGGGCTTCGCCAAGGTCAGCCTGGAAAGCTACCCGGCGCGCGACGGCACGCCGATTCCGATGTTCGTGCGCCGGCCGACGCGCTGCGCGGCCACGCCCTGCCCGGTGGTGGTCCACTTTCACGGCGGGCCGGAGAGCCAGAGCCGGGCCGGCTTCTTGCCGCAGGCCCAGTTATTCGTCGATGCCGGCTTCATCTACGTGCAGCCCAATGTGCGCGGCTCCGTCGGCTACGGCAAGAGCTGGCTGGACAGCGACAACGGTCCGCGCCGGCTGCAAGTGCTGTCCGATATCGAAGACGCCGCGCGCTACATCCGCAGCCAGTGGGGCGCGGACGGCGTGGCGCCCAAGATCGGCGTGATGGGCGGCAGCTACGGCGGCTATTCCACGCTGGCGGCGATGACCATCTTCGCCGGCGCCTACGACGCCGGCGTGTCCAATGTCGGCATCGCCAACCTGGTCAGCTTCCTGCAAAACACCGCGCCCTACCGCCGCGCGCTGCGCGCCGCCGAATACGGCGACCTGGAGCGCGACCGCGCCGCGCTGGAGCAATTGTCGCCCATCAATCACATCGACAAGCTGCGCGATCCGCTGCTGATCATCCAGGGCGTCAGCGACCCGCGGGTGCCGGTGGGCGAGGCGCTGCAAATGTACCGCGCGATGGCCGGCAAGGGCGTGGACGGCGGCCTGATCCTGTTCCCGGACGAAGGCCACGGCGCGGCCAAACGGGAAAACCAGGTGCTGCAACTGGGCCATAGCCTGTGGTTTTTCCAGCGCCACCTCTTGGGGCAGAATGAGGGCGGCGGCGCCAAAGCCGGGCGCGCCGAATCGGGAGAACAACATGAGTCCACAGGCGCTTGAAGACTACCTCCATCAACACATCCCGCTGTCCGCCGCGATGGCGGTCCGCGTGGCCGAGGCCAGCGGCGAACGGGTGATCCTGAGCGCGCCGCTGGCGCCCAATATCAACCACCGCGCCACCGTGTTCGGCGGCAGCGCCTCGGCGGTGGCCATCCTCGCCGCCTGGTGCCTGGTGTTCATGCGCTTGCGCGAGCGCGGCCTGGCCGGCCGCGTCATCATTCACGGCAACGACATGCGCTACGACAAGCCCATCGCCGCCGACTTCCTCGCCCGCGCCGCCGCGCCGGACGCCGCCGACTGGGACAAGCTGGAGCGGGCTTTGCGGCGCGGACGCATGGGGCGCTTGCGGCTTGCCGTGGCGCTGGAGTGCGGCGGCGAAGCGGTGGGCGGCCTGAACGGCGAGTTCGTGGTGCTGCCCGGCGAAGGAGATTCCCTGCACTGAAGCCCCCCGGCGCAGCGCTATCGCTTATCAAACTTTAAATCCAATCTGAATAGCTTATTTTTTGTGCTAAAAAGAAATATCTTGTGCCGGGTTGGGTTGAGCGATAGCCAAAATAACCGCGCCCCGGCGTTGTCGGCCGCAGCCGCGCCGCAACGCCAGCGGACGCAGGCTGGGGGAGGCCGATGGCTTCAAAAGCGCAAAAAGAGCTGGAACTGGTGCTGCGTTTATTGCAGCGCAAGGGTTTGCACGCAGTGGACCGGCAGTCCTGGCCGCCGCCGCTGCCGGATGTGGGCGCCACCCTCAGCGACGGCCGGCGGATCGCTTTCGAAGTGACGGAAGTGCATGCGGACGAGCACTTGTTCGGCGGCGGCAAGGGCTGTCTGCGCGCCCGCGAAGTGCGCCAGGCGCAGCAGGGCGAGGATGCGGCGATCAGTGTGCCCAACGCGCCCATCGCCGCGATCAAATACCGTATCCAAGCCAAGTGCGTGAAGCGCTATGCGGCCAAGCCCGGCTATGAATTGAGCCTGCTGCTGGCGGCCAATATCCCGCAGTTCGGCGGCGTGGCCGCCACCACCCTGTTTCCCGCCTTCATCCAGGAAGCGGCGCTGACCGCCGCCACCCATCATCTGTTGGAGTCGTCCGCCTTCGAGCGCGTCTACCTGCATCTGATCCAGCCCGGCGTCTTGTACGAGTGGAGCAAGCAAGACGCCTGGGTGGAAATGGCCAAAACAACGGAGGAGGGCGTCCGTCCGCCTTTTTGGGCGGAACCCATGCTCGGCGGCGTCTGTTGGCAAGGCGGCGCGTCCTGAGGGCTAGGACGCGCGTTTTCATTCCGGCTCGTGTTTGCGGTAGCCGTCGTTCCACACACTCCTTAAGCGTGACGCGCAAGGAAAGGCGGCGGGGCTTGGTGGGTATCGCCTATCGGCTCCTCCCACCCTACAAATATCCCCGACCAAAGCATCCGCCGTAGGGTGGGTGGAGCGCAGCGATACCCACGCGGAAACGCGATGGGATCGATGCTTGGATCTTGGCGGCGGGGTTTGGTGGGTATCGCCTTTCGGCTCCACCCACCCTACAAATACCCCCGACCAAACCTCCTGCCGTAGGGTGGGAGGAGCGCAGCGATACCCACGCGGAAACGCGATGGGACCGATGCTTGGACCTTGGCGGCGGGGTTTGGTGGGTATCGCCTTTCGGCTCCACCCACCCTACAAATACCCCCGACCAAACCATCCGCCGTAGGGTGGGTGGAGCGCGGCAATGCCCACGCGGCAACGCGATGGGATCGATGCTTGGGTCTTGGCGGCGGGCTTTGGTGGGTATCGCCTTTCAGCTCCACCCACCCTACAAATACCCCCGACCAAACCATCCGCCGTAGGGTGGGCGGAGCGCGGCGATGCCGACGCGGAAACGCGATGGGACCGATGCTTGGACCTTGGCGGCGGGGTTTGGTGGGTATCGCCTTTCGGCTCCACCCACCCTACAAATACCCCCGACCAAACCATCCGCCGTAGGGTGGGTGGAGCGCAGCGATACCCACGCGGAAACGTGGTGGGACCGATGCTTGGACCTTGGCGGCGGGGCTTGGTGGGTATCGCCTACGGCTCCTCCCACCCTACAAATGCCCCCGACCAAACCTTCCACCGTAGGGTGGGTGGAGCGCAGCGATACCCACCGCAAGACGCTTAGCGGTTTCGCAGCCGGATGCGGCGGAAGCGCGCTTCCAGGCTGAAGCGCTGTCCCAGCGCCAGGTAGATCTGGTGCTGGCTATCGACATGGCGGTAAACCCGGACCCGGTCGGCGCCCAGCAGCATCATGATTTCCAGATAGTTGAAAAAGCCCATCCACTGGCCGCGTCCGGCGCGGTCGTCAAAATCGATGTCGCGCGCCACGCGGCTGAGCAGGCCTTTGCCGACGTATTCCCGATTGTCCTTCAGCCATTGCAACAGGTGAGCCGCGCATTCGCGGCCATAAGCGTGGTCGGCGAGGAGATCCTTGCTGGGCGTGGGCATTTGCCAGTAATGCGGGTAGGTGCGGCCGGGGCAGAAGCGGACGAAGGGCAGCAGTGCGCTTTGTTGTTCCAGAGCGTTCAGTTTGTAGCGACGGCGCGGGGGAAAGTTTTGAGGCTGTTGCATGGTGTTTCTCCTGATGAATAACACAAGATGAAGCACCTGAGCCCATTAAGAGGGAACAGGATTGGCGTCTAAACAAATCAAATCGTTGAAGCGTCGGCTCATGGGCCACCATGCGCCTGCCAAATGGCACGGCCATAGTAAAGCTGCTCACGCGGCATGCCGCGTAAGTAGAAGTTGGTAAGTAGAGGACGGGACGCCAATCCCGTGTACCGCTTGTTTTGGCGGCAACGTGGGGGATTGTTGCCGAGCGGCGGGCGGGGGTCAAGGCGAGGCGGCTTCTTCTTGATCGTTTCAAGATATCCACAGATGGGGCGGAATGGGAAAGTTATCCCCAGTCAACCCATATGGCTAAGCCGCTCGCCATTTTCAAACGGGTCGGCGTTGCGTTAGCGGCCGGGCGCCGGCCCCCATTTCGCCAGAGTCTCGCGCTCTTCCTGGGTCATCTGGGTCAAATTGGCCAGCGGCATGTATTTGGACGCCACCGCCTGCTTGATTCGGTGCGCGTTGATGAGAATCTCCTGCGCATCGTCAAACTTCAGGCCGGCCGGCGGCGCCACGAAACCGGCCTGACTGGGCGTGGCCGAGTGACAGGAGAGGCAGCGGTTTTGAATGATGGCGTGAATCTGTCGCAGACGGGCGTCGGCCGCCGTTTGCGCCGCCGCCGGTTCAGGGGCGTCCGCCGCGGCTTGCGGCGCCGCGGGCGCGGTATTGGGCGGGGGCGGCGCGGCCAATACCGCCACGCCGACCAGCAGCAGGCCGCCCAGCGCCGGCAGCAGCGGCCGCTGGCGGCCGGAGTGGCGCAGCACGAAGTATTGGCGGATCAGCGCGCCGGACAGGATGAACAGCACCATGATCAGCCAGGCGTGGCGGCTGCCGAAGGTGAAGGCGTAGTGGTTGCTGATCATCAGGAACACCACCGGCAGCGTGAAATAGGTGTTGTGCACCGAGCGCTGCTTGCCGCGCAGCCCATCCAGCGGATTGGGTTTGTCGCCGGCCTGGATGGCGCGCACCATGCGGCGCTGGCCGGGGATGATCCAGAACAGGACATTGGCCGACATGCAGGTGGCCATGACTGCGCCGGTGATCAGGAAGGCGGCGCGGCCCTGGAAGATGTGGCTGCTGGCGTAGGCCGCCAGCGCCATCAGCAGCGCCACGGCCAGGCTGAGCGCGCCGTCGCGGTTCATGTCCGGGCTGATGCGGCGGCAGAGCTGATCGTAGGCCAGCCAGCCGCCCAAGAGGAAGGCGACGGCGATTAAGGCGGCCGCGCCGCCGGACAAGGCCGCCGCCCAGGCCCAGGGGCTGGCGGGGTTGACCAGGTAGAAGGCGGGATTGAGCAGGTAGAGCAGGGAGAACAGGCCAAAGCCGGACAGCCAGGTGGCGTAGGATTTCCAGAATGACCAGTGCAGTTTGTCGTCCAGCGGGAAGGGCGGTTGGCCCAGGTATTTCTGGTTATGGTAAAAGCCGCCGCCGTGCACGGCGAACATCTCGCCGTGCAGGCCGCGCCGGGCATCGGCGGGGGCGGGCGGCGACAGGCTGTTGTCCAGCATGACGAAGTAAATCGATTCGCCTATCCAGGCGATGGCGGCGATCACGTGCAACCAGCGCAGCAGCAGGTTGCCCAGCTCCAGCAGGTAGTTTTCCATGGCGAGGTTTCCGGGTGGGGGACGGGAACAGCGTCAACTGCCGCGGTAGGTGGAGTAGCTCCACGGCGTCAGGACCAGCGGCACATGGAAGTTTTCGTCCGCCTTGGCGACGCCGAAGCGCAGCAGCACCTGATCTAGAAAGCGCGGTTCCGGCAGCTTCACGCCTTGGGCGGCGAAGTAATCGCCGGCATGGAACAGCAGTTCGTACACGCCGGCGCGCAGTTGCTCGCCTTCCAGCAGCGGCCGTTCGCAGCGGCCGTCGCTGTTGGTTGTCGCCTCGGCCAGCAACAGCCTTTGTTCTCCGTCCAGCCGGTACAACTGGCAGCGCACGCCCGCCGCCGGCTTGCCGTGCATGGTGTCCAGCACATGGGTGGTCAATTTGCCCACGGTTGTTTCTCCTTTGTTGTGCGGCCCGATCTGGCGGACCTGTTGTCGATCTTGTTGTTCGCGATGGCGATTTAAAATTGTCGACAATTTATGTTGACGATAGTGTTTGCCAACGACAATAATTGTCAACAAAATTCTGAAGGCATAGAGCGGGATATGGAAATACCGGGAGAGGACATGTTGCATTCCGCTAACGGAACGCCGGCCGCGGCGCCCAGAGCGTCCACCTTGGTGGGCGACGGCGCGCCGAGCAATGACGCCGATCGCTTGTACTGGGAAATCTTCGACGCGGTGATAGACCAGCGCTTATTGCCGGGGGTCAAGCTGACCGAGGCGGTGCTGTGCGACGCCTTCCAGTGCTCGCGCAGCAGCGCCCGCAGCGCGCTGGCCCAGCTGGCGCACGACAAGATCGTCGACATCCTGCCCAACCGCGGCGCTTTCGTCGCCAAGCCGGACGAGAAGGAAACCCGCGATGTGTTCGAGGCGCGGCGCATGGTGGAGGCGGCGATTCTGGACAAGCTGCTGGCCTTGCCCGATCTGGCCGAGCGCCTGCCGCCGATGCGGCGCATGGTGGCCGACGAGCGCGCCGCCTTCGAGCGCGGCGACCGGGTCAGCTGGATCCGTCTGTCCAACGCCTTCCATGTGCAATTGGCGCGGCTGGCCGACAACGAGGTGTTGACCGAGTTGATGCACGGCCTGTGTTCGCGCACTTCGCTGATCATCGCTTTGTACGATGTGCCCGGCCGCAGCGCTTGTTCCTTCGACGAGCATGAGGCGATTCTGGCGCGGCTGGAGGCGGGGGACCGCGCCGGCGCGGCGGCGGCGATGCACCATCATCTGGAGGATTGCGAGCGGCGGATGAAGGTGGAAACCCACCCCCATTTGGACCCGTGGACGGTGTTCAATCTTAAGCGCTGACAGCGGGAAGGATGGCCATGCAGGCGGATTATCCACGCGATTTGATCGGCTACGGCCGCGATCTGCCGGAGGCCAATTGGCCGGGCGCGGCGCGCATCGCCGTGCAGTTCGTGCTCAATTACGAGGAAGGCGGCGAGAGTTGCGTGTTGCACGGCGACGCCGGCTCCGAGCAGTTCTTGTCGGAAATCATCGGCGCGGCGGCCTACCCGGCGCGGCATCTGTCGATGGAGTCGATTTACGAGTACGGCTCGCGCGCCGGGGTGTGGCGCATTCTGCGCGAGTTTGAGCGGCGCGGCCTGCCCTTGACGGTGTTCGGCGTCGGCATGGCTTTGGAGCGGCATCCGGAGCTGGCCGGCGCGCTGGCGGAACTGGGCCACGAGATCGCCGGCCACGGCTATCGCTGGCTGCATTATCAGCAGGTGGACGAAGCGGTGGAGCGCGAGCACATGCGGCGCTGCGTGGAAGCGATCCGGCGTTTGACCGGCCAGCGTCCGTCCGGCTGGTACACCGGCCGCGACAGCCCCAATACGCGCCGGCTGGTGGCGGACGACGGCGGCTTTCTCTACGACTCCGATTACTACGGCGACGATTTGCCGTTCTGGACCCTGGTGCGACGCAGCGACGGCGGCGAGCAGCCGCATCTGATCGTGCCTTATGCGCTGGACACCAACGATATGCGCTTCGCCACCGCGCAGGGCTTCAATACCGGCGAGCATTTTTTCAGTTATCTGAAAGACGCGTTCGACGTGCTTTACGCCGAAGGGGCGGACAGGCCGCGCATGTTGTCGGTGGGCCTGCATTGCCGCTTGATCGGCCGGCCCGGCCGCTTTGCCGGCCTGTGTCGTTTTCTCGATTATCTGGAGCGTCATCCGCGGGTATGGATCTGCCGGCGGCTGGACATCGCCCGGCATTGGCGGGAGACGCATCCTTTCACCGGAGAGCGGCCATGTCCTTGACGCTGGAACGCATCAACGCCCTGCCGACGGAGCAGTTCGTCGCTGCGCTGGGCGGCGTTTTCGAACACTCGCCGTGGGTGGCGGCGCAGGCGGCCGGCCTGAGGCCGTTCGCCAGCGTGGCGGACCTGCACGGCTGCATGCGGCGGCAGGTGGAGGAGGCGGGCGCGGGGGCGCAATTGAAACTGATCCGCGCCCACCCGGAGCTGGCCGGCAAGGCCGCGCTGCGCGGGGAGTTGACCGCCGAGTCCGCCGCCGAGCAAGGCGGCGCCGGCCTGGATCAGTGTTCGCCGCAGGAACTGGAGTTGTTGCGGCGGCTGAACGCCGACTACCGGGCCCGTTTCGGTTTTCCCTTCATCCTGGCGGTGCGCGGCTATGGGCGCGCCGGCGTCATCGCCGAGTTCCAGCGGCGGCTGGCTGCGGAGCCGGAGGCGGAACGGCTGGCCTGTTTGCAGCAAATCTATCGGATCGCCGGCCTGCGCTTGGCCGAACTGATTTCTTCCTGATCCCGCGCCAAGACCGGAGCCGCCATGTCCAGCCAGATTCTTGTCATGTACTTGTTGTCCATCCTGGTGGTGATCGCCGTGCCCGGCCCCCTGTCGCTGTTCATGGTCGCCACCAGCGCCGAGCATGGCCTGTTGCGCGCCTGGCCGGCGTTTGCCGGCGGCGTGCTGGCGTCTTTGTCGCTGCTGCTTTTGTCCGCCTTGGGCGTGGGCGCGCTGATCCTGGCCTCTCCCGGTCTGTTCTCCGTCCTGCAGACGCTGGGGGCCGGCTATCTGCTGTGGCTGGGTTTCAAGACCTGGCGCGGCGCCGGCCGGGCCGCGGCGGCTCAGGGCAGCCGAAAGGCGGCGCCGGCGCAATGGTTTTCCCATGCTTTTCTGCTGGGCATCAGCAATCCCAAGGACATCGCTTTTTTCGTGGCGCTGCTGCCGCAGTTCATCAACGCCCAAGCGCCGCTGGCGCCGCAACTGGGCTGGATGGCGGCCGGCTGGGTGGCGATCGATTTATCGTGCAAGACCGCGTACGGCCTGTTGGCGGAGCTGTTCTTCCAGCGTCTGGCGGTGCTGCGGCTCGTCTTCCTCAAGGTTTCGGCCTTGTTTTTTCTCGTCTTGGGGCTGGCGCTGATTTGGGGCCGGCTGGCGGCATGAACGGCGTACGGCGCGGCCAGAGGGCGCGCGCCGACGCCATTGATAAGGAGAAAGTTTGATGGCGCTTGTCAATCACCCGGCGGGAACGGCGCTGCACGCCCCGGCGGTCGAGGTGCCGGAGTTCGCCCGGCGTTACGCCAATCTGGCCGCGGCGGATTTCGGCGCCAGGGTCCTGGCCTGTTCCGATCAGTGGTTCGCCGCGGCGGAACGGATGCTGCAAGCGTCCGAGCCGGTGTTCATCGTCGGTGAGTTCGACGATCACGGCAAATGGATGGACGGCTGGGAAACCCGCCGCCGCCGCAACGGCGGCTACGACCACGCGGTGATCAAGCTGGGCCTGCCCGGGGTGATCAAGGGACTGGACATCGATACCAGCCACTTCAGCGGCAACTACCCGCCGGCGGCCTCGGTGGACGCCTGCCGTTCGGCCGGCGATCCGGATGAAGACAGCGAGTGGGTGGAAATCCTGCCGGCCACCTCCTTGGGCGCCAGCGCTCATCATTTCATCGCCATCGACGATGCGCGCGATTGGACCCATCTGCGTTTGAATATTTACCCGGACGGCGGCGTGGCGCGTTTCCGCGTCTACGGCCAGCCCGCCTGCGACTGGGCGCGACAGGACCCGGCCGCGCTGCATGAGGTGTCGGCGCTGGAAAAGGGCGGCCGCATCGTCGCCTATAACGACGCCCACTTCGGCGTGCCCTTCCGGCTGATCATGCCGGGGCGCGGCGTGAATATGGGCGACGGCTGGGAAACCCGTCGCCGCCGAGAGCCGGGCAACGACTGGTGCATCGTCGAGCTGGGACATGCGGCGCTGGTGGACAGCATCGAAGTCGACACCGCGCATTTCAAGGGCAATTACCCGGATCGGGTCTCGGTGCAGGCGGCTTACGTTCGTCAAGGCACCGATCAATCCATCGTGACCCAAGCCATGTTTTGGGAGCACTTGTTGCCGGAGCAGAAAACCGAGATGGACCGGCAGCATTTTTACGACAAGACCATGCTGCGCGATCTGGGCGCGGTCACCCATGTGCGGCTGAACATCTTCCCGGACGGCGGGGTCAGCCGGCTGCGGATTTGGGGACGGCTGGCGGATTAAGCCGCTCGCCCTTGCCGATGGCGTTCTGTTGAGGAGCGAGGCATGAGGATTCTAAGCTTGGAACCGTTGACCAAACAGGCGTTCGCCCCGTTTGGCGATGTGATCGAAATCGACGGCAGCGATTGGTTTCCCATCAATCAGGGCAGCACTCGCCGCTATCACCGGCTGGGCCTGGTGGAGGCCGGCGGCGGCCAGCCCGGCATCAGCATGGCGCGCGGCGACGCGCATGGCCTGCCGTTGGAGATCCGCATGCTGGAACGGCATCCGCTGGGCAGCCAGGCCTTCATTCCCTGCAGCGGCGCCGCCTGCGTGGTGGTGGTGGCGCCGGCAGGCATGGGCGACCGTCCGGACGAAGACCGGATCCGCGCCTTCCTGGCGCGCGGGGATCAGGGGGTCAACTACCACCGCGGCACCTGGCACCACCCGCTGACTTGTCTGGAGCAGGTGGGCGATTTCATTCTGCTGGACCGCATCGGCGCCGGCGACAACTGCGACGAGGCCGTCTTGTCGCGCCCCTGCCTGATCAAACCGGGCGGCGCGGGCTGAGCCTGTGCCGCCTTCCCTTTTTGCTGTCAAGGAGTCGATTGTGTAATACCCGCAAGTCGCCAGGACCGCGTGTTTGAAAAAGCGGCCCGGCATCTACCAAGGAGACGAGCATGGATGGCAAGCAGACGGTGCACCCGGTGGATCAGCCCCTGCCGGCGGGCAAGCTGTTCACCCTGGGCCTGCAGCATGTGTTGGTGATGTACGCCGGCGCGGTGGCGGTGCCGCTGATCATCGGCGGTTCCCTGGGCTTGCCCAAGGAGCAGATCGCGTTCTTGATCAGCGCCGATTTATTCTGTTGCGGGCTGGTGACGCTATTGCAGTGCGTGGGCTTCCGCAGCCTGGGCATCCGGCTGCCGGTCATCATGGCGGTGACTTTCGCCGCCGTGGGCCCGATGGTGGCCATTGGCGGCAACCCGGCGCTGGGCCTGCCCGGCATCTTCGGCGCCACTATCGGCGCCGGGGTGCTCAGCCTGTTGCTGGTGCCGCTGATGGGGCGCTTGATCGGCCTGTTTCCGCCGCTGGTCACCGGGGTGGTGATCACGTCCATCGGCCTGTCCATCATCCGCGTCGGCATAGACTGGGCCGCCGGCGGCAGAGGCAACCCGGACTACGGCCATCCGCTCTATCTGGGGGTATCGGTGGCGGTGCTGGTGTTCATCCTATTGATCACCCGCTATCTGAAAGGCTTTTTCTGCAATATCGCGGTGTTGCTGGGTTTGCTGTTCGGCTTTGTCCTGGCCTTGCTGCTGGGCAAGGTCAATTTGGGCGGCCTGGGCGAGGCGGCCTGGTTCGCGCCCATCGCGCCCTTCCGTTTCGGCATGCCGCGCTTTGAGCTGTGGTCCATCCTGACGCTGACCGTGGTGATGCTGATCATCTTCGTGGAGTCCATGGGCATGTTTCTGGCGCTGGGGGAGATCGTGGAGCGTCCGGTGGACAGGGCTGCCTTGGTGCGCGGTCTGCGGGTGGACGCGCTGGGCACGGTGATCGGCGGTCTGTTCAATTCCTTCCCGCATACCTCGTTTTCCCAGAACGTCGGCCTGGTGGGCGTCACCGGGGTCAGCAGTCGCTGGGTGTGCGTGATGGCCGGCGGCATCCTGGTGGTGTTTGGCCTGGTGCCCAAGATGTCGCTGATCGTGGCCTCGATTCCGCCCTTTGTGCTGGGCGGGGCCGGCCTGGTGATGTTCGGCATGGTGCTGGCCACCGGCATCAAGATTCTGGGCAAGGTGGACTATCAGACGCAGCGGCATAATCTGCTGGTGGTGGCCATCAGCCTGGGCCTGGGCATGATTCCTACGGTATCGCCCGGTTTTTTCCGGCAACTGCCGGAGGTGCTGGCGCCGCTGCTGCATAGCGGCATCCTGTTGGCCACGGTCAGCGCGGTGGCGCTGAATGTCTGGTTCAACGGCCTGGCGCGGCCGCGGGAGACGGCGTCGTCCGGCGTCGCGCTTGGGGAGGCCGCGCATTAGCGGGGGCGGGGTTGCGGCGGCCTGGGATCAGGCCGTCTCGGCGCCCGCCGCCGCGATCTCGCGCTTGTCGCCGTACATTTTGCGGTCCGCCACCGTCAGCAGTTCGTCGATCAACAAGCCGTCCTCCGGGTAATAGGCGATGCCGATGCTGACGCCCACCGTGATCAGGTTATCGTTGACCTCGTAGGGCTGATGAATCACCTGTTTCAGGCGATTGACGATTTTGTCCGCCTCGCGGTTGGATTCTATGTCTTCCATCAGCACCACGAACTCGTCGCCGCCCAGCCGCGCCACCGTGTCTTCGCCGCGCAATTCTTCCTTGATGCGGGCGGCGATCAGTTGCAGGATGCGGTCGCCGGTGATGTGGCCGTAGGTGTCGTTCACCGGTTTGAAGCGATCCAGATCCAGGAACAGCAAGGCCAGCCGCTTGCCGCTGCGGTCCACCCGAGAGATGGCGTGTTGCAGCCGGTCGTAGAACAGATTGCGGTTGGCCAGGCCGGTCAGACGGTCGTGATTGGCCAGGTAGAACAGTTGGTTTTCGCGCTGGCGACGTCCGTGCGCCAGTTGCAGATAGTGGTGCGACACCAGCAGCAGGCCGGCCAGCAAGGCCAGCGACAGGAATAGCAGCATGCCCCATTCAAACGCGCCTATCTGCCGCCAGCCCAGTTGCTGGCTGATGGTGAGCAAGAGCGGCTGGCTGGCGCCGCCCAGCGGATGGCGGGCTTCCAGCCGGGGGAAGAGCAGGGTTTCCAGAGCGCTGGCGCGTGCCGCGTCGCGCAGCAGGGTGGGCGGGCCGGGCGGCGGGTCGTTGCGGTGGAACAGGCGCACTTCCACGCCCTCGCGCAGCGCCAGCGGGCTGGGCAGCAGGCTGTCGGCGCGTATCGCCATGGCGGCGAAGTGGGCCGGCGCCAGCGGGGCGGCCAGCGGCTTGCTCAGCATATCGTCCATGGCGCGGATCAGCAGATAGCCGGCCGGCAGGCCGGGCAACTTGATCTGACTGGAGATTTCCATCCGTCCGCTTTCCAGCGCGTTCTGAAGGGCTTGGCGCGCGGCTTGCAGCCGGCCCAGGTCCGCGGCCAGCAGGCCGGGCTGGGGCATGGGTTCGATGAAGGCGAGCGGGAACAGGCCGAAGCGGCCTTCCCAGCCGTCGCCGCTGGCGGCGGGCAGGGGCAGCGCTTGGCCGTACAGCTGCTTCAAGCGTTGTCTGAACATCGGCAATTGGCCGGGACTGATGCGTTCGATATGCCCCAGCCACTGGATCTGTGGATAACGGCGCAGCAGTTGCCGGGCCAGCCTTTTCTCGGACGGCAGGCTCCAGCTGCGGTCCAGCGTGCTGAAGGTGGCGTAGCTGTCCAGCACGGTTTCATGGCTTTGCAGTTTTTGATTGAGCTGTTCGGACAGCAGCAGGGCGTCGCGGTTGAATTGCTGCTCCGCGCCCAGCAGCGCGTGACTGGCGACCGACAGGGCCACTAGCGCACTCAGCACCAGCCATATCGCGATGCATCCTGCATAAACCAGCCGTGTCCGCATGTAGCAACCGTAGGAAGGGGGAAAGAGGGGATGACAGATTTTATAAGAAGGAGCGGCTATTTTTTAGCTTTGACTGATGAAAAAGCGGGTTTTAAGTAGTTGTACGTAAAACAATACTGTGGTTTTTCGGGATGAGATTGAAATCAAACGGCCCGCCAGGGCGGGCCGTTTGGGCGTTGAAGAGACGGGTCTTTGCTCTTTGAAGGCTGTTTTAAAGCGCTGTCTCGGCGTTGCTCAGCGCGCCTGCGCCCAGTCGGCGATCAGGCGTTGCGGCGTGCCGCAGGCTTTGCGCTTGAGCACGAAGTTGCGGCATTTGTCCAGGAACTGGCCGCGGTTTTCCACCATGTCCTGGCGCATCTCCAGCAGCTCGGTCTGGCGGCAGCGCTCCATGCGCTCCAGATCCAGCTCGGCCTTGCGCGCGCGCTGCGGGCGGAAGCGGTCATCGTTCAGCGCCAGTCCGGCGGCCTGCCGCAGCCAGACGCCGAAGTCGTGCGGGTCGTGCGGGCCGATCTCGTGGACCATGCCCAGACGCCAGGCTTCGCGCGCGCTCAGCGGCAGGCAGGCTTCGGTCAGCTGCCGGGCCTGTTCCTCGCCCACCGCGCGCGGCAGGCTGTAGGTCCAGTATTCCGAGCCGTACAGGCCCATGGTCTTGTAGTGCGGGTTGAGCACCACGCCGCCGCGGGCGAACACCAGATCGGCGGCCAGGGCCAGCATCACGCCGCCGGCGCCGGCGTTGCCGGTCAGGCCGGACACCACCAGCTGCCGCGCGGTCAGCATTTCCTGGCAGACGTCGTCTATGGCCTGGATATTGGCCCAGGCTTCCAGCCCCGGTTCCGGCGCGGCCTGGATCACGTTGAGGTGGACGCCGTTGCTGAAACTGCCGCGGCCGCCGCGCACCAGCAGCACGCTGGTGTCCTGGGCCTTGGCCCAGCGCAGGGCCTCGCTCAGCCGTCGGCATTGCTCGGTGCTCATCGCGCCGTTGTAGAACTCGAAGGTCAGCTCGCCGACGCGGCCGTATTCGCGGTAGCGGATGGGCTGATAGCTTTCCTCGCAGTGAGGATGGGTGGCGAGGCTCCAGTCCAACCGCGGCACGTCGTCCAGCAAGCCGGCCAGCACATGGCGCGCCGGGCGTTTGAAGGTTTCTTCGCCGGCCTCCGGCTTGCGGCGCAGCGCGCCCAGCCACAGGCTGTGCTCACCGGCGCCCACCAGCACGGCGTCGTCGTGCACCGCCAACAGTTGGCCAGGCTGGCCGGCGCGGTAGTCCAGATGGGCGTCGTAGACGTAGTAGTCGCCGCCGGCCAGTTGCGTCAGCACGCCGGGCTGACCGTCGGCGGCGTCGATGCGGCGCTTGATCTCGGCGGCGGGCTGTTGCCACAGGAAGGCGCGGTCGCTTTGCCGCATATTGGCTTGCAGCCGGCCGCGCACATGCGCTTGGCCGTAGTCCAGCGGCGCGGGCTTGAAGCCGGTGCCGAACTTCTCCACCACGTCGCGGATGCAATACAGGGCGGCGTCGCTGACCGGGCCGTTGTAGAGCTCGGATTTGCGCACGTCCGGCGGCATGTCGAATTCGCAGCTGGACCAGATCGGGCCGGCGTCCATTTCCTCCACCGCCTGCAGCGCGGTGACGCCCCAGCGGTTTTCCCGCAGCGTGATGGCCCAGTCCAGCGCCGAGGCGCCGCGGTCGCCGACGATGCCGGGGTGGATGATGACCACCGGCCGGCTGGCGTCGCGCCACAGGGTTTCCGGCACCCGGTCCTTGAGGAAGGGGCAGATGACGAGATCGGCGCCGGATTGCTGGATGTTGGCGCTGACTTCCTGTTCATTGGTGAACAGCTGCACGCTGACTTGGTGACCGGACTGGCGCAATTCCAGCCAGGCGCGCTGGGTGAGTCCGTTGAACGCCGACGACAACAAGATGATTTTCAATGACCGCATGACCGCTCCTTGCCCAAAAATGAATGTATGGCCGGCGGCGGGACGCTGCCGCGCAAACCGTGCGCATGGGCAAGGATGATAGTTTTAGTTCTGATAATGACAAATGACTAAAGTCAAGCTTGATGCGATTGAAAAGCAGAACGCAGCTTTCTGCCATCAATGATTACAGATGCTTTGGTTTTGTGATCTGTATATATGGCGACGGCGCGCGGGGAGGGAAGGGCGCGCCTAGTCCTGCTGGTGCAGGCATTGCTTGATGCCGGCCAGCTGCCGCCGGCTGACCGGCAGAGGCTGGCCGATATCGGCCAGGCGCACCTGCCATTGTTCCTCGCCGTCCGCGCTGGCGCGGAACAGCTCGCGCAGCGCGTGGCGCATCACCAAGCAATTGCGGTGGATGCGCACGGCGGCGTCGCCCAGCCGCTGTTCCAGCGCGATCAGGGTTTCGTCCAGCAGGTATTCCGCGTCCGGGGTCACCAGGGTGACGTATTTGAGTTCGGCCTTGAGGTAGCGGGCCTGGGAGAAGGGGATGGGCAGCAGGCGGTCGCGCTGGCGCACGGTGAAGCTGGCCTCCGGCTGCGGCGCATCGCCGCGCTGGCGGGCGGCGCGCTCCAGCGCCTGACGCAGGCGTTCGCGCCGCACCGGCTTGAGCAGGTAGTCTATGGCCTCCAGTTCGAAGGCGCTGACCGCGTACTGTTCATGGGCGGTGGTGAAGATCAGCTGCGGCGCCAGCGGCTGGCGCCGCAGTTGCTGAGCCAGTTCCAGGCCGGAAACGCCGGGCATGGAGATGTCGGCCAGCACGATGTCGGCCGGGTTTTGCGCCAGCCAGCTCATGGCCTGGCGGCTGTCGGTCAGGCAGTAAACATGCTGCAGGCCTTGCTCGCGCAGCAGTTGGCGCAGGCGCTCGCAGGCCAGCGGTTCGTCGTCCACCACCAGCGCGCGCCAATCTTGCCAGGGGCTTACAGCACCCATTGCGGCTTGCCCAGCTTTTCCACCAGCATGCGCCAGGCTTGCAGGATTTTCTGGAACTTGTTGTTGGTGGGGGCGAGGTCGCGCACCTTGCTCAGCATGTCGTGGGCGCGGCGCATATGGCTTTCGTGCCAGCCCTGGCGGTGGACGTAGGCCATGGTGGCGTTGATCAGGTTGAGCATGACCTGGATGTTTTGCGGCATTTCCTCGTGGGCTTTGACGAAGCGCTCGATGGCGGAGTCGAATTGCCCGGCCTGGGCTTCGCGCACCGCCTGGTTGTTGAGTTCCAGCACCGATTGCACATTGTCGGCGATCAGCTGGCGGCCGTCCTCGCCCAGGCCCACTTCTTCGAACATGTCGCCGAAGCGCGCCAGCAGTTCCTCGTCGTCGTGATGGTTGCGCACCAGATCGCGCATCACGCTGTTGCCGGCGTCCTTGTGGCCCTGGGCGTAGCAGGCGCGGGCGAACTCCATCTGCGCGTCGCTGCTGAGTTTGGGCGCCAGCTGGCGGAATTTGGTCTCGGCGTCGCTAAACAACTGACGCGCCTTGTCGCGGTTGCCCTTTTTGTTTTGCAGCTGGCTGTCCACCACGCCGGCCATCCATTCGCCTTCTTCGTTGTAGCGGTAGTCGCGGCGCAGATTGGACAGGGTGCGGCCGACGTTGGCGGTGTCGCCGCGCGCCAGTTGCACCCGCGCCAGCGCGGCGTAGTGGGTGGGGCTGCGGTGCCAGGTGTATTTGGCGATGTCCAGCGTGGTCTGGCAGGCGCCTTCCGCCACTTCCAGCTGATTATTGAGCAGGGCCACTTCCGCCAGCTGCTGCTGGCGGCGGAACACCACCGGCGAGATGTCGGTGGCCTGTTTCAAGGTGGCCTGGGCTTCGTCCAGATTGTGGTTGCTGCGGTAGAGCTTGGCCAGCCAGTCGTAGGCTTCCATCACCCGGTCGTTGTCGGTGAGCACCTCTTCGAACAGCAGCCGCGCCTCGTCGTAGGCTTTCAGCCCGGTCAGCGATTTGGCCAGGCCCATCTTGGCCCAGGGCACCGGCTTGATGCGCAGCACGTCCATGTACAGGGAACGCGCGCTGTCGAAGTCGCCTATCTTCAGCGCCAGCGAGCCCTTGAGCTTCATGAAGTCCAGCGTGAATTCGCCTCGCTCGCCGATCAGGCGCGTGCAGACTTCGATGGCGCTCAGGTATTCGTGGCGCATGATGGCCTCGTCCACCAGACGGAAGGCTTCGCGGCGGCGCATCGCTTTTTCCAGCCGCTCGCGCAGCACTTCGCCGGTGAAGGGTTTGAGCAGGTAGTCGTCCGGCCCCAGTTCCGCGGCGGAGATCACGCGCTGGGAGCGGCGCTCGCCGGTGACGATCATGAACACGCAGGACTGCTTGATCAGATTGCGTTCCTTGACCTCTTCGAACAGGTAGAGGCCGTCGTAGCCGTTGCCCAGATCGTAGTCGCACAGCACCACGTCAAACTCGTACTTGCCCATCTTGGCCAGCGCGTCGCCGGCCTTGCTGGCGTACTCCACCTTGTCGGCGCCAAAGGAGGAAAGGGTCATCGCCAGCGCGCGCTGCATTTCCGGCAGGCTGTCTATGATCAGGAACAGACGCTTGCTGTACGGATCGTCGTAGCTTTTCCGCGGCGCGGTGCCGGTCTTGCTGGCGGCGGCGACGCTCTGGAAGGTGGTCGAGTTGGTGTTGGCTGTGCTCATCTCGCTATCTTTGACGATTCTCCGCAAACTGTCATCAGTGCGACTTACAAAAATCGCTCAAGCGGCCGCCGCCGCGGCGAGAGGCTTAGCCGGCGCTCAGCTTGGCGTAGCGCAGATCCAGCCACTTCACGCCGTGCTCGGCGAAGTTGATTTGCAGGCGCACATCCTCGCCGCCGCCTTCGGCGTTGATCACCACGCCGCTGCCGAACTTGGCGTGTTCCACCGATTGGCCGATGCGGAAGCCCTGGCTGTTGTCGGCGGCCACGCGGCCCACCTTCGGAACCGCGCGCCAGGATGCATTTGTCGATGCATTTGTCTTGGCTGTCGCTTTCACTTTAGCAGATAGGTCGTGGGTGAGCTCCGCCGGGATTTCGTCGACGAAGCGCGAGCGGATGGGGTAGCGGCTCTGGCCGTGCAGCATGCGGCTTTGCGCGTTGGACAGATAGAGGCGCTGACGCGCGCGGGTGATGGCCACGTACATCAGCCGGCGTTCTTCTTGCAGGCCCTTGCCGTCGTTCATGCTGTTTTCGTGCGGGAACAGGCCTTCTTCCAGGCCGGAGACGAAGACGGCGTCGAATTCCAGGCCCTTGGCGGCGTGCACCGTCATCAGTTGCAGCGCGTCGCTGCCGGCTTCGGCCTGGTGTTCGCCGGCTTCCAGGCTGGCGGCGCTGAGGAATTCGGTCAGCGCTTGCGCCGGCTCGTCCGGCATGAAGCCGGCGGCGGCGTTGATCAATTCGTCCAGGTTGGCCAGCCGCTCTTCGCCTTCTTTCTTGTCTTGCTCGTACATCGCGCGCAGGCCGGAATCGTCTATGGCCAGGCTGACGGCTTCGGCCAGCGGCAGCTCGCGGCCCCGTTCGCGCATGCGTTCCACCAGCAGTACGAACTCGCCCAGTTTGGCCGCGGTGCGGCCGCCGCCGGAGGCGCAGGCGGCCTGCCACAGGGTGACGCCCTGCTCGCGGCTGACCGCTTGCAGGCCTTCCACCGTGCGCGCGCCGATGCCGCGCGCCGGCACATTGATCACGCGCAGCAGCGCGTTGTCGTCTTCCGGGTTGGCGATCAGGCGCATATAAGCCAGCGCGTGTTTGACTTCCTGGCGTTCGAAGAAGCGCAGGCCGCCGTAGATGCGGTAGGGAATCTGGGCGTTGACCAGCACGTGTTCCAGCAAGCGCGACTGGGCGTTGGAGCGGTAGAGAATGGCCATGTCGGACAGATTGAAGCCGTCCCGCTTGAGGCTGCGCACCTCGTCGCTGATGAACTCGGCTTCCTCGCCGTCGGAGTAGGCTTCGAACAGGCGGATCTTTTCGCCCTCGCCGGCGTCGGTCCACAGATTCTTGCCCAGCCGGCCGTCGTTCTGCTCGATCAGCGCGTTGGCGGCATTGAGGATATTGCCCATCGAACGGTAGTTCTGTTCCAGCCGCACCGGCTCGCTGACCGAGAAGTCGTTGAGCAGGGAGCGCATATTGCCCACTTCCGCGCCGCGGAAGGCGTAGATGCTCTGGTCGTCGTCGCCGACGGCGAACAAGGAGCCGCCGTCGCCGGCCAAGAGCTTGAGCCAGGCGTACTGCAGGCGGTTGGTGTCCTGGAACTCGTCCACCAGGATGTGGCGGAAGCGGCTGCAATAATGCTGGCGCAGCGCCTGGTTGGCGCTCAGCAGCTCGTAGCTGCGCAACAGCAGTTCGGCGAAGTCCACTACGCCTTCGCGGCGGCATTGGGCGTCGTAGGCGGCGTACAGCTCCACCAGCTTGGCTTCGTAGGGATTGAGCGCCGGCGGCAGCTTGTCGGCGCGCAGGCCGGCTTCCTTGCTGCCGTTGATGAAGCTTTGCACCGCGCGCGGCGGGAATTTCTCGTCGGACAGTTCCAGGCTTTTCAGCAGGCGCTTGATCGCCGCCTGTTGGTCGGCGGAGTCCAGAATCTGGAAGGTCTGCGGCAGGCCGGCGTCGCGGTAGTGGGAGCGCAAGAAGCGGTTGCACAGGCCGTGGAAAGTGCCTATCCACATGGTGCGCACGTTGACCGGCACCATGGTCGCCAGCCGGGTCTGCATCTCGCGCGCGGCCTTGTTGGTGAAGGTTACCGCCAGAACGCCGCTGGGACTGGTTTGTCCGGTGGACAACAGCCAGGCGATGCGGGTGGTCAGCACCCGGGTCTTGCCGCTGCCCGCGCCGGCCAGCACCAGCGCGCTCTTGTCGGGCCAGGTGACGGCGCGCAGTTGTTCTGGATTGAGGCCGGCGAGGAGATCTGTCATGGCGAGGTGTCTATCTGGTTCAGGCAAAACGCCATTTTACACCAGGCGTCGGCATCGTCGGCATTGCGTGGGTAAAAGCGAAAATGGCAGCCGGGAGGCTGCCATTTTGAGGAGGGCGGGTTCAGCGTTCGGCGCTTCTCGCCCAGTCGAAGCTGGGGCGGAAACTATCCGTCAAGGTCAGCGCCATGCTGGCGGTGATATGGTCCTTGTCCTGGTAGCGCACTTTGCCGTCGCGGCTGGCGAAGCAGGTCTTGGCGTCGCAGAACTGATCCAGGGGGTCCCACAAGCGGATGTTGGGGTGACGGGCGGCGACGCGTTGCAGCAGCTGGACAATCTGCAGGCGATGGCGCTCAACGTCCGCGCGCGGCGCGTTGCAGGCCGCCGCGCCCAAGAGGGCCACGCATTCCGGCGGCGACTTGCTCATCTCCGCCTCCGGCAGCACCAGGACGATTTTCAGTCCCAGGCCGGCCATGTCTTGCGCGCTGCGGTCCAGCGATTGCTCCAGGACCTGCAGCGAGGAGGCGCGGTCCAGCGGAGCGACGCCGGCCTTCATGCCGCCGGATACGCTGGGGACGCCTTCGAGACCTGCGGCCACCAGCCCGGTCATGGCCGGTCTGCCCGGCAGATCTTGGGCGGTATAGCTGTTCCAGCGCGCGTTGAGCAGCACGCCGGTGACGCCTTGGGCCGCCAGCTGCGGCAATTCCGCGCGCACGGCCCGCGCGAAGCTGGGGCACCAACTGCGTTTTTTGCCTTCGCCCACCGGCATGGCGTCGGCCAGCGGCGGGCAACCGTGGTAGACCCGGCGCAGGATGGCGATGCCGCGCTCCTTGGCCAGCGCGTCGTACAGCGGCATCAGATGGTCGGTGTGGGAATCGCCCCAGGCCAGCAGTTTAAGCGGCGCGCCGGGCGCGCCGACCAAGCATTGGGCGCGCGGGGACAAGGGGACGCCGGCGGCCGGCATGCCGCAATCGCCGACAAAATGGAAAGCGTCGCGCTTGGCCTGCAGAATGCTTTGCTGTCCCGGCCAAGGAAAGTGCTTGGGCAAATACATGGCGACCGTGCCCAGCAGCCATAGGCCGAGGGTGATGCCCAGGCCGGTTCGCAGCGTGGACCGGGTGTCGCGCAGCTTCCGCCATTGTCCCCGGCGCAGCGGTTGTTCCACATAGCGGTAACTCAGCCAGGCCAGCGCCAGCGCCAGGACGCCGCCCAAGAACAGGTCGCGTGTCAGATCGCGTTCGCCCAGGCCCCAATAGCGGCCCAGCGCCAGCAAGGGCCAGTGCCACAGATAAAAGCCGTAGGACAAAAGGCCGATGCTGGTCCAGGGACGGGAGCCGATACAGCGGCTTATCGGATTGGACGGGTCCAGCATGCCGGCCAGAATGAACAGCACGCTGCCGATGACCGGCAGCAACACGATGACGCCGGGAAAGACCATGCGTTCATTCAGCAGCGCGATGGACGCCAGCAGCAGCGCCAGACCCAGCGCGGCGATGGGCAAGGCCAGGCGCCGGCCTCCGCGCGGGGGCGGCAGCAAGGCCAGCAGGGCGCCGGCGGCGAATTCCCAGGCGCGGGCAGGCATCAGGTAAAAGGCTTGCGGCGTATCGCGATAGCTTAACCATAAGCTCAAGCCCAGCGATCCGAGCAAGACCGCGCCCAGGGCCAGACGCATGCGCAGGTCGGTGACATGGCGATCCCCCTTGCTCAGGCGGAAGACGCTCCATAGCAGCAAGGGCCAGACCAGATAATATTGCTCCTCCACCGCCAGCGACCAAGTGTGCAGCAAGACTTTGAGGTCGGCGTCGGAGTCGAAATAATCAAAAGCGTGCTTGAGAAAGTGATGGTTGGCGGACAGCGTGGCGACCGCGCGGACTTCCCGTCCCAGCTTGATCTGGTCGTCCGGCAGCATCACGAAGTAGGCCAGCGCCAGACTGACGGCCAGCACCAGCGCCAGCGCGGGCGCAAGCCTGCGGATGCGGCGAGCGTAGAAAGCCTTGAAGTCGATGCGGCCTTGCGCAAGCAATTCCTGCCGCAGCAGGCCGCTGATCAGGAAGCCGGAAATGACGAAGAATATATCTACGCCGACAAAGCCGCCGCCGAATCCGGGCAGGCCGATGTGGAAAGCGACCACGCTGAGCACGGCCAGCGCGCGCAGGCCGTCGATGTCCGGCCGATAAGCTTTGGCGTCGATACAGGAGTGGGGGGTGAGCGACATAGTGCGGAAGGCTCAAGCCATGATTCTGGCTTGAATAATAAAAAACCAAACATTCTATCCTTATTCCTGCTCAAGCTCCCGGTTTTATCACCATTAGAAAGTATGTCGTAAGCATGGCAAGGAAGGCCGGATAGCCCAGGCATTCCCAGTAGCGGGCGTAGCGCCAGTAGCGCGCGGGCAGCGGCTGGCCGGCGGCGACGGCGGCGCGCGCCATCGCCGCCATGCGGGTTTGCAGCCGCAGCACCGGCAGCCAGCACAGGCCGGCGAACAGGAACAGGCCGATGGAGGCGAGCAGCCAGCCGCTGGCGAGCGGCCAGCCGGCCTGCCGCGCCAGCCACAGGCCGGATAGCGGTTGGAAGATCACCGCCGGCGTGGTGAACCACCAGTCGGCGCGCACCACCAGCCGCGCCACTTCGGCCTGGGCCGCGGTCTGGCGGCCGCGGTTGGCGAAGAACAGGTAGAAGGCGGAGCCGAAGCCGGTGCCCACCATCAGGGTGGCGGACAGGATGTGCAGGGTTTTGACCACGAGATAGGCGTTCATGCGGAAGTCTCCCGGCGGGCGCCCAGCCACAGCAGCATGGCCAGGATGGGCAGGTTTTTCACTAAGGGGGCGAACGGATGCAGCCAATTCTCCGGCAGCCAGAGCGCCAACGTCAGGCTGTAGCCGGCGACGACGGCGGCCTGGGTCCGCCATAAGGCGCGGCAGGGGCGTCCCAGCGTCAGCAGGCCGAAGACGAGGTCCAGGCCGCAGGCGGCGAGGAAGAGCGGCGCGGCCCAGGCGGCGGGCAAGGGCAGCCGCTGCAGCATGGCGACGGACGCGTCCCAGGCGCTGAGCGGCGGCTGCAGGCCGCTCCACAGCCACAGCGCCGCCAACGCGTATTCGATGTTGCGCGTGGAGGGCGTCATGGCGCTTCCCGGAATTGGCCGCTGGCCAGCGGCGCGCGTTGCAGCAGCGCGCCGAGGGTGGACGGGTCGCCGCAGCTGCCGTGGTTCAGCATCTCCAGGGTGTCGCGGCTGATCAGGCTGGACGGCCAGCGTTCGGCCAAGGCCGCCAGTGTCCGGCTGGCCTGAGGCGGCAGGTTGAGGATGTAGGCCGGGGCGTTCAGTCCTTGCAATCGACGCAGCTGGCGCAGGTAGTCGGCCAGGGTCAGCGCCTCGGCGCCGACGAACTCGACGACGCCTTCCGGCGCGTCGTCGGCCAAGGCCAGCCGCGCCAGCCCCTCCACCGCGTCGTCCAGCGCCAGCGGCTGGATGCGCTGATTGCCGCCGTCGGGCAGCAGCCACAGGGGCAGTCGCGCCAGTTGCAGCAATAGCCGGCTGCTGGCGCCTTGCGGGCCGTAGATCAGCGAGGGCCGCGCGATGCGGGCTTCCAGGCCACTGGCCAGCAGGGCGGCGTCGCCGCGGCCCTTGCCGGCCAGGAACGGGGTGGCGGCCTGCGGGTCCGCGCCCAGGGCCGACAGCTGTACCCAGCGGCGCACATCGGCTTGATAGGCCATGCTGGCCAACTGCAACGGTCCCAAGTGATGAACGGCTTCCAGCGCGCCTGCTGGGCGGTCCAGCAACTGGCCGGCGGCGTTGACCACCGTGTCGACGCCTTCCAGCCATTGACGCCAGTCGGCGCGCGGCTGGCGCAGGTCCAGCTGCCGGCGTGAGGGCGCGCTGACTTGGTGCCCGTCCCGTTCCAGCCGCTGGCGCAGCGGCCGTCCGATGAAGCCGCCGCCGCCCAAGAGCAGTATCTTCATTGCGCGGTCTCCTGAGGCGCGGCGGGCAGGGGCTGGGCCTGCCGCGCGACGGGGCGCGGCGCCACCTGCCGCCAGACCAGGCGCAGCAGCACCAGCAACTGCGCTACCACGCCCAGCAGCGCCCACATCAGGATGCCGCGGATGTCCAGCCATAGAGAGGCGGAAGGGGCATCCGGCGCGAACAGCAGCACGGCCAGCAGCGGTCCAGCCAGGATCAGGATCAAGAAGGCGCGTTGCCAGAACGGGCCGCCGGCGCCGTGCTCGCACAGGGCCTGGGTTACTTGGCGCAAGGGGCCGGCCAGCAGCCACCAGCACAACAGGCTGCACAGTAGGGGGACGATGATCATGCTGGTGATGAATCCGCTCATGGTGTTCTCCTTTGTTTCTGAAATTTCTGTCAAAACAGAAATATAATGGCAAAAAAAATGCGCGGGGTTTCCGGCGGCGCAAGGCCGCCCGGCGCCGCCCGCGTGCGCGGCGAACTTATTTATCCCGTCCCAGCAGTTTCTGAATGCTGGCGCCCATCTTCAGCACCCGGCTCAGCGTGGCGGTGGACAGGCGTAGCATTTCCCGAGTCCAGGAGGTGAGTGTGTCCATGAACTGCCAGGTGTTGCGGATGCGTTCCTGCGCCAGCGGGCTCTCCTGCTGGAAGTCCGGGCTGTCCATGCATTCCTTCAGCACCAGCAGGGTGGGCTCGATTTCACGGCGCTGCCGCTCCGCCACGATGATGCGGAACAGTTCCCAAACGTCGCCCGAAGTTTCAAAGTGGTCGCGGCGGTCGCCCAGCACGTGCACGATGCGGATCAGTTGCCAGTTCTGCAGCTCTTTCAGGCTGTTGCTGATGTTGGAGCGGGCCACGTTGAGGGTGTCGGCCAGTTCTTCCGCGTTCAGCGGGCGGCCGGTGATGAAGAGCAGCGCGTGTATTTGAGCGACGGTGCGGTTCACGCCCCAGCGGGTGCCCATTTCGCCCCAGTGCAGCACGAAGCGTTGGGATACGGGTGTCAGTTCCATGGTGCTTACGATAGTTGTTTCCGAAATTTCTGTCAATACAGAAATTCATTGGCATGGAGCGGGACGAAGCGCCGTGAGAGCAAGGCCGCGCCCGGACAGGGGCGCGGCACCGTTGGCGTCAGTGCTGATGGAACAGGGCGTTGTGACCGGCGGCGCCGGTTTCGGCGGCTTGGGCCTTGCGGCCGCGGATGCGGTCCCACACCTTCTCGTGGAAGTAATAGGCCACGGTGTTGACCAGCGGTTCCACCAGGGCCAGCAGGCTGGATACGCCGATATTGCCGGTCAGCAGATAAGCCACGCTGAAGGCGACGGTGAAGTGGCAGATGGCGAAAGTAATGGTCTTGAGCATGGCAGGGCTCCACGTTGAGTATTTATTGAATGATAGTCATTCTCATTTGAGTGGGCCAGTTGAATATTTTGCTCAGAGCGATAGCATTTTACTAATGAATTTTTGGATTTGATTGCGGAGGGCCGCCAGCGGCGGTGGGAAGCCGCCGCTGCGAGGGGTTTGCCGTCTGTTCACGATCGAGCGAGCGCAGGCGAGATAAGGCGTTGCGGCAAGGGGACGATGGATGAGGCTGCGAAGCCGCAGCCTCCGTGTTACGCCGCGCGACGCGCGGCGGATCATAAACAGGTTCTTACATCTTGACGCCCAGTTCGCGCAGGCGCTCGTTCAGATAGCTGTCCGCGGTATAGCGCTCGGACAGCACCACTTCCGGGCGCGGGTGCAGGAATAGCGGCAGCGAGATGCGGTTCTTGCTCGCGCCTTCGCCGCTGGGGTTGACCACGCGGTGCTGGGTGGACGGGTAGTAGCCGGCGGACGCTTCTTGCAGCATGTCGCCGATATTGACCACCAGGGTGCCGAAATCACAGGGCACGTCCAGCCATTCGCCCTGCTTGTCCTGCACTTGCAGGCCGGGCTCGTTGGCGGCGGGCAGGATGGTCAGCAGATTGATGTCGCCATGGGCGGCAGCGCGCAGCGAGCCGGCCGGCTCCTGGCCGGTCAGCGGCGGGTAGCGCAGCACGCGCAACAGGGTTTTCTGGCTGTCGGCGATCATGTGGGACAGCGGCTCGGTGTAATGGGCGGCGATGTGGGCCGGGGTGTATTGCTGTACCCAGGACAGCAGTTCCTGCGCCAGCTGGTTGGCGATGGCGTAGTAGCGGTCGGTGTCGGCCTTGAGCTGCGGCGGTACGCGGCCCCAGGGGTAGATGTGGAAGTACTCCTTGATGTCCTTCAGGGTTGCGCCCTTGGCGGTTTCCGACACTTCCGGCGAGAACCAGCCATCCTGGCGTTCCATGGAGAAGGCGTAATCGTATTTGGCCTGGCTGTTGAAGAAGGCGAGCCAGTCGGCGTAGATCTTTTCCACCAGGCTTTGCGGGATCGGATGGTTGACCAGCACGCCGAAGCCGGTTTCGTGCAGGGAGCGGGTGAATTGTTCCGCCGCGTCCGGCGCGTGGTAGTCGACAACTCTGACATTCATGGGGTGGGGTTCCTGAGGATTGCAGGACGCTGCCATTCAATGGCGGGGCAGGCGCCGAGGGCTGGGATTTTACCCGCGGCTCCCGGCATCACCAAGCGCGGGCCGCGGGGGTGTCGCGTCGCGGCAACGTCGGTTCAGCCGCCGGCGCGGATGAAGGGCGAGGAGCCGCCGCCGGCCGTGGTGTCGGCGCGGAGCCGGCCCGCGCGCAGCAACTGCTGGACGCGCCAGAACAGGATGTCGGAGGACAGCAGCGCTTCCCGGATGTGGACGAGGGCGTCGCCGACCAGGCGGGACACCGCGCGCGGCTGCTCGCCGCTCAGTTCCAGCAGCAGCGCGTCGTAGCGGTCCAGCGGCGCTTCGACGACGTCATCGTCTTGCAGGCGGCGCAGGCCTTGGCCGTGTTCGCGCCAGCGGCGCCATTGCGAGGCCAGCGCCTGGCGTTCGCCGGCCGCCAGCGGGCGTTCCCGCCGCTGGCAATCCGCCAGCCGTTCCAGCGGCAGCATGGCCATGCTCCATTCCGCCATCTCGTCGCCGGCCTGCCAGACGGGCTCCGGCGCGGCGCAGACGGTCAACGGGCAGTCCGCCGGCAGTTGCTCGGCCAGCAGCGCCAGCGCCAGGCGGTCGCCGGCGTTGCGGCCTTGCCAGACGGTGAGCGGCCGCGGCCGTTCCAGCAGCCGCAGCAGCGCTTTGCGGCCGGCTTGATGCCGGCGCAGCCAATCGTCCTCGTATTCCGGCAGCCAGGGCTGGGCCTGCAGCAGTTGCTGATGCCAGGCCAGGCGCAGGCCTTGATCGATGGCGTCGGCGTCCAGCAGAGGCCCGGCGCTCAGGTCTTCGATGAAGGGCAGGACCTCGCCGTCCAGCAGGCCGTCGCGCCGCAGCGCGTTCAGCATGCCGGCGGCGGAGTCGCCGACGGCGAGGTGAACCCGCTCCGCGTTCATACGCGCTGGTCCATGTCCAGCGCCGGGGTGCCTTCGGCGCGGGCCACCACGCGGGCGGGCACGCCGACCACGGTGGTGTGGGCCGGCACGTCTTCCAGCACCACGCTGCCGGCGCCTATCTTGGCGCAGGCGCCCACCAGGATGTTGCCGAGAATGGAGGTGTTGGCGCCGATCAGCACGCCGTCGGCGATCTTGGGATGGCGGTCGCCGTGTTCCTTGCCGGTGCCGCCCAGGGTCACGCCCTGCAGCAGCGAGACGTTGTCGCCGATGACGGCGGTTTCGCCCACCACCACGCCGGTGCCGTGGTCCAGCATCACGCCCTGGCCGATGCGCGCGGCCGGGTGGATGTCGGCGCCGGTGACTTCGGAGATGCGGTTCTGCAGAAAGAGCGCCAGGGTTTTGCGCTCCTCCCGCCACAGCCAGTGGGTGATGCGCTGGCACTGGATGGCGTGGAAGCCCTTGAAGTAAAGCAGCGGGGTGGAGTAGTTGTCGCAGGCCGGGTCGCGGTCGAAACAGGCGCTGATGTCGGCGCGGGCGGCGGCGCTGATGGCCGGATCGGCGTCCAGCGCCTCGCGGAACAATTCCATCAGCGCGCGGGCGTCCATCACCGGGCTGGCGAGCTTGCTGGACAGGTGGAAGGCCAGCACGTCTTCCAGGGTGGTGTGGCGCAGCACGGTCATGTGCAGGAAACTGGCCAGCATGGGCTCGTCTTGCGCGGCTTGTTCGGCTTCCCGCCGGATGGCGGACCAGAGCGGGTCGCCGTTTGCTTCGTTCATTTTGCGAAACTCCCTTGCGCTGGGGCGGCGCGCCTCAGCGGTCTTTCAATTGCCAGAATAGTGCGCGGTCGAACGGGGACCACCAGGCGGTGCGCGCGCCGCTGGCGGCCAGCGCGTCGCGTACCCACTGGTTGCAGGTGGTCAACGGGCTGTAGCGGCCGTTGGCCAGGTAAAACGCGTCCTGATCATGATAATGATAGCCCGGCATCCACAGGGCCTGGCCGGCCGCGTCGCGGGCGACGGCGGCCTGGATGAAGCCGGTCAGCCGCCGGTATTGTTCCGGCGCGAGCAGCAGGCGCCGGGTGGCGGCGCCTTCGCGCGGCGTCGGCAGGTATTCCACGTGCAGCACGGCGCCGTCCAGCCCGGACAGCGCGTAGAGCGCCTTGCCTGGGGTGAGGTCGGACCAGTTCCGCGTTTCCAGGTAAAAGCTGCGGCTGCCCCAGCCTATGCCCACATAGGGCAGTTTGTCCAGATTGGCCCCGGTCCGCGGATGGCGTGGGGAAAAGGTCTCATCCCAGTCCATGCCCGGGGCGCGGCGGGGCAGCAGCAGGCCGGCGTGCACGCCGTTGCTGTCCAGGTAGACCGGTATGCCGGACTCGGCCGGCCGCCAGTCCCGGTTGACCGGCAACAGGCCCAGGGTCAGCGCGGCGAGCAGATAGAGGGCGATCAGGGCCAGCAGGCCCAGCGCCGCGCGGGACAACAGGCGCGGCAGCCGGGCCGCCGGACGGGGCGGGCGGGATGGCATGCGCGGCTTACAACAGGACGACGTCGAATTGTTCCTGGGTGTAAGTGGCTTCCACCGACAGCGAGATCGGCTTGCCGATGAAGTCGATCAGCATCGCCAGGCTTTGCGATTCCTCGTCTATGAACATGTCGATCACCGATTGCGCGGCCAGGATGCGGTAGCCCTTGGCGTCGAACTGGCGCGCCTCGCGCACGATTTCGCGCTGGATCTCGTAGCACACGGTTTGCGCGGTCTTGATCTCGCCGCGGCCCTGGCAGGTGGGGCAGGGTTCGCACAACACGTGGGCCAGGCTTTCGCGGGTGCGCTTGCGGGTGATTTCCACCAGGCCCAGGCTGGTGAAGCCGTTGAGGGTGACGCGGGTGCGGTCGCGCGCCATCGCCTTGGCCAGCTCCGCCAGCACCGCGGACTGGTGCTCGTCGTTGTCCATGTCGATGAAGTCGACGATGATGATGCCGCCCAGATTGCGCAGCCGCAGTTGCCGGGCGATGGTCTGGGTGGCCTCCAGATTGGTCTTGAAGATGGTTTCGTCGAAATTGCGGTTGCCGACGAAGCCGCCGGTGTTGACGTCTATCGTGGTCATCGCTTCGGTCTGGTCGATGATCAGATAGCCGCCGAACTTGAGGTTGACGCGGCGCGCCAGCGCCTTGTCGATCTCGGCTTCGATGCCGTGCAGCTCGAACAGCGGGCGTTCGCCGCTGTAGCGCTCGATCTTGTCCACGGCGATCTGCACGTATTGCTCGGCGAACTCCACCATGCGGCTGTAGTTCTCGGTGGAATCCACCACCACCTTGTCGGTGAAGTCGCTGACCATGTCGCGCAGCACGCGCACCGCCAGCGGCAGGTCCTCGTAGAGCAGGCTTTGCGCCGGCAGGTGCTGGGACTTGTGGCGGATGTCGGACCACAGCTTGGACAGGTAGTCGATGTCGGCGGCCAGCTCGTCGTCGCGCGCGGTTTCGGCGCTGGTGCGGATGATGTAGCCGCGCGGGCTATTGGCCGGCAACAGCTTTTCCAGCCGGGACTTCAGATTGTGGCGCTCGCTTTCGCTGTCTATCTTCTGCGAGACGCCGATGTGCTCTTCCTGCGGCAGGTGAACCAGGAAGCGGCCGGCCAGAGAGATCTGAGTGGACAGGCGCGCGCCCTTGGTGCCGATCGGATCCTTGATCACCTGCACCAGCACGGTCTGGCCTTCGAACAGCATTTTTTCGATGCGTTGCGGCTCGGTCGGGTGCTGGCGTTGTTCCAGCACGTCGGCGATGTGCAGGAAGGCCGCGCGCTCCAGGCCGATTTCAATGAAGGCGCTCTGCATGCCGGGCAGCACGCGCTTGACCTGGCCCAGGTAGATGTTGCCGACGATGCCGCGGCTGGCGGCGCGCTCCACGTGCAGTTCCTGGACGACGGCGTCTTCCAACACCGCGACCCGGGTTTCCTGCGGGGTGATGTTGACCAGGATTTGTTCTTTGGGGCGCGGCAGATCGCGCGGCAGGGGTATCGATTGATGCAGCATGGTGGTTCCCCGCGCGCTCATGGAAACTGAAAGCCGAATTCGCTCAGCAGCGCCGCGGTTTCGAAGATAGGCAGGCCCATCACGCCGCTGTGGCTGCCGTGGATGCGCTCGACGAAGACGCCGGCCTTGCCCTGGATGCCGTAAGCGCCGGCCTTGTCGAAAGGCTCGCCGCTGTCCAGATAGCGCTCGATGTCCTGCTCGCTGAGCGGACGGAAGAACACCTCGGTCACCGAGGTCTTGAGTCTGACGTGTTCGCCCTCGCGCACCGCCACGCTGGTGATGGCCTGATGGCCGCGGCCGGAGAAGGCGCGCAGCATGCGGCGGGCGTCGTCGGCGTTTTCCGGCTTGCCGAAGATTTCACCGTCCATCGCCACCGTGGTGTCGGCGGCCAGCAAGGGCCGGGACGGCAGTCCGCAAGACTCCACCACCTGCCAGCCGGCCTCGGCCTTGGACAGCGCCAGCCGTTCGGTATAGGCGACGGCGGACTCGCCGGGCCGCACCGATTCGTCGATGTCGGCGTGGATGCGCTCCAGGTGCATGCCCAACTGTTCCAGAATTTCGCGGCGGCGCGGGCTGCCGGAAGACAGGTAAATCCGGGTGTCATTTGCGGTCATGATAGTCTGCTCATTTGTTCTTTCGGTCGTCGTCTAGGTTACCAGACGCGTGATGCCGCAACCATCGAATCCATCAGACGCCGGGCGTTTTCAGGCCGGCAAGTTCCCATTCAAATGGCGTCAATTTCCTGTTTTTAAAGGCGTGGAAGCGGCGCGCGGACGGGTTTTTTTCCGGCGGCCTGCTGCGGCGGAGCGCGCTGCCCGGTATCATGGCGGCTTGCTTCCCCATCTCCTGTCGTCATACCCCGATGCCCAAGTCCAGCGTTTCCCCGTTTGCCCGCGCCGCCACTTTGGCGGCCATTCTGTTGATCCTGTTCAATCCCTTGGGCATCGATCTTTACCTGTCGGCGATGCCGGCGATGCAGCGGCATTTCCAGGCCGACGTCGCGATCAGCCTCAGCGTGTTCATCTTCAGCCTGGGGCTGGGGCAGTTGCTGTTCGGCCCGCTGGCGGACCGGATCGGCCGCAAGCCGGTGGCCCTGGGCGGCCTGCTGCTGTATGCGGCGGCGGCCTATCTAGCCAGCCGCAGCGACAGCCTGGGCGGTTTCCTGGGTCTGCGCGCGCTGCAAGGCCTGGGCGCCAGCGCCAGCTCGGTGTGCGCGTTCACCCTGGTGCGCGATTGCTTCTCCGGCAACGCGGCGGCCCAGCGCTACAGCCTGCTCAACGCCGCGCTGAACGTGGTGCCGGCGATGGCGCCCTTGCTGGGCGGCTGGCTGACCGCGCGCTGGGGCTGGCAGTCCTGCTTTCTGGCGCTGGCCGGCAGCGCGGTGCTGGCGGCGGCGTGGCTGGTCTGGAAAATGCCGGAAACCCGGCCCGCGGCTTCCAGCGCCGCCGGCCCGGCGATGGGCATGCGCCAGGTGCTGGCGACGCCGGCGCTGCGCCGTTACGGCGCTTGCTGCTGCGCGGCGCTGGCCTTGATCGTCAGCTATGTGACGCTGGCGCCGGCGGTGCTGATCGAGCGCGGCGGGGTGGACAGCACCACCTTCGGCCTGCTGTTCGGCGGCAACGCTCTCTTGGTGATGGCGGCCAGCTTCCTGGGTCTGAAGCTGATCGGCCGCTTCGGCCAGAAGGCGATGTTGCGTTACGGCCTCAACATCATGTTGCTGGCCGGCGTATTGCTGCTGGCGCTGTCCGGCCAGCCGGGCGCTTGGCATTATATGTTGCCGATCGGCGTGCTGAGCGTGGGCTTCGCCTGGACGCTGGGGCCGGCCAGCGGCATGGCCATGGCGCCGTTTTCCCAGGGCGCCGGCCGCGCCGCCGCCTTGCTGGGCTGCGGTCAGATGCTGTTCGCCGCCGGCGTGTCGGCGGGGCTCGCGGCGCTGCCCTTGCCGGGCGAATGGGCGCTGGGCGCGACGATCCTGCTGCTGGCCGGCCTGTGCCGCTGGCTGACCCGGCCCGCGGCGGCGATTCGGGAAAATCCTCACTGATTTTCAAGCGTTTGGCATGTATTGTGAGATTTGTGGCGCGGGTCCGGCTTTAGCTCTTGTCGGGCAGCCTACAATCGGCAGACAATTGGCCCAAATTTGAGAGTTGACTTCGACAATGAGGCGCGGCGGCAAATCACCCGGCGCTTCTCCGTTCTTTGCACTGATTAGCAGATTTCATGAACAAACATATTCCGCGCAAGCGTTTCGGCCAGAATTTCCTGCAAGACGCCAGCGTCATCGCCAACATCGTGCATGCGGTGAACCCGCAGCCGGACGACGTCGTCATTGAAATCGGTCCCGGCCTGGGCGCGATCACCAAGCCGCTGCTGGCGGCGCTCAAGCACTTGCACGTGGTGGAGATCGACCGCGACATCATCAGCCGCCTGCAAAAGGAGTTTCCGGCCGAGCGCCTGAGCATCCACGCCGGCGACGCGCTGGCCTTCGACTTCGCCTCCGTGGCGGAGGGCAAGCTGAAGATCGTCGGCAATCTGCCCTACAATATTTCCACGCCCTTGCTGTTCCATCTGGCCACTTACGGCCAGAAAGTCACCGACATGCATTTCATGTTGCAAAAAGAGGTGATTGAACGCATGGTGGCGGAGCCGTCCACCGCCGATTACGGCCGGCTGACGGTGATGTTGCAGTACCGTTTTGAAATGGAGAATATCCTGCACGTGCCGCCGGAAGCGTTCTGGCCGCCGCCGAAGGTGGATTCCGCCGTGGTGCGGATGATTCCGGCGCCGGGCCGCTGCGGCGTGGCCAGCGACGAGCTTCTGCTGGAGCAGGTGGTGACCACGGCGTTTTCGCAGCGGCGCAAGACGCTGAAGAACAATCTGAAGGGCCTGCTGGACGCGGACGGCTTCGCCGCGCTGGAAATGGACCCCGGATTGCGGCCGGAGAATCTGCCGGTGGAGGATTACGTCCGACTGGCCAATTATCTGAGCGCGAAAGGCCACAAGGCCAAACGTCAGTAACGGGGCTTTGGCAACGTAAAAAAATACGAGCGGGCGTTCAGCGCCCGCCGCACTACAAAGAGTCGTCCGTCCCCGTCCTTGTCGGCGGGGGCTGTCTATCACAGGAAGTGAAAAAGGAGAAACTTCATGCGTATTCGCTCCACCCTGATCTGTGCCGCCACTCTGGGCGCCTTCTGCGCCGCTCCGGCCATGGCAGCCGAACTGACCGGCACCCTGAAGAAGATCAAGGATTCCGGCGTGATCGTCCTGGGCAACCGCGACGCGTCCATTCCGTTTTCCTACTACGACAACAACCAGAAGCCGGTGGGCTACTCGGTGGACTTGGCCAACAAAGTGGTCGAGCAGGTGAAAAAAGAGCTGAAAATGCCCAACCTGCAGGTCAAGTACAATCTGGTGACCTCGCAGACCCGCATCCCGCTGGTGCAGAACGGCACCGTGGACCTGGAGTGCGGCTCCACCACCAATAACGTGGAGCGTCAGAAGCAAGTGGCGTTCTCGGTGGGCATCTTCGAGATCGGCACCCGTTTGCTGACCGCCAAAACCTCGGGCATCAAGGACTTTCCGGATCTGAAGGGCAAGAACGTGGTGACCACCGCCGGCACCACCTCCGAGCGCCTGATCAAGGCGATGAACGCCGACAAGAAGCTGGGCATGAACATCATCTCGGCCAAGGATCACGGTGAATCCTTCCTGATGCTGGAGTCCGGCCGCGCCGCGGCGTTCATGATGGACGACGCGCTGCTCTACGGCGAGATGGCCAAGGCCAAGAGCCCGGCCAACTGGGTGGTGACCGGCAAGGCCCAGTCCTACGAGATCTACGGCTGCATGATGCGCAAGGAAGACCCCGCCTTCAAGAAGGTGGTGGACGCCGCGCTGAGCAACACCTTCAAGTCCGGCGAGGTCAACAAGATCTACGCCAAGTGGTTCACCAGCCCGGTGCCGCCCAAGGGCCTGAACCTGAACTTCCCGATGTCCGATGAGTTCAAGGAGCTGATCGCCAAGCCGACCGACAAGTCTGCCGAGCAGATGTAAGTCGCGGTTGGCGCGCCGCCGCCCCGTCCTCCCCGCTGTCTGGCGCGGAGCCCGGGGCGCGCGGTCGTACCCGCTTTCTTTGTGTGTGGCCGGGCGTTTGCGCCGGCCGCGGCCCGCCTGCGCATGAGCGCGCCCGGCGGGCTGGCGTTGTGGGAGTGAAGCATGAATTACCACTGGGACTGGATGGTGTTTTTCAAGTCCACCGGGGTGGGTAGCGAGATCTATCTGAACTGGTTCGTCACCGGCCTGGGCTGGACCATCGCCGTGGCGCTGGCCGGCTGGGCGATCGCCCTGGCCTTGGGCTCGGTGCTGGGCGTGATGCGCACGGTGCCGAATCGCTGGGTGGCCGGCATCGCCGCCGCCTATGTCGAGTTGTTCCGCAATGTGCCCTTGCTGGTGCAATTATTCGTCTGGTACTTCCTGATCCCGGACCTGCTGCCCGAGGGCGCGCAGACCTGGTTCAAGCAGGACCTGGCGCCGGCCACATCCGCCTTCTTGTCGGTGGTGGTGTGTCTGGGCCTGTTCACCGCGGCGCGGGTGTGCGAACAGGTGCGCACCGGCATCGAAGCCTTGCCGCTGGGGCAGCGCAACGCTTCGCTGGCCATGGGTTTCTCCCTGGCGCAAACCTATCGCCACGTGTTGCTGCCGCAGGCTTTCCGCATCATCATTCCGCCGCTGACCAGCGAGTTTCTGAATATTTTCAAGAACTCCTCGGTGGCCTCGCTGATCGGCCTGATGGAACTGCTGGCGCAGACCAAGCAGACCGCGGAGTTCTCCGCCAACATCTTCGAGGCCTTTACCTTGGCCACCATCATCTATTTTGTGCTCAATATGAGCCTGATGACGCTGATGGCCTGGATTGAACAGCGGGTGCGCATTCCCGGCATGATGGGGGGCAAATGATGGATTTCGATTTCAGCCAGATCGGCCCGGCCTTGCCGGGACTGTGGCAGGGCATGCAGCTGACGCTGAAGCTGCTGGTGATGGCGGTGGTGGGCGGCGTGGTGCTGGGCACTCTGCTGGCGCTGGCCAGGCTGTCCGACAACCGGGTGCTGGCGCCGTTGGCCAAGTTCTACGTCAATTACTTCCGTTCGATTCCGCTATTGCTGGTGATCTCCTGGTTTTACCTGGTGGTGCCGCTGTTGCTGAACTGGATCACCGGCAATTTCGAGCCGGTGGGGGCGTTCACTTCCTGCCTGGTGGCCTTCGTGATGTTCGAGGCGGCGTATTTCTCCGAGATCGTCCGCGCCGGCATCCAGGCCATTCCCAAGGGGCAGGCCGGCGCCGCCTACGCGCTGGGCATGAATTACGGCCAGGTGATGCGTCTGGTGATCCTGCCGCAGGCCTTTCGCAAGATGACGCCGCTCTTGCTGCAACAGTCCATCATCCTGTTCCAGGATACTTCGCTGGTGTACGCTGTCGGCTTGATGGATTTTCTCAACACCGCCCGCTCCAAGGGCGACGTCGTCGGCTTGCCGCATGAGTTCCTGCTGTTTGCCGGCGCAGTCTATTTCGTGATCAGTTTCGGCGCTTCGCGGCTGGTGAAGCGTATGCAAAAGAGGTTGGCTGTATGAGCGCAATGATTTCCCTGAAGCAAGTCAGCAAATGGTATGGCCAGTTCCAGGTCCTGACCGATTGCACCACCCAGGTCGCCAAGGGCGAGGTGGTGGTGGTGTGCGGGCCGTCCGGCTCCGGCAAATCCACCCTGATCAAGTGCGTGAACGCGCTGGAGCCGTTCCAGAAGGGCGAGATCATCGTCGACGGCATTTCGGTGGGGGCGCCCAAGACCGATCTGCCCAAGCTGCGCAGCCGCGTGGGCATGGTGTTCCAGCACTTCGAACTGTTCCCGCATCTGTCCATTACCGAGAATCTGGCCATCGCCCAGGTCAAGGTGCTGGGCCGCAGCCAGGACGAGGCGCGCGACAAGGGCTTGAAATTGCTGGACCGGGTGGGACTGAAGGCGCATGCCGACAAGTTTCCCAGCCAGCTGTCCGGCGGCCAGCAGCAGCGGGTAGCGATTGCGCGCGCGCTGGCGATGGATCCGATCGCGATGCTGTTCGACGAGCCCACCAGCGCGCTGGACCCGGAGATGATCAACGAGGTGCTGGACGTGATGACCGAACTGGCGCACGAGGGCATGACCATGATGTGCGTGACTCACGAGATGGGCTTTGCCCGCCGCGTGGCCAATCGCGTGATCTTCATGGACCAGGGCCATATCGTGGAGGATTGCGACAAGGACGAGTTCTTCGGCAATCTGGACGGCCGTTCCGAGCGCGCCCGTCACTTTCTGTCCAAGATCTTGCAGCACTAAGAACCTATTCACGATCTCGCGAGCTAAGGCGAGACAAGGCGAAAACGAGCGAAAAAGCGGAATGTACACGTGGTACATGAGCATTTTGAGCTTGTTTTTAACGCCGTATCGCCGACGCGCAGCAGATCGTAAACAGGTCCTAAGCCAGGTTCTGGTCAAAGTAAAAGCCCGCCGTTTGGCGGGCTTTTCGTTTGGACGGCGCGATCAGTTGCCGTTCTTGATCTGTTGGCTGACCTGGTTCTCCTCCTGATTCAGCGTTTTTTGCTCCTGCTTGGTGATGTGGCCGTGATCGAGTTTGGCCATGTCCTGCTCCTGCTGGCGGATGTCGCGGTCTTCGCCGTGCAGCTTGCGCGCTTCGTCGCGGCTGATCTTGCCTTCCTTCAGTTCGCGGTGAATGCGGCGGTCCTGATGATGCAGGCGCTGATTGACTTCCTCGCGGCGCGGATGCTCCTTCTGCCATTCGGATTCGGCCCGGGCCTGGGCGGCGAGCAATAGGCTGGCGGCGAGCAGGCCGGTCAGCAGCAGGGGGCGAGCGTTCGTTTTCATCTTGATCTCCTGGGATGGCAATGATTGCCAGATGTCATCCTAGAAGGGGGCAGGGCAAGTGTTTGTTAAGGCTGTTTAATCTGTGTTGCCCGCGGCGGGCTTAGACATGAAAACTAAGAAATCTCCGTCCGCGGGCGCATGGCGGTTCAGAAAATCCAGTTTGGCGGCGCGGTCCAGCCGCTTGAACGCGTATTCGGCCTTCAGCGCCTCGGAGCGGCCTGCGCAGACCAGCACCAGGGCCAGCGCCTGCGGCGGGTTGAGCCGGGTGTAGCGCGCGCCCTTACCGGCGGCGTGCTGGGCGTAGCGGCGCGCCACATCGGTGGTGACGCCGGTGTAGAGCGCGCCGTCGCGGCAGCGCAGCACATATAAAAACCAGGGCCGGGGGGAAGCCCGGCCCTGCGTGTCCCGCGCGTCGGCGGATTTAGATGCTGGCATCCAGATTGGCCAGCGGGCTGATCAGCACCCGTTCGGTGCGGTTGCCCTTTTGCACGGTGACGCGCAGCTTCCATTCGCCGACGGTGATTTCATCGCCTTCGCGCGGAATGCGCTCCAGGCAGTCCATCAGCAGGCCGGCCACGGTGTGGAAGTCTTCGTCCTCGAAGTCGCCCAGCACGATGTGCTGCTCCAGCGTCACCAGTTCCAGGCTGCCTTCCACGTCGAAGCTGCCGTCGGCCTGCGGCACGATGGCCGGCAGTTCGTGACGCTCGTGTTCCTCCGGAAACTCGCCGGCGATCGCCTCCATCAAGTCCTTCTGGGTGACGATGCCTTCCAGGCTGCCGAACTCGTTGACCACGAAGGCCATGTCCGCCGAGTGCTGGCGGAAGCTCTCCAGCGCCTTGAGCACGGTGACGGTTTCCGGCAGCACCAGCGGCTGGCGCAGCGCGGCGTCGATATTCATTTCGCCGCCGTCCAGCAACTGGGTCAGCAAGTCCTTGCGCGCGACGATGCCTTGAGGCTCGTCGATGCTGCCGTCCTTGATCACCACCAGCCGCGAGTAAGGACTGTCGCGCAGCACTTTGCGCTGCGCATCCTGGCTTTGGCTCAGGTCCAGGCGGTGCACGTCGGCGCGCGGCGTGGCGATCACGCGGATCGGCCGCTCGGCCAGGGTCAGCACGCTGTGTATCATCGCGCGTTCGTTCTGGGCGAAAGCTTCCTGCGGCTCGGCGTCCTTGCTGTCCTCCACCTTGCCTTCGTCGGCGCTGGGGCTGGTCAGCTTGCTGCCCATCAGGCTGAGCACCGCGTTGGCGGTGCGTTCGCGCAAGGACTGGTTGCGGTTCAGGTAGCGGATGCGATTGGCCTGCGACACCTGGTTGAAGGCTTCGATCAGCACCGAGAAGCCGATGGCCGCGTACAGATAGCCCTTGGGAATATGGAAGCCGAAGCCTTCCGCCACCAGGCTGAAGCCGATCATCAGCAGGAAGCCCAGACACAGCATCACCACGGTGGGGTGGGCGTTGACGAAGGCGGTCAGCGGTTTGCTGGCGGCGATCATCATCAGCATGGCGACGATGACGGCCAGCATCATCACCGGCAGGTGTTCGGCCATGCCGATGGCGGTGACCACCGAGTCGATGGAGAATACCGCGTCCAGCACCAGAATCTGGGCGACGACGGTGCCGAAGGCGGCGTAAGCCTTCTGGCCGTTGCTCTTCACTTCATCCACGCCTTCCAGGCGTTCGTGCAGTTCCGTGGTGGCTTTGAACAACAGGAATACACCGCCGCCCAGCATGATGAGATCGCGCCCGGAGAAGGGCTGGCTGAGCACGTGGAACAGAGGCGAGGTCAGCGTCACCAGCCAGGAGATGCTGGCCAGCAGCACGAGACGCATAATCAGGGCGAGCGACAGGCCGGTGATGCGGGCGCGGTCGCGTTGGTGCGGGGGGAGCTTTTCCGCCAGGATGGCGACGAAGATCAGGTTGTCAACGCCCAGCACCACCTCCAGGATGATCAGCGTGAGGAGGCCAAGCCAGGCGGAAGGGTCAGACAGCCACGAAACGTCCATGATGAAAACGAAGATTCCTTATAGATAAAAACGGGGTAAAAATAGCACAGTCGGGGCGCGATTAACAAAAATCCATTGCGCCCGGCCGCGGCGGCAAGAAAAAACCCCGCCGAGGCGGGGTGGCTCGGGAGGCGGTTTACAAGCCGCCGTAGGAATGCAGGCCGGCCAGGAACATATTGACGCCGAGGAAGGCGAAGCTGGTGACGAATAAGCCCACCACCGCCCACCATGCCAGCGGCGCGCCGCGCCAGCCCTTGACCAGGCGGATGTGCAGCCAGGCGGCGTAGTTCAGCCACACGATCAAGGCCCAGGTTTCCTTCGGGTCCCAGCTCCAGTAACCGCCCCAGGCGTCGGCGGCCCACATCGCGCCCAGAATGGTGGCGATGGTGAAGAACAGGAAGCCGACGGCGATGGCCTTGTACATTACCTCGTCCAGCACTTCGGCCGGCGGCAGCTTGTCCTTGAGCCAGCCCTTCAACGCCAGCAGTTCGGCGATGCCGAGCATGGCGGCGATGGCGAAGGCGCCGTAGCCGACGAAGTTGGCCGGCACGTGTATCTTCATCCACCAGGATTGCAGCGCCGGGATCAGCGGCTGGATCTCATGGGCCTGGCGGTCGAAGGTGTACCACAGGATGAAGCCGACCGAGGCGCAGATCACCAGCAGCACGAAGGCACCCATCTGGCGCGCCGCGTACTTGGCCTCGTAGTACAGATACATCAGCGCGGTGATCAGCGTGAACAGCACGAAGACTTCGTAGAGGTTGGAGACCGGGATGTGGCCGATGTCCGGGCTGATCAGATAGCTTTCGTACCAGCGGGTGAACAGGCCGGCGAGGCCCATGACCGACGCGGCCCAGGTCAGGCCGCTGCCCATGCGGTTCAGCGTGTCGGAGCGGGTCAGCAAGCCGGCCCAATACGAGAAGGCGGCCAGGAAGAACAGCGTGCACATCCACATGATGGAGGATTGGCTGGACAGCATGTATTTGAGCAGGAAGGCGGTCTGGCCGCGCGCCAGCTCATGCTGATACACCTGGATCGCCAGCAGCGAGATACAGCCGGCCAGCGGGAAGAACCAGCGCCAGGCTTTCCAGAACCAGCCCAGGCCGATCAGTCCCAGCGCGGAGCCGGCCAGGATGGCCTGTTCGTAGCCGTCCATGTAATGGTTGTACAGCGCGTAGCTGTAGCCGGCGGCGGCCAGCACCAGCAGCGCGTAAAGCCAGTCGGCCGGGGTCAGCCGTTTCAGCAGCGGCTGCCGCGAGAAAGAAGCGTGAGCCAGTTCCATCATGCACCTCGTACCAGCTGTTTGATAAGTTGAGTATGGCGCGCAAAGTCGCCGTCCAGATCGCGATTATGCCGGTTTGACGTCATCGCGACCCGTACTTTGGAACCGTTGACGCGCACCCACAGGCGCAGCTCGCGCACATAGAACATCAGGATGATGCCGAAAACCAGCAGCACCGAGCCCAGATAGACCAAGGTCTTGCCGGGCGAGCGGGTCAGTTGCAGTCCGGAGGCCTGCACTTGCTCGAAGCCTTCCAGCTGCAGGAAGACCGGCGCGCCGTAGTCGTGCAGCGAGCTGGCCGCCACCAGGCTGTCCAGCAAGAAGCGGTAATGCTCGCTGTCCAGCTTCATCGGCGGCAGGCCGGCTTTTTCGTCGGCCACCGACATCACGTCCACCACCGCGCCTTGCAGGATCTTGATATAGGTTTGCGCCACCGCCTGGCGCTTGTCCTGCGGCACGCGGTCGTCCAGGAATTTCTCCAGGCCGACGAAGCCGCTGTCGCCAAAGCGCGCCAGCACCCATTTGACGCTGTCGGTGAACTGCTGCTGCATCGCCGGGCTGATGGCGTCGCCTTTCAGCGCCTTGTGCGCGGCGCGGCGGGCGATCTCGTCGTAACGCGCCGGGTCCAGCAAGGCGGCGCGCAGGCGCATGAAGCGCTCCACGCTCATCTCCTCGTCCAAGGGGATGCGCACGTACTGGAACGGTTCAGCCACGGTCTTGCGCACGCCGGCCATCATATAGCTGGCGCCGTCCTGCTGGATGGGCGCCATATAATGCATGAACTCCACCGCCTGGCCCTGGGCGTCGCGCAGCTTGAAGCTGATCGACGGGCCCTGGTTTTTCAGCTGCTTGTCCTGTTTGACCTCGCGCGCGTCGTGCATGCGCTGCGACAGCGTGCGCTGGCCTTCCTGCGGCTTGCCGATGTTTTCGATATTGAAGACGCGCAGCTCGCCCACTTCCAGCGTGTAGTCCTTGCCGTTGGCTTTCAGCGGCTGGCTGGACATCGACACCGCCGGAATCTCGGTCGGACGCGCTTGCGGCGCGGCCAGATTCCAGGCCTTGAACTTGAGCGGGGACGCGCCGTCGCCGAAGCTGGACTGGTAGATGGCGATGCCGTCGACGATCAGCGGGTGGTTGACCTTGACCGTGGCCTCGGTGGTTTTGCCGCTGGCCTTGTCGGTGACCACGATGTCGCTGGCGAACAGCTTGGGCATGCCGTTGCTGTAGTAATCGACGTGGAACTTCTTCAGGGTGATGATGAAGGGCAGTTCCTGCACCAGATAGCCGTTGCCGGCGTTGAGGAAGGTGACGTCGGCGCTCTTGTTCTCCGCGATGGTGACGTTGCCGCGGAAGGACAGATTGTTCGAGCCCAGCCGGCTGGCCGCCGGAATCTGGTTTTGCGGCACGTCGCGGGTTTCCGGCACCACGCGGCCGGTGAGCTCGCCGATTTTCAGCGGCAGGTTGCCGTCCAGCAGGCCGCCGATGCAGATCACCACCAGCGCGATGTGGGCGAAGAAATAACCGAGCTTGCCGGCCGCGCCCTTCTTGGCCGCCAGCACCAGGCCGCCGTCGGCGCGAGGCTGCTCCTTGAGGCGGAAGCCTTGCGCCTGCAAATAGGCGCGCGCGGCGTCGGCGTCGAAGCCTTCGGCCTGGAAGCTGACGCTGTGCTTCATCGCCGCCAGGGAGTTGTCGGAGGCTTTTTCGCGGTAGGCGCGCATGTCCTTGATGAAGCCGGGACCGTTGCGCAGAATGCACAAGCTGGTGGACAGCACCAGGAAGGTGAGGATGGTGAGGAACCACGCCGAATGGTAGACGTCGTACAAGCCTAGCCATTCAAACGCTTGAAACCAGAATTGCCCGAACTCGAAAGCGTAGTTGGGATAGGGTTCGTTCTGTTTCAGAACCGTCCCGATCACCGAGGCGATGGCCAAGATGGTCAGCAGGCCGATGGCGAATCGCATCGAACTGAGCAACTCATACCAGGCGTGAGCCAGGCTGTTGCGGCTAGTTTTTTTCATAGTGGCGTAAAGTGCAAAAAGGAAAGCCCGTGGACGGGTCTTCCCTTTTGAGCCGGCGTGCCGGGCAAAGTTGCCGGCGCGCCCCGGAGCGCGGGCGGCGGAGCCCCCGCAGGGGCGGCCCCTGAGGGGCCGTCAGGCTCGGCCGGTGCGGCCGGGCTGCTCAACGCTTAGCGCAAGCCGGAAATGTATTCGGCCACCGCTTTCATTTCGGCGTCGCTCATGCGATTGGCGATGTCCTGCATCGGGCCGTTCTTGCGGTTCGCGCCGCCCTTGAATTCGTTCAGCTGCTTGACGATGTAGCCGGCGTGCTGGCTGCCCAGACGCGGATACTGGTCGGGCAGGCCCTTGCCGGCGGGACCGTGGCAGGACATACAGGCGGGAACCTGAGTGCCGGCGTTGCCGACGCGGTAAATCTTGGCGCCCAGCGGCATTTGCGCCTTGTCGGAGGCTTCGCGGTCCTTCGGCTTTTGCTCGCTGTAGTAGGCGGCGACATTGCGCATATCGTCCTCGGACAACATGGAGGCCATACCCAGCATGGTCGGGTCCTTGCGCACGCCGGCCTTGAACGCCTTCAACTGGGTGTACAGATAGTGCGCGTTCTGACCCGCCAGCGTGGGGTTGGCCGCGGCTACGCTGTTGCCGTCAGTGCCGTGGCAAGCCGCGCAAACCGTTTCTACGATCTGTTTGGCCTTCACCGGGTCCGCCTTGACGGCTACCGGCGCAGCCGCCAACGCGTTTCCGGCCAGGGTTGCAGCCGCCATCGCCAACAGCATCATACGTTTCATGGTCGCTCCTTTAGGGGCTATCCCTAAATATCTGTAAAAGTGGCAATTTCAAACCTGCTATTCTATACCAACTGATTTCACCCTTACTACTATGTCGACTTTTCAAAACGCCCGATTTTATACCACCGTCAACCACATGAAGGACTTGCCGCCTACCCGAGCGGAGGTCGCTTTCGTGGGGCGCTCCAATGCCGGCAAGTCCAGCGCCATCAACACATTGGCCAATCACGGCCGCCTGGCGCGGGTGTCCAAGACGCCGGGCCGCACTCAGCACATCAATTTTTTTGAGCTGGGTAACGAATGTTTTCTAGTCGATTTGCCCGGTTATGGCTATGCCGAGGTGCCTGAAGCGGTTCGCGCGCACTGGGTGGAACTGCTGGGACGCTATCTGCAGTCGCGCCAGAGCCTGATCGGTCTGCTGTTGATCATGGACGCGCGCCATCCTTTGAAAGAGCTGGACCGCAAGATGCTGGAGTTCTTCCGGGTGAACCGGCGACCGGTGCATATCCTGTTGTCCAAAGCCGACAAACTGTCGCGCCAGGAGCAATCCAAGGTGCTGGCCCTGGTCAAGAGCGAGCTGAAAGACTATCCGGACGTCAGCGTGCAGATGTTCTCCAGCCTGAAGAAAAGCGGGGTAGAGGACGTGGAGCGGGTGGTGAACGGCTGGTTCGAGCAGTACATGGGACAGCCGGCCGCGGACGAGGCCGCGCCGCCGGAACTTTAGGAACAGGCCCGCACCTAAACAAGCAGGTGGCCAACACCTCCCGCTTGCCTCCCTGAGCGGGGCCTGGATTGATCAGGCTTACCCCGGCAGCAGCTTGCCGGGGTTTTTTATCGGCGGCGGAAACGACAAAGGCGAAGGAGATCTCTCCTTCGCCTTTGTTTTTGACCGAGCACTTGTAGAGCCTGTTTACGATCTCGCGAGCTAGAGCGAGACAAGGCGAAAACGGCTGAGAAAGCGGAATGTACATTGGGTACATGAGCATTTCGCAGTCGGTTTCAACGCCGTATCGCCGACGCGCAGCAGATCGTTGGTTCTTACAAGCTGGTGACTACGGTCTCTACGTGCAGGTTCTCGGCGGCGTTGCGCACCGCGTCGCTGGAGCGGAAAGGCCCCAGGCGCACTTTGTAGACGCCTTCCTGATTCACGATGCCAAGTTTGGACTCGTACTTGTCGTCCATCTCGCCCAGCATTTTCTGCACCATCGCCTCGGCGTTGGACAGTTTGGAGAAGCTGCCCAGTTGCAGATACTTGGGCGTGTCTTCTACGCGTCGCGCGGTGTTGACGGGACGGGTGCTGGCGATGTTCTCGCCGCCGGCGTCCGGCCATACGCGTTCGATGGCGATCTTGGCGCTGCCTTGCTTGATGAAGCCCAGGCGGTAGGCCGCCGCGTAGGACAGGTCCATCAGGCGGCTCTTGTGGAAGGGGCCGCGGTCATTGACGCGCACCACCACGGATTTGCCGTTGTTCAGATTGGTGACCCGGGCGTAGCTCGGGATCGGCAGCGTAGGATGGGCGGCGGTCATGGCGAACATATCGTATTTCTCGCCGGAGGACGTCTTGCGGCCGTGGAACTGCTTGCCGTACCAGGAGGCGCGGCCCGTTGCTTGATAGGGCTTTTCGCGCGTGTCGGGACGGAAGCTCATCCCCAGCGCCGTGTAGGGCAGATTGGCCGACTTGATCAGCGGCTCTTCCTGCGGCACGGCGTCCGGCACCAGGTTCAGGTTGACCGGGATATGGTCCGCGGGACCATCGTTCTGGAAATAAGCTCCATTCTTGGCAACGGTTTTCTTGTTGCCGGTCGACGAGGACGCCGACTGGTTGGTGGCGCTGGCCGTCTTCACGGTGGAACAGGCCACGAGTACGAGACTGACGAACACAAGCCACAGCCATCGGAGTACTGATTGCATAGATCTCCCTTATGCTGTCGGAACCACTGCAAAACCTTGGCGCGCCGTTTCAACGTCGGCGCTTCGCGCTTGCTTGCAAGCGCCAAGTCCAGGCTTTCCAGAGTCCCTTGTTGGGCCGATCTGCGAACCGCTTCAGCTTCCCCCTGCGAAATCGAGCTGTCGCCAAGCCTCGAACACCGTCACCGCGACCGCGTTCGAAAGATTGAGACTTCTTGATTCTGGACGCATCGGCAAACGAATCCTCTGCTGGGGAGGCAAAGACTCCAGCACTTCAGGCGGCAGACCGCGGGATTCGGGACCGAACAAAAAAACGTCCCCAGGTTGATAGGATATCCGGTCATGGCGCTCGGAGCCCTTGGTGGTGGCGGCGAAAATACGCCGTCCGCGCAAAGTCTCTTGACAAGCCGCCCAATCCTCATGAACCACTACGCGAGCGTACTCGTGGTAATCGAGTCCCGCGCGTCGAAGCTTGGCGTCCTCCAAAGGGAAGCCCATGGGTTTGACCAGATGCAGTTCACAGCCGGTGTTGGCACATAAACGAATCACATTGCCCGTGTTGGGCGGTATTTCCGGCTGAAAAAGAATTACAGTGAACATCGTTGGCAGCCTGGATTGTTCCAAAGAATCAAAATCTTGGTCAAGTTTTAGGAGAAAAGGCCCTGGCGAGCACCCAGCCATCGACCCGTTTTGCCCCCTGTTTTTTCAAAATTTCGGCCAGCGCCGACAGGGTGGCGCCGCTGGTGGCGACGTCATCGACAATGGCGATGGAAAGCCCGTCACAGCGGCAATTTACGCCGAAAGCATGGCGGAGGTTTTTCCGGCGTTCGGCGCGCCCGAGCGAGGCCTGGGACGGAGTGTTGTATTTTCGCCAACAAACCTCGGCGCTCAAACGGCTCGCCATTGTAGCAGCGAATGCTTTTGCCAACTCATGACTTTGATTGAAACCGCGCTCGGCAAGTCGTTCTTTTGCCAGTGGAACGGGAATGACAAGGTGATAGTCTTGGCGGCGCGGACGGGCGAAATCGGCGAGCAGGCCGCTAAGCGCCGCACCCATCTGCAGCTGTTTTCCGTATTTGAAGGCGTGGATCAGCGCGGCGAGCGGGTAGTCGAAGCAGTAGGGCGCGTACAGCGCGTCGAAGGCGGGCGGGCGGCGTTGGCATTGGCCGCACAGGCCGGAAACCGGTAGGGGTTCGGCGCAGCGCGCGCATTGCGCGGACGGCAGCGCCGGCAACCGGCGGCGGCAGTCGGGGCAGAAACCCCGGCTTGCCCGCCAATCCCCGCAGAGCCAGCAGGGTTGATTAAATATTGTGCACTTGTCAATTATGAGGCTTGTCAGGTTTGACAGCATGGCGCCCTCCCCAGCAAGATGCGCTGATTCGCCCCACGCCCGGCCGGGCGTGGCACTCTGACGGTCCTGACGGCGCAAGCCGGAATTATCCTTGCCTGATCAAGGTCTTCCATCGCCGGACAGCGACCACAGCCAGGATAGACCATGCATTCTTCCGCTATCGAATTCAAGCCTTCCGCCACCCCGCACCCGGAGTCTCCCAGCTGGACTGTGGCGGAAATCGAAACCCTGCTGGCGCTGCCCTTCATGGAGCTGGTGTTTCGCGCGGCCGAGATTCATCGTCAGTTTTTCGACCCCGCCAAAGTGCAGCTGTCCACGCTGATTTCCATCAAGACCGGCGGCTGTCCGGAGGACTGCGGCTACTGTCCGCAATCGGCGCATCACGACACCCCGGTGCCCAATCAGCCGATGCTGACGGTTGATGAAGTTTTGAGCGCCGCGCGCGCAGCCAAGGCCAACGGCGCCAGCCGTTTTTGCATGGGCGCGGCCTGGCGCGGCCCCAAGGACGCGGACTTGGAGAAAACTTTGGAAATGGTCAAGGAAGTCAAAGCCTTGGGCCTGGAAACCTGCGCCACTTTCGGTTTGCTGAAGGGAGGCCAGGCGGAAAAACTGAAGGCGGCGGGCCTGGATTATTACAATCACAATCTGGACACCTCGCCGGACAAATATTCCGATATCATTGCCACGCGCGACTACGAAGACCGCCTCGACACTTTGGGAAAAGTACGCAGCGCCGGTCTGTCGGTGTGCTGCGGTGGTATTGTTGGCATGAATGAAACCCGCAACGATCGCGCAGGTCTGATTGCACAGCTAGCGAATCTTGAGCCGCAACCGGAATCGGTGCCTATCAACAAGCTGGTCAAGGTGGAGGGCACGCCGCTGGAAGGCGCCGCGCCGCTGGACTGGACCGAGTTTGTGCGCACCATCGCGGTGGCCCGCATCGTGATGCCCAAAACCTATGTGCGATTGTCCGCCGGACGCCGTGAAATGGATGAGTCCACGCAGGCTTTGTGCTTCCTGGCCGGGGCCAATTCCATCTTCTACGGCGACAAGCTGTTGACCACCGGCAACCCCGAGGTGGACGCCGACCGGCTCTTGCTGGAAAAGCTTGATCTGACGCCGCTTTGAGCGGTTTGGGTGGCGGATTCGCGGGCGATGTAAAAAATGTATATATAAGGAATAGCTTGGGCGGACGGCGAGGCCGGTTTCCGCCAAGCCCTTTACACGGGATATTTCGAGCCGATATGCGCCTTCAAGACCTGCCTGCCGCCCTGATGGATCTTTCCGCCACCCACCGCCGCCGCCAACGCGCGGTCGTCGACAGCCCGCAGGGGGTTGAAGTGGTGGTGGACGGACGTTCCTATGTTTCTTTCGCCAGCAACGATTACCTCGGGCTGGCCGATCACCCGGCCCTGGTGCGCGCCGCGCAGCAGGGCCTAGAGCGTTGGGGAGTGGGCGGCGGTTCATCGCATCTGCTGGCCGGCCACTTCAGCGTGCAGCAAGAAGCCGAGGAGGCGCTGGCGGAATTCGTCGGCCAGCCGGCGGCATTATTGTTCGGCTCCGGCTACGCGGCCAATCTGGCGATTGTCAGCAGCTTGCTGGATCGCGGCGACGCGGTGTTCGCCGACCGGCTGAACCACGCCTCGCTGAACGACGCCTGTAGGCTGAGCCGCGCCGAGTTCAAACGCTTCCATCACAACGATTTGACGCAGCTGGAGCGCTTGCTGGCCGAGTCCGACGCCAAAACCAAGCTGATCGCGGTGGAGTCGGTGTACAGCATGGACGGCGACGAAGCGCCGCTGCCCGCGCTCTTGGCGCTGGCCGAGCGTTACGAGGCCTGGCTGTACGTGGACGACGCCCATGGTTTCGGCGTGCTGGGCGAGGGCCGCGGCGCGCTGGCCGAGCACGGCCTGTCCAGCCCGCGGCTGATTTACATGGCGACCCTGGGCAAAGCCGCCGGCGTGGCCGGTGCCTTCATCGCCGGCGGCGCTGATCTGGTGGAATGGCTGATCAATGCGGCCCGCAGTTATATCTACACCACTTCCCAGCCGCCGGCGCTGGCCTGTGCGATCTTGGCCAGCCTGCGCCTGATCGCCGAGGCCGACGAGCGGCGCGCGCGCTTGCGCGAATCGATAGCAATCATCAAATCCGGACTATCCGAGTCCAAATACTCCGCAGGGGCTTCCCGAACGCCGATTCAGCCACTTATCATAGGCGGCGATGAACAGGCGTTGGCCTTGGCCGCCCGTCTGCGCGACCAGGGTTTGTGGGTGCCGGCGATCCGCCCGCCCACGGTGGCCGCAGGGACGGCGCGCTTGCGTCTGTCCTTGTCGGCCATGCACCAGCCGGAACACTTGCAGCGCCTGCTGTCCTGTATTCAGCACGTCGCGGCGTCCTGAGCCGACGCGCCCATGGGGAGGGGCGCGCCGGCATGGCCGGATTTTCCAGCTAACTCATACTACGATAATCACATGAAGAGCATGGCTGAATATCTGGCGACGCCAGAGCAGGCCGCCGCTATGGCGCTGTCTCTGCTGCAAGAGCAGGGAGGGGTGCGCGTTGCCGCGGTCTGGCGGCAGCTGGGGGCGGCTTGGCAGCTTTTGGCCGCGCTGGGCGACGCCGACGCCTTGCCCGGCGCGGAAGCGCTGGCGAGCGGGGACAGGCTGGATGCCGGCTGCGAGGCGATGCCTTTGCGCGCCGGCGAGCAAGTGCTGGGTTGGCTGGTGTGGCGCGGCGACGCCGGTCCGGCGTTGAATCCATCCGCCGCCTTGCTGTGCGCCCATCTGCTGTGCGCGCGGCTGGGCGCGGAGCAGGTGGCCTCGCGCGAGGCCAACGAGGCCTTGTTCGATATTTCTCAGCTGGCCGAAGAGTGTGGCACCATCGATCAGGTATTGCCCGGCCTGCACCGGCAGATGATGCGGCTGATGGACGCCAGCAACTTCTACATCGCCCTGTACGACGATGAAGCCCAGGTCATCCACTTTCCCTTCTACATTGACCAGCGCGATCCCGCGCCGCCCGCCAGCGACGCCATTTTCCCGCTGAGCGGCCACGCCCAGTCCCTGACCGCCTGGTTGATACGCGGCGGCAAGCCGGTGGTGTTGAGCCGGGAGCGCCTGTTGGAAGTGTGTCAGCAGGAGGGCCTGAGCCGGCAAGGGCTGTTGCCGGCCAGCTGGATGGGCGCGCCGCTGGCCAATGCCGGCGGCCATGTCATCGGCGCGGTGGTGCTGCAGCTGTACGAGGATCAAACGCCGCTGACCTCGGCCGAGCAGCAGTTGTTTCTGTTCGCCGCCCGCCATGTCGGCTTCGTGCTGGAGCGGGTCTTGCACCGCAGCCAGCTGGAGCGTCAGGTCTGGCTGCGCACCAGCGAGCTGGAGGGCGCCAACGCGAGGCTGCGCGCCGAGGTGGCCGAGCGCAAGCGCGCCGAGCGTTTCCAGGGCGCCTTGTTCCGGATCGCGGAACTGTCCAATACCAGCTTGTCGCTGGAGGCCTTTCTCGGCGGCCTGCACCGCTTGCTGGCCGAGATGGTGCCGGCGCGCAATTGCCTGGTGGCCTTGTACGACCAGACCGAGGATTGCATCAGCTTCCCCTATTGCGCAGACGAATACGCGCCGCCGCTCAAGCCGCACCGGCCGGGCAAGGGCTTCGTCGAACAGGTGCTGCACAGCGGCCGGCCCTTGTTGATCGACCCCTATTCGCAACAGAACCGCCAGCCGGACGCCGACGAAGAACTGCCCCGGCCCAAGAGCTGGCTGGGCGTGCCCCTGTATTGCGGCACCGATCTTCTGGGCGTGCTGGCGGTGCAAAGCTATGAAGACGACGTGGTCTACAACTTCCGCGACCAAGAAGTGCTGGAGTTCGTCGCCAACCACATCGGCGCGGCGCTGACCCGGGTCAAGGCGCTGGAGAGCCTGCAAACCGCTTACGTGGAACTGGAGCAGCGGGTGCGCGAGCGTACCAGCGAGCTGGACGCGGTCAACGCCCAGCTGGAGTTCGACAGCCTGCACGATCCGCTGACCAAGCTGCCCAACCGCAGCTATTTTTCCAAGGCTTTGCGCCGGGCCTGGGAGGCGTACGCGAATGGCGGCGGCGAACGCTTCGCGGTGTTGTTCATCGATCTGGACCGCTTCAAGCTGGTCAACGACACCCTGGGCCATCTGGCCGGCGACCACCTCTTGTTCGAGGCCGGCGCGCGCATCCGCTCCTGCCTGCGTCATTACGATTTCCTGGCGCGGCTGGGCGGCGACGAATTCGCGGTGCTGATGTTCGGCATGGACGGCGGCGGCGACTGCGAGCGCATCGCCCAGCGCATCGTCAGCGAGTTCGAACGGCCGGTGATCCTGGCGGGGCGGGAGGTGTTCTCCACCGCCAGCGTCGGCGTGGTGCTGGCGGACCATGAGCATTACCACAAGGCCGACGATCTGCTGCGCGACGCCGACCACGCGATGTATTGCACCAAACAGCAAGGGCGGCAGGGCTATACCCTGTTCAACCACGAGTTGCGCATCAATCAGGCGGACCAGCTGGCGATGGAGAGCGAACTGCGGCGCGCGCTGGAGGAGGAGGGGCAGCTGCAGCCGTATTTCCAGCCCTTCATCGACGGCGACAGCGGCGAGCTGGTGGGCTTCGAGGCCTTGGCTCGCTGGCAGCACCCGCAGCGCGGCCTGATTTCGCCCGGCCTGTTTTTACCCATCGCCGAGGAAAGCGGGCTGATCACCCGGCTGGACCGCTATATGCTGAACGCGGCCTGCGCCCAATTGAGCGCGTGGCGCGTTCAGGGCCGGGTGGGGCCGGAGGTGGCCTTGCACATCAATCTGTCCTCGGCCCATTTCCACGATCCGGAACTGGCGGCCTGGATAGGAGAGCGCATCCGGCATTACCGGCTGCCGCCGGCGACGCTGCACCTGGAAATCACCGAGAGCGCGCTGATCGATCAGCCGGAAATCGCCGCCACCGTGATGCACGCGCTGCATGAACTGGGCGTGAGGCTGGCGCTGGACGACTTCGGCACCGGCTATTCGGCGCTGTCCTATCTGCACCGCTATCGTTTCGACGTGCTGAAGATAGACCAGTCCTTCGTCTTCGATCTTGACCGCACCCAGGAGTCGGCGGCCATTGTGCGCGCCATCCTGGCGCTGGCCAAGGCGCTGGATCTGGAGGTGGTGGCCGAAGGCGTGGAAACCGCCGCCCAGCTGGCCATGCTCAAAAAAATGGGCTGCGGCAAGCTGCAGGGTTTCTACTTCGCCGCCCCGGCGCCGGCGGAGGGCGTGGACTGGGAGCGGCTGGCCCGCTTCCGGCAGGAGTTCCAGAGTGAGCGCTAGCGGATGGCGGCGTTGGCCGCTGGCGTTCAACCGCTGGCGCTACAATCTGTACGCGCCGGTCTACGACCGGGTGGCGCAGGCCTTCGCCGCGCGCCGGCGCCGCTCCATCGCCCTGCTCAACCCGCAGCCGGAGGAGCGCATCCTGCTGGTGGCGGCCGGCACCGGCCTGGATCTGGATTTCATGGTGCGTTGCCGACATGTGGCCGCCATCGACATCTCGGACGGCATGCTGGAGCGGCTGAGCGCCCACGCCGCGGCGCTGGGCATGGCGGTGGACGCCAGGGTGATGGACGCGCAGGCGCTGGATTTTCCCGACGCCAGCTTCGACGCGGTGGTCTTGCATCTGGCGCTGGCGGTGGTGCCGGACCCGCAAGCCTGCATCCGCGAAGTGGAGCGCGTGCTCAAGCCCGGCGGCCGGGCGGCTGTGTTCGACAAATTCCTGCCCGACGGCCGGCGGCCGTCCTTATTGCGCAGCGCCGGCAATCTGCTGTCGCGGGCGATCGCCACCGATATCAACCGCCGGCTGGAAGATATCCTGGCGGCTTGTCGTTTGAGCAAGGTTCATGACGAAGATGCCGGACTAGGTGGTTTCTTTCGCATCGCGATCTTGCGAAAATGAAGGTTTCACCCCATCTGGTCGTCCATGAGTCTGTTTGTTGAAACGCTGGGCCAAGGCCCGGACGTGGTCCTGTTGCACGGCTGGGGCCTGCATGGCGGCGTGTTCAGCCGCGTGGCGGCGCGCTTGGCCGCCAGTCATTGCGTGCATCTGGTCGACCTTCCCGGTCACGGCGCTTCCGCCCCGTTGGCCTCCTTCGACGCCGACGCGGTGGCCGATCTGCTGGACCAGGCCTTTCCATTGCCGCTGCAATTGGTGGGCTGGTCGCTGGGCGGTTTGATCGCCCAGCACTGGGCCGCTCGCCATCCGGACAAGATCAAGAGCCTGGCCTTGGTGGCGACCAGCCCGCGCTTCGTGCGCGACGACAGCTGGCCGCACGCGCAGGAGCGCAAGTCCATCGAAGCGGTGGCCGCCAGCCTGGACGGCGCCTTCGAGCAGACGCTGGAGCGTTTTCTCGCCTTGCAGATGATGGGCGCGCCGTCGGCGCGCGACACCCTGAAGGCCTTGCGCGCGGACTTGTTCGCCCACGGCAGGCCGCAAGGCCTGTTGCCGGCGCTGGAGCTGCTGCTGACGGCGGACGCGCGCGCGCTGGCCGGACGCATTCAATGCCCGGCGGGCCTGTTCTACGGCGCTCGCGACGCCATCACCCCGATAGGCGCCGGCCGTTGGCTGGCCGACGCGCTGGGCGACGCCCGGCTTTATGAATTTCCGCAAGCGTCGCACGCGCCGTTTCTGTCGCACGAAGCCGAATTCGTCGCCGCGCTTGCCCAGCATTTGGAAGCCCATGCATGACTGAAGCGTTTTACACCGACAAGGCGCGAGTGCGCGCCTCGTTCGAAAAGGCCGCCGCCAGTTACGACTCCGCCGCGGTCTTGCAGCGCGAAGTCTCCGACCGGATGTCCGAGCGGCTGGACTACATCAAGTTTCAGCCGCAAGTGGTGCTGGACGCCGGCGCCGGCACCGGCTACGGCTCGGCCCAGCTGCGCGCCCGCTACCCGGACGCGCGCGTGGTGGAGCTGGATCTGGCGCAGGCGATGCTGCAAGCCTCGCGCGCCAAGCAGCAAAGCGGCGACGGCCTGTTGAAGAAACTGTTCCGCCCCAGCCTGCCGTGGCAGGTGGTGGCCGACGTCGAGCGCCTGCCGCTGGCCGACGCCAGCGTGGACATGATCTGGTCCAGCCTCACCATCCAGTGGGTCAATGTGCCGGACAGCGTGTTCGCCGAATTCCGCCGCGTGTTGAAGCCCGAAGGCATGCTGATGTTTTCCACCCTGGGCCCCGACACCTTGCATGAGCTGCGCGGCGCTTTCGCCGGCGTGGACCGCGCCACCCACGTCAACCAGTTCATCGACATGCATGATCTGGGCGACGCGCTGATGCGGGCCGGTTTCGCCGAGCCGGTGATGGACATGGAAAAAATCGTGCTGACCTACGGCCGCGCCCGCGAGGTGATGGCGGACCTGAAGGCCATAGGCGCGCACAACGCCACCAGCGGCCGCGGCCGCGGCCTGATGGGCAAGCACGCCTGGCAGCGGGTGGAGGCGGCCTACGAGAGCCTGCGCCGCGACGGCAAGCTGCCGGCCACCTACGAGGTAGTGTACGGTCACGCCTGGAAGGGCGGCGACAAGAAGCTGGCCAAATTCAGCGAGGACGGCCGCCAAGTGATCGAGTTCGTCAAGAAGCGGCCGGACTAAGGCGATGCCGACCATCCGCCTGGCCGCGCCCAAGGATGCCGGCTGCCTGGCCGCCTTGTCGATTCAAGTGTGGCTGAGCACCTACGTCACCGACGGCGTCCGCCGGGACATGGCCGACTATGTGCTGAGCGAATTCACGCCGGCCAATTTCGAGGCGCTGATCGCCAGCCCCTCGCATCATCTGCTGGCGATGGAGCAAGACGGCTTTCTGCTCGGCTACGCGCTGATGAAGCTGGACAGCCCCTGCCAAGGCTGCGACTTCCCCACCGTGGAAGTGTGCAGGATCTACCTGGTGGAAAGCCGCACCGGGGAGGGCCTGGGCCGGCGTTTGCTGGAAGCGGCGCGGCAATGGGCGCTCGCCCTTCCCGAACCCGCGCGTTTGTGGCTGACGGTGTGGCACCGCAACGAGCGCGCGATCGCCTTCTACCGCCGGCTGGGCATGACCGTCCACGGCGAATGCCATTTCGAATTGGAGGGCGCGCGGCATCTGAATTACGTGATGCTGGACTGCGCGCCCGTTGGGGCGGTTCCAACCACCGCCGATGCCTGAAAGCCCGATGAAATCATGATGAGCAAACACACTCTCCGCCCCTGGCTGTTGGCGGGCATGGCCGCACTGTTGTCGGCTTGTTCCACCTTGTCCTCCCCTCCCGCGGCGCAGCCACCGAAGCCGGCGCTTAAGCCCAAGATCGGCTTGGCGCTGGGCGGCGGCGCGGCCAAGGGCTTTGCCCACGTCGGCGTGATCAAGGTGCTGGAAGCCGCCGGCCTCACGCCCGATCTGGTGACCGGCACCAGCGCCGGCAGCGTGGTCGGCAGTCTGTACGCCTCCGGCCTCAGCGGCATGCAGCTGCAAAGCCGGGCGATTCAACTGGACGAATCCAATCTGACCGATTGGACCTTGTCGAGCAAGGGCGTGATCAAGGGCGAGAAGCTGCAGAACTGGATCAACGCTCAGGTGGCCAACAAGACCATGGAGCAATTGCCGCGCCCGTTCGGCGCGGTGGCCACCGAACTGGACAGCGGCCGCAAGGTGGTGTTCCGCCTGGGCAACACCGGCCAGGCCGTGCGCGCCTCGGCCAGCATTCCCAACGTCTTCCTGCCGGTGAAGATAGGAAACAAGAGCTATGTGGACGGCGGCCTGGTCAGCCCGGTGCCGGTCAGCGCCGCGCGCGAGATGGGCGCGGACTTCGTCATCGCCGTCGATATCTCGGCGCGGCCGCGCAAGGGCGCCGCCACCGGCTTTTTGTCCATGCTGGATCAGAGCCTGAACATCATGAACGGGCCGGCGCTGGCGCAAGAGCTGAAGCAGGCCGACGTGGTGATCCGCCCGCAAGTGCAGAATATCGGATCCGCTCAATTCGACGCGCGCCATCAGGCTATTCTGGAAGGAGAGCGCGCCGCGCAGGCGGCGCTGCCGCAGATCAGGCAATTGCTGCAGCAAAAAGCCGTTGCCATGAATAAGTAATGGCATAATGCTGCCGGGCTGGCCCTGCATTGCAGCATGGCCGGCCGCCTTCCATCAGCAACCGCAGGCCCGGCCTGCCTGGAGACCTGAATGATCAAGCTTTACGGCGCTGCGCTGTCCCCTTATTACAACAAGGTCAAAATCGCCTTGCTGGAAAAGGGCGTCAACTTCCAAGAAATCCTCACCGCCCCTTCGCAGCAGGAAGAACTGCTGGCGAAGAGCCCGATGGGCAAGATTCCTTTTGTCGAAGTGGGCGGCCACGCCATGGCGGAGTCATCGGTGATCCTGGAATGGCTGGAGGACGCCTATCCCACCGCCTCCTTGCTGCCGCCGACGCCGAACGGCCGCGCCCACGCGCGCCAGCTGAGCGCGATGCTGGATTTGTACGTGCTGATGCCGGCGCTGCCTTTATACCGCCATTGGCTGTTCGGCAGCCCGCTGGAAGCGGGCGCGATCGACGCCGCGCGTCAGCAGATCGCCCGTGGCGTGGCCGCCTGCGCCCAGTTGCTGGATTACGGCCCTTGGGCCTGTGGCGAGGATTTCAGCAGCGCCGACATCGGCGCCGCCTGCGTCCTGCCGGCGCTGGAGCAGATGAGCAAGGCCTTGCTGGGCGAAGACCTGACCGCCGGCTTCCCCGATCGCGACGCCTATCTGCAGCGCCTGTCCGCCCGCAAGAGCGTGAGCCGGACCTGGAGCGAGTGTGAGGCGTCCTTGACCGCGTTCCGCGCGCGTCAGCAGCAATAGGGTAAACCGCAGGACAGGACCGACCCGCTTGCCGGCATTCGGCGTTTGAGTAATTATAGAGCTCAAACTCCAATCAAGTGTTTGCCCCTGACGCAAACGCCTTGCCCAAGCGGGAGGCCGTGATGAAGTTCGATATTCAGCTGCTGTTGTTGGTGATGGCGCCGGTGTTTCTGGCCTTCGTCGCCGGCGAGTTGTGGCATTTGCGCCGGCAGGGCCGGCTCAGTCTGTACGATTGGCGCGATTCAGTGTGCAGCGCCTGTCTGGGCTTGCTGCACCAGGGGGCGGACAAGCTGGCCTGGGTGCTAGTGCTGCCCTTGTACGCGTGGATTTTCCAAGAACACCGGCTGTTTCAATTTTACGACTCCTGGCTCAGCTTCTTGCTGTTGTTCATCGGCCAGGATTTCCTCTATTACTGGTTCCATCGCGTCAGCCACCGCGTGCGTTGGCTGTGGGCCGCCCACAGCGTGCACCACAGCTCCACCCGGATGAATTTCACCACCGCCTTCCGCCAGAGCCTGATGTATCCGCTGGCCGGCATGTGGGCGTTCTGGCTGCCGCTGGCCTGGCTGGGCTTTCCGCCGGAGCAGGTGGTCGGCGTGGTGTTGCTGAACCTGGCCTTCCAGTTCTTCGTGCATACCCAGGCCTGCCCCAAGCTGGGTTGGCTGGAATACGTTCTCAACACCCCGTCCATCCATCGCGGCCACCATGCCAAGAATCCGCGCTACATCGATCACAACTACGCCGGCGTGCTGGTGGTCTGGGACCGCCTGTTCGGCACCTATGTGGAGGAAAGCGCCGACGATCCCTGCGACTACGGCACGGTCAAGCCGGTGAACAGCTTCAATCCGCTATGGGTCAGCGTGGTGGAATGGCGCGATATGTTGCGGGAAGCCTGGCGCGCGCCCAACTGGAAGGACCGCTGGACGGTCTTGTTCGGCCCGCCGGAAGAGGCTGAGGCGGTCGCGGCGCGCTGGCGCTGAGGGCATGAAAAAAGCGGACCGGGAGGTCCGCTTTTGCATAGCATGGTCTTGCCAGCCTGCGTGGCTAGCAAGCATCAGCGTCAGCGCTGAGCCAGTCGGCGCAACGCTACAGCAGGATGCTAAACCAGCACCTTGCCGTTCTTGGCCGGCAAGGTCTTGCCCTTGGGCTTGCGGTCCATGCGCACGGTGCCGGTCTTGCCGTCCAGCGAGTACTTGACGTCGTAGCCGACCACCTTCTCGCTGCTTTCGTTCACTTCATTGCAAATGGTCTGGGTGCTGTTGACCTGATCGCGCTGTTGCATGCCTTCCTGCACCTTGTTGCCGGCCAGGCCTCCCGCCAGGGCGCCGATCACGGTGGCGGCCTTCTTGCCGTTGCCGCCGCCCACCTGATTGCCCAGCACGCCGCCGATCACGCCGCCTATCACTGAGCCGGCGATGCGGTTTTGATCCTGGACCGGCGCCTGATGGGTGACCTGCTCCTGATGGCAGACCTGCTTGGGCGCGTTGACGGTTTCCTTGATCGGCGTCACCGCCAGGATGCGGGCATGGGTGGCGTGGACCGGAGCGGCCGGCTTGGCCGGCGCGCTGGGTTCGGCGGTTTTCTCCGCCGGCTTGGCCGCTTGGGCGGCTGCGACGGGCGCGGCCGCGGCGACGACCGCCGGGGCGGAGGCCACGGCGGGCGGCAGCACCGCCACTGGGGCGGATGCGGCTGCCGGCGCGCTGGCGGTTTGCTGCGGCGCGGCCGCGGTCTGAGGATTGGATTTCACGGCTTGATAGCCGGCCACGCCCAGGCCGCCGAGCGCGATGCCGCCGCCCAGCACGCTGGCGATCAACAAGGATTGTTTCATGGTTCGTCTCCAAAAGCGGGCCGTCTATGCGGCCGTAATCATGATGAGTGAGATGAAATTCAGACACTTCATGGTGGCAGACAGTTGCAAATCAAATGTTTTCCATTTGTTACTAAAAGTGGCGAATCGTTAGCGTTTGCGGCGGCGGCTCCGGTGTTGCAGCGGCGCTAGCAATTTGATTTAAATCAATATATCAGCGAGTGAACGCTTGCTTATATGCAAATTGGCATGCTGGGCCCCGCGATGGGGAGTGGGGCAGAAATTTGCAGTAGTCTGCAGGTAATTGAGCAATTAGAGCAAAGTTTTTGTTTAAATAATCGAATTTAATTTCATTGTATCCAATATATGACGCTATTAAGGCATAAAAATCCAATGTCTTCATTTGACGCGAGGCGAGCATGAGTGCTTAATGTCCAGCTTGTTGATGTTTGCAACAGAAACGAAGCGGCTTGCCTGAATTGTCATGCTGTTGGTATTAATGTTGCTGGAAAATGATGATTTTAGGGGGCAGCCTTGACTGATATCTCCACCGAAGCCGGTTTGAAGCGCGGTTTGAAAAACCGCCACATCCAATTGATCGCCTTGGGCGGCGCGGTCGGCACCGGCCTGTTCTTGGGCTCGGCCAGCGTGCTGAAGGCCGCCGGTCCGTCCATGATTCTGGGTTATGCCGTCGCCGGCCTGATCGCCTTCATGATCATGCGCCAGTTGGGCGAAATGGTGGCCCAGGAGCCGGTGGCCGGCTCGTTCAGCCACTTCGCCTACCGTTACTGGGGCGATTTCGCCGGCTTCCTGTCCGGCTGGAACTACTGGGTGCTGTACATCCTGGTCAGCATGGCGGAACTCACCGCCGTCGGCGCCTATGTCCAGTACTGGTGGCCGCATGTCCCCGCCTGGGTGTCGGCGCTGGTGTTCTTCGTCTGTATCAACGGCATCAATCTGGCCAACGTCAAGGTTTACGGCGAGGCGGAGTTCTGGTTCGCGCTGATCAAGGTGGTGGCGGTGATTGCCATGATTCTGTTCGGCGGCTACCTGCTGCTGACCGGCACCGGCGGTCCGCAAGCCTCGTTCAGCAATCTGTGGAGCGATGGCGGCTTCTTCCCGCATGGTTTCAGCGGCCTGTTCATGATGATGGCGGTGATCATGTTCTCCTTCGGCGGCCTGGAACTGATTGGCCTGACCGCGGCCGAGGCGGATAACCCGCGCACCACCATTCCCAAGGCTGTGAACCAGGTGATCTACCGCATCCTGATCTTCTACATCGGTTCGCTGGTGGTGCTGCTGTCGCTGTACCCGTGGAGCAAGGTGGCGTCCGGCGGCAGCCCCTTCGTGATGATCTTCCAGCAAATCGGCTCCGGGCTGACCGCCAATCTGCTCAACTTCGTGGTGCTGACCGCGGCGCTGTCGGTGTACAACAGCAGCGTTTACGCCAATAGCCGCATGCTGTATGGCCTGGCCAGACAGGGCAACGCGCCCAAGGCCTTGATGCAGGTGGACCTGCGCGGCGTGCCGGTGCCGGCGATCCTGGTGTCGGCGTTGGCCACTTTCGCCTGCGTGATCCTCAACTATGTGCTGCCGGGCGAGGCCTTGGGCATTTTGATGTCGCTGGTGGTGGCCGCGCTGGTGACCAACTGGGCGATGATCAGCCTGACGCATTTGAAGTTCCGCCGCGCCAAGGTCGAAGCCGGCGAGCAACTGGTGTTCAAGTCCTTCTGGTTCCCGCTGACCAATTGGATCTGCCTGGCTTTCATGGCGATGATTCTGTTGATCCTGCTGCTGACCCCGGGCGCCGCGGTATCGGTCTATGTGTTGCCGATATGGCTGGGGCTGTTGTGGGTGGGCTATCGCGCCAAAGCCAAGGGCGCGCCGGCGGCGGAGCCCGTGCGCCAGACCTCCTGAGTGTTTTCACGACGCTCGCGCAGCGAGCGTATCGGCAGGGCCGCCTTATCCGGGCGGCCCTGCTTTTTGCCCCGTGCGGTCCGTCTCCTCGACTTGCATTTTATTGGACTTATTGTCTAATTTGCTTGGTGCTGATGATGGTCTTATGGATCATCACCAGATGGTTTGAAAAAGATTTTTGACCTTTTGTCGTATTTTGTTTAGTCTGAATGTGGTTTGTTTGAGGTTGATGTATGTAATAAGGATGTCTTGCTTGCTTTTTGGACTTTTTGTCTGATTGACGGGTGGTGAGGGCCTTGCTGCATTGATGAAGCAATACCGTCCCATTCACAAGAGAGCCTGCTTACGATGGCGCGAGCTGGGGCGAGACAAGGTTTTGCGGCTGAGAAAGCGGAATGCGCGCATGGCGCACGAGCAATGCCAAGCCGGATTCAAAGCCGTATCGCCGCGCGCCGCTGATCGTAAACAGCTTCCCATCAGCAGGAGGCGCCAAGGTGAGCGTTACCCCCACTTCCACCGGTTTGAAGCGCGAGCTGAAAAACCGCCATATCCAATTGATCGCGCTGGGCGGCGCGATCGGCACCGGTCTGTTCCTGGGTTCGGCCAGCGTGTTGAAAGCGGCCGGACCGGCGATGATTCTCGGCTACGCCGTCGCCGGCTTCATCATTTTCCTGATCATGCGCCAATTGGGCGAGATGCTGGCCGAAGAGCCGGTGGCCGGCTCGCTCAGCCATTTCGCCGGCCGTTACTGGGGCAAGTTTCCCGCCTTCCTGTCCGGTTGGAATTACTGGGCGCTGTATGTGCTGGCCGGCATGGCCGAACTGACGGCCGCAGGCGAGTACGTGCGCTATTGGTGGCCGGATGTGCCCACCTGGGTCACCGCGCTGGTCTTCTTCACGGCGATCACCGGCGTCAATCTGAGCAGCGTCAAATACTATGGCGAGACGGAGTTCTGGTTCGCGCTGATCAAGGTGGGCGCGGTGATCGCGATGATCGTGTTCGGCGGCTATCTGCTCTTGTCCGGCAAGGGCGGCCCGCAGGCTTCGGTGAGCAATCTGTGGAGCGACGGCGGCTTCTTTCCGCACGGCGTAGGCGGCCTGTTCATGACGATGGCGGTGATCATGTTCTCCTTCGGCGGCTTGGAGCTGATCGGCATGGCGGCGGCGGAGACCCAGGACCCGCAGAAAACCATTCCCAGAGCGGTGAATCAGGTGATCTACCGCGTGCTGATTTTCTACATCGGCTCGCTGCTGGTGCTGCTGTCCCTGTATCCGTGGAGCAAGGTGGCCGCCGGCGGCAGCCCCTTCGTGATGATTTTCGAGCAGATCGGCGCCGGCTTCGCCGCTCACGGGCTTAATTTCGTGGTGTTGACCGCGGCCTTGTCGGTGTACAACGGCGGCGTCTACGCCACCAGCCGCATGCTGTTCAGCCTGGCTCAGCAGGGCAATGCGCCCAAGAGCATGGCCAGGCTGGACAAGCGCGGGGTGCCGGTCAACGCCACCTTGCTGTCGGCGTTGGCGACCTTCGCCGGCGTGGTGCTCAATTACCTGCTGCCCAGCGGCGCGCTGGCCTTGTTGATGTCGCTGGTGGTCACCGCCCTGGTGATCAACTGGGCGCTGATCAGCCTGACTCACCTGAAGTTCCGCCGCGCCCAGGGCGGCCGCAAGCTGGTGTTCGCCTCGCTGTGGCATCCGTTCTCCAATTGGCTGTGCCTGGCCTTCATGTTGATGATCCTGGGAGTGATGCTGTTCACGCCGGGGGTGGCGGTGTCGGTGTACGTTTTGCCGGCCTGGCTGCTGGTCCTGTGGCTGGGTTTCCGGCTGAAGCGGCCGGGGGCGGACGCGGCCGGTCTGGCCGTCGACAAGGCGTGAATCCGCATGCCGGGCTTGACGTACTGGGGCGTAAACCGGCATGCTTCCACGCTTATGAAGCAAACGATCCCATTCCAGACCAAAACGTGGTGGTGGCGCAGCTAATCGGCGCGCCAGGGATGTTCGCATCTATTTTCCGGGCCGCCGTCATGGGCGGCCTTGTTGTATCCAGCGTTACCCCGTGCGGCGGCAAATTGTTCTGACTCAGGAGTTGTCATGTCTCGCACACAATGGGGTTCCCGCCTCGGTTTCATTCTGGCTTCGGCCGGCGCCACGGTCGGCCTGGGCTCCATCTGGAAGTTTCCCTACGTCACCGCGATGAACGGCGGCGGGGCGTTTCTGCTGATCTATCTATTGCTGACCTTCACGCTGGGCATCGCCTTGCTGCTGGCCGAGATCGCCATCGGCCGCGCGGCGGCCTGCGGCGCGGTGAGCGCCTTCGCGCGGTTGGGTTCGCGCCGCTGGAAGCTGGTGGGCTACGCCGGCGTGCTGTGCGGTTTCCTGGTGTTTTCCTTCTACAGCGTGGTGGGCGGCTGGACGCTGGGCTATCTGCTGCGCGCGGTGGACGGCCGGGTGATGAGCAACGACCCGGCGGCGCTGGCGCGCTTGTTCGGCGATTACGTGTCCGATCCCTTCGAATCCCTGCTGACTCACGCCCTGTTCACCGGCCTGACGCTGCTGGTGGTGATGTGCGGGGTGCAAAAGGGGATTGAGCGCGCCGGCAAGGTGTTGATGCCGCTGCTGTTCCTGCTGATGCTGGGCCTGATCGCCCGCTCGCTGACCTTGCCGGGCGCAGGGGCCGGCGTGGCGGCCTTGCTGACGCCGGATTTCTCCAAGGTGACGCCGGGCATGCTGGTGGAAGCGCTGGGCCTGGCCTTCTTTTCCTTGTCGGTGGGCGCCGGTTGCATGATCGCCTACGGTTCCTATCTGGGCCGGGACGCGAAACTGGCGGGCGCCGCGCTGTGGGTGACCGGCCTGACCACGCTGACCTCGGTCTTGGCCGGCCTGATGATCTTTCCTGCGATCTACGCCTTTGGGCTGGACCCTCAGGCCGGACCGGGCCTGACCTATATGACCATGCCGGTGGTGTTCAACCACCTGCCTTTCGGCCAAGCCCTGGCGGCGGCCTTCTTTCTGCTGCTGCTGATGGCGGCGTTGACCTCCTCGGTGTCCCTGCTGGAACTGGTGGCGGTGTTTCCCATCGACGAGTGGGGCGTAGGCCGGCGCAAAGCGACGCTGCTGATCTGCCTGCTGGTGTTTTGCGCCGGTATTCCGGCGGCGCTGTCCTTCGGGCCCTTGGCGGACTGGAAGCTGTTCGGCCGCAATGTGTTCGAGCTGATGGACTACACCGCGTCCAACATCCTGCTGCCGCTGGGCGGCATCGGCACCGCCTGCTTCGCCGGCTGGGTGATCTGGCCGACCATGCGCGCCGAGCTGCAATTGCCCGCGGCGCTGAGCGCCGGCGTGCGCTTCATCTATTGCTGGGCGGCGCCCATTCTGATCAGCCTGGTGCTGGTATACAATATCTGATTCGCTTTGCCGTTGGCATGGGCAAGAAAGGGAGCGGCCATGATTAAAACCGAGTCCGACATCCAGGGCATGATCTTGGCCGGCGCCCTGACCGCGCAAGTGCTGCAGGCGGTGGAGGAGAAGATCCGGCCCGGGGTCAGCACGCTGGAGATCGACGCCTTTTGCGAGCGTTACATCGTCGAGCGATTGGGCGCGCGGCCGGGCAGCAAGGGGCAGTACGGCTTCCCGTTCAGCGTCAACACCTCGGTCAATCAGGTGGTGTGCCACGGCTGGCCTTCCGAGCGGCAGCGCCTGAAGCGTGGCGACATCGTCAACGTCGATGTCACGGTGCTGAAGGACGGTTATTACGGCGACAGCAGCAAGACCTTCGCCGTCGGCGAGATCAGCCCGTACGCGCAGCGCCTGGTGGACGTCACCCAGCGTTGCCTGTATCTGGCCATCGCCAAGGTCCGCCCGGGCGCGACGCTGGGCGACATCGGCCACGCAATCCAGCAGCACGCCGAGGCGCAGGGCTATAGCGTGGTGCGCGAGTATTGCGGCCACGGCATCGGCGCCGCCATGCACGAGGAGCCGCAGGTGCTGCATTACGGCCGGCCCGGCCAAGGGCTCAAGCTGGAGGCCGGCATGACCTTCACCATCGAACCGATGATCAATCAGGGCGGCAAGGACGTGAAGGTGTTGCCGGACGGCTGGACGGTGGTGACGCGGGACCGCAGCCTGTCGGCTCAGTTCGAGCACACCCTCCTGGTCACCGCCGACGGCTGCCGCATCCTGACCTTGCGCGAAGAGGAAAAAGCGGGCCTGGCGGCGCTGGGTCTGCTGGCGGCTTAGACCCGCCAAGCAAACCCCTGATCCTGCTTGCGCCTCCTGGCCGCACTCTTTGTACGGCCTGCGCCGGCGCGCCTTGGCTCGGCTTCTCCGCGAGGCGTTGCGAGCGGCTCTTAAGCCCGTTTCGTCCATCTCGCCGAAGCGCAGCGGACTTTGAACGGGTTTTTAGAGCCAGCGCAGCAAGCCGTAGACGATAAAGCTGACCACAATGGCGAGCAGGGTCTTGCCGTTCTTCCACGCCACCGCGATGGCGACCAGGGTGCCGATCAGATAGGCGTTGCCCAGCGACAGATCAATGCGCCCGGCCGGGGCCAGCGCCATCGGCACCACCAGCGCCGACAGCACCGCCGCCGGCACATAGTGCAGCGCGCGGTTCAGCCAGTCCGGGAAGGCCAGCCGCTGGCCGAACACCAGAAAGCTGGCGCGGATCAGCAAAGTGGCCGCCAGCATGCCGAAAATCATCCACCAATGGTTCATGCCGCCTCCTTGCGCTTGCCTTCCAGCAAGAGTCCGGCGCCGACGCCGAGCAGCGCCGCCAGCATCAGGTCCAGCTTGTAGGGCAGGCCGCGCGCCAGCAGCGCGGTCAGGCCGGCTACCGCCGCGGCCGCCAGCGTGGGTCGCTTTTTCAATTGCGGCGCGACGATGGCGGCGAAAGTGGCCACCATGGCGAAGTCCAGGCCCAGCTGCGCCAGCCCCGGCACCGAGCGCCCCAGCAGCACGCCGGCCAGCGTCCACGCCTGCCAATTGCCGTACATCGCCAGCGAGGAGCCCAGCCAATACCACTGGCCGCCGGCCGCGGCCTGGGTGCGGAAACGGTGTTCGACCACGGCGAAGGTTTCGTCGGTGAGCCAGAACGCCAGCGGCCAGCGCCAGGCCAGCGGCCATTGCCGCGCATAGGGCAGCAGGGTGGCGCTGTAGAGCGCGTGGCGCAGATTGACCACGAAAGTGGTCAGCCAGATCACCGGCAGCGCGGCGCCGGCGGCCACCAGGCTGACGGCGATGAATTGCGAGGAGCCGGCGAACACCAGCAAGGACATGGCTTGGGTGCTCAGCGGGCTGAGCCCGGCGGCGATGGCCAAGGTGCCGAAAATCACGCCGAAGGGCGCGGCGCCTATCAGCATGGGCAGGCTGTCGCGCGCGCCTTGCAAGGCCCAGGCAGCGGGGGTGGGGCGGGTCATCGGGGCGTATCCTTGCGGCAATGAGATGGATTCATCATGCCGCCGAAACCGGCCGCCGTCTTGAACGATTTTGCGGGGGATGGCCGCGTGGCTTTGAGCTGCTTCTCAGAGCCTGTTCAAAGTCTCGCGAGCAAGGGCGAGACAAGGCGAAAACGAGCGAAAAAGCGGAATGTACAGCTGGTACATGAGCATTTTGAGCTTGTTTTTAACGCCGTATCGCTGAAGCGCAGCAGACTTTGAACAGGTTCTCAGCGGCGCAGGCCCAGCGCGCGTTGATAGGCGGCCGGCGCCAGGCCCACGGTGTGGCGGAAGGCGCGGGTCAGATGGGCCTGGTCGGCGAAGCCCAGGCTGAGCGCCACCGCGCCGGGCGTTTGTCCCTGCGCCAGCAATTGGCGCGCGCGATTGACGCGCAGCTGATTGCGCCAAGCCACCGGCGGCAGGCCGAAGTGCTGGCGAAACTGGCGGCACAGCTGCCAGGGCGAGAGCTGGGCCGCTTCCGCCAGCGTCTGCAGCGACAGATTGTCGCTGACGGCGTCGGCCAGCATTTGCCGCGCCAGCTCCACCGCGCGGGGGGCGGCCGCCTGCGTCTGGCCGCGCACCTGCATATGGCGTTGCAGCACCGCGCCGAACATGCGCTGCAACGCAGATTCGCGCAGCAGCCGGTCCCGGCTGTCGCGCAGCAGGCGATGCAGCTGGTCCATGCCGGCGGCCAGCGGCGCGTCCAGCACCACGGTGTCGCGAAAGTAAGGCCGGGCGTGGGCGTCGCCGCTGATGTCGGCGGCCAGCTTTTGGAGGAAGTCCGCGGACGGATAGAAGCCGCGATAGGCCCAGCCGCGCGCGTCGGCGGTTTCGCCGGTATGCACTTCGCCGGGATTGATCAGCACCAGCGCGCCGACGCCGGCGCGGTGGGTGCCGCCGCGGTGGCGGTAGGACTGAGCGCCCAGGGTCAGCGCGTTGACCACGTATTCTTCATGAAAATGCGGCGGAAACACTCTTTGGGCGTAGCTGGCGTCCAGGCATTCCAAGGCGCCGATGTCGTCGGCGCGGAAGAAATCGGAACGATCGGACGCCGGGCGGGACATGGCGGGGCGTCGCGGCCGGCCTTAGGAGCCGGCCATGAAGGTGCGGATGCCGGAACCGACGAACTGCACGCCGATGCAGATCAGCAAAAAGCCCATCAGCCGCGTCATCACTTCGCGGCCGCCGCGGCCCAGACGCTGGGCGATCAGCTGCGAGGATTTCAGCGTCAGCCACATGCCGAAGCAGGTGCCGCCGATGGCGGCGAAGGTCATCGCGAAGGCCAGCGCCTTGGCCGGCAGCGTGGTCAGTTCGGCGATCTCGGTGGAAATGCCGATGACCACGGCGATGGTGCCGGGGCCGCTGATGCCGGGCATGGCCAGCGGGAAGAAGGCGTAGTCCTCGCGTTCGCCGGTCTTGGGCGCGTTGCCCGGGTCCTGAGACAGGAACAGCATGCGGTAGCCGAGCACGGCGACGACGAAGCCGCCGGAAATGCGCAGCGCGCCGTAGGAAATGCCGAAGGCGGACATGATCACGTTGCCGGCCAGCAGGCTGACCACCATGATTGCGGCTGCGAACACGCAGGCGCGGCGCGCCTGATTGTCGCGCGCAGAGTCGCTCATCTCGCGGGTCAGGGTGATGAACAGCGGAATCTTGGATAGCGGGTTGGTGATGGTGATCAGGCTGAGCAGCCCGCCGAACAGGAATTGGAGCGACAACGTCTTGAGCATGGCACTACGCTGATGAAGCGAACATTACATGGAATGGACGCAGTCTGCCTGAGGCCGCGGGCCGGTGACAAGGGAAATTCTGCGGCCGGCGGCGCGAAGCGCGCGCGGCATGACATTGGCTGTGGCATTATGCCGCACAGCTGCCTGCGGCGGCTGTGCTAGAGTGCGGAAAACCCGAGGAATCCATTATGCAAAAGACATTGAGCGCCCTGTTGGGCCTGTGCCTGCTGAGCGCCGGCGCGATGGCGCACGAATTCAAGCTGGGCGATATGAAGATCGGCCATCCATGGAGCCGGGCGATGCCGGAAAGCAGCCCCACCGGCGGCGTTTACCTGTCGCTGAGCAATCGCGGCAAGGCCGCGGACAAACTGTTGTCCGCCAGCACGCCGCGCGCGGACAAGGCCGAACTGCACACCCACATCAACGACAAGGGCGTGATGCGCATGCGCGAAGTGGCCGGCGGCGTGGCCGTGGCCGCAGGCCAGGAAGTCAAGTTCGCGCCCGGCAGCTATCACGTGATGCTGATGGGCCTGAAGCAGCCGCTACGCGTGGGCGACCGCTTTCCGCTGACATTGCGATTCGAGAAAGCGGGCAGCGTGACCGTGGAAGTGGTGGTGGAAGACGGCGTGGCCGCCGCCGCGCCGGCCGAGCACGCGCATTGAACGGCAAGGTGCGATGCTACCGGTAACGTTGCGCCGAAGTTACATCGTGCAGTGCAGCAATCGGCGCGGGCTGGAGTAAATGCTTTACCCCGCGCCGGCGACTGGGCAGACTTGGCCTCGGGAATGTGTTGAGAACAAGACGTCATTGCCACTGCCGGCGCCCTGAACAAGGTCAAAACGCCAAGTCTGCACAAAGAGAGAAACGATGGAGGAGCGAGCGCTTGCGCCCGCACACAACAAAATCCAGGGACGCCGGCAGTTCCTTTCCCCTCCCATGATGTATGCTGTCAGCTATCTTCTTGCCGACTGCGTTTTCCCGCATGACACCCTCTATCCCCCCCGCCAAATCTCCGCGCCTGAGCATTGAATACTGCACCGGCTGCCGCTGGCTGCTGCGCGCCGCCTGGATGGCGCAGGAGCTGCTGACCACCTTCGAGAAGGAATTGGCGGAAGTGGCCTTGCAGCCCGGCAGCGGCGGCGTGTTCCGCGTCGAACTGGACGGCGAGCTGCTGTGGGACCGCAAGGCCGACGGCGGTTTCCCCGACATCAAGCTGCTGAAGCAGCGGGTGCGCGACCGGGTGGCGCCGCAGCGTTCGCTGGGCCATAGCGACGGCGCCGTTTCCTGACCCGGCCGTCGCCATGAGCGAGCTGCTGCGCAAAATCATCCACGTCGATTGCGATTGTTTCTACGCCGCCATCGAGATGCGCGACGATCCCGCCTTGCGGCCCTTGCCGCTGGCGGTGGGCGGGCGGCCGGAAAGCCGCGGCGTGATCGCCACCTGCAATTACATCGCGCGCCGCTACGGCGTGCGCTCGGCGATGTCGTCGGCGCGCGCGCTGCGCCTGTGCCCCAATCTGCTGATTCTGCCGCCCGATATGGCGCGCTACCGCGAAGCCAGCCAGAAGATCATGCGCATCTACGAGCGCTACACGCCCTTGATCGAGCCCTTGTCGCTGGATGAAGCCTATCTGGATGTGACGGGTCAGCCGCATGAGCAGGGCAGCGCCACGCGGATGGCGGAGGCGATACGCCGCCAGATCCGCGAGGAGGTGGGCATCACCGCCTCGGCCGGCATCGCGCCCAACAAATTCCTGGCCAAGGTGGCCAGCGACTGGAACAAGCCGGACGGGCAATTCCTGATCCGGCCTCAAGACGTGGCCGGCTTCGTCGCCGCGCTGCCGGTGGAGAAGATACACGGCGTGGGCCGGGTCACTGCGCAGCGGCTGAACGAGCTGGGCATTCGGCGCTGCGGCGATATGCTGGCCTGGGAGCTGGCCGATCTGCTGCGTCACTTCGGCCGTTTCGGCGAGCGTCTCCACGAGCTGGCGCGCGGCGTGGATCCGCGGCCGGTGTCCACCGACCGCAGCCGCAAATCGATCAGCGTCGAGGAGACCTATGCGGTGGACCTGCCCGACGTCGCCGCCTGTCTGTCCAAGCTGCCGGAGCTGATAGACCGCTTGAGCGCGCGCATCGCGCGCAGCGGCAATCCCGCGTTCAAGGGCTTGTCGGTCAAGCTCAAGTTCGACGATTTCAACCAGACCACGGTGGAACACGTCGGTGGACAACTGTCGTCGGCGCGTTTCGGGGAACTGCTGCGAGTGGGATTCGAGCGCGGACGGCGGCCGGTGCGTCTGGTCGGCGTCGGCGTCAAGCTGGCGGACGAGCATGACCTGCCGCGTCAGTTGCGCCTGTTCGGCCGGGACGGCCGGCCCTTGCCGGACCTGCCGGCGGCGGACGCCGCCGCGGGCGAGGCGGAGCCGCCAGCGCGAGACGCCGACCCGCCCCCGAACGGTTGAGGCGGGTCAGCGCAAGGCCGGATCAGGGGGTTTTGAAGTCGCCGGCGTAGACCTGGAACAACTGGGCCGGGTCTATATGCTTGCGCAGCGCGGCGTTGACTTGCTCCACCGTCAGCGCGGCGATGGCGGCGTCCACCTTGGCGTTGAAGTCCATGCCGCGGCCGATCTGCAATTGGCCGTCCAGAGCGCCGCTCAGCGCGCCGTCCTGAGCGCGGGCGATTTCCCTTTCCTGCTGCAGCGCTTTCTTGGCGTCGGTCAGCTCGGTGGCGTTGACGCCGTCGCGGATGAAGTGGGCCAATTCCTCGGCCACCCCCTGTTTCAGCTTGTCCAGATTCTGCGGCGCGTAAATGGCCACCAGGCTCAGGCTGGCCACCGGCTCGAAGCTGCCGGCCTTGAACTGGCTGCCGGCGTAGTAGCTGATGCCGTCCTTCTGACGCAGGCGGTCCAACAGCCGCGATTTGACGCCGCCGCCCAGAATCTTGTTGGCGACCAGCATCGCCGGGTAGTCGGCGTCGCTGTCACGCATCGCCAGCGGCGCGGTGGCCAGGTAGAAGGCGTTGGCCTTGTCCTTGGCCAGCAGTTGCCGCTGGCCCGGTTTGGCCGGCGGCAGCTGGCTGGGCGCGCGGCTGTACGCCACAGGGCTGTTCCAGCCGCCGAACAGTTTTTGCAGCTGGCTTTGCGCCGCCTTGGCGTCGAAGTCGCCGACCAGGGCGAAGCGGGCGTGGTTGGCGCCGTAGAACTGGCGGTGGAAGCGCTTCAGATCGTCCAGCTTGGCGGCTTTCAATTCGGCGGCGGCCTCGTCCAGCGTCGGACGGTAGCGCAGATCGCCCTTGCGATAGATATTGAGCGCCTGGCCCACGGCCTGGGTGGCCATGGCCTGAGGCTCGTTGCGCTGGGCGTCGATGGCGGTCAGCTCCTCCTTGCGCAGCAGTTCGAACTCCCGTTCCGGGAAGCTGGGCTGCTTGAGCAGGCTGGCGATCAGGTCCAGCAAGGCCGGCAGATGCGTGCGGGTGGTTTCAAAGTCCACGCTGACTTCTTGGCCGGAGCCGGAGATGCTGAGCTTGGCTTTCAATTGGTCCAGGCGATTGCTGATTTCGGCGCGGCTGAGTTTGCCGCTGCCGCGCTCCAGCATGTCGGCGGCGAGGCCGGGAACGGCGCCGCGGCCGAACAGGCTTTTCTCGTCGCCGAAGGCGAGGCTGAAGCTGCCGTTGACGGTTTCGCCGCGGGTCTTCTTGGCCAGCAAGGCCAGCTTGGCGCCGTTGGCGAGCGTGGTTTTCTCGGTGCGGGCGTCGATATTGGCCGGGCTGGGGTCGAAGGCTTCGCCCTGGCTGATCGCGGCGCGGCCCTTGTAGCCGTCCACCAGCTTGGCCACGTCCGGCGTGGCCGGGATCACGCTGCGTTCCGGTTTGGCGGTGGGCACGAACTGGCCGTAGGTGCGGTTGGACGGCTTGAAGTAATTCTCGGCCGCCCGTTCCACGTCCTTGACGCTCAGCGCCTCGATGCGGTCGCGGGTCAGGAAGAACAATCGCCAGTCGCCCTTGGCGATGGCTTCGGACATTTCCACCGCCAGCTGCTGCGGATCGTTCAAGGTCTTGTCGATCTCATTGAGCAGGCTGGCCTTGGCGCGCTTGAGTTCAGCCTCGGTCACCGGCTTGCTCTTGAAGCCTTCGATGGCGGCGAGCAGGGCCTGGCGCGCGTCGGCCAGCTTCTGTCCCTTGTTCAACTCCGCCCAGAAAATGATGTAGCCGGGTTCGGCCAGCGCAAAGGGCCAGGCCTCGACGCCTACGGCTTTCTTGCCGCCCACCAGCGCCTGGTACAGCCGGCCGTTGGGCGTGCTGGCCAGGATGTCGGCCAGCGCGAGGACGGCGGCCGCGTCCGGGTGGCTGCCGGCGGAGATCGGATAGAGCACTGCGGCCAGCTGGGTGTCGCCGACGCGCTCCACGGTGAGTTCGCGCGCGCCGTCGCGCTGCGGTTCTTCGGTCCAGGTTGGCGTCAGCTGGCGCTGCGGCTTGGCGATCTTGCCGAAGGCCTGCTGGACGACGGCCAGCGTCGCCGCCGGGTCGAACTTGCCGCTGATCATCAGCACCGCGTTGTCCGGCTGGTAGTACTTGCGGTAGAAGGCCTGCAGATTGTCGATGCGGACCTTTTCCACGTCCGAGCGCGCGCCTATGGTGTTGTGGCCGTAGTTGTGCCAGTCGTAACTGACCGCGGTCATCTGCTTCCACAGCACGCGGCGGGGATTGTTCTCCCCCATCTCCATTTCATTGCGCACCACCGAGAACTCGGTGTCCAGATCGCTCCTGGCGATCTTGCTGTTGACCATGCGGTCCGCTTCCATCTCCAGCGCCCAGCGCAGATTGGCGTCGCTGGCGGGGAAGGTTTCGTAGTAGTTGGTGCGGTCCAGGAAGGTGGTGCCGTTGAACTGCATGCCGCGCTTGCCCAGCTCCTGCATCAGATTGCCGCTGCTGGGCGTGCCCTTGAACAGCATGTGCTCCAGCAAGTGGGCCATGCCGGTTTCGCCATAGCTTTCGTGGCGGCTGCCCACCAGATAGGTGATGTTGACGGTGGTGGTGGGCTTGGAGGCGTCCGGCGCCAGCAGGACGCGCAGGCCGTTGGGCAGCCGGTATTCGGTGACGCCTTCCACGCTGGTGTAGGCTTGCAGCTGGCTTTGGCTGGCGGCGGCGGGTTCGGCGGCGATGGCCGGCAGGGCGTGGCCCAGGGACAGGGCGAGCAGCAGGCTCAGGGTCTTGATGCGCATGCGGTGGCGTTTCCTCTGGCATGAATGCGGGATGGCGGCGTGCGATGGCGCCGGAATGCTATAGGCTTGCGATTTTGCTTGCCTTCGTCAAGTCGGAAACCTTCCGGGCATGACGTAAGTCTGGGGCAAACAGGGGTAGGCCGCCGCGGCGGGGCATTGGTTCCCGCCATGGAACTTAGAGCCTGTTTACGATCTCGCGAGCAAGAGCGAGACAAGGCGGAAATGACCGAAGAAGCGGAATGTACATACGGTACATGAGCATTCTGAGGTCATTTCCAACGCCGTATCGCCGAAGCGCAGCAGATCGTAAACAGGCTCTCAGCGTTTTAGATTGCTGATGCTCATCAGCATGCCCATGCCGACGAACAGGGTGACGGTGGCGGTGCCGCCGTAGGACATGAAGGGCAGCGGCACGCCCACTACCGGCAGGATGCCGGACACCATGCCCATATTGACGAAGGCGTAGACGAAGAAGGACAGGGTGATGGAGCCGGCCATCAGCCGGCCGTACAGCGTTTGCGCGCTGGCGGTGATCATCATCGCGCGGCTGAGCACCAGCAGGTAGAGCGTCAGCAGCAGCACATTGCCGGCCAGGCCGAATTCCTCTGAATACACGGCGAAGATGAAGTCGGTGGTGCGTTCCGGGATGTAATCGAGGTGGGTCTGGGTGCCGTTGAGCCAGCCCTTGCCCCAGGGGCCGCCGGAGCCGATGGCGATCATGGACTGGATGATGTGGTAGCCGTCGCCCAGCGGGTCGGTGGTGGGGTCTATCATGGTCAGCACCCGGCGGCGCTGGTAGTCGTGCAGCAGGTTCCAGACGATGGGCAGGCTGGCCGCGCCCAGGCCGATGCCGGCGAAGATCACTTTCCACGGCAGGCCGGCGAAGAACAGCACGAAGAGGCCGGCGGCGGCGATCAGCAGGGTGGTGCCCAGGTCCGGCTGCTTCAGCACCAGCGCGCTGGGCACGGCCATCAGCAAGGCGGCCACCAGATAGTGCCACCAGCGCATCGACAGCTCGTATTTCTGGAAGAACCAGGCCAGCATCATCGGCAGCGCGATCTTCATGATCTCGGACGGCTGGATGCGGGTAATGCCCAGTTCCAGCCAGCGGGTGGAGCCGTTGACGGTGACGCCCTTGAAGTGGACGGCCAGCAGCAAGAGTACGCCCAGGCCGTAGATGGGCGGCGCGAAGTTCATGATGCTTTGCGGCCGCATGCGGGCGATGATCCACATGATGATCAGCGACAGGCTGGTGTAGATCAGCTTGTTGTCTATCTTGTCGAAGGACTGGTTGTTGGCCGAGTACAGCAGCACCATGCTGACCACGAAGATCATGCCCAGAAACAGCATCAGCCAGCCGTCCAGCGGCTCTTTGACCTGTTCCCAGACGCGTTTAATTAGAGAGGTCTGCATTGTCGTTGGCGGTGTCGGTGGGCATGGTCTTCAGCGTGCCTTCGATGTCTTTCGGCACTTTGCCCAGCAAGTAGTAATCGAACAGCGCGCGCACGATGGGCGCGGCGGCGGCGGCGCCGAAGCCGGCGTTCTCCACGATCACCGCCACGGCGATGCGAGGCTTGTCCACCGGGGCGAAGGCGATGAACCAACTGTGGTCGCGGTATTGCTCGGCCAGCGCGGAGGCGTTGTACTTGGCGCCCTGTTTGATCTGCACCACTTGGGCGGTGCCGGTTTTGCCCGCCATCGAGTACTGCAGGCCCACGCCCAGCCGCGCGCCGGTGCCGCGCGTCATCACGCCTTCCATGCCGCGCTTCACGTATTCGAAGTTTTCCGGTTTGAACGGGATCTGGCGGGTGGGCATCGGTTCAATGATGCGCGCCTTGCCGCTGCGGGTGTCCACCACTTGCTGGACCAGGTGCGGTTTGAACACTTGGCCGTCGTTGGCCATGATGGCGGTGGCGTTGGCCATTTGCAGCGGGGTGTAGGCGTTGAAGCCCTGTCCGATGCCGATGCTGACCACGTCGGCCGGATACCAGCGGCGGAACTCTTCCTTGTAGCGGGAAAAGCGGCGGGCCTTCCACTCCTTGGACGGCAGCACGCCGATGGATTCGCCGTCCAGGTCGATGCCGCTCTTGCTGCCCAGGCCGAACTGCGCCAGCGCCGGGTGGATCTTGTCTATGCCCATGTCCCAGGCCAGCTTGTAGAAGAAAGTGTCGCTGGAGACTTCGATCGCGCGCTGTAGATTGATCATGCCGTTGCCGGCCTTCTTGCTGTCGCGGAACTGGTGGCTGGAGCCGGGCAGGGTGAAGTAGCCGGGCGCCGGGCGGATGTCGCGCATGCCGATGGCGTGGTTTTCCAATGCGGCCATCGCCATGAAGGGCTTGAAGGTGGAGCCGGGCGGGTAGGTACCGCGCAGCGCGCGGTTGATCATCGGCTTCTGCCAGTCGCTGTTCAGATTGGTCCAGGTCTGGGTGTCGATGCCGTCGATGAAGAGATTGGGGTCGAAGCCCGGCTTGGACAGGAAGGCGAGCACGCCGCCGGTGGACGGTTCTATCGCCACCAGCGCGCCGCGGCGGCTGCCGAACAGCTTGTCCGCCATTTCCTGCAAGCGGATGTCCAGCGCCAGCTTCAAGGTGTTGCCGTTGACCGGCGGCGTGCGTCGCAGCGAGCGCACCGCGCGGCCGCCGGAGTCGGTTTCCACTTCCTCGAAGCCGACCTTGCCGTGCAGATCGTCCTCGTACACCGCCTCCAGGCCGGTCTTGCCTATGTAGTTGGAGCCCTTGTAATTGGCGGTTTTCTCTTCTTCTTCCAGCCTTTCCTTGTCGCGCTGGTTGATGCGGCCGATATAGCCGAGCACATGGCTGGTCATTTCCTTGAACGGATAGTCTCGGAACAGCCGCGCCTTGACCTCCACGCCGGGAAAGCGCCAGGACTGGGCGGCGACGCGCGCGGCCTCTTCCTCGCTGAGCTTGGTTTTCAGCGGGATGGATTCGAAGTTCTTGCTCTCGATCAGCAGGCGCTTGAACTGGCGCTCGTCGCGCGGGGTGATGTCCACCAGCTTGCGCAGTTCGGCCTCGGTGGCGGCCAGGTCCGCGATCTTGCTGGGCGTCAGCTCCAGCGTGTAGGCGGAGTAGTTTTGCGCCAGCACCACGCCGTTGCGGTCCAGGATCAGGCCGCGGTTGGGCAGGATGGGGACCAGCGAGATGCGGTTGTTCTGGGCCAGCGTGGAAAAGTGTTCGTGCTGCAGCACTTGCAGCCAGATGAAGCGCGTGAGCAGCACCAGGAACATCAGCACGATCAGCGCGTAAGCGACGATCAGGCGCAGCTGGAACTGGCTGTCTTCGGCCTGCGGGTTCTTGAAGCGGGTGGGTTGAGGCATGGACGGTCCGCGGCGCTAGACCGCGTTATGGCGGTAGGGCATCAGCATCAGCTTGGTCAGCAGCGGCCATAGCAGGGCGCCGATCAAGGGCGGCAGGAAATAGCCCCAGCCGACGAAGGCGGAGCCGGTGAGCATGCGCACCACCACCATGATCAGCTGGTTGGTCAGCAGCAGGCCCAGCACCACCAGCGTCTGCTGGCCCAGGTTGAACATCACCACCTGGCGCTGGCGCGCCAAGGCCAGATAGGCGGTGATCGAATAGGCCAGCGCGTGCTGGCCGAACAATCCCGCGGTGGAGATGTCGGCCACCAGGCCCAGCAAGAAGGCGGTGCCGATATTGACCCGGCGCGGCTGGTTGATCACCCAGTACAGGATCAGCATGCCGATGAAATCCGGCAGCCAGCGCGTGCTGCCGTGCGGCAGCGGGATCAGTTCGATCAGGACGGCGAAGATGAAGGTGAACAGGATGAAGCGGCGCTTCACCGGTTTGAGCAGTTCCTTGGGGCGCTCGAACGTCATCGGGGCTTACTCCTCGGCGGCGGCTTTCTTGCCGCCCCTGCTCTTTTTGACGATGGGGGCCGGTTCCGGCGGGCGCGGCGGCGCCTGCTTGTCGCCCAGCACCAGCATGTAGCGGGTTTGCTGCACGCCGGCCAAGGGCGCGGTGGCGATGCGGGCGAAGGTGGCGCCCTGGTTGCGCTCCACCCGGGTTACGCGGGCCACGGGGATGCCGGCCGGATAAACGCCGTCCACGCCGGAGGTGACGATGTGGTCGCCGTCCTTGATGTCCGCGCTTTGCGGCAGGTAGCGGATTTCCACGCCGCCGCCGTAGCCGTACAGGATGGCGCGTTGGCCGGTGCGGGCCACCATCACGGGCACCATCTGGTTCTTGTCTATGACCAGGGTCACTTCCGCGGTCAGCGGCTGCACCCGGGTGACCTGGCCCAAGAGGCCGCTGGCGTCCACCACCGGCTGGCCGGCTTTCAGATTGGCGTCGCTGCCCTTGTCGATGATGATTTTGTAGGAAAACGGATCGCGGCCGGTGTACAGGGTTTCCGCCATCTGCGCTTGCTGGTGGTAGCTGGACTTGATGCCGTTGAGCTTGCGCACTTCGTCCAGCTCGCGCTGCAGGGTTTGCAGCCGCGACAGCTGCGCCGACATTTCCAGCTGGCGCACGCGCAAGGCGGTGTTTTCCTGCTTCAGTTCGGTTTGGGAGCTGAGAAAATCGCTGACGTGGCGCATCGCCTGCGCCGGCATGTTCACCGCGCGCTGCACCGGGTACAGCGCCAGCGAGGTGGCTTCGCGCGCCTGTTCCATCAGGCCGAAATAGCTGTCGCCGACCAGGAGCGCCACCGAGGCGGCCACGGCCATGGCCAAGCGCGCGCCGGGCGGCGGCCCGGAGCGGAAAAAGCTGGGGGTGTTGGCAAAGTCCATCGGCTCAGACCTCGCCCCTTGACGCGGGGCGCTGTGCTTCAAAAACGGGCGCGCTTGTCGCGCGCCCGCCATCATCGCTTGCTTTACGAGCGGCCGCCGCCGCCGGAGCCGGGCTCAGGCGGTCGTCGGTCGTTCCGGTTTAGGGGACGTTGGTGAAAATGGTGCCAATCTTGTCCATCTTCTCCAGCGCCTTGCCGGAGCCGCGCACCACGCAGGTCAGCGGTTCTTCGGCCACGAACACCGGCAGGCCGGTTTCTTCGGCCAGCAGGCGGTCGATGTCTTTCAGCAGCGCGCCGCCGCCGGTCAGCACCATGCCCTTGTCGGCGATGTCGGCGCCCAGTTCCGGCGGGGTCTGTTCCAGCGCGATCTTCACCGCGGATACGATCTGGTTCAAGGGCTCGGTCAGCGCTTCCAGGATTTCGTTGGAGGACACGGTGAAGGCGCGCGGAATGCCTTCGGCCAGATTGCGGCCCTTGACTTCCATTTCGCGCACTTCGGCGCCCGGGAAGGCGGAGCCTATGGTCTTCTTGATTTCCTCGGCGGTGGTTTCGCCGATCAGCATGCCGTAGTTGCGGCGGATGTAGTTGATGATGGCTTCGTCGAACTTGTCGCCGCCGACGCGGACGGAGTTGGAGTACACCACGCCGCCCAGCGAGATCACGCCGACTTCGGTGGTGCCGCCGCCGATGTCCACCACCATGGAGCCGGTGGGCTCCTCAACCGGCAGGCCGGCGCCGATGGCGGCCGCCATCGGCTCTTCGATCAGTTCCACGCGGCGCGCGCCAGCGGCCAGCGCCGAATCGCGGATCGCCTTGCGCTCCACCTGGGTGGAGCCGCAGGGCACGCAGATCACGATGCGCGGGCTGGCGGCGAAGAAGCGGTTGGGGTTCACCTTCTTGATGAACTGCTTGAGCATCTGTTCGGTGACGGTGAAGTCGGCGATCACGCCGTCCTTCATCGGGCGGATCGCCTGGATGCTGCCCGGGGTGCGGCCCAGCATGCGCTTGGCTTCCAGGCCCACGGCCAGGATGGATTTCTTGTTGGTGGGCGCGTCGCTGTGAATGGCGACGACCGAGGGCTCGTCCAGCACGATGCCTTTGGCGCGCATGTAGATGAGGGTGTTGGCTGTGCCAAGGTCAATGGCGAGGTCGTTGGAGAAGTATCCGGTCAGCGAACGAAACATTGGGCGATCCTGGTCAGTTTTCGTCATGTGGCGGACGCGCCGTCGCGTCCGCGCTTAATCTGTTGTTTGTTGTCTACTCGTACGACCCGAGTCTAACCGCCGCGTGGCAAAACGACGCTTGGCGCCCACTGGGCGACGCCGGCTAAGCGGCTTCGCCCGCTGGCCTTGCGCATCATTTTCCGACGCCGTGTCGGTTCGATAAGGCCTGCACGATCCGGCCCCGGCGCGGCGGCTTGCCGCCTGTCGGCCGCGCGGTGAAAGCGTTGCCGAAATTACGCCGTGGCGTGATGTCGATCTTGGGAGAATCAAGCGGGCTATGATACCCTATAACGCTTGAAATATTAAAGGTTTTGAACGAGGACACCATGTCGCTGACGCATCAGGATGTCGCACGAATTGCCAAGCTTGCCCGCATCAATGTCAATGAAGCGGAAATTGCCGCGACAAGCAAGCAACTCAATAATATTTTCGGCCTGATCGAACAGATGCAGGCGGTGAACACCGACGGCATCGAGCCGATGGCCCATCCGCAGGATGTCTCTTTGCGTTTGCGCGAAGATATCGTTACCGAAACCAATCAGCGCGAAGCTTTCCAGGCCGTGGCCCCGCAAGTGGAAAAGGGCTTGTTCCTGGTCCCCAAGGTCATCGAGTGATGCTCTGATTGCCTGCGCCGGTTTAGGTTCCCGCCCGCGCGGGAGGCCGGCGCCGGTCGCTGTCTGAAAGGACGGCGACGCCATTCCCGGATAGCTAAAGATTCCATTTGAAATGACACAGTCTACTTTAAAGCAACTGTCGCGGCAGCTGGCGGCCAAGGAAGTCTCCAGCCTTGAGCTGGCCACCCAATATCTGGACCGCATCGAGGCGCTGAACCCGGCGCTCAACGCGCTGGTCACCGTCGACCGCGCCAAGACCCTGGCCGAAGCAGCGGCCGCCGACGCGCGCATCGCCGCCGGCAACACCCATGCGCTGACCGGCGTGCCCATCATCCACAAGGATCTGTTCTGCCAGCAGGGCTGGAAAACCAGCTGCGGCTCCAAAATGCTGGACAACTTCGTGTCGCCGTACAGCGCCCACGTGGTGGAGCAGTGCCAGGCCGCCGGCATGGTGACGCTGGGCCGCGCCAATATGGACGAGTTCGCGATGGGTTCGTCCAATGAGAACTCCTTCTACGGTGCCGTGAAAAATCCCTGGGATCAGAACGCGGTGCCGGGCGGCAGCTCCGGCGGCTCCGCCGCCGCCGTGGCCGCGCGGCTGACGCCGGTGGCCACCGCCACCGACACCGGCGGCTCCATTCGCCAGCCGGCCTCCCATTGCGGCGTCACCGGCATCAAGCCGACCTACGGCGTGGTGTCGCGCTACGGCATGGTGGCCTTTGCCTCCTCGCTGGATCAGGGGGGCCCGATCGCGCAGACCGCCGAGGACTGCGCGCTGATGCTGAACGTGATGGCCGGCTTCGATCAGCGCGACTCCACCTGCTTGGAGCGCGCCCGCGAAGATTACGCCCGCGACCTGAATCAGCCGCTGGCCGGCCTCAAGGTGGGCCTGCCGCGCGAATACTTCGCCGCCGGCTTGAGCGCCGACGTGGCGCGCGCGGTGGACGAGGCGGTGACGGTGCTGAAACAGCAGGGCGCGCAGGTGGTGGACATCAGCCTGCCCAATACCGAGCTGTCCATCCCGGCCTATTACGTGATCGCGCCGGCCGAGGCCTCCACCAATCTGTCGCGTTACGACGGCGTGCGCTACGGCCATCGCGCCGCCGAGTACAAGGACCTGGTGGACATGTACGAGAAGACCCGCGCCGAAGGCTTCGGCAGCGAGGTCAAGCGCCGCATCCTGGTGGGCAGCTATGTGCTGTCGCACGGCTATTACGACGCCTATTACCTGAAGGCCCAGAAAATCCGCCGTCTGATCGCCAACGATTTCAAAGCCGCTTTCGAGCAGTGCGACGTGATCCTGGGGCCGGTGGCGCCGACCGCGGCCTTCGACATCGGCGCGATGAACGACGATCCGGTGCAGATGTATCTGTCCGACATCTACACGTTGTCGGTGAACCTGGCCGGCTTGCCGGGCATGAGCGTGCCGGCCGGCTTTAGCGCGAATGGCCGCCCGATCGGCTTGCAGATCATCGGCAACTACTTCGGCGAAGCCAAGATGCTGAACGTCGCGCATCAGTTCCAACTTGCGACTGATTGGCACAGCCGCGCGCCGGTTTTGTAATTGAATGAATTAGCCGCGGAAGCGCAGGGAAGGACATGGACAAACCCCGGCTCCCAAGAGGTGGGTGAGCTAGGGGCAGCCGTTTTTCTTCCGTGTTTTCCGTGTGCTTCCGTGGCAAAAAATAATAGAAGGATTTTCCAACCATGAAATGGGAAGTCGTCATCGGTATCGAGGTGCATGTGCAGCTCAATACCGTCTCCAAGATTTTCTCCGGCGCCAGCACCGCCTTCGGCGCCGAGCCGAACACCCAGGCCTCCGCGGTGGAGCTGGCCTTTCCCGGCGTGTTGCCGGTATTGAACAAGGCGGCGGTGGACAAAGCCATCCGCCTGGGCCTGGCGCTGGACGCCAAGATCAACCAGAAGAACGTGTTCGCGCGCAAGAACTACTTCTATCCCGATCTCCCCAAGGGCTACCAGATCAGTCAGATGGATCTGCCCATCGTCGAAGGCGGTCAGCTGAAGATCCTGGTGGGCGAGCAGGATAAGGTCATCGGCGTGACCCGCGCCCATATGGAAGAAGACGCCGGCAAGAGCCTGCATGAAGACTTCCACGGCCTGTCCGGCATCGACCTCAACCGCGCCGGCACGCCGCTGCTGGAAGTGGTGTCCGAACCGGACATGCGCTCGGTGGACGAGGCGCTGGCCTATGTGAAGGCGCTGTACGCGCTGGTGACCTGGCTGGGCATCTGCGACGGCAATATGCAGGAAGGCAGCTTCCGCATGGACGTCAACGTGTCGGTGCGCCCTGAGGGCCAGCAAGCCTTCGGCACCCGCCGCGAGATCAAGAACCTCAACTCCTTCCGCTTCCTGGAGCAGGCCGCCAAATACGAAATCCAGTGGCAGATCGACACCCTGGAAGACGGCGGCAAGGTGCAGCAGGCCACCGTGCTGTTCGATCCGGATACCGGCGAGACCCGGATGATGCGCAGCAAGGAAGACGCGCACGATTACCGCTACTTCCCGGACCCGGACCTGTTGCCGGTGCGCATCTCCGACGAGCAGATCGCCCGCATCCGCGGCGAGATGCCGGAGCTGCCGGCGGCGATGCAAGTCCGTCTGGCCGAGGCCTACGGCGTGTCCGCCTACGACGCGGCGTTGCTGACGTCCAGCCTGGCCCAGGCCCAGTACTTCGAAGCCGCGGCCAAGGCCTCCGGCCAGGGCAAGCTGGCCGCCAACTGGATCAACGGCGAGATCGCCGCGCGGCTGAATCGCGACGGCAAGGAGATCGCCGATTGCCCGATCTCGGCCGAGCGCCTGGTTGGCCTGATCGCGCGCATCGCCGACGGCACGCTGTCCAGCAAGCTGGCCAAGCAGGTGTTCGACGCCTTGTGGGACAGCGAACTGTCCGCCGACGCCATCATCGAGCGCGACGGCCTGAAGCAAGTGTCCGACGTCGGCGCCATCGAGAAAATGGTGGAGGAAGCGATCGCAGCCAATCCCAAGGCGGTGGAAGAATTCCGCGCCGGCAAGGAAAAGGCGCTCAACGCCTTGGCCGGCCAGGTGATGAAAGCCTCCAAAGGCAAGGCGAATCCGGCTCAGGTGCAGGATATTCTGCGTCAAAAGCTGGCCTAATCCGGCGGAACTTCAGGGCGGCGGCGCCGATCGTGGCGCCGCCGCCCTGTTTTTGTGTTGCGGCGCGACAAGTGGTCTTGCTCTGGACTGTCCTTGGAAATATTCCCAGGCCCGGGGTGTGGTGTTTCGGAAATGGTTCGAGTGTTAACAGCTCACTTTGACTGATGTTTTTAAGCCTCTGATTTGACAAGGAATCCGCTTTTTGCCTGGTCCGCTAAGTCATTGTCTCAAAAGGTGAATTAGAACTTCTCGATGTTGACCGTGGGGAAGTTCTTTCTTATAGTGGCGGAAAGTGGGGCGAAGTGGGTGAAAGTGGGGCATTTGTCCCAGGGGGCGACGGCCCCTTAGGTTTATTCGGTCAGCGGGCTCGAAATCATGATTGGTGGCGTCAGCATCTTGTCTCTCGATAGCAAGGGGCGTTTGGCTATTCCGGCTAAACACCGCGAGACACTGCTGTCCGCTTTCGGGCACAAACTGATCGTCACCCTCGAGTCCCAAGACCACTTGCTGATCTACCCCGAACCCAACTGGCGTCCGGTCGAAGCCCGCCTGCTAGCCCTTCCCACCGGCAATCCCACTCTGAAACGTTATCAGCGCCTCGTGCTCGGCCACGCGGAAACGCTGGAAATGGACAGCGCCGGACGCATTCTGCTGCCCGCGCGCCTGCGCGATCTCACCGGACTCGACAAAGACGTCGCGCTGGTGGGCATGGGCAACCGCTTCGAGCTGTGGAATGCCGAGGAATGGGACAACCAGACCGCTGACGCCCTGGCCATCGATCAAACCGATCTGGCCCAACACCTTGGAGACTTTACGCTGTGAGCACCACCCCTTTCGTGCACCTGACGGTGCTCTTGACCGAAGCGGTCGACGCGCTCGCCATCCGGCCGGATGGCGTCTACGTCGATTGCACTTTCGGTCGAGGTGGCCACAGCCGCTTGATCCTGTCGCGACTGGGGCCGCAAGGCCGCCTGATCGCCTTCGACAAGGATCCCGAAGCCATCGCCGTGGCCACGCGGCTGGCGGAGGAAGACCCGCGCTTTCAGATCGTGCACAACGGTTTTGAAACGCTGGGGCAGGAATTGGACCGCCTGGGCGTGCCCCAGGTGGATGGCGTGTTGATGGATCTGGGCGTGTCCTCGCCGCAGATCGACGACGGACGGCGCGGTTTCAGCTTCCGTTTCGACGCGCCCTTGGACATGCGTATGGATACCACCCGCGGCATCACCGCGGCCGAATGGTTGGCGACGGCAGACGAGGCCGATATCAGAGAGGTCATCAAGACTTATGGTGAAGAGCGGTTTGCTCGCAAGATCGCAGCAGCCATTGTTGCGCAAAGGGCTGACGCCCCCCTCCAGACCACGCGTGAGCTCGCCTTGCTCGTTGGGCAAAACGTCCGTACTCGGGAACCGGGTCAGGACCCCGCAACGCGTACCTTCCAAGCGATCCGGATCTTTGTGAACCGCGAGCTGGACGAACTCAAGGCGGTGTTGCCGCAGGCGGCGCGCCGCCTGGCGGAAAACGGCCGCCTGGCGGTGATCAGCTTTCATTCGCTGGAAGACCGCATCGTCAAGCAATACCTGCGCGACGCCAGCAGCGAGGAGAAGCTGCCGGCGTGGGCGATGGTGCGCGCGTCCGATATGGCCCAGCCGCCGCTGTCCACCGTGGGCAAGCCGGTGCGCGCCGGCGATGAGGAGGTGCGCGCCAACGCGCGCTCCCGCAGCGCCATCATGCGCGTGGCCGAGCGCACCGCCGCGCCGTGGCGGGAGATCGACGCATGAACAAGCTCAACGCGATACTGCTGGTCATCGTGGTGCTGTCCGCCTGGTCGGTGGTCACCTCGACCCACGTGTCGCGCAAGCTCTACAGCGATTTGCAGAAGGAACGCAAATCCGCCCAGCAGCTGGAGATCGAGTTTGGCCAGCTGCAGCTGGAGCAGAGCACCTGGGGCGCGCACGCGGTGATTGAGAAAGCCGCGTCCAGCCGCCTCGACATGCATATCCCGGACCCGCGCCAGACCCAGGTGATCTCGCCTGGGAAGGGGATGTGATGCGCACTTACTCCCCCCGCCACCAGCAACGCATCCCGGACGCCAGCCCCGCGCTGCGCATGAAGCCGGGCCGCGTGCGCTTTGTGCTGCTGATGCTGGCGCTGCTGTTCCTGGCCTTGATCGGCCGCGCGGTCTATCTGCAAGTGGTGCAGCAGGACTTCCTGCAAAACCAGGGCGAGGCGCGTTTCCGCCGCGCGCTGACGCTGGAGGCCAACCGCGGCGTGATCACGGACCGCAACGGCGAACCGCTGGCGATCAGCTCGCCGGTGCAGACCATCTGGGCCAGCCCGGCGGATATGGAGCCGGTGCCGCCGGCCAAGCTGCGCGAACTGGCGGCGATGCTGGATCTGTCGCCGGAGGAGCTGTCGGCCAAACTGTCCGACCGCAAGAAGGAATTCGTCTACGTCAAACGCCAGATCAGCCCGGAGCTGGCCGACAAGGTGATGGCGCTGGGCGTGCCCGGCATCGCCAAACAGCAGGAATTCCGCCGCTTCTACCCGGCCGGGGAAATCGTGTCCCACATCATCGGTTTCACCGGCGTGGACGGCAAGGGCCAGGAAGGCGTGGAGCTGGCGCGCGAGAAAATGCTGGCCGGCAAGGACGGCCGCCGCGTGGTGCTGAAGGACCGCCGCGGCCACATCATCGAAGACGTCGCCGCCATCGAGCCGCCGCGCGACGGCCAGAAGCTGGCGCTGGCGGTGGATCACCGCATCCAATACCTGGCTTACCGCGAGCTCAAGGCCGCGGTGGAGCTGAACAAGGCCAAGGCCGGCAGCGTGGTGGTGGTGGATGCCCACACCGGCGAGTTGCTGGCGCTGGCCAATTACCCCTCGTTCAACCCCAACAACCGCAGCGGCGTGACGCCGGAAATGATGCGCAACCGCGGGGTGATCGATCTGTTCGAGCCGGGCTCGACGATGAAGCCGCTGTCCATCTCGCTGGCGTTGGAAAACGGCAAGGCCGGACTCAACACGGTGCTGGACACCCATACCTACATGATAGGCCCGGCCACCATCCGCGACGTGGCGCCGCGCCCCAGCTTGGACATTCTCGGCATCATCCAGAAATCGTCCAACGTCGGCACCAGCAAGCTGGCACTGATGAGCTCGCCGGAACAATCGTGGAAGCATTACGACGCGCTGGGTTTTGGCCGCGCGCCGGAAACTGGCTTCCCCGGCGAAGCTGGCGGCCGGCTGCGCGACTGGCACAACTGGCGGCCCATCGAGCAGGCGACGATGTCCTTCGGCTACGGCATCTCGGTCAGCCTGATCCAGATGGCGCGCGCCTACACCGTGTTCGCCAACGACGGCGTGATGCTGCCGATCTCGCTGTACAAGACCGCCACCCCGATGCCGGGCAAGCGGGTGCTGAGCGAAAAGACCGCGCACGAGATGCGCGATCTGCTGATCGCCAACAGCCAGCCGGGCGGCGGCGCCGTCGGCGGCCGCATCATCGGCTACAGCGTGGGCGGCAAGAGCGGCACCGCGCGCAAGCTGGAAGGCCGCGCCTATGTGGCCAACAAGCACCGCGCGCTGTTCATGGGCTTCGCGCCGGGCAAAGCGCCGCGCGTGATCGTGTCGGTGATGATAGACGAGCCCTCCGCGGGCAAATATTACGGCGGCGCGGTGGCTGCGCCGGTGTTCTCGCAGATCGCCGGCGGCGCGCTGCGGGTGCTGAACGTGCAGCCGGACGAGCCCTCCAACAACACTTTATTGCCGGAATCCACCCCGGTGCCGGTGGATTTTTGATCAGATCATGAAAAGCCGTTTGACCCCCATGCCGGACTGGAATCCGGCCGACATCAAACAATTGGGACTGCCCGTCAAACGGGTAGAGACCGACAGCCGCCGCGTGCTGCCCGGCGACGTGTTCCTGGCGTGCCCCGGCCTGCATTCCGACGGCCGCGACTACATCCAGGCCGCGCTGGCGAAAGGCGCGGCCGCGGTGTTGTGGGACGACGCCGGCGGCTTCGCCTGGAACCCGCTGTGGCAGGCGCCCAATCTGCCGGTGCCGCATCTGCGCGACCGCATCGGCATGCTGGCGGCCGAGGTTTACGGCTATCCCAGCCGCGCGCTGCGCGTGATCGGCATCACCGGGACCAACGGCAAGACCTCGATTTCCCACTGGCTGGCGCAGGCTTTCTCGCTGCTGGGCCAGAAGGCGGCGCTGATCGGCACCGTCGGCAACGGCTTTTACGGCGAGCTGACCGAAACCACCCACACCACGCCGGACCCGGTGACCATCCAGCAAAAGCTGGCCGAATACCGCCGCCAGGGCGCGCACGTGGTGACCATGGAAGTGTCCAGCCATAGCCTGGATCAAAGCCGCGTCAACGGCGTGGACTTCGCCACCGCGGTGCTGACCAACCTGACTCGCGATCACCTGGACTACCACGGTTCGATGGAAGCCTACGGCGAATCCAAGAAGAAGCTGTTCTTCTGGGAAGGCCTGAAGCACGCGGTGATCAACGCCGACGATGAATTCGGCCGTCAGCTGGCCGCCGAAATCGATCCGGCTGAGACTCAGGTGGTGACTTACGGCCTGGAGCAGGGCGATGTGCGTCCGCTGGCGCTGGCCGCCACGCTGGACGGCCTGCAATTGACGGTGACCACGCCCTGGGGCGTCGCCGATGTGCGCACCGGCCTGGTGGGCCGCTTCAACGCCGCCAATCTGCTGGCCTGTCTGGCCACGCTGTGCGTCAACGGCGTCAGCCTGCGCGACGCGGCCGCGGTGATGGCGCGCATCCAGCCGGCGCGCGGCCGCATGCAGAGCGTGGGCGGCGCGCACGAGCCGCTGGTGGTGATCGACTACGCCCACACGCCGGACGCGCTGGAAAAAGCCTTGTCCACGCTGGCCGAGATCCGCCCGGAAGGCGGCCGCCTGTTCTGTGTGTTCGGCTGCGGCGGCGACCGCGATCCGGGCAAGCGCCCGATGATGGGCGCCATCGCCGAGAACATCGCCGACGTGGCGGTGCTGACCAGCGACAATCCGCGCACCGAAGACCCGCAAGCCATTCTGCGCGACGTGCTCGCCGGCATGGACGCCGCGCGCACCCACGTCGAAGCGGACCGCGAAGCCGCCATCCACTGGGCGGTGAGCCAGGCGCGCGCCGGCGACGTGGTGCTGGTGGCCGGCAAGGGGCATGAGGAATACCAGGACATCGCCGGCGTCAAGCGGCCGTTCTCCGACTTCCGCGTGGCGGAAGAAGCGCTGACCGCCTGGGGAGAGCGCGCATGATGACGCTGCTGCAGGCCGCCGAACTGGCCCGGGGCGCTTTGAGCGGCCCGGACGGCGACATCCTGCGCGTGGTGACCGACAGCCGCGAGGCCGGACCCGGCGATCTATTCGTCGCGCTGAAGGGCGAACGCTTCGACGCCCACGATTTCGTCGCCGAGGTGACGGCCAAGGGCGCGGCCGCGCTGGTGCGCGCGGATTTCGAGCTGCCCGGCGCCAGCCTGATCCGCGTGGACGACACCCTCCTGGCCCTGGGCCGGCTGGCCTCCGGCTGGGCGCAACGCCAGCCGGCGCTGCGCATCGGCGTCACCGGCTCCAACGGCAAGACCACGGTCAAGGAAATGCTGGCCGCCATTCTGCGCCAATATGCAGGCGCGGACGCGGTGCTGGCCACCGCCGGCAACTTCAACAACGATATCGGTCTGCCGCTGACCCTGCTGCGGCTGACGCCGGCGCATCGCTACGCGGTGCTGGAGATGGGCATGAACCATCACGGCGAGCTCCGCTATCTGACCGGTCTGGCCCGGCCGCGCATCGCGCTGGTCAATAACGCGATGCGCGCCCACTTCGGTTATTTCGGCTCTACCGAGGAAGTGGCGCGCGCCAAGGCGGAAATCTTCGAAGGCCTGGACGCCGACGGCGCGGCGGTGCTGAACGCCGACGACGCCAATCTGGCCTTGTTCCGCCGCGCGGCGGACGGTCGCCGCCAGATCGCCTTCGGCCTGGGCGCCGAAGCCGACGTCCGCGCCGTCGACAGCGAACTGAGCGCCTTGAGCAGCCGCTTCACGCTGCGTTGCGCCGACGGCGAACGGCGGATCGAATTGCCGGCGCCGGGCGAACACAATGTGCGCAACGCGCTGGCCGCGGCCAGCCTGGCCTTGGCCGCCGGCGTGCCGCTGGACGACATCGCCGCCGGCCTGGCCGCCTTCGGCGGCGCCAAGGGCCGTTTGCAGCTCAAGCAAAGCCCGCGCGGTCTGAGCGTGATCGACGACAGCTACAACGCCAACCCGGATTCGATGAAGGCCGGGATCGACGTGCTGGTCCGCCTGCCGGCGCCGCGCTGCTTCGTGATGGGCGACATCGGCGAACTGGGCGAAGCCGCCGACGCGCTGCACGCGGAAGTGGGCGAGTACGCGCGGACGCGCGACGTGGACCTGCTGCTGACCTTGGGCGAGGTTTCGCGCCACGCCGCCGCCGCCTGCGGCGCGCGCGGCAAACATTTTGATTCGATTGACGAGTTGTACGAGTTTCTCGACCGGCAGTTGCCGTCGGGTGCCTCCGTTCTGGTCAAGGGGTCGCGCTTCATGCGCATGGAACGGGTGGTGGAACACCTGATGCAACAATTTAGAGAGGAACAATAACGTGCTGCTCTGGCTGGCTGAACTGCTGGGCTCCCACATCCGGGCCTTCAACGTCTTCAACTACATCACGCTGCGCGCGGTGATGGCGGCGCTGACCGCGCTGGCGATCTCCCTGCTGCTGGGGCCGTGGGTGATCCGCAAGCTGACCGAACTCAAAGTGGGCCAGGCGGTGCGCAACGACGGCCCGCAAACCCATCTGGTCAAGGCCGGCACGCCGACCATGGGCGGTTCGCTGATCCTGCTGGCCATCGGCCTGACCACGCTGCTGTGGGCGGACTTGTCCAATAAATACGTGTGGCTGCTGCTGGCTGTGATGTTCGGCACCGGCGCGCTGGGCTTTTACGACGACTGGCGCAAGGTGGTGTACAAGGACCCGAAAGGCGTGTCCGCCAAGTTCAAGATGGCCTGGCAGTCCGCCATCGCCATCGGCGCCGGCGTGTTCCTGATCGCCACCGCCAAGCTGCCGGCGTCCACCGAGCTGATCGTGCCCTTCGTCAAGACCATCTCCTATCCGCTGGGCGCGATCGGTTTTTGCATCCTGACCTATTTCGTCATCGTCGGCACCTCCAACGCGGTGAACCTGACCGACGGCCTGGACGGCCTGGCGGCCCTGCCCACCGTGATGGTGGCGGCCGGCCTGTCCATCTTCGCCTATGTCGCCGGCCACGCGGTGTTTTCCAAATATCTGGGCCTGCCCTTCATTCCCGGCGCGCACGAGGTGGTGGTGTTCTGCGCGGCGATGTGCGGCGCTTGCCTGGGATTTTTATGGTTCAACGCCTATCCGGCCCAGGTTTTCATGGGCGATGTCGGCGCGCTGGCGCTGGGCGCGGCGCTGGGCACCGTGGCGGTGATCGTGCGTCAGGAAATCGTGCTCTTGATCATGGGCGGCCTGTTCGTGGTGGAGGCACTGTCGGTGATGATTCAGGTGGCTTCGTTCAAGCTCACCGGCAAGCGGGTGTTCCGCATGGCGCCGCTGCATCACCACTATGAGTTGAAGGGCTGGAAGGAAACGCAAGTGGTGGTGCGTTTCTGGATCATCACCATGATGCTGGTGTTGGCCGGCCTGTCCACCATCAAGCTGCGTTGAGGAAGACTATGGACTACGCGAATCGTCACGTCGTGGTGGTGGGCTTGGGAGGCTCGGGCCTGGCGGCCGCGCGCTACCTGGCCGCGCACGGCGCGCGCGTGAGCGTGGCCGACGCCAAGCCGTCGGCCGAGCGCGTGGCCGAGCTGCGCGCCTTCCTGCCGCAGGCGGAAGTGCGCGCCGGCGATTTCAGCGCCCAGACCTTCGCCGACGCCGACTTGCTGGTGCTGAGCCCGGGCGTGCCGCTGAAACACCCGGCCGTCGCCGCCTACCGCCAAGCCGGCGGCGAGGTGATCGGCGATATCGAAGTGCTGGCGCGCGCGATCCGCGGCGACGGCAGCAAGGTGATCGCCATTACCGGTTCCAACGGCAAGAGCACGGTCACCAGCCTGGCGGGCCATCTGTGCGCCGCCGCCGGCCTGGACGCGGTGGTGGCCGGCAATATCGGCCTGGCGGTGCTGGAAGCGCAGCTGGAACGCGAGCAAAGCGGCAAGCGCCCGGACGTGTGGGTGCTGGAGCTGTCCAGTTTTCAACTGGAATCCACATTTACGCTGGAGGCCGACGCCGCCACGGTGCTGAATATTTCCGAGGACCACCTGGACCGTTACGACGATCTGCTGGACTACGCCCACACCAAGACCCGGGTGTTCCACGGCGCCGGCGTCCAGGTGCTGAACCGCGACGACGCGCTGGTGCGCGCGATGGTTCGCCCCGGCCGCGCGGTCAAATGGTTCTCGCTGACAGAGGATGCCGGATACGCGTTGCGGCAGGATGACGGCCGCTACTGGCTGAGCCTGGACGGCGAGCGGGCCTTCGATTGCGCCGAGATGCGTTTGCAAGGCCTGCACAACGCCGCCAACGCGCTGGCCGCGCTGGCCTTGTGCGAAGCAGTGGGCGCGCCGCGCGCCGCGCTGCTGCAAGGACTGAAAACCTTCCATGGTTTGGAGCATCGCGTCGAGCTGGTAGACGAAATCGCCTCGGTTGCGTTTATCGATGATTCCAAGGGCACCAATGTCGGCGCCACCGAAGCGGCGCTGAACGGCATGACGCGTCCGGTGGTGTTGATCGCCGGCGGCGACGGCAAGGGCCAGGACTTCGCGCCGCTGGCGCCGGCCTGCCGCCGCATCGCCCGCGCCGTGCTGTTGATCGGCCGCGACGCCGGCAAGATCCGCGCCGCGCTGTCCGCCACCGGCTTGCCCTTGCACGACTGCGAGACGCTGGAAGAAGCCACCCGCCGCGCGGCGGAACTGGCACAGCCGGGCGACGTGGTGTTGCTGTCGCCGGCCTGCGCCAGTCTGGACATGTTCCGCAACTACGCGCATCGCGCCCAGGTGTTCATCGACGCCGTGCGCGAGTGGAAAGCGCGGCAAGCGGAGGCGACGCGGCCATGATCGTGCACGGAGCCCGGCGTTACGCCGCCATCAAGCCGTTCGACGAGGCGCTGTCCTGGGCGCTGGCCCTGCTGTTGTCGATCAGCCTGGTGATGGTGTACTCGGCGTCCATCGCCTACGCCGAGGCCGACGCGGCCACGCACAACCGCTACTTCTACCTGATCCGTCACATGATCTTCATGACGATAGGGCTGAGCGCGGCCTATATCGCCTTCCAGATTCCAACGGCGTTCTGGCAGAAGTACTCCGGCAAGATTTTCCTGATCGGACTGGTCTTGCTGGTGCTGGTGCTGATTCCCGGCATCGGCAAGATGGTCAACGGCTCGCGGCGCTGGATCAATCTGATCGTGCTGAACCTGCAGCCGTCGGAGGTGATGAAGTTCGCCACCGTGCTGTACGCGGCGGATTACACCGTGCGCAAGAGCCATTTGCTGCACAGCTTGAAGGAAGGCTTCGCGCCGATGTTCGCCGCCATGGTGGTGGTGGCTTTCCTGCTGCTGCGCGAGCCGGACTTCGGCGCGCTGATGGTGGTGATGAGCATCGCGATGGGCGTGCTCTTCCTCGGCGGCATCAATATGCGCATCTTCAGCGGGCTGGCGGTGATGGCGGTGGGCGCCATCGTGGTGTTGATCATTTCCTCGCCGTACCGGCTGAAGCGGGTGCTGGGCTTCATGGACCCGTGGGACGACCCGTACGGCAAGGGCTACCAGCTGTCGCACTCCTTGATCGCCATCGGTCGCGGCGAGTGGTTCGGCGTCGGTCTGGGCGGCAGCATAGAGAAATTGTTTTACCTGCCGGAGGCGCACACCGACTTCATCATGGCGGTGATTTCGGAAGAGTTCGGCTTTGCCGGTATCTGCGTGGTGGTCGGTCTGTACGCCTGGATCGTGCGCCGCGCCTTCCACATCGGCGTGGAATCGAAAAAGCTGGAGCGTTACTACCAGTCGCTGGTGGCGCAGGGCCTGGGCATCTGGCTCGGCATCCAGGTGTTTTTCAACATCGGGGTGAATATGGGCCTGCTGCCGACCAAGGGTTTGACCTTGCCGCTGATGTCTTTCGGCGGCTCGGCGATGTTGATGAATTTGATCGCGGTGGCGGTGCTGCTGCGAGTTGATTATGAAAACCGCCGCATCATGCGCGGCTACAAAGTGTAGCCGCGCATGAGCAGCGCTGTCAGGCGCCTTAGGGCGTAAGCCCGTAGGGTGGCGGTTTCTGCGAGTCCGAAGGGCGAAGCAAAAACCGGCGCATGATGCGCGGCAACGAGAGTTAACGGAACGGATAGAGATGGCGAATCGCACGGTCATGGTGATGGCGGCTGGCACGGGTGGACACATCGTCCCCGGCCTCGCCGTGGCCAAGGAATTGCAAAGCCGGGGCTGGAAGGTGGTGTGGCTGGGCACCCGGCGCGGCATGGAGAACAAGCTGGTGCCGCCGACCGGCATTCCGCTGGAGCGGCTGAATTTCCACGGCGTGCGCGGCAAGGGCCTGCTGGGCTCGCTCAAGGGCGCGTTGCAGCTGGCCGGCGCTTTCTTCAGCAGCGCGGCGCAGATTTTCCGTCACCGCCCGGACGTGGTGCTGGGCATGGGCGGTTACGTCTGCCTGCCCGGCGGCGTGATGGCGGGCCTGCTGTGGAAACCGCTGGTCCTGGTCAACGCCGACGCCGGCCTGTTGTTGAGCAATAAGGCCTTGCTGCCCTTCGCCAAGAAACTGGCCTGCGGTTTCGACGGCGACGCGGCGCGCAACGGCAAGGCGCTGGTCACCGGCAATCCGGTGCGTGGGGAGATCGAGGGCATCGCCGCGCCGGCGGAGCGCTTCGCCGGCCGCAGCGGCCCGCTGAAGGTCTTGGTGGTGGGCGGCAGCCTGGGCGCCAAGGTTTTGAATGAAACGCTGCCGCAGGCGATGGCCAAGCTGCCGGCCGACAAGCGGCCGCGACTGACGCATCAGACCGGCGAGGCGAACTTCGCCGCGGTCGAGGCCGCGTATCAGGCCGCGGGCCTGCGGGAGCAAGTGGAACTGCTGCCCTTCGTCGACGATATGCCGCAGCGCCTGGCCGAATGCGATCTGGTGATCTGCCGCGCCGGCGCGATCACGGTCAGCGAATTGTGCGCGGCCGGCGTGCCCAGCGTGCTGGTGCCGCTGGTGGTGTCCACCACCGGCCATCAGCGCGACAACGCCGAGTGGATGGCGCAGGCCGGCGCGGCCTGGCATCTGCCGCAGAAAGAATTGAACGCCGACGGGCTTGCGGGCCTGCTGGCGGGTTTGGATAGAGAGCAGTTGCTGGACAAGGCCGAACGCGCGCGCGCGCTGGCGCGTTCCGGCGCGGCCGGCCGGGTGGCCGACCTGTGCCAGCAGCTGGCCCGGGAATGACAGAGCGTCATACGAGCGCTCAAGCAGAGACACAGACATGAAACACAGGGTCAAACACATACATTTCGTCGGCATCGGCGGCGTGGGCATGTGCGGCATCGCCGAGGTGCTGCACGGCCTGGGCTTTACCGTGTCCGGCTCCGACATGGCGGAAAGCGCCACCAGCAAGCGGCTGATCGATCAGGGCATCCGCGTGTTCTACGGCCACGACGCCACCTATATGCACGGCGCCGACGTGGTGGTGACCTCCACCGCGGTCAAGGCCGACAATCCGGAAGTGCTGGAAGCGCGCGCCAACAAGATCCCGGTGATCCCGCGCGCGCTGATGCTGGCGGAACTGATGCGCTTCAAGCAGGGCATCGCCATCGCCGGCACCCACGGCAAGACCACCACCACCAGCCTGACCGCTTCGGTGCTGGGCGCGGCCGGCCTGGACCCCACCTTCGTCATCGGCGGCAAGCTGACCGCGGCCGGCACCAATGCGCGCCTGGGCTCCGGCGAGTTCCTGGTGGCCGAGGCCGACGAATCGGACGCCTCCTTCCTGCATCTGACTCCGGTGATGGCGGTGGTGACCAATATCGACGCCGACCACATGGACACCTACGACCACAGCTTCGACAAGCTCAAGCAGGCTTTCGTCGACTTCCTGCAGCGGCTGCCGTTCTACGGCCGCGCGGTGCTGTGCGTGGATGACCCCAATGTGCGCGAGATCCGCGGCCGCATCACCAAGCCGGTGACCACCTACGGTCTGGACGACTCCGCCGACATCTACGCCGAGAACGTGCGCGCCGCCGCCGGCCAGATGCATTTCGACGTGGTGGTGAAGAACGGCAAGGAAGTGCGTTTCCCGGTGGTGTTGAACATGCCGGGCCGCCACAACGTGCTCAACGCGCTGTCCGCCATCGCCATCGGCCTGGAGTGCGGCGCCAGCGTGGAAGCGATCCAGCAAGGCCTGGCCGAGTTCGCCGGCGTCGGCCGCCGCTTCCAGCGTTACGGCGAAGTGCCGGCCAAGGACGGCGGCCGCTTCACCCTGGTGGACGATTATGGCCATCACCCGGTGGAAATGGCCGCCACGCTGGCCGCGGTGCGCGGCGCCTTCCCGGACAAGCGTCTGGTGCTGGCCTTCCAGCCGCACCGCTACACCCGCACTCGGGACCTGTTTGAAGACTTCGTCAAAGTGCTGTCCAGCGTGGACGCCTTGCTGCTGTCCGAAGTCTACGCCGCTGGCGAAGCGCCCATCGTGGCCGCCGACGGCCGCGCCTTGGCGCGCGCGGTGCGCGTGCAGGGCAAGGTGGAGCCGGTGTTCGTCGAGGACATCGCCGAGATGCAGCAGACCATTTTCGATCAAGCTCGCGACGGCGACGTGGTGGTGACCATGGGCGCGGGCTCCATCGGCGCGGTGCCGGCCAAAGTGGCGGCGGGCGCGTGATGATGAATGACAAGGACAAGGCAATGAAGCAGTACGGCAAGGTGGCGGTGATGATGGGCGGCAGTTCCTCCGAGCGCGAAGTGTCGCTGATGAGCGGCGCCGGCGTGCTCAAAGCCCTGCAATCCCGTGGCGTGGACGCTCACAAGTTCGATCCGTCGGAACAGCCGCTGAGCGCGCTGAAAGACGAGGGTTTCGACCGCGTGTTCAACATCCTGCATGGGCCCTTCGGCGAAGACGGCACCCTGCAGGGCGTGCTGGAAAGCATGGGCCTGCCGTATACCGGTTGCGGCGTGATGGCGTCGGCGATCTGCATGGACAAATGGCGCACCAAGCTGCTGTGGCAGGGCGCCGGCCTGCCGATCCCGGCCTTCGAACTGTTGGACGAGAACAGCGACTTCGCCGCGGTGGAAGCCAAGCTGGGCCTGCCCATCTTCGTCAAGCCGGCCACCGAGGGCTCCAGCATCGGCGTGACCAAGGTCAAGCAGCCGGGCGAACTGAAGGCGGCGTTCGAAGAGGCGCGCAAATACGACAGCATCGTGATCGCCGAGCGTTTCATCGGCGGCGGCGAGTACACCTGCGCGGTGATCGGCGACACCGCCTATCCGACCATCAAGATCGAACCGGCGACCGAGTTTTACGACTACGACGCCAAGTATTTCCGCGACGACACCGTCTACCGTTGCCCGTCCGGCCTGAGCGAAGACGTGGAGACGCGCGCGCGCGAACTGTCGCTGGCGGCTTTCCGCGTATTGGGCGGCCGCGGCTGGGGCCGGGTGGATTTCCTGATGGACGAAGCCGGCGGCATTTACCTGTTGGAAGCCAACACCAATCCGGGCATGACCAGCCACAGCCTGGTGCCGATGGCGGCGCGGGCGATGGGCATCAGTTACGAGGATTTGTGCCTCAAGGTGCTGGATATGGTGCATGTGGGATAACCATCGGCTGCTTAGAGGCCTGGCCAATCTGATGCTGGCCGCCGCAGCGCTGATGTTGCTGTATGCAGGAGGGTTCTGGTTGACGCACGCTCCGGTGTTTCCGGTGAAGAAGATCCAGATTCGCGGCGACATGAAACGCGTGACGCCGGAACAGCTGAAGTTCATTGCCGAGCATGAGCTGTCCGGCACCTTCTTCACGCTGGACATCGACAAGACGCGAGCGGCCTTCGGCAAATTGCCGTGGGTGCGGGATGCCCAGGTGCGGCGGCGCTGGCCGGACGCGCTGGACATTTCGGTGGAAGAGCATGTGGCGCTTGCGCGCTGGGGAGAGAACGGCCTGGTCAATACCCGAGGAGAGCGGTTCGACGCCGCCAGCGACCAGGACCTGCCGGTGTTTTACGGGCCGGCGGGGGCAGAGAAGGACATGAGCGAAATGCTGGGAGGGCTGCGGCAGGATCTGGCCCCGGCGGGCGTCAAGCCGGCGGCGCTGTGGCTGTCCAGCCGCCGCGCCTGGAAAGTGGGGCTGGACAACCAGGTGCAGCTGGAGCTGGGACGCAACGACGTGAGTCCGCGCGCCCGCCGCTTCGCCCAGTACTGGAAGAGCAAATTGGCGGCGTTGCCGTATCACGTGGAATACGTGGATATGCGCTACCCGAATGGATTCGCCGTGCGGATGCCCGATTACAAGGCGCCGCCGGCCAAGGGAAACAAGTAATTAGCAGTTGGAGCGACAGGTGAGCAAACCAAAGGAAAGCAAGAACATGCTGGTTGGCCTCGACATCGGCACATCCAAGATCGTGGCGATCGTCGCAGAAGTCCTGGAGGACGGCCAACTCAATATCGTCGGCATGGGCCACACGCCGTCGCGCGGTTTGAAGCGCGGCATGGTGGTGAACATCGAATCCACGGTGCAGGCCATCCAGCGCGCGCTGGAAGAGGCGGAACTGATGGCCGACTGCAAGATTCACGAAGTGTTCGCCGGCATCGCCGGCAGCCACATCAAGAGCGTGAACTCGCACGGCATGGTGGCGATCAAGGATCGCGAAGTCACCAAGATGGACATCGACCGCGTGATTGAAACCGCGCGCGCGGTGACCATCCCGCCGGACCATCAGGTGCTGCACATCCTGACCCAGGAATACAGCATCGACGGTCAGGAAGGCGTGCGCGAACCGCTGGGCATGAGCGGTGTGCGGCTGGAAGCCAAGGTGCACATCGTCACCGGCGCGGTGTCCGCCGCCCAGAACGTGACCAAGTGCGTGCGCCGCTGCGGTCTGGAAGTGTCCGACCTGGTGCTGCAACCGATGGCCTCCGCCATCGCGGTGCTGTCGGAAGACGAAAAAGATCTGGGCGTGTGCCTGATCGACATCGGCGGCGGCACCACCGATATCGCGGTCTACGCCAACGGCGCGATCCGCCACACTGCGGTGATTCCGATCGCAGGAGATCAGATCACCAACGACATCGCCATGGCCTTGCGCACCCCGACCAAGGAAGCCGAGGACATCAAGATCCAGCACGCGGTGGCGCTGGTGGCGATGGCGGACCCGAGCCAGATGATAGAAGTGCCGGGCGTGGGCGAGCGCGGGCCGCGGCAGATGTCGCGCGCCACGCTGGCCGAAGTGGTGGAGCCGCGGGTGGAAGAGTTGTTCCAACTGGTGCAGCAGGAACTGCGCCGCAGCGGCTTCGAGGATTTGCTGTCCTCCGGCATCGTGCTCACCGGCGGCGCCAGCCTGATGCCGGGCATGGTGGAGCTGGCGGAAGAAGTGTTCCACATGCCGGTGCGCGTCGGCGTGCCCAAGTATGTGGGCGGCCTGGCGGAAGTGGTGAAGACCCCGCGCTTCTCCACCGGCGTCGGCCTGCTGTTGTACGGCAAGGATCAGATTCAAACGCATGCCGGCCCCAAGGTGGAGACGGCGGGTGTGGGCCAGATGTTCACGCGCATGAAGGCGTGGTTCGCTGGCAATTTCTAAGCGCTACGCGGCCGGCGCACTCGCTGGCCACGATAGCGATCGGGCAGATGTATATGAAGTCGGTAGCTCATCTTTATTGAGGAGAGGAAAATGAGCGGAATGGTCTTTGAAGTTATGCAAGAAACCGCCAATGTGGCGATCATCAAAGTCATCGGCGTCGGCGGCGGCGGTTGCAACGCCATCGACAATATGATCGACGGCAATGTGCACGGCGTGGAGTTCATCTGCGCCAACACCGACGCTCAGTCGCTGCTGCGCAACAAATCGCCGCAGAAGCTGCAGCTGGGCAACAATCTGACCCGCGGCCTGGGCGCGGGCGCCAATCCGGAAGTGGGCCGCAGCGCGGCGCTGGAAGACCGCGAACGCATCGCCGAGATGCTGCGCGGCTCCAATATGGTGTTCGTCACCGCCGGCATGGGCGGCGGCACCGGCACCGGCGCGGCGCCCGTGGTGGCCGAAGTGGCCAAGGAAATGGGCATCCTGACCGTGGGCGTGGTCACCCGGCCGTTCGAGCACGAAGGCAAGCGCATGAAAGTGGCGCAGAATGGCATCGAGGATCTGAAAAAGCACGTCGATTCGCTGATCGTGATCCCCAATGAAAAACTGATGGAAGTGCTGGGCGACGACGTGACCATGCGCGAAGCCTTCCGCGCCGCCGACGACGTGCTCAAGGGCGCGGTGGCCGGCATCGCGGAAGTGATCACTTGCCCGGGCCTGATCAACGTCGACTTCGCCGACGTGCGCACCGTGATGAGCGAAATGGGCCTGGCGATGATGGGCTCGGCCTACGCCTCCGGCATCGACCGCGCTCGCGTGGCCGCCGAACAGGCCGTGGCCAGCCCGTTGCTGGACAACATCACGCTGGAAGGCGCGCGCGGCGTGCTGGTCAACATCTCCACCGCGCCTGGCTGCCTGAAGATGAGCGAGTATCGCGAAATCATGGGCATCGTGCGCCAGTACGCGGACGAAGACGCGCAGATCAAGTTCGGCACCGCCGAAGTGGAAGACATGCCGGAAGACACCATCCGCGTGACCTTGATCGCCACCGGCCTGGGTCAGAAGAAGACCGCGCGCAATACCGAGGAGCGTCCGGAATACATCAAGATCGTCAAGACCGGCACCGACGACCGCGCGGTGGAAGTGGTCAGCTACGACGACTTCGACACCCCGGCCATCATGCGCCAGGGCCGTCGCCGCGCCGCGCCGTCCATGGACTTCTCCAACCCGGAAGTGAGCGAAAGCTACGACATCCCGGCCTTCCTGCGCAAGCAGGCGGACTGAGGCGGAGCCGCTATAGAAGAAAGCTATTTAATACTGCAAATCAATCAATAAAGTGCGGTTTTTGACTGTGCTAGAATCGGGCATTCCCATTCGTTCGAGAAGCCCGACATGATATTGCAGCGCACGCTGAAACAAGCGATAAGCGCCACGGGTGTGGGTTTGCACTCCGGCGAGCGGGTGAAGCTCACCCTGCTGCCGGCCGCGCCCGACACCGGGATCGTCTTTCGCCGCACCGACTTGCCCGAGCCGGTGACGGTGAAAGTGGATCCATCGCTCGTCAACGACACGCGACTCTCCTCCACGCTGGTGACAGACACCGGCGTGCGTGTCGGCACGATCGAGCATTTGATGTCGGCCCTGGCGGGCTTTGGCATCGACAACCTCGTGATTGAGGTCACGGCGGCGGAGATCCCCATCATGGACGGATCCGCCGCCCCTTTCATTTACCTGCTGCAGACCGCGGGCGTGGTCGAGCAGCACGCCAAGAAGCGCTTCATCCGCGTCACCCAGACGGTGGCCGTGGAAGAGCGCGACGTGTGGGTGAAGCTGGAGCCGCACGAGGGCTTCAAGGTCACGCTGTCCATCGACTTCAACCATCCGGCTTTCAATCTGGCGCCGCAGACGGTGGCGGTGGATTTCGCGCGTCATTCCTATACCGACGAGATCAGCCGCGCGCGCACCTTCGGCTTCATGCACGAGGTGGAGTACATGCGCAACCACGGCCTGGGCCGCGGCGGCAGCCTGGACAACGCCATCGTCATCGACGACGAATACGTGCTGAATCCGGAAGGCCTGCGTTTCCCGGACGAATTCGTTCGCCACAAAATCCTGGACGCCATCGGCGACCTCTACATCATCGGCCACCCGTTGATCGCCGCCTTCTCCGGCCACAAATCCGGCCACGCGATGAACAACAAGCTGTTGCGCAAGCTGCTGGAGACGCCGGAAGCCTGGGAATACGTCAGCTACGACGACCCGCTGGACGCGCCGTCCAGCTTCCACCGGCTGCCGGAGGTGGCCTAGCGGTGTTTGGTTTCTGGCGCTTGTGGCTGCTCGTCACCATCCTGCTGCTGGGCTGGGCAGGCGTCTGTTACCTATTGACCCGCAATCCGCTCTACCTGCGCTACCTCGGCCGCATCGCCCGCTGGAGCGGCGGCCTGGTGGTGCTGGTCAGCGCCTTCTGGCTGATTTACCGGCTGCTGTCCTAAGAGCCTGTTCTAAGCGGGCCGGAGGAGTAATGAACCCATGTCAAAATTGACTCATTTCGACGCCGGCGGCCAGGCCCATATGGTCGACGTCGGCGCCAAGGCGCACAGCCGCCGCCGCGCGGTGGCCGAAGGCCGCATCCGCATGTTGCCCGCCACCTTCGCGCTGGTGAAGGACGGCGGCCATAAAAAAGGCGATGTGCTCGGCATCGCCCGCATCGCCGCCATCATGGCGTCCAAGAAGGCCGCGGACCTGATTCCGCTCTGCCACCCGATCGCGCTGACCCGGGTGGCGGTGGACTTCGAACTGCTGGAGGCCGACAACGCCGTGCGCATCGAGGTCACCGCCGAATGCAGTGGCCAGACCGGGGTGGAGATGGAGGCGCTGACCGCGGCCAACGTCGGCCTGCTGACCATTTACGATATGTGCAAGGCGGTGGACCGCGGCATGGTCATCGACGGCGTGCGGCTGCTGGAGAAAGAGGGCGGCAAGAGCGGGCATTGGCGGGTGGAAGGCTGATCCTGCTCGGTTTTGCAAGCCGCGTCATGCGTCGTTACAAGCTTTGCTGCGCGCCGGCCCGCGACGCTTGACGCCCCCGCTCGGCGGGCTTGTCCCGCCAATAGCCGGCCAAGAGCGAGCCGGAAATATTGTGCCAGACCGAGAACAGCGCGCCGGGCAAGGCCGCCAGCGGGCTGAAGTAGGCCTTGCCCAGCTGGGCGGCCAGGCCGGAGTTCTGCATGCCCACCTCGATCGCCAGCGTGCGGCACACCGATTCGTCGAAGCCCAGCAAGCGTCCTCCCCAATACCCGCCCAACAGGCCGATGGCGTTGTGCAGCATCACCGCCAGAATGCTCAGCCCGCCCACCGCGGCGATATGGTTCTTGCTGCCGGCGACGATGGCGGCGATCAGCGCGACGATGGCCAGCATCGACAACAGCGGCAGCAAGGGCTCCAGCCGGCGGACCTGGGGCGCGAAGAAGCGATGGGCCAGCAGGCCCAGGCCTATCGGCAGGATGACGATCTGCAGAATGCTTAGCAGCATCGCCGCCACTTCCACCTTGATCGCCGCGTCCACGTACAGCCGGGTCAGCAGCGGCGTGGCTATCACCCCAACCAGCGTCGACAGCGAGGAAATGGTGACCGACAGCGCCACGTCGCCGCGCGATAGATAGATGATCACATTGGACGCGGTGCCGCTGGCGACGCTGCCCACCAGAATCATGCCGATGGCCAGCTGTGGCGGCATCTGGAACAGCCGCGCCAGCGCCCAGGCCGCCAGCGGCATCACCAGATAGTGCAGGCCCAGTCCGGCCAGCACCGGCGCCGGCCGGCTCAGCACCCGTTTGAAATCGTCCAGCGTCAGCGTCAGCCCCATCGCGAACATGATCACCGCCAGCAGCAGACCGGTATGCGGCAGCAGCGGAGTGAACGCCGCCGGCCGCTGGTAAGCGACGGCGGACAGCAGCAGGGCCCATAGCGGGAACAGACGGGTGATTATGGCGAGCACGGCGACTCCTGGCGGCGGACGATGCGCCCATCATAGGCGATGCGCCCCGGTGTCTGGCAAGTCCGCGCGCGCATGGCTGATCCAGCGTCAGCCGTCGGCTGCGCAATCGTCTTTTGCCAGCGGCGGCGCGGCGCGGTTTAATCGGGTCTTCGATTCCATGGAGCGCGCGATGCAAGCGACGATTGCCGGCAAGACCGTGGCCGACTGGCAGGCCAGCCACCCCTTATTGACGCCCTTGATGGCCTTGCAGTCTTTGAGCTGGTTCAACCCCGCGCTGGCGTCGGCGGCGGAAGCGCTGGCCGACGTGGGCCTGAGCCGGGCCGATGTCGTGGACGCCGATACGCGCTTGCGCCGCTTCGCGCCCTATCTGGCGCGGGTGTTTCCGGACGCGGCCGCCAGCGGCGGCATCATCGAATCGCCGCTGCTGCCGCTGCCGGCGATGCGCGCGGCCCTATGGGCCGAGGCCGGGTTGGCGGACGGCGGCGGCCTGTGGCTGAAGGCGGACAATCTGCTGCCGATTTCCGGCTCCATCAAGGCGCGCGGCGGCATTTACGAGGTATTGAAGCACGCGGAAAGCTTGGCGCTGAGTCATGGCCTGCTGCGGGAGGGGGACGACTACGCCGGACTGGACAGCGCCGAGGCGCGGGCCTTCTTCGGCGGCTACCGGGTAGCGGTGGGCTCCACCGGCAACCTGGGCCTGTCCATCGGCATCATCAGCGCCAAGCTGGGTTTTCAGGCCAGCGTGCATATGTCGGCGGACGCGCGACAGTGGAAGAAGGACTTGCTGCGCAGCCATGGGGTCGAGGTGGTCGAGTATCCGTCTGATTACAGCGTGGCGGTGGCCGAAGGCCGCAAACAGGCGGCGTCCGATCCGCGCTGTCATTTCGTCGACGACGAGAATTCGGTCAATCTATTCCTTGGTTACGCGGTGGCGGCGGAGCGTCTGCGCGGCCAGTTGGCGGAGCAGGGCGTCCGGGTGGACGCCGAACACCCGCTGCTGGTGTACCTGCCCTGCGGTGTCGGCGGCGGGCCGGGCGGGGTCGCTTTCGGCCTCAAGCTGGCTTTCGGCGATGCGGTGCACTGTCTGTTCGCCGAACCCACCCACGCGCCCTGCATGCTGCTGGGTGTTTACACCGGGCTGCATGATGAGGTGGCGGTGCAGGATTTCGGCATCGACAATCTGACCGCCGCCGACGGCCTGGCGGTGGGCCGCCCGTCCGGCTTTGTCGGGCGCGCGATGCAGCGGCTGATAGACGGCTATTACACGGTGGACGATGGCGAGCTCTACCGCTTGCTGGCCATGCTGGAGCGCGAGCAGGGCTTGCGGCTGGAGCCGTCGGCGTTGGCCGGCATGCCGGGGCCGTTGCGGGTGTTGAGCGAGTCCCAGGGTTACCGCCAGCGGACGGGCTTGAGCGCGGAGCGGCTGTCGCGCGCCAGCCATCTGGTGTGGGGCACCGGCGGCGGCATGGTGCCGCCGGCGGAAATGGACGCCTATCTGGCGGAAGGCCGGCGGCGGCTGTCGGCGTGAACGATGCTGGCGATATGCTGAATCTTCCCCCGCGCGCCGGCGTCCGGCTGGACGGCGCGCAATGGTCCAATCTGCACACCTTCGCGGCGGCGGCGCGGCATCTGAGCTTCGCCCGCGCCGCCGAGGAACTGTGCCTGAGCGCCAGCGCGGTCAGCCATCGCATCGCCCGGCTGGAACGGGCGCTGGGCACCCGCCTGTTCCTGCGGCTGACCCGCAGCCTGAGGCTGAGCGAGGACGGCGAACGCATCTATCAGGCCTGGCTGGCCGGCCAGACGCGGCTGGAGGCGGCGCTGAATCCGCAGGACGACGCCGAGCCGGCCGGCGCGGTGGCCCTGTATGCGCGGCCCTCGCTGGCGCAATGTTGGCTGGCGCCGCGGCTGGCGGATTTCGCCGCGCGCTATCCGCGCATTGCGCTGGACATCCGCAGCGGCAACGAGATGGTGGACTTCCGCGCCTGGAATATAGACCTGGCGCTGTATTACTCGGCCGGCGAGTTTCCCGGCCTGGACGCGCAGCGTCTGATGGACGAGCAGGTGGCGCCGGTGTGCAGCCCGGAGTACGCGGAGCGGCACGGCTTGCGCGACAATCCGGCGGCCCTGGCCGCATGCCTGCTGCTGCACGACGCCCAGGCCTGGGAACGGGCGGCTCACGACGCCGAATGGCGGGAGTGGGCGCGGCGGCAGAACGTGGCCTTGCCGCCGCGGGGCATCAGCTTCGACCGTTCCGACCTATGCGCGCAGGCGGCCGCGCATCACGCCGGCGTGGCGTTGGGTCGGCGTCGCTTGGTGCAGCGGCAGCTGGAACGCGGCGAACTGATGCTGCCGCTGGGGCCGTTTCAACCGCTGGGGCCGCAGGCTTATTACCTGGTGCGTCCGTTGCCGGCGCCGTCTCCTCGGGTGCGGGCGGTGATGGACTGGCTGCGGGTTTGCGCGGCGGATTAGGCGTCCTTCCCCTTTTCGCGCCCGCCCCCTCGCGCGCCTTCCCGGCGGCGTGCTAGTCTGCTTCAGTTCAATGTCATGTCTGCCGCGGGAGGCGCTTGATGATCACTCTGTATCAGTTCGGCCCGGCCATGGGCTTGGTGGACCCCAGTCCCTTCGTGATGAAGGCGGACCTGCTGCTGAAGCTGTCGGGCCTGTCCTACCGCCGCGTGCGCGGCGATATGCGCAAGGCGCCCAAGGGCAAGCTGCCTTATATCGACGACGACGGCCAGATCGTGGCGGACTCCACGCTGATCCGCCTGCATCTGGCGGACAAGCACGGCCTCACGCTGGACGCCGGTCTCAGCGAGGCGCAGAAGGCGCTGGCCTGGAGCGTGGACTGCATGCTGGGCGATCATTTCTACTGGGGCATCGTGCATGAACGCTGGATGGTGGACGAACACTTCGCGCGCGGGCCCAGCGTGTTTTTCAAAGGCGTGCCGGCCTTGCTGCGCGGCTTGGTGACGAGGCTGGTGCGGCGCAAGGTGCGCGCCAATCTATGGGGGCAGGGCATGGGCCGTTTCAGCGCGGCGGAGCGCCTGCGGCTGCTGGAGGCGGACGTGGCGGCGCTGTCAGCCTTGTTGGGCGAGCAGCGTTATTTCATGGGCGAGACCGCCACCTGGATAGACGCCAGCGTTTACGCCTTCGTCAGCGGCGCCTTGACCGACGCGATGGGGGAAACCCCGTCGCGGGCGCTGGTGGCGGCGCGGCCCAATCTGGCGGCCTATGCGGAAAGACTGAGGGCCGAGTTTTACAGTGGATAGGCCGGCTGGGCCCACCGCGCCGCGGTACGACAAAAACAAAGGGGAAAACATGAAGATGAGCAGACTGCTGCCCTTGGCGGCCTTGCTGTGCGCGGCCGGCGCCTGGGCGGACGGCGGCCTGGATTACGGCCGTTACGGCATTGATTTGAACGGCATCGATCCGGCGGTGAGAGTACAGGACAATCTGTCGCTGCACGCCAATGGCCGCTGGATCCAGCGCACGGTGATTCCGGCCGAGCGTTCCTCGGCGGGCGTGGCGGAGGCTTTGGCGGACCGCAATCTGGAACGGCTGCGCCAGTTGATCGAACAGGCCGGGCAGGGGACGGATGCCGAGGCGGGGCAGATCGCCGCGCTGTATCGCAGCTTCATGGACGAGGACGTCGTCGCCCGGCGCGGGCTGGAGCCGCTGCGCGAATCGCTGCGGGCCGTGGCCGGTCTGGGCACGGCGGCGGAGGCGGTCCGCTATATGGGCCGCCTGCAGGATCAGCCGGTGGATACGCCGTTCCGCTTCTATGTCGGCCAGGACCCCAAGGATTCCGCCGCCTACCTGGCCGGCGTCGGCCAATCCGGTCTGGCGATGGACCAGGACTACTATCTGGGCAAGTCCGCCGACTTCGCCGCCGCGCGTAAGGCCTATTTGAGTTATCTGGAGCGGCTGTTCGCACTGGCGGAACTGGACCAGCCGCAAAGCCGCGCCCGCGACGTGCTGGCTTTCGAGACCCGGCTGGCGAAAATCCAGTGGACCAATGTCGAGAACCGCGACATCCAGAAAACCTACAACAAGCTGAGCCTGGCCGAGTTGGCGCGCCGGCAGCCCGGCTACGATTGGCCGGCCTTGCTGGCCGACGCCGGCCTGGACGCCGCCAAGCAGTTGAATCTGGACCAGCCCGGCTATCTGAGCAAGCTGGCGCCACTCTTGCGGGCCGCGCCCGCGTCCACGCTGCGCAACTACCTGCTGGCGCGCACGCTGGACGCTTACGCGCCCAGCCTGACGCCGGCCTTCGTCGACGCCCACTTCGACTTCTACGGCAAGACCCTGGAAGGCCGCAAGCAGAACCGCCCGCGCTGGAAACGCGGCGTGGGCATGGTGGAAAGCGGCCTGGGCGAGGCGCTGGGCAAACTCTATGTGGCGCGTTATTTCACGCCGGAGGCCAAGCGCCAGGCCGACGAACTGGTGCGCAATCTGCTGCAGGCCTACGACCAGTCCATCGACACTCTGGACTGGATGAGCGCCGCCACCAAGCGCCAGGCCCATATCAAGCTGTCCAAGTACACGCTGAAGATAGGCTATCCGGACAAGTGGCGCGATTACGGCGGCCTGCAGCTGGCGCCGGACGATCTGGCCGGCAATGTGCGGCGCATCGCGGTGTTCAACTACCGCTATATGAGCGGCAAGCTGGGCCAGCCGGTGGATCGCAAGGAATGGAGCATGACGCCGCAGACGGTGAACGCCTATTACAATCCGGCCAATAACGAGATCGTGTTCCCGGCGGCCATCCTGCAGGCGCCGTATTTCGATCCCGGCTTCGATCCGGCGGTCAACTACGGCAGCATAGGCGCCACCATAGGCCACGAAATCAGCCATGGTTTCGACGACCAGGGCAGCCAGTTCGACGGCGACGGCAATATGCGCAACTGGTGGACGGCCAGCGACAAGGCGCGCTTCAAGGCGGCCACGCGCAAGCTGGTCAAGCAGTACGACCGCTACCAGCCGGTGCCCGGCCACCATGTCAACGGCGAACTGACCCTGGGCGAGAACATCGCCGACAACGCCGGCCTGGAAGTGGCCTACAAGGCCTATCATCTGGCGCTCGCCGGCAAGGACGCGCCGGTGCTGGACGGCATGAGCGGCGACCAGCGTTTCTTCATCGCCTTCGCCCAATCCTGGCGCAGCAAGAGCCGCGACGAAGCCACGCTCAAACAGCTGGTGTCGGACCCGCACACGCCGGACCTGTGGCGGCCCATCGGCACCGCCAGCAATATGGAGCCGTTCTACCAGGCCTTCGGCGTCAAGCCGGGCGACAAGATGTATCTGTCGCCCAAGCAGCGCTTCCATTTGTGGTGGTGAGTCATTCCCAGATCGTAAACCGGTTCTCAGACTGAGCGTTTGAGCTGGCCGGGCGTAAGCCCGGCATGGCGGCGGAACATGGCGATGAAGGCGCTGTCCTGCGCATAGCCCAGTTCCGCCGCCACCCGGCTGACGCTTTCCCCCTCGGCCAACAGCCGGCTGGCCTCCATCATTTTCAATTGCCGCCGCCAGGCGCTGAAGCTGAGCCCGGTCTGTTGCTGGAACAACCGGTTGACGGTGCGGGCGCTGGCGCCGGCCTGGGCGGCCAATTGCTCCAGCGTGGCCTCGTCGCCGGGCTGCTGCAATAGCTGCTCGGCGATGCGCAGCAGCCGCCGGTCTTGCGGCAGCGGCAGGCTCAGCGCCTGCTCCGGCGCGCGGCCGGCCTCGTCCAGCAACACCTCCACCAGCCGTTCTTGCTCAGGCTCCAACGGCGACAGCGGCCATTCCGCCACCCGCACGATCAATTCCCGCAACAGCGGGCTGACGGCGATGATCTGCGGCCGCCGCGGCAGCGCGGGATAGACGACCGGATCGAAGTACAGGCTGCGATAGGCGAAAGGCTTGCCGGTTTCGGCCTGATGCCACAGGCCCGAGGGAATCCAGGCGGCCATTGTCGGCGGCAGCACGCAGCGGGTGTGGCCGATGCGGATTTGCAGCACGCCGCTGACCGCGTACATCAGCTGCGCGCGGCGATGGCGGTGCAGGCCGGAGTCATGCGGCGCCGGCGCGTCTATGGCCATGCCGACGATGGGATCGGCGAGCTGGTCCGGGTCCGGCGCCGTGGCGGGCAGGTAGCGCGGCATCTTGTCCGATTCTCAATGTTTTATGGCTATCCATCGATAATAGGCGTGCCTTCATCCTCCTACAATCCCTGTTCGTTGTTTTTAGGAGGACAAAATGAAAACCGCGATCCGGGCGGCGCCGCTGGCGCTGCTGATTGTATTGCTGGGTTTCCCGCAATTGAGTGAAACCATTTACGCGCCGGCCTTGACCGAGATCGCCCAGGCTTACCATGTCAGCGCCGGTCAGGCGCAGTTGACGATGAGCGTCTACTTTCTGGCTTTCGCCTTCGGCGTGGTGTGCTGGGGCCGGCTGGCCGATCTATACGGACGGCGGCCGGCCTTGCTGGCCGCCCTGGCCTGTTACGGCGCGGGCGCGGTGCTGGCGGTGATGAGCCGCGATTTCACCGCGCTGCTGCTGGCCAGGCTATTGCTGGCCTTCGGCGCCAGCGCGGGTTCGGTGGTGGTGCAGACCATGTTGCGCGACCGCTATCAAGGCCCGGCCTTGCTGACGGTGTTCGCCACCGTCAGCGCGGTGTTGTCGCTGTCGCCGGCCTTGGGCCCGCCGCTGGGCGCTTTGCTGGTGGCCGGTTTCGGTCATCAGGGCGTGTTCGCCGCCTTGTGCGGCTTGGCGGCGCTGTTGCTGCTGTTGTCCTGGAAGCTGGCCGGCGAAACCCGGCCGGCGGACCTGCCGCCGCCGGCGGCCTTGGGCGCGGTGGCGGCCAGGATGGCGCGAGATCCGCGGGTGCTGGCCACGGTATGGCTGGTGGCCGGCTTCAATCTGCTGTTGTTCGGCTTTTACACGCTGGCCCCGTTCACGCTGCAATTGCTGGGCATGCCGGCCTGGTTGTTCGGCCTCAGCGGTTTGCTGGTGGCCGCCGGCGGCCTGTTCGGCGGCGCGGTCAATCGCCGGCTGGCGGCGCGAGGCGGCGCGGAACGCTTGCCGCGCCTGGCCTTGATGGCCGCCGGCGCGGCGGCCCTGGTGCAGTTGCTCAGCGGCTGGCCGGGTCTGCGGCCGGCCGCGGCCGTCGGCGTGCTGTTGCTCAGCCAACTGGCGATTTCCGCGGCCTTCGGCTGCGCGATTCCGCCGCTGCTGGCGGGGGCCCTGCGGGATTACCGCCAAGTGCAGGGCACGGCCGGCGCCTTATTGGGCCTGATGTACTACCTGCTGATCGCCGGCGGTCTGGGTTTGCTTGGCGCGGCTTATCAGCCGTATGTCTTGTACCAGCCCATGGCCATGGCGCTGCTGTGCGCGGCGATGTGGCCGGCGGCGCGGCGATTGAATCGGTAGGGAGTTGAATATTCTGTCTGCTTCATGGCATTGTGTTGAAAATTTCAAACAGCCATGGAGAGCAGAGCGATGAAACAGGCCAGCGATATCATTGTGTTCCAGCGTCACGACGTGGCGCTGGAATCGTTTGTGGCGGCCGAGGATCGCCGCGTCGCCGGCGAATGCCGGCAAAGCGTGGCCAACCATTATTCCGATCCCAGCGGGCAGTTCCACGCCGGCATCTGGAGCGGCGGGCAGGGCTGCTGGAAAGTGCGCTACAGCGAACACGAGTTCTGCACGCTGTTGCAAGGACGAGTGAAGGTCAGCGACGAGGCCGGGAACAGCGTGGAGTTGAAGCAGGGCGATCACTTCGTGATCCCCGCGGGCTTCGTCGGCACCTGGCAGGTGCTGGAGCCGGCGTGCAAGACTTACGCGGTGTTCGAAGCGCGACACGCCGAGTGAGCCGCGACAAGCAACAGCCCCGCATTGCGGGGCTGTTTTTCGTGGCGGCGGGCTGGGCTTAAAAGGTGAAGCCGGCGCCGATATACATGCCGTCGGCAAGACGACGATTGCGGTTGTTGTCCTTGCGCTCGATGTCGAAGTAGCGATAGCCGGCTTCCACGGTGAACGGTCCAATGGGGTTCCAGCGCACGCCGGCGGCCAGGTCGCTGACGTTCTTGACGCTGCCGCTGGCCATGCTGTCGCCGGCGAAATAGGCCTGGCCGTAGAGGCTGAGCTTGGGCGCCAGCTGGATGTTGGCGCGGCCGCCGAGCAAGGCGGCGGTGCCGGAACCGCTGTCCGGGTTCAGGCCCATCAGCTTGCCGCCGCCGGCCAGGGTGACCGGGCCCAGCGGAATCGCGAACTCCAGGCCGGCGCCGCCGGCGTTGCCCTTGTGGTCGCTGTTCAGGTAGTCGATGGAAAGCCCCAGGCCCAGGCCCTGCGGGGTGCGGCTGAATTGCTGGAAGTCCTTGCCGGCGATAAAGCTGTAATCGGCGGCGTGGGCGGCCGCGGTCAGGGCGAGCAGCGCGGCGGCGGCGCTCAGATGCAGAGTTTTCATGGGTCACTTCTCTTGGGTGAGTTAGACAACAAGGGAAGTGACCGCTTTTTAAGTAACAAGTTCGGCGAGCCGCCAAATATTCGAGTGTGAATTATTCACTGGCCAGCAAATTCTCCAGCTCCAGCAGCCGGGTTTTGAGGGCGGCCACTTCCGCTTCCAAGGCGGCGACGCGGCCGGCGATGCCCACCTCGATCACGCCGCAGCCGTTGTCGCCGGCGGCCGGCAGCGATTGCGGCTCGCCGCTGAGCAGATGGGCCCAGCGCGCCTCGCGCTCGCCGGGCTGGCGCTCCAGCTTCAGCACCAGCGGCGGGTATTTGTCGGCCAGCGCGTTGAGAGCGGTTTCCACTTCCTCCACGCCGCTAAAGCCGTAGATGCGGCCGGAACGGGTGCGGATTTCCGCCGAGGTTTGCGGTCCGCGCAACATCAGCAGGGCCAGCGCCGCCAGCCGCGCGCCTTCGATATTCCATTCGTAATTGAGCCTGTGCTCGTATTTGGCCACCCGGCTGCCGGCCGGCAGCCGCTCGCTCGCCAGCTTCTTGGCGATCAGGCTGTCCAGCGCCGCGCTGATGTCCGCTTCGGACAGCTGCATCACCGGTTCGCGGCTGGTCAGCTGGTTGCAGGCCGAGGCCAGGCCGTTCAAGGTCATCGGGTAGGCGTCCGGGGTCAGCGCCTGTTTTTCCACCAGGGCGCCCAGCACGCGCACTTCATGCGCTTCCAGTTGATGTGTATCCATCCATGTCTCCGCTTGAGGCTGCCGACGCCGGGGGCGACGGCTGGCCGGATTGGCATTTAGCGATTCTAGCGCGGTTGGCGGGCCCTACGCACGGTGAGATCATGGTCTTGGCTTGACAGCGGCCGGCGCGCTTGCCACGCTGTGCGGTTTTTGTCGATGGTGGGGAGGGTGCGATGACGCGAGTGGACGTGTTGCTGGTGGAACTGGGCCTGGCGGCTTCGCGCACGGCGGCGCAGAATCTGATCGCCGCGGGGCGCGTCCGTTGCGACGGCGCGCCGGTGAGCAAGCCCAGCCAGAAATGCGCGCCGGGCAGCCGCTTCGATATCGCCGCCGATCCATCCGATCGTTTCGTGTCGCGCGGCGGCTTGAAAATGCTAGGCGCGCTGGAGTCGTCCGGCCTGGACCCGCGCGACGCGCTGGCGCTGGACGTGGGCCAGTCCACCGGCGGTTTCAGCGACTGCCTGCTGCAGCAGGGCGCGCGGCGAGTGGTGGGCGTGGACGTGGGGCACGATCAATTGCATCCGCGGCTGCGGACGGACGCGCGCCTGCGTTATTTCGAAGGGGTGAACGCCAGGGCGCTGGACCATGCGGCCCTGTTGGCGGCCAACGAGGGTTTGCCTTTCGACCTGATGGTGTGCGACGTGTCCTTCATTTCGCTGACCTTGGTGCTGCCCTCGGCGCTGCCCTTGATCCGTCCCGGCGGTCACCTGCTCAGCCTGGTGAAGCCGCAGTTCGAGGTGGGGCGCGAAGGTTTGGCCAGGGGCGGCATCGTACGCGACGAGAGCCTGTACCCGCGCGTGCGGGACAAGATCAGCGAAGCGGTGCGGGAGCAGGGCTTTGAGCTGCTGAAGTGGTTCGACAGTCCGATCACCGGCGGCGACGGCAACCGCGAGTTCTTCATCTACGCGCGCAAGCGCTGAGCGGCGCGAGGCGATGCCTTGTTATGATGAAGGCATCGCCAGGGCCGCGCGTCGCGGTTATTATTCCGCTTGGCCGAACTCGCTTTGCTCGCTGCGCAGAACCATGACGGGACAGTTGGCGCGGCGCAGCAGGTTCTGGGCGAAGCTGCCCAACAGCAGATGGGCGATGCCGCTGCGGCCATGGGTGCCGAGCACGACCAGGCCGGCTTTGTGGCTGTCCGCGTAGCGCACCAGCAGTTCCGCCATGTCGGCGCCGCCGTCCCAGCTTTCCGCCATGTGGATCTGCACCTGTTCCACGCCGGCTTCCACCGCCTGTTTGCGCGCCTGTTCCAGCACGCGGTTGCCGTCGCGGAAGGCTTGATCGTGCAGTTCGTGGGTGCCGAGCAGGCCGACGCCTTCCACCGCCAGATCGCGCAGGCTGGCGATGTGGAACAGGGTCAGGCTGGCTTTGCAGAACTTGGCGACGCGGATGGCTTCCAGCAGCGCCTTGTCCGAATTGCTGCTGCCATCCAGCGCGGCGATGATGTGTTGGTACATGTCCGATGTCCTTTATGGCTGGTGAGACAGGGGGATTATCGTGACAGCATATCGCGGCGGGCGGCCCAGGCCAAGCCGGCATGAACCGGGTTTGACCTGGCGCAAGGCGTTGACGGCGGGGCGAGGCGGTGTTTTACAATGACATCCTCAGTTAAAGGTTTGATTTGAAATGTTTGTTTTTCTATTGATCGTGGGCGCGTGTTTGCTGGCTTTGCTGGGGTGGATTGTGTACTCGCGCCGCGCGCCGCGCCAGGTCACGAGGACGCGCGCCGAGGACAAGGTGTACGCCTTGAATACCCAGATCCGCAGCGTGGAGCCGCCTGAGCATTCCACCGGGGCGGCCTTCGGCGTGTTGCTCAAGGCCGCGCGCGGCGACCGCGCCGCGGTGGAAAAGTGGATCGTGGCCGAGCAATACCGCGGCAGCGTGCCGGTCAGCCGCGAGGAGGCGATCGAACTGCTGGCGCGGCGGCTGCTGTTGAGCCGCAACTGAGGCGCTTGGCGCGAGACAATGCAAACAGGCCCGCATGAGCGGGCCTGTTTGCATTGGTCAATGGGTTCTCAGGCCAGCAGACCCAGGTATTGACGCTCCCACGGCGTGATCTGGCTGTGGTAGTGAGTCAGTTCCACCTCCTTCACCGCCAGATAGGCGGCGCTGAACTCCGCGCCGAACAGCTGCGCGGCGGCGTCGCCGCCGGCCATCGCCTCGCAGGCGGCGTCCAGGGTATTGGGCAGGCTGGCGCGTTCGCTCTTGAACACATTGCCGGTGGCGGGCTCGCTGGGCTGCAAGCGGCCTTCAATGCCCAGCAGGCCGGCGCCCAGGCTGGCCGCCAGCGACAGATAGGGGTTGGCGTCGCAGCCGGGCAGCCGGTTTTCCACGCGGCGGCCTTCCGGGCCGGACACCGGCACCCGCAACCCCACCGAACGGTTGTCCAGGCCCCAGCTCAGATTGACCGGCGCGGCCATGCCTTTGACGAAGCGGCGGTAGGAATTGGGGCTGGGGCAGAACAAGGGCATCAGTTCCGGCAGATAACGCTGCAGGCCGGCGATGAAGCCGTAGAAGGTTTCCGAGGCTTCGCCGTCGGCGCGGCTGAAGACATTGTCGCCATGCTGGTCCACCACGCTTTGGTGCAAGTGCATCGAACTGCCCGGCTGGCCCGGCAGCGGCTTGGCCATGCACACCACGCTGAGGCCGTGGCGGTTGCCTATCTCCTTAAGCGCGGTCTTGAACAGGAAGGTTTGGTCGGCCAGCGCCAGCGCGTCGCCGTGCTTGAGATTGATCTCAAACTGGCTGGGGCCCATTTCGTGGACGAAGGTGTCGGTGGCGATGCCCAGCATTTCGCAGGCGCGGTAGAGATCGTCGAAATAGGCTTCCAGATCGTTGAGCGAGGAGAAGCTGAAGGAGTCGAAGCCGGCTTCACGGCGGCCGCTGCGCAGCGTGGGCGGCTGAAACGGCTGCTGCGGGTCGCCGTGGGCGGCGAAGATGTAGAACTCCAGCTCCGGCGCCACCACCGGCGTCCAGCCGAGCGCCGCGTAGCGCGCCAGCACCGCTTTCAGCGCCGAGCGCGGCGCCAGCGGCGCCAGGCTGCCGTCGTGGTCCACGCAGTCGCAGATCACGCTGGCGCGCGGGGTCTTGGCCCACGGCACCTGGCGCAGGGTGGCGAAATCCGGAACCAGGGTGACGTCCGGATCGTGCTCGCCGTAGTAGCGGTAGTCCGGGAATTCGCCGATGCAACTTTGGATGGGCACCGCCCGCGCGATGCGCAGCGGCTGCCCCTTGATGAAGGCCTTGGCCGGCAAGGTTTTGCCGCGGGCAAAACCGTGCACGTCGGCGAAAGCCAGTTCTACGTCACGAACATTCTGTTGAATCAGCCATTCGGCCAAGTCCGCCGGGATGGTGGCCTGGGACATGAATCTCTCCCGATGCGCTTGCGCATTATTGTTTGCATGTTTGGGTCTGTCTGTCCGTGGCTTTGTTTTATTTTTGGAGCGTTTGCTCTGCGCACATTATGCCATCAGGCAGGGGCGGGAGGGCAAGCCCGGAATGAAGGCGGCAAAAAGCCCCGGCGGAGCGGGGCTTGGGGAAGGCTGGGAAGGGGTTTACGATCGCGAGCTAGGGCGAGACAAGGCGTTGCGGCCGAGAAAGCGGAACGTACTCGTGGCGCATGCGTATTTCGACCTTGTTTTCAACGCCGTATCGCCGCCAACAGGCTCTTAGAGGCGGAAACGGCCCACGGTCTGTTGCAGGGTGTCCGCCTGCTGATCGATAGCGCGAACCGCCCCCACCGCGTTGCTGACCGAATTCTGGGTTTCCTCCACCACGCCGGCCACCTGCTCGACGTTGCCGGCGATATTGGTGCCGGCCTGGCTCTGCTCGCCCATCGCCACCACCACATTGTGCACATGCTCCAGCGCCTGGCTGGCCTGCTTGCTGATGGCGTCCAGCGTCTGGGCCGCCTGCTGCACCTGCTCCACGCCGCCTTCCACCGCCGGGCGGATGTCGTCCATCTGGCTGGACACGCTGCCGGTTTCGCTGACCACCGCCTGCACGATGGTGGAGATCTCGTCGGTGGCGGAGGCGGTGCGCTCGGCCAGCTTGCGCACTTCGTCCGCCACCACCGCGAAGCCGCGGCCCATCTCGCCGGCGCGCGCCGCTTCGATCGCCGCGTTCAGCGCCAGCAGATTGGTCTGGTTGGCGATGTCGCGGATGGTTTCGGCGATGCCGCTGATGTTGCGGGTGCGTTCGGCCAGCTTGCCCACCATATCGCTGGCGCTATGCACTTGGCCGGCGATGTTGCGGATGCCCTCGGCGGCCCGCGCCGCCAGCGCTTCGCCCTGGCGCGCCAGCTCCACGGTGTCGCGCGAGCCGGATTCGGTGTCGCGGGCGCTGGCGGTGACGTGGTCTATGCTCACAGACAGCTGCTCGATGGCGGCGGCGGCGGAACTGGTGGAGGAGCTGGCCACGCCGGAAACGTCGTGCACCTTGTCCATATCGCTGGATAGCTGACGGCTGGCCTGGTTGATATTGGTGGCGGCGAGGCTAATCTCCTCGATCATCTGGCGCAGTTTCAGCTGCATTTCGCGCATTGCCGCCAGCAGGCTGTGCGGCGGGCCCTGCACCACGATGTCGGTGCCCAGATCGCCGTCGGCGATGGCCTTGACCACCTGAGCCGCGTAGTTGGGATCGCCGCCCAGAGACTGCATGATGCTGCGCGAGACCAGCAGGATCAGGCCGGCCAGCGTGATCACGCCGATGGCGGCGATGATCAGCAGCGTGCGCGCCTGGCTCCAGAACAGCTGGTCGATGTCGTCGATGAAGATGCCGGTGCCCACCATCCAGCCCCAGGGCTCGAAGCGCACCACGCCGTTGAGTTTGGGAAATTCCCCCTTGCTGCCCTTGCGCGAGGTCTGGATGGTCACCAGGCCGTAATGCTCTTTCTGCAAGGCCTCTTCATAGACCGCCACCGTGGTGCGGCCGTCCGGCAGCGTGCTGCCCATGTCCACCTTGCCCACCCGGTCTTTGTTGGGGTGGAACATCACCACGTTTTGCGGATTGCGGCCGAAGAAGTAGATGTCGTCCACCTTGAGCGCGTTGAGGGCGGCGATGGCTTGTTTTTGGGCGTCGGTGCGCGGCAGGCCTTTTTCCTCCAGTTTCTGGAAGTGGCTCATGGTGCCTTCCGCCATGCGCAGCAGGTGGGTGATTTGCTCGCGCTTTTCCTGGCCCAGCGTGGCGCGGGTGGAGAGCAGCGCCACGGCCGCGATGCTGAGCAGCGCCAGCAGGCTGGCCGCCATGATGATGAACAGTCTGGTATTGACCCGCATGATGTTCGCTTTTCGAAGGTGGATGTCTGATTGTGGGCTGTCGGCCCTGTCTTTGCCGGCGGCAAGGACAGGGCCGGGATTATCGCCTGTTCTAGTATGGTTTTATGACATTACAAGCAACAAGATCAAGGGTTTGGTATTAATACGGAAGGATGAACGCCGCCGGCGGCGGCGTTGCGACGGGGTTTTCAGTCGTGGACTTGCAGCCGGCCGCTGGCGATGGCGGCCTTGAACACCTGATAATCGGCTTCCACCTGGTCGGCGTAGGCCAGCGCGTAGCCGGCGATGGCCTGGTCCAGCTTGTCGCTGTCGCCCACATAGCCGGCCAGTTGGGCGGCTTGGCCGCCGGATTTGGAGTGCGCGCGCGCCAGCGCCCAGGCGCAGGCCTGGCCGTAGGCGGTCAGCGCTTCCGGCGTGGCGAAGGCTTCCAGCGACGGCGCCGCCTTCATGTCGCGCAACTGGCGCACGTAGAAGTGACGACCGGCCGGGCCGGTGGTCCAGCCCAGGAACAGGTCGCTGGCCGCCTGCATCAGGCGCTGGCCGAACACCACCCGCTTGCCCTGGTGGCCGTGCACGCAGGCCTGGGTGTAAGGCTCCAGCACCGAGGGGCGCGCCTCCTTCAATTGCAGGAACAGCGGCTGGTCGAAGTTGTCCTGCAACAGCATCACCAGACAGCGGGTGCCCACGCTGCCCACGCCCACCACCTTGAACGCGCAATCCACCAGCCGGAAGCGCTCCAGCAACTGACGGCGGTCTTCCTTCAAGGTGTCGATGTAGTTGTCCAGCATCGGCTTGACCAGGGCCTCGGCGTCGTCGGCGGACAGCCAGCTGTCGTCGTTGTCCAGCAGGGTGTTCTTGTCGTGCAGATGGAAGATCACCGGCGGGTTGTCGCGCAGCCGCAGGGTGCCGTCTTCCAGCTCCGTCATCTTGGGCAGCAGTTTTTCCTGGGTCTGGTGTCTGGCCTTGTCGGACAGCTTGAGCATTTGCTGGCGGATGGCGTCGGTGGGCGCGCGCTCCAGCAATTGTTCGAAGCCCACCTTGGTGTACCACAGCTCCAGTTGTCCCATGCGGGCGTATTCATTGACGCGGCGGCGGTAGACCTCGCTGGCGCGGCACACCATGTCCCGCGCCTGGCTTTCGCTGAAGCCCTGGCCGCGCGCGGCCAGCACCAGGCTGACCGCCAACCGTTTCAGATCCCATTCCCACGGACCGTGGTGGGTTTCATCGAAGTCGTTGATGTCGAAGATCAGCTGCCGTTCAGGGGAGGCGAAGAAGCCGTAGTTCATCAGGTGGGCGTCGCCGCAGATCTGCAGCTTCAGGCCGCTGGAGGGATTGGCGGCCAGATCGGCGGCCTGGATCATGGCGAAGCCGCGGAAAAAGGTGAAGGGCGAAACCTGCATCCGGCTGTAGCGCAGCGGAATCAGGCCCTGCACCCGGCCCTGCGAGGTGTGCTCCACCATGGCGAGGATGTCGCGCGGCGCGCTGAGCCGGTTTTCGGCTTGCAGCGTGCGGGAGCAGGCTTGGCGCAGCGCCTTGCCGGCGGCGTAGTGCAGTTCGTACTTGGCGTGGTAATTGGACATGCGGGCTCCTGGACGAAGATCTCTTGTCCAGTGTAACCGCTGGAGAATTTTTGTCAGCGGGACTGGCTGTCAAACGCCGGCTCCGCTTATCCACAAGCTTGTCCCCGTTTCATCCACATTACACACAGCGCGCCGTGGGTTTCAAAAGTTGTACACAAGCGGAAAAGGCAAGCGGACGCAATCAAACCGGGGGTCTGCCGGGGGCTTTTCAATGTTATCCACAGTTTTGTACACAGTTTGCGCACACTTTCCACAGCCGCGGGGCCGCGGCCGGCGCTGTCCACAGCCCGGCCGGGGAGGGACTCAGGCGCGCTGAGCGCAGTCCGTGACCAGTTTGCGCCATGCCTTGCTGTAACTGAGGCCATGGGTGTTCACCGTCAGCTTGCTGGCGTCGCCGTCCGGGCGGATGAGGATTTCCAGCCCGTCTTTCTGGGTGGCCGGATTGGTCAGACGCACGGTCTCGCCGCCGTCTCGGCCGCGCTCGCGTTCGATGTATTCGCTGGGAATGCGCAGCTTGCGCATGCGTTCGTCCAGGCAGCTGGCCACGGCGGGCGGCGAGGCCTTGGCCTTCAGCGTGGCGACGGGGTCGCTCAGGTTGGCGAGAGCAGGCATGACCGCGCAGCTCAGGGCGACGCCCAGCGCGGCTTGAAGCAATAGGGATTTGCAGTGTTCGATCAGAATGGGCATGGCGTTCTTGCGTCGGGACGGGATATGGGGTTGGAAGCCCGGCGCCGCGCGCAAGTTCGAGTTAGGCCGGTTGCAGGTGTTAAGGAGTTTGAGACGGCGGAGCCGCGGCGGACTGGGCGCCGTTTATTCAGCCATGCAGCGCGGCGGATTCGCCGACGATGGCGAGCAGCAGCCAGATTTGCCAATAACTGCTGCGCGCCAGCGAGTCGGCGCCGCGCAGTTCCAGACTGCGCTGGATGCGCAGCTGGCTTTGCCAGCGCATCAGTCCGCGCGAAGCGCGGACTTCCAGCAGCAGCAGCGGGGCCAGGGTCAGCAGTTTGAGCATGAACAACGGTTGTTGCAGCCGGGCGGGGTCCAGCGAGAGCAGGCCCAGGCCGCTGACGGTCCACAGCGTCAGCGCCAGCAGCCACCAGCGGTGGCTGCGAAACAGCTGCGGGGTCTGATTGGGGAATTGCTGCTGGCGCAGCAGGCCGGCTCGGCTCCAGAGGGCGGCCAGGCCGGCGCCCAGAGCCAGTAGATGCAAGCTTGCCAGCAACCAATGCCACAACATGGTCCGACTCCCGCCCCCAAGAGATGCCCTACACGGTAAACAGGGGCGAGGCGGCTGGCAAGCTTATTCGGCTAGCCGTTTGACCGGCGCGGGGCTCAGCCGTCGAAGCGCTGGCCGGCTTGAGCGCGGCGCAGGAAATCCAGCATCGCCGGCACGCGCTCGGAACCCTCGACCGGGGACCAGGCGGCCAGGTTCTGGTCCTGCAGCGGCAGATACGGGCCGTGCTTGACTTCGAACACCACGCTGCCCGGTTGCAGCGACACCACCGAGTGCCAGGTGTTGGCCGGCATTTCGAAGACGCGCGCGCCGTCCGCGCCCAAGCGATGGCGGCTTTGCACCACGCCGGCCTCGTCGAAAACGATCACTTCAAAGGCGCCGCTGAGCGCGATCAGCATTTCCCAGCTGTGGTCGTGGCGGTGCGGGCGGACATAGGTGTCCGGCTCCATGGCGATGGCCAGGCGCTGGATCGGGTCTTCCAGCTGGACGTGGAAATTCTGATTGGCGCGCAGGCGCGGCGCACAGGCGGCTTTGGCCGACAGCGCGGCCAAGTCTTGTTGGTTCAGGGTCAGCATGGAATCGCCGGGTATGGAAGCAAAGCAGCGATTATCAATGAAAACGCCGCCGGCAGCGAGGCCGGCGGCATAGCGAAAGCCGCTCAAGCAAGCGGCCTTCGATGCGGCGGGATCAGGAACGGATATGGCCGTCGCCCAGCACGATCCACTTTTGGCTGGTCAGACCGGTCAGGCCCACCGGGCCGCGCGCGTGGATCTTGTCGGTGGAAATGCCGATTTCCGCGCCCAGCCCGTATTCAAAGCCGTCGGCGAAGCGGGTGGAGGCGTTGACCATCACGCTGGCGGAGTCCACCTCGCGCAGGAAGCGGCGGGTGCGGCCGTAGTCTTCGGACACGATGGCGTCGGTGTGGTGGCTGCCCCAGTGGTTGATATGTTCGATGGCCTCGTCCAGATCCTTGACCACCTTGACGGCCAGGATGGGCGCCAGGTATTCGCTGGCCCAGTCCTCTTCCCCGGCCGGGCGCACCTTGTCGCCCAGGATGGCGCGGGTGCGTTCGCAGCCGCGCAGCTCCACGCCTTTTTCCCAATAGGCCGCAGCCAGGCGCGGCAGGATGAATTCCGCGAAGGCGGTGTGCACCAACAGGGTTTCCATGGTGTTGCACGTGCCGTAGCGATGGGTCTTGGCGTTCAGCGCGATGTCGAAAGCCTTGTCCGGGCTGGCGGTGTCGTCGATGTAGACATGGCAGTTGCCGTCCAGATGCTTGATCACCGGCACCCGCGCCTCAGCGCTGATGCGGGCGATCAGGCCCTTGCCGCCGCGCGGCACGATCACGTCCACGTATTGCGGCATGGTGATCATCTCGCCCACCGCGGCGCGGTCGGTGGTGGCCAGCACCTGCACCGCCTCGGCCGGCAGGCCGGCTTCGCGCAGGCCCTCGTGCACGCAGGCGGCGATGGCCTGATTGCTGTGGAAGGCCTCGGAGCCGCCGCGCAGCAGCGCGGCGTTGCCGGATTTCAGGCACAGGCCGGCGGCGTCGGCGGTGACGTTGGGGCGGGCCTCGTAAATGATGCCCACCACGCCCAAGGGCACTCGCATCTTGCCCAACTGGATGCCGGACGGACGGTAGGCCATCTCGCTGACCTCGCCCACCGGGTCCGGCAGCGCGGCGATTTGGCGCAGGCCTTCGGCCATGCCGACGATAGTTTTGTCAGTCAAAGCCAGCCGCTCCAGCATCGCCGGTTCCAAGCCGGCCTTGCGCGCCGCGTCCATGTCCTGAGCATTGGCGGCCAACAGCTTGGCCTGATCGCGCAGGATGGCGTCCGCCATCGCCAGCAGCGCGCGGTTCTTCTGCGCGGTGTCGGCGCGGGCCAGTTCGCGGCTGGCTTTGCGGGCGGCCTTGCCCGCCTGTTGCATATAGTCTTTGACGTTCATCGTGGAAACTTCCGAGAGCCAGAATAGAGGATTGACTCTGAGAGTAAACCAAAGCGGGGAGGGCGGCCAGAGCGGTGCGCGCGCCGCTGGAGCGCGCGGGAATGCGAAGAGGGTGGGGCGGGCTTGTTAGATGATTGAGGGATAAGAGTATTTCACAATATTATTTATGGATATAACAGTCCTTGGGTATAGTCGGGAACATCTCGGGAACATCGCCGATCATCCATTCAGAAAAGGTCTGTCCATGAAGCTCCGTCTCGCCCTGGCCGCCCTGTTGCTGGCCGCGTCAGGCTCCGCGCTGGCCGACGCCACATTGCTCAACGTGTCCTACGACGTGATGCGCGACTTCTACAAGGACTACAACCCGGCCTTTCAGAAAGCCTATAAGGCCAAGACCGGCGAAACCGTCACCCTGCAGCAGTCGCACGGCGGCTCCAGCAAGCAGGCGCTGGCGGTGGCCAACGGCTTGGCCGCCGACGTGATCACCATGAACCAGGCCACCGATATCGACCTGCTGGCGGGCAAGGGCTTGGTGCCGGCCAATTGGGCCAGCCGCCTGCCCAACCACGCGGTGCCGTTCACCTCCACCATCGTGTTCCTGGTGCGCAAGGGCAATCCGCAGCAAGTGCGCGACTGGAGCGATCTGGCCAAGCCGGGCCTGAAAGTGGTGATCCCCAATCCCAAGACTTCCGGCAACGGCCGCTACAGCTATCTGGCGGCCTGGGGCTATGCGCTGAAACAGCCGGGCGGCAACGAGGCCAAGGCCCAGGATCTGGTAGGCCGCATCTTCAAGAACGTGCCGGTGCTGGACGGCGGCGGCCGCGCCGCCACCACCACCTTCATGCAGCGCCAGATTGGCGACGTGCTGGTGACCTTTGAGAACGAGGCGGAAATGATCGCCCGCGAATTCGGCCGAGGCGGCTTTGAACTGGTTTACCCCAGCGTGTCCGTGCTGGCCGAGAACCCGGTGTCCGTGGTGGACAAGGTGGTGGACCGCAAGGGCAGCCGCAAGCAGGCGGAAGCCTATCTGCAATACCTGTGGAGCCCGGAAGGCCAGAAACTGGCCGCCGACAACTACCTGCGGCCGCAAGACCCGGCGGTGGCCAAGCAGTTCGCCTCCCGCTTCCCGGCGGTGAAAACCTTCACCGTGGCCAGCGTGTTCGGCTCCTGGACCGCGGTCAATCAGAAGCACTTCGCCGACGGCGGCAGCTTCGACCAGATCTTCAGCAAGAAATGAGCGCGTGATGGCGGCCAGCGGCTTCAATCTGATCAATAAGCGCCACTCGGTGCTGCCCGGCTTCGGCCTGTCTTTCGGCATCACCCTGTTCTGGCTGGGACTGATCGTGCTGCTGCCCTTTGCCGCGCTGCTGTGGTCGGCGCACGGCATGGGCTGGGCGGCCTTCGTCGACGCGGTGGCCCATGAGCGCGTGGCCGCCGCCATTCGCCTGTCCTTTGTTTCCGCCGGCATCGCCGCGCTGATCAATCTGCTGTTCGGCTTCCTGGTGGCCTGGGTGCTGGTGCGCTACCGCTTTCCCGGCAAACGGCTGATAGACGCGCTGGTGGACCTGCCGTTCGCGCTGCCCACCGCGGTGGCCGGCATCGCGCTGACCACGCTGTACGCGCCCAACGGCTGGATAGGCCAATACCTGGAGCCGCTGGGCCTGAAAGTGTCGTTCACCCCGCTGGGCATCATTGTGGCGCTGACCTTCATCGGCCTGCCCTTCGTGGTGCGCACGGTGCAGCCGGTGCTGGAAGACCTGGAGCGCGAGCTGGAAGAAGCCGCCACCTGTCTGGGCGCCGGGCGCTGGGACATTTTCCGGCGCGTGATCTTCCCGGCGGCGTTGCCGGCCTTGATCACCGGCGGCGCAATGGCCTTCGCCCGCGCCACCGGCGAATACGGCTCGGTGATCTTCATCGCCGGCAATATCCCGATGGTGTCGGAGATCGCCCCGCTGATCATCGCCGCCAAGCTGGACCAGTTCGACCAAAACGGCGCGGTGGCGGTGGCGCTGGTGATGCTGGCCATCTCCTTCCTGTTCCTGTTCGCCATCAACCTCATCCAATGGTGGGCCGCGCGCCGCCACGGCGCGGGTAAATGATATGCAAAGCCTGACCACTGAATCGCGCACGGTGCGCTATCTGCTGACCGGCCTGGCGCTGGCCTTCTTGTTCCTGTTCTTGCTGGTGCCGCTGCTGGCGGTGTTTTGGGAAGCCTTCCGCAAGGGCTGGGACCTGTACCTGGCCGCGCTGGTGGAGCCGGATGCATGGGCGGCCATCAAGCTGACGCTGACCGCCGCCGTCATTGCCGTGCCGCTGAACCTGGTGTTCGGCGTGGCGGCGGCCTGGGCCATCGCCCGCTTTGAATTCCGCGGCAAGAGCTTCCTGACCACGCTGATCGACCTGCCGTTCGCGGTGTCGCCGGTGGTGGCCGGCCTGATGTACGTGCTCTTGTTCGGCGTCAACACCGCGCTGGGCGGCTGGTTGCAGCAGCACGGCCTGCAAGTGATCTTCGCCGTGCCCGGCATCGTGCTGGCCACCGTCTTCGTCACCTTCCCCTTCGTGGCCCGTGAACTGATCCCGCTGATGCAGGCCCAGGGCGCGGACGAGGAGCAGGCGGCGCTGGTCTTGGGCGCCTCCGGCTGGCAGACCTTCTGGCGCGTGACCCTGCCCAATGTCAAATGGGGCCTGCTCTACGGTGTGATCCTGACCAATGCCCGCGCGATGGGGGAATTCGGCGCGGTCAGCGTGGTGTCCGGCCATATCCGCGGCCAAACCAATACCATTCCGCTGCATGTGGAAATCCTGTACAACGAGTACAACTTCGTCGGCGCCTTCGCCTGCGCTTCGCTATTGGCCTTCCTCGCCCTGGTTACCCTGGGCGTCAAGAGCCTGGTGGAGTGGCGGATGGCGCGACAGAGCGACGCCGCCGCGGAACGCAGCGCGGCCGCTCGCCTGGCCGCCGCCGGCCGCGCCATAGCCAAGGACCAGCCCGCATGAGCATAGAAATCCGTAATATCCGCAAACAGTTCGGCGATTTCGTCGCGCTGGACAATGTCAGCCTCAACGTGGAAGCCGGCGAACTGCTGGCGCTGCTGGGGCCGTCCGGCTGCGGCAAGACCACCTTGCTGCGCATCATCGCCGGCCTGGAACAGCCGGACGCCGGGCAAGTGCTGTTTTCCGGCGCCGACGCCACCCACACCCATGTGGCCGAGCGCGAAGTGGGCTTCGTGTTCCAGCATTACGCGCTGTTCCGCCACATGACGGTGTTCGACAACGTGGCCTTCGGCCTCAGCGTCAAGCCGCGCAAGAGCCGGCCCGGCAAGGACGAGATCCGCGACAAAGTGATGCAGCTGCTGAAAATGGTGCAGCTGGACTGGCTGGCGGACGCCTATCCCGGCCAGCTATCCGGCGGCCAGCGTCAGCGCATCGCGCTGGCGCGCTCGCTGGCGGTGGAGCCCAAGGTGCTGTTGCTGGACGAACCCTTCGGCGCGCTGGACGCCAAGGTGCGCAAGGACCTGCGCCGCTGGCTGCGCGATCTGCACAACGATATGCACATCACCAGCGTGTTCGTCACCCACGATCAGGAAGAAGCGCTGGAAGTGTCGGACCGGGTGGTGGTGATGGACCACGGCCACATCGAGCAAGTGGGCCGTCCGGACGACATCTATGAAAACCCGGCCACCCCCTTCGTCACCCAATTCCTGGGCGATGTGAACCTGTTCCATGGCCGCATCGAGCGCGGACAGTTGCAGATCGGCGGCTACGCCCATGCGCTGGAAGGGCTGACGCTGGCCAGCGGCGACGAGGCGGTGGCCTATGTGCGCCCGCATGATCTGGACCTGTCGCGTCAGGCCGACGGCGCGCTGGCGCAGGGCACGGTGGAGCATATCCACGCGGTGGGGCCCATCGTGCGGGTGGAACTGGTGCAGGCCGACGGCCGCAGCATAGAGGCGGCGGTGAGCAAGGAGCGTTACCGCGAGTTGGCGGTAGTGCCTGGCGACAGCCTGTATGTGACGCCGAAGAAGCTGTCGGTGTTCGCCAAGCAGGAAGGTCAGGATTACGTGATTTGAGTGTTGCGGGCAGCGTTGGCGCTGAGTCCGTTTCGTTGGAAAGAGAAAAGCACCGTTCGTCCAGATAAGGGGGAACGGTGTTTTTTCATGGCCTTTGCTAAGAACCTGTTTACGATCTGCTGCGCGTCGGCGATACGGCGTTGAAACCAAGCTCAAAATGCTCATGTACCACGAGTACATTCCGCTTTTTCGCTCGTTTTCGCCTTGTCTCGCCCTAGCTCGCGAGATCGTAAACAGGTTCTTAAGTGGCGCCGGTATTTCAGCCTAGGCTTTCGATTTGACTAATGTACCAAAATTGGTACCATCCAAGTATGAATGCCCCCATCCTGGATGTTCGTTTCTACCAGACGGCAAGCGGTACGGAACCCGTGCGTGATTGGTTGAAAGCGCTGGAGGCTCCGGACCGAAAAGTCATAGGCGCAGCCATCAAGACGGTCCAGTTTGGCTGGCCGCTTGGCATGCCCTTGGTGCGGAAAATGGCTAAGGATTTATGGGAGGTCCGCATCCATCTGCCTGGGCGTATCGCCAGAGTGATGTTCACCGTGGTCGCGGAGGCGATGGTTCTGCTGCATGGTTTCATCAAGAAGTCGCAGGCCACCGCGAAGGAAGATTTGGGGCTGGCGCTTGCGCGGCTCAAACAGCTAGGGAATACATGATGAACAAAGAGCATATCGGCAGCCGCTTCGATGACTTCCTCGCCGAAGAGGGCATGCTGGAAGAAGCCACGGCAATCGCCGTGAAGCGGGTGATCGCCTGGCAGATTCAGCAGGAAATGAAGGCGCAGAAGCTGAATAAGACGGCTATGGCAAAGAAAATGCATACCAGCCGCGCAGCCTTGAACCGCTTGCTGGATGACACGGATACCAGCTTGACGCTGGCTACGCTGGCAGGCGCCGCGACGGCGCTTGGCAAGAAAATCAAGGTGGAGCTCGTTCCCGCCTGAAGCGTGTTTTTGATCCAATACGAGCAAAAAGCACCGTTCCCTAATCAGGAAAACGGTGCTTTTTTTATGATGGCAGCTGTGTTGATGGCTAAATCCGTCGGCCGGGTTTAATGCCGGCGTCGCGCGTGCCGCGCCTCCAGCCAGGTGCGCAGGATTTGCGCGTCGTGCAGCTGGTGTTGGCTGTCGAGATGTTGGTAGATCCTAACCCGGCGCGCGCCCAGCCACAGCATGTGTTCCAGATAGTTGAAGAAGCCCATCCAGTGGCCGCGCTGGCTGTGGTCGCTGAAATCGATGTCGCGGGCGACGCGGCTGAGCAGGCCGGAGCCGACGTAGTCCGGATTGTCTTTCAACCACTGCAACAGGTGCGCCGCGCATTCGCGGCCGTAAGCGCAGGCGATGTCGTAGTTCTCGGAGGCAGCGGGCATTTGCCAGTAGTGGGGATAGTCGCGGGAAGGCAGGTAGCGAACGAAGGGGAGCAGGGTTGCCTGCTGTTCGCGGGCGGCTAGTTTGTAGCGGCGGCGGGAAGGTAGGGTGTAAGACATGGTGTTTCTCCTGCTGTGACACAAGATAAACCACCTGCCGGGTGAGGCTGAGGTATTAGGCAGGCGCGTGAGCGGATTGGCGTACCGGGTGAGCTTTCAAGCCGGTGAGTGCATAGCACTCTCCTCCCACGCACCTGCCAAATGGCGTTGCAATGGAAAAACAACCTACGCAGCATGCTGCGTAGGTTTGCTAAAGCTCACAACGGGACGCCAATCCCGGTGCCGCATGTGGGCGGCAACGGGGGGATTGTTCCTGAGGGAGTGCTTGGGGTCAAGGCGGGGTGGTTGCTTTGATTGAGCGTGGCTTAGTTGTTGAGTGATCTGGATTTTGAATCCGCTGCGCGGATGATGATTTTGATTGCCGGGGCTGCCCGGCGGGCAGGGAGAGGATATTTGCTTGGCCAAATATCCTCTCCACTCCTAAAGGCCACCCTGCAAGCCTGGCCTACGGCTTCCCGCCCCTCCCTGTCTTATGCCCTCACAACGCTGCGCTTGCCTCGCTTGGTCAGCGCGGAAAGCGGCACCCAAATCATCACCCGCAAAGCGGATGCAACAACCCCCCTCACGCAAACGCCAAAGCCCCGGTCAAATCCCCCGGCGGCTGCGCGCCGCGCGCGCGGAAGGCCGCATTGCGCGCGCTCACCCCCTCCAGCTCCGGCAAATCATGCAGCCGGCTGATGAAACGGATGATGGACGTGGTGTCGTAAAAGGTGTGATCCACATGCCCGCGCTTGGCGAACGGCGAGACGATGATCGCCGGAATCCGCGAGCCCGGCCCCCAGCGGTCCCCCTGCGGCGGCGCCACATGGTCCCACCAGCCGCCGTTCTCATCGTGAGTGATCACCACCAGCATATGCTTCCACTGCGGCCCGCTCATCAAGTGCTGCAACACATTGGCCACATGACGGTCGCCGGACTCCACGTCGGAATAACCGGCGTGCATGTTCAGATTGCCCTGCGGCTTGTAGAAGGCCACCGCGGGCAGTTTGCCGGCCACGGCGTCGGCGATGAAGCGGTTGGAAATCGGGCTGTCGCCCAGGCCGCCGTCCAGCAGATGGCGCTCGCGGGCGGCGCTGCCGGGCGCGAACTGGCGGAAGTAGTTGAAGGGCTGGTGGTGGTACTGGAAGTTGGGCGCGTCGCCGCCGCCCTTGCCGTCCAGCGCGGCTTGCCAGCTGCCGCCGTACCAGGCCCAGTCTATGTGCTTCTCGGACAAGAGGTCGCCTATGGTGCGGTAGCTTTGCGGCGGCAGGGTGCTGGGGTCTTGCGGGTCGGCGTAGCGCTTGTCGCCGCCTTCCGCCGGTCGCACGAAGCTGGGCTGGTAGGGCGGGGCCATGGTGTTGACCGCGTAGCCGTCCGGGGTGATGGCGCCGTTGTTGACGAATTTGGGCGGGCCGTCCAGCGCGGAGGCCGGGGATTTGGGGTCCAGCGCCAACTGGTGGCCGGTGGGCCCGTCGGCCAGTACGGCGATTTTCTTCTTGGCCGGGGTCTGGGCGGCGTTGAAGTATTCCGGGGTGCGCGCGGAGATCAGGAACTGGTGGTTGAGGTAGGAGCCGCCGAAGGCCGCCATGAAGAAGTTGTCGCACAGGGTGAAGCGGCGGGCGATCTGCCATTGGTTGAGCGTGCGCGCGGTGTCCGGGTAGTGGCCCATCACCAGCGCGCCGGAATCGGCCCAGGCGACGAACTGGTCGTTGCGGCCGTCGTTGATCTGCATCTGGTTGTGATAGAACAGATGACAGAGATCGCGGGTGATCACCGCCTCCGGCAGCGGCTGGCCTTCGGCGTCCTTTAGCGGGAAGGGCGCGTTGGGCAGGCCGTGGATGTCTTTTTCTTCGATGAAGTAGCGCTTGCCGGCCACGGTCTGGCCGGTGGGCACCAGGCCGCCCCAGATCTTGGGCAGGCCGGACAGCGGCTGTCCGTCGCGGTCGCGTTGCTGCGCCTGTTCCGGCTTGACCGCGCTCAGCGGCTGGGCCACGCCGGGAAAGTTGCCGTAGAGGTTGTTGAAGCTGCGGTTTTCCAGGTAGATCACCACCACGTTCTTGATATTGGCCTTGAGCAGCGCGTCCAGCTTGCCGCGGCGCGGGTGGCTGCTGGGCGCGGCGGCGGCGGGCAAGGCGCAACTGGCGCCGATGGCGGCCAGGCCTTCGAACAGGCGGCGGCGGGAGGGGTCTTGCGGGGCGTCCGTTTCGGCTGGCAACGAGCTGTCCTGTTCATCGGCGGCGGTCATGATGCGTCCTTGTCTGAGAGCATGCGGTGTGGTCCATCATCCCGCCGCCGTGTTGCGGCAGGATGTCGGCGTTTAGTCGGCGCGCAGCGCGGCGGCGCGCGCTTCCGCCAACGGCTGGCGAATTTCCTCCGGCAGGAATTCGCGGAACAGCGTGTCCGCCGGCGGCTCCTCGCGCAGCAGTTCTATCGGGTCGCGGCCGTCCAGGCTGCCGAGATTGGGCGCGTGAACGAAGTAGCCCAGCAGCCGTTGCAGCCGCGGCGGCAGCGTGCGGGCCAGTTCGCGGGAAACGGCGAGATATTGGTTTTCCGCCTGGCGCAGCCAGCCCAGGTTGTAGCTGATGACCACGCCGGTGCGCGCTTGGTCGCTGTGGTTGGCGCCGCCGCAGTGGGTCAGCGAGCCCAGGTAGATCAGCACCGAGCCGGCGGGCATGGCGGCGCTGATGACTTCTTCCGGACGGGCTTCGCGCGGCTCGGGCCAGCGGTGGCTGCCGGGCACGACGCAGGTGGCGCCGTTCTGTTCGGTGAAGTCGTCCAGCGCGTACATGCAGTTGATCATTTTTTCAGATCCGGGCGCGGTGCCGGGGAACATCAGATCGTCGCTGTGCAGGAATTGGCGCGGTTCGCCGGGGCCGATGCTGATGGCCTGGGTCAGATTGAGCTGGTATTCGCGGCAGCCGCGCAGCAGGAAGGCGTCCATCACTCGCAGGATCAGCGGATGGGCGGCGAGTTCTCGGGTGACGGGCACGCGTTCGATCAGACCGCTGATCCTGCGCGTGGCGTAGCCGTAGAAATCGCCCTGACAGGGGGCGGAGCGGTCCAGCAACGGTTGCAGCTGGGCGCGGAACTGGGCCAGGCTTTCCGGGGTCAACAGCTGTTCTATCACGATGCCGCCGTCTTGTTCTAACGCGGCGATCAGGGTTTCCGGCGCGGTGTCCGGGCGGAAGCGTTGCAGGCTGGGCATGTGGTGGATTCCATCGTTTTATCTAATGAACCGGCGGCCGGGCCGCGGCGGTGTGGATGTCGAGCGATGTTATCTTCCGGATAGTCGTCGTGTTTGTGGAGCCGGCCTTTAGATCAGGTGGCGGACTATCTATGTAGTGAATGTATTTATTAATGTGAATGGGCGCTTGCCGCGGCTTGTGCGCGGCGGGGCGTCACCTTACCCTGGGCCTTCTCCGCCACCTAGTTTTGGAGTCCACATGAGTGTGTCTTTGTTGAGCCGTTACGCTTTCTTCTCCTGTTGCCTGTTGTTCACCTTGTTCAGCCTGCCTTTCGTCCATTACGAGTGGTTGTGGCCGTTCACGCTGGCGGCGGCCGCGCTGACGCTGCTGGGGGTGTTCGATCTGCTGCAAACCCGTCACGCGGTGCGGCGCAATTACCCGATCCTGGGCAATATCCGCTACCTGGTGGAAAGCATCCGTCCGGAAATCCGCCAGTATTTGCTGGAGTCCGACCGCGAGCAGCTGCCGTTTTCGCGCGCGCAGCGCTCCCTGGTGTACGCGCGGGCCAAGAACGAGGGCGCGGACAAGCCGTTCGGCACCTTGATCGATGTGTATCAGCCGGGCTTCGAGTTCATCAGCCATTCGATGCGGCCGGCGCCGCTGAGCGATCCGGCCGGTTTCCGCGTGGAGATCGGCGGCCCGCAGTGCGCGCAGCCGTATTCGGCGTCCCTGTTCAATGTGTCGGCGATGAGCTTCGGCGCGCTCAGCGCCAACGCCATCCGCGCCTTGAACCAGGGCGCGCAACGCGGCGACTTCTATCACGACACCGGCGAGGGCAGCATCAGCCCTTATCACTTGGAACATGGCGGCGCGCTGGTGTGGGAGCTGGGCAGCGGCTATTTCGGCTGCCGCGACGCGGCCGGCGGTTTCGACGCGGAGCGCTTCGCCGAGCAGGCGCGCAATCCGCAGGTGAAAATGATTGAGATCAAGCTGAGCCAAGGCGCCAAGCCCGGCCACGGAGGCATTCTGCCCAAGCACAAGGTGACGCCGGAAATCGCCGCCACCCGCGGCGTGCCGCTGGGGCAGGATTGCGTGTCGCCGTCGCGCCACAGCGCGTTTTCCACGCCGATCGAACTGATGCGCTTCATCGCCCGGCTGCGAGAGCTGTCCGGCGGCAAGCCGGTGGGCTTCAAGTTCTGCCTGGGCCACCCGTGGGAGTTCATGGGCATCGCCAAGGCGATGCTGGAAACGGGGGTTCTGCCGGATTTCATCGTGGTGGACGGCAAGGAGGGCGGCACCGGCGCGGCGCCGCTGGAGTTCACCGACCACATCGGCGTGCCGCTGCGCGAGGGCCTGCTGTTTGTCCACAATGTGCTGGTGGGGCTGAATCTGCGCGACAAGATCAAGATAGGCGCCAGCGGCAAGCTGGTCAGCGCCTTCGACATCGCCAGCGTGCTGGCCATAGGTGCGGACTGGGCCAATTCCGCGCGCGGCTTCATGTTCGCCATCGGCTGCATCCAGAGTCAGAGCTGCCACACCAACCGCTGTCCCACCGGGGTGGCGACGCAGGACGCGCTGCGCCAGCGCGCGCTGGTGGTGCCGGACAAGGCGGACCGGGTGTTTCATTTCCACCGCAACACCATGAAGGCGCTGGCGGAGATGCTGGCCTCGGCAGGGCTGGAACATCCGTCGCAGCTGCGGCCGCACCACTTGGTGCGCCGTGTCAGCGATACCGAGATCCGCCTGTTTTCGCAGCTGCACGTCTTTTTGCAGCCGGGCGAGTTGTTGGAGCCGGAGATCAAGGCGGCCTTTTACGGCCGCATGTGGCAGATGGCGCGGGCGGACAGCTTCGAGGCCCAGCCGGCCTGAGCCTATTGCGGGGCGGAGGCGGCGCCGCTTTCTTCGTCGTCCGCGTCCTTGGGCGGCGGCACGATGCGCCATTGGCCGTCCTGGCGGCTGAAGCGCATCCGTTGTTCGCGCTCCACCGGCTTGCCGGTGAGCTTGCGGGCCTGATAGCTGACTTCGCAGTCCAGCGTGGCGTTTTCCTCGTCGTTCTGGCAGTCGTTCACCGCGGTGACGCGCAGGTCTTTGAGCGTGGACTCCACCATGGAGCGTATCAGCAGGGTGTGGGTGGATTCCGGCTTGGAATCGAATGAGGCGAGCGCCTGGGCCTTGAAAGAGGCTTCCGCCTCGGCCGGCGTCGGCTGTTCCGTCGGCGTGGCTTGGGCGAAGCCGGCGGCGAGACCGGCGATCAATATGATGATGTGTTGTTTCATGCCGCGACTTTAAGCCGGTTTGGCCGGCGGCGGCAAGCTGGGCGGCGGTCCCGGTCTTTACTTGCGGTGGTGGGCGATCAGCTTGGCCAGCGCGGCGCTGACCAGCGGATTGCTGACGCTGGCGGCGGCTTCTTCCATGCCGTCCAACGCGTTCTGGCTGATTTTCAGCTTTTTTTCACGCGGCTTGCGCGCCAGGCGGACATCCACCTTGACCCGGGTCTTGCCGGCGATGAAACCTTGCTTGGCCAGTTGCGGCAACAGGCTGGGGGCCAGCATGCGCAAGCGGGCGGCGATGATGCCGGTGTCGGTGTAAATCACCAGCTCGTCGTCGCGGATGCGCACGGCGCGGCAGCTGCCGACCAAGAGCGGCGGCAGCAGTTTCTGAAAGGCGCGGTCCAGCTTCATCAGCTCTTTGGCCTCGGCGGTGAGCCGGGTCAGGGTGCTGTCTTTGCTGGCGATGTCGTTGAATTGGCGTCCGAACATGGCGGGCAGTCTAGTGAAAACAGTTCATTGTAGCCGCTGAGGGGGGCGCTTGGGGAGCCTTGGGCCGGCGGCGCCCCCAAGTCTTACTGTCCGCCTTCCACATCCTCCAGACTGAAGGTTTCGCTGTGGTCGTTGTAGGAGAAGATTTCCGCGTAGCGCCCCCAGCTGATCACGGTGTCCAGCGTCTCTTCGGCGGTTTCGTCGGACAGCGAGTCTTCCAGCTCCTGGGCGAAGCGCAGCCGCGGCGCGCGCTGGCCCGGGCGCTCCTGCAGCACTTTGCGGATGTGGGCGGCCATGGGCACGTGGCGCAGCAGGTGTTCGGCGAACTGCACTTTGCGTTCCTGGGTGCCGTAGTCGGCGAACAGCTTGCCGGCGGCGGTGAGCAGGATGTCGCCGTCTTTCAGTTCGGCGAAGCCCAGATGCTCCAGGATTTCCGCCACCGGGAACAACTCGTCCACTTCCAGCCGCAGCTTTTCCGCGATTTCCGGCATGTCCGCCTTGCCGTGATACGGCGCTTGCGCCACTTCCTCGATCAGGCCGGCCATCAGGTTGGTGGAGACCTCGCTCAACTGGCTGCCGATTTCCAGCGGCAGCTTGTGCAGGGTGTGGGCGCTGCGGCGCGCGGTCATCAGCGCGTAGATGTCGTCCACCATTTTGCGGAAGGCCGGGTCCAGCCGATTGCGGCGGTGCGGGAAGGGCACTTTGATTTCCGCCACCACGCGGCCGGGATTGGACGACAGCACCAGGATGCGGTCGCACATGAACACGGCTTCTTCGATATTGTGGGTGACGATGAGCACGGACTGGATGGGCAACTGGCCTTCGCTCCACAGATCCAGCATATCGGTGCGCAGCGTTTCGGCGGTGAGCACGTCCAGCGCGGAGAAGGGCTCGTCCATCAAGAGCAGGGTGGGGTTGACCACCAGGCCGCGGGCGAAGCCGACGCGCTGGCGCATGCCGCCGGACAGTTCGCGCGGGTAGGCGTTTTCAAAGCCGTCCAGGCCGATCAGGTCGATGGCGGCCAGCGCGCGGCGGCGGCGTTCCTTGGCTTCCACGCCCAGCGCTTCCAGGCCGGCCTCCACGTTTTGCAGCACGGTCAGCCAGGGGAAGAGCGCGAAGGTCTGGAACACCATGGCCACGCCTTCGGCCGGGCTGGTCAAGGGCTTGTCGTGGTAGCGGACGTCGCCGCTGCTGGGCTTGATCAGGCCGGCGATGATGCGCAGCAAGGTGGATTTGCCGGAGCCGGAACGGCCCAGCAGGCCGACGATCTCGCCTTCGCGCAGCGTCAGGTTGACGTCGTCCAGCACCTGGATTTCGTCATTGCCCTTGTTGAAGCCGCGGCAGACGTTTTTCAGCTGGAAGATTTCCCGTCCGGGGGTGGTGGTGTCTAGTGTCATGGTTGCCCCCTTAGCTGAGACGGAGTTTGTTTTCGGCGATGGCGTACAGCGGACGCCACAGCAGGCGGTTGAACAGAACGACGAAGATGGACATCACGGCGATGCCGAGCAGGATCTTGGGGTAGTCGCCGGCGGCGGTGGTCTGGGCGATATAGGCGCCCAGGCCGTGGGCGGCCAGTTTGTCGTCGCCCCAGGACACGTATTCGGACACGATGCTGGCGTTCCAGGCTCCGCCCGACGCCGTTATCGCGCCGGTGACGTAGTAGGGGAAGATGCCGGGCAGCATCACTTGCCGCCACCATTGCCAGCCGCGGATGCGGAAATTGGCCGCGGCTTCGCGAAAATCGTTGGGGAAGGCGCTGGCGCCGGCCACCACGTTGAACAGGATGTACCACTGGGTGCCCAGCACGATCAGCGGCGACAGCCAGATATCCGGATTGAGCTTGAAGTGGACGATGAAGACCACGAACACCGGGAACAGCAGATTGGCCGGGAAGGCGGCGAGGAACTGGGCCAGCGGCTGGATTTTTTCCGCCAGCGCCGGGCGCAGGCCGATGTGCACGCCCAGCGGCACCCAGATCAGCGAGGCCAGCAGGATCAGCAAGGTGACCCGCAGCAGGGTGATCAGGCCCAGGCCCAGCACGCGCAGCACTTCGGCCGGGCCCACTTCGGTATGGATGAAGGTCAGCAGCTTCCAGCTGGCCAGCAGGCCCAGCGCCGCCACCAGCAGCCACCAGACCACGTCGATGCCGCGCGACACCGGCGTTTGCGCCTCCGAATGCAGGCCTTGCGGCAGGCTGTAGTTGAGGCGCAGCCGGGCGGCTTTGCGCAGCAGTTTGCCAAAGGGCTTGAGCAGCAGCTGGATGGCGCGGGTGCGCTGGATCAGCTTGAGCACCCAGGACTCCGGCGCGGATTGGCTGGAGGTGTCTTCCAGGCGGAATTTGTCGGCCCAAGCCACCATGGGGCGGAACAGGAACTGGTCGTAGACGACGATGACCACGGTCATGGTCAGGATCACCCAGCCCACCGCGGCCAGATCCTTGTGCTGGATGGCCATGGCCAGATAGGAGCCGACGCCGGGCAGGGTGACGGTCTTGTCGCCGACGGTGATGGCTTCCGAGGCCACCACGAAGAACCAGCCGCCGGACATGCTCATCATCATGTTCCAGATCATGCCGGGCATGGAGAACGGCACTTCCAGCTTCCAGAACTTCTGCCACGGCGTCAGCCGCAGATTGACGGAGACTTCCTCCAGATCGCGCGGCACGGTGCGCAGCGATTGGTAGAAGCTGAAGGTCATGTTCCAGGCCTGGCTTGTGAAGATGGCGAAGATGGCGGCGAACTCCGCGCCCAGCACCCGGCCGGGAAACAGCGCCAGGAAGAAGGTGACGGTGAAGGAGATATAGCCCAGCACCGGCACTGATTGAAGGATGTCCAGCATGGGCACCAGCAGCAGGCCGGCGCGGCGGCTCTTGGCCGCCAGCGTGCCGTAGATCAGCGTGAAGACCAGCGCGGCGGCCATGGCGGCCAGCATGCGCAGCGTGGTGCGCAGCGCGTATTCCGGCAGATTGGCCGGGTCCAGCGTGATGGGAACGGTTTGCAGCGCGGTCAGCGGCGCCCAGGTTTCGCGGATGCCGGTGGTGGCCATCAGCAGGAAGCCGAGCAGGAGCGGAAACGCGATCAGGTCCCAGCGGTTGGGAATCAGCCGCTTGGCCGTGGCGGGCATGAAATGGCGGACAACGGCTGTCATCGGGCCTCTCCGGTTTATCGCCGCCGACGCCGGCGGTGTGTAGTCTGTTTTGTCCGGGCGGAGTTGCGGCGGAAAGCCGGCCCGACGATCTGGGGTTGCGGCGCGACGCGCGGCCGGGATCGGCCCGCCTGCCTTCACAGCATAGGCCAGCATCAGGGACGGCGGGCTGTCGCGGAGGCTGGTTTGCGGCGGGAAAATGCGCGTGGCGTAGGCGCTGGATACTAGCAGAGTTGCGTGGACGGGAATGTTACCGGCGCCGCAGATTTGTTGGGCTTTTGTGACGGATTGTACTGTTTGAAACTGAGTGGCGTTTCGCCACCCGCTCCCGGCGTTCCGAGCGGGCGGCGGCGCCAATGCTTACAAGACGTTGACGGCGGGGCTGCCGGCCGCCACTTCCACGGTTTTGACGCTGGCGGTGGCCGGGCTGGGCGCCGCGCCGCCGTTCAGCGCGCCCACCTTGTGGAAGGCGCAGCTGAGTTTGGCCGGTGTCAGCGTGACCAAGGCGTAACCCTGGGCGTCGCTGTCCACGTATTTGAGCCAGCTGTTGAAGCTTTGCAGGGTGTTGGTGAAGGTGTTGACCACCTGGCCGCTGACCGTGGTGTAGATCAGCGGTTTGGCCTTGGAGAAGGCCGGCACGGTGTCCACCACGTTTTTGAAATAGCTGAACAGCGAGTTGCTGGATACGCCGGCGGTGACCAGGTCCACCATCACCGGTGCGGGGCTGGCGGCGTCGTAGTCGTCCATCACCGGGCCGGCGAAGAAGGCGTGGATGTCGCCGGTGAGCGCCACCACATTGGCGATGCCCTGGGCTTTCAGATAGGCCATCAGCGCTTTGCGTTCGGCGTTGTAGCCGTCCCATTGATCGGCGTTGAGGATGAATTTATCGAAGAACATCGACGGCGGCAGGCTGGCGTCCAGGCCGGGCTTGATGGCGGCGTTGAACACGCCGGCGGAGATCGCGCCGCCGCTGAGAGTGTTCAACAGCGGCTGGGTGTTGGCGTAGCTGACCACGGGCGTGGAGCCGCTGGTGTTGGCGGCGGCCAGGTCCAGATAGAGCGCGCCTTGCAGCTGGGCGATCTGCGGCTGGGTCAGCGTCAGGCCCATGCCGGCCAGCTGCGGCGCCAGGCCCTGGGTCAGCAGCGAGGCCACCGCGACGGTGCCGTCAAAGCCCATGCGCAGCAGCGAGACTTCATTGCCCCACAGCTTCCAGGTGGTGGCGGCGGATTTCATCTGAGTCTGCCACCAGGCGCGCTGCGTCTCGCCCAGGATGGAGACATTGAGTAGATTGCCGCCGGTGGAGGCCATCTTGACGGCTTCCACCTGGGCCAGGGTGTTTTTCTGCACGAAGTAGCGGCTGCCGATTTCGCCGCCGGCCTGGGTCTCCGGGATGATGTGGTCGCTGCGGTACAGGCGCTCGTCGGTCATCACCAGGGTGGCCAGATCGCCGAAGGTGAAGCTGCGGTAGATCTGGATGTTCTGGAACGAGGGGTTGTTCAAGTCCAGCCGTACGTCGGCCGGCATGTTTTCGAACCAGGCCTGGCTGGCGCTGCGGCGGCGCGCGGTTTGCGGCGAGCTGTCGTCGGTGGCGGTGTATTCCTGGCGGTCCTGCCAGCAGTCGTCGGAAAACTCGTGGTCGTCCCAGATCGCAATCATCGGGAAGCTGGCGTGCAGCTTTTGCAGGCGTGCGTCGTTGCGGTAGGACTTGTACAGCGCGCGATAGTCCGCCAGCGTGGTGGCGTAGCGGGCGCCGTCGGCGCGCAGGGTGCCGTTGGGCAGGCTCAGCGCCGGGTGGCGGGTTTCGTTGCCGCCGCTCTGGAAGCCGGCGCCGACGGTTTCGTAGATGTAGTCGCCCAGATGGACGATGAAGTCCAGGTCCTGATTGGCCAATTCCTCGAAAGTGCCCCAGTGGTTGACGCTCCAGTCCTGACAGGAAATGAAGGCGAACTTGAGCTGGGACAGCGGCGCGCCGGCGGCCGGCGCGGTCTTGGTGCGGCCGGTCATGCTGACCGCCGGGCCGGTGAGGAAGCGGTAGTAGTAGGTGGCGGCGCTGCCAAGGCCGGTGACCTTGTGGCGTATGGTGTAGTCCCAGTCAGGCTGGGCGCTGAGCGCCACGTTCACCAGCAGGGTGGAGAAGTCCGCGCGGTCGGACAATTGCAGCGTGACTTTGACGTTCTGGCTGCCGTCGCCGCCGTCGACACGGGTCCACAACACGATGCTGTCCGGCTTGGGGTCGCCTGAGGCCACGCCCTGGCTAAAGCCGCTGCCGTTGACGCCGATCGCGGCGCCGGAGCCTCCGGGCAGGCTGCCCGCGCCCCCGCCGCCGCATGCGCTCAAGCCGCCGGCGGCGACGGAGGCGGTCAAGAAGCCGCTCCACTTCAGAAACTGTCTGCGATCCATCGATGTCTCCCCTCTATTGTCCTGCGTGCTTGTGTCTGAATCGGGCCGTGGGCGGCCCTTGTCGGAAAGGCGCTATTGTTTGAGGGGATTATTAAAGTGGCATGACAGCGGGTGTCAATTTAATTGAGTGTTTGCTCGAATTGGCCCGGAAAACGTGGGTTAAAACCAACACTTGTTTGAGTTTGATCCGCTTCCGCCCGCCAGCGCCGCGCCGGGGCGGCGCGCTTTGGGACGCGGCCGCGCCGCGGCGGGCGGTTTTCGCGCGTGCATCCGGCGGCGGCCGGGCGCGGAGGAAAATAAAGGCCGCGCGCAGCGCCTGCCCCCTTGATACAGCGCAAGCGCGCCCCCATAAAATAAGACTGCTAATGTGCTACACTTTCAGGCATTTTTGCGGACACCTTACCTAAACAGCCCGCTGGTCTCTGGATTCGATTACATGATTTCTTCTTTGCTTAAAAAAGTATTCGGCAGCCGCAATGACCGGCTTCTGAAGCAATTCCACCAGACGGTGGTGCGCATCAATGCTCTGGAAGAGGGCTTGAAAGCGTTGTCCGACGAGGCTTTGGCGGCCAAAACCGATGAGTTCAAGCAACGTCTGGCCAAGGGCGAGACGGTGGACGGCCTGTTGCCGGAAGCCTTCGCGGTGTGCCGCGAAGCCTCGCGCCGGGTACTGGGCATGCGCCATTTCGACGTGCAGCTGATCGGCGGCATGGTGTTGCACTACGGCAAGATCGCCGAGATGCGCACCGGCGAGGGCAAGACCCTGGTGGCCACGCTGCCGTCCTATCTGAACGCGCTGACCGGCGACGGCGTGCACGTCGTCACCGTCAACGACTACCTGGCCAGCCGCGACGCCGGCATCATGGCCAAGCTGTACAACTTCCTCGGCCTTTCCGTGGGCGTCAACCTGTCCCAGATGCCGCACGACGAGAAGCAGAGCGCCTACGCCTGCGACATCACTTACGGCACCAACAACGAATTCGGCTTCGACTATCTGCGCGACAATATGGTGTTCAGCGTGGAAGAGAAGGTGCAGCGCAAGCTGGCCTACGCGGTGATCGACGAGGTGGACTCCATCCTGATCGACGAAGCGCGCACCCCGCTGATCATCTCCGGCCCGGCCGACGACAATATCGACATGTACCAGCGCATGAACGCGGTGCCGCCGATGCTGAAGCGCCAGGAAACCGAAGAGGGCGAGGGCGATTACTGGGTGGACGAGAAAGCCAACTCGGTAATGATGTCCGAAGCGGGCCACGAGCACAGCGAAGAAATCTTGACCCGTCTGGGCCTGCTGAAGGAAGGCGACAGCCTGTATTCCGCCACCAACATCACGCTGATGCACCATCTGATGGCCGCTCTGCGCGCCCACTCGCTGTTCCACAAGGACCAGCACTATGTGGTGCAGGACGGCGAAGTGGTGATCGTGGACGAATTCACCGGCCGCCTGATGTCCGGCCGCCGCTGGTCCGAAGGCCTGCACCAGGCGGTGGAAGCCAAGGAAGGCGTGGAGATCAACCGCGAGAACCAGACGCTGGCCTCGATCACCTTCCAGAACTACTTCCGTCTGTACGGCAAGCTGGCCGGCATGACCGGCACCGCCGACACCGAAGCTTACGAATTCCAGAGCATTTACGGCCTGGAAACCGTGGTGATCCCGACCAACCGGCCCATGGTCCGCAAGGACGCGCAGGACAAGGTCTACCGCTCCGCCAAGGAGAAGTACGACGCCATCCTGGCCGACATCAAGGACTGCCACGAGCGCGGCCAGCCGGTGCTGGTGGGCACCACCAGCATTGAAAACTCCGAACTGATCGCCAATCTGCTGCAAAAGGCCAAGCTGCCGCACAATGTGCTGAACGCCAAGGAACACGCGCGCGAAGCCGACATCGTGGTGCAGGCCGGCAGCCCCGGCGTGATCACCGTGGCCACCAATATGGCCGGCCGCGGCACCGACATCGTGCTGGGCGGCAATCCGGAGCCGGAGATCAAGGGCGTCGAATCCGACGACAGCTTGTCCGCCGAGGAGAAGCGCGCGCGCATCGAGAAGATCCGCGCCGATTGGCAAGTGGTGCACGATCAGGTGCTGGCCGCCGGCGGCCTGCACATCGTGGGCACCGAGCGCCATGAATCGCGCCGTATAGACAACCAGCTGCGCGGCCGTTCCGGCCGTCAGGGCGACCCGGGCTCCTCCCGTTTCTACCTGTGCCTGGAAGACCCGCTGCTGCGCATTTTCGCCTCCGATCGCGTCGCCGCGATCATGGACCGCCTGAAAATGCCGGAAGGCGAGGCGATCGAGCACCCGTGGGTGTCCCGCTCCATCGAGAACGCCCAGCGCAAGGTGGAAGGCCGCAACTTCGACATCCGCAAGCAATTGCTGGAATACGACGACGTCGCCAACGACCAGCGCAAGGTGATCTACCAGCAGCGCAATGAAATCCTGGTGGAAAGCGATGTGTCCGACGTGGTGGTCAATATGCGCGAAGGCGTGTTGTCCGACCTGGTGGACCTGCACCTGCCGCCGGAATCCATGGAAGAACAGTGGGATCTGCCGGGCCTGGAGAAAACGCTGGAAGCCGAATTCCTGCTGCCGATCAAGGTCAGCGAATGGCTGAAGGCCGAGCCGGCGCTGGACATCGAAAGCATCCGCGAACGCATCATCGAGCAAGCCGCCGAGACCTATCAGGCCAAGGTGGAGCTGGCCGGCGACGGCGTGATGCGCCAGTTCGAGCGCAGCCTGGTGCTGCAGATGCTGGACAATCACTGGCGCGAACATCTGGCGGCGATGGATCACCTGCGCCAGGGCATCCACCTGCGCGGTTACGCGCAGAAGAACCCCAAGCAGGAATACAAGCGCGAAGCCTTCGAGCTGTTCGCCGACATGCTGGAGCGCATCAAGCGCAGCGTGGTTAATGTGCTGATGACGGTGCAGATTCGCAGCCAGGAGGACGTGGACGCGGTGGAGCCGCATCAGGTGGGCGAGTACGAAATGCAGCACGCCGCGCCGGGTTCGGCGCTGGGCGAGGACGAGGACAATCCTCTGTCCCCGGACGCGCTGGCGGCGCAGGGCCTGCGCATCGGCCGCAACGACGCCTGCCCATGCGGCAGCGGCAAGAAGTACAAGCAGTGCCACGGCCGCCTGGAGTGATCCGGTAGCCGCAGGGCCCAAAGCCGACGCGTGAGCGTCGGCTTTTTTCATGCCCGCGCGCTTTGCAAGTGGACGGCGCGGTGTTAGCATCGTCGCGGGTCAACAGTTCACCCAGGCGTCGCCGGTGCCTTCACCACGCTAAACCTGTCTTGGCTAGATTCAACCCGCTTGGCTCGAACCCGTGCCAGGCCGTAACGGCGACCGCGGCAGTCCCTCCCGACCTTGGCACGACGACAGGATTCGAACCATGTCTCGTACGCTTTATCCCTTTTATTGCAGCGACATCTCCGCGCTGGCGCGTTCGCTCAAACAGCAATGGGCGCAGGAAAGCGCTCCGCCCAGCCATGTGCACATCCTCAATATGCTGGCGCGTTCCGCCGGCTTCCAGAACTTCCAGCACTGGCGGGCGGAATGCGAACGTCCGGCGCCGCCGGCCGGCCTGTCCGCGGCGACGACGCGGCTGTTGCGTCATTACGACGCCGAGGGGCGCTTGACGCGCTGGCCTAAGAAATTCAGCGAACAGCGCGTCTGCCTGTGGGTCTTGTGGGCCAGCCTGCCGGGCGGGGAGCAGTGGTCCGAGCCGGAGGCGAACGCCTTGATCCGCGCCGAAGAAGCCTTTGGCGACCATGTGTTGCTGCGGCGCGAGCTGGTGGAGCAGGGCTTGCTGGGGCGGACGCCGGATTGCCGGCGTTATTGGCATGTGGCGCAGGCCTTGCCGGCGGAGGCCGAGGCCTTGGCGGCGGAAGTGAGCCGGCGCAGAGCCGGCCGCTGAGGAGGCTTGGGCGGCGGCCGGCGTCAATGGCCGTCGCCGAGCGGTTTACAACTGGGCTTTGATCGCCGCTTCCAGTTTTTTCTCGTCCAAGAGGCCGGTGAGCTTGGCGGCGATCTTGCCCTTGCGGTCCAGGATCAGGGTGTAAGGCAGGCCGCCGGTGGCGTTGCCCAGGCTGCGCATCAGGTTCAGCGTGTCGCTGTCGCCCAGCAGGATGGGATAGCTTATCTTTAGCTGGCCGACGAAGGCGCTGACTTCTTCCTTATTGTCCAGCGCCACGCCCACCACTTCCACGCCCTTGGGCGCCAGCTTGGCGCGCAGGCGGTTCAGCATCGGCATTTCCTCGCGGCAAGGCCCGCACCAGGTGGCCCAGAAATTCAGCACCGTGACCTTGCCCTTATAGGCGGTGATGGTGGCGTCGCCGCCTTGCAGCTTGGTGAAATGGGTTTGTTCCAGCGTGGGCGCGGCCATGGCGGAGAGCGGCAGCAGCGCGATCAGCGCGGGGGCGAGCAGTCGTTTCAGCATCTTGTTGAGCTTCCGGTAGGTGTTTGAAGTGTATTGGATATCCGACAAGGTCAAAGTTCTCGACGTGAACCAAACAAATGTTTCATGTTAAAATGGTCGATTGACCTTTTTGCGGAGTGGGCATGTCTATCCTCGTCTGCGGGGCCCTCGCATACGATACCCTGTTCTCGTTTCATGGCCGTTTTGACAGCCAGATCCTGCCGGATCAGCTGCACAAAATTTCCACGACCTTCCTGGCCCCGACCATGCGCCGCGAATTCGGCGGCATGGCCGGCAATATCGCCTACAGCCTGTGTCTGTTGGGCGAAACCCCCATCGTCATGGGCGTGGTGGGTGAGGATTTCGAGCCGTATCGCCAACATCTGAAACGCGCCGGCGTGGACGACCGCTTCATTCGCTTGATCCGCAAGCAGTATACCTCGCAGTGCTTCGGCATCGCCGACAAGGATGGCAATCAATTGATGGCCTTCCATCCCGGCGCCATGGATTTTGCCACCGAAAACCACATATCGGATATTCCGGGGCCGATCGAACTGGCGATTCTGTCGCCCGGCGGCTACAGCGCCTTCCTGCAGCATTCCAAGGAATTGGCCGCGGCCGGCATTCCCTTCATCTTCGATCCGGGCCAGGAGCTGCCGCTGCTGTCGCGCGACGAGATCCACGAGATCGTCGAACTGGCCAGCTATGTGGCCATCAACGACTACGAGAGCGAGCTGATGCGCGAACGCGCCGGCCTGTCGGTGGAGGACTTGCGCAAAAAGGTGGAGGCGCTGATCGTCACCCGTGGCTCCAAGGGCGCGGAGATTTACGTCGGCGACACCGTGCACCTGATCCCGCGCGTGCAAATGCCGATCAAGCCGGTGGACCCGATGGGCTGCGGCGACGCTTTCCGCGCCGGCCTGCTCTATGGCATCAGCCGCGGCCTGGACTGGAAGATCACCGGCCGTCTGGCCAATGTGATCGGCGCGATCAAGGTCACCACGCCGGGCTGCCAGAATCACTTCTTCGACTGGGACTCGCTGAAGGACTTGTATCAGCAGGCTTACGGCGAACCCTGGCCGTTGTGACGATGCGGCCCGCGGGCCAAACCGACAAGGACGCGCAAGCGTCCTTTGCTTTTTGACGGTCCCAACACAACAAGTCTTGAATTCATCCCGCGCCACCCCCACCATTAGCGAATTCAATTCGAAAACCCAAGGGGATTCCATGCCGCCCGTTCCGCATCTGGCAACCGCACTGACCGGCCCGCTTTACGAACTGGAAAGCCGCATCCTGACTGCCCAGCCTCAGATCGAACACTGGTTCCGCAGTCAGTGGCATAACCACGCGGCGCCGTTCTACGGCTCGGTGGACCTGCGCAACAGCGGTTTCAAGCTGGCGCCGGTGGACATGAACCTGTTTCCCGGCGGCCACAACAACCTGAACCGCGACTTTCTGCCGCTGGCGGTCCACGCCGCGCAAAGCGCGGTGGAAAAAGTGTGTCCGGAAGCGCGCAGCGTGCTGCTGATACCGGAAAACCACACCCGCAACACCTTCTACCTGCAGAACATCGCCGCGCTGGTGCATATTTTCGAGCAGGCCGGCCTCAAGGTGCGCCTGGGCTCGCTGAACCCGGAAATCACCGAGCCGACCGAGCTGCAATCGGCCAACGGCGACATCGTGCGCTTGGAGCCCATCGAACGCCGCGGCAACCGCCTGGTGCTGGCGGACGGCTTCAACCCCTGCGTGGTCCTGCTCAACAACGATTTGTCCGGCGGCATTCCCGACCTGCTCAAAGGCCTGGAGCAGAACCTGCTGCCGCCGCTGCACGCCGGCTGGGCGGTGCGCCGCAAGAGCAACCACTTCGCCGCCTACGACAAGGTGTGCGAGGACTTCGCGCGTTTGATCTCCATCGATCCCTGGACCATCAATCCCTATTTCGCCAGCTGTAGCGGCCTGGATTTCCACGCCCGCACCGGCGAGGAGCAATTGGCGGACGAGGTGTCGCGGATGCTGGACAAGATTCGCGTCAAATACCGCGAATACGGCATAGACAACGATCCCTTCGTCATCGTCAAGGCGGACGCCGGCACCTACGGCATGGGCGTGATGAGCGTGAAGAGCCCGGAGGAGGTGCTGGGCCTCAACCGCAAGGCGCGCAACAAGATGTCGGTGGTCAAGGAAGGCCTGGAGGTGTCCGAGGTCATCGTGCAAGAGGGCGTGTACACCTTCGAAACGGTGGAGGACGCGGTGGCCGAGCCGGTGGTCTACATGATGGACCGCTACGTGACCGGCGGTTTCTATCGCGTGCACACCGGCCGCGGCATCGATGAAAACCTGAACGCGCCGGGCATGCACTTCGTGCCGCTCTCGTTCGAAACCGCCTGCCTGCCGGACAAGCAGGGCACGCCGGACTGCGCGCCCAACCGTTTCTACGCCTACGGCGTGATTTCGCGGCTGGCGCTGCTGGCCGCCTCGCTGGAGCTGGAAGCCACCGATCCGGACGCGGACGAATGAAAGCCTGGCTGAGCCTGGCGCTGTTGGCGGCGACGGCCTCGGCGGCCGCCGACGAGGCCTTGACGCCGCAGGCGCTGGAGGAACTGGTGCAGTGCGCGTCGTTCGAGCGCTACCAGGCCTTGCAGCCGGCCTTGCTGGACGTGGTGTTCGACAAGGGGCCGGACTGGATACGCAAGAACGAGCAGGCCAGCACGCTGGGCGTTTACGCCTATGATCTGAAACGGCCGATCCGGGTGTTCGGCGCGGAGACGACGCGGCTGGCGTTGCACAAGGAGTTCGTGTCGGTGCCGCTGCCGTCCGCTTGGACAATGGCCGAAGCCGCGTCCCGGCTGCGGCTCAAACGCGCGCCGATCCGGGCGACGGAGCAGTATTACCGCTTCGTCGGCGCGGAAGGGCCGATGCTGTCCGTCTACGAGATGTCCGCCAATCCCTTGGCGGCGCTGCTGGGCGCGCCGCAGCAGGGCGAAGCGCTGCGCTACCTCGGCTGCTCCTATAATGGGGCCGACGAGCCCACTTTCCTTTCCGTCGCCGCACAGGCCGACGAGATGATGCAAACGGCGCGCAGCGGCATGGAACGCATGCTGCGCGACGCCGCCAAGCCAAGCGAGGACCGATAATCATGCGCATCCTGTTCATTGCCGATCCGCTGGATCACTTCAAGCTTTACAAGGACACCACCTTCGCGATGATGCAGGAGGCCGCCGCGCGCGGCCATGCCCTGAGCTTCGCCCAGGCCCATCAATTGTCGGTGGAGGGCGGCCGCGTGCTGGTGGACGCGCGCGATCTGAGCCTGACCGGCCAGTACGAGGGCGAGCATCCGGCCTGGTTCAAGCTGGGCGAAGTGCATCGCCAGCCCCTGCAGTCCTTCAGCGCCACCGTGATGCGCAAGGATCCGCCCTTCGACATGGAATACCTGTACGCCTCTCAGCTGTTCACGCTGGCGGAGGCGCAGGGGGCCAAGGTGTTCACCAGCGGCCAGGCGCTGCGCGATTTCAACGAGAAGCTGGCCATTCTGCAGTTCCCGGAGCTGACCGCGCCCACGCTGATCACCGGCGAGGCGCACCGCCTGCGCGCCTTCATCAACCAGCATCAGGACGTGATCCTGAAGCCGCTGGACAGCATGGGCGGCGACAGCATTTTCCGGCTGCGCCCGGACGACGCCAATCTGTCTGTGATCATTGAAACCATCACGCTGCGCGGCAAGCGCACGGTGATGGCGCAGCGCTACATTCCGGAGATCCGCGACGGCGACAAGCGCATTCTGGTGATAGACGGCGAGCCGGTGGAGTGGTGCCTGGCGCGCATTCCGGCGGCGGGGGAGACCCGGGGCAATCTGGCCGCCGGCGGTCGCGGCGAGGCGCGGCCGCTGACCGAGCGCGATCGCGAAATCGCCAGAACGGTGGGGCCGGAGCTGAAAAAGCGCGGCATCCTGCTGGCCGGGCTGGACGTGATCGGCAACTATCTGACCGAGGTTAACGTCACCAGCCCCACCTGCTTCCGCGAAATCATGGACCAGACCGAGATCAAGGTCGCCGGCCTGTACATCGACGCCTTGGAGCGGCGCTGCCAGCCGCACTGACACGGTTTGCGACGACTTTATAAACACGGCCGGCGGCAACGTCGGCCGTTTTGATTTTTATTGTCGTCATCTTGAGCTGGCATGCTGGAGCGCCGGCCGCCATCCGATGCCGTTTCCGACGACCCAACCGCATGGATCTAGCAATGAAAGAAAGCCCGTTCAAAGGCAAAACCGGGATCACCCGCCTGATCAACGCCTTCGGCTACTCGCTGGACGGCCTCAAGGCGGCGTTCCGGCATGAGGACGCCTTCCGCCAGCTGGTGCTGCTGGCGGCGGTGCTGATCCCGCTGGCCTTCGTCATCCATGCCCAGCCGCTGGAGCGCGCCTTGCTGGTGGCCAGCTCGCTGGTGACGCTGATCATCGAATTGCTGAACTCCGCGATCGAGGCGGCGGTGGACCACACCTCGCTGGAGCGGCATCCGCTGGCCAAGCGCGCCAAGGACATGGGCAGCGCCGCTCAATTGCTGGGCCTGATCAATCTGACCGCGGTGTGGTGTCTGGTGTTGTTTGCCTGAAGCGGGTAAGGTGACGGCTGCCTGAACCCAGAGGGAGCCGTCCGATGATGTCGCCAGTGGAATCCGGAGTCGAGGAGTGGGTGTTGAACATCGTGCTCTGGCTCAAGTTGGGCGTGGAAGCGCTGGGCGCGCTGGTGATAGGCGTCGGCATCCTGGCCCTGGGCGTCCGCTATGTTCGCCGCTGCCTCAGCGCCAACCATGACGATTACAATCAGGTGCGGCTCAGCTTCGCCCGCTTCCTGGCGCTGGCGCTGGAGTTGCAATTGGCGGCCGACATCCTGTCCACAGCGGTGGCGCCCAGTTGGGACCAGATCGGCAAGTTGGGCGCCATCGCGGTGCTGCGCACCGCGCTCAATTACTTTCTGGGCAGGGAAATTCGCGAAGCCGAGGCGGCGCGCCGGCCCACAGAGCCGCCGGCCGCGTGATCCGGCGCTTGGCGCAAGCGTAAGCGAGGCCTCAATGAAAACAGCCCTGCCGCGGTGTCCCGCGCAGGGCTGTTGTCGTAAGCGGAGCCCTTAAGCCGGCTCGGCTTCCTTGCCTTCCGGCGGCGCGATCACCTCGCTATAGCCGCATTCCTTCTGCGGGCAGACTTTCTCGGTGCCGCGGCGCTTGGTGGTCTTGATGGTCAGGATCGGCCAATTGCACTTCGGGCAGGGCTCGGCCACCGGCGGGTTCCAGGTGGCGTACTTGCACTTGGGATAGGTGTTGCAGCTGTAGAACAGCTTGCCGTAGCGGCTCTTGCGCTCGATTAGCTGGCCGGCCTTGCATTCCGGGCATTCCACGCCGGTTTCGCGCGGCTTTTCCAGCGGCTCGATGTGCTTGCACTTCGGGTAGTTGGCGCAGCCGATGAACTTGCCGTAGCGGCCCTTCTTGATGTGCAGCTCGCCGCCGCACTCCGGGCAGCTGCGGCCTTCGATCACCGTCGGCGCTTCCGCCTCTTCCGCAGCCTGTTCGGCGGTTTCGCCCATATTGCGGGTGTAATCGCAGTCCGGATAACCGGTGCAGGCGATGAAGCGGCCGCGCTTGCCGAACTTGATGGACAAGGGCTTGCTGCATTTTGGACAGGCTTCGTCCAGGCTTTCGGTGGTGACCTCGGCGCGGGAGATGCTCTCCTTCTCCGCGATCTGCTTGGAGAAGTTCTTCCAGAAGCTGTCCATCACCGGCACCCATTCGCGCTGGCCGTTGGCCACTTCATCCAGCTGGTTTTCCAGCTTGGCGGTGAAGTTGTAGTCCACGTATTGCGCGAAGTGCTCGGTCAGGAATTTGTTGACGATGTCGCCGGTGTCGGTGGGCAGGAAGCGCTTCTTGTCCAGCACCACGTATTCGCGGTCTTTCAGCGTGGAGATGATGCTGGCGTAAGTGGACGGCCGGCCGATGCCGAATTCTTCCAGGGCCTTCACCAGCGAGGCTTCCGAATAACGCGGCGGCGGCTGGGTGAAGTGCTGGGTGCCGTAGAGCTTGTCCACCGGCAGGGTCTCGCCCTCGTCCAGCAGCGGCAGCTTGGCATTGTCCTCGTCCTCGGCGTCGTCCACGTCTTCTTCATACACGGCGAGGAAGCCGGCGAAGGTCTGCACCTGGCCGGTGGCGCGGAAAACGCCTTCGCCGACGGCGATGTCGATGCTGGTGGTGTCGAACTTGGCCGGCGCCATCTGGCAAGCCAGCGTCCGCTTCCAGACCATGTCGTAGAGCTTGAACTGATCCGAGGTCAGGAAGGGCTTGACCATGTCCGGGGTGCGCAGGATGGACGTGGGGCGGATCGCCTCGTGCGCTTCCTGGGCGTTCTTGGACTTGTTCTTGTAGGCCACCGGGTTCTTGGGCAGGTAGTCGCCGTCGAATTTCAGGCCGATATAGCCGCGGATCTCCTCCACCGCCTCGCCCGCCAGCGCCACCGAGTCGGTACGCATATAGGTGATCAGACCGACGGTGCCCTGGCCGATGTCTATGCCCTCGTACAGCTGCTGCGCGGTGCGCATGGTGCGGTCGGTGGTCATGCCCAGCTTGCGCACGGCTTCCTGCTGCAGCGTGGAGGTGGTGAACGGGGCGGCGGGGCTGCGAGATTTCTTTTTCTTCTCGATGCTGCTGACCACCGCCGGGTGGCCTTCCAGCCGCGCCAGTATGCTGGCCTGCTCGGCCTCGTTGGGGATGTCGAACTGCTCCAGCTTCTTGCCGGCCATCGAGGTCAGCTTGGCGCCGAACTTGGTGCGGCCCTTGTGGCTGTCCAGATGCACAGACCAGTATTCCTGCTCGACGAAGGCGCGGATTTCGTTCTCGCGCTCGCAGATCAGCCGCAGCGCGGGGCTTTGAACCCGACCGGCGGACAGGCCGCGGCGGATCTTCTTCCACAGCAGCGGCGACAGGTTGAAGCCCACCAGGTAGTCCAGCGCGCGGCGGGTCTGCTGTGCGTCCACCAGGTTCTGCGCGATTTCGCGCGGGTTCTGGATCGCTTCCAGCACCGCGTTCTTGGTGATCTCGTGGAAGACCACGCGCTGGGCGGTCTTGTTCTTCAGCAGCTTCTTGCCGTTGAGGATCTGCACCAGATGCCAGGAAATGGCCTCGCCTTCGCGGTCCGGGTCAGTCGCCAGATAGATGTGTTCGGCGTCGCCCACCGCTTTGACGATGGCGTCGACGTGTTTGCTGTTGCGCGCGATCAGCTGGTATTTCATCGCGAACCCTTTTTCAGGGTCCACTGCGCCGTTCTTGGGCACCAGATCGCGCACATGGCCGTAGGAGGCCAGGACTTCAAAGTCAGGGCCTAGGTATTTCTTCAGCGTTTTCGCCTTGGAAGGCGATTCGACGATCAAGAGACTGGTGGGCATATTATCTTTTCTATGTGCAATCGCCGGCATGCCGGCCGATCCGTCCGAACCGGGCGTTTCTGCCGCGCGGCAGAAGGGCGCCAGGCCCGTGCGTGGGCTGCTGCGTTCCCGTCGACAAGGAGGATGAAGGCTTCACCCTGAAAATTTCGCGTCGACAGAAAATATATTCGTCAAATAAAACAAGAGCGCAAGAGCGCTCTTGGATCGGCCGCCGGAACCGGCGGCCAAGGGCGGCATGTTAAGCCCGCTCCATGAGGCTGACAAGTCATTGCATGGTGGGTTCGCCATGCACGGCATCCAACAGCGCCTCGCCCAGCAGAATGGGCAGTTCCGCCTGTTGCGCCCACAACACCATCAAGGCCACCAGCTTGGCGCTGCCGACGTTGATGTCGTCGCCGTGCAGTTCCATCAGGCGGTCGATGACCATTTCGCGCTGCGCGGGCGTCAAGGCGCCGTGATCCTCCAGGAACTGCAGCAGGCCGCGCACGTCGGCGGGCAGGTGCTCCAGCTCGTCTTCGGCGTAAACGCGCATGCCGCTGGCTTCGTTGGCGCCGACGTAGCCGCTGTCGTCCAGACCGCTGATGCCGTCCAGCCAATCCAGCGCGTCGTTGATCTCCTCGTCCTCGAAACCGGCGGCCTCCAATTGGCGCATCAGCGCGCCGCGGTCGCCGAAAGCGTCCGGATCGCGGAATTGTTCAAACAGGAAGGCGAGTACGTCAAACATCAATCTATCTTCTTAAAGTGCGGGTTAGCGCGGTTCAGCCCGGTTTCAGGCGCTGAAAAAGCCCGCCGGGATGGCTGGCCACCAGGCCGGCCAGCTCAAGTTCGAGCAGCATCGCGTAAAGCTCCCCCACAGTCAACCCGAGCGTGGTCGAAAGCGCATCCATACTGATGGGGTCGAATCCCATGGCTTCAAGCAGCGGCGATTCCGCCGCGGGGGCCGCCGGCTTGGCGCTGGGGCGTTTGCGTTGCAGCCTGCCCACTTCGTCCAGCACGTCGTCCACGGTTTCCACCAGTTTGGCGCCGTCCTTGATCAGCCGGTGACAGCCGCGAGACTGCGGATTGTGGATGGAGCCGGGGATGGCCATCACTTCGCGGTTGTTCTCCATCGCCAGCCGCGCGGTGATCAGCGAGCCGGAGCCGATATTGGCCTCCGCCACCAGACAGCCGCGGCTGAGGCCGGCGATGATGCGGTTGCGGCGCGGGAAATGGCCGGCCAGCGGTCCCATGCCCAGCGCGAACTCGGACAGGATCAGGCCTTCCTCGGCGATGCGGTGCGCCAGCTGGCGGTTGCTGGCCGGGTAGACGCGGTCTATGCCGGTGCCGACCACGGCGACGGTGGCGGGCGGCTGTCCGAGCGCGCCGTGGTGGGCGGCGGCGTCGATGCCGCTGGCCAGGCCGCTGACGATGCAATAGCCGTGTTCGGCCAGTTCGCGGGAAAAGCTTTCCGCGTTCTGCCTGCCCTGCGGGGTGGCGGCGCGGCTGCCCACGATGGCGAGCATGGGCTGGGTCAGCAGCTCGCGCCGGCCGCGGGCGAACAGCAGCGGCGGCGGCGAGTTGGATTCGGCCAGCTGCGGCGGGTAGTCGTCGTCCAGCAGCGACAGCAATTGGCAGCCCGGCGTTTGCGCCCATTCCAGCGCCGCCTCGGCGGAGGCGGCGGCCTCGCGCCGCTGCAAGGCTTCGGCCGCTTCTTTGCCGATCAAGGGCTCGGTCTGGCGGCTGTTGGCGTTCAAGGCGGCGTCGGCGCCGCCGAAGGCGTCGATCAGCCGTAAAAAGCCGGCTGGACCGATGCCGGGGGTCAGCGCCAGCAACAGCCAGTCATGCGGCGGAGCCTTCATTCTTGCTCGGGGCTGGCCACGCCATCGCCCACGTAGATCGGGCCGCGGCTGTCCAGCACCAGCGCGTAGGACACTTTGTCGAACACGCGGTAGACGAAGGCGTTGCCGGCGCGCTCCGCCGGCAGCGTCACCATGCGCTTACCCTGCTCATCCTTGATTTCCAGCGGGCGGCCTTTTTTGAACAGGCCGAACACATGACCGTTTTCGACGCCCTGCGACTGGCCCAGATTGAGTACAATAGTGGAGTATTGGGCCGCGCCGTCCACGCCGTTGTAGACCGAGACCACCTTGCCGCTCAGATGGGCGTCGGCCGGATGCGGGGCGTAGTTGTTGAAGTTTTGCTGCGGCGCGCGCATCAGATGGTCGCCCACCAGAATTTCCTCGCTGACGTTTCTGACTTTCAGCGTCTGAACGTCGCCTTGGGGCTTGTCTGCGGTCAGGTCGCCGCTGTAGGTCGCTTCTACGCCCAGCACCTTCTTGGTGTCCGGGTCCAGCAGCGGCTTGCCCAGCCGGTAAGCCTGCCAGGTGCCGGCCTCGTTGACGCCGGTGGCGTAGACGCGGTCCCCGGTGGCGACGGTGAGGTGTTCTTCCGGTCCGGCGATCAGCTTGGGCGATTGCAGGAACTGCGCCATGTCCACCACCAGCGGCCGTTTGAGGAAGGGCTCGATCGCCGAGGCGGGAATGCTGGCCACCGCCTGATCCAGCGTCTCGACGCGGGCCTGCGGCGAGAGTTTGACTTCGCGCTGCGCGCCTCGCGCCAGCGACAGCCGCGGCTGGCCGTCCACATAGTCCAGCGCCAGCACGTCGCCCGGGTAGATCCAGTGCGGATTCTTGATTTCGCCCTGGTTCATCCGCCACAGACGCGGCCATTTCCAGGGGCTGCTCAGATAGCGTCCGGAAATGCTCCACAGCGTGTCGCCGCGCTTCACGGTGTAGCGGCTGGGCGCGTCAGCCTTCAACTGGAGATCGGCGGCGAAGGCGGGCGCGGCGAGCCCGAGGGCCAAGGCGAAGGATATAATGCTTTTACGCATGGGAAATGCCCCAATATGAAGGTGGACGGACACCTGCGGGGGTGGCCCGCATACAAGGAATCGCGTTTCGAACATGTCTATTATCGGCGTGCCGATCGCGATACGACAACTTGATGAGTGAATGAAACGACGGGGAGTCATTAAATCCGATGGCATTGTTGAATATTTTGCATTACCCGGATGAACGGCTGCACACCGTGGCCAAGCCGGTGGAGGTCTTCGACGAGGCCTTGCAGATCCAGATCGATAATATGTTCGAGACCATGTACGAGGCCAAAGGCATCGGCCTGGCCGCGACTCAGGTCGATTTCCACCACCGCCTGGTGGTGATGGACATTTCCGAGGAACGGAACGAACGCCGCGTGTTCATCAACCCGGAAATCCTGAGCAAGGACGGCGAGACGGAATATGAAGAAGGCTGTCTGTCCGTGCCCGGCATTTACGACAAAGTGACTCGCGCCGAGCGCGTCAAGGTGCGCGCGCTGGACCGCAACGGCAAGCCGTTCGAACTGGAGGCCGACGGCCTGCTGGCGATCTGCATCCAGCACGAGATCGACCATCTGGACGGCAAGGTATTCGTAGAATACCTGTCGCAGATGAAGCAGACCCGCATCAAGACCAAGCTGAAAAAGCGTGAAAAACAGAATATGTGACCGCGGCGCCGTGGGCGCCCCGTCCGGAATGGTTTGAATGAAATTGATCTTTGCCGGTACGCCGGAGTTTGCCGCCGCCGCGCTGCGCGAGTTGATCGCCGCCGGCCATGAAATCGCCCTGGTGCTGACCCAGCCGGACCGTCCGGCCGGCCGCGGCATGAAATTGAAGCCCAGCCCGGTCAAGGCGGTCGCGCTGGAGCACGGCCTGCGCGTGGAGCAGCCGGCGTCCTTGCGCAACGACGAAGCGCAGCAGATGCTGCGCGACATCGGCGCCGACTTGATGGTGGTGGCCGCCTACGGGCTGATCCTGCCGCAGGCGGTGCTGGATATGCCGACGCGCGGCTGTCTGAACATCCACGCCTCGCTGCTGCCGCGCTGGCGCGGCGCGGCGCCGATACAGCGCGCCATCCTGGCCGGCGACGCCGAAACCGGCATCACCATCATGCAGATGGATGTGGGCCTGGACACCGGCGACATGCTGTCCATCCATCCTGTGGCCATCGCCGACGACGAAACCACCGCCACGCTGCACGATAAGCTGGCCGTGGAAGGCGCGCGCGCCATCGTCTCCACGCTGGCCGGACTGGACGGGATCGCCCCGCTCAAGCAGCCGGAAGCGGGCGTCACTTACGCGCAGAAGCTAAGCAAGGCCGAGGCCTTGGTGGACTGGAGCCTGCCGGCGGAAGAAGTGGCCCGGGCCATCCGCGCCTACAACCCGGCGCCGGGCGCGCATACGCTGCTGGCCGGCGAAGCGCTGAAACTGTGGATGGCCGGCGCCGAAGCTGGCCAGGCCGAGCCGGGCGTGATCGTCGCCGCGGACGCGGACGGCGTGCTGGTGGGCTGCGGCTCCGGCTTGGTGCGCTTGAGCGTGCTGCAGGCGGCCGGCGGCAAGCGGCTGGCCGCGCGGGACTTTGTCGCCGGTAGAAGCCAGCTGGCGGGCACGCGGCTGGGCGTGTGAGCGGATAGACTGAGGCGAGAGGAAAGGGGGCGGCAATGACGGACAACTGGTTCAAGACCACCTTGCTGATGGCGGCGATTCTGGCGCTGTTCGCCGTGATCGGCGGCATGATAGGCGGCAAAAGCGGCATGATTCTGGCCTTGCTGTTCGGCGGGGCGATGAATGTGTACGCTTGGTGGAATTCCGACCAGATGGTGCTGCGCATGTACAACGCGCAGGAGGTGGACGCCCAGAGCGCGCCGGAATTCTACGGCATGGTGGCGGAACTGGCGCAGCGCGCCGGCCTGCCTATGCCGCGCGTCTACGTGATTCACGAAGAGCAGCCCAACGCCTTCGCCACCGGCCGCAGTCCCGAGCACGCGGCGGTGGCCGCCACCAGCGGCATCATGCGCATGTTGGACTATCGCGAGCTGCGCGGGGTGATGGCGCACGAACTGGCCCACGTCCAGCACCGCGACACCTTGATCTCCACTATTTCCGCCACCATGGCCGGCGCGATATCCGCGCTGGCCAACTTCGCCATGTTCTTTGGCGGCCGCGACGAAAACGGCCAGCCGGTGGGCTGGCTGCCGCGTCTGGCCATTGCCCTGCTGGCGCCGCTGGCGGCCAGCCTGATACAGATGGCGATTTCCCGCGCGCGCGAATTCGAGGCCGACCGCGGCGGCGCCGAGATTTCCGGCGACCCGCTGGCCTTGGCCTCCGCCTTGCAGAAGATCGAGTACTATGCGCAGGGCATTGTGATGCCCACCGCCGAGGCGCACCCGGAAACCGCGCAGATGATGATCATCAACCCCTTGTCCGGCGGCGGCGGGATGGGCGATCTGTTCCGCACCCATCCGCAGACCGCGGACCGCATCGAACGGCTGCAAGCGATGGCGCGCGGCGTATATTAATTGAAGAGCGTCGGGCGGCCGCGCGCCGCCTTGATCGCGCAAGGCCAATGCCGGAGGGCATTGGCCTGTTTGTTATGGTTTGATAGAAAGCACCCATGCATCATATTCAGCAATTGGCCGCCAATATTCTGTTGCGCGTCGAATCCGGAACCAATCTGACCGAGGCCTTGGCCGAGGCTCAACGCAAGGCGCCGGAGTTGACGCCGTCCGAGCGCGGCGCTTTGCAGGATCTGGCCTACGGCAGCCTGCGCCACTTGGCGCGGCTGCGTTTCTACCTGCGCCAACTGGTGGCCAAGCCCTTGCCCGAGCCGGTGCTGGAGCGGGTGCTGATCGTGGCCTTCTATCAGCTCTCGCACACCCGCGCCGCCGAGTACGCGGTGGTGAACGAGGCGGTGACCCTGGCCAGCCGGCTGGCCAAGGGCAATTTCAAGGGCCTGGTCAACGGGGTGCTGCGCAACTTCCTGCGCCAGCGCGCCGCCTTGGAACGCGCGGCGGAAAAGGACATAGAGGCCAGCTTCAACCACCCGCTATGGTGGATCAAGGGCTTGCAGCGCGCCTATCCGGACGCCTGGCAAGCCGTGCTGGACGCCGACAACGGCCATCCGCCGATGACTTTGCGCGTCAATCGCCGCCATGGCGACGCCGCGGCCTATCTGGAGCGGCTGCGCGCCGCCGGGCTGGACGGCGAGGCTTTGGACGGCGGCTCGATCACGCTGGCGCGGCCGGTTAATGTGCGAGACTTGCCGGGCTTCGCCGACGGCGAAGTCTCGGTGCAGGATTGGGGCGCGCAGCAGGCCGCGCACTGGCTGGACCTGCGCGCCGGCCAAAGGGTGCTGGACGCTTGTGCGGCCCCCGGCGGCAAGACCGGCCATATTCTGGAGAGCGCCGATGTCGAAGTGACCGCGCTGGACATCGACGAACAGCGGCTGCAGCGCGTGGCCGACAATCTGGAGCGCATCGGCGCGACCGCGCGGCTGCATGCGGCCGACGCCGGCCAGCCGGACGGCTGGTGGGATGGCCGGCCCTTCGACCGCATCCTCGCCGACGTGCCCTGTTCCGCCAGCGGCGTGGTGCGTCGCCATCCGGACATCAAGTGGCTGCGCCGCCCCGGCGATTTCGCCGCGCTGGGCGTGCAGCAGGCCGCCATGGCCGACGCGCTGTGGCCTTTGCTCGCCTCGGGCGGCAAAATGCTTTACGCTACGTGCTCCATTTTCCCCGAAGAGAATCAGCAACAGCTAGACTCCTTTCTGAATCGCCATGCGGATGCCGCGTGCCTGAGACAGGAGCAGTTGCTTCCTTGTGAGCGTCATGACGGCTTTTATTACGCGTTGCTTGAAAAACGTTAGCCTGCTGCTGTGCTTGCTGGCCGGTCTCGCCATGGCGGCGCAGGCCGAAACCATCAGCTCGCGTCGGGCTGAGGCCGAGGTGACGGCGGACGGCCAGTTGTCCGTCAGCACCCGGTTTCAGACGCGCTTGACGCCCAGTCTCAGCGACGCGCTGGAACAGGGCGTGGTGCTGCCGTTCCGGCTGGAGTTCCAGCTGACCAAGCCGCGTTTGACCGCTTACTATCTGAATTTCAGCGAGTGGTTCGATCCGCACGCCCAGTTGGGCTTCAAGCTGTCCTATCAGTCCTTGACCAATCGCTACCGCGTCACCATCGGCAATCTCTCCAGCTACTACCCCACCTTGCGCGAAGCGCTGGGCGCAGTGGGCGCTATCCAGGGCTGGCGCGTGCTCAATTCCGGCACCCTGGACCCGCGCGCCTCGGGGCGCGTAGCCGGCCAGGTGCGGCTGTTGCTGGACATCGGCGAACTGCCCAAGCCCTTTCAATTGAACGCGCTGGGCTCGTCGGACTGGTCGCTGTCGTCCGACTGGGTCAAGCTGGACGTGAAGGACGGCGGCTGATGCGTTACGCGGTGATTGCGCTGGCGACGCTGGGCGCCATCCTGCTTTATCTGCTGGCCTTGGCCACCGGCAACGCATCCAAACTCAACGAATACTACTGGTGGGTGTTCGGCCTGAACGGCCTCCTGCTCGCCACGTTGCTGGGCGTGGTGGCACGGCAGCTGCTGCGCCTGCGTCAGCGGGTGCGGCAACGGGTGTTCGGCGCCAAGCTGACTCAGAAGCTGGTGATGATGTTCGCGGTGGTGGCCCTGGTGCCGGGCATCCTGGTGTTCACCGTTTCCGCCCAGTTCCTGACCCGCAGCATCGAAAGCTGGTTCGACGTCCGCGTTGAGTCGGCGCTGGACCGCAGCCTGGGCTTGGCGCGCAACTCGCTGCAGTACGTGCAGGAAGACCTGGGGCGCCGCACGCGTTCGGTGCAGGACGATATCGAGTCCTTGCCGGAAGGCCTGCTGCCGGCGCGGCTGGAGCGCTTGCGCGAGCAACTGGGATTGCGCGAGCTTGCTGTCTATAGCCGCAGCGGTCAGCTGCTGGCCTTCGCCGGCGGACTCAGCGAGCGAGTGCCTCCTCCGCTGTCGCGCGAGAGCATAGGCAAGCTCAAACCGCGCCAGACGCTGGACAGCTTCGAGAACGACGGCGGCAGCGGCCTGGTGCTGAAATCGCTGCTGATTTACCGCAATCTGGACAGCCAGCAACGCGTGTTGCAGGCCCTGCAATCCGCTCCCGGCCGTATCGCCCAGGACGCGGAGCAGATCGAGACCGCGCGCGCGGAGTACCGCCAGCTGCTCTTGGGCCGCGAGGGCCTGACCACCTTCTACATGCTGACGCTGGCGCTGTCCGCGCTGCTGGCGTTGACCGCGGCGCTGGCCTTCGCCTTATTCCTGTCAGAGCGCCTGTCGGCGCCCTTGTCCGAGCTGGCCGCCGGCACCCGGGCCGTGGCGCAGGGCGACTTTTCCAAGCGCCACCCGGTATACCGGCGCGACGAGCTGGGCATGCTGACCACCTTGTTCAACCGGATGACGCAGCAGCTTGAGGACGCGCGCCACGCCGCGGACCTCAGCCGCAGCGAACTGGAAAGCAGCAAACTTTACCTGGAAAGCATTCTGGCCAACCTGAGCGCCGGGGTGATCGCCTTCGGCGCCGATTGGCAGCTGCGCGCCGCCAATACCAGCGCCTCGCGCATTCTGGGCGTGGATTTCGCCGAGGTGTCGGATCAGGATTTCCCGCACTGGGCCACCTCGATTCCGGCGGTGGCGCCGCTGGTGGAGTGCGTGCTGGAGTACGCGTCCAAGAACAGCGACAGCGACTGGAAAACCCAGCTTAACTATTTGACGGTGCAGGGCGAGCGCACCTTGCTGGTGCGCGGCGCCCATTTGCCGGAGGCGTCTGCGGTGGGCTATGTGGTGGTGTTCGACGATATCACCGAACTGGCGCGGGCCCAGCGCGACGCGGCCTGGGGCGAGGTGGCCAAGCGGCTGGCGCATGAGATCCGCAACCCGTTGACGCCTATCCAGCTATCGGCGGAACGGCTGGCGATGAAGCTGCAGGACAAGCTGGCCGGCGCCGACGCCGACATGCTGCGACGCTCCACCGACACTATCATCAAGCAGGTGGGCGCGCTCAAGGCCATGGTGGACGCTTTCCGCGATTACGCGCGCGCGCCGCGCACCAAGTTGACCGAATTGGACCTGAATCAAGTGGTGCGGGAGGTGATGGCTCTTTACGAATCCAACTCTGCTGTTAAGATGGCGCTTGATGAAAGGCCGTTGATGATCATGGCGGATGCGGCATTGTTGCGGCAGGTTTTACATAACCTGATTCAGAACGCGCAAGATGCGGTCCTTGACGTTGACATCCCGATGATTCAAATTAGCAGCCGAAAAGAAGAAGGCTATGCGCTCGTTTGCGTGGAGGATAACGGTCCGGGCTTTGCTCCGGAGATCCTGCAACGCGTGTTCGAACCCTATGTGACCAGCAAGACCAAAGGTACCGGTCTTGGCCTGGCGGTGGTCAAGAAGATTCTTGAAGACCATCACGGGCAGATCAAAGTGGGTAATCTCGAACCGAATGGCGCGCGCATCCTTCTCTCCCTGCCATTGCTGGAGGCCTAATGCGTAGCAGCGATATTTTGATTGTTGACGACGAGATCGGTATCCGTGAATTGCTCTCCGAGATACTGCAGGATGAGGGGTACACCGTCGCGCTGGCGGAAAACGCCGAGGTAGCCAGACAGTTGCGCAACCAGACGCGTCCGGCGTTGGTGTTGCTGGACATTTGGATGCCGGATTGCGACGGCGTGACTTTGCTCAAGGAATGGGCCAAGTCCGGTCAGCTGAACATGCCGGTGGTGATGATGTCCGGTCACGCCAGCATAGACACCGCGGTAGAGGCGACTCGCATCGGCGCTTTCGACTTCCTGGAGAAGCCGATCGCGCTGCAAAAGCTGCTGACCACGGTGCAGCGGGCGCTGAAATACGGCGATATGCAGGCCAACACCTCGCTCAATCTGGACAAGCTCGGCCGCAGCGAGCCGATCCAGGAGCTGAAGCGGCAGTTGGAACGCGTGGCCAAGGTCAAGTCGCCGGTGCTGCTGACCGGCGAACCGGGTTCCGGCTTCGAACTGGTGGCGCGCTTCTTCCATCAGGGCAACACCCCGTGGGTGACGCCGGCCAAGCAGGAGCAATTGGCGGACGCCCCGCTGGAGCTGCTGCAAAAAGCCAATAACGGCGTCTTGTTCCTGCCGGAGATCGGCCAGTACGGCCGCCGCGTGCAACAAGGGCTGCTGTTCCTGCTGTCCAAGCTGGACCGCTTCAATGTGCGGCTGTTGTGTTCCTGCAGCCGCCCGTTGCAGGAACTGTTGGTGGATCCCGAGTGCGACAACCGCCTGCTGACGGCCTTGTCCAGCGTGATCGTGCCGATTCCGCCGCTGCGCGAGCATTCCGAAGACATCATCTTCATCGCCGAGCAGATCCTGACCGAGCTGGTGGAGTCCAAGCAGGTGCCGGCCCGCAAGCTGACCACCGCCGCGCTCAATGCGCTGCGTCAGTACGACTGGCCGGGCAACCTTGAGCAGCTGCGCAGCATCATCAAGAGCCTGGCGCTGACGTCGGAGTCGGATGAAGTGGACGCCGGCGAGGTCAATAAGGTGCTGGCGCAGTTCCGCCACGAGAAGCCGGTGGAAGAGTCCGGTTTCGACTTCAATATGCCGCTACGCGAACTGCGCGAGCAGTTGGAGCGCCGTTATTTCGAGTACCATATCTCGCTGGAGAACGGCAATATGAGCCGGGTGGCGCAGAAGGTGGGCCTGGAGCGCACCCACCTGTACCGCAAACTCAAGCAGTTGGGCATCAAGTTCGCCCGCAAGACGGTGGAAGAATAAGTCCGCGTTTCCGTTAGAACCGTTCAAAGTCTCGCGAGCAAGAGCGAGACAAGGCGAAAATGGCTGAAGAAGCGGAACGTACATACGGTACATGAGCATTCTGAAGGTATTTTCAACGCCGTATAGCTGAAGCGCAGCAGACTTTGAGCATAAGGCCAGCCCGGATACGGCTGGCCTTATGCTTTGGGTGATGGCGCGGTGGCGGCGTTCGGATTAGGCTAGCAATCATGATTGAACTCAACGACGAGGCGCTATTGCGCTACAGCCGGCACATTCTGCTGCCGGAAATCGACATTGCCGGCCAACAGCGGCTAAACCGGGCGCGCGCGCTGATCGTCGGCGCCGGCGGATTGGGCTCGCCGGTGGCGCTGTACCTGGCCAGCGCTGGAGTAGGGCATATCAGCATCGCCGACGACGATGTGGTGGAGCTGTCCAATCTGCAGCGTCAGATCGTTCACGACAGCGATAGCCTGGGGCGTTTGAAGGCCGAGTCCGCCGTCGAGAGAATGCGCCGCATCAACCCGGAGGTGGATGCGCGGCCGCTGGCGCGGCGGCTGGACCAGGCGGCCCTGGAGGAGTTGGCGGCCGGCCATGATCTGGTGCTGGACTGCAGCGACAATTTCGCCACCCGTCACGCGGTGAACCGCGCCTGCGTCACCGCCGGCACACCGCTGGTGTCCGGCGCCGCGGTGCGTTTCGCCGGCCAGCTGGCGGTGTTCGATCCGCGCGACGCGGCGTCTCCCTGCTATCACTGTCTGTTTCCGGACGAGGGCGAGGCCGGCGACGGGCCGTGCGCGACTTTCGGCGTGCTGTCGCCGCTGGTGGGGGTGATAGGCAGCTTGCAGGCAGTGGAGGCGGTCAAGCTCTTGGCCGGCATTGCGCCGCGTTTGGGCCGGCTGACTCTGTATGACGGGCTGAGCGGAGAGTTCCGCCAGATCAAGGTGCCGCGGGATCCCGCTTGCGCGGTGTGCGCCGCGCGATGAAAAACGCCCCGTTTGACCGGGGCGTTGGTTTTGCCGGGGCGAGCGGGCATCACAGATGCTGCTGCACCAGCTTGCGTACTTCCTTGAAGTCCATCACGCCGACGTAGCGCTTGATGATCTTGCCCTGTTTGTCGATCAGGAAGGTGGTCGGCGCCAATTGGATGTCGCCGAAGGCCTTGGCGATCTCGCCATTGCCGTCCAGCGCCACGAAGAAGGGCAGCTGGTATTTGTCCACGAAGCTCTTCACGTAATTGGGCGGATCGTAGCTCAGCGCCACCGCGATGGTTTCATAGCCCTTGCCGGCGAACTCCTGATGCATTTTCTTGATTTCCGGCATTTCCTCAACGCAGCCCGGGCAGCTGGTGGCCCAGAAATTGACCAGCACCACCTTGCCCTTCAGCGATTCGGTGCTGGCGGTCTGGCCGCTGAGCGAGGTGTAGTTGACCTGGGGCGCCGGCGAGCCGGCGAACAGCGTCATATAGGCGACGACGGCGACCAGCGCGATGCCCAGCAGCGCGAGCAGACCTTTCTTCATTTCCTTATCCTGCGGTAAGGTCCGGGCGCGGCCCGGACGGTTCATGCCATGGCGATCAAGCCTGTTCGGCCAGCATTTGTTCCAGTAGTTCCTTCAGCTTGCCGTCCAGCGCCACCGCCTTGCCTTGTTTGGCGTCAAACACCGCGAAAGTGACGTCGGCCTCGGCCACCAGCTTGCCGCTGCCGACCAGGGTGACGCGTTGATGCATCACCGCGCTGCGGGTGCCTATCGATTTGACGCCGGTGTCGATTTGCAGCTCGTCGCCCATGGTGGCCGGGTAGCGGTAATCGATATTGATGTTGACGACCACCAGCGCCAGGCCGGATTGCAGGAACCAAGGCAGGTCGCCGCGGCTCTCGAAGTAGTTCCAGCGCGCCTCCTCCAGAAACTCCAGATAGCGGGCGTTGTTGACATGGCCGTACAGGTCCAGATGATAGCCGCGCACTTTGATCTTGGTATTGTGCTGCATGATGGTGTTTTCCCCTTTGCTCGTGATGGCGCGCTGCGCCGCCATGGACGGCGACGCCGCGGCGCCCATGTTATTCGCCCAGTTCCAGCGGCACGAAGGCCTCGCGCTCCAGCGCCTCGTCCACCAGGTCGGTGACGATGGAATGGATTTCCAGCGAGAACCATTGCTGGAACAGTTCCAGCGACAGCTCTTCCGGCCACAGGCTGTCGTCGTCGCACCAGTCGGACAGCTCGGCTGCGAATAATTGCTGGTAACGCTCGAAAACAAAGGCTTGGGCGTCGGCGTAATCTTCCGCCGCCGGGATCAGCAGCGCGTTGCAGTCCTGGCCCAGGTGCTGCAGCGAGATTTCCTCGTCCAAGCCGCCGGGCAAGGATTGCAGCCAGGCGTGGAAGGGGGCGAGGGGGCGGATCAGGGCGATGCTGCGATTGACTTCGTACATGGAGATTCCTTGATGATGTGTCAGCGACTGGACAGTTGATTGTCGCGAGTGAAAACGAATTTCTGGCGGATGCGTTGCGAGCTGGATTGCTCCGCGAGCGAGGCCGGGAACGGCGCGTAGGGCGCGGCCAGTTCCACGATGCGGCGCGCGGCTTCGTCCAGCACGTCGAAGCCGGAGCTGCGCAGCACGCGCACGTCGCGCAGGCCGCCGTCGGCTGCAATCAGCACTTCCAGCGTCACGGCGCCGTGAATGTTCTGGCGGCGGGCGGCTTCCGGGTAGTTGAGGTTGCCGATGCGCTCCACTTTCAGCCGCCAGTCTTCCTGGTAGCGGGCCCAGGGGTAGCCGCGGGCGCTTTCGGCCAGCTTGCCCTGTTTGCCGCCGCTTTCCTGCTCCTTGTCGGTCAGGCCGCTGTCGCCCAACTGCCGGCTCAAGTCGCCGACCTGGGCCAGCAGGCTGCCGGCGCTGACATGTCCGACCGTGCCGGACTGCGCGGCCGGCAGCGCCGGTTTTTTGCCGGCCTCAGGCGGCCGGGCCATGGTTTGTTGCCGTGGCGACGCGTCGGCGGGTTCGGGCGTACCGGGCTCCGCCGGTGCGGCGACCGGCTTCGCGCGATGGCTGGCCAGCTTGTCGCTTTGAGCGCTATTGCCGGCCCCCAGATTGTTCTGCTCCGCCAGCCGGCGGGTTTTGGGCGTCTGGCGGCTGGGCGTCTGGTTCAACTGCACATTGATGATCTGGGCGGAGACGGGCGCGGGCGGGCTGGAGCGTGGACGAATCTCCAGGCTGAACAACAGCGCATGGACCAGCAGCGAAGCGAGCAGCGTCAAGCCCAGCGGCAGCATGGTGGCGCTGGAAGTCGAGGGCGAGAGCGGACTAGTGGACATGGATGGCTGTTGTGTTGGCTTTCACCGGGTAAGCGGAGTTCGCCGCAGGCGGAACCGGGCGCAGCTGAAAGTGTAGCACGGCGGCCAGTAAAAACGCCGCGCTGAGCGCGGCGTGGCGATGCATCAAGCGTGCGGGCGTATTATTTTTCCAGCAGGCTGCGCAGCATCCAGGCGGTTTTCTCGTGAACTTGCAGACGCTGGGTCAGCAGGTCGGCGCTGGGCTCGTCGGCGGCGCGTTCCACCACGGCGAAAATGCTGCGCGCGGTGCGACATACGGTTTCATGGCCGTCCACCAGCTGGCGGATCATCTCCTCGGCCTTGGGCGGGGCGCCGGCGGCTTCCTGGATCGCGGTCAGCTTGGCGTAGTCGGCATAGCTGCCCGGCGCGTGGTGGCCCAGCGCGCGGATGCGTTCAGCCACGGCGTCCACCGCCAGCGCCAGTTCGTTGTACTGGGTTTCGAACATCAGGTGCAGGGTGTTGAACATCGGCCCGGTGACGTTCCAGTGGAAGTTGTGGGTTTTCAGATACAGGGTGTAGGTGTCGGCCAGCAGGCGGGACAAGCCATGAGCGATTTCCTGGCGGTCTTGTTCGTTGATTCCAATATCCATCGCGATATCCTCATAAGTGAAGGGAGAGCGGAAGCCTCCCGTCGGCTGACGCCGGCGCGGCGGCTTTTGGACTACACTCTCCCGTTTTGCGGGAAAAAATCATGAAACCTTGGCTGGATTGCCGCAACGGCGCTGTCCGTCTGACGCTGCATGTGCAGCCCGGCGCCAGGAAAACCGAGGCGGCGGGCGAACACGGCGACTGCCTGAAAATACGTTTGGCGGCGCCGCCGGTGGACGGCAAGGCCAATGCCGCGCTGTTGGCCTGGCTGGCGCAGCGCTTCGCCGTGGCCAAGCGCGACGTTCAACTGCTGTCCGGCGACAAGAGCCGGCACAAGGTGGTCTTGCTTCAGTGCGAGATCACCGAGGAAGACGCGCTGCGGCGGCTGGACTTTCAGTGAAGGCGCCGGTCGGGCGGCGTGGTTTTGTCCACCCGGGTATATTCTCCATCGATGATGTCGGGGTCGGCGGCGGCTCCGGGTCCGGTCGCCGCGCGAGCGTTGACGGCAATGCTGGGGCCTTTGAAAGGCAGCAGCAATAGTACGGCGGCCAGGTCGCTGATGACGCCTGGTATCAGGAACAGCACGCCGGCCAGCAAATAACGCAGCGGCCAGAGCAAGGAATACAGCGATACGCGGTCGCCCTGGCGCATCACGCTGCCCAGGGTGAACAAGGCACCGATCTGCTGGTTGCGCAACATCCACAAGCCCAGCAGCGAAGACAGCACGACGAAAACGAAGACGGCGAGCCCGCCGAAGTGGTCCGCCAGCGCCACCAGGGCGGCGATTTCAGCGAAGGGGTACAGCAACAGCAGGATGAGGAAGGTGCGCATGGGCAACTGAATCCGGTAAGTGGGTTTCGCGATCAGGCGGCGGACGCGTAAACCTGATCCCTTGTTGTACACATGGGTATGGCTTGGCGGCTTTCAAGGCCGGTCTGGAATTATCGTTCGGGCTTAGATGATATCGCGGCGCTTCGGTTCCCGTTTCAAGCGGGCTTTTCCGCCCGTGCCGCTGTCATTGTCATGAAAAAAAATGCAAAAACCCGTTGACGACCCTGAACTGTTTCATTATAGTTGCGCTCTCTCTTGGGTCGTTAGCTCAGCTGGTAGAGCAGCGGACTTTTAATCCGTTGGTCGCAGGTTCGAATCCCGCACGACCCACCAGTTTCCGATACCGGAAATTGCCAAGAGTTTTGTTGGGGGTCGTTAGCTCAGCTGGTAGAGCAGCGGACTTTTAATCCGTTGGTCGCAGGTTCGAATCCCGCACGACCCACCACGACAAACTCTTAGCGCCCAGGATCGGGTCGTTAGCTCAGCTGGTAGAGCAGCGGACTTTTAATCCGTTGGTCGCAGGTTCGAATCCCGCACGACCCACCAAATATATAGCAATCAGGCCAGTTCGCGAGAACTGGCCTTTTTGTTTTCTCTCGCTTCCCTTGTTTCCCTCTGCTTTAGCGTTTGCCGGTTTTCCCGGGTCTTTCTCGCGGACATGTCTTTGTCGTGGTAAATTTGATAATGATTGTAAGAATCATTCGCATTATAATGGCGAGTTATTCGCCTCTTCCCGACGTCCGCGCCGCCGCGCGCAGGCGCCGGGATCGCATCAAACAGGAAACACAGAGCATGACTACCGTTGTCGAGAAAACCCGCACTCAGGACTTGAAGGCCCGCACCCACGAAACCCACGACGCGCTGGACCAGCGCATCATGGCGAATCAGCCGTTCGCCACCCGTGAAAACTATGCGCGCTTCCTGCTGGCGCAATACCGCTTCCTGCGCGACGCCGACGCGCTGTACGACAATCCCGAGCTGGCCCGCCTGTTCCCGGACCTGGCCGAGCGCCGCCGTTACGACAGCATCGCCGCCGATCTGCGTGATCTGGACCGCCCGCTGCCGGAATTGCGCGAAGCGCCGATCAGCAGCACGCTGGATGTGGCCAGCGCGATGGGTTGGCTCTACGTGGTGGAAGGTTCCAAACTGGGCGCGGCCATTCTGTACAAGCTGGCCGGCAAACTGGGCCTGGACGAGCATTGCGGCGCCCGCCATCTGGCCGGCCACCCGGACGGCCGCGCCCGCCACTGGCGCGCGTTCACCGCGGCGCTGGACGGTCTGCAGCTGGACGAGGCGGCCGAGCAACGCGTCACTGCCGGCGCGGTGGCCGCTTTCGCCTGCATGAACAGCCATCTGGACCAGGTGTACGCTTGAGTCAGCGTTTGCGGCACCCCGCGGTGCGCTGGCTATACCTGTGCGCCGGCGTGGCGATGCTGGCCTTGGGCGTCATCGGCGCCTTGCTGCCAGTGATGCCGACCACGATTTTTCTGATTTTGGCCTTGGCTTGCTTCAGCAAGTCCTCTCCGCGGCTGGAGCAGCGGCTGCTCGCGCATCCGCGTTACGGGCCGGGCCTGCGCCGCTGGCGCGAGCACCGCGTGGTGCCGGTCAAGGCCAAGTGCTTCGCCGCCATGGGCATGGGTGCGGGTTTCGCCGCCTTGTTGCTGGCGCGGCCTCCGCACTGGGTGCCGTGGCTGGTGGGGGCGATCGAATTGAGCGTCTTGCTGTACTTGCTGTCGCGGCCTTCGCAGGCGATCGAACCGGCCGGGACGGCCGCGGCGCCCCAGCCGGATTTAGCCAAAACCCCGCCGCCGCGTTAAGCTTGCGCATCGACACCGAAAACGGGAGCTGTGTGATGAGGGTAAACGGAATCGTCGCGGCCTTGGCCGCCCTGGCCTTGCCTGCCTTGGCTGTGGCGCAGACGGCGGACGAACAGTTGCTGGCGGCGCAGATGTACTACCAGCAAGTGCGCGGCGCGCAGCAGAAGGCGGACGCGCGTTTGACGCAGGCCGAGTCCGACAAGCTCAAGGCGGAGCAGCGACTGAGCGAGGCTCAGGCGGGCTTGAGCGGCGCCACGGCGGAACTGGAGGCGGCCAAGTCGGCTCAGGCCGCGGCGGCGCAGACCAGCGAGGCGGCCACCAAGGCCTTGAACGAGGCTTGGCAGCGCAAGGACGGCGGGCAGTAGTTAGCCGCCGCGCAATTGCCGGTAGCGGTTGAGGTCGTTCTGAGTCTTTTGGCGGAAGGCGGCCAGCTCTTGCTGCTTGGCGGCGATTTGCCTGGCCAGTTCGGCTTGCTCCGCCTGTAGCACGTTCAGATTGCGCTGACTGTTTTGCGGAGGGGCTTGTTTGTTGCGCCGGCTTTGCGCAATGTCTTGCTGAATGCCTTGAATTTGCAGCGTCAGGCCGCGAGAGCGCTGTTGCAGCGCGTCCAGCGCGCTTTGCAGCACGGCCTGCTGTTTGGCGCGCTCGGCCTGCAGTTGCTGCAGGTTGGCGTAGCTTTCCACCAGCGCGTTGTCGCGGCGGGTGTTTTCCAATTGCTGGGCGTCGCGTTGTTTTTGCGCGGCCTCGGCGGCTTCGCGCGCCTGGCGGGCGGCGGGGCTTTCCGCCGGTTTGGTGACGGCGCCCTGCTTGGACAGCTCGGCGACGCCCTGCTGCTGGCTTTGCAGCGGCGGGGAGTCGCTGTAATGCACCTTGCCGGATTCGTCCACCCACTTGTAGAGGCCGCCGGCGCAGACGGCGGTTCCCAGTATCAGCAGCGCGAGTCCGGCAAGCGGTTTCATCAGTCGTTGACTCCGTATTGCGCCCGGTAGGCGCGCACCGCGTCCAGGTGCGCCGCCAGTTCCGGGCTGTGTTCCAGGAAGCTGAGCAAATCTTTCAGCGTGGCGATGGCGATGACCGGCAGGCCATGTTGCTGGGCCACTTCCTGCACCGCCGACAATTCGCCGCTGCCGCGTTCCATGCGGTCCAGCGCGATGGCCACCCCGGCCGGTTCGGCGCCGGCGGCGCGGATCAGCTGCACCGATTCGCGCACCGAGGTGCCGGCGGAGATCACATCGTCGATGATCAGGACCTTGCCTTGCAGCGGGGCGCCCACCAGGGTGCCGCCTTCGCCGTGGTCCTTGGCTTCCTTGCGGTTGTAGGCGAAGGGCACGTTGCGACCTTGTTCCGCCATCGCCATACAGGCGCCGGCGGCCAGGATGATGCCTTTATAGGCCGGGCCGAACAACATGTCGAATTGCACGCCGCTTTCCAGTATCGACTTGGCGTAGAAGCGCGACAAGTGCAAAGTGGACAGACCGTCGTTGAACAGGCCGGCGTTGAAGAAGTAGGGAGACTTGCGGCCGGCCTTGGTGATGAACTCGCCAAACTTCAAAACCTGCTTGTCGAGCGCAAAACGAATAAAATCCTGACGGAAATCGCTCATCATTACTCCTTATTAACTGTTAACTGTTTGAACGGCTGAAAAAATTGCCGGCAAGCATATCACGGGAGAGTCCTTTGCTTCGAATCGTTTCCGCCAATCTGAACGGCATCCGCTCCGCCGATAAAAAAGGCTTTTTCGACTGGTTGGCCGGCATAGACGCCGACTTCGTCTGCGTGCAGGAACTGAAGGCCCAGGCCGGCGACCTGTCCGAGCGCATGCGCCAGCCGGATGGGATGACCGGCTATTTCCATTACGCGGAAAAAAAGGGCTACAGCGGCGTAGGCCTGTATACCCGTCATCAACCGGATGCGGTGGTGGAGGGGCTGGGCGTCGACTGGATCGACGCCGAAGGCCGCTTTTTGCAACTGGATTTCGGCAATCTCAGCGTGATTTCGCTGTATCTGCCGTCGGGCTCCAGCAGCGATGAACGCCAGCAAGTGAAATTCGATTTTCTCGACGTGTTCATGCCGCATCTGGAAACGCTGCGCGCGGCCGGCCGCGACATCGTGATCTGCGGCGACTGGAATATCGCCCACAACGAGATCGATCTGAAGAACTGGAAAGGCAATCTGAAGAACTCCGGTTTCCTGCCGGAAGAGCGCGCCTGGATGACGGACTTGCTGGGCCGCGTGGGCTGGTGCGACGCCTGGCGCCGCCTGTACCCGGACACGCCGGGCTACACCTGGTGGAGCAACCGCGGCCAGGCTTACGCCAAGGACGTGGGCTGGCGCATCGATTATCACATCGTGACCCCGTCGCTGATGGAGCTGGCGCGCAAGGCCTCGGTATACAAGGACGAGAAGTTTTCCGACCATGCGCCGCTGATCGTCGATTACGAACGGAGCCTGTGATGTTGGACGAGGACGACGTCACCTTGATCACGGTGCCGGGCTGGGGCAATTCCGGCGCTGAGCATTGGCAGACCAGTTGGGAGCGCTGCTACCCCTTGGCGCGCCGGGTGGAGCAGGACGATTGGCTGTACCCGGAGTGCGAGGCCTGGGTGGAAGGCATCCGGCGCACGTTGGAGCAGGTGCCGGGCCGCTGGATGCTGGCGGCGCACAGCCTGGGCTGCCATGCGGCGGCGGCCTGGCTGCGGACCTTGTCCTTGCGCGAACAGAAGCGGCTGCAAGGGCTGCTGCTGGTGGCGCCGCCGGCCTTGCCCATCAGCGAGGCGCGGGCGCGCGCCAGCGGCGAACTGCCGGAGGACGCGCCCTTGCCCGCTTTCGCCGGCTTCAACGCGCCGACGCTGCGCTTGCCGGCGCCGGCCTTGCTGGTGGCCAGCCGCGACGACTTGTTCTGCGACATGGCCGAGGCCGAGGCGATGGCGCAAGCCTGGGGCTGTCCCTTGGTGGACGCCGGCGCGCATGGACACTTGGGCAGCGCCGCGCGCCTTGGGCATTGGCGCTTCGGCCAGGATTTGCTGCAGGAACTGATGCTGGCCTGAGCCTAGCGCGCCACCGGCCTTGCCGGGTCGCTGCACCATTCGCTCCAGGAGCCGGGGTAGAGCCGGCTGCCTTCGAAGCCGGCGTGGCGCAGCGCCAGCAGATTGTGGCAGGCGGTGACGCCGGAGCCGCATTGATGAACGATGGACGCCGGATCGAGGTCGCCGAGCGCCGCCTGCCATTCGGCGCGCAGCTGTTCCGCCGGCTTGAAGCGGTTGTCGGCGTCGACGTTGAGCATGAAGAAGCGGTTGGCCGCGCCGGGAATATGGCCGCCCACCGGATCCAGCGTTTCGCCTTCACCGCGGAAGCGCTCGGCGGAACGGGCGTCCACCACGGTGAAGGCCGGCTGCTCGATATTGCTCAGCACGGCGGCGGCGTCGACGGTGTCTTCCAGCGCGGGCTTGATCGAGAAACGGCAGGGACGGCGTTCCGCCGTTTGCTGGTCGAGGGCGCGGCCGGTCCGGGTCCAGGCCTGGACGCCGCCGTCCAGCACAGCGACCGCGGAGTGTCCCAGCCAGCGCAACAGCCACCAGGCGCGGGCCGCGTATTGTCCGGCGGCGTCGTCGTAGGCGACCACCTGGGTGTCCGGAGTGATGCCGATCGCGCCAAGGTCCACCGCCAAGCGGCTGCCGTCGGGCAGCGGATGGCGGCCGTTGGCGCCGGTCTTGCTGCCGGAAAGATGGTAATCCAGGTTCAGGTAATGCGCGTTCGGCAGGTGGCCGGCCTCATAGGCGGTCAAGCCATAATCCGCTTGTTCCAGCCGGAAGCGGCAATCCAGAATCACAAGGCGTTCTGTCGGCAGAGCCGCCAGCTGTTCCGCGGAGATCAAGGTTTGGTGCATGGCATTCCTCTTTCTTGATGGATGGCCGAGGACGGGCGCTTAGCGCAGCCGTCCGGCCTGATAAGGACGCGGGCAGGGCAGCAGCCGGTAGCTGCCGGGCTCCAGGCGCAGGCTGTCCACTTGTTCCGTGCCGTCCGGGCCGCAGCGGCGCAAGGCCAGCCAGTGCCGGCCGTCGGCGTCCACGCTGTCGACCGGCCAGCTCAGGCCGGATTCGGCGAAGAAGCGGTAGCAGGCCAGATCGGCGCCTTCCAGCCCGTCCGGAACCTGGTCCACCTGGATTTGATAGTCCAGCCAGCAATGAGTCTGGGCGGCGGCGAGCTGTCGGCGCAACTGCTCCGCCAGTTGCGGCCAGGCGCGCGGAGCGCTTTGGCGGCGGGCCGCGGCCCAGATCGGGGCGGGAAAATGAGCGTCGTCGGCGAAGCGGGGAATCACGTGCCAGTGCAGGTGGGGCACCATATTGCCGAGGCTGGCCAGGTTGATCTTGTCGGCTTGCATGCAGTGCAGCAGCGCGGCTTCCACGTCATGGACCCAGTCCAGCAGGTGCAGGCGGTCGCAGGCGGACAGGTCCGTCATTTCCTTGACGTGGGCCTTCCAGATCACGCGGCAGAAACCGGGGTAGCCTTCCTCGTCCACCAGCAGGACTTTGAGATGATCGTCTTCGTGCAATACTTGCCCGGCCGGGGCCTGGCACAATTCACAATCCATGATGGCGGCCTTTTGAAATGCGGAAACCTTATTGTAACGGTTGCCGCGGGCTTCGGCTAAAGCCCGGTTCGCTGCTATCATTACAGAAATTATGATTTGAACTATTTATCATGCCTTCTGCCGTATGCCGTCGCCTGTGCGGTGTTCAGGCGCAGCGGCGGGCACAATGGAGAGCTTGATGACGGATATGATGATTATTCTGGCGCTGATTCTGGCCAGCGCCTTTTTCTCGGTGTCGGAAATATCGCTGGCGGCTTCCCGCAAGATCCGCTTGCGTCAGATGATGGACGAGGGCAACGTCAATGCCGGCAAGGTGCTGGCTTTGCAGGAGCATCCGGGACATTTCTTCACCGTGGTGCAGATAGGCGTCAATGCGGTGGCCATCCTGGGCGGCATTGTCGGCGAGGCGGCGTTCACGCCCTTCTTCGCCCGCGTATTGGGGTTTTTCCTGTCCCCGGATCTGGCTCAGAGCCTGGGTTTTCTCTCGTCCTTCCTGCTGGTGACCAGCCTGTTCATCCTGTTCGCCGACTTGACGCCCAAACGTCTGGGCATGGTGGCCGCGGAGACGGTGGCGGTGCGCATTGTGCGGCCCATGCTGTTCATGGTGTTGCTGTTCAAGCCGCTGGTGTGGCTGTTCAACGAATTGTCCGGCCTGCTGCTGCGGCTGGTGGGCATGCCGACCAGCCCGCGCGACGAGATCACCAGCGACGATATCTCGGCGATGATGGACGCCGGCGCGGAAGCCGGCGTGCTGCACCGGCAGGAACATCAGGTGATTGAGAACGTGTTCGAGCTGGAAAGCCGGCTGGTGCCGTCGTCGATGACGCCGCGGGAGAGCATCATCTATTTCACGCTGGACGAAGCGGAGGACAGCATCAAGTCCAAGGTGGCCGAGCAGCCGCATTCCAAGTTTCTGGTCTGCGACAACGGCATCGACAATGTGGTCGGCTACGTCGATTCCAAGGATTTGCTGCGCCGGGTGCTGGCCGGCCGGGCGATCTCCTTGAAGGAGCCCGGCTTGTTGAAGACGGTGCTGCTGATTCCGGACTCCTTGACCTTGTCGGAGTCGCTGGATCAATTCAAGGGCACGCGCGAGGACTTCGCGGTGATCTTGAACGAATACGCTTTTGTCGTCGGCCTGATCACGCTCAATGACGTGATGTCCACGGTGATGGGCGATCTGGTGGGCCAGGGACAGGAGGAGCAAATCGTCAAACGCGACGAGAATTCCTGGCTGGTGGACGGCATCACCCCGGTGGAAGATGTGCTGCGGGTGTTGGAGATCGACGAATTGCCGGACGATCAGAACTACGAAACCGTGGCCGGCTTCATGATGTATATGCTGCGCAAGATTCCACGCCGCACCGATTGCGTGCAATACGCGGGCTACAAGTTCGAAGTGGTGGACATCGATAATCACAAGATCGATCAGATCCTGGTGACGCGGGTGGCGGCCAAGGAGCCGGCGCCGGTCTGAGAAGGTTTGACTCCGCTCGCGTGGAGAGGCGCGGCGCTGAGGCCTTGTACGATCGGTTACATGATTTAACACAGGCCTCACAGACTGCGGCGAGGCGGCTTGCATATGATGAATTCAAGGACGCACCAGGACGGTGCCCTGACAACCGATAAGTCGCAGACTTGGAGAAACATCATGAAAAAGATCACCGCACTGATCCTGGCTTCCGTAATCGGCCTGACTTCCGCCGCCGCCTTCGCCGCCGACGCCTCCGGCCCGGCCGCCAAAGCCGCCGCTCCGGCGCACGCCAAGAAGCATCACGCCAAGAAACACCATCACAAGAAGCACGCCAAGAAAGCGGCTTCCGCTCCGGCCGCGCAGAAAGCCCAGGCCGCCAAGAAGCACGTTAAGAAGCATCACCACAAAAAAGCACAGGTGAAAAAAGCGGCTTGATTCTGCGGCTACAGGCAGGGTATCGGGAGGAGGCCAAGGCCTCCTCTTTGCGTTTCTGGCCGGTTGCGGCATGCGTTTGGCCTGCGATTGAAAACGTAATGGTTTTGTAGTGGCATGGTTTTGTGAAGCCCATGCTTTTGCTGTGAAGTTTTGTCTCAAATTGCCAACAGGCATTTCTCCTGTGCTTAAGTGGCTTTCTCACTGAAAAAATAGACATCGCCAAGTGCGCTGTTTATCTCCTTTTCTTGGCTATTTGCGCGATAAATTCGCCTAAATTCGCGTAAGCCTGAACTTTCCCGCATTTTTGAGCCACAGCTGCGCCCTTGTCGGCGTAAGACAATCCTTTTGACCTGTTTTAACTGTTATTAAGGACAGGTTGGTGAAATTTGGGTTGGCAGCAGTGGAGTGATTGCTCGAATCTGATACCACTGTAATACCACATGTCCGAACTAAAACGCCGGCTTGCGGTGTTGCAGCGGGGACAGCATGACGCTGCCGTGATCACTGACAGAATTGAGGAGGTCCGAATGTCGAAACTTTCGTTGACGTTGTCGGCGCTGTTTGGGGGGGCTGGCTTGTTGTTGAGCAGCGCGGCGGTGTTCGCTGCGCCGGCCTGCAGTGCGTGGAGCAATGCGCAGACCTATAACGGCGGCGATTACGCCTTGTACGCCAACAAGACCTGGCGCGCCAAGTGGTGGACGCAGAACAATCAGCCGGGCGCGGATCAATGGGGGCCGTGGGAAGAGCGGCCTGCCGGCGAATGCACGCCGGGCGGCGGCGATCCCGGCCCCGGACCGGGCACCGGCGTGCCGCCGGAACCGACGCCGACCGTGGGCCGTCATGTCGGCTCTTATTTTGCGCAATGGAGCATTTACGGCCGCAATTACAAGCTGCGCAATCTGGTGGACGCCGGCGGCGACAAGAAGCTGACCTTCCTGAACTACGCCTTCGGCAACGTCTACGCCGACGGCAAGTGCGGCATGGTGACCCGTGCAGAGAACGGCAACGGCGACGGCGGCGACGCTTGGGCCGATTACCAGAAATCCTTCGGCGCCAATGAGTCGGTGGACGGCAAGGCCGATGCCTGGAGCGATCCGCTGCGCGGCAACTTCAATCAGCTGCGCAAGCTGAAGCTGGCCAATCCTTCGCTGAAAGTGCTGATTTCGCTGGGCGGCTGGACCTGGTCGAAGAATTTCGGCAAATTCGCCGCCACCGACGCCGGCCGCAAGACCATGGTCGCGTCCTGCATCGATCTGTACCTGAAAGGCAATCTGCCGGTGGGCGAGAACGCCGGCGGCGCCGGCGCGGCCAAGGGCGTGTTCGACGGCATCGACATCGATTGGGAATACCCGGGCGGCGGCGGTCTGCCGACCAATAGCGTGGATCCCAACGATAAGCAGAACTTCACCTTGCTGATGGCGGAATTCCGCAGCCAGCTGGACGCGCTGACTGCGCAGAACAAGCGCCGCTACTACCTGACCGCGGCGATTGGCTCCGGCGTCGACAAGATCCGCCAGACCGAGCCGGCCAAGTACGCGGCCTATATGGACTGGATCAATGTGATGACTTACGACTTCAATGGCGGCTGGGACGCCAAGGGGCCGACCAACTTCCAGTCCAATCTGTTCCGCGATCCGGCGGCTCCGGTGACCGGCGACCGCGTCTACTACAACGTCGACGACTCGATCCAGACTCTGGTCAAGGGCGGCGTGCCCAAGGCCAAGCTGAACGTGGGCATCCCGTTCTATGGCCGCGGCTGGGCCGGCGTGGCAGCCGGACCCAAGGCCGATGGTCTGTACCAGGTGGCCACCGGCGCAGGCAAAGGCACTTACGAAGCCGGCATCGAGGACTACAAGGTGCTGAAGAGCCGTTCCGCCAAGCAGTTCGTGCATCCGGTCAGCAAGCAGCTGTGGACTTACGACGGCAACGAGTTCTGGAGCTACGACGACCCCGCCACCATCCGCACCAAGCTGGATTACGTGCGTCAACAGCAGCTGGGCGGGGTGTTCAGCTGGTCCTTGGACGGCGATGACGCTCAGGGCACTTTGCTGAAGACCACCAGCGAAGTCCGTCAGGACGCCGCCGCGGCCAAGAAGAAGGCGGCCGCCAAGGCCTCGGCCGCGTCGCCGTTGAAGTAAAACGGAAGCCGCAAAGAAAAACCGCCGGGCGTGCCCGGCGGTTTTTGTTTAGGCCGCGCCGCTTTCCAGTTCGGCGATGTTGCGCACGCGTAGGGGCTTGGGCGTTTCGTCCAGATTGGACCAGACCCAGTTGAAGTGATCGATCACCTGTTCCGCGTTCAGCCGCGGCCGCGGTTTGCAGGTGTGGGCGTCTGCGATCAGGGTGACGGCGTATTCCTGCGACATCGCCGAGCGCAGCGTGCTGTCCACGCAGAACTCGGGGGCGGAACCGGCCAGCCACAGCTCGTCGACATCGCCGCCGCGCAGCAGCTCGGTCAGCGCGGTGCGCTGGAAGCTGTCGCTGAAGCGTTTGTGCACCACGGCGTCGCCGTCCAGCCGCGCCAGCGCCGGATGCAGCTGCCAGGCCTCGCTGTCGCGCGCCAGATCGCTGCCGGGGCCGCTGTCGTGCTGGATGAAAATCACCGGCATGTCTTGGCGGCGCGCCAGCGCGATGGCGCGGTTGAGATTGGCCAGCACGGCATCGGCGCGGCCGGCGCGGGGCTGGCCTTCGATCTGGCCGTATTGCACGTCGATGACGATCAACGCTTTGTTGCCCATGGATTGTTCTCCAACCTTATAGAAGCACGCGCTCAATGCCGCCATCGCGCGCCTGATCCACATACTGTTTCAACCAGTTCGGCCCCAGCACATGCTTGGCGATTTCCACCACGATGTAGTCGGCCTCGGTGCCGGTGTCCGGGCCGTAGCGCGACAAGCCTTGCAGGCAGGACGGGCAGGAGGTCAGGATCTTTACCGGCTGGGCAGGCTTGGCGCCGCCGGTCAGCGCCTGCAGGTTCTTGTTGATTTCCTCTTCCTTGCGCGAGCGCACCTGGGTGGCGATGTCCGGCCGGCTGGCGGCGAAGGTGCCGGATTCGCCGCAGCAGCGGTCCGACAGCGCCACGCCGCCGCCCAAGAGCTCGTTGACCACCTTCATCGGCTGATAGGCCTTCATCGGCGTGTGGCAGGGGTCGTGATACAGGTATTGCTGGCCGCCGACGCCGTCCAGCTTGACGCCCTTCTCCATTAGGTATTCATGGATGTCGATGATGCGGCAGCCGGGGAAGATGTCTTCGAAGCGGTATTGCGACAATTGGTCGTAGCAGGTGCCGCAGCTGACCACCACGGTCTTGATGTCCAGGTAGTTCAGCGTGGTGGCCACGCGGTGGAACAGCACCCGGTTCTCGGTGGTGATGGCGTCGCCCTTGTCCTGATAGCCGGCGCTGGTCTGCGGATAGCCGCAGCACAGATAGCCGGGCGGCAGCACGGTCTGCGCGCCGACATGCCACAGCATGGCCTGGGTGGCGAGGCCGACCTGGCTGAACAGGCGCTCCGAGCCGCAGCCGGGGAAGTAGAACACCGCTTCCGCGTCTTCCGACAGCTTGGGGTTGCGGATGATGGGCACGATGCTGGCGTCTTCCACGTCCAGCAGCGCGCGCGCGGTTTTCTTGGGCAGGCCGCCGGGCATGGGCTTGTTGATGAAGTGGATCACCTGCTCCTTGACCGGGGCCTTGCCGACGGTGGCCGGCGGCTGCCGGGTCTGGGAGCCTATCAGTCCCAGGCGCTTGCCCACCGCGTTGCCCAGCCGCTGCGCCTTGTAGGCGACGCCGACCAGGCCGGTGCGCAGCGCTTTGATGGTGGCCGGGTCCTTGGCGGTGAGAAAGGCCATGCCGACGGCGGTGCCGGGATTGAAGCTCTTGTTGCCGGTCTTGCGCAGGAAGTTGCGCATCGCCACCGAAACATCGCCGAAGTCGATCTTGACCGGGCAGGGTTTGACGCAGCGGTGGCAAACCGTGCAATGGTCGGCGACGTCGGACAATTCCTCGAAATGTTTGAGGCTGACGCCGCGGCGGGTCTGCTCTTCGTAGAGGAAGGCCTCGGTCAGCAGGCCGACGCCGAGGATTTTGTTGCGCGGCGAGTACAGCAGATTGGCGCGCGGCACATGGGTGGAGCACACCGGCTTGCACTTGCCGCAGCGCAGGCAGTCTTTGATCGAGTCGCTGATGGCGCCGATGTCGGATTGTTCCAGGATCAGCGACTCCGCGCCCAACAAGGAGAAGGACGGGGTGTAGGCCATGGCCAGGTCGGCGCCGGGCAGCAGCTTGCCGCGGTTGAAGTGGCCGTTGGGGTCCACTTGCTGCTTGTAGGCGCGGAAGGGGGCGATTTCTTCTTCGCTGAGGAATTCCAGCTTGGTGATGCCGATGCCGTGCTCGCCGGAGATCACGCCGCCCAGCGCGCGCGCCAGCGCCATGATGCGCTCCACCGCCTTGTGCGCGGTCTGCAGCATCTCGTAATCGTCGGAGTTGACCGGCAGGTTGGTGTGAACGTTGCCGTCGCCGGCGTGCATGTGCAGCGCGACGAAGACGCGGCTGCGCAGCACTTTTTGCTGGATGGCGCGGATGGCGGCCAGGATGGGGCCGTCGGTGTTGCCGGAGAACAGCTGCTCCAGCTCGGCCTGCATTTCGCGCTTCCAGCTGACGCGCACGATCAGGTCGCGCAGCGCGTGGAACACGGTATCCGGAGCGGCGGCGGCGTCTTCCAGCGGCGCGTGCGGCCAGCGTTCGCGGTATTCGTGAAAGGGTCGGTCAAGGTGTTCCAACAGCCATTGCCAGCGGTCGCGGGTGATGGCGAGCTGGGACAGCGCCGAGGCGCGGCGGTCGCCGATCAGTTCTTCCGACGGCAGATTGGTGTCCAGCTTGTCCACCGGCAGCCGGCCGTGGAAATATTCGGTCAGGGTGTCGAGCAAGCGCAGCTTGTTTTGGATCGACAGTTCGATATTGATGCGTTCGATGCCGTCGCTGTAATCGCCCAGCCGCGGCAGCGGGATCACCACGTCTTCGTTGATCTTGAAGGCGTTGGTGTGTTTGGCGATGGCGGCGGTGCGGCTGCGGTCCAGCCAGAAGCGCTTGCGCGTTTCCGGGGTGATGGCGATGAAGCCTTCGCCGTGACGTGCGTTGGCCAGCCGCACCACCTGGCTGGCGGCTTCCGCCGCCGCGTCCTCGTGGTCCGACACCAGATCGGCGATCAGCACCATCTTGGGCCGACCCTTGCTCTTGGCCTTGGTCACATAGGACACCGCGCGCACATAGCGCCAGTCCAGGTGTTCTAGGCCGGCCAGCTGCACGCCGGCGGCGAGGCCGGCGCCGCCGGGTTTGAACAGGTCGGTGATTTCGACGATGGCCGGCGTGGCCTCGGCCACGGTGCCGAAGAATTCCAGACAGACGGTGCGGATGTGCTTGGGCATGCGGTGCAACACGAAGCGGGCGCTGGTGATGATGCCGTCGCAGCCTTCCTTCTGCACGCCGGGCAGGCCGGCCAGGAATTTGTCGGTGACGTCCTTGCCCAGGCCCACTTTGCGGAAGGCGCTGCCGGGGATGTCCAGCTGACGGCTGGACACCACGGTCTGGCCATCGTCCTTGAGTTGGCTGACGCGGAAGCGGGCGACGTCGACGTCGTGGATCTTGCCGTAGTTGTGGCCCAGGCGTTCGATGAACTGCCATTGGCCGTCGGCGTCCACCATTTTCCAGCTGGCGAGGTTGTCCAGCGTGGTGCCCCACAGCACCGCCTTCTTGCCGCCGGCGTTCATCGCGATATTGCCGCCGATACAGGAGGCCTCGGCCGAGGTGGGGTCCACCGCGAACACCAGGCCGGCCGCCGCCGCGGCCTCGGCGACGCGGGCGGTGACCACGCCGGCGCCGCATTGTATGGTGGCGCGGGGGCCGTCCAGGCCGGGCAGTTCCACCTGTTCGACGCCGAGATGGCGGTCCAGCTTCTCGGTGTTGATCACCGCGCTCATGCGATCCAGCGGCACCGCGCCGCCGGTGTAGCCGGTGCCGCCGCCGCGCGGAATGATGGTCAGGCCCAGCTCGATACAGGCGCGCACCAGCGGCGCGATTTCGGCTTCGCTGTCCGGGCTGAGCACCACGAAGGGGTATTCGACGCGCCAGTCGGTGGCGTCGGTGACGTGGGCGACGCGGGACAGGCCGTCGAACTGGATATTGTCGCGGCGGGTGAGCCGGGACAGCTTCTTCAGGATCTTGGCGCGCAGTTCGCGGGTATCCTCGAATTGCTCGGCGAAGCGCTCGACGGCGGCGCGGGCCGCCGTCAGCATCTTGCCCACCTTGTCGTTGCCTTCGCGGCGTTTTTCCACTTCGGCCAGCCGGTGGCGCATCGCGTCCACCAAGGCGGCCAGCCGCTTGGGATTGTCCAGCAGGTCGTCGACCAGATAGGGGTTGCGGTCCACCACCCAGATATCGCCCAAGACCTCGAACAGCATGCGGGCGGAGCGGCCGGTCTTGCGTTCGGCGCGCAGTTCTTCCAGCAGCTTCCACATCGGCGCGCCCAGCAGGCGGATGAAGATTTCGCGGTCGGAATACGAGGTGTAGTTGTACGGGATCTCCCGCACACGGGCTTGGGTGGTGGTGGTCATTGTCCGTGCAGCTGTCATTATTGGAAAAACGTCCACCAGTGTAGCCCAATTGTTGCGTTGCGAAAAACCCGTATTCACTAGGGATTTCCCTCTTTACTTCAAGATATTGGCGTGAATTGTATATTGTTGGGCAAGGAGGGCCGGGGGCGGAGCGCGCCGGTCTTGCCGGTCTGGTCGCGCAGGGGAGGGAATGGTGCGCGCTATTCCATAGGCGGGGCGAAAACTGCTGGTTTTATGCTTTTTATGGGTAAACTGAAGCTCGAACGCGTTGCGCTGATCGGGATGGCGCAGCCACGACGGGAATGGAGAACAGGATGATGTGGAAGAAGTGGGCGATGGCTTTGTTATTGGCGGCGTCGCTGAGCGGCTGCGGTTACAACGCGATGCAGACTCAGGACGAGGCGGCCAACGCGGCCTGGTCCGAGGTGATCAATCAATACCAGCGGCGCGCGGATCTGATTCCCAATCTGGTCAAGACGGTGCAAGGCTACGCCAAGCATGAAAAAGAGGTGCTGACCCAAGTCACCGCCGCGCGGGCGCGGGTGGGCAGCATCCAGATGGATGCATCGATGGCGACGGACGAGAAAAAGCTCAATGATTTCGCCGCGGCGCAGAATCAGCTGGGCTCGGCCTTGTCCCGCTTGCTGGTGGTGTCGGAAAACTATCCGCAGCTGAAGGCGGATCAATCCTTCCGTGATCTGCAGGCGCAGCTGGAGGGCACCGAGAATCGCATCACCTTGGCGCGCAAGCGTTATATCGATTCGGTGCAGGCGTACAACAGCACGGTGCGGACCTTTCCCAATAATCTGACCGCGATGATGTTCAGCCTGAAGACCCGGCCGAATTTCACCGTGGAGAACGAGAAGGCCATTTCCACCGCGCCGCAGGTCAGCTTCGGCGAGCCGGAGGCGAGCAAATAAGATGAGGGCGCTATGGCGTTGCTTGGGCATCGCGTTGCTGCTGTGCGCGCAGTTGGCGCGGGCGGAACTGGCGGTGCCGCCGCCCAGTTCGCCGGTGGTGGATCTGGCCGGTTTTTTATCGGCGGACGAGCGCGGACAATTGGAACGGCAATTGCTGAGCTTTCATCAGCGCAAAGGCAGTCAGCTGGCGGTCTTGATCGTGCCGTCGGTGGAGCCGGAAACGCCTTTTGACTACGGCACCCGGGTGATGGACGCCTGGAAGCTGGGGCGCAAGGGGGTGGACGACGGCGTGCTGCTGCTGATCGTGGCGGATCAGCACAAGACCCAGTTGTTGGTGGGCCGCGGCCTGGAGGGCGCGATTCCCGACATCTACGCCAAGCGCATTCTGCAGGACACGCTGAGGCCTCTGTTCAAGCAGGGGTTGCGCTTTCAGGGCATTCAAGCGGCGGCGTCGCAGCTGGAAGGCCTGATCGACGGCGAAAAGCTGCCCCCGCTGACGCGGACTCAGCAGCAGGGCTGGGAAGACAGTTGGCCGGCGCTGGCGTTCGCGGTCTTGTTCGGCGCCGGCGTCGTCAGCCGCCTGTTCGGACGCTTGATCGGCAGCCTCATCATGGGCGGCCTGGGCGTCGCCGCGGCCTTGCTGCTGGGCGCAGGCATCGTGTTCGCCTTGCTGGCCGGGGCGGTGGCGGCGCTCCTGTGCCTGGTGATCGGCGCCCACGGCTTGTCGTTCGGCGGCGGAGGCGGCGGGAGTTGGCGCGGCGGAAGCAGCGGCGGCCGCGGAGGCGGCTGGTCCGGCGGCGGCGGGGGATTTGGCGGCGGCGGCGCTTCGGGAGATTGGTGATGTGGAAATCATGGCATAGAGCGCTGCGTCATCTGGCCAGCACCGGCTACTTGGCGCGACGGCGTTTTCCCGCCGCGGAACTGGCGCGTTTGCAGCAAGGCATCGCGGCTTCGGAACGCGAACATGCCGGCCAACTGCGCTTTGTGGTGGAGTCGGCGCTGGATTGGCGCGACGCCTGGCGCGGCATGAGCGCTCGAGAACGGGCGCTGGAGTGGTTCGGCCTGCTGAGGGTATGGGACACCGAGGAGAACACCGGCGTGCTGGTGTATGTGTTGCTGGCGGAGCGCCGCATTGAAATCGTCGCCGATCGCGGCATAGACCGGCGGGTGCCGTCGCGGGCCTGGGAGGAGATTTGCGCCGAAGTCGGACGCGCGATGGCGGAAGGCAAGCGAGTGGCCGGCCTGGAGGCCGGCTTGTGGCGGATACACGCTTTGTTGATCGAGCATGCGCCGCTCCGAGGCGGGCCCAGCGTCAACGAGTTGCCGGACGAGGTGATCGTCCGCTGAGTCAGTTCGCGGCGGAGGCGGCCAGTTGCGCCGCCAGCTGCACGGCCTCGAACAGACTGCCCGGGTGGGCCTGACCGCTGCCGGCCAGATCCAGCGCGGTGCCGTGGTCGACCGAGGTGCGGACGATGGGCAGGCCCAGGGTGATATTGATGCCGGCGCCGAAGCTGGCGTGTTTGAGCACCGGCAAGCCTTGATCGTGATACATCGCCAGCACCGCGTCGCAGCGCCGCAGCTTGTCGGGGTTGAACAGGGTGTCGGCCGGCAAGGGGCCGATCAGGTCCATGCCCTCGCCGCGCAGCCGCGCCAGCAGCGGTTCGATGACCTCGATTTCCTCGCGCCCCAGATGGCCGCCTTCGCCCGCGTGCGGATTCAGGCCCGCCACCAGCACGCGCGGCGCGGCGATGCCGAACTTGGCGCGCAGATCCCCGTGCAGGATGCGGATGACCTGCTCCAGGCTGTCCGCGGTGATGGCGTCGGCGACGTCCCGCAGCGGCAGATGGGTGGTGGCCAGCGCCACGCGCATGCCGCCGCCGGCCAACATCATCACCACCTTGGGCGTGTGCGTGCGCTCGGCCAGGTATTCGGTGTGGCCGGAGAAGGCGACGCCGCCGTCGTTGATGACGCCCTTGTGCACCGGCGCGGTTACCATGGCGGCGAATTCGCCGCTAAGGCAGCCGTCGATGGCGCGGTCCAGCGTCGCCAGCACATAGCCGGCGTTGGCCGGGTCCAGCCGGCCGGGAACGGCCGGAACCGCCAGCGGCACATGGCAAACTTCCAGCCCTTGCGCCGGCGCGGGCGTGTCCGGCGCGTAATCGTACAGCGAAAGCGAGAGGCCCAGCTGCCGCGCGCGCGCGGCCAGCAAGGTCTTGTCGCCGATCAGCACGCAGCGTGCGCCGACGCCGGCCTCCGTCAGCCGCAGCGCCAGATCCGGCCCCACGCCGGCCGGTTCTCCGGTGGTGACGGCCAATATGGGGAGGCTCATCTTACTTCTCGTCCAGCCGTTCTTCGACGAAGGCGGAGTCGCGCAGCTGGCGCACCCAGTCGGCGTACGCCTGTTCGATCTTGCGGGAGCGGATCTGTTGTTTGACCGCCAGCCGCTCGCGGTCGCCGGACACGTCTTGATTGCGCTTGCCTTCCACCAGGATCAAATGCCAGCCGAAGGGCGTGCGCACCGCCGGCGACAATTGGCCGATAGGCAGTTGCGTCATCGCGCTCTCAAAATCCGGCACCAGATCGCCCAGATTGACCCAGCCCAGATCGCCGCCCTTGGCGTTGCTGCCGTCTTCGGAGTAGAGCTTGGCCATGTCGGCGAACTTGGCGCCGCGCTGGATGCGGTCGCGCACCTGTTCGATGCGGGTTTTGGCGTCGTTGGCCGACACCGCCTCGTTGGTGCGGATCAGGATGTGGCGCACATGGTATTGCTCCACCATCAGCGGCGCGCCGCTGTCGCGTTTGTCCTGCAATTGGAAGATGAAGAAGCCTTGCTGGGTGCGGATCACATTGGTGTGCTGGCCGGTTTTCAGCTGTTCCAGCATCTGCACGAACTCAACCGGCAGCGACACCGCGCTGCGCCAGCCCATGTCGCCGCCTTTCAGCGCATTGGGGGCGTCGGAGTAGCTGGCCGATACCTTGGCGAAGGCTTGGCCGGCCTCCAGATCCGTCAGCGCTTTCTCGGCCTTCTTCGACAGCGCGTCGATCTGCTTGGCGTCGGCGCGTTCCGGCACGTTGATCAGGATGCTGGCCAGGTGGTATTCGGCGCGGTTGCCGCTCTGCGCGCTTTTCAGCACCTGATCGACTTCGGTCTCGTTGACGTTGACCTTGGCGGCGACTTCGCTGTCACGCAGGCGCGCGATGGTCAGTTCCTTGCGCACTTCGGCGCGCAGTTTGTCGAAGGCCAGGCCTTCCTTGGCCAGCTGGGCTTTCAGGCCGGCCACGTCCATCTTGTTCTGCTTGGCCAGATTGGCCACCGCCTGATCCACCGCGGCGTCGTCGATGCGCAGGCCGCCGCTGGCGGCGTACTGCAGCTGAACCTCCTCGGTGATCATCTGTTCCAGCATCTGTTTTTCCAGCACGGCGCGCGCCGGCGGCGTCACTTTCTGCGCTTGCAGCTGTTTGATGGCTTCGTCGACGCGGGATTGCAGATCCAGCCAGGTGATCACGTTCTTGTTGACCACCGCGACGATGCGGTCCACTTCTTTGACCGGGGCGGCGGGAGCGGCGACGGCGCCTTGCAGGGCGCCGGCCAGCAGCAGGGCGAGCAGAGTCTGTTTCATGATCATCGCTTATAAATCGTTAGTCTTGCTATAGCCGGGAATCGCCAGCTTCAGCGTGTTGAGCGGATTGTTGCCGAAGCCGCCAAGGCCCTTGAATTCCAGCTGGAAATAAATGGCGTTCTTGGTGGTGGTCAGGTCGCTGACATAGCGCTGACCGACCAGGCGCGCCGACCAGCAACCGTCGTTGTACTCGAATCCGGCCAGTTGTTCCAGCGGCTTGCGGTCGGCCAGCGAATAGTTGTAGCGGCCCAGCGCATACCATTTCTTGGCGATAGGCCATTGGGCGCCGATGTCGACCTGACGCAAGGGGCCGTACTTTGATGAGTTGTCCTGCTGTTCGTAGCGGCCGTAGCGATAGCGCGCGCTGAGCACCTTGCCGGGCGCCGGGTTGTAGCGCAGCTGGGCATTGTAGCGTTCGGTGGTTTTCAGCGCCTCGTTCCACTCATAGGAGCTGTCCAAGCGCCAGCCCTGGGCCAGATCGCCGCTGGCGCCCAGCAGCAGATTGGAGCCGCTGACGGTGCGCTGTTGCGGCACGCCGGTCAGGGAGATGTCGTCCTGATTGAAATAATAGCGTTTGCCCACGGTCAGACGGATTCGTTCCAGGCCGTTTTGCTGGCTGATCAGGCGGCTGGTCAACGCCGTGGTCAGCTGATTGGCGCCGTTGATGCGGTCGGAGCCGGAGAAGCGGTTTTCGGTGAACAACTGCGCAAAATTGAAATCGTTTTCCGAGGTGTCGAAGTTGGGCAGATTGTTCTGGCTGCGAGTCGGGATATTGACGTAGAACAGACGCGGCTCCAGCGTCAGCAGATGGTCCTGGCCCAGAAACTCGGTATCGCGGTCGAAATAGAGGCCGGCGTCGGTGCTGAAAATGGGCAGGCTGCGCGACACCGAACGGCTTTGCTGGCCGGGCAGCGCGTCCAGATTATATTCGGTCAGGTGCAGGCCAAGCTTGGGACGCAGAAAGCCCCAGCTTTTGTCCAGGCTCCACGTCAGGCTGGGATAGGCGACCAGGCGGTCGCCGGTTTGCAGAGTCGGATGGGAGAAGCGGGTCAGCTCGCTTTGCAGATTGGCGCTGAAGCCCTGCGGCAATTGCTGGCTGGCGCTGAACGTCAGCTGCGGTAGCCGCGCATAGGGAATGTCCCCTGGTGAGGGGTTTGCCAGCAGGGTCTGGTAGCGCTGAGCGCGCAAGGTGGCGTTGGCCGAGCCGCCCTGCCAGCCGAAGCCGTAGCTGAGCCAGGCCTCGCGCACCAGGTTGACGTTGGTGGCGATGCTGAGACGGTCGCCGAAATCCTTGAAATAGTTGGGGTCGGAGACGTAGTTGGCGTTGTAGCCGAAAGTCAGGCCCGGCGCCAGCGTCTGGCCATGGGTCGCATACCAGGCGTAGCGATTCTTGTCGGTGACCTTGTCCTTGGGCAATTGTTCGGTGTAGATCGAGCCGGCGTAATTGGGCTGCAGATAGCGGAATTCCGCACCTAGCATGGTGCCGTGCTTGTCGTTGAAATGCGGGGTGATGGTCGCGTCGTAGTTGGGCGCGATATTCCAGTAATAGGGCAGCGCGACTTCAGTGCCGTTGCTGCCGGTCTTGAAGGTGGGCGGCAGGAAACCGCTCTTGCGGTTGCCGTTGAGCGGGAAGTCCATCCACGGTGTGTACAGGATGGGCACGCCGTAGAAATTCAGCCGCGCGTTGCGGGCGGTGCCGACGCCGTTGTTGTAGTCGAGGTCCAGCAGCGAGGAGTTCAGATACCAGGAGTCGTCGCCGGGTTCGCAGCTATTGATGCGGCTGTTGTAGACCCGGTACTCGTTCTGGCCGCGGAAATCCACTTGCTGGCCGTCGCCGCGCATCGGCACCGTGCTCATCGGACGGGTGGCGGCCGGCGCGCCCTTGGCTGCGGGCGCCGGTTTGCCCATGGCGAACACCGGGTTCATGCCGGTGCCGCTGTAGTTGGCGACGTTGTAATCCAGCGTGGTGCCGGTGACCACGTCGACGCCGCGCGTCATCTTGAAGCGGTCGCCGGCCTTGACCCGGTCCTTGTTCTGGTAATAGTCCAGCCAGTCGGACTCCAGTTTCTGGTCGTCGCGGGTGACCACCACATTGCCGCGGGCTTTCAGCTCCACATTCATCTCGCCGTCCATATCGTCGGCGGTGACGTGGGTCTGGCCTTCGGCCTTGGGCGGGGTGGGCAGGGCGATAGGGGCGTCTTCATCGGCCAGCGCCAGCGCCGGCTGTAGTGAGAACGCGGCCGCCAGCGCCAGGGCCAGCGGATTGGGTTTGATTCTGGGCATGCACAAAGCCATATCTAAGGGGCGGCGGGGCAGTATAAAATCAGCCAATTCTATCAGCACCAAGACGAAGCGACATGCATAGACAGGAACTCATCAAAAAATGGCTGGCAGATTTGTACCCGGGACAGGACATCGGGCTTGAATTCGCCGCCGCGGATGCCGACTTCCGGCGCTACTTCCGTGCGACCTGGCCGGACGGCGCGAGTTGCATCGTGATGGACGCGCCGCCGGAAAAAATGAGCACCGACGCCTATGTGCAAGTGCGCGACGTTTTCGCCATGGTCAATGTTCCCAAGCTGCTGGCGCGGGATAGAGAGCAGGGTCTGCTGCTGCTGGAGGACCTGGGCCGGGTCACCTATCTGGCCGCCTTGGAGCATGATGGGCGCGAACAGGTGCGGCGCCATCTATTGCTGGAGGCGCTGGACACCCTGGTGGAGATCCAGTCCGCCAGTCAGCCGGGAGTGTTGCCGGAATACGACGAAGCGCTGCTGACGCGCGAGTTGAACCTGTTTCCGGAGTGGTTCTGCGCCAAGGAATTGGGCCGGCCGCTGGATTTCGCGCAACGCCAGCTGTGGGACGCCGGGGTCAAGGCCTTGCTGCCGGTGTTGCTGGCCCAGTCCAAGGTGTTCGTGCACAGGGATTTCATCGTGCGCAACCTGATGCTGACGCCGGGCAAGCCCGGGGTGTTGGATTTCCAGGATGCGGTGTACGGCCCGGTCAGCTACGACATCGTCAGCCTGCTGCGCGACGCTTTCATCGAGTGGGACGAGCCCTTCGTGCTCGATATCGCGATCCGCTACTGGGAAAAGGCGCGCGCCGCCGGCCTGCCGGTGCCGGCCGAATTCGACGTCTTCTATCGTGATTTCGAATGGATGGGCGTGCAGCGCCACCTGAAAGTGGCTGGCATCTTCGCGCGTCTGTTCCATCGCGACGGCAAGGACAAGTACCGCGCCGAGATTCCGCGTTTCATCAAGTATCTGAAACGGACCACCCGCCGTTACCAGGAACTGGCGCCGCTCTATCAGCTGTTGCTGCAGTTGGTGGGCAAGGACCAGACCGATGACGAGCTGCAATCGACCTACCCGGCCTTGAGCTACAAGGGATGAGCATGCCGATAGCCATGATTCTGGCGGCCGGCCGCGGCGAGCGGATGCGGCCGCTGACCGACCATGCGCCCAAGCCCTTGCTGGAGGTGGGCGGCAAGCCCCTGATCGTCTGGCAGATCGAGCGCCTGGTGGCGGCCGGTTTCGCCGACATCGTGATCAATCACGCCTGGCTTGGCGCGCAGATAGAACAGGTGCTGGGAGACGGCGGCCGCTTTGGCGCGCGCATCGCCTATTCCGCCGAGGGCGAGCCCCTGGAAACCGCAGGCGGCATCGCCAAGGCCTTGCCCAGCTTGCGGGCGGGACGGGAGCGCGCTTTTCTGTGCGTGGCGGCGGACATTTATACCGATTACGACTACGCAAGCCTGCTGCCGCGGCTGGACGCGCTGGAGGGGCTTGAGGAACCGGGCATGCACCTGGTGATGACGGACAATCCGGTTTTCCACGCGGGCGGGGATTTCGCCTTGGAGCCGGACGGCGGCCTGCGCGCCGACGGCGAGCGCAAGCTGACCTTCTCCAGCATCGGCCTTTACGATACCCGCATGTTCGCCGGCCTTTCCGCAGGCCGCTTCGCGCCGATGCGTCCGTTTTACGACGCCGCGATCGCGGCCGGACGGGCCAGCGGCGAGTATTTCAACGGCGTCTGGCACAATGTGGGCACGCCGCAGCAATTGCGGCAGTTGGATGCGCAATTGCGCGCCGTCCCGGGCTGAGGCGATGTCGGCTCAGCTTCTTCCCGGCGCGCGCCGCATCCTCGGCATCGACCCCGGCAGCCGCATCACCGGCTTCGGGGTGATCGATCTGGTCGGCCAGCAACGCCATTACGTGGCCTCCGGCTGCATCCGCACGCCGCCGGGCGCGCCTTTGAGCGATCGCATCCGCGTGATCGTCGACGGCCTGTTCGGCGTGATCGACACCTACCAACCACAGGCGGCGGCGATCGAGCAAGTGTTCGTCAACGTCAATCCGGCGGCCACGCTGATGCTGGGTCAGGCGCGCGGCGCCTGCATCAGCGCGCTGGTGTTGCGGGACCTGCCGGTGGCGGAATACACCGCGCTGCAGGTCAAGCAGTCCGTCGCCGGTCACGGCAAGGCCGCCAAGGAGCAGGTGCAGCACATGGTGGTGCGGATGCTTAATTTGTCCGGCACGCCCCAGGCCGACGCCGCCGACGCGCTGGCGGTGGCCTTGGCGCACGCCAATCTCAGTGCCGGCGCCTTGGGCCAGCTGGCGCAGAGCGGCCTGAAAATTCGCGGCGGCCGGCTGGTCTAGCCGACGCGCCTGTAATCGCTTGAAGAAAGAACCGGAACATGATTGGACGCCTGAGCGGCAATCTCATCGAAAAACTGCCCCCGCAAGTGGTGCTGGACGTCAACGGGGTCGGCTATGAAGTCGATGTGCCGATGACCACTTTTTATCAATTACCGGCCTTGGGTCAGAAAACCACGCTGTTCACCCATCTGGTGGTGCGGGAAGACGCCCATCTGCTGTTCGGCTTCGCCAGCAAGGAGGATAGACAGACCTTCCGGCAACTGGTCAAGGTGACCGGCATCGGCGCCAAGATCGCCCTGGCCATTCTGTCCGGCATGACCACCGATGAACTGGCGGTGGCGGTGGCCAGCGAAGACATCAAGCGCTTGTCCGCGGTGCCGGGCATAGGCAAGAAGACCGCCGAGCGTCTGGTGCTGGAGCTGCGCGGCAAATTGGCCACCGGCAGCACGCTGACCGCGCCGGGGGGCCTGGCTTTCGCCGCCACGCCGGATGAGAAGGGCGACATCGTCAACGCCTTGCTGGCCTTGGGTTACAACGAGAAGGAGGCCGCGGCCGCCACCAAGGGCCTGCCGGCCGAGGTGACGGTGAGCGAGGGCGTGCGTCTCGCCTTGAAGAGCCTGATGAAGTTCTGAAAACGCGAGCCGGCTCTTAAAGCCGGCGGCGCTTTGCCTATAGTGGGGAGTGCCGTGCGCTGGGCATGGCGATGAATCCGGCATGGCCGGGAGGCGTACCCACCGTGAAAACAGGACTGGCGCGAGCATGTCTGTTGCTGGCGGCCTGCTGGGCCGGCGGCGCTCATGGCGGCGTGTCGTGTCCGCAGCGGCCGATCCGTTTCGCTTTTTACGAGATCGGCCAGTTCTACAGCGCCGGCCGCGGCTTGGATCGAGACGTGGCGGAGGAATTGCGGCGGCGCAGCGGTTGCGAGTTCGAGTTCGTGGTGATGCCGCGGGCTCGCATCTGGCAGGAACTGGAGGCCGGCTCGCTGGATATGACCGGTTCCGCGATCGAGACTCCGGAACGCAGCAAAATCTATTGGTTTTTCAACTACATCCAGCTGCGTCAGTACGCGATTTTATCGATAGACGTGCCCGACTCCATCCGCTCGATGGAGTCCTTCATCCAGGATGCTCCATCCAGCCGCTGGGCCATTGTGCGCAGTTACAGCACCAGCCGTTATTTCGATCCCTTGGTCTTGCAATTGGGCGTGCAGCGCCGTTTGGTGGAAGTGGCGGAGGAGGATGTCCTGTTCCGCATGCTGGACCAGCGCCGCGTTGCGGGCATTTTCTCCACGCCCATGGTGTATCGGCAGAAAATCAGACAACACGGTTTGGAAGACAGGGTGAAAGTGGCGGACTGGGAGAAGGACGACGCGCCCAGCCCGCGCAGCCTGGTGTTGACCAAGCGGGCTTTCCCCGACAGCGAAGCCAGAGCCTGGCGCCAGTTGGTTGACGGCATGAACCGCGACGGCACCATGCTGCGTCTGATCAACCGCTATATGAGCAGGGACGAAGCCGCTGCAGCGGTGTGGGCCGGCGGAAAACGATAGCGCCCGCGAATAAAAAAAGGCCGCCCAGAAGGGCGGCGAATGGAGGCGGGCACACTTGCGTGCGTTCCTTGGGACGACTCCGGGTAAAGCGAGGGTCGGCGCTGCTGTACTTAGGGCAAGCGAGCCAGACGGGCAGCGCGCCGACGAACTAGAGGGGTTTAGCCTGCGGCTTTGAGGGTGACGTTGGTGCGAACCGCGGTCACGCCCGGCACGCGGGAGGCTTCTTCGGCTACGCGGCGCAGCGCTTCTTCGCTGGGCGCGGTGCCGCTCAGGGTGACTTCGCCGGCCTTCACGCTGGTCTGGATATTGGCGCCAACCTGGGCTGCGGCTTTGGTCACGGCTTCCTGCACCGCCTGATTCAGGCCGGCGGCGGCGCTCGGCGCGGCTTCGGCGATCAGGGCTTCAGCCGCGCTGGCGTCGCCTTTGGCGGCGGTGGCGCGTTGAGCTTGTTCGGCCGGGGCGCTGGCGTCGCCCTTGGCGGCGGTGGCGCGTTGAGCTTGTTCGGCCGGGGCGCTGGCGTCGCCTTTGGCGGCGGTGGCGCGTTGAGCTTGTTCAGCCGGGGCGCTGGCGTCAGCCTTGGCGGCGGTGGCGCGTTGAGCTTGTTCGGCCGGTGCGCTGGCGTCGCCCTTGGCGGCGGTGGCGCGTTGAGCTTGTTCGGCCGGAGCGCTGGCGTCGCCCTTGGCGGCGGTGGCGCGTTGAGCTTGTTCGGCCGGAGCGCTGGCATCGCCCTTGGCGGCGGTGGCGCGTTGAGCTTGTTCAGCCGGAGCGCTGGCGTCTTGAGCCGCCCAGCTGGCGCCGGCGAACAGGGAAGTCATCAGAGCAATGGCAAGAGTGGATTTCTTCATGGGATTAACCTTTTCGAGAGAGTGAGTCACATCGCTTGCGCTTGAGTCTGCCGCGCTTCGATCATTTGCGCTTTCCCTATGGCAAAAGGCGTGCCAGCTTTGGTTTTTTCTTATTTTTCAAAGCCTTGTGCTTTTTTTGGCTTGAGTTCGCTTGCAGGAAGCGGCCATTCTGTCGCCGTTAGGCGACAGAATGTCGGTGGAGATGGGCAGGGCTTTGATTTGCTTGGGATTTTGCCTGTCGCCGATCGGCGACAGGCGTAGAGGCGCTCCGTTTCCGTCACGCCGATCGCGTCGCCGTGCTTATTCCAGCTTGAAGGCGGCCGGCGTCAGTTCGTGTTTTTGCAGCAAGCGGTAAAACTCGGTGCGGTTGCGGTCCGCCAGGCGCGCGGCGTCGCTGACATTGCCGCCGGTCAGCCGCAACAGGCGTTCCAGATAGTCGCGTTCGAATTGCCGCTTGGCTTCCGCCAGCGTCGGAATCGCGCTTTCTTCACTGGCGACGGCTTTCTGTACTTGCGCCAGCGTTACCAAAGAGCCGGTGGTCAGCACGCAACATTGTTCAACCACATTGGCCAATTGTCGGATATTGCCCGGCCAGGGCGCCGCGCTCAGGTATTCCAGCGCGTCGGCGGCGAAACCGCTGACGGCCTTTTGATAGCGGGTGGCGATTTTTTCCAGGAAATGCGCGGCCAGCAGAGGAATGTCTTCGCGGCGTTCCGCCAGCGGCGGCAGGCGCAGCGACACCACGTTCAGGCGGTAGAACAGGTCCTCTCGGAAGCTGCCTTCCTGAATCAGCGCTTCCAGCTCGCGATGCGTGGCCGACACCAGACGGATATCCACCGGGGTCGCCCGCGTCGCGCCGACCGGACGCACCTCGCGCTCTTGCAGCACGCGCAGCAGTTTGACCTGCAGCGGCGGCGGCATATCGCCGATCTCGTCCAGGAACAGGGTGCCGCCGTCCGCCTGTTGGATCAGGCCGGTCTGGCGCGCGTTGGCGCCGGTGAACGAGCCTTTTTCATGGCCGAACAATTCGCTTTCCAGCAGATTGTCCGGAATCGCCCCGCAGTTGACCGCGATGAAGGGCTGGCCGGCGCGCGGGCTGGCCAGGTGGATGGCCTTGGCCAGCACTTCCTTGCCGGTGCCGCTTTCGCCGCGCAAGAGCACGCTGGCGCCGGTGGCGGCGACCATGCGGGCCTCGGCCAGCAGTTCCTCCATCGCCGGGCTGCGGCTGACCAGGCCGGAGCGCCAGCCGGCGGCGGCTTGATCGACCGCGCGTCCGGGGCCCGCCAGCGATAGCCCTTGGGCCACCTTGTCCAGCAGCGCCTTGCCGTCGAAGGGTTTGACCAGATAGCCGAATACGCCGCGGCTGACCGCTTCCACGGCGTCCGGCACCGTGCCGTGGGCGGTCAGCAGAATCACCGGCATCGCGGGGTAGCGCTGGCGGACTTGCTCAAACAGCTCCAGACCATCCATGCCGGGCAGGCGCCAGTCCGTCAGCAGCAAGTCGGCACGGCGGGCCGCCAGCGCGTTCAAGGCCGCTTCGGCGCTATCCAGCGCTTCGACCTCGTAGCCGGCGGCGCCGAGGCGAAGGCCGAGCAAGCGCAACAGATCGGGATCGTCGTCCACCAAGACGATGCGGGCGATGGCGCTCATGGCTGGCCTCCTTTGGTTTTGCTGGGTTTCAGCTGGAGTTCGCGCTCGACTTCGCGCAAGGCGTTGAGCTTGCCGTTCAAGTCGTCGTAGCGTTTTTGCAGATCGCGGTTCTGCGCCTGCTGTCGCTCCAGCGCTTCCGCCAGCTTGCGTCTTTCCTGCAGCTGTTGAAGCGGCAGCCGCGCAAGACCCTGGCTGGCGGGGTCCAGATTATCGGTTTTGGCGAGCAGACTTTCCAATTGGGCCTGCAGTTTTTGAACATCGGCGCGGCTCTCCGCCGTCTGCGCCTGTTGCAGCAGAGTCAGCAAGCGGGCGCTGCCGCAGCTTTCCCGTCCGGCCAGGCTCAGCGCCTGGATTTCCCGCGTCTGGCTCAGCAGCAGCAGGATCTGGTTGGCGTCCGGGCAACGTATGATGGGCGCGGCGGGCACGGCGACCGGCTGGCCTTGATGAGCGCAGGCGCTCAGGGCCAGCAGGCCGCACAGCCAAAGCAGCCGGCGCGTGTTGAGGGCCCAAAAGCGAGATGTCTTCATGTCTTGTTCTCCGGTTCCGGCCACTGCAGGCGGAAGCAGGCGCCGGCCTGAGGTTTGGATTCCAGCGTCAGTTCGCCGCGCATCAATTGGGCGAAGCCGCGCGCCATCGCCAGGCCCAGCCCGGTGCCGGGCAGTTCGCCCGGCGGCGGCGAGCCGCTCCAGAACGGTTCGAAAATTTTTTCCCGATAGGCGTCCGGCACTCCGGGGCCTTGATCGCGGATTTCCAGCCAGACGCCGCCGGCGTCGCGGCCGTGGCGCAGGCTCAAGGCGCTGCCGGCGGGGCTGTGGCGGATGGCGTTGATCAATAGATTGTCCAGAATGGTTTCCACTTTGGAGCGGTCGCCGTTGACCCGGTCCGCATCGCCCAGGACGTCGGCGGCCAGGCGTTTGGCCTGCAATAGCGGACGGCTGGCCTGCAGCCGCTCCGCAATCAGCGCCGGCAGGTCGAAGGTTTCCACGGTCAGCGTCTCGGACAGCCATTGGCCGGCATCATAGCGCAATAAGGCTTCCACGCGCTGACGCAGGGTTTGCGCATTGTTCTGCAGGATGGCGACGATCTCCTGCTGCTGCGCGGACAGCTGTCCTATCACTTCTTCGCGCAGCAGCGCGGCGGCTTCGTGGATGGCGGCCAGCGGCGTTTTCAGCTCATGGGACGCTTGGCGGAAGAAACGGCCTTTCTGTTCTTCCAGCGCCGCCAACCGGCGGTCTAGCTGGGCCAGCTCGCGCGCCAGACGCTGCAGGTCGGCGGGGCCGGACTGGCGCCAGTCCTGCAGCCGCGCCCCGTCGCTCATCCGCGCGATCTTGGCTTGCAGCTTGCGCAGCGGCCAGCTGATCAACAAGGTCATCGCCAGCGCCAGCGCCAGCGCGGAGGCCAGCGACAGCCAGGCCAGGCGGTCGGCGGTGCGGCGCATTTCCGTGATCGAGTCCTGCCATTGGCGCTGGCTTTGTTCCAGTTGGCGGTTGATCAATTGGCCTTGCGCGGTCAGGTGCAGGTCCAGCTGGCGGAACAAGCGGTCGCGTTGCGCGCCGGCGCGCGCCGGCAGGGCCTGGAGTTGCGGCTGGATCGCCAGAATGGCCCGGGCGCTGAGCGTCAACTCGTCGTCGTCGCCGCGTTGCAATTTGCGTTGCGCCAGCTCGATCTCCTGCCAGGCGCCGGCGGCGGTTTTGGCCAGCGCGCGGTCTTTCAGGATTTGAGCCTGGCGGGTGGCGCGTTCGAATTGAATGGATTGCTCGCGCGACACGCGGTTGGCGTCCAGCCATTCCTTGGCTTGCTCCTGATGCGAGCGCAGCGTGGAGGCGGCGTGTCCCAGCTCGTTGCGCAGCTGGATCAGCACGGCCGAGGGCACGACGGCGACGATCAGAAAGCTGGCCAGCAACAGGCTGCGGAATGAAACGAAACGAAGCATGATGGGGTCGGCGTCGACGCCGCGGGCGCAGGCCCGCGGCTAAGGGCAAAGATCAAGCAGACAGCGGAGCGGCGGCTAAGTTCTGGCGGGAAATCCATTCAGCCAGTTCGGCCACGCTCAGAACGGGCAGCGCGTGCGTTTGAGCGTAGTCCGCGATTTGCGCGCCGCGCATCATGCTGCCGTCGGGGTTCATCAGCTCGCAGAGCACGCCGGCGGGCTGGAAGCCGGCCAGGCGCGCCAGTTCCACCGCGGCCTCGGTATGGCCTCGGCGGCTCAGCACGCCGCCGGCGGCGGCCACCAGCGGGAAGACATGGCCGGGGCTGACCACGTCGTCCGCCTGCGCTTGCCGGTGGACGGCGGCCTGGATGGTGCGCACCCGGTCGGCGGCGGACACGCCGGTGGACACGCCCTGGGCGGCTTCTATGCTGACGGTGAAGGCGGTGCCGTAGCGGCTGCCGTTGCGTTGCGTCATCGGCGGCAATTGCAGCCGGGCGGCGTGCTCGGCGGTCAGGCACAGGCAGACGATGCCGCTGCAATCGCGGATCAGACGCGCCATTTCGGCCTCGCTCAGCGCGTCGGCGGCCAGGATCAGGTCGGCCTCGTTCTCGCGGTCGTGATCATCGGGAACAATGACCGGCAGACCGCGGCGCAAGGCGTTCAGCGCCGCTTCTACGCGTTGGGACAAGATGTCGGGGTGTGTGGCGATACTCATGGAAACGGTCCTCGGGTCGTTTGAGAAACAGGTTCCAGGGCGTGAAAAGGGCCGGCGCAAGCCAACCCGCGCGCACCAGCGCGCAGCGAACACGCCGCGGCCGCGCGTAGCGCGGCAGGCGGCCATGTCGTCTTCTCTCATCCGGACTATTACCGTCGGCTCTGGCCTGTCACCAGATCTGCTGACCTTCCGCCGGGAAGCGGAAGCGCTCGCGGGCTCGATCTTGCGATCATACCGCCGGTGGGGAATTGCACCCCGCCCTGAAGACGTTGCGTTGGCCCGCGATGATGGGCGGGCCAGCGGCGATTATAGCGCGGTGGTAAGATTGGGCATTCGTTTTTTTGGCCGGCGGCTGACACCATGATTGAAACCGACAACCTGTACGGCGGCGCGCCCGAGCCGCGCATCGTCACCCAGCAAAGCCTGTCCAGCCAGGAGGAGGCGCTGGAGCGCGCCTTGCGGCCAAAGCAGCTGGACGAGTACGTCGGCCAGAAGAAGGCGCGCGAACAGCTGGAAATCTTCATCGAAGCGGCCAAGCGCCGCAGCGAAGCGCTGGACCACGTGCTGCTGTTCGGCCCGCCCGGCCTGGGCAAGACCACGCTGGCGCACATCGTCGCCCGCGAAATGGGGGTGAATCTGCGCCAGACCTCGGGGCCGGTGCTGGAGCGGGCGGGCGATCTGGCCGCCTTGCTGACCAATCTGGAACCGCACGATGTGCTGTTCATCGACGAGATCCACCGGCTGAGCCCGGTGGTGGAGGAAATCCTCTATCCGGCGCTGGAGGATTATCAGATCGACATCATGATAGGCGAGGGGCCGGCGGCGCGTTCGGTCAAGATCGATCTGCCGCCGTTCACCCTGGTGGGGGCCACCACCCGCGCCGGCATGCTGACCAATCCGCTGCGCGACCGTTTCGGCATCGTCGCGCGGCTAGAGTTCTACAACGCGGAGGAACTGACCCGCATCGTCAGCCGTTCCGCCGGCTTGTTGAACGTCAAGCTGGCCGACGACGGCGCGTTCGAAGTGGCGCGCCGCAGCCGCGGTACGCCGCGCATCGCCAACCGGTTGCTGCGCCGGGTGCGGGATTACGCCGAGGTCCGGGCCGACGGGGTGGTCAGCGCCCAGGTGGCGGACGCCGCGCTGGCGATGCTGGACGTGGACCCGGCCGGCCTGGACGTCATGGACCGCAAACTGCTGCAAGCCATTCTGGAGAAGTTCTCCGGCGGGCCGGTGGGGCTGGACAACGTCGCGGCCGCCATCGGCGAATCCACCGACACCATAGAAGACGTGATCGAGCCCTTCCTGATTCAGCAAGGCTATCTGCAGCGCACTCCGCGCGGCCGGATGGCGACGGCGCTGGCCTATCAGCACTTTGGGCTGCCGTTGCGGGATTGACGCGCCGGCCGGCGCTGTCGCTTGCGCGCAGCAGCATGGCCATCCCTTGATCGCCGCCGCCGCCGCGCGGGCGTACAATGCCTGCTTTCACGCATTCCGCTGCGGCGGGGGATGATTATGTTCTACGCTTTGTTCGGCCTGACCTTGGCGGTGGCGATCGCCACTTCGATTTTCACCGCGCGCTTTTTCGATCCGGCGGTCAACAAGATTCTGGCGCGAGTCCTGGGACGGGATTTGACCGATGCCTGGCGCAAGTACATTTTCTTCGCCATCGTGGTCACCGGCGTGTCCGGCGGCGTGCGGCAGTGGGCGCTGGAGAAGTATCTGCCGCCGGCGGCGGGCAAGGGCAGCACGGTGATGGAGCTGACCGGCGAACGCTGGTTGCTGGAGCTGTTCAATACCTTCATCGACACCCTGCGCTCGATTGCCTGGGTGATGTTGTTGTTCTTCCTGTGCGCGATGCTGGCCTATGTGATCATGAAGGCGGTGGAGATGCGCAAAGGCGAGCAGGCCTCCGACGAATGAAAAAATCCCGGTCCATGACCGGGATTTTTCTTTGAAGCGCGGCGCGGCTCAGCGGCCGATTTTGATTTGCGACCACAAGCGGTTCAGATCGCGACGGGATTTCACGTCCAGATCTTTCAGCGCCACGTATTTGCCCTTGGCCGGCTCCAGCATGATCACCGGATTGGCCTTGATCTGCGGTTTGAAGAAGGCCTCGGCCGCCTTGACCGGATTGGTTGCGCCGATCTGGTTGGAAATCTCGGCGGCGTTCTTGCCGTCCAGCATGAAATTGATGAAGCGGTGCGCCAGGTCCGGACGCGGGGCGTCCTTCAACACCACCATATTATCCACCGCCAGGATATTGCCTTCTTTCTGCGGCTGGTAAGCCAGCTTGAACGGGCGTTTGGCGTGCTGCGCGTCCTGCTGCGCCTGGAACAGATCGTTGGAATAGCCGTGTGCCACCCAGATATTGCCGACGGTCAGCTCTTTGATATAGCTCTGGTTGTTGAAGGCGGCCCAATAGGGCTTGGCTTTGCGGATCACGTCGGCCGCGGCCTTCCAGTCTGCTGGCTGGACGGAGTTGGCGTCCTTGCCCAGATAGAGCAGGGCGGCGGACATCAGTTCGCGCTGAGAATCCAGCACGGTGACCCTGCCCTTGATCTTGGTCAGCACCGCCGGATCGAAGATCAGCGCCCAGCTGTTGGCCTGCGGCAGCACGCCGGCTTTTTGCAACTGGGTTTCGTTGTAGCCTAGCAAGGTCAGCGACACCACGGTGGGCGCGGCCACCTTGTTGCCGGCGTCGAACGGCGCGTTCAAGTTCAGATAGCCGGCATTGAGGTTTTTCCAGTTGGGCAGCAGCGCCTTGTTCAGCGGCTGGGTCTTGCCCTGCTTGATCAGCGTGCTGACGGCGAAGGCGGTGGGAAACACCATGTCGTAGCCTTTGGCGCCGGCGGCCAGCTTGGCCAGCATTTCCTCGTTGTCCCCGTAATAGTCCTGCACTAGCCTGCATTTGCACGATTGTTCGAAACGCTTGGCGGTGTCTGCGGACAAGGCGTTGTTCCAGTTGTAGATATGGAGTACGTCCTCGGCCATTGCCGAGCCCCAAGTCAGAGCCAGAAGCGCCGAAAGGGCCAGCTTTTTCATACGCGTGAATCCTTAAGTTCAAAGAATGGGAGGGTAAAAAGGGAAGCGGAGCGAAGGCGCCGCGGCGCCTCCGCCTCCGTCACAGCGCGACCATATTGTCGCGATGGATCAGTTCCGGTTCGATCATGTAGCCGAGCGCGGCCTCGATCTCGCGGGTGGGTTTTTGCATGATGGTGCGCGCTTCGCTGGAGCTGTAGTTGACCAGGCCGCGCGCCACTTCCTTGCCTTCCTGATCGACGCAGGCCACCGCCTCGCCGCGCAGGAAGTCGCCTTCCACTGCGCAAACGCCGATAGGCAGCAGGCTGGTGCCGCGTTCCCGCACCGCCAGCGCCGCGCCGGCGTCCAGCACCAGACGGCCGGACAGCTTCAGATGATCCGCCAGCCATTGCTTGCGCGCCGCCATGCGGCTGGTGGGCGGCAGCAACTGGGTGCCGATGCCTTCGCCGTCCGCCAGGCGCGACAGCACTTGATGCTCGCGGCCGCAGGCGATCACGGTGGCCGCGCCGCTACGCGCCGCGCGCTTGGCGGCGAGAATCTTGGTGATCATGCCGCCGGTGCCCACGCTGGAACCGGCGCCGCCGGCCATCTCTTCCAGCCGGGCTTCGCCGGCGACGGCTTCGTGGATGAATTCCGCGTCCGGGTGTTTGCGCGGGTCCGCGCTGTACAGGCCTTGCTGATCGGTGAGAATGATCAGCGCGTCGGCCTCGATCAGATTGGTCACCAGCGCGCCCAGGGTGTCGTTGTCGCCGAAGCGGATTTCGTCGGTGACGACGGTGTCGTTCTCGTTGATGATGGGCACCGCGTTCAGGTTCAACAGGCTGGTCAGCGTGGAGCGGGCGTTCAGGTAACGGGTGCGGTCGGCCAGGTCCTCGTGGGTCAGCAGGATTTGCGCGGTTTGCAGGCCAAAGCCGCGGAAGGCGGTTTCGTAGGCCTGGCACAGGCCCATCTGGCCGACCGCCGCCGCGGCCTGCAATTCGTGCACGCCCTTGGGGCGCACGGTCCAGCCCAAGCGCTGGCAGCCCTCGGCGATCGCGCCGCTGGAAACCAGCACCACCTGCTTGCCGCGCCGCTTCAGCTCGGCGATCTCCGCGGCCCAGCGATCAAGCGCCGCCCTGTCCAGGCCCTTGCCGTCATTGGTGACGAGACTGGAGCCGACCTTGACCACAATCCGGTCTGCGGCGTGAATAACCGAGCGCATCCAAAACTCCATAAGTCGAAAACGATAGATGCGGGGGAGTGTACCCGAAAAAGCGGGGGGCGGACCGTCTCCAGCGGCGAGGGCGTCCGCCGGCGGCCAAGCGACGGCGCCAGCCCGTTGATTACAAGGGCTTTGATCCGGACCGCGGCATCCGGCCGGCCAGGCGGCACGATAAAAGCTTGATCTGGATCAGAAATGCTCGCTGTCGCGGTATTCCATGATCTGGAACAGCGGAGTCTGCGCGTGCAGACGCGACACCCGGATCAGGCTTTCCCGTTCGCCGTCGTGCAGGCGGAATTCGCGCAACTGGCTATACGGGCGTCCCGCCATCAACAGCAGTTTGGGCGCGCCGGCAGGCGTGGCCAGCAGCAAGACGAACTGAAAGCTGTCGCCGGGATGGGTAATGCTGGGCACGGCCAGCGCGGGCCGGGGCGGCCCGCCGATGAATTCCACGCCGCATTCGATCTCCCGCCCGTCCGCGCGCAGCGCGACCCAGCGAGCGATGCCCAGCTTGGCGTTTTCCGGCTGATTGGGCGGCGTGACCAGCAGCAACTCGCCGGCGCGCAAGGATTGATCGCGCGGTTGGCCGTGCAGCAGCAAGCCGTTGTCGCTCTGGTTGGAAATAGCCAGCAAGCAGGGCGGCGGCGGCGGGCGTTGGCGCGGCGTGTCCTCTTCCGCGGCGATGCCGGGCAACTGCCAGCTCAGATCGTTGCGATGGAACCAGATGCCCGGCAGCGCGGCGACGATTTCAATAATGGTTTGGGTCTTGAGCCGCGGGTGGCGGCGGCGTTTGGGCTGATGCCACTCCTCCACCAAGAGGGACAAGAGCTGCAACTCGTCTATCATCAGGCCTTGTTGGCGATTGTTCTGCGCCTTTTGCAGCGCTTCGCGGCTTTTCTCCAGAATGTCGCGCAGCGGCTCCAGATCCAGCAGAAAGCAGCCGGGGCCCAATTTGCTTGCGGAAATCGGCAGAAAGCGCGGCGGGGAATCGATCTGTTGGTCCACCAGATAGCCGTGCACCGGCTGAGTCAAGGCTTCCACCGGGATCAGCCGGGCCTTGGCGGCCAGGTCGAAGATCAACTGCCGCGACAAGGCCTGTTCGGTGGGGGCGAGGCGATTGCTGGGCGTCAGTCCCATCAGCAGAATTTGCAGATAAATGGTCTGGATGGAGTCGTCGTTGGCCAGACCCTTGTCCTGCCAGCCGCGGCTGCTGGCGAAGATATGCAGCTGGTGGCAGTCATACCAGAAGTCCGGCGTGATCGGGCTATAACATTGCTGGCTGATGCTTAGCAACTGGCGCGCCGCCATCATGGTGTAGGCCATCAGCTCGATTTTCGGATGTTCGCGATCCAGCAGGCTGCGCTTGGCAAGGCGATCGTGCAGCGTCTGTTTGAAAGTGATGAAAATCATTGCAAACAGCTCGACGCTGAGCAAGGCCAGCTGTCGCACTTTTGGCGTGCCCAGGCTGTCGTGCTGACGAATCTCGTTTTCCAGCAGCGGGTAATAGCGGTCCACCGCTTTTAGATACAGCTTCAGCAGCTTGTGGCGCAAATGGCTGTCCAGCGGAACCCGGGACAGGTTTTGCAGGGACTGGCTCAATAAGCGTCCGCATTCGGGCAGGTCGGTGAAGGGCAGCCGCTCCAGCCATGCCGCCACACTATCCGGTTGAGTATCTATCAGCAGAGGATCCATAGTTTGTTCTGGCAGGATGAGCGGCGGCATGCAAGGCGATTCACAATGTAAATCTTGCCAAATCGCATGCTATGGGCACTCACCCCGCCATGGCAAGGAGGATCACGGCAAAGCGATGCTTTGGCCGTCGGCGGTGTTGGATGCGCGCGCCAGTTCCTCCAGCATGGCTTCGGCGGCGGCGATCAGGAAAGCCATTTCCTCGTCGGTGATCGAGTAGGGCGGCATGAAGTAAACGGTGTTGCCGATCGGACGCAGCAGGCATCCGCGGCGCAGCATCGCGGCAAAGCAGGCCTGGGCGAAATCGGCTCGAGCGGTGTCGACCTCGAAGGCCCAGATCATGCCGCGGTGACGGAAATCCCTGACATCCGGCCGTGCCCGCAAGCCAGCCATCAGCGTGTTGAAGCGCTGGGCCTTGGCGGCGTTGACGGCCAGAACATCTTCCTCCGCAAAGATATCCAGCACCGCCAGGGCCGCGGCGCAGGCCAGCGCATTGCCGGTATAGCTGTGCGAATGCAAGAAACCCCGGGTGACGTCGTCGTGATAGAAGGCCTGGTAAATCGGATCGCTGGTCAACACGCAGGAGAGCGGCAGGAAGCCGCCGGTAATGCCTTTGGACAGGCAGAGAAAGTCCGGCGTGATGTCGGCTTGCTGGTAGGCGAACAGACTGCCGGTCCGGCCAAAGCCGACGGCGATTTCATCGGCGATCAAGTGCACCTGATATTGGTCGCACAGCCGGCGCAGCTCGCTCAGATACAGCGGATCGTACATCGCCATCCCGGCCGCGCCTTGAACCAAGGGCTCCACGATGACGGCGGCCACTTCCCCCGCGTGTTTGGCCAGCAGGCTTTCCAGCGCCTGGATCGCTCTGAGCGCGGCATCGGCCGCGCTTTCTCCGGGCAGCGTGCGGCGGGCGTCCGGAGACGGCGCGCGCAGGCCCGGCTTCAGCAAGCCGGCGTAAGTGTTGGAAAACAAGGGAACGTCGGTCACGGCCAGGGCGCCGACGGTTTCTCCGTGGTAACTGTTTTCCAGGCTGATGAAGCGGGTCTTGTCCGTTTGTCTCTGGTTGCGCCAATAGTGAAAGCTCATCTTGAGCGCAATTTCCGTGGCGCTGGCGCCGTCGGATCCATAGAACACGTGGGCCAGGCCGCTGAGCTTGGCCAGACGTTCCGACAACTCCACCACAGGCTGATGCGTAAAGCCCGCCAACATCACGTGCTCCAGCTTGTCCAGCTGATCCTTGATCGCCTGCTTGATCCGAGGCTGACCATGGCCAAACAGATTGACCCACCAGGAGCTGACCCCGTCCAGATAGCGCTTGCCGTCGAAGTCGCTCAGCCAGACGCCGTCAGCGCTGGCGATGGGCACGATGGGCAAAGCCTCATGACGTTTCATCTGGGTGCAGGGGTGCCAGACGGTGTTGAAGCTGCGCTGCAGCCAGTCTTGGTTATCACTCATATCTGTTCTATGTATTCAGACTAAGCATCCGATGCTATCACAGGGATAAAGAGCGCGGACTGACCAAAAACGTCACATTTCTACCTGTTGCGCTATTTATGCTTGTCGGATTGAGTGAGATGGTGGTGGAAGAGGGGGTGGCATGGTTTCTGCATAAGTCGCTCCCTATAAAACAAGCCTTGGAGCCGAGCAATGAGGAAGGCGGCTGGTTTTACCTTGATTGAACTAATGATTGTTGTCGCCATTATCGGCATTTTGGCGGCGATTGCGATTCCGGCTTATCAGGACTATGTCATTCGTTCAAAAGTTTCTGAAGGGCTGACTTTTTTGGATCATGCAAAAACCACGGTTAGTGAGTCTTATCTAGCGAATAATACATGGCCGGCTAATAATGCTAGTGCTGGGATGCCAAGCTCTCTGTCTGGCAAGACTGTTAGTGATGTTCGAATTAGTCTAAGTAATGGGGTGAGTATCATTACTGCTACATTTCAGGCAAGTGCAGTGCCTGGGTTGACTGTAGTGTTCACCCCAAGTGTGGCAAGCGGTAATGCAGTGCAGTGGTTGTGTTCAGGGCAAGGGCAAAATATTCAATACTTACCGTCATCGTGTCGGTAATTTTTACAGGAGTTATTTTATGAAGATTCGTGTGCAACAGGGCTTTACCCTGATCGAGCTGATGATTGTCGTAGCCATCATCGGTATTCTTGCTGCAATTGCTATTCCTGCTTACCAAGATTATACGGTTCGGGCTAAAGTGACGGAAGGGCTGTCTGCAGCGGCCGCAGCAAAAACGGCTATTTCTGAAATGGCCATCTCCAATGGCTCTATGCCAAGTAATGCTTCTGGACTTGCTGCATTTACATCGCCAAGCACTAAGTATGTGTCGGGTGTAACTTATGCATTAAGCAGTTCAAATGGTGTACTAACAGTGGCGCTTAATGCTTCTGCTGTTGGTGGAAATGTAACCAGTACAGCTAATCAATTCACTTTGACAGGAACCTTGGCTAGTGGCTCGGTGGCATGGACATGTAGCGCTGGAACTTCCAACCCGATTCCATCTCAGTATCTGCCTGCAAACTGCCGCTAAGTAGTTGCGTTTATCAAGAAGGCTCCTGTGGGGGCCTTTTTTGACGGATAGCTATGTTTAAAAAATCATTTCATTGGTTTTTCTGTTTTTTGTTTTTGGCAATTATATTGCCATTTTTTAGTTTTGCTAGATTTTACCCGTTACCAGATTGGGTTTCTAGCGCAGTAGCATTGACTTTTCTTAGCCTGTGTTTGATCTGTACTTTGATCGATGACGTAAAGTTGTATCTGAGCCCGTTTGCAATTTCTCTGCTTGCTTTTGCTGTTTTAGGAGTGGCTCAAAATAAATTTGACTCTTTGGAAATAGGGCTTGTTTTTCTGCTTATTTTTCTGGTGGCATTGTGTATTCCATTTTATTTTGAAAAAAACATATCGACTTTTTTTTATATTCTATCTAGCTTTGTTTTAGTCAGCTCTCTATTGCAAGCATGCTTGGGCTGGATACAGTTGTTGGGCCTGGCCAGGGAAATGCATGGTTTAGTTTTATTTGATATGAATAATCCGGCTGGCAATATTATGGGTAATATTGGGCAGCGGAATCAGTATGCGCAATTCTTGATGTGGGGTTGCCTCTCTGCATGTTATTTACGAGCGATAGAGCGATTGGGTTGCACGGTTTTTGCTGTGAGCATAGTTGTTTTGGCATTATTGATATCCTGGACTGGTGCCAGGTTGCCTCTGGCGTATAGCTTGGGGGTGGTTTTATTGGCATGGCTATGGCTGCGGTCAAATTGTAGAAGTTGTGATGTGCGTCGAATGGCTGTGGCTATTGTATTTACAGTTTTTGTGATTATTCTGACTCAGTTATTTAGTGGGGAAATTATTGCGTTATTGAGATTTTTGGGAATTGATCTAAATACGCATAGTGGAGTGGAGCGGATTCTAGAAGGCGGGTTGGGGGCAAGAAGAAGAGTAGAGTGGGCTAAAGCATGGGATGTTTTTATGGAGCATCCTATGCTTGGTGTTGGTCTGGGGGGGTATGCAGCTGAGTCTGTTTGGGCAGAGGCTTTTTCTGGTTTTCCAAAGGTGCCAGAAAGCTGGCTTTTTACAAATAGCCATAATCTGATTTTCCAGTTGTTGGCGGAAACAGGTGGCATTGGTTTTTTGATTGTTTTGATGGGGGGTGTTTTTGGTGTTGTGCCTTACTTTAAACGAGGGAAGCAAAGCGCTGAAAATTTACTGCTGATTTCTATTCTGTCTATGATTTTGATTCATAGCTTGTTTGAGTACCCACTATGGTATCTTCCATTTTTGATTATGCTGATTGTGATTTTTTCAGCTTCTCCTATTTTTAAGTTCGAGTTAATTGTTAGGCCTGTGCTAAGGCGAGTGCTTATTGTGACCGCTGTTGTAATGTGCTGGACTTATGTGGCTACTAGTATGCCTATTTACTGGGGGATTGTGAAATATAGCAAGCCCGCGCCTTTGCTTGGCGATAGATTGGTGGCTGTCAAGGCACTTAACGTAGCCAGCCTGCATCCGTTTTGGGCATGGGATGCAGATATGGCGCTGGCGAATTATTTGCAGCCCTCCAAAGAGGAACTGCCATTAAAGTTGGCGCTGTTCGAGCGTTTGGCGCGTTATCGGCCTTATCCTAATATATTGGTTAAGCTTGCGATTTTGCGTGCTTTAAATGGAGATCCGGATAGAGCGAAGCAAGGGCTTGCAATGGCAATCGCCAGCTACCCTGAGTATGTTGCGGGTTTTATCGTTGCTCTGAGGATGCGCTCTGAGCCTGAGATCCTACCACTGCGAGAGATGGCGGAAGTTGCTGGACGGGCATATGCCAAATATCCCGCACATAGTGAGGAGGCTCAGCGTGCAGCAACAATGACCGTGGCCGCGCCCGTGACGCGCAAGCCCTTGTTTTGACCGCCAGGATCCGGTTTGTTTGAGCGCCTGCTTGCGGTATCCTGCGTCCTCCATCTAGCAAACGACTGCCGTAATATGAGCGCTCAAAGATTTTCCACATTCCTGGCGATGCTGGCCCTATGCCTCATCGCCATCCTGCCTTTCGCCTCGCGCATCCACTATGTGCCGCTGCCGCAGTGGTTTGGCGAAATCAATGTGGTCTGGCTGCTGCTGGCGGCGGCGGTCTTCTTGTTGCCTAGCGGATCGTTATTCCGCTACATGCCGCGCAGCGCCTGGTGGTGTCTGGCCATGGGCCTGCTGTGGGCCGGGCAGCCGTTCTGGGTGGAGGCCTTGTTCCCCGGGATGAATTACGCCACCGCCTTGGCCTGGCTGGCTGCGGGCTTGCTCGCGGCGGTCACCGTGTCCTTGCGCGAGGAAATGGGGGAGCGGCCGTTCGCGGTCTGGTTGGCCTGGGCCTTGATTGTGGGCGGCTTGGTGCAGGCGGCGATAGGCGTGGCTCAGTTGACCGGTTACGCCGCGGAGCTGGGCTTGTTTTACGATGGCTCGCATCCTACCAGTAATATTTTTGGCCATATCGGCCAGCGCAATCAATACGCGCATTATTTGATGTGGTCGGTAGTGGCCGGCGTGTATTTGTACGCGGCCGGCCGGCTGCCGCGTTGGGGTTTGGCGATACTGGTGCTCGGCCTGGCCTTGATGTTGGGCTGGGCAGGTTCGCGAACCATTCTATTGTACTTGGTGGCTTTGTCCGGTCTGGCCGCGCTGTGGCATTGGCGCATCGGCAGCGCGGAGTCGCGCCGGATGCTGTGGGCGATGTGGTTGTCTTGCCTGGTAGTATTGGCGATGCAGTTCGCCCTGCCTTGGTTCAATCAGCTGATTTCCTGGCTGACGCATGAAAACTTGCAGAATACTTCCGGCCTGGCCCGTCTGGCGGCCAATGGCGACGATATGGGTTCGCGGCGTTTCGCCGAAATGCACAAAGCATGGTTGAGCTTCCAGTCGCATCCGCTGACGGGGGTGGGTTGGTCGCAGTTTGCCGCGGAGAGCGTGCGTTTGCAGCCTCTGCCGCAATTCGCCGCATCCGGCTTCAACAGCGGCTTGTTCACCAATTCCCATAACCTGGTGCTGCAATTGCTGGCCGAGATGGGCGGCGTGGCCACCTTATTGATCGTCGGCGGTTTTGCCTGGGCGCTGTGGCCGTTCTTTGGCCGACGCGCCACTCTGGAAGGGGTGTTGGCTTTGGGCTGCCTGGCGGTGACGCTGACGCACAGCATGTTGGAGTATCCGCTGTGGTATTACTACTTCCTGGCAATGCTGGTGATCTTCGCCGCAATGGCGCCGCGCGGCGATAGGCAATTGGCTTGGCCGCTGCGTCTGCCGCTGTTCGCGGCGCTGGTCTGGGTGGGTTGGCTGTCGATCAGCAGTCTGTCGATGTTCTGGGAGCTGGTGGGCTTGTATACGCCGACCAATGACGCCAAGCGCGATGCAACGCGGATGGAGCGTCTGATCGAGATCGCGGACACCAAGCCGCTGTTCGCCTACCATGCGCTTTACACCGTGGACGACTACTTGAAAGTAGGGCCGGAGCAACTTGAGCGCAAGCTGACGCTGGAGAACCGGCTGACCGCGTTCCGTCCTTATCCGGAAGTGATGCTGAAGCGCGCGCAGTTGGAAATCTTGGCGGGGAGGCAGGTTCAGGCGGAGCAGACCTTGCGGACGACGCTGGCATCGTTCCCCACTTACGCCGGCGTGTTTCTGGGTACGCTGGACGATGACAGGGCTGAATGGGAACCCCTGCGCGCAGTGGCCCGCGAGGCCTACGCCAAGCTGCCGGCCAAGTACCAGACCATGTTGGAGTAAGCGCTTTCTAGTGCTCGGGACACAAAAAAACCACAGGCTGAGGCCTGTGGTTTTTTATTGAGCGGAAGACGCTTAGCCTTCTATCACCACGCCTTGGCTGAGCGCGGTCTTCATTTTGCCCAAAGCCTTGGCTTCGATCTGGCGGATGCGCTCGGCGGACACGCCGAATTCGGCGGCCAGCTCGTGCAGCGTGGAGCCGCTGTCGTCGGCCAGCCAGCGCGCTTCAACGATGCGGCGGCTGCGCGGGTCCAGCGTGGCCAAAGCCTGTTGCAGGCCTTCGGTCTGCAGATGGTCGAACGCGCGGCGCTCCATCTCGCGGGTGGGCTCATTGTGATGATCGGCCAGCCAGTCGATCGGCGCGTAGCCGTCGTCGTCGTTGTCGTCCGCCAGCAAGGCGATGTCCTGACCGCTCATGCGGGTTTCCATCTCGCGGACTTCTTCCGGCTTGACGCCCAGATCGGCAGCGATTTGGCGGGCCTCGTTTTCCGACAGCGCGGAGAAACTGCTCTTCATGCTGCGCAGGTTGAAGAATAGCTTGCGCTGAGGCTTGGTGGTGGCGATGCGCACCAGGCGCCAGTTGCGCAGGATGAATTCGTGAATCTCGGCCTTGATCCAGTGCACGGCAAAGGAAAACAGGCGCACGCCGCGATCGGGTTCGAAGCGTTTGACGGCTTTCATCAGGCCGATATTGCCTTCCTGAATCAAGTCGGCTTGCGGCAGGCCGTATCCGGAGTAGCCGCGGGAAATCGATACCACCACGCGCAGGTGCGAGAGCACCAGCTGGCGCGCGGCCTCCAGGTCGTTTTGCTCCTGGAAGCGCGTTGCAAGCTCGTTTTCCTGCTCAGGCGTCAGCATGGGTACGCTGTTCACAGCTTGGATGTATTGCTCCAGGCTGCCGCTGGTGGACGGGACGGGCAAAGCAAATGTTGTGGTCATCTGTATAACTACCTCCTTGGGTAGTGATATGTTAGCACTCGTATATGGAGAGTGCTAGCAATGAAAGGTTCCAGCGCCAATGATTTTTTCTATCGTCTCGATAGTAGCGCAGCCGGTGCGCCGACGCCGTTTGCTCTGATTAACAGTTGTTGCGCCGCTTACATGCGCGTGCAAACGGCCGCGTTTCATTTGGGTTCTATCTTGCGCAGATGATGGTCGGAGGCGAGGCGGGCGCCCAGCATCGCCAGCAGGGCGGAGACGGCGACGGCGACTGCCAGTTCGATCGGGTTCAGATTGCGCAGTTCCACCCGTTCGCCGTACAACTGGGCGAATTCGCGAATCGCCGGATTGGCCACCGAGGTCAGCCAACCGGTCAGCGCCCAGGCGGCCAAGCCGGCCAGGATGCCTTGCCACATCGCGTGGTACATGAAGGGGCGGCGGATGAAACTGTCCGGCGCGCCTATCAATTTGGACACCTCGATTTCGTCCTGGCGCGCCAGGATTTGCATCCGGATCGCGTTATTGGTCACCAGCACCAGCGCCAGGCCCAGGGCGATGGCCATGAACCAGGTCAGATGCTTGCCCATTTCCACCATGCCGTACAAACGTTTGGCCCAGTCCGCGTCGAATTGCGCCTGTTCCACCATGGGCAGGCCGGAGAGCTCTTTTTGCAGCATCTCCAGCTCACGCGGCTCCAGCGCCTTCGGCGTGACCACGAAGGCATCCGGTAGCGGATTGCTGTCCAGACCGTCGGCCAGGCCCGGCAGGCCGTTGCGCTTTTCCATATCGGCCAGCGCCTTGCTCTTGCTGACGAAGCTGTAGCTCTTGATTTTGGGGTGATGCGTCAGCGTGGAGGTCACCGCGGCCAGGTCCGCCTCTTCCGATGACTGTTCCATGAACAGGGTGACTTGTGGCGTGGCGCTCAGCCGGCCCACCCAGTCTTGCACGCTGCTGACGGCCAGATAAAGCGAGAGCGGCAAGGCCAGCGCCAGCGACAGCATCAGCAAGGTCAGCAAGCTGCCGAAAGGTTGCCGCAGAATCTTGATCAGCGCGAGTTTGGCACTTTGCCAGTTCAGATAGAGATAATGTTTCATGCGGCAAATTGTCCTTCCCGCAGGCGAATGATTCGGCGGCCGTAGTCTTCCATCAGGGTCTCGTCGTGAGCGGAGATCAATACGGTGACGCCCACTTGGTGGAAGGATTTGAACAATTCCATGATGTCCAGCGCATAGGCGCGGTCCAGGTTGGCGGAAGGTTCGTCGGCCAGCAGGATGCTGGGGCGGTGCACCACGGCGCGGGCGATGCACAGGCGCTGCTGCTCGCCGCCTGACAGGCGGATCGGCATGCTCTTTTCCTTGCCGAGCAGGCCGACTTTGTCCAGCGCGGCGCGCACGCGCTTGGCCGCGTCGCGGCGATCGAAGCCGATGATGTCCAGCGGCAGCATCACGTTGTCGAACACGCTGCGGTCGAACAGGATCTTGTGGTCCTGAAACACCAGGCCGATGTGCTGGCGCACATAGGGGATCTGGCTGGAGCGCAGCTTGGACAGGTTCTGGCCGTTGACGACGACGCCGCCCGCGGTGGCGCGCTCTATGCCGGCGATCAGCTTGAGCAAGGTGGACTTGCCGGCGCCGGAATGGCCGGCGAGGAAGACCATCTCGCCGGTGTCGATGTTGAAAGACAGGTTTTTCAGAGCTTCATTGCCACCTGGGTAGCGCTTGGTGACCTGGTCGAACTGGATCATTATTCTGTTCCCGCGTTAGCTGGTGACGGCAAGAGTGAGAGCTTGCAATGGCTGATGCGTTCAGTCGAACAGCGCGTCGATGTAGTCCTTGGCCTTGAACGGCCGCAGGTCGTCTATGCTTTCGCCCACGCCGACAAAACGCAGCGGAACCGGACGTTGCTTGGCGATGGCCGCGATCACGCCGCCCTTGGCCGTGCCGTCCAGCTTGCTCAGAATCAGCCCGGTCAGGCCGAGGGCGTCGTCGAAGGTCTTGACCTGGGTGATGGCGTTCTGGCCGATATTGGCGTCCAGCACCAGGATGATTTCATGCGGCGCGTCGGGCAAGGCTTTCTGGATCACCCGCTTCACCTTCTTGATTTCCTCCATCAGGTGCAACTGGGTGGGCAGGCGGCCGGCGGTGTCGGCCAGCACGATGTCGATGCCGCGGGCGACCGCGGCCTGGATCGCGTCATAGCAGACGGCGGCGGAGTCGCCGCCTTGCTGGGCGATCACGGTGACGTTGTTGCGTTCGCCCCAGGCCATCAGCTGTTCGCGCGCGGCGGCGCGGAAGGTGTCGCCGGCGGCGAGCAGCACGCTCTTGCCCTGGCTCTGGTAGTACTTGGCCAGCTTGCCTATCGACGTGGTCTTGCCGGCGCCGTTGACGCCGGCCATCATGATGACGAAAGGTTTCTTGCCGCTGACGTCCAGCGGCTTTTCCAGCGGCGAGATCAGGTCGCCGAGCGAATCCTTCAACGCGTCTTTCAGTTCCGAGGCGTCTTTCAGTCCTTTCAGCGAAACGCGCTCGCGCACGTCGCCAAGCAGGTGCAAGGTGGCGTCCACCCCCATGTCGGCGGTGAGCAGCACGGTTTCCAGCTCTTCGTACAGCTCCTCGTCTATCTTGCCGCCGCCAAACAGGCCGGCCAGGGATTTGCCCAGCTTGTCGCGGGTTTTGGACAGCCCGGCCTTCAGGCGTTCGGCCCAGCTCATTTTCTTCAGCGAAAGCGGCTCGGCTTCAAGCGGCTCGGCCGCCGGCGGCGAAGCCGGTGCGATGGGGGCGGGCGTCGGGGGCGTCGGCTCGGGCTGCGCTTGCGGCGGCTCGGGTGTCCGCGTTTCGGACTGGGTGGCTGGCGCGCCCGCATCGGGCAGCGCGGTGGGCTGAATATCGGCCGTCGGCTCCGCAGGGGCGGTTGCCGGAGGCGTGGGCTCGGATTGGGTTTTTCTTTTGAAGAAGCTAAACATGCGTAAAGGCCGGCGGAATTCGGTAAATGGCTAAATTGTATCCTCAAATGGAGGTGCTTACCCAATTGTTGCTGCGCGGCGGGAGACGGAGGCGTCGCATCGTTGAAATCTATATATAAGGAATAGACGGCTTTTTGTGGCGTGAGCGGCGACAGATGGCGGCCGGTTTGCGCGACAATGAGGCGCGACGGCGCGGATCGGGTTACACTCAGCCCCTTGTTTTTTGAGCTTGGAATTATGAGTCAGTCGCGTAACACGGTCAGAATCATCGGTGGCGAGTATCGGCGCCGGCTATTGCCGTTTCCCGACGCTCAGGGTTTACGGCCAACGCCGGACCGTGTGCGGGAGACTTTGTTTAACTGGTTGGGCCAGCAACTGTACGGCAAATCCTGCCTGGATCTTTTCGCCGGAAGCGGGGCTCTGGGCTTTGAGGCGGCTTCGCGCGAGGCGCGGCGCGTGGTGATGGTGGAGAAATCCCGCGTGGTGGCCGAGTCCTTGAAAGCCAACCGGCAGTTATTGTCCGCCGCGAGCATCGATGTGGCGCAGTTCGATGCCCTGGCCTATCTGAAGGGCTGCCGCGATCGTTTCGACGTCGTCTTCGTCGATCCGCCGTTCGACACCGATTTGCTGACGCAGGTTTTGCCTTTGCTGGCTCAGGTGATGAGCGAGGACGGCCTGGCGTATATCGAAAGCCGCCGTTGGCCCGAAGAGCTGCCGGGCTGGGAGGTGCTGAAGCGGGCCAAGGCCGGTCAGGTGCACTACGGTTTGCTGCGCCGGGCGGCGGAGCCGGCCTGAGCGGTTTGCCTGCAGTCAGTCTCATAAATATATAACGGGGCGAACTTGCGAGCCCGACTGTCGGGTGACAAAATTCATGTTGTGGAATACTTGAGGAATTTACTATGTCTTTGATGATTACCGACGAATGCATCAACTGCGACGTCTGTGAGCCGGAGTGCCCCAATAACGCGATTTCCCAAGGCGAGGAAATCTATCAAATCGACCCCAATCTGTGCACCCAGTGCGTCGGCCACTACGACGAGCCGCAATGCCAGCAGGTCTGTCCGGTCGATTGCATCCCTCTGGATCCGTCTCACGAGGAGACTCAAGAGGTCTTGCATCAGAAGTATCTGCGGATATCCGGCCAGGCGTGACGCGCTAAGTTTTTGAATTTATTGGAAGCGCCCCGGGTTTGCCGGGGCGCTTTGCTTTTGCGGGCAAAATAATTAGAAAAAAATGCAAAAACCGGTTGACGGCCATCGGGGCTATCTATAATATTCGGGTCTCTTTCAGGAGGGATTCCCGAGCGGTCAAAGGGATCAGACTGTAAATCTGACGGCTCTGCCTTCGAAGGTTCGAATCCTTCTCCCTCCACCAGAATTTAGCGTCTTGGCGTGTGCGATGAAAGTCGCTCGAGGTTGTTGTTGCAGGCGGGTGTAGCTCAATGGTAGAGCAGAAGCCTTCCAAGCTTACGACGAGGGTTCGATTCCCTTCACCCGCTCCAAGCGTGTAGCCTGTTTTAAAGGGCCCATGTAGCTCAGGGGTAGAGCACTCCCTTGGTAAGGGAGAGGTCGGCAGTTCAATTCTGCCCATGGGCACCACCATTTACTTTGTGTTGTTTCGTATCCAGGAAATTTTGCCATGGCTAAGGAAAAGTTCGAGCGGACTAAACCGCACGTAAACGTCGGCACCATCGGTCACGTGGACCATGGTAAAACCACTCTGACCGCTGCGATCACCACTATTCTGTCGAAGAAGTTCGGTGGCGAAGCCAAGGACTACTCCCAGATCGACAGCGCGCCGGAAGAGAAGGCTCGCGGTATTACCATTAATACCGCTCACGTAGAATACGAAACCGAGTCCCGCCACTACGCTCACGTAGACTGCCCGGGTCACGCCGACTACGTTAAGAACATGATTACCGGTGCTGCCCAGATGGACGGCGCTATCCTGGTGTGCTCGGCCGCTGACGGTCCGATGCCGCAAACCCGCGAACACATCCTGCTGTCCCGTCAGGTTGGCGTTCCGTACATCATCGTGTTCCTGAACAAGGCCGACCTGGTGGACGACGCTGAGCTGCTGGAACTGGTTGAAATGGAAGTTCGCGATCTGCTGTCTTCCTACGACTTCCCGGGCGACGACACCCCGGTGGTAATCGGCTCCGCTCGTCTGGCGCTGGAAGGCGACCAGTCCGAATACGGCGAACCGGCCATCTTCAAGCTGGCTGCTGCTCTGGATTCCTACATCCCGACTCCGGAACGCGCCATCGACAAGCCGTTCCTGCTGCCGATCGAAGACGTGTTCTCGATCTCCGGCCGTGGCACCGTGGTAACCGGTCGCGTAGAGCGCGGCATTGTTAAAGTCGGCGAAGAACTGGAAATCGTGGGCTTGAAGGCTACCGCGAAGACCACTTGCACCGGCGTGGAAATGTTCCGCAAGCTGCTGGACCAAGGTCAAGCTGGCGACAACGTGGGCGTGCTGCTGCGCGGCACCAAGCGTGAAGACGTTGAGCGTGGTCAGGTGTTGGCTAAGCCGGGTTCCATCACCCCGCACACCAAGTTCCAGGCTTCGGTATACGTACTGAGCAAAGACGAAGGTGGCCGTCACACCCCGTTCTTCGCGAACTACCGTCCGCAGTTCTACTTCCGCACCACCGACGTAACGGGCGCCGTTACCCTGTCGGAAGGCGTGGAAATGGTAATGCCGGGCGACAACGTGGAGATCACTGTTGAGCTGATCGCTCCGATCGCCATGGAAGATGGTCTGCGTTTCGCCATCCGCGAAGGCGGTCGTACCGTCGGCGCCGGTGTGGTAGCTAAGATCATCGCTTAATCAGGTTTAAAGGCCAGTAGCTCAATTGGTAGAGTATCGGTCTCCAAAACCGAGGGTTGGGGGTTCGAGACCCTCCTGGCCTGCCAATTAAGACCAGCCGGCGCTTGTGCGCCGGTTGGTCTTTTGTCGCATACGCGCAAGAGAAGATATCGACATGGAAATGCAAGATAAAATCAAGCTGGCGCTGGCCGGTTTGCTGGTGGCGGCCGGTATCGTCGGCTTTTACATGATTCCGGCGGATCAGGGTATTTTGCGCGCGCTTTCGTTTGTGGCCGGCGTGATTCTGGCGGTTGGGGCGGTTTGGCTGTCGCAGCCGGGCAAGAGTTTCGTCACTTACGCCAACGAGTCTCTGGTCGAGGCTCGTAAGGTGGTGTGGCCCACTCGCAAAGAGGCGATGCAGATGACCGGCATGGTGTTTGTTTTCGTGCTGGTGCTGGCCTTGTTCATGTGGTTGGTGGACTCCAGTCTGTCCTGGTTGTTTTATGATGTGATTCTCGGTCGAGGTAAATAATGGCAATGCGCTGGTATGTGGTTCACGCTTATTCTGGCTTTGAAAAAAGCGTGCAAAAGGCGTTGCGCGAGCGCATCGAGCGTTCTCATGTCGCCGATCAATTTGGTCAAATCCTGGTGCCGGTGGAAGAGGTTGTCGACGTCAAGAATGGCCGTCGCTCCATTACCGAGCGCAAGTTTTTCCCGGGCTATGTGTTGGTCGAGATGGAAATGACCGACGATACCTGGCATCTGGTCAAGAGCACGCCGAAAGTGACCGGTTTTGTTGGCGGTACCGCCAACCGCCCGGCGCCGATTTCCAAGAAGGAAGTCGAGGCCATCATGCAGCAGATGCAAGAGGGCGTGGAAAAGCCGAAGCCGAAGGTGCTGTTCGAAGTGGGCGAGAAGGTGCGCGTCATCGACGGCCCGTTCAACGACTTCAACGGTTCGGTCGACGAAGTGAACTACGAGCGCAACAAGCTGCGCGTGTCGGTGCAGATTTTTGGCCGCGACACCCCGGTTGAGCTCGAATTCAGTCAGGTTGAGAAGTTGTAAGTCTGCCTCTTGGCAAGCTTTTTTTAAGCGTGTATACTGTTGCGCTTTCGTCGGGAAGCGAGTTGACGCTCGCGCTATACCCAAACTAGGAGTTTAATCGTGGCAAAGAAAATTGTCGGCTATATCAAGCTGCAAGTGCCCGCTGGCAAAGCCAACCCGTCGCCGCCGATCGGTCCGGCCCTGGGTCAGCGTGGTCTGAACATCATGGAATTCTGCAAGGCGTTCAACGCCGCGACCCAAGGCGTTGAGCCGGGTCTGCCGATTCCCGTAGTGATTACCGCATTCGCGGACAAGTCCTTCACCTTCGTGATGAAGACCCCGCCGGCCACCATCCTTCTGAAGAAGGCTGCTGGCATCAAGTCCGGTTCGGCCAAGGCCAATACCGACAAGGTGGGTAAAGTGACTCGCGCTCAGCTGGAAGAAATCGCCAAGACCAAGCAGCCGGATCTGACCGCTGCCGATCTGGACGCCGCTGTTCGCACCATCGCCGGCTCCGCCCGTTCGATGGGTCTGGAAGTGGAGGGCGTGTAATGGCTAAGGTTTCCAAGCGCTTGCAAGCTCTGAAGGCTGGCGTTGATCGCAACAAGCTGTACGCTATCGACGAAGCGATCTCCCTGGTGAAAGCCGCCGCCACCGCCAAATTCGACGAGTCCATCGACGTGGCCGTGAATCTGGGCGTGGATCCGCGTAAATCCGACCAAGTGGTTCGTGGTTCCGTGGTTCTGCCGCGCGGCACCGGCAAGTCCGTACGCGTTGCCGTGTTCGCTCAAGGCGCGAACGCTGAAGCCGCTAAAGCCGCTGGCGCCGAAGTCGTTGGTTTCGACGATCTGGCCGAGCAGGTTAAAGCCGGCAATCTGGACTTCGACATCGTGATCGCCTCCCCGGACGCCATGCGCGTTGTGGGTCAGCTGGGTCAGATCCTGGGCCCGCGCGGCCTGATGCCGAACCCGAAGGTGGGCACCGTGACCCCGAACGTAGCCGAGGCCGTGAAAAACGCCAAGGCCGGTCAGGTTCAGTACCGTACCGACAAGGCCGGTATCGTTCACGCCACCATCGGCCGTGCTTCTTTCGAAGCCGAAGCTCTGCGTGAAAACTTCTCCGCTCTGGTTGATGCCCTGGTGAAAGCCAAGCCGGCAGCTTCCAAGGGCGTGTATCTGAAAAAGATCGCCGTATCCAGCACCATGGGTGTCGGCGCTCGTGTAGATACCAACTCGATCAGCGCTTAATCGCTGTTTGAGTTTGGCGGGGCGGTTCGCCGCCTCGCCAAGGCTTTGGGCTGGCAAGTTCGCTTGCCAGGTTGTCAAAGACCGTAGGCGCCGAAAGGCTTAATCGCAGATTTGCCGGTATGGAAGTCCGCACCCTACGCAGATGGTGTACCCGAAACAGGCTTCTGAACAAAGTTCAAGCTCATGTAGCTCAGGGGTAGAGCACTCCCTTGGTAAGGGAGAGGTCGGCGGTTCAATTCCGCCCATGAGCACCAGTTCTTTATGATGTCTCCTGATGTAGGTCGCCGCTGCAAAGCGAAGCGAAAATCCTTTCGCTTCATTTCAGTCTAGGAGGTAGACCTTGAGTCTCAATATCGAAGATAAAAAGGCGGTCGTAGCTGAAGTATCTGCCACGCTGGCAGACGCTCAGACCCTCGTTATCGCTGAATATCGGGGCATCGAGGTAAGCAGCATGACCAAACTCCGCGCTCAGGCGCGCGAGAATGGCGTATACCTGCGCGTTCTGAAGAACACGCTGGTTCGCCGTGCTGTGGAAGGCACTCCGTTTGCCGGTCTGGCTGACCAAATGGTCGGCCCGCTGGTTTACGCTGTTTCCACCGACCCGGTAGCTGCTGCCAAGGTGCTGCATCAATATGCCAAGGCTGACGACAAAATCATCGTCAAAGCAGGTTCCTACGATGGCCAGGTGCTGAACGCCGCTCAGGTTGCTGAGCTCGCGTCCATCCCGAGCCGCGAAGAACTGCTGTCCAAGCTTCTCTACGTTATGCAGGCTCCGGTCGCTGGCTTCGCCCGCGCGCTGGCCGCCCTGTCCGACAAGAAGCAAGCCGAAGCCGCTTAACTTATTTGATTCTTATAGAATTCAGGAGATTTTCACATGGCAATCACCAAAGAAGACATCCTCGAGGCCGTTGCTGGTCTGACCGTGATGGAACTGAACGACCTGGTTAAGGCGTTCGAAGAGAAGTTCGGCGTTTCCGCCGCTGCTGTTGCTGTTGCTGGCCCGGCTGGCGCCGGCGCTGCTGCCGCTGAAGAAAAAACCGAGTTTGACGTTATCCTGACTGGCGCTGGCGACAACAAGGTTGGCGTGATCAAGGTTGTGCGCGCAATCACCGGTCTGGGCCTGAAAGAAGCCAAAGACCTGGTTGACGGCGCTCCGAAAGCCCTGAAAGAAGGCGTGGCGAAGGCTGAAGCCGACGACATCCTGAAACAGCTGACCGAAGCCGGTGCTAAGGCTGAAATCAAATAATCTTCTTTGAAAAAAGAGGGTGAGGCTGGCGGAGAAATCCGCCAGCCTTATTGCGCTTGTAGTTGGCCGAAACGAAGAAGGTAAAAGCCAGCAATTATTGAGCGTGGCTGCTGACTTTTGGTTTCTTGCTTGCGCCACCCCACCTCGATGGAGACTCTATGAGTTATTCGTTTACTGAGAAGAAGCGTATTCGTAAAAGTTTTGCGAAGCGTGCCAGTGTTCTCGATGTCCCATTCCTGTTGGCGACCCAGATTGATTCCTACACCGAATTTCTCCAGTTGGGTGTGCCGCTTGACCAGCGTAGGGATGTGGGCCTTCAGGCTGCGTTCAAATCGATCTATCCGATCATCAGCCATAATGGCTATGCGCGTCTGGACTTCGCTCATTACGTCTTGGGCGAGCCGCCGTTCGACGTGCAGGAGTGCCAGCTGCGCGGCATTACCTACGCCGCTCCGTTGCGTGCGCGCATCCGCCTGACCATCTTCGACAAAGAGTCTTCCAAGCCGGTGGTGAAGGAAGTGCGCGAGAACGAAGTGTACATGGGCGAAATCCCGCTGATGACGACCAATGGTTCGTTCATCATCAACGGCACCGAGCGCGTCATCGTTTCTCAGTTGCATCGTTCCCCGGGCGTGTTCTTCGAGCACGACCGCGGCAAGACTCATTCCTCCGGCAAACTGTTGTTCTCCGCCCGCGTGATTCCTTACCGCGGTTCCTGGCTGGACTTCGAGTTTGACCCGAAAGACCTGCTGTACTTCCGTATCGACCGTCGCCGCAAGATGCCGGTGACCATCCTGCTGAAGGCGCTGGGTTACACCAACGAAGAAATCCTGTCCGAGTTCTACAGCTTCGACACCTTCTACCTGACCAAGAGCGGCGTGTTCATGCGCGTGGTTCCGGATCGTCTGAAGGGCGAAGTGGCCAAGTTCGACATCGTTGCCGCCGACGGCAAGCTGATCGTGGCCAAGGACAAGCGTATTACCGCCAAGCACATCCGCGACATCCAGACCGCTGAGCTGGACCGCATCGAAGTGCCGGCCGACGCGCTGCTGGGCAAGGTGCTGGCGCACAACGTCGCCAACGCCGACACCGGCGAGCTGATTTCGCGCGCCAATGACGAAGTGACCGAGGAAGTGCTGGCCAAGCTGGCGCTGGCCGATATCCAGCAGGTGGAAGTGTTGTTCACCAACGATCTGGATCAGGGCTCCTACATCTCCCAGACGCTGCGCGCCGACGACATCCAGGACCAGCTGCAGGCCCGCGTGGCCATCTACCGCATGATGCGTCCGGGCGAACCGCCGACGGAAGACGCGGTGGAAGCGCTGTTCCAGCGTCTGTTCTTCAGCGAAGAAACCTACGATCTGTCGCGCGTGGGCCGCATGAAGTTCAGCTCGCGCACCTACCAGTACAAATTCGACGACAAGACCCCTGAGTGGTTCAAGGTGCTGATCGGCGAGAAGTTCGCCGAGCGTCGCGATGTGATGGAAGGCACGCTGTCGACTGAAGACATCGTGTCCGTGATCGCCATCCTGACCGAGCTGCGCAATGGCCGCGGCGAAGTGGACGATATCGATCACCTGGGCAACCGTCGCGTGCGTTCGGTGGGCGAACTGGCCGAAAACCAGTTCCGCGCCGGCCTGGTGCGCGTGGAGCGCGCGGTCAAGGAACGCCTGAATCAGGCGGAATCCGACAACCTGATGCCGCACGACCTGATCAACGCCAAGCCGGTGTCCGCCGCGATCAAGGAGTTCTTCGGCTCCTCGCAGCTGTCCCAGTTCATGGACCAGACCAACCCGCTGTCGGAAATCACCCACAAGCGCCGCGTATCGGCTCTTGGCCCGGGCGGTCTGACCCGCGAACGCGCCGGCTTCGAAGTGCGCGACGTACACCCGACCCACTACGGCCGCGTGTGCCCGATCGAAACGCCGGAAGGCCCGAACATCGGTCTGATCAACTCCTTGTCCGTCTATGCGCGCACCAATGAGTTCGGCTTCCTGGAAACCCCGTACCGCAAGGTAGTGGACAGCAAGGTCACCAACGAGATCGACTACCTGTCCGCGATCGAAGAAGGCCGCTACGTGATTGCTCAGGCCAACGCCGAGCTGAGCGAAGAAGGCGCGCTGATCGACGAGCTGGTGACCTGCCGCGAGAAGGGCGAAACCATTCTGGCGACTCCGGACCGCGTACAGTACATGGACGTGGCCACCGGTCAGGTGGTGTCCGTCGCCGCTTCGCTGATTCCGTTCCTGGAACACGATGACGCCAACCGCGCATTGATGGGCGCCAACATGCAGCGCCAGGCCGTGCCTTGCCTGCGTCCGGAAAAAGCCCTGGTGGGCACCGGCATCGAGCGCTCGGTGGCGGTTGACTCCGGCACCACCGTGGTGGCGCGCCGCGGCGGCGTGGTCGACTATGTCGACGCGACCCGCGTGGTGGTTCGCGTCAACGACGAAGAAGCCGTTGCCGGCGAAGTGGGCGTGGACATCTACAACCTGACCAAGTTCACCCGCTCCAACCAGAACACCAACATCAACCAGCGTCCGGTGGTGAAAGTGGGCGACCACATCGCCCGCGGCGACGTGGTGGCCGACGGCGCCTCCACCGACTTGGGCGAGCTGGCGCTGGGTCAGAACATGACCATCGCCTTCATGCCGTGGAACGGTTACAACTACGAGGACTCGATCCTGATCTCGGAGAAGCTGGTCGCCGAAGACCGCTACACCTCGATCCATATCGAAGAACTGTCCGTGGTTGCCCGCGACACCAAGCTGGGCCCCGAGGAAATCACCCGCGACATCCCGAACCTGTCCGAGCGCATGGCCGGCCGTCTGGATGAATCCGGCATCGTGTACATCGGCGCCGAAGTCGAAGCCGGCGACGTGCTGGTGGGCAAGGTGACGCCTAAGGGCGAAACCCAGCTGACCCCGGAAGAGAAGCTGCTGCGCGCGATCTTCGGCGAGAAGGCTTCCGACGTGAAGGACACCTCGCTGCGCGTGCCGACCGGCACCGTGGGCACCGTGATCGACGTTCAGGTGTTCACCCGCGAAGGCATTGAGCGCGACAAGCGCGCCCAGTCCATCATCGATTCGGAACTGAAGCGCTATCGCCTGGACCTGAACGACCAGTTGCGTATTTTCGACAACGACGCCTTCAGCCGTATCGAGCGTCTGATCGTCGGCAAAGTGGCCAACGGCGGTCCGAAGCGTCTGGTGAAAGGCACTGTGATCGATCAGGAATACCTGGCCGATCTGCCGTCCAAGCACGACTGGTTCGACATCCGCATGGCCGATGAAGACATCGCCAAGCAGCTGGAACTGATCAAGGAAAGCCTGGCGCAGAAGCGCGAAGAATTCGACCTCAAGTTCGAAGACAAGAAGCGCAAGCTGACCCAGGGCGACGAGCTGCCGCCGGGCGTGCAGAAGATGGTCAAGGTTTACCTGGCCGTTAAGCGCCGCCTGCAGGCCGGCGACAAGATGGCCGGCCGTCACGGCAACAAGGGCGTGGTATCGCGCATCCTGCCGATCGAAGACATGCCTTACATGGGCGACGGCCGTCCGGTCGACATCGTGCTGAACCCGCTGGGCGTACCGTCGCGTATGAACATCGGTCAGATCCTGGAAGTGCATCTGGGTTGGGCCGCCAAGGGTATCGGCGAGCGAATCGACCGCATGATCACGGATCAGCAGAACGCTTCCTTGGTGCGCGGCTATCTGGAGCGCATCTACAACGAAGCGGGCAAGGTCGAGGACATCGCCTCGCTGAGCGACAACGAAGTGCTGGCCCTGGCGGACAATCTGCGCAAGGGCATGCCGTTCGCGACGCCGGTGTTCGACGGCGCCAAGGAGACCGAGATCAAGCACATGCTGGATCTGGCCTACCCGGATGCTGACCCGCTGACCGAGAAAATGGGCTTTAATGAGTCCAAGACCCAGATGACCCTGTACGACGGCCGCTCCGGCGAAGCCTTCGACCGCAAGGTCACCGTGGGCGTGATGCACTATCTGAAGCTGCATCACCTGGTCGACGACAAGATGCACGCGCGTTCCACCGGCCCGTACTCGCTGGTGACTCAGCAGCCGCTGGGCGGTAAGGCCCAGTTCGGCGGCCAGCGTTTCGGTGAGATGGAGGTTTGGGCGCTGGAAGCTTACGGCGCCGCCTACACCCTGCAGGAAATGCTGACCGTGAAGTCGGACGATGTGACCGGTCGTACCAAGGTGTACGAGAACATCGTCAAGGGCGAGCACAAGATCGATGCCGGCATGCCGGAATCCTTCAACGTGCTGGTGAAGGAAATCCGTTCGCTCGGCCTCGACATGGACCTGGAACGTTATTGATTGGGTTGAATGGGCGCGGCAAGCCGCCGCGCCTGTCCCCTGACTGGAGACGCAATGAAAGCTCTGCTCGACCTCTTTAAGCAAGTTACGCAAGAAGAAGAGTTTGATGCGATTAAGATCGGCATCGCCTCGCCTGACAAGATCCGTTCCTGGTCTTATGGTGAAGTAAAAAAGCCTGAAACCATCAACTATCGTACCTTCAAACCGGAACGCGACGGCCTGTTCTGCGCGCGCATCTTCGGACCGGTGAAGGACTATGAGTGCTTGTGCGGCAAGTACAAGCGCCTGAAGCATCGCGGCGTGATCTGCGAGAAGTGCGGCGTGGAAGTCACCTTGTCCAAGGTGCGTCGCGAACGCATGGGCCACATCGAGCTGGCCAGCCCGACCGCGCACATCTGGTTCCTGAAGTCGCTGCCGTCGCGTCTGGGCATGGTGCTGGACATGACGCTGCGCGACATCGAACGCGTGCTGTACTTCGAAGCGTTCGTGGTGACCGATCCGGGCATGACCCCGCTGCAATACCGTCAGCTGCTGACCGAAGAGGACTTCCTGGACAAGGAAGACCAGTACGGTGAAGAGTTCGTCGCCATGATGGGCGCCGAAGCGGTCAAGGAATTGCTGAAGAAGCTGAACCTGGACAGCGAGATCGAGACTCTGCGCGCCGAACTCAAGGCCACCAGCTCCGACACCAAGATCAAGAAGATCTCCAAGCGCCTGAAAGTGCTGGAGGCCTTCCAACGTTCCGGCATGAAGCCGGAATGGATGATCCTGGAAGTGCTGCCGGTGCTGCCGCCGGAACTGCGTCCGCTGGTGCCGCTGGACGGCGGTCGCTTCGCGACTTCCGATCTGAACGATCTGTACCGCCGCGTGATCAACCGTAACAACCGTCTGAAGCGCCTGCTGGAACTGCGCGCGCCGGACATCATCGTGCGCAACGAGAAGCGCATGCTGCAGGAATCGGTTGACTCGCTGCTGGACAACGGCCGTCGCGGCAAGGCGATGACCGGCGCCAACAAGCGTCCGCTGAAGTCGCTGGCCGACATGATCAAGGGCAAGGGCGGTCGTTTCCGTCAGAACTTGCTGGGTAAGCGCGTGGACTACTCCGGTCGTTCCGTGATTACCGTGGGCCCGACCCTGCGTCTGCATCAGTGCGGCCTGCCTAAGAAAATGGCGCTGGAACTGTTCAAGCCCTTCATCTTCCACAAGCTGGAAGTGATGGGTCTGGCCTCCACCATCAAGGCGGCCAAGAAGCTGGTAGAGCAGGAAGTGCCGGAAGTCTGGGACATCCTGGAAGACGTGATCCGCGAGCATCCGGTGCTGCTGAACCGCGCGCCGACGCTGCACCGCCTGGGTATTCAGGCGTTCGAGCCGGTGCTGATCGAAGGCAAGGCCATCCAACTGCACCCGCTGGTCTGCGCGGCGTTCAACGCCGACTTTGACGGTGACCAGATGGCTGTTCACGTGCCGCTGTCGCTGGAAGCGCAGATGGAAGCCCGCACCCTGATGCTGGCCACCAACAACGTGCTGTCCCCGGCCAACGGCGACCCGATTATCGTGCCGTCACAGGATATCGTGTTGGGTCTGTACTACATGACCCGCGATAAGGTGAACGGCAAGGGCGAAGGCATGGTGTTTGCGGACACCAAGGAAGTGCATCGCGCCTACGAAACCCGTCAGGTTGAGCTGGCGACGCGCATCACCGTGCGTCTGCGCGAGTGGGAAAAAGACGAGCAGGGCGAGTTCCAGCCGGTGATCAAGCGTTACGACACCACCGTGGGCCGCGCCATTCTGTCCGACATCCTGCCGAAAGGCCTGCCGTTCGAGCACATCAACAAGGCGCTGAAGAAGAAGGAAATCTCCAAGCTGATCAACGTATCGTTCCGCCGTTGCGGCATCCGCGATACCGTGATCTTCGCCGACCAGTTGATGTACACCGGTTTCGCCTACTCCACTCGCGGCGGCATCTCCATTTGCGTGGACGATATGCAGATCCCGGCCAAGAAGGTCGACCTGCTCGCCGACGCGCAGAAGGAAGTCAAAGAGATCGAAGAGCAGTACCGTCAAGGTCTGGTGACCCAGGGCGAACGCTACAACAAGGTAGTGGACATCTGGGGCCGCACCGGCGACAAGATCGCCAAGGCGATGATGGACGAGCTGTCCAAGCAGAAGGTGCTGGACCGCGAAGGCAAGGAAGTCGATCAGGAATCCTTCAACTCCATTTACATGATGGCCGACTCGGGCGCGCGGGGTTCCGCCGCCCAGATCAAGCAGCTGGCCGGCATGCGGGGTCTGATGGCCAAGCCGGACGGCTCGATTATCGAGACGCCGATTACCGCGAACTTCCGCGAAGGCCTGACCGTACTGCAGTACTTTATTTCCACTCACGGTGCGCGTAAGGGTCTGGCGGATACCGCTTTGAAGACCGCGAACTCCGGTTACCTGACGCGTCGTTTGGTCGACGTGACCCAGGACTTGGTGGTGATCGAGGACGATTGCGGCACCAGCAACGGCTTCACCATGAAGGCCGTGCTGCAAGGCGGCGACGTGATCGAACCGCTGCGCGACCGCATCCTGGGCCGCGTGGCCGCGATCGACCTGGTGGATCCGTCCACCGGCGAGACCGTGATCGAAGCCGGCACCCTGCTGGACGAGCATCTGGTGGACGTGGTGGACAGCCTGGGCATCGACGAAGTGAAGGTGCGTACCGCCATCACTTGCGACACCCGCTACGGCCTGTGCGCCAAGTGCTATGGTCGCGACCTGGCGCGCGGCAAGCGCGTCAACGCCGGCGAAGCCATCGGCGTGATCGCCGCCCAGTCCATTGGCGAACCGGGCACCCAGCTGACCATGCGTACCTTCCACATCGGTGGCGCGGCGTCGCGAAACGCGGCCGCCAGCCAGGTGGAGGGCAAGTCCAACGGCACCGTGCGCTTCTCCAGTCAGATGCGCTATGTGGCGAACACCAAGGGCGAGCTGATCGTCATCACCCGCTCCGGCGAAGTGGTGATCCACGACGATATGGGCCGTGAGCGCGAGCGTCACAAAGTGCCGTACGGCGCGACCCTGATGGTCACCGACGGTCTGGTGATCAAGGCGGGCGCGGTGTTGGCCACTTGGGACCCGCACACCCGTCCGATCATCACCGAGTACGCGGGCCGCGTGAAGTTCGAAAACGTGGAAGAGGGCAACACCGTAGCCAAGCAGACCGACGAAGTGACGGGTCTGTCGACGCTGGTGGTGATCGATCCGAAGCGCCGCGCCGGTTCGCAGTCCAAGATGCTGCGTCCTCTGGTGAAGCTGCTGGACGACAACGGCAACGAAGTGAAGCTGGCCGGTTCCGAAGCCTCGGTATCGATCACCTTCCAGGTGGGCGCCATTATCACGGTGCGCGACGGTCAGGAAGTGGGCAAGGGCGAAGTGCTGGCCCGCATCCCGCAAGAATCGTCCAAGACCCGCGATATTACCGGTGGTCTGCCGCGTGTGGCCGAGCTGTTCGAAGCGCGTTCGCCGAAAGACGCCGGCATGCTGGCGGAAGTGACCGGTACGATTTCCTTCGGCAAGGACACCAAGGGCAAGCAGCGCCTGATCATCACCGATCTGGAAGGCAATGGTTACGAAAACCTGATCCCGAAAGACAAGCACGTGCTGGTGCACGACGGTCAGGTGGTGAACCGCGGCGAATCCATCGTCGACGGTCCGGTGGATCCGCACGACATTCTGCGTCTGCAGGGTATCGAGGCCTTGGCTCGCTACATCGTTCAAGAGGTGCAGGAGGTGTATCGTCTGCAGGGCGTGAAGATCAACGACAAGCACATCGAGGTGATCATTCGCCAGATGCTGCGTCGCGTGATCATCTCCGACAGCGGCGACACCGAGTTCATCCAGGGCGAGCAGGTGGAACGCGCCGACGCGCTGGAAATGAACGACAAGATGCTGGCGGAAGGCCGTGAGCCTGCGCAGTACGAAAACGTGCTGCTGGGTATCACCAAGGCGTCCTTGTCCACCGACTCCTTCATCTCCGCGGCTTCCTTCCAGGAAACCACCCGCGTGCTGACCGAAGCGGCGATCATGGGCAAGAAGGACGACTTGCGCGGCCTGAAGGAAAACGTGATCGTCGGTCGTCTGATCCCGGCGGGTACCGGCCTGGCTTACCACCGCACCCGTCGCGGTTCGACGCAGCATACGCTGGAAGCGGCCGAAGCTCAGTTCTTCGACATCGCCCCGGCCGACGCGCTCGACAGCAACGAATAACGCTTAGTCGTCCTGGCCGGAAAGGGGCGGAATTGCCCGCCTCGGAAGGCCCTGACGCAAAGTGTTGAAAAAACGCTGCCCTATCAACGGTTAAGGTGATGGGGCGGCGTTGTTTTCATTGACGGTAGGACGTTGACTAAAATATAATCCTCCGTCCTTTCTGGCGGCGTGTTGCCGCTGGAGAGCTTCAACTAGGAACTGATAGTAATGCCAACCATTAACCAACTCGTTCGCAAAGGCCGCGTCGCCATCAAGGCGAAGAGCAAGGTGCCTGCGCTGGAAGCCTGCCCGCAGAAGCGTGGCGTGTGCACCCGTGTCTACACCACCACTCCGAAGAAGCCGAACTCGGCTCTGCGTAAAGTGTGCAAGGTTCGTCTGACCAACGGTTTCGAAGTGATTTCCTACATTGGTGGTGAAGGCCACAACCTGCAGGAACACTCCGTAGTGCTGCTCCGCGGCGGTCGTGTAAAAGACTTGCCGGGTGTTCGCTACCACACCGTTCGCGGCTCCCTCGACACCGCAGGTGTTAAAGACCGTAAACAGGCTCGTTCCAAGTACGGCGCCAAGCGTCCCAAGTAATTGGGTTGCACTCAAGGCGGCCTGATCAACACTCAGGGTCGTCTAGTAAGTGACTGCTCCATTGGGTAGTCATGAGCCAAAGCTCAACTGAATAATCTAAGGAAGTAACATGCCACGTCGCAGAGAAGTCCCCAAGCGCGAAATCCTGCCGGATCCGAAGTTCGGTTCCCAGGACCTGTCCAAGTTCATGAACGTAGTCATGATCGATGGCAAGAAATCCGTTGCAGAACGCATCATCTACGGTGCTCTGGAACAGATCGAAAAGAAATCCGGCAAGAATGCCCTGGAAGTATTCAACACCGCTCTGGCCAACGCCAAGCCGGTTGTTGAAGTAAAAAGCCGCCGTGTAGGCGGTGCCAACTATCAAGTTCCTGTTGAAGTACGTCCGTCGCGTCGTATGGCTCTGGCCATGCGTTGGCTGCGCGACGCTGCGCGCAAGCGCGGCGAAAAGTCCATGGACCTGCGCCTGGCTGGTGAGTTGCTCGACGCGGCCGAAGGCCGTGGCGGCGCGATGAAGAAGCGTGACGAAGTGCACCGTATGGCAGAAGCCAACAAGGCCTTCTCGCACTTCCGCTTCTAAGCAGACCCACTATTTAAGGTGTAGATCGTGGCAAGGAAAACCCCCATTGAGCGTTACCGTAACATCGGTATCTCCGCTCACATTGACGCCGGTAAGACGACCACTACCGAGCGTATTCTGTTTTACACCGGTGTGAACCACAAGCTGGGCGAGGTTCATGACGGCGCTGCCACCACCGACTGGATGGAGCAGGAGCAGGAGCGTGGCATTACCATCACCTCCGCTGCTGTGACCACCTTCTGGAAAGGTATGGGGATGCAGTTCCCCGAGCACCGCTTCAACATCATCGACACCCCGGGACACGTGGACTTTACCATTGAGGTAGAGCGTTCCATGCGTGTACTGGACGGCGCGGTGATGGTGTACTGCGCGGTGGGTGGCGTTCAGCCCCAGTCTGAAACCGTATGGCGTCAGGCTAACAAGTACAAAGTTCCGCGTATCGCCTTCGTGAACAAGATGGACCGTCAAGGCGCCAACTTCTTCCGTGCGGTTGAACAGGTGAAGACTCGCCTGCGCGGCAATCCGGTGCCCATCGTCGTGCCTATTGGCGCTGAAGATGGTTTCACCGGCGTGGTCGATCTGTTGAAGATGAAGGCCATCATCTGGGATGAAGCGTCCCAGGGCATGAAATTCGAATACGGCGACATCCCGGCCGATCTGGTTTCCGTGGCCGAAGAGTGGCGCGAGAAAATGGTCGAAGCCGCTGCCGAAGTCAGCGACGAGATGATGGACAAGTACTTGGGCGGCGAAACGCTGACCGAGGAAGAAATCATCGCCGGCCTGCGCGAGCGTACCCTGCGTTGCGAAATTCAGCCGATGCTGTGCGGCTCCGCGTTCAAGAACAAGGGTGTTCAGCGCATGCTGGACGCCGTGATTGAACTGCTGCCGGCGCCGATCGACATTCCGGCCATCGCGGGTGAAACCGACGGCAAGCCGGCCGAGCGTCACGCTTCCGACGACGAGCCGTTCTCGGCTCTGGCGTTCAAGCTGATGAACGACCCGTACGTTGGTCAGCTGACCTTCTTCCGCGTCTACTCCGGTGTGGTGAAGTCCGGTGATACCGTGCTGAACTCCATCAAGGGCAAGAAAGAACGTATCGGCCGTATCGTGCAGATGATGGCGAACGACCGTATCGAGCTGGAAGAAGTGCGTGCCGGCGACATCGCCGCCGCCATCGGCTTGAAAGAAGTAACCACCGGCGAAACCCTGTGCGATCTGAACGCCGAAATCATCCTGGAGCGCATGGAGTTCCCGGAGCCGGTGATTCACGTTGCCGTTGAGCCGAAGACCAAGGCCGACCAGGAGAAGATGGGCGTTGCCCTGAACCGCCTGGCCAAGGAAGACCCGTCGTTCCGCGTGCGTACCGACGAAGAATCCGGCCAGACCATTATTTCCGGTATGGGCGAACTGCACCTGGAAATTCTGGTTGACCGCATGCGGCGTGAATTTGGCGTTGAAGCCAACGTTGGCGCTCCGCAAGTGGCTTACCGCGAAACCATTACCAAAGTCGTTACCGACGTTGACGGCAAGCACGTCAAGCAGTCCGGTGGTAAGGGTCAGTACGGCCATGCAGTCATTACTCTGGAGCCGTCCGGCGAGGGCAATGGCTACAAGTTTGTCGACGAGATCAAGGGTGGTGTGATTCCGCGCGAATTCATCCCGTCCGTGGACAAGGGTATTCAGAACACCCTGTCCAGCGGTATTCTCGCCGGCTTCCCGGTGGTGGACGTTACCGTGCGTCTGACCTTCGGTTCCTACCACGACGTCGACTCCTCGCAGATCGCGTTCGAACTGGCTGGTTCCCTGGCTTTCAAAGAAGCCATGCGCCGTGCCGGTCCGTGCATCCTCGAGCCGATGATGGCGGTGGAAGTGGAAACTCCGGAAGAGTACATGGGCGATGTGATGGGCGACTTGAACCGTCGTCGCGGCATCGTTCAGGGTATGGACGACGATGGTTTGGGTGGCAAGAAGATCAAGGCCGAAGTACCGCTGGCCGAGATGTTCGGTTACTCCACCGACCTGCGTTCCGCTACCCAGGGTCGTGCGACTTACTCCATGGAGTTCAAGCACTACTCCGAAGCTCCGAAGCATGTTGCCGACGCCGTAATGGCCGCTCGCAAGTAATGCGCGCTGAGGCTGGCCGGGCCGAAAGGTCCGGTCAGTCCCGATCTAATGTTCTTTAATTAAGGATTTTTGCAAAATGGCAAAAGAAAAGTTTGAGCGGACCAAACCGCACGTAAACGTAGGCACCATCGGTCACGTGGACCATGGTAAAACCACTCTGACCGCTGCTATCACCACCATTCTGTCCAAGAAGTTCGGCGGCGAAGCCAAAGACTACTCCCAGATCGACAGCGCGCCGGAAGAGAAGGCTCGTGGTATTACCATTAATACCGCTCACGTAGAATACGAAACCGAGTCCCGTCACTACGCTCACGTAGACTGCCCGGGTCACGCCGACTACGTTAAGAACATGATTACCGGTGCTGCCCAGATGGACGGCGCTATCCTGGTGTGCTCGGCCGCTGACGGTCCGATGCCGCAAACCCGCGAACACATCCTGCTGTCCCGTCAGGTTGGCGTTCCGTACATCATCGTGTTCCTGAACAAGGCCGACCTGGTGGACGACGCTGAGCTGCTGGAACTGGTTGAAATGGAAGTTCGCGATCTGCTGTCTTCCTACGACTTCCCGGGCGACGACACCCCGGTGGTGATCGGCTCCGCTCGTCTGGCGCTGGAAGGCGACCAGTCCGAATACGGCGAACCGGCCATCTTCAAGCTGGCTGCTGCTCTGGATTCCTACATCCCGACTCCGGAACGCGCCATCGACAAGCCGTTCCTGCTGCCGATCGAAGACGTGTTCTCGATCTCCGGCCGCGGCACCGTGGTAACCGGTCGCGTAGAGCGCGGCATTGTTAAAGTCGGCGAAGAACTGGAAATCGTGGGCCTGAAGGCTACCGCGAAGACCACTTGCACCGGCGTGGAAATGTTCCGCAAGCTGCTGGACCAAGGTCAAGCCGGCGACAACGTGGGCGTGCTGCTGCGCGGCACCAAGCGTGAAGACGTTGAGCGTGGTCAGGTACTGGCTAAGCCGGGTTCCATCACCCCGCACACCAAGTTCCAGGCTTCGGTATACGTACTGAGCAAAGACGAAGGTGGCCGTCACACCCCGTTCTTCGCGAACTACCGTCCGCAGTTCTACTTCCGCACCACCGACGTAACGGGCGCCGTTACTCTGTCGGAAGGCGTGGAAATGGTAATGCCGGGCGACAACGTGGAGATCACGGTTGAGCTGATCGCTCCGATCGCCATGGAAGATGGTCTGCGTTTCGCCATCCGCGAAGGCGGTCGTACCGTCGGCGCCGGCGTTGTTGCCAAGATCATCGCTTAAGGATCGGAGAATCTAATGTCTAGCCAGAAAATCCGCATCCGCCTGAAAGCTTTCGATTACAACCTGATCGATCGCTCTGCTCAGGAAATCGTTGAAACCGCCAAGCGCACCGGCGCCGTTGTTAAGGGCCCGGTTCCGCTGCCGACCAAAATCGAGCGTTTCAACGTTCTGCGTTCCCCGCACGTGAACAAGACTTCCCGCGACCAGCTGGAAATCCGCACTCACCTGCGTCTGATGGACATCGTGGATCCGACCGACAAGACCGTCGACGCTCTGATGAAGCTCGACCTGCCGGCCGGTGTTGATGTGGAAATCAAGCTGCAGTAATCGCTTAAGTTCAAGGGTTTGCGAGCTAAGTTCTTGCGATTCTTGAATTTTCTGTGATACATTAGCGGACTCGCCATTTTGGCGAGTCCGTTTTTGTTTTTTCTGTCGTGTTTTTTATGCCGGTCAATCGTAATCGGCGCCTGAAAAAGGAAATAAACATGAGTTTAGGTCTTGTCGGTCGCAAAGTCGGCATGACCCGCATTTTTGCCGAAGATGGCGCAACCATCCCGGTAACTGTGCTGGACATGTCCGCTAACCGCGTCACGCAAATCAAAACTGCTGAAACCGACGGCTACAATGCCGTGCAGGTTACCTATGGCTCCAAAAAGGCCAGCCGTGTTGTTAAGGCTGCCGCGGGCCACTTCGCCAAGGCTGGCGTTGAAGCAGGTCTGGGTCTGGTCGAGTTTCCGCTGACCGCCTCCGATCTGTCCAACTTCAAGCCGGGCGATGCCATCGCTGTTGAGATCTTCACCGTTGGTCAACTGGTTGATGTAACCGGCACCTCCAAAGGTAAAGGCTTCTCCGGCGTGATCAAGCGTCACAACTTCTCTTCCAACCGTGCTTCCCATGGTAACTCGCGTTCGCATAACACGCCGGGTTCCATCGGTCAGGCGCAAGATCCGGGCCGCGTTTTCCCGGGTAAGCGCATGGCGGGCCAATACGGTAACGTCAAGAGCACCGTGCAGTGCCTGGAAATCGTTCGTGTCGATGCCGAGCGTCAACTGATTCTGGTTAAAGGTGCTGTTCCTGGCGCCAAGAACGGTGACGTTGTCGTTCGTCCTAGCGTGAAGGCAGGTGCGTGATGGAATTGAATGTAATCAATACCCAAGGCAAGGCTGTTGGCAGCCTGCAAGTGTCCGACTCTTTGTTCGGCCGCGAGTACAACGAAGCTCTGGTGCACCAGGTCGTTACCGCATTCCTGGCGAATGCTCGTAGCGCCAACCGCGCCCAGCTGACCCGTGCTGAAGTGAAGCACTCGACCAAGAAGCCTTTCCGTCAGAAAGGTACTGGTAACGCTCGTGCCGGTATGACTTCCACCCCGAACCGTCGTGGTGGTGGCCGTGCCTTCCCGAACAAGCCGGACGAGAACTTCACCCAGAAAGTTAACCGCAAGATGTTCCGTGCAGGCATGGCCGCGATTCTGTCGCAGCTGGTCCGCGACGAGCGTCTGATCGTGGTTGACGAACTGAACGTTGAAAGCCCGAAGACCAAAGAATTCGTTGGCGCCGTTCAGCCCATGGGCCTGGAGCAAGCTTTGTTCATCACTAGCGAGCTGAGCGAAAACCTCTATCTCTCTTCGCGTAACCTGACGAACGTGCTGGTTATCGAGGCGGTTCAAGCTGACCCGTACAGCCTGTTGCGCTTCAAGAAGACCGTGATCACTCGCGACGCTGTGAAGCAACTTGAGGAGCAGTGGGCATGAATCAAGAACGTCTGTTGCAAGTAATTCTTGCTCCCATCGTTTCCGAAAAGAGCACCATGATTGCTGAGAAGAACCAGCAAATGGCGTTCCGCGTTGCTAAAGATGCGACCAAGCCGGAAATCAAGGCTGCTGTTGAAATGCTGTTCAATGTAAAAGTTGAAGGTGTTTCCACTGTCAATGTCAAGGGCAAGGTTAAGCGCTTTGGCCGTTCCATCGGTCGTCGCAGTGACTGGAAAAAGGCCTACGTTAGCCTGGTGGAAGGTCAAGAAATTGATCTGACCGCTACCCCGGCCGCAGCGGAGTAAGGAGATAGAGCATGCCTATCGTTAAGGTAAAACCGACTTCCGCGGGCCGCCGTGCCGTTGTCAAGGTAGTAAACCCTGACCTGCACAAAGGTGCTCCGCACGCCGCCCTGTTGGAAAAGAAATCTTCCACCGGTGGCCGTAACCACAATGGTCACATCACCACGCGTCATCGTGGCGGTGGCCATAAGAAGCACTACCGCATCATCGACTTCCGTCGCAACAAGGATGGCATCCCGGCGAAAGTGGAACGCATCGAATACGATCCGAACCGCACCGCCCACATCGCCCTCCTGTGCTACGCCGATGGCGAGCGTCGCTACATCATCGCCCCGCGCGGTGTGAAGGCCGGCGCCGAGCTGTTGTCCGGCGCGGAAGCTCCGATCAAGGCCGGTAACGCTCTGCCGATCCGCAATATCCCGGTGGGTACCACTATCCACTGCGTGGAAATGCAGCCTGGCAAGGGCGCCCAGATGGTTCGTTCCGCTGGCGCATCCGCGATGCTGCTGGCTCGCGAAGGCGCTTACGCTCAGTTGCGTCTGCGTTCGGGCGAAATTCGCCTGGTGCACGTTGATTGCCGAGCGACTGTTGGTGAAGTGGGTAACGAAGAGCACTCCCTGCGCAAGCTGGGCAAGGCTGGCGCTACTCGCTGGCGCGGTATCCGTCCGACCGTTCGTGGCGTTGCCATGAACCCGGTTGACCACCCGCACGGTGGTGGTGAAGGCCGTACTGGCGAAGGCCGCGTGCCGGTTAGCCCGTGGGGTACTCCGACTAAGGGCTTCCGTACCCGTCGCAACAAGCGTACCGACAATATGATTGTACGCCGTCGCTATTCCAAAAAAGGGTAATTGACAATGGCACGTTCGCAGAAAAAAGGCCCGTTCGTTGATCTGCATCTGCTGAAAAAAGTAGATGCGGTGCGGGCAACCAGCGACAAGCGTCCGATCAAGACTTGGTCCCGTCGTTCGACCATCCTGCCGGATTTCATTGGTCTGACCATCGCTGTGCACAACGGTCGCACCCATGTGCCTGTTTATGTTTCCGAAAACATGGTCGGCCATAAACTGGGCGAATTCTCCCTGACTCGTACCTTCAAAGGCCACGCGGCCGATAAGAAGGCGAAGAAGAGATAAGGTGAAGCGATGAGAGTATCTGCAAATCTGAAAAGCGTTCGCCTGTCGGCACAAAAATGCCGCCTGGTGGCCGATCTGATCCGCGGCAAGTCCGTTGATCAGGCTCTGAATATCTTGGCCTTCTCCCCGAAGAAGGGCGCGGTAATCATCAAGAAAGTGCTGGAATCTGCCATCGCTAACGCCGAGCACAACGAAGGCGCCGACATTGACACCCTGCGTGTCACCGGCATCTTCGTTGACAAAGGCGCTAGTCTGAAGCGTTTCACTGCCCGTGCTAAGGGTCGTGGTAATCGCATCGAAAAGCAGACCTGCCACATCTCGTTGACCGTTGGCAATTAAGGGGTAAGAAATGGGTCAGAAGATTCATCCGACGGGATTCCGTCTTGCCGTTAACAAAAACTGGTCTTCCAAGTGGTTCGCGAATTCGCAGAACTTCCCGGAAATGCTGAAGCAGGATATCGAAGTTCGCGAATTCCTGAAAAAGCGTCTGGGTCACGCTTCGGTTGGCCGTGTGACCATCGAGCGCCCGGCTAAGTCCGCCCGCATCACCATCCACAGCGCCCGTCCGGGTGTTGTGATCGGTAAAAAAGGCGAAGACATCGAGCTGCTCAAGCAAGAACTGCAAAAGCGCCTGGGCGTTCCTGTGCATGTGAACATCGAAGAAGTTCGCAAGCCGGAACTGGACGCTCAAATCATCGCCGACGGCATCGCTTCCCAGCTGGAGAAGCGCGTGATGTTCCGTCGCGCCATGAAACGCGCTATGCAAAACGCAATGCGCATGGGCGCTCAAGGCATCAAGATCATGAGCTCCGGCCGTCTGAACGGTATCGACATCGCTCGTAGCGAATGGTACCGCGAAGGCCGCGTGCCGCTGCATACCCTGCGCGCAGACGTAGACTACGCAACCTCCGAAGCCAAGACCACCTACGGGATCATCGGCATCAAGGTATGGGTATACAAGGGCGAGCTCAAGCCGGGTCAAGTTCAGCCGGCTCCGGTAGCGACCGAGAAGAAATCGAGAAAGGGTGCTCGAAATGCTGCAGCCAACTAGACTCAAGTACCGTAAACAGCATAAAGGCCGCAACACGGGTATCGCTACTCGTGGCAACAAAGTGAGCTTTGGTGATTTCGGTCTGAAGGCGGTTGGTCGTGGTCGTCTGACCGCGCGCCAGATCGAAGCTGCGCGTCGCGCGATGACCCGTCACATCAAACGTGGCGGCCGCATCTGGATCCGCATCTTCCCGGACAAGCCGATCACCTCCAAGCCTGCTGAAGTTCGTATGGGCGGGGGTAAAGGCTCTCCGGAGTACTACGTGGCCGAAATCCAGCCTGGCAAGATGCTGTATGAAATGGATGGTGTTTCCGAGGAACTCGCTCGTGAAGCTTTCCGTCTGGCCGCAGCCAAGTTGCCGATCGCCACTGTGTTTGTAACTAGACAGGTAGGTCAGTAATGAAAGCGTCCGAACTGAAAGCCAAAACTGTTGACGAGCTGAAGGCGGAACTGCTTAGCCTCTTGAAGGCCCAGTTTGCTCTGCGTATGCAGCACGCCACTCAGCAACTCGCCAAGACCTCTGAACTGAAGAAAGTACGTCGCGACATCGCTCGCGTGCGCACCGTTCTGAAAGAAAAGGCAGTTTAAGATGAGCGAAACCAAAGTGGTACGTACGCTGACCGGTACCGTAGTCAGCGACAAGATGGATAAGACCGTGACCGTACTGGTCGAGCGCAAAGTAAAGCACCCGATCTACGGCAAAATTATCCGTCGTTCTAAGAAGTTCCACGCGCACGACGAGAACAACGAGTTCAAGGCCGGCGATATCGTTGTTATCAGCGAGTCCCGTCCGCTCTCGAAGACCAAGACGTGGGTGGTAACTGCCCTGGTAGAGAAATCCCGCCAGGTGTAAAGACTTGCAGGGGGCGAGAGCTCCCTGTATAATGGCCATCTTCCTACTCCTATCGAGTAGGAGTTCCGCCCTTACGGGGTCCAAAACTGGCCGTTGGATACGCCACAGTTTCTGTGGCGTTTCGTCTGTTTGGTCTTGCTCTTATGCGAGAAACCGGCAGGTGAGAGTGACGGATAAAGTTGGATTAGAAAGGTAATCATCACATGATCCAAATGCAGACCATGCTTGAGGTCGCTGACAATACAGGTGCGCGTCACGTTATGTGCATCAAGGTATTGGGCGGTTCCAAGCGTCGCTATGCAAGCGTAGGCGACATCATCAAGGTGACCATCAAGGATGCTGCTCCGCGCGGACGCGTCAAAAAAGGCGACGTTTACAACGCGGTTGTGGTTCGCACTGCCAAAGGCGTGCGTCGTCCGGATGGCTCGTTGATCAAGTTCGACGGCAATGCCGCCGTCCTGCTCAACAACAAGCTTGAGCCTATCGGCACTCGTATCTTCGGGCCTGTTACGCGTGAACTGCGTACCGAGCGCTTCATGAAGATCGTTTCGCTGGCTCCTGAAGTACTGTAAGGAGATCGCATGCGCAAAATTCGCAAGGGTGATGAAGTCGTAGTAATCACCGGCAAAGACAAAGGTAAGCGCGGCACCGTTCTGCGCGTTCTGGACGAGAAACTGGTTGTTGAAGGCGTGAATGTCGCCAAGAAACACCAGAAGCCGAATCCGGTGCGTGGCGTGGCCGGCGGCATCGTTGAAAAGACCATGCCTGTTGACGCATCGAACGTCGCCATTTTCAATCCGGCAAGCCAAAAGGCTGACCGCGTAGGCTTCAAGGTTCTTGAAGACGGCCGCAAGGTACGCGTGTTCAAGTCCAACGGCGAAGTCATTGGCGCGTAAGGAACAAAACATGGCACGTCTCTACGATTTCTACAAAGACACCGTAGTGCCTGAACTGATGAAACAGTTCGGCTACAAGTCGATCATGCAAGTCCCGCGCATTGAGAAGATCACTGTGAACATGGGTGTGGGCGAAGCTGTTGCCGATAAAAAGGTAATGGATTTCGCCGTGGGCGACCTGGAAAAGATCGCCGGCCAGAAGCCGGTTGTCACCACCGCTCGCAAATCCATCGCAGGCTTCAAGATTCGCGATCACTACCCGGTAGGTTGCAAGGTAACTCTGCGTCGCGAACGCATGTACGAGTTCCTGGACCGCCTGGTGACGATCGCGCTGCCGCGCGTTCGCGACTTCCGTGGTGTTTCCGCCAAGTCTTTCGACGGCCGCGGCAACTACAACATGGGCGTTAAAGAACAGATCATCTTCCCGGAAATCGAGTACGACAAGATCGATGCTCTGCGTGGTATGAACATTACTGTTACCACCACCGCGAAGACTGACGAAGAGGCCCGCGCTTTGCTGGCCGCGTTCAAGTTCCCGTTCAAGGGTTAAGCACATGGCAAAACTTGCACTGATTCAGCGCGAAGAGAAGCGTGTCAAGCTGGCTGCAAAATTTGCTGCCAAGCGCGAAGCCCTTATCGCGACTATCAACAATCAAAGCCTCTCGGAAGAAGAGCGCTTTGCAGCTCGCCTGCAACTGCAGCAGCTGCCGCGCAATGCTTCCCCGGTTCGCCAGCGTCGTCGCTGCGCCATCACCGGTCGTCCGCGTGGCGTATTCCGCAAATTCGGTCTGGGTCGTAACAAACTCCGTGAAATCGCTCTGAAGGGCGAGATTCCGGGGGTTGTGAAGGCCAGCTGGTAATAGGAGACACATAAATGAGCATGCACGATCCTATTTCCGATATGTTGACCCGCATCCGCAACGGCCAAATGGCTTCCAAGGTGGCAGTTTCCATGCCGTCTTCCAAGCTGAAAATTGCGCTGGCGCAGGTGTTGAAAGAAGAAGGCTACATCGAAGACTTCGCCGTTGCCGGCGAAGAGAAGAAGCCTGTTCTCGATATCCAGCTCAAGTACTATGCTGGCCGTCCGGTGATTGAGCGCATTGACCGCGTCTCCCGCCCTGGCCTGCGTGTGTACAAGGGCTCCACCGAAATCCCGAAAGTCATGAATGGCTTGGGCGTGGCTATCCTGTCCACCTCCAAAGGCGTTATGACTGATCGCAAAGCGCGCGCGGCCGGCATCGGCGGCGAGTTGCTGTGCGTCGTGGCTTAAGGGGGTCAAATGTCTCGCGTAGCTAAGAATCCCGTAGTCATCCCGGCTGGCGTCGAAGTGAAGTTCGGCGCTGCAGAAGTGACTGTTAAGGGCGCCCTGGGCTCCCTGAGCACCGCTCTGTGCGAAGAGGTAGATGTCAAGCTGGACAACGGCCAACTGACATTCGCCGCCAAGAACGACAGCAAATTCGCTCGTGCCATGTCCGGCACCCTGCGCGCGCTGCTGAACAATATGGTTACCGGCGTGTCCAAAGGCTTCGAGAAGAAGCTGCAGCTGGTAGGCGTGGGCTATCGTGCCCAGGCTCAAGGCGACACCCTGAACCTGTCTCTGGGTTTCTCCCACCCGGTGGCTCATCAAATGCCTGAAGGCGTTAAAGCTGAGACCCCGAGTCAGACCGAGATCCTGATCAAAGGCGCTGACAAACAGCGCGTTGGCCAGGTGGCTGCCGAAATCCGCGCTTACCGCGCTCCTGAGCCGTACAAAGGCAAGGGCGTTCGTTACGCTGATGAGGTTGTGGTTCTGAAAGAAACCAAGAAGAAGTAACTGAGGCACTGATATGGACAAGAAACAAGCTCGACTCCGCCGCGCACGTAAAACCCGTGCCCGGATCGCGGAGCTCAAGATGGTGCGTCTCACTGTGTATCGCACCAATAGCCACATTTATGCCCAGATCGTTGATGAGACCGGCAGCAAAGTACTGGCCAGCGCTTCTTCGCTGGAAGCCGACGTGCGCGCTGATCTCAAAAATGGCGGCAACGTGGCAACTGCAGCCGTGATCGGCAAGCGCATTGCTGAAAAAGCAAAAGCTGCTGGCATCGAGAAAGTTGCTTTCGACCGCTCTGGTTTCAAATACCACGGTCGTATGAAAGCGCTGGCTGACGCCGCTCGCGAACACGGTCTCGTATTCTAATTCGGAGTGAAGAATGGCTAAACACGAAACGGAAGATCGTGGCGACGGTCTGGTCGAGAAAATGATCAGCGTCAACCGCGTCACCAAAGTGGTTAAAGGCGGCCGTATCATGGCTTTCTCCGCCTTGACCGTGGTTGGTGATGGCGATGGCGGAATCGGCATGGGTAAGGGCCGTTCCAAGGAAGTTCCGGTTGCCGTACAAAAGGCAATGGAACAAGCTCGCCACAACATGGTTAAGGTTCCGTTGAAAAACGGCACTTTCCACCACACTGTGGTTGGCAAGCACGGCGCTACTACTGTATTCATCCAGCCCGCTAAAGAAGGTACCGGTGTGAAAGCCGGCGGCCCGATGCGCGCTATCTTTGATGCTATGGGTGTTCATAACGTCTCGGCGAAAATTCATGGTTCCACCAACCCGTACAACGTGGTGCGTGCAACTCTGGATGGTCTGAGCAACATCAACACCCCGGCGCAAATCGCCTCCAAGCGTGGCCTGAGCGTCGAGGACATCCTGGGGGTGAGCCATGAGTAACGCCAAGACTGTAAAGGTCACTCTGGTAAAGAGCCTGATCGGTCGCCTGGAGTCTCACAAGGCTTGCGCCCGTGGTCTGGGTCTGAAGAAGATTCGCCAGACTGTTGAAGTGCTCGATACCCCTGAAAACCGTGGCATGATCAACAAGATCAGCTACTTGTTGAAATTCGAGGGCTAAGCGATGCTGCTGAACACTGTACAGCCGGGTGCCGGCGCCAAGCATGCCAAGCGCCGTGTAGGCCGTGGCATCGGCAGCGGCCTGGGCAAGACTTGTGGCCGCGGTCACAAAGGTCAGAAGAGCCGTGCAGGTGGTTTCCACAAGGTTGGTTTCGAAGGCGGTCAAATGCCGCTGCAACGTCGTCTGCCGAAGCGCGGCTTCAAGTCGCTGAACGCAGGCAAGGTTGCCGAGATTCGCCTGTCCGAACTGAACCTGCTGCCGGTTGATGAAATCGACCTGCTCTCTCTCAAGCAAGCTGGTCTGGCTTCCATCCAGGTGACGTCCGCCAAGGTGGTGCTGTCCGGCAAGATTGAGCGCGCAGTAAAACTGCGCGGCGTTGGCGTAACTGCCGGCGCTCGCGCCGCCATCGAAGCTGCCGGCGGCAGCGTAGAATAAGGCAATAATCTGTGGCGAATACTTCTCTAGTGGCAAATGCCAATAAGTTTGGTGATCTCAAGCGTCGAATCTGGTTCCTGATTGGTGCCCTGATCGTTTATCGCATCGGTGCCCACATTCCGGTTCCGGGTATCAACCCTGCCGAGCTAGCGAAGTTGTTCCACTCATCGCAGACGGGCCTGCTCGACATGTTCAACATGTTCTCGGGCGGCGCCCTCTCGAGGTTTACGGTGTTTGCCATCGGCATCATGCCGTACATCTCCGCCTCCATCATTCTTCAGCTTGCCTCCGAGGTTCTTCCGAGCCTCAAGCAGCTGAAGAAGGAGGGCGATGCGGGACGTCGTAAGATAACCCAGTACACACGTTACGCCACCGTTTTGCTCGCGACTTTCCAAAGTTTCGGCATTGCGGTGATGCTGTACAAGCAGCCTAACCTGGTGGTGACTCCGCAGTGGGAGTTCTACCTGACGACAGTCGTATCGCTGGTAACCGGCACCATGTTCCTCATGTGGCTGGGCGAGCAGATCACCGAGCGCGGAATTGGCAACGGTATTTCGTTGATCATCTGCGCGGGTATCGCCGCAGGCGTTCCGGCTGCGATCGGCAAGACCTTGACTCTGACCAGTCAGGGTTCTTTGCCCATCCTGTTTGCCGTAGTGTTGTTTGTCGGAGTGATCGTAGTGACTTATGTGGTGGTGTACGCCGAGCGCGGCCAACGCAAAGTCCTGGTGAACTACGCCAAGCGGCAGGTAGGCAATCGCGTCATGCAGGGCCAGAGCACGCATCTGCCGCTCAAGCTCAACATGGCGGGGGTGATTCCGCCGATTTTCGCGTCCAGCATCATCCTGTTCCCGGCCACCGTTCTCGGTTGGTTTGGCCAGGGCGAGCACATGGGCTGGTTGAAGGGCATTGCAGACAAACTGCATCCCGGTCAGCCGATCTACGTGCTGCTGTATGCGGCGGCCATCGTCTTCTTCTGCTATTTCTACACGGCGTTGGTATTCAACCCGAAGGAAACGGCTGACAACTTGAAGAAGAGCGGTGCTTTCATCCCGGGTATTCGTCCAGGTGAGCAGACTTCCCGATACATCGAGAAGATCATTCTGCGGCTGACGCTGATTGGTGCGATCTACATCACACTGGTCTGCTTGCTGCCGGAATTCCTGATCTTGAAGTGGAACGTACCGTTCTACTTCGGCGGCACCTCGCTGCTGATCATCGTGGTGGTTACCATGGATTTCATGGCGCAGGTACAGTCTTACGTGCTGTCGCATCAGTACGAGAGCTTGCTGAAGAAGGCCAACTTCAAAGGCAACGCGCTCACGCGCTGACAACTTGAGCTCACGCTGGGTTATTGGCTAAGGAAGACACCATCCAGATGCAGTGCGAAATTCCGAAGTTCGCTTCGGAGTTTTGCTTGTGAATGGACACGTGGTAACCGGGCACTTCAGACGGGGTGCGATTGCGAAGGCATTCGCATCCAATCTGACGGCGGTTTGGGGCGAGGGGAATCCCCCCGCGGTCCTGCCTGTCCCGGATAGTGTTCCGTGCGAAATAACGCACTTGCTCTTTTAGAGGATTGAAAGGAACTGACATGCGAGTACAGCCTTCGGTAAAGAAGATTTGCCGCAACTGCAAAATCATTCGTCGCAATCGCGTAGTTCGCGTGATTTGCACGGATCCGCGTCACAAGCAAAAACAAGGCTAACATTTGTTAGACCTGGATTTGCGTGTTACAATCGCAAACTTTTCAAGGTCTTAAGGCTTAAGGAAAGAGTATGGCCCGTATTGCAGGGGTAAACATCCCCAATCATGCGCATGCCGTTATCGGCCTGCAGGCAATTTTTGGCATCGGTCAGACTCGCGCCCAGCAGATTTGTGCTGCTGCCAGCGTGAACCCTTCCACGAAAGTGAAGGATCTGACGGACGCCGAGATGGAAACTCTGCGTGACGAAGTCGCCAAGTTCACCGTTGAAGGTGATCTGCGCCGCGAAGTCACCATGAGCATCAAGCGTCTGATGGACATGGGCTGCTATCGCGGCTTCCGCCATCGTCGTGGCCTGCCGTGCCGCGGTCAGCGCACTCGCACTAACGCTCGTACCCGCAAGGGACCGCGTAAGGCGATCGCCGGCAAGAAGTAATCAATAGGAACAACAGATAATGGCTAAAGCAAACACAGCAGTTCGTGTACGCAAGAAAGTGCGCAAGTCTGTTAGCGAAGGTATCGTGCACGTGCACGCTTCGTTCAACAACACCATCATCACGATCACCGACCGTCAAGGCAATGCATTGTCTTGGGCTACCTCTGGCGGCGCTGGTTTCAAGGGCTCGCGCAAGAGTACACCCTTTGCTGCTCAAGTAGCAGCAGAGCACGCTGGTAAAGTTGCCCAAGAATACGGTGTGAAGAACCTCGAAGTTCGTATCAAGGGCCCGGGTCCGGGTCGTGAATCCGCTGTTCGCGCACTCAACGCGCTGGGTTTCAAGATCACCAGCATCTCCGACGTGACGCCGGTACCGCACAACGGTTGCCGTCCGCCCAAAAAACGTCGTATCTAATTCGGAGAGTGTGAGAACATGGCACGTTATATCGGCCCTAAGTGCAAACTCGCTCGTCGTGAAGGCACCGACCTTTTCCTGAAGAGCGCACGTCGTGCACTGGATTCCAAGTGCAAACTGGATAGCCCTCCGGGCCAGCATGGTGCTCGTAAGAGCCGCCTGTCTGACTACGGTGTGCAACTGCGTGAAAAGCAGAAAATCCGTCGTATTTACGGTGTACTCGAGCGTCAGTTCCGCAATTACTTTGCGGAAGCTGTGCGTCGTAAAGGCTCCACGGGTGAAAACCTGCTGAAGCTGCTCGAGGCCCGCCTGGACAACGTTGTATATCGCATGGGCTTTGGCTCCACTCGCGCCGAAGCGCGCCAGCTGGTTAGCCACAAGGCTATCGTTGTGAACGGCCAGGTTGTGAACATTCCGTCCTACCAGGTTAAAGCCGGTGACGTAGTGTCCGTCCGTGAAAAAGCCAAGAAACAGGCCCGTATCGTAGAAGGTCTGGCTCTGGCCGAGCAGGGTGGTTTCCCGTCTTGGGTCCTGGTTGACTCCAAGAAAATGGAAGGCACTTTCAAATCCGCTCCGGAACGTTCCGAACTGTCTAGCGATATCAACGAACAACTCGTTGTGGAATTCTACTCCAAGTAATCGCTAGCTCTTAGGGAATGACTATGCAAAACAGCGCTTCGGAATTTCTGAAACCTCGTCTTATCGACGTTCAGCCGGTTTCCGCCACTCACGCTCGTGTGTCGATGGAGCCGTTCGAGCGCGGCTACGCTCATACTCTGGGTAACTCGCTGCGCCGGATTCTGCTGTCGTCGATGCCGGGCTATGCTCCGACCGAAGTGACTATCGCTGGCGTTTTGCATGAGTATTCCGCACTTGATGGCGTGCGCGAGGATGTCGTTGACATCCTCCTCAACCTCAAGGGCGTAGTGCTTAAGCTGCATGGTCGTGACAGTGTCGTTCTGTCCTTGAAAAAGGACGGCGAAGGCGCTGTCTTGGCTGGCGATATCGAACTGCCGCACGATGTGGAAGTGATCAATCCGGACCACGTGATTTGTCACATCTCCTCTGGCGGTAAGATCGACATGGAGATCAAGATCGAAAAAGGCCGCGGCTATCAGCCGGTGTCGGTTCGATCCAATCATGAAGACAACCGTTCCATCGGTACCATTCAACTGGACGCTTCCTTCTCGCCGGTTCGCCGCGTGAGCTTTGCTGTGGAAAGCGCCCGTGTTGAGCAGCGTACCGACCTCGACCGCCTGGTACTCGATATCGAGACCAACGGCGTAATCGAGCCGGAACAGGCAGTGCGCAACGCTGCCCGTATTCTGATGGATCAACTGTCGATCTTTGCCGATCTCCAAGGCACAGCGGTTGAAGAAGTCGTTGAAAAGGCGCCGCCGATCGATCCGATCCTGCTGCGTCCGGTAGACGATCTTGAACTGACGGTTCGTTCGGCCAACTGCCTGAAAGCTGAGAACATTTATTACATCGGCGATCTGATCCAGCGTACTGAAACCGAGCTTCTGAAGACTCCGAACCTCGGCCGCAAGTCGCTGAACGAGATCAAGGAAGTTCTCGCTTCCAAAGGCCTGACTCTCGGGATGAAACTCGAGAACTGGCCGCCTGCTGGCCTCGAAAAGCCGTAAGGTTTGAGATAAAAGGACATTAACAATGCGTCATCGTTACAGTAATCGTAAACTGAACCGCACGACCAGCCATCGTCTGGCGATGCTGCGTAACATGGCCAACTCGCTGCTGAAGCACGAAGTGATCGTGACCACGCTGCCGAAAGCCAAGGAACTGCGTCGTGTGGCCGAGCCGTTGATCACGCTCGGCAAAAAGCCGTCTCTCGCCAACCGTCGTCTGGCGTTTGACCGCACTCGTGACCGCGATATCGTGGTTAAACTCTTCGACGTGCTCGGCCCGCGCTTCTCCGCCCGCAACGGCGGCTATGTGCGTATCCTGAAGTACGGTTTCCGCAAGGGCGACAACGCCCCGATGGCTCTGGTAGAGCTGGTGGACCGTCCGGAAGATGCCGTAGCGGTTGAAGACAACTCCGCCGAGTAATCGACGAAGTTGAGGAAAAAGCCAGGCGCAAGCCTGGCTTTTTTCATTGCCGTAAAAGAAAAGACCCGCCAATGGAACTTATATCCTAACGGTACATAGTTCGTGAGTAAGTGGCTACGAAAGCTTTTTAGTAAAGCCTTCTCTGCATCAAAGTCTTGCGATGTAGAAATACATCATAATGCATAGTAACTTCCAAGCGCCGGCGGTAACGTCGGCGCTTTTCGTATTATGCGACTTGTATCTCTGGGGGGCCAGATTCCATACTCGTCGTGAGGGCGCAGCCGGTGTCATTCGCCCAGCACCTTGCGGATTCCCCGGGCAAAGCCCACCTCAAAAACCGTCCGCCCACGTTCGTTGACGATTTCGCCGTGGCTGCCTTCGCGCAGGCCGCGCTCTTCCAGATAGTCGGTCGATACTGCCTTCTGTAAGGCTTCACGCTCTGATGGAGTCAGCTGTGCTGCCAGCTCTAGCACGGCCACTGGAGACACGCTGGGGACAGTCGAGAAAGTTGCTCCCAGTGGACGACGGTCGACGGTCACTTGCGTGTTGCCCCTTAGGACATTGAGTTGCGCCTTGAGCTTATCCCGTTCGACGATAATAGCCTGCATGATGGAGCGAATGGCTGGGTCCTCAATTCGCATCAGGTATTCGTGGCTCGCCAGCGTCTTTGGAGGCTTAGACGCGGGCGGCCCGGCGTAGGCCACCCAGGCTTCGATAAGCGCCCGGTAGTCGGCGGACTGGGCATTGTAGAGCGCTCGACCTTTCAGGATGCCTTCTGCTTCAGCCAAGCGACCGATGGTAGGCAGCGAGAAGTCACGGGAGCCGGTGGCATGCTGCTTGCGACACAGTTCGTGCATCTTCGTCAAGTTCGCCCGTTTATTGGAGCGCCCGCCCTTGGCGAGTAGCGACTCAAGTACTGCGTCCGGGTGGATGTCTGTCACACCATTCATGCATCATCTCCCGTGAGGGCCTGGTGCCCGATGGGAAACGCTTGGGCGCGATTTGTCGTGGCCAGCAGTGAGGAAAGGTCCATGTCGAAGTGCTGGCTAAGGCTTACGCCGGCATCCATTAGGCGGATCACATCCCGTTGGCCAAGTGCTGGATTCGCTGGGTTCATCTGCTGGGCGAGGCGGCGCATGAAGGCGTTGCCTACGAGCAGTTGTTCCTGTTCGTTCAACAGCATGAACATGGGAGGCCGGTTTTCACGGTAAAGGACCGCATCGAGCAGTTGGCTGCGGCGGAACACCGCCTTGCCCGGTTCCAGGTCGGGGTAGACCTCGACGTTTTCGCATACACTGGCGAGCTGGAGCAATTCCGACTCCGTTTCCTCGAAGGCGACATGCACGTCGCACACCGTGCCGGTGGCCACCAACGGGGTACCTTTTTCCTGCGGTGCGTCGAGCGCCGCCTTGCAGCGTTCGATGAGACGCCAGCAGGCTACGAGGTCCTCCGCGAAGTCGCTGAAGTGCTTCATGGCGCCCTCCCACACCCGTTCGGCCTTCTGGTAAGCATCCATCCGGGCGAACGGCCGGCCCGCATCCTCTGCATCAGCTTTCTGTTTCTTCAAGCCCTGAAGCTCATTTTCGCGAGTGAGACAGGCATTGCGCGCTTCGTCGAAGTGGTAGGCAAGTGTGTTGAAGTGGGCGGCCAACGCCGGCAGGTAGTGCGGCTCGGTCACAAACCAGCGACAACGCACGCAGTTCCGACTTCCGCCCGGAACGGGCCCGTACTTCGGATTCATTGACGAAGAACCCTTGGCAATCATCGACCCACCGTTATAGCAGCCGCCCACCGCACCGTTCTCTTCGACCTCACTGGTATTGCCGCCGACTAGGCACAGGCCGTGGTGCATCGGCATCCAGCCCGCCGGGTTGCGTGCGGCCGGATGCTGCGGAATTGCGGCGGCGAGGCTGGGTACGCTGTTGCAGATGGTCTTTTGCAAGAGTTCGTTATGCTCGGTGTCGAGCAGGAAGTGCTGGATGCTCGCCTCCTTGTTCATCTCCAGCCGCTCCGCCGCGCGGAGCAGCACGTCGCGGATGTGCGTTGCGCCAGGTTTGATGTAATACAAGGTCATTAACAGGCGACTGTGGCCAACGAGTTTCTGGAGGACAGGGAAAGGCACTTGCCCTTCCAGGGCCAGCGCGGTGATGAGGGAGACGCGCAGGCTGTGCAGCGGGAAGAGCGTTGTTAGCCTTCTGTTCTGATCTTCCTCTGGTGGGAGGAATCGAATCGGCATGCCGTTGCGATGAGTTTCACCTCGGTCGGCGAGTCGCTGCTCTAGTGCTTCCAACAGAGGAAACCACGTTGCGAATAAAGTATGTATCCTCAGGGGAAGCTGACGCTCGCTCTCGGCTGCCTCGGGCAAGCGGAAGAGGAAGCAAGTGTCAGGATAGCCTGCGAGTTGCATCTCGCTCTTTCCATTGAGGTGACGGCCGTCCAGATCCCTCCAAGAGGAACGCTGCGAGATGGGGTTATATTGCTCCTGCCAGTTACGCAGCTTTTCCAGCCAGTAGAAGACATCCTGCTGCACCGGCCCACCAAAGGACCACGGTAATACGTAACCCTTCTCGGGACCGGACTTGGCGATATCAGCGGTCTTGTTGGTATTGATGTAGAGTACGGTCGATATGGACTCGCCATCGGTGAGTAAGCTGCGGCGGCGGAACACCCCCTGTTGCAGCGGTCTCCGTTCATTGCCATGCGCGAGCCGGCTCGAATTCAACGTCCAACTCCCTGCCGCGTAGCGCCAGGTATCCGCTTCGCCCGAGTCCAGCATACGGACCTGGAAGGTGCGCAACGGTAAGATGAGTTTCACAAGCAGGGCTACCCAGCGGACCGGACTCCACATTTCCAGGCGGGTAGTGCCATTTTTCATTGTACGCTCACGCCACACGCAGTCTGGGTCACTCCGGTCAATCTCGGTTTCGGATACCTCAAACCAATCAGGACCGCTTCGCCCACGCTGGCCAATTTCAGCGCCCAGTCCACTCTGCGCCCACTGCCAGTCACGAAAGTGAGGTCCTGCCGCGAGCATCTGTCGCAGTTCGTCTATGTAGCCGTAGGGTAGCGGCGAATGGACACTCTCGTCGCGCTTCGGTAGGCCACTCTTGGACATCCTTGGCACCGGGTTATGGAATACCGGCGAGACCACAGGGGGGCTGAAGTCATCATCTGCTTCGCTGAACTCGCTCAGTAGCACAAAGTGCAGAAAGGTATGGATGTAATTATTGTATTCGATGCCGCTGCCAGAGTCTGGGCAGGATGTTCGGTAAAAATCGGGCAGGACCGTATCACGTGCGAGGAACACTGCAGGGGCGAGCGGCAGCTTCTGCTGGATAAGGTAGCGCACAAAGAAGACTGCCAAGGCTTCCAGCCGCCCGTGAACACGCTTGGTCTCCCCCTTTAACCACTCTACCGCCAGGATTCGCCAAGAATCGAGCTGTGGATAGTCCCGCGCAACCCAGCCGAGGGTCACATCCGTACTACGCTTCACTCTTTTGGCTTTTGGGGCCGGAATGGTAGATGCTTTCGACTCAGTTGTGTTCGTCTTTTTTGTCATGAAAGTCAATGAGTTATTTAAGTTCAATGCCTGGCAATAGGCTAAATGCAGACTGTATTCTGGTGTGATTGCCTTGCAGTCGCTGCATGGCTGCTTCGAGCGCAGCCAGGGCTTCGTGGGTGCTGGCCTGGGTGTAGACCTCCTGGCTTTCCAGCGAGGCGTGATGCATGAAACGACGGATGAGAGCCTTGTCGACGCCGGCGATTCGCAGGCGGCGGCCGTAGGCGTGGCGGTGGCCGTGTGGCGTCGTGCCCAGAGCCTTGCCCACCGTAAGTCCGATGCGCTCGCACGCAGCGGCATGAGCCTTGTTGTACTGGGAGAGCGAGTACATGGCACCGATGGGCTCGCGGTGCAGGTTGATGAAGGCGAAGGGGTGGTCGCGCTCAATACGTGCGACCTGTTCCAGGTAGCGGTACCAGAGAAGTTGAAACCATTCGCCGTATTCCGGCAAGAACCAGTACGCCTGCTTGTAGTAGGCCCCATCGTGTGTGCCCCCCTTCCAGCCGGCGTGCCGGCAGTTCATTAGGTCGGTGCGGTGTGCGAGGCCGAACTGATGGGCGAGGTATTCCGCTCGGTTACCTTTACGTGGTCGTCCCCGCTCGTCGCGCCAATCGGCGGGTGCGGCACCGTAGCTCGGGTGATGGATGAGGACCTTGGCCTGGGATGGATTGGTGGAGTCCGGGAACACATCCGAGATGTACAGGTGGAAAGGCTCCGATTCGCGGAAGCCCGCGCCGTGCAGCAGCAGAGTGATAAGCATGCTGCGATAGTCGTAGCGCCCGGCTGCGCAGAATCCTTGGACCAGCAGCTTCTCGAAGTGCTCCTCTGGGAAGGCTGGCGGCTCGCCCTTTTCAACTTTGGGTAGGCGCCGGCTCCGGACGTGGTGTCCGCTCCCGGCGGGAGAGGTGTTCGCTGCCCACGTGTGACCCAGGAAGGCCTTGCTGCGTCGGTATTGGTAAGCAGCCTGGTCGGTCTGTCGGTCGAAGGCCCCACCTACATAGCGTGGATTCACCTTGGCCGCCTCAGGGCGCATCTCGCCAAGCCAGTCGAAGAAGTCGGTCAGGTGGGTGATGATGTGCGAAGCATCCTGCGGTGAACGTGGTGACCAGCACAGGTTGCTAGGGTCGAGGCCAGTCTCCCGATCGAAGGTCCCGGTGTAGAGCCGCTGGGCAAAGTTCTGAAATAGTCGGTAAGTGTCACTTTCAGCCGGATTCGTCTGCAGGTACTCGAGGAACATCCGCACCGACCGGATTACCTTCGTCATCCACGCCAGGCTGCGGTCGTGGCTGCGATAGAGGAAGTAGTCGAGCAGTGGCTCTAGCACGCCAACTGGCGTCAGAAGAACCGGAAGCTCCGTATAGATACCCGTAGCGTCGGTGTAGACGCGGGCTTTGACTTTTACGAACACAAAGTGGGCTCTATCTGTACATTGCGCTGGTCAAAACACCCATCCGCGGCCTTCTCCAACGACCTGATGCGTCTCGCTGACCACGATGAGCGTCTTGCCACGATGCACCAAGCAGAAGCTCGGCATGAGGTCAGCGTCGACACCGGCTGTGGACGTTGTGTCGCTAAGAGTACCAATCCAGACATAGCGGTGGGTTTCGTGGCACGCCAAGTAGTAGCCGGAGGCATCGCATTGCTCCAATCGAGAAGTTATGAGGCGCTAGCGGGCAGACGTTATACAGCACACACGCAAGCGTAGCAACGACGCCAAAGGTCAAAGCGCTCTCGTCAGATGCCTGTCAGAAAGATTAAGGGCAGTAGTGGAAGGCAATCAGGCTAGTCAGCCAACTGACCGTACTGGGCGGGCAACGAGTTGGGAGTGGGTCTGACCCTGACTTATAGATCAGAGCGGTCGTGCATAGAACCGGGTTCTTTTTACATACTATGTCAAATCAGGGTATAGCTTTGTATGTAGCGGTGCGAAAAAATACCCCTCAGAGAGGGGTGTCGGTGAGAAATTTGCCTAAAAAGACCCTAACTATGTATCCCTACCTGGGGGGAATAACCTAGAGCGGGTTTTTCTTTGTGGGCTTTTATAAAGGCCCGCGCTTAAAAAATCGATAAGCCGGTACGCGTGGTGAAGCGATCCAGCGCTTCCAGGCCCAACACCGAGTTGCCCTTGCCGTCCAGTTCCGGGCTCCATACGGCGATGCTCATCTTGCCGGGGATGATGGCGAGCATGCCGCCGCCAACCCCGCTTTTCACCGGCAGGCCCACGCGGTAGGCGAATTCGCCGGCGGCGTCGTAAGTGCCGCAGGTCAGCATCACCGCGTTGATCTGCTTGGCCTGGCTGCGGCTCAGCGATTGCCGGCCGTCGCGGGTAATGCCGCGGTTGGCGAGAAAGAGCCCGGCATTGGCCAGTTCCACACAGTTCATCGCGATGCTGCAGCTGTTGAAGTATTGCTGCAGCACGGTCTCCACCTCGTTGTCGAGGTTGTCGTAGCTTTTCATGAAGTGGGCCAGCGCCGCGTTGCGGTGGCCGTGGGCGCGTTCGGATTCGGCGACGCGGGCGTTGCCGCACAAGGTGGCGTTGCCGGACTCCTGCCGCAGGCGGGCCAGCAGCGCGCCGTGGGCGTCTTCAAAATGGCTGACGGCGCGGTCGGTCACCACGAGGGCGCCTGCGTTGATGAAGGGATTGCGCGGCACGCCGTCCTCGTACTCCAGCTGTACCAGCGAGTTGAACGGGTTGCCGGACGGCTCCTTGCCGACATGGCTCCACAGGGCGTCGCCGTCCGCCTCCAGCGTCAGCGCCAGCATGAAGGCCTTGGAAATGCTCTGGATGGAGAAGGGGACGGCGGCGTCTCCGCAACGGTAGTGCCGGCCGTCCAGAGTGGTGACGGCCATGCCGAACTGGCGGGGCGGCACTTCGGCCAGCGCCGGGATGTAATCGGCGACGCGGCCCTGGCCGTAATAGGCGAGGACTTCGCCGTGGATTTGATCGAGTAGGTCTTGCAGATTCATTAATCTATTCAGCATAAAGCGGTAAAAACGCCGGCGGACCGGCGTTGGACAATCAGAACTCGTAGCGGGTTTCCAGCACGCTGAACTCGGCGCCCAATTCCAGCAAGCCTTCATTACGCGGCACCAGGTTGACGCCGAAGCAGACGCCTTCCGGCAAGGTGCGAATGCTGACCAGGGTGCGCAGCGGCTGCTGTTCCGGCGATTTGATCCCGGTATCCGGATCCACCGTGGTCAGCACGCAGCGCGAGCAGGGCTTGGCGACGTCGAACACCACCTCGCCGATCTGGACCACCTTCCAATCGTCCTCTTCCCAGGCGTAATCGCCGCTGACCACCAGATTGGGGCGGAAGTGGCGCAGCGATACCGGCTGGTCCAGCTCGTCGTTGAGCGCGTCCAGCGAGGCCTGGTTCACCAGCAGATAGGGGTAGCCGTCGGCGAAGGACATCGCGTGCTCGCTGTCCTTCAGTCGGCGATTGGAGCGCATGCCCAGCCACAGCAACTGGCAGGGCTCGCCCAGCACCTCGCTGAACCAGAGATCGACGGCGGCGTCGCCGTGATAGGCGGCGAAGTTGTCCTTCCATACCGTAGCCGGCGCTTCTTGCTGGTATTGGGTGCTCATCGCCAGCACCGGCGCCTTGCCCGGAAATTTGAACAGGGCGCCGCCGGGAATCAGGTCCACCTCCACGCGCACCAGCTGCGGGTGGGAGCGGGCGGTGAAGAAGCGGCCGTTGTCGCCGGCCAGCAGCCATTCGCGGTCGTGCAGCAAGCCCTGCTTGCCGGCGAAGGCGCGGCTGTAGGACAGGCCGCGACAGGATTTCAACGGATGGACGAACATTTCGACAAGTTGCATGGAGGGCTCCGCTAAGCTGTGGTCAGGGCATGGTATCACTGCGGCGGGCAACTCAGAAAATCCCACAGCCTACGATCCTGGCTGAAAGCGACGTTGAAGCGCAGCCAATCCGAGGGCATGCCGTAGGCGCGGAACAGATGGCCGGGCGCGAGCAGGATTTTGTGTTGCTGGGCCTGCTCGGCCAAGCGTCTGGCGTCCAGCTCCCCGGGCGGGCGCGCCAGCAGAAACAGGCCGTTGGACGGCCGCGCGAACAACTGCCAGCCGTGTTCCAGAAACAGCTGCTGGCATTGGGCCTGAGCCTCGGACAAGCGCGCGCGCAGCCGTTCCAGTTGGCGGCGGTAGCGGCCCTCGGACACCAGTTCCAGCGCCAGCCTCTCGTTCAATTCCGGCGAGGTCAGTCCGGACATCATCTTGTAATGGACGATGCGTTCGAGCAGATCGGACGGGCCGCATAGATAGCCGACGCGCAGTCCCGGCGACAGCGATTTGGAGAAGCTGTCGATGTAGAGCACGCGTTTGAGGCCGTCCAGCGCCGCCAGCGCGGGTTGGCGGCCGCCGGCGAAGTCCGCGGACACATTGTCCTCCACGATCAGGAAATCGTGCTCCTCGGCCAGGCGCAGCACCTGGTGGGCGACCGACGGCGAGTAGCTGGCACCGGTGGGGTTTTGCAGCCAGGGATTGGTGAAGAAGGCGCGCGGCCGATGCTGGAGCAGCAGCGCGCGCAGATGTTCCAAGTCGGGGCCGTGCTCGGTCCAGGGCACCGGCACCAGCTTGAACTCGCGAAACGCCAGGCAGGACAGCAGATTGCAATAGCCGGGATCGTCCACCAGCACGGTGTCCCCGGCCTGCAGCAGCGCGCAGGCGGCCATGTCCAGCGCGCGGCTGGCGCCCTGGGTCAGCGCGATGTCGTCGGCTCGGGCGGGGATGCCGCGCTCGGCCAGCCGGTCCGCCAAATGCTCGCGCAAGGGCAGAAAGCCCTTGGGGTCGCCGTAGCCGGGCGCGGCGACGGCGTCGCGGGCCAGCTGCCGCAGCGCTTTTTGCTGGGCCTCGGCGTCGTACCAGTGCGAGGGCAGCCAGCCGCAGCCCGCGAACAGGGTGTTGGCGTCCTGCTGGTAAATCTTGCGCAGCAGCCAGTATTCGTCCACCGGCCAGACGCGCGGCGCGGCGGGCAGATCGGGCGGCCGGCTTTCCCGCCTTCCCTCCACGTAAAAGCCGGAGCCCGGCCGCGCCGCCAGATAGCCCAAGGTCACCAGCCTATCGTAGGCCTCGACCACGGTGAAGGGACTGACGCCCAGCTCCCCGGCCATTCTGCGAATAGATGGGATTTTTGCGCCTTTGCGCCACTGACCGCATTGAATGGCGGAAATAGCTGAATTGACTATATTTTCCACCAGGGTAATGCCTTCCGCGGGCATAAGATTCAGGCTGGCCATTGCGCGTTAATTGAGCATCATTGATATTGGGCCTGTCCGTTGAGAACAGCTTGTGATAAATATCTCGTCATAAGCCGGATGGCATGTTGCAGCCGCCAATCTGTATGTTTTTTGTTGAGCTTTGCAGGCGAAACGGCTAAGACAAGAACAGAGCCTACCGGCATCGAGAATGATCATAACAGCGCTTTGTCGTGAATTGACAAGCAATCGCGGCAAGCCAAGTCGAATTGGGGATGGAGGACGGAAATGCGCTCTTTGCGTGTAAAGTTGATTGTATTCATTGCGGTGCTGCTGGTTCTGCTGGGCGCCATCATTACGACCCTGGTCTACACCCAGATGCGCAACGAGATTGTCCAGGGCGTGGATAACGAGTTGTCCAGCACCTCGCGCGGCTACGCCAACCTGGTCAAGGATTGGTACGGCAGCAAGGTCAAGGTGGTGATCGCCGGCAACCCGGTGGTGGGCACGCCCGAGCCCATGCCGATGCTGGCGCGCCTGAGCCAGGCCGGCGGCTACGATATGACCTATATCGGCACCGCCGATCACAAGATGATCCGTTCCGACTTCAAGCCGCAGCCGGCGGGCTACGACCCGGTGGCGCGGCCCTGGTATCAGCAGGCGCAGGCCAGCGGCAAGCCGGGCGTGTCCGATCCCTATGTAGACTTCGACACCAAGAAACTGGTGGTGACCTTCGTGTCGCCGGTGTTCGACGGCTCCACGCTGAAAGCGGTGGTGGGCGGCGACATCTTCATCGACGACTTGGTCAAAACCGTGCTGTCCGCCAAGCTGCGCGGCAACGGCTACGCCTTCCTGGTGGACAAGGCCGGCAAGGTGATCGCCCATCCGGACACCACGCTGACGCTGAAGCCTCTGGCGGAGAAAGTACCGGCGCTGACCGGCGAGAAGCTGGTGCAGCTGTCCACCAGCAGCGCGATGGAGGAGATCGAGGTCAACGGCGAAACCAAGCTGGTGCAGGTGGACCCGGTGGAGGGCACCAACTGGCTGCTGGGCGTGATGATAGACAAGTCCGTGGTCAGCGAGCCGCTGGAAAAACTGCTGCTGACCGTGGTGGGCCTGGGCGCGCTGTGCGTGGTGGTGCTGATCCCGGTGGCCAGCGTGATGCTGAGCAAAATGTTGGCCGGCTTGGGCCGTTTGCGCAACGCGATGCTGGAGATCTCCAAGGGCGAGGGCGATTTGACCCGACGCATCGAGGTGCAGGGCCAGGATGAGATCGCCGAAACCGCGACCGCGTTCAACAGCTTCATCCATCGTTTGCAAAGCATGTTCGTGGCGGTGCGCACCGAGGCGGAAAACGTCACCAACGGCGTGCAGAGCGTGGCCACCACGGTGGATCAGGTGGCGCGCGATTCCCGGCAGATTTCCGACGTGTCCAGCTCCAACGCCGCGACGCTGGAGGAAATCACCGTCAGCATCTCCCATATCGCCGACGCCGCGCGCGAGGCGGATTCGCTGGTCAACCACACCGGCACCGTGTCCAGCGAAAGCGCCGACGAAATGCAGCGCATCTCCCGCGAGATGAACAGCACGGTGGAGGCGGTGAAGGGCTTGTCCGGCATGTTGGTGTCGCTGGATCAACGCTCGCAGCAAATCAGCGGCATCACCAATGTGATCAAGGACATTGCCGATCAGACCAACCTCTTGGCCTTGAACGCGGCGATCGAAGCGGCGCGCGCCGGCGAAATGGGCCGCGGCTTCGCGGTGGTGGCGGACGAAGTGCGCAAACTGGCCGAGCGCACCGGCCAGGCCACGGTGGAGATTTCCAGCATGGTCAGTACCATCCGCGAGGAAACCAGCCAGGCGGTGACCAATATGCAGCGCACCGTCAGCTCGGTGGACGACGGCGTGGAACTGACCGACAGCGCGGTGCAGCGCATCGAGCAGATCCAGCAGGCGATGCAGGAAGTGATGGCCAAGATGAACGAGATCACCTTGTCCACCAGCGAGCAGCACAAGGCCACCACCTTGATCGCGCAGAGCACCGAGCAGATCAACGGCCGCATCGTCGACAGCGACGGTGCCCTGCAGACCGTGCACGACACCTTGAACGATTTGTCGCAGGCGGCCAAGGATATGCGCCAGTTGTTCTCCAGCTTCCGCGTTTAAGCGAGCTGACGCGACACAGAAAACCCGGCTGCGGCCGGGTTTTTTCATGGTCTTGGACTGTATTGGCGATTTGGCCGGTACGGGATTGGGCAAATCCGCGCAAACTGTACCTGTAATTGTATTGGTGCAGCCGCTAGATTAGTTGTCATCATTCGGCCAAGAGCCAGGGGAGACAACGATGAATCAGCCGCAGATGGACGCGTTCTGGATGCCCTTCACCGCCAACCGCCAGTTCAAGAGCGCTCCGCGCATGCTGGTGAGCGCCGACGGCATGTATTACACCGACGACCAAGGCCGCCAGATCCTGGACGGCAGCGCCGGCCTGTGGTGCGTGACCGCCGGCCACAACCGCAAGCCCATCGTCGAGGCGGTGCAGCGCCAGGTGGCGACGCTGGATTACGCGCCGCCGTTCCAGATGGCGCACCCCAAGGCCTTCGAGGCCGCCGACAAGCTGGTGGCGATGGCGCCCAAGGGCTTGAGCAAGGCCTTCTTCGTCGGCTCCGGCTCGGAGGCGGTGGACACCGCGCTGAAGATGGCGGTGGCCTATCACCGCGTGCGCGGCGACGCCGCCCGCGTCAAGCTGATCGGCCGCGAGCGCGGCTATCACGGCGTCAACTTCGGCGGCGTCTCGGTGGGCGGCATGGCCGGCAACCGCAAACACTTTCCGGTGTCCCTGCCGGCGGTGGACCATTTGCGCAGCACCCATGATCTTGCGCGCAACGCCTTCAGCCGCGGCGAGCCGGAGCACGGCGCCGAGTTCGCCGACGAACTGGAAGCGCGCATCCTGACCCTGCACGACCCGTCCACCATCGCCGCCGTCATCGTCGAGCCGATGGCCGGCTCCACCGGCGTGCTGATCCCGCCCAAGGGCTATTTGCGGCGCCTGCGCGAAATCTGCGACCGCTACGGCATCCTGCTGATCTTCGACGAGGTGATCACCGGCTTCGGACGCCTGGGCGCGGATTGGGCGGCCAACAAGTTCGGCGTGCTGCCGGACATCATCACCTGCGCCAAGGGCCTGACCAACGGCGTGGTGCCTATGGGCGCGCTGCTGGTGAAGCCGGAGATCCACGACGCCTTCATGGCCGCCGCCGGCGAGCGCATGATCGAGTTCCCCCACGGCTACACCTATTCCGCCCATCCGCTGGCCTGCGCCGCGGCGATCGCCTCGCTGGACCTGTACCGCGAGGAGCAATTGTTCGAGCGCGCCGCCGGCTTGTCCGCTTATTTCGAGGAGCGCGCGCACGCCTTGCGCGGCCAGCCCTACGTCAAGGACATCCGCAACCTCGGCCTGGTGGCCGGCATCGAAATGGACAGCCGCCCCGGCGCGGCCGGGCAGCGCGGTTTCGACGTCTTCCTCAAGTGCTGGGAACAAGGCGTGCTGGTGCGCTTTACCGGCGACATCCTGGCGGTGTCGCCGCCCTTGATCATCGAAAAGCACGAGATCGACCGGCTGTTCGACACCATCGCCTCCGCCTTGCGCGCCTGCGAGTAAGCGCGGCGCCGAATACTCAACTCATTCGAATCGGAACATAAGATGCAAACCATTCCTCATTACATCGGCGGCGAACGCTGCGAAGGCCGGAGCGGCCGCTTTGGCGATGTCTACAACCCGGCGCTGGGCAGCGTCGCCGCCCGCGTGCCGCTGGCGAGCCCGGACGAGGTGCAGGCCGCGGTGGCGGCGGCGCGCAAGGCCTTTCCGGCCTGGGCGGAAACCTCGCCGCTGAAGCGGGCGCGGGTGATGTTCAAGTTCAAGGAGCTGCTGGAGCAGAATCAGCAGCGCTTGGCGGCGCTGATTTCCAGCGAGCACGGCAAGGTGGTGTCCGACGCCATCGGCGAAGTCGCCCGCGGCCTGGAAGTGGTGGAGTTCGCCTGCGGCATTCCGCAGTTGCTGAAGGGCGAGTTCACCGAACAGGTGGGCGGCGGCATCGACAGCCATTCCATGCGTCAGCCGCTGGGCGTGGTGGCCGGCATCACCCCGTTCAACTTCCCGGCCATGGTGCCGCTGTGGATGTTCCCGGTGGCCTTGGCCTGCGGCAACTGCTTCATTCTCAAGCCGTCCGAGCGCGACCCGTCCGCCGCGCTGCTGCTGGCCGATCTGTTGCAGCAGGCCGGCCTGCCGGCCGGCGTGTTCAGCGTGGTGCACGGCGACAAGCAGGCGGTGGACGCCTTGCTCGCCCATCCCGACATCGCCGCGCTCAGCTTCGTCGGCTCCACGCCGATTGCCCAGTACATCTACGAAACCGGCGCGCGCCATGGCAAGCGGGTGCAGGCGCTGGGCGGCGCCAAGAACCACCTGGTGGTGATGCCGGACGCGGATCTGGACGGCGCGGTGGAGGCCTTGATCGGGGCCGCTTACGGCTCGGCCGGCGAGCGTTGCATGGCGATCTCGGTGGTGCTGGCGGTGGGCGACATCGGCGACGCGCTGGTGGAGCGGCTGGCCGAGCGCGCGCGCAGTCTGAAGATAGGCGTGGGCGACGACGCGGCGGCGGAAATGGGGCCGCTGGTGACGCGCCAGCACTTGGACAAGGTGACGGGCTATGTCGATCAGGGCGTGGCCGAAGGCGCGCAGCTGGTGGTGGACGGCCGCGGCTACCGCCATCCCGGCCACGAGGACGGGTTTTTCCTGGGCGGCTGCCTGTTCGACCATGTGACGCCGGAGATGACCATCTACAAGGAGGAAATCTTCGGGCCGGTGCTGGCGGTGGTGCGGGTGCCGGACTTCGACAGCGCGGTCAGCCTGATCAACGCCCATCCCTTCGCCAACGGCACCAGTATTTTCACCCGCTCCGGCGGCGCCGCGCGCGAATTCAGCCACCGCATCCAGGTGGGCATGGTGGGCATCAATGTGCCGATCCCGGTGCCGATGGCCTTCCACAGCTTTGGCGGCTGGAAGGCTTCGCTGTTCGGCGACCATCATATGCACGGCCCGGAAGGCGTGCGCTTCTATACCCGGATGAAGACGGTGACCAGCCGCTGGCCGGCCAAGATGACCGCCGAATTCGTGATGCCGACGATGAAGTAAGGATGGAATGACGACTCTGGACGCGTGCTCGCGTTCAGTTGAAACCCGGAGCGATCCGGGTTTTTTTTATGCTGTTGATATTTTTCATCGAAATGTATCAAACTGGGATTAATCGCATAAAAAGAGCGATCAGCGCTGTCTAGAATAAGCTAACAAGGTGTGGGGAGATGGAAATGAACAAAACAACAATGAGCCTGCGCGGCCGTTTGCTGCTGCTTTTGGTGGCGATGGCCCTGCTGGTGACGGCGATAGGCGTGTTGTCGGTGATGCGCGAGCGGGACACCATGTTGCTGGACCGCAAGGACAAGACGCGCAATCTGGTGGAATCGGCGGCGGCCTTGGTGACGTCCTACGAGAAGATGGCGGCGGACGGCAAGATGAGCGAGCCGCAGGCCAAGCAACTGGCGGCGGCGGCGCTGAGCAGCATGCGTTACGACGAGCGCGAATATTTCTTCGCCTTCGACAAGGGCCTGACCTATGTCGCCCACGGCGTGAAGCCGGCCTTGATCGGCAAGAATCTGCACGGGGTCAAGGAGGGCAGCGGCCAGGACATGGGCCAGTTGTTCGACCAGGCGCTGAGCGCCGGCGGCGGCAAGGGTTATGCCGCTTATGTCTGGGACAAGCCGGGCTTCGACGCGCCGCAGCCCAAGATATCCTATTTGATGACCTCGCCCGGCTGGGGCTGGGTGCTGGGCACCGGCATCTATCTGGACGATGTGGCGGCCGCCTATCACAAATCGCTGTTCAACCTGGCGCTGGAAGTCGGCGTGATCCTGCTGCTGCTGGCCGGTCTCGGCGGCTACATCATGCGCAGCGTGCTGGGCCAGCTGGGCGGCGAGCCGGCGGTCACCGTGGACATCGTCAAACGCATCGCCGCCGGACAGCTGGATATGGACGTGCCGGTGAAAGCCGGCGACCGCGACAGCCTGCTGGCCAATGTGGCCGGCATGCAGGGGCAGTTGCGGCAGCTGGTGGGCGACATCGCCGCCGCGGCCAGCCGGGTGTCGGAGATGAGCGCCGACGTCAGCAGCCACGCCAGCGAAGTGGCCAACGGTTCGGAGAAGCAAAGCGAGGCGGCCACCTCGATGGCGGCGTCGATCGAAGAACTGACCGTCAGCATCAACCATATTTCCGACCGCGCTCAGGACGCCCGCAATCTGTCCGAGCAATCCGGCGAATCGTCGCAGCAGGGCAGCGAGGTGATTTCGCGCGCGGTGGCGGAAATGCGCCGCATCAATGAATCGGTGGAATTGGCCGCCGGCACCATCAACGAGCTGGTGGACAAGGCGCAAGTGATCTCCGGCATCATGCAGGTGATCAAGGACATCGCCGATCAGACCAATCTTCTGGCGTTGAACGCGGCGATCGAGGCGGCGCGCGCCGGCGAGCAGGGCCGCGGCTTCGCGGTGGTGGCGGACGAGGTGCGCAAGCTGTCCGAACGCACCGCCCAGGCCACCGAGGAGATCGCCGGCATGATCGCCGAGATCCAACAAAGCTCCACCCAGTCTCACGGTTCGATGGAAGAGGCGGTGCGGCGCGCCAAGAACGGCCTGGAACTGGCCGAGCAGGGCGGCGAGGCGGTGGGCGAGATCCGTCAGAGCGCCGGCGGGGTGCTGGGCGTGGTCAACGATATTTCCCACGCGCTGAAGGAGCAGGGCACCGCCAGCCAGGACATCGCCCAGTACGTTGAACAGATCGCAATGAGCTCCAGCAAGAACGCGCAGGCGGCGTCCACCGCTTCGGCGGCGCTGGCGGACATGAACCAGCTGGCCGGCAATCTGCGCGGGCTGGTGTCGCGCTTCCGCTGTTGAGCCGGCGGCGCGCTAGGCGGTCTTAGAGCCGATTCGAAATCTCGCGGGCGAGAGCGAGATAAGGTGAAAACCGCTGAGAACGCCGAATGCAGGTTTACTGCATGAGCGTTTCGAAGCGGTACTCACCGTGCAACGCGTCACGACGCGCAGCCGATCGTAAGCAGGTTCTTAGCGGCCGATCTCGGTGCGCACGTCCAGCAACTCCGGGAAGAAAGTCAGCTCCAGCGCCTGCTTGAGGAAGCGCACGCCGCTGGAGCCGCCGGTGCCCTGCTTGAAGCCGATCACCCGCTCCACCGTCTTCATGTGCCGGAAGCGCCACAGGTGGAAGTATTCCTCCACGTCCACCAGTTTTTCCGCCATCTCATAGGCTTCCCAGTGCTGCTGGGGCTGGTCGTAGATCAATTTGAACAGCGGGATCAGTTCCGGGTTGCGCTGATAGGGCTGCGACCAGTCGCGTTCCAGGCTGGAGGCCGGCACCGGCAGGCCGCGCCGCGCCAGATGGCGCAGGAATTCGTCGTACAGACTGGGCGCGTCCAGGATGGCCTTCAGCGAAGCGTGTTTGTCCGCTTCATGGGCGAACACGTTCAGCATCGCCTGGTTCTTGTTGCCCAGCAGGAATTCGATGGAGCGGTATTGATGCGACTGGAAGCCGGAGGAATTGCCCAGCACGTCGCGGAATTCCATGTATTCCGACGGCGTCAGCGTTTCCAGCACCGCCCATTGCTCGAACAGCAGACGCTGGATCTGTTTGACCCGCGCCAGGCATTTGAAGCTGGGGCCCAGCGTGTCCTGCTGGACGAAGCGCACCGCGGCCTGCAGCTCGTGCAGCATCAGCTTCATCCACAATTCCGATGTCTGATGCTGGATCACGAACAGCAACTCGTCGTGATGCGGCGGGTTGGACAGCGGTTTCTGACAGGCCAGCAGCTCGTCCAGGCATAGATAGCCGCCGTAGCTCATGCGCTCGGAAAAGTTGGTGACGATCCCGGCTTCCAGTTTTCTCTCGTTCATGGTGTTTCCCTTGTAGAGGCGGCGCGTCGTTTCTTGGTGTGTGTCCGGTACGGGACCGGTTTCGCGTCGCCGGCGAATGATGATCGGGAATCCGGGGCCGAATGTCAAAACGCGCGATGTTCCTGTGTGGAAACATCGCGCGTTAGCAAGGGGAGGGACCGTTCAAGGCCGGTGTTTGCGGCCCAGCAGCATGGCCAGCAGCAGCAGCGCCGCGCAGCCTATCAAGACCGGCATATTGCCGTGGCGCATATAGGGCGTCAGCCCCTGGCGGCCCTGGGCGAAGCCCTGCAGCACCTGGCGGGTGTAGGGCGCGGCCACCGCGGCGATTTCGCCGTCCGGGCGGATGATGGCGGTCATGCCGTTATTGGTGGCGCGCAGCATGTAGCGGCCGTTTTCCATCGCGCGGGCCTGGGACAGCTGCAGGTGCTGGCTCATCGCCACGCTCTTACCGAACCAGGCCAGATTGCTGACGTTGGCCATGATGCTGGCCTGGGAGGCCGGGCCTGTCAGCTCTTCGCCGAAGCTGTCCTCGTAGCAGACGTTGAAGGCGATCTTCTCGCCGGCCAGCGCCAGCGGCGGCTGATTGGCGCCGCCGCTGCTGAAGCCGGACATCGGCATATTCATGAACTGGTAGATCCAGCCGATCAGGCCGGGCACCGGGATGAACTCGCCAAAGGGCACCAGATGGTCTTTGGCGAAGAAGGGCCGGCCCGGCGTGGTCAGCGCCACCACCGCGTTCAAATAACCGCGGCCGTCGTTGGTGCGGCGCGGCACGCCGGTGGCCAGCGCCATGCCGGCGCGTTGGGCCTGGCCTTCCATCATGCTCAGATAGCCGGACGGCAGGTCGTCGAGGAAGAGCGGCAGCGCGGTTTCCGGCAGCAGCATCAGGTCGGCGCGGGTGGTGGCCACTTGCTGGTAATACACGCGCAGCGATTCTTCCAGGTTTTCCGGCGACCATTTCAGTTCCTGAGCGATATTGCCCTGGGCCAGCGCCACGCTGATCGGCTTGCCCTGCGGCTGGGTCCATTCCACGCTCTTGAGCCAGAAGCCGTTGCCCCACACCGCCAGCGCGGCGACCAGCAGGCCGGCGCGCATCTTCCAGCCGCTGTGGACCATCAAGGCCAGCGCGCCGGCGGACAGCGCCACCAGGTAGGTGACCAGGTGGGAGCCGCCCAGCGGCGTATAGCCGGCCAGCGGGCTTTCCGTGATCTGCGAGTAGCCGGCGGCGGCCCAGGGGAAGCCGGTCAGCACCCAGCCGCGCAGCCATTCCCCCAGTTCCCACAGCGCCGGGAAGGCCAGCAGCCAGCGCTGCCACGGCTTGGCGGTGACGCGGGCGCTCAGCCACATCGCGAGGCCCGGGTAGAGCGCCAGATAGGCCGGCAGCAAGAGCACCAGCGGCAGGGCGATCCAGGCCGGCAGGCCGGCCACGTCGTGCAGGCTGTTGTAGATCCAGTTGAAGTTGCTGGTGTAGGCGGCCAGACCCCAGACATAGCCGATCCAGAACGCGCGCTGCGGGTGGCGTTGAGTCAGGTCGGCCAGCGCCGCCAAAGACAGCGGCATGATCCAGAATAGCCGATAGGGGGCGAAGGCGAACAGTGTGAGGCTGCCAGCCAAGGCGGCTGCCAGCAGGACCAGTAAAGTGCGCATGGTAGGCATCAGGCGAAGCCGGCCGGCAAAAGCCGGCCGACGGATTGTCAAATAGCTGATCTTCATCTTAGGAGCGGGCGGCGCGGGCTCCAAGCCCAATCCGGCCGCCGGCTTCCGGCAGCGGCGTTCAGCGTCTGTTCACGCTCTTGCGAGCGTGGGCGAGACAAGGCCGAAACGGCTGGGAAAGCGCAATGCGCAGGCGGCGCATGGGCGTTTCTCAGCCGTGCTCAAGCCAGGCCTCCGCCGCGAAGCGGAAGGCGCGCCGCTTCTCAGACCTCGCTGGTTTCCCCGGCCTGAATCCGCTCCACCAGCAGGGTGTCGACGCGGCGGTTGTCGGCGCGCAGCACGGTGAAGCGCAGGCCGGCGGCTTCCACCGCCTCGCCGCGCTTGGGCAGGTGGCCGGTCAGCGAGATCACCAGGCCGCCGACGGTGTCGACGTCGTCGTCTTCGAAATCGGTTTCAAAGTAATGATTGAAGTCCTCGATCTCGGTCAGCGCCTTGACTCGGTAGCGTTGATGGCCGCGCACCGGCAGGATGTCTTCCTCGTCGTCCTCGGTGTCGTATTCGTCCTCGATGTCGCCGACGATCTGCTCGATCACGTCCTCGATGGTCACCAGGCCGGACACGCCGCCGTATTCGTCCACCACCACCGCCATGTGATTGTGGGTGGCGCGGAAATCGCGCAGCAGCACGTTCAGCGGCTTGGACTCCGGCACGAACACCGCCGGGCGCAGCACCGCCTTCAAGTCGAAGCTGGCCGGCGCGTGGAAATAGCGCAACAGTTCCTTGGCCAACAGAATGCCCAGCACGTCGTCCTTGCTGTCGCCTATCACCGGAAAACGCGAGTGTCCGGAGTCGATCACCATCGGCAGGAAGCGGGTGATCGGGTCGTCGCAGCTGATCACGTTCATCTGGCTGCGCGGAATCATCACGTCGCGCACGGTCAGCTCGCTGACTTCCAGCACGCCCTCGATCATGCCGAGCGCTTCCGCGTCCAGCAGATTGCGCTCGAAGGCGTTGTGCAAGAGCTCGATCAACTCTTCGCGATCTTCCGGCTCGCGCAGCAACATGGTGGACAGGCGTTCCAGCCAAGTCGGCCGCGGTTTACTGGGGTCTTCCATTTCTTAGAACTGCTCCTCTCGATAAGGGTCGGGATATCCTAGCCTCTGCATGATGACGGTTTCAAGCGCCTCCATGGTTTCGGCTTCGTCGTCTTGTTCGTGGTCAAAGCCTTGCAGGTGCAGCATGCCGTGCACCAACAGGTGGGCGTAATGCGCTTGCAGCGGCTTGTTTTGCTCGGCCGCCTCTTTTTCCACCACCGGCGCGCACAGCACCAGATCGCCGATCAAGGGCAGGCCGGGCACCGGCTCGCCCTCGTTGAGGGCGAAGCTCAGCACATTGGTGGCGTAGTCCTTGCCGCGGTAGTCATGGTTCATTTGGCGGCCTTCGTCGGCATCCACGATCAGGATGCTGACCTGGGCCTGTTTGACGCCGGCTTGCAGCGCCGCCTGGCTCCAGCGGCGCAGATCGGCGGGCCGCGGCAGCGCGGCGGTTTGACTGCGCACGTCCAGGCTCAGTTCCAGGCGCGCGGCCAGCCGCGCCAGCAGCGGGTTACGCTTGGCTCTTTTCATCTTGCTTGCTTTGGTATTGGTCGTAGGCGTCGACGATTTTCTGCACCAGCGGGTGGCGCACCACGTCGTCGCTCTGGAAATGGTGGAAATGGATGCCGCGGACCTTGTCCAGGATGCGTTCCACTTCGACCAGGCCGCTTTTCTGATGGCGGGCCAGATCGATCTGGGTCACGTCGCCGGTGATCACCGCCTTGGAGCCGAAGCCGATGCGGGTCAGGAACATTTTCATCTGCTCCGGCGTGGTGTTCTGCGCCTCGTCCAGAATGATGAAGGCGTTGTTCAGCGTGCGGCCGCGCATATAGGCCAGCGGCGCGATCTCGATCAGGTTCTTTTCGAACAGCCGGGTCACGCGGTCGAAACCCATCAGATCGTACAGCGCGTCGTACAGCGGCCGCAGATACGGGTCCACTTTCTGCGCCAGGTCGCCGGGCAGGAAGCCCAGCTTCTCGCCGGCCTCCACCGCCGGGCGCACCAGCACGATGCGCTTGACCGCGTCGCGCTCCATCGCGTCCACCGCGCAGCCCACCGCCAGATAGGTCTTGCCGGTGCCGGCCGGGCCGATGCCGAAGGTGATGTCGTGTTGCTGGATGGCCTTGATGTAGCGGCTCTGGCGCGGCGTGCGGCCGCGCAGATCGCCGCGGCGGGTCACCAGCACCGGCGCGTCTTCGTCGTCGGTCGCGGCCGCGGCGCCGTGGGGCGCGTGGCGGCGCAGTTCCACCAGGCACAGTTGCACGTCGTCTATCGACAGCTCCTGTTTTTCCGCCAGCAGATAGAGCCGGGTCAGCGCCTCCACCGCGGTCTTGGCCTGTTCGCCCTGGACGCGGAAACTTTCGCCGCGGCGCTGCACCGTCACGTCCAGGCCGGTTTCTATCTGTTTCAGGTTTTCGTCCAGCGGGCCGCACAGGCGGGCCAGCCGTTCATTGTCGACAGGGTTGAAGCTCAGGGGTTCGGCGTGCGATGTAGTCATGCGGCTCGTAGTCTGGGTCGTTGTCGGCGGCCCGCCGCGGGGCGGGATGGCCGATGGACAAGGGTTAGGGCTGCGGCGCTCATTAAATGTTCCGCAGACAATCCAGTTCCGGCGCGCTCATGCTGGCGTGGAACTCGGTGATTTCGTAGCGGGCGAGGCCGGCGACGGCGAAGGGGTCGCGCGCCAGCAGCGCTTCCAGCTCGGCGCGTTCGCCGCGCGCCAGGATCACGCCGCCGGTGCGCGGCGTCTTGCGGCCGGAGGCCAGCAGCAGGCCGGCGGCGTAGCCCTGCCGCAGCCAGGCGACGTGCGCTTCCAGCTGCGCGTCGATGTCGGACAGCGGGGCGATGTAGCTTAGCGAAACAATGAACATGGCGGCGTCAGCGTGAAGGGAAAGCGCCAAGCATACGCCGGCCCGCGGCGGCCGGCGCGAAAAAATGGCGGACGGGCGTCATGCTCAGGCGGTTTCCGCGATCAGCGCCTCGCCCACCAGCGAGTGGGGGCGGGCTTCGGTGATGCGCAGATCGATCATCTGATTGAGCAGGCGCGGGTGGCCGGCGAAGTTGACCACGCGGTTGTTGGCGGTGCGCGCCGCCAGCATGGCGGCGTCTTTCTTGGACACGCTTTCCACCAGCACGCGCTGCACCGTGCCCACCATCGCCTGGTTGATGGCGAAGCCCTTGGCCTCGATCACCTCGTTCAGGGCTTCCAGCCGGCGCACTTTTTCCGCGTGCGGGGTGTCGTCCGGCAGATTGGACGCCGGCGTGCCCGGACGCGGGCTGTAGATGAACACATAGCTGAAGTCGACTTCCATGTCCTTGACCAGCTTCAGCGTCTGTTCGAAGTCGGCCTCGGTCTCGCCGGGGAAGCCGACGATGAAGTCGGACGACAGACACAGATCCGGCCGCAGCGCGCGCAGCTTGCGGATGATGGATTTGTACTCCAGGCCGGTGTAGCCGCGCTTCATCGCGGCCAGCACGCGGTCGGCGCCGCTTTGCACCGGCAGGTGCAGATGGGACACCAGCTTGGGCAGCTTGCCGTAGCAATCGATGATGCGCTGGCTGAACTCGCGCGGGTGGCTGGTGGTGAAGCGGATGCGCTCCACGCCCGGCACTTCGTGCACGTATTCCAGCAGCAGCGCGAAGTCGGCGATTTCGCCGTCGGCCATCATGCCGCGATAGGCGTTGACGTTCTGGCCCAGCAGGGTGATTTCCTTGACGCCCTGGACGGCCAGACCGGCGATTTCGGTCAGCACGTCGTCGAAGGGGCGGCTGACTTCCTCGCCGCGGGTGTAGGGCACCACGCAGAAGGAGCAATACTTGGAACAGCCTTCCATGATGGATACGTAAGCCGCGCCGCCCTCCACCTTGGCCGGCGGGATGTGGTCGAACTTCTCGATTTCCGGGAAGGAGATGTCCACCTGGGAGTTGCCGCTGGATTGGCGCGATTTGATCAGGTCCGGCAGGCGGTGCAGGGTTTGCGGGCCGAACACCACGTCGACGTAAGGCGCGCGCTTGACGATGGTTTCGCCTTCCTGCGACGCCACGCAGCCGCCGACGCCGATGATCAGATCGGGCTTGGCCTCTTTCAGCGGACGGATGCGGCCCAGGTCCGAAAACACTTTTTCCTGCGCCTTTTCGCGCACGCTACAGGTGTTGAACAGGATGATGTCGGCTTCTTCCGGCTTGTCCGTCTTGATCATGCCTTCGGAGTCGGACAGCACGTCGGCCATTTTGTCCGAGTCGTACTCGTTCATTTGGCAGCCGAACGTCTTGATGTATACCTTTTTCATTGCAGCTAGATTCCAGCGTGTTTCAGTTCGCCGCCGGGCCGGACCCGACAAGCGCGCCGCGAGCGGCTGAGTTTATTGGGACGGCTGGGCGGCCGCTTCGGCTTCCCTTTGCTTCAGCAAGTCCACTTCCTCGGGGCGCAGCACCCAGATCCGGTTGATCTGGCCTTGCATATTGAAGGTGACCCCCACCGGCCGGCCTTCCAGATTGTCCAGTTGGCCGCGCAGCAGGAAGCGGTTGTTCTCGTCGAAGATGCGCAGACCGGGCGCCAACGGGAATTGGCGCTCGGAGCGGATGAAGATGCCGAGCAGACTTTCCAGCAAGGAGCGGTCTTTCTTGACGAACTCGATGGTGGCGTCGTTAGCGGCGCGGACCGTGCCGGCCTTCAGTTCCATCGGCAGCAAACGGCCGGCCAGGGCCGGGGCGGCGAGCCATGCCGCGCAAAGGGCGACTATGAGTATTTTCATAAGGAATTGAATACGTTGCGCGCGATTCTATCATAGCTTGGCCATGGGGCTGGCCAAATCTTCCTTGCAGCATAGGCGTTTTGGCGCGCCGACGCGGCCCGCGTTCACCCTGCGTTCACAAGGAGCGCCGCATGCCGACCGCGCCTTCGCCGTAAGCCCGGCGGGTGTAATCGTCGCGCGCGCAGGGCTGATAGCCAAAGCGTTTCCAATAGCGCGCGGCGCCCTGAACCGCCACCAGCCGCGCCTGGCGCAGCCCGCGCCGCCGGCCCTGGCCCAGCACGGTTTGCACCAGCCGCGGCCCCAGGCCGTGGCCGCGCGCGTCCGGATGCAGCGCCAGATCGTGGATGAACAGGGTGTCCACCGCGTCCGGCAGCCTCTCCAGCGGGTGGTTGAGGCTGGGCGGCCGGCCGGCGGTCCAGGGATGGGCGAACACATAGCCCAGCAGCTGGCCGGGACGCTCCGCCACCCAACAGGTGTCCGGCGACAGGCGGTGGCGCGAGGCCAGCGCGTCCCGGCTCTCGATCAGCGACGGCGGATAGCAGTGTTGCTGAACTTGCAGCACGGCGGGAAAATCTTGAACTTGCATCGGGCGCAGGACAATGGCGTCCTGCCGGCGACAGACTGCGGACATCGGGTGCGGGCCAATCCATGGAAGACAAAAAGCAAAGCGCGCGGCCGGAGCCGCGCGGTGTCGAAGGCGGCGATTATAGCCTCCGGGAGAGCGGGGGGCCAGCCGGCCCCGGAGAGGATTGCATGGGGGCGGTCCAGGCGCCTATACCACAGCAAGACGCGATGTCAGACGCGTGTGGGCGGGAGCATGATGCGATGACGATACCTGCGCCGGTGCGGCCGCTGGAACAAGATTTCGACGCTTATCTGATCGACGCCTTCCAATGGCGCAGCCTGGGCTTTCAGGGGGTGGGGGTGTTGGCCGCGCTGGGCTTTCTGCTGGTGCGCCGCCTGTACGGCGGCATGGTGCCGGGATGGCTGTTTCTGGCGGTAGGCCTGGGCCTGGGCGGCCTGATCCTGCTGCAGATCTGGGCGCGGCGCGGCCGTTCCCTGCTGTTGTGGCAGGTCTTGTTCGCCATTGGCTATTGCCTGGCGATGAAGCGCGCGCTGGATGCCGGCGGCTACGGCGAATTCCTGTTGTTGCCGACGCTGGGCGTGTCCGCGCTGGTGATGTCGATCAGCATGTCCAGCGTATGGCACACCTTGAGCTTCTGGGGGCTGCTGCTGCTGGTGTTCGACCCGGCGCGGGTGTTTCTGCGTTTGGGCGGCGAACAGACGATTTACGGCTTCGGCTTTCTGGCCCTCATCATCGGCGGCATGGTCTTGGTGCATGTGCAGGTGGTGCAGACCCTGCGCAGCAACCACCTGCTGCTGAACAAGCTGCGGCGGCAGGCCTTTTACGATTCGCTGAGCAGCCTGCCCAACCGGCGCTCCTTTTTGCAACAGGCGGAATACGCGCTGGGGCACGAGGACATCGCCTTCTATCTGGCCATCATCGATATCGATCTGTTCAAGTGCATCAACGACACCCACGGCCACGCGGTGGGGGATCAGACGATACGCGATGTCAGCGCTTTGCTGGCCGAGACCTTCCACGATCAGATTTACGGCCGCATCGGCGGCGAGGAGTTCGGCGTGCTGCTGGCGGCGCGCAGCGACGCGGCGGGGCAGGCGCGGCTGGAGTGTTTCCGCCAGCAGGTGCGCGCCGCGCCTTTTTCCCATGGCCAGGTGACGGTCAGCGCCGGCGTTTGCCAAGTGGGGAACGGCGGGCTGCAGCAGGCTTTTCACCGGGCGGATCAGGCCTTGTACCAGGCCAAGGCCGGCGGCCGGGACCGGGTGATCGCCTGGCAAGCGGCTTGAGGGCCGGCTCCCGATACGCGGCGCGGCATTGAATTTCTGGCGGAAAAATGGTCTATTCCTCATCCGCCTTTTCACCGAGTCGCCCGCTATGTCGCATTGGTTGTCCCAGATCGATCCCGATTCCGTTCGCCGCACCCCGCTGGGCGCGCGCGGCCATAATCTGCTGCTGACGCCGCAGGCCGCGCCGCAGCCGCTGTTGCTGAGCCAGGAGGAGCAGGAACTGGTGGACGGCTGGCTCAAATCGCGCCGCAATCGCATGCGCTGGAGCAGCCTGCTCGCGCTGGCGGACAGTCACGCTCTGGCGGCGAACCTGCTGCGCCGGCTCTTGGAGGCCGGCTGGTGCGAGGTGGAGCTGCACGCCGAAACCGGCCTGCGCCTCAGTCAGCTGGAACCGTTCTGGGTGCAATGGCTGGACATGTACGGCCTGCGCCATTTGCTGGGCATGGCCGACGCGCGGCCCCAGACCGAGGTGGTGGAGCTGTGGCGCGGCTGGCAGCCGCGCCATCCGCTGCTGTTGGGCTTGGCGGAAAGCCTGAGCCCGCATCTGCAATTCTCCACGCTGGAGCGCCGGCTGAAGCTGGCCCAGGCGCTGGACCAATGGCTGCTGGACGGCTGCTGGGGCACCGAGCGCCAGTTTTCGCAGCGCGCGCTGGGGCGCAGCAAAGCCTTCGGCGCGGCGGACCGGCAATGGCTGGCGGAATTCGGCATCGATCTGGAAGCCTGCGGCATCGCCCGTCACACCCCGCACGTCTTCCTGTCCGGGCCGCTGGGCCTGTGGGCCGGGCAGCAGTGCCTGCTGTCCGCCGCCTTGCTGCAACAAGGCGTGGCCCTGGGGCCGGAGGCTTTGATGAGCGTGAGCGCGGTGGAGGGCGCGATCCGCAGCGTGCGCATCGTGGAGAATCTCAGCGTGTTTCAGACGCTGAGCCAGCAGGCGCTGCCGGTGCTGACCATCTGGGTGCCGGGCCAGCCGCATCAGCGCTGGCGCGAGGCGGTGCGCCATTTATTGACTCTGCTGCGGGTGCCGGTGCAGATCGCCTGCGACCTGGCCCCGTCCGGCATCGCCGTCGCCATGGCCGCCGGCCAGGTGGCGGAGCAGGCCGGACGGCCGTGGTCGCCGTGGCGGATGCAGCCGGAGCAACTGACCCTGGCCAACGGCGCCCAGCCCTTGAGCGAGGCGGAGCAGGCGCAGCTGGCGCGCCTGATGGGCGGCGGCCTGCCGCCCTTGCTGCACGGCCTGGCGATGGAGATGCAGGAGAAGCAGTGCAAGGTGGAGCAAGAGGCGCTGTTCATCGAGGACTGGGGGGACTGAGCGCCGGCCGTCCGGCCCGCTGAAAACGGGCGCGGAAATCCGGCTTGGCCGACGGGCGGGCGGCGGAAAATACCGGCGGGCGGCGGCGCGCCGGCAATGACATTCGGGCAAATTGGGGCGGGTGTGAAAAAACTGCCCGGCGATGGGTACACAGCGGGAAAAAGCTGCGTTATCATCGCCCCCCAAACCCTTGATGGCAAAGGCAAGATATCAGGGTTTTCAGGAATTGAGAGAGGCTGGCGGGGTGTCAGGCACCCCCGCCGGCCTCTTGCTTTTGGGCCGCCGTTTTGGCGCGTGCGCGCGCCGCCAGAAGAAGAGGAATATCCTTCCCATGTTGATTGGCTTCGTCGTCGTCTATCTGCTGCTGTCCGTGGGCATCGGCCTCTACGCCGCCACCCGGGTGCGCAACGCCCGCGATTTCGCCGTGGCCGGCCGCAGCCTGCCGTTTCCCATCGTCACCGCCATGGTGTTCGCCACCTGGTTCGGCTCGGAGGCGGTGCTGGGCATTCCGGCCACCTTCATCGACAAGGGCTTCGCCGGCATCGTCGAAGACCCGTTCGGCTCCTCGATGTGCCTGGTGCTGGTGGGCCTGTTGTTCGCGCGGCCGCTGTACCGGCTCAATCTGCTGACCATAGGCGACTTCTACAAGCAGCGCTTCGGCCGCAATGTGGAGCTGTTCGTGTCGCTGTGCATCATCGCCTCCTACCTGGGTTGGGTGGCGGCGCAGCTGACCGCGCTGGGCGTGGTGTTCAACGTGCTGTCCCAGGGCGCGATCAGCGCCAACGCCGGCATGTTGCTGGGCGCGGGCATCGTGCTGGTGTACACGCTGTTCGGCGGCATGTGGTCGGTGGCGCTGACCGACTTTTTCCAGATGACGGTGATCGTCGCCGGCCTGCTTTATCTGACCTGGCTGATCGGCGACATGGCCGGCGGCCCGGTCAAGGTGTTGCAGCACGCGGCGGCGCAGGACAAGTTCACCATGATTCCCAGCATGGCGCCCAAGGACGTGGTCGGCTTCGTCGGCGCCTTGCTGACCATGATGTTGGGCTCCATTCCGCAGCAGGATATTTTCCAGCGGGTGATGTCGGCCAAGAACGAGAACGTCGCCGCGCGCGCGTCCATCGTCGGCGGCGGCCTGTACCTGACCTTCTGCATGCTGCCCATCTTCATCGGCTTCGCCGCCACGCTGATCGACCCGACCATGGTGAGCCGCTGGATGCAGCAGGACGCGCAGATGATTCTGCCCAGCCTGATCCTGGAGCGCACGCCGCTGTTCGCGCAGGTGATGTTCTTCGGCGCGCTGCTGTCCGCCATCATGTCCACCGCGTCCGGCACCTTGCTGGCGCCGTCGGTGACCTTTACCGAGAACGTGCTCAGCCGTTTCATCCCGGTGATGTCGGACCGCCAGTTCCTGCTGGCGATGCGGCTGACCGTGGTGGGCCTGGCCATCGTCACCACGGTGTTCGCGCTCTTGTCCGACGCCACCATCTACGAGATGGTGGGCAACGCCTACAAGGTGACGCTGGTGTCGGCGGTGGCGCCGCTGTTCGCCGGCCTGTTCTGGAAGCGCTCCACGCCGCAGGGCGCCTTGCTGGCCATCGCGCTGGGCCTGGGCAGCTGGCTGGCGCTGGACTGGTTCGGCCCGGCGGATCCGTTCTGGCCGCCGCAGCTGGTGGGCCTGGGTTTCAGCATTGTCGGCATGGTGGCCGGCAGCCTGCTGCCGCAGCGGCTGGGACGGCAGGCTTTGGCGGGGATGGGCCGGGCCTGACCCGGCCTTAGAGCCTGTTTACGATCTCGCGAGCCAAGGCGAGCTAAGGCGAAAGCGGCCGAGACAGCGGAATGGTCATACGGTAGATGAGCATTTCGAAGCGGTACTCACCGTGTAAGGCGTCCTCGACGCGCAGCGGATCGTAAACGGATTATCAGAAGTTGGCCGGGGTGTTGGCGCTGATGATCTCCGCCTCGTCCGGCCCGATATTGCGGAATTTGTGCGGCAGGGTGCTGGGGAAGTAATAGCCGTCCCCGGCGGAGAGGATGCTGATGTGGCCGTCCACGGTCAGCTCCACGCTGCCGCGCACCACTACGCCGCACTCCTCGCCCTCGGGATGGGTGATCATTTCCTTGCCGGTGTCCGCGCCCGGCGAATACAGCTCGCGCAGCATGCGCATCTGGCGATTGGGATTGGACGCGCCGATGATCAGCAGCTTCAGGCCGTCGCGGCCCAGATCCGGCTGTTGTTCGCGGCGGAAGGTGTAAGGGTCGCTGGGCGGCGGTTCGCCAAAGGTCAGGAATTCGGTCAGCGTCATGGGGAAACCCTGAATCAGCTTCAATAGCGAACTGATGGACGGGCTGACCCGGTTCTGTTCTATCAGCGAGATGGTGGCGTTGGCCATGCCGGCCCGTTTCGCCAGCTCGCGTTGAGACAGCGCGAAGTGCTCGCGCACTTGTTTGACGCGTAATCCAATATCCATGCCTGTAACCTCGGTGGCGTGCCCTTGTCGGCCTCTGCTTAGTATTTTCGACAATTTTTCGAATAGCGTCACAGTATACTGATGTCGCCGCCGGCGATGCAGAGCAATTCGCGTTTTCCGGCCGGCGGCGGCGCATTTTCGAAGCCTGGGACCATTCTCCGGACCGTCGCCGCGTCTGCCCGCGTTCTCAATCCTCCCGTCGCCGTCCCGCCAGGCCCGTCGCCTGCGCCGCTTGCCACAGACTTTCCCGCTTTGTGTTTGATTTTTTAGACAGCGTCGCCGCGCTGCCACAGTATGGTGGCATGCGCGCCGTCCGGCGCGCCGGAGAGACGCATTGAGAGCCTTATTGTGGATGGCGGGATGGGCGGCGCTATGGCTGGCGCCGGCGAGCTGGGCGCTGAGCCTGTCGGCGGCGGAGCGGGACTGGCTGAGCCGGCACCCGGTGCTGCGGGTGGGCGTGGTGCCGCAAGCGCCGTACGCGGTGCTGGACGCGCGCCGGCAGGCGCTGAGCGGCGCGCATGTGGAACTGATGAACCGGCTGGCCGCCGAATTGGGCCTCAAACTGGCCTGGACCTTCTATCCGAACAAGACGCAGTTGAGCGCGGCGGCGCGGGCGGGGCGGGTGGATGTCGCGCCCGGCCTGGAACAAACCCCGGCCGGCTTGCGTTACTGGCTGTTTTCCGGTCCCTTCCTGCGCATCCCCTACAAACTGGTCGGGCGCGGCGAGCCGGCGGCGGCGCTGGAACTGGAACAGCTGCCGGACAGCGCGCGGGTGGCGGTGCTCGAACCGGGCGCGGCGGCGGCCTTTCTGATCGCCAATTATCCGGCCTTGCGGCGCTTGCCGGCCGGCTCGGACCGCAACGCGCTGCAGCAGGTGCAGCAGCAGCGGGCGGATTACGCGGTGGTGGACGAGGCGCAGCTGAACCAGCTGCTGCGCGAGCCGGAATTCTCGCACTTGCGCGCGGTGGGCGACAGCGGCGCCACCCGGCTGCTGCGGGTGGCGTCGCGGCAGGACTGGCCGCAGCTGGCGATGCTGCTGGACCGGGCCTTGAGCGCGCTGCCGGCCTCGCAGCGCGGCCATCTCTACACGCGCTGGGTGCAGGCGGAGCCGACGCCGCTGGCCGACAGCCTGCCGTTTTGGCGCAGGCTGAGCCAGGTCTCGCTGCTGCTCATCCTGCTCTTGGCCGGCGCGCTGCTGTGGCAGGGCCGGCAGCAGCGGCAGTCGCGGCAAGCGCTGGCGGCGGCGCGGCAGGCGCTGGCCCAGCGGGAAGCCGGTGCCGAGGCCTTGCGGCTGACCCAGTTCTCGGTGGATCACAGCACGGTGGGCATTCTGTGGCTGAACTGGGAAGGCCGGCTGCGTTACGCCAATCAGGCCGCGCTGGCGATGCTGGGGTGCGCGGAGGCGGAGGCGGTGGGGCAGCCGCTGTCTCGCTTCCAGCCGGGCTTGGACATGGACGGCTGGCTGGACTTGTGGGGCCGGGCGCGGAGCCGGGGCCTGCTGCAGTTTGAAACCGATAGCCTGCGCGCCGACGGCGGCAGCCTGCCGCTGGACGTCTCGCTCAGTTTTCTGCGCTTCGGCGGCGCCGACTACCTGGTGGCCTTTATGCACGACGTCACCGAAAAGCGGCAGGCGCGCGCCGCCCTGCGGGAGAGCGAGGCGCGTTTCAAGGGCATTGCCGGCAATGTGCCGGGCCTGGTGTTCCGGCTGGAGCGCGCCGACGCGGCGGAAGACCCGCGGCTGGCCTTCGTCAGCGAGGCCAGCCTGGCGCTGACCGGCTACCCGGCCGCGGACTTGCTGGCGCGGCCGGAGGGCTTGCAAGCGCTGGCACACCCTGAGGACGCCGCGGCGCTGCGCGACAGCTGGCAAGCCGCCTGGCGCGAGCAGCGCGACTGGAGCTGGCAGGGCCGGATTCTGACCCGGGACGGCGCGGAGCGCTGGGCCGATCTGCGCGCCAGCGCCCGCCGCCACGGCGCGACGGGCATGGTGTGGGATGGCATCCTGTGGGATATCAGCGCCGGCAAGCGCAATGAACTGGAGCTGAGCGCGTCGCGCGCCATGCTGCGCGATCTGGCCGCCCACCTCGAAACGGTGCGCGAGGAGGAAAAAGCCCATATCGCACGCGAGGTGCACGACGAGCTGGGCCAGGTGCTGACCGTGCTCAAGCTGGAAACCTCGATGCTGGAACTGAGTCTGGGGCGGCCGGAGGGCGCGGCGGCGGAGCGGCTGGCCAGCATCAAGAAGCTGATCGCCCAGACCTTCGCCCTGGTCCGCGACGTGGCCACCGCGCTGCGGCCGCCCATCCTGGACGCGGGCCTGGCCTCGGCGGTGGAATGGCAGGCGCGCCGCTTCGAAGCCCGCAGCGGCATACCCTGTCTGGTGCTGGTGCCGGACACGCCGCTGCGCCTGGACGACGCCAAGGCGGTGGGCCTGTTCCGGGTATTGCAGGAGGCGCTGACCAATGTGATGCGTCACGCCGAGGCTCACACGGTGACGCTGCACTTGCAGGCCTTGCCGGGAGAACTGGTGCTGAGCATTATCGACGACGGCAAAGGCTTCGAGCGGCGGCCGGGGGAAGCGGGCAGTTCCTACGGCCTGGTGGGCATGCGCGAGCGCCTGCTGATGTTCGGCGGCGGCCTGGACGTGGCCAGCGCGCCGGGACAGGGCTGTAGTTTGACGGCCCGGCTGCCCTTGCGGCCGGATGAAGGGGAGGAGAAGACATGATTCGAGTGATTGTGGCGGAAGACCACACCATTGTGCGCGAAGGCATCAAGCAGTTGATCGGCCTGGCCGACGATTTGCAAGTGGTCGGCGAAGCCGCCCACGGCGCCGCGGTGTTCGACGCCTTGCGCGCCGCCGCCTGCGATGTGCTGCTGCTGGATATTTCCATGCCGGGCCTGAGCGGCCTGGACGTGATCCCGCGCTTGCGGGCGCTGGCGCAGCCGCCGGCCATCCTGGTGCTGTCCATGCACGACGAGGTGCAGATGGCGGCGCGCGCGCTCAAGGCCGGCGCCGCCGGCTACGCCACCAAGGACAGCGATCCGGCGCTGCTGCTGACCGCGATCCGCAAAGTGGCCGGCGGCGGCCGCTACATCGACCCGCAACTGGCGGACCGGCTGGTGTTCGAAGTCAATCTCAGCGACGAGAGGCCGCCGCACGCCCAGTTGTCCGAGCGCGAGTTCCAGGTGTTCCAGCGCCTGGCGCAGGGGGCCAACGTCAACGAGGTGGCGCAGCTGCTGGCGATCAGCGCCAAAACCGTCAGCACCCACAAGGTCAGGCTGATGCAGAAGCTGCGCGCGCAGTCGCTGGCGGATCTGGTGCGCTACGCGATCGAGCATCAGCTGTTTTAACGCGCTTGGCTGCTGCGGCGCACTAAGAATTTCCCTACAGCGCGCGCCGTTTATCCCGACGGCAAAATCCGCCGCCCGCCGATGGCGGGCGCGCGCCGCGCTCCCTAGCATGGTTGGCGTACGCATTCACTTTCAGGTGTCGCCGCCATGTCCGCAGCCAGCGATGTGCTTGTCCGCTTCCTCAACGTCCAGAAAAGCTATGACGGCGAAAACCTCATCGTCAAAAACCTGAACCTGGACATCCGCCGCGGCGAATTCCTCACCCTGCTGGGGCCGTCCGGCTCCGGCAAGACCACTAGCCTGATGATGCTGGCCGGTTTCGAAACCCCCACCGGCGGCGAGATCCAACTGGCCGGCCGCTCCCTCAACCGGGTGCCGCCGCATAAGCGCAACATCGGCATGGTGTTCCAGAACTACGCCTTGTTCCCGCACATGACGGTGGCGGAAAACCTGGCCTTCCCGCTGTCGGTGCGCGGGGTGTCCAAGGCGGACATCCAGGACAAGGTGAAGCGGGCGCTGGCCATGGTGCAGCTGGACGCCTTCGCCGGCCGCTATCCGGGCCAGATGTCGGGCGGCCAGCAGCAGCGGGTGGCGCTGGCGCGCGCGCTGGTGTTCGAGCCGCAGCTGGTGCTGATGGACGAACCGCTGGGCGCGCTGGACAAGCAATTGCGCGAACACATGCAGATGGAGATCAAGCATCTGCATCAGCGGCTGGGCGTCACCGTGGTCTACGTCACCCACGATCAGGGCGAGGCGCTGACCATGTCGGACCGGGTGGCGGTGTTCCATCAGGGCGAAATCCAGCAGATCGACGCGCCGGCCCAGCTCTACGAGCGGCCGGACAACGCCTTCGTCGCCAACTTCATCGGCGAGAACAATCGCTTGCCAGGCACCCTGCTGAGCCAGGACGGCGAGCGCTGCCTGGTGGAACTGGAGCGCGGCGAACGGGTGACGGCGCTGGCGGTGAAGGTGGGCGAGGCCGGCAGCCCGGTGTCGCTGTCCATCCGCCCCGAACGCATCCTGCTCAACGGCCATAGCGAGCGCTGCGACAACCGCTTCTCCGGCCGGGTGGCCGAATTCATCTATCTGGGCGACCACGTGCGCGTGCGCATGGAGGTGTGCGGCAAGCCCAACTTCTTCGTCAAACAAGCCATCGCCGAACTGGACGCCACGCTCGCCGTCGGCGACGTGGTGCCGCTGGGCTGGCAGGTGGAGCATGTGCGCGCGCTCGATCCGCTGGTTCACGAATAGCAAGGCGCGACGCCGCTCCCTTTGCACAGGAGGACCTGGAATGTCTGCAAGCATCAAGCTGGCCGTCACGGCCCTGGGTTTGGCTTTCGCGGGCCAAGCCATGGCGGCCGCTCTGACCGTGATCTCGTTCGGCGGCGCGGGAAAGTCCGCCCAGGACAAGGCGTATTACCGCCCCTTCCAGCGGGAGACCGGCATCAAGGTGATCGGGGCGGAATACAACGGCGAGATGGCCAAGATCAAGGCCATGGTCGATAGCCGCAGCGTGTCGTGGGACGTGGTCGAAGTCGAGCCGGCGGCGCTGGCGCGCGGCTGCGACGAAGGCCTGTTCGAAAAGCTGGATTACAGCAAGATCGGCAAGCCCGCGGATTTTCTCGCCGGCGTGGTGCAAAGCTGCGGGATAGGCATGAACGTCTGGTCCATCGTCCTGGCCTACAACGCCGACAAGCTGAAAACGGCGCCGGCTGGCTGGAAGGATTTCTGGGACGTGAAGACCTTCCCGGGCAAGCGCGGTCTGCGCAAGGGCGCGCAGGACAATCTGGAGTTCGCGCTGATGGCGGACGGCGTCGCCCCGAAGGACGTTTACAAGGTGCTGGCCACGCCGGCGGGCGTCGATCGGGCCTTCCGCAAGCTGGACCAGCTCAGGCCGAACATCCAGTGGTGGGAAGCCGGCTCCCAGCCGCCGCAATTTCTGGTTTCGGGCGATGTGGTGATGAGCTCGGCCTACAACGGCCGCATTTCCGAAGCGAGGAAGGAAGGCAAGAACCTGAAGGCGGTCTGGAACGGCTCGGTTTACAACTACGACTACTGGGCGATTCCCAAGGGCAGCCCGCGCAAGGACGACGCGCTGAAGTTCATCCGCTTCGCCACGCAGCCGGCCAATCAGAAAGTCTATGCCGACACCATCGATTACGGCGTCACCCACCGCAAGGCGATCCAGATGCTGGACGCGACAAGGAGCCGGGATCTGCCGACCTCGCCGCGGAATCTCGCGGTGGCGCTGAGCGAGGATACGGCGTTTTGGGTGGACAGGAGCGAGGAGCTCGAGCAGCGCTTCAACGCCTGGGTGGCCAAGTCCAAGTAAGCGCGGTTGCCGCGGCGCCCGCCGGCGTCGCCAGTTGGCCCCCCGGATGGGGGCGGATGCACAACACACCGAGGTCATGATGGAACGCTCAGCAAAGCTCAGCCCTGCCCCGCAGCAAGCCGCCCAGCCAGTGGAGTCGGAAGGGGAGCGGCAACTACGTCGAGAACTGGCGGCCTGTTATCGGCTGATCGCGCACTTTCGCATGAGCGATCTGATCTCGACGCATATCTCGGTGCGCTTGCCAGGGCCGGAACACCATTTCCTGATCAATCCCTACGGGCTGATGTTCGACGAAATCACCGCGTCCAGCCTGGTCAAGATCGGTCTCGACGGCCGGGCGCTGGACGAGAACGACGCCCTGGTCAATCCGGCCGGCTTCGTCATCCACAGCGCCATCCACTCGGCAAGACCGGATGCCCAGTGCGTGCTGCACACCCATACCCGGGCCGGCTGCGCGGTGGCGGCGCTGGCGGAGGGCTTGTTGCCGGTGAACCAGATGTCGATGGAGTTCTACGGGAAGGCGGCGTACCACGATTACGAAGGCATCGCCCTTGACCTCAACGAGCAGGCGCGCCTGGTGCGGGATCTGGGCGACAAGCCGGTGCTGATCCTGCGCAACCACGGCTTGCTGACCGTGGGGGAGACGGTCAAGCAGGCTTTCCTGCGCATGTACTACCTGGAGAAGGCCTGCGACATCCAGCTGAGCGCGCAGGCGGCCGGAGCCTTGCGCCTGCCGTCCGTGGCGGTTTGCCGGCGGACCGAGCGCCAGTTCAACGAGCCGGAGCGCGAGGTGGGCGAGCGGGAGCTGAAGGACGATAGGTTCGTCGACCTGGCCTGGGCGGCGCTGCTGCGCCTGCTGGACCGGCTCGATCCCGGCTACAAACTTTGACCGGGAGGGGCGGCTGCCGCGGCCCGGCCAGCGGGCAAGCGGCGTTGACATAAAGGAGGTAGGGGTCATGGCGATACACGGTAAATCCTTGCTTCTGGCTTGCGCCGCGCTGGCGGCCAGTCAGGCGCAGGCGCTGACCATCGTGTCATTTGGCGGCGCCAACCAGGCGGCCCAGGTTCAGGCCTATTACCAGCCCTTCCAGCGCGCGACCGGCATCAAGGTGCTGGCTGGCGAATACAACGGCGAAATGGCCAAGGTCAAGGCGATGGTGGCGGCGCGGAGCGTGTCCTGGGACGTGCTGGAGGTGGAAGCGCCGGAGCTGGCGCGGGGCTGTGACGAAGGCTTGTTCGAAAAGCTGGACCCGGCGCTGGCCGGCGCGCGCGCAGAGGTGGTCGATGGCGCGCTGCAGCCCTGCGGCATCGGCCTCTTCGTCTGGTCCAATGTGCTGGCTTACAGCGCGGACAAGCTGAAGACCGCGCCGCGCGGCTGGGCCGATTTCTGGGACGTGAAGCGCTACCCGGGCAAGCGCGGCATGCGCAAGAGCGCCAAATACACTTTGGAGATCGCTCTGCTGGCCGACGGCGTTGCCGCCAAGGACGTGTATCGCCTGCTGGCCACGCCGGCCGGCGTGGAGCGCGCCTTCAAGAAGCTGGCCCAGCTCAAGCCGCATATCCAGTGGTGGGAGGCCGGCGCGCAGCCGCCGCAATACCTGGCCTCCGGCGATGTGGTAATGAGTTCGGCCTACAACGGCCGCATCGCCTCGGCCCAGCAAGAGGGCCGGAATCTGAAGATAGTTTGGGACGGCAGCCTGTATGACTTTGTCTACTGGGCCATCCCCAAGGGCGCGCAACAGGGCGCGGCGGCAAGGCGTTTCATCGCTTTCGCCAGCCGGCCGGAAGCCCAGGTGGCGTATTCGCAACAGATGGCCTATGGCCCGATCAATCGCCAGGCGATGGCGCTGTTGGCGCCGGCGCGACAACTCGAACTGCCCACCGCGCCGGCAAATCTGCAAAGCGCGGTACGGGTGGATTCCAACTTTTGGGCCGACCACGGCGAAAGCCTGGAGCAGCGCTTCAATGCCTGGGCCCTGCGCTGATGGTCGGTTTTGAAAGCCGCGCCGGCCTGGCCGGCGTCACGATGCAGCCAATAAGGAGAATGAGGATGGCAGTTGGACAAGGGTTCATCCTGCTGGGCGCCGCGTTGGCATTGGCCGGCGTCGCCCAGGCCCGGGATCTGACCGTGATTTCCTTTGGCGGCGCCAGCAAGGCGGCGCAGACCAAGGCCTATTACCAGCCGTTTCAGCAAGCCACCGGCATCAAGATCCTGGCCGGCGAGTACAACGGCGAAATGGCCAAGCTCAAGGCCATGGTGGACACCAAGAGCGTGTCCTGGGACGTGCTGGAAGTCGAATCGCCGGAGCTGGCGCGCGGCTGTGACGAAGGGCTGTTCGAGCGGCTGGATTACGCGCGCATCGGCAATAAGGCGGATTTCCTGCCGGGCGCGGCCCAAGCCTGCGGCATCGGCACCCTGGTCTGGTCCACCGCGCTGGCTTACAACGCGGACAAACTCAAGACCGCGCCGCGCGGCTGGGCCGATTTCTGGGACGTGAAGCGTTATCCCGGCAAGCGCGGCATGCGCAAGGGCGCCAAATACACTTTGGAGATCGCTCTGCTGGCCGACGGCGTTCCGGCCAAGGACGTGTATCGCCTGCTGGCCACGCCGGCCGGCGTGGAGCGCGCCTTCAAGAAGCTGGCCCAGCTCAAGCCGCATATCCAGTGGTGGGAAGCCGGCGCGCAACCGCCGCAATACCTGGCCTCCGGCGACGTGGTGATGAGTTCCGCCTACAACGGCCGCATCGCCGCGGCGCAGAAAGAGGGCAAGAAACTGAAAATCGTCTGGGACGGCAGCCTGTACGACTTCGACTCCTGGGCCATTCCCAAGGGCTCGCCTAACAAGGACGCTGCTTACCGCTTCATTGCCTTCGCCAGCAAGCCGGAAAACCAGAAAGTGTATTCCCAGAACATCAGCTACGGACCCAGCAATCAGAAAGCCTTGGCGCTGCTGGACAAGGCGGAAGTGTCGGAGCTGCCCACCGCGCCGCAGAACATGAGGAATGCCTTGAAGGTGGATATAGAGTTTTGGGCCGACCACGGCGAAAGCCTGGAGCAGCGCTTCAATGCCTGGGCCCTGCGCTGATGGTTGGTTTTGAAAGCCACGCCGGCCTGGCCGGCGTCACGATGCAGTCAACAAGGAGAATGAGGATGGCGTTTAAACAAAAATGCATGCTGCTGGGCGCCGCGCTGGCTTTGGCCGGCGCGGCTTCGGCCAAGGATTTGACGGTGATTTCCTACGGTGGCGCCAACAAGGACGCCCAGGCCAAGGCTTATTACGCGCCCTTCCAGAAGAGCAGCGGGCTCAAGCTGGTCAGCGGCGAATACAACGGCGAAATGGCCAAGCTCAAGGCCATGGTGGACACCAAGAGCGTGTCCTGGGACGTGTTGGAAGTGGAGTCGCCGGAACTGGTGCGCGGCTGCGACGAAGGTCTGCTGGAGCGGCTGGATTACGCGCGCATCGGCAATAAGGCCGACTTCGTGCCCGGCGCGGCCCAGCCCTGCGGCATCGGCATCTTCGTCTGGTCCACCGCGCTGGCCTACAACGCCGACAAGCTGAAGACCGCGCCGGCCGGCTGGAAGGATTTCTGGGATCTGAAGAAATTCCCCGGCAAGCGCGGCCTGCGCAAGGGCGCCAAGGGCACGCTGGAGATTGCGCTGCTGGCCGACGGCGTGGCCGCCAAGGACGTCTATCCGGCGCTGGGCACGCCGGCCGGCGTGGACCGCGCCTTCAAGAAACTGGACCAGATCAAGCCCTATCTGCAGTGGTGGGAGGCCGGCGCGCAGCCGCCGCAATACCTGGCCTCCGGCGATGTGGTGATGAGCTCCGCCTTCAACGGCCGCATCGCGGTGGCGCGCAAGGAGGGCAAGAACCTGAAAGTGGTGTGGAACGGCAATCTCTACGACTTCGATTACTGGTCGATTCCCAAGGGCACGCCCAAGCGCGACCAGGCTTACCAGTTCATCGCCTTCGCCAGCAAGCCGGAAAACCAGAAGGTTTATTCGCAGAACATCGCCTACGGTCCCAGCAACAAGCGGGCGATTCCGCTGCTGGACAAGAACGAGCTGCCGGATTTGCCGACCGCGCCGCAGAACATCAAGGACGCGCTGAAGATCAATCTGGAGTTCTGGGCCGACCACGCGGAGAACCTGGAGCAGCGTTTCAACGCCTGGGCGGCGAAGTAGGGCGCTCATCCTTCATTTAGCGGAGGCCGCCTTTCGGCGGCCATAACGGAGTAAGGCCATGACGGCTTCCACGGTATCCCATTCCCGCGCGTCCGCGCCGGACGAGCGGCCTCTGAAGGCGCGGCTGGCCCGGGCGGAGCGGCTGGGCAAGCTCAAGTCGCTGGCGCTGGTGTCGCCGCTGCTGCTGTTCTTGCTGCTGACTTTCATCGTGCCCATCGGCGCGCTGCTGTTGCGCAGCGTGGACAACCCGGAAGTGGCGGGTTCGCTGCCGCGCACGGTGCGGGCGCTGGCGGCCTGGGACGGCAAATCGCTGCCGCCGGAGGCGGCTTACCGCGCGCTGGCCGACGATGTGCGGCTGGCCGGCGAGCGCCAGACGCTGGGTGATCTGGGCAAGCGGCTGAACATGGAAGTGCCCGGCTACCGCAGCCTGCTGGGCAAGACCTCGCGCGCCTTGCCGCTGGAGCCGGCGCCGGCCTCGTTCAAGCAGGCGCTGACCGAGCTGGACGAACGCTGGGGCGACCCGGCCTACTGGCTGGCGATACGCCGCAACCAGTCCGCCTACACGCCGTATTATCTGCTGGCGGCGCTGGATCACCGCATCGACGACCTGGGCGAACTCAGCCGCGCGATGCCGGATCAGGGCATTTACCTGAGCGTGTTCGCCCGCACGTTCTGGATGAGCCTGGTGGTGACCGCGCTGTGCCTGCTGCTGGCCTATCCGCTGGCCTATCTCTTGGCCAGCCTGCCCACGCGCCGCAGCAATCTGCTGATGATCATGGTGCTGCTGCCGTTCTGGACCTCGGTGCTGGTGCGGGTGGCCGCCTGGATCGTGCTGCTGCAGTCCGGCGGCCTGATCAACGCCGCCTTGCTGAGCCTGGGCCTGATCGAGCAGCCGTTGCAGCTGGTGTTCAACCGCGTCGGCGTCTACATCGCCATGGTGCACATCCTGCTGCCCTTCATGATTCTGCCCATCTACAGCGTGATGAAGGGCATCTCCCCCAGCTATCTGCGCGCGGCGATCTCGCTGGGCTGCCACCCCTTCGCCGGCTTCTGGCGGGTGTACGCGCCGCAGACCGTGGCCGGAGTGGGCGCCGGCTGCCTGCTGGTGTTCATCCTGTCCATAGGCTATTACATCACCCCGGCCTTGCTGGGCAGCCCCAACGACCAGATGGTCAGCTATTTCGTCGCCTTCTACACCAACACCACCATCAACTGGGGCATGGCCACCGCGCTGGGCGGCCTGCTGTTGGCGGCCACCTTGCTGCTGTACGCGGTCTACCACCGGCTGGTGGGCAGCGAACGGCTGCGGCTGGGCTGAACCGCCGCCTGGACCCAACCGATACTGGAGAGCCAAACCGATGCCAAGCCATCACACCTTGCCGGAAGAACGGCTGTGGTTTTACCTGCACCGCCTGCTGGGCGGCCTGACGCTGCTGTTCCTGGTGCTGCCGGTGCTGGTGATCATCCCGCTGTCTTTCAACGCCAGCGCCTTCCTGGTTTATCCGCTCAGCGGCTTTTCCCTGCGCTGGTATCAGGAGTTCTTCTCCTCGGCGGAGTGGATGCGCGCCTTGCAGAACAGCCTGATCGTCGCGCCGCTGGCCACCGTGCTGGCGATGACGCTGGGCACGCTGGCCGCCGTCGGCCTGACCCGCGCCGAATTTCCCGGCAAGGGCCTGCTGATGGCGGTGTTGATCTCGCCCATGGTGGTGCCGGTGGTGATCGTCGGCGTGGCCGGCTATCTGTTCTTCGCGCCCCTGGGCATGGACAACAGCTATCTGACGCTGGTGCTGCTGCATGCGGCGCTGGGCGTGCCCTTTGTGGTGATCACCGTCAGCGCCACGCTGCAGGGCTTCAACCGCAATCTGGTGCGGGCCGCCGCCAGCCTGGGCGCGTCGCCGCTGCGGGTGTTCTTCAAGGTGACGCTGCCGCTGATCGCGCCGGGGGTGATTTCCGGCGCGCTGTTCGCCTTCGGCACCTCCTTCGACGAGGTGGTGGTGACGCTGTTCGTCGCCGGGCCGGGCCAGGCGACGCTGCCGCGGGCGATGTTCGGCGGCATACGCGAAAACCTCAGCCCCGCCATCGCCGCGGCGGCCACGCTGTTGATCGGGTTTTCGGTGCTGATGCTGCTGACGCTGGAGTGGCTGCGCGGCCGTGCCGAGCGGCTGCGCAGCCGGCCCGGGGTCTGAATACCGGCTTGGCCCTACTTTGGGAGGGGTTGAATTTCAGCCAAGCTGCCGCACACTAGGAGGCATTCACCCCCTGAAACCAAATGAGGAATTCCCACATGGCTACCGTTACTCTGCGCGGCAATCCGGTTGAAGTGGCTGGCGCGCTGCCGGCCAAGGGCCAGCAAGCCCCGGCCCTGACCCTGACCTCCGCCGACCTGGCCGAAGTCAAACTGGACAACTACGCCGGCAAGAACAAGGTGCTGAACATTTTCCCGAGCGTGGACACGCCGACCTGCGCGATGTCGGTGCGCAAGTTCAACGAACGCGCGGCCAAGCTGGCCGACACCGTGGTGCTCTGCGTTTCCGCTGACCTGCCGTTTGCGCAGAAGCGCTTCTGCGGCGCCGAGGGCATCGACAATGTGGTGACCCTGTCCACCTTCCGCAACCCGCAGTTCGCAGCCGACTACGGCGTCAAGCTGGCCTCCGGCCCGCTGGCCGGCCTGACCGCCCGCGCGGTGGTGGTGCTGGACAAGGACAACAAGGTGCTGCATAGCGAGCTGGTGGCCGAGATCGGCGAAGAGCCGAACTACGACGCCGCGCTGGCCGCGCTGTAAGCGACGTTGCCGCAGACCAAACCCGCCGGTGTGAATCGGCGGGTTTTTTGCGCCCCGGCTCCGGCGCCAATCCGCCATCAGGTCAAAATAATCCTATAGTGGATCCATCACAGCGGTTTTAAATCTTTATCTTCACAAGATTCGACCTTAAGCCCTGTGACAAAGGCGCTGCCCATCCCGCTTAACGGCCCACGTTCTTATGCCCCCCATGCTCAAACGACACAAGGCGTCATGCTCGCTTGCATTACGGAATGCCTCTGGAGGACTCGTGGCTAAGCGGCTGCTTTTTACCCTCTTATTGCTGGGGGGCGCGCCAAGCTGCTTGGCGGAGCAGCTTCTATCCCTGCAGTATCGGGACAAACCGCCCTACAGCTATAGCCAAAATGGAAAACCGGCCGGTTTTTTATTGGAGCGGACCATTGAAATTTTACACCGCGCGGCCGTGCCGGCGGAGTTTGAAGAAGTGCCTGCCAAACGCATTCTCAGTAATATTCAAGCCAATAAGAAATTGATTTGCTCTCCAGGCTGGTATAAAACCCCTGAGCGCGAGGCCTTTGCCTTGTTTTCCTCGGCCATTCACCAAGACAAGCCGCACCTGATATTGGCGAACGTCAAATCCGCGAAAAACATCCAGAAATTGGGCACGTTAAAAGCGCTGTTCGCCAGCCATGAATTCAAGCTTGGCAAAGTTTCCGGCGTGTCTTACGGCACAGAATTGGATGCGATGATTGATCATGCCGCCGCCGCCGTGATGGATTCGACGGTGACACCGGGCGAACTGGCTCAAATGATCGTCTCTCAGCGTGCCGACTATATGCTGATCGATGTCGAGGATTACAAATTTCTGCTGCAGAAAAAAGAAATCGATTCAACAAAGTTGACGATATTGACATTCAAGGACATTCCCGAGGGGCTTAAGCGCTACATTATGTGCAGCAAGCAGGCCAGTCCCGAGCTGATGCAGCGGATTGATCAATCCATACACCTCCCTCCCTGATCCTGCCTGCGGCTATCCCGCGCGCGCTGTTTCCTGCCGGCGTCCTCCCTTGACGGTCTTCACCAGCCTGTTTAGGCTTGGTCCCGCGTCGTGCCCAATCACACGGCGCAGGGTTTGCAGGCCCATCATTTAACTCTCCCGCAGACACAACGGTCCGCTTTGGCGCCGTTACGTCTGCTGCCACGCCGTACCCATTCGGGGCGGGCCGTGGCAGGGAGCCTTCGGGCTGCCGGTTTTGGTAGAGTTAGCCGGTCCTGCAACCTTGTCACGTGCCTGCCTCAGCCTCGTCTGAGCAGGTTTCCAAAGCTGACATGGAGACCGTGATGACCTTTTCCACCTTTCCCCCCGCGATGCCCCCTCCCGCCTGTTCCCATGGCGCAGGAGAACGCCCCGAGCCCGCCGCCGCGCCGGTGATGGAGCAACTGCGTTCCTGCGCTCAGCGCTTGCCCGCCGCCGCCGGCAATGTGCTGCTGCTGGGTGAGCTGGGCCGCCAATTGAACGATTGCTATATCGAGCTGGACTCCGCCCTGTTGAGCGGGGTGATGGATATGCGCGCCGCCCATACCGGGCTGTTGGCGCTGCTGACCTTGCTGGAACGTCGCGACGAGCCTTTGTTGTTCAGCAGCGAGGAGGCGCTGGCCTTGCTGGAGCCGATACAGCAGCGTTTGCAACGCGGTCTGGAACACGTCAACGGCGTGTTGTGACGCTTGGACAGGGAGGGCATGGCCATGATGAAGCTGCTGATCCAACACAATGAGGCGCTCAAAGGCGCGGCGCGTTTAATCGTCGATTACGAGATGCGCTTGGGGGTGATTGCGCTGAAGGACAGCAACCCGCTCCATCCGGACAACACCGCGGCGGTTCAGCGGCAGATCAAGCGGGCGCTGGCGGACTTTTATTATTGGAGCCGGTGGCAGGGCGAGCACGAACCGGCCCGCGCCGCCTTATTGGCGATGTGGGCGTCCGGGAAATGGAGCAGCCGCGATCTCTGCGCGCAGCGATGTTATCTCTTGGCGGGCTTCCGCAACGTAACTACCGCCCGTCTGGCGCTGGTGGGCGCGCCGATACCGGACCCTGACGCCGTCCAACGCCAACGCGCCGCCTGGGAAACGCCGTAGCCGGCTATCCGGCGGCCTGTGGCGTCGCACCCGTTTCCGCGTGGGTATCGCTGCGCTCCACCCACCCTACGGTTGGGGCCGCGTTGGGTTGGGGGACGCCATTAGAACGTGTTCACGCCCTTGCGGGCGTGAACGGGTGCTTAATAGGGCTTATTGGGCAGGAACTTGCCGTCCAGGGTGATCACCGCGCGCTCGCCGCCGTCCGGGTCTTCCACTTTGCGGATGTCCAGCTTGAAGTTGATGGCGCTGATGATGCCGTCGCCAAACTTCTCGTGCACCAAGGCCTTCAACGTGGTGCCGTAGATCTGGATCATTTCATAGAAGCGGTAAATGGTGGGGTCGGTGGGAATGCCGCCGGGAATGCTGCCGCGCAGCGGAATGGTTTGCAGCTGCAGAGCGTCCGCGGCGTTCAGGCCCAGCCGTTCGCAGACCAGCTCCGCCGCGAGCTTGGACAGCGCGTGCTGGCCCAGCACGGCGGCGGTGACATAGGCCAGACTGAGGCCGGTGCCGGCGGCCAACTGCTCCCAGCTCAGGTCTTTCAAGGCCTTGGCGGCCAGGGCGCGGGCGGTCAATTCCAGGCGGGGGTCTTGGTGGATATTGGCGTGTTGCATGGTGTGGTCCTTTCTTCAGGTTTGCGGGAGGCACCGGTTTCAGGCGGCGCGGGTCAGCGGAAAATCCGCTAGGGAAACGAAGCGCTGGCTGGCGTGGTCCAGGGCCAGGACGGCGCCGGTTTCAATGTCGTAGACCCAGCCGTGCAGGGTCAGCCGGCCCTGGCGCATCGCCAGCGCCACCGAGGGATGGGTCTTGAGGTTGGCCAGCTGCGCGACGACGTTTTCCTTGACCATGTCGTCCAGCCGCTGGCGGGCGTCGTCGTGATGGCGCGCCGCGTTCACCACTTTGGCGGAGTCGGCGTGGCGCAGCCAGCCGGCCACCGCTGGCAGATGGTCCAGGCAGCGGCCGTTGGCGATCGCCGTCATCGCGCCGCAGTCGGAATGGCCGCAGACCACGATGTCGGCGACGCCCAGCGCCGCCACCGCGTACTCCACGGAGGCGGTGACGCCGCCCGGTTCCGGCCCGTAGCTGGGGACGATGTTGCCGGCGTTGCGGATCACGAACAGCTCGCCGGGCTCTTGCTGAGTCAGCAGCTCCGGCACCACGCGGCTGTCCGAGCAGGTGATGAACAGCGCGCCGGGGGCCTGGCTGTCGGCCAGTTGGCGAAACAGCGCCGAACGCTGGGGGTAGGCTTCCTGTTGGAATTTCAGAAAACCGTCGATGAGGGCTTGCATGGCTTGCTCCTTGGCGGGGAAGGGATGCGCCAAGGATGAAGCTTTTTCATCATAGGGTCCAAGACCGATATAGAATGATTTCCATAATTATTTCCTATAGTTTGGACGCATGATTCTTCGACATATCCGTTATCTGCAAGCGGTGGCCGAACACGGCAATTTCACCCGGGCGGCGGAGGCGCTGCATGTGTCGCAGCCCACGCTGTCGCAGCAGATCAAGCAATTGGAAGAGACGGTGGGCGCGCAGTTGCTGGACCGCAGCGGGCGGACGGTGCGGCCCACCGACGCCGGGGCCGCCTATCTGGAATACGCGCGCCGCGCGCTGCGCGAGCTGGAGGCGGCGCAGCGGGCCACCCGGGACGTGGGCGATCTGTCGCGCGGCAGCTTGCGGCTGGCGATGACGCCGACCTTCGCCAGTTATCTGCTGGGGCCGCTGGCGGCGCGGCTGCGCCGGCTCTATCCGGGCATAGAGCTATGCGTGCGCGAGGCGACGCTGGACGCGATCGAGCTGGCCTTGCTGGAGGACGAGATCGATGTCGGGATCGCTTTCGATCAGGCGCGCTCGGCGGAGATAGACGCGCGGCCCTTGTTTCGGGAAACCCTGGCCGTGGTGGTGGGCGACGGCCATCCGTGGCGTCGGGCGGGGGCGATAGGCGCGGAAGCGCTGGCGCAGGCGCCCTTGGCGCTGTTGAGCGCGGACTTCGCCACCCGCGGCCATATCGATCGTTACTTCCTGGCGCTGGGTCTGAAGCCGCGGATCGCGGTCCAGGCCAACAGCATCAGTGCGGTGATGGAAATCGTCCGCCACGGCGATTGCGCCACCATTTTGCCGCGAGCGATCACGCGGCAGCATCCGGCGCTGAGCGCGGTGGGCTTGAGCACGCCCTTGCCGGCGCGCACGGCGGCGGCGCTGACGCGCAAAGACGCGTATCGCAGCGCCGCGGCGCGCGCGCTGATGCCTTTGCTGGATGTCTTGGGGGAGGAGTTGGGAGCGGAGGACGATAGGGAATAAGACGACGCAGGCGGCGCAAGGCCGCCCGCTGCGGGGCCGACGGAGCGGCCCCCGGTAGGATTTAGGCTTGCTGGCCGGCCAGCTTGCCGCGCGGCGCGCTCTCGGCGGCCGCCATATCGGCCACCGCGCCGGCGTCGTGCTCGGCGTCCAGATAGCGGGTGCGCCAGCCGCTGTTGACGCCCCAGTAGTAGAAGCCCAGCGAGATCACCGCCACCACCGCCATGTCGGGGCCGTAGGGCAAGAGGCCGATGCCGCCGAAGTCCCGGCTGCCGATATAGGACATGAGGGCCATCGTCGGCAGGTAGAGCACCATCCACAGCGCGCCTTTCAGCTCGCGGCCGAATTCCGGCCAGCCGGCGCGGGCCTGATACCAGAAGTACACCGGCAAGGCGGCCACGATCAGGAAGATGATCTCGCCGGTCAGCGGCCAGCGCGCCCAGTACAGCACCAGGGACGCGCAGACGAAGGCGAAGGGCGCGATCACGCCGAGGCCGGCCAGGCGCAGCGGGCGCGGCAGGTCCGACGCGCAGCGGCGCAGCGAGGCCACGCTGATGGGGCCGGTCAGGTAGGAAATCACCGTGGCCACCGAGATCACCGCCGCCAGCGTGCCCCAGCCGCGGAAGAAGAACAGGAACACGAAGGAGATCGCCAGGTTGAACCACATCGCCGGACGCGGGATCTGGTACAGCGGGTGGATGCGGCCGAAGATCTCCGGCATGGTGCCGTTGCGCTGCATGCCGTAAATCATGCGCGAGGTGGTGGCCATATAGGTGGCGCCGGTGCCGCTGGGGCTGACGAAGGCGTCGAAGTACAGCAGCAGCATCAGCCAGTTCAGGCCCAGCGCCATCGCCAGTTGGGCGAAGGGGGAGCTGAAGTTCAGACCCTGCCAGCCGTGGGCCAGGTCCGCCGGCGACAGCGCGCCGATGAAGGCCACTTGCAGCGCCACATAGATCACCGCCGCCAGCAGGATGGAGCCCACCACGCCGAAGGGCACGCTCTTGCCCGGGTTGCGGGCCTCGCCGGCCAGGTTGATCGGGCTTTGGAAGCCGTTGAAGCTGAACACGATGCCGCTGGTGGCCACCGCCGTCATCACGCTGGCCCAGCCAAAGGGCGCGAAGCCGCCCGGGGTGTTCCCGCCCAGATTGCCGGGATGGAAGCCGCTGTAGATCAGCGCGCCCACGGTCAGCGCCGGCACGATCACCTTGAAGATGGTGATGGCGCTATTGGCCTTGGCGAACAGGCGCACGCCCCAGTAGTTGAGCATGAAGTAGACGATGACCAGCAGCGCGGACAGCATCAGGCCGGGCGGGGTCAGTTCGCCGTTGGAGAACAGCTGCTGGGCCCAGGGATACGGCCAGGAGCTCATGTATTGCACCGAGGCCTCGGCCTCGATCGGGATCACCGAGACAATGGCGATCCAGTTGGCCCAGCCGGCGATGAAGCCGAGCAGGGAGCCGTGGGAGTAACGGGCGTAACGCACCATGCCGCCGCTTTCCGGGAACATGGCGCCCAGTTCCGCGTAGCTCAGCGCGATGGAGAGAATGATCACCATGCCGACTATCCAGGCGACGATGGCGGCCGGGCCGGCGATCTGGGCGGCGTGGGCGGCGCCGAACAGCCAGCCGGAACCGATGATGGAGCCCAGACCGGTCAGCATCAGGGCGATGGGGCCGATATGGCGGGAGTGTTGCTGTGTCAAAGGTATCTCCTGTCAAAAGAACCTGCTGACGATCCGCTGCGCGTCGTGAGGCGTCACACGGCGAGTACCGCTTCAGAATGCTGAAGCCGCTTTCGCCCTGTCCCGCCCTGGCTCGCGAGATCGTAAACAGCTTCTGAAAACCCGACGGTCCGGCGGAGTCAGCTCCGGACGCGGCGGGCAAGCGATGGGGACAAGTTCCGGCCACGGCGCGGCGGCTCCGCCGTCCTTGTGCGGACGGGAGCGGGGCGGTGTCGGTGCGCTGGAGACGCCGGCGCGGAGGGCGTCGGCGAGCTTGTCCCGGGTGCCGGGTGGGCCCGGTCTGATGTGCTCTTTTATAAGAGGGGGCTAATCTACCTTTGCTTTTCATTACAGTATGTAACGAAATGTACTCGCTAGCTTATTTCAAACATGACAAAAGATTGAAAATGGCGAGTCAAAGGGCGATCTATTGCGCGCTTAGGCCAATGGCAAGCGTTTGCCTTGAATAAATGCTCTATGTTTGATCCGGCGGCAATTTCCTGCCTAATTGCCGCCGGCGCGGCGGCTAGGCCGGCTGCTGCCGCAGCGGCCAATCCGGCGCCGCAGCGGGGGAAGGGGCGGGGTCCGGCGCGTCGATGCGGAACCAGCTCAGGGTCTGGTTCAAGTCCTGGGCCGCGGCGGCCAGGTGCTGCATCACCGGCGCGGCTTGCTGCATCTGTTGATCGATGGAGGCGGCCAGATGCGCGACCTCGTGGCCGTGCTGGCGGATGTCGCCGCCGGCGCGGGCCTGGGCGGCGCTGTGTTCGCGGATGTCGGCCATCAAGCGGTTCAAGCGCTCCAGCCCGGCGTCCACTTGCAGCAGCGCCTGATCCAGAGCCTGCTGCGAATCCAGCTTGTCGGCGCAGGCGCCGCCGGCCTGCTCCAGCGCGGCGTGCAGCGAGCCGGTGGCGCCTTCCACCCGGCCCAGCGCGTCGAAGATGCTGCCGGTGGCGGCGCGGGTGCGCTCCGACAATTTGCGCACCTCGTCGGCCACCACGGCGAAGCCGCGGCCGCTTTCGCCGGCGCGCGCGGCTTCGATCGCGGCGTTGAGCGCCAGCAGATTGGTCTGTTCGGCCACGTCGCGGATCAGGCCGCTGACGCCGGCGATGTCGTCCAGGCTGTGCTGGAGCTGGCGCATTTCCGTCTGCGCGCAGCCCATATTGTCGGCCAGCGTCCGCATCGTCTCGGCGTTGAGCCGGCCCAGTTCGCGCGCGCGTCCGGTGTCGTCCGCCGCCTGCCGGGTATGGGCGTCCGCCTGTTGCAGATGGCCGGCCACGATCTGGGCGCTGTCGGCCACCGCGTGGGCGGCCTCGTTGCTCAGCTTGGCCTTGGCGCTTTGCTGGCGGCTGGCGTCGGCCGCTTGCAAGGTCAGCAATTGCAACCGTTGGCAATCGGCGCCGCTGCGGCGGGCGTCGGCCTCCACCCGGCGCAGCAAATCGCTCAGCTTGTTCAGGAACTGATTCAGGCGGCCGGCGGTGGCGGCCAGCTCGTCGCGGCCCTGGGCCGGCAGCCGCATCGCCAGATTGCCTTCCCCCAGCGCGTCGGCGGAGGCGGCCATCGCTTGCAACTGCCGTTTCAGCCGCCGCGCCAGCGTCAGCTGCATCGCCGTCACCACCAGGCTGGCCAGCGCCAGCGGCCCCAGGGTCAGCCAGGCCAGGCCCTGCAGCGTGTCCTGCAGTTGCGCGGTTTCCTGGGCCAGCCGGTTTTGCTCCTGCGCCTGCTGGCGGTCCAGCAGGGCCGCCAGCGGCTGCAGGCTTTGCTGCCAAGCCTGTTCCGGTATAGACAGCGCGTCCTGCGGCGCGGTCTCGGCGATGGCCAGCGCGCTGCTCAGATTGCGCTCGTAATCCTGCCACAGCCGGCCTACGGCCTGACGGAAGGCGGCGGCTTCATTGGCGGGCAGGCCGGCGGCGATCTCGCCGGTCAGCCGCGCGACGGTCAGGCTGGTTTCCCGCAGCCGCGCCGGGCTGTCCGGCAGCAGCGGGTCCAGCCGCGACAGCTGCAGCACGCCGGCCTTGAGTTGGTACAGGCCGGCGCTTAATTGTTGACGCGCGCTGTGGCGGTCCACCGCGCGGGTCAGGCCGCTCAACTGTTGTCCGGTGAGGATGAGGGCCAGCGCCAGGCTGGCGAGAGTGACGAGGATGGTCAGCCACAGACGTTTGGCCAATGTCATGATGGTGTCGTACGTTGCGATGCGGGAAGTGCCGCAGTCTAGGCGCGCGGGATGACGGGCGGATGACATGGAGATGAATTGTCTTGTCATGAAGCGTCTCGGTGCGACCATTCTTTGCCGACGCTGGGCGGCGATGCGGCTAAAATGGCCGGGTTTGTCATTTAATTTGGTTGTCGGCTTATGACTTTGCTATCCCCGGACCAGTTGGAACAGGCGCTGTGGGCGTCCACGGAACTGCTGCGCGAGCAAGTGGACCTGTACGACTACAAGAACCACGTGTTCGGCCTGTTTGTGCTCAAGCGCCTGCACGATGTGTTCGTGGAGCGGGTACAGGCCTTGGTGGCGGCCGAGGGCATGAGCCGCAAGCGCGCCGACGGCGTGGTGCAGGAGCAATACGGGATCTATCCGCAGACGGCGCGCTGGCCCGGCCTGCAGGAGCGCAAAAAGGGCATAGGCGAGGCGCTGGACAAGGCGGTGGCCGCCGTCGAGGAGCATCAACCGGCGCTGGCCGGGGTGCTCAGCGTGGCGCAATACCAGGGCCACAAGCGCTTGAGCGACGAGGTGCTGCATCCCTTGATGAATCATATCGGCGCGCTGAAGCTGGGCGACGCCGATCTGGAGGCGCCGTCCCGGCTGGGCGAGGTCTGCGAAGGGCTGGTGCGCCGCTACGCGGCGGAGTCCGGCAAGCGCGGCGGGGCCTTTTCCACGCCGGGACCGGTCAGCCAGTTGCTGCTGCGGCTGGCGGAGCCGCTGCCGGGCCACAGCCTGTACGATCCCAGCTGCGGCGCGGCCGGCACCTTGCTGGACGCCTGGCGCATGCTGGGCGGGCAGCCGGACGGCGGCGCGGCGCTGTTCGGCCAGGAAAAGCTGCCGGCCACCTGGGCGATGGCCAAGCTGTGCGCTTATTTCCACGGCGTGGACATGAGTCTGGAACTGGGGGACACCTTGGTGGAGCCCAGGCATCTGAGCCCGGAGGGCCTGCTGCCGCGCTTCGACCGCATCGTGGCGCAACTGCCGTTCACGGTGAAAAACTGGTGGACGCCGCTGGAGGCCGAGGCGGCGGAGCCGCCGCCGGCCGACGGCAAGAAGCGCCGCCGCAAGCGCCCAGCCGAACCCAATTACAAGAAGCTGGTGGATGAGCACCAGCGCTTCGGCTATGGCATTCCGCCGCGCAGCTTCGGCGATTACGCCTTCGTCCAGCATGTGCTGGCCACGTTGAAGGAGGACGGCCGCGCCGCGCTGGTGATGCCGCACGACGTGTTGTTCCGCGACGGCGACGAGGGCCGCATCCGCAACGGCCTGCTGTTTGGCAGCCAGGGCCAGTCCGGCGACCGCATCGAGGCGGTGATCGCCTTGCCGCCGGCGCTGTTCTACGGCTCGGGCATGCCCACCTGCGTGGTGGTGTTGAACAAGAACAAGCCGGCGGGCCTGCGCAACAAGGTGATCATCGTCGACGCCAGCAAGGAGTACGGCCGCGGCCGGGTGCAAAACACGCTGCGGCAGGAGGACATCGAACATATCCTGCGCGCTTACCGCGCCGCGGTGGACGAGGAAACGGAAGAGCCGGACTATCTGCGCCTGGTGGGGCTGCGCGAGGTCAAGCAAGGCCACCGGGGCAATCTGAACGTGCAGCGCTACTTCGCCCAGGACGAGGCGGCCGAGGTGGTGGATGCGGAGGCGCTGGCCACCGAGCTGGCCGCCTTGACGGAGCAGGAGCAGGCGCTGGACGCGCGGCTGGCGGCCTTCTTCAGCGAAGAAGAGGGCTGGCGGGCGGAGGAGGGCGAGCTGGAGGGCTGCCTGGCCTTGACGGACGAAAAGCTGGAATTGCTGTCCAGCCAATACGCGGCGGAGCGCAAGCTGCGCCCCTGCCGCATCCAGGCCTTGCTCAATCGCGGCTACGGCACCCGGCGCATGGGCAAGTGGAGCCCGCATCAATCGTTCAAACCCAGCGCGCTGGGGGTGATTCCCGGCAACTGGGAGGTGTGCAAGCTGGGCGAACTGGCCGCGCCGCTGGCGGCCGCCGCCGAGGGCGAATTATTGGAGGCCACCGTTGGCGGCAGCTGGCGCCGGGCCGGCGCGGGCCTGGGCACGGCCTTGCCGCCCAATGCTTTCGCCTACGATCCGGCGCGCTTGTATCAGGGCGCGCTGGCGCGGCACGTCGGAGAGGCCCCGGCGCTGGCCGCGGCGGATCAGCAGGCCTTCGCGCTGGACGAGGCGAGGATCTCGCCGGCTTTCCTGGAGTGTTACCGGCAGTCGGAAGGCTGGCGCTTTTGCCTGGAGCGGCTGGGCGCGGCGGTGGAAGGCGTCGAGTTCGGCTTCGAGGCGCTGGCGGAAATGCCGCTGCCCGTGCCGCCGATGAGCGAGCAACGCAAGCTGGTGGAGGAATGGGCGCGCCAGGACGAAGCCTTGCTCGCCCTGCAACAGCGCCTGCTGCAATGGCAGGCGCGTCGCGACGCCTTGGTGGCGCGCTTTCCGGCGGAAGACTGAGGGCCGGTCGGCCGCCGGCGGGCTTATTTCTGCCAGTAGGTCTTGACGTTGACGAACTCGTACAGGCCGAACTCGGACAGCTCGCGGCCATAGCCCGAGGATTTGACGCCGCCGAAAGGCAGGCGCAGGTCCGAGCTGGTATGGCGGTTGATGAAGACGCTGCCGGCTTCGATCTGCCGCGCCAGCGTCCAGGCGCGTTCCTTGTCCGCGCTGTAAATGCTGGCGCCCAGGCCGAAGGGGGTGTCGTTGGCCAGCCGCAGCGCGTCGGCCTCGTCGCGCGCGCGCAAAATGCTGGCCACCGGGCCGAACACTTCCTCGTGGTAGACGCGACAGTCCGGATTGACCCGGTCCAGCACCGTGGCCGGATAGAAGAAGCCGGGGCTGGCCGGCATCTGCCCGCCCAGCCGCAGTTCCGCGCCGTGGGCGACGGCGTCCAGCACCTGGGCGTGCAGCGCTTCGCGCAGATCGGCGCGGGTCAGCGGCGACAAGGTGGTGGCCGGGTGGCGCGGATCGCCGGCGCGCAGCTTGGCGGCTTCGGCGCAGAAGGCCTCGATGAAGGCGTCGGCGATTTCCGGCGCCACGATCATGCGCTTGGCGGCGTTGCAGCTCTGGCCGGCGTCGCGGAAACGGGAGTTGGCGGCGTCCTGGGCCGCGGCGGCGACATCGGCGTCGGCCAGTACGATGAAGGGATTGCTGCCGCCCAATTCCAGCACGGTCTTTTTCAGATGGCGGCCGGCCAGCGCCGCGATGGCGCGCCCGGTCTGGGTGGAGCCGGTGAAGGCCACCGCGTCGCACTGGCGGACGGCTTCTTCCACTTGATCATGGTCGATCCAGGCCACGTCCAGCACCGCCAGGCCGGCGGCGCGCGCCAGCTCCAGCAGGCCTTGGGTGGATTGCGGCACCGAAGGCGCCGGCTTGACCAGGCAGGCGTTGCCGGCCATCAGCGCCGGCACCGCGAAGCGCAGCACCTGCCAGATCGGATAATTCCACGGCATCACCGCCAGCACCGTGCCCAGCGGTTCGAAGGCCACGCCGCTGCGGCTGGCCTGGGTGGGAATCTCCAGCGAGGCCAGCAGTTCCGGCGCCAGTTGGGCGTAGTAGCGGATCAGCTGGGCGGATTTGTCGATTTCCGCCAGACATTCCGCGGTGCGCTTGCCCACTTCCAGCGTGACCAGGCCGGCCAGTTCTTCGCGATGGGCCTGCAGTTGGTCGGCCAGACGCAGCAGTTGCGCGGCGCGCTCGGCCACGCTCAGCTCGCGCCAATGGCGCTGGGCCTGGCGCAGCTGCGTCAGGGCGGCGGGCAGTTGGGATTCCGGCCAGGCGGCGCGGGTGTAGACGACTTCTCCTGTGGCGGGGTTGCAGCTGGTAAAGGCGGTCATGACGTGCTGTATTCGGTTGGCAAGCAAAGACACAATGTAGCAAAAATCCCCGGGGACGGGGGTGAGCGGGGTCAATTCCGCGGTGATTTCTCCTTATATTTCTAATTTGAATAAATGATTAAATTTATAGTTCTTTAGGTTTTATGTGACTTGCTTATAGACTGATTCGCAATCGCCAGGCAGTGGCGTTGACGGACGGCGGGATTCAGAGGCAAGGCATGATTGAAATAGAGAACTTATACAAGCATTACCGGGTGGACGGCCGCGACGTGCCGGCGCTGGACAATGTCAGCCTGCGCGTGGCCAAGGGCGAGGTGTTCGGCATCATCGGCCGCTCCGGCGCGGGCAAGAGCACCCTGGTGCGCTGCCTGAACCTGCTGGAACGTCCGGACCGCGGCGCGGTGCGCCTGGGCGACACCGATCTGACCGCGCTGGACGGCCGGCAATTGCAATTGCGCCGTCAGCGCATCGGCATGGTGTTTCAGCATTTCAATTTGCTGAAGTCGCGCACCGTGGCCGCCAATGTGCGCTTTCCGCTGGAGCTGGCCGGCGGCGCGTCCGCGGCCGAGATGGACGCCCGCGTTGAAGAACTGCTGGCCTTGGTGGGCCTGGCCGGCCACCGCGACAAATACCCGGCGCAGCTGTCCGGCGGCCAGAAGCAGCGCGTCGGCATCGCCCGCGCGCTGGCCAATCACCCGGAATTATTGCTGTGCGACGAGGCGACCTCGGCGCTGGATCCGGAAACCACGGATTCCATTCTGACCTTGCTGGCGGACATCAACCGTCAGCTGGGGCTGACCATTGTGCTGATCACTCATGAAATGCGCGTGATCCGCCAGCTGTGCGATCAGGTGGCGGTGCTGGAGCACGGCCGCGTGGTGGAGCAGGGGCCGGTGCTGGACGTGTTCCTGCATCCGCAGCACGAGGTGACCCGCGGCCTGCTGGCGGAAACCGGGCTGTATCAAGAAGAGGCGCGCCAGACTTGGCAGCAGCGCGTGGGCGCGCCGCTGATCAAGCTGACCTTCGTTGGCGATCCCACCTTGCAGCCGGTGCTGGACGTGGTGGGCAAGCAGGCGGGCGCTCGCTTCAATCTGGTCAGCGGCACGCTGTCCGAGATCAAGGGCACGCCGTTCGGCCAATTGGTGGCCGGCGTGATCGAATCGGAGGCCCCGCTGGAGAGCCTGCCCGAGTTATTCGCCCGTCTGGGCGTGCGTTGCGAGGTGCTGTGATGGAAGGTTTCGACTGGGCCCAATTATTGAGCATGGACTGGCTGGAGATAGGCCAGGCCGCGCTGGACACCTTGACCATGCTGGGCGCCTCGCTGCTGTTCACCGTGCTGTTCGGCCTGCCGCTGGGCGTGGTGCTGTACGTTAGCTCGCCGGGGCAATTGCTGTCGCGGCCGCGCCTGTACGCGACGCTGTCCTTCCTGGTCAATGTGTTCCGCTCCTTGCCCTTTGTGATTCTGCTGATCGTGATGATCCCGCTGACCTTGAAGCTGGTGGGCACCTCGATCGGCGTGGCCGGCGCGATTCCGCCGCTGGTGGCCGGCGCTTCGCCCTTCTTCGCGCGGCTGGTGGAAAACGTGCTGCGCGAAGTGGACCGCGGAGTGATAGAAGCCAGCCAATCCATGGGCGCCAGCCTGTGGCAGATCGTGCGCCATGTCTTGCTGCCCGAGGCCTTGCCCGGCCTGGTGGGCGCGGCGACGGTGACCACGGTGGCGCTGGTGTCCTACACCGCGATGTCCGGCGTCATCGGCGGCGGCGGCCTGGGAGACTTGGCGGTGCGCTACGGCTACCAGCGCTTCCAGACCGAGGTGATGGTGGTGACCGTGGTGTTGCTGCTGTTGCTGGTGCAGTTGATCCAGAGTTTTGGCGACCGGCTGGTGCTGCGCTGTCAACGCGGCTGAGAACCTGTTCACGATCTGCTGCGCGTCGGCGATACGGCGTTGAAATCGTCTTCGAAATGCTCATGTACCGTGTGTACATTCCGCTTTCTCAGCCGCAACGCCTTGTCTCGCCTGAGCTCGCGAGATCGTGAGTTGGCTCTGAGCGCCCGGCGCTGCGGCCGCATCGGAAACCCAAGAAATTTGAACCCAACATTGTGTTGAATAGAGGAAATCGCATCATGAAAAAGAATATCGCTCGCTTCGCCTTTACCGCTGTCGCCGCGCTGTGGGGCGCGCAGGCGCTGGCCGCCGATCCGGTGACCGTCACTGTGGCCGCGTCTCCGGTGCCGCACGCGGAAATCCTGGAAGCCTTGAAGCCCACCCTGGCCAAGCAGGGGGTCAAGCTGGAGGTGAAGGTGTTCAACGACTACGTGCAGCCCAATCTGCAAGTGTCCGAGAAGCGTCTGGACGCCAACTTCTTCCAGCACATCCCCTATCTGGACAAGTTCAACAAGGACCGCGGCACCAAGCTGGTCGTGGCCAGCAAGCCGGTGCACATCGAGCCGTTCGGCGCTTATTCCAGCAAGTTCAAGAAAGTGGCGGACCTGCCCAAGGGCGCGACCGTGGCCATTCCCAACGATCCGACCAACGCCGGCCGCGCCTTGCTGCTGCTGGACCAGGGCGGCGTGATCAAGCTGAAAGACCGCAACAATCTGTATCCGACGGTGAAGGACATCGTGGCCAACGCCAAGCAGGTGAAGATCAAGGAACTGGAAGCCGCCACGCTGCCGCGCGTGCTGCCGCAGGTGGATCTGGCGCTGATCAACGCCAACTACGCCTTGGAAGCCAAGCTCAATCCCAAGCGCGACGCGCTGTTCATCGAGACCACCTCGCCGTACGCCAACCTGCTGGTGGCGCGCGCCGACAACAAGGACAGCGTCGGCGTGAAGAAGCTGGCCGCCGCGCTGGCCAGCCCGGAAGCGCGCAAGTTCATCGAGAGCAAGTATCAGGGCGCGGTGATCCCCGCTTTCTGAGCCTCTTGTTTAGAAGGCGCCCGGCATGCCTGGGTTTGAACGACAAAGCCCCGCAGAGCGGGGCTTTGTCTTGTCGGCGTCTTCAGCGCCGGCTCATGACGCGGCGAGATCGGCCGGCTTCTCCCCGGTCAGGAAGTAGCGGATGGTTTCGCTGACGCTGCGCATCGAACTGCCGAAGGGCAGCGGATCGGCGCCGCGGAAGAACAGGCCCTTGCCCACTTCGCCGCGGAAAGCGGCCGCCAGTTTGAGGTCGATGCAGAACTGGCCCATCTTGGCCACGCCGTCGCGCAGGCCGCAGGCGCTCAGGCAGTTGAGGCTTTGGGTGCAGCGCGCCGGATCGGCCTTGGCGTTGGCCTGCAGCTTGGCCTCGCGTTTCAGATAGCTTTTCAGGAAGGGCGTCAGCACGCCGCGCGCCGGCAGGCCGGCCACGCTCATGAATTCCGCGATGTCTTCCGGCTTGGCCTCGGCCAGCGTGCGCTTGAAGTTGTCGTGCGCGTCGCCCTCGCGGGTGACGGCGAAGGCGGTGCCTATCTGCACCGCGGACGCGCCGAAGTCCTGGATGCAGGCCTTCATCTTTTCGAAGCTGTTGACGCCGCCGGCGACGATCAGCGGAATCCGCTCGCTCTCCAGTTGCAGGCTTTTGAACAGCTGGCGGGTGTCGTCCAGCACTTTCTGGAAGCTGAAGCGCTCGGCGTCCAGTTCGGCGAGGCTGGCCGCGCCCAGGTGGCCGCCGGCGTGCTTGGGATGCTCGATCACGATGGCGTCCGGCAGCCGTCCCTTTTTCATCCAGCGCTTGAGCACGATGCCGATGCCGCGCGCCTCGGACAGGATGGGAATCAGGGCCACCTTGGGAAAGCCGGCGGTCATGTCCGGCAGATCCAGCGGCAGGCCGGCGCCCATCACCACCGCGTCGGCGCCGGATTCGCAAGCCTGGCGGACATAGTCCGGATAGGAGGCCACGGCCTTCATCACATTGACCGCCACCATGCCGCGGCCCTGGGCGTAGCACAGCGCGCCCTTCACTTCGCGATCCAGCGCGATCAGGTTGAGGCGGTCCAGCTCGGCCTGGCCGCGCGCGTATTGCGACTGCTCGACCAGATCGGCGTGCAGATGACGCAGGTCGACGCTGGCGACCGTGCCCAGCGCGCCTTCGCGCGCGACATGGCCGGCCAGACTTTTGGCTGAGACGCCTATGCCCATGCCGCCCTGCACGATGGGAAGCAGGACGCGTTGTCCTATCTGCAAGGGAGCGTAGAGCGGGAAATTTGTGGTCATTTAGCAACGATGCCGGGGCGGATGAATAAAAGGCGATCTTAGGCATGGCGGCCTTAAGAGTCTTTGCTCTAGAGCAAAAAACTAAGGATGGCTCGCTTTTTAACTCGGAAAAACTATTGACGCTTCAATGACTTGAGCGCTTGCCTCTGCCGGACATGGCACGCAAACTTTTGATTTTAGTGAGGATATTTTTAGCTAAGCCATTGTGATGCGTTCAAATATGTCTTTGGTATTTTTTGTGAAAAGAAATAGTGCGGCGAAAGTCCCGGCAAATCCAGGGTAAAGACTTTTTGCCATCGTTGGCCTTAGCACATTCCTAAAAATCAGCTCCTGTCCATTTGGTCAGATTTCCCGGTTCAGTCCTGCTCTTACAGTGCCCGTGCCGGTAACTTGATGATTGGAGAAAATAAAATGGCTCATTTCTTTCCACTGGAGTTGGATGGTTTGCTGATGGAGAAGGTCAGCGCGACGTCTTATGAAATTGATTTGCTGAAGTTCCGCCACCAGGTGTTTCGCGTGCAACTGGGTTGGGTGCCGCCGCGGCCGGACGGCCTGGACCTGGATGATTACGACGCGTTCTCCGACAATCTGGCGGTGATTGCGCAGCAGCAAGTGGTGGGGTCGGCGCGTTTCACGCCAGGCGATCAGCCCTTCATGATCGAGCGGGAGTTTGCCCGTTTGCTGGCGCCTGGGGAGCGCATCCGCAAAGGCGCGGGTTGTGGGGAAATCACTCGCTTCGCGGTGGGCAAGACGATTTCCGGCCGTGAGACGAGAGCGATTGCGCGCTTGTTGTATCTGAGCTTATGGGAGTGGTCGCGCGCCAACGAGGTGCGCTGGCTTTATTTCGTGGTGGAGCCGTCTTTTTATCGGCATCTGTCCCGGATGGGGTTTCCGATACAGCCGGTGGGCGTGCCAAGACCGCTGGACGGCGGAGTGATGTCGGTTGCGGGCTGCTTTGACTGGGAGCAGGCTGATCCGGAGTTCATCAAGTCGCTGCGACGGGAAGTCGCTGCGCCAAGAGAGTGCGTCCGTTCCTGGTTGGAATACGACCGTGCGCATGCTCCCGCGTGGGCTTAAGCTGGCCGGCCCGCAGCTAATCGCTGACCTGGAGTCCGGGAGGCGGCAACAAGTGCATGCCCAGCACGATGGCGTGAGTGCGATTGTTGGCGTTCAGCTTGCGGATGACGTTGGCGACGTGGAACTTCACCGTTCGTTCGCTGATGTCCAGGATGGTGGCGATTTCCCAATTGGTCTTGCCGCGGCTCATCCAGTGGAAAATATCGTATTCACGCTGCGATAGCGGCATGGAACTGGGTGTGGCCGGGGCCAGATTGGCGATGCGCACCGCAGCCTGGTGCAAGTGGGGCGTCAGACATTCCAGCATGGCGACCAGATTGGGGTCGGAGCTGGCGTCTTTGCCGCTGACGGAGAAAATGCAACCCAGATTATTGCGTTTGGAGGCGGCGCTGAAGGTGACGCCGCTTTCCAATCCTACGGTGGCGGCCTCGGCGATGAACTTGCGTTCTTCCTTGCCCTTGGCACGGCTGAAGCGCTCTTGCCACTGCACCGGTCCGCTGCCCAGATGGATCTTCAAGATGGGATCGTGCTGGGCGTAGTTTTCCTCCATGTAATGCTTCAGCCATTCCGTGGGATAGCTGACATTCAAGACCCGCTCCAGCCGCTGAATCTGCTGGTGCTGGTTGATGCGACCCAGCGCCAGCACCATGTGCTCGGAAGGCGCCTGGCTGAGCAACATGTCCAGAAACCCCCTGAGCTCGGCTTCGGTTTCGATTTGTCCGGCAAGGTGAATCCATTCCAGCAACGTCCATTGCTGACTCGCGGACAAGCCGCTGGGCAGCGGCCGTGCTATCGCGGAATTTGAGATGACCATGAGCAAATCTTTCTTGATCTTGTGGTTTTACGCTGCTGGATAGTAGCCCACATGCAAAAGGCATGGGAAGCGCTAACTCCTTGTTCTGGTGCCAAGAACAGCGACTGTTGCATTCGTCGCCGACATTATAACAAATTGCCTGTCCAAAAATCCGTAAGTAGAAATAATTATATTGATCAATGACTTATTTGGTGCTATTTGGCGGGGGACAAACTAGGCGGGAAGTTGGGGCGTCATAAGGAAGACGCCGGGACAAGCTTGGAAAACTGGACCTTCTGTCAGTGTTCCCGATAACTGAAGCGCTGGAACAAAGGCGCGATCTCTTCTATCAGTTGCGGCGCGGGCCAGCCGGCCGGGGCTGGAGGCAGGGCGAAGGAGGGCGGCGGACGCAGTTGCTGCCAGTGATAGTCGGCGACGCCCAGCGCCGCCAGCCGCCGCGCCAGCGCGGCCAGTTGGATCTCATTGTGCCAGTGCGGATGTATGCTGCTGCGACATTCAAAATTGCTGTTGTTTTGCAACAAACAGTGCAGCGAGGCCTCGGTCTGCTCGCCGCTGCGGGGCAAGCCGGTCAGCGCCGGATAGGCGCCGAAATCGGTCTTGATGTCCAGGCCGACCCAATCCAGCAACGGCAGTACCCGCCGCAAGCGCTGCGGATACGCGCCGCCGGTATGCAGGCCGGTGGCGAAGCCCAGCGCCCGGGTCTGTTCCAGCAGCGCCGGCAGCGCCGGCTCCTGCAGCGGTTCGCCGCCGGAGAACACCACGCCGTCGAGCAGGCCGATCCGGCTTTGCAGCCAGCGCAGGGTGTCCGGCCAGCGGGTTTCGCCGTTTTGGCGCCGCAGCAGGTGGGGATTGTGGCAATAGCCGCAGCGCCAGGGGCAGCCGGCGAGAAAGACCACGGCGCACAGTTTGCCCGGCCAGTCGCAGCTGGAGAACGGCGTCAGCCCGCCGATGCGGGCTGCTGCGGGGTCAGCGGGCGGCGTGTTCACTGAAGCAGACCCGTTCGTCGAATTCTCCGCGTTTGCCGATATTGAAAGACTGCACCGGGCGGTGATAACCCATTACGCGGGTCCAGACTTCGCAGCGGGTGCGCTGTTCGTCGTTGAGCGGGGCGGCGTCTTGGCCGGGGAGGTGGGTGGGGGAGTCATGAGCTTTCCTTTCTTAAGGGCTTATGAAGGCTGGCGCGCCAGCAGTTCCGCGTCGCAGCGCGGGCAGAATTCATGGTGACCGGACAGATAGCCGTGCTTGGGGCAGATCGAGAAGGTCGGGGTGACCGTGATATAGGGCAGGCGGAAGCGGGATAGCGAGCGGCGCACCAGTTCGCGGCAGGCGTCGGCGCTGCTGACCGCCTCGGTCATATAAAGGTGCAGCACGGTGCCGCCGGTGTATTTGCGCTGCAGCTGTTCCTGGCGCTGCAGGGCCTCGAAGGGGTCGTCGGTGAAGCCCACCGGCAATTGGCTGGAGTTGGTGTAATAAGGATGGGCGTCGCTGCCGGCCTGCAGGATGCCGGGGTAGCGTTTGCGGTCTTCCTTGGCGAAGCGGTAGGTAGTGCCTTCCGCCGGGGTGGCTTCCAGGTTGTACAGGTGGCCGGTGCTTTCCTGGAACTCCACCATGCGCTGGCGGATGTGATCCAGGTAGTCGCAGGCCAGTTGGTGGCCTTCCTCGCTGGTGATGTCGATGCGGTCGCCGCTGAAGTTGCGGATCATTTCATTGATGCCGTTGACGCCTATGGTGCTGAAATGATTGCGCAGCGAGCCCAGGAAGTGACGGGTGTAGGGGTAGAGGCCGTCGTCTATCCGCGCTTGCACTTCGCCGCGTTTTTTCTCCAGCGCGTCGCGGGACAATTCCAGCAAGCGGTCGGTTTCGGCCAGCAGCGCGGCGTAGTCGCCGGCGAAGCGGTGGCCCAGACGCGCGCAATTGACGGTGATCACGCCGACGGAGCCGGTTTGTTCGGCGCTGCCGAACAGGCCGTTGCCGCGCTTGAGCAGTTCCCGCAAGTCCAATTGCAGCCGGCAGCACATACTGCGCACCATCTGCGGCTCCAGGTCGGAGTTCACGAAGTTCTGGAAATAGGGCAGACCGTATTTGGCGGTCATCTCGAACAAGAGATCGGTGTTTTCGCCGTGCCAGTCGAAGTCGCGGGTGATGTTGTAGGTGGGAATCGGGAAGGTGAAGGAGCGGCCCTTGGCGTCGCCGGCCAGCATCACTTCGATGTAGGCGCGGTTGATCATCGCCATTTCGCGCGCGCAATCGCCGTAGCGGAAGCTCATTTCCTCGCCGCCTATCACTGGAATCTGCTCGGCGATGTCGTCCGGGCAGGTCCAGTCGAAGGTCAGATTGGTGAACGGGGTCTGGGTGCCCCAGCGGCTGGGCACGTTGAGGTTGTAGATCAGTTCCTGGACGCACTGGCGCACGTCCGCGTAGCTCAGCCCGTCTTTTTTGACGAAGGGGGCCAGATAGGTGTCGAAGGAGCTGAAGGCCTGGGCGCCGGCCCACTCGTTTTGCAAGGTGCCGAGGAAGTTGACGATCTGGCCGCAGGCGGAGGACAAGTGACGCGGCGGTGCGGATTCCACCTTGCCGGGAATGCCGTTGAAGCCATTTTGCAACAGGGTGCGCAGCGACCAGCCGGCGCAGTAGCCGGACAGCATGTCCAGATCGTGGATGTGAAGATCGCCTTGGCGGTGGGCGAGGGCGGCTTCCGGCGCCAGCACCCGCTCCAGCCAGTAATTGGCGGTGAGTTTGCCGGCGATGTTGAGAATCAGGCCGCCCAGGCTGTAGCCCTGATTGGCGTTGGCGTTGACCCGCCAGTCGGCCCGGTCCAGATATTCGTCGATCGCGGAGATGGCATCCACCATGGCGGTGGGCGCGGAGGCTGTGCTCATTTCTATATCTAGTGAAGTTATCGAATGAGCGCCACTATAAATTGTGTTTTGTGCGCTGTGTGGCTGAGGTGGCGATAACTTGACGCGGATCAAGCGAGGCGCTTTTGACGACGGCGAAGGCTGGATTCCGGGGCGAAAACCTGGCCATTGGGAGCGCAATGTCATGTTGTTTGCGACAGCGCATGACTTATGCTGGATTGGGGCCGGCTGTGGCGCTCAAGGGCGACGCGGGCGGGGCTGCGGCATATTGTTGCCAACTTGATGCTGTTTCATTGAGTCTGTTGCAACAAACTCATGGCATTCAGACTGAATCAGGTGCATACTTGGATTGCATAGAAAATAGGGCAATGTATTTTCAACTAAGCTGTAAAACTATATGACAAAGTGCGCTCCGCGAGCGGTGCAGTGGGGAAGCTGCGGTCGGTTCTGTTCCTGGCGTGGATTTGTCCATGAAGATGCATTCACAACAATTTGCAAGTTCTTCTTTAATCATCAAAGGGTATGGTGTACCCTTTTTAAAGAGATACTACTTAATAATGTTATCAGCATTGTCAAATCCAGGGCGTCCGTCCGGGCGTGAAGGGTAGGCGATGCCGAGCCTGGAACATCCCTGATTATGGACACCTTAAAAGCATTGATGGTCTTCATGACCACGGCGGAAAACGGCAGTTTCTCCGACGCCGCGCGCAAGCTGGGCGTATCGCCGGCCGCTATCAGCCAGAGCATCGCCCGGCTGGAGCAGGAACTGGAGGTTCGCCTGTTCAACCGCACCACGCGCCAATTGACGCTGACCGAGGACGGGCGCCGTTTCTACGCCCAGTGCCGCGGGCCGGTGAACAATCTGGATTCGGCGATCAATCAGTTGAAAGCCAGCCGCGACGAGCCGGCCGGCCATCTGCGGGTCAGCATGCCCAACTCCTTTGGCCGGCGTTTCATCCTGCCCATCATGGGCGAGTTCTGCGAGCGCTATCCCAAGGTGCGGGTCTTCTTCGGCCTGGACGATCATTTCAGCGATCTGATCGAGGACGGCTACGATGTGGGCGTGCGTTCCGGCATGATGCCGGACAGCCGCATGGTGGCGCGCAATCTGGCGCAGATGCCGCTCTATGTGGTGGCTTCGCCCGGCTACTGGGATTTGCACGGCCGCCCGAGCGCGCCGGAGGAGTTGAGCAACCACGATTGCATCAACTTCCAGTTCCCCACGTCCGGCCGTCTGTTCAAGTGGGAGTTCGACCGCAAGGGCGAGCGGATTCCGCTGGAGGTCAACGGCACGTATACGCTGAACGAGATGGAGGCGGTGGCCGAGCTGGCGCGGCTGGGCATGGGCGTGGCTCAGTTGCCGGGCCATGAGGTGGTGCATCTGATCCGCTCCGGCGAACTGGAGCCGGTGCTGACCGATATGGTGTCGCTGGAGCGCTCTATCTACATCTGTTTCCCGCATCGCGACCACATCGCGCCGCGTACCCGGGTCTTCGTTGATTTCGTGGTGGAGAAGTTGGCCGACCATCCGGACATCATGGCGGACCTGCCGGGCCTGGACTTGAGCGCCAAGCGCAAGGCGGCCCAGAAAAACGCGATCTGATCCCGTCTCCGTCTGAACCCGAAGCCAGCGCTTGCGCTGGCTTTTTTCATGTCTTTTTTGTCGCCGCGACCCATCCTTTCTCCCAGGTGTTGTTAAATATAATGAGCGCGTGTATTGTATTTTTATACCAATCATGAACGGACGCTCCGCGTTCGCTTCGCCAAGGAGACAGCCATGAACGCGCCGGCCAGACTGGAACACACGAGCTCTTATTACGCCGCATCCGCCCATCCGTCGCCGGAGCGTCCATCTTTGCAAGGGGCGGAGCAGGTGGACGTCTGCGTGATCGGCGCCGGCTATACCGGGGTGTCCGCGGCGCTGCATCTGGCGGAGCGCGGTTATCAGGTGGCGGTGTTGGAGGCGGCGCGGGTGGGCTGGGGCGCGTCGGGCCGCAACGGCGGGCAGATCGTCAACAGCTATAGCCGCGACATGGACGTGATCGAGCGGCGGCACGGCAGGGCGGCGGCCGAGGCGCTGGGCGCGATGGCTTTCGAAGGCGGCCGCATCATCCGCGAGCGCATTGCGCAATACGGCATTCAGTGCGATCTGAAAACCGGCAATGTGTTCGCCGCCTTCACTCAGAAGCAGCTGGACGAGCTGGCGGCCAAGAAGCGGCTGTGGGAGCGCTACGGCCATACCGGCCTGCAACTGGTGGACCGAGAGGGCATGCGCGGCATCGTGGCGTCGGACCAGTACGCCGGCGCCTTGTTGGACAATTGGGGGGGGCATATCCATCCGCTGAACCTGGTCTTGGGCGAGGCGGCGGCGCTGGAGTCGCTGGGCGGGCGGATCTTCGAGCAGTCGGCGGTCTTGAAGATTCATCCGGGCGGCCGGGTGCGGGTGGAGACCGCCGGCGGCGAGGTCAGTTGCCGCTTCCTGGTGGTGGCCGGCAACGCTTATCTGGGCGAGTTGCTGCCGGCGCTGGCGGAGAAGAGCCTGCCCTGCGGCACTCAGGTGGTGACCACCGAGCGTTTGCCGGAGGCGCTGGCCAAGAGCTTGCTGCCGGGCGATCACTGCGTCGAGGATTGCAACTTCCTGCTGGATTATTACCGGCTGACCGCCGACCACCGGCTGTTGTACGGCGGCGGCACCGTGTACGGCGCGCGCGATCCGGGCGAGGTGGAGCGGCTGATTCGCCCCAAGATGCTGAAAACCTTTCCGCAGTTGGCGGATTACAAGATCGAGTTCGGCTGGACCGGCAATTTCTCGCTGACCCTGTCGCGGCTGCCGCAGGCCGGGCGCATCGGCGACAATGTCTATTACTCTCAGGGTTGCAGCGGCCACGGCGTCACGTATACCCATTTGGCCGGTCGCTTGCTGGCGGAAGCCATCCACGGCGACAGCCGGCGCTTCGATCAATTCGCCGGTCTGCCGCACTATCCCTTCCCCGGCGGACGCGCGCTCCGCGTGCCGATGCTGAGCATGGGGGCGTGGTGGTACGGGCTCCGGGACCGTCTGGGGCTGTGAGTTATTCGTCGGGGGCGAGGCGGCGTTCGCGGCTGGCGCTGCCGGCTTCGCCCACCGCCCGGTTGCGGCCCGCGTTCTTGGCCGCGTACAGATACATGTCGGCGCGGTGCAGCAAGGTTTCCGGCATATCGTCCACGGTCTGGGTGGCCACGCCTATGCTGGCGCTCAGGCGTTTCACCGCCGGCAGCTCGGTCTGAGCCAGCCGCTGGCGGATATCGTCGGCCAGCGCCAGCGCGCCGCTTTGCTCGGTCTCAGGGCAAATCACCAGGAATTCGTCGCCGCCCCAGCGCGCCACCGTGTCCAGCTGGCGCGCGCGTTTTTGCAGCAACTGGCCAAAAGCGGCCAGCACCTGATCGCCGGCCAGATGGCCGTAGTTGTCGTTGACGTCCTTGAAGTGGTCGATGTCCAGCAGCAGCACCGAAAACGGCCGCCGGGTACGGTAAGAGCGCTCGGTTTCGCGCTCCAGTATGGTGTTGGCCTGGCGGCGGTTGGCCAGACCGGTGACCGCGTCCTGGCCGGCGATGGTGTTGAGCTCTTGCAGCATGGCGTGGGATTCGCGGGCCCGGCGGTAGGCGAACAGCGCCAGCGACACGGCCAGGTTCACGCATAGCAGCAACGCCAGCGCCATGGTTTGCGTATTGCCGTCGCCGGGCCCCGTCCCCAGCGCGGACAGCAGTTGGTAGCGCTGGGCCAGCCAGAGCAGCAGCAAATTGGCCATGAGCAGGATGGCCAAGTCGAACAAGATCTGCCGCAGGCTGAACAGGCGTGGCTTCATGGGGCTTGGGCCGTTTCCGATGAGTGCAGGCCGCCGGGAGGCGGCTTGATTGCGTTGATTCTTTTCGGATTAGCCCAAACTTGGCTCAGCCACAAGGGGCGAGCGCCGACGAGGCGCTCCAAGAAGCGCTTCAAAGTCCGCCGCGCGCCGGCGGGATGGATGGAAAAGGGCCTTGAAAACGCCTTGGAAAGGCTTGCGCGCCATCCGCGCCTCCTGCTTGCTCGGCGGTTTCGGCCTTGCCTCGTCCCCGGCCGCGAAAGCTTGAACAGGGGATTACACGGCCATGAAGCGCGCCAGCGGCGTGGCGCTCCAGTCCACGCTGTCCAGCAGGTTCTTGACGATGAGCCCCAGCTCGGTGTCGCCTTCAATCAGCAGCTTGCGGTGGAAAAACAGCGTGTCCGGGTCTTCCTCGCGCAGCATCATCCGGGCGAAGTCGGCCAGCGTGGCGGAGAGCTGCAAATCGGCGGCGCCGTCGTCCCGGTCGCGGTGGAAGCCTTGTTCGTCGGCGCGGAAGCGCAGGGTCAGGCCGGCGTCCAGCACGCGGATGGCGAAGCGGCGGCCGGCCAGCAGCGCCATGTCGGCCGGCAGCACGCCGCGCCGCGCCAATTGATTGAGGCTGGCGACCAGCAGCCAGGCCGGCGGCGCGGCGGGCAGCCGGGACAGCAGCGCGGCGGCGGCGGCGGGTAGGGCGAGATCAGGAATGCGCATGGGGGGCTCCTATGGCTTGGTTGCCGGCCTGGCCGCGCCAATAGCCGTCCACCAGTTCGGCGTCGGCGTGCCGGCCGCTGGCGGCTTGTAGCGCCGCCGGGTCGACGCCGTCCAGCGCTTGGCGGAACAGGGCGACGATATCGCCGGTGGCGCGGGACTGCGGACTGACGCGCACGGCGTCGACGCCGATGGCGGCCAGCTCGCGCAAATGCGGCAGCAGGCTGTGGCAGCCGGCGGACAGGGTCTGGATGCCGTTGAGGGTGAGGAAGTCCTGCTGGTCCTGGGTGCGCATGGCGAGGCCGTCCGGGTGTTCCAGGCAGCGGAACTGGCAATCGTCTTTGCTCAGATTGTAATGACGAGCGGTGAAGCAGCGCGCGGACAGGGCCAGGGGCAGCTTGCCCCAGGCGAACAGCTCGGTGGCGATGGGCGCGCCGATCTCGGCGTAGCGCGCCAAGAGCTCGGCCAGCGTGGCGCGGTCCATTTCCACCGGGGGCACCCAGCGTTCGGCGCCCCAGTCGCGGATCAGCTTCAGGGTGTCGGCGTTGTAGATGTTCAGATGAGGGCCGGCGACGAAGGGCAGGCCGTGTTCCCGGGCCAGCTTGATCGCGCCCAGGTCGTTGGCTTCCAGCGTGATGTCGCCGTTGGCGGCCAACTGGCGCGCGCGGCGCAGATCGGATTCGCTCTCCAGCAGCGCCTGGCAGCTGAGCGTGACGCGCTTGCCGGCGGCGGCCAGATCGCGCGCCAGCGAAATCCAGTCTTGCGGCCGCATTTGCTGGCGGCGGGAGCACACCACCTCGCCCAGGTAGATCCGGTCCAGCGGCCAGTCGGCGGCGGCGGCGTAGAAGTCCAGCAGGGTGTCGCGCGGCCAGAAGAACAGCACCGGGCCCAGCGTCAATTGCAGATTAAGGCTTGTCATTGGCGGTTTTCCATCGGGGCGGCGCTCATTTCCACGGCCGGTTGTAGGCGCCCAGCGTCTGCTGCTGCCCTTCCGACACTTTGTTCAGCGCCTGGTGCCAGGCCGGACGCGGCTGGAAGCGCGCGCCGTCGCGGGCGGCGGCGTCCAGCGCTTCGCGCAGCGCGCGCGTCACCTGGGCCACGTAGGCCGGGCTGCGCTGGCGGCCTTCCACCTTGATCGCGGCCACGCCGCTGGCGATGATTTGCGGCAGCATGTCCAGCACATTAAGGCTGGTGGGTTCTTCCAGCGCGTAATAGGTTTCGTCGCGCACTTGGAAGCGGCCCTTGCACAGCGTCGGGTAGCCGGCGGGTTCGTCGTCGCGGTAGCTGTCGATCAGGATGTGGTTGAGGCGGGCGTTCATGCTCCGCTCGCCCGGTTCCCAGCGCACGAATTTGGCCGGCGAGCACACGCCGTGGGTGTTGGGCGATTCGCCGGTGGCATAGCTGGACAGCTGGCAGCGGCCTTCCACCATCACGCACAGGCTGCCGAAGCCGAAGACTTCGATCTCGACGTCGGTGTGCTCGATCACATGGTGCACCTGGTCCAGGGTCAGCACCCGCGGCAGCACCGCGCGGCGGATGCCGAACATGTCGCGCGCCAGGTTGATGGCTTCGTAATTGGTGGCCGAGCTTTGCACCGACATGTGCAGGCGCAGCTGCGGATGGCGCTCGGCGGCGTAGGCCATCAGGCCCAGGTCGGCCAGGATCAGCGCATCGGCGCCCAGCGCCGCGCCCTGGTCCACCGCCGCGCGCCAGCGGCTGGAGTCGCCGCCCTGGGCGAAGGTGTTGATCGCCATCAGCACTTTGCGGCCGTGGCGGTGCGCGTAGGCGATGCCTTCGCGCGCGCTGGCGTCGTCGAAATTCAGCCCGGCGAAGTTGCGGGCGTTGGTCTGGTTTTTAAGGCCCAGGTAAACGGTGTCGGCGCCGTTGTCCACCGCGGCCTTGAGCGCCGGCAGGCTGCCGGCGGGGCAGACCAGCTCGGGCAGGAATGTGTGCAGAGCCATCTTGGTCGGTCCGGTTCAAAACCCGCCGACGATAACAAGCCCCGCGTCGCGGGGCCTTGTTCTGGGTCAAGCGCAGGCGGAGGGCCTAGAAGAAAGGGAAGACCAGCTTGGTCTTGGCCACCAGCACAATGTAGAACACCGTCGCCAGCGCGCAGAGGAAGGCGATCAAGCGGGTTTGCGGGGTTTTGCCGCGGCGCAGCGCGATGGTGCCCAGCGCCACGTACAGCACCAGGCCGACGATCTTGGCCAGCAGCCAGGGGCTTTGCAGAATGGGCCAGCCGCCCATGACCACCAGGGCGATGGCACAGCCCAGCAGCAGGGTGTCGACGACGTGGGGCAGGATGCGCACCGGTTTCAGCGCCAGGATGTGTTGCTTGCCGCCCAGCATCAGGCCGCCGCGCACGGCGAACAGCAGGATCGATAGATAGGCGAAGCCCATATGGGCGTGTTTGACGATCAGATAAGGGTACATAGGCGTCCAAAGTTGAGGAGTGAGAACGGGTTTACGCTCTGGCAAGGCATGGCGGATCGTAAACAGGCTCTTAGACGGCGCTTAACGATAGCGCGCCCATAATACCCGGGCCGCGCCCGTTTGCGGGTTCGGCGTGCCGCCGCCGCCTTCGCCCGGCAATCCGTTCTGACCACTGATGTCGATCACGGTTTCCGCGCCCAGGCTGTTCAGCGGCCGGGAGGGCGGCGGCGCGCCGGGCGGGCGGCTTTGCAGCCCCGCGCTGACCGGGCCGAAGATATGGGTGCTGCCGGCGGTGTCCAGGGTGTCGCCGGCCAGCACCGCGCCGTGGATGCGGTTGCTGGCGCCCAGCCGGATCTTGCCGCCGCCGAAGGCCTGGGTGGCGTCGTAGCCGCCGGCCAGCAGGGCGATGCCGAGCAGCGGGGATTCGCGCAGCGAGTTCCGGTCCGCGGCGCAGTGGTTCAGCGGATAGACGTCCGGGAAGTCCGGGCTGCGGCACACGCGCGCCGCGCCGGCCTGGCGCAGGCTCCACAGTTCCACATTGCTGCTGGTTTCGATGTGGCCGGTGGCGAGAATGGCGTTGTCCAGCCGGCCGTACAGCGACAGATTGCCTTCGAACAGCGCCACGCCGGGCAGCATGCCTTGCGGCGGCTTGAGGCGCAGCAGCCATTGCTGCGCGGTGCTGCCGGACAAGCAGCTCTCCGCGTCGCTCTCGCACAGCCGCAAGGCCGGCTGGCCGGCCACCGGGGCGCAGCGCCTGCCGTCGGCCTGCAAGGCCGGGCACAGATCGTTGCGCTGCCAGTCGTCGGCCCGCTGCCGGCCCAGCCGGTAGACCGCGCCGTCCGGCACGCCGGCCACATGTTGCAGCCGGACGCGGATGCGCTGCAGCGCGTCGGCGGAACGGTCCGCCGCATCCCAGTAGACGATGAGGTTGGCGGCGTCGCGGTAATCGTTGGCGTTGACGCGGGTCGCGCCCAGGCGGAACTCCGGCACCGGCTCCAGCGGCACTTTCAGTCCGGCCTGATGGCGCACCCGCACGGTGTTCGGCGGCGGCTGGCGCGCTTGGCCGGCGGCGTCGAAGATCTGCGCGCCGTTGTGGGTGAAGGCGCCGCCGATGAGGCCGTCGTCGATATTGGCGTTGCCGCGGCTGTCCAGCAGGCCCTGGGCGCGCAAGGCGTTCAGCCGGTTGCTGCTGCTGGTGCGCACATCGCCCTGGCTCAGCAATTGCGCGGAAACGGCGACGTTGCCGGCCAGGGTCACGTCGCCGATGGCGGACAGCCGGCCCACTCGTTCGCCGCTGCTGCCGACCGAGCCGTTGGCGGCGGCGGTCTCCACGTCGCTGCCGCTGCCCATGACGATGTTGCCGCGCGCTTTCAGCGTCAGGAACTGGCCGCTGTTGACGCGGATGTCGCCGTTGCTCCACAGGCTGAGCGGAGCCTGGCCGTCGCCGCGGGCCGGATTGCCCTGGAACAGGATGTCACCGGTGGCCTGGATCGCGCTGACGCCGCTCAGGCTGCCGCTGGTGTCCACCGCGCCTTCCACTTGCAAGAGCGCGTCCTTGGCGCCGGTGACCACAATATTGCCGCTGGTGGACAGGCCGCCGCGGATTTGCGCCGCGGCGTTGGCGGCCGGCGGCGTCGGCGCGCCGTTCAATTGGTAGACCACCTCCAGCGTCACCGTGGCGTCGCCGCTGCGGGCGGTGATCCAGGCGGCGACCTTGTCGTCCTCGATCACGGCGCCGGCGGCGCGCGGCGCCGGCAGCAGCTTGATCTGGAGGGCGTCGGCCAGCGCCTGGCTTTCCGGCGGCAAGCTGGCGCGCTCCAGATTCAGCGCCGCGCCGTCCAGCTCCAGCGCCTTGATTTGCGCCGGTGTCAGCGCCGACAGGTATTGCCGCGCCAGTTCCGCGCCGGTCCAGGCGCGCCATTGCGCCTCGCTATTGCCGCGCAGCGAGCGGGTCAGTTCCTGCTGGCCGCGCAGATGATGCATGCCGCCTAGCGCCAGCGCGGTCAGGGCCATGCCGGTGAGCAGCACCATCAGCACCGCGGCGACGCCGCGCTGCCGGCGCGGCGGGAGGGAACGGGCCGTCATGCGGGGACCGCCAGATTGGTCAGACAGCTGGCGAAGCTGCGGCTCTCGCCTTGCAGCGTGTTGTCGTAGTTGAGCAGCAGCTGCGGAAAGGTCTGGCTCGCCGCCGCGGCGGCGGCGTAGGGCCAGCAGGCTTGTTCCAGCCGCAAGGCCATGCCGAGCTTGTGCCGTGGCGGCAGCGGGCCGGTCAGCGCCCGCGCCCGCCATTGCGAGGGCTGGGTCAGCGCGTCGGCGATGGCCGCGCAGTCGTCCGCCTGCAACTGGTACAACACGCTGCTCTGGCCGGCGCCGTCCACGCTGGCCACGCCGCGGCAGGCGTAAGCGCCGGCGTCCAATTGCGGACGGTAACGCCAGACCGCCGCGTTGGCGGCGCCGGAAGCCGCCGGCGCGGCGCTAAGCGCGGAGACGGCGCCGTCGGCGTCGACGCTCAAATCGCTTATCGACAGCAGTTGCAGGTTTTGTTCGCGGCCGCCGGCGGCGCCGAAACCGGCTTCCTGCGCCTGCTGCTGCACGCTGAGCAGCGCCGCCATCAATTGGCCGTCCCGCTGCGCCAGCTTGGCGCTGCCCTGGTCCGGATCGAACACGCTGCGCGCGGTCTGGCGGTACAGGGTCAGCATCGCCAGCGTGGTGATCAGCGCCAGCAGCATGCCGATCAAGAGCTCCAGCAGACTGAAGCCGGCGGCGCGCTTATTCATGATTGCTCAGACTGAGGGTGGAGGAGGCCGCGTCCCGCAGCTGCAAGGTCCGGCCGCTCAGCGCGGCCTTGGCGCTGATGTCCGCGCCGCCGTTCTGCGGCTGTCCGCGCAGGGTCACCGCGGGCGCGGAACTGCAGCTCAGCCGCGCGGTGGCGCTGACGCCGCTGGCCAGCGGCCAGTCGTTGGCGCTGTCGCAGGGCAGGCCGCCCTGTTGCAGTTGTTCCCGCGCCTTGCTCAGGGCCAGCGCGTGCTGTTGCAGCTGCTGTTGGCTGCCCAGGCTGCGCGCGTTGACGAAAACAATGCCCAGGCCGGTCAGCATCAGCAGCAACATGGCGATCAGGCTTTCCAGCAGGCTGACGCCGCTTTGCGTTTTACAAATCACCGCTGAGCTCCTGCTGCGCGCCGCGGATGCAGTAGGCCGGCCGCGTGCCGCAGGCGACGCCGGCCGCCTGCGCCGCCAGCGGCTGGCCCTGGTTGTTCAGGGCCAGGCATTGCGCGGCCGGGGTCGCCAGGCAGCTTTTTCCCAGGCTCACCGGGCGCGGCGCGGCGGCGCGCCACAGCGCCGCGCCGTGGCAACGCTCGCCCTGGGTGCCGCTGGCCGGCGCGCCGGCGAAGACGCACAGCTGGCCTTCTGCGCTGGACATCAGCACCGCGGCGGGCTGGTCCGGCGCGGCCGCCAGCGGATTGCTCAGCGCCGCGGCCTGGGTTTGGGCGTAGGCCCGCGCCAGTTGGCTGCGGCCCAGCGCCAGTTTGTGGGCGTCGCTCCAGCCTTGCGCCAGCGGCACGCTGAGCAGCGCCAACAGGCCGATCAGTGCCAGCGTCGCGAACAGCTCCATCAGGGTCAGGCCGCGCTGGCGGCGGGGCGGGGTCACCATTGGGTCCGGCAGTCGGCGCTGCTGGTGTTGGCGCTTTGATCCGCGCCGTCGAGCTTCAGCACGCAGCCGGACAGCTGCGGGCTGACGCCGCTGGCGGTGAGCAGGAAGCTGCCGCCTTGCGGCTGGTAGCGATAGTTGAATTCAGGCTGTGCCGGCTGCCAGCTGTTATTGCCCAAAGCGGCGCGGATGGCGCTGGCGTTGTCCGCGCTGGCGGCGGGATAGGCCAGGTGCAGCAGTTTGTGGTTTTCCAGCGCCAGGCTCAGGGCCATCAGATCGCTCTTGGCGGTATTGGCCTTGGCCGCCTGCACATGGCGCTGATAAGACGGCACCGCCACCAAGAGCAGGATGCCGACGATGGCGGCCACTACCATCATCTCGATCAGGGTGAAGCCGGAATGGCCTTGCGGCCGGACGGATGCGCTCACGACATCGCCTTGCTAAATAAACGTCATATTTTAGCGTTATTGGACTCACATTGGTATTGATTGGCATCAATATGCTTTGTAAATATCTTGGCGAGAAGCAAGCCGCTGTCTGAGCGCCGCCTAGCGGCATAATCTGCCGCGCGCGGCGCATGCGGCCGATCCGGGCCGCGGATGCTACACTTGGGCTGATCTCACCTACCGCCTATCCCCGCATGCTGCTTCTTTACCAGTCCAACCGCTTGGAGCAATTGGGTCAGCTGTTTTGCGGCATGAGCCAGAGCCTGCCGCTGTCCGACTCGTTCGCGCCGGAAACCGTGATCGTGCAGAGCCGCGGCATGGGGCGCTGGATCACGCTGGACCTGGCCCGCAGCAACGGTGTGGCCGCCAATCTGGACTTCGTGCTGCCGGCTGCCTTCGCCTGGCGGCTGATGCAGCGGGTGATGCCGGATCTGCCGCGCAAGTCCTCGTTCGCGCCGGAAGTGCTGAGCTGGCGGCTGATGGAGCTGCTGCCCACGCTGGAGGGCGAGCCTTTTCTCGCTTTGTCGCGCTATCTGGAGGGCGGCGAGGCCGCCTGTTTCGAGCTGGCCGGCAAGGTGGCCGACATCTTCGACCAATATCTGGTGTTCCGGCCGGATTGGATCCGCGCCTGGGAGACCGGCCAGTTGCTGGGCCTGGGCGACGACGAGGCCTGGCAGGCCGCCTTGTGGCGGCGGCTGGCCGACAGCGATTCCAGCCGCCACCGCGTGCGCATGTTGGACGAGTTCTTCGCCGAACTCAGGGCCGAGCATCTGCCGGAGCGGGTGACGCTGTTCGGCATCGCCAGCCTGGCGCCGATGTATCTGGCCCTGGTCAAGCGCCTGTCCCAGCTTACCGACGTCTGCCTGTTCACCCTCAATCCCTGCGAAGCTTACTGGGGCGACATCGTCGACGCCCGCCGCAAGCTCAAGCTGCAGCAGAAGGGGGATTTGTTCGCCACCGAGGGCCATCCCTTGTTGGCCTCGCTGGGCAAGCAGGGCCGCGATTTCTTCGAACTGATCGCCGAAGACAGCGAGCTGGACGCGCGGCCCCTATTCGACATTCCCCGCAGCGACGCGCTGCTGGCGCGCTTGCAGCGCGACATCCTGCAATTGAACGATCCCAAGGACGCGCCGCGTCCGCTGGCGGCGGACGACGATTCGGTGCAGATCCACGCCGCCCACGGGCCGATGCGCGAACTGGAAGTATTGAAAGACCGTTTGCTGACGATGTTCCGCGAGGACCCCGGGCTCAATCCCGCCGACGTGGCCGTGCTGACCCCGGACATCAACAGCTACGCGCCTTATATCGACGCGGTGTTCGGCGCTCGTCCGCAGGAGGACGCGGCGCCGGACATTCCCTATAGCATCGCCGACCGCCGCATCGCGCGCGAAGAACCGCTGCTGGCCAGCTACGCGGCCTTGCTGGACCTGGCCGACTCCCGCTTCGCCGCCGATCAGGTGCTGGCCTTGCTGGACGCGCCGGCCTTGTTGCGCCGCTTCGGCCTGGACGACGCCGACGTGCCCTTTGTGCAGCAATGGGTGCGCGAGGCCGGCATCCGCTGGGGACGGGACGCCGCGCACAAGGCGGCGCTGGGTTTGCCGGCGGACCCGCTGTTCACCTGGCGTTGGGGCCTGGACCGGCTGTTGCTGGGCGCGGTGCTGCCGCCGGCCTTGGCCGGCGACGACAGCGGCCTGTACGCCGGCCTGCTGCCGCACAGCAGCGCTCAGGGCCAGTTGGCGGAAGCGTTGGGGCGCTTTTCCGCCTGCTATCGCGAACTGGAGCGCGTGGCGGAGGAGTGGGCGCGTCCGGCCGCTCCGGCTCGGTGGGCGGAGCGCTTGCAACAGGCTTGCGAGCGGCTGTTCGACGCGGACGCCGACGACGAGAAAGCGCTGGAGGTATTGCGCGCCGCGTTGGCGGAACTGGCGGAGGACGCCGAGCTGGCCGGCTTCGAGCAAGAGGTGGGCCTGCCGGCGGTGCGGGATTGGCTCAAACGCAAACTGACCCTGGCCTCGCCGTTGGGCTTTCTGTCCGGCGGCGTCACCTTCTGCGCGATGGTGCCGATGCGCTCCATTCCCTTCCGCGTGTTGTGCCTGATCGGCATGAACGACGGCGCTTATCCGCGCGACGAACGCCCGGTCAGCTTCGACCTGGTGGCGCGCCATCCGCGCCGCGGCGACCGCTCGCGCCGTTTCGACGACCGCTACCTCTTCCTGGAGGCCATTCTCTCCGCGCGGGAAAAGCTCTATCTGTCCTATGTGGGCCAGTCCGCCCGCAGCGGCGAAACCCTGCCGCCCTCGCCGCTGATCGCCGAATTGCTGGATTGCTTCTCCGCCATGTGCGGCCAGGATCTTGGCCGGGCGCTGACGGTGCGCCACCCGCTGCAGCCGTTCTCGCCCGCCGCCTACGACGGCGCGGACCCGCGGCTGGCCAGCTTCGAGCCCACTTTCGCCGCCGCCCTGTCGCAGCCGGAGGCCGCGCCGCGGCCGTTCGCCGAAGCCTTGCCGCCGGCGGCGCTCAGCGGCGTGGTCAATCTGCACGACTTCATCCGTTTCTGGCGCAATCCGGTGCGCGCCTGGCTGGCGGACCGGCTCGCCATCCGCCTGTTCGGCGGCGACGAGGAGCTGCCGGTGCGCGAGCCTTTCGCCGTGGACGGCGACGCCAGCCAGGCGGTGCGCAGGCAGTTGGTGGACGCCATGTTGCATCGCCGTCCGCAAGCGCCGGTGCGCGAGCGCGTCGCCGCCGCCGGTCTGCTGCCGCCGGCTGCGCTGGGCCGGGCCTGGCTGGTGGAGGAGGCGCGTTCCAGCGTCAAGCTGGCGGCGCGGCTGCCGGCCGCGCTGAGCCGGGACGTTCTGCCGCCGCAGCCGGTCCATCTGCATGCGGCCGGCCTCACCCTGGTGGGCGAGCTCACCGGGCTGCGCCCCGAAGGTCAGCTGGATTTCGTCGTCGGCAAGATCAACGCCGCCCAGCGCGTGGCCCTGTGGCTGAGCCATCTGATTCTGTGCGCGGCGCGGCCGCCGGGCGTGGTCTGCCGCACCGCCTGCTACGACGATACTGGCAGCCTGCTGCTGGAGGACGAGCCGGAGGCCTTGGCCTTGCTGGAGCCGTGGCTGGCGCGCTGGCGTCAGGGCCAGGACCAAGCCTTGCCCTGGTTCGGCCGCACCAGCTGGGCGTATGCCGAAGCTTTGGCGGCGGAGCCGGAGCGGCGCGACAAGGCGATGCGGAAAGCGCTGGAAAAATGGGACCCCGGCTTTGTCCGCGAAGGCGGCATGGCGCAAAAGGACGAGGCGGCGATCGCGCTGGCCTTCCGCAATCAACAGCCCCTGGACGATCCTCTGTTCGCGCAACTGGCGGAAACCCTGCTGTCGCCGCTGGCGGAGCGGCTGCAGGGCGGCGGCGCGGAGTGAGGCGGCCGGCGCCGGCTCATTCCTCCGGATACGGCGCTTCGAAGTAGCGCTGATACAAGGTCTGAATCGAGCCGTCGCGCCGCATGCCGGTCAGGGCCTGCCGGAAAGCGTCCGCCACCGGCTGCGGCACGCTGCTTTTGCTGAAGATGAAATACGCGCCGCCGATATTCCAGACCGGCGCGAGCGGCACGATCTCCGCTCCCGTCGGTTGGGCCTGCAGCGCCGCGCGCAGGGTCGCGCTGTTGGCCAGCACCAGGTCCAGCCTCCTGGCTCGCAGCTTTTGGATATTGATGTCCAGCGTCGGCCCGATGTCCACGGCGACGCTTGGCGGCGGGAGTTTCAGCCAGGCGTCCAGGCTGGCCCCGTAGCTGTCGCCGCGGGTGACGCCCAGGATGAGCTTGCCGTGCTTGCCCAAATCTTCCAGCCGGTGCGTCGGCCATTGCGCCGCGCGGCCGCGCAAGCTCCACAAGCGCACGGTGGTGGGGCTGTAGGCCCAGACGAAGTGGGCGAAGGGTTCGCGTTCCGGCGTTTTCAGCGCCTCCATCGCCACGTCCACCAGACCGTTTTTCAGGCTCAGCAAGGTCCGCGGCCAGGGCATTTGCTGGTAGTGGAGCCGGCAGCCGGTCCGGCGCGCGGCTTCGTTGAGCACGGCGACGGCGTAGCCGTCCAGTTGCTGGCGCGCGGATAGATAGTGGTAAGGAGGCCAACTGTCCCAGCCGACGCTTAATTCCCGGACGCAGGCGCTGACGGCCGGCTGAGGCGCGGCCAGGACCGGTCCGGCGCATAGCGCCGCGGCAGAGGCCAGGCCGTGGACGGCGAGGCGGAAAAGTCGGCGCATGGCGAGGCTCCGGCGGGGGATGCTTTACTATAGCCGGGCGGAGGCTGGGGATAACTTCGCGTAGCCGTGCGGATCTGTGGATAAACGGGAAGGGGCCGAAGGCGGCGGGAATGCGAAAAGGGTCAGCTTGCGCTGACCCTTTTCATTTTGGTGGCGAATCAGGGACTCGAACCCCGGACCTGCGGATTATGATTTTTTGGTAAGGGCAGGAACAGTTCATGATTGCTATAACGGGTAATGTGTGCATTAGGGTAAAATACGTTTTTTCTGTATGCTTTTTGGGGCTTTAAAGGGGCCCACTATATTGGGTTTGCTAGGTGATTTTTAGGGGAAATTATAGCCTGGGTAATCTAATGCTGCTTGATAGATATAATGTTTTATTTTTAGAATGTTATTTAATGAACGCAAAATTCCAAAATAAAAGATAATGAAATTATACATAATGCAAAAATTTATGGCAGCTGCGACCTGCTCATTTATATTGGGTGGATGTGCGGCTCCAATTACATACTACTCGAAATATGAGGATGTCTCTAAGCCAGGTAAGATACAATTTTCCGCCCAAAGTGGAGCATTCACAAGTGTGTCCTTGTTCTCGGATTCATACGAATGTAATGGCATACAGCGTCTAGCTTTTTTTCTTCCTGGATTTGATGAAACTGTTTATGTGCCTGCAGGTAAATTTATAACATTTAGTGTTTATGTACAAACTCCTGGCTTCCCTGAGTTTAAATATGGCGGTGGTATTTATACCGTTCCATTTGACTCAAAAGAAATGCGAGTTAATGTCAGTTATAAGGGTGATGTGGTTTATACCAAAATTGATTCATATGATTCTAAAGTCGGCTGGCATTCTGCCAAAGGTGTGATTGCTCGGGTGCCCCTTAAGCCATTTTTTGATTCTGAATCTTGGTGTGAACCAATTTCAGAAATTAGATGAATGTATTTGCATCTTCTGATGCTGATGGCATTTTTTGATTGAGTGATTAACAATTGGCTAATTATATTTTGCCATTGTTTGGCAGGGGGCTGTGATATTGCTGGTAACAAGGGGAGAGGCAGGGATTGAATCTGTTGCCGGATGCAGGCATTGGGCAACCAGAGTGTCTAGCTTGGGCATGCAGATGTTGTTGTAAGAAGTGAAAAAGGGTCAGCTTGCGCTGACCCTTTTCATTTTGGTGGCGAATCAGGGACTCGAACCCCGGACCTGCGGATTATGATTCCGTCGCTCTAACCGACTGAGCTAATTCGCCGTGAAGACTTGTCGAAAACAACTCTTCGCAAACTGTGGTGGCGAATCAGGGACTCGAACCCCGGACCTGCGGATTATGATTCCGTCGCTCTAACCGACTGAGCTAATTCGCCACGTTTTTCGATGCACGAGTGCACCGAGACGCGAAATATACGCAGCCGAAAGCCGGCTGTCAACAAGATTCTCGCGGCCGCCGGCTTACAGGGTGTAGCAGCGGTCGCCGCGCAGGAAACCGCTCCAGTCTATGCTTACCCCCTTGCCGAAGCCTATGGCCTTGAACAACTCGCCCATTTCCGACGGCGACAGCAGCTTCTGCACCGCGGCGGCCTGCGGCAGATAGCCGGCGGCGTCGGCCGGGTCCAGCTGCTCCAGCAACTGGGTGATGCCGGCGTTGATCAGGAATTGAGCCTGGGTGGTGTAGCCGATCAGGTCCAGGCCGGAGTCTATGCCGGCCTGGGCCACCGCGCTGAAATCGACGTGGCAGGTCAAGTCCATCAGGCCGGGCAGGAAGAAGGGATCGTCCACGGTGTGGTGGCGGTAATGGCCTATCAGCGTGCCCATATGGCGCTGCGGGTGATAGTACTCGGCGGCGGGGAAGCCGTAGTCCAGCAGCAGCACGGCGCCGCGATCCAGTTTTTGCGCCAGGGTGTGGAGGAAGCCGATATTGGCCGGGCTGATTTCGGAAACATAGTCGTCGTGCCGCGGCTGGATGGCTTGGGCCAGTTGCAGCAGCCGCGGGTCCTGAATGGCGCGGTCTTCCCAGACGAAGCGCTCGCCGTCCAGCGCCACGCCGCGCCGTTGGACTTCGGGGGTCCAGTGGATCAGCTCGCAGGGCATGGCGTCCAGCACTTCGTTGCCGATGATCACGCCGTCCAGCCGCTCCGGCAGCTGGCTCAGCCACTGCACGCGCTCGGCCAGTTGCGGCAGCGCCTGGCGGATATTGCTTTGCTGGCGTTCGATCAGGTCTGGCGACAGATCGACGATGCAATAGCGTTCCGGCAGCGCGTCCAGCGCTTGCAGTTCGCTGAGAATGTCGATGGCCAGCTTACCGGTGCCGGCGCCGAACTCATAGACCACATTGGCGGTTTGCGGCAGCAGTTCCGCCAACTGGCGCGCCAGCGCGCGGCCGAACAAGGCGCTCATTTCCGGCGCGGTGGTGAAGTCGCCGGCCGCGCCCAGTTTGCGGCTGCCGGCGGCGTAATAGCCCAGGCCGGGCGCGTACAGCGCCAGCTCCATGTAGCGGGAGAACGGCATCCAGCCGCCCTGCTGGCGGATTTCCGCCTGAATGGCGTGGACAAGGCTTTGGCTGGTGGCCAGCGCGTCGGCGCTGGCGGCGGGTAAGGTGGTCATGGCGGTCATCCTGCTACAATGTGCCGCGATTGTGGTGGAAACTGAGGGACAGGAGAAGAGGGTGAGCGGATTTTACCGTTGGATGGCCGGCTGCGCGGGCGGCCTGTTGCTGGGGCCGGCGCTGGCGGCGCCGCAGTGGGCGGTGTCGAAGCCGTATCCGGACAATCCTTTGCAAGTGGCCAGCCTGGACGGCGAGGCGACGGTGGGACGCAGCCGCTTTCCGGCGCGTTTGGACGTGGCTTGCCGCGCGGACAGCCCGCCCTTGCGGCTGTCCTTGCACGTGTCGGATCAATTGGGCGGCTGGGACGTGCGTCCGTACGAGGGGCCGGGCGGCCTGGGCGAGCGGCGCAAGCTCAAGCTGAACCTGGCCGGTTTGCGCCGCGGCGTGGACAGTCATTTCGCCGGCTGGTACGAGGAGAGCGGCCGCTTCGTGTTCGAGTGGCCGTCGCGGGGCGAGTTCTTCGCCTGGCAGTCCGCCGCGCACAAGGAACTGCTGGTGACGATAGACGGCGCCAGCCGCAAGCACGGCAAGCTGGTGGCGCGTTTCGTCTTGCCGCCGTCCAGCCAGGCGGCCTTGGCGGCGGCCCAGCCGTGCATGGGCAAGAAATAGAGCGCGCGGCCGGCGTCATCGCGGCGTAAGGCGCGTGTGGGAGCCTGCGGCGGCGGGCGAAGATTCAGAGGAGCGGAAATGGCGGATCAGGGGACGACAGGAGAGCAGCGGGTGGCGCTGATCAGCGGCGCGGCGCGGCGCGTGGGCGCGGGCATCGCCCGGCATTTGCACGCGCGGGGCCTGCGGGTGGTGTTGCACTATCGCGGTTCGCGCGGCGAGGCGGAGGCCTTGGCGGCGGAACTGAACGCGGCGCGGCCGGATTCCGCGCGCTTGCTGCAGGGCGATTTGCTGGACACGGCGGCGTTGCCGGCGCTGGCGGCGCGGGCGGTGGCGGCGTTCGGCCGGCTGGACGGCCTGGTCAACAACGCGTCCAGCTTCTTCCCCACCGAGGTGGGCCGGATCGACGAGGCGGCCTGGCACGATCTGATGGGCAGCAATCTGAAGGCGCCGCTATTCCTGTCCCAGGCGCTGGCGCCTGAGCTGGCCAAGCGTCGCGGCGCCATTGTCGGCATCGCCGACATCCACGTGGAGCGGCCGATGGCCCGCCATGTGGTGTACAACCTGGCCAAGGCCGGCCACGCGCAGCTGATCCGCAGCCTGGCGATAGAGCTGGCGCCGGCGGTGCGGGTCAACGGGGTCTCGCCCGGAGTGAATCTGTGGCCGGAGGACGACGCGTCCTTCGACGCGGCGGAGCGCGCGGCGATCGAGGCCAGCATTCCCTTGCGCCGCACCGGAGTGCCGGAAGACATCGCCCGGGCGGTGGCCTTTCTGCTGCTGGACGCCGGCTACGTCACCGGTCAGATTCTGGCGGTGGACGGCGGCCGCAGCGTGGTGTTGTAGCCGCTGCGCGGGCGGGCCGCGCGCGCGCCTTGTTCGCCGTCGTGGATTTCGCCGCGGAAAAAAAGTAAAATCGCCTGTTTTTCAATTTCTTAGCCGTACTCCATGTCCGAAGCAAGCAGCGTCCTCGACGACAAGGCCAAAAAGGCCGTGTTTGAAGGCAATAAACTGGCCAAGCGCCTGCGCCACCATGTGGGTGACGCCATCAATGACTTCAATATGATAGAAGAGGGCGACCGCGTGATGGTCTGCCTGTCCGGCGGCAAGGACAGCTACACCTTGCTGGACATTCTGCGCGGCTTGCAGAAGTCCGCGCCTATCGATTTCTCCATCGTGGCGGTCAATCTGGACCAGAAACAGCCGGGCTTCCCCGAGCACGTGCTGCCGGAATACCTGGATTCCATCGGCGTCGAATACCGCATCGTCGAAGAAGACACCTATTCCATCGTCAAGCGCCTGGTGCCGGAAGGCAAGACCACTTGCAGCCTGTGTTCGCGGCTGCGCCGCGGCATTCTCTACCGCGTGGCCGACGAACTGGGCGCGACCAAGATCGCGCTGGGCCACCACCGCGACGACATTCTGCACACCCTGTTCCTGAATATGTTCTACGGCGGCAAGCTGAAGTCCATGCCGCCCAAGCTGGTGTCCGACGACGGCCGCCACATGGTGATACGCCCGCTGGCTTACTGCCGCGAAAAGGATATCGAGCGCTACGCCGCGCTGCGCGAATTCCCCATCATTCCTTGCAATCTGTGCGGCTCGCAACCCAATTTGCAGCGCCAGGTGGTCAAGGACATGGTCAATGACTGGGACCGCCGCTTCCCCGGCCGTTTGGAGAGCATGTTCCGCGCGCTGCAGAACGTGGTGCCGTCCCATCTGGCCGACACCGGCCTGTTCGACTTCGCCGGCCTGAAGACCGGCGACGCGCCGTTCGAGGACGGCGACACCGCTTTCGACAAGGAAGAATTCCGCGACCCGCCGCCGCCGCAGGACGACGAGGCCGATGCGGCGCCGAAGAAACGCACCATCAGCATTCTGGATTCGCGCAAACCGGCGGGAGAGGACTCGGGCTGTGGCGCGTAGGGCCTTGCATCCGTTCCGCCGCCGCGTGCGCCCCGCGGTGGAGGAAATGCCGGAGGTGGAGATCTCGGAGGCGGACAATATCCGTTCTTTGCACCTGGGTTCGGAAACGATACAGAGTTCCATGGATCTGGACGATCCGGCCGACCTGGTGCTCAGTTACAGCCGGGCGATGATGGGTTTTCTGCTGTGGAACGACGCGCCGCAGCACATCTTGCAGATCGGCCTGGGCGGCGGCTCCTTCGCCCGCTTCATCGATGAATACCTGCCGGACGCGGTCAGTGTGGCGGTGGACATCAATCCGCAGGTGATCGCGGTGGCGCGCGCCTTTTTCCAGCTGCCGGAGGAGGGCGATTTCTTCGAGATCGTCGAGGCCGACGGCGCCGATTACGTGAAGATCTTCCGCGGCTCCACCGACGCCATCCTGGTGGACGGCTTCGACGGCCTGCAGATCGTCGACGCGCTGACCACCGAGGACTTCTTCGAGGACTGCAAGCGCGCGCTCAGCCCCAAGGGCGTGTTCGTCACCAATTGGTGGAGCGGGGACAAGCGTTATCAGTCCTTCATCGAGCGCCTGTTGAACGTGTTCGAGGGCCGGGTGCTGGAACTGCCGGCGGCCAGCCACGGCAATGTGGCGGTGATGGCTTTCCGCCAGAGCCCGACGCTGACGCAGTGGGAGGCCTTGAAAAAACGGGCCGACGAACTGGAGGGGCGCTTCGGTCTGGAGTTCGTCGATTTCGTCAGCCGTTTGAAAATGACCAATCAGCACACGGCGGGGCATTTACTGGTCTGAAGCGGGGCGTCTGCGTACATTTGCTTACCCAATGACGCGCGGGAAGAGGCGTATAATGCCGGCATTACGGCCACGCCGGCTTGGGACGGATGGCGCGCTGCGCGAAACGAGTTCGGATGCAGAGAGCTCTGAGGCAGATCAGTACGGACAGAAACGGAAAACGGCAAGCTGGCTTGCCGTTGAATGAACTTTATGGCGGTGGACCGGACAGTTTAGGACAGGCGCGGCGCGGGCGATTTCGCTTCCGCGCCGCTCGTCCTGAATGTCCGGTCCGCCGCTATCGTATTTACATACTGTTGGGACTTACACCGTGATCAAGCAGCAACTGCTCAATCGGATTGCAGACAAATCCGCCGTCATCGGCATCGTGGGCCTGGGCTATGTCGGCCTGCCGCTGATGCTGCGTTTCGCTGAAGTCGGCTACAAAGTGCTGGGCTTCGACATCGACCAGGGCAAGGTGGACGCCCTGATGGCCGGCCAGAGCTATATCGAACATATCTCCGCCGACAGCATCGCCACCGCGCTGGAGCGCGGCTTCGAGGCCACCACCGACTTCAGCCGCGTGCCGGAAGCCGATACCCTGATTCTGTGCGTGCCGACGCCGCTGAACAAATACCGCGAGCCGGACCTGTCCTTCGTGCTCAACACCATGGACAGCCTGGTGCCCTATCTGCGCGAAGGCCATCTGGTGTCGCTGGAGTCCACTACCTATCCGGGCACCACCGATGAAGAACTGCTGCCGCGCATGGAGTCGCGCGGCCTGAAGGTGGGCGACAACGCCTTCCTGGTGTTCTCGCCGGAGCGCGAAGATCCGGGCAACCCCAACTTCACCACCCGCACCATTCCCAAGGTGTGCGGCGGCGTGACCCCGGCCTGCCAGGAAATCGGCGTGGCGTTGTACAGCGCGGTGATCGACAAGGTGGTGCCGGTGTCCTCCACCCGCGCCGCGGAAATGACCAAGCTGCTGGAGAACATCCACCGCGCGGTGAACATCGGCCTGGTCAATGAGATGAAGATCGTCGCCGACAAGATGGGCATCGACATCCACGAAGTGATCCGCGCCGCCGCCACCAAGCCTTTCGGCTTCGTGCCCTATTATCCGGGCCCGGGCCTGGGCGGCCATTGCATCCCGATCGACCCGTTCTACCTGACCTGGAAGGCGCGCGAATACGGGGTCAACACCCGCTTCATCGAGCTGGCCGGCGAAGTGAACAGCAATATGCCGGACTACGTGGTGTCCAAAGTGGCCGCCGCGCTGAACCTGCGCAAGAAGGCGATCAACGGCAGCCGCGTGCTGGTGCTGGGCATCGCCTACAAGAAGAACGTCGACGATATGCGCGAAAGCCCGTCGGTGTTCCTGATGGAAAAGCTGCGCGATCTGGGCGCGGAAGTGGCTTACAGCGATCCGCACGTGCCGGTGTTCCCCAAGATGCGCGAGCACCGTTTCGAGCTGTCCAGCGTGGCGCTGAGCAATGAAGCCATCGCCGGCTACGACTGCGTGCTGCTGGCCACCGACCACGACAAGTTCGACTACGCGCAGATCAAGGCGCACGCGCAGCTGGTGGTGGACAGCCGCGGCAAGTATCTGGAGCCGGCGGACAATATCGTCAAGGCCTGATTGTTTTTAGCCACGGAAAGACACGGACAAAGCCGGAGCCCGCAGGTCAAGATGACTTGAGGGCTCTCTCGTATCTTGGGTATTTGGGGGCTTCCGTGTTGTTCCGTGGCTCACTGAATTTAGGGTTTAAACTCATGCACACTCTGCATCTTCCTCCGATTACCGACCGCAAGATCCGCTTTGCGCTGGTGGGCTGCGGCCGCATCGCCCAGAACCACTTCGGCGCGCTGGAAAAGCACGCCGACCGCGCCGAGCTGGTGGATGTCTGCGACATCGACCCGGCCGCCTTGAAGGCGGCGGAGGAACGCACCGGCGCGCGCGGCCACGCCAATCTGGCCGACATGCTGGCCAAGACCGACGCCGACATCGTGATCCTGACCACGCCGTCCGGCCTGCATCCCAGCCAGAGCATCGCCTGCTCGGAAGCCGGTTTCCACGTGATGACGGAAAAGCCGATGGCCACCCGCTGGGAAGACGGCCTGGAAATGGTCAAAGCCGCCGACCGCGCCAACAAGCATCTGTTCGTGGTCAAGCAAAACCGCCGCAACGCCACCTTGCAGCTCTTGAAGCGGGCAATGCAAGAGAAGCGCTTCGGCCGCGTCTACATGGTCAACGTCAATGTGTTCTGGACCCGTCCGCAGGAGTATTACGACGCGGCCGGCTGGCGCGGCACCTGGGAGTTCGACGGCGGCGCCTTCATGAACCAAGCCAGCCATTACGTGGATCTGCTGGACTGGCTGATCGGCCCGGTGGAAAGCGTGCAGGCCTACACCGCGACGTTGGCGCGCAATATCGAGGTGGAGGACACCGGCACCGTCAGCGTCAAATGGCGCAGCGGCGCGCTGGGCAGCATGAACGTGACCATGCTGACTTACCCGAAGAACCTGGAAGGCAGCATCACCATCCTGGGCGAGAAGGGCTCGGTGCGCGTCGGCGGCATGGCCGTCAACGAAATCCAGCACTGGGAGTTTTCCGAGCCGCACGCGATGGACGAGGACATCAAGCAGGCCAGCTACGCCACCACCAGCGTTTACGGCTTCGGTCATCCGCTGTACTACGACAATGTGATCAAGACCATGCGCGGCGAAGCCGAGCCGGAGACCGACGGCCGCGAAGGACTGAAGTCGCTGGAGTTGCTGATCGCGATGTATCTGTCCGCCCGCGACGGCCGCCGCGTCAGCCTGCCTTTGGATTACTGAGGCCTAGGCATGATGCGGAAGATTCTGGACGGTGCGCTGTGGGGCTTGGGGTTCTGGCTGGTCGGCGGCGGTTTGATGCTGATGTTCTCGGCCTTCAACAGCCATCAGCAGGCAGGACGCCAGTCCGACGCCCGCGCGGTTCAATCCGGCGGCGTGGAAGATCAATGGTCGCGCAGCGAGAAATTATTGGAGCGCCAGGAGCAGTCCATGGCGCGCTCCGAGCAACAACTAATCCGCCTGGATAAGATTTTGGACAAATGGGAGCGGCAAAAATGAGCCAGGTTCACATCCACCCCAGCGCCATCGTCGACGACGGCGCGCAGATCGGCGAGAACACCCGCGTCTGGCACTGGGTTCATATTTGCGGCGGCGCGCAGATCGGCGCCGGCTGTTCCTTCGGCCAGAACGTGTTCGTCGGCAACGACGTGCTGATAGGCGACAACGTCAAGGTGCAGAACAATGTGTCCATCTACGACGCGGTGACGCTGGAGGACGACGTGTTCTGCGGCCCGTCCATGGTGTTCACCAATGTCAACAATCCGCGCAGCCACGTTGCGCGCAAGCATGAATACCGCCGCACCCTGGTGAAAAAAGGCGCGTCCATCGGGGCCAACGCCACCGTGGTGTGCGGCCACACCATAGGCGAGTACGCGTTTATCGGCGCCGGCGCCGTGGTGACCCGCGACGTGCCGGCCTACGCGCTGATGGTGGGCACGCCGGCCAAGCGCATTGGCTGGATGTGTTCCTGCGGCGAACGGCTGGCCAACGATATCGGCACCCATAGCTGCCCGGCCTGCGCCAAGCATTACGAGGTGGGCGGCAATCACTGCTCGCCGCTCAAGAACGACTGACAAGTCCCCTGATGCGGCCTGGCTTCAGGGCGCTTCTCCGTCGTTCCGCGTGTCGCTATATGGGCGATATCTTTCAAAAATTGATTTGGGGTTGATCCTCTTATGTCCATCCAGTTCATTGATCTGAAAGCGCAATACCAGCATCTGAAAGCCGATATCGACGCCCGCATCCACGCGGTGCTGGACCATGGCCAGTACATCATGGGGCCGGAAGTGAAGGAGGCGGAGCAGGGGCTGGCGGAATACACCGGCGCCAAGCACGCCATCGGCGTTTGCGACGGCACCAAGGCGCTGCTGATCGCGATGATGGCTCTGGACATCGGCCCCGGCGACGAGGTGATCACCACCCCGTTCACCTTCATCGCCACCGGCGAGATGATCGCGCTGCTGGGGGCCAAGCCGGTGTTCGTCGACATCGACCCGATCAGCTACAACCTGGACCCGGCGCTGCTGGAAGCGGCGATCACGCCGCGCACCCGCGCCATCATGCCGGTGAGCCTGTACGGCCAGTGCGCCGATTTCGACGCCATCAACGCCATCGCCGCCAAGCACGGCATCGCGGTGATCGAGGACGGCGCGCAGAGCTTCGGCGCCGGCCAGCGCGGCAAGAAGTCCGGCAATCTGTCCACCATAGGCTGCACCAGCTTCTTCCCGAGCAAGCCCCTGGGTTGCTACGGCGACGGCGGCGCCTGCTTCACCAACGACGACGCGCTGGCCAAGAAAATGCGCGAGATCCGCGTGCACGGCCAGGATCGCCGCTATCACCATCCCATCATCGGCCTCAACGGCCGGCTGGATACGATACAGGCGGCGGTGTTGCTGGCCAAGCTGCCGAGCTTCGCCGACGAAGTGGCGGCGCGCGAACGCATCGGCGCGCGCTACAGCGCGCTGCTGCGCGAGGTGGCGCGGGTGCCGGTGATCGCCGAGGGCAACAGCCATGTCTACGCGCAGTACACCATCGAGGTGGACGATCGCGAGGCGGTGCAGGCCAAGCTGAAAGAACTGGGCGTGCCCACCGCGGTGCATTACCCGATTCCGCTGCATCTGCAGCCGGCCTTCGCCCATCTGAACCTGCCCGAGGGCAGTTTCCCGCTGTCCGAGGCCGCCGGCCGCCGCGTGATGAGCCTGCCCATGCACCCCTTCCTGGACGAGGCGACGCAAGACGCCATTGTCGCCGCGGTCAAGCAGGCTCTGGCCTGAGCGCATGGGCCTGTTGTTGTCCCGCCTGCCCAAGAGCGGCTTCATCCGCCACATCGTCACCCTGATTACCGGGGCGGCGGTGGCGCAGGTGATTCCGCTGCTGGTGTCGCCCTTGATCACCCGCCTGTACAACCCGCACGAGGTGGGGGTGCAGGCGGTCTATGTCTCCTGGCTGTCCACGCTGGCGGTGCTGGCCACTGCCCGTTACGAGATGGCCATCGTGTTGCCGGCCGAGGAGAGGCGGGCCAGCAATCTGATGGGCCTGTCCATCGCCTGCGCGCTGGCCTTGTCCTTGTTGGTGGGCGTGGCGGTGGCCTTCGACGGCCATGCCCATATCGCCCGCCATCTGGGCGCGCCGGAGCTGGAGCCCTGGCTGCTGCTGCTGCCGCTGTCCGTCGCGCTGGCGGGCTTGATGCAAGCCTGGACCAACTGGAACAACCGCCTCCGCCGCTACCAGGCCAACGCCAACGGCCGCATGCTGCAGTCGCTGAGCATGGCGGCCACCCAGGTCGGCTTGGGCTGGGCCGGGGCGGGCGCCGCCGGCCTGATCCTGGGCCAGCTGGCCGGCCAGTTCGGCTCTTTGCTGGCGCAAACCTGGCAGGACCTCAAGGCCCGCTTCGCCTGGCGTCACGAACTCAGCCGCGCCGGCATGCGCGAGGTGGCGCGCGCCTATATCGAGTTTCCCAAGATCAACGCGCCGCACGCCTTGAGCACCGCCTTGCTGGATTCGGCGACGCTGGTGGCGCTGACCATGCTGGCCGGCACCGCCTCGGTGGGCTTTTACGGCCTGATGATGCGGGTGCTGAAGCTGCCGGCGGCCCTGATCGGCCAGGCGGTGGCGCAAGTGGCCTACCGCGAGCTGGCCGACGCCCGCAATCAAGGGCAGCCGCTGCGCCCGATTTTGCGCAAGATGATGCTGACTTTGAGCGGCATGGCCTTGCTGCCCTTCCTGGTGATACAACTGGCCGGAGAACCCCTGTTCTCGCTGGTGTTCGGCCAGAACTGGGCCACCGCCGGCCGCTACGCGGAGGCGATGTCGCTCTACATCCTGTTCCACTTCGTCGCCTCGCCGTTGGGCATGGTGCCGCCGGTGATCAACCGCCAGCGTCAGGCCTTCCTGTGGTCCTTGCTGCAGGCCCTGTTGTTCCTGGGCACGATGTGGGCGGGTTTTTCGCTGTGGAACGACGCGGTGCCCACCTTCCAACTGGTGTCGGTGGTGATGGCCGCTTATTTCCTGGCTTATTTTGCATGGCTTTACAAGGCAGCCCGATGAATTGGCACGCTCTATTCAGCCGCATCCGTTTCCGCCTGTCGGCGTGGGTGCAGCCCAGAATGGTGTATGGATTCACCCGCGGCGACGGGGTGTTCCTCAAACGCACCCGGGTGTCCAACATGACCCGAATCGAACATGTCGGCAAGCTGATGGTGGACGACAACGTCTACATCGGCCATTTCAATCTGATCGACGCCTCCGGCGGGCTTTACATCGGCGAAGGGTGTCAGATCACCAACTACGTGTCGCTGTTGACCCACTCCAGCCATGTGGCCATTCGCCTGTACGGCGACCGCTATCTGGAGAGCAACAATCACGTCGGCTATCTGAAAAAACCCACCAAGCTGGGCCCGTACAGCTTCGTCGGCCCGCACTCGGTGCTGATGCCGGGCGTGGAACTGGGCAAGGGCAGCATGGTGTCGGCTTACAGCTATGTGCCGGCCGGCGTGTATCCCGATTTCGCCATCCTGTCCGGTAATCCGGCGCGGGTAGTGGGCGATACCCGGGAGATGGACGCCAAGTGGCTGGACGAACATCCCGAGCTACTGGCCTTGTACGAGGCCTGGGCGCATGACTGAGCCGGTGAGGGACAAGATTGCCAGCGTCGCGGTGCTGGCTTCCGCCTCGGTGCACACCTGGCGTTTCCTGCGCGGCATCGCGCCGCATGTGGACCAGCTCTACTTGGCCTGCAACGGCGAGGTTCCGGCCGACGTGGCCCCCTTGCTGGCCGGCAGCCTGCGCGTGGATTTCCGTCTGGCGGCGCTGGGCACGGTGTCGCGTCTGCGCGCCTGGCTGCGCGAAACGCGGCCGCAGCTGCTGCACATCCATCAGGCCAATAGCGTGGCCTGGCACGGCAGCCGCGCCGCGGTCAGCCTGGACTTGCCCATGGCGCTGACCGCCTGGGGCTCCGACGTGCTTTTGCTGCCGGAGCGCAGCCGGCTGATGCGGGCGATGGTGCGCGCCAATCTGGCCGCCGCCGACGCGATCACCTCGGATTCGCTGCACATGGCGGCGAAAATCCGCGAGCTGGCCGGCGAGGGCTGCCGCATCCGTCTGCTCAATTACGGCATGGACGCCATGCCGGAGCCGGCGGCCAGCGCGGACAAGGGCAAGAGGGTGCTGTCCTGCCGGCTGCACAAGCCGCTCTATCGCATCGACGCCATTCTGCGCGCCTGGCAGAGCGTGGAGCTGTGCGAGCGTTTCGGCGATTGGCGCTTGACCGTGGCCGCCAGCGGCAGCGAGACCGAGGCCCTGAAGCGCCTGGCCGCCGAGCTGGGCCTGAGCCGCGTGGACTTCGCCGGCTTCGTTGACAGCGCGACCCTGGGGCGGATGTACGCCGAATCCCGGGTCTTCGTCAGCGTGCCGCGTTCGGACGCCACCAGCGTCAGCCTGCTGGAAGCGATGGGCCATGGCTGCCTGCCCTTATTGTCCAATCTGCCGGCCAACGGCGAATGGGTGATCGACGGCCTCAACGGCGTGATCGCCGAGGACGTCGGGCGTTTGGGCGAGGGACTGCTGCGCGCGATGGAACTGGCCGGCGAGGATGCGCGGCTGGACGAAATCGCCGTGCTCAATCGCCGGCTGGTGGCGGACAAGGGTTTGCATCAGCCGAATATGGCCGGCTTCGCCCAGTTGTACCGGGAGCTGATTTAAGGAATGAATTTAGCCGCGGAAGCACACGGAAAGACAGGGACCAAACGGCATCGCCATCTCCAGGCCATGCTGGCCTTGCCGCAGGCAGGATGCGATGTAAAGCCGAAGTCCCTTCTGTGTGTTTGCGTGGCGTAAACAAGGTTTACCCATGAAAATTGCCCATCTCACTTCCGCCCATCCGCGTCACGACATCCGCATCTTCGTCAAGGAGTGCGCGAGCCTGGCCGCCGCCGGGCATGAGGTGACGCTGATCGTGGCCGACGGCCAGGGCGAGGAGATCAACCGCGGCGTGCGTTTCCACGACGTCGGCCCCAAAACCGGCGGCCGTCTGGCGCGGATGACCGGCACGGTCAAGCGCGTGTATCAGGCGGCGCTGAAGCTGCGCCCTGACGTGGTCCACTTCCACGACCCGGAACTGATTCCCGCCGCGCTGCGCCTGAAACAGGCCGGCATTAAGGTGGTGTACGACGTGCATGAAGACGTGCCGCGCCAGATCCTGGCCAAGCACTGGATACCCGGCGCGGTGCGCCCCCTGGTGTCCAGCGGCTTCGAGACGCTGGAAGATTGGGCGGCGCGCCGCTTCGACGCGGTGGTGACCTCGACGCCGCACATCCGCAAGCGCTTCGAGAAGCTGGGCGCGCGCGCCTTGGACGTGTGCAACTTCCCCATCCTGGAAGAACTGGTGCGCGACACGCCGTGGGAGCAGCGCCGCAACGAGCTGTGCTATATCGGCGGCATCTCGCGCATCCGCGGCATCGAACCCATTGTCGAGTCCTTGCCGGACACCGCGACGCGGCTGAACCTGGCCGGGCCGTGGAGCGAGAGCGATCTGAAGGCCCGCGTGTCGGCGCGGCCGGGTTGGGCGAGGGTCAACGACCTGGGCGTGCTGGACCGCAAGGGCGTGGCCGAGGTGCTGGCCAAGAGCAAGATCGGCCTGGTGACCTTGTTCCCTACGCCGAACTACGTCGACGCCTTGCCGATCAAGCTGTTCGAATACATGGCCGCCGGCATGCCAGTGATCGCGTCGGACTTTCCGGTGTGGCGCGAGATCGTGGACGACGCCGGCTGCGGCCTGCTGGTGGACCCGCAGGACCCGGCCGCCATTGCCGCCGCCGTCAACGAACTGATGGCCGACGAGCCGCGCATGCGGGCGCTGGGCGAGTCCGGCAAGCAGGCGGTATTGAACAAATACAGCTGGGCGGCCGAGGCCGACAAGCTGGTCAAGCTGTACGCAACCTTGTAAACCATGAAAATTCTTTACATCAACCACTATGCCGGCAGTCCCCGGCACGGCATGGAATTCCGTCCCTACTATCTGGCGCGGGAATGGGCGCAGGCCGGCCATGAAGTCAATATGCTGGCCGCCGATGTCTCCCATCTGCGCCAGACCCATCCGCAAGTGGACGGCAAATACCGGGACGAAGACATAGACAGCATCCGCTACACCTGGTGCAAGACCCGCCCTTACGAGGGCAACGGCATCGGCCGCGTGCTCAATATCTTCAGCTTTCTGGCCCGGGTGATGGGCTTGTCCGGCCGCTATCTGAAGCAGTGGAAGCCGGACGTGGTGATCGCCTCGTCCACCTATCCGCTGGACACCGTGCCGGCGGCCTGGATCGCCGCCAAGACCGGCGCGCGGCTGGTGTACGAGGTGCATGATCTGTGGCCGCTGACGCCGGTGGAGGTGGGCGGCATGTCGCCCAAACATCCCTTCATCCGCCTGCTGCAATGGGCCGAGGATTTCGGCTACCGCAAGGCCGACACCGTGGTGTCCATGTTGCCCTGCGCCAAGGACTATATGGTGGCGCACGGCATGGATCCGGCCAAGTACGCGGTGATCCCCAACGGCATCGACGTCGCCGAATGGCGCGGCGAGGCCGAGGCCCTGCCGGCCGAGCACCGGATGCGGCTGGCGGAGCTGAAAGCGCAGGGGCGCTTCCTGATCGGTTACGCCGGCGGGCACGGCCTGGCCAATGCGCTGGATTACCTGCTGGAGGCGGCGGCGCTGATGCGGGACGCGCCGGTGACTTTCGTTCTGGTCGGCGACGGTCCGGACAAGGAGGCCTTGGCGGCGCGCGCGGCCGAGCTAGGGCTGGATAACGTCATCTTCCTGCCATCCATCGCCAAACGCGCGGTGCCGGGCTTCCTGGCCGAGTGCGACGCGCTCTACATAGGCTGGCGCAAGCTGCCTATCTATCGCTTTGGCATCAACCCCAATAAACTGTTCGACTACCTGATGGCCGCCAAGCCTGTGATCCATTCGGTGGAGGCCGGCAACGATATGGTGAAAGACGCCGGCGCCGGCATCAGCGTGGGCGCCGAGGACCCGGCCGCGATTGCCGACGCGGCGCGGCGGATGGCGGCGACGCCGGCCGAGGAACGCGCGCGCATGGGCGCGGCGGGTCAGGCCTATGTGCAGGAGCACCATGATTACGCGGTGCTGGCGCGGCGCTTCCTAGCGACGGTGACGCGGTAACCGAACTGTAGCCAGGAGGCCTGTGTTCGGGCGTTCCGCTAGATGTGGCGATAAGAAGAAAGAGAACAATATGATGAAGAAAGTCTGGATGGCAGGGGTGACCGTCTGCATAGGCTTGGTTACGCTGCCTGCCCAGTCCGCCGGCTTCAACTGCGCTTACGCCAAGCTGGAGGTGGAGAAAATGATCTGTGCCGACGCAGAGCTGTCGTCGCTGGATTCGGAACTGGCCAAGCGCTTCACCGTGATTCAGGGCGAGACTCAAGGCATAGACGGCGATACCGGCAAACGGCTTGATCCTTACGGCAAAGAGCAAGCGTACTGGCTGAAGCAGGTGCGCAACAAGTGCGAGGATGCCTTGTGCGTACGCGACGCCTACAAGAAGCGGCTGCAGTACTTTGGCAAGGTGGAAAAGGATCTAGGCTTGCTGGTCGCCGCATGCGTGACTCCGGCTTGCGCCGGTGGTCTGGTGAAACAGAAAGTAGAAGGTAGCCAATATTTCTATTCCGGCTCGGTGCAGCTGGAGGGGGAATACGCTTACGCCCGTGGCGCAAGCGATATGGACATGGTGGGCGATCAATTCTGTTTCACGCCGACGAAATCGTCCGCGAAGCGGATTCCGCGAGAGCGAGGCGATGATAGAAGTCGTTGGTTCTGTTTTGAGAATACCGCCCAGGCCAAACGCATGTTTAATGTCTTACCCTTGCTGAAGCTGAAACAGACCTGCGAACTGAGGGGCAAAGCGACGGTGCAGGTGGATCGTTATATCGCCGACTTGACGCCTAGCGACGTGAACGACACGGCGCGTTTGTTGAAAGTCGTGCGCTTGGGGGCTCCGCGAGTGTTGCCGTATGACGGCGATTCTGGAGATTGCCGACGCTAAGGCGCCGGGCGGGGCTAAAAGATTTCATATGACGGCAGGCGAGGCCCGCCGTGCTTACGATAGCGGAAAGAATGATATGAGCGAAACAAAATTCCTGCCCTTCGCCCTGCCGGACATCGGCGAGGACGAAATCAACGAAGTGGTCGACGCGCTGCGCTCCGGCTGGGTCACCACCGGTCCCAAGACCAAGCAGTTCGAGGCCGACTTCGCGCAGTTCATCGGCGACGGCGTTGAGGCGATCGCGGTCAACTCCGCCACCGCCGGCTTGCACCTGGCGCTGGAAGCGATAGGCATCGGCCCCGGCGACGAAGTCATCGTGCCCAGCTACACCTTCACCGCCACCGCCGAAGTGGTGCGCTACCTGGGCGCAGACCCGGTATGCGTGGATATGGACGCGGCCACCTTCAACATCAGCCCGGACGCGATCCGCGCGGCGATCACCGCCAAGACCAAGGCGATCATGCCGGTGCATTTCGCCGGCCTCGCCTGCGAGATGGACGAGATCATCGCCATTGCCCGCGAGCACGGGCTGAAGGTCGTTGAAGACGCCGCCCATGCGTTGCCCACTTATTACAAGGGCAAGCTGGTGGGGACCCTGGACTCCGACGTCACCGTGTTCAGCTTCTACGCCAACAAGACCATGACCACCGGCGAGGGCGGCATGGTGGTGTCCAAGAACAAGGACATCATCGCGCGCTGCAAGGTGATGCGTCTGCACGGCATCAGCCGCGACGCCTTCGACCGCTATGTGTCCAAGACCCCTGCCTGGTTCTACGAAGTGGTGGCCCCGGGCTTCAAATACAATATGCCGGACACCGCCGCGGCGATGGGCATTCATCAGTTGAAGAAGATCCGCCGCTTCCAGGAATTGCGCGAGGCGATGGCCCAGCGTTTCGACCGCGAGCTGGCCGACCTGCCGCTGATCCTGCCGGCGCGGCCGAAGGACGCGGGCAGCAACCACGCCTGGCATCTGTATCCGGTGCGCATCAAGCCGGAGGCCGGCGTCAGCCGCGACGACTTCATCGCCCGGATGGCGGAAAAGGGCATCGGTTGTTCGGTGCACTTCATCCCGCTGCATCGTCAGCCGGTGTGGCGCGACGGCTATCAGCTGACGCGCGAACAGTTCCCGGTGACCGACGCCGCCTTCGAGGCCGAAGTGACCCTGCCGCTGTACACCCGGATGACGGACGATGACCAAAGCCGGGTGATCGCCGCGGTGCGCGAGATCCTGAGCGCATGAGCGAGCGGGGTTCAGACAGCGGCGGCTTGCTGCCGCCGTGCTGCCGTCCGCGTTGCCACGGTTCGCGGCTGCTGAAGCGCGGCTTCGACATCGTCGCCGCGGGCCTGGGCCTGGCCGCACTGGCGCTGCCGCTGCTTGCGGTGGCGCTGTGGGTGAAGCTGGATTCGCCGGGGCCGGTGTTTTTCCGCCAGGTGCGGGTAGGGCGGAATGGCACGCTGTTCCGCATCCACAAATTCCGCACCATGCAAGTGGACACCGAGCGCCACGGCCAGCTGACCGTGGGCGCGGACGCGCGCGTCACCGGCGCCGGGCGCTTGCTGCGCAAGACCAAGCTGGACGAACTGCCGCAGTTGATCGATGTGTTGTTCGGCGATATGAGCTTGGTCGGCCCGCGGCCGGAGGTGCCCAAATACGTCGCCCACTATCCGGATGAAGTCCGCGACATCGTATTGTCGGTGCGCCCCGGCATCACCGATTGGGCGTCGATCAAGATGATAGACGAGAATGAAATCCTGGGTCGGGCCGAGGACCCGGAGCGCGCCTACATCGAGCAGGTGTTGCCGGAAAAACTGGCCTATTACGTGCGCTATGCCGAAAGCCACAGTCTGGCGGAGGATATCCGCATCATCGTCGCCACGCTGATGAAGATCGTCAGCCGATGACGATTTCCATCCGCTTGGCCGAACCCGGCGATGCCGTCGCTTTAACGGACATTTATCTGGCCTGCCGCCGTGAGATGAGCTACGCGCCGCTGACGCATAGTGATGCGGCGGTGCAGGCCTGGTTCGCCAATGCGCTGCTGCCGGCGGGCGATGTCTGGCTGGCGGAGCGGCATGGCGATATCGCCGGCTTCGCCGCCGCATCGCTGCAAGACGGCGTGTTATGGCTGGATCAGCTTTATGTCGGCGCCGAGCATCGCGGTGTCGGGGTGGGCGCGGCTTTGCTGGATCGGGTGCTGACGCCGCCGGCGTCGGCCTGCCGGCTGTGGGTGTTCCAGGCCAATGCGGGCGCGCGCCGCTTCTACGAGGCGCACGGCTTCGCGCTGCTGAGCCTGGGCGACGGCCAAGATAATGAGGAATGTTGTCCGGACGCGCTGTATCAACGGCCGTCGGACGCGAAAGAATGACCATGTTTGAAAAACTGCTCGCCTTCTCCCGCCACAACAAGATGGCGATGCTGGCGCTGATGGACGCGCTGCTGCTGCCGCTGGCGCTGTGGAGCGCGGTCTTCCTGCGCCTGGGCGGATACTGGGATCCCAAGCTCAACCCGCATTTGTGGATCTTCATTGTGCCGCCGCTGTGGGCCATCCCCATCTTCATCAAGCTGGGCCTGTACCGCGCGGTGCTCAAATATCTGGACGACAAGATCATCCTGACCGTGTTCTCCGGCGTGACCTTGTCGGTGCTGGTGTTGCAGGCGGTGCTGCAGATGGCTCACATCTGGGCGATGCCGCGCACCTCGGTGATCATCTTCTGGGTGTTCGCCATGGCCTATATCGGCGGCAGCCGCTTTCTGCTGCGCGGCCTGGTGCGCCGCATCGACGCGGTGGACGCGCCGCGCGAGCACGTGATCATCTACGGCGCCGGCCATGCCGGCGTGCAACTGATGCTGGCCCTGCAGGCCGGCCGCGAATATCGGCCAATGGCCTTCGTCGACGACAGCCCCGAACTGCATCGCCGCACCTTCCGCGGCGTGGCGGTGCATCCGCCGCGGGATCTGCCGCAGCTGGTCAAGGACCTGGAGGCTAAATGCATTCTCTTGGCGATGCCCTCGGTCAGCCGCAGCCGCCAGCGCGAGATACTGGAAACTCTGGAACTGCTGCGGGTGCCGATCAAGCGGCTGCCGGGCATGGCGGACCTGGTGTCCGGCGAGGCGCGGGTGGAGGAGCTGAAAGAGGTCGAGATCGAAGACCTGCTGGGCCGCGACCCGGTGCCGCCCAAGCCCGAACTGCTGGCGCGCAATATCCGCGGCAAGGTGGTGATGGTCACCGGCGCCGGCGGTTCCATCGGCTCGGAACTGGTGCGCCAGATCGCCAAGAACGAGCCGGCGCGTATCATCCTGTTCGAGCAGTCCGAATACGCGCTGTACGCGATAGACCAGGAACTGGGCCGCGCCGCCGCGGCGCCGGCGCGCACCCCGGTGCTGGGCTCGGTCACCGACTACCAGCGGCTGGCCCAGGTGATGCGGGCCTTCAAGGTGGACACCGTCTATCACGCCGCCGCCTACAAGCATGTGCCCATGGTGGAGCACAATCCGGTGGCCGGCATCGTCAACAATGTGTTCGGCACCGACACCACCGCGCGCGCGGCCGAGGATTGCGGCGTGGACACCTTCGTGCTGATCTCCACCGACAAGGCGGTGCGCCCCACCAATGTGATGGGCGCCACCAAGCGCATGGCGGAACTGACGCTGCAGACCCGGCACGCGCGCGGCAGCGCCACCCGCTTCGTGATGGTGCGCTTCGGCAATGTGCTGGGCAGCTCCGGATCGGTGGTGCCGCTGTTCCGCGCCCAGATCAAGGCCGGAGGACCGATCACGCTGACCCACGCCGACATCACCCGCTACTTCATGACCATTCCGGAGGCGGCGCAACTGGTGATCCAGGCCGGCGCGATGGGCGACGGCGGCGACGTGTTCGTGCTGGACATGGGGCAGCCGGTGCGCATTATCGATCTGGCGCGGCGCATGGTGCATCTGTCCGGTCTGGAGCTGAAGGACGCGGCCCGTCCCGGCGGCGACATCGAAATCCGCATCACCGGCCTGCGGCCGGGGGAAAAGCTGTACGAGGAGTTGCTGATCGGCGACAACGTGCTGGCCACCGATCACGAACGCATCATGCGCGCTCAGGAATACTGCTTGTCGGACGCGGAGATGCGGGATCTGTTGGCGAGCATGGACGAGGCCTGCGGGCGGCTGGACGCGCCGACGGCGTTTGCTTTGCTGCAACAGGCCGTGCGCGAGTTCCGCGCCGCCGACGCCACTCAGGACTGGGTGACGCGGGCGAACGCGGCCTCTTGAGGAAGCCGGGGGCGGCTCACCATTTGCAGCCGTCCTCGCGCGCGCTCTGCACCGCCAGCACCGGGATGGCCAAGAGGCCCAGCCCGGCGTAACGCGTTTTGCAATCCAGTTTTTCGGCCCGCTCGATCGAGCGGGCCAATTTCGTTTTGGCGGGGTCGGCCGGCAGCGGGGCGATTTTTTCCGGCGCGGCGGCGGCTTGTTCGCGCACTTGCTGCCGCAGGCCACCCAAGGTCAAGGCCGTGGCGGGCGCCGAAGCGTCGCGCCCGCTTGGGACGCTGCGTTTGCCGGGGCCGGCGGCCGCGATGTGCGTCGCCGCGTTTGAATGCCGCGGGGCAGCGGCCGGTTTTCGGGCAGAGGGTTCGGGCGCGGCGGGGCGCGTCGGCGGCGGGACGACGGCCGGCGCCGGCGGACGCAGTTGTATCCGCAGCGGCGGGGCCGCGGCGGCGTCCGGGCGGCCGCCGGGTTTGCTCAGCCACAGCAGCGCGCCATGGGCCAACAGGCTGAGCAGCAGCGCGGCGGCGACGCCGCGGGAGCGGGGAAGGAGCGGGGCGGTCAGAACGGTCATGCCGCCCACGATAAGGAAAGTCGCCCGGCGGGTAAAGCTTCAGCCGGAGATCACTACCCGATTGCGCCCGGTCTGCTTGGCGCGGTACATGCGGGTATCGGCCAAATCCACCAAGGCTCGCCAGTCGGCGCTGCCGTCTTGAAACAACTCCGCCACGCCGATGCTGGCGGTCAGCGCATGGCCTTCCGGCCGCTCGCCCAGGCCCTGGGCGCGCAGGCGGGCGATGACCTGGGCGGCGTGGGCCAACTGCGCGCCGGGCATCAGCAGCACGAACTCCTCGCCGCCCCAGCGCACCAGCACGTCGCTGCGTCGCAGCCTGCCTTCCATCAGCTCGGCGAAATGACGCAAGACCTGGTCGCCGGCCAGGTGGCCGTAGTGGTCGTTGATCGCCTTGAAGTGGTCCAGATCGATGAAGGCCAGGCTCAGCGGCTGCCGGCTGCGCTGAGCCTGCAATTCCAGCAGGCCCAGCATTTCCTCGCCGCTGCGGCGCGAGAAGACCCCGGTCAACGGATCGCGTATCGCCTGGTGGACCAGAACGATGATGAAGGCCAGCTGGCTGATGCCGGCAATGGCGGAGACGCCGGCCAGCAAGGACAGCAGCCAGAATTCCCCGCCGAAACCGGGCAGATTGTCGCCGTTCAGGTCCAGCAGGCTGGTCAGCACGAAGCCGAACAGCGCCGGGCTGGCGAAAGCCAGGCTTTCCAGCAGGGTCAGCGGGAAAATGGCCAGCCCGGCCAGCAGCACGAAGGGCAGGAAGGCGTAGCCGGCGCCGATGGCGGCGGACAAGCCTTCCAGATGGTAGCGACGCAGCAAGAGGTGGGAGGCGATGTAGAACAGGGTGGGGATGGCGAACAAGAGCGCGATGCCGCGATAGGCCGAGCGCAGGCGGCCGTCCATAGGCTGCCAGACCGCCAGCGCGACGAAGGCGACGGACACCAGCAGGCGCAGGGCCGCCAATTGCAGGGACAGCGGATAGGGCAGGGTCAGCAAGTCGATCAAGGCCCAGGCCGGCGTCAGCGCGGAAAACAGGATGGCGAACAGCCGGCAGCGGTTGACCAGCATCAGCGCGCGTCGCTGCGCCAGCAAGGGCATGTGCTGGCGAGGGCTCAGCAGCCAGAGCGTATCGCCGCTCTGGATCTCGCCGGGCGCCATGCCCAGCAGCTTCTGCCAGATGAAGTGAGTAATATGCATGCGGATGGTGCCAGGTAGTTGCGTCATTCTACCGCGGTTTATGACTTTGGGTTTGCAACAGGTCAACATCGCCGGCTTGGAGACGGCGCTCTCCGTGTCGGGTTTCAGGCGGCGCGGCGGATCGTGAACAGATTCTTGGGCCGCGTTTAGGCTACTATCCCAGCTCCTGATCACTCTGGCGGAAGCGCGCGATGGAAACTCGGTGGCTTGAAGACTTCCTGGTGCTGGCGGAAACCGGCAGCTTTACCCGCGCGGCGGAACTGCGCCACCTGACCCAGCCGGCGTTCTCGCGGCGGATCAAATCGCTGGAGAGCTGGTTGGGGGCCGGTCTGATTGATCGTACCACCTATCCGACGCGGCTGACCGAGGCCGGCGCGCTGTTCCGCGAGCAGGCGGTGGCCATGCTGTCCCAGCTCAACACCAGCCGCGCCTTGCTGCGCGGCTTGCAGCCCTTGGCCGCGGGCACGCTGGAGTTCGCGGTGCCGCACACCCTGTCCTTCTCCTTCTTTCCCAAATGGCTGTCCCAGGCGCAGCGCGGTTACGGCGCTTTGCCCTGTAGGCTGCAGGCCAGCAATGTGCACGACGCGCTGCTGGCCTTCGTGGAAGGCGGCAGCGATCTATTGATGTGCTACCACCATCCCAAGCAACCGGTGGAACTGACCGACGCCCGCTATCAGGGGCTGAAGCTGGGCGTCGAGCGGCTGAGGCCGTTCTCGATCGCGGAAGCCGGCCGGCCGCGCTACCAACTGCCCGGCAGCGCGCAGCAGCCCTTGCCCTTTCTCGGCTACGCCAGCAACGCCTATTTCCGGCTGATGAGCGACTTGATTCTGGAGTCCGCGCCGCAGCCGGCCAAGCTGGCGCTGCGCTATGAAACCGATATGGCGGAAGGGCTCAAGCACATGGTGCTGGAAGGGCACGGCCTGGCCTTCCTGCCGGAAAGCTCGGCGCGCCGGGAGGCGCAGGAGGGCTTGTTGGCGGCCGCCGGCGACGAGTCCTGGCAGGTGGAGATGGAGATCCGGCTCTACATCGATCAGAAGCGACAGCGCCCGGCCTTGAAGGCCTTCTGGGACTATCTGACGCATCAATACCCGGCCTGCTGAGCGGGGGCGCCGGGAAACGCGCGCGCCCCGCCAAGGTTATGCATTTCCCGCATGACCCTATCGGCATTTCGAATTGGCCAGCCGCCGCGGCATGGCATAGAGTGCGCAGCTTCAAGCCACGCGAGCGCGTGGCGTCATCCGCATCAGGAGAAGCATCCATGACGACCCGCATAGAACATGATCTGCTAGGCGATCGTGAAGTGCCCGCCGACGTTTATTGGGGCGTGCACACCTTGCGCGCAGTCGAAAACTTTCCCATCACCGGCCAGAGCATCGCCGGCTACGGCGATCTGATCCGCGCGCTGGCCTGCATCAAGCAGGCCGCGGCTCAGGCCAACCGCGATCTGGGCTTGCTGCCGGGGCCTGTCGCCCAGGCCATCATCGCCGCCTGCGAGGAAATCCGCGCCGGCCGCTGGCATGAGCAGTTCGTGGTGGATGCGATCCAGGGCGGAGCCGGCACCTCGACCAATATGAACGCCAACGAGGTCATCGCCAACCGCGCGCTGGAACTGATGGGCCACGCCAAGGGCGAGTACCAGTACCTGCATCCCAATGAACACGTCAATCTGTGTCAAAGCACCAACGACGTTTACCCGACCGCCTTGCGTTTGGCGGCGTTCTGGGGCGCCAACAAGCTGCTGACCCGGATGGCGACGTTGCGCGAGGCCTTCGCCGCCAAGGCCGACGAGTTCAAGGACTACCTGAAGATGGGGCGCACCCAGCTGCAGGACGCGGTGCCGATGACGCTGGGCCAGGAGTTCATGACTTACGCGGTGATGCTGCAGGAAGACGAGCAGCGCTTGATGGAAGCCAGCGCGCTGATGCTGGAAATCAATCTGGGCGCCACCGCCATCGGCACCGGCATTACCGCGCATCCGGATTACGCGCGCCTGGCTTGTCTGCATCTGTCCGAGCTCAGCGGCCACACCCTGCTGACCGCGCCCAATCTGATCGAAGCCACCCAGGACTGCGGCGCCTTCGTGCAGTTGTCCGGCGTGCTCAAGCGTATCGCGGTCAAATTGTCCAAGAGCTGCAATGATTTGCGCCTGCTGTCCTCCGGCCCGCGCGCCGGTTTCGGCGAGATCAATCTGCCGGCGCGCCAGGCCGGTTCCTCCATCATGCCGGGCAAGGTCAATCCGGTGATTCCCGAGGTGGTGAGCCAGGTGGCTTACGAGGTGATAGGCAACGACGTCACCATCACCATGGCGGCGGAGGCCGGGCAGCTGCAATTGAACGCCTTCGAGCCGGTGATTGCTTACAGCCTGTTCCGCAGCATGGGCCACCTGGCGGCCGCCTGCGCCACGCTGACCGACAACTGCGTCACGGGCATCACCGCCAACCGCGAGCGCCTGCACGCCAGCGTGGAGAACTCCATCGGCCTGGTGACCGCGCTCAATCCCGTCATCGGCTACGCCGCGGCCACCAATGTGGCAGCCCAGGCCCACGCCACCGGCGCCAGCGTCGCCGACATCGTGCTGGAGCAAGGCTTGCTGAGCCGCGAGCAGCTGGATCTGCTGCTGAAGCCGGAAGAGCTGACCCGGCCGCGCTGGGTGACCGTGTAATTGCTTTCCCTTGTCTGACTTATCGTTGTGAGCGTTTCAACTTGATCAGGCCGCCTTGCGCGGCCTGTTTTTTTATCGGGGCCGGCCGCGCTTGCGGTGGGCGCGGAATGCAGGTATAAAAAATTGTGCAATGCACAATGAAAGGGCGACGAATGCACGCTGCGCTATGGTGGGGTCTGGAGTTTCCGCGCGGCCTGTGCGCGCTGGGCGCCGAACAGTGGCGCGTCCGGCGGCAATGGCTGCGCTCGGGCTGTTTTCACGGCGCCACGGTGTGGCCGGACAAGCTGCGCCGCGTGTTGACGCGCGCGGGGTCGGACTGGCTGGCGCTATGCTTTGACGACAGCCAGGCGGCGGAGGCCTTGCTCAGCCAGATGCGGGCGCATCCCCTCTGGCGCGGCGAGGCCGGCGACCGGCTGCTGGCCTGGCAATTGAACGGCCAGCGCCAGTGGCGGGCGGGCCTGTTGCAATGGGGACGGGCGCTGTCCCTTTAGCCATGCGCGGGGAAACCGCTTCCAGCATCGGCGAATAGCCGCCATAATCGCGGCTTTCCATCGCACAGGGCGGCACGCCATGGCCAATCATTCCTTGTTGACCCCCGCTCAACTGCAAACGCTGGCTCCGCAATTGCAACAGTACGCGCAAGACCAGTTCGGCATCGAGCTGGGGCAGTTCGACGCGCAATTCCTGTTGGACTTCGTCGCCGACAAAATCGGCAGAGACATTTACAACAAGGCGCTGGACGACGCGCAGCTGGCGCTTGCTGCGCGGATGGAGTCCCTGCAGGCGGCGATTTGGGAATTGGAGAAGTAGGCGCGGAGCGCGCGGCCTTGCCGCTTGCATCCGGTTTGCGGGTACAATCGGCGTTCCACCCTTCACTTGCGGTACCCATGCTCTACTTGCGTTTGATGTTGAAAGGCTTTGTGCTGGCGATTTTGCTGGTGGTGCTGGGCTTCAGCTACGTGGCCTGGAGCATCGTCGATTTCGGCGGCAGCGCAAACGAACCGCAAGCCGACGCGGCGCTGGTGTTGGGGGCGGCGGCCTGGGGCAAGCGCCCGTCGCCGGTGTTCCGCGAGCGCATCAATCACGCAGTCAAATTGTACAAGTCCGGCAAGGTGCGCTGGATTGTGTTCACCGGCGGCACGCCGGAACCGGGTTATCCGTCCGAAGCCGACGTCGGCCGCGACTTCGCCGCCAAGCAAGGCGTGCCGATGACGGCGATGCTGGCGGAAAACCAGTCGCGCACCACTTGGCAAAACCTGGAAAACGCGCGCGAATTGAGCAGCCAGTTCGGCATCCGCTCCTTCCTCTTGGTCAGCGATCCGCTGCATATGCGCCGCTCGGTGCTGATGGCCACCGACATCGGCCTGACCGCCTATCCCGCGCCCACGCAATCCAGCCGCTACCGCACGCTGTCCAGCTGGTCCCGCTTCCTGGCCAGGGAAACCTGGCTCTATATCGGCTACCGGGTGTTCCGCAAGCTGTCCTGATCGCGTCCGCGGCTCGAAGCGTCCAGGCATAAAAAAAACCGGCGACAAGCCGGTTTTTTCACGTCGGACGTAAAGGGATCAGCGGCTGTGCCACAGATCGATCAATTCGCCGCCTTCCACCGATTTCACTTCGGCGCGGGCTTGCAGCCAGGACAGCAGTTGCAGGCGCAACTCGTCGCTGATCTTGACCTCGCCCACCGGGAAGGCCACGCCTTCCAGCTTGCCGGCGCCGTCGAAATGGCCGCCGAAGCTGATGCCGGCCTCGTCCACCTGGATTAGCCAGGCGTCCAGCAGCGCCTCGGAATCCGCGCCGTCGTGCAGCATGGAGATCAGATGAAAGCCCAGCTCGCGGAATTCGCCTACGCGCATTTTCTTGCGTTGGCGGGTTTTCAGACGGCTCAGGCGGTGCGGGGAATTGGGGTTGCGCAGGGACATGACTGCTCCTTATTCAAAGACCTGGCGATGATAGCAGGCTTGCCGGCTTTGCGCTCCGCCGGCTGCGCGTAGGTTTCTGTCACTCTAACTAAACAAATATCATATAAAAAGGTAATTATTTGCCGTAGTCATTGCCATTGGAATGGAATTAGTATTTTTTCTCATTCTCAATACATGAAATGGATGACTACAGGGATGAAAAGCACAAAAACAATATTGGCTGTGTCCGTGATGTCCGCGTTGCTGAGCGCATGCGGCGGCGGTGGCGGCGGCGGTAACGCCGGCAGCGGCGGTTCCAGCGTCGGAACGTCGGCATCTGGCAGGATGCTGGCGACGGACGGCGCGGAAGTGGCGGCGCTGACGTGCTCGGGCAATGTGTGCCGCTTGCCGGCCTCGGCCGGCAGGGCGCAGTCCGGCTCCGTCTACCAGTACACCAATACCGGCGCGCAGGCGCAAACGGTGTCTATCAGCGGCAAGCCCTTGAGCGCCGCCTGGCAGATGGTGGTGTCGCGCATCAGCTCCGGAGACACTTCGGGCCAGGCCAAGCTGGCCGCTTCCGGCCTGCGCGGCGGGTCGGACGCCGCCGCGGAACGCTTGGAGGCGGAGAGCCAGGCGGTGATGGCCGCGGTTGGCGCGTCGGCCCGCTCCGGCGCCTTGTCGCTGCGTGGCGCCGGTTCGCACCGGCTGCTGGCGGAGCAGGCCAGCTTGCAGGCGGCCAGCTACGCGATTGGCGACAAACGGGTCTGGCACGATATGGACGGCGATAGCGCCACCAGCCTGCAAGCCATGCGCGATTTGCCCAACGGCGGCGGCAAGGTTTACGTCTGGGCGCAGGACGGGCTGGACGTCAGCGTGGGCAGCGATCAGGCCGACGCGCTGGCCGAGCGCTTCGCCAACAGCGTCTATCCCTTGGAAGCCTCGGTCGTCAGCGAGCCCTGGGGCAATGACATCGATCCGGGCTGGCGCGCGCTGGCGCTGCCCGGCGACACCAAGGACGTGCACCTGGTGCTGAGCCGGCTGAACGATCCGAATCAGACCGGCGGCGGCCGCTTGCTCGGCTATGTGCGCTGGACCAACGCCTTGCTGGCGTCGGCCGCGCCGGCCATGTGCGGCGGCGACCAAGAGTGCCGAGACGTGGTGGGCAAGAGCAATCAGGCCTTGGCCACCTTCGTGGACTTGGACACCTTCGCCCAGGCCGATCCGGGCCGCAACTGGAATATGAAGGGCAATGGCCCCAGCCTGGCCCTGTCCACGCTGGCGCACGAATACCTGCATGTGCTCTACGCCTACAACAAGATCCTGCGCAAACCGCCGGGTTCTGGTCAGCCCACGGTATGGGAAAACGAGCTGGCAGCCCAGACCATGGGCTATCTGGTATCGGCGGACACCTTCACCGGCGGTCGCGGCAGCGACGCCAACTCCCATCCGGACCTGCGCCGCGGCGGCGATTTCGAAAGCTTTCTGCGCCGGCCGGCTTGCAATTTGAAGGGCTGGAGCGTGGCGGCGTCGAATTACACCTGCTACCCGAAAGCGCTGGCGGCGGGCATGCAGATGCTGCATCAGTTCGGCGCGGGCGTGATGAAGCCGTGGGTGACCGGCGCCAATACCGGCGAAGCGGCCTTGAACGACGGTTTGCGCGCGGCGGGGGCCGGCGATTACAGCAGCCTGATGCTGCGTCTCAACACCACGCTGGCGCTGGGCGGCAATCCGGCCAGCGGTTACGGCTTCCCGGCCAAGACGCTGAGCCTGCCGGCCAACCAGTATTTCCCGAACGGCAAGAGTTTGTTGTTGCCGGCGGTGCCCTTCCAGGCGCAGGAAATCGGCTGGAGCGCGTTGGCGACGGCGGAAACCTATAAGCAGAGCCTGCCGCTGTCGCGCGGCGTGGCGCGGGTGACGGTGCCGGCCAACAGCCATCTGATCCTGCTCAAGCCATGATGCGCGGGCTGCTGCTGTGGCTCGGCCTTTGCGCCGGCGCCGGCGCGATGTCGCTGCCGCCGTGGGAGGAGGGCACCCTGGTCGCCGTCGGCGCGCCGCCGCTGGTGCGCTTGGGGGTGGAAAAGGGGGATGGAGGCACCTTCGTCATCCAGCCCGCTGCCGACGGCCAGGGCCTGGGGGCCGCGGAAGTGGCCGCGTTGAAGCAGCGGACCGGTTCGCGCATCCGCTATCGGGCCGGGCCGTTCAAAGCCCATCCGCTGCTGGGGCGCGAGGCCGTGCTGCTGCAGGCGGAAGTGCTTGAGCCGCGTTGAGCGATCAAACAGCGGCCGGCCTCTGATGATGCCGGGCGCTTTCAATAAGGGGCTCAGTAGGAAAGTGGTCGAGTATGTCAAATGGTTTCAGTCATCGTCGATGTCAGCGTTTGACAAGCCTAGGCTGCGTATGGATTGGAATGGATCAAAGTTATGTTGTAGTACCGGCAGCGCTTCCAACTGGCGGCGCAGTGCTGGCGCGAGACGTAAGTAAGGTCGCTCTCGTTTTAGCGCAAGCGTTCTGGATAGCAGCGCGGTGAGAATCTGCTCAGCTCCGGGGTCGTCCTTGGCCGAATAAGCCGGTAGTTTTGCCTCCCGGGCTAGCAGGGTGGCTTGCAAAAACTCCTCTTCAACTTGCCCAAGGCATGTCCTGTCATTTTTATTACGGAAATAGGCAAGCGCAGCGATCTGCTCATCCCTGGACATTTCTAATCCGGCGAAGGTGTCCGGAGGCAACACGATCTCTTGTTGCCGGCAATATTGGATCTGAGCGCTATAGTCGATCACGGCTTGAGCCAGGCGTCGTATGGCAAATGAGGTTAGATCTTCTTGGGCAGGCGATTGTGCTTGGCTTGGCGTTAGCCAGAACAGGTTGCTAATCAGTAGAGCCCAAGCCGGCCATGTGTTTTTAAGGTTTGCAGCCATACGCCACAGCCTCCCAGAATTGAGCTTGCTTCCGGTCATGCTGATGATTCCAGTGCTCTTCTTCCGCAATGCGTGTTACCGCCTTCTGCATAATCCTCGGCCAAGCCGCCGTGCTCTGTGCGAACAGCTGCCAGTCTGTTGCGTGGATGTTATAGGCCGCTTGTAGTGGGCTGCTGCGATAAAAGATATTGCTTATCACGCCAATACTGGTGAGGCTGGCGGCGAGTCGGAGGCCTCTCAGCTTGAGTTCGATTTGCTCCAGAGCTTGCAGGCTGCTTTGATCCAGCTTCAATCCTTGGATTGTCGGGCAACTCTTCATGCTGCTCTCCTGTGGCGGCCAGCGCGCCATCTCGAGATCGTTGCAGAGGCTTTCTCAGTTAAGGCAGAAATATAAATATATTAATCAAAAAAGACAGCTGCCCTATCTGTCAGGAGCATCCGATGCCGGGGGGCAATTGAGGGGACGTTCTAAGAACGTGTTTACGATCTGGCGAACTAAAGCGAAAACGGCTGAGAAAGCGGAATGCATTGGCGGTGCATGAGCACTTCGAAGGCGGTTTCAACGCCGTATCGTCGACACGGGCAGATCGTAAGCAGGTTCTAAGGCCCTGCGTGGGGAGGGGTTGGCGAAGGCATGGCGCGATCCACCCCGACGTGCTTGTAGGCCGGGGTGGATGGGGGAGGGTTTACAGCCCTAATTGTAGCCACATCGCGTCTACGCGCTGTTTGACTGCCTGGTCCATCACGATGGGCACGCCCCACTCGCGGTTGGTTTCGCCCGGCATCTTGTTGGTGGCGTCCAGGCCCATCTTGCCGCCCAGGCCGGACACCGGGCTGGCGAAGTCCAGATAATCTATAGGCGTATGTTCGATCAAGGTGGTGTCGCGCACCGGGTCCATGCGCGTGGTGATCGCCCAGATCACTTCCTTCCAGTCCCGGGTGTTGACGTCGTCGTCCACCACCACGATGAACTTGGTGTACATGAACTGGCGCAGGAAGCTCCAGCATCCCATCATCACCCGCTTGGCGTGGCCGGGGTATTGCTTCTTGATACTGACCACCGCCATCCGGTAGCTGCAGCCTTCCGGCGGCAGGTAGAAATCGACGATTTCCGGAAACTGCTTTTGCAGAATGGGCACGAAGACCTCGTTCAGCGCCACGCCCAGCACCGCCGGCTCGTCCGGCGGCTTGCCGGTGTAGGTGCTGTGGTAGATCGCGTTTTCGCGCAGGGTGACGCGGTCCACGGTCAGCACCGGGAAGCGGTCCTGCTCGTTGTAATAGCCGGTGTGGTCGCCGTAAGGGCCTTCCATCGCGGTGTCGTCCGGATGGATATGGCCTTCCAGCACGATTTCGGCGCGCGCCGGCACTTGCAGATCCGAACCCAGGCATTTGGTGAGCTCGGTGCGGCTGCCGCGCAGCAGGCCGGCGAACTGGTATTCGGACAGGGTGTCCGGCACCGGCGTCACCGCGCCCAGGATAGTGGCCGGGTCGCAGCCCAGCACCACCGCCACCGGGTAAGGCTCGCCGGGATGCTGTTGGCAGAATTCGCGGTAATCCAGCGCGCCGCCGCGGTGGGCCAGCCAGCGCATGATGACGCGGTTGCGGCCTATCAGCTGTTGGCGATAGATGCCCAGGTTCTGGCGTTTCTTGTTGGGGCCGCGGGTCACGGTCAGGCCCCAGGTGATCAGCGGCGCCACGTCGCCGGGCCAGCAGTGCTGGATAGGCAAGCGCTCCAGATCGACTTCCGCGCCTTCCCATACGATTTGCTGGCACGGCGCCTTGCCGACCACCTTAGGCGCCATCGACAGCAATTGCTTCAGCAAGGGCAGCTTGTCCCAGGCGTCTTTCAAGCCCTTGGGCGGCTCCGGTTCTTTCAGGTAGGCCAGGGTCTTGCCGATCTCGCGCAACTGCATCACATCGGCGGCGCCCATGCCCAGCGCCACGCGCTCGGGCGTGCCGAACAGATTGGCCAGTACCGGGTAATCGAAGCGTTTGCCGTCCTTGACTGCCTGTTCGAACAGCAGCGCGGGACCGCCGGCTTTCAGTACCCTGTCGCCGATCTCGGTCATCTCCAGATGCGGGGAGACCGGGGCCGCAATTCGTTTCAGCAGGCCTTGTTGTTCCAATTGGGAGACAAACTCCCGTAAATCTGCATATTTCATGACCATCTCATGATCTGGCGCAAAGTTTGATATTAGGTGCTTGGATAATCTGCCACCGGACGCCGAACGCTACTGCTGCCCGCAGTCAAAGTCAACGATGGCGGCAAGCGCCAGGCCTGCATTCGACCAAACATGACAGGAGAACCCAATATGAAAAAGCTCGCTCTCGCCGCAATGATCGGCCTGGTTTCCGCTAGCGCCTTCGCCGCTCAAGGCGACATCCTGGCGCGCTTCCGCGTGATCAATGTCAACCCCGACGCCAGCTGGAGCAACTCTGGCGTAGTGTCGGGTTTGAATGTCGACGCCAAGGACAGCTGGGCGCCTGAGGTCGACTTCACCTACATGATCACCAACAATATCGGCGCCGAGCTGATTCTGGGCACCACCCGTCACGAAGTCACCACCAACACCTTCGGTTCCGTCGGCAAGGTATCGGTGTTGCCGCCGACCTTGACCCTGCAATACCACTTCGCTCCTGACGCCACCTTCCGTCCCTATGTGGGCGCCGGCATCAACTACACCCGTTTCTACAATGAAGGCCTGAAAGCAGGTAGTGCGACAGATCTGAGCGTGAAGAAAAACAGCTGGGGTCCGGCGCTGCAACTGGGCGCGGACTACGCGATCAACAAGAACTGGTTCGTCAACCTGGACGTCAAGAAAATCTGGATCAAGACCGACGTGACCGCGGATCAGCTGGGCGGCGCCAAACTGGGCGAACTGAAGATCGACCCGTGGGTATTCGGCATCGGCTTCGGCACCAAGTTCTGATCGGCTCGCCGCTTTGAATCCAAAACGCCCTACGGGGCGTTTTTTTCTTGCTTGTCGCGTTAGAATGGCCGATTGAGAACTTTCCGACACTGGAGAAGCAAGATGACTGATTGGGTTGCCCAGGCGGTGCGCAAGATAGAGGCCGATTTCAATCGCTCCAGCGACACCCATTTGATCCCGCTGCCCATCCCCGGCGCGCCGGAGATACAGCTCTATTTCAAGGACGAATCCACCCATCCCACCGGCAGCCTCAAGCACCGGCTGGCGCGCTCGCTGTTTCTATACGGCTTGTGCAATGGCTGGATACGCGAAGGCAGCACCATCATCGAGGCTTCCAGCGGCAGCACCGCGGTGTCCGAGGCCTATTTTTCCCGCTTGCTGGGCCTGCCCTTCATCGCGGTGATGCCCAAGAGCACCTCGCAGGAAAAGATCCGTGCGATCGAATTCTACGGCGGCCGCAGCCACCTGGTGGACGATCCCGCCACCATTTACGACGAATCCAAACGCCTGGCGGAAGAGTTGAACGGCCATTACATGGACCAGTTCACCTATGCCGAACGCGCCACCGACTGGCGCGGCAACAATAATATCGCCGATACCATTTTCACCCAAATGGCCTATGAGCCGAATCCGGTGCCGGACTGGATCGTATGCGGCGCCGGCACCGGCGGCACCTCGGCCACTTTCGGCCGCTATGTGCGCTACCAGAAACTGCCGACCAAGGTCTGCGTGGTGGACCCGGAAAACTCGGTGTTCTACGACTGTTTTCATACCGGAAGCATGGACTGCCGCTGCGAAGGCGGCTCCGGCGTGGAAGGCATAGGCCGGCCTCGGGTGGAACCCTCCTTCATTCCCACAGTCATCGACAATGTGATCCGGGTGCCCAACGTCGCCAGCTACGCCGCCATCCACTTCCTGGAGGAAGTGCTGGGACGCCGCTGCGGCGGTTCCACCGGCACCAATTTCTACGGTGTTTGCGAACTGGTGGGCCAGATGCGCAGCCAGGGCCGCAGCGGCTCCATCGTCACCTTGATCTGCGACGACGGCAACCGCTACCAGGGCAGCTATTACAACCACGATTGGCTGCAGGCCAACGGTTTCGATATCTCGAACTGGGTGGAGCGCTACCGCCGCTTCTTCAATGAAGGGCAGTGGTAAGCGCTGTTTGGCGGCGCGTAGACGGCGAGATGCCGACAGTTGTTGTCAAAAAGCATCAATTATTTGAATTGGAACCATGTTGCGCCGCACCGAAAACCCAGCGTGCGGCGCGCGGTTTTCTGCTGAGAAAATAGCAACTTACCGGCCCGGCCCGAACGCCCGGTTCGCACAATGGAAAAAATGCGCTGAGGTCTTGAATTTTCAAGGGATTTCAACGGCCCCAGCTTTATCTTTTTTGTTAAACTGGCGCCCTTTTTCTTGGGCGGGGAAGACAATGGCTCTCCTTGAAATCAAAAATGTCGTCAAGCGCTTCGGCGACTACACGGCGGTCAACAATGTCAGCCTGTCGGTAGAGGCAGGCGAGTTCTTCACCCTGCTCGGGCCCTCCGGTTGCGGCAAGACCACCTTGCTGCGCATGCTGGCCGGCTTCGAGCAGCCGGATTCCGGCCAGATCCTGCTGGACGGTCAGGACATGTCGCAGGTGCAGCCGGAAAAACGTCCGGTGCACACCGTGTTTCAAAGCTATGCCTTGTTCCCGCACATGACGGTGCGCGAGAACATCGCCTTCCCGCTCAAAATGGCCAAGTGGGACAAGGCCAAGATCGCTTCCCAGGTGGACGAATTGCTGGAAGACGTGCGTCTGACCCAGTTTGGCGACCGCTACCCGCACGAGATGTCCGGCGGCCAGCGTCAGCGCGTGGCCATCGCCCGAGCGCTGGTGGACCGTCCGCGGCTGCTGCTGCTGGACGAACCGCTGTCCGCGCTGGACGCCAAGCTGCGCGAAGAAATGCAGCTGGAACTGATCAATCTGCAAAAAGAAGTGGGCATCACCTTCGTCTACGTCACCCACGACCAGGGCGAAGCGCTGGCGCTCAGCCACCGCATCGCGGTGATGAGCCACGGCCAGGTGGAACAGCTGGACGCGCCGGAAACCATTTACAGCAAGCCCAAGAACCGCTTCGTCGCGGACTTCCTCGGCCAGTGCAATGTGCTGGAAGGCAAGGTCAAGCGCGTGGACGGCGACACCATGCTGGTGGACTTGAAGGGCTGCGGCGAAGTGCGCTGCCTGACCGTGCCGGATGTGCGCGAAGGGCAGACCGGCTGGCTGGCGTTGCGTCCGGAAAAGGTCAAGCTGGACAAGAGCCTGCCGGCCCATGACGACGAAGCCTATTTCAAAGGCCGCGTTCACGATTGCCTGTACCTGGGCGACGTTACGCTCTACGTGGTGGAAGTGGGCGAGGGCGTGATGGTGGAGGCGATGCTGCCCAACAGCATTCCGGGCGTCGCCAAATTCTTTGACGACAACGACATCGTGGAACTGGCCTGGCGCTTCGACGCCGGCAGCTTCCTGACGGAGTAAACGCGCATGGCGATTCGAGATCGATTCGGCAAGTGGGCGCTGTCGTGGCCGCCGCTGGTCTACCTGATCCTGTTTTTCCTGGTGCCGTCGCTGATCATGGTGGTGGCGGCTTTCCGCAATCCGGGCGATTACGGCGGCCTCGCGCCGATGTACTACCTCGAGGAAGGCAAGCTGGTCTGGGACCTGACGCTGGACAACTTCCGCCGCTTGGTGGAAGAGCCGCTCTACATCGAGCTGTTCATCAAGTCCGCCGGCTACGCGGGGATCACCACCGTGGTTTGCCTGTTGATGGCCTATCCGCTGGCCTGGCTGATCGCCCGCTCCGGCAAGAAATACCGCGACCTGATGCTGCTGCTGGTGATCCTGCCGTTCTGGTCCAACTTCCTGATCCGCATCTACGCCTGGATGATCATCCTGGGGCCGCAATCGGCGTTCACCAAAATGCTGAACGTGGTGGTGACCTCGCTGGGTTTTGAACCGGTGCGTCTGCTGTTCACCCCGTTCGCCGTCATCGTCGGCCTGGTCTATGTGCACCTGCCCTTCATGGTGTTGCCGTTGTACGCCAATCTGGAAAAACACGACATGGCCTTGCTGGACGCGGCGCAGGATCTTGGCGCCAACGCCTGGCAACGCTTCTGGCGCGTGACCTGGCCGCTGAGCCTGCCCGGCGTGTTCGCCGGCTCCGCGCTGGTGTTCATCCCGGCGCTGGGCATGTTCGCCATTCCGGACATCCTGGGCGGCACCGACTCCATCATGATCGGCAACCTGATCAAGCAGCAGATACTGGATACCCGCGACTGGCCGTTCGGTTCGGTGCTGTCCATCATGCTGACCGGCGGAGTGTTGTTGATCGCGGCCTTGGGCGCGATGGTGGGCAGAGGAGGCAAGAAACGTGGCTAAGAAACAATCCCGCTGGTTGTGGGCGTCGGCGCTGCTGACCTATCTCTTCCTCTATCTGCCGCTGGTGATCGTGGTGCTGTACTCGTTCAACGATTCCAGGCTCAACGCGGAATGGGTGGGTTTCACCCTCAAGTGGTACGACAAACTGTTCCACAACGAGAAGATGCTGAGCGCGGCGGCCAACTCGCTGATCATAGGCATCATCGCCAGCGCCTGCGCCACCGTGCTGGGCACCTTGGCCGGCATCGCCATGCATCGCTACAAGCTGCGCTTGCTGCCCTTCCTGGTGCTGACGCCCATCGCCATCCCGGAACTGCTGATGGGGGTGTCGCTGGTGATCTTCTTCGTCATCGTCAACCAGCTGATCGGCATTCTGGAACTGGGCATGATCACCATCCTGCTGTCCCACGTCGCCTTCTGCATCGGCTTCGTCGCCATCGTGGTGCGGGCGCGGATGCAGGGCATGGACGACAGCCTGGTGGAAGCGGCGCGCGATCTGGGGGCGACGCCGTTCCAGGCCTTCCGTCTGATCACCCTGCCGGTGATCAAGCCGGGCATCATCGCCGGTGCCCTGATGGCCTTTACCTTGTCCATCGACGACTTCGTGATCACCTTCTTCACCGCCGGCGCAGGCGCCAGCATGCTGCCGCTGGAGATTTACTCGATGATCAAGATCGCGGTGACGCCGGAAGTGAACGCCGTTTCCAGCTTGCTGATGCTGTTGACCCTGGTGCTGATCGTCATTGCTTCGCGCGTGTCGCCCAGCGCGTTGCGGGCCAATGGCTGAGAGCCTGTTTAAGTAGTAGGGCCCCGGCCAGGCAACAAGGGAGCCGGCCGGTTTTTCATGTAGTCGCAACGCACTCGTGCGAATAGAAGGAAAAACGCAATGAAAAAAGTCCTGGTGACGCTTGCCCTGGCCGTATCTGCACAAGCGTACGCAGCGGAAGAATTGCACCTCTACAACTGGAACAACTACCTGTCGGAAAGCACTGCCAAGAGCTTCGAGGCTTACTGCAAGTGCAAGCTGGTGCAAGACTTCTACGGCGACAACGAAGAAATGCTGGCCAAGCTGGCTGCCGGCGCCAAGGGTTACGACATCGTGGTGCCGACCGGCTTCGCGGTGGAAGCGCTGATCAAGCAGGGCAAGGCGCAGCCGCTGGACAAAAAACAGCTGCCCAACTTCAAGAACCTGAACGCCGGCTATCTGAACAGCTTCTTCGACAAGGGCAACCAGTACTCGGTCCCCTACGCCTTCACCACCACGCTGCTGGGCTACAACGAAACCAAGCTGAAAGAACTGGGCTTGCTGGACAAGGCCAATAGCTGGGCGCTGATCTTCGATCCGGCCGTATTGGCCAAGCTCAAGGGCAAGATCACCGTGCTGGACTCTCAGCGCGAGCTGGTGTCCGCCGCCTTGATGTATCTGGGCAAGCCGGCCAACTCCACCAATCCGGCGGACTGGAAGGCGGCGCGTGACGTGATCCTGAAGGCCAAGCCCTACTGGGCCGCCTTCAACAACCAGAGCTATATCAAGGAACTGACCGTAGGCAACATCTATGTCGCGCTGGGCTATTCCAACGATATGTACCAGGCGCAGCAGGACGCCAAGAAGGCCGGCCGCAAGTTCGGCGTCAATTTCGGCTTGCAGAAAGAAGGCAACACCCTGTCGCTGGACAACTTCGTGGTGTTGAAGGACGCGCCGCGCAAGGACCTGGCTTACAAATTCATCAACTTCATGCTGGACGGCAAGAACGCCTCCGGTCTGACCAACGAGATGGGATCGGGCAATCCCAACGCCGCCGCCGGCAAGTTCGTCAAACCGGAACTGACCAAGGTGCATGCGATCTTCCCGACCGCCGGCGAACTGCCGCGCCTGCAACAGCTGAAGGACTTGAACGCCAAGGACCGTCGCGAGCTGAACAAGGTGTGGTCCGAGATCAAGCTGAAGTAAGCGGGATACGCTATATAGGAAAAGGCCGGGATTCCGGCCTTTTTTTATTTCAGTCCCAGCGACGGCGCGCCAGCTCGCCGATGGAGGCGATGCGGATGTCCACATGCGCAGGCCGCCGCACCTGCTTGCTGACCCAGACCGTTTTCATGCCCAGCTTCTTCGCCGTCAGCAGATTGGGCAGCGAGTCCTCCACCATGATGCAGTGCCGCGGATCCAGCCGCTCTTGCGCCAGAACTTTACGGAAGGCGCCCACATGCGGCTTGGGCACGTAGTCCACTTGCTCGACGCCATATATAGAGTGGAAGTGCCGCTCTATCGCCAAGCGCTGCAAAATGCCTTGCACATAATGGTGCGGGCCATTGGAGAAGATCAGCTTGCGGCCCGGCAGCGCGTTCAGCGATTCCGCCAGATTGTGCTCGGCGAACAGCCATTGCTCCAGTTCTTCCAGCTTATGGGTTTCCAATAGGAAGTCATGAGGGTCGATGCCGTGGTGGGTGACCAGCCCATGCATGGTGGCGCCGTATTGCGCCCAATAGCGCTCGCGCAGCAAGCGGGCTTCCACCGCGTCCACTTGCAGATGTTTCATCATATAAGCGGACATCGCGTGGCTGATATGGGCGAAGATGCCGCCGCTGGCGTGGTGCAGCGTGTCGTCCAGGTCGAAAATCCAGGTTTTGTTGCGCATGATTGTGCTTCTAGAAGGGCGGACGAGGAGGGGAATTATCGTTTTTTCAATCCGGAAACGACAGTCCCTACCAGTGCATGGCGGCTACGCTGAAATTCTTCATATGGATGATTCAATATAAATCATGGGGATAGCTTGCGAGAGGCCTCTTTTGTCAAAAATCTTTCACGAAAGGTGTTGACGGGTTTAGGGGTCTGACGTATAGTTCGCCTCCTCAGCAGACAACGCAGCGGCGGAAACGAAACGCAGCGACCTGCACCGATCTTTAACAGAACGAATAACCGATAGGTGTAAGTGCTCGGTCGATGACCAAACACTTGCACTGCAAGACGAGAAATGTCTCGATGTTTCTTTGATCTTGCGTGCCAGAAAATTTGCTTGGAATTGAACTGAAGAGTTTGATCCTGGCTCAGATTGAACGCTGGCGGCATGCTTTACACATGCAAGTCGAACGGTAACAGGGTGCTTGCACCGCTGACGAGTGGCGAACGGGTGAGTAATGCATCGGAATGTACCGTGTAATGGGGGATAGCTCGGCGAAAGCCGGATTAATACCGCATACGCCCTGAGGGGGAAAGTGGGGGACCGAAAGGCCTCACGTTATACGAGCAGCCGATGTCTGATTAGCTAGTTGGTGAGGTAAAGGCTCACCAAGGCGTCGATCAGTAGCGGGTCTGAGAGGATGATCCGCCACACTGGGACTGAGACACGGCCCAGACTCCTACGGGAGGCAGCAGTGGGGAATTTTGGACAATGGGCGCAAGCCTGATCCAGCCATGCCGCGTGTCTGAAGAAGGCCTTCGGGTTGTAAAGGACTTTTGTCCGGGAGCAAATCCTAGTGGTTAATAACCGCTGGGTCTGAGAGTACCGGAAGAATAAGCACCGGCTAACTACGTGCCAGCAGCCGCGGTAATACGTAGGGTGCAAGCGTTAATCGGAATTACTGGGCGTAAAGCGTGCGCAGGCGGTTGTGCAAGTCTGATGTGAAAGCCCCGGGCTTAACCTGGGAACGGCATTGGAGACTGCACGACTAGAGTGCGTCAGAGGGGGGTAGAATTCCGCGTGTAGCAGTGAAATGCGTAGAGATGCGGAGGAATACCGATGGCGAAGGCAGCCCCCTGGGATGACACTGACGCTCATGCACGAAAGCGTGGGGAGCAAACAGGATTAGATACCCTGGTAGTCCACGCCCTAAACGATGTCAACTAGCTGTTGGGGGTTTGAATCCTTGGTAGCGTAGCTAACGCGAGAAGTTGACCGCCTGGGGAGTACGGCCGCAAGGTTAAAACTCAAAGGAATTGACGGGGACCCGCACAAGCGGTGGATGATGTGGATTAATTCGATGCAACGCGAAAAACCTTACCTGGTCTTGACATGTAACGAACGCCGCAGAGATGTGGTGGTGCCCGAAAGGGAGCGTTAACACAGGTGCTGCATGGCTGTCGTCAGCTCGTGTCGTGAGATGTTGGGTTAAGTCCCGCAACGAGCGCAACCCTTGCCATTAGTTGCCATCATTAAGTTGGGCACTCTAATGGGACTGCCGGTGACAAACCGGAGGAAGGTGGGGATGACGTCAAGTCCTCATGGCCCTTATGACCAGGGCTTCACACGTCATACAATGGTCGGTACAGAGGGTCGCGAAGCCGCGAGGTGGAGCCAATCTCATAAAACCGATCGTAGTCCGGATCGCACTCTGCAACTCGAGTGCGTGAAGTCGGAATCGCTAGTAATCGCAGATCAGCATGCTGCGGTGAATACGTTCCCGGGTCTTGTACACACCGCCCGTCACACCATGGGAGTGAGTTTCACCAGAAGTGGGTAGGCTAACCGTAAGGAGGCCGCTTACCACGGTGGGATTCATGACTGGGGTGAAGTCGTAACAAGGTAGCCGTAGGGGAACCTGCGGCTGGATCACCTCCTTTCTAGAGAAGGTTGTTGATCGAGTACTTACAGCCTATCGGTTATTTGTAGTTAAGGGCGTCAGCCAGCGATGGCTGAACAAGAAATGGGTTTGTAGCTCAGCTGGTTAGAGCACCGTCTTGATAAGGCGGGGGTCGTTGGTTCGAGTCCAACCAGACCCACCAGAATTTCTGTTGTCGGAGTAATCCGGCCGCACAAATAAAGCTGAAAGGCAAGGCGAAAGGCGGCGAAGTGTGCTGATGCACACGAGGCGCGTTTCAACGCGGCATTTCAGGTTTAGAGGGGGATTAGCTCAGTTGGGAGAGCACCTGCTTTGCAAGCAGGGGGTCGTCGGTTCGATCCCGTCATCCTCCACCACAACTCAAACACAAGCGAGTTTGCAAGATAGCTTGATTGTGTTTGCGTTGTATTTTTAACGCCCGATCTTTAACAAACTGAAGAAGCCGAATATATAAAGACGGCGAGAAGGAAGCGTAGAGTTAACTCTTTACGCGGACGGATCGTCATCTTGGGTATTTGATTGTATCTAGGCTACGTCGCCATATCAAAAGGGGCGGTGTAGTCGTCGCACAAACACACTTGTTGTTTTGGTGATCTAGGTTACTGAAATGATAGGGTCAAGCGACTAAGTGCATCTGGTGGATGCCTTGGCGATCATAGGCGAAGAAGGACGTGTAAGCCTGCGAAAAGCGCGGGGGAGCTGGCAATAGAGCTTTGATCCCGCGATGTCCGAATGGGGAAACCCCTCCGCAAGGAGATCCCAGACTGAATCCATAGGTCTGAGGAGGCGAACGCAGCGAACTGAAACATCTAAGTAGCTGCAGGAAAAGAAATCAACCGAGATTCCGTTAGTAGTGGCGAGCGAACGCGGAAGAGCCTGTACGTGTTATGGATTGTGTTAGTGGAAGGTTCATGGAAAGGACCGCCATAGTGGGTGATAGCCCCGTACACGAAAACGCATTCCAAGGACTAGGCGTACGATAAGTAGGGCGGGACACGAGAAATCCTGTCTGAAGATGGGGGGACCATCCTCCAAGGCTAAATACTCATGATCGACCGATAGTGAACCAGTACCGTGAGGGAAAGGCGAAAAGAACCCCGGGAGGGGAGTGAAATAGAACCTGAAACCGGATGCATACAAACAGTGGGAGCGGACTTGTTCCGTGACTGCGTACCTTTTGTATAATGGGTCAGCGACTTACGTTCAGTAGCGAGCTTAACCGAATAGGGGAGGCGTAGGGAAACCGAGTCCGAATAGGGCGCTTTAGTTGCTGGGCGTAGACCCGAAACCGAGTGATCTATCCATGGCCAGGATGAAGGTGCGGTAACACGCACTGGAGGTCCGAACCCACTAGTGTTGCAAAACTAGGGGATGAGCTGTGGATAGGGGTGAAAGGCTAAACAAACTCGGAGATAGCTGGTTCTCCCCGAAAACTATTTAGGTAGTGCCTCATGTATCACTTCCGGGGGTAAAGCACTGTTATGGCTAGGGGGTCATTGCGATTTACCAAACCATGGCAAACTCTGAATACCGGAAAGTGCGAGCATGGGAGACAGACGGTGGGTGCTAACGTCCATCGTCAAGAGGGAAACAACCCAGACCGCCAGCTAAGGTCCCAAATGATCAGTTAAGTGGTAAACGAGGTGGGAAGGCATAGACAGCCAGGATGTTGGCTTAGAAGCAGCCATCATTTAAAGAAAGCGTAATAGCTCACTGGTCGAGTCGTCCTGCGCGGAAGATGTAACGGGGCTCAAACTGATAACCGAAGCTGCGGATTTGCACGTAAGTGCAGATGGTAGGGGAGCGTTCTGTAGGTCTGTGAAGGTGTCTCGTAAGGGATGCTGGAGATATCAGAAGTGCGAATGCTGACATGAGTAGCGATAAAGCGGGTGAAAAGCCCGCTCGCCGAAAGCCCAAGGTTTCCTACGCAACGTTCATCGGCGTAGGGTGAGTCGGCCCCTAAGGCGAGGCTGAAAAGCGTAGTCGATGGGAAACGGGTTAAAATTCCCGTACTTTTATGCAGTGCGATGTGGGGACGGAGAAGGTTAGGTCATCAGACTGTTGGAATAGTCTGTTTAAGCCGGTAGGCTGGGGTGGTAGGCAAATCCGCCGCCCCTTAAGGCCGAGACGTGATGACGAGGGTCTACGGACCTGAAGTGACTGATACCACGCTTCCAGGAAAAGCCACTAAGCTTCAGCTGCATAAGAACCGTACCGCAAACCGACACAGGTGGGCAGGATGAGAATTCTAAGGCGCTTGAGAGAACTCAGGAGAAGGAACTCGGCAAATTGATACCGTAACTTCGGGAGAAGGTATGCCTCTTAGAGTGAATCCCCTGCGGGAGGAGCTTTGAGAGGTCGCAGAGAATCGGTGGCTGCGACTGTTTAACAAAAACACAGCACTGTGCCAACACGAAAGTGGACGTATACGGTGTGACGCCTGCCCGGTGCTGGAAGGTTAAGTGATGGGGTGCAAGCTCTTGATCGAAGCCCCAGTAAACGGCGGCCGTAACTATAACGGTCCTAAGGTAGCGAAATTCCTTGTCGGGTAAGTTCCGACCCGCACGAATGGCGTAACGATGGCCACACTGTCTCCTCCTGAGACTCAGCGAAGTTGAAGTGTTTGTGAAGATGCAATCTCCCCGCTGCTAGACGGAAAGACCCCGTGAACCTTTACTGTAGCTTTGCATTGGACTTTGAACAGACTTGTGTAGGATAGGTGGGAGGCTATGAAGTGGGAACGCTAGTTCTCATGGAGCCGTCCTTGAAATACCACCCTGGTGTGTTTGAGGTTCTAACCTTGGTCCGTGATCCGGATTGGGGACAGTGCATGGTAGGCAGTTTGACTGGGGCGGTCTCCTCCCAAAGTGTAACGGAGGAGTTCGAAGGTTACCTAGGTACGGTCGGAAATCGTGCTGATAGTGCAATGGCAAAAGGTAGCTTAACTGCGAGACCGACAAGTCGAGCAGGTGCGAAAGCAGGACATAGTGATCCGGTGGTTCTGAATGGAAGGGCCATCGCTCAACGGATAAAAGGTACTCCGGGGATAACAGGCTGATACCGCCCAAGAGTTCACATCGACGGCGGTGTTTGGCACCTCGATGTCGGCTCATCACATCCTGGGGCTGTAGCCGGTCCCAAGGGTATGGCTGTTCGCCATTTAAAGTGGTACGTGAGCTGGGTTCAAAACGTCGTGAGACAGTTTGGTCCCTATCTGCAGTGGGCGTTGGAAGTTTGACGGGGGCTGCTCCTAGTACGAGAGGACCGGAGTGGACGCACCTCTGGTGTACCGGTTGTGACGCCAGTCGCATTGCCGGGTAGCTAAGTGCGGAAGAGATAACCGCTGAAAGCATCTAAGCGGGAAACTCGCCTGAAGATGAGACTTCCCTGAGGGCTTGACCCTCCTGAAGAGTCGTTCGAGACCAGGACGTTGATAGGTCGGGTGTGGAAGCGCTGTGAGGCGTTAAGCTAACCGATACTAATTGCTCGTGAGGCTTGATCCTATCATTTGAGTGGCTTGGGAAACCGAGTGACGAGATAGTGGTTGTGCGACACAATTGAATACCGAATATATGTGGGTTGATCGAGTATCGACCTAGGCTTCTTCAAGTTTGTACCAGTTTATGTCTGGTGGCCATAGCGAGGTGGTCCCACGCCTTCCCATCCCGAACAGGACCGTGAAACGCCTTAGCGCCGATGATAGTGTGGCATTCGCCATGTGAAAGTAGGACACCGCCAGACGCCCCATTGCAAAGCCCAGCTCACTCGAGCTGGGCTTTATGCATTGCGCTGCCGGACGGCACTAGAAGCAAGCCTCCCCAAAGGGAGGCTTTGTTGCGTCTGGACGGCTAGAAATCCGCGCGCATGACCAGGCGCGGATCGTTGTCGCCGAAGTAATGAGGCTGATGTTCGACGACGACAAAGCCAAGCTGCTGGTACAGCCTGACTGCGGGGTTGTCGGGGTGGACCGTCAGTTTCGCGTGGCTGGCCTGGCGCGCCCGCAGCGCCTGCAGCAAGGCCTGCAGCAGTTGCTTGCCTACGCCTTGTCCGCGGCAATGCTCGTGGACCGCCAGCGACATGATCCAGAATTCGCCTTGCCCGCTGCCCGGCGCGCCGATGATGTAGCCGCCCAGTGCCCCGTCTTGCGCGCCCGGCGCGACGAAGAACAGGTCCGGCCACAGGTCGTGGGCCTGGCGGAAGAAAAAGTCCGGGTAGACGTGGTGGCCGAATACCGCTTGCTCGATCTGGAAGACCGGGGCGACGTCTTGGAGTTGCGCCGGGCGTGCCGTCATCTGAAAACATCCTCTTCTGTGGTGCGTTTGAGCGGGCAAGCCTACTGCAATGCCCGGCGCTTGCAAAGCGCGGGGCAAGAAAAAAGCCGCGCTGGGCGCGGCTTGGCGGGAGCGCGGCGGCTCACCACATCACTTTGACCTTGTCGTTGCCCAGCCAGTCCTGCAGCGCCAGCAACAGCCCGTCGTCCAGCCGGACGCCCCAGGGCGGGGGCAGCATTAGGTCGCCGCTGGCCGCGCCGTTGTTGTAATGGATGCGCACCGGGCAGCCGGCGTCTTCGCTGCGGAACGGGTGCAGCTGGGCCTTGAGTTTGCTGACGTCCACCTTGCCGGCCAGTTTCAGCGACAGGCTGCGCGCGTAGCGGCTGCGCGCCTCGCCCAGCTCATAGACTTTGTCTGCGATGATGCGCAGGCCGCCGGAGAAGTTGTCCTCGCTGACCTTGCCTTCTATCACCAGCACCACGTCGTCTTTCAAGCGGCTGCGGTTGGCTTCGAAGCTTTCCGCGAACAGGCTGACTTCCAATTTGGTGCTGCCGTCGTCCAGCTGCACGAAGGCCATTTTGCCGCGGTTGCCCACTTTGACGCGGATGCCGGTGACGAAGCCGGCCAGCAACTGGGGCTCCTTGCGCGGGCTGAGCCGGGATAGCGGGGTCTTGATGAAGCCGCGGATTTCCTTGGCGTAGGCGGCGAAAGGGTGGCCGGACAGGTAGAAGCCGATGGCCAGCTTTTCTTCCGCCAGCTTGACCGCGTCGCTCCACGGCTTGATCTCGACCATTTCCACGCTGGGGGCGACGTCGTCGCCGAACATGTCGAACAAGCCGCCCTGATTGGCGTTGGCGTGCTCCTGTTCGGCGGCGTCCATCGCCAGCCCGACGTTGCCGAACAGCTTGGCGCGGTTGGGCTCTATGCTGTCGAAGGCGCCGGCGCGGATCAGCGCTTCGATCACGCGCTTGTTGACGATTTTCTTGTCGGTGCGGCTGCAGAAGTCGAACAAGTCCTTGAACGGCCCGGACTCGGCGCGGATCGCGACGATGTGGTCGACGGCGGCTTCGCCGGTGCCCTTGATCGCGCCCAGCGCGTAGCGGATGTGCTTGCGGTCCACCGGCACGAAGCGGTAGTAGCTCTGGTTGACGTCGGGCGGCAGGAAGATCAGGCCGTTTTTGCCGTCCACGCTGTCGTCGTAGAACACCTTGAGCTGGTCAGTGTTGTCCAATTCCGAGGACATGGTGGCCGCCATGAAGGCCGCGGTGTGGTGGGCCTTGAGCCAGGCGGTCTGATAGGAGACCACGGCGTAGGCAGCGGTGTGCGACTTGTTGAAGCCGTACTCGGCGAACTTGGCCATCAGGTCGAACAGCATTTCGGCGAGCTTGGGGTCGTAGCCCTTGGTGGCGGCGCCCTGAGCGATCTTGCCGCGGTGCTCGGCCATTTCCTCCGGCTTTTTCTTGCCCATCGCCCGGCGCAGCATGTCGGCGCCGCCCAGGGTGTAGCCGCCGATGATCTGCGAGATCTGCATCACCTGTTCCTGGTAGACGATCACGCCGTAGGTCGGGTCCAGGCAGGCCTGCAGGTCCGGGTGGTAGTAGTCGACCTCTTGCTTGCCGGCCTTGCGCAGGATGAAGTCGTCCACCATGCCGGAGCCGAGCGGGCCCGGACGGTACAGGGCCAGCACAGCGATGATGTCTTCGAAACGGTCGGGCTTCAGTTTTTCCAGCAGCCGCTTCATGCCGTCCGATTCAAGCTGGAAGACGGCGGTGGTATTGGCCTGCTGCAGCACTTTGTAGGCGGCGGCGTCGGTGAACTCGAGCAGATTGAGGTCGGTGTCGAAGCTGGGGTCCAGGTCTTTGATGTAGCCGACGGCCAGTTCGATAATCGTCAGGTTGCGCAGGCCGAGGAAGTCGAACTTCACCAGGCCCACTTTTTCCACATCGTCCTTGTCCAGCATGGACACCGGCACCGAGCCGTCGCCGCTGGCCTGGTACATCGGGCAGAAGTCGGTGATCTTGCCCGGCGCGATCAAGACGCCGCCGGCGTGCATGCCGATGTTGCGGGTCAGGCCTTCCAGTTTCTTGGCCAACTCCCACAGCTCGCGCAGTTCCTCCTCGTTTTCCAGCCGCTCGCGCAGCACTGGCTCCATTTCCACCGCGTCGTCCAGCGAGTATTGCTTGCCGGGCGCGGCGGGAATCAGTTTGGAGATGCCGTCGCAGAACATATACGGCAGGTCCAGCACCCGGCCGACGTCGCGCACCACGGCCTTGGCCGCCATGGTGCCGAAGGTGGCGATCTGCGACACCGCTTCGGCGCCGTATTTCTGGCGCACGTATTCGATCACGCGGTAGCGGTTGTCCTGGCAGAAGTCGATGTCGAAGTCGGGCATGGAGACCCGCTCGGGGTTGAGGAAGCGTTCGAACAGCAGCGCGTAGGCCAGCGGGTCGATGTCGGTGATGCCGATGCTGTAGGCCACCAGCGAGCCGGCGCCGGAGCCGCGGCCGGGACCCACCGGGCAGCCGTTGTTCTTGGCCCAGTTGATGAAGTCCGCCACGATCAGGAAGTAGCCGGGGAAGCCCATCTGGATGATGGTGTCGCACTCGATCTTCAAGCGCTCGTCGTAGCGCGGCCGCTCTTGGGCGCGCGTTTCCGGATCGGGATAGAGCTTGGCCAGCCGTTCTTCCAGTCCTTCCTGGGATAGATGCACCAGGTAGTCGTCCAGCGTCATGCCGTCCGGCGTCGGGAATTGCGGCAGGTAGTTCTTGCCCAGTTGCACGCTGATATTGCAGCGGCGGGCGATTTCCACCGAGTTTTCCAGCGCCTCGGGGATGTCGGCGAAGCGTTCCAGCATCTGCTCCGTGGACAGGAAGTATTGGTTTTCCTCGAAGCTGCGCGGCCGGCGCTTGTCGCCCAGGGTGAAGCCCTCGGCGATGCAGACGCGGGCCTCGTGGGCCTTGAAGTCGTCCGGGTCCATGAACTGGATGGGGTGGGTGGCCACCACCGGCAGGCCGGTCTCGCCGGCCAGCCACAGCGAGGCTTGCAGCGCGTGCTCCACCTGCGGGTTGTTCAGGCGTTGCAACTCCAGGTAGAAGCTGTCCGGGAAGCAGCTCTCCCAATATTCGGCGCGGCGGCGCGCCTCGTCGCGCTGGCCCATCAGCAGGGCCTGGCCCACGTCGCCCATGTGGGCGCCGGACAGGCAGATCAGGCCGCTGTTGTCGCCGTTTTCCAGCCAGGCGCGCTTGAGTTCGGCGCGGCCGCGGTACTGATTGTGGGTGTAGGCGTCGGCCAGCAGTTCGCACAAGCGCCCGTAGCCCTGGCGGTTCTTCACCGTCAGCATCAGGCGATAGGGTTTGTCGCGGTCATCCTCGTTTTCCAGCCAGACATCGCAGGACACGATGGGCTTGACGCCTTTGTCCCGGCAGCCCTTGTAGAACTTGACCATGCCGAAGATGTTCATCAGATCGGACATGCCCACCGCGGGCATATTGTCCTTGATGGCGCGCTTGATGGCGTCATCCAGGCGTACGATGCCGTCGGTGATGGAGAACTCCGAATGGAGACGCAGATGGATAAAACGAGGTGAGTTCATCGCGTCATTTTACCTGCCGAGCGGTTGCGACACCATCGCCGGGCGCAATTGGCGGCGCTGGTATTTTGTTGCTATGCAGCATTAGAATGATGGCATCTAGGAGGAATCCCCATGGACTGCGACATCAAGAGCTTGCCGCCGGAGGCGGTCTACCCTTTGCTGGTGGGCAGCGTGCAGCCCCGGCCCATCGCCTGGGTCAGCACTCAGGACTTGCGGGGCGTGGCCAATCTGGCGCCGTTTTCCTTCTTCACCGTGGCCAGCGTGAAGCCGCCGGTGCTGGCGCTGAGCATTCTGACGCCGGCCAGCGGCGGCGAGAAGGATACCCTGGCCAATATCCGCGCCACCGGCGAGTTCGTCGTTAATGTGGTGCCGGAGCGCTTGGCGGAGGCGATGAACCTCAGCTGCGGCCCTTATGCACCGGAGGTGGACGAGTTCGATCTGGCCGGCGTGAGCAAGGCGCGCAGCCGGCAGGTAAGGGCGCCGGGCGTGGAACAGGCGCCGCTGCGTTTCGAATGTGTGCTGAGCCAGTGCCTGGCGCTGGGCGAAGGCGCGGGCGCCGGCAATCTGGTGTTGGGCGAGGTGCGCCACGTGCATGTGGCGGACGAGGCGTGGCGGGACGGCCGCGTGGCGAGCAAGGCCCTGGACTTGGTGGGCAAGCTGGGCGGCGACGAGTTCAGCCGCGCTAAGACGGCTTTCAGTTTGCGGCGGCCCGGCGCGTGACGGCGCTGCGGCTCTGGCTGGCCAGTTCGTCCAGCAAGGCGTAGCGGCGCTGATATTCCGCGCGTTTCTTGCTGGCGATCTCGCTCAGGGGCTTGCGCGGCAGTTGCAGCGGCAGGCTGAAGAAGCGCTTGCAAGCGGTGGGCTGGGCGTCGAAGGTGTCCCAGAAGCTGTCGTAATCGGCGAAGAACTGGCGGCGATAGCGCCAGGAGCTGTAGATATGCTGCCATTTGCTGACGGCCAGCACCTGGTTGGCGCCTATTTCCTGGGCCAGCGCGACCAAGGCCTCAACGGCCAAACGCTTGGGAAACAGGCCGTGGCTTTGCTTGGTGAGCTGGTGCACGGCTTCCGCTCCATGGGGTTTGCGCGGGCCTTGCAGGCCGCCGATGATGATGGCGGTTTCGCCTTGATGGCGGGTGATGGTGAAGGTCAGCGTGGCGATGGCGATCCCTTCCTCCGAGCAGATCTGCAAGGACAACTCGCCTTCTTTGTCGAAGCTGTGGCGGTGCGTCAGCACCGCCGTGATCGCGGCCTCGTTTTTGCCGAGCAGCGCGGCCAGCGGCAGACCGGCGTCGCTGAGCAGGCTGCGGTAGGCGGCGGGAGACACCCGCGTCGCCAGCGTCTGATAGTGTTCGCGCAGAGCCGCCAGCTTGCCGCTTGGGCCAAGAGCGCGGTACAGATAAGGGCGGTGCAGCTTGCAGGCCAGCCGCGGATTGGCCTGCAGATGGCGGCGCAGCGCGGGTTGGCCCCAGCTGTCCAGCCAGCGCAGCGTCCAGGGTAGGGTCAGCAGTCCGCGCAGCGCGAATTTGCAGCGATTCTTCCCTTCGTCGAATCCGTCCTTGCGGGAGAAGCGCCCGCTGGCCAGAGACCAGAATAAATCCACCGCGTTCAGCGCCGACATACCATAACCTCAAGAAAAAAAGGGTTAAGGCTACGTTATCGCGGCGCTGTGATTGTTAATGAATATGGGGCAAATTGTGACGAATTGTGACGATTTCGTCTGAAATTAAATACATTGTAATTATTTTCCCGTATCCAACAGCTGGCCCAGAGGTTGTTCCAGCCGATACAGGCGGAAGCGTTCCTTCGGGTCGCCCGGACGCTGGAAGCTCGCCATCGGCGTCAGACCGCGGAGAAAGGCCGGCAGCTGGTCGTGAAGAGACTGGACCAGCAACCAGCGGCAGTCTTTGGCTTGCGACGTGCTTTCCAGCCGCAGCGTGCGGTAATCGGCGTAGTAGTCCAGCAGCGCGCGTTGGGGTTCGCCCAGGCCGACGCTGGCGACGCATTCGCCTTGCCGGCCGATGTCGGCCAGGACAGGGCGCAGCGGGGCGAAGGTTTCGCGGTAGCGCATGCCGTGATCCAGCGCCGGCAGCCACAGCGTGGCCAGGCCGCCCCACAACAGTACGATGGTCAGGCTCCAGCGCCAGGCGAAGCCGGGTGCGGTATCGGCCGGAAAGCGTCGCCATAGCCAGGCCGCGCCGCCGGCGATCAGGCCGAAGGCCAGCCAGGTCCATGGATGCCACTGCGGGTGCCAATCGGTGAACTTGCGGTGCAGCAGGTGACGGGACCATTGTGCCGGTTCGCCGGTGGAAAGTACCCAGGCGACGGCGAGCACGAAGGCTCCAAGCGCCAGGCAGAGAAATAGGCTGAAGCCGGACAGCGCGCGCCAGCCGCGATGGGATTCGCCGGCGCGCAAACCGGCGATGGCCAGCAGCGCCAGCGGCAGCAGCAAGGGCATCGCATAGAGTTCGCGGGCGTCGCCCGCCAGCGACAAGACGGTCAGCGTCACCAGCCAGAGCAGCGCCGGCGCCGCCGGCCAGGCGTGGGTCCATTGTCGGCGGCCGCGCCACAGCCCCCACAAGGCCAGCGGCAAGACCGGGATGCCGTACCAGGGCAGGGTGCGGCCGTAGAACAGGCGCGGCGCCTTGGGGCCCAGATGGGCGCTGCCGTCGAAGCGGCCGAAGTTGTTCACTTTGAACCACAGCTGGAACAAGGCCGGGTCGCGCAAGTACAGGCTCAAGCCCCACAGCGCGGCCAGCGGCAGGCCGATCAACGCGGCCAGCAGCAGGCCGCCGGCGTAACGGCGGTTGCGGTAATCCGGGTGCAGCGGCAGCAACAAGGCGGTCAGGCCCAGGCAGCCGGGGCCGAGCAGGCCCTTGCTCAAGAAGGCGACGCCGCCGCCCAGGCCCAGCAGCGCGCCGCCGAGCAAGGCGCGTCGGCGCAGCAGCACCAGTCCGGCCAGCCCCCAGGCCACGCCGGCCAACAGGGCGGTGTCCGTGATCATTTGATGGGCGCGCATCGGCAGGCCCAGGCAGCCCAGCAGCAGCAAGGCGCCCCAGGCGGCGGCGCGGCGGCCGTACAAGGCGCCGGCAGAGACGGCGGTGCCGGCCAGGGCCAGCGCCATCCAGCCGCCGGCGGCCAGCCGCGCGGCGTCCGGCGCGCTGAGCCAGCCGCTGAACAATTGCATGGTGAAGGCGGCGCTGATGAAGAACAGCGGCGGCTTTTCCATGAAGGGCTCGCCGGCCAGCGTCGGCACGATCCAGTCGCCGGTCTGAGCGATATGGCGGATCAGGCCGAAGGTGTAGGCTTCGTCCGGCTTCCAGGGCTCATGACCCACCAGGCCGGGCAGCAGCCAGGCAACGGCGATGAGCAAGAACAGCCAGACGGGGATGGAAGGCAGGCCGGAATCTGCGGGCTGCGCGGCGTAAGGAGTGGAGAAACGCATGGAGTCCGCGGAAAAGTGGTCGTTAATTGTTATGGGAAAGGGGAGGGCGAGCCGTCCCGTTCATCACCTTGAGACATGGCGACCGCGGGCTTCTGCCAGGAAGATCCGCGGCCGGACGGTAGAGTGTAGCGTTGTTTGCGCGCCAAGCAAACTTGAGCGCGGCCGCATCGGGGCGGGGGCGGTTTCAATTGTGCGGCGGGTCTTTAGGCCGCATTGAGTGCAGCGCGGACTTCTGCATTTCCAGGGCTTTGATCTGCATGCTCAGCATGCCCATATTCATGGTCAGCCAGCTTTCCACCACGCGCAATTCCGCCAGCTTGCGCTCGATCTCCTCCTCGCTCATCGGCGGCAGAAAGGGCTGCATGCCCGGCGGCGTGGCGGTTTGCCAGAACTGGCGGAATAGGGAGAAGGGGTCGTTGGGGTTGAATTCGTTGCTCATGGGCGGCTCCCTTGGCGAAGAAAAAACGGGCAAGCTGTGCTTGCCCGTTCAGTATATGCCTTAAATGCCAGGCAAACGCTTACTTGCTGTTCTGCGCGTCCACGGCGGCCAGGGCCACCATATTGACGATGCGGCGCACCGAAGCGATCGGGGTCAGGATGTGAGCCGGCTTGCTCATGCCCATCAGGATGGGGCCGATGGTCACGCCGTCGGAGGCGGAAACGCGCAACAGGTTGTAGCTGATGTTGGCGGCTTCCACATTCGGCATGATCAACAGATTGGCCGAGCCTTTCAGCGTGCTGTCCGGCATGGCCTGGTTGCGGATGCTTTCCACCAACGCGGCGTCGCCCTGCATTTCGCCGTCGATTTCCAGATCCGGCTGCGCCGAGCGGATCTGGTCGAAGGCGGCGCGCATCTTCTGCGCCGAGGCGCTGTTCAGCGTGCCGAAGCTGGAGTTGGACAGCAGCGCGGCCTTGGGCGCAATGCCGAAGCGCTTGATCGATTCGCTGGCCATGCGGGTGATGCTGGCCAGTTGCTCGGCGCTCGGGTCGGCGTTGACGTAGGTGTCGGCGATGAAGATGTTGCCGGTGGGCAGGATCAACGCGTTCATCGCGCCGGCCACTTGCTCCGGGTTGTTGTAGCCGAGCACGGTTTCAACGATGTCGAAGTGCTGGCGGTACGGCCCGTAGGTGCCGCAGATCATCGCGTCGGCGTCGCCGCGGCGCACCATCATTGCGCCGATCAGCGTGGTGTTGCCGATCACGCGACGGCGAGCCTGCTCCTGGGACACGCCCTTGCGCTTGGTCAGCTGGTAGTACTCTTTCCAGTACTCGGCGAAGCGCGGATCGGATTCGTTGTTGACGATCTCGAAGTCCTTGCCGGCCACCAGTTTCAGGCCCAGCTTCTGGATGCGCATGTCGATGACGCTGGGGCGGCCGATCAGGATGGGCTTGGCCAGGCCTTGGGTGACGATTTCCTGAGTGGCGTGCAGCACGCGCTCGTCTTCGCCCTCGGTCAGCACCACGCGCTTCTGGTCTTTCTTGGCCTGGGCGAACACCGGCTTCATGAACAGATTGGTCTTGTACACGAACTGGGCCAGTTGATCGGCGTAGGCGTCGAAGTCCTGGATCGGGCGAGTGGCCACGCCGGAATCCATCGCGGCCTTGGCCACGGCGGGGGCGATCTTGACGATCAGACGCGGGTCGAACGGTTTCGGAATCACGTATTCCGGGCCGAAGGACAGTTCCTGGTCGCCGTAGGCGGTGGCCACCACGTCGTTTTGCTCGGCCAGCGCCAGGTCGGCGATGGCGCGCACCGTGGCCAGCTTCATCTCTTCATTGATGGTGGTGGCGCCCACGTCCAGCGCGCCGCGGAAGATGAAGGGGAAGCACAGCACGTTGTTGACCTGGTTCGGATAGTCCGAACGGCCGGTGCCGATGATGGCGTCCGGGCGCACTTCCTTCACCAGCGGCGGCAGGATTTCCGGTTCCGGGTTGGCCATGGCCAGGATCAGCGGCGAGCGGGCCATGGATTTGACCATGTCCTGGGACACCAGCTTGGGACCGGACAGGCCCATGAAGATGTCGGCGCCGGCCATGGCGTCGGCCAGCTTGCGTTGGCCGTTGTCCTTGATCGCGTAGCGTTTCTTGGAGTCGTCCAGTTTCTCGTCGCGGCCTTCGTAGATCACGCCCTTGGAGTCGCAGACGGTGATGTTGTCGCGGTTCACGCCCAGCGCCACCAGCAGGTCCAGGCAGGCGATGGCGGCGGCGCCGGCGCCGGAGGCTACCACGCGCACTTGCGCGATGTCCTTCTCCACCAGGCGCAGGCCGTTGAGCACCGCGGCGGCGGCCACGATGGCGGTGCCGTGCTGGTCGTCATGGAACACCGGAATGTTCATGCGTTCGCGGCACTTCTTCTCGATGTAGAAGCACTCGGGCGCCTTGATGTCTTCCAGGTTGATGCCGCCGAAAGTGGGTTCCAGCGAACAGATGATGTCCACCAGCTTGTCCGGATCCAGCTCGTTGACCTCGATGTCGAACACATCGATGCCGGCGAACTTCTTGAACAGCACGCCCTTGCCTTCCATCACCGGCTTGCCGGCCAGCGCGCCGATATTGCCCAGGCCCAGCACCGCGGTGCCGTTGGAGATCACCGCCACCAGATTGCCGCGCGCGGTGTATTTGTAGGCGTTCAGCGGATCTTCCACGATGGCGTCGCAGGCGGCCGCCACTCCGGGGGAGTAGGCCAGGGCGAGATCGCGTTGGGTGGTGAGAGGCTTGGTCGGGGCAACCTGGATTTTGCCCGGGTTGGGGTACTGGTGGTATTCCAGTGCGCTCTGGCGCAATTGCTCGTCCATTCTCTGGGACTCCTGAGGTTGATCTTTAGGTGGTTGGTTGGTGTAAGAGAGTAACTACACATTATACGGGCTTAAGGGCGGGCGGGGCTATCGCCTTGTCGGACAAAAAACGCGATGGCGCATGCCATCGCGTTTTCACGCCTGTCAGGCGGATGCTAATTCACCATGCCCAGCGCGCGCGGCAGCCACAGCGAGATCTCCGGAATGTAGGTGACGGCCACCAGGAAGCCCAGCATGGTCAGCAACCAGGGCCAGACCGCCACCGTTAGTTCGGTGATGCCCATCTTGGTGATCCCGGAAGCCACGTAAAGGTTCAATCCTACCGGCGGGTGGCACATGCCCACTTCCATGTTCACCGCGATCAGAATGCCGAAGTGGATGGGATTGACGCCCAGTTTCACCGCCACCGGATAGAGGATGGGGGCCATGATCAGCACGATGGCGGACGGGTCCATGAAATTGCCGGCCGCCAGTAGCAGGATATTGGTCAGCAGCAAGAAGGCGACGATGCCCAGGCCCTGGCCGGTCATCCAGGCCGCCATCGCCTGCGGAATCTGCTCGGACGCCAGCAGGAAGGAGAACAGCACCGCGTTGGTGATGATGTAGAGCAGCATGGAACTCATGGACGCCGCGTTCAGCAAGACCTTGGGCACATCCTTCAGCCCCATGTCCTTGTAGACGAAGACCGCGATCACGAAGGCGTACACCGCCGCCATCGCCGCCGCCTCGGTGGGCGTGAAGATGCCGCTGTAAATGCCGCCTATCACCAGCGCGATCAACAACAGGCCCCAGACGCTGTCGCGGAAAGCCTGCCAACGTTCGCCCCAGCCGGCGCGGGGCAGGCGCGGGTAGTCGAACTTCTTGGCGCGGAACCAGGTGGTCAGGCCCAGCAGCAGGGACAGGCACAGGCCGGGCAGCACGCCCGCCATGAACAGCTGGCCCACCGAGGCGGTGCTGACGCTCATGCCGTTGGGGCCGGTGACATCCATGCCGGCGGTGGCGATGCTGTACATCACCAGATTGATCGACGGCGGAAACAGAATGCCCAGCGCGCCGGAAGTGGTGATCACGCCGGCGCCGAAGCGCTGCGGATAGCCCTGCTTGACCATGGCCGGCAGAATGATGGAGCCCACCGCCACCACGGTGGCGACAGATGAGCCGGTGATGGCGGCGAACAGCGCGCAGGACACCACGCCGGCCAGACCCAGGCCGCCGTACCAGTGGCCCACCAGCGTGGTGGCGAAGCGGATCATCCGTTTGGCCACGCCGCCGTGCATCAGGAAGTTGCCGGCCAGGATGAAGAAGGGGATGGCCATGATTTCAAACTTCTCGATGCCGGTGAACAGCTTCAGCGCCACCGAGGTGACCGGCACATCCGTCATGGTGAACAGGAAGGTCAGCACCGTCAGGCCCAGGGAGATGGAAATCGGCATGCCGGTCAGCATCAGCAGCATCAACAGGCCGAAAATGATCAAGGCGCTCATGGGCGGCCTCCGTGATGCATATCGTGGGGGTGCATATTGTCCAGCTGCTCGTCGCCGTCCAGGCCGTCCACATGGCCGTGGTCATGCTTGGGCAGCGAGCCGGTCCTGAGGAAATTCCAGGCCACTTGCAGGAAGCGGAAGCACATCAGCGAAGAACCACAGGGAATGGCCAGGTAGACCAGCCACATCGGCGCCTCCAGATCCGGCGAGGTTTGATCGGTGTGGGCGATGTCCCAGACGAAATCCGCGCCCATGACGGCGACGGTGCCGGTGAACAGCGCGCCGGCCAGCAGGCCGAAGACGATGAAACGTCCGCGTCGTTTGTCGCTGAGCCGGTTGATCAGCACATCCACGCCAACATGGATGCCGGTGCGCACGCCGTAAGCGGCGCCGAACTTGGCCATCCAGACGAAGAGGTAAATGGTCAGCTCCTGCGCCCAGGACATATTGATGTGGGCGAGCAGCGGTTGCAGAGTGGCGATGCCCGAACCGTAGCGGTGCAGCACCGCGGTAAAGGTGATGAGGGTGGCCGCCCCCATCAGGCAGGCGATCATCCACTCCTCAAGGTGATCGAGGAATTTCAACATATCTGTCTCCGCATGGAACAAGAGCATGCTTGAGGGCATGCTCTTGAACCGGGCTGGCTTTATTTGGCCGGATTGAAACCGGTTTCTTTATAGATCTGGTTTAGCAGATCCTGGCCAATGCGGCCGGCCATCTTGGCGTGGACCGGCGCCAACGCCTTCTTGAAGGCGCTGCGTTCCTGCGGAGTGGGGGTGTAGATCTGGGTTTTGCCGGAAGCCTTGATGCCGGCCAGCGCGCGTTCGTTTTCCTTCTTCGCGATATCGTTGGCGTAGGTGGACGCATCGCGGATCGCGCTGTCCAGCTGGGCGCGCACGTCGGCCGGCAGGCCGTCCCAGAACTTCTTGTTGACGATGACGGCGTAGCCGAGGAAGCCGTGCTGGGTCAGCGTCAGCTGTTTTTGCACCTCATAGGCCTTGCTGGTGTACAGATTGGACGCTTCCAGCTCGGTGCCGTCCACCACGCCGGTCTGCAGCGCCTGATACACCTCGGAGAAAGCCATCACTTGCGGCAGCGCGCCCAGGGTGCGCATTTCCTCTTCCAGCACCTTGGACGACTGGATGCGGATCTTCAGGCCCTTGAGGTCGGCCGGGGTGCGGATGGGTTTGTTGGCGGAGAAGTTCTTGAAGCCGTTGTCCCAATAGGCCAGGCCCTTGATGCCCTTTCCCTCCAGCTTGCCCAGCAACTGCTTGCCGATGGGGCCGTGCATCACTTTGTTGACCTGGTCGTAATTGTCGAACAGATAGGGCAGATCGAAGACCTCGAACTCCTTGACCCCCAGCGGGCCGAACTTGGCCAGGCTGGGCGCCAGCATCTGCACCGCGCCCAGCTGCAGCGCCTCCAGTTCTTCCTTGTCCTTGTACAACTGGCTGTTGGGATACACTTGCACCTTGACCTTGCCCTTGGTGCGCTCCTCAGCCAGTTTCTTGAAATATTCGGCGGCTTTGCCCTTGGGGGTGTCCGGAGACACCACATGGCTGAATTTGATGAGGATCTCGCCGGCGGCGTTGGCAACGCCGGACAAGGCGAACGCGGCGCAGAGGGCCACGGCGGCAGTCTTCAGTTTCATTCTCTATCTCCATCGTACTTGTATAGTGTTGTATGGAATCCACCAATCCCTTGGCATTTTATGGCCGGCAAAAGCGATTTGGCCGGCGCCGTGGGCGGTTTTTCCTTATGCGCTGTCCTTGTGGACAGTCTGCTTGTTCCGTGTAAAGTAGGATTTCCTATTTCTTTCAACTATTAGGGACTTCCGCATTAGGGCTTTCCCTAGAATGCCATGCAGATAAAAAATTTATTGTCGCGCCGTTCCCCCGGCATGCTCTGGCTCAGCGCCGGCGCGCTGTTGCTGGCCCTGCTGTTGGCGCTGGGCAGCCTGTTCTACCTGGTTTACCGGGACTGGCGCGACGAGCAGCAAGACAATCTGATCCAGGAAGTGCTGTGGCTGGAGCAGTCCTTGCGCATGTATCTGGAAGGGCAGCAGGAATGGGCTGAAAATCTGGGCCGGGAAATCGAGGACGGCAATATCGACAGCCAGCGCTTTGCCCGGCAAGCCGCGTTTTACCTGCGGGGCAACCCGGAACTGCTGAGCATCGAGCAGGTGGACGTGGACGGCAAGATTGTGCGCGACCAGCACGGCACCCGTCGCGACGGCAGCGTGCTGACCGGAGAAACCTTCGACGCGCTGTGGCGCGCCAACCGCCTGCTGCGGCCCAGTTACGGCGAACCCTATCAGGGCGGCGACGGCAAATACCGCTTCGATCTGGCCGTGCCCATCGTCCACGATGGCAAACCCCTGGGCGGGCTGAGGCTGGCCTACCAGATGGACCTGCTGTTGTTCAACCAGGTGCCGTGGTGGATCGCCTCCAAGAACTACATCAGCATCCAGGATTTGAGCGGCAAAATCCTGGCCAGCAAGTTCGATCCGGCGGAGCGTCCCGGCACCCTCTCGCATCAGACCAGCTTCGATCCCCCCGGCTACGGCCTCTATCTGCACGCGACCAGCTACCGCGCCGGCCTGGGGCTGACCCTGCCGGTGTTGTCCGGCCTGATCGCGCTGCTGGTCAGCGCGCTCTTGTACGCCGCCTGGCGCATCCGCCGCCACGTGCGCGAACGCGCGCACGCGGAACAGGCGCTGGCCAAGGAAGTGTCCTTGCGCCAGGCGATAGAAGACTGCATGAAAAGCGGCCTGGTGGCTTTGGAGGACGAAGGGCGCATCGTGCGCGTGAACCGAGCCTTCTGCGACATGCTGGGCTTCGGCGCGGACGAACTGGTGGGTCAGGCGCCGCCGCATCCGTTCTGGCCGGAGGACGACCACGCTGCCATGACCGCGGCGATCGCCGCGGTGCGCGACAACCGCCAGCCGGAAGAGGGCTTCGAACTGCGCTTTGCGCGCAAGGACGGCGAATTCATCGAAGTGCGGCTCTACGCCACCCCGCTGGTGGAAGCCGACGGCAGCCAGCGCGGCTGGATCGCGTCCCTGTTCGACATCACCGAGCGCAAGCGGCAGCGGCTGGCGCTCAACGCCTCCCATCAGCGCTTCCTCACCGTGCTCAACGGCCTGGTGGCCGGCGTCTGCGTGATGGAAGAAAGCGGCGGTCTGCTGTTGTACGCCAATCCGGCGTTTGCCCGGCTATGGCTGACGGTGGAGCCGGACGGCCCCTGCTGCGTGCTGCTGCCCGGCCTGCAGGAACAGCCGGAACAAGACGAGTACGGCCTGGAATTCACCACCGACGGCGGCGGCAGCTGGTTCCAGATGCACCGCCGCCGCATCGACTGGGTGAACGGCGAATCCGCCTGGCTGGCCATCCTGGCCGACGTTAGCGAAGACAAGGCGCGCGAAGGGCGGGAACTGGCGCAGCAGGAACGGCTGCAAAACACCTCGCGCTTGATCGCCATGGGCGAAATGGCCTCCACGCTAGCGCATGAACTGAACCAGCCGCTGACCGCCATCAACACCTACGCCGCCGGCGTCAGCCGCCGGCTGCCGGCGGAACTGGAACTGCCGGCCGGCGTGCGCGAAGCGATTCAGGAAATCGCCGGACAGGCCAAGCGCGCCGCCCAGATCGTCAGCAGCATCCGCGCCTTCGTCAAAAAGCACGAGCCGCAATTGCAGCGCGTGGAACCGGGGCCGGTGGTACTGCGCGCCGTCGGCCTGGCGGAAGGCCTGGCGGTCAAAGCCGGGGTCAAGCTGCAGGTGGAACAAGACCCGGCAGGCTGCCTGCTGGACATGGACCCGGTGCTGATCGAGCAAGTGCTGCTCAATCTGATGAAAAACGCCATTGAAGCGATGCAGGAAGCGCAGACCAAGCGGCCGCGGGTCAAAGTGCGCACCTCCATCGGCACCGCCTTCTGGCGGGTGGAAGTGGTGGACAACGGCCCCGGCCTGTCCGAGGCGATGAAGAGCAATCTGTTCACCCCGTTCTACTCCACCAAGCCGGAAGGCATGGGCATAGGCCTGAACATCTGCCGCTCCATCGTTGAATTCCACCGCGGTGAATTCGGCGCCAACAGCACCGTGGCCGGCGGCTGCGCGTTCTGGTTCACCCTGCCGCTGGCCAAGTGAGAGCCCTGCCTCCGCATGGGACAGAGAGGGCAGGCGGCGGATGGGGGCGGTGAAGGCCCGTTTTGAATAAGCCGCTGCCGGGCTCGCGTCTGTTTCCCGGCGGCGGATTGGCTTATGCTGTGGCGGCGCGCCGGAATGTCCGCCGCGCCCGCCTTACCGCATCCGACAGGAGCCCGCCATGTCCGTTTCCATGTACCAAGCCTCCGTCCCGGCGCTGATCCGGGGCCTGAACAATCTGTCCGCCATCCTGGACAAGGCCGCCGCCGACGCCGCCGCGCGCAACATCGCGCCGGACGTGTTGCTGAACGCCCGGCTGGCGCCGGACATGTTCGCGCTGACGCGCCAGGTGCAGATCGCCAGCGACAGCGCCAAAGGCTGCGCCGCGCGGCTGGCGGGCGTCGACGTGCCCAGCTACGCCGACGACGAAGCCAGCTTTGCCGATTTGCAACAGCGCATCGCCAAGACCGTGGCGTTTTTGCAGGGTTTTAACGCCGCGCAGATCGACGGCAGCGAGACGCGGGAAGTGGTGCTGAAAGTGCGCGGCGACGAGATCCGCTTCAGCGGACAGAACTATCTGCTGGGCTTTGTGCTGCCCAACTTCTACTTCCACCTCACCGCCGCCTACGCCATCCTGCGCCACAACGGCGTGGCGCTGGGCAAGATGGATTACTTGGGCGGCGTGTAGTCCCGGGCGGGGAGCCGCCGCAGCGCTGGCCAGCGCTGCAAAAACTGCTTGTCCATCAGCCTGCGCTCAAACACGGCGGCGTTGCCATGCCTGGGATTATGGCGCAACACGCCGTTCATCAAATCGTCCAGACCGCAGGGAGCCAGAATCCGCACGCGGTCTTCCTCATCCAGCCAGGCCGCCACGGAAGTGGCGGTTTCCGGCCAACTAGCCACCCCGTCCGCCAGGCTTTGTAATGGCGGCAAGGGGCGGCCCGGCTCCTGTTCGCGCCAGAGGTGCACCGCCGCCTGATTGCAGACTTCCCAGTTCAAGCTTGGCTGCGCAGTGCGCAATTGGGCTTCCAACTGATGATCGCGCTTTGGGCTTAAGTCCGCGGGATCAAAGTAAACCAGATCTATGTCCGGGACAGGTGTGGGCCGTGCATGGCCGCACAGCCGGTCCCAAACCAGGCTGCGGATGGCTCCGGCACCGATGGCCCAGGAGGACAGGCCCAAGGCGCGCCCAGCGCCAAGCGCCTCCATCAGCCACGGCTGCCCGCGCAGCAAAGCCACTAACTGCCGCTCATGCTCCATCGGCCTGCGCCGGCCCGTCCGGCGTCAGGATGGTCTCCTGCGCCAGCTCCAGCTTCTCCGGATAGTCGCGGCTGTAATGCAGGCCGCGGCTCTCCTTGCGCAGCAGCGCCGAACGCACGATCAGCTCCGAGGTCTGCACCAGATTGCGCAGCTCGATCAGATCGTTGCTGACGTGGAAATGGCGGTAATACTCGTTGATCTCCTCGGACAGCAGGCGGATGCGGTTTTGCGCCCGCATCAGCCGCTTATTGGTGCGCACAATGCCCACATAGTCCCACATCGCCCGGCGCAGCTCGTCCCAGTTGTGGGAAATCACCACCTCCTCGTCCGGGTCCGTCACCTGGCTGTCGTCCCAGTCCGGGATCTTGGGCAGCTTGATCTCCGGCGCGGCCAGGATGTCCGCCGCCGCCGCCTTGCCTATCACCAGACATTCCAGCAAGGAATTGCTGGCCAGCCGGTTGGCCCCGTGCAGGCCGGTGCAGGCCACTTCGCCCACCGCGTACAGCGCGTCCACATCGGTGTGGCCGGTCAGGTCCGTAACCAGGCCGCCGCAGGTGAAATGCACCGCCGGCACCACCGGGATGGGCTGTTGGGTGATGTCTATGCCCAGCTCCAGGCAATGGGCGTAGATATTGGGGAAATGCTCGCGGATGAAATGGGCCGGCTTGTAGGAAATGTCCAGGTAGACACAATCCAGGCCGTGCTTCTTCATCTCGAAGTCGATGGCGCGCGCCACCACGTCGCGCGGCGCCAGCTCGGCGCGCGGATCGTGCTCCGGCATAAAGCGGGTGCCGTCCGGCAGCTTCAGGATGCCCCCCTCGCCGCGCACCGCCTCGGTGATCAGGAAGGACTTGCTGTGCGGGTGATACAGGCAAGTGGGGTGGAACTGCATGAATTCCATATTCCCCACCCGGCAGCCGGCGCGCCAGCCCATGGCGATGCCGTCGCCGGTGGCGGTGTCCGGGTTGGTGGTGTACAGATAAACCTTGCCGGCGCCGCCGGAGGCCAGGATGGTGTGCTTGGCGGCGATGGTCACCACCTGATCCGCCAGCTTGTCCAGCGCGTACACCCCGTAGGCACGGTTGCCGGGCAGGCCCAGCTTGCGGGAGGTGATCAGATCGATGGCGATATGCTCTTCCAGCTCCGTGATATTGGGGTGGGCCTTGATCTTCTGCCCCAGCGTGCTGGTCACCGCCGCGCCGGTGGCGTCCGCGGCGTGGATGATGCGGCGGTGGCTGTGGCCGCCCTCGCGGGTCAGGTGATAACCGGTGCGGTGGGTTTCATCCTTGGTGAAGGGCACGCCCAGCGCAATCAGCCAATCAATGGCTTCCTTGGAATGCTCGACGATGAAGCGCGTGGTCTCCTCATTGCACAGCCCTGCGCCGGCAATCAGCGTATCGCGGATGTGTTCCTCCACCGAATCCTCGGTGTCCAGCACCGCGGCGATGCCGCCCTGAGCGTAAGTGGAACTGCCTTCCAGCAAATCGCGCTTGGTAATCAGGCCCACCTTGCGGCTTTCCGCCAGGTGCAAGGCCAAGGTCATCCCGGCCAGACCGCTGCCGATGATCAGAACATCAAACTTGAGCATGATGAAATCCTGCAGGACGCAGAGTCGAAATGGATAGGCAGCGTAGCAGACTTCATGCTGGTGTGACAGATGGGGGAGGGGCTGGCGAACACAGCTCAAGTGGAGGGAGTGTATTACGCCAAAGCGGCCAGCCTTGTCGTGCCGGCTAGGTGCCGATTCTAGCCCTGAAGATGGGGCGGGCCTCGTTTCCGTACAAGGATAGATTTTCCACGTCTGGCCCCATGTCTGGTAGGTCATCTTCCTTGTGGGCATGAAATGATATGCCCAACGATCGAGTGTTAAGAGAGCGGCTTACTGAGTCTCTATTATTTTGTTTTGGTTTTCTTCGGATAGCCAGTTCCAAATGATCTTATAGTACGCCTCGTGAATTTCTGAGTAGTTTTCCTCGCCAAATTTATAAAAATTTTCCAAAGAGTAATTGTCTGGCTGATGAAATAATTCGTGAATTTTTTCAACTAATGAAAATACTCTCAAGACTTCATCTTGATTAAGTGGCTTTGTCATGTCTTTTGACTTCCATTGAGTGCTTGGGGCCGCGTTGGTCTGAGTGATAGTAGTGCACCGTTGCGGGTTTGTGCAGTAGGCCGGAGTCTGAACGGTTGGCCTAATGTTGCTTACTACACAGCACGTTGACGGCACGCATAGATTCAGCATCGGCCAAGGGGATGCCGCAGAAGGCGACAGCGTCTTGCCTCCCAGCCCCAAGCACGTGATAATCCGGCCGTGCTGTGCATCAGCACCGGAATTAGCGTTCCGAGGCAAGAAGGCGGACAGCCGCACATGCGGCATCTCATGTCCGGACACACCATAGATGCGTCTACTCTCAGGCGGGTCATGGTGGGAGCGTGCTTGCACGCGCCGGATCCTTCTTGCCGGTAACGCTAATCCTGCCATGTCCCCGCCGCCTCCGCTTAGCGTCGGAGGGCGGGCATAAAGCTCAAGAAGGAGTTGCCATGACTAGCGCCACTCAAACCCTCCACAGCCCATCGCTGTCAACTTTGCTGTCCCTGCTGAAAAGCTTGCGTCGGCAAAATCCCTCACTACACCCGATTGACCCGCTGTTGCCGCAGCTTGACGAATACGACGAGCGCTTCCATCACAGCGCCCAACTGATCTGCCTGGAGCTCGGCCAGGTCAGCCATGCCTTGAGCGCGCTGGTGGCCATGCTGGACCAACCCAACTTGGACACGCTGGAGTGCGAGCAGCTGTATTGCCTGCTGGAGCCCTTCGCCCGCCGTTTGCAACAGACCACGATGCAAATGCAGGAACTGGCTTAACCCTTCCAAACGACCAAAGCCCCGGATGGGGCTTTGGCTTTTCTGAGGTTTGAGCTTTATTCGATTTATTGCATTGGTCTATGGTGGAACGGCTTTCTTTGTACTAACCGATGTGTGTGGTAAGTACCCGTTCCTATGTCAGCTTACTGGCTTGGCTATTTGTCTTTAGGTGTCAATTATCCATGAGGTCATATGGAATTCTTTTTCTTCCAATTTTCCCCATCAATGCTTTGGTATGCCTGGTCAATCTTGTAAGTGTCTTCTTTTTGCAAAACAATATACTTTGAATAGCTGTTTTGTTTTTTTCTGTTTTTAGAAATAATTTCAAACTTTAAAGAGGTGCTTTCAGTGCAGGAGATGATTTCCTGATCGTAGAGGCGAGGTCTTCCAACTCCTAATGTTTCTAGCTTTTCCTGTCCAATTTTACTGAAGGCAGACTCAGTTAAAAATGGCCGCAGAATAAGCTCTAGCTTGAATCTGGATTCTTGGTCGGTTTTTTTAATGAACTCATTGTCTGTTTCAGACTCTGGCTTTCTCTTTTCTGCATAATGCCACTCTTCCCAGTTAAGCATCTTTTCCAGAAAATTGGCGGTGAATTCAGAAGGAGTCAATTTTTGTCTCGCAGCAGTCTGGGTTTTTGAAGCTAATAGATTGGGCTATACCATTTGCGTGTCATTGCTATAAGGTGTCAAGGAGGACAATTTTCTCCAATCTTGGTGTTAAAGTTAAGGTTGAAAACCAACTGGGTCCCATGAAACAAACTATTAAATCTCTGAGTCAGAGTAGTGGCGGTGGTTGCATGGTGGTCGATTTCCACCGCCTGCGCGCCTTGTTTGTCGGTCGGCGCCGACAAAGTGTCTCGGTGGACAGTTTTTTACCTTGGTATTGGCTGCTGGCTGATCTGACTTTAATTGCCAGCCAGTTTTGATTTGAATGATTCGCAAATTTGGTGGTTTTGTATTTGAAATTAACTGGATAATGCCATATAACTTTCGACGCATTTGTAGCACATTGGTTTTAATGTTTCCAGTATCTGATTTAATGTGCTTTCGTCTGTTATTTCAACTTGAGAGGATGAAAAAGTTGTTCCATGTATCATTTCTCCCTCAGTAACAACAAGAGGGAACTCGATTTCTTCAAAAAGAATACTTGAATATATTATTTTTTCGAGTGTTTTTTTTGTTATGGCGTCGGCCGCTCTTGCGCTGACATTTTCAGTGCCAGACCAGCCGTGCTGTGTGCAATTAATAAGAGACATATTTTACCTGACTTTAAGTTTGAAGCCTTTTTTTGCAAGAAATTTTGCTTGGCCTCCGGGGCCCTCCGGAAAATTTACTCCCCCTGCTCGAAGAACATTTGATATATGGTCTACGCAACTGTTTGCTCGTTCACTATAAGGGCCAAGTTCTTTATGGATTTGTTCTTTTTGATACTGCTGAGCAGCTGCAGCATCAGGAACTTCGATTTGAGTGGTATGTACTACAGGTAGTCCAGCTAGAGAGTTATGTTCAGCTATCGTTGATAGAGTGGTTTTCACTTGTTATAACTTGGTGAGTGTGTAAGCTACCCTTGCCACTAACTTCCACTGTGTAATGTCGTGTTCTAGACCCCGTGTCGTATTGTCGGATCGTTGCAACCCCTCCCTTAATTGGGCAAGTCGTCAGACCTTTAGGATCAACCCATTGGATTGGGTTGGAGGCGTAGTTATGAGTATTTATCCCACCAAATAACCCAATCGGATCCCGCGAAATAAAGCGCCCGATCTCCGGATCATAGTAGCGGTGGCGGTTGTAGTGCAGCCCAGACTCTTGGTCCTGATACTGGCCCTGGAAACGGAAGGGGTTGCGGATGCCGGCCTTGCTAGCGGCGTCGGCGATGATTTCGCGCGCTTGCCCCCAGGCTTGGTAGTCCATCTCCAGCGCTAGCGCGCCTTGTTCGTCGGTCAGCGCCTGCGGGGTGCCCAGGTGGTCGGTATGGTAGTAGTACACCGCAGTCGGTTCGCTGGGTTCCGGCGCCGGTTTGCGCAGCGGGTCCAAGTCCGAGTCATAGGGGCGGTGCTGGCTCCAACGCGGCACTTTGATGTTTGCATATCCCAGTGTGAACCAAGCTATTATGCTTTTGTACCTGCGACAAACAAGCTTTCCGAATTGAATTTTAAAAAACCAAGTTGAGTGGTTTTTACGTGCGAGAAGAGGCTTTCAAAGTTATTAGCCAAGGTAAAAAGGGGGTTATAACTTTTTTACCTTCCAGACACGTTCGGCAGTTTGAAAAGATAAGCCTTCAAATTTCCCTATTATTTCTATGGCATTCTTCCATTGGTATAGTTTTCTTGAGCTATAGGATTTATTTTGAGTGTTGCTTGAGATTTCTATAAAATATAACCCTTTTTGATGTTCTTTTTGGTCGATAGGATCAAGGGACCTAGCAGGTCTGATTGACGCGACGCAATCATCAAGTGGTTCGTATCGCTTCTTTATAATTGCAGGACGATTGTTCCACGGGTTGTTATCTGCATCAGTCTCGAGCTGATCTTCATTTTTTATTAATGTAAACCATTGATTTTCATCGGGCTTTGCAGGGGCTTCTTCGCGATCGGCTGCTGAGTAAATTATGTGAATTGGCATGTCAATAGTTGAAGGGCCTCCGCGTTAGGCGCAACTGGCGACTGTTTGAGTAGGTTCTTTGGATTGTGATTTGAATCAATTAGTATTTATGATGTTTGTTGTATTTAAACGGCAATGTTCCTTGCCAAGTCGGAGAGCAGTAAGGTGGTTTTGTATATGGTCTCCAAGTCGGTGATGCCTGCGTTTGATTTTGCATCCAGATGCTACTTTCAATCCAGTCTTTATGTTAATTTTATTATTTTGATTGCTTTTTGAGGCTTGAGGTATTAGTTGAGGCTATGTTTAAAATTAATTAACTATGGTGTGGTGGGGGCGTTGAGGCTGGTTGTATTCAGCTGTTGAGGACGGTGAATTCGTGGTTGAGAATAATATTCTCAATTGCTTTGATAGCATTGATGCCAATTTGGCAAAGAAAATCATCATATCCTCCATAGATGGCACCATCTTCAGAAATTAGGTAAGTTAGATGTCTAGAGTACCCTTGGCCTATTGGTAGTAGCTTCTTGCCGATGATAGGCTCGTATACTTCTATTGCCCATAGACGATCGAAGCCTTCGGCGGCTAAGGCCCCATCGAAGCATGACTCATCTTCAAACTCTCCACTACGAGAAGAGTGTTTTAAGATTATTCCGTTGAAACTATTTATGAAGTTTAATCCTTCTTGAAAAATATCGTAGCCCTCATTTTTCCAAATGGAAAGAGTTTTTGAGTTGTTTGTAAACCTGGAAGGGTGCCATCCATACTCTATAAGCTTAGCTTCTATTTCTGGTGTAAATTCATAGGTCATTGTTTTTTTCCTGTTTTTACTTTGTCATATTTGAAAGTGACTGAGCAGTTTGCGCAGCATGGCATTGGACTACTATCTTTTGTTCTTACCGTTGCCATTTCTAGATCATGTCTGGATGATCCATCTTTTAGTGCCTGATTCGCTGCGTCGACCTCGGCACAGTTATTTGCAGGCCAAAGTTCTAGGCTATTTTTAGGTAAAGATGCGCCTAGTCTAGAGTCAATGTTTGTTGGCCGGACTCCGCTGGTTCCAATGTATACTTTCCCTGTTCTTCTATTTACGACCGCACATGTTGCTGTTGGCAACCTTCCCCCAGCTGTCCTAAGTTTTTCTGAAGCTTTTTTCGCCTCTTCTAGTGCATCGGGACAAGACTTACGAGTCAGACCTGTAGGGTCAATCCACTGAGTTGGGTTCGGTGCGTAACTGTGAGTATTTATTCCACCCATCAACCCAATCGGATCCCGCGAAATAAACCGCCCGATCTCCGGATCATAGTAGCGATGGCGGTTGTAGTGCAGCCCGGACTCTTCATCCTGGTACTGGCCCTGGAAACGGAAGGGGTTGCGGATGCCGGCCTTGTTGGCGGCGTCGGCGATGATTTCACGCGCTTGCCCCCAGGCCTGGTAGTCCATCTCCAGCGCCAGCGCGCCTTGTTCGTCGGTCAGCGCCTGCGGGGTGCCCAGGTGGTCGGTATGGTAGTAGTACACCGCAGTCGGTTCGCTGGGTTCCGGCGCCGGTTTGCGCAGCGGGTCCAGGTCCGAGTCATAGGGGCGGTGCTGGCTCCAGCGCGGCACTTTGACGCCGCGCACGGCTTCGGTGTGGACTTGGGCCAGCGGCACGAAGCTGTCCGGTTCAAACAGATAATGCACCGCTTGTTCGTCGCGGGTTTCAAAGGCCAGCACGTCGCCGTCCCAGCCGTAAAGTGTGGTCTGGCCGGCCTGGGTTTTGGCGATGCGGCGGCCCAGCGGGTCGTAGTGGTAGTCGGTGTTCTGGCCGTCCGGCGCGGTCAGGCGGGACAGGCGGTTGTGGCTGTCCCACTCCAGCTTGGTGAGCGCGCCGTTGACGCGTTTTTCCACCAGGTTGCCGCGGCTGTCGTAGCGGTAGTGGCGGCCGGCATATTGGCTGAGCAGGTTGCCCAGCAGGCTGTTGTCCTGGTGGCCGTCGGCGGCCGGGGTGTTGTCCAGCAGGTTGCCGGCCGGGTCGAAGCGGAAGCTTTCCACGCCCTTGGGGGTGGCGGCTTCCAGCAGGCGGCCCACCGGGTCGTAGCGGTAGTTGAGCTGGCCGGCGCGGCTGTCCGCGATGCCGGTGAGCTGGCCGGCGACGTCGTACTGATATTGGCGGTTCCACTGGGTGGAGCCCATCAGCCGCTGACTGGCCAGGCGGCCGGCCTTGTCGTAGCTCTGATGCTGTTGCAGCGCATTGCCCAGCACGCGCTGGGTTTCGCGGTGCAGTTTGTCGCGCTCCAGGTTGACGATGTCGCGCTGGCCGAACAGCAGGCCGTGCACGTGGCCGCTGCCGTAGCTGAGGATGTCCACGCGGCGGCCGTCCGGGCGCACGCTGGCGACGCGGTTGCCCAGCGGGTCATGCTCATGCTGCCAGCGGTAGGTTTCCTTGACGCCGGCCACGCTGTAGCCGTGGTGTTCTTCTATGACATTGCCCATCGGGTCGTAAATCCAGCGCAGGCTGGCGTAGCGGTTCTTGGCCTGGTACAGCCGGCCGGCGGGGTCGTAGCCGAAGCTTTCCAGGCTGCCCGGCGCGCTGCGTTCGATAAGGCGGCCGGCGCCGTCGTAACGGTAGAGGGTGGCGACATCGCCTTCCTGTTGTTTTTCCAGCTGGCCGGCGGCGTTGTAGTGGTAGCGGGTGGGACTGCCGTCAAAGCCGGTTTCCGAAATCAGCTGGCCGCCGGCATCGTATTCGAACAGATACTGGCGGTGGTTTTCATTGCGCAGCGCGGTCAGCCGGCCCAGCTTGTCGTATTTGTAGGCCAGGCTGTGGCCGTTGGCGTCGGTGCGGGTCTGAAGCCGGCCGGCTTTGTCGTAGTCGTAATGGGTGGCGCGGCCCAGCGGGTCGGTGAGTTTGAGCAGGCGCGCTTCGGCGTCGTGCTCCAATTGCGTGGCCTGGCCGTCCGGTAGGACGATGGCCTGCAGCGTGCCGTTGGCCGCGTATTGGTAGCGGGTGGCGCTGCCCATGGCGTCGATGATCAGCTGCGAGCGGCCGCGTTCGTCGTACTGCCATTGGGTGGCGCTGCCGGAGCAGTCGGTATAGCTCTGCAGCAGGCCGTCCGGGCGGTAGGCAATCTGCTTCTTGCCGCCCTTGGCGTCGGTGATGGCCACCGGCAGGCCCTGCTCGTTGTAGGCGTATTTGGTTTTGTGGCCCAGCGGATCGGTTTCCTCGATCAGCTGGCCCTTGTCGTCATAGGCGCGCAGCCATTTTTCGCCCAGCGGATCGGTGATCTCCACCAGATTGTCCTGGGCGTCGTAGGCGAAGGCCACTTCGCTGCCGTCGCGGCGCTCGTGCAATACCAGATTACTCTTGTCGTCGTAGGAGAAGCTGTCTTGCGAGCCGTCCGGGTAGATGTGGTTGACCAGGTTTTTCTGGGCGTCGTAGTCGAACCATTCTTCCTTGTGGTCCGGGTAGATGATGCGGTAGTTGTAGCCCTTGTCGTCGAAGTAGTACTCGGTGGTGCGGCCGTAGGCGTCGGTGACGTAGGTGAGGTCGATATTGTCGTCCCAGGCCAGGCGGATGTCCTGGCTGCCGTCGTCGGCGTATTCGCGCACGGCGCGCGCGTCCAGGTGCTTGCCGTCCCACTCCAGATGGATGCCGCGGCCGGTGCGGTCGGTGTAGCGGGTCAGCAGGTGGTGCTGGTACTGGTAGCTCCAGCTTTGACCGTTTTCATCGCTGGCGGCCAACAGGTCGCCGGCGTCCGCGGCCAGCGGGCCGGCGTCGTCGTATTGGTATTGCGCCAGCGTGCGCAGCGGTAGGCCGGTTTCCGGGTTTTGCAGGCTGATGCGGACAATGCGGCCGCGCGCGTCGTGGCTGAGGTCCGCCACGTAGCCGGCGCTGCTGAGCAGCTGGATCAGCCGGCCGTCGCGGAAGTTCATCGCGATGCTGTTGCCGGCGCGGTCCTTGATCAGCGCCAGGCGGAAGCTGTCGCCGTGGCGTTCGTATAGTTGCACCAGGTCGTGGCCGTAGGTCTGGGAGATCAGGGTGTCGGACAGGCGGCTGAGGGTGAAGCCTTCCAGCTCGTCCTTCAGGGATTCGCCCACCGGCAGCAAGGGGTAGTCCAGCGTGCGGCAGCTGTCGTCGTGGAGCTTCAGCGCTTCGCCTTCGATGTCGAAGCGCGCGCCGTAAGCCACGCCCCAGCGTGCGCCCAAGTCGCCGCGGGCGTCGTTGCCGTCGAAATTGGAGCGATATTGCCGGGTCCAGATGATGGGCAGCACGCCGGGCAGGCTGAAGTCGGTATGTTGCAGCGATTCTTCGCCCAGCACGTAGCCGATGCTGTTGGGCGAGGCGGCGCAGGCGCATTTGGGCGGCGGCTTGATCTTGCCCTTGAAGCGGCTGGTGACCTCCTGATAAAGCTGCTGGGTGCCTTTCTTGGCCTTGTTGGTGACTTTGTTGGCCACCGCGGCGGCCTTCTTGGGCAGGTGCTTGAGGAAGGCTGCCAGCAATTTGTTCAGCAAGGGCTTCAGGTGGCTGGAGTACATGGACAGCAGCTTGGCGGTGAGCTGGCCGGCCCAGGCCAGCAGGGTGCGGCCCAGGCTCAGCATCATGCGGGCGGCGGCGCTGCCTTTCAGCGCCATGTCTATGCCTTTGGCCGCGGCCACGGTCATGCCGGCGGCGGCTTCTTTCTTGGCGCTGGCGGCGGCGCGGTTCAGCGCGTCCAGTTCCGCGCCCACCGATGCCCAGAAGCCTTGCTTATTGGTTTTCTCCAGATGGTATTTGACCGGCGCTTGCGGCACGTGCTGTTTGACGTAGCCGCTGAAGTTGCCGGAGCCCAGGCTGATCAGCAGATTGGCCAGGTCCGAGATGATGACCTTGCCTTTGCCGCCGCAGGTTTCCAGCGTGCTCTGCATTTTGCTGTCTACGTGCTTGACCCATTGGTCCGGCATATTGCGGAAGTCGGCCGGCAACATATTGGCCACTTTTTGGGTCAGCGAGGCGGACAGCTCCATTTTCAGCCAGTCGCCGCCGGCGCGGCGCACGCTGCTGGCGCACAGCTTCAGCGTGGGGCGCGCGCCCATTTTGAACAGGCCGCCTGCGGCCGGCACCACGCCCACCAGGTCCACGCCCAGAAACAGCCAGTCGAAGACGTCGACTTCCTGTTTTTTCTTGCTCTTTTCCGACATCTCCATCAGGTCGACGATGACGTCGCCCACCGAGATCAGGTTGCCGACAATGGGCACCGCGCTGCCTATGGTCTTGAGGCTGTCCACCGACAGATGCCCGTCGCTGATGCTTTGCAGCCATTGATCGAAGGTCTTGCCGGTTTGCTGGATGACCTGGGCTGCGTTTTGCGGCGTGCCGTTGATTACGGCGACGGGTTTGGCTTGGGCTGCGGTGCTCATGTCGGAGGAGGGCTCTTAAACGATATTCTTGATCATGCCGGCGGCGGAGGGGAGGGACGCGCCGGAGGCAAGTTGTTTGATGTCGCGCGCTTGCTGCAGCGCGGCCTGGGCTTGGGAGGCCATGGCTTTGGCCTGGTCCACGGCGCCTTTGGCCTGGGCCAGGTTTTGCGCCAGGCCGGCGGCGCCGGGAGGCAGCGCCTTGCCCACCAGGCTGCCCAGCTGGCTCATGGCCTGCTGTTGCACCGCGGCGCCCATTTTTTGCAGCGCCGCTTCCGGCTGCGGCACAAAGGGGAAGATGTCCGCCTCGCTCTTGTGCGGACGGCCCAGGAATTGTACTTGCGCCGGCCCGGTGGGCAGGCCGTTGACCATGGCCTTGCCGGCGGCGTCCAGCACGCCGCTGTGCTTGACGCCCAGCGCGTCGGTGAGCACGAATTTGCCCTGGTCCATGGAGTAGCCGTTGGCGAAATCGTGAATCACTTGCAGATTGCCCATGCCCGGCTTGTTGAAGGTGGGGGTGGGCGTGCTGAGGCTGGCCGGGCCGGTGAGCGCGTGGCTGGCGCCCTTGACGCTGACTTCGCCCGGGCAGTGCACTTCGATATTGCCGCCTTTGAGCCGGATATAGCCGCCGCCGCTGGTGAGCAGGATTTCCTGGCCGGCGGCGATTTCCACCTTGCCCTTGCAGGCGGTGACGGTCACATCCTTGTCCGCGGTGACCTCGATGCTGTCGCTCTGCGCCTGCATCTGGATCTTGCCCTTGGCGGCAATCAGCTTCAGCGCAATCTGGTCCTTGACCCCGGCCACGAACAGGCTGATGTGCTGGCCCACATTGTGGATCCAGCGCCGGCCGGAGGTTTGGTTGCTGTCCCGCTGCGCCACCAGGTTCAGATTGGTCCCCGCCGCCACGGTCTGGCTTTGCTGGCTCAGGCTGGCGATGCCGGCCGGCGCGGACAGCACGATTAGCGGCTGCTGACCGGCTTGGTCTTTTGCGGTTTTGCCGTCCTTGTCGGTGTTGGAGCCGGCTTCCCAGGCTTTCAAGGCCGCGGCTTGATGTTGCAGATGGCCTTCGGTTTTCTTGGCGGCTTTGGCGTTGTCCGCGCCAATTTCTTCCGGCCCGGTTTCCATGGTATCGGCCTGCTGGCCGCTGGCGGTGTCGCCCAGGCTTTGGCTCAGGGCCAAGGCCGCATCCAGCTGGCTTTGCGCCTGTTCGCGCGCCAGTTGTTTGCCGGACGCGCCGTTCTGCGCTTCGGTGGACAGCAGCAGGCCGTGGCCGGCGCGGATAGCGCCGTGGTTGTCGGTGCGCAGTTCGAAGCCGTCGCCGCGCGGCTCGGCCTTGCCGTTGCTGCGCGGCTGGGTGAGGAAGCCTTGGTTGAGTTGGGTTTTGCCGGGTTCGGAGCTGAGTTTGGCTCTGACTTCGCCCGGGGTGTCGTCGAACAGCAGTTCGTTGTACTGGCCGCCCTGGTGTTCCTTGGATTTGATGCCGGACAGGGTTTTGTTGGCCGGCAAGGCGCCCGCGCCGCTGAAATCCGGCGGGGGGTGGCTGCCGTTGTAGAGCACGCCGGTGATCACCGGGCGGTCGATATCGCCTTCGATGAAGTCGACCAGCACTTCCTGGCCGATGCGCGGGATGAATTGGTGGCCCCAGCCGGCACCGGCGCTGGGCATGACCACGCGCAGCCAGCAGGAGGATTTGTCGTCCATCCCCGCGCCAATGCTCGGGTGTTCGTCCGGCCGCTGCCAGTGGAATTGCACCTTGATGCGGCCGTGCTGGTCGGTGTGGACTTCTTCGCCTTGCGGTCCCACCACGGTGGCGGTCTGTACGCCACGAGACTTGGGCTTGGCCAGTTCGGTGTGGGCGTAGGCCGGGGTCAGCGGCACGCCGCGGCGCTGGGCGTCGAAGTCGGCGCGGAAGGGTTGGGCGTCCTCGGCTTTTGCCAGCGCTTTGAGGTCGGCCGGCAGGTTGTTGCGCGCGCTTAAGGCTTGGCGGGTGACGACGAATTCGCGCTGTTCGCTGCTGTCGCCGTCGTGGGCCGGGTGGTCGTCCAGGCGAAACCACTGGCCGGCGGCCAGGCCGCGCACGCTGCCGCCGCCGCTGAATTGCTTGGCGTTCAGGTCATGCGCTTGCTGGCGCAGCTGGGCGTAGTGGCTGAGCTGGTCGGCGTCGCCGGCGTAGTACAGCGATTGCGGGTCGTAGTCGTGCAAGGAGGATTGCAGCGCCTTGCCGTTCTGGCCCTGATCGATGCGGCTGTCGTCGCCGCTGTGCTGGGTCTGCACCGGCTGGTAATCGAAGCTGGCCAAAGCCACCGCGCCGGGCACGATCTGGCGCTGGGCATTCCACTCGGTCAGGCCGTCCTCGGCCTCGGTGGCGTCGCTGCGGTGGAAACGCACCCGCTCGACGCCGGCCGGCGGCAGGCTGTAGGGGTCGTCGAAGGCGACCAAGCGCACTTGTGGCGTGTCGCCGTCCAGGTGATCGAAACGCCAGGCGTAACCCTCTTCGTGCAGCAGGCGCACGATGAAGTCGTAATCGCTCTCGCGGTATTGCAGACAGTAGCTGCGCGGCGACGCCGGGCCGGTCTTGAAGTCCTGGGCCTGGACGCGGGCGAACACCGGATTGGCCTGCTGATGCTCGCTCAGGATCTGCGTGACGATGTCCGGCACCGATTGATCCTGGAACACCCGCGAGCTTATGCGGTGGCGCAGCAGCGCGAACGGCGGCTCAATGGTCAGCTGGTAGCGGCTGAAACCGCCGTCCGAGCCCAGGCACTCGGCCTTGGACACCACGCCGCAGCGCAGGCTCTCCGCGCCGGCGGCGTCGAGGATGCCGAGCCGGGCCGGCAGGCCGAGCAGGCTCTTGAGTTCGATCTTGCCGTCCGGAGACAGACAGGTGAGCTGGTAGGCGTAAGACCGGGACACGCCTTCTTCGCCGGCCAAGCTCAGCGGCAGCAATTGCTCGGCCGCCACGCTGCCGTCGCCCAGGCTGAGGGTGAGCAGGCGCTGGTCCTGGTTGAAGGCGGAGGCGAAGCTGGCGAGCAGGGTGCTGGGGTCCATGGGGCGCTGTCAGGCTGGGTCAGCCTTGTACCTTGTAAACGTTGGAGGAGAGTTGCAGGGTGGCGTCGAAGGTGACCGGCGGCCGGTGCGGATGCACTTTCAGCACCGCGTCGACGCGGAAGCGCAGATGGCGCTCCATCTCGCGCGGCGCGTCCAGGTTCACCCGCACGCGGGACAGCCGCGGCTCGTGCACTTCGATGGCGCGGCGCAGTTGCTCGCGCAGCAGTTCCCGGTCTTGCGGATTGAGCAGGCTGATGCCGGACAGGTCCGGAATGCCGAAGCTCAACATGCTGTCGTGGGCCTGCGGGTACATGTCGAACAGTTCTTGCAAGGGCGCGAGCCGGGTGTTCAGCAGCGCTTCCAGATCCCGCGCCAGCGAGCGCTTGATCTGCGGCAGTTCGTACAACATGGTTTCCGCGCCGTGGCTGTTGTCCGGCTGGTCGTCCAGCAGCCGGTCCAGCACCGACGGCAGGATCTGGGCGTGGCGGCTGCTGTGCATGGCTTACAGGCCGAAAATGGATTGGAGCTGGTTGGACAGCAGCCAGCGGTAGGCGACGAAGATGCCGGCGCCCACCACCGCCAGCAGGGCGAAGTACAGCCACAGCGGCAGTTCATGGCGGACAAAGGCCTGGAAGCGTTGCGGCAGCTGCCAGTTGGGCGCGAACTCGGCCTTGCCGCCGCGCACTTGCTGGATTTCCTGGCCCAGCTTGTGGGTCAGGTAGCCCAGCTTTTCCTGGCCTTCCAGCAGGTATTTGCCTTGGAAGCCCAGCAACAGGCAGGTGTAGAACACTTCCAGCGGCTCGATATGGGCGGCCGGGTCCAGACGCAGTTGTTCCAGGCGGTTGAAGAAGCCTTCGCCGGCCAGATGCTCGCCAAACAGCCGCAGTTGCAGCGGCATGCGCTCCCATTCGTCGCGGATGTCGAACTCGGAGGACAGAATGATCTCGTCCATCAAGGCGCAAAACGCGTACTTGGAGTGGTTGATGGCGTTCTGGTCCTTGCCGAAGTTGCGCGCGTTGCGCTCGTACTGGTTCAGAAACTGGTCGACGCGGCGGTTGAACTCCACCGCGCTGCTGGGGGCGTTGCCGTCCCGGAGCAGGAACAGCAGGTAGATGCCGTCTTCCAGCATTTCGCGCAGGGTGGGCGCCGAGGCGGAGGCTACGGCCAGCGGGCGTTCTTGTAGAGTTGCGGCGGTTTGGTTCATGGCGGCCTCAGCGGAATACGGCGATCAGTTCAAGCGTCAGGTTGGAGAGCGTCTGCGGCATATAGATGCAGATGCTGCGCGATTGCAGCATGCGGCCGAAGATCTCGCCGTGCGGCTCCAGCGCGAAATAGTGGTTGCCCACGCGCACCGGAATGGCGGACGGAGTTTGCGCCGCATGGCTGAGCGCCACGCCGCGCATGGCGGAGTTGAGGATTTTTTCCACGTCGTCCGGCGCGCCGATCTTCATCTTCAGCGGCACGCTGTCGATGATCTGGCTGGCCGGCAGTTCGCTCTGCACCGACAGGTAGTAATCGACGTTCTCCAGCAGGCGGTCGCTTTCCAGCCGGCCGATGTAGAAGGACGGCTTGGGCGAATGCAGCGGGATGATGGCGTAACGCGAAGAGATCACGGTTTCCAGCAGTTCTCGGATCTGCGTGTCCAACGCGGCCAGCACGGCGTGCAGGTCGTCGTGGCGATAGGCCGGGATGTCGGACAGGGTGTAATGGGTGGAGAAGGTCTGCAGCTCGCCGCAGAATTCGGCCAGCGCCAGATACAGCTCTTCCGGATGCAGCGGGCTGGACAGCGACAGGTGGCGCAGCTTGGCGAAGTTGCGGTTGACGGTGTGCAGCAACCAGAAGGAGCTGATGTCGCTGGAGCTGTACTCCATCACGTTCTTGGCGCGTTCGCGCTGGCCGCCGGACAGCGCCTGGTTCTTGACCAGCAGGATGTCCAGCAGGCGGCGCAGCATGTGGCTGACCTCGCGCGAGCCTTCCACCGTGGCCAGCGGAGGAATGAAGCCGCCGCCCAGGCCCCATTGGCCGGTGGCGTCCTTTTCCAGCCGGCACAGCGGAATGGCGTCGTAGCCGTCGCGGTTCTCTTCCTCAATCATCAGCCGCACGTCAAGCTCCAGCGTGGACAGATTGGCGTCCAGCGCCTGGGTGTAGAGATCGGCCACTTCCGCGCTGGCGCTTTGGAAGCGAGTGGGGCGGGACATGAGCTCGCCGTTGCGGGTGTTGCCGCCGTAGGGCTGCATATGGGCGAGACAGGCGTAAAGCGTGGTCTTGATGCCGGCTTGCGGCAAGGTGTTCAGATCGCGGGACAGCGGCAGCGGCGCGCTGGCCGGCGCCTGGAACAGCGTGCCGTCCCGGAACAGGATGGACAGCCCGTCGATGCGGACGGTGCCGCCCTTGAGCGCCTGCTCGTCCAAGACGATGTGTTGCAGGCCCCAGCCGTGGCGTTGGCTCAGTTGCTGCCGCGCGGCGACGTGCTGCTCCAGCAAGAGGGTTTGCTGTTGAAAGTGCTGCGGGCGCAGGAACATGCCTTCGCCCCAGAGCACTCGTTTGGCTTGTTGCATTACTGATACACCTTGTCTGGAAATCTACTTCAATCTCAATTGCGCCTGGAAATTCATCGGCTTGTCAGCCGGGCCTGGCCGCCGCGGGCGAAGAAGCGCATGGGCTTTGAGCCACGTCATGGCCGGAACGGCCCGCATCCGGTAATAACACCCTGTTCAAACTGTGTACACGATCGCTAAAATGCGCGACATTTTGCAGCAAGAGCGGCGCCCTTGTCATGCAAAAGAGTTTGTTAATTTTCAGCGTCGGCCCGGCGCCGCGGCAGGCTTCAGTTTCGGCTGCCGGCGCAATCCGCCTTGGCGGACGCGGGCTGGCCGGGCAGGGTCAACGCTTTGGGTTTGATGGCTTCCAGGTGGCAATCGGCGGCGCGGAAGCTCAGGTCTTTGCTGCGGACGGCGTCGGCGTCGTACAACAGGCGCCAGAAGTGGGCGTCCGGACGGCGGAAAAAGCCGACGACGCCGATGAACTGAGCGTCTTTTTCAATGGTGACGTCTTCTAGCGTCACTTTACCACCTGGCAAAAAGGTCAGTTCTTTGCTGTTGATCAGACTGTCGCCCAGCAGTTCTGATTCAGGCTTGCCGCTGGACAGGGCCTCCATGGTCAGGCGGTTGAAAGCCTGCTGGTTTTTGAGCTGGTAGACATGCACCACCACGGACAGCGGTTTGCCTTTGGCGTCGCGGTTTAGCGACGGGCTGCCTTCCGCTTTGATGTCGATGGTCTTGGTGCTGGAACAAGCGGTCAGAGAGGCTATGGCGATGGCGTAAAATAGGGCGCGGGCCCGTTGCCAGCTGGGGCGTTTTTTCATCATGACGGCGGTTCCTAACGATTGGATTTGTGACTATCTGCTATCGAAAGTATCCCAAATTTTTGGTTTAATTGGAATGCATGCTCCGTCGCAAATTGATTTGCATACGGCGGTTAAAATCAGAGATCGGGTAGCTCAAGCTATTGATTTAAATTGTAATGTCATTTATCGTCTCGCGTCAAAATGCATTTGAACTATATCTTGCCGATCCTGGTGCTTGGCATCGTTTTGCTCCTGTCCTGGCTGGGCTGGAAATTCTTCTTGGGACAGCCCCGCATCTTGGAAGGGAGCCGCTCGCCAAAGCCTGTTCTGCCTGGGGCGGAGGCTTTGGCCGGAGCCATGGCCGCAGGGCCGGAAACACTGACTGAAAAGCGGGCGGTGAGCGCCGCTTTTTTGCGTGCGTCGCGCCGGGCGCCCAGCGCCGCCGCGCGTTACTGGCGGGTGTGGCTGCCGGTGGTGTCGCTGTTGCTGGTGGCGCTGGCGGTGGCGATCACGCTGAAATTGAATCGTTTTCATCGCAGTCCCGAGTTCGAAGCGGCAGAATATGCGCAGGGCATAAGAATTAAGCAAACGCTGTTGGAAGAAAAACTGGTGCCCCCGCCGCCGCTTCCGCCGGAAGCTTTTGTCAACGTCATAGCGGAGCGCCCAAGCTTGGGCCATGCGGACCGGGACTGGAGCAAGCTGAATCCGGAGTTTGTGCAGGTGGTGCTGCGGGTGATGGAAAAAATGAAGGCCAGGGGCTTCCCCATGGTGCTGCTGGAAGGCTATCGCAGCCCGGAGCGCCAGGACTCGCTGGCCGGGCAGGCCACGCTGGTGACCAAGGCTAAAGGCGGACAGAGCAAGCATCAATACGGCCTGGCGGTGGATTTGGCGCCGATCCGCGAAGGCAAGGTAGTGATATCGGAACGCGATCCCTGGGCGATGCAGGCTTACAACGCGCTGGGGGAAGAGGCGACGGCGGCCGGCCTGACTTGGGGCGGCAACTGGAGCTTCAAGGACTTCGGGCATATCGAGCGCTCAGGCTCGCTGAAGTCCCTGCTCAAAAAATAACGGTTTAAAAGAAGGTGGTGGGTGTTTATGAAAGGTTGGCTGCGTCACGCCAAAGTGGCTTCGGCAATCGGGTTCCTGATCCTGATCGCTTTGATCTGGTTCCTGGGGCCGTGGTTGGGCTTGGAGTCGCTGGAGGCCCGTTTGGGCTGGATTATCGGCGTCATGTTGTTTTGGGTGCTGACCCTGCTGGTGGGCCAGGTATTGGCGCGCCGCGCCGGCGGCCTGCTTGAGCGCATGCTGCGCAAGCAGGCGGACGAGGCGGTCATCAACGCCAGCTCCGACAAGCGCGCCGAGGTCACCCTGCTGCGCCAGCGGCTGCTGGGGGCGATCGACACCCTGAAGAAATCCAAGCTGGGCAGCGCCAGCGGCAGCGCCGCCTTGTACGAGCTGCCGTGGTACATGATCATCGGCCACCCGGCGGCGGGCAAAAGCTCGGCCATCCTGCAGTCCGGCCTGACCTTCCCCTTCAGCGACAAGAGCGGCATCCAGGGCGTGGGCGGCACCCGCAACTGCGACTGGTTCTTCTCCACCGAGGGCGTACTGCTGGACACCGCCGGCCGCTACGCCACCCAGAGCGAAGATAGGGTGGAGTGGCTGGAATTCCTCAAGCTGCTGAAAAAACACCGGGCCAAGGCGCCGGTCAACGGCATCTTGATCGCCATCAGCCTGCCGGAGCTGGCGCAGCACCATAGCGAAGGCTTCACCCTGTACGCGCGCCAGATCCGCGAGCGCATTCACGAGGTCTGCAACACCTTCGGCCTCTTGGTGCCCATTTATCTGGTGTTCACCAAGCTGGACCTCTTGGGCGGTTTCGCCCAGTTCTTCCAGGACGCCAGCGACGAGGACCGCGCCAGGGTCTGGGGCGCGACGCTGAGCGCGGACCAGGGCACGGGCTTCGACGTGGCCAATGTGACCGGCCAGCAGTTCGAGCTCCTGTACCGCGGCCTGGTGCAGGCCGGCGAGGAAAAACTGATCCAGTACCGCGGCGATCAGGTCAAGCCGGCCCATTTCGCCTTCCCCATCGAATTCCACGGCCTGAAAGAGGCGGTGGTCAAGTTCGTCAAACTGCTACACGAAGAAGACCCTTACCACGCGCGGCCTTTGCTGCGCGGTTTCTATTTCTCCAGCGCCCTGCAAGAGGGCGTGCCGCGCATCGTGGCCGCCAATCGCGTGCAAGGCCAGTTCGACCTGAGCCAGGGCGGCCAGGAGATGAAGCAGGCGCCGGCGTCTTACAGCTACTTCCTGCGCAATCTGTTCCGCGATGTGCTGTTCCAGGATCAACACCTGATCTCCCGGCAGACCAAGCCCAGCGGCAGCCGCTGGCGTCTGTTCGGCATGGCCGCCGGAGTGTTGTCGCTGGCCGCGCTGGCCAGCTTCTGGACCTGGTCCTTCATCGGCAACCAGCATTTGCTGGACGAGGTGAAGGCCGAGCGCGCGCAGGCGCAAAAGCTGGCCGCTAGCGGGCAGCTGTACGACAAGCTGCGTTCGCTGCAGATCCTGCAGAAGCGCCTGGAGGAATTGCAGTCCTACCGCAAGAACGGCGCGCCGTGGCAAGTGGGCCTGGGTCTGTACCAGGGCAAGGAGCTGGAGCCGCAACTGCGCCGCGAGTACTTCGCCGGCCTGAAGGAAGCGATGCTGCGCCCGGTGCAGCGCAATCTGGAAACCACGCTGGTGGCCCTGAAGCCGGAAGCGCCCGCGCCTACGCCCGCGCCCGCTCCGGTGGTGAGCGAACCGCCCAAGCCGGCCGCGCCGGCTCCGGCGCCGTTCAAGCCCAAGCCTAAAAAGCACGCGCCGCGCGGCGGCCTGCCCAATATCAACTTGAGCGCGCTGGATTGGCCGCAACGCGCCACCACGGCCAAGCTGGAAGCTTCCGCCGCGCAAGGCGAGACCGCCGCTGCGCAACGCAATCCGCAGCAGTTGGACGCCAGCTACAACGCCTTGAAAACCTATCTGATGCTGCACGAGCAGAAGCGCATGGACGAAGCGCATCTGATCGACCAGCTGCCGCGCTACTGGCGGCCTTACCTGGAAAGCCAGCGCGGCCAGTATTCGGTGGAAGAGGTGATGGCGGTGGCCGAGAAGCTGGTAGCCTTCTACGTCAGCCAGATCAAGGAAGCGGATCTGCCGCTGATCGACAACAACGCCAAGGTGGTGGGCGAGGCGCGCGAGGTGTTGCGCGGCTCCTTCAAGCGCCTGTCCGCTCAGGAGCGGGTGTTCAATGAGATCAAGGCCCGCGCCAACACCCGCTTCGCGCCGCTGACCGTGGCGCGGATCCTGGACAACCGCGACCTGGACGTGATGGCCGGCAGCCAGATGGTGGAGGGGGCTTACACCCGCGAAGCCTGGAACGGCTACGTCAAAGCCGCGATCGACGAAGCCAGCAAGGGCGAAATCCGCAGCGACGACTGGGTACTGGCCTCGTCCTCTCAGGACAATCTGGGCCGGGACGGCGACGTGGAGAAAAACCGCGCCGCGCTGGAAGCCCTGTACCGCGGCCAATACGCCGCCGCCTGGAAGAAATTCCTGATCGGCGTCACCACCCGCGACTTCAGCAACCCGGCTCAGTCCGCCTCCGCGATGGCGCGGCTGTCCGACAAGCAAAGCTCGCCTATCAAGCTGGTGCTGGCGCGCGCGGCGATGGAGACGGCCTGGGACAACCCGTCCGAGCTGAACCGCTCGCTGGAAAACGCCAAGCAGTCGATGCTGGAAAAAACCGCGGAATTCCTCAAGGGCGGCAGCGCGCCGGCCCAGGCGGACAAGGCCAAGCTGTACGGCGAAGTGGGCCGCCAGTTCGCCGGCGTCGCCCAACTGGTCAAGGGCGACAATCCGCCGATCAACGCCTATCTGGATCAGCTGGCCAAGCTGAAAGCCAAGCTGGCGGCGATCTCCAGCACAGACGAGCCCGGCCCGCAGGCGCGCGCCGCCTTGCAGGCGACCCTGGGCGGTTCCGGCTCGGAGCTGGGCGACACCGCCTCCTTCGTCGACAACACCCTGCTCAGCCAGGTCACGCCGGAAACCGGCGAGATGGTGCGGCCCATGCTGGTGCGTCCGCTGACCCAGTCCTACAACGCCTTGCTGGGACCGGTGGCCAACGACATCAACCAGGCCTGGGCCAATGAAGTGCTGCCGCAGTGGAAGCAGCTGGCCGGCAAATACCCGTTCGCGGATTCCAGCAACAGCGCCTCGGTGGCGGAGATCAGCCGCTTCGTCAAAGCCAACGACGGCACGCTGGACAAATTCATCAACAAATACCTGAACGGCCTGGTGCAGAAGAAGGGCGACCAATTGGTGCCGCGCGCCTGGGGCAATATGGGGGTCAAGTTCAACCCGGCCTTCCTGTCCAGCGTCAGCAGCCTGTCCGCGCTGGCCAACGCCCAGTTGCAAGACGGCGAGAACACCCGCTTCGAACTGCAGCCGACGCCGACGCCGGGCCTGTCCGAAATCGTGTTCGAGGTGGACGGCCAGGAACTGCGCTACCGCAACGGCCCGCAGGCCTGGCAGCCGTTCACCTGGCCGGGCAACGGCCAGAACGCCGGCGCCCGCATCCAGGTGGTGTCCTACAGCGGGGCCAGCAGCGTGGTGGGCAACCAGCCGGGCCGCATGGGCCTGATGCGTTTGCTCTCCAGCGCCAAGGTCAGCCAGGACAGCCCGGACTCCGCCCAGCTCACCTGGAACCTGCGCAAGGCCGACGGCGAGGCGCAGACGGTGAAATTCAATTTCCGCATGGTTGGCGGCGTCAATCCGCTGCAACTGAACAAGCTGTACAAGCTGACCTTGCCTGAGCGCGTGACGCTTTAAGGGAGACACATAGTCATGGCGTTCAATTTCAAGCGGGCGCAGGAAACGCCTCCGCAATTCTGCATTTTCGGCAAATTGCCGCGCCGCGGCGATTTCGTCCGCGTCAACGCCACCCACCCGGCGGCCACCCAGCTGGACCAGCTGCTGGCGCAAAGCCTGGGCGGGCTGGAATCCGGCCCGGAGGCGGTGGAGCGCTACCGCGCGATGCCGGGCACCAGCTTCGTGCTGCGCAGCCGCGACCAGATGTGGCTGTCGCTGGGCGTGATGCAGCCCAGCCGCGACGAAAGCGGCCGCAATTACCCGCTGGTGGCGGCTTCGCTGATGCCTTGCGACGCGGCCTTGCCTCCGTTGTCGGTGCTGATGCTGGCCAACGAACTGTTCTTCTCCGGCCTTAAGGAGCAATTGAGCAGCGCCATCGACAACGCGGTGGAAATGTTGGCCTGCCGCCAGTTCCTGGAGGAGCAGTCCTTGTTCGGCATTTCCTCCGTGGCGGATCTGGATCTGGCCCAGCAGTTGCTGGAACGGCATCTGAGCGTGACGCCGGCCTCCCATCTGAGCCGGTTGTTGAGCGGCCGCGGGCTGCCGGATCTGGAGACGGTGCTGCTGGCCTTCACCTTCCATCATCAGCTGCTGCGCAAGTTCCAGGGCAGCCTGACGGCGCAAACCTATCTGCTGCCGCTGCCGGACCGCGACGGCGAAGACATGCTGGCCGCGGCCACCTGGCTGTCGTTGTACCAGGCGGCCACCGCCGGCCAGGCGGGACAGGCGGAGCAATGCCTGCTGATTCAGCGGCCGGAAGGCCGCTTCCTGGCCTTGCTGCCGGGAGATTTGAACGAACAGATCGTCGCACAGTGCTGGGGAGGGCAGTTGGACGCCCGCTTCATCGTCGACGTGGCCGAGCCGCACGCGCCGTGGCGCAACCACCAGGCCTACGCCGAAGCGGCTTACATCCTGGGGCGGAGGCTGAACGATCCGTCCATTTCGGTGGCGCAGCTGCGCGAGGTGGCGTCCAGCCTGTCGCGCAGCGTGGCCTGAGTAGTGGCGTAACACCGGAGCGGCCGGCGACATTCGCCGAAGCCGCTCCAATCAGAGCTTTGTGAACTTGAGAGAGAACCATCATGGCCAAAGAAAGCACACAGAAAAAACTGTCGCGGGTACGCCCGCCGCGCGTGCAGATCACCTACGACGTTGAAATCGGCGACGCCATCGAAACCAAGGAACTGCCCTTCGTGCTGGGCGTGCTGGGGGATTACTCCGGCCACAGCAAGGAGCCGCTGCCCAAGATGAAGGAACGCAAGTTCGTTCAGATCGACCGCGACAACTTCGACGAAGTGCTCAAGGGCATGGCGCCGCGCCTGGCCATCAAGGTGGACAACAAGCTGAAAGAAGACGGCAGCCAGCTGGCGATGGAGCTGAACTTCGACGAACTGGCGGATTTCGAGCCGCAGAACGTGGTGGATCAGGTCGAGCCGCTGAAAAAGCTGCTGGACGCGCGCAAGCGCCTGGCCGATCTGCGCAACAAGATGGCGGGCAACGACAAGCTGGAAGAATTGCTGGACGAAGTGGTGCGCGATACGGAAAAGCTGAAGGCGATCAGCCAGGCCGCGCATCCGGACAAAGCGGGAGAGTGATAGATGAGCGCAGAACAACAACTTGAGGCCGGCGCGGCCGCAGCCCCGGCGGCGGCAGGCAGCCTGCTCGACTCCATCATCGAGCAAAGCCGCGTCGCCACCAACGACAACGAGAAGGGCCACACCCGCGACCTGATCGGCGAACTGGTCGACCAGGTGCTGGAAGGCAGCGTCAGCGTATCGCGTGATCTGTCCGCCAGCATAGACGCGCGCATCGCCGAGATCGACGCGCTGATCTCCTCGCAACTGAACGAGATCATGCACCACAACGACTTCCAGAAGCTGGAAGCCTCCTGGCGCGGCCTGAAATACCTGGTGATGGAGTCCGAAACCAGCACCATGCTCAAGATCAAGGTGCTCAACGCCTCCAAGAAAGACCTGGTCAAGGACTTCAAGGCGGCGCCGGAGTTCGACCAGAGCGCGCTGTTCAAGAAGATCTACGAAGAAGAATACGGCACCTTCGGCGGCGCGCCTTACGCCGGCCTGGTGGGCGATTACGAATTCACCCGCCACCCGGAAGACTTCTACCTGCTGGACGAACTGTCCCACGTGGCCGCCTCCGCGCACGCGCCGCTGATCACCGCCGCTTCCTCCGGCCTGTTCGGCCTGGAGAGCTTCACCGACGTGGGCAAGCCGCGCGATCTGGCCAAGATTTTCGACACCGTCGAATACGCCAAGTGGAAATCCTTCCGCGAATCCGAAGACTCCCGCTACGTCGGCCTGGTCTTGCCGCATGTGCTGGGCCGTCTGCCCTACGGCCGCGACAACGTACCGGTGGAGGAATTCGACTTTGAGGAAAACGTGGACGGCAGCACCCACGAAAAATACCTGTGGACCAACGCCTCCTACGCCTACGCCGCGCGCCTGACCTCCGCCTTCGCCCAATACGGCTGGCTGGCGGCCATCCGCGGCGTGGAAGGCGGCGGCCTGGTGGAAGGCCTGCCGGCCCACACCTTCAAGACCGACGACGGCGAAGTGGCGCTCAAGTGCCCCACCGAAGTGGCGATTACCGACCGCACCGAAAAACTGCTGTCCGATCTGGGCTTCATCTCGCTGGTGCACTGCAAGAACACTGACTACGCGGCCTTCTTCGGCGGTCAATCGGTGCAGAAGGCCAAGACCTACAACACCGATTCGGCCAACGCCAACGCACGTTTGTCCACCCAGCTGCCCTACATCTTCGCGGTGTCGCGCATCGCGCATTACATGAAATCCATCATGCGCGACAAAATCGGCAGCTTCGCCTCGCGCCAGAACGTGCAGGACTTCCTGAACACCTGGCTGGCGCAATACGTGCTGCTGGACGACTCCGCCAGCCAGGAAGCCAAAGCCAAATACCCGCTGCGCGAAGCGCGCGTCGACGTGGTGGAAGTGCCGGGCAAACCGGGCGTCTATCGCGCCGCCGCCTTCCTGCGGCCGCATTTCCAGCTGGATGAACTGACCATTTCCCTGCGTCTGGTGGCGGAGCTGCCGCAGCCGGCGGGTTAAGGCTGGAGAGCCTGCGCGCGTCCGCCGGGTTCCGGCGCGGCGGCGGGCGCGGGCGTCTTTTGGAATGGGAGGGCTCGCCTCCAATTTTTGACCTTTGTTCTAAGGAGAAGTAAATGGCTTTTGATGCATTCCTGAAAATTGACGGTATTCCTGGCGAAAGCAGCGACGACAAGCACAAAGACTGGATCGAAATCCAGTCCTTTGCCCACAAACTGGAACAGCCGGCCCAGGCTACCGCCAGCTCCGCCGGCGGCGCCACCGCCGAGCGCGTGAACCACGCCGCTTACGAAATCACCCACTTCCTGGACAAAGCCAGCCCGAAGATCTACGAAGCCTGCTGCAAGGGCCAGCACATCAAGGAAATCACCATCGAACTGTGCCGTGCCGGTGGCGACAAGGTGAAGTACATGGAGATCAAGATGGAGCAAGTCCTGATCGCCAAGGTTGAGCCGCACGGTTCCGCCAACGACAACGGCTTCCCCAGCGAAAAAGTGAGCTTCACTTACGGCAAGATCAAGTGGACCTACACCCAGCAGAAACGCGCTGACGGCGCCGGCGGCGGTAACGTCAGCTCCGGCTGGGACCTGACCGCCAACAAAGCGATCGCCTAAGTCTCAGTAGCGAAGAAGTGCCAACCCGCCCACTGCCCTGGGCGGGTTGCAAGAATCTGTTCAATGTCCGCGGCGTGCGCGAGACCTTGCACGGCGAGTACCGCTTCGGAATGCTCATGCGCCCTAGGGCCAGTCCGTTTCTTCCGCTGTTTTCGCCCTGTTTCGCTCGTGACCGCCGGGCTTTGAACAGACTCTAAGGCACCCCGGGGGCCGCCGCGCGCCGATTGGCCGCGGCGGGCTCCGGGATGTCCTTTACCCATGTCAAAGTCAATCCGGGAAGTAATGCTATGAAACGTTTGCTGATGGTCGCCGCGCTCGCCCTGTCGCTGGTGGGCTGCAAGACCAATCCTAACGCTCAACAAGCCTCCAACGACCCCGCCGTGATCAAGGCGGCGGAAGAGAAGGCCGCGCTGGACAAGGCCGTGGCCGCCAATATGGCCATAGACCCCAACCTGATCCCGTTTGAAAAAATGAGCCCCAAACTGTCCCCGGTGGGCGAGGCTCAACTGCAACTGCTGCTGCCCAAGCTCAAGACCGCCAAATCCATCCTGGTGCGCGGCCACTGCTACCGCGGCGACATCGGCAATGCCCGCGCCGCGGCGCAAACCCGCGCCATCGCCGTCAAGCAGTTCCTGAGCGACGCCGGCGTGCCGGCCAATAAAATCACCGTGCGTTACGACACCGAGCGTCAGCTGCACGCGGTGCGTCTGATCGCCAACTGAATCTCGGCGCCGGGCCGCCCAGCGCAAGCGGGCGGCCGGGCGTTTTCGGGTGCTTAAGCAAACCCGGCGCGGCCGCGCACGGTTTGCTTAAGGACTCGCCAATTGCGCAGTCGATTTGAATCAGGTTAACGCCATGGACCCCAGCACCCTGCTCGCCAGCTTCGCCTCCGCCTTCAACCAGGACCAGCGCCTACTCACCCTCAGCCTGGGCGACGGCAGCGTGGCGGCCGAGCAACTGCTGCCGCTGAGCCTGGCCGGCGAAGAAGGCGTGTCCCGGTCTTACGCCTACCAGCTGAGCTGTTTGTCTCCGGACGGCAAGATCGAACTCAAGAGCCTGCTCGGCCTGCCGGCCCGGCTCGGCATCCTGGACGCCGCCGGCGCGGAGAGCCTGCGCTGCGGCGTGGTGTCCAAGGCCGAGTGTCTGGGCTCGGACGGCGGCTTCAGCCGCTACCAGCTGACCATAGAGCCGCCGTTCGCGCTGCTGCGTCATCGCGTCAGCTCGCGGGTGTTCCAGGACCAGTCGGTGCCGGACATCGTCACGCAGATTCTGAGCGAGCATCAGCAGGCCAATCCGGTGTTCGCCCGCGTCCAGGCCCAGGACTTCAAGACCGGCCCGGCGTCGCCGCGCAGCTACTGTCTGCAATACCGCGAGAGCGATTACGACTTCATCGTGCGCCTGCTGCACGAAGAGGGTTACGCCTGGCGTTTCGATCACCTGGACGGCGACACGCCACAAGTGCGCTTGGTCGCCTTCGACGACCCCTACAGCCTGCCGCCGGCCGGCGTCGAGCGGGTGCGTTTCCACCGCAGCGACGCCACCGAAGCCGAAGACGGCCTGACCGAGTGGAATGCCCAACGCCAGATCGTGCCCGGCGCGGTGGCTTTGGCCAGCTTCGACTACCAGCCGGTGCAGACCCAGCACAGCGGCGACGACAGCCGCATCGACCAGGGGCAGAACGGCAAGGCGCTGCAATCCTCCTTGCACGACTACGACCCGCAATCGCTGTACTACGCCGGCGACGCCGACCAGCTCAGCCACTACGCCCAGCTGCGCCAGCAAGCGCATGACCTCAACGCCAAGCAGTTCAGCGGCGGCGGTTCGGTGCGCGGCCTGGCCGCCGGCCAATGGTTCCGCCTGGACGACCATCCGGCCCACGACGGCGACAGCAGCGAACAGCGCGAATTCGTCGTCACCCGCCAAGCCTTAAGCGCGCGCAACAACCTGCCGGCGGACCTCAAAGCGCTGGCAAAAGCCGAGGAAGCCCAACCCTTCCGCGCCGACTTCGACGCCCAGCGTCGCGGCGTGCCGCTGACCCCGGCCTATGCCCACACCGAACTGGCCAAGCCCAAGTCCCGTGGCGTACAGACCGCCACCGTGGTGGGACCGCAAGGCGAGGAAGTCCACACCGACCAGCACGGCCGCATCAAGGTGCAATTCCACTGGCAGCGGCCGGACGAACACCCGAGCATAGGCGCGGGGATGGACGACAAATCCTCCTGCTGGCTGCGCGTGGTCATGCCCAGCGCCGGCGCCGGCTGGGGCCACCAATTCATCCCGCGCATCGGCCAGGAAGTCTTGGTCGACTTCATCGAAGGCGATATCGACCGCCCGGTGATCACCGGCGTGCTCTACAACGGCAGCCACCCGACGCCGGACTTCAGCGGCGCCGGCGCCTTGCCGGCCAACAAAACCCTGTCCGGCATCAAGTCCAAAGAACACCAGGGCGGCCAATACAACGAACTGCTGTTCGACGACACGCCGGGCGAAGTCCGCGCCAAGCTATCAAGCGAGCCGGGCAAAACCCAACTCAACCAAGGCTTCCTCACCCAGCCGCGCAGCAACGGCAAGGCCGAGCCGCGCGGCGACGGCTTCGAACTGCGCACCGACAGCCACGGCGCCATCCGCGCCGGCCACGGCCTGCTGCTGAGCGCCGAAGCGCAGAACGGCGCGTCCGGCAAACAGCTGGCGCGCGAACAGGCGCAAAGCCAGTTGGACGCGGCCCTGGCCCTGAGCCAAAGCCTGGGCGACACCGCCACCGGCCAACAAGCCGACACCATGGAAACCGGGCCGGAAGAAATTGGCGCGGACAACGCCAAAGCCGCCAAGAAAACCGAAGGCCATCTGCAACACCAGGCCGCGGCCTTGAAAGCCTGGGAAGCTGGCAGCAACACCGACAAGGACGGCAAAACCGCCAAGGACCAAGCCGGCCAGCAACCGCTAATCGTGCTGTCCGCGCCGGCCGGCATCGCCAGCTTGAGCCAGCAAAGCCAGACCGTGACGGCGGGGACCAATCTGGATCTGGTGGCGCAGCGCGACACCAACCAAACCTCGGGCCGGCGCTGGCTGCACAATGTGGGCCAGCACATCAGCCTGTTCGTGGCCGGGGTCAAGGATCAGATCGCGCTGAAGCTGATCGCCGCCAAGGGCAAGATCCAGATGCAGGCGCAGAGCGACAGCATCGAGGTCACCGGCGATCAGGACGTCAAGATCACCGCCATCAAGGGCCAGCAGCTGTGGAACGGCAAGAAGGAGATTCTGCTGACCAGCGGCGGCGCTTATGTGCGGATCAAGGACGGCAAGATAGAGCTGCACGCGCCCGGCACCGTCAGCTTCAAGGGCGGAAGCCACGATTGGAGCGGGCCGGCCAGCATGACCCCGCCGTTCCCGCGCTTCCCCAACACCGTCTGCAAGACCTGCATGGCGCAAGGCTTCAAGCAGGCCAATCCCTTGGTGGCGGCTAAATGAGCCCGGCGGTGCTGTTGACCAAACCTTCTTCGGCCGCGTGGCTGGAACGGCTGTTGGAGCAAGCGCGGCAGGCGGAGCTGGAGTGGCTGGACTTCATCGTGGATCAGGGCGATATCGGCGACGCTTGGCAGAGCCGCGCCCCTGCCATGCATATGCCGCGCAGCCTCTTGCTGGAGACCCCGCACGCCGAGGCCGCCGACGAAGGGCCGGCCTTGCTGCGTTTGCCGCTGCACTCCCCGGCTGGATTGGAAAAATGGACGCGGCAGCTGGATAAATGGCAGGGCGAGCCGCGCTTGCTGGCCCTGTTGGGCGATTGGGATTTCGACGCCTTGGCTGAGCGGCTGAGCGCCTGTCTGCAAGCCTCTTGGGACCAGGGCCGACAACAGGGCGTGCTGCGTTTCAACGATCCGCGCGTGTTCGCCGCGGTCAGCGAGGCGCTGGAGCCGGCGCAGCGGCGTTTCCTGTTGGAGCCGGCCTTGCAATGGCATTGGCTGGACCGTGACGGTAACGCCCGCTGTCTGGAGCCGGATGTCGACGTGATGCGGAGTTGGCCGCAGTGGGAGGAGGAGACCCTGAGCCTGTCGCCGTCGCAGATTGACGAATTGATGGTCTGGCACCAGGCGGAAAGCTGGCGTCAGGATCATCTGCTGACGCCGTCGATGTACGGGCTGAGCTCGCAGGAAGAACTGATGGCGCGGCTGGCGGCGGCGCACCGGGCGGCGGACCGGGCCAAGCTGTGGTCGGAGCCGGAACGCCAGCCCTTGATCGAGCGCCGCTTGAGAGAGCCGGCGTGAGCATGGCCGCGGCCTGGGCGCGTTTTTGCGGGTGGCTGATTTTGCTGCTCCTGTCCGGCTGCACGACATCGCCCAAAACCATAGGCGTCGGCGCGCGGGTGGTGAATACCATGGCCGGCGCCGAGATTGTGCATGCCAGTTTTAACGGTCAGGCCATAGGCGGTTCCGGCGGCGAAGAGTGTTGCATCAGCCTGCCGGCGCAGTGGCGGCCGGGCATGACGGCGACGATAGAGTGGGTGAAGGATCCTAGTCCTGGGGTAAATCCAGGAGGGCGGCGTGCGCCGTCTTGGAATCTGGATGGAACGACGCCGCCGGAGTGGCGCCACTGGCTGAAGGAACACCAGGCTAACTATGTCCGCCATCGGCTTACGCTCCCCGTGCCGGCCTATGAGGATACTTGTGGTTTGTCCCTGGTGTTTTTGCCTTGCGATGAGGTGTATCCGCTGATTGACTGCCGGCAGCGCCAGCAAGTGTTTAGCGGTTTGCGGGAGAAAACCTCGGCAGAGTGGCGGCAGGAGCTGGCGCGACGCCTGGGCGGTCGCATGCGCTGCGACGCGCCGGCGGAATCCGGCAAGGGTGGATGGTGATGCGAGTGCCAAACCGTGGCGAGATGGCTGCGGTGCACATGCCATGGCTGGCGTGGGGCGCTTGTGGCGTCTTGGCTTTGGGGCTGGCGGCTTGCCAGAACATCGCGCCGCCCAAAACCCTAGGCGCTGGCGCGCGAGTGGTGAATACCGTGGCGGGCACGTCGATTGTGCGCGCCAGCTTTAACGGCCAGAGCATGGGCGGTGGTGGAGGCGAGGAGTGCTGTGTCAGCCTGCCGGAGCAATGGCGGCCGGGCATGACGGCGACGATAGAGTGGGTGAAGGATCCGAGTCCGGAGCTTAATCCTGATGGGCGACGTGCGCCGCCTTGGAGTCCGGATGGGACGACGCCGCCGGAGTGGCAGCGTTGGATGAAAGAGCATCAAGCGAACTATGTTCGCCGCAAGGTGACGACGGCGGTGCCCAGGTATGAAACCGTCTCTTCCTTGGTTCTGGTGTTCCTGCCTTGCGACGAGGTGTATCCGTTGATTGATTCGGCGGAGCAGGGCCGGGCGTTTGGCGGTCTGAGAGGGCTGGCTTCGTCGGAGTGGGACGATGAAGTCATTCGCCGTTTGGGGGCAGGGAAGGTCTGTGCGGCAGGCAGATGAATTCGACGGGCTTGGCCATGTGCGTTTGGCGTGTTGGCAGTGTGACTGAGTCAATCCGTATTTCCGCATGGAGGATAAAACCATGACGAGGATCGCTTTAACGATTGGTTTGCTGCTGCTGGCCCTGGCCCTGGCCGGGTGCCGGAGCATGGAGCGGCCCAAAACCCTAGGCGCCGGCGCGCGAGTGGTGAATACCGTGGTGGGCACGTCGATTGTGCATGCCAGCTTCAATGGCCAGGGCATGGGCGGTGGTGGAGGCGAGGAGTGCTGTGTCAGCCTGCCGGAGCAATGGCGGCCGGGCATGACGGCGACGATAGAGTGGGTGAAGGATCCGAGTCCGGAGCTTAATCCTGATGGGCGACGTGCGCCGCCTTGGAATCCCGACGGGACGACGCCGCCGGAGTGGCAGCGTTGGATGAAAGAGCATGAAGCGAATTATGTTCGCCGCAAGGTGACGATGGCGGTGCCCAAGTATGAAAAAGTGTCTTCCCTGGTTCTGGTGTTCCTGCCTTGCGATGAGGTGTATCCGCTGATTGATTCGGCGGAGCAGGGCCGGGTGTTGGGCGGCTTGCGTGGTCGTGAAGACCGTTATCCGGAGATGATCCGTCGGCTGGGTGGTCGGCAGACGTGTTCGGGAGGTGGATGATTCCCGGCTAGAGCCAGTTCCTGTCAGGCGATGGTTTTGGAATGGAACGGCAAATCGGAATTTAGCATTGAGGGTGAAAACGATGAAATGGTTCTCTATTAGTGCATGGCTGTTCTTGACCCTGAGCCTGCTTGGATGTCAAAGCATGGCGCAGTCCAAAACTATAGGCGCTGGCGCGCGGGTGGTAAACGCGATGCCAAAGGCGGAAATTGTACGCGCCAGCTTTAATGGCCAAGCAATTGGCGGTTCTGGTGGCGAGGAGTGCTGCATCAATTTACCGGAAAAGTGGCAGCCAGGTATGACGGCAACAATCGAGTGGGTGAAAGATCCTAGCCCAGGGGTGAATCCGGGAGGAGAAAAGCCTCCGCCAAGAGGAAAGTATGGTTCTATCACTGCCGAAGGTTCTAAGTGGTTTGAGAGACACGAGGCGAATTATATCAACCGTAAGGTAACAATCTCTATTCCACGTTATGAAAATACTTGTGGTTTATCGTTGGTGTTCATGCCTTGCGATGAGGTATATCCAGTGATTGATTGTGGCCAGCGTCAGAAAGTATTTAGCAACTTGCGCAATAAAACCTCTTCCGAGTGGAGGCAAGAAGTAGTGAGACGCTTGGGAGGGAGACAGCAATGCCAGCAATAATTGCTCCGGGATTTCCGCGAGAGGGTTACCTGCCCACCAATTTGCAAAGCGTCATACAGCGGAGAAGTGAACAGCAGCGTGATGTCGACCTTGCCAAATGCCTAGCGAGGCAGGAGGGACAACCATCACCTTGTGTACAGGTGCTACATACCAGCCTGTTTTTTGATGGCACCAATAATCATGGCCCTTCGGATGACAAAGCCGATCCGGTGAATAGCAGCAATGTACGTCGTCTTTTCAATGCGTCTATTGGTAATGGTGAAGGCAACGAGTGGGGGTATTACAGCTTTTATATTCAAGGTGTTGGAACAGTATTCAAGGAAATCGGCGAGGATAAGCCTAGCAGCAGTGGCTTGAGTTTTGCCTCGGGGGGCGAAGACCGCATTCTGTGGGGGATTACTCGAATCGTCAGCGCATTGCAGGTGGCGATGGGGGATCCGGTAATGTCCGACGCCACGGCTCTCCAATTAATCAAAGACATGCAGTACACCTATGAGGAAGACGACAAAGGCGTCAAAAAACGCAGCAGCACCACGTTGGCGCAACGCCGCGCGGTGATGCAGAAAGTGTTGGCGCCGATTGTCGCCAAGCGCGAAGCCGACTACAAGCCGGAAATCCTGCGCATCAAGTTGTACATCTATGGCTTCTCGCGCGGCGCGGCCGAGGCGCGCTCCTTCCTGTGGCGGCTGCGCGAATTAATGGACGTCGAGGTCGGCACGCTGTGCGGCATCCCCGTCGCGGTGGAGTTTCTCGGCCTGTTCGACACCGTGGCCTCGGTGGGGCTGACTGAGCTGGCGCCGGGGGCGGAAGGCCATATGGGCTGGGCCGACGGCACGATGAAGCTACCGCCGGAGGCAGGCTATCTGAAGCGCTGCGCGCATCTGGTCAGCGCGCACGAGCAGCGGCTGTGCTTTCCGCTGGACTCGGTGGCCATCGCCAACCGCAGTTATCCCGGCTGCGTGTTGGGTGAATGGGTCTACCCCGGCATGCATAGCGATGTGGGCGGCGGTTATCCGCCCAAGGATCAGGGCAAGGCGCGCGAGGGGCAGGGCATGCTGTTGTCGCAACTGCCCTTGCTGCATATGTATCGGCTAGCTTTTGATGCAGGAGCGCCCTTGCAGGCAGATAAGGCCTTGCTGAAGGATGCCAATGCGGAGCAATTGGCCATGCTGGAGGGGCGCGAGCCCTGGCGCTTTATGAGCGATGTGACAAGCCGCTTGTTTATTTATAACGAGGAGTTAATCCAACGCTTCGAAGCCTGGCGTCAGCATGCCGGCAGCGGCGCGTCGCTGGAAGACCTGCTGCAGTGGCAGACCGCGCAGATCACCGCCTGGCGCATCGCCCGTTACGCAGGCGGCGTCGACGAGAAAGGCGGGCCGGGTTATCGCAACGCCGAGTTTTACAAAAACTCCCAGGACACGCCCAAGTGGCTGGTGAACGCGCAGGAGTCGGAGTGGAAGGCGCAGCGCCGCAAAGGCGTTGCCACCGGGGTGACGCTGAAGCCTAAGGGAAAAGAGGCGGACGCGAGCCAGGTTTCGGAGGGTTTCAAACCTAACCTCAATAAGCAGTACGAGCCGGTGATGGATCAGACCCAGTTGCGGGAAGGGGCCAAGGACTTCGCCGACGATTACATGGGCCGAACCTCGCTGTCCTTCAACCTGATTGGCGGCTTCGCCACCTTCTTCACCGGCTTGTCCCGCCCGTTCAGCGACGATTGCCAGGCGGAACTGGTCATGCTGCGGGAGGATGGCAATGATTTGTACCCGGCGGTGGTCAAGGACGAGAAGCTGATGGCGCTGTACGACGAGCATGTGCACGACTCCCGCGCCTGGTTCATGCATTACGCGCTGGGCAAGCGCGAACCTCACGGCACTTATCTGCGTTACCGCACGGTGTTCTTCACCGACGGCAACAGCAATAAGAAGCCGATCTGCCAGGCGCCGCGAGCGCAGGAGATCCGGCGCGAGCAGCAACGCCAGGCCGAGGAACGGCGGGGCGAGCGTATTGGGGGAGGCCGGCATTGAGCCCGGCGCATCGACTTCATGGCGAGAGGGTTTCAAGAATGAACAAGCGAGCCTGGCGGGTTTGCGCCGCTTTGCTTTTGGGCTGCCTCTGCGCGCCGGTGCAGGCCGCCGCGCCGGACAAGGCGGCCGGCACCTATGTGCCGGCCGACGAGGACTGGTTGCCCAGCAGCCTGGTTCTGCTGCCTTCGGGCCAGTTTGAATGGTTCATCAAGGGCAGCGGCGCGCGCACGGTGCGCGGCGATTGGACGCGCGGGCGGGGACGGATCGTCCTGCGCGCGGCGGCAGGCGGCGAAGCGCCGGCCTACCGGCAATTGCCCTATGCCTCCGGCCGCTTCATGGCTGCGGACCGCTACGACGAGGCGATGATGACGGTGGCGGTGCTGGCGGCCGGCCGCATGGGCGTGGCGGGAACGGAGGCCCTGCTGGAAGACGATCAAGGCCGGCAAGTGGAGGCCGAGGCCACCCGGACGCCGGGCTATCTGATCGCCTGGCAGCCTAAGGCATGGGGAGCGTGGCGCAAGGTGGGCCTGCGCCTGGCCGGATCCGGGCAAGCTTGGCAGTGGTTCGAGGTGGACGCCGCCGGCAGGACGGAGCGGGCGGCCGGTTTCGAGCTGAGCAACGCCGACGCGGTGCAGCCCCTGTTCCGCCAGGCGGAGCTGGAGATCCAGGCGGACGGCGGCTTGACGATGCCCAAGCCGGCCCCTGAGATTCCGGTGCGCTCCGCGTTGCGCTACCGCAAATTGGACCGTCCGCTGACGGCGGCGCAATTGGCCGGGCATTATCGGATGGAGAGCCGGACGGAGTCCGAGCTGGCTTTGCAGGCTGACGGCCAGGCTTCCTGGTCCTTGTTGGCCAGCCGCGCTTATTATCTGGAGGGCCGTTGGCGGGTGAGCAACGGCCTGGTGACGGTGGAGGCGCAATTGCCTGCTCAGGCGCCCAAGTACCGCCTGATGTCGGATGCGGAAATGAATGTGCGTCAGCCGGCCACGGCGCGGCAATTGATCGCCATCGTCGGCCAGCCGCGCGTGGGCGGGGCGGCCGGCATCGAGGTCCGCTTCGAGGCGGCGGGCAAAACGCTGGGACAGGCGGTCAGCCAGGCCAGCGGCGATGCGATCCTGGATTGGGACGGCAAGGCCGACGACTGGACCCGCGTGGCCTTGCGGCGTCAGGGCAGCGCCGATGCCTGGACCTGGCTGGAGGTGCCGGCCGCGCGCCGCGCGGACCGCCTGCTGGCCATCGCCGTCGACGACCTGGGGCTGAGCCGGCCGGCGATTCCCTCCTTGATCTTCGGCCTGGGCGAGGATGGCGGTTTGCTGCTGCGCGAGCCGCTGAACCATGACCTGGAAAAGTATTTCAAAACCAAGAAGTAGCGGTTTCCCGCCGGCGGCCAGCCCGCCGGCGCAACCGGACAACAATAGATGTGACGTGAGCCTTAATGCTTGAATCCTTATTGCCGTATTACGAACGCGAACTCGGACACCTGCGCCAGCTGTCCGGCGAGTTCGCGCGCCGCTATCCCAAGATCGCCGGCCGTCTGCAAATGGAAGGCGACCAGTGCGAAGACCCGCACACCGAGCGGCTGATCGAGTCCTTCGCCTTCCTGGCCGCGCGCATCCACAAGAAGCTGGACGACGAATATCCGGAGGTGGCGGCCAGCTTCCTCAATGTGCTCTACCCGCATTATCTGCAGCCGATTCCTTCCGCCACCATCGTGCAGTTCGAATGCGATCCGCAGCGGCCGGAAATCGCCAAGCGCTACCGGGTGGAGCGCGGCCAGCCGGTGCACGCGCCGGCGATGCAGGGCGTGGTGTGCAAATTCCGCAGCGCCTATCCGGTGGACCTGTATCCGCTGTCGCTGACCGAGGCCAAGCTGGAGCTGACCAGCGGCTCGCCCTATCTGCGCCAGCTGGCGCCGGACGCGGCGGCGGTGCTGACGCTGGAGTTCCATACTCACGGCGGCCTAGCGCTCAACGCCATCGGCCTGCAATCGCTGCGCTTCTTCCTGGACGGCGAGCCGGCGCTGATGCATCTGCTGTACGAAATGCTGCTGTCCAATGTCCTGAGCGTCAGCGTGGGCGACGGCAGCGAAGACCCGGCCCGCACGCGCAAGCTGCCGGCGGACAGCCTGCGGGCGGTGGGTTTCGGCCGCGAGGAAGGTCTGCTGGACTACGACGAACGCTCCTTCATGGGCTACCGGCTGCTGACCGAATACTTCTGCTATCCGGACAAATTCCTCTTCGTCGATCTGCTGCGCTTGGACAAGGCGGTGGCGCGGCTGGACGGCGACAAGCTGGTGCTGCGGATCTTGCTGGACGAATACCCGGACAGCGAGCGTCACAACCGGCTGCAGACCCAGTTGCAGGCCCAGCACATGAAGCTGGGCTGCACGCCCATTGTCAACCTGTTCACCCAGCCGGGCGAGCCCATCCGCGTCACCCACCAGAAAGCCAGTTACCCGGTGCTGGTGGACGCGCGCAAGCAGCAGGCTTACGAGGCGATCCAGATCAAGCGCGTGGTGAGGGTGGAGAAATCCGGCGACGGCGAAAGCAGCGAGGAAGTGCCGTCCTTCTACGCGATACGCCACGGCAGCGAAAAAAAGACGCCGCGCTTTTATTGGCACGCCAGCCGGGAGCCCTCGCCGCGCCAGAGCGACAAGGGCACGGATCTGGAGCTGCACCTGGCGGACCTGGAGTTCAACGCGGTGCGGCCGGCCACCGAGGTGCTGAGCCTGGAACTGCTGTGCAGCAACCGTGATCTGCCGGAGCAGATTCCCTTTGGCGGCAGCCAGTCCACCCAGCGGACGGATTTCTCGCTGCCGGGCCATTCCGTGGTCAAGCGCGTGCGCCTGTTGCGCAAGCCCAGCGCCAGCCAGCGTTGCCCGCTGGGGCGCGCGGTGCAGTGGCGGCTGGTGTCGCATCTGTCGCTTAACTACATGTCCATCGTGGATTCCGGCTGCGCCGCCTTGCAGGAAATGCTGGCCTTGTACAACCTGACCGATTCCCCGGTGAACGTGCGCCAGATCCAGGGCGTGGTGGGGATAGAAAGCCAGCCGGCGGTGACCCGCGTGTCCGGCCGCGATTTCAGCGGCTTTGTCCGCGGCAGCGAAATCCGCCTGACGCTGGACCCGGATTACTACGTCGGCGGCAGCGTTTATCTGTTCGCCGCGGTGCTGGAGCGTTTCTTCGCGCTGTATTGCGCGCCTAATAGTTTCACCCGCCTGCGGGTGCATGCGGTTCAACAAGACGAGGAGGTAGCCTCATGGCCAGCCCGAGCCGGCGAAGCCCTCGTGATCTGAAACTGGAGCTGGCGCGCGACGCCAGCCAGTTCGGTTTTTTCCAGGCGGTGCGCATCCTGGGCCTGTCCGCGCGCAAGCGCGGCGAGCGCCGCGGCCGGCTGCCGGCCAGCTTGCGCTTCCGCTCGCTGGCCTCGCTGTCCTTCCCGCCCAGCGAGCTGTGTCGTTATCAGCCGGCCAAGGAGCCGGAGCAGCTGGACGCCACCGACGAGATGACGGTCAGCTTCATCGGGCTGACCGGGCCCAGCGGCGCCTTGCCCACCAGTTATACCGAGCTGCTGCTGGAGCGCCGCCAGCAGTACAAGGACGGATCGCTGCACGCCTTCCTGGACATCTTCAGCCATCGCGCTACCGCCTTGTTCTTCGGCGCCTGGCGCAAATACCGCTATTGGCTGGAAGTGGAGGCCGGCGAGCGCGACGGTTTCACCCGCAATCTGCTGGACCTGGGCGGCCTGGGCCTGTCCCAGCTGCGCAAGCAGATGGGGCCGGACGCGAGCCTGGACGAAAACCTGTTCATCTATTACGCCGGCCTGCTCAGCCAGAAGCCCTTGTCGGCGCAGGCGCTGGAAACGCTGATCCAGGGCTTTTTCGGCGTGGACGCCGCATTGGAGCAATTCATCGGCCAGTGGATGCAGGTGCCGGCTGCGGAGCAAAGCCGGCTTGGCGACAGCGAGAGCGAGCTGGGCGTGTCCTTGTTCGCCGGCGCCCGGGTTTGGGACCGTCAGACCAAGCTGCAGCTGCGCTTGGGCAGCATGCGCCGCGCCCAGTTCGAAGCCCTGCTGCCCGGCGGCCCCGGCGCGCAGGCCTTGCAGGCGCTGCTGCAATTCGCCGTCGGCCACAATCTGGCGGCCGACGTCAGCCTGGTGCTGGACAAGCGCGACGTGCCGGCGGCGCAGCTGGGCGGCCCGGCGGACCTGCGCCTGGGCGGCAATTGCTGGCTGGGCCCGCAGAAGCAAGATCCTGAAGACATGCGCTACGCGCTGCTGCATTGAGCGGCGCGAGCGGAATCGACTTTTCATTTTGAGCGTATTGGAACGATATGTCCGTATCCCTGAAAGCCCTGATCGACAGGCTGACCCCCACCGCCCGCCAGGCGATTGAGCAGGCGGCCAGCCGCGCGCTGGCGCGCACGCATTTCGAAATCGAGATCGAACACGCGCTGCTGGCGATGTTCGACCAGGACAACAACGCCGCGCTGGCGGCGCTGCACGCGCTGGGCGCGGACCTGCCGCGCATCGAGCGCGAGCTGGAAGCCGCGCTGGACGCCTTCCGCAGCGGCAATACCCGCAATCCGGTGCTGTCCGGCTGGCTGCCCAAGTGGCTGGAAAAAGCCTGGCTGCTGGCCAGCGCGGAACAGGGGCAGGACGATGTGTCCACCCTGGACCTGCTGCTGGCGCTGTGGCAGGACGAGGCGCTGCGCGGCGCGTTGCAGTCCGGCTCCGCCGCGCTGGCGCGCCAGGACGCCGGCCGCCTGCAGGGCGCTTACGCCGCCTTGCGTCAGCACGGCGGCGAGGCCTCGGCCAACGCGCCGGCCGCCGAAGCCGGCGCGGAGCCGACGATGGCCGCGCCCGCGGCCGGCAAGCGCGGCAGCCCGGCGCTGGACAAATACACGATAGACCTGACTGCCCAGGCCAAGGCCGGCAAGATCGACCCCATTCTGGGACGCGACGTTGAAATCCGTCAGATGATAGACATCCTGATGCGTCGCCGGCAGAACAACCCCATCCTCACCGGCGAGCCGGGCGTGGGCAAGACCGCGGTGGTGGAAGGCCTGGCGCGCAAGATCGTGCACGGCGAAGTGCCGCCGGTGCTGGCCGGCGTCACCCTGCGCACCCTGGACCTGGGCCTGTTGCAGGCCGGCGCCAGCGTCAAGGGCGAGTTTGAAAACCGCCTGCGTCAGGTGATAGACGAGGTCAAGGCCAGCCCGGTGCCCATCATCCTGTTCATCGACGAGGCCCACACCTTGATCGGCGCCGGCGGCGCGGCGGGCCAGAACGACGCGGCCAACCTGTTGAAACCGGCGCTGGCGCGCGGCGAGCTGCGCACCATCGCCGCCACCACCTGGGCCGAGTACAAAAAGTACTTTGAAAAAGACGCCGCGCTGGCGCGCCGCTTCCAGGTGGTGAAGGTAGAAGAACCGGCGCCGGAAATCGCCGTGCAGATGGTGCGCGGTCTGACCCCGGCGATGGCCGAGCACCACAAGGTGGAAATCCTCAACGAGGCGGTGGCCGCCGCCGTGCATCTGTCCAGCCGCTACATCGCCGGCCGCCAGCTGCCGGACAAGGCCATCAGCGTGCTCGACACCGCCTGCGCCCGCGTGGCGCTGTCGCGCGCCGGCAAGCCGGGGCCGATCGAAGACGTGTCGGTGCTGATAGACAATATCGACCGCGAAGTGGCCGCGCTGCAGCGCGAAGAAGGCCACGCCGAACGCATCGCGGAGCTGGAAGCCCAGCGCGCCGAACTGCAGGCGGACCTGGAGAAACTGCACGCCGCCTGGGACGAACAGCAAAAGCTGGTGGCGGAGATCGACGAGCTCAAACAGCGGCAGGCCGAGGCCAAGCCGGCCAAGGGCAAGAAGCTCAGCCCGTTGCAGACCAAGCGCAAGGCGCTGCGCGAACTGCAGAAGCTCCAGCCGCTGGCCTTCGAGTGCGTGGACGAGAGCGTGATCGCCGACGTGATTTCCGGCTGGACCGGCATCCCGCTGGGCCGCATGGTCAGCAATGAGCTGGAGCAGGTGCAGAAGCTGGCTGCGCTGCTGGGCGCGCGCGTCATCGGCCAGGATCACGCCTTGGAGCAGATCGCCGAGCGGGTGCAGATCGCCAAGGCCAATCTGGAAGACCCGGGCAAGCCCAAGGGCGTGTTCCTGCTGGTGGGGCCGTCCGGCGTGGGCAAGACCGAAACCGCGCTGGCGTTGGCCGAGGCCTTGTACGGCGGCGAGCGCAATCTGATCACCATCAATATGTCGGAATACCAGGAAGCGCACAGCGTCTCCGGCCTCAAGGGCTCGCCGCCGGGCTATGTCGGTTACGGCGAGGGCGGGGTGTTGACCGAGGCGGTGCGGCGCAAGCCCTACTCGGTACTGCTGCTGGACGAGGTGGAGAAAGCCCATCCGGACGTGATGGAACTGTTCTTCCAAGTCTTCGACAAAGGCCTGCTGGAAGACAGCGAAGGCCGCGAAGTCGATTTCAAGAACACCATCATCCTGCTGACCTCCAACGCCGGCTCTGATCTGGTGATGCGCGCCTGCGAGCACGGCGTCACCGTCGAGGGCGAAACCCGCGACCCGACGCCGGAAGACCTGGTGGAGATTTTGCGGCCCACCTTGCAAAGCGTGTTCAAGCCGGCCTTCCTCGGCCGCCTGACCATCGTGCCCTATCTGCCGATCAGCGACGAAGTGCTGCGCGCCATCGTCGGCCTCAAACTGAACAAAATCCGCCAGCGCATCGCCGACAACCACGGCGCGCAAGTGGAGTTCCCGGAGGAACTGGCGGAACAGATGGCGGCGCGTTGCCTGGACGTGGACAGCGGCGCGCGCAACGCCGACGCCATCCTGACCCGCACCCTGCTGGCGCAGATCTCCAGCGACCTGCTGGCGCGCATGGCTTCCGGCCGCCCGGTGAAGAAGATCGCCGTCTCGCTCAAGGGCGAGCAGGTCAAAGTGCGGTTGAGCTGAGGAAACGCGTCCATGTGGAAAATGTTGGGCCTGTTCGGGGTCAGCACCGTCGCCTGGTGGGGGCTGCTGTGGCTGGTGTTGCCGCAAAGCTGGCAGCGCATCAGCCCGTCGGCCATTCTGCTGCTGCACCTGGGGCCGCCGATGTTGCTCAGCGCCGGCGTCAAGCTATGGGGCTATCTGAAGGAAAAGCGCGCCAAGCAGGAAGAGGCCGAGCAAGAGAGCGCGGCCGAGGCCGAGCGCCAGTCCGCGCGCGAGGCCGCGCGCGAACGGCATCTGGCCGAGCTGCGCGAACGCCAGGCCGTGGTGGACTGCCGCTGGTTGTGGGCGCGCGCCGTGCCGGCCCATGGCGAGCCGGACTGGCTGGCGGAAGCGCCGGACGGCTGTCTGTGGTCCTGCCTGGACGCGGCCGACCTTGACGCCGACGAGGCGCTGGAAGGACTGCGGCCGCATGTGACCGAGGCCTTGCAGGAACTCTACGCCGTCGCGCCCGGCGCGGCCTGGCTGCCGCTGGTGATGGAAGTGGTGCCCAGCCTGTCCGGCATCGAACAGATCGCCGCGGTCAAGGAATGGCAGACGGTCGCCATGGCCGAAACGCTGGACGACGGCGAATGGCCGGCGCCGGAAGCGCGCTTCCTGGCGGGCGCCGGCACCGGCACGGTGGCGGACCGCGCGCGGCAGTTGCTGCAACAACAGCCGGAACTGCCGGGCGTGATCATGCTGGGCGCCGACGCACCCTTGCTGACGCGGGGCGGCGAAGAGCTGGACGAGAGCGACCCCGCCACGGCGGAACGTCTGCGCTGGCTGGGCAAGCCGGGCCTAGCCGTCGCCGTCATGCTGTTCCTGCGCGAGCAATTGCCGGAGCCCGATTTGGGCCCCGTCGCCGTGGCCGAGGGCGCCGATCCTTATCAGCCTTATTGGGAAAAAGACTTCAGCCGCGCGGGCGGCAGTTGGGGCGTGGTGCCGGCCCGTCATCAGGCCGGCCTGGCCGAGCTGCCGGTCTTGGCCCAATTGGGCCAGTCCAGCGCGGCCGCTGCGCCGCAGGAGCGCGCCTTGCAACTGACGCGGCAACTGCAACCGGTGCTGGACAACGCCTTGGTCAACGCCGCGCTGCTGGACTACCCGTTCAGCCCGGAGGACGCCAAGCCGGAAAACGATAAGGCGGCCAGCCTGGGCTGGCTGGTGCACAACGGCGGCGACGTAGACGCCGGCGGCGTGCGCCTGGCCGCCATCGCCAGCGCCTTGAACCGCCACGCGGTGGAGCTGCACCCCATCGACGAGGCCAGCAATCTGGCGCGGGAGTGGGGCGACGTCGGCGTCGCCGCCGACGCCATGCTGGCCGCCGCCGCCGTCAGCCACAGCGCGCGCCTGGCCGCTCCGGCCCTCATTACTCAATTCAGCAACGATCATGTGGCGCTGGCCATGGCCAGACCGCCGCGCGAGGAGGCCACAGCATGAAACGCGTGATCCGATTGGGCGACCCCACCGATCATGGCGGCAAAGTCGTCAGCGCCGCATCCAGCACCACCTTGTTCGGCAAGCAGGTCGCCTGTCTGGGCGACGCCGTCACCTGCCCGCAGCAAGGGCACGTCAACTGCACCATCGTGGAAGGCGACCCCAGCTGGGTGGTCGGCGGCAAGCCGGTGGCGCTGGAAGGCCATAAAGTCAGCTGCGGCGCCTCGCTGATCTCCACCATGCCGGAAGTCGGCAAGGGCTGATCGCAACACCTCTATATATAGAAGCCACAAAGCATGGAAAACATCGAACAAACAGTGCAGCAATTGCTGGTCCCCATCCCCGGCGGCTGGCCGGCGGGGGAGGACCTGGCTTACTCCACGCTTTTCGACCAGATTCGCGAAGCCCGCCGCAGCGACGACCCGGGCCTGTCCCAAGGCGATTGGGAACAGACGCTCAAAACGGCGGAATGGCCCAAAGTCATCCGCCTGTGCGAAGACGCGCTGAGTCAGAACAGCAAAGACCTGCAACTGCTGGCCTGGTACGCGGAAGCCCAGGTCCAGGCCAACGGCGTTCCCGGCCTGACCCTGGGCCTGGCCGCGCTGGAAGGCTGGCTGCGCCAATACTGGGACAGCGGCTATCCTGAACTGGACCCGCACGATCTGGACGAGCGCGTCGGCAAGCTGGAGTGGCTGAATCAGCAACTGGGCCTGGCCATCCGCAACGTGCCGCTGCTGAAACCGGAGTTCGGCGCTTACGGCTGGAACGACTGGCAGCAATCGCGCGACGTGGAAAACCTGGGCTTGAAAGACGCCGAATCCAAGGCCGCGGCCATCGCCGAGGGCAAGCTCTCCGGCGACGAGTTCGAAAAGAGCGCCAACCTGTCCGGCCACGCCTGGTTCCAGAGCCAGGCTGAGGCGCTGGTCCAGGCACTGGGCCGCTATGAAGCGCTGGACGAGCAAGTGGACCAGCGCTTCGGCGGCGAAGCGCCCAGCCTGGCGGAGATCCGCAACGGCATCTACGCCTGCCAGGATCTGGTGTTGCGCTACCGTCAACAAACCGCGCCGGCCGGCGTTACGCCGGCTCCCGTCGAACCCGCCGTGGAAAGAAAAGCCGTGACTCAAAGCTATAGCGCGCCCACCCCCGCCGCTTCGGCGGCGCCCGTCGCCTTCAACGGTCAGATCCGTAGCCGCCAGGAGGCGGTGCAGATGTTGAGCGAAGTCGCCCGTTACTTCCGCAGCAACGAACCGCATAGCCCGGTGGCCTTATTGGCCGAACGCGCGGCGCGCTGGGCCGAGATGAGCTTGGAAGAATGGCTGCTGCACGTGGTCAAGGACGATTCCACGCTGAATCAGCTGCAAGAACTGCTGGATGTGAGAAAGGATTAAGCGGTTTCAGGCCTCCGCAACCGTGCGGGCCGGCGAAGCGCCGGCCCGTTTTTCATGGTTCGGCGGGGTAGGGAAGACGTGTCGGCAAATACCCTTTCCGGATATTGCTTGCCGCATCAAGGGTTTGCCCTGCGGTGCCCGCTTTTGTTGAGGTTTTTCTCGCAAAAGGTGTTGACGGGTTTAGGGGTCTGACGTATAGTTCGCCTCCTCAGCAGACAACGCAGCGACGGAAACGAAACGCAGCGATCTGCACCGATCTTTAACAGAACGAATAACCGATAGGTGTAAGTGCTCGGTCGATGACCAAACACTTGCACTGCAAGACGAGAAATGTCTCGATGTTTCTTTGATCTTGCGTGCCAGAAAATTTGCTTGGAATTGAACTGAAGAGTTTGATCCTGGCTCAGATTGAACGCTGGCGGCATGCTTTACACATGCAAGTCGAACGGTAACAGGGTGCTTGCACCGCTGACGAGTGGCGAACGGGTGAGTAATGCATCGGAATGTACCGTGTAATGGGGGATAGCTCGGCGAAAGCCGGATTAATACCGCATACGCCCTGAGGGGGAAAGTGGGGGACCGAAAGGCCTCACGTTATACGAGCAGCCGATGTCTGATTAGCTAGTTGGTGAGGTAAAGGCTCACCAAGGCGTCGATCAGTAGCGGGTCTGAGAGGATGATCCGCCACACTGGGACTGAGACACGGCCCAGACTCCTACGGGAGGCAGCAGTGGGGAATTTTGGACAATGGGCGCAAGCCTGATCCAGCCATGCCGCGTGTCTGAAGAAGGCCTTCGGGTTGTAAAGGACTTTTGTCCGGGAGCAAATCCTAGTGGTTAATAACCGCTGGGTCTGAGAGTACCGGAAGAATAAGCACCGGCTAACTACGTGCCAGCAGCCGCGGTAATACGTAGGGTGCAAGCGTTAATCGGAATTACTGGGCGTAAAGCGTGCGCAGGCGGTTGTGCAAGTCTGATGTGAAAGCCCCGGGCTTAACCTGGGAACGGCATTGGAGACTGCACGACTAGAGTGCGTCAGAGGGGGGTAGAATTCCGCGTGTAGCAGTGAAATGCGTAGAGATGCGGAGGAATACCGATGGCGAAGGCAGCCCCCTGGGATGACACTGACGCTCATGCACGAAAGCGTGGGGAGCAAACAGGATTAGATACCCTGGTAGTCCACGCCCTAAACGATGTCAACTAGCTGTTGGGGGTTTGAATCCTTGGTAGCGTAGCTAACGCGAGAAGTTGACCGCCTGGGGAGTACGGCCGCAAGGTTAAAACTCAAAGGAATTGACGGGGACCCGCACAAGCGGTGGATGATGTGGATTAATTCGATGCAACGCGAAAAACCTTACCTGGTCTTGACATGTAACGAACGCCGCAGAGATGTGGTGGTGCCCGAAAGGGAGCGTTAACACAGGTGCTGCATGGCTGTCGTCAGCTCGTGTCGTGAGATGTTGGGTTAAGTCCCGCAACGAGCGCAACCCTTGCCATTAGTTGCCATCATTAAGTTGGGCACTCTAATGGGACTGCCGGTGACAAACCGGAGGAAGGTGGGGATGACGTCAAGTCCTCATGGCCCTTATGACCAGGGCTTCACACGTCATACAATGGTCGGTACAGAGGGTCGCGAAGCCGCGAGGTGGAGCCAATCTCATAAAACCGATCGTAGTCCGGATCGCACTCTGCAACTCGAGTGCGTGAAGTCGGAATCGCTAGTAATCGCAGATCAGCATGCTGCGGTGAATACGTTCCCGGGTCTTGTACACACCGCCCGTCACACCATGGGAGTGAGTTTCACCAGAAGTGGGTAGGCTAACCGTAAGGAGGCCGCTTACCACGGTGGGATTCATGACTGGGGTGAAGTCGTAACAAGGTAGCCGTAGGGGAACCTGCGGCTGGATCACCTCCTTTCTAGAGAAGGTTGTTGATCGAGTACTTACAGCCTATCGGTTATTCGCGAGTTTGAGTCTCGCGATCAGAGTGCTTGGATGAGTACTGTGATCGCGTTGTTTGAACGCACTGATCTTTAACAAACTGAAGAAGCCGAATATATAAAGACGGCGAGAAGGAAGCGTAGAGTTAACTCTTTACGCGGACGGATCGTCATCTTGGGTATTTGATTGTATCTAGGCTACGTCGCCATATCAAAAGGGGCGGTGTAGTCGTCGCACAAACACACTTGTTGTTTTGGTGATCTAGGTTACTGAAATGATAGGGTCAAGCGACTAAGTGCATCTGGTGGATGCCTTGGCGATCATAGGCGAAGAAGGACGTGTAAGCCTGCGAAAAGCGCGGGGGAGCTGGCAATAGAGCTTTGATCCCGCGATGTCCGAATGGGGAAACCCCTCCGCAAGGAGATCCCAGACTGAATCCATAGGTCTGAGGAGGCGAACGCAGCGAACTGAAACATCTAAGTAGCTGCAGGAAAAGAAATCAACCGAGATTCCGTTAGTAGTGGCGAGCGAACGCGGAAGAGCCTGTACGTGTTATGGATTGTGTTAGTGGAAGGTTCATGGAAAGGACCGCCATAGTGGGTGATAGCCCCGTACACGAAAACGCATTCCAAGGACTAGGCGTACGATAAGTAGGGCGGGACACGAGAAATCCTGTCTGAAGATGGGGGGACCATCCTCCAAGGCTAAATACTCATGATCGACCGATAGTGAACCAGTACCGTGAGGGAAAGGCGAAAAGAACCCCGGGAGGGGAGTGAAATAGAACCTGAAACCGGATGCATACAAACAGTGGGAGCGGACTTGTTCCGTGACTGCGTACCTTTTGTATAATGGGTCAGCGACTTACGTTCAGTAGCGAGCTTAACCGAATAGGGGAGGCGTAGGGAAACCGAGTCCGAATAGGGCGCTTTAGTTGCTGGGCGTAGACCCGAAACCGAGTGATCTATCCATGGCCAGGATGAAGGTGCGGTAACACGCACTGGAGGTCCGAACCCACTAGTGTTGCAAAACTAGGGGATGAGCTGTGGATAGGGGTGAAAGGCTAAACAAACTCGGAGATAGCTGGTTCTCCCCGAAAACTATTTAGGTAGTGCCTCATGTATCACTTCCGGGGGTAAAGCACTGTTATGGCTAGGGGGTCATTGCGATTTACCAAACCATGGCAAACTCTGAATACCGGAAAGTGCGAGCATGGGAGACAGACGGTGGGTGCTAACGTCCATCGTCAAGAGGGAAACAACCCAGACCGCCAGCTAAGGTCCCAAATGATCAGTTAAGTGGTAAACGAGGTGGGAAGGCATAGACAGCCAGGATGTTGGCTTAGAAGCAGCCATCATTTAAAGAAAGCGTAATAGCTCACTGGTCGAGTCGTCCTGCGCGGAAGATGTAACGGGGCTCAAACTGATAACCGAAGCTGCGGATTTGCACGTAAGTGCAGATGGTAGGGGAGCGTTCTGTAGGTCTGTGAAGGTGTCTCGTAAGGGATGCTGGAGATATCAGAAGTGCGAATGCTGACATGAGTAGCGATAAAGCGGGTGAAAAGCCCGCTCGCCGAAAGCCCAAGGTTTCCTACGCAACGTTCATCGGCGTAGGGTGAGTCGGCCCCTAAGGCGAGGCTGAAAAGCGTAGTCGATGGGAAACGGGTTAAAATTCCCGTACTTTTATGCAGTGCGATGTGGGGACGGAGAAGGTTAGGTCATCAGACTGTTGGAATAGTCTGTTTAAGCCGGTAGGCTGGGGTGGTAGGCAAATCCGCCGCCCCTTAAGGCCGAGACGTGATGACGAGGGTCTACGGACCTGAAGTGACTGATACCACGCTTCCAGGAAAAGCCACTAAGCTTCAGCTGCATAAGAACCGTACCGCAAACCGACACAGGTGGGCAGGATGAGAATTCTAAGGCGCTTGAGAGAACTCAGGAGAAGGAACTCGGCAAATTGATACCGTAACTTCGGGAGAAGGTATGCCTCTTAGAGTGAATCCCCTGCGGGAGGAGCTTTGAGAGGTCGCAGAGAATCGGTGGCTGCGACTGTTTAACAAAAACACAGCACTGTGCCAACACGAAAGTGGACGTATACGGTGTGACGCCTGCCCGGTGCTGGAAGGTTAAGTGATGGGGTGCAAGCTCTTGATCGAAGCCCCAGTAAACGGCGGCCGTAACTATAACGGTCCTAAGGTAGCGAAATTCCTTGTCGGGTAAGTTCCGACCCGCACGAATGGCGTAACGATGGCCACACTGTCTCCTCCTGAGACTCAGCGAAGTTGAAGTGTTTGTGAAGATGCAATCTCCCCGCTGCTAGACGGAAAGACCCCGTGAACCTTTACTGTAGCTTTGCATTGGACTTTGAACAGACTTGTGTAGGATAGGTGGGAGGCTATGAAGTGGGAACGCTAGTTCTCATGGAGCCGTCCTTGAAATACCACCCTGGTGTGTTTGAGGTTCTAACCTTGGTCCGTGATCCGGATTGGGGACAGTGCATGGTAGGCAGTTTGACTGGGGCGGTCTCCTCCCAAAGTGTAACGGAGGAGTTCGAAGGTTACCTAGGTACGGTCGGAAATCGTGCTGATAGTGCAATGGCAAAAGGTAGCTTAACTGCGAGACCGACAAGTCGAGCAGGTGCGAAAGCAGGACATAGTGATCCGGTGGTTCTGAATGGAAGGGCCATCGCTCAACGGATAAAAGGTACTCCGGGGATAACAGGCTGATACCGCCCAAGAGTTCACATCGACGGCGGTGTTTGGCACCTCGATGTCGGCTCATCACATCCTGGGGCTGTAGCCGGTCCCAAGGGTATGGCTGTTCGCCATTTAAAGTGGTACGTGAGCTGGGTTCAAAACGTCGTGAGACAGTTTGGTCCCTATCTGCAGTGGGCGTTGGAAGTTTGACGGGGGCTGCTCCTAGTACGAGAGGACCGGAGTGGACGCACCTCTGGTGTACCGGTTGTGACGCCAGTCGCATTGCCGGGTAGCTAAGTGCGGAAGAGATAACCGCTGAAAGCATCTAAGCGGGAAACTCGCCTGAAGATGAGACTTCCCTGAGGGCTTGACCCTCCTGAAGAGTCGTTCGAGACCAGGACGTTGATAGGTCGGGTGTGGAAGCGCTGTGAGGCGTTAAGCTAACCGATACTAATTGCTCGTGAGGCTTGATCCTATCATTTGAGTGGCTTGGGAAACCGAGTGACGAGATAGTGGTTGTGCGACACAATTGAATACCGAATATATGTGGGTTGATCGAGTATCGACCTAGGCTTCTTCAAGTTTGTACCAGTTTATGTCTGGTGGCCATAGCGAGGTGGTCCCACGCCTTCCCATCCCGAACAGGACCGTGAAACGCCTTAGCGCCGATGATAGTGTGGCATTCGCCATGTGAAAGTAGGACACCGCCAGACGCCCCATTGCAAAGCCCAGCTCACTCGAGCTGGGCTTTATGCATTGTGCTGTTGAACGGCGACACGGAAGCCTCCCCAAAGGGAGGCTTTGTTGCGTCCGGACGGAGCCGCCGCTTCTCCTTATCTTCCGTTTTCCTTCTCTTTTCCTGGCTTGTTGTTGGGTGCTGATGCGGCAAACGCCATACCCATGTCTTAATTGCGGGTTTGATGAACTAAGTCGCCGGTGATCATCTAAATAAATAGTTACTGAATAAAATTAAAAAACTTTATACCACTGCACTAGGAAAGGACGCGAATGAGCGAGCATCTGTGTCGGGAAGGCCATTGCGGCGAAACCATAGGCCGGCGGACGGTGATGAAAACCGCGCTGGGCGCGGCGGCGCTATTTGCCATCGGCGCCAACGGGGGCGTGAACGGCGTGGCTTACGCGGCGTCTTTGAGCAAGACGCAGCGGGACGCGATGACGCCGGAGCAGGTGCTGGCGGAGATGGCCAAGGGCAATGAACGTTTCCGTACCGGCAAGCCGATGCAGCACGATTACCTGGCGCAAAAGCGTTCCAGCGCCGAGGGGCAATACCCCGCCGCGGTGGTGCTCAGCTGCATAGACTCGCGCGCGCCGGCGGAAATCGTGATGGACGCCGGCATAGGCGACACCTTCAATTCGCGGGTGGCCGGCAATGTGGTGAATGACGACTTGCTGGGCAGCATGGAGTTCGCCTGCGCGGTTGCCGGCGCCAAGGTGGTGCTGGTGATGGGGCATACCGCCTGTGGGGCGATCAAGGGGGCGATAGACCACGTGGAGCTGGGCAATCTGACCGGCTTGCTGGCGCGCATCCGCCCGGCGATTGCGCAGACCCGCTACGAGGGCGAGCGCAGCAGCAAGAACGCGGAGTTTGTCGACGCGGTGGCGCGCAGCAATGTGCTGCATACCATTGATCAGATCCGCAAGCGCAGCGATGTGCTGGCCAAGCTGGAGAAGGAGGGCCGGATCAAGATCGCCGGCGCCATGTACCATTTGAGCGGCGGCCGCCTCGAGTTTCTGTAAGCGCCGTCGATAGGGGGCCGGCGGCGTTCAGCTCGCCGGCGCTCTCAGCCCCGCCATGTCTTCCTCCGAACAGACCTCGATGCCGGCCTGCCGCAATAGGCTGGCGGCCACGCCTTCCCCGTCCTTGAGCGTGCCGGAAAACTCGCCGTCGTAGATGCGGCGCGTGCCGCAGGAGGGGCTGTTGGCTTTCAACAGCGCTTGTCGGCAGCCATGGGCTTGCGCCAGACGCAGGCATGCCTGGGCGCCGCGCAGAAAGGCGGCGCTGACGTCTTCGCCTGCGGCGGTTTCCACGGTGGCCTGGCCGCGCAAGGCGGCCGCGCCGTCGCCGCCGCGCAGTTCCGCCGCCGGCCTAGGCGTGGGCAGCCCGCCCATGCATTCGGGACAGGCGGAGATCAGGGTGAAATCCCGGCGCAATCGCGCCCAGTCCCGTTCAGCCAGCGGTTTGGCCTGGCCGTCGTAGCGCACGGGCTGCCCCAGCAGGCAGGCGCTGACCAGCAAAGTCGGTTTCATTTCCATCGCGTTTCCAATAGCGCCGCCAGCTTGAGCGCTGCGGCGTGAAGTTCTTGTTCCTCCACGCCTGCGTAGCCCAGCACCAGCCCGCTGCGGTCCGGCCGTCCGATGAAGTGCTTGGCCAGCGGGCGCAGCCACAGTTGCTGCCGGGCGGCGGCCTGGCTGAGTTCCTCTTCGTCGAAGCCGGCGGGCAGTTGCGCGACCAAGTGCAGGCCGGCTTCGCCTGCGGACAGCGGCAGCGCGTCTCCCAAGGCGCGCTGCAGGGTGCCGCGCAGCAGTTGTTGCCGCAGTTGGTAGAGTTCGCGCATATGTTTAATGTGGCGGGCGAAATGGCCTTGTTCGATGAAATCGGCCAAGGCCGCCTGCACCTGATAATTGCCTTCCCGGTACAAGCGCGCCTGCACGCGGCGGAACGGTTCCACCAATTCTTCCGGCAGGATCAGATAGCCCAGGCCCAGCGCCGGAAACATCACTTTGCTGAAGGTGCCGAGATAAATGACGCGTTCGCTGTCGGCCAGGCCTTGCAGGGAGGCGATGGGGTGGGTGGCGTAGCGGAATTCGCTGTCGTAGTCGTCTTCGATGATCCAGCTGTCGTGCTGTTTGGCTAATTGCAGCAGCGCGAGCCGCCGCGCCAGCGACATGACGACGCCGGTCGGGTATTGGTGGGACGGCGTGATGTAAATCAGGCGCGGCGGCGCGGTCTGATGTGCGGGCGTCGGGGCCATGCCCTGGGCGTCGACCGGGATCGGGACGATGTCCAATTCCGACGCGCGCAGCGCGGCTTGTGCGCCGCTGTAGCCGGGGTCTTCCACCCAGGCGGCGTCGCCGGGGTCGGCCAATAGCCGTGCGAGTAATTCCAGCCCTTGTTGCGCGCCCTGGATGATGACGATTTGCTCCGGCTGGCAGCGCACCGAGCGCGATAGATACAGGTATTGGCTGAGGGAACGCTTGAGCTCGGGCAGGCCGCCGTCGTGGCGATAATGAAGATGATCCAGTTGCGGACGCTGGATATGGTGTTGCAGGCAACGCTGCCACTGGGCGTGGGGGAATTGCTTCAGTTCCGGCGTGCCGGGGGCGAAGGCGCCAGCCAACCCGGTGGGCAGCGAGCACTGCCCGGAGACGCGTTGGCCGCGCTGAGACAGCCCCGGGTGTTGCGGAGCGCGCTGAGGCGGCGAGGCGCTGGGGCTGAACAGGGCGGCGACATAAGTGCCGGAGCCGTGGCGGCTTTCCAGATAGCCTTCGGCAGCCAGTTGCTCGTAGGCGTTGAGAATGGTGTTGCGGCCCAGCGCCAGCTCCGCCGCCAGCGCACGGCTGGCGGGCAAGGGCGCGCCGCCGGCCAGCTGACCGGCGCGGATCAGTTCGCGCAATAAACGGTAGAGCTGGCGCGCCAAACTTTCGGCGCCCTGGCGTTGCAAGCGCTGACGCAGGAAATCGATCAACCACTCGGCGGACAAAGTGGTTCCTTCGGATTTTGCATGGTGGCACTGTTTGGGGTATGACTTGTCGCTTAGGCTAACAGCATTCCCAGAGCCGCAGGAGAAAAAAATGTTGAGTCAGCAGGATTTTTACGCCGCCAAGCTGGCGTATGAGATGGACGCGGCCGATGTCTGGAGCGCCTTGCAAGCCGGGGAGAAACTGGTCCTGATCGACGCCCGCGCGGAAGAGGCCTTCCGCAAGGAAACCCTGCCCGGCGCCGTGTCCGTGCCGCACCGGACCATGGATGAGGCGAGCACCGCGCATTTGCCCAAGGATGCGGTCCTGGTGTCGTTCTGCGACGGGATAGGCTGCAACGCGTCGACCAAGGGCGCTTTGAAGCTGGCGCGTCTCGGCTTCAATGTGCGCGAACTGCAAGGCGGCCTGGATTGGTGGGTGCGCGATGGCTATGCGACCACGGCGCGCGCCGGCGTCGCCGTGTCCTGCGCATGCTGAAAGGGGAGGCGATGTTGGAAACGGGCATGGCGCAGGCGGGCGAGGCCAACGCTCTGGGGCAGGCGGTGGGATGGCCGGTGGCCGACTGGCGCGAGGCGGCTTGGCCGCCTAAGACGGATCTGCAGGGACGCTTCTGCCGGCTGGAGCCGTTGCAGGCGGAGCGGCACGGTCCCGCTTTGTTCGCGGCGATGGGCGCGGACGCGGAGGCGCGCAACTGGACTTATCTGAGTTACGGGCCGTTTGCCGATTACGCCGACTACTACGGCTGGCTGGCCGAGCAGCAATGGCGGCGCGATCCGCATTTTTACGCGATCGTGGACGCGGTCAGCGGGGAGGCGCTGGGCGTGGCCGCCTATCTGCGCATCGATCCGGCCATGGGCTGCATCGAAGTCGGGCATCTGAATTTCTCGCCCTTGCTGCAGCGTCGGCCGGCGGCGACGGAAGCGATGTATCTGTTGATGCGCCAGGCCTTTGAGTTGGGCTATCGCCGTTATGAGTGGAAGTGCGACGCGCTGAACCTGCCTTCGCAGCGAGCGGCGCAGCGGCTGGGCTTCCGCTTCGAAGGCGTGTTCCGGCAGGCCATGGTCTACAAGGGGCGCAATCGCGACACCGCCTGGTTTTCCATCCTGGATCAGGAGTGGCCGGCCTTGCGGCAAGGCTTCGAAGCCTGGCTGTCCGCGGACAACTTCGACGCGGCGGGCGGGCAGCGCCGGACGCTGGCGCAATGGCGGGACGGGGATTGATTTTGCCGGCGGACTTCAAGCCGCCCCGCTAGGCAGGTACAATGAGTGTTTGATTTATTGAATAGATTTGCTTGCCAGATGAAATCCCTGCCGCGTAATGCCCGCATCAAGGGCGAGCCGTTCTTGCCCAACCGCTTCATTTTTGGTGATGCCGTCGACGATCAGGGCCTGGAAGGTTCCGAGTACCTGATTCACACGGAAACGCCGGCTTTTGTCTGCCGCCTGCTTGGCGACGACGACACCGACTTTCCCGGCCGCGAGCGGGAAGGCCTGGTCAGCGCCATGCTGTTCGACGAGGCGGACAATGTGACAGTCTATGTCTGCAATCTGCGCCTGCGCTTGTTCGACTTCAACTTCAGCAATGAAGACGAGATGCCGACCGTGGGCCAGTTGCAGGCGATCTGCGACGAGGCGATGCAGGCTTATCAGCGCCTGCACAAGGCTTACGCCGACCGCGAGGCCGCCGGCCCGGTGCCGCGCGAGATGCGCGCCGGCCCCACCGAGCCGCTGCCGCCGGCGGAGCGCGGCCGCGCGGTGAACCAGTTGGTGGAACTGGCGCGGCGCGCGGTGGATCAGCCTATGGACCGGGCGCAGCTGGCGGGCGAGGTGCAGATGGCGCTGGCGGCAGGCGATCAGGCGGTGTTCACCGAATCGCAGTTGGCGCTGTTGTCCCAGCCGGCCGCGAGGCAGTTGCTGGTGAATTGCGCGCGCGACGCGATCGCCTTCCCCGAGGTGATGCGCAAGGACGGCGCCGTGGTGTCGTTCGAGCTGTGGGCCTTGCCGTTCGCGTTTTCACGCGCCCAGGGCGGGGTGTGGTGGCATTTCCCGCAGCTGGAGCGGCTGGAGGTGGCGTTGGCGGACGCGCTGGAGGTGCCGGAGCAGTCGATATTGTGGATTTCTCCCACCTTGTTCACGCTGGAGATGCTGAACGAGCGCGCCTGCCAGGACTTGGTGCAATTGGCGCCGGTGATGGACGCCGGCTGCGATTTCGCGCCGCTGGACCCGGACTCCTCGCGCGCCACTTACGAGGCGGCGCGCAAGACCAACGAGCCGCAATTGGTGCTGGCCTGGATTCCCTTCCTGGTGGAGCGCGGCGCTTTGCCGCCGGAGCAGGCGCGCCGTCTGGCGCGCAAGGCGCTGGACGCGGCGATGCCGCTGGTGCAGCAGGCGGTGGGGGCCGAGATGGAATACGGCGAGGCCGAGCTGTTCGCGCCGCTGCCTTGGTGGGAGGCGGTGCAGACCGGCGTGCGAGCCTGGAACCGCAAGCGCCTGGGCGTGACCGCGGCGCTGCTGGCCGCGAGCGCCGGCGGGGTGCAGGAATTGGAGGCGGTGGCGGAATACCAGCCGGAATTGCAGGGCTATGAGGTGGGCTTCCGCCTGCGCGGTCGCGAGGAGTCCGCCGCGCACGCGCCGTGGCTGGTGACGCCGGACGTGGCGCCTGAGCGCGACGAGGCCTGGCGCGATCTGGCGGAATGCCTGAAAGAGGCCGGCATCCCCTTGTCGGAGACCTTGGCCAAGTTCCACTAGGTGCAGGGCTGAAGTGGTCAAAAAAAACGGGCTGGATTTCCAGCCCGTTTTGTATTGGCGCGACGTTTTACTGGTCGATGCCGCCCAGCAGCACGTATTTGATTTCCAGATAGTCCTCGATGCCGTACTTGGAGCCTTCGCGGCCCAGACCGGATTGCTTGACGCCGCCGAAGGGCGCGGCCTCGTTGGACAGGATGCCGGTGTTGACCGCCACCATGCCGTATTCCAGGCCCTCGGACACGCGGAAGATGCGGCCGATGTCGCGGGCGTAGAAGTAGCTGGCCAGGCCGAACTCGGTGTCGTTGGCCATCTGGATCGCTTCCGTCTCGCTGTGGAAGCGGAACAGCGGCGCCAGCGGGCCGAAGGTTTCCTCCTTGGCCACCTTCATCCGCGGCGTGACGTCGGTGATCACCGTCGGTTCGAAGAAGCTGTGGCCCAGCGCGTGGCGCTTGCCGCCGGCCACCAGCTTGCCGCCCTTGGCCAGCGCGTCGGCGATGTGCTCTTCCACTTTGCTCACCGCGTTCATGTCTATCATCGGGCCCTGGGTGACGCCGGCCTCCAGGCCGTTGCCCACCTTGAGCTTGGCCACCGCGGCGGCGAACTTCTCGGCGAAGGCGTCGTAGACGCCGTCCTGTACCAGCAGCCGGTTGGCGCAGACGCAGGTCTGGCCGGCGTTGCGGTATTTGGAGATGATGGCGCCTTCCACCGCGGCGTCGAGGTCGGCGTCGTCGAAGACGATGAAGGGCGCGTTGCCGCCCAGTTCCATCGACACTTTCTTGACGGTGTCCGCGCATTGGGCGATCAGTTTGCGGCCCACTTCGGTGGAGCCGGTGAAGGAGAATTTCTTCACGGTGTCGCTGCCGGTCAGCACCGCGCCGATTTCGCTGGAGCCGCCGGTCAGCACCGAGAACACGCCGGCGGGAATGCCAGCGCGCTCGGCCAGCGCCGCCAGGGCCAAGGCGGACAGCGGGGTCTGGCTGGCCGGGCGCACCACCATAGGGCAGCCGGCGGCCAGCGCCGGGGCCGCTTTGCGCGTGATCATCGCATTGGGGAAGTTCCACGGCGTGATCGCGGCGGTCACGCCTATCGGCTCCTTGTTGACCAGGATGCGTTTGTCGGCGCCGGGAGAGGGGATGGTGTCGCCGTACAGGCGCTTGGCTTCTTCGGCGTACCACTCGATATAGGACGCGCCGTAGGCGATTTCGCCCTTGGCTTCCGAGAGCGGCTTGCCCTGTTCGCAGGTGAGGATGACGGCCAGATCGTCCTGATTCGCCATCACCAGATCGAACCAGCGGCGCAGCAGGGCAGCGCGTTCTTTCGCCGGCTTGCGTTTCCAGACGAGGAAGGCCTCGGCCGCGCCGGCCACGGCGCGCTCAGCTTCGGCCTTGCCCATCTTGGGCACGCTGGCGATGATTTCGCCGGTGGCCGGGTTGCTCACCGGGATGGTTTCGCCGTTGTCGGCGTCAAGCCAGGCGCCGTTCACATAGCACTGCTGTTTCAGCAGCGAGGGGTCTTTCAAATTCAACATGCGGCTCTCCAACGCGGAAGATGTCGGATAAGGCCCGCGCCGGGCGGCGCGGGCCTTGGACTTTGAACAGGCGCTTAAGCTTTGAGCGCGGCTTCCAGCTTGGCCAGGGCTTCTTCGAACACCGCGTCTTCTATGGTCAGCGGGAACAGGAAACGGACCACGTTGGCGTAGACGCCGCAGGTCAGCAGGATCAGGCCGGATTCCAGCGCCTTGGTCTGCACTTTCTTGGCGAAGTCCGGATCAGGCTGCGGGCTGCCGGGCTGATTGAACTCCACCGCCAGCATCGCGCCCAGTCCGCGGACTTCGGCGATCTGCGGCACCGCGCTCTTCAGGCCGTGCAGTTTTTCCTTCAGCAGCTCGCCCAGGCGGTTGGCGCGCTCCAGCAGCTTTTCTTCCGCGATGACGTCGATCACCGCCAGCGCCGCGGCCACCGCCAGCGGGTTGCCGGCATAGGTGCCGCCCAGGCCGCCGGGCGCCGGAGCGTCCATCAGCTCGGCGCGGCCGGTCAGCGCGGACAGAGGGAAGCCGCCGGCCAGCGATTTGGCCATGGTGATCAGGTCGGCCTGCACCGGGTAGTGTTCCATCGCGAACAGCTTGCCGGTGCGGGCGAAGCCGGATTGCACCTCGTCGGCGATCAGCAGGATGCCGTGTTCGTCGCAGATCTTGCGCAGCTGCACCACCCATTCGCTGGGCGCGGCGTAGAAACCGCCTTCGCCCTGCACCGGTTCGAAGATGATGGCGGCGACGCGCTTGGGATCGACATCGTATTTGAACAGCTTTTCCAGACCGTGCAGGGAGTCTTCCACGGACACGCCGTGCAGCGCGTTGGGATAAGGCGCGTGATAGACGTCGCTGGGGAAGGGGCCGAAGCCCACTTTATACGGCGCCACCTTGCCGGTCAGCGCCATGCCCAGCAGGGTGCGGCCGTGGAAGGCACCGCCGAAGGCGATCACGCCGGCGCGGCCAGTGGCGGCGCGCGCCACTTTCACCGCGTTTTCCACCGCTTCGGCGCCGGTGGTGAACAGCGCGGTTTTCTTGGCGTGCTGGCCCGGGGTCAGCTGGTTCAGCCGTTCGGTCAGGCGGATATAGGATTCGTAGGGAACGACTTGATAGCAGGTGTGGCTGAAGCGGGACAGTTGTTCCGCCACCGCGGCCTGCACCTTGTCGTGCAGATGGCCGGTGTTCAAGACGCCGATGCCGCCGGCGAAGTCGATGTAGCGTTTGCCGTCGGTATCCCAGACTTCGGCATTCTTGGCGCGCTCGGCAAAGAAGCCGCACATGACGCCCACGCCGCGCGGGGTGGCGTCGGCCTTGCGTTGCATCAAATCCTTATTGCTCATCTGCTCTCTCCTCGACGTTGTGCGGTCGGCGCCGCATCGGACGGGCCGCCGCGAATCGGTGTCGGAACGGGGCCGGTCTGTCATGGCGCCGGTTGCCGCTCCGTGGTTTTTTGCTTTCATTATTGCTGTCTGACCATCTCAGGCATTCTATGTTCGTGTTTAGCAAAAAGCTACACATGCCCTAAAAAATTAAACACCTGTTGCGTGGACGTCAGCGGGGGAGGGAGAGGGGCGGAAAGCAGCGGAAGAAGGCGGCGGCCATGCCGGTTGGCATGGCCGCGGAGAAGCGGATTTAACGGCGGATGACGGCGTTGACCTTGCCCAGCACCTCGCTATCCAGCTGGCCGGCGGCCTGGGATAAGGACAGCCGCGCGATCAGATACTCGTACTTGGCGGTGGCCAGGCTGGTCAGCGTCGAGTAGTAAGCCTGTTCGGCCTGCAGCAGATCGATATTGGTGCGGATGCCGACCTCCTTGCCCAGGCGGGTGGATTCCACCTTGCTCTTGGCCGAGATCAGCAGCTGTTCCTGGGCCCGCACCAGCGCCGCGCCGTTGGTGACGCCGAGGAAGGTGCGGCGCACGTCTTCGCGCACCTGGCGGCGGGTGGCTTCCAGCTTGTCCTTGGCGGACTCCAGCTGCGCCGCCGCCTCGCGCACTTGCGAATTGATGCCGCCGCCGGCGAACAGGGGCAGGGTGACGCCGACGCCTATGCTGCTGCCGCGGGTGTGCGGCTGCTGCATCGGGGCGCGGGTCTGGGTGTCGCTGTAGCCGGCGGTCAGGCTGATCACCGGCAGGTGGCCGCCCTTTTTCTCGGTGACGTTTTTGTCGGCGATCTCCAGCGCCTGCTCGGCGGTCTTGATGCTCAGGCTGTTGCGCAGGGCCAGCCCGATCCAGGCTTCCAGCGTGGCCGGGGTCGGCAGTTCCAGCGGCAGTTTGTCCAGCACCGGCTGGATGGTCTTGGGGTCCAGCCCGGTGACGCGGCGCAGATTGTTTTCCGCCAGCTCCAGGCTGTTGATCGCCTTGATTTCCTGGGCCACCGCGCCGTCGTAGCCTGCCTGGGCCTCGTGCGTGTCGGTGATGGTGGCGGTGCCCACTTCGAAGGCGGTCTTGGCCTGCTCCAGTTGTTGCTGGAAGGTTTTCTTGCTGGCGCTGGTGGCGGACAGGGTGTCCTTGGCCAGCAGCACGTTGAAATAGGCCTGCGAGGTGTCCAGGATCAGCTGCTGTTCGGCGGCGCTGAAGCTGGTTTCCGCCTGCTGCGTCGCCAGTTTGCCTTTTTGATAGCCGGTGTATTTGCCCACGTCGAACAGCGGCTGCTGCAGATTGACGCCGTAGGTGGTGGAGTCGTAACGGCCCTGGCCGGCCGGCGCGATCGGATTGGTGTAATTGTAATTGGCGGTGGCGCCGACCTGGGGCATTAGCAGCGCGCGGCCCTGCGGCGCTTTTTCGCGGCCGGCGTCCAGGTCGGAGCGCGCGGCGGCGAAGTCGGCGTTGTAGTCGCGGGCGGCGCGCCAGGCTTCCACCAGGTCGAAAGCGTGGACCGGCAGGGCGAAGCCCAGCAGCAACAGGCTGCCCAGCAGGGGCGAGCGGAATCGGGTCTTGTTCATTGGTGTTTATTTGCTCGGTTTGTTTTGTGTGCTTGTGTGTGGCGGCAAGGCGCCGTCAGGCCTGAGGCCGCCGTATCTTGAACCATTGCGCGTACAGCGCCGGCAGGAACAGCAGGGTCAGCACCGTGGCCACCAGCAGCCCGCCCATGATGGCCACGGCCATCGGTCCCCAGAACGTGCTGCGGCTCAGCGGGATCATCGCCAGGATCGCCGCCAATGCCGTCAGCATGATAGGCCTAAAACGTCTAATTGTGGAGCCGACAATCGCATGCCAGGGATCGATGCCGTCGCGAATATCGTGCTCGATCTGATCGACTAGGATAACCGAGTTGCGCATGATCATGCCGGACAGCGCGATCACCCCCAGCATGGCGACAAAGCCGAAGGGCGCGCTGAAGGCGATCAGGGTCAGCGTCACGCCTATCATGCCCAGCGGCGCGGTCAGCAGCACCATGATGGTGCGCTGCACGCTGTGCAACTGCAACATCAGCAGGGTCACCACCACCACCAGCATCAGCGGCGCCACCGCGGCGATGGCTTTTTGCGATTTGGCGCTGGACTCCATGCTGCCGCCGGTTTCGATGTGATAGCCCAGCGGCAGCGTCCGCTCCAATTCTTGCATCTTGGGCTGCAACTGCCGGGAGATGTCCGCGCCCTGGGCGCCTTCCGCCGGGTCCGCGCTCACGGTGATGGCGGGCAGGCGGTTGCGCCGCCAGATGATGCTTTCCTCAGGCTGGTATTCGATGTGTCCGATTTGCGACACCGGCACGAAGCGGCCGCTGCCGGTTTGTATCATCAAATTGCCGAGGCCGGCGACGTTCTTGCGCTCGTCCGGATTGAGCCGGGCGACGATGGCGATGGCCTGGTCGCCTTCGCGGAAGCTGGTGACGGCGGCGCCGGAAATCAGCATCTGCAATTGCTGGGACAATTGCTGCGAGGACAGGCCGAGCGCGCGCGCCTTGTCCTGATCGATGCGGATGCGCAGCGCCTTCACCTGCTCGCCCCAATTGATGTTGACCTGGCGAGTGGACGGATGCGCGCGCATCAGCGCCTCCACCTGGGCGGCGATGGCGCGCACCTTGGCGTGGTCCTCGCCCATTACCCGGAATTGCACCGCGTAGCCCACCGGCGGGCCGTTTTCCAGCCGGGTCACCCGGCCGCGGACATTGGGGAAGTCGTTGTCGAACAGCTTTTCCAGCCGTTTCTTCACGTCTTCGCGCACATGTTCGTCGCGGGTCATCAACATCAGCTGCGCGTAGTTCAGATGCTGCAGCTGCTGATCCAGCGGCAGATAGAAGCGCGGACTGCCGCTGCCCACGTAGCTGGTGACGCTGACGATGTCCAGGTCGCGCTTGAGCAGCGCTTCCAGTTTTTCCACCTCGCGCTCCGTGGCCTGATGGCTGGCGCCGCGCGGCAGCCACATGTCCACCATCAGCTCGGGCCGGTTGGAGGAGGGGAAGAATTGCTGGGCCACCAGCAATTTGAAGGCGAGCAAGGACAGCACGAAGGCGGCCAGCGTCAGCGCGATCACGGTCTTGCGCCGCTCCAGGCACCACTCCACCACCCGGCGGAAGCGCCGGTAGAACGGCTTGTCGTAGACATCGTGCGCCTCGTGGTGTTGCAGGTTTTCCGGCAGCAGCTTGTAGCCCAGATAGGGGGTGAACACCACCGCGACGATCCAGGACAGCACCAGCGCGATGCCCACCACGGCGAACAGGCTGAATACGTATTCGCCGGCGTTGGACTTGGCGATGCCCACCGGCAGGAAGGTGGCGGCGGTGATCAGGGTGCCGGTCAGCATCGGGAAGGCGGTGCTGGTGTAGGCGAAGGTGGCGGCCTGGAATTTGCTCCAGCCCTGCTCCAGTTTCAGCGCCATCATTTCCACCGCGATGATGGCGTCGTCCACCAGCAGGCCCAGCGCGATGATCAGCGATCCCAGCGAGATGCGTTGCAGGTCGATGTTGAAGAAATACATCGCCAGAAAGGTCATCGCCAGCACCAGCGGGATGGACAGCGCCACCACGATGCCGGTGCGCAGGCCCAGGCTGAAGAAGCTGACCGCCAGCACGATGACCACCGCCTCCACCAGAGAACGCATGAATTCGCTCACCGCGTTCTTGACCACCTTGGGTTGGTCCGATACCGAGTGGATCTCCAGACCCACCGGCATCTTGGACTGGATCTGCCGCATGGCCTCGTCCAGGTTTTTGCCCAGGTGCAGCACGTCGCCGCCGGCCTTCATGGTGATGGCCATGCCCAGCACCGGCTTGCCGTTGAAGCGCATGGTATTTTGCGGCGGGTCGATGTAGCCGCGTTTGACCGTGGCGATGTCGCCGAGGCGGAAGGTTTTGCCGTTGACGGTGACCGGGGTGGCGGCGATGGCCTCCACGCTGGCGTAGTTGCCGGTGGGACGGACCCAGATGCGGTCGCTGGCGGTTTCGAACACGCCGGACGGCGTCATCGCGTTTTGCTGTTGCAAGGCTTTCCAGATCGCGCCGGTGTCCAGGCCCAGCGAAGCCAGCTTGGCGGTGGACAGGTCCACGTAGACGCGCTGCTCCTGCACGCCCAGCAGGCTGACCTTGGCCACGTCCGGCACGCGCAGGATCTCGCGCTTGGCGTCCTCCAGGTATTGGCGCACTTCCTCGTAGCTGAAGCCGTCGCCGGCGAAGGCGTAGATATTGCCGAAGGTGTCGCCGAACTCGTCGTTGAAGAAGGGCCCCTGGATGTCGGCCGGCAGGGTGGCGCGGATATCGCCTATCTTCTTGCGCACCTGATACCAGAGCTGCTGCACGTTCTTGGGCGGCACGTCCTCGCGCACCGAAATCAGCAACAGGCTCTCGCCGGGCTTGGTATAGCTTTGGACGAAGTCGATTTCGCCCATTTCCTGCAGCTTCTCCTCCAGCTTGTTGGTGACCTGCTGTTCCATTTCCAGCGTGCCGGCGCCCGGCCAGTAGGCTTGCACCAGCATGGCCTTGAAGGTGAATTCCGGGTCTTCCTTCTGGCCCAGCTGGGTGTAAGCCCAGACGCCGGCCAGCATCAGCATCACCATCAAATAGCGCACCAGCGACTGGTGGCGCAGCGCCCATTCCGACAGGTTCAGTTTTTTCATGGCCGTCTCAGCGCTCCAACAGTTTCACGGCCTGGCCGTCGCGCAGCAGATGGATGCCGGCGGTGACGATCTTGTCGCCCGCTTGCACGCCCTGGGACAAGGTGGCGGAGTCGGCGTCGACGCGGCTGACCGTCACCGCGCGGCGGGCGACTTTGCCGTTGGCGGCGATCAGCCAGACATAGTGCTTGCCCTGCTCGTCCAGCAGCGCGGTCAGCGGCAGCCGCATCTGCGCGTCGGCGGCGTCCGGCAGCGCGACGCTGGCGGTCATCCCCAGTTGCAGGCGGCTGGAATCGCCGCCGATGGCGACGCGCGCCGGATAGGTGCGGGTGGCCGGGTCGGCGTCGGCCGCCAGTTCGCGCAGCGTGCCCGTCATCGGCGCGCCGCCGTTCCACAAGCGCACCTGGAACTGTCCGGCGCGGCGCACCTTGTCCAGCGCGTTTTCCGGCACCTGGATCGCGGCCTCGCGCGGGCCGTCCTGGGACAGACGCGCCATCGGCTGGCCGGCGGCCACCACCAGGCCGGGTTCGGCGGCCATCTGGCTCAGCACGCCGTCGGCGTCCGCCACCAGGCTGGTGTAGCCGGTCTGATTGCGGCTGGCCGCCAGCTGGGCCCTGGCCTGGTCCACCTTGGCGCGGGCGGCGTTGACCGCGTTTTGCTGGCCGTCCACCTGGGACTGGCTGACGAACTGCTTGGCCAGCAGCTCGCGGTAGCGTTTCAGATTCAGTTCCTGCTGGCCGAGATCGGACTGCGCGGCGGCCAGTTGAGCTTGTTTGGCCGACAGGTCCAGCGCGTAGTCGCTGGGGTCCAGCCGCGCCAGCGTCTGGCCTTTCTTCACCCGGTCACCGCTATTGGCCAGCTTGGCCACCACCTTGCCGGCCACGCGGAAGGCCAGATTGGTCTCGTGGCGGGCGCGGATTTCGCCGGCGTAGCTATCGCCCTGCTGCTGGGCGGCGGCGCCGGCCACCACGTAGCGGACCGGGCGCGGCGCTTCCGGCGGCGCCTCCGGCTTGCTGCAGGCGGCGAGGGTCAGGCTGGCGATGCCCAGCCAGAGGCAATGAGCGGCAGTTTTCATGTCAATTCTCGTAGGTAGGATTCTTCAGGCCCTGCAGCACCAACTGCAGGGCTTCGCTCAGGTGCGCGCGGGAGTATTGATGCGAGTAGCCGCAGACATCGGGCACCACCTTGGCGAAGGAGTGGGCCCAGGTCATCGCCATCACCAGCGGCGCCAGCAGGGCGTCGCTGCTGCTGGCGATGGGCAGGACGCGGAATTCCCCGCTGTCCATGCCGCGGCGCAGAATGTGCTCGACCATGCGCAGACAGGGCGAGATCACTTCCGTGGTGTAGAAGCGCGCCAGCTCCGGAAAATTGGTGGCTTCGGCGATGGCCAGCTTGCACAGGCCGGCGGCCGGCGTGGCGCCCACTTCGTCCCACCATTTGAGCAGCAGAATCTGCAGCAGCTCGCCCACCGGGCCGGTGTGTTGCTGCTCCAGTTCGACAAAGGCGCCGAGACGGCTGGACAGATGGTGGCGGACCATGGCCTTGAAGATTTCTTCCTTGTTCTGGAAGTACAGATAGGGCGTGCCCTTGGTCACGCCGGCGGCGCGGGCGATGTCTTCCATCTTGGTGGCGCTGAAGCCTTTCTCTACGAACAGGGCCAGCGCGGCGTCCAGGATTTCGCTGGGGCGGGCGTCTTTTTTGCGCTGCCAGCGCGAGGCGGGGGCTTGGGCCATGGTGATATAGCTGAATTCTGGTTCATTAATGATGTGGACTGTATTGCATAATGCCGTTGTTCTGCAATTAATAAATCACAGTTCATTAACAAGCTTGATTAAAATGCAACAGATCAGACCATTGGGTCAGAACCGTCATCTCGCCGGCCGGCAACGGCCGGCGCAACCATGGAGAACGCCGTGCCGACCGACGCAGCAGAAAAAGCCCTGATTCTTGCCGAAGCCCTGCCCTATATCCGCCGTTTCGCCGGCAAGACCCTGGTCATCAAGTACGGCGGCAACGCGATGACCGACGCGGCTTTGAAAGAGGGCTTCGCCAAGGACGTGGTGTTGCTCAAGCTGGTGGGCATCAACCCGGTGGTGGTGCACGGCGGCGGACCGCAGATCAACGAGCTGCTGAACCGCGTTGGCAAGCAGGGCGAGTTCATCCAGGGTATGCGCGTGACCGATTCGGACACCATGGACCTGGTGGAAATGGTGCTGGGCGGCCTGGTGAACAAGGAAATCGTGTCTCTGATCAACAAGCACGGCGGCAAGGCCGTGGGCCTGACCGGCAAGGACGGACATTTCATTCGCGCCAGCAAGATGTATTTGAAGTCCGAGACCGACGATGAGATCGACATCGGCCAGGTGGGCGAAATCTCCAGCATCGATCCGGCGCTGGTGTCCTTGCTGGACAGCCAGGACTTCATCCCGGTGGTGGCGCCGATAGGCGTTGGCGAAGACGGCGAGGCCTACAACATCAACGCGGATCTGGTGGCCGGCAAGCTGGCGGAGACCCTGGGCGCGGAAAAACTGGTGCTGATGACCAATACTCCGGGCGTGCTCGACAAGAACGGCAAGCTGTTGACCGGGCTGTCGGCGCAGCAGGTGGACGGCTTGTTCGCCGACGGCACCATACACGGCGGCATGCTGCCCAAGATCAGCTCGGCCTTGGACGCGGCGCGCAACGGCGTCAACGCGGTGCACATCATCGATGGCCGCGTGCCGCACGCGCTATTGCTGGAGATCCTGACCGACGCCGGCGTCGGCACCATGATCCGGGCTTGAGGCGGGACTCCGCCCCGGCAGGGCGCCGCGCGCTTACCGAGGCGCCGCAGCCTGCGCTATAGTGGATTGGTAGGCGCTCGTCCGCGTCGCCAAGCGGCGGGCGGGGCCACGGGAACGGCCGGATTGCCGGTTTGAAAGGGGACATGCATGCAAACGGTAAGACAGTTGTTGGACAGCAAGCCAAACCGAGCCTTGGTCTACGTGAACCCGGACAGCACGGTGTTCCAGGCCTTGCAGGTGATGGCGGAAAACGACATCGGCGCGGTGCTGGTGATGGAGGAGGGCGGCATCGTCGGCATCTTCTCCGAGCGAGACTACGCGCGGCGCATTGTATTGCAGGGCCGCACCTCGGCCGGCACCAAGGTGCGCGACATCATGACCAGCCGCGTGGTCTACGTGACGCCCAGCCAGACGTTGGACGACTGCATGGGCCTGATGACGGAAAAGCGCATTCGCCACCTGCCGGTGTTGGAAGGCAGCGACGTGATGGGCATGTTGTCGATCGGCGACCTGGTGCGCGCCACCATCGAAGAGCAGGAGCAGGTGATCAACCACCTGGTCCATTACATCCAGTCCGCCTGAGCCCGGCGAACGGAGCCGCGCGCTCAGCCCAGCGGCGCCAGCCGCTGACGCAAGGCCTTCAAGGCCGGCGCGATGCGTTCGCGCATCGCGCCTTCGCTCAAGGCGAAGGCCGGGCCGCTGGCGTTCAAGGCCATCGGCGCCTGGCCGGGCACGGCCAAGTGTACGCCCACGGCCATCACATCCGGTTCGTATTCTCCGAAAGACGCTGAATAACCCTGGCGCAGATAGGCCTGGCGGGCCTCCTCCAGGCGCGCGCCTATTTCCGGCCACTCCGCGCCGTAGCGCGCGGCCAGCAGCGCTTGCAGCTTGAGCTGCTCCGCCGCCGGCAAGCCGGCGTAATAAGCGCGGCCGATGGCGGTGGTGGCCAAGGGCACCCGCGAGCCCACGGTCAATTGCACCGAAATGCGGGCCGGGCTGCGGCAGGTTTCCAGATACACCATATCGCTGCCGTCGCGCAGCGCCAGGCTGATGGACAGGCCTTGCTCCAGCGCGAACTCGCGCATCAGCGGTCCGGCGATCTGGCGGATGTCGTAGCTGGCGAGCACCGTGGAGCCCAAGGCCAGCACCGCCAGTCCCAGCCGGTAGTGGCCGCTGGCTTCGTCCTGCGCCAGATAGCCCAGGCGGGTCAGAGTGTAGCTCAAACGCGACACTGTTGATTTGGGCAGGCCGGTGCGTTTGGCCAGCTCCTGATTGGACAGCGCCAGTTCACCGGGGCGAAACGCCGCCAGCACTTCCAGTCCGCGCGCCAGCGCGGTGACGAACAGCCTGTCCTTGTCCGTTTCCAAATCCATTGAATCCATCTTGTCTCGTGAGCCTCCGCTTGGGTTGCGCGCCGGGGGCGGGCGTCGAGTTTCGCAAAAACGCTTTACATCCGTCCAGGCGACGATTAGCCTATTCTGCAATGTGAAACCAAGTTCCGCAATGCGGAACAAGTAACGCGGAGACAGAACCTATGGCAGCCCCCTCCAGTCGCGCGCCGTTCAGCTGGGACGATCCTTTGCTTTTGGCCGAATGCCTGAGCGAAGAAGAACGCATGGTGCAGCAGAGCGCCCATGACTACTGTCAGGACAAGTTGTTTCCGCGGGTGTTGAGCGCCAACCGCGAAGAACGCTTCGACCGCGAAATCATCAACGAGATGGGCGAGCTCGGCCTGCTCGGCTGCACCATAGAAGGCTATGGCTGCGCCGGCCTCAACCACGTGGCCTACGGCCTGGTGGCGCGCGAAGTGGAGCGGGTGGATTCCGGCTACCGCTCGGCGATGAGCGTGCAGTCCAGCCTGGTGATGCATCCGATCTGGGCTTACGGCTCGGACGCGCAGAAGGATAAATACCTGCCGCGGCTGGCCAGCGGCGAATGGCTGGGCTGTTTCGGCCTGACCGAACCGGATTCCGGCTCGGACCCGGCCAGCATGAAGACGCGGGCGCGCAAAGTGGACGGCGGCTATCTGCTCAACGGCAGCAAGATGTGGATCACCAACAGCCCGCAGGCCGATGTGTTCGTGGTCTGGGCCAAGGACGACGAAGACGAAATCCGCGGCTTTGTGCTGGAGAAGGGCATGGCCGGGCTGTCCGCGCCCAAGATCCACGGCAAGTTCTCGCTGCGCGCCTCCATCACCGGCGAGATCGTGATGGACGACGTGCTGGTGCCGGAAGACGCCATCCTGCCGGGCGTCAAGGGTTTGAAGGGGCCGTTCGGCTGCCTGAACAAGGCGCGCTACGGCATCGCCTGGGGCGCGCTGGGCGCCGCCGAATTCTGCTGGCACGCGGCGCGCCAGTACACGCTGGACCGCAAGCAGTTCGGCCGTCCGCTGGCCGCCAATCAACTGATCCAGCTGAAACTGGCCAATATGCAGACCGAGATCGCCCTGGGCCTGCACGCGGCGCTGCGCGTGGGACGCCTGATGGACGAAGGCAAGGCCGCGCCGGAAATGATCTCGCTGATCAAGCGCAACAACTGCGGCAAGGCGCTGGACATCGCCCGGCTGTCGCGCGATATGCACGGCGGCAACGGCATTGCCGACGAATTCCACGTGATCCGCCATGTGATGAACCTGGAGGCGGTCAACACTTACGAAGGCACGCACGATGTGCATGCCTTGATTCTGGGCCGAGCCCAGACCGGTATTCAGGCGTTTGCCTGATAAGCCGGCGCGGCCGGGAGGCCGGCCGCGCCGTTATTCCTGTCTGTCCTTGGAGGCCCGGCTTGCCGGGCCGCTTTTTTTCGATGGGCTGCATGTATCGGGAGACGCAGATGACGGGCGCGCTGGAAGGCATCAAGGTATTGGATTTGTCCAGGGTATTGGCGGGGCCGTGGACCGGCCAGTTGCTGGCCGACCTGGGCGCGGAAGTGATCAAGGTGGAGCGCCCGGGTTGCGGCGACGATACCCGGCAATGGGCGCCGCCCAGCCTGCCGGACGGCACCGCCGCTTATTTTCTGTGCGCCAACCGCGGCAAGAAATCGCTGACGGTGGACATCGCCAAGCCGGAAGGGCAGGAGATCGTCCGCCGGCTGGCCGCCGACGCCGACGTGCTGATCGAAAACTACAAGGTGGGCGGGCTGGCCAAATACGGGCTGGACTACGCCAGCCTGGCCGAACTCAACCCGCGGCTGGTGTATTGCTCGGTCACCGGCTTCGGCCAGGACGGGCCGTACGCGCAGATGGCCGGCTACGACTACATCGTGCAGGGCATGTCCGGCCTGATGAGCATCACCGGCCCGGCCGACGGAGAGCCGCACAAGGTGGGCGTGGCGGTCACCGATCTGTTCACCGGGCTCTACGCAGCCAACGCGATCCAGGCCGCCTTGTGGGCGCGGCAAGGCAGCGGGCGCGGCCAGCATATCGATATGGCCTTGTTCGACTGCGCGCTGGCGATGCTGGCCAACGTCAATATGAACTGGCTGGTGGGCGGCGCGGTGCCGCCGCGCCTGGGCAACGCCCATCCCAATATCGTGCCCTACCAAGTGTTCAAGTGCGCCGGCGACGGCCACTTCATCCTGGCCTGCGGCAACGACCGCCAGTTCCGCTCGGTGTGCGAGCTGATAGGCCGGCCGGAACTGGCCGACGACTCCCGTTTCGCCAGCAATCCGCAGCGCGTCGCGCACCGGGACGAACTGGTGCCCTTGCTGGCCGCCGGCTTCCTGGCTCAGCCGCGCGACGTCTGGCTGGCGCGGCTGGATCAAGCAGGCGTGCCCTGCGGGCCGATCAATACCGTGGACGAGGCCTTCGCCGATCCGCAAATTCGGCATCGTCAGATGCAGATCGAACTGCCGGGTCTGGACGGCCAGGCCGTGCCCCTGGTGGCCTGCCCGATCAAACTGTCGGACACGCCGCCGCAATATCGCGAGGCGCCGCCCCGGCTGGGCCAGCACACCGACGCCTTGCTGGAGAAGGCAGGCTACGGCGCCGAGGACATTGCCCGCCTGCGCGGGGCGGGCGTGATCTGAGGCGAGGCAATGCCTTTGGCATGGTTTGGGCCTGGGTGCCGCGCGCGGATTCGTGCGAAAATGCGCCGTCGAGTTGCCGCCGGCGGTCTGCGCCGGGGCAAGGTCCACTGCTTGTTCAATGAAATGCCTAGCGTGAAGAGCCGCTTCTTTGCCGTCTGTTGCCTGTTTGCCGGGCTCTTGTCCTGCGCCGGGGCTTACGCCGCCTTGCCGGCCGCGTCCAAACCCGCGGCCAAGCCGGCGGCTTCGGCGCCCGCGGTCAGCGTGGCGGACAAGCTGTCCGAGGCGCAGCAGGCGCTGGATCAATTGGAAACCATCAAGCTGGACAAGTTGCCGGCCGGCGTCACCCCGGGCGAGCTGTTGTTTCGCCGCGCCTTGCTGGAACGCTTGGTGGCGTCTTACGCCTGGCAGCTGGATCTTGCGGGGGAACGCGATCAGAGGCTGAGGCAGCAAGCCGAGGCCGAAGAGGCCTTGCGGAACTGGAGCGGCTTTGCGCAAGCCGGCCCCTATCCGGTGTCCTTGGTGGAGGGCTTGCGCAGCCGCCTGCAGACCGGCGGCTGGGAAAAGGATACCCAGCAGGCGCAGCAACTGATGTTGTCGCAGATGCAGGAGGCGATGCGCAACAGCCTCAAGCTCAACGAGGTGAGTCTGCGCCAGGCGCGGGAGCAGTTGGAAGGGGCCGCGGCCGGCGAGGCCGAGGCGCTGCGCTGGCGGATGGACGGCGCGCGCTGGCGCCGCGACATCAGCGCGTCGGAATTGCTGCAGTTCGACGCCTTGGGGCAAGTGCTGCGCATCCGTCAGCAGACCTTGCAGGCGCAGTTGGACTTGTGGCGGAAGCAACTGGACGGCGTCGGCAAACAGGTCCGTTTCCAGCCGGCGGAACTGGACGGGGTGCAACGGCGCTTGGGAGAGGAACGCCTGCGCCTGGAGCGGGAGATGAGCGCGCACGAGCAGCGCCGCCGCCGGGTCAAGGCCGAGCTGGAGGAACTGGAGCGGCAGTTGGCGGCCTTGAAGCAGAAAAAGGACGCGCCGGCGCAGGCCGCGCTGTTACAGGATTTGACCCAGCGCACAGTCGAGCAGCGCCAGGCTCTGGACAATAGCGACCTCGCGGTGCAGCTGATGCGCATCCGTCAGGAGGCGAACTCGCAGGAGGGCGGCATCTGGGAGTACCGCTACCAGTTGTACGCCGGCAAGGCGGCCAATCTGGCCGAGGTGGCCAGCGCCAGCCGTCAGGCCGGCGAGGAATTGGGCGCGGTGCGCGACTACCTGCAAAAAGAGGCGGAGCTGACCATGGCCAAGATGGCGGACGTGCAGCATGAAGTCGGCCTGGACCGCGGCGGCGGCCACGCGCTGGCGATGCTGCAACTGCTGCGCCAGCGGCTGGACATCGTCAACGCCGCCCAACAGCCGGTGCAGGCGGCCTTGACCGGCATTCTGCTATTGCAGCAGGAGTTCGACGTCGGCGCGCCGGCGGAGGGCACGCCGCAGGAGGTGTCCCGCCGGCTGAGCGAGCGCGTGTTGCAGGCGGCGCGGGCGCTGTGGAATTATGAACTGTTCAGCGCCGACGACAGCGTGGAGATCAACGGCCAGAAAGTGCAGGCCACCCGCAGCGTGACCATAGGCAAGAGTCTGGGCGCCATCCTGGTGCTGCTGATAGGCTACGCCGCCAGCACCGCGCTGCTGCGCGCTTTGCGGCGCTTGGCCACGCATAGGCTGGGCTTCAGCGAGGCCGCCGCCAATATCTGGTGGCGCTGGAGTTATGTCTGCGTGATCGCCCTGCTGGTGGTGTTCGCGCTCAATCTGGTCAAGATTCCGCTGACGGTGTTCGCCTTTCTGGGCGGCGCGCTGGCGATCGGCATCGGCTTCGGCACTCAGAACCTGCTGAAGAACCTGATCAGCGGCGTGATGCTCTTGGTGGAGCGGCCGCTGAAAGTGGGCGACTTCGTCCAGGTCGGCGGCATCAGCGGCACCGTCAGCAGCATAGGGCTGCGTTCTTCGGTGGTACGCGCAGGCGATGGCATCGAAACGCTGATCCCCAACTCCACCTTCGTGGAGAGCGCGGTGACCAACTGGACTTACAGCAACCGGCGGATTCGCCGGAAAATCGCCATCGGCGTGGCTTACGGCAGCCCGCCGCGCGAGGTGTGCAATCTATTGCTGGCGGAGGCGGAGCGTCACGGCCTGGTGCTGAAGGAGCCGCCGCCGCGGGTGTTGTTCAGCAACTTCGGCGCCGACGCGCTGGAGTTCGAGCTGGAGTACTGGCTGGACATCGGCGACGCCGATTCCGTGCTGGTGGCCAGCGATCTGCGTCACATGATAGACGGCGCGCTGGCCAAGGCCGGCATCGAGCTGCCCTTCCCGCAGCGAGATGTGCATTTGCAACAGGGTGAGCCTTTACAGATTGAAGTCAGACGGGCGGCCGGCGGTCGGGCGTCTGACAGTTTTTAAACGGTTGTTTGATTTTTGATCGCGCGCCATGCAACATGCATGCGGTAGCGGGGCTTTTGAACCCGGCGCGCGATTAAGGAGATGCAGTGGAACGCGATTACATGGAATACGATGTGGTGATCGTCGGCGGCGGCCCCTCCGGGCTGACCGCGGCGATTCGCCTGAAGCAGCTGGCGGCGGAGCAGGGCCGGGAGATCAGCGTCTGTCTATTGGAGAAGGGCTCGGAAATCGGCGCCCACATCCTGTCCGGCGCGGTGATCGAACCGCGGGTGCTTAATGAGCTGATCCCGGACTGGAAGGAAAAAGGCGCGCCGCTGAACACCGAGGCCAAGTCCGACCGTTTCCTGTTGTTGACCGAAACCGAATCCATTCAGCTGCCGACGCCGCCGCAGATGCACAATCACGGCAACTACATCGTCAGCCTCGGCAATTTCTGTCGCTGGCTCGGCCAGCAGGCCGAGGAACTGGGCGTGGAGATCTACCCCGGCTTCGCCGCCGCCGAAGTGCTCTATCACGAGGACGGCTCGGTCAAGGGCGTGGCCACCGGCGACATGGGCATCGGCAAGGACGGCGAAAAAACCGACGCCTGGCAACCTGGCATGGAGCTGTGGGCCAAGCAGACCATCTTCGCCGAAGGCTGTAGGGGCTCCTTGACCAAGACGCTGTTCGAACGTTTCCGCCTGCACGACGGCGCCGATCCGCAAACCTACGGCATCGGCATCAAGGAATTGTGGGAGGTACGGCCGGAACTGCATCAGCCGGGCAGCATCACCCATACCGTGGGCTGGCCGGTGGACACCGCCACCTACGGCGGCTCCTTCATGTACCACCTGGACAATAATCAGGTGGTGGTCGGCTTCGTCATCGGCCTGGATTACCAGAACCCCTATCTGTCGCCGTTCGATGAATTCCAGCGCTTCAAGACCCATCCGGCCATCCGCAAGGTGTTCGAAGGCGGCCGCCGGCTGTCTTACGGCGCGCGCGCGCTGACCGAGGGCGGCCTGCAAAGCCTGCCGCGGCTGACCTTCCCCGGCGGCCTGCTGGTGGGCGACACCGCCGGCTTCCTCAACGTGCCCAAGATCAAGGGCACCCATACCGCGATGCAGTCGGCGATGCTGGCGGCGGAAGCGGTGTTCGAACTGCTGGGCCAGGAACAGCCGGCGCGCGAAGCCACCGCCTACAGCCAGAAATTCAAGCAGAGCTGGCTGCACGAGGAACTGCACCGGGTGCGCAATATCCGGCCCTCGTTCCGCTGGGGTCTGTGGCCGGCGATGATTTATTCGGCGCTGGACACCTTTTTGTTCCGCGGCAAGGCGCCGTGGACGCTGCGCCACCACCAGGCCGACCATCAGAGCCTGAAGCCGGCCGACGAGTGCGCGCCCATCGCCTATCCCAAGCCGGACGGGGTGTTGACCTTCGACCGCCTGTCCTCGGTGTTCATTTCCAACACCAATCACGGCGAAGACCAGCCGCCGCATCTGAAGCTGAAGGACGCCAGCGTGCCGGTGCAGTTCAATCTGGCCAAGTACGACGCGCCGGAACAACGCTACTGCCCGGCCGGGGTGTATGAGATCGTCGGCCGCGAAGAGGGCGAGCCGCGCTTGCAGATCAACGCGCAGAACTGCGTGCACTGCAAGACCTGCGACATCAAGGACCCGACCCAGAACATCGTCTGGACCGTGCCTGAGGGCGGCGGCGGCCCCAACTATCCCAATATGTAAGCGGGATGGTCTGGCGAAACCCCGGAGCATGCTCCGGGGTTTTTCTTGACAAGCCGGGCCTATTGTTGGCAGCATGCACGACATGACCCAATCTTTCGCCTTCTTCAACAGCTATTTTTATTGGTACCGCACACCGGCGGCGCCAAGGGATGGCTGTGGACTGAAAGATTGACCCAGCACTAGTAAAGATTCCCGATAAATGCCGCCGCGCTACCGGCGGCATTTGTTTTTCCTCCCCGAAATACATGACCTCCGGAAGCCAGGCCAGACCCCAGGAGGTCCGTTCCATGAATGAAGTCAGCGATGCCGCGCAAATCGCGCGCCAGTCTTGGTCCCTGCTGTGTCCCAGCGACGCCGTTCCGGTGAAAGTGTTGACCGACGGCGAACGCTACGCCAACCGCCCGGCGCCGGACGCCGCGTGGATGGCCGCCGCGCGGCGCGACGGCGGCGTGCTGGAAAGCCGGCTGCCGCAGCTGCGCGCGATGGCCATGCTGCTGGCCGCGCAACGCTGGCGCGAACGGAGCGGGGAGACGCCGGCGCAGCTGGCCGACGCGGCGGATTGGCTGGCCGCGCGCATTCTGCTGCTGGGCCTCAGCCACGTGCTGGTGACGGCGGAGAGCTTTGCCCGGCTGGATCTGGCGAACCGCCGCTGCCGCGCCTGGTCGGAACAGATCGGCCTGCCGTTCGCGCCGGCCTTGCCCATTCTGGTGGCGGACGCCGGCGGCGAATCGTGCTTGCAGGCCTGGAGCCGCAGCGCCGAGGTGGCGCTGGCCCTGGCCGGCGGCAGAGGGGAAGCGGCGTTGACGCGGCATTGCGAACAGCGCTTGCAAGCGCTGCTGGCTAGGGTATCTTGATAATTGTTTTGCATAAATTTTGAGCCGGGGAGGCATGATGTCCATGGACGTGATCACGCAAGAAGACGAACGCAAACTGAACAATCTGACCCTGGTGGTCTATATCCTGCAGGCAATCAGCCTGTTTGTCGGCCTGACCGGCTTGGTGGCGGTGATCATCAACTACGTCAAGCGCGACGATGTGCGCGGCACGCGCTATGAAAGCCATTTCAGCTGGCAGATCCGCACCTTCTGGTGGGCCTTGCTCGGCACCGTGTTGGGCGTGGCGCTGGCCTGGATCCTGGTGGGCTTCGTGATTTTGGGCGTTACCTGGGTGTGGTACGTGTACCGCATCGTGCGCGGTTTCCTGAATTTCAACGACGGCAAACCGATGCCGGAGTGAGCGGCCTCCGGACAAAAAGAGCGGGCGCGGGCATATGTTATGCCCGGCGCCCGACAAGGTTCTGCGCGAACCGGAAAATGGGCGGCCGGCGAGCCGCTGGTTTTTGAAAGCCGCCTACATGCTAAACCGCGCGCCTGGCCGCCCCCAGCAAAACCCGGCCGGCGCTTGCGCCATGTCAAGCCAGGGGCGCGGGCATGGCCAGCGGGCCGCGGTTTTGGCACAATGCGCAGGCTGTTTGAACGAGAGGCGCAATGCAAGCCGATGATTTGCAAAGCCTGGTGACCCGGGCCATGCCGTTTGGCAAACACAAGGGCACGCTGATCTGCGACCTGCCCGGCAACTATCTGAACTGGTTCGCCCGCGAAGGCTTTCCTCCCGGCGAAATTGGCCGCCTGCTGCAATTGATGCAGGAGCTGGACCATAATGGCCTAACCTATCTACTTGATCCGATAAGAAAGCGCTAGAAGCATGGCAATCCAATGGTTCCCCGGCCATATGAACAAGGCCCGCAAGGATGTGGCCGAGCGATTGAAAGACATCGACGTGGTCATTGAAATGCTGGACGCGCGGCTGCCGGCTTCCAGCGCCAATCCCATGCTGGCGCGCATGGCCAAGGGCAAGCCGCGGCTGATGATTCTGAACAAACAGGACCTGGCCGACGCCGCCGCCACCCAGCAGTGGCTGGACTGGTATCGCGCCAAGAAAAACACCCAGGCGCTGGGCATGGACGCCGGCGAGCGCGCACCGGCGCAAAAGCTGGTGGCCGCCTGCCGCGAGCTGGCGCCGACGCGCGGCGGCCTGGAAAAGCCGCTGCGGGTGTTGATCTGCGGCATTCCCAATGTGGGCAAGTCCACGCTGATCAACAGCATGAGCAGCCGCAAGGTGGCCAAGACCGGCAATATGCCCGGCGTCACCAAGAACGAGCAGCGCATCATCCTGGCCGACGACGTGGAGTTGTTCGACACCCCGGGCATGCTGTGGCCCAAGATCGAGGTGGAAGAGGGCGGCTACAATCTGGCGGCCAGCGGCGCGGTGGGCCGCAACGCGATGGATGAAGAGGAAGTGGCGTTGGAGCTGCTCAAGTATCTGATGCAGCACTACACGCCGGAGCTGAGCGCGCGCTACAAGCTGGACGACATCGCCGGTCAGCAGGATTGGCAGGTGCTGGAAATGATAGGCCGCAAGCGCGGCGCGGTGCAGTCCGGCGGCAAGATCAATGTGCAGAAGGCGGCCGAGATCGTGCTGACCGATTTCCGCGACGGCAATATCGGCCGCATCACGCTGGAACGGCCGGAAGAATGGCTGGCCTGGGAAAAGCGCGCCAAGGAATTGGCCGCCATCCGCGCCGCCGAACGCGAAGCCCGGCAACAGGAGAGAGACAGCAAGAAGTCCGGCCGCCGCTGAGCCTGCGTCCCTTCTTGCTCCGCCCAAGCGCGGCCCATTGCGGGCCGCGTTTTTTTTGCAGCCTCAAAGCGGCTGGCAGGGCTCGCTGAAACCATAGCCCACGCCCCTGGCCGCCAGGATGGGGTTGTGTTGCGGCGCGATGCCGCTGAGCTTGCGCCGCAGACGGCTGATCAGGGTTTCCAGTCTGCGTTCGTCGTAATGAAGATAATTGGCGCCCAGCGCCTCCGCCAGTTCGCGACGGTGCGCCGGTTCCGGCGCGCGCCGCAGCATCGTGCTCATCACCTGATGTTCCGCATGGGTCAGGTGCAGCTGCTGGCCGTTGGGCGCGGTCAGCGTGCGGTTGGCGGCGTGGTAACGCCAGCCGTCGGCGCGCTCCGCCGCGTCGCCGTCCAGCCGCCGCAGCACGCTGGCCAGCGTGGCCAGCAATTCCGCCAGCGGCGTCGGTTTGACCAGATAGGCGTCGGCACCTTGCTGCAGGCCCTGCACCTTGTCGTCCAGCGCGCCGCGCGCGGTGAGCATGACTTGCCCCAGGCCGGGGTGGCTGGCGCGCAGCCGCCGGCTCAGCGCCATGCCGTCGATATCGGGCAAGCCCAAGTCCAGTATCAGCAGCCGGCAGGGATGTTCGGCCAGATGCCGTTCCAGCTCCTGGCCGCAGGCGAGGCCGGTGGCCTGGTAGCCGCAGCGCTTGAGCTGGAACAGCAGCTCTTCGCGCAGGTCCGGGTTGTCTTCAAGCAAGGCTATGTGCGTCATGAGCGGCTTTCGGTAGATGCAAGATGAAGCTGGCGCCGTGCGGCCAGTGAGGGTCCAGGCCCAGCTCGCCGCCGTGTTGGACGGCGATGCGCCGCGCCAGGTGCAGGCCCAGTCCCAGGCCGGGGCGGTTGCTGGTTTCCGCCAAGCGGGTGAAGCGCTGGAAAATCGCTTCTTCCTGGCCTGGCGCGATGCCGGGGCCGTAGTCGCTGATTTGCCAGACGATGCGGTCGGCGAGGCGGTGGACGCCGATCTGGATGGGCGTGTCCGGGTGCGCGTATTTCAGGGCGTTTTCCATCAGGTTCTGCAGCAGCATCGTCAGCAGTTGGTCGTCGCCGCACAGCGGCATGCGCGCGCCGCCGCTTTGCAGCCAGAAGCGCCGCTGCGCGTCCGCGTCCAGTTGTTCCAGGCTGCGTCGGGTCAGCTCCAGCAAATCCAGCGGGCGGTTGTGCAGGCCGGCGTCGCTCACATCGGCGCGGCCGTGCTGCTCGGCCAGCCGCATCAATTCCTGCATCCGCTGCAAGGCGCGCTGGATGCGTTCGTGGCGCGCCTGCCGCTGCGCCAGCACCGGCGGCGCCGGCGCGTCCTCTTCCAGCAGGCGCAGGCTGCTGCTGGCGGCGTCGATGATGGCCACAGGGGTGCGGATTTCATGGGTGATCATCGCCAGCAGATCGGCCTGCTCTTCGCGCGCCTCGCGCTGACGCAGGCTGTCGGCCTGGGCCTGGCTGGCCTGATGCAGCGCCTCGATGCGTTCGCGCTCCAGCGTGCGCATGCGCAGGAACAGGCCGATGTAGAGCAGAGTGATGGGCGGCAGATCGGCCAGGCGGCCGTATTCCTGGATCCAGGATTGATAGGGGATGTGTCCCAGATGCAATAGCAGCGCGGGGATGTTGAGCGCCAGATTGGTGGGCAGATGCAGCGCGATCAGGCGGTCGCCGCTGTCGTTGCGCCGCCACAGCCGCCAGCAGACCGGCAGGGTCAGCAGATTGATGACGATGATGGCGTAGAGGGTGACCGGAATGCTGTAAGCGAGGCCAAAGGGCCAGAACAAGGCGCACAGCACGGTGGCGGCGCCGGCGGCGGCCTGCAGCTGGTATAGCCGGTAGGTGCGGGGGTAGTCGCGCTTCAGCTCCAGCAGATGGGCGAAATAGGCGCAGCCCAGCATGACGGCGGCGCCCAGACCGACGTAATTGCACAGCAGCGCGATCTGGGGCTGTTCCGGAAACAGCAGCAGGCGGGCCATGCCGTCGGTGGCGAAGCGGTGGCAGGCCACCGCCAGGATGTAGCCGAACAGCTTGGCGTGCTGCGCCCGGCGGGTGATCAGCCAGGCCGCCAGCGCGATCAGCACCATGGTCAGCATATAGCCGTAGATCAGACCCAATTGCAGCAGGCGCTGATTGTTGTGGGCGGCCAGTTCCGCCTCGCTCCACAGGCGCGGCTGCGCGTTCAAGGCCAGCGACTGGACTTTGACGAAGACCGTTTGCTCATGCGGCAGCAGGGAAAAGCTGGCGGCGATCAGCGGCAGCTCCATCGCGGACACCGGACGCCAGGAACCGATGTCCCGTCGTTGCCAACCGCCGTCCGGCAGCCGCTGATACAGGCTTAGCCGCGCCAAATAGCTGGGAATCAGCTCCAGCCAGGGCCGGGGCGGCACATCGCTTAGCTTGAGCCGCAGCCAGCAGGTGTCGTGCCCGTAGCCGCGCGCCAGTTTGCCGTCCGGCAGCGGCTGGAAACGCGTCTGCCAGCCGGCGCTGGCGACGCGGTCTATGTCCAGGCCGGCGTCGGCGCTGCAATAGACGGCGGCGTCCCGTTCGCTGAAGGTCCGGAAGCCGGCATGCGCGACGCCGCCGGCCAAGAGCAGGCACAGCAGCAGCAATGTCGACAGCGCGCGTGTCATCGGGTCAACGGCTCGAAGTTCGGGATTGGGGCGACATTGTGACGGCAATGTCATTTCTTGTCAGCGCTTACGCCAAAAATTAAAACAGATATCGTCGGCGCAATGAAAGATGACTTTGTAATGATAGGCGCAGGCGGACGGTTCTCGCCGTTCGTCGCTTGGGGGCGGGTCCGAATTCAGCGCCGCAGCAAGAACAGGCCGACAAGGACCACCAGCGCGCCAACGGCCTGGGCCAGCCATGCCGACCAGTGTTTGCCCGGCTCCAGGCAGGCTTCTTCGGGATTCTGCGGGTTGTAGAACACCGGCACGGTTTTGCCCGCCGGATAGCGTTGCACGATCTCTCGCGCCTGCTCGTCGCTGCTGCCGTAGCCGGGGTTGGGGAAGCGCAGCCGCTCGGCGCGGTGGACGCCGTCGGCCACGCGGTATTCGTAGCGCACGATGGCGCGGTATTCCCGACGGTCCGAGCTGTCGCCGCCGCGTGCGTGGCGCCAGTCCACTTCGCTGGAGACGATCTTGCCGGCGACGCTGGGCCAGCCGGCGGCTTGCTGGGCCTTGGCGGACTGCTGCCAGAGATAGGCGGAAACGGCCACGCCGATGGCGATGACCAGCAGGGCGATGACTTTTTCGCTCATGGGGCGCGGATGCCTCGGTGAATGCGCCGGCGCGGCAGCGGCAGCTTGGCCCGCAGCCGGTACAGCAGCGCCCAGCCGAATAGCGCGCTCAGCGCCGCCAGGATGAATTTGGCGCTGCCGATATCGCTGTCGCCGCCCTTGATCAGCACGGATTCGGCGGGGCTGCGCGGATTGTAGTAGACGGTGATCGCCTTGCCGGAGGGGAAGCGCCGCGTCAGATCGTCGGCGTTGCTGCGGTCGCCCGGCAGGGCGCCGTCGACGGCGAACAGCCGGTCGCTGTGGTAGACTTGGCCGCGCACCGTGTACAGGTATTGCACATGCGGCTGCCAGTACAGCTGATCGGGATGCTCGTCGCTGGACACCACCAGCATGCGGCTGCTTTCCACGTGGCCCGGCGCGTTGCGCCATTCGCGCAATTGATGGCTGGGCGTCAGCAAGACCGCGATCAAGCCCAGCAGGCTGGCGAGAAAGGCCAGCATCAGCGCGCTGACCCGGGCTTGCGGCGAGAATTTCATGATGGGCTCAGACGGCCTGGCCGGGATGCTCGAACCAGGTCAGCAGAATGGCCTGGGCCGCCACCTGGTCCAGCGCCGGCTTTTGCTTGCGGCCGCGCACGCCGGCTTCTTCTAGCATGGATTCGGCCACCACCGAGGTCAGCCGTTCGTCCACCAGCCACACCGGCAGGCCGTAGCGGCCCTTGAGCCGGTTGGCGAAGCGGCGCGCCAGCTGCGTCATCTGGTGTTCGGTGCCGTCTATGTGCATCGGCAGCCCCACCACCAGCTGCGCCGGCTGCCATTCCGCGATCAAGGCGGCGATGGCGGCGAAGCGCGCGTCGTTGATTTCCGTGTCTATGGTGATGAGCGGGTGGGGAATGCCGAGCAGGGTGTCCCCGACGGCGACGCCGATGCGGCGTTCGCCGAAATCGAATGCCAAAGCACAACCTTCAGGCATGGCCGACATCCGTGGACAAGAGCGAGGGATCGAAGCCCAGCAGCGCCATCGCGGCGTCGTAGCGTTCTTCGCAGGGCAGGCCGAAGATGATGTCCGGCCGGGCCGGCACCGTCAGCCAGCCGTTGTCGGCGATCTCCTGCTCCAGCTGGCCGGCGCTCCAGCCGGAATAGCCCAGGGTGATCAGCATGCGGTCCGGCTGCTTGTGGTTTTCAGACACCGCGATCAACACGTCCTTGGACGTGGTCAGCGCGATGTCGTCGGTGACCAGCAGGCTGGATTGCCAATTGCCCACCGGCATGTGCAGCACGAAACCCCGGTCCGGCTGAACCGGTCCGCCGAAGTAGACCGGCTCGGCGCGCAGCGAGTCGCCGTCCAGCGGCAGATCGATCTGATCGAACAACTGCGCCATGGCGATGCCGGAAGGCTTGTTGACGATCAGGCCCATGGCGCCGTGTTCGCCGTGCTCGCAGACGAAGACCAGCGAGCGCGAGAACAGCGGGTCCGCCATATTGGGCATGGCGATCAAGAATTGATTGGACAACGATAGCGGTTCCATGCGGCCATTATGGCATAAGTCGGCGGGCCGGGTAGATGCGGCTGCGCGACGCGCAACAGGTCCGCGCGCGACGCGCGGCGAAGGCGGGCAACTGCTAAAATGCCGATTTTCGCCCAGCCATTGCGAGGACATTTTGCGTCTCACCCACATCAAGCTTGCCGGTTTCAAGTCATTCGTCGATCCCACCAGCATTGCCGTGCCCGGCCAACTGGTGGCGGTGATCGGCCCCAATGGCTGCGGCAAGTCCAATGTGATAGACGCGGTGCGCTGGGTATTGGGCGAATCCTCGGCCAAGCAGCTGCGCGGCGAATCGATGCAGGACGTGATCTTCAACGGTTCGTCCACGCGCAAGCCGGTCAGCCGCGCCTCGGTGGAACTGGTGTTCGACAACGGCGACGGCGCGCTCACCGGCGCCTGGGGCCAGTACGCGGAAGTGTCGATCAAGCGGGTGCTGACCCGCCAGGGCGAATCCAGCTACTTCATCAACAACCAGCAAGTGCGCCGCCGCGACATCACCGATCTGTTCCTGGGCACCGGCGTGGGCGCGCGCGGCTACGCGGTGATCGAGCAGGGCATGATCTCCCGCATCATCGAAGCGCGGCCGGAAGAACTGCGCGCCTATCTGGAAGAGGCCGCCGGCGTGTCCAAGTACAAGGAACGCCGCCGCGAGACCGAACACCGCATCGCGGACACCCGCGCCAATCTGGAACGCATCGCCGACTTGCGACAAGAGCTGGAACGCCAGGTGGAACGGCTGTCCGAGCAGGCCGAAGTGGCCGCCCAATACCACGATCTGCGCGGCGCGCTGACGCACAAGCAAAACCTGCTGGCCTTGGCGCGGCGCGAAGAGGCCGCGCGCAACGAGGCGGCGGCGCGCGGGGAACTGGCGCGCATAGAAACCGAGGAAGCGGCGCTGGAGGCCGCGGTCACCCATGTGGAGGCCGAGTCCGAAACCGTGCGCGAAAGCCATTTCGCCGCCAGCGACGAAGTGCACGAGGCGCAGCAGCGCTTGTTCGAGGCCAACGCCCAACTGGCGCGGCTGGAAGAGGCTCAGCGCCATCGCGAGCAGAACCGCGCCCGCGTCGACCGCGAATTGGGCGCCGTGCGCACCGAGCGCCAGGTGCTGGCCGAAAGCCGCGGTCAGGTGAAGGCCGAACTGGACGATTGGCTGCCGCGGCGGGAAGAAGCGCAGATGCGGCTGGAAGAGGCGCAGATGACGCTGGAGGACGGCGCCGACGAACTGCCCACCGCCGAGGCGGAATACCGCGCCATCGAACAACAATTGAACGGATTGACCGCGCAGCAGGCCAAGCTCGGCCGCGATCGCGACCTGGCGCGCCAGAACGGCGAGCATCAGCGCCGCAACCTGGAACAACTATCCGGCCGGGAAGACGCATTGCGGCGCGAGCTGAGCGATCTGAACCTGCCGGACCAAGAGAAGCAACAAGCCGCCGCCGCCGAAGCGGAACGCGCGCGCGGCGCGCTGGAAACGGTGCGCAGCCGGCTGGTGGCCGACGAGGCCAAGCAGGCGGACCTGGCGGCCGAGCGGGAAAAACTGGACGAACAACTGGCCGGGCTGCGCAGCGAACAGGCGCGGGCCGAGGCCGAGGCCGCCGCGCTGGCCGGCATGCTGGCGCGCGAGGCGGCCAGCGAACAATTGGACGCCTGGCTGCAGCGCCGCGGCCTGGCCGAGGCGCCGCAGCTGTGGCAAAGCCTGCAGGTGGAGCCCAAGTGGCAGCCGGCGCTGGAGGCGGTGCTGGGCGAGCGCCTGGCCGCGCGCGCCGCCGCGCTGCAAGGAGAACCGCCGCCGGCGGCGCTGGCGCTGGCGGACGGCGCGGCAGCGCGCGATTGGCAGGCCGAGCGTCCGTGGCCGACGTTGCTGCAGCAAGTGCGCGCCGCCCAGCCCTTCCAGGCGGCCTTGCAGGACTGGCTGGCCGGCGTCTACCTGGCCGGCTCGCTGGACGAGGCCTTGGCCATGCGCGGGCAGTTGCCGGCCGGGGCCTGCCTGCTGACGCCGGAGGGCCACCGCGTTTACGCCGCCAGCCTCTGCCTGCACGCCGAAGCCAGCGGCGACGGCCTGATGGCGCGCAAGGCGCTGCTGGAAGCGGCGCAGGCGCGGCTGGACGCCTTGTCGCCGGAAATCGACGCCTTGCAGCGCCGCCGCGAATCCTTGCAAAGCCGCGGCGGCATGCTGGCCGAGGCGGTGCGCGCGCAAAAGGGCGCGCTGACCCGCTTGGAAGCGGAGCTGAACGCGGCGACGCTGGAACACGTCAAGCTGGATCAGGCCGCGCGGCAGGGCGCGGCGCGGCTGGCGGCGATCGAGGCCGAGCGCGGCCGCATCGCCGAAGAGGGCGAACTGGCGCGTCAGAGCATCGCCGAGGCCGAAATGCTGGGCGAAGAGACGGCGCTGACGCTGGAAGAACTGACGGTGCAGCTGGAAGACATGCGGGTGGACCGGCTCAACGCCGAAACCGGCTTGCAACTGGCGCGCAACAAGACCCGCGACGCCGAGCGCATGCTGCACGAGATCAAGCTGGAAATGAGCACCGCCGAGCAGAAGGTGGCGGAGCTGGCGCGGCGCGGCCGCGAACTGGACGAGCGCGACCAGCAACTGGCCGAGCGCCTGGAAACCCTGGCCGAAGAGGCCGAGGCGGTGGAGGAGGCGGTGCCGGAGGAGGCCTTGCAACTGGCCCTGGCCGAGCGGGAACAACGCGAACACAGTCTGGGCGCGGTGCGCGACCGGCTAAACGGCCTGACCGAGAAGCTGCGCGAACTGACCCATCAACAACAGCAAGCCAACGCCGCTTTGCCGGCGCTGCGCGAAGCGCGCTCGGACTGGTTGCTCAAACACCAGGAAGCGCGGCTGGCGATGGAGCGCTTCGCCGAAGAACTGGCCAGCGCCGGCGCCGACGAAGCCGCGCTGATGGCCGATTTGAGCGAGGCGGTGAAACCGAACGCATTGGCCGCCGAGATCGCGCGGCTGGCGCGCGCGCTGGAAGGCCTGGGCGCGGTCAACCTGGCCGCGTTGGAAGAACTGGACGAAGCCCGGAAGCGTGGCGATTACCTGGCGGCTCAGTCCGAGGACCTGAATCAGGCGATGGCCACGCTGGAGGAGGCCATCGCCAAGATAGACGGCGAAACCCGCGAAATGCTGCAAGCCACTTACGACGCGGTCAACGCCAAGATGCGCGAGTTCTTCCCCACGCTGTTTGGCGGCGGCCGCGCCGAACTGGTGCTGACCGGCGAGGACTTGCTGGACGCCGGCGTGCAGATCATCGCCCAGCCGCCGGGCAAGAAGAACAGCACCATTCACCTGCTGTCCGGCGGGGAAAAGGCGTTGACGGCGATGAGCCTGGTGTTCTCGCTGTTCTCTCTGAATCCCGCGCCGTTCTGCCTGTTGGACGAGGTGGACGCGCCGTTGGACGACGCCAATACCAGCCGCTTCTGCGATCTGGTCAAGCAGATGTCGGAGCGCACGCAGTTTCTCTATATTTCCCATAACCGGCTGACCATGGAAATGGCCGAGCAATTGGTGGGCGTCACCATGCAGGAGCAGGGCGTCAGCCGCATTGTGGCGGTGGACATCGTGGAAGCGTTGAAAATGCGGGAAACCGCCTAAAAACCTGTTTACGATCTGCTGCGCGTCGTGGAGCGTTACACGGTGAGTACCGCTTCGAAATGCTCATGTCGCACGCGTACATTCGGCTTTCTCAGCGGTTTTGGCCTTGCCTCGCCCTCGCTGGCGAGCTTTTGAAAAAGCGCTTGGCGCAATGGCAAAGTCCGCTTGGCGTCGGCCAGGTTTTTGTTCGTCATCGTTTAAACAGGCTGGTGAGGACTATTATCGTCAGTTACAGTTTGACGGCGCGCAAACCGGGCCGCGCGCGCGGATGGCATACTGCGCAGCTTCCCGACGGCAGCGGCCGTCGGGCGATATCATTGCTGGATGAATGGGCATGACCGTAAGCATCAAGCGTTGGGAACCTGAAAACCCTATCTTCTGGCTGCGCCGCGGGCGGCGCATCGCCAATCGCAATCTCTGGCTGTCCATCCTGTCGCTGCACCTGAACTTCAATATCTGGATGATGTGGAGCATGGTGGTGGTCAATCTGCCGGCGGTCGGATTCGCGCTCAGCAATCAGCAGCAATTCCTGCTGGTGTCTATCCCGCCGCTGGTCGGCGCCCTGATGCGGCTGCTGTACTCGTGGATCTGGAGCTGGGTGGGCGGCGGCTTGTGGCTGGGCATTTCCACCTTGCTGCTCTTGCTGCCGGCTTTGGGCGTGGCCGCGGTGGTGCAGGACATTTCTACGCCGTTTCCAATCTTGCTGCTGGTGTCCGGCCTGTGCGGCATCGGCGGCGGCGCCAGCGCCTCCCATCTGTCCAATACCAGTTTCTTCTTTCCCAAGGCGGCCAAGGGGCTGGCGATGGGGCTGAACGCGGGCTTGGGGAATTTGGGCGTGTCGGTGGCGCAACTGGCGATTCCGGTGGTCATTCTGCTGCCCTTGTTCGGCGAGGCGGGCGGGCCGCAGATCTGGGGCGTCGGCGGCGTCGTTCACCCGGTGTGGCTGCAGAACGCCGGCTATCTATGGCTGCCCTTCATCGTGGTCATCGCGCTGGCCTGCCTGTTGTACGCGCATGATCTGCCCAAGCTGCGCATCACGCCGCATGACCAGCTGGATGCGATGCGCGACCCGCACACCTGGTATATCTGCCTGCTGTACATGGGCAGCTACGGTACTTTCCTCGGCTTCGCCGCTGCCTTTCCCTTGCTGGCGCGCAATATGTTTCCGCTGGTCGACGTCACCCCTTACGCCTTCATCGGCCCCATGGTCTGCGCCTTGTCGCGGCCGCTGGGCGGCTGGATGGGCGATCACATCGGCGGCGGCATCGCCACCATGCTCAGCAACGGGGTGATGGCGCTGGCCACCGTCGGCGTCTACCTGAGCATGCCCTCCGCCGGCAACGGCGGTTCGTTCTGGTTGTTCCTCGCCATGTTCCAGCTGATCTTCTTCGCCGCGGGCGTCGGCAACGGATCTTCCTTCCAGTTGGCGCCCAAGGTCTTTCTGTTGCAGGCCGGCCAAGGGGCCAAGGCCGCCGGCCTGGACATCGCCGAGGCCTATGCGCGCGGCGGCCGCCGCGGCGCGTCGGCGATGAACGTCAGTTCGGTGATGGCGGCCTTCGGCGGTTTCGTGATTCCCAAATCCTTCGGCAGCGCGCTGGCCGCCTTCGGCAGCTTCCTGCCGGCCTTCGGCATGTTCTTTGTGTTTTATCTGGTGTCCATGCTGGTGGCCTGGTGGCAATACAGCCGGCCGGGCAGCCGGATGCGCTGCTGAGGCGAGCGATGCGCGCGCGGCCTGGATGGGCTTGGGCCTTGCTGGCGTCTTTGCTGCTGCACGCCTTGTTGCTGTTTTGCTGGCGGCCGTTCGCGCCTCGGCCTTCTGCTCGCGCCGCGGTACTGACGCTAAGCCTGCCGGCGCCGCGGGCCGCCGGCGTTCCCGATGGCGTAGGGGCTAGGTTGGACGCGGCCAAAGCGTCGCCGGCCCCGCGCCGCCAATCTCCGCAGTCCAAGCGCCTTCCCATTGCCAAGGCTATTGCGGCGCCGCCGGCTGCGGCCGCGCCGCGGCAGCGTCCATCGTTGCCGACGGCGCTTGGAGGCGGCTCCAGCGTCGTGGAAGGCGAGCCGGCCGGCTCGGCGTCGACGCAAAGCGCTTCCGGCGCGGCAAGGGGCGGCGGACAGGACAGCGTGGCCTTGTATCGCGCCGAATATTTGAACAATCCGCGGCCGGAATATCCGGAGCGGTCGCGGGAGAACGGCGAGCAGGGCACGGTCTTGCTGCGGGTCAGCGTTAGCGCCGCCGGCCGCGCCGGCGAGGTGACGGTGGCGGTCAGCAGCGGCTATCCGCGGCTGGACCGCGCGGCCAAGGCCGCGGTGGAAAGCTGGCGCTTTGCGCCGGCCAAGCGCAATGGCCAGGCGGTGGATTCGGTGTTGACGGTGCCGGTGCGGTTTCAGAGCCCATGAGCCGCGTGCGCGGCCGGCGCTGAAAACGCAATGGCGGCGAGGGGCGGAGCGCATTGCGGGACCGCGCGCCTCGCCGCCGGGTAAAGGCGGTTACGGCAGGAGGAATCCTAAGCCGTGACTTCTTCCTGTTCTTCCAGCGCCAGGCTGAAGCCTTCGCGCAGGCGGCCCAATTCCTGGCAGAAACCGGACAGGTCGTGTTCGCCAAAGCGTTTAAAGGCGATCTGCATATAGTCGATATGAGCGGGGAAGGCCTGGTCGAACAGGCGTTCTCCGTGTTGGGTCAAGGAGACGAACACGCTGCGGCGATCGTTGGGCTGCATGGTGCGGGTAACCAGACCCTTGTCTTCCAGCCGGTCGATGACGCCGGTCAGCGTCCCTTTGGTGATCAACGTGCGGTCGGACAGCTCCTTGCAATTCATGCCCTTGCTGTGGCCCAGCGTGGCGACCACGTCGAATTGCGGCGGAGTCAGGCCCAGCTGACGAATGTGCTGGCTGGCAAACTGTTCGAATGCCTGGTAGGTGCGCGCCAGCTCGTGGACCACCGGAAGGAAACTGGCTTGAGAAGTGTTTTTCATCGATCTATCCCTTGCTTTCCTAAGCAGTGTTTAAGACGATTTGGAATCATTCATTTGCATGAACACGAAATATTCTGGCACGAGATATTTCAGAGCGCCCCTGTCAGAAATGTCATCTACCGGACCTTATGGGCCTGAAAATGACGTTCCGCTTCCATTTGGCTCGCTTGCGGCGGGCCTGACTCGCGGCGCCGAACTGCCGACTGGGGCGATTCGACGCGGTCCGATGGAACCAGCAGGGGCGATTCGGCATCCAATTCAGGTTGCGAACCCGGTTTGAAGCGCCAAATTGCCCGCATCAGCTATCGCCTCGGCTTGATTTAGGCTGGCGGCAAGGCATTTACGGCTAAATTGCCGCCAAATGGTGCGCAAGCTGAGGCTTTCGTTATAATAACCGTGGTCTATCGCCGTTCTCGACTGGCCGAAACGCCAGATTCGAACGGTTTTGTTGCCGAATACTTAAAGGGAGGCTGTCGGCCTGGCTATTGCCGAAAGACGCCGCATCGCGCATTGAAAGATGCGCCGGCGCGCGGCGAGGGGGCTGCCGACGGCTTCGATTATTCGCCTTAATGCGGACTGGCTGATGAGCGAATTACAGATTGGTGTGTTGATACTGGGCGGCGCGGTGATCGCCCTGGTTTACGGATTCAATGCTTTCCAGGAATGGCGTTTTCGCAAGAAGACTCGCCAGGCCTTCACGCGCGGCCACGACGACGTGTTGCTGGACGTGCCCAAGAACAATGTGCGCGACGGCGTGAAGCAGGACAGGATGGAACCGGTGCTGGTGGACGCCGCGCCGGAGCCGGACGATTACGCAGCCGCTTATTTCGAGCCGCACATCCCCGCGGAGCCGGCGCGAGCCGAGACCGAACGCCCGCGCGAAGCGGTTTTCGACGCGGTGCCGGTGGTGGAGGAAGAGGAGGACATCCCGCAGATGGACTCCGCCGACCACCAGGCGCTGGTGGTGGCGATGCTGGATCCGTCGCTGGACTTCATCGCTGAAGTGGTGTTCCACGCGCCGCACGAGCTGGCGGCGATTCCGCGCTTCAACGTGGGCAAGCGCACACAGTTGATCGGCCGCACCGAAAAAGGCCTGTGGAAGCCGGCTGAGGCCTTGCCCGGCACCCGTTACAAGCAGATCAACGTCAGCATGCAGATGGTGGATCGCAGCGGCGCGGTGACCGAACAGGAACTGGCCGGCTTCTGCCAGCAGGTATCGCGCTTTGCCGAGGAGCACGACGCCGCGGTCAGTTTCCCGCAGCGCCAGCAGAAGCTGGTGGCGGCGCGCGAACTGGACCGCTTCTGCGCCGATGTGGACGTGCTGATCGGCATCAACATCGTGCCGCAGGGGCCGATAGAAGGCACGCGTCTGCGCAGCTTCGCCGAGGCCGCCGGCCTGCAGCTGGAGCCGGACGGCGCCTTCCACTATCTGGCGGACTCCGGCAACACCCTGTATTCGCTGATGGCGGCCGACCAGATGCCGTTCACCTTCCACACCTTGCTGGACAAGTCCTTCCCGGCGCTGACGCTGTTGTTCGACGTGCCGCGCGTGGCCGGCGGCGTCGAGGTGTTCGACCGCGCCGTTTACTTCGCGCGCCAGCTGGCGCAAGAGTTCGACGCCCAATTGGTGGACGACAACCGCCGTCCGCTGTCCGACGCCGGCCTGACCCGCATCCGCGACCAGCTGCTGCACATCTACGGCAGCATGGACGACCGCGGCATCGCTCCCGGCAGCGTGGCCGCTTTGAGACTGTTTGCCTGAAACCGGCGGGAAGCCCTGGTGTCGCCTTGCTGTCCAGCCGCTACACTGGGGTGATAAGCCCGCTCGATAATCCTCCGTTTCCAAGGCCGGCGCCACGCCGGCTTTTTCTGTTTGAGTCCGACTGAACATGACCGCCCAAACTCCGCAACAGCGCGTAGCCGAACTGCATCAACTGCTGAACCGCTACGGCCACGAATACTATGTGTTGGACACCCCCACCGTGCCGGACGCCGAATACGACCGCCTGTTCCGCGAGCTGCAACAACTGGAACAGGAGCATCCGGAACTGGCGAGCGCGGATTCGCCCACCCGCCGCGTCGGCGGCATGCCGTTGGACGAATTCCAGCAAGTGACCCACAGCGTGCCCATGCTGTCGCTGTCCAACGCGTTTTCCGATATGCAGCTGAGCGAGCGCGAGCAGCGCCATGAAGAGCTGCTGCAGTTCGACGAGCGGGTGCGCAAAGGGCTGGATCTTGCCGAGGTGGAGTACGCGACCGAGCCCAAGTTCGACGGCCTGGCGATCTCCCTACTTTACCGCGACGGCGTGCTGGTTCAGGCGGCCACCCGCGGCGACGGCGTGACCGGCGAGAACGTCACCGAGAACATCCGCACCGTGCGCGCGATTCCGCTGCGGCTGCCGGCCGGCGCGGCCACGCCCGGCCTGCTGGAAGTGCGCGGCGAGGTGCTGATGCTGAAGCAGGATTTCGACAAGCTCAACAGCGAGCAGGCGGCGCGCGGGGACAAGACCTTCGCCAATCCGCGCAACGCCGCCGCCGGTAGCTTGCGTCAATTGGATTCGCGCATCACCGCTCAGCGCCGGCTGTCCTTCTTCGCCTACGCCATCGCCCAGGTGGAGGGCGCGGACTGGCCGGCCAGCCACAGCGGGGAAATGGCCTGGTTGCGTGCGCTGGGTTTCCCGGTGGTGGCCGAGGACCTGCGGCCGGTGGTGCGCGGCGTGGACGGCTTGATCGCCTATTACGAACAAGTACAGCAGCGCCGCCCCGGCCTGCCTTTCGATATCGACGGCGTGGTGTACAAAGTCAATCAGCGCGCCTTGCAGGACGAACTGGGCTTTGTGTCGCGCGCGCCGCGCTGGGCCATTGCCCACAAATTCCCGGCCGAGGAAGCCTTGACCCAGGTCGAGGCGATCGAGGAGCAGGTGGGCCGCACCGGCGCCATCACCCCGGTGGCGCGGCTGAAGCCGGTGTTCGTCGGCGGCGTCACCGTCACCAACGCCACCTTGCACAATGAGGACGAGGCGAGGCGCAAAGACGTGCGCGTGGGCGACACCGTGATCGTGCGCCGCGCCGGCGACGTGATTCCGGAAGTGGTGTCGGTGGTGATGGAGCGCCGGCCGATGCAGCCGGCCGCGGATGGCGGCTTGTTCGACGAACCGCAATACCCGGCCTACCGGCTGCCCGGCGCCTGTCCGGTATGCGGCAGCCATGTGGTGCGCGAAGAGGGCGAGGCGGTGGCGCGCTGCTCCGGCGGCCTGTCCTGCCGCGCGCAGCGCAGCCAGGCGATCCAGCATTTCGCCGGCCGCCGGATGATGGACATCGACGGCCTGGGCGAACGCTATATCGACAAGCTGGTGGAGTACGACTATGTGCGCGGCGTGGCCGATCTGTACCGGCTGACGCTGGAAGACTTGCTGGAAATGAAGCGCCGCGCCGACGAGGACGAGGACGCGACCCCGGAAACCGTCAAGGCGGGCAAGGTGGCCAGCAAATGGGCGGAAAACCTGATCGAGGCGATCGCCGCCAGCCGGCGGCCGCCGCTGGCGCGGCTGCTGTTCGCGCTGGGCATCCGCCATGTCGGCGAATCCACCGCCAAGACCCTGGCCGATTGGCTGGGGACGATGGCCTTGATCCGTCGTTCCCCGGCGGCCTTGTTCGCCGCGCTGCCGGACATCGGCGACGTGGTGGCGGAATCGCTGGCGGACTTCTTCGCCGAAGCCAATAACGAAGCCGCGCTGGACGCCTTGTTGAGCCATGTGGCGCCGGCCGACGAGCACGCGCCGTCTCCGCGCCTGGCCGAGCGTCTTCAGCCGGCCGTGTTGCTGGCGCGGCTGGACATTCCGCGTCTGACCGAGGTGCGCAGCCAACAGTTGGCGGCGCAGATAGACGGCCTGGCCGCGCTGGCCGGGCGCGAACGGCGCGCGCTGCTGGATCTGGAATTGCCGGCCGAGGTGATCAACGCGCTGGCCGATTGGCTGGACCTGCCGGGCAAGCGAGACAGCCTGCGCGCGCTCGCCGCCCTGGTCGACGAGATGCTGGCGGCGCTGCCGGCGCAAGCGGCGGCGGCCGGCGTGCTGGAAGGCAAGACCCTGGTGCTGACCGGCTCCTTGCCGACGCTGAGCCGCGACCAGGCCAAGGAATTGATAGAAGCCGCCGGCGGCAAGGTGTCCGGCAGCGTGTCCAAGAAAACCCATTACGTGGTGGCGGGGGCGGAAGCCGGCAGCAAGCTGGCCAAGGCGGAAGAGCTGGGCGTGGCGATTCTGGACGAGGCCGGCTTGCAAGCCTTGCTGGCCGGAGAGTGACTTAAGAGCCTGTAGCCTCGGCGGCAAATGTTTTTTGCCACGGAAGCACACGGAAAAACACGGACCAAACCAGAGGCTGCTGTTATTTTCGTGGATTTCGTGGCTAAAGGGTTTGCCTTCCATGCCCTTCCGTGCGCTTCCGTGGCTAAATCGGTTTTTGTTTTTCCGTGGCAGGAATTTAAGAAGGAACGGAACAGATGACGGCGGACCAAGCTTTCGAACAAGGCAACCGATTGGCGGCGGAGGGCCGCTGGCGCGAGGCGGAGCAGGCGTTTGATCAATGTCTGAGGCGGAACGCCAAGGATTGGCAGGCGCTGGCCAACCGCGCCAACGCCCGTCTGCGCCAGGGCGACAGCGCGCGTGCGCTGGACGACTACCTGGCCGCCGCCGCGCTCAATCCGCAGTCGGTCAACATCAAGTGCAATCTGGCGGTGCTGCTCAAGGAACTGGGCGAACTGGAACTGGCGGAAGCGCTGCTGCGCGAGGCCCTGGGGGCGGAACCCGAGCATGTCGACGCCTGGAGCAATCTGGGCGTGGTCTTGCAATATCGTCTGCAATACCAGGAGGCCATCGCCTGCCATTTGCGCGCCATCGAGCTGGCCGGCGCGAGCCCGGCGCGCTGCAACAACCTGGGCTACGCCTGCACCTGCGCCTTGCTGCTGGACGACGCCATCGCCGTGTTGCAAGGCGGTTTGGAGCTGGACCCGAACGACGCCAATCTGCGCTTCAGCTTGTCCATCGCGCTATTGCTGGCCGGGCGCTACGCCGAGGCCTGGCCGTATTACGAGGCGCGCTGGGACGCCATCCTGCAGCCGCGTCACCGCGAACGGCGCTGGCAGGGCCAGGCGCTGGACGCGTCCGCCTTGCTGCTGTGGGCGGAACAGGGCCTGGGCGACAGCCTGCAGATGGCGCGCTTCCTGCCGCGGCTGCGGGCCGAGCATCCGCGGGCGCGCCTGCTGCTGGCCTGCCCCAAAACCTTTCATCGCCTGTTCGCCCAATTCGACGGCGTGGAATTGCTGGAGCCGGAGGCCGCTCCGGCTTTCGATTGGCAACTGCCGCTGATGTCCTTGCCCGGCGCGCTGGGCGTGACGCTGGACAATCTGTCCGGCCAGCCTTATCTGAGCGCGGTGCCGGCCGCGGTCCCGGCGCGCGACGGCGGCCGGCCGCGCGTCGGCGTGGTGTGGGAGAGCGGGCAATGGGGCGTGGGCAAGGCCGATCACTGGCGCCGCCACAAATCGGTGCCGCCGGAGGACTTCGCCGCTTTGTGCCGGCTGCCCGGCATTGATTTCGTGTCCTTGCAGCCGGGAACGACGCCTTCGGCTTTGCAAGGTTTGTTGAGCACGCCGGCCTTGAACGACTTTGCCGACACCGCCGCCTGGGTGGCGGAGCTGGATCTGGTGATCACCGTCGATACCGCCGTCGCCCACCTGGCCGGCGCGATGGGCAAGCCGGTCTGGGTGTTGATGCGCGCGGAAAGCGCGCCCTTCTTCCTGGCCGCCGGCGAGCGCGCGTCGTGGTACGACTCGATGCGGGTCTGGCGCCAGACCGAGGCCGGCGTCTGGGGGCCGGTGCTGGAAGGCGCGGCGCAGGCGCTGGCTCAGCGTTTTGCCGCCGCTTTGTGAGGCGGGACTTTCACCAGCGGGCCGCGGCGCGGTAGAATGCGCGGCTGTCAACGCTTGTTAACGAGAATGGGCATGAAAAAAATCACGAAAGCGGTCTTCCCCGTCGCCGGGCTGGGCACTCGCTTCCTGCCGGCCACCAAGGCCAGCCCCAAGGAAATGCTGCCGGTGGTGGACAAGCCGCTGATCCAGTACGCGGTGGAAGAGGCGATCGCCGCCGGCATGACCGAGCTGATTTTCATCACCGGCCGCAACAAGCGTTCGATCGAAGACCATTTCGACAAGGCTTACGAGCTGGAAACCGAACTGGAAAACAAGAACAAGCAGAAGCTGCTGGAAACCGTGCAGGGCATCATCCCGCCGTCGGTGTCCTGCATCTTCATCCGTCAGACCGAGGCGCTGGGCTTGGGCCACGCCGTGCTCTGCGCGCGGCCGGTGGTGGGCGACGCGCCGTTCGCGGTGATCCTGGCCGACGACCTGATCGAAGGCGCGCCGGGCGCGATGGAACAAATGGTCAAGCTGTTCGACGAAACCCACACCTCGGTGCTGGGGGTGGAAACCGTGGCGCCGGAGGAGACCGGCTCTTACGGCATCGTCAAGGTGGCGCCGGACGCGCGCGGCCATCAGCAGGTGGAGCACATCGTGGAGAAGCCGCGCCCGGAAGCGGCGCCGTCCAATCTGGCGGTGGTGGGCCGTTACATCCTGACCCCGCGCATTTTCGACAAGCTGGTCAACACCACGGCCGGCGCCGGCGGCGAAATCCAGCTGACCGACGGCATCGCGGCGCTGATGAAGGACGAGCCGGTGTTGGCGCTGCCGTTCAAGGGCGTGCGTTACGACTGCGGCTCCAAGTTGGGCTATCTTAAAGCCACGGTCAATTACGGCTTGCAGCATCACGAGGTGGGCGCCGAGTTCGCCGCCTATCTGCGGTCGCTGGCCAAGAACTAATCGTTTTTTCAATCACGCCGCTTGCTTCAAAGCGGCGTTTGCGTGTGTGAATCAAGGAGTCATCATGCCCAATATTGCCGAGGCCCGTGGCCTGATCAACAGCTCCGACGTGCTGTTTACCGCCGAGGAAGTCAGCGCGGCCGTTGACCGCATGGCGGTGGAAATCACCGAGGAACTGGGCGAAACCTATCCGCTGGTCTTGTCCGTGATGGGCGGCGCCGTGGTGTTTACCGGTCAGCTGCTGCCGCGCCTGGCTTTCCCGCTGGACTTCGACTACGTTCACGTGTCCCGCTACGGCGACAAGACCCAGGGCGGCGAACTGGTGTGGAAACAGGCCCCCAAGGAAGACGTGCGCGACCGCGTGGTGCTGGTGCTGGACGACATCCTGGACGAAGGCCATACCATGGCGGCGATCCGCGACAAAGTGATGGCCATGGGCGCCAAGGCCTTCTACAGCGGCGTGTTCGCCAACAAGCTGATCAGCAAGGAAAAGCCGATGCTGGCTGACTTCGTCGGCCTGGACGTGCCGGACCGCTACGTGTTCGGTTACGGTATGGACGTGCGCGGCGCCTGGCGCAATCTGCCGGCTATCTACGCGCTGAAATAAGCGCGGCCAGATCGCGAAAAACCCCCGGCTCGCGTCAGCAAGCCGGGGGTTTTTATTTTTGGACCTAGTCTAAGAACGTGTTTCCGATCTCGCGAGCTAAGGCGAGACAAGGCGAAAACGGGCGAAAAAGCGGAATGCTCAAGTGGTACATGAGCATTTCGAAACCAGTTTCAACGCCCTTTACCTATCCATCCCGCCGACGCGCAGCAGACTATGAACAGGCTCTCAGGCGCCGGCCGCCAGCGCCGCGGGCTTCTGCGCCTGCGCCAAGGCGGCGTTGACCTGCCAGTCGTTGCCGTTGCGCTGCAAACGCACCGGCCAGCGGTAGACCGCCAGCAGCCGTTCCGGCGTCAGCACCTGCTCCGGCGCGCCGGCCACCACCAGCCGGCCCTGTTCCAGCAAGGCCACGTGGTCGGCGTAGCTGGCCGCCAGCGCCAGGTCGTGCAAGACCTGCACCACGGTGCGGCCCTGGCGCGACAATTCCAGCAGCAGTTGCTGCAAGCGGTGCTGGTGACGCAAGTCCAGGTGATTGGTGGGTTCGTCCAGCAGCAGCACCGGCGCCTGCTGCGCCAAGGCGCGGGCGATGGCCGCGCGCTGGCGCTCGCCGCCGGACAGCTGGTCCAGCCGCTTGTCGGCGTAATCGTCCAGCTCCACCGTGCCCAAGGCGTCCGCCACCGCGCTCTTGTCCTCCACCCGCGGCTGCGAGAAGGCGCCGAGGTAGGGCACGCGGCCCAGCATCACGAATTCGCGCACCGTCAGCGGAATCCCGGACGGGATGTGCTGCGGCACCCAGGCGATGCGGCGCGCACGCACCGCCGGCTCCATGCGGCCGACGCATTGCCCGGCCAGGCGCACCGCGCCGGCGCCGGGCGTGTTCAAACCGGCCAGCAGCCGCATCAGCGTGGTCTTGCCGGCGCCGTTGGGGCCCAGCAGCGCGCTGACCCGGCCGGTGGGCAAGTCCAGGTTGATGTCGTCCAGAATCCGCTTGCCGCCGATGTCGTAGGCCAGCTGGCGCACGCACAGGGTAGTGGTATCAGCCATTGATCAGACTCCTTTGTTGCCGCCGGAACAGCCATACGAAGAACGGCGGTCCGGCGAAGGCCGCCATTAAGCCCACCGGCAGATCGATGGGCCAGGCGATGGTGCGCGCCAGCGTGTCCACCGCCAGCAGGAATAAGGCGCCGGCCCAGGCCGACAGCAGGATCAGCCGGCGGCGGCAGCCGCCCAGCAGCAGCGCCAGCGCGTTGGGAATCATCATGCCGACAAAGCCGATCACCCCGGACAGCGCCACCGCGCCGCCGGTGGCCAGCGCCGCGCCGACGGCGGTGAGCCGGCGGGTGCGGCGCACATCGATGCCCAGCGAGCGGGCGGCGTCCTCGCCCAGCAGCAGGCAGTCCAGATCGCGGCCCACGGCGATCAGGATCAGCAAGCCCAGGCCGGCCACGCCCAGGCAGGCCAGCAGCCGTTCCGACGAGGCCGACGACAGATTGCCGGCCAGCCAGCTGGTGGCGGCGCGCAGCGTCAGGTCGTCGGACATGAAAATCATCAGGCTGGTGATGGCGCCGCAGAAGGCGCCCACCACCAGGCCCATCAGCAGCAGGCCGGCCAGGCCGCCGCGCACCAGCCGCGACAGCAATAGAATCAGCCAGGTGGCCAGCAGGCCGCCGCCGAAGGCGGCCAGCGGCAAGGACAGGCCGGCGGCGCCGATGGCCAGCATGCTGACCACGGCCAGCGCCGCGCCGCTGGACGTGCCGATCAGGCCGGGGTCGGCCAGCGGATTGCGAAACAGCGCTTGCAAGGCCGCGCCGCTGGCGGCCAGCGCCGCGCCCACGCCCAGCGCCGCGGCGATGCGCGGCAGCCGCAGCTGGGTCAGCAGCGGATCGCTGAAGTCCGGCCAGGCCAGGCCGCTGCCGCCGCTGGACAAGGCCAGCAGCGGCAACAGCAGGCTGGCGGCGAGCAGACCCAGCAGCAGCCAGCGGCCGCGATTGGGCGCGGCGGCTTCCATGCTCAGCGCGCTCACATCTTCACCATCTGCTCGACCACCGCCGGGCTGTTCAGTCCCACCATCATCGCGTCCTTGGCCGGCAACAGGTAGATGCGGCCCTGCTTGCCGGCCGGCGTGGAGGCGATTTCCGGCCGTTTGGAGAAGGCCTCCTTGCCGCCGTGCACCGCGCCGGTGTGGCTGCCCAGAATGATCACGTCCGGTTGCAGGCTTTGCCAGGCGTCGCGGGCCATCGGCTTGAAGCCGGACAGCTGGCTGGCGACGTTGACGCCGCCGGCGGCGCGGATCAGGGTGTCGGCGGCGGTGTCGCGGCCGGCCACCAGCTGACCGTCGTAGCTGACCAGATAGCGCACGCCGCGCGCCGGGCGCGGCGTCATCTCGCGTTGCCAGCGGCTGGCCAGTTGCTGGGCGTTGGCGTCGCGGCCCAAGAGCTGTCCCACTTTGCGGATCGCGTCGGCGAAGTCCGCGCCGTCCTCGCGGCGCGTCACTTCCTCGGCGCGCACCTGCAATTGGCGCAGCTGGGTCCACACCGTCGGCGGTTGCGCCTCGGCGCTGCCCAGCACCAGGGTGGGCTTGAGCCGGGCGATGGTTTCAGCGTTCAGCGCGCGGGAAAAGCCCACCACCTGGGCCTGAGCCAGCGCCGGCGACTTGCTGGAGCGGTCGCGGCCGACGACTTCCTTGCCGGCGTCCAGCGCCACCACGATGTCGGCGATGTCGGGGGTCATCACCACGATGCGTTGCGCCGCCCAGGCGGGCAGCGCGGCGGCCAGGCCCAGCAGGGCGGCGAAGGCGAATTTAGGCGACATCGGCGCGCTCCAGTGCCGGCAGCTCGCCCAGCAGCTTGATCCATTCCACGCGTTCCGCCTGGCCCGGCTTGCGCTCGCCGAAGAAGGTGGCCAGCGACAAGCCCTTGTCGTCGAACAGTTCCAGCGAGGTCACCACGCCGTGATCGCCCGGCTTGCGGGTGACCCAGGCTTCGGCGATCAGATCGGTGCGCAGATGCAGGTTGAAGTGCGGGTCCAGCACATTGAGCCAGTTGCCGACGATCTGCACATTGCGCACCGGACCGGTGTGAATCTGGATCATGCCGCGGTTGCCGGCGAACACCATGATGGGGGCTTCGATATGGGCGGCGCGGCGCAGCAGCTGCTCCACCGCTTCCGGCAGCACGCGCCAGGCCTGGCCTTCCGGCGCCAGGCGGAAGCCCTGCTGGCGGGACACGCCCCAGCGGCGCAGGAAGGGATGGAAGGCGTGCACGTCCTGCAGGCTCTGCCATTCCTGCTGGAAGCCGGCCTTGTCGATGGCCTCGTCGTCCAGCTCCTTCGCTTCGGCTTCCTGCGGGTCTATGCTCAGCGCGGCCTTGGGCGCGGAGAAGGTCTCCACCAGGCGCTGGTAGGCGGCTACATCGCTATTGGCGGTCAGATAGATCTTGTGCACCGCCTCGCCGAAACGGTCGAAGAACTGCAAGCTGCGCTGCTCGCCGCGCGCGCCGGCCGTGGTGACGGCGAAGGCGTGCTGCCAATGGAACAGGAAGATGCGCAGGTCGATGACCGGGTTGATGGCCAGGCCGATCTTGCCGTCGATCTGCACATTGCGGTAATCGCCGGTGGTTTCGTGCACGCAGGCGTGATTGCGCGTCAGCGCCATCACCGGGCCCAACTGGGCGATCTGGCCCAGGATGTCGTTCCAATGCGGTTGCAGGGCCTGGCTGGCCGGGTCCGCAGCTACCAGTTCGGCCTCGCTGACGCCCAGGGCGTCGGCGGCGTCGCGCACGCGCAGTTTCGGCTGGCTGGCTTTCAGGATTTGGTAACGATCCCACAGCTGGCTGAAGTCGGTCATGTTTGGATTCTCCTTGGAACGATCAAAAACGGGCGCCCGCCAAGGGGCGGGCGCTCGCGGTTAGAAGGTGTATTCGACGCTGGCGCTGAGGTTGCGGCCAGGCTGGGTGAACAGGTCCAGCGTGCGGTCGCTGCTGGTCTTGCCGCGCACGTCGGCGGCTTTCCAGTATTTCTGGTCGAAGACGTTGAACACGCCGGCGCGCAGCGTGGTGTTCTTGGCCGGCTTCCAGTAAGCGGTCAGGTCCAGCACGGCGTAGCCCGGAGCCTTGAATGGCGGCGAGGTCTGGCTGCTGCCCTGTTGCGCGACATTGGGCAGGCGGTCGTTGGCGCTGGCCAGTTTCAGCAAGGCTTCACCGCCGAAGCTGGCCTGGTCGTAGCGCAGGCCCAGCGTGGCGTTGAGCGGGGTGATGCTGGCCAAGGGTTCGTTCTTCTGTTTGTTCTGGCCATGGGTGTAGGCGATGGACGCCATCGCGCGCCAGCTCGGCGCGAAGCGCCAGGCGGCGCGGCCTTCCACGCCCTTGATCTCGACTTCGCCGATGTTCTGGTACTGATAGGCGGACAGGCCGTTGATCATGCCGATGTCGGCCAGATCGATGAAGTCCTTGTAGCGGTTGGCATAGGTGGTGACGCCGAAATCAAAGCTGTCCCACTGGCCTTTCAGGCCCAGTTCCACGCCGCGGCTGCTTTCGGACTTGAGATTGGGGTTGGGCAGCACTTGATAGCGCTGAATCGGGTTGGTGAACGCCATATTGGCGTCGTCGAACGGCGGCGCGCGGAAGCCGGAGGAGAACTGCAGGAAGCCGGTGTAATGATCGGCGAACGGCAGGCTCAGACCCAGCTTGGGCGAGAAGGCGCTGTCCTTGAAGGTGGGCACCTGATAGTTGTTGGGGTTGCCGTTGGCGAAAGCCTGATCCGGCTGCGGCGTCATCTTGTAGTGATCCCAGCGCAGCGACGGAGACGCCACCAGGCCGTTGCCGAACTTGATCTCGTCCTGGACAAACAGGCCGATGCGCTCGGAGCGGCTGTCGGGGAAGGTCTTGTTGGGGTAGGTTTCGCCGCCGACGATATTGCTGGTGCTGCCGTTCGGGTTGTACTGGGTCTTGGTGCGCGGACGGCTGGTGTCGGTGCGGCTCAAGTCCGCGCCCCACAAGAGCTGGTGTTCGGCGGAGAGGGCCTGGAAGTTGTGTTCGGCTTCCAGGGTCAGGCCGTAACTATCCTGCTTGAAGCCGTAGTCGGACAAGATGCGCAGGCCGTTGCTGCGCCATTCGGTATTGGTGTCGGCGTTGTCCAGCTTCTGATAATAGGCTTTCACCGCCAGCCGGTCGAAGGCGCCCAGCTGCTTGCCTTCCCAGGCCAGCGACGCGCGGTCGCGCTGGGTGCGGTCTTTGGCCTGGTTGTCGGTGAGGGCGTAAGTGGTTCGGGGCACCGGCCCCAGCGAGTTCAGCAATGCGCTGTCGGTATCGCGTCGATAGTGTTCCAGCGTCAGTTCCAGCCGCTGGTTGGCGGCCGGCTTGAAGCCCAGCTTGGCCAGCACATTGTCGCTGTCCCAGCTTTGCGGATTCGGTTTGGTGCGCAGCGTGCTGCTGCTGTCGTTATTGCCCTGGTTGTCGGTTTCATGGCCGTTGCGATGGGTGTAGAGCAGCATCAGATCGGCGCGCTCGCCCTTGACGCCCACGCCGGCGCTGCTGCCCCAGCCATTGTTGGCGGTGCCGCCAAAGCCCTTGACGCTGCCGCCCACGCCTTGTTCTTCCGGCACGAAGTCGTCCACGGTCTTGGTGCGGTAGCCCACCACGCCGCCGATGGCGTCGGAGCCGTACAGGCTGGAAGTGGGGCCCTTGACGATGTCGATGGCGCGCAGGGTTTCCAGTTCCACGTAATCGCGGCCGGAAACGGCTCCGTTATTGCTGCCGCCGCCGGCATAGGATTCCGGCAGGCGGATGCCGTCGATCAGCATCAGGATGCGGTTGCCGTCGATGCCGCGGATGGTGTAGCCGGCGTTGCCGCGGCGCGCCGGATCGGTGGCCACTTCCACGCCGGGCTCGTATTTGACCGCGTCGGCGATGTCGCGCACCAGTTGATCGTCCAGTTTGTGACGCGAGATCACGCTGGCGTTGGGCGCGGTTTCCGCCAGCGGTTTGCTGCTGCGGTGGGCGGTGACCTGAACGGTCTCCAGTTCCGCCGGCGTCGCCGCCAGCGCGGGCCAGGCGGCGGCCAGGCTCAGAACCAAGGGGGTGGCGCGAAATAAGGCCATGGAAACTCCAAACTTCCTAAGGTTGGGTGCTTCCGCTGGCTGGCTAGTCTTGGCTGGCTTGCGGTGTGTGTGGTCAGAGACCTATTTGATTAGGATGAGCTTGCCGTTGCGTGTGAGTTGCAAGCGATACATTTCGCCCTGATGCTCGATCAGGATTTCTCTGCCTTTGGCGAACAGCTCGCAGCTGCGCAGCACCGGCGACAGGTTGGCTGCGCTGGCCCCGTTGCCAAGTTTGGCCGCGTTTTGGGCATGCATGAATTTATCCATAGCCAAATGGTAACGATTCTCATTATCGAGTTCAACCAAGGAATGTGATTATTACGCATGAAAAGTGCCAAATTGTGGCGGGATGGTCACAAATAGCCTGGTTGCCGTGCTACAGGCTAGGGATAATGGCGGTTTTTGCGCGGAGAGGCGGATGGAACTGAACGCTTTGATCAAGCCCTTGCCTTGCCCGGCGGGCGCGCCGCAGGCCTTGCGGCTGTACCGCGTGCGGCTGGATGTGGATTGGCCGGTGGACGAGGCGCTGCTGGCGGGCTTGAGTCAGGACGAGCGCAAGCGCTGCCTGCGCTATCTGCGCACCATCAACCAGTTGCAGTTCGCCCTGACCCGGCTGGCCTTAAGGCGGCTGCTGGCGCAAGAAACCGGCCTGACGCCGGACGCGCTGACGTTTGAGCTGGGCGCCCATGGGAAACCCGTCTTGAGCCTGGCCGGCGCGCCGGTCTTCAATGTGTCTCACTCCGGCGCTTACGCGTTGATCGCCATCGCGCGCGGCGGGCAGGTGGGGGTGGACATCGAAACGGTGCAAGCCATGCGCGACGTGCCGGCGCTGGCGGAGCAGACCTTGCTGCCGGGGGAGCTGGAACTATGCGGACACGGGCGGGACGTGGCGGCTTTCTTCCAGTTGTGGACCATCAAGGAGGCGGTGCTGAAAGCCTGGGGCGTGGGCATTGCTCAGCACCTGTCCGCGTTCGAGGCCTTGGAACTGACGGATAAGGAACTGCCGTTGCGGATTGCCGCGCCCGAACGCTGGCCGGCGACAAGAGCCTGGGCGCTGGAGGCGCCGGACGGGTATAAGGCGACCTTGGCTTGGGCAGAGCGCTAAGAACCTGTTTACGATCTGCTGCGCGTCGGCGGGATGGATAGAAAGGGGCGTTGAAAACAAACTCAAAATGCTCATGTACCGTATGTGCACTCCGCTTTTTCGCTTGTTTTCGCCTTGTCTCGCCCTTGCTCGCGAGACTTTGAACAGGCTCTGAAGCTGTTCACGATCTGTTGCGCCTTGTGGAGCCTTACTCAGTGAGTGCGCCTTGGCTCGCGAGGCTTGGGTTCCCAGGCGCAAGCGGAGGAGGGGTTATGGGTTTGCGTGAGAATGGTCTTGTACGAATCAATACAAACCAGGTGGCTATTGCGGACGGCTTGCGTGGCAAGCCGTTTGTCTTTGTGGTGTGGTTTGCGCGGACGACAAAAAACCCGTCATGTCGCCATGACGGGCTTTTGCTAATACTGGCGTCCCCACGGGGAATCGAACCCCGGCTACCGCCGTGAAAGGGCGGTGTTCTAACCGCTAAACTATAGGGACTTAAATTGTGGCGCACCCGGAGCGATTCGAACGCCCGACCCTCTGGTTCGTAGCCAGATACTCTATCCAACTGAGCTACGGGTGCTAGTGGCGTCCCCACGGGGAATCGAACCCCGGCTACCGCCGTGAAAGGGCGGTGTTCTAACCGCTAAACTATAGGGACACTTTAAGTTGTGGCGCACCCGGAGCGATTCGAACGCCCGACCCTCTGGTTCGTAGCCAGATACTCTATCCAACTGAGCTACGGGTGCGCTGTCTCGCTAGACGTTGTGTCTTGCGAGAAGCGGAATAATATAGATCCGGCTTTTGAGCGTCAAGGATTTTTGAAAAAAATTTCACATGGCCGCGAGTGGGCGGATTCAGGATGTCGCCTCATGCCAACATGCTAATCCCGATCTTCCGACCAAAGCCCCATCCGGGGCTTTGGTCGTTTGGAGGGGTTAGGCCAGTTCCTGCATTTGCATTGTGGTCTGTTGTAAGCGGCGGGCGAAGGGTTCCAGCAGGCAATACACCTGCTCGCATTCCAGCGTGTCTAGCTTGGATTGCTCCAGCATCGCCGCCAGCGCCGACAAGGCGGTGCTGATTTGATTGAATTCCAGGCTGAGCAGATGAAGGCTGTGATCGAAGTGTTCGCAGTACGCGTCGAGTTGCCGCAATAGCGGGTCAATCGGGTGGAGCGTGGCATCCTGCTGACGCAAGCTTTTCAGTTGGAGCAGCAAGCTTGATAGCGATGGGATGTGGTGGGGGCGAGGGGCGTTAGACATGGTGCCTCCATGATGTACGGTATGTTTTCCGCAGCCCACTTCCTACGGTGGGCGGCAGCCCGAACGAGGGTAGGAATACCGGCACCATGGAACCGGCCAGCCCGTGGGCTGCCTCGCCCGGTCCGCCTATGAGGGCATGACAAGGCACACGGACACAGCTGCTCTCGCAGTGATGTCCGCCATGATGCAACTCGGGTTCCTACGCCCGGTGCTGAAGCACAGCACGGCCGGATTATCACGTGCTTGCAGCGGGGAGGCAAGGGGCGGGCGTCCGCTATGGCGGCGCTGCGAGACCGGGCGCGTTTGCGCCCGGCGTTTCGTCGGGCGGCTGCGGCTTAGAGTCGGTTTACGATCTCACGAGTAAGAGCGAGGCAAGGCGAACTCACCGTGTAACGCTCCACAACGCGCAGCAGATCGTAAGCAGGTTCTTAGAGCCGCTAACAAAACCTCGCAGAGAAGCTGAGCCAAGGCGCGCCGACGCAGGCAGTACAAGTCGTACGGCAAGGAGGCGCAACGCAGGATCAGGGGTTTTGTTAGCGGGTCTTAGGCAAGGTCCGGCATGGCGGCGGCAGGGCTGGACAGCGCATCGGCGAGTTCGCTGTTGAGGCGCGCGAGCACGGCGTCCCGGGCGCTGGCGATGAAGAAGTGGTCGCCGTCGAACCAGTGGACGCGCGCGGGCGCGGCGGTTTCCCGCTGCCAGCCTTCGGTCTGTTCCGGCAGACGTTGCCGGTCGCCGCGCCCGGCCAGCACGGTGATGGGCAGGGTCAGCGGCGGGGCCGGCTGGTAGCGATAGGTTTCCACCAGTTCAAAGTCGGTGCGCAGGGTGGGCAGCAGCAGATCCATCATTTCCCGGTGGGCCAGGATTTCCGCGGGCGTGCCGTTGTAGTCGCGCAGCGCGTCGATGAAGCCGTCGTCGTCCATCCGGTGCAGCATGCGCGGCGGCTGGCGGTGTTGCGGCGCGTCGCAGCCGGACACGATCAGCCGCAGCGGCTGCGGCCGGCCTTGGGCGCGCAGCCGTCGCGCCAGTTCGAAGGCGATCAGCCCGCCCATGCTGTGGCCGAAGAAGGCGAAGGGCAGTTCGTCGTCCAGCGGCAGTTCTCGCGCCAGCGCATCCACCAGCGGCGGCAGCGCCTTGAAGCCGGCTTCGCGGAAGCGGGCGGCGCGGCCGGGCAGTTGCGCGGCGCAGATTTCCACTTCCGGAGGCAGCCGGCCTTGCCAGCCGGCATAGGCGCCGGCGTGGCCGCCGGCGTAGGGAAAGCAGTACAGGCGCAGCCGCGGCGCTTGGCTGGCGGACTGGCGCTGGAGCCAGGGGGTGGGGTGCATCGATTCAGTCTCCTGTTTGCAGGGAAGGGGTGGCTCGGGCGTCCGCGGCGCCGGGGCCGGCGGGCGCGCCGATGGCGCGCAGCCGGGGGCTGCACAAGGCCAGCACGGCGACGCCGATCAGCAGCAGGCCGGCGCCGGCGAACAAGGCGCGCACCGGCGCCGAGGTCAGGCTCAGGCCGGCCAGCGTGGTGGACAAGGGCGTGACCGCCGCCATCATGAACATCAAAAAACTCATCACCCGGCCGCGCATCTCCGCCGGAATGCGGGCCTGGATCCAGGCCATCAGCCGGACTTGCACCAGGCCGCCCAAGAGTCCGATCAGGAACATCATTGCGCAACTGGCGGCAAACGCGGCGGACAGGCCCAGGCCGATGATCAGCGCGCCCATCAGCGCGTCCGCGCAGAATACCATCCATCCCAGCCGGCCCAGCGCCTTGGGCGGCAGCAGGCTGAGCAGGGCCATGCCCAGCAGGCTGCCCGCGCCTTGGGCGGACAGCAGGGTGCCGAAATGGCCGGCGTCCAGGCTCAAGACGTTCTTGACCAGCAGCGGCAGGCCGATCTGGATGGGGCCGGCGGTCAGGAAGGCGATCACCGCCCAGTAGAAGAACAGCGCGCGCAGGGTGGCGTCGCCCCAGGTCCAGGCGGCGCCGCGGCGGATGGCGCGCAGGATGCCGGCGGCGGATTGCGTCGGTGCCGGCGCGGCGGCGGCGAGCGGCCGCAGCCGGCTGAGCATCAGGCCGGCGCTCAGGAAGCAGGCGGCGCCCAAGAGGAAGGCGAGGCCCAGGCCGCCGCCGGCGCGGACGCCGGGCAGGGCGATCAGCGCGCCGGCCAGCATGGGGCCGGTCAGCAAGGTGAGCTGGTTGACCGCCATGAACACGGAGTTGGCCTGTTGCAGCCTGTCTTCCGGCACGGTGTTGGGCAGCAGGGCGGCGGCCGACGGTCCGGTGAAGGCGGCGACGACGCCCATGGCCGCGGCGAAGGGATAGAGCCAGGCCAAGGGCAGCCCGCCGCGGTAGGCGGCGTAGCCGAGCAGCGCCAGCAGCGCCGCGCAGCACAGCAGCGAGCACTGGAACACCCGCCGAGGCGAGTGCCGGTCCGCCACCGCGCCGCCGACGATGATGAACACCGCGCGCGGCAGTTCCATCGCGGTGACGACCAGGCCGAGGGCGAGGCCGTCGCCGCCCAGCTGCAGCACCAGCCAGGGCAGGGCGATCAGCGCGGTCTGCTGGCCCAGGATGGAGCAGAACCAGGCGGCGGAGAGCCAGAGAAAGCGCCGGTCGCGCCAGAGCGAGGACGGCGGGGCGGCGAGGGAGGCGGACATGGGCTTAGACATGACGTTCTCGCATCGCGCGCTCCAGGCTGTCCGCCAGCCCGGCCACATGCGGCTCGCGCAGCATGTCGGCGTGTTCGCCGGCGGCGCGGAACACCTGGACCGGGCCGGCGGCGTAGTCGGACCAGCCCAGGTCGGCCGCTCCGGCCATGCTGGCGGCCAGCCCGTCGGTGACCCACACCGCCACCGGGCAGGGCGCGGTTTGCGGCTGATGGCCGCGCAGGCTGAGCAGGTTGGCGCGGTAGACGTCGAACATCGCTTCCACCCGGCGCGGGTCCATGCCCTGGGGGAACAGGCCGGAGGCCCGCACCTGCCGGCTGAGCAGCGCGAAGCGCCCGGCGCGGTCCAGCGGCCGCAGCATGTCTTCCGAGACGGCCAGCGTTTTGCCGGTGGCGATTTCCACGGTGCGGGCCATGTAATGCAGCAGCCCGGCCTCGTCCTGGGGCAGCTCGTTCAGGAAGCCGGCGTCCGGGCGCGGCGGCGCATCCAGCGCCGCCAGCAGGCTGACTTCGACGCCGGTCTCGACCAGCCGCCGTGCCAGTTCCGCCGCCACCGCGGCGCCGAAGGAGTGGCCGGCCAGGATCAGCGGTCCGGGCAGGCCGGCTTGCCGCACGGCGGCGGCGTAGCGTTCGGCCATGGCCGCCACGCTGTCGTCGGCGGCGACGGCCGGGTCCAGCCCCGCCGCTTGCAGGCCGTAGACGCGCCAGCGCGGCGACAGCCGCTCCACCAGCTTTTGATAGCCGATGATCTGGCCGGAGCCGTCGTGGACCAGCAGCAGGGCGCCGTCGTCGCCGTCGGTCCGGATCGGCACCAGCACCGACGGCGCGGCGGCCTGGCCGGCCTCCTGAACCAGCCGGGCGAACTCGGCGACGGTGCCGGAGGTGAACAGCGAGGCCAGCGGCAGCTCCACGCCCAGTTCCTCGCGGATGCGGGACAGCAGTTGCAGCGTCAGCAGCGAGTGGCCGCCCATGTCGAAGAAGCTGTCGTCCACGCCGATGCGCGGCAGGCCCAGAACGGCGGCGAACAGCGCGGCCAGCTGCGCTTCCAGCGGGGTGCCCGGCGCACGGTAGGCGCGCGCTGCCAGCTCCGGCGCCGGCAGCGCGCGGCGGTCCAGCTTGCCGTTGGGCGTCAGCGGCAGCGCCGGCAGGCTGACCCAGGCGCTGGGAATCATGTATTCCGGCAGTTGTTCGGCCAGCGCGCGGCGCAGCGCGGCGGTATCCGCCTCGCCGTCCGCCGGCACCAGATAGCCCACCAGCCGCGCGGCGGCGGGCGGCGCGTGGTGCAGCGCCACCGCGGCGGCGGCGATGCCGGGCTGGGCGCTGAGCGCGGCTTCGATCTCGCCGGTTTCGATGCGATAACCGCGCAGCTTCAGCTGTTGGTCGCCGCGGCCCAGGTATTCGATGCGGCCGTCCGCCAGCCAGCGCGCGCGGTCGCCGGTGCGGTAAATCCGCTCGCCGCAGCGGAAGGGGTTGGGGAGGAAGCGCTCCGCGGTGAGCCGCGGGCGGCGCAGATAGCCGCGGGCGACGCCGGGGCCGGCGAGGTAGAGTTCGCCGGCGAGGCCCGGCGGCGTCGGCTGCAAGGCTTCGTCCAGGATGTAGGCGCGGTAGCCGGGGATGGCGCGGCCGATGTCGATGGGCTGGCCGTCGCGCGCGGCGATTTCCGTCGCGGTGCCCCAGACGGTGGCCTCGGTGGGGCCGTATTCGTTGTAGAAGCGCCGGCCTTGGCCTATCAGGTCGCCGGCCGACACCGTTTCGCCGCCGAACACCACCGCGCGCAGCGATCCGCCCCAGCCGGCGGGCTGGGCCTGGGCCACGGTCCGGTACAGCGAGGGCAGGCTGAGCCAGACTTCGGCCCGTTCGCGCTCCACCAGGCCGGCCAGGTAGCCGGGCTCCAGCTGGCCGCCGGCGCGGCTGAGGATCAGCCGGCCGCCGCAGGCCAGCGACCAGAACAGCAGGGCCACCGAGCTATCGAAGGAGAAGGAGGGCAGCAGCAGGAAGGCGGTGCCCGGCCGCGACAGTTCCGCCGGATAGAAGGCGAGCCGGGCGGCGGTGGAGGCGTGGAGATTGCCGTGCTGGATCGCCACGCCCTTGGGGACGCCGGTGGAGCCGGAGGTGTAGATCAGGTAGGCGGGGTGCTCGGGCCGCAGCGGGCGGACGCGCTCGGCGTCGGCGGGGTTGCCGTCCGGCAGCGCGGCCAGTTGCGCTTGCAGGGCCGGCTCGTCCAGATTCAGCCGCGCCGCGCCGTCCGGCAGCGTGGCGTCGCTCAGGGTCAGCACGCAGCGCGGGGCGGCGTCTTGCAGCATGAAGGCGATACGGGCGGCCGGGTAGTCCAGGTCCAGCGGCAGATAGGCGGCGCCGGCTTTCAGCGCGGCGAGCATGGCCACCACGGTGTCGGCGGAGCGCGTCAGCGCGATGGCGACGATGTCTTCCGGGCCGACGCCGAGCCGGATCAGGCCGCGCGCCAGTTGATTGGCGCGGCGGTTGAGTTCGCCGTAGCTCAGGCTGAGGCGCTCGTCGCTCAAGGCCGTCGCTTCCGGCGCGGCGGCGGCGCTGGCCTCGATCAGGGGCAGCAGGGTGGCCGGCGCGGACGCCGCGTCGCCGTCGTCCGCCAGCAGCCGCCGGCTTTCGTCCGTGTCCAGCAGCGCCAGGCGCGGCAAGGGCTGTTCCGCCTGGTCGGCCATGGCCAGCAGCAAGCGTTGCAGCCTGGAGGCCAGACTGCGCGCGCCGGCGTCGGTGAACAGGTCGACGTCGTATTCCAGCATCGCCTGCAGGCCGCCGTCGGCTTCGTGCACGGTCAGGGTCAGGTCGAAGCGCGGCGAGCTGTCGTCGTTGGACAGGGTTTCCAGCTCCAGCCCCGGCAGGCGCAGCGTGTCCAGCGGCGCGTTCTGCAGCACCAGCATGGTCTGGAACAGCGGGTTGCGCGCCAGCGAGCGCTCCAGCCGCAGCGCGTCGACGATGGTTTCAAACGGCATGTCTTGCAGTTCGTAGGCTTCCAGCACCACGTCGCGGACCCGCGAGAGCAGTTGCAGCGCATTGGGCGCGCCGCTCAGATCGACGCGCAGCGCCAGGGTGTTGACGAAGCAGCCGATCAGGCCCTCCAGGTCCAGGTGATTGCGGTTGGCGATGGGGCTGCCTATCACCAGATCGCGCTGGCCGCTGTAGCGGGACAGCAGTTCGGCGTAGCCGGCCAGCAGCACCATGAACAGGGTGCCGCCGGCGCGCTCGGCCAGCCGGCGCAAGCTCTGGGTTTCCGCCGGCGAGAAATCGAAGCGGACGAAGCGCCCGCGGCGCGGACCGCCGGCGCCGCGCGGCCGGTCGCCCAGCAGTTCCAGCGCCGCCGGGGCGTCGGCCAGGCGCGTTTTCCAGCGCGCCAGCATCTGGTCGTAGCGTTCGCCGGACAGGGCGTCGCGCTGCCATTGGGCGAAGTCGCCGTACTGGATGGGCAGGGCGGGCAGGCTGGGCGGGCGTTGTTCCCGCGCGGCGGCGTAGAGCTCGCCGAATTCACGCACCAGCACGCCCAGCGACCAGCCGTCGGACAGCGCGTGGTGCAGCGCGATCAGCAGCGCGGCGTCGTCCGGGCCGATGCGCAGCAGGGCGAAGCGCAGCGGCGGCGCGGCCTCCAGGTCGAATTTGGGCCGGGCGAAGGCGTCGGCGGCGCGATTCAGCGCCGCGTCCAGGTTGTCGCCGGCGTCCACGCGCAGCGTCAGTTCCTGTAGTTCCGGCCCGTCGCCGCCGTCGACGATTTGCCGCAGCTCGCCGTCGCTCAGCGCGAAACGGGTGCGCAGCGCCTCGTGGCGGCGGACCACGCCGGCCAGCGCGGCGCGCAGCGCGGCCAGGTCCAGGCGGCCGCGCAGGCGCAGGCCCTGGGCGATGTTGTAGACGCCGTGTTCGCCCTGGTCCAGCCGTTCCAGAAACCAGAAGCGCTGTTGGGCGAAGGAGGCCGGCAGCGGCCGCGAGCGGTCGGCCGGCGGGATGCGGCGCTCCGGCGCGGAGGCCGGCGCGGCGGGGTCTTCCAGCGCGACGCGTGCCGCCAGCGCGGCGGCGAATTCGGCCACCGTCGGGTGTTCGAACAGAGTGCGCAGCGGCAGTTCGACGCCGAATTCGGCGCGCAGCCTGGACATGACCCGGGTGGCCAGCAGCGAGTGGCCGCCGGCTTCGAAGAAGTTCTGTTCGCGGCCCAGGCCGCTGACGCCCAAGACCTCGCCCCAGAGGCGGGCCACTTCGTTTTCGGCGCGGTTGCGCGGCGGCGCGCCGGCGTCGGCGCCGCCTTGTTGGGCCTGGCCGGGCTCGGGCAAGGCGCGCCAGTCCAGCTTGCCGCTATGGGTCAGCGGCAGCTTGTCCAGGGTGACGAAGGCGGCCGGCAGCATGTAGTCGGGTAGGTGCGCGGCCAGGTGGCGGCGCAGCTCGGGTCCCAGCGCGTCGCGCGGCTGGCTTTGCGCCGGGGTGTTGAAGCAGGCGGCGGGCTCGCCGTCGTCGTTCCCGTCCAGCCGTTCCAGCGCCAGCGGCGGCAAGGCGTCGGCCGCGGCGGCCAAGGCCAGGTCGAAACGGCCGTCGGCGGCGTCCTCGCTCCAGCTGAGGCGGGCGGCCAGGCCGGCGGCGGCGGCTTCGGCCAGCAGTTCGGCCGGCTCGGCGGCGTCAGACGGCGCTTGCGCCTGCCAGGGCTGGCCGTCGGCGGCTTCGTCGTCGGCCGCGCTGTTGACCGGATCATGATCCAGCCAGGCGAGGAAGCGGTTGACCTCGGCGGCGCGGCGGTTGGCCAGGCCGGGCCGCAAGCGCGAGGCGTCGGCGGCCGGCGCGGTGGCGGCGCGCGGCGCGCCCTTGCTCAGCACCACGTCGTAGCGGTAGGTGGTCAGCTCGCAATCGCCGCCGTCTTCCTTCAGGCGGATTTCGATCGCGGCGATGTCGCCGCGGCGGCGCGCCAGGCGGCGGAACAGCGCCGGGTCCACCAGCAGTTCCTTTTCCTCGGCGATCAGCGCGTCCAGTTGACGGCGCAGTTCCGTCCGCGTCGGTGCGGCGACGGCGGGCAGGCGGCGCAGCAGGCGGCTGGCCTGGAAGTGGCGCAGCAGGCCCAGGTGGCGCAGATCGCCCAGCAGCAGTTTGCCGCCGGGGCGCAGCCGCGCCAGCGCCTGGTCCACCACGTCCAGGAAGTAGGCGGCGTCGGGGAAGTATTGCGCCACAGAGTTGAGGATCACAGTGTCGAAGTCGTCCGGCAGGCCGGCCAGCTCGCGGGCTTCGCGCCGCTCCAGCGTCACCTGTTCCAGGCCGCGCGCGGCCACGGTGCGGCCCAGGCGCTCCAGCGCGCGGGCGGAGAAGTCCAGGCCGTGGTAATGCTCGCAGTCCGGGGCGACGGCGAGCAGCAGCATGCCGCTGCCGACGCCGATTTCCAGCACCCGGCGCGGGCGCAGCGCGCGGATGCGGCTCAGGATCTCGTCGCGCCAGCGCCGCATGTGCTCGGCGGGAATCAACGCGTTGTCGTAGGAGTCGGTCCAGCCGACCAGATCGAGGTCGGCGTCCTCGGCCGGCGCGTCCTCGTAGATCATGTCGAAGGCGGGCAGCCAGCCCTTGTCCTTGTCCTTGGCGGCGGCGTCTACGCCGCTGCGCTTGGCGACGTAGGCGACCAGCCGCGCCTGATCGCCGTCGCCGCGCACCACCACGGCGGCTTCCGCCACCGCCGGGTGCTGGCTGAGCAGGGCCTGGATTTCGGCGGTTTCGATGCGGAAGCCGCGCAGCTTGACCTGTTGATCGGCGCGGCCGCGATATTCCAGCTCGCCGCGCGGGGTGACGCGCGCCAGATCGCCGCTGCGGTAGAAGCGCAGGCCGCTGTCCAGGTGCGGGTCCGGCATGAAGCGCTGGGCGCTCAGCTCCGGCTGATTGACGTAGCCCAGCGCCACGCCGGCGCCGCCCACGTGGATTTCGCCCACCATGCCCGGCGGCACCGGCTGCAGGGCGTCGTCCAGCAGACGGATGCACAGATCGGGCAGCGCCGCGCCGATCACGCTGCCCAGCTTGCGCTTGATCTCGGGCAGGCCGATGCGACGGAAGGTCACGTGCACGGTGGTTTCGGTGATGCCGTACATATTGATCAGCTGCGGGTAGTCGTCGCCGTGGCGGTCCAGCCAGGGTTCCAGGCTGCTCAGGTCCAGCGCCTCGCCGCCGAAGACGACGTAGCGCAGCGCCAGATCGCCTTCGCGCGGGTTTGCTTCCTCGGCGGCCATCAATTGGCGGAAGGCCGACGGGGTCTGGCTCAGCACGGTGACTTTTTCCTCGCACAACAGCTGGTAGAAGGCGTCCGAGGAGCGGGCCAGCAGCGGCGGCACAATCAGCAGCACGCCGCCGTGGGCCAGCGCGCCCCAGATTTCCCACACCGAGAAATCGAAGGCGTAGGAGTGGAACAGCGTCCACACTTCGCACGGGCCGAAGCGGAACAGCTCGGCGCTGCCGGAGAACAGCCGGGCGCAGTTGCGGTGGCTGACCGCCACGCCCTTGGGCCGGCCGGTGGAGCCGGAGGTGTAGATGATGTAGGCCAGGCCGTCCGGGTCGTCGCCGGCCGGCAGCGCCGCCGCCGGCGCGGGTTCCGCCGCGTCCAGCGTCAGCAGCGGGCCGGCGAAGGGCGGCAGCGAGGGTGCCAGCGCCTCGGTGCTGAGCACGGCGCGCGCGCCGCTGTCTTCCAGGATGTAGCGGATGCGGTCGGCCGGATAGGCCGGGTCCATCGGCACATAGCCGGCGCCGGCCTTGAGCGCGGCCAGCACGCCGATCAGCATTTCGAAGGAGGGCGTCAGCCACAGGCCCACCGGTTCGCCCGGCCGCACGCCGGCGGCCGCCAGCCGCCGCGCGGCGGCGTCCGACAGCCGTTCCAGTTCGCCGTAACTGAGCTCTTGGCCGTCGCAGCGCAGCGCCGCGGCGTCGGCTTGCCGCGCGGCGAAGCGGCTGAAGGCGCGGTGCACCGGCTCGCAATCGACGGCGGCCGCCTGCCGCGGCAGGGTCAGCAGGGCGGCGGCCTGCTGCGGCGTGGTCAGCGGCAGCGCGGCCAGCGGCGCGTCCGGCTGACGGCTGGCGGCGTCCAGCAGCAGGCTCAGTTGTTCGGCGAGGCGCTCCACCGAGAGCCGCTCGAACAGCGCGGTGTTGTAGGAGAACGCGCCGGACAGGCCGTCCTCGGTCTCGCGCATGAACAGCTCCAGATCGAAGCGGGCGGCCTCCTGGCTCAGCACCGGAGTCAGCCGCAGCCCGTCCAGCGTCGGCATCGCCGCCGGGATGTTGAGCAGGGTGAAGGCGACCTGGAACAGCGGGTTGCGGCTGGGGTCGCGGCTGGCCTGGCCCAGCGCGCCGACCAGTTGGTCGTAGGGCACGGCGGCGTGCTCCACCGCGTCGCGCATGGTGTCCGATTGCCGGCGCGCGAACTGGCGGAAGCTGTCCGCGGGGCCGATGCGGCCGCGGATCACCAGCATATTGGCGAAGAAGCCGATCAGCCCCTCGGTTTCCACCCGTTCGCGGCCGGCCAGCGAGGTGCCGATGGCCAGATCGTCCTGACGCGCGTGGCGGGCCAGCAGCGCCTGGAAGGCGGACAGCAGCAGGCAGAACAGGGTGGTGCGTTCGGCCGCCGCCAGCCGGCGCAGGCGCTCGGCGGTATCGGCGCCGATGTCGAAGCCCACGGTGGCGCCGTCGAAGCCCTGCACCGGCGGCCGCGGCTTGTCGGTGGGCAGTTCCAGCGTGGGCAGGCCGGCCAGCTGGGTTTTCCAGTAGGCGAGGTCGGCGTCCCAGCGGTCTTGCCGGCCGTTGGCGTGCTGCCAGCGCGCGTAGTCCAGGTACTGGATGGGCAGCTCGGGCAGTTCCGGCGCGCGGCCGCGGCTGAGCGCGGCGTAGGCGCGGGCCGCCTCGTCCATCAGCACCGTCAGCGACCAGGCGTCGCCGACGATGTGATGCAGGGTCAGCACCACCGCGTGTTCGTCCGCCGCCAGCTTCAGCAGCGCGATGCGCAGCGGCTGGCCGACGGACAGGTCGAAGGCGTGGGCGCTTTCGCGGCGCGCCAGCGCCTCCAGCCGGGAGGCGGCTTCTTCGGCCGGCAGGCCGGACCAGTCCAGGCGCTCGATGGCCGCGCGGCCGGCCGGCTGCGGGATCTGCGCCGCCGCGCCGTCCACTTCGCGGATGGCGGTGCGCAGCGAGGCGTGGCGCGCCACCACGCAATCAAAGGCCCGGCACAGCGCGTCCGCTTGCAAGGCGCCGCTCAGGCGGAAGGCGGAGCAGATATTGTAGGCGGCGGCGCCGGCGCTCAATTGGTGCAGGAACCAGAGCCGCTGTTGTTGGAAGGACAGCGGGCCGGAGGCGGCGTCGCCGCGGGCGATCCGCCCGCCGTCGACGGGCGCGGGGGCCGGGAGCAAGACGTCCAGTTCTTGTTCCAGCAAATGGTCGAGAAGGTCCAGGTCGTTATCGTTCCAATCGCTAACGCTCATTTCAATGGCTTTCCAGGTGATGTGTTGTCGGCGCCCATCGGGCTGCGCGTCCATCGCGCCCGATTTGATTTCGATTATTTTTCGAGGTCTGTAAAAATATTCAATTTATGCGGTATATTCTTCGGCGGGTTTTGTGAGTCGGTATTCTCCGATTTAAACAATTCCAATTAGCAATGTTTTGGTTGGATAAATAGATTTATTTAGAAACTGTTTTAATTTTCTAGCGACGGCACGGAGGTTGATATGACGCAGGACGCGATGAACGAAACCAAATACATCGTGGTGGTGAATCACGAGGAGCAATATTCGATATGGCCGGAATATCGCGACATTCCAGCCGGCTGGCGCTCGCTTGGCGTCAGCGGCGCGGAACAGGAGTGTCTGGACTATATTGAAAAGAATTGGACGGATATGCGTCCCTTGAGCCTGAGGCAGTTCATGCAGGAAAATCAAACGGCTTCCCCTTCCGCGAATTAATGGTGTCTATGTCTTGTTTTTGAAGTCGCCGCATCGCGGCGACTTTTTCATTGCAAAGGCAGCCGTCGCGTCAGCCAGGGCAGCAGCAGCCGGTTCAGCCGGGACAATAGCCGGTGGCGCAGGTCCAGCCAGTTGAGGTCCATGTGGTGGCGGGCGTAGCCGCCGTCGGGATCGTCGGCCGGCGGCCAGGAGCTGCCGTCCGGCGTGGGCGAGCCGGGTTCGAAGTAATAGCCGGGGCAGCACAGCGTGGCCGCGTCGTCCAGGCAGCCGCTTTGCTGCACGCACCAGGTGAAGAAGCGCGGCCCCACGGTGACGGCGGTGCGCATCGCCGGCGATTCGCGCAGCCGGGCCGGCATCGCCGGGTCCAGCGGCGCGCACTGGCCGGCGGCCAGCCGGTCCAGCACCGTGTCCCACAAGGGGTGGCCGGGCGCGCTGCCTATCAGCGCGTTGTTGAAGCCGTGGGTGCGCGACAGGATCAGCCGCCTCTCCGGCAGCAGCGGGTCTATGGGCCGCAGGTTTTCGATGTCCATGTCGATGTAGAAGCCGCCGTGCAGCGCCAGGAACAGATAGCGCGCGGCGTCTATGCGCTGGATGTCGCGCTCGAAGCCGGCGTAGCGAGCCGCGAACCAGGGATAGTGTTCGTCGACCAGCGCCTGCATCTTGGGCGCGTCCCAGAACACGAACTCCCAGTCCGGATGGCGTCGCATCCAGCTGTCGCGGTAGCGGCGGTATTTGTCCGGCAGCGCGGCGGCGCCTTGATACCAGATCTGATGGATGCGGCGCGGAATGCCCGCCTCCGGAGCGGAAAGTATCGGCTTCACGAGAAGGTCGCTCCGCCGTCGATGGCGATGATGCGGCCGTTGAAGTAATCGCATTCGATGATGAATTTCAGCCCCTGCCAGATTTCCGCCGGCTCGGCCATGCGCCGCAGCGGCACCTGGGCGATCAAGTCCTCGCGGGTGGCCGGCGCCAGGCCCGCCGCCATCGGGGTGTCGGTCAGGCCGGGCGCGAGGCCGGCCACGCGAATGCCGAAGGGCGCCAGTTCCAGCGCCCAGGTCCGGGTCAGCGCGTCCAGGCCGGCCTTGGACGCCGCGTAGTTGGACTGGCCGGGATTGCCGGCGCTAGTGACGGAGGAGACGTTGACGATCAGGCCCGGCGTCTTGAGGCCGGACTCCACGCGGGCGGCGGCGAATTCTCGGCTCAGCAGATAGGGCGCGGTCAGGTTGGCGTCCAGCACCGCCCGCCATTGCGCGGTGGGCAGCTTGCGGACGAAGCCTTCCACGTCCAGCCTCACCAGCCAGCCGTCGCGCAGGATGCCGGCGTTGTTGACCAGCAGATTGGCCGGCTCCGCGTCCTCAGACGCCGTTTTCAGAAAGGCGCGGACCGCGGCTTCCTGGCTCACGTCCAGCACCGAGCCGCGCACCGCGCCGGGCAGGCCGGCGGCGTCTTCCTCCAGCCGGCGCAGGCCGGCGGCGTCCAGGTCGGCGGCGTGGACCCGCGCGCCGGCGCGGGCCAGCTCCAGCGCGAAGGCGCGGCCGATGCCGCTGGCGGCGCCGCTGACGATGGCGTTGATGTGTTCCAGTTTCATTCTGCGGTTTCCATGGTGGTGGTTTGGGCGGCGGCCTGGCGCAGCGCGTCGCGCTCGGCGTCGGACATGCCGCGCAGCTTCAGGTAGACGGCGGCGATCTTGGCGGCCAGGCCGGGCGCGGACTCGCGTTCGGCCAGCAGCGCGGCCAAGGCGCGCGGGGTCTGGGCGTGGAAGGTGGCGCGCAGCGGCAGGGTCTGCCGGAAGATCTTGTTGACGCGCACCTGGATGCGGGTGGCCAGCAGCGAATGGCCGCCCAGTTCGAAAAAGTCGTCGTCGGCGGCGACGCCGGCGCGTTCGAACACTTCTTCCCACAGCGCGCACACCGCTTGCTCCAGCGCGCCCTGGGGCGCGCTGCCGGCGCGGGTCGGCGCGTTCCCCGCCGGTTCGGGCAGGGCCTTGCGGTCCAGCTTGAGGTTGGCCGTCAGCGGCAGCCGCTCCAGGGTGACAAAGCGGCTGGGCAGCATATAGCCGGGCAGCGCGGCGGACAGCCGGGCGCGGACCCGCTGCAAGGCGGCCGGATCGGCCTCGTCGCCGGCGCGCCAGGCGCCGCTGTCGTCCGGCACCAAATAGGCGATCAGCCGGGCGTGGCCTTGCGGGTCGCGGCGGACGGCCGCCGCGGCCTGGCGCACGCCGGGCAGCTCGCGCAGCCTGGTTTCCACTTCCTCCAGCTCCAGCCGGAAGCCGTTGAGCTTGGCCTGGCCGTCCAGCCGGCCCAGCACGCGGACCTCGCCGTTCGGCAGCAGGCAGGCCAGATCGCCGCTGCGGTAGACGCGGGCGCCGGGCCGGCCGGCCAGCGGATCGGGGAGGAAGCGGGCGGCGGTTTGCGCCGGCGCGCCCAGATAGCCCAGCGCCAGGCCGTCGCCGCCTATGCGCAGTTCGCCGGCCAGATGCGGCGGCAGCGGCTGGTCGTGGTGGTCGGCCGTCCACAGCGTGGTACGGCGGATGGCGTGGCCGGCCGGCGGCGGCAGCTGGCCGCCGTCCACCCGGTGCAGCGCGGACCAGATGGTGGTTTCGGTGGGCCCGTAGACGTTCCACAGCGCGGCGCCGGCGTCCAGCAGCGCGCGGGCCAGATCGGCGGGCAGCGCCTCGCCGCCGCACCAGGCGCGCAGGCCGGGCACCGGTTTCCAGCCGGCTTCCAGCAGCATGCGCCAGCTGGCCGGCGTGGCCTGGATCACGCCGGCGTCGCGGCGCGCGGCCTCGGCGGCCAGCGCCGGGCCGTCCCCGGCGGCCGAGGCCGGCGCGATGGCGACCGTGCCGCCGCAGACCAGGGGCAGCAGCAGTTCCAGCGCGGCGATGTCGAAGGACCAGGTGGTGACCGACAGCAAGACGTCGTCGGCGCCGAAGCCGGGTTCGGCGCGGAAATGCCTCAGGATGTTGGCCAGCGAGCGATGGGCGATCTGCACGCCCTTGGGCCGGCCGGTGCTGCCGGAGGTGAACAGGGTGTAGGCCGGCGCTTCCGGGTGGAGCGCGTCGCCGGGCAGCGGGCCCTCGTCGATGTCCGCGGCTGCGGGCGGCAGGGGCGCGGGCAGCGTCAGCAGCTTGGCGGAGGCGGGCCAGCCGGAGGCGTCGCCGTCGACGAGGATCAGGCCGGGGCGGGCGTCTTCCAGGATGGCGTCGCGCCGCAGCGGCGGCAGCGCCGGGTCCAGCGGCAGGTATTGCGCGCCGGCCCACAGCGTGGCCAGCAGCGCGGTCAGCGCGCGCGCGTCAGGCGGCAGCGCCAGCGCCACGGTGTCGCCCGGGGAGACCCCGTCGGCGATCAGCCGGCGCGCCAGCGCGCGCGCGCCGCTCACCAGTTGGCCGTAGCTCAGGCTGCCATCCTCGGCGGCGACCGCGGTCTTGCCCGGCTTGAGCCGCGCGGCGGCGCTCAGCATGGCGAGCACGGTGTCGCCGTCCGGCGGCGGGAAGGCGGCCGGCGGCGTCGGCTCGGCCAGGCGCAGATCGCCGACGCGGTCCGCGCCGTCGGCGATCTGCCTCAGCAGCCGCGGCAGCGCGTGCAGCAGCGCTTCCACGCGTTCCGCCTCGATGCGGCCGGCGTCGAAGACGCCGTCCAGCTCGATGGCGTCGGCGCCGGGTTTGACGTAGAGGGTCAGCGGGTAGTTGGATTGCTCGCGCGCGGAGGCCGCGCCCACGCGCAGCGCCTGGGCGGCGTCGCCGACCTCGGCGCGGATCGGGTAGTTCTCATAGACCAGCACCGCGTCGAACAGCGGCTGGCGCGCGGACAGGCCGCTCCAGCGCTGAATGTCCACCAGGGCGCTGGCTTCGTGCGGCACCAGCCGGCTTTGGGCGTCTTGCAGCCGGCCGAGGAAATCGCCGATAGGCTGCGCGGCCGAGCAGTCGGCGCGCAGCGGCAGGGTGGCGATGAACAGGCCGACGGCGGCGTCGCGGCCGGGCAGCGATTCGGGCCGGCCGGACATGGTGACGCCGAACACCAGATCGTCGCAGCGGCCGATGCGGGACAGGGCCACCGCCAGCGCGCCCTGGAACAGGGTGTTGAGCGTGACTTTGCGTTCGCGCGCGGTCTTGCGCAGCGCGGCGCCCAGTTCCGGGCTCAGCCGCAGCGACTGGGAGCGCGGCCGGGCCGGGCCGCCGGCCGGCAGCAGGGCCAGATCGGCTGCGGCGGCGTAGCCGCTGAAGTAGTCGCGCCAGAAGGCTTGCTGGGCCTGGCGGTCGCTGTGCGCGCGCAGCCATTTGATGAAGCGTCCGAAAGAGGGCGCCGGCGGCAGCGCCGCGCTCTGGCCCTGGCTCAGTCCGCGGTACAGGGCCAACGCCTCGTCGAAGACGACGGCCATGGACCAGCCGTCCAGCAGCGCGTGGTGATGGGTCCAGACCAGCCGCCACGGCGCGCCGTTACGCGTCAGCAGCGCGAGGCGCATCAGGGGCGGGGCGTCCAGCGCGAAGCCGGCGGCGCGGTCGGCGGCCAGATAGCGTTCCAGCGCGGCCTCGTCCGGCGTTTCGAGAACCGAGAACGGCAGCGCGGGCGCGCGGTGGACCCGCTGCAGCGGCGCGGCCAGCCCTTCCCAGGCGAAGCTGACGCGCAGCGCGTCATGCCGCGCCAGCACCTGTTCCCAGGCTTGGCGCAGCAAGGCCGGGTCCACCGCGCCGTCCAGTTCGGCGACCACTTGCTCGATATAGACGCCGGCCGGGCCGGCGGCGGCTTCCATCCGCGTGTGGAACAGCATGCCTTCCTGCACCGGGGTCAGCGACCACAGGTCGACGATGTCGCCATGCGCGCCCAGCGCCGCGGGCAGGCCGGCCTCGTCCAGCGCGGCCAGCGGGAAATCGTCCGGGGTCAGGGCCGCCGCCGCGGCAGCGGCGTCCGCGTCCAGGCTCAGCAGCGCGAGCAGCCGCTGCCGCGTCTGGCGGGCGAGGGCTTCCACTGTCGCGCGCGGCAGGGCGGCGCGGCCGTAGTTCCAGCGCAGCGACAGCTTGCCGTCGCTGACCAGGGCCACGATGTCGATCAGCCGCGGGCGCAGGCCGTCCGGGTCTTCCATCGCGCCCACTGATTCCGGCGCCGGCGCCAGCGCGCCGTCGGCCGGCAGGCTGGCGTCGAACTGGCCCAGGTAGTTGAAGGCGATCTGCGGCTCCGGAGCGGCGGCCAGCGCGCGGGCGTCGGCGTCGTCCGCCTGCCGCAGCGCGCCGTAGCCGGCGCCGCCGGCCGGCACCGCGCGCAGCGTCTGCTTGACCCGGCGCAGCAGGCGCTGCGGCGTGGCTTCGGCCAGGCCGCTCACGGTCAGCGGGTACAGGGCGGTGAACCAGCCCACGGTGCGGGAGAGGTCCAGCGTCTCGTCGTCGCGGCCGTGGCCTTCCATGGTGACGGACAGCGCGTCGGCGTCCAGCCAGTCGCGCAGCGCGCCCAGCGCCGCCGCCAGCAGCATTTCCTCGGCGCTGGCGCGCAGCGCTCCGCCGCGGAGCAGGGCGGCGGTTTCGCCGCCGTCCAGCGACAGTTCCACGGTGTCGACCGCGCCGTAGCGGTTGTCGCGTTCCGCCTCCGCCGTCAGCGGGACGCGGACCGCGTCGGCGGCCAGCCGCGCCTGGTCTAGCCAGTAAGCGCGTTCTTCGGCGGAGGGCGCGCGCGGGCGCAGCGCCCAATGGCCGAAGCCGACGCGCGCCGGCGGCGGGGCCACGCCGGCCAGCAGGCCGGCGAGATCCTGCAACAGCACGCGCCAGGACACACCGTCCACGATCAAATGATGGATGAGCAACAGCAGCCGGCCGGCTTCGCCGTCGCCGCAGTCGAAGTGCACGGCCCGCAGCAGCGGCCCGCGCTCCAGATCCAGCGCCCGCTGCGCCGCCTCGGCGCGGGCCTCGATGGCGGCGGCGCGTTCCGCGGCCGGTAGCGCGCTCAGATCGACGCGCTCCAGCCAGTCTTCTTCGCGCAAGGCCTCGCGCGGCGCGTAGTGTTGGCGCCAGCCGTCGGCGCCGGCGGCGAAGCGCAGGCGGAAGGCGTCGTGGCTTTGTTCCAGCCGCAGCAGGGCGTCGCGCAGCGCCGGCGCGGAGACGCCGGCGGCCACGCTCAGCAGCAGCGCCTGGTTCCAGTGGCCGGGACGCGGCAGGGCGCTTAGGCGTTCGAAGAACCAGTGCTGGGCCGGGGTCAGCGGCAGCGGCGCGCCGGACGGAATCTCCGGCAGTTCGGCTTCCGGCCGCGCCGGGCGTACCTGGGCGGCCAGCTCGGCGACGGTGGGATGGCTGAAGATGTCGCGCGCGGCCAGCGCCAGGCCGGCCTGGCGGGCCTGGGCCACGATCTGCAGGCCGAGGATGGAGTCCCCGCCCAATTGGAAGAAGTTGTCGTCGGCGCCGATGTCCTCGCGGCCCAGCACTTGTTGCCAGATCGCGGCCAAGGCCCGCTCTTGCGGGGTGTCGGGCGCGCGGTCGCGGGCCGGGGACGCCGCGTCCGTCTGCGGCGCCGGCAAGGCGGCGCGGTCGGTCTTGCCGTTGGGGCCGACCGGCCATTGCCGCAGCGCGATCCATTGCGCCGGCAGCATGTATTCCGGCAAGCGCAGGCGCAGCGTCGCCAGCATGGCCGCGCGCCAGTCGCCGGCCTCGGCCTCCGGCGTTAGCCGGACGTAGGCGGCCAGCCGGTCCGCGCCGGAGCGGTCGCGGTAGAGCGCGGCGGCGGCTTGGCGCACGCCGGGGCAGGCGGCGAGGCCGGCTTCGATCTCCTCCAGTTCCACCCGCTGGCCGCGCAGCTTGACCTGGCCGTCGGCGCGGCCCAGGTATTCCAGCGCGCCGTCCGGCAACAGGCGCACGATGTCGCCGCTGCGGTACAGGCGGCCGCCGGGCAGCGGCGACAGCGGGTCCGGGATAAAACGCCGCGCGGTCTGCGCCGGCTGGCCCAGATAGCCGCGCGCCAGGCCGCAGCCGGCGATGTAGAGTTCGCCGCGCACGCCGGGCGGCACCGGATTGAGGCGGGCGTCCAGCACGTGGAAGACGACGCCGTCTATGGGCTGGCCGATGCCGACGGCGAGCGCCGGCGGGTCCGAGCGCAGGTATTCCGCGCTGGAGGCGTCGATGGCGGTTTCGGTGGGGCCGTAGAGATTGACCAGGGGGATGTCCAGCGCGGCGTGGAAGCGGGCCAGGGTGGCGGCCGGCAGCGCTTCGCCGCCGACGAAGACCCGGCGCAGCGCGCGGCAGCCGGCGAAGTCCGGCATCGCCAGCAGCACGGCCAGCAGGCTGGGCACCAGCTGTAGCACGGTGACGCCTTGTTCGCGCACGGCGCGGATCAGGTAGTCCGGGTCGCGGTGGCCGTCCTCGGCCGCCAGCAGCAGCTTCGCGCCCTGGGTCAGCGGCGCCCAGAATTCCCATACCGAGGCGTCGAAACCCACCGGGGTTTTCTGCAGCACCGCGTCGTCCGCGTCCAGCGGGTAGCGGCGCTTCATCCAGGCCATGTGGTTGTCCAGCGCGGCGCGGCCGACGGCGACGCCCTTGGGGCGGCCGCTGGAGCCGGAAGTGAACAGCAGATAGGCCAGCGCGTCGCCGTGGACCGGCGCGACGGGGGCGGCCGCGTCTTCATCGTTCAGATCTTCGGCCAGGTTTGCTTGCAAGACGGCGCAGCCGGGCGGCGCGTCAGCGGCGGGGTCCAGGCTGAGCAGCAGCGCCGGCGCGGCCTCTTGCAGGATGTCGCGGCGGCGCGCTTCCGGCTGGCCGCGGTCCAGCGGCAGATAGGCGGCGCCGGCTTTCAGCGTCGCCAGCATCGCCACCACCAGCTCGGGCGAGCGCGGCAAGTCCAGCGCCACCACCGCGTCCGGGCCGGCGCCGTGCGCCAGCAGCCGGCGCGCCAGCCGATTGGCGCGGGCGTCTAGTTGGGCGTAGCTCAGCGTCGCGCCCTCGCCGGCCACGGCCACGGCGTCCGGGCGTTGCCGCGCGACGGCGGCGATGGCCTGCGGCACCGAGAAGTCGGCGAGGCCGGCGGACGGGCCGCGTAGCGGCTTGGGCGCGCTCTGGGTCAGCGGCGCGTCCAGGCACAGGGCGTCCGGGTTCCGCGTCAGCGCCTCGGCGGCGGCCAGGTAGAGCCGGCCGATGGCGGCCACTTGCGCGTCGGGGAAGGCCGCGCGGTCGTAGGAAAAGCCCAGGGTGACGGCGCCCTCGGCGCGGCTGGCGCTGAAGGTGACCGCCAGCGGGATGTCCACCGCTTCCAGGCGGCTGCTGTCCAGCACTTCCAGCGCGCCGGCCTCGCCCAGTTCGCGGTAGACGTGGAAGTCCACGTAGTTGAAGGAGGCTTCGAAGCGGGCGGCTTCGCCCAGCTTGAGGATGTCCGCCAGCGGGAAGAAGCGGTGAGGCAGGCTGTTGCCTTCCGCCGCCATGGTTTCCGCCAGCAGCGCGCGCCAGCTGCCGCCGACGCGGACGCGCAGCGGCAGGGTGTTGAGGAAGAGGCCCAGCGCTTCGGCGCCGTCGGCGTCGGCCGGGCGGCCGTTGCTGACTAGGCCGGTGACGATTTCGTCCTGGCCGCACAAGCAGGCCAGCGCGCGGGCGTGCACCGCCAGCAACAGGGTCTTCAGCGGCAGGCCGCTGTCGGCGGCCAGGCGGATCAGCGCGGCGGCGACCGCGGCCGGGAAACCGATTTCCTGCGCGCCCACCCTGGCCTTGCCCGCCGGCGCGGCATGCTGCGGCCAGCGCGGAATGGCGGCGGACGGCAGGCCGCTCAATTGGGCGCGCCAGTAAGCCTGTTGCGCCGGATCGGCCAGCGCCGCCCGCTCCGCGGCGACGAAGTCGCGGAAGGCCGCGCGCGGAGCCGGCGCGGGGCCGGTCTGGCCGCGCATCCGTTTGAACAGGGCCGCGCACAGGGTGGCCACGCTCCAGCCGTCCAGGATGGCGTGGTGGAAGGCCAGCGTCAGCTGCCATTCGTCGTCGGCCAGCCGCAGGCAGCCGACGCGCAGCAGCGGCGGCCGTTCCGGCGCGAAGCGCTGTTCGCTCAATTGCCGCAGCTGGCTGGCCACGGCCTCGTCTCGCTGCTGCGGCGACAGACCGCGCAGGTCGTCGATGTCCAGACTGGGCGTCAGATCGCGCCAGACCAGCTGCAGCGGCTGGGAGTAGCCGGCCAGCGCGAAGCCGGTGCGCAGCAGCGGATGTTCGCGGCTCAGCTCCGCCAGCGCCTGGCGCAGGCGTTCCGGGGCGATGTCGGCGCGCAGCCGGTGGGAGAACACATCGTGGTACAGATTGCGGCCGTCGTCGTATTCATTGTGGAACAGCATGCCGGCCTGCAGCCTGGCCAGCGGCAGCGCGTCTTCCACCTCGGGCGGCAGCCGCGCGTGGTCGGCGGCGTCTATCAGCGCGAAGGGCGGCAGGACTGGGTCCGGCGCGCTGGTGTTTTCGTCTTCGCCTTCGCCCATCGCCTCGACGATGGCGGCGATGGTGCCGTGGCGGAAAATGTCCTGGATGCTCAGCGGGCAGCCGCGCTCCTTGGCCAGGCCGGCGATGCGCACGCTGCGGATGGAGTCGCCGCCCAGCGAGAAATAATTGTCGTGGATGCCGACGCGCGGCAGGCCCAGCACCTGGCTCCAGATCTCGGCCAGCAGCTTTTGCCTGGCGGTGGCGGCGGGGACGTAGGGCGTGTCCAGCGCCGAGCGCGCGCCTTGCGGCGACGGCAGCGCGCGCGCGTCCACCTTGCCGTTGAGGGTGAGCGGAAACTCGGCCAGCACGATGAAAGTCGCCGGAATCATGTGGGCCGGCAAGCGCGCGGCCAGATGGCGGCGCAAGGCGTCGGCGCCGGCCGCGGCCGGGTCGTCGGCGCGCAGATAGGCGATGAGTTGGTCGTCGGCGGCGACGAGGTGAACGTCGCTCACCGCCGGATGGCTCAGCAGCGCGGCACGCACTTCGCCCAGCTCGATGCGGAAGCCGCGTATCTTCACTTGATGGTCGATGCGGCCGCAGTAGAGCAGTTCGCCGTCGGCGCTGCGCCGCGCCAGATCGCCGGAACGGTAGCGCCGTTCCGCGCCGACGCCGGGAAAACGCTCGGCGTTCAATTGCGGGCGGTTCAGATAGCCTAGGCTGACGCCGGCGCCGCCGACCAGGATTTCGCCGGGCGCGCCCAAGGGCACGGGGTGGCCGCAGGGGTCCACCAGTTCCAGGCTCAGGTCGTCCAGCGGCTCGCCTATCGGGCTGAGTTCGCCGCCGGTCTCAAGATCGGCGGCGAGGATGCGGCGGAAGGTGACGTGGACGGTGGTTTCGGTGATGCCGTACATATTGGCCAGCCGCGGGCCGTCGTCGCCGTGCCGTTCCAGCCACGGGCCCAATTCCGCCAGCCGCAGCGCCTCGCCGCCGAAGATCACCCAGCGCAGCGCCGACGGACGCGGCAGCGGCGCGGCGCTTTCCGCGGCGATCGCCAGCTTGAACGCCGACGGGGTCTGGTTCAGCACGGTGACGCCCTCGCGGCCCAGCAGTTCGACGAAGGCGGCCGGATCGCGGCTGAGTTCGCGCGGCACCACCACGCAGCGGCCGCCGTAGAGCAGCGCGCCCCAGATTTCCCACACCGAGAAATCGAAGGCGAAGGAGTGGAAATAAGTCCAGACGTCGTTCTCGTCGAAGGCGAAATGGCGGGCGCTGGCGGAGAACAAGCGCAGCACGTTGCGGTGGGAAACCAGCACGCCCTTGGGCTGGCCGGTGGAGCCGGAGGTGTAGATCACGTAAGCGCCGTGCCCGGCTTCCAGGCCGGCGGGCGGCCGCGCCGCCGGTCTGGCGCCGCAGCCTATTTCCGCCAGCGACAGGCAGCGGTGTTCCGCCGGCAGCCGCGGCCGGAGTTCGGCGTCGGTCAGCGTGAGCAAAGCCTGGCTGTCGTCCAGCTGATAGGCCAGCCGCTCTTCCGGATAATCCGGGTCCAGCGGCAGATAGACGCCGCCGGCCAGCGTCACGCCAAGCATGGCGGCGATTTGTCCGGCGGAGCGCGGCAGGCAGACGCCCACCCTGACGCCGGGCGCGACGCCGTCCTGGCGCAAGCGTTCCGCGATGGCGGCGGCCTGGGCGCGCAGCTGCCGGTAGCTCAGCGTCGCGGGGCCGTCGCTGACGGCGACGCGGTCCGGAAAACGCTCGGCGGCGGCCAGGAAGGCGGCGGCCAGGGTGTCCGGCCCGCCGCGGCCGGCCGGCGGGAGCGGCGCGGGCGGCTGAACCGCGCTGGGCCGCACCAGGCCCAGCTCGCGCAGCGCGGCGTCCGGCCGCGCGGCGATCTGGCGCAGCAGCTCCAGATAGGCCTCGGCCAGCGCCGCGGCCGGCGCCTCGTCCACCCGCGCGCGGTCGAAGCCCAGCTTCAAGCTCAAGCCGTCCGCGCCCGGCACCAGGGTCAGGGTCAGCGGATAGTGGGTGCGCTCGCGCTGGGAGACGTCCGAAATCCGGAAGCCCAAGCCGTCCGAGGGCAGGGCGTCGCCTATCGGGAAGTTGTCTATCGCCACCAGGGTTTCGAACAGCGGCTGGCCGCGCGGCACGCCGCTGTGGCGCTGGACGTCGGCCAGGTCGCTGTGCGACAGCGATTGCAGCTCCAGCTGGCGGCGCTGCACCTCGGCCAGCCATTGCGGCAGCGCGGCGTCGGCCGGCGTCGCCAGGCGCAGCGGCAGGGAGTTGATCAACAGGCCCGCCATGCCGTCCACGCCGGGCAGGTCGATGGCGCGGCCGGACAAGGTGAGGCCGAAGACCACGTCGTCCTGGCGCGCGTAGCGGCTGAGCAGAATGGCCCAGGCGCCCAGCAGCAGGGTGCCCGGCGTTACCCGGCAGCGTTCGGCGGCGGCGGCGAGGTCGCCGTCGACGCGGTAGTCCAGCCCTCGTTCGATCTGGCCGACGTCGGCGCCGGCCAAGGCGCCCGGCAGCGCCGGCCGGTCCAGGCCCAGCGGCGTCGGCGCGGCGAGATCGCCCAGCAGGGCGCGCCAGCGGCTGGCGGCGGCGTCCTGGTCCTGGCGGCCCAGCCAGCTCAGATAGGCGGAGAAGGGCGGCGGCGGCGGCGGCAGCGCCGCGCCGGACAGCAGCGCGAAGTAATCGCGCATCAGGATGGGCAGCGACCAGCCGTCCAGCAGAATGTGATGGTGGCTCCAGATCAGCCGCCATTCCGCCGGCCCGTAGCGCAGCAGCGTCAGCCGCATCAGCGGCGGCCGGTTCAGCTGGAAGCCGCGGCGGCGGTCTTCGTCCAGCAGCGCCTCCAGCCGCCGCTCGCGCTCGGCCGCATCGTCTTGGCTCCAGTCGTGAACGGCCAGCGGCGCGCGGGCGCGGCGGAACACCACCTGGCGCGGCTCGGCCTGGCCCTTGGTGACGAAGGCGGTGCGCAGGATGGGATGGCGTTCGGCCAGCCGCTCCAGCGCGTCGGCCATGGCGGCGGGGTCCACCGCGCCGTCCAGCCGGCAGATCAATTGCTCGAAATAGACCGGCGAGCCGGGCGCGAACAAGGTGTGGAACAGCACGCCGCGTTGCAGCGGGCTCAGGGGCAGGATGTCCTGGATCTGGTCTTTGAGGTTCGGTGTGCTTGTCATGGTCATTCTATGTCGGTGAGGTCGTCCAGCAAGGCGGCCAATTCGTTCTCTTCCAGCGCGACGCCGGCGAAGTCCGAGGTGTGGTAGGCGACAGCGGGCAGGCCGCCGGCGCGGCAGAGCGCGGCCAGTTCTTCCAGCGCCAGTCGGCACTGTTCGGCCAACGCCGGGGTGTCGTGGGCGTCGGCGTAGTCGAAGTCCAGCCGCAGGCGGCCTTTCTCGATGCGGGCGTTGACGGCGACGGCGTGCGGCAGCCGCTGGCGCGGGTCTTGCGCCGGTCCGGCCTCCCGCGCCGACAGCCGCGCGCGCAGCCGCGGCAGCACGCCGTCGGCGGCGTCGTCCAGCCGGCCCAGATAGTTGAAGCTGAGCGGCCGCGGCGGCGCCTGGTCCAGCGCGGCGGCCTGGGCCGGATTGCCCAGATAGCGCAGCGCGCCGAAGCCGATGCCGCCGCCGGGCACGCCGCGCAGCGCGGCCTTGGCCGCCGCCGCCGCCGGCTCCCAGCCGTCGCCGGCCGGTTCAATGCGCAGCGGGTGCAGGCAGGTGAACCAGCCCACGCTGCGCGACAGATCGGGCGCGGGGCCCGCCGCCGCGCCGCGGCCGTGGTTTTCCAGATCCAGGGCGAGCGCGGGCAGGCCGCTCAGCCGGCGCCAGGCCAGGGTCAGCGCCGCCAGCAGCAGTTCCTGCGGCTGGGCGCGGTAGCGTTCCGCGCCGCCTTCCAGCAGCGCGGCGCTGGCGTCGGCGTCCAGGCTGACCGTCGCGCGGCGGCGTTCCGCCACGCGGCCGACGGCAGAGAGTCCGGGCGGCGCGGCCAGCGGGGCGACGGCGGCGCGCCAGTAGCCGAGTTCGCCGGCCAGCGCGGGCGCGGCTTCCGCCAGCGAGCGTGTCCAGGCCCGGTAGCTGACGGCCACCGGCGGCAGCGAGATCTCTACGCCGTCCGCGGCCTGGCCGTAGGCCTGGTCCAGGTCGTCCAGCAGAATGCGCCAGGACACCACGTCCAGCACCCAGTGGTGGGCGATCAGCAGCAGTTCGGGGCGGCCGTCCGGCCCGGCCTCGATCAGCACGGCGCGCAGCAGCGGGCCGCGCTCCAGGTCCAGCGAGGCTTGCAAGCGCGCGCCGTGGGCTTGCAGCTCCGCCTCGCGCGCGGCCGCTTCCGTTTCCCGCAGCGTCAGCGTTTCAAGCGGCGGCGCGGCGCGCGGGCCGTAATGCTGGCTCCAGCCGCCGTCGGGCTCGCGGCGCAGCCTCAGGCGCAGCGCGTCGTGCCGCAGGGCCACGGCCGTCAGCGCCGCCCGCAGCGCGGCCGGGTCCGCGGCGGCGTCCAGGCTCAGCCGCAGGCTGAGGTTCCAGTGCTGCGGCGCGGGCCAGTCTTGTTGCAGGAACCAGCGCTGGATGGGCGCCAGCGGCGCCTCGGCCTGCTCCGGCTCCTCGATGTGGGTCCGCCGCGCTGTCGCGCCGGCCACCGCCGCCAGTCCGGCCACCGTGGGATGGGCGAACAGCGCGCGCGGCTCGATGTCGAAACCGGCCTGCTTGGCGCGCGAGACGATTTGCAGGGCCAGGATGGAATCGCCGCCGGCGGCGAAATAATTGTCGTGAACGCCGATGCCGCCGCGTCCCAGCGCCGAGCGCCAGATCTCCAGCAGCGCGGCCTCGGCCGGGCTCAGCGCGGCGTCCGCGTCCGGCGCGTCCGGCGCGGCGTCTTCCGGCGACGGCAGCGCCGCGCGGTCTATCTTGCCGGCCGGGGTCAGCGGCCATTGGCGCAGGATCAGGATGGCCTGTGGCAGCTCGTGGGCCGGCAGCCGGGCGGCCAGGTGTTCGCGCAGCGCGGCGGCGTCGGCGGCGGCCTCCGGTTTGAGCCGGGCGTAGGCCAGCAGCTGGCGGCGCTCGCCGTCCCGGCGGATCAGCGCCAGCGCCTCGTCCACGTCCGGATGGGCGTTCAGCGCGGCGGCGACGCCGTCCAGCTCGATGCGGTAGCCGCGGTGCTTGACCTGGCCGCCGGCGCGGCCCAGGAAGCGGATGCCGCCGTCGGGCAGGTATTCGCCCAGGTCGCCGCTGCGGTACAGCCGCGCGCCGGGCAGGCCGGACACCGCGTCCGGCACGAAGCTGGCGGCGGTGCGGCCGGGCTGGCCGATATAGCCGCGCGCCAGCGCCTCGCCGCCGATGTGCAGCTCGCCGGGCACGCCGGGCGGCACCAGGCCGCCCCAGCGGTCCAGCAGATAGAGGCGGACGCCGGCCATGCCGCGGCCTATGGACGGCAGCGGCTCGAGCGCGTCGCAGGCCTGCATGCTGGCGCAGACCGTGGCCTCGGTCGGGCCGTAGGCGTTGACCACGCGGCGCTTGGCGGCCCAGCGCGCCAGCAGGCCGGGCGCGGCGGTTTCACCGGCGGAGATCAGGGTGCGCAGGCCGGGCAGGTCGTCTTGCTCCAGCGCCGCCAGCAGCGCCGGCGGCAGGGTGGCGTGGGTCAGGCCGTGACGCCGCGCGGCGCGGCGCAGTGCGCCGGCCGGGTCTTGAGCGGCGTCGGCTTCCGGCAGGCACAGGGCCGCGCCGCTGCCCAGGGCCATGAAGATTTCCGACACCGAGGCGTCGAAGCTCAGCGGGGCGAACTGGTAGACGCGGCTGCCGGCGTCCACCTGGAAAACCTCGCATTGGGCGCGGCAGAGGTTGGCGACGCCGCGATGGCTGACGCCCACGCCCTTGGGCCAGCCGGTGGAGCCTGAGGTGTAGATCAGATAGGCCAGATTGTCGACGCCGGCGGTGCAGGGCGGCGCGGCGTCCTGCGCGGCGTCAGCAGCGTCTGGGGCTTGGTCCAGCAAGAGCAGCTTGGCCGGCAGCCGGCTCAGCGTCGGCAGCAGGCGTGTTTCGCTGAGCAGGATGGCGGCGCCGCTGTCGGCCAGCATATAGTCCAGCCGTTCGGCCGGATAGGCCGGGTCCAGCGGCAGATAGACGGCGCCGGCCTTCAGCGTGGCCAGCAGCGCCGTCACCGCGTCCGCGCCGCGCGGCAGCAGCACGCCCACCACGGTTTCCGGGCCGGCGCCCAGCGCTTGCAGCCGGTGGGCCAGTTGGTTGGCGCGGCGCTCCAGTCCGGCGTAATCGAGCGCGCCGTTCTCGTCCAGCAGCGCCGGCGCGCGCGGCGCGGCGGCGGCCTGGCGCTCGAACAGGCGCTGCGCCAGTTCCGGCGAGGCCAGCGGCGGCCGGGCGGCGTCGGCGATCCGCGCCCGCCGCGTGTCCGCGGGCAGCAGCTCGATGGAGGCGACGGCGGCGTCCGGCGCGGCGACCATGCGTTCCGCCACCGCGAGCCAGCGTTGCAGCAATTCCTCGGCCGCCGCGTCGGCGACGCGGCTGCGGTCGAAGGTGAGCTTGACGGTCAGGGCCGCGCCGGGGATCACGGCCAGCGTCAGCGGGTAGTTGGTGTGTTCGCTGAAGCGCGGCGTTTCAAAGCCTAGGCCGGCGGCCTCGTCGCGCAGCAGCGCGTCGGCGGGGTAGTTCTCGAAGACCAGCAGCGAGTCGAACAACTGGGCGTTGTCGCGGCCGGCCCAGCGCTGGACGTCCACCAGCCGGTTGTGGGCGTAGTCCTGCACCAGGGCCTGATCGGCCTGCACCTGGGCCAGCAGCGCGCGCGTGTCGGCGGCCGGATTGAGCCGCACCCGCAAGGGCAGGGTGTTGATGAACAGCCCTATCATTTCGCCTATGCCGGGCAGATCGCCGTTGCGGCCGGACAGGGCCGCGCCGAACACGATGTCCTCGCCGTGGCCGCTGCGCGCCAGGGTCAGCGCCCAGGCGGCCTGGAACAGGGTGTTCAGCGTGCTGGCGCAAGCCTGCATCGCGGCGGCGGCGCGCGCGCTCCACTCCGGCGACAGCCGGATTTCCCGCTCGACGAAGTCGGCGCCGCCGCCGGCGGGGCCGGCGAGCAGGGTGGGCTGTTCCAGCCCGGAGAAATAGCGGCGCCAGAAGCGCTCGTCCGAGCGGGCGCGGCGGCCGGCGCGGTCCAGCCAGCCGATATAGGCGGAGAACGGCCGCGCCGGCGGCAGGGCCGGGGCCTCGCCGCGGCTGAGCGCGCGGTACAGGGTCAGCAGCTCGCGGAAGAACAGCGGCAGCGACCAGCCGTCCAGCAGCAGGTGGTGATAGCTCCAGATCCAGCGCCAGCGGTCCTGGCCCAGGCGGATCAGCGCCAGCCGCATCAGCGGCGCGGCGTCCAGCGCGAACGGCCGCGCGGCGTCGGCGGCCAGATAGTCGGCCAGCGCGGCCTCGGGCTCGGCCAGGCCGGACCAGTCCAGCCGGCTGATCGGCAGCGGCGCCGCGCGCATCGCCGCCTGCAGCGGCTGGGCCAGGCCCTGCCAGTGGAAGCCGGAGCGCAGCAGCGGATGACGCGCCAGCATCGCGCGCCAGGCCTCGGCGAAGGCGTCCGGGTCCAGCGGGCCGTTGACCACGTTGCTGAGCTGTTCCAGATAAGCGCCGTCGGCGGCGTCGGCCACGCTGTGGAACAGCATGCCCTGTTGCAGTGGGGACAGCGGATAGAGATCGTCGAAAGGGCCGCTCCGGCGCGCCAGCTCTTCCACGGCGGCCTGCTCCAGCCGCGCCAGCGGGTAATCGGCGGCCAGCAGCGGCGCGGCCTCGATCTCGTCCAGCGCCAGCGCGAGTTCGCGGGCGAAGGCGTCGGCCCAGCCGGCGACGGTGGCCGCTTCGAACTGGACGCCGGGGTAGCGCCAGTCCACGCGCAGCCTGCCGTCCAGCACCACCAGCACCAGGTCCAGCGCGAAGGGGCGCAGGTTGGCGGCGGCGCGTTCGCCGGCAATCAGCTCGGGCCGCAGTTGGAACCAGGCGTTGTCGACGCCGCGCGGCGCGCCCAGGTAATTGAAGCTGATTTCCGGCAGGCCGGCCGCGTCCAGCCGCCGGCGCGCCTCTTTGTCCGGCCCCAGCCAGCGCGCCTGGCCGTATTCCGGCGCGATGGGGGTCAACAGCGACAAGGGCGCGGCGATGGCGGCCAAGAGTTCGGCCGCGCCGGCGGCGGTGGCGTCGCCGGCCACGCTCAGCGGATACAGCGCGGTGAACCAGCCCATGGTGCGGGACAGGTCCAGGCTGGATTCCGCGTCGCGGCCATGGTGTTCCAGCGTCACAGCGAAGCGCGGCGCGTCTAGCCGGGAGGCCAGCGCGCGCCATAAGGCCAAGAGCAGCAGGGCGCTGACGCGCTGGCCGGCGGCGCGGGCCCCGGCGGCCAGCAGGCGGCCGGTCAAGGCCGCGTCCAGCTCGCGGCTGAGCAGCCGCGAGGCGGCTTCGGTATTGGCCGCCGGCGCAGCGAAGTCGCGGCGCAGCGTCGGGAAGCCGGCCGCGGCCTGGCCGAGCCAGGGCGCGGGGTCCGCCTCGGCGGCGTCGGCCCGCTGCCGCTCCGCCCAGCGCCGCCAGTTGGCGGGCACGGCGGCGAGCCGCGGGGCTTCGCCGCGCGTCAGCGCGTCCAGCGCTTGCGTCAGATCGTCCAGCAGAATGCCCCAGGACACCGCGTCCACCGCCAGATGGTGGACGATCAGCGCCAGCAGCGGCGCTTGCCGGCCGCGGCGCAGCAAGAGCGCGCGGGCCAGCGGGCCGGCGTCCGGGTCCAGCTGGCGCTGGGCCTGTTCTATCGCCGCGCGCGCGGCCTCCTCGCTCTCGTCCGCCAGCTCCAGTTCGCGGCAGGGCCAGCCGCCGGCCGCCTCGGCCAGCGCCGGCTCCGGCGCGAAGCGCAGGCGGAAGGCGTCGTGGCGCGCGGCCACGGCGTCGAGCGCGGCTTGCAGCCGGGCCGCGTCCACGGGACGGGCCAGTTGCAGCGCCAGCGCCTGGTTCCAGTGCCGCGGCTCGGCCAGCTCCTGGCCGGCGAACCAGCGCTGGATGGGCGTGGCCGGCAGCGGGCCGGCGGCCGCGGCGTCTTCCTCGGCCGCCGCCGTGCTGAGCGCGGCGGCCAGCTGGCGGATGCTGGGCTCCAGCAGCAGCTGGCGCGGACTCAGCGCCAGGCCTTGCGCGCGGGCGCGGGCGACCACTTGCAGCGAGAGGATGGAATCGCCGCCGAGGGCGAAGAAGTTGTCGTCGATGCCGGGCAGCGGCACGGCGAGGACGTCGGCCCAGATCTGGGCCAGCGCGCGTTCGGCGTCCGAGCGGGCTTCGACGCGCAGGGCGGCGCTGGCCGCTTGCGGCGCGGGCAACGCTGTGCGGTCCACCTTGCCGTGATGGGTCAGCGGGAAACGCTCCAGCGCCACGATGACGGCGGGCAGCATGTGTTCGGGCAGTTCGGTGGCCAGCGCGGCGCGCAGCGCGGTGGGTTCGGCGTCGCCGACGGCGTAGGCGACCAGCCGCGGCTCGCCGGCGGCGGGGCGGTCCAGCAGCACCAGCGCCTCGCGCACCTCGGGCAGCCGGCACAGCGCGGTCTCGATCTCGCCCAGTTCGATGCGGAAGCCGCGCAGCTTGACCTGATGATCGGCGCGGCCCAGGTATTCGATCTCGCCGTCGGCGCGGCGGCGGGCCAGATCGCCGGAGCGATACAGGCGAGAGCCGTCGGCGGCGAAGGGGTTGGGCAGGAAACGGGAGGCGGTCAGCGCCGGGCGGTTCCAATAGCCGCGGGCGACGCCGGGTCCGCCGACATAGATCTCGCCGGGCACGCCGACGGGCACCGGCTGCAGGAAGCGGTCCAGCAGATGGAAGGCCAGATCGGCAATCGGCTGGCCGATCACCTGGCCGCGACGAGCGTCGAGATCGGCCTGACGGATGGCGCGCTCGGTCACGTGGACGGTGGTTTCGGTGATGCCGTACATATTGACCAGCTCGGGACGCTGGTCGCCGCGTTGTTGGAACCAGGGTTCCAGGCTGGCCAGTTCCAGCGCTTCGCCGCCGAAGATCACCAGGCGCAAGTCGGGCAAGGCGTGCTCAGAGGAAGCGGGAATCAACTGGCGGAAGGCGGCCGGGGTCTGGTTCAACACCGATACCCGGTGCTGTTGCAGCCAGCCGGCGAAGGCCTCCGGCGAGCGGGACACCCAATAAGGCACTACCAGGCAAGTGCCGCCGAACAGCAGCGGCCCCCAGATCTCCCATACCGAGAAATCGAAGGCGTAGGAGTGGAACAGCGACCACACATCGTCGGGCCCGAAGGCGAAACGCTCGGCGGTGGCGGCGATCAATCGGACCACATTGTGATGGCTGACCACGCAGCCCTTGGGGGTGCCGGTGGAGCCGGAGGTGTAGATGACGTAGGCGGCCTGCTGCGGATGCAGACGGCGCGGCGGCGGGGTGTCGTCGCCGGAGGAGACGGCGACGTCCAGCCAACGCAGCGCCAGGCCGGCGGGCAGGGCGTCGGCGGATTCGGCGTCGCCGACGACAACGTGGATGGCGCTATCGCGGACCAGAAACTCCAGGCGCTCGGCGGGATAGCCGGGGTCCAGCGGCACATAGGCGGCGCCGGCCTTGAGGATGGCGAGGATGGCGACCAGCAGATCCGGCTGGCGCTGGCAGCACAGGCCGACGCGCTGTTCCGGACTGACGCCGAGTTGCAGCAATTGCCGGGCCAGCTGATTGGCGCGGGCGTCCAGCTCGCGGTAGCGCAGCGCGGCGGTGTCGCCCTGGACGGCGATACGCTCGGGGAAGGCCTGGGCGGCGTGTTCGAACCAGGCGCAGAGATCGGGATGCGGCGGCGCGACGACGAGAGGCGTCGGGCCCAGGGCCTGGGCGGCTTGTTCGGCGTTCAGCAGCGGCAGCCGCGCCAGCGGGCAATCCGGCTGCGCCGTCGCCGCCTGCAATAGCTGGCGGTAGTGTTCCAGCCAGCGGGCGGCGGTGTCGGCGCCGATCAGGCCGGCGCGGTATTCCAGCGTGGCGCGCAGGCCGTCGCCGTCCGGCTCCAGCATCAGGCTCAGGTCGAACTTGGCGTCGGCGGGAAACAGCGGCAGCGCTTCCGCCTCCACGCCCTGCCAGTCCAGGCGGCCCAGCGGCGCGTTCTGCAGCGCGAACAAGGCGCGGAACGGCGCGTCCTGGGCCTGGGCGCGCGGGCCGGCCAGCTTCACCACTTGATCGAAGGGCGCGTGCTGATGGGCGAAGGCGTCCAGGCAGCCGGCGCGGTTGCGCGCCAGCAATTGGGCGAAGCTGGGCGCGCCGCTCAAATCCTGGCGCAGGATCAGGGTGTTGACGAAGAAGCCCAGGGTTTGTTCGAACTCGGCGCGGTCGCGGTTGGCCACCGGGCTGCCGACGCAGATGTCCTCGCGTCCGCTCAGCCGCTGCAGCAGCGCCTGGAAGCCGGACAGCAGGGCCATGAACAAGGTGGCGTCGGCGGCGCGGGCCTGGACGCGCAGCGCCTCGGTCAGCGCGGCCGGCAGCGTCAGGCTGACGTGGCCGGCGGCTTCGCTCCGGCTTGGGCCGGCGGCGTAATCGCCGGGCAGCTCCATCTCGCCGTCCAGGCCGGCCAGCCGTTCGCGCCAGTAGCTCAAGGCCTCGTCGTCTTGGACGCGGGTTTCGCGTTCCCATTCCGAGAAATCGGCGTATTGCAGCGCCTCGGGCAGGGCCGGCGCGGGCAGACCGGCGGCCAGCGCCGGATAGAGCGCGCCCAGCTCGCGCACCAGCACGCCCAGCGACCAGCCGTCGCAGGCGATGTGATGGATCACGATGGACAGCACATGATGTTGCGGGCCGAGGACGAACAGGCGGGCCCGGATCACCGGATCGCGCCGCAAATCAAAGCGCAGGGCGGCTTCCGCGCGCAGCAGCGCCGTCAGGCCGGCCTCGTCGCAGGCGGTGAGCGGCAGCTCGCAGCCGGCTTCCGGGCGGATCAATTGGCAGGGTTCGCCGTCGATCAGATCGTATTGGGTGCGCAGGATCTCGTGGCGCGCCACCAGGGCGCCCAGCGCGGCTTGCAGCGCGTCGGCGTCCAGCGCGCCGCGCAGGCGCAGGGCCAGCGGGATGTGGTAGGCGGTGGAGTCCGGCTCAAGGTCGGTCAGCGTCCATAAGCGGCGCTGGGCGCCGGATTGCGGGAAAACATAGGCGTCGAAAGAGGCGTGGGCGTCGATTGCGTTCATGGTTGGCCTTGCTTGGACTGCTGGAATGAGGTGTCGCCGTCGGCGCCGGGTGTGACGCGCGCGAGTTGGCGGCGCGCCGGCCGCACCGGCGCGGCGGCCGAGGCCTGGCCGCGCAGCGCGTCGGCGGCTTGCGCCAGTTCCGCCGCGCGCGGATGTTCGAACAAGAGGCGCAGCGGCAGCGGCACGCCCAGGCGCTCGCGCAGCCGGTTGGCGGCGCGCACCGCCAGGATGGAGTCGCCGCCCAGCTCGAAGAAGCTTTCGTCTCGGCTGACTTGCGGCAGCTGCAAGAGCTCGGCGAAGGCTTCGGCCACCAGGTATTCGCTGGGCGTGCGCGGCGCTTCGAAGGCGCGCCGGGCCAGCGGCTCCGGCGCCGGCAGCGCGGCGCGGTCCACCTTGCCGTGATGGGTCAGCGGGAAGCGCTCTAGCGTCACGATGACGGCGGGCAGCATGTGTTCGGGCAGCTCGGCGGCCAGCGCGGCGCGCAAGGCGGCCGGCTCGGCGTCGCCGACGGCGTAGGCGACCAGCCGCGGCTCGCCGGCGGCGGAACGGTCCAGCAGCACCAGCGCCTCGCGCACCGCGGGCAGCCGGCACAGCGCGGCTTCGATCTCACCCAGCTCAATGCGGAAGCCGCGCAGCTTGACCTGATGATCGGCGCGGCCCAGGTATTCGATCTCGCCGTCGGCGCGGCGGCGAGCCAGATCGCCGGAGCGATACAGACGGGAGCCGTCCGTGGCGAAGGGATTGGGCAGGAAACGGGAAGCGGTCAGCGCCGGACGGTTCCAATAGCCGCGGGCGACGCCGGGGCCGCCGACATAGATCTCGCCGGGCACGCCGACGGGCACCGGCTGCAGGAAACGGTCCAGCAGATGGAAGGCCAGATCGGGAATCGGCTGGCCGATGACCTGCCCTTTTCGGGCGTCCAGATCGGCCTGACGGATGGCGCGCTCGGTCACGTGCACGGTGGTTTCAGTGATGCCGTACATATTGACCAGCTCGGGACGGCTATCGCCGCGTTGTTGGAACCAGGGTTCCAGGCTGGCCAGTTCCAGCGCTTCGCCGCCGAAGATCACCAGGCGCAAGTCGGGCAAGGCGTGCTCAGAGGAAGCGGGAATCAACTGGCGGAAGGCGGCCGGGGTCTGGTTCAACACCGATACCCGGTGCTGTTGCAGCCAGCCGGCGAAGGCCTCGGGTGAGCGCGACACCCAGTAAGGCACCACCAGGCAAGTGCCGCCGAACAGCAGCGGCCCCCAGATCTCCCACACCGAGAAATCGAAGGCGTAGGAGTGGAATAGCGACCAGACATCGTCGGGCCCGAAAGCGAAGCGCTCCGAGGTGGCGGCGATCAGGCGGACCACATTGTGATGGCTGACCACGCAGCCCTTGGGGGTGCCGGTGGAACCTGAGGTGTAGATGACGTAGGCGGCCTGCTGCGGATGCAGGCGGTGCGGCGGCGGGGTGTCGTCGCCGGACGAAATGGCGACGTCCAGCCAGCGCAGCGCCAGTCCGGCGGGCAGGGCGTCGGCGGATTCGGCGTCGCCGACGACAACGTGGATGGCGCTGTCGCGGACCAGGAACTCCAGGCGCTCGGCGGGATAGCCGGGGTCCAGCGGCACATAGGCGGCGCCGGCTTTAAGGATGGCGAGGATGGCGACCAGCAGATCCGGCTGGCGCTGGCAGCAGAGTCCGACGCGCTGCTCGGGCAGCACGCCGAGCTGGAGCAATTGGCGGGCCAATTGATTGGCGCGGGCGTCCAGTTCGCGGTAGCGCAGCGCGGCGGTGTCGCCCTGGACGGCGACGCGTTCGGGGAAGGCCTGGGCGGCGTGCTCGAACCAGCTGCACAGATCGGGATGCGGCGGCGCGACGACGAGAGGCGTCGGGCCCAGGGCCTGGGCGGTTTGCTCTGCGTTCAGCAGCGGCGCGGCCAGCCAGTCGGCGTCCGGGTCGGCGGCCAGCGCCGTCAGCGCCTGTTGCAGATAGGCGGCCATGTCCTCGATCTGCGGCGCGTCGAATTCCGCCTCGTCCCAGGCCAGCGTCAGCTCCAGGCCCTGGTCGCGCGGGTCCCGGCTGAACTGCACCAGGCAGGGGAAGTCGGTTTCCTCGAACACTTCCACGCCTTCCACCGTCACCTCCGGCAAGCGCAGCGCCTGTCCGTAGACATGGAAGTGGATGTAGTTGAAACCGACCTCGAAGCCGCGCCGCCCCTGATTCAGTTGCATGACGGCGGCCAGCGGCAGGCGGCGCAAGGGCTGCAGCGCGGTTTCCTCGGCGAAGACGCCGCGCGCCAATTGCGCCCAGCTGCCGGCTTGCAGCGCCACGTTCAGCGGCAGGGTGTTCAGGAACAGGCCCAGCGCGGCGGCGCTGTCTTCGCGCTCGGGGCGGCTGTGGGTGACGTAGCCGGTGCTGGCGGCGGCGGAACCGGTCAGCAGCGCCAGCACGCGCAGATGGGCGGTCAGCAGCACGGTCTTGAGCGGCAGCGCCAGCCGCACGGCGGCGGCGTCCAGCGCGCCGGACAGTTCGGCCGGCAGCATGCGGCTGAGGCGGCGGACGCTGCGCGCGCCGGCGGCTGGGCGCGCAGGCCTCAGCCGGGGCAGGATGGAGGCTTCCGTTCCGGCCAGCCGTCGTTGCCAGGCCGCTTTCAGCGCCGGGTCCTTCTCGGCCTGTTTCTCTTGCTGGATGAACAGCGCGCTCAGCGCGCCGGCCGCGTCGCTGCCGGCCGCGCTGTCCGGCTGGCGGGCCAGCCGCAGCAAGTCGGTGACCAGGGTGGCCACGCTCCAGCCGTCCAGAATCGCGTGATGGAAGCTCAGCGTTAGCCGCGCGCGGCCGGTTTCCAGCCGGAACAGGGCGAGGCGCAGCAGCGGCGGAGATTGCGGCTGGAAGGGCCGGGCTTTTTCCGCGGCGACGAAGTCGGCCAGCGCCCGGCTTTGCGCCTCGGGCGCCAGTGCGCGCAAGTCGGCGACGCTCAAAGGAATGTCGCCGTCGCGATGGATCAGTTGCAGCGGTTCCGAGTAGGCGTTCCAGTGGAAGGTGGTGCGCAGCGCGGCGTGGCGTTCCGCCAGGCGGCGAACGGCGGCGCGCCAGGCGGCCTCGTCCCAGGGCAGGCGCAGGTCGAAGCTGAAGATGTCGTGGAAGATGGCGCCGTTTTGCGACAGCTCGCTGTGGAACAGCATGCCGGCTTGCAGCCGCGACATCGGCAGCGCTTCGATCACATCGTCGGGCAAGCGCAGCCGGTCGGCGTCGGCAATCAGGGAGAAGGGCCGCCGCGCGGCGGCTTCGTGGCCGGCGGCCGCGTCCGGCGCTTCGCACAGCTGACGGATGGTGGGCAGGCTGAACAGTTTTTGCACGCTCAGGGCCAGGCCCTGGTCGCGGGCGCGGGCGACCACTTGCAGCGAGAGGATGGAATCGCCGCCGAGGGCGAAGAAGTTGTCGTCGATGCCGGGTGTGGGCACGGCGAGGACGTCGGCCCAGATCTGGGCCAGCGCGCGTTCGGCGTCCGAGCGGGCTTCGACGCGCAAGGCGGCGCTGGCCGCTTGCGGCGCGGGCAGCGCGGCGCGGTCCACCTTGCCGTGATGGGTCAGCGGGAAGCGCTCCAGCGTCACGATGACGGCGGGCAGCATATGCTCGGGCAGCTCGGCGGCCAGCGCGGCGCGCAAGGCGGCCGGCTCGGCGTCGCCGACGGCGTAGGCGACCAGCCGCGGCTCGCCGGCGGCGGGACGGTCCAGCAGCACCAGCGCTTCGCGCACCGCGGGCAGCCGGCACAGCGCGGCTTCGATCTCGCCCAGCTCGATGCGGAAGCCGCGCAGCTTGACCTGATGGTCGGCGCGGCCCAGGTATTCGATCTCGCCGTCGGCGCGGCGGCGGGCCAGATCGCCGGAGCGGTACAGGCGGGAGCCGTCCGTGGCAAAGGGATTGGGCAGGAAACGGGAGGCGGTCAGCGCCGGACGGTTCCAATAGCCGCGGGCGACGCCGGGTCCGCCGACATAGATCTCGCCGGGCACGCCGATGGGCACCGGCTGCAGGAAGCGGTCCAGCAGATGGAAGGCCAGATCGGCAATCGGCTGGCCGATCACCTGGCCGCGACGAGCGTCGAGATCGGCCTGACGGATGGCGCGTTCGGTCACGTGGACGGTGGTTTCGGTGATGCCGTACATATTGACCAGCTCGGGACGCTGGTCGCCGCGTTGTTGGAACCAGGGCTCCAGGCTGGCCAGCTCCAGCGCCTCGCCGCCGAAGATCACCAGGCGCAAGTCGGGCAAGGCGTGAGCGGCGGCGGCGGGAATCAGCTGACGGAAGGCGGCCGGGGTCTGGTTCAACACCGACACCCGGTGCTGTTGCAGCCAGCCGGCGAAGGCCTCGGGTGAGCGCGACACCCAATAAGGCACTACCAGGCAAGTGCCGCCGAACAGCAGCGGCCCCCAGATCTCCCACACCGAGAAATCGAAGGCGTAGGAGTGGAATAGCGACCACACATCGTCGGGCCCGAAGGCGAAGCGCTCCGAGGTGGCGGCGATCAGGCGGACCACATTGTGGTGGCTGACCACGCAGCCCTTGGGGGTGCCGGTGGAGCCGGAGGTGTAGATGACGTAGGCGGCCTGCTGCGGATGCAGGCGGCGCGGCGGCGGGGTGTCGTCGCCGGAGGAGACGGCGACGTCCAGCCAGCGCAGGGCCAGGCCGGCGGGCAGGGCGTCGGCGGATTCGGCGTCGCCGACGACGACGTGGATGGCGCTGTCGCGGACCAGGAACTCCAGGCGCTCGGCGGGATAGCCGGGGTCCAGCGGCACATAGGCGGCGCCGGCCTTGAGGATGGCGAGGATGGCGACCAGCAGATCGGGCTGGCGTTGGCAGCAGAGTCCGACGCGCTGTTCCGGCAGCACGCCGAGTTGCAGCAATTGCCGGGCCAGCTGATTGGCGCGGGCGTCCAGTTCACGGTAGCGCAGCGCGGCGGTGTCGCCCTGAACGGCGATACGCTCGGGGAAGGCCTGGGCGGCGTGTTCGAACCAGGCGCACAGATCGGGATGCGGCGGCGCGACGGAAGCGGGCAAGGCGGCGGTGCGCGGCGGCTTGGCCAGCGTTTGCTGCGGATCGCGCAAGAGGCTGTGCAGCAAGGGTTCCACGCCGTCGATGAAGGCGGCGGCGTCCAGCTCGGCGAAGCCGGCCAGATTGTAATCAAGGTCCACTTTCACCGGCTGGCGGGAGTCCGCCTCGCGTACGAAGACCTTCAGCGGATAGTGCTGCGACAAGGCGCGCATCGCGGTCATATTGCTGACGGTGCCGTCGAACATGGCGTCGTAATCGTGCTTCTCAAACGACAGGCTGATTTCGTAGGGCAGCCGGTCCCGGCTAAGGCCTTCGGTTTCGCCTATCGGGAAGCGGTGATGGCGGAAGTCGGCTCTCAGTTCGCGCTGGATCAGGCTGAGCAGCTCGGCGAAGCTCCAGTGCGGCCGCAGCTTCAGACGCAGCGGGCACAGGCTGGCGAACAGGCCGGGGGTGTTCTTGGCCAAGGCGCTGCGGCGGTTGAGGATGGGCAGCGCCAGCAGCAGATCGTCGGCGCCGAATTCCCGCAGTGCGTGGGTGTAGATCAGGCCGATGAAAAAGTGGAAGACGGTGGCCTGGTGCGCGGCGGCCAGTTCGCCGATGCGGCTATAGCTTTCCGCCGATAGCTGGAAACTGCGCTGGCCGCAGGCCAGTTGTCCGCCGGCGTCGGCGAACAGCCGGGTTGAGTAGCCGGCGAGCTTGTCTTGCCAGTATTGCCGGTCTTTCTCGTAATGGCGCGACGCGTAGTAGCCGTCCTCTTCCTCCACCTGTTCGGCCGGCGTCATCGTCGACGCCGGTTCCGGCGACAGGCCTTGGCGCAGGCTGTTGTAGTAGCGGCATTTCTCGCCGTAGAGCCGGGCGATGGCCCAACCGTCGAAGGCGATGTGGTGGAAACGGCCGTACAGGATGAAATCCTCTTCCCCGTGCTGTAGCAGGGTGTAGGCGGCCAGCGGCGTTTGACCGTCGAAGGGGAAGGCGCGGGCGAAATCGCGCTCGGTCCATTGCTTGGCCGCGGCCTCCGGGTCCGCCTCGCCGCGGGTGTCTATCACCGTCAGTGGGCAAGGGTGGCGCGGGCAGAGCACCTGGCGCGGCTGACCGCCGGCTTCGTCTATGGCGATGCGCAACGCCGGCGTGTGTTCCATCAGGGAGACGAGCGCGGTTCGCAGGGTTTCGATATCGAGAGCGCCCTGGATTTTGATGAAACCGCCGATATTGAACAGTTCGGGCGCGGAGAATAACGATTGATGAAAATAGATTTCCAGCTGCCGGCGTGTAAGCGGGAAGGTTTTCATTTGAGTTATTCCAATCTTATTTAGAAAGTATTATGCCGAAATATGCTTTTGTACTGCCTTGTGTGTCGCGTAAATCTACACCGATGTGAATTAAATTAGTGAAGCAATTTAACTGGTAAATAAGTCAGGTTTTTAATACTTGCGGTACATGATAGCGTCATTCTATTAAGATAATGGGATAGCTGATGCAGCGATTCGCATTATTGATTTTCAAATATTCTTGCTGAATACGGTTTAAATGTTGCTTGTTTAACTCGTATTGTTTTTATCTTTACTTTTGCATTTGCGAGGAGTTTTGAAATGAGTTCGAATGATGCGGAAAAACCCTTGGCCGCCAGCCGTCGCGACTTTTTGACCGGAGCCTTGAAATTGACTTCCGCCGGGGCTTTGGCGGGCTGGTTGCCGGCCGAGCGGATCATGGCGGCGAGGCTGACTTGCAGTCAGCCCAACAACTTCCCGGCGGACATTCCCCTATATAAGCAAAGCTTCAAAAACTGGGCCGGCGACATCAAGGTGGACGATGTCTGGACTTGCGCGCCGCGTTCCGCGGACGAAGTGGTGAAGGTGGCCAACTGGGCCAAGGACAACGGCTACAAGGTGCGCGCGCGCGGCATGATGCACAACTGGTCGCCGTTGACGCTGGCCGCCGGCGTCAGCTGCCCGGCGGTGGTCTTGCTGGACACCACGCGCTATCTGACCGCGATGTCCGTCGACGCCTCGGGCCCGGTGGCCAAGGTCACCGCCCAGGCCGGCATCACCATGGAAGCCTTGCTCACCGGAATGGAAAAGGCCGGTCTGGGCGTGACCGCCGCGCCGGCGCCCGGGGATCTGACCCTGGGCGGGGTGCTGGCCATCAACGGCCACGGCACCGCGATTCCGGCCAAGGGCGAACGCCGCCTGGCCGGCGCCAGCTACGGCTCGATCAGCAATCTGGTGCTCAGCCTCACCGCCGTGGTCTACGACAAGGCCAGCGGCGCTTACGCCTTGCGCAAGTTTGCCCGCAACGATCCGCAGATCGCGCCGCTGCTGGCGCACGTGGGCCGTTCGCTGATCGTGGAGGCCACTTTGCAGGCGGCGCCCAACCAGCGCTTGCGCTGTCAGAGCTGGTTCAATATTCCCTACGGCGAAATGTTCGCCGCGGCGGGCAGCGGCGGGCGCACCTTCGCCAGCTATCTGGACAGCGCCGGCCGGGTGGAGGCGATCTGGTTCCCCTTCACCAGCAACCCCTGGCTCAAGGTGTGGACGGTGACGCCGAACAAGCCGCTGTTCTCCCGTCAGACCGACAAGCCGTTCAACTACCCCTTCTCGGATAATCTGCCCGACGAAGTGACCGATCTGGCCAACAAGATTCTGTCGCTGGGCGACGGCAAGCTGACGCCGGCCTTCGGCAAGGCGCAGTTCGCCGCGGCCAGCGCCGGCCTGGTGGCGACGGCCAGCTGGGACCTGTGGGGCTGGTCCAAAAACCTGCTGCTCTACGTCAAGCCCACCACCTTGCGCGTCACCGCCAACGGCTACGCGGTGCTGACCCGCCGCGAAAACGTGCAGCGCGTGCTCAACGAGTTCGTCACCTTCTATCAGGCGCGGGTGCAGGCCTATCAGCAACAGGGCCGCTATCCGATGAACGGGCCGGTGGAAATCCGCGTGACCGGGCTGGACGATCCTAGCGAGACGGCCTTGAACGGTAGCGTGGCGCCGGCCTTGTCCGCCATCCGCCCGCGGCCGGACCATCCGGAATGGAACGCCGCGGTGTGGCTGGACATCCTGACGCTGCCGGGCACGCCTTACGCCAACCAGTTCTATCGCGAGATAGAGCAGTGGATCGAGGCCAATTTCAACGGCTCCTACGCGGCGGTGCGTCCGGAATGGTCCAAGGGCTGGGGCTATACCGACCAGGCGGCGTGGGCGGATTCCGCCATGCTGCAAACGACCATTCCCAACGCCTTCCGCGCCGGCCAGCCGGCGGCGGCCAATTGGGACGCGGCCAAGGCGGCGCTGGCGACGTATGACCCCTACCGCCTGTTCTCCTCGCCCTTGCTGGACAGCCTGGGCCTCTGAACGGCTTTCCGACGCTGGAGCCTGTTGAAGACGGCGCGCCCTCCGATGACGGCGCGCCGTTTTTTGCCGCGCGCTCGCCTCCGCCGGGCCGCGGGCGCTACACTGCAAGCATCGCCGCCGCGCCGGATTCGCGCCCCTTAGCCCAGCCATGTCCACCTGCTACGCCCAAGTCGATTGTAATAATTCTGGGCCATTACTAACTATTAGCTGTTATTTTTTTCAATTAATTCATGGTTTTGTCGTTGTTAACTGTTTGGGTGGTTTTGGGGAGGAGGGGTATTACTAGCGCCACAGCGGTGAAGACAAGGAGATTTTGGTGAAACGCACGGCGTTATATGAACAGGCCGGAGCCAGAATGGAGGAGCAGCCTCCTTTGGTCACCCGAAGGCATCATGCTCGTTCGTGGATAGGTGAGATAGGACAGTCTCTTTGACCTAGAGACCACCAACGAAGGCGTTCCGTACCTCCTCGTTGATTTCTTTCTTCTTGCTCTGTACCCGCTCCCTCGGCCATCCTGGCAACAAACATAACATTGAATTCAAGGCCTTTTAAGGTCCTTTGAGGAGTGTGGTGTGACCGGAACCATAAGCTGGCCGCCCTTGAGAATCATAAGCTGGCCGCACACGAAATTCTGCACAAGCTCCTTCCATGCCACGGAAGTGAAGGCGATCACTAATGGGAGTTCACGGGCTAAGTCGTCATTGGACCATCTGTTTCCGGTGATCTGAGAGAGGAAAACGGGTACGACTTTGCTGCTCTGCTCTCAGATTAACGTGGTATCGGCTGCGGATTGTCTGTGTTTAGGCCATCCGCCCAGGACTGTACTGCCTGGTGGTGGATGACATGGCCAGCGTCTACGTCTTCCAGTGCTTCTCTAGTAAGTTGGGCGCGTTCTTCTTCTCGCTCGATCCAGGTGGACAAGGCCTGTTGCATGATCTCGTCGGGCGAGGTCTTCAAGCGACCGGCCATTTGGTCAATCTTGTCTACCAATGAGGTTGGAATCTCCAGAGTGACGACTCGGGTTGTAGGGGAAGCCATCTCGATCTCCTTAGCTAAGTTCGACTCGCGCTTGAACGATTGATGATTGAGAAGGATGAGTTAAAGAGTCACTTCCAATCATAGGTCATGATGACCTACATGAGTCGTGAACGGCAGGTTACCTGAAGCCGGGACTCAGTACCGGCTAGCTGCTGGCTCAGTAGACGAAGTTGTGCAAAATTTGCACGAGTTCAGTAAAAACAAGCAGAGGACAATGTGCAAGAAATGTACAGTGCATCGCCTCTCCGAGCCTCCAGTAGGACAGGGCTGGCACCACTTCCGCCAGGGCCTCTAGCTCATGCTTGGTTAGAGCAGCGGACTCATAATCCGTTGGTGCCGAGTTCGACTCTCGGGGGGACCCACCATCTCTCGCCCGGATGGTGAAATAGGTAGACACTACGGACTTAAAATCCGTCGCGCGGCTTCGCGCATGCCGGTTCGATTCCGGCTCCGGGCACCAAAGACCTTCTGACCTATCGCCTGCTCAGCAGGTCTCGCGCAGTCCCTGGTGGTTTGATTCGTTGGTCGCGGCTTTGGTGGTAAGGCGATAGAGGACAATCTCGTCATCGTCCCTTGCTCTTTTTTTAAACCATTCGATCAGACCTTCATGACTCGACGGCTCTAAAGCAAACCCTGCCGGAAACTCATGATTCAGCCTCTCCCCAAGGCTTTCATATGAGGCTGCACTACGTATTACCACATTAGATGCATCGTGGCTTAAGACAGCAATGTGAAGAGTGTTGCTCACAGTAAAATCCCCCATTCCAAAATGAGCAAAAACCCCAGCCGATATCTGGCGGAGAAAGGTCAGCGGCGTTAGCCCGATACATAGACTATACCTCCTTTGGAGGGGCTTTCAATATTTGAATTTCACTATTTCAATTGTATGCATGACTCCCTATAATCATCAAACCAACGATTAAAGGAACATGGTATGGAATTGTCCAAACTGGAATTCACTGCGCTGATTGCTCTGCAAGCTGACGTAGCAAGCGAGATTAAACGCCGCGAAGTAGAAGAAAAATCTAAAGCGAAGAAACAAATCATTGAGCTAGCCCGTGCCTATGGTTTGAGGGTGGAAGATGTGTTGAATAAGGAAGCTGCGGCTCGCAAACCTGTGGAGGCCAAGTATCGTAATCCTGACGATAGCAGAATCACTTGGTCGGGACGGGGACGCAAACCGACTTGGGTTCAAGCCTGGCTTGACGGCGGCAAAGCGTTGGAAGAGCTGTCCATCTAGCATTTGGCTGCGCCTTGGCCCCTTCCAAACTAACCGAGTAGTCTAAGTTGGGGATTTCCGGCTTCAAGGTAAGCAAGTTGGAATTGGCTCGGGGTCTGACCTAGCGAACATGTGCGGCCTGAATTCATTGTAATTCTGCCGCCAACGGTTCGATCTTGTCTCGAGCATCTTTCCGCGACAGAAACCAATGGACGTTCAGGCTGCCTTAAACGACTCGATAAAGGCATTATCCGTGGGGTTTCCTGGCCGCGAGAAGCCCAGCGTGACGCTTTGCTCATAGGCCCATTGATCCAGCGCCATGAGAAATAAACTCACTGCGGTTGTCGACCTGAATCCGCTGAGGTATTCCGCGCAAAGCTTGTACATTCCGCATGGTCGCAACGACATCCTCTGCTTTCAGCGCGAAGTCCACCGTGATTGCCTGGCTTTTCCGGCTAAAGTTATCCACTACAGTTAAGGCACGAATTCGCTGGTCATTAAGCAGCTGATCGGCCACGCAATCCATGCTCCAGCACGCATTCAGATTAGGGACGGTCGGCCGTGCAAGTCGATGGGCTGCTGACACACGCCGTCTGGGGTGTTTGCGCCGCAGGTTTAGCCCCTCCTCGCAATAGATCCGGTAGGTCTTCTTGTGATTGATCAGCCAACCCTATTGCCGCAGCAGGACCTGGATATGACGTGCCCCATTACGAATGCGCATGGCGGCAATCTCGCGAATTTGCTGCCGCTCCGTTCGATCGTCACGAGGGTGGGGATGATAAAAATACGTCGCTTGCCGCAACTGAATGATGGCTGTGGGGCGACGTTATACTGACACGGAACACATCGATCAGGAAGTTGGCTAGTTCGCGTTTGTTAGCCAGCTTCACCGCTTTTTTGGATAGCTTCCTGCCGTATCGGCCTATCCAGGCTCAGGCCTGCGACCATACGCTTGAGCCGGGCGTTTCTTCTTTCAATTGATTCAGACGACGTAGCTCGCTGACGCCCAGACCACCGTATTTCTTCTTCCAGTTGCAGAAGGTGGTTTCGGAGACGCCCATCTTGCGACAGACCTCGGCGACGGTGATGCCGGACTCCGCCTAGCGCAACGCGGAGGCGATCTGCTCTTCCGTGAACTTAGTTTTTCATGGTAAACCTCCTGCCCGAATAGGCTTAAATTTGCCAGAAATCTCTCCTTTTCGTCGCTATGTTTTTGCGGGAGGAAATCATCATTTGGGCAGTACGCAAGAATAATCACGAGCTCAGATCAACTACCTTGGGATCACTCTGCTTTGCCTTTAGAATCCGGTTCTCGGATATCAAAACCTCGTTGATGGAAGCGAGACTGGCGACCTTGGCGCGCAGTTCCTTAATCTCCTCACGTAAGTTACGATTCTTCTCACATTCTGTGCGGAGTTCCTGGTACTTCACATTGCGCTGAATGCGGCTGGAGCGTCCTTGCGCTTCGCGGATTTTTTCGGCGATGTTGGGGTAGTGGTTGTGGATCAGTGCTGTTGAAACGCCTGCCTCCCGCGCTACAGCGGCGATGCTGACTTTCGTTTCCCCTGTATGTGCCCGTCCGTGCTGGATGCGGGTGAGCGCAAGTTGCAAATCCCGCTCACGCACATCCGAGGGCTTGCGGTTAGTTGTCATACTACGTTTGCCTCCGGGTTGTATCCAAGCTGCACCAATACGTTACGGCAGCGCTCCAAATCGCGCAAAACGCGCTGGCGGCCACCATCACCAATGTCGCGGCTATACTGCAGCCCCTTTAAGTTGTCATAGAGACGCTGGTAAATGCCAACGTGGGTGCGCCCGATCACCGCGTTGTTGCAGTCTGCACAGCGGGTTCGTTCCAGGGTGTTGCCGATGCAACGGTCGTCACTTGCGGTACACCATGAGTGGCCATTGCTGCGGATCGCGGTGCTCTCCGCAATTGAGGTTAACATTACGGCATGGCTCTTGAAGATGGCGAGATTCGCCGGATCACGCTGCCAGCGTTTAATCGAGCGGCCGTAGCCGCCCGCAAGTAGTTCGTCACCCAGCCAGGTTTCTACGACACCGAGCTTGATATCCTCGTGTTCTGCCCGGATGTCACTGAACAGTTCGAGATCGAGGTGCAGCCCCCAACCTTTGTCCATGGCATAGTCCAGAGTCATGTCCATAGACCAGTGCGCGTAGTGCTCGCGCAGGTAGCGCAGGTCGCCGAATTGGCTGTGCGCAGCATAGTTGGCGAATTTGCGGCGGAATTGGTGACTGGCTAAGTTCCAGTTCACGCCATTGCTATGGGCGAACGCCTTGAGCACTCTGTTCCATGTGCCACCTGACAGGGTGCGAACTTGGTTGCCCTTCGTAGCAGTCATCCCAATAAAAAGTGCATGCTGATGTTTCTGCGCTTTCGCAATTTCTGGATCACGTGGGTCAATCCTTCGCCGCTCGACGATCTCGGCAGCTATCAAGGCTTGGTAAGGCTCGGCCCAGCGCTCAATGAGCCGCAATGCACGCACTGCAGCCTCTGGAATCATCCAGTCGTGGATACCGGTGTCGGTCTTATCCGACTTGGAGCGCATCCAGTGATAAATCGTACCCTCGTCGTCCTCTGTACGGTGGTGGGCGCCCAATTGTAAGTTGGCCAGTTCGTGGTTGCGGCACCCGGATGTGCTGGCCAACACGATGTAACAGGCTGCTCGTAGATCAAGGATTGCCTGATTGAAAGCGCCTAAACCGCCCTTCCAGCCCAAAGTTGAGAGGCAGTGGTTTTTAGCCTCGATGACGGTTCTACGATCCTGCATTCTGCGCGCAATGGCGACAGCCGCGAGCGCATCACGGAGATCAAGCAGGGCCTTACCGCACTGAATCTGCTCCTCGGCGCTCTTGAACAAGGTGCAGAACGCCTCATCCGGCATCAGGGGTGTTTTGCCGCCCTGCTTGCGGGTGCTCCAGTAGCCTGCCATGGCACTCGCGGAGGTGTCAGGCCAGGGGTGCAGAGGGATTGGGTCATGGGTGTATTGGCTCAGTTCATAGAGTGCCTCGATCGTTCCGAAACGACGACTAAGAGCCTCTCTTGACAACGGTTGGCCTCGGCTGCGACGAGTCTGCAGTTGGGACCTGCACTCGGCAGCATAGTTTGTACAGACCAAGGGCGTTACCGCGCCGAAATGGCTCAGTTTGAGCGTATACAGATACCGTAGAAAGGGCAGCGTATTTTCAAAGAAATTGCGCACAGTGCCTGACTTGGGCCGCTTCTGCCCCTCAAGGCCACGTCGTAGGTAGCGATACAGAACCGCCTTCATCAATGCTCGAAATGGATCAGGCACCCGACTAAAGTCGATCCGGCGTAAGTTGTCCGATACATTGTTAGAAAAGCCGTCGAGCCGCCAGATGTCGTCACCATATTGACTGAGGATGACCCAATGTTCATCGACTTGAATAGCCGTCACAATGAGTGCATCTCGGTCGTGATCAGCCAGCCCGCGTACGTCTACCTGCTGTAGTTCGGTGATCGCTGGGGAACGTAAGGCCGCGGTGCTGCTGCTCATGCAAAGACTCCTAGATTGTCCACCACATCACACGACCAGAACGGATGCGGTGCGCGACGCGCTCGCTCGCGTTCGGTTTCGACAGTCGCCGGCTTGAAGACCCCACGTCGAAGCCCCTCGGCCACAATGTAGTTGTCAATCAATCGAGGGATATGTGCGTACTCCCTCTCCCAACGACGTTTGTTCATTCGTGCGCGCTCCGCAAGTACGCGGAAGTAGAAACTGAACAGGCGGTGCAGATCATCTCCTGTCACTACGTAATGCTTGCAGCGCAGACAGTTGAGGAACGAGAAGCACGTTGCCCCCTCTTGTTTCGGGGCGTATTGTCCATAGACTGGATCGCTACAGCGCCCCATGGCGGTAGTGTGGTAGGTTGCGCCGATGCGGCCGGTCATCAGCTCTTCGACTAGGAGCTCACCCATGAACTGCCAGTTACGCTTTGCATCGTTACTAGGGGCCAAATAATTTCTTCCAGTAACCTGAGGCGTATTGCCAAGCGCGATGGCTGTGGTTGCTATGTCGCCTTCTAGCAACTCAAAAATGCGGTTGGCGAAGGTCTTGCGCAGGCGAGAAATGTTGATACGTAGCGGCTGGCCGTCGGTATCGGTCAGGCCGTGCTCAGCCACGAGTTTCTTGATTGCCTGTGCTACCGTCCCGCCATTCAGTGCAATAACCCTGCCAAGACCAGAACCTCGATGCACACGATACAGCCATACACGTTCCTTGAAATCGCCTGGGGCCTCCGCGCGCAGCGATTCGCCAAGCGTAAGTACACGCCGGATCAAGCGCTCGACATTGGTTTTGACTGTGGGAGTGGACTCCTGCCAGCGCTCAGCGCCACTCTCGCCACGTAGCGCAATCTTGGAGGAGGTGTATCCGCGGCGTTTTCTTAGGATCATGAAGACACTGCCATCCTTGGGGTGAGGGTGCAAACAATCAGCCCCCATCTCTAGGAGCGGCGTAGCGTTGCGTCCAGTATGTAGCGCAACAGTCAGCAGCGCGTAAGCCAATAATTCGCCGGTGACCTGTACGTCGTCATGGAAGATAGGCATGACTGCTTGCCTAAGTGCCATGGCGAGCGCCTGCCGTTGACGTGTAGGCAAAGGCGTCTCGCCCTGATGGGGGCCGATGTTCGGAAAGGGATTTCGTGGGAAAGTTGCATCGTCACCAGCTGTAACGAGTGGGAACAGCCCGCGCCGGCCTAATGCATTCAGGATGGACTTCGCATTAGAGTAATGGCCCCTCTGGCTATGCGGAGAGATGCCAAGGTCAGAGAGGTAGCCAAGAAAGTCATCAATTAAAGCTCGGTCGATATCAGCCAGGGTCAGTCCGCGGTTCAGCGAGGTAGCTCGCAACACCAGATAGTCGAGGAAGTGGCGTAAACCGCCTTTGCAGTGACTTGCTACGGTAGTTGCCTCAATCACGTCGTCCTGTCGTACCAAGAAACGCTCGATCTGCCGCTGGCACGCATAGGTGATCGGATCGATCCCTCTGGCGTACCAGCGTGCGAAATCGAATTTTTGCATCCGTGTGATATTTCGCCCGAACGAAACTGTGGTTTTGGCTGGCGGAATCTCTTCAGAGAGCACGACGATACGACCTGCTCCTTCACGAGAGTGTTCGACCTGAGGGACACTAAGATCTGTCTTGCTAAATACCTTGCGCTTGCCCATCAGACCGTATCCAAGTCGCCGTGCAATTCATCGTCGTAGGCCAAGACAGCCTCGTCGGCGATTTCATTGATCAGGTGTAGGTACACCATCGTCGTCTGAATCGAGCTATGGCCAAGTTGCCGCTGTACGAACACCAGTGGTTCCACGCTGCTGCGGTTTCGCTGAAGCGCAAGCAGGGTATGCGTCGCGTAGGTGTGTCGCAACATGTGCGGATGGACGCGGACGCCGGCTCGCTTGCCGATTTCCCGGACGATGCGTTCGATTCGTTTGCCTCCATCTGCATAAGGCTCTCCGAACTGGTTTAGGAACAGCGGCTTGTGCCTCGTCTGGCTTAGGGTGGCTCGCTCACCGCGCACCTGCACTACGTAACGGTGCAGATCCGAGAGGAAACGGCGACTGACATAGATGTCGCGGGGCTTGCTACCCTTCGTACGCATACCGTGCCCATCATAAGGATTGAGGTGAATTTGGATATTGCGCTCTTTCCTGCCCGCCGCGTCAGGATCGAAGACGTACGCAAGCGGGAAGGTGGCGATTTCCTCCCGGCGCAGGCCAGTCTGAAGCCCGAGCCGAATCATCATGCGGTGATGAGGGTTTTCTGCCGTGGCCAATAACGCCTTGATCTCATGCATGCTCAGAAACTTCGGAAGTTCGCGATGCTTACGCGGCATGATGTTATTCACCATGACTTTGCCACCGCTAGCATTGACGTGGGCAAGGAAGCCTAGCGTACGCTTGACCACCTTTTCTTCATAACCAAACGGCAATCTGCCAACCCATCCTTGCTGCTGGGCAAACTCGTAGAATTTGCATACATAGTGCAACCTTTGTCGGGTAGTTGAGGGGGCCAGGTTGAATTCATCCAAGCAATAGTCTCGGTAAGCCGCGACGATGCTCTTAGCCTCGCCACGGTCCACGTCGTGCCAGTCGAGGTCATGAGCTTGAAGAAAGCTGAAAAAGTCGTACAACGCTCGCCCCGTGTTTGGCCAAGACTTCCGTGACCCAATAGCACCGCGTAACAGGTAGTGACGAAAGAACTCATTGGCAGGGACACAGCTTTCCATCGAATCCCAAAGCAAAACGGGAAAGCCTGGATATGGACGGCCAGCAATGACTAAATCTTTGGTTGCCCACACTAGCTCCATTAGCCTGACACCCGGGCCTTGACGATGCACATATCCTTGCTCCCCATAGGTTTTCGTGGAGGTTAAAACTACGAAGCTAGAACCTACTCGTCTACTGATACGCCTGCCACGTAACTTATTGTTTTTAAAATACTAGATTAGTAACCTTTTGCAAGCCCCTGAACAATTCCTTCTACGCTTCCTGCGAGCGGGTGTTCAACCCGCGCCTGGCCGGCGCGCCCATTGTCGTGTTGTCCAACAACGACGGCTGCATCGTGTCGCGCTCGGCCGAGGCCAAGGCGCTGGGCGTGCCGATGGGCGCGCCTTACTTCCTGCACAAGGCGCGGCTGGAGCAGCTGGGCGTGGCGGTGTTCTCGTCCAATTACACGCTGTACGGCGATTTGTCCGGCCGCGCGATGCGGCTATTGGCCGGCTTCGCGCGCGCGCAGGAAGTGTATTCGATAGACGAATGCTTTCTGGACATCGGCGGCGAACCGGAACCGGAGCGGCTGGCGCAGCGGATGCGCGACGCCATGTCGCGCGGCCTGGGCCTGCCGGTATGCGTCGGCATCGGCCCCAGCAAGACCTTGGCCAAGCTGGCCAACCACCTGGCCAAGCTGGACCCGTCCCGCGACGGGGTGATGAATCTGCAAGCGCTGGACGCGGCGGAGCGGCGAACGCTGCTGGCCGAGGTGGCGGTGGAGGAGATCTGGGGCGTGGGCCGCAAGCTGTCGGCCAAGCTGCGTCTGGAGCGCATCGGCCACGCCGCGGCGCTGGCGGCGGCGGACCGGGATTGGCTGATCCGCCGTTTCGGCGTCACCGTGGCGCGCATCGCCGACGAACTGGACGGCCTGTCCTGCCTGAGTCTGGAGGAGGCGCTGCCGCCGCGGCAATCCTTGATGTCCACGCGCTCCTTCGGCCACAAGGTGACGCGTTTGGAAGAGGCGCGCGAGGCGGTGGCGATGCACGCGGCGCAGGTGGCGGAGCGCTTGCGGCGCCAGGGCTCGCTGGCTTCCTTTCTGCAGGTGAGCTTGCAGCGCGGTGTGTATCAGCAAGGCACGGTGCAGCGCGACAGCGAGGTGGTGCCCTTGTTGCCGGCCAGCGCGGACAGCCGGGTGCTGGCGGCCGCGGCCGGGCGGGCGGTGGAGCGTTTGTGGCGGCCCGGCGCCGGCTATCAGAAATGCGGGGTGATGGCCTGGCAGCTGGTGGACGCGGAACGGGCGCAGCCGGATTTGTTCGCGGAGGGACCGGATCCGGAAAAGGCGCGGCGCCTGATGGCGGCGCTGGACGCGATCAACCATCGCATGGGCCGCGGCACGGTCAAGCTGTTGGCGGAAGGGCTGGAGCAGCCGTGGAAGATGAAGCAGGACATGTTGTCGCCGGCCTACACCACGCGCTGGGAGGACATCCCGGTGGCGAAGGCGAAGTAGGCGCGGCCGGATGCGGCGGAAAGCGGATGGGGCCACGGCTCTTGGAGTAAAATGCCGCTCTTGATTTGCAACCTGCGGGGCCAGGGCGGCGGCTATAGTGCAATCAAGCCGCCGCGCGCCGCACTTGAAAGCCAGACATTGAACCCTCTGTTTGCCCAGCCTTGCGCCATCGTCGACTTGGAAACCACCGGCGGCCACATCAGCCGCGACCGCATTACCGAGGTGGGCGTCATCCTGATCGACGGCGACCGGGTGGAGCGCTTCAGCTCTCTGATCAACCCCGGCCAGCCCATCCCTCCCTTCATCGAGAACATGACCGGCATCTCCGACGCCATGGTGGCGGCGGCGCCGAGCTTCGCCGATCTGGCCGAGCGCTTGCTGACCATGCTGTCCGGCCGCCTGTTCCTGGCGCACAACGCGCGCTTCGATTACGGCTTCCTGAAAAACGAATTCCGCCGCGCCGGACTGCGCTTTCAGAGCCAGTCGCTGTGCACGGTCAAGCTGTCGCGCCGGCTCTACCCGCAGTTTTTCAAGCACAGCCTGGACAGCCTGATAGAGCGTTACGACATTCGCCTGCCGGAGCGGCACCGGGCCTTGGCGGACGCGGAAGCGGTGCATCGCTTCCTAGGCATCGCCAGCCAGGAACTGGGCGAAGCGGCCGTGGGCGCGGCGATGGCGGCGGTATTGGCCGCGCCGCCGGAACTGGCCGGCCTGCCGGCGGCGCTGCAAGAGCAACTGGAGCTGCTGCCGGACGTGCCGGGGGTGTACGCGCTGTACGGGGAGGAGGGCAAACCCTTGTACGTGGGCAAGGGCGGCAATCTGCGCACGCGGGTGCTGGCGCATTTCGCCGCGGTCAAGGGCGGCGGCAAGAGCCGCGAGGTGCATATCGGCGAGCCCATCGGCCGGGTGGAGTGGCAGGAGACCCTGGGCGAGTTCGGCGCGCATTTGCTGGAACTGCGCTTGATTCACGCCTTGAAGCCGCAGCATAACCACCGCGGCAAGCTGAGCCCGGAGTTGTGCTCCATCCAGCTGGAGACGGAGGACGGCTTCACCCGCCCCAAGGTGGTGTACGCGCGCGAGCTGGATTTCAGCCGCACCGCGGATTTGTACGGCCTGTTCCGCCATGCGCGGGAGGCGCGCAAGATCCTGGCGGAAATCGCGCTGGGCAACGCGTTGTGCCAGTCGGTATTGGGCGTGGAGGCGGTGACCAGCCGCAAGGGCGCGCCGTGCGCGGCTTTGAAGCTGGGCCGCTGCCGCGGCGCCTGCATCGGCCGCGAGCCGGCGGAGGTGCACAATATCCGGCTGCTGGGCGCCTTGGCCAAGTTGAAGGTGAAGGCCTGGCCGTTCGCCGGCGCCATCGCGGTGGTGGAAACCGACGAGGTGACCGGCGAGCGCGCCGAGCATGTGTTCGACCGCTGGTGCTATCTGGGCTCGCGCCAGGGCGACGGCGGCCCGCTGGAGGGCGCGCCGTCCTTTGACCTGGACAGCTATAAGCTGCTGGAAGGCTGGCTGCGCAAGCCGGCGGAGGGCACGGCGCTGCGCGAGCTGTGAATGGATGTGCTGTTGCATTCATGCCCGTCCCGGGCTTGGATAATCATGCGGGCACAGCTCAAACCGTGCCGGGCCGCCGCCGGAACCTTAAGGCGATGCGCGGAGGCGGGCGTTTCCCTTTTTCATTACACCGCCTCTGTCCGTCCTTTGCATGTCATGGTTATAAAAGGCTTGATGCCGCCGCCGGGCAAGCGTGGTCAAAGGCGGGGCGGACATGAGATGCCTTGTTTTGTCCGTTCATTAAACTCCTGCTCAGCCTGTGCATAGGCAGCCGGCTTGTTGGCGTAAGCGGTATGAACGCCTGGGTCTCGGGAGAGATTCATGGTGCCCGCCCTTGCGAAAATCCTGGGCCCGCATTCCCCTTCAGAAAGTCAAAAGCATCTTGGCCGCCTTATTTGAAATGTATCGATGTGAATAAGTGCTGTATGGCATAACTTGCCCAGGAATTCGCTGAACGCCATCGCCATGGATGGATGCTTGCGAAGCGAACTTTCTTGGAAGCTACAAAAATCAATAGCTATTGACGATATTTTTAAAGGCTTGATTTTAAATAGCGCGTGAAGTAAATCCGTTTGTGAGCTTAGCCATGAACGGAGGTGGAATTGTCAAACCGCACTCTCGGATATCTGATGTTGACGTTGGCGATGATGACCGTTGGTTCTACCGTGATCGCCTCAAAATTCATCGCTGGGAGCATGCCTCCTTTTTTTGCGACGGCGCTGCGGTTTGCTCTCGCACTGCCTGTGTTGATTCCCTTGCTTCTCCTGCAGAGGGAGAGGTGGCCAAAACTGACGCGCAGCGACGGGTTTTTGCTTCTGCTCCAGGCGGGGGCGGGGAGCGTCGGTTACACGACCTTGTTGATTTCCGGCCTGTCCTATCTTCCTGCCGCCGATGCGGGCGTAATCATTGGAACGCTCCCCGCGGTCTCCGCGCTTTTTTCTGTCATGGTTTTGGGGGAGCGGCCAAGCGCGCGGCTGCTCATTGCGGTAGGGCTCGCCACCATTGGCGTGATGGCAGTGGCGTGGAAAGGCTCCGGGCCGCTGTCTCTCATCGGCATGGCCTGCATTTTGGGGGCCGTCGTCTGCGAAAGCGCTTTCATTCTGCTCAACAAGCGCATGCGAGCGCCTTTGCGGCCATTGTTGCAGACCACGGCGATGACGGTTCTGGGTCTGTTGGTGTCCTTGCCCGTTGCCTTCCTCGAGCTGCCGTTTGCCATGCCGGGTTCCGAGGCGATTGCGGCGGTGATCTGGTATGCGCTGGTGCCGACCGTCGGCGGTTTTCTGTTGTGGTATGGCGGGGCCGCGCGGGTAAGCGGAAGCGAAGCCGCCACATTCACCGCCGTTGCGCCCTTGACTGCGGTGCTGCTTGCCGCGCTGGTTCTGGGCGAGCAAATTGAAATGAGCCAAGCCGTCGGCGTCGCGGCGGTGATGCTCGCCATTCTGGTGCTGACGATTCCGGCGCGTTTGAAGCCGGTGCCGCAAGTGTGAGCGGCATTCGTTCATCCCGTGATGGCCAACCCAGGCATGAGGACAGAGGGGGCTAGGAAAGATGTACTTTCATCATTCTGACGAAGTGTGGGGGCGATTCCCGGAACTGAGAGCCCTGGTTCTGGTTCTGCGACAGGCTGGAAACGCCGGACTGAATGCGGGAGCGCTTGACTCCACTTATGCAGAGGTTGCCGCTCTGCAGGCGGAGAGGGCCGAGAGCGAGGTCCCGTCGCTGCAGGTATGGCGCCAAACCTATGCTGAGATGGGCTTGAAGCCCACGCAGTATCGCTGCGCGGCAGAGGCGCTGCTGCGTCGTTTCCGGAAGGAGGGATGCCTACCTCATGTCTTGCCGCTGATCGACGCGCTTAACGCGGAGTCCATGCATGCGGCCATTCCGATTGCGGCATTCGATTGCGCATGCCTTAGAGGAGGCGTGGTGGTCAGACCGGCGAACGGTCTGGAGGCGTATCAGGCATTTTCCGGCGAGATTGAGCGGCCGGCCGTGGGTGAAATCATTTTTGCCGATGAGGATCATCAGGCGCATTCCCGCCGCTGGGTTTTCCGGCAAGGCGCTCAGTCGGTGATTTCGCCGACCACGGACACCGTGCTGATGGTGGCCGAGGCGCTTCACCCGCAGGCATGGGAAGATTTGCAGGCCTTGCGTGATCGGATTGGCATCCGGATGGGTGAAATGGGTGTGGCGATTGCCGAGGAAGACATGTTGTCGCCCTCAAACCGGCGTTTCGAGTTTTCCCTGTGAAGAGTGGAAGAGCGGTCCATCACGTCAGGCACCCAATAAAGATAAAAGCCCCGCTTGGCTTGGCAAGGGGGCTTGCAGACGCACGGAGCGCCGGCATTGAAACGGGCGCTCCTGTTTGCAGGATGGCGGGCGGCTGAAGCTTGGAAACCTTGATCCCGCCATGCCTGCTTGAGGGCCTGATGAAGCAGGGCATGAATGAAATCATGCTTTACGAGGGCCTCAGAGCCAGTTTTTCAGCAGCAAGGCCGCCAGCAGAACGGCGATCAGCGCCAACAGCCAGTTCTGGCGCTTCTGTTCCCGCATCAGCTGGATGTAGCCGCTGATCAGCAGCTCGCTGTTGGCGGAGGACAGCGCGTCATTCAGCTTGCGCGGCAGCGTGGGCAGGGTGGTGGCCCATTGCGGCGCTTCGTGCTTCAGCGTGCGCAGCAGGCCGCGCCAGCCTATCTGTTCGTTCATCCACTTGGTCAGGAAGGGCTTGGCGGTGTCCCACAGATCCAGATTGGGATCCAGTTGGCGGCCCAGGCCTTCGATATTGAGCAGGGTCTTTTGCAGCAGCACCAGTTGCGGCTGGATTTCCACATTGAAGCGGCGGCTGGTTTCGAACAGGCGCAGCAGCACCATGCCGAAGGAGATTTCCGACAGCGGCTTCTCGAAGATGGGTTCGCACACGGTGCGCACCGCCGCTTCCAGCTCCTCGGCGCGGGTGTCTTTCGGCACCCAGCCTGATTCGATGTGGGCGGTGGCCACGCGGTGGTAGTCGCGGTTGAAGAAGGCGAGGAAGTTGACCGCCAGATAGTGCTTGTCGGTGTCGGTCAGGGTGCCGACGATGCCGAAGTCCAGCGCGATGTAGCGGCCGTCGGCGGCGACGAAGATATTGCCCGGGTGCATGTCGGCGTGGAAGAAGCCGTGGCGGAACACCTGGGTGAAGAAGATTTCCACGCCGAAGCGGCTGAGCTTGGACAGGTCCACGCCGGCTTCGCGCAGCCGGTCCACCTGGCCCACCGGGATGCCGTGCATCCATTCCAGCGTCAGCACGTCGCGGCTGGTGTAGTCGTAGAACACCTCGGGCACGATCAGCATGTCCGAGTTCTTGAAGTTGCGGCGCAGCTGTGAGGCGTTGGCGGCCTCGTGCATCATGTCCAGTTCGTCGTGCAGGTATTTGTCGAACTCGGCCACCACTTCGCGCGGCTTCAGCCGCTTGCCGTCGGTGAACAGTTTTTCCACCCAGCCGGCCAGCGTGCCCATCAGCGCCAGGTCTTGCTCGATCACCGGCTGGATGCCGGGGCGCAGCACCTTGACCGCCACTTCGCGGCCGCGGCCGCCGTCGGGCTGGCGCAGCCAGGCCTTGTGCACCTGGGCTACGGAGGCGCTGGCCACCGGGGTGTTGTCGAAATCGACGTAGAGTTCGTCCACCTTGCGGCCCAGGCTGCGTTCTATCATCTCGCGCGCCTGCAGGCCGTCGTAGGGCGGCACCCGGTCTTGCAGCCGGGCCAGTTCGTCCGCGTAGTCCGGCGGCAGCAGATCGCGGCGGGTGGACAGCACCTGGCCGAATTTGACGAAGATGGGTCCCAGGCTTTCCAGCGCCAGCCGTACCCGCTGCGGCAGCGGCGCGCTGGTGTCGCGACGCAGCGGCAGCAGGCCGAACAGCTTGTGGACGAAGCCGAGCTTGGAATGGCCTTCCAGGAAGTCGTCCAGGCCGAAGCGGTAGAAGGTGGAAACGATCTTGATGAAGCGCGAAGTCCGCATGTGCCGTCAGGCCTTTGTCTGTTCTTGTTGCAGCGCGGCCTGCAGCCGCGCCAGGCGTTTTTCCAGGCGGCCGGCGTCGTCGCGCAAGGTGTCCACCGCGGCGACGAAGCCTTGCACCTGGCGGCGGCCGGCCAGCACCGGCGTTTCCTCGCGCAGATGCTCCACCCAGTTGGCGGCCAGCCGCCAGGCCACCTGGCCCTTGAAGCCGAGCAGGCCGCGGGCCAGGGTTTCCGCGCGCTGGGCGGCGGCGTCGCCCACCAGCCGGGACAGATCCTCGGCGGCGTTCCATTGCAGGCGGCCCAGCAGGCGGCCGACGGCGGCGGCCAGTTCGGCGTCGCCTTCCAGCTGGATGTCGCTCAGCGCCGGGTCGCGCCCGGCCGCCGCCGCCAGCGCGACGGCGTGTTTGAGCCGCACCGTGGCTTCCGGCTCGCCCTCGCAGGCGGCCAGCCAGCCGTCGTCGGTGAACACGCCGGCCACGTGGAAGGGCGGCAGCGCCACGGCGACGCGCCGGCCGGCGTGCGCGGCCAGTTCCGCCCGCACCGCCGGGTGTTGGTTCAACAGGTGGTTGAATGCCGCGATCTGGATGCCCATGCGCTGTCTCCGCCGTGATTGGAAGGTGAAAGGGTCTAAGGCCGCATTGCCGGAGCGCCGCGGATCGTAATCAGGCTCTTAGAAGCTGTTCAAAGTCTTGCGAGCCAGAGCGAGACAAGGCGAAAACGAGTGAAAAAGCGGAATGTACGCGTGGCACATGAGCATTTTGAGCTTGGTTTCAACGCCGTATCGCTGACACGCAGCGGACTTTGAGCAGGGTCTTAGAACTTGTAGCCCTTGTGCAGGGCCACCACGCCGCCGCTCATATTGTGGTAATCCACCTTGCCGAAGCCGGCGTCCAGCATCATCTGCTTCAGCGTTTCCTGATCGGGATGCATGCGGATGGATTCGGCCAGGTACTGGTAGCTGTCGGGGTCGTTAGCTACCAGCTTGCCCATCACCGGCAGCGCTTTGAAGGAGTAGAAGTCGTAGAACGGCGACAGCGGTTTCCAGACTTTGGAGAACTCCAGCACCATCAGCTTGCCGCCCGGCTTCAGCACCCGGCACATTTCCTTCAGCGCCGCGTCCTTGTGGGTCATATTGCGCAGGCCGAAAGCCACCGACACCGCGTCGAAGTAATTGTCGGGGAAGGGCAGCTTCTCGGCGTCGGCCAAGGACACCGGCAGCACCAGGCCGTCGTCCAGCAGCCGGTCGCGGCCCACGGTCAGCATGGAGCTGTTGATGTCGGTCAGCCATACTTCGCCGCTCTTGCCCACGCGCTTGGCCCAGCCGCGCGACAGGTCGCCGGTGCCGCCGGCGATGTCCAGCACCTTGTCGCCGGCCTTGACGCCAGAAGTGGTCAGGGTGAAGTGTTTCCACACCCGGTGCAGCCCGCCGGACATCAGGTCGTTCATCACATCGTATTTCTTGGCCACCGAGTGGAACACATCGGCCACCTTGGCGGCTTTTTCGCTTTCGGCAACGGTCTTGAAGCCGAAGTGGGTCGTCTTGTCCATGGTCACTCCCTGCTCGCGCCTGCGGCGGCGAGGCGATTGAGATAATCCTGCCAGTACTGGTCGCGCTTGGCGCCCAGCTCGTATAGATAGCTCCAGCTGTACAGTCCGCTGTCGTGGCCGTCGTCGAAGGTGATCTTCAGCGCGTAATGGCCCACCGGCTCCAGCGCGGTGACGGCGACATGGCGCTTGCCCGCTTGCAGCACTTCCTGGCCGGCGCCGTGGCCGCGCACTTCCGCCGAGGGCGAGTAGACGCGCAGGTATTCGCAGGGCAGCTCGAAGCGGGCGCCGTCGTCGAAGCTGATTTCCAGCACGCGCGACACCGCGTGCAGCTGGATTTCCTGCGGCGCGGGCGCGTCGGGAGAGAGTCCGGACATGGTCTGATCCTCAAAGGCGGCCGATTAAGCCGCGCATCAGTCTTTGCGTTCCAGCAGCATGGCGTCGCCGTAGCTGAAGAAACGGTATTCCTGCTCCACCGCGTGCTGGTAGGCGGCGCGGATTTCCTCGTAGCCGGCGAAGGCGGACACCAACATCAGCAGCGTGGACTTGGGCAGGTGGAAATTGGTCAGCAGGCGGTCCACCACCCGGAAGCGGTAGCCCGGGGTGATGAAGATGTCGGTTTCGCCGCAGCCGGCGGCCAGTTCGCCGCCGCGCGCGGCGGATTCCAGCGCGCGCATGCTGGTGGTGCCCACCGACAGCACTTTGCGGCCGGCGGCGTGGGCTTCTGCGATCAGCGCGCGAGTGATTTCCGGCACTTCGTAGATTTCGCTGTGCATCTTGTGCTCGGCGATATTGTCCACCCGCACCGGCTGGAAGGTGCCGGCGCCGACGTGCAGGGTGACGTAGGCCAGTTGCACGCCCTTGGCGCGCAGCTGTTCCAGCATGTCTTCGGTGAAGTGCAGGCCGGCGGTGGGCGCGGCCACCGCGCCGCGCTCGCGGGCGTAGACGGTTTGGTAGCGCTCGTCATCCTCGTGGCCGGCGCCGCGTTCTATATAAGGCGGCAGCGGCAGCTTGCCGGAAGCTTCCAGGATGTCGAAGAGATTGTCCTCGGCCAGGAAGCGCAGCTTGAACAGTTCGCCGTGGCGCTCTACCATTTCCGCCTCCCAGCGATCGGCGAAGATCAGCCGGGTGCCGGGTTTGGGCGATTTGGACGCGCGGACGTGGGCCAGCGCGGTATGCGCGTCCAGCACGCGTTCTATCAGCGCCTCGATCTTGCCGCCGCTGGCTTTTTCGCCGAACAGCCGGGCCTTGATCACGCGGGTGTCGTTGAACACCATCACGTCGCCGGGGCTGACCTGATCGATGAAGTCGGTGAAGCGCAGATTGGCGCGGTCATGGCCGGCCACGCGCAGCAGGCGGCTGGCGCCGCGCTCTGCCGGAGGGTGCTGGGCGATCAGGCGCTCGGGCAGGTGGTAGTCGAAGTCGGAAAGCTGCATAAGGCGTAAAAGATTCAGAATCGGCAAATTATACCCGCGCCGCCGCCGGCCGGCATCAGCTTAGTGAGCGAAGTGGCGGGATTTGCGCTGAATCAACATCGATTTTCGGCCAGGCGGTAAAAACTTGCCAGGCGGAAAAACGCCCGTGGATACTAGTGCTTTGACTCGAAGATCCGCCGTGTTCGCCATCCAAACAACTGTTTGAAATGATGCAAAAGCTAGACATCTTGCAGCGAATTGCGGCAAACTCGCGCCCAAGATGATAAACAGGAGCAGGCTTTGACCGGAAAAATCCTCGTGTTGCACGGCCCCAACCTCAATCTGCTGGGACAGCGGGAGCCGCAGCACTACGGCCGGGAAACGCTTGACGATATCAACCAGCGGCTGGAACAGCAGGCTAGCGCCGCGGGGTTTGAATTGTCGGCATTGCAGAGCAATGCGGAACATGTGTTGATTGATCGCGTGCAGCAGTGCCTGCATGACGGTACTGCCTTCATTCTGGTCAATCCGGCCGCTTTCACCCATACCAGCGTCGCCTTGCGCGACGCGCTGGCGGCGGTGCAAGTGCCGTTTATCGAAGTCCACCTTTCCAACGTTCATGCCCGCGAACCGTTCCGCAAGCATTCCTATTTCTCCGACCTCGCGGTCGGCGTGATCTGCGGACTCGGCGCCCACGGCTATGAACTGGCGCTTGCGCACGCCATCCGGCATCTTGCCGCGCAGGCCTAACTCACTCTACCGAATATCCCACTCGAAGGATTATCAATGGATCTCCGTAAACTCAAGAAGCTGATCGATCTCGTCGAGGAATCCGGCATCGCCGAACTCGAAGTGACCGAGGGGGAAGAAAAAGTCCGCATTACCCGCGTATCCGCCGCGCCGCAGATGGCCTACGCTCAGCCGATGACCGCGCTGCAAGTGCCCAACGCCCAAGCCGCCGCCGTGGCCGCTCCGGCAGCCGAAGCCGCCGCGCCGGCCAACAACGACAAGAACGCGATGAAGTCGCCGATGGTGGGCACCTTCTATCGCTCACCGAGCCCGGGCGCCAAGAGCTTCATCGAAGTGGGGCAGAGCGTCAACGCCGGCGACACCCTGTGCATCATCGAAGCGATGAAGCTGATGAACGAGATCGAAGCCGACCGCTCCGGCGTGGTCAAGGCCGTTCTGGTCGAAGACGGCCAGCCGGTGGAATTCGGCGAGCCGTTGTTCATCATCGAGTAAGCCAGACGACAGGCAGACGGCAAGGGGGCACGGCGCAGCGTCTGTGCCCTTGTCGTTTGCCACGACAGCATTGGCGGCCCCCGCCGGCGACGACGCCGGCCGCGGAATCCGCCAGCGGAGAATTCCATGTTTGAAAAAATTCTGATTGCCAACCGGGGTGAAATCGCCCTGCGCATCCAGCGCGCCTGCCGCGAGATGGGCATCAAGACCGTGGTGGTGCATTCCGAGGCCGATCGCGAAGCCAAGTACGTGAAGCTGGCCGACGAATCGGTCTGCATCGGCCCGGCGCCCAGCGGCAAGAGCTATCTGAACGTGCCGGCCCTGATCGCCGCCGCCGAGGTGACCGATTCCCAGGCCATCCACCCGGGTTACGGCTTCCTGTCGGAGAACGCCGACTTCGCCGAGCGCGTCGAGCAGTCCGGCTTCGTGTTCATCGGTCCGCGTCCGGACACCATCCGTCAGATGGGCGACAAGGTGTCGGCCAAGAACGCGATGATAGAGGCCGGCGTGCCCTGCGTGCCGGGCTCCGAAGGCGCTTTGCCGGACGATCCGGCCGAGATCGTCAAGATCGCCAAGAAGATCGGTTTCCCGGTGATCATCAAGGCCGCCGGCGGCGGCGGCGGTCGCGGCATGCGCGTGGTGCATACCGAGGGCGCGCTGATCAATTCGGTGCAGATGACCCGCACCGAAGCCGGCGCGGCTTTCGGCAATCCCACCGTCTACATGGAAAAATTCCTGGAAGAGCCGCGCCACATCGAAATCCAGATCCTGGCCGACGAATACGGCAACGCCATCTATCTGGGCGAGCGCGACTGCTCCATGCAGCGCCGCCACCAGAAGATCATCGAGGAAGCGCCTGCGCCGGGCATCACCGACAAGCAGCGTCAGAAGATTGGCGAAGCCTGCGCCGAAGCCTGCCGCCGCATCGGCTACCGCGGCGCCGGCACTTTTGAATTCCTGTTCGAGCGCGGCGAGTTCTACTTCATCGAGATGAACACCCGCGTGCAGGTTGAGCACCCGGTGACCGAGATGATCACCGGCATCGACATCGTGCAGGAACAGATCCGCATCGCCGCCGGCGAGAAACTGCGCTACAAACAGAAGGACGTGGTGTTGCGCGGCCATGCGATGGAGTGCCGGATCAACGCCGAGGACCCGTTCACCTTCGTGCCGTCCCCGGGCAAGATCGAAAGCTATCACCCGGCCGGCGGCCCGGGCATCCGCATCGATTCGCATATTTACCAGGGCTACACCGTGCCTTCGCATTACGATTCCATGGTGGGCAAGCTGATCGCCTTTGGCGATACCCGCGAGCAGGCGATGGCGCGGATGCGGGTGGCGCTGTCGGAAATCTCCATTTCCGGCATCAAGACCAATATCCCGCTGCATCAGGAACTGTTCATGGACGCGGCCTTCCAGCGCGGCGGCACGTGCATTCACTATCTGGAGCAGCGTTTGTCGCAGCAGAAAAAAGGGGGCGCGTGATGGCCTGGCTGCAAGCCACCATTGACGCCGAGTCAACCGTCGCCGAGCGTCTGGCCGACGCGCTGATGGACGCCGGCGCGCTGTCCACCGCGATCGAAGACGCTTTTGCCGGCACCGAGCGCGAAGAGCCGATTTTCGGCGAACCCGGCGAGCCGGTGGACAAGCTGTGGAGTCGCAGCCGCATCATCACGCTGTTTGATGAAGCGGCCGACGTGGCCCTGCTGATCGCCGCCGCCGCCAACGCCTGCGGTCTGGCCCTGCCCAGCTACAATGTGGAGCGGGTGGAGGAGCAGGACTGGGTGCGTCTGACCCAGTCGCAGTTCGACCCGATCCGGATTTCCGACCGCCTGTGGATCACGCCGACCTGGCACGAGCCGCCGGCGCCGAACGCGGTCAATCTGCAACTGGATCCGGGCCTGGCCTTCGGCACCGGCAGCCATCCGACCACGCGCTTGTGCCTGCAATGGCTGGACGCCCAGCTGCAAGGCGGCGAAAGCGTGCTGGACTACGGCTGCGGTTCCGGCATTCTCGCCATCGCCGCGCTCAAGCTGGGCGCGGCCTCCGCCTTGGGCGTGGACATCGACGCGCAGGCGGTGCGGGCCAGCCAGGACAACGCGGAACAGAACCAGGTCAAGGCGGACTTCTGTCTGCCTGACCAGAACCCGGAAGCGGTCTACGACGTGGTACTGGCCAATATTCTGGCCAATCCGCTGCGCATGTTGGGCCAGTTGCTGGCGAGCCACGTCAAAACCGGTGGTAGAATCGTGCTTTCAGGCATTCTCGCCGAACAAGCCGAAGAACTGTCGGCCATCTATGAACAGTGGTTCCAGATGGACGCTCCGGTGTTCGACGAAGGATGGACCAGACTGACAGGAACCCGACGCCCCACGGTATGACATATACGACACAGTGCCCCAATTGCCAGACACGCTTCAAGGTCAATGATGCCCAGTTAGCGGCCGCCAATGGCTTGGTGCGCTGCGGGCGCTGTTCGCATGTGTTCAACGCCACCGAGCATTTCGTCGCGGCGGAAGCGCCGCCGGCGGAACCTCCGCGCGCCGCGGCGCCGCCGCCCGTCCAGACTCAGGTTCGGCAGAGCGAGGCGCTGGACGATTTCGAGCTGGAAGTGCCGGATTTCGATCCGGGCTCCAGCGCGACGGAAGCGCCGCCGGACGAACTGCTGATGCCGCCGCCGATGGCGGAGGCGGAGGAAGCCCCGGCCGCGCGCGCCGATGTCGAGGAGTTCCAGCGCGCGTTGGCGGAGGCGATGCAGAATCGCCATGTCAGCGCGCCGCTGGGCAACCCCTTTGACGCCGAGCCGTCTGCCGTGGCGGAACCCGCGCCGGAGGTGTTCGGCAACCGCCGCCGCCCCGCGCCGGAGTCGGTGGCGGAGCCTGCGCCGGTAGCGGTTCCGGAACCCAAGTTCGAAGAGCCGCCTGCCAAGCCGGCGCCGGAGGCGCGCGTCGAGCCGCCGTCCAGCCATGGCGAAGACGAGCCGGACGAATCGCCGCGAAGACGCCATCCGGCGCTGACCTTCCTGGCCGTCGTCGCCTCGGCGATAGGCGTGCTGGTGTTGGCCGGTCAATTGGTGTATTTCAACCGCACCCGCATCGCCGCGGAAGTGCCGGAATTGCGCCCGACGCTGGAAAACCTCTGCGGCGCCGTAGGCTGCGCCGTGCCCTGGCCCACCGATATCGCCCGCGTGCGCACGGAGTGGTCGGAACTGGCCTTCGTCCCGGATTTCCCCAATCTGATCCAGCTGTCCGCCACGCTGAAGAACCACGCCACTTACTCCCAGGCCTATCCGATGCTGGAAGTGACGCTGAAGGATTCGGACGATCAGGTGCTGATCCGCAAGGTGTTCGCGCCCAAGGAGTATTTGAAGCCGGACGATTTCAAGCTCGGCCACTTCAATTCCAATAGCGAGGTCAAGGTCACCATGCGGCTGGACGCCGGCAAGGTGCATGCGATGGGGTATAGCCTTTACTGGTTCTATCCCTAGCGACCAACGGAGATAGCACCTTTCCCATACTGATGTATGGTTGCCAGTGCGCTGTTTACCTCTAGTGGCCGCTCCGACAGTAGGCTGCTTCTTCAAAGGCCTGCCATGCCTGGCAGGCCTTTTTGTCTCCTTGGAACTTGGTGATCTGCCCTTTGTGACAGTCGGCAGAGCATTTCTTTTATTGTAATTTAACAAATTAATAAATTTGGTAAAACACTCTGCCCCGGGGATGCGCTCATAACTTGCGATGCGAGGTGAGGAATGCTGCACCGTGTCAGCTGTGCGCTGGTGTTGTCAGGGATGCCATTTTTAGCTGTGAAAGCTGAAATGCTGCCGCTGGTGACGCCGGCGAAAACCGTATACGTGGTCTACCCTCCTGGGATCAACTGGGATAAGCGATCCGATACTCAACAAGGCGCTTGCGCCAACTTCAATACTACCTTTCTACCACCGGACCGCTGCCGGCAACCCAATCTGCCTGACTATATGGCCTTGTCGCTGATGACTTCGGCGGAGTGCCCGCCTGGTGCGGGATATTGGGCTAGCAGCCATAGCTGCGTATTGCCGGCCTGCCCGGATGCTTCCTGGACCTTGTCAGAGGATGGGCGCAGCTGCAGCAGGCCGGACCCAGAGCAATGCGTGGAAACCGCAATGCTGGCCCCATGGGCCAAGGCCGCTCCCGGCAAACCCTGCCCGCCACCTTGCAAGCCCGATATCAATGCCGTTACCCAAGAAAAGCTGCTGGCCGCCATCGTGTACGGTGAAAGCTCGGTGCAGCAAGTGAAGGAGGAGATGTACGGCATTGCTTCGGCGATGGTCAGGAAACGCGATGCCTGGCAACAAGGAGGGTCGCTGCAAAAGTTCCTGAAGAAGTACCCACAATATGCTTATGCGGTTACCGATGGCAATGTGCGTTACAAGGAGTTGATGTGCGCTAGTGATGCTAAAAAATACACGCAGGCATATGAGGCGGCGAGGAATGCTCTGGCCTATGGAGTGGATTACAGCAATGGAGGATGTTTTTGGGATGGTCGAGATCTGAAAGTGAAAGGAACGAGTGCTTATCGATATATAGAAGGTTTTAAATTTACATCTCCTTCTCATAATGTTTTTGATATCGCTGAACCTCCTGCTAAAAATAAGAGAGCAGAATTTGGATTTTATGATTATGTTTATGAGTCAACCTCCGCATATGGCGAAACCATTTTTTGGAAAATTAATGATCGTTATATGACGGCAAGAGGAGCAAAGCAATGCAATTGATTAGATTTTTTGCAGGGGTGTGGGGGGTTTATGCGGTGAGCTCTTTGGCGTCGCCATCAGCGGATATTTTGGAAAGCTGTCGCAAAATGAAGGTGGTATCACAAGGGGTGCAAGTTGAAGATGTGGTAAGTGGGTTTGCGAAGAAGGCTGCTGCCGGCTGTGAAAATCAACTGGAGGCTAAAGTTGATGGGAAAATATATGGGTATAGTACTTGTAATAGTCAGCAATATTTGATTGTGTCTAATAAATTCTTCCTAGCTTCTCAGGCAATTAATCATTCAATTGATAAAAATATTGTCCCGGGCAATACTTTTTCGGGTAGCTCAACAACTTTGCTGAATGTCAAAAAGGGAAGTGAATCTTACCTTTGTATCATTTCCCCCATTTTTGATAGTGGAAAATGGAATAATTATCTAACTTTCTATTTGATCAAGCATGGCCAGTCTAGTATAACCCCTGAAGTTGACTTTTATTTTATAGATAAAATCGATTGGGATAAATAATATTTGTCTTAATGAGCAGGGCTGATCGCGCTAGCCCACTTTTATTAGTAAACAGGCCTGTACTTACCGGCCTGTTTTTTTACACCTCAAGCTTTAGCGCTGGTAATGATTAGGACATGCGATACCTGGCAACAGGTTGGGTCGCTTCAAAAATTCATGAAAAGTACCCTCGGTATGCCTATGTGCTTACCGATGGCAATGTGCGTTACAAGGAGTTGATGTGCGCTAGTGATGCTAAAAAATACACACAGGCATATGAGGCGGCGAGAAATGCGTTAGCCTATGGAGTGGATTACAGTAATGGAGGGTGTTTTTGGGATGGAGTGTCTAAAGATCTCAAAATAAAAGGTGAAAGGCATTATAGGTATAAAGTTGGGTTCCGCTTTGTTTCGCCTGAGCACAATATTCTTGGGATTATACCTCCCCCTGCACGAAAGGAGCAAGGAACATTTGATACATATGACTATATGTATGATTCAACTGCTGCTTATGGGGATATTGTTTTTTGGAAAGTTAATGAGCAATACTTAAAGGCAGAAAGGGCGAAGCAATGCAAGTAAGAAAATATATGGCTAGTGTGTTGTTGGTGTGTTTTAACTATGTGTTGGCAGCCCCGCCTGATGACGTTGTAAAAAGTTGTTATAACTGGGGTCCAACTTCTAGCAATATCAAAGTGACCAAGTTGCATGGGGCATTTTCAGATAAGCCAGATTCAAGTTGTGAGGATCGGCTAGATATTTTTGTTGATGGGAAAAAATATGGCTATGGTTTTATGACTTGTAATGATCAGTCATATCTAATCGTTGGTGGTGAAAAATTTTTGGCAGCGCAAGCAGTTAATCACTCTAATGATAGTAGAGTTAAGCCTGGTGACGGTTTTTCAAATGCTGGTACTATCTTTTTTGATATCACAAAACCGGGGCAATCTTATATTTGTGTGCTGACGCCAGCTTTTGAAACAGGAAAGGGAGCTGCTTATGCTACCTTTTATCTTATCAAGCGTGCTTCATTATCTGCAAAGCCTGAGGTGGATTTCTATTTTTTAGATGAAATAAAATAATTGAAAATACTAGTATTGGCTGCAGGAAAGCAAGGGAGTAAAAGCAATGCAATTAATTAAATGTACGGTTGGTGTGATGATGGGTTCAAGCTATGTTATAGCAAATCGATCTGTTGATATAATTAATGGTTTCTATCAAGGAAAGGTGGCTTCTAATGATGTGAAAATGGATAATATGGAAGGCATGTTTTTGATAAGTTTAGAGCTGGTTGTGAAGATTAATTAGAAGCTGGTTTTGAATGAGAAGCCTATGGGGCTGCTACTTGTGATGAGAATCAATGCTTGATAGTTGCCAATAAAATTTTCCTCGCCTCGCAAGCCATTAACCGGTCAATTGATAAGCGGATTAGGCTCTGTGGTGCTTTTCAGCAGCAAGATCGGTTTGGCTTGCACTTTCGAAAGGCAATGAGTCCTATGTGCGCATGTTTAGAACTGCATTTGAAATAGAGAGGGAGCGTGGATATGCGCCTTTTTATTTAATGAAACATAGGCCCGCTCCTACTAAGCCGGAAGTATGTTTTATTTTCTATATACAATTGACTGGTCTAAATGAATTTTGTCTGTGAATGGGTGGCTCGCATCACATCGTTGTCATTAATAAACAGGCCGGCATTCGCCGGCCTGTTCGCTTTCCCGCTTAGTAAGGATCTTATTGCCGCGCGGTACGGGTGTTGCCCACCGGCATCTCGCCGCAATTGCTGCGGAAGGGGTTGATGTCCAGTCCGCCGCGGCGGGTGTAGCGCGCGTAGACGGTGAGGCGGCTCGGCGCGCAGGCGCGGAGCAGATCGGTGAAGATGCGCTCCACGCATTGCTCGTGGAATTCATTGTGCTGGCGGAAGCCTATCAGGTAGCGCAGCAGCGCCTCGCGGTCCAGCCGCGGTCCGGTGTAGCGGATCTGCACGCTGCCCCAGTCCGGCTGACCGGTGACCAGGCAGTTGGATTTCAGCAGATGGCTGCACAGGGTCTCGCTGACAACGTCGCCGGCGTCGGCGCGCAGGATCTGCGGGCAGGGCGCGTAGTTGTCCACTTCGATGTCCAGATCGTCGATGCAGTCGCCGGCCAGTTCGGCCACGGTTTCGCCGCCGAACTGCTGCGGCAGCATGATGTCGACGCCTATCGGCTTGCCGGCGGCGGCGGACAGGTCCGCGGCCAGCTGGCGGCGCAGCGCGTCCAGGCCGGCCATCCGGGTCTGGTTATAGCTGTTCAGATAGAGCTTGAAGGATTTGGATTCGATCAGGTTCGGGCTGTCGGCCGGGATGCGGAAGGCGGCGATGCCCACCTGAGGCTTGCCGCGGGCGTTGAGCCAGGACAGTTCGAAACCGGTCCAGATGTCCACGCCGGCAAAGGGCAGCGCGGCGGCGTCCACGCCGATTTCGTCGCGCTTGGCCTGGCGCGGGATCGGAAACAGCAGATGGGGATCGTAATGATCCTGGTAGCTGACGGTTTTGCCCAGAGGGGATTGCTCTGGGGACATGGCTTGAGTGTTCATGGCTTGAATTATATCGATTTTCAAAGAGGCGGCAGATCGTGAGCCGCTTTTTAAAGCAGGCCCTTGCGCCACAGCGCCATCAAATCCATGGTCAGCGCCACGCTGCAATGCAGCGCGATGCCCAGCCAGATGGAACGGTAGCGGTAGCTGAGCGCGCCCAGCGCGACGCCGGCGACGATGGCGGCCAGGCTCTCCAGCAGCGGTTTCTCAAAATGGATCATGCAGTAGGGCAGCACCATCACGAAGACGGCGCTGACGCCCAGCCGCGGTTTGAGGCCGTGCACCATATAGCCGCGGAAGAAGAACTCCAGCGCGGCGAACTGGGCGAAATACAAGAGCTCCCACAGCAGCCAGTGCGGCCATAAGCTCTCGCCGGGGCTGAGCCGGAAGAAGGGGTAGATCTTCAAAAAGCCCGGCTGGCCGGACGCCCACCATACCAAGGGCAGCATCAGGGCGTAGAACAGCGGGAACAGCTTCAGGTCCGTCTTCAGCGTGGCGCGGTCCGGCCAGGCCAGGCCGAAGTCGGCCAGCGGGCGGCGATCCAGCAGCCGGATGGCCAGCAGCGGCAGCAGGCAGTAGCTGGCGATGCTGGCCAGCGCCCAGTAGGCGGCGCGGTAGAGATCGGTGTCCGGGTTGTGCACCACCTGCTGGCGGAAAGACAAGCCCAGCGCCGGCCACCATTGCAGCAGCCAGTCCATCATCCAGTAACGGTTGGCGGGGTAGTACAGCAAGGTCAGGCACAGGCAGCTGACCAGCAGCACGCCGGCGGTCTGACGGTCGGCCGGCGTCAGGAGAGGAGCGCGCGGGCCGGCCGGCATCTCAGCGCTCGCGGCGCATGAAGTCGCGCGGGCGGAAGCCGAGCGCGAACAGCGCGGCGAAATAGACGGCCGCGCCGGCCGACACCAGCAGGCTCAGCCAGGCCACGCGTTGCCAGGCCGGGCCGTGCCAGTGGACGGGCAGCAGCCATTGCAGCGCCAGCAGCGCGGCGGCCATGGCCGCGATGGCCACGGCCATCTTGCTGAGGAAGCCGCCCCAGCCGGCCGAGGGCTGGTAGATGCCGCGCTTGAGCAGCGCGCGCAGCAGCAGGCCGGCGTTGAGGCAGGAGGCGAGGCCGATGGACAGCGCCAGGCCGGCGTGCTTGAGCGGAAACACGAAGGCCAGGTTCATCAGCTGGGTCAGGCACAGGGTGATCAGCGCGATGCGCACCGGGGTCTTGATGTCCTGGCGCGCGTAGAAGCCGGGCGCCAGCACCTTGACCAGGATCAGACCGAGCAGGCCGAAGGAGTAGGCGATCACCGCCTGCTGCGACATCAGCGCGTCGTGGGCGGTGAATTTGCCGTAGGTGAACAGGGTGGCCAGCAGCGGGCCGGACAGCAGGCCCAGGCCCACCGTGGCCGGCACCGCCAGCAGCAGGGACAGGCGGATGCCCCAGTCCAAGAGCACGCTGAACTCCCCGTCGGAGCGGGTGGCGGCGTGTTTGGACAGCGAGGGCAGCAGGATGGTGCCCAGCGCCACGCCCAGCACGCCGGACGGGAACTCCATCAGCCGGTCGGCGTAATACATCCAGGACACGCTGCCGGTGGGCAGGAAGGAGGCGAAAGTGGAGTTGATCAGCAGCGAGATCTGCGCCACCGACACGCCGAAGATGGCCGGCCCCATTTGCCGGATCACGCGCCAGACCGCCGGGTCGCGGAAGGCGAACACCGGGCGCGCCAGCATGCCTATCTGCTTCAGGAAGGGCAGCTGCCACACCAGTTGCACCAGGCCGCCGACGAAGACCGCCCAGGCCAGCGCCATGATGGGCGGGTCGAAGCGGCTGCTGAAGAACAGCGCGAACACGATGAAGCTCAGGTTGAGGAAGGTGGGCGTGAAAGCCGGAATCGAGAACTTGCCCCAGCTGTTGAGCACGCTGCCGGTCATGGAGGACAGCGAAATGAAGAAGATATAAGGAAAGGACACGCGCAGGATGTCGGCGAACAAGGCGGCCTTGGCTGGCTCGCGGTAAAAGCCGGGCGCGGATATCCACATGATCAGCGGCGCGGCCAGCATGCCCACGGCGGTGACCAGCAGCAGCACCGAGCCCAGCACGCCGGTGATTTTGGCGATGAATTCCCGGGTTTCCTCTTCGCTGCGCTGGTTCTTGTATTCGCCGAGAATGGGCACGAAAGCCTGCGAAAACGCGCCTTCGGCGAACAGGCGGCGCAGCATATTGGGAATCTTGAAGGCGGCGTTGAAGGCGTCGGCGGCCATGCCGGCCCCGAAAACGCGGGCGATGATGGTATCGCGGACCAGACCCAGGATGCGGGACACCATGGTCATGCTGCTGACAGCAGCCAGAGCCTTGAGCAGATTCATGTTGCGGGTGGTTTATCTAGCGTTGAGCAAGCCCGCTAGTGTACGCCGCCAGGTTTATTGTTGCAAAACCTGAGTTTAGGGCTTAGAATCGCGGGTTTCAGATTCCGCTCATCAGGAGAAAGATTCATGGCTAACAGCGCACAAGCTCGCAAGCGTGCACGCACAGCCCTTAAGCAGCGCGCGCACAACGCCAGCCTGCGTACTGCGTTCCGTACCGCAGTTAAGAAAGTGCTCAAGGCAGTTGAAGCAGGCGATAAAGCCGCTGCCAAGGTAGTGTTCCAGACTTCCGAAAAAGTGATTGACCGCATTGCTGACAAGGGCGTGTTCCACAAGAACAAGGCCGCTCGTCACAAGAGCCGTCTGTCGGCTCAGATCAAGGCCATGGCCTGATCACAGCCCAGCGCTGAAGAATACGCAAAGGCTCCGCATCGCGGAGCCTTTTGTGTGTCTGGCGCATCGATTTCCCTCGCTGGAGGCATGGCTATGTCGGGATGGACGGCTTGGGCGCTGGCTTTGTGCGCGGCGCAGACCCTGGCGGCGGAACTGCCGCAGCAACTGGCCGATTGCGGCCGCCTGGCGGACGCCAGGCTGCGTCTGGCCTGCTACGACGGGCTGGCGGCCGCTGTGCCCGCCGCTGCGGCGCCCGCAGCGCCGTCTTCCGCGGCCGCCGCGCCTCCGGAGCGCCCGCTTCCAGCCGCCGGCGTAGAGCCGGATGCCGCGCCGGCTCCCAGCCGGCTGGCCGAAGCCTGGGATCTGGACGGGCGCTCGCGCGGCGACACCTTCGGGTTTCGCTTATACCGCCCCAATTACTATCTGCCGGTCTGGCAGATGGCCAAGCCCAATAACGAGCCGCAGTCGCCGACCCGGCCGCCCAGCCAGACGCCGGGCGGGGAACTGGACAAGACCGAGGCCAAGTTCCAGCTGTCGTTCAAGACCAAGGTGTGGGAAGACATTTTCGATACCCCGCTGAACCTGTGGTTCGCCTACACCCAGCAATCGCATTGGCAAATCTACAACCAGGCGCATTCCGCGCCGTTCCGCGGCACCGACTACGAGCCGGAACTGATTCTTACCTTCCCCTTGCCGTCCGCCTGGGCCTGGGGCGACACCCGGCTGCGCATGGGCGGCCTGGGTTTGTTGCATCAATCCAACGGCCGCGCCAATCCCTTGTCGCGCAGCTGGAACCGGGTGTACGCGATGGCGGCGCTGGACAACGGTCCGTTCACGCTGCAAGGCCGCTGGTGGGCCAGGCTGCCGGAGTCCGGCGACAAGGACGACAATCCCGACATCGTCAAATACATGGGGCACGGGGATCTGCAGGCGATCTACCAGTACCGCGGCCAGACTTTCAGCGCCATGTGGCGGCCCAATTTCGACAGCGGCAAGCATGGACTGCAACTGGACTGGAGTTTCCCGGTGAAGGGCAAGCTGCGCGGCTATGTGCAGGCTTTCGACGGTTACGGCGAAAGCCTGATCGATTACAACGTGCGCACCCGCGCGCTGGGCGTGGGGCTGACGATGAGCGACTGGCTGGAGTGAGTCTCGCCAGCTTTGGAGTTCGCTGCGCGGCTGTTGAAAAGATTGTGAACAGGTCCGAAGCAGGCCCGCCCATGGGCGGGCCCTGCGCTTATTGCAGCAGCGCGGCCGCCTGGCGCGCCATTTCGCCTTCCTCGTCGGTAGGCAGCACATAGGCCGCGCGCGGGCTGGCGGCGGTGGTCAGCCGCCGCGCCTGGGCCAGATTGGCGGCCTGGTCGACTTCAAAGCCCAGCCAGGCCAGCTGTTGCAGCACCCGGCCGCGCACTTCCGGCGAGTGCTCGCCCACGCCGGCGGTGAATACCACCGCGTCCAGCCCCTTCATCGCCGCCGCCAGGCTGGCCACTTCACGCGCCACCCGGTAACAGAACAGCTCGATGGCCTCGCGCGCCGCCGGCAAATCGCTGGCCAGCAGTTCGCGCATGTCTGAGGACAGGCCGGAGACGCCGAGCAGGCCGGAGTTCTTGTACAGCTCGCGCCTCACCTCGGCCACGCTCATGCCGGCCTGTTCCTGCCAGTAGAGAATGACTTCCGGATCGATATAGCCGGGGCGGCTGCCCATCATCAAGCCGTCCACCGCGGAGAAGCCCATGCTGGACGCCATGCTGCGGCCGGCGTCCAGCGCGCAGGCGCTGGCGCCGCTGCCCAGGTGGCAGACCACCACCTTGGCGCGCTCCAGGCCCAGCTCCGGCAGCCGCCGCGCGATGGCGGCGTAGGACAGGCCGTGGAAGCCGTAGCGGCGGACGCCGTCGTCATGCCAATGGCGGGCGATGCCGAAGCGGGTGGCCACTTCCGGCTGTTGAGCGTGGAAGGCGGTGTCGAAGCAGGCGAACTGCGGCAAACGGGCGTCGTATTCCTCGAAGGCGGCGATCACCGACAGGCTGACCGGCTGATGCAGCGGCGCCAGCGCCACGTAGTCCTCCAGCTGGGCGCGGATGTCGGCGTCCAGCCGCATGGCGGCGGTGAAACGGCCGCCGCCGTGCACCACGCGGTGCACCACGGCCAGCGGTTCCAGCTGCTGATCGGCCAGGCTGTTGATCACCGCGGCGATGGCGCTGCCGCGGCTGCCGTCGTCCAGCGCGTGGCGGCTCAGCGTCTGGCCCTTGCCGTCCAGCAATTGCAGCTCCGGCTTGGCCTGGCCGAAGCGGTCCACCATGCCGCGCGCCAGCAATTGGCGGCCGTCCGGCGCGAAGGCGCGGAATTTCAGCGTGGAGGAGCCGGCGTTGACGGCGAGCAGCACCCGGCTCATGTCCGCTGTCCGCTTTGCCGGCGTCTGTGCGCCAGCAAATTGGCCACGGCGGCGGAGGCGAGGCGGCCGTTGGCGTCGTCGGCGCGGCTGGTCAGCACGATGGGCGCGCGCGCGCCCATCACGATGCCGGCGGAGGCCGCGGCGGCCAGATACGTCAGCTGCTTGCCCAGCATATTGCCGGCCTCAAGATCCGGCACCAGCAGGATGTCGGGATCGCCGGCCACCGGCGAGACGATGCCCTTGCTGTCGGCGGCTTCGCGCGAGATGGCGTTGTCGAAAGCCAGCGGGCCGTCGAGGATGGCGCCGGTGATCTGGCCGCGGTCCGCCATCTTGCACAGCGCGGCGGCGTCCAGCGTGGAGCGCATCGCCGGATTGATGGTTTCCACCGCGGCCAGGATGGCCACCTTGGGCTGGCGTATGCCCAGCGCCTGGGTCAGATCGATGGCGTTCTGACAGATGTCGCGCTTGGTCAGCAGGTCCGGTTCGATATTGATCGCGGCGTCGGTGATGAAGAGATAGCGCGGATAGGTCTCCACCTTCATGATCCAGACGTGGCTGATGCGGCGGTCGGTGCGGATGCCGGTGCCGCGCGCCAGCGCTTCGCCCATGAATTCGTCGGTGTGCAGGCTGCCCTTCATCAGGATGTCGGCGTAGCCGTCGCGGACCAGGCTCACCGCCTGTTCGGCGGCGGCGTGGCTGTGCGGCACGTCGACCAGCTCGAAGCGGCTCAGGTCCACTTCCAGTTCGTCGGCCAGCTTGGCCAGCCTGGCGGCGGGGGCCACCAGGATGGGGGTGGCGATGCCGTGGTCGGCGGCTTCCACCGCGCCCAACAGCGCCTCGCGGCTGCAGGGGTGGGTCACCGCCATCGGCAGCGGGCCCAGGCCGACGGCCTGTTGCAGGATGTCGGAAAAAGCGTGTTCGTCGCGTGTCATGGCGTGCTCCCTCAGGCCTTGATGTGATGGCCGCCATCGACATAGATGGTCTGGCCGGTCAGGCCGCGGGCGGCTTCGGAGATCAGGAAGGCGCAGGTGGTGCCCACGTCCTCGATTTCCACCAGGCGGTTTTGCGGCGCGCGGGCGATGGCGTCCTCGATCAACTGGTCGAAGTGGGCGATGCCGGAGGCGGCGCGGGTGCGCAAGGGGCCGGGGGACACCGCGTGCACGCGGATATTCTTGGCGCCCAGCTCGCTGGCCAGGTAGCGCGACACGCTTTCCAGCGCCGCCTTGACCGGACCCATGATGTTGTAGTTCTCCACCACCTTGTCGGCGCCGTAATAACTCATGGTGATCAGGCTGCCGCCCTGGCTCATCAAGGGTTCGGCCAGACGCGCCATTTCGATGAAGGAGTAGCAGGACACGCGCATCGCCTGCTGGAAGCCTTCCAGCGAGCAGTCGGTGACGCGGCCGTGCAGATCGTCCATCGGACAATAGGCGATGGAGTGAATGACGAAATCCAGTTTGCCCCATTGCTGACGAATGGCCTCGAACACCGCTTCCATCTGCCCCGGCTGCTCCACGTCCAGCGGCAGCACCAGCGGCGAACCCAGCTGGTCGGCCAGCGGGCGCACGTATTTTTCCGCTTTCTGGTTCAGGTAGGTGACGGCGAACTCCGCGCCCAGGTCGCGCAGCACGCTGGCGCAGCCGTAGGCGATGCTGTTCTCGTTGGCGATGCCTACGATCAGGCCTTTCTTGCCGGCAAGAATGTTGCGAATGCTTTCCATCTGACCCTCTTGGTAAACCATGTGACCTCCGGGATTTGTAGGGTTGCAGGGCAGTATTGCGGGCTAATGAAGCAAAGGGATTTTTGTATTGACGATTCAGTCGGATATAATCGACGATTTGGCGGGAACGAAGGCTTGATCTTGGGGGCGTTCGTCCGCATCTGTCCGACTAGGCATGCCGAGCGTAAGTTCACGCTCGGATAGTGCAGTGCAGCATGAGTTCGGTTTATTATGCCATCATGATTACTGGTGGGGAAGCAAAGCTATGCCAATCTACGAATACCGTTGCGGCGCCTGCGGCGTCGCCAAAGAGCATCTGCAAAAACTCAGCGACGAGCCTGTCGCGCAATGCCCGGCCTGCGGCAGCGCGGAGTACCGCAAGCAGCTGTCCGCGGCCGGCTTCCAGCTGAAGGGTTCCGGCTGGTACGCCACGGACTTCAAGGGCGGCGCGTCCGCGTCCGGCTCTTCCTCCTCCGCGTCTTCGGACAGCGGCGGCGGTCATAGCTGCGGCACCGGCTGTGGGTGCGCGTAAACCTCGATGACGCCGCAAATCAAAATGACGCTTAAGGGCTATCTCGTCACCGGCTTGCTGGTGTGGCTGCCTTTGGCCGTGACGCTGTGGGTGTTGAACCTGATCGTCACTTCGCTGGACCAGACGCTGAACCTGTTGCCGCAGGAATGGCAGCCGGAGGCCTTGCTCGGCTTCCATCTGCCGGGCCTGGGCGTGGTGCTGTCGGTGCTGATTCTGTTGGGCACCGGCATGCTGGCCGCCAATGTGCTGGGTCAGCGCGTGCTGGACATGTGGGATGCGCTGCTGTCCCGCATCCCGGTGGTGAAAAGCATTTACAACAGCGTCAAGCAAGTCAGCGACACGCTGTTGTCCGACTCCGGCCAGGCCTTCAAAAAGGCGCTGCTGGTGCAGTTCCCTCATTCCGGCATGTGGACGGTGGCGTTTCAAACCGGCCCGCTGCCTGAAGTCGTGTCCGAATCGCTGTCCGACGACGAGTTCATCGGGGTCTACGTGCCCACCATTCCCAACCCGACCTCGGGTTATTTCGTGATGGTGGCCAAGAAGGACACTCGCGCCTTGAACATGAGCGTGGACGAAGCGTTGAAATACGCGATCTCCATGGGCATGGTGGCGCCGAACCCGCCTCCGGCCGCTCAGCGTCCGCGTCTGAACGACGAACATAATCGGCAGGGCTAGACCGACACCCTGTCTAGCCCTTAACGCCTTTCTTTCCCCCGGGCGGGGAAGCCTCACCGAATTTGAATAAAAGGGTTTACCCAAATGCGTACCGACTATTGCGGACTTATTGACAAGAAATACCTCGGCCAGACCGTTACCGTGAAGGGCTGGGCTCACCGCCGCCGCGACCATGGCGGCGTGATCTTCATCGACCTGCGCGACCGCGAAGGCCTGGTGCAGGTGGTGATCGATCCGGACACCCCGGAAGCGTTCCAGCTGGCCGACAGCAGCCGCGGCGAATACGTGCTGTCCATCACCGGCATCGTGCGCGAGCGTCCGGCCGGCACCGCCAACAGCAAGATGATTTCCGGCGAGATCGAAATCCTGGCCAAGGACATCGAGATCCTCAACGCCGCCGCCACGCCGCCGTTCCAGATCGACGACGAGAACCTGTCCGAGAACGTGCGCCTGACCAACCGTGTGATCGATCTGCGCCGTCCGGCGATGCAGAAAAACCTGCGTCTGCGCTACAAGGTGGCGATGGGCGTGCGCAACCATCTGGACAAGCAGGGCTTCATCGACATCGAAACCCCGATGCTGACCCGCTCCACGCCGGAAGGCGCGCGCGACTACCTGGTGCCGTCCCGCGTGCACCCGGGCGAATTCTTCGCGCTGCCGCAATCGCCGCAGCTGTTCAAGCAATTGCTGATGGTGGCCGGCTTCGACCGCTACTACCAGATCACCAAGTGCTTCCGCGACGAAGACCTGCGCGCCGACCGTCAGCCTGAATTCACCCAGATCGATATCGAGACCTCGTTCCTGAACGAGGACCAGATCATGGACATCACCGAGGGCATGACCAAGGAGATCTTCCGCGACGTGCTGGGCGTGGAACTGCCGCAGTTCCCGCGCATGACTTACGCCGACGCGATGTTCTACTACGGCTCCGACAAGCCGGACATGCGCGTGGACCTGAAATTCACCGAACTGACCGATGTGATGAAGTCGGAAGAGTTCAAGGTGTTCCGCGGCGCGGCCGACATGGCGGGCGGCCGCGTGGTGGCCCTGCGCGTGCCGGGCGGTTCCGGCCTCAGCCGCAAGGAAATCGACGACTACACCCAGTTCGTCGGCATCTACGGCGCCAAGGGTCTGGCCTACATCAAGGTCAACGACGCCAGCAAGCCCACCGAAGAAGGCCTGCAGTCGCCCATCGTCAAGTTCCTGTCCGCTGACGGCCTGAAAGCCATCATCGAGCGCACCGGCGCGCAAAACGGCGACATCATCTTCTTCGGCGCGGACAAGGCCAAGGTGGTGAACGAGGCCATCGGCGCGCTGCGCATCAAGATCGGCCACGAACACGGCCTGGCCAACGGCTACTTCGTCAAGGAATGGCGCCCGCTGTGGGTGGTGGACTTCCCGATGTTCGAGCACGACGAGGACGACGACCGCTGGACCGCCTGCCACCATCCGTTCACCAGCCCGAAGCAGGGCCACGAGGACCTGATGGCCACCAATCCGGGCGCCTGCCTGGCGCGCGCCTACGATATGGTGCTGAACGGCTGGGAAATCGGCGGCGGCTCCATCCGTATCCACCGCGCCGAGATCCAGGAAAAAGTGTTCGGCGCGCTGAAGATCAGCCCGGAAGAGCAGCAGAACAAGTTCGGCTTCCTGCTGGACAACCTGAAGTTCGGCGCGCCGCCGCACGGCGGCCTGGCCTTCGGCCTGGATCGTCTGGTGACGCTGATGTGCGGCGCGGAGTCCATCCGCGACGTGATCGCCTTCCCGAAAACCCAGCGCGCCCAGTGCCTGCTGACCAACGCGCCCAACGCGGTGGACGACAAGCAACTGCGCGAACTGAACCTGCGTCTGCGCCAGAAGGCCGAGCCGTCCGCTTGATGCCGGTTTGACGCGATGCCGACGGCCGCTGCCCATGCAGCGGCCGTTTTTTATTCCGGGCCGGCCGGAGACGTCGGCTTGAACCTTGCGCTTTTGGCCCAATCTAATAGCGGCCTCATACTTGTAAGCGAGCGCCTGCCGGGCCGACATTGCAAAACTTTATCGCAACGATATGGATTTACAATTTGCCGATGTCGGCGGCCCTGTTTTATAAAGCCTCGCATTCCGCCGCGTTTCCCGATGCCCGAACAGGGAAGCGCAGTCATACCAAGACCTTTAAGGAGATCCGCAATGGCCGTACTCGTTGGCAAACAAGCCCCCTTCTTCGATGGCGCGAAAACCTTCTCCGCCGTGCTGGGCGATGGTCAGATCGTTGACAACTACTCCTTCAAGCAAGCTACCGCCGGCAAGTACGCGGTAGTGTTCTTCTACCCGCTGGACTTCACCTTCGTGTGCCCGTCCGAGCTGATCGCTTTCGATCACCGCCTGGCGGACTTCAAAGCCAAGAACGTGGAAGTGATCGGCGTGTCCATCGACAGCCAGTTCTCCCACGCCGCATGGCGCAACACCCCGGTGGAAAAAGGCGGCATCGGCCAAGTTGGCTACACCCTGGTGGGCGACATCCAGCACGAACTGTGCAAGGCCTTCGACGTTGAAGCCGATGGCGGCGTCGCTTTCCGCGGCTCCTTCCTGATCGACCGTTCCGGCGTGGTGCAGCACCAAGTGGTGAACAACCTGCCGCTGGGCCGCAACGTCGACGAAATGCTGCGCATGGTTGACGCGCTGCAATTCACCGAAGAGCACGGCGAAGTGTGCCCGGCCGGTTGGAACAAGGGCAAGAAAGGCATGAAGCCGAGCGCCGAAGGCGTGGCTTCCTACCTGGCCGAAAACGCCAAGGACCTGTAATCCGTCTTTAACGGATTGCGTCCGACCCTGCCCCGCGCGCCTTGGCCCGCGGGGCTTTTTCTTGCGCGGCCTTGGCCGGTTTGGCGCATTGCTCGCTATAACTAACAATAAGTTTCCAAAATAGGACAGGCCCAAGCCATGTCTTTGCCGATCAGCCAGCTGGACAGCTTCACCATGCTGCATGCGATGCGCTCCACCCACCTGTCCGTGCCGCACGCCTTATTGGGCGCGGCCCTGCTGACCGGTCTGGAATGGGGGCGGGCGCCGCTGGTGGCCGCCTTGCTGTGGCTATTGCTTTTCAGCCTGCTGCTGCTAAGCCTGTGGGGCACCACGTGGCGCGCCTGCCGCTGCCCCGAGCACGACGCCTGGCAGATCGCCGCCTTGCATAGGCGTTTTTCGGCGCAGATCGTCGCCGCGGGCGCGGGCTGGGGCCTGGCGGCCTGGATTCTGATGCCCGGCGACGATCTGACTTACAGCCTGATCGTGGTGCTGTGGGGCATCGCGGTCAGCGCGGTGCAAGGCGCGATGCTGTCCGCGCGCCGGGAGCTGTTTTACGGCTTCGTCGGCCCGCTCTGGGGCCTGCTGCTGCTGCGCATGTTTCTCTCGCCGGAGGCGGTGCTGCGCTGGGTGGGCGCTTCCGGCATCATCTATTGCCTGTCGCTGACGCTGTTCACCGCCTTATTGCATCGCTTCGCGCTGGAATCCATGGGGCAGCGCGCCGAAAACGCCAGCCTGATGCGCGAGTTGACGCTGGAACAGACGCAGCTGGACAGCTACAACGCGATACTGGAGCGGCAAAACATAGAACTGGACGGCGCCGTGGAGCGCATCAGCGAACTGGCCTCGCGCGATCCCTTGACCGGGGTGCTGAACATGCGAACCCTGATGCGGGAAATGGAGCGCCTGTTGGAGCTTTCGGAAACCCAGGGCGCGCCTTTCGCCATCGCCATCATCGACCTGGACCATTTCAAGCGCATCAACGACAGCTGCGGCCATGCGCGCGGCGACGAAGTGTTGCAGCAGCTGTGCGAGCTGGCGCAGCAGGCCCTGGCGGACGGCGAGCTGTTCGGCCGTTACGGCGGCGAGGAATTCCTGCTGCTGGCGCCGGCCTGCAGCGGCGCCGAATTGAGCCGGCGCATGGAAACGCTGCGCGACAAGGTGGGCGGCTGGGACTGGCGGCGCTGGACCGGCGATTTGCCGGTGACCTTGTCCTGCGGCGTGGCCGCCTGGCGGCGGGGCGTGGATCCGCTGGGCTTGCTGCAACAGGCGGACAAGGCCTTGTACCAGGCCAAGGCGCAAGGGCGCGACCGCGTCTGCCTGGCGAGAGAGGCCGGGGCGTGAGGCGAAGACTGGGCATTCTGATGCCGTTTCCCTGGCAGGCCGCGCACCCGCAGCTGGAGGCAGAGCTGGTGCGCCAGTTCGTCTCCATGCTTCAGCTCTCTATCCTGCAGTCCTTCATCGCCATTCCCCTGTTTGGCGTGCTGATGTACGGGCACGCGCCCGGCTGGCGCATCCTGTGCTGGGTGGGCATGTTCCTGCTGATGCAGCTGCTGTTCGCGCGCCTGGTCTACCGCTTTCGCCGTTACGCGCATACCCAGGACCAGGTGTTCCGGCATTACCAGGCGCTGCGGCAACTGATGCTGTTCAGCGCCTTGGTGTGGAGCATGATGATGTGGTTCATGTTTCCGCAGGAGGAAGGGCCCTACCGCATCGTGGTCGTGCTGTGGCTGGCCGGCGGCTTTGCCGCGGTATGCCTGCTGCTGGCGCCGTGCCGCGATCTGCACCTGACCTTCTTCGTCGGCTACTGGGTGTATCCGCTCTACCGCTTCCATTGCGAGGGCACCTTGCTGTACAGCGCCTTGCTGGTGGGCGCGGTGATCTTCATCCTGGTGCAATGGGAGTTCCTGTCCAGCTTCAACCCCCTGCTGCGCGACACCGTGAGGCTGCGCGAGCGCAATGCGGTGGTGCTGCGCCGGCTGCAAGATCTGTACGCGGAAAGCGCGGCCAAGCGGGAACTGCTGGAACAGCGCAGGCAGATGCTGCAGCAGGCGGCGGAGCAGATGCATCTGCTGGCGGACTCCGACGTGCTGACCGGCTGTTTGAACCAGCGGGCCTTGCGCTGCCGCATGGTGGAGCTGGATCAGTCCGACGCGGGCCCCTGGAGCCTGGCGATGCTGGATCTGGACGAGTTCAAGCAGGTGAACGACCGTTTCGGCCACTTGGTGGGCGATCAGGTGCTGCAGCAGGCGGCCAAGCATATCGCCTCCTGTCTGGAGGCCTGGATGACGCTGGCGCGCTATGGCGGCGAGGAGTTCGTGGTGCTGGCGCCGGGCTTGGCGCCGGAGGGCTTGGCGGAAAGAATGGAGGCGGTCAGGCTGCGCCTGGCGCAGGCCCAGTTGGACGGTTTGCCGGAGGGCTATGCGCAGACGGTGTCCATCGGCGTGGCCGGCCAGCCACCGCTGAACGGCAGCCAGCAGGCCTTGTTGCAGGCGGACGCCGCCTTGTACCGCGCCAAGGCGTCCGGCCGCAACCGGGTATGCCTGTGGAACGCGGAGCCGGAGCGGGGCCAGGCCGGCTGAGCAGCTGATCAAGGCCCGCCGCGTTTCGTGAGCGCCGCTCCGGCCGGCTTGCGCGCCGCCTGTGCATGCCGTTTCTTCAGCTGTTTTCGCCTTGTCTCGCGTGGGCTTGCGAGGCCTTGTACGGGTTTGGGGGCGCCGGCTCGGGCTCATTAGCGAGCATGGCGCGCAGCGCCGGCTGCTGGATCAGCGCCGACAGACAGACGGCGGCGGCGCACAGCCACCAGAGCGCAATGCCGCCCACGGCGCCGTACAGCCAGGTACCCAGCGCCGGGGCGAACAGGGTGCGGCCCTGCCACACCGCGTTGTACAGCCCCAGATAGCGGCCACGAAGCCGGCCTTCCGAGCGGTGCATCACCAGCATGGCGTAGCAGGGCGACACCAGCAGTTCGCCCAGCGTCAGCGTCGCCATCATCAGCACCGCCCACAGCGGACCCTGGCCCAGGGTCAGCCACAGGAAGGCGAAACCGGTCAACAGCACCCCGGCCTGGGTGCTGGCCAGCAGGCCCCAATCCAGGATGCGGCGGCTGATGGCGATCTGCAGCGCCACCACCATCAGGCCGTTCAGCGTGAACAGATAACCCACCCATTGCGGTCCCAGCTGGTAATGCTCGCGCAGGAACAGTCCCAGCGTCACATAGATCTGGTCGAATACCGCGGTCATCAGCACCATGCCCAGCAACATGCGCAGAAAGGGCGCGTCGCGCCAGGGGCCTTGGCGGCCGCCGGCGTCTTCGCCGGCCCGCGGCGGCTCTGCGTGGGCCGCGCCGGCGCGGCGGTAGGCCCAGGCCAGCCATAGCGCCGCGCTCAGCGTGGTGGCGGCGTTGGCGGCGTAAACCCAGCCATAGCCGATGGCGGCCAGCGAGCCGCTGAGCAAACCGGCGCCGGCGACGCCCAGGTTGAAGGCCACCCGCAACATGCCCTGGGCCACCGCGCGCTGCCGCGGCAGACAGGGCTCCAGCGCCAGGCGCAGATTGACCGGCCGGAAAGCGCCGTCGGCGAAACCGGAGACCAGCAAGACCGGCGCGAACAGCCATAGCGGGATGGCCAGCGCCAGCAACAGCAGGCACAGGCCGGAAACGGACAGGAACAGCGTGGCCAGCTTGCGGCCGTCGAAGCGGTCGGACAGCGAGCCGCCGTTGAGGGAACCCAGCAGCGCGCCGGCGCCGTAGGCCGCCATGGTCAGGCCGATCTGCGCATAGCCCAGCTGGTAGCTCTCGCGCAGATAGAGCGGCAGGAATAGTTTGGAAATGCCGCCGATATTGTTGATCAGGCTGCACAGCACCTGGATGTAGACCGTGGCGGGCAGGCCGCGATAGGGGGACAGCAGGCGTTTCAGCCAGGGGGAGGGGGCGGGCGGCTCATAAGAATCCAGGATATGATTATGCTTTTGACTTATCTTGCTGCGTTGCAACGAAGAAAGTCAACACCATGAATATCCGTCCGTCCGGGACGCCGCGGCTTTTCAGCTCAGCGGCAGCTTGGCCTTGACCGTGCGCATCATCGCGGGCTGGGCGGCGGCGGCCGGGTGCAAGCCATCCGGCTGGAACTTGGATAGATCGGCCTCGAATCCGGCCACCAGCAGCGGAACGAAGGACAGGCGCTCGCGCCTGGCCAGGTCGGCGTAGGCTTTGCGGAACTCGGCGCCGTATTGCGGGCCATAGTTCGGGGGCAGGGCCATGCCCACCAGCACCACCTTGGCCTTGCTTTGTTTGGCCAAGGCGATCATCTTGGACAGGTTGCCGCGCATTTGCTCCAGCGGCAGGCCGCGCAGGCCGTCGTTGGCGCCCAATTCCAGCACCACGATGTCCGGGCGATGGCGCGCCAGCGCGTCCGGCAGGCGGGCCAGGCCGCCGGCGGTGGTTTCGCCGGAAATGCTGGCATTGACGATGCGGTGCTTCGCCCCCATCTCCTTGGCGAGCAGGCTGACCCAGCCCTGGCCGGGAGAGAGGCCGTAACCGGCTGACAGACTGTCGCCGAAGACCAGTATCGTCGCGGCGGACGCCGGCAGCATCAGCAGGCACAGGCCGGCGGAAAGTAGAACTTTGCTTAGTATCGAGCGCATAAATGAATCCAATTGAAACCCAGGCGGTGTTGGCGGCCAGCGAGCTGGCCAAGCAGGTGCATTTCCACGGCGAGCCGCTGAACATCCTGCGCAGCGCCACGCTGACCTTGTATCCGGGCGAGAGCGTGGCCATCGTCGGCGCTTCCGGCTCCGGCAAGTCTACCTTGTTGTCCCTGTTGGCGGGGCTGGATCATCCGTCCGGCGGCGAGGTGTCCTTGTTCGGCCAGGCGCTGTCCGGCTTGAGCGAAGACGCGCGCGCGCTGCTGCGCAGAGACAAGGTGGGGTTCGTGTTCCAGAATTTCCAGCTGATGCCGCAACTGACCGCGCTGGAAAACGTGATGCTGCCGCTGGAGCTGGCCGGCCGCGCCGACGCGCGCGAAGCGGCGCGGCAGATGCTGGACCGCGTCGGCCTCAGCCATAGGCTGGGCCATTATCCGCGCCATCTGTCCGGCGGCGAACAGCAGCGGGTGGCCTTGGCGCGCGCCTTCGTCATTCATCCCGGCCTCTTGTTCGCCGACGAACCCACCGGCAATCTGGACCCGCACAGCGGCCGACAGATCATCGATCTGCTGTTCCAGCTCAACGCCGAACAGGGCACCGCCCTGGTGCTGGTCACCCACGACACCGAGCTGGCCAGCCGCTGCGACGCCATCTACCGGCTGGTGGAAGGCAAGCTCAACGGGGCGCGCTCATGACTCTGGCCGGCCGCTTGACCCTGGTGTTGCGCTTCATCCGCCGCGAACTGGTGTCCGGCGAACTGACCATCCTGGCCCTGGCCCTGGTGGTGGCGGTGATGGCGATGAGCAGCGTGGCCTTTTTCTCCGATCGCGTGGAACGCGCGCTGACCACCCAGGCCACGAAGCTGCTGGCCGCCGACCTGGTGCTGAACGGCAATCAGCCGGCGCCGGAACCCATCCGCCGCGAGGCGGAAAAGCGCGGTCTGCGGCTGGCCGACAACATCAGCTTTCCCTCCATGGTGTTTTCCGGCGGTCAGGCGGCTTTGGCCACGTATAAATCGGTCAGCGACAACTACCCCTTGCGCGGCGAAGTCAGCGTGCGCCTGGCCGACGGCCGCGTGGAAACCGGCAGCTTGCGGCCGACCGCGGGCACCGCCTGGGCCGACGCCCGCCTGATGCGGCGCTTGAAGCTGAAACTGGGCGACACCCTGGGCGTGGGCGGCGCGCAACTGCGGCTGGCCGGCGAAATCGTCCGCGAGCCGGACGGCGCGATGGACTTGTACAACTTCGTGCCGCGGCTGATGTTCAACCGCGCCGACCTGGCCGCCACCGGTCTGATCCAGGAGGGCAGCCGCGCGCGCTGGCGGCTGATGTTCGCCGGCGACGACCGCGGCATCGCCGACTTCCGTCAGTGGCTGGACAAGGCCAAGCCCAAGGACGCGCGGCTGGAAAACGTCGAGGAGGCGAGGCCGGAAGTGCGCACCGCGCTGGAGCGCGCGCGGCGTTTCCTGGGCCTGACCGCGATGCTGACCGTGGCGCTGGCGGCGTCGGCGGTGGCGCTGGTGGTCCGCCGCTATCTGGCGCGCCATTGGCAGCAGGTGGCGGTGCTGCGCTGCCTGGGCCTGACGGCGGGCGAGGTGTGGGGGCTGTTCGTCAGCCTATTCCTCTTGCTGGGCCTGCTGGCCGGCGCCTTGGGCACCGCCGGCGGCTTCGGCGTGCAGCTGGCCTTGATGCGCTTGGCCAGCGGCTATGTCGGCGAAATACTGCCCGATCCGGGCTGGCTGACCTGGCTGGTGGGGCCGCTGGCCTCGCTGGTGTTGCTGGCCGGCCTGGCTCTGCCGCCCTTGATGGGCATACGCGACGTGCCGCCGGCCGCGGTGCTGCGCGATGAATTGACGCCGACCCGCCAGGGCGTGCTGGCGCCCTTGCTGGCCCTGGTGGCCTTGCTGGGCCTGGCCGCCTGGCAGGTGGGCGATCTGGCGGTGGCCGGCTGGCTGCTGGCCGGCATGCTGGGCTTCTTCGCCGCCGTGGGCGCGCTGGCGCTGGGCGTGGTCTATCTGATGCGGCGGCTGCCGCGCGGACGCCGGGTGGGCTGGCGCTTCGGCATCGCCAATATCGCGCGCCGCCACTGGCTGGCGGTGATCCAGATCGTGTCCTTGTCGGTGGGCCTGATGGCCTTGCTGACGCTGACCATTGTGCGCGACGACCTGATCGGCGCCTGGCAGCGCAGCGTGCCGGCGGATGCGCCGAATAAATTCGTCATCAATATCCAGCGCCACCAGCTCGACGGCGTGCGCAACGCCTTCGCGGTGGAGGGACGCGTGGCGCCGGAGCTGGCGCCCATGGTGCGGGCGCGGCTGATCGCGATCAACGAGCATCCGGTGCGGCCGTCGGCTTACGAGGACGAACGCGCGCGTCGGCTGGCCGAGCGGGAGTTCAACCTGTCCTGGCGCGACGAATTGCCGCCGGGCAACAAGCTGACGGCGGGCCAGTGGTGGCAGCCTCAGAAACGGATTCCGCCGCAGTTCTCGGTGGAGCGCGAGCTGGCCGCCATCTTGGGCATCAAGCTGGGGGACACGCTGGTCTTCGATCTGGCCGGCACCGCTTACCGCGCCAAGGTGAGCAGTTTGCGGGAGGTGCCGTGGGACAGCTTCCGCGTCAATTTCTTCGTGATCGGCACGCCGGGCCAGTTCAGCCAGCAGCCGGCCAGCTGGATCACCAGCTTCCGGCTGGAGGCGGCGGACGAGGACTTCGTCAACCGCCTGGTGGGCGAGTTTCCCAATCTGACCGTGATCGATGTTGGGGCGATCCTGAGCGAGGTGAGGGCGATGATGGACAAGCTGTCGCGCGGCATCGAGGCCATGTTCGGCCTGGCCCTGGCCGCCGGCGTGCTGGTGTTGTGGGCGTCGCTGGCGGCCACTCGCGACGAGAGGCTGTTCGATGTCGGCCTGATGCGGGCGCTGGGGGCGTCGCGGCGGCAGGTGCGCAGCGTGGTGCTGGCGGAGCTGGCCTGGTTGGGCGCGTTTTCCGGTTTATTGGCGGCCTTGGGCGCCATGGGCATCGGCGCTTTGGCTTCGGTCAAATTGTTCAATCTGCCCTTGGTGTTCAATCCGTGGCTGTTGCCCGCCGGCGTCGCCAGCGGCGCGCTGGTGGTGGTGGTGGCCGGTTGGCCGCTTGTGGGGCGGGTGACCAGAACGTCGCCGATGGCGGTGTTGAGAGCGATCTGAGTGTAGTGGTCAAAGCTGAGAATCAAGCGGGAGCAAGCCCGCAAGGAGACGCATGATGGATGCGATAGTACAGGCGGCAATGGCCAAGTGGCCGAACGTGCCCGCCGTGTTCGGCTGGCTGCGGCTGGATGCGCGCGGCCAGTGGTGGATCAAGGACGAACGCCTGCAGCACGAGGCGATGGTGGAGTTTTTCGGCCGCAATTACAGCCGCGACGGGCTGGGGCGCTGTTATGTGCAGAACGGGCCGCAGAAAGTCTATGTGACGCTGGACGCCGCGCCGCTGGTGGCGCGGCGCACTCCGTCGGGCTGGCGCACGCTGCCCTACGACGACGACGTGCCGGCGCGCTCCGCCTGGCTGACGCCGGAGGGCATGTTGCTGATCGAGATCGGCGGCGAGCTGGCGGCGGTGGACGACCGCGACCTGGCCGCGGTGCTGGAAGAAGGGGCGCCGGGCTGGGACGGCGACATGGACTCGCTGCCGGACCGGCTGGCCTTGGGCAAGAGCGCCATTCCGCTGGGCAAGGAGAGCCTGCCGGACTTGTGGCGGCGTTACGGCATTGTCGGCCGGCCCAAGGGCTGAGCCGTTTCACCTCCAAACAAAACCCCGGGCAAGCCCGGGGTTTTGTTTGGTCCGCGGATGGCTTAGAACCGGTTTACGATCTCGCGAGCAAGGGCGAGACAAGGCGAAAACGGCTGAAAAAGCGGAGTGTACACACGGTACATGAGCATTTTGAAGCCGTACTCACCGTGTAACGCTCCACGACGCGTAGCAGATCGTAAGCAGGTTCTTAGAGCGGACGCGACTCCACCTGCACCAGACGCTTGCGTCCGGCCAGCATGCCCATGGCGAAGGTGGCGGCGGAGATCAGCGAGAACAACAGGCCCAGCGGCCACAGCGCGTGGGTCTGGTCGCGGATCAGGCCCACGCTGAGCGGGCCGAGCGAGGCCAGCGCGTAGCCGACGCCCTGAGCCATGCCGGACAAATGGGCGGCGACATGGGGGTCCGGCGAGCGCAGCGCCAGCAGGCTCAGCGCCATGCTGAACAGGCCGCCCTGGCCCAGGCCCAGCAAGACCGCCCAGAGCAGCAGGCTGTCGGTGGGAGCGAACAACATGCCCAACAGGCCGCTGATCACCAGCGCCACGGTGGCGGCGATCGGCGGCCGCTGGTCGCGGCAGCGCTGTCCCAGGGCCGGCACCAGCAGCGAGGACAGTACCTGCACCATGATGGAGATGGACAGCAGCAGGCCGGCGTGCAGCGCGGTCTCGCCGCGGTCAATCAGAATGGACGGCAGCCAGCCGAACACGATGTAGGCCATCGAGGACTGCAGGCCCATGAACAAAGTCACCTGCCAGGCCAGAGGGTCGCGCAGCAGGCCGCGCACCAGCCATTGGCCGTGGTGGGACGTCTGCCGGCTCCGCGTCTGCGGCCACCACACCAGCAGCGCCAGCAGCGCCGGGCTCGCCCAGATCGCCAGCGCGCCCTGCCAGTTGTTCCCCATCCAGCGCATCGCCGGCACGGTCAGGCCGGCGGCCAGCGCCGCGCCCAGGCACAGCGCCATGGTGTAGACGCCGGTCATCAGGCTGACTTGGGCGGGGAAGTCGCGCTTGACGATGCCGGGCAGCAGCACGCCGATGATGCCTATGCTGGCGCCGGCCAGCGCCGAGCCGGCGAACAGGCCGAATTGGCCGAACTGGGTGCGCAGCAAGATGCCCAGCGCCAGGGTCACCAGAATCAGCGCGATGGTCTTTTCACTGCCCCAGAGGCGGGCCAGCCGCGGCGCCAGCGGGCCGAACACGCCTAGGCAAGCGACTGGCAGCGTGGTGAGCAGGCCGGCCATCAGGCCGCTGAGCCCGCGGCTGGCGGCGACGTCGTGCAGCACCGGGGACAGGCTGGACAGCGCCGGCCGCAGATTGACGCCGACCAGGATCAGGCCCAGCAGCAAGAGCCAGGGACGGTGCAGCGCGGGGCGCTGGCTTTGCACGCCGGCGTCGTCGATCTCGGCGTCGATCAGCGTGTCTTCAACCGGCAGATGATCCGGCATGGATTTGGGTGTGGACATGGGTTTTCCTTCTGCGCTTTTGTTGTTGTCGGAGCCGGCTCCCCGCGCCTGGGGGCCGGCTCAAATCGGGCTTAATCCGTGGTGGAGCGATTCAGCAAGCGGTCCAGCGCCTCCAGCAAGGGGCGGGTGATGGCGGCGGCGGCGCGCGCCGCCTCGTCCGGCCGGCGCTGGCGTATGGCTTCGTAAATGGCCTGGTGGGCGGCGAGGTCCGGGTCCGGCAAGGCCTCGTCCAGGATGGATTGCTGCACGTGCTGGCGCACCGCGCGCGAAAAATAGGCGTAGAGCTCGGCCAAAGCCTGGTTGCCGCTGGCGTTGGCGATGGCGAGATGAAATTCCAGATCCCGCTCGATGAAGTCCTCCAGCGGCTCCTGCGGCAGGCGTTCGCCGCGCCGCGCCAGCGCGTCCGCTATCGCGCTGAGATCCGCTTCCGGGCAGCGGCCGGCCGCCAGCCGCGCCGCGCTTTCCTCCAGCATGCAGCGCACTTCCAAGTGCTCGCGCAGGCTGGCGCGGCTGATGGCGCGCATCGCCTCGCCGGGGTTGACCGTGGCGCGCACATAGCTGCCGTCGCCCTGGCGCACCTCCAGCAGGCCGGCGTAGAGCAGCACCCGCACCGCCTCGCGCACCGTGTTGCGGCTGACGCCCAGCTGCTCCGCCAGTTCCGGTTCGGTGGGAATGCGAGCGCCTATCGGCCAGTCGCCGTCCGCCAGACGTTTGGCGATGTTTTCCACGGCGATGTCGACCAGCGAGCGTTTATAGGGCAGCGCCGGCATGCGGCCTCCTTATTCATCCAATCATCCGATGAATTTTAACGAGACAATACGGCGCAGGCAATGCTAGATGAAAAACAAATAGCAAATATCAATCATGCATAAGTGGAGATGCCATTGCCGCTGTTGCCGTTGCCGGACAGGCCCAGGCCGTTGTTCAGAATCTGGGAATTGACCGCATAGGGCGCGCCCAGAGAGTAAACCATCGCGTACAGCGATAGCGCGCTGATCTGCTGCGCGCTCAGCTGGATGGTGCCGGACTGGTTGCCGGTCAAGGAGGCGAGGTTGGCGGGGACGGTATTGGACGTCGGGGTGGCCGACTGACGCAGCTGCAGGCTGAATTGCATTTTCTGCAAGGCGGTTAGGGTTTGCGGAATGGTGCCGTTGCCATAGGAGGCGTAGCTGTTGGCCAGCCAGTTCAGCGCTCGGGCGGCGGTGTAGAGCAGATTGGCCACGCCCTGGGAGTCGCCGCTGTAAGCGCTTTGCAGGCTGTTGTTGCTCAGGCTGAGGCTGCCCATCTGGCCGAACTGCTGCGGATATTGAAAATTGAGGCCGATCTGGTTCAGCTTGACCAGCAGCGAGCTGCCGTTGCTGTAACTGGCGCCGGCCTGCTGGTTCATGCTGTTGGCCAATTGCTTGGCGATGGGGTCGCGGCTGAGCAGGCCGCCGCTGACCAGCAGCGCGTTCAGGCTGCCTTGCAGGGTGTTGAAGGCGTCGGCCAGCGATTGCGCCTGCCCGTTGAGGCCGTTCAGATCCAGCTTGACCGAGATATTGGTGCTGCCGGTGGACAGCAAGTCCATGGATACCGAGGCACCCAGCGAGATGCCGCTATTGCCGGCGTTGGAGCCGGAGGCGCCGTTGATCAGGTAGTTGGCGTTTTGCGCGGCCTGGGTCTGGGTCAGATTCTGCCCGCTGCCCACCGCCTGGGTCTGGTCGAAAGCCAAGCGCGACAAGCCGTTCTGATCCGTATTGTTGCCGTCGTTGTCGCTGACCAGGATCTGGAAATTGTTGCTGGCGCCGGTCTGGGCGGCGCTGATCTGCAATTGATAATTGCCGGAGGCGTTCTGCACGATATTGGCCACCATGCCGACGCCGGAGCCGTTGATGGCGGTGGCGATGCTGGACAGCGTGCCGTTGCTGATGGAGAGCGTGGCCGAGCTGCCGCTGGGCGTGAAGCTGCTGGCCGAGGTGGACGATGTGTAGGCGTAGCTGCCGGTCTTGATGGTCAGGCTGCCGCTGCCCACCGCGGTGCTGCTGGTGTCCGGCAGCGTGAAGGCGGTGACCGCGCTGTGAGCCTGGGCCAGTTGCGAGACGGATATGCTGTAATTGCCGTTTTGCGCGCCGGCGGCGGTGGAGACGCTGGCCACCGACGGATTGCTGCTGCTGCCGCTGATGGAGTTGTTGACCGCGTACGGGGAATAGATCTGTTGCAGGCTGTCTTGGAAGATGTTCAGGCTGGACAGCAATTGGCCCAGCCCGGAAATCAGCACCACATTGGGATCGGTGCCGGCGCTTGGCGAGCTGTTGCTGCTCCGGATCAGCGGCACAATGGGCGAGGAGCCCAATAAACCGCTCAAGAGTTGGTTGTTATTGCCGAAAAGCGATAACAGCGGATTGTAATTTCCAAGGATATTGTTTGCCATGGCTCACCCGCAGAATCCCTGTTGCCACATCTCAGTGTAGGCGAAAAATCAGGGACTTGCCGGCGAGCGGGCTGTCCCGGCGGACAGGCCGCCGGGGAGGGGGCTTACTTGGCCGGAGCCGCGTCCTTCACGCATTTCTTCACGAAGCTGGCCTTGGCCGCGCCGGCGAGTTTCTTGTCGGCGGCTTTGACGTCGCAGGCTTTCTGGGCGTTGGCCGCGGCGCTGTCTTTCTCGCATTTCTTCAGGAAGCTGCTTTTGGCGGCGCCGGCCAGTTTCTTCTCGGCGGCTTTGGCGTCGCAGGCGGCGTCAGCCAGCGCCAGGTTGGCGGAAGTCAGGGCCAGAACAGCGATCATCAGGTATTTGCGCATGATTCATCCTTGGTAGCACAGGTTGTCGGGCCCATGACGGGCGAGAAAAACGATACTCCAAGTTATAGCGCATGAACACTGCGTTTTGTTGACGTCATGTAACGGTTTGCATCGATAGATGTCAGCATTGTCAGTAAACGCGGCCGGATTCGCGGCCTCTTAAGAACCGCTAAGAGAGCCTCTTGGGGAAGCTGAGCCAAGGCGCGCCGACGCAGGCAGCGCCCGTCGGGCGCAAGGCAGGTCAGGAATTTTGCGAGCGCGTCTTAGTCGTAGCGGCGCTGGCGCGCGTTGAGGCGGTAGACCAGGGCGAGGGTGGAGAAGGCGAACAGCACCAGCAGCAGGCCCAGACGGTGGGCGCTGGCGTAGTCGGCCTGTTCCACGTGGTTGTACAGCGCGATGGAAATGACCCGGGTTTCCCCTTCGATATTGCCGCCTATCATCAGCACCACGCCGAATTCGCCCACGGTGTGGGCGAAGCCCATGCTGGCGGCGGCCAGCACGCCGGAGCGGCAGCTGGGCAGGATGACGCGGGTCAGCCGCTGCCAGCGGTTGGCGCCCAAGACCATCGCGGTTTCGATTTCCTCGCGCCGCACCGCGTTGAAGCTGACGATCAGCGGTTGCAGCACAAAGGGCAAGGAGTACAGCACCGAGGCGATGATCAGCCCTTGAAAAGTGAAGGCGAGGCCGGGCCAGCCCAACCAGGCGGTCAGCTGGCCGATGGGGCCGTGCGGGCCGAAGGCGACCAGCAGATAGAAGCCCAGCACCGTGGGCGGCAGCACCAGCGGCAGCGTCGCGCCGGCCTCTATCACCGGCTTGAGGCGCGAACGCGTGCGCGACAGCCACCAGCCCAGCGGCACGCACAGCAGGAGCAGGATCAGGGTGCTGATGGCGGCCAGCCGCAGCGTCAGCGCGATGGCCGCCCATTCGGAAGCCATCATTGCGCGAAGTCGTAGCCCGCTTTCTTGATCAGCGCGCGCGCCTTGTCGCCCTTGAGGAAGGCGAGGAAGGCCCTGGCCGCCGGCGTGTCGCGCACCAGTAGCGCGTCCTGGCGTATCGGCTGATGCAGCTTGGCCGGCACCAGCCAGTAGCGGTCGGAGATGCCTTGTTCCAGCAGCTGCGCGTAAGCGACGAAGGCGAAGTCGGCGCCGCCGACCTGGGCGAACTGCATGGTCTGGCTGATATTGTCGCCGGTGACGAACTTGGGTTTGAGCGCGTCGACGAGCTTGAGCGCGGTCAGGGTTTCCATCGCCGCGCGGCCATAGGGCGCGGCCGCCGGGTTGGCGATGGCCAGCTTGTTGAAGTTGCCGCCGCGCAGCGCGGCTTCGCCGGCGTCGTCGCGCTGTTTGCTCCACAGCGCCAGCTTGCCGATGGCGTAGGTGAAGCGGCTGTCGGGTTTGCCTATCTTGTCGCGCAGCAGTTCGGCCGGGCGTTCGTCGTCGGCGGACAGGAACACGTCGAAGGGCGCGCCCTGGCGGATCTGCGCGGTGAGCTTGCCGGAAGCGCCGCCGCTAGCCTTGATGTCGTGGCCGCTGGCGGCCTTGAACTCCACCGCGATCTTGTCCAGCGTCTGCTGGAAATTGCTGGCGACCGCCACGGTGACGGTGTCGGCGGCGGCGAACAGCGGGGACAACAACAGCAAGAAGCTCAGTAGTTTGCGCGGCATGGTCGGCTTTCTGACAAGAGGTGAGGCGACCATTATGCCGCCAGCCTGGGCGCTAGCCTACTCCCCAAACGACGTAGCCGCAGCCAGATGCTGGGCCATCTGCCGCGCGTGGTGGCTGCTCCAAAGGTCGACGCGCTGTTGCAGCCATTCCGCATTGGACGGTTGCGCGTTGGCGAGGTCCATGTCCTTGCCCAGCAGATTGACGCCGCCGGCCAGCAGCAGCCCGGATTCGGAGTCTTCCAGCTGACCCACGGTGGACACCTGGGCCAGATAGGGATCGATGTCGTCGGCGAAGCGCGCCAGATTGAGGGCGGTCTTCACGGGGCGCCGTTCCTTGGGGCCGGCCAGCTCTCTGAGCATGTCGCCCACCGCCACGCGCAGCCGGGCGATGCCCGGACCGGGCGCGGCGGCCACCGGCAGTCCCTCGCGGCAGAGCGCCCGGGCCAGGCTGTTGCGGTAGCAGGCGTCTAGGCGGTTGTGCTCGTCCGCCGCCGTCGCCAGCCATTGGCCGTCCGCTTGGCGGCCCAGGAAAATCAGCGGCTCGATCAGGATGCCGTGATAGCGTTTCAGATCGACGCCGGGCTGCAGGTACAGCACCTGGCCGGCATGCTCAGGGTTGGGATGGAAGGCTTCGCTGGGCAGCAGGACCAGATTCTCCGGCGGCTCCCCGGCGTGGCCGATATTGGCCAGCAAGGCGGAAGCCATCAGCGCGCAGGCGAGTTTAAAGAATGGTTTCATCGTGCGGGCTCAGTGGAGATTGCGTGGGAGATGGACTGCGGCCGCCAAGCGGCGTTCCCTCTATATTGTTGCGACTTTGTGACGGGGCGGACTGTCTTCATGCGGCTTATCGCGTCGTCGAGGCCGCGCCGCGCCGCGTCGCCGGCGCCAGTTGTTGGCGCAGCAGCGGGGACCAGTCCTGGGTCAGCAGCTGCCGCCAGCCGTCGTCTTCGTCGCCGGAGGCGGCTTCGGCTTGCGACTGCATGGTGACGCCGCCGGCGACCACGCCCCGTCCCAGCGCGTCTTCCAATTGGGACACCGAGGACACCAGTTGCAGATAGGGTTCTATATTGGAAGCCATGCAAGGCAGTTGCAGCGCCACGTGGCTGCTGTTCAGCGGCTGGCTGTCCTGGGCAATCCGAGACTGACGCGCGGCCACCGCGATGCGCAAGCGCAGCACGCCGGCGGTGGCCACGTCGGTCAGCGCGATAGGCCAGGCCTGCAGCAGCGCGGCCACCTGGCGGCGCATGATCTGGTTGGCGTTTTCCTGTTCCGCGGTTTGCAGCAGCTGCCAGCCGCCGTCCTGCTGGCGGTTCAACAGCAGCAAAGGCTCCACGATCAGCGCGTGGTAGCCGCTCAGCGCAGCGGGGGATTGCTGGTAAGTCAATTGCTGCGGATGCCCTCCTTGTCGGAAAGCGTCCATCGGCAGGCGCCATAAATCCCTGTCGGTCTGCCGGACTGCCGCCAATCTGGCCAGCGCCGTCCAGGCCACCAATGCGCATCCCAGATTGAAGAATGGCTTCATGAAAAGACTCGCATCATTTAAGCAGTCCATTTAATCAGGTATAGAACGCGAGCAAAACTATGCAAAATGGAAAGGTGGACAGTTGATTTGGCGCAAACTTTGCTTGATTGCGGGGGGCGGGCCTGACATGTCGGTCAGGCCGGCTTGTCTGGTATCATGCGCGATCGTCCCGCTGCGCTGTCTCATGCTTCCCGTCAAATGATGAAAACTCTGTTTCGCCTGTTCTTGCTGTGCCTTGCGCTGGGCTGTGCCTGGCTGGTTTGGGTGGTCCTGATTCCGGTTGGCCTGCCGGAAGCCGGTTACAAGCTGACCGTGGGGCCCAACCGCACCCTGAGCCAAGTGGCGCGGGGACTGGAGCAGGAGGGCGTGGTTCGCAGCCGCCAGGTGATGGTGGCCCTGGCCCGCCTGCAAGGCGTGGACCGCAAGATCAAGGCTGGCCTGTATCGTTTCGACGGCCAGGCATCGATGCTGGACATCCTGAACCGCCTGGCCGACGGCCATCCGGACGAGGCCAGCCTGACGGTGATCGAGGGCTGGACCTTCCGCCAATTCCGCCAGGCGATAGACCGCAACCCCGACATCAAGCATACGGCCAAGGACTGGAGCGACGAGGAGATCATGCGGCGGCTGGGCTTCGGCGACGCCAAGCCGGAAGGCCTGTTCTTCCCCAGCACCTATCTGTTCTCGCCGGACACCGAGGACGCGGAGCTCTACCGCCAGGCCTTCGGCGCGATGCAGCAGCGGCTGGAAGCGGCCTGGGCGGCGCGCAAACCGGAGCTGCCTTACCGCACGCCTTACGAGCTGCTGATCATGGCCAGCCTGATTGAGAAGGAAACCGGCGAAGACGCCGACCGTCCAATGGTGGCGGGGGTGTTCGTCAACCGCTTGAAGCAGGGCATGCGCTTGCAGACCGATCCCTCGGTGATCTACGGCATGGGCAGTCTGTACCAGGGCAAGATAGGCAAGGCCGATCTGCGCCGCGACACGCCTTACAACACTTATACCCGCGCCGGCCTGACGCCCACGCCCATCGCCTTGCCCGGCAAGGCGGCGCTGGACGCGGCGGCCAATCCGGCCGAAACCAAGGCCTTGTATTTCGTCGCTCGCGGCGACGGCACTTCGCATTTCTCCGCAACGCTGGACGAACACAATCAGGCGGTGCGCAAATATATTTTGAAGAAAGGACAGTAATGGCGCTAGAGCAGCAACGCGGCCGCTTCATCAGCCTGGAAGGCATAGACGGCGCCGGCAAAAGCACCCATCTGGCCTTCATCCGCGATTGGCTGGCGCAACACGGCGTCAACGCCGTATTCACTCGCGAACCGGGCGGCACCCCTTTGGGCGAGAAAATCCGCGAGCTGCTGCTGGCGGTGGACACCGAGGCCTCGCTGGACGCGGAAACCCTGCTGGTGTTCGCTTCGCGCCAGCAATTGCTGCACAGCGTGATCGAGCCCGCGCTCGCCGCCGGCCAGTGGCTGGTGTCCGACCGCTTCACCGATTCCACCTTCGCCTTCCAGGGCGGCGGCCGCGGCGTGCCGTTCGAGCGCATCGCCGAACTGGAACAATGGGTGCAGCACGGTTTGCAGCCGGACCTGACCCTGCTGTTCGACCTGCCGCTGGAAGTGGCGGCCGAGCGCATGTCCAAGACCCGGCAGCTGGACCGCTTCGAGCAGGAGAAGGCCGACTTCCACGTGCGCGTGCGCGAAGCCTATTTGCGCCGCGCCGCCGGCCAGCCGCGTTTCGCGGTGCTGGACGCCAGCCGCTCCATCGCCGAGATCCAGGTCGACATCGCGGCCTGCCTGCAAAAACTGCTGGAGGCCGCGTGATGCTGCTGCCCTGGCAAGAAGGCGATTGGACCCGGCTGAACGCCGAGCGCGAACGCCTGCCCAATGCCTGGCTGTTCACCGGCGCCGCCGGCATCGGCAAGCTGGAGTTCGCCGAACACCTGGCCCAGTCGCTGCTATGCGAACGCCCGCAGGCCGGCCACCAGCCTTGCGGCGAATGCGAGGCCTGCCGCTGGTATCGGCACGGCACCCACCCGGACTTCCGCCGCTTGTCGCCGCTGGGCGACGAGGACGAGGAAGGCAAGGAAGGCGCCGAGGGCAAGAAAGTCAGCCGCAAGCTGCCGGTGATCAAGATCGAGGCGGTGCGCGATGTGATCGATTTCGCCCACCTGAGCGCGCATCGCGCCGGCCGGCGCGTTGTGCTGGTGGAACCGGCGGAAAGCCTGAATCCGGCCGCCGCCAACGCCTTGCTCAAAATCCTGGAAGAGCCGCCGGCCGAGGTGCTGTTCCTGCTGGTGGCGCATGCGCCGCAGCGCTTGCTGCCCACCATACGCAGCCGTTGCCGCCAGTTTCCGCTGACGCGGCCGCACCAGGCCCAGGCGCTGGCCTGGCTGCGCGAGCAGGGCGTGGCGGACGCGGAACTGGAACTGGCCCATAACGGCGGCGCGCCGCTGTTCGACCACGATCCGGCTTTGGCCAAGCTGCGCGGCCAGTTCGTCCAGGGCCTGGGCCAGCCCAGCTTCGCCAATGTGCTGCAGCTGGCGGAGGCGGTGGACAAGCAGAAACTGCCGCTGTTGCTGCCCATAGGCTGGCTGATGAAGTGGCTGCATGATCTGGCGAGTTTGAGACTGGCCGGTTTGGTCCGCTATTATCCAGATCAGGAGCGCGCCTTGCAGCAACTGGCGGCGCGCGCCGACATCGCGCAATTGATGGCGTGTCAGCAGACGCTCAACCAACTGGCGCCGTTCGGCCAGCATACCTTGAACACGCGCTTGCAATTGGAAGCGGTGCTGATGGACTATCTGAAGATATTCGCCAGCGGCAAGGCCGCCTGACACAGAGGGTTAGCCAAGTATGGACAATTCCGCCACTCGCCCGGACCTGAATCCCAACCGTCCCGGGGTGCTGTCCCTGCACATCAAGGAGCGCAGCGCGCTGTTCGCCGCCTACATGCCCTTTGTGCGCCACGGCGGCATCTTCATTCCCACCAATAAGGAAATGAAGCTGGGCGAGGAGGTGTTCCTGCTGCTGACCCTGATGGACGACCCGCAGCGCATCGCGGTGCAAGCCAAGGTGGTGTGGCTGACGCCGGCCGGCGCCAACAACAGCCGGGTGCAGGGCGTCGGCGTCGAGTTCGTCGCCGGCGACGCCGGCAAGCAGGCCAAGGACAAGATCGAGGCCCTGCTCAGCGGCGTGCTCAACTCCAGCCGGCCCACTCATACCATGTGATTGTTTTAGCGGCGCGCGTCCGCGCGCCGCAGCCTGATTGACGCAAATATGTTTATCGACTCCCACTGCCATATCAATTTTCCCGACCTCGCCGCGCGCATGCCGGAAGTGCTGGCCAATATGCAGGCCAACCAGGTCAGCCACGCGCTGGTGATCGGCGTCAGCCGTCCCAAATATCCGCAAGTGCTGGAACTCGCGGAGAGCCACGGCAATCTATACGCCACCGTGGGCGTGCATCCGGACGACCCGGAAGCGGAAGAGTACAGCGAGGACGAACTGGTGGCGCTGGCCGCGCACCCGCGGGTGGTGGGCATAGGCGAAACCGGACTCGACTACCACTGGTGCAAGGGCGATCTGGAATGGCAGCATCAGCGCTTCCGCACCCATATCCGCGCCGCCAAGCGCGTCGGCCTGCCGCTGGTGATCCACACCCGCGAGTCCGCCGAGGACACCATCCGGCTGATGCGGGAAGAAAACGCCGAGGCGTGCGGCGGCGTGATGCATTGCTTCACCGAAACCTGGGAGGTGGCGCAAGCCGCGCTGGAGCTGGGCTTCTACATTTCCTTCTCCGGTGTGGTGACCTTCAAGAACGCGGCCCAGGTCAAGGAAGTGGCGCAGAAAGTGCCGCTGGATCGGATGCTGATCGAAACCGATTCCCCGTATCTGGCGCCGGTGCCGTATCGCGGCAAGGTCAACGAGCCGGCCTATGTCCGCCATGTGGCCGCGCACATCGCCGAGCTGCGCGGCATGGCGGTGGAAGAGGTGGCGCGTGTCACCAGCGATAACTTTTTCCGGCTGTTCTCCAAGGCCAGCCGTTGAAGCGGAGAAAGCGCATGAAGCGAATCTTGCTGTCCGGGCTGGCCTTGCTGGCCTTGCTGGCCATATTGTTCTCGGCCCAGGCCTGGGCCAATTGCGTCAATCTGAACGGACGCAGTTATTGTTCCGAAGACGGCGGCATCGCCCTGGTGCAGCGCGGACAGGCGATGTGCGGCAAGGGCGAATGCGCGATCGATGAATTCGGCAACGTGCTGTGCTCGCCTTATCCGGGCGGCGGCGTGGTGCGCGCCAACGGCGTCACATACGCCGGCCCCGGCGCCTGCCTGCTGTCGCGCGACGGCAATCCGTATTGCGCCAAGCAGCCGCGCGGCGGCTGCCAGCAAGACGCCGACGGCAATGTCCGCTGCGACGGCGGCTGGGTGCGCGAGAAGGCGGAGCGCCCCGAGCGCTGCCGCTGATGCCTTATTACTTGGGAAACGCCATTGGGTTCGCTTGAAGTCACCATCCTGGGCTGCGGCTCCAGTTCCGGCACGCCGGCCATAGGCTGCGACTGCGTCACCTGCCGTTCGCCGGATCCGCGCAATCGCCGCACCCGCGCCAGCGCCTATATCAAGGCGGCCGGCCAGGGGCTGCTGATCGACACCGGGCCGGACCTGCGGCAGCAGGCGCTGCGCGAAGGGCTGAGCCAGGTGGACGCGGTGCTGTACACCCATCCGCACGCCGACCACCTGAACGGGATCGACGACCTGCGCGCCTTCTGCTACGTGAAGAAGGGGCCGATCACGCTCTACGGCAACGCCTTCACCCTGGACAATATCAAGAGCCGTTTCGACTACGCGCTGCTGCCGCCGTCCAAGATGTGGGACAAGCCGGTGCTGCTGCCGCAGCAGGTGGACGGGCCGGTGGACTGCGGCGGCGTCACGCTGACGCCCGTGCCCTTGCAACACGGTTCCTGGCCTTGCCTCGGCTGGCGCGTCGGCGACATGGCCTGGCTGACCGACGTGTCGGACATCCCTGACAGCAGCCTGCCCTTGTTGCAGGGGCTGAAGCTCTTGTTCCTGGACTGCCTGAACCACGATCCCTATCCGTCCCACCTCGGCGTGCGGCAATCCTTTGCCTGGGCCGAGCGCATCGGCGCCGAACGCACGGTGCTGATCCACATGACCCACAGGCTGGAATTCGGCGCGCTCAGCGCCGAATGTCCGCCCGGCGTGGAGGTCGGCTATGACGGCTTGCGCGTTGAGCTGCCGTTTAGCTGATGCCCGTCATGCAAAGAAATCGTTAATAATCAATCGCTTTTATTTCAGGGTTGCAACGGGATCTTTTGATCCAGCACCGCCACCGCGGTCAGCGCATTGTCCGGGCTGCCGTCCAGCAGCTTGTCGGAATAGCTGAGGTAGGTCAGGGTATTGCGTTTGGCGTCGACGATGCGCACCACCCGCACATGCTTGAAGATGAAGGACGCGCCTTCCTTGAACACCTGCTCCTGCTTGGGCAGCGGCCGCGAGAACTTGATCGCGCCCACCTGGCGGCAGGCCACCGAGAAGCGGGACGGGTCCTTGGCCAGGCCCAGCGCGCCCTTGTAGCCGCCGGTCTTGGCGCGCGAGATATAGCAGGCCACGCCTTGCACCGCCGGGTCGTCGAAAGCTTCCACCACCACCTTGTCGTTGGGGCTGAGCAGCTTGAAGGTGGTGGACACCTCGCCCACTTCCTCGGCCATCGCGGGCGCGGTCAGGCAGGCGAGCAGCAACAGGGCAATCTTGTTCATTCAGGTTCTCCGGCCGCGGGAAAAACGCCGGCCGCGGAGGGCGGCCGGCGGTCAGCGGATGGAAGCGATTGTAGGGAAAGCCGGCCTCCGCCTCAATCGGCTGCCGCTTTGGCGCGGAAGGCCGCCATTTCATCGGCGATGAAGTACTCTATCATCGTGCGGTAGACCGCCGCGGTCAGCGCCGCGTCGGCGCCCAGTTCGCCGGCCAGACGCTCGACGCGGCGCATCACCTGATCGACGCGTTTGCCGCCTTCCACTTCTTCCCGGCTGTGCTTGAACGCCGCTGCCTGGCGCACGTAAAGGCCGCGCTCGGCGATCAGCGCCACCAGCGCGCGGTCGATGCGGTCGATCTGGCCGCGCACCTCTTCCAGGTTTTGGCATTGGTAGACTTGTTCCATGCGGTGCTCTCCTCTTAAAGAGTGTGTTTTCAACGCGGTCTCGCCGACGCGCAGCAGATCGTAAAAAGGCTCTTAGTAGTAGTTCAAGCCCATCGCCGTCTTCACCTCGGCCAGCGTGGCCGCCGCCACTTCGCGCGCGCGCTGGGTGCCGGTCTTCAGCATCGCCATCACCGCCGCCGGATCGCGCGCGTACTGCTCGCGGCGGGCGCGGATCGGCTCCAGCAGGGTCTGCAGGCATTCTTCCAACTGCTTCTTGATCACGGTGTCGCCCAGGCCGCCGCGGCGATAATGCTCCTTCCATTCCGCCACCTGCTCCGTGTCGGAATGGAACACGTCCAGATAGGTGAACACCACATTGCCTTCCACCTGGCCCGGATCGGCCACGCGCAGGTGATTGGGGTCGGTGTACATCATCTTCACCGCCTGGCGGATCTCGTCCGGCGTGGCCGACAAAGTGATGGTGTTGCCCAGCGATTTGGACATCTTGGCCTTGCCGTCGATGCCGGGCAGACGCGAGCCTTGCTCCGGCACCACCGCCCGCGCTTCCACCAGCACCGCCCGATCCACGCTGCCGTTGAAGCGGCGCACGATCTCGTTGGTCTGCTCAATCATCGGAATCTGGTCTTCGCCCACCGGCACGATGCTGGCCTTGAAGGCGGTGATGTCGGCGGCCTGGGCGGCGGGGTAGGTGAGGAAGCCGGCGGGGATGTCGCGCTCGTAGCCGCGCTGCTTGATCTCGTCCTTGATGGTGGGGTTGCGCTCCAGACGCGCCACGGTGACCAGATTGAGATAGTAGGAAGACAGCTCGGTCAGCTCCGGCACCAGGCTCTGGATGAAGATGGTGCTTTTTTCCGGGTCTATGCCCACCGCTAGATAATCCAGCGCCACTTGCAGCACATTGTCGCGGACCTTCAGATAGTTGCCCATATTGTCGGTCAGCGCCTGGGCGTCGGCGAGCAGCAGGAACTGGCGGCAACGGTCTTGCAGGATCACGCGGTTGCGCAGCGAGCCGACGTAGTGGCCCAGATGCAATTGTCCGGTGGTGCGGTCGCCGGTCAGGATGATGTCTTTGGCTGTGATGCTGTCCAGATTCATAACAGTGGTCTCCAGTAAGCTTGAGCTTGTTGGAAACTGCCGATCCGGGGGGAGGAGTACTGCTGGAAACCCTATGCCGCCGTATCGGCAGCTTCCGGGTTTTGGGTATGCAAACGCCGGCGCCGCCTTAGTTCAGGCGCCACCACCAAAAGAAGGTTGCGGATGCGGTTGCGTAGTTCATGGGCTTTATCAGAGCACGGCGGGCAAAGCAGCGTCAAGTGCCGCGTTCACGCCACCACGTGCAGCAGGCTGCCGGCCGGCGGCATCAGGTCTTCGGAATAAGGGGAAGCGTCCTTGCGTCCGACCGCGCTCTGGGCCTGGCGCAGCAGCCGCTCGAAAGACTCGCCGCGGGGCGGGGCGTCCCCGTTGAGCGCGGGAGATTGCGGATGAGGGGCGAGAAACTCCGCCATCTCCTTGCGCGGGTCGCTGGCGGCGGCGCGGCTGTCGGTCTTGGCGGCGACGGCGCCCACTTCCTTCAACGGCGAGACGGCGGATCTGGGCGGGGCGGCGATGGCGACGATATGCATCGGAATAGTCCGGCAGTGGATTCAAGATGCCTGTTGGAGAGCGCTTGCTTGCTATATGTTCCGGCCTGAATTGTAAAAAAGTGATAATAAACAAAGTGCTATATGGATATTGGCTGTGGGCGAAGTAGCGCGACGGCATGAAAAAAGCCGGACGATGCCGGCTGTTTTCGGGGCTTGAAGGCTGGGCTTTGCGTCGGTTCAAAGTCTCGCGAGCAAGAAGCGAGACAAGGGAAAACCGCTGAGGAAGCGGAATGTATCGGTGCTACGTGAGCATTTCGAAGCGGCGCCCACCGCGCCCCGTCTCACGAAGCGCGGCAGGCAGTGAACAGGTGCTTAGAAGCGTCGGCCCAGCGCCGCCTTATGCATGATGGTGGAGGCGATTTCCTCGATGGACTTGTGGGTGGTGCTGATGAAGGGCACGCCGTGGTGGCGGAACATGGATTCGGCCTCATTCACCTCGCGGCGGCAATTGTCCATGCTGGCGTATTTGGAGTCCGGCCGGCGCTCGGAGCGGATGTGATGCAAGCGCGCCGGATCGATGGTCAGGCCGAAGATCTTGTCCTTGAACGGCAGCAGCAGCTTGGGCAAGGTCGGGCTGCCCAGGTCTTCCGGCGTCAGCGGGTAGTTGGCGGCGCGGATGCCGTATTGCAGCGCCAGATACAGGCAGGTCGGCGTCTTGCCGGAACGGGACACGCCCACCAGGATCACATCCGCCTCATGCAGATCCTTCAATTTGACGCCGTCGTCGTGGTTCAGCGAGAAGTTGACCGCTTCGATGCGGTGATCGTACTTCTCCTCGTTGACCATGCCGTGGGCCTTGCCCACGCTCAGCGAGGCGCGCTGACCGATTTCCTGCTCCAACTGGCCGATGAAGGTATCGAAGAAATCTATCATCACCGCGTTCTCAACCTGCAGCGCGCTGCGCACGTCCGGGTTGATGATGCTGGTGAACACCAGCGGCTTCAGGTGATCGGTTTCCGACACCTGGCGGATGACCTCGGCCAGCGCCTGCGCTTTTTCCACGGTGTCGACGAAGGGAATGGTCTCGCGCTTGAATTCCACGGTGTCGAACTGGGTCAGCAGCGTGTGCCCCAGCGATTCGGCGGTGATGCCGGTGCGATCGGAAACGAAGAAGGCGGAGCGGAGATGGTGGGGCATGCAAACACCTGTATTGCGAGTGAACGAGGCCGGAACCGCGCCTGCCGCGCATTGCTGGGGCGCCCGGGGTTCAAGGGATTCTATACTCTGAAAGGCCGCGAAGAAACCCGCGGCGAGAGCCGGCCAATCATGTAGTGCGTAAATTACACGGTTTTGACAATCATTTTCATCAGGAATGTCCGTCAACTTATTGATTCTGTTGCAATGCTTGTCCTCGTTCGGCCGAAAACCCGTGTTGCGCTGCAAAAGACGCTACGCATCTGGCACGTAATTCGGCTAGAATGCGGCCCTATCGTCCCAATCCAACACAGGAAGTGAAGTGATGGCTGAGAACTACGTCATCTGGTTCGAGAAACTGCGCATGACCGATGTGGAGCAGGTAGGCGGCAAGAACGCCTCCCTTGGTGAAATGATCAGCCAACTGGCTGGCTCCGGGGTTCGCGTCCCGGGGGGCTTTGCCACCACGGCGCAGGCTTACCGGGATTTTCTGCAGCACAACGGCCTGGCCGAAAAGATCAGCGCCGCGCTGGCCAAGCTGGACATCGACGATGTCAGCGAACTGGCCCGAATCGGCAAGGAAATCCGGCAATGGATCATCGATACCCCGTTCCCCGCCAAGCTTGACGCCGATATCAAAGAGGCCTGGGATCAGATGGTGGCCGATGCCGGCGGCGCCGACATCTCCGTTGCAGTCCGTTCCTCCGCCACCGCAGAAGACCTCCCCGACGCCTCGTTCGCAGGCCAGCAAGAAACCTTCCTGAATATCCGCGGCCTTGACAATGTCAAGGATGCGATGAAGCACGTTTTCGCCTCCCTCTATAACGACCGCGCCATTTCCTACCGCGTGCACAAAGGCTTTGAGCACGACGTAGTGGCTTTGTCCGCCGGCGTGCAGCGCATGGTGCGTTCCGACTGCGGCGCGGCCGGCGTGATGTTCACCATCGACACCGAATCCGGCTTTGACGACGTGGTGTTCATCACCGCGTCCTACGGCCTGGGCGAAACCGTGGTGCAGGGCGCGGTAAACCCCGACGAATTCTACGTGCACAAGCCGACGCTGAAAGCCGGCCGTCCGGCGGTGCTGCGCAAGACCATGGGCTCCAAGCTGATCAAGATGGAGTTCACCGACGCCTCGCAAGCCGGCCGCTCGGTCAAGACCGTGGACGTGTCCCCGGCGGAGCGCCAGCAATTCTCCATCAGCGACGCCGAAGTGGCTGAACTGGCCGAATACGCGCTGATCATCGAGAAGCACTACGGTCGTCCGATGGACATCGAATGGGGCCGCGACGGCCACGACGGCAAGCTCTACATCCTGCAGGCGCGTCCGGAAACGGTGAAGTCGCAGGAAGACCGCAAGGACACGCTGCGCCGCTATCGCCTGAACAGCAAATCGCAAGTGCTGTGCGAAGGCCGCGCCATTGGTCAGAAGATCGGCCAGGGCGTGGTGCGCACCATCAAGGACGCGTCCGAGATGGACCGCGTCAAGCCGGGCGACGTGCTGGTGACCGACATGACCGACCCGGATTGGGAACCGGTGATGAAACGCGCCGCCGCCATCGTCACCAACCGCGGCGGCCGCACCTGCCACGCGGCCATTATCGCGCGCGAGCTGGGCATCCCGGCCGTGGTGGGCTGCGGCGACGCCACCCAGGTGCTGTCCGAAGGCATGCAGGTGACCGTGTCCTGCGCCGAAGGCGACACCGGCAATATCTACGACGGCCTGCTGGACGTGGAAGTGATCGACCTGGAACTGGACAAGATGCCCAAGGCCCCGGTCAAGATCATGATGAACGTGGGCAATCCGGAACTGGCTTTCGACTTCGCGCAGCTGCCGAACGAAGGCGTGGGCCTGGCGCGCATGGAGTTCGTGATCAACCGTCAGATCGGCATCCACCCGAAAGCGCTGTTGGAGTTCGACAAGCTGCCGGCGGATCTGAAAGCCACCATCAGCGACCGCATCGCCGGTTACGCCAGCCCGGTGGACTTCTACGTGGACAAGATCGCCGAAGGCGTGTCCACCCTGGCCGCGGCTTTCTATCCGAAAAAGGTCATCGTGCGCATGTCCGACTTCAAGTCGAACGAGTACGCCAACCTGATCGGCGGCCAGCTGTACGAGCCGCACGAAGAAAACCCGATGATCGGTTTCCGCGGCGCCGCCCGCTATGTGGCCGAATCCTTCCGCGATTGCTTTGAACTGGAATGCCGCGCCATCAAGAAAGTGCGCGACGTGATGGGTCTGACCAATGTGGAAGTGATGATTCCCTTTGTGCGCACCCTGTCCGAAGCCGAGCAAGTGGTGGAGATCCTGGCCGCCAACGGCCTCAAGCGCGGCGAAAACGGCCTGCGCCTGATCATGATGTGCGAACTGCCGACCAACGCCGTGTTGGCCGACAAGTTCCTGCAGCATTTCGACGGCTTCTCCATCGGCTCCAACGACATGACCCAGCTGACGCTGGGCGTGGACCGCGACTCCGGCGGCCCGATCGCCTCCACCTTCGACGAGCGCAACGAAGCGGTCAAGGTCATGCTACACATGGCGATCCAGGCCTGCCGCAAGCAGGGTAAGTACATCGGCATCTGCGGCCAAGGCCCGTCGGACCATCCGGACTTCGCCAAGTGGCTGGTGGAAGAGGGCATCGAAACCGTGTCCCTGAACCCGGACACCGTGGTGGAAACCTGGCTGTACCTGGCGCGTGAACTGAACAGCTAATCCCTGTTTCACCGCTTTCAAACCGCCCGCTTGCCGGGCGGTTTTGTTTTGTCCGGCGCTTCTTGCAAGCGGCGGGCGCGGACGCGGGGCTATGCTTGAGCGCATCGATTCATGAACGCCAATAGGAAGCCCGTCATGCAGTTATTTCGTAGCACTCCCGTCAAAGCCTCGTTGGACATCGTCATCCCGCGTTACCTGGACGCCAGGCCGGCCAAGGAGGCCTCCGCGCTGGCCCAAGTGCTGACCGCCTGCTCCAATCGCGCGTTGGAACAAGGCGTGTATCCGGATCTGGGCGCTTTGCGCGCCGATTGCCAGCGCTGGGGCGCCATTGTCGCGGGCAGCCGGCAATTCAATAATCGCCAAGGCGCGGAGCTGGATGGGAAGCTGGATCGCCTGGGCGCGGCGCTCAAGCAATCCTTGCAAGGGATTGAACAACGGATTCAGGCTGAAGGCCGGCATTACGGCGATAGGCTGCAATTGGCCAAGCAGGGCTACGCGGTGGATCTAGAGCCTTCCCGGCGCGTATTGGGCGACAAGCTGGCTTTAAGTTTCGGTTAAGGCTGCCGTGTTGTAATCCAGACATCGACAACACACTAGGAGTCCAAACATGAAAGCCATCACCGTTCTGCTCACCGCCGCCGCGCTGTCCCTGCCCTTCGCCGCCCAGGCGGAATTCACCGGCCCCGGCGTGCCGGCCGCCGTCACCACCGTGGCCGCCGCGCAAAAAGCCGCCGACGACACCCCGGTGACGCTGGAAGGCAAGATCGTGCGCCAGATCGACCACAAGCGTTACGAGTTCCGCGACGCCACCGGCACCATGACGGTGAAGATCAGCCAGAAACGCCTGCCGGCGCAAAAGATCGACCAGAACAGCAAGCTGCGCATCGTCGGCGAAGTGGACAAGGAACTGACGTCGACCAAGGTGGACGCCAAGCTGGTGGAAGTGCTGCCGTAAACCGTTGTCCCCCTGCAACGCGAACGGGCCCGGCGCTGCGCAAGCAGGCCGGGCCCGTGTCGTTATTGGGGGCTTACTGTGACGGCCCTTCGTCCTTCAACTGCTCCTCATGCTCCAGTTCCTGCTGCGCCTCCAGCGCCTGTTCCTCGGCTTCGCGCAGCAAGTGGTTGATCTTGTCGAAGTCGAACAGATCCTGGGTGTTGCGCAGCCGCTCGGCGTAATGAATGGTGTTGCTGCCGTCGGCCAGCAGCAGGGCGGGCGCGGTGTAGCCGCTGAGCGGATATTCGCGGATCAGCACCCCGTAATGTTTGTGGAAATCGCGGCCGCGCAGCGTGGACAGCAGGGTGACGTGGGGCAGGCCGTGCTCGCGCCGGGCCCGCGCCAGCGAAGACGGCGAATCCACGGTGATTACCGCCAGACTGATTTGCGGCCAGCGCTCCAGGAAACGCCGCGTCTCCTGCAGCAGGTATTGGCCGCCATGCTCGTATTCGTCCAGCGACAGCAGGGTCAAAATCAGCTTGGGCACGCCGCCCAGGCCTTCCAGCGACACGTCCTGCTTGCCGTCGCCCACCAGCATGAAGCTGGGCAGATAGGCGCCCACTTCGGGAAAGTCCCCCTCCACCGGCAACAACTCATCGCCGTATTGCAACATGAAGTCGCTCATTCTCGTCTCCCAATGCCCATGCTTCTATCGTGGACCACGCAGCGGCAAAATCAAGCCGCCGCTGTGCTAAGAGCATAAAAAAAGCCTGCGCGAACGCAGGCTGTAAGGGCTGGGAAAACAAAAGCTTAGGATCGGGCTGCTTCCGCGGCGGCCAGTTGCGCCGGCAGCGGCGCGACGGCCGGCTCCTCCGGCAGCACCGGCTCGCCGGCCAGCACGCGGCGCATGCGTTCTTCGTCCAGCGCCTTCTCCCAGCGCGCCACCACGATGGTGGCCACGCCGTTGCCGATCAGATTGGTGATGGCGCGGGCCTCGGACATGAAGCGGTCGATGCCGATCAGCAGGGCCAGGCCGGACACCGGCAGCTTGCCGCCCAGCGTGGCCAGCGTGGCGGCCAGGGTGATGAAGCCGCCGCCGGTCACCGCCGCCGCGCCCTTGGACGTGAGCAGCAGCACGCCCAGCAGGCCCAGCTCCTCCGCCAGCGTCAGCTCCACATTGGTGGCTTGGGCGATGAAGATGGCGGCCATGGTCAGATAGATGGAGGTGCCGTCCAGATTGAAGGAGTAGCCGGTGGGAATCACCATGCCCACCACCGGTTTGGAGCAGCCCAGGTTTTCCAGCTTCTTCATGATGCCCGGCAGCGCGGACTCGGATGAAGAGGTGCCCAATACCAGCAGCAACTCCTCCTTGATGTAAATCAGGAAGCGCCACAGGCTGAAGCCGTTGAGCTTGGCGATGGTGCCCAGCACCACGAAGACGAAGGCGAAACAGGTCAGGTAGACGCAGAGCATCAGGAAACCCAGCTGTTTCAGCGAACCCACGCCGTATTTGCCGATGGTGAAGGCCATCGCGCCGAAGGCGCCAATGGGGGCCAGCTTCATCAGCATATTGATCACGCCGAACAAAGCATGGGAGAACTCGTCCAGGATGTGGACGATGGTCTTGCCGTTGTCGCCCATCTTGGTCAGCGCCAGGCCCAGCAGCACCGAGAAGGTCAGCACCTGCAGGATTTCGCCGTTGGCGAACGCGCCCACCACCGTATCCGGAATGATGTGCATCAGGAAATCAATGCTGCTCATCTCCTTGGCGTTGGCGGCGTACTTGGCCACCGAGTGCGCGTCCAGCGTGCTGGGGTCCACATTGAGGCCGGCGCCGGGCTTGAGCACATTCACCACCACCAGGCCGATCACCAGCGCCAGCGTGGTGACGGCTTCAAAGTAGAACAGCGCTTTCACGCCCACGCGGCCCACTTCCTTCATATCGCCCATCTTGGCGATGCCCACCACCACGGTGGCGAAGATGATGGGGGCGATCATCATCTTGATCAGTTTGATGAAGGCGTCGCCCAGCGGTTTCATCTTCGCGCCCAGGTCGGGAACGAAGGCGCCGAGCATCACGCCGAGGAAAATGGCCAGCAGCACCTGGAAATAAAGGCGCTGGTAGAGGGGGGTTTTGGTCTGCATCGCGGTCCCTGTAGCGTTGTCTGACTTCGGCTCGGGGCGGGCCGAAGTTGTTATGCAATCAAAAGCGGGCTCTTAACGGCCCATGATTGCGGATGCTAGCAAGAGGAAGCGCGGGGACGAATTGCCGATATCCCTATGCGGGATAACCCCAACACGAAGTAAATCGCCGCTGTTGGCCAGCCGTCAGCTTCTATGCTTGGTAAGACGCGTCGTCAGAATTCCGCGGGAGGTATGCCGCCATGAAGCTCGCCTTTGTCCACGCCGCCCTGTTGCTGGGTGCGCTCGCCGTCTGCGGCCGGGCGGAGTCGACATCGCCCCGCATCCGTTTGCTGACCGAGGATTACCCGCCGTTCAACATCGCGCTGGAGGAGGGCAAGATCGGCGGCTTGTCCACCGACATCCTGCGCGAAATGTTCCAGCGCGCGGGCATCCCGTACAGCATGGAGTTGCTGCCCTGGCTGCGCGCCTACGCCATCGCCCAGCAGGAAGACAATAGCTGCGTTTACTCGACTTCGCGCACGCCCAGCCGGGAGAGTCAGTTCAAATGGGTGGGGCCGCTGGTCAGCAACTCCTGGAGCCTGTTCGCCGGCCCTCACAGCCCGGCGGGGGTGGCCGCGCTGGACGACGCGCGCGGCTTCACCATAGGCAGCTACAAGGGCTCGGGGATGTCGCAGTATCTGGCCGATCTGGGCTTCAAGCTGGAGCTGGCGAGAGCGGACGATTTGAACGCCAGAAAGCTGGTGGCCGGCCATATCGACTTTTGGGCCAGCGGCGAGTTCAGCGGCGCCTACATCGCCTCCGCCAACCGGCTGCCCATCCGACTGCTGTTCAGCTTCAACACGGTGCAGATGTATCTGGCCTGCAACCCGGGAATGGATGAGCGCATCGTGCTGAAACTCAACAAGACGCTGCTCAATATGCAGCGCGACGGCGTGGTGGACGCGCTGCGCAAGCATTACCGTTAGGCTAGGGCCGCCTAGGAGTGTGAAGCTCAGTGGAACTGCTTGATGTAGGAGGCCACGCCGCCCAGCAGCATCTCGATCGAGATCGCGGTCAGCACCAGGCCCATCAGCCGCTCCAGCGCAGTGATCGCCTGCTCGCCCAGCAGCTTTTGCAGCTTGCCGGAGAAGAGAAACACCAGCAGCGTCACCAGCATGCAGATAGTCAGGGCGCCCAGCCATTCCAGCATCCGCTCCGGCTCGCGGGTGGACATCAGCAGCACGGTGGCCATCGCCGACGGGCCGGCGATCAGCGGCACGGCGATCGGCACGATGAAGGGTTCGCCATGCATCTTGTCGCCGCCGAACACGCTGCCTTCGCCGGGGAAGATCATCTTGATGGCGATCAGGAACAGGATCACGCCGCCGGCCACCCGCATCGAATCATCGGTCAGATGCATCAAGTCCAGGAAGTTGCGGCCAAAGAACATGAAGGCGGACAGCACCAGGAAGGCGATCAGGCATTCGCGGTAGACCACGCGGCGGCGGCGTTCCGGCTTGACCTGCTTGAGCGCGGCGATGAACAGCGGGATATTGCCCAGCGGATCGGTGATCAGGATCAGCAGGACGGTGGCGGACAGAAAAGAGGTTTGCATGGTGTGTGCTTGCAGCGTGTGATTATGTTTATAACGCGGCGGAGCGGGTGGACAGGGCGCCGCTCCGGCGCGAGTGATGCGCGCGATTATCTCATGGCGATGCCGAATGGGTTAGTCCGGATTGCGACGGTTATATTCGTTTGGCCGGTGAATCAAGGGTAGCCCGCCAGGCCGGCGGGCGTTGGCGGGATCAGGTCAATTCCTGCAACTGCTCATAAGCTTGCTGCAAGCGCTGGGTGAAGGGCTCAAGCAGGCAATACACCTGCTCGCGCTCCAGATGCTTGATCTCGGACTGGTCCAGCAGCATCAACAGCCCGGCCAGCGCGCAACTGACCTGCCCCAGCTCCAGCGAGGCGGCGTGACAGATGTCGTGGATGGATTGGTTGCAATGCGCCAGCCGTTTCAGCTGCGGTTCGAGGCTGCGTAGCGCGGTGTGTTGCAGACACTGTGTTTGCAGCTGCTGGATCTGGCGGTCTAGTTCAACAATGCTGGAAATGGCGTTCATGGCTGCGCCTCCTGAAGCGGGGCGCCGGCCGTGGCCTGGCAAGGCGGGGGATAGCTGAACAAGGGTAGAACCAACATGGGGAACGCTCCTTTTTCGTGGTTCGCCTGCGGGCTCGCTCTCAAACGGGCTGACAGGCGCGTGACGAGGTTGAGAGACCGGGGAAAAAGGAAGCCGGTAGGCCGTAAAGGCCTCCCCGCCACGGCCCGCCGGATGGCGAAGCAATAGCGTTCTGGACGCGACTGCATACGCAGTGGCATCCCCTTTTTCCCTTTATATGGGCTCTCACACCCAGCGCCGTTAAGTGAAACGGCACGCGGCGATTGTTGCCGAAGGGCCGGGTGGGGTCAAGCGGCAGCGTCCAGCTGTGCTGTGTTGTCGGTCTTATCCGATGATGTTGATTTTGGTACTGATTTATGGTACCAGTTGAGTGTGAAACGAAAACACTTGATCACCTTGCAGTTGATCTTCACGCGTCCAGTCAGCGCCAATATCCGGTGGAGCGATATTGAGGCTTTGTTTCAGGAGCCGGGTGTAGAGCCTATTCACGATCTCGCGAGCTAGAGCGAGACAAGGCGAAAGTGGCTGAGAAAGCGGAATGTACATTTGGTACATGAGCATTTCGAAGCCGGTTTCAACGCCGTATCGCCGACGCGCAGCAGTTCGTGAATAGGGTCTGAGATTGAGGAGCGTGAAGGGAGGGATATCAGCGTTGCCTTATTCGGCGTGGTGAGGGTGTTTCATCGGCCCCATCCTTCTCCGGATACGGACAAAGGCGCGGTGGCCGCAATTAGAAAATGGCTGGAAACCAACGGGGTGACTCCATGAAGAATATTCTGCAGATTGAAGGCTACCGAGCTGTGATCAGCTATGACCCGGAAATTGACATGTTTCGCGGCGAGTTTCTGGGCTTGAGCGGCGGAGCGGATTTTTATGCAGGCGATGTCGCAAGTCTCAAACGAGAAGCCGAAATATCGCTGCGCGTGTATCTGGACGCATGCCGCGAGAAGGGGCTGCAGCCTCTTAAAACCTATTCGGGAAAATTCAATGTGCGCATTGCGCCGCGCTTGCATGAAATGGCGGCGGCAGCGGCGTCGGCCGAGTCCAAGAGCTTGAACGAATGGGTGGAGGCGGCGATCGAGGAGCGGGCGGAGGCCATGGACCTCAAAACGGCTTAAACACCGCATGGTTCAATCTTGGGGCACTCCGCGGGAGTGCTCCATGAAAAACGGCGAGCCATGGCTCGCCGTTTTGCTGTCCGCGCGCGGTGTTACTCCGCGGTGTGATCGTCCTGCTCGATGGTTTCTGCCTGCTCGCCCGGTTTTTCCTTGCGGGCGCTGCCTTCCACCATATTGATGACGAACAGCCGGCATTGCAGCGAGCCGTTGTACAGCGGGGTGCGGCGCTTGGGCGACAGATGGATCAGCTTGGCCAGGCGCAGGTCGCCGCTGAACAGGTTGGCGTGCCAGCCGGCGAAGTGGGCTTTCAGCCAGTCGCCCAGCAGCGGATACCACTCGGCCAGCTGGTCCAGTTCGTCCATGCGCACGCCGTAGGGCGGGTTGGCCACCAGGATGCCGTTTTCGCCGTTGGGGCGGGCGTCCAGCACGTCCATCGCCTTCAGTTCCACCAGGCCGGAGAGGCCGGCGCGTTCCAGGTTGTCCTTGGCGACGTTGATGATGGCCTGGTCGCGGTCGGAGCCGTTGATCGCCAGCTTGGCCAGCGGTTTTTCCGCGTGCTGGGCGTCCAGCAGCAGTTTTTCCCAACTGGCGGAATCGAAGCCGCGCAGTTTCTGGAAGGCGAATTTGCGTTGGCGGCCCGGCGCGCGGTTCAGCGCGATGTCGGCGGCTTCCACCAGGAAGGTGCCGCTGCCGCACATCGGGTCCAGCAGCGGCTGGCTGCCGTTGTAGCCGGTCAGCATCAGGATGCCGGCAGCCAGGTTTTCACGCAGCGGCGCGTCGCCGGTTTCCTGGCGCCAGCCGCGCTTGAACAGCGGTTCGCCGCTGGTGTCCAGGTAGATGGTGGCGCTGTCTTCGGTCAGGAAGACGTGGACGCGCACGTCCGGGTGGCGGGTGTCGACATTGGGCCGGCCCAGCTGAGCCTGGCGGAAGCGGTCGCAGATCGCGTCCTTCACCTTCAGCGAGATGAAGTCCAGGCTCTTGAAGTGGCAGCGGATGGCGTCGGTCTTCAGCTTGATGCTGTTGGACACGTCGAACCAGCGCGGCCAGTCCACATTCATCGCCAGGCGGTAGATGTCTTGCTCATTGCGGTAGCCGCCCTGGGCCAGTTGCAGCAGCACGCGGCTGGCGGTGCGGCTGTGCAGGTTGGCCGCCATCAGCAGATCGCGGTCGCCGGCGAAGGCCACGCCGCCGTCGGCGGTGGCGATGTCGCGCGCGCCCAGGCCGCGCAACTCGTCGGCCAGGATGGCTTCCAGGCCGCGCGGGCAGGGGGCGAACAAGGACAGCACGCTGTCGCGCACCTGGGTCAGGCTCGGGGCCTGGCGTTCGGACGGCGCATGACGCGGCGCGTCGGCGTGGCGATGCTCGCCGCGGGTTTCCACGCGGTGCTGGTCGCCCAGCGGTTTCAGGCTGCCGGCGCCCGGCTTGCCGAACAACTGACGGGCTTCGCCTTCGCGACGCTCGTGGCGCGGGCGTTCTTCCTGTTGCCAGCTTTGGCGCGGCGCGCGTTCGGCGTCGTCGCGGCGGACGTCGTTGTCGCGATAGGACGGCTTGCTGAACAGCTTGCGCGTGCCGCCTTCGCTACGCTCGGCCGGTTCGCCTTGTGGACGGTCCTGGCGCGGCGCTGCTTCGGCATCGTCGCGGCGGCTGCGGTTGTCGCGTTCGGCGGATTTGCCGAACAGTTTGCGCGGCGCTTGTTCGGCATCGTCGCGCTGGAAGCGGTTGTCGCGGTCGCCGTGCTGGCGTTCCTGCCAGGGCTTGCGCGGCGCTTGCCCGGCGTCGTCGCGGCGGAAACGGTTGTCGCGGTCGCCGTGTTCGCGCTCCTGCCAGGGCTTGCGCGGCGCTTGCTCGGCGTCGTCGCGGCGGAAACGGTTGTCGCGGTCGCCGTGCTGGCGTTCCTGCCAGGGTTTGCGCGGCGCGTGTTCGGCGTCATCACGCTGGAAGCGCTGGTCGCGGTCGCCGTGCTGGCGTTCTTGCCACGGTTTGCGCGGCGCCTGCTCGGCGTCGTCGCGGCGGAAGTTGTTGTCGCGATTGGCCGGCTTGCCGAACAGTTTGCGCGGCCCCTCTTCGCGCTGCTCGCTGTGCTGGCGTTCCTGCCAAGGCTTGCGCGGCGCCTGTTCGGCGTCGTCGCGGCGGAAGCGCTGTTCGCGATCGCTGGAAGGATTGAACGGCTTGCGCGGCTGATCGACATGGCGTTCGCCGTCGCGTTGCTGCCAGCGCGGCTTGCCCTGCGGCGCGCCTTGTTCGCCGTCCCGCTCCAGATGCAGCGGTTTGCGGCCGGACGGGCCGCGGTCGCGGCTATACGGTTTGCGTTCCGGCTCCACGTCCGCGGCGGCGTTCAGCGGCTTGCGGCCGGATGGGCCGCGGTCGCGGCTGTAGTCACGCGGTTCACGGTCTTCGCGGTGATGGAAGGGCTTCTTGGGGCCGCTGCCTTGCGGGCGTTCTTCGCCGTCGCGGGCGAAGCTGCGCGGCTGCCAATTGTTGCCGCGTTCTTTATTGAAGCGGTCCTTATTGAAGCTGTCTTGGCCTTCGTTGCGCTCAAAGCGCTGCTGGCCTTGCGGCCGGCGGTCGTTGCCATACGGCTTGTCGCGCCCGGCCTGTTGGTCGCGTCCTTGATAAGGGCCGCGCTTGCCGCCGTCGCGCGGGGCTTGTCCTTGTCCAGCGCCACGGTCTTGCCAATTAGGCTTGGCGTTGCCCGGACGCGGGCCGGAATAAGGCGCGCGCGGCGCGGCGTCGGCCGAAGGCGCTTTCTTCTGGATCACGGGGCTTTTGCCGGCCGGGCTGTCTCCGCCTGCCGGCGAACTGGCCTCATTGTCGCGGCTATTGAATTCGCGGCGCATATTGGCACGCTGGCGGGAACGGAAACTGGACATGGAACTTCCTTGAGTAAGCAGACTTTTAAGCAATTCTTTGATTTTAACTTATTTGTCCGGAGGCTGCTTGGTGACAGCGAGGCTTTCCGCTACCATATCCGGTTCGATTCAAGATGATAGACGATGCTGCACAGCTCCTTCGCCGCGCGCCTGACCGCCTGGCAAAAAACGCATGGACGCCATGATCTGCCGTGGCAGGTCAGCGACCCGTACCGGATCTGGCTGTCCGAGATCATGCTGCAACAGACCCAGGTCAAAAGCGTGCTGGAATATTACCCGCGCTTCCTCGCCCGCTTTCCGGACGTGACGGCGCTGGCCGCCGCGCCGCAGGAAGACGTGCTGGCCTTGTGGAGCGGCCTGGGCTATTACAGCCGGGCGCGCAATCTGCACAAGGCTGCGCAGATGGTGATGGCCGAGTTTGGCGGCCGCTTTCCGGCCGAGCGCCAGCAACTGGAGCGCCTGCCCGGCGTGGGGCGTTCCACCGCCGCGGCGATTGCTTCTTTCGCTTTCGGCCAGCGGGAAACCATTCTGGACGGCAACGTCAAGCGCGTGCTGACCCGTTGCTTCGGCATCGACGGCTTCCCCGGCGAGAAGCCGGTGGAACAGCGTTTGTGGCGATTGGCCGAAGCGTTGTTGCCGCAGGATGCGGCGCTGATGAGCGCCTACACTCAAGGTTTGATGGACCTGGGCGCCACGGTGTGCAGCCGCGGCAAACCGGCCTGTACCGTCTGTCCGATGGTGGACGGCTGCGCGGCGGCGCGCGAGGGCCGCACCGGCGAGCTGCCGACGCCGCGGCCGAAGAAGACGGTGCCCACGCGCCATACGGTGATGTTGCTGGCCACCCATGGCGACAAGGTGTGGCTGCTGCGGCGGCCGCCCAGCGGCATCTGGGGCGGTTTGCTGTCCTTGCCGGAGTTTGAGACTTCGTTGCAGATCGAGGACTGGCTGGCGCGCAACGGCCACGGCGACGTGTTGCCGGCCTGGCCGGAACTGGAGCATGTGTTTACGCATTACCGATTGATCATTACGCCGGTGCCGCTGCGCTTGGACGCGTTGCGCGCGGAGGCGGCGATGGAGGACAGCGGGCAGTGGCTGCCCTTGTCCGCCGCCCCGGACGCCGGGGTGCCGGCGCCGGTGCGCCGGCTGTTGTTGCGTTTGGCCGAGTAGCCGAGCGCTGTCGAAACACGATTTGATTGAGTTACTGGGTTGATATGGTTTCCGTAGTTCGTTCGATGGCTGACACCCTGGCAGACGCGGCTAATCCGCAACGCTGGCTGGAGGGCTTGTCTTCTTCGCTGAGCGGAGAAGAGCAGGCGATGCTCACTCGCGCCTTGGACGAGGCGCGCGCCTTGTACTGCGGCAAGACCATGGCCCAGACCGGCGAGGACTTGTTCAGTCACGCGGTGGCCGCCGCCGCCATCGTGGCGGATCTGAACCTGTTGCCGGACGCCATCGTCGCCACCTTGATGTTCGCCGCTTCGGATTACCGCGAGGACTGGCAGCCCTGGCTCTGCGAAACCTTCAATCCCACGGTGGCGGTGCTGGTGGAGGGGGTCAACGGCGTGCGCCGCATCACCGAGCTGGCGCGCATCGACAAGCTGTCCACGCCGGAAGAGCGCGCGCGCCAGGCGGAAACCATGCGCAAGATGCTGCTGGCCATGGTGGCCGACATCCGCGTGGTGCTGATCAAGCTGGCCTGGCGCACTCAGACCATGCACTACCTGGCCGAGGTGGAGGATGAGACGGTGCGCCGCCGCATCGCCACCGAGACCCTGGATCTGTTCGCGCCGCTGGCCAACCGCCTGGGGGTGTGGCAGATCAAGTGGGAGCTGGAGGACCTGGGCTTCCGCCATACCGAGCCGGACAGCTACAAGCGCATCGCCAAGCTGTTGGACGAGCGCCGGCTGGAGCGCATCGACTATATCGACCGGCTGCTGGACACCCTGCGCACGGAGTTGAAGAACGCCGGCGTCAAGGCGGAAGTGGCCGGCCGGCCCAAGCACATCTTCTCCATCTGGAAGAAGATGAAGAAGAAAAAGCTGGATTTCTCCGAGCTCTACGACATCCGCGCGGTGCGCATCCTGGTGGAGCGGCTGCCGGACTGCTATACGGCGCTGGGCATCATTCACGGCACCTGGCAGCCGATTCCCGGCGAGTTCGACGACTACATCTCCCATCCCAAGGCCAATAATTACCGCAGCCTGCACACCGCGGTGATCGGGCCGGAGGACAAGGCGGTGGAGGTGCAGATCCGCACCTTCGAGATGCACGAGCACGCCGAGTTCGGCGTGGCCGCGCATTGGCGCTACAAGGAGGGCGGCAAGGGCGACGCGGCCTATGAGGAGAAAATCTCCTGGTTGCGCCAGTTGCTGGACTGGCGCGAGGAGATGTCGGACCGCGAGGGCCTGGCCGAGGCGTTCAAGACCGAGCTGTTCGCCGACACCATCTATGTGCTGACGCCGCAGGGCCGGGTGATGGCCTTGCCGTTTGGCGCCACCCCCATCGATTTCGCCTATTCGGTGCACACCAATCTGGGCCATCGCTGCCGCGGCGCCAAGGTGGAAGGGCAGATCGTGCCCTTGTCCACGCCGCTGCAAAACGGCCAGCGGGTGGAGATCATCACCGCCAAGGAGGGCGGGCCGTCGGTGAACTGGCTGCACGACGGCTGGGTGAAGAGCCATCGCGCCATTTCCAAGATCCGCCAGCACATCCGCCTGCTCAACGCCGACACCGTGCGCGAGACCGGCAAGATGTTGTTCGAGCGCGAGCTGGCGCGCCACAGCCATATGCAGCCCAATCTGGGCGCGTTGGCGGAGAAGCTGGGCTACGACAAGCTGGAGGAAGTGTACGGCGCGCTGGGCCACGGCGAGCTGACCACGCGCGTGGTGTCCAACGCCATCGTCAGCTTCGCGCCGCCGCCGCCGGTGGACGTGGCGCCGGAAAGCCTGGTCAAGGCCAGCAAGGGCGGCCACGACGCGGGCGGCGTGTTGATCGAGGGCGTGGACAATCTGATGACGGTGCTGGCCAAGTGCTGCAAGCCGGCGCCGCCGGACGGGGTGATGGGCTTCGTCACCAAGGGGCGCGGCATTTCCATTCACCGCACGAGCTGCCTGACGCTGAAAAAACTGTCGGTGGAAGCGCCGGAGCGGCTGATCGCCGCGGAATGGGGCGACCAGCGCAGCAGCGTCTTCCCCATCGATATCGAAATCATCGCCATGGACCGGCCCGGCCTGCTGCGCGATCTGTCCGACGTGCTGTCGCGCGAGAAGCTGAACCTGATCGGCGTCAACACCCTGTCGCGAGACACTCGCGCCCGCATGCGTTTCACCGTGGAGGTGCGCCAGGTGCAGGACATCAGCCGGGTGCTGTCGCGGATGATGGAGTTGAGCGGGGTGCAGGAGGCGCGGCGTTTGTAAGAACCTGTTCAAAGTCTGCCGCGCTTCGGCGATACGGTGTTGAAAACAACTTCGAAATGCTCATGTACCGCTTGACCATTCCGCTTTCTCAGCCGCAACGCCTTAGCTCGCGAGATCGTAAACACGTTCTAAGGCGCGGCCGAGTTTGCGTTGGCACAAGTTCACTGTGGCTGTGCATTGCTTTGACTTAAAGAAATTTTCATAATGGTTTTTTTGCGCCGCCGCCCGCCGGCGGCGCTGAGGTTTGGGAACGCTTGGCGAGCGCGCCTGGCCGTTCAATTTTGAAAGGTTTGTTAGCTCATGTCCGAACTGATCGCCGCGGCCCGCCGCGCCCTGTCCCTGATGGATCTCACCACGCTGAACGACGACGACACCAACGACAAGGTCGCCGCGCTGTGCCGCAAGGCCAAGAGCGACGCCGGCACCGTGGCCGCGGTCTGCGTGTATCCGCGCTTCGTGCCCATCGCCAAGAAAACCCTGCGCGAGGCCGGCTGCCCCGAGGTCAAAGTGGCCACCGTCACCAACTTCCCGGCCGGCGATGAGGACATCGCCGTCGCGGTGGCGGAAACCCGCGCCGCGATCGCCTACGGTGCGGACGAAGTCGACGTGGTGTTCCCGTACCGCGCGCTGATGGCCGGCAACCGCGAGGTGGGCGCGCAACTGGTGGCGGCCTGCAAGGACGCCTGCGAAGGCAAGACGCTGAAAGTCATCATCGAAAGCGGCGAGCTGAAGGACGAGGCGCTGATCCGTGAGGCCAGCCTGATCTCGATCCAGGCCGGCGCCGATTTCATCAAGACCTCCACCGGCAAGGTGCCGGTGAACGCCACGCTGGAAGCGGCCGGCGTGATGCTGTCCGCCATCCGCGAAACCGGCGGCGCTTGCGGCTTCAAGGCCGCAGGCGGCGTGCGCACCGCGGCCGAGGCGGCGGAATACCTGGACTTGGCCGAGCATCTGCTGGGCGCGGGCTGGGTGAGCGCCGAGCGCTTCCGTTTCGGCGCTTCCGGCCTGCTGGGCAATTTGCAGGCGGAAATCGAAGGGGGCGAGGTTAAGCCGATCAGCGGCTATTGATCGCTCGCCGTTTCATCGCCGCTGACAAAACCCCTGATGCTGCGTTGCACCGACTTGTCGTACTCAAGTACTGCCTGCGTCGGTGCGCCTTGCCTCAGGTGCGCTAAGCGGTTTTGTTAGCGGCTCTTAATTCTTGGCCGTGGCGTGGGTCCCGGCCATTATTTATTGCTCGCGGCGGGTTTCGCCGCGGCAGGCGCAAGGCAGGGAGAATGCCATGTTTTTGCCTCAGGAAATCATTCGCAAGAAACGCGACGGCCAGGCGCTGTCGCAACAGGACATCCAGCAGTTCGTCGCCGGCATCACCGACGGCAGCGTGGCGGACAGCCAAATCTCCGCGCTGACCATGGCGGTGTACTTCAACGGCATGGCGTTGGAAGAAAACGTGCACATGGCGCTGGCGATGCGCGACTCCGGCCGCCGCATGCACTGGGGCGATCTCAATCTGCCCGGCCCGGTGGTGGACAAGCATTCCACCGGCGGCGTCGGCGACGTGGTGTCGCTGATGTTGGGGCCGATGGTGGCCGCCTGCGGCGGCTTCGTGCCGATGATCTCCGGCCGCGGCCTGGGCCATACCGGCGGCACGCTGGACAAGCTGTCGGCGATCCCCGGCTACAATCCCTTCCCCAGCCCGGACGAGTTTCGCCGCGTGGTCAAGGACGTGGGCGTGGCCATCATCGGCCAGACTTCTGACCTGGCGCCGGCCGACCGCCGCGTTTACGCGGTGCGCGATGTGACCGCGACGGTGGAATCGGTGGCGATGATCACCGCGTCCATCCTGTCCAAGAAGCTGGCCGCCGGCCTGGACGCCCTGGTGATGGACGTGAAGGCCGGCACCGGCGCCTTCATGCCGACGATGGAGAAATCCGTGGAGCTGGCCGAGCGCATCGTCAAGGTGGGCAACGGCGCCGGCGTGGCCACCAGCGCGCTGATCACCGAAATGAGCCAGCCCCTGGCCTGGACCGCCGGCAACAGCATAGAAACCCGCGAGGCGGTGCGTTACCTGAAGGGCGACGAGCGCAATCCGCGCTTGCATGAAGTGACCATGGCGCTGTGCGCCGAGATGCTGGTGGTGGGCAAGCTGGCCAAGGACGAGGCCGAGGCGCGCGACAAGCTGCAGACCGCATTGGATTCCGGCCGCGCCGCCGAGATCTTCGGCCGCATGGTGGCCGCGCTGGGCGGCCCGGCCGACTTCATGGAGAACTATGATTCCCATATGGCGGCCGCGCCCATCGTGCGCCCGGTGTTTGCGGAACGCGCCGGCTTCGTCGGCGGCATGGACACCCGCGGCATCGGCATGGCGGTGTGCGCGCTGGGCGGCGGACGCCGCCTGCCCAGCGACGAGCTGGACTTCCGCGTTGGTCTGTCCCGCTTCGTCGAGCTGGGCCAGCGCATCGACGCCGGCGCGCCCTTGGCTTATATTCATGCGGCCGACGAAAACAGCTTCGCCGACGCGGAGCGCCGCCTCAAGGCGGCGATCCAACTGGCAGACGCGGCACCTTCCGCGCTGCCGCTGGTCTATCAGAAGATTCGCCAGCAGTAATCCCGGAGCGGCAATATGAAACGAGCCATCATTCTGATTCTGGACTCGCTGGGCATCGGCGCCGCCGCCGACGCCCCGCAGTTCGGCGACGCCGGCAGCAATACGCTGGGCCACATCGCCATGGAGGCGGCCGCCGGCCGCGCCAACGTCGGCCGCCACGGCGCGCTGACCCTGCCCAATCTGTCCCGCATGGGCTTGGGCCACGCCTGCCGCTTGTCCTCCGGCTATTTCCCGGAAGGCATGGACCCGGCCGAGCCGGTGGCGGCTTACGGTTACGCGCGCGAGCTGTCCAGCGGCAAGGACACGCCGTCCGGCCATTGGGAAATCGCCGGCGTGCCGGTGCTGTTCGACTGGGGCTATTTCAGCGATCACGACAACAGCTTCCCGCAGGAGCTGCTGGACGCCATCGTCGCCAAGGCGGAGCTGCCCGGCTATCTGGGCAACTGCCACGCCTCCGGCACCGAGATTCTGGACCGTCTGGGCGAGGAGCATATGAAGAGCGGCAAGCCTATCTTCTACACCTCGGCGGATTCGGTGTTCCAGATCGCCTGTCATGAAGAGACGTTCGGGCTGGAACGGCTGTATCAGCTGTGCAAGATCACCCGCGAACTGCTGGAGCCCTACAATATCGGCCGCGTCATCGCGCGGCCCTTTGTGGGCGAGGGCAAGGGCCAGTTCGTGCGCACCGGCAACCGCAAGGACCTAGCGGTGGAACCGCCGGCGACCACGGTGCTGGAAAAGCTGGCCAAGGCCGGCGGCGACGTGGTGTCCATCGGCAAGATCGCCGACATCTACGCCCATGTCGGCATCACCCACAAGCACAAGGCCACCGGCTTCGACCAGCTGTGGGACGCCACCTTGGGCGCGATGCGCGACCATGGCGAACGCCCGGCCATCATCATGGCCAACTTCGTCGACTTCGACTCCAGCTACGGCCACCGCCGCGACACCGCCGGCTACGCCCGCGCGCTGGAGGAGTTCGACGCGCGGCTGCCGGAAGTGATGGCGGCGCTGGGCGACGACGATATCCTGATCCTGTCCGCCGACCACGGTTGCGACCCCACCTGGGAAGGCACGGACCATACCCGCGAACATATTCCGGTGCTGTGCTACGGCAAGAAGGTGCTGGCGGGCTCGCTGGGCGAGCGCGCCACCTTCGCCGACATCGGCCAGACCGTGGCGGCCCACCTGGGCCTGAGCCCTATGGATTACGGCCAGTCCTTCCTGTGAGGCGAGGCTGAATGACGCACGCCCCGGCGTCTGTGCGCCGGGGCTCTTTTGAATCTGGAGACTAAAGACGATGGCGACCCCGCATATCAACGCCCAGCCGGGCGATTTTGCCGAAACCGTATTGATGCCCGGCGATCCGCTGCGCGCCAAGATGATCGCGGAAACCTTCCTGGAAGACGCCAAGCTGGTGACCACGGTGCGCAATGTGTTCGGCTACACCGGCACTTACCAGGGCAAGCGTCTGTCGGTGATGGCCCACGGCATGGGCATTCCGTCCGCCAGCATCTACACCACCGAGCTGATCAAGGACTACGGCGTCAAGAACATCATCCGCATCGGTTCCTGCGGCGCGGTGACGCCGGACATCAAGCTGCGCGAACTGTTCGTCGCCATGGGCGCGTCCACCGACAGCAAGGTCAACCGCATGCGCTTCAACGACCATGACTACGCCGCCATCGCCGATTACGGCCTGCTGCGCGCCGTGGTGGACACCGCGGCGGAGCAGGGCAAGCCGGTGACGGTGGGCAATGTGTTCTCCGCCGATCTGTTCTACGGCGTTCAGCCCAATATGCTGGAAGTGCTGGACAAGATGCAGGTCAAGGTGATCGAGATGGAACTGGCCGGCATCTACAGCGTGGCCGCGCAATACGGCGCGCGCGCGGTGGGCATTCTGACCGTGTCCGACATCATCCCCACCGGCGAGGCCACCAGCGCCGAAGAGCGTCAAACCACTTTCCGCGACATGATGGAAGTGGCTTTGGCGGCGGCGATCAAGCTGTAAGCCTTTGCCGATTGTCAGACAGCGTGGCGGGGGCTGGGCTCCCGCCTTAGCGTTGCCAGGCGGGGAAATCAGGGCGAAAAATGAGATCGCCTTATTTTTTCCTTGCAGTGCCGCAGTGCTTTTGTCCTTGATTTAACAGAGACTCCAGCCAGATGTGGCGTAAAAAGCCACGCTTTATAGTGCAATGCACAAAAAGCCTTGCAATGAAGCAAACCTATGCAGATAATGAAACCTGCATCAGGACGTGGCATGCAAAGTGTGCGTTTTGGTGTTGTCTCCTCCATCCTCCTTCTTTAGGTGGAACTTGGCGCAACAAAGCTAGATGTTGCGCTTTTTTTTTGTCCCGCCGCCGCTAATCCCCTTATTCCGCCTGCATTTTCCCCACTGCGCGAGCACCGCCGTCAAGTAGCCGGATTTCTGTTGTCTCACAAGGGTTTGACAGCTGGATCGGGGCTGTAATAGAATCCGTAACTTTCAAGAATTACGATGGAAGAGTTCCATGAAGACCTTTTCTGCCAAGCCGCATGAGGTTAAACGCGACTGGTTTGTGGTCGATGCCAACGACAAGGTTTTGGGCCGCCTCGCCGCTGAGATCGCCCGTCGCCTGCGTGGCAAGCACAAGCCGGAATACACCCCGCACGTAGATACCGGCGATTTCATCGTCGTGGTCAACGTCGAGAAGCTGCGCGTTACCGGTGCCAAGGCACAAGACAAGAAGTACTACCGTCACTCCGGCTACCCGGGTGGTATCTACGAGCGCAGCTTCACCGAACTGCAAGACAAGTTCCCTGAGCGCGTTCTGGAAAAAGCCGTTAAAGGCATGCTGCCGAAGGGCCCGCTGGGTTACGCCATGATCAAGAAGCTCAAGGTGTACTCCGGTTCCGAGCATCCGCACACTGCTCAACAGCCGAAAGTGCTGGAAATCTGATTTTAAGGCGTAGAAATGAACGGTAAATACTACTACGGCACCGGCCGTCGCAAGAGCTCCGTTGCTCGCGTGTTCATGCAAAAGGGCTCGGGCCAAATCATCGTTAACGGCAAGCCCGTTGATGAATATTTCGCTCGTGAAACCGGCCGCATGGTAATCCGCCAGCCGCTGGCGCTGACCGAAAACCTCGAGTCCTTCGACATCAAGGTGAACGTTGTCGGCGGCGGCGAAACCGGCCAAGCCGGCGCGATCCGTCACGGCATCACCCGCGCGCTGATCGACTTCGACACCGCGTTGAAGCCGGCTCTGTCCGCTGCTGGTTACGTGACCCGCGACGCTCGTGAAGTTGAGCGTAAAAAAGTCGGCCTGCGCAAAGCTCGCCGCGCCAAGCAGTTCTCCAAGCGTTAATTCGCCGAATTCTGTTTTCAAGAAAACCGCCTGCGTTTGCCAGGCGGTTTTTTCTTGCCTGTCGTTTCTCCGCTTCCATCCCATCCATATTGCAAGGCAGCATCGCAGTGCCTACACTGTCGTTTTTGCGACGCGCTTTTACATAAAGGAATGGGCATGATCAAGGTGGGAATCGTCGGGGGCACCGGCTACACGGGTGTCGAACTGCTGCGCTTGCTGGCGGGCCATCCGTCGGCGCGCGTGACCGTGGTCACCTCGCGCAAGGAGGCCGGCATGAAAGTGGCCGACCTGTTCCCCAGCTTGCGAGGCCGCATCGATTTGGCCTTCTCCACGCCCGACGAAGCGCGCTTGCGGGATTGCGATGTGGTGTTTTTCGCCACACCCAACGGCATTGCGATGAACGAGGCGCGAGAATTGCTGGCCGCCGGCGTGCGGGTGGTGGATCTGGCCGCCGATTACCGGATCCGGGACGTCGCCGAATGGGAAAAATGGTACGGCATGAGCCACGGCTCGCCGGACCTGGTGGCCGAAGCGGTGTACGGTCTGCCGGAAATCAACCGCGAGGCCATCCGCGGCGCGCGGCTGGTGGCGAATCCGGGCTGCTATCCGACCGCGGTGCAATTGGGCTTCCTGCCCTTGATCGAAGCCGGCGCGGTAGAGCTTTCCAGCCTGATCGCCGATTGCAAGTCGGGCGTGTCCGGCGCAGGGCGCAAGGCGGAGGTGGGCGCCTTGCTGGCCGAGGCGGGAGATTCCTTCAAGGCTTACGGCGTGTCCGGTCATCGGCATTTGCCTGAAATCCGCCAGGGCCTGGGCCGGGCGGCCGCGCAGACGGTGGGCCTGACCTTCGTGCCGCACCTGACGCCGATGATACGCGGCATCCACGCCACGCTTTACGCGCGGCTGAAGGCCGACGTGGACGTGCAGGCGTTGTTCGAGCGCCGCTACGAGGGCGAGCACTTCGTCGACGTGCTGCCGGCCGGCAGCCACCCGGAGACGCGTTCGGTGCGCGGCGCCAATGTCTGCCGCATCGCCGCGCACAGGCCGCAGGGCGGGGATACCGTGGTGGTGTTGTCGGTGATAGACAATCTGGTCAAGGGCGCGGCCGGCCAGGCGGTGCAGAACATGAACCTGATGTTCGGCCAGCCGGAGCGGGCCGGACTGGACATCGTTCCCTTGCTGCCTTGAGGCGTCGGCGCATGCGCGGAAAGAACTAGTTCGCTTGAAGACTCGCCATCGGCCCCAATATCCGACTAAAATAGTGGGTGAATGCCGCTCTGCCGGCTTTAGAAGGGGTTTGAGAAACCGCAGCGCGTACGCAGCCAGGCCGCTAGCGGACCGTTGGCGGGTTTCTCAAGGCCCCGGAACTGAATTGCGAGGTTTGACATGACTACTGCTGCAACTGAAATGCCGTCCCCGATCAACTTCAGCGCAAGCGCTTGTTCCAAGGTGCAGGAGCTGATCGCCGAGGAAGGCAATCCCGATCTGAAACTGCGCGTCTTCGTGACCGGCGGCGGCTGCTCCGGCTTCCAATACGGTTTCACATTTGACGAAATTGCAAATGAAGACGATACCGCTATAGAGAGACAAGGCGTGACCTTCCTGGTGGATCCGATGAGCTACCAGTACCTGGTCGGCGCCGAAATCGATTATCAGGAAAGCCTGGAGGGCTCCCAGTTCGTGATCCGCAATCCGAACGCCACCACCACCTGCGGTTGTGGTTCGTCGTTCTCGGTGTGATCCGGACGCGGTAGAATACAGGCTCGGGCTTTTGCCCGGGCCTTTTTTATGGGGACAACAAAATGAATAAGCCGCCACCCGTCGTCTTGCCGAAGATCGAATTCACCCGTGAGTTCGCGTTTAGCGACGCCGACTTCGAGCGCATTCGCAAACTGATCTACAAGGAAGCGGGCATTTCGTTGAACCCGTCGAAGAAAGACATGGTTTACGGCCGCCTGGTGCGTCGCATCCGCGAACTGAAGCTGCCCGGCTTCGCCGCCTACGTCGATTTCCTGGAGTCGATCAGCGGCAAGCGCGAGTTCGAACAGTTCGTCAACGCGCTGACCACCAATCTGACTTTCTTCTTCCGCGAAGAACACCATTTCCCGCTGCTGGCCGAGCATCTTAAGAAAAAAGCGACGGCCGGCGGAGAACTGGCGATCTGGTGCGCGGCCTCGTCCACCGGCGAAGAGCCGTACTCGCTGGCGATCACCGCGCTGGAGGCGGTGCCGGGCGCGCGCATCAGCGTGTTGGCCACGGACTTGGACACCAGCGTGCTGGAAACCGGGCGCAAGGGCATTTACGCCGCCGACAAGGTGGCGCGCCTGCCGCCGGGCTACGCCGCCAAGTATTTCGACAAGCAGTCGGACGGCAGCTTCCAGGCCAAGGCCCAGCTGCGCAATATGATCACCTTCCAGCGTTTGAACCTGGTGGAGAGCAACTGGTCGGTCAAGCGCCAGTTCGACGCCATTTTCTGCCGCAATGTGATGATTTATTTCGACCGCGACACTCAGTTCGGCGTGCTCAAGCGCTTTGCGCCGCTATTGAAGCCGGACGGCCTGCTCTTCGTCGGTCATTCCGAGAATTTCTATTTCGCGTCGGACTATTTCCATCTGCGCGGCAAGACGGTTTACGAGCACGCGAAGAAGCCGTAACGGCAGATCGCGGCTGGCACGGCCAATGGGCAAGCGGGTCTTGCCCATTGGCTTTTGTGGAGAGTCGATGCGAGTAGTTGTCCTGGGCGCCGGCGTCATCGGCGTATCCACCGCCTGGTTTTTGGCGGAGAAGGGCCACCAGGTGGTGGTGGTGGACCGCGCCAGCGGCGCGGCGAGAGAAACCAGTTTCGCCAACGGCGGCCAGATCTCAGTCAGCCAGTCCGAGCCTTGGGCCAATCCGCGCGCGCCGTGGCGGGTGTTGCGCTGGCTGTTGCGCGACGACGCGCCGCTGCTGTTCCGGCCGCGGCTGGATGCGCAGCAATGGCGCTGGGGCCTGGATTTCCTGCGCGAATGCCTGCCGGGACGCAGCCAGCGCAATATGCGCCAGATGGTGGCGCTGGGCTTGTACAGCCGCGACACGCTGCGCGGTTTGCGCCGGGAACTGGGCATCGATTACCAGCAATTGCAGCGGGGCATTCTGACCCTGCTGTTCTCCGATGCGGAACGGGCCCAGGCCCAGGCCGGCTGCGCGCGGCTGCAAGCGCTGGGCGTGGAGAAAAGCCTGCTGACGCCGTTGCAGGCGCTGGAGCGGGAGCCGGCCTTGGCGCGCATTCTGCCTGAACTGAGTGGGGCGTGCTGGAGCCCGGACGACGAATCCGGCAATGTCCATCTCTTCACCGTCGCCCTGGCCCAGGCTTGCGCTATGCGGGGCGTGGAGTTCCGCTTCCTGACCCGGGTCAACGCGCTGGAGCGCGCGGATGGGGAGGTGAGCGGCGTCTCCGTCACCGCGGCCGACGGCGCTTACGAGCGGCTAGAGGCGGACGCCTATGTCTTGGCGCTGGGTTCTTATTCTCCCTTGTTGGCGGCGCAGGCCGGCTTGCGCTTGCCGGTGTACCCGGCCAAGGGTTATTCCGCCACCCTGCCGATTCTGGACGCCGCCGCCGCGCCGCTGACCAGTATTACCGACGAAGCCCACAAGGTGGTGGTGTCGCGGCTGGGCGACGAGCTGCGCATCGCCGGCACCGCCGAATTGTCCGGTTATTCCACCCATCTGGAGCCGCGGCGTTGCGACTTGCTGCTGCAGCGCGGCCGCGCCTTGTTCGGCGACGCCTGCGACTGGGAGCGCGCGCGTTTCTGGAGCGGTCTGCGGCCGGCCACCCCGGGCAATGTGCCGCTGATCGGCCCCAGCCGCTTGCGGCGCTTGTATCTGAACACCGGCCACGGCACCTTGGGCTGGACCGAGGGCGCCGGCTCCGGGCGGGCGCTGGCCGAGATCATCAGCGGCGAAACGCCGGCGCTGGATTTCGCGTTCTGCCGCGCCTGAGCGATAGGTTGAACTGAAGCGAGCCGATGCCCGACGCATGGTAAAATCGCGCCGATTCGGATTCCCATCGTCCGCCGCCGGCGGGCCAAGCCATTCATTTGCAAGGAAGATCGTCATGCGTATCGGAACGCCGCAAAGTCGCAGTGCCGTCAGGGTGATGTTGTTGGGCAGCGGGGAGCTGGGCAAGGAGGTGGTGATCGCCTTGCAGCGGCTGGGCGTGGAAACCATCGCCGTGGACCGCTACGCCGGCGCGCCGGCGATGCAGGTCGCCCACGCCAGCCACGTGATCGACATGTCGGACGCCGCGGCTTTGCGCCGGCTGGTGGAGCAAGTGCGCCCGCATCTGATCGTGCCGGAGATCGAGGCCATCGCCACCGATGAGCTGTTGCGCATCGAGGCGGACGGTCTGGCCGAGGTGATACCCACTGCGCGCGCCGCCCATCTGACGATGAACCGCGAAGGGATACGGCGGCTGGCGGCGGAGGAGCTGGGCCTGCCCACCTCGCCGTACGCCTTCGCCTCCAGCTTGGAAGAATTGCAAGCCGCAATCGACGACGGCATCGGCTACCCCTGCCTGGTGAAGCCGGTGATGTCGTCCAGCGGCAAGGGCCAGTCGCTGTTGCGCGGGCCGGAAGACGTGGCTCAGGCTTGGCAATACGCGGCCAGCAGCGGCCGGGTGGACAAGGGCTGGGTGATCGTCGAGGGCTTCATCGATTTCGATTACGAAATCACCCAGCTGACCGTGCGCGCGGCGGACGGCGCGGGCGGCATCGCCACGCACTTCTGCGCGCCGGTCGGCCATTTGCAGCGCAGCGGCGATTACGTGGAGAGCTGGCAGCCCCAGCCCATGAGCGAACTGGCCTTGCTGCGCGCGCGCGAAGTGGCCAAGGCGGTGACCGACGCGCTGGGCGGCCGCGGTCTGTTCGGCGTCGAGCTGTTCATCAAGGGCGAACAAGTGTGGTTCTCCGAGGTGAGCCCGCGGCCGCACGATACCGGCTTGGTGACGCTGGCCACCCAACGCTGGTCCGAGTTCGAGCTGCACGCGCGCGCCATCCTGGGCCTGCCGGTGGACGCGGAGATCTCCAGCGCCGGCGCGTCGGCGGTGATATACGGCGGCCTGGACGAGGCCGGCATCGTCTTTGACGGCGTGGACCAGGCTTTGCGGGTGCCGGGCGCGGACCTGCGCTTGTTCGGCAAGCCTGAAAGTTATTTGAAGCGCCGCATGGGCGTGGCGCTGGCCACGGCCGAGACGGTGGAACAGGCCCGCGAGCGGGCCAGGACAGCGGCCGCGCTGGTGCGGCCGACGACGGGGAATGAAGCGTGAGCGATGAAGTGCGGGAAATGACGCCCTATCAATTATTGGGCGGCGAAGGCGTGGTGCGTTGGCTGACGGACCGCTTTTACGACATCATGGACAGCGACCCGTCGGTCAAGCCGCTGCGCGACATGCATCCGCAGGATCTGGCCGGTTCGCGCCAGAAGCTGTTCATGTTCCTGTCCGGCTGGCTGGGCGGCCCGTCCTTGTACATGGAGGCCTTTGGCCACCCGCGGCTGCGCATGCGCCATATGCCGTTTGCGGTGGACGAGGCGGCGCGCGATCAATGGATGTCCTGCATGCGCCGCGCGGTGGATGAACTGGTGGCCGAAGATTGGTTGAAGCAAAAACTGATCGAGGCTTTTCACAACACCGCCGACTTCATGCGCAATCAATAAAAAACTTGCGGCCGGCGCGCCATTGTCCATGATGAGAGAAGGTTCTCGCATTTCATCTGGCGGAGATGGAGCGCATGGCGTGCAAGCTGTTGCTGTTGTGGCTGGGACTGTGGGCGGGCGCGGGCGCCGCGGCGGCGTGTCTGCCGCAAGCCTGGGCCTGCGCCTCTCCGTCCGACGGGGAGATCAAATCCGCGCCCCGGGACGCCGGCAAGGACATCTTCATCGGTGGTCTGCGCTTTGAGCGGGAGGCGGTCAGCAACCTTTTGTCGCTATCTCCGGTGCTGGACCTGAACAAGCAAGCCCAACTGTCTTTGCGTCTGACGCCCAAGCAGTTCGGCTTGCGTTTGAAAGTGAATACCGACTGAGAGCCTGCTCCACCCCTCCTTTTCGCCCACAAGACCGCGAATGCGCTCCAAGTCCCGGCATCGTTTCAGGTTCCGGACAGAGGCGGAATCGAGTAGGTGCCGGTGACATGGGCCACCGCTTCTTCCAGCTCGGCCGACAGCAGCAAGACTTCCCCCACCGCCAAACGTTTGCCCAGCTTCAGAATGCGGCCTTCCGCGATCACGTCCGCCGGCGGCGGCTTGCGCAGGAAGTTGATGTTGAGGCTGGTGGTCACTGCCAGCTCCACCCGACCTATCATCCCCAGCACCACCGCGTACAGCGTGGCGTCCGCCAGCGCCATCAAGGCGGGGCCGGCGATGGTGCCGCCCGGCCGGATCAAATCCGGGTTGAAGCGCATGCGCAACACCGCGCCGCCGTCGGCGATGGATTCGGTTTGGATGCCGAACAGGCGGACCAAGGGCAGTTCCTGATCGATCAGGTTCTGGAATTCCGGGACGGATAAGCGAGACATGAGGCGCTCCGGCGCTGTGATCTAAACATCATCAAGCGCCGGGGCGCGGGCGTCAATGCCCGGCGGCTCGGCTTCAGCGCGGGCGGTGGCCGCGTTCGATCAAGACGCCGACGCGCTTGACGCCGGGCAGGATGCCCAGCTTGGTGACCGAGACGCGCGCCCAGGGCGCGCCGAAGTCTTCGCGGATCACCTTGGCGATGTATTCGGCCAGCGCTTCCAGCAGCAGGAAATGCTGTTCGGACAGCGCCTTGCGCAGCCGCTCCACCACCACGCCGTAGTGTATGGTGTCGCCGATATTGTCGCTGTGACAGGGCGCTTCGCTGGGAATGCCGATTTCCAGGTCGATTTCAATGGTTTGCGGGGCTTTCCGCTCCCATTCGTAGACACCAATAATGGTGTCGGCGCGCACTTCGCGCAGGAATATGATGTCCATCAGTCTGTCTGGGAGTTGGGGTTTGCCGCCCGATACCGTAAAATCCGAAGCCTTCTATTCTAATGGATACACCATGACCACGACAGCCTTTGCCTTTGTTGTTGCGGCCTATCTGATCGGCTCGCTCTCGTTCGCGGTGATTGTCAGCAAGGCCATGGGCATGGCCGACCCGCGCAGTTACGGTTCCGGCAACCCTGGCGCCACCAATGTGCTGCGCAGCGGCAAGAAGCTGGCGGCAGCGCTGACCCTGCTCGGCGACGGGATCAAGGGCTGGGTGGCGGTGGCGCTGACCGCCTGGTTCGGGCCGCGATACGGCCTGGGCGAGCAGGCGATCGCGCTGGCGGCGCTGGCGGTACTGATCGGCCACATGTGGCCGGTGTTCTTCGGCTTCAAGGGCGGCAAGGGCGTGGCCACCGCGGTGGGCGTGCTGTTGGGCTTCAGCCCGTGGCTGGCGCTGGCGGCGCTGGCCACCTGGCTGTTCGTCGCCTTCGTGCTGAAGATTTCCTCGCTGTCCGCCATCGTCGCCTGCGTGCTGACGCCGGTGTACGCCTACTTCATCGTCGGGCCGCAGAGCGTGTACTTCGGCAGCTGCATCATCATCGCCATCCTGGTGGTGCATCGCCACAAGTCCAATCTGATCAAGCTCTTGACCGGTCAAGAGGACAAAATAGGCGACAAGGGGACGGACAAGAGTTCTTCCTGAGCCTTGCTTAGCCCATGAAAAGGCCGTCTCTTAGACGGCCTTTTGTTTTGGCGCGGCCTGTTTCAGCCGTCGGACAGCACTCGCAGATGGGCGGCCACGCTGCGGCCGAGCGCGGACAGATCGTAGCCGCCCTCCAGCACTGAGACCACGCGGCCGTCGGCGTAGAGGTCTGCGATCTGCATCAGGTGGCGGGTCACCCACTCGTAGTCGGCCTCCACCAGCCCCAGCGAACCCATATCGTCTTCGCGATGAGCGTCGAAGCCGGCGGAAATGAAAAGAATCTGCGGCTGGAAGTCGTGCAATAGCGGCAGCCACACCGTTTCCACCGCCTCGCGGAACTCGCGGCCGCCGCTGCCGGCCTTGAGCGGCACATTGTGCATGTTCGGGCCCAGCGGCTCGTCGCCGCTATAGGGATAGAAGGGGTGCTGGAAGATGGACACCATCAGCACTCTGGGATCGTCGCGCAGGATTTCCTCGGTGCCGTTGCCGTGGTGGACGTCGAAATCTATCACCGCCACCCGTTCAAACTGATAATGGGCCAGCGCGTGGGTGACGCCGATCGCCAGATTGTTGAAGAAGCAGAAGCCCATCGCCTTGCCGCTTTCGGCGTGATGGCCGGGCGGGCGGATCGCGCAGAAGGCGTTGGGCGCCTTGTCCTCCGCCACCAGTTCCACCGCCTTGACCACGGCGCCGGCGGCGCGCCGGGCGGCTTGCAGCGTGCCGGCGGACATCGCGGTGTCCGGGTCCACGCGAAAAGTGCCTATGCTGGGAGAGCAGGATTCCAGGTATTCGAGATAGTGGGGGGGGTGCACGCGGGCCAGTTGCTGTTCGGTGACCTCCGGCGCTTCGACCTCTTGCAGCCCGTCCAGAATCTGCGAGGCCATCAATTGATCGCGGATGGCGATCAGGCGCTCAGGGCATTCCGGGTGGCCGACGCCCATATTGTGTTGCAGGCATTCGGGATGGGAGATGTAGGCGGTGAGGCCTGAGCGCTGCAAGCGTTTTTTCAGCCAGGTCAACACGTGCGATTCCTTGTTGCGTACAATGAACGCAGGATATCCGATATCGATAAATAGTGCGCGTTAGCAGGTGCAAATGCAATCTCTCTCCATTGCGTATCGTCAACTGAATCAGCTGATCCTGGGCAAGCCGCAGGCGATCCGCCTGGCCTTGACCTGTCTGATCGCCCGGGGGCATTTATTGATCGAGGACGTGCCCGGCGTGGGCAAGACCACGTTGGCCCACGGTCTGGCCGGGGTCTTGGGCCTGGAATATCGCCGGGTGCAGTTCACCAGCGATCTGCTGCCTTCGGACATTCTCGGCGTCAATATCTATCAGCGCGATTCCGCCTCCTTCCACTTCCATCAAGGCCCGGTGTTTTCCCAGGTGCTGCTGGCCGACGAGATCAATCGCGCCTCGCCCAAGGTCCAGTCCGCCTTGCTGGAGGCAATGGAGGAGCGCCAGGTTTCGGTCGACGGCGCCACCTATCCCTTGCCCGAGACCTTCTTCGTCATCGCCACCCAGAACCCGGCGGAGCAGGCCGGCACTTTTCCGTTGCCGGAGTCGCAGCAGGACCGCTTCTTGATGCGCATCTCCCTGGGCTACCCGCCGCGCGAGGCCGAACTGGCCTTGCTGCAAGGCGAAGACCGCCGTCAGCTGCTGGCCAAGCTGGTGCCGGCCCTGCGTCCCGGAGAGTTGATCGCGCTGCAGCGCCAGGCCGCGGAACTGACCGTCAGTCCGGCCTTGGCCGGCTATGTGCTGGCCTTGGTCGAAGCCACGCGCCGCGACAGCCGCTTCGCCTCGGGGCTGAGCCCGCGCGCCGGTCTGGCGCTGGCGGCTGCGGCGCGCGCCTGGGCCTTGCTGGAAGGGCGCGATCACGTGTTGCCGGAGGACGTGAAAGCGGTCTTTCCCAGCGTGGCCGGCCATCGCCTGCTCGGCGGCAACGGCGGCGACGCCGCCAGCGGCCTGCTCGCTCATGTTCCCATTCCTTGATCCGCGTCGCCGTCTGCGGCAATGGATGTTGCGCCGCGCGACGCCGCAGCCGCATTGCCGGCTGGAGCAAAACCGCATCTATCTGCTGCCCACCCGTTTCGGCATGACGCTGGGCCTGGTGGCGCTGGCGGTATGGATAGGCGCTTTGAACTACGACGTCAGCCTTGCTTACGCGCTGTCGTTCTGGGTGGCCGGTTTATTGCTGGTGGCCGTGCTCTTGGCTTACCGGCAGCTGGCCGGCCTGCAGCTGCGCGCGCTGGACGCGGAGCCGGTCTTCGCCGGCGACGCCGCGCGTTTCCGCGTCTTGCTGAAGCATGAGGACGAGGGCGAGCGTCAACTGAGCCTGGCGCTGGAGGACGGGATGGAAACCCGGATTGACCGTCTGCCCGGCGGAGCGGAGTTCGAGGTGGAGCTGAGCGTTTGCGGCAGCCGGCGCGGCTATATGGCCCTGCCGGCTTGCCAGGTCTGGAGCGAGGCGCCGTTCGGCCTGGTGCGCGCCAGCGCCTGGGTCAGGCTGAGGGCCCAGGTGCTGTTGTTTCCCGCGCCCTTGCAGGACGGCCAGCGCGGCCGCAGCCAGGGCGGCGGGGATCAGCCCTGCGAGCTGCCGGGCGAGGAGGAGGACTTCTCCCATCTGGACGCGTATCGAGTCGGGGATTCGCCGCGCCGCATCGCCTGGAAAGTGCTGGCGCGCCGCGGCGCGCTGGTCAGCAAGCAGTTCGCCGGGGAAGGGCGGGCCGGCTTGCTGGCCTTGGACTGGCAGGATTACGGTCGAGGCGGCGATGTGGAGCTCAAGCTGTCGCGCCTGGCCTGGCGCGTGGAGCAGTGCGAGCGCCAGCGCCAGCCCTATGTGTTGAAGCTGCCGGCGCGCAGCGTGGGGCCGCAGCCGCAACAGCGTTTATTGGCGCTGACGGCTCTGGCCCTGTATCTGGAGCGCGGCGATGAGCGTTCCTGATCGCGCCAGAGTGTGGCCGGCGCTGGCCGCGGTGGCCTTGAGCGCCGCGCCGCTATGGCTGCATCTGCCGTTTTGGCTGGTCGCCTTGGCTTTCGCCTTATTGCTGGGCAAGGCGGCCTTGGTCTGGCGGCGCAGAGCGCCTCCGGCGTTCTGGTGGTTGTTGCCCCCCTTGCTGCTGGCCGCCTGGCTGTCCTGGCGCACGCTGGGCACTCTGGTGGGGCGCGAGGGCGGCGTCGGCATTTTGCTGTTGCTGCTGGGGTTCAAGGCGCAGGAGTGCGCTCAGTTGCGGGATTGGCGGGTGTTGATCGCCTTGGGGGTGTTTCTGGCCGCCATGCCCTTGCTGTTCGACCAGTCGCCGTTGGCCGCGGCCTGGCTGGCCGTGAGTTTGTTGGCGCTGACCGGCGCGATGGCGGCGCTGGAGGGCGCGCCATGGCGCGGCAGCTTGCGCTCCGCCGCGTCGGCCCTGGGCTTGGCGCTGCCCTTGATGCTGGTCTTGTTCGTGATCATGCCGCGGCTGTCCGGCCCCTTGTGGAGCATGCCCAGCGAACCGGGCAGGCAGGCGGTCAGCGGCCTGGGCGACAGCCTGGAGCCGGGCAGCGTCAGCCAGCTGATTCTGAGCCGGGAACCGGCGTTTTCCGCGGTGTTCCCGCAGCGGGCGCCGCCGCGGGAGCAGATGTACTGGCGGGTCTTGTTGCTGGACCGCTTCGACGGCAGCCGTTGGAGCGGCGACGGGGAGGCGCGCGGCGCGGGAGCGGAGGGCGTCAGCGGTGGGGAGACGGTGGAGTACGCGGTTACGCTGGAGCCGGACAAGGGGCGCTTGCCGGCGCTGGATGTGCCGCTGCCGGACGAGGCGTCGAGTTTGCGGTACGGCATGGTGTTGCGCGGGGACGCCAAGGACAGGAGGACTCAGCGTTTTTACGCCGTCAGCCGCTTAGGCGCGCGTTATCAGGCGGTTTTGTCCGAGTCCGAGCGCGCGTTTTACCTGCGCTTGCCGCCCGGCAATCCACGCGCGCGCGCTTGGGCGCGAGAGCTGGCGGCGCGGGGGGAGGGCGCTTTCGCGCAGGCCGCCTTGCAAGCGTTTCGAAGCCAGGGCTTTCGCTATACGCTGAATCCGCCCTTGCTGGACCGGCAAGACGAGGTCGATCAATTCCTGTTTTCCAGCCGGCAGGGCTTTTGCGAGCATTACGCGTCGGCACTGGCGTTTTTGGCGCGCGCCGCAGGCATGCCGGCGCGGATTGTCGTCGGTTATCAGGGCGGAGAATACAATCCGGTGGGGCGTTTCTGGCAGGTGAAGTCGTCCGACGCGCACGCCTGGGTGGAGATTTGGCTGGCGGAAAGCCGGCAATGGCTGCGCGTCGATCCCACTAGCGCGGTGGCGCCGCTGCGCCTGGCGGATGGCGCGGAGCAGAGCGTGCCGGCCTTGAGGGAGCGCGGGATGGCGGGTTTGCCGCCGGCCTGGTTGCGCAATCTGCGCCAGAACTGGCAGGCCGCGGGTTTCGCCTGGCAGCAATGGGTGGTGGGCTATGACGCCGCGCGGCAGCGCAATGTGTTTCAACGCTTGGGCCTGGGCGAGAGCGTGAGCGCGAGCAGCGTGTTGCAGGCCCTGTTCGTCGGCGTCTTGCTGGCGGGTTTGCCGCTGGCCTGGTGGTGGCGAAGGGGGCGCGGACGCGAGGAGCCGATGGCGAGGGGCTGGCGGCTGTTGTTGGCGCAATTGCGCCGGCGGCGGATAGAGGCCGGTCCTTGTGACGGGCCCTTGGAGCTGTTGCGTCGCGCCAAGCCCGACCTGGCGGCCGCGGAATACGCGCAGTTGAAAACCCTGGTGAGCGAATACGTGGCCTTGCGTTATCGTTCGCGCGCCGCGGACGCCGCCCGGCAGCGGGACTGGCTGCGTCGTAGCCGTCGTTTCCGTCTGGCGCGGAAATGACGAAGCCCCCGGGGAGCCGGGGGCTGCTGGCTGCGGTCGACGCTGGCGCGCGCTACAGCAGGAAGTCCTTGGAGATGCCCTTGCGGCGCAGGATGCGGCGCAGCTGTTCCAGGCCTTCAATCTGGATCTGGCGCACGCGTTCGCGGGTCAGGCTCAGCGCGGCGGCCAATTCCTCCAGCGTGCAGATCTCGTAGCCGTTCAGACCGTAACGGCGTTCGATCACCAGTTTCTGCTTCTCGTTCAACTGGCCCAGCCATTCATGGACGAAGTGCTCCAGCTGGCTGTTGTGCAACTGGATTTCCGGCTCGTCGTGCTGCTCGTCCGGGATGGACTCGCCGATAGACAGCATCGGATCGATGTCCAGCGGCGCGTCCAGCGAGGCCATGCGCTCGTTGAGGTTCATCACCTTGCGCACATCGTCCACCGGCTTGCCCACCAAGTGGGCGATTTCGTCCAGCGTCGGCTCGCGGCCGATCTGGCTTTCCAGGTGGCGCGAAGCGCGCAGATAAACGTTGAGCTCCTTGATCACGTGCACCGGCAGGCGGATGGTGCGAGATTGGTTCATGATGGCGCGCTCTATGCTCTGGCGTATCCACCAGGTGGCATAGGTGGAGAAGCGGAAGCCGCGCTCGGGGTCGAACTTCTCCAGCGCGTGCATCAGACCGATATTGCCTTCCTCGATCAGATCCAACAGCGCCAGGCCGCGGTTGATGTAATGCTTGGCGATGTTCACCACCAGCCGCAGATTGTGTTCGATCATCTTCTGCCGCGCTTCGAACTCTCCGGCCACCACGCGGCGGGCCAGAGCCAGTTCTTCCTGCGGCGTCAACAGGGCGTTGTTGCCGATATCGTTGAGGTAGATTTGGGTGACGTCGGCAACTTCTTCGTATACCGGCTGCGCTTCGCCGACTTCCTCTGCCTCCACTTCGGCAACGGCTTCCTCATTGCTTTCCTCGTCGAGAATTTCTTGCTCTTCGAGAATGTCGAGTTCGCTACTCATGTTCTACCCCCGTCTCTTTCTGATCCTGGACGGGGGCCCCGGCCGCCCGTCAGGACTTATGGTCAAGGTACTGCATCGGATCCACCGGCTTGCCGAGGCGGCGGATTTCAAAGTGCAGTTTCACTTGGTCGGCGTCGGAATTGCCCATTTCGGCAATCTTCTGCCCTCGCTTGACAGACTGGCCCTCCTTTACGAGCAACTGGCTATTGTGGGCGTAGGCCGACAGGAAGGATTTATTGTGCTTGATGATGATCAGCTTGCCGTAGCCACGCAGGCCGGTGCCGCTGTACACCACTTTGCCGTCTCCCGCCGCCAACACCGGCTGGCCGCTGCGGCCGCTGATGTCTATGCCCTTGCTGCTATCGGAATATCCCCGGATCATCTTGCCTTCGGTCGGCCACAGCCACGGCACCGCGTCTTCGTCCGTTTTCGCCACGGGCTTGCTGGCCTCGGGCTTGCTGGACGGCGTTGCCGCCGGCGCTTCGGTCTTGGCCGGAGCGCTTGCCGTCGCCGGCGAGCCGGCGGCGCTGATCGGGGCTTGAGCGTTCTTGTTGTTGCCCGGTCCTCCCTCGCTCTGGGCGGACAGGGTTTTTGCTGCTTCTGCGCTGTATGGCAGTTTCAGGGCTTTGGGGTAGGCCTTGACACCGCCTGCTTGGACAGTTGCGCTTTCCACCGGCGCGCTGGGCTGAACCGGCGCGGCGCCGGCCGTCGGCTGGCCGGCGTTGGCCGCCGGAGGGGCATCGCCGCCGGGCGGGGTCAAGCGCAGTACTTGTCCTACTTTGATGTTGTTGTCCGGCAGGTTGTTCCAGGCCGCGACGTCCTTGTATTTCAGGCCGTTGTTCAGAGAGATGCGGAACAGGTTTTCCCCCGGCTGAACCACATGGGTCTTTTCTTTTGTTGTTGCGCCCGCCGCCGAGGCGGAGCCTATCGGCGCGGCGGACACTCCTCCGTTATCCTGGTACGGCGTCGTCACCGCCGCACTGTTGCCGCCTGTCGCGACGGGCGCCGAAGGCGGCGCGCTGCGCGCGACGGCCGGCGTTGCGCTTTCCACGGGGGCCGGTTGCTGGGCGATGCTGCTGCATCCGCTCAGGGCGATGCCGATCGAAGCCGTGAATATATATGCATAGCTGCAATGCATTTTTAGCATACTTTTGTTTTTTATAGTCTGTTTAAGTGATTTGATAAATTGTCGGACAAAGAAACTGTTGTGTTTTTGCAGTTTTAACTGCGTCCGGCAAGCAAGGGTACGAATTTCACCGGGTCCAGCCGGCTTTTCTGCAGGCCTTGCGCGGTTTTCTCTATCAGCCACAAGTACTGTTCCTCTTCGCCTATCGGCATGATCATGCGGCCGCCGTCGTTGAGTTGTTCGACCAGGGCCTGGGGGATGTTGCGCGCGGCGGCGGTCATGATGATGCCGTCGAAGGGCGCGGCCTCGGCCAGGCCGAAATGGCCGTCGCCGTGGACCAGGCGGGCGTGTACCAGCTTGGCGGCGCGCAAATTGCGTCTGGCTTTGTCAAGAATGACGCCCAAGCGTTCAATGGAGTAGACCTCGGCGCCGGTCTTCAGCAGCACCGCGGTCTGATAGCCGCAGCCGGTGCCTATCTCCAATACTTTGCCCGGTTTCTTGCCATTCAACAGGATTTCCGTCATCCGCGCCACGGTGAAAGGCTGGGAGATGGTCTGGCCGTGACCTATGGGCAGCGACACGTCGTCGTAGGCGCGGGTGGCCAGCGCCTGGTCTACAAACAGGTGACGCGGCACGTCCGACATCGCGGTCAGCACGCGTTCGTCGGCCACGCCGTTCTGGCGCAGGCGCTCGACCATGCGGCGTCGGGTGCGGTCGGAAAGCATGCCGTAGGCCGGCTGGCCCGGCGTCAGCTGTGGTGTAGCCATGTTTTGATTCCGTCTAGTTGGCCATAGGCGGTTAAATCCAGCATTAGCGGCGTCACTGAAATATCGTTGTTGGCCAGCGCGCCGAAGTCCGTGCCCGCGCCGGCGTCCTGCACATTGCCGACCGGTCCTACCCAGTATATCGTCTCGCCGCGAGGATTCTGAGACTTGATCACCGGCTGCGCGCAGTGGCGGCGGCCCAGGCGGGTGACGGTCAATTGGCCCAGCGCTTCCGGAGCGATGTCGGGCACGTTGACGTTGAGCAGCACCGGCTCGCGGAAGGGGTTGCGCTTGCAGCGTTCCACCAGTTGATCGACGACCAGGCCGGCGCTGGCGAAGTGCTGGCCGCTATAGCCGGCCAGCGACACCGCGATGGAGGGAATGCCCAGCATGAAGCCTTCGGTGGCGGCGGCCACGGTGCCGGAGTACAGGGTGTCGTCGCCCATATTGGGGCCGTGGTTGATGCCGCTGAACACCATGTCCGGCTTGAAGTCCAGCATGCCGGTCACCGCGAGGTGCACGCAGTCGGTGGGGGTGCCGTTGACGTAGTGAAAGCCGTTGGCGGCCTTGCGCACGGTCAAGGGGCGATCCAGGGTCAGGGAGTTGCTGGCGCCGCTGCGGTCCCGCTCCGGCGCGACAACGACGACTTCGCCGTGGCGGGACAGGGTTTGCGCCAGCATGGCCAGTCCCGGAGCGAAATAACCGTCGTCGTTGCTGATGAGAAACTTCATGCTGTCTTTCTATTGTTCTTGCCGGCAAAGGTGGCCCGGCTGATTGTATCGCTCCAACGATGACGCGGAAAAGTCCGGCGTGGAAGACGGACAAACAAAACCCGCCGGTGGGCGGGTTGGGGAAAGCGGCTCAGGCGTAGTAACGCTGGCTGAATTCCAGCATGCGCTCGATCGGCAACCGCGCTGCGTCCATCTGTTCCCGGCTGAGGTAGTCGATGCGCAAGCCCACGCCCTGCTGGGCGCGCTTGACCGCTTCTATGGTGTTCATCTTCATGTACGGACAGGAGTTGCATTGGCAGCCGGCGTAGATCGGCGCCTGACGCAGGTCCAGATCCGGACGGGCCAGTCCCATGTTGTAGAGGATGCCGTCTTCGGTGGCGACGAAGATCACCGCGTCCGGGCTGCCGGAGAATTGCTTGACCCAGTTGAGCATGCCGGAGGTGGAGCCGACGTAATCGGCCTTCTTCAGCACCGGCAGCGGGCTTTCCGGATGGGCGATCAGGTATTTCTCCGCGCCGGCGACCGCGAAGGCCTCGTCCAGCGCCGCTTCGTTGAATTTGTCGTGCACCTCGCACACCGCCGACCACAGCGGCATGTCGTAGCCGTACTGATAGTTGAGGTAGCCGCCCATATTGCGGTCCGGCGAGAAGATCACTTTTTTGCCTTCGGCGTACAGGTGGGCAATGATGTCGTCCACATTGCGGCTGGTGACGATCCAGTCGGACAGCGCTTTGTGCTCGGCGCTGGAGTTGATATAGGAAACGTGCACGTGGTCCGGGTGCTGCTTGCGCCATTTGGCCAGCGCGGCGACGTCGGTCTGTGTCACCAGCGAACAGGTGGAACCGGCGTCGGGCAGAATCACTTCCGCCTGGGGATTGAGGATTTTCGCGGTTTCCGCCATGAAGCGCACGCCGGCAAAAACGATGATGTCGGCATTGGCTTCCTTGGCGTACAAAGAAAGTTCCAGGCTGTCGCCAACCTTGTCGGCCATTTTCTGGATTTCAGGCTGGGTATAGTAATGGGCAAGCGTGACGACGCGTTTCGTCATGATGGATCGACTCCCGCCGCCATCCGGCCTTGTTGGAGCAAGGGGCGCGTGGCGACTTTGTGCGGTGCAGTAAAGAGCTATTGCTAAACAGCAAAGATTAACAATATTGTAGTGTCCGCGCCAGTCCATTCTTGTTAGGCCCTTGCGGCGAAGCGGGGCGCGATGGATTCGGCTTGCCGGAGGTCAAGATGACGTCAAGGTTCAGTCTGCATGATGATGGCTCGGCGGGCGGTGAGCATGACGACGAGCACGATTACAATCATCCGCATCGCCATCCCCACGGCGGGGTGACGGGCGCGGCGGCGCGCGCCGCCAGCATGCGCGCCTTGCGCTGGGTGGCGCTGCTGACGATAGGCTTCGCCTGCGTGGAGGCGGTGGGCGGCTGGGCGACGGGATCGCTGGCCTTGTTGTCGGATGCCGGCCATATGCTGACCGATTCCATTTCGCTGTTGCTGGCCTTGTGGGTGGCGCATATCGGCCGCCGCCCGGCGGACGAGTCGCATTCTTTTGGCCATGGCCGCGCGGAGGTGATAGGCGCGTTTCTGAACAGCTTGTTCATGTTCGGCGTCATCGTCTTCATCGCGGTGGAGGCGGTGCGGCGCTTGCTGGAGCCGCACGCGGTCAACGGTCTGGGGGTGATGGGCATCGCCGTGGCCGGCCTGCTGGTCAATGTGCTGGCCGTGTGGATTCTGAGCCGCGGCGCGCACAGCCTTAACAGCAAGGCGGCGCTGCTGCACGTGATGGGGGATTTGCTGGGCTCGCTGGCGGCGATCGCTTCCGGGGCCATCGTGTACTGGACCGGCTGGACGCCGGCGGATCCGATCTTGTCCATGCTGGTGGCCTGTCTGATTCTGTCGTCTACCTGGCGGCTGCTGCGCAAGTCGCTGGCGGTGTTGATGGAGGAGGTGCCGGCGGAGCTGGATTTTAACCGCATCGGCCGCGCCCTGGGCGGCATCGCCGGGGTGAGATCGGTGCACGATCTGCACGTTTGGACCATGGCCGCGGACCGCGTGGCCTTGTCCGCGCATTTGCAGGTGGCCGCGCCGCAGGATTGGCCGCGCATTCTGGCGGCCTGCCAGCGCATGCTGTCGCGCGAGTACGGCATCGACCATGTGACTTTGCAGCCGGAGTGGCCGTTGCCGCCGCCGGCGGGGAAAACCGTGCCGGTTACCATTATTTCCGAGGATAAGCATCAATGAGGCCGCATTACCTGACACCGTTGTTTTCGCCGCGCAGCGTCGCCGTGATCGGCGCCAGCGACACGCCGGGCTCGATCGGGCAGGCGGTGTTCGCCAATCTGCTGGCGGGCAACTTCCAGGGCAAGCTGTTTCCGGTCAACCTCAACCACAAGGTGGTGGCCGGGGTGCCCGCGGTGGCTTCGGTGCGTCAGATCAGTGAGCCCGTGGATCTGGCGGTGGTGGTGACCGCCACCCGCACCCTGCCTGCGATCATGAAGGACTGCGGCAAGAAGGGCATCAAGGCGGTGTTGCTGGCCAAGGAGTTTGCCGACAGCGAGCAGCTGGAGCGGGAGATCATCAACGAGACGCTGTCCATCAGCCGCCATTTCGGCATCCGCATCCTGGGGCCGAACGTGCTGGGCCTGATGCGGCCGGTGGCCGGCTTCAACGCCAGCAACTACACCAGCAAGGTGAGGCCGGGTAATCTGGCGCTGGTGTCGCAGTCGTCGGCGCTGTGCACGGCGATGCTGGATTGGGCGGACAGCAAGGGCATCGGTTTTTCCAGCGTGATTTCTGTGGGCAACGCGTTGGACGTCGGCTTCGGCGAAATTCTGGATTACCTGGTGGCGGACAACTTCACCCAGGGCATTCTGTTGCATGTCCACCACATTCACGACGCGCGCCGCTTCATGTCGGCGCTGCGCGCCGCGGCGCGCACCAAGCCGGTGGTGGTGATCAAGTCCGGCCGCTATGAGGACGCGGTGACCGGGGTCACGCATTCCAGCAATCTGGTGGAGAGCGGCGATGTGTTCGACGCCGCGCTGGCGCGCGCCGGCGTGCTGCGGGTCGACACCATCGCCCAGCTGTTCACGGCGGCCAAGGTGCTGGCGGCCAACTACCGGGTGGGCGGCAAGCGGCTGGCCATCGTCACCAACGGCATCGGCCCCGGCGTGCTGGCCGCCGACAGCGCCTATTCCAACCGGGTGGAGCTGGCCAAGCTGTCTGATTCCACCGTGGAACTGCTCAATGGGGTCTTGCCGCGCAATTGGTCGCATGGCAACCCGCTGGACATCATAGGCGACGCCAGTCCCTCGCGTTTTCGCACCGCGGTGAAGGCCTGTCTGGACGACCCCAATGTGGATGGCGTGATGGTGGTGTTCACCCCGCAGGCCGGCACCGACCACCTGACCACGGCGCAGTTGATGATCGGCTTGCAGCGCGAATCCGCCAAGCCGTTGTTCCTGTCCTGGCTGGGCGACGCCAAGGTGTCGGAAAGCCGCGAACTGTTTTCCAAAGCCAAGTGCGCTCACTTCCGCGCGCCGGAGTACGGCATCGAAGTGTTCCGCAATCTGGCGGCTTATCAGCGCAACCAGCAGTTGCTGTTGCAGACGCCGGGGCCGCTGGAGGGCAAGCGCGCCGACCCGGACGTGGCCAAGGCGCGCAAGGTGATCGCCTCGGCGTTGAAGGACGGCCGCGACATTCTGTCCGAGCGCGAATCCAAGGAAGTGCTGGCCGCCTTCCAGATTCCGGTCAATCCCACCCGGCTGGCGCGCACCGCCAACGAGGCGGTCAAGCAGGCCGATAAGATCGGCTATCCGGTGGTGCTGAAGATCGATTCGCCGGACATTATTTATAAGTCGGACGTTGGCGGCGTGGAGCTGAACATCAGCAATGAGGCGACGCTGCGCGAAGCGTTCGACGCCATCATCGGCCGCACGCGCCAGGCGCGGCCGGAGGCGCGCATCGACGGGGTGTCGGTGCAGCCCATGCGCAAGCGCCGCTTCGCCCGCGAAGTGATGGTGGGCGTTACCCACGACGAAGCCTTCGGGCCGGTGATCACTTTCGGCGCCGGGGGCATCGCGGTGGAGGTGATGCACGACCGCGCGCTATCCCTGCCGCCGCTCAACGGCTATCTGGTGGCCAGCATGATCCGGCATACCCGCATCGGCCAATTGCTGGGCGCGTTCAAGAACCTGCCGGCGGTGGATCAGGACGAGCTGGAGGATGTGCTGCTGCATGTGTCGGAAATGGTGTGCGAGCTGCCCGAGCTGCGCGAGATGGACATCAATCCGTTGGTGGCCGACGAGCAGGGCGTGATCGCGCTGGACGCCCGCATCATCGTCCGGCCGCGGCGGCCGGATTTGAAGCGCTACGCCCATATGGCCATCATGCCTTATCCCAGCCATATGGTGGTGTGCGCCAAATTGAAGGACGGCACCAATGTGATGGTGCGGCCGGTGCGTCCGGAAGATGCGGATATGCAACAGGAGTTCGTACGCAATCTGTCCGAGGAGAGCCGCTACAACCGCTACCTGTCCAGCATCAAGCAATTGTCGCAAAGCATGTTGGTGCGTTTCACCCAGCTGGATTACGACCGCGAGATGGCGCTGGCGATGACGCGCGAACAAAAAGACGGCGAGGAAATGCTGGCGGTGGCGCGTTTCATCACCGATCCGGACAACGAGGGCTGCGAGTTTGCGCTGGAGGTGGCCGACCGCTGGCAAGGCAAGGGCATAGGCTATCTTCTGATGAGCGCCTTGTTCGACGCGGCGCGGGAGCAGGGCCTGAAAGTGATGCGCGGCGAGGTGTTGGCCGGCAATAAGGGCATGTTGAAACTGATGCACAAGCTGGGCTTTTCCGTGGAGCCGCACCCGGAAGACCGGGCCCTGACCATGGTGTCCAAGAGCTTGTAACGGCGGGCTTGACAGGCGTCTTGCATTAAGCGCTTGCAAGATAAGGGAAAACTGACCTAAAATCGTGGGCTTTTCTCATACCGTTTTTATTCAAGGACAATCGACAATGGTAGTGATTCGTCTGGCACGTGGCGGCGCCAAGAACCGTCCGTTCTACAACATCGTGGTGACCGATTCCCGTAACCGTCGTGACGGTCGCTTCATCGAGCGCGTTGGCTTCTACAACCCGGTTGCCAACGAGAAGCAAGAGCGCGTTCGTTTCACCATGGACCGCCTGAACCACTGGGTTGGCGTTGGCGCTCAAGTTTCCGACGCCGTTGCCAAGCTGCTGAAAGAGCAGAAGGCCGCTGCCTAAGCGTTCGTTGACACATCAACTGACGGACTAGGCGCATGCGCAACGAAGATCTCGTAGTGATGGGGTTTGTGCGTGGCGCCTTTGGTGTCAAGGGCTGGGTGAAAGTCCAGGCCGACACCGAATACGCTGACGGTCTGTTCGACTACCCGGTCTGGTGGCTGGGCAAGGAGAACGACTGGAAGCCGTACACATTTGAAAACGGCGCTCTCCAGCCCAAGGCGCTTGCCGCCAAGCTGGAAGGCGTGGAAGACCGCGACGCGGCCGAAGCCCTGCGCGGCATGCAGATCGCCGTGCCGCGCGAAGAGTTGCCGGCCGCCGAGGAAGGCGAATACTACTGGACCGATCTGATCGGTCTGGAAGTCGTCAATCAGCAAGGCGAAGTGCTGGGCAAAGTCAGCGAATTGATGGAAACCGGCGCGCACGATGTGTTGGTGGTGCAAGGCGCGGACGGCCAGCGCATGATTCCCTTCGTGGATCAGTATGTGCTGGAAGTTCAGCTTGCCGCAGGCAAGATCCAGGTGGACTGGGGTCTGGACTACTGATGCAGATCGACGCGGTAACGCTGTTTCCGGAGATGTTCGATTCCATCGCCCGCTTTGGCGTTAGCCAGCGGGCGCTTGATTTAGGCATTTGGGGTTTTCAGGCCTGGAATCCTCGCGATTTCACGCATGACAACTACCGCCGGGTAGACGACCGGCCTTATGGCGGCGGCCCCGGCATGGTGATGCAGATCGAGCCCCTGGCGCAGTCCATCGCGGCGGCCAGGGCGAGGCAGGCGCAAGCCGGAGCCGAGCGCAGCCATGTGATTTATCTTTCGCCGCAAGGCCGTCCGCTGACGCATGCGAAGGCGGCGGAGCTGTCGCAAAGAGCGGGCCTGATCCTGCTGTGCGGCCGCTACGAGGGCGTGGACGAGAGGTTGATCCAGCGCGAGGTCGACGAGGAGATTTCCATCGGCGACTACGTGCTGTCCGGCGGCGAGCTGCCGGCCATGGTGCTGATGGACGCGGTGGTGCGTTTGCTGCCCGGCGTTCTGAACGACGCGCAGTCGGCTTACGAAGATTCATTTGTGGACGGGCTTCTTGATTGTCCGCACTATACCCGACCCGAAGACTATCAGGGCATGCGGGTGCCGGACGTGCTGTTGTCCGGTAATCATGCGCTGATCGCTAAATGGCGGCTGAAACAGGCTCTGGGCAGGACGATGCAACGTCGCCCGGATTTGCTGCAAGGCCGTATTTTGACAAAACAGGAATCTCGGCTGCTGGCGGAGTACCAGCAGGAACAAGATCTCCAGAAAAACCAGGAGTGAATCATGGATCTGATCCAGAAACTCGAGCAAGAAGAAATCGCCCGCCTGGGCAAAACCCTGCCGGAATTCGCCCCGGGCGACACCATCGTCGTTCAGGTGAAGGTTAAGGAAGGCAACCGCGAACGTCTGCAGGCTTACGAAGGCGTGGTTATCGCCAAGAAAAACGCTGGCCTGAACAGCGCTTTCACCGTGCGCAAGATGTCCGCCGGCGAAGGCGTAGAGCGTACTTTCCAAACCTACTCCCCGCTGGTGGCTTCCGTTGAAGTGAAGCGCCGTGGTGACGTGCGTCGCGCCAAGCTGTACTACCTGCGCGGCCGTACCGGCAAATCCGCACGCATCAAGGAAAAACTGCCGGCTCGCAAGCAAGGCTAAGCCTTGTCGAGTCAGGCTTAGGCTTGATGACAGTTCAAAGCGCAAGGCGATGCCTTGCGCTTTTTTATTATCCGGAGGCGGACACATGGAATACAGCGCGGTGATCGACGCGCCGTTCGGGCAGCTGGGCATGGTATGTCTCGACGGCGCGCTGGTGAATCTGGAATTCCTGGCTGAGCGGCAAGCCCTCAGGCCGCCGGAACCGCGCAGTCTGGAGCAGGAGGTGGCGGAACAGCTGCGCGCTTATTTCGTCGATCCGCGCTTTGGCTTCAGCCTGCCTTATCGTTTGCGGGGCAGCGAGCACCAGCAGCGCGTCTGGCGCGAGATAGAACGGATTCCCTGCGGGCAGATGGCGCGCTATCAGGATATCGCCACGGCGCTGGGCTCGTCGGCGCGGGCGGTGGGCAATGCCTGCGGGCGCAATCCGGTGCCCATCATCGTGCCTTGCCACCGTGTGGTGGCCCGCAACAGCCTGGGCGGCTTCAATCGCTCCTTGGGCCGGGAAACCGTGGACATCAAGCAGTGGCTGCTGGCGCATGAGTTCGGTTGTTGAGCGGAGGGACGCGCGCAAGGCGCCGCTTTGCGTCTGTTGAGGCGCGAGTCGAGGTCATTGCACGAGGCCCGGGCTCGCCTTCAAGGAGAGCAGGGGAATGTTTTGCCCGCGAGGCGGACAAAGACTGAGGATTATTCAGTATGGATGTTTCGCGCGGGCGGCGGCCTGACGCGCATATCGGCGGACGACGACAATAATGGATGCGAGCAGCGAAGCAATGAAGGCGGCCGAGGAGGTCATCGACGCGTTTCTGGACCAGTTATGGTTGAGCGACGGCCTGTCCAAGAACACCCTAGCCGCGTATCGGCGCGATCTGGGCAAGCTGGCCGCGAGACTGGGAGACGAGGGCGTTAGCCTGACGGAGGCCGCTTCTGAGCACCTGGAGCAGGCGCTCTTGCTGGGCGTGGACCGAGAAAAGCCGGCGACCCGGGCGCGGATGGTGTCGGCGATGAAGCGCTTTTATCAATATCTGGCGCAGGCGGGTTTGCGCGGCGACGACCCTTGCGCACGCTTGCGCGCGCCCAAACAGGGGCCGCGCTTGCCCAAATCCCTGTCCGAGCGGCATGTGGAAGCCTTGCTGGAAGCGCCGGACGTGGGCACGCCGCTGGGCCTGCGCGACCGCGCGATGCTGGAGCTGCTTTACGCCAGCGGCTTGCGCGTGTCGGAGCTGGTGGGCTTGACCCTGCAACAAGTGAATTTGCTGGACGGCCTGGTCAAGACCATGGGCAAGGGCAATAAGGAGAGACTGGTGCCCTTGGGCGAGCTGGCCCAGGAGTGGCTGCAGCGTTATCTGGCCGAGGCGAGGCCGCTTTTGCTGGCGGGCGCGGTCTGCGACACGGTGTTCGTGACCCAGCGCAAGGCGGGCATGACGCGACAGATGGCCTGGCATCTGATCTCGCAGTACGCCAAGCGCCAGGGCTTGCCGGCGGTGAGCCCGCACGTGTTGCGTCATGCCTTCGCTACCCATCTGGTCAACCACGGCGCGGATTTGCGCGTGGTGCAGCTGCTGCTGGGGCATTCTGACATTTCCACCACGCAGATCTATACCCATGTGGCGCGCGAGCGCTTGAAACAGCTGCACGCCAAACATCATCCTCGCGGTTGAGATGAAAAGAAAAACGCCCGCGTCAGCGGGCGTTGCGTATTGCCGTATCAAGATCAGGCCGGTTCGGGCGCTAAGGCCTGGTGGTCGAACTGCAGCTCCACCTTGTCGTCCACCACGGTGACGGTGACTTCGCCGCCGGTGACCAGACGGCCGAACAGCAACTCGTCGGCCAGCGCCTTGCGCAGCGTGTCCTGGATCAGACGCGCCATCGGGCGGGCGCCCATCAGCGGATCGAAGCCGTTCTTCGCCAGGTAGCGCCGCAGCTCGTCGGTGAAGTGGATGTCCACCCGCTTCTCCGCCAACTGCTGCTCCAGCTGCATCAGGAACTTGTCCACCACTTGCAGGATGATCTGCTCGTCCAGCATCTTGAACGGGATGATGGCGTCCAGGCGGTTGCGGAATTCCGGACTGAACTGTTTCTTGATGTCGCCCATCTCGTCGCCGGCCGCCTTGGTCTGGGTGAAGCCCAGCGTCGGCTTGGACAGGGACTCCGCGCCCGCGTTGGTGGTCATGATGATCACCACGTTGCGGAAGTCCGCCTTGCGGCCGTTGTTGTCGGTCAGGGTGCCGTGGTCCATCACCTGCAACAGCACGTTGTAGATGTCCGGATGCGCTTTTTCGATCTCATCCAGCAAGACCACCGCGTACGGATGCTTGTTGACCGCCTCGGTCAGCTGGCCGCCCTGTTCGAAGCCGACATAGCCCGGAGGCGCGCCGATCAGCCGAGACACCGCGTGGCGCTCCATGTACTCGGACATGTCGAAGCGGATCAGCTCCACGCCCAGAATATAGGCCAGTTGCCGCGCCACTTCGGTCTTGCCGACGCCGGTGGGACCGGAGAACAGGAAGGAACCGATCGGCTTTTGCGGATTGCCCAGGCCGGAACGCGTCATCTTGATGGCGCTGGCCAGCCCTTCGATGGCTTTTTCCTGACCAAAGACCACGTTTTTCAGATCGCGCTCCAGGTTCTTCAGCACGTTCTTGTCGTCGGACGACACGGTCTTGGGCGGAATGCGCGCGATCTTGGCGACGATGTCCTCGATCTCGGTCTTGTTGATGACCTTCTTCTGCTTGGACTTGGGCAGAATCTTCTGCGCGGCGCCGGCCTCGTCGATCACGTCGATGGCCTTGTCCGGCAGATGACGGTCGTTGATGAAGCGCGCCGACAGCTCCGCCGCGGTGGACAGCGCGGACTGGGTGTACTTGACGCCGTGGTGGGCCTCGAAGCGGGATTTCAGCCCCTTGAGGATTTCCACGGTCTGCTCCACCGTCGGCTCGTTGACGTCGATCTTCTGGAAACGGCGCGACAGCGCGTTGTCCTTCTCGAAGATGCTGCGGTATTCGTTGTAGGTGGTCGCCCCGATACAGCGCAGGCTGCCGTTGGACAAGGCCGGCTTCAGCAGGTTGGACGCGTCCAGCGTGCCGCCCGAGGCCGCTCCGGCGCCGATCAACGTGTGAATCTCGTCGATGAACAGAATGGCGTTGCTGTCCTCGGTCAATTGCTTGATCACCGCCTTCAGCCGCTGTTCGAAATCGCCGCGGTATTTGGTGCCGGCCAGCAGCGCCCCCATGTCCAGCGCATAGACGGTGGACTTGCCCAGAATCTCCGGCACTTCGCCGTTGACGATGCGGCGCGCCAGGCCTTCGGCGATGGCGGTCTTGCCCACGCCGGCCTCGCCCACCAGCAAGGGGTTGTTCTTGCGGCGACGGCACAGAATCTGCACGGTGCGCTCCAGCTCGGATTCGCGGCCGATCAGCGGATCTATCCTGCCGTCGCGCGCCTGCTGGTTGAGGTTCAGCGTGTAGTTTTCCAGCGCGCCGCCCGGACCGGTGGCCTGCTCCTCGCTCTCCGCTTCGCCGCTGCTGTCGCGCGGCTCCTGCGGCTGTTGCTGCGAGCGCTGCTTGGTGATTCCGTGAGAAATGAAATTCACCACGTCCAGCCGCGAAATGCCTTGCTGGTGCAGATAGTACACCGCGTGGGAGTCCTTCTCGCCGAAGATGGCCACCAGGATGTTAGCCCCGGTCACCTCTTTTTTGCCGGAAGACTGCACGTGCAGGATCGCGCGCTGTATCACGCGCTGGAAGCCGAGAGTGGGTTGAGTTTCCACCTCCGCCTCCCCGGGCACGGTGGGGGTGTGCTCATCGATGAAATCGCCCAGCTGTTTTTTCAGCTGGTCGATGTTGGCTCCACATGCGCGCAGTACTTCGGCGGCCGACGGGTTGTCGGTCATCGCGAGTAACAGATGCTCCACGCTGATGAACTCGTGGCGCTTGCGCCTTGCGTCCATGAACGCCATGTGCAGGCTTACTTCAAGCTCCTGGGCAATCATCAGTTTTCCTCCATAACGCACTGGAGCGGATGCTGGTGCGCTTTCGCATATTGCAACACCTGCTCGACCTTTGTTGCAGCCACGTCTTTGGTATAAACGCCACACACGCCGTGACCTTGCGTGTGGACTTGCAGCATGATGTGAGTGGCCTTTTCGCGGTTCATGTAGAAGAACTGCTGGAGGACCTGGATCACAAAATCCATCGGGGTAAAATCATCGTTCAATAACAAGACCTTATACATCGGGGGTGGGTTTTCCCTAACCCGGGACGCCTCTTGTATGGCATCGTCCTTGAACTGCGTAGACATGTCGGCTTTCGTGGAATCTGCGTCTTACTTCAATTTGGGTTCCCCGAGAGTTTTTTTCAAGGGGACTGGCACTTTTCCTCTACGACTTGACGATGAGCGGCGGGTTGCGTAGAAATGCAGCTGGTGCTTGGCTTAACTGTTTGGCATTTTTTTGCGCTAGGCAAGCCAGACAACTCTTATTAAGCTCTAAGTTGGTCGGCTTCACCAGCCTTTTTTTGCAAGGAAGTAAGAATGGCATTAGGTACCGTTAAGTGGTTCAATGACGCTAAAGGCTTTGGCTTCATTACTCCGGATGAAGGCGGCGAGGATTTGTTCGCTCACTTCTCGGCCATCAACATGCAAGGCTTCAAAACCCTGAAAGAAGGGCAACGTGTAAGCTTTGAAGTGGTGTCCGGTCCGAAGGGCAAGCAAGCGTCCAATATTCAGAACGCGTAACACCGGTTTTACTGTCTGTTTGTCGCAAGGCAAACAGCCCAGCTGATTGATGAAAAGCCCGCCATCCGGCGGGCTTTTGTTGTTGTCAGGCCGCTTGTTTGAGCGTCCGCGGCGCGGCGGGACCAAACTGGCGCGCCAGCGCGATGAAGGTGAGCGCGCCCGCGGCGGCCAGCAGCAGCCAGGGCAGGCCGGCTTGATGCCGGCTTTGGGCAAAGTCGTAGAGCCAGCCGCCGGCGAGAAAGCCGCCGCCGCCGCCCAGGGCCAGGCCCAGCCGGCTGGCGCCCATATAGCTGGCTCTGGCTTCCGGACGGGCCAGGCTGGCCACCAGGGTTTCCCGCGCCGGTTCGGTGATGAGGGTGCCGAGAAAGAAGGCGGCCAGGATGAGGAAGGCGGTCAGCGGCTGCCGCGCCACGGCCATGCAGGCCAGGCTGAGGCTCATCAACGCGATGCCGGCCAGTACCCGGGTTTCCAGGCGGAAATGGCGTTCGCCCAGCCGCGCCAAAGGATAGAGCAGGCTCAGCGACAAGGCGGTTTCCAGGCCGTACATCCAGCCCACGGCCTGGGCGGTGCCGGTCAATTGCTTGATGGCGATGGGCAGCAACAGCATGATCTGCACGCTGAGCAGGTAATAACCGCTGAGCGTGAGCACCAGTTTCAGGAAACGATGATCGTTCAGCACGATGCGGATGGAGGCCAGCGCGGGCGCCCGCCGGGCGGCGACGCGGTAGTTCGGCAGCAGGCAGGCGTTTGCCGCCGCCGCCGCCAAAAACGCGACGGCGCCGCCCAGACATACCCAGTGGAAGTCGAATTGCAGCAGCCAGGAGCCGAACAAGGCGCCGCCCACCGCGCCGGCGCTGTCCTGCATCATCAGCAGCGAATAGAAGCGGTTGCGTTCGCGCGGCCGCGTCAATTTGGCCACCAGCGCGGAGCGCGGCGGATCGAACAGCGTGCCGCCCAGGCCGGAGAGCAGGCAGGACAGCCAGAGCTGCCACGGCGCGTTCGCCAGCGCCATGGCGGCAAAGCCGGCGGCTCGCAGCAGCATGCCGGCCACGATCAGCGGTTTGGCGCCGAAACGGTCGGCCAGGGAGCCGCCGAACAAGCCCAGTCCTTGCTGGGTGAACTGGCGCAAACCCAGCCCAAAGCCCACCGCGGCCGCGGTCCAGCCCAGTTGATCGACGAAATGCAGGCTGATCAGCGGAAAGACCATGAAGAAACCAAATACCACGATCAGGTTGTCCAGCAGGATGAAGCCTTTGCCCAAGGTCCGGGCCCGCTTTAGCAGCGCCATGAAATCTCCTTATTTTCATGTCATTCTATGAAGGCTCCTGATATTCTGAAACTGACTAATCCGTAATAGTTAATATTGGATTTTCTTATGTCTATCGCGCTCTCCGATTTGCGCCTATTGCTGGATATCGCCGAGCTGGGCAGTTTCAGCCAAGCCGCTGCCAAGCGCGGCTGGTCGCAGCCCCAGGTCAGTCAGCGAGTGCAATTGCTGGAGCAGGAGCTGGGGACTTGCCTGTTTCATCGCCACCGTCGTGGCGCGGAACCCACAGCGGCCTGCCTGGCCTTTTTGCCATCGGCGCAGCAGGCGGTGTCGGCCTTGGAGCAGGGGAGGGAGATCCTGCAGGGCACGCCGGCCTTGCCCTGCCTGCGGCTGTCTTGTCTGCCGTCGCTGACTTCGGCGGTTTTCGGCCCTTTATTGCTGGACCTGGCCGAGGCGCCGCTGGAAATCCGCTGCGACACCGATCACTCGCCGCTGATCATGCAGAACCTGTTGTCCGGCCTGGTGCAGGTCGGCTTTGTGTTGCGGTGTCCGGCGATGGCGGGCATTCAGATGGAAACGCTGTGGCGCTCTCCCATCGTGGCGGTGGCGACGGCCGGGCATCCGTTGGCGGAGCGGGAGCAGCCGCTGAGTCTGGAGGAGGTGGCGTCCTACCGGATCGCGCCCCAGTACTGGGGCGTGGAGTGCGATGAGTTGATACGCCGGCTGCGGCTGGCGCGCACCGTGGCCCAGCCCATCCATGCGATCCAGCCGGCGTCGGCGGCCAGGGAGTTGGCCTTGCGTCACGGTTTTCTGTGTTTCATGCCGGAGCTGTCGATTCAGTCCGATCTGGCCGACGGGGTTTTGCGACGGCTGAGCATTGCCGACCTGCCGGCCTGGCAGTGGGAGGTCACCATGGCCTGGCGCGCCGGCAAGCGCAGGGATGCGGGGAAGGAGCTGGTGCTGGACGCCGCCCGGGCTTTAGCCGGGCGGTGGGCCTCAATGGCGTCCGGCTAGCGATTCGGCGGCGCTTTGCGCCAGTTGGCTGTATTGCTGGCCGAACTCGGCCACCATCTGGCGCAATCTGGCGGTGTCGCGGGCGATGATGGTCTTGAGCAGGTTTTCCAGGAAGAGCTGGGTCTGGTCCATCTGGCTCTTGCCGGCGCGCAGAATGGCGAACAGGCAGCGCTGAGTCAGCGGCAGCAAGTCCTTCAGCGTGTGTTCCAGGTAGCGGTTGCCGGCGTAGCGGTACAGGGTGTCGAGAAAATCGACGCCGTGGTCGTAAAAGCCGTGCAAATCGTCTTTGCGGTTGCATTCGGCCAACTGGGTGGTGACTTCGAAGAAGTGGGCCAGGTCGTCGTTTTGCCAGGAGGTGGCGAGGTTACAGACCGCTTGATCCAGCAGCAGGAACCACAGTTCGAAGAAATGGCGCACATCCTGACCGGTGATGCTGGACACCACCGCGCCGCGCCGCGGGAAAATCTCCACCAGATGGCGGCGTTGCAAAATCAATAAAGCTTCGCGTACGGACCCGCGGCTGACTTCCAGTTCCGACGCAATGCGCAATTCCTGGATGCGCTCTCCGGCTTGCATCGTGCCTTGTATGATTTGTTTGCCCAGGTATTGGGCAATTTGTTCGGTCAGTGAGTCGTTCGCTTTGAACGTCATCTTGCTCTCCGGAATAGAATATTATTATTTTCCTATGTTTGATATGCGCCGGCAATCAAACTGCAACGTTTGTCTGGCAGTAGTTTGTCCGACAGATTGTTGTTATCAAAACATTATCAGCGGTTTTGGCGTTGACTGTTGTCAACTTGCCGCACTAGACAAGCGTTGCGAAGGTTTTACTTGCGCATTCATCATATCAATCATACGATTAAAACGCTTGTTTGAAATGGCTGACACGAGAGGGGCTATCAAAATAGGCGAGAGGCGACGGAGAGGCATTTCCGCCGTCTTGCGGACCCGGCTGGCGGCCGGCCCAAGCGGGAACAGCAGCCTCGCAGGCGACGAGCGGCGCAAGCCGAACGCCGCCGCAAGCGGGCCGTCCCGCAAGGGCGTCGAAGCCGGCGTGGCGTTTGCGAACTTTAGCGGGTTGTGTCCGGTGTGGAACCGGGAGTGTGATTCAGGCCTTCGCCCATGGCGAAGGCCTTTTTTCTTGCCGCTTATTCGGGACGACGGCAGGCCATCAGATAATTGACGGCGGTGTCGTCGCCCAGCGCGTAGATGCGCGTCAGCGGGTTGTAACTCATGCCGCGGACGACATCCAGCTCCAGACCGGCGTTGCGGGCCATGCGCGACAATTCCGAAGGCTTGAGGAAGCGCGCGTATTCATGGGTGCCGCGCGGCAGCATGTTCAGCACGTATTCGGCGCCGATCACCGCCAGCAGATAGGATTTGGCGTTGCGGTTGAGCGTGGAGAAAAACACCCAGCCGCCGGGTTTGACCAGGCTGGCGCAGCTGCGCACCACGCTTTGCGGGTCCGGCACGTGTTCCAGCATTTCCATGCAGGTGACCACGTCGAAGCTGGCCGGCGCTTCCTCCGCCAGTTCTTCCACCGCCACGCAGCGGTAATCCACCGCCACGCCTGACTCCAGGCTGTGCAGCTGAGCCACTTTCAGCGATTTCTTTGCCAGGTCGATGCCGGTGACGCCGGCGCCGCGCGCGGCCATGCTTTCCGCCAGGATGCCGCCGCCGCAGCCCACGTCCAGCACTTGCTTGCCGGCGATGGCCGCGCGCGCGTCGATGAAGTCCAGGCGCAGCGGATTGATTTCATGCAGCGGCTTGAATTCGCCGCTCATGTCCCACCACTTGTGCGCCAGCTGGCTGAATTTGTCGATTTCGGTTTCGTCTACATTAATCATGATTATTTCGCCAGAATGCGATGACGCCAATCTTCCGCGCGCGCCTTGAGCGCGGCTTCGTCCAGAGTTTTGAGTTGGCGTTGTTCCAATAGGGCCTGACCTTTGACCCAGACATGGCTGACTTGTTCGCGGCCGGCCGCGTAGACCACGTGGGAGATCGGATCGAAGGCCGGCGCGGTTTCGATGGCGGACAGGTCGATGGCGATCAGGTCGGCTTGCTTGCCGGTCTTGATCGAGCCGACTTTGTCGGCGATGCCCAGCGCGCGTGCGCCGTTGAGCGTAGCCATGCGGATGGCGGCGGCGGCGGGCACCGAGGTGGGGTCCAGCGTGCCCACTTTGGCCAGCAGCGCCGCCAGCCGGGTTTCCGCCAGCATGTCCAGTTTGTTGTTGGAGGCGGCGCCGTCGGTGCCTATGCCCACCGCGATGCCGGCCTGCAACATCTTGGGAATGGGGGCGATGCCGGAAGCCAGCTTCATATTGGACGAGGGATTGTGCGCCACCGACACGCCGTGCTTGGCCGCCAGTTCGATTTCCTCGTCGTTCAGATGCACCATGTGGGCGGCGATCAAGCGCGGCGACAGCAGGCCCAGCTGTTGCAGGCGGGCCAGCGGGCGCTGGTGCCGCTCCTTGACGCTGTTGCTGACCTCGTCCGCGGTTTCGTGGATATGGCAGTGGATCAGCATGTCTTCCTGTTCCGCCAGCGTCACAACCTTGGCGAAGGTGTCGTCTGACACCGTGTAGGGCGCGTGCGGCGCCAGGGTGAAGGTGATCAGTTCTTCGCCCAGGAACTGGCGGCGCTCGGCCAGGGACTTGCTGATGTAGTCGTCGGCGTTGCTGGCGTAATTGGTGGGGAACTCCAGGATGGAACAGCCGACAAAAGTGCGCATGCCGGAGGCCAGGCCGGCGCGGGCCATCGCGCCGTGATAGAAATACATGTCGTTGATGGTGGTGGTGCCGCCGCGGATCATCTCCCCCATCGCCAGCAGCGCGCCGTCGAACACGAAATCGTCGCGCACGTGTTTGCCCTCGGCCGGCCAGATATGATTGGTCAGCCAGTCCATCAGCGCCTTGTCGTCGGCGAGGCCGCGCAAGAGCGTCATCGCGGAGTGGCCGTGCAGATTGATCAGGCCCGGCATCAGCACGTGGTTGGGCAATTCCACGCGTTGATCCGCTTCCAGCGCGCCGGCTTGGTCGGCTGGAATAATCGCGGCAATCCTGCCATCCTTCAGAGCAATGGCGTGGTTTTCCAGGATTTCGCCGTCTTCCTCGACGGTAATGATCCAGCGGGCGGTGATAATTTTGTCATAACGGGACTGGGACATGGGGCAATCCTGGCGCGATTTTGAAGTGACGTGGATTGTAGGCCGAGGCCAAATGCAAGGCAATGACGGAGCGCGGGAAGCGGCGGCGAAGCAGGCCGGCGCAAGGCTTGCCGGATCCGGGCTTGACAAGGCGATGACTAGTGAATATTCCAGCATTTTGCCGCGATTATCCGGTGTATACTTTTGAAAATATGAACAACTGACGCATGGGCTCAATTGCCTGCGGCTAATGGCGAGCGATAATAAACGCAAACATGGCACACCACGCTGACGATAAATCCACAGCCAGTACCGGCCTTTCCCTCAGGGCTGTCTTTCTCATCGCCGTGGTGCTGGGCTTGCTGATTCCTGCGTCCATCATCAGTTATCTGAGTTTCAATATTCAACGGGACGCGTTGACCGCCCAGTTGGAAACCGATCAAAAACGCCTGCTGGACATCGTCGCTCTGGGTATGCAGGAGCCTTTGTGGAATCTGAGCCGCCAGGCCGGCAACCCGTTGATCGCTTCGGTGATGGAAGACGCGAGGGTGGTTTCCATCCGCGTCACCGACACCCAGTCCAATCAAATCTTTCTGTCTTCGGTGCGCGCGGAGCGCCGCATCGGCAGTGTCTCCTTCGTGGAAAAACCGGTGATCTACCGCGGCGAGGAAATCGGCCAGGTGACGCTGGAATTCGACAATGAACACCTCGCCATCGCGCTCAACAACCAGATCAAGAATATTCTGATGATTCTGGCGGCGCAGCTGGTGTTGTCCATTCTGCTGATCATGAGCATTCTGCACTCGCGCTTCCTCAGCCCGATGAAGGCCCTGACCGAACAGGCGCGCTTGCTGGCCGAACTCAAGCTGGACCGGCCGTTCGAATGGCAGCGCCGCGACGAGATCGGCCATCTGGGCAAACACCTGGAATGGACCCGCGCCGAACTCAAGCGCTTGCTGGACGAGTTGCGCGCCAAGACGCTGGCGCTGGAAGCGGACATTTCCCGCCGCCGCGAGGTGGAGGACGCGCTGCGCCGCTCCGAGAACAAATACCGCGAACTGTTCTGGTCCAACCTCGACGGCATTGTGATCAGTTCGCTGGACGGCCAGGTGATAGACGCCAACCCCGCCTTCCTCAACCTGATGTGCTACAGCCTGGATCAGCTCAAGCTGCAGAATTTCTGGACGCTGGTGGGGCCGGAGAGCGAGGCGCTGGAGCGCTTCAATCTGGACAACAAGGTATTGCGCTTCGGCTACTGCGACGAGTTCGAGGCCACCTATATCAACCGTTTCGGCAATCCGGTGCCGGTCAGCGTCAAGACCGTGGCGATGCGCGACGCCTTCGGCCGCATCAATGCGGTATGGCGCATGGTGCGCGACATCTCCGAGAAACGCGCGGCGGAGGAGAGGGTGCAACTGGCCGCCAAGGTGTTCGAGAACACCGTGGAAGGCATCATGATCACCGACGCGGACAAACGCATCCGCAGCGTCAACCGCGCTTTCACCGAGATCACCGGCTACACCCAGCACGAGGTGCTGGGCCAGAAGACCAGCGTGCTGTCCTCCGGCCGCCACGACCAGCCCTTCTACGAACAGATGTGGCAGTCCATCGCCGACCACGGCTCCTGGCAGGGTGAATTGTGGAACCGCCGCAAGAACGGCGAGGTGTTCCCGGAATGGCTGGCGATCAACGCGGTGCGCAACAGCCTGGGCGAAATCACCCATTACGTGGCCATCTTCAGCGATCTGACCGAGCGTAAGGCGGCCGACGAGCGCATCCAGTTCCTTGCCCATTTCGATGTGCTGACCAGCTTGCCCAACCGCGTGCACATGCAGGACCGGGTGGAGCTGGCTATTCACAACGCCGGCCGCGACAACGAGCGGCTGGCCTTGTTGCTGCTGGACCTGGACCGCTTCAAGACCGTCAACGAATCGCTGGGCCACACCGCCGGCGACACCCTGCTGCAGGTGGCGGCGGACCGGATCAAGGGCGTGCTGGGGCCGGGAGAGATGCTGGCGCGCCAAGGCGGCGACGAGTTCATCGTGCTGCTGCCGGTGATTTCCGATCCGGGCGAGGCGGCGATGGCGGCGGAGCGCATCCGCGACGCCTTCACCGCGTCGATAGAGTTGCACAATCATGTGATCACCATCACGCCGTCCATCGGCATCAGCGTCTACCCGGACGACGGCCGCGACTACGAGACTCTGGTGCGCAACGCCGACGCGGCGATGTACCACGCCAAGTCCTCGGGCCGCAACAGCTACAAGTTCTACACCGCCGACCTCAACGCCCGCGCCCGCGAAATCCTGGCGATTGAAAGCCAGCTGCGTTTCGCGCTGGAGCGCGAGGAGTTCGTGCTGCATTATCAGCCGCAAGTGGAAATGGCCAGCGGCCGCATCATAGGCGCCGAGGCGCTGATCCGCTGGAACCATCCGTCGCTGGGCGTGCTGGGGCCGGTGCGTTTCATCGAGGTGGCGGAGGAGCGCGGCTTCATCGTGCAGATCGGCAACTGGGTGATAGGCGAGGCCACGCGCCAGCTGGCCGCCTGGCGCAGCCAGGGCCTGCCGGAACTGACTCTGGCCATCAATCTGTCCGCCTTGCAGTTCCGCCAGTCCGATCTGGCGGATCAGATCACCTCGGCGCTGGCCACCAACGGCCTGCCCGGTCACGCGCTGGACATCGAGGTGACCGAGAGCGTGGTGATGGAAGACGCGATGGCCACCATACAGGCCATCGACAATATGAAGAATATGGGGCTGAAGCTGTCCATCGACGACTTCGGCACCGGCTATTCCAGCCTGTCCTATCTGAAGCGCTTCAAGGCGGACAAGCTGAAGATCGACCGTTCCTTCGTGCGCGACATCCCGCACGACGCCGACGACACCGCCATTGCCCGCGCCATCATCAATATGGCCAAGAACCTGAATATGAAGGTGGTGGCGGAAGGGGTGGAAACGATAGAGCAATGGCACTTCCTGCAACGCGAAGGCTGCGAATACGTGCAAGGCTACTTGATCGCCCGGCCGCTGCCGGCGGACGAGTTCGTCAAACTGCTGGCCCAGGATTGCCTGTTGCCGCAGGAGTGAGCTGACCCAAGGGCAGGGACGGGAGCGCGCGGATGACTTTCAAGATTGGCGACGAGGCGGTGGATGTCGGCAAGGAAGTGCTGTCGCGCAGCCTGGATTTCGTGCCCATTCCCATCCTGATCTCGGAATCCGACGCCAAGCTGGACCAGCCCGGCCGGCGCGTGCATCGCTATCTGAACCGCGCTTTCCTGCAGCAGATAGGCTACACGCTGGAGCAGATGCCGGACATGGAGGCCTGGTTCCGTCTGGCTTATCCCGATCCGGCCTACCGCTTGGAGGTGGAGCAAAGCTGGCTGCAGGCGGTGAAGGACAGCCTGGCGCTGGGCCGCAACCTGGCGGAGATGACGGTGAGGGTGTGCTGCGCCGACGGCCGCCTGCGCTGGTTCATCGTCACCGCGCAACTGCATGCCGATCTGCTGCCCAACTGGCACATCGTCACCTTCCGCGACGTGGACGACCTCAAGTGCGCGATGGACGAGAACGTCAGGTTGTCGCGCACGGATTTTCTCACCGGTTTGATCAACCGCCGCGAGGCGGTGCGTCAAATGGAGGCCGCCTGGCTGCAATGGCTGCAGACGCGCCGGCCGTTCGCGGTCTTGTTGTGCGATATCGACCATTTCAAGCTGGTGAACGACCATTTCGGCCATGACGGCGGCGACTATGTGCTGGTGGAAGCGGCGCGCTTGCTGAGCGAGGCGTTTCCGGATTTGCTTTGTTCGCGCTGGGGCGGGGAAGAGTTTCTGCTGCTGGCCCCGGACGCCGATCAGGCCAAGGCCGCCGCCTTGGCGGAACAGGCCCGGCAGCGGCTCGCCGCCGCCAATCTGCAATGGCAGCAGCATCCGGTGCCCTTGACCCTGAGCATAGGCCATGTCTGCGCGCAGCCGGGCCTGGAAGTGGAGGTCTTGCTGCAGCGCGCGGACGCCGCCTTGTACCAGGCCAAGGCGGCGGGGCGCAATTGCTGTCGGGCGGGGTGAGGCCGGGGGGCCGTCAACGGGCGGTCATCGCCTGTCTCAAGTAGTCGATGAACGCCCGCAGTTTCGCCGGCTGATGCAGGTGGTGCGGGTAATACAGGTAGAAGGCCTCCGCCGGCGGCATCCATTCTTCCAATACGGCGATCAGGCCACCGTCCGCCAGATGGGGTTCGGCCATCGCCTGCGGCAGATAGGCGAGGCCGAGTCCGCCCAGCGCGACGTGCAGCGCCGCCGCGGTGTCGTTGGCGGTTAGCGGCCCTTGCACCGCGACTTCGAACGGCCGGCCGGCGTCGACGAATTGCCAGCGGTAGATCTGGCCGCTGCTGGCGAAGCGATAGCGCAGGCAATCATGTTGTCGCAACATGGCCGGATGCGCGGGTACGCCGCGCGTTTGCAAATAAGCCGGGCTGGCCGCCACGCAAAAGCGGAGCGGGGCGCTGACCGCCACCGCCTGCATATCCTGTTGCAGGCTCTCGCCGAAGCGCAGGCCGGCGTCCAGACCGCGCTCCACGATATCCACCAATTGATTGTTCACGTCCAGTTCCAGCTTTAGCTGCGGATGCGCGCGCATGAAGCCGGCCAGCAAGGGATACAGCAGCAGGGCGGCGGCGGTATGCGGCAAGGTCAGCTTCAGGGTGCCGCTGAGCTGACCTTGCCATTGGCGAGTGTCTTCCAGCGCGCCGTCCAGCTGTTCCAGCAGCGGCCTGATCCGCGCCAGCAGCGCCTGGCCGGCTTCGGTCAGCCCTACCTTGCGGGTGGTGCGGTTCAGCAGGCGCACGCCCAGTTGCGCCTCCAATTGACGCAGCGTCTGGCTCAGCGCCGAGGGGGTGACCTCTTGCTGGGCGGCGGCGCGGGTGAAGCTGCCGTGCTGGGCGATGAGGCGGAAGGCTTGCAAGGCATGCAGGGAGTTTTGCGGCATTGTGAAGATTTTCTACGTAATGCATGCAGATTAAGCCGGTTTTTCCGATGGAGGCAAGAGAATATGCTTCAGGCATCTTAACCGACCACGAAGGATGGCAGGCATGAAACAACGTATCCTGGGCCGTAACGGCCCCTCCGTTTCCGCTTTGGGCTTGGGCTGCATGGGCATGAGCGCTTTCTACGGCGCGCATGACGACGCGGAATCGCTGCGCACGCTGAATCACGCGCTGGATCGCGGGGTCAATCTGCTGGACACCGCGGATATGTACGGACCTTACCGCAACGAGGAATTGCTGGCGCAGCTGCTGAAGTCGCGCCGTAGCGAGGTGGTGCTGGCCACCAAGTTCGGCATCGTGATGGACCCGGCCAATCCGGCCGCGCGCGGCGTCAACGGACGGCCGGAATACGTGCGCAGCAGTTGCGAAGGCAGCCTCAAGCGGCTGGGCGTCGACGTCATCGATCTTTACTATCTGCACCGCGTGGACCCGCAAGTGCCTATCGAAGAAACGGCGGGCGCGATGGCGGAGCTGGTGCGCGCCGGCAAGGTCCGTTACCTGGGCCTGTCCGAGGCCGCGCCCGACACCTTGCGCCGCGCGCACGCCGTCCATCCCATCCACGCGCTGCAAAGCGAATACTCGCTGTGGACGCGGGACCCGGAGCAGCAAACGCTGGCCTTGTGCCGGGAGCTGGGCGTCGGTTTCGTCGCCTACAGCCCGCTGGGGCGCGGTTTTTTGACCGGGGCGATCAGAAGCCCGGACGACTTCGACGCCGACGACTACCGGCGCGGCAATCCGCGCTTTCTCGGCGAGAATTTCCGCCGCAATCTGGCGCTGGTGGACCGGGTGAAGGCCTTGGCCGAAACCAAGGGCTGCACGCCGGCGCAATTGGCGCTGGCCTGGGTGCTGGCGCACGGCGATCACATCGTCGCCATTCCCGGCGCGCGCCGCATCCGCAATCTGGACGACAATCTGGGCGCGCTGATGCTGGAACTGAGTCCGGCGGAGCGGGCGGAAATCGATGCGGTCTTTCCGCCGGAGGCCGTCAGCGGCCTGCGCTACGCGTCCGAGGTGATGGCGACGGTGCAGCGCTGAGCGCGGTTTTAGCGGTCTCGCCGCCAGTCGCGACGATCGCGCTCATGGCCGCGGCCATGGTCGTGATCGTCGTCGCCATGCCAGCCGTGGCGTTCGTGTTCGCGCCTGTACTCATGGCCGCGTTGAACCTGCTGATAACGCGGCACGTAGACTTGGCGGTACCACTCGTCGCGAACGAAGTAGACCGGGCGGCCGCAGGCGCCGTAGCGGCCGCAGTAGCGACGCCAATCCTTCATGTGGCCGGGCGGCACCCGCAGATACATCGGCGTCACCGCCACCGGGGCGGGCTGGATGACCACCGGTTGTGGATAGATCAGCTGCGGCGGCGGGAAACCGCCGAGGCTGAGTTGTCCGTAGAAGCCGGGCTGGCCGATGGTGATGGAGACGCCGGCCTGGGCCGGCATGGCGCAGAGCCATGCCGAGGCGCTCAGCGCGGCGAATGCGAATAGACGTTTCATGGCGAATGTCCTTTTAGTCGTACAAGCGAGTGTTGTACTGCCAATATCGTCCGGCACTATTGCGCATGCGCGAAGCTGAAGGATGGAATGATGTCTATTGTTGGCGGAAAGGAGGTTTAGCAAACAAAAGCAAAACTTCCCGGCCGCGATGGACGGCCTGGCAAGGTGCCCTGCGTTGCCGCGAGTCTTGCCTTCTATAGGAAACGCTTTCATGCAAAAACTTCTGCAAGTCCACTTTGATTTTTCCGGTCCTTTCGGCGACGAGATGGCAAGCCGGTTGCAAGAGCTGGCGGCGTCCATCAATCAGGAGCCCGGCTTCATCTGGAAAATATGGACGGAGAGCCCGGACCGGCAAGAGGCCGGCGGCATTTATCTGTTTGCCAGCGAAGAAACGGCGCAAGCTTATCTGCGCATGCACAGCGCAAGACTGAAAGCCTTGGGGGTGACCGAGGTCAGCTGCAGGATTTTCGACGTGAACCTGGCGCTCAGCGAGCTCAATCATGCGGGCTTTGCGCGCGGGCCGGAGCCGCTTGGGGCCGAATAGCCGGCAGCTCTAGTCAGCGGGACTCCGCGCCGAGGCCTTGTCCGCGCGTGAAAAGCGCGATGCGGCGGGAGGGCGCGCGGGGAAAGAAAAAGCCGCTCGCCGGAAGGCGGGCGGCTGGTGTAGGTTTGCAGAGTTCGTGAAAAAAATGGCCCTTGATTTGTAAGGATTTTTTCACTTCTGTGCACATGTCGCAGGCCCGCCGGTTTGCAGATTACGTGAAGAATACCTACAAAATTTGCGCTCTTTGTGAAAAAAATGTCGCAAAACAAGAAAAATCAAAGGTTTGCATCAGGGGAACAAAAAACTCTCCGAAGCCTTACCTTCGGAGAGTCAATTGTTGCGATGGTCATTTCTTTTCGTCGTTCTTCAGTGATGCCTCCAGTACCGAGAACCGTTGCTGTGCCTCCCCGATCATCGCACCAGCAATAGCTTGGGTACGCCGGGGCTCCGGCTGCCGCAATGCCTTTACTACATCTTCTGCTACAGCGTTCGGGTTTGTGACCGTGACTTGGATGTGAGTAGGTGTCACCACCAACTCTGCACCCTTCTTTGCGTAGAGGGCCTTCATCTCCACAGGATCAATCTCCACTTTAACCCCACCAGTCAAGGTGGCATCAAGTACACCAAGCTGAGCCAAGTCCTTAATTTTGGAAGTTGCCGTGTGTACAAATTCATCCATGCTCAAATTGAGCCCACTGTTTCCTTCAATCGGCAGAATGGTAGTCGGGTCCATAAAAATCTCCTTGAAAAGCGATTGCCGAGGGCCTTCCGTACTGTAGATGTAACGGCCAGGGTTTAAGTCGCAACAAGTCCTGAACTTTGCAACGACCTTGCAAGCCAACAGACAGGTCTCAAAGTTGCCTATGGCTGGTGGTCGAAGAGCAGGATCCGTAAAACGTATCGAACGTTCAGCTGGTTACTGCGCGTGGTTAGGGGAGTGATGGTTGACTACATCGCCAAATAGTCGCTCTCGTTCCGTGCCAGGCGTCGACTGGCGAGCCAGAAGCCACTGACCCTTAATAGACCGGATACGTAACGTATGACGATGCATTTTCAGGAAGCTTTCAACGATGTCACTGGTGACACGGGGTGTGCCATCGACACCCTGCTTAAGGAATGCGACCAAGTCTTCTGTAGTGAAAGTACTCTTTTCGCTCTCACTAAATACTCGTAGGCCCGCCAGGACCCGTCGCGCGTCGACTAAAGCACCGTCACAAACGTGGTGGAGATCCTTGAGGTCATCAGAGTAAAGCACTAGGCACACAGGACAAATCTTGAGGCGCGGCAGCGAGGAGACAGGCTTGCCTATAATGGTCACCAGAGAGCGGGCATGCGCTTCTTCATTGAACCCACTTTGACCGATTGCTGATGCATTCCAGCCACGCTCATCTCGAGCTTGGTAGTGTGCCGTTGGCGAAATAATACCGGTGAGAACCCGCCCCTTGTACTGTTCTTGCCGTACAAGACAGAAGCCAAGCCCGAGTTCGGCACTGTACAGTTTCCCATCTCGCCAATTGACCTTATCGGTAAGGGCCAGATGTGTTTCGCGAAGCTCCCGCGACGGTTCATCCCATAGGAAGGTCGGCGTACGTGCGACCATCTCAGACACCGTGCCGTTGAGCGCAAGCGCTGGACCGATCCAATTCAGACGCTCTGCTAAGCTGACCGCCGGCAGTGCTGGCAACTTGCCGAGAGCAATCGCAACAGTGGCCTGCGTAGGTGGAAAGTCAGGGTCGGACATAGCTTTGAAGATACGATCACGGCTATCCGCATAGGCCGGATCGAAAAGAACCTTCAAAGTGTTAACGTGCAAGCCTGAGCTGCGAACCACTTCCAACGTCACGGACGCCAAGCGTTGCGCAACCCATTCGTCGATCTTCTGTACGCTTTTGATTCGGTCAATCACCAAGCGCAGATGCAGGTGTTGCGGCAGGCTATCGTGTACATGCCCAGAACCTGGGGTAACTGCGAGCGGCGTCTTGAAGTCCCGAGCCAATTTAGAGGTCCAGAACCCTAGGCACCATAGGATGAACTCTAAGGCCTTGGCAGGGCCGATATGAACACCTTCGTGTGCAAAAGCCTCGATCAGCTTTGAGCTGATCGGCTTAAGCAAAGCCGATGGGAAAGTAGGCATGGTCACTCCATGCAGCGTGGTGCGTCGACTTAAGTATTGCCGTTCACGCGACGTCCCAAGCTGACTGGATATGACTAGCCTCAGGGGGTAACGTAACTAGACGCCGTGTGCCATCGGTTCAGCGGCAATGGTCTGGGTCAGTGGCCGACGTCTTTTTTTAGCGTATTGCACATTAGATGGGTTCGTCAACAGCCAACTGACACTTAATTATGCAGATCTGAACCATCCAGAGCTTTGTGTCCTCGCCCAACCAAATGCGCAGCAGTTGAGACGCAGATGGTCGGCGGCCACTAACTTGCGAATCTTGTAGCCACTCTCGGTCCACTTCGTATGGAACGTCGTTGAGTCTGTGGCTGCCGCGGCGGAAGGGTGATCATGTCGGTCATGAGCTGTTGCCAGCGCCGAATGACAGTTGCCTTATCTGGATATTTGATATAGGGGTTGTAAAGCATTTCTGTCAAAATGCTTTTTAGTCAGAAGGGGGATCCTTTAGTCATGGGCGTGTCACCACTTCCATTTCTGTGATTTTCACGTGTTGTATCTCCCCCCCCAGCTTCTCTACACAACTTCTCCATGGCGAGTGGGACAGATCACTCACACTTACTGCAGTACACGATAGTGTCCAGGGTCGCCATCAATCTCGCCATAGCGGACAATACTGTGGACTGCATAAGAGAAAGCATCCGAGGCACTTTGACCCCGAAGAAGTTCTCTTACCGGGACGATGATCTTTTGTTGGATATCTTCCATCGTATTAATCTCAGCCAGCCTGAGGCTGTAGGTCCACTGACTTTCCCTTACTCCGGGTGTTGACCATCTGAACAAAAGATCTTGTTCGAGGGTCATGTCTACCAGTGCAGACTCATCCAGAGGAAATCCCATCCAATTTTCATCAAAGTCCACCGGTTCAGACCAAAAACCAACATGCAGAAGTGGCTGCTCGTTGCCTACTGCTGCAATACCATCACCGATGAAACTGATCTGGAAAAATAGGTAGGCACCGACCGTCCGCTTGGGTTTGATGATGATGGGCAAAGAGTGTGCAATACCGGTGAATACCCAGTTACTGCTATCTGTCTCAGTAGACTCTATCCAAGCGTCCGCTACAACGCACTTACTGACCGATCCATCCGTCAATAGATTACTCAGCTCCTGCTTCAGCAACCGAGCAAGGAGTTCACACTCGGTCCCAACTTTAGAAAGGAAAGATATGCACTCGGAAATTGACTTGCCGATTTCAGCCACAAAGGCCTCCTGTTACAGTAAAGAACGCTTGTTGTGAGATGTTTAGCGGAGGTATCACCGGCGTTACCATTTGCGCAAAACCCTCGAAGCCTCTCCAAAATACAAAGCCCCTCGGTGACGTAAATTCTACCGCAGAAAGGTGCTTAAAACCGCGAAACGGGCGAATTCCCAGTTTTGCGAGACAACCAATCACCTCTTCAGACCAACGGTGTAGGTGGGTAGTATTCAACTCATTGAGATGATGCAGTGTATTCAAAACATCGAACCAAGTACGGAGCAGCAGTCGTCCATCCCATACATCCTCTCTCATTATTGCTTTGCTACCTTCGGTAGTATCTGGGGCGATAAATAGGTGCCATGCGTGCTCTCGCTCGCCATGTGATAGATATTCCTGCCACTGTTTGTAAAGCTGGTCGTCACCACTCAGGGGAGCCCTCCATTTGAACTCAACCAGCAGCAACTGATGATCATCTCCCCAAGAAAGGGTAACCAGCATATCCGGCTCGATATTCCTCCTTTTTGGCCAGAATGCCATTTCCGCATGAGTAACTGCTCCTTTGGGGAATACAATCTTTGGATTTCCCCATCTCACGAGAGCCATCCAGAACCGGCCAATCTCACTGGCAGGAAGGAAAGCCAATGGCCCCATGATCAAGGCAGTGATTTCATCCTCCTCTGGGACCCTCTTTTCGTTGTGATCTCGATGCCCTAGATATCGCCGATATAGACGTGACTTGTTGCGTGTGAAGGCATGTAACAAAAAATGCTCCTTGGATAATTAAATTTCCGGCTTGGCTCAATTATCAGGCATACATCAACTTCACGTTTCCGTTACCTTGCCAAATGTTCTCTCTGCGATGTTCCAGCTTCTCAATCCACGCACGTATAGGGAACGGTCTGTTCTAAAAAGGAGGAAGGCCACGCGCAATGCGCCAGCGATCAAGCTCCTCTTGGAAATCCTCCACGAAGGCGGCAGCCATGCCAGCATAGGGCTGCTCAGGGTCCGCATGAGTGACCAGCACGGCTACCTCGCTCATGATGTCGTCTAATTCAGTCTTCGAACCACTCCAGTGGTTCAAGCGGTTGATAATGTGGGTCCGTAGCATCCTCATTGGCTGTAGTACGGGGATACGGTCCAACACCAGTTCGGCTCGGTTGAGAGCACAGGTACGGATCGTGTAGACCCCGTAAGGGCTAGGTCCATTCACTCCTTGCTTTGGTTCGATCAACGTTAGTTCAGTCGAGAAATCCCAACACAATTCATTAGCCGGATCACGCCTACATGGGTCAATGAGGAGGGGATCTTCTACTACGAGACTGCAGGTATCGTTGATTGCACGAGTGCCGAGAATATTAAATTGGGTTGCTTTACCGTAGTTATCTTTCGGGGTTTTGCTGATGAGAGCCTCAACTGCAGTTTTCGTCATCCCTGGTGTGACGATATGCTGCCTCAGACTTTTATTGCAGTCCCTGCACGTCGGAAGAAGGTTGTCCCAGTTATGGGCTAACCACCAATAGCCCGGATGGGTAGCCACACCCTCGATACCTCCCTTGGGACGGTAGTGCTCCACTTCTCTGGCGCCGACTGCGCCGATTTTGCTTTCACAATAGGCGCAGTTCCCTCCCGCTAGCTGTCGGAGGGCAGCCTTAACGTCACGTCCCTTGTAATGTTTGAAGGGGAAGGATGTGTAGGTCGCATTCCATGGTACTCGTCCACCATAATAAGCGGTTGCGCTAACCTTCTCGGTACTTACAGCGCCACTTGGCACCGTGAGAGATGGTGGGGCGGGAACACTTGCACGATCAAGCTTGCGCATAATACTAAGCTCCCCGCGATGCTCGAAGAGCCTTGAACACTGCCGCAACGGCATCCGCACGAGCATTCTGCGAGAGGCTGTCGACTGGACGTTCACGCTCTCGCAGATATCTAACAAGGGCTTCATGAATAATCTGTGCCGCAGCGCTGTCACCTATGGTGAGCTTTGAAATAAGGGCCTTAGCCTCAGCACCGATATTACTCATAGGATCGCCTTCGATCCTATGAGCTAAGCGTGCAATCTCTAGATGAACTTCGGAATCAATAGTGCTGGAAAGGCCAAAATATTCCGAGGTTAGTATCTGCTCTGCACTCATACCAGATATATCAGGTAGGTCATCGAGAATTTGCACACCGCCATCTGAGTCGCGGGTAAGAACAATCACCTCACCATCGTCCATGCCACGAACACACAAAGGATCGTGAGTCGTTGCGATAAATTGGACGCTGGGGAAGGCATTGCGTAGTGACGAAATAACTCGCATTTTCCACCTTGGGTGGAGATGGGTCTCGATCTCGTCTATCAGAACGACCCCCTGTGCTGTTTCCAGGTTGGACCAGTGGTCGAGGAGAGAACGACAAATGTCTGCGACCATCGCAAAAATAGAGCGATAGCCCTCACTCAGTTGGCTGACTGGCGTTAACTGGCCCTGCGCGAGAACGCAAATACCAGCCTGCATGTCTTTGACAAGTTGGTCGTCATCACCAGTCGGCAGGATAGTGCGGATGGTGCGGGCGACCTGATCGAATTGCCTACCTGACAGCCCTCTAAGCCACTCGGACGGGTCGGGTAGTGGTCTTCTCGGATCGAAAAGGCTGCGAACTCTCTCAGATGAGCTTACTCCCCGACGTCCTTTCGCATTGGCGAAATAGCGGTGGGGGCCATAGCCGAGAACTACCGCAGACTGTTCCGGGGTCCCATCAAGTCGGTCCCGAATTGGATCGTAGTAGAATTCTGCGTACTCCCTTTGATCATGGAACCTGACTGTCACCTCTAAGCCCTGCGTGCCCCACAGATTCCAAGATTTCCGATCCACACTACGTGCAAGTTCATGGTAAGGCAGGCGTAGCTTTTTCGCTTGCTTAGTACCGAGAAGAGCCAGGGCCATTGCAGACAAACAGGTTGACTTGCCAGTTGCATTTTCGCCAAGAAGAAGCAAGCACGGTGCTCCCGCCTTTTTCGACCTCACTTTTGGGAATGGGATCTGCACGTCATTGATCGCACGAAAATTTGTGACACGAAGTGAGCTGAGTTCTCCCCTAGCTGACCGAAGCTCGACAGGCTGTGGTGCCGGACTCACCGGTGATGTCGACTGATATGTACCGAAAGTGCGTCGCTGAAGTTCCTTAAGCCTGACTTGATCGGAGTTTTCTGTCAGATCCATGACAGCAATTATGCGATCGAGTTCTTCGCGATCGCCCCGGCCGATCATGGCATCAATATTCTGTCTGATGGCAAACCCATTGTTGATTGAAAGGCTATGTGGCCCATATATGCCCAGGATCCTCAATACAACATCACGACAAGCACCAACAAAGGAGCCTGCAAGCAGAAAATCATTTGGTAATGAATTGCGATTTTCTAGTGCGTAACGCCAAACCTGTAAGGTTCTTTCTATTGTTTTTTGCCGATCAAATACGAGAAATTTGTCATTTAGATCGAGAATTTCGATAGTTGCAATAGATTTTGGTGAGTTTTTCTTTGAAATACACTCTCCCGAAATCAAGTAGGAAATATGGCTCGATGGATTATCGACAGTGGGATCGATCAAGTACGGTTTTTCTTCTGCCCTGACCTCGTCAAAAGTTGCAAGGTAGCGTGCGCGACGCCCATTCATGACTGGAAAGCGATCGGCCTTTGCCTTCTGGCAGCGTCGGCAAAGCAAAAAAAGGTTAAACCACTCAAAAGCAAGCCAAGTATAGTGATCGACAAAATTATCCATGCCATCTTCATCGGCGATGCTAAGCGGCCGGAAGTGACTGATGCCTTCGGATGTTCCTATTTCTCTTTCACAATATGCGCAGCGTCCCTCGAAATCTGACATTACCTCATCAACGACATGACCCGAATGGAAGATATCATGTTCGATTGGTGCTCGCCGTTGGCGGCGATCTTCCGCGGGGCGACTGGCCCATCTCAGTAATTGATCGCGTGCTTGATCAACCACCTCGTAAAAGAGAGGACTTGGCCGCTTTCGTTTAATTCGTAGCACTACTTTATCCCCGTGGTTTGAATTTTAAATAACAACTGTGCTTGTGAATATGAACCGTATTGGTTTTAGTGAGCTAATGCACAGGTCGTTAATTTTCGGCTTTGAGTTCTGCATGCGAGAGCCCTGACAGCATTGCCAGCACTGACCTTCATGAGTGCTTATCTGGGGAGAGCTTAATGCTTTCCATGTAATATCTTCATGCTTCTCTCTTCCGTTCTTGGTTTGGCTCAAACCGTTAAGTAGAAATGTTTCCATTACTTAATGGAACACCGGCATCGCGAGCAATTTCTTGCACAGCCTTTACAAGCTTAAGCTTTTGATCCTTTAGATCATTGTTGACTGAACGACCATAAGAAACAACAGAAGCGGCAACAGCATCTACAAAAAACATGCATGAAATACGAGTCATCATTACTGAATAAGCCAACGCCTCTTTTCCTATGCGATATTTGAACTCGTCTGGCATGTCCAGTGAAATTAGCCAGGTTAGTGTATCTTCGGCCGTGATATGACTTGCCCCACTGAGGCGATGATAACTTTCGTAATAATCCGTTTCTCTACCAAGTAATTCAAAACGTTTGAAAAGTGATTTTGGCCATTCAGGAGAATTTGGCAAATCAATATCGCACTGAGTTTCAATGTTCATTATAATTTCTTTTAAACCAGCCACCAAATCCCTTCTCTCCTCAATCATAAAGGACACACGTTCAGCATATTCTTTGCCCTGAATTTTATGCATCCAATCGGCGAGCTTCTTCTCGTGCTCATTAGTCCATGATCGGAAGAATTGTATTAGTGTTCCTGAATCTCCGTGGTCTGCAAGGTAAATTACATTTATTGACCCCTCTACAACGATGCGAGCTAGTGCCTCGGCGCTTGCGGGTGATCCTGTGGATATCGCAACAAGCATGGCTTGGGCATGCTCAAATATACGCCCAAGTAGGTTTATGAATGTGTGAATTCGAAAACCTGTACTATTATTGCTTGGATCAAAATCACCTAGATGAGATGTTGCTATTTCAATAGCGCAATATATTGCATCAACCGCCACAGCAACATTTGAGAGGTCTGCTTTTGAGTCTATTTTGAAATCTTTTCGGAATTTAGAAATATATTTCATTTTTATATTGAAAATAATTGCAACATCAAAAAATATTAAAAATGGCGAGTGCTCATGATGTAAATCTATCAACTATAAAATTTATCATGTAAATGATTTTTAATATCCAAAACTTCTAAATGCCTCAATGGTCTAACTGGGCTATGGGCTGACCCTATTCTTATCATTAATCTTGTCAGATGGTCGAACTTTCACAAGAAAGCAATCTCGGATATCCGATGGCCCGCAATCCTGCTGTTCAGTTGACATCAACTTCCTCTACGCCGGCGTCGGTCAACATTTGGTAAAGATCGGCGACCTGCCGTCGCGCGCCACGGCGCTCGCAGAATAGGAAAACTGCGCGCTGCTTGGCCCGTGACAAGGCCACGAAGAACGTTGCGATGCCCTCGGGGTTGCCAGGCGTGTGACTCCACCATGATTGATCGTCGAGGCCGACGAAGAAGACGGTGTCGTACTCCAGCCCTTTGCTCTTGTGTACTGTCATCAATGGGATGTCGTTCATACCGGTGAATCGGTCGATGCAGTCGGGCCAGTCGGCGGTCTCCGAGGCTGCATGCTGTAGGTGCAGCAAGAAGCCTTCGATCATGACTTCGAGCAAGTCGTTGCGCGTGTATGCCGAAAAGGTGCTCTTGATCGCGGCTACACCTAGGAATTCAAAGATCCGCTGCGTGATTTCTACTGCCAACTCAGTCGAGGGAGTTTTGTCACTGATGTCTTGCGCGAGTATGCCCAAGAAGTCCTGGATGTCCCGATCGGCGCGATCCCGCAGGAACTCGTTGTCCTCATCTGCGCCGCGAATCGCATAGACGCCGCTGGAGAGCGTCGACCAAGCCGCAGCACTGCGCTGCCCGGTGGCTAATCGTAATGCCGCCAAAGCAATAGAAGCCGCCTCGTCAACCATCAAATCCTGGACATTGGTCCGGCCAATGATCCGACTCTCGTTGCGCAGGCTCAGCCCTACCGCAGCAAACCTTGGCTGAAGCTCTTCCTCGAACTGGTCGGGGCGCTGACGCACGAGAAGCACGTAGTCGCGGGGCTGCTTCTGGCGCGCGGCCATGTCTGCAGCGATCCACTGCGCCAGGCGCTGCCCTTCGGTCACGGTAGAGCTGCTGTTCCACACCTGCACGACGTCCGAGTCCAGCTGGCTTACCGCCTGAGACTGGATCTGCGGCGATTGCGGATCCAGCGTTTGGGCGACAAAGTGCTGAATGCGTACCAGCTCAGGCGAAGACCTGAAGTTGAAAAGTAGGTTCACGCGCTGGGCACCGAAGTCGGCCTCGAATCGCTCGAACGCATCCTGGCGCGCGCCGGCCCAGCCCATGATGCGCTGCTTGTGGTCACCGACGACGGTGACAGCCGTGCCGCCCTGACCGAACGTGGAAAGCAGGAAGTCGTATTGAGCAAACGACGTGTCCTGGAACTCATCCACGAATACGTAGGGATAGGTCATGCGCAGTGCGCGCGCAATCTTAGGGTTGGCGCGCACGATTAACTCCGCCAAGCGGTTCAAGGTGACAAAGGTCAGCTTGGACATCGCCGTGCCGAACAGCTGTCGGTGCAGCCAGTGGTAGATGGCGAACTCCTCCGCCGTTGTGAGCAACTGGGGCATCTCTACTGCAAGTCGATGGCCGCCGACGTTGACTGCTTCGAACCTGTCGGGGGCGAATGCAGCGACCCGAGCTTGCCACGCGGGCTGGGCTAGGCCGCGGATGCTGTTCAGTTCATCTATCACCATGCGCCGAGTCGGAAACCCTATCTCGTAAGGCCGCGTTGGGCGCCAGTGCTGCGGTATAGCAGCGAGGAAACGGTCGACCAAGCTCTTAGTGAAGGCATCGAATGTGATCGACGTGAATCGCTCCGCTAGTTCGGGTGGACAGCGCTTACGCACGCGCGCTGCGAGGTTGGCCGCAGCGTCTGCCTTGAATGAGATCGCCAGGATCTGCTTCGGTGCTTTGCAGAGCCCGGTCTCCAGCAGGTAGGCCGCTCGCTGTGCCAGGAACTCGGACTTGCCCGCACCGGGCCCCGCTACCACCGATGTCGAGCCAGTTTGGCGCAGGGCTGTCCAGGCATTCGGCTCAAGGTCCAATATGCCGCGAGGACGCCAAGCCTCAGGTGTTATCGGCCGTGAGGTCATTGCGTCGCAGCCTGTTCAAGGTCGGTTCGGACTTTGGTCAGCATACGCAGCAAGGGTTGCGGCAATGCAACTACCAAGTTCTCTTGAGTGAGTCGACTTAAGACCCTGACGTGCGTACTTGGTTTGCCGCGCCCCAAAAATAGATAGCGGTACCAGCGCAGCGCGTCGTCCTCCGCTGCATCATAGAAACTCGGAGTGCCTTCCTCGCCCAAAACGGCCGTTCGTGGGTCGCCGCTACCGGAAGGACCGCGCATGCCCGCCTCAAGCACCCGATAGGCATCCGGGTAGGCCTTCAGCATCGTGAAGTCTAGGTCGAGCGGGGCGGAGAAGTAAACGCCGAACCGCTCAAGCCTAGTTAGCCAATTACTCAGGTCGTCGGTGTCTGCATCGTCCATGACAGCGATATCAGCAAGGTTCCGTTCGTGCCCTTCTGGATGGAGTCTGCTTGCAAAGACTTGCAAGGGCGTATAGCCAACGCTCAGCAGCTGTTCGCATACCGTCTTGATCCGGCCATAGCCACCACCGCTACGACCCCAGTCTAAGTCCAGCAGCGTAGCGTGGGGTACTTGGAGGTCGGTCAACAGCCGCCACAGGTGATTGACGTGGCGACCGCCCAGCGGCACGACGGCGACAAAGGACCGGTCGATAGGGAAGTCCATTGCCTTGGCCAGCAGCGGAAGCACAACTTCCTCGGTGGCTCCTTCACCAAGGATTGCATAGCGCGCGAAATACAATTCGGGATAAGCACGTACGGCCTCACGAATGAACTTCGACGCGTCTTCATCACCCTCAGGTAGGCTGATCTGTCGCACCGCCGAGCAACGGTTCTCCAGATTCAGGCGGAAGTGCCGCACATTGGAAGGGTCGACTCGTGCGAGGATACTGGGCGAATGGCTCGACACGATGGCCTGAGCATTGTTGCTGGCGGCGATCTCTTGTACCTGCTTGATGATACGGGAGAGATAGAAGGGTGCGAGGTTGTTCTCTGGTTCTTCCAGCGCCACGATGGTCAAAGCGGGCAGTGGGATGCCGCCCTCGATGAAACCCTCCGGCGCGTCATCTCCAGCAAGCCTAGCCTCGATGTCTAGCGTCGCAGCTGCCATGGCCAAGTGGAACAACGAGCGCTGCCCATCGCTCAGGTCTTCCAGTGCTCGATCATGTCCATCCTCAGTGGGATGGAAGACAACCTCTACGCGGCGAATGAACTCCTGCCAGCGTGTGTCGACCGGCCGAAAGATAGGCGTTGTATCGGTCCCAGCCGAGTGAAGCTGTTGCCATCGCTGGGTCACGGCGGAGCTGATGCTCGACACAGCTGCCTCGGCTGAGAATGCCTGATTTACCTCCGAGCCTGCGCCTGTTAGCGACTCTTTGATATCCGGAGACCAATTGATGGCTCGCCAGAGCCTGCCGCGCACAAACGCCGAAACCTGTGATGCCCCGTCCCTTGTTGCCGGGATGTAGAAGAGCTGGATCCGCGAGCGGTCAGAGCCGCGTAGTTGATGCAGATCACCCTCCTCGAAGACACCGAAGGTCTGCACGGCACAGTAGGATTCTTCGATTGAGCCGTCTAGAGTTCCATCGTCGGTCCACGTCGCCTGCAACCTAAGACGAACCTTGAGGTTGCCGTTTTCCTCGGCCGCCATGTTCTTGAAAAAGGCAGGCACGGCGGGACTATCATCGTCGGCATCCAATTCGGGAAATGCGACAATGGCCTCAATCACCAGTGTACGGGCTATCGGGCGATCTGCCTCATCGAAGGGAACATGAAAATCCTGCTTGCGCAAGCGCCTTTGCTCGGACGTTACTCCAAACATGCGCTGCAAGGCCTGCATTAGCGCCGTCTTGCCTGTGCCGTTATCTCCAATAAAAGCGACGAGACAGGGGCCAAGGGCGACTTCGGTCTCCTGAGGACCGAAGCAACGAAAATTCTCCAGTACAAGACGTTCAATATGCATGCAATCTCCCTGGTTGCAGTTTCATGTACGCCGTCTAGGGCAACGGCCCGGAATGGGCTTCAGCGATTCGAAAGGCAAAGCGTAACGCGCTGACTGTAGCCACTAGCATCACAGTAATGTGGCCAAGGCCGCGAGTTGAGTGAGCGTCTGGGACGAGTCGCTCTCCTTGCGGTGCTAGGGCCGCTCGACTTCCTCAACTTTCTGGCTGTCGCTGATGCCATCGCGCAAAGGGTAGAAACCGTACCTGCCCTTGCCACGAATACGCGTGAAGGTGAGGGGCTCGAGCACTGCTGCTGTCTCAGGTTTGATGGGTTCGTTCTCGAGTACGATGACTTGGCCGCGCCCGCTCCAGGTGGACATCCATCCATAGAAACGGTCAATGACTGTCGCGGGCGGAACCTCGTGTTCTTCAGTCGACTCCGGGTCGGCATACGTCTTCAGCGGCGAATCTAGGACGACGATACCCAAGTGGGGATGTCCTTTCTCAAGCGCATGCTCCATGAACGCAACTACAAGAGCAGACAAATAAAGACCTCGCACACCGGCGCCGTAGCTCAATCGTGAGCGGTCGTCGACACGCAGATCGCAGGCTTCGTCGTCGAGAGCAATGTTATCGATGCTGCTGAAGCCCCAGATATCCAACAATTCCTTAGCACGATTTGCCACCTCACGACCGAAGGTACCGCCTTCCCGGGTGACGGTGATGCGATTTCGAACAGTGGCCTGCTTCAGACGGCCAATCTCGACGGTGAGGTGCTGTATTTCGTCGAAGTTACTCAACTGCGCCGAAAGTTCGGAACGTCGCAGCGCCAAGCTCTTCGGGTCAGCAGTGAACTCAACGCGAGCATTCCGTAGCACCGATGCTTCGCGGCTCTGTAGCAAACTCAATTCACCAGAGAGCTTTTCCGCATTCGCCTTGAGGGCTTGATGGCGGCCCCGCTCATGCTGGAGGGCTGCGAGCAGTCCAGTGCGTAACGCACTAATTTTCTTCGCTTCAGCAGCGATTGCTGCTCGGTAATGGCTGGGGGTAGCAGGGCGCAGATCGTTAGGGTCTACCTGGCTTTCCGCAGGGGTTCCGCACAATGGACAATTTACAGTCGGAAGTTCCTGAAAGAATGCGACTCCCTCGCTCGTGCCGCCAAGACGCGCCAAATCGTTCTCATATTTTTTGTCGAGCAGCTCGAACCGACTGATCATGGACTGCGAATGGTTCCGACCGTTCTCAGCTTTGCGCAGTCCGTCCGATGTATCTGCGATCTGCTGGCGCAACTCCTTCAGGACCGTAGCACGCGCGTCGTACTGGCTCGCCATCGCTGACAGTGTCGTATCTACTCGCTCCAGCGCATCAGCTACTTCTTCACGTTTAAGATCTGCCGGCATAATAGTCTGGATTCGCGCCAAAGCAGCCTCGGCTCCTTGTAGCTCACCACGGGCACGTTCGGCCTCCGTTTGAGACTTTCGCAGCTGGATACCTGAGTCATCGGTACCTGTCAGAAATAAGTGGAATGAAGCCTCGCGCTTCGACGCGGCTTGGCTGATGCCCACGGTAGGCTGCTTGGCGGGAATATCAGACTGCGACCACAACGACCAGTGACGAAGGTCATCACCAGTTACAGCCCCCCGCTTGCTCTGGTTGCGAAGAATTTGCTTACCGCTAGCGCCGGACAAGCTAACGAGCAATTTCCCGAGATCCTGCTCGAGAGGTTCGAACACTTGCTCTTCATCGTTGCTCAACGTCCGCCAATAGATAGCGGCGCCTCCTCCAGACAAGCCCCGACGCACTTCGTATTCATTGCCCTGGGCTGTAAACCGCAGACGGAGCTCCTGGTAGCCCTGTGCAAGCGGGAACGTTTCGGGAAAGTCATCGCCTCCCAACATGTACCAGAGGCAGTCGTAGATATAAGACTTTCCAGTCTCGCTCGGTCCTCGAATCAGACGCCGCTTGGAGGGGAAGGTGATCTCGGCGTCCTCGCGGTCCGGCCCGTGGACCGACAGAGACGTAAGAATTATGCCCATGCGCCGCCTCCATTTCGCGTCACCAACTCAAGCTCGGCCCCCCAGAGGTGACCATTTGCTGCGAACCGGGCAGCGAGCTCCGTGGAGTCGGCTCGACCGTATTCTTCAGCTACCCACTCGCAGCAGTGTTCCAACTCGCGTAGGTAATTTGAAGTCAGTGCCCCCGTCATGGCCCGTGCGCCTTCCCCTGCGAAATAGGTGATGCCATCTTCGTCCCACGTAGCCGTCACCAAGCCGCGCGTGCTCATCAGGTAGAGCCCCTGCTCGATCAGCTCTCGCCGACTCATGAGTTCGGCACCACGGAATGGGATGGGTGTGTGCAAGCTACTCGGTCCGTTCAGGTCGGCTGAGTACACGATGGCGTAGTCCAACAGGACCAGCTTTTGCAGGTCCGCTCCGTGAGGTGCGAGCGCCTGCAACAGGTAGACCATGCGGATGCCGAGCTCGAACGGCGAATTAAATACGAGTAGTTCCCGTCGTTTCACTTGACCCACTTGAGCCTCTTCTTGTTAACCAGGTGGTGGCAGCTGCCAGGCAGATCGCCAGGTCGCAGTTTGGGAGCCAGAAGGCTGTCGTTGACGATGAGCTGTTCGGCTCCATTGGTGCCAGCCTCGAGTCGGTCCAGGCCGGTCTTGTGACGAGGGCTCTTGACCTTCGGCCCGACGCCAGTCAGTACCATGTCTAACAGTGCATCAAACTCTGCTTCTCCGTACGTGTCCCTGCTGAATATCCTGAGCCCCTCGGCGCAGTAGAAGAGCGTGCGCTGACTTTGGAAATGCTCACCACAGGAGTCCGATGCCATTAGCTCGCTCAGCGTCAAGCTCTTGCTGGAGACCTCTGCGTAAACCTTCAGCAGTTCATCGATATAAATCTGTTCGTGGGCTGTAGGCGTGGCCGGTGTTAGCGGGTCGTCGCCGCGTTCACCCTCAAAACCGAACAACGCGAAGTGTGCTGCTCTGTCCAGTGCGTGCCACTTCAATATATCTCGCGTCTGGCACTCGATGATGTTTCTGAAGTCGAACGCCTCGATCAGCTTCTCTAAGTCCGGGGTCAGCTCCGCAGCGCGGCCCTTGAGCCCAGTCTTCCCCGATTTCCAGTCGTCCAGCAAACGCTGTTTGAATTCGTCGGGTTTGGTCAGGAGGTTGTGCAGATCATTGCCGGCCCCCCGCGGCGCGCACAGGTGGTAGTAGCGAGGTTCTGGGTATGTCTTTGCCGCCAGATGCTTGAAAAACTTGACTAGCTCCTTGAACACGTCAGTTGGTGCCAAGGCGTGGTCATAGTGCTTGCCTTGGTACAAATCCCACTGTCCCTTGAGCAGAGTGGGGACCAAGCGAGCCTCGACGTCCCTTCCACCATCCCCTGCACCGCCCAACTGTTTGACGAAGGCGTATCTCCCGCCACCACCTAGCGGGCGGTTCAGGCAGGCAACCTCGACGAGCTTTTCCCACTGGTCGGAGTTAAATAGCAAGACCTGGGACGATGGCGGAATGACGCCACGCTTGACCGCAAAACGGTTTTTTCGCGCAGGTCTCTTAGTCGGATTTGCTCCCATATCCTCGGACGCTGCGCTCATGGACGACAGCTGCTCCGCTCCCTGTTATTTCTTTGTGATTGATCTGCATGCCAGTGAGCCGGTCAAACACCGCCAGTTTTTAACTCCCTGGCCATACTTTAGGTAGTGGCATTAAGGCTTTCAGCAGGAGAGCTACCAAACCTAATGAATTGACAAAGACATGCTAAATTCAATAATCATAATGTCAGGCGACTAGCTCTAACAAGAGCTGTTTGTCATGACACTGAATCACCCCGGCAATCCATAGATAGTTCGAGAGCGGGCACTAAGTCCCCCTTGGGAGGCAAACAGTCCGCCTTTTACCTCTGCAGGAGATTGTCGCGCCGACGTTTGTCCATCCATGCCAGCCAGCCTGCTCGATGGGCATGAGCATCGTGTAGAGCGTGATGCCAGGGCCGATCAGACTGAGCGTGATAAGCGTTTACCGCCTGATCGAAAACCGTCGTATCGATCAACGGGCGCAAGTCAAACCAGCCCACCAGGTTAGCTGGCCAAGGCCCACCGATCATTGCTCCCAGTACCTCACGGTCAAACTGGCTATCGCAAGCAATCGTCACCCTTCTCGGCAGGGCGGCGAACCAGGTGCGTAACCGGTCCGGCAGGTCGATCCTCTTGACCGTCGCTCCATCAATCTGGCCCAACAGTGGCCACACTGTCGACCGTACGAAAGCGTTGCAGCGATCACGGTCGAAGTCTTGTAACTCCGCGTAGAAAACGTGCTGACCATCCTCGGACACCATACCGATGCTGATCGGCTCCCGGTCGGCGAAGTCTGCGAACTCCGTATCGAGAAAAATCAACATGTGCGGTCTCCTCCACCTACAGCCTTGCATGGCAGGCCGTGCCGCGTGAGCTGAGCTTGCTGTCTCTGAAAAGCGATTACGTCCGAACGTAAGAACAGGTACGTTGTTCCACCGTCGACCGCCGGGCCTGTAACGGGCCAGACCCCACGGTTGATCAGCGCACGTGCTGCAGACTTCCTTCCGTATCCCGTTAGCCTCTCTAGCTCCAATCCCCAGGCATAGCGGGCCTTGAGGCTATCCAGCGCCGACCTCGATAACTTGGGACTTTTGGCACCTTCGGGATATTCGAATCCATACAGTAGCTCTTTATCACGCAGCCAGTACAGCACATGCTCCTTGAGCCCCAGGTAGTGAGCGGCAGGCGAGATGGAGTACAACTGCTGTGACTGTAGGTGCTCTCCAAACCAAGTTTCAAATTGGGTTCGGTTGAGTAGCAGCCCTTTCAGACCAGGTTGATTGGGGTCACGGGCGATGCAGTCGAGCTCGCCACGCTGTATGGCACGAATGAGTGTGATGAAATCGGCACCAGTTCGGCTCCGGGAACGACAGACAGCCTCCAGGGAGATCATGCTACTGCATGCTGGGGTCGCATGGACTTGGATGCGCAGGTCTCCGAGTACCCTATCTAGCTCAGACTTTTCAAATGCCCAGTGTAGGTGCAGGGTATTATTTCCCTCCGGTTGGCGTGCGGGTACCAGTAGGCGAGCCTCGACGAGCAACTTGAGTCGAGGATGGGAGAGACCAAGATAGTCAGCGGCGTCCGCCAGCGTGTACAGCGCGCCGGCACTGCCAAGTTGGAAGCGAAGTACCGACTTTCGATCGATGACTAGGTAGCGCAGAGTCCCATTAGATTGCTGATACCAGCCTTGGATGCATCCCTGGTTCACCAGCATATTCAGCTTCTTGCGCGAAATCTGAAGCATTTCGGCGGCCTCCTTGGCAAGGATGGTCGTATGCTCAAAGGTGATGGCTTCGGAGAATTTATGACGGTCAGCGATGACACCTTTCCAATGCGCCGAAACGAATCGCTCGAACTCGTAGCGGACGAAATGCAACTCAGGGTGGCTGAGTGCTCGATTGAGGGCAAGCAAGCGGGGTCCAGAAAACTTATGCAAGTGCAAAGCATGTGTCTGCGTCTGGTCGCAGGAGTCGAATAGTAAGGCATGAAAGGTATGGGGCCACTGCGTCAGCATGTGGCTGGCGCTCTCGAGCACTGGCAATGCAACAGCAAGTCGGTGGTGATCCTGTACCTTCAATGATTTTTTGAGGGCGCGGTAATGTCCATAGCACCCCAGCACCCATAGAAGGTCGAGCAACCGGGGCAACTGCACGTGCTCTACCAAGTGAGCAAGATCACTGGTCCCTGCTGAGAATGGGGTATCGGTCGCAGTGGCAAGTTTCCCGCTGACCAGTTGAGCAACTTGGCACAACGCTTCGGACGCTGGAGTTGAGACAGCTTCTGAGGTAAGCGAGTGATCGCAGCGGCATCGTTGTAACCCACCGCTATACCAGCTAACCGGTTGTTGGCAGGCCGGACACAGTTCGTGAAGCAAGCACCGATGGATGGGGCAGGCGACTTGTAGCGTCAGCAGCCATTCGGCCTTCCAGTAACCATTTTCCCGCAGGCAATCGGGGCACCAACGCCGGTGGTGGAGATTCCAGTACGTGGTCTTGATGCCGAGTTTGCGCTCGGGACTGATCGGCAAAGTGGGAATGGATGGTCCCCATAGACAATTCATTTCAGTGGAGCCATGTCCCGTCACTTGTTCGAAGAAGGTGTCGAAACTCTGAGCGGGCCGTTCCATACGCTTTTGGAAAGCCTGTAGCCAGGGCAACGTTGGCAAATCGTTGACTGCCCCCAGGCGCAGCAGATAGCCGATCGCGCTCTCAAGTGGGAAAGGCAAAGGGTGGATGGGAAAAAGCGGAAGCATAGAAAATGCCCTCGGCAGGCGACTTACCTGACGAGGGCTCCAGAGGTTAGGTTGCAGAAACTGCCATGGCCGAGAAGACGGTCGGGGCAAAGAGTTCGTTCGTTTTGTTCAGTCGCCGGCGCACGAATTTCTTATGGAACGGGTTCAAGGCGCCAATGCCCTCGTCCCACAGGTTTTGTGTGAACGACTGTTCGAGCATCCAGTTTTCTACCTGCTTATGGCCATGCTCCAAGCGGATCTCCATCGCTCCGATCAGCAGCTTGCTGAGATAGCCGATCAGGCCGTCCGTAGCGTAGTAGAGCCGGTAGAGCATGTCGGCTTCGTGCAGGCCGATCGGCTGTCCCGAATGGATTTCGCTGTCGAACCAGCTGATGACCCCAGCGAAATCTGCAGCCGAGTCCTCGTCTTCGACTGAAAAGGAGTTGAGGTTACGGACTCCATCCAGGCGTCGGCGCAACTGCTCGTTGGTGCTCAAAAGAGCCCGCCCATAGGGTAGCCCGGCGAGTACGACAGGGATATCAATCTGATTGAGCAGGGTCTTGAGCCACTCGGTCTCGTTGTTTGAGCCGAAACTTCGCTTTGTGGCTCCGAGCAGGTGCTGAACCTCGTCCAGCATGAGGAGTTCTACCTTCAGTTTCTGAAGAGATGAGATCACCCTGTCGGTCTTTTCATTGACGGTGCCCCGGTAAGCCATGGGGACGCCCATCGCCTTCAGGATGTCTTCGGCCAAGCTACGCACGGTTGGCGAAGATTTTATTTCGACCCGAAGTACCGGAATCCGACGCTGCTCGGGCTCCTCGACCACTGGGAAGTAGCGAATGTACTCTTCCAGGACGGAGCTTTTGCCCGCTCCTGATGGGCCAAGAATCATCAGGTGGCGCGGCTGGTTGCCGGCGAGTGACATCTTATGGATACGGCTGATGCGGCGATAGGCCTTATCAAAATCGGGGAACAGCAGCCGCCGTTGTTCGACTTTGCCAATTTCGTCATACAAGTCTGTGCTGGAAGTGATCATGGCCGATCTCCTTTACCTAGAGGATGGGAGCTGGTTTTGAACTGCCGTGGAGTAACGGTAGGCAGGGCAGCCTTGATTTCTCCGGACACGGCAGGCGAAGCAACTGGACGCGGTGACGGGACTGTCAGGGAATTGGCGCCAGACAAACGAGCAGCTTGTTTGCGTTTTTTGAGCTTTTTGCTGGCCAGTTGCTCGCCGATCACCTGGCGTATCCGTTCTTTGGCTTGGGCAAGGTTGAGCGGGTCGGTTTCGGATAAGCCGGCCTCGCGCAACTCCCGGCAAATGAGCTGGTGGACTTCCAGCCGTAGGCCCGAAGCGTAGTCGAATTCGATGGCCGGTACCTTGATGGTCTCTCCAGTCCCCGGGTGAACGACGTAAATGTGGCCAAGGTCGGCGCGGTTGTACCGAACCCGCACTGTCACCTTCTCACCGTACTGGTGGCGGATCGGATAGACGTCTCGGTTGTTGTAGCGCAGGTTGAACAGCTCGACGCCATAGTGCCAGAGCATCCGGTCTTCATCCTCCGTCAACGCTACATCAAGCACTTGAAGGTCAGGCAGGGCCGGAGGATTGTCATGGGTGCCATCCTGCCAAACGGCAAGCGGGGGGCGCTTCAGGCTGCGGTGAAACCGAGTCGAGTACACATCGATGATCCAGATGTGCAAGGCGTGCATCAGTTCGTCAAAGGTTGCCACCGCGGTCTTCAGCGGGTCGTAGCCATGGCGTTCCATCCAATTGGCCAGGCTGGTTCCCTTTTGGGCATGCAGAAAATTGCGGGAAATCGAGCCAAAAGCGCGCTCCACCACGCCTTTGAAATAAGGTTTCCGCTTTGGACAGAACTGAAGAATGATTCCGAGATCGAAGCATGCCTGCTCTAGTGCGCGGCTATGAAATTCGAGGCCGTTGTCGCAGACCAAGGTCTGCATGAGCCCATGGCAAGGCCAGACACCCTCAACACGCGGGTAGTGGTCTCTAACGTAGGTTTTGGGCAGAATCGCGTTACGCAGGCAACCAAACACTGCTTCAGTGCTTGGCCCCCCAAAACTGACGTAGATGCCGAGAATCATTCTGCTCTTGCGGTCGATGATGACCGTGAGCCAGGGGCGGCCGAGTGGCATGCCTGTCCGCTCATCGACGACGAACAGGTCAACCGGCGTGTGATCAACCTCAGCTACTTCCAGAATGAATTTTGCCTTTGGGCCTGCCAAGCTGGTGCGGAAGCGGATAGATGCCTCTTGTTTGCCATACCTGGCGACCGCCCGTTCATAGGCCGGATAGGCTAGAACAGCGCGCCGTACCGTGTGGTAGCTTGGCAACTTTAGCTCCCCGCTGCTGGTGCGGAGCTGATTCAACTCATGAATTCGGACCCGCAAGGCATCATGGAGGTCCGAGATGCTGCATCCAGGAGGTTCCAGATAGCGAGTTTCGATCAATTCGATCAGCGCCTCTTGGACCTCGGTTGGGAATCGACAGCCAAACCATCCGTGTGAATGTGCCTTCTCCAGCAAAGCAAGAGGATGGTTATCGTGCTGCATCTTCCTCTTGGACCAACGATAGACCGATGCCACACCCGGTACCTTGGAGTCGTTGAACTGCTTGGCGATTTTCTCGAGAAGGGGTTGCAACTTGGCAGGGGTGAAGACGATCTTCCCCATCATGGTCGACAGTGCATCCAGGTATTTCTGTCGGCGTATGGCCGCATCGACCAGCTTTTGCGGGTAACTGCACAGTGCGGCAAGAGATGAGGAATTCCGCAAGCCCTCGGAAGGAAAGTTGATGCCCGGTTTGGGCGTGATGCGTCCGGTCGCCCATAGTTCCAGCAGCTGCTCCTTCGTGTACTGGTAAACCACCAATGAGACGACATCCTCCAGTGTAACGAGGTTGCCATTGATCACTCGGGTCACACTGACCTCGCGCCCGTCCAATAGGAAGGCGCTTCCTTTGTTAAAGCGAATCGACGAAGACATAGTCTGCCTCCTGTTTTGTCAGTGTGATCCGCGTGTCAGCGGTGATGGGCTGGTCGAGATCGCAGCTCACTTGTCCATGAGCCAATAGGCGCAGAATGGGAGCGGTGCTCCTTAGCCTCTGAGAGAGAAGCCTCATGGCAACCTGGGTACTGGTGCCAAAGCGATCGGACAGCTGCTGCTTTACCAGCATGTCCTCTGCCGAGAAGGGGGGGCGCAGGTAACGATGAAGTTGCTTGAGGTTGTTCAGGCGATGCGGAGCTCGAATGGTGTCACCTGAAAGCACGATGAACTGATGGCCTTGGCGCTGCATTGCGTCCCGGATGTACAGGAGCTTCTCGTAGATGTCCGGCTTGGCAAGAGAGCGGGCCGGCTTCACCTCGACGATCAGTATCGAACCGTCTTTCAGAATGAGGGCATAGTCTGGAGTGTAGTGCCGGACTTTGTTGCCCATGGCGTACTGAAGTTTGAACGGTTGTTCCCTGATATCGGCCACCTGCGGGGCAAAGTCACACAGGTACAGCGTGTCTCGTTCGAGCAGTTGTTCGAATCCGACCATCCGTCTCGCGGCGACAGATGGAAAGCGGCCTCGGATGATGGTTCCAGTCGGGCTGGTAATGTTGCGAGCGGGAACATGAACTTTTCCCTGCCCGCCTGACCAAGGGCCAGTGACATATGAATGGCGAGTCATGAGGTCTCCATGATCTCGCCAGCATCCAGGCGCACTTATGCCTCTCTTGCTGACGAGATCCAAAAATAATGACGAACGGAGACTTGACCTTAGGTAGGGGAAGAGACGATACTTTGGGTGTCGACGCCTTCGTATCGAATACTCTTCGGTCACTAAGGTTCAAGTGAAGGGCAAGCGCTAGCCGCTTGCCCTTTCTTGTTTCCAGTACTTCCTCTCTGCATTCTCTTCGATAGCTTTCTCCTTGCTGATCTAGGTTAACAATCATCGCGACATCCATGCGATGAGATACCTTCTATTATAGTTCAATTTTTAAAAATTGGACTAGTATATTAATTCCGCGTTTTTACCAGTGAAAATCTAAGTGAAGCTAAATTGGGTCCTGCAAGATCCTTTTTATTGCTTGGTTTCTCGTACTTAACCCTGAATGTGCATGTAGAAATTATTCGTTGAATTTGCATGATTTCATGCATATTTTCGCGGCGAAAATTTAAATACTGCATAATAGTATGCAAAGTTTTTTGTTTGACTGGCTAAAAAGAAAAAGCCCCGACGCTCTGTCGGGGCTTCTGGGTTAAATCGACTGTTTGAATCTTCGCTTAGATGCTCAAAGTATTCACCAACTCCGCAAACCTACAGCTGGGTCGCGCCGTAGGCTTGAAGCGCTTATTCCGGACGCATCTGCGGGAACAGAATGACGTCGCGGATGGACGGCGCGTCGGTCAGCAGCATCACCAGGCGGTCGATGCCGATGCCGCAGCCGCCGGTCGGCGGCAGGCCGTATTCCATCGCGCGGATGTAGTCGGCGTCGTAGTGCATCGCCTCGTCGTCGCCGGCGTCCTTCTGCGCCACCTGGGACAGGAAGCGCGCAGCCTGGTCTTCCGGATCGTTCAACTCGGAGTAGCCGTTGGCGTGCTCGCGGCCGACGATGAACAGCTCGAAGCGTTCGGTCAGGCCCGGCTTGCTGTCGGAACCGCGCGCCAGCGGGGACACTTCCACCGGGTAGTCGATGATGAAGGTCGGGTTCCACAGCAGGCTTTCGGCGCACTCTTCAAACAGCGCCAGCTGCAGGCTGCCCAGGCCCGGCGCCGGCGGCAGCTTGCCGCCCAGGCGCTTGATCTCGCTGGCCACCCAGGCCGCGTCGTCCAGTTGGGCATCTGTGTATTGCGGGTTGTAGTGCTTGATCGCGCCGACGATGGTGAAGCGGTCGAACGGTTTGCCCAGATCCACTTCCTTGCCCTGGTAGCTGACGGTGGTGGAGCCGCAGGATACCAGCGCGCATTCGCGGATGATGGCTTCGGTCATCTCCATCATGCGCTGGTAGTCGCTGTAAGCCTCGTAGAACTCGATCATGGTGAACTCGGGGTTGTGGCGCGTGCTCATCCCCTCGTTGCGGAAGTTGCGGTTGATCTCGAACACGCGCTCCAGACCGCCCACCACCAAGCGCTTCAGATACAGCTCAGGCGCGATGCGCAGGTACAAGGGCATGTCCAGCGCATTGTGGTGGGTGACGAAAGGCTTGGCCGCGGCGCCGCCCGGGATCGGGTGCATCATCGGGGTTTCCACTTCCAGATAGCCTTCGCCTACCATCACGTCGCGCACCTTCTGGATGATCTTGGAGCGCTTGATGAAGGTCTGGCGGCTGTCCTCGTTCATGATCAGATCGGCGTAGCGCTGACGGTACTTGGTTTCCTGATCGGTGATGCCGTGGAATTTCTCCGGCAGCGGACGGATGTTCTTGGACAGCAGGCGCACTTCGCTGGCCTGCACCGTCAGTTCGCCGGTCTTGGTCTTGAACAGCACGCCCTTGACGGCGACGATGTCGCCCAGATCCCAGTGCTTGAACTCGGCGTGCAGCTCTTCGCCCACGCCGTCATTGGAGATATAGGCCTGGATGCGGCCGCTGCCGTCTTGCAGCGTGGCGAAGCTGGCCTTGCCCATCACACGTTTCAACATCATGCGGCCGGCGACGGCAACCTCGATCTTTTCGGCTTCCAGCGCTTCCTTTTCCTTGCCGGCGTGAGCGTCCTGCAGGACTTGCGCGAAGTGGCTGCGCTTGAAGTCGTTGGGGAAGGCGATGCGCTGTTCGCGGATGCTCTTCAGCTTTTGGCGGCGCTCCGCCATGATCTGGTTTTCGTCCTGGCTGGGCGATGCTTGCTCGTGTTCAGACATGTTCACTCCGTAATTCAATGCAATGGCTGTTGGCCGCCGCAGGGGCGGCGGCCGGGTTAAGCGGGTTTAGGTTCAGACGCCCTGTTTCAGGCTGGCCTCGATGAAGCCGTCCAGGTCGCCGTCCATCACGCCCTTGATATTGCCCACTTCGTAGCTGGTGCGCAGATCCTTGATGCGGGACTGGTCGAAGACATAGGAGCGGATCTGGTGGCCCCAGCCCACATCGGTCTTGGTGTCTTCCAGCGCCTGCTTGGCCTCGTTGCGCTTTTTCAGTTCCAGTTCGTACAGCTTGGCGCGCAGCATCTGCATCGCTTCGTCGCGGTTGCGGTGCTGGGAGCGGTCGTTCTGGCACTGCACCACGATCCCGGTGGGATTGTGGGTGATGCGCACGGCGGAGTCGGTCTTGTTGATGTGCTGACCGCCGGCGCCGGAGGCGCGGTAGGTGTCGACGCGCAGATCGGCCGGATTGATGTCGATCACGAAGCTGTCGTCCACTTCCGGATAGACGAAGACCGAGGAGAAGGAGGTGTGGCGGCGCGCGTTGGAGTCGAACGGCGACACGCGCACCAGGCGGTGCACGCCCACTTCAGAGCGCAGCAGGCCGTAGGCGTATTCGCCACTGATCTTCAGCGTGGCGCTGGTGATGCCGGCCACTTCGCCTTCGGATTCTTCCAGCACTTCCACGCTGAAGCCCTTGCGTTCGGCGTAGCGGATATACATGCGCAGCAGCATGCCGGCCCAGTCCTGGGCCTCGGTGCCGCCGGCGCCGGCCTGGATGTCCAGGAAGCAGTTGTTCGGGTCCATCGGATCGTGGAACATCCGGCGGAATTCCAGCTGCGCGAGCTTGGCTTCGGCGGTGTCCAGATCGGCCTGCACGGCCAGGATGGTGTCGTCGTCGTTTTCGGCGCGGCCCATCTCGAACAATTCGGCGCTGTCGCCGACCATGGCGCTGATCTCGTCGATCACCAGCACCACGTCTTCCAGCTGTTTGCGCTCGCGGCCCAGTTCCTGGGCGCGCTTGGGATCATTCCAGATGTCCGGGTCTTCGGTCAGGCGGGAAACTTCTTCCAGACGGTCTTTTTTACCGTCGTAGTCAAAGATACCCCCGGATGTCGGTGCCACGGGTGGCCAGGTCGTCTATCTTGGCCGCGATTTGGTTCAGTACTTCGACTTCAATCATGCTCAACTCCAAATGGCAGTCTGTTAAATATAGGCAGTCGGGAAATCGGGTCTTGATCAAAGACAAAAAAGCGCACCGTAAGGTGCGCTTTTGCTGAAAAGACTTGGGATTGATCAGCCAAACAGGTGAGCGATGGCGGCGCGCTCTTCTTCCAGTTCGGCCAGGGTGAAGTTCATCCGCTCGCGGCTGAACTCGTCGATTTCCAGACCTTGCACAATCTTGTATTCGCCATTTTCGCATACAACCGGGAAGCCGTACATCACGCCTTCCGGGATGCCGTAGGAGCCGTCGGACGGAATGCCCATGGTCACCCATTTGCCCTGGCTGCCCAGCACCCAGTCGTGGACGTGGTCGATGGCGGCGTTGGCGGCGGAGGCGGCGGAAGACAGGCCGCGCGCTTCGATGATGGCGGCGCCGCGCTTGCCCACGGTGGGCAGGAATACGTCGCGGTTCCAGGCTTCGTCGTTGATCATGGCCTTGACCGGCTGGCCGGCGATGCTGGCGAAGCGGTAGTCGGCGTACATGGTCGGCGAGTGGTTGCCCCATACCGCCAGCTTCTCGATGGCTGCCACCGGCTTGCCGGTCTTGGCGGCGATCTGGGACAGCGCGCGGTTGTGGTCAAGACGCAACATGGCGGTGAAGTTTTTCGGATTCAGGTCCGGAGCGGACTTCATCGCGATCCAGGCGTTGGTGTTGGCCGGGTTGCCCACTACCAGCACTTTCACGTCGCGGGCGGCGTGGTCGTTCAGCGCCTTGCCTTGAACGGTGAAGATGGCGCCGTTGGCTTCCAGCAGATCCTTGCGCTCCATGCCCTTGCTGCGCGGGCGGGCGCCCACCAGCAGCGCGACCTTGACGTCCTTGAAGGCCACGTTCGGGTCGTCGGTGGCAACCATGCCGGCCAACAGCGGGAAGGCGCAGTCTTCCAGTTCCATCATCACGCCCTTGAGGGCGGTTTGGGCTTGCGGCAGGTCCAGCAGTTGTAAGATGACCGGTTGATCCTTGCCGAGCATTTCGCCGCTGGCAATGCGGAACAGCAGACTATAGCCGATTTGGCCGGCTGCGCCGGTGACGGCGACGCGAACGGGAGCTTTCATTGGCGGACTCTCCTTTGATGTATCCGATAATGACGATATGCAGATGTTGCTCTGCAGCATTGAATGCTTTTGTGCGGCTGAGTGTAACACGGAGTATAGCCAAAGTGGGGGTGTAATCCTCATCAGAAAAGCTGATGGGTCCAGTAAAGTCTTGTATCTTATATAAGACTTGTATTTACGCTTGATTTGTTTGGTGATACAACAGAGAACATGACAGATCGACCGCTGCGTAGACAGCCGCTGTACAGCCAGATCAAGCAGCAATTGCTGCGCCGGATCGGCGATGGCGAATGGCAGGAGAACGATGCCTTGCCCAGCGAATGGGACTTGGCGGACGAGCTGGGCGCAAGCCAGGGCACGGTGCGCAAGGCCTTGGGCGAACTGGTGGCCGACGGCCTGCTGTATCGCGCGCAGGGCAGGGGCACTTTCGTGGCGCCGGCGCCCAGCGAGTGGGGCGAAGGCCTGCTGCTGACGCCGGGCCTGTTCAACGAGCAGCCGGACGATCTGGCGCGGGAGTTCCTCGGCATTTCGCGGGGTAACGCCAGCGACGACATGGCCGCGGCATTGCAATTGCGGCGCGCTGCGCCTTTATTGAGAGTTCGGCAGCTGTGGCGTTGGCACGGCATCCCGGTCGCGGTGGACGAGGCCTTCTTGCCGGCCGACGAGTTCGAGGGGCTGGACGCGCGATGGCTGCGCGGCTCGTCCGGGGTGTACCAGGCGCTGCAGCAGCGTTTCGGCATCCGTTTGAAAGTATTGTGCGAGCAGTTTCGCGCGTTGATGTTGCCGCGCGAGGAAAGCGCGCTGCTCGGCGTCACCGGCATGGTGGCCGAGGCGCCGGCCTTGAGTCTGATCCGGATTTCCGGCTCGATGGAGGGCGTGCCGCTGGAGTGGCGGCAGCGTTACTGTCTGACGCACAACTGGGCTTACACCGCCCGCCGGGCTTGACGCGGCGGGCTTTTGACGTGACGTGGACGGCTGGGCCAGCGGCGAAAAACAGGCCGCGGCCAGCCAGTTTTGCTAGAATCCCCGGGTCATATTGCACCGCGATATTCCTGGTGCGGCATGAGCGGTAATGACGGGCATCCAGCCATAACAACAACGGAGCCCTTCAGGCGGGCGGTCTCGTAGCGGACCGTCTGTTGTGTAACCTCTTGGTTCTAAAAACATCCAAGGAAGCCATATGCAGAAGCAACGACCAAAGCACCTGGATCTGGCCAAGATCAGATTGCCGATTCCCGGCATCGTCTCGATCTTGCACCGGATCAGCGGTGTTGCGCTGTTCTTTTCTCTCCCACTGTTGATTTACCTGTTGCACGGTTCGCTGAGTTCGGCCGAATCGTTCGAAACCTACCGCGCCGTGGTGGGCAACCCGCTGATGAAGCTGGTGTTGCTCGGCCTGTTGTGGGCGTATATGCACCACTTCTGTGCCGGTATCCGTTTCCTCTTCCTCGATATTCATAAAGGTCTCGAACTGCAGACCGCCCGCGCCACCGCCAAGACCGTTGTGGCCGTCAGCCTGGCGCTGACCATGGTTCTGGGAGTTGCTCTATGGTAAATCGCAATGTCGTCGGCGCCGGCTATGGCCTGCGCGATTGGATCATGCAGCGCGTCACCGCGGTGATCATGTTGATCTACACCGTGGCTTTGGCTTTGTTCCTGTTGACCATGCCGTCCGGCTACGAAGGCTGGAAGGCGTTCTTCGGCCAGTTCTGGGTGCAGTTGCTGACCCAGGTGAGCCTGATCGCTCTGTTCCTGCACGTATGGGTGGGCATCCGCGATCTGTGGATGGATTATGTGAAGCCGGTGGGCGTACGCCTGGCGCTGCACGTGTTCACCATCGTCTGGCTGGTTTCCTGTTTTATCTATTCCGTTAAAGTGGTCTGGGGGCTGTAATGGGTATTCCTGTTCGTCATTTCGACGCCGTTATCGTTGGGGCAGGCGGAGCAGGCATGCGCGCGGCCTTGCAATTGTCCGAGGCCGGCCTGAAGACAGCGGTGCTGTCCAAGGTATTCCCGACCCGCTCCCACACCGTTGCCGCCCAGGGCGGCGTGTCCGCTTCTCTCGGCAACTCCGAGGAAGATCATTGGCACTGGCATATGTACGACACCGTCAAGGGGTCGGACTGGCTGGGCGATCAGGACGCCATCGAATTCATGTGCCGCGAAGCGCCCAAGGTGGTGGTGGAGCTGGAGCACTTCGGCATGCCGTTCGACCGCAACGCCGACGGCTCCATCTACCAGCGCCCGTTCGGCGGCCATATGTCGAATTTCGGCGAGAAGCCGGTGCGCCGCGCCTGCGCCGCAGCCGACCGCACCGGCCACGCCATGCTGCACGCGCTATACCAGCGCAATGTGCGCGCCAATACCCATTTCTTCGTTGAATGGATGGCGCTGGACCTGATCCGCGACGCCGACGGCAATGTCCAGGGCGTGATCGCCATGGAAATGGAAACCTCGGAAATCGTCGTGTTCCAGGCCAAGGCCACCTTGTTCGCCACCGGCGGCGCCGGCCGCATCTTCTCCTCGTCCACCAACGCCTTCATCAATACCGGCGACGGCCTGGGCATGGCTTCCCGCGCGGGCATCCCGCTGGAAGACATGGAGTTCTGGCAGTTCCACCCGACCGGCGTGGCCGGCGCCGGCGTGTTGATCACCGAAGGCGTGCGCGGCGAAGGCGGCATTCTGCGCAATGCGCAGGGCGAACGCTTCATGGAACGCTACGCGCCCAACGCCAAGGACCTGGCGTCCCGCGACGTGGTGTCGCGCGCGATGGTGACCGAGATCAACGAAGGCCGCGGCTGCGGTCCGAACAAGGATCACGTGCTGCTGGACATCACTCACCTGGATCCGGAAGTGATCATGTCCAAGCTGCCGGGCATCCGCGAGATTTCGATCAAGTTCGCCGGCGTGGACCCGATCAAGGCCCCGATTCCGGTGGTGCCGACTTGCCATTACCAAATGGGCGGCATTCCCACCAACTACCACGGCGAAGTGGTGGTGCAGGGCGAAAAAGTGCAGGGCTTCTACGCGGCCGGCGAATGCGCCTGCGCGTCGGTGCATGGCGCCAACCGCCTGGGCACCAACTCGCTGCTGGACTTGCTGGTGTTCGGCAAGAGCTCGGCCAACTCGATGATCGAGTTCATCAAGCAGCATCCGGAAGACCTGCCGGAACTGGCGCTGGCCGATGTCGAGCGCTCCGTCGCCCGCGTCGAGCGCCTGAATCAGCAGACCGGCGGCGTGCAAGTCAACGACGCGCGCGAAGCCATGCAGCGCACCATGCAGGCGCACTGCGGCGTGTTCCGCTTCAAGGACATGCTGGCCGAAGGCGTGGAGAAGATTCTGGAAGTGGAGAAGATGGTGCAGCGCACCGAGATCTCCGACAAGTCCAATGTCTTCAACACCGCCCGCATCGAGGCGCTGGAGCTGGAGAACCTGATCGAAGTGGCCAAGGCCACCATGATCTCGGCCAACGCCCGCACCGAGAGCCGCGGCGCCCATGTGCGCGACGACGCCAAGGACACCGAGGAAACCCCGAACGGCCGCGACGACAAGAACTGGCTGAAGCACACGCTGTGGTATCGCGAAGCCAACCGTCTGGACTACAAGCCGGTCAATCTGAAGCCGCTGTCGGTCGATACGATCGCGCTGAAGACCCGCTCCTACTAAGGGTTCCATCAAGATGACTACCGAAACCGTCAAATTCCGCATCTACCGCTACAATCCGGAAACCGATGCCAAGCCGTATATGCAGGACATCAGCGTGGAGATGGACTCCACCGAGCACAAGCTCTTGGACGCGCTGGTCAAGCTGAAGGTGAAGGACGACACGCTGAGCTTCCGCCGCTCCTGTCGCGAAGGCGTGTGCGGTTCCGACGCGATGAACATCAACGGTAAGAACGGCCTGGCCTGCCTGACCGACTTCCGCGACCTGAAACAGCCGATCGAGCTGCGTCCGCTGCCGGGTCTGCCGGTGATCCGCGATCTGATCGTGGACATGACCCAGTTCTTCAAGCAGTACCACTCGATCAAGCCTTATGTGATCAACGACACGCCGCCGCCGGAACGCGAGCGCAAGCAGTCGCCGGAAGACCGCAAGGAACTGGACGGCCTGTACGAGTGCATTCTGTGCGCTTGCTGCTCGACGTCCTGCCCGTCCTTCTGGTGGAACCCGGACAAGTTCGTCGGTCCGGCCGGCCTGTTGGCCGCCTATCGCTTTATCGCGGACACCCGCGACGAAGCGACCAAGGAGCGCCTGGACAACCTGGAAGACCCGTACCGCCTGTTCCGTTGCCACACCATCATGAACTGCGTGGACGTGTGTCCTAAGGGCCTGAATCCGACCAAGGCGATTGGCAAGATCAAGGACCTCATGGTCAAGCGTGCAGTATGACCGCCTACGATCCGATTGAACTCAAGCGGATCCGTTGGCGGTCCCGGCGGGGGCTGCTGGAGCTGGATCTGGTGCTGGAGAAATTCTTCGCCGGCCCCTTCGACCAGCTCGCCCCCGCCGAGATTGAGGCTTATCGGCGGTTGCTGGATTTGCCCGATACCGATTTTCTGGACGTCGTCAGCGGCAAGGCCGATCTGGACGATCCGGAAGAGATGGGCATCGTGGCGATTCTCCGTTCGCTCTGACGGCTGTGCATCACCCCAATTACAACGACCATAAACCGACTGGGAGTATTGCTGTGGAAACTGATCGCAAAGTAACGCTCACATACAACGAGGGTAAGGAAACTCTGGATTTGCCGGTCCAGAGCGGCACTTTGGGGCCGGATGTCGTCGACATCCGCACCTTCTCCAAAACCGGCATGTTCACGTTCGACCCGGGCTTCCTGGCCACCGCCAGCTGCGAGTCCGGCATCACCTTCATCGACGGCGATCTGGGCCAGCTCTACTATCGCGGCTACCCGATCGAGCAACTCGCCGAGAAGAGCGATTACCTGGAAGTCTGCTACCTGCTGCTGAACGGCGAGCTGCCGACCGCGGCGCAGCGCAAGGACTTCGAGCGCGGCATCATGCGCCACAATATGCTGCACGATCAGCTGATGAGCCTGTTCAAGGGCTTCCGTCGCGACGCGCACCCGATGGCGGTGATGGTGGGCGTGGTGGGCGCGCTGTCCGCCTTCTACCATGACTCGCTGGACATCTCCAATCCTGAGCATCGCCGCATTTCCGCGCATCGCCTGGTGGCCAAGCTGCCGACCATCGCCGCGCAAGCTTACCGCTACAACAAGGGCCTGCCGTTCTCCTACCCGAAAAACGGCCTGACCTACGCGGAAAACTTCCTGCACATGATGTTCTCCACCCCGTGCGAAGAGTACAAGGTGAACCCGGTGCTGGCGCGCGCGCTGGACCGCATCTTCACCCTGCACGCCGATCACGAGCAGAACGCCTCCACCTCCACCGTGCGTCTGGCCGGCTCCTCCGGCGCCAACCCCTTCGCGTGTATCGCCGCCGGCATCGCCTGCCTGTGGGGCCCGTCCCATGGCGGCGCCAACGAAGCCGTGCTGAAGATGCTGGACGAAATCGGCAGCGTGGAAAACGTGGCCGACTTCATGCAAGGCGTGAAGGACAAGCGCTACAAGCTGATGGGCTTCGGCCACCGCGTGTACAAGAACATGGACCCGCGCGCTTCCATCATGAAGCAGACCTGCGACGAAGTGCTGAACGAACTGGGCCTGCACAACGATCCCAAGTTCAAGCTGGCGATGGAACTGGAAAAGATCGCGCTGTCCGATCCCTACTTCATCGAGCGCAAGCTGTACCCGAACGTGGACTTCTACTCCGGCATCGTCTTGTCGGCCATCGGCATCCCGGTGTCGATGTTCACCCCGATCTTCGCGCTGGCCCGCACCGTGGGCTGGATCGCCCACTGGAGCGAAATGATCTCCGACCCGGCGATGAAGATCGGCCGTCCGCGTCAGTTGTACACCGGCGCCCCCCGCCGCGATTTCATTCCGGTGGAGAAGCGCAAGTAAGCAGGAACGAGGGTTGGCTGGAGCAGGGCTTCAGCCAGCCTTTTTTTCCGGCCCGACGGCGGGCCGGGGCAGGGTCAGAATGTTATGGGAAGCACAACAAAAAGTTTTTCCGATAGCGTTTTCCCCATGCAGCAACAGGGAGTTCGCGCCAGGGCGTAGCTGGCCGGATTCCGAACAGAAACGACAAAGGGTAGCCCCATGATGCAATCCATGTACAGCCATTCTTACCTGTTCGGTGGGAATGCACCGTTCATCGAGGAGCTGTACGAACAGTACCTCGCTGACGCCAACTCCGTTCCGAACGAGTGGCGCGACTATTTCGACAAGCTGGCGCAAGCGCCGGGCGCTGCCGAACGCGATGTGCCGCACATGCCGATCCAGGAATCCTTCATTCAGCTGGCCAAGAAGCCGGCCGCCGGCCAGCGCGCCAGCAGCGGGGCGGAATGGGACACCATGCAAAAGCAGGTGGGGGTGCTGAAACTGATTTCCGCCTACCGCGTGCTGGGCAGCCGCCAGGCCAATCTGGACCCGCTCAAGCGCATGGACCAGGAGCTGGTGCGCGAACTGGACCCGGCTACCCACGGTTTGACCGGCGCCGACATGGCGGTGCAATTCAACGCCGGCTCGCTGGTGGGCCCGCAGAAGATGCCGCTGTCCGACATCCTGGCGCGCCTGAAGCAGACCTACTGCGGCAATATCGGCGTCGAGTACATGCACATCACCAAGTCGGATGAAAAGCATTGGGTGCAAAAGCGCTTCGAGGGCGATCTGTCCACGCCGCATTACGACGCGGCCAAGAAGCAGCGCATCCTGAAGCAGATCACCGCGTCCGAGACGCTGGAACGCTATCTGCACACCAAATACGTCGGCCAGAAGCGCTTCTCGCTGGAAGGCGGCGAGTCCGCCATCGCCGCGCTGGATCACCTGATCCAGAACGCCACCGGCCAGGGCGTGCAGGAACTGATCATCGGCATGGCCCACCGCGGCCGTCTGAACGTGCTGGTCAACACCCTGGGCAAGCTGCCGCGCGATCTGTTCGCCGAATTCGAAGGCAAGGCCGCCCAGCAAATGGCCTCCGGCGACGTGAAGTACCACATGGGCTTCTCCTCCGACATCCCGACCGCCGACGGCCCGATGCATGTGTCGCTGGCCTTCAACCCCTCGCACCTGGAAATCGTCAACCCGGTGGTGGAGGGCTCGGTGCGCGCGCGCCAGGAACGCCGCAAGGACGCGGAACGCAAGACCGCGGTGCCGGTATTGATCCACGGCGACTCCGCCTTTGGCGGCCTGGGCGTCAACCAGGGCACCTTCAACCTGTCGCAGACCCGCGGCTACGGCACCGGCGGCACCATCCACATCGTGATCAACAACCAGGTGGGCTTCACCACTTCGGACACCCGCGACATCCGCTCCACCATGTATTGCACCGACGTGGCCAAAATGATCGAAGCGCCGATCTTCCACGTCAACGGCGATGATCCGGAAGCCGTCTGCTATGTGATGCAGGCCGCGCTGGACTACCGGATGACCTTCAAGAAGGACGTGGTCATCGATCTGGTGTGCTACCGCAAACTGGGCCACAACGAGGGCGACGACCCGTTCCTGACCCAGCCGATGATGTACAAGAAGATCGCCAAGCACCAAGGCGTGCGCGCGATGTACGCCGAGCGTCTGGTGCAGGAAGGCGTGCTGAAGGCGGAAGAGGCCGACGCGCAGATCCAGGCCTACCGCGACGCGCTGGACAAGGGCGAGCACGTAGAGCAGACCGCGCTGACCAATTACAAGCGCGAACACGCGCTGGACTTCAGCCAGTATCTGGGCACCCACTGGGCGCATCCGACCGACACCTCCTTGCCGCAGGCCGACATCCAGCGCCTGACCGAGAAGTTCACCTCGCTGCCGGAAGGCTTCAAGCTGCATCCGACGGTGCAGAAGGTGCTGGCCGCGCGCAAGGCGATGGCCGCCGGCGAGCAGAACGCGGACTGGGGCATGGCCGAGACCCTGGCTTACGCCAGCCTGGTGACCAACGGCTTCGGCGTGCGCCTGTCCGGCGAAGACTCCGGCCGCGGCACCTTCTCCCACCGTCATTCGGTCTTGCACGACCAAAACCGCGAGAGCTGGGACCAGGGCAGCTATGTGCCGCTGCGCAATATGTCCGACAACCAGGCCGATTTCCTGGTGATCGACTCCATCCTGAACGAAGAAGCGGTGCTGGCCTATGAATACGGCTATGCCTGTTCCGCTCCGGATCAGCTGGTGATCTGGGAAGCCCAGTTCGGCGACTTCGCCAACGGTGCCCAGGTGGCCATCGACCAGTTCATTTCCTCCGGCGAGACCAAGTGGGGCCGTCTGTGCGGCCTGACCACCATCCTGCCGCACGGCTACGACGGCCAGGGCCCGGAACACTCGTCCGCGCGCCTGGAGCGTTGGCTGCAACTGTGCGCCGAGCACAATATGCAGGTGGTGATGCCGTCCGAAGCCTCGCAGATGTTCCACATGCTGCGTCGCCAGGTGCTGCGCCCGTACCGCAAGCCGCTGGTCATCTTCCTGTCCAAGCGCCTGCTGCGCTTCAAGGATTCGATGAGCCCGATCGAAGCGTTCACCAGCGGCGGTTTCCGCCCGGTGATCGGCGACGCGGTGGTGCAGGACGCCAAGAAGGTCAAGCGCGTGCTGCTGTGCGCCGGCCAGGTGTATTACGACCTCGCCGCCGCTCGCAAGGAGCGCGGTCTGGACGACGATATCGCCATCGTCCGCATCGAGCAGCTGTATCCGTTCCCGACCGAGCAGGTGGCCGCCGAACTGGCGCGCTTCCCGCAGGCGCGCGAAGTGATGTGGGTGCAGGAAGAGCCGCGCAACCAGGGCGCCTGGTATCAGATCCGCCACCGCCTGGAAGGCCTGCTGGGCGCCAAGCAGTCGCTGTCCTTCGCCGGCCGTCCGTCGTCCGCTTCCCCGGCCGTAGGCTATATGAGCAAACACGTCGCCCAACTCAAGGCTTTCGTTGAAGAAGCCATGTCGGTCGCCAAATAACCACTGAATGAGTTCGAGGCAGCCGGAGGGCTGCCTCTACATGGAGAAGAACATGCTGATTGAAGTCACCGTCCCGCAACTGCCCGAGTCCGTATCCGAAGCCACGCTGATGAGCTGGCACAAGAAGGTTGGCCAAGCCGTCAGCCGCGACGAGAACCTGATCGACCTGGAAACCGACAAGGTGGTGCTGGAACTGCCGGCGCCCCAGGCAGGCGTGATCGTTGAAATCATCGTGGAAGACGGCGCCACCGTGGTGTCCGGCCAGCTGATCGCCAAGATCGACACCGCCGCCAAGGCCGGCGACGTGGCTCCGGCCGCAGCCGCCGCGCCGGCTCCGGCAGCCGCCCCGGCGCCCGCCGCCGCTCCGGCAGGCGGAGCCGCCATGCCGTCCGCCGCCAAGCTGGCCGCCGAAACCGGCGTGGACCTGTCCAAGGTGGCCGGTTCCGGCCGCGACGGCCGCGTGCTGAAGGAAGACGTGCAGGCCGCCAAGCAAGCCGCTCCGGCCCAGGCCGGCCCGGTGCTGGCTCCGGCCGCCGCCGGCGCCGCGCTGTCCGCCACCCCGGCCGCGGTCAATGTCGCCGCCATCCTGTCCGACCGTCCGGAACAGAGCGTGCCGATGTCCCGTCTGCGCCAGCGCGTGGCCGAGCGTCTGATCCTGTCGCAGCAGACCAACGCCATCCTCACCACCTTCAATGAAGTGAACATGAAGCCGGTGATGGACCTGCGCGCCAAGTACAAGGACCGCTTCGAGAAGGAACACGGCATCAAGCTGGGCTTCATGGGCTTCTTCGTCAAGGCCGTGGTCGCTGCGCTGAAGAAATACCCCATCGTCAACGCCTCGGTGGATGGCAACAACATCATCTATCACGGCTACTTCGATATCGGCGTGGCCGTGGGCAGCCCGCGCGGCCTGGTGGTGCCGGTGATCCGCAACGCCGACCAGCTGAGCCTGGCCGACATCGAGAAGCAGATCTCCGAATTCGGCAAGCGCGCCCAGGAAGGCAAGCTGACCGTGGAAGAACTGACCGGCGGCACCTACACCATCTCCAACGGCGGCACCTTCGGTTCGATGATGTCCACCCCCATCATCAACCCGCCGCAGTCCGCCATCCTGGGCATGCACGCCACCAAGGAGCGCGCCGTGGTTGAGAACGGTCAAGTGGTGGTGCGCCCGATGATGTATCTTGCCCAGTCCTACGACCACCGCATCATCGACGGCCGCGAAGCCGTGCTGAGCCTGGTGGCGATCAAGGACGCGATTGAAGATCCGGCCCGCCTGATCCTCGACTTGTAATCACCCGCGGCCGGGAGCGCGCTCCCGGCCTGTCTTGCGATGAATGGAGCTTGAATGCAGTTGCCCGACTGGTTTTACGGAATCGCCGCCATCCTGGCCGGCGTGGCCATAGGCTGGCTGACCTGGAAAAAACGCCGCAACGGCGTGCGCGAAGACCTGTACAGCCTGATCGGCAAAAGCATTCTCTGTCTGTTCATGATCGCATTCGGCATTCTGCTGCTGAAGGTCGGCAAGTAGACCCGGCAGCCGGCGGGCCGCGCGCCCGCCACCGACAAAGGAAAACAAGATGAGCCAATCGTTTGATGTAGTGGTGATCGGCGGCGGCCCCGGCGGTTACGTAGCCGCCATCCGCGCCGCCCAGCTGGGCTTCAACACCGCCTGCGTGGACGCGTTCAAGAACCCGGAAGGCAAGGCGTCGCTGGGTGGTACCTGCCTGAACGTCGGTTGCATCCCGTCCAAGGCGCTGCTGCAGTCGTCTGAAAACTTCCACGCGGTGCAGCACGATTTCGCCAAGCACGGCATCAGCGTCTCCGGCGCCAAGATGGATGTGGCGCAGATGATTTCGCGCAAGACCGACATCATCAGCAAGAACGCCGCCGGCATCAGCTTCCTGTTCAAAAAGAACAAGGTCGCCAACATCCACGGTCTGGCCGCCTTCAAGGGCCGCCAGGGCGAGAAATGGGTGATCGAGGTCAGCGACGGCGGCAAGGTGGTGGACACCCTGGAAGCCGGCCACGTGATCGTGGCCACCGGTTCCAGCCCGCGCGCGCTGCCGGGCCTGGCCACCGACAACAAGCTGGTGCTGGACAACGAAGGCGCGTTGGCGCTGACGGACGTGCCCAAGCGCCTGGGCGTGATCGGCGCCGGCGTGATCGGCCTGGAAATGGGCTCGGTCTGGAAGCGTCTGGGCGCGGAAGTCACCATCCTGGAAGCGATGCCGACCTTCCTCGCCGCGGCCGACCAGCAGATCGCCAAGGAAGCCTTCAAGACCCTGACCAAGGACACCGGCCTGGACATCAAGCTGGGCGTCAAGATCGGCGAAGTGAAGGCTGGCAAGAAGAGCGTCACCGTCAATTACGAACTGAACGGCGAAGCGGTCAAGGCCGAGTTCGACAAGCTGATCGTCTCCATCGGCCGCGTGCCCAACACCCAGGGCCTGGGCGCCGACGCGGTGGGCCTGCAGCTGGACGAGCGCGGCTTTGTGGCGGTGGACGACCATTGCCACACCAATCTGCCCAATGTCTGGGCGATCGGCGACGTAGTGCGCGGCCCGATGCTGGCGCACAAGGCGTCGGAAGAGGGCGTGGCCGTGGCCGAGCGCATCGCCGGCCAGAAGCCGCACGTGGACTTCGGCGTGATTCCGTGGGTGATCTACACTTCTCCGGAGATCGCCTGGGTCGGCAAGACCGAGGAGCAGCTCAAAGCCGAGGGCGTTGAGTACAAAAAAGGCAGTTCGGGCTTCGGCGCCAACGGCCGCGCGCTGGGTCTGGGCCAGGCGCAAGGCACGGTCAAGATCCTGGCCTGCGCCAAGACCGACCGCATCCTGGGTCTGCACATGATAGGCCCGATGGTGTCCGAGCTGGTCAGCGAAGGCGTGGTGTCGATGGAGTTCAAGGCCGCCAGCGAAGACCTGGCGCGCATTGTCCATGCCCACCCGTCCTTGTCGGAAGTGATACACGAAGCCGCTCTGGCCGCCGACAAGCGCGCTTTGCACGGCTAAGCGTTGGCCGGGTCGTGTACAATCGCGCACGGCCCGGCAAAACGGCCTCCTAGGGGGCCGGTTGACGGAGTATGCGGCGGCGGCGTTTAGCCTGGGGGGTAAGCGCCGCGCGCCAGATACATTCAAGGTTTACAAGCGACTCAAAGAAATAGGGGCGTCGGTTTCAGCCCGCCATCCATTTCTCCGAAAGGAAACCATAGATGAACCTGCACGAATACCAAGCGAAAGAGCTGCTGGCCAAGTACGGCCTGCCGGTGCAACAGGGCATTCTGGCCGCCACGCCGGAAGAAGCCGCTGCCGCTTATGACAAACTGGGCGGCAAATTCGCCGTCGTCAAGGCCCAGGTGCATGCCGGCGGCCGCGGCAAGGCCGGTGGCGTGAAAGTGGTGAAAAGCCGCGAAGAAGCCGCCGAAGTGGCCAAGGGCCTGATCGGCAAGAACCTGGTGACCTACCAGACCGACGCCGCCGGCCAGCCGGTGAACAGCGTGCTGGTGTGCGAAGACATGTACCCGGTGCAGCGCGAGCTCTACCTAGGCGCCGTGGTTGACCGCGGCAGCCAGCGCGTGGTGTTCATGGTGTCCACCGAAGGCGGCGTGGAAATCGAGAAGGTCGCCGAGGAAACCCCGGAAAAGATCATCAAGATCGAGGTTGATCCGCTGGTGGGCATGCAGCCGTTCCAGGCCCGCGACGCCGCTTTCGCGCTGGAACTGAAGGGCGAGCAAGTCGCCGCCTTCACCAAGCTGATGCTGGGTTCTTACAAGGCCTTCGTTGAAAACGACTTCGCCCTGTTCGAAGTGAACCCGCTGGCGCTGCGCGAAAACGGCCAGCTGGCCTGCGTGGACGGCAAGATCAACCTGGACTCCAACGCCCTGTACCGTCACCCGGAACTGCTGGCGCAACGCGACAAGAGCCAGGAAAACGAACGCGAAGTGAAGGCTTCCGAGTTCGATCTGAACTATGTGGCGCTGGAAGGCAATATCGGCTGCATGGTGAACGGCGCCGGCCTGGCGATGGCCACCATGGACATCATCAAGCTGAAGGGCGGCCAGCCGGCCAACTTCCTGGACGTGGGCGGCGGCGCCACCAAGGAGCGCGTGATCGAAGCGTTCAAGCTGATCCTGGCCGATACCTCGGTGCAGGGCGTGCTGATCAACATCTTCGGCGGCATCGTGCGTTGCGACATGATCGCCGAAGCCATCATCGCCGCGGTGAAGGAAGTGAACGTGACCGTGCCGGTCGTGGTGCGTCTGGAAGGCAACAACGCCGAGCTGGGCGCCAAGATCCTGGACGATTCCGGTCTGAAACTGACTTCCGCCCAGGGTCTGAACGACGCTGCCGAGAAGATCGTCGCCGCCGTCAAGGCCGCTGCCTGAGACCCGCACTGAGCTGAGGAATACAAAATGAGCGTATTGGTAAACAAAGACACCAAAGTGCTGGTGCAAGGCTTCACCGGCAAGAACGGCACTTTCCACGCCGAGCAGGCGCTGAAAGTGGGCACCAAGGTCGTAGGCGGCGTAACCCCGGGCAAGGGCGGTTCCGAGCATCTGGGCCTGCCGGTGTTCAACACCATGAAGGACGCCGTGCGTCAGACCCAGGCCGACGCCTCGGTGATCTACGTGCCCGCAGCCTTCGCCAAGGACTCCATCCTGGAAGCCATCGACAGCGGCGTGAAGCTGATCGTCTGCATCACCGAAGGCGTGCCCACCCTGGACATGCTCTACGTGAAGAAGGCCGTGGACGAAGCCGGCATCCGCCTGATCGGCCCGAACTGCCCCGGCATCATCACCCCGGGCGAGTGCAAGATCGGCATCATGCCGTGGCACATCCACAACCCGGGCCGCATCGGCATCGTGTCCCGTTCCGGCACCCTGACCTATGAAGCCGTGGCGCAAACCACCGCTCTGGGCCTGGGCCAGTCCACTTGCATCGGCATCGGCGGCGACCCGATCCCGGGCACCAGCCACATCGACGCGCTGAAGCTGTTCCAGGATGATCCGGACACCGACGCCATCGTGATGATCGGCGAAATCGGCGGTTCCGCCGAGGAAGAGGCGGCCGAGTTCGCCAAGTCCTACGTGACCAAGCCGGTGGTCGGCTACATCGCCGGCGTGACCGCTCCCAAGGGCAAGCGCATGGGCCACGCGGGCGCCATCATCTCCGGCGGCAAGGGCACGGCGGAAGAGAAGTTCAAGGCCTTCGAGAAGGCCGGCATCGCCTACACCCGCAGCCCGGCGGAAATCGGCAAGACCATGTTTGAACTGCTGAAAAGCAAGGGCATGATCTAAGCGCTTACAAGCAAGCCGCAAACAAAACACCCCTGGCCAGCCAGGGGTGTTTTTTTATGCGTCGCCGTTCAGGCGTAGCGCGCGCAGACGCGGTCGAACGGCGGCCGGTAGCGCGGATCGACGTAAGGCGTCAGCAGATAGAGCAGGCTGCGACAGCCGTCTTTCACCATGCGCTCCAGCTCGCTGGGCGTGGCGGAGTGCTTGAGCGTGGTCACCCAGCCGGTCTGCACCATCTGAAAGTGCTGGACCAGGTGCGCCAGTTGCTTGTCGTCGCCCAGCAGCACGCCCTCTTCGCGCAGCCGTGAGAACAGCTGGGCCAGCTTGCCGGCCAATTGGCCGCGGGACAGCTGCTGGTGGTTTTCCGCCAGTTCCGGGTGCAGGTAGTACAGGCTGGGCATGCTCTTGGGCAGGAAGCGGAAGCTCCAGATGTGCCGCAGCGTTTTTTCCATCGCCCCCACCATCGCCTCTATCGAGTTGCTGTGCCGGAGCGCGGCGGACAACTGCTCGGCCATGCCCTTGACGTAGCGCTGGTAGAGCTCGCTGATGATCTCTTCCTTGTTGCGGAAGTGATAGTAGAGCTTGCCGGTGCTGATATTCATCCGCTCGGCGATATGGTTGGTGGTGATGACGCGCTCGCCCTCCTGATTGAACAGCTGCAAGCTGGCGTCAACGATGTTCTGAAAGGTTTGCGACCGTTCGCCGCTTTTACTCATCTTGGCCCCTTTCTGTCTAATAACCGGGCGCCGCCCATTGCCGTGGCCGCGTCCAGGCGCAAGTATCGCTCAAATTGGGGTGAAATTGTCGTGGTTAGGGCAAATTGTCGACATTTTGTGACGCAAGCGTCGGCAAGATAAGCTTCGCAGGCGTTACGAGTATTTGAAATGCATGATTGAGCTGGTAATTTGATTTAAAACATGCGCAAATATTTAAAGACATTGTTATTTTTAACAATGCATGACATCTCGTATGACGGATAATAACGCTTTTATCAGCAACGGCTTATCATGCGCTCCATCCGTCACAAGCTCACGCTGCTGACAGCGGTGTCCATTCTGGTCGCCACGCTCAGCATCACCATCACCGCCTGCCTGAATATCCGTTCCCACGCTTATCAAGAAGCGGAGCGCGAGATCAATCAGGTCGCCCAGCTACAGGGCGGCTTCGTGTCCGAATGGCTGTCGGTCCGCAAGAATCTGATCAGCGCCAGCCTCAGTCACGCCGACGACGCTCAGGTCAGCTACTATCTGCAGCAGCTGGCCAAGGGCGGCGGCTTCAACGTAATCTACGCCGGCAACGGCGCGACCGGCGACATGAAGTACTCGGTGCCGGGGCGTCCCAAGCCCAGCGCCGACTACCAGCCGGCCCAGCGTCCCTGGTTCCAGCAGTCCAAGGCCCAGGACGGCCTGATCGTCACCGATCCCTACAAGGATTCCGAGCCGGAAACCAAGGACAAGCTGGTGATCACCATCGCCGACAAGGTCAAGGGCCAGGAGATCGTGGTGGGCGGCGACATCCTGATCGACAAGCTGGTCAAGTCGGTGCTGGACATCAAGCTGGCCGGCAAGGGCCATGCCTTCCTGCTGACCAAGCAGGGCAAGATCATCGCCTATCCCAAGCCGGGCAATGAGCTCAAGCCCATCGGCAGCGTGATTCCGGCCTTGGACGAAGCCGCCTTCGCCAGCCTGTTGCAAAGCGACCAGGCCAAGAGCGTGGACATTGACGGCGGCGCTTATATGGTGGCCTTGCGTCCGATCGCCGGCTCCGACTGGGTGATGGGCGTGGCCGCGGACGAAGACGTGATCTCCTCCCAGGTCAACGGCATCATCTGGCTGATCGCCGGCGCCGTCGCCATCGTGCTGGCAGTGATGCTGACCTTCAGCTCCGCCTATCTGGGCCGCCTGCTCAAGGGCCTGTTCCAGGTGCGCGACGCGATGCGCGAAATCTCTCAGGGCGAAGGCGATCTGACCCGTCGCATCGAAGTGGCCGGCGAAGACGAGGTGGCGCAGACCGCGCAGGCCTTCAACCAGTTCGTGCAGCGGCTGAACGGCATGTTCCGCGAACTGCGCGACGAAGCCGGGCAACTGACCCAGGGCGTGATCGAAGTCAGCGGCGCGGTGAAGCGTCTGGCCGACGATTCCCACGTGTTGGCGGACATCTCCAGCTCCAACGCCGCGGCGATCGAAGAAGTGACGGTGAGCATCTCCCACATCGCCGACGCCACCCGCGAGACCGACAGCCTGGCGCGCAATACCGGCGAACATTCGCGCGAGAGCGCCAACGATATGCAGCGTATCAGCAGCGAGATGTCGCGCACCAGCGAATCGGTGGGCGAACTGTCCGGCCTGCTGGCGTCCTTGGAGCAGCGTTCGCAGGAAATCTCCAAGATCACCAATGTGATCCGCGACATCGCCGACCAGACCAATCTGCTGGCCTTGAACGCTGCGATCGAAGCCGCGCGCGCCGGCGAGCAGGGCCGCGGCTTCGCCGTGGTGGCCGACGAAGTGCGCAAGCTGGCCGAGCGCACCGGCCAGGCCACGGTGGAAATCAGCCAGATGGTGGAAAACATTCTGGGCGAAACCGGCAAGGCGGTGCAGAACATGAACAGCACCGTCGGCGCGGTGGACAACAGCGTGGACCTGACCGCCCAGGCGCGCGCGCGCCTGACCGCGATCAGCGAGGCGATGCAGCAGGTGGTGGACAAGATCGGCGACGTGGCCCTGTCCACCAGCGAGCAGCACAACGCCACCACGGCGATGGCGCAGAGCACCGAGTCGATCAACAATCAGATCATCGATTCCGACTCCGCGCTGCAATCGGCGATGCAGACCCTGGGCTCCTTGAACGACCTGGCCCGCGGCATGCAGAGCACCTTCAACCGCTTCCGGCTCTAAACCGACTCAGCGATTGTCCGCGTAAGGAAACTCTCGCGCTTTCGCATGGTCAGTCATACAACGCCGGCTCCGTTCAGGGGCCGGCGTTTTGTTATGCTATGGATAGTGAAACGGGGATTGAAGGATTTCGGATGAAAAGACTGATGATGATGTCGGCGCTGCTGCTGACCGCCTGCGGCACCTTTCCGACCCAGGAAGGCTATGCGCAGAAGGCGTATTACTGGCAGGGGCGCGATGTGAATCAATTGCTGGCGGAGTGGGGCGCGCCGCAGAAAACCCTGAAGATGCCGAACGGCAACATGCTCTACACCTACAGCAAGGAATTCACCCAGCGCGAGCCGCTGCGCGAGAACCGCGTGTACGAGCCGGGCGCCAAGGTGACTTACAACGAGAACGGCCAGACCAAGACCATAGAAACGCCGGGACGCTGGGTCAACACCGGCATGATAGGCGGCGGTTCCACCCATTACAGTTGCACCACCAATTTCGTGGTCAATCCCAAGAGCCAGCTGGTGGAGACCGTCAGCTTCGACGGCAACAACTGCGTGGCGGTGCCGCGGCAGTGAGTTCCGGCCCCGCCGGACGGCGGGGCTGCGGACATGTAGAGCATGTTCACGATCTCGATGGCTCGCGCCGCGGATCGTAACCGGTTCTTACTGGCCGGGCAGCTTCCATTCCCCCTTGCTGCGGAACGGCACCCGGCCCATGCCGTTCAGGTCCTCCAGCGTGCCGTTCAGCTGGTATTCCAGCTTGCCGCCGTTGCCGGCCTCCATCGCCTTGCCGATCTGTTTCAGCCAGCCGGCCAGCGAGGTGTGCAATTGCAGGGTGACCATGCCTTCGCCCAGCGCCGGCACGGCGATGGCTTGATTGCTGAGCCCGGTGGCCAGCTTTTCTCCGGCCACGTTCAGCTCCAGCGTCATGCCCTTGGCGTTCAAGGCCAGATTATTGGGATTGCTGATCCGCAGGCTGACTTCGAAGCTTTGCTCGAACAGCGTGGTCTTGCCGGGTTTGACGTCGGCGATGCTGATCTGCGGTTTCTGATAGTTCAGCGCTGCGCAGCCGCTTAGTAGCAGGGCGAACAGGGCGATGCTCAGATATCGTTTCATATTCGGTTTTCCTAGGGTTGACTGGCTTTATTCCAAACCGCCCAGCACATCGCGCGTCACCGCCAGCCAGGCGCGCGCGGCGTGCGACAAGTATCCGTTCTTTTGCCAGATCAGCGCCAGATGCCAGACCAGCTTGGGTTCGGCCAGCGGAATCACGTCGTAGGCGGCGCGGTCCAGCCGCTCCACGATGGAGCGCGGCAGCAGGGTAACGCCCATATGGGCGGAGACCAGTTCCACGATGAAGTCCCAGTGCGCGCTGCGTCCCACCACATGCAGCGGGCGGCCCAGCTCGCGGAAGGCGTCGCTGACTCGGCGCGCCAGCGTGAAATCCTGCGGGTAGAGCACGAAGGGCTGGCCGGCGATCTGTTCCAGCCTCACCACGCTCTGGCCCCGCCACTCCGAGCCGGCCGGCGCCACCAGGCACAGCGGGTCGCGCACCACGGCGAATTGATCGAAAGCCTGATTGTCCACCGGCAGCACCGCCACGCCGATTTCCAGTTCGCCGCTGCGCACGCTGCTCTCGATGGCCAGCGCGCCGTCCTCCACCATCTTCAGTTCGATCTGCGGATAGCGTTGACGGAAGCTGCTGACCACCGGCGCGAAGAAGGCCACGCCCACCATGGGCGGCAGGCCAACCACCAGTTCGCCGCGCTTGAGCGCAGACAAGTCGGACAGCTCGGTTTTCAACTGGTTCATCGCCGACAGCACGTCCAGGCCGCGCTCGTAAGTAGCCCGGCCGGCATCGGTGAGGCGGAAGCTGCGGCCTTCGCGCAGGATTAGCGGGCAGCCCAGCTCCTCCTCCAGCTGGCGCACCATCTTGCTGATGGTGGGCTGGGTCACATAGAGGGCTTCGGCCGCCTTGGTGAAGCTTTGGCGTTTGACCACCTCGATGAAATAGCGCAGCGCGCGGATGTCCATGTGTGCTTGTCCGGATCATGTATTCCAGATTGGAATGCGTGAAATAATTTTAATTCATTTTTTGAATGCATGCCGGCGCTCTATACTCGAAACACTCCCTGTGTTGTGTAGTGGCTCAATCATGGCAAACCCGAACCTTCCCGCATTCAAGCAAGTGGCGCTGACCGTTGGTCAGGTGGCCTTGCTGAGCGTGGTGTGGATAGCGGCCAGCCAGTTGAGCAGCCATTTCCTGCCTGTGGTGCCTGCCGGCGTGCTGGGGATGTTCCTGGTGCTGGCGGCGCTCTGGCTGGGCTGGTTGCCGCTGGATTGGTGCCGCAGCGGCGCCCGCTGGTTGCTGGCCGAAATGTTGTTGTTCTTCATCCCCGCCGTGGTGGCGGTGATCCAGTACCCGGACGTGATCATGGCCGCCGGGCTGCGGATCGTGGCGGTAATCGTGCTGTCCACCTTGCTGGTGATGGCGGCGACCTCCTGGGTGGTGGACAAATGTTACCGGCTGGAAGTGGCCCTGCGCTGGCATGGCCGCCAGAAACAGGTGAAGACGCATGGAGCATGAAATCGCACTGGCCAGTCTGCTGATTACCGTTGTCTTGTACGGACTGGTCAAAAAGTTTTATCTGAAAAAGCGCAATTGGTGGAGCGCCCCGATTCTGGCGGTGCCGCTGTTGGTGATTGCGCTGGTGGTCCTGGCCAAGGTGCCGTACCGGGTGTATTTCGAAGACACCCGCTGGCTGACCTGGATGCTGGGCCCGGCCACGGTGGCCTTCGCGGTGCCAATCTATGAGCACCGGGCGATGATACGCCGTCACTGGCTGTCGCTGAGCTGCGGCGTGCTGGTGGGCATGCCGGTGGCGGTGTTCAGTTCGATCTGGCTGGCGCGCCTGCTGGGCTTGTCCGAGCTCTTGCAGCGCAGCTTGGCGCCGCGTTCGATCAGCACCCCGTTCGCCCTGGCCACGGCCTCCGGCATCGGCGCCTCGCCGGATCTGACCGCGGTGTTCGTGGTGATGACCGGGGTGTGCGGCATGTTGCTGGGCGAAGTGATGCTGGCCTGGATGCCGCTGCGCTCCAGCCTGGCGCGCGGGGCCCTGTTTGGCGCCGCCGCCCACGCGGCCGGCACCGCCAAGGCTAGCGAGCTGGGCGCCGAAGAAGGCGTGGTGGCCAGCCTGACCATGATGCTGGGCGGTTTGGCGACGGTGTTCGCCGCGCCGCTGATAGGTTTGTTGTTGTAGTTTGTGTGTGTACTTGTTGTGACCCGCATTCCCGTGGGGTGGCGTGCGGTGGTTTCTCCTCATCTCCCCAAACGAGCGTTGTTAGGGCCGACCCAGTGGGTCGGCCCCTTTTTTTGCCTATTCGCCACGGCGCATGGACGATAAAAAACCCGGCCGGAGCCGGGTTGGGTATCAAGATCGTTCAACCCATTTGCTGCGGGGTGATCATGATCTCCACGCGGCGGTTGCGCGCCTTGCCGCTGTCGCTGGCGTTGCTGGCCACCGGCTGGGCCGCGCCGTAACCCATGGTGCGCACCCGTACCGAGTTGACGCCCTGGCCTTGCAGGTATTCGGTCACCGATTGGGCGCGCTTTTCCGACAAGGTCTGATTGTAGGCGGCGGCGCCGCTGCTGTCGGTGTGGCCGGCCACGGTGATCGAGGTGTCCGGGAACTGCACCAGCACGCCGGCGATGTCGCCCAGCGGTTTTTGCGCCCTGGCGTTCAGCTGATAGCCGTTGGTGGGGAAGGTGATGTTGTCGGGCAGGGACAGCTTGAGCTGGTCGCCGATGCGCTCGACGGCGATCTGGCTGTTCTTCAGCTTCTCGCGCAATTGTTTTTCCTGGTAATCCATATAGCCGCCGATGCCGGCGCCGATCGCGCCGCAGGCCAGCGCCGAATTGCGGGCGCCTTTGCCGCCATGGGTCAGCGCGCCCACAAGGCCGCAGGCCGCCGCGCCGCCCAGGCCGTAGAGAGCGGTCTTGCTGATCTCGGTCTGGCCGGTTTGCGGGTTGGTGGTGCAGGCGGACAGAGCCAGCGCGATCAGGGTCGCGGCGGCGGTGGCGGGCTTGAACAAACGGGTCATTGCTTCTCCACTGAAGGGTGATGGGGGTGCGGGTCCTGGCCGAAGGGCGTGTGGCAGACGCAGGGTTCGCCTTCGGACGCCTCCACCAGGGTTTGCAGAATGCCGCATTCCGCCACGGTGTGATGGTCGTGGCAGCGGTCGCGCAGCGCCAGCAGCTGTTGTTCCAGCAGGCGCAGGCTTTCCACTTGCTGATGGACCTTGCTCACCTGGCGGTCTATCAATTGATTGATGTCGTCGCAGGCCAGCGAGGAGTCGGCCTTGAACGCGGCCAGCTGGCGGATGTCGGCCAGCGACATGCCCAGCGAGCGGCAGTGCAGGATGAAATTCAGTTCGCCCAATTGCTCGGCGTTGTAGCGTCGGTAGCCGGAGGCGCTGCGCAGCGGCGCGGACAGCAGGCCTTCGCGCTCGTAATAACGGATGGTTTCCACTTCGCAGCCGGTCTGGCGCGCCAGTTCTCCAATCAGCATCTCAGTTCTCCCGCAAGACGCCCCGATGGGCGATGGCGGCGATGTGCCGCCGGGTGAGGATATTTTAGCAAAAAAGCTTGACCTTGTAGCGACTATAGGGTTTGCAATGAAGCTATATCAATCCGAATCAAGGGAGGCCACCATGTTCCATCCAGCGCAAAGAAGGCGAAACAAGCTTGCTCCGCATGCCGGCCATGCTTCTTGCCGCGGCGGAGAGGGCAAGCCCGATCCGCGCCCGGCGGACGATTGCTGCGGCCATAAATTGGAGGCGGCGATGCCGGCCCAACGGCCCGCCGCCGCGCATGATCACGATCACAGCCACGACGCTGCGGGCAAGGCCTGCTCGGGTCACGACCACGGCGCGGAAGCGCCGCGCGCGGTGTCCTTGGGCGAGGGCGGCCGGCAGCAGGCGCGCTTGCACATCCAGGCGATGGACTGCCCGACCGAGGCCAAGCTGATTGAAAAAGCCCTGGGCGGTATGACGGGGGTGGCCGCGCTGGAGTTCAACTTCATCGAACGCGTGCTGCTGGTGCGTCACGATCTGCCCAATCTGGACGGAGTCAAACAGGCCATCGCCAAGGTGGGCATGAAGGCGGTGGAGCTGACGGACGCCTCGGCGCCGGTGGAGCAGCCCAAATCCTCGCGCCGCGGCAATTGGCTGCTGGCCTTGTCCGGTTTGGCGGCGGCGGGTTCGGAAGGCGTGGCCTGGCTCAGCGGCGCGGATCAGGGCTGGGGCAGCGCGGCGCTGGCCCTGGCCTCCATCCTGCTGGGCGGCATTCCCACCTTGAAAAAGGGCTGGATCGCCTTGTCCACGCGCACGCTCAACATTCATTTCCTGATGTCGGTGGCGGTGATAGGCGCGATGCTGATCGGTCAGTGGCCGGAGGCGGCGATGGTGCTGTTTCTGTTCGCCATCGCCGAGCGCCTGGAGGCGATGTCGCTGGCGCGCGCCGGCGAGGCGGTGAAGGCCTTGATGTCGCTGGCGCCGGAAACCGCCTGGTTGCAAAGCGGCGGGGAATGGGTGGAGCGTCCGGCCGCCGAAGTGGCGCCGGGCAGCCGAGTGCGGGTGCGTCCGGGCGAGCGTGTGCCGCTGGACGGCCGCATCGACCAGGGCCATAGCGCCTTCAACGAGGCGCCGATCACCGGCGAGAGCCTGCCGGTGGACAAATCGCCGGGCGACGCGGTGTTCGCCGGCAGCATCAACGGCAGCGGCGTGGTGGAAGTGCTGACCACGGCGGCGGCCAACGGCAGCGTGCTGGCGCGCATCATCGATACCGTGCGCAACGCCCAGGCCAGTAAGGCGCCGACGCAGCGCTTCATCGACCGCTTCGCCGAGATCTACACCCCGGTGGTGCTGGTCGCCGCGCTGCTATTCGCCGTGGCCACGCCCTTGCTGGGCTGGCTGAGCTGGGGCGAGGCGGTTTACAACGCGCTGGTGATGCTGGTGATCGCCTGCCCGTGCGCGCTGGTGATCGCCACGCCGGTGACCGTGGTCAGCGCGCTGGCCTCCGCCGCCAAGCACGGTTTGCTGATCAAGGGCGGCGCGCCGCTGGAAACGGCGGCCAGGATAGACGCGGTGTGTTTCGACAAGACCGGCACTTTGACCGAGGGCGAACCGCAGGTGACCGAGGTGGTGGCGCTGGCCGACGCGGATCAGGATCAGCTGCTGCGCTGGGCCGCGGCCCTGGACGCGCATTCCACCCACCCGCTGGCCAAGGCGGTGCTGGCGGCGGCTAGCGCCCGCGGCCTGTCCTGGCCGGAGGCGGAGCAAGTCAGCGAACAGGCCGGGCGTGGCGTCAGCGGCCTGGCGGACGGCAGGAAGCTGGCCTTGGGCAGCAGCCGGCTGGCGCGGGAGCAGGGCGCTTTGAACGAGGCCTTGCAAGCCGAGCTGTCGCGGCTGGAGCTGGCCGGCCAGGGCGCGCTGGTGTTGCTGGAGGGCGAGCGCGCGCTGGGCGTGATCGCGGTGGCCGACCGGATTCGTCCGGAAGCACCGGCGGCCTTGAGGCAATTGGCCAAGCTGGGCGTGGCGACCGTGATGTTGAGCGGCGACAACCAGCAGGTGGCGCAGGCGGTGGCGGCGCAGACCGGCATCGTCGAGGCGCACGGCGGCTTGCTGCCGGAAGACAAGCTGGAACGCATCGTTCGCTTGCAGGCCTCCGGCAAGACGGTGGCGATGGTGGGCGACGGCGTCAACGACGCGCCGGCGCTGGCCCGCGCCGATCTGGGCATCGCCATGGGCGCGGCAGGCTCCGACAGCGCGCTGGAAACCGCCGGCGTGGCGCTGATGGACGACAAGCTGGCCAAGCTGGCCGATATGCTCAGCCACGCGCGGCGCACCTCGCGGGTGTTGAAGGTGAATATCGCGGTGGCGCTGCTCACCAAGCTGGTGTTCTTCGTGTTGGCGATGCTGGGCATGGCCAGCTTGTGGATGGCGGTGTTCGCCGACGTGGGCACCAGTCTGGTGGTGATCGCCAACGGCCTGAGGCTGGCGCGCGGCGTGCGCAAGGCGGAGTGATAGAAACGACGCCTGGTTCTCCGGGCCTGTTCAACGCCGTATCGCCGAAGCGCAGCGGATTTTGAACAGGTTCTCAGGCATAGGTATCGATGTTGGACCCCAGCCCCGGGCCTTGCCGCTCGGGGCTGTTGACGTGTTGGCGCGCCTGCAGCGGACTCATCCCTTGCTTGCCGGCCTGTTGCTGCATCAGCTCGATGCGGGCCTGCTGTTCCATCTGCGCGGCCGCCGCGGCCACCGCGCGATCCTGGCCGGAGGGGTCGGCCGGCGCCAGCGCGGCCCTTTGCACGGTTTGGGCGTTGGAGATGGTTTCCTGCGGCGTGCTGCCCCGAGCCAGGCGGATGCCCACCTCGCCGCCTATCGCGTATTGCTTGCCGTCCGGGCCTTGCTGATAAGTGTAGGTGGCGCCGCCGCCGGCCAGCGCGCCGCCGCTGGTCAGATGGGCTTGCTCATGCTGGCGCACTTCGCTGTCTCTCGCCTTGAGCGCTTCCACTTGTTTTTGCTGCGGCTCGTCCAGGGGCTTGCCGTCGGCGCCTAGCGTGGCATTGGGCCGGGCTGGCTCTTTTTGATCGGCGGCGCCGGGATCGGCCGCGCTGTTTCCGGGCGCAGAGGCAAGCGCCGCCGGCGCCGCGGCGCTGGCCAGGTTTTGCTGGCAGGCCGGGCACTGGCAGTTGGCGCCATGGCTGGCTTGCAAGGCGTAGCCGCCATAGCCGCCGTAGCTGGATATCCCGGAAATGCTCATGAATTCATCGTCTTAGCTTGATATTTCCAGTTTAGCCGCTATGCGGGGTTTTTGTCCAAAAGCTGTTGCGGCGGCGACAGGGGCGGAAATTCCGCTAAAAACTGTTTAAAACAAGCTTAAGGGCGCAGAATACGCGGTTTCGAATCTTTGCGGGACCACGCCGGCCGGCGTCGGGCGAGGTCCGCTTTTGGGAGTATGGCATGGGGCAACAGGTGGATCAGGCGAGCCAGCGCGAACTGGTGATGTCGGTGTTGATGACGCCGGACATGGCCAATTTTTCCGGCAATGTCCACGGCGGGGTGCTGTTGAAGCTGCTGGACCAGGTGGCTTACGCCTGCGCCAGCCGTTACGCCGGCTGTTACGTGGTGACCTTGTCGGTGGATCAGGTGCTGTTCAAGCAGGCCATCCACGTGGGCGAACTGGTGACTTTTCTCGCCTGCGTCAATCATGTGGGCCGCACCTCGATGGAGGTGGGCATCAAGGTGGTGGCCGAGGATATTCAGAAGCGCACGGTGCGCCACACCAATAGCTGCTATTTCACCATGGTGGCGTTCGAAAACGGCAAGGCGGTGCCGGTACCGCCGCTGACGCTGGAAACGACGGAGCAGCAACACCGTTTCCGCGACGCCGAAATCCGCAAGAAGATGAGGATGGAAACCGAACAGCGCATGCGCCAGGCCTCCAAGCAGGACGGCGCCGATGCCTGAGGCGGCGTTCACTCTATTGCATAGCGATCCCCGCTTTTATCTGGTGGACAAGGCGCCCGGCGTCAGCTTCCACCGCGAGGGCGAGGAGGCCGGCCTGATGGAGGCCTTGCGCGCCGGCTTGAGCGACGAGGCGCTGTGGCCGGTGCACCGGCTGGACCACATCACTTCCGGCCTGATCCTGGTGGCGCGCTCGGCCGAGACGGCGGCGCGGCTGGGCGAAGCCTTCGCCGGGCGAGAGATAGAGAAATATTATCTGGCCTTGTCGGACCGCAAGCCGGGCAAGAAACAGGGCAAGGTTGCCGGCGATATGGCCAAGGGCCGAGGCGGCGCCTGGCGCTTGCTGAATAGTCAGCAGAACCCGGCGGTGACGCAGTTCTTCAGCTATTCGCTGCAGCCGGGTCTGCGCTTGTTCCTGCTGCGGCCACGCAGCGGCAAGACCCATCAGCTGAGGGTGGCCTTGAAGTCGCAGTCCGCGCCGATACTGGGGGATCTGCTATACGGCGGAACGCCGGCGGATCGCGGCTATCTGCACGCCTATGCGCTGCGCTTCGAACTGGAGGGCGAAAGTTTCCGCTTTGTCTGCCCGCCGAGCCGAGGCGAGGCCTTCTTGTCCGAGACCTGCCTCGCGGCGTTGCGGGACTTGGGCCAACCCTGGGATTTGGGGTGGCCGGCGGCGTAAGCGGCTAGGCTGGGCCGGGGTCCGGCTTTCAGGCCGCCATCGGTGCGGGAGCGGGCGCGGCCTGGTCGAAGCGAGCCAATTCCACGCCGTATTGTCCGCAGAGTTCGACGAAGGCCTGGCTGGAGAGGAAGCGGAATTCCTTGTCCCGCGTCGCGGCGATCGGGTCTTCCTTGTCTTGAGCCGGGTGACCGGGGTGGCACATGATCAGCCCGCGGTCCGGCGTGCGGGCCAGCCATTGCTGCATCAGGCCGGCGAAGTCGGCTTGCGGCGTCAGCGAGTACATGCCGCCGAACCAGGGCGTGGTGTTGAAGCCCAGTTCGCGAGCGCCGTCGTCGAAACCGGTGCTGACGCTGCGCAGCACCAGGGCCTTGAGCCGGTTGTCGCCGGGGTGGCCCAGGCGGTCCGGAGAGCGCAAATAGGGCAGCGTCTGGCCCTGCCAGCGCTGGGCAACGGCTTCGAACAAGGCGTCGCGGACCACCGGCAGCGCATGCACATGCTGGTGGCCGTCGATGAAGTCCGGCAGCCGGCCGAAATGCTGGCAGAACAGATCGATTTGCATGATGGCGGCATCACGCAGCGTCGGGCGCGATAGCTGGCGCAATTGACTCTTCATCAGCCAATGCGATAAGGGACGCGCCTGCTCGCCAAAGGGGTGAGTCAAATTGAAATGCAGGCCGATGTCGGCTTTACCGTCGAAGGTTTTTAGCTCGGCAGCGCGGCTGGCCCAGCTGGGCGCCTGGCTCATCACGCTGGTGGCGGACAGGCGGCCGGCGGCCAGCAGTTCCAGAATGCCGGCGCTGATGGCGTCGGACTGGGCGAAGTCGTCGGCGCAGAGTGTCAGTCGTTTTGTCATGGGAGTGTGACCGCGACAAGCGGGTAAAGTTTTATATCCCTTTGTGCTGAAAATTAAGGGCTTCTGTGTAGTTTCTGTGTCGACGGCGGCTCACGGAAGGCCCATAGCTTGCTGAGCGCGAAGGTCAGCGCCGCGACGACGACGAGCACCAGCAACAGGGCGGCGCGATAATTCAGCGGGGTGAAGCGCAGCAAGAGCGCGTACATCGCTTCGTTGACGAGAAAGCTCAGGCAGGCGACGCCGAAGAAGCGCGGCAAGGCCTGGCGGTGGGGGATGTGGGCGGCTTGGAAGGTTTGCAGCCGGTGGCCCCAGTAGCTGACCTGGAAAGCGATCAGAAAGCCCAGCACATTGGCTTGCAGCGGCGCCATGCCCAGCGGCACCAGCAGCCAGGCCACCACGCCGAAATGCACCAGCATGGCGGACACGCCGACCACGCCGAACCAGAACAGCTCGCGGCTCATTCCCCTGCGTCTCCGGCGTCCGGCCGCCCGCGGCCGCTGATGCGGCTGACCAGATAGGTGGGGCGCTGTTTGACCTCGTCGAAAATACGGCCCACGTATTCGCCCAGTATGCCGATGGACAGCAGCTGCACGCCGCCGAGGAAGCTGATCGCCACCGCCAGCGTGGGCCAGCCGCTGACCGGGTTGCCGAACAGCAGGGTGTGGGTCAGCTCCCAGGCGGCGTAGCCGATGGAGCACAGCGAAATCAGGCAGCCGACCACGGTCCAGATGCGCAGCGGCATATTGGAGAAGGCGGTGAGGCCGGTGATGCCCAGGTCCAGCAGCCGGCGGTAGTTGAAGCTGCTCTGGCCGGCGCGGCGCTCGCGGGTCTGGGTCGGCATCGGGCGCTGGGTGAAGCCCACCCAGTGGTACAAGCCCTTCATGAAGCGGTTGCGCTCCGGCATCTGGCGCAGCGCTTCCACCACGCAGCGGTCCAGCACGCGGAAGTCCTGGGTGTCGGCCGGCATCTTGTGGCGGCTGCCGCTATTGGCCAGTTGGTAGAAGGCTCGGGTGAACAGGCGCTTGGCCAGCGGCTCGTCCTCGCGGCTGCTGCGCACGCTGTAGACCATGTCGTAGCCTTGGCGCCATTCCTGCAGGAACACCGGCACCATTTCCGGCGGATGCTGGAAATCGCTGTCTATCAGCACGGCCACGTCGCCCTGGACGTGGTCGACGCCGGCGGTGAGCGCGATCTCCTTGCCGAAGTTGCGGGACAGCTGGATCAGCGTCACCGGCAGGCCGGCGGCATGGGTCAGCACCTGTTCCACGGTGTCGTCGCGGCTGCCGTCGTCCACCACCACCAGTTCGTGGCGGTAGCCGGCGTCGGCGAGCAACTGATGCAGGGTTTGCAGCATCGGCACGATGTTGGCGGATTCGTTGTAGGCCGGCACCACGCAGCTGACCAGCGGATCGGCCGGACGCTCCTTGGCGCGTTGGGCCAATAGATAGGGCGGCACAAAAGCCTCAGTCATGCTGAGCGTCCTCGTGGTGGGCTTGCCGCGCACCCGGGGCGTCGCCGAGCAGCAGCATGGTGTCGTTCATGACCTGGAAGCGGCCCAGCGGCGCGAAGCGGGCGCGGATGTCGGCCGGCAGCCGCGCCAGCTCGTTTTCGTCGGCCACGATGAAGCTGCCGGGTTTGCCCGCCAGCCAGGCGCGCAGTTGCTGCGGGTCCTGCGTGGTGCGCGCGCGGCCGTGGGAGTAGAACTCGGCGGAGAATTCGCGGCGGCCGGCCCAATAGACCAAGGCGCTGTCCGCGCTCGGGTTTTGCGCGCGCCAAGCGGCGATCACCTGTTTCTGGGTGCGCAGGTAGCGATTGCCGTCGTAGTGGTTGAAGGCCAGCAGCGCCAACAGCACCACGCCGCCGATCGCGGCGATCCAGGGCAGCGCGCTGCGCTTCGCGTCGTCGGCGCGCGCGCGACGCCACAGTTCGGCGAACAGCAGCGCGCAGCCCGGCAGCATGGGCAGGGAGTAGGGGAAGATGATGTTGCCAGACATCGTGAAGAACAGCAGCGTCATCAGGGTCCACAGCGAGAGATAAAGCAGCCAGCCGTCGTCGTCGCGGCAGAGCCGCGGCAGCTTGGCGCCGTGGCGGACCAGCCAGGCCAGCATGGCGACGGACCAGGGAAAGATGGCGCCCAGCGCGTACAGCCAGATCATGCCGCGCGGCGTGGCGTGGGCGAAGCCGTATTTGTCGCCTTTCCAGCCGGAATCCAGGAAGCGGCTGACGTGTTCGCCCATGATGAAGTAATCGAGGAAGCCCGGGGTGCGTTGTTCCGCCAGCGCATACCAGGGCGCGGCGACGGCGAACATCAGCAAGACGCCGCCGATCCACGGCAGCTTGCGCCACAGCGCCAGCCATTGATTGCGCAGCAAGACCCAGAAGAAGATGGGCATGCCCACCAGCACCACGGCCAGCGGGCCCTTGGCCAACAGGCCGAGTCCCAGGCCGACAAAGAAGACATAGCCCCAGCGGCGGCTGTCGCGCGCCAGAGCGTGCCAGAAAGCGACCTGGCTCAGGGTCACGCAGAAGAGCAGCGCCGGATCGGTCATCACCGTGCCGGCGGCGCCGAGGAAGAGCAGGCCGCTGGCCAGGATCAGCGCGGCGGCCATGGCGGCGTCTCCGCCGCTGCGGTGGCGCATCAGGTGGGCGCTGAGGCCCAGGGTGGCGATGGCCAGTAGCAGCGAGGGCAGGCGCGCGGCGATTTCATCGACGCCGAACAGGCCCATGCCGGCGGCGGACAGCCAGCTGGACAGTGGCGGTTTGGCCCAGAACGGAATGCCGTAATCGTGCCACAGGGTCACCCAGTTGCCGGTTTCCAGCATCTTGCGGGCGATTTCGCCGTAGCGCGCCTCGGTGGTGTCGGTGAGCGGAATCGCCCACATGCCGGCGAGGCGGAGCAGCAATAGCAGCAGCAGGACGGCGAAGGCGCCTTGCTGCCAGGAGAGACTTGATCTTTTCATTCGGGGTGGAGGGCCGTCGGCGCGCGCGGGCGCGGCGGCGAATAAGGGCCGGAATCTGGAAGCCCCGTATGATAAAGCCTTTTCTCCGGTCTGTGTTGGCCGGGGACGGCGCAAAAAAAGCCGGCGTCCGCCGGCTGCTTGCGGAGCCGGGCTGGGCGCCCGGCTGGCGACGCTTGGCCTTATTGCAGGCCGTGCATCATTTTCTTCAGTTTGTAGGACAGCGCGAACAGCACCAGCGAGCTGACGCCGGCCATGGCCACGAACAACATGAAGAAGTCGTGCAGATTGCTGATGGCGTAGCCGAGGAAGTGCGGCACCGGCTTGCTCGGGTCCGGGTACAGTTCCGACAGGGTGCCGGCAAACTTGTTGGCGGCGGCGTTGGACAGGAACCAGATGCCCATCATCAGACCGGTGAAGCGGGCCGGGGACAGTTTCACCACCAGGGACAGGCCGATCGGGGACAGGCACAGTTCGCCGAAGGTGTGCAGCACGTACAGGCTGACCAGCCACAGCATGCTGACCTTGACGCCCGGTTCCAGGCCTTCCACGCCGAAGGCGATCACCAGATAGCCCAGCGCCAGGAAGAACAGGCCCAGCGCCATTTTCACCGGGGAGTTCGGCTCGCGGTTGTTGTGGCCCAGCTTGGTCCAGATGAGGGCGAAGATGGGCGCGAAGATCACCACCGAAATCGGGTTGATGGACTGGAAGTAGGAGGCCGGCACGGTGAAGCCGAGCAGGTTGCGGTTGGTCTGCTCTTCGGCGAAGAAGGTCAGCGAGGCGCCGGCTTGCTCAAAGGCGGACCAGAAGAAGATCACGAAGGCGGACACGATCAGGATCACCGCCAGGCGCTCTTTCTCTATGCGAGTCAGCGGGGCGTGAACCACTTTTTCGCCGCTGTCGTGGTGGCGCTTAGGCGCCATGCCGATGGGCTTGCCTTCCGGGGTCACCAGGTATTTGTTCTTGAACAGCGAGAACACGACCAGGCTCAGCAGCATGCCGAAGCCGGCGGCCATGAAGCCCCATTTGAAGTCGGCCGGGTGGCCGGTGTCGCCCAGGGTGCCGCAGACCAGCGGCGCGATCAGCGAGCCGGCGTTGATGCCCATGTAGAAGATGGTGAAGGCGGAGTCGACGCGCTTGTCGCCCTCAGGGTAGAGCTGGCCCACCATCGAGGAAATGTTCGGCTTGAACAGGCCGTTGCCGGCAATCAGCATGCCCAGGCCGCCGTACAGCAGCCAGGAGGCGCTTTGCACATTGCTGTCGTGCAGCGATCCGGAGAAGAACAGCATGAACTGGCCAATGGCCATCAGCACGCCGCCCACCAGGATGGAACGGCGGTTGCCCCAGTAGCGGTCGGCGATATAGCCGCCGATCAGCGGAGTCAGGTAGACCAGGCCGGTATAAGTGCCGTAGATGTCGGCGGCGTGAGCCTTGTCGAACATCAGAGCCTTGATCATGAACAGCACGAAAATGGCGCGCATGCCGTAATAGCTGAAGCGCTCCCACATTTCGGTCACAAAAAGCAGATAGAGCCCTTTGGGATGCGAAGTGGTCGACATAGATTATTTCCTTGTGTGACTTGAGTGACACCACTTGAACGAGCAAGATCGAGTGAGGTGTTGTTGTAGTTTTTACTTGCCTTGGATTTTGTAGGCAATTTTTGATAATAACTAGGAAATGTTTGGATGTGAAAATTTTTTAATATTTGTTGCCATACAATCAGTGTTTATAGAGTAAATGCGTCACTAACTGTCTTTATTTGTCATATTTATTTGTAAGCAAAATGACATGGGTGCTGTGAGGCTTCACATTCGGGCTATTGTCGAAAATCCCGGCGGGAGAAGGGCTTAAGCGTGTTTGCGGCGCTGCCGGCCTTGGAGGGGAGGCTGAGGGCCGGGCTCGCCGGCGCTGAGGCAAAACAGCAACACTTGATCGGGCGCCGGCGGCGGCGGACAAAGAAAAAGCCCTGCGGGAAGCAGGGCCGGGAGGCGGAGCGCTTCGGCGTTTAATTGCCGCCGACGGTGTCCAGCCTCAGCTGCGGGTGTTCGTCGGCGCCGGCGCGCAGCACCTCGGTCTGGCGGCTGCTGTTGTAGCGCAGTTCGCCGTCAACGAAGATCTGGCCTTCCACCACGTAGCGGCCGTCGGGTTTGATCGCCTGCTTGTCGTAGCACAGGGAGAAGTCCGCCGGGATGCTGCGCGGCTTTTCCAGGATTTGCTCGGCCAGCAGCTGCGGCGGCGCGTCCTGACGGCTTTGATCCAGCAGGCGAACCTTGACCAGCACGTCCTTGGCCTGGGACAGCGTCGCGCTCTGCTGCGGCGCGATATTGCCGGTCAGGTAGGCGGGCACGAAGCCGCCGGCGTGGGCGGCGCTCATGGCCAGGCCCAGAGTCAGCGCGCACAGGGCGCGGAACCATCGCGTCATCATCAGTCCGCCGGCTCCAGGTTGGGGTGGCCCAGCGAGACGGTCTGGCCTTCAGCCGGCTTCCACTCGCCCTGCAGCCGCCATTGCTTGGCCTGGTCTTCCAGCAGGATGTACCAGTGGTTGGCCTTGACCGGAACCGTCGGCAGCGTGGCCTGGTAGAGATTGGGGCCGGCTTGGCGCATATCCACTTGTTGGTCGAAGTCGTCCTGAGCCGGATGCACCATGCGCATGGTGATGGTGGCGGGCAGCGCCACCTTGCTGGTGGTGATCAGCCGCAGCGTGCGCTGATCCGAGCCCACCATCAGCTGCGCGCTCAGGCCCATATTGAAGGCTTGCTTGTCGCGGCGCAGCTCCATATTGATGGCCTTGCCCTTTTTGTAATAGTCGTCGGTGACCAGGCCGTCGTCGGTGCGGATCGCGGTGGCGAGGAACATCACGCCGACGATGACGGAAATCAGCGGCAGGCCGAACAGAATCCAGGGCCAGGGCTCGCGGTACCAGGGGCGCGGAGCAGGGTGGGTGTGCTGCATGTATTACTCTCCGATGAAGCTGGACTTCTCTTCCACTTGCAGGGAAGGGTTGTTGATGGACTCGATCAGGAAGCGGATCTCGTGGCTGCCCTTGGTCGCGTACTGCGGATCGGCCTGGACGTGAACGGTGACGTCGGTGTTGCCGGTGGCCGCGACAGCGATGTCCTTGCGGTCGGCCTGCACTTTCAGGCCGGGCAAGCCCGATGCTGTGATCCTGAAATGCTGATTCTGTTCCGTAGTATTGATAATTTTAATGATATAGGTGTTTTCCAGCCAGCCGGCATCGGTTTCGCGCACCAGCGAGGCGCGGTCGCGCAGCACGTCCACCTTGAAGGGCTTGCGCATCAGCATGGAGCCGATGGAGGTGGCGATAACGACGCTGAGCACCAGCGTATACAGTATCACGCGCGGGCGCTTGAGCCGGGAGGCGATGGCCTTTTCCGGGTATTTGCCTTCCAGCGCGTTTTCCGTGGTGTAACGGATCAGGCCGCGCGGATAGGCCATTTTATCCATCACCTCGTCGCAGGCGTCGATGCAGGCCGCGCAGCCTATGCACTCGTATTGCAGGCCGTTGCGGATGTCTATGCCCACCGGGCAGACTTGAACGCAGATGCTGCAGTTGATGCAGGCGCCCAGACCCTGTTCCTTCGGGTCGCTGCCTTTCTTGCGCGCGCCGCGCGGCTCGCCGCGCTTTTCGTCATAGGAAATGATCAGAGTGTCGGCGTCGAACATCACGCTCTGGAAGCGCGCGTACGGGCACATGTATTTGCAGACCTGCTCGCGCATGAAGTTGGCCAGCAGATAGGTGAAGCCGGCGTAGAAGAACATCCAGAACGCTTCCCAGGGCCCGTAGTCGAAGCGCGGCGCGGCGGCCACCAGATCGCGGATCGGCGTGAAGTAGCCCACCAGGGTGAAGCCGGTCCACAGCGAGAACAGGATCATCAAGGCGTGCTTGGTGAATTTGAGACGAAATTTGCGCAAGCTCATCGGCGACTTGTCCAGCTTGATGCGCTTGTTGCGGTCGCCTTCCACCCATTGCTCTATCCACAGCATGATTTCGGTGTAGACCGTCTGCGGACAGGAATAACCGCACCACAGCCGGCCGGCGATGGTGGTCCAGGTGAACAGGGCGAAGGCGCAGCACATCAGCAGCGCGGCCAGATAGACGAAGTCCTGCGGCCAGATGGTGAGGCCGAACAGGTGGAATTTGCGTTCGATCAGGTCGAAATGCAGCGCCTGGCGTCCGTTCCAGCTCAGCCAGGGCAGGCCGAGGAAGACCAGCTGGGTGCCTATGACGAAGAGCACGCGCAGATTGTTGAACAGGCCTTTGACGGCGCGCGGATAGATCTTGATATGCGACTCGTACAGAGAAACGGTCTCGGTGGCGTCGGGCTGCTGGCCGGCCTGGCGCGGCGGTTCGACCTTGATCGGAATTTCCTTGAGCGAATCGGACATGGGCGTTTCCTTCTCTGCGGATTTGGCCAAAGCCATGCGCGGCATGGACTTGGCGAAATGCGCGGCTGCGTCGGAGCGGAGATGTTATATGAAATCATATAACATCCTCGCGAAAGAATACTGCCCGCGTGAGCGGGCAGTAGGTCGGCACCGGTTTATTGCGGCGCTTTGGGGTTGTTGGACAAGCCCCAGACGTAAGCGGTCAACAGATGCACCTTGCCTTCACCCAGGAAGTCTTTCCAGGCCGGCATCTGGTTGTTGCGGCCGTTGGTGATGGTTTCGATGATGGTTTTCTCGCTGCCGCCGTACAGCCAGTTGTTGTCGGTCAGATTGGGCGCGCCCAGCTGCGGGTTGCCCTTGCCGTCCGCGCCGTGGCAGGCGATACAGACCGTGGCGAAGGTTTCCTTGCCGCGCACCGCGCGCTCCGCGTCATGCTTGCGCTTGGACAGGGAAAGCACGTAGTTGGCCACGTCCTTGACCTTTTCCTCGCCGAACGCCGCGCCCCAGGCCGGCATCTGGCCGTGACGGCCTTCGGAGATGGTGGTATGGATGGTCTTGATGTCACCGCCCCACAGCCACTTGTTGTCGGTCAGGTTGGGGAAGCCCTTGGCGCCGCGGGCGTCGGAACCGTGGCACTGCACGCAGTAGGTCTGGAACAGGCGCTTGCCCATTTCCTGAGCCTTGGGATCCGCGGCCACGGCCTTGACGTCCTGCTTCAGGAACTGGTCGTACAGCGGCTGATACTTGGCTTCCGCCTGTGCGCGTTCCTTCTTGTACTGGTCTACCGAGGTCCAGCCGAACATGCCTTTCCAGGTACCGAGGCCGGGATACAGGATCAGATAGACCACGGCGAAGGCCAGGGTCACGTAGAACATCAGCATCCACCAGCGCGGCAGCGGGTGGTTGTACTCGGAGAGGTCGCCGTCCCACACGTGGCCGGTGATCTCCACCTGTTCGCCCTTTTGCACCTTGATCTTGGATTGCGAAAACACCAGATAGGTCAGCCAGACGAGGCCGCCCAGCACGATCGCGGTGATCCAGATGTTCCAGAATTCGCTCACGAAATCACTCATTTTCTTGCTCCGTTGGAAGCTTGGTCTTGTTCCGCTTCCTGCACCTTGTCGTCGTCGAGGAAGGGCAGGTTGGCCGCGTCCTCATACCGGTTCTTGGAGCGCTTGCTGTAGGCGATGCCCAGCACCACGATGAAGAATGCAAAGCACACTACCGTGAACAGCGAGCGTCCGATGGTTACCCAGTCCATGGCTTAACGAACGTTCTTCAAGGCAAGGCCCAGGCCTTGCAGGTAAGCGACCAGCACGTCCATTTCCGACTTGCCCTCCACCTGGGCCTTGGCCTCGGCGATGTCCTTGTCGGTATAGGGAACGCCCACCAGGCGCAGCGCCTTCATCTTGGTCGGCACAATGTCGGCGTCGGCCAGATTCTTGGCCAGCCACGGGAAGGCCGGCATATTGGACTCGGGAACCACGTCGCGCGGGTTGATCAGGTGCACGCGGTGCCATTCGTCGGAGTAACGGGCGCCCACGCGGGCCAGGTCCGGACCGGTGCGCTTGGAGCCCCACAGGAAGGGGTGGTCGTACACCGATTCGCCGGCCACGGAGTAGTGGCCATAGCGCTCGGTTTCAGCGCGGAACGGACGGATCATCTGCGTGTGGCAGGTATGGCAGCCTTCGCGGATGTAGATGTCGCGGCCGGCCAGCTGCACGGCGGTGTAGGGCTTGACGCCGGCCACCGGCTGAGTGGTCGATTTCTGGAAGGCCAGCGGCAGAATTTCCACCAGACCGGCCACGCTGACGACCAGCAGGGTGAACACGATCAGATAGCCGACGTGTTCTTCGATCAGTTTTTGTATCTTATCCATGATGTTTCCTTGCGCCTCAATGAGCGTGGGCGGTGATGGCCGGGATCTTGGCGTCTACGGCACGGCCCGCGGTTACGGTGCGGAAGGTGTTGTAGGCCATCAGGAACATGCCGAGCAGGTACAGGAAGCCGCCGAGCAGACGCACGAAGTGGTACGGATAGGTGGCCTTGACCGCCTCTACGAAGGCGTAGGTCAGGGTGCCGTCCGGGTTCAGCGCGCGCCACATCAGGCCCTGGGTCACGCCGGAGATCCACAGCGCGGCGATGTACAGCACCACGCCGACGGTGGCGAGCCAGAAATGGGCTTCAACCAGCTTCAGGCTGAACATGGATTCGCGGCCGAACAGGCGCGGAATCAGGTAGTACATGGAACCGATGGTGATGAAGCCCACCCAGCCCAGCGCGCCGGAGTGCACATGGCCGATGGTCCAGTCGGTGTAGTGGGACAAGGCGTTGACGGTCTTGATCGACATCATCGGGCCTTCGAAGGTGGACATGCCGTAGAAGGACAGCGAGACCACCAGGAATTTCAACACCGGATCGGTGCGCAGCTTATGCCAGGCGCCGGACAGCGTCATGATGCCGTTGATCATGCCGCCCCAGCTCGGAGCCAGCAGCACCAGGGAGAACACCATGCCTACGGACTGGGTCCAGTCAGGCAGGCTGGTGTAATGCAGGTGGTGAGGACCGGCCCACATATAGGTGAAGATCAGCGCCCAGAAGTGCACCACGGACAGGCGGTAGGAGTAAACCGGACGGCCGGCCTGTTTCGGGATGAAGTAGTACATCATGCCCAGGAAGGCGGCGGTCAGGAAGAAGCCCACGGCGTTGTGGCCGTACCACCATTGCACCATGGCGTCCACGGCGCCGGAGTAGGCGGAGTAGGATTTCCACAGCGACACCGGCACGAAGGCGGAGTTGACGATGTGCAGCAGGGCCACGGCCAGGATGAAGGCGCCGTAGAACCAGTTGGCCACGTAGATGTGCTTGACCTTGCGGATGGCGATGGTGCCGAAGAAAACGATGGCGTAAACAACCCAGATCACCGCGATCAGCAGTTTGATCGGCCATTCCAGCTCGGCGTATTCCTTGCTGGTGGTCAGGCCCAGCGGCAAGGTGATGGCGGCCAGCACGATCACCAGCTGCCAGCCCCAGAAGGTGAAGGCGGCGAGCTTGTCGGAGATCAGCCGGACGTTACAGGTACGCTGCACCACGTAATAGGAGGTGGCGAACAGGCCGCAACCGCCAAAGGCGAAGATGACCGCATTGGTGTGCAGAGGACGCAGGCGGCCAAAGTGGAACCAGGGGCCGAAGTTCAATTCGGGCCACACCAGTTGGGCCGCAATGATGACGCCCACCAACATACCGACAATGCCCCACACGACGGTCATGATGGCAAATTGGCGCACCACCTTATAGTTATAAGTGGATTGCGTTTCCATTTAGGGTTTTCTCCAAGGTTGCTAACTCAGAACGTGACATATCTAATCGGCGGCTTGAAGTCCGGGAAACTGTCCCCATCTGTACCGATGTGACTGTATCCAGACGATGCCGCAGGGAAAACGACTTTTATTAAAATCAAGCGCTTGACCCAGATCGCAGCGGTACTGATGTCTGTATTAGCAGTTCATCCCGTATTGCGACAGCGCAATTTCCCCATTTAGTTAACCCGGCATTCTAAATCAATTACCCATATCGGGCCAGTTTGGACGGCCGGGGGATGTCGCTTTCCCATTTGTCTTTATTTATGTCTCAAGCGAGCGTGACAGTTCTTGCAAATACTGTTGCTACTGACCGAGATTGTATTGTCTGGCGGCCCAGCCTTCTTGACCTGGATCAAGATGTCATAAAACGCAGCGTTTACCCGCGGCAAGTGCTAAAATCAGAAGGTTTTGCAACGATTGCAGGCAGATCATGACCGTTTCCGTCCGCTACACCCTATGTCCGAGCGCCCCGGAGGCGCATCTTTTCGAGGTCGTCCTGACCGTTTCCCGGCCCGCCAAGAATGGCCAGATTTTCTCATTGCCGGCGTGGATTCCCGGCAGTTACATGATCCGGGAGTTCTCCAAACATATTGTGGAAATTCGCGCGGAATCCGCGGGAAAAGCGGTGCGGCTGGTCCAGCTGACAAAAAACAGTTGGCAAGCCGCGCCAGTCAAGGGCTCGTTGGTTCTACGCTATAAAGTTTATGCGTTTGATCTGTCGGTGCGCGGCGCTTATCTGGACGCGCAGCGCGGCTTCTATAACGGCAGCAGCGTTTTCCTGGCGGCGGACGGCTACGAGAACGAGGCTTGCGAGGTGGAGATCCTGCCGCCGGAAGGCAAGGCCTACGCCGATTGGAAGGTGGCGACCAGCTTGCCGGCGCGCGGCGCGGACAAGAAAACCGGCTTCGGCGGCTATCAGGCCGCCTCTTACGACGAGTTGATCGACCACCCGGTGGAACTGGGCGCTTTCGAACGCGTCAGCTTCAAAGCCTGCGGCGTGCCGCACGAATTCGTCGTCTCCGGCCGCTTCCGCGCCGACCTCAAGCGCCTGGCGCGCGACGCCAAGAAAATCTGCGAATACCAGATCAAGCTGTTCGGCGAGCCGGCGCCCTTCGAGCGCTACGTGTTCATGCTTTTCGTCGGCAAGGACATCTACGGCGGCCTGGAGCATCGCGCCTCCACCGCGCTGGTGGCCAACCGCGACGACTTGCCGCAGCAGGGCGTCGAGGAGATCGGCGACGGCTATCTGAAGCTGCTGGGCCTGATCAGCCACGAATATTTCCACAGCTGGAACGTCAAGCGGATGAAGCCGGCGGCGTTCACGCCCTACGATCTGAACCAGGAAGGCTATACCCGTCTGCTGTGGGCCTTCGAGGGCATCACCTCCTATTACGACGACTTGAGCCTGGTGCGTTGCGGCCTGATAGACGAGAAGCGCTATCTGGGCCTGCTGGCGGAAACCATCAGCGGCGTCGAGCGCGGCGCCGGCCGCTTGAAGCAGACGCTGGAGCAATCCAGCTTCGAAGCGTGGACCAAGTACTATCGACAAGACGAAAACAGCCCCAACAGCATCGTCAGCTATTACACCAAGGGCGCGCTGGCCGCGCTGGCGCTGGACCTGACCATACGCCGCGACAGCCAGGGCCGTCAGTCGCTGGACGACGTGATGCGCGCGCTGTGGCGCAAATGGCTGGACGACGGCAAGGGCCTGGCCGAGGACGAGTGGGAAAGCCAGGCGCAGGCCGTCACCGGCCTGGACCTCAAGGCCTTTTTCGATCGCGCGCTGCGCGGCGTTGAGTCCCTGCCGCTGGCCGAACTGTTGGCGGCCCAGGGCGTGGAGCTGCGCTTCGAGCCGGCGGCCAACGCCGGCGACCGCGGCGGCCTGGCGTTGAGCGGCAAGCCTGCGCCGGCCAGCCTGGGGGTCAAGGCCGTGGCCGAGGCCCAGGGCGTGCGCGTGCTCAATGTCTACGACGGCGGCGCGGCGCAAGGCGCCGGCCTGTCCGGCGGCGACGTGATCGTGGCCATAGACAAGCTCAAGGCCGTGGACCTGGACAAGGCGCTGGCGCGCTACCAGCCCGGCGATAAGCTGAAACTGCACTGGTTCCGCCGCGACGAACTGATCAGCGCGCAAGTGGAATTGCAAGCCGCTCCTGCCGACGCCTGCCGCCTGCTGTTGCAGGACGGCGGCGCGCAGTGGCTGCGCCGCTAATATTCATCGGGTCGGCGCCGCTGCCCGGCGTCGTCCCCCTCCAGCCAAGACCGGCGCAGCCGGCATCGAAGGAGACGTAGACATGGCTCAACAGCCGCAAGTCAAGTACCGCAACGACTACGCAGCCCCCGCTTTTCTGATCGACCGCGTCGATCTGAGCTTCGACATTGAAGACGACGCCACCCGCGTGCACGCGCGTCTGGTGGTGACCCGCAACGACAAGGCCGTGCGCCAGGACGATCTGGTGCTGGACGGCAGCGCCGCATTGGTGGCGGTGACGCTGGACGGCGAACGCCTGGGCGAAGGCGGCTACGCGCTGGCCGACGATCAACTGACCGTGCGCGGCGTGCCGGACAGCTTCATCCTGGAAGTGGAAACCGAGATCGATCCGGCGGCCAACACCAGTCTGATGGGCTTGTACGCGTCCAACGGCAATCTGTTCACCCAATGCGAGCCGGAAGGCTTCCGCAAAATCACCTATTACCTGGACCGTCCCGACGTGATGGCAAAGTTCACCACCACCATCATGGCGGACAAGCATAAATTCCCGGTGCTGCTCTCCAACGGCAACAAGGTGGGCGAGGGCATGGTGGACAAGAAGCGTCACTGGGTGAAGTGGGTGGACCCGTACAAGAAGCCGTCTTATCTGTTCGCCTTGGTGGCCGGCAAGCTGACGGCGCTGAAGGACAAGTTCGTCACCATGCGCGGCCGTGAAGTGGCGCTGGAGATCTGGACCGAACCGGCCGATCAGGACAAGACCCAGCACGCGATGGAGTCCCTGAAGCACTCGATGAAGTGGGACGAGCAGCGCTTCGGCCTGGAATACGATCTGGACATCTATATGATCGTCGCCGTCGGCGACTTCAATATGGGCGCGATGGAGAACAAGGGCCTCAACGTCTTCAACACCAAGTACGTGCTGGCACGCAAGGACACCGCCACCGACGCCGACTTCCAGGGCGTGGAGCGGGTGATCGGCCATGAATACTTCCACAACTGGACCGGCAACCGCGTCACCTGCCGCGACTGGTTCCAGCTGTCGCTGAAGGAAGGCCTGACCGTGTTCCGCGACCAGGAGTTCGGCGCCGACATGAGCAGCCGCGCGGTCAAGCGCATCGAGGACGTCAAGGGCCTGCGCGCTCATCAGTTCCCGGAGGACGCGGGCCCCACCTCCCATCCCATCCGCCCGGACAGCTATATCGAGATGAATAATTTCTACACCATGACGGTGTATGAAAAAGGCGCGGAAGTGGTGCGCATGTATCACACCTTGCTGGGCGAAGCCGGCTTCCGCAAGGGCATGGATCTGTATTTCAAACGCCATGACGGCCAGGCGGTGACCTGCGACGACTTCCGCGCGGCGATGGCCGACGCCAACGACGTGGACCTGGGTCAGTTCGGCCTGTGGTACAGCCAGGCCGGCACCCCGGTGCTCAGCGTCAGCGGCCGTTACGACAGCGTGGCGCGCAGCTACACCCTGAACGTGCGCCAATCCTGCCCGGCCACCCCGGGCCAGGAGCAGAAGCAGCCCTTCCACATCCCGCTGGCCCTGGGTCTGGTGGGCGCGGACGGCGCCGACCTGCCGCTGCGGATGGAAGGCGAGGCCGAGGCGCAGGGCGGCACCCGGGTGCTGGACGTCAAGGCGGCGGAGCAGAGCTTCACCTTCGTCGACGTGCCGGCTGAGCCGGTGCCTTCGCTGCTGCGCGGCTTCTCCGCGCCGGTGAAGCTGGATTTCGATTGGCGCGACGACCAACTGGCTTTCCTGATGGCCAACGACAGCGACAGCTTCAGCCGCTGGGAGGCCGGCCAGACCTTGGCCGAGCGCCTGTTCAAGCAGCTGTTGACGACGCTGGCCGCCGGCGGCGAGCTGAAGTTGCCGGAAACCTTCGTCTCCGCCTTCCGCGCGGTGCTCAAGGACCATGTCGCCGATCCGGCGTTCAAGGCCTTGATGCTGGCTCTGCCTTCCGAGGCGGAAATCCTGGAGATGGTGGAGGCGGCCGATCCGGCGAGCATCCATCAGGTGCGCGATTTCGTGCTGGACGAGCTGGCGCAGGCGCTGCGCGGCGAGTGGCGCGAGGCGTACGAGCTGAGCCAGACCCGCGATTACAAGCCGCAGGACGCCGGTAAGCGCGATCTGAAGAACCGCGCGCTGGCCATGCTGAACCGCCTGGACGACGCCTGGCCGGCGGAGGCCGCCTCCAAGCAGTGCCAGGAGGCGGACAATATGACCGACCAGATGGGCGCGATGCTGGCCTTGCGCGATCGCGACGGCGCCGAGCGCGACGATTGCTTCACCGCCTTCGCCGCCCGCTGGCAGGGCGACGCGCTGGTGATGGACAAGTTCTTCATGCTGGTGGCCAGCAGCCAACTGCCGGGCACGCTGGAGCATGTGCAGGCGGCGATGCAGCATCCGGCCTTCACCTTGAAGAACCCCAATAAGGCGCGCGCGCTGATCGGCACCTTCGGCGCCAATATGGCCTTGTTCCACGCCGCCGACGGCAGCGGCTATCGCTTCCTCGCCGATCAGGTGCTGGCGCTGGACGCGATCAATCCGCAGGTGGCCAGCCGCATCGTCAACGCCTTCCGCCGACTGAAGAAGCTGGAGCCGGCGCGTCAGGCGCTGATGCGCGAGCAGTTGCAGCGCCTGGCCGGGCAAACGCTGTCCAAGGACGTGTACGAGATCGTGTCCAAGATTTTGGAAGCCTGAGTCGTCTCGCGCCGCTCAACACAAAGCCCCGGTTTCAAACCGGGGCTTTTTTCATGGCGGCTTGGGTTGCCCGGCGCGGCTTATTCTACGCGCAGCCGTTGCCCGCCCTGTCCGCCTTGTTTCTTCGGCAGCGTCAGGCTGAGCACGCCGTTTTCATACTTGGCGCTGGCCGCGTTGCGTTCGATCTCGGCCGGCAGCTGGAAGCTGCGCGACACCGCGCCGTAAAACCGCTCGGTGCGCAGCGGGCGTTCGTCCTTGCGCTCGCTGTCCGTCTGACGCACTTCCGCCTTGATGGTGACCAGCGGGCCGTCCACTTCCACATGGATATCCTCCTTGCCGACGCCGGGGATTTCCGCGTGAACGGTGAACAGGGTTTCGGATTCCCTCACGTCGATCTTGATCTGGCTGGGCAGGGGATCGCCGTGCAGCGGCTTGATGAAAAAGCCGGGGCTGAAGTCGCGGAACAGTTCGTCAAACAGGCTAACATTGCCGCGGGAAGGCAGGATGTTCATCTCACTCTCCTTTTAGATCAATGGATTAGGTGTAAAACGGGCCCTGTTGTCGATATAGGGACGCCGCGCGGATTCTCAAGCCCCGGCGCGGGCGGAATGTGGCGGGACGCGCGCGTATCAGTCCGATTGGACAGGTCTCAGCCACAGGCCGGCGAAATCGGTCCAGCCGTTTTCGCTCATTTGCAGGCCGGCCAGCTGGGGACTGGCCTGATGGCCCTGGCGCTCATGCGATAGCGGCAGCACCCAGCCCTCGGCGCACAGCCAGTCGCCGATGGCGGCGTAACCGGCCATCCGCTGTTGGGTGTCCGGCTGGCGCTGGATGTCCTGCAATTGCGCGTTCAGCCGCGCCTGCGCCGCCGCGCCCAGGCCGCGCTGCAACGGTTGCCGGGTGCCCAGCCATTCGTGGCAGCTGTAGTCGCGATCGTCGTGCAAGACCTCGCTGCACAACATCAGATCGGCCTGCCGCCACCAGTCCTGATCGTGAAAAAAGGCGCGCCGGCTGAGGGCGTGGATCTCCAGGTCGATGGACAGGGCGGCCAGGCGCTGGCGGATGGCGGCGGCCAGCGGCGGAAAGCAGGGCAGGTCGTAATGGAACAGGCGCAGGCGGGGGCGGTCCAGCCGGGGGCGGCGCTCGGCTCGCGGCAAGGGATGTCGCCAGCCCGGCAGCAGGCCGGCCGCCGGCGTCTGCAGAACGTCGTTGGCCTGGACCAACGCGGGCTCGGCCAGCCAGCGCATCAGCGGAGCGCGCTCGCTATCCGGCAAGGCCGGGTTCAGCAGCAAATAGGTGCAGGCCGATTGCAGCGTGCCGTTGGCGTCGTCGTTGGCGTAATCCAGGCGCAGGTGGAAGTCCTGGCCGTCGTCGCCGGAGGGAATGAACCAGAGCTCGATCTCGTCCAGCAGCGCCCGCTCGCGGTAATGGGCGGCGAAGGCGGCCAGGCTCAGCCGCTGCTCGCTGTGGCGCAGCGCCCGGAACGGACCGCTGCCCACCGGCAGGCGTTCGAAGTCGGCGCCGCGCCGCAAGGGGACGATGGAGCTGTTGGCGGTGGCCAGCCGCTGCGGCCATAGAAAATCTCCGTCGTCCAAGCGGCAGCTGAAGGACAGCGGATCGTGGACCTCGACCGCGCTCAGGTGGCGGTATTGCCGCTGATAAGGATTGTCGGATTCGCGCAGTCGCAGCAGGCTGGCGGCCGCGGCGTCGGCCTGCAAGGGCGAGCCGTCGTGGAATTGCAGGCCGGGGCGCAGCCAGAAGCGCCAGCGCCTGGCCGCGGCGTCGCTTTCCCAGTGATGGGCCAGGCCGCCCTGCAGGCTTTGCAGCGCGCGGTCGAAACGGCATAGCCGGTCGAATATCTGCCGGACCAGATGGGATTCCAGCCGGCCGCTGACGGTGACCGGGTCCAGGCTCAGCGGCGCATGCGGTATCGGGATGCGCAGGCAGCGGCCTTGCGCGGCGCTGCCCAGGTATTGCGGCAGCGCGCTCAGCAATTGTTCGCGCCGCTGCGGCGGCAATTGGGCGAAGGCCTGCTCCAGCTTGCCGTCGCGCAGCAAGCGCTGCAGACGCTGCCATTCCAGCTGTTCCGGCGGGCAGAGCAGGCTTAGCCGCGATTTGCGGCCGCGCCCCCGGCCCGGCTCCCAGGCCAGCCAGCCGCGCTCGCGCATCTTGGCCAGCTGCAGCCGGGCGTTGCGCTCGCTGCAGTCCCACAGCGCGCACAGCTCGGCCAGCCCCGGCTGGGCGGGCTGCCGGCCGGCGTAGGCCTGGTGCAGCGCCTGATATTGTCGTTCCAGCTTCATGCTCGTTTCCGGTTGAGGGCTAGGCTAAAAGCGGAAGCAATTTGTTTGGTTCGCATCCATTTTTACATTCCGCTTTTAGCAGGATACTGGGGGCACTTCCTGTTTGCATAGGCCTTGGCATGATTGGCGAAAAAGAAATCCAGGTGCGTTGGCTGCTGGCCGGCTCCTGGTTGTTGACGATGAGCCGGGCGGTGATCGCGCCGCTGCTGGTGCTGACCCTGGGGCGGCAACTGAGCTTGAGCGGCGAGCAGACCGGCCTGCTGCTGGGCGGCGTCTTGCTGCTGTCCGCCTTGATGGGCTTGTACGGCGGCCATTTGCTGGATCGTTGGCCGCGGCGGCCGGTGCTGCTGGGCGCCGCGGCCTTGATCGCGTTGAACTATCTGGTGCTGCCGCTGAGCCAGCAGCTGTGGTGGAGCGCGCTGGCGCTGGCGCTCAGCGAGATCGGCCAGGCGGTGCACAGCATCGCGATCAAGGCCATGATCAGCGATTTGCTGCCGCCGGAGCGGCGCGGCAAGGCCTTTTCCCTGCGTTACACCCTGGCCAACGTCGGCTGGGCGCTGGGGCCCTTGCTGTGCAGCCTGCTGTTGGCTTGGGACGGGAACTGGCCGTTCTGGTGCGCGATCGCGCTGGCCGCGGCCGGCGGAGCGGCGACGCCGCGCGGCCCTTGCGCGCCCAGCCGGGAGGCCGGCGCGCCTGCGCCGGGCTTTCTGGCGACGCTGGGCCGTTTGCGGCAAGACCGGGTGCTGGTCTTGTTCACCCTGAGTTGCGCCTTGGCCAACCTGGTGTACGCGCGTTTTTCCAGCTATCTGCCCCTGTATCTGATGCAGAGCTTGCCGGAGGCCGAGGTGCTGCGCTGGATGTCGGCGCTGATCAGCTGCAACGCGGTCGGCGTGATCTTGCTGCAATACCCGCTGGGCCGGCGGATAGGCGACGCCGGCTTGATGAAGGCCATCGGCGCCGGCTTTCTGCTGCTGGGGCTGGGCACCTTGGGCTTGGGCTGGGTCCCCGGCGGGCTGCTGGGCATGTGCGCGGCGATGCTGGTGTTCACCGTAGGCGAGATCGTGCTGGTGCCGGCCGAATACCTGTACATAGACGCGATCGCGCCGGAGGACTGCAAGGGCGTCTACTACGGCGCGCAGAATCTGGCCAGTCTGGGCGGAGCGCTGGGGCCGATGCTGGCCGGCTGGATGCTGGCCCGCGCGTCCGGCGGGACTTTATTCGCGGCGATGGCGAGCTTGTGCGCGCTGGCCTGGTGGCTGGCGCTGCGCGGCGAGGCCTTGCGGCAGGCCCGGGGCGGCGGCGTGTGGCAGGCTTCGGCCTTGAAGACCTGAGAACCTGTTCAAAGTCTGCTGCGCTTCGGCGATACGGCGTTAAAAACAAGCTCAAAATGCTCATGTACCACTTGTACACTCCGCTTTTTCGCTCGTTTTCGCCTTGTCTCGCCCTTGCTCGCGAGACTTTGAACAGGCTCTGAGAACTTGTTTACGATCTGCTACGCGTCGGCGATACGGCGTTGAAAACGTCTTCAGAATGCTCATTACCACCCGTACATTCCGCTTCTTCAGCCGTGTCCGCCTTGTCTCGCTCTGGCTCGATAGACTTTGAACAGGTTCTGACGCAGGGCGGGCTTTCTCTTTGGCGGCTTTTTTGTCATGATCAAGCGCTTGTTTGAATTGTCGCGCAGACGACGAAGCAGACGCCGATACGAGGAGAAGGCATGGAAAAGCGCCAGCAGGACCGCTTTGTCGCGGTGGGCGGCGAGCAGCTGTATCTGAAACGCATTTATTGCCGCGAGGACGGCCCGCCGGTGCTGTTGTTGCACGGGGTGATGGCCAACGGCCGCACTTTTTACAGCGATTCCGGCCGAGGGCTGGCTCATTACCTGGCCGAGGCCGGCTACGATGTGTTCGTCGCCGATCTGCGCGGCCGCGGCCGCAGTCTGCCCAAGATCAGCCGCGCCTCGCGCCACGGGCAGACCGAGACCATCTGCGAGGATTTGCCGGCGCTGCATCGCCACATCCGCGAACTCAAGAACGGCGCGCCGCTGCATTGGATGGCTCATTCCTGGGGCGGCGTGCACATGTCCAGCTGCCTTATCCGCTTTCCCGAGCTGGCTGAGCAAGTGGCCAGCCTGGTTTACTTCGGCAGCAAGCGCAGCGTGCGGGTGCGCAATCTGAACAAGCTGGTGGAGGTGGACTTCATGTGGAATATCGCCTCGCGGGTCTTGATCCGCCTGTTCGGCTATCTGCCGGCGCGGCGCATCCGGCTGGGGGCGGACGACGAGAGCGACAAGAGCCATCTGCAAAGCAAACTGTGGGCGCAGCCCAAGCCCTGGGTGGACAGCGACGACGGCTTCGATTACGGTGCCGCCGCCCAAGGCGCCCATTTGCCGCCGGCCCTGTACTTCGCCGCCGGCCACGATCCCTGCCGCGGCCATCCGGAGGACGTGCGCCGTTTCCGCGACGAATCCGGCCCGCACCTGTCGCGGCTGCGCCTGCTGTCCCGGCGCGTCGGCCATCTGCACGATTACAACCATGTGTCATTATTGACCCATCCTGATGCCATCCGGGACCATTTCCCGCTGGTATTGGCATGGCTGCATGGTGAGTATGATCAGGTCAGCGAAAATTACTGATAAATGACATTTTCCTTGGCGCGCGGCTGTGGTAGAAATCGCGCCTGGGAGAATGAACCATGACACAAGACTTTGAAGTTTCGCCCTATTTGCTAGGGCCCGTTATCGACAACCTTGCCGAACAGGGCTGGGTCGTAGACCGCAGCCTGTTCTCTGCCGAAGACATCCGCCTGCTGCGCGAGGAATGCCTCGTCCACTGGCAGCAGGGCAAGTTCCATGAAGCCGCCGTCGGGCGCGCCGCGCAGCAAAACCGCCGCAGCGAAATCCGTTCCGACTCGGTGCTGTGGCTGGAGCCGGACAATGCCGATTCCGCCGCATCCTTGTATTTCTCCAAGCTGGACGCCGTCCGCCAGGCGGTCAACCAGGCCTTCTACATGGGGCTGGAAGACTTGGAGTCCCACTTCGCCGTGTACCCGCAGGGCGCTTTCTATAAAAAACACCTGGACCGCTTCCGCGACGACGACGCGCGCGCGCTGACCGCGGTGCTCTACCTGAACGACGACTGGCCGGCCGACGCCGGCGGCGAGATGCGGCTTTATCTGGACGAGGACGGCGAGCGCCATGTCGACGTCCGGCCGGAGGCCGGCACCCTGGCGCTGTTTTTGTCCGACCGCTTCTGGCACGAGGTGTTGCCGGCCGGCCGGCAGCGTTTGTCCATCACCGGCTGGTTTCGCCGCCGCATGGCGACGGCGGCCGGCTGGTAGGCCGACGGCTCGTGCTAGAATCTTCGCCAAGGATTCCGCATACAAAGGACAGTGAAGATGTCAGGCAATACCATGGGGTTGTTGTTCACGGTGACTTCCTTCGGCGAAAGCCACGGCCCGGCCATTGGCTGCGTGGTGGACGGCTGCCCGCCGGGGCTGGAGATCAGCGAAGCCGACATCCAGGCGGAGCTGGACCGGCGCAAGCCCGGCACCAGCCGCCACGTCACCCAGCGCCGCGAGCCGGACGCGGTGGAAATCCTGTCCGGCGTGTACGAGGGCAAGACCACCGGCACGCCGATCGCGCTGCTGATCCGCAACACCGATCAGCGCAGCAAGGACTACGGCAATATCGCCGACACCTTCCGTCCCGGCCATGCGGATTACTGCTATTGGCATAAGTACGGCATCCGCGATCCGCGCGGCGGCGGCCGTTCCTCCGCCCGCGAAACCGCGGTGCGGGTGGCCGCCGGCGCCATCGCCAAGAAATGGCTGCATCAGCGCTACGGCATCGTCATCCGCGGCCACATGAGCCAGATCGGCGAAATCGCCATCCCGTTCAAGAGCTGGGAGCATGTGCCCGGCAACCCCTTCTTCGCCGCAGATCCCGAGGTGGTGCCGCAGCTGGAAAGCTATATGGACAGCGTGCGCAAGAGCCTGGACTCCATCGGCGCGCGGCTGCGGGTGGTGGCTGAAAACGTGCCGGTGGGCTGGGGCGAGCCGGTGTTCGACCGGCTGGACGCCGACATCGCCCACGCGATGATGAGCATCAACGCGGTCAAGGGCGTGGAGATCGGCGCCGGCTTCGGCTGCGTGACCCAGCGCGGCAGCGAGCACGGCGACGAACTGACGCCTCAGGGCTTCGCCAGCAATCACGCCGGCGGCGTGCTCGGCGGCATTTCCACCGGCCAGGACATCGAAGTGTCCATCGCCATCAAGCCGACGTCCTCCATCGCCCAGCCGCGCCGCTCCATAGACAAGCAGGGCCAGCCGCTGACCATGGAAACCCACGGCCGCCACGATCCTTGCGTCGGCATCCGCGCCACGCCGATCGCCGAGGCGATGTTGGCGCTGGTGTTGATCGACCACGCCTTGCGCCATCGCGCGCAATGCGGCGATGTTTCGGTAGATACTCCCAGAATTGCCGGCCGAATCGGCTAGACTGTAAACCGTAAGCCGGGACGACGCCGGCATATCCGGTAGGATGGAACATGCTGAAAAATCTGATCAGCGGCCTGACCGGCCGTATGAAGAAATCTTCGGACTCCTCCAGCGACGAACAGGTCGTGCCCGCGCCGTTCACCGAGCTGGCGCACGACTCGCCGGCCAGCCGGCAGCTGGAAAACGCGCCGCCGCTGGATTTGCCGCCCACCCTGGGCTTTGTTTCGCATCAGCCGGTGATGGACAGGCTGCAAAGGGTGGTGGCTTACGATTTCTTCGTGCGCCAGGGCAAGCGCAATATCGCCGCCGGCAAGCAGCAAGAATTCGACAGGCTGATGCTCAGCACGCTGCAGAATATGGACATCTTCCGCTTGCTGGCTTTCCGCCGCGCCTTTGTCCATATCTCCATCGATACCCTGGACGAGCCTATGCTGTCGAATATGCCGGCCAGCAGCGTGATCTTCGTGCTGGAGCCGTCCCAGACCGGTTCGGTGTCCGAGGAGATGATCCGGCAGCTGGACGCGCTCAAGCAAAAAGCGATGCGCTTCGCGCTGGAGCCGGCCGGCTACGATCCGGGCAGCCTGCCGGCGCACCTGCAGAACGATTTGTTCAGCCGCATGGACTTCATGATCCTGGACTTCGACGCGCCGTCCGGCAAGGTGCTGGAGCCCATTCTGGATCAACTGCCCAAGCGTTATCCCACTGTGCGCTGGATGGCGCGCAACGTCGGCACCGCCGAGGATCTGGACGTCTGTCTGCGCGGGCCGGGGCATAATCGTTTCGCCTTATTCCACGGTCCCTTCATCGCCACCGTGCGCGCGCTGGAGGGCGGCAAGGTGGACGCCAGCCAGACCCGGGTGCTGCAAATCATGCGCATGTTGCGCGCCAATGCCGAAGCCGCCGAGATCGAGACCCAGTTCAAGCTGGACTCGGTGCTGCTGTTCAAACTGCTGCGTTTCATGAATTCGCCGGTGCACGGTTTGTCGCGCAAGGTGCAGACCATAGAGGAAACCCTGCTGCTGCTGGGCCGGGAAACCTTGTTCAAGTGGCTGTCCATGCTGTTGTTCACCGCGCGCAAGGACGACGGCACCGCGGTGTCGCTGCTGGAAAAGTCGCTGATCCGCGCCCGCCTGCTGGAGCGCATGGGCAGCTATCGCGGCAACCGGGTGGAGGCCGAACATCTGTTCCTCACCGGCATGTTCTCCATGCTGGACGTTTTGCTCGGGGTGCCGTTTCCCGATGTGCTGGACCCGCTGGAGCTGGCCTCGCCGGTGCGCGAGGCGGTGGTGGAGCGCCGCGGCATGTTCGCGCCCTTCCTGGCGATGGCGCTGGCCTGCGAGCAGGGCGACACCGAGCAGATCGAAGCCTTGGCCAAGGTGCTGGATTTCGAGGTGGAATTGGTCAACCAGTACTATATGGACGCCGCGGTGTGGGCGCAGGTGGTCTTGCGCGACAGCGAAGTCCACAACAATGTGGAGGCGGTTTGAGGGCCTGTTCCAAATCAGGCATGACGGCGCGCTGACAGCAAACAGGCCGCATCCTCGGATGCGGCCTGTTTGCTTTCCTGTACTTGTTTATTGGCCGTTTCCGGCCGGAGCCTGTCCCTGAGCGGCCGCATCGTCGGCGCCCGGCGCCGCGCGGCGGTCTCCCGGCGGTTCCCCATGGGGCGCGCCGGAGGGTGCGTTGCCGGGGGCCGCGCCGTGTTGCGGGCCGCCGTTGGCGTTGCCGGGAGCATGACCGCCGCCCTGTGGGCCGCCGTCATGGTTGCCGCCGCCTCCGGAGCCACCGCCGGCGCCGCCTCCCTCATGTCCGCCGCCGCCGGGCGTCAGCCGCCTTTCAAGCCCAGCGCGTAGCGTATCGCTTCGCGTTTCAGCGGGCCGGCGTGGTTGGCCACGCGCATCCCCAGCTTGCGCGCCAGCCGCAGCGGGGCGATATCGTTGCCGAAGCCGTAGCAGAAGGCGTCCATCGCGGTCTGCATCGCCAGATTGGCCGGCTTGCGCGCGCGCTGGTAGCGTTGCAGCGCGTCGACGGCGGCGAAGTCCCGGCCTTGAGCCGCGGCTTCCCGTATCACCTCGGCCAGCTTGGCCGCGTCCTGGAAGCCCAGGTTCACGCCCTGGCCGGCCAAGGGGTGGATGGTGTGGGCGGCGTCGCCCACCAGGGCCACGCCGTCCTTGACGTAGCGCTGCGCGTGGCGGCGGGTCAGCGCGAAGCTGCCCTTGGCCACGATGCGGCGGATCGCGCCCAGCTTGCGGGGGAAGGCGGCGTGAAAGGCCGCGGCCAGCTCGGCCTCGTCCAGCGCCAGCAGCCGCTGGACGTCCGGCGGACGGTGATACCAGACCAGCGAGCCGTATTCGCCGGTCAGCGGCAAAAAGGCTTGCGGGCCGGTGGGGGTGAAGCGTTGCCAGGTGATGTCCTGCTGCGTTTGCTCTTGCTCGCAGCAAGCCACCAGCGCGTGCATGGGATAGTCCCAACTGGTGACGCCGATGCCGGCGGCGTCGCGCACCGACGAGCGCGCGCCGTCGGCGGCGATCAGCAAGCGGGTGCTCAATTGACGGCCGTCTTCCAGCTCCACGCGGGAGGCGAAGGGCTGGTAGACGATGCGGCGGATGGCGGCCGGGGCCAGATAGTCGACGTCGGCGCATTGGCGCAGGGCCTGGGTGGCGGCCAGTTGCACCACCCGGTTTTCCACGATGTGGCCGAGCGCGGCCTCGCCGGCCTCCTCGGCGGTGAACAGCGTGCCGTCGGCTTCTTCGCCCTCCCACACCTGCATGCGCAGATAGGGGGCCGCGCGCATCGCCAGCACCGCGTCCCAGGCGCCGATGCCGGCCAGAAAGCGAGCCGAGGCCGGACTGATCGCCGAAACCCGCAGATCCGGCGGCTGGGCCGCGTCGAACGGGGCGGGCGGCGCTTGCTCCAGCACCGCAATGCTCAGGCCGTGGCCGGACAGCGCGGCGGCCAGCGCCGAGCCCACCATGCCGCCGCCGACGATGAGAATATCGCTGTATTGCATAAATCCCTTTCCAATCGTTTGCCCGCGCCTTTCGCCGAGCGCCGGGTCGCGCGCCAGCATAGCCCAGGGGAGGCGCCGCGCGTCTTGGCCTGGATCAAGCCGTTTGCGGTTCCGCCGCCAGCAGCGCGCGCAGCCGCGGCACCACGTGCTGGACGAAGATCTCGTTCTTGCGCGGCAGCGGGTGACGGTAAGGGTAGACCAGGAAGGCCGGCCAGCAATCGTGGCTCCAGCCCGGCAGCACCGGCACCAACTGGCCGGTGGCGAGAAAGCTGCTGGCCACGTAATGGGGCAGCAGCGCCAGTCCGCAGCCGGCCACCGCGCCGGACACCAGCGGCGAATACTGATTGCAGCTGAGCACCGGCCGCACCGGCATGCGCACATAGACGCCGTCCTTCTCCAGCGCCCATTCCACCGCCTCGCTGGGCGCCTTGCTGGAATCGTAGAGCACGCGGTGCAGGCACAGGTCTTCCGGGTGTTCCAGCCTGGGCGCCTGGGCCAGGTAGCCGGGCGAGGCGTAGACGGTTTCGCGCATGAAGCCCAGCGGTTTGGCCACCAGTCCGTCGTCGTAGACATTGCGCGTGCGCACGCAAAAATCCAGCCCTTCCGCCACCGGGTCTTGCAGCCGGTTCTCCACTTGCAGCTGCATCTCCAGTCCCGGGTATTGATTGGACAGCTCGGACAGGATGGGGACCAGCAGGAACTGGGCGAAGGCGGACGCGGAGCTGATCACCAGCGGCCCTTCCACGCAATCCTGCACATTGCCGACATCGCCGCGCACCCGGTCCAGCATCTCGCGCAGCTGGCGCGCGTGCACGGCCAGCCGCTGGCCGGCCTCGGTCAGCGCCACGCGCCGGGTATTGCGCAGCACCAGCACCGCGCCCAGCTCCTGCTCCAGCTGCTTGACCAATTGGCTGACGCGGCTTTTGGCGCAGCCGAGCGCGTCGGCCGCCGCGGTGAAACTGCCGTGGCGGGCCAGTGCGTCGAAGGCCAGCAGAGCGTCCGGAGAGGGAGGGTGGTTTGTTTTCATTTCAGAACAGTGTGTGGATATTTCACGGATTTTATTGTATGCGCATGTAGATTAGCATGCTTGCGTGATCAATAGCAGAACAATTGGAGCGCATCATGGCATTGGGAGCCTGGGGGGCGTGGAGTCGATTCTGGGGGCGGCTGGGCCGTTTGTGGTGGCAGGGCATGCAAGCCCACACGCGGCGGGCGTTGCGCGATGAAACGGAGGCGCTGGAGCGGGCGAGGTGCGCGGCGTCGAACGGAGGGCGGCAGTGCGCCAATCCGGTGGATTGCGCGCGGAACCGACGGGTGTTTCATTGACCGTGATGTCGAATCGAGGAGAAACGAAAATGCAGGATACCAGAGCGGTAGTGACGGGGTTTTTGAAGGAGGTGCGTTCCGGACGCAATCCGGACGCGGCCGGCGATTATCTGGCGCCCAAGGTATTGGCGCATCAATTGGTGGCGGAGTCGCCGCATACGCTGGAGCGCAGCCCGGCCGACTACGCCGCCCATGTGCGGGACTTCCTGCGCGACTACGGGGCCTTTGAACTGAGGGTGGACGAATTGCTGGTGGATGGAGACAAGGCTTACGCGCGCTGGACCCAGTTGGGACATGGCCTGGCCGGCCTGGACGGCCGCCCGCCCAGCGGCGAGCCGCTGCGCCAGATCGGCAGCGCCTGCTACCGGGTGGCGGATGGCCGCATTGTCGAGTACTGGATACAAAGCAGCTGAGTCGCCGGCGCCGTTTGCATGTTGAACGGCGTTAATTTAACTTATTGTCATTTTTTTGGGCTAATTACCGGTCAATTAATATCGTCTTTCAGTTTTATCAAACATAGCCGATATTGCATAAATATAATGACCGCCAAGATGACAATAAGGAGTGGTAAATGGGGATGCTTGGACGCAAGCGCCGACTGGCGCTTTGTCTCTTGTTGTTGACGGCCCAGGCTTGGGCGGAGGAGGCGGCGCCGGCCGAAGGGTCTCAGCCCAAGACGGTGATCAAGCTGCCGCTGAAGTTGAAGCCGGCGGCGCCGGAAGCCCACAAGGCGGAGCCGGCCAAGCCGGCCGCGCCGGCGGCGGAACACAAGACCGAGGCCAAGCCCGCCGCCAAGGCGGAGGCCAAAGCGGAGGCCAAAGCGGAGGCCAAGCCGGAGGCGAAGCACGCGGAAGCGAAACCGGCGGAGGCCAAGCCCGCTGAAGCCAAACACGCCGAGGCCAAACCGCCGGAGAAAATGGAACCGGCGGTGAAGATGGCGCCGCCGCCGGCGGCCAAGAATTTGAGCGAACCCAGCCCGGAAGTGCACGCGCCGGTGAAAAAGCGCCGCGTGGTCAAGCCCAGGCGCAAGGCGGTTGCTGCCGAGCACGGCGACGCGCACGCCGGCGCGCATTTGGCCTCCGAGGCCCAGCAAGTGCGCGGCGTGGTGGAGACCATAGTCGAAGCCAACGCCCGCTATATGAAGGCGCACGACAAAGCCTATTTTGAGCGCTTCGCCGAGCATCAGAGCCCGCGCGCCACCGTGGTGACTTGCTCGGATTCCCGAGTGCAAACCAATGCCTTCCACGGCGACGCGGTCAACGATCTGTTCATGGTGCGGGACATCGGCAATCAATTGGCCACCGCCGAGGGTTCGGTCGAATACGGGGTGAGGCATTTGCATACCCCCTTGCTGATCATCATCGGCCATGCCGCCTGCGGCGCGATCAAGGCCGCCTCCGGCGACTATGGCGGGCTGGAGCCGGCAATCCGCAAAGAGCTGTCCACCATCGACATTCCCAAGGGCATAGACCCCACCAACGGCGCGCTGCTGAACGTCAACAATCAGGTGGAAACCGCGATCATGACCTACGCCGGTGAGGTGGAGGCGGGCAAGCTGGCGGTGCTGGGCGCGTTCTACGACTTCCGCAACGATCTGAAGCAAGGCTACGGCAAGCTGGTGATCACCAATCTGAACGGCGAGACCGATCCGGCCAAGATCCGCGAAATGAGCCGCGCCGGCCAGTTCTTCAAATACAGTTTCATGAAATAGCGGCGCGCCGCATTTCCGCTTCGCCCATGGCCGCCGACAGGCGGCCATTCTATTTGCGCGGCGTCGGCGCGGTAGCGTCGCCGTTACAGCCGATGCGCGCGCTTTTCCCCTCATGATTCCGGTTGTGACATTTTTTCTCCGCTTAATCCGTATTTGTTTGGCAATGCGCAAAAACGAATATCGTTTTTTCGCTTAGCATGGACTTATTGATGCCGCCGCTATGGTTTCGCGTTTGCGGGCGACAGGGTTTTTCGGTGTTGAAAGCGTATCGCTGTAATGCGCTTGCTACAAAAAAGTTTTGAAGCGATGAGAATGGGCGGTGAATGGACAATATTATTGTCTAGATTTTATTTTCATAAATGAAAATAAAATGTCGCTAATTAGTCATTCTCTCGCTGCGACAGGTTTAACTGTTTGGGAGACTTGAAATGACCGTTGGCAATGAACTGGAACTGGACGCGCTGGTGGCGCGGGTGAAAAAGGCGCAGGCCGCGTTTGCCGGCTTCAGCCAGGAGCAGGTGGACCACATCTTCCGCTCCGCGGCGCTGGCCGCCGCGGACGCGCGGATACCGCTGGCCAAGATGGCGGTGGCGGAAACCGGCATGGGCGTGCTGGAGGACAAGGTGATCAAAAACCACTTCGCCTCCGAATACATCTACAACAAGTACAAGGACGATAAAACCTGCGGCGTGCTGGCCGAGGACGACACCTTCGGCACCATCACCATCGCCGAGCCCATCGGCCTGATCTGCGGCATCGTGCCCACCACCAATCCCACCTCCACCGCCATCTTCAAGGCGTTGATCTCCTTGAAAACGCGCAACGGCATCATTTTCTCGCCGCATCCGCGCGCCAAGCGTTCCACTTGCGAGGCGGCGCGGCTGGTGTTGCAGGCGGCGGTGGCGGCCGGCGCGCCGCCGGACATCATCGGCTGGATAGACGAGCCCTCGGTGGCGCTATCCAATCAGCTGATGCATCACCCCGACCTCAATCTGATCCTGGCCACCGGCGGGCCGGGCATGGTGCGCGCCGCCTATTCTTCCGGCAAGCCCGCCATCGGCGTGGGCGCCGGCAACACCCCGGCGGTGATAGACGAGACCGCCGACATCAAGCGCGCCGTCGCCTCCATCCTGATGTCCAAGACTTTCGACAACGGCGTGGTCTGCGCGTCCGAGCAGTCCGTCATCATCGTCGATGAAATCTACGAGGCGGTGCGCGAGCGCTTCGCCAAGCACGGCGGCTACATCCTGTCCAAGCGCGAAGCGGAGGCGGTGCGCAAGGTGATTCTGCAGGACGGCAGCCTCAACGCCGCCATCGTCGGCCAGAGCGCGGCCAAGATCGCCGCGATGGCCGGCATCGAAGCGCCGCCGGCCACCAAGGTGCTGATCGGCGAAGTCAGCGATGTGTCCGCCGCCGAGGCCTTTGCGCATGAAAAGCTGTCGCCGACGCTGGCGATGTACCGCGCCGGCGATTTCATCGACGCTTGCGACAAGGCCGCGGCGCTGGTGGCGATGGGCGGCATCGGCCACACCTCGGCGCTGTACACCGACCAGGATCTGCAAGGCGAGCGCATCCGCTACTTCGGCGACAAGATGAAGACCGCGCGCATCCTGATCAACACGCCGTCGTCCCAAGGCGGCATCGGCGACCTCTACAACTTCAGCCTGGCGCCGTCGTTGACGCTGGGCTGCGGCTCCTGGGGCGGCAACTCGATCTCGGAGAACGTCGGCCCCAAACACCTGATCAACAAGAAAACCGTGGCCAAGAGGGCGGAGAACATGTTGTGGCATAAGCTGCCCAAGTCGATTTACTTCCGCCGCGGCTGCCTGCCGGTGGCCTTGGAGGATCTGTCCGGCAAACGCCGCTGTCTGATCGTCACCGGCCAGTATCTGTTCGACAACGGCTTCGTCGACGAGCCCATCCGCCTGCTGAAGAAAATGGGTCTGGAGGTGGAAGTGTTCTTCGAGGTGCCGGCCGATCCCACGCTGGCGGTGGTGCGCAAGGGCGCGGACCTGGCCCACGCCTTCAAGCCGGACGTGATCATGGCCTTGGGCGGCGGTTCGCCCATGGACGCGGCCAAGATCATCTGGGTGATGTACGAACACCCGGAAGTGCATTTCGAAGACCTCGCGCTGCGTTTCATGGACATCCGCAAACGGATTTACCAGTTCCCCAAACTGGGACGCAAGGCGGAGTTGGTGGCCGTGCCCACCACCTCCGGCACCGGTTCGGAAGTGACGCCGTTCGCCGTGGTCACCGACGAGAACACCGGGGTCAAATACCCGATCGCCGACTACGAGCTGACGCCGAACATGGCGATTGTCGACGCCAATCTGGTGATGAATATGCCCAAGTCGCTGACCGCCTTCGGCGGCATCGACGCGGTGACCCACGCGCTGGAGGCCTACGCCTCGGTGATGGCCAACGAGTATTCCGACCCTCAGGCCTTGCAGGCCTTGAAGATGCTCAAGGACTATCTGCCGTCCGCCTACCGCAACGGCGCCGGAGACCCCAAGGCGCGCGAGCAGGTGCACAATGCCGCCACCATCGCCGGCATCGCCTTCGCCAACGCCTTCCTCGGCGTCTGCCACTCGATGGCGCACAAGATAGGCGCCGAGTTCGGCCTGGCCCACGGTCTGGCCAACGCGCTCTTGATCAGCAATGTGATCCGCTACAACGCGGCCGACGTGCCGACCAAGCAGACCGCCTTCAGCCAGTACGACCGGCCCAAGAGCGTGGCGCGCTACGCTGAAATCGCCCGCCATCTGGGCCTGGAAGCCAGCCGCGACCACGAGCGGGTGGAGAAGTTGATCGAGTGGGTGGACGAGCTCAAGCGCACACTGGACATTCCGGCGTCCATCCAGGCCGCCGGCGTGGCCGAGGCGGATTTCCTGGCCAAGGTGGACTTGCTGGCGGAAGCCGCTTTCGATGACCAGTGCACCGGCGCCAACCCGCGTTATCCGCTGATCAGCGAACTGAAGCAGCTGCTGTTGGACAGCTATTACGGCCGCGCCTACAAGGAAAGCTGGGAGCGCGAAGCCGGCGCGGAGGCCAAGCCGGACGCGCGCCCGGCCAAGGGCAAGCTCAAGGCGGTGTGAGTCCCGCAGCCGTCCGCCAAGCCGCCGCGCCTCAGCCCGGCGGCTTTTTCACGGCGCGGCTCAGTATTTGAAATAACCTATGGTCTGCGCCAGCTCCACCGCCTGCTCGCTCATGCCGCGCGCGGTGGCGGTCAGCTGTTCCGACGCCGCGGCGTTGGCCTGCATGGAACGGCTGATTTCGCTGACGCCCTGATTGATCTGCTCCACCCGCTGCGCCTGCTGGTTGGAGGACTGATTGATTTCCTGCACGAAGCTGGCGGTGCTCTGTATCGTCGGCAACATCTGATTGAACAGTTCGCCCGCGTGTTCGGCGCGGCGCACGCTGCTTTGCGTCAGCTGGCTGATTTCCTTGGCCGCCTGCTGGCTGCGCGCCGCCAGCTTGCGCACTTCGCCGGCCACCACTGCGAAGCCGCGGCCGTGTTCGCCGGCGCGCGCCGCCTCGATCGCCGCGTTCAGCGCCAGCAGATTGGTCTGGTAGGCGATGTCGTCGATGATCAGCACCTTGTTGGCGATGTCCCACATCGCGGCGATGGTCTCGTCCACCGCCTGGCCGCCGGCCGCCGCGTGCCTGCTGCTGTCGCTGGCCATCTGATCCGTGGTGCGGGCGTCGTCCCGGTTCTTCCACACGAAGGCGGAAATCTGTTCCAGGCTGGCGCTGTTCTTGTCGATGTTGTTGGCCTGCTCCGACGCTTGCTGGCTCAGGGTGTCCACCGCCTGGCTGATCTGGCGCGCGGCGTTGGCCAGGTCCGAGGAAAAAGCGTCGATATGCGCCAGAATGCCGGCCAGCTTGGCGACCAGCCGGCGAGTGGATTCGGCCAGATCGCCCAGTTCGTCCTGGCTGGCGTAGCGCGGCGGCGCGGTCAGATCGCCGTCGGCGATGGCGTGCAGCGCCTGGCTCACCTCGCGGATGGGCCGGTGCAGCAGGCGGCGCACCAGCAGGGACAGCACCAGGACGGTGACCAGGTCCAGCAGCAGGATTTCCGCCGTCACCCGCCACAGCACCGCGCGCAGTTTCTCGCGGATTTCTTCCGTGGACACTTGCAGGCTCAGCTTGCCGACGACGCGCGCGGTCGCGCCGTCGTGAAAGACCACGGCGCGTTCGCGCGTCAGGTCCGCGTCCGGCGCCGGAGCGGCGCCGCGCAGCAGCGAGCCGTCGGCCTCGCGGCGGTAGCCGGCGAAGGGAACGCCGTTGGCGTCGCGGACGAACACGCCGCGGAGCGCGCGTTTGCCCATCTCAGCCTCCAGCACCCGCAAGCCTTGCGCGCTGTCGAAATTCCACATGGGTCCGGCCAGATTCGCCGCCAGCCGCGCGCTGATCGCGGCGATTTCTCCGTCCAGTTCCTGACGCAGTTCCTGTTGGGTGCGCCAATAGTCCAGCGCGCCGAAGGCCGCCAGCAGGGCGGACATGATGAGCATGAAGGCCAGGTTGAGCTTCAGGCTGATGCTGTGGTGCCGCATGGGTGCATGCTCCCGGCTCGATAAACCGATTCAACGCTTTATTGATAGCACCTGTCGGCTTGGGCCGGGCCGCCGGATGCCGGCGGCGGAAACGGCGGCGGGGCTTGCGTTAAATCCTTATGGCATTAAGCGGGGACGCTTGATCACAAAGCGTCGCGTTTATGCCTTTTGCGCGCATGTATATTCTGAAACATGACATGACAAGGGTCTTGAGGTAATCTCGACCCCCATGTGTTATGGGCCATAACGACAATCCAAAGCCATAGCACCGGCGGCGGCGCTGCCGTTTACCTGTTCAAAGTTTGCTGCGCTTCGTGAAAGCCGGCGCGGCGAGTACCGCTGCGAAACGCCGATGTGCCTTGTGCGCCGTGCGCTTTCTCAGCCGTTTTCGCCTTGTCTCGCTCTTGCACGCGACGCTTTGAACAGGCCTTAAGCGCCAAGGCCACAACCCTTACGCAATACAAAGACAGTTAAAGGAGCAACTATGCAACCTGCTCAAGACACCCTGCACCGGGGTTTGGAAGAGCGGCATATCAACCTCATGGCCTTGGGCGCCACCATCGGCGTCGGCCTGTTTCTGGGATCGGCCACCGCCATCAAGATGGCCGGCCCCGCCATCATGCTGGCTTACGCCCTGGGCGGTTTCGCCATCTTCCTCATCATGCGCGCGCTGGGCGAAATGGCCATCCACAATCCGGTGGCCGGCTCATTCAGCCGCTACGCGCTGGATTACCTCGGCCCCTTGGCCGGCTACCTGACCGGCTGGAATTACTGGTTTCTGTGGCTGGTGACCTGCATGGCGGAAATCACCGCCGTCGGCGTCTATATGGGCATCTGGTTCCCGGACATTCCGGCCTGGTACTGGGCGCTGGCCGCGCTGGTGGCCATGGGCGGCGTCAACTTCATCGCGGTCAAGGCTTATGGCGAATTCGAGTTCTGGTTCGCGCTGATCAAGATCGTCACCATCGTGCTGATGATCATCGGCGGCCTGGGCATGATCGTGTTCGGCCTGGGACACGGCGGCGTGGCCACCGGCATCTCCAATCTGTGGAGCCACGGCGGCTTCATGCCCAACGGCTTTGGCGGCGTGCTGATGTCGCTGCAAATGGTGATGTTCGCCTACCTGGGCGTGGAAATGCTGGGCCTGACCGCTGGCGAAGCCAAGAACCCGAAGAAAGCGCTGGCCCGCGCCGTGGATTCGGTGTTCTGGCGCATCCTGATTTTCTACATCGGCGCGCTGTTCGTGATCCTGGCGATTTATCCGTGGAACGAGCTGGGCACCCGCGGCAGCCCCTTCGTGCTCACTTTCGAGCAGCTGGGCATCCCCGCCGCCGCCGGCATCATCAACTTCGTGGTGCTCACCGCCGCGCTGTCCTCGTGCAATAGCGGCATTTTCAGCACCGGCCGCATGTTGTACAACCTGGCCCAGCAACAGCAGGCGCTGCCCATCTTCGCCAAAGTGTCGCGTCAGGGCGTGCCGGTGTTCGCCTTGCTGATGTCGGTGTTCGCGCTGTTGGTTGGCGTGCTGCTCAACTATCTGGCGCCCAAGGAAGTGTTCACCTGGCTGACCGCGATCTCCACCTTCGGCGCGATCTGGACCTGGGTGATCATCCTGCTGGCCCAGCTGCGCTTCCGCCGCACCTTGAGCCGCGAGCAGCTGGCGGCGCTGGCCTACAAGATGCCGTTATGGCCGTATGGCTCCTACATCGCCATGGGCTTCCTGATCCTGGTGGTGGGCTTGATGGCCTATTTCCCGGATACCCGCATCGCCTTGATCATCGGCCCGGGTTGGCTGGCCTTCCTGGTGGTGGCCTATTATCTGTTGGGCTACAACAAGCGCAGCGCCGAGGAAGTGGCGCGGCTGGCGCAGAACGCTCGCTGAGCGCGCGCCGCCGTCTTGTCAGCCCGCTCTCTTGGAGCGGGCTTTTTTGCGTCTTAACGCGGCAGCCAGCTGCCGCTCAACGAGTAATCGCCGGCTTGCTGCCGCGTGGGGCCGCTGAGCGGATGGGCCGGCGGCGGCGCGTGCTGCCCGCAGTCGCTCTGGCCGAAGCAGCGCGGCAGCGGGTTGAAGCCGGGGCAGCCCGGCGGCGGGTTGACGCCGACGCAATGCTGCATTTGCTCTCTTTGCCGCCGCTCCAGCAGGCTGGGGCTGCGTATTTCGGCCTTGACCGAGAAATCCGGACCGGCGTCCAGGTTCTTCAATTGCACCGCGCCCTTGTACTTGAGCGCTTTATCGGTTTTGTCCTTCGCCTTCATCGACGGCTTGGCGCGCGTCTCCCAAGGGTCTTTGACGGCGAAGTCGTAAGAAGGCAGAGGCGCCGCCGCCAGGCTCGCGCTCAAGGCGGCCAGCGACAGCAATAGGGCGTGTCTACACTGCATGATGGATCTTTGTCCTGCGGTGGCAATGCCGCTGGCGCCCGGCTGCTGCCAGGCAGGGAGGGGCGCGCGGAATGCTCTTGTTGGGGGAATTGGCTGGCGCGGCCGTGGCCGCGGTGGCTGAACGCCGCTCCTGTAAATTTCAATGGGAGCGGGCGGATGCTTTTTATAACATTAAAGTTTTTCAGCTGGCAATAAGATGCAATGACAGGCGAAGCGGCGCGCGGCTTAATCAGCAGGCCGCGGCTTAGAACCTGTTTACGATCTCGCGAGCTAAGGCGAGGCAAGGCGAAAACGGCTGAGAAAGCGGAATGTACACGTGGTACATGAGCATTTCGAAGGCGTGCTCGCCGTGTAAGGCTCCACGACGCGCAGCAGATCGTAAACCGGTTCTTAGGCCGTTCACACTCACGGAGATTTTCTATGGCGCATTATCTGGTGGAATTGTACAGCCCGAAGCCGGCTTGGCTGGCCTTGAGTTTTTTGCACCGCACCGACTTCCTGGATCAGGTCAAAAGCAATATCGAGGCGCTGCCCGGCCTGGGCATTCAACTGCTGACCTTGAGCCAGATCGCGGCCGACGCCGATCAGGCGGCGCCCTATCGCTTCCTGGGCGTGTGGAGCCTGCCTGACCAAGAGGCCTGTGAGGGGATGCTGGCCGGCATCCGCGCCAGCGGCTGGTACGATTATTTCGATCACGTCAACGCGGTGGGCGCGGCCGGCGGCGTGGACGTGCATCTGGCGGACCTGCTGCAAGTCAAGTAAGCGCTTTGGAAACCGTTGCGGACGGCAGCTTGGGCTGTCGTCCGCAAAGAGACGTCAAGGGCGGCCGGCGGACAGCCGGCCGTTCCGCTTACCGTTCCCGCAGCACGCGCCACTCCACGAACTCGGCGGGATCGCCGGTTTCCTTGGTCTCGAAGACCGCCGGAATGTGGAAGGGCTTGCCGGTGGCGACATTGGTGCCGGCGATGGTGACGGTCATGCCTTCTTGCAGCGGTTTAGGCCGCTCGCCGCCAGCTACGGCCACCGACCATGTGCCGCCGGGCAGCAGGCCGGCGAAGGTGGCGATGCCCTTGCCGTTTTCAATCCGCGGAATAGACCGTGGTTCATTGGGCGGGATGTCAGCGCTGACCGACACGTTGTTCAGGTGGATCTGGTAAGCGATCTCCTCATGGGGATCGGCGTCGTCGCGCACCTGCGGCCGCGGGCGGTGGGCATGGCGCGCGGCTTGCGCGGCTCAGGGATATTTGGCGGCGATATAGCAGCGGCAGAAGCGGGCGGTCATGCCCGCGATCAGCGCGCTGGCGTCGTCGATATTGGTGAGCGCGCGCTTGGGTGGCGGGTTTTCCGACGCGCCGTGGCGGGCGTAGATGCCCAGGATGCTGGTGTTGTTGCAGGCGGCGGTGAACAGGCTGAGCTGTTCCGGATCCGCGAAGGCGTCGATGCCGGCGTCGATCTCCTTGGCGTAGTGTTTGACGCTGTCCAGTATCTTGTACAGCGTGCTCCAGGCCAGCACTTTTTCCAGCGTGGTGTTGGTGGAAATCAGGCCCAGCAGGAAGAGCAGATCGCGCAGACAGGGGTCGCGCTTGGCCAGGTAGAGCAGGTAGGACGGGTAGCGCTGGCGCGGATCTTCGTAACGGGTGTGGATCTGGTCGATCCTGGGGTTGCGGCTGAACGGGTCTTCTTCGATCCGGTGCGCGCTGACGGGATAGCTGCAGCCGTTCTCATAAGCGCTGAAGCCCAGAAACTGGATGGGCATGCTGCTCACGCAGCCGGCGGCGGCGCGCAAGGCGCCGTTGAGCAGCAGTTGCAGGCTGTAGAGGCGTTCGGATACGTGATCGGGGTCGTCTAGTTCGTCGATGTGGCGCGAATAGGCGTAGAACTGCATGCCGATGTGGTCGTTCTCGTAGCCCAGATCGATGTCGTTGCCGAAGAAATGATGAGCGAGATCGGGATAGTAGCCGCCGGCGGCGACGGTGATTTCCCATTTGTGTACTGGCGACATGGGGCTTCCCTGGCGGTGGCTGGAGGGGGGATGGTTGCGGGCGCGGGCCGCGCTAGGGGCCGGATGCTAGCATAGCTTGAGTCCAAGCGCATAAATTGCTTGGGCCGGCGAGACTTTGGTCATGTCCGGCGCAGCATTGATTGGGGGAGAGGATGGCGCTTGAAGCTTTAAGCCCGGCGCCGGCGTTGCCGGCCCGGCATGGCAATGGTCTGCTTTTGCGGGCGGCGGTTGCGGAGGAGATGGAGGCGGTTTATCTGATGGGGCGGGATGTTTGGGGCGAGGGCTGCTCCGAGGCCGAGTATTTGCGAATCTGCCGGGATTCGCATAAGTATCGACGCGGCAGCTGGCATGTGTTGGCGGATACGGATGGAAGCTTGCTGTGTTCGGCGATTGCCTATCGCTTGCCGTCGCTGGCGGAGCGGGAGGCCGTTGGCATTGGTTCGATCGCCACGGCGCCTGCCAGGCGTGGTCAGGGCTTTGCCAGCCTATTTTTGAAGGAAGTGTTGAGCGCCTACCGAGAACAAAGTTTGGCGGAGGTGTTTTTGCTGTACGCCGATATCCACTGCGAGTTTTATCGACGCTTTGGCTTCCGAGTCTTGCCTGAGGCTTCGCAAGCGCGCGGCGATGCGCTGGGGATGATGCTATGCGCGCCGGAGCTGTGGGAGGACGCCATGCTGGCGCTGGCTGAGCGTCCTCTTGGATATTTCTGATCGGAAGCGGCAATGGGGGCGTGCGGTTTTCCGCCGGCGCCGGCCCACTGGCGCCGGCGGCGTCAGAACAAGCTGGGCTGCGCGCCTTGCGGATGGTCGATCACGGCCTCGGTGCTGCCTTCGGCCAGGCGTAGGCTGACGCGTTCGCGGTCGCGCAGTTCCGCCGGGGATTTGACCGCGGTGCCGTCCTGTTTTTGCACGATGGCGTAGCCGCGGGCCAGCACCGCTTCCGGATTGAGCGCCAGCAGGGTGGCGGCCAGGGTGTCCAGTTTCTGGGCCTGCCGGTTGAGCAGATCCCGACGCGCGCGCTGCAGCCGGGTTTGCAGCCGGTCCAGCGTTTGCGCGGTTTGAGCCAGGTCCGGTCGGCGGCCTTGCAGTTTGCTGTCCGCCAGTTGCAGCGCCCAACGCCGTTGTTCGAACAGGCTGCCCAGCCGGCGTTGCAGCCGCTCTTGCTGGCGCTGCAGCGCTTCGCGCTGGCGTTGCAGCTTTTCGCCGGGGTGGGCCAGCCGGCGCGCCAGATAGTCCAGCTGCTGGGATTTGTCGGTCAGCAGGCGGCCGAGCGCGCGCTCCAGGCCGCGCTTGGCGGTTTCGAGCTGAGCGTTCAGGTGCTCGCGGCTGGGGGACACCAGTTCCGCGGCGGCGGTGGGCGTGGGCGCGCGTTTGTCGGCGACGAAGTCGCAGATGGTGAAGTCGGTTTCGTGGCCGACGCCGCTGACGGTGGGAATGGGGCTGGCGGCCACCGCGCGGGCGACGATTTCCTCGTTGAACGACCACAAGTCCTCGATGCTGCCGCCGCCGCGGCAGACGATGAGCACGTCCACCTCGCGCCGTTCGCCGGCGCTGCGGATAGCGTCGGCCACTTGCTGGGCCGAGCCTTCGCCCTGCACCTGGGCCGGGTAGAGAATCAGCGGGATGGAGGGCATGCGCCGGCGCAGCGTGCTGACCACGTCGCGCAGCGCGGCGGCGGCGGGCGAGGTGACGATGCCGATGGCGGCGGGGTGGGCCGGCAGCGGACGTTTGCTCGCCGGGTTGAACAAGCCTTCCGCCTGCAGCTTGGCCTTGAGTTTTTCAAAAGCCTCGTACAAACGGCCCAGGCCGGCGGAGCGCATCTGGTCGACGTTGATCTGGAAGTCGCCGCGGGCCTCGTACAGGGTGACGGTGCCCTTGAGCTCCACCTGCATGCCTTCCGCCGGGCGGAAGGGCAGTTGCGACACTTTGCCGCGGAACATCACGCAGCGCACTTGGGCGCCGCCGTCTTTCAGGGAGAAATAGGCGTGCCCGGACGCGGCCAGGGTGAGGTTGGAAATTTCGCCGCCTATCCACATCGGCGGCAGTCCGCTTTCCAGCAGATCGCGCGCCATGCGGTTGAGGGAGGAGACGCTGATGACGTCGTTCTGGGGTGCGGTAAAAAACATGATTGTCAAGTGATCCACAGCGGTGGGTGGAAAATATTTTCAGCTAAAGCGAGTTGCAACTTGGCTTGCGTAGCGTTTGATATCTCTAAAAAGATCAATAAAATCAATAACTTGATTGTTTTCTTATCCAGGGCGGCTTTCAGCTCAAAACGGCTTGGCGCTTGGCTTGAGAGCATATTTGCACAGTTTTATCAACAAAGTTATCCACAGGGTTTTCGGTTTCAATCCTGTGACGCTATTTTTTCCTGTAAAAACAAGGGGCAAGGCTTTTTGCCTCAGAGTCGCTGTCCTCGTTTATCTTGATGTTGCTCAAGTAAGCGCTTTCTTCTTTCGTCCGCAGGCCATGCCGAAGGCTTGGTATTGTCGCTTCATTATGCCTTTGGATTGGCTTGCCGGCCGCCTGGCTGAGCCGGGCGTTTGCCATCCCAAAGCGGGTGTAGTCTCTTGCGAGCCTGAGCGATAAAGGCGCCGGGACCGGGAAAGCGGCATGCGTGTTTGGCGCATGGGCATTGCCCGGCCCTCGCCGTTGCGCGAGGCCGCGCGACAGACTTTAGGAGCTCAACTCCTTCAACAGTTCCTTGACCCTGACCACGCGCAGCGCCACGTCCTGAATATCGGCCTCCACGCGCAGCTTGTCCTGTCCCGCCAGCCTGTAGTTGCGCTTGGTTTGCAGCAGCTGGATGATTTTCATCGGGTCTATCGGCGGGTTCTTGGCGAAGTGGACCTGGATGGCCACTTCGCTGGCGTCCAGCTTTTGCACGCCCAAGGGCTTGGCCAGCAGACGCAGGCGGTGGCTGTCTATCAGGGTCTTGACGGTTTGCGGCGGCAGGCCGAAGCGGTCTATCAGCTCTTCGTGGATATCGTCGATTTCCTGTTCGCTCTCGCAAGTGGCCAGCCGCTTGTAGAGCACCAGCCGCTCGTGCACGTCGGGGCAATAGCCGTCCGGCAGCAGGGCCGGGCTGTGCATATTGATTTCGGTGGTGACGCCCAGCGGCGCGTCCAGGTCCGGGGTGCGGCCTTTCTTGAGATCGCGCACCGCCTGCTTGAGCATTTCGGTGAACAGGGAGAAGCCCACTTCCTGCATCTCGCCGGACTGGCCTTCGCCCAGTACTTCGCCGGCGCCGCGGATTTCCAGATCGTGCATCGCCAGGTAGAAGCCGGCGCCCAGTTCCTCGGACATCTGGATGGCTTCCAGCCGTTTCATCGCGTCCTTGGTGATGCCGTCCGGCGTCAGCAGATAGGCGTAGGCCTGATGGTGGCTGCGGCCTACGCGGCCGCGCAGCTGGTGCAGCTGGGCCAGGCCGAACTTATCGGCGCGGTTGATCAGGATGGTGTTGGCGTTGGGGATGTCGATGCCGGTTTCAATAATGGTGGAGCACAGCAGCACATTGAAGCGCTGCTGCAGGAAGTCGCGCATCACTTGTTCCAGCTCGCGTTCGCGCAGCTGGCCGTGGGCCACGCCGATGCGGGCTTCCGGCACCAGTTCGGCCAGCTTTTCCCGCATGTTTTCTATGGTGTCCACCTCGTTGTGCAGGAAGAACACCTGGCCGCCGCGTTTGAGTTCGCGCAGCACCGCTTCGCGGATCACGCCGTTGGCCACCGGGCTGACGAAGGTTTTCACCGCCAGCCGGCGGCTGGGGGCGGTGGCGATGACGGAGAAGTCGCGCAGGCCTTCCAGCGCCATCGACAGCGTGCGCGGAATCGGCGTCGCGGTCAGCGTCAGCACGTCCACATTGGCGCGCAGCCGTTTCAGTTGCTCTTTCTGGCGCACGCCGAAACGGTGTTCCTCGTCGATGATGACCAGGCCCAGGTTCTTGAACTGGATGTCCGGCTGCACCAGCTTGTGGGTGCCGATGACGATGTCCACGCCGCCGTCGGCCAGGCCGGCCAGCGCGGCCTTGCTTTCCTTGGCGCTGCGGAAGCGGGACAGTTCGGCGATTTTCACCGGCCAGTCGGCGAAGCGGTCGGAGAAGTTTTGGAAGTGCTGTTCCGCCAGCAAGGTGGTGGGCACCAGCACCGCCACCTGTTTGCCGCCGAGGACGGCGACGAAGGCGGCGCGCAGCGCGACTTCGGTCTTGCCGAAGCCGACGTCGCCGCAGACCAGGCGGTCCATCGGCTTGCCAGAGCACATGTCCTGCACCACGGCTTCGATGGCGCTGGCCTGGTCCGGGGTTTCCTCGAAGCTGAAGCCGGCGGCGAAGGCTTCGTAGTCGTGGTGGGACAGGCTGAAGCTGTGGCCTTCGCGCGCGGCGCGTTGGGCGTAGAGGTTGAGCAGCTCGGCGGCGGTGTCGCGGGCTTTTTCCGCGGCGCGCTTCTTGGCTTTCTCCCAGGCCGGATTGCCCAGCTTGTGCAGGTGGATCTGGTCCGCCGCGCCGCCGGCGTAACGGGAAATCAGATGCAGCTGGCTGACCGGCACGTAGAGGGTGGCGCTGTCGGCGTACTCCAGCTGCATCAGCTCGGTTTCGCCTTCGCCCAGGTCCATGGACACCAGGCCGACGTAGCGGCCGATGCCGTGCTGTTCGTGCACCACCGGGTCGCCGGCCTTGACCTCGGCCAGGTCGCGCAGCATGGAGTCGGAGCCGGCGCGCGCGCTTTTGCGGCGGGTGTGGCTGCGCGCCACATGCTGGTAGAGCTCGGATTCGGTGACCACGGCGATGCCGGCGCCGGGCAGGGCGAAGCCGGTGTAGAGCGGGGCCACGCTCAGCGCCAGCGGCATGTCGCCGGCGATGAACTCGGCCCAGCCGTCCACCGGGCGCGGCTTGATGCCGTGCTCTTGCAGGAACTGGTGGACGGTTTCGCGGCGGCCCAGGCTTTCCACGGTGATCAGGATGCGTTGCCCGCCGCTGCGGATGAAAGCGTCCAGCTTGTGCAGCGGTTGTTCGGCGCGGCGCTCCACCGCCAGTTCCGGCAGCGGGGCGCAGCCTTCCGCCAGTTCGCCGTCGCCGGCGAGTTCCACGCGGGCGTAAGGCTTGAGCCGCGCCATCAGTTCGTCCGGGCGCAGGAAGATGTCGGCCGGCGGCAGCACCGGGCGCTCGGTGTCGCCGCGCGCCATGTCGTAGCGGCTTTCCACGTCTTGCCAGAAGACCTGGGCGGCCTGTTGCACATCGTGGTGCAACACGATCAGCGCGTCCTCGCCCAGGTAGTCGAACAGCGTAGCGGTGTCGTCGAAGAACAGCGGCAGGAAGTATTCGATGCCGGCCGGCCACAGGCCCTGGGAGACGTCTTTGTAAATGCGGCTCTTGCTGGGGTCGCCTTCGATGCGCTCGCGGTAGCGCTGGCGGAAGGCGGTGACCCCGCTTTCATCCGCCGGGTATTCCCGCGCCGGCAGCAGGCGGATTTCCGGCACCGGGTACAGGGTGCGCTGATTGTCCGGGTCGAAGGTGCGCAGGCTGTCGATTTCGTCGTCGAACAGATCGATGCGGTAGGGCAGCGCCGATCCCATCGGGAAGAGGTCGATCAGACCGCCACGGATGGAGAATTCGCCCGGGGCCATCACCTGGGTGACGTGGTGGTAACCGGCGGTGACCATATTGGCGCGCAGCTGCTCCACATCCAGCCGCTGCTTGGCCTGCAGGAAGAAGGTGCGTCCCAGCAGATAGCCGATCGGCGCCAGCCGCGTCATCGCGGTGCTGACCGGGGCGATGATCACATCGCATTCGCGCTGATGGATCTGCCACAAGGTGGCCAGCCGCTCGCTGACCAGTTCGCCGTGCGGGGAGAAATGGTCGTAGGGCAGGGTCTCCCAGTCCGGCAGCAGCGCCACGCGCAGCGAGGGCGCGAAGAACGGAGCCTCGGCTTGCAGGCGCTGCGCCGATTGCGCGTCGGCGGCGAGGATGAGCAGCGGACGCCGCTCTGCGGCGAGGCGGGCGACGATGTTGGCGTCCAGCCCGGCGGGCAGGCGTCCGTGACGAGTTTTCTGACTGGCGGGAGGGATCCGCGGGAGGTTATCCAGCATGCTGCTTCACTAGTTTTGGCGGTTTCGGGCTTGGCGGTTTCGGGATTATAGCAGCCGTCCGGCGCGCGCCGTTTACCCGGCTTGCGCTGGGCGGGCGTCGCTTGTGTCCAGCGGGGTGAATATTTTCATCGTCATTGTCTGGCTGCATCCGGCAATTGCATATATTGTATGTCAGCCGGGTGATTTTGTTTTTCGTTTGGCATATATGCGCTTGATTTGTTAATGCAAAATTAATTTCGGCGCGCGGCGGGGCGCCGGCGCGAATGGGGGCGGGGTGGCGTGACAGTCGGATCGGCTTGCCGGGACGCGGCGGTGTTTCTGGGGTTTTTGGCGTGCACGGCTTTTTGGCCGCGCGAGCCGGTATTGGGATTTTCGCTGGCGGCCTTCCTCGCCCACGGTGTATGGAGCTATCGTTTTTTGCGTCGCGGCTGGCGCCAGTCCTGGTGGTGGCCGCTGGCCGCCGCCGCGCTGGCGGCGCAATGGTCGCCGCCGCAATGGGCGGCCCTGCTGCTGATCAGCCTGTACGCGCTGGCGCCCGGCCTATACGCGGCCGGCCTGCGCGGGGGGCTGGCGGTGCGTCAGCCGGCGGACTTGCTGCGGCTGCTGCTGCGGCTCGCCTGCTATCCCTCGGTGCTTTTGGCCGGCCTGGCCGCCGGCGCCGGCTGGCGCTGGTTCGGCATGGAGGGCTTGTGGTCGTGGGCGGCGCAGGCCTGGGGCGTGTCCGGCCTGGCCCTGTCCTTGTGCGCGCCGCCGGCCTTGTACGCGTCCGGCGCGCCGCCGACGCGGCGCCAGGTCTTGGAAACCGCCCTGATCCTAGCCCTGGCCAGCGTGATGTGGTTCAGCCTGCTGGGCAGCAGTGTCGCCTATTCGCTGCCCTGCCAATTGCTGTTTTTCCCGCTGATGCTGTGGGCGGCTTTCCGCGTCGGTTTCCGCGGCGCGGCGCTGGTGGGGGCCTGGGTGCTCGGCCTGCTGTCGCTATACGTGCTGGCGCCGGAGCTGACCATGCACGCCAGCGTGCTCAACGGCGCCAGCGAGGTGGCGCTGACCCTGGCCTTGAGTTGCGCCACCCTGCTGGTGTCGGTCTTGGCCGACGGCCATCGTCAGAACGAGAGCGCGCTGCGCGAGTTTCGCGCGCGGGTGGAGTCCCTGGTCAACAACAGTCCCAATATGATGTCGCTTAAAGGGCTGGACGGCCGGTTTCTGCTGGCCAACGCCGCCTATGCGCGCCGGGTGGGGCGCGCCCCTCAGGGCATGCAGGGTCTAACGGTGGAGGAGCTGTTCGACGAGCAGGACGCCGCCCAGATCCGCGAGCAGGACGCGGTGGTGCTGTCCTGCCTGGAGCCGCGCCAGTTCGAGGAGAGCTTTCTGTTCAACGGCGTGCTCAGCCATTTGCTGGTCACCAAGTTTCCCTTGTTCGACGCCCATGGCCGCCCGGCCGGGGTGGGCAGCGTGGACACCGACATCACCCAAACCCGTCAGGAGCAGAAAGCCAAGCGCGAAACGGAGGAGCGTTACCGCGCGCTGGTGGAGCAATCGCTGGTGGGCATCTACATCCTGCAGGACGAGAAGCTGATCTACGCCAACCCCAAGCTGGCCGCCATCATCGGTTATCAGCCCAAGGAAATGGAGGGCATGGGGCTGGAGCAACTGCTGGTGCCGGGCGAGGCCGCGCGCATCCGCCAGCAAATCGTCAAGCGCTATCGTGAGAACATCGCGGTGCTGCAATACGGCACCCGCGCGGTGCGCCAGGACGGCGTGGTGGTGGACGTGGAAATCCACAGCCGGCTGTTCGACTACGAGGGCAAGAAAGCCATCATCGGCGTGGTGATGGATGTTTCCGAACGGCTGGCGGCGGACGCCAATCTGCGGCTGGCGGCCAAGGTGTTCGAAAACTCGGCGGAAGGCATTCTGCTGATGGACGCCGAGGCGCGTATCATCGCGGTCAACCACGCCTTCAGCGGCATCACCGGTTACGCCGAGGCCGAGGCGCTGGGCAAGGTGTCGCGCATTTTTGGCGATCAGAAACAGCTGAGCCGGCAGGCGATGCTGGAGGCGCTGGCGGGCGGCGGCCATTGGCAGGGCGAGATGCTGGACCGCCGCAAGAGCGGCGAGTGGTATCCGGCCGAGCTGGCGATCTCGGCGGTGCGCGACGCTGGCGGCGCGCTCAGCAATTACGTGGCGGTGTTCTCCGACATCACCCTGCGCAAGCAGTCCGAGGAACGTCTGCAGTTTCTGGCCAATCATGATCCGCTGACGCAGCTGCCCAACCGCAGCAGCCTGACCACGCGTCTGGACGAGGCCATCATCAGCCTGGATTGCGCCAGCGGCTCGCTGGCGGTGATGTTCATCGACCTGGACCGTTTCAAACTGATCAACGACTCCTTCGGCCATCAGGCCGGCGACGAGTTGTTGCGCGAGACGGCGTTGCGCCTGCAACGGGCGGTGGGGGCGCGCGGCCTGCTGGCGCGGCTGGGCGGCGACGAGTTCACCCTGGTGATGACCGGCTTCAAGGACGCCGCCGCGCTGGTGACCGCCGCCGAGGACACGCTGGCGGCGCTGGGCCAGCCGCTGCGGCTGGAAAACCACGAAGTCTACGTCACCGGCAGCATAGGCATCAGCGTCTACCCCAATGATGGCACCGATGCCCAGACCCTGCTCAAGAACGCCGACGTGGCGATGTACCGCGCCAAGGAGGCGGGCAAGAACACTTACCAGTTCTTCGCCGCGGAAATGAACACCCAGACCTTCGAACGCCTATTGCTGGAGAACGGCCTGAGGCTGGCGCTGGAGCGCGGCGAGCTGGAACTGCATTACCAGCCGCAGGTGGACGCGGTCAGCCGCCGGGTGCTGGGCGCGGAAGCGCTGATCCGCTGGCGCCATCCGCAACTGGGCCTGGTGCCGCCGGGCCGCTTCATCCCGCTGGCGGAGGAAACCGGCCTGATCAAGCCCATAGGCGACTGGGTGCTGCAGGAAGCCTGCCGCCAATTGGCGGTCTGGGACCGTCAGGGCGTGGCGGTGCCGCGGCTGGCGGTGAATTTGTCCGCGCGCCAGTTCGAACAGCAGCTGCTGCCGCTCAAGGTGGCGGAGGCGTTGCGGGCGGCGGGCCTGTCCGCGGCGCGGCTGGAGCTGGAAATCACCGAAAGCATGATCATGCTCAACCCCGGCGAGGCGGTGCGCCAGCTGGGCGAATTGAAGGCGCTGGGCGTGGGTCTGTCGATCGACGATTTCGGCACCGGTTACTCCTCGCTGTCCCATCTGAAGCGTTTTCCGCTGGATACCTTGAAGATCGATCAATCCTTCGTCGAAGGCCTGCCGGACGACGGCGACAACGCCGCCATCGCCGAAGCCATTCTGGCGATGGCGCGCAAGCTGCAGTTCCAAGTGGTGGCGGAGGGCGTGGAGAGCGAGCGCCAGGCGCAATTCCTCACCAGCAAGGGCTGCGCCTTGCTGCAGGGCTATCACTTCGGCCGCCCGGTGCCGGCGGCGGAATTGCCCGCCTTGCTGGCCGGCATCGTCGCCGTGGGCGAGCAGCGGCAGCTCGGGCTGATGTCCGGCGTGGAGGTGCTGGGCAGCTGAACGCAAGCCGGTTTTGCCCTGAACCGCCGCGCGCTCTAAAATGGCGGGATTGTCATTAGAGAATCGCCATGAGCAACAAACGCCTGATCCACGGCTTTCACGCCATCAATGCCCGTCTGTGGCAGAACCCCAAGAGCCTGCTGGAAGTCTGGCTGGCCGGCGGCCGCCACGACGCCCGCGCCAAGGCGGTGCTGGACAAGGCCGCCGAGGAGGGCATCAAGCTGCACATCGTCGACAAGGAACGCCTGGACAGCATGAGCGGCAACGCCCGCCACCAGGGCGTGGCGGCGATGATAGACGCCAGCCGAAACTTCGTGCACCTGGACGACGTGCTGGACAATCTGAGCGAACCGCCCTTGTTGCTGATCCTGGACGGCGTCACCGATCCGCACAATCTGGGCGCCTGCCTGCGGGTGGCGGACGCGATGGGCGCGCACGGGGTGATCGCGCCCAAGGACCGTTCCGCCGGCCTCAACGCCACCGTATCCAAGGTGGCGTGCGGCGCCGCCGAGGTGATTCCCTATCTCACGGTCACCAATCTGGCGCGCACGCTGCGCGACTTGAAAGACGCCGGGATCTGGATCGCCGGCACCACCATGGAAGCGGATACCGACCTCTACCACTGCGACGCCGCCGGCCCGCTGGCCTGGGTGATGGGCTCGGAAGGCGAGGGCATGCGCCGCTTGACCCGCGAGCACTGCGACGTGCTGGTGTCCATCCCGATGTTCGGCACGGTGGAAAGCCTGAACGTGTCGGTGTCCGCCGGCATGGTGCTGTCGGAAAGCCGCCGCCAGCGCACGCTGGCGCAGGCCAAGGCCGATTGAGCCCTGGCCACCCGCACCGCCCAGCCCCCGTCCTCGGGGGCTTTTTCTTGGGTGCGGGGTTTGACTGTGATCAGATACGAGCCTAAAAAAGTAGACAGAATACGGAACCGATCTGGCGCCGCCGCAGTCTTGTTGATACCTTACCTGGGTATCCTATTTGCGAGAGGGGGAGTGCAGTGATGGATAGACGTGGATTCATCGGCGCCGGCGCGGCGTTGGCTCTGGTTCCGTTGTTGCGGCAGGTCTGGGCGGCGCAGCCGCCCGCCGTCGATCACGCGGCGATGGGACATGGCGGCATGGGCGCGGCGGCGGAGACAATGCCGGCCGCGGCCGCTTTGGGCCTGCCGGCGGGCCTGGCTTTGCCGGCCCTGCCGCTGTTGCGCAACCAGAGCGCCTTGCCCGGCGTGTTCAGCACGGCGCTCAGCGCCGGCGCGCAGGCGCTGCCGCTGTTGCCCGGCAAGCCCGCCACCGTGTTCTGGAGCTATAACGGCCAGGTGCCGGGGCCGACGATAGAAGTGTTCGAAGGCGACGAATTGCGGCTGCATTTCGAAAACCGCCTGTCCCAGCCCACCACCATTCATTGGCACGGCCTGCCGATTCCGGCTGACCAGGATGGCAATCCGCAAGACCCGGTGCCGCCGGGAGGGAGCCGCGAATACCGCTTTACCTTGCCGCAGGGCTGCGCCGGCAGTTACTGGTATCACCCGCACCCGCACGGACATACCGCCGAGCAGGTCTATAGGGGACTGGCTGGCGTGTTCGTGGTCAAGAGCCGCAGCGATCCGCTGGCGCATCTGCCGGAGCAAAGACTGGTGTTGTCGGACCTGAAGCTGGACGCCGACGGCAAGATCGCGGCCAATAGCGAAGCCGATCGCATGGACGGCCGCGAAGGCCAGTTCCTGCTGGTCAACGGCGCCTGGCGGCCGCATCTGACGCTGGGCGTCGGCGAGCGCCAGCGCTGGCGGGTCTGGAACGCCAGCAGCGCGCGCGTGCTCAAGCTGGCCCTGCCCGGCCACGAACTGGAACTGGTGGGCAGCGACGGCGGCCTGCTGCAGCGGCCGCGACGCATCGACAGCCTGACGCTGCCGCCCGGCGCCCGCGCCGAGCTGGTGGTGACCGGACGCTTCGCGCCCGGCCACGGCGCCGGCCTGCTGGCCCTGCCGTATCGGCGCGGCAAGATGATGTCGGCCGAGCAGGACGCGAGCCTGACGCTGCTGGAGCTGCGCCGGGGCGCCGTCGCCAAAGCCACGGCGCCGCTGCCTGAGCGGCTGCGTGAAATCCGGCCCCTGGGCGCGCCGGCGGTGCGGCGCAGGGTGGTGTTGTCCGAAGACATGGCCAATCCCGCCGCGATGTTCCTGATCAACGGCAAGACCTTCGACATGGAGCGGGCGGACTTCCTGGGCAAGGTGGGGGCGGTGGAGGAGTGGGAGATCGTGAACGAGGCCGATATGGACCACCCCTTCCACATTCACGGCACCCAGTTCCAGGCGCTGGCGCGCCGCAAGGACGGCGTCTGGCGCGAAGAACCGTTCCTGGCCTGGCGCGACGTGGCCAACGTCTCCGCCGGCGAGACGCTGCGGCTGCGTTTCCGCCAGGACATGCCGGGCCTGCGCATGTTCCATTGCCACATCCTCGAGCACGAAGACGCGGGGATGATGGGCATGCTGCGGGTGGAGGCCTAGGCGGCCGCGCGCAACTGCGTCACAATGGCCGCAGCCCGGCCCGCCGGACGGCGGCCGGGCTCGCTTTGAACCCGCTTGGATTAGGATGGACATGACGCAAGAAAAACCGCAGGACGGCTGTTGTGACGCAGCGGCCCCGCTTTCCGACAAAACCGTGGTGCAGCCGGGCAAGAGCGCGCTGATCAAGCGTTTGGCGCGCATCGAGGGTCAGGTGCGCGGCATCAGCGGCATGGTGGAGGCGGACCGTTATTGCGTGGACATCCTGACCCAGGTGGCCGCGGTCAAATCGGCGCTGGACGCGGTGTCGATGCAATTGCTGGAAAATCACATGAAAGGCTGCGTGGCGCGCGCGCTGCATCAGGGCGACGCCACCGGCATGGTCACCGAACTGATAGACGTGGTCAAAAAAGTGCGCTGAGCCGCGTCGCCGCAAAGGAATGCATATGAAAACCCCGCTCGCCGTCCTGTTGTCCCTCGCTTCCGCGCTGGCCGCGGCGGGGCCGATTCCGTTCGAGGTCTACATCAAGCTGCACAAGGGCATGTCCGAGGCCGAACTGGTGTCCCAGGCCGGCGCGCCCGATTACAGCAGCAACGGCCCCACGGTCAAAACCAAGGACGCCAACGCGGTGGTGGAAACCAGCACCCGCTCGCTGTCCTGGCTCGCCAACGACGCCGTGCCCTATACCACCACGGTGACGCTGAGCAATGGGGTGGTGGTGGATATCTCCCGCGACAAAAAGCTCTGAGAACCTGTTCAAGGTCTGCTGCGCGTCGTGAAGCGTTGTACGGCGAGTACGAGCTCAGAATGCTCATGTACCTCCCTCGTACATTTCGCTTTTTCGCTCGTTTTCGCCTTGCCTCGCCCTCGCTTGCGAGGCTTTGAACCGCGACTTGGGGCGGATTCCGAATCCCGTCTTCGCCACAGCCTTGCCGCCATTCCGCGCGGAAGCCCCTGATTTATTTGCCTGCCGCCGGCTTAACGCGTAGAATGCTGCGGTTTCAACCCCTTGCCTTTTGCAACTGCATGGCAAAAGGCTTCAATAGCCACAAGGAGTTAACATGCGTCATTACGAAATCGTGTTCATCGTCCACCCGGACCAGAGCGAACAGGTTCCGGCCATGATCGAGCGCTACAAGGGCATGGTTCTGGCCGCTGAGGGCAAGATCCACCGTCTGGAAGACTGGGGCCGCCGTCAACTGGCTTACCCGATCCAGAAGCTGCACAAGGCTCACTACGTTCTGATGAACGTAGAGTGCCAGTCCGAGACCCTGGCCGAAATCGAACACGCCTTCAAGTTCAACGACGCTGTTCTGCGTCACCTGACCATCAAGCTGGAGCGCGCGGTTACCGAAGCGTCCCCGATGATGAAGGACGAAAAGGCCAAGAACCTGCTGGATGCCCAGCAGCCGGCAGCCGAGGCTGAAGCTTCCGCCTAATTGGCCGGAGCAAAGTCTTGCAGAACCGTCTGGCGCTGACCGCCACGGTCGACCGAGAGGATGCGCTGAGATACACGCCCGCCGGCTTGCCGGTGTTGGAAATGTGGCTCAAGCATCAGTCCAGACAGACAGCTCACGGTTTTGATCGGGATGTGGCCTGCGAAATACAGGCCGTGCTGATAGGCGAAGACGCCCGGAAGTTTTCCGGGAAACTGGCGGGAAACACGGTGAATCTCACCGGCTTTCTGTCCCAGCGCAGCCTCAGGAATCCGCGGTTAGTGCTCAATATCGAATATGTTGAATTTGTAAAAGGTTAGTCAAAATGGCTCGTCAACTCTTCAAGCGCAAGAAGTTCTGCCGCTTCACGGCAGAAGGCATCAAGGAAATCGACTACAAATCCGTTGATCTCCTGAAAGACTTCATCGCCGAAAACGGCAAAATCATTCCGGCTCGCATCACCGGCACCAAGGCCCGCTACCAGCGTCAGCTGACCACCGCTATCAAGCGTGCTCGCTTCCTGGCCTTCCTGCCGTACACCGACCAGCACTAAGCCGGGAAAAGGAACTTAAAAGATGCAAATCATTCTGCTCGAAAAAGTTGCCAACCTGGGTCAACTGGGTGATGTGGTTAAAGTCAAGGATGGTTACGGTCGTAACTTCCTGATCCCGCAAGGCAAAGCCAAGCGCGCTACCGAAGCCAACCTGAAACAGTTCGAAGCTCGTCGCGCCGAACTGGAAGCCAAGCAAGCCGAGATCCTGGCCGACGCCAAGGTCCGCGCCGAGAAGCTGAACGAAGCCGTTGTCACCATCGCTCAGAAAGCCGGCGTTGACGGCCGTCTGTTCGGTTCCGTGACCAACGCCGACGTGGCTGAAGCCGTGACCGCCTTCGGCGTTGCGGTTAAGCGCACCGAAGTTCGCCTGCCGAACGGCCCGTTCAAGGCCATCGGCGAGTACGACATCGAGATCGCTCTGCATCACGACGTCGTGACCCCGATCAAGATCGTGGTGGTTGCCGAAGCTTAATTCCTGTTTTCAGGAACGCTTTATCAAAAAGCCCGCTCATTCGAGCGGGCTTTTTGTTTGGGCGCGCGCCGGGGCGCGGATCAATCGTCCTGGCTCAGCACCAGGCGCGCGCGCAAGCCGGGCGCGTCGGCCTCGGCGATGGACAGCAGGCGGTCGATATTGGGGTGTTTTCCCGGATTGGCGCGCGCGTCCGGCGTGTGTTCGGCGTAAAGCGCCAGTCCCTCGCGCGCGGCCTTGCGGTCGATATGGCCGTGGGTCTTGATCAGGGCGTGGTAGACGCGCACCGAGCCGGCGGTGCCGGGCTGATTGTCCAGCCGGCCGACCGGCTCGCCGCTGGCGTCCAGCAGCACGATGGCGCGAATGTCGTCGACGGCGGGCAGGGTGTTGAGGATGTCCTTGAAAGCGCTTGCTTGCATGATGTGTTTCCTATTGTCGTTATCGTGGCGGGCCGCCGGGGCGGCCCGTTGAGGGGGCGTTGCGCATGGGCCGCGGCGTTGGGCCGGGCCGGATGCAAGACCGTTCCAGTGTAGCCGGGTATTAGGCGGCGGGCCGGCTGAGAAAGTTCAGCCGGCTGCCGCGCGTTGCACATTTTTGGTGCGGCCGCTCGGCCGTCTTGCCTTGATTTGGTGCAATGTATGCCGGCAGCTCTTCATTACACCATGCTTTGGATGATTTTGTGTTGCGAATTTGTTAATGAATCAAAGGCTTGGCCTGTGATTGTTAACTTGGCACGGCAATTGCTAACTATAAAGCGATCTGGTGACGTCAGGGCATGGCCCGGCGTCTCGCGCCAGTCTCCAAAGGGGATAAGAGAGCGGCAAAGCCGCCTTGGATCGGGGTCGATCGGCGAAGCCGGCGACCCCGTTTCATTTTCAGCGTATCAGGGCTGCTCGCCCACCAGATAGCGCTGGCTCATCCGCTTGAAGTGCTCGCTGCCGGCCTGGCGCAAGCATTCGAACAGCACCATCTCCTTGCTGACGATGACGGCTCCGGCATCGCGCATCCTTTGCAAGCCCAGTTCAATGTCGGACGCCTTGCGGCTGGACACCGCGTCCGCCACCACGAAGACCCGCTTATCCAGCTCCAGCAGTTCCAGCACGGTTTGCAGCACGCAAACATGCGCTTCCATGCCGCAGACGATGACTTGCGGCCGGGCCAGCACGGCGTCCGGCAGACAGTGGGCGGCGACGCAGGAAAAATGGGTCTTCTCGACCACCTTGGGTTCCGGCGCCTGGGCGAGCAGCTCGGGCAGGGTGTGGCCCAGGCCGCGCGGATATTGCTCCGAGAACACCACCGGCAGGCCATGGTCGCCGGCCACGCTGATCAGCCAGCGGCAGCGCGCCGCCATGCCGGCCGCGTCGACGACCGCCGGCGCGAGTTTTTCCTGGACGTCCACCACCAGCAGGCTGGCCAACTCCTTGTGCATCAGCATAATGCGCTCCTTGGGGCGTGTGAGGGGTTTGTCGCAGCATTCAGGATACCTGTTTTGACGTGGGCTTGCGCCGCGCTGAAATCCTTTTGTCATTTTCGCTTGCCGGCCTTATCCCGTTCCGTTGATGATGACTCAAAGGCCGAATCGCAATAATCGACAGGAGGTGAATCGTGGATGGACTGCATATCCGCAAGGTGGAGCCGGAAGACGCGCCCGTCTTGGCGGCGATGATGGTGTTGGAGGAGGTGGTGGCCAATACTTTGCAACTGCCCTACCAATCGGTTGAAGACTGGCGGCGGAAGCTGGCGCACACGCCGCCGCATGTGCATTCCCTGGTGGCCTGCAACGCCGAAGGGCGGGTGATAGGCAATGCCGGCCTGATAGGCGACGAGCGTCCGCGCATCCGGCACGCGGCCAGCCTGTTCATCGTCGTGCATCCGGACTGGCACGGCCGCGGCGTGGGCTCCGCCTTGTTGCGGGCGCTGCTGGAGCTGGCCGACAACTGGTTGGGATTGTTGCGGGTGGAGCTGGCGGTGGTGCACGACAACGAGCCGGCGATCGCCCTGTATCGCAAATTCGGTTTCGAACTGGAAGGGCGACGGCGGATGGAGCAACTGCGCGCCGGCCGTTATGAAGACACCTTGATCATGGCGCGTTTGCGGCGGCCGGAATGACGAAGCGCCCGCGTGGGCGGGCGCTGGCGCGGCTGCGTGCTTATTTGCCGGCGGCGTCCTGCGCTTGCGGCGCCGGTTGCTGCGTTTGCAGCTGAGCGTCCATGCGCGCGCGCATTTCCCACATATTGGACAATCCTTCGCCGGCCATCGCGGCGCCGGATAGCAGGATCAGGGACAGGGTGGTCAGTACGGTTTTCTTCAGCATGATGTTTCCTTTCATGGCAAATCGACCGGTCGACCGGCTCGGCGCAGGGCGTCGACGGAGGTCGGCTGCGGGCCTGGCGAAGCCTGTCGCTGTTTGGGCGGCCTGCATCGCCATTGAATTCTAGTGAAGGCAGGGACTTTGTCCGGCCATGGCGGTGATCAATTTGCAAACGAGTGTGAATCGCGTTTCGCGGGGCCTGGCCTCCCGCCGCGGAGCGCGGGCGGGAGGGGGCGGTTCGCCATCTTAGCTGGCGGATTGGCTGGTCTGAGCGCCGGCTGCCGCGCTTGGCTGCGCGGCGGTTTGCTTGGCGGCGATCTGGGCCTCCATGCGCTCGCGCATTTCACGGGCGTTGCTGGCGCCTTCGCCGCCGGCCATGGCTGCGCCGGACAGAATGATCAGGGACAGCGCGGTGAGTACGGTCTTTTTCATGATGGTTTCCTTTCATTGCGATCTTGCCGGGGCCGGACTTGCTGCATCCGGCGGCAGGGCTTGAGTCGACATTCTATGGCGGGCTTTGCCGCAGTGCGGTAAACGATTGTGAGCGTGTGCTAATGAGTTTTGACGGCGTTTACAAAGCCGGATTATCGGCCGGCCTGGCTGGTTTGAGGCGCTGTCGGCGCTTGCTTGGCGGCGATCTGGGCGTTCATGCGTTCGCGCATTTCACGGGCGTTGCCGGCGCCTTCGCCGCCGGCCGTGGCGGCACCGGACAGAACGATCAGGGACAGGGCTGCGATAAGGCTGTGTTTCAACATGGTGAATTCCTTGTAAAGTGTGGGATGGGCGCTTATTTGGCTTGCGGAGCCTGGGCCGGGGCTTGGGCCTGCTTGGCGTCGATCTGGGCTTGCATGCGTTCGCGCATTTCACGAGCGTTGCCGGCGCCCTCGCCGCCGGCGGCGGCGGCGCCGGACAGAACGATCAGAGACAGGGCGGCGATAAGAGTTTGCTTCAACATGGTCAAAATCCTTGTGTGATTGAGTGGCTTGGCGGCGGCGAGGATGTTCAAAATGCTAGAATCGATCCGGCGTTCCGCTAAGGAGTCGCTTAGCCTGCTCTGGCGGGCTGTGCGACTTAGTGACTGAATATTAAGGATGTTTTTTCGCCGCAGATAGCGGAATGATTTGCACTGAACCATCAGTAAATTTGAATATGAAACTATCTCTCGACGCTTTGCTGGTGCTGGACGCCATCGATAATCACGGCAGCTTCGCCGCCGCCGCGGACGCCCTGTTCCGGGTGCCGTCCGCGGTCACCTATACCGTGCAGAAACTGGAGCAGAGTCTGGGCGTGCAGATCTACGACCGCAGCGGCCACCGCGCCCGGCTGACGCCGGCCGGCGAGCGCCTGCTCAAGGACGGCCGGCATCTGCTGGACGCGGCGCGTCAGCTGGAGCTGCGGGTCAGCAAGCAGGCTCAGGGCTGGGAACATCAGTTGCGCATCGTGATCGGAGACCTGGTGGATTTCGCCCAGGTGATTCCCTTGATCGCGGAATTCGATCAACTGGCCTCGGCCACGCGGCTGATTTTCCGCAGCGAGATTTTCGGCGGCACCTGGGACGCGCTGTACGACGACCGCGCCGATCTGGTGATAGGCGCGCCCAATATGCCGCCGCCCGGGGATTATTTCACCCGCACCATAGGCAGTTACGATTTTGTCTTGGTGGTGGCCGCCGGCCATCCGCTGGCGGCGGAGGACAAGCCGCTGCCGCCGCATGTGTTGCGCCAGCACCGCGCGGTGGCGATAGGCGACACCTCGCGGCGCTTGCAGCCGCGCACCGGCGGTTTGCTGGACGGCCAGGACGTGCTGACCGTGCACAGCAGCCGCGCCAAGCTGGACGTGATCCTGGCCGGCCTGGGCAGCGGTTATCTGCCGCGCTCCATGGTGGGGCCTTATCTGGCCAGCGGGGACTTGGTGGCCAAGGAGGTGGCCGAGGACAGCCCGGACCACCAGATGTGTTTCGCCTGGAAGCAGGCGCAGCCGGGCAAGGCTTTGCAGTGGTTCATCCAGCGGCTGGAGCAGGCGGTGGAGGCGGGCGAGCTGCGGCCGTGAAAAAGCCGGCGTCCGCGAGGAGGCCGGCCGGATAGGCTCAATTGCGTGGGGGTTCTTAGAGCGTGTTTACGATCTCGCGAGCTAAGGCGAGACAAGGCGAAAACGGCTGAGAAAGCGGAATGTACACGTGGTACATGAGCATTTCGAAGGCGTACTCGCCATGCCACGTCTCACGAAGCGCAGCAGATCGTAAACAGCTTCTTACACGTCCTGGCCCTCGACGATGCCGTCATGGCTGGCGGCGCGCTTGGGCAGCAAGAGGTTCAGCACGATGGCCAGCAGCGAGCACAGGCCGACGCCGGCCAGCTCGAAATCCCCCAGCTTCAGACTGAGGCCGCCGATGCCGGAGGTCAGCACCACCGAGATGATCACCAGATTGCGCGGTTCCATCAGGTCCACCTTGGCCTCGATCAGGGTCTTCAGGCCGATGGAGGCGATGGTGCCGAACAAGAGCACCATGATGCCGCCCATCACCGGCAGCGGGATGGACTGCAGCAGCGCGTTGAACTTGCCGAAGAAGGCCATGGCGATGGCGAACAGCGCGGCCCAGGTCATGGTGACCGGGTTGAAGTTGCGGGTGATCATCACCGCGCCGGTGACTTCGGCGTAGGTGGTGACCGGCGGGCCGCCGATCAGGCCGGCCACGCAGACGCCCAGGCCGTCGCCGGACAGGGTGCGGTGCAGACCGGGCGACTTGGTGTAGTCCTTGCCGGTGACGCCGCCTATCGCCATCACGCCGCCGATGTGCTCGATGGCCGGCGCAATCGCCACCGGCAGCATGAACAGCGCGGCGGCCCAATTGACTTCCGGGCTGTGGAAGGCGGGCATCGCGAACCACGGCGCGGCGGCCAGCTTGGCGAAGTCCACCACGCCGAGCAGGGCGGCGGCGATGTAGCCGACGATGACGCCGGCCAGAATGGGCACCAGCTTGAACAGGCCGCGCGCGTAGATGGACACGATGACGGTGGTGGCCAGCGAGATCGCCGCCAGTAGCATGGACACCGCGTAAGGCGTCACCTGCTTGCCGCCGGCGACGCCCATCGCCATGCCGGAGGCCGCGGAGGCCACCGACAGGCCAATGATCATGATCACCGGGCCGATCACCACCGGGGGCAGCAGCCGGTTGACGAAGGCCATGCCGCGCCAGCGGACCACGGCGGAAAACAGGAAATACATGAAGCCGGCGCAGAACAGGCCGAACTGCGTCGCGCCCTGGCCCCAGGTGTGCATGGAATAAATGATGGGGCCGATGAAGGCGAAGGAGGAGCCGAGGAAGATCGGCACCTGGCGCCCGGTGTACAGCTGGAACAGCAGGGTGCCGACGCCGGCGCCCAGCAGCGCCATCGCCGGATTGAGGCCGGTCAGCAGCGGCACCAGCACCAGCGCGCCGAAGGCGACGAACAGGATCTGGGCGCCGGACACGGCCAGCTTGAGTTGTTGGAACATGGTTTTAACCTTTTGGCTCGTCTTGGTCTGAATGGGGGGCGAGGGCCTGGTCCAGCCGCTTGCCCAGAATGCGCGACTGCGGTTCCAGGCCGCGACGCAGGTAGAAATTCAGCGCGGCCTGATTGAAGTCCTTCACCTCCAGGCGGATCTCGTCGGCCGAATGCCGCCTCGCCCAGTCTTCGGCCGCCGCCAGCAGCGCGCTGCCTTGGCCTTGCCCGCGCTCAGCCGCCGTCACCACCAGAGTGGTGACGCGGCAGATGCGGCGCGGCCGCAGGAAGGGCAGGGTGAGTTCCAGCAGGGACAGAGCGATGAAAGCGCTGACCTCACCGCCGGATTCCGCCAGCAGCAGCGCGCCGCCGGGCGCGTCCAGCAGGCCGGCCCAGAACGCGCGGTCGCGGTCGGCGGCGCCGTTGGCGGCGAAGATGTGCGGCAGCGCGCGATGGTGCTGTAGGTTGATCTCGTCGGCCAGGCGGCAGATCGCCGCGAGGTCGCTTGCGGTAGCGGGACGTATTTTCATGCTTGGGGCCGGGCTGGGCGCGCAAAAAAGCGCCGCTTCCGGAGTGGGAGCAGCGGCGCTGGACGGGCTCATGATCAGGCTTGCTTGGTGCCGAAGATCTTGTCGCCGGCGTCGCCCAGGCCGGGGATGATGTAGCCGTGCTCGTTCAGGTGGCTGTCGAGCGAGGCGGCGTAGATCTGCACGTCCGGGTGGGCGTCGTTGACGATCTTCACGCCTTCGGGCGCGGCCACCATCACCACGGCCTTGATCTGTCTGCAGCCGTTGCGCTTGAGCAGGTCTATGGTGGCGACCAGGGAGCCGCCGGTGGCCAGCATCGGGTCGATGATGATGGCGATGCGCTCGTCCAGATTGCCGACGAACTTCTCGAAATAGGACACCGGTTCCAGCGTTTCTTCGTTGCGGGCCAGGCCGACCACGCTGATCTTGGCCGAGGGAACCAGGTCCAGCACGCCGTCCAGCATGCCGATGCCGGCGCGCAGGATGGGCACCACGGTGACCTTCTTGCCCTTGATCTGCTGGACGTCGATCTTGCCGCACCAGCCGTCTATGGTGACGCTTTCCAGTTCGAAGTCGCGGGTGGCTTCATAGGCGAGCAGGCGCGCCAGCTCTTGGGTCAGCTGACGGAATTTCATGGTGCTGGTGTCGGCTTCGCGCAGCAGGCCGAGCTTGTGTTGCACCAGCGGATGCTGGACGACGGTGATGTTCATGAGACGTTCCCATACCTTGGCAAAGAGCTGCTTTCGGCGCGGGCGCGCCAAAAGCAGCTCTTGGTATTAATTATGAAGCCGGCAGCCTTCGATGATCCCGGGCTGCCGGTGCGGGGTATTTGGTATGGGGCGGTATTTTACCCCTTTTCCCATTCCGAAATCCACTGCAAGAATTCGGCGGCGGCCCGCGGCGGGCTGCAGATATAGCCTTGCACCGCGTCGCAGCCCAGCTCGGCCAGCGTGGCCAAGTCGGCGCTGTCCTCCACGCCGATGGCCACCGTGGTGAGGCCGGAGGCCTTGGCCAGGCCGATGTCTTCGCGCAGGATGGCTTGCAGATGCTGATTGGAGCTGACGCCCTGCACGAAGGCGCGGTCCACTTTCAGCAGGCTGAAATGGCTGATCAACAGCTTGTCGGTCAGGGTGACGCCGATGCCGAACTCGTCTATGCCGATGCCGAAGCCGGCGGCGCGCAACTGGGACAGCTGCGCGTCGGCCTTCTGCCAGTGCTGGCGCAGCGTGGATTCGGAGAATTCCAGCGTCAGCTTGGCCGGCTCCAGGCCCAGGATGCGCACTTTCTGCAGCAATTGCTCGCACAGGCTTTCATCGTCCAGCGACATCGAGGTCAGGTTGATGGTGACCGGAATGTCGTGGCCGCGCTCCTGCCAGTCGCTGCAGGCGTACAGCGATTTTTCCAGGATCAGTTCAGTGAGTTCGCGAATCATGCCGCGCTCTTCCATTGCCGGCACGAAGCTGACCGGGGACAGCACGCCAAGCGCCGGGTGCTGCCAGCGCGCCAGCGCCTCGGCGGCGATCACCTTGCGGCTGGAGATTTCGACTATCGGCTGAAACCAGGGAATGAGCTGATCGTTGACCAAGGCGCGCCAGATCTCTTCGATGGGCATGGCGCTGGCGGGGCTGAGGGCGGCTTTGGTTTCCTGATGTGTCGGCATGGGGCGATTTGGGTCGGGCAAGCGGATGTCACCCTGATTGTATGACATGGCGGGTGTTTTCGAAACGCTAAATTCCGCTTCAAAAACAAAGGTCCCGGCCTTGGCCGGGACCTGGGAGAGGCGCTTACAGGTCTTTCAGCAGCTCTTGCAATTCACCGTTTTGGAACATTTCATACATGATGTCGGAGCCGCCGACGAACTCGCCTTTGACGTAGAGCTGCGGAATGGTCGGCCAGTTGGAGAAGTCCTTGATGCCCTGGCGGATGTCGGCGTCTTGCAGCACGTCCACGGTCGCGAACTGTTCAAGGCCACAGGCCTTGAGGATTTGCACCGCGCGGGAGGAGAAGCCGCATTGCGGGAATTGGGCCGAGCCCTTCATGAACAGCACTACCGGGTTGTCGGTCACGGTTTGCTGGATGGTTTGTTGCGCGCTCATTCAGTGGTCCTTGCTTGGATCGTCAATGTGGCTGCGGGGCCGCCTGCGGCGAAATACCCGAGCGTTTCAATGGGTTATTTTACTTTTCGGCCGCCCGCGGGTCAATTTGCTTCGCAGCGGGCGCCGCCTGCGCGGCGTGCCATTGCCGCAGGAAGATGTGCACCTGGCCGTCGTAGAGCGCGCGGCGGGTAATCAGCCGCGACACATTGGACGCCAGCAGCGCGGTGGCCATCAAGGGGATGATCATCGCCGAGGAGTCGGTCATCTCCATCACGATGATGAAGCCGGTCATCGGCGCGCGGGTCATGCCGGCGAAGAAGCCCACCATGCCCAAGAGCACGATCAGGGTCTGCGGCAGAAAGGGCAGCAGATTGGCCATGTTCAGGCCGAAGCCGGCGCCCACCGCCAGCGACGGCGCGAACATGCCGCCGGGCACCGCGCTGATGAAGCTGATGAACATGCTGAGCAGTTTGAGCAGGCCGTAGCCCTGCATGCCGGCGCCGCTGCCCTCGATGATTTCGCGGGCGCGGAAATAGCCGGTGCCGAAGGTGACGCCGTCGCTGGCGATGCCGATCACCGCCAGCGCCAGGCCGCAGCCGGCGGCGAACAGCACCGGTTTTTGCAGCCGCCAGCCGTGCAGCGGGCCGGGCAGGCGCTGGGTCAGCGCCAGCATGATGCGGCAGCAGACGCCGCCGAGCAGGCCGCCGATGATGCCGCAGACCGGGATGGCCAGCCAGGACTGCTCCAGTTCCATATTCACCGACACCATGCCGAAATAGCTGTAATTGCCGAGGATGGCGGTGGCGGTCAGGCCGGAGACGATCACGGACAGCAGGATGGTGGAACTGGCGCGCAAATCGAAGGTGCGGCCCATTTCCTCGATGGCGAACACGATGCCGGCCAGCGGCGCGTTGAAGGCGGCGGCCACGCCGGCGGCGCCGCCGGCCAGGATGAAGCTGCGCGCCGCGCCCTCGTGGCGCAGCGCCGCGTGGCGGTTCAGCGAGTATTTGATGGCCGCGCCCACCTGCACGATGGGGCCTTCATAGCCGAAGGTGGCGCCGGAGCTGATGCCGATCAGGGTCAGCAGCATTTTGCCGATGGCGGCGCGTATGGTCAGGATGCGCTCGCGCAGCGCCTGCATGCCGCCTTCCAGCGCGGCGATGGACTGCGGGATGCCGCCGCCGGCGGAGCCGGGAAAGTAATGGCGCATCAGCCAGATGGCCAGGGCGAGGCCAGCCGGAGTGATCAGCAGGCTCCAGTACGGCGAGTTGTCGTAGATGCGGGTGAAGATGGCGTGCGACAGATGGCTGCCGTTGGCGAAGACGCTGGCCATCAGGCCAATCAGAATGGCGGCGGTCCAGATCGGGATGTGGCGACGCCACAGGACTGCGGACAAGTAGAGGTAACGCAGGCGGCGCTGGACGCGGCTGCGGACTTGTCTGGCAGTGGGGGTGTCTGGCATGGAGCCGGCCTTTGCGAATGAATATGTGAGATTTTTCTAATATTCAATGGTAAGGCGTATTGCCCGGAATGACAAACCCCGGCCGCATCAAGGGCCGGGGTTTGAGCATGCTCAGGCGTTTTTTTCCAGCACCGCGGCGAAGAAGCCGTCGGTATTGTGCAACTGCGGTTTCAGTTCCAGATAATCGCCCATTTGCAGCGGGATCTTCTGCTCCGCCAGCACCTCGTCCATTTTCACCAACTTGAACTCGGGGTGATCGGCCAGGAAGGCGGCGACGATGTCCTGATTCTCCTGCGGCAACAGGCTGCAGGTGGCGTAGACCAGGCGGCCGCCGGCGCGCACCAGGCGGGCGGCGGAGGCCAGGATGGACGCCTGTTTGGCGTTCAGCTCGGCCACGCTCTCCGGGCTCTGGCGGAATTTCAGGTCCGGATTGCGGCGCAGCGTGCCCAGGCCGGAGCAGGGCGCGTCCACCAGCACGCGGTCGGCCTTGCCGGCCAGGCGCTTGACCTTGGTGTCGTTTTCCGAGGCCAGCAGCTGCGGGTGGACGTTGGACAGGCCGGAACGCGCCTGGCGCGGTTTCAGCTTGGCCAAGCGCTTTTCCGAAACGTCGAAGGCGTACAAGCGGCCGCTGGAAGCCATCTGCGCGCCCAGCAGCAAAGTCTTGCCGCCGGCGCCGGCGCAGAAGTCGACGACCATTTCACCGCGGCGCGCGCCGGTGATCAGGCCCAGCAGCTGGCTGCCTTCGTCCTGCACTTCGAACACGCCGGCCTTGAACAGCTCGTGCTTGGCCAGCGAGGGCTTGGTTTTGAGACGGATGCCCAGCGGAGAGTAGGGCGTGGCTTCGCACTCGAGGCCGTCGGCCTGCAGCCGGCCCAGCAATTCGTCGCGCTTCATCTTCATGGTGTTGACGCGCAGATCCAGCGGCGCGCCTTCGGCCAGGCCCTTGCCCAGCGCGATCACCTGTTCCGGCGTCTGTTCACCCAGGCGTTCTATCACCCACTGCGGCAGTTCGGCGTCCACTTCCAGGCTGGCCGGCAGCGCCTTGCCCTTGATCTGGCCCAGCCATTCCTTTTCGCCGGCGCTGGCGGCATCGCCCAGCTCCTTGACGTTGAGCCTGTGGATTTTCAGCAGGGCCACCAGGGCCAGCCGGCGCGGGGTGGCCTTGTCCGGCGCGATCAGCGCGCGCAGCTGCAAGAGGCGGCGCAGCGCGCCGAAGGCGGTTTCGGCGATGATGTGGCGGTCGTTGGCGCCCAGTTTGCTGTGTTCGCGGAAATAGGCCGACAGCACCGCGTCGGCCGGGCGGTCGAAGCGTATCATCTGGCCGATGACGGTTTCGATATGTTTCAGTTGATGGTGATTAATAGTCATTCTTGTGTTTTCTCGTGGGTTGCGGCGGCAGCTTCCATTGCGGCGCGCCGTTCACGTCGATGCGGACGGCTCTGAGGTCGATCCGCTTATCCTTGTCGGTGCGCTTGATGCGCACCGGCAGATTGGAGAATTCCGGCGCCAGCCAGAATTCATTAATGTCGCCGTTGCCCTCGGCGCGGAACACGATGACCCGGATCTTGCCCGCGCCGGTGTCGTAAACGGCTTCGCCGCTGGGGCGCATCGGGTACTCGTACACTTTTTTGCCGGTGGTGATCTGGATCGCTTCCGGTCCCAGTTCGCCGCCTTTCAGCCCCAGCTGGAAAGCCAGGCTGAATACGTCCTGGGCGCCGGGCTTCAGGTCCAGCAGTTTGTCGCCCTGGTCGCCGTAGCGCAGCTGACCCGCATTGTAGTCGAAATGCGCGGACTCTTTGGCTTGCTCGCCGCGCCAGGCTTGTAGGCTGTCCGGCCGCAACCCGTTTTTTAGCTGGAAGCCGCCCTCGGAAAGATAGCGCAGCTTCGGGCCGATAAAGGGATTGGCGCTGATGTCCAGGCGGTAGCCGCCGTTGCCGCGGCTCCATTCCAGCGTGCCGGTGCCGGCCATGACCGAACCCCAGAACACTTGGTAGCCCAGTGTGGCCTGGCGCGGAAAGCCGCGCAACTTGCTCTTGGGGTGGAGGTAGCCGTCGTCGGCTGCGGCGGTTTCGGCCGCCGGCGCGCTGGCCTCGTCCTTGTCGTTCGCCGCCACATTATCGGCGACCGGCGCCGACGAGGCGAGTTTGTTCTCCGCGTCGGGCATGGAGGCGTCGGGCTTGGCCTCCGCCAGCGGCGCGCTGCCGGCGTTCTTGTTTGGCCGCGCCTGGGCGGCCATCGGCTCCGACGCCGCCTGCGGCGCCGACGCCTCCGTCTTCTTGGCGGCGGGCTTGGGCTTGGCCGGCGCCGGTTTGGGCGCGGCCGGCCGCAATTGGGCGACCGCGCCTTGCGGCGCCGGCTTGGCCGCCGGCTCATCGGCGTCCAGCGCCTGCATCTTGACGCTGATGCTGCGCAAGTCCTGATCCGGGGGCAGTTCCAAAGCCGCTTCCGGCAGCAGGCCGGAGCCCAGCACGCCCAGATGCAGGGCGAGCGACAGGGCCAGGGCCAGCAGGATCAGGCGACGGCTTTTCATGGGTTCAGGGCGCGGGCGCCATCAGGCTGCCGGCAAGCGCGGCGCGGCTGGCGATCTTGCCGGCGACGATGTTCAGCTCGCCGGCGACGAAGCGGCGCACTGCGGCCGGGTAGAGCTGGTGTTCCAGTTGCAGCACGCGTTCGGCCAGCGTGTCGGCGCTGTCGCCGTCCAGCACTTCCACCACGCCCTGGGCGACGATGGGGCCGTGGTCCAGCTCGGCGGTGACGAAGTGCACGGTGCAGCCGGCCACCTTGCAGCCCATTTCCAGCGCGCGCTGGTGAGTGTTGAGGCCGGTGAAGGCCGGCAGCAGCGAGGGGTGCACGTTCAGCATGCGGCCTTCGTAGCGGCGGGTGAAGCCGGCGCTGAGAATGCGCATGAAGCCGGCCAGCACCACCAGGTCCGGCTGGTGGCCGTCTATCAGCTGCGCCAGCGCGGCGTCGAAGTCTTCGCGGCTGGCGAAGGCTTTATGGTCCAGCGCCGCGGTGGCGATGCCGCGCTCGGCCGCCCAGGCGAGGCCGGCGGCGTCGGGTCGGTTGGAGATCACCGCGGCGATGCGCGCGCCGGCGATCTTGGCGTCGACGATGGCCTGCATATTGGAGCCGCGGCCTGAAATCAGGATGACGATATTCTTCATGATGGAATCGACGGAGACTTTGCCAGATAGTGTTCCCAGTCGGCGGCATCGGTGATGCAGCGCAACTCTTGTTCGTGCCAGCCGCCGCCCAGGTCCAGGCAGCGATCGAGGTCGGCCAGGATGGCGGCCTCGCGATAAATGACAAACGCCGCCAGCAGGGCCAGCGGCGCCAGTAGCATCCAACGCAGCGCTTTAGGCGATCTGAGTTTGATGTTCGTCTCCATTGCGGGCGCGCACCGCGCCGATCCGGTACGCGGTCTCGCCTTCGGCCTGCAGCAGGGCGACGGCCTGTTCCGCCTGTTCCGCCGCCACGATCACCACCATGCCGATGCCGCAGTTGAAGGTCCGGTACATTTCCTGGCTATCGACCTTGCCTTCCTGTTGCAGCCACTGGAACAGTTTGGGCTGCGGCCAGGCCGCGGCGTCGATCTGGGCGACGACATGTTCCGGCAGCACGCGCGGCGTGTTCTCGGTGATGCCGCCGCCGGTGATGTGGGCCATGCCTTTGACCGGCAGCGCCTGCATCAGCTTGAGCAGAGGCTTCACATAGATGCGGGTGGGGGCGATGATGGCGTCGCGCAGGCTGCGGCCGTCCTCGAACGGTGCGTCCAGGTCCGGCTGGGCGCGGTCGATGATCTTGCGCACCAGCGAGTAGCCGTTGGAGTGCACGCCGTTGGATTTCAGGCCCAGCACCACGTCGCCCGGGGCGATGTCGCGGCCGCTGATCACGGCGCTCTTCTCCACCACGCCGACGGCGAAGCCCGCCAGATCGTATTCGCCGGTCGGGTACATGCCGGGCATTTCCGCGGTCTCGCCGCCGATCAGCGCGCAGCCGGCCTGTTCGCAACCGGCGGCGATGCCCTTGATCACGTCGGTGGCTTGGGGCACGTCCAGTTTGCCGCAGGCGAAATAGTCGAGGAAGAACAGCGGTTCCGCTCCTTGCACCAGGATGTCGTTGACGCTCATTGCCACCAGGTCGATGCCCACGGTATCGTGACGATTCCAGTCGAAGGCCAGTTTCAGCTTGGTGCCGACGCCGTCGGTGCCGGAAACCAGCACCGGTTCCTTGTATTTCTTGGAAATCTCCACCAGTGCGCCGAAACCGCCGATGCCGCCGATCACCTCCGGGCGCATGGTGCGCTTGGCATAAGGCTTGATGTTCTCGACCAGCGCGTCGCCGGCATCAATGTCGACGCCGGCATCACGGTAACTGAGGGAAGTGGTGTTCAAGGTAAACTCGCTTTCTGCAAATCTTGAAGTATTTTTACATCAAGCTTTCGCCGACGCGAAAGCAGCACATTTTAACTGAAGTCGCGATGAAACGCTCCCAAAACCGTCTGATTCCCTGGGTCATCGGCGCAACAGCGCTGCTGTTCGCCGGCTGGCTGCTGCAGCAGTTGGCGGCCGCGCTGACGCCGTTCGCGGTGGCCGCGGTGCTGGCCTATGTGCTCAATCCCGCGATGCGCTATCTGGCCGGCAAAGGCCTGCCGCGGCCGCTGGTCGCCGGCTTGGTGACGCTGGCCGGCATGGCCGCCACCTTCGCCTTGCTGCTGGTGGTGGCGCCCATGCTGTTCAAGCAGACCCAGGGCCTGATAGACCGCTTGCCGGTCTTGGTGGACTTCGCCCAGGGCCGGGTGCTGCCCTGGCTGCGCGCCGAGTTCGCCATCCAGCTGGAGCTGGACGCCGCCGGCTGGAAGCGGGTGCTGGCCGCCAACGCCGGCGCCTTGAAGAGCGCGCTGTCGGCGGTGGCCCTGCGCGCCACCCAGAGCGGTTTCATGCTGGCCGGCTTGTTGTTCAATCTCTTGTTGCTGCCGGTGCTGTTGTTTTATTTCCTGCAGGACGGGCCGCGGATGGCGGCGACGCTGGCCACGCTGGTGCCGCGGCGCTGGGCGGACGAGGTGACGGCCCTGGCGCGGGAGCTGGATAGGGTGCTGGGCGAATTCCTGCGCGGCCAGCTGTCGGTGATGCTGATCATGGCGGTGATCTTCGCGTCCAGCCTGGCCTTGCTGGGCCTGGAGTCCGGCATCGCCATCGGCGTGGTGGCCGGCCTGCTGGTGTTCATTCCCTATCTGGGCACTTTTCTCGGTTTCGCGCTGGCGGGCCTGGCCGCCGCGCTGCAGTTCGATTCCGCCGGCGAGGTGCTGCTGGTGCTGGGCGTGTTCGGCGCCGGACAATTGCTGGAAAGCCTGCTGATCACGCCTTGGCTGGTGGGCGAGCGCATCGGCCTGTCGCCGGTGGCGGTGATCTTTTCCCTGCTCGCCTTCGGGCAGTTATTGGGCTTCGCCGGCCTGCTGCTGGCCTTGCCGATGGCGGCCGCCACCTTGGTGATCTGCCGCTTTCTGGCGCGCGCTTATTTCAACACACGCTTTTATCAGCGTAAAATCAGGAATAGACATCAAAACCTAGTTTGATCGCCTTCACTTGGACCAGTTAATACTTGATTTGACGCCCACCCCCTTGCCGGCCTTCGACAATTTCCTGGCCGAACGCAACCGCGAGGTGATTACCGCGCTGACGGCCGAGGCCGGCGAGCGCTTCATCTATCTGTGGGGCGAGCCCGGCTGCGGCAAGACGCATCTGTTGCAGGCCTGGATCGCCCACGCCGAGCGGCTGGGGCGCGCCTCCATCTATCTGGACGGCAAGACCGAGCATCTGCCGGACTTCGCGCGCGAAGCCAGCTTCATCGCCGTCGACCATGTCGACGACCTGGCGCCGGACGACCAGATCACTCTGTTTTCCTTCTACAACTCGCTGAAAGAGAGCGGGGAGTCGCGGCTGTTGATGGCCGGCCGCCAGCCGCCGATGGCCTTGGCGGTGCGCGACGATCTGCGCACCCGCCTGGGCTGGGGCCTGGTGTTCGAAGTCAAGGCGCTGTCGGACGAGGACAAGCTGGCCGCCTTGCGCAGCCACGCCGCCAGCCGCCAGCTGTCGATTCCGGACGATGTCTACCGCTACCTGCTGACCCATTGGCGGCGCGACCTGTCCAGCCTGATCGGCATGATTGACATATTGGACCGCTATTCTCTGGCCATGAGGCGGCCGATCACCGTGCCGCTGGTGAAAAACGTTTTGCAAACCGCAAGCCCGGAACCATGACCGACACTTCTGCATTGCGCAATCTGGCGCTGTTCGACCTAGACCACACCCTGATCGCCGGCGATTCCGATTTCGAATGGCCGCGCTTCCTGATCCAGCGTGGCATTCTGGAGCAGGCGCATTACGACGAGCGCAACAATTATTTCTACCGGCAGTATCAGCAGGGCACGCTGGACATCCACGAATACCTGGTGTTCGCGCTGGAGCCCTTGAAGCGTTTCAGCCGCGCCGAACTGGACGCCTTGCACGCCGACTACCTGGAACAGCACATCAAGCCCATCATCACCCGCAAGGCGCGCGATTTGCTGGCCGCGCACGCGGCCCAGGGCGACGAGATCATCATCATCACCGCCACCAACCGCTTCATTACCGGGCCTATCGCCCGCGAGCTGGGCGTGGAGCATCTGATCGCCATCGAGCTGGAGGAAGACGAGCAGGGCCGCTTCACCGGCCGCGTCAGCGGCGTGCCCAGCTTTCAGCAGGGCAAGATCACCCGTTTGCAGCAGTGGCTGGACGAGCGCGGCCTGAGCATGGACAGCTACGGCCAGAGCTTTTTCTACAGCGACTCGCACAATGACCTGCCCTTGCTGAAGCTGGTGGACCATCCGGTGGCGGTGGACCCGGACGACACCCTGCGCGCCCACGCCGAGCAAGAGGGCTGGCGGGTGATTTCGCTGCGCGATTGAGGCGCGGCAATTATCCACAGCGGCGGCTGAATAACCTTGTGGATAACTGTGTGGATCGCTTGCCGGGGCTTGGCTTTTGCTGGCAAAGGTTAAAAAAGCGGCAGCCTCCAATCATGGCGCGGATCTTGATAGTCTGGGTTGAAAGCCTTGCCTGGCGCGGCTTTCGCCGGCTTGAGTTTCGAGCGACGCCGATGAAATGGGGCCGGCATTCGAAAGCCTTTATAAAAGATGGGTTTAGACGGCTTTGTTGACAACTCTGCGTAGTTTTCGCCGCTAAGCGCCTGTTTGAGGGCGCGGCGGCGGCGGCGCGCAGCGGAGCCGGTTGCTGAACCGGCATGGATGCCGCTAAAGTTCAGCGTTTGCAATCGTTTTTCGGAGAACCTCCTCGTGTGGTCAATCATTGAAGCGGCCGGCTGGCCGATCTGGACCATCATCGCCGCCTCGGTCGTGTCGCTGGCGATTATCTTTGAACGCTTGTTCAGCCTGAGGAAGAGCAGCGTGGCGCCGGAGGGCCTGCTGGGGCAGGCTTTGCAGGAGTACCGCCGCGCCGGCGCCAGCGAAGAGCTGTTGCGCAAGCTGCAGGAGCATTCGCCGCTGGGCCGCCTGTTCTGCGCCGGCCTGCGCAATGTCGGCGGCAATCGCGAAGTGATGAAGGAAGCGATCGAGGACGAGGGCCGCGTGGTGGCGCATCAACTGGAGCGCTTGCTGACCACGCTGGGCACCATCGCCGCGATGGCGCCCTTGCTGGGCCTGCTGGGCACGGTGATCGGCATGATCGAGATCTTCGGTTCGCAGTCGCCGGCGGGCAACAACCCGCAAGCATTGGCGCACGGCATTTCCATCGCGCTGTACAACACCGCCTTCGGCCTGATCGTCGCCATTCCCAGCATGATGTTCTATCGCCATTTCCGCTCCAAGGTGGACGGCCTGCTGGTGGAGATGGAGTCCCAAGCGGTCAAGCTGGTGGAAGTGCTGCACGGCGAGCGTAAAAACGGGGGTTGAGCATGAATTTCCGCCGAGGCCGCAGCCGCGAAGAGCCCGAGATCAACTTCATTCCCCTGATCGACGTGCTGCTGGTGATCCTGATCTTCCTGATGGTCACCACCACTTATTCCAAGTTCGCCGAACTCAAGATCAATCTGCCGGCCGCCCAGGGCGAGCAGGCCAAGACCAAGTCGTCGGAAATCACCGTGGCGGTGGCCGCCAACGGCGAAATGGCGGTGGGCGAGGCCAAGCTGGCCGCCGGCGACAAGGCGGCGCTGTTGAGCAAGCTGAAGGACGACGCCGCGGGCAAGAGCGATGTGATCGTCATCGTCAACGCCGACGCCAAAGCCACCCACCAATCGGTGGTGACGGTGATGGAGGCGGCGCGCGAGGCCGGTCTGAACCAGCTGACCTTCGCCACCCGTTCGCAATAGCCGCATGCATTGGATAGAACGGCAATGGTATCGGCCGCGCTGGTGGCTGACGGCCCTTCTGGCTCCGCTGGAAGGGCTGTTTGCCCTGTCGGCGGCGACCAGGCGGCTGGCTTACCGCCGCGGCTGGCTGCGCGCCGAGCGCCTGGCCGCGCCGGTGGCGGTGATCGGCAACATCAATGTGGGCGGCGTCGGCAAGACGCCGCTGACCCTGGCCCTGTTGCGCGATTTGCAACAAGGCGGCGTCAAGGCGGGGGTGATCAGCCGCGGTTACGGCGGCAGCCACCGCCAGCCCACGCTGGTGCGGCCGGACAGCTCGCCGGAAGAAGTGGGCGACGAGCCGCTCTTGCTGGCCGCCGCCGGCGCGCCGGTGGTGGTGGGGCGCGACCGGGTCGCCGCCGGCCGTCATCTGCTGGCGCTGCATCCCGATTTGGAATTGATACTGACCGACGACGGTCTGCAGCATTACCGCTTAAGCCGCGATCTGGAGATCGTGGTGCTGGACGGCGCGCGCGGGGGCGGCAACGGGCGGCTGCTGCCGGCCGGTCCGCTGCGCGAGCCGTGGTCTAGGCTGCGCTCCGTCGGCGCGGTGGTGATCAACGGCGGCGACGCCGCCGGCCTGGCCTTGCCGGCCGGGCCGCGGCGTTTTGCCATGCGTTTGCGTCCGGCCGCGCTGCAGCGGCTGGACCGGCCCGAGGAGACGCGGGCGGCGGCGGATTTCGCCGGGCTGAGGCTGGCGGCGATGGCCGGCATCGGCCACCCGCAGCGCTTCTTCGACACGCTGGCCGGCCTGGGCCTGCGGCCTGAGCTTTGCCTGGCCTGGCCCGACCATCATCAGTTCGCCGCGGCGGACCTGCCGGCCGACATGGACGCGGTGATCGTCACCAGCAAGGACGCGGTCAAGCTGCGGCGGGTGATTCATGATGCAGCGCAGCGTGCTAGACTATGGGTTTTGCCGGTTCAGGCGGAGTTGGAGCCTGATCTGAGCGCTTGGATTCTGGATCGACTGAAGATAAAACATGGACGCTAAATTCCTGGATATTCTGGTGTGCCCGCTGTGCAAGGGCCCGCTGGTTTTCGACAAGGCCAAGCAGGAACTGGTCTGCAAGGGCGACCGACTGGCTTACCCGATCAAGGACGGCATCCCGATGATGCTGGAAGCCGAAGCCCGCGAGCTGGCGCCGGAAGAAGAAATAAAATGAGCCGCGGCTTTTGCGTGGTGATCCCGGCGCGTCTGGCGTCCAGCCGCTTGCCGGGCAAGCCGCTGGCCGATCTCGCCGGCAAGCCCATGGTGGCGCGGGTCGCCGAGCAGGCGGCCAAGAGCGGCGCGACGCGGGTGATCGTGGCCACCGACCACGCCGATGTGCTGGACGCTTGTCGCGCTCACGGCGTCGAGGCGTTGATGACGCGCGCCGACCACGCCAGCGGCACGGACCGGCTGGCCGAAGTGGCGCAGGTCTTGAACCTGGCCGACGATGAGATCGTGGTCAATGTCCAGGGCGACGAGCCGCTGATCGATCCGGCGCTGATCGATCAGCTGGCGGCGCTCCTGGCCGCCGGCGACGCGCCGGTGGCGACGCTGGCGCATCCGTTCCGCGACGCCGCCGACATGTTCAATCCCAATGTGGTCAAGACGGTGCTGGACCACGCCGGCCGCGCATTGTATTTCAGCCGCGCGCCGATTCCCTATGCCCGCGACGCCTTCGCACAGGATGCGAGCGCGCTGCCCGCGGACCTACCGGTGCTGCGGCATATCGGCATGTACGCCTATCAGGCGGGTTTTCTGAAGACCTATAACCGTTTGGAACCGGCGCCGCTGGAGCGTTTCGAAGCGCTGGAGCAGTTGCGGGTGTTGTGGCACGGCTTCGCCATCAAGGTGGCGGTGGTCGAGTCCGCGCCGCCGGCCGGCGTGGATACGCCGGAGGACCTGGAGCGGGTGCGCCGCTTGCTGGGCGCCGGACGGAACTCATAAGCCGGGCCGCGTCGGCGCGGCCCGGATTTCGATATCAAATCATCTTATTCAAATTGACGGAGCGATCTTCATGCGACTGATCCTGTTGGGGGCGCCTGGCGCCGGCAAAGGCACCCAGGCCAATTTCATCAAGGAAAAATTCGGCATCCCGCAAATCTCCACCGGCGACATGCTGCGCGCCGCGGTCAAGGCCGGCACGCCGCTGGGCCTGGAAGCCAAGGCGATTATGGACGCCGGCGGCCTGGTGCGCGACGACATCATCATCGGCCTGGTCAAGGAGCGCATCGCCGACGCGGATTGCGCCAACGGTTTCCTGTTCGACGGCTTCCCGCGCACCATTCCGCAAGCCGAGGCGATGATCGCCGCCGGCGTGGACATCGATTACGTGGTGGAGATCGACGTGCCGGACGCGGCCATCGTCGAGCGCATGGCCGGCCGCCGCGTGCACATGGCCTCCGGCCGCACCTACCACATCAGCTTCAACCCGCCCAAAGTGGCCGGCAAGGACGATGTGACCGGCGAAGAGCTGGTCCAGCGCGACGACGACCGCGAAGAAACCGTGAAGAAGCGTTTGTCGGTTTACCACGAACAGACCGCGGTGCTGGTGGGCTTCTACGGCGAGCGCGCCGCCAGCGGCGACGCCAAGGCGCCGAAATACGTCAAGATCGACGGCACCCGCGCGGTGGAAGTGGTGCGCGACGAGGTGCTGAAGGCGCTGGGCGCCTGAGAACCTGTTCCGGGTTCTCCAAGAAGACAAGCGGGCCTTATGGCCCGCTTTTCTTTTGACGTGTAGAGAAAGGGCTGGCGCGGCGGCGGCAACAGGCGGACAATTGAACCCGGAGCCCGCGAGCGGCTCCAAAAGTTTTTGTGCGTCAAGCCGGCGCGATGCCGGCGCAAGGATAATACCTATGTATCACGGGGAACGTTTCAACGGGATTTCCCATTTGATCGGCACTTTGCTGGCCATTACCGGCCTGGTGGTGCTGGTGACCATGGCCGCGCGCGAGGGCGACCCCTGGAAGGTGGTCAGCTTCAGCCTGTACGGCGCCACGCTGGTGGCCTTGTATCTGATTTCCACGCTGTATCACAGCTTCCGCGGCCGCGCCAAGGCGGTGCTGCAGAAGTGCGACCATTCGGCGATCTATCTGCTGATCGCCGGCAGCTACACGCCGTTCGCGTTGGTGACTTTGCGCGGCGCCTGGGGCTGGAGCCTGTTCGGCGTCAGCTGGGGCCTGGCCGTGTTCGGCATCATCCAGGAACTGACCCTGGGCCGGCGCACCCGTTTGCTGTCGATGATTCTTTACGTGGTGATGGGCTGGCTGGTGCTGGTGGCCTTGCCGCCCTTGATCGAGTCCTTGCCCAGCGGCGGCCTGTTCTGGCTGGCCTTGGGCGGGATTCTGTACAGCGTCGGCATCTATTGGTTTCTCAACGACGAGAAAATCCGCCACGGCCACGGCATCTGGCATTTGTTCGTGCTGGGCGGCAGCGTCTGCCAGTTTGTCAGCGTGTTGTTCTACGTGGCCTGAGCCGAGGCTTGAAGTCCTCCGCGCCGCGGCGGGACGAAGAAGAAGGGCGAAACCAGCGCAAACGCTGCTTTCGCCCTGTTTTATTGAGGCGTGGACGCTGGCGCTCGCTCAGGCGTCCGGCAAGTCCTGCAGCCGGCGCTCCTTGACCAGGGTTTCCAGCGCGCGCACCACTTCCGGATCGAACTGGCTGCCGGAGCGGCCGGAAATGTATTCCATGGTGTCGTGCAGCGTCCACGGCTCCTTGTAGGGCCGTTTGTTGAGCAGGGCGTCGAATACGTCCACCACCGCGACGATGCGCGCCGACAGCGGGATTTCGTGCGCTTTCTGCTTCCTGGGGTAGCCGTTGCCGTCGAAGTGTTCGTGGTGGCCGCCGGCGATTTCCGAGCCCAGGGACAGATAACTCATCCCCTCCACCATGCTGGCCGATCTGGCCAGAATCTGCGCGCCTATGGTGGCGTGCTGCTCCATGATCACCCGCTCGTCCGGGTCCAGCTTGCCCGGCTTGAACAGGATGTGGTCCGGCGTGCCCACCTTGCCGACATCGTGCAGGATGCTGGCCATGCCCACCATGTCCATGAACTCCTTGCCCATCAGTTCCGGATAAGCGCCGTTGTCCCGCATCTGCCCGGCGATGGCGTCGGTCAGCCGCTGCACGCGCAGCACGTGATTGCCGGTGTCGGTGTCGCGGAATTCCGCCAGATCCGCCAGCGCCACCACCGTGGCCTCCTGCGCGCTGCGCAGCTGGCTGTAGAGGTAGAGATTGTCGTAAGCGGCGGAAATGCGTTGGCAGAACACGTCGAGCAGGTCGCGCTCCACTTCTTCCAGCGGCCATTGCGGGGTGAAGTGGATGATGAACTCGCGGCCGTTGCGCGAGGTGATGTAGAGCACGTCGTAGGGGTGTTGGTAGATGCTGCGCTTCTCGGCGAAGGAACGCAGGATCACCTGCTCCAGCTCGGGGAAGGGGCTCAGGTCGCCGCTTTGCCCCAGCGGTTCGTAATTGCCGGAGGCGGCCAGGATTTCCAGTTCCGGCCGGCCGTTGCTGCTGTCGTTGCGCACGCAGAGGATGCCGTCGCTGCCGATGTCCAGCAGCGCGCTGATCTGGCGCAGCACGCCGGAGGCGAACTCGCGCAGCGAATACAGCTGGTACAGGTCGGACGCGCTTTCCAGGATCTTGGACAGGCCTTGGCGGTTTTTCTCCAGCGACAGCAGGTTTTCGTAGGCGCGCAGCGAGGAGATGATGGTGGTGAACAGCTTTTGCACCGTCAGTTCGGTCTTGGTCTTGTAGTCGTTGATATCGTAGTTGAGGATGACTTCCTGCTCCGGCGCCTGTCCGGGCTGGCCGGTGCGCAGCACGATGCGCACCAGGCCGTTCTTCAGGTCCTGGCGGATCTGGTGCACCAGCTTCAGGCCGGCGTCCTCGCTCTCCATTACCACGTCCAGCATGATCAGCGCGATGTCCGGATGCTGGCGCACCACTTCGTAGGCTTCCTTGCCGGAGTGGGCGCTGAGCAGTTCCAGCGGCCGTTCTTTGTAGCGGATGTTGCGCAGCGCGATGCGGGTGGCGGTGTGCACGTCCTTCTCATCGTCGACGATCAGGATTTTCCACGGGTGGCGGCCGTCGCCGGCGGCGGAGGCTGGGGAAGACGCAGATGGAGCGTCATCATCGTCCAGCAGCCAGTCGTCTTCCTGGTTGGTGATGTCGCTCATGCTATGTTCTCCTTGCTCTGATTGACCGGGGCGGAGCAGGGCATGGTGATGGTGAAGGTGGTGCCTTTATTCACTTCGCTGTGCACCTCGATCGACCCGCCCAGGCGTTGCCGTACGATGTTGTAGACGATGTTGAGCCCAAGACCGCTGCCGCCGCTGCCGCGGCGGGTGGTGAAGAAGGGGTCGAACACGCGGCTCAGGTTTTCCGGCGGAATGCCCTTGCCGTCGTCGCTGAGCGTCAGCGTGATGTAATGCGGATTGTTGCGCCTGGCCTCGATCAAGATTTTGCCGCTGCTGCGGTTTTCAAAGCCGTGCACCAGGGAGTTGACCATCAGATTGGTGACCACCTGGGCGAAGGAGCCCGGATAGCTGTCCAGCAGGATGTCTTCCTCGCACTGCACGCTGATGGTGGTGTTGGCGTGCTTGAAGCGCGGCTTCAGGCTGGTGATCACCTCGTTCAGATAATCCTGCAACTGGAAGCTGCGCCGCGCCTCGCTGGTCTGATCCACCGCCACCTGCTTGAAGCTGTGGATCAGGTTGGCCGCGCGCTCGGCGTTGGACAGGATCAGATCGCTGCATTCCTTGGCGGTGTCCAGATAAGCCTGGAAGTCGCTTTTCTTGACGGTGCCGCCGTCCACCTTTTCTATGATGTGGCTGGTGGCGGTGCCCAGATGGGAGGCGGTGGTCAGCGTGATGCCCACCGGGGTGTTGATCTCGTGGGCGACGCCGGCCACCAGGCTGCCCAGCGAGGCCATCTTCTCGGTTTCCACCAGGGTTTGCTGCGCTTCCATCAACTGGCGGTAAGCTTCTTCCGCGCGGTCGCGCTCGGCGCGGGCCACCGCTTCGGCCTCGGTGCGCTTGGCCAGATCGCCGGCGGTGCGCGCCACGATGCGGTTGAAGCCGTTGACGATGCCGCCGATCTCGTCGTCGGCGACGTGGGTGACCTGGGCGCCGCTGGCGTCCGGCGCGCGGATGGCGGTGTTCAAGGCCTGCTGCAGCCGCGCCAGCGGCTGGAACAGGAAGCGTTGCAGATTGAAGGACATGATCATGAAGATCATCACGTCCAGCAGCAGGATCTGGGCGGACAGTTCGATCAACTGGTCGCGCTGATGCTTGGCCAGCGCCTGGCGCGACAGATAGACGGTGGCGTTGCCCAAGTGCTCCTTGCCCTGGTAGACGATGGGAATGTTGAGCATGTCGTCGGAGCGCGGCTCCTCCGACGGTGGCATGTCGCGGATGCTGCCGTCGCTGTCATGGCTGCGGCCCAGGCTGAGCCCGGACTCCCCCTTGACGCTGATGGCGATGATGGACGGCCAGCTCAGCTCGCTGTCCAGCGTCAGCCTGACGTTTTCATCGTCCAGCTGCCAGACGCTGTGCGGCAGCGACATCGCCAGGCGGGCTTTGACCGCGGCGCGTTGGGATTGGTAATCGGCCTCATTGCGTTCCTGGTTGTGCAAATAGGAAAACAGGCCCGTCGTCCCCAGAATGGCGGTGATCCAGGCCATCAACCAGAACATCAATTTGGTTTTTATGCTTTTCATTATGTTCACAGTTCCAAGTGCCCACACTGAATCCTAGGCAGTTCTGGCGCGAATACCAAATCCGGATGCGCGCGGAGCTAGCCGCCGCCGTCGGCGCTCAGCGCCGCGGCGGGCTTGGCGCGCGGGGCCAGTTTTTGCAGCGCCAGCCCGCTCAGGATCAGGCCCAGACCGACCAGGGTGGAGGGCAGGATGGCCTCTCCGATCAGGAAATGAATCAGCGCCAGCGACAGCAGCGGCGACAGGAAAATCAGGTTGGCGATGCGGGCGGTGCTCGGCGTCAGCTTCATCGCCGTCAGCCACAGGACAAAGGTGAAGCCCATCTCGAAGGCGCCGACATAGGCGGCGCCGGCCAGGCCCTGCCAGGCCACCGGGCCCAGCTGTCCGGTATAGGCGCACCAGGCCAGGCTCAGCGGCAGCGAGAAGGCGAAATTGAGCGTCAGGCCTATCACCGGCTCGCGCGCGTCGCGGGCGTTGAAAATCCAGTAGCCGGCCCACAGCAGGGTGGAGGCCAGCGCCAGCGCCACGCCCAGCGAGTCGGAAAAGCGCAGTTCCAGCACCTGGCCGCGGGTGCCGATCACCAGCACGCCCAGATAGCAGACCAGCGCGGCGGCGATGTCGCGGCGCTGCAGCTTTTGTTTGAGCAGCGGCACCGCCAGCAAGCTCATGGTCAAGGCCCAGGTGTAGTTGATGGCCTGGGCCTCCTGCGCGGGCAGCAGCGCGTAGGCCTGGAACAGAATCAGATAATACAGCGCCGGATTGACGGCGCCGAAGATCAGCGAGGCGCGCCAGTGGCGGCGCAGGGCCGGGGCGAGCTCCGGCAGCCTGCCCTGGACGGCGAGCAAGCCCAGCAGGCAGAAGAGAGAGGCGGCGCTGGCATAGAGCACCAACTGGGCCGGGCTAAGGTGGGCGAGACTGATCTTGAAGGCGCTGGCCACCGTGGACCAGGCCAGGACGGCGGCGAGTCCGTAGGCGTAAGCTTTAGATTGTGACTGCAAGGTAATCCCCAGGGTGACGGATGAGGGGCCGCGGGACGGCCATGCCGCCGGCCCGCGCGCCGATGACCCATTCTAATGCAAATGGATTTCCCCGGGGGCTTGCGGGGTCTTGGATCTAGGTGGCCTGTTCCTGCGCGCGTTCCTGGATCAGGCGGTTCAGCATCAGGCTGGCGCGCCAGGCGGTGTCGGAGGCGGACAGGCCGATGGGGCCGCCGGTTTCCATTTCGAAATCGTCGCCGGCCAGGCCATGGATGTGCACGGCCAGGCTGGCGGCTTCGAACGGCTCCATGCGCTGGGCCAGCAGCGCGGCGATGATGCCGGTCAGGACGTCGCCCTGGCCGGCCACCGCCAGCGCCGGGCCGCCGCTGGTGTTCAGATGGTAGAAGCCGTCCGGGCCGACGATCAGGCTGCCGGCGCCCTTGAGCACCACCACGCAGTTGAAGTGGTTGGCCAGCCGGCGCGCGGCCATCAGCCTGTCCTTTTGCACCGTCTCGGTGCTTTGTCCCAGCAGGCGAGCGGCTTCCGCCGGATGCGGGGTCAGCACGGTGCCGGCCTGGCGTTTGGCGATCAGGGCGGCGGCGGCGTGGTCGTTGGCCAGCAGGTTCAGCGCGTCGGCGTCCAATACCAGCGCCTGCGGCAGCTGGATGACTTGGTCCAGCAGGCGGCCGGCCCGTTCTTGCTGGCCCAGGCCGGGGCCGACGGCCAGCACGTCGGCCTCGGGCAGGCCGGCCGCTTCGTCCAGCGCGGAAATCATCAGTTCCGGCACCACCGGGTCCACCGGCAGCCGGTCGTCCAGCGGGCAGACATGGACTTTGCCGGCGCCGCAGGCCAAGGCGCTGCGGCCGGCCAGCAGCGCCGCGCCCAGCATGCCCGGCGCGCCGCCTATCACGCAGACAGTGCCGAACAGGCCCTTGTGGCTGTTGCGCGGCCGCAGCAGCGCGCGGACGTCCGGCTGGTTGATGCTGCCGTCCGCCGCGGGGATCAGCCTGGGCGGGCAGTCCAGCAGTTCCAGTTCCACATTGCCGGCCAGATCGGCGCCGGAGGCGCTGAACAGGCCGGGCTTCTGGCACAAAAAGGTCAGGGTGTGGCTGGCCTGGATCGCGGTGTTGGCCGGCACGCCGGTATAGGCGTCCAGGCCGCTGGGGCAGTCCAGCGCCAGGATGGGGCTGCCCAATTGGTTGATGCGGTCGATCAGCGTGGTCCATTCCAGGTCGAAGTCCCGGCTCAGGCCCACGCCGAACAGGCCGTCTATGACCAGTTGCGGCGCGCGGTAGTCGCGCGGCAGATCGAACATCACATGGCCCTGGGCCTGCTCCAGCTCATGCAGGGCTTCCGAGGTGGCGGGGCTAGTGGGCTGGGTGGGCACCAGCACGTCGACGCGGAAACGACGGCGCATCAGTTCCAGCGCCGCGTACAGCGCGTCGCCGCCGTTATTGCCGGGGCCGGCGCAAATCAACAGCCGGGACGCGCTGGGCAGGTGGTGGCTGACCCAGTCCGCGGTGGCCATCGCCGCGCGCTGCATCAGGTTGTAGCCGGCGTCGGTGGCTTGGCGCTCCAGTTGGCGCAAGGCGTCCAGGCTGAGAATGCTTTGGTCTTGTGTCGGCATCCCAAGGTTCCTCTTTGACCGGGCCGCAAGCGGCGCGGCGGCTGGCTAGGGGGCCGCGGGGCGGTCCGGGGCGGGCTCGCCCCAGCGCGGCGTCAATTGATTGTCGATGCGGAGCTGATCCAGAATTCGCGCCACCACGAAGTCGATCATATCGTCCACGGTCTTGGGATGAGTATAGAACCCCGGAGACGGCGGCAGGATGACAACGCCGAGACGAGCCAGCTTGAGCATGTTTTCCAGATGGATGGCGGAGAACGGCGCCTCGCGCGGCACCAGCACCAGCTTGCGCTGTTCCTTGATGCTGACGTCGGCGGCGCGTTCGATCAGATTGTCGCTGCTGCCCTGGGCGATGGCGGCCAGCGTGCCCATCGAGCACGGGCAGACCACCATGGCGTCGGCCGGGTTGGAGCCGGACGCCACCGGCGCGAACCACTCTTCGCGACCGAAGACCGCCAGCTGGCCGTCGCGCGCGCCGCTGCGTTGCATCAGCCATTGCCGGGCTTCGGCCGGGCGCGAGGGCAGGGTCAGGTCCATTTCCTGTTTGGCCACCACTTGCGCGGCCTGCGAATACAGCACCCAGACGCGGACGCCGGCGGCGATCAGGCAATCGATCAGCCGCAGGCCGTAGGGCAGTCCGGAGGCGCCGGTCAGGGCGACGGTGACGGTTTGGATCGGGCGCATGAATGTCTCCTGTAGGCGGGCGGCCCGAATGCGTTCAGTTCTGGCGGTAGAGCTGGCGATGGCGCACCAGCACCTGTTCGGCGGCGAACAGGCGGGCAAGGCGTTCCGTGATGTAGACCGAGCGGTGCTGACCGCCGGTACAGCCGACGGCGACGGTCAGATAGCTGCGGTTTTCCATGCTGAAACAGGGCAGCCATTTGCTGACCAGCTGCTGGATGTCGTCCACCATCTGCTGCACTTCCGGCGTTTGCTGGAAGAAGTCGATGATGGGCTGGTCGCGGCCGGTGAACGGGCGCAGCTGCGGGTCGTAATAGGGATTGGGCAGGCAGCGGACGTCGAAAACGAAGTCGGCGTCCCGCGGCAGGCCGTGCTTGAAGCCGAAGGATTCGAAGATCAGGGTCAGCCGGCTGCTGTCGGCGTCCACCAGCTCGCGCACCCAGCTGCGCAGCGCGTTGGCGGACAGCTCGCTGGTGTCGATGCGGGTGCCCAGTTCCATGATCTCGGCCAGCATGTCCTGTTCCAGCAGAATGCTTTCCTCCACCGTGACGTCGGCGCCGGACAGCGGGTGGCGGCGGCGGGTTTCGGAGAAGCGCTTGACCAGGGTGGCGGGCGTGGCTTCCAGGAACAGCAGGCGCACGTCCACATGCTGAGCCCGCAGCTTTTCCATTTCCGCCGGCAAGGCGCCCAGCGACGGGCCGGAGCGGGTGTCCACGCTGATGGCGATCTGTTCGTAGCCGTAGTCGGCGTACAGCGACATCGCCTCGTGCAGCATGGTGGCCGGCAGATTGTCCACGCAGTAGAAGCCGGCGTCTTCCAGCGCGCGCAGCGCCACCGACTTGCCGGAACCGGACAGGCCGCTAATCAATATCAGGCGCATTTTCCTGGTCTCTGAGGAAGTTGGTGTGGCGTTCGATGAATTCGCGGGTGCTGTCTATGCCGCGCAGCTGCAGGATGTAGTTGCGCACCGCGGCCTCCACCAGCACCGCCAGGTTGCGGCCGGCGGCCACCGGCAGCACCACTTTGCGGATGGTGACGCCGATGATGTCCTGGGTTTCCGACTGGATGTTGAGGCGGTCCAGCGCCTGCATCGCCTGGTCGTTGGCCTTGACCAGGTGGATGATCAGCCGCAGCACCTTCTTCGGCCGCACGGCGGTTTCGCCGAAGATGGTGCGGATGTTGAGGATGCCCAGGCCGCGCACTTCCAGGAAGTCGCGCAGCAAGGGCGGGCAGCGGCCTTCCAGCGTGTCGGGGCCGATGCGGTACAGCTCCACCGCGTCGTCAGCCACCATGCCGTGGCCGCGGGAAATCAGTTCCAGCGCCAGCTCGCTCTTGCCCATCGCCGAATCGCCCATGATCAGCACACCGATCTCGAACACGTCGAGGAAGACGCCGTGCAGCACGGTGGACACCGCCAGCGCCCGCGCCAGATAGATGCGCAGCACATCCATCAGGTAGGGGCTTTCCAGCTTGGTGGTCATCAGCGGGACGTTGTGGGTGTGGCAGTAGTCGCGCAGCAGCTTGGGCACCGGCTGGTCGTTGGCCACCATCACCACCGACATGCTCTTGTGGAACAGCTGGTCCAGCGCGGTCTTGGCGGCGGACTGTTCCAGCCGGTTCAGGTAGTCCACCTCGGCGAGGCCCAGCACCTGGACCCGGTTGGGGTGGATGAAATTGAGGTGGCCGACCAGCGCCTGCGTGGGGCGCTGTTCGTCGTTGCCTATCATATTGTCGGCGCCGCCGGTGCCTGCGACCCAGGTCAGGTTGAGCTTCTGCTGGTTTTCCTGGTACAGCCGGCGGACGCTGATGCTAGGCATTGGGCACCCAATTATTGAGCAGCTGATAGAGCTCGTCGCGCAGGGGGATGCCCAGCATCTGCTCGCGCATCTGGCGGCTGGAGAACAGCTGCGCCAGTTCGGACAGCACTTGCAGGTGCAGGTCCGTGGCCTGTTCCGGCACCAGCAGCACGAACAGGCACTGCACCGGCTTGCCGTCGGGCGCGTCGAAGGGAATCGGGGTCTTCAGACGGATGAACACGCCCATCGCGTCCTTGAGGCCGCGCGCGCGGCCGTGCGGAATCGCCACTCCCTGGCCAAGGCCGGTGGAGCCGAGCTTTTCGCGGGCGAACAGGCAATCGAAGATTTCGCTGCGCGCGATGCCCCGGGTATTTTCAACCAAGAGGCCGACTTGCTCGAACACGCGCTTCTTGCTGGCGACGTCCAGATCCAGCAGGACGTGTTCGGGTGTCAGGATTTTGCCGATGAGGTTCATATTGGATTATGCATGCGGCTGAGAAAAACCCGGCAATTCTACGTTGCCTTGATAGTACTGAAAACGGGCAAGTGCAAAGAAAAGCGGGAACCCGCAGGCCCCCGCCTTCCAATTCAAGGGATTACAGGCTGGCTTCAGGCGCCGGAGCACGGTGTTCAGACTGCTTTTCCTTGTGTTTCAGCACTTGACGGTCCAGCTTGTCGATCAGCAGATCGATGGCGGCGTACATATCGGATTCGGTGGCTTCCACGTGGATGTCCTTGCCGGACAGATGCACGTTGACTTCGGCCTTTTGCACCAGTTTATCAACAGACAGAGTAACGGAAATGTCGATCACATGGTCGACATGTCGAGTAACGCGCTCCATTTTGGTTTCAACGTATTCGCGCAGGGCGGGAGTTACTTCCAGATGCAGTCCAGTTACTTTGAGGTTCATACCCTAGCTCCTTCTGGTGTTGACAGTCCGGTCGGGTCGGCCGGATCGCTGTATTCCGCCGCCTGGGTCACAGCGTCTTGCGCTGGTTGACCGGCGGTATCTGCATGGCTTCACGATACTTGGCTATCGTGCGTCTGGCAACTTGTATTCCCTGTTTGGCCAGCGCTTCGACCAGGGCGCTGTCGGACAGCGGTTTGCTCGGCGATTCGGCGTCGATCAGGCTGCGGATGTGGGCCTTGATCGCGGTGGCGGAGCACTCGCCGCCGCTGTCGGTTTCCAGCGCGCTGCCGAAGAAATACTTGAGCTCGAACAGGCCGCGCGGGCAGAGCAGGTATTTCTGGGTGGTGACCCGGGACACCGTGGATTCATGCAGGCCCAGCTCGTCCGCGATGTCGCGCAGAATCAGCGGGCGCATGGCCACTTCGCCGTGTTCAAAGAACGATTGCTGCCGTTCAACGATAGCTTCCGCCACTTTCAGGATAGTGTCAAATCGCTGCTGGATGTTCTTCACCAGCCATTTGGCCTCCTGCAGCCGCGAGGACATTTCGCCGTTGCCGCCGCGGTTTTCCGCCAGCAGTCGCGCGTACATCTGGTTGACGCGCAAGCGAGGCACGGCGCCGCCGTTGAGGGAGGCCACCCAGCGTCCCTTGCGTTTTCTGACCGAGACGTCGGGGATCACGTACTGGGTGTCGCTGGCGCCGAAACCGGCGGTGGGGCGGGGGTTGAGGCGGGCGATCAGCGCCTGGGCGGCGCGCAGTGCGGCGTCGTCCACGCCCAGCTGTTTTTTCAGCCGGGTGTAGTCGCGGTTGCCCAGCAAGGCCAGGTGGTCGCGGACGATGGCCAGCGCCAGGCCGCGCTGCGGCTCGTCCGGGTCCAGCCGCTGCAATTGCAGCGCCAGCGCTTCCGGCAAGGAGCGCGCGCCGACGCCGGGCGGGTCGAACTGCTGCAGCAGGCGCAGGCCTATCATCAGCTCGTCGGCCTCGATTTCCAGTTCCAGCGGCAGGTGGCTGGCGATGTCTTCCAGCGTCTGGCCCAGATAGCCGTCGTCGTCCAGCTCTTCAATCAGCAGCTGGACGATGGCCTGATCGCGCGTAGGCAGCGCCACTTCACCCAACTGCGCCAGCAGGTGCTCGCGCAGGCTGATAGGACAGGGCACGTTCAGCATCGGGTCCAGCTCGTCGTCGCCGTCGCCGCGGCGTCCGCCGCTGCCCCAGTCGCTCAGTTCGCCGGTCTCCGCGCCGCGTTCGCCGTCGTCGCCGGAGGCGTCGTCGCGGCTTTCCGCCGGGGCCTCCGGTTCCTGGGCGGCGGCGTCCGGCGCTTCGCCCTGCGGCGCTTCGTCGCCGCGCTCCAGCAAGGGATTGTCCAGCAAGAAGCGCTCGACTTCGGTCTGCAGGTCGAGGGTGGACATCTGCAGCAGCTTGATCGATTGCTGCAGCTGCGGCGTCAGGGTCAGCTGCTGCGATACCTTGAGCTGAAGTGTCTGTTTCATCGCTTACAGGTGGAAGTGTTCGCCAAGGTAAACTTCGCGCACCTTCTCGTTGTTGACCAGTTCTTCCGGCTCGCCGGAGGCGAGCACCGAGCCTTCGCTGATGATGTAGGCGCGGTCGCAGATGCGCAGGGTTTCGCGCACATTGTGGTCGGTGATCAGCACGCCGATGCCGCGTTCCTTCAGGAAGGAGATGATTTTCTGGATGTCGATCACCGCGATCGGATCGACGCCGGCGAAGGGTTCGTCCAGCAGGATGAAGCGCGGCCGGGTGGCCAGCACGCGGGCGATCTCCACGCGGCGGCGTTCGCCGCCGGACAGCGACAGCGCGCTGCTGTCGCGCAGGTGGCCGATATTGAGGTCGTCCAGCAGCAGGTCCAGTTCCTTGTCCAGTTCCTTGCCTTTGAGGCCGGACACTTCCAGGATGGCGGCGATGTTCTCCTCCACCGTCATGCGGCGGAAGATGGAAGCTTCCTGCGGCAGATAGCCGAGGCCCAGGCGCGCGCGCTGGTGGATGGGGTAGTGGGTGATCACCTGATCGTCCAGGCGAATCTCGCCGTCGTCGGCGCCGATCAGGCCGACGATCATGTAGAAGCTGGTGGTCTTGCCGGCGCCGTTGGGGCCGAGCAGGCCCACCACTTCGCCGCTGGCGATTTCCAGCGCCACGTCCTTGACCACGGTGCGTTTCTTGAAGCGCTTGCGCAGGCGCTCCACCTTGAGCACGCTTTGCGTCATTTGGCGGCTCCGCTGGCGGGTTTGACCGTCGCCGGCTGGGAGGCGGTGTTCTTGGGCTGCAGGATCACGGTGACGCGGCCCTTGTTGGGGCCGGTGGCGGTGCCGCCGGTCACTTGGTAGGTTTCGTTCTGGGTGTTGTAGGTGATCACATTGCCCACCACCAGGTCGCCTTCGCGCTTGACCCGGGCGTTGCCGGTCAGCACCGCGAGGTTGGCCGCGCTGCTGTAGTCGAGGCGGCTGGACTGGCCTTCCACCCATTCGTTCTTGCCGTCCATTTTCTGGCGGAAGGTGACGATGCGGCCGGTGGCCACCAGGGTCTGGTTGCCTTGCTTGTCCTGGGTGGCGACGACTTTGTCGGCGTTGAGCCGCAAGGTGCCCTGGATGATCACCACATTGCCTTCGCAAGTGGACACGCCCTTGATCTGGTCCATGGTGCAGCCGTTGTCGCTGGTGATTTCCATCGGCTTGGTGCGGTCGGCCTGTTCGGCGTGGGCGACGGAGGCGGCGGCCAGCGCCAGGCCGGCCAGCAGGAGACGGAGCTTATTTTTCATAAATGATCTTGGTGTGAGACAGCAGGTTCAACAAACCTGTCTGTTGCTGGTAGACGAAGCCCACGGAGTTGCCGTGCGATTTGCCCTGAAAGAATACGGTGGGCGCGGCGGAGCGGGCGATTTTCTTGCCGGTGTCGACATGCATGGCGCTGGTGACGACCTTGGTCTCCGGCTTGTCCGCGGCGGCGGGCTGGATCATGGTCGCCTTCTTGTCGAAATAGGCTTGCTGGGTCTTGTTGTTGTAACGGCCGACGTCGCCGATCAACTGGTATTGCAGCGCGCCTTGCTGGTACTGGTAGAGCTCGGGGTTTTCGAAGAAGGCGTCGTCCTTGCCCGGGTATTGCCACATGCGCGAGGCGATCAGCCGCTCGTAGAGCTTGCCTTGCGGGTCGAAGCGGGTGGCGATCAGGTGTTCGGCCACGTACTCGGGCTTGTCCGGGTCCAGTTCGCGGCGGTTGCTGTCCCAGCGCGAGACCTGGTCCAGCCACACGGTCAACAGGCCGGTCAGGCCCACCAGCAGCAGCGGGAACAGGCGGTGGGAGCGCAGCAGGCGGATCATGCCAGATACCTGGCCAGGATGGCGTCGAAGGAACCCTGGGCCTGCATGATCAGCTCGGCCAGCTCGCGCACCGCGCCCTTGCCGCCGGAGCAGCCGGTCACGTAGTGGGCGCGCTGGCGCACCAGAGCCGGCGCTTCCGGCACCGCGACGGCCAGGCCGACGCGGGTGATGATGGGCAGGTCGATCAGATCGTCGCCGATGAAGGCGCATTCCTCGGCCGTCAGGCCGGTGAGTTCCAGCAGTTCGCCCAAGGCCAGTTTCTTGTCGTGCACGCCGCCGTAGTAGTGGTCGATGTGCAGCGCCTGGGCGCGATGCTCGACGCAGCGGTCGGCGCGGCCGGAGATGATGGCCAGCTGGACCCCGGTGGATTGCAGCAGGCGCAGGCCCAGGCCGTCCTGCACATTGAAGGATTTGCTTTCTTCGCCGTGGGCGTTGTAGTAGATGCGGCCGTCGGTCATCACGCCGTCCACGTCCATGATCAGCAGCTTGACCTTGCGGGCCTGCTCAAAAATGCTTTGCATGCTTGTCCTTGCTAATGCCGGCGACTCAGATCACGCCGGCCTTGAATAGATCGTGCAGATGCAGCGCGCCTATCAATTTGTTGCTTTCATCTACGACCAGCAGGCTGGTGATCTTGTTCTGCTCCATCAGGAACACCGCCTCGGTGGCCAGCTTTTTGGGGCTGATGGTGCGCGGCGAGCGGCTCATCACCTGATCGATGGTCAGATCGTAAAGGTTGGCGGAACGTTCCAGCGTGCGGCGCAGGTCGCCGTCGGTGTAGACGCCCAGCAGGGCGTCGTCGGCGGCGCAGACGGCCAGCATGCCCAGGCGCTTGCGGGACAGTTCCAGCAAGGCGTCCTTCAGCGGCGTGCCCGGCGCCACCCGCGGCAATTCCTCGCCGCTGTGCATGATGTCGGAAACGTGGACCAGCAGCTTGCGCCCCAGGCTGCCGCCCGGATGCGACAGCGCGAAATCGCCCTGGCCGAAGCCGCGCGCGTCCATCAGCGTGACCGCCAGCGCGTCGCCCAGCGCCATCTGCACCGTGGTGCTGGTGGTGGGGGCCAGGCCCAGCGGGCAGGCTTCCTTCTCCACGCGGGCGTCCAGGTGGATGTCGGCCTCCTGCGCCATGGTGGAGCTTTCGCGTCCGGTCATGCAGATCAAGCGCACGCCCTTGCGCTTCAAGGCCGGCAGCAGGGCGATGATTTCGTCGCTTTCGCCGGAGTTGGACAGCGCCAGCACGATGTCCTGGGCGGTGATCATGCCCAGATCGCCGTGGGCGGCCTCGCCAGGGTGAACGAAGAAGGCCGGCGTGCCGGTGCTGGCCAGCGTGGCGGCGATCTTGCGCGCCACGTGGCCGGACTTGCCCATGCCGGTGATCACCAGACGGCCGGCGCTGGCCAGGATCAGGTCCACGGCGGCGAGAAAGTCGCCGTTTAGACTGCGCGACAGCGCGGTGAGGGCTTCGGACTCTATCTGCAGGACTTCCCGGGCCAATTGGAGCCGGGACGGAGCTTGTACTTTTTCCATAATTCGAAAGTATATCAAAGGTTATAATCGCTGAACGCAGGCTGGTGCATCTTTTGCTTGGCATGTGTTAAAAATTGCAGTCTTTTTCCTTTCTCTCGCTTCAGGAGCCCCGCCGCGCGATGCATTCGTCACTAGCCCCTATCGTCTTGGTTCTGCTGGCCGCGGTGTTGTCGGTGACCTTGTGCCGCAGCCTGAAAGTGCCGGCCATGCTCGGTTATCTGGTGGTGGGCTTTCTGGCCGGCCCCGGCGTGATGAATCTGATTCCGCAAGGCGAGGAAACCGCCTTTCTCGGCGAGATCGGCATTGTCTTCATGATGTTCTCCATCGGCCTGGAGTTTTCCCTGCCCAAGTTGCGCGCGATGCGGCAGCTGGTGTTCGGCGTCGGCTTCGGTCAGGTGGCGGCCACCATGTTGCTGGTGGGTCTGGCGGTGGGCTGGCTCAGCGGCAGTCCGCTGACCGGTTTCGCCGTCGGCGGCGCGCTGGCGATGTCGTCCACCGCCATCGTCAGCAAATTGCTGAACGAGCGTCTGGAGCTGAACCAGGCCCATGGCCAGCTGGCCATTGGCGTGTTGTTGTTCCAGGACATCGCGGTGGTCCCCTTGCTGATTCTGTTCCCGGCCTTCGCCGGCGGCAGCGACACCTTGTGGATGGACCTGGGCCTGGCGGCGCTGAAGGTGGTGGTGGTGCTGGCCTTGCTGCTGTTCTTCGGCCAGCGCCTGCTGCGGCCGTGGTTCCATCTGGTGGCGCGCCAGCGCTCGGGCGAGCTGTTCATGATCAATGTGCTGCTGGTGACGCTGGGCGTGGCCTGGCTGACCGAGCTGTCCGGCCTGTCGCTGGCCTTGGGCGCCTTCGTCGCCGGCATGTTGATTTCGGAAACCGAATACCGCTATCAGGTGGAGGAGGACATCCGGCCGTTCCGCGACATTCTGCTGGGCTTCTTCTTCGTCACCGTGGGCATGAAGCTGGAACTGACGGTGTTGTTCGAGCGTTTCGGCGAAGTGCTGCTGATGCTGACCCTGCTGCTGCCGATCAAGGTGGCGGTGGTGTTCGGCGTGGCGCGCGGCTTCCGCCACAAGTCCAATGAATCCATGCGCGCCGCGCTGGCCCTGGCCCAGGGCGGCGAGTTCGGCTTTGTGCTGCTGGCGCTGGCCTTGAACCTGCATCTGGTGCCGGCCGGCACCGCTCAGGCGGCGATCGCCGCGATTCTGATCTCGATGCTGATCGCGCCCTTCCTGATCCTGTACGGGGACAAGATCACCCGCCGCCTGATCAAGCAGGACTGGATGTTCCAGGCGCTGGACCTGCACCATATGCTGGTGGAGAGCATGTCCAAGAGCGACCACGTGGTGATCTGCGGCTATGGCCGCAGCGGTCAGGCGCTGGCGCGCTTGCTGGAGGCGGAGGAGATCCCGTTCTTCGCGCTGGACATGGACCCGGAGCGGGTGCGCGAGGCCGGCGAGGCCGGCGATCCGGTGGTGTTCGGCGACGCCGGCAAGCACGAAGTGCTGGTGGCGGCCGGCCTGATGCGTGCCAAGGCGGTGGTGGTGACCTTCGCCGACACCCACGCGGCCTTGCGTATTTTGAGTTCGGTGGAGCATGCGCGGCCGGGGCTGCCGGTGATCGTGCGCACGGTGGACGACAGCGATATGGATCAGCTGCGCCACGCCGGCGCCGACGAGGTGGTGGCCGAGGTGATGGAGGGCAGCCTGATGTTGGCTTCGCAGGCGCTGCTGGTGGTCGGCGTGCCGCCGAGCCGGGTGGTGCGCCGCATCCGCGCGGTGCGCGAGGAGCGCTACGGCCTGTTCCGCGGCTTCTTCCGCGGCGTCAGCGACGAGGGCGAGGGCATGGACGAGGCCTTGGTGCCGCGGCTGCAGAGCATTCAGGTCTGCACCGGAGCGGCGGCGGTGGGCCAGCCGTTGGCCAATCTGCATCTGGGGGATTTGGGCGTGGAATTGAAGGCGATCCGCCGTCAGCGGGTGCGACGAACCGATTTCGACGACAGTTTCGAGGTGGAGCAGGGCGACGCGCTGGTGTTGCTGGGCACGCCGGAGCAACTGGCGCTGGCCGAGTACCGGATTCTGCAGGGGGAGTAAGGACCGGCGGGAGGACGTCGAACGGCCCTCGCGGCGTGAGCCGCGGGGGCCGTTCGTCTTGATGCTGTTTGTCGGGCGTTAAGGCAGGATGGTGGTGATCTGCTTTTGCAACTGCTGCTTCAGCGCCTGCTGCTTTTCCACCTCGGTCTTCTTGCCCTTGACCATGGCGTTGAAGTCCAGCGCGTAGACCGGCGCGTTCAGCGGGCCGGTGATCTTCAGCGGCACGTTGACGCCCTTGAGGCGGGCGAAGGCCAGCGGGTTGGCCTGCACGTCCATGGTGTAGTCGACGATGCTTTGCTTCAGGTCTATCTTGCCGCCGCCGCCCACATTCATCAGCTGGGAAGCGAGCTTCAGGTCCTGGCTGCGCGCCACGCCCTTGTCCAGGCGGAAGCTGCTGGACAGCGTGGCGAAGGTGGTTTTCTGGTCGTTCTGCGCGGCGCTGTTCCATTCCTTCAGCTCGGCCGGCAGGTTCTTCAGCGCCGCCACCAGGTCGATGCCGGTCAGCGCGCCGTTGTTCAGGCTCATCTGCACATTGCCGCTCAGGGTGTCGCGCAGCTGGGCGAAGGATTTGCCGTCGGCGTTGATGTCTATCTTGCCGTTGCCCTTGCCGTCCAGGCGGCTGAAGTTGAACAGGTCCACCAGCAGCGGGCGGATCTTCATGCCCTGCAGCGTCTGGTTCACTTTCAGTTGCGGCACGTCGCGGCGGCTGAGGCTGGCGTCGCCTTGCAGCCTGCCTTCGTAGATGTCGGCCGACATCTGGTCCAGCTCCAGCTCGCGCGGGTTGATGCGCACATTGCTGCTGATCTGCTTGATGCGGAAGCGGCCCACCGCCAGCTCGCCCACAGCCACCTTGCCGGTGAGGTCGAACAGGTCCAGCCAGTCCAGCGGGATGTCGCCGGTGTTCTGGAAGATGGCCACCGGATCGCCCTTGCTTTCCGGCAGGTAGCGGTTCAGGTCCAGACGGCCCACCGACACCGTGGCTTCGTGGCGCGGCTTGATCAGGCCGTACTGGCTGACGGTGACGGCGAGGTCGGAGCCGTCCATCTTGCCGGCGACGCGCAGATTGAAGCGCGGCTCGTCCAGATCGCCGTCCAGCGCGCCGTCCATGGTGGACACCAGCTTGCCGCGCGGCAGCAGCGGGGTGGTGATGGTGGAGGTCAGCGCCAAGGGCTGCATCCGCAATTGATTCATGCCGGCCAGGGACAGCGGCGCGTTGAGCTTGACGTTGACCTTGGTGGAGCCGGCCAGCCAGTTGAAGTCGCCGTGCAGCTTGTCGGCGTACAGGCCGGCTTCGTTGAGTTTGAGGTTTTCCAGCGCGGCTTCCAGCTGGTACTGGCTGCGCGCGTAGCTGAGCTTGGCGCTCAGCTGGCCGGAAGGCATGGTCAGCTCGTCGAAGCTGGCGTTGATCTGCGGCAGCGCCAGGTGGACTTCGCTGCTGGGCCGCTCGCTGCTGAAGGCGAGCGCCACATTGCTGCCGGTGGCCTGCAAGGTGGCGAAATTGAGTTTGTACTGGCCGCTGACGGTGAGTTTGCTTTCGCCCAGGCCGGGAACCTGGGTCATCGCCACCGCGTCCAGCGCCTCCAGGCTGACCTGGTCGTCCTGGATGGACAGCGGCGTGTTGACCGCCAGGCGCACCGGGCGCGAGCCCTGTTCCAGGATGGCGCCGGCGCTGAGGCTGGCGCCACCGCGCAGATCGTCCGCGTCCAGGCTGATGCTGGCGACGCGGCTGTCGGTATGGGTCATCTGGTCGGACAGCACCAGGGTGCCCTCGCGTATCTTCAGCGTGTCCAGCTTGATGGAGAAGCTGCTCTGACTATGGCGCTGAAACAGATCGGCGATGGACAGGCGGCCGTCTTCGCCGCGGCTGATGTTGGCGCTGGGGCCGTACAGCGCCACCGAGCTCACTTCGCGGTTGCCGAACAGCAGCGGCCACCAGGCCAGGCCGACGCGCAATTCCTCCACGCGGGCAAACGGCGTTTGCTGGCCCGGTTCGGAGACGGAGAGCTTTTCGATCTGGATGCCGGGGGAGGGGAACAATATCGGGGTGACGCGGCCTTCGATGCTGATGACGCGGCCGGTGTCCTGCAAGGCGTGCGACAGGGTGCCGCGCACCTGAGCTTCATTAAATTGCCAGTAGATCAGCGATTGCACCAGCACGACGACCGCCACTAGCGCGGTGAGGCTGTAAACAGCGATGCGAAGCCACAGCCGGCCGGAGTTCAATTTCATGGGTGGATGCTCGGATGGGCCATGCCAGCGGTTTGATCTAGGTTACGGGTTGGGAAATCGGACTGGAGCGGGTGAAGGGAATCGAACCCTCGTCGTAAGCTTGGGAAGCTTCTGCTCTACCATTGAGCTACACCCGCGCGTTTTCGGCTAGAGCGCCCGAATGTAGCGTTTTTTGCCTGTTTTGGCAAGGCGCGCCGCCGCTGTGGGCGGTTCCGGCGACGGCGCGGGCGCTAAGTGATTGATAAAAAAGCACACGCTCAAGCGCCTCCGCCCAGCCCGGCCAGCAGGTCTTCCAATTGATCGGTGGCCTGGCCCCAGCCGCTGGCGAAGCCCATCGCCTCGTGTTCGCGCAGGTCGGCCTCGGTCCAGTGCAAGACGTCCGCGCGGTAATGCGTCTTGCCGTCGCGGGGCTGGAATTCCAGCGTCACGGTCATGAAGGGCTTGGCCGAAGGCAGCCAGGCTTCGGTGTAAGCGTCGGTGAACACCAGGCGGCGCCCGGGCCGCACTTCCAGATAGACGCCGCGATTGGGGAAGTCCTGTCCTTCCGGACTGCGCATCACCACCAGGCTGGAGCCGCCGGGCCGGACGTCCAGTTCGGCCGAGGCCACCGTCCACGGCCGCGGGGTGAACCATTGGCATAGCAGTTCGGGGTCGGTCCAGGCGCGGTAAACCTGTTCCGGCGGAGCGTCGATCAGGCGTTCCAGCGTTAGCCGGTAGGGGGCGTGGGCTTGGCTCATGCGCGGCCTTTCGGGTGAGGGTGTCGGCTCAGATTAGTTCTTTGTCATGAGCTCCGCAATCCCGTCGCCGGAATTTGCCGGCGCAGCGCCTGCGCCAGGCGGGCGACGCCTTGCTCCAGTTGCTCCGCTTCCAGCGCGCCGAAGCCCAGGCGCAGCGCCGGGATGTCGCGGCCGTCGTCGGCGAAGGCGCCGCCGGGCAGGAAGCGTACGCCCGCGCTGCGCGCGTCCGCGCCCAGCCGCGGCATGTCCACCCAGGACGGCAGCCGCAGCCAAAGCGCCAGCCCGCCTTCCGGCAGCTCGTATTCGGCCAGGCCGGCCAGATGGCGGTCTATCGCGTCGGCCAGCGCCTGGCGGCGCGCGCGGTAGATGCGCAGCGCGCGGCGGAGATGGCGTTTCAGTTCGCCGCTGTGCATCAGTTCGGCCACCGCCAGTTCGGTGACGGCGTTGCCTTGGCGGTCTATCAGCATGATGTCGGCGGCGCAGCGCTGGATGAGGGCGGGCTCGGCCACCAGGTAGCCGACGCGCAGCCCCGGCGCCAGCACTTTGGACAGGGAGCCGACGTAAACGATGCGCTCGGCGGCGTCCAGGCTGGCCATCGGCAGCACCGGGCTGCGGCTGTAGTGGAATTCGTGGTCGTAGTCGTCCTCGATGATGGCGAAACCGTAGCGACGCGACAGGGCCAGCAATTGCAGCCGCCGTTCGGCCGGCATCATCCGCGTGGTCGGATACTGGTGGTGTGGGGTCAGGTAGACGGCCTTGACCGGCTGGCTCCGGCACAGCCGCTCCAGCGCGTCCGGACGCATGCCGGCGGCGTCCTGTTCCACGTCCAACGGCCGCGCGCCCAGAGAGCGAAAGGCTTCGCGCGCCGGCGGGTAGCTGAGCGCGTCCAGCGCCACCGCGTCGCCGGGCCGCAGCAGCGCGCGGCCGGCCAGATAGATGCCCATCTGGCTGCCGCGCACCAGGCAGATGCGTTCGGCGTCGGCGTTGAGCCCGCGCTCCATGTCCAGCATTTCCGCCAAGGCCTGGCGCAAGGGCAGTTCGCCGCGCGGGTCGCCGTAGGCCAGACGCCCGGCGCGGGCCGCGGCGATCAGCGCGCGGCGGTAGGCGCGGCCCAGCACGTCGAAGGGAATCAGCCGCGAATCCGGCACGCCGTCGCCAAAGTCGATGTCGTCGTGCGCGGGGATGCTTGCGGGCGTCCGCGTGGTGGCCGGCGCGGACCGCGGCGACAGCAGCGGCAGGCTGGGCGCGACGAAGGTGCCGCGCCGGCCCTGCGTCAGCAGCCAGCCTTGCGCCGCCAGTTCCTCGTAGGCCAGCACCGCGGTCTTGCGGTTGATGCCCAGTTGCGCCGCCAGTTCGCGGCTGCCCGGCAGCGGCGCGCCCGGCCGCAGCCGGCCGCGTTGGATGTCGGCGCTGATTTGCTGGGCGATTTGCAGATGCACCGGCAGCCCGCCGTCTCTATCCAGGCTGAGTTGCAAATCCCATTTTCGCAGCATGCCGCGGACTCCTTTCCTGGCTCTCGTTCCTGTTTCTGGACCATCAATCTTATCAAAACTGGATGTTTTTGCTGGTCCAGCGGCGGCTTAAAGTGATCGAGATGGACATTCAAGGAGCGGCAAATGACACAAGTGGCAGACAGCGGCGCAGGCCGCTACCGGCTGGCGGCGATAGAGCGACTGGGGCGCGAGGTCTGCGGGTTGCGGCTGGAGTGCGCCGATGCGGCGCCGCTGTTTTTCCGCAGCGGGCAATTCGTTTCGGTGACGGCTCCGGGCGGGCTGACGCGCAGTTACTCGATGGCGGCGCCGCCGCGCGCCGACGGCGGCGTGGAGTTGCACGTGCGGCTGCAGCCGGGCGGGGCGTTTTCGGAATGGCTGCGCCGGCAGGCGCGGCCGGGCGACGCGCTTTGGCTGCAAGGGCCCTATGGCGATTGCGTGTGGCGGGAGGACTCCGGCGTCGATCAGGCCGTGATGCTGGCCACCGGCACCGGGATCGCGCCGCTGCGGGCGATGTTGCAGCAGGGCCTGGGCGCGGCCGGGCGGCGGCCGGTGACCCTGTACTGGGGCGGCCGCAACGCGGACGACCTGTATTTGCTCGAGGAGCTGCGAGCCTGGGAGCGCGAGCGGCCGGGATTCCGCTTCGAGCCGGTGCTGTCCGAGCCCGATCCGGGCTGGGACGGCCGGCGCGGTTTCGTCCAGCAGGCGGCGGCCGAGGATTTTCCCTGTTTGCGCACCGCGGAGGTCTACGCCTGCGGCGCGCCGGCGATGGTGGACGCGGCGCGCCGCTTGCTGACGCGGCAGCGCGGCTTGCCGGAAGAGCGTTTTCTGGCCGACGCCTTCCAGCCGGCGGCGTCGGCCGCGCCGAGCGCGGCCGTCATGGCGGTGAGCGTTCGCGCCGCGGACGGCGGGGAGAGGCGGCTGGAAGCGCCCGCCGCCGGCAGCCTGATGCAGGCGCTGGCCGCCGCCGGTCTGATGCGCGGCGTCTGCGGCGGGCAGGCCGCCTGCGGCACTTGCCTGGTGCGCGTCGAGCCGGACTGGCTGCCGCGTTTGCCGGCGATGGAGCGCGCGGAGCGTCGGCTGCTGGCGGCGCTGGAGCTGTCGGAGGCGGACGAGGGCCGCTGCCGGCTGGCCTGCCAGATCGCCCTGCAGTCAAGCTTGCACGGTTTACAGATAGCCATACCCGGGTAGGCGACCGCCTGCCCGCACTCAAGCACAGGAGCATGAAATGGAAGCAAGCATTGAACAATCGGCGCTGGAGGGCGTGGGCCCGGCCTTCGATCCGCAGCAATTGATGGCGGTGCGGGACAAAACCCGGCAGGCGATCGCCCTGATCGCCGCGGCGATGCGGCCGGGCATGCTGGAGGAGGACGCGGTGGAACAGGCCAAGGACATCCTGGCCGAGCGCGGCATGCTGCGCGGCTGGCACGACGTCTACGTGCGTTTCGGCCGCAACACGCTGAAGACTTTCGGCGCGGCCTCCGATCCCGGCGTGCGTCTGGGCGAGGACGATATTTTCTTCATCGACATCGGCCCGGTGTGGAAACAGTGGGAGGGCGACGGCGGCGACAGCTTCGTCACCGGCGCCGATCCCGAGATGGCGCGCTGCGCCGCCGACGCCCGCGCCATCTTCCACGAGGTGAGGCGCAAATGGGCGAGAGAGGGCTGTAGCGGGCGCGAGCTGTACCGCTTCGCCGAGGACTGCGCCGCCGGCCGCGGCTGGGCCTTGAATCTGGATCTGTCCGGTCACCGGCTGGCGGACTTCCCGCACGCGGCCATCCACGAGGGGCCGCTGGCGGAGGTGGACTTCACTCCGGCGCGCATGCTGTGGGTGCTGGAGATCCACATCCGCCATCCGTCCCGGCCCTTCGGCGCCTTCTTCGAGGACATGTTGCTGGAGGATGCCTGCTTCGCGGAGTGAGGCCCGCCTAGGTCTGGCTTAGAGCCTGTTCAAAGTCTCGCGAGCGAGAGCGAGACAAGGCGAAAACGAGCGAAAAAGCGGAATGTACTCGTGGTACATGAGCATTTTGAGCTCGTTTTCAACGCCGTATCGCTGAAGCGCAGCAGACTTTGAATAGGTTCTTACAAGCCCAGTTCGCTCAGACCGGGATGATCGTCCGGCCTGCGCCCCAGCGGCCAGTGGAACAGGCGCTCGTCCTCGCGGATGGCTAGATCGTTGATGCAGGCGTAGCGGCGCTGCATCAGGCCGTCGGCGGCGAACTCCCAGTTTTCGTTGCCGTAGGAACGGAACCACTGGCCGGCCTCGTCCCGCCATTCGTAGGCGAAGCGCACCGCGATGCGCTCGCCGTCGTGGGCCCATAGTTCCTTGATCAGCCGGTACTCGTGTTCGCGCCGCCATTTGCCGGCGAGGAAGTCGATGATCTGCGCGCGGCCGCGCGGGAATTCGGCGCGGTTGCGCCACTGGCTGTCTTCGGTATAGGCCTGGGCCACGCGTTCCGGATTGCGGCTGTTCCAGCCGTCTTCGGCCAGGCGGACCTTGAGGATGGCGCTGTCGCGATCGAAGGGCGGCAGCGGCGGGCGGAGTTCTGGTGCGTGCATGACGACGTTCCTGTCTGGTGAGGGAAGGCGCCCAGTGTGCGCCGGGCCGGCGGCAGGCGGAATATCCGCGGCGGACAATGCAGTGTTGCGCGGAGCGGAAGAACGCGTCCGGCGCGGACTGGCGCGTCGCCCGCGCTTGAGGCAGACTGCCGGACTGGGGCGCTCCGCCAGATCTTGCCGAATCCACGCCGTGAACAAATACAGCCAAATCTTTTCCGACATCGTCGCCGACATCGACAACCAGCGTTACCAGCAAGGCGACCGCATTCCTTCCGAAACCGAGCTGATGCAGGGCTACGAGGCCAGCCGCGGCACCGTGCGTAAGGCGGTGGACATGTTGCAGGAGCGCGGCTATGTGCAGAAGATTCACGGCAAGGGCGTGTTCGTGCTGCGCTCCGGCAATATCGAGTTCCAGCTCAGCGGCATCGTCAGCTTCAAGGAGGCGCATCAGCATCTGGGCCGCCGCGTCAGCTCCCGGGTGGCGGAGATGGAGACGGTGCCGGCGGACGCGCAACTGGCGCGCCTGCTGGACGTGCGCGAGAAAACCCCGCTGCTCAAGATCAAGCGGGTGCGCAATATCGATAATGAAAACGTGATCCTGGACATCAATTACTTCGTGGCCAGCCTGGTGCCGGGCCTGGACCGGGAGGCCGCCGCCGGCTCCATCTACGAATTCATCGAACAGCGGCTGGGCCTGAACATCAGTTACGCGCGCCGGGTGATAGAGGCGCAGGCCTGCGGCGACGACGATCGCCGCTATCTGGATCTGAATGGCATGGACCACGTGATCGTGGTCAAGAACCACACCCATCTCTACGACGGCCGTCAGTTCGAATACACCGAGTCCCGCCACCGGCTGGACAAATTCTTCTTCTCCGACGTCGCCCGCCGCAAATAGCGGCGCGGCGGCGCGCGCCGTCATTCCTTGATCTGAAGCGATCCATCGCGCCTGTTGCGTTCACGCACGGGGGCGTTTGATTTTGCGCAAACTCGTCTATACGAGTGTTGACACAACTCGTCTGTACCAGTTAGCGTGCCATCAGCATCGGCGGCGCTTGCCAATATCGCCGCCAGGTTTGATAACGGGCTAGACGGCGCAGACCGTCGGCCGAGAGATACAGGGACCCTCAGATGAGCCACGATTACCAGAAAATAGCCGCGCGGATACTCGAAGCGGTGGGCGGCCGCGACAACCTCCAGCAGGCCGCGCACTGCATTACCCGGCTGCGCCTGTCCTTGAAGGACGAAAGCCGGGTGGACCAGGAGGCCTTGCGCCAGGTGGACCTGATCAAGGGTCAGTTCAGTCACGGCGGCGTGTTTCAGATCGTGATCGGCTCCGGCGACGTGGACCGGGTCTACCAGCCCTTGATCGAACTGGCGGCGCTGCAGCGCGCCACCGTGGCCGAGGTCAAGGCCAGCGGCGATCAGAAGCAGGGCCGCTTGCAACAGCTGGTCAAGGTGTTCTCCGACGTGTTCATGCCCATCCTGCCCGCCATCATCGTGGCCGGCCTGCTGATGGGCTTGAACAATCTGCTGGGCGCCAAGGGCATGTTCATCGACGGCAAGAGCCTGCTGGACGCCTACCCGGGCCTGGACGGGGTGTGGGGGCTGATCAATATGATGGCCAACACCTCCTTCGTTTTCCTGCCGGCGCTGGTGGGCTGGTCGGCGGCCAAGCGCTTTGGCGGCAGCGAGGTGCTGGGCATCGTGCTGGGCCTGCTGCTGGTGCATCCGGACCTGCTCAACGCCTGGAACTACGGCAAGGCCGCCGCCGGCCTGGACGGCGCGGCGCTGCCGTATTTCGACGTGCTGGGCTGGTTCCGCATCGAGAAAGTGGGCTACCAGGGGCAGATTCTGCCCATCCTGGCCGCCACCTGGGTGATGTGCAGGGTGGAGCTGTGGCTGCGGCCGCGGGTGCCCAATTCCGTCCAGCTGCTGGTGGTGCCCATCGTCACCATCGTAGTCAGCGGGGTGCTGGCGCTGGCGGTGATCGGTCCGGTGGCGCGCCACCTGGGCATCGCCATCACCGACGCGCTGGTCTATGTGTTCAACCTGGCGCCCGTGCTGGGCGCGATGCTGTTCGGCGCCTTGTACGCGCCGCTGGTGTTGACCGGCATGCACCATATGTTCATCGCGGTGGATCTGCAGCTGATCGCCAACCAGGGCGGCACCTTCATCTGGCCGATGATCGCCTTGTCCAATATCGCCCAGGGCAGCGCCGCGCTGGCGATGTTCTGGCTGGCGCGCGCCAGCAATGAGAGGAGCATGGCGTCCACCTCGGCGATTTCCGCCTTCTTCGGCATCACCGAGCCGGCGATGTTCGGCGTCAACCTGCGCTACAAGCTGCCGTTCTACGCGGCGCTGGCCGGTTCCGCGCTGGCGGCGGCCACCATCACCCTCAGCCATGTGCGCGCTTCGGCGATAGGCGTCGGCGGCCTGCCGGCCTTCATCTCCATCATTCCGCAGCAGATTCCGATGTTCCTGGTGGGCATGGTGGTGGCCCTGGTGACGCCGTTCGCGCTGACCTGGGTATTGGCGCGCCGTCAGCTGCCGCAGTCCTGATACGAAAGCCGTTCCGATGAACAAGAATTTGAAATCCGCGGTGGTGTACCAGATTTACCCCAAGAGCTTTTACAGCCACCACGGCACGGCCACCGGCGATCTGCTGGGGGTGGCGGACAAGCTGGACTACCTGGCCTGGCTGGGCGTGGATTATTTGTGGCTGACGCCGTTCTACCGCTCGCCGCAGCGCGACAACGGCTACGACGTCAGCGATTACTACGCCATAGACCCGGCCTACGGCAGCATGGCCGATTTCGAACTGCTGCTGGCCGAGGCGCGGCTGCGCGGCATCGGGGTGATGCTGGACATCGTGGTCAACCACACTTCCACCGAGCATCCGTGGTTCCGTCAGGCCTTGCAGGGCCGGGACAATCCCTATCGGGATTTTTACATCTGGCGCGACCGGCCCAATAACTGGCGCTCCAAGTTCGGCGGGTCGGCCTGGGAGTGGGACGAGGCCAGCGGCCAGTATTATCTGCACCTGTTCGACAAGACCCAGGCGGATCTGAACTGGGACAACCCGGCGGTGCGGCGCGCGGTGTTCGACATGATGAACTTCTGGGCGGACAAGGGCGTGTCCGGTTTCCGGCTGGACGTGATCAATCTGATTTCCAAGGACCCGGCCTTTTCCGAGGACGACAGCGACGGCCGCCATTTCTACACCGACGGCCCGCGGGTGCACGAATACCTGCAGCAGATGCACCGCGAGGTGTTCGCCGGCCGCGATCTGATGACGGTGGGGGAGATGTCGTCCACCTCGCTGGAGCACTGCGTCGCCTATTCGCATCCCGAACGGCGCGAGTTGTCGATGACCTTCAACTTCCACCATTTGAAAGTGGATTACCCGGACGGCGAGAAATGGCGCGCGGCGCCCTTCGATTTCATCGCGCTCAAACGCATCCTGTCTGATTGGCAGCGCGGCATGCACGAGGGCGGCGGCTGGAACGCGCTGTTCTGGTGCAACCACGATCAGCCGCGAGTGGTGTCGCGCTTCGGCGACGCCGGCCGCTACCGGCTGGAGTCCGCCAAGATGCTGGCGACCACGCTGCACGGCCTGCAAGGCACGCCCTACATCTACCAGGGCGAGGAAATCGGCATGGCCGACCCCGGCTTCGCCGATATCGACGACTACCGCGACGTGGAAACCCGCAACGCCTATCGCCAGTTGCTGGCCGACGGCCTGGGGCGGGAAGAGGCGATGGCGGCGATCCGGCAGAAGTCGCGCGACAACTCGCGCACGCCTATGCAATGGGACGACGGCCGCTTCGCCGGCTTCTCGCGGCGCGAGCCGTGGATAGGGCTGGCGCCGGACGCGGAGACGGTGAACGTCGCCGCCGCGCGCCGCGATCCGGACTCGGTGCTGCAGCATTACCGGCGTTTGATCGCGCTGCGCAAGCAGTACCCGATCTTCAGCGACGGCGATTACCGCTGCCTGACGCCGGACGATACGGCGCTATGGGTCTACGCGCGGACCGGAGCGCGCGAGAAGCTGCTGGTGATCAGCAATTTCAGCGCCGAGGAGCGCGACTATTCGCCGCCGGCCGACTACCTGGGCCCGGATCACGCCTGGCAGCTGCTGTGCGCCAATTACGCCGACGCGGCGGCGCATCCCGCCCGGGCGCGGCTGCGGCCTTACGAATCGTTGATGTACCGCGCCGTTCTGAACTGAGCCTCAGATTTTCGAGGAGTTAATCCTCTGCGAGCTGCCGGCATTCCCGGCCGGCAGGCCGCGCTGTGCCCAAAACTAAGGGAAATGGAGAGAACAATGACTCAATTCGTACCCCGCGGCCTGGCCTTGCTGGCCTTGTCCGCCCCCTTGCTGCTGCCCGCCGCCGCCCAGGCGCTGGACTTTCACGGCTACGCCCGCCTGGGCGCCGGCGGATCGGACGGCGGCGGCAAACAGAGCTGCTTCCAGCTGGCCGGCGCCGAAACCAAGTACCGGCTCGGCAACGAATGCGAGCAGTACGCCGAACTGGAACTGGGCCAGCAGCTGTTCCAGGCCGACAACGGCAGCAAGCTCAGCGTGGTGGGCATGGCCAGCCTGTACAACCGCAACGGCCATTCGCTGACCTTCCAGGGCGACAACGGCAATGTCCGGCTACCGCAGGCCTACGCCAAATGGAGCGACATCCCGCAGCTGAACGGCGCCACGCTGTGGGCCGGCCGGCGCTACTACAAGCGTCACGACGTGCATATCGCCGACTTTTATTTCTGGAACCCCAGCGGCACCGGCTTCGGCCTGGAGGATTTCAAGCTGGGCCGGGAGCTCAAGCTCAGCTACGCCTTCTCGCGCAACGACAATTGGTGGCAGGCGGACCAGGCCAATAAGCACGATCTGCAATTGGGCGGCATCGCCGTCAATCCCGGCGGCGAGCTGAGCCTGGGCCTCAGCTACATCCAGCGCGCCGGCCAGGTGGCGGGCGCGAACAGCGGCTGGTCGCTCAGCGCGCTGCACGAGCAAAAAGGCGTGTTGGGCGGCCGCAATCTGTTCTCGCTGCAATACGGGGTGGGACCGGGCACCGGCCTGGGCGGCACCGGCAGCCTCGTCAGCGACAGCGGCGCGCGCCGCAGCCGCCTGGTGGAGGCGCTGGACTGGCAGGCCACGCGCGAGTTCGGCGGCCAGCTGATGCTGGCCTGGCAGCGCGACGCGCGGCCGGACGGCGGGCAGACCTGGTGGTCGGCCGGCGCGCGGCCGGTCTACGCCTTCGGCGAGCGCTTCAAGCTGGCGGCCGAGCTGGGTTTCGACCGGGTCAAGGCCGCCGACGGACAGGTCCGCACCCTGAGCAAGTTCACCATCGCGCCGACGCTGGCGCTGGACAAGGCGTTCTGGAGCCGGCCGGAACTGCGCTTCTTCTACACCTACGCGCGCTGGAACCGCGCCGCCCAGCAGGCGGCCGCGCCCGGCTCGACGCTGGCTGAAGGCGGCGCCTTCGGCAACGCGCTCAGCGGCTCCACCTTCGGGGTGCAGCTGGAACATTGGTGGTGAGCGGCGTTTGAGCGCAAGGGGGCGGACCATCAAATTTTTTGAACGTCTCGCCCGGATAATTGATCTGTCGATCCCGTCCGGCGGCTGTTAGATTGCCTGTCTGACGCTAGACGGGAGGGACTATGCCGGACATCAACGCTCTTTTTCGGGCCCGCGTCGGCTGGGACGCGCAGCGGCCGCTGGCTTTCGAGGACATCGACGCCTTGTTGCGCGAGACGGCCTTGAGCCTGCCGTTTGAAAACCTGAGCCTGTTCCAGGGCGGGCCCGAGCCCATCAGCGAGCACAGCCTGCTGGAAAAAATCGCGCTGCGCGACGAAGGCGGCCTGTGTTACGAACTCAATCCCTTGCTTTATCTCTTCCTGCGCCGTAACGGCCTGGAAGCCAGCCTGATCCGCGCGACGATCTTCGATGAAGACAGCCAGGACTGGTTGCCGCTGGGCGGCACCCATGTCGCCATTCTGCTGTGGCATCAAGGCCAGGGCTATCTGCTGGATTGCGGCTACGGCCTCAAGCAGCCGCTGCGCATGGTGCCGCTGTGCGGCGAAGTGGCGCGCTCCGCCAACGGCGACTACCGAGTGGCCTGGCCGGCCGGCGCCGGCTTCGCGCAACTGGAGCGGCGGCCGCCGGGGGAGGGCGAGAGCTGGCGCATCGCCTACGGTTTCGATCTGGACGACGAGATCGCCGATTGCGGCGCGCTGAGCGAGATCCAGCGCCGTATCGCCGAGGATCCGCGCTCGCCGTTCAACAAGAGCCGGCTGATGGCCTTGCTGACCGCCGAAGGCAGCCGGGTGCTGACCGAGGACGCGCTGACCGAGACCCGCAACGGCAGGCAATGCCGGCTGACGCTGGCGCCGGGCGAGTTCGAGACCTTCCGCCGGCTGTTCACCCGGCGCTTTAGCGCGTCGCCGGGCTGAGCGGCGAGGGCTTGCCGCCCGCGCCGGGACAGGTACACTGAGGCCCTGATCCATTGCCGGGAGTTTCGCCGCCATGTCCGCCCTGTTTCGCTCCGTCCGCCGGTTCGCGCCGGCGCGCATGCTGCTGGCCCGTCCGCGGCTGGTGATCGCCGCCGCCGTCGGCCTGCTGACCGTGCTGGCGCTGCCCTGGCTGTTGCCGATGCGGGAGATCACCCGCTACATCGTCGGCTGGAACGCCGGCGCCGCGCTCTATCTGGCGCTGGTGGCCTGGATGATGTTCAGCGAGGGCCGTCAGCACATCCGCCATTGGGCCAGGCTGGAGGACGAGGGGCAGACGCTGGTGATGACGCTGGCCGTTTTGGCGGCGCTGGCCAGCCTGGCCGCCATCGTGCTGGAGCTGGCGGCGGTCAAGGACCTGCACGGCTGGCCGCGCGCCGTCCACGTCGCGCTGGCCATCCTGACCATTTTTTCCTCCTGGGCCTTCATTCACGTGATGTTCGCGCTGCATTACGCGCGCGCCTACTACGCCGCCCACGCGCGTGGCCTGGCGCCGGGCCTGGAGTTTCCCGGCAAGGAGGAGCCGGATTACGGCGACTTCCTCTATTTCGCCTGCATCATAGGCACGTCCGGACAGACGGCCGACGTCAGCTACACCACCAGCGCCATGCGCAAGGTGGGCACGCTGCATTGCGTGCTGTCCTTCTTTTTCAACGCCACGGTGTTGGCCTTGATGATCAATATCGCCGCCGGCCTGATCTGATGCCGGCGCGCAGCGAGACCCCATGTTGAATGCTTTGAAATTATTGCTTTTGTTCGGCCTGACCGCGGTGGCGGAAATCGTCGGCTGTTACTTGCCCTGGTTGTGGCTGCGCAAGGAGGGGCCGTGGTGGCTGTTGCTGCCGGCGGCGCTGGCCTTGACGCTCTTCGTCTGGTTGCTCAGCCTGCATCCGGCGGCGGCGGGCCGGGTCTATGCCGCCTACGGCGGCGTCTACGTGGCGGTGGCGCTGTTGTGGCTGTGGCTGGTGGACGGCGTGCGGCCCAGTGTTTGGGACATGGCCGGCGCGGCGGTGGCCTTGTGCGGGATGGCCATCATCATGCTGGCGCCGCGGCCGGTCTGAGAACGGATTGTCTATCCGCCGCGCGGCGAGACGACATGAAAAAACCGGGCTTGGGCCCGGTTTTTTGTGACGGCGGCGCGGCTCAGGCGGCCGGCGGCAGGGTGTCGGCGAAGGACGGCCGCGTCATCAGCCGCTCCAGCAGGCTGGCCAGATTGGGATGGCTGTCGCGCCAGTCTATTTCCGGGAAGCGGAAATCCAGATAGCCCAGGCAGGCGCCGACGGCGATGTCGGCCAGGCTGTAGCCCACGCCGTTGCACCATTGGCGGTCGGCCAGATCGGCGGCGAGCGCGGCCAGGCCGCGGTCTATCTTGCCGCGTTGGCGCGCGATCACTTCCGGCATCTGCTTGTCGTCCGGGCGCCGTTTTTCCAGCACGATGGCCACCGCGGCGTCGACGATGCCGTCGGCCAGCGCTTCCCAGCGGCGGGTGGCGATCAGCAGGCGGTTTTCCTGCGGCAGGATGCGCGACACCGGGGAGATATTGTCCAGATACTCGGCGATGACGCGCGAGTCGTACAGCGTCGAGCCGTCATCCAGTTCCAGAACCGGCACCTTGCCCAGAGGATTGTAGTCGCCGACGCGGGTATCCGCGTTCCACGGCACGTCCTCCTCCAGCGGGCAGTCTATTTTCTTTTCGGCCAGCACGATGCGCACCTTGCGGGCGTAGGGGCTGGTCAACGAGGCGATCAGTTTCATGTTTCGGGTCGTTCTGGATGATGGCTGGCGAAGTGCTCGCCGGACGCGAGGCCTGGCGAGCGACTACTTTAGCGCAATGCCGTGGCGGCTGGAAGGCTTACTTCAACTCCACCTTGCCGCTGACTTGCAGTTGCAGTTGCGATTGTCCTGGCTGCAGGTCCGGTTGGGCCACTTCCGCGTTGGCGGCCATGCCGGCGGCCTTCATCATCATCGGCGGGCGGAAGATGGGCGACTGGCTGCCTATGTCCAATTCCTTGATATTGCTGACGTTTTTGCCGATTGCCTTGGCGGCGATCTTGGCCTGGGCTTCCAGATTGGCGATGGCCTCCGGCAGCATGCTCTGCTCGGCTTCCTTGCGCGCCTGGTCGGACACGCTGAATTGCAGCCCTTGCAGCAACAGGTTCTGTTGCAGTTTGGCCATCAGTTCGGCGGCCTGGGTGAAGTCGCGGCTCTTCAGCTGGATTTCCACCCGGCCTTGCCAGCCCTGAATCTTGCCGTTTTTGTCGTAATTGGGCCAGGTGTTGTAGCCGCCGCTGGACAGCTGCACCTTGGAGTAGTTGCGGCCCAGCGCAATGCCCTGGGCGGCGGCCTTGTTAAGCCTATCGGCCAGCACCGCCGGCTGGGCGTTGCTCATTTGCTGGTAGAAGGTGGCGCTGATCTGGTCGTTGGCCACTTCGCGCTGCGCGCTGGCGGACAGATTGAGCTGGGTGCTTTCGGCCAGCGCCGGGGCGGCGCTGACGGCGAACAGGGTTCCGAGGCTGGCAAGCAAGAGAGTTGGTTTGTTCATGTGTCGATTCCCATGACATTGTTGTCTTGATCGGAAAAGTCCGATTTGCAGTGTGTAGGCCCATCATGCCCGAGAAAAGTTTCCGACGGCATACTGTCCTTCGGCCAGTTCTATCCGGTTGCGGCCGTTGCGCTTGGCCCGGTAGAGCTGGCCGTCCGCGGCGCGGAACAGGCTGGAGAGGCCGTCGTAAGGCTGCTGGCTGGTGCTGGCCACCCCGATGCTGACGCTGACGCGCAAGGGCGGGGCGGCGGCGGCCGGTTGCGGCCGCAGCGCGTCCACCGCGCGCAGGATGCGTTGCGCGGCCGCGTGCGCGTCCTCCAGGCCGGTGCGCGGCAGCAGCATCACGAACTCCTCGCCGCCGTAACGGCCGACGATGTCGTCGCGGCCCGCCTCCGCGCGCAGGCAGGCGGCCAGTTGTTGCAGCACCAGGTCGCCGCACTGGTGGCCGTAGCGGTCGTTGATGCTTTTGAAGTGGTCCACGTCCAAGAGCAGCAGCGCCAGCGGTTTGCGCTCGCGCCAGGCGCGGCGGCAGGCGGCCTCGGCCAGTTCGCGGAAGCGGCGCTGGTTGAGCAGATTGGTCAGGCCGTCGTGGCTGGCCTGGTGCTGGGTCCGCTCCAGCGCGCGCTCGTAGCAGATGTACAGCGCGCACAGGATGAAGCTGAAGCTGAGCCAGTGCATGCCCAGCGAACTGAGCATGGTGAAGCGCATCGCGTCGGCGTCGTAGACCTTGCCGGCCCAGCCGGCGTGGACGATGCGCGCCAGCGCCAGCAAGGCGTACAGCAGGCAGACCGTCAGCGCCATCTTGCGGCCGGCGCCGCCGATGCGCGAATGTCCGGGCCACAGCTCGCGCGCGGCCAGCAGCCAGGCGATCAGATAAACCAGGCAGACCGCGGCGGTGCGGCGTCCCATATCGGCCGGGCCGGCCAGTATATAGGCGCTCATGCCGGCGGCCGTCAGCAGCAGGCTTTGCCAGACGCGCGGACGCTTGCCGTTCAGATGGCGGATGCCGCAGAGCGCGACGGGATGGAACAGCATCCACAGCAGATTGTTGAACACCAGTTGCGGCCACGGCGGCAGGCCGATGGGCAAGAGGCTGAACACGCCGCCCAGGCTGACGCAGATGCCGGCCGCGCAGAAATACAGAAAGGCCCGCTCGTCGCGGTTGCGCAGCCAGAACATCGTGATGACGGCGGTCAGCACCAGGCCGTAACCGGTGGTGCTGAGCACGGTGGCCTGAAAGTCGAGGATGCTTTGCATGTAGGAGTCTGTTCAAAGTCCGCTGCGCGCGTTGAAAGCTCGCGCAGCGAGCGCGGCGCCCTGTGTCGCGGGCGGGCGCCAGAGCTTGAACAGGCTCCGAGGCGGGCGCGCTTTGCAAGGTGAATTATGACAAGCGGCCCATCATAGGGCCCTTGTCCATGCTCTTCAATCCGCAAAGCTACGCAGCCGGGCTGACAAATCCCGACAATGAGGCCGCCGGGATTCATTTGTCCTGTCAGGCCAGGTATTCGTATCCCGGCAGCGTCAGGAACTCGACGAAATCGTCCGAGGTGGTCAGCAGATCGAACATCGCCGCCGCGTCGTCGTACTGGCGGGTCCAGCGCGCGCCGTACTCGGCCTTGAGCTTGGCCGTCTCCGCCGCGTGCAGCTGGCGGAACAGCTCGACGGTGACTTTGCGGCCGTCGTCCAGCACGCCCTTGGGGCTGCGCATCCATTGCCAGATCTGAGAGCGGGAGATCTCGGCGGTGGCGGCGTCTTCCATCAGATTGTGGATGGGCACGCAGCCGTTGCCGGAAATCCAGGCGCCCAGGTACTGGATGCCGACATTGATGTTCATCGCCAGCCCGGCTTCGGTGATCGGCGCTTCCGGCTGGAAGTTGAGCAAGTCGGCGGCGCCGACCTGAACGTCCGGCCGCTGCTTGGCGATCTGGTTGGGCGCGTCGCCCAGCACCTTGCCGAAGGCCTCGGCGGCGATGGGCACCAGGCCGGGGTGGGCCACCCAGCCGCCGTCGTAGCCGTCGGCGGCGTCGCGTTCCTTGTCCGCCCGGACGCCGGCCAGCGCCTTCTCGTTGGCCTCCGGATCGTTCTTGATCGGAATCAGCGCCGCCATGCCGCCTATCGCCGGCGCCGCGCGGCGATGGCAGGTTTTCAGCAGCAGCAGCGCGTAGGCGCGCATGAAGGGCACCGTCATGGTGATCTGGGCGCGGTTGGCCAGGCAGAAGTCGCGGTTCTGGCGGAATTTCTTGATGCAGCTGAAGATGTAGTCCCAGCGGCCGGCGTTGAGGCCGGCGCTGTGCTCGCGCAATTCGTACAGGATTTCGTCCATTTCGAAGGCGGCGAGTATGGTTTCGATCAATACCGTGGCCTTGATCGTGCCCTGGGGGATGGACAGCTCCTGTTGGGCGAAGACGAACACCTCGTTCCACAGCCGCGCTTCCAGATGGCTTTCCATCTTGGGCAGGTAGTAATAAGTGGCGCTGCCCGAGCCGCGCAAGAATTCGATGTTGTGGAAGAAGGACAGGGCGAAGTCGAACAGCGCGCCGGAGACGATGTCGCCGTCCACCTTGACGTGCTTTTCCATCAAATGCCAGCCGCGCGGCCGCAGCAGCAAGGTGGCGGTGTCGGCGTTGAGCCGGTATTGCTTGCCGTCCGGGTTGGCGAAGGAAATGGTCTTGCGGTAGGCGTCGCGGACATTGATCTGGCCGTTGATCTGGTTGTCCCAGCTTGGGCAGTTGGAGTCCTCGAAGTCCGCCATGAAGCTCTTGGCGCCGGAATTGAGCGCGTTGATCATCATCTTGCGGTCCACCGGGCCGGTGATTTCCACGCGGCGGTCCAGCAAGTCGTCCGGCAGCGGCGCGATCTTCCAGTCGCCGGCGCGGACGGCGGCGGTGTCGGGCAGGAAGTCCGGCAGCTTGCCGGCGTCCAGTTCCGCCTGGCGCGCGGCGCGGGCGGCCATCAGCTCGCGGCGGCGCGGCTCGAAGCGGCGGTGCAGCTTGGCGACGAAGGCCAGCGCGTCGTGGCTGAGGATGTCGGCGTAGGCCGGGGTGAGCGTAGCGAGGATTTCCATCCCCTGGGGAAGCGCGGCTGCCATGCTGGGACTCCTTTGCATCGTTGGACGGGGCGGCGAGCGGACGCGCCGGGACGGGCGGCGCCCGCGTCCGGACCTGGGACAGTGAAACGGGACCTGGCTAGTCTATCTAGGCAAAGCGTAAAAAAAAATGCATATATAGACATATCATCTTTTACTTTTTGTTAGCTAATCGTGGGGCGGCCCGGATGTTGAAACAATTGGAGACCTTTGTCGCCGTGGTGTCGCAGGGCAGTTTGTCGGCCGCCGCGCGCCAGGAGGGCGTGGTGCCGGCCATCATCGGCCGGCGCATAGACGCGCTGGAGGAGAGGCTGGGCGTCAAGCTCCTGACCCGCAGCACGCGCAGCCTGGCGCTCACTCAGGAGGGCGCGGCCTTTTTCGAAGACTGTCAGCGCATCCTCGCCGACCTGGAGGACGCCGAAGCGGCGGTGGCTTCCGGCAGCGGCCGCGCGCGCGGCCATCTGCGGGTGTCGGCGCCGGCCGGCTTTGGCCGCAAGCACGTGGCGCCGCACATCGCCGGTTTCCAGCTACGCCATCCGGACGTCAAGGTGACGCTGGATCTGTCGGACCGGCTGGTGGACCTGCAGCGCGACCGCATCGATTGCGCGATCCGCATCTCCGACCTGGCCGATTCCTCGCTGGTGGCGATCCGGCTGGCGGAAAACCGCCGCGTGGTGGTGGCGGCGCCGGCCTATCTGGCGCGTCACGGCCTGCCGCGCCGCTTGGAGGATCTGGCCGAGCACAACTGCCTGTCCCTGGGCGAGAGCCAGAGCCGCGGCTGGGCGTTCCGCCGCGACGGCGAGGCGGTGAACCTGCGCGTGAGCGGCCGGCTGGAGTGCAACGACGGCGCGGTGCTGCACGACTGGGCCTTGCAGGGCCTGGGCCTGGCCTGGCGTTCGCTGTGGGAGGTGAAGGACGATTTGTCCGATGGCCGGCTGGTGACGGTGCTGGATGAATTCTCCGCGCCGGACTATCCGGTGTGCGCGGTGGTGCCGCAGCGCCGCCTGCTGCCGGCGCGGGTACGGCACTTCGTCGACTATTTGCGGTCAGTGTATGCTGACGCGGCTTATTGGAATTGAGGCGATGAAGATGAAAACAGCGATGGCGGCGCTCTTGGCGCTGCTGGCGGCCGGCCCGTCCTGGGCCGGCGCGGGCACGGTGGGACTGAGCTGCCTGCCGTCGGCCGGCGCCGGCGTGGACATGCGCGAGTGGCTGCTGGACCGGCTGGTCTTGAAGGGGGCGGCGGTGGACGAGGCGCGTCCGCAATGGAAGCTGTGCTTCAAGCAAAGCCAGCAGCGCCAGGTGTATTGGCCGGCGGACGGCTGGTACGCCGGCGGCTGGCGCGATTGGCGCTACGGTGGCGGCATGTATTGGTCGCCGGACTATCAGGTGCGCACGGTGCGCACGCTGGCGCTGGAAGTGGTCAACAGCGCCGACGGCGCCATGTTGTGGCAGGGCCAGCAGGAATTGGGCGACGGCGACAACGGTCGTCAGCAATTGGAGAACGCCGCGCGCAAATTGATAGATTTAATGCCATTGCCATGATTTGTTTTGCGCTATGATGACGCGCAGGGTTTGATGGCCGCGGGCTATATGGGGTTTCCCGTATTGCCGGCGGCCGGCCCTGCGGTACTATCGCATTCTTCCCCGGCATGAACTGCGTGGATCGGCGGCTTAAGCACCGCGCTCGACAACGGCAAGCCCTTGTTATCGCGTTTATTTAAAGCCAACGACAGACAGAGCAGCGGGGAGAGGACACAACAGATCATACAGGCCCTATCCGAGTATGAAGCGCCCGCCGGGACAGCGGGCGCTTTGTCGTTGTACCGGACGGCCGTTACGGGACAGTGAAACAAATGAGTTTGATGCGCAAAAAGAGCGTCCAGGGAATGCTGGCTACCGCTCAGACCTCGCGTGGGCTTCGCAAGGAGCTTTCCGCTTTCGACCTTACCATGCTCGGCATCGGCGCCATCATCGGCACCGGCATCTTCGTGCTGACCGGCACCGGCGCCACGGTGGCCGGCCCCGGACTGGTGCTTTCCTTCGTGATCAGCGCCTTCGCCTGCGGCTTCGCCGCGCTGTGCTACGCCGAGTTCGCTTCCATGCTGCCGGTTTCCGGCTCCACTTACACTTACGCTTACGCCACGCTGGGCGAGATGATCGCCTGGATCATAGGCTGGGACTTGCTGCTGGAATACCTGCTGGCCTCGTCGGCGGTGTCGGTGGGCTGGTCCGGTTATTTCCAGAGCCTGCTATCCGGCTTCGGCGTAACCCTGCCTGAATACCTGACCGCCGCCGCCGGCTCGCTGCCGGGCAAGCAGACGCTGTTCAATCTGCCGGCCTTCTGCGTGGCGATGGTGATCACCGCCTTGCTGGCCTTCGGCATCAAGGAATCCAAGCGCGTCAACAATGTGGTGGTGCTGATCAAGGTGGGCGTGGTGTTGTTGTTCATCGGCATCGGCGTGTGGCACGTCAAGCCGGTGAACTGGCAGCCGGCGCTGCCCTTCGGCTTCTCCGGCGTGTTCCACGGCGCCGCCATCGTGTTCTTCAGCTTCATCGGCTTCGACGCGGTGACCTGCGCCGCCGAGGAAGTGAAGAACCCGGCCAAGGACATCCCGCGCGGGGTGATCTGGTCGCTGGGCGTGTGTTCGCTGCTCTATGTGGTGGTGGCCGCCATCATGACCGGCATCGTGCCTTATATGCAGTTCGCCGGTGTCGACCACCCGGTGTCGCTGGCCTTGCAAGTGGCCAAGCTGGACTGGTTCGCCGGCTTCGTCGACCTGGGCGCCATCCTCGGCATGATGACGGTGATCCTGGTGATGACTTACGGCCAGACCCGCATCCTGTTCGCGATGTCGCGCGACGGCCTGCTGCCCAAGATCTTCTCCGAGGTGAACCCCAAGTACGGCACCCCGTACAAGGCCACCTGGCTGATCGGCACCATCATCGCCTTGCTGGCCGGCTTCGTGCCGCTGCACACCCTGGCCGAGCTGGTGAACATCGGCACCCTGGCCGCCTTCACCCTGATCGCGCTGTCGGTGATCGTGCTGCGCAAGCGCGAACCCGATCTGCCGCGCAAATTCGTCTGCCCGGGCGTGCCCTACATCCCGACGCTGGCCATCCTGTGCTGCGGCTTCCTGATGACTCAGCTGTCGCTGCTGACCTGGCTGTGCTTCATGGCCTGGTTGTTGATCGGCCTGGTAGTGTACTTTGGCTATTCGCGGCGCAACTCGCTGTTGAACAATCCTGCTTAAGGCGGAAAAGGAAAAAGCCGGCGTCAGCCGGCTTTTTTTACGCCTGGCGCCGGCGGGCGGATAATGGCGGCTTGGACGGAGGAGGGGATGCAATGGAAGCGAAGACCGAATTGACGGCATGGCAGGGCGACATCACCACGCTGGCGCTGGACGCCATCGTCAACGCCGCCAACACCCGCTTGCTGGGCGGCGGCGGCGTGGACGGCGCCATTCACCGCGCCGCCGGACCGGAACTGCTGGCGGAATGCCGGAGCTTGCACGGTTGCCGCGTCGGTGAGGCCAAGCTGACCGCCGGCTATCGGCTGCCGGCGCGGCATGTGATCCACACCGTGGGTCCGGTGTGGCAGGGCGGCGCCCACGGGGAGGCGGAGCTGCTGGCCGCCTGCTACCGCAACAGCCTGGCACTGGCGGCGCGGCATGGTTTGGACGGCATCGCTTTCCCGGCGATCAGCTGCGGCGTTTACGGCTATCCGCAGCAGCAGGCCGCCGTCATCGCGGTGGAGACGGTGCGTGATTGGCTGGCGCGCGAGCCGCATGGCCTGCGGCGGGTGTTGCTGGTGGCTTTCGACGACGCGATGGCCGGCCGCTACCGGCAGTTGCTGGCCGGCATTAGCTGACCTCGCCCTTGGACGGACGCGGCAACTGTCCGCCGCAGTGCTTGCAGAAGCGCGCGTCCCAGTCGTGGCCCTCGGTGAAGCAGTGCGGGCACAGCCGGGTGCCGGACACCGCCTCCACGGTCTTGCTCTTGGCGCCGCTGCCGCGCGCGATTTCGGCGGTGACGATGCCGGTGGGCACCGCGATGATGCCGTAGCCGGTGATCATCACCACGCTGGCCAGCGCCTGGCCCAGCGGCGTCTTGGGCGTGATGTCGCCGAAGCCCACCGTGGTCAGGGTGACGATGGCCCAGTAAATGCTGACCGGGATGCTGGTGTAGCCGTGCTCCGGTCCTTCGATCACGAACATCAGCGTACCCAGAATCACCACCAGCAAGACCACGGTGACCAGGAAGACCGTGATCTTGCGGCGGCTGGCCAGCATCGCCCGTTTCAGTTCGCTGGCCTCGCCGATATAGCGCGTCAGCTTGAGGATGCGGAACATGCGCAGCAGCCGCAGGATGCGGATATCCGCCAGGAAGCGGCTTTCCGGGATGAACAGACCCAGATACATCGGCAGCACCGCCATCAGATCGATGACGCCGAAGAAGCTTTTCACATAGCGCATCGGTTTATGGATGCAGATCAGCCGCAAGGCGTATTCAATAGTGAACAGAATGGTGAAACACCAGTCTAGAATCTTGAGCTGGACGCCCCAGGCCGCTTGTATGCTTTGCACGCTCTCCAGAATCACCGTCAGCACCGACAGCAGGATGGCGACGATCAGGGCCAGGTCGAAGATGCGGCCGGGCCGGGTGTCTGCCTCGTAAATGATGATGTAGAGCTTGCGGCGCCAGCCGGTGAGCGGGATCAGGGTTTCCTGTGTGGGCATAGGCGGGGAATGGACCTTGGTCTGCGGGTGATGGGCGATGGTTTCAGTGTAGCCGCCGGGCCGCGGAGAGCGCGTGGCCGGCTGAGACTGCCAAGTTTGTCGATTATAAGCAAACAATATTTTGGATCGTCGCTCGGCTTGTTTATGATGCTGGGTAATATGGTTTTCTTCAAAACTGTCTGTGGAGAATAAAGATGCGAATTGCCAATGCAGTGACGGATTTGATCGGCAACACCCCGCTGGTGCGGCTTAATCGGGTGACCGATGGCTGCGGCGCCACCGTGGCGGCCAAGCTGGAGTTCTTCAACCCGGCTCACAGCGTTAAGGACCGCATCGCGGTGGCGATGATAGACGCCGCCGAGCAGGCCGGCAAAATCGGCCCGGACACCACCATCGTCGAACCCACTTCCGGCAATACCGGCATCGGCCTGGCCATGGTCTGCGCCGCGCGCGGCTACAAGCTGGTGATCACCATGCCGGAAACCATGAGCCGCGAACGCCGCCAGCTGCTGCGCGCCTACGGCGCCGAGCTGATCCTGACCCCGGGGCCGGACGGCATGGGCGGCGCCATCGCCAAGGCGCGCGAGCTGGTGGAGCAGAATCCGGACAGCCATTTCATGCCACAGCAGTTTGAGAACCCGGCCAACCCGGCCATCCACCGCAACACCACCGCCGAAGAAGTGTGGAACGACACCGACGGCCAGGTCGACATCTTCGTCGCCGGCGTGGGCACTGGCGGCACCATCACCGGCGTGGGCGAAGTGCTGAAGGCGCGCAAGCCCGGCGTGCAGATCGTGGCGGTGGAGCCGGACGCCTCGCCGGTGCTGTCCGGCGGCGCCAAGGGCCCGCACCCGATCCAGGGCATCGGAGCCGGTTTTGTGCCGGCCATCCTCAACACCGGCATTTACGATGAAATCATCCGCGTGAAGAACGAGGACGCGATGGAGACCGCGCGCGCGGTGGCCGCGCGCGAAGGCCTGCTGGTGGGCATCTCTTCCGGCGCGGCGGTGTGGGCGGCGCTGGAACTGGCCAAGCGTCCGGAAAACGCCGGCAAGTTGATCGTGGTAGTGATTCCCTCCTTTGGCGAGCGCTATCTGTCCACGCCCTTGTTCCAACATCTGGCGGACTGAGTTCGGCCGCGGCCGCGGCCGCGAATATCGACAGCCTGGCGGCTTTCTGCCAGGCTGTTTGTTTTTGTCGTTTCGCATCGAGGGGAAATCATGGAGCAGTTGCAAGCCTTCCTGGCCCGGGCCGAAGCCATGCTGGCGCGCCTGGAGCCCTTGCTGCCGCCGGCGCGGCCGGAGCCGGATTGGAGCGCATTGGCTTTCCGCTGGCAGCGCCAGGGCATGGCCGGCTGGCTGGAGGCGGTGGCGGAGCCGCACGCGCCGGAACTGGAGCGGCTGACCCATATCGACGCTCAGCGCGCGCAATTGCTGCGCAACACCCGCCAGTTCGTCAAGGGGCGGCCGGCCAACAATGTGCTGCTCACCGGCGCGCGCGGCACCGGCAAGTCCTCGCTGGTCAAGGCGCTGTTGCCGGCCTTCGCCGCCAAGGGCCTGCGCATCATCGAGGTGGACAAGGCGCAGCTGGGCGATCTGAACCGCATCGTCGAGATGGTGGCCGGACGCAAGGAGCGCTTCATCCTGTTCTGCGACGATCTGTCCTTCGAGCAGGGCGACGACGCCTACAAGGCGCTGAAGACCGCGCTGGACGGCGGCCTGGCGCGCCGCGTCGACAATGTGCTGGTGTACGCGACGTCCAACCGCCGTCATCTGATGCCGGAAAAAATGAGCGAAAACCGCGAAGGCTGGGTGCAGGACGGCGAAATCCATCCGGGCGAGGCGATAGAGGAAAAGGTGTCGTTGTCCGACCGTTTCGGGCTGTGGCTGTCCTTCTATCCCTTCGATCAAGACGCCTATCTGGCGGCGGCGGCCGAGTGGCTGGCGCATTTCGGCCTGAAGCTGGACGCGGAGGCGGAAAAGGCGGCGCTGCACTGGAGCCATCTGCGCGGCAGCCGCTCCGGCCGCGTCGCCTGGCAGTTCGCCTGCGACTGGGCCGGGCGCGGCGCCAAGGAGCGCAAAGCCTTATTGTGATTTCAAATAGCGCAGGCCCACGCTCTTGACCTGGCCGTCGGCGGCCGCGCGTATCACCATCTCCAACCGGTCCAGCCGCAGCACGTCGCCGGCCACCAGCGGGTAGCCGCAAGCGCGCTTGCAGTAGTCGGCGATGCTGTCGGCGCGGTCGCGGTCGCTCAGATTCAGGCCGTAGCTGTCGGCCAGATCGGCCAGCCGCGCCAGGCCGGATACGGTGAAGTAGCCGTAATAGGGATCTTCGCCGGGCGGGTGGAAGGCTTCGCCGGCCGTCTCCAGCGCCGGGCCGGGGCCGATCAGGCAGGCCCAGTCGCCGGCGCGCAGCGTCTGGCTCGCCGTCGGTTCCAGCGCTTGTTCGTCGCGGTACAGCGCCGCCAGCCGCACGCCGCTGGGCAAGGCCAGCTCGCCGGCCAGCTGGCCTTCGGCCGGGCTGTCGGCGCGCACCTGGCAGGAGGCCGCCTCATAGCGGGCTTCCTGGCCGCTGACCACCGGCACCCGGTGCTCCACGTCCGGCCGCGCCGGCAGTTTCAACTTCAGCCTTTCAGCCAGCGGCGCGATGGTCCAGCCCTGGAACAGCAGCGACATCATCACCACGAAGAAGGCCACGTTGAAGAAGAGCTGGCTATTGGGCAGCCCCGCCATCAGCGGGAAGATGGCCAGAATCACCGGCACCGCGCCGCGTAGGCCCACCCAGCTCATGAACAGCTTTTCCGCCTTGGGCACCGGGAAGGGCAGCATGCACAGCCATACCGCCAGCGGCCGCGCCACCAGCATCAGCACGATGGAGATCGCCAGCGCGTAGGGCGCCACCGGCAGCAGATTGGACGGCGTCACCAAGAGGCCCAGCACCAGGAACATGGTCACTTGCGCCAGCCAGGCGTAGCCGTCGTGGATATTCAATAGATTGGGCAGGTCCGCCACCCGGGCGTTGCCCACCACGATGCCGGCCAGGTAGATGGCGAGGAAGCCGCTGCCGCCGGCCGCCGTGGTCAGGCTGAACAGCGCGCCGGCGGTGCCCAGGCTGAACAGGGCCAACATCGCGCCGCGCGGCCCCAGGCGCTGGAACAGCCAGACCATGGCCTTACCGCCGGCCCAGCCGGCCAAGGCGCCCAGGCCCATCTGTTTGACGAACAGCCACAGCATGGCGGCGACGCCGGCGTCCTGGCCCTGCTGGCCCAAGACCCCGATCAGCGCCGAGGTCAGGAACACCGCCATCGGATCGTTGCTGCCGGATTCTATCTCCAGCGCGCTGCCGACGCGGCGGTTGATCTCCAGGCCGCGGCCGGACAGGAGGGCGAACACCGCGGCGGCGTCGGTGGAGCCGACGATGGCGCCGATCAGCAAGCCCTCCAGCCAGCTTAGATTCAGCACCCAGGCGGCGAACAGGCCGGTCACGCCGGTGGTGATCAAGACGCCCAGCGTGGCCAGCACTCCGGCCGGCTTCAGGCTGATGCGGAAGCTGTCCTGGCGCGTGCGCAGGCCGCCGTCGAACAGGATCACCACCAGGGCGATGGTGCCGATCACATAGCTGAGCTGGTAATTGCTGAACACGATCTTGCCGGGGCCGTCCTCGCCGGCCAGCATGCCCAGCGCGAGGAAGACCAGCAGCAGCGGCGCGCCGAAGCGGGAGGCGATGGAGGACACCACCAGGCTGGCGAGGAATACCAGCGAGCCGGCCAGAATGAGTGAATTCAGGGTGTCCAAGCAAAATCTCCTTCTGGCGGTGGCGGGGCCGCATCGATGATGCGAGCGGGGGATGCTGCGAATCGGGACTTGCCGGGGCGAGATGAAGCCGACTGCCGCGCCGCAAGACGGGGGTCAAAGTCCGCTGCGCGGAGCCAAAGCCGACATGGCGGAAGGCGTGCGGAATGCTCTTGTTGAACATTCCCTGGTCTCAGGCCGTTCTCGTCTTGTCTCTGTTCCGTGCGCGCGTCCTTGAACGCCTTCTCATGGCGGAGGGTTCATGACAATGGGGACAAATGTGTTGAATTCGCTGCCTTACAGGGCTAATGGTAACACTTTGTTACCGATTGGCCGGGATGGATCTGCCCGCTGGACGCATTTTTTGCAAAAAACGTCGTGTCAGGCGACTTTATGCCGGCGGCAAATCGCGCTTTATGCCAACAGTATCGTGTTGTATATTTGTTTGGCATTTTATGCGCATGGTCACGGCAGATTCGGACCATGTTCTCCTTCACTTTGTCTGAGGTATGCGCAATGACTCGCAAAATCATTCTGGCCCTGGCGGCCTTGTCCTTCCCCTTGATGACCCTGGCCGCGCCGGCGCCCTGGTATCTGTGGCAAAGCAAGCTCGACGGCAAGCTCGCTTGCTCGCAATTCTCCCTGGGGCCGGGCTGGACGCAGTTCAGCTCCCAGCCTTATAAGGACGCCGGCTGCACCAAGCCGGGCCGCCCGGGCTGAGGTCTTAGACCGTTGGTTGAGTCAATAAGGGCGCCGCGGCGCCCTTATTGCTGGGGAGCGCTTGCGGTAGAATGCGCTGCCGGCCGCGGAGAGCCGGAACGATATTCACCGGGCAAGACCAAGCAATGAGCGACAGCAAGATCATCGAGGTAGTGGCCGGCGCGCTGATGCGGCCTGACGGCAGTTTCATGCTGGGCAGCCGGCCGGAGGGCAAGCCTTACGCCGGTTACTGGGAGTTTCCCGGCGGCAAGGTGGAGCCGGGCGAAAGTGGCGAACAGGCGCTGGCGCGCGAACTCTACGAGGAAATGGGCATTGAAACGCTGGCCGCGACGCCGTGGCTGAGCAAGGTCCATCATTATGAGCACGCCTCGGTGCGGCTGCGTTTCTTCCGGGTCTGGTCCTGGCGCGGCGAGCCGCAGCCGCGGGAAGGCCAAAGCTTCGCCTGGCAGAGGCCAGGCGCTTGCACGGTGCAGCCCATGTTGCCGGCCAACGGGCCCATTCTCAAATCGCTGGAATTGCCGGCGGCCTACGCGATCACCTGCGCGCACGAAATCGGCGTGGACGCCCAATTGCGGCGGCTGGAGCAGGGGCCGGCCTGGGGCATGGTGCAGGTGCGCGAGCCGCAGATGGCGCGCGCCGAGCTCGCCGATTTCGTCGCCAAGGCGGCGGCCATTGTCCATGAGCGCGGCGGCAAGCTGATGGTCAACGCCGATCCGGCCTGGGTGGCGGAATGGCCGGTGGACGGTGTGCATCTGAACACGGCGCGGCTGGCCTCGCTGAAGGAGCGCCCGGCGTTTGCCTGGGTGGGCGCCTCGGCGCACGAGGCGGCGCAGGTGGCGCGGATAGGCGAACTGGGGCTGGATTACGCCTTGCTCGGCCATGTGGCCGCCACCGCCAGCCATCCCGGCGCGGCGCCCTTGGGCTGGGACGGTTTCCGGCTTTGTCTGGCGGACGGCGCGCCGACGCCGGTCTACGCGCTGGGCGGCATGAGCATGGATGATCTGGAGGCCGCCCGCCGCCACGGCGCGCATGGGGTGGCGCTGATGCGGGGGGCTTGGCGATGACGGCCAAACAGCGTAAATGGCTGGCGCTGGGCGGCGTTTTGCTGCTGCTGGCCTGTATCAAGTTCGGCCTGATTTACCGCTGGTACAGCGAGCGGCAAGCGGTCAAGCCGTCGCCCTTGGCCTGCGTCGCCGGCCAGGCGAGCTGCGCCCTGCCGGGCGGCGGCGTCTGGCGTTTCGCCTCGCCGCCGCAGCACGGCAGACCGTTTGAAATCCGCTTGCAGGGCGTCGCGGCGCGGGAAGCGCCACAGGTGGAGTTCAATATGGCCGACATGGACATGGGCTTCAACCGTTACACCTTTGTGCGCGACGGCGCGGACTGGAAGGCGACGGTGACGCTGCCGCTGTGCGTCAGCGGCAGCCGCGATTGGCTGGCCGTCCTGAGTCTGGACGGCAAGCGCTACCTGCTGCCGTTTTCCGCGCGCTGAAGCGCGGCGCCTCATTTCTTCTTGCGTTTGATGTACAGCGTCTTGAACACCCTCGCCACCAGCTCGTTCTGTTGATCGACGATGTCCACCTGCAATTGCGGCAGGTATTTGTCGCCCGAGGCGGTGCGCAGCCTGATGTCCTCCAGCATGCCCGGCGTGAGCCGGAAGCGCGCGCTCACCGTGCCGCGGCCCGGCTTGACGTAGTCGATGCTGCCGCTCTTGTCCCACACATAGTAGTCCCGCCCCAGTTGGTGCATCAGCATCAGCATGAAGAAGGGATCGGTCATCGCGTACAGGCTGCCGCCGAAATGGGTGCCGACATAGTTGCGGTTGCTGAAGCCCAGTTTCAGCCGCACTTCGATATCGCTGAAATCGGCGGCCAGCCGTTTGACGCGGATGCCGGCGCCCAGGAAGGGCGGCCACAGATTGAGCAGGAATCGGAACAGCCAGGCGGGTGGTTTCATCTCGGTTGAAACGGTCGTTTGAATTCTGTCATCGTCAATAAAAAAACCGGCCTTGTCAATCGCGCCGGTTTTTCCTTGCCGAGTACGGTTTATTCGACCACGCCGCAGGCCATGCGCGCGCCGCCGCCGCCCAAGGGCTGCGGATGATCGCTGTGATTGTCGCCGCCGGCGTGCACCATCAGCGCGCGGCCGGAGAAGTCCGCCGCTTTCAGCCGCGGCGCCAGCACCGGATAACTCGCCTTGCCGTCGGCGCCCACGTACAGCGCCGGCAGATCGCCCTTGTGGCCGCGGCCGTAAGGGCCGGCGTGCGCGCCGGTCTTGTCCGGGTCCCAGTGGCCGCCGGCGGCGCCGGCCGGCGTGACCGCGCCGTTGGCGCCGACGGACGGCGCGCAAGAGGGTTTTTCATGGACGTGGAAACCGTGCACGCCGGGCGGCAGTTTTTCAAGCTTGGGCGTCAACAGCGCGCCGTAGGGCGTGTCCTCGATCAGGACGCTGCCGGCCGGGCCGGCGTCGCCCTTGGCGTCGACGAAGGACAGCTCCACGCTTTGCGCCAGGGCCAGCGCGGGCAGACAGCACAAGACGGCGGATAGGGGACGTAACATGGGTAGGTTCTCCGTATAGGCGGGGGAACAGTCAAGACCTCGATTGTGCCATCCCGGTTCCAGGCCGGAGCCTGGCTGTTCGGGTGGGACGGGCGCGCGTCAGGAGGCCAGCCGGTCCGCGGACGTCAGTTCCTCGTTCTGCGCCAGGGTGTCCGGCGAGCAACGGTGGCAGTCGGCCGCGGCGGGAGCCGCCGCCGGCGCCGGCCGCCGCCAGCTCATGCGCCGCAGCGTGTCGTCCTTCAGCGCGACATGGTGCCAGACGGCGGCGGCGATGTGGACGGCGAGCAGACCGTAGAAGATCCAGCCCAGCCATTCGTGCAGGCCCACCGTCGCGACGACCAGGGTCGGGTCGGCCGCGACCAGGCGCGGGAAGTCGAAGCCCAGCAGCGGCATCGGGATCGCCAGCCCCTTGGCGTTGACGATGATCCAGCCCAGCAGGCAGGACGCCAGAATGAGGCCGTAGATGGCCAGATGGGCGGCATGGGCGCAGGCGCGCTGCGCGCGGCTGCTGCCGGCCAGCGGCGGCAGCGCCGGACCGGCCAGCCGCGTGGCGGCGCGCAGCAGGGTCAGGAACAGCAGGGCCATGCCGCAGCCTATGTGCACGATCATCACGCTGCGCATGTCGGCGACGGCGTGGCCGGCCAGCAGGTGACGCAAGCCGCCGGCCAGCGTCAGGGCGGCCATCAAGAGCACGCTCAGCCAGTGAAACAGGATTTGCAGACGCGGATAGCCAGGGTTGGCGGCCGGGGCGGAAGAGGGCATGCGTTTCTCCAAGGCGCGGCCGCTGGGACGGATGCCCGCGGCGCGTTCGATTAAAAACGCTATTCAAGCGCCGCCGCCGGCGACGGCGCCATGATTCTGAAACCATTCTCAAGCCGCCCGTCCGCGCCGCCGGACGCCCTTCCCGGCGCCGGCCGTCAGGCCCCGCCGCGGTCGTTTTAGATTCCTTTCAGAAATATTGAGAACGGCGAAAGCCCCGTGTGAGCATGCGCTGGCAAGGGGCGGAACCGTCGCCGTCCCTGCCGGGGTCCGGCGCGGACGCCGCTTATATCTTCCAGCGCACGCTCTTGCGGCGCGGTTTTTTGGACAAGCGAATCTTATGACGACGATGAACGCTAGACGGCGCTCCGCCGGACAAGGCGGCTTCACGCTGCTGGAATTGCTGGTGGTGCTGCTGATCATCGCCCTCTTGGCCGGTTATGTCGGGCCCAAGCTGTTTTCCCAGGTGGACAAGGCCAAGGTCAAGGCCACCCAGGCGCAAATGAAAACCCTGGGCGACGCCTTGGCGCAATACCGGCTGGACGTTGGCGGCTATCCCAGCGCGGAGCAGGGGCTGGGCGCGCTGCTGAAGGCGCCGCCTGGCGTGGCCGGCTGGCATGGGCCCTATCTGGCCAAGGATGTGCCGATGGACGCCTGGGGCCGGCCGTATCAATGGCGGGTGCCCGGCGGCGAGAGCGAGGCTGAGATCGTATCCCTGGGCGAGGCCGGGCGGGCGGGAGGCGACGGTGAACTGGTCCATGCGCTGTAAGGGACTGCTGCCGCTGCTGGCCGCCTGCGCCGCGCTGGCCGACGGCGCGCAGGCGGCGGCCAATTGCTGGCGCGAGGCCGGCGCGCGCCACCGGGTGGATCCGCTGCTGCTGTATTCCATCGCCAAGGTGGAATCGGCGCTGAATCCGCGCGCCGTCAACTACAACAAGGACGGCAGCCACGACATCGGCCTGATGCAGATCAACAGCCTTCATCTGCCGGGGCTGGCCAAGCGCGGCATCACGCGTCAGCGCCTGCTGGACGAGCCCTGTCTGAGCATACAGGTGGGCGCGTCCATCCTGGCGGACTTCATCGCGCGCTACGGCTACACCTGGCGCGCGGTGGGCGCTTACAACGCCGGCGGCGCGGCGACGCGCGAAGGCGCGCGCAAGCGCTATGTGGACAAGGTGTGGCGGCAGTATCTGCAATTGCGCGCCGAGCGCGAGGCGAGGGGCTGAGATGGCGGCCTACCGGATCAGCGTCCTGGCTCAGGGCGAGGTGAGGACGCGCCTGGTGCGGGCGGACAACGAGGCCGCCGCGCGGGCCCAACTGGGCGCGGACGACGGCCTGGTGCTGGAGGCGAGGCGCGAGGCCGGCGCGGAGGGCGCGCTCAAGGGCGCGGCGCTGGGCTTGCTGCTGCAGGAGCTGTCGGCGTTGCTGGAGGCCGGCCTGGCGCTGATCGAGGCGCTGGAAGCGCTGCGCGACAAGGCCGGCGGCGGCGACAAGGCCTTGCAGGGCGTGCTGGACCGGCTATTGCAAGCGCTGTACCAGGGCCAGCCGCTGTCGCGCGCGATGGAGGCCCAGCCGGAAGCCTTCCCGGCCTTGCTGGCGGCCACCGTGGCCGCGTCCGAAGGCAGCGGCCAGCTGCCGGCGGCGCTGAAGCGCTATCAGTATTACGAGCTGCGCATCGTCGCCATCCGCAAGCGGGTGACCGGCGCCCTGGTCTATCCGGCGCTGGTGCTCTCCGTCGGCTTCGGCATTCTGCTGTTCATGCTGTTCTTCGTGATTCCCCGTTTCGCCGTGGTGTTCGAATCGCTGCGCGAACTGCCGGCCAGCGCCGCCGCCATGCTGTGGTGGGCGCGCTTGGTCCAGGCTCACGGCGGCTTGCTGGGCGCGGGCCTGGCTGTCGGCCTGACGGCGCTGTGCCTGCTGCTGCGCGCCCGGCGAACCCAGCGCGCGCTGCTGAGCTTGTTGTGGACGCTGCCCCGGCTGCGGGATGTCGCGCGCCTGTTCGTGCTGGCGCGTTTTTACCGCACCGCCGGTTTATTGATCGCCGGCGGCACGCCGGCCTTGCAGGCCTTCGACTTGTCCGCGGGGCTGTTGCCGGACGCCTACGCGCAGCGCTTGGCGCGCGCGCTGGAGGAGTTGCGCGCCGGCCGGCCGGTGGCGGACACCCTGGCGCGCCACCAACTGACCACGGCGGTGGCGGAGCGCTTATTGCGCGTCGGCGAACAAAGCGGCGATCTGGGCGGCATGTGCGAGCGCATCGCCCAGTTCCACGACGGCGCGCTGGATCAGGCGATCGAGGTATTCAGCAAAGTGTTCGAGCCGATTCTGATGTTGGCGGTGGGCGGCCTGGTCGGCCTGATCGTCGCCCTGCTGTATATGCCGATATTCGAACTGGCCGGCGGCATGGGCTGAGGAGACGTGATGCGAGCATTGATGGACCCGACGACGAGGGCCGGCTGGCAATGGCGGCGCGAGAGCGGAGAGGAAGACCTGCCGATGGCCGAGCTGCTGAACCGGCAGCTGGAGCGCGAGCCGGCCAGCCTGCCGCAGGCGGCGCGGCTGCTGGGCCTGGCCGCGCTGAGCGAGGCCCAGGTGGGGGAGGCGGCGGCGCGCTTCGATCTGCTGCCGCTGCCGGAAGCGCTGTCCTGCCGGGCGGTGCCGCTGGAGTGGCGGGGCGAATTGTACCTGCTGCTGGCCGAACCGCTGCGGCTGGACGCGCGTCTCGGCCTGCAAAACCGGCTGTTGGGCCGCGGCCAGCGCTTCGCCCTCAGCCTGCCCGGCGTGGCCGACGCCTGGCTGAAACAGGCGGAGGCCCGCGAGCGGGTGATGGACGGCGCGGCGGTGGATCTGGCCGAGGACAGCCTGGCCAAGGCGGTGGAGTCTATCTCGCTGACCAGCCTGGCCAAGGACGAAAGCCCGGTGATCCGCCTGGTCAACATGACCTTGTACGACGCGCTGCAAAGCCGCGCCAGCGACATCCACCTGGAGTCCCGCGACGACGGGCTGCAGATACGCTACCGCATCGACGGCGTGATGCAGGCCATACGCAAGGTGCCGGGGCAGTTGGCGGCCAGCCAGACCATGTCGCGGCTGAAAGTGCTGTCCAGCCTGGACATCGCGGAAAAGCGCGTGCCGCAGGACGGCCGCTTCAAGGTGGCGCTGCAAGGCCGCGAAGTGGACTTCCGCGTGTCCATCATGCCGGGCGCCCACGGCGAAAACGCGGTGCTGCGCCTGCTGGACAAATCCCAGCGCGGCGACAGCCTGAACCTGGACAGCCTGGGCTTTCACGGCGAAACCGCGCGCCGCGTGCGCGCGCTGGCGCAACTGCCCTACGGCCTGACCCTGATCACCGGGCCCACCGGCAGCGGCAAATCCACCACCTTGTACGGCGCGCTGGCGGAGATCAATACCGGCGAGGAAAAGATCATCACCATCGAAGACCCGGTGGAGTACGAGATGGCCGGCATTCTGCAAATCCCGGTCAACGAGAAAAAGGGCCTGACCTTCGCCCGCGGCCTGCGCTCCATCCTGCGCCACGATCCGGACACCATTCTGGTGGGCGAGATCCGCGACGCCGAAACCGCGGCCATCGCGGTGCAGTCCGCGCTGACCGGCCACCGCGTGCTGTCCTCGGTGCACGCCAACGACGCCTTCAGCGTGATAGACCGCTTTCTCTACATGGGCGTGGAAGCGGCCACTTTCCTGGAAGCGCTCAACGGCGTGGTGTCGCAGCGCCTGGTGCGCCGGCTGTGCGTCGTCTGCGCCGGCGCCGGTTGCGAGCACTGCCGCGGCGGCGGCTTCCACGGCCGCATCGCGCTGGCGGAAGTGCTGCGCCTGGACAGCCGGCTCAAGGAAGCGCTGCTGGAGCGCTCGCCGCAGAAGCGCCAGCAGGCGCTGGCGCAATGCGCCGATTATCAATCGCTGCGCGACGCCGCCCTCGAGGCGGTGGCGCGCGGACTCACCACCTATCAGGAGGTCAGCCGTGCCGTGGCCATGGAATGACAGAACCGTGTTGATCGACGCCGAACTGGCGACCTTGCTGCCGCCGGCCGGCGCCCCGGCCCAGCCGCGGCGTTGCCGCCATCACGGCAAACCGGCCGAGGCGCTGGCCATGCTGCTGGGCGGGGCCGCGCGCCGGCGTCCGGCCTGGCGCAACCGCGTGCGGCTGCTCTTGGGCTATCCGTGGGCGCACAGCCAGCTCTTGCCGTGGCAAGACGGCTTGTCCGGGCAGCGCGCCCAGTGGCGCGCCTATGCGCGGGGTCTGCTGCGCGAGCGCGGCGTCGCGGGCGAACTGGACATCCGCCTGGCGCCGGCGGCTTACGGCGCGGCGCGGCTGGCCTTCGCCGCCCAGGCCCCGCTGCTGGCCGATTTGAGCGCGGCGGCGCGGGCGGCCGGCTGGCGCTTGGCCGGCTGCCGCGATCTGTTGTCGTCCTGCCTGCAAGCTCATCCGCGCGCGTTGGCGTCGGACGCGCTGGTGTTGGCGGAGGCCGGGGCCGTCACCTGCCTGTGGCGCGGCGAGCGCGGCTGGGAGGATCTGATCACCCTGGCGCTGGCGCCGGGACAGAGCGCGGCCGAGGGCGTGGCGGCGGCGGAGGCGCTGTGCGGCCGCGAGCCCGGCGGCGACTACGATTGGTGCGCGACCCATGACCCGGCACAGCCGCCGGCGGCGCGGGCGCGTTGGCTGGGCCTTGCCCATCCCTTGCTTGCGAGCCAGCCATGCGCCGCCTGAACGCCCGCGGTCTGGACTTCAGCCGCCCCGAGGCGAGCGCGCCGCTGGCCGGCGTCGCCGCCATGCTCTTGTTGATGCTGCTGGCGGCGCTGGGCTGGCGGCAGTGGGAGTTGGAACGGTTGGCGGAGGACACCGCGGCCTGGGAGCGGCGGCAGGAGCAACAGCGTTTTCTGCGCGAGCGCGAACAGCGCCGCGCCCAGGCCGCCTCGCCGGAGGCGCGCAAGGCCCAGGCGTTGCTGCTGGTCCAGGGCGACGATCAAACCCGGCTGCGCCCGGCGCTGCTGCGGGCGATAGAACAAGCCTGGTCGCCGCGGCTGGGCATCTTGTCCCTGCATCTTGAGGGCGCGGGCAAGCAGGCCCGGCTGGAACTGAGCGCGGCGGACGTGCGGGAAGTGTTCCATTTCGTCGAGAGGCTGAACCAGTCGTCCGGCCATGGTCGGGCGCGGCTGCTGCGGCACGGGCTTAAGCCCGGCGATCCCAATCAGGCGGTGCTGGCCACGGTGCAGGTGGCTGAGCGATGAGGGCCTGGATGCGAGACGCCGGCCGCTGGCTGGCGGCCTTTAAACGCGGCGGCCGGCCGGCCGGCGGCGGAAGTCATTGGCGGGCCCGGCTGCGCTGGCATCGGCAGACGCTGGCCTGCCGACTGGGGCGCGGCGGCCGGCTGTCGCTGGCGGCCTGCGGCCTGCTGTTGGTCTTCGGCGCGCTGGAGCAAGAGACGCGGCAGGCGGATCTGCAACAGCGCCGCCAGCAATTGAGCGCGCCGACGCCCGCCTTGCCGGCGACGGCGGGGCGCGAGCGGCAATGGCAGGCCCAGCTGCGGCTGGCGCTGGCCCCGCGCAAGCTGGCCTTGCTGGAGCAGCTGCGCCAGTCCGGCCTGAGCGTGCATGAGGCCAGTTATCGCGAAGAGGCGGAAGCCGGCGGCGCGCTGCGCCGCGTCTCGGTGGAGCTGAGCGCCAGCGGGCGCTATCCGGAACTGATGGCGGCGCTGGGCGCGCTGACGGCGCAACCGCTGTTGCGCTTGGAGGCGCTGACGCTGGACCGGGCGCGAACCGATGCCGCGACCTTGAGCATGCGCATGCGCTTCAGCCTGCTGGGAGCCGGACAATGAGGCGGCGGGCCCATTGGCTGAGCGGCCTCGCGCTAGCCTGGGCGGCCTTGGCCCAGGCGCAAGAGCCGCGGGCCGACGGCGTCGACCTGTTTCCGGTCCAGAGCTGGGCGTCGCTGCGCGAAGAGGCCAAGCCCGTCGTCCCGGCGGCGGACGCCGCTCCGGTCTTGGCGGCGCCCTTGCCGCCGCCGCCGCTGGAAGCCGGGCCGCCGCCGTTCAGCGCTGTGGGCGAATGGCGGCAGGATGGCCAGCGCGTGGTGGTGCTGGAAGGCCGGGCGCGCAGCTACCTGCTCTGCGTCGGCTGCAAGACGCCCAATGCGCTGCAGCCGGGCGCCCGGCTGACGGAGCAATACACGTTCAAGGCCCTGGAGGCGGAGCGCGCGCTGCTGTTGGACGCCGAAGGGCGGGAGCACTCGATCCCGCTGACTCCATTGGCTCACTGAGGCGTCGCCGCCACCGCGACGACGCCGTTTTCACCAGGCATTAGGCATCATGAAACATTGCAAACCCACACTGCTGGCCCTCGCCCTCGGTTTGACCCTGGGCGGATGCGCGCTGCCCGGACCGGTCAAGAAAATCTTCGGCCCGGCCGATCAGCCCGGCGCGGAAGAACAATTGCGCGCGGCCGAAACCGCCTTGCGGCAGAAGCCCGACGATGTGGAACGCCGCAAAAACGTCGTGGCCAAGAGCGCGGCGCTGGCGGAGGAGGCCTTGCGGGCGGCCAAGACCAAGATGGACACCGGCGACGACGCGGCCGCGCTGGCGGAGGTGAGCCGCCTGCTGGCGCTGGCGCCGGAGCACATGCGCGCCCAGCAGCTGAAACGGCAGTTGGAGCGCCGGCTGCGGCTGAAACTGGAGCTGGACGCCGCCGCCGAAATCGGCGCGCAGCGCCCGCAAGAGGCTTTGGAGCGGTTGGGCCGCATCCTGCAGGAGCAGCCCGGTTACCGGCAGGCGCAAGCCTTGCGCGACGAGCTGCAAAGCCGGGAGGCCGCCCGCCGCGACGCGCGCCCCAGCCTGGCCGAGGCGTTGCGCCAGCCGGTGACGCTGAACTTCAAGGTTCAGCCGATTTCCAGCATCTTCGACGCCATCTCGCAATTGGCCGGCATCGATTTCGTGTTCGATCCGGAAGTGCCCGTCGCCGCCCCGGCCAGCATCGTCGCCAGCCGGACCACGGCGGAAGACGCCATCAATCTGCTGCTGCGCACCCATCAGCTGGAGAAAAAAGTGCTCAGCCGGCACAGCATGCTGATTTATCCGGCGCGCTCGGAAAAAGCCAAGGAATACCGGGAGCTCATGACCCGCGCCTTCTACCTGAGCCAGGCCAACGCCAGCCAGGTGCTGGCCGCGCTGCGCCAGATCAGCTCGCCCAAGAACGTGCATCTGGACGAGCGCACCAATGCGGTGATCGTGCGCGACACGCCGGAAGTGATGGCGGTGATAGAGCGGCTGGTGGCCAGCCTGGACATCGCCCAGTCCGAAGTCACCATGGACGTGCAAGTGCTGGAAGTGAACACCAACGACATGCTCGACGTCGGCGTCGACTATCCGGCGGAACTGCGGTTTTCGGTGCTGCCGAAAGAGGGCTCGGACAGGGTGACGGTGGGCGATCTGCTGGGCCTGAACCGCGACGGCATCGGCGTCGGCGGCAGCAACGGCGGCGATCTGGGCGCGGCGATCAAACTGCTGCAAAGACAGGGCAAGACCAAGGTGCTGGCCAACCCCAAGATCCGCGTGCGCAATATGGAAAAGGCCAGCATCAAGATAGGCGAGAAAGTGCCGGTGGTCACCACCACCAACGCCAACGGCGTGGTGACGGAATCGGTCAACTACCAGGACGTCGGCCTGATCCTGCAAGTGGAGCCGCGGATCAGCCTCAGCAACGAGGTCAGCGTCAAGGTCAATATGGAAGTCAGCAACCTCAAGAGCGAAGTCAAGACCGCCGGCGGCGGCACCGTCTACCCGATGAGCACCCGCAACGCCGAAACCGTGATGACCGCGCGCGACGGCGAAACCCAGGTGCTGGCCGGCCTGGTCAAACAGCAGCACGACCGCAGCAGCAGCGGCCTGCCCGGTCTCAGCACCCTGAGCTGGCTGGGCGGCCTGTTCGGCAGCCAGAAGCGCGGCGTCGAAAACACCGAGCTGATCCTGCTGCTGACCCCGCGCATAGAACGGGCGCTGGACCTGCCGGCCGCCTCCAACAGCTATTTCCATTCCGGCACCGAAAGCCGGCTGAGCGTGGAACCGCTGCGGACCGAGGCGCAGCCGCCCGCTGCCGCGCCCGCGCGGGGCGCTTCCGCGCCGGCGCTGGACAGCCCGCTGGCCGCGCCCTGAGGTGCTTATGCCGCGTCAAACCGGTTTCACCCTGATCGAGACGCTGGCCGCGCTCACCCTGTTGGCGCTGTTGCTGAGCGCCAGCCTGCCGCTGAGCGAACTGGCCAGACGGCGCGCCCAGGAGGCCGAGCTTCGCCACAGCCTGCGCCAGATCCGCACGGCCATCGACGCCTACCGGCAGGCGGTGACGGACAAGAAGATAGACGCTTCTCCGGATCGGAGCGGCTATCCGCCCAGCCTAGCCAGCCTGGTGGACGGCGTGCCGGACAAGAGCGACGCCGGCGGCGGCAAGCTCTATTTCCTGCGCCGTCTGCCGGCGGATCCGATGTGCGAAAGCTGCGACGGCGCGGACCCGGCGGCGAGCTGGGACACGCGCGGCTACGACAGCTCGGCGGAAGCCTTCGCCTCCGGCGGCGACGTATACGACATCCGTTCCAAGAGCCTCAGAAAGGGCATCAATGGCATACCCTACCAACAATGGTGAAGCGGCGCGCGGCTTCACCCTGATCGAGCTGCTGGTGGTGATGAGCATCATCGGCGCGCTGATGGCCCTGATCGGCCCCAACTATTTCAAACAGCAGGACCGCGCCCGCGAAACCGTGCTGCGCCACAATCTGGCCGCGCTGCGTCAGGCGATAGACGACTACCGCGCCGACCACGGCGCCAATCCGGCCGCCTTGCAAGAACTGGTGGCCGGCCGCTATCTGCGCGAACTGCCGCTCGATCCCATCGCCGGCCGGCGCGACGGTTGGCAAGCCAAACCGGCGGAGGAGGGCGGCGTCGGCGACGTGGCCAGCGGCGCGCCGGGAACCGGCCTGGACGGCAGCCGCTATGGCAGCTGGTAAGCAGCGCGGGCTGGCCTATCTGGGGGCGCTGACGCTGGTGCTGGCCATGAGCGCGGCCCTGGGCGCGGCGGCCGGCACCTGGAGCCGGCAACAACAAGGCGACAAGGAAGAAGAGCTGCTGCACATCGGCCTGCAATTGCAGCGCGCCATCGCCTCCTACCACCGTTCCGGCCCCGCGCCGGCCTATCCCAAAACGCTGGACGCCCTGCTCAAGGACGAACGCGTGCCCTTCACCCGCCGCCACCTGCGCCGCCTCTACGCCGATCCGCTCACGGGCAAGCCGGAATGGGGGCTGATCAAGGGCGCGGACGGCGGCATCGTCGGCGTGCACAGCCTGGCGGAAGGCCGGCCCTTGAAGCAGCGGGGCTTCGCCGCGGAGCTGGGCGACTTCGCAGACAAGGGCAGCTATCGGCAATGGGTGTTCCTGGCGCCGGCCGCGCCGTGAGGCCGGCGGCGGGCGGATTTATTCTAAAGGCATGATTTGTGTTTTGTTTCGGCTCAATGCATCCGGATTAATTTAGGAATTATTGAGAAAGTTAGGAGTACTCCTATAGATTCCCGGACCATGCTTCCGTAAGAATCACCCTCTTTGGCGACCGATGACAGCGGCTTTCCAACGCTTTTGCGCCCGCGGCCGCGCCGCGGCTCCAAAGGCGCGCCGCTTCCGCTCCCGCCGCGAGTCCGTCGCTTTCAACCGAAACGCATATGATGATTGTTGCTATTTTAGAAGACTGTCCGCTCCAAACCGCCAGCGTGGTCAAGCTGCTGGAACAATATGGCCATCAAGCCGTCGCCTGTGCCGACGGCGACCAGTTCGTCGCCCAATTCCGACAGCAGCGCTGCGACGCGATGCTGCTGGATTGGGAGGTGCCGGGCCGAAACGGCGTCGAGGTGCTCAAATGGGCGCGCGCCAAGCTGCCGTCGGCGCTGCCCATCCTGATGGTGACCCAGCGCGACGACGAAGAAGACATCGTATTGGCGCTGGAGCACGGCGCCGACGACTATCTGCAAAAACCGATCCGCGAGCGCGAGCTGCTGGCGCGGCTGAACGCCCAGTTTCGCAAGCAACAGCGGCTGGGGAATCCGGAGGCCTCGTTCGAGGCCGGCGGCTACACCTTCCATCCGGAAGCGCGCAGCGTCAGCTTGCCCGGCGGCAAGGCCGCCACGCTGCCAGCGCGGGAATTCGCGTTGGCCACGCTGCTGTTCCGCAACCTGGGCCGCATCCTGACCAAGGACTTTCTCAGCCAGCGCATCTGGGGCCAGGCGGACCGCAAATACGACGCCAGCCTGGCCACCTATGTCAGCAATCTGCGCTCGGCGCTGGGCCTGCGGCCGCGCAACGGCATGGTGATCTCCACCGTGTACAACTACGGTTACCGGCTGGAGCGGGTCTGAGGACCCGCTTGCAACCCGCTGCGCGTTGACTCTGGCATTGCGCGCCGACGGCCGTCTCCCGTGCCCGCATTTCCCGCATGCGCGCCCAAGGGCTTCGGCCGGTCTCGCCTTGAGCTGCTCCTTGAATGAGGCGCCGGCTTGGCTGGCCGCGTCCTTTTTTCGCGCTTGGGCCGTCTTATGAAATGGCTTTGCCAAGCGTTCCGGCGCGGACACCGGCACGACGCGCGCTTTCTGATCGCCTTCGTCCTGCTGCTGGTGGTGTTCGCCATCCCCAACCAGGACGCCTTGTTCCACTCGCTGGACCGGCTGTACTTCGAACTGCTCTCCGCCTTGCAAACCGAAGACGACGAACACGATGTCGTGCTCGTCAATGTCGACCAGGCCACGGTGCAGGCGCTGGGCCATGAGGAAGTCAACGGCAACGTGCTCTACGCCGTGCTGCTGCAAAGACTGGAGCAGGCCGACAGCGTGGCGCTGAACATGAACCTGCTGTCGCGCCGGGACGAAGGCATGCTGGCGAACGCCATCCGGCGCCACGGCCGCGTGGTGTTGGCCTTGCCGCCCGACGCCCCCGCCGCGCCGGGGCGGGACGGTCCCGAGCCCTCCGCCGTTTACGCCGCCGCGGCCGGGCTGGGGCACCGCGACCTCTTGATAGGGGACCGCAGCGTGGTCACCGGCATCGTTCCCTACAAGCAGCATGGCCGGAAGCTGGCGCCGCATATGGTGATGGAAGCCATCCGCGTCGCCGGCTATGAACTGCCGCCGCGGGAAAACACCCGCTGTCTGACCGCGTTCTGGCGGCGTTGCGCGCCGCAAGCCGACGGCTGGCTGCTGGTGTTGCCGGCCCACCACCGCATCCAGCAGTATTCGATGCTGGACGTGCTGACCGGCGCGGTGCCGCGGCAGGCGTTTCACAACAAGATCGTCTTTGTCGGCCATCTGGCGCTGGACCCGTTCAAGGGCCTGCGCTCCAACCGTTACCCGCTGGACCGCGAAGGCCATACCCGCAGCCAGATCCTGGCCTTGCAAACCCAGACCCTGATGAACCACGGGCCGGTCACCCTGCTGGCCGCCCCGTACAAGCTGCTGGTCAACTTCGGCCTCATGTTCGGCCTGCTGCTGGTCTGCCTGCTGGCGCCGCCGGCGCGCATGCACGGCCGCGCCTGGCTGTGGCTGGGCGGCTGCTGGCTGACGTCCACCCTCTTGCTGTTGCAAACCCAGATCTGGATTCCGGTCAGCTCGCCGCTGACAGGCGGCTTGCTGATCTACGCCGGCTGCGCCTGGCGCTGGCAGACCAAGACTCATCTCTTGCTGCGGCAGGAAATGGAGGCGATGCGGCAGAGCTTGCGCGAAGCCGGCATGGACCTGCCGCTGCGCGGCCAGGAGCCCGAGTCCGGCGCCGACGAAATCGAACGGCTGATGCGGCAGATGCGCGCCTGGCAAAACTCCTACGTCAGCGTGCTCAATATGCTGCCCTATCCGATCTTCTTCGAGCAGGGCGGCAAAATCATCCTCAGCAACCAGGCGGCGCGCAAGCTGCTGTGCGAGCAAGGCGCGCCGGAGGAGGCCGAAGCCTGGGTGCTGGGCCTGGCCGGGCGGGCGCGCGAAAAAGCGCTTCACAGCGGCAACATCGGCGTGGAGGAAGTGCGCAGCAGCCAGGGCGAACACATGTTGCTGGTCACGCCCTGTCCGGAACTGTGCGACGGCCTGTCCAGCAGTCTGATCAGCCTGGTCGACCTGCAAAGCGTCAAGGCCAGCGTGTCCGGCGACCGGCGCGTGCTGCGGCAGATGGCGCACGATCTGCGCAATCCGCTGACCACCATGCTGGCGATGATAGAACAACGCGGCGGCGAGACCGGGCCGCGGCAGGACCAATTCTTCAACGATCTGCGCCGGCAAGTGAACTACAGCCTGCGCGTGGCGCAGGACTTCATGCGCCTCTCCCGCGCCGAGCAACTGGACCCGGCCGGCTTTCTGCCGGTGGCCTTGACCGATCTGGCTGAAGACGCAATGGACCAGATCGAGGCCGGCGCCCGCCAAAAGCGCATCGTGCTGCACGGCCCGGAGGCGATGGAAGCGCTGTGGGTGCGCGGCCATTACGACATGCTGCTGCGCGCCGTGGTCAATGTGCTGGACAACGCCGTCAAGTACTCGCCGGCCGGCAGCCACATCGTGCTGCGGCTGGCGCGCTGGGGGGACATGGCCGGCATCAGCGTGGTGGACCAGGGCATAGGCATTCCGGAACACGCCTTGCCGCGGCTATTCGAGCCGTTCTATCAGGTGGATGAAGGCCGTCGCGATGGCGCCGGCCTGGGCCTGCCCTTCGTCAAGGCCGTGATGCAGGCCCACGGCGGCCGCGTCGAGGTCAAATCCAGAAGCCGGCTGGGCAGCGAATTTCTGCTGCTGGCGCCGTGGGTGGAGAGCGAGGGAGGAGAGCGCTAGGCGCGGCCGCCGGCTTGAGCTTCTGTTGAGATTGATTGGGGGCCGCACCAGGGTTTGGAACAATGCGGGCAAGCCCTTCCCAGCCGATGGCGGTTGGAGAGGGCTGTCACCCAATCCCTTAAATTAAGGTTTCAACAATGACCGCACCCCGCTCCGCAGGCACGTTCGCCCTGCCTGCTCTGGCGCTGAGCCAGATCGCCGCTTCCCTGATGCTGCTGGCTCCGGCCGCCGCCTCCGCCCACGGCACGATGGAAGAGCCGATCAGCCGCATCTACTACTGCCGCACCGCGGACAATCCGGAAAATCCGGGAACGCCGGGTTGCCAGGCCGTCAAGCAAAGCGGCGGCGCACAGGCGATGTACGACTGGAGCAGCGTGCTGCAAGGCGGCGCCGGCGGCAATCACCAGCAAGTGGTGCCCAATGGCAAGCTGTGCGCCGGCGGCAACGCAAGATTCAGCGGCCTGGACGCTGGCGTCGATTGGCCGGCCACCAGCATACAGCCGGGACCGGACGGCAAATACACGATGACTTATCATCAGTCCGCCCAGCACCAGACCGCCTATTTCAAATCCTATATCAGCAAGGACTCCTACGACTTCAAGCGTCCGCTGCAGTGGGACGATCTGCAACTGATCGGCGATTCCGGCGCGGTGGCGCCCAGCGCCAAGACCAAGCTGGACGTCAAGATCCCGGCCGGCATGCAGGGCAAGCGCGTGATCTACAACGTATGGCAGCGCAGCGACAGCGCCGAAGCCTTCTACAGCTGCTCGGACGTGAACATCGTGGCCAACAGCGCGGACTTCAAACCGCTGGGCGCGCTGGTCTCCAGCCCGTTCGAGGCCAAGCCCGACTCCACCATCACCCTGCGCGTTTTCGACAAGCTGCGGGGCGGGGACCTTGAAAAGCATTCGATCAAGATCGCCGCCGGTCAAACCGCGGCCAAAGACTGGACCTATGCGCTGGCCACCGCGGTCAACGCCAAATCCAGCGTGGTCAAGGTGGGCCAATTGCAAAACGGCCAAGTGGTGCCGGTCAAGCACGCCACCGCCAACACCGTGTTCGGCCTGGGCAAGGAATACAGCTTTGCCTTGGAACAATCGGATGAGGGCGGCAAGCCGCCGGTGGACGAGATCGCGCCGGGCAAGGTCACCGTCAAGGGTCAGAGCAGCGTCAACAGCGGCGATATGGTCAGCCTGTCGGCCCAAGCCGCCGCCGGCACCAATCTGAAATACCGGTGGACGGTGTCGCCCAGCATCGCCGGCCTGACGCTGGACGCCGCCACCCTCAATTTCAAGGCGCCGGAGCCTAAGCAGGACACCAGCTATAACTTCACGGTCAAAGTCAGCAATGCGCTGGGCAGCAAGAACGCCGAGCACAAGCTGGAGGTCAAGGCCAAGGATGAAGGCGGCAAGCCGCCGGTAGCCGGTGCCTGGGACGCGGCCAAGACCTATGCCCAGCCTTGCGCCAAAGTGACATATCAGGGCGAGGAATGGATGAACGGATGGTGGACCCGAGGCGAAAAGCCGGGCACGGGCGGCCAGTGGGGCGTATGGCGTCCGGTAAGCTCGACCGACATGCATGGCCAGTGCAAGGATAAGTAATGTCCGGATGGCCGCGCGTTTCAGGCTGAGCCCCAGCTGGACGCAGATTTAAGACCCGGTTTCGGGGTCTGCCCGGCAGGCGTAAGCCTGTCGGGCTTTTGCCGTTTGATGGCCGATATTGATTAAAAATCGCTGAACTTTAGCTTTTATTGAGAATGATTGGGCGGCGGGCAAGGGTTTGGAACAATGCGGACAAGCCCTTCCTCGGCCGACGGCGGCCAGGGAGGGCGGCAACCCAACCCTTAAGATCAAGGTTTTAGAACATGACCGCACCTCGCACCGCCGGCAAGCTCGTCCTGCCCGTGTTGGCCCTGAGCCAGATCGCCGCCTCCCTGATGGCCATTGTCCCGTCCACCGCCAGCGCCCATGGCTCCATGTCTTTCCCGGTAAGCCGCGAAGTGGCTTGCCAACTTCAAGGCGATGCCTGGAGCAATCCTAAATTCAAGAATTGTGGGCCTGCGGCTATGGCGGCTTCAGACTGGACCGCCAATGCTCAAGCCGCTTCCGATGGCAAACATCATGATCTGGTGGCGGATGGCCGGCTCTGCGCCGGTGGTAAAGTCGATGCTCACTGGGCGGCTTTGGACAACGGCGATGCCCAGCACTGGCCGACGGCGACGATACTAACCCCCGATACTAATGGGAACGTGACCTTCCGCTATGCTCAGAGCGCGCCGCACGATACCAAGTATTTCAAGACCTATATCAGCAATAACAACTACAACCCCGCCAACGGCCTGCGTTGGGAGGACTTGGACCTGATTGGCGAAGCGGGTTATTCCAAAGCGCCGAGCAAGAAGCCCGGCGACTCTCTGGCGAATCACACCGTGGCTTACACGGATCTGCAAGTGACCATTCCGGCTACGATGGAGGGCAAGCGAGTGGTGTTCAACGTGTGGCAGCGCGACCCGAACGACAATAACGAAGCGTTCTATGCCTGCTCCGACGTGGAAATCGTGCGGAGCAATACCCAATGGCAACACAGCGGCGTAGTCAATAAGAGCAATGTCGTGTTGAACGCAGGCATGAAGGTGACCATGCGCGTGTTCGATCGCGTTCGCGGCAGCGATATCGCGCGCCATGAAATCATCGTGGGCGCCGGTCAGCAGCAGCCGGAAAAATGGGTGTACGCGCTGGCCCAGAAAGTCAATCAGGAGTCCAGCATCATCAAAGTGGGCAAGCTGGTGAACAATCAGGTTCAGCCGCTGGAAAGCGCCACTGAAAACGCGGTCTATGGTCTCAACAAGGCCTACAACTTCGAAATCGAAACCTCCTTGGGCGAAATCAAGCCGCCGCCGACGGACGAAATCGCTCCGGGCCAGGTCACCATCAGCGGCCCATCCAGCGTCAACAGCGGCGCCAACGTCAGCTTGTCCGCCGCGGCCGCTTCCGGCACCAATCTGAACTACCTGTGGGAAGTGACGCCCAAGATCGCCGGCCTGGCGCTCAACGCCGCCGCGCTCAATTTCAAGGCGCCGGCGCTGGAGCAGGACACCGCCTACAACTTCAAGGTCAAGGTCAGCAACAGCAAGGGCGAGAAAACCGCGGCGCATGCGCTGACGGTCAAGGCCGACGACAGCGGCACCACGCCGCCGGTGGAGGGCGACGCCTGGAAAGAAGGCGCAAACTACAAGGCCGGCCAGGTCGTCGTCTTCGAAGGCAAGCAATACCGCTGCTTGCAGCCGCATACCGCTTGGGAAGGCGCAGGCTGGACGCCGGCTTCGCAGCCCGCGCTGTGGGCGCCGCTTTAAACTAAGCGTCTGATCCAGCCGGCGGCCGCGCGCCGCCGGCTGGAAATGACAGCCCCTTGCCTCTTGGAGCAAGGGGCTTTTTGTTTTTATAAACTCTCCTGCCAGGCGTGGCGCTTGACATGATGTTCTCTGAAGCTTTGATAGGTTATTTTTGTGAAATGGATAGGGTGTTAGCTGTTAAGGATAGTATTAAAACATAACACTGTCTGAGATGAATTCATTAGGAGGGGGCGCTTATGGCCTTGGAGATGTCAGAGTCAAGCTCGGTTGGAAAACGCTGATGTGGCGCAAGATATGGCAATACTGGCTGAGCGGACGGCGCATATTGCCTGGATGGCACCCATGTAAGGCAGGGGACTGAGTTGGTGGTTTTGGTTATCTATAAATAGATCCATTATGTAATTTTTGAGAATATTTCGATTGTTGTAAACATATTAATTTTATCGTTATTGTAAATTCGTTTTTGGTAAATGCGTTTGCGTTTTTTTGTGTCGACATGATTTTTTTAGGAAAAATCCTATTTGTCTGTTTAGGGGGGCTAAGTACAATCGGCCTGTCTTTATTTTGGGCTCGATTAAAAGGGTTTTCGGCGAGTTTGAAATTGAAGATATTTAAATATCAATGGAGAGTCGTTTCATGAAAAAGATCGTCGTTTTGGCCAGTTTATTTCTGCCGACTTTAGCGCTGGCGGGCAACACCATTAACTTCCAGGGCGAAGTGTCTTCGCAGACTTGCAAGGTGGATATCAACGGTAATGACAGCAACCCGGTGGTTCTGTTGCCTACGGTGCCGACGACCAGCCTGAGCGCGCCGGGCGCGGCGGCGGGGCAAACCGATTTCACCATCCGTCTGACCGGTTGTGAAGCGGCGCCCACCGGCGGCACCGAGATCAAGACCGTGTTCGTAGCCAATAGCCTGACTAAGGACGGCAATATCGTTAACACCGGCACCGCCAAGAACGTTGCCCTGCAATTGCTGGACCCGGCTGCTCCGGCTAATCCGTTCGACCTGACCGGCGGCTACAAGGCGTCGGGCCTGGTATTGGAAGCAGGCAAAACCACGGCTGAGCACAAGTTCGCCGTCCGCTACTACGCCGAAGGCGCCGCCACCGTAGGGTCGGTGCTGGGCAGCGTGCAGTATGCGGTTTCCTACTTGTAAACCTAGCGGCAGTCAGCCGGAGCGCGGCGCGTTTAGCGCCGCCGCGCTCCGGCGCGCGCTGCTGCCGGGACTGATTCTGCTGACGGCGTGGCCGGCGGCCTGGGCCAGCGTGGTGCTGAACAACACCCGCATCGTTTATCCCGGCCAGGCTCGCGAGAGCAGCATCCAACTGAGCAACGAAGACGCCACGCCCAATGTGGTCCAGGTCTGGCTGGATTCCGGCGACGTGGACTCCACGCCGGAGTCCGCTTCGGCGCCGTTCGCCGCCATGCCGTCGGTGTTTCGCATGGAACCCAAGGCGGGTCAGACCGTGCGGCTGGTGTTCGACGGCAGCGAGCTGCCGCAGGACAGGGAGTCGGTCTACTACTTCAACATGCTGCAGATCCCGTCGGTTACCGGCGAGTTCTCGGAGCAAAACCAGATGCTGGTGATGCTGCGCAGCCGGCTCAAGCTGTTTTATCGCCCGGCGGGCATTCAGGGCCGGGTTGAGCAGGCGCCGGAGCAACTGCGTTTCTCCTTGCAGCGTCAGGGCCGCGCATGGCAATTGGTCGCGGACAACCGCAGCGGCTACTACCTGACGCTGATGGGCGGCGAGGTGATGAGCGGCGGCAAGGCCCACGCTTTCAAGGCGGACATGCTGGCGCCGTTTTCCCGAGCCAGTTGGCCGGTATCGGGGCTGACGCAGACCAGCGCGCCGCTCTCCGTGCGTTACAAGCATGTCAATGATTACGGCGGCGTGAACGAAGTCGAGTCCGCCGCCGTGGCAGCGGAGTGATTCCCCGGATATGACTTCAACTTCCTATCGCGGCCAGTGGCTTCCTGGTCTTCCCCCCATGCTGGCCGCCGGCGCGGTCTGCCTGTCGCCTGGCTTGGCCTGGGCCGAGCCGGGTACGGCCGAGGCCGCGCCGGCGCTCTTGGCTTACCGTTTCGACAAGCGGCTGTTGCAAGGCAACTCGCTGGCGGACGACATCGAGCGCTTCAACAAGCCCAGCCAGGTGGACCCCGGCGAGTATCTGGTGGATGTTTTCGTCAACAACACGTTTTACTCTCGCCAAACCGTGAGCTTCCGGCGCGAGGAAGACCACCCCACGTCCGCTTGTCTGGATCGGGCTTTCCTGATCAAGGCGGGGGTCTTGCCCGAAAGCTTGCCGCCGGACGAGGAGGACGCGGCGGCGTGCTGGCCGCTGGCGCTGCGCATTCCCGGCGCCGGCAGCGAGTTCGACCTGCCGCGGCTGCGTCTGAATCTGTCGGTGCCGCAGGCGGCGATGAAACGGCTGCCGCGCGGCTACGTGGCGGAAGAGGATCTGGATGTCGGCGCGGCCATCGGCTTCCTCAACTACGACGCCACCAGCTACCGCTCCAGCACCGGCGATATCAGCAACACCTATCACTACGTTTCCGCCGATGCCGGGGTGAACCTGGGGCTGTGGCGTTTGCGCCAGCAATCCAACTACAGCAGCGGCATGGCCGGAGGCGGACGTTGGAATCATATCCGCAGCTATGTGCAGCGCGCCTTGCCCGCCCTGCAGAGCGAGCTGACGTTAGGAGACAGCTCCACCGGCGGCAGCCTGCTGAGCGGGCTCAGCTATCGCGGCGTGCAGCTACGCAGCGACGACCGGATGCTGCCGGAAGCCGTGCGCGGCTACGCGCCGGTGGTGCGCGGCGTGGCGGACACCAACGCCAGGGTAGTGGTGCGTCAGGGCAAGCAGGAAATTTATCAGACCGTGGTGGCGCCCGGGCCCTTCGTGATCGACGATCTGTTCCCCACCAGCTATCAGGGCGACCTGGAGGTGGAGGTGACGGAGGCGGACGGACAGGTGAAGCGTTTCACCGTGCCGTTTGCCGCGGTGCCGGGATCGATGCGGCCGGGCCAGACGCGTTACAGCCTGACGGTGGGCCAGCTGCGCAATACGCTGGAAGACAAGCCGGTGTTCGCCGATTTCACTTATCAGCGCGGCGTCAGCAACGCCTTGACCGCCAATATGGGCGCGCGGGCGGCGTCCAATTACGCCGCGCTGCTGGGCGGGGCGGTGTGGGGGTCTCGCTACGGCGCCTTGGGCGCGGACGCCACATTGTCGCGCTCCCGCGACAGCGACGGCAGCCAGATCCACGGCTGGCGCGCGGCGCTGACTTACAGCCACACCATCCAGCCCACCGCCACGTCCATTACTTTGGCGGGCTATCGCTACTCCACTCGCGGCTACCGCGATCTGGTCGACGCGCTGGGCGCGCGCGAGGCCTATAAGCAGGGCCGGACCTGGAACTCCGGCAGCTTCCAGCAGCGCAACCAGTTCACCGTCAGCGTCAACCAGCGGCTGGGCGATTACGGCAGCCTGGGGCTGTCCGCCGCGATCAGCGATTACTACAACGGCAAGGAGCGGGACACCCAGCTGCAACTCAGCTATCAGAACCAGTTCCGTTCCATCAGTTACGGAGTATCGGTGGCGCGCCAGCGCATGGGGCAGCCGCAAGACGGCGGCTCCAGATTTCAGCCGCTGGACAGCGGACGGGTGCGCAATACGGTGATGTTCAATCTATCCATGCCCTTGGGGAAGGTCCGGCGCGCGCCGATGTTGGCGGCCTCGACCAGCCGCAGCGACGGTGAAAACAATCTGCAACTGTCCTTGAGCGGCACCGCGGACGAGGCGCAGACGGTCAGCTACGGCGTCAACGTGTCGCAGACCTCGCAAAACAGCGCCACCGCATTGGGCGGCAATGTGCAAAAGCGCTTCCCGCTGGTCACCGTGGGCGGCAGTTATTCGCGCGGACGCAATTTCACCCAAACCGGCGCCAGCGCGCGCGGCGCGGTGGCGGTGCACCGCGGCGGCGTGACCTTCGGCCCCTATCTGAGCGAAACCTTCGGCCTGGTGGAAGCGCCGGGCGCCAAAGGCGCGGAAGTGCGCTACGGCATGGGCGCCAAGGTGGACCGCGCCGGTTACGCGCTGATCCCGTCGCTGACCCCTTACCGTTACAACGACGTGTCGCTGGACAGCAAGGGCCTGGCCGATGGCGTGGAGCTGCAAGGCGACCAATTGCGCACCGCGCCTTACGCCGGCGCGGCGGTCAGGCTGAAGTTCGCCACCCGCCGCGGCCAGGCGCTGTTGATCAAGGGGCGGCTGGCAAACGGCCAGGCCCTGCCCATGGGCGCGATGGTGTACGCGGAAGACGGCTCCAATATCGGCATGGTGGGCCAGGGCGGGCAGGCCTATGCGCGGGTGGCCTCCCGCAAGGCGCGCCTGCTGGTGAAGTGGGGCAAAGAGGCGGACAGGCAGTGCGCGCTGCCGTATGAACTGGCCGACGACGCGCCAAGCCGGCCGATTATCCGCCTGGAGGCGGAGTGCGCGCCGCAGCTCAAACAATGAGGACCAAGATGAAATTTCAAACTGACGCCGCGGCGCGGAGGCATGGCGCGGCGGCCTTATTGGCCGTGCTGCTGGGAGGGCTGTGGAGCGCGCAGGCGGAGGCCGCGTGCTATCGCGTGTCGCGCGCCGCGCCGTCGACCAATCCCAACGATGTGGATTATGTTGAACCGGGCAAGGGAGAAGTGCGGTCCTGGTTGGGTTCGACGGATACCGCCGGGCAGGGCGCGATGGCGATGACCATCAACATCAACAATGAGGTCTTCCAGCCGGATGGCACTTTGCTGGGCAGCAAGATACTGAGCATTTACGATTTGGGTTCCGACAATATCGGCAGTTATACGCCGGAGCAAGTGCTGTTCCGTTGCTCGCCGGAGGAAAGGCCGAGCACTTTTTACGAATATTATTCGACCAATGGCGATAACCTTTGGGCAGGCAAGGACGAGGAGGGCAGCGCCATCGGCCTGCCGCAAGCTTACCGCACCGTGCAGCGCGGTTTGATGGCGCGGGTGACCAATTTGAATACCGGTGAGTTCGCGTCGCGTTATTGGAAACGACGCCCGCTGAAACTGGACATGGCGCGCGACCGGGATTCGCGTGGCTGGTATCTGATCAAGGCCCGGCATTTCAGCAACTACAAGGTGGAGTTCTTCAAGTACAGCCAGTCCAAGGGCTCGGGAGATATCGGCTGGCAGGACAGCGTGGCTGGCCAGAACTGGGTGTATACACAGCCCATCGCCTATAGTGCGTTTCAAGGCGGCGGCCTGTCGCCCTTATTGGGCGAAGGCGTGGATCATGCGACGCAGTGGTCCGGCTTCTACAACGCCTGGCCCGGCTCCATCAACCCGTATAACACTGTCAAGATCCGCAGAACCGCCAGCTGCCGGGTGGTAACGGTGACGCCGGTAGTGGCTTTTCCGCCCATCAGCGCGGTTGAGATGGAGAAAGGCGGGCAGCGTACGCTGCCGATCGAGATCAACCTGCAATGCCAGACGGGCTCGCCGGCCAATATCGGCCTGTCTGGTTTTCAAAGCGGAACCGGAGCGGGACAGACGGCGATGGGGGTGCTGGTGCAAGCCGCCAATTACCAGGCGGCCTTGAAAGAGGGCTTGGGCACCGGCGGCGGCGGGGTCACACATCTGCTGTCCGACGGTTACGGGGTCAACCCCGCCGTGGCCACCGGCGTGGGCGTGGCCTTGAGCCGGCTGGGCGGCCAGCGCTTGAACCTGTTGAGCAATGAGCTGATCACCGGCGGCGGAGCCCTAGCCGGCTGGTATCCGGTGTTGCAGGACGCGGAAGCGACGGGTAACCAGAGCGGTCTGACCCATTACCGTGCCCGGATGCGCGCGACGCTGATCCGCCTGCCGGGCAAGAAGGTCAAGCCGGGTTCCTTGAACGCGACCGCGCAAGTGGTGGTCCGTGTCCAGTAGCGCATGGGCGCGCTGGAGCGCGGGCGGTCTGTTGTGCCTGTTGTGCGGCAGCAGTTGGGCCGGCCTGATGGCGGAGTCCACGCGGGTGGTGTTCGAGGCCGGCGGCGCCGAGCAGTCGCTGCAACTGGTCAATCTCAACCCCTATCCGGTGGTGGTGCAGGCCTGGGTCGACGACGGTCATTTGGAGTCCGGCCCGGACGCGGCCGGAGCGGCGGGCGCGGCGGTGATGCCCATTCCGCCTATCTTCCGCTTGAACCCGAAGGGACAGATCAGTCTGCGCCTGCTCGCCACCGGCGTGCCCTTGCCCGTGGATCGCGAATCGTTGTTCTGGTTGAACCTGTACGAAATCCCTCCGACGCGGACGGACTTGCCGGCGGACGCGCAGACGTTGACCGTCACGCTGCGGACTCAGATGAAGGTCTTGATGCGGCCGGCCAAGCTGCCCGTCTCGGTTGAGGACTTGCCGGAGCAACTGCGTTTCACCCTGGAGCAGCGGACGGACGGTCCGCGTTTGCGCATCGACAACGCCAGCCCTTATTACGCCACCTTCCGCGCGCTGGAACTGGCCTGCGCCAGGGGGCCGGCGCAGCCATTGGCGGCGGAGATGGTGGCGCCCTTAACGGCGGAGACGCTGGCCTTGGATTCGTCCCCGCCCTGCGCCGTCGAGCAGGCGGAAGTCCGTTTTTTGCTGGTGGGCGACGACGGCAACCCGGTGGCGGGCAAGGCGGCCCTGGCTTCGAGCGTCAGCGGTTCCTGATGGATGTTTATGAAAGTAGAGTAGAATTGAAATGGTTTTGATCGTTTTGGCATTGTCGGGCCGACCCTGGCGCTGAGCCGGAACGCGAGCCGCCGCATCCACAGGAGCCGTGATGACGAGTAATGCCGCCTTAAGCCAGAGCATCCAGTTTTTCCTTGAACTGGATAAATTGAAAGAAGTGATCCGCAAAAACTGGATCGCTTCGCAGCAGAGGCGGGAAAACTCCGCCGAGCATAGCTGGCAGGTGGCGATGCTCGCCATGGCCTTGCAGCCGCACGCCAACGAGCCGGTGGCGCTGGACCGAGTGGTCAGGCTCTTGCTGGTGCATGATGTCGGCGAAATCGTCGCCGGCGACGTCAGCGTATTCGACCGAGGAGAAGGCCCTGAGGAGAAAGAGGCCGAACGCGCCGGCGCGGCTCAGGTGTTCAACCTGCTGCCGCAGGCGCAGGCGGAGGAAATGTTGGCCTTGTGGGACGAGTTCGAACAAGGCTTTACCGCGGAGGCGCGTTTCGCCAATGCGATAGACCGGCTGGCGCCGGCCTTGTTGAACCTGCACTCCGACGGCAAGGGCTGGAAGGAGCAGCAGGTGCGCAAGTCCCAGGTGCTGGAGCGCGTGATGCCGGGGGTCAGGCAGGGCTGCCGCGCCGCGGCCGGATGGCTGGAGCAGGCCTTGGAGCAGGCCGAGCAACGCGGCGTGTTCCCGCCGGAACGCTAGGCCGGCGCGCCGGCTTGCGGCGGATCAATTGGCCGGCCGGCGTCTTGCCGCATACTGTCTTCCATCGAGGGCCGCCGCTGGGCGGCCTTTTGGCTTTGAGGGGGACGGGAAATGATTGCGGTGATCGGCGCGGGAATGTCCGGCCTGGCCTGCGCCTGGCAGTTGCGCCGGCGCGGCGTGGACGCGGTGGTGTACGAGGCGTCCGACCGGGTGGGCGGCAAGGTGCTGAGTCTGGACCTGGCGCCGGGCTTGATGGAGGCGGGGCCCAATACTTTGCTGGCGGATGAGGCCTTGTGGCAATGGCTGCTGGAGCTGGGACTGACGCCCTTGGCGCCGGCGGCGGGGCCGCAGCGGCGCTTCGTGCTGCGGCACGGCCATTACCGCGCCTTGCCCGACGGCCCCGCCTCCCTGTTGGCCGGCGGCTATTTCAGCCCGGGCGCCAAATGGCGGCTGTTGAGCGAGCCTTGGCGCCGCCCCGCCGAGCCGGACGCGTCGGAAACGGTGGCGGCCTTTTTTCGGCGCCGCTTGGGCGAGGAGGTGCTGGCCACCCTGGTGGACCCGTTCATCGGCGGCGTGTTCGCCGGCGATCCGGAAGAATTGCTGATGAGGGAATGCCTGCCCGCATTGGCGGCGGCGGAGCGGGAGGCGGGATCGCTGGCCCTGGGCATGTGGCGGCGCTGGCGGCGCGGCGAGATCCGGCGCAAGCGGATGTGCACGCTGGCGGGCGGGCTGTCCAGCCTGGCGGAGCGGCTGGCGAGAGATCTGGACGTGAGGCTGGGCTGTCCGGCGCTGGCGCTGGAACGCGCGGGCGAGGGCTGGCGCTTGTGGACGCCGCAGGGGCCGCAGCCGGCCAGCGCGGTGGTGCTGGCTTTGCCGGCGCCGCAGGCGGCGCGGCTGCTGGAACCCTGCGAGCCGGAATGGGCGCGGGCCTGCGCGGCGCTGCCCTATGCGCCGCTGACCGTGGTGGCCACCGTGGCGGCGGAGCGGACGCTGCTCCGGCCGCTGGAGGGTTTCGGCGGCTTGCACCCGGCCAGCGAGCAGGCTTTGGCCTTGGGGCATTTGATGTCCAGCCGGATCTATCCGCATACGGCGGCGCCCGGTTCGCGCTTGTTGACCAGCTTCATCGGCGGCCGTCGCCAGCCGGAGTTGGCCGCTTTGCCGGATCAGGCCTTGTTGCGGCGCTTGAACCTGGAGCTGGCGCGCCTGTTCGGCCTGGAGGGCGAACCCTTGAGCCAGCGCATCGTGCGTTGGCCGCAGGCGCTGCCGCAGGGCACGGCGGTGATGGCGGCCTTGCGGCCGCTGGCGGCGGCCGCGAGCGAGCGCGGCCTGCATGTCTGCGCCAACTGGCTGGACGGGGTGTCGCTGCCGGACTGTCTGGCCAAGGGGCGGGCGCTGGCAGATCGGCTGGCGGCGCAGGCTTTGCATTGCCGCGGATCCGGCATATAACAAATCGTCGCGGACAGCGGGACGAAAGGAGAGGCCGATGCGGGCGAGTCTAGGGATGACGGCTGCCGGGGCCTGTCTGCTGGCGGCGGGCGCGGCGGCGCAGGCCCCGGTCAAACTGTGCGGGGTGGAGTGGCAGCCGTTCAGCTATGTGAAGAACGGCAAGGTGGATTCCGGCATCAGCCACGACGTGCTGCAAGAGGCCTTCCGCCGGATGAAGGTGCCGGTGACGATGGAGGCCGCGCCTTGGGAGCGTTGCCTGCGCGGGGTCAAGACCGGCGACTACGACGCGGTGATAGACAATGAAGTGGCCGCTCAGACGCCGCGCTTCAAGAACGTCTATTCCAGCTATCCGGTGGCCTTGTGCGTCAAGCGCGGCTCGCCGGTCAAATCCTTCGACTGGAAGCTGGTGCAAGGCCAGGCGGTGGGCATGGTGCGCGGTTACACCTATACGCCGAAGATTCTGAACTATCCCAACTGGAAGCTGGAGCCGAGCAACGACGAGGATCAGCTGTACGCGATGCTGACCGGTGGCCATCGTCGGTTCGTCTTGTGCGATGTGTGGGGCGCCTCCCTGCGGCCGAACGTGGAGATCTTGCAGCCGGTGATAGACCGCACCGATCTGTCGCCCAATTTCAGCGCCCGGCAGGCGGCGCTGGCGGCCAGGCTGGACGCGACGATAGGCGATCTGATCCGCGACGGCAGCGTGGAGCGCATCTACGCCAAATACACCCAGCGCAAGTTCCGGGATATGGTGCCGGCGGCGGACAAATGAAGGCGCCGCTGCGCGAGGCGGGCCGGCGCGGGGGCGTTTCGCCGGCCTTTTTGATTTGCCGCCAACGGCTTGGCTTTGCGCGGGGGGCGCTAGGCGGTAGAATCTGCCTTTGACTTTTCACTTTGCTTGCCACCTCTATGCTTACCTTCCAGGAAATCATCCTCACGCTCCAGCACTATTGGAACCGCCAGGGCTGCGCCTTGCTGCAGCCTTACGACACCGAAGTGGGCGCGGGGACTTCCCACACCGCCACCTTTCTGCGGGCGCTGGGGCCGGAGCCGTGGAACGCGGCCTATGTGCAGCCGTCGCGTCGACCCGCGGACGGTCGTTACGGCGAGAACCCCAACCGCCTGTTCCAGCATCATCAATTCCAGGTGGTGCTGAAGCCGGCTCCGTCCAATATCCAGGAACTGTATCTGGGTTCCTTGAAGGAGTTGGGCTTGGATCCGACGGTGCAGGATATCCGCTTCGTCGAGGACGACTGGGAAAACCCGACCCTGGGCGCCTGGGGCCTGGGCTGGGAAGTGTGGCTGAACGGCATGGAAGTGACCCAGTTCACCTATTTCCAGCAAGTGGGCGGCCTGGACTGCAAGCCGGTGCTGGGCGAGATCACCTACGGTCTGGAGCGTCTGGCCATGTATCTGCAGGGCGTGGAGAACGTCTACGACCTGATCTGGACCCATCTGCCGGACGGCCAGCCGGTCACGTACGGCAATGTGTTCTTCCAGAACGAAGTGGAGCAGTCCAAGTACGCGTTCGAACACAGCAACGTCGAGCTGCTGTTCCGCCAATTCAACGACTACGAGGCCGAGGCCAAGTCGCTGCTGGAGGCCAGCCTGCCGCTGCCGGCCTACGAGATGATTCTCAAGGCCGGGCACACCTTCAACCTGCTGGACGCGCGCGGCGCGATCTCGGTGACCGAACGCGCCACCTATATCGGCCGCATCCGCACCCTGTCCCGCGGCGTGGCGCAGGCGTATTACGACGCCCGCGAAGCGCTGGGTTTCCCGATGTGCCGGCAGGCCTGAGCTTGGCTTGCCGCCCCGGCCGTTTCTTGACAGAGGGAATGCGCATGAAGGCCTTTTTCGCATGTCTGTGCGCCGCGCTGGCGCTGCCGGCGCAGGCCGAGCCCGCCGCCGACTGGGTGGCGTATCAGGACGGCAAGGCGCTGCAATTGGCGATAGACGGCAATTCGCTGTGGCTGGGGCAGGACGGGCTGGTGCACTTCGTCAACCAGGAACGGTTCGACAAGATCCAGTACGAGAAAAGCTACAAGCTGAAATTCAATATCCGCCGCAGCGTAGGCTACGCCGACTGCGGCAAGTACCAGTACGTGTTTGTCAGTTCCGATTATTTCGATCGCAACAACAAGCACCTGTTCTCAACCCTGTTTCCAGTGCCGCGTCACGCCTGGAAATGGCAGCCCGTGTATAACGGATCGGTCGCCGACGCCATGATGAAGGTGATCTGCGAAGCCGCCGGGGCCGCCAAGCGTTAAGTTTTAGAGTGAATATGAACCAGACATTGCTGATTGAGCTGCTCACCGAGGAGCTGCCGCCCAAAGCGTTGGAAAAGCTGGCCGCCAGCTTTGCCCAGACCATAGGCGACGAACTGAAAAAGATGCAGTTCGCGCCGGCCGACGCCGAAGCGACGGTCTACGCCTCGCCGCGCCGCCTGGCGGTGCAGTTGGCCGATGTGGCCGCCTTGCAGCCGGACCAGAAGATTAGCCGCAAGGGCCCGGCCGTGGCCGCCGGGATGAAAGACGGCCAGCCCACGCCGGCGCTGGCCGGTTTCGCCCGCTCCTGCGGCGTGGACGTGTCCGCGCTGTCCACGATGAGCGACGGCAAGCAGGACGTGTACGTCTACGAGAGCGTCAAGCAGGGCCAGCCGCTGGCCGCGGTGCTGGCCGACGTGGTGGCCTTGGCGCTGAAAAAGCTGCCGGCGCCCAAGCTGATGCGCTGGGGCAGCCTGGACGTGCAGTTCGTGCGTCCGGTGCACGGCCTGATCATGCTGCACGGCGACGCGGTGGTGCCGGGCGAGGTGCTGGGCCTGCACAGCGGCCAACGCACCCGCGGCCATCGCTTCCTGTCCGAGGGCGAAGTGACCGTGGCCAACGCCGACGCTTACGCCCGCACCCTGCATGAGTCCGGCAAGGTGGTGGCCAGCTTCGACGCGCGCCGCGAACTGATCCGCCACAAGCTGGCCGAGGCCGCCGCCCGCCTGAACGCCACCATCGCCGCGCCGGAGGCCTTGTTCGACGAGGTGACCGGCCTGGTGGAATGGCCGGTGGTGCTGGAAGCCGGCTTCGAGGCCGAATTCCTGCGCGTGCCGCAGGAATGCCTGATCCTGACCATGCAGCAGAACCAGAAATACTTCCCGCTGCTGGACGCGTCCGGCAAGCTGATGAACCGCTTCCTGCTGGTGTCCAACCTGGAAACCGCGGACCCGTCCTTCATCGTCGGCGGCAACGAGCGCGTGCTGCGCGCGCGCCTGTCCGACGCCAAGTTCTTCTTCGAACAGGACCAGAAGGCGCGGCTGGACAGCCGGCTGCCGCGTCTGGCCAATGTGGTCTACCACAATAAGATCGGTTCGCAGCTGGAGCGCGTGGAGCGCTTGCAGAGCATCGCCGGCGCCATCGCCCATGAGCTGGGCGCCGACGCCGCGCTGGCCGCTCGCGCCGCCTATCTGGCCAAGGCCGACCTGGTGTCCGGCATGGTGGGCGAATTCCCCGAGCTGCAGGGCGTGATGGGCATGTATTACGCCCAGTTCGACGGCGAGCACGCCGAAGTGGCCGCCGCCATCGAAGGCCATTACCACCCGCGTTTCGCCGGCGACACGCTGCCGGAAGGCAAGATCGCCACCGCGGTGGCGTTGGCGGACAAGCTGGAAACCATCGTCGGCATCTGGGGCATAGGCCTGATCCCCACCGGCGACAAGGATCCGTTCGCCCTGCGCCGCGCCGCTCTGGGCGTGGTGCGCATGGCGCTGGACGCGGATCTGGACCTGAAGGCGCTGCTGAACATCGTCGCTGCGGCCTTCCCGGCCGGCAAGCTGTCCGCCACCGTGGCCGACGAGGTGTTCGGCTTCATGATGGACCGCCTGAAGAACTTCCTCGCCGCCGATTACAAGGGCGACGAGATCGACGCGGTGCTGGCGCTCTCGCCCAGCCGGCTGGCGGAAGTGCGCGCGGTCTTGTCCGCCGTGGCCGCCTTCAAGGCGCTGCCGGAAGCGGCCGCGCTGGCCGCTGCCAACAAACGGGTGAAGAACATCCTGAAGAAGGCCGAAGGCGAAGTGGGCGCGGTGAATCCGGCGCTGCTGGGCGAAGCGGCCGAGCAGGCGTTGTTCGCCGCCGTCGAGCAGTTGGCGCCGCAGGTGGACGATAAGTTCGCCGCCCGCGACTTCGCCGCCGCGCTGACTCAGCTGGCCTCGCTGCGCGCGCCGGTGGACGCCTTCTTCGACGGCGTGATGGTGATGGCGGACGACGCCGCGGTGCGCAACAACCGCATCGCCTTGCTGGCGCGTCTGGCCGGCTTGTTCAACCGCGTGGCGGACATCTCGCTGCTGGCGGAGTAATCCGATGGGGCGGCCGCGGCCGCCCCGGCGCTCTGGACGGGGAAAACCGTGAAACTAGTGATACTCGACCGCGACGGCGTGATCAACGAAGACCGCGACGATTTCGTCAAATCGCCGGCGGAATGGGTGCCGATCGAGCACAGCCTGGAGGCGATCGCCAATCTGACCCAGTCCGGTTGGCGCGTGGTGGTGGCCACCAATCAATCCGGCATCGGCCGCGGCCTGTTCGACATGCAGGCGCTCAACGCCATGCACGAGAAGATGCATAGGCTGGTGGGCCAGGCCGGCGGCCGCATCGACGCGGTGCTGTTCTGTCCGCACGGCCCCAGCGCCGGCTGCGACTGTCGCAAGCCGCTGCCGGGCATGGTGCTGGAGATCGCGGAGCGCTTCAATGTGAAGCTGGACGGTTTGCCGCTGATCGGCGACAGCCGGCGCGATCTGGAGTCGGTGGCGGCGGTGGGCGGCCTGCCCATCCTGGTCAAGACCGGCAAGGGCGCCAAGACGCTGGCCGACGGCGAACTGCCGGCCGGCACCCTGGTGTTCGACGATTTGTACGACGCCGCGGAATATCTGATCGATTCCCGCGAACGTTGATTTCAGAAAAGGATAGTGTTCCAAGCATGCTGAGTTTATGGCTTCGTAACCTGCTGTACTGGCTGGTGCTGATGATCGTCACGCCGCTCTTCTTCTTCCTGCTGCTGCTGTCCGCGCCGCTGCCGCGCCGCGCGCGCCATGTGTTCGGCGTCAGCTGGGCCTTGAGCCTGCTGTGGATGCTGGAGCACGTGATCGGCCTGAAATACAAGGTGCTGGGCGCGGAAAACCTGCCTGAGCAGCCGTCGGTGATCTGTTCCAAGCACCAGTCCGGCTGGGAAACGCTGGCCTTGCAGAAGATCTTTCCGTGGCAGGTGTACGTGGCCAAGCGCGAGCTGACCTGGATTCCGGTGTTCGGCTGGGGCCTGGTGCTGATGAACCCCATCATCATCAACCGCTCCGACCGCGCCAACGCCAACCAGCGCCTGCTGGAGCAGGGGCTGGAGCGCAAACGCCACCGCTTCTGGATCACGGTGTTCCCGGAAGGCACCCGCACCAAGCCGGGCGTGGCGGGCAAATACAAGCTGGGCGCGGCGCGCATGGCCAAGCAGTTCGACATGCCGCTGGTGCCGGTGGCGCACAACGCCGGCGAATTCTGGCCGCGCAACGCCTTCCTGAAATACCCCGGCGAGATCACCGTGGTGGTGGGCAAGCCCATTGTGCCGAGCGAAGAGCTGGGGCCCGAGGCGATGATGAAGGAAGCCGAGCAGTGGATCGAGGCGCGCCAGCGCGAGATCGGCGGCGTCGGCCCGTTCGCGGACGCGGATGAAAAGCGCAAACGTCTGGCTGCGTCTGCCGCTGCCTGACGGCGAGGTGGACGTGGTGCTGACCCGGCGCCCGCGCAAAAGCGTGGGCATACGGGTCAGCGCGGGCAGGGTGGAGCTGGTCGCGCATCCGGCGGTCAGCGCCGCCCGTCTGCGTGAAGTGCTGTTGGAGCGCCGCGACTGGATCGCCGGCCATGTGGCGCGGCAAAGGCAGGCGCGGCGGCAAGCCGAGGATCTCAGCCAACTGAGTTGGCAGGGTCAGGCTCTGCCCATCGTGCTGGCGGCCGGCGTGCGGCGCACGGCCAGGCTGTCGGCGGAGGGCTTGATTGTTACCGGTATCGTCGAGGGCGACGCGGCCGCTTTGAAGCAGGCGGTATGCCGTTTCTTCAAACGTGAGGCGGCCTTGCGTTTTCCGGCGCGGATGGAGGCACTGGCGCGCGCCTGCCGGCGCCGGCCCAGCGGCCTGCAGCTGTCGTCGGCGCGCACGCGCTGGGGCAGCTGCACCGCGGCCGGGGTGATCCGGCTGAACTGGCGCTTGCTGCAGGCGCCGCCGGCGGTGCTGGATTACGTGATCGCCCATGAGCTGGCCCATCTGGAACACATGAACCATTCACCGGCGTTCTGGGCGGAGACCGCGCGCCTGTATCCGGACTGGCAGGCGGCGCGGCGCTGGTTGAAGCTGCACGGCGCCGGGCTGTTCCATTTTGATTGATGAATTAAGGAGAGTGATGATGCGTTTACTGCACACCATGCTGCGAGTGGGCAATCTGGAGCGCTCGCTGGCGTTTTACCAGGAAGTGCTCGATATGAAATTGCTGCGCCGCCAGGATTATCCGGACGGCCGCTTCACCCTGGCCTTTGTCGGCTACGGCGCGGAAGAAGAGCAGACGGTGTTGGAGCTGACCCACAACTGGGACACCGACTCCTACGAGTTGGGCAACGCTTACGGCCACATCGCCATCGAAGTGCCGGACGCTTACGCCGCCTGTGACATGGTGCGCGCCAAGGGCGGCAAGGTGACGCGCGAAGCCGGTCCGATGAAGCACGGCACCACGGTGATCGCCTTCGTCGAAGACCCGGACGGCTACAAGATCGAATTCATCCAGCGCTGAGGCGTTCGTCTCCGCAGACAAGGCCGACGGCGTAGCGCCGCCGGCCTTGTTTCATCAAATGCTTAATTAGCGTGGCAATCGCGCAAAAACACTTGCTTCCGATACCGGTTTTCCTTGTCCGGACTGCCCGAGTTATGGGACGATGTAACGCTTTGTAACCGTTTGGGCCTAAATCAAGCGCGCCGCGCGGATGCATGCCGGCCTGACTGGGAAGCGTCAGCGCAAGGGCATCCGGCTGCTCTTGCGCTTCAACAATATCGCCGGAATCCATACTTTGCATAGCCTGTCCAAGCTCGTCTTGAAGCAGGCGATGGCGCTTTTATCAATGGGCGTCATGCCCTCGGGAAGATAAATGACCAAAACACTCTTGAGCGCCGCCGCGCTGGCCCTGCTGCCGGCGCTGGCGCAAGCCGCGGAACTGGACGGCGCCACGCTGAGCCTGGCCTGGGGGCTGCCGTTCGCCGGCATTCTGCTGTCCATCGCGCTGTTCCCCATATTCGCGCCGGGCATCTGGCACCATCACTTCGGCAAGATCACCGCGGTGTGGACCGTGCTGTTCCTGGCGCCCTTCGCCGTGTCTTACGGCCTGGGCACTTCGACGGCGCTGATCGTCCACGCGCTGTTCGGCGAATACATACCCTTCATCGTGCTGCTGTTCTCGCTGTACACCGTGTCCGGCGGCATCCTGGTGTGGGGCTCCTTGCACGGTTCGCCCAAACTCAACACCGCCATTCTGGCGATAGGCACGGCGCTGGCCTCCATCATGGGCACCACCGGCGCGGCGATGCTGCTGATCCGCCCCCTGCTGCGCGCCAACGAGAAGCGCAAGCACAATGTGCACGTGGTGGTGTTCTTCATCTTCCTGGTGGCCAATATCGGCGGCGGTCTGACCCCGCTGGGCGACCCGCCGCTGTTCCTGGGCTTCCTCAAAGGCGTCAGCTTCGGCTGGACGGTGCAGCATATGGCGCTGCCGGTGCTGGTGTTGTCGCTGGCGCTGCTGGCCATTTTCTACGCGCTGGACAGCTATTTCTTCAAGAAGGAAGCGCAGGCGGGCGCGCTGCCGGAAATCGACCGTTCCAAGGACAAGCCGATCAAGCTGCACGGCAAGCGCAATCTCTTCCTGCTGGCCGGCATCGTCGGCGCGGTGCTGATGTCCGGCGTCTGGAAGCCGGGCGTGGTGTTCGACATCATGGGCACCCCTGTGGAGTTGCAGAACATCGTCCGCGATCTGGCGCTGATCGGCCTGGCCTTCGCCTCGCTGTGGATCACGCCCAAGCAGGTGCGCGCCGGCAATGAATTCAACTGGGATCCCATCCTGGAAGTGGGCAAGCTGTTCGCCGGCATCTTCATCACCATCGGCCCGGTGATCGCCATCCTGCGCGCCGGCGCCGACGGCCACCTGGCCGGCCTGGTGCACATGGTGTCCGACGCCAACGGCCAGCCGGTCAACGCGATGTATTTCTGGATGACCGGCATCCTGTCCAGCTTCCTGGACAATGCGCCCACCTATCTGGTGTTCTTCAACCTGGCCCACGGCGACGCCCAAGTGCTGATGGGTCCGATGGCGGACACCCTGCTGGCGATCTCCATGGGCGCGGTGTTTATGGGCGCCAACACCTATATCGGCAATGCGCCCAACTTCATGGTCAAGGCCATCGCCGAGCACCGCCATGTGAAGATGCCGAGCTTCTTCGGCTATCTGGGTTGGTCCTGCGTCATCTTGCTGCCGCTGTTCGTGCTGATGACGCTGATTTTCTTCTGAGTCGGCCGTCCTTCGGTAAAAAAGCCCGCTGTCGCGGGCTTTTTTCATGGCGGGCCGGTCAATGATGGCCGAGGGCGGTGCCGCCCCTGCCGTCCGGCAGCGCGATGCGAATATTCTGCATCATGCCCTGGTCCTCGTGATCCAGGATATGGCAATGCAGCACGAAGTCGCCGATATAGCGCTGATAGCGGGTGCGGATGGTGATCGTGTAGCGGCCGGCCGCGGCAATTTTCGGGTCATTGCTGGCTTCGATGTTTTTCACCCACAGAGTGTCTTTCCAGACGTTTCTCAGGCCGCTGTATTGCGTATCGCCCGGGTCCATCGAATCCGGCGCGCCTTCCGCGCTAATGTCCTTGCCCTTGGGGTCTACTATCTTGACGATCTGGAACGGGTTGACGTGGATATGGTAGGGGTGGCTGACGAAGTCGGAGCGCAGCGTCCACTCGTCCACGCCGCCCAGCTTCAGGGTGCGGTCTATGCGTTCGCCGGCATAGGGTTTGCCGTCCACCTGGAAGAAGGCGGCGCCAGGTTGGGACACATCGATGTTGAACGTCAGCGTCTGGGTTCCCGTCACTTCCTGGGGGCTTATGTCCGGATGTGGCACAAAGCTGCTCAGCTTCATCCCGTTGCGCAGTTCCGCGCTGACCTTGGTGGCGACGGCGGACGGAAAGTGGGCGCGGGCGGCGCCGATCAACACCTCCTGTAGCGGACGCGAAGCCTGGCCGGGCGCAACGTCCACCACGCCCAGCAAGCGGGCCGACGGCGCCGAGCGGTCTATGGTGCTGCTGACCTTGACGTCGTTGATCAGGCAGTATTTGCCGGCGTTGGGGAAGGACACCAGAGCGTCCCAGCGATAGCCGGGCTGGAACACCACGCTCTTGCGGGTTTGCACCTTGCCCATGGTCAGGCCGTCTGCGGCGATCAAGGGCAGGTCCAGCTCCGTGCCGCTGCTGCAATAGCGGGCGACGTAATCGTCCATCTGCCTGGCGAACAGGCCGGCCAGCGGCGGCGCATTGTCGCTGAGGCGGCGCAGTTTCAGGTTGATGGTGTCGCGCACGCCGGCGTGCACCATTCTCCAGCGTTCCACGTCGCCGGCCCGCGCCTGGGCCATCTTGCCCAAGACCACGCCGTTGATGCTGGTGTAGCGGCCGGACTCTTGCCAGGTCTTGGGGCCGAACTGGTCGTAGCCTTCTATGCCGCCCACGTCGTCGCCGTCGCAGCGATAGCGTTGGTCCTCCTCATTGGGCGGGGTGGCGGTGTTGCCGTAGGTCTTGATCATGCCCTTGTATTGTCCGGTCTTGAAGCGGCAGGCGTACTGGATCTGCTGAAACACCAGCACCCGTTCGCGGAAGTTGACCCCGGCATAGGGCCGCAGCAGGGTGTCGATGTCGCCGTTCTGTTGCTGGGTGGGTTGCCGCGTGCCGCGTACGATCAGCGCGCCGGCCATGCCGCTGGACACTTGCAGCGCGGTGGAGCCGTGGCGATGGGTGTGATACCAGAAGGTGCCGGCCGGGTGATCGGGCGGAATGTTGTACTCGTACTGGAAGCTGACGCCGGGATTGATGGAGATCAGCACATTGTCGCTATTGCCCGCCGGATTGATCCAGAGCCCGTGGGTATGCAGATTGGTGCCGTTGAAACAATGGGGCTGGTTGCCGCTGCCGCCCTGGTCGGTACAGCTGGGGTCGCGGATGGGTTTGCCGTCGGCGTCGCGATTCAGCTTGTTGTTCAGGCCGATGCGCACGGTTTGTCCGGGGTAGACCTCGATCAGCGGGGCGATGAAGGGCGTGGCGCTGGGCTGAGAGGATGCCGGCGTCGCGACCGGGCTGAGCGCGCCGGGCAGGTAGCTGCGCAGCGCGACCTTGTCGTAATGGATCTGCCCGGGACGTTCCAGCGAAGGATTGCGAATCCAGCCGTAGCGATAGCGGATATCCAGATCGTAGGCGACTTCGCGCGGGGCGGCCTGCGGCTGGTCAAGCTCCAGCGGCGCGCGGAGCAGGGCGGCGGTATTGAGCGCGCCGGCGGGCTGAGCGGTCGGGATAGCCAGCAGCCGCGGCGGGTTGTCTATCTGCGGGAGGTCTTCGCCGTGGCCGGGCGCCGCGAGCAGCAGCGCGGCGAGGCCCAGCGGAAAGGGAGCGAAGCGAGCTTTGAGCATATTCATCTTGGTCTCCGAATTGGCGTGTTTGCCCATGAACAGTTGCAGGGCGGCCAATTCAGCCTAGTTCCAGATCGACGCCGTTTAAGCTGAATGTCATGTTTTGTCGGACGGGCCTGATCCGAAGGACAGGCGCGGCCGGCCGCGCCCCGGCTTGCGAGCCCGGATGTCGGCGGCGGCCGCTTTCCGGTATGCTTGCCGTTTTGCCGTTTCAATACGCTGAACCGAACTATGCACATCCATATCCTGGGCATTTGCGGCACCTTCATGGGGGGCATCGCCGCTATCGCCAAACAGGCCGGTCACAAGGTCACCGGCTGCGACGCCAATGTTTACCCGCCGATGAGCACCCAGCTGGAAGCCATGGGCATCGAGCTGATTCAGGGCTTCGGCGCGGAGCAGGCCGACATCGGCGCGGACATCTTCGTGGTGGGCAATGTGGTGACGCGCGGCAAGCCGCTGATGGAGGAAATCCTCAACCGCGGGCTGCCGTATATTTCCGGCCCGCAGTGGCTGGCGGAAAACGTGCTCAAGGATTTGTGGGTGCTGGCGGTGGCCGGCACTCACGGCAAGACCACCACCAGCTCGATGCTGGCCTGGATACTGGAGGACGCCGGCCTGGCGCCGGGCTTCCTGATCGGCGGCATTCCGCAGAACTTCGGCGTGTCGGCGCGCCTACCCGGCGCGCCGCGCCAGGACGCGGCCAGCGTCAGCCCCTTCTTTGTGATCGAGGCCGACGAATACGATACTGCCTTCTTCGACAAGCGCTCCAAATTCGTTCATTACCGGCCGCGCACCGCGGTGCTGAACAATCTGGAGTTCGACCACGCCGACATCTTCGCCGACCTGGCGGCGATAGAAACCCAATTCCACCACCTGGTGCGCACGGTGCCGGGCCAGGGCCTGATCGTCAGCAACGGCCGCGAGGCCAGCCTGGATCGGGTGCTGGAACGCGGCTGCTGGACGCCGGTGGAGCGCTTCGGCGCGGACGCCGGCTGGCAGCTGGGCGCGGCGGAGGCCAACGGCCACTTCGACGTGCTGCTCGACGGCCGGCTTCAGGGCCGGGTGCGCTGGGATCTGATGGGCGAACACAATCGTCTGAACGCGCTGGCGGCGATCGCCGCCGCCCGCCATGTCGGCGTGGCGGTGAACAGCGCCATCGATGCGCTGTCGCGCTTCCAGAACGTCAAGCGGCGTATGGAAGTGCGCGGCGTGGCGGCCGGCGTCACGGTGTACGACGACTTCGCCCATCATCCCACCGCCATCGCCACCACCCTGGCCGGCTTGCGTCACAAGGTGGGCGGCGAGCGCATCTTGGCGGTGCTGGAGCCGCGCTCCAACACCATGAAGCTGGGCACGATGAAGGCGGCGCTGCCGGCCTCTCTGGCCGACGCCGATCTGGTGTTCTGCTCCGCCGCCAATCTGGGCTGGAATCCCGGCGAGGCCTTGGCCGAGCTGGGCGAGCGCGCGCAGACCTTCAACGATTTCGACGCGCTGCTGCAAGCGGTGGCCGCCGCGGCCCGCCCCGGCGACCATGTGCTGGTGATGAGCAACGGCGGTTTCGGCGGCATTCACCAGAAGCTGCTGGAGCAACTGGCCGCGCGCAGCTGAGCGCGGGGCGCGGGCAAGAAAAAAGGGGGCCGCTTGGCCCCCTTTGTCTTGTCTGAACGAGCGTTTAGCCGCGCAGCTTGGCGGCAATGCCGGCCACGCGCTGGCCATAGGCCTTGGCGGTGTCCAGGTCGCCTTGCGGGATTTCGTCGACGCTGGCGTCGGACGGGGATTGCACCAGCAGGCCCACCGAGCCGCCCAGATTGTTGATGTCCTCGCGGCTGGCGTTCTTGGCGTTGCTGGGCAGCAGGCCCAGGCTGACCCACAGACCGCCGTGCTGGGACGCCAGGGTTTGCAGATAGATCAGCGAAACCTGCTTGTCGCCGTTCAGGCTGGCGCTATTGGTGAAGCCCCCGAACACCTTGTCCTGCCAGCCGCGGGTGAACCAGACCTTGGAACTGGCGTCGGCGAATTTCTTGAACTGCCAGCTCGGGCTGCCCATATAGGTGGGCGAGCCGAAGATGATGGCGTCGGCGCTGTTCAGCAGATCCCAGGCGCCGGCGGGCAGATTGCCCTCGGCGTCGATGGCCAGCAACTGCGCACTGGCGCCGGCGGCGACATGCTGGGCCACTTGCTGGGTGTGACCGTAACCGGAGTGATAAACGACGACGACTTTTGCCATGAGGGGCCTTTCATATTGCCGTGAATGAAGAAAGGCCTGCCGCGCGGCAGGCCTTTGCCCAGTATTGGCGATGATGAAGAATTGAAAAAGCGCCGCCGGATGAATTAATTATTTAGCTGAATTAAACAATCCCATCGGCTTGCGGCGTTGCGGGCCCTGCGTCCGAATAGCGGTGTTTTACCGCGCAGAACACATAAAAACGCCCACGGTCGTGGGCGTTTTCCCGGCGTGAACGGCGGCGGTTTAGTGGAACTGCTCTTCCTCGGTGGAACCGGTCAGCGCGGTGACGCTGGACTGGCCGCCCTGGATCACGGTGGTGACGTCGTCGAAGTAGCCGGTGCCCACTTCCTGCTGATGGGACACGAAGGTGTAGCCGCGTTCGCGAGCGGCGAACTCCGGCTCCTGCACTTTCTCGACATAGGCGGACATGCCGCGGGCAACGTAATCTTGCGCCAGGTCGTACATGTTGTACCACATATTGTGGATGCCGGCCAAAGTGATGAACTGGTATTTATAGCCCATCGCGCCCAGCTCGCGCTGGAATTTGGCGATGGTGGCGTCGTCCAGATTCTTCTTCCAGTTGAAGGACGGCGAGCAGTTGTAGGCCAGCAGCTTGCCCGGATGCTTGGCGTGCACCGCTTCGGCGAACTTGCGCGCGAACTCCAGATCCGGAGTGCCGGTCTCGCACCAGACCAGATCGGCGTAGTCGGCGTAGGCGATGGCGCGGCTGATCGCCTGCTCCAGACCCTTCTTGGTCTTGTAGAAGCCTTCGGCTGTGCGCTCGCCGGTCAGGAAGGGGCGGTCGCGCTCGTCGCAATCACTGGTCAAGAGATCGGCGGCTTCGGCGTCGGTGCGGGCGATCACCAGGGTGGGCACGCCGTAGACGTCGGCGGCCAGGCGCGCGGCGATCAGCTTCTGCACCGCTTCCTGGGTCGGCACCAGCACCTTGCCGCCCATGTGGCCGCACTTCTTCACCGAGGCCAGCTGGTCCTCGAAGTGCACGCCGCCGGCGCCGGCGCGTATCATCGCCTTCATCAGCTCGTAGGCGTTCAGCACGCCGCCGAAACCGGCTTCGGCGTCCGCCACGATGGGGGCGAAGTAGTCGATGAAGCCGGCGTCGCCCTGGGCCACGCCCTTGGAATGCTGGATTTCATCGGCGCGGGTGAAGGCGTTGTTGATGCGTTCCACCACCTTGGGCACCGAGTCAACCGGATACAGCGACTGGTCCGGATACATCGCGGAGTATTCATTGTTGTCTGCGGCCACTTGCCAGCCGGACAGATAGATGGCCTTGACGCCGGCCTTGACCTGCTGCATGGCCTGACCGCCGGTCAGCGCGCCCAGACAGTTGATGTACGGCTCGCTGTGGAGCAGGCCCCACAGCTTGTCCGCGCCGTTGCGCGCCAAGGAGTACTCAATCTGCAACGAGCCGCGCAGGCGCTCCACATCGGCGGTGCTGTAGCCGCGCTTGATGCCTTTCCAGCGGGGATTCTCGTTCCAGTCTTTCTGGATGGCTGCAATGCGTTGTTCGCGAGTCGTCATGCTAAAACCCTTCTCGATACGTTTCTGTGCGCGCCGGCAGACGCCGGCGTCCTCATTAAGCGATCTGGCTATCCGGTTTTCCGGATTTTCTTGCGGTCGGCCCTCATGGGGCCGGCTCGGCATGTCCGCCGTGTCAGCCTTGCGGATAGCGGCAGTTCGGGCGGAGCACTTGCGGGTGTGGCTCAATTATTAGCACAAATAAAAACGCTTGTGTGCAGTGCAGCACAAAGAAAATGTTTGATTTTCAAAAGCTAACAGCAACTTTCCTAAAACGAATATTGCGACTCGCTCAAGCGTTTGCTTTTAGAAAATAAAAGTCCGCAAACGCACATCGGGGTTTGGGACGCCTAGGATGACGGTCTGAAGCCGTTCAGTCGTTCTCAGGGCTTGAATTCCGCGACGAAGCCCCTACCTTGAGTCGGGACTATTCGTACCGCTGAATCCAAATCCGAGGAATCGCCATGCAGGACAAGCAAAACATCGCGGCAGACGCCGTGGACAATGACAATATCGACGCGACGGTGGCGGAGCAGGCCGTAGAGCAAGAGCTGAGCGCGGAGCAACGCATCGCCGCGCTGGACGCGGAAGTGGCCGAACTGAAGGACGCGCTGCTGCGCGCCCGCGCCGATCTGGAAAACCAGCGCCGCCGCGGGCAGGAAGACGTGGCCGCCGCGCACAAATACGCAATCTCCAAGTTCGCCGGCGAGCTGGTGTCGGTGAAGGACTATCTGGAAATGGCGCTGCTGGACCAGAGCGGCCAGATCGACACCCTGAAGATGGGCGTGGACATGACGCTGAAGCAATTGGTGTCCGCCTTCGACAAGGCGCAGATCAAGGACATCGCTCCCCAGGCCGGCGACAAGCTGGACCCGCATCAGCACCAGGCGATGAGCGCGGAAGAGGCCGACGCCGAACCCAACACCATCGTGCGCGTGATGCAAAAAGGCTACCAGATCTCCGATCGCGTACTGCGTCCGGCCATGGTCGTGGTCGCCAAGGCAAAAGCATAAAAAAGGGCGGCGTGCTCCTCTTGAAATAATGGGCATAGCCAATACCTATTGAGACAACAGGCGGTCGCTATCGAACAAATGGCCGCTGAAACGAATTGAGATAAAGGAACTTCGACATGGGTAAAATCATTGGCATCGACTTGGGCACCACCAACTCCTGCGTATCTGTCGTGGAGGGCGGCGCGCCCAAAGTGATCGAGAACGCCGAAGGCGCTCGCACCACTCCGTCCATCATTGCCTACATGGACGATGGCGAAATCCTGGTCGGCGCGCCGGCCAAACGCCAGGCGGTGACCAACCCGCGCAACACCATTTACGCCGCCAAGCGCCTGATCGGCCGCCGCTTCGAAGACAAGGAAGTGCAGAAAGACATCGACCTGATGCCTTTCGAAATCCTGAAAGCCAAGAATGGCGACGCCTGGGTCAAAGTGCGCGACCAGGAACTGGCTCCGCCGCAACTCTCCGCCGAAGTGCTGCGCAAGATGAAGAAGGCCGCGGAAGACTATCTGGGCGAGGAAGTGACCGAGGCGGTGATCACCGTGCCGGCCTACTTCAACGACAGCCAGCGTCAGGCCACCAAGGACGCCGGCCGCATCGCCGGTCTGGAAGTGAAGCGCATCATCAACGAACCGACCGCCGCGGCGCTGGCTTTCGGCCTGTCCAAGCAGGAAGGCGACCGCAAGATCGCGGTGTACGACCTGGGCGGCGGCACTTTCGACGTGTCCATCATTGAAATCGCCGACGTGGACGGCGAGCACCAGTTCGAAGTGCTGTCGACCAACGGCGACACCTTCCTGGGCGGCGAAGACTTCGACCAGCGCGTGATCGACTACATCGTGACCGAGTTCAAGCGCGAACAGGGCGTGGACCTGAAGAACGACGTGATGGCGCTGCAGCGTCTGAAGGAAGCGGCGGAAAAAGCCAAGATCGAGCTGTCCAGCGCGACTCAGACCGAAGTGAACCTGCCCTACATCACTATGGACGCCACCGGCCCGAAACACTTGGCGATGAAGATCACCCGCGCCAAGTTCGAAAGCCTGGTGGAAGACCTGGTCGAGCGCTCCATCGAGCCGTGCCGCGTGGCGCTGAAGGATGCCGGCCTGTCGGTCAACGAAATCTCCGACGTGATTCTGGTCGGCGGCCAGACCCGCATGCCCAAGGTGCAGGAAAAAGTTAAGGAGTTCTTCGGCAAGGAGCCGCGCAAGGACGTGAACCCGGACGAAGCCGTGGCCGTGGGCGCCGCGATCCAGGGTTCGGTGCTGTCCGGCGACCGCAAGGACGTGCTGCTCTTGGACGTGACCCCGCTGTCGCTGGGCATTGAAACCCTGGGCGGCGTGATGACCAAGCTGATCCAGAAGAACACCACCATCCCGACCAAGGCGTCGCAGGTGTTCTCCACCGCCGACGACAACCAGACCGCGGTGACCATCCACGTGCTGCAGGGCGAGCGCGAGAAGGCTTCCGCCAACAAGAGCCTGGGCCAGTTCAATCTGGGCGACATTCCGCCGGCGCCGCGCGGCATTCCGCAGATCGAAGTGGAATTCAACATCGACGCCAACGGCATTCTGCACGTGTCGGCCAAGGACAAGGCTTCCGGCAAGCAGGCCAACATCACCATCCAGGCTTCCTCGGGCTTGTCCGAAGCCGAGATCCAGCAAATGGTGAAGGACGCCGAGGCCAACGCCGAGGAAGACAAGAAGCTGCACGAGCTGGTGACCGCCCGCAACCAGGCGGAAGGCCTGATCCACAGCGTGAAGAAATCGCTGGCCGAGCACGGCGACAAGATCGACGCCGCCGAGAAGGCCAAGATCGAAGACGCGGTGAAGGCGGCCGAGGAAGTGGCCAAGAGCGAAGACAAGGCCGAGATCGAAGCCAAGACCGAAGAACTGGCCAAGGCCAGCCAGAAACTGGGCGAAATCATGTACGCCCAGGCTCAGCAGGCTGAAGCCGGCGCCCAGCAGGGCGGCGCGGACGCTCAGGCCGGCAAGCAGGAAGACGGCAACGTCGTCGACGCCGAGTTCGAAGAAGTGAAGAAAGACAAGGCTTAATCGCCAGCCGATGTCTTGACGCCTGATGACCGGGCCGGGCCCGCCGGAGTGTTCCGCGGCCCGGACCGGTCATTGGCGTATGGTGGCCGGCCGCGCTAGGGGGCTTGCTTCCCGAGCCGACTGAATTTGAGAGAGACAGGAACATGTCCAAGAAAGATTACTACGATGTGTTGGGCGTCAACCGCGACGCCTCCGACGACGACATCAAAAAGGCTTACCGCAAGCTGGCGATGAAGTATCACCCGGACCGTAATCCGGACAGCAAGGAAGCGGAAGAGAAGTTCAAAGAGGTCAAGGAAGCCTACGAGATTCTGTCCGACAGCCAGAAGCGAGGCGCTTACGACCAGTTCGGCCATGCCGGCGTGGATCCGCAGGCTGGCGCCGGCGGCGGCGCGGGCTTTGGCGGTTTCGGCGACTTCGCTGACATTTTCAGTGATATCTTCGGCGGCGGCCGCTCCGGCGGCGGCGGAGGCGGGCGTTCCAACGTCTATCGCGGCGCGGACCTGCGCTACAACATGGAAATCTCGCTGGAAGAGGCGGCCCGCGGCTGCGAGAAGCAGATCCGCATCCCTTCGCACGAAGAATGCGAAGTCTGCCACGGCAGCGGCGCCAAGCCCGGCACCCAGCCCAAGACCTGCTCCACCTGCGGCGGCCACGGCCAGGTGAGGATGAGCCAGGGCTTCTTCTCCATTCAGCAGACTTGCCCCACCTGCCACGGCACCGGCAAGCAGATTACCGATCCCTGCACCAGCTGCCACGGCGCGGGCCAGAAAAAGACCAACAAAACGCTGAACGTGAAGATTCCGCCCGGCGTGGACGAGGGCGACCGCATCCGTCTGTCCGGCGAAGGCGAGCCGGGCCAGAACGGCGGACCGTCCGGCGACCTTTACGTGGTCACCCACATCAAGCCGCACGCGGTGTTCCAGCGCGACGGCATGGACCTGCATTGCGAGATGCCGATCTCCTTCTCCACCGCGGCGCTGGGCGGCGAAGTGGAAATCCCGACGCTGGACGGCATGGCCAAGGTCAAGATCGCGGGGGAAACCCAGAGCGGACGCGTCTACCGCTTGCGCGGCAAGGGCGTGAAAGCGGTGCGCGGCACCGATTACGGCGATCTGCATTGCCATGTGGTGGTGGAAACTCCGGTCAAGCTGACCGAACGTCAGAAAGAGCTGCTGCGCGAATTCGACGCCATCAGCCAGGGCGACGTGGCCACTCACAATCCGCGCTCCAAGTCCTTCATGGACAAGTTGAAGGATTTCTTCGGTTAAGACGTCTCTCAGCGGCCCTCGCGGTCGCGTGACGACAAAACGGCAAGCGCGCGCTTGCCGTTTTTTTGTTGGAACATAAATATTTTTGGTGGTCAACTATTTTTGAGTAACTTGTTGTAATGAGCGATTTTTTAAAATGAATTATCTGGAGGGTTCCGGTATCCGGCCTTATCTTGGTGGGGCTCCGGAACCCCGCTCCGGAGCGAAAACATAAAAATTATCCGGGCCACCCTGCATCAGCGCGGTGAGCTTGGCTTCGCTCAAAGGAGAATGTCATGGAAGATTTGGTCAACGCCGTCAACGGCGTCATCTGGAGCCCGGCGCTGATTTACCTGTGTCTGGGCGTGGGTCTTTACTTGTCCGTGCGCACGCGTTTCCTGCAATTGCGCCACTTCCGGGAAATGCTGCGCCTGATGTTCAATACCGAGAGCAGCGCCAGCGGCGTGTCCTCGTTCCAGGCGCTGGCGATGACGCTGGCCGGCCGCGTCGGCACCGGCAATATCGCCGGCGTCGCCACCGCGATCACTTTCGGCGGCCCGGGCGCTATCTTCTGGATGTGGATGGTGGCCTTCCTCGGCGCCAGTTCGGCCTTCGTCGAATCGACGCTGGGCCAGGTCTACAAGGAAAAGATCGACGGCCAGTATCGCGGCGGCCCGGCTTTCTACATCGAGAAGGGTCTGGGCTTGAAGTGGTACGCCTGGCTGTTCGCCATCACCACCATCGTCGCCACCGGCGTATTGTTGCCGGGTGTGCAGGCCAATTCCATCGCCGCCTCGCTGAACACCGCCTTCGGCATCGCGCCCACCGTCACCGCGGCGGTGCTGGCCATCATTCTGGGCTTTATCATCTTCGGCGGGGTCAAGCGCATCGCGCTGTTCGCCGGCGCGGTGGTGCCCTTCATGGCCTTGGGCTACATCATCGTGGCCTGCGTGATCATCGCCTTGAACATCGAGCAGCTGCCTGGCGTGATGGCGCTGGTGCTGAAAAGCGCGTTTGGCATGGAGGCCGGTTTCGGCGCCATTCTCGGCCTGGCCATCCAGTGGGGGGTGAAGCGCGGCGTGTATTCCAATGAAGCCGGCCAGGGCACCGGCCCGCACGCCTCCAGCGCCGCGGCGGTGTCGCATCCGGCCAAACAGGGCCTGGTGCAGGCCTTTTCGGTCTATATCGACACCTTGTTCGTTTGCTCCGCCACCGCCTTCATGCTGCTGATCACCGGCCAATACAATGTGCAGGGTCCGGAAGGCCAGGCCATGTACACCGGCATCGCCGGCGTGGCGGCGGGGCCGGGTTATGTGCAGATCGCGATGGAAAGCATCATGCCGGGCTTCGGTTCCATCTTCGTGGCGCTGGCGCTGTTCTTTTTCGCCTTCACCACCATCGTCGCCTACTACTACATCGCCGAAACCAATATCGCCTACATCAACCGCAAGATTCAGCTGCCCTGGCTGAGCTTTGTGTTGAAGATCGCCTTGATGGCGGCAACGGTGTACGGCACGGTCAAGACCGCGGATCTGGCCTGGGGTCTGGGCGATATCGGCGTCGGCCTGATGGCCTGGCTCAACATCATCGCCATCGTCTTGATGCAAAAACCGGCGCTGGCCTGCCTGCGGGACTATGAGGTGCAGAAAGCGCGCGGCCTGGACCCGGTGTTCCATCCGGAAGCGCTGGGCATCGTCAACGCCGCCTACTGGGAAGGACGGCGCGCGGAGGACAATCTGGCCGCGGAATTGGCGGCGCAGGCCGGCAAGGCCGCGGAGGAAGGCGAGCTGGCGCCGCGCAAGCGCTGAGCTCAGGAGGGCGCGGACGGCGGCCGGTTTCCGGCGCTGTCCGCAAAGCCGGCGTGCAAAATCCAGAACACTCTGTTTTGCCGGCCGGCATCCGCTGCGGGTCGGCGGCAACAGGCGTACAATGGCCGGGCTAATCCTTCTAATGGAATTGTCATGATTTTCGCCAATCGCTATTTTCCCGCCACCCGCATGCGCCGCATGCGCAAGGATGAATTCTCCCGCCGCCTGATGCGTGAAAACGTGCTGACCGCCAACGATCTGATCTATCCGGTATTCGTGATGGAAGGGCAGAACCGGGTGGTGGAAGTGCCGTCGATGCCGGGCGCGCCGCGCCAAACGCTGGACAAGCTGCTATACACCGCCGAACAGGCGTTGGAACTGGGCATCCCGATGCTGTCGCTGTTCCCGGTGATCGAATCGGGCAAGGACAATAGCGCGCAAGAGGCCTACAACCCCGAAGGCCTGGTGCCGACCGTGGTTCGCGAATTGAAGAAACGCTTCCCCGAGCTGGGCGTGATGACCGACGGCGCGCTGGACCCGTACACCATTCACGGCCAGGACGGGGTGATGGACGAGAGCGGCTATGTGCTCAACGACGAAACCACCGAAATCCTGATCAAGCAAGGCCTCTGTCACGCGGAGGCCGGCGTGGACATGTTCGGCCCGTCCGACATGATGGACGGACGCATCGGCGCGATCCGCGAGGCTTTCGAGGAGGAGGGCTTCATCCACACCAAGATTCTGGCGTATTCGGCCAAGTACGCGTCCGGCTTCTACGGCCCCTTCCGCGACGCTTTGGGTTCGTCCGGCAATCTGGGCAAGGCCGACAAGAACAACTACCAGATGGATCCGGCCAATCTGGACGAAGCGATCCAGGAAGTGGCGCAGGATCTGGAAGAGGGCGCCGACGCGGTGATGATCAAGCCGGGCATGCCCTATCTGGACGTGATCCGTCGAGTGAAAGACACGTTCCGGGTGCCGACCTTCGCCTATCAGGTGTCCGGCGAGTACGCGATGTTGAAGGCGGCCTTCCAGAACGGCTGGCTGAACGAGGAAAAGTGCATGCTGGAAAGCCTGATCGCGTTCAAGCGCGCCGGAGCGGACGGCATCCTGACCTATTTCGCGCTGGACGCGGCGCGTTTGCTGCGCCAACGCTGAGCGCAGGCGGACAAGCCATCGCGCCCCGGCTCAGGCCGGGGCGTTTTGCATGGGAGCGGACATGGATTTGATGCATTCCACCCTGTTCTGGATTCTCATCGCCGCCGCGCCGGCGGCGACGGCGCTGGGCATCCTGATCCGGCTGTCCCGGCGCGAGCCGCCGCCGGATCTGCCGCCCGGGGTCAAGCCCTTGGGCTGGGACGATGAAGACGAGGAAGACGACGATAAGGCGCCGCCGGCGGCGGGCGGCTAGTCGAAGCGCCAACTGGCCATGGACAGATTGCCCATGCGCCAGTCGTCGTGCAGCTTGAGCGCGGGCGCGCCCGGCGTGCCGGCGCCCAGCGCCACCCACAGCGGGGCGATGTGTTCGTCGCTGGGATGGTTGTGGCGCGGATAGGGCGCTTGCTGCAGCCAGTCGGCCAGCGTGTCCCGGGCGTCGTTCAGCAACTGCTGGTCCAGCCAATCGCGGAAGGCCAGCGCCCACGGCGCCGGCGCCGAGCCTTCCGGGGCCAGCGCGCGCAGATTATGGGTGTAGCTGCCGGAGGCGATGATCAGGACGCCTTCGTCGCGCAGCGGGCGCAGCGCCTCGCCTATGCGCATCAGTTCAGCGGCCGGCGCCTGATGCGGCAGCGACAGATTGACGATGGGGATGTCCGCCTGCGGGTACATCAGCATCAGCGGCGTCCAGGCACCGTGATCCAGTCCGCGTTGTTCGGTGCTCTGCGCCGGCAGTCCGGCGGCGGCGAACAATTCGTGCAGGCGCGCGCAGAGCTGCGCATCGGTGCGGGCCGGGTAATTCAACTGGTACAGGGCCTCGGGAAAGCCGTAGAAGTCGTGGATGGTTTCCGGATTTGGCTTGTGGTTGACCACCAGTCCGCGGGTTTCCCAGTGCGCGGAAACGATGACGATGGCGCGCGGGCGCGGCAACTCCGTTCCCAGCTGGGCGATGAAATGGCGGCTTGGGCTGTCTTCCAGCACCAGGGTGGGGGCGCCGTGCGAGATGAACAGCGCAGGTAGGCGAGCAGTCATGGCTGAAGCTTTCATTCAAGAGATGGCTTCAGCTTAAGCCACGGCGATTCTCTGATAAACCGCAGTTTATTGGCTTTATTGTTTACTTGTTGGAAACAATTTGGCGATGCGGCGGCTCGTCTTGCAAAGGGACGGCCTACTCCGGTTTTAACTCAATCCGCCAAGCAGGATGGCACAGCCGGCAATGAAGATGAGGACGCCCATGATGCGCCGCCAGTTGCGCTTGCTCTGCCTGTCGCTCAATGGCTGCCGTTTCAACCTTCTCAGCTGTTGTCGATACATGGTCATTTGACGCTCCTATATTTGAATGATAATCATTATTGTTTGAATGTCAAAATAAACGCTCGCGCAGGAGCGGCCGCTGTGGCGGAAGGCTTGAAACGGGGGCGTTGAAGCCGTGGGCCGGAGCGGAGGGGAAAGGCGGAATCCTTCGCTCCGTAAGGCGGTATCAGGGCTTTGTTGGCCGCTCTTATTGCAGCCAGGCGAAGCCGGCCCATACTTCCAGCCAGAGCGCTTGCCAGTCGAATGTTTTCATTGCGATCTCCCTTGCTAAGGTATGTGGAGTATCGCTCAAAGCTTTGTATTTGTTAAATTGATTGTTTTTGCTTGATGCTTAGCTAATTGCTATGATGCTTGCGAACGGAGCGATGAAGAGCCGCCCCCGCAAGCGTGAAGCGCTTGCGGGGGCGGGAAGGCTCGGCGAGCCGGTCCAAGTCTCGCTCGTCAGAGCGAGACAAGGCCTTGCGGTCAAAGAGTTGGGCGGAGCACGCTGCATGCGAGCATGTCGCACTCGCCGTGCTTCGCCTCGGCGCGCGCGGCGAGCATCGAACCCTCTCTTAGTCCCAGGGCACTTCCGCCGAGTTTTCGTCGACGACGGCGGGCTGCTTGTCCTGCGCCGGGGCGACAGCCGCCGGGCTGGGCGCTTCTTCCAGGCCGCCCAGCGCGGCGACCAGCGCGTCCACCAGTTCGCCCAGTTCTTCGCTCATCAAGGTGAAAGTGGCTTCGAACAGGCTTTCACGGTCATCGCCGGCCTGGCTGGCTTCGTCTTGCAGCAGGTCCAGGAACTGCAGCCGCTTCAGCTGCAGCATATCGGTCAGCTGGAAGCGGATCTTTTCCTGCCAGATCAGGCCAACCCGGGTCACTTGCTTGCCGGTGGCGATGTGCTGGCGGATCTCGTCCGCGGTCAGGTCGATGCGCGCGCAGCGTACCACCGCGCCGTTTTCGCCGCTGTCCTTGAGCTCGCAATCGGAATCCAGCTCAAAGCCGGCTGGCGCCTCGCCTGCCGCCAGCCAGTCCGTCATCGCGGTGTGCGGGGCGATCTTGGTGCGCGGCAGCGCGGCGGGGAAGGGCGGCAGCGCTTCGCGCAGCTTGGAGACCAGCGCTTCCGCCTTGCTGGCGGCTGCCGAGTCCACCATCAGCCAACCGCGGCGGGTGTCCAGATAGGCGCTCATCCGGCTGCTGCGCACGAAGGCGCGCGGGAGCAGGTCGTCGGTGATCTGCTCTTTCAGGGCCAGCTTTTCCTTGCGGCCCACCTTGCGCAACTCCTTGTCTTCGATCTCGGCGACTTTCAAATCGACGAAGTCGCGGATCACCGAGGAGGGCAGCACTTTGTCCTCGCGGCGCAAAGACACCATCTGGCAGCCGCGCACGGCGTAGACCGGCGCCTCCAGGTGGCCGGCGGCGGGCACCCAGCCCTCGCTGAACCAGTCCAGTCCCATGCAATGCTGGAATGGACGCTTTTCCAGCGCGGCGGAAAGCTGTTCGTTGTTAGGGGCGTCGTCTTGATTCAAACGGTAAAAAGATAGTTGCCTAAACCACATATTTGTTCCATAATGCGCGTCCTCTGATGCCACAGATTGTACCGCAGCCAAGACAGCAGCGGGGTGGTTTTCGGACAAGCTTGAAGATGGTCGTCGGAGTGTAGCTTAGCCTGGTAGAGCGCTACGTTCGGGACGTAGAGGCCGGAGGTTCGAATCCTCTCACTCCGACCAGTCAATTAGAAAAAGCTTGTCAGAAAGCATCGGATGTAGTAAATTTCTGCTCCTCGGCGCTTGGCGCTGAAGGCAGTAAAACGGAGTGTAGCTTAGCCTGGTAGAGCGCTACGTTCGGGACGTAGAGGCCGGAGGTTCGAATCCTCTCACTCCGACCAGATTCAAAACCCTGAATTCAAGTATTTGAATTCAGGGTTTTTGCATTGGGGGCTTAAAGAATCAAGCCGGTTATTTGGAAATGGCCGACGCCCCTTTTCAAATCGCAGGAAACTGTTTATTATTACGCGCTCTGCTTCAGGGCGGAGTGATGTGCCGGTATAGCTCAGTTGGTAGAGCAGCGCATTCGTAATGCGAAGGTCGGGGGTTCGACTCCTCTTACCGGCACCACAATCCCGCTTTAGAACAGCAATCAGCCCGCCATGCGGGCTTTTTTGCGTTTCCGGCGCGCCTCTTGCCGGTTTTCCCCCTTCCCGCCTATTTGATTCCCCTGGCCTCGCTTTGAAAATCCGGAGCCGGACGCCGTCGCGACGGCTGGCGATTGCCGACAGATTATGATATAAGCATTTTTGTGGCCGGGCACGATGGACAGAAGTCCGCCCGCATTGCGGGCGGCTTGAGAATGCGCCTGGGCTGAAATATATTGTGAACGTCTGTTATGACGAATGGACATGACGGTCTAGGCTGTCATCTAATGGAAAGCTACAGCAATTGTAGAGAGCGAACATGCTATCCAATTCCGTTGCTACTTTCAGCCTGTATTCGGATTTATACGCCCGGTTTCGTCCGGCGTATCCGGAGGCCTTGTATCAGTGGCTATTGCCGCAGTGCGCCGAATATGGGCGAGCCTGGGATTGCGCCACCGGCAACGGTCAGACCGCGGTGAGGTTGGGGGACAGTTTCGCGCGCGTGGACGCCACGGACATCAGCTCCGCGCAGCTGGGTCAGGCCGAGGCGCATAATCAGGTGTATTACCGCGAGTGTCCGGCCGAGGTCACGCCGTTCGACGACGCCGCCTTTGATCTGATCACGGTGTCGCAGGCTTTGCATTGGTTTCATTTCCCGTCGTTCTGGCCGGAGGTGGGACGGGTGCTCAAGCCGGGCGGCGTGTTCGCCGCCTGGGGTTATCATCTATGCAGGGTGTCCCCCGAAGTGGACCGCGCCGCGGCGATTTTGACGTCCATCATCGAACCGTTCTGGTCCAGCCGCTGCCAGATACTGTGGGACGGCTACAGCACCGCGGGCTGCCCGCTGCCCGTGCTGGAAACGCCGGATCTGGCGATTGATTGCGATTGGACGCTGGAGCAATACCTGGGCTTTCTCAACACGCTGTCCGCCAGCAAGCTATGCAAACAGACTCTGGGCGAGCATGTGCTGGACGATGCCTCCAGCCGCATCGCCCGCGCCTGGGGCGATGGCGATCAGGTGTGCCGGGTCAGCATGCCGCTGAGCCTGCTGGTGGCGCGGCGCCCGGCGTAACGGGTTCTACAACCGATTCCGCGCCATCTGCCGGCGCAAGCAATCCAGCACCGCCCGCCGCGCGTAGCCGGCGGCGGGCCGGCTTTCAGCGCCGCTTGTCGTATTCCGCTTGCAGATCGGACAGCAGGATGTTGAGCGCGTCGGACGAACGCAGCAGTTCGATCAGCGACACCGCCAGCGAGCAAATCATGCACAGCAGGCTGATGCCGAAAGTCAGCTCCCCCCAAGCCTGCCAGCCGGTATAAACCTGGAACATCGCCACCGTGCATAGAAACAGGCTGGCGATGCCCAGGCATTGCATCCATTTGATCAAGGTGATGCGGGTGCGCAGATTGCCGATCTGGCGCAGGATCTTGGGGTCCTGGCTATCGCGGTACTCCTCGTACAGATTGCGAATGATGCCGGCCAGGCCGAGAAAACGGTTGGTATAGGCCAGCAACAGCAGGGAAATGGCGGGAAACAGCAGGGCGGGCGTGGTCAGGGTCAGCGCGGAGTGCATCAGGCGTTCTCATCAATCAGGACATCAATGCCGTTGTCGGTGGCGTCGAATAGTTCGATTACGTCCGGGTTCTTCATGCGGACGCAGCCGAGGGAGGTGGGGGTGCCCCAGGGCACGTGGTCCCCGGCACCGTGGATGTAAATGGCTCGATTATAACTGTCTACTTCGCCGCCTTGGTTCTTTCCGGGCTCTTCGCCGCACAGCCACAGAATGCGGGTGAGGATCCAGTCCTTGTTCGGGTACTGGATGTGCAGTTCCGGCGTGTACTTCCAGGGCGTCACTTTGCGGCGGAAAATAATGGTGTTGGCTTCCACGCCGGCGCCGATGCGTTCGCAGACCCGGTGCCAGCCGCGCGGGGTCTGGTAGCTGCCGCTGACTTCTCCCACGCCCTTGCGCGCGGTGGACACCTGATATTCGCGTTGCAACAGCCCCCAGCCGTCGTAGCGGCGCAGGGTCTGGCTGCGCACGCCGACCAGAATCCAGGGCGCGCCGTAATGGCGCGGATTGGGGGAGGTGTCCAGCAAGGGCGCGGCGGCCTGCTGCTGAACCGCGAAAGCCGCCGCCGCCAATGGGTCCATCGCCAGCGCGGCGTCGTCTTCCGCGTCGCCGGCGAAGGCGGACGCGCTCAAGGACAGGGCGAGCATCAGTCGCAGCATGGCATCAGCCTTTCCGACGGGTTTGGAAAAACGCCGTCAACGGTTGCGCGCAGGCGTCCGCCTGTTGCTGGCCGAACACCGCGGCGTGGTGATTGAGGCGGCTGTCGGCAAAAACGTCCAGCACGCTGCCGGCGGCCCCGGTCTTGGCGTCGGGCGCGCCGTAAATCACGCGGGCGATGCGGGCGTGCATGATGGCGCCGCTGCACATCAGACAGGGTTCCAGTGTCACGTACAGATCGCAGCCGTCCAGGCGGTAATTGCCCAGCAGGCCGGCGGCGTCGCGCAGGGCCATGATCTCGGCGTGGGCGCTGGGGTCGCGTCGGCCTATAGGTTGATTGTAGCCGCGTCCTATCACTTCGCCTTGCCGGACGACGACGGCGCCCACCGGAATCTCTCCCTCCGAACCGGCCTGGGCGGCCAGCTCCAGAGCCAGCGCCAGATGACGGGCGATCTCGGCCTCGGGCGGCGGGGCGGCCACGGGCGGATGCGCGGCCAATTGCCGCAGCAAGGCGTCTTTGGCTTCGTCGCCGAGTTGGTTCCAATGAATGCCGCGGCAGGCGGCCTCCAGCGCGAACAACAGCTTTCGGGTGGCGGTGCGTCCGCGGCTTTTCAATTGCAAGAAAGCCAGGACCGGGCCGCGTTGCCTCAGGGCGTCGGCGTCTACAATGCCGATTTCGGCGAGCCAGGCGATGGCCGCGGGCGGCAAGGGGGGCGAGGCCAGTTGAGCGCGGCTCGCCATGGTTTCAGCGGGTGGGACGGATTTGTCTTGCATGATGTCGATTTTAGCGTAAAGAAATCCCCTGCACGGCCGATAGAATGTCATAACCATAGGTTTTTTCTTATATGCCCGTGATAAAGCCCTATTCCGCCTCCTATGCGCTGTCCCAATCCAAGCCGCCGGCCGGTCGCGCCGCGCCAGCGGCTTCAGCTGCGTCCGCCGAGTCCGCAACGGCCCAGACCGCCGCTCCAACGGCTTCCTTGCAGTCCGGTCCGGCGCAACAAGCGCGTCAGCAGTTGCAATCCTCCTTGCAGCAAAGCTTGGGCAAGTTCATGCAGCAATTGAAGGTGACCTTGCGGCCCTTGCCCAAGCGTTCGCCCGAAGTGGACGGCATGCAGAAGGAGATGCTGAAAAAGAAGGTGGATATGTTGCTGCAGATGGCGCAGATGGCGGGCCGGGACAAGGCCAGCCTGAAAGCGCTGGCGGCGGAGCTGGCGCGCGCGGTCAAGGAGCTTAAGCAGCTGGTGGCCAGCATGACGCAGAACGCCGCCGATTCGATGATGCCGATCAGCGTAGGCAGCGACGCGGCGGCGGCGGCAAGCGCGGCGGCTTCGAGCGAGGCCGCGCCGGAGTCGCCCAGCGGCGGCGGAGACGTTTCCGGCGCCGCCGCCCAGGCGCAGATTGAAGCCAAGGCGCAAACCGCCGAGGACGAAACGCGGCAGACAAAGGATGGGGAAGGCAATGCGTCGGCCGCCGGCGCGCGTGGCGACGCGGCCGCGGCCAATGGCGACAAAAGCGCGGGAGCGACCGCGCGCGACGACGGCGCAACGCCGCGCGCCGGCGGGGGCAATCCGCTGGCCGGCGGCAATCCGGTGGCGGGCGACCGGGTGATCCAGGACATCATGATGAAGTTGAAGCAGCTGCAAAACTGGCTCAAGCAGCAGACGCGTCAACTGCAGGCCGATCAAGAGCTCAGGAAAATGATGAAGGAGATGGACAAGGACATGGCCGGCATCGAGAAGATGTTGGCGACCGGGGAAGTGTCGGAGAACGGAGAGATGGACGTCCAGGTCCACCTTGAGGCGGAAGCCGGCGGGGGCGTGAACGTCCAGGCTTGATCAGCGGCGCAGCCAGCGGCGTCCCAGCTGCCACAGCGCCCAAAGCCGCGCGCCGGTGCCCAGCCAGGATTGCAACCTTCCGCCCGGCGGCAGCAGGCTGCCGAGCACGGCCAGAATCTTGCCGAGCCCGCGGTGCCGGCCCCAGGCTTTCAGGCCTTCTCCAGCGGCGCCGAGAGGATGGCGGCGCAGGGTGTCCAGCTCCAGGCGCAGCTTGACCCTGAGCGCTTCGCCCTTCATCACCAGCAATTGTTTCTTGATGGCGCGGTCTCTCGGGTTCACGGCGCGTCTCCGCCGCCCAAGGCCGCCCAGTCCTTGCGCACTTCTTCCAATGTGGTGGCGAAGGCCGGTCCTTGCTCGCGCAGCCGTCGACGCAGACGGAAGGCCAGCCAGGCGCCCGCGCCGCAGAACAGCAGCGCGCAGGCGGCAAGCGCCCAGGCGCGCAGAGTCGGCGGAGTCAGCGCCCAGACCAGCAGCAGGCCCGCCATCAGGCCCACGGCGATCAGGATCAGCGCCAGCATGCCGGTGAACAGGCTGCCGATGATGTCGTCTTTCAGTTCCTGAGCTTCAAGCGACAGCAGTTCCGCCCGGGTCAGCAGCAAGGAGGCCACCCCGCCGGCGAAGGAGCGCAGGCTGCCGGGGCGGGGCGGAGATTGGCGTTGCGGCATGCCTTAGCGGCGGGAAACCAGCATGCCCAGCAGGAAGGCGACGCCGGCGGCGATGCCGATGGATTTCCACGGGTTTTCATGCACGTATTGATCGGTCGCTTTGGCGGCGACCTTGGCCTTGCCGACCACCACTTGCTCGGCGTCCAGCAGCTTGGCCTTGGCGAGCTTCAGCTTTTCGTTGACGCGCTGGCGGATTTCCTTGCTTTTCTGGCTGCCGTCGTCCAGCGAGGCGTCGATCAGCTCTTCGGTGCTGACCAGAACCTGGCGCACGTCATCCAGTAATTGTTCTTTTTCCTTGGCGATTGCAGCGGCATTGGACATAAAGATCTCCTGGTGAAAATGAATGGGAATTCCGCGAAGGCAGGACTCTCGCGGTGCAGCAATCAAGCTGGCTACCATGAACCTATCAGGCTGGGCCAATGACGTCAAACACTGGATTTGACCGCTTTCGCCTGCGTCAAATCCGGCCGTAGGCGACGTTTTCCCACTGCGGAAGCCGTGGCGCGCGGAAACGGCTGGCCGCGTACAAGCCCACGCCGCCCATGGCCAGGCTGAACAGGGCCGAGATCCAGGGGCTCCAGGGCGTGGCGGCGATCAGCAGCAGCGGCGCGGCGCTGGCCCACAGCGAATAAGCGATGTTGTAGGTGACGGCGATGCCGGAGACGCGGATGTCGGCGGGAAACAGACTGATCATCGCCGAGGGCACCACGCCGACGATGCCGCAGCACAGGCCGGCGACGGCGTAGGCGAGGCCGGGCCAGCGCCAGCCGCCGATCAGGCTGGCGTAGAGCAGGCCCACGCCCACGGGCAACAACAGGCTGTAGAGGATCAGGCTGCGCAACGGGCCGACGCGGTCGGTGACGCGGCCGGCGATCACGCAGCCTATGTTGAGGAAGACGATGCCGAGGCTGCCCAGCGCGAAGGCGTCCTTGGCCGGCCAGGCGAAGTGCTGCTGCAGCAAGGTGGGGGTGACCACCACCGGAATCACCACGGCCGAAGTCAGCACGCAGGTCAGCAGCGCCGCCGGCAGCAGGGTGCTCCGGTGCGCGCGCAGCACTTCCAGCAGCGGGTAGGCGCGCTCCTGCCGCTGAGAGCGCAGGGACAGGAATACCGGCGTTTCATTCAGCCAGCGGCGCAGCCAGACGCCGAACAGGCCGAGCGGGCCGCCGAGCAGGAACGGAATCCGCCAGGCGTAGTCCTGCATTTGCTGAGGGCTGAAGACTTCGGCCAGCAGGGTGGCGGTCAGCGCGCCCAGCAGATAGCCCATGGTCAGGCCGGCTTGCAACAGGCCCAGCGCGTAGCCGCGATGGCGCGCCGGCGCGTGTTCGGCGACAAAGGTCCAGGCGCTGGGCACCTCGCCGCCCACCGCCGCGCCTTGCAGCAGCCGCAGGCACAGCAGCAGCAGCGGCGCCAGATAGCCGATCTGGGCGTAAGTGGGCAGCAGGCCGATCAGCAGACAGGGGCCGGCCATCATCAGCATGCTGAGGCTGAACATGCGCTTGCGGCCCAGGCGGTCGGCGAAGTGGGCCATCAGGATGCCGCCCAGCGGGCGCGCCAGGTAGCCGGTGGCGAAGATGCCGAAGGTTTGCAGCAGGCGCAGCCATTCCGGCATCTGCGGCGGGAAGAACAATTGGCTGAGCGTGGCGGCGAAGAAGGCGAAGACGATGAAGTCGTAGATTTCGAGCGCGCCGCCCAGCGCGGCCAGTCCCAGGGTGCGGTAGTCGGAGCGTGAAAGTGCGGCGGCGGGCGTGGCGATGGCGTTCATGACGGTTTGGGTGACGGTGGCGCGAAGGAGGGGCTGGAGTCGGATTCAATGCGCGCCGGCAAGGGCTGGACGCAGGGCTGGAATCTGCTTAAGGCAATGCGAATATGGCGGTATGGCAAACATGCCGCCAGTTTAGCGCGTGTCGGGAAATGTTGCGATAGTCAGTTGCATTTTAACGGCATAAATTGCGCCGGGCGCGGACAAGAAAAAACCCCGGCGTCTGCCGGGGTTGAGAGGAGGGCGCTTATTCCCACTCGATGGTGGCCGGCGGCTTGCCGGACACGTCGTACACCACGCGGTTGATGCCCTTGACCTCGTTGATGATGCGGTTGGACGCGCGGCCCAGCAGGCTGTACGGCAGTTCCGCCCAGTGGGCGGTCATGAAGTCGCTGGTGACCACGGCGCGCAGCGCGACGACGTAGTCGTAAGTGCGGCCGTCGCCCATCACGCCCACCGATTTCACCGGCAGGAACACGGCGAAGGCCTGGCTGGTCAGTTCGTACCAGTTCTTGCCGCTCTTCTCGTCCACGGTGTTGCGCAGTTCTTCGATGAAGATGGCGTCGGCCTGGCGCAGCAGATCGGCGTACTCTTTCTTCACTTCGCCCAGGATGCGCACGCCCAGGCCCGGGCCCGGGAAGGGGTGGCGGTAGACCATGTCGTGCGGCAGGCCGAGCGCGACGCCCAATTGGCGCACTTCATCCTTGAACAGCTCGCGCAGCGGCTCCAGCAGCTTGAGGTTCATGTCTTCCGGCAGGCCGCCCACATTGTGGTGGCTCTTGATGGTGTGGGCCTTCTTGGTCTTGGCGCCGGCGGATTCGATCACGTCCGGGTAGATGGTGCCCTGGGCCAGCCATTTGGCGTTGCTGAGCTTGCCGGATTCGCGGTCGAACACCTCGATGAATTCCGCGCCGATGATCTTGCGCTTCTTCTCCGGGTCGCTCTCGCCGGCGAGCTTGCTCATGAAGTCGGCTTCCGCCTGCACGTGAACCACTTTCACGCCCAGGTTCTGCGCGAACATTTCCATCACCATCTTGCCTTCGTTCAGGCGCAGCAGGCCGTGATCGACGAAGACGCAGGTCAGTTGCGGGCCGATGGCGCGGTGGATCAGCGCGGCGGCCACCGAGGAGTCCACGCCGCCGGACAGGCCGAGGATGACTTCTTCGTCGCCCACTTGCTCGCGGATCTTCTTCACCGCTTCGTCGATGTAGTTGGGCATGGTCCAGCTGGGTTTGCAGCCGGCCACGTGCAGCACGAAGCGATGGATCATTTCCGTGCCGCGCTTGGTGTGAGTCACTTCCGGATGGAACTGCACGCCGTAGAGGCCGCGGCTCTCGTCGGCCATGGCCGCGATCGGGCAGGACGGGGTTTCGGCGATGACGTTGAAGCCCGGCGGCAGGCCGGTGACCTTGTCGCCATGGCTCATCCATACGTCGAGGAAGCCGTTGCCGGCGTCGTCCACCTGGTCTTGCAGGCCTTCCAGCAGTTTGGAGTGATGGCGGGCCTTGATCTGGGCGTAGCCGAACTCGCGCTTGTCGCCGGCTTCCACTTTGCCGCCGAAGGTCTGAGCCATGAACTGCATGCCGTAGCAGATGCCCAGCACCGGAACGCCGAGTTCGAACAGCGCCGGATCGGCCTGGTAGTCGGATTCGTACACCGAGTTGGGGCCGCCGGAGAGGATGATGGCTTTGGGCGCGAAGGCGCGGATTTCTTCCAGCGGCATGTCAAACGAATGAAGCTCACAGTAAACGTGAGCTTCGCGTACGCGGCGGGCAATCAGTTGGGTGACCTGAGAGCCGAAATCGAGAATGAGGACTTTGTCCATGCCTATCCTTCAGGAAATGTTGTGGGCCGTGCGGCCGTGATGATTGAGATAGTGTCGCAGGCGGCTGGGCGCGTGGCGGCGCGGGCCTGCTTTCATTGTTCGCCGTCCCGAGACGGCAGCCGGAATCTGCGGCTGCGCTCCGGCACGTGTTCGCTGCGGGCCAGCAGCATCAGCAGTCCGGTGAGGATCATGCCGAAGGACAGCAGATGGCTGGGGCGCAGGCCTACCGCGTCGTAGAGGTAGATGGCGCCGCCGGCGTAGATCAGCAGCGGGCTGGTGACCAGGGTGGATTTGTTGAAGCCGTCCACGACGAAGAGCAAAACGCCCGCGGCGGCCAGCAACAGAGAGAGCAAGGTGGCGGTGTTGGGCAGCAGCGAGGTGCTTTTCAGGAACCAGACCGATCCCAGGCAAATGAGCACGATGGGCAAGGCTGCGCTGCGGTTCATCAGGCGGCTCCACGCTGGTTTTTCATGAAGCGCTGTTTTTCGCGCTGCCATTCGCGGTCTTTTTCGGTGTCGCGCTTGTCGTGCAGCTTCTTGCCCTTGGCCAGCCCCACTTCGACCTTGATGTTGCCGCGGGTGTAGTGCAGGTCCAGCGCCATCATGGTGTAGCCGGCGCGTTCCACCTTGCCGATGAAGCGGTTGATCTGCTCTTGCGACAGCAGCAGTTTGCGCGGGCGCACCGGGTCGGCCTTGACGTGGGTGGAAGCGGATTGCAGCGGCGTGATGTGGCAGCCGATCAGCCAGAAGGCGCCGTTTTTCCAGTCCACGTAGCTTTCCTTCAACTGGACGCGGCCGGCGCGGATGGCCTTGACTTCCCAACCTTCCAGCACGAGCCCGGCTTCGAGCTTTTCCTCGATGAAGTAGTCGTGGAAGGCCTTGCGGTTCTGGATGATGCTCATGTCGGCTATCGGAGTAATCTGTGGAATGAATCCTCCATTGTACCAGAAGCCGGCGGCTTGCCAAAGCCATGAAAATACAGCGCTTTGACGGGAGGCAGGGTGGGGCGCGCCGGATTTTGTTAAACTTGAGGTTTTTACCGATGCTGACGATTCCCGTGGCAAAGACGGGACAGCGGTGACGATAAGCGAGCAATGGATGCAGGTGGTTGAAAAAAGCGTGTTGGTGGCGCATACGCCGGCGCAGATGTTTGCGCTGGTGGACGATATCGAGCATTACAGCCGGTTCCTGCCCTGGTGCGGCAAGGCCGAGGTGTTGTCGCGCGAGGGCGATCAGGTGGTGGCCAGCCTGCACATCGATTACCTGAAGGTGAAGCAGCACTTCACCACCCGCAACACCAATCAAGCGGACGAGGCCATCCTGATGGAACTGGTGGACGGGCCGTTCGAGCATTTGGAAGGGCGCTGGCACTTCAAGCCCTTGGGCGAGATTGGCTGCAAAGTGGAGTTCCGTCTCAGCTACCAGTTTTCCAGCAAGATTCTGGAGATGATCATCGGGCCGGTGTTCGGCCATATTTCCGGCACCCTGGTGGACGCCTTCATCAAGGAAGCCGACAAGGTGTACGGCGATGACTGAGCTGATGCAGGTGGAAGTGGTGTTGGCCTTGCCCGAGCGTCAGGAGCTGGTGGTCTTGCAGGTGGCGGCGGGAACGACCGCGCGCCAGGCGGCGGAGTTGTCGGGCTTGCTGGCGCGCTTCCCGCAACTGGAGACGGAGAGTCTGAAGCTGGGCGTCTTCGGCAAGGCGGTCAAGGACGACGCGCCGTTGCGCGAGCACGATAGGGTGGAGATTTACCGGCCCTTGATCGCGGACCCCAAGATGGTGAGGCGACAACGCGCCGAAGCGGGGAAACAGATGAAAAAAGGCGGCGGGCACTAGCCGCCGCCGAGAGGATGTCTAAGAACCTGTTTACGATTTGCTACGCGTCGTGAGGCGTGGCACGGCGAGTACAACGTCGAAATGCTCATGTATCGTGTGTACACTCCGCTTTCTCAGCGGTTTTCGCCTTGTCTCGCCTTAGCTCGCGAGATCGTAAACACGTTCTCAACGCGGTTTATAGCTGCGGCGCCATCAGCGACGGCGGCTGCTCCTCCGCCGAGTGCACGCGGTTCTTGCCGTTGAGCTTGGCTTGGTACATGGCTTGGTCGGCGCGCTCCAGCACGTCGGCCTCTTGCTCGCCCAAATGCCATTTGGCCACGCCGGCGCTGAAGGTGATCAGCAGGCGGTCGTTGTTGGCCAGGAAGAAGGTTTTGGTCAGTTCGCGCTGCAGCCGCTGCACGGTGGAGACGGCCTCGTCTTCCGGCGTGTCCGGCATCAGGATCACGAACTCCTCGCCGCCGAAGCGGGCGACGATGTCGGCCGGACGCAGGCTGTGCTTGATGGTGTCCACCAGGTATTTCAGCGCGTCGTCGCCGGCCAGGTGGCCGTATTTATCGTTCAGCTGCTTGAAGTTGTCCACGTCGAGCAGGGCGACGGACAGCGGCGCGCCGGTGCGCTCGGCGCGACTGATTTCGCGCTGGAAATGTTCGGCCAGGCCGCGGCGGTTGAAGGCACCGGTCAACTGGTCTTCGCGCACCTTGGCGCTGGCGGCCTCCAGCGCGCCTTCCAGTTCGGCGATTCTTTGTTCGGCGGCTTCCACCTGTTCCTTGGCGGACAGCAGTTCGTCGCGGGAGCGGGTCAGGTCCAGTTGCATCAGCGAGGTGTCTTCCATCAGGGAGCCGATGATGCTGCCCAGTTCCTCTACGTTCTGCGACTGTTTGATGCGGGTGCTGTGGTCCTTGATCTTGTTCTGGAAGTCGTCGGTGCTGTCCGTCATCATCGCCAGACGCGAGATGAAGCGGTCCAGCAAGGAGCGCAGCGAGCTGGCCGCCTCGTCCAGCGAGGTTTTCAATTGGCCTTGCTTGCGGATCACGTCCTTGAGGCTGGACTCCATCTGATAGACCTGCTGCATGGACAGCGGCTCGTGGCTGAGGATGTCCTGCAGCGAGTGCACCTGGCCCACCAGATAGGTGTCCGAGTGATTGAGCTCGGCGATGTTTTCCAGCAGCAGGCGCAGCAGATTGGTCATCGCCGACACCAGGCGGTCGTCCTGCTGCGATTGCAGTTCCAGCTTGATCATGAACGCCCGCAGCTTGGGCATGTAGGCGTTGAGCGCGGCGTCGTCGGCCACTTGATTCAGTTCGCCCAGCAGCGCTTCCAGCGCGTCCACCAATTCCGGATAGTTGATCAGCCGCGGCTCCAGGCCGTGCTTGAGCGCGAAGCTCAGCGTGCGCTGCCAGGCCAGCCAGCTGTCGCTGGGGACGTCGGCGTCGTCGTCGTCGGGGCTGTTTGCGGGAGCGGAGGCATCGGGGAGGGCGGCGCCGTTGCCGTTGGACGACGGCGCGGACTGGGTCCAATTCTGGATCAGCGTGGCCAGCTTCTGGTTCAATTCGTCGGGCTGGTTGCCGTAATTGATCAGCACCCGTTCCAGCGTGGATTGCTTGTGGTGCTGAGGCATATTGGGCAGGCGCAGGTCCCAATTGCGGATCAGGTTCTGGATCAGCGTGCCCCAGCTGTGCTGCTGTTGGCTGGCGCTGAGCGAGGCGCGCAGAAAGTCTATGATCAGTTGCGGGGCTTGTTCCCAGCGGTTTTCGTCGCAGACTTGTTTCAGGCGGGTGAGCGTGACTTTGGCCTGCACGCTTTCTTGAGGCAGCGTTTCCAATGCGCGCAGCAACAGCACCGCAAGCTTGTTGTCGCGGTCGACCGGCGTTTGCGTCAGCTCGTGATAAACCCGCTCAAAGTTTTCCGGTGTCGGCAACAGCTTGCGCACCGTCAGCTGTTTGAGCGTTTCTCGTGCGACTTCGATGGGGTTTTGTGTTGTCATTGCCCAAACCTTGGACTTTTTTAGACCGGACGTCATTCTTGTTGTCTGTTCAGCTCTACAGTGCGGTCCGGGCGGATATTTAGCGAGGCGTTGGCTTCACCGGATCCAGCAATTGGAAAAATACTTCACCATTCCGAATCATGCCAAGTTCATTGCGGGCTCTCTCCTCAATGGCGTCCGTCCCCTGTTTCAAATCTCGCACTTCCGCGTCCAGCGCGGCGTTGCGGGCCACCAGCTTTTGGGTGGTCGCCCGCTGTTCCTGTAGTTGCTTGTCCAGCTGCCAGACTCTGAGCCAGCTACCTTTGCCAAACCACAACGGCCATTGCAGGGCCAGTATTACTGTCACCAGAGTCAGGGTCAGCCAGCGCATACGATTACTTCAGGTGGTAAAAGGCAGCTTTGCCCGGATAGTAGGCAGCGTCGCCCAGCTCTTCTTCGATGCGCAGCAACTGATTGTATTTAGCCATGCGGTCGGAGCGGGACAGCGAGCCGGTCTTGATCTGCATGCAGTTGGTGGCAACGGCCAGATCCGCGATGGTGCTGTCTTCGGTTTCGCCGGAGCGATGACTCATAACGCTGGTATAGCGGGAACGCTTGGCGAGATCAACCGCTTTCAGCGTTTCCGACAGCGTGCCGATCTGATTGACCTTGACCAGCAGCGAGTTGGCGAGGCCGCCTTCGATGCCCTTGGCCAGGATCTTGGGGTTGGTGACGAACAGATCGTCGCCGACGATCTGCACGCGGGCGCCCAGGCGTTCGGTCAGCAGTTTCCAGCCGTCCCAGTCGTGCTCGCTCATGCCGTCCTCGATGGAGAGGATGGGGTAGTGGTTGACCAGGGTTTCCAGATAGTCGGTGAACTGTTCGGAAGTGAGCTGCAGGCCTTCGGCGGTCAGATGGTATTTGCCGTCCTTGTAGAACTCGGAGGAGGCGCAGTCCAGCGCCAGCATCACGTCCTGGCCGGCCACGTAGCCGGCGGCGTCGATGGCTTCCAGAATCAGCTTGATCGCGTCTTCGTGGCTGTTCAGATTGGGCGCGAAGCCGCCTTCGTCGCCCACGGTGGTGGCGTAGCCTTTCTGGTCGCAGATCTTCTTCAGGCTGTGGAAGATTTCCGCGCCGCAGCGCAGCGCTTCGCGGAAGGTTTGCGCGCCCACCGGCATGATCATGAACTCCTGGATGTCCAGGGTGTTGTTGGCGTGCGCGCCGCCGTTGATCACGTTCATCATCGGCACCGGCAGGGCCATCGGGCCGGCGCCGCCCAGGTAGCGGTACAGCGGCAGGCCGGCGTCTTCGGCGGCGGCGCGGGCCACGGCCATGGACACGGCCAAGAGCGCGTTGGCGCCGAGGCGGGATTTGGTTTCGGTGCCGTCCAGCTCGATCAGGGTCTTGTCGATGAAGGCCTGGTCGCTGGCGTCGAGGCCGATGATGGCTTCGCAGATTTCGGTGTTGATGTTTTCCACCGCCTTCAACACGCCCTTGCCCAGATAGCGGCTTTTATCGCCGTCGCGCAGTTCCAGCGCTTCTTTTTCGCCGGTGGAGGCGCCGCTGGGCACCGCGGCGCGGCCCATGACGCCGGACTCCAGCAATACGTCTGCTTCCACGGTCGGATTGCCGCGCGAATCCAGAATCTCACGAGCTACCACATCGATGATCGAACTCATTTACATTTCCTTCAAAGGCTGGTTGTGTTCGGGCGGAGGGCAAGCAACCGGCCGGAGCCGGTTGCGATCTGCGCCTGCCGGTTTACAGGGTGTGTTCCGGCCAGGGATTGTGCTTGACCAAGTCGTCCAGCGCCTTGAGCGTGGTCAGCAGTTCCTTCATGCGCGGCAAAGGCCAGGCGTTGGGGCCGTCTGACATTGCGCAGGCCGGGTTCGGATGGGTTTCCATGAAGATGCCGGCGATGCCGGAGGCCACCGCGGCGCGCGCCAGCACCGGCACGAATTCGCGCTGGCCGCCGGAGGAGGTGCCTTGGCCGCCGGGCAGCTGCACCGAGTGAGTGGCGTCGTAGACCACCGGGCACTGGGTGTCGCGCATGATCATCAGCGAACGCATGTCGGACACAAGGTTGTTGTAGCCGAAGGAGACGCCGCGTTCGCAGGCCATGAAGCTGTCCGGCTCGAGGTTGGCTTCCTGCGCGGCGGCGCGGGCCTTGTCGATGACGTTCTTCATGTCGCCCGGGGCCAGGAACTGGCCCTTCTTGATGTTCACCGGCTTGCCGCATTGGGCGACGGCGCGGATGAAGTCGGTCTGGCGGCACAGGAAGGCCGGCGTTTGCAGCACGTCGACCACGCTGGCCACTTGCACGATTTCGTTCTCGCTGTGCACGTCGGTCAGCACCGGCACGCCGATCTGGCGTTTCACTTCCGAGAGGATGCGCAGGCCTTCATCGATGCCGAAGCCGCGGAAGGAGGAACCGGAGGAGCGGTTGGCCTTGTCGTAGCTCGATTTGTAGATGAAGTTGATGCCCAGCTCGGCGGTGATCTCCTTGAGCTGGCCGGCGGTGTCCAGCGCCATCTGTTCGCTCTCGATCACGCAGGGGCCTGCGATCAGGAACAGCGGCTGGTTGAGGCCGACTTCGAATCCGCACAGTTTCATGCCTTGGGTCCTTGCTTGTCCGCTTGGTATTGCAGCGCCGCTTTCACGTAGGAGATGAACAGCGGATGGCCGTCGCGCGGAGTCGAGGTGAATTCCGGGTGGAACTGGCAGGCGAAGAACCAGCGGTGATTGGCCAGCTCTATGGTTTCGACCAGCTTCTCATGACCGGCGGAGCGGCCGCTGATGGCCAGGCCGGCCTGTTCCAGGCGCGGAATGTAGTAGTTGTTGACTTCGTAGCGGTGGCGATGACGCTCTACGATCTCGCCGGCGCCGTAGATTTTCGCCGCCAGAGAGCCCGGCTCCAGATCGCACTGCTGGCCGCCCAGGCGCATGGTGCCGCCCAGATTGGAGTTTTCGTCGCGCTTTTCCACCTTGCCGTCGTGGTTGACCCACTCGTCGATCAAGGCTACCACCGGGAAGTTGGTGTCGAGGTCGAATTCGGTGGAGTTGGCGCCGGCCATGCCGGCCACGTCGCGAGCGTATTCGATCAGCGCGATCTGCATGCCCAGGCAGATGCCCATATAGGGGATGTCGTTCTCGCGAGCGAACTTGACCGCCTTGATCTTGCCTTCCACGCCGCGCTTGCCGAAGCCGCCCGGCACCAGGATGGCGTCCATGTCCTTCAGGGAGTCGGCGCCGTCGCGCTCGATTTCCTCGGAGTCCACGTAGATGATGTTGACGTTGGTGCGGGTATGGATGCCGGCGTGTTTCAGCGCTTCGGTCAGCGACTTGTAGGACTCGGTCAGATCGACGTATTTGCCGACCATGGCGATGTTGATGCTGTGGTCCGGGTGCTCGATCGCGTCGATGATGCGGCCCCACACCGACAGATCCGCCTTGGGCAGGTCCAGTTGCAGTTGCTCGGCGATGATGTCGTCGATGCCCTGGTTGTGGAGCATGGCCGGCACTTTGTAGATGGAGTCGGAGTCGTAACAGCCGATGACGGCGTTTTCTTCCACATTGCAGAACAGCGCGATCTTGCGCTTTTCGTCTTCCGGCAGTTCGCGGTCCATCCGGCACAGCAGCACGTCCGGCTGAATGCCGATCTCGCGCAGTTCTTTCACCGAGTGCTGGGTCGGCTTGGTCTTGATCTCGCCGGCGGTGGCGATGTAGGGCACGTAGGACAGGTGTACGTACAGGGTGTTCTTGCGGCCCAGGTTGGAGCGCATCTGGCGGATGGCTTCCAGGAAGGGCAGCGATTCGATGTCGCCCACGGTGCCGCCGATCTCGACGATGGCGACGTCGGCGTCGGCCGCGCCTTCATGCATCTTCAGCTTGATTTCGTCGGTGATGTGCGGGATCACTTGCACGGTGCCGCCCAGGTAGTCGCCGCGGCGCTCCTTGGTGATCACGGACTCGTACACCTGGCCGGTGGTGAAGTTGTTGCTTTTCTTCATCTTCGCGTGGATGAAGCGCTCGTAGTGGCCCAGATCGAGGTCAGTTTCCGCGCCGTCTTCGGTGACGAACACCTCGCCGTGCTGGAACGGGCTCATGGTGCCCGGATCAACGTTGATGTAGGGATCGAGCTTCAGCATGGTGACTTTCAGCCCGCGAGACTCGAGGATGGCGGCGATGGACGCAGCGGCAATGCCCTTACCCAGGGAGGACACCACACCGCCGGTTACGAAGATGTACTTGGTCATGAGATTACGGCTCTATGGGAATCCGGGATTCTACCCTGAAATCGTTGCGATTTGAATCGCTTCGAACCATGTTGTTGCAAGTCGCGCCGCCGTCCCCGAGCGCGGCCGGCCAGACGCGTTTCGCCGCTTGGCAAAGAAGTGCTCGCATCTCTGTGGCGAATACGGTACAATTGCCGCCGACTGTTTCATACACGATCGCGCCCATGCTGCAAAAGGGTGCGTTTTCTGCTTGAGTGTCTGGCTTTGTCTATGATATAAAGCCAGCTTTTACCGGTTTTGGGAGTGTTCAACATGGCGCGTGTTTGCAAAGTCACCGGCAAGCGTCCGATGACCGGGAACAATGTTTCCCACGCCAACAATAAGACTAAACGTCGTTTTCTGCCTAACCTGCAATATCGCAAGTTCTGGGTTGAGAGCGAAAACCGCTGGGTGCGTCTGCGCGTATCCAACGCGGCACTGCGTACCATCGACAAAGTTGGCATCGATGTAGTGCTGGCTGATCTGCGCGCTCGCGGCGAGATCTGATTGCGGTCAACCAGAAAGCTACTGAGGTAATAACACATGCGCGATAAAATCAAGCTTGAGTCCACTGCTGGCACCGGCCACTTCTACACGACTACGAAGAACAAGCGTACGATGCCGGAAAAAATGGAGATCAAAAAATTTGATCCCGTTGCTCGCAAACACGTTCTGTACAAAGAAACCAAGCTGAAATAAGCCGGTTTCCGCGGGAACGCGAAAGCAAAGAGCCCTTCTCTGGTGCACGGAGAAGGGTTTTTTTCTTTATGGTTCGGCACTAAAAAACCCCGCCAAGCATGCTTGGCGGGGTTTTTGCGTTTAATCGGCGCTGAGACGGCCAAAGGTTTTTTTGGCGAACACCAGATCTTGCCAGGCCTTGAGTTTGTCCGGCTGGTTGCGCAGCAGGTAGGCCGGGTGGTAGCTGACGATCAGGGGAATGTCCTGATAGCTGTGCAGTTTGCCGCGCAATTGGCCGATGCCCTTTTCCGTTTGCAGCAGGGTCTGGGCGGCGAAGCGGCCGAGCGCCAGGATCAGCGTGGGCTGGATATGGCGGATCTGCTGGATCAGATAGCTCTGGCAGGCGGCGATTTCGTCGCCGCCGGGGTTGCGGTTGCCGGGCGGACGGCATTTGAGCACGTTGGCGATATACACGTCGCGGTCGCGATCCAGTCCGGTGGCGGTCAGCATATTGTCCAGCAGCTGGCCGGCTCGACCGACGAAAGGCTGGCCCTGTCTGTCCTCCTGCTCGCCCGGCGCTTCGCCGATCAATAGCCAGCGCGCCTGTTTGTTGCCGCGGCCGAAAACGGTTTGGGTGCGGGTTTGGCACAGCCGGCAGTCGCGGCAGTCGCGCACCGCGCGTTCCAGCGCGTCCCATTCCAGCAGAGGCAGGGCTTCGGGCGCGGGGGAGGCGATCGGAGGGGGCTCGGTGGAGAGCGGAGGGAGCTTGGCGGAGGGCGGCGCGGCGACGAGCGTCGTCGGTTCGGGCTGCGAGACAATGTCCGTCCGCGGCGGAGCCGGGGGCTCCACGGGCGCCAAGTCGACGTCGGCCGGCGCTTCCGCTTGGCGGCTCAGCGCCGCCGGGTGTTGTTCGAACCAGCCGGGGCGCGCTTCCCAGGCGGGGCCCAGTCCGATGACGCTTTGAATCAGCGCGGCGCGGCTCATAGATCGGTCTCCATCAGGATGGCGTCTTCGCGGCCGTCGGCACAGGGGTAGTAGTTCTTGCGTCGGCCGTTTTCAATAAAGCCCTGGCTTGAGTACAGGGCGCGGGCGACGGCGTTGCCGGCCCGCACTTCCAGAAACAGGCGTCGCGCGCCGGCGGCAGCCAGAGCGGCGATCAGTTCCCGCAGCAGCCGCTTGCCCAAGCCCTGGCCCTGCCATTGCGGATCCATCACGATATTGAGCAGTTCCGCCTCGTCCAGCACGCTCTGGGTGACGGCGAAGCCTTGCAGGCGCCCGGCGGCGAACAGGCCGTGGAATTGGTGGCCGCAGCGCACGGAGTCTTGGTATTGAGCTGCGGACCAGCCGTGAGCGCAGGCACGGCTCTCCAGCTCGGCGAGTTGAGCGGCGTCGTCGGGCAGGAAGGCGCGATAGACGGAGCTCATTTTTGGCGCGCCTGCTGCTGTTCCTGCGCGGTCAGGGCGACTTTATTGCGCACATACAGCAGCTCCGCTTCGCGCGGATGGGTTTTCGGATAGCGGCCGCTGCGCGCCAGCGGGAAGTAGGCGAGGGCGTTGGGTTGCAGATCCGCGCGCACAACGGCGTCGCCGGCGCTTTCTTGCAGGACGGGGTAGCGTTCGAAGCCGTCGCCGGCGCCGATGACGGCGCGTTCCGGCCATTGGACGGCTTCCGGCGCGCCGACGCTGATCGGGCCGAGGCGTTCCGGTTCGCCGTTGTCGGCGACGCGGTAGCCGGCGCTGTAGACCTGCTGCATTCTGGCGTCGAGACAGACCAGCACGGTGCCGGCGCCGGCTTGCTGCGCGATATTGTCCAGCGTGGATATGGCGATGACCGGAATGCCGGCGGAGAAGGCCAGGCCCTGGGCCAGACCGCAAGCGATGCGCAAGCCGGTGAAGGAGCCGGGGCCCTGGCCGAAGGCGATGGCGTCGAGTTGCTCCAGACGCAGTTCCGCCTGTTCCAGCAGGCGAGCCAGTTCCGGCAGCGCGCGTTCGGCGTGCTTCTGCTCGACTTTCTCGTGGAAGGAGAAAATGCGCGAACCGTTGTCAACGGCTAGGGATAGAAACGAGGTGGAGCAATCAATGGCAAGCAATTTCATCGGGGAATTCGGTCTCAAGCTAAGAGCGTGCTGCAAGACTGCGAATTATAAGCCGAGTTCTTCCACCCAGGCGAGCGCGGAGACATGAGCCTGGTTGAACTGCTCGCTGCTGAGGTTCAGTTGGGCGCAGAGTTCCGGCACGCCGGTCAGTTGTCCGTCTTCGCAGGCTTTGACCAGCTTGAGGAAGCGGCTCATCGTGCCTTTCTCGTGCAGCAGGGCCTCGGTGATGGCTTCGGGCAGCTGCAGATGCTCGATGATGTTGGCCATCGGCATGTCGAACAGCACGTCCAGCAGGCTGAACATGCCGATGATGAACAGATTGTCGCAGGTGTCGTGGCGCTCGCCGTGAGCCTTGCCCAGCAGTTCCATGAAGCGGCCGCGGGTGACCGCGGTTTTTTGCAGCGCCGGCGGCGCGTGCCCTTCGTCGGAGGCGGTGACCAGCAGCAGGGTCAGCCAGCGGTAGAGCTTTTGATAGCCCAGCACGGTGACGGCGTGGGAGAAGGAACTGATGCTGGTGTTCAGGCCGGCCGCGGCGGAGTTGACGTAGCGCAGCAGCTTGTAGGACAAGGCCAGGTCGCGTTTGAGCACCTGCTCGACGTCGCGGATGTCGGCGTCCAGGCGCAGCAGGTTCAAGAGCTCCAGGGTGTTGCGGAAGGAGGGGTGGATGACCTTGGCGGACAGGGTTTCCGGCTGGGCGAAGTAAAAGCCCTGGAAGCCGTCCATGCCCAGCTCTTTGCACAGATGGAACTGAGCGTGGGTTTCCACGCGTTCGGCGATGCGGATCACCGGATAGCTGCGCAGCCGCGACGCCAGCATCTGGAAGCGGTTGGTGTCCTGATGCTGGATGTCCAGCTTGACGTAGTTGGCCAGCTCCAGAAAGGCCGCCGCCGGCGATTCGAAGCTGAAGTCGTCCAGAGAAATGCCGAAGCCCAGCGAACGCAGGTGCCGCGCGCGCGACAGCAGTTCGTTGGAGGGTACGATGCGGGGCGAGATGTCGAGAATGACGCGGCGCGGCGGCAGCAGTTCAAGGAACTCGCTGCTGAGCATGGCTTCGCCGATATTGATGAAGGCCAGCTTGCTGCCGATCAGCCAGCTGGTGCCCATATTGTTGAGCGTGTTGACCAGCACCTGGGTATCGGCTTGCAGTTCGGTATGCTTGCCGACGCCGGAGGCCTCGCCGCTGGGACGAAAAAGCAGCTCATAGCCAATGAGCTGCTGGTTGCGGTTGAGAACGGCCTGCCTGCCTATGAAGGCGCTTGTCGAGGTCATTGTCCCGGTATGCCTTTGCTCAGGTGGCGATCAGGTCCGCGGATCGGGTGACGGTGTTGCTGGCCTCGCTGGAGGTGAGCAGGTCTTCCATGTCCAGCACCAGCACGACGGAACCGTCGCCGGACAGGGTGGCGCCGGCCACGCCTTTCGGGCGGATGTTCTGCAGCGGCTTGATCACCACGTCGTCGCGGCCGACGAAGGAGTCGATCGCCAAGATGAAGGATTTTTCCGCGGACTGCATCAGCACGCCGAAGTAAGGCTTTTGCGTCGGCTCCCAGCCCAGCAGGCCGGCCAGGGTTTTCAGCGGCAGGATTTCGTCGCGCACCACGATGGTGGGCTTGCCGGAGACTTCCTGGATCGCGCTCGGGTCGATGGTGATGATTTCGCGCACCATCGCCAGCGGCACGGCGAACGGCTGGTTGCAGGCGCGCACCACCAGCACCGGCAGGATGGCGAGGGTCAGCGGCAGCGAGATGCTGATGCGGGTGCCTTCGCCCTGCACCGAGTTGATGTCGATGCGGCCGTTCAGTTTCTGGATATTGGTGCGCACCACGTCCATGCCCACGCCGCGGCCGGACACGCTGGAAATTTGATCCTTGGTGGAGAAGCCGGGCAGGAAAATCAGCTGCAGGCATTGCTTCTCATCCAGCGTGTTGGCGCTTTCCTGGTCGATCAGGCCTTTTTCGATGGCCTTGCGACGCAGCGCGTCGGCGTTCATGCCTTTGCCGTCGTCGGTGATCTCGATCAGGATGTGGTCGCCCACCTGTTCGGCGGTCAGCTGCACCAGCGCCTGCGGCTTCTTGCCGGCGGCGATGCGCTCTTCAGGCTGTTCGATGCCGTGGTCGACGGCGTTGCGCACCAAGTGGACCAGCGGATCGTTCAAGTCCTCGATCATGGTCTTGTCCAGCTCGGTCTCTTCGCCGGACAGCACCAGTTCGACTTCCTTGCCCAATTGGCGGGCGAGGTCGCGAGCCAAGCGCGGGTATTTCTGGAACAGGCGGCCGATCGGCTGCATGCGGGTTTTCATCACCGCGTTCTGCAGGTCGCCGACCAGCAGGTCCAGCTGGCTGATCGCCTCGTCCAGCGAGCGCAGGGTATTGGTGTCGCGGTTGCCTTGCAGGATTTCCGTGCGCAGCGTGGTTAGACGGTTCTTGGTCAGGCCGATTTCGCCGGACAGGTTGAGCACCATGTCGAGACGCACGGTGTCGATGCGGATGGTGTTTTCCTGAGGGCCGCTGCTGCTGGGTGCGCTGGCCGCCGGTTTGCTCGGAGCCGGCTTGGCCGCCGGTTTGGGCGCAGGCGCAGCGGCAACCGGGGCCGGGGCCGGAGGCGCCGCTGCCGCTTGGGGCGCGGGCGCCGCCGCAGGGGCGGCGGGCGCGCCGCCGGGGGTGACGGCTTGATAGAGCTGATTCCAGTCCGGGCCTTGACCATTGCTTGCGGGCTGCGGCGCGGCCGCAGCGGCGGGCGCCGGCGTTGCAACCGGAGCGGGAGCTGCCGCTGGGGCCGGTTCGGCCGCCGCGGGCTCTTCGGACAGTGCCTCGCCCGCCAGCGCGGCGTCCAAGGCCGCCAGGATGCGCGGGTCGGCTTCGCTGGGCATCAGGCCCTGGCCCATGGTGCCGAACATATCGCGCACGATGCCGGTGGCGTCAAGAATCACGTCCATGATGCCGGCGGTGATGTGCAGCTGGCCGTTGCGGAGTTTGTCGAACAGGTTTTCGGTGCGATGGCATAGATTGATCATCGGGCCGACATTGAGAAAGCCCGCGCCGCCCTTGATGGTGTGGAAGCCTCTGAAAATGTCGTTCAGCAGCGCTTTGTCTTCCGGGCGCTTTTCCAGTTCGACCAGTTTATTGTCTACATCGGAAAGGAGGTCCGTAGACTCCATCAAGAAGTCTTGCAGCAGCTCTTCCATGCCGGCGAATTCGCTCATTTTCCACTCCCGCCACGCCTTGCTCGCGTGCTCTGTTCTGCGTGTTGTTCGTTAGAAGCCCAGGCTTTCCAGCAGGTCGTCGACCTGTTGCTGGCTGCTGACCACGTCGGTGCGGCCTTCCGGATTGATGACCGGGCCATTCAGCAGATTGGTGCCCATGCCCAATTCTTCTTTTTTCGCCTCCGGCGAAAATTCGATCAGGAAGTTGACCAGCTCGCTTTCCAGCAGTTGGACCATGCCCATCATCTTCTTGATGACCTGGCCGGTCAGATCCTGAAAGTCCTGGGCCATGACGATTTCCAGCAACTGGGTGCTGGTCGCCTGGGTCTGGGCCGGCACTTCATTTAAGTAGCCGCGCGTGTCGGCCGCAAGTTGTTGGAACTCTTCCACGCTCAACAGATTGGCGTACAGCCGTTCCCAGCGCGAGGACAGCTCCAGCGCCTTGCTTTCCAGCTGGTCCTGATACGGCTTGGCCAGATCCGTGGCGTTGAGCACGCGTTCGGCCGAATTTTCCGTCAGGGTGGCGATGTAAGTCAGCCTGTCCTTGGCGTCCGGAATCGCGTCCGCCATTTTTCCCAGGGATTTGTCATAGCCTAGATCGCGTAGCGCATCATGCATTTTGCGGGTTAACTGACCAATTTGTTCATACATCGAGGTAGGGCTGCCGGCGGCTCCGGCGGGCTGGGACGCTGCGACGGCTTCGGGCGCGGCGGCTTCAGGCGGCGCGGCCTCGCTTTGCTGCGTCGCAATGCTGTCGAACAGAGCTTCAAGATCCGGGTTGTCCCCGCTCTCCAGGATGTGATTGGACACGATAAATCCTCCTCAATACTGACGCAGACCGTTTTTTTTCGGCACTCAGGCTGGTTTATTCAGGTTTTGGAAGATCTTGTTCATTTTTTCTTCCATGGTGGCGGCAGTGAAGGGTTTCACGATGTAACCGCTGGCTCCGGCCATGGCCGCTTCGATGATGTTTTCCCGTTTGGCTTCCGCGGTGATCATCATGAAGGGCAAGTGCTTGAGCTGGGCGTCGGCGCGGACTGCCTTGAGCAGCTCGATGCCGGTCATATTGGGCATGTTCCAGTCGGAAACGATGAAGTCGAAGTGCTGGGTTTTCAGCTTATGCAGCGCAACCATGCCGTCTTCGGCTTCGTCGACGTTGGTGAATCCTAGCTCTTTCAAAAGGTTGCGCACGATTCTCCGCATGGTGGAGAAATCGTCTACGACTAGGAAGCGAATATTCTTGTCTGCCATTGAGGTGTGTCCTGATTTATCTGAAATTCATCGAGCCGCATATTGTAGCGACTACCTCTGCAGGAATGGAATCAAAGTTTCGGCCAGCACGCCAGGGTCGAACTTGGCGACATAGGCGTCCACGCCCACGCTGGAGCCCATCGCGCGGTTGGCGTTGGAGGACAGCGAGGAGTGCATCACGACCGGAATGCCGCGGAAACGCTGATCGGACTTGATCAGCTTGGTCAGCACATAGCCGTCCATTTCCGGCATTTCGGCGTCCACGAGGATGATTTTCAGGTGGTCGTGCAGGCACTCGTCCTCGCCGAAATTGCGGCCGGCCAGGGTCTGCAGCCGATCCCAGGCTTCGCGGCCGTTGGTGGCTTGCTGAAATTTGATGCCCATCTTCTCCAGCACGCCGGTGATTTCCTTGCGGGCGACGACCGAGTCGTCGACGAAGAAGAGGTATTGGTCGTTTTCCAGCTGGGCGGTGGGCACGTCCGGCAGGCGCGGCTCGCCGACCACGCTGGCCAGGATCTGCTCCACGTCCAGGATGGATACCAGCTTGCCGTTTTCCAGTTCGGTGATCGCGGTGATCAGGTTCTGGTTGGTGCCGCTCGCCGCCATCATGTTTTCCGGCGCGCGCACCTTGTCCCAGTCCACGCGGATGATGCGGTCTACAGAGTCGACCAGGAAGGCCTGGGTGCTCTTGTTGAACTCGGTGACGATCATGGTTTCGTAGCTGCGGGTTTGATCGGCGCCGATGAACTTGCCAAGCGAGATGACCGGGATGATATTGCCGCGTAGCGACAGCACGCCTTCCACGCCAAACGGCATGTTCGGGGTTTTGGTGATGGCGGGGGTCTGCGACACCTCGCGCACTTTGAAAACGTTAATGCCGAAGGTTTCCCGCGTTCCAAGCGAAAACAGCAGAATCTCCATTTTGTTGGAACCCGCCAGTTTGGTCCTGGCGTCAACGGTTGCAAGCAAGGAGGCGTCTGTGGCTGCCATATCTGTCCCTCTCCCTTAATGCTTTTGCTTACTTGATCTTTAGTCTTTGGGTTCCAGATTCAGCATCTGGCGCAGTTTCATCGACAGCTTCTGCGGTTCGAATTTGGCGACGTAGGAATCCACGCCGACCGATTCGCCCAGCTTCTGATTCGAGGAACCGGAAAGGGAGGAGTGCATCAACACCGGAATGCCGTTGAAACGCGGATCGCTCTTGATCATCTTGGTCAGCATATAGCCGTCCATTTCCGGCATTTCCACGTCGGTCAGCACCAAGTGCAGCGAATCCGACAGCTTCTTGCCGGCCAGATCGGCCTGATTGGCCATTTTCTGCAATTCTTCCCATCCGCGCATGCCGTTGATGGCGGAGGTGTACTGGATGTTCATCACTTCCAGCGTGCGTTCGATCTGCTTGCGCGCCACGGCGGAGTCGTCGGCGAAGAAAATCCGGCGCGGTTCCTTGACCGGCTCGATGCCGAGGAAGGTGTGGCCGTCGTCGACGATGGTGGTTTCCGCCAGCACTTTTTCCACGTCCATCATCATCACCAGCGTGCCGTTGTCCAGCTCGGTCACGGCCGTCACCAGCCCGGCCATGCGGTTGGTGATCATTTCCGGCGGCACGCGCATCGCGGACCAGTCCAGACGCAGGATGGTGTCCACCGCCTCCACCAGGAAGCCCTGGGTGTGGGCGTTGTACTCGGTGACGATCATGATTTCCGGCTTGTTGCTGGTCACCACGCCGGTGTATTTGGCCAGGTCGATGACCGGCACCAGCGCGCCGCGCAGGCTGACCATGCCTTCCACCGAGGAGGGCATTTCAGGCGCGGAAGTGATTTCCGGCGTGCGCATGACCTCGCGCACCTTGAACACGTTGATCCCGAAGATTTCCTTGCGCCCCGTGCGCTGATCCTGGCCCAACGAGAACAGCAGGATTTCCAGCTTGTTGGTGCCGGCCAGTTTCGTCCTGGCGTCGATTTTTTTGAGAAGCTCTGACACAGAAACCTCCGCTGCATTCTTTTGAAGTGGCGTACTACTACCCTTTATACGCCAGATATCGGTTTTGCCCGGTTTTTTTTGCTGAGCTGCATGCCAGATAACAGCTTGGCTCAGCGATACCCATTCATTATCATACTGTTTAAGTGGTTTTTACAAATAACTCGCAAGCGATTCGGCATATGGTTTCAAGCCTCAAAGATCAGCAGCAACTGGAAGCCGCTTTCGAGCAATTCAATGCGGTGTCCGGCCAACTCATTGATGCGTATAGACAACTTGAGAGCCAGGTGACAGTTCTCAACGCGCAGCTGGACGAAGCCAATAATCAGCTGCGCAAACAGCGCGATGAGAACGCAATGCTGGCCGAGCGCCTGGGTTTGCTGCTGGAGGCGCTGCCCGCGGGCGTGGTGCAAGTCTCGGCCGAAGGCGCGGTCACGGCGGTGAATCCGGCCGCCAGCCGGATGCTAAATGGCTGTTCTGTCGGCGCTTTATGGCGGGACATGCTGGCGGGGCTGCAGCGTTCGGAACTGGACGACACCTATTGCCATCGGCATGGCGAGCCGGGTCTGGTGTTGACCATGCAATGCCAGGATCTGCCGTCTGTCGGAGGACAGATTGTGCTTATTCACGATGTATCGCGTTTGCATCAATTGACCGGAGAATTGGCGCGTCAGCAGAAGTTGGCGTCCATGGGCGGCATGGCGGCGGCATTGGCGCACCAGCTGCGCACGCCGCTGGCCACGGCGATGCTGTATACGGCCAATCTGAAGCAGGATATCCCGCGGGCGGAGGATCGCGCGCGCTTCGTCGACAAGAGCCTGGCCCGGATGCGGGCGCTGGAGAGCTTGATCCAGAACATGCTGAGTTTTGTCCGCGGCCAGGTGACGACGTTGGAGCCTTTGGATCTGGAGGGTCTGCTGGAGGATTTGCGCGCCGTCATGCAACCACAATGTCATGAAAAAGGCGTGCTTTTTGATTGCAATGTGGTGGTGTCATCTGCCATAAAGGTTTTGGTGGACCGCAAAGCGTTGCAGGGGGCCTTGGTGAATCTCTTGGAGAATGCCTGGCACTTTTCAGGAAGCGGCGATGTGGTGCGGCTATCGGTGGAGGAAGGCGAGACGGCCTTGCTGTTTCGGGTGGAGGACTCGGGTCCCGGATTCAACCCGGAGGAGCTGGAGAAGATGTTCGAGCCCTTTTTCACCACCCGCCCCGGCGGCACCGGCCTGGGCTTGGCCATCGTCAAGAAAGTGGTGGACGAACTGGGCGGGCAAGTGCGTTGTTTCAACAAGGGGGAGGGCGGGGCCTGTTTCGAGCTCAGCCTTCCGATGATGCAATCGTGATGGATGTGCCGTTTATTCAGAAGAAAGCAGAGGACGCCGCATGAGACCCATTGTCAAAGTCGAGGGCAGAGTTGGAAAGATGATCCTGATCGGGCAATTCGACTTCAACTTGCATCGGGAATTCCGGCAGGCCAGCCAGGAGTTGCTGGACAATCCGGAGGTGCAGGAGATCGAGATCGATTTCGATCAGGTGCCCTTCCTGGACAGTTCCGCGCTGGGCATGCTGTTGTTGCTGAAGGAGCGCGCGGCGGGGCAGAAGAAGAGCATGACCTTGATCAATTGCCGCGAGGCGGTGATGCAGGTGTTCGAAATCGCCTGCTTCAACAAGATGTTCACCATTAAGTAAGTTCAAGCATTGGAGCGTCTGTGCGCATCCGGGCCTGGTTGTCCGCTGATGCCGAGGCACGGGTTCGTGGCGATCCTTGGTTGTCGGCGCTGGATTGGTGGTTTTGCGGTGGCGCCGACTTCGCGGTGGGCGGCAAGCAGGATCTTTGGCTGACGAATCTGGCGGACGCTCCGGCCGAGCTGTTCGAGCAGTGGGAGGGCGACAAGCCCTTGTGGGTGTTTTCCTCGGGGCGCGCGGCGCCCTGGCTGGCTACGCCCAGTATTCATTTTCTGCGCGGCGACTTCGACGCGGATTTGCTGCGCAGCCGCCTGCTGGCCTGGCATTGGCAGCAACATGCGCTCTGCCCGCGCTTGTTCGGCGCGGCGGCGTTCGACATCATCAACGGCGCCATGTCCCTGTACCGTCCGTCGGGACAGGCGTCGGGCCGCGTGTTTCCCCTGGAAGTGTCGGTCAAGCCGGTGGACGCGGTGGGCGGCGACGTGGTGCTGCGCGCGGATTTGCCGGAGCGGACTTTGCTGATCCTGGGCGACGCGTCCGGCCACGGCCAGGGTTCGGCGCTGGACGCCGCGCTGTTGGCGCTGGGCGCGTCGCGGGTGCTGCTGGAGCAGCCTCTGTCCTTGTCCGCCCTGCGGGAGCTCAACGTCTTCATGCATAGCCATGTGGCCGATGGACGCTACGTCGGCAGCGCTTTGCTGGAGATCGATTGGGCCGCACGCATGGTGAGGCTGGTCAACGCCGGCATGCCGGACATTCTGTTGTTCCTGTCCACCAGGCTGGAACAGCGCTTTTCTTCCATGTGCAGTCCGCTGGGCCTGCGAGCCGACATCGAACCGCTGGAGCCGCTGGCGCTGCCCTGGGCGGAAGGCCAGCACTTCCTGGCGCACAGCGACGGCATGGAGGAGTCGGATCTGCCGTATCTGCTGTCGCGTTTGCTGCGCTTGTCCAGCATTTCCTCGACCGACGGTTTCGGCTATGGCCCCTTGCCGTCAATTCCGCTAGGCTTCAGCAGCCCATACAATGACGACATGTCGTCGCTGGCTTTCGCCGTGCCGTCGTCGGCGCCGCCGCGGCCGGCTTGAAGAATGTCCATTGGCGGCGTGCGCCGGTTCCGCGCGGATTCTGGCTTGAATCCGCGGGCTTTTTAGTTGATCAATCATTAATATCTGCGCGAATTTCAGCGCTTGGGCGAATCGGTCGTCTCGCCGCCGCGGCGCGAGACGACGAGCGAGCAAGGTAAAGAATGGGAAACGGACCCGGCGCGGACTGCGTCGGACGAGCGGCGGGCGGTTTCCTGAAACGGGGATGTTATGCACAAAAAAATACTGACGGTTGACGATTCCGCTTCGATTCGACAGATGGTGTCGTTCACCTTGAAAAGCGCCGGCTACGAGGTGGTGGAGGCCGGAGACGGCAACGCCGGCCTGGCCAAGGCGCAGGGTGGGCAGTTCAATCTGGTGCTGACCGACCAGAACATGCCGGGCATGGACGGGCTGACCTTGATCCGCTCCTTGCGCAAGCTGCCGGCGTATACGACGACGCCTATCCTGATGCTGACCACGGAGTCCAGCGATCAGATGAAGGCGCTTGGCCGCGCGGCCGGCGCCACCGGCTGGCTGGTCAAGCCTTTTGATCCGCAGAAGCTGCTGGATGTGGTCAAGCGCGTGATCGGCTGAATCGGCTGATCTTGGGCACGGCGAGGAGCGAGCTTTTGGCAATCGACATGTCGCAGTTTCATCAAGTGTTTTTTGATGAGGCGGATGAACACTTGTCCAGCATGGAGAGCCTGCTGCTGGGCATGGACCAGTCCTGTCCGCAGCAGGAGGATTTGCATGCGGTGTTCCGCGCCGCGCATTCGATCAAGGGCGGCGCCGCCACCTTCGGTTTCGCCGATATGGCGGATCTGACCCATGTGCTCGAAGGTTTGCTGGACGAGGTGAGGCGCGGCGCGCGCGCCTTGAGTTCGGATCTGGTGGATTTGGTGCTGCGGGCCAAGGACGTGCTGTACGGGATGCTGGCGGCGCACAAGGGCAAGGGCGAGGCCGACGCGGCGCTGGCCGGCGAACTCAAGGCGCAGCTGGAGGCGCTGGCCGCCGCGCCGGCGGAGGCCGCGACGCGGCGGGCGACGCCGGAGGAGACGCGGCACTGGACGTTGTACCTGGAAATCGACGTGGTGGACGGCGTCGATATCGACGCCTTGCTGGAGTCGCTGGCCGAGCACGGGGACTTGAGCGTGGTGCAGCACGGCGAGGACGCCGACAAGCTGCCCTGGGTGGCGGTGTTCACCTCGCCGCTGGACGCTGCCGAGGTGGCGGAGTCGCTGGCCTTCGCCTTGCCGCAGGACAGCTTCCGCATCAACGTCGATCATGGGGTGGAGGAGGAGGGCAGCTTCGGGCTGTTTCTCGAGGCGGCGCCGGAGCCGGACGCTTCGGTCTGGCTGGAGGGCGACGGCTTTGGCCTGTTCGAGCCGCCGCCAGCCGAGACGGCGCCGCAGGACGAGGCGCCGGCCTTAGACCCCGACGCGGCCAAGCCGGCGGCGCGCGGCGGCGCGGTGGGCGAGAATTCGATCCGGGTCAATATCGACAAGGTGGATTTGCTGCTCAACCTGGTGGGAGAGCTGGTGATCACCCAGTCCATGCTGACGCAGTCCGGCGCGGGTCTGGACCCGGTGGCGCACGAGCGCCTGCTAGGCGGCATCGGCGCCTTGCAGCGCAACGCGCGGGAACTGCAGGAGGCGGTGATGTCCATCCGGATGACGCCGATCGCCTTCGTGTTCAACCGCTTCCCGCGCGTGGTGCGCGATCTGGCCGGCCGTCTGGGCAAGAAGGTGGAGCTCACGATGATGGGCGAGGGCACCGAGCTGGACAAGGGCTTCATCGAGAAGCTGTCCGATCCGCTGACTCATCTGGTGCGCAACAGCCTGGACCACGGCATCGAGGCCCCGGAAGCGCGGCTGGCGGCCGGCAAGGACCCGATGGGACGGCTGACGCTGCGCGCCTTCCATCAGGGCAGCAATATCGTCATCGAAGTCAGCGATGATGGCGCCGGGCTGAACCGGGAGCGGATTCTGGCCAAGGCGCGGCAAGGCGGTTTGGCGGCGCCGGCCTCGCTTTGCGACGCCGAGGTGTGGAATCTGATTTTCGAAGCCGGCTTCTCCACCGCCGCCGAGGTGACCGAAGTGTCCGGCCGCGGCGTGGGCATGGACGTGGTCAAGCGCAACATTCAGAGCATGGGCGGCCGGGTGGAGATCGACTCCATGGCCGGCATCGGCACCACCATCAGCATTCATCTGCCGCTGACGCTGGCGATCATGGACGGCATGTCAGTGCGCATCGGCGCGGAAACCTATGTGATGCCCTTGGGCGCGGTATTGGAGTCCTTGCAGCCGGCGCCGAGCGAAATCAAGACAGTGGCCGCTCGCGGCCAGGTGGTGGCCATCCGCGGCGAGTACCTGCCGATTGTGCCACTGGGCCGGTTTTTCTCCATTCCGGACGCGAGGCGGACGCCGAGCGAGGCCATCCTGGTGATCGTGGAGGCCGGCAATAGCCGGCTGGCGCTGCTGGTGGACGACTTGATCGGCCAGCAGCAGTTCGTGGTGAAGAATCTGGAAACGAATTACCGCAAGGTGGACGGCATTTCCGGCGCCACGATCCTTGGCGACGGTCAGGTGGCCATGATCTTGGACATCGCCGCGATTGCGCGGCACAACCAGCGTATGGCGCTGGACGCATGAAACAACAAGGATAAAAAAATGGTGGCGGAACGGGATGGTCCGGGCCTGGCGCAGAGACGCTCGGGCAATGAGCTGCTGGTGTTCACGCTGGGGACGGAAGAATACGGCATCGATATTTTGAAGGTGCAGGAGATCCGCGGTTACGACGCGGTGACCCGCATCGCCAACGCGCCGGACTTTATCAAGGGCGTGGTCAATCTACGCGGCCATATCGTGCCCATCGTGGATTTGCGCCTGAAGTTCGGCATAGGCGAACCGGTGTACAACGCGTTCACCGTGGTGATCGTGCTGAATGTGTGCGGGCGGGTCATCGGCGCGGTGGTGGACGGCGTGTCGGACGTGATTCAGCTGGAGAGCGATGCGCTGCGCGCCGCGCCGGAGTTTGGCGCGGCGGTGGACACCGCCTATATCGAAGGACTGGGCACGCTGGACGAGCGCATGATCATCGTGGTCGATATCGAGAGGCTGATGGGCAGCGAGGAAATGGCGTTGACTGACGCCGCGGCTCGAGTGCAAGCGAATTAGGGGGCGAAGCATGAACAATATGAAAGTGATCCATAGACTGATCCTGGGCTTCGGTCTGCTGATCCTGTTGCTGGCGGTGGCGATGACGCTGGCGGTCAGACAGCTGCAGGGACTGGCCGATGATCTGGTCAATATTTCCGGCGTGCATATCCCGCAGGTCAGCGCCGCGCACAAGATCGCCGCCAATGTCGACCTGGCGTCTCGGGACGTGCGTAATCTGCTGCTGAGCAAGGATGCCCAACTGATCAAGGAGTTCAATCAGCAGATCGACGAGAGCCTGGCCAATCTGACGCAGCGGATGACGGCTTTGGAGCCGAATGTCGGCAGCGCCGGGCGGCCGCTTTTCGAGGCGATGCGCTCCGACGAGGCCAGTTTCCGCTCCGAGCTGAACGTGTTCCGGCGCATGCAGGCGCAGGGGCGCGATGTGCAGGCCCGCGATTATCTGTTCGTCACCCTGCGCGACACCCAGCTCAAATACATGGCTTCGATCGACCGCTACATCGCGTTTGAAGAGAACCTGATGCGCAAGGCGGGACAGGATGCCAGCGACAACTCCCGGCAGGCCTACAAACTGCTGTTCGCCTTTACGCTGCTGGCCCTGCTCATCGGCGTCGGCTTCGGCGTCTTCATCATCCGCTCGCTGATGCGCCAACTGGGCGGGGAGCCGGCGGAACTGGTCAAAGTGATGCGGGAGTTGACCGAAGGCCAGGTGCGCTCCGAAATCAAGGTCAAACCGGGCGACCAGCACAGCCTGTTCGCGTCGATGAGTTTGCTGGCCGAGAAGGCGATCGAGAACATCCGGGTGCGCAACGCGCTGGACAACGCCTCCACCAATGTGATGATCGCCGACAACGAGCGCAACATCATCTACACCAATCACAGCGTGCTGGAGATGATGCGTCGCGCCGAGGCCGATCTGCGCCAGGCCTTGCCCAATTTCGACGCGCGCGCGATGCTGGGCGCCAATATGGATGTTTTCCACAGCAATCCGGCGCATCAGCGCGATCTGTTGGCCAATCTGAGCGCCACTTATCGCGCGCAGATCAATATAGGCACGCGCATTTTCGGCCTGGTGGCCAATCCGGTGTTCGGCACCGACGGTTCCCGTTTGGGCACGGTGGTGGAATGGAAGGACCGCACCGGGGAGGTGGAGATAGAGAAAGAGGTGGCCAGCATCATCTCCGCCGCCGCGGCCGGCGATTTCGACCGGCGCATCAATCTGGAAGGCAAGGACGGCTTTTTCCGCCAGCTGGGCGAAAGCGTCAACCAATTGCTGGCGGTGACCAGCCAGGGCCTGGGCGATATCGCCACCGTGCTGGCGGCTCTGGCCAAGGGCGATCTCACCCATGCGATCAAGGGCGATTACCAGGGCTTGTTCAGCCAGTTGCAGAACGATACCAATACCACGGTGATGCGGCTGAAGGAAATCGTGTCCAACATCAAGGAGTCCACCGACGCGATCAACACCGCCGCGCGCGAGATCGCCTCCGGCAACGCCAATCTGTCCAGCCGCACTGAGCAGCAAGCCGCCAGCCTGGAGGAAACCGCTTCCAGCATGGAGGAAATCACCAGCACGGTACGGCAGAACGCGGAGAACGCCAAGAAGGCCAATACGCTGGCCACCGGCGCCTCCGACATCGCCGCGCGCGGCGGCAAGGTGGTGGGCGACGTGGTGGCCACCATGAACGAGATCAACGACAGCGCGCGCAAGATCGTCGACATCATCAGCGTGATAGACGGCATCGCCTTTCAGACCAATATCCTTGCGCTCAACGCCGCGGTGGAGGCGGCGCGGGCCGGCGAGCAAGGGCGCGGCTTCGCCGTGGTGGCCAGCGAGGTGCGCAATCTGGCGCAGCGCTCCGCCGCCGCCGCCAAGGAGATCAAGGGCTTGATCGGCAACTCGGTGGCCAAGGTCGAGTCCGGCTCCAAGCTGGTGGACGAGGCCGGCAGCACCATGGACGAGATCGTGATCTCCATCCGCCGCGTCGCCGACATCATGAGCGATATCTCCGCCGCGTCGATCGAGCAGAGCTCGGGCATTGAACAGGTCAATCTGGCGGTGACGCAGATGGACGAGAACACGCAGAAGAACGCCGCGCTGGTGGAACAGGCCGCGGCGGCGGCGGAGTCGCTGGAAGAGCAGGCGCGCTATCTGGACGACGCGGTGCAGGTGTTCAAGTTGGGAGAACATGGCCCGCGTCTGCGGCAAGCGCCAGCGCGCGTCGCGTCGGCGGCGGAGCCGGCCGCCCATGCCGGCGGCGTCAATCCGGCGCCGGCTAAGCCGGCGGGCAAGATCGTGGTGCCGGCGCGGCTGCATCCGCAGGTGGACCTGAGCGACGGCGAGTGGGAGGAGTTTTGAGGCACAGGTCCGGAGGGGCCGTGTTGGCGGGCTTGGAATTGGACATCACGTTCACGCCCGAGGATTTTCGCCGCATCCGCGACATGGTGTACCAGCGGGTCGGCATCGCCCTCAACGACAGCAAGACGCATATGGCCTACGCGCGCTTGGCCAAGCGGGTGCGGGCTTTGAGCCTGAAAAGCTTCGCCGAGTATCTGGACCGCTTGGATCAGGACGCCTTGTCGGAGGAATGGCAGAATTTCATCAACGCGCTGACCACCAATCTGACCTCGTTTTTTCGGGAGCCGCATCATTTCGACATGCTGCGCGCCCACGCCGAGCGCTGGCGCAAGCGCGGCCGGCCGTACCGGGTCTGGAGCGCGGCGTCCTCGACCGGCGAGGAGCCTTACTCCATCGCCATCACCATGGCGGAGTTGACGGAGAGCTTGCGGCCCTTCCCCTGCGAGTTGCTGGCGTCCGACATCGATACCCATGTGCTGCAACAGGCGATGCGCGGCGTGTATCTGCGCGAGCGCGTCAGCCAGTTGCCGGAGCCGCAGTTGCGCCGTTTTTTCGACAAGGGCGTAGGCGCCAATGAGGGCAAGGTGCGCCTGAAGAAACGCGTGCGCGAGGCGATGACGTTTTTCCAGATGAATCTGGTGGCGGAGGAATGGCCGCCGCTGGGGGAGTTCGACGTCATTTTCTGTCGCAATGTGCTGATCTATTTTGATAAGCCGACGCAGGCGGCCATACTCAATCATATGGCGCGGCATCTGGCTCCGGACGGGCTGCTGCTGCTGGGGCATTCGGAAAACATCCTGCACCTGAGCGACGCCTTCGTCCCCTGCGGCAAGACCAGCTACCGGCTGGCCTGATCAGGCGTTCCGTGCGTCCGGCCGTCGCGCTGCGGCGCGAGTTTATGAGCCTTGTTTATCGATCCGGGAGCGTGGATGGCGCTGGAAAAAAAAATTCGGGTAATCGTGGTGGACGACTCGGCCCTGATCCGCAATCTGCTGACCTCCATCATCGACGAAGCGCCGGACATGGAAGTGGTGGCCACCGCCTCCGATCCGCTGATCGCGCGCGAGCGCATCCGCGCGCTGGATCCGGACGTAATCACGCTGGACGTTGAAATGCCGCGGATGGACGGCCTGGAGTTCCTGCGCCGGCTGATGCGGCTGCGGCCGACGCCGGTGCTGATGATCTCCTCGCTGACGCAGCAGGGTTCGGAGGCGACGCTGACGGCGCTGGAGCTGGGCGCCATCGACTTTCTGTCCAAGCCGGCGCACGATATCGCCAGGCGCATGGGCGATTACGCCGATGAGATCCGGGACAAGATACGGGCCGCGGCCGCGGCCAGGGTCCGGGCGCCGCATCGTTTTCACCGCCCGGCTGATGTTCCGCCGCCGGCGCCGCTCTTGGGCGCCGGCGCGCAGCAGGCGATGTTGTTCATCGGCGCCTCCACCGGCGGCACCGAGGCGATCCGCGCGCTGCTGAGCGGCCTGCCCGCGACATGCCCGCCCATCTTGGTAGTTCAACATATGCCCGAGCATTTCACCGCCAGCTTCGCCGCGCGCTTGAACGCCAGCTGTCCGATGCGGGTGAAGGAGGCGGAGGCGGGCGAGCCGGTGCGGCAGGGCGTGGCCTATATCGCGCCGGGCGATTGGCATATGCGGGTGCAGGCCGCCGCGGACGGTTTTCGCATCGAATTGGATCAGAGCGACAAGGTGAACCGGCACCGGCCGTCGGTGGACGCGCTGTTCGACTCCGCCGCGCGCTGCCTGGGCAAGCGCGCCATCGGCGTGATCCTGACCGGCATGGGGCGGGACGGCGCGGACGGCCTGCGCAGGATGCGCGACGCCGGCGCGGTCACCTTCGGTCAGAACGAGGCCAGTTGCGTGGTGTACGGCATGCCGCGGGAAGCGATGAAGGCCGGCGGCGTGCAACAGGAGTGGCCGCTGGACGCGCTGCCCTCCAAAATCATGGCCTGCCTGTACGGCAAGGCGGAAAAGGCGATGTTATGAAGAACGGCGCGGTGCATTTCAGCAGCCATTCGTATTTCGACAAGCATTTTCAAAGCCAGGCGGTGAAGGTGTTTCCCGGCGGCTTCTACGTCACCGGCCAGCCGCAGCTGCTGGTGACCTTGCTGGGCTCCTGCGTGGCCGTATGCATGCTGGACCGGACAGCCAATGTGGCCGGCATGAACCATTTCCTGTTGCCCGAGGGCAGCATCGAGGTGGGCGAGGGCGCGTCCGCCGCCCGTTTCGGCGTGCACGCGATGGAGTTGATGATTACCGAAATGCAGAAACTGGGCGCGATGCGCCATCGGATGGAAGCCAAGGTCTTCGGCGGCGGCAATGTGCTGGAGGGCATGTCGGTGATGAACGTGGGCGAGCGCAATCGCCGCTTCATCCACGGCTACCTGGATGCGGAAAGGATTCCCATTCTGGCCGAGGACCTGTTGGGCGACTGCGCGCGCAAAGTGTATTTCTTCACCGACAGCGGCAAGGTGCTGGTCAAGAAGCTCAAGCGCAGCCGCAGCCTGATCAGCGAGGAGACCCGCTATCGTCAGCAGGTGATGCAGCCGGAGGTGGCCGGCAAGTCCGGCGATATCGAGCTGTTTATCTGATGCGGCTCAACGTCCGCCGCGCGTCGTGAGACGCAATGCGCTTACCTTCCTCGTTTCCTAGCGTTTCGCCCGGTCTCGCGTTTCGCGAGACCGGGCGAGCTTCTCAGCGCTCCAGGTGTTGCAGCTTGCCTTCGACCTCCGCCCAGTCCTCATGGTCCGGCAGCGGGTCCTTCTTCTCCGTGATGGTGGGCCAGAGCCTGGACAATTCGGCGTTGAGCGCGACGAAACCCTCTTGTCCCGGCGGAACGTCGTCTTCCGCGTAGATCGCGTTCACCGGGCATTCCGCCACGCATAGCGTGCAATCGATGCATTCCTCGGGGTCGATCGCCAGAAAATTGGGGCCTTCGTGAAAGCAGTCCACCGGGCAGACATCGACGCAATCGGTGTATTTGCATTTGATGCAGGCATCGGTTACAACGTAGGCCATGTTCAGCTCCTTGGTCGTCGAAAGCCGGCCGGCGCCGTTTGGCGCGGCGGCGGGGCGATGATTCGAGCGTATCAGTCAACATTATTAGCCAGAAATTCCCTTCACAACGCATTGCCGCCGTAAATTTCCTATCCGTCATGAACTCTTCTCGCTATCGCGGGCGTTTTGCCCCCAGTCCCACCGGCTTGCTGCACGCCGGCTCCTTGTGCACCGCCGTCGGCAGTTATCTGGAGGCGCGCGCGCGCGGCGGCGAGTGGCTGCTGCGGATGGAGGATCTGGACCCGCCGCGCGAGGTGGCCGGGGCCGCCGACGCCATCCTGCGCACGCTGGACGCCTATGGCTTCGAATGGGACGGCGAAGTGGTGTATCAAAGCCGTCGCCACGAGCTGTACCGTCAGGCGCTGGAGCAGTTGATCGCCTCCGGCCACGCCTATCCGTGCAATTGCACGCGCAAGGAGATCGCCAAGACCGCGCGGCGCGGCCTGGACGGCTACGTCTATCCCGGCCATTGCCGGCGGCGGCGTCCGGAAGAGGGCGGCCGCGCCTGGCGCTTGCGGGCGGCGCCCGGCGACACCGTGGTGGCGGACCGCCTGCAAGGGCCCTACCGTCAGAATCTGACGGCCGACATCGGCGATTTCGTCTTGCTGCGCGCGGACGGCTTTTGGGCCTATCAATTGGCCGTGGTGGTGGACGACGCGGAGCAAGGGGTGAACGATGTGGTGCGCGGCGCCGACCTGCTGGTGTCCACGCCGCGTCAAGTGGCGGTGCAGCAGGCGCTGGGCGTGGCGACGCCGGGTTATTGTCATCTGCCGGTGCTGGTCAACGCCGCGGGGGAGAAGCTGTCCAAGCAGACGCTGGCGCCGGCGGTGGCGGCCGAGGACGCCGCAGCGGCCTTGCGCCTGGCCTTAAGCCGCCTGGGGCATGTTCCGCCGGAGGAGTGCGGCGGCCTGGCCGAGTTGTGGCAGTGGGCGCGAGCGCATTGGTCGCTGGCGCGCGTGCCGGTCGGACCGGTGCTTGCCGGCTGAATTGCGCCGTTTTATGCCAAAATTATGCGTTTGACGTCTTTTTTTCCATCCCGGCTGGCCTATATTGGCATCTGCGCACGCGCTTGTTGCGCATCATCGGCCGCGGCAAGCGGGTCGCCATCGTCTTCTCCTTGATATGCGGAAAATGCGACATGTTTTTATGTCGAATTTGTGTTCTAATGCCGCCTTTTTTTCATGCGCGCGCACTGGCGCAAAGTCCCGCTTCAGTTGACTCCGGTCAAGCGGTTTGAAGAAAGCATGCCCAGCTTGCGGGCGAGGCCCTCTATCATGGGCGCTTTTTCAGCCGTATCAGTCTGAATGCGAACGGAACTGGCCAGGCCAATTCCGCCGGCGCCATCGCATGAACGTAAACATGCGCGCGCGGCGCGCCCGTCAATCGGCAGGCCCGATGGAGACCAAGCCTTGAGCAATACCAATTTAGACAGCAAGACCAAGACCCGGGCGCTGGGCGTATGGATGTGCACCGCCTTGGTGGTGGGCAATATGATCGGCTCCGGCGTGTTCCTGCTGCCCGCGTCGCTGGCGCCGTTCGGCGGCGTGTCGATGATAGGCTGGCTGCTCACCGCCGCCGGCGCGATCTGCCTGGCCTTGGTGTTCGCCCGGCTGGCGGCCATCCTGCCCAAGGAAGGCGGGCCGTACGCCTATATTCACGAAGCCTTCGGCGGTTTCGCCGGCTTCTGGATCGCCTGGGGCTACTGGATTGCGCTGTGGGCCGGCAATGCGGCCCTGGCGGTGGCCGCCACCAGCTATATGCAGGTATTCGTTCCGGCGCTGGGCCACAATAATGTGTTGGCCGGCGTGTTCGCCATCAGCCTGATCTGGATCGTCACCTGGATCAACAGCCGCGGCGCGCGCAGTTCCGGCCTGGTGGCGGTGACGACCACCTTGCTCAAGCTGTTGCCGCTGGCCGCCGTCACCTTCATCGGCTTTTTCCACATGCAGCCGGACAATATCGTGTTCAACCCTCACGACAAGCCGCTGCTCAGTTCGGTGTCCGCCACCATGGCGCTGACCTTGTGGGCCTTCCTGGGGCTGGAATCGGCGTCGGTGCCGGCAGGCGACGTGATCGAGCCGGAAAAAAACATTCCGCGCGCCACGGTGCTGGGCACTCTGATCGCCACCGTGCTCTACATCCTGTCCACGGTGGCCTTGATGGGCTTGATGCCGCCGGCGATGCTGGCCGCCTCCCAGGCGCCCTTTGCCGACGCCGCCCGGCTGATGTGGGGCGATTGGGGCTATTACCTGGTGGGTTTCGGCGCCATCGTGTCCTGCTTCGGCGCGCTCAACGGCTGGAGCCTGATGCAGGCGCACGTGCCGGCCGCGGCCGCGCACGACGGCCTGTTTCCCCGTCGTTTCGCCCAGATGAACCGCGAGGGCGTGCCCATTTTCGGCCTGCTGCTGTCCAGCGGGCTGGTGACGGTGCTGATGGCGATGAAGTACGCCGGCGGCGACGGCGGCGTCAAGATTTTCGAGTTCATCATTCTGCTGGCCACCGCCACCACTTTGCTGCCCTACGCTTTTTGCTCGATGGCCTTGCTCGCCATCATGCTGATGCGCCCTCAGCAGTTCCAGCGCAAGGACTTCCTGGCGCCGCTGTGCTTCGCCGGCGTGGGTTTCGCCTATTCGGTCTGGGCCTTGTACGGCTCCGGCGCCGACATCGTGATGTGGGGCATGATTCTGCTGCTGCTGGGCTTGCCGGTCTATGTCTGGCAGGTGAAGGAGCGTTACGCCGATCCTTCATGAAGGAGAGGCGATGTCGGATCCCAAACGCGGCTCAAGCCGCGTTTTCTTTTTGCGCAAGCCTATCGTCATGAGTCAACGGGCTTGCCTATGCCGCCGGCTGATGGCCTACTAGGGCGCTTTGCTTTCAGACCGGGAGTTGCCATGAGGATAAGCGCCGCCGATCACGCGCTCGTCGCCATCGATTTCACCTATCCGCTGCCGGACGCGCAGACGCTGGCGCGGATGCGGGCGGAGAACGCGCCCTGCGCGCTTGAGCGCGCGGACGGCCTGTTTCCGGAAAACAGCTATTACCGCGCCGGCCGCAAAGGCTGCGCCGAAGGCATGTCGGCGCGCTCCTTTGTCTCGCGCCGCTTGCGCGAGACGGCGGCGCGGCTGGCGCCGGAGTACGGTTTGCTGCTGTTCGACGCCTACCGCAGCCGCGAAACCCAGGCGGATCTGTTTCAGATGGTGCTGGACGATGTGCGCGCCGCGCACCCGGACTGGGACGCGGCGGCGGTGGAGCGGCAGGCGCGATTGTTCGCCGCCCACCCGGACGACACCGCCCGTTTCGCGGTGTTGCCGCACAATTCCGGCGGTGCCGTGGACCTGGCGATCTGCCGGATGGACACGGGCGAGATCTGCGATTTCGGCACGGCCTTCGATGCGGCGGAGCCGGCGTCGCGCACCGATTTCTTCGAAGCGCCGCATGATCCGGCCCTGGGTTTTTCCTCTGAGCGCTGGCTGACGGTGCGTCACAATCGCCGCGTCTTGTTCAATCTGATGAAGCAGGCCGGTTTCAGCAATTATGCCGAGGAATGGTGGCATTACGATCTGGGCGACTGCCTGTGGGGGCAGGCGCTGGGCGTGGATTGGATCTATCCGTCGATGGAGGCCGAGCCGGAGAGACCGGCCTGATCGCCAGGGCCGCCGCGCGGGCGCGGCGGCCCATGGCCTGGCGCTAGCCGGTCAGCGCCTTCAACCAGACCAGCGCGGCGCTGGCGCCCGCGTCCGGCACGCCCAGCGCCCGTTCGCCCAGATAGCTGGCCCGGCCCAGGCGCGGCCGCATGGCGGCGGTTGCCGCGCAGCCGCGCTCCGCCGCTGTCAGCGCCGAACGCCAGGCCGTCTCCGGAGCCTGTCCGGCGTCCAGGGCGGAGGCGAAAGCGTCGGCGGCGGGGGACAAGGCGTCCAGCATGGTGCGGTCGCCCACTTGCGCACCGCCCAGTTCCGCGACGGCGGCGACGCCGTCCAGAAAGGCGGCCGCCCAGTCCTTCGGGGTGGGCGGGGTCGTCGTGTCCAGCCGCCGCGCCGCGCGCAGCAGGGCGGTGGAGTAGAAAGGCCCGGAGCTGCCGGCGATGGCCTGGCGCAAGGCCTGGCCGACCGCGCGCAGCGCCGTGGCGGGGTCGCTCCATGCGCTGTCGGGCAAGGCCCGGATCGCGGCCGCGCCGCGCTGCATGCTGACGCCCAGATCGCCGTCCCCGGCCGCGCCGTCCAGTTCGGTCAACAGCGGCTCGGCGGCGTCCAGCGCGTCGGCCGCGGCCCAGGCCGCGGCGCGCAAACGGGGATCGGCCGCGGCGGCCGAGGGCGTGAAAGCGTCGCGGGGCGGCGCGGCGCGCAGCTGGCGTTGCGCCGGCAGACGGCCTGAGCCGGGCCAGGCCGGCGCCAGGGTGGTTTGATCCAGCCAGTTGAGGCGCTGATCGTCCAGCGCCATCAGGGACAAGGAGCAGCCGGGCATTTCCAGCGCGGTCATGAAGTTGCCGCTCCAGGCGCGTTCCACCTGTAGGCCGCGCAGGCGCAGATGCGCCAGCGCGGCGCGGGCGACGATGGCCAGCTCCATCGGCGGCGTGCCGCCCAGGCCGTTGACCAGCAGCGCCACCCTGTGTCCCGAACGCCAGCCGCGGTCTTGCAAGATGGCGTCCAGCAGCGTCGCGCACAAATCGGCGGCCGATGGCGTCGCCACGCGGCGCACGCCGGCTTCGCCGTGTATGCCCAGGCCCAGTTCCGCCTCCCCGCTGTCCAGTTGAAAGCCCGGGCGGCCGGTGGCCGGCACCGTGCAGGCGCCCAGGCCCACGCCCATGGTGGCCACCTGTTCCGCAGCCTGCCGCGCCGCGGCGGCGACCTCGGCCAGGCCGGCGCCGGAGGCGGCCGCCGCGCCGGCGATCTTGTGCACCAGCACCGTGCCGGCGATGCCGCGCCTGCGCGCCGGCTCCACGGTGTCGCGAAGCGCCACGTCGTCGGCCACCACCACGCTGTCGACGGCGATGCCCTCGGCGCGGGCCAGTTCCGCCGCCAGGCCGAAGTTGAGCCGGTCGCCGGTGTAGTTCTTGACGATGAGCAGCACGCCCTTGGGGCCGGCGACGGCGCGGATCGCCGCCAGCACGGTGTCTACGCTGGGCGAGGTGAACACGTCGCCCACCGCGGCGGCGTCCAGCATGCCGTGGCCGATGTAGCCGGCGTGGGCCGGTTCGTGGCCGCTGCCGCCGCCGGAAATCAGCGCCACCTTGTCGCGCAGGCCGCCGGCGGGAAGGTCCGCCCGCAGCAAGACGTTTTCTTCCTCGAGCAGCGCCAGGCCGGGCAGGGTGTCGGCCAGGCCTTCCAGCATCTCCCGCGCCACATGGCGCGGATCGTTGATCAGTTTTCGCATCGCGGTTTCCTTTCCAGATCGGATAGAGATCGTGCTTGGTCAAGATGGATGTCATCTTACGATCAGCGCCGGCGCAATGGGGTGGTCATCTATTTTTTGATCGATAAGGAAATGAAATATGTTCGTAATCGATCTTAAACGAAGCAATGCCGGTTCAATGTTTTGCGGTTTCGAATATTTTAAGTCATTGTTTAAGTTGAAGATAAACACGGCTTGCCAAGCCCCGGCCCAGCAACCATAATCTGGCTCGTCATGCAGGAGAGAGTGGCCGTCCGCGCCACCGCCGAAGGCGCAAGCGCACCCGCAATCGCTCAGGCAAAAGGACTGCATCATCGGACTGGCCGCAGCCAGTTCGCCGAATCTGGAGAGCGGCATCCGCGGATGCCCACCGAAGGGGCTAACGGCCGCAAGGCCGGAAAATCTCAGGTGCAGGGACAGAGGGGTGTAGGGAATAGAGCAACACTACACGCTTTTGCTAAGGACGCACCGATGACGGCCCCGAAACGCACCCCCCTGTTTGAATCCCATATCGCCGCCGGCGCCAAGATGGTCGATTTCGCCGGCTGGGAAATGCCCATCCATTACGGCTCCCAACTCAAGGAACATGAGATCGTGCGCAGCGACGCCGGCATGTTCGACGTTTCCCATATGACGGTGCTGGACATCAGCGGCCCGGACGCCAAAGTCTGGCTGCAGCGCTTGATCGCCAACGACGTGGCCAAGCTCGGCTTCGAAGGCAAGGCGCTGTATTCCGGCATGCTCACCCCCGACGGCACCGTGGTGGACGATCTGATCGTCTATCTGACCTCCTACGGCTACCGCATGGTGATCAACGCCGGCACCACCGACAAGGACCTGGCCTGGATGGAAGGGCGCAAGGCGGATTTCGACGTGGACATCAAGGTGCGCCGCGATCTGTCCATCCTGGCGGTGCAGGGCCCGCAGGCCATCGCCAAGGTCTGCGCGGTCAAGCCCGAGCTCGCCGACGTCATCCAGGCCTTGAAGCCCTTCCAAGGCCAGCCCGCCGGCGATTGGTTCTACGCCCGCACCGGCTACACCGGCGAAGACGGCCTGGAAGTGATGCTGCCCGGCGTCGAGGCCGCGGCCTTTTTCCAGCAACTGCAGGCCGCCGGCGTGGCGCCGATCGGTCTGGGCGCGCGCGACACCCTGCGCCTGGAAGCCGGCATGAATCTCTACGGCCACGATATGGATGAAACCGTTTCCCCGCTGGAGGCCGGCATGGGCTGGACCATCGCCTGGGAACCGGCGGAGCGCGATTTCATCGGCCGCAAGGCGCTGGAGGCGCAGAAAGCCGCCGGCCTGAAAACCAGGCAAGTGGGCCTGGTGCTGGAAGGCCGCGGCGTGCTGCGCGAAGGCCTGAAAGTGGTGGTGGAAGGCGTAGGCGAGGGCGTGATCACCAGCGGCACCTTCTCGCCCACCCTCAAACACTCCATCGCGATCGCGCGCGTGCCGGCCGGCACCGGCGATACGGCGCTGGTGGATCTGCGCGGAACCTTGACCGAGGTGCGCGTGGTCAAAATGCCGTTCGTGCGCAACGGCAAAAAAGTTTTCGCCTGAGCGGCGTGCTTGGGCAGGCCGCGCGACGCGGCCGGGAATATCGTTTAAGACCTGGATTTGACTGGAGACACTCATGAGCAACATCCCCGCCGAACTCAAATACGTTGAAAGCCACGAATGGCTGCGCCTGGAAGCCGACGGCTCCGTGACCGTGGGCATTACCGAGCACGCACAGGAACTGCTGGGCGACATCGTTTTCGTCGAATTGCCGAAAGTGGGCGCCAAGCTCGCCAAGGAAGAGCAGGCCGGCGTGGTGGAGTCGGTGAAAGCCGCTTCCGACATCTACTGTCCGATTGCCGGCGAAGTGCTGGCCATCAACGAGGAACTGGAAGCCGAACCGGAACTGGCCAACGGCGAGCCCTACGGCGCCGGCTGGTTCTTCAAGATCAAGCCGGCGGATCCGGCGGACCTGGACGCCCTGATGGACGCCGCCGCCTACGCCAAGGAAATTGGCGCCTGATGGTGAAAACCGCCTCGCAGTCCTAATCGGCCGCGAGGCGTTTTTTTCGCCCGGTTATCCAGCAACACCCGATTGGCCGCGCAAGCCGCGGCGCGGACGGCAAGCACAGAAGGTCCCGTACTCATGTCTCTCTCCGAACTTTTCAACCGCAAAGAATTCATCTCCCGCCACATCGGCCCGTCCGACGCCGAGCGCGAGCAAATGCTGGCCGCCATCGGCGTGGCCTCCATCGATGAACTGGTGGCGCAGACGCTGCCGGCCGACATTCACCTGAACCGCAAGCTGGAGCTGCCGGATCCGATGCCGGAAGCCGAGGCGCTGGCCGCGCTGAAGGCCGTCGCCGCCAAGAACGTGGTCAATAAATCCTTCATCGGCCAGGGCTATTACCCGGTGCTGACCCCGACGGTGATCCTGCGCAATCTGCTGGAAAACCCGGGCTGGTACACCGCTTACACTCCGTATCAGGCCGAGATCGCCCAGGGCCGTCTCGAAGCCTTGCTGAACTTCCAGCAAATGGTGATAGACCTGACCGGTCTGGAACTGGCCAACGCCTCCTTGCTGGACGAGGCCACCGCCGCCGCCGAGGCGATGGCGATGGCGCGCCGCGTGTCCAAGGCCAAGTCCGGCCAGTTCTTCGTAGACAGCCGCGTGCTGCCGCAAACCCTGGATGTGATGCGGACCCGCGCCAAGTACTTCGGCTTCGAGCTGGTGCAGGGCCATCCGGAAGAGGCGGGCAAGGGCGAATACTTCGGCGCCCTGTTCCAATATCCGGGCGAAGCCGGCGACCTGATCGACCTGACCCCGCACATCGCCGCGGTCAAGGCCAAGGGCGCGGTGGCGGTGGTGGCCGCCGACATCATGGCCTTGGTGGCGTTGAAATCGCCGGGCGAGATGGGCGCGGACGTGGCCATCGGCAATACCCAGCGCTTCGGCGTGCCCATGGGCTTCGGCGGCCCGCACGCCGCTTACTTCGCCTTCAAGGACGAGATGAAGCGCTCTGCGCCGGGCCGCATCATCGGCGTGTCGGTGGACGCCAAGGGCAAGACCGCGCTGCGCATGGCGCTGCAGACTCGCGAGCAGCATATTCGCCGCGAAAAGGCCAACTCTAATATCTGCACCAGCCAGGTGCTGCTGGCCAATATCGCCGGCATGTACGCGGTGTATCACGGTCCGGAAGGCGTCAAGCGCATAGCCGCCCGCATTCACCGCTTGGCGGCCATTTTCGCCCACGCGGTCAAGGCCGCCGGCGGCAAGCTGGTGTTCGACCGCTTCTTCGACACGGTGCAGGTTGAGGCGCCCAAGGCCGAGGCGGTGTATCAGGCGGCGCTGGCCGCCGGCTACAATCTGCGCCGCGCCGGCGGCAATGTGCTGGGCGTCGCCTTCCACGAGGCGGCCAGCGAGGCCGATCTGGCTCGTCTGATCGAAATCTTCACCGGCAAGAGCGCCGACATCGCCGCGCTGGACGCCGCGGCCGCCGACGCGATTCCGGCCGGACTGAAGCGCGAATCCGCCTTCATGAGCCACCCGGTGTTCAACACCCATCATAGCGAGCACGAGATGCTGCGCTATATGAAGAAGCTGGAAAGCCGCGATCTGGCGATGAATCATTCGATGATCTCGCTGGGCAGCTGCACCATGAAGCTCAACGCCACCAGCGAAATGATCCCGATCACCTGGCCGGAGTTCGCCAATATGCATCCGTTCGCCCCGCGCGAACAGACGGTGGGCTATCTGGAAATGATCGCCGGCCTGGAAACGCAGCTGCGCGCGATCACCGGTTTCGACATCATTTCGATGCAGCCCAATTCCGGGGCCCAGGGCGAGTACGCCGGCCTGCTGGCGATCAGCCGTTACCATGAGTCGCGCGGCGACGGCCAACGCAATATCTGCCTGATTCCGCGCTCCGCCCACGGCACCAATCCGGCCACCGCGCAGATGATGAATATGCAGGTGGTGGTGGTGGATTGCGACGAGGCCGGCAACGTCGACGTCGCGGATCTGAAAGCCAAGGCCGAGCAGCATTCGGCTCAGCTGGCGGCGCTGATGATCACCTATCCGTCCACCCACGGCGTGTTCGAGCAGCCTATCCGCGAAATCTGCGCGATCATCCATCAGCACGGCGGCCAAGTGTATATGGACGGCGCCAACCTCAACGCCCAGGTGGGCTTGTGCCGTCCGGCCGACATCGGCGCCGACGTGTCGCACATGAACCTGCACAAGACCTTCTGCATCCCGCACGGCGGCGGCGGCCCGGGCATGGGCCCCATTGGCCTGAAAGCGCATCTGGCGCCCTTCATCGCCAACCACGTGGTGGCCTCGGTGCCCACCGCCCAGCCGGGCCAGACGGCGGTGTCGGCGGCGCCGTTCGGCTCCGCCTCCATCCTGCCCATCTCCTATATGTATATCGCGATGATGGGCGCGGAAGGCATGAAGCAGGCCACGGAGAACGCCTTGCTGTCCGCCAACTACGTGGCGACGCGGCTGGCCGAGCATTTCCCGGTGCTGTACACCGGCGCCAACGGCCGGGTGGCTCATGAGTGCATCATCGATCTGCGTCCGCTCAAGGCCTCCAGCGGCGTGACCGAAGTGGACGTGGCCAAGCGGCTGATGGATTACGGTTTCCACGCGCCGACCATGAGCTTCCCGGTGCCGGGCACGCTGATGATTGAGCCGACCGAGTCCGAGCCCAAGGTCGAGCTGGACCGTTTCATCGCGGCGATGGCGGCTATCCGTCGGGAAATCGACCAGGTGCAGAACGGCGTGTGGCCGGCGGACAACAATCCCTTGTGCAACGCGCCGCACAGCAAGGCCGACATCGCCGGCGACTGGCAGCGTCCGTACAGCCGCGAAACCGGTCTTTTCCCGCTGGACTATGTGCTGGAAAACAAGTTCTGGCCCAGCGTCAACCGCATCGACGACGTATACGGCGACCGCAATCTGGTGTGCAGCTGCCCGTCCACCGACAGCTACGTCTGATCCGCGCAGGCGGACGCCAAACCACCCCGGCCCTGGCCGGGGTTTTTTTACGCGTCGACGCGTCGATACGGCACTGGAGTTGAGTGGATATACGACTATCATATTTAATGAGGAATATGACGGCAGTCTTGCCGCCCTTGATCCGCGAACCCCACCGATAGGAGGCTGCGTTGGCGTTGAACGCGCAGGTTGCGATTGCCGCACCGGATTTCCAGCTGCTGTTCGAACGGGCCCCCGGCCTGTATTTAGTGCTGGATACCGATTTCAACGTCATCGCCGCCAGCGATATTTACCTGCAGACGACCTTGACCCGGCGCGAGTCCATCCTGGGGCGCAATCTGTTCGACATCTTTCCGGTCAATCCCGCCGAGCCGGAAGGCGAGGGCTCGCGCAATCTGCGCATTTCTTTGCAGCGCGTGCTGGCCACCGGGGTCGAGGACAGCATGGCGATGCAGAAATACGATATCCCGCGGCCGGACGGCAGTTTCGAAGAGCGCTATTGGAGTCCGACCAACTGGCCGGTGAAGCGCGCAGACGGCAGCGTGGCCTGCATCATTCACAGCGCGCAGGACGTCAGCGAGTTCGTGCGCCTGAAACGGATCCAGCCGCAGCAGAGTCAGCCGGCGGAATGGCGGGCAATGGACGCGGCGGCGCTAGAAGCGGAAATGGTGAACCAGCATGCGCAAATCGCCCGGGCCAACACCGATCTGAAGGAATCCAATAACGAGCTGGCCCGCTTGAATCAGCAGATGCGCGAGCTGGATCAGATGAAGACCCGCTTCTTCGCCAATGTCAGCCATGAGTTGCGCACGCCGCTGACCCTGATTCTGGGTCAGGTAGAACGCTTCCTGACAGGCCAGGCCGAGCCGGAGGAGAGCCCCAATCTGCTGATGATCCAGCGGCAGGCGCGCATGTTGCTGCAGCAGGTCAACGATTTGCTGGACGTGGCCAAGCTGGACGCGGGGGAACTGAAGCTGCGCTACGCGCAGCTGGACCTGGCCGAGCTGGTGCGTCACGTGGCCTCATATTTTACTTCGCTGGCCAGCGACCGGCATATCGACTATCAAGTGGCGGCGCCGAAAACGGCGTCGGCGCAGGTGGACGCGATCAAATTGCAGCGCGTATTGCTGAACCTGCTGTCCAACGCCTTCAAGTTCACGCCGGACGGCGGCCGCATTCAGATTGCGCTGGAGCTGAGAGGAAGCCAGGCCGGCATCCGGGTGCAGGATAACGGGCCCGGCGTGCCGGCCGAGATGCGCGACAAGGTGTTCGAGCGCTTCGTGCAAGTGGAGGACGGCGATTACGGCCGGCACGGCGGCACCGGGCTTGGCCTCGCCATCGTCAAAGAATTCATCGAGCTGCACCATGGCAATGTGAGCTTGTTCGCCGCAGAGGGCGGCGGCGCCTTGTTCCGTCTCAGCCTGCCTCTGTTGGCGCCGGCGGGTGCGCCGATAGAGTCGGAAGACTTGCGTCTGGACGATTTGCTGGCCGGCGGCGCGGTGCCCGCGCCCGCGTCGCCGCAGGCCGAGGGGGGAGCCGCGCCGGACAAGGGCGCCCAGGCGTTGGTGCTGCTGGTGGAGGACAACATCGATATGAGCGCCTTCATCGCCGGCGCGCTGGGCAAGCATTATCGGGTGATGACGGCGCCGGAGGGCGGCCGCGGCCTGCGTTTGGCGCAGAGCGAGCAGCCGGACCTGATCATCAGCGATCTGATGATGCCGGGAATGGGCGGAGAAGAGTTTGTGTCGGCTTTGCGCGGCAACCGCCAGACCGAGGACATCCCGGTGGTGATGCTGTCGGCGCGCGCCGACGATTCGCTGCGGCTGCGTATGCTGCAGAACAGCGTGCAGGAGTTCTTGTTCAAGCCGTTTTCGGTGGCGGAGCTGCTGGCGCGGGTGGGGCGCTTGATCGGCGAGCGCCGACGCTCGGCGATGCGCTTGAAGCAGGCGCTGTACGCGGCGGAACAAATCGCCTGGGAGCTGGACCTGGGCGACGGGGTCTTGCACGAAGAGGGGCCGGTGGGGCGGATTTTCGGGCGGGCAGAGGATTATCGTCACGACAGTCTGGACGCCTTGCTGGCGCAAATCCATCCGGAGGACCTGGACGAGTTGCGCCGGCGTTGGCAGGCCTTGCCGGCCGAGGCCGGAGAAAGCCTGCACGAGTGTCAGTTTCGCGTCGCCCTGCCGGAGGCGGGGCAGGTCTGGATGCAGGTGAGCGCCAGCTTGTGGCGGGACGAACAGGGGCGGCCGCGGCGCGCGATGGGCTTTGCCCGCGACGTGTCCACGCTGAAGCGTTCGCAGCTCAATATCGAGTTTCTCGCCAAGCACGACAGCCTGACTCAACTGCCCAACCGCGTGCAGTTGAACGAGCGGCTGCAATGGAGCTTGAGGAATCATCGTCGCTCAGGGCGGAGCCTGTATCTGCTTTTGGTGGACCTGGACGATTTCCGCTTCATCAACGACAACCTTGGGCATGAGGTGGGGGACCGCCTGTTGCGCATCGTGGCTGAACGCTTGCGCGCCTGCGTGAGCGGCCACGATCTTTTGTTCCGCATCGGCGGCGACGAATTCGTCGCCTTGGCCGAGAACGCCGCCGATGGCGCGGCCGACAGCCTGGCCGAGCAGGTGCTGGCGGCGCTGGCGGCTCCGTACCAGGACGGAGACCACCGCTATTTCCTGTCCGCCAGCATCGGCATCAGCTGCTATCCCTGCGACGCGGACACGCCGGAAGGGCTGATGCGCGATGCGGATATGGCGATGTACCGCGCCAAGTACGCGGGCAAGAACGGTTATTGCTTCTTCTCCGAGGATATGGCGGACGGCGTGCGCCAGCGCCTGCAAGTGGAGACCGGCTTGCGCCAGGCCTTGCAGCGACGGGAACTGCGGCTGGAGTACCAGCCGCAGATGACGCTGCGCAGCCAGGACATGCTGGGGATGGAGGCGCTGTTGCGCTGGGAGCTGGACGGGCGCAAGCAGTCGCCGGCGGAGTTTATCGCCATCGCCGAAAAAACCGGCCTGATCATCGATATCGACGAGTATGTGTTTCGCAATGTCTGCAGCCAGGTGATGGCCTGGAGAGGGCAGGGTCTGCCGCCCTGGCGCGTCAGCGTCAATCTGTCGGCGCGCTTCTTCGGCTTGCCGGACGCCGTCGCGCGTTTGCGCGCGATCGCCGAGGAAAGCGGCGCGCCGCCGGAGCAACTGTGCCTGGAAATCACCGAGGGCACGCTGATGGACGCGGACAGCGCGATGAAGGCCTTGCCGACGCTCAAGCGGATGGGCTTTCACATCAGCGTGGACGACTTCGGCACCGGTTTTTCCTCGCTGTCCTATCTCAAGCGGCTGCCCATCGATGAACTGAAGATAGATCGCAGCTTCATCATGCGGCTGGACAGCGACGAGCGCGATCTGGCCATGGTGGCGGCCATCGTGTCCATGGCGGAAAGCCTGAGCCTGCAAGTGCTGGCCGAGGGCGTGGAAACCGAATCCCAGCACGCCTTGCTGCTGGCGCGCGGCTGCCATAGCGGCCAGGGCTATCTATATTCGCGCTCCTTGCCGCCCGAGGAGCTGGTGTCCTGGTGGCGCGGCCGTTTCGAGTGTTTCACGGGGCGGGCGGATTGATGCCCGGCGCGGTTTCGCCGGGCAGCCAGCGCCGGTACAGCGCGGCGAAACTGCCGTCGCGCTTCATCTCGTCCAGCGCCTGTTGCCAGGCCTTGATCACCGCGTCCGGGGTCTGACGGGAAAAGGCGATGTAGCCGTAGGTGTGGGAAAAGGTCAGCGCCTTGCGCACTTGGGCCGGGTCGAAGCCCTGCTGGCGCAATTGATGCGGCAAGGTGGTGTTTTCGCTGACGATGACGTCGGCGCGCTTGCGCATCAACATGGTCAGCAACTGGTCCGGCGTGGCCACGGTGGCTAGGTTGGAAAAGTTCTGCGCGCTCAGCAACTGTTGCAGATACCAGTCTCTCACCACCATGATTTGCGGCAGTTTGCGGGCGTCGTCCAGCGTTTGCAGTTTGATCGGGCTGTCGCGCCGCACAAACAGGCAGCCCAGGGTTTCGGTGACCGGGCCCACCCACTTGAACATGCGCTCCCGTTCCGGGGTGCGGTTGGTGTTGAACAGCACGGTGTTCGGCTGCTGTTGCGCTTGGCGATAGCCGCGCGCCCAAGGCACCACGGCAATGGGGTCGTGGTTGCCGACGCGGCGTTGTATCCCTTGCACCACTTCCACCACCAGGCCGGCGGCCTTGCCGTCTTGCTCGAAAGTCAGCGGTGGGTCATCCTCGGTCAGGATGTCCAGCGCAGGGCCCGGCGCCGCGCGCAGCGGCGCGGCGGCAAAGCTGGTCAAAAACAGGGCAAGCAGGCAGTGGCGGCGGTTCATGTCGATGGCGCTTTGTATTCTGGCTGTCCGCTTTGACTGTAGCGGCAATTTGCGCCGGGCTCAAACTCCATCCTTGGCCGCGTCGCGAATATGAATATGCATAATCGATGGTTTGTTTTTTTCGCTTATTCGCTTAACCTTCGTTTCTGATACCGAAGATGCCATGCAGTTTGATGAGGAAATGCCGATGAACAAGCAATTGACGCTGTTGGCCCTGGCCCTGGCGCCTACCCTGGCGCTGGCCGCGCGCCCGTTGACGGTGTGCACCGACGCCAATCCGGAAGGTTTCGACGTGGTGCAGTACAACTCCCTGGTCACCACCAACGCGTCGGCGGACGTGCTGATGAACCGCCTGGTCGAATACGATCCGGCCGCCCGCAAAGTGGTGCCGGGCCTGGCCGCGTCTTGGCAGGTCAGCGACGACGGCCTCGGCTACACCTTCAAGCTGCGGCCCAATGTGGCCTTTCACTCCACCGATTACTTCAAGCCTGGTCGCAAGCTGACGGCCGACGACGTGGTGTTCACTTTCGAACGCATGCTCAATCCGGCCCATCCTTGGTACAAGAGCGCGCCGAACGGCTATCCGCACGCGCAATCCATGCAGTTTCCCAAGCTCATCAAGGCGGTGCAGAAGGTGGACGCCAATACTGTGCGTTTCGAGCTCAACTATCCGGAAGCTACTTTCCTGTCCAGCCTGACCATGGGCTTCGCGTCCATCTATTCGGCCGAGTACGCCGGGCAGTTGCAGGCTGCCGGCCGGCAGGCGGACTTGAACGCCAAGCCAATCGGCACCGGGCCCTTCGTCTTCCGCAGCTTCCAGAAGGACGCCGTGGTGCGCTACGCGCCTAATCCGGCTTATTGGGGAGCCAAGCCCAAGGTCGGCGCGCTGATTTACGCGATCACGCCGGATTCGGCTGTGCGCGCGCAGAAGCTGAGAGCCGGCGAATGCCAGCTGGCCCTGTCGCCCAAGCCGCAGGACGTGCTGGCGGCCAAGGCGGATCCCAAGCTGCGGGTTCTGCAAACGCCGGCCTTCATGACCGCCTTCGTCGCCTTCAACAGCCAGAAAAAACCGTTGAACAACCCCTTGGTGCGGCAAGCGCTCAACCTGGCTTTCGACAAGAGCTCTTATCTGAAAACGGTGTTCGACAATACCGCCACCGCGGCGGACCTGCCTTATCCGCCGAATACCTGGAGCTATAACAAGGGGGCCAAGTCCTATCCTTACGATCCGGCGCGCGCCAAGAAACTGCTGGCCCAAGCCGGCTATCCCGACGGTTTCGAAACCACGGTGTGGGTGCGGCCCAGCGGCAGCACGCTAAACCCCAATCCCAAGGCGGGCGCGGAGCTGCTGCAGTCCGACCTGGCCAAGATCGGCGTCAAGGTGCAGATCAAGGTGATTGAGTGGGGAGAGCTGATCAAGCGCGCCAAGGCCGGCGAACATGAGCTATTGTTCATGGGCTGGGCCGGCGACAACGGCGACCCCGACAACTTCCTGACCCCGCAGTTTTCCTGCTCGGCGGTGCAGTCCGGCACCAATTTCGCGCGCTTCTGCGACGCCAAGCTGGACAAGCTGATCAGCGACGGCAAGAAGAGCAGCGATTTCGCCCAGCGCGCCAAGTTGTATCTGGCGGCGCAGAAGTTGATCCAGGAGCAGGCCTTGTGGCTGCCCTTGGCCCACCCCACGGCGTACGCCTTGGCGAGCAAGGATTTGAGCGCTTACGCCGTCAGTCCGTTCGGGCGGGTGGACTTTGGACGAGCGCAGTTGAATTGAGCCCGGCGGGCCGGTTGTCGACGGCCGGCCCGTCAGGCTTTGTCAGCATAAGCGAGGAAATGCCGGTTAATGTTCGAATGCGAACTTGCCTGTGCATATTTCCCCGCTTTAAGTAATTCAACATCGTATTTTTGTTGAAATGTTGTTTTAGCGTATTTATTTTTTCGATTAGAAACTAGCTGCTTTCTAAGGGCGACATTGCTTGAGTGTCTGCTTGTTATCTTGAGGCGGATCGTCAAGCAGAGAAGACCGGCGGGGAGGGCGTGAGGATGTCGATGACGGTCGCCGAGCATCGTCATTGCTATGGCGCGTTTTTGTTCACATCCGCGGCGATCTTGCCGCTAATTTCGCGCGTTGCGCGGACGCCACGCCGGCGGCGAGTCCATGCTGGGGGCGCCTGGCAAGACAGTAAGCCGCGCAAAATGTTCCAAATCATCAAAACTACGCAATTTAATAATAGTAATTTTAATATTTGCGACCTCTTTTTAAGAGTTATTGGGAAATAACTTTAAAAAGAACAGCATTTTTCCGGCTATCCCTAGTTGAAACTACTCACTGGCCTATTTAGCGTGCGCTCGCCCTCGCTTATGGCAAAAGTTTCGCGTATCATCAGACCTTGGTTGGGATAAACATGACATAAGAATATAATGCAAACTAGACGAACACAACAAAGTCGTAGGGAGTCCACCATTGGGAAACTGGTGGAAGCGGCCATCGAGTGTCTGCTGGAGTTTGGCTATCACGGTACCAGCGTGCAGCTGATCTGCAGCCGGGCCGGCGTCTCCCAGGGGGCCCTATTCCGCCATTTCGCCACCAAGAACGAACTGATGTTGCCGGTAGGGCGCAAGGTAGTCGACGATATTTTCGAGGCCGGCCTCAAGCTGGCGGCGGAAATGTCCAGCACGATGCCGGAGGAGGAACGGATCGTCGCGCTGATGAAGGCGCTGGTGCTGTCGCCGCGTCACATCGTGCTGATGGAACTGCTGATGGCGGCTCGCACCACCGCCGATCTGCGGGAAATCTTCCTGGCCAGTTCCAGCAACTACTTCCGCGATCGCTTCGTCGCCATGATGGCCTCGCTGTTTCCGCGTTACGCCATTTCCACCGGCTTCTTCGCCACCTTGCTGACCATGATGACCACCTTCCATGGCATGGCCTTGTACCGGATGCTGAACGAGCATCCCGAAGGCGACAAAATGCGGGAACAGTGGTTGCAGACCGCTCTGCGCAGCGAGCTGGAACGCATTCGCGCCGAAGGCGCGGACAGCCGCAATCCTTTATACCAACTACCGTTCTAAGAGCCTGTTCAAAGTCCGCCGCAGGCTGCGAGACGCGACGCGGCGAGCGCCGTTTCGAAACGCAGATGCGCGGTATGCGCATAGCGCTTGCTCGGCGGTTTTCGTCTCCGCTCGCGAGCCCGTGAACGGGCTTCAAGCCTATCCCCTGCCGGCCGGCGGAAACTGAAGCTTGACGCTGAGGCCGCCGCCGGCGTTGCGGCTCAACTCCACGGTCGCCCCATGCCGGTGGGCGATCTCCCTGACGATGGCCAGGCCCAGGCCGCTGCCGCTGCTGGCGGCGCCGGCGATGCGGTAAAAACGCAGCCATACCTTGTCTTGTTCCGCCTCGGCGATGCCGAGGCCGTTATCGTCGACGCGCAGCCACGGCGCCGGCAGCGCCCCGGCCGCGATCGTGATCCGCGCATCGCCGTTGCCGGGATGATAGCGGATGGCGTTGTCCAGCAGATTGCCCAGCAATTCCCGCAGCAGACCGGCGTTGCCGCGCACCCATACCGTTTCCTCCCCCTCGTAACCCAGATCCGCGCCCTGGCCATGAGCCCAGGGCGCTTGTTCCAGCGCCCATTCCCTGATCCAGGCGGCCAGGTCCATATCGTCCAGTTCGATGGCCTGGCCGTTGTCCGGCTCCACCCGCGCCAGTTGCAATAGCTGGTGCACGCCGTGGCTGGCGCTGTCCAGCGAGGCGAGCAATTTGTCCAGCTGCTGGCGCAATGAGGCTTCCAGCGTCTGGCGTCGCACCAGCTCCGCCTGCGTCCGCATCACCGCCAGCGGCGTCTTCAACTGATGGGCGGCGTCGTCGATGAAGCGGCGGCGCGCCGCCTGCAATTTATGCCAGCGCACGCCCTGCTGATTCAGCGCGTCCACCAAGGGCGTCAACTCGGTGGGCAGCTCGCGGCTGGGCAGGGGGCTGAGATCGGTTTCCTTGCGCGCCACCACATTGCGCGACAAGCGGCGCAAGGGCCGCAGGCTATGGCCGACCGCCAGCAGCACGATGGCGAGCATGATGACGCCGAGCAGCGCCTCCTGCGCCAGGGAGCCGATGAGCAGGGTGCGCGCCAGCTGCTCCCTGGACTCCGGGGTTTCCGCCACCTGTATCCACACGTCCTGGCTGCGCAGCGTGCTCATGTCGCGCACCGACAGCCTCAAGGTCAGCAAGCGCAGCGTTTCGCCGTGGTAGGAAATGTCCATGTAATCGGGCTGGTAGCGGATGCTCTCGCGCCGGCGCGGAGGCGGCAGCGGCAGGTCGTCGTAACCGGTGAGCAGCGCGCCGTCCGAGCGGCTGACGCGGTAGAACACCTTGCCGGAGGCGTTGGACTCGAACATTTGCAAGGCGAAATAGGGTATGTCCACGCTGACGGCGCCGTCGTGGGCGGCGACGCCGTCGGCGATGGCGCGGCCGGAGCTGAGCAGCATGCGGTCGAAGGCGGTGTTGGCCGCCTGCAAGGCGCGGTCGTAAGTCATCCAGCCGTCCAGCGCCAACATCAGCAGCAGCGGAACGGACAGGCCGAGCAGCAATTGCTTGCGCAAGCTGGCGGGTTTGAGACGGGAGAGGGCGAGTCGCATTTACGGTGTGGTCAATAGATAGCCCAGCCCGCGCAAGGTGACGATGGAAACCGGCTGGCCGGCCAGCTTCTTGCGCAAGCGGTGCACATAGATTTCGATGGCTTCGGCGCTGCCGCTTTCGTCCAGGCCGAAAATCTTTTCCGACAGCTGGCTTTTGCCTATGGCCTTGCCGCCTTGCAGCATCAGCACTTCCAGCACCGCGTGCTCGCGCGGCGTCAGGTGCAGCGCGTCGCCGCTCAGCTGAAACTGGCGGCCGACGCTGTCGTAGCTGAGGGGGCCTAATTCCAGCAGCGGGCTTTCGCGGCCGTGGCTGCGGCGGATCAGCGCGCGCACCCGCGCTTCCAGTTCGTTGAGGTCGAAGGGCTTGGCCAGATAGTCGTCGGCGCCCAGGTCCAGCCCGCGCACTCGTTCTTCCACCGAGCCGTGCGCGGTCAGGATCAGCACCGGCAGCGTTTGCTTGCGGGCGCGCAGCCGGCGCAGCACCTCCCAGCCGTTGAGCTTGGGCAGGTCCAAGTCCAGGATGGCCAGCGCGTAATCCTGGGTGCGCAGCACATGATCGGCGTCGCTGCCGTTGAGCATGCAGTCCACGGCGAAACCGGCCTGGCGCAAGGCCTGGGCCAGTGATTCGGACAGGGCCGGATTGTCTTCCACCAAGAGCAGGCGCATGGTTGGGTCACTGAAAGCGGATTGAAAGCTTTACTCTAATATCATGGCTGGGGAAGCGAAGCCAATAGAGCTGCGCGATTCGAAAGATGTCGCGAACATCTTCATCTACCTAGGAGCAACACCATGAATAGAGTCAGAAGCTTGTCCGCGCTGTGCTGCGCGCTGGGTTCCGCCGCCGCCTGGGCGGCCGTGCCCGCCGGCTATCCCGCCAGTTATCAGAATCTGGTGGACGCCGCCGTCAAGGAGGGCAAGGTGGTGGTGTATTCGGCCACCGACAGCGCCGCGGCGCGGCCCCTGATCAAGGATTTCCAGGCCTTGTACCCCGGCGTCAAGGTGGAATACCACGATATGAACAGCACCGAGATCTACAATCGCTTCATCAGCGAGAACGCCGCCAGCAGCGCCAGCGCCGACGTGGTGTGGAGCTCGGCGATGGATCTGCAGGTGAAGTTCGTCAATGACGGCTACGCCGCCAGCTACGCTTCGCCGGAGGCGGCCAATCTGCCGTCCTGGGCGCATTATCAGCAGCAGGCCTACGGCACCACTTACGAGCCGGTGGCCATCGTCTACAACAAGCGCTTGCTGAAGCCGGAGGACATCCCGCAGACCCGCGCCGATCTGGTGCGCATCCTCAAGGCGAATCCGGCTCGCTTCAAGGGCAAGGTCACCACGTACGATGTGGAGAAGTCCGGCGTCGGCTTCAACTTCCTGACCCAGGACGTCCGCCATAACGCCAACGGCGCCTGGGAACTGGCGCGTGCGCTCGGCGCCAGCGGCGTCAAACTGCAAACCTCCACCGGCGCGATGATGGAGCGGATTTCCTCGGGCGAAAACCTGATCGGCTACAACATCCTCGGTTCCTACGCTTACGCCAAGGCGAAGAAGGACCCGGCCATCGGCTATGTCTATCCCAAGGATTACACCCAGGTGGTCAGCCGGCTGGCCATCATCTCCAAGAAGGCGCGCAATCCCGGCGCGGCGCGGCTGTGGCTGGACTATTTGCTGTCCAAGCGCGGCCAGAGCGTGCTGGCCAACCAGTCCGAGCTGTTCTCGCTGCGCAGCGACGTGAGCGGCGCGGCTTCCATCGCCGCCTTGAACCAGCAATTGGGCGGCAGCGCCAAGCCCATCCAGGTGGGCACTGGCCTGCTGGTCTATCTGGACCAGGCCAAGCGGCTGGATTTCATGCGTCAGTGGCAGCAGGCGCTGAAGAAATAGCGTCCCCTTCCGGCCGTCGCGGCCGACGTTTCCAATGACTCAATCAGCCGTCCGCCGCGCGCGGACGGCGCAGAGGCCTGCGCGCAGGCCTGGGAGCAAGCATGAATTCCTCGATTAATCCGACCGCCCCCGGCGCGGCCGCCCAGCCCCGCGCGCGCGGCGGCTGGCCGCGCTGGAGCGCCGCCAGCCGCTGGCTGGTCTTGGGCACGCTGGCCTTGCTGGTGCTGGCCCCGCTATCGCTGGTGGTCTATCAAAGCCTGCTGGATCAACCCTTCTTCATGGCGGACAAGAATGTGGGGCTGGCCGCCTACCGCTTTGTGTTCGCCGATCCCGATTTCTGGTCCGCGCTGGGCAACTCGCTGGTGATCGCCGCCGGCATGGCGCTGATCGCCATTCCGCTGGGCGGGGTGCTGGCCTTCTTGATGGCGCGCACCGATTTGCCCGGCCGGCGCTGGCTGGAGCCCTTATTGCTGACGCCGGTGTTCGTGTCGCCGATGGTATTGGCCTTCGGCTACGTGGTGGCGGCCGGACCGGTGGGGTTTTACTCCCTGTGGTTCAAGCAGTGGTTCGGTGTGGAAGAGGTGCCGTGGAATATTTATTCCCTGCTCAGCATTGCGGTGGTGGCGGGGCTGACCCATGTGCCGCATGTGTATCTGTACGCGTCGGCGGCGCTGCGCAATCTGGGCTCGGACGTGGAAGAGGCCGCGCGGGTGGCCGGGGCCGGTCCTTTTCGCGTGGCGCGCGACGTCAGCCTGCCGATGGTGATGCCCTCCATGCTGTTCGCCGGCGTGCTGGTGGTCTTTCTGGGGTTTGAAGTCTTCGGCTTGCCACTGGTGTTGGGCGACCCGGAGGGCCATCTGGTGTTGGCCACTTATCTGTACAAGCTGACCAATAAACTCGGCGTGCCGTCCTATCACCTGATGGCGGCGGTGGCGGTGTGCCTGATCGCCATCACCTTCCCGCTGGTCCTGTTGCAGCGCCGCTTATTGCGCAGCGCTCAGCGTTTCGTCGCGCTCAAGGGCAAGGCCGGCCGTCAGCATCCGCTGTCGCTGGGGCCGTGGCGCTATCTGGCGCTGGCCATCGTGCTGTTATGGCTGTTCCTCACCGTGGTGGTGCCGATTTCCGGCATCGCGCTGCGCTCGGTGGTCAGCCATTGGGGCGAGGGCGTGTCCTTGCTGGAGACTTTGACGCTGGATCATTACGCCTTGGTGTTCGAGGAGGACAACATCGTCCGCGCCATCGTCAACACCCTGGGCGTCGGCATCATCGGCGGCGCGCTGGCGGTGGGCTTTTATACCCTGGTCGGTTTCGCCGGACATCGCCGCAATGATTGGGGCGCTCGTCTGTTGGACTATCTGGTGCTGTTGCCGCGCGCGGTGCCGGGTATCCTGGCAGGCCTGGCCTTCCTGTGGGTGTTCCTGTTCGTGCCCGGCCTGCAGGGCGCCAAGAACAGCATGCTGTCGATCTGGCTGGCTTACACCGTGGTCTGGCTGGCCTATGGCATGCGTCTGGTGCAGAGCGCCCTGTTGCAAGTGGGGCCGGAGCTGGAAGAGGCCGCCCGCACCGCCGGGGCCAGCCAGCGGCGGACCAGTCTGGACGTGACCTTGCCCTTGATCCGTTTCGGCCTGCTGTCCAGCTGGTTGCTGATCTTCATGATTTTCGAGCGGGAGTATTCGACCGCGGTGTATTTGCTGTCGCCGGGCACCGAGGTGATCGGTTCCTTGCTGGTGTCCTTGTGGGCCACCGGCGCGGTGGACCAGGTGGCGGCCTTGTCGGTGATCAATATTCTGATGGTGGGCGCCGGCTTGGCGCTGGCCTTGCGTCTGGGAGTGAAACTGCATGACTAAGCTGAGCGTGCGCGATCTGCATCTGAATTATGAGCAGAATCCTATTTTGAAGGGTGTTTCCTTTGATCTGGCCGCCGGTCAGGTGGTGTCCTTGCTTGGCGCTTCCGGCAGCGGCAAAACCACTTTGCTGCGCGCCATCGCCGGGCTGGAACAGCCGTCGGCCGGTCAAATCCTGCTGGACGGCCGTCCCTTGTACGATGCGTCCGCCGGCTGCAATCTGGCGGTGGAGCAGCGTTCTCTGGGCCTGGTGTTCCAGTCTTACGCCCTGTGGCCGCACCGCACCGTGGCGCAGAACGTCGGCTATGGCTTGAAGCTGCGCCAGACCCCGACGGCGGAGATCGCCGCGAGGGTGAGGCAGATTCTGGACAAGCTGGGGCTGGGGCATTTGGCCGAGCGCTATCCGCATCAATTGTCCGGCGGTCAGCAGCAGCGTGTGGCCATCGCCCGCGCGCTGGTCTACAACCCGCCGGTAATCCTGCTGGACGAGCCCTTGTCCAATCTGGACGCCAAGCTGCGCGAAGAGGCGCGCGCCTGGTTGCGCGAACTGATCGTGTCGATGAACCTGTCCGCCTTGTGCGTCACCCATGACCAGGGCGAGGCGATGGCGATGTCGGATCAGATTTTGTTGCTGAAGAACGGCCGTATCGAACAGGCCGGCAGTCCTACCGACTTGTATTCCGCGCCGGCTTCCCTTTATACCGCGCAATTCATGGGCGCCAACAATACCTTGCGGGCCAAGGTGGCGGCCAGAAACGGCGACAGCGTGACCTTGCAGGGCGAGGGCTGGCAGCTGCGCGCCACCGCGAGGCAGGCACTGGAGGTGGGGCAGCAGGCCGAGGCGGTGATCCGCTTGGAGCGGCTGAGGGTGCAAGACGAGCCCGGCGGCAACAGCTTGCCGGCGCGGCTGATCGCATCGATGTATCTGGGGGATCGCTGGGAATACCTGTTGCAGCACGGCGACCTGCGCTTGCGCGCCTTTGGGCAGCAGGCTAGGTCTAACGGCGAGTGCTGGGCGGAGTTCGGGCTGGAGGACACCTGGGCGTTCGAGGCCGCTTCGGCCTGAGAGGTTCTGTGTGCTTGTTCGGTCGGGGGCAAGCTTGGCTTGCCCTTTTTCATGGCCGCTTGTTTGGGAGGCGGGAGAACGGTTGAAACCTGGGCTAAGGGAGCTTCACCTATTGTTGAGCAGAGCCGAGATTAGGGGACGGAGTATGTGGTCCCGGTTCGGTTTGGTGTGGCGTTTCTAGACTGTGTGCCTTTGGCCGCTATTGTTTAATCTGATGGTGAATAGAACGTCTAAGCAATGAAAAAGGCCCGCTTGCGCGGGCCTTTTTCTCATTCATGTTCGTAGGTTCTTGCGTCGAACCGACAAATTAGAATGCGTGGATCATGTTCAGGCCGAAGGCCTTCAGATCCTTGTTGGCGTTGTTCACGCCGCCTTTAACGTCGATCTGACCGTATTGCGCGCCGAAGGTGGTGCGCTTGGAGATCGCGTAGTCAACACCCAGAACGTACTGGTTGTAGCCGCTGTCATTCAGCTTAGCACCGCCGATTTCAACCTTGTCGCCACGGGCGTAGGTGAATTTCGGGGTAAAGGCACCCAGAGTGTAGGCCGCGGTCAGAGCGTATTCGCGGGTCTTAACGTTTTGAGTCAGGTCAACGTTGGTCAGATTCAGGCCTTTGCTAACCAGATCGTACCAAGTGGAGCCTTTAACTACGTCCAGGCCGCCTTTTTCTTGTTGGTAACCGAAAGCAACCAGCAGGTTGTTGGCGTTGTAGCCAACTTCCAGGCGATGCTTGTCGTTACGACGGGAGCTGACGCTGTCGATAATAGCGGTGCCTTCGCGTTGGAAGCTGTACTTACCGAAGAAGCCGCTGTTTTCGTAGCCCAGACCCAGATTGTAAACTTCGCGGTCGGATTGAACTTTGCCAGTGATTGCGTCAGCAGTACCGGCTTTGTTCTCTTTGGTGCCGTATTGCAGAGCGGCGCTGAAGCCAGCGATGCTAGGCAGATCGTAACGCACGGAGTTCTTCAGACGGTTGCCGTCGCGGGTGAAGATGCCCAGACCCAGCGCGTCGTTGCGGTATTCCCAGCTGTCGACGATGCCCATGTCGCTGTCCATGAAGTTGGACACGTTGCCCAGGCGCAGAGTGCCCAGGTCGCTTTGCAGGCCGATGAAGGAGTTACGGTTAGCAAAAGTACCGCTACCGGAGCCGCTACGGGTTTGGCCGTCGATGCCAAAACCAGTTTCAACTTGCCAGATAGCCTTCAGACCATTGCCCAGGTCTTCCTTGCCTTTGAAGCCGATACGGGAACCCAGGTCGTCGATGTTGGTTTGCTTGGTGGAACCATTGTCAACGTATTCAACGCCGCCTTTGATTTTGCCGTAGATGGTCACGTCAGCGAAAGCTGCAGCCGGCAGAGTAGCTACCAGCAGGGCGATCAGACTCTTTTTCATGGTCAAGTCATCCTTTTATATGGGTTTAGGAATGTGAGCAAATGCTATTGGCTAAGTTGTGTAAATGCAACTTTTCGGTAAATGCGGTGTTGCAAATCAACAACCAATTGTTGCTTTGTGTGTGTGGTTTTACATGGGAATGTCTGGCTAAGCCAATGAAATAAAGGGGTAAATCATGAAATCGACTCATTGCGTGCGGGTGTTGTAAAAATGCACTTGTTGGCCGAAAGCCTGATGCCATAAGGATAAGAGCGGGAAGGGGAAGGGGGAGGGTGATTCAGGGCGATGCAAAAAAAATAAGCCCGCGGAGGGCGGGCTCAAAAATCAACGTGACTTGAAGAGAATTCATGATGCCGCAAGACGCACACCAGAATGAATTCACAATCGAATCATAATAGAAAGCGATGTCTATGTAAATAGGCTGAAGCGAGGCTATTCGCTTGAGGTTGCGCTAATGGGTGTGAGTGTTAACTTGTTGTTTGTAAAATATATTTTGTTTTGTTTTGTCTGTTTTGAACCTATGCAAGGTTTACGGTCTGGGCGTGCGTCCGCATAGATTGTTTGGTTTTCCGGTTTTAGATTTAGCTTCTTTCGCTGGCTTCGCTTCCCGGTTAAGGTAGGCGAGTGGCATAGAGGAGCGCTGCGCGACTCGCCTTATATAGAAGGAAGGACTGACGAGATGAAACTGGAAACCCTGGCGGTGCATGCCGGCTATGCGCCGGATCCGACGACCAAGGCGGTGGCGGTGCCCTTGTACCAAACCACCAGCTACGCTTTCGACAGCACCCAGCATGGAGCGGATCTGTTCGACCTCAAGGTGCAGGGCAATATCTACACCCGCATCATGAACCCGACCACCGATGTGCTGGAGAAGCGGGTGGCGGCTTTGGAAGGCGGGATAGGCGCGCTGGCGGTGGCTTCCGGCATGGCGGCGATCACGTACGCGATACAAACCATCGCCGAGGCCGGCGACAACATCATCGCCACCAGCACCTTGTATGGCGGCACGTACAATCTGTTCGCCCACACGCTGCCGCAGCTGGGCATCGAGGTGCGTTTCGTCAGCCATCGCCATCCGGAGCGGATCGGCGACATGGCGGACGCGCGCACCAAGGCGGTGTTTTGCGAATCCATCGGCAATCCGTTGGGCAATGTGGTCGACTTCGCCGCCTTCGCCGATCACGCTCATCGTCACGGTTTGCCGCTGATCGTCGACAACACGGTGCCGTCTCCTTATCTATGCCGGCCCTTCGAGCACGGCGCCGATATCGTGGTGCATAGTCTGACCAAGTATCTGGGCGGCCACGGCAACAGCATAGGCGGCGCCATTGTCGACAGCGGGCGCTTTCCCTGGGCCGAGCACGCCGAGCGCTTCGCGCGCTTGAACACGCCCGACGTCAGCTACCACGGCGTCAACTATGTGGAAGCATTGGGCGCGGCGGCTTATATCGCGCGGGCGCGAGTGGTGCCCTTGCGCAATATGGGCGCGGCGCTGGCGCCGTTCAACGCCTTTCTTATTTTGCAGGGCATCGAGACGTTGGCGCTGCGCATGGACCGCATCTGCGCCAACGCGCTGCGCGTGGCCCAGCATCTGCGTGCGCACCCGGCGGTGGAGTGGGTCGAGTACGCCGGCCTGGAGGATCACCCGGACCATGCTCTGGCGCGACGATACTTCGGCGGCCGGGCTTCCGGCGTGCTGTCCTTTGGTATCCGCGGCGGCGCGGCGGCCGGCGGGCGCTTCATCGACGCTTTGCAACTGGTGACCCGGCTGGTGAATATCGGTGACGCCAAATCGCTGGCCTGCCACCCGGCCACCACCACCCACCGCCAACTGTCGGCCGATGAGCAACTGCGCGCCGGCGTGCGCCCGGAAATGGTGCGTTTGTCGATAGGCATCGAGCATATCGACGACATCCTGGCCGATATCGACCAGGCGCTGGCCGCGGCGGAACCTTGAGCGGGTCAGGCTCGCCGACGAGGAAGCGCACTCATATATAGATAAGCTCAGCCGCGGCGCAGCACTTGCGGATTCATGCCGTTGGGCAGGTGATGATGCCATTTGCCGTCGAGAAAGCTTTGGATCACATGCTGGACCTTGCCGTGTAAGGTCCAGCCGGCGTCTCGGGCGATGGCTGAGGCGGACAGAGGCTTGCCGTCGGCCTGCGGCGCCGGGGCAAGGTATTCCAGCGGGTGATTGGCCAGCATGGGGTGGTCGATCTCCTCGCGAGATAACAGGGTCAGCTGATGGTGCTGCGGGTCGTGCGCGATGCGTTGATAGAGCGCGTCGATGGCGTCTTCCGGGCCTTCCAGGATTTGCAGGAAGTCGTCGTTCAGCATCAGCAGCACGCTGACGATGTCCTGGCTCCGGTTGTAGTCGCGGAAACGGCGAATGCGGTTCTGCATGGCTTCGGCGGAAACCGGGTGATGGGCTGCGCTGCTGTAGATCAGGCGGATCATCTGCGCTCCTGCCGTGTGGCGAGTGCTTTCGCTTCAGTATAGCGCTTTAGAATCGAGCCAGCTTGAGCCAGCCCAATAGGCAGGCCAGCGCCACGGCGGCGTGAAGCCAGGCGCGGCGGCGGAACAGCCGGGCGCTTTGCCGCGGAGACAGGGTGGTGAGGATCAAGGGCGCGTCTTGATCGTCTCCCTGCAGCAATAAGGACGCCGGCTGCCGCGCCAACTCCTGCTGCAGGGCGACGACTTCGCGCTGCGCCGCCGCGCGCGCTAGCGACCATTCTTGCTCGCTGAGCTGCCCGTCTCCGTCCAGATCGAAGCGGCGCAGCAGGGCTTGTCTGTCGTTTTTCCATTCGGCCAGTTTGGCGCCGATATCCAGGCGAAGGTCCAGCGCGCTGGCGCGCGCGTCCAACCGTCGCAGCCGGCCGCGCACATAGATGGCCTCGCCTTCGTCTATCCATTCCTCTATCAGCAACATGCCGTCCTCATGCCAGCGACGCCGGCGGCGAGCGACCACTTGGGCGCCGCCGGGGAGAATGGTGGCTTCCGCGTCGCCGTCCACCAGGAGAAAGCTGTCGTCGCTGCTGACTTCCGGCGGGTTGGCGCGGGTCGCCAGCCGGTTGGAGCGTTGCATGGCCCAGGTCAGCCAGTCCTCCCAGTCCAGTTTGCCGCGCTCGTCTATGCGCCAGCAGCGGTACCAGGCGCAGCGTCGGCCGCTCAAGGGGCTGTAATTGGGCGCGTTCGGATGGCAGCGGGCCTGGCCGCATAATTCGACTTGGCCCAAGGCCGCGCTGGCCAGTTTAGATGTCGGAGTGTCCGCCACCTGGCGGTAATGGCGGTAATTCAGACGCCAGCCTATCAGCCCGACTACCGCCGCGATCAGCAGGCCATGGCGGGCCTCGCCGCCAAGCAGCCATGAGGCGGCGGCAAGCAGGTACAGGGCCAAGCCCAGGCCCGGCAGCAGGGAGGCGAGCGCCGGCATGTCAGTTGCGCGCGAACAGCGCTTTCATGTCCACGTCGCGGGTTTCCGCGGCGGCGAAGCGCAGCGGCCGGGCCGGCGGGAAATGAAACAGGCGGGCCAGCAGCACGTCGGGGAACTGCTCGATGCGGGCGTTGTGGAGTTTGACCGCCTCGTTGTACAGTTCGCGGCGATCGGCCAGCGCCTCCTCCAACTGGGTGATGCGCGCGCTCAATTGCGCGAACTGCTGGTCGGCCTGCAGCGCAGGATACGCCTCGGCCACCGCGTATAGCTGGCCGATCAGGCCGTGCAAGCGTCCTTCGGCCGCGCCGAGGGCCTCCGGATCCCGCGCTCGGGCGGAGTCGGCCACCGCGCCGCGGGCGGCCATCACTTGCGTCAGGGTTTCTTGTTCGAACTGGGCGTATTGCCGGCATACTTCGACCAGCTTGGGCAATTCGTCGTGGCGTTGTTTGAGGATGACGTCGATATTGGCCCAGCTTTGCGTTAGCTGGTGCTTCAAATTGATCAGCGCGTTGTATAGCGTGATCAAGTAGACGAGGACGACGGTGATGAGGCCGAGGAAAACGGCGAGCTTCATGATGGGGTCTCTCCGGGACAGGCGTCGCCGATGCGCGGCGTCCATGTCGGCATTATCGTGCAAGGCTGTTTTTTTGTCTGCGCCCGGATTCGCGCACGCGCGGGCGGCTTGAGGTTTTCGGGAGGAAGCGTGATTCGGATCAACATCATAGGCGCGGGGCGTCTGGGCAAGACCTTGGCGGCGCTGGCGCGGCGTTCCGGCCGCTACCGGGTGCAGGACGTGATGACGCGCGGCGCGGATTCCGCCGTCGCCGCCTGCGCCTTCATCGGCGCGGGGCGTCCGGTGACCGCATGGGCGGAGTTGGCCGCCGCCGACCTGTACCTGCTGGCGGTGCCGGACGCGGCGATCGCCGACTGCGCTTTGCGGCTGGCGGAGACGGAGGTGCCGGCCGGCGCGGTGGTGTTTCACGCCAGCGGCGTCAGCGGAGCCGAGCTGTTGCGGCCGGCGGCGGCGCGCGGCGCGCACGTCGGCAGCCTGCATCCGGCCTTTTCCTTCGCCGATCCGGCCATCGCGCTTGAGGGGTTTTCCGACGTGCTGTGCGCGCTGGAGGGCGACGCCGAAGCGTGCCTTGTCTTAAGGGAATTGGCGCAGGCCATAGGCGGGCGGCCGTTTCAATTGGCCGAGGGCGGCAAGCCGGCCTATCACGCGGCCTTGTCGGTGGCGTCCAATTATCTGGTGACGCTGACTGCCATCGCGCGGCGGCTGGCCGGCCAGGGCGGGGTGCCCGAGGCGCTGCTGACGCCCTTGCTGGGCGGTCTGATGCGGCAAACGCTGGACAATGCCTTGGCGCTGGGGCCGCAGGCGGCTTTGACCGGGCCCATCGCGCGCGGCGACGCCTCGACGGTGGCCCTGCATTTGCAGGCGATGGACGATGCCGATTTGCGCGCCGCCTACCAGGCCTTGGGCCGGCAGACGGTGGCGCTGGCCGGCGAGCGCCTGTCCGAGCAGGCGCGCCGGCAAGTGCTGAGCGCGCTGGCGCCCGCGGAGGGCTCAGGCAGCTAGCGCCACCTTGAACACCTGGCGCAGATAGGCGAGGAAGGTTTCGTCGCTGCACATGGTCTTGCCGGGGCTGTCGGACAGCTTGGCCACCGGCTGGCCGTTGCAGCTGACCAGCTTGAGCACGATTTGCAGCGGTTCCAGTCCCATGTCGTTGGTGAAATGAGTGCCGATGCCGAAGCTGACCTGGATCTGCGGGCTGAAATGGCGGTGCAGGTCCAGCGCGCTGTCCACGCTCAGACCGTCGCTGAAGGTCAGCATCTTGGTGGCGGGATCGATGCGCAGCTTGCGGTAATGCGCGATCGCCTTTTCGCCCCATTGATAGGGATCGCCGCTGTCGTGGCGCAGACCGTCGAACAGCTTGGCGAAGTAGAGGTCGAAGTCCGCCAGGAAGGCGTCCATGCCCACCACGTCGGTCAGCGCGATGCCGAGGTCGCCGCGGTATTCCTGCACCCAGGATTCCAGCGCCGCTTTCTGGAAGTCGCGCAGCCGCACGCCCAGCGCCTGGAAGGCCTGGAAGAACTCGTGGGCCATGGTGCCTATCGGAGTGATGCCCAGCTTCCAGGCCAGGTAAACATTGCTGGTGCCGCGGAAAATGTCCGGCAAGGCGGTGTTCAGGCGCTCCACCACATGCTGCTGCCAGTCCCGGCTGAAACGGCGGCGGGTGCCGAAATCGGCGATCAGCAAGGGAAAGCGCTGCTGCGCGGCCTCGCTGTCGCGGAAGCGTTCCAGCACGGCGATTTTCGCTTCCAGCCGGCGCAGGCCCTCGGAGCGGACCTCAGCCGAGTCCAGGCGGCGGAAATACAATTCGTTGACGATGGCGAGCACGAAGATTTCAAAAAACATCGCCTGCACCAGCGGTCCCTTGATGCGGATCGCCAGTTCCCCGTCCTCGCAGGATACGGTGATGAAGCGCCGCTGCAGGTGGAACAATTCCAGGTAATCGACGAAATCGCTTTTGATGAAGCGCAGGGTGCGCAGATAGGCCAGCTCTTCCTGGGTGAAGTGCAGCTGGCACAGCCAGTCCAATTGCGCTTCCAGCTCTTTCTTCAGCTGGGTCAAGGGCATGTCCGGGCGGTTGCGGCACTTGAACTCGTACTCGCCGTGCGAGGCCGGGAACTGGTGCAGCACCACTTGCAGCATGGTGAACTTGTAAAGGTCGGTGTCCAGCAGAGAATGGATCAGCGGCGGAATCTTGGCCATGGCGGGCTCAGGCGGCGTGAATGATGAAAATGGCCGGGCGCTTGTGCAGGTCCGGCGCGTCCTTGGGCCAGTCCTTGACCCGTCGGCTGACGATGGTCTGGCTCGGCAAGGTCAGATCGCAGGCCACCGCCAGCCGGGTGGCCGGGGACAGCGTGTCGCGCAATTGCTGCAGCAGCGCGTTGTTGCGGTACGGCGTTTCGATGAAGACCTGGGTCTCGTTGCGCTGGCGCGAACGCTGCTCCAGCTCCTTGACGATTTTTGCCTTGTCGGTGGCGTCCACCGGCAGGTAGCCGTGGAAGGCGAAGCACTGGCCGTTGGCGCCGCTGGCCATCAGAGCCAGCAGGATGGAGGACGGGCCGATCAAGGGCTCCACCCGCAAGCCGCGCTCATGCGCCAGCGCCACCAGTTGCGCGCCGGGGTCCGCCACCGCCGGGCAGCCGGCTTCGGAGATCAGGCCCAGATCGTGGCCATCCAGCAGCGGTTGCAGCAAGGCGGCGACGTCGGCGGCCGGGGTGTGTTCGTTCAGCGTGCTCATGGCGAGTTCGCGGATGGGCGCGCTGACGCCCAGCGCCTTCAGGTGTTTGCGCGCGGTTTTTTCGGCTTCCACCACGAAACGGGTCAGGTGTAGCACTTTGGCGCGCTCGGCTTCGGGCAGCCAGGCGATGGATTCGTCGCCCAAGGGGGCGGGGATCAGGAACAGGGTGCCGCTCATCGCAAAATCTCCACGCCTTCATCGGCCAGCATCGTAATCAGTTTGAACAGAGGCACGCCGATCAGCGCATTGGGATCGTCGGACTCCACGCGCTCCAGCAGCGCGCCGCCGAGGCCCTCGCTCTTGGCGCTGCCGGCGCAGTGCAGCGCGTCCGGCTCGCGTTCCAGATAGTTGCGGATTTGCGCTTCGCTCAGCGCGCGCAGGGTGACGCGGGTGATGCCCACCGCTTCTTGCAGCCGGCGCTCGGCGCTGTTGTACAAGGCCAGCGCCGAATGAAACACCACGGTCCGGCCGCTCATCCATTGCAGCATCTTGACGCCGTTTTCGAACGATCCTGGCTTGCCGATCTGCTGTCCGTCAAGCAAAGCCACTTGATCGGAGCCTATGATCAGCGCTTGCGGATGCTTGTCCGCCAGCGATTGCGCCTTGGTGCGGGCCAGCCGGACCGCGGTTTCCAGCGCGGTTTCGCCCGGCAGCGGGGTTTCGTCGCACACCGGCGGTTCGGCGTGGAAGGGCAGGCCCAGGCGGGCGATGATTTCTTGGCGGTAGCGGGAGGTGGAGGCCAGTACGATCTGCATGATGTGGACGTCGCTTGTTGCGGAGCCGGGGCGGCCTGGCGGCGCGCGCGGAGGGCTCCTTGTTTCTTTTGACAAATCAGGGGAATGGATTGTACCATGCGAGGTTTATGTCTAAACCGATTTTGATCGATCCGCTCAAGTTCGCCCGGGAAGGGCGTTCGCAGGCCGGCAAACTGCCGGTTGGCGAGCTGGATGAGCGCGTGCACAGCGACCTGTCCGACACCTCCGGGAACGTGGAATACGCCCTGGACGGTTTTCGCGACAGCTTGAACCGTTTGTCGCTGCGTCTTCATTTGTCCGGGGAACTCAAAGTGACCTGCCAGCGCTGCATGGAAAGCATGCCGTACAGCCTGGACACCGATTCGGTGGTCACCTTGTTTACCGATCCGGACAAGCTGGAAGAGGCTTGCGAGCAGGACGAGGAGCTGGACGCTATCATCGCCGAGCCGGAACTGAACCTGACGGCGTTGATCGAAGACGAAATCATTATGGGCTTGCCGCTGTCGCCGAAACACGACGACTGCGGCAGGGAAACTCTCTCGCTCGCCAAGGCTGACAAGCCCAATCCGTTTGCGGTGCTGGCGGCGCTTAAGAGACCCAAGTCCGAGTAAAACCCGGATTCGAACCGAATCTACTTGAATTTCTTAGGAGTCGACCATGGCTGTTCAACAGAACAAAAAGTCCCCGTCCAAGCGCGGCATGCATCGTGCACACGATTTTCTGACCGCTCCGGCTCTGGCAGTTGAAGCCAGCACCGGCGAAGCGCACCTGCGCCACCACATCAGCCCGAACGGTTTCTACCGCGGCCGCAAAGTTGTGAAGACCAAGGGCGAGTAATCTCCCCGTTTTCCTACTTTCCCCACTGATTAGGCAGCACTATTACCGCACTCGTTGATGACTATCACCGTCGCGGTTGATGCAATGGGCGGTGACGTTGGCCTCAAGGTTACCGTCCCTGCATCGATCCAATTCCTGCAGAACCATCCCGACACCCGTTTGATTCTTGTTGGCGACCAAGCAGCCCTAGAGGCTGAACTGGCCGCGCATCAAGGCGTCGCGCGTGAACGCATCCGCATCCAGCACGCCACCCAAGTGGTGGGCATGGATGAGGCGCCTCAGCTCGCCTTGAAGAACAAGAAAGATTCGTCGATGCGGGTGGCCATTAATCTGGTCAAAGAAGGCGAGGCTCAGGCCGCCGTGTCCGCCGGCAACACCGGCGCGCTGATGGCGACCGCGCGTTTCGTACTCAAGACCATTCCCGGCATCGACCGTCCCGCCATCGCCAAAATGCTGCCCACCGTCAAGGGCTCGTCTTGCGTGTTGGATTTGGGCGCCAACGTCGATTGCACCCCAGAACAACTGTTGCAGTTCGGCATCATGGGATCCGAACTGGTGGTGTGCCTCAGCGGCAACGCCAGCCCCAGCGTCGGCCTGCTGAACATCGGTTCGGAAGACATCAAGGGCAACGACAATATCAAGAAGACCGCCGAACTGCTGCGCCAGTCCGAGCTCAATTTCCACGGCAACGTGGAGGGCGACGACATCTGTAAAGGCACGGTGGATGTGGTAGTCTGCGACGGTTTTACCGGCAATGTGGCTTTGAAGACAGCTGAGGGGCTGGCTCACATGTTTGCCGTGTTCCTGCGCGAAGAGTTTGGCCGCAGCTGGTGGACGCGTTTGTGCGCTCTGGCCGCGCTGCCGGTGCTCAAACTGTTCAAGAGGCGCATCGATCCCCGCCGCTACAACGGCGCCAGCTTGCTGGGGCTGCGCGGCATCGTGGTGAAAAGCCACGGCGGGACCGATGTCACAGGATTCCGTTACGCGCTGGAGCAGGCTTGCGAGGAAGCCGGTTCCGACGTGATTGGTCACATCGCCGACCGGATTGCGCACCAATTAAACAATCTCAAGCAGTCCGAGGCGGAAGCGAACTGACAACCATGGGCTATTCCCGCATTCTAGGCACCGGCAGCTTTCTGCCCGAGCAGGTGCTCACCAATGCGCAGTTGGCCGAACGCGTGGATACCAGCGACGAGTGGATAGTCTCTCGCACCGGCATCCACGCGCGCCATATTGCCGCAGAGGAACACAAAACCAGCGATCTCGCGCTCAAGGCGGCGGAAGCCGCGATTCAGAGCGCGGGCATCGACAAGCACGAGATCGATCTGATCATCGTGGCCACCACCACTCCCGATATGGTCTTCCCCAGCACCGCCTGTCTGTTGCAGGAAAAGCTGGGCATTCCCGGCTGCGCGGCATTCGACGTGCAGGCGGTGTGCGCCGGCTTCATGTTCGCGCTGGTGACCGCCAACAACTACATCAAGAGCGGCATGGCCCGCCGCGCTCTGGTGGTGGGCGCGGAAATCATGTCGCGGGTGCTGGACTGGGACGACCGCCGCACCTGCGTGCTGTTCGGCGACGGCGCCGGCGCGGTGATTCTCGGCGACTCCGAGGAGCCGGGCATCCTGCACGCCAAGCTGGCGGCGGACGGCCGCTACAAGGACATTCTCAACACTCCGGCCCAGATTTCCGGCGGCAAGATTCAGGGCATGCCCTATCTGCACATGGACGGCCCGGCGGTGTTCAAATTCGCGGTCAAAGCCCTGTCCGACATCGCCGCCAAGACGCTGGCGGAAGCCGGCGTCGACAAGAGCGAAGTGGACTGGCTGGTGCCGCATCAGGCCAATCTGCGCATCATAGAATCCACCGCCAAGCATCTGGGCTTGCCGATGGAACGCGTGATCGTCACATTGCCGCAACAGGGCAATACCTCCGCCGCATCGATTCCTCTGGCCTTGGACTGCGCGGTGCGCGACGGCCGCATTCGTCCAGGCCAGACCGTATTGCTGGAAGGCATAGGCGGCGGTTTCGCCTGGGGCGCTGTATTGTTGAAGATCTGACCCGAAACATTGGCGCGCAAGCCGCCGACGGCTGACCGTGAGGTCACTAGCCTCTGCGATATTTGATCGTTAGGCTTGGCAGACGTCGCCGGTTTGCGTCATTCTTGCGTCGAATTCTCTGGAGTCGACTATGGCGTTTGCTTTTCTGTTCCCGGGCCAAGGCTCGCAAAGCTTGAAAATGATGGACGGCTTTGCCGACCTCCCCGTGGTGAAACACACTTTTGACGAAGCATCGGACGCCTTGAGCGTCGACCTGTGGGCGATGCTGCAGGCGGACTCGGCCGACGAGATCAACGCCACCGTCAATACCCAGCCCATCATGCTGGCCGCCGGCTACGCCACTTATCTGGCCTGGCAGGAGTTGAACGGCCGTCAGCCGACGCTGGTGGCAGGCCACAGCCTGGGCGAATACACCGCCCTGGTGGCGGCGGCGGCCTTGCCCTTCGCCGAAGCGGTGAAACTGGTGCGCCTGCGCGCCGAGGCGATGCAGTCCGCGGTGCCGGTGGGCGTCGGCGCGATGGCCGCCATCCTGAACCTGTCCGATGAGGACATCCGCGCCGCCTGCGCGGAAGCGGCTCAGGGCGAAGTGGTGGAAGCGGTCAATTTCAATTCGCCGGGCCAGGTGGTGATCGCCGGCCATAAGGGCGCGGTGGAGCGGGCCATGGAACAGTGCAAGGCCCGCGGCGCCAAGCGCGCGCTGCCTTTGCCGGTATCGGTGCCCTCGCATTGCGCGTTGATGCGGCCCGCGGCGGAGCAACTGGCCGCGGCGCTGGCGCAAGCGGATATCGGCGCGCCGGCCATTCCGGTGCTGCACAACGCCGACGTCGCCAGCTACAACGAGCCGGCGCAGATCCGCGACGCGCTGACCCGTCAGCTCTACATGCCGGTGCGCTGGACCGAAACCATCCAGAAGCTGGCCGCCGACGGCGTGACGCAGATGGCGGAATGCGGGCCGGGCAGAGTGCTGGCCGGCCTGGCCAAGCGCATCGACGGCAACATCAAATGCCTGGCGCTGACCGATGTGGCGGCGCTGGAAGCCGCTCGCGGCGAACTGAACTGAATGCAATGCGGCCGCGTCAAGGCGGGGCCGGAATAACGATAAGGAGACTGCAATGAGCCTGCAAGGCAAAGTGGCATTGGTCACCGGCGCATCGCGCGGCATCGGCGCGGCGATCGCCGCGGCGCTGGCGGCCGAAGGCGCCGTAGTGATCGGCACCGCGACCAGCGAGGCCGGCGCAGCGAGCATCCACGAGCGCCTGTCCGCACAGGGCGGCGCCGGCCGGGTGTTGAATGTGACCGAGGCCGGCGCGATCGACGCGCTGGTCGAATCCATCGAAAAAGAATTCGGCGCGATCGCCATCCTGGTCAATAATGCCGGCATCACCCGCGACGGCTTGCTGATGCGGATGAAGGACGAGGACTGGGACGACATCATGGACACCAATCTGAAATCGGTGTTCAAGGCGTCCAAGGCCGTGTTGCGCGGCATGATGAAGGCGCGCTTCGGCCGCATCGTCAATATCGCTTCGGTGGTGGGCGTGTCCGGCAACCCGGGCCAGACCAATTATTCGGCGGCCAAGGCCGGCATCATCGGCTTCACCAAGTCGATGGCGCGCGAGGTGGGCAGCCGCAACATCACCGTCAACTGCGTGGCCCCCGGCTTCATCGACACCGATATGACCCGCGCGCTGCCGGAAGCGCAACGCGCGGCGCTGGTCGAGCAGATCGCCCTGGGCCGCCTGGGCGACGCCAAGGATATCGCCGACGCCACCGCTTTTTTGGCGTCGGATCGCGCTGGCTATATCACCGGCCAGACGCTGCATGTCAACGGCGGCATGTTGATGCCGTGAACGAGCTTGCGGCCCGCCTGGAGATTTAGGTAGGCTGCTCTAATTTTTTTTTGTAGAATACCGGGGTTTTGTTATCCCGAATCAGAAAGGTCAAGGGTTTAAACAAATGGAAAACATCGAAGCGCGCGTTAAGAAGATCGTTGCCGAACAACTGGGCGTGAACGAAGCCGAAGTGAAAATCGAATCTTCGTTCGTGGACGATCTGGGCGCCGACTCCCTCGACACCGTTGAGCTGGTAATGGCTCTGGAAGAAGAGTTCGAGTGCGAAATTCCGGATGAAGAGGCCGAGAAGATCACCACCGTTCAGCAAGCCGTCGACTACGTCACTGCCCACCTGAACAAGTAATTCCTTCCCTTTCGAGGGGTATTAGGACCTCTGCCCGGAGCCTTCTGGTCTCTTCGCAGAGGTCTTTTGCCAAGAGGATGCCAAACGCGCGTTTGATCCCTGCCAAACCGTAGGGCATCGCAATGCGTGGACGGTCTCGTGGGGAGACTGCCCTCCCATCTCTCACGGAGATTCTTCGTGTCAAAACGCAGAGTTGTAGTAACCGGCCTGGGCCATGTGTCCCCGGTCGGCAATGATGTCGCCACCGGCTGGGCCAATTTGCTGGCCGGCAACAGCGGCATCGCCAAGATTACCCGTTTCGACGCCAGCGACATGGCTTGCCAGATCGCAGGCGAAGTGAAGGGCTTTGAGATCAGCGACTATATCTCGCCGAAGGAAGCCCGCCGCAACGACCTGTTCATCCACTACGGCATCGCCGCGGCGTTGCAAGCTGTGGCGGACGCGGGCCTGGACGACGTGCCGGGCCTGGACAAGACCCGGGTCGGCGTCAACATCGGTTCCGGCATCGGCGGCCTGCCGCTGATCGAGGAAACCGGCGTGGCCTTGATGGAGGGCGGTCCGCGCAAGATCGGCCCCTTCTTCATCCCGGGCTCGCTGATCAATCTGATCGCCGGCCAGGTGTCCATCCTGAAAGGCTATCAGGGTCCGTCCTACGGCATCGTGTCCGCCTGCACCACCGGCGCGCACTGCATCGGCGACGCGGCTAGGCTGATCCAGTACGGCGACGCCGACGTGATGGTGGCCGGCGGCGCCGAAGGCGCGGTTTCGCGCTTGGGCATCGGCGGTTTCGCCGCGATGAAGGCCTTGTCCACGCGCAACGACGATCCGGCCACGGCTTCCCGTCCCTGGGACAAGGGCCGCGACGGCTTCGTGATGGGCGAGGGCGCCGGCGTGCTGGTGCTGGAAGACTATGAGCACGCGGTCAAACGCGGCGCCAAGATCTACGCCGAGCTGATCGGCTTCGGCATGAGCTCGGACGCTCACCACATCACGGCGCCGAGCGCGGAAGGCCCGGCGCGCGGCGTGAGCAACGCGCTGCGCGACGCCGGCATCAACGCCGACCAGGTGCAGTACGTGAACGCTCACGGCACGTCCACGCCCCTGGGCGACGCCAATGAAACCACGGCGATCAAGCTGGCGTTTGGCGACCACGCCAAGAAGCTGGTGGTCAACTCCACCAAGTCGATGACCGGCCACTTGCTGGGCGGCGCGGGCGGCGTGGAGGCGATCTACACCATTCTGGCGGTGCACAACCAGGTTTCGCCGCCCACCATCAACCTGAACGATCAGGATGTGGAGGCCGGCTGCGATCTGGATTACGTGGCCAATACCGCGCGCGAGATGAAGATAGACATCGGCATCTCCAACTCCTTCGGTTTTGGCGGCACCAACGGCACGCTGGTGTTCAAGCGCGTCTGATCGTCGTCTTGTCGATTGACAGTCCGAACCGCTGCGCTACACTCGCAGCGGTTTTTCTTTGTTTTCACGCCGTCCGGGTCAAAGCGGGCGGCAAGCTGCGCCGGGCTGCCGGCCCGGGACTTCTCGATGTTCACTCAGAAACTGGATTTTGCGCCGGACCTGCTGGCGATGCATGCGGCGGATCCGCAAACCTTTCCGTATTTGATGATGTCCTCCGGCGACGCCGGCTGGGATCTGTTGCTGCTGGAAGACGGCCGTGAGCTGTTTCACGCCGGCGAGGGCGGCGATTTTCTGCGCCGCCTGGCCGAGTTCAAGCCGCAGCCGGTCGATAACCGTCATCAACTGCCTTTCGTCGGCGGGCATTTCCTTTACCTGGGCTACGATCTGCTGTCCGAATTCGAGCCCAGCGTGGCCGATGCGCTGCCGGACAGCTTTCCGCTGGCGGCGCTGGCGCGCACCCCGGCCGCGGTGCTGGTGGATCGCCGCGAAGCTTGCGGCTGGATCGTGGCGGAAAGCGCGGAGCTGTGGCAGCGTGCGCTGAGCCTGGCCCAGGCGGCGCCGGTCTTCGAGCCCTGTCCGGTGGCGTTGCGGGGCTTGGAGGAAGACCCGCCGCAGTGGTACACCGACGCGGTCGTCCGCCTCAAGCGCTACATCTACGAAGGCGATGTGTTCCAGGTGAATATTTCGCGCGGCTGGCGCGCCGAACTGGAAGCCGGCGTCGCCGCGGCCGATCTCTTCGCCGCGCTGCGCCGCACCAACCCGGCGCCGTTCTCGGCCTTGGCGGATTTCGGCGGCGCGCAGATCGTCAGCTCCTCGCCGGAGCGGCTGGTGCGGGTGCGCGACGGCTGGGCGGAAACGCGGCCCATCGCCGGCACCCATCCGCGCTCGCCGGACCCGGCGGAAGACGCCGCCTTGAAGCAGCGGCTGATTTCCAGCGTCAAGGAGCGGGCCGAGCATGTGATGCTGATCGATCTGGAGCGCAACGATCTGGGCCGCATCTGCCAGCCCGGCAGCGTGGAGGTCAACGAACTGATGGCGGTGGCCAGTTACGCCTATGTCCACCATATCGAATCCAATGTCCGCGGCCGCCTGCGTCCCTGCGTCGGTCCGGCGGAAACGCTGCGCGCCTTGTTTCCCGGCGGCACCATCACCGGCTGTCCCAAGGTGCGCACCATGCAAATCATCCGCGAACTGGAAAACAGCGCGCGCCGCGCCTATACCGGCAGCCTGGGCTATCTCAACCGCGACGGCAGCATGGACCTGAACATCCTGATCCGCACCTTTATGCAGGAGGGGAGCGCGCTGCGCTTCCGCGCCGGCGGCGGCATCGTCGCCGACTCCGATCCGGAACGCGAACTGCAGGAAACCCGCCACAAGGCGCGCGGCCTGCTGCGGGCGCTGGGCGTGGAGCAGGCCTGATGGCGATGCTGATCAACGGCGGGCCCGGCGAGCGGATCGCCGCGGCGGACCGCGGCCTGGCCTACGGCGACGGCGTGTTCCGCACGCTGGAGCTGCTGAACGGCCGGCCGCGCTTGTGGGCCTGGCAGTACGCGCGCCTGTGCGAGGACGCGCGCCGGCTGCGCCTGCCTCCGCCCGAAGAAGCGCTGTTGCTGGCCGAACTGGCCGCGGCGGCGGACGGCCTGCCGCGCGCGGCGGCCAAGATCGTGCTGACCCGCGGCGAAGGCGCGCGCGGCTACGCGACGCCGGAGGCGCCGTCTTGCACCCGCATCGTCAGCGCCGCGGCCTGGAACGGCTATCCGCCGGAGCGCGCCGAACAGGGCGTGACGGCGCGCTGGTGCGAAACCCGCTTGGCCTTGCAGCCGGCGCTGGCCGGCATCAAGCATCTGAACCGGCTGGAGAACGTGCTGGCGCGCTCGGAATGGCGAGACCCCGCCATCGCCGAAGGCCTGATGCTGGATATGGAAGGCTGGGTGGCGGAGGGCACGATGAGCAATGTCTATCTGCTGGAAGGCGAGGCCATCGTCACGCCAAGGCTGGACCGTTGCGGCGTGAACGGCGCGGTGCGGGATTGGTTGACCGCGCATTGTTTGGATATCGGACTCTTTTTTACTGAAACGCGACTTTCCGCCCCGCGCTTGATTGACGCCGATGCGGTGTTTCTCTCCAATAGCCTGATGGGTATCTGGCAGATTACCCGCCTGGGCGAGCGTAGCTGGACGCCTCATCCGCTATTGAGCGCCCTGCGACACAGCTTGTCGCTTCAAGCCTGAGGCCAGGCGCCGGGAGGGCAGTTCCCGGCCCGCAGACAGGCCTGCCCGGACCGCGTCCGTTCTCTTGTTCATGCCGCCCTCGACGGGCGGATCTCCATTCTTCCGACTGGCGCGCCGTGTCCGGACCGGGCATGGCGGCAAGCGCACGCGCGGATCGCGAACAACATTAGACCAAAGACCAAGCTCAGAGAGGTTGCCGTGAAATTGATTCTTAAACTACTGGCCGGCATGGCGGTTGGCCTGGCGCTGGGGCTATGGGCCCCGGACGGCCCGTTGGCCCTGCTGATGACTTTCAAAGCCCTGTTCGGGCAGTTCATCGGCTTCATGATTCCGCTGATCATCGTGTTCTACATCATGAGCGGCATCGCCGCGCTGGAGTCCAACTCCGGCAAGATGCTGGGCTGGACCGTGGGGCTGGCTTACTGCTCCACCATTCTGTCCGGGCTGGCGGCTTTCGCCGTCGCCTCCGGCGTTTTGCCGTCCTTGATCGCTCAGGGCGTGCACGCCACCGACAAGCCGGCGGCGATCAAGGCCTTGTTCACGCTGGAGATCAAGCCGCTGTTCGACGTGATGACCGCGCTGATGCTGGCCTTCGTGTTCGGCCTCGGCATCGCCGTCACTCGCGCGCTGCGCCTCAAGGAGGTGGTGGATCAGGGCAAGGACATCGTCGAGCTGGTCTTGGCCAAGGTGCTGATTCCGCTGCTGCCGGCCTATATCGCCTGCGTCTTCGCCGAGATGGCGGCCGACGGTTCGGTGTTTTCCACGTTGAAGACTTTCGGCGTGGTGCTGGTGCTGGCCATCGCCATGCACTGGATCTGGCTGACCCTGCTGTACACGGTGACTGGCCTCGCCAGCGGCCGCAATCCCTGGTCCTTGATCCGCAATATGTTGCCGGCCTACCTGACCGCGCTGGGCACCATGTCGTCGGCGGCGACGATTCCGGTGGCGCTGCGCTCGGCCAAGCAGATGAAGGTGTCCGGCCCGGTGGCGGATTTCGTGATGCCCTTGTGCGCCACCATCCATCTGTGCGGCTCCACCATCACCCTGGTCACCTGCGCCACCGCGGTGATGCTGATGACGGCCGGCCTGGACGTGCCGAGCTGGGACGTGATGTTCCCCTTCATCCTGCTCTTGGGCGTGACCATGGTGGCGGCGCCGGGCGCGCCGGGCGGCGCGGTGATGTCGGCGCTGGGCATTCTGGCCAGCATGCTGCACTTCCCCGAGGCCAGCCTGGCCTTGATGATCGCGCTCTACCTGGCGCAGGACAGCTTCGGCACCGCCTGCAATGTTACCGGCGACGGCGTGATCGCGCTGTGGCTGGATCGCATTATGGGCCGGCCGGCGGAAGCGGAAGGCAAGCCGGCTTCTCAGCAGGCCTAAATCCAAGTCATAGATTTATGTGAACTATACAACGAGCATTTAATTATTTTTAGAGATAAAGAGAGCCATGTATATTGAGCGGGTCTTTCTGGCGCAGTAGAGCGCTGGCGGCTTTTGGCGGTTTTGTCGTCAAAGGCAGCCTCTTACTGTTTGTCGGTTCAACAGAACCGCATGCAGGTTTCTCTCGTATCCTGTTTGGGCCGAACGATGTTCGGCCTTTTTTCTTGTTTGTTTTCTTGGCGCATGCCGGGAGGCGCAATGTCGGCGATGGCGGAGTGTGAGGTAGCGGTTCTGGACCTGGGCGCGCGGCAGGCGCGGGCGGCGTTGCCGCGTCTGAATCAGATGCTGGCGCGGCATGGCTTCGAGGCGGAGCCGCTGGCCTGGCGCGAAGAGCGCGTGCGCGGCCGGCATGAGGACTGGCGCTTCCGCAGCGTCTTCCAGCCGGTGTACCGCTTGCAGGACGGGGAGCCCAAGCTGTGGTCGGTGGAGGCGCTGGCGCGGGTGTCGGACCGCTTTGGCGGCCAGCTGATTCCCACCGTGCTGTTCGCCGCGGAAACCACGCCGCGCCGCACCGTGTACGTGGACCGGCAGCTGCGCTGCCTGCACCTGCTCAATTTTCTGCTGCAATCGCCGCCGCCGGGCCTGGTGCTGTCGCTCAACGTCAATGCCCAGCATCTGGTGAACGTCAGCGAGGCGCACGGACAATTCTTCGCCGAGGCCTTGCAACTGCTGGGGGTGGAACCGCGCCATGTCTGCCTGGAAATCGTGGAGGACGCGGTCAGCGATCCGGTGCGGCTGCACGGCGCGGTGCAGCGCTACCGCGATCTGGGTTTTTTGATCTCTCTGGACGACTTTGGCCAGGGCGCGTCCAATCTGGAGCGGGTGTGGCTGCTGGAGCCGGATTACGTCAAGCTGGACAAGGTGCTGATGCGGCGCGCGCTGATGCGGCCGGCGCTGCGCGACAAGCTGGCCGAGCTGGTGGCCATCCTGAAGCTGCACGGCGCCAAGGTGGTGGGCGAGGGCATTGAAAGCGAAATGCAGCTGGACATCGCTCGCGCCGCCGGCTGCGATTTCGTCCAGGGCTTTCACTTGGCGCGGCCGACGGACAGCCTCAGCTGGCCAATTTCTTAGAACCTGTGTACGAGCTCGCGAGCTAAGGCGAAAACGGCAGAGAAAGCGGAGTGTACATGCGGTGCATGAGCATTTCGAAGCGCTGCTCGCCGTGTAAGGTCTCACGACGCGCGGCAGATCATAAGCCGGTTCTTAATCCAGCGGCTGAAACCACTCCTCATGGCGGCTCAGCGCCGCCAGACCGCATTCGGCGCTGACATCCAGCCAGAGACGGCGGAAAGCGTCGGCGTCGGGAATCCCTTCATACACTTCCATCCAGGTGCCGGCGTCGTCGCGGCGGCGCAGCAGGCGGCCGGCGACGCCGGCGCGGGCCAGGACGCCGGCTTGCAGCGTTCGCAGCTGCGCAAGCAGGGGCGCGTTGTCCGCATCGGCCTTGAAATAGCAATAAAAACTGTAGCGCATCGTATGTCCTAAGCAGGGCGCGCGGGATCGCGTCGCAACGGAGTGGTTGTCAGCCGACATTAGGCAGGTATGATAGCCGTTCTAGGTTCCGCCATGGATAGAGGAGAAGCGGTGCAGCAAGGGATGGATACCCTGGTGGTGGTGGGCGTCGGTTTGATCGGCGGCTCTTTCGCCTTGTCGCTGAAGCGCGCCGGGATGGCGCGGCATGTGATCGGCGTCGGCCGCACCCGGGAAAACCTGGAGCGGGCCTTGGAACTGGGTGTGGTGGACGAGATCAGCCAGGACTTGGCCGCCGTGGCCGAACGCGCCGATCTGGTGCTGTTGGCCTCGCCGGTGGGGCAGATGGGCGCGCTGATGGCGGCGATGGCGCCGAAGCTGCGGCCGGAGACCATCGTCACCGATGCCGGCAGCACCAAGGGCGACGTGGTGGAGTTGTACCGACGGCATTTGCCGAGCCAACTGGCGCATTGCGTGCCGGCGCATCCCATCGCCGGTTCCGATCTGTCCGGCGCCGCCGCCGCGCAGTACGGGCTGTACGAAAACCGCAAGGTGGTGTTGACGCCGCTGCCGGAGACCCTGCCTTCCGTCGCGGAGCGGGTGGCGGCGCTATGGCGCGCCTGCGGCGCGGACATCCACAGCATGACGGCGGAGGAGCACGACGCGGTGTTCGCCACCGTCAGCCACCTGCCGCACTTGCTGGCTTTCGCCTATGTGGACATGGTGGCGGGCAAGGCCGACGCCGAGCGTTGCTTCGATTTCGCCGCCACCGGTTTTCGCGATTTCACCCGCATCGCCGGCAGCCATCCGGAAATGTGGACCGACATCAGCCTGGCCAACCGCGACGCGTTGCTGCAGGAGCTGGACCGTTACCGCGCCGGGCTGGACCAACTGCGCCAGATGCTGGACGCCGGCGACGGCGAGCGGCTGGCGGAGCGTTTCGGCGCGGCGCGCGGCGCGCGCACGCGCTGGCATCAGCAATTCATGCGCAAGGCTTGATCCATGAATGAGGGCAAGGTGGTGCTGATCACCGGCGCTTCGCGCGGCATAGGCGCGGCGACGGCGCGGCTGGCGGCGGCGGAGGGCTGGCGCGTCGCCGTCAATTACCGCCGCGATCGGGCCGGAGCGGAGGCCGTGGCGGCCGAGTTGCGGCATGCGGGCGCGGACGCCGAGGCGTTTTGCGCCGATGTCTCGCTCGAGGCGGACATCGTCGGCCTGTTCGACGCGGTGGCGGGCCGCTACGGCCGCCTGGACGCCCTGGTCAACAATGCCGGCGTCACCGCGCCGATAGGCCGGTTGGAGGATTACTCGGCGCAGCGGGTGGAGCAGGTGTTGCGCAGCAATGTGCTGGGCCCCATTCTCTGCTGCCGCGAGGCGGTGCGCCGGATGTCCACCCGTCATGGCGGCGTCGGCGGAGCCATCGTCAACGTTTCTTCCGCCGCGTCGCGGCTGGGCTCGGCCGGCGAGTATGTCGATTACGCCGCCAGCAAGGGCGCTGTCGACACCCTAACCCTGGGTCTTGCGCGGGAAGTGGCCGCCGAAGGCATCCGCGTCAACGCGGTGCGCCCGGGCCTGATCCACACCGGCATTCATGCCGCCAGCGGCGAGCCGGGCAGGGTGGAGCGCCTGGCCGGCAGCGTGCCGATGGGGCGCGGCGGCGCGGCCGAGGAGGTGGCGGCCGCCATCGTCTGGCTGTTGTCCGACGCCAGCTCTTTTTGCACCGGCAGCCTGCTGGACGTCAGCGGGGGGCGTTGAGCCAGCGCTCGCGCATCAAGTTCAGAAACTGGCTGACCAGCGGCGAGTCTTCGTCCAGCCGCGTGGCCAAGCCCATCGCCAGATATGCGCCCTCGTCCAGCAGCGGCACATAGCGCACGCCGGGAAGCCGCACGCATTCCAGCGGCGAGGGCAGGATGGCGATGCCGAGTCCGGCGGCCACCAGGCCGATCTGCGTGATCGCCTCGCCGGCCTCCTGCCTCGGCCGCCAGTCCATGCCTTGCCGGCTCGCCAGCTCGCGCAGCACCGTGTTCAAGCCGGTGCCGGCCTCCTGCGGGTAGCCGATCAGACTTTCCCCGCGCAATTGCTCCAAGCGCAGCGCCGGCAGGCCGGCCAGCGGATGCTCGGCGCTGATTACCACCCGCAGCGCGTCTCGCTGCAACTCCACCACCGCGATGTCCGCCATCGGTTCCAGGCCGTTGAAGCGGACGAAGCCGATATCCAGCCGCCGTTGCAGCAAAGCCTGGTACTGGTCGGTGGTGAACATCTCGCGCAACTTGAGGCCGACCTCCGGGAAACGCAGACGATAGTCGTGCAGGCCGGCGTGCAGGATGGGGGACAGCGGCAGAGACGAAGTGAAGCCTATGCTCAATTCGCCTATCTCGCCGTGCGCGGCGCGTCTGGCTTCCGCCGCGGCCAGGTCCGCGTCGGCCAGAATGCGCTGGGCCCGGCTCAGGAATTGGCGGCCGGCCTCGGTTAGCTCCACCTTGCGCTGGTGGCGGCGCAGCAGCCGCACGCCCAGTTCGGACTCCAGAGCCTGGATCTGCTGGCTGAGCGGAGGCTGGCCGATGTGCAAGCGCTGGGCCGCGCGGGTGAAGTGGAGTTCCTCGGCAACCGCAACGAAATAGCGTAGATGGCGTAGTTCCATGATTGATATTTTAAAAGTATCAAATGATGTTTAAATATATATTGGACTGCGCTTTTGGCCAAGACTAAGCTCAAAGCCATATTTCGCATTGAAAGCTTTTCATGTCCGCCGATTCCTCGTCACCCTGCCTAGGCGCCGTCGTACCGCCGCCGTCCGAACCCAGCCTTCCCCCGGTCAAACTGCATGCCGGCACCTCCGAATTTCGCGCTACCGCGCGCGCCATGTTCGTCGGAGGCTATTGCACTTTCGCCATGCTCTACGGCGCACAGCCGCTGATGCCGATGTTCGCGGAGGATTTCTCCTTGTCGCCGGCCGCCTCCAGCGGGGTGGTGTCGTTGGCCACCGGCAGCCTGGCCCTGAGCCTGATTCCCGCCGGCCTGCTGGCGGATCGTCTGGGCCGGCGCCCCTTGATGAACGCGGCGCTGGCGCTGGGCGCGCTGCTGATGCTGTTGTCGGCGCTGGCGGACAGCTTTCAGCATCTGCTGTGGCTGCGCGCGGCTTTCGGCGTGGCGCTGGCCGGCCTGCCGGCGGTGGCGATGACGTATCTGAGCGAGGAGGTGGACGCGAAATCCCTGGGCCACTCGATGGGCTTGTACATCGCCGGCAATGCCTTGGGCGGAATGAGCGGCCGTTTCATCGCCTCCTTGCTGGCGGAGCATTTCGGCTGGCGCTGGGCCTTGCTGGCTTTGGCCTTGCTGGGCACGGCCGGCGCCTGGCTGTTTTGGCGCAATCTGCCGCCTTCCCGGCATTTCCAGCCGCGTCGGCATGATCTGGGCCGCATGTGGCGGGAGGCCAAGGCCCTGTTCCAAGACGCGGGTCTGCCTTACTTGTTCATCAGCGCCTTTCTGCTGTCCGGTTGTTTCGTCAGCTTGTACAACTACCTGGGTTTCCGTCTGCTGGCCGCGCCCTTCAATATGAGCCAGAGCCTGCTGGGGCTGGTGTTTTCGCTGTATATCGTCGGCGTCTGGTCATCGGCCTGGGTCGGCAAGCTGTCGGATCGCCTGGGCCGGCGCAATATGCTGTGGCTGATGGTGCTGGCCATGCTCTTGGGGCTGGCGCTGACCTTGAGCGATCACATCGTCCTGCTGGTGGCCGGCATCGCCTTGTTCACCTTCGGGTTTTTCGCCGGTCACTCCGTGGCCAGCAGCTGGGTGGGTTTGCGGGCGCGTCAGGGGAGGGCGCTGGCTTCGGCCATTTACTTGAGCGCCTACTATCTGGGCTCCAGTCTAGTGGGGTCTTTGTCCGGGCTGATGTGGGGCCGCGGCGCTTGGCAGGGCGTGGCCGCGGTCTTGGGGGCCAGCCTGGCGGCGATGCTGGCGATCAGCCTGGGCTTGAGGCGGCTGCCGCCCTTGCCGCAACCTTGAGCTTGAAAGAAAAAAGCCCTGCGGTTTGGCGCAGGGCTTTTTCATCGTATCGTCGGCGCTCAGCGGACTTTGAACCGCTGCTTAGAGCCTGTTTACGATCTGGCGAGCTAGGGCGAGGCAAGGCGTTGCGGCTGAGAAAGCGGAGTGTACATAGGGTACATGAGCATTTCGAAGACGGCACTCATCGCACAATGTCTCTACCGACGCGTAGCAGATCGTAAACAGGTTCTTATTGGATAATGCCGCCGCCCAGGCAGACGTCGCCGTCGTACAGCACCGCGGACTGGCCGGGGGTGACCGCCCATTGCTTGTCGCGGAAAGTCAGCGTGGCCTGGCCGTCGACGATAGCGGACAGATTGCAGCCGGCGTCCGCCATGCGGTAGCGGTTCTTGGCCGCGTATTCGCCGGCCGCGGGCGGCGCCGGCAGCGTCCAGCTCAGGTCGGCCATCGCCAGCGTCGGCTTCAGCAGCAGCGGGTGGTCATGGCCTTGCACCACGATCAGCTTGTTGCCGGGGATGTCCTTGCCGGCGACGAACCACGGTTCTCCGGTGCCCTCGCGCGCGCCGCCTATATTCAGCCCCTTGCGCTGGCCCAGGGTGTAATACATCAGGCCGATATGCTCGCCCACCACCTTGCCGTCCGGCAGCATCATCTCGCCGGGCTGGGTGGGCAGATAACGCTGCAGGAAGTCGCGGAACGGACGTTCGCCGATGAAGCAGATGCCGGTGGAGTCTTTCTTGGCCGCGGTGGGCAGACCGGCTTCCTCGGCCAGCTTGCGCACCTCGGTCTTGCGGATGCCGCCGAGCGGGAAGATGGACTTGGCCAATTGATGCTGCTGCAAACGGTAGAGGAAGTAGCTCTGATCCTTGGTGTGGTCCACCGCCTTCATCAGATAGTGGGTGCCGTCCTTTTCCAGCTTGCGCGCGTAGTGGCCGGTGGCGATGCAGTCGGCGCCCAGTTCCATCGCGTAGTCGAGAAAGGCCTTGAATTTGATTTCGGCGTTGCACAACACGTCGGGATTGGGCGTGCGGCCGGCGGAGTATTCCTTCAAGAAGTAGGAGAACACGCGGTCCTTGTACTCCTTGGCGAAGTTGACGATCTCCATGTCGATGCCGACGATGTCGGCCACGCTCATCGCGTCCAGCGCGTCCTGCTTGATCGAGCAGTATTCGTCGTCGTTGTCGTCTTCCCAGTTCTGCATGAAGACGCCGATCACCTCGTGCCCCTGCTGCTTCAGCAGCGAGGCGGTCACTGAGGAGTCCACGCCGCCGGACATGCCGACGACAATTCTTTTCTTACCCGTCACGGGGAATATCCTTCCATCCAAATATCGAGGGCAAGCACCACCGGGGCTTGCCCAAAGTCCTTGAACCAGCTGTCCACCGCCCAATCCTGGCCGGAGAGCAGGTCGCGCAGCACCGCGGTGTAATGCAGGTCGAGCAGGCGCGGCGCGCGCCAGGCCGGTTTGCCCACCGTGTGGTATTGCAGCCAGCCGTGATCCTGCAGATAAGTGAGGAAGGCGGTGACATTGCTGCTGTGGTCCACGCAGTCCATGCGTCCTTCGGCGGGCCCGTCGCGGAAATTGCCGCCCTTGTCCTGCCAAATGGGCAACGCGCGCGCGGCGATGTGATAAAGCGCGGTGACGGCGTCGCTGACGGCGGAACGTTCGGTTTCCGGGCTGTTTGCGGCGGACAGGCGAGCGGCGAGCCAGGCGTCGGCTTCGGCGGAGATGTCTACGTAGGCATGTCTGGAACAGCCGTAATGGTAGCAGATATTGATGGCGCTGGCTTGTGCCGCCCATGGGACGCCGGCCAGCAGAGCCAATAGGAAAGACAATGATCTCAAGGACATGCCGGCTCCGGGCGGTGGGCTTGGGCGGTCAGCGGCCCAGATGATGGATCAGCGCCAGGGGGTGGCGTTTGCCGGCGCGATAGTCGTCCAGGCATTGCTGCACCACCGGGCTGCGATGCTGGGCGCGCAGCGAGACGATGTCCTCGTGGCTCAGCCATTGCGCGGACAGGATGCCGTCGTCCAGCCGCGGATAGTCCTCGCGGCGCAAGGGGTGGCCGTAGAAGGCGAAGCGCAGATAGGTGATGTCGCTGTTGGGCCGGTCCACCAGATAAATGCCCACCAGGCCCAAGGGCCGGAAGTGCCAGCCGGTTTCCTCCAGCACTTCGCGTTTCACCGCGTCTTCCAGCGTTTCGCCGTATTCCAGATGACCGGCGGGCTGGTTGAAGCAGATGCCGTCGCTGGTCACCTCTTCCACCATCAGGTAGCGCCCGTCCAGCTCAATGACTGCCGCAACTGTCGCATTTGGTTTCCACTGCGTCATGGTCTGCGCTTTCTTGTTGACAATGATTCTTGTTTGAATCTATATTCTTGATAACGATTCTCGATTACTTTAACTCAATCCCGTCTTCATTCACCACCGGAACTGCCATGTACGTTTGCCTCTGCCACGCTGTAACTGACAAGCAAATCCGCGAAGCGGTACACAACGGGGCAACCCGCATGTGCGATCTGAGCCGCGAGCTTGGGGTGGCGACCGATTGCGGCAAGTGCGCCTGCATGGCTAACCAACTTCGCAAGGAGGCTGTCCACGCGCTTGGTCCGGCTTCGACCGCGCGCAGCGCCGCTTAATTCCTGACCCCGTCTGTTGCTTAGTCTCGGCCAAGGCCGGACGAACTGCAAATCCCCCACGCACCGCGTCAAGCGGGGCGAAGTCCTTTATTTTGGCTGTGATAACTTGAGACTGGCGCGCGCTATGTCATAATGGAAGAATCATTTCTTCCCGGAGAGCGCGATGCAAGGCGATAAAAAAGTTATCAAGTATCTGAACCAGATCCTCAAGAACGAACTGACCGCGATCAACCAGTACTTTCTGCATGCCCGCATGTACAAGAACTGGGGCTTGAAGAAGCTGAACGAGCACGAGTATCACGAGTCCATCGACGAGATGAAGCACGCCGACGCGCTGATCGAGCGCGTGCTGTTCCTGGAAGGGCTGCCGAATCTGCAGGACCTGGGCAAGTTGCATATCGGCGAGAATCCGAAGGAAATGCTGGAGTGCGACCTGAAACTGGAAATGGACGCACTGCCGCTGTTGCGCGAAGCCATCGCCTACTGTGAAAGCGCCAAGGACTACGTGACCCGCGACTTGCTGGAAGACATTCTGGAGAGCGAGGAAGAACACGTGGACTGGCTGGAGACGCAGTTGGGCCTGATCGAAAGCGTGGGCCTGCAGAATTATCTGCAAAGCCAGATGCACGACGACGATTAAGCGCCGCAAGGTTTCGACCGGGTCGGAAAAGAAAAAGGGCTGTCGTATGACAGCCCTTTTTGCGTGCGGCGTCGGCCGCCGTCTTACTTCTTCTTGTCGGCGCTCTTGTCCGTATGCTTGTCGGAGCCGGGCTGGGAGGCGTCGCGCGGCGCTTCCGCCTCGATCTCCTCCCAGGGCAGGGCCACCTTCTTCTTATTGATGGTCAGCACGCCGCCGCCGTAGTTGAGTTCGGTGTTGATCTGGCCTTTGTCCTCAACGATGTACTGCTCGCTCTTCCACTGCGCCAATTGGCTGTCCAGCAGGTTTTTGGCCAGGTCTTCCACTTCCTTCATATTGGGCTGGTCTTCGGCGCTCTGATCGACGGTGAACAGCGTGCGCGCCTGGGCGATCACCAGGTCTTCCAGAGTCTGGCGCGGCAGGCTGAGCTTGGCGTCCACTTCGAAGCGTCTGATGAACTGCGCGGCGTCGTTGAGATCCGCGGCTTGCAGGCCCTTGACGCCCAGGCTGCCCTCCAGCTTGGCTTCGCCGTTGGGCATCTTCAGGTAGAACTCGTTGATCACCACTTTGGGATCGTTCTGCAGCAGCGGAATCCCGTTCTTCTTGATGGTGTCGATGTATTGCTTGCGCAGCAGCGCCGGGTCCACGCCTTCAAACGGAATCTGGCCGATGGCCTGATCCAGTTTGACCAGGGTCGGGCCGTGCAGATGGTTGGCCGAGATGTCCAGGCGCATCGGACCGTAGCGGTGGTCGTTGAAGTTGAACTCGGCGAAGTTGAGTTTGCCGCGGGTATTGACGTAGTCGTCCTGCTCGCTGGTGACGATCTGATAGCGGAAGTCCTTCAGCGTCACCGCGGACGGCTTGAATTCGCCGGACGGATTGATGAACTCGCCGACGCGCACGCGGGTCATCAGGTAGACCAGCTCGTTCAGCTTGATGCTGTAGGGCACGCTTTCGCGGGAGTTGAGCCGGACATTGCCCACGGTCAGTTCGCTGGTGCCCAGCTTGACCCCGGTGTTGCCGGGGCGGATGTCGGAGACGTAGCGCACGCCGTCGAAGGCCACGGTTCCCTTGCTGGCGGCTTCCAGCAGGAAGCCGGGCGACAGCGCCTCGCTCTTGTATTCCTTATAACCGTTGGCGTAGTCGAGCTTCAGGTCGAAGCCCTTCCATTTCATCTTCACGCCGGACAGCGCTTCTTCATAGTCGAAGGCCGGCACCTTGACGTCCAGTTCGCCGCCGCCGCCGAAACCCAGACGGTTGAAGATGGTGATGGGTTCCTTGTCGCCGAAGAAGCTGGCCAGCGTCTTGCGGGTGGAGTCGCTCATCGCGAATTCGGTGCGCACCAGCGCGCGGCCGGGCCGGAAGTCGAAATCGCCGATGCCGGGGAGGGGGCCGTGTTTGACGTGGTTGGTGAACTTGATGGTGGCGTTCAGCAGCGGCTTCACATTGTCGGGCAGCATGTTTTCATACGGGCCGGACAAATGGCGGTTGAACACCAGTTCGGTGGTTTCCGTGGAGGAGAACCAGCCGCGTTGGTAGCTGTGGGATTTGACTTTGAACAGCGGCAGGTCGGCCAGCATCTTGTGCTGTTCCTGCAAGGTCTGCTCCGCCTTGACGCCGGCCCACAGGGTCGCGCCTCCATACAGAACGAACAGGCCACCGAGGGTGGCGCCGGCAATGATCAGACGACGATTTGGCAACACTAGCGCTTTTTCTTAACTAGGATGGAATGAGGCCCTATGGTACACCATCGTCCACCGCTTGCGTTACTGCCGGCGCGTGAACCGGAGGGCGTCGGCGGGGTCCAAGTTGGGCGTTTGCGGCGGCGGGTTGCCGGCGCAAGCGCAAAACGGTCTGACATCGGCGGGCCGCTTGTATAGAATAGAGTCTTTCTTCTAGATTGCTTTACGAGGCGCGATTAGTACATGAATTGGATAAACGGCGTGCTTGACCTCCCCTGGTGGGGCTATATCGTGGTCGCTTTGGCGCTGACCCACGTCACCATCGCATCGGTCACCATCTTTCTGCATCGTCACCAAGCGCACCGCGCGCTCGATCTGCATCCCATCCCCAGCCACTTTTTCCGCTTCTGGCTGTGGCTGACCACCGGCATGGTCACCAAGCAATGGGCCGCCATCCATCGCAAACACCACGCCAAGTGCGAGACCGCGGACGATCCGCACAGCCCGCAGGTCTTGGGCATCAAGAAGGTCCTGTGGGAGGGCGCGGAACTGTACCGCGGCGCTTGCAAGGATCAGGCCATCATGGACAAGTTCGGCCACGGCACGCCGGACGATTGGCTGGAACGCAATGTCTACACCCGTCACAGCGCCAAGGGCATCGTGCTGATGCTGCTGATCAATCTGGTCTTGTTCGGGCCGGCTGGCCTGACGATCTGGGCGGTGCAGATGATCTGGATTCCGTTCTGGGCGGCCGGGGTGATCAACGGCATCGGCCACTTCTGGGGCTATCGCAATTTCGAGAACGAGGACGCGTCCACCAATATCTTCCCTTGGGGCATTCTGGTGGGCGGCGAAGAGCTGCACAACAACCACCATACCTTCGGCACCTCGGCCAAGCTGTCGTATAAATGGTACGAGTTCGACATCGGCTGGATGTATATCCGCATCCTGGAAATCCTGGGCCTGGCCAAGGTGCGCAAAGTGGCGCCGCGGCTGGCCGAGGACGCTTCGCGTCCGCAACTGGACCTGGAACATCTGCAGGCCATCATTTCCAACCGCTACGCCATCGCCTCCCGCTATGCGCGCGAGTTGAAAGAGGTGTACCGCAGCGAGCTGGACAAGATCAATCTGCCGGACTTTTCCGGCAGCAAGCTGAGCGGCAAGATGAAGGTGTGGCTGAAGCAGGACGCCAAGGACACGCCGGAAACCGAGCGCATGCAGTTGGCCACCTTGCTGGAGCACAGCCAGGTGCTGGCCACCGTGTATTCGATGCGTCAGGAGCTGACCCGTCTGTGGGAGCGTTCCACGCTGAGCCGCGAGCAGCTGCTCAAGGAACTGCAGGACTGGTGCACCCGCGCCGAGGCCTCCGGCATCGCCGCCTTGCAGCGCTTCTCGATCAGCCTGCGTCAGGCGGCCATGGTTTAAGCCTGTCCGACTCGATGAAAACCCGCGGCGCGCCGCGGGTTTTTTTGCGTCCGCGCAGGCTTGTGGCGGGGTGGATAGACTCGTTTTTTATATGAAAATAAGAAATAAAATTTATATTTGTAATAATAATTGGAAATATAATGTGGCCATGTTGATGCAACTCTGCGAGATGGACATGGCCACATTGCAACTGACCGACGGGGCGAGCGAGCTGCCCTATATTCATGGTTTTTCCGCCGCCGAACAGGCGCGCCTGGTGCGCCAGGCGCGCTTCTCCGAGTCCGTGGTCTACCGGGACATCGATTTCTCCGGCGTCGGCCAGCTGCTGGAGGTGGGGTGCGGGGTGGGCGCGCAGACCGAGATCCTGTTGCGGCGTTATCCGGACCTGGAGGTCACCGGCGTCGACTTCAGCCAGCGTCAGCTGGCGGTGGCGCGTCAGCGTTTGCAGGGCAGCCCCTGGCAGGACCGCGCCCGGCTGCTGCATATGGACGCCGAGGATCTGGATTTCCAGCCGGCCAGTTTCGACGCCGCCTTTCTGTGCTGGGTGCTGGAGCATGTCTTGTCGCCGGAGCGGGTGTTGGCCGAAGTGCGGCGCGTGCTGAAGCCGGGCGCGCGGCTGTACGCCACCGAGGCGATGAACGCGTCCTTCTTTCTATCGCCTTATTCCTCGAACCTGCAGCAGTACTGGCTGGCCTTCAATGACCATCAACTGGCGGTGGGCGGCGATCCCTTCGTCGGCGCCAAGCTGGGCAATATGCTGCTGCGCCTGGGCTTTCGCCATGTGGAGACCCAGGTCAAGACCTGGCATCTGGACAGCCGCGATCCGCATCGTCGCCAGCAAGTGCTGGATTACTGGACCGAGCTCTTGCTGTCGGCCGCGGATCAGCTGATCGAGGCGAAACGGGTGGACGCCGCGCTGGTGGCGGCGATGACGCGGGAACTGCGCCAATTGCGCAGCAATCCGGAACTGGTGTTTTTCTATAGTTTTCTGCAAGCCACCGCCGTGGTGTGAAGCGGCGTTTTTTTTATTTTCGATATAACTACAAGTTGTTAAAAACAATATTTATATGTGGTAGCTAGGAGATTTCAATATGCAAGACCAATCCGTTTTATCCTTGATCGGCAATACGCCGCTGGTGAAGGTGACGCATCTGGACACCGGCCTGTGCGAGTTGTATCTGAAACTGGAAAGCCACAATCCGGGCGGCTCGATCAAGGATAGGGTGGCGCTGTCCATGATTGCCGCGGCCGAGCGCGAAGGCAAGCTGAAGCCGGGCGGCACCATCGTCGAGGCCACCGCCGGCAACACCGGCCTGGGGCTGGCGCTGGTGGCTTCGCAAAAAGGCTATCGGCTGGTGTTGGTGGTGCCGGACAAAATGAGCCGGGAGAAGATTCTGCATCTGCAGGCGCTGGGCGCGGAAGTGGTGTTGACCCGCTCCGACGTGGGCAAGGGGCATCCGGAGTATTACCAGGACCTCGCCGCGCGTATCGCCAAGGAAACGCCGGACGCTTACTACATCGACCAATTCAACAACCCGGCCAATCCGCTGGCGCATGAAACCGGCACCGGTCCGGAAATCTGGGAGCAGACGCGCCATGAACTGGACGCGGTGGTGGTGGGCGTGGGCTCCAGCGGCACGCTGACCGGGCTGACGCGTTTCTTCAGCCGGGAGGCGCCGCGGGTGGAAATCGTGCTGGCGGACCCGGTGGGCTCGGTGCTGGCGGATCATGTCGAGACCGGACGCCACGGCGAGGCCGGCAGCTGGCTGATCGAAGGCATAGGCGAGGACTTCATCCCGCCGCAAACCGACTTCAGCCTGGTCAAGCGCGCCTACCGCATCAGCGATCAGGAAAGCTTCGACAGCGCCCGCCTGCTGCTGAGCCGGGAAGGCATTCTGGCGGGCTCCTCCTCCGGCGCGCTGCTGGCGGCGGCCTTGCGCTATTGCCGCGCCCAGACGGAGCCCAAGCGCGTGGTGACGCTGGTTTGCGACAGCGGCAACAAGTATCTGTCCAAGATGTACAACGACGATTGGCTGGTGGACAACGGCCTGGTGGAGCTGCCGCGGCTGGGCGATTTGACCGATCTGATCGTGCGCCGCCACGCCGACGGCAGCACTGTCTCTTGCCACCCGGACGAGCCCTTGAACGTGGTCTATCAGCGCATGCGCCTGCACGATGTGTCGCAGTTGCCGGTGCTGGCCGACGATAAGGTGGTCGGCATCCTGGATGAATGGGACTTGCTGCTGTCGGTACACGGCGAGCCGGAAAACTTCCGCCAGAACGTGCGCAGCGCGATGACCAGCGAGGTGCGGACCCTGTCGCCGCGCGCTTCGCTGCAAGACCTGCTGCATATTTTCAACGACGGCCACGTCGCCCTGATGGTGGACGGCGAGCGCTACCTGGGCCTGATCACCCAGGCCGATCTGCTGGCCTTCTGGCGCCGTCAGCCGCGCTCGCGCGCCGTCTAGCTCCTCCTCACCCCGGCCGGTCCAAGCGAGGCCGGCCCTCCGCATTGCGAGAAAACGCCATGACTGATTTCAATACTTTGTCCATCACCGCCGGTCTGCATCAAGACGCCTTCGGCGCGGTGATTCCGCCCATTTACGCCACCTCCACTTACCGGCAGCACGCGCCGGGCGAGCACAGCGGCTACGAGTATTCCCGCTCGCAGAACCCGACGCGCGAGGCCTTGGAGCGGGCTTTGGCGGAGCTGGAGGACGGCGCGCGCGGCTACGCCTTCCCCTCCGGCCTGGCGGCCATCGCCACGGTGCTGGAGCTGCTGCCGGCCGGCAGCCACCTGATCGCGGTCAACGATCTGTACGGCGGCACTTACCGATTGTTCGAACAGGTGCGCAAGCAAAGCGCGCAGCTGGAGATCAGCTATGTGGCGTCGGAAGACCTCGCCGCCTTGCAGGCGGCGATCCGGCCGAATACCCGGATGATCTGGGTGGAAACCCCGTCCAACCCGCTGAACCAACTGGTGGACCTGGCGGCGGTGGCCGATCTGGGGCGGCGGCACGGCCTGATCACGGTGGCGGACAACACCTTCGCCTCGCCGGTGGTGCAGCGCCCGCTGGCCTTCGGTTTCGACATCGTCGTGCATTCCGCGACCAAATACCTGAACGGTCATTCCGATGTGATCGCCGGAGCGGCGGTGGTCAGCCGCCGGCGGCCGGAACTGGCCGAGCAACTGGCCTTCCTGCACAACGCGGTGGGCGCGGTGCTGGACCCGTTCGCCAGTTTCCTGGTGCTGCGCGGCCTGCGCACGCTGGCCTTGAGGGTGGAGCGCCACAACAGCAACGCGCTGGCGGTGGCGCGTTGGCTGGAAACCCAGCCGCAGGTGGAGCGGGTCTTGTATCCGGGCCTGTCCAGCCATCCGCAACATGAGCTGGCGCGCAGCCAGATGCGGGGTTACGGCGGGGTGGTGTCCTTTTATCTGAAAGGCGACGCCGAAGAAACGCGGCGGGTGCTGGCGCGGCTGAAGCTGTTCACGCTGGCGGAGAGCCTGGGCGGGGTGGAGAGCCTGGTCTGCCTGCCGGCGGCGATGACGCATGCGTCGATTCCGCTTGAACGTCGGCGCGAGCTGGGCATCGCCGACAACCTGATCCGCTTGTCGGTGGGCATCGAGGGCGAGGCGGCGCTGATCGAGGACTTGCGCCAGGCATGGCAATAGCCGGCGCGGCCGGGTTAGAATCTTCGTCTTGTTCCGACTCACCCAAGGGGAATCCGCATGAGCATTTATCGTCACAAGCAGGGCGCGCGTCTGGCAGAAGCCGTGGTCACCAACGGCCTGATCTTCCTGGCCGGCCAGGTGCCGGAAAACACCGAGGCCGACGCCAAGGCGCAAACTGAAAACGTGCTGGGCCAGATCGACGCGCTGTTGGCGGAACTGGATTCGGACAAGAGCAAGATCGTCGACGTCACCATCTTCCTGGCCAGCCTGGCCGATTACGACGCGATGAACGCCGCCTGGGACGCCTGGGTGCCGGCCGGCCATGTGCCGGCGCGCGCCACGGTGGAGGCCAAACTGGCCAACCCGGCCTGGAAGGTGGAAATCAAGCTGGTGGCCGCGCGCTGACATCGCCTCGCCGCCGCTACCGCCCACGTCCTGCGACGTGGGCTTTTTTTATCGATTTTTGCCGGCTGTCTGCTGAGCCAAAGGCCAGCAGGAAATAAGGATGGGGCTTTCTATAACCCTATGGTTTGCGGCGCAATGCTATTGGCATTGCGTCGCTTTGGTTTTTCCCAACCAGGAATGGAGCCCGAAATGAAACAAGCAGCTCTGATGATGGCCGTATTGGCGGCCTTGGCCGGCGGCGCGCAGGCGGAATCGAAGCAGCCGGACCCCTTATTGCGCCAGGCGGCGGTCAAGGCCTTGCAGCCCATGCTGCCGCTGGCCAAGGGGGAGGTGCTGGACATGCTGGTGGAGGTCAACCGCGACAGCGCCGACGGCGGCTGGGTGCTGGGATCGGTGACCCAGCCGCTGCCGACGATGACCACGATCGCGGCGATGGATCATGTGCCGGTGTCCAGGCTGTTCCTGGCGCGCCGCGACGCGCAGGGCTGGACGCTGGAACTGGAAGGCGGTCCGGGCTTCGCCGCGATGCTGAGCCTGGCGCCGGCCGATTGGCTCAACGCGGACGAGCGCCGCGCCTGGGGCAGCCAGTCGGCCAGGCCGGGCTTGCCGTTCGCGCCCAACGCCACCGGTCTGGGCCTGCCGTGGCGGCAGGGCGCGGCCTGGCGGATGACCGGCGGCCCGCACGGCTATAGCGGGGAAAGCCAGCCTTACGATTCCATCGACTTCGCCGGCGGCGACGGCAGGGTGTTGGCGCCGCAGGCCGGGGTGATCTACAAGAGCTGCGTGCGCGGCGGCAGCGGCTTGGTCAAGCTGGTGCACGACAACGGCTTCTCGTCCACTTACTACCATATGATCAATCTGAACACGCTGGCGGACGGGACGCGGGTCAATCCGGGCGCGTATCTCGGCACCATAGGCAACGGCCTGCCGTGCGGCGGCAGCACCACCGGCCCGCACGTGCATTTCTCCCTCTTGTATCAGGGCCGGGCCGAGCCGGTGAACGGCAAGCTGTTCGGCGGCTGGCAGTTCTTCGCCGGCAACCGCGCCTATCAGGGCTATGCCTTGCGCAACGGGACGCGGGTCAATGTCGGCGGCCTGCTGAACAATTACGGCGGCGGAGGCGCGCCGGCCGGCGCCAGCGGCGTGGCGACGCCGGCGAAGGGCGAGGGAAGGGTGAACTTGCGCAGCGCGCCCAGCCTGAGCGCCGGCATCACCGGCGCGGTCAGCCGCGGCGACAGCGTCGCCTTGCAGTGCCATGTGCGCGCCGAAGCGGTGGAGGGGGTGTGGGGCCGCACCGATGTGTGGAACCGCACCCGCGGCGGCGACTGGATCAGCGACGGCTTCCTGGACACCGGCAGCAACGGGCCGGTGGTGCCGCTGTGCGCGTCGGCCAGCCGGCCCTGGTGAGCGATTAATACACGCCGTCGAAACGCAGGCCGGCGGGCAGGGGCTCGCCGGCCTGGAAGGCGGCGACGGCGGCGCCCAGCTGTTCGGCCAGGCCGTCCCGCTGGGCGTTGACCGGCACCAGGTCCAGACTGCGCATCCAGGTCAGCTGGCGCTTGGCCAGCTGGCGGGTGGCGGCGACGCCTTTGTCGATGAAAGTTTGCTCGTCGCCGACGCCGTCCAGGTATTCCCAGGCCTGGCGATAGCCGACGCAGCGCATCGACGGCAGCTCCAGCGTCAGCGCCGGATAGGCGGCGCGCAAACGCCGCACTTCGGCCAGGAAATCCTGTTCCAGCATCAGTTCGAAACGCTGCGCGATGCGTTGGTGCAGCCAGCCTCGTTCCGCCGGCACCAGGCCCAGCGACAGCAGGCGAAAATCCGCCGCGGCTTCCTTGCCGCGCGCCAGCAGCCGCGACATCGGCTCGCCGCTGAGCAGGCAGACTTCCAGCGCGCGGTGAATGCGCTGCGAATCATTGGGATTGAGGCGGGCGGCGGTGTCCGGGTCCAGTTGCGCCAGCCGCGCGTGCATCGCCGGCCAGCCGGCCTGGGCCGCGTCGGCGTCCAGCAGAGCGCGCAGCGCCGCGTCGGCGCGCGGCAGGTCGGACAAGCCCTCCAGCAAGGCCTTGTAATACAGCATGGTACCGCCCACCAGCAGCGGCAGCCGGCCGCGGCCGTTGATCTCGCGGATCAGCCGGTTGGCGTCGGCGTGGAACTGGGCGGCGGAATAGCTTTGCAGCGGGCTGATGATGTCGATCAGATGGTGCGGGCATTGCGCCATTTCCACCGCGCTGGGCTTGGCGGTGCCGATGTCCATGTCGCGATAGACCAGCGCGGAGTCCACGCTGATGATCTCCACCGGAAAATGGCGGGCCAGCTCCAGCGCCAGGCCGGTTTTGCCGGAGGCGGTGGGGCCCATCAGCAGGATGGCGTGCGGGGTATCGTTCATGGGCGGGTCTTGCGGTTCAATCGACGGATTGTCGCATAAGCGGCCCATGGGCGGACAGTGCCGCCCAGGACACGCAAGGTGTCGACGATGGGCTGCGCGTCGACGGGATGGCGTGGGCGTGGGCCTTGGAACCGTCTGCAAAATGCCCGTGCGCCATGTGTGGCTTCCGGTTTTCCCGTCGCAAGGCCTGGTCTCGCTAGAGGGTAAACACGCGCTCAGGCCCCGGATTCGGGCGCCGGCAGCGCCCGGCGGCGGCTGGCGCGCCACCAGCCGCCCAGGGTGATCAGAAACCACATGCACTGATTGACGAAGGACGCCAGGTTGAAGTGGTTGGACAGCGAAATCAGGATGCAGACCGGCCCGATCAGGTTCAAGGCGAAGTAGCGAGGGTCCGAGGTGCGCAGGCCCAATAGCTGGTTGCCCAAGTAGGCGCCCAGATAGCTGATGACGCCGATCAGGCCGATGAGGTCGTACATATGGGCTCCTTGGGCCGTGGCGTTTACAAGGGGGCGGTTTGCGCCGCGGCCGTTTCGGCGACGGGGTCTTGATCCCCGCCGGCCTGGTAGAACGGCGCGTTCGAGCGCGGCAGCGGCGGCAGTTGGCGGATCAGGTCGGCGATCTTCTCCGCCATCATGATGGTGGGCGCGTTCAGATTGCCGGTGACGATGCGCGGCATGATGGACGCGTCCACCACGCGCAGGCCGGTCAGGCCGTGCACGCGGCCCTGATGATCCACCACCGCAGTCGGATCGGCGGCGCTGCCCATCTTGCAGGTGCCGGACGGATGCAGCGCGGTTTCGGCGTGGGTTTTGACGAAGCGGTCGATCTCGCTGTCGCTGGCAACCTTGTCGCCCGGCTGGATTTCCCGGCCGCGGAAGGCGGAAAGCGCGCGCTGGCCGACGATCTCGCGCGTCAGCCGCACCGCGGCGCGGAACTCCCGCCAGTCGGTGTCGTGCGCCATATAGTTGAATTGCAGCAGCGGCTTGTCGCGCGGGTCGCGGCTGGCCAGCTTGACGTGGCCGACGCTGGGCGAGCGCATCGAGCCGACGTGGCATTGGAAGCCGTGCATCTTGACGGCGTGGCTGCCGTCGTAATTCACCGCCAGCGGCAGAAAGTGGTATTGCAGATTGGGGAAGGCGAAGCGCTCGTCGCTGCGGATGAAGCCGCCGGCCTCGAAGTGATTGCTGGCGCCCGGACCGCTGCCGTTCAGATACCACTGAGCGCCGATGCGGGCCTTGTTCCACCAGCGCAAGGACGGGTATAGCGACACCGGACGCAGGCATTCGTACTGCAGATACATTTCCAGATGGTCCTGCAGATTGGCGCCAACGCCGGGCAGGTGGGCGACCACGCCGATGTCGTGGCGGCCGAGTTCGGCGGCGTCGCCGACGCCGGAGCGCAGCAGCAACTGCGGCGAGGCGATCGCGCCGTTGCAGACGATGACTTCGCGCAGGGCGCGAACGCGATGGCTGCGGCCGCCTTGCAGGTATTGCACGCCGACGGCGCGCGCGCCGTCGAACAGGATGCGGTCCGCCAGCGCGCGGGTCCGCACCGAGAAATTGGCGCGGTCGCGAGCGGCGTCCAGATAGGCCAGCGACACGCTGCAGCGCCGTCCCTGGGCGGTGGTGGTGCGGTCCATGGGGCCGAAGCCTTCCTGACGATAGCCGTTCAGATCGTCGGTGCGGGCGTAGCCGGCTTGTTCGCCGGCTTGGATGAAGGCTTCGAACAAGGGGCTGATGCCGGCCTTGGGCGTGGTGACGTGCAGCGGCCCGTCGCCGCCGTGGTAGTCGTTTGCGCCCTTGTCGTAGCTTTCCGCCTTGCGGAAATAGGGCAGGCAGTCGGCGTAGCTCCAGTCGCCCAGCCCGGGCAACTCGGCCCAGCCCTGGTAGTCCAGCGCGTTGCCGCGGATATAGACCATGCCGTTGATCAGCGAGGAGCCGCCCAGGCCCTTGCCGCGCGCCTGGGCCATGCGGCGTCCGCCCATATGCGGCTCAGGTTCGGTCAGATAGGCCCAGTTATAGGTGCGGCCTTGCAAGGGGTAGGCGAGGGCCGCCGGCATCTGGGTGCGCCAGTCCAGACGCCAGTCCGGGCCGCCGGCTTCCAGCAGCAGCACCTTGACGCCGTTGTCTTCGCTCAGCCGCGCCGCCAGCACGCCGCCGGCGGAGCCGGCGCCGACGATGATGTAGTCGAATTCCTGAGTGGTGCTCATCTTGATTCTCCTTATCGGTGAACGAAGGCGGTACCGGGTGAATGGACCCTCAGGCGCCAAACCACCCCATCGGCTTGGGCGCCAGATTGATGTAGCTGTGTTTGAGCTCGGTGTACTCGTCCAGACCGATGCGCGACAGCTCGCGGCCGATGCCGCTGGATTTGAAGCCGCCCCAGGGGGCTTCGGGGAAATAGGGGTGGTAGTCGTTGACCCAGACGGTGCCGAAGCGCAGCGCGCGGCTCATGCGGTTGGCGCGGGCCAGATCCCGCGTCCACACCGCCGCCGCCAGGCCGTAGGGCGTGTCGTTAGCCAGCCGCAGCGCCTCGGCCTCGTCGCGGAAGCGCTCCACGGTGATGACCGGGCCGAAAATCTCCTCTTTGGCGATGCGCATGTCGGCGTGGACGTCGACCAGCAGCGTGGGCTGCAGCCAATAGCCTTTGCGATAGCGTTCGCCGTCCGGGCGGCCGCCGCCGTAGACCAGGCGGGCGCCTTCCTCCACGCCGGCGGAGATCAGGCTCAGGATCTTGTCGTGCTGCTGGGCGGACTGCACCGGCCCCATCTGAGTGTCCGGCTGCTGGCCGGGGCCGACGACGATGCGCGGCAGCCGTTCCGCCAGCCGGTTCACGAAGTCGTCGTGAATCTCGTTTTGCAGCAGCAGCCGCGAACCGGCCGAGCAGACCTGGCCGGCGTGGAAGAAGGCGGCGTTCAGCGCGTAGTCGACGGCGGCGTCGAGGTCGGCGTCGGCGCAGACGATGTTGGGGTTCTTGCCGCCCAGCTCCAGGCCGATGCGTTTGAAGTTGGCGCTGGCGGCGCGCATGATGCTGGCCCCCGCCTGAGCACCGCCGGTGAAGGACAGCAGATCCACGTCGGGATGCTCCGCCAGTTCGGCGCCTGCCTCGGCGCCGCCGCTGACCAGATTGAACACGCCCGGCGGCAAATCCAGCTCGGTCAGCAGCTGGGTGAAGCGCCAGCTGCTGAGCGGGGTCAGGCTGCTGGGCTTGAGCACGACGCAATTGCCGGCGCCCAGCGCCGGCGCGATCTTCCAGGCCGCTTGCAGCAAGGGGTAGTTCCACGGGGTGATCAGGCCGCAGACGCCCACCGGCTCGTGCAGGGTGCGGCTGATCACCTGCTCGGGCGCCGGGTTGACCTGGCCGTTCTCGGTGGCCACCAGGCCGGCGAAATAGCGGAAGGTGGCGGCGATGTCGCCCATATCGGTGCGGCTCTCGCTCAGGGTTTTGCCGGTGTTCAGCGTCTCCAGCTCGGCGAGGCGCTCGCTGTCGCGCTCCACTAGTTGGGCGATGTCCAGCAGCAGGCGGCTGCGTTGGCGCTGGGGGGCGAGCCGCCAGGGGCCGTGATCAAACGCCGCGCGGGCGGCGGCGATGGCGGCCTGCGCATCGGCGCGGCCGCCGTCCGCGGCGACCGCGATCTCGCTTTCGTCGCAGGGATTGAGAATCTGACGGGTTTGCCCCTTGGCGGCGTCGCGCCATTGGCCATCGATGAAGAGCTGGGTAGAGATCATGGCAGCCTCACGCAAGAGATGAAATTAACCATTGGTAAATAAATTTACCTTTGGTTTAATTGTAGTGTCGATTCGGCGCGGCCGGCAATCCGTAATCAGCTATGGTAATGATGGATGTATTGAGTTTGGCTATATCGGCGAGGTTCAAGCCGGGCCGGAGGCCGGCCTGGCTTGCTTGGCTGTCGGGCTTTTGCTTCGCTTCGGGATTTTTCCGGCCTGAGTTAACATGGCCGGCTGACAGCCGCAGGCTGTGGCGCGCGCGCATCGGCGCGCCGTGTTCGCATTCAATTACCCAGGAGGCGCGGCCGTCGCCGCGACCAGTTGCGTGTCGTCAAATCAAGTCAGTCAAACCCTTGTTCCCGCCGGGGATGAAACCTTCGCCACCCGCCTGAAGGAGGTGCTGGGGCGCAAGCGCGTCATGCTTAAACAGGTGGCGGAAGCCCTGGGCGTATCGTCCGCCGCCGTGCACAAATGGACGCGCGGCGGGGAAATCGAATATCGCAAACTGCGGGTGTTGGCGGATTTTCTGGGCGTGAACTGGATCTGGCTGCGCTACGGCGAGCAGGCGGTGCTGGATCTGGCGACGGCGACGACGACGGATGCGCAATTGACCGAGATCCGCCGCAAGCATCTGGCGGAGATCATGGAAAGCGAAGCGCGGATGAAGTTCGCGCAGAAGGTGTCCGGCATCGTCACCTGGGAATGGAACATCCTGAGCGACGCGGTGGCTTACTCCGCCAACGCCGAGCACTTGTTTGGCCGCCCGGTGCGCCTGCTGTCCGATTTCTGGCTGGCGCTGGATCCGGCCGACGCGCCGGCCTTGCGCGCCAAACTGGAGGCGTGCCTGAACTCCGGCGCGGCTTACGAGGCCGAGTTCCGCGTGCGCTGGCCGGCGGGCGACACGAGATGGATCGCCTCGCGCGCCACCTGCGTGCTGGACGCCGACCGCCGTCCGGTGAAGATGATAGGCGTCAGCTTCGACATCACCCAGCGTTGCCTGGCCGAGCAGGCCTTGCGTCAGAACCAGGCCATCCTGGACAAGGCGCAGTCCATCGCCCATTTGGGCAGTTGGTTCTGGGATGTGCGCAAGGACGACTGCATCTGGTCGGATGAGGCTTACCGGATTTTCGGCTGGCAGCCGCAGGCCTTCAAGGTGACGATGGAGCGTTACTTCGCCGCGATGGCGCCGGAGGACCGGGATCGCATCGATCGGGCCATCCGGCGGGCGATCGATGAGCGCCAGCCCTATTGCGTGGAGTACAGCATCCTGCTGCCGGACGGCCGCCGCCGCCAGATTCACGAGGAGGGCGAGGTTCTATACGGGGAAGGACGGGCGGAGGCCATGATAGGCGCGGCTCAGGACGTCACCGACAGCCGGCAAGCCGCGGTGGCCTATAGCGAAAGCGAGGAGCGTTTCCGCGAGATCTTCGAGCAGGCGGCGCTGGGCCTGGCGCATCTGGGCCTGGATGGTCGATGGCTCAAGGTGAATCGCCGCCTGGCCGAGATGACGGGCTATGCGCCGTGGGAGATGGAGGGGATGAGCTTCCAGCAACTGACCCATCCCGACGACCTGGAGGACAATCTGCTGCGGCTGGATCAGTTGCTGAGCGGAGAGGTCGCCAGTTTTTCGCTGGAGAAACGCTTGCTGCGCAAACAGGGCGGCCATGTCTGGGTGAACGTCAGCGCCTCGCTGAGCCGTCACCCGGTGAGCGGCGAGCCCTGGCATTTGATCGCCGCGGTGGAGGAGGTGGCCGCGCGGCGCGAGGCGCGCCGCGCGCAGGAGGAGGCCCGGTTGCGCAGCGAATTGGCGCTGCAGTCCATCGGCATGGCCAGTTGGGAATGGGATCTGGGCGCCGGTCGGCTGCGTTTGTCGCCGCAGGCCGCGAGGCTATTGTTCGGCGAGGCTTTAGAGGAGACGACGGAGCAGCGCTTTCTGGACGGTTTGCGCATCGCCTCGCGGCAGGGATGGCTGGACAGCCTGGAGGCGATTTTCAATATTTCCAGCCGCGCGCAGCTGGATGTGTCGTGGCACGGCGAGGGCGGCAAGACTTTGCCGCTGGTCTTGTCGCTGGTGGCGCAGCGCGGGAGCGACGGCGCGCTCAGCCGCCTGATCGGCGCTTTGGGCGCGCGCTGATCTCGGCCGCGGCCGGGTGTGGACTAATTAACTGTTGGTGAAAAAATTAACTTATGGTAATTTTTGGCCCTCGTCTGGCAAGGCAGATGGATTTCGTCTTGTTGCGTTCGAACCCAGAATAGGCGCCGCTGGAAGCTTGGGCGGCGTCCGACAACAGGAGCTGACGCGCTATGAACAGCATGCACAGACAGCGGTATCTTCGCCGCCGAACCCGCTGGGGTTATGGCTGGGCCTTGTGGGCGGCGGTGTTGTGGGGCGCATGGTATGTGCCCGGCGCCGCGGTGTGGCACGAGGCGCCGCTGGCCGGGCTGACGCGGGGGCGGCCCGAGTGGTTTCTGATGGCGGCCGCGGTGTTGACTGCCTTTCACGCCTGCCTGGTGGCGGCGTTTCAATTGTTGTGGCTGGCGGCCTTGGGCAAGCTGGCCGACTTCTTCCGCACGCTATGGCGCTTCGGCGGCATTTCCAAGTGGTATTTCCTGGCCGCGGTCTTGGGCGGCCTGATGGCCAATTTCGGCTCATATCTGGCGATGGGTTATGTGGGCGCGGTGTTCGCCGCGGTGGCGGGCCTGTTGTATCCGGTGGTGGGCGCGGCCTTGGCGCGTTTGTGGTACCGCGAGCGGATAGATCGGCGCGCGGCGCTGGGCATCGCGGTCATCGTGCTGGGCGGAGCGGCGATTTACGCGCCGGGCCTGCTTGGGGACCTGAGCGGCGACGGCGACGCGCGCTGGCTGGGCTATCTGGGCGGCGCGCTGGCGGCGCTGGGCTGGGGACTGGAGGGCGCCATCGTCGGACGGGCAATGGATGTGACCGATCCCGATTGCGGGGTGGCGATCCGTTATCTGGCCGAGGCCCTGTATTGGCTGCTGCTGATTCTGCCGGCGCTGGCCTGGCTGACGCCCTTGCCGGTGTATGCGCTGGCCGGCGAGCTGTGGTCGTGGCGGCCTATGCTCTATCTGACGGTGGGCGGGCTCAGTTTCGCTTTCTGCGCCGTGGCCTGGTACAAATCCTTTCCCTTGATCGGCGTTGGGCGCGGCCAGGCGATCGGCGCTTTCTACGCGCTGTTCGCCACCTTGTTCACCGCCGCGTTCACCTTGAATTTTCCCGAGTGGCATTTTCTGATCGGCTTGGCCCTGGTGATTCTGGGCGGCTTCGTCATGGTGTCGGACAGCGAGCGCCATCCCGGCGCGGTGCGCAATGTGGAGGGCGGGGCGTGAAGGTGCACATCAAGGGTTTTATCCTGCAGGCTTTGGCCAGGCAGCCGGGCTTGTGGGACGTGGATCTGGCCCGGCGCATCTGCCGGGAGTACCGCAAACCGGAAGACGCCTACTGGCTGGGCATGGTGAGGGCCTGCCTGGCGGATTTGAGCGCCAGCGGTCTGGTGGTGGCCTTATGCGAGCGTTGGCAGGAAGAGGGCGCGCGCCTGCTGTTCAATTATCGGGTCAGCGAGTTCGGGCTGGAGCGCATGCGGCAGACCGGTTTGGTCTAGATGCCCGCGCAAAGTCTCGCGAGCAAGAGCGAGACAAGACGATAACGGCTAGAAGGCGGAATGTACTCGTGGCGCATGAGCATGTCGAAGACGGGTTCAAGGCCCGGTTCTGGCCATCTCGCCGACGCGCGGCAGACATTGAACCGCTTTTAAGGAGAAGGGCATGTCCGACTATTGGGGTTATGAAGGCGCATCCACGCTGGCGATGGTTGTGATTGTGGGTTTGAGCCTGGCGGCTTTGTTCGTCGCCAGGCGTTATGTGAGAACGCTATAGCTCTGAAGGCAGGCCCTGCGCCGCGCGCGCATTCCGTTTTCTCCGCCGCAAGGGCTTGTCCCGCCCTTGCTCTCAGGCTTTGAACCGACTTTACAGTTGCGCGGCGTAGGCTTCCAGCTGCGCCAGCACGTCTTGCGCTTTTTCGCTTAGCTCGCCGGCGCGGGCTTCCTCCAGTTCCTGGCGGAATTGCCGGACATCGCGGCCGGGTCCGCCGTTGAGCTTGGCTTGACGCCATGTCTGCCAGCGTTCTTGCTCTTCGCCGGACAGGGAGCGCGGGAAGTTGCGCGCGCGGTAGCGGAACAAGAGTTCGGCCAGCTGGGGGTCTTCGAAGAAGGCCATCTCGCCGGTCAACTGGTCGGCCGACATGCGGCGCAGCTTGGTCAGCACTTTGCGATCGTTGTTGGAGACGAAGCCGCCGTAGAGATTTTCGTCGACGTCGCGCGGCTCGCCGGTTTCGCGCTTATACACCTTGCGCCAGACCGGGCTCAGATCCGGCAGCGCGCCGGCGTAGTCGGCGTGGCGCTGAACCTGCTCCATGTCCACGCCCCAGTGCGCGGCGCGCTCCGGGCTCAACACCTTGAGGTTGGCGACCACGAACGGCGATTTATTGATGTGCACGGTTTTGAGCGGCAAACGCTGCACGCCTTCCGGCAAATCTTCGCTGCGGGTGTACAAGCGCTCTCGGATGGTGTCCGGGCCCAGGCCTTGCAGTTCGCGAGGGTCGTGGGCCAAGTCCCAGACAATCACCTCGTTGGCGTTGTAGGGGTGGGCCGCCAGCGGCCAGACCACGGCCATATTGCCGCGCTCGGCGCCGTACATGCCGGAAACGTGCAACACGGGTTTGGGCGCATGGAGGCTGAGCTGGACCTTGACCGCGTCTTTCTTGCGCAGCGACAGGTAGAAGTCGAACAGCTTGGGCTGGTGTTGTTTGATCAGGCGCGCCAGCGCGATGGTGGCGCGCACGTCGGAGAGGGCGTCGTGGGCGGCTTCGTGCGCCAGGCCGTTGGCGGCGCTCAAATGCTCCAGTTTGAAGCTGGGGCGTCCATCCTCGTGCTGCGGCCATTGGATGCCGTCCGGGCGCAGCGCGAAGGTGGCGCGGACCAGGTCCAGCAGATCCCAGCGGCCGCATTGGTTCTGCCATTCGCGCGCATAGGGGTCCATCAGATTGCGCCAGAACAGGAAGCGGGTGACTTCGTCGTCGAAGCGGATAGAGTTGTAGCCGACGCCTATGGTGCCCGGCGTCGCCAGCTCGCGTTCGATCACGCCGGCGAATTCGTGCTCGGCCACGCCGTGCTGCAAACACCATTGCGGGGTGATGCCGGTCAGCAGGCAGGCCACCGGAGACGGCAGGTAGTCGGGCGCGGGCCGGGCGTAGAGCATGACCGGCTCGCCGATTTCATTCAGCTCGGCGTCGGTGCGGATGCCGGCGAACTGCGAGGGGCGATCCTGGCGCGGCACGGCGCCGAAGGTTTCGTAATCGTGCCAGAAGAAGCTGTGGTTGGACATGGCGGCAACAATGCGGTGAAGTTGGCCGCATTGTCGCACCCATGGCGCGGCAGGGCCAGCCGCGCCGTTCCCCGCCGCTTGTTCAATCCATCCACGAGGGCTTGCGCGTTTCCAGCATGGCCTGAACGCCCTCGCGGCCTTCCTCGCTCAGGCGGATGGCGACAATGCGCTGGATGCAGATTTCCATGCCGTCTTCCCCGACGCCCAGGCCGGCGATGTCGGCCAGCAGCCGCTTGGCTTCCAGCATCGCCGCCGGGCTGTTGATCAGCAGATGGTTGATCAGGAAGTCCACCGCCATGTCGAGCTCATCGCTTTCCACCACCTGATGCACCAGCCCCAGGCGTTTGGCCTTGCCGGCGTTGAAACGCTCCGCGGTCATGAAGTAGCGGCGCGTCGAGCGCTCGCCGATGGCGCGGACCATATAGGGCGCCACCAGCGCGGGGATCACGCCCAGCTTGACGTCGGAAAAGCTGAACAGCGCTTCGGAGCTGGCGATGGACACGTCGCAGCAGGCGACCAGCCCCGCGCCCAGACCGAAGGCGGAGCCCTGTATCTTGGCGATGGTGGGCTTGGGCAAGGTGTCCAGCGTGCGCAGCAGCTTGGCCAGCAGGCGGGCGTGGCGCTCCAGTTCCTCGCGGCCGAAGCCGGCCATCCGTCGCATCCAGTCGATATCGTGGCCGGCGGAAAAGCTGATGCCGCTGCCGGTCAGCACCACGGCGCGCACGCTAGCGTCTTCGGCCAGGGTTTCCAGCATCGCGGTCAGCAGGCCGACGCTGCTGTCGTCCAGCGCGTTCAGCAGTTCCGCGCGGTTGAGGGTGATGGTGGCGATTCCCTTTGAATCAACGGCAAGCAAAACGGATTCGGCGGTCATTCGGTTCTCCTTGTTCTGATGATGGGCGTTTCAGCCGTGGCCAAAACGGATAATGCTGCGGACAAAGGCGTCCGCGGCCTCGATGTGCAATACATGGCCGGTGCCCGGCAGAATTTCCAGCTGCGCGCCGGGCAGCCGTTCGCGCAATAGTTCGGCTTGATACAAGGGCGTCAGGCGGTCTTCGTCGCCAACCAGTATATGGCAGGGCATGCTCAGCTCGTGCAGCCAGGTGCGCGCGTCGTGCTCGGTGACGCCGGCGATCAGACGTATCACCGCGTCCCAGTCCACCATGCCGGCAATCAGCTTCATATCGTCGAGCATGGCGGCGTTGCTGGCGAGAAATCGGCTGGAAAACAGCCAGGGCACGCTGACCGCGTAACGCAAATCCAGCCCGCCGCTGCGGTTGGCCGCAATCCAGCTGTCGCTGATATGGTTGTTGACGCTGTCGGCCCAGGCCAGCGTGGCGGCCAGCAGCAGCCGCGACACGCGCTCGGGATGACGATGGGCGAAGTGCTGCGCCACCATGCCGCCGTAAGACAAGCCGGTGAGATAGACCTCCGCAATGCCCAAATGATTCAACAGACCGGCGGCGAGGTCGGCTTGTTCGCTGAGCGGATATTTGTCGCCGCCGGGGCGGTCGCTTTGGCCTTGGCCGAGAAAGTCGAAGCGCAATAGCTGGAAGTGCGGTTCCAGCTGCGGCTGCAGCAGAGCCCAGGCGGCGGTGGACATGGTGATGCCGTTGAATAGCGCCAGAACTTGGGCGCCCTGTCCGCTGAGTTCGTAATAGACCTTGTGTCCGGCGATTTCGGCATAGGGCATGGCGGTATTCCTTTGGTCAGGCGTTGCGCGGCGTCAACATGCATGCTTCATTCTAGAGCGCGTCGGCGTTTGCGGGGCAATTTGCTGGCGACGCGGACGCGTGGCGAGGACGGGGCGCCGCGCGCGCCGGTTCGCCAGTGGTGGAAAAGGGTAAAGTGTTTGACGAATTAAACAATGATGGTGGGGTTTTCGCCGCCGGCGTCTTAGGGGAAAGGGCCGGGTTTTCGGGTTTGACCGGCCAGCCTGGGTGAGGCGCGCGCGCCACAGAGGCGATAAATTTTCGAGAGCGTTTGCACTAGATATTGTCAAATTTATTAAACGTGGCATAGGCTTCTGTTCAAGACTAAAACGACAAAGGCGCTCGCCGTCGTCGCGGCCGCCGGGCCGTGTTCGCATTAAGCGCCGTACAGAGGAGACATCATGTTGGCAATAGGCACGGCGGTGGCGGCATGGCCACGCGCTCTCGCGGCGGGACCGCCGGTCGGCGCAGGACGCCAGACGGATTCTTGAACCCATGCGCGCGGGCCCTGGCCGGCGCGATCATCCAGCAAGGCATTCGATTGCCGCCGCGCCGCCTCGAGACGAGGCCCGCGCGGCGGACGCAGCCGGCCCGCGCCGCTGCGGAATTGCAATAGAGGGAACGACTCAATGACGCAAGCTATTGCCGCCAAACCGGCCCAGGCCGCTTTTTCCGCCCACAACGCTCAGGTCGTCGGAACCCAGGCCGACGCCGACAAGGCTTATCTGCGCATTGCCGGCGTGCTGAAAAAGTTCGGCGATCATGTCGCGGTGGATCATGTGGATCTGGATATCCGCAGAAATGAAATCTTCGCCCTGCTAGGCAGCTCCGGCTGCGGCAAGTCCACCTTGCTGCGCATGCTGGCGGGCATGGAGACGCCGACTTCTGGCCGCATCATCCTGGACGGGGAGGACATGCAGGGCCTGCAGCCGTACGAGCGGCCGGTGAACATGATGTTCCAGAGCTACGCCTTGTTTCCGCATATGACTGTGGAGCAGAACGTGGCGTTTGGCCTGAAACAGGACAAGGTGCCGCGCGAGGAGATCGCGGAGCGGGTGGGCAAGATGCTGGATCTGGTGCAGATGCGCAAGTACGCCAACCGCAAGCCGCATCAATTGTCCGGCGGTCAGCAGCAGCGGGTGGCGCTGGCGCGCAGCCTAGTCAAGCGGCCCAAGCTCTTGCTGCTGGACGAGCCTCTGGGCGCTCTGGACAAGAAGCTGCGCCAGCAGACCCAGCTGGAGCTGGTCAATACCATCGAACAGGTGGGCGTGACCTGCATCATGGTGACCCATGATCAGGAAGAGGCGATGACCATGGCCAGCCGCATCGGCATCATGAGCGAAGGCTCCTTGCTGCAGGTGGGCACCCCGTCCGAAATTTACGATTACCCCAGCTGTCGCTTCACCGCGGAATTCATCGGCGAGAGCAATATTTTCGAGGGCGCGGTGGTGGTGGACGAGCCGGACCTGGTCGAAGTGCGCTCGCCGGAGCTGGGCGGGGACATCCGCATCGACCACGGGATTACCGGCCCCAAGGGCATGCACGTCTGGGCCAGCATTCGGCCGGAAGACGTGAGGCTGGACATCAAGCCGTTGCCGGTGGGCCCCAATGTCGCCGCCGGCGTGGTGGAGGACATCGCCTATCTGGGCAGTTATTCCATCTATCACGTGAAACTGGCCAGCGGCAAGGTCGTCAAATCGGTGGTGCCGTCTTCGCGCTGGTATGATGCGGGCGAAACCGCGCCGACCTGGGGAGATCCGGTCTTCGTCAGTTGGCGCCAGGATGTACCGGTGGTGTTGACGCGCTAGCGCCCGCGCACGCGCCGCAGCGGATGCCGCATGGCATCCGCTTTTTCTTCTCTTCCCCGAGGCGTTTGGTCCGCCCGGCTTTGGCCGCCATTCCTGTTTTCATTGAGAGGTCTTCATGCTTAGCTTTGCCCATCAGGCTCACGCTCCATCCTATTACGCCGCCACCGCTCTGCCCTGGGAGCCCGGGGCGGCGCTGGAAGGCGTCGTCGACTGCGATGTCTGCGTGGTGGGCGGCGGGCTGGCGGGCTTGTCGGCGGCGCTGAATCTGCGCGAGCGCGGATTCTCCGTGGCGCTGCTGGAGGGCGCGCAAATCGGCTTCGGCGCCTCGGGGCGCAACGGCGGACAGGTGATTTCCGGATTCGCTTGCGGCGTCGACACGCTGCGCGCGCAATTGGGCGACAGCCTGGCCAAGCAGATGTGGGACATGTCGGTGGAGGCGGTGGACATCATCGAGCAACGGGTGAACCGGCACGGCATCGATTGCGATTGGCGGCGCGGCTATGTCAGCGTGGCGGTCAAGCCGCGGCATATGCAGGAGTTGGAGGACTGGCAGCGAGAGGCGGCGCAGGCCTATGACTATGGCGGCATGCAGCTGTGGGACCGGGACGAACTCAGGACCCGGCTGGCCAGCGATCGCTACCAGGGCGGGCTGTACGACCCGCGCTCCGGCCATCTGCACCCATTGAACTACACACTGGGCCTGGCCCGCGCCGCGCGCGAGGCGGGGGTGGCCATTTACGAGCAAAGCCCGGCGCTGCGTCTGAAGCGGGGGGCGCGGCCGCAAGTGGCGACGGAGCGGGGCGTGGTCAATTGCGACCAGCTGGTGTTGGCCTGCAATTCCTACATCGGCGCGCTGGTGCCTGAGCTGGAACGGCGTATCATGCCGGCCGGCACTTATGTGATCGCCACCGAGCCCTTGGGGAAGGAGCGGGCCGAGGCCTTGATCGCCAACGATATGGCGGTGTGCGACACCAATTTCGTGCTGGATTACTATCGTCTGTCCGTCGACCACCGCTTATTGTTCGGCGGCAAGGTCAGTTACTCCGGACGCGAGCCGGCCCATTTGGCCGACGGCATGCGCAGCGATATGCTGCGGGTGTTTCCGCAACTGGCCGACGTCAAGATCGACTATGCCTGGGGCGGTTTTTGCGACATCACGGTGAACCGCGCCCCTGACTTTGGCCGTTTGGACGGCAATGTCTATTATCTGCAAGGCTTTTCCGGGCACGGCGTCAACATCACCGGCCTGGCCGGCAAAGTGGTGGCGGAGGCGGTGGCCGGAGACGCTTCGCGCTTCGACCTGTTCGCCAAGATTCGTCATAATCCCTTCCCCGGCGGCAAATGGCTGCGCACGCCGGCCTTGGTGCTGGGCATGGCTTATTTCCGGATGCGGGATTATTTATAAGCGGGCGTCGCCGCGCCGCGGACCCTGGGCAGCCTTCGCGCTGCCTTTTTATTTTTCAGGTGGGGTCCAGATAATCGTAGCCGCCCCAATCCAACGCGTAGGCGGTATGGTTGTCCGCGGTGCGGACGGGTTTGAGCAAGCCGTTTTGCTGCATGTAGACTAGGTGCTCGTGAACGTCGGCCGCGCTGTATTCGCCGCCGGATTCGCGCGAGAGCGCCTGAAACAGTTTGTGTTCGTCCAGATACTGGATGTGCATGGTCTGCAGCAGGCGTAAGGTGCGGAAAATCAAGGTTTCATTGCGGGTCATGACAGCGGATATTTTATTTTTATGACTATTCATTTATCTGACACTTTAGTTTGGCGCGTCAAGAAATATGACATTATTGTTTCAAGGGCCGGGGCATGACGACGGAGCGCCCTGATTCGCCTTGCATCGCCGTGTGTTCCACCGCGGTGGGCGACGATATCTGCCGCGGCTGCGCGCGCAGCTTCGACGAGATCTCGCAGTGGTGCTTCATGGACGCGGAGGAGCGGGAGCTGGTGTGGTTGCAGCTGCCGCTGCGTCAGCGCGGATTGAAGATCGCCGCGGTGTTCTCCTGCCTGCCGGAGCTTCATCAGGGCGAGGACGGGGGCGAGTGGATGAGCGTGCCCTGCCTGCCCTTGTGGTTCCGCATGGAGGGGAACTGCCTGCATTGGCTGCGGGCGGGAGAGCCGGCGTGTCAGCGCGATTGCGCCGGCTGGAGTCCGGCGCAGGTGGCCGCCTTTTTGCGCGAGCAGGCGGGCGTTGAATAGAACGAGGGGAAGGCGATGGCGCAGGACAGTTCTTTGACCGAGTTTTGGGATGTGCGTTATCGCGACGGCGTGACGCCTTGGGAGGGCGCGCGGCTGAGTCCGGAGGCCCTGGCGTTTTTCCAAGCTCAGCCTGCCAGTCGAATCTTGCTGCCCGGTTGCGGCAGCGCCGGAGACTTGCCCCTGTTGCTGGACTGCGGCCATCAGGTGCTGGCCGTCGATTTCAGCGCGCAGGCGGTGGAGATCGCTCGCGCGCAGTGGCCGCAGGCGGCCGCCCATATCCGGCAGGCGGACTTTTTCGCCGTCGAGGAAACGCCGTCTTTCGACATGGTGTTCGAGCGGGCCTTTCTCTGCGCGTTGCCGCCCCGCCTGCATGCCCGCTATGCGGAAAAGATGGCGCGCTTGTTGCGCCCCGGCGGCGCGCTGCTTGGAGTGTTCTTTATTGCGGACACGCCGCGCGGCCCGCCGTTCGGCTTGGGCATGCCGGCCTTGAGCGCTTTGCTGGAGCCGGCTTTCGTGTTGGAGAGCTGCGTGCCGCAGGCGGAGGGCGTACCGGTGTTTGGCGGTCGGGAGTGCTGGATGGTGTGGAGAAGGCAACACGGAAACGGGGATTTGTAATACATTGACATGGCCTATTTGATGATAATCAATAGTCAGCCAACTATTCCAAAAACAAGGCCGCTATCGCTTAGCATGGCTGACTGAAGTCAATAAACAACAATAATTCTAGATAACAGCGACGGGCGGGCCCGAAGCGCCGGAGGGCGCGGGGCCGGCACCAGCCGCTGAACGGGATTGCGGAGCAAGAGGAGAAGTCATGCAGTGGTTCTGGCGCGTGTATACCCTGGTGGAAAAGACTTTCTGGGATACGTTGACCAAGAAATTGTGCAGTTTCTTTTTCATCAGCGTGTTTCAGCTGGGCATGGTGGCTTATGTCTATTATGTGCTGGAAAACATACGGAGTTCGCTGAAAGGGCAGGTCGCTTCGCCCCAGGTGTTGGCCGGTATCGAGTCCAGCATCGACGGCGCGCTGTTTTGGACGATGGCGCTGTGGGTGGTCAGCATCGCTTTCATCGCCTTCATGGTCTGGTATCTGCGCTTCCTCATCGTCAGACCGCTGAAAATGATTATCCGGATTTTCAATGAAATCGGCGCCGGCGAGGGGGATCTGTCCAGAGACATTCCCACCATCACTCATGACGAAATCCGCGAATTGTCGCTGTCGTATAACCGTTTCCTGCTGAAAATGCGCGAGATCATCAGCAATGTGCGGCTGATGACGGTGCGGATCGCGATGGATTCGGCGCGCACCCGCAAGAACGTGGTCGAATCACTGGAGGGCGCGCGCAAGCAGGATCAGCTGGCGACGCAGGTCCGGGCCGCCAGCGATCAGAGCACCGAGGGCGTGGGCCAGGTCACCGAGCAAACCCAGGCGATCTCGTCCACCACGCTGGCCAATCTGGATGTGGCGCGGGAATCCTACGCCGAACTCAAATCCGTGGCGGAGAGCATCTACGGCATCAACCAGAAAGTGGGGCATTTCAATCACACGGTGGATGATCTGAGTCAGCGCTCCTCCAGCATCAAGACCATTGTCGATCTGATCAAGGACGTGTCGGACCAGACCAATCTGCTGGCCTTGAACGCCGCGATAGAGGCGGCGCGGGCCGGCGAGAGCGGACGCGGTTTCGCCGTGGTGGCCGATGAGGTGCGCAAACTGGCCGAGCGGGTCAAAAAGGCCACCGACGAGATTTCGCATAATATCGACGGCATGTTGGGGCTGGTGTCGGAAACCCAGGTGGAAACCGCGCAGATCACCGAGGACACCAAGTCGGCGCGGGAGATCGTCTCCAAGGCGTCCGACCATTTCAGCAAGATGATGGGAGACTTCGAAACCACGGCGAGCAGTCTCAGCCAGATCGCCGCCACCATGTCGGAGTTCGTCGCCTCCAATGGCCAGGTCAATCTGCATGTGGCGGAAATCCACGAACTGGGCCATCAGGTGACGGACCGTCTGAACCATACCGAAGACTCGGCCACCAAATTATCCGGCGCGGCGGAGCAGGTGCAGCAACTGGTGGCGCGCTTCATTCTGGGCGAGGGCGAGTTCGACCAGATCATGCAAACGGCCCGCGAGGCGCGGGATGAATTGCAAACCATGATGGCCGCGCAACTGGCCGCGGGCGTGACGCTGTTCGATCAGAATTACCAGCCCATCGCCGGCGCCAAGCCGGCCAAGTTCCGCACTCAGTACGATGCCAAGCTGGAAAAACTGATGCAGCCGGTGTACGACCGCGCCGCCAAGTCCGTGCCCGGCGGCGTGTTCTGCCTGGCGGTGGACACCAACGGCTACGCGCCGACCCACAATAGCTGGTATAGCCAGCCCTTGAGCGGAGATGCGGCCAAGGACCTGATCAACAGCCGCGACAAGCGCAAATTCGCCGATGCCGCCGGTTTGCGGGCCGCGCGCAGCACGCAGTCTTTCCTGCTGCAGACGTATACCCGCGACACCGGGGAGGTGCTGTCGGAAGTGGTGCTGCCCATCATGTTGTCCGGCAAGCATTGGGGCGGCTTTCGCCTGGGCTTCAACCCGGAGCAGCTGTTGGAGGCGCTTGGGCGCGGAGCCGCTCGGACTTGAAGCGCCGCAGGTCGGCAGGAAAGCAAAACGGAGGCCGCGGCCTCCGTTTTGTTTTGAGCGTTGCCTCAGATCTGCAACGGGCTTAGCAGGGTGATAATGCCCAGGCCGGCGAACAAGAGCGCGGCAACGGTGTGCACCAGCTTTTGCGGCAGCTTCTTCGCGGCCACCTCGCCCAAGAGCACCGCGGGCACATTGGCCAGCATCATGCCCAGCGTCGTGCCGGCCACCACCAACAGCAAGGCCTCGGGAAAGCGCGCGGACAGCGCGACGGTGGCCAGCTGCGTCTTGTCGCCCATTTCCGCGATAAAGAAAGCGATACAGGTGGTGCCGAACACGCCGAAGCGCTCCATGAGCCGGCTGTCTTCATCCAGCTTGTCCGGAATCAGCATCCAGCCCGCCATGGCGAGAAAGGAAAGACCCAAGCCCCAACGCATGAAGTCCGGTCCTATCTTGCTCATCAGCCAGTGACCCACCGCGGCGGCGGCGAAATGATTGAGCAAGGTGGCGACGAAGATGCCCAGAACGATGGGCATGGGCTTGCGGTAGCGGCCGGCCAGCATCAGGGCGAGCAATTGGGTTTTGTCGCCGATTTCAGCCAAAGCGACGATGCCGGTGGAAATAAGGAAGGCTTCCATGAAAACTCCGGGGGCTGCGCATACGCCATGACAAGCCCGCGCCGCAGCCCCGCGTTGCGCAGACATGTCATGGGTCTTGCCAAACGGAAGTTTTCGTCGCATGTGCCATGGCCGCGATGGCCAAGCCTGTTGACGCATGCCGGCGCTGAAAACCGCGCCGAGGCTACTCCCCCAGAACCAGCCGATTCTAAATCAGTTGGCGTAGCGGGGCAATCTCCGCTCTTAGAGTTGAGACGTGCACTGCGGGCATCGAGAAGCTTTTTCCGGAATGCTGGACACGCAGAACGGGCATTCCTTGGTGGCGGGGGCCGGTGCGGCGGCTGGTTCTTCGCGCTTCAGCCGATTGATGGCCTTGACCAGCATGAAGATGGCGAAAGCCACGATGGTGAAGCTGACCATGGCATTGATGAACAGACCGATATTCAGCGTGACGGCGCCGGCCTGTTTGGCCGCGGCCACGGACACATAAGGCCCAAGCTGTTTGCTGCCTTCTTTTAGCACGAAGAACATATTGGAGAAATCGACGTTGCCGATCAACAGGCCGATTGGGGGCATGATCACATCGTCGACCAGCGATTTGACGATGGCGCCGAAAGCGCCGCCGATGACGACGCCGACCGCCAGATCGATGACATTGCCTTTCATGGCAAATTCTTTGAATTCTTTAATAATGGACATGGTTGGCCTCTGTTTAAATAGCGTTAAGCATTATAGGACATTCGGCCGCCGTCGCTCCACCGCGGGTCTTTCTATCAAGCGGCTGAGCGTGAGCGGACGGGCAGGCTGCCAAGCAAGGCGCCGCCAAGAATGAGCACGATGGCGGTCAGAGCGACGGCGTTCAATTGACCCTGGCCGCTGCCTATCAGCAGCAAGGTGGACAGCAGCGGCGTGGCGTAGGACAGGGAGCCGATCTGCCTGGGGTCGCCTTCCTTGAGCGCGCGGTCCCATAGAAAGAAGGCGCCGCCCATCGGCCCGATGCCGAGCAGGATCAGGGCCAGCCATTGGCCCGCGCTGGGGGCGACGCTGGGTTCGAACAGGGCGTGACACAGCAAGGAGAGCAGGCCGGACAGCAGGCAGAAGCCGCCCACCGCGCTATTGGGAAAGCTGGGCAGCCTGCGGGTCAGCAGGCTGAAGGTGGACCACACCACGGCGGCGCCGATGGCGAGCAGATAACCGGCGAGATGGCTGCTGGACAAGGCGAGCTTGCCCCCGCTGACGATCAGCGCCGCGCCGCTGAAGCCCAGCGCACCGGCCAGGATGTGGCGGCCATGCAGCACGGTGCCCGGCACCAGGATGGGGGAGAGCATGACGATCAGCAGCGGCCACAGGTAATTCAGCAGATTGGCTTCCATCGCCGGCGCGTGCCGAAACGCGAAGAACAGCAGGAAGTGATAGCCGAACAAGCCGTAGATCCCCACCAGCAGGGTGGGCATCGGGACTTTCCAGTCGCGGTAATGGCGCAGGCTGAGCAGGCTGCCGATCAGCAGGCAGACGCCGACGACGAAGAAAGGGGGAAGCGAGCGTGTTTGAGCGCCAAGCGCGGCCAGAGAGGCCCAGAGCAGGATGGCGCCCCCGGCAAAGGCAATCGGTCTGGAAATCATTATTATTCCAATGGGGAGGGTGGGCCGATTGTAAAACGGAAGCGAAAATGGAAAAAGCCACAATCCGGAGATTGTGGCTTTTGAAATTTTGGCTCCCCGAGCAGGGCTCGAACCTGCGACCTGCGGATTAACAGTCCGTCGCTCTACCAACTGAGCTATCAGGGATCATAATGCGGTGATGCGGGCTTGTTTTGGCTCCCCGAGCAGGGCTCGAACCTGCGACCTGCGGATTAACAGTCCGTCGCTCTACCAACTGAGCTATCAGGGAATGGAAAACAAGCAATTCTCAAACTGGGCCGGAGTGGCTCCCCGAGCAGGGCTCGAACCTGCGACCTGCGGATTAACAGTCCGTCGCTCTACCAACTGAGCTATCAGGGATTTGAGTGAGGGCGAACTATAGCTTCAGCCTGTCGGGCTGTCAACACTTGCGCGGCTGAAAATCGCTTGCGTCCGTCGGGCGGCTTGGACGCGGTGTTGACGCCCGCAATTCACCGCTGGCGAAGGGAGGCGGCGGCGCGTTAAAATTTCGTTTGTTGACAATGCGGGAATAGCCGCGTTTTTGAGGTGGGTTAAATGAATCTGGACGGTAAGCTCAGGCTGGATGCGCGCGCGGAGCGGGCAAATAAAGATGCGGCGGAAATGAATGTTCATTTGCGGCAGTTGGAGTCTTTGCGCGCAGGCGCCGCAATATCGGTTCTGGATAAGCATAAAATCATCCAGGTGGCGGGAGAGGACGCGGAGGCCTTTTTGCAAGGGCAGCTTTCCAGCGATGTGCGGGAGTTGTCGGACGAAAGCCATGCCCAGTACAGCAGTTACTCTTCAGCCAAAGGGCGAATGCTGGCCAGCTTCCTGGTTTGGCGGAGCGACGGCGTTTATTGCCTGGCGGTGTCGGCGGATCTGGCCGAATACGTGGCCAAGCGCCTGAGCATGTTTGTCTTGCGCTCCAAGGTGAAGGTATCCATTGCGGATAATCTGACCTTGATTGGCCTTGCGGGCGCGACGGCGCTGAATACGCTGGCCATTGAGCCGGCATTGGCGGCAAGCGTTGGGCCGCGTGAAATGATTCGAGTGGAGTTGGGTCTGTTGATAGGCCTGCCCGGGGCGGGCTGGGTGCTGGCGGTGGATGAAGCCGGCGCAGAGCAGCTTGGCGCAAGGCTGACGGATACGGCGAGCCTGGTGTCCTCCGGCGTTTGGGACTGGCGGGATATTGACGCGGGCATCCCTTGGGTCAGTCTGGCGACTCAGGAGCAGTTTGTGCCGCAAATGGCGAATATGGAATTGATTGGCGGGGTAAGCTTTAAGAAAGGCTGTTACCCGGGGCAGGAAATCGTCGCCAGGTCGCAGTATTTGGGGAAAATGAAGCGCCGCATGTTCAAAGTGGCATTTAAACAGCCGCTCGCCATCGGCGCCAAACTCTATAGCCCGTCCGTGGCGGGGCAGTCGATTGGCATGGTGGCTGCGGTTTGCCAAGTGGCGCCGGATCAATATGAAGGCTTGGCCGTGGTTCAATTTCAAGCCTGGGAAGAAAGTATTTACGCTGACGAGGCGTACACAATAAGGCTTCAACAACTGGAGCTGCCCTATTCCTTGAATGAGGGGGCTGAGAATTAATTGATAATTTCTGTTTTGTTTCCTTGACTTGAGTGGAAAGGCTTGGCTACATTATCATCTGTAACGCACCACTACTCTTACAATATATTTGGGAACATGCTAATGGAACTGTCGAAATTGGATTTTACTCAGCTGGTGGCTCTGCGCGCCGATGTCGAAGCTGAAATCAAGCGCCGCGAAAGCGAAGAAAAGTCCAAAGCCAAGAAACAAATCATTGAACTTGCTCGCGCTTATGGTCTGAGCGTGGAAGAAGTGCTGGGCAAAACCGGCGGCGTGCGCAAGCCGGTGGAAGCCAAGTATCGTCACCCGGCCAGCCCGGAACTGACTTGGACCGGCCGCGGCCGTAAGCCGGTGTGGGTACAAGAGTGGATCTCCAGCGGCAAAGCCCTGGACGCTCTGGCTATCTAAGCAAACTGCGGGTTTGCAATGAATTTCGAAAGCGCCTGTCATGGGCGCTTTTTCTTTGTCCGACGGCCAGCGGGCCGGCTTGCGGCTTGCTATAAATGGATGTAGCGTTCAAGCTGTTTCGCGTAGTGATTGAAATGTGCTGACATTGTCTTGAGAGTGGGCGGCTATGCTGGATTTTTTTTCAAGAGGGGCTAAAGGTCGCTCCGACCCGTTGGCCAGCGCGGAAGCGGCCAGGGAGTTCGTGGCGGCTTTGAAGAAGGAGCATGGGGCGGCCGCGCATGAGCGCGTGGTGGCCTTGCTGTCGCCATTGGAGTTGGATTGGCACAATATCTCGGTGGATCGCGTCGAAGCGCTGCTGGCGCTCAATCAAGAGACCGAATCACTGCACGAAAACCTCTGCGCGCAATACTTGCTGAATACGCGCATGCCCAAGGCGCTGGAAGCGCAATTGCGAAGCCAGATACTGGCGTACGGCAAATGCTTCATCGATAGTTATCAGCATGTGCTGACGGTCGACGCCGATTCCGTTGAAGGCGCCAAGGTGCTGACGCTGCTGCCCATCGTGCTGTCGCGGATGATGTTCTATCTTGGCGAGCATGCGCGTTGGCATTGGGTTCGAAGCTTTAATCCGGAAGAGGCGTTTTGGCTGGGGGTCAACCAGCTATATTGGTTCGCCGAGCATCATGGTTGCGATTCCGTGCCGGTGTTTCTGTTCGGCGATGGTCAGCCTGCGACGACGGTTCAGGATCAATTCCTCATCTTGCATATGCTCGCCGTGTTGACCGGGGGCAATCTCAGCGCCAGGCAATTGCACTTCGCCTATCAATTGCTGCAAGTGCTTAGCAACCGTATGTCATTAACCCGGGCTTGCGCGGAACATTCGAGTTTTGTGGTCTCTTTAAAAGGACCGCATCCCGCGGCAAGAGCGTCGGGCGGCCTGGTGGACGAAGCCGCGCGCTACTGGGGGACAACGGATCTGGTCGAAATTCTGCACGGCTGGAGCATTGTATTGGACGCCGGCAGAGTGCCGCCTGAAATTAAACGCATGATGGAGCCGGGCATAGACGCCAATACCTTGCGCGCTTTGATGCGGGAGTGGGCCCCCCAGCAAATGCGTTTTGAAAGGGCGGAGCGGGTGCCCGTTTCCGGGCAGAGCATAGAAGTGGCGTATCGCCTGCCCGTGCTGCACCGTTTGATTCGGGTCGTGGACGAGGCCAAGCAAACGGGCGCGCTGGAAGACGGTAATTTCGATGATGCGGCCAATATCCGTATTTATGGCTTTGTTACCACCAGGAAGCGGGACAAGGGCGCGCCGATGCCTGGGCTTGCCTTGGGCGGGGAGGCTGTTTCTCAGCCGGCAAAAGAAGAGTTTTCGCGCTGGGAAGTCGACAACGTCAGCCAAACCGGACTGGGTGTGACTTTGGGGGCGATGGGGAACGAATGGGTGGGCCTGGGCGCCTTGATCGGTTTTCGCGAGAAATCAGTGGATGGCTGGAGTCTGGGCGTGGTGCGCCGAGTGAAGCGTAATTCGGCGGATCAGATCTACCTCGGGGTTGAAACCCTGAGTAGAAGACCGGTGGCAGCTTCGCTGCGGCCAACCGATGTGAGGCTGATCGATCCCACGCTGCCGCCTGAACAGGTTTGGCTGGCCGGGCATATCGCCTTGTTCGTGCCGTGCCAGCGCTCGGGCAAGGTAGTGAACGCCTTATTGCTGCCGCTATCCTTATATGTGTTGGGCAAGGAATTCTACATGACGGCCAAGGGCAAGCATTTCCAACTCTCCCTGGGCAAGGTGATGGATAAGGGCAGCGATTGGTGCTTGATCGAGGTGGAATTGGTCCAGGCTTTGGAGAAGCTACCGGTTATGCCGTGACTTTCCATCATTAAAGGTGAGGTTGAGGACGGGCCGAAGCTTAGCTTCGGCCCGTTTTTCATGGTTCGGCGGGGTAGGGAAGACGTGTCGGCAAATACCCCTTTCGGATATTGCTTGCCGCATCAAGGGTTTGGCCTGCGGGACCCGCTTTTGTTGAGGTTTTTCTCGCAAAAGGTGTTGACGGGTTTAGGGGGCTGACGTATAGTTCGCCTCCTCAGCAGACAACGCAGCGACGGAAACGAAACGCAGCGATCTGCACCGATCTTTAACAGAACGAATAACCGATAGGTGTAAGTGCTCGGTCGATGACCAAACACTTGCACTGCAAGACGAGAAATGTCTCGATGTTTCTTTGATCTTGCGTGCCAGAAAATTTGCTTGGAATTGAACTGAAGAGTTTGATCCTGGCTCAGATTGAACGCTGGCGGCATGCTTTACACATGCAAGTCGAACGGTAACAGGGTGCTTGCACCGCTGACGAGTGGCGAACGGGTGAGTAATGCATCGGAATGTACCGTGTAATGGGGGATAGCTCGGCGAAAGCCGGATTAATACCGCATACGCCCTGAGGGGGAAAGTGGGGGACCGAAAGGCCTCACGTTATACGAGCAGCCGATGTCTGATTAGCTAGTTGGTGAGGTAAAGGCTCACCAAGGCGTCGATCAGTAGCGGGTCTGAGAGGATGATCCGCCACACTGGGACTGAGACACGGCCCAGACTCCTACGGGAGGCAGCAGTGGGGAATTTTGGACAATGGGCGCAAGCCTGATCCAGCCATGCCGCGTGTCTGAAGAAGGCCTTCGGGTTGTAAAGGACTTTTGTCCGGGAGCAAATCCTAGTGGTTAATAACCGCTGGGTCTGAGAGTACCGGAAGAATAAGCACCGGCTAACTACGTGCCAGCAGCCGCGGTAATACGTAGGGTGCAAGCGTTAATCGGAATTACTGGGCGTAAAGCGTGCGCAGGCGGTTGTGCAAGTCTGATGTGAAAGCCCCGGGCTTAACCTGGGAACGGCATTGGAGACTGCACGACTAGAGTGCGTCAGAGGGGGGTAGAATTCCGCGTGTAGCAGTGAAATGCGTAGAGATGCGGAGGAATACCGATGGCGAAGGCAGCCCCCTGGGATGACACTGACGCTCATGCACGAAAGCGTGGGGAGCAAACAGGATTAGATACCCTGGTAGTCCACGCCCTAAACGATGTCAACTAGCTGTTGGGGGTTTGAATCCTTGGTAGCGTAGCTAACGCGAGAAGTTGACCGCCTGGGGAGTACGGCCGCAAGGTTAAAACTCAAAGGAATTGACGGGGACCCGCACAAGCGGTGGATGATGTGGATTAATTCGATGCAACGCGAAAAACCTTACCTGGTCTTGACATGTAACGAACGCCGCAGAGATGTGGTGGTGCCCGAAAGGGAGCGTTAACACAGGTGCTGCATGGCTGTCGTCAGCTCGTGTCGTGAGATGTTGGGTTAAGTCCCGCAACGAGCGCAACCCTTGCCATTAGTTGCCATCATTAAGTTGGGCACTCTAATGGGACTGCCGGTGACAAACCGGAGGAAGGTGGGGATGACGTCAAGTCCTCATGGCCCTTATGACCAGGGCTTCACACGTCATACAATGGTCGGTACAGAGGGTCGCGAAGCCGCGAGGTGGAGCCAATCTCATAAAACCGATCGTAGTCCGGATCGCACTCTGCAACTCGAGTGCGTGAAGTCGGAATCGCTAGTAATCGCAGATCAGCATGCTGCGGTGAATACGTTCCCGGGTCTTGTACACACCGCCCGTCACACCATGGGAGTGAGTTTCACCAGAAGTGGGTAGGCTAACCGTAAGGAGGCCGCTTACCACGGTGGGATTCATGACTGGGGTGAAGTCGTAACAAGGTAGCCGTAGGGGAACCTGCGGCTGGATCACCTCCTTTCTAGAGAAGGTTGTTGATCGAGTACTTACAGCCTATCGGTTATTCGCGAGTTTGAGTCTCGCGATCAGAGTGCTTGGATGAGTACTGTGATCGCGTTGTTTGAACGCACTGATCTTTAACAAACTGAAGAAGCCGAATATATAAAGACGGCGAGAAGGAAGCGTAGAGTTAACTCTTTACGCGGACGGATCGTCATCTTGGGTATTTGATTGTATCTAGGCTACGTCGCCATATCAAAAGGGGCGGTGTAGTCGTCGCACAAACACACTTGTTGTTTTGGTGATCTAGGTTACTGAAATGATAGGGTCAAGCGACTAAGTGCATCTGGTGGATGCCTTGGCGATCATAGGCGAAGAAGGACGTGTAAGCCTGCGAAAAGCGCGGGGGAGCTGGCAATAGAGCTTTGATCCCGCGATGTCCGAATGGGGAAACCCCTCCGCAAGGAGATCCCAGACTGAATCCATAGGTCTGAGGAGGCGAACGCAGCGAACTGAAACATCTAAGTAGCTGCAGGAAAAGAAATCAACCGAGATTCCGTTAGTAGTGGCGAGCGAACGCGGAAGAGCCTGTACGTGTTATGGATTGTGTTAGTGGAAGGTTCATGGAAAGGACCGCCATAGTGGGTGATAGCCCCGTACACGAAAACGCATTCCAAGGACTAGGCGTACGATAAGTAGGGCGGGACACGAGAAATCCTGTCTGAAGATGGGGGGACCATCCTCCAAGGCTAAATACTCATGATCGACCGATAGTGAACCAGTACCGTGAGGGAAAGGCGAAAAGAACCCCGGGAGGGGAGTGAAATAGAACCTGAAACCGGATGCATACAAACAGTGGGAGCGGACTTGTTCCGTGACTGCGTACCTTTTGTATAATGGGTCAGCGACTTACGTTCAGTAGCGAGCTTAACCGAATAGGGGAGGCGTAGGGAAACCGAGTCCGAATAGGGCGCTTTAGTTGCTGGGCGTAGACCCGAAACCGAGTGATCTATCCATGGCCAGGATGAAGGTGCGGTAACACGCACTGGAGGTCCGAACCCACTAGTGTTGCAAAACTAGGGGATGAGCTGTGGATAGGGGTGAAAGGCTAAACAAACTCGGAGATAGCTGGTTCTCCCCGAAAACTATTTAGGTAGTGCCTCATGTATCACTTCCGGGGGTAAAGCACTGTTATGGCTAGGGGGTCATTGCGATTTACCAAACCATGGCAAACTCTGAATACCGGAAAGTGCGAGCATGGGAGACAGACGGTGGGTGCTAACGTCCATCGTCAAGAGGGAAACAACCCAGACCGCCAGCTAAGGTCCCAAATGATCAGTTAAGTGGTAAACGAGGTGGGAAGGCATAGACAGCCAGGATGTTGGCTTAGAAGCAGCCATCATTTAAAGAAAGCGTAATAGCTCACTGGTCGAGTCGTCCTGCGCGGAAGATGTAACGGGGCTCAAACTGATAACCGAAGCTGCGGATTTGCACGTAAGTGCAGATGGTAGGGGAGCGTTCTGTAGGTCTGTGAAGGTGTCTCGTAAGGGATGCTGGAGATATCAGAAGTGCGAATGCTGACATGAGTAGCGATAAAGCGGGTGAAAAGCCCGCTCGCCGAAAGCCCAAGGTTTCCTACGCAACGTTCATCGGCGTAGGGTGAGTCGGCCCCTAAGGCGAGGCTGAAAAGCGTAGTCGATGGGAAACGGGTTAAAATTCCCGTACTTTTATGCAGTGCGATGTGGGGACGGAGAAGGTTAGGTCATCAGACTGTTGGAATAGTCTGTTTAAGCCGGTAGGCTGGGGTGGTAGGCAAATCCGCCGCCCCTTAAGGCCGAGACGTGATGACGAGGGTCTACGGACCTGAAGTGACTGATACCACGCTTCCAGGAAAAGCCACTAAGCTTCAGCTGCATAAGAACCGTACCGCAAACCGACACAGGTGGGCAGGATGAGAATTCTAAGGCGCTTGAGAGAACTCAGGAGAAGGAACTCGGCAAATTGATACCGTAACTTCGGGAGAAGGTATGCCTCTTAGAGTGAATCCCCTGCGGGAGGAGCTTTGAGAGGTCGCAGAGAATCGGTGGCTGCGACTGTTTAACAAAAACACAGCACTGTGCCAACACGAAAGTGGACGTATACGGTGTGACGCCTGCCCGGTGCTGGAAGGTTAAGTGATGGGGTGCAAGCTCTTGATCGAAGCCCCAGTAAACGGCGGCCGTAACTATAACGGTCCTAAGGTAGCGAAATTCCTTGTCGGGTAAGTTCCGACCCGCACGAATGGCGTAACGATGGCCACACTGTCTCCTCCTGAGACTCAGCGAAGTTGAAGTGTTTGTGAAGATGCAATCTCCCCGCTGCTAGACGGAAAGACCCCGTGAACCTTTACTGTAGCTTTGCATTGGACTTTGAACAGACTTGTGTAGGATAGGTGGGAGGCTATGAAGTGGGAACGCTAGTTCTCATGGAGCCGTCCTTGAAATACCACCCTGGTGTGTTTGAGGTTCTAACCTTGGTCCGTGATCCGGATTGGGGACAGTGCATGGTAGGCAGTTTGACTGGGGCGGTCTCCTCCCAAAGTGTAACGGAGGAGTTCGAAGGTTACCTAGGTACGGTCGGAAATCGTGCTGATAGTGCAATGGCAAAAGGTAGCTTAACTGCGAGACCGACAAGTCGAGCAGGTGCGAAAGCAGGACATAGTGATCCGGTGGTTCTGAATGGAAGGGCCATCGCTCAACGGATAAAAGGTACTCCGGGGATAACAGGCTGATACCGCCCAAGAGTTCACATCGACGGCGGTGTTTGGCACCTCGATGTCGGCTCATCACATCCTGGGGCTGTAGCCGGTCCCAAGGGTATGGCTGTTCGCCATTTAAAGTGGTACGTGAGCTGGGTTCAAAACGTCGTGAGACAGTTTGGTCCCTATCTGCAGTGGGCGTTGGAAGTTTGACGGGGGCTGCTCCTAGTACGAGAGGACCGGAGTGGACGCACCTCTGGTGTACCGGTTGTGACGCCAGTCGCATTGCCGGGTAGCTAAGTGCGGAAGAGATAACCGCTGAAAGCATCTAAGCGGGAAACTCGCCTGAAGATGAGACTTCCCTGAGGGCTTGACCCTCCTGAAGAGTCGTTCGAGACCAGGACGTTGATAGGTCGGGTGTGGAAGCGCTGTGAGGCGTTAAGCTAACCGATACTAATTGCTCGTGAGGCTTGATCCTATCATTTGAGTGGCTTGGGAAACCGAGTGACGAGATAGTGGTTGTGCGACACAATTGAATACCGAATATATGTGGGTTGATCGAGTATCGACCTAGGCTTCTTCAAGTTTGTACCAGTTTATGTCTGGTGGCCATAGCGAGGTGGTCCCACGCCTTCCCATCCCGAACAGGACCGTGAAACGCCTTAGCGCCGATGATAGTGTGGCATTCGCCATGTGAAAGTAGGACACCGCCAGACGCCCCATTGCAAAGCCCAGCTCACTCGAGCTGGGCTTTATGCATTGTGCTGTTGAACGGCGACACGGAAGCCTCCCCAAAGGGAGGCTTTGTTGCGTCCGCTGTCCGCTTACTTTTTGAGTTTGGCGGCTTTGCTCGCCGCCGGTTTGACTGCTGGGGCTTCCTGCGCTTTCGCCTGTCTGTCCGGTGCGATTTCGGTCAGCAACTGCTCCAGCAGTTTGCTGCGAGAGGCGATGTGATGGTCGAAGCGCCAGTCTTTCAGCAGGTCGATGGCGACGTCGAAGTAGCGCATGTCGATATCGTAGAGCAGGCTGAGGTCGAAAGAGCGGCCCATTTCCAGTGCGGTCGCCAGTTCCTTGAGCACTTGCATTTGCTGCGGGTCATGTCCTTCTTCGATGAAACGGCGAATCTTCTTGGCGGCATTCATGGGGGAGGCTCCCTTGTTGGCAATGCGCCTATCTTAGCCAATGTCGCCGGGGCTGTAACTTGCATTGGCGCAAAGCCGGACGGCTAGGCCGCCTTCCCTCCCTTCTGCGGCGTCGCCGCTGTCCTGAATACCACCCAAAAGAACTATTTCGATTAGATCGTTTTTCCTCGGTCTTGCCCACGTCTGGCGAATGGGTTTCCCGGCGCGCGAGCAGTATGGTGTGAGTATGGAGTTGGACTGACCGGCCGCCAGGCCGCTGAGGGAGGAAAGATGACATCCGCGGCGTACAAGCAGTATTCAGTGCTGGCCGTCAGCACTTTTGCTTTCACCGTCTGTTTCATGGTGTGGATGATGATGGGCGTGGTGGGCATTCCGGTGAAGCAGCAACTGGGGCTGAACGAGACTGAGTTCGGCATTCTGGTGGCGATGCCGGTGTTGTCGGGTTCGCTGGTGCGGGTGCCCTTGGGGATCTGGACCGACCGCTATGGCGGCCGCATCGTTTTGTTCTGCCTGATGCTGAGCGCGGTGCTGCCGATTTATCTGATGGAGTTCGCCTCCAAGTATTGGCATTTCTTGCTGATTGGGCTGTTCATCGGCTTGGCGGGCGGCAGTTTTTCGGTGGGCACGCCCTATGTGGCGCGCTGGTTCGACGCGCGGCATCAGGGTATGGCGATGGGCGTGTTCGGCGCGGGCAATTCCGGCGCGGCGGTGAATAAATTCGTGGCGCCGGCCTTGATCGCGCTGGGCGGCTGGACGCTGGTGCCTCAGGTGTACGCCGGGGTGATGCTGGCTGCGGCGCTGCTGTTTTGGTTTTGCAGTTATCACAATCCGGCGCACTTGAGCGGAGGGAGCCAGCGTTTCGTCGATCAACTGCGGGTGATGCGCGATCCCCGGGTTTGGCGCTACTCGCAGTATTACTCGGTGGTGTTTGGCGGCTATGTGGGCTTGTCGCTGTGGCTGACCAAGTATTTTGTCGGCGAGTACGGTTTTGATATGAAAACCGCGGCTTTTCTCGCCGCCTGTTTTTCCTTGCCGGGCGGCGTACTGCGCGCGATCGGCGGCTGGATGTCGGATCGCTTCGGCGCGTACCGGACCACCTGGTGGGTGATGTGGGTGTTATGGGTGTGCTTCTTCGTCTTGTCCTATCCGCAGACCGAGATGGTGGTGGCCACCGTCAAGGGACCGTGGAGCCTGCATATCGGTTTGAATTCGGTGCTGTTCACCGCGGTGTTGTTCATCGCCGGCGTGGCGATGGCGGTGGGAAAGGCTTCGGTGTTCAAGTTCATCGCCAATGATTTTCCCGACAATATCGGCGCGGTGTCCGGCGTGGTGGGCCTGGCCGGCGGACTGGCCGGTTTCGTGCTGCCGATTTTGTTCGGCGCGCTGGTGGACCTCGCCGGGGTGCGTTCCAGCTGTTTCATGCTGCTGTACGGCACGGTCTGCGTCAGCCTGGTCTGGATGCATTACTCGTTCAAGCCGGTGGCCGCGGAGCGTTTGCGTCTGGCCACCGCCAGTCGTTGAGTTTGAGTTGCATGGCGGCGCCTTGACGCGCGCCGCCTTTAAAAGATTGTCAAATAGCGCTGGTCTGGCCATGACTCGGGCCGGCGGGGAGGGTTGAGTCATGTCTTATGTCATCAAACGGTGGGAGCCGGAAAGCGCCGAGTTCTGGCAACAAGAAGGCCAGAGCATTGCGCGGCGCAATTTGTGGATTTCGATTCCGTGTCTGACGTTGGCTTTCGTCATTTCGGTATTGTGGAGCGTGGTGACCTTGAACCTGCCGAACGCGGGTTTCAATTACACCAAGGATCAGCTGTTTTTGCTGACGGCGCTGCCGGCGCTGTCCGGCGCGACCTTGCGCATTTTTTATTCCTTCATGCCGTCCATAGTGGGCGGGCGCAAATGGACGACTTTGTCCACCGCCTCGCTGTTGATTCCGGCGATATGGCTGGGCTTTGCGGTGCAGGATCCCACGACGTCTTATCCGGTGATGCTGGCGATCGCCTTGCTGTGCGGGCTGGGCAGCGGCAATTTCGCCAGCTCCATGGCCAATATCGCTTACTTTTTCCCCAAGGCGCAGAAGGGCGCGGCCAACGGCTTGAACGCGGGTTTCGGCAACCTCGGCGTGTCCTTGGCCCAGTTCGTGATTCCGCTGGTGGTGACCGGCGGCATGTTCGGCGCCTTCGGCGGCGATGCGCAGCATTATGTCAAGGATGGGGTGGAAAAGAGCTTGTGGCTGCAGAACGCCGGCTTCGTCTGGGTGCCGTTCATTGTTTTGGCCACGGCGGCGGCCTGGTTCGGCATGAACGATCTGGCGGACGCCAAGGCCTCGTTCACAGAGCAGGCGGTGATTTTCCGCCGCAAGCATAATTGGCTGATGTGCTGGCTGTACATCGGCACTTTCGGCAGCTTCATCGGTTTTGCCGGCGCTTTCGCCCTGTTGACCAAGACGCAGTTTCCGGAGGTGCCGGTGGCCAAGTTCGCCTTTATCGGCCCCTTGCTCGGCGCCCTGGTGCGCCCGATAGGCGGCGTGATCTCGGACAAGCTCGGCGGCGCGCGGGTGACCATGTGGGTGTTCGCTGTGATGGCCTTGGCGGTGGTGGGGGTGTTGCACTTCCTGCCGGCGCATGACGCGGCCGGGCAGTTGAGCGGCGGCAGCTTTGCCGGCTTCTTCGCCATGTTCCTCTTGCTGTTCACCATGGCCGGCGTGGGCAATGGTTCGACTTACCGAATGATTCCGACCATCTTCACCACCGGGCGGCTGCGCGCGGCGGCCGGTCGCGGCGAAGACGCGCGCAAGCAGGCCGAGGCGGATGGGGTCAAGGAGTCGGCCGCGGCTGGCGGCTTCATCAGTGCCATTGGCGCTTACGGCGGCTATTTCATTCCGCAGAGCTTTGGCGCGTCCATGAAGGCGACCGGCGGCGCGGAGCCGGCGCTGTTGTGCTTCATTGTTTTCTATATCAGCTGCATCGCCTTGTGCTGGTGGTTCTATGCGCGCAAGAACGCGGAAGTGAGTTGCTGACAGGCTAAACGGCCGATGGAAACGAAACCGGCGAGGCGTCAAGACGATGCCTCGCCGGTTTGTCTTTTATCGGGCTGAAGCCGTTTGGCTGGAGCGCGGCGCAGCTGCCTAGCCGGACAGACGCTTCAGGGCAGTTTGACGATGTAGTTGGGACCGCCTTCCCGCGCTTTTTGCAGCGCTTCGTTCAAGCGTTCCAGCATGGGTTTGGGCGTGTTTTCGCTGCCGCGCAGAGCGCTCAGCCCGACGCAGGCGGCCGCCTTGCGCTCTTCTCCCTGGTAGACGAAGCTGAGCTGGCGCAGCGATTTGATCAGCCTGCGCGCCAGTTCGTTGGCGCCGCTTACGCCGGTGTTGGGCAGCAGAATGATGAAGGCGTCGTCTTCGCGCTGGGCCACCAGATCGCTGTCGCGCGTGCTTTGCAGGCACAGGCTGCCGGCCAGGCGTAGCAAGTGGCGGTGCGCCGAGCCCTCGTCAAGCTCCGGCATCGGTTCGGGCACGTTCATCAGGCTGAGGATCAGGCCGGAGACGGCGCCGCCGTAGCGGCGCGCGCGGCCGGTTTCGGCATGGGCGGCGGAGAGCAGGCGGTGCATGCCGGCCACGCCGGTCAATTTGTCGTCGTCGGCTTGCTTGTCTTCCGCGCGCAGGCTTTTCATCAGGCTGATCGAGCGCTCCACCAGATTGCGCTCAAAATCCAGCAACTGGCTCATGACCTTGGTTTCCGTCCGGTCGCTGAAGCTGTAGACCAGCATGAGCGCGCCTTCCAGCTCCACCTCGCGCAGCGACATCTGCACCTCGAAGCGGCGTCCGCCGCTGGCTTGCAAGGAGAGCGAGCGGTTGTAGATCATGCTGGTGCGGCGCAGTTCGCCGGCCAGCAGTTCGCTGTCCGCGGGGTCCGGCAGAAAGCGGGAGAAGGGCTGGCCAATCAGATCGCCGTGCGGAGTGGCCAGCAGGATGGCGGCCAACTGGTTGGCGCTGACGATCTGGCCGTCTGCGGGAAGCGCGATGATCAAGGCGCCCTGTACGGTGTCGATCAGCGATTGGAAGGCTTGCAGTATCGCCATAGGGGCTCTCCGTAAGTCGCGTGAGGCCGGCGAGTTCGCTCCTGGCGTGGCCAGGCGCGTAGCAGTGGGGCCGCTGGTCTTAAAGCGGCTGACAAACTCCAGGCGCCGCGTGGTATCGGCTCGCCGTCTTGCTTGCGCTGTCCGGCCGGCGCGCCTTGCTTGCCGCGTGGAACTGTTTTTTGTCCGCCGCTCTAAGTGTATTCCCTGAGTGCAGATATTTCATGCTCAACTTAATTGAGAGTGGATTGTCATGCCCATCTTTGCCGGGAAATGACCGTACTTGCGCTGGGAGTCGGAATTAATTGCCTGCGTACGCTGGAAATTGCCATCAATCATGGTAAATTCGTGTTTGTACGCAAAATACACTAGCGAGAACCGTAGCCCGTCGCCACCCCTGACGCGGCTTTCGGCCCGCCCACACGGCGGTTTTCTCTCCCTTGCCCGGCTTGCCGGGTCCCTTCCGTTCGCTCCCGGGCTTCATGATCTGGCCTGGCGCGAGCCGCGCCTTACCGGCGCAAAACAGCACCTTTGCCGCTGCGGCGATCGCGTTTGGGCGCGGGCGTCGATCTCGGCGATTCAAGAACAAATATTCGGACAAAGAAGCAGACTGCATCATGGCAAGATCACAATGGGGCTCGCGCCTCGGTTTCATCCTCGCTGCCGCCGGCTCGGCCATTGGGCTGGGGGCGATCTGGAAATTTCCCTATGTCGCCGCCACCAATGGCGGCGGCGCCTTCCTGTTTATTTACCTGGGCATTTGCCTGACGCTGGGCCTGGCCCTGATGCTGGCCGAGATGGCCTTGGGGCGCGCGTCCAAGGCCGGCGCCGTCGGCGCTTTCCGGCAGTTGGCCGGCGGCGGCTGGCCCGTCATTGGTTATATGAGCGTCTTGGTGTGTTTCCTGATTCTGTCCTTCTACAGCGTGGTGGGCGGCTGGACCATCGCCTACATCGTCAAGGCGCTGGGCGGCGGCATCATGACGTCGGACGCCAAGACTCTGGGCGCCATCTTCAGCGGCTTCATCAGCGATCCGCTGGAGCCCATTGCCTATCACGCCGGCTTCGCCTTGCTGACGGTGTGGGTGGTGGCCGGCGGGGTGCAGAAGGGCATTGAAAACCTGTCCAAGTTCCTGATGCCGGCCTTGTTCGTGCTGATGCTGGTGCTGATCGCACGCGGCCTGACGCTGCCGGGCGCTTGGGAAGGCGTCAAGTATTTCGTGGCGCCGGATTTCTCCAAAGTCAGCAGCGCCATGCTGGTGGACGCCTTGGGGCTGGCCTTCTTTTCGCTGTCGCTGGGCCTGGGCATCATGATCACCTACGGTTCTTACGTCAGCAAAGAGTCCAATCTGCTGGGTTCGGCCCTATGGGTGATCGCCTTGACGGTGGCCACCTGCTTCCTGGCCGGCCTGATGGTGCTGCCGGCGGTGTTCGCCTTCGGCTTCGACCCCTCGGCGGGTCCGGGCCTGACCTTCATCACCATGCCGGCGGTGTTCGCCCACCTGCCGCTGGGGCAGGTATTCGCGGTGATGTTCTTCTGCCTGCTGCTGCTGGCGGCGCTGACGTCTTCGGTGTCCTTGCTGGAGGTGGTGACCAGCTTCGCGATGGACGAGTTCGGCCTCAAGCGCACGCAATCCGCCTGGGTGATGACGCTGGGCATTTTCCTGCTGGGCATACCCGCTTCGCTGTCGCTGGGCGTGTGGAGCGATTACCTGCTGTTCGGCATGAGCTTTTTCGATTTTCTGGATTACCTCACGTCCAAGCTGCTGATGCCGGTGGGCGAGCTGTTGCTGGCCTTGTTCGTGGGCTGGAAGGCTTGGCCTGTGGTGCGCCGCGAGTTGAGCGGCGAAGGCGCCGGCCGCGGCATGCGCCTGATGCGCGGCTTCTGCATGGCGATGGCGCCGGCCTTGATAGGCTGGATCATGATCGCCAGCCTGCGTGCGGCCTGATCGCCGCCGCCCCGCAACCCGCCGCTTTCGCGGCGGGTTTTTCTTTGCGCGCGCGTCCTGCCTGCGCGCGTCTCATGCCACTGTGTTTGCCTTGTCCAGCCATTGCCTATAGTTAGAGCGGTTGGCCGCTGCGTCAGGGTTGGGCTCCGGCGGTCCTTGGTCCATGGCTTGCGAACAGGATACCCGATGCACTTCCGTCTGAAGCTGGTGCACAAGCTGGCCTTGTTGATCGCTCCGCTGGTGCTGCTCTTGCTGTGCGGGGCCTTGTGGTTTGCCTTTACGCAGTGGCGGACGGTACAGGCTTTGCAGCGCGACCAGGCGCTGGTGGACGATGTGCAGCAAGTGGGGGCGCTGATTCACGCCTTGCAGATCGAGCGCGGCCTGAGCAACCGCTATCTGAACGAGCATAAGCCGATGCCGGCCGCCTTGCCGCGGCAAAAGGCGCAGGCCGACGCGCTGTTGACCCGCTTGCGCCAGCCGCCGGGCGACGAGTTGTCGCGCAAGGCCGGCCTGTTTCTTTCCCAGCAACTGCCGGCGGCGGAGCTGCTCTCGACCTTGCGCCGCGATGTGGCGCAGCGCCATATTTCGCCGCTGCCGGCGTTTGAACGCTACACCGAAATCATCGAGCGGCTCTCCAAGGTCATCACCCTGTTCTATTCGCAAAGCGAGGACGTGCGCGCCTTGGTGCAGCAATGGTCCGCCTTGCATTGCCAGACGGAGTACACCGGCCGCGCCCGCGGCTTGATCGGCGGAGTGCTGGCGGTGGGCAGTTTCAATATCAACGAGTTCCGCCTGGCCAGCGGCATGGTGTCGCAGGAGGCGCTGTGCCGCAGCCTGTACCGGCAGAACGACGGCGACGAACGCCTGCTGGCCCAGGCGATGGACGCGAGCGGGGCGTACGAGTCGCTGCGCGACGCGGTGCTGGCGCGCGGTCCGGGCGCGATGCAGAGCTTGTCCAGCGAAGAGTGGTTCGACGTGGCCAGCCGGCGCATCGATGCTTTGCTGGAGGTGCAGAACGCGGTGTTGATCCGGATTCGCGACGCGCTGGCGGCGCAGCAGTCCGCCGCGCGCTGGCAAAGCTGGCTGGCGTTGGCGGTGTTGGCCGGAGTGTTGCTGCCCATCGCCGCCGCGCTGCTGCTGGCGCGCAGCATCCTGCGGACCTTGGGCGCGGAGCCGGACGAGGTGGCGCAGGGCATGCGGGAGCTGGCCGGCGGCCAACTGGACTTCCGGTTGCGGCTGGCTTCGTCTGACGACAACAGCCTGGCCGCGCACATCCGCCAGATGGGGCGGAAGCTGAGCGGGGTGATTCTGCAGGTGCAGCAGGACGCGGACGCGGTGGCCAACGCCTCGCTGCAATTGAACAGCGCATCGCAGGGCCTGTCCGACAGCGCCTGCCGCACTTCTTCCGACATCGAGCAAACCAGCCACGCGGTGGATGAGATCGCCGGGCAGATGTTCGCGATGGCTCGCGACGCCAGCCGCAGCGGCGATGTCGCCAGCGAAGCCGCGCGTCAGGCCGAGGAGGGCAGGCGGGTTGTCGGCGAAACCATAGAGGCGATGCATGTGATCGCCCAGCGTACCGACATCATCGACGACATCGCCTATCAGACCAATTTGCTGGCGCTCAACGCCGCCATTGAGGCGGCGCGCGCCGGCGAGCTGGGCCGCGGCTTCGCCGTGGTGGCCGACGAGGTGCGCAAGCTGGCGATGCGCAGCCAGACCGCGGCCAAGGAGATCGGCCAGGTGGCGGCCGGCAGCGTGAGGCTGGCGGAAGAGGCCGGCAAGAGCCTGAGCGCCATCGTCGAATCCAGCCAGCAAACCCGGCAGCTGGTGCGGGACATCTCCAAGGAGGCCGTGGCCCAGGCGCAGCACGTGGGCGGCATCAATCAGGTGATGCAGGGCCTGAGCCAGCTGTCCCAGGGCAACGCCGCCGCCAGCGAGCAATTGTCGGCGGCGGCGCAGGAAGTGTCGCAGCGGGCCGGCAGCCTGCGCCGGCAAATGGCCTATTTCCGGCGGCCAACCGACGTTTAGCGCACTTCGCGCATATCGTCGCGCTGGACGCGCAGCCGCACAGGCGCGCCGTCGGCCAGCAAATCCGCCGGGTTGCGGTTCAGCCGGTCCACCTGCAGCAGCGCGCCGGCGCTTTCCACCTGATAACGGACGACATTGCCCAGCAATTGGCGCTGCTTCACCACCGCCGGCAGGCTGTCCGTTTCCGCGCTGTCGCCGGGCAGCAATTGAATCGACTCCGGGCGGATCGCCAGATGGCCCTGGATGTCCAGGCCGAACAGCGCCCGGCTGTCGCCGGCGGACAGCAGATTGTAATTGCCCATGAAGCGGGCGACGAATTCGGTGGCCGGCTGGGTGTAGATGGTTTCGGCGGCGCCCTCCTGCTCCACCTTGCCCTGATTCATCACGAAGATGCGGTCGGACAGGGTCAGCGCTTCTTCCTGGTCGTGGGTCACGAAAATAGTGGTCAGTCCCAGCCGGCGCTGAATGTCGCGGATCTGCTCGCGCAGATTCTTGCGGATGCGCGCGTCCAGCGCAGACAGCGGCTCGTCCAGCAGCAGAATGCGCGGCTCCACCACCAGCGCGCGCGCCAGCGCCACCCGCTGGCGTTGGCCGCCGGAGAGCTGATGCGGGTAGTGTCCCTCCTTGCCGGACAGCTCCACCAGCGCCAGCGCGTCCGCCACCTTGCGGCGGATGTCGGCGGCCGGCCGCTTCTGCATCTTCAAGCCGAAGGCGATGTTTTCGCCGGCGGTCATATTGGGAAACAGCGCATAGCTCTGAAACACCATGCCGATGCCGCGTTTTTGCGGCGCGCAGGCGGTGATGTCCTCGCCCTGCAGGCGGATGGCGCCGCCGCTGGGGGTTTCGAAGCCGGCGATCATGCGCAGCACCGTGGTTTTGCCGCAGCCGGATGGGCCGAGGAAGGTGACGAACTCGCCGGCCTCCACTCGCATATTGAAGTCGTGCACCACCGTGTGCTGGCCGTAGCGCTTGTTGAGGTGCCGGATGTCCAGGTATGCCATATGGGGTCTCTCTTATTCAGCCGCCGTCGCCTCGCGCAGCGCGCGACGGTGACGGCCGGCCACCTGCAGCAGGCCCATGGCCGCCCAGGTGATCAAAAAGGCGATGATGGCCAGCGCCGCCGGCTCGTAGGCCCGGTTGGCGCCGATCAATTGCAGATAAGGGCCGAAGGCCGGCCGCGCCAGCAAGCTGGCCATGGTGAATTCGCCGATGACGATGGCGAAGGTCAGAAAAGCGCCGGACAGCAGCGCGGATTGGATATTGGGGAAGATCACCCGCAGCAGAATCACCCGCCAGCCGCCGCCCAGGCTTTGCGCCGCCTCGGCCAGCGAACGCACGTCGATGGCGGACAGGCCGGCGTCGATGGAACGGTATAGATAGGGCAGGGCCAGCGTCACATAGCTGCAGACCAGCAAGAGATCGGTGCCGCGCTCGCTGCCGGTCAGGGGCAGCCAGGCGTCGCTGCCGAACAGGCGCAGATAGCCGAACACGATGACGATGGCCGGAATCACCAGCGGCAGCAAGGTGATGAACTCCACCAGCGGACGCAGCCGCGGCAGGCGGAGCTGGATCCAGAAGGCGGTGGGCGCCACCAGCAGGAGGCCGATGACGATGGTGAACACGGCCATCAGCGCGGAATAGGCGAAGCTTTGCTGAAAGCCGGGGTCTTGCAGCACCAGCTTGTAGGCTTCGAAGCTATAGCCTTCGCGCAGCATCTTCAGGCTGAACTCGAAGGTGGCCAACAAGGGCAGCAAGAAGTACAGGCCGCCGGCGACGACGGCGATCCAGGCGCCCAGGCGCGACGACGGTTTGTGGACAGGCTGGCGTTTCATGCCCGGCTCCTTTCCGCGCGGCCGCGCAGCCAGATGTAGGCGGCGTTGGACAGGCCGGTCACCACGATCATGCCCAAGGCCAGCGCGTAGCCCAGGTTCTGGTCGTGCAGCACATCGCCGCGGATTTGCGCGTACAGCAGGATGGTGACGATGTTGAGCGAGCTGCCGGTCAGCGCGTAGGCGGTGGCCACCGCGCCGAAGGCGTTGGCGAACAGCAGCAGCGCCGCGCCCAGGATGCTGGGCCACAGCACCGGCAGCGCGATGCGGCTCCAGTAGGCGAAGGCGGAACCGCCCAGGCTGTCGCAGGCCTCGCGCCATTCGGTTTTAAGGCCGTCTATGGCCGGGCTGACGATCAGCACCATCAGCGGAATCTGGAAATACAGATAGGTCAGCGTCAGGCCGCTGAAGCTGAGAATGCTGAAGCCGCCGGCGTAGAGATCGAAGTCCAGATAGCGGCGCAGCAACACCGTCACCAGGCCCATGCGGCCCAGCGTGGCCAGGAAGGCGAAGGCCAGCGGCACGCCGGCGAAGTTGGACGCCACGCCGGAAAAGGTGGCCAGCGTCGGGCGGATCCAGTCCGGCAGCCGGCCGCGGATCGCCGCCAGGGCCAGCAACAGGCCGAAGGCCGCGCCCAAGAGCGCGGAGGCGGCGCTGATCTGCAAGCTGATCTTGTAGGCGTCGAGAATCGCCGGCTCGAACAGCCGGGCGATATTGTTCAGCGTGAAATGGCCGTCGGCGTCCTGGAAGGCGCCCAGCAGCAGTCGGGCGGTGGGCAGCAGCAGGAAGAGCAGCGCAAACAGGAAGAACGGCGCCACGCCCAGCCAGGACAGCGAGACGAAGCCGCCGCCGGCGCGGCGCGGCGACGCCGGGCCGGAACGGCCGGCGAGAGAGTCGGAAGATGCGGACATGAGGGCGTGTTTCCAAAGAGAGCCCGCGCGCGGCGACAGCGCCGCGCGCCAAGGGGATGAGGCCGGCTTACTTGACGTTGCTGCCCACCACGCCGTCCCACTGCTTGGTGATCACCGCCTTGTAAGCCTCTTGCTGTTCCAGCGTGGGGAACAGGGCCTTCTTATAGGCGGCGGCGTCCGGCATCCGGCTCAGCAAGTCCTGCGGGATTTTCTTGCGCGCGGCCAGATCGTTGAAGCGGGTGGGGTGGCAATAGCCCTTGAGCCAGGCCAGTTGGCCTTCGTCGGAGAACAGGTATTCCTGCCACAGCTTGGCGGCGTTGGGGTGCGGCGCGTAAGCGCTGATGCCCTGGGCGTAAACGCCGGCCACCACGCCGCTCTTGGGCACCACCACTTCCACCTTGGGGTTGCCCTTCAAGGTGTCGCGGTCGGCCAGCGCGTTGTAGTCCCAGCGGATCACGATGGGGGTGCTGCCCTGGGCCAGCGAAGCCGCCTTGCCGATCACCGGCACGAAATTGCCGCTCTTGTTCAACTGCGCGAAAAACTTGAGGCCGGCGTCGGCGGCCTTGGCCACATTGCCCTTGGACTGGGACAGACCGGCGGCGAACACGCCCTGGATCGCCTGGTTGGCGGCGCGCGGGTCGCCGGCCAGCGCCACCGCGTTCTTGTACTCCGGCTTCAGCAGGTCGCTCCAGTCGGTCGGCGTCTTGGCGACCAGATCCTTGTTCACCTCGAAGGCCAGCACGCCGTAGTAATCGCCGTACCAATAGCCGTCCTTGTCCTTGACGCTGTCCGGAATGGTTTTCCAGTTGGAGACTTTGTACGGCTGCAACAGGCCGGCGGCCTTGGCTTGCGGGCCGAAGGACAGGCCCACGTCGATCACGTCCGGCGCCTGCGGGCCCTTATTGTTCTTGTTGGCCTTGATCGCCTCCAGTTCGTCGGCGGAGCCGGCGTCCGGATTGAGTTCGTTCACCTTGATGCCGTACTTGGCCTTGAAGCCGGCGATCACGCCGCCGTAGCCGCACCAGTCGTGGGGCAGGGCGATCACGTTCAGCTCGCCCTCTTTCTTGGCGGCCTGGATCAGCGCGCTCAGATTATCGGCGAAAGCGGTGTTGGCCAGCAGGGCCAGCGCGCCCAGAACGGCGCAGCGCAACGGTGTATTCATGGCATCCATCCCTTTGGACTAGGTCAAATAAAAGCGATGCTGATGGTATTCCGTGTAGATGACATTCCGGTTTAGCTCGCATGGCAGTTTGATTGCATGTCGGTGACAAATCGGCGCAAGGCCGGCCGGCGGCGCTGGCGGCCAGTCATTTCCTTGTCATTTTTTCTTGGTAAAAAGCCGGCGGAGACCTGATTGCTGGACTAGTCCTGATGCCTGAATCGAAACCGCTTTCCCAGGCCGCGCGCATCCGTGCCGCCTTATTGCAGCAAATCGACGGCGGCCTGCTGCGGCCGGGCGGCCGACTGCCGTCGGAGCGCGCGCTGGCGGAGTTGTTCGCCACCACCCGCATCACCTTGAAGGAGGCCTTGGGCGTGCTGGAGGCCGAAGGGCGGGTCTACCGCGAAGAACGGCGCGGCTGGTTTCTCGCGTTTCCGCGGCTGGAATACGCGCCGCTTTACGGCAACCATTTCCAGCGCATGGCCGACGCCCAGCAGCGCGCGGCGGAAACCCGGCTCTTGAGCGTGGAAACCGTGCTGGCCTCGCCCGAGCTGTGCCGGGCGCTGGCCGTGCCGCCGCTCAGCTCCTTGTGGAAAATCTGCCGTCAACGCAGCCTGGACGGCCGGGTGGCGCTATACGTGGAGCACTTCCTGAGACCGGAGCGCTTCCCGGACATCCAGGAGCTGGATTTGAGTCAATCGCTGACCGGTTTGTACCGCCGCCATTACGGCATCGAATACGCGGCGGCGGCTTTCGACATCCTGCCGGCGGCGGCGCAAGGCCGCGTGGCGCAAGCGCTGATGCTGGCCGAGGGCAGCCCCGTTCTGCTGGTGCGCCGGATCAATCGAGACGCCGCCGGCGAGACGCTGGACTGCGATTACGAGTACTGGCGGCACGACGCGGTGCGTCTGCGCGTGGACAGTCCTGCCGCGGTCGCGGCGAATTGAGCTACCATCGCGGCATTGGACACTGTTTGCAGGAGATCGCATGAGCCGCGTTTTAGTGTTGTACACCGGTGGCACCATAGGCATGACCGAAACCCCGGACGGCCTGGCGCCGTCTCCAGGCCTGTTGCCCGGCCTGCTGGAGCGTTTCCGCCGGCCCGGCCTGGATTTCGACGTGGTCGAGTTCGACGAGTTGATCGACTCCTCCGCCATCGAGCCGCGCCACTGGAACCGCATCATCGCCGCGCTGGCCGAGCGTTACGGCGACTACGACGGCTTCGTCGTCATCCACGGCACCGACACCATGGCTTATACCGCCGGCGTGCTGGCCTTCGCTCTGCGCGGGCTGGGCAAGCCGGTGGTGCTGACCGGCGCGCAGCTGCCGCTGCTGCACCCGCGCTCCGACGGCTGGAACAATGTCGCCGACGCGCTGGAGGCGGCCTGCCAGCCTGAGCTGCGCGAAGTCGTCATCGCCTTCGACCGCCTGCTGCTGCGCGGCAGCCGCGCCCGCAAGTTGGATGTGGAGCATTTCGCCGGCTTCGGCTCGCCCAACGCCGAACCGCTGGCCCGCTTCGCCATCCATCCGCACTGGAACAAGGCCGCCTGGTTGCCGGGGCAGGGCGAATTCCAGCCCAAGGCGCTGCGCGAAGACCTGAGCATCGCCTGCCTGTTCCTGAGTCCGGGGCAGGGCGCGGCGCTGGCCGGCCGCCTGATGGCGGACCCGATGTTGGACGCGGCGGTGCTGATGAGCTACGGCAGCGGCAACGCGCCGGCCGATCCGGCGCTGCTGGACGGGGTGAAGGCCCTGACCGCGCGCGGCGGCGCCGTGCTCAACATCACCCAGGCGCCGCGCGGCGCGGTGGAGGTGGGCGCTTACGCCGCCAGCCAGCCGCTGGCGCGCGCCGGCGCGGTGGCCGGGGCGGACCTGACGCCGGAAGCGGCGCTGGCCAAGCTGCACGTGCTGCTGTCCGCCGGTCTCAGCGGACAGCAACTGGCGGCGCAATTGGCTAAGCCCTTGCGCGGCGAGATGAGCGCGCATTAAGACGCCGTGCGCGACCCAGGCTGCTCATTTTTTGAGCGGCCTTTTTTTGTGCCGGTTTTTCAGGGCTTTGCCGCGCTTGTCCACAACTCGCCCACACGGCTTTGCACCTTGGGTGTGGGCAAACGGGAAAATGGGCGCGGCGGGGCCGGGCCGGCGATGGACGGCGTGCGGCGCATGCCTTCGTCTTGAATTGGCGCTGATTTTTGCTTAAAAAATGAGCAAAAGAAAATGCACTTGGCGGAACAAGGACTTGGCGGCTTTATCCACAATTGTCCCACATGGCTTTTCACGCTGGATGTGGGTAATCCATCGGTCTGCCTATTTTTTGATCTTCACGGTCAAATCCATTTTGCGGCAAGGGCTTAGCTTCCTTGTCCACAGCTGGCGCACAGGGCTGTCCCCTTTGCTTGTTGAGAACAGCGGCCCGGCTGTTGATAGCGCGGCAAGCGGCGTATAATTGACCGCTTTTCCGTATTTTGAGAGCAGCCGGATGTCAGAAGGCGCGGCGCGGCCGTTGAAGATCGCCATCGTGGGGCCGGAGTCCTGCGGCAAGACCACGCTGGCGCGCGCGCTGGCGGCGGCGCTGAACGAGGCGGGCATCGCCGCCGCCTGGGTGCCGGAATACGCGCGCGATTATTTCGCCGCGCGGCCGTACCGCTCCACGCCGGAAATCATAGAGGATGTGGCGCGTGGACAGTTGGCGGCGGAACAGTCCTTGGCCGGCGGCGTCCAAGTTTTGCTGTGCGACACCACCGCCTTGAATTGCAAGATCTGGAGCGAAGTGGCGCACGGGCATTGCAGCCCCGGCTTGCTCGCGCTGTGTCGGCCCGGCGATTACGCCTTGACCCTGCTGGCCGAGCCGGACATCCCCTGGGAGCCGGACCCGCTGCGCAGCCACCCGACCCAGCGCGATTGGCTGTTCGGCCTCTACCGGCAGGCGCTGCAAGACGCGGGCGTTGACGCGACGCGGGTGAGCGGCGCGCATGAAAGGCGCATGGCTCAGGCGCGGGCGGCGTTGGCCGCCCTCTGGCCGGGCGAGTTGCCTAAATTTTGAGCGCAAAGAATAAAGCGCTGGAAATTCAGCAAATTGCCGCAATTATCCACAACAGGCCCACAAGCTTGTCCTGCCATGGCGTGGATAGTTGTCGGCGATAGATTAAAAAATAAGCGACAGTAAAAAGGCGTGAAAAATGAAGGCGCTGCGGTTCTTGTCCACAGCCCGCTCACAGCCCTGTCCCAATCGAGTGTGCAAAAATGAACGAAACCTTTGAATTGAGCGGCGAATACATCGCCTTGTGCGACCTGCTGAAAATCTGCAATGTCTGCGATTCCGGCGGCGCCGCCAAACATTTCATCGCCGAAGGCAATGTGCGAGTGGACGGCCAGGAGGAACTGCGCAAGACCTGCAAGATCCGCGCCGGCCAGCAGGTCAGCGGCGAAGGCTTTTCCATCCGCGTCGTGGCGGCATGAACGACGACGACTTCGACCCGCCGCCGGACGCGCCCGAGCCCCCGCCGGACGACGCTTGCTGCGGCAGCGGCTGCGACCCGTGCATCTGGGACAGCTATAACGCCTTGATGACGGAATACCGCGCCAAACTGGCCGCCTGGGAGTTGCGCGAAGCCGCGCGCCAGGCCGCCGCCAACGGACAATAAGCATGGCCAGCATCGATCTGCATTTCCACTCCCACGCCTCCGACGGCGCTTTGCCGCCGGAGCAGGTGATCGCGCGCGCCGCCGAGCGCGAAGCCACCCTGGTGGCGCTGACCGACCACGACTGCACCCACGGCCTGGCCGCGGCGCGGGCCGAGGCGGCGCGCCAGGGCCTGGCCTTCCTCAACGGCGTCGAAGTCTCGGTCACCTGGGGCAAGCACACCGTGCACATCGTCGGCCTGGGCATAGACCCGGACCAGCCGACCTTGGCCGCCGGCCTGCAATCCATCCGCGACGGGCGCGTCAACCGCGCGCGGCAGATGTCGGACGAACTGGTCAAGGTGGGCATTCAGGGCGCGTTCGACGGAGCGATGGCCTTGTGCGACAACCCGGAAATGATAGGCCGCACCCACTTCGCCCGCTTCCTGGTCAATAGCGGCCAGGTCAAGGACGTGCGCACCGTGTTCCGCAAATTCCTGACGCCGGGCAAGCCCGGCTACGTGGCGCACGAATGGGCCGGCCTGGAAGACGCGGTGGGCTGGATTCTGGCCGGCGGCGGCGAGGCGGTGATCGCCCATCCCGGCCGCTACGATATGGGCCGCACCCTGATCGAGCGGCTGATCAACGATTTCAAGCAGGCCGGCGGCCGCGGCATCGAAGTGGCCAGCGGCAGCCACAGCCTGGACGATATGCACAAGTTCGCCTTGCTGGCGGACCGCCACGAACTGTACTCCAGCGCCGGCAGCGATTTCCACGCTCCAGGCGAGGGCGGCCGCGACGTCGGCCGCACCGACGACCTGCCGCCGATCTGCAAACCCATCTGGGACGCGCTGGCCGCGCGCATCATCCGGCCGGCGGACCCGGCACAAGGCTGACCCACATGGCACAGTTTTTCATGATCCATCCGGACAATCCGCAAGCGCGGCTGGTGCGCGAAGCGGTGAAAATCCTGCGCGAGGGCGGGGTGGTGGTCTATCCCACCGACTCCTGTTACGCCTTGGGCTGCATGCTGGGCGACAAGCCGGCGATGGAGCGCATCCTGGAGATCCGCCAGCTGGACCTGCGTCACCACCTGACCCTGGTCTGCCACAATCTGTCGGAGCTGGCCAATTACGCCAAGGTGGACAACAGCCAGTTCCGCATGTTGAAGGCCGCCACCCCCGGCAGCTACACCTTCATCCTGCAAGCCACCCGCGAAGTGCCGCGCCGCACCCTGCACCCCAAGCGCTCCACCATCGGGCTGCGGGTGCCGGACCACAAAGTGGCGCTGGCCCTGCTGGAAGAGCTGGGCGAACCCATCCTGTCCTGTACCCTGATGCTGCCCGGCGACGAGGAACCGCTGACCGACCCGTATGAAATCCGCGAGCGGCTGGAGCACGCGGTGGACGCGGTGATAGACGGCGGCTGGTGCGGCACCGAGCCCACCACCGTGATCGACATGACCGAGGGCGTGGAACTGCTGCGTCGCGGCAAGGGCGACCCGTCGCCGTTTGGTCTATAAACTCCGCTTTTGCCTCCCGACACCGTTTTCAACCCACAAGAGACATCATGGGCGACATTAACCTGATCCAGAAAATCACCATTTACGCGCTGCCGGTGCTGTTCGCCATCACCCTGCACGAGGCCGCTCACGCTTACGCCGCGCGCCGTTTCGGCGACAGCACCGCCTATATGATGGGGCGGATGACGCTGAACCCGCTCAAGCACATCGACCCGATCGGCACCGTGCTGCTGCCCTTGCTGTCGGTGACGCTGGGCGGCTTCATCTTTGGCTGGGCCAAGCCGGTGCCGGTCAACTTCGGCGCGCTGCGCAAGCCGCGCGAGCACGGCCGGCTGGTGGCCGCCGCCGGGCCCGCCTCCAATCTGCTGATGATGCTGATGTGGGTGCTGCTGTTCAAACTGGCCATCGGCATGGATACCAGCTACAGCGAGCCGCTGGCGCTGATGAGCCAGGCCGGCATCGGCATCAATATCTCGCTGATGCTGCTCAATCTGCTGCCCATCCTGCCGCTGGACGGCGGCCGCATCGTGGAGAGCTTTCTGCCGCCCGGCATGGCCTGGAAGTACGCCAAGCTGGAGCCTTACGGCATGTGGGTGCTGCTGGCCTTGATCTTCACCGGCCTGCTGACCACCATTTTGCGGCCGTTTTACGGCCTGATGTACGGCCTGGTGCGCGCCCTGATCTAAGAGTGTGTTTACGATCTTGCGAGTGAGAGCGAGACAAGGCGTATTCCCCGTGTAACGCTCCACGACGCGCAGCAGATCGTAAACCGACTCTCAAGCGCCCGGCTCCCCCCAATCCTGACGCGCCGGACTTCGTTTCCGGCGCGGTCGCGCATATTTTCTGAAACGGAATTCAAACATGTTCGCCAACCGCATTCTCTCCGGCATGCGCCCCACCGGCAGCCTGCACCTTGGCCACTACCACGGCGTGATCAAGAACTGGGTGCAGCTGCAAAGCACTCACGACTGCTACTTCATGGTGGCGGACTGGCATGCGCTGACCACCAATTACGACGACGTCTCCATCATCGGCAAGAGCGTGTGGGACATGGTGATAGATTGGCTGGCCGCCGGCGTGGACCCGGAACAGGCCACCGTCTTCATCCAGTCCAAAGTGCCGCAGCACGCGGAACTGCACCTGGCGCTGTCCATGGTGACCCCGCTGTCCTGGCTGGAGCGGGTGCCCACCTACAAGGACCAGATCGAAAAACTGTCCACCAAGGACCTGGGCACTTACGGCTTCCTCGGCTACCCGCTGCTGCAGGCCGCCGACATCCTGATCTACAAGGCCGGCCTGGTGCCGGTGGGCGAAGACCAGGTGCCGCACATCGAGCTGACCCGCGAAGTGGCGCGCCGCTTCAACAACCTGTTTGGCCGCGAACCCAACTTCGAAGAACTGGCCCGCGCCGCGGTGAAGAAGATAGGCAAGGCCGGCAAGGAGTTCGACCGCCTGCGCACCGCCTATCTGCAAGACGGCAACGCCGAAGCCTTGGCCGGCGCGCGCGAAATCCTGGCCGCCAGCCAGAATCTGGGCGCGGCGGACCGCGAGCGGCTGTTTGGCTGGCTGGAGAACAAGGGCAAGAGCATTCTGGCCGAATGCGAGGCGATGCTGACCGAGGCGTCCAAGATGCCGGGCCTGGACGGTCAGAAGATGTCCAAGTCCTACGGCAACACCATCACCATGCGCGAAGACCCGGCCACCGTCACCAAAAAAGTGCGGGCGATGCCGACCGATCCGGCCCGCGTGCGCCGCACCGATCCGGGCAGCCCGGACAAATGCCCGGTATGGCAGCTGCACCAGGTGTACAGCGACGCCGATACCCGCGAATGGGTGAAGCAGGGCTGTACCAGCGCCGGCATCGGTTGCCTGGACTGCAAGCAACCGGTGATAGACGGCGTACTCCGCGAACAGCAGCCGATGTTTGAACGCGCCGAGCAGTATCTGAGCAACCCCAAGCTGGTCAAGGAAGTGGTGGCCGCCGGCAACGCCAAGGCCGAGCAAGTGGCGCGCGCCACCATGCAGGACGTCAAGGAAGCGATGGGGCTGGGCTACTGAGCGCCTGACCCGCCCTGGCTTGCCAGTCCTGGGCGGGTAGGCTGGCTACCGCCTCACTACGACCATGACCACGGCCGCGGCGGAAGCGGCGGCGCATCCGGGTCGTTGGGGTGCGGCGGCGTCAAGGCGCGCCAGGCTTCCAGTTCCGCCATGTCCTGCTTACGCGCCTCCCAGGCCCTCAGCATCAGCGGCGTCGGCTGCCACGGCTCGGCGCCGAACTCCGGCAGCCGCGGTTCGGCGCGCCACGCCGCCTTGAGCGCCGCTTCCGCCGCCGCCGGCCGCTGGCTGAAGGCCCGCAACGCCGGGTCCAGCTCCGCCATCGGCAAGGCCGCTCCGCTCTGCGGGTCGGTGAAGCTCAGCTCCGGCAGCGCCCCGGCCGGCCACTGCGGCCAGCCGCGCCCGCTCAAGACCGGCAAGCCCAGCGACGGCAAGATCAAGCCCAGCAGATAGCGCGGGTCCTTGCGCTTGATCGCGAAACCGACGCTGCCCAGCGTCACCGCCAGCCCCACCACCCGGCCGGCTATCATCAGCGGCGATAGCGGCTTGTTGGATTCGTCGTCGTAGAACACCGTGCGGTAGCGGAAGTAGTCGGTCCACGGCTCGCGGGAGCCAATCCAGCTGGAGTACATGAACCAGGCGCGCGAATCGTGGATGTGCTCGTCGTACAGCAGCACCAGATCGCGCAGCTCGTGTTGGCCGAACAAGGTTTTTTCCTTGGCCTGGCCGCCCTCGCGGATGCTGGCGTACTCGGCGGCCTCGTCGTCGCTGTTGAGCAGGTAAACGGTGCCGCCCAGCAGCAGATCGAACACCCCGTCGATGACGCTGCTGGGGTCGCCGGACAACTGCCACTCCGGCACATAATCCTTGCGGAAGTCCTTGGCGCCGTGCTCCAGCTGCTGCTGGTCGATCACCGGCTCAAAGCCCTTGTCGATATTGACCCGGGTGGCCACGCCCGGCCGCGTCACCATCTGCTCGCTGCCGTCCTTGGCCTTGCCGCCGTCCGGAATCGGCTTGCCGGCGGCGGCTTTGGCTATCAGTTCGCGGTCATCGTTGAGTTGCTTCTGTTGCTCCGGCGACAGTGCCGGCGGCGGCTTGTTGTCGCGCCGGGCCAGGTCCTCCTGCAATTGCCGGCCATGCTCGCGCTCCAGCGCCTGGCGCAGCGGCTTGGGCTGGTCCTTGCCGTCGCAACGCTTGAAATAGTCCTGCCGCGCCTGATCATGTTCGTACTCGTAAATACAGCGCGACCCGGCAATCCAGCGGTGGATGCGCCAGCCGGTGATCCAGGCGATCTGGCTGCGCAACACGTCTTCCAGTCCGCCGGCCTGGGCTTGCCCCAGCCAGGCGTTGAAGCGGGTGATGAGTTCAGGAGATACAAAAAACTCAGCCCGAACCGTCGGGTCCATAACCCGCCACGGTTCGCTCTCGCGCACGCTGAGCGGGAGCGCCAGTTCCGGCATGGTGAAGGGCGCGCCGGCCTCGAAGGCCGCGCGGTACATATCGTGCAGCGGTATCTGCGACAACAGCAGCCACTGCCGTTCGGGAAACTCGGGGTCCACGCCCTTGCCCTGCTCGCCGGGCGGGTAGCCGCCGCCGACATCGCTATGCACACCGGGATACAGCGTCTCGACGCAGCCGGCGCGGTAGCGCGACTGGGTGTTGGCCTGCTTGGGGTCATCGCGGCGGCGGATGCTGTCCAATGGAAAGCTGGCGCGCTGCTCGTGGGCGGCGACGAAGTGCTGGCACTGCTCCAGGAACAGGGGGTTGTCGGACAGGCGTAACTGGCTGTCGCCGGCCCAGGCCATGTGGCCGTCGGCCATCGGCAGGCTATTGGCCAGGCCGACGGTGGCGACGGTGTCGAACAGGCCCATAAAGCGAATCGAGATCGGGATGCCGATCAAGCTGTGCTGGACCTCCACCGCCCCCTCCGGCGCATCGGCGGGCCGGGTCAGCGCCTCCAGCCAGCGGGCGAACACCCTGGCCTCGGCGGCGCCGCGGGAGAAACCGTAAACGTAGAGGCGGATGCCCAGCACCGTGGGCCGGGACCTGGCATAGCGGGCCTCGGCCAGTGCCTCCAGCTGCGGCCGCAAGGCATCCTGGCGGTAACGGTAGCCATTCGGCTGCGAGCCGGCGGTGCGCATCTGCGTGGTGATCAGCTCTTTGGCTTCTTCATCAGGCAAGGGCGGCAGGCCGTAATTCTGGCGCAAAGCGTGAATCACCCGGGTCAGTCCCCAGTTGATGCGATCCTCGCCGCCATTGGCGAAGATCAGGCCGCTGCTCATCGGCGTCAACTCGCCGATCTCCGGGAAGCGGGTGCCGACGCCGGGAATGTAGTAGCGGTACAGGCCCTGATCCTTCAGCTTGCTGCCAGGAGAACTAAGAATGTCCGTAGCATCGCCCGGCAGCAAGCCCATGGTGGCATGGAACAGCCGGGCGATGTTCGAGGTGGAACGCGGCTTGGCCTCACGGTCCGATGGCTCATGGTTATTGGTGCCGTCGAAGAACAGGGAGATGGTGATGCTCTTGGTGCAACTGGTCGAAGAATAGGCCGGACCGCCTTCGGCGGCGCGGCGGCGGCGGCGGGCTTTTTCGGCGTTCTCGTCACCGGCCTGTACGTTCAGGTTCTGCCGGCGTTCGGCCAGCGTGGTGGGTAGCAGGCCGCTCTCGGGGAAGGGGCCTGAGCGAAGCTGTACCGCTTCGGGCTTGGGACGGCTGTCTATTTGGGACATGTCTTGGGCTCCTGCATTCTGAGGGGTTCTTGTACGGGGTAGCCAGGATCGCCGTAATAGCCACCGCAATAGCTCACCACTCTGATCTGATCGCATGGCAGGAAGTGGACGTTGAGGCCACAGGATTTCTCATAGCGTGGGATTTCGACAACGGCGCGGTGTTGGGTGTAGTTGGCGGCATGGCGTTCATACGCCTCCATATCGTATTGGCGCCCAGTTTTGTCCAACGCAATCGGAGCCCTGGGGTTAGGGTCTTTTTCCCACTCGACGGTGGCCATCAGTCCAGGCCGCCATTGGCGCGGCAACGCGGCGCAGCAGGTTTGTGAACCGCCGCCGCTAAACGGGCTGACATTGGGGCCGCCGGCGCGGTTGACGCTGAAGCGGTTGATGGCGGCCGAGGTGTGGTTATAGCCCTCGACCGGTGCGGGCAGCATCTCGGTGGACGGTTTATTGCCCATGGCCTGGGCCGGCAATAGCGCGGCGAGGACCAGCGCGGCCAGGCCGTGTTGGATGGACCGCCAGACGGCGGCGAGCTCAGACATGATCCACTCCTTGCTTGCGGTGAGGGGGGCGGCACAAACCTGTGGTTTCAAGAAACACAGGGAAAGACACGGGTCGGGCTTGGGGGGGTGTTGTTCGTGTCCTTCCGTGTGTTTCCGTGGGGAAAGCGGCATGGAACAGCCGGGCGGTGTTCGAGGTGGAACGCGGTTTGGCCTCACGGTCCGACGGCTCATGGTTATTGGTGCCGTCGAAGAACAGCGAGAGGGTGATGCTCTTGGTGCAGGTGGGCGAGGCATAGACCCGTCCGCCCTCGGCGGCGGCCTTACGGCGGCGGTATTTCTCGTCGCTGAGGTCGCGCTCCTTCAACTGCTCATTGTTTAGCCGCTGCCGGTAATTGAGTGGCAGCAGGCCGTTGTCGGGGAAGGGCTCGGCACGGATGTGGACGGCTTCGGGGGCGGGACGCTGGTCTATTTTGGACATGTCTTGGGTTCCTTCATCTTGAGGGGCTCTTGTACCGGGTAGCCAGGGTCGCCGTAATAGCCGCCGCAATAGCTGACGACCTTGACCTGATCACAGGGCAGGAAGTGGACATTGAGGCCGCAGGACTTCTCATAGCGGGGGATTTCGACGACGGCGCGGTGTTGGGTGAATTCCGAACGGATGCGTATCGCTTCTGATGGGAGGATCTGCCCATTTTTATCCCGCTTAATCGGTGAATTGGGATTGGGGTCTTTTTCCCATTCGACGGTGGCCATCAGTCCCGGCCGCCACTGGCGCGGCAGCGAGGCGCAGCAGGATTGTTTGCCGCCGCCCTGGTAGGGTCCGATATTGGGTCCGCCGGCACGGTTGACGCTGAAGCGGTTGATGGCGGCGGAGGTGTGGTTATAGCCCTCGACGCCCGCGGGAACCATCTCGGTGGACGGCTTATTGCCCATGGCCTGGGCCGGCAGCAGCACGGCGAAGGCCAGCAGGGCCAGGCTGGCTTGGGAGGACCGCCAGGTGACGAACTCAGACATGGTCAACTCCTTTCTTGCAGTGAGGGGAAACGGCACAAGCTGGTTAGCACGGAAACACAGGGAAAAACACGGCGCGGGCTTTGTGGGTGTTGTCCATGTCCTTCCGTGTGTTTCCGTGGCAAAAACGGCATGGGGCAGCCGGGCGAGATTCGAGGTGTTCAACGGCTTGGCTTCACGATCCGACGGCTCATGGTTATTGGTGCCGTCAAAGAACAGCGAGAGGGTCAGGCTCTTGGTGCAGGTGGGCGAGGCGTAGACCGGCCCGCCCTCGGCGGCGGCCTTGCGGCGGCGGTATTTCTCGTCGCTGAGGTCACGCTCCTTCAACTGCTCATTGTTCAGCCGCTGCCGGTAATTGAGCGGCAGCAGGCCGTTGTCGGGGAAGGGCTCGGCACGGAGGTGGACGGCTTCGGGGGCGGGACGCTGATCTACTTGGGGCATGTCTTGGGTTCCTTCATCTTGAGGGGCTCTTGTACCGGGTAGCCAGGGTCGCCGTAATAGCCGCCGCAATAGCTGACGACCTTGACCTGATTACAGGGCAGGAAGTGGACATTGAGGCCGCAGGACTTCTCATAGCGCGGGATTTCGACGACGGCGCGGTGTTGGGTGAATTCAGCACGGACACGTTCTTGTTCCGATGGAAGGATCCGACCATATTGGTCCCGCCGGAAGGGAGACATCGGGTTGGGGTCTTTTTCCCATTCGACGGTGGCCATCAGTCCCGGCCGCCACTGGCGCGGCAGCGAGGCGCAGCAGGATTGTTTGCCGCCGCCCTGGTAGGGTCCGATATTGGGTCCGCCGGCGCGGTTGACGCTAAAGCGGTTGATATTGGCGGAGGTGTGGTTATAGCCCTCGACCGGTGCGGGCAGCATCTCATTGGCCGGCTTGCTGCCCATGGCCTGGGCCGGCAACAGCGCGGCGAGGGCCAGCGCGGCCAGGCCGTGTTGGATGGACCGCCAGACGGCGGCGAAGTCAGGCATGATCCACTCCTTTCGCGGTAGAAAGCCAAGTCCGGCCATGGCGTCGCTCTGCCTCGATTTGGGTTCGGACGTGAGATCAAATGCATGTTTTGCTTAAATATTTTACATATTAAAAATAGATAACGCGAATGACATAAGCGCTATTGTGGCGAAGAGGCGGGAAGTCACAAATAGGAAAAGCCTTAAAAATCCAGGCGTTTGCTTGGTCGATGCGGAGGGCTTGGAAGAGTGGGCGGCCTGGGCCGCCCGGGCGGAAGAGGAGAGGGAGGGCTCAGGCAAAATCCTGGCACACATCCACCCAGTCGGCCTGGGTGATGTGGTGCAGCTGCTGCGGTGATAGCCGCACCGCGCTGTGGACGGCGCCGGCGGCAGGCAGCACTTCGTCGTAGGCTTGCAGCGACACATCCAGATAGACGGGCAGCTCGGTGGCGAGGCCGAATGGGCAGACGCCGCCCACCGGGTGGCCGGTGATGGCCTCCACCTCGTCCGGCGGCAGCATCTTGCCCTTGCCGAAGGCGTCCTTGAACTTGCGGTTGTCGATGCGGGCGTCGCCGCGCGCCACCAGGATCACGTCGCGGCCGTCGTTCAGGCGGAAGGCCAGGGTCTTGGCGATGCGGCCGGGCTCCACGTCGTGGGCGGCGGCGGCTTCCGCCACGGTGGCGGTGCTGACTTCCAGTTCTATGATGGGGATGTCCAGCTGACGGGCGGCGAAAAACGCCTGGACGGACGCTAAGCTCATGTCTGGCCTCGAAGCGAAGGGTGGAGCGTTTCATTATTCCGCCCCATCCTTTGCTTGTGAAGCGTTTTTGCTTCAGTTCTGCCGGGTGATGTCGCTGAGCTTATCGGCGATATCCTGCGAGGTGGCGGCCTGTTCTTCCGAGGCGTTGGCGATTTCCACCACGAAATTGCGCATGGTGTTGATCTCGCCAACGATGGTTTGCAGGGCGCCCTCGGCGCGCTGGAAGTCGTTTTCCGTGGTTTGAACCTGTTCGCGGCCCTGTTCGATGGCGCGCACGTTTTGCTGCACCTCGCCCTGGATCGCGCGGATCATGTCGCCGATTTCCTGGGTGGCCTTGGTGGTGCGTTCCGCCAGCTTGCGCACTTCGTCCGCCACCACGGCGAAGCCGCGGCCCATCTCGCCGGCGCGCGCCGCCTCGATCGCCGCGTTCAAGGCCAGGAGATTGGTCTGATCGGCGATGTCCTTGATCACGTTGACGATGTGGCCGATGGCTTCCGAGCGCTGGCCCAGCGAGACCAGGCTGTCCGCGGTCTGGCGCACCATGGCGCCCACCTGCTGCATGCCCTGATTGGTGTCGCTGACGATGGCCATGCTCTTTTTGGCCTCGCCCAGCATCAGCTCTGAGGATTCGGAGGCGGCGGCGGTTTGCACCGCCACGTTCTGGATGGTGGCGCTCATCGCCTGCATGTTTTCGGACAACTCGTTGATGCGGACCTCCAGGAAGTCGCGGCGCTGATTGCCCTGGTCCTGCAATTGCTGGGCGAGCATTTCGGCGGAGACGTCCTGAAAGCTGGCCATGAAGCACAGCAGTTGATCGGGGTGGGCGGAGTCCCAGATCGGAAACACCTTGGTCTTGAACATGACTTCGCCCACCGGAATCATCGCGATATGCTGGTCTATCTTGCGGCTGGTGTAGGATCCCATGAAGATCTAGATTTTTCCCACTTTTCTAGATTTTTGGGATTTCACACACAGCCTACGCTGTGAGAAGGATGGCCTCCAAGTTGGGGGCCATTTTTTCTAGGACTAAATCGTGGTAGTAGCTGCTCTTCGGCCATAGCTGCTACTCAAGCCAAGAACAGTAAAGTGGGTCACGGGAGGAGGTCGAGGTCACCGTTTATGTGTTTAGAAGGTATAGGGCGATTCATCCTAGCCGTCCATGATAGCAATCGCCGAGTATCATTACCGCGCCCTCGATCAAGCCAGCATGGGATGGTGGAAGCGATAGGTCCTGCCACGTTCGTTTAACACGCTCAGGCGACCTAAGGCCTCCGAATCTCCTAATCCCGCTCGCCGCAGTGCACCATACAACAGGTAAAACTCGGTTTCGAGGTCACCCGCGAAGATCCCTGGGTCGTCAGAGCCGAGGCACACCATGATCTCCGGGTCGCCTTCTTCGACGTATCCTGGAACTCGCATCCAGCGCAGCGAGTGGTGCTCGTCAATGTTGTGGTACTGACTAATACGGACATTACTTGAAGGCATAGTCTCGATGAGGACTCCACGATCGGCCACATGCTGCATGAGAGCCTGCTGCAATTGGACGTAGGTTGGTGCATCTAGGAAGTGAGCCTCCTTGGCGATCAGTTCGTCCGAGCACGCTTGCACACTCTCGTCGCTCAACCACCTCCATAGTAATCCGACGGGTTGAGGTTGGCTCTGGCACGCTGACCAGACCAGTTCTGTCTCCTCTCGCCAAAGTTCGCTCAAGGACATGTGGTGCGAGTTTCCCTCTCCCGTTTGCTGTCGCATCAGGTCGTAGCGACTTAACCCTCTAAGCGCCATCGCGCGCTCCACATCACGAGCCGCCAGCGAGCGCCCGAAAATCTGTTCAGCAACTTCCTCCAGTTCTCGTTGGAGCCGGAAAGCACACGCCTGGGTCCCTGGCCTATCCCGCAGAAGTTGCCACGCGGCCAGCACACCCAGCATCCACTCGCCACGGGACAGAATGATCGTGGCCGGCATCCGCTCGAGCCACAGGCTTGGTCGGATTCCCATGACCGTGCCGTGCCCGATGCGGTCGCCGTCGCGCAGATCCAGCAGGGTCAATGCTTCCCACATAGTAGCGATCCCCGACAGCAGGTGACGAAAATCCTCTCCTGCATGGTAAGTGTGTCGGGTCAGGCCTGCTCGCCGGCAGACACGGAAAATAGAGGCGAATACATCTGGTGGCGCATGCAGTTCGTTAGCAGCGGCATCAATGCCCCGTACCCAGGTCTGGAGTCGAGGCCACCGGGCGAGCACCGAAAGCATTACGCCCGTCATCCGACGCAACTGAAGATCGAGCGGGTAGTGGCGGAAAGGGCCCGCTTGGTGCATCTGCGCTGGAGGCCAAGGCTGTTTGATGAAGTGTGCCACAAGCGTTAGGCGGTGGATGCTTCGGTGCCGAATGATCGGCCACTGGAAATATCGATCCAGCTCGGCCAATAAAGCTGAGAGGGTGCGGGGAGGCCTGCCGTGCGAGCGCCCGATGTCTGCAGTGTCACTCAGGTATTTGAGGTAGCCGCCCAGGATGGCCTTAAAGAGCTTGTAAGCCTTCACTGGGGTATCCTTGGGTGCGAAGCGACCCTCCAGATACCCGACCGTGCTGGTCGCCGACCGGGGCCCATGCATCGCGTGGAAGCGCGTTCGATAGTCCCGTTCTGCAGGCTCGCGGAGTTCCGTTAGAGTGAACTTCTGGAACTGGTCAAAGCCGTACTGTGCCTCGCTCTGGACGAGCAATCGATAGTATTCGTTCGACAGTAGCAAGTAGGCGTGAAACATGCGGGTCAGCTGCACGCTCGGCCGTTGCAGGAGCCTAGAGACGAGACCGGCCATCCAAGTAAGTTCGTCTTCGATATCAGGTTCGTTTCGCCACGATGGAGCCGGCTCTCGCAGGCCTATAGACCATTCGTCGTTGCCTGCGGAGGACAAGTATTGACAAGATGTGGGCAGGAGCACTTTCGGTGTGATCATGTCTTTAGCGGCACCGACGAGCCATGCTCGAAGACGGCTCGCGGTCCGCAGGTGCTGATAGAAGACCTGCGGCGTCAGCTCGGGATTCGCCTGCCCGACCAGTTCGCGAATACGTCCGGAGTGTTTGCCACGGGTCCACGCGTCGACGAACTCTCGGGCCTCCGTGTGTGGATTGCGGATCGCGCGCAGCCAGCAGATCTCGGCATGTGTGCTGCCGTTCAGATGTAAATGCGTCTCATGTAGTCCTTCCCGTTCCACATAGTCGGCGACTGGTGCCTCCTCCGGCCGGAGCAGGGGCAGGATCTGACGTCGCCACGGGGAGGCCCCGCTATCGAACGAGACTGGTTGCAAGCGGGAGGAGCCGACCAGGGTGTACCGCCCGACACCAAGGGACACGTCTGCCGTGGCCTGGATCGGGAGCAAAGAGACCCGACTGGCCACGCCCTGCAGCCAGGAGCCAAAGAGATCGCGACGGATGCGCACCTCTCCATGCCGCAACTCCAGGAATTCGTCGATGAGGGCATTTATCGCAGTGAGCAGGGTCCCTTGGTCAGGCTGCTGACGGGCAGTCAGGAACCTCCACGCCGAATCGAACACATGATCCGGGAAACGTGCCGCCCAGGGCTGATAGGCGAGATAGGTCGGCTCCCGCAACTCGGACCATTCCAGTGGGTGAGTGAAGGGCGTCTCCCAGGAGCGTCGCAGGACTCGGTGGTCCGACAGCAGCAAGGCCGAGAGGAGCGAGCCGATAGATGCGGCCTGGGTGCTCATTCTGCGGGGGCCTCACCAGCGTCGCGTGGCTCCATAGTGTTGGGTGCGGTTGATTGCGAACGAGTTCGCGTCTGTCCCGCTATAGAGACCTTCTTCATATGCCCAGCTAGCGCCTTGGGGCGCAGTAGCGCTTCAATTGAAGCCGTCTCCATATTCTCGGGAAACAACTGCTTCAGCGTGTCGGCGTAGCCCAAGTGGACATCGAGTAGTCCCAGGAGCAGCGGGCATGTTGCCACTATCGATGTCATAGGAAAATCGCGTCGTTGCGGCTGCATAGACTTGAGCTTGTCGACAAACCAAGAGGCCGAAGTTCGAGGATTGTTTCTGTCTACACGCAAATCTACGGTCGAAATGCTGGACGAGCCCGGGAGGTGATGCTCCGCCTCCTCGACCAGGAAGGCATTGATGACGCAGAGCGCAAAGATCTCCATCACTTCGCCGAAGTCAGCGTGAGGTCTCAACTCCTCGGAGGCCTTCTGTAGGCTGAAGAAGAGTCGTGTCCAGACTTTGCCGAGAAAAATGGCAGATGGAGAGGTCGCCTCAGCCAACTGCAGCGCATTTCGACGCCAGGCATCAATGTCCTCCCACAGCTTCTCTTGCTTAGAAGGTTCACTTCCAGGTTTTGCAGGTTTTGATGCCTCCACGTCTCCCAAATCCGCGGTGCTTCCTTGAGGCGACCAGTTGGGGGCAGTCACAGTCAACGATGGATACGCACGTTCGAAGATTATGCGAGCTTCCTGATCACTTTCCGAATCCGCGGAAAGCAGCTTCTCGATGAGGCCAACGAGCGTGAAGATGGACCCATACGTGCGAGTGCCGGTGTTACTCGCAACGTCGACCATACTCAGCGCAAAGACAGGTAGCCGCTGGATCGCACTGGTTTCGACAGCAAGTCGGATCGCGGTTCGAGCCGTGTGCTCCGACTTACGCCCTTTCCGATTCAATCCGACAACGCCGGGGAGCACGACGCGGGCCTTAGGATTGATACTGTAAGGCAGGGCGATGACTGCAGTGGCACGCCGAGCCCAGTCAAGGCTGTCTTCCCGCCGGCCGATCCCCAGATACGATTTAAATTGATAGACGCGATCTAATGAAGGGGATAGGTCTTTCTCGCCAGGATGGGTGCGGGCGAGAGAGTAGAGCGAGACACTACCGGGCCCGCGTAATAGATAGCGTAACGCCATCCCTGGCCGTTCCGCACAGAAATTGGGTACTTCTGCCGCTAGGGCTGCGAAGCTGACCCTGATGTCCTGCTCTGCTGACATTGGGCGGAGATACGGCGCAGTATCAATGTCGCCATCCAGAAGAGACAGATCGAACACAGCTTGCGCCAACGCGGGGAATTCTTGCGCAGCAATGGCGTCGGTGTCGACTGAGAACTTGTAGAGGCTGGTTAGTGCCAGGGCTTGCAGAGAGCGACAGAGCGCAGTCGATAGTTCGGCTGACCAAGATGCAGGCGCCAATGTGAGGGCTGAAGAGCCCCTCAGATACGGAGCACAGCTGGCCATGACCTGCAACACCGAGCGCAGAGGCTGTTTGAGCAGGAACTCAACATAGATAGCAACGTCGCCACTGGTTTTGACGCGCAATCCGCGCCGAACAATTGTCTGGACGACATCCTTAACATGGATCGGTTCGGTCCCCCAAGCGGGATGCGTAACCCGACAGTTCGCGCGAAGCATGACATTCCAGAGCGGCTGCAGTTGCATGCGCCTGTGGATCGGGAAGAGTTTGAGTAGGTACTGCTCTTCTAGGTGATCAATCATACGCAGGTACTGGGCTGACCGATCCCCTTGTATTGAACGGCGTTGAAGTTCTATGGCCGCCTCGCGCTTGCCAGCAACTGTCTGCGCGAAGTGCTGGCGCACGAGCAGCGAGTAGAGCTCAAGGTCACCTGTCACCAGAACCATTACGAGAGGGGCATCCAAGTATTTCCGGATACATTCCAACAGGCTGACCGCATGCGTGGAGTCCGTGTCGGCATCGTCGAATGCCAACATGAGCGCGCGTACGCCGAGGATACGGCAGGCCGTGGAAAACAGACAGTGCAGCTTCGTTCGCAGGTTCGTACTATCGCCGGCACGTTCCAGTCCCCATTCGAGGAACAGATCCGGGTCCAAATCGTTAAGAGGGTGGTAGTCCTTGGCGAACATGCTCAGGCCTCCGGCGACTCCCTTGAAAGTGCGGTGCCATTCTTCTCGTAGCTGTTCGTCTTGCGATCGGCACTGCGCTTTGAGAGCGTCGTCAACCCGCTTGCGAAGTTGTTGCAGTATCACAAGAAGGATAATCTCGCTGCGCTCAATGCGACTTGGATCGATCAGGTTGATGAAAGCAAGATGGCCATTCACCTGGGCGTCGTTCTCAAGGGCGACTTTTACCGAGCTAAGGAATGTCGACTTGCCCGCACCTCGTGTCCCATCCAGGAACTGTGTCCAGCCACTACCAGGGTCATACCTTGAGGCCGCTTCTGCGGTATCTAAGGTCTTGAGGTGTTTGATAACCTGATCTCGAAGGCGCTCGTAGTTCTCTCTGTGTACGAGTTGGTCGATCGATAGCGCTTTGGCACTGTCCCCATGCTCGAGACGAATAAGTACTTCTGAGGATTTCTCTGGGGCGGCTGTGGGTTGGATCAATGGGTATCTCCCGAGGTTTCAATCATGGGAGCCACTCCATACTTTCTCGACAGGCAGGTGCGGCCTGTTGGACTGTGCCGGGTTTGGTTGGGGTCCCAATCTTATGATTTTAGCATGACAGAATGATCATGGCCTATCCTGCTCATATGGAAAATGTGAGATAAGGCTGCCTCCGTCAAATTCACGGCAAAGAGCATACGACGGCTTTGGCCGACGATCTGCCTTCGTCCTTTTCGAACCATCAGCAAGTTGGGTAAAGCTGTCCTCTGAAAACCAGATAAAAGATGACAACTGTCGCTTGGGAAGCAGCTGGACTGACCCAGCTCCTGTAGGCAATCCTGCCCTATGCATCGATTGCTGCCATAGCCTGAGAGTAATAGTTCACGATCAAGGCACCACTCGCTTTTCTGCGATCTCTCCCGAGATCATCGCCTTTCACCTTGTCATACATAGTGATTATGAGTTAAAAAAGACAATGGAATAATTTGGGCCTTTGGCAATGAGCGATTTGCACTACCACGGCTTTGGCGGTAACTGGACGGTGATCAAGCTGGAAATGCTGCAGCGCTACCTGGAGGCGTTTAACACCGCCCTGCAGGACAAGCCACTGCCTCGCTCGCCATTTAGGCGGGTGTTCATAGACGCCTTCGCCGGCACCGGCGAGTGCGCGATCAATCTTGATGGAAAAACCGTTCGGATCAGTGGCTCTGCCGAGCGAGCTCTCGAGGTCCAACCTGGCTTTGACGATTATTACTTCATCGATATCAAAGCCAAGCATGTCAAAGCACTCAACAAGCTGGCGCAGGCCTATCCTGGTAAACGAGTCGAGGTGTTGGCCGGGGACGGCAATGCTCGAGTCAGTGAGTTACTCCGGAAGATCAGTTGGAAGGATAGTCGCGCCGTCATGTTTCTGGATCCCTATGGAATGGCGGTGCGCTGGGAGACCTTGCAACAGATCGCGGCCACCAGTGCCATTGACCTCTGGTATCTATTCCCACTCAACGCCGTGTGCCGGCAGGCAGCGAATCAGTTCGACAAGGTCGATGCCAGCAAGTCAGAAGCACTGACACGCTTGTTCGGCACGACTGATTGGATGAAGGACTTTTACCGGGATACCGATCAAACTGACTTATTCGCGGCAGAAGAGACTGCAACAAAACGGCAACGGGTGCTCAGCCAAGACGAGATTCTGGCGTACATGCAACGACAGTTACATACCATCTTTCCGGTTGTGCTGGACCCAATCAAGCTACCAGATCAAGGGTCTCCCATATTTGCCTTGTTTTTTGCATCAGCCAACTCCAGCCCGAGTGCCGTTAAGCTCACCAAACGTATTGCCGGCCATCTGTTGAACATGCAGTTGACCGGGAAGCTAAAAACAAAGTCACTGCGTACTGGGCCAGTGATTGCCTCGGAAGGTTTATTTGGCTAGTTTCTGGCACAAATTGGCTTTGTCATCTGTGCGAAGATTTGCCTTTAGATCAGCCGTATCTGAGGGGAAAACTCAATCACATCATCCAGGTGATAATGTTTGGAATGTTGCCGCTTCCTGCCATCGGCACTGGTGATGATCACGTCGTTTGAGTGGTGTAGCAGCTTGGCCGCCTCGAGGAAATGTTGAGTTGAACCAGGTGACTGGCTAGCACAGGCATATACGAGTTGACCAAGCGGGATCGGTTGTCGCAACTCGGCCAATTGGTGGCCGAAATGTTCACGTAATCCGTCCACACATACGACCCGGGAAGTGTTGCCAAAGTCGAAGGTGTCTTGGCCTGTGTAAGTCTGATCCCGATTGGCATCGTAACCCTGGATGAATACTCCTGGCTCCAGCTCATGACCAAACTCTGTAGCATGCTGCCAGTGCAGATCCTTCATCACCTCATGAGCCTTGTAGTGTTTGGAGAGGTGGATTAGCCAATAGTCCCACTTATTCAGACCATGCGGCTTCACAAAGAAAAGCGTCGCATAGTGGGCGCCGGTTTCTTGTCGAATGCCGTGGGCGATATAGCGCTGTAGGGTGCGACGCCAAGTCTGTTGTTCTTCGGCCTTAATTTGCTTGATATCTTCCCAGGGAATGTACTTGTCTAGGCCGACATGCTCAACCGGCTTCCTGTTAGCCGCCCGATCCGACAAGAAGGTAATCATCGCGCCGACATTAAAGGTCAGGATCACTTCTGCACTCTTTAGAGAGTGCAAGATCTGCTTGATATAGGGCAGTGGCAAATCGTAGTAGTTGTACTGGTCGAGCACAAAAATAGCCCGCTCCCCCATCTTGCGTCGCCGGATTGTGTCAATCAGCCGTGGTAACTCTTTGAGAAAGTCACCACATTGTATCCTGGCACGCTGAGCATCATGGAAAGGTATGATTCCCTCTTCTGTGCGGCCATTCAGCCAATAACGTAGGTACTCGACAGTATCGGGGCAGATATCAATGAACTCATAATCGGCGCTGATATCACGGGGAATGGTCCGATCGAGATTGAGATGTGCGCGCGCTTCTTGCACGGCCCTCATCATCAGCAGAGGGGAGCCATCGACAGGTAGACCTCCCTCGTCCAGATAACAGCCACCGCCAGAGAAACCATCTACCAAGGTTAGTTGTAGCTTGGGGATGCTGGCGCGTTTCATCAGTGTCATGATGTAGTCGCGCACATAGGACTGAATGATCTTGTGTTTAACCGCGCTGTGTTGTTGCAGCACTGGAAGCGGGGCTCCCAATTTCCACAAATACTTGGTATTGGCTGTCATCCAGTTCTGGTTTCTCGGTCTTAGATTCGTTGTTCTACATCCGGCATCTGGTCCCACGTGCGGCCATGTAGTTCACGACCGTTGTACTTCTTAGCACGTTTCACGCCATCGGCACCCCAGCCACCCCACTGCTTGAAAAAGAACGCAACACCGGCGTCTTCGCATTGGCCACGAATCGAGTCGACCCAGTCGATTTTCATCGGCCGTGCTTTAGGCCCGGATTCCCCACCCACGATTACCCAATGGATGTTGGTTAGATCCAGCGCGCCGACATCCTCAAGCAGCGGTTCAACGGAGAGGAAGCGGATTGCTGCGTCGACACGGCGAAGGTGATCAATGCGCGGTACGCCGTATTTGCGATCCTCAACCGACACGCCTAACCAAGCATTGCTTGGAGCGGTTTTACCGGTAAAGAACGCCTCCAGACGATCTGCCCGTTTGGTCAGGATCTGGAATGTATGCCAGTGGGCGCGTTCGATAACGTCAAAGACCTTAGCCACATAGTCGAACGGCACGTCTTCATGAAACAGATCCGACATTGAGTTCACGAAGTAGGTGGTCGACGTTTTACGCTTCAGTGGGTCATCCAAGCGTTGTGGCAACAGCGTCAATTCGAAACCGTTCTCGTAGCCGGGAGTCTTCATCGCTTGTAATCGACCAGCCATACCCTCTGCGTAGCAGTGCTTGCACCCCGGGGAAATCTTGGTGCACCCCACTGTCGGGTTCCAAGTTCGCTCAGTCCACTCTATTTTGCTTACCGTTGTCATAATTGCACCTCATTATCGCGATTTTGTAACTCTCTCTGCAACTTGGCAATCGCCAACTCCAGTATTTCTGCCTGACCTAGCCTCAAGGTCTTTCTGAGCTCCGCTAGGTTCTGCATAGCTTCTCCCGGTAACCATGTCTGTAGACGTGCAAAACCTTCTTTGCGCCGGCGCTTGCGATATCCATCCTGGGCTGTGGCCAGTTGCTGCTTTCGAGTTTTTGTCATGTGCTGCACTCGTTGATTACACTGTAATCATACGTGAATTATGCCAAATGGAATATAAATTGCTGATGTTCATGAATTTTCTAAGTCGCTACGAAGGGAATTGCAACAGGTCACATCGATCTGTGGGCTGTTAATTGCTTAGCTTCTCAAGGCCGTCTTGAACCCAGTGTGACTCACGAGGCATCTAGGCTGCTATATTCCCAAATGACACAGTTCTTAGTGTCTTAAGCACCTCGTTTGACACGTAGGTTTGGTTTTAGGGTTCTGCTATGGTATTTTTGAATCAGTTTCTGTCGTTAAGTCAATGATTTTTCTAAGGAAATTATGATGTCTGACTGCCGGGTTAGAGTGATCTCTGTTCATGTTACGATTCAAATGGCTGATAGAATCGATCAAATGGCAAGTCGCCTGGAACGTTCTCCGGAGTGGATCATGAAACAGGCGCTATCTGCTTGGATAGAAGGAGAAGAAAAGCGCGAACGCCTTACTCAAGAAGCGCTTACCGATGTCGATCTTGGTCAGGTTATCAGCGACCAAGCCGTAAATGCCTGGGTGGAAAGCCTAGGGGCAGAAAATTCGGTTCTATTACCGAGGAAAGTGGATCAGTAGAACCCTTTCTAAATTCATAGGACGATACAAGTTGCGTGCACAGGTGCATGGAGGTCTGTCACTTGAGCCGAACTGGCATATCTGCAGTACTTGACCTTCCGGCCGAGTGGTCGAGCACTCGGCTTGCAAGGATACAAACCATGAAAAGCCTGAACCAGCCGCCCTTGTGGAGGCGTCCTCCTCCTAGGCCTATGACGCTTATGTACGCCAAGCAGTCCATGCAGCCATAGATGACCCCGCTCCTAGTGTGCCGAATGAAGAGGCAGAAATTTATTTCGCCAAAAAGCGCGCAGAGCTACTAAGACGATTGGCTGAAGTGTAGAAGTTCAGACCTGATCTGACAGTCTCCCGTTTTGACGGTGCCTGGCTGTCAGATCAATTCAAGTTGTCTACCTTCTCCCTCCATTCCCGTTTGCCATCAATAAAGGTTTGTACGGGCGTGCGGCCGCAGCACATCTTGCCTTGGTGGGTGCGTTCCTGATTGTAGTAGACCAACCAAGCATCCAGATCGGCCTGTAGCTCGTCAAGTTCCAGATAGACCTTTTTGCGGAATGCCACCTGGTAAAACTCCTGCAAGATCGTTTTGTGGAAGCGTTCGCAGATGCCGTTTGTCTGCGGATGCCGCGCACGGGTCTTGGTGTGCTCTATATCATTCACCGCCAAGCACAGCTGGTAATCATGGGTTTCCGGCTTGCCGCAATACTCGGTTCCGCGATCTGTCAGCATACGCAATACCCCCATCCCATGCTCGGCAAAGAACGGCAACACCCGGTCATTGAGCAAATCCGCCGCAGTGATCGGCGTTTTGGTGGTGTAGAGCTTGGCAAATGCCACCTTGCTGTAGGTATCGACAAAGGTTTGCTGGTAAATCCGCCTGGCACCTTTGATCGTGCCCACATAGAAGGTGTCCTGCGAGCCTAGATAGCCCGGATGCGCTGTTTCAATCTCGCCATGCGCGACATCATCTTCTTGTTTGCGCTCCAGTGCCGCGATCTGCGCATCGGTGAGCACGATGGCTTGTTCAGCTACCAGATGTTCCAGAGCACGTAGCCGCTGCTTGAACGATGCTAGGTCATGTCGCAGCCAGACTGAGCGCACACGAAGGGGAAACGAACACGCCGCGCTGGCGCAGTTCGTTGCTGACTTGCACTTGCCCGTGCGCAGGCTGTTCCGTTGCATAGGCAACGACGGTCGCCTCTATGGCGTCGTCTATGCGGTTCATGGGGTTGGGTGTGCGACGATTGGCATCGAACAACGCCTCGACGCCGCCATCAGCCACTGCGTTCTGGTAGCGGCGACGTCCCCCTGCCTTCAGTAGCAGGGGGCTTTAGAGTCAGATACGAGCCCTGCGAAGGTCAGCAACTAACCAATCTTGTTAAGTATTACAGGCTTGGCTTCCCGTTGAGAAGGATCAACTCTTTCGCACCAGAGCCCTACCATGATCATGTTGCAAATGGCATGATTGGCATCCGCAACCCAGCCTACGGACTACCATGACTTCAGAACATCATCTGCTCCACGCCTGCGCTCACTGTAAGGGCTCAGGTACCTGCAGTAGCGGATTGGATGGTTTCAGTTGCAAGGTCTGTGAAGCCAAGAATGAGTTAAAAAGAGGCCCTCATTACGGCCTCGCTTGTGGCACTTGTGGCGGGCTTGGGAAAACAGACACTATGACATACCGATTGAATCATCGAACTAAGCCAATTCTTTCGATGATCTTGGTGTCCATCACGACAATCTTAATAATTTTTTTTGGCATAGTACGAAACGAATACTTCCACGAAGTCCTCACCTTTTGCACTACCATTCTAGGTAGTGTTGTCGGTTACTATTTCTCCACAAAAGGCAATGGAGAGATATAAATAATTTTCGATTGTTCACTGGAAATAAATTGGAAAGAGATTTTAGATATATTCGTGAATTACTTGCGGAGTTCTTTAATGGTAAGCAAGTCCAGAATGGGCTCAAACTGATTAAGGCTAATGAGATAGCTGGTTGGGAAATATGGCTTCAAATAGAATTTGCTAGATTTCTATCCACTCATAACTCTGAACCGGAATGGTGGCGTGAGGTGCCTTTGGGGTATGATCTGCGCCGCGAAAAAGAGAGATCATTTCTCAAGCCTGATTTTCTCATCAGAAAAAAGGGATGGAAAATAGGCTCTTACGCAGTGCTTGAAATTAAACAGCATCCTGATGTCGGGAACTGTATGAGCAACATGATGCGAGACATGGTGAAGGTGTCTAAAATGCGTCAATCAGCACTTGAGATGCGTACGTACTGGGCGTTGGGCATATTTGAGGTGGAAGAGCCAGAGGTTATTAGGGAAATACTTTTCAATAAAGCTGATGAATACAATGTTCCGGTGAGTACAGCATACCACCTCATTGAGAAAATACCTAAAACGCCTTATTGCTATCTTCTATTTTAAAAGCTTTGCTTTATTAGCTTTTTGCCAGTAAGTCATTATCTAACCTCCTGTGTTATCTGTTTTTGTGTTGCCTGAATTTATAAGTCTTTATAGCTAATTTTTCTGGAGGCACAAAAAAGTATAACGCTTCGCTGGTCAGTTTTTGTGGTATGCACGGCAAGCGCCATGCTTCAGATAAATCTTTTAGGATACGGATAAGGAGTAAGATGGCTACGGTGCTCATGCATTTGCATTGTACGCATATTGTTATTGCCCAAGTTTAAAGCATGGGAAATGTAAACTATGAAGTTGTACGAAAACATTGTCATCGGGAATTTTTTATTTGGCTTGGGATTCTCAATACGAGCCAAGCGCAATGAAGGCACTGTAGGCTGCGCCATTAATCTTCTACAACAAACACCTGCAGACCACCTGTTAGGTGACTTGATGGTTGAGTTTCCAGGTGTCTTACGTCTTATAGAGTTCAAAACAGCTGAAAATCATTCAAATAAAGAAAAGAGAAGGCACCAAATGCTCAGTGTCGCAGTACAGGGGACACCTATGGAATCCGTCTCACGTTCCATTCACTGGTATATAGAAACAGCAGCAGAGAAAAAATCCCTAATTGCACGAATCATCCCATATTTGGATGCCTTCAACGATAACGCATATGAACATCGCTTGGAAAGCTTCATAGAATCAATTGCTGATGAGGTCATGAATCCGCCAGCTCACCTATCCAAGGAGGATATAGCCGAGTACTTGGCGTGGGTGCGCAGAACGAATGGAAATGGAACTGTCGGTACCGGTTGTCTTTTATTAGTAGCCCAGGCGGATGGGACATTACACTATGCCCCCATGGAGGATTTGATTGAGTTGCGTTTACAGCATCGGAATTGGATAGACCTGCATATGGGACGAACAGAAAGAGACCTGAAACATCAACTTTCACATGCGAAGCTACGACAGAAAGAAATAGAACGAGATGGACCTAGCTTTGGACATTAAAGATGAATAACACAAATGTTGATGATCGTATCCAGAGCCAGATGGATGTTGTCCAAAAAATACTCGAGGCCACTTATAACGATCAACAGGCTACGGAAAAAGCAATATCTGACCTAAATCTGTTGCGTCAACAGGTAGATCAACGAATCAATTTCCTGAAGTGGGATATAACTGAGGCGATCGAAAGCTCAGCAGAAAAAACTGCAAGCAAAGCCGCAGATCTTCTCGCGAGTAAGTTTGCTGACGCAGATAAGGCTGCACAAAGTGCAAAAAAACGTTATGAGAGCTCCGCCAGGCATCTTGGATGGAAGCTATTTGCTATGTGGGCTCTGGTGCAACTGATTCTTCTTGGCTGCGCTTATTGGATGTTTCAACGTACTATTCCTTCAAAAGTAGAGATTGAGAGTCGTAGGCAAATTGTTGAATCTCTGCGGCAGGATCTGGCTCAGATTGAAAAGGAAACCGATGCTATGAAACGGCGTCAGGCTAAATTAATTAAATTTGAAAAGTGCCAGCAAAATGATGGTACGATTGTAGCTTGTATCCAAATTGACAACACTGAAGCTTGGACGGGCAAGAATGGTGAGTCCTATCGACGTCCAATACGGTAATCATGAACAGGGTGTGTATGCAATAAGGTTATGGCTGCTCGCATTCGGTTGTATCTACCGCATTGATGTGAGGTCTAACATCTATTGTGTCTTCGTGTGCCCTACAGTTTTCTCTAGAGCATGAGGTTTGGTGAACTATTGCTCATACATAATCTGTATGGCTTCACGCATAAAATCACTCTTCTCTGACAGCGTTGCTAAGTACGTTGGTAGCTTGTAAAGCCAAGCTATGACTAATTCCTCAAGATACCCGGGAGATATAGTAGGCATATCCAATATTCTCTGGTTCATTTTCTCATGATATTCTCTGCAAAAGCTATTCAAAGCATCTGGATTCATGGGGTTTTTTGTCTGTGTCTCGCACCAACAAAGGTAACCTTTCACAAGTGCGGCCTTCCGCACCTCTGGAACGTGCCTCTGTGACATGGTTGGGTCTAAATGCTGGCTAATATAGGGAGATTCACGCGCGTAGCGGCGACAAGCCAAAGCTAAGTCGCGTAGAAAGCGTGGTGTAACCTCTTCAATACCATGAACAGTCTCAACCTGCTCATAATCTGGATCGCCTCCGTTGTAGAGGCGGCAAAACTCTTTCAAAGCACCCTTTTCACTCAGATCTCCTTGCGATTCCTGTAGCCAGGACTCGAAATCTAACAAGAGCTCCACCTTCTGCCGTTCTGTTGGCAACCTCCCATCTCTTAGTGCCTTCTCACCCAATGAGTTCTCCAACCGGTAGGCAATCTCGGCATTCAGCGAGCGACCAGACTCATCTGCCTGCTGTTTCAGTTGCTCGTACACACGCATCGGGAGGCGCAACTGCGTACGGTAGAGTTTTTCAGTCATATTCGCTCCGCGATTTAGGCAAAAATATAATGTCAATTTGACACTACATTTTTATTTTTTCAATGCCTAATTGGCATCAAAATATAACTATGCCACTATTAAATTTACCTCCCCAATTCGTCCGGAGCCATTCATGCCTCATGTCGAAACCGAAATCTATCGCTCCCAATACAGGCTTCCCAAAACGATTGCGGAGTGGCTAAAGGCAGAAGCGGCTGCGAACTTCCGCAGCGTCAACGCCGAGCTGTTGGCAATTTTGCATGAGGCAATGCAACGGAGATCTGCCGTGGAGATGCCCTTGAAAAAATCGCAGAGCAGATGAGGAGAAAGTAATGCATGCACAAGGCCTGTTTAGCCTGAGTACAGATGGAAGGAGGGTAGAAATGTAAAAGGGTAACCTGACGGCTACCCCTTTGATGCAAAAGACGAATCTTTTGCCCTAGACAAGCTCAGTATCGTCTCGCGCATCCAAGTGGTCAAGCCAATTCCCCCTGTTTTCGGCCAAAAACGGTCAGTTTCCAACTGAACGGCGGATTTTAACGTCCATTTTTGGCCAACTTTCCAACAGATGCGTGGCTGCGCAGGGAGAGTTCTTGCCGGCGCAGCCGGGAGAATACGATGCGAGTACGACGAGTCGTCACCCGTCGGGGACGCCACATCCGTGGCTATTTCCCCTCCAAAAAAATGAAGCGGATGGTGGCATGGGAGTCGCTGCTGGAACGCGATGCCTTGCTGTTGCTGGAGCTATCGCCCGGCGTGGTGGCCTACCAGGAGCAGCCCGAAGAATTGGCTTACTGGGACGGGGAGGCCATGCGCACCTATATCCCGGATCTGCGGGCCTCGCTGCGCGATGAACGGGCGCTGCTCATTGAGATCAAGCCCTCATCCGAACTAAGCCGCCCTCAGGTCAAAGCGAAATACCGCCAGATTGCCGAACAGCTGTTGGCACAAGGTCTGGACTATCGGCTACTGACTGAAGAAGAAATCCGGCAGGAACCGCAGTTCAGCACCCTGCAAACACTGCTGTATCACTACAACCATCCCGCGAGCCCCCTCCCAACCCGCCGCCAGCTTGCTGCGGCCTTCTATTTGACCGAATCCATCCCCTTGGCGCAATGCCTGGAGCAGTTCGGTTCAGACGTCACCGACACCCTGATCGCGCAAGCCCAGCTCTATGTCGACCTGACACAGCCCCTCGCGCCGGCCACCCTCGTTCAACTATCTGCGGGAGAGCGCCATGCAACGATTTACTTTTAAACGCGGCCTGGGCTTCCTGCAGGGACAGACTCGCTGGGAGCTGGACCGCCGGCTAGCCAGCGGCAAGCTGCAACTGCTCTCAGACGAAGGTGAGGTTCTGACGCTGACCTCCGCGGTAATCCTGCAACGCTGGCAGTCGCAGGAGTGGATCATCGACGAAGAGTCATTGGCCAACCTCGGCGAGGCGATCTATCTCGTGACGCCGCGCGATCTATCAACCTATCCGCTCAAAATCCAGGCCATCGTTCGGCGCCGCCTGCATTATCTGCAGAGCATCGATCCGGACCACACACCGTACAACGTGCAGCTCTGGCAGGCACGTATTGATCAACTTGCCAGCGAGATTGGAGACCCTTACCCGCCTTGCGCATCGACCGTATCGGACTGGTGGCGGCGCTACCGGAGCACCCGCTCGATTCTGAAACTGATTCCCTGGAATCGACCAGAGTCCATTCACCAGACCAAACCGGGCTATCAGTTGTTCGAGCAGGTCATCGCCGAGGTCTATCTCACCGATAACAAACTGCCGAAAGTGGCGGTCTACCAGCGGATGAAGGCACGTACTGATGCCATCAATCAGACGTTGTCCCCTCATGAGCAGTTGAAATGCCCCGGCCGCACCACGGTATTCCGCTGGCTGGAGGCTCTACAGCAGGATCTGGTCGATCTGGCCCGCGAAGGCGCCGAAGCCGCCCGCATGAAATACCGCGTCGCGATCGGCCGTGTGAAGACCCAGGCCATCCTGGAACGGATCGAGATCGACCACACGCCGTTAGACCTCATCATCATCGACCTGGTGACAGGACTGGCATTGGGCCGGCCGTGGATTACCGTGGCGATCGACCAATACTCCCGGATGATCGTCGGCTTCTATATCAGCATTGGCGCACCCTCCGCCAACTCGCTGCTGCAGTGCCTACGACGGGCCATCCTGCCCAAGGAGGATCTGCTCAGTCAGTGGGCTGATATCAATAACCCTTGGCCAGCCTATGGCATCCCGCAGTTGGTCGCTGTCGACAATGGCCCTGATCTGCATAGCACCGGCTTTGAACAGGCCTGCCTGGAAATGAGCATTGTGATGCTGTTCTGCGGCTCGAAGGTATCGTGGCAAAAGGGGGCAATCGAGCGATTTATCCGCACACAAAATGTAGATCTCATCCACACCCTGCCGGGCACCACGTTTTCCAATCCGCAGGAGCGCGGCGACTACCCGGCAGAAAAACAGGCCTGCCTGGACATGGCCACGCTGACGCATTTACTGGTGCGCTGGATTGTCGATGTCTACAACGTCACGCCTCACCGCGGCATCAAAGGCCGGCCATTGGATCGTTGGCAAGAGTCCGCCAACCGGGCCCCGATTGCGCTGCCCACCGACCCGCAACAGTTGGAGCTGATCGCCGGCATTCCGGCAAGCCGGACGTTGTTCCACTACGGCATTGAGTTCGAGGGCCTGCATTACAACGACCACCACGTGCAACTGATCCGCCGGCGTTTCGGCAAAAACATCCCTGTGGAGATCAAAACCTACGAGGATGATGTCGGCCACATTCATGTGCTGGATCCGGACAGTAAGACGTATCTGCGCGTTCCGGCGCGGGACATGGAATACGCCGAGGGTCTACCTCGGGAAATGCACCGCACCATCCGCGCCCATGCCCGCAAACGCTTCGGCGAGCTATGCAACACCCCTGAATTGCTGGAGGCGAAACGCGAGATCCAGGAGCTAGCGCAGGCGGCGCTGCAGCACAAGAAGATGGGCTATCGAAAGTCCGGCGCGCGCCAGTTCAACCTCAACAGCGAAACGGTGCTGGAAAAGCAGGATCCGCTGGTCGCCGCCAGAAAACCCGTCAAAACCCGCAAAACTCCTTTGCCGGAGTCATTGCCTGACGGATTGCAGGATGATCTGCCGGAGCTGTCGGTATCGGCCAAGAAGGGAGGTGTGTGATGGATCCTCTCGACTTGATGCGGCAGTTCGCCCCGAACGCCGGCTACGCGTCCGACAAGGTGCTGGGCTACAAACTGCAGCTGGAACCCATATACCACCAACGCTTTCGCCACGCGCTGTTCCAGATCGCCGAACTGCATCACCGTCGCCGCGCGCATGGTGTGGGCGGCGGCGTGCTGTTGATCGGCCCCTCCGGCGCCGGCAAAAGCACCGTCCTCCGGGCGTATGAAGCGCAGTCACCACGCGGTTTTGAGATGCAGCGCACGCGGATTCCGGTCCTCATCGTACGAGTGCCGTCGTCGCCGACGGTACGCAGTCTCGCCGGCGCCATCCTGGAGGCCATGGGGGACCGGAAGTCGCACCGCGGCACTGCCCCCGAAAAAACCACTCGCCTGGTCGACTTCTTTCCGCAATGCGGTGTGGAGTTGCTGCTGATCGATGAGTTCCAGCATCTGTTCTATACCCCCAGCGCGACAGCTTTCCGGGATGTCACCGATTGGCTGAAGAACCTGCTGGAAAGTACCTGCGTGGGCATGGTGGCGTGCGGGCTGCCGGCGGCCGAACTGGTGATCCGCAGTAACGAGCAGCTGTCGCGCCGCTTCTCGCAGTGCATCCCCATGGATCCGTTCCAGCTCGACGATGAGGCGGATTTCTTGGAATACCGGGGACTGCTCAAAGGCATCGCGCCCTGCCTGCCGCTGGGCTGCGAGATTCCCTTGCATGAGGCCAACCTGGCGCGGCGCATCCACACCGCCAGCTTCGGGCTGCTCGACTACACCATCAAGCTGCTGGAGGGCGCGGTTTGCGCCGCCAACCTGGCCGGCCTCAACACGCTGTCGCTGGATGTGCTGGGTGCCGGCTTTCGCGAGCGGATCTGGAAAGACGTGCCTGACACGCTGAATCCCTTCCACCCCGAGTCGTCGCTGCGTCCCCTCACTCGCCCCGGCGAGGTGTTCTACCCGCATACCCGTAAGGACCCAGTCGGCTCGCCGGTAGCCATCAAGCTGGGCCTGCATCCAAGCAAAGGAGGCGTGACCCATGTGTGACAGCACCATCCCCCAGCAAGATGCCCCCAGCTTGCTGATCCGTCCCCACCCAACGCGAACCGAGGGGCCAATCGGCTATCTATTCCGGCTGGCCGAGGCAAACTTCATGAGCCTGCGAGACCTGGAGCAGCTTGGCATCGCCTTCACCCCTGAGGCCTTGCGACAGCAACAGCTGCTGCCCCCTGACCCGCTTTATCCGGAGCTGCACAGCCATATTCGCCACGTGGCCCAGTTGGAGCAGCATCAACCCAGCATCTGGAACCGACGCTTCGCCCGGTACTGCCCGTACTGCCTGGCGGAAGAAGCCCGATGGCGGATCGGCTGGGAGCTGCTGTATTTCGACACCTGCCCCAAGCACGGCACCTGGCTGGTGGACCATTGTTCCAGTTGCGGCGAGTCGATGACCTGGCACCGAGACAGCCTGCTCCGTTGCAATTGCGGCGCCGATCTACGTCGGGAGATCCCGGAGGGGGCGCCTGCGGCCGCCATTCTGCTGGCGGAAACGCTGGAGCAGATGCTGTTGCAGCAAGCGGTTCCACAAACGCATGGCTATCCCTTCCAAGGGCTCACCCTGGAGCAGGTACAGCGCCTAATCCGCTACCTGGGTACTTATCTGAATCCCGTCGCCACGCTCAAACCACTCAAAATCATGAATGCGGGCTTGCTGGAAGTGTCTTGGCCCATCACCTCATTGGCGGCGGAGATGCTGGTTTTCTGGCCCGACAAATTCCACGCAGCCCTCGACGCCCTGCAAACGTCCAGCGGAGATCCGCAGATCAGCCTGAATACCGTGTTTCAGGAGGCTTATCGTTACCTTTACGACGGAGGACTGCGCGATGGTGTTTACCACCCGGTTCGCGAAGCTTTCGAGCAATGGGTGACGCAGCGCTGGAAAGGTGGTGTGGCGAGACGGAATCGCCGGTTCACCATCGAGGTCCTGGAGAACATCCAGTGGATTCCTGGAAAGGCGGCGGCCGACCGACTCGGTATCTCCATGGCGCGGCTGCGCTACCTGATCCGTTCCGGGCAACTGGAAGGGCAAGAAACCATCAGCAGCAAAGGCCGCCGCTTCCTGATGGTGCGCAAAGACCGGCTGATCCAGGTGGAGGAACAACTTGCGGGGGAAATCACCATGACCAAGGCCATGGAGGTGCTGGGTCTGGGCAAGGTGCGGATGCGACGGATCCTGAAGCTGCTGTTCCCCTCCGCCCGCCGAGTCAACGACCAGCCTTTGCTGCCATGGTGCATTTCCAGCTCGGAGGTCTATCAGTTGGCCGAGTTCGGCGAGGCGCTGCCGCGGGTCTATTCTCTCGATGAAGACGAAACTTCGCTGGCCGACGTGCTGCACTATTGGCAGTGGAATGCCGACGAAGTTGTGTCGTTGGTTGAGGAGGTCCAGGCCGGCAAGCTGGCCGTCTGCGCCACCCTCATCGGCAAGACCGGGATCACGCGCTGGGTGTTCAAGCGCAAGGCCCTGCAGCAGTGGCGTGCCGGTCTCCCCACGGATCGGGCCAACTGGGTCACCATTCCGGAGTTGGCCGAAGTGCTGGGGGTGAAGCAGCAGGTGGCGTACTGGCTGACGCAGAACGATTACATCCGCTCGCACAAGCTGGGCAACCAGAAGCACCAAGGCTCCAGAGTGCGCAAAGCAGATGTCGACCGCTTCCTGCGGCAGTACATCTTCGGTACCGAGATCGCAGACCTGACTGGCCGCTCGCCCAGGAAAGTGATGAACATGCTCAAGCACTTAGCCATCTACCCGCTCCGCGGCACCAGCATCGAAGCTTGCCGCCAACTGGTATATACTCGCACCGATACGCTTACCCGATTTATCGAGAGATATCAGGTGGGGGATCCGATCAAGTGGCGGGACACGGTGCAGCGGCGGCGAAAGGCTTGGGAGAGGATCTTCCAGGAAGATGGGACGCCCGTACCGCCTCCGTCCCACTTTCGTCTAGAACCCCGTTGATCTGTCGTGGGGCTCATCTAGAGGAAGATGGGATCCTACAGCTGGCCAGGTCGGCCAGGATGCGGCGGTTGTACTCCGGATCGCGGTGGAATTGGTGGATGCTGTGGCCGTGGGCGTGGTTGACGTCGACGCCGGCGCGGAATTTCTGGTTCATCATTTCTCGATGCCGGCTCAGGATGTCGCGCGCGGTCTTGTTCATATAGAAGATCGCGTTGTCGCGGCTGGTGTCGCACAGCATGATCAGATTGTCCGCGTGGTCCAGCACGCTTTCCAGTTGGCGCACCTGCCGCGCCGCGTCCGCGGTCTTGTCGACCGCCTTCATGAAGCCGAACATCCTCATCTCCCGCCTAGGTAGTTTTACGCTAGCAACAGCTGCTTGTGGTTTGGCTGAGGCGGGAGGGGAATGCAAGCCTTTTTTGATTTAAATCAAAGGCAAGAGTGTGATTTTAAACGGCTAATTTATTCTCCCAGCGGCAGAAGCAAGGTCTCCTTGACCTCTTCCATCACCACATAGCTTTTGGACTCCTTGGCCGAGGGCAGTTGCAGCAGGATGTCGCCCAGCAGCTTGCGGTACATCGACATGTCCGGGATGCGGGCCTTGATTAAGTAGTCGAATTCGCCGGAGACCAGGTGGCATTCCAGTATTTCCGGGATGCGCATGATTTCGCGGCGGAAGGCGTCGAAGATATTGCCGGATTTGGCTTCCAGCTTGATTTCCACGAACACCAGCAGCGCCGCGCCCATCGCGTGCGGATTGAGCCGGGCGTAATAGCCTTCGATGATGCCGTCGCGCTCCATCCGCCGCACCCGCTCGGTGCACGGCGTGGTGGAAAGTCCCACCTTTTCAGAGAGTTCCGTCATCGAGATGCGGCCGTTTTTCTGCAACAGGCGCAGGATTTTCAGATCGGTTTTATCCAGCGCTTTGTCGCCGCTTGAACTTTTCTTCATGTTTTCACTATGTCTATGAAAGTTTGCAGTTTAAAAATCTGTAGTCTGACGCTACTTTGGTGAAAAAACCCAGTGTTTCATTAATATACTACGCAAAATCACTATAGCCATGTAGTGCTGCAAACGGAGAGAGAAAATGAAGGTGATCGTGCTGGGCGGCGGTGTTCTGGGCGTGTCCACGGCTTGGTATCTGGCCAAGGCGGGCTGCGATGTGACGGTGCTGGAGCGCCAGGAAGGCGTGGCTTTGGAAACCAGTTTCGGCAACGCCGGCCAGATTTCCCCCGGATATTCAACGCCCTGGGCCGCGCCGGGCATTCCGCTGAAGGCGGCCAAATGGCTGTTCCAGCGCCACGCGCCGCTGGCGGTGAAGCCGGACGGCAGCCTGTACCAGCTGCAGTGGATCGCCAAGATGCTGGCCAACTGCAATGAAGACGCTTACGCGGTGAACAAGGGCCGGATGATGCGTCTGGCCGAATACAGCCGCGACAAGATGAAAGAGCTGCGTGCCGAAACCGGCATCGGCTACGAGGCGCGCCAGGGCGGCACGCTGCAGCTGTTCCGCAGCCAGGCCCAGGTGGACGGCGTCAGCAAGGATATCGCCGTGCTCAAGGAGTGCGGCGTGGATTTCAAAGTGCTGGACCGGGACGGCTGCGCCGAGGTGGAGCCGGCGCTGGCCAGCGTCAAGCACAAGCTGACCGGCGGCCTGCAACTGCCCAACGACGAAACCGGCGATTGCAATCTGTTCACCGCCCGTCTGGCCGAGATGGCGCGCGCCAAGGGCGTTGAGTTCCGCTTCGGCGTAAGCGTGGACGGCATCGAGAGCGACGGCAAGCGCATCACCGGCGTCCGCGTCGGCGACGATTTGCTGACTGCCGACCATTATGTGGTGGCGATGGGCAGCTTCTCCCGCGACATGGTCAAGACGCTGGGCATTGATATTCCGGTTTACCCGGTCAAGGGCTATTCGCTGACCGTGCCGATCACCAATCCGGCCGGCGCGCCGGTGTCCACGGTGCTGGACGAAACTTACAAGGTGGCGATCACCCGCTTCGACGACCGCATCCGCGTCGGCGGCATGGCCGAGTTGTCCGGCTACGATCTGTCGCTGAACCCGCGCCGCCGCGAAACGCTGGAAATGGTGGTGGGCGATCTGTACCCGAACGGCGGCGACATCCCGGCCGCCAGCTTCTGGACCGGTCTGCGGCCGATGACGCCGGACGGCACGCCCATCGTCGGCGGCACCCGCTTCGCCAATCTGTCGCTGAACACCGGCCACGGCACCCTGGGCTGGACCATGGGCGCCGGTTCCGGCAAGGTGCTGGCCGACATCATCACCGGCGCCAAGCCGGAGATCAGCCTGGACGGTCTGTCCATGCAGCGCTACGCCAAACAGGGCGAAACCCTGGTGGTGCCGGCCGCCCGGCCGGCCGTGGCGGGCGCCTGAGCATGCGGCCGCTGATCGCCACCATCCGCACCCAATACCTGCGCGACAACTATCTGCTGGCCAAGCGCCAGCATGGCGGGCGGGTATTGGCGGTGCTGAAGGCCAACGGCTACGGCCACGACGCGGCGCGTTGCGCTCAGGCGCTGGCCGATGTCGCCGACGGTTTCGCCGTCGCCTGTCTTGAGGAGGCGCTGCACCTGCGCGCCGCCGGCGTGAGCGCGCCCATCCTGCTGCTGGAAGGCGTGTTCGAGGCGGCCGAGCTGGCCGAAGTCGAGCGCCACCGGCTGTGGCTGGTGGTGCAGAGCGAAGAACAGCTGCGCATGCTGGAAGAGGCCCAGCCGGCCGCTCCGTTCCGTGTCTGGCTGATGCTGGACAGCGGCATGCACCGCGAGGGCTTTTTGCCGCGGCATTACCGCGCGGCCTGGGAGCGTTTGCAGGCCAGCGGCAAGGCGGAGAGCATCGTCAAGATGACCCACTTCGCCCGCGCCGACGAGCCGACGGTGCCGATGACCCTGGCGCAGATAGAAAGCTTCGACGCCGCCACCGCCGGCCTGCCGGGGGAGGAGAGCGTGGCCAATTCCGCCGGCATCCTGTGTCACCCGCGTTCGCGGCGCGACTGGGGCCGCGCCGGCATCCTGCTTTACGGCGCCAGCCCGCTGCCGGCGGGCTTCCCGCAGGGCGACGAGCTGAAACCGGTGATGCGGCTGAGCAGCCGCATCTTCGGCGTGCGCGAGCTGGCCGCCGGCGAGCCCATCGGCTACGGCGACAACTTCGTTACCGAACGGCCGACCCGGGTGGGCCTGATCGCCGGCGGCTACGCCGACGGCTATCCGCGGCTGGCGTCCAGCGGCAGCCCGGTGGCGGTGGACGGCCGCCGTTCGCGCATCATTGGCCGGGTGTCCATGGACATGATTACCGTGGACCTGAGCGACTTGCCCGCCTCCGGCATCGGCAGCGAGGTGGAGTTGTGGGGCGACGCGGTGTCGGTCAACGAGGTGGCAGCCGCCGCCGGCAGCATCGCCTATGAATTGCTGTGCAATATCAAGCGCGCCCACTTTGTGTTCGAATAAGTTTTTTCTGATCTTCTGAAAGATATTTCAGAATCAAACGACTAAGCGGAAAGCCCGGCCATTGGCCGGGTTTTTTTATTCGTATTGAATTTTATGTTGCGCTAAGGCCGCAAGGCTGGCATCAAGTCTGGGTAATAGTGTCATTATTTGATAATTATTCTCATTAGTCTGGACGCGTCATGGAATTTCTGTTTTCCTTTATTTAAAAATAGTTACGAATCCGATGATGATTAAATATAAAAAACCATCTCCAGCTCGGCTCTGGCGGATGGCGGGGATCGTTTGTTGGGGCGTGGCGGCGCAGGCCGCGGAAGTGCCCGGCATGTCTGGCAGCATGCATCAGCAAATGGAAAACGATTCGCGGCGCCTGTTGCAGGACAACAGCCGCCGTTTCGACGCCATCATTCAGCAGCAGCGGCTGCGGCAGATGCAGCCGGACAGCAATATGATGCGGAGGCCGCAAGCGGCCGATATGAGCGAGCTGGACTGCCTGCGCGTCAAGGGCGTGCGTCTGGCCGGCATCAAGCTGTTGAGCCGCAAGGAAGTGGCCTCGCTGGGCGAACTGGCCAGCGACTGCCTGAACAATGAAGAGTTGAACCGCTTCAGCCGCGGCTTGACCCAGCTCTATCTGAAGAAGGGCTATATCGCTGCGCGCGTGGCGGCCGAAGGGCCGGACGAGCAGGGCGTGCTGACCTTGCGCGTGCACGAAGGGCGGGTGGAGAAGATCGTCAGCGACGACCGGCGCAGCAATCCGGCCACCTTGTTTCCCGGCGTGGTCGGCCGGCCGCTGAACATCCACGACGCCGATCAGGGCCTGGACCAGGCCAACCGCCTGCCGTCCAGCAAGGCGACGCTGGACATCCTGCCCGGCGAAACCGTGGGCGGCTCCATTCTGAGCTTGCGCAATAATAAGGACGCGCCCTGGCGCTTGAACTTCAACGCCGACAACACCGGCCGCGACAGCACCGGCCGGGTGCAGGCCGGCGTGGGCCTGTCCTGGGACAGCCCGCTGGGTCTGTCCGATTTCGTCAGCGTGTCGGCGCAACGCACCAGCAACGACAATGCGGTGCGGCACAGCCGCAGCGAATCGCTGTTTTACTCCCTGCCTTACGGCTATTGGACGTTCAGCGCCTTCGCCAGCCGCGCCGATTATCTGAACCCGCTGCAATTGCAGCGCAACGCGGTGAATTTGTCCGGCCGCACCGCCCAGAGCGGCCTGCGCGTGGACCGGGTGGTGAGCCGCGGTCAGAACCAGACCACCTCGCTGACGGCGCAACTGACGCATAAACGGGTGCGCAATTACTTTCTCGACAGCGAGATCGAGATCACCAGCCCCACGCTGAGCGTGGCCGAGCTGGGCCTGTCCCGGCTGCAATTGCTCAGCGGCGGCGTGTTGATCGCGGACGCCGGCGTGCAGCGCGGCACGCGCTGGCTGGGCGCCAGCGCGCCGGACCCGCGCGCGCCGGACGGACCCAACCCGCAGTTCACCAAGTGGAAGGCTTCGCTGAACTGGTTTCAAAGCCTGGGTCTGCCCGGCGGACCGTATCAGCTCAATAGCGCGCTGACCGGCCAGACCAGCCGCGATTATCTGCCCGGCGTCGAGCAGATGGACGTGTCCGACGCCAGCGCGGTGCGCGGTTTCCGCCGCAACACCCTGGCCGGGGAAACCGCCTGGTCCTGGCGCAATACCTTGTCGCGCCGCTTTGAGCTGGCCGGCGTCGGCGTGACGCCGCGTATCGGTCTGGACGGCGGCCGGGTGTTGCCGCATCGCTCGGTCCAGCAATGGCAGAGCATTGCCGGCGCCAGCCTGGGCCTGGCTTTCAGCTACCGCAAGGCCAGCCTGGACCTGGAATACAGCCGGCCCTTGTACAAGCCCGCCGGCTGGCAGCAGGAAGGCCATCAGCTGTTCGCCAAGCTGGCGCTGTCCTGGTGATGCCTTTGGCATTTATTTTTTGTCGTGAATATTTTTTGAAAGAAATTAGCTGCGAAAGCGACTAAGCGATATTGGCAGTATTTCATTTGAATTGATTTAAAAAGAGACGTAGATTCGAAATCAAACGTATGTTTCATTGTGGGCGGATCCGGCTGGCAGGCTGGAAAGGCCCACGGAACATGGGGCGTTTGGATAGACGGTTTTGGACCGGATCTGCTTGTTCTCTGAATGAACGGGACTCAAATCATGAAGAAAAAAATAAATTTCGGCTTATCGGTAACGGGGAAAGTGGCCGCAGCGCTGACTCTGGCGTTTTGGGCGGTGGAAGCCGCGATGGCGGCCGGCATCGTCGCCGGCGGCAACGGCGCGCAGCCGCAGGTGAGCAACGCCGCCAACGGCGCGGCGGTGGTCAATATCGTGGCGCCCAGCGCCGCGGGCCTGTCGCATAACCAATACCAGGATTTCAACGTCGGCAAGCCCGGCGCGGTGTTCAACAACTCCGCCGCCGGCGGCCAGTCGCAGCTGGCCGGCCAGTTGGGCGCCAACGCCTTGCTGGGCGGGCGCGAAGCCAGCGTGATCTTGAACGAAGTGATCAGCCGCAACCCGTCCTTGCTGTTGGGCAAGCAGGAAGTGTTCGGCAAGGCCGCCGACTATGTGCTGGCCAACCCCAACGGCATCACCTGCAGCGGCTGCGGCTTCATCAACACGCCGCGCGCTTCGCTGCTGGTGGGCAACGCCAATATCGAAAACGGCGCCATCGCCTCCTTGCAGGCGGCGATGAACGGCAACGCGCTCAGCGTCAATGGCGCCGGCCTGAGCGGCGTCAACGTGCTGGACCTGATCGCGCCGCGCATCGATGTGCGCGGCAATGTCGCCGCGCGCGAGCAGCTTAATGTGCGCGCCGGTTTCAACCTGGTGGATTACCAGGGCCAGGACGCCAAGGTGCTGCGCAGCGATAAGGCGCCGGAAGGCGTGGGCTTGCTGGACAGCGTGTTCCTGGGCGCGATGCAGGCCGGCCGCATCAATATCATCAGTACCGCCGACGGCGCCGGCGTCAATGTGGGCGGCAGCCTGAACGGCGCGCAGGAAGTGTCGGTGGACGCGCGCCAGGGCAAACTGGCGCTGGAAGGCGCGCAGATCCGCGCCAGCGAAGGCAAGGTGGCTCTGGCCGCGCGCCAGATCGACAGCCGCGGCCGGGCGGAAACCTCCACCACCCAAGACAGCGGCCACGACGAGAGCTGGTTTATCTGGAAAACCGGTGAAAGCAATACCGCCAGCAATGGCAGCGATACCCGCATCAAGCGCAGCGTCATCAGCGCGCGCGACGATGTGAGCCTCAGCGCCGGCGACGCGGCGACCTTGGCCGCCACCGACATCAATGGCCGCAATGTGGCGCTCAGCGGCAAGGATTTGACGCTGGACAGCCAAGTGGCGGACAGCGCGTCCAGCAACAGCAATCATGCCTGGAAAAACTCCTGGGCCTATAACCGCGACCAAAGCGAAACCAGCCAGCGTCAGGAAGGCGTGCGCATCCGCGCCGAGCAGGACGCCACGCTGACCGCGGCGGCGACGGCGGCGGACAACCAGGCGGTGGACGGCGCGCAGCCGCGCGGCCAGATCGCCATCCGCGGCGGCAGCGTCAGCGCCGGCCAGGACATCCGCCTGCAGGCCGACGGCGGCGTGAAGCTGAGCGGCGTGACGGAAACCGATACCCGCAGCGATAGGGGCAATCGCAAGAACGACGGCGCCAGCCTGGAAACCGGCTCTTGGGACCATGCTTCCAGCGAGCAACGCCTGGCGCAAAGCCAGCTGCGCGCCGGCCGCGATCTGGATATCCGCGCCAGCGGCGACATCGACGCCAAGGCGGCCAAGCTGGCCGCCGGCCGCGACGCTTCCCTGGACGCGGGCGGCGCGCTCGGCCTGGGCGTGCAGCAGACGACAAACCAGAACCGCCAGCGCAACGACCAGGTGTACTGGGGCGGCATCGGCGGCGGCGGCAACCGCGACAACGGCAAGACCGACACCGTCAACACCGGCAGCGATCTGACCGCCGGCGGCAAGCTGACCCTGCGCGGCGACAGCGTGGCCATCGCCGGCAGCCGCGCCCGCGGCGAGCGGGACGCGGTGGCGATCAGCCGCAACGGCGACATCAGCATCGACAGCGTGGTCAACCAATCGCAAACCCGCACCGATCAGCGCAGCGGCACCGCCTTCAACATTACTAAGAGCAGCAGCAAAGGCAATGCCAGCCAGCAGCAGGCGGTCAACGCCGAGCTGAAGTCCGACACCAATCTGAGCATCCAGTCCGCCAAGGACGTGGCGATCAGCGGCAGCCAGGTGCGCGCCGGCGGCGAATTGAACGTGGCCGCCAACGGCGACATCAAGGTGGCGGCGTCGCAGACCCGCGATAAGGTAGAGAGCAAGGACACCGAGCTGGCGCTGCGCGGCGTCGGCGAGATCACCGGCGACAAGCAGTACCGCGGCGGCGTGCGCATCGAGCACAGCAGCAGCAGCGTGGACCGCGACGCGACCCAGAACCAGGCGGCGACGCTGTCCGGCGACAAGGTGGCGCTCAATGCCCAGGGCGATCTGACTGTGACCGGCTCCAAGCTGAACGCCGGCGCCGGCGGCGCGGCCCTCAGCGGCCAGAACGTCAGCCTGAACGCGGCGCAGGACACGGTGAAGGAAAGCAAGAGCAGCAGCGTCACCGGCGGCGGCCTCTATATCGACGCCGGCCTGGACAAGACCGGGGTGGCGCTGGGCGTGGACCAGAAGAACAGCCGCAGCCAGTCCGACAGCAGCACGGCCCAGGTCAGCGCGATCAATTCCAAGGGCGGGGTCAGCATCGTCGCCGGCAACGGCGACGGCGACATCCGCAACCAGGGCACCCAGGTCAAGGCTGATGGCGACATCAAGCTGGCCGGCGGCCGCATCGACAACCAGGCGGCCAACAGCAGCCAGAAAACCACCTCCGACAGCAGTCATTGGGGCGTGGAAGTGGGCGTCAACGCCGATTACAGCGGCGTGACCCGTCCGCTGGTGGCGGCCGGCGAAAAAGTGGCCAAGGGCGATGTGATCGGCGCGGCCGGCGCCGCCGGCGATCTGGGCGCGGCCAATCTGGGCGTGGATGTCGGCGTCAAGGCCGGCGTCGGCTCGGAGACCCGCCAATCCAGCACCGCGCAGGCCAGCAGCCTGAACGGCGGCAATATCAAGGTGGACGCCAAGGCCGGGCTCAGCGATCAAGGCACCCAGTATCAGGCCGGCAACACGGTGGAGATCAAGGCGGACAGCCATCAGTTCAGCGCCGTGGCCAATACCCAGAGCCAGAGCGGCAGCAAGACCGAGGCGGATGTCGGCGTGCGCGTCTACACCACCACCGGCGAGGATGTGAACGTCAAGGCGGCCGGCAGCGGCAGCACGGTGACGAGCGCATCGTCCAGCTCCACCGCGGTCACCGGCGGCATCCGCGCCGGCAACGGCGTCAAGGTGGACGTGGACAACAACGCCGCTTACCAGGGCGTGGCCATCGCCGGCGGCAAGGGCGCGGCCAGCGTCAACGCGGGCGGCGATCTGAGCTTCAGCCAGGCCAACAACAGCAGCAGCAGCGAGCAGCGCACCGTGGGCGGCAAGGCCAATCTGGCCATCACCACCAGCCCGATCGAAGGCGGCGGCAAGAATGTCGGCGGCAGCGGCGGGGTGGCGGTGAACGTGGACAAGCAGCAAGCCAAGTCCAGCACCGCCGTGACCGGCGGCGTGGACGCCGACGCCGGCGTGAGCTTGACGGCCGGCGGCAAGCTGGGTCTGCAGGGCGATAAGATCGCCAGCCGCGGCGACGTGACGCTGCAGGGCGACAAGGTGGAGTTCAAGGCCGCCGAATCCAGCGCCGACAAGTCCGGCAGCCAGTGGGGCTTCGATCTCAAGGCCGGAGGCAGCCAGAGCAATGGTCAGGAAAAGGCGAGCAAGGGCTTCAATGTGGGCGCCGGCGGCAATTACGCCAGCACCGACGAGTCCAGCCGCAGCCAGACCGGCGGCAGCGTGGTCAGCGGCGGCAAAGCCAGCATAGCGGCCGGCAGCGGCGGCATCCGCCTGAGCGGCACCCAGGTGCAGGGCGACAGCGCCAAGCTGGACAGCCAGGGCGATATCCGCCTGGAGTCGGCGCAGTCCAGCAACCAACGCAACAACTGGAGCGTGGCCGGCAATATCGGCGGCGGCAACAAGGCCGGCAGCGATAAGGAAAACGGCCAGATCAAGCCTGACAGCACCAAGAACGTGCATGACATCAAGGCCGGCCTGGAGGTGAAGGTGGATCAGCAGGACAAGCTGAGCAACGCCAACGCCGCCGTGACCGCCAAGCAGCAAGTGGAACTGAACGCCGAAGGCAACGCCACCCTGGCCGGCGCCAATGTCAGCGGCAAGACCGTCACTGGCCAGGTGGGCGGCAAGCTGGCGCTGGAGAGCCGTCAGGATCGCGACAACAGCGTGAAGGTGGACGTGGCGCTGGGCGTCAACAGCTCCAACGGCAAGGAGGCCAGCCTGGTTGATCAGGTCGCCGACAAGGCCGGCCCGCTGAAGGACAAGGTGAAGGAGAAGGGCACCGAACTGGTCAACGCCGCGTCCGACAAGGTGAAGGAGAAGTACGACAGTCTGGCCTTCAACAAGGGCCTGAAGGAAGACACCACCAATGCGGTGAGCTTCAACGCCAACAGCGAAACCGTCACCCTGCCCGAGCAGCCGACTTCCGGCCCGGCCAAGTCCGGCACGCTGGACACGCTGGCGCGCAAAGGCGGCAATACGCTGAAGGACAAGCTGCTGAACGCCCAGGACAAGGGCACCGAGCTGAAGGCCGACGTGGACGTCAGCGTCAAGCGCGACAACTCGGTGGGCACTGTCACCGGCATCGCCGGCGCCGACGGCGTGACCCTGCAAGTGGGCGGCAAGACCCAGCTGACCGGTGCGACCGTGTCGTCCGCCAACGGCAAGGTGGACCTGGGCGATTCCAAGGTGGAAACCGCCGACATCGCCACCGAGCGCTACAAGGGCGGCGGCGGGGTCAAGCTGAACAGCACCCCGTCAGGCATCCTGAAGCAGGCGGTCAGCGACGTGACTTCCGGCAAGGCGCCGCTGATCCGCGCCGAGCATGAGAATACGCCGACCGTGGTGAAAGGCGGCATCCAGAGCAAGTAAGACGCTTGATCCAAGCGAAAACCCCCGCCGGGCAACTGGCGGGGGTTTTGTTTTTAGCCGGCCGCTCTCACAAGGGAATGAACTCGGTCTCGCCCGGCACCATCGGGAAACGCTGGGCGATCCAGTCCGCGCGCGCCTGGGCCAGCCGCTCGCGGCGGCTGGACACGAAGTTCCAGTCCAGATAGCGCGGGCTGGCCGGCGGCGTGCCGCCCAGCAGCATCACCCGGCTGTCGCGCCGTGCGATCAGTTCGCCGCCCTGGCCGGTTCGCAGCAGGCCCAATTCGTTGGCGTTCAGCGCGGCGCCGTCCACGTCCAGTTCGCCGGCGGCGACATAGGCGGCCAGTTCGTCCACGCCTTCCGGCAGCGCCAAGCGCGCGCCGGCCGGCATGGCGGCGCTGGCGTAGAACACCGGCAGCGGATAGGCGACCGGCGAGCGACGGCCCCAGCCTTCGCCCATCAGCAGGTTCAGTTCCACGCCGTCCTGGTTCCAGCGCGGCAAGTCCTCGGCCGGGTAATGGGCGAAGGCCGGCTCGCATTCCTCCTGCTCGTCCGGCAGCGCCAGCCACAGCTGCATGCCTTCCACCGCCACGCCTTGCTGGCGGATGTCGGCCGGCACCCGCTCGGAGTGGGTGATGCCGCTGCCGGCGGTCATCAGGTTGACCGCGCCGGGCGCGATGCGCTGCACCGTGCCCAGGCTGTCGCGATGCATCATCGCGCCGGAGAACAGATAGGTGACGGTGGCCAGGCCGGTGTGCGGATGCGGCCGCACATCGCCGGCGCTGCCTTCGGCGGCGAAACGGGCCGGGCCCATGTGATCGAGAAACACGAAGGGGCCGACGCGGCGCGCCTGGCGGGTGGGTAGCAGCCGGCGCACCGGAAAGCCGATGTCGCGGTCCAGGCTGGCGATGGTTTGGGTAAGCAGCGGCATGGCGGCTCCAGCTTAGGGTTTGAGGGTCAGAAGCGGCCGTCGCGGAAATCAGCTATGGCTTCTTCCACTTGTTCGCGCGTATTCATCACGAAGGGGCCCCATTGCGCGATGGGTTCGCCCAAGGGCTTGCCGGCAATCAGCAGCAAGCGGCTGTCGGTCGCGGCGCGGAGGCTGACGCCGTCGCTGTCGGCGCGGTTGTCCAGCACCGCCATCTGCCTTGCCTTGACGCCGCGCTGTTGCGCGCCGACGGCGATCTCGCCCTGGTAAACATAGAGGAAGGCGTTGTGGCCGGCGGGGATTTCCAGCGTCTCTTCGCTGCCGGCGTCCAGACGCAGGTCCAGGTACAGCGGTTCGGTGGCTTCGCGTTCCACCGCGCCGGCCTGGCCGCGCCAGTGGCCGGCGATCAGGCGGGCCTCGCCTTGGGCCGGCGCAGACGGAATCTCGGCGGCGGGGATGTCGCGATACCACGGCGCGCACAGCTTGCGCTCCGCCGGCAGGTTCAGCCACAGCTGGAAGCCGTGCATCAGGCCATCCTCTTGTTCCGGTAGTTCGGAATGGACGATGCCGCGGCCGGCGGTCATCCATTGCACGCCGCCGGGGCCGAGCAGGCCTTCCTGGCCGGTATTGTCGCGGTGGCGCATGCGGCCGGCCAGCATATAGGTGATGGTTTCGAAGCCGCGGTGCGGATGGCTGGGAAAGCCGGCGATGTAGTCGTCGGGATTGTCGGAACGGAATTCGTCCAGCATCAGGAAAGGGTCCAGCCGCCTTTGCAGATCGGAGCCGAGCACGCGCAGCAGGCGCACGCCTGCGCCGTCCGACACCGCCTGGCCGTTGACCAGGCCTTCCGCTTCCCGGCTGATGAATGGGTGTTGCATGGCCATGTCTCCCTGTGGGGCCGGACTGGCGTCCGGCGGTTTACATGGCCGGATTATTGCGCGCCGCCGACGCGCTTGATAGCGCAAAGAATTGCGCGTCAGATTCAAAAAGTCTGAACGCGCAGCGGCCTCAACTCAGGGCGGCTTGCTGGCTCTGTCCGCGCAGATAGTCTTCCAGCGCGTGGCCGGCGGACAGGATGTGGAAGCGGATGAATTCCGCCGCCTCGTCGGCCTTGCCCTGGCGGGACAGCTCCAGCAGCTTGCTGTGCTCCTCATGCGCCCGCTCCATGGTGCGGGTGAACAGGATCTGCATCCGGGTGTAGCGGTCGGTCTTGTTGTGCAGCTGCTCGATCAGCGCCAGCGTGTTGGGCCGCTTGGCGGCGCGGTACAAGGCCAGGTGGAAGCGGGAGTTCAATTCCCCCCAGTGGCGCACGTCGTTGTTGCGCAGCGCTTGTTCGAATTCGCGCAGGGTTTGCTGGGCCAGATCGTGATCGGCCTTGGTGTGACAGGGGATGGCGGCTTTGAGCACCGAACCTTCCAGCATCGCGCGGATTTCCAGCAGCTCCAGCACGTCTTCCAGCGACAGCTTGGACACCAGCGCGCCCTTGTGGTCGATGATCTGGATCAGGCCTTCGGCTTCCAGCTGGCGCAGCGCCTCGCGCACCGGCACCCGGCTGACGCCGTATTCATTGGACAGCGCCTCTTGGCGCAGTTGTTGGCCATCGGCGAACTCCCCGGAGAGAATGCGCTGGCGCAGGGATTCGGTTACGGCACTGGTGAGCGTCTGGCGCTTGATCGGCTGCATGGTGGTCATGGTGGTGGGTGTCGTCGTCAGTCAAGCGGTGTCATGCAAATGTATTCGATTATACGGAGCTTGAACTGTCAGACAAGGCCCAAAACTGACCTTATGAGTCGCCAAAATGAAAAAACCCGGCGTTTGGCCGGGTTTTTTTAAGATTTGGGGTGGATGATGGGGCTCGAACCCACGACAACAGGAATCACAATCCTGGACTCTACCAACTGAGCTACATCCACCGCCGAAAGCGGTGAGTCGACGCCCTGAGGCGGCAACTTGAAATAGGGTGGGGTGGATGATGGGGCTCGAACCCACGACAACAGGAATCACAATCCTGGACTCTACCAACTGAGCTACATCCACCACTGAAAAACAAGCACTGCATTGTACCACAATTACTTGGCGCGCCCGACAGGACTCGAACCTGTAACCCCCGGCTTAGAAGGCCGGTGCTCTATCCGGTTGAGCTACGGGCGCTCGGTCGGGCTTCGCCTTACTGCTGGTCGGGGCGGCGGGATTCGAACTCGCGACCCCCTGATCCCAAATCAGGTGCGCTACCAGGCTGCGCTACGCCCCGACGACAGAGACCGCAACTATACGGATGGCGATTTGGGCTGTCAACACCTGTTTGTAATTAAATTGCGGCCGGCCAGGGGCGCGATATTGGCCGGGCGGCGGGCTGGGCGGCACTTCCCTTTATTTATCTTGATCTTAAGTAAGTTTTGTTGCGCAGCGGCATTTCGGAAGCGGCCGAAAAATGCGAGAATATGCGCCTTCTTTTTCAGCCTCTATTATGGAACCGGCCCATGGCAGCACAACTGATTGACGGCAAAGCGGTAGCGGAAAAACTGATCGCCAAGGTGGGCGAGGGCGTGCAGGCGCGCCTGGCCGCGGGCAAGCGCGCCCCGGCGTTGGCGGTGATCCTGGTGGGCGAGGACCCGGCGTCCGCGGTCTACGTGGGCAGCAAGAAGCGCTCCTGCGAGAAAGCCGGCATCCGTTCGCTGGCCTATGATCTGCCGGCCGATACCAGCCAACAGGCGCTGCTGGACATCATCGACCGCTTGAACGCGGACGCGGAGGTGGACGGCATCCTGGTGCAGCTGCCGCTGCCCAAGCAGATCGACCCGCAGGCGGTGATCGAGCGCATCGATCCGAAAAAGGATGTCGACGGCTTCCATCCCTATAATATGGGCCGGCTGGCGATCAAGATGCCGCTGCTGCGTCCCTGCACCCCGCGCGGCGTGATGACGCTGCTGGAAGAGTACGGCATCGATCCCAAGGGCAAGAAAGCGGTGATCGTCGGCGCGTCCAATATCGTCGGCCGTCCGCAGGCGCTGGAAATGCTGCTGGCGCGCGCCACGGTGACGGTGTGCCACAGCGCCACCGCCGATCTGGCCGCCGAAGTGGCCGCCGCCGACATCGTGGTGGCCGCGGTGGGCATCCCCAACTTCGTCAAGGGCGAGTGGATCAAGCCGGGCGCGGTGGTGATCGACGTGGGCATCAACCGTCTGGACAGCGGCAAGCTGTGCGGCGACGTGGAGTTCGCCGCGGCGGCCGAGCGCGCCGGCTTCATCACCCCGGTGCCGGGCGGCGTCGGCCCGATGACGGTGGCCACCTTGCTGCAGAACACTCTGGACTCCGCCAATATGCACGCTTGAACGGCGCGCCGTTCAGCCCAAAACGCCATCGCCGCTTCCGCGGCGGCGGCGTTTTTGTTTTATCGGCGCGCGATAGGGCCGGCGCTTGCAAACAAAGCGAGACGCTGGCGGCCCGGCTATCGTAAAATCGACGGTTTTAGTTCGCAGTAAGCAAATCCGATCATGAGTCAAGACAAGCAATCGGCCACGCTGTTGATCAGCGCGCCGGACAAGAAGGGCCTGGTGGCGGCCATCGCCAACTTCCTGATGACCTACAACGCCAACATCATGCACGCGGACCAGCATCAGGACACCAGCGAAAACCTGTTCCTGATGCGGGTGCAGTGGGATGTGGACGGCTTCACCCTGCCGATGGAGAACTTCGCCGCCGCCTTCCAGCCGATTGCCGACGAACACGCGATGAACTGGAAGGTGTCGCTGTCCACCCGCAAGCCGCGGATGGCCATCTTCGTGTCCCAGTACGAGCACTGCCTGGTGGATCTGATGCACCGCTGGCGCATCGGCGAGCTGGACTGCGAGATCCCGCTGGTGATTTCCAATCACGAAACCTGCCGCCGGCTGGTGGAGTTCAACGGCATTCCCTTCCATGTGATCAAGGTCACCAAGGACAATAAGGAAGAGGCCGAGGCCGAGCAGTTCCGCCTGCTGGAAGAGGCCGGCGTGGACTTCATCGTGCTGGCTCGCTATATGCAGATCCTGTCCCAGGGTTTCGTCGAGCGCTATCCGGACCGGGTGATCAACATCCATCACAGCTTCCTGCCGGCATTCGACGGCGCCAAGCCTTATCACCGCGCGTTTGCGCGCGGGGTGAAGCTGATCGGCGCCACCAGCCACTACGTGACCGAGGATCTGGACGAGGGCCCGATCATCGAGCAGGAAGTCACCCGCATTTCTCACCGCGACGAAGTGGACGACCTGATCCAGAAAGGCCGCGACCTGGAAAAAGTGGTGTTGTCGCGCGCCGTGCGCTGGCATATGGATAACCGCGTGCTGTCCTATAACAACAAGACGGTAGTCTTTGACTGAGAGCGGACATGCGCCTGCTGATTGACGATGTGGTGGATTTGCTGCGCTTCCGGGTCAAGCCCCTGGGCGAGTATCAGTATCCGCGCTGGCAGACCCTGCTGTTTCTGATCGCGCTGGGTCTGGTGGCCAGCGCCGACACCGCTGAGCTGGGCGACAACCTGACCGGCCGCATGCTGTTCATGGTGTTGTTCACGCTGGCGGAAACCCTGTGTTTCGCCGGCTTCATCGGCCTATGGCTGCGTTTTGCCAAGTGGGACGGCCATGGTTCGCTGTTCGGCCTGGTGGCGGTGGCCAGCGGCCTGCAGTTCGTGGAACCGCTGACCAGCTGGTTGCCGGACGACGCGGCGCTGGCGGTCAACGGGGTGTTGTCCATCTTCGGCATTCTGGTGTTGGTCAACGCGCTGGCCGTGGTGTCGGGCATTCACCGGCTGCGGGTGGCGCTGGGAGTGTTGTTGTTCGCGCCGGTGGCCATGGTCTTGCTGGCCGGGGCCTTGTCGCTGGGTTCGGCGGCGGGCTGGGTGGATTTGCCCGCCGGCGTGGCCGACGCCGCGCGCGGAGCGGAGAGCTCGGCGCCCGCAAGCGGCATCTGAGCCGCGGGCTGAAAAAAGAACAGGACATGCCAAGGCATGTCCTGTTTTGCATGGAGGGCGCGTGAACGGGCCGGCGCGCTCAATCCACCTTGGCGATGTAGCGGGCCAGGCCCAGCAGCGCGCGCAGCGCGTCGCCCTTGGCGGTGACTTCGCCGCGCAGCCGCGCGTAGCGGCGCAGGATGGCGCGGCCCTCTATGAACAGGTCCATATCGGTGTCCGGCGAGGACACCAAGGCGATGCGTTCGATTTCCCCCTGCGGGCGCGGCTGGCCCTGCGCGATGCACAGGTAGACCTTGTGCGCGTTGAACGGGGTGATGTGATCGAACAGATACAGCATGGAGTTGATGCGCAAGCCGGTTTCTTCCCGCACTTCGCGGATCAGCGCCTGGGAGCGCAGTTCGCCGCGGGCGGCCTTGCCGCCGGGAAGATTGTAGCGGCCGCCTTTGGCCGCGGTGACCAGCACGCCGTCGGGCAGTTCGATAATAGCGGTTGCGCGCCTGGCCAGGTCCGCCGGCAGGCGCTCGTTTCTTTTTTCTTCCAAAACACTCATTCTTCAAAAAATTAGTTAGGGCCACCGGCGAGAGTGGCCCTGGATATTATTTTTCCATTCTAAAGCACTAGACCGATCAGTCCAATAAGCTGTGCTCAAAATTTACTCATATATCTGATTTGAATGATATAAATCGCGTCGCCATTCAAATTGAAACCATGCGGTTTCGGAGCTCAAAGCAGTTTGGCTAATAAACCGCCCAGACCCACCAGCAGGCAGTAGTAGCCAAACGGGCGCAGCGACTCGATTTCGCTTTTCTTGAAGTAGCGCATCAGGAAGGCGGTGCTGGCGTAAGCGCAGGCGCCGGACAGCAGGCCGCAGGCCAGCAGCAGTCCTGCGGAAACCTGGCTGTGCGCCAGCTTGGGCACTTCCAGCACGCCGGCGGCGGCGATGATGGGGGTGGCCAGCAGGAAGGAGAAGCGCGCGGACGAGGCGTAGTCCAGGCCGTGGGCGAGGCCGGTCACCAGGGTGGCGCCGGAGCGGGAGAAGCCGGGCAGCAGGGCCAGGGCCTGGCCCGCGCCTATCTTGATCGCGCCGGAGAAGCTCAGCCGCTCCAGGTCCAGATGGGCTTGCTTCCGTTTCAGGCGGTCGCCCCACAGCAGGAGCAAGCCGTTCAGGCTGAGGAAGATCAGCACCGCGGTGGTGCTGGTGAACAGCGCGCGCAGCTGTTTTTCCAGCAGCAGGCCCAGCAAGCCGGCGGGGATGGTGCCGGCGATCAGCAGCCACATCAGCCGGGCGTCCGGATTGGAGGCCTTGCCGCCGGCCTTGAGGAAGCCGCCTGTCAGTTGCAGCCAATCGCGGCGGAAGTACAGCAGCAGCGCGGCGGCGGTGCCCAGGTGCAGCACCACCATGAAGGGCAGGAAATCCGGGCTCATGCGGTTGATGGACCAATGCAGCCAGTCCGGTATCAGCACGCCGTGGCCCAGGCTGCTGACGGGAAAGAGTTCGCTGACGCCCTGGATGACGGCGAACAGCAGGGCTTCGATAGGGTTCATGGCGGGTCCTGTGGCGGTGGGAGGCGGCTTGCGCCGGCCTGCTTATCAACGCCGCCGCCGCGGACCGGTTGACCGGCTCAGTTGCGCTGCCGGCGTTCCAGCGCTTGTTCCTCCTCTTCCAGCCGCCGGCGAATGGCGGAGAAGAAGCGGTGGATGCCGTGCACGGATTCGGACAGCTCGGCCAGGCATTGTTGGCGCCGCTCGGGCGTCAGCGCGGGCATTTGTACTTCTGGGTCCGGATTGCGCTCGAAAGCCAGGGTCAGGATGGGCTCCAGCAGCGGCGCCTGCTCCGGATCGTCGAACAGCAGGCCCCAGTCCTCGTTCAGCAATTGCATGCCTTCGGAAAAGCCTTCGGCCCAGTCGTTGCCGCGGATCTCGCCGGCGGCGTCCGCTTCCAGCCAGGGTTGGAAGGCGTCGTCCTCGCGTAGCGCGGCGGAGACGTCCAGCCAATGCCCCATCAGCAGTTTGGCGAACTGTTCCAGCGCCTTGTCGCTGGGAAAGGCGGCATCGTCGTCGAAGGCGTCGCCGATGATGGCGGGCAGGCATTCTGTCGGCTTGATCGGTTCCGGGCCGCAGAGCAGGGCGGCGAAGAAGCCGTCCAGATGTTCCAGATTCATGCCTTGCTGCGGCAGGAAGCGGTTCAGGGTGGCGGCCAGGCGTTGGTAGTCGGCGTCGGAAAGCGGGGTATGGCTCATGGCGGACCAGGGCTAGGGAGAAAAGCCCATTATCCGCCATCTGGCGGCCCAGCGCACCGCCGGCCGCGCGGCGCGTCGCAATCACGATGCGGAGGGCTTGACGGCTCTGTTACAATCGTTCTTTTTTGACCCAACCTCTAATAGGTTTCCATCATGTTGACCGTGTATAACACCCTGACCCGCCAGAAAGAAGAGTTCAAACCCATCGAGCCCGGCAAGGTGTGTATGTACGTGTGCGGCATAACGGTCTACGACCTCTGTCATATCGGACACGCGCGCATGCTGACGGCCTTCGACGTGATCTATCGCTGGCTGGACGCGTCCGGCTACGACGTCACCTATGTGCGCAATATCACCGATATCGAGGACAAGATCATCAAGCGCGCCGCCGAGCGCGGCATTCCGCCGCAGCAGCTGGTGGAAGAGACCACCGCCGACATGCGCCAGGACGCCGCCGCGCTGAGCCTGTTGCCGCCGACGTTCGAGCCGCGCGCCACCCAGCATGTGCCGGGCATGGTGGCCTTGATCGAAAAGCTGATCGCCAACGGCAAGGCCTACGCCGCGGGCAACGGCGACGTGTATTACGCGGTGCGCGAGTTCGAGGGCTACGGCAAATTGTCCGGCCGAACCCTGGACAAGCTGCGCGCCGGCGAACGGGTGGAAGTGGACCCGCACAAGCGCGATCCGCTGGACTTCGTGCTGTGGAAAGCGGCCAAGCCGGGCGAGCCGTCCTGGGACAGCCCGTGGGGCGCGGGGCGTCCGGGCTGGCATATCGAGTGCTCGGTGATGAGCTGTCATCATCTGGGCGAGCATTTCGACATCCACGGCGGCGGCGAGGATCTGCAGTTCCCGCACCATGAGAACGAAATCGCCCAGTCCGAGGGCGCCCATGGCCACCAGTACGTTAATTACTGGCTGCACAACGGCTTCATCAATGTAGACGGCGAGAAAATGTCCAAATCGCTGGGCAATTTCTTCACCATCCGCGACGTGCTGGGCCATTTCGACGGCGAGGTGATCCGCTTCTTCATCGTGCGCAGTCATTACCGCAGCCCGGTGAACTACACCGACAGCATCCTGGTCGACGCCAAGCACGGCCTGACCCGGCTCTATACCGCCTTGCGCGGCCTGGAGCTGCCGGCCTCCGCCGGCATAGACTGGAAGGACCCGTTCGCCGCGCGCTTCCAGACCGCGATGAACGACGACTTCAATTCTTCGGAAGCGGTGGCGGTGTTGTTCGAGCTGGCCGGCGAAGTCAACAAGAGCCGCGATCCGCGTCAGGCGCGCCTGCTGAAGGACCTGGGCGGCGTGCTGGGCCTGCTGCAGCGCGACCCGGAAGACTTCCTCAAGGGCGGCGCCGGCGACGAGGAGTTGTCGGCCGAGGCCGTGGAAGCCTTGATTCAGGCGCGCAAGGATGCGCGCGCCGGCAAGAACTGGGCGGAGTCCGACCGCATTCGCGATGAGTTGACCGCCAAGGGCATCGTGCTGGAAGACAGCGCCCAGGGCACGGTCTGGCGCCGCGCCTGAGCCGCAGGGGCCGCCGTTGACAGTGGATTTGGCACTTGTCAAGCGGCGGCAAAGCGCGGATAATCGATAGTTTCGCAAGCAGTACAGGCAAATCCCCTGTACCCGATTTGAAAGGAAGACACATGAAAACCGATATTCACCCGACTTACAAAGACCTGACCGTTACCTGCTCCTGCGGTAGCCAGTTCGTGACCAAGTCCACCATGTCCAAGGACGCGTTCGGCATTGAAGTTTGCTCCAACTGCCACCCGTTCTACACCGGCAAGCAAAAGATCGTCGACACCGCCGGTCGCGTTGACAAGTTCAACCAAAAGTTCGGCGGCTTCTTCAAGCGCTAAGCGCCGAGGATACGTTGGACACCCAGAAAAAGGCAGCTCAGGCTGCCTTTTTTCTATGATTCCGGCGCGGCGGCGGCAGGGTTTGGCAGATTCCGGCCGGCGGCGCGCGTACCTATTCTGCAAAGTTGAGGCCATGGCGATCCACATCGTTTACCTGTCCCACGGCGGCAAGAAATACTACGACCAGACCCGCTTTTCCGTGTTGAGCCTGTTGCATTTGCTGCTGAAGCAGCAGCGGCAGGACGTGAAGATCATGGTGTACACCGACGCGCCGGACAGCGTGCCCGCGCATCCCCTGGTCCGCACCGAGACCCTGAGCCGGGCGCAGTTGCAGGCGTATCGCGGCCAGTTCGACTATGTGCACCGCATCAAGCTGGAAGTGATGCTCAAGGCCGCGCGCGAACTGGGCACCGCCGTCTTGTACGTGGACTGCGACACCCGCTGGCTGTGCGTGCCGGACGAGCTGTTCGCCCGGCTGGAAGCAGGAAACGCCAGCTGCATGCACGTCAACGAAGGCGTGTTCGGCCCCGGTTTCTTCCCGGATTATCTGGCCGCGGTGGACAAGCACGGCGCCGAGCTGCGCAAGATGGGCGTGGCCGACGTTCAGGGCCTGGCGATGTGGAACGCCGGCGTGGTCGGCGCTTCCGCCGGCATGGTGCCCTTCTTTGAAACCGCCTTGCGCATCAACGACTTCCTGCTGCCGCGCGTGGAAGCGCGCAACTGGACCGAGCAGCTGGCCTGGTCGCTGGTGGCCTGCGACGGCCGTCAGCCGCTGGCGCTGGGGGATGCGTTGCATCATTACTGGAACTACAGTTACGAGGCGCCGCTCTACCTGGCTGAAGTGTTCGCCGGCATGGCGCCGGACTGGGATGTGGCGCGCCAGGCCCAGTACTGCGGTGAATTCGCCTGGGACGAGGCCAGGCTGAAGACGATACAGGCCGATCCCGATCACAAGCGCCAGCGCCGCCGCAACAAGTTGCGCAACTCCATCGCCAAGCGCAAGGTGGATTGGCGCATTCTGATCGCTCGCTTGCGCGGCGCTTTGCCGTCGGCTGATTGAAAGGGGCCTCGAACAATCGTCGCGAGCGGTTCGAGAGCAAGGCGCGCCGCAGCGCTCGGGCCGCGCGGTAGATCTTTCGAGCTCCCCTGAAACTGTTTGAACGAGACTCATGCTCACTTATTCGGAACAATCCCAAACCCTGGCCAAGCCCACGGAAAAACCGTGGATTCTGCTGCTGCTGTGCTTTGTCTGGCTGTGGCCGGGCATCTTGGGCCACGATCCGTGGAAGCCGGACGAGCCCTTCGTGCTGGCGGCGGTGCAGGGCATGCTGGACACCGGCAACTGGCTGCTGCCCACAGTGCAAGGCGCGCCCTATCTGGATAGCCCGCCGCTGTATTACTGGGTGGCGGCCTTCATGGTCAAGCTGCTGTCTCCCTGGCTGCTGGCGGCGCACGACGCCGCGCGGCTGGCCACGCCCTTGTTTATGGCGCTGGCCTTGCTGCTGGCCGGCATGGCCGGCCGCGATCTGATCGGCCGTCGTCACGGCCGCAGCGTGGTGATGGTGTTGATAGGCTGCGTCGGCCTGGTGGAGACCGGCCATCAGCTGACCTCGGTGGTGGCCGGTTTCGCCGGCTTCGCCGCCGCCTTCTACGCGCTGTCGCTGACCCTGCGTTCGCCCGGCCTGGCCGGCGCCTTGCTGGGCGCGGCCAGCGCGGCCATCTTCCTCAGCGCCAGCCTGATGGAGCTCTTGCTGCTGTGGATGGTGGTCTTGCTGCTGCCGGCCTTCTCCGCCTGGCGCAGCAAGCAATACGCGATCACCGTGCTGCTGGCCTTGCTGATCGCCGCGCCCACCTCCCTGGTGTGGCCGCTGGCGCTGGCCAAGAGTCATCCGGACGCGTTCAATCTGTGGTGGAACGAGTACTCGCTGGGCCAGCTCAACGGTTTTGGCCGGGTGCAGCTGTTCCACGACTTCGGCTACTACAGCCTGAACGCGCTGTGGTTCGCCTTCCCGGCCTGGCCGTTGGCCGGCTGGACCTTGTACCGCAACCGGGAACGGCTGGACCAGGCGCGTTTGCAACTGCCGCTGATGTTCTTCGCCGTGGTGTTGATCCTGTTGACCTTGTCCAGCCGTCCCAATATGACTTACGCGATGCCGCTGCTGCTGCCGCTGTCCTTGCTGGCGGCGGTGGAGCTGGACAACCTCAAGCGCGGCGCGGCGGCCTTCCTCAACTGGTTCGGCCTGATGACCTTCGGCTTCTTCGCTATCCTGGTGTGGGCCGGCTGGGCGGCGATGAACTTCGGCTGGCCGCGGGGCCTGGCCGGGCGAGCCCAGTATTTCAGCCCGTATTATCAGGAGCACGTGTCCAGCCTGGCCGCGGTGTGCGCGGTGATCGCCACCCTGGTGTGGCTGTGGGCGCTGACGCGCAAGCATTTGCGCGGCCGCCAGGCCATCAGCAACTGGGCGGCGGGCCTGACCCTGCTGTGGGGTCTGGGCATGACCTTGTGGCTGCCGTGGTTCGACGCCGCCAAGAGCTACCGTCCGGTGGTGGAGCGGATGATGAAGGCGCTGCCGGCCAACGCCGCCTGCGTGGCGACCGAGAGCCGCAATCAGCTGGCGCTGATCAGCTGGCGCTATTACGCCGGCCTGGACCTGGTGTCCTATCCGGCGGGCAACGCCTCGCCCTGCGACTACCAACTGGTGGTGCGCTCGGAGGACGAGGGCATCGCCGAGCCGGGCTGGGAAGTGCTGTGGTACGGCTCCCGGCCGCGCGAGCAGAATATGATGTTCGCGCTATTGCGGCGCATTCATCCGCATGAGCAATAAGAGCGGCGAGCAAACCCCCTGACGCTGCGTGGCGCGCCTTGCCCCAGCGGTAAAACCGGGTTTTGTTAAGCAGGCTAAAAACCCCCGCATTCATCAATCAATGCGGGGGTTTTTCATGGGCCGCGCGTGGGCTCAGTTTTGCAGTTCGTCCAGGTTCTCGAACAGCTTCAGCGCTTCCGGATTGGCCAGCGCGGTGAGGTTGCTGACCGGCTGGCCGTGGATCACGTTCTTCACCGCCAGTTCGACGATCTTGCCGCTGATGGTCTTGGGGATGTCGGCGACGGCGATGATCTTGGCCGGCACGTGGCGGGGGCTGGCGCCGGTCTTGATCTGCGCCTTGATCCGCTGCTGCAGGTCTTCGTCCAGCCGCGCGCCGGCGCGCAGGCGCACGAACAGCAGCACGCGCTCGTCGTCCTGCCACTGCTGGCCGACGGCGATGCTTTCCAGCACCTCGTCGAAAGCCTCCACCTGGCGATAGATCTCCGCGGTGCCGATGCGCACGCCGCCGGGATTGAGCACCGCGTCGGAACGGCCGTAGATGATCATGCCGTCGTGGGCGGTGAGTTCGGCGTAGTCGCCGTGGCACCAGATATTGTCGAAACGGCCGAAATAGGCCTGGCGGTACTTGCCGCCGTCGGGATCGTTCCAGAAGCCCACCGGCATCGACGGGAAGGGGCGGGTGCACACCAGCTCGCCTTTTTCGCCGCGCACCGGCCGGCCGTACTCGTTGTAGATGTCCACCGCCATGCCCAGGCCGCGGCATTGCAGCTCGCCGCGGTAGACCGGCAGGCTGGCGCAGCCCAGCGCGAAGCAGGACACGATGTCGGTGCCGCCGGACACCGAGGCCAGATTGATGTCGGCCTTGATGTTGGCGTAGACCCAGTCAAAGCTTTCCGCCACCAGCGGCGAACCGGTGGAGAACACCGCGCGCAGCGAATCCAGCTTCCATTCCCGGACCGGCGCGATGCCGCTCTTGCGCAGGCCGTCTATGTATTTGGCCGAGGTGCCGAAGTGAGTGAAGCGCTGCCGCTCGGCGTAGTCCCACAGCGTGCGGCCTTCGCCGACAAAGGGCGAGCCGTCGAACAGCATCAGCGCCGCGCCGGACGCCAGGCCGGACACCAGCCAGTTCCACATCATCCAGCCGCAGGTGGTGAAGTAGAACAGGCGGTCGCCATGGTGCACATCGCCGTGCAGCTGCTGTTCCTTCAGATGCTGCAGCAAGGTGCCGCCGGCGCCGTGGACGATGCACTTGGGCTTGCCGGTGGTGCCGCTGGAATACAGGATGAACAGCGGGTGCCGGAAGGGCAGCCGTTCAAAGCTCAGCGCTTGCGCTTGATACGCGGCGGTGAAGTCCGTCAGGGTGATGGCCTTGGGCACGTTTTCCGCGAACACGCCGGTTTCGCCCAGATAGGGCACCACGATGATTTGCCGCACCGAGGGCAGCGCCTCGGCCAGCGCCGCCATCTTGGCGCGGATGTCCACCGCCTTGCCGGCGTACCAATAACCGTCCGGGCAGAACAGCAGCTTGGGCTCGGTCTGGCCGAAGCGCTCCACCGCGCCGTCCGCGCCGAAGTCCGGCGAACAGCTGGTCCACACCGCGCCCAGGCTGTTGGCGGCCAGCATTGCGGCGATGGTTTCCGGCATATTGGGCATGAAGCCCGCCACGCGGTCGCCGGCCTGAATGCCGGCGCCGCGCATCGCTTGTTGCAGCAGCGACACCTGGGCGCGCAGCTCGCGCCAGCTCCAGCGCCGTTGCAGCTTGTCCTCGCCCCAGAACACCAGCGCGTCGCCGTCGTCGTCGCGGCGCAGCAGGTTTTCGGCATAGCTCAGCCGCGCCTCCGGGAAGAAGCGGGCGGCCAGCATATTGTCGCCGTCGCTCAGCGCGGTGGCGCCCTTGTCGCCGATCACGCCACAGTAATCCCAGACCAAGGACCAGAAGCGGGCCGGATCGGCCACGCTGGCGCGCCACAGTTCGGCGTAGCCGTTCAGTTTGCGGTCGTAGGACAGTTCGGCCAGCTTGGCGAAGGCGGTCAGGTGGGCGCCGGCCAGGCGGCCGGCGGAGGGGGTCCAGATGGGCGTGTCGGGGGTCATGCTTTCTCCTGATATTTTCTCCGCGCGCCGGCCCATGGACGGGCGGCGGCTTGTTATTGCTCCGGCCTGGCGCGGCGCTTGTCGCCGACGGCGTGCGCCAGCTTGGAGGCCGGCAGCTTGCCCAGCGCGCCGGCGATGAACCAGGCCGTGTCCACCAGCGCGGCCAGGTCGACGCCGGTGTCGAAGCCTTCGCCCTGCAGCAGATAGACCACGTCCTCGGTGGCGACGTTGCCGGAAGCTCCCTGAGCATAAGGGCAGCCGCCCAGACCGGCAACCGAAGAATCGAATGTCATCATTCCTGCGCGCAAACACGCATGAATATTGCTGATGGCCATGCCGTAAGTGTCGTGAAAGTGGCCGGACAGCTTCGACATTGGCACAGTCTTGCTCACCGCTTCCAGCATCGCCAGCACGCTGGACGGCGTGCCCACGCCTATGGTGTCGCCCAGAGAAATCTCGTAGCAGCCCATGTCCAGCAGCCGCGCGGCCACCTCCGCCACCTTGGCCGGCGCGATGCGGCCCTCGTAGGGACAGCCCGCCACGCAGGACACATAGCCGCGCACCGGCACGCCGGCCGCCTGCGCGCGCGCCATCACCGGCGTGAAGCGCTGCAGGCTTTCGGCGATGCTGGCGTTGATATTGCGTTGGCTGAAGCTTTCGCTGGCGGCGCCGAACACGGCGATTTCGCGCGCGCCGGCCGCCAGCGCCGCGTCCAGTCCCTGCTCATTGGGCACCAGCACCGGGTGGGACACCGGCCCGGCCAGGTCCAGGCCGGCCAGCACCTCGGCGCTGCCGGCCATCTGCGGCACCCATTTGGGCGAGACGAAGGCGCCGGCTTCTATGGTGCGCAGGCCGCTGGCGGCCAGGCGGCGGATCAGCTCCAGCTTGACGGCGGTGCTCACCGGCTGTTTTTCGTTTTGCAGCCCGTCGCGCGGACCCACTTCCACTATCTTCACTTGCGGCACTTCGGCTCTCCGTTAGCGGCGGCGCGGCTGCACCGGGATGTAAATGTCCATCTGGCGTTGCGGCAGCCCCGGCGCGCAGCGGCCGTCGTAACGCTCGAAGGAACCCAGCGGCGCTTGCTCCCATTGCTTGGAGGCCGGCAGCCAGTCTTGCATGATGTAGCGCCAGGCCGCCTGGATCGCCTGGCCGAACTCGGCGTCGCTGCCGGCCGGCTGGGTGGTGAACACCGCGCACTTGGCCGGCGGCGTGCTGAGCCGCGCGCAGCCGGGCGGCAGCGGCAAGGGCTGCGCGCACTCCATCCCTATCATATAGCCGAAGCGGCCGCTGTCCGGGTCGAAGTCGTGGATCAGCCCGTATTCCGCGGCGTCGGCGCGGCCCAGCGCCGCCAGCAGCGGCTGGCGCAGCGTGGCCGCGTATTCGCCCCAGAACTCGGGAATCTGGCGCAGATTGTCGCCGTTCTCCATCTGGGTGGCGATGCTGTAGCCGGCCAGATTCAGGCCGGGATGATTGATGATGATGGGGTCCATAGGTGTCACTCCGCTTCGAAGTCGACCAACTCGTCGCCGTCGTTGACCTGCTCGCCGGTGCCGAAATAGAAAGCCTTGACCACGCCGTCCGCCGGCGCGGGGATGGTGTGCTCCATCTTCATCGCCTCCAGGATCAGCAGCGGGTCGCCCTTGTTGAGTTTGACGCCGGTGGTGGCCAGCAGGGCGACGATGCGGCCCGGCATCGGCGCTTTCAAATGGGTTTCGCCGTGAACCTCCTCGGCGGCCACCGCCAGCGGGTCCAGCCACTGCGCTTCCAGCCGGCTGCCGGCGGCGAACAGCACTCGTTGCGGGCCGCTGCGGGCGACGACGGCTTCCCGTTGTTGATCGCCCAGCCGCGCGCGCAGCGTTCCGCCGTCCAGGCGGCCGCTGGCGGAGAACAGCCTGCCGGCGGCGGCGATCTCGCAGCCGTCGCCCAGATGGCGCAGCGTCACCGGATAGTCCTGGCCGGCGATGTGGAACACGAGCTTGCGGCTAAGCGCGCCGTTGAGCCGCCAGCCGGCGGCCACCGGGAAGCCGCCGGGCGCGGCCAGCGCCTCGGCCAGCGCCAGCAGCGCCAATTGCTCCGCGTCCGGCGCGGCTGGCGGCGGCAGCAGCGCGTCGTGGTGACGGGCGATCAGGCCGGTATCCACCTGGCCGCCGGCGAAGCTGGCGTGCTGCACGATGCGGCGCAGGAAGGGGATGTTGGTGGTGACGCCGGCCACCTGGTAATCGGCCAGCGCCGCGTCCAGCCGTTGCAGCGCCTGGCGGCGGTCCTCGCCCCAGACAATCAGCTTGGCGATCATCGGGTCGTAGAAGGGCGAGATGCTGTCGCCGGCGACGACGCCGGTGTCGATGCGCACGACGGCGGATTCCGCCGGCGCGCGCAGGTGGTAGAGGGTGCCGGTGGCGGGCAGGAAGCCCTTGTCCGGGTCTTCGGCGTAAATGCGCGCCTCGATGGCGTGGCCGCTGATGCTGAGCTGTTCCTGGGCCAGCGGCAGCGGCTGGCCGCTGGCGACGGCCAATTGCCAGGCCACCAGGTCCTGGTCGGTGATCATCTCGGTGACCGGGTGCTCCACCTGCAGCCGGGTGTTCATTTCCATGAAGAAGAAGCGGCCGGGGCTGCCGTCGGCCTGCACTTCCATGATGAATTCCACGGTGCCGGCGCCGACATAGCCCACCGCACGGGCGGCGGCGCAGGCGGCCGCGCCCATCGCCTCGCGGGTGGCCGGCGGCAAGTCCGGCGCCGGCGCTTCCTCCAGCACTTTCTGGTGGCGGCGCTGCACCGAGCAATCGCGCTCGAACAGATACACGCATTGGCCGTGGCGGTCGGCGAACACCTGGATTTCCACATGGCGCGAGCGCGGCAGGTATTTCTCCACCAGCACCTTGTCGTCGCCGAAGCTGGCGCGCGCCTCGCGCTGGCAGGAGGCCAGCGCCGCTTCGAAGTCCGCAGAAGCTTCCACGATGCGCATGCCCTTGCCGCCGCCGCCGGCGCTGGCCTTGATCAGCACCGGGTAGCCGATGGCGTCCGCCTGGCCGCGCAGGAAGTTCGGCTCCTGGCGCTCGCCGTGATAGCCGGGCACCAGCGGCACCCGGGCTTGCTCCATCAGCGCCTTGGCCGCGGATTTGCTGCCCATCGCGGCGATGGCGGAGGCGGGCGGGCCGATGAAGGCGATGCCGGCGGCCTCGCAGGCGGCGGCGAAGTCCTCGTTCTCGGACAGAAAGCCGTAGCCGGGGTGGATGGCTTGTGCGCCGCTGCGGCGGGCGATGTCCAGGATCAAGTCCCCGCGCAGATAGGAATCCGCCGCCGGGGCCGGGCCCAGCCGATAGGCCTCGTCGGCCAGCTTGACGAAGCGGGCGTCGGCGTCGGCGTCGGAATGGACGGCGACGGTGGCGATGCCGAGCGCGCGCGCGGTCTTGATCACGCGGCAGGCGATTTCACCGCGGTTGGCGATGAGTATTTTATTGAACATGGTGCTCTTTCATGGTCGGCCCCTCTCCCCCAGCCCCTCTCCCGCGAGGGGAGAGGGGAGTGATCAAGCGTTGTTGCCGTTTCAATAGCCGAATCTCGTTTGATTAAAGTCACTCGTCAACGTCGCCATCCAAAGCCCCTCTCTCGCGAGGGGGAGAGGGGAGTGATCAAGCGTTGTTGCCGTTTCAATAGCCGAATCTCGTTCGGTCAAAGTCACTTGTCGACGTCGCCACCCAAAGCCTCTCTCCCGTGAGGGGGAGAGATCAAGCGTTGTTGCCGTTTCAACCGCCGAATCTCGTTCGGTCAAAGTCACTTGGCGACGTCGCCACCCAAAGCTCCTCTCCCGTGAGGGGGAGAGATCAAGCGTTGTTGCCGTTTCAATAGCCGAATCTCGTTTGGTCAAAGTCATTTGTCGACGCCGCCACCCAAAGCCTCTCTCCCGTGAAGTGGAGAGAGGAGTGATCAAGCGTTGTTGCCGTTTCAACCGCCGAATCTCGTTTGGTCAAAGTCACTTGTCGACGTCGCCACCCAAAGCCCCTCTCCCCTTGTGGGAGAGGGGTTGGGGAGAGGGGGCGTCCAGGCCTGCTTCCAGCCAGTTCGGCGCGCGTTTTTCGAAGAAAGCGGCCAGGCCTTCGCGCGCCTCGGCGCCGGCGCGCACGCTGGCGATCTGGCCAGCGGTGTCCTCCAGCAATTGATCGTCCCAGGGCGAGCCCTCGCGCAGCATGGCCAGCAAGTCCTTGGCCGAGGACAGCGCCTGCGGCGCGCCCTGGGCCATCGCCTCGGCGATGTCGGCCACGCGCGCGTCCAGCGCCTCCGCCGGCACCAGCTCATGCACCAGGCCGATGCGCAGCGCGGTGGCGGCGTCGATGCGCTCGGCGGACAGGAAATAACGCCGCGCCTGACGCCAGCCTATCGCGTCGGCCACATAAGGGCCGATGGTGGCCGGCACCAGGCCCAGCCTCACCTCGGTCAGGCCGAACTTGGCGGCCTCGGTGGCGATGGCCACATCGCAGACCGCCGCCAGGCCGGTGCCGCCGGCCAGCGCCGCGCCGTGGATGCGGGCGATCACCGGCTTCTTGCTGCGGTAGATGCTCTTGAGCATGGCCGCCAGCCGCTGCGCGTCGGCCAGGTTCTGCTCCTCGCCGTAGCCGGCGGCGCGGCGCATCCAGTCCAGGTCCGCGCCGGCGGAAAAGCTTTTGCCGCGGCCGGCCAGCACGATGGCGCGGCAGTCCGACTGCAATTGCAAATGGGTGAAGGCGGCGGTCAGCTCGGCGATCAGGGTTTCGTTCATCGCATTGTGAACGTCCGGCCGGTTCATCCAGATCGTATAAATTGACGCTTCAGACTCTATTTGTATTGTGGAGTAGTTCATGACGCCTCCTACTGTTCTCGGTTTAAATAATTATGAATTACGTCATGGGTGTAGGTTAGGACGGTAATTGACTCTTCAAACGATTCTTTAATGTTAATGAAATTAATGTTGACAGGTGCAGGTATGCTTGGGTCGCCTTCTCGTGTAGATGGATAGCGAAAAGTAGTAGATCCAGAATCAATCTCGTGCAATTCCTGTTTGAACTTATTTAACTTGCTCTCGTGTTTTTCGAACTCTTTTATAAATTCTTCTTTTAGATTTAGTGATATGTTTATTTTTTTGACTGTTTGTCTGAATTTTTCGTGAAGACTGCTTAGGTTGTGGTCATTTTTGAATTCTATTTGTTCTTCTGGCTTTAATAGAGGGTTTAAGAATTTTAAGTTTGTTTTGTAACCTAGCTCTAAAGTGTGCCTTATTAAGAATAGAATAGGGAGATATATGCCTGTGCATGAGCCACGATATGCGGTTTCAAATATCATTTCTACCGTGAATTTATATTGTCCATAATACATTGCCCAGTCATCATGTTGGTGATCTTGTGAATGTAGAGTGATGTTATAATTCCAAAACCGTTTGTCATGCATGGCATACCTCAATGGTGGAAAAGCAAATACAAACTACATCCGGAACACGCCGAAGCGTGTGCTTTCCACCGGCGCGGACAAGGCCGCTTCCAGCGCCAGGCTCAGCACCTCGCGGGTCTGCGCCGGGTCTATCACCCCATCGTCCCACAAGCGCGCGCTGGCGTAATAGGGGTGGCCCTGGCGTTCGTACTGCTCGCGCACCGGCGCTTTCAGCGCTTCTTCCTGCTCGGCGCCGAAGGCGTCGCCCAGTTGTTCCTTCTTCACCTGGGCCAGCACGCCGGCCGCCTGCTCGCCGCCCATCACCGAGATGCGGCTATTCGGCCACATCCACAGGAAGCGCGGCGAATAAGCGCGGCCGCACATGCCGTAATTGCCGGCGCCGAAGCTGCCGCCTATCAGCACGGTGAACTTGGGCACGCGGGCGCAAGCCACGGCGGTGACCAGCTTGGCGCCGTCTTTGGCGATGCCGCCGTTCTCGTACTTCTTGCCCACCATGAAGCCGGTGATGTTTTGCAGGAACAGCAGCGGAATGCCGCGCTGGCAGCACAGCTCGACGAAGTGCGCGCCCTTGAGCGCGGATTCGGAGAACAGGATGCCGTTGTTGGCGATGACGCCGACGCGGTAGCCGTTCAGCCGGGCGAAGCCGGTGACCAGGGTGGCGCCGTAGTTCTGCTTGAACTCGTCGAACTCGGAATCATCCACCAGCCGGGCGATGATCTCGCGCACGTCGAAGGGTTTTTTCGGGTCCGCCGGGATCACGCCGTAGATTTCCTCGGCCGCGTAGCGCGGCGGGCGCGGCTCGGCGCGGTCCAGCTCGCCCTGCTTGCGCCAGTTGAGGCCGGACACAATGCGGCGGGCGATGGACAGCGCGTGGGCGTCGTTCTGCGCCAGGTGGTCGGCCACGCCGGACACGCGGGCGTGCACATCGCCGCCGCCCAGCTCCTCCGCCGTTACCACCTCGCCGGTGGCCGCCTTCACCAGCGGCGGGCCGCCCAGGAAGATGGTGCCTTGTTCCTTGACGATGACGGTTTCGTCCGACATCGCCGGCACATAAGCGCCGCCAGCAGTGCAACTGCCCATCACCACTGCGATCTGCGGAATGCCGGCGGCGGACAGATTGGCCTGGTTGTAGAAGATGCGGCCGAAGTGCTCGCGGTCCGGGAACACCTCGTCCTGCAAGGGCAGGAAGGCGCCGCCGGAATCGACTAGATACACGCAGGGAAGACGGTTGTCGCGCGCAATCTCCTGGGCGCGCAGATGCTTCTTCACCGTCATCGGGTAATAAGTGCCGCCCTTGACCGTGGCGTCGTTGGCGATGATCAGGCAATCCACGCCGGCGACGCGGCCGATGCCGCTGATCAGGCCGGCGCCGGGCGCGTCGTCGTCGTACATGCCGAAGGCGGCCAGCTGGGACAGCTCCAGGAAGGGCGCGCCGGGGTCCAGCAGCAGATCGATGCGCTCGCGCGGCAGCAGCTTGCCGCGGGCGGCGTGCTTGGCGCGCGCCTTGTCGCCGCCGCCCAGCGCGGCCTTGGCCACCTTGTCGCGCAGGTCGGCCACCAGCGCGCGCATCTTGTCGGCGTTGGCCTGGAAGTCCGCCGCGCGCGGTGAGAGTTTGGATTCGAGGATGGGCATATCGTTTTACCTTGTCATTCGCCGTCGACGAAGCGTGCGGTCAGTGAGCATTGGGCTTGCCGGGTGGGGCTGAAGCGCAACGCGGCATCAGGCACTGTATCCGCCGCGATTACCGGGTTTCCGCCATCAGTTCGCGGCCTATCAGCCAGCGGCGGATTTCGCTGGTGCCGGCGCCGATCTCGTACAGCTTGGCGTCGCGCAGCAGGCGGCCGGTGGCGTATTCATTGATATAGCCGTTGCCGCCCAGGCACTGGATGGCGTCCAGCGCCATCTGAGTGGCGCCCTCCGCCGCGTACAGGATGGCGCCGGCGGCGTCCTTGCGAGTCTGGCGGCCGGTTTCGCCGCGGTCCAGCGCTTGGCCCACCGCGTAGACATAGGCGCGGCTGGCGGACAGCTTGACGTACATATCCGCCAGCTTGCCCTGCATCAGCTGGAAATCGCCGATGGCCTGGCCAAACTGCTTGCGGTCGTTCAGGTAAGGCACCGTGATGTCCATGCAGGCCTGCATGATGCCCAGCGGGCCGGCGGCCAGCACCGCGCGCTCGTAGTCCAGGCCGCTCATCAGCACCTTGACGCCGTTGCCTTCGCCGCCCAGCACATTGGCGTCCGGCACGAAACAGTTGTCGAAGAACATGGGGTAGGTGTTGGAGCCGCGCATGCCCAGCTTGTCCAGCTTGCTGCCGTGGCTGAAGCCGGCGAAGCCGCGCTCCACGATGAAGGCGGTGATGCCCTTGGCGCCGGCGCTGACGTCGGTCTTGGCGTACACCACCATCACGTCCGCGTCGCCGCCGTTGGTGATCCACATCTTGCTGCCGTTGAGCAGGTAGCCGCCGTCGGCCTTGTCGGCCTTCAGCTTCATGCTGACCACGTCGGAGCCGGCGTTGGGCTCGGACATCGCCAGCGCGCCGACATGCTCGCCGGACACCAGCTTGGGCAGCAGCCGGCGTTTTTGTTCGTCATTGCCGTTCTTGTGGATCTGGTTGACGCAGAGATTGGAGTGCGCGCCGTAGGACAGGCCCACCGAGGCGGAGGCGCGGCTGATTTCCTCCATGGCGATCATATGAGCCAGATAGCCCATCTGGGTGCCGCCGTACTGCTCGTCCACCGTCATGCCCAGCAGGCCCAGATCGCCGAACTTGCGCCACAGATCGGCCGGGAACAGGTTGTCGCGGTCGATGTCGGCGGCGCGCGGGGCGATTTCGCTTTGGGCGAAGTCGCGCGCGGTTTCGCGCAACATATCGTAGGTGTCGCCAAAGGCGAAGCGCAGGCTGCTGTACATGGTTTCTCTCCTCTGATGGGCGCGCGTGATTCGCGTGATATGCTCTATCATTACTTACGTTTACGTAAGCGTCAACATGGCAACGACGGAAACCGGCGCGAAACCGTTATCATGGCCGGGTTTGCATGCAGAGAACAGACATGACGATATGGGTGGACGCGGACGCCTGTCCCAAGGTGATCCGCGAAACATTATGCCGGGCGGCGCAGCGCACCGGTGTGGAGCTGGTGTTCGTCGCCAATCAGCTATTGACGGTGCCGAAAGCGCCCAACATCCGCGCCTTGCAAGTGCCCAAGGGTTTTGACGTGGCCGACAACGAGATTGTCCGTCGCATCGCGGCGAACGATCTCTTGATCACCGGCGATATCCCCTTGGCGTCCGAGGCCTTGGGCAAGGGCGCGCAGGCGCTGAATTGGCGCGGCGACGTGTATTCGCCGGACACCATCGCCGCGCAGCTGACGATGCGGGATTTCATGGACACGCTGCGCGCCAGCGGCGTGCAGACCGAAGGCCCGCCGCCCTTGAGCCAGGCGGACCGTCAGGCTTTCGCCCGGCAGTTGGATATCTGGCTGGCCAAGCGGCGGGGCTGAGGCGGCAGCGGTTATGGAGGAGAGGGGAGCCGCGTGGGTATCGCTGCGCTCCACCCACCCTACCCATGACGAGCCACTGCGCGTAGGGTCGGAGGAGCCGTAGGCGATACCCACCAGCCGCTCCCGTTTCCAGCGCCAATAGGTTTTAGCCTTTCTTCTTTCTACGCGGCTTCCGCTGCAAGGTGTTCAATTCGTCCAGGCTGAGATGGAAGCGTTGCACCGCCTCCACATGCTTAGGCAGGTCAAGCTGTTGCACTCCCAAGTTCAGCAGTATCTCCAGATAGTTGAAGAAGCTCTTGCACATGCTGCGGCGGTGGCCGCGCTGACTGAAATCCATGTCGTTAGTGATGCGGAACAGCAGTCCGCGCCCGGAGTGCTGGCGGTTGAGCTTCAGCAACTGCGCCAGATGGGCGGCGTACTGATGGCCCAAGGCGCGGGCTTCAAACTCATCCTTGGCTTCGGCAGGCTGCCAGTAATGCGGATAGGTACGGCCTTTGATGCGACGGATGAAGGGCAGGCTGAGGTCTTTGGCGTGGGGGCCGGCAAACCGGTAGCGGGAGCGCGGGCCTAGCGGCGGGAGTGGGGATACGGAGTCCAGACGGATGTCTTGGGTTTCAGCAGAGGGCGGAGAGAGTTCGATGCCTAGCACCGGACGGACAGGCTTTACCATTTGCAACCTCCTGAGCAGAAGGGCCATGCCGCAAGGCGGCAGGGCGGGCACATGACAAGAGTTGGCCTACCGGTGATATGTCGTACAAAGCCGGCGCGCCCTCGAGGGGCGCCACTTGCCATGGCCCGCCCGAATAGGCAAAGCAATGGCAGCGGATACGCTGTGGAAACAGCGCATCCGCGACGACATTTCAATTCAGGAGGCCAATCCCGAGCGCCGCGATTGTTGCGGCGCGGGGGCTATTGTTGGGGAGGAGCGGGAGGGCGTCAAGCCGACGAAGTCTAGCAAAGAAAAGGACCGCCGAAATCAAACTCTGCGCAGCCTAATGCCGAATGGACAAGCTCTACCCTTTGTAAGCTCTTGAGCAGAAGGGCCATGCAGCAAAGAGGTAGGGCGGGCACATGACAAGAGTTAGTCTACCGGTGAGTCACTGCAAAAGCCGGCGCGCCCGTGAGGGCGCCACTTGCCACGGCCCGTCCGCATAGGCAAAGCAATGGCAATAGATGCGCTGTGGAAATAGCGCATCTGTTGCAGTGATTCGTATTGGGGAGACTAAACCCGAGCGCCGCGATTACTGCGGCGCGAGGGCTATTGTTTGGGGAGGCGCGGGAGGGCGTCAAGCCGGCAGGGTCCGGTAAGGTGGATCGCCACCATCATCTTGCGTGGCGCAGTGGGGTTCCGCGTGGGTATCGCTACGCTCCTCCCACCCTACGCGCGGCCGCTCGTCATGGGTAGGGTGGGTGGAGCCGCAGGCGATACCCACCAGCGACAGCCATCAAGCTCCCCAAACAACAACGCCCCCAAAACGGGGGCGTTGCGGCGAGCGGAGTGGGAATCAGGCCTTGCCCAGATGCGGCTCGGCTTCGAACTCCGCTTCTTTGCTGCTGCCCGGTTGACGGATGGTCAGCGAGAACAGCAGCGCGACGATCAACAGCGCCAGGATCAGATGGAAGGTGGCCAGGAAGCCGCCGAACAGCGAGGCGACGATGGAGCCGACGATGCTGCCGATGCCGAAGCCCAGATAGATCACGCCGTAGTTCTTGGTCAGATTGTTGAGGCCGAAGAAATCGCTGACCAGCGAGGGGTAGACGGTGATGGTGCCGCCGAAGCTGAAGGCGACGCAGGCGATGGCCAGGAAGAACAGGGTGGCGTTCAGCGGCACGAACAGCAGGGTCAGCATGCCGGCCAGCGCGGCAATCTGAGCGATGGTGATCACCCGGATGCGCGGCATCTTATCGGAGAGAATGCCCAGCACCAGCCGGCCGGACAGATTGGCCACCGCGATCACCGCGACGGCGTTGGCGGCGGTCAGCGCCGGCAGGTGCACATAGCTTTCGCCAATGTCCTTGGCCACGCCGATCACGTACAGGCCGCTCATGCACACGGTCAGGAACATCAGTGCCAGCATCCAGTACTGCGGTTGGCGCATCGCCTCGGCCAGGGTGTAGTCATGGCTGGCGTTCTGCTGCGCGGCGGCTTGTTGCTGCGGCGCGTCGCGCATCAGCAGGCTGCCGGCCACCACCATGGCCATGGCGATCAGGCCCCACAGCTCAAAGGTGGTTTCCAGGCTGAAGCGGGCCAGCAGCGCCAGATTGATGTATTTGAAGCCCAGGCTGCCCAGGCCGTAAGCGCCGATGGCGCAGGCGGACACCAGGCCCTTGCGTTCCGGGAACCATTTGACGCAGTTGGACAGCGTCAGCAGGTAGCCGGCGCCGTCGGCCAGGCCCACTAGCACGCCGGCGCATAGATAGAGCATGACCAGATTATTGGCCTGGGCGGTGAGGAAGAAGCCCAGGCCCAGCATCAGGCCGGCGCCCAGGGTGACGCGCTGCACGCCGAAGCGTTCTTGCAGTTTGCCTGCCAGCGAGGAGGCCACCGCCAGCGCCAGGCTGAGCAGGCCGAAGGCGAAAGCCACCTGGCTGACCGGCTCGGACAGCTTGGCGGAGAGTTGGGCGTTGAACAGGCTCCAGGTGTAGACGGAGCCTAGCGCGAATTGGGTGAGGACGGTGCCGGCCAGGGTACGGTAGCGGATGGTGTTTGAGGCGTTCATGGCGCTGCTCGCTTAAAGTCATTACTGTTGGTGTGACTATAAGCCTGTGCTTATGTAGGGGGCGCGGCGGCGGCATGAGATGCAGGCGGGGCGGAATGAAGTGCAGACGGCGGCGAATCAGTTACAGGCCCTGAAAATGGCGCGCATGAGTGAATGGCATTTCCATTGCCAAGCTGGCTTGCCAATGGAATGTCTGGCCTTAGAGCCTGTTCAAAATCTCGCGAGCCAGAGCGAGCCAAGGCGAAAACGGCTGAGAAAGCGGAGTGTACATAGGGTACATGAGCATTTCGAAGCCGGTTTCAACGCCGTATCGCCGCAGCGCAGCAGATTATGAACAGGTTCTTATTCAGGAGCCGGCTGGCAGCCGGTTTGATGCGCCGCGCGGGTGGCCAACGCTCAAAGATGCATCAACTGCCGGAAAGCCTTGATATTGCTGCGGCTGACCGGAATCTCGGCTTTCAGGTCGTACAGCTTGATGATGTAGGTGCTGTTGAGCCAGGGCGCGATTTCGCGGATTTTGTGGATGTTGACGCAGTAGGAGCGGTGGCAGCGGAAGAAGCTGTCGGCCGGCAGGCGGGCGACGAATTCGCTGATGCTCATCGACATCACGTAGCGGTCGTGCGCGGTGTAGACCAGGGTGACTTTCTCGTCGGCCTCGGCGTAGTAGATCTGCTCGCAGGGGGTGACGATGATGCTGTCGCCCTTGACCAGGTTGACGGTGCGGCTGGCGGCCGGGGCTTCGGCTGGCGCGGCGGCGGCCGGCGGCGTTTGCGCTTCCAGCTTGGCCAGCAGATTGATGATGCGGGCCTCGTTGTAGGGCTTCAGGATGTAGTCGAAGGCCTCCACCTCAAACGCTTCCACCGCGAACTCCTTGTAGGCGGTGACGAAGACGATGCGCGGCGGTCGCGACGATTTGTGCAGGTTCTTGGCCAGCAGCAGCCCGTCAATGGATGGGATGTTGATGTCCAGGAACACCACGTCCACTTCGTGTTCCTGCAGGAATTTGAACGCTTCCAGCCCGTCTTCCACGCTGGCGACGATGTCGATGTGGCTGTGCTCGCGGATCAAATAGGCCAGCTCTTCGCGCGCCAGGTATTCGTCTTCCACGATCAGGGCTTTCAGCATGTCGGCTCCTCGGCGGCGGGCAGGTCGAAACAAACGGCGGTGCCGGGCTCCAGCCGGGTCAGCCGCAAGCCCTCGCCGTATAGCAGCTTGAGCCGCTGGTTGACGTTGCTCAGGCCTATGCTGCGGCTGGACAGCGTGCCGGCGGCCACGCCGTCCAGCACTTCCTGGCTGACGCCGTAGCCGGTGTCGCGCACGCAGACATGGACCTTGCCGCCGTCGCGCTTGACCGCGATGCTGACCCGCCCCGGCTCCTTGCGCGGTTGGATGCCGTGCAGGATGGCGTTTTCCACCAGCGGCTGCAACAGCAGGCTGGGGATGCGCACATGCACGTCGTCGATGTCGAAGTCCACCGTCAGCTTGGCGCCGAAGCGCGCCTGTTCTATCGCCACGTAGTCGCGCACTTGCTGCAGTTCTTCCTGGATGTCGATCAGCCGGTCGCCCAGCGACAGGTTGTAGCGCAAGTAGTCCGCCAGGTTGGCGATCAGTTGGCGCGCCTGCTGCGGCTGGATGCGGATCAGCGAGGAGATGGCGTTCAGGGCGTTGAACAGGAAGTGCGGGTTGATCTTGCTTTGCAGCGCGCTGAATTCCGCCTTGCGCGCCATTTCTTCCAGCTGTTTGACCCGCGACACTTCCATCTGGGTGGAGATCAGTTGGGACAGGCCCACCGCCACTTCGCGCAGCGGCGTGCTGATGCCGTGGCTCTTGCGGTAGAAGATTTTCAGGGTGCCGCTGACGCCGGCTTTTTCGCGCAGCGGGATGATGATGACGGAGTGGAAGTCCGCCAGGTGGTATTGCTGCAGATTGTTCTCGATGATGATCTGGTCGCCGGCGATGGCCTGGCGGGTGATGGCGCCGATGGCGGAGTGCTCGTCCATCTCGTAGTAGTCCTTGCCCAGGCCGACATAGGCCAGCACGTCCGAGGTGTTGGTGATGGCCACCGCGTCGGCGTCCAGCTGGTCCCGGATCACGGTGCAGACCTGGACCATGGCGTCGCGGTCCAGGTTCTGGAAATAGGGCAGGGTGCGGTTGGCGATGGTCAGCGCCAGCTTGGCCTGGCGCGCGGCCAGCAGTTCTTTTTCGTCGTTCAGGTCTTGCACCAGCTTGATGATCAGGCCGACGCAGACGGTGCCGACAATCATCGGGAAGGCGATGTGGCTGACGATGGGCACGCCCACCGCCGGCTCGGTCAAGAGCAGGATCAGGCCCATGGTCAGCCCTTCGCACAGCATGCCGGCCAGGATGCCGTACAGCCACAGCCGCCCCCGGTCTGCGCGGCAGTGTATCCAGGTGGCCAGCAGGCCGGCGCAGACGCTGGAGATCAGGCAGGGCAGCGAGGTGTAGCCGTTGATGTCGATCAGGTAGCGGTGCAGACCGGAGACGATGCCGGCCGGTATCCCTACCCAGGGGCCGAACAGGATGCCGCCGGACAGGACGGCGATGATGCGCACATTGACCAGGGAGCCGTCCACCGGAATGCCGGTATAGGTGCTGAACACGGCGAACAGGCAGAACAGCAGCGACACCGCCGCCAGTTCGGCCGGGCTGTGGTCCTGTTTGCGCAGCAGGTGTTGAAACGGGCGGGTGCGGGTGAGGAAGAACAGCGCCATCAACATCAGCGCCGCCCGTTCGAACACCGCCAGCAGCATGGCTTGGTTTTCTATCATGGCGTCGGGAGTGGGGCGGCCGCGCCCGCTGGGGCCGGCCTCAAGCCCTGATTTTAAGCCATGCGGCGGGCTTTGGCCGCAGGCGGGCGCAGATTAGGCGGGCGTCATGCCGCAGGAGGCTCCAAGGCCGCCAGCAACTCCGCCAGCTTGCGGTCCAGCGCGTCCTGGCTGCGCTGGTTGAGGCCGGACAGGATGGCGTGCTCATTGGCCACGTGGGCGGTGACGGCGCGGTCTATCAGTTCCAGCCCGCTCTCGGTCAAGCGCACCAGGGTGCTGCGCGCGTCCTCGGCGCAGGCAGCGCGTTCGATCCAGCCCTTGCTTTCCAGCACTTTCAGCCGGTGGGTCATGGTGCCGGAGCTGATCATCAGCGAGGAGAACAGCGCGGTGGGCGCCAGGCTGTGCGGCGCGCCGGCGCGTCTGAGCGTGGCCAGCACGTCGAACTCCCAGCCGCTGAGGCCGAATTGCTCGAAAGTGGCGTCCAGCCTGTGCTGCAGCAGCACGGAGCAGCGGCGCAGCCGGCCGATCAGGCCCATCGGCGCCACGTCCAGGTCCGGCCGTTCCCGGTGCCATTGCGCCAGGATGGCGTCCACGGCGTCGCCGGCGTTCTGTTGCGTCATGCGCATTCCTTTATCTTGAATTCAAGATTTTATTTGTCTTGAATTCAAGGTAATGTTATCTTGAATTCAAGTCAGTTTTCGATGCGATTATAAGCGATTGCGAAAGGAATGCCCATGTCTGCGCGCCTGATGGCCTCCCGTTGGAGCGATGTGTTGTTGACCGCGCTGGCTCCGGCGATCTGGGGCTCCACCTATATCGTCACCACCCAGCTGCTGCCGGCGGACCGGCCGTTCACCGCTGCCTTGCTGCGAGTGTTGCCGGCCGGCTTGTTGTTGATCCTGGCCAGCCGCCACTTGCCGCGGCGCGGCGAGTGGGGCCGTCTGCTGGTCTTGTCCGCCTTGAATATCGGCGTGTTCCAGGCGCTGTTGTTCGTGGCCGCCTACCGTTTGCCGGGCGGCCTGGCCGCGGTGCTGGGCGCCACCCAGCCGCTGCTGGTGATGGGCCTGGCCTGGGGGCTGGACGGCCGCCGCCCGGCGCGAGTGGCCGCCTGGGCCGGCGTCGCCGGGGTGGCGGGGATGGCGGCCTTGCTGTTGTCGCCGGGCGCGGTCTGGGACGGTGTCGGCATGTTGGCGGCGCTGGGCGGCGCGGTGGCGATGGCCAGCGGCACTTATCTGACGCGGCGCTGGCGGCCGAGTGCGCCGCTCGCCGCCTTGACCGGCTGGCAACTGGCCCTGGGCGGGCTGATGCTGGCGCCGCTGGCCTGGGCGCTGGACCCGGCCTTGCCGGCGCTGGGCGCGACGCAGTGGCTGGGGTACGGCTATCTCTGCCTGTTCGGCGCCTTGCTGGCCTATTTATTGTGGTTTCGCGGGCTGGCGCGGCTGTCGCCGGTGGCGGTGTCCTCGCTGGGCCTGCTCAGCCCGCTGACGGCGGTGTTGTTGGGCTGGCTGTTGCTGGGGCAGGCCTTGGGGCCCTTGCAGCTGGCGGGCCTGGCCACGGTGCTGGCCAGCGTGCTGGCGGTGCAGCGCAGCATGGCCGCGCCGCCGCCGGCGGAGAAGCAGATCATGGCCGGCGCGGTGCGCGCGCGGTCTTGAGCGGTAATGGAATCAATCAGCAGCAATCAGATAAGGAGTCTGTTCATGAAGAGCGCTTTGCAAACCCTGCTGGACCAGCGCGTGTCGGCCAATCACTTCGATCCCTCCCATGTGTTGGCGGACGCGGAGATCGAGCAATTGCTGAACGCCGCCACCCGCGCGCCGTCGGCCTATCATTTGCAGAACTGGAAGTTCGTCGCGGTGCGCAGCGCCGAGGCCAAGCGCCGTTTGCAGGCGGCCAGCTACGGCCAGCAAAAAGTGGCGGACGCGGCGGTGACCTTCATTTGCTGCGGTACGCTGAACGCGCATCGCGGGCTGGAGGCGTCGCTGCGGCCGGCGGTGGACGCCGGCATTCTGCCGCCGGAGGTCGGCGACAGCTGGCTGCGCGCGGCGGAGAACGCCCACCGGGACGACGCGCGCGCGCAGCGCGACGAGGCGATCCGTTCCGCCTCATTGGCGACGATGGTCTTGCTGCTGGCGGCGGAGGAACGCGGCCTGGCCAGTTGCGCGATGGGCGGTTTCGACGCGGCCGCGGTGGCGCGGGAATTTGGCCTGGGCGCGGACGAGTTGCCGGTGATGCTGGTGACGGTGGGGCGGGCGGCGGCCGGCAATTGGCCGCAGAAGCCGCGTCGGCCGGTGGCCGAGGTGATGGTGTGGGCTTGATGGCCTGCTTGATCGTGAACTGGTTTTGAGAGCCAGCTCAATGTCCGCGTGGTACATGAGCATGTTGAGCTCGGTTCCAACGCGGTATCGTCGACGCGCAGCAGATCGTAAACAGGTTCTCAGGCGCTGCGCGCGGCCGGCGGCTGCGCCAGCACCGTGCGGCAGTGGCTCTCCAGGCGGGTGATTTCTTCCAGCACCGCGTCGATGTCTCGGCGCTGTTCTTCCAGCAGGCGGCGGCGTTCCAGCACCAGGTCCAGCAGTTTTTGCGACTGGCTGGCCTCGTCGTGGGCCTGCTCGTACAGGTCCAGGATTTCGCGGATGTCGGACAAGGACAGGCCGATGCGCTTGCCGCGCAGGATCAGCTTGAGCCGGGCGCGGTCGCGGCGGTTGAACACCCGCTGGCGGCCGTCGCGCTGCGGTTCTATCAGGCCCTGTTCCTCGTAGAAGCGGATGGTGCGCAGGGTGACGTCGAAGTCGCGCGCCAGGTCGGAGATGCTGAAGAATTCGGGTTCGGTCATGGTGTGTTCCAAGGCAAGCGGCGATTGTAGCTTTTTTTTAACGCGTTCTCAGCCCTAGCATGATTTACGTTTACGTAATCGTCAACTTGTGGGATGAATGAAAAAAACAAAAGCGATGCGTACCGTCCACCAGGAGAGAGAGATTCGATGACCTTGCCCAGCTATGTCCACGGCGCCAGCCCGCAAGCCTTGATCGGCCAGACCATAGGCCAGTTGTTCGACCAGACCTGCCGCGAGCACGGCCGCCGCGAAGCGCTGGTGGTGCGCCATCAGCAGATACGCTGGAGTTACGAGGAATTGCGCGAGCAGGTGGACCGGCTGGCCTGCGGCCTGATCCGGCTGGGACTCAAGCCCGGCGACCGCATCGGCATCTGGTCGCAGAACAACGCGGAATGGGTGTTGACTCAGTTCGCCACCGCCAAGGCCGGCCTGATCATGGTCAACATCAATCCGGCCTATCGCCGCTCCGAGCTGGAATACGCGCTGAGCAAGGTGGGCTGCCGCGCATTGATCCTGTCGCCCAGCTTCAAGAGCAGCGACTACCTGGCGATGGCGGCGGATCTGCTGCCGGAGCTGGCCGCCAGCGAGCCGGGCCGGCTCAAGTCCGCCGCCATGCCGCAGCTGGAAATCGTCATCCGTCTGGGGCGGCAGCGCACGCCGGGCATGTTCAATTTCGCCGATCTGATGGCCGCGCCGTCGGCCGAGGAGAAAGCCGGGTTGCAGCGCTTGGGCGAGACGCTGCAGTTTGACGACGTGATCAATATCCAGTTCACCTCCGGCACCACCGGCAGCCCCAAGGGCGCCACCCTGACCCATCACAACATCCTGAACAACGCTTACTTCGCCGGCGCGGCGATGGCTTTCGGCCCGGACGACCGGCTGTGCATCCCGGTGCCGCTTTATCATTGCTTCGGCATGGTGCTGGGCACTTTGCTGTGCCTGGGCCACGGCGCGGCCATGGTGTTTCCGGCGGAGAGCTTCGACGCGCAGGAGGTGTTGTGCACGGTGCAGGAGGAGGGCTGCACCGGCCTGCACGGGGTGCCGACGATGTTCATCTCGGTGCTGGATCGGCCGGACTTCTCCGATTACGACGTGTCCACGCTGCGCACCGGCATCATGGCCGGCAGCCCGTGTCCGATCGAGGTGATGAAGCGGGTGACCAGCCAGCTCAATATGAGTCAGGTGACCATAGGCTACGGCATGACCGAGACCAGCCCGCTGAGCTTCCAGAGCGCCACCGACACGCCGTTGGACAAGCGCGTGGCAACGGTGGGGCGCATCCATCCGCACGTGGAGGTGAAGATCGTGGACGTGGAAGGCCGCATCACGCCGCGCGGTCAGAGCGGCGAGTTGTGCACGCGCGGTTATTCGGTGATGCCCGGTTATTGGGGCGACCCGGCCAAGACCGCGGAGGCGATAGACGCCGCCGGCTGGATGCGCACCGGCGATCTGGCGGAGATGGACGCGGACGGCTACGTCAACATCGTCGGCCGGGTCAAGGACATGGTGATCCGCGGAGGCGAGAACATCTATCCGCGCGAGGTGGAGGAGTTTCTCTACCGCCATCCCAAGATTCAGGACGTGCAGGTGATCGGGGTGCCGGACGAGCGCTTCGGCGAGGAGTTGTGCGCGTGGATCCGGCTGCGCGACGGCGAAAGCGCCGACGCCGACGATATCCGTGCTTTTTGCCAGGGGCAGATCGCGCATTACAAGATTCCGCGTTACATCGAATTCGTCGATAGTTTCCCGATGACCATCACCGGCAAGATTCAGAAATTCGTCATGCGGGAGAAGATGAAGGAGAAGTTGGGTCTGGCGGACGGCAAAACCGCCTGACCCGTCTCAAACAATGGGAGTAAAAGCCCCGGCTTGCCGGGGCTTTTTGGCTTACAATGCCGCCAGACTGATCTTTAAGCTGAGGAATCCATCATGACTACCGTATTCAACGACGCCGATCTGCTGCGTCTGGAAAACCTGCTGACCCCCTTGTCCGCCAGCGGCAGCACCATGCGCCCGGACGAAGTGCAGGGCTTTTTCGCCGCGCTGGCGTGCGGTCCGGACGCGGTGGACGCCGATTTCTGGCTGGAAGAAGTGCTGGGCGACGCGCCGGCCTTTGAAAACGCGGACGACGCGGCGGAACTGAAAACCCTGCTGCAGAAGCTGTACGACGCCACCGCCGCCGCGCTGGCGGCCGGCGACGAGCTGGATCTGATCCTGTACGCGGAAGACGACAGCGACAGCGACGAGCCGGACTACTGGCCGTGGGCCAACGCCTTCCTCTACGCGCTGGACGTGGTGGACACCGATTGGTTCGAAGTGGCCGACGAGGACGAGGGCTTTGAAAGCCTGATGATGCCGATGCTGGTGTTGGGCGGCGCTTTCGAGCAGGAAGACGGCGAAGACCTGCTGACCTTCAGCGACGAAGAAGTGGAAGGCTACAAGGAAGAAATGCTGGAAGCGCTGGCCGCGGTCCATACCTACTGGCGCGCCAAGGAGCAGGCGCCCAGCACCGTGCGCCGCGAAGGCGACAAAGTGGGCCGCAACGACGTCTGCCCGTGCGGCAGCGGCAAGAAGTACAAGGCCTGCTGCGGCCGCAACTGATTGTCCCGCGCGTTGCGCCGGGCGTTAAAAAAAGGAAGCCGGGAGGCTTCCTTTTTTCATGCCGGCGCGCCTTGGCGCTTGCTGAAATTGTTAAGTACCGGCCGCGGCGGCGGGCTTTAGCGCGCGTTCCGCGGCCTCCCGGGCGTTGAGCCGGTCGATGTAATCGAATACGTCCAGCAGCGAGGTGGTCAGCGCCAGCACTTGCTCAAGCAGGCTGAAGAAGCCTTCCCAATAGCCTTTGGCGGCGCTGTCGTCGCTAAAGTCTATGTCCGCGGCGATTTGGGCGAGCAGGTTTCGCAGCCCGTCGTCGGGATTGTCCTGCAGATACTTGATGAAATGTCCTGCGAATTCGCGGCCCAGCAAATGCGCGGCGTGTTGGTCGTCTATGGGCGGAACTTGCCAGCAATGAACGCCGCGTCGGTTGGACGCGTTGGCTGCAAACGGCAATTCCGCGCGGGACGTCGGGTCCGGGTCTGGACGGTAATGGCGGCGGGATGGGGTTTTGATCGACATGATCACCTCCGTGTAGCGGTTTTTCATTGCCACCCCCACGGCCAAGCGGAGGTGGCAGACCGAACAGGGTTGGCCGACCGGACTACACGACTCCGGCACACCCGCTAAGGTGTCCCCACCCGGCCCGCCATTGTGAGCGCGCACGAGTGCAGCGATCCAAACGCAAAGCTCAAGCGCTTGTTCGCAGTGTAGTTCGCCGGACGGCCAAGTCCGGTGCCGCGAGGAACGGCACGGCAGCGATTGTGCACAGTTGCCCGCTGCCCGGTCAAGGCGCAGGCCGGGCGTTAAAAGCCCGTCAATGCTCGCTTACGCGGCCGGTATCGGCCGCGGGCGGAAAATAGCCGGCCGGCAAGCCCGGATGGGTGCGGCCATGAAAAAGCGGCGCGCTCCCTTGGGGGAGGCGCGCCGCGTGCCTGGCGGTGAGCGGCGGGCTTAGCCGTTCAGCGCCGGGTAGTCGGTGTAACCGCGCGCGTCGCCGCCGTAGAAGGTGGCCAGGTCCGGCGGGTTCAGCGGCGCGCCGCTTTGCAGGCGTTCGGCCAGGTCCGGGTTGGCGATATAGCTGCGGCCGAAGGCGGCGGCGTCGATATAACCTTGGCGGATCAGGGTTTCCGCCTTTTCCGCGGTGTAGGCGCCGGCGCCTATGATTACGCCCGGATAACGCTGGCGCAGCGCCTGGCGGAAGCCCTCGTCCAGCACTGGGCCGCCGGCCCAGTCCGGTTCGGAAATGTGCAGGAAGGCCAGTTTGCGCTTGGCCAGCTCCTCGGCCAGGTAGAGCGCCATCTCCAGCTGATCGGTATTGCTGATGCCGTTGAAAACGCCCAGCGGCGAGATGCGGATGCCCACGTGCTCGGCGTCCCATTCCGACACCACCGCGTCCACCACTTCCAGCAGGAAGCGCGCGCGATTGGCCACGCTGCCGCCGTATTCGTCGGTGCGGACATTGGCCTGCGGCGACAGGAACTGGTCCAGCAGATAGCCGTGGGCGCCGTGGATTTCCACCAGGTCGAAGCCGGCGCGGCGCGCGTTGTCGGTGGCGCGGCGATAGTCTTCCAGGATGTCGGCCAGTTCGGACACTTCCAGCGCGCGAGGGGTGTCGCACTGCTCGCGCACCAGGCTGCCGTCCGCGGCGCGGATATTGGTGCGGCTGTCGGCCTGGATCGCCGACGGCGCCACCGGCGCTTCGCCGTCCGGCTGCAAGGAGCGGTGGGAAATGCGGCCGGTGTGCCACAGTTGCAGCGCGGTCAGGCCGCCCTTGGCGTGCACCGCGGCGTTGACCTTGGTCCAGGCCGCCACTTGCGCTTCGCTGTAGATGCCCGGCGCGCCGGCGTAGCCCTTGGCGGTGGGGGAGATGTGGGTGCCTTCCGCCACGATCAGGCCGGCGCCGGCGCGCTGGGCGTAATAGGTTTCCGCCAGCGCGGTGGGCACGTCGCCCGGCTCGGTGTTGCGCAGCCGGGTCAGCGGCGCCATCGCCACGCGGTTTTTCAGGGTCACGGCGCCTACGCGCAGCGGGGTGAACAGTTTGTCGGCTTGCATTGCGATGTCCTTGGCTCTATTTAAGCGGGGAAAAGTGGGCGGGCGCGATCACAGATCGAAACCGAAACCCTGTTTGCGCGCCACCGGCGCGACCTGCGGGAAATACACGTTGCGGTAATACTGCGCGGTGTTGGCGGACCAGGGCTGGCCGTCGGCGCGCTGAATGCTCTTCCAGTAATCCATGATGGACGCGTCGTACTGCGCGATCATAGCCGGCAGTTCCGCCGCCTGGTAGCGTTCGCGGTGCACAAAGCTGGCGCGCGGCAGCCGCGGCTTGACCGCGCTGTCCTGATCGGCGTAGCCCAGCACCACGCCCACCAGCGGGAAGGTCAGTTCCGGCAGCTCCAGCAGTTCCACCATGGCTTGCGGGTCGCGGCGGATGCCGCCGATGGGCACCACGCTCAGGCCGGCGGAACGGGCCGCGGTCATGATGTTGCCCAGCGCGATGCCGGCGTCCACCGCGCCGACGGCGAAGGCTTCCACGCTGTTGTGGATCACTTGCTCGGCGCCGGCTTTTTCCACGCCGATCCGGGTTTTGTAGAAGTCGGGAACAATGGCGACGAAGACCGGCGCCTGGGCGATCCACGGCTGGCCGCCGGCGATCTCGGCGATTTTTTGGCGACGCTCCGCGTCCTGCACCACCACCAGCGACACCTGCTGGCCGTTGATGGAGGTGGGGCCTTTCCAGGCGGCGTCCAGCACCGCGTCCAGCACTTCAGCGGGAATGGGTTTGTCCTGGTAGCTGCGCACGCTGCGGTGCTCTTGCATTAGTTCCAGTGTCGAGTTCATGCTTGGGACTCCTTCAAGTAGACCAGTCGTCTAGTTTTAATGTCAAAATAACCCGCTCCGGGGAGCGGGGGAGGGCGCGGCCTCGCCTTGGCTAGGGCGCGCGCAGAATTTGTTGCGTGTGCGCCATCGCCGCCAACAGCGGCGCGCGCGAATGTTGAGTCTTGAACAGCAGCGCGCTGCCCACCCACAGGCTGTACAGCGCGCTGGCGGTCTCGTCCGGCAGCAGGTCCGCGTCCAGAGAGCCTTCCTGCTGGCCGCGGCGGATGCAGGCGGCCAGATTGCGCACCACGAAACCCATGCCTTCCGCCAGCGCCTCGCGCATCGGCTCGGACAGGTCGGAGACCTCGGCGGCCAGCTTCACCGCCAGGCAACAGCGCTGCGGCTGATCGCAACGGTGGGTTTCCAGCCAGCCGTCGAAATAATGCAGCAGGCAATCGCGGGCGCTGCCGGCGTCCTTGGACAGAAAGCTCACCAGTCTGCCGTCGTATTTCTCAAAATAACGACGCAGCAGTTCCACGCCATAGCCTTCCTTGCTGCGGAAGTAATGGTAGAACGAACCCTTGGGCACCCCGGCCGCGCCGAGGATTTCCGCCAGGCCCACGGCGGAGAAGCTCTTGCCGAGGATGATGGCTTCGCCGGTGGCCAGCAGGTGTTCGCGAGTGTCTGAAAACTGGTTGGGACGTGACATGGGCTGAAGTCTACTAGACCGGTCGTCTAGTTTCAAGAAATTTTTCAATCCTTGGGAGAGGCGCGCGCTGGCGACAAGGGCGAGGCCGGCGAATCAGGCGGGCTTGGCATGCTTTTAGCATGGCAAATATTGATAATAAGAATCAATTGCAACTACAATGCCGGGTTTTACGCTAAGCGCCTGTTCATGATCCCGCGAGCAAGAGCGAGACAAGGCGAAAACGAGCGAAAAGCGGAAGGTACGCGTGGCATATGAGTATTTTGAGCGGGTGCTCACCGTGCAACGCTGCACGAAGCGCAGCAGATTTTTGAACAGGTTCTAAGCCGACGATGCGAGAGGAAACCCTATGAAGTCAATCTGGAAGCTGCTGGCCATCGTCCTGCTGAGCGGCTGCGCGGCCCTGTCTCAGGAGGCCGAACCGGCCGGAGACCCGCCCGGCCGCATTGTGGACCTGCGCAGCGGCGAAGTTTTGCAGCCGGCGCAATTGTTGCAGCGGCTGGCCCCGGCGCCGCGGCTGCTGGTGGGGGAAAAGCACGACAACCGCGAGCACCACCGTATCGAACGCTGGCTGGCGACGGAATTGGCGGCGCGGCGGCCGCAGGGCAGCGTGCTGCTGGAAATGCTGACCCCGTCGCAGCAGGCCAAGGTGGAACAGGCGCAGGCCCGGCTGCGCGCCGGCCAGCCGCTGTCCGGCGCCGCGCTCGCCCAGGCGGTGGATTGGCTGCCGGGCTGGCCGTGGCCCTTGTACGGCAAACTGGCCGAGCATGTGATGCGCGCGCCTTATCCGGTGCTGGCGGCCAATCTGGACAGGAACGAGATGCAGGCGGTGTACCGCAGCCAGGTGCAATTGCCGGGCCAGGCGTCCACGCGGCCTGAGGTGCGCGCCAAGCTGAGCGAACTGATCCGCGAGGAGCACGGCGGGGAGGTCAAGGCCGAGCACCTGGCCTCGATGCTGGCGGTGCAGCAGGCGCGGGACCGGCGCATGGCCGAGCGGCTGCTGGCCGCGCCGGCGCCGGCGCTGTTGATCGCCGGTGCTTATCACGCCGCCGCCGACATCGGCGTGCCGCTGCATGTGCGCGATTTGCAGCCGCAAACGCCGTTGCGGGTGCTGATCCTGGCGGAAGAGGGCATGAAGCTGGACGCGCGCCAGGGCGATTACGCCTGGTTCGCGGCGCCGGCCCGGCCTTGAGCGCGGTTGCGCTGCGCTTATATATTGATAATGATTCTCATTACGTATAACATTCTCAACTCGAACAAATAAAACTTCGCTTGGATTTCCGATGATGAACACCATGAAACGAGCGGCGACAGGCTGCGCGCTGGCAGGCGCGTGCTGGCCGCTGACGGCGCTGGCGGAAGCCGGCGCGGCCATGCCGGCCGACCTGAGCGCGCTGGGCATGTACCGCGCCGCCGACCCGGTCGTGAAGACCGTGATCCTGGGCCTGCTGCTGGCGGCGCTGGCCTGCTGGGTGGTGCTGCTGGTCAAGGGCGCGGCGCTGTGGCGCGCCGACCGCGCCACCGGCCGCGCGCTCAGCCTGCTGGGCGAGGCCGCCACGCTGAGCGAGGCCCGCGCCGGCTGCGCCGCGCAGCCGGCGCACGAGCCGGCCCGCGGCTTGCTGGCCGAAGCCGACGCCGAGCTGCGCTTGTCCTCGCCCGGCGCGCCGCGCGACAGCGTGCAGGCGCGGGCGGGCTTCCGGCTGGAGCAATGGCAGGCGGAGCAGGGGCGGCGCTTGGCCGCCGGCATCGGCCTGCTGGCCACCATAGGCGCGGTGGCGCCCTTCGTCGGCCTGTTCGGCACGGTGTGGGGCATCATGAACAGCTTCGTCGGCATCGCCCGCAGCGGCAGCAGCTCCTTGGCCACCGTGGCCCCGGGCATCGCCGAGGCCTTGCTCGCCACCGCCGTCGGCCTGGTGGCCGCCATCCCCGCCGTGGTGATCTACAACCTGTTCAGCCGCGCGCTGGCCCGGCACAAAGGCCGCAGCCAGCAGGCGGCCGGCCTGGCGCTCTTGCTGCTCAGCCGTGAGCTGGACGTCCGCGCGGAGAGCGCTTGAATGGCCGGCGGTTTTCCCAGCAGCCAGGACGAGGGCCTGGCGGAGCTGTCCGATATCAACGTCACCCCCTTCATCGACGTGATGCTGGTGTTGCTGATCATCTTCATGGTGGTGGCGCCGCTGTCCACCGTGGACACCCGGATCGAACTGCCGGCCTCCAGCGCGCGCCAGCAGCCGCGGCCGGACAAGCCCCTTTATTTGACGATGAATCAGGACCGCTCGCTGCAACTGGGCAAGCAGCCGGTGACGCTGGCGGAGCTGGCCGCGCGGCTGGACCGCGACAGCGGCGGCCGTCGCGACACCCCGCTGTTTTTCCAGGCAGACCGCCAGGCGCGCTACGAAGACGTGATGGCGGTGATGGACGCTTTGCGCGAGGCCGGCTATCTGAGCGTCGGCCTGGTCGCCCGCGAGGGCGGCTGAGATGGCCGTCGCCGCATGGGATCGTCCGCCGCTGCCGCTGGCCAGCTGGGGCAACGCCTGTCTGCTGACGCTGGGGGCGCCGCTGTTGGCGCTGCGCCTATACCTGTCCGTGGCCGAGCCGGTTCCGGCCCCGGCCGCGCCGGCCGCCGTGATGCGGGTGTGGGCCGCGGAGGTCAGCGCCGAGCCGTCCAGCCATCCGCTGCCCACCGGCGCGCAGCAAAGCCTGGCCGCCGCCGCCAGCCGGCCCAAGGCCGAGCGCCGTCCGGAGCGGCTGCCCAAACTGGCCGAGGCGGAAGCGCCGCGGCTGTTGGCGGCGCGGCAAAGCCGGGAACAGCCCGCGGACAAGGCGGAGGCGCGGGACAGCGAGCAGGCCTCGCAATCCGCGCCGGCCGCCAGCAGCGCCGCGCCGCGGGCCGACGCCGGGGAGGTCGCCGCCGCGCCGTTCAATAGCGAGGGCGCGGCGCGCGCGCTGAAGCAGAGCTGGGAGGGACGGGTGCAAAGCCATTTGGCGCGTTTCCGCCGTTATCCGGAAGACGCCAGCCGCCGCCGCCGCGACGGGGTGGTCCAGATGAGCTTCGTCGTCGACGCCGACGGCCGGCTCTTGTCCAGCCAGCAATTGGCCGGCTCCGGCACCGCCTCGCTGGACCGCGAGGCCGCCGCCATGCTGCAGCGCGCCCAGCCCTTGCCGGCGCCGCCGGCGGATCTGCTCAAGGGCGGCCGGGTCAGCGTCAGCATGCCGATGCGCTTCGAGCTGAGCGAATCTTAAGCCCGGTTCCGCTCCCGTCCTGTAGCGCCTATCCATCCGGTTTTTCGCGTCGCCGCCGGCGGCGCGCATCCTGAATCGAGGTTCGCATGAAGTTGAATTCCCATCTGTCCGCGGCGGCGCTGGCCGGCGTCTTGCTGGCGTTCGCGCCGGCCGCGTCCGCGGACGCGCCGCCGCAGGCCGAACGCCGGCCGCAAAAGTTGGAAGCGCACGGGGACGTGCGCGTCGACGACTACGCCTGGCTGCGCGACGACAGCCGCAGCCGGCCGGACGTGCTGGCTCATCTGGAAGCGGAAAATCGCTATGCCGAAGCCCAGCTGGCGGCCGCCGAGCCGCTGCGCCGCACGCTGTTGGCCGAGATGCGGGCGCGCATCGGCGAGCGCGACAGCTCGCCGCCCTTTGTCGACGGCGGCTGGCGCTATCGCGAAAGCTATGCGCCGGGCGGCCAGCAGCCGCGGCTGGAGCGTCAGCCCGCCGCCGGCGGCCGCTGGCAGTTGCTGCTGGACGGGAGCGAACGCGCCGCCGGCCAGCGTTACTACCGCTTGGGCGCCTGGAGCGTGGCCGCCGGCCGGCCCATGCTGGCGGCGGCGGAAGACCTGGGCGCGCGCGGCGCCTCGCGGCTGTCGCTGCGCGATCTGTCCAGCGGCCGCTGGCTGCCGGAAACGCTGGAGCAGGCGTCCGGCAGCCTGCAGTGGAGCGCAGACGGCGGCAGCCTGTTTTACGTCAAGCTGCACCCGCAAACCTTGCGCCCCTACCAGCTTTACCGCCATCGCCCCGGCCAGCCGCAGAGCCGGGACGCGCTGGTTTACCAGGAGGACGACGAGGCCTTCTCGCTGAACCTGTCCAATACCGCCTCGCGCCGCTATCTGCAATTGATCGCCAGCAGCGCCGACAGCTCGGAAACCTGGCTGCTGGACGCGCATGCGCCGGACGCGCCGCCGCGGCGTTTCGCCGCGCGCCGGCCGGGCCGCGAATACTATCTGGATCACTACCGCGACCGCTTCTACCTGCGTTCCAACCACGAGGGCGGGCGCTTCGGACTGTACCGCGCGGCGGCGCCGGACGCGGATTGGGAGGCGGTGCTGCCGCCCGACCCCATGCGCGAACTGGACAGCTTCCAGCTGTTCCGCCGCTATCTGGTGGTTAAGGAGCGCGCGGACGGGCTGACCCGCATCCGCCGCATCGCCTGGCGGGGCGGCGAGGAGCGCAGCCTGGCTTTCCCGGACCCGAGCTACCGCGCCTGGCTGGCCTACAACCCGGACCCGGACAGCGGCCGCCTGCGTTACGGCTATTCCTCGATGAGCACGCCGACCTCCACCTATGAATGGGACATGGCCGGCGGCGGCAGCCGTCTGTTGCAGCGCAAGGCGATCGCCGGCTATCGGGCCGGGGACTATCGCAGCGAGCGGGTCTGGCTGACGATGCGCGACGGCGCGCGCGCGCCGGTGTCCTTGGTCTACCGCAAATCCTTGTTCCGCAAAGGCGGCAATCCCTTGCTGGCTTATGGCTACGGAGCTTACGGCACCAGCATGGACGCCGCCTTCGGCAGCCAGCAACTCAGCCTGCTGGACCGAGGCTTCGTCTTCGCCATCGTCCACGTGCGCGGCGGCGGGGAACTGGGCGAGGACTGGCACCGCCAGGGCAGGCTGGAACGCAAGAGCAACAGTTTCAACGATTTCGTGGACGCCGGCCGCGGCCTGCTGCGCCAGGGCTACGCCGCGCCCGGCCGCTTGTACGCGATGGGCGGCAGCGCCGGCGGCCTGCTGGTGGCCGCGGCGATGAACCAGGCGCCGGAACTGTTCCGCGCGGTGGTGGCGCAAGTGCCCTTCGTCGACGTGCTCTCCACCATGCAGGACCCGACGCTGCCGCTGACCACGGGCGAGTACGGCGAGTGGGGCAATCCGGAACGGGCCGAGGCCTATCGCTGGATCAAGGCCTACAGTCCTTATGACAATGTGGCCGCGCGACGCTACCCGCATCTGCTGGTCAGCGCCGGCCTGCACGACGGCCAGGTGCCGTACTGGGAGCCGGCCAAATGGGTGGCCAAGCTGCGCGAGCGGCAATGGCCGGGCCAGCGCCTGTTGCTGTTCACCGACATGACGGCCGGCCATCGCGGCCAGTCCGGCCGCTTGAACCGGCTGGAGGCGGCGGCGCGCGATTACGCCTTCCTGCTGACGGTGGACGCCGAGCCGCCGTCCCCGCCCGCGGCGCAAGCCGGAAGCTAATCTTGATCCCCGCCGCCGGCCGCGCCGGCGGCGGGCTGGAGCCCGTCACCATGTCCATTTCGTCCCCCGCCTGGCCGCCTGGCCCGCGGCTCTCCTGTTCCAAGCCGTCCGTTTTCGCGCCTGACGCGGCGGACGGCGATCACTGTGGAGAGTTTGCTTGTGAAAAAGAAAATGATGGCCCGGCTGGTCGGCGCCGCGCTGGCGGTGGCAGCCGCTCCGGCCAGCGCGGCGGAGAACGCCGCCGGGCAGGGGAATGTTGAATTCAAACCTTTGGTGGTGTCCGGAGACGCGCTGAGCGATGAGCAGCGCGCGCTGGAGAAACCCGGCGCGGTCAGCAGCCGCGGTGAAAACACCAAGCTGCAATCGCTGGACAGCATCCTGCGCGGGATTCCCGGCACCTATACCCAGATCGACCCGGGCCAGGGCGCGGTCAGCGTCAATATCCGCGGCCTGAGCGGCCTGGGCCGGGTCAACACCATGATAGACGGCGTCAGCCAGAACTATTACGGTTCGGCGCCGTCTTCCTTGAGCCACGGCGCAGCACCGTCAAGTTCCTTCGGCGCGCTGATCGATCCCAACTTCATCGTCGGCGTCGACGTCACGCGCGGCACCGGCGGCGGCGCCAGCGGCGTCAACGCGCTGGCGGGCAGCGCCAACTTCCGCACCCTGGGCGTGGAAGACGTGATCTTCGACGGCCAACAGCAGGGCGCGCGCCTGAAGTACAGCGTGGGCAGCAACGGCCTGGGCCGCAGCGGCATGGCGGCCGGCGCGGCGCGGACGGAACTGGCGCCCGGCGTGCGCTTAGGCCTGCTGGGGGCGATCAGCAGCAGCTCGATAGGCGGCAATTATCGCAACGCCCAGGGCGTGGACAGCGAGGCCTTCGGCTTCGGCTACGACGAGCACTTCACCCAGAACCCGCAGTCGCAGATGTTCAAGGCCAATCTGCGCGTGGGCGATGTCCACGAGGCGGAACTGTCCGCGCGGCGCTATCGCAACAACTTCGTGCGCCGCGACATCCAGAGCGACGACTTCTACCTGAAGTACAACTACACCCCGCATTCGGAATGGCTGGACTTTTCCGTGCTGGCCAGCCATGGCCGCGGCCGCCAGGCCTATCAGCGCGGTTCCCTGTTCAGCTTCTACAACAGCAGCACCGATAACATCGGCGACGCGCTGGAAGCGCGCAACAGCAGCCGCTTCAGCCTGGCCGGCGGCGACGCCACGCTGAGCGTCGGCGGCAAGTGGATGCGCAACCGCTTCACCCGCAATGTGAACAGCATGGTGCAAAGCACCGACGACAACCCGGACGCCAACCAGCAGGCGATAGAAAACAATATATTCGCGCCGGCCGGCCGCCAGGAAATCCGCAGCCTGTTCACCGGTCTGGAGTTCCGCCGCGGCATTTACACGCTGCAGGCGGATCTCAACTACAGCCGCTTCGCGCTCAGCGGCCATAAGCCGGCTTGCGATCCGCGCGTGGAATGCTTCCCGCAAGGCGCGGCCGACATCAAGCTGGAAGAAAGCGCGTTCAACCCCTCGCTCTTGCTGTCCGCCGAGATCAAACCCTGGTTCCAGCCCTTCGCCAGCTATGCGCGCACCATGCGCGGGCCGAATCCGCAAGAGGTCTTCTTCGCCAATTCCGGCGGCCAGTCGATGAACCCCTTCCTGAAAAGCGAGCGCGCCGAAACCTACCAATTGGGCGTGACGTCGATGTTCCACGGCCTGCTGAGCGAGCGCGACACCCTGCGCACCAAGGCGCTGTTCTACCGCAGCCGCATCGCCGACTACATCTCCAGCCAGGCCTTCAATGTGTGCAAGGGCGGACGCAAGTGCACGCTGGATGAGTTTTGGTCCAATGGTTCCGACGACTACAACGACGGCATGACCATCTACACCAATTCGCTGACCCCGGTGCGCACCCGCGGTTTCGAACTGGAGGCGGACTACGACGCCGGCTTCGTCTACGCGCGGCTGTCTTACAGCCGCGAGCACACCAGTCAGCCGACCTCCTTCGCCAGCGGCATGTTCTCCGTCGGCAATGTCAGCGAGCTGCCGGACGAGTACTACACGCTGGATCTGGGCAGCCGCTGGCTGGAGCGCAAGCTGGAAGTGGGTGCGCTGTTCAAGCGCGACGGCGCCAACCGCCGGCTGTCGCCGGACCAGTTGCAGGACGACAGTACCAGCGCCTATCTCAAGGAGGAGCAGAAGGCCAATCCGGTCATCATCGACCTCTACGCCAGCTATCGCGTCAACAAGCAATGGCTGATCCGCGCCGGCGTGCGCAACCTGGCCAACCGCAGCTACTCCGAGCCGCTGAACACCTTGAATTCGCTTCCGTCGCAGTCGCCCGATATCTCGCCCAACAGCACGGCGCGCGGCCGCAGTTATATGCTGGCCACCGAACTGCGCTTTTAAGAAGCTGCGTACGACTTGCTGCGCGTCGGCGATACGGCGTTGAAAACGCCTTGTCTCGCCTGAGCTCGCGAGATCATAAACAGGTTCAAAGCCAGGTCGTCTCAGGGTAGATTGTCCAGGTTCCGGCATGACCGGAACCTGGACAAGACCAAACGACAAAGGAGATCTCCATGAACAAGCTCAGCCGCGCGGCCATCGCCGCCTTGTGCGCGCTCAGCGTAGGACACGGCGCGCAGGCCGCCGAGGCCGACAATCGCAACGGCCCGTCCGGCAACGGCGGCAATAATCTGCTGATCGCCGCCGCGGCCTGGAAGCAGACCGCGGCGGAATACCGCGCGCTCTACCATCAGGCTTTCAATCTGGCGCGGATGCGGCTGGATCAGGCGCTGGCGGCGCGCAAGCCCGGCGACAAACCGCTGGCGGTGATCACCGACATCGACGACACCGTGCTCAACGCCGTCAATTACTGGGGCTATCTGATCCAGCAGGACCGGGATTTCTTCGACGACGCGATCTGGGACAAATGGATTCCGGAAAACAAGCTGACCGCCACGCCCGGCGCGCTGGACTTCTTCAACTACGCCCAATCCCAGGGCGTGGAAGTGTTCTACGTCAGCAGCCGCGATCAGGGCGACAAGACCTATGAATACGCGCTGGGCAATCTGCGGGCCGCCGGTTTTCCCTTCGTCGACGAAAAGCATGTGACCATTCTGCGCGACAGCTCCAACAAGGAGCCGCGGCAGAAGGAGATCGCCGCCCAATACCATGTGGTGGCGATGTTGGGCGACAATCTCAATGATTTTCAGCGCAAATACTATGTGAAGGATGTGGACGAGCGCGCGCGCTTGATGGAGGAGGACCGCGAGCTGTTCGGCCGCAAATTCATCCTGATGCCCAATCCCACCGACGGCCACTGGATGCGGGCGATTTTCGGCGACTCCGAGCCGCCGGCCACGGACCGCAACCGCGAGATCTTCAAGAAGGCGGCCAGCAAGTCCGCCTGGAAGCCGGCGCCCTGAGCGGCCGGGCCCGGCGGACGTTTGCGTCGCGCCGGGCCGGCCACTATGATAGCCGCGGGAGCGCCGCGCGCTGCCCTCGCTTCCGCGGCCGGCAAGGCCCGCCGCGGGTTTGATTCCTCCTCAATGTCTTGAAGCCATGTCCGCCGACGCCACCGCCCCTCTTTCCCCGTCCGATTCTTCCGCCGCGCGCGAACTGGAGCCGGCCATCGCCCCTCATTTGCAATTGCTGGCGCACAGCGCCGGCGAGGAGGTGAGCCGGACCCGCGCCGGGCTCGGCCTGCTGCTGCTGTGGCTGAGCGACGACGTGCTGGGCGCGGTGAACGCGGATTTGCAGGCCTTGGACGTGACCGAGAGCAAGCTGAACGTGTTGATGCTGTTTTCGCTGCAAGAGCAGGGCTGGTGGCGGAACGGGCCGCTGACCCCGTCGGCGATCGCCGATTATCTGGGTGTGACCCGCTCCACCGTCACCGGCCAGCTGGACTGGCTGGAACGGCGCGGCCTGTTGCAACGGCAACTGCGCGACGAAGACCGCCGCAGCCTGGGGCTGAGCCTGACCGAAGCCGGCCGGGAACTGCTGAGACAGGCGCTGCCGGGCTTCTGGCGCGCCTGCCAGCGCCTGACCGAGGCGCTGGACGAGAGCGAATGCGCGGCGCTTTGGCCTTTGCTCGCCAAAGTGTGGTGCCGGCTGAAAGCGGACTGAGGCCGCTTTCTCAGCGCGGCGCGCTGGGCTGAGCGCCGGCCGCCGCCAAGGCGTCCGCGCGGGCGCGGTCGCTGGCCTTGCAGCGGCAATGGCCGATCTGGTGCAGCTCTATCAGGTGGCCGGCCGGATCGCGCAGGAACAACTGCGTCAATTCCGGCGCGGCGACGTTGGCCTGCCGCCAGTGGGCGATGCCTTGCCGCAGCAATTCCGCCTCCGCCTGGGCGATGTCCCGCACCGCCAGCGCCACATGATTGTCCACCGGATCCTGATCCGCGCCCTGAGCGTACGGCGACACGCCGTCGTTGCCCAGCAGATGGATCTGGCAGTCGTTGCCCAGGTCCAGGAAAAACCCGGGCACCCCGGGGATGTGCCAGCGGCCGGCGTCGGCGTCCAGGCCCAGGACGTCGCGGTAAAACGCGCCCATGGCCTCAACCAGGCTCAGAGGCATGCGCAAGCCATGATGGTGCAATTCCAATACTTCGATAGCCATTAGTGTGCTTCCTTAAGTGGAGGGTGACGATAGAGGCGGCCGCCTGTCGCTATATAGTACGTTATACGTATTATACGTCAAGCGTATTTTGAGCGGGACAGACGGAAACCTCAGCCAAGCCAGCAAGCCGCGCGCCAACGGCTATATTGCCTTCATGCAATGCGGGTAGTTTTTCATGCGGATTATTTTAAATAACAAATTTAAATAGAAAAAAAATTTGCTATCTAATTGGATGGAATCTAATATCTGTTTAATGACTTGTAACTTGATGTTGAGATAGACCTTGACGGGCCAAGCATGACGCGAAATCTATTCACCAGCCTGGCGGCTGGTTTGTTGTTGGCCGGCGGCGCGGCGGGAGCGGAAACGCCGGTCTGGAAACAGCCGGAGTACGCGGTGGCCATCGTCCAGGCCCGGGCGGGGCAGACCGCGCCGGCGCTGGCGCTATTGGAGCGGGAACGCGCGCGCGGACCGTTGCCCGCGCCCTTGCTGGACGATTATCTGACCCTGCTGTGCTGGAGCGGACGCGGCGCGGAGGCCCTGCGGCTGCTGCCCGGACATGAGGCCGAGATGTCGGCGGACACCCTGGCGCGCTTGGCGCGAGCGGCGCGCGATCAGCGCGACGCGGCGGAAGCGACGCGGCTGTACCGCGTGTTGCTGGCGCGTCAGCCCGCGGCCGGCTATCGCGCCGGCCTGGCCATGGCCCAGGCCGAAGCCGGACAGGCCGCCGCCGCGCTGGCCACGCTGGACGCCGCGCCGCCCGGCGCGCCGGCCGACGAACTGGAGCTGAGCCGCGCGCGCGCTTACGTCTTGCTGCAAAGCGGGGACCTGACCCAGGCGCTGGATTATCTGATCCGCGCGCGGACGCGCTTTCCCGGAGACCCGGAACTGGAACGCAGCTATCTGGGCTGCCTGTTGCGCCTGGGCGCACCATGGCAGGCGGACCAGGCGTCCGTCTCGGATCCCCGGCTGGCTTTGCAGATCGATTTCGACCGCGCGGCGACCTTGAGCCGTTGGGGACGCATTCAGGAAAGCCAGGACAGCGGGCCGGGCCGGCACGCGCAAACCGACGCGGCGCTGAAGCTCAATCAGGACATCGCGGCGCGGCCGGAAGCCGCGCGGCCGCCGTTCGCCGCGCTGGCGGCGGACGACCGCGTGCAAATGCTGCAGCAGCGCGGTCTGTCGGCGCAGGCCGTCGCCCTGGACCGGCAGAGCGCCGGCCAGGCGTGGTCGCCGTACGCCCGCGCGGCCTTGGCCGACGCCTATCTCAACCAGCGCCAGCCGCTGCGCGCCGAGGAACTGTACCGCTCGGCGCTGCGCGACGCGCCGCAGGCGGACGAGGCCTTGGATTGGCGCATCGGCCTGGTCTACGCCCTGCTGGAGTCCGGCCAGCACGCGGCCTGCCGCCGGGAACTGGCCGCCTTGCAAGCCGCCACGCCCCGGCAGAAGACCGAGCGCGCCAGCGGCCGACGCGTGTTCAATCCGGCGTTTCAGCGCGTGGCCTTGCTGGACGCGATGGTCACCGCCTATCAGGAGGACACCCGCGGCGGCTGGGAGCGGATGGAAGCCCTGCTGGACGAGGCCTCGTTCAACCCGGAACTGCGGCAGAACCAGGGCAGCCTGGCCCTGATGCGCGGCTGGCCGCGGCGGGCGCGCGGCGTGTTCACCCGGCTGGGCGTGGACGAACCGGACCAGCCGGAAGCGGCGGCGACCGGCTTGGCCGGCGCGGCGCTGGACCTGCAGGAGTTGGACGAGGCGGACCGTCAGTTGCAACGGCTGAACGAACTGGACGTGGACAACGCCGGCGTGCGCCAGTTGCGGGAGCGCGCCCGGCTGGAACGGCGGCCGGAGCTGGTGCTGGAAGGGAAGAAGGATTTGAGCGGCGGCCAGGGCGCGGGCGAGCAGAACGCCTGGGAGAGCTCGGCGCGCTTGTATTCGTCGCCGTTCGGCCACTGGCGCTTGTTCGGCCTGCATCAGCTGCAACGCGCCAGTTATGTGAACGAGACGGCGTCGGCCCGTTACGAGGCGCTGGGCATGGGCGCGGAATGGCGGGGCGAGCAGGGGCGAGGCGAATTCGGCCTGACCGGCCAGATCGACGGCGGACGGCGCGGCGGCGCTTTCGCCGGCTACGACTGGACGCCGGACGACTATTGGACGCTGGGCGCGCGCTTTGAATTGAACAGCGCCGAAGCGCCGTTGAAAGGCCGCCTGGACGATGTGCGCGGCAACCGGACCCAGCTGAGCCTGCAGTACCGCGCCGACGACTACCGCAGCTACGCCTTGCAAGCCGAGGCCCTGTCCTTGTCCGACGGCAATCTGCGCCGCGCGGTGTCCGCCAACTGGGACCAGCGCTGGGTCAGCGGACCGCGCTACAAACTCAACACCATTTTGACGCTGGCGGCCAGCGCCAACGACGCGGTGACGTCCGCCCGCTATTTCAATCCGCGCGCCGACGGCGAGGCCTCGGTGACGGCGATGCAGGAATGGAAGCTGTGGGGCGAATACGAAACCACCTGGCATCAGCGCCTGGGGCTGACGCTGGGCACTTACACCCAGCGCGACTTCGGCGCCGGCGGCGTGTGGGGGCTGCTGTTGGAACAGGAGTGGCGCTGGGGCAGCCGCGGCAGCCTGCGTTACGGCTTCACCCGGGTGCGCCACCCCTATGACGGCAAGGCGGAAACCGGCAACAAGGTTTATCTCAATCTGGATTGGCGCTTCTGATGAAAATGAAACAATGGCTGGCGGCCCTGACGACGGCCTGCCTGTTGTGGACCGGCTGGGCGCAAGCGGCGGCCGGGCGCTTGGTGATTCTGTGCTACCACGAGGTGGACAAGACCGACAGCGGCGCCTCGGACCCGTTCGCGGTGGACGCCCGCGCGCTGGTGAAGCAAATGGAGTGGATGCGCGGCCAGGGCTACAGCTTCGTCAGCCTGCAACAGGTGCTGGACGACCGCGCCGGCGGCAAGCCCTTGCCGGACAAGGCGGTGCTGCTGACTTTCGACGACGGCTACCGCAGCGTGTATACCAATGTCTATCCGGTGCTGAAGCTGTTCCGGGCGCCGGCCGTGATCGCGCTGGTGGGCAGCTGGCTGGAAGCGCCCGAGGGCAGCCAGGTCAGCTACGGCGACGGCGTGGCGGGGCGGAGCAAATTCCTGAGCTGGGCGCAGATCCGCGAAATGCGGGCCAGCGGCCTGGTGGAAGTGGCCAGCCACAGCTACGCCTCGCATCTGGGCGTATTGGCCAATCCCCAGGGCAATCTGGAACCGGCGCTGACCGCCCGCGCCTTCCGCGCCGGCGGCTATGAAAGCGAATCGGCCTATCTGGCGCGCATCCGCGACGATTTGCGCCGCAACAGCGCGCTGCTCAAGGCGCGGCTGGGCGTGGCGCCCAGGGCGATGGTATGGCCCTACGGCAGCTACTCGCCGCAAGCGGCGGGGGTGGCGGCGCAGGAGGGCATGCCGGTGACCATGGGGCTGGGCGCGGGCATCAACGTCCGCGACACCCCGCTGTCCTCGCTGCGCCGGGTGTTGCTGGACGCCAATATGGATCTGGGCGATCTGGCTTATCAATTCAAGCAGCTGAACGGCTGGCCGGACGGCGTCCGGCCGGAACCCAGCCGCATCATGCACGTGGATCTGGACTACATCTACGATCCCGATCCCAAACGCCAGGACGAAAACCTGGGCCGGCTGCTGGACCGGGTCAAGGCCATGGGCGCGAGCACCGTTTACCTGCAGGCCTTCGCCGATCCCGACGGCGACGGCGTGGCGCAGGCGCTGTATTTCCCCAACCGCCATCTGCCGATGCGCGCGGACCTGTTCAACCGCGCCGCCTGGCAATTGCAGACCCGGGCCAATGTCAGGGTCTACGCCTGGATGCCCTTATTGGGCTTCGCGCTGCCGGCCGGCCATCCGCTGGCCGGCGAGCGGGTGCTGGCGGAGCAGGGCGGCGGCGCTCAGGCCAAGGTGCAGGGCTATGCGCGGCTGACCCCGTATTCGCCGCCGGTGCGCCAACTGATCCGCGAGATTTACGAAGACCTGGCGCGCAGCTCGCGTTTCAGCGGCCTGCTGTTCCACGACGACGCCACCCTGTCCGACTTCGAAGACGCCGGCCCGGCGGCGAGGCAGGCGCGGCAAGGGCGGGGCCTGGCCGCCAGCGTGGCCGACGTGCGCGCGGACCCGGAGCAGATGGCGCGCTGGACGCGCGACAAAACCGCCTTGCTGGACGATTTCAGCATGGAGCTGGCGGCCGTGGTGCGCCAATACCAGCCGGATTTGCGCACCGCGCGCAATCTCTACGCCGAGGTGGTGCTCAATCCGGAGTCGGAAACCTGGTTCGCCCAGTCCTTCGACAGCGCGCTGAGCCGCTACGACCGGGTGGCGGTGATGGCGATGCCCTATATGGAAAACGCGGCCCAGCCCAAGGCCTGGCTGCGGCGGCTGTTCGACAAAGTGGCGGCCAAACCCGGCGCGCTGGAAAAAACCGTGTTCGAACTGCAGGCCGTCGATTGGCGCAGCCGCAAGCCGATTCCCACCGCGGAACTGGCGGCCACGGTGCGCGAACTCAACACCCTGGGCGCGCGGCACATCGCCTACTACCCGGACGACCTGTTCCAGGACCAGCCCAGGCTGAAGACGTTCAAGCGAGTGTTTTCGCTGACGGCGAGGCCGGAAGAATGAAGGCCGGCGGCGGGAGACCGCATGGACGATTGATGACCCGTCGCATCAAGGGGCGAGGAGAAGTGTTGTGAACCTGGCATTGATACTGCTGCTGGCATATGCCTTTTTTTATCCGTTGTTCATGGCTTATCTGTGGATGGTGGGGGCGGTGCATTACTACCTCCACTACGAAAGAAAAGATCCGCCGCTCAATCAGCCGCCGGCGCTGGACTATCCGCCGCTGAGCGTGGTGGTGCCCTGCTACAACGAGGAAGACAATGTGCGCGAGACTTTGGCCTACGCGCTGGCGCTGGACTATCCGGACTTCGAAGTGATCGCGGTCAACGACGGCAGCCGGGACGCCACCGGCGCCATCCTGGACGAACTGGCCGCCGCCCATCCGCGGCTGCGGGTGGTGCACCAGGCCACCAACCAGGGCAAGGCGGTGGGGCTCAACACCGCGCTGGCGCTGGCGCGCCACGAATACCTGCTGTGCATAGACGGCGACGCGCTGCTGGACCCGTACGCGGGCAAATGGCTGATGCGCCATTTCCTGACTTCGCCGCGCGTGGGCGCGGTCACCGGCAACCCGCGCATCCGCAACCGCACCACCCTGCTGGGACGGCTGCAGGTGGGCGAATTCACCGCCATCATCGGCCTGATCAAGCGCGCGCAGCGCACTTACGGCCGATTGTTCACCGTCTCCGGCGTGATCACCGCCTTCCGCAAGACCGCGGTTTACCAGGCGGGCTACTGGAGCGAGGACATGCTGACCGAGGACATCGACATCAGCTGGAAACTTCAGCTCAAGCACTGGAACGTGCGCTTCGAACCGCGCGCGCTGGTGTGGATTCTGATGCCGGAAACCCTGCGCGGGCTGTGGAAACAGCGGCTGCGCTGGGCCAAGGGCGGCACCCAGGCGCTGATGCGCAACGCCTGGGTGCTGCGCACCTGGCGCCACCGCCACATGTGGCCGGTGTATTCCGAGTACTTCCTCAGCGTGGTGTGGTCCTACACCATGGCCGGCATCATCGTCTATTGGCTGCTGAGCCTGGTGTTGGGCGACTGGCTGCCCCAGATGGGCACGCCGTTGATTCCGCGCTGGCACGGCATGGTGCTGGGCGGCACCTGCATGCTGCAATTCATGATCAGCAAGATGATGGACAGCCAGTACGACGCCAAGCTGGGCAAGAACTACTACTGGATGGTGTGGTATCCGCTGGTTTACTGGCTGCTCAACGTCTGCACCACCATCGTGGCCTTCCCGCAGGCGGTGTTCCGCAAAAAGGGCAAGCGCGCGCGCTGGGTCAGCCCGGACCGGGGGGTGAGGGCATGAGCCGGCTGGGAGACGGCCTGATCATCCAGGCCGCGCACAATATGAGCGCCTTGCAGCGGCTGCTGTCCTGGCTGATGACCCTGGCGTGCTGGCTGGCGTGGATCTATCTGTGGCTGCCGGCCCTGGCCTATGTCGGCTACCTGATCTGGGGCCGGGACGTGTTGCCGGCGGCGCTGCGCGCGCAGGACGCGCCGGAGCACCTGGGCAGGCTGCGCGATTACGGCTTCGAAATCGCGCTGATCGGGCTATGTCTGCTGCTGTGGTCGCGCATCAACTACTGGCGCTTCGCCGGCAAGCAGAAACGCAGCCCGATCCCCAACGTCACCCTGGAAAAACTGGCGGAAGACCTGGGCGTGTCTCCGGACGAGCTGCGCGAGGGCCAGGCCGCCAAGGTGGCGGTGGTCCATCATTGCGGCGAGGGCGGCATCGCCCGCATCGAAACCGTGACGCGGCTGCCGCCGCCCAGCTGAGTCACCAGCCGCCGAACAAGGGCAGCAGCACCAAGGCCAGCAACAGCGCCCAGGCGGCCGCGCCGGCGCACAGCGCGCTGTACGCGAAGTGCTGCGACTCCACCTCCTCCTCCAGCCCCAGCATGGCCGGCGCGCCGTGGTAGAGCAGGGCGAAGGCCGCGGCCAGGCCCAGCAGCGCGCCCAGCAGATTGAAGGCGAGATCCGGCGCCAGCAAGGCCAGGCTGGACAGCCACAGCGGCACCGCCGCGCCGGCCGCCAGCAAGAAGCAATCCTTGAAGCTCGCGGCCAGCTTGTGGCTGGCGGCCAGCGTTTGCAGCGTCCAGGCCATCAGCGGCACGGTGGCCAGTTCGGCGACGAAGAACAGCGCGGCGGCGGCCAGCCAGCGCTCCATGCCGGCGTCGGGGGCGTAAAGCCGGCCGTGAGCCAGGCCAGCGTAGCAAATCATCAGGGCGGGCAGCAGCGAGAACGGCAGCACCAGCTTCCACATCAGGCGGCGCGGCGACGGCGCGCGCCCGCGCAACTCGTCCCAGCCGCCGTGGCTGGAAAACAGCATCTTCGGATAATGGCTCAGTTTCATGGCAAAGCTCCTTGAGGACGGGTCTGGCATGGCGGGCGGAACATACTCTCAATATGTATCATGATGTGATATAAATTCAAGCATGAATCCCTTTCCAGACTCCCCCATCCTGAGCAAGGCGGATTTTGAACGCCTGTCCGAATTCCGCCATCAACTGCGCGTGTTCCTGCGTTTCAGCGAAGACGCCTGCCGCGGCCACGGCCTGACGCCGCTGCAATACCAACTGCTCTTGCACGTGCAAGGCTATCCGGGCCGCGACTGGGCCACCGTGGGCGAACTGGCCGAGCGGCTGCAATCCCACCACCACGGCGTGGTGGCGCTGGTCAGCCGCTGCGAGGAGCTGGGCCTGGTGCAGCGCCGGCCCGGCCGCGAGGACCGGCGGCAGGTGGAAATCCACCTGACCGAGGCCGGACGCAATCAGGCGCAGGCGCTGGCCGCGCTGCACCGCGACGAAATCCGTCTGCTGCGCGACAAGCTGGCGCCGCCGGGCTTCGACCCGGCTTAGAACCTGTTTACGATCTGCTGCGCGTCGGCGATACCGCGTTAAAAACAAACTCAAAATGCTCATGTACCGTATGTACACTCCGCTTTTTCGCCTTGTCTCGCCTTAGCTCGCAAGATCGTAAACAGGTTCTTAGACCCGCTAACAAAAGCCCCTGATCCTGCGTTGTACGGGTACTGTAGCTTCGCAGAAACTTCGTTTTCTGCATCGGCGCGTCTCTGCGAGGTTTTGTTCGCGGCTCTCAATCGCCCAGATAGCGCCGGCGCAGCAGCCGCAGCCGGCCGTCGGCGGCGAGGCGGTTCAAGGCCTGCTGCAAACGCCGGGCGCGCTGCGGCGGCGCGGCCGGGTTGAGAGCGAACCAGTACTGGCCGCCGCCGTCCAGCAAATAGGCCGGCGCCGCCGTGCGCGGCGGCAGCTTCAGCTTGTCCAGATGCCAACGCATCGCCCAGTCCAGCATCGCCACCAGATCGACGCGATCCAGCAGCAGCTTGTTCAGATTGGCCGCGTCGTCCTGGCCGGCGTCCAGCCCTTCGCGCCGCGGGTCCAGCGCCGCCAGCCGGTTGAAGGCGGCGGAGCCGGCCAGCGCTCCCACGCGATAGCGCCGCGCGTCCGCCGCGCCGCTCAGGCGGATGTCGCGGCGGGCGGACAGCCGGTACAGGAAGACGCGGCGCGGGCCTATCGGCCCCACCCACTGGAATTGGGCTTCCCGCTCGGGCGTGCGCACCATGGCGAACAACAGCGCGTCCGGCGTTTTTCGCACCGTGGCGTAAGCGCGCAGCCAGGGCTGCACCTCGATTGCCAGGCTAAGCCCGGCTTCCGCCGCGACCAGGCGCAAAACCTCGGCGGCATAGCCCTTGACCTTGCCGTTTTCCACATAGCTGAGCGGCGGCAGGTCCTCGGTATAGGCCTTGATGTCGGCCGCCGCCGCCGTCAGCGCCCAGCATGCGCCGAGCGCCGCCAGCAGCGGGCGGATGAGAGTCCCCGGTATGACCATTTCTTGTCCGTTATGCGTGATGGTTCACAGCATGGCAGTTTGCCAGACAAAAGGGCCGGTTTGATGACAAATGGGCGGTTTCAGCGCAGCGCCAGCGCGGCGCCCAGGCCGATCAAGGCGCAGCCTATGACGCGGTTCAAGCCGCGCTGACGGCGCAACATGCCGGCGTGCAGCCGCGGCTGGGTGAACAGCAAGGCCACCAGCGCGAACCAGGCCAGATGGGCGGCGGAGATGAACAGGCCGTAGCCCGCGCGCAGCGACAGCGGCGTGTCCGCGTTGACCGCCTGGCTGAACAGGCTGAGCACGAACAGCGAAGTCTTGGGGTTGAGCGCATTGCACAGCAGGCCGGCGCGCAGCGCGGCCCAGGCGCTCTGCCGGCCGCCCCTATCCGCGGGGCCGGCGCTCAGTGGCGGCTGGACGAAGGTGCGGTAGCCGATGTAGAGCAGATAGGCGGCGCCCAGCAGCTTGAAGCCGGCCAGCAGCCAGGGCGTGCGGCTGAGCAGCAGACTGACGCCCAGCAGCGCGCACAGCACGTGGAATTGCACGCCCAAAGCGATGCCGAAAGCGCCCAGCAGCCCGTGGCCGCGTCCGTATTGCAGGCTGTTGCGGGTGATGACGGCGAAGTCTGCGCCGGGGCTGATCACGGCGAGCAGGGTCAGCAGGGCTACGGTCAGGAGTTCGTTCATCGCGACAAGGCTTTCAAAGGGAGACGCGGCGATTGTCGCGGGCTTGGCGCGCGGTGAAAATCGATTTATTGTCCTTGCATTGCGTGAGGAAAAATCACAGATGAGCTATCGCATTCCGGCCTTGACCGCCGTTCGCACCTTTGAAGCCGCCGCCCGCCACGGCAGCTTCGTCAAAGCCGCCGCCGAGCTGTGCGTGACCCACGGCGCGGTCAGCCGCCAAGTCAAGCAATTGGAGGAAGGGCTGGGCGTGGCCCTGTTCGAGCGGCGCAACCGGGCGGTGTTTCTGACCGCGGCCGGCGAGAGCTTCCGCCAAAGCTGCGCCGAGGCGCTGCGCGTGCTGGAGCAGGGCGCGGCCCGCGCGCAAAGGCAGGCGGACGCGCCCTTGCGGCTGTCCTGCGAACCCACCATCGCGATGCGCTGGCTGATTCCGCGCTTGCCGGCCTTCCAGGCCGAACATCCCGACATCGAGCTGCTGCTGTCCGCCGCCGGCGGGAAAGTCGATTTTTCCTCACAGAGAATCGACCTGGCGCTGCGCCGCGACGACAGCGGCTGGAACCTGGGCGACCACGTGGCCGAAGTGGCGCGGGAACGGATGGGGCCGGTGTGCGCGCCGGCGCGGCTGCAGGCCGCGGGCGGAGACTGGCGCGCCTTGCCCCTGCTGCATGCGGACAGCCGGCCGGAAGCGTGGAGCCGCTGGCTGGCGGCGCAGGGAGAGGCGGCGGCGGGGGAGGCCGGGCGCTTCGAGCATTTTTACCTCAGTCTGCAGGCGGCCGAGGCCGGTTTGGGGCTGGCCATCGCCTCGCTCTATATGGCGGCGGACGCGCTGGCGCTGGGCCAATTGACGGCGCCGGCCGGTTTTCGCGAGGACGGCTCCAACTATGTGCTGCTGTCGTCGCGGCCCTTCGACGGCGACCCGCGCCGGCGGGCGGTGCTGGATTGGTTGCGCCGGCAGATGGCGCGGAATCTGACTTAAGAACGTGTTTACGATCTCGTGAGCTCAGGCGAGACAAGGCGTTACGGCTGAGAAAGCGGAATGTACGCGTGGCACATGAGCATTTCGAAAGGGGGCCCACCGTGTCACGCATCCACGACGCGCAGCAGATCGTAAACCGGTTCTAAGAGCTGAGCGGATCGCCGGCCGGGAGACCTGCCTGAAAGCGTTCGAACAGCTCGCGCTCCTCGAAGCGCACATGGTCTTGCAGCAGTTCGGCGAAGCGCGCCAGCGTCGTCGCTTGCGGCGCGGCCAATTCCGCGATCAGCGCGCGCAGCCGGCGGTGTTCGTCCAAGGCCCGGGCGGCCAGCGCCGCGTGTTCCGTCTGCGCCAGCCGCGGCAGCAGCGTCGCTTCTTCTTCCGCGAAATGCGGCTCCAGCGCCTCCGCGCTCCAGGCGCGCAGCGCGGCGGCCAGCTGGGTTTGCCGCTCCGGATCGCCGGATTCGACGGCCAGCCGGGCCTGGCGCGCCATTTTCAAGGCGTGGTGGTGTTCGCGGGACAATTCCAGCAGCGCGGGGTGTCGCTTCATGAGGTGGCTTCTTTCTGGCCTGGCTTCGCCGACGCGCGGCCGCGCCGCAGGCTGCTCAGCAGCAGGATGATGAAAAACAGCAGGGTCAGCGCATTGAGCAGGCCGGCCGCGCGCCGCCAGGCGAAAGCGCCGTCCAGCATGCCGTACAGCCGCAGCAGCAAGGACAGGTGCAGGGCCGCCAAGGGCGCGTAGAACAGCGGGCGGTAAGGCAGTTTCAGCCGCGTCAGCGCCGGAATGATGATGGGCGCGTGGCCGAACACCATGGAAAACACAAAGCCCAGGCCCACCGCGTGCAAGGCCGCGTCGCGCCAGGGATGGCCGGGCAGCAACGCGCCGGCCAGGCCCAATGCGCCGGCGACGGCCAGCCAGCCGTAGCCGCAGAGCAGGGCGACGGCGATATAGCGGGTCAGCCCGCGCTGGCGCGCGTTGCGCCGGGCGATGTCGTGGCGCAGCAGCCAGACGGCCAGCGCCAGCAAGGCCGCCGCGTACAGCCGCAGACCGGCGTCCGGCCGCCACAGGGACAGGACCGCGCCGCCGCCCAGCGTCAGCGCCGCCAGCGCGAAGCCGCGTCGGGCCGCGGAAGACAGCGGCAGCAAGCGGGTCAGTTCCAGCCGTTCGCCGGCAATGGTCAGGATCAGGAAGGCCAGCCACCAGGGCACGGCCGTCTGCAGATCGCCGCCCAGCTGCCAGGCCAGCGCGCCGATCAGCCAGCACAGCGCGGCGGCGGCCAGGGTCAGGGTGAAGGCGGCGGCCTGACGCCGCAGCACCTGGACGCTGCCGGCCAGCAAGACGGCGGCGGCCAGCGTTTGCAGCCACTGCGCCGCCGGCGGCGGCAGGCCGGCGATCAGGCACAGACCGGACAAGCCCGCGGCCGCCGGTGCCAGCAAGGCCCAGCCGCGGTTCAAGGCCACCGCCCGCTCCAGGCTGATCACGCCGCCGAAGAAGGCGCCTATCATCAGCGCGCCGTGCCAGCCGGCCAGCGCCGCGGCGGCGGCCGGTACGGCCCAGCCCAGGCGCGCCAGACCAGCCAGCGCGCCGCAGAGCAGGGCCAGCGCGGCCAGACCCAGCCAGGGCAGCCGGGCCTTCATGCCTGCCAGCCGAAATGGCGGCGGCTGTCCTCGCTCATTCTTTCCGGCGACCAGGCCGGCTCCCACACCAGATTGACGTGGATGCGGCGCTGCGGCGGCAGGCCGTGGGTAAGCGCGAACTCCACCTCGTCCAGAATCATTTCGCCCATCGGACAGGCGGGCGAGGTCATGGTCATCTCGATCAACAGCTGTTCCGCTTGCGGATCGATGCGATAGACCAGGCCGAGGTCGATGATGTTGACGCCGATTTCCGGGTCTATGACCTGGCGCAGCAAGCTGCGCGCCAAGTCCACTTCCTGTTGCTGTTCGGCTGAGAGCGGGTCCGGCATGGTGGTCGCCTTTAAAGGTATATGTTTATTACACCTTATGGATGCTACGCCGGCGGCGGGGTGCGGGCAATAGCCCGTTCAGCCTAAATCGCGGCGGCGCACTCGCTCCCAATCCAGGCCGAAGCGCGCCAGATACTTGCGCAGCCGGTCCGCGTCGTTGGGCTGGGCCTTGAGCTGGCGCGAGGCGGCGAACAGCCGGCGGCCGGCTTCGGACAGCGTGGCGGCGTCGCGACAGACGCGCAACACGCCTTCCAGCTGCATGCGGTCGAACAGGTCCAGCTGCGCCAGCCGCTCCGGGTCCAGCGCCGCCAGCGCCTCGTCCCTTGCCTCGTCCTGCGTCTCGTCTTGCCAACCGTGACGCAGCCGCGCGATCTCCTCGCTGACGCCGTCCTCGTCGATGCGGCCGGCGTCGGCCAGCGTGGCCATGCGCGTCACCGAGGCGGACAGCTCGCGGAAATTGCCCTGCCAGCGCGCCTGCGGCGAGGCAGCGAAGGCGAGGTAGGCGCGGCGCGCCTCGGCGTTGAAGCGGGCGCGCAGGCCGTGCTGCTCGGCGTGGCGCGCCAGCTCGAACTCCAGATTGGGTTCGATGTCCTCGCGGCGCTCGGCCAGGCCGGGCAGATCGAAGCTCCACAGATTGATGCGCGCGTACAGGTCCTCGCGGAAGCGGCCGGCGCGCACCCATTGGCGCAAGTCCCGCACCGTGCCGCAGATCAGCTGGAAATTGCTGTGCACCTCGCAATCGCCGCCAAAAGGGAAGAAGCGCTTCTCCTCTATGGCCTTGAGCAGCATCGCTTGCTCGTCCAGGCCCAGCTCGCCTATCTCGTCCAGAAACAACATGCCGCCGTCCGCGCTGCGCAACAGGCCGGCGCGCTCGCCGTGCGCGCCGGTGAACGCGCCCTTCACATGGCCGAACAGCGCGGACATCGCGCTGTCGCCGCGCAGGGTGGCGCAATTGACCTCGACAAAGCGGCCGTCCAGCCGGTGACGCGTCTTTTTCAGCTGGTAGAGCCGGCGCGCCAGCTGGCTCTTGCCGGCGCCGGTGGGGCCGCTGAGCAGGATGGGCGCGTCGGAGCGCACCGCTACCCGTTCGATCTGCTCGATCATGCGGTTGAAGCGCGTGTTGCGGGTGGCGATGCCGGACTTGAGAAAGGACACGGTGTCGTCGCTCTCCTGACGGAAACGTTGCGCGATCTGGTCGTAGCGCGACAGATCCAGGTCGATGAGGCTGACCTCGCCGGCCAGGCGCTGGCCCTGGCGCGCCGGCGAACTTTGCAGCAGCCGCGCCGGCAGGTGGCGGGATTCGGTGAGCAGAAACCAGCAAATCTGCGCCACATGCGTGCCGGTGGTGATATGAACCAGGTAATCCTCGCGCTCGGTGTCGAAGGCGTAGCGCGCGGCGAAGTCGTGCAAGGCCGCGTACATCTCCTCGAAATCCCACGGGTCTTGCAGATTGACCGCATGCAGCCGCACCTCGGTGCCCGGCGACACCGCGGCGATATCCTGCGCCGTCAGCTGCGCCAGCCGCGCATGATGGTTGTCGTGCAGCAACTCCAGCCGCCGCAGCGGCATGTCGGGCTGCGCGCAAATGCCCACCGAGGGCCGCCATTTCTTCCAGCGCTCGGCGCCGTGGCCGCGCCGGTCCAGCACCGTGCCCAGGAAACCAATCGCCACTCTATCGTGCATATATTATCTATTTGGATAATTGAATAGACTATTTTATCAAAAAAGACTTGATGACGGTTTTGCCGAAACCGACGGCGCGGACCTGGGTGGAAGGATTGTTATTGTTAAATCAATGGCTTGAATGTTTAATTTCAAGTTGTCATGAAGCTGGCACGATTCTGGCAATACGCGGAACGGGCGCGGCGGCGCAAGCCTGCCCGCGCCTTGGGGCGAAGCGCGCCGGCGGCGCGCTAAGAACCTGTTCACGATCTGCTGCGCTTCGTGAAGCGTTGCACGGTGAGTACAAGCTCAAAAATGCTCATGTACCACGAGTACATTCCGCCTTTTCGCTTGTTTTCGCCTTGCCTCGCTCTTGCTCGCGAGATCGTGAACAGGTTCTAAGACCCGCTAACAGAACCCCTGATCCTGCGTTGCGCCTCCTTGTCGTACGACTGGTGCTGTCGCTTCGCAGACACTTCGTTTTCTGCGTCGGCGCGCCTTGGCTCAGGTAGGCAGCGCGGTTTTGTTAGCGGCTCTAAAAACAGATATGCACAAAGAAAGACAAGAATATGACCGTGAATCCCTATCAAACCCTGCTGGCGGCCAACGGCGCGCCCATCAAGATGTGGACGCAAGGCGTGCCTGTGGAAGACGCCGCGCGTCAGCAACTGTTGCAAACCGCGCAACTGCCCTTCATCTTCCGGCACCTGGCGGTGATGCCGGACGTGCATCTGGGCAAGGGCTCCACCATAGGCAGCGTGATCCCCACGGTGGGCGCCGTCATTCCGGCGGCGGTGGGCGTGGACATCGGCTGCGGCATGATGGCGGCGCGCACCACCTTGAGCGCCGCGGACCTGCCGGACCAGCTGGGCGGCTTGCGGAGCGCCATTGAAGCCGCGGTGCCGCACGGCCGCAGCGCCTCCCGCTCCGGCCGCGACAAAGGCGCTTGGCAGCGGCCGCCGGCCGGCGTGGACGCCGCCTGGGCGCGGCTGCTGCCGGGTTTCGACGCCATCGCGGCCAAATATCCCAAGCTGGCGAAAACCAATAACCACCTTCACCTGGGCACGCTGGGCACCGGCAATCACTTTGTCGAAGTGTGCCTGGACGAGGCGGACCGGGTCTGGTTCATGTTGCACTCCGGTTCTCGCGGCGTGGGCAACGCCATCGGCAATCTGTTCATCGAACTGGCCCAGGCGGACATGCGCGGGCATATCGCCAATCTGCCGCACCGTGAGCTGGCCTATTTCGAAGAAGGCAGCCGTCATTTCGACGACTACGTGGAAGCGGTGGGCTGGGCCCAGGACTACGCGCGCCAAAACCGCCTGTTGATGATGCGCCAGGCGGTGGACGCCGCGCGCGGCGTGATAAGCAAGCCCTTCGACGCCGAAGTGGAAGCGGTGAACTGCCACCACAACTATGTGCAGCGCGAGACCCACTTTGGCCGCGAAGTGCTGGTGACGCGCAAGGGAGCGGTGGCCGCCCACAAGGGCCAGCTGGGCATCATTCCCGGCTCCATGGGTGCCAAGAGCTTCATTGTGCGCGGCCTGGGCAATGAGGAAGCCTTCTGTTCCTGCAGCCACGGCGCCGGGCGCGCGATGAGCCGCTCCGAAGCCAAGCGCCGCTTCGACCTGGAAGACCAGCGCCGCGCCACCGCCCATGTGGAATGCCGCAAGGACGCCGAGGTGATCGATGAAATCCCAATGGCTTACAAGGACATCGACGCGGTGATGGCGGCGCAGTCCAGCCTGGTGGAGGTGGTGCACACCTTGCGCCAGGTGGTGTGCGTGAAAGGATGAGCGGCGGTTCATGATCGGGCGCGCGGCGGGGCGGGCCAGCGCGGGAGCGGTTTTTAAGCTTCTTTGCTAGCCGTCCGGCCTGCGCGCGGCGGACATTGAACAGCAGCTAAAGCAAGCCCCTAGGCAGGGCTGGAGACAAAGATAATGCGAGAATTTTTATTTCAACACCCGCTGGAAGACGCGATGCGCGAGCGGGTGCGGCGCGAACTGGACGCGCTGGAAGGACGGCACCGGGTGCGAGTGCTTTACGCCTGTGAATCCGGCAGCCGCGCCTGGGGTTTTCCGTCGCCGGACAGCGATTACGACGTGCGCTTCATCTACGTGCACGAGCCGGAATGGTATTTGCGCGTGATGCCGCAGCGCGACGTGATCGAACTGCCGATCAACGATGAGCTGGACATCAGCGGCTGGGAGCTGCGCAAGGCGCTGCGCCTGCTGCAAGGCTCCAACCCCACGCTGTGCGAATGGTTGCAATCGCCGCTGGTGTACCGGGCGGACCCGCAGGCGCTGCGGCTGCTGCGCGGCCTGGCGCCGGACTTCCGCTCGGACCTCAAGTGTCGCTGGCACTACCTGGCGATGGCGCGCAAAAACTTCGACGCCCATCTGCAGGGCGACAGCGTGTGCCTGAAAAAATACCTGTACGTGCTGAGAGCCTTGCTGGCGGTGCGTTGGCTGGACGCCGGCCGCGGCATGCCGCCGACGCGTTTCGCCCAACTGGCCGCCGGCACCGTCGACGACGCCGAACTGGCCGCCGAGATCAACCGCCTGCTGGCGGTGAAGATCGCCTGCGGCGAGACCATGCGCGGACCGCGCCGCCCGCGGATCCACGCTTTCATCGAGCGGCAGCTGGCGGCGGCGGAACCGGCGCCGGCCCTGGCGCGGCCCAGCGGCGACAACGCGCGGCTGGACCAAGCCTTGTGGCGGCTGGCCAGGCTGCTAGACCATGAGCTGAAATTGGTGTCCAGCTGAAAGGACAGCATTGCGTATTCCATCGGGATAATAAGATGTGGGCGGCGGGCGGTACGGACTTGCGCCGGACGCCGCCGTCCTGACATCAACCCGGGGGTATCCTGATGAGCTACACCAATGTCGAATCCAGGCCTGGCCAACAGCCGCGCCATGGCCAAGTGTTCAAGCCGGAATCGCGCGGCCAGTTCTGCGTGGACGGCGTCAACGCCCAATGCCCGCTGCAAAGCTGGCAGGTCAACGGCCTGGAAGGCGGCAAATTCTTCCCCGCCGGCGCGGGTGGCCTGCGCGACCCGCTGGCGCCGGACGACGTGGCCAATGTGGCCCCGCCGGCGGACGGCAAGATCGCCAGCGCCGGCCAGGCCTTCGCCGCGGTGCTGGACGAGCAGAGCGCCGAGCGTTGGCACAAGCACCCGGTCAAATCCGGTCAGGCGCAGGAATTCCATTGGAGCTATCACGCCGTCCACCTGACCCGGCGCTGGAACTACTTCATCACCAAGCCCGGCTGGAATCCCAATCAGCCGCTGAGCCGCGCCCAGTTCGAGTCCGAGCCTTTCTACAAAGTGGAACTGACCGCCCAGCCGTACTGGTCCCACGGCGCCGAACTGATGCCGCCGGACCCCACCATCCACAACGTCAGGCTGCCGGAGCGCCAGGGCTATCACGTGGTGCTGGCGGTCTGGGAAGTGGCCGACACCGGCAACGCCTTTTATCAGGTGATCGATTTCGACTTCAGCTGATCGACGCGCATCGCGCAAGGCGCGGCGGCCTGGGCCGCCGCTGTCGTCTCCATGAAAGGAAGGGCAGATGAATCAATTCGCCAAGCCGGAACGGCGCGCGCTGAGCGACGACGCCTCATTGATGCCGGAGATCGCGGGCAACTTCTTGATGGGCTTCTGGCACAACTGGCCGTCGGAGCCGGGCAACGGCTACCAGCGCGGCCAGTCCGCGGACCTGCCGCTGGCGGAAACCCCGGCCGACTACAATATCGTGGCGGTGGCCTTCATGAAGGGCGCCGGCATTCCCACTTTCAAACCCTACAATCTGAGCGATCAGGCCTTCCGCGAACAAGTGGGCGAACTCAATCGCCAGGGGCGGGCGGTGCTGATCTCGCTGGGCGGCGCGGACGCCCACATCGAACTGCATGCCGGGCAAGAGCAAGCGCTGGCCGACGAAATCATCCGCCTGGTGGAAACCTACGGCTTTGACGGCCTGGACATCGATCTGGAGCAAAGCGCCATCGCCGCCGCCGACAACAGCGCGGTGATCCCGGCCGCGCTCAAACGGGTCAAGGACCATTACGCCGCCGAGGGCCGCGGCTTCATCATCAGCATGGCGCCGGAATTCCCCTACCTGAAGACCGGGGACAAATACGCGCCTTACCTCGCCGCGCTGGACGGCTATTACGACTTCATCGCCCCGCAGTACTACAACCAGGGCGGCGACGGCGTCTGGGTGGACGAGCTGAACGCCTGGCTGTCTCAGGACAACCAGGAGCAAAAAGAAGACTTTCTTTATTACCTGACCGATAGCCTGATCAACGGCAGCCGCGGCTTCCTGCGCATTCCGGCGGACAAGTTCGCCATCGGCCTGCCGGCCAACAACGACGCCGCCGCCACCGGCTATGTGGCGGACCCCGGCGCGGTGTACCGCGCCTTCAGCCGCCTGGCCGCCGACGGCAATCCCATCCGCGGCTTGATGACCTGGTCCGTCAACTGGGACGCCGGACGCGACGCCGGCGGCCGGCCGTACGACTGGGGCTTTGTCCGCGACTACGCCGAACTGATCCACGGCGAAAGCGGCGGCAACCGGCCGGGCGCGCCGCAAAACCTCAAGGTGGACAGCCGCAGCGACACCGCCATCAGCCTGAGCTGGGAAGCCTCCCAGGGCGGTGAACAGCCGGTGGCGCATTACCAGCTGCACCGCGACGGCCAGCCGGCGGGGGAGACCAGCGCGCTCAACTACCTGGACAGCGGCCTGCGGCCCGGCACCGCCTACCGTTATTTCGTCACCGCGCTGGACGCCGCCGGCCACGCCTCCGGCCCCAGCAACAGCGTGAGCGCCAGCACCAGCGGCGGCGGGCCGGAGCCGGAGTTTCCGGAGTGGTTGAACGAGCACGACTACCAGGTGGATGACGGCGTCAGCTACCAGGGCCAGCTTTACCGCTGCCTGCAAGCGCACCGTTCCAACCCCGGTTGGACGCCGGACGTGGCCTTCACCCTGTGGCGGCTGGCCTGAGCCTAGCCTGGCGGCCCGCCGTTGCGGCGGCGGGCCGATTAAAGTTTGTGGGGTGAGCGGCGCCGCTTACGGCCGCTTGGCCGCCCAACTGGCGAAGCGCTGCTCCAGCGCCTCGCCGTGATCGGTCCAGAAGGCGGCGTCCATCGCCAGCGAGCCGGCCATATTGGCTGGATGGCTGGGCAAGTCGGCCTGGACCGCCGCCGGCAACAGGCTGAGCGCTTTGCGGTTGCTGGGGCCGTAGGGCATCTGCTCCGAATACAGCTTTTGCTGCTCCGGCCGGCTGGCGAAGGCGATGAACTTCAGCGCCTCGTCCTTGTTGGGCGAGCCCTTGGGAATGGCCCAGTAGCTGAACTCGCTGATATTGTTGCGCCACACCATGCGCAGCTTGCGGCCCTCGCGCCGCGCCAGGCTGATGCGGCCGTTGTAGGAAGAACTCATCACCACGTCGCCGGATAGCAGGTATTGCGGCGGCTGCGCGCCGCTTTCCCACCACTGGATATAGGGCTTGAGCTGATCCAGCTTGCGAAAGGCGCGGTCCACCCCGGCCGGCGTGGCCAAGGTTTTGTAAACCTCGGCCGGCGGCACGCCGTCCGCCAATAGCGCGATCTCCAGCGTGTAGGGCGCGCCGCGGCGCAATGCCCGCTTGCCGGGGAAACGCTTCACGTCCCAGAAATCGCGCCAGCTTTGCGGCGCGGTTTTCAGCTTGTCCTCGTTGTAAGCCAGCACCATGGAGGCCAGGAACATGCCGATGGCGCAAGGCTGGGCCGCGCCGGGCACAAAGTCCGCCTTGTCGCCTATCCGCCGGTAATCCAGCCTCTCCAGCAAGCCCTCCTCACAGCCGCGCCCTTGCGCCGCGGCGTCCACCTCCACTGCGTCCCAGCGCGAGCGGCCGGTGGCCGCCATCGCCTTGATCTTGGCGAACTCGCCGTTCCAGGCGTCCGCGACGATGCGCACGCCGCTTTGACGTTGATAGGGCGCGTAATAGGCGCGCGATTGCGCCGCCTGGTTCTCGCCGCCGTAGGACACCACCACCAGTTGGTTGGCGGAGGCGACGCCGCCGGCCAGCAGGCTGGCGGCGATGCTCAGATGCGTCAATTTCATGATCGGTCTCCTCTGATGCTGCGTGGCCGGCTTATCCGCGCCGGCCGGGACAGTCTAGGAAGCGATCAAAAAACTGTAAAATTTATTTTGATTTTATTAAAAAACTGTTGCGGCATCGGCAGGCTTTGAGCGGGCCGGGCGCTGCGCAAGCCCGCGCGGGGAAAAACGAAAGCCGCTGAGCGAGCGGCTTTGCTGGGGGGCATTTCGACGCGGTACTCGCCGTGCAACGCTTCATGACGCGCAGCAGATCGCAAACAGGCTCTTCAAAGTCTCGCGGGCTAAGGCGAGACAAGGCGAAAACGAGCGAAAAAGCGGAATGTACACGTGCTACATGAGCATTCTGAAGATGGTTTCAACGCCGTATCGCTGAAGCGCAGCAGACTTTGGCCTGGTTCTCAGAAGCTGGGCGGAGTAATCACCCATATCACGATGGTCTCGCCGCTGCCCGGATTGCGGTAGCGGTGCGGCTCGCTGCTGGAATAGGCGAAGCTGTCGCCCTGTTCCAGATGAAACTGGCGCTCGCCCACAAACAACTCCAGCGATCCCTTGAGCACAAAGCCGGCTTCCTCGCCGTTGTGGCTGTAGCCCTCGTCGCAACTGGCGCCGGGCGGGATCAGGCAATGGATCATCTCCAATTGGCGCTGGTTCTTGGGCGTCAGCAAGTGGTCGACGAAACCGCTCTGGTAATCCAGCCGCGGCCGCTGATCGCGGCGCACGATGTAGCCCTTTTCGTCCTCGGCCTGCTCGGCGGCGCCGTTGAAAAACCACTGCACCGTCACGCCCAGGCTGCGGGCGATATTCACCAGCGCGTTGATGGACGGCTGGGCCAGCTCGCGTTCGATCAGGCTGATGTGGCCCACGGACAGGCCGCTGGTTTCGGCCAGCCGGCTTAGCGTCAGGCCCTGGCGTTTGCGCAATTGGCGGATGCGGGCGCCCAGCTGCAGCGGGGCGTCGGCGGCGGATGTTGCGTTTTTGCTCACGATGAAATCCTGTGCCGCGGCGTGTGTTCGCGGTTCTGACTTGTATTTTATTAAAAAAATTTGCAATAAATTTTAATTTAAGCAAAATCAAACTGCCATAGAGCTGGCGTCCGCCAAACCCGATCAAAGGTCCACGCGATGAGCACCTTGTTCCCCTTGCTGTTCTCCCCGCTGCGCATCGGCCCGGCGCTGCTGAAGAATCGTATCATGTCCACCGGCCACGACACCGTGCTGCCGGTGGACGGCCGGGTCAGCCCGGCGTTGGTGGCCTACCACCGGGCGCGGGCGCGCGGCGGCGTCGGCCTGATCGTGCTGCAAGTCTCCGGCGTCCACGAAACCGCGCACTACACCTCGCACGCCCTGATGGCCACCGACGACAGCTGCGTGCCCGGCTACCGGCAACTGGCCGAGGCCGTGCACGCCGAAGGCTGCAAGCTGTTCGCCCAGCTGTTCCATCCCGGCCGCGAAATCATGGAAAGCGCCGACGGCCTGCTGAGCGTGGCCTACGCGCCTTCGGCGACCCCCAGCGAGCGCTTCCACGTGCAGCCGCGCGCGCTGAGCCGCGAAATGATAGATGAAATCATCGCCGGCTACGGGGCGGCCGCAAGGCGGCTGCGCGCCGCCGGCGTGGACGGCGCCGAGATCGTCGCCAGCCACGGCTATCTGCCGGCGCAATTCCTCAACCCGCAAGTCAACCGCCGTGAAGACGGCTACGGCGGCGACGACGCCGGCCGGCTGCGCTTCCTGCGCGAAGCGGTGGCCGCCGCCCGCGCCGGCGGTGGGCCGGGCTTTGTGGTGGGCCTGCGCATCTCCGCCGGCGAGGAAGAAGGCGAGGGCATGGACGCCGAGCGGGCGCTGGCGGCCACGCGGGCGCTGGAGAGTGAACTGGACTACGTCAGCCTGGTGGCCGGCAGCTCCGCCACCCTGGGCGCGGCCATCCACATCGCGCCGCCGATGGCGCTGCCGGCCGCCTATCTGGCGGCGCAAGCGGCGCGCTTCAAGCGCGCGCTGAGCATCCCGGTGCTGCTGGCCGGGCGCATCAACCAGCCGCAGGAAGCAGAACAACTATTGGCCGGCGGACAGGCCGACGCTTGCGGCATGACCCGCGCGCTGATCTGCGACCCGGAGCTGCCGGCCAAGGCCGAGCAGGGCCGGCATGAGGACATCCGCGCCTGCATAGGCTGCAACCAGGCCTGTATCGGCCGCTTCCACCGTGGCCTGCCCATCTCCTGCATCCAGCACCCGCAAAGCGGCCGTGAACTGGAATACGGCGAACTGCGGCCGGCCGCCGCGCCGCGGCGAGTGCTGGTGGCCGGCGGCGGCCCGGCCGGCATGAAGGCGGCGGTGATCGCGGCGCAGCGCGGCCACCAAGTCAGCCTGTACGAAGCCGGCCCGCAACTGGGCGGCCAGGCGCTGCTGGCGCAACTGCTGCCCGGCCGCGCGGAATTCGGCGGCCTGATCACCAATCTGGAACGGGAACTGCAACTGGCCGGCGTGGAAGTGAGGCGCAACGTCAGGGTAGACCGCGAACTGGTGCGGCGGCTGGCCCCGGACGCGGTGGTGGTGGCCACCGGCGCGCGGCCGCGCTGGCCGGCGCTGGAAGGCGGCGGCGCCATGCAAGTGCTGGACGCCTGGCAAGTGTTGCGCGGCGAAGCAGTGCGGGGCGGCAAGGTGCTGGTGGCGGACTGGCGCTGCGACTGGATCGGCCCCGGCATCGCGCTGCGGCTGGCCGCCGCCGGCCACCAGGTGAGGCTGGCGGTCAACGGCACCCATGCCGGCGAAGCGCTGCAAATGTATGTGCGCGACCACCTGGCCGGCCAACTGCAACGCGCCGGCGTGACGGTGACGCCGTACGCGCGCCTGTACGGCCACGACGACGACAGCGTGTACCTGCTGCACACCGCCAGCGAGGAGCCGATGGTGGAGAGCGAAGTGGACTGCCTGGTGCTGTGTCAGGGGCACCAGGCCGAGGATGGTTTATGGGAGGAACTGAGCGGCTGCGGCGCCGAACTGCACGCGATAGGCGATTGCCTGGCGCCGCGCACCGCGGAAGAAGCCGTTTATGAAGGTATGCGGCTGGGCTGGCGTTTGTAGCCGCCGTCAGCCGGCGATATGCGCCGTCAGGCCGCTGGCGGCCACCTGCTCGCCCAAAGTATGGCCGTCCGGGTAATCGCCGCCGTTCTGGCGGCGGAAGGGAATGGGCGCTTCGTCGAACACCCCAAGCAGTCTTTGCCGCCAGGCGTCCTTGGCCGCGTCCATATCGGCGGCGGAAAGACGGTTGGCGTCGTATACCGCATGGGTGGGCAGCACCTCCATGCCGGGGTAGAACAGGCAGCCGTGTGTCACAGGAAACAACAGTTGCTCCAGCGGCCCGTTGATGCCGCGCGGGCCGTAGTCCCGCTCCTGTCCGCCCACCATCGCGGCCAGCATCGCGCGTTTGCCGCTCAGCGCGCCGTCGCCGTAGCGCCAGCGGTTGCCCTCGTTGCGGTAGCCATAGGCGAAGCCGTAAGCGTAGACTCGGTCAAACCATCCCTTGAGTAAGGCGGGCAGGCCGTACCACCATAGCGGAAACAGCATGATCACCAAGTCCGCCGCCAGCAGTTTTTGCTGTTCGGCCGCCACATCGGCGCTCTGCCGGCCGTTGGCGTAAGCGTGTTGGGATTCGGAGATCAGGAACAGCCGCTGCGGATTGAGCCGGTCCGGGAAATCCTGCGCGTCGGCGCCGGCTTTCCAAGCCATTGCGTAGAGATCGGACTCCATCACGCGGTAGCCCTGTTGTTGCAAGGTTTGTCGCGCCAGCGCGGCGAATTGGGCGGTCAGCGACGCCGGGTCCGGGTGGGCGTGGATGATGAGAGCTTGTCGGTTCATGCGGCCTCCAAGAGTTTCACGGTGGCAAGCCGCCAGTCTGACGCGCGGTCAACTATTCGTGAAATCACGGTTTTTATTGCTTACTATTCATCAGATGGATACCAAACGACTCGACCTCAATCTGCTGGTAACGCTGGAAGCCTTGCTGGTGGAACAGAACGTGACGCGCGCGGCCGCGCGGCTGAGCTTGAGCCAGCCGGCGGTGAGCGCGCAATTGAACCGCCTGCGCGAGTTGTTTGACGACCCGCTGCTGGTGGCCGTCCACCGCGGCATGTATCCCACGGCCAAGGCGCTGGAAATGTTCGAGCCCTTGCGCAAGGCGCTCAACGAAGTGCGCGCCACCGTGGCCGGACATCAGGATTTTGAGCCGGCCAGCGCGGACCTGACCGTGGCCATCGCCTGCACCGATTACCTGCAAGCCGCGCTGCTGATCCCGCTGGCGCGGGAACTGCGCAAAAGCGCGCCCGGCGTGAGGGTGGCGGTGCGCGCGCTGGACCTGCACCGGCTGGAAGCGCAACTGGAGCAGGGCGATCTGGACCTGGCGCTGCTGACCCCGCCGGCCGCCCCGTCCAAGCTGCAAAGCTGCCGTCTGTTTGACGAACACTATGTGCTGATAGGCCGCCGCGACCACCCCACCCTGAAAGAAGGGCTGAGCGTGGAAGAATACGCGGCCTTGGACCACGTCATCGTGTCCTTGGACGGCAACGGCTTCTTCACCCCGGTGGACCGCACGCTGGCGGCGCTGGGCCTGCGCCGCAACGTGGCCTTGTCCGCCGCGTCCTTCCTGTTTGTGCCGGAAATGGTGGCCCAGTCCGACTTTGTCGCGCTGGTGCCGCAGCGCCTGGTGCAAGACCGCGGCGACGCGCTGAAGCAAGTGGAGTTTCCGCTGCCCACGGAAAGCTTTGAAGTGGGCATGGCCTGGCACGACCGCACCCAGCAGCACCCCGGCCATCGCTGGATGCGGGACTTCATCATCACCCTGGTTAATGCGCAGGCGGGGTTGGCGGCGGATGCGGTGCCTTTGTCTTAGACCCGCTAACCAAACCCCTGATTCTGCGTTGCGCCTCCTTGCCGTACGACTTGTACGGCCTGCGTCGGCGCGCCTTGGCTCAGGCTCTCTGCGAGGTGTTGTTAGCGGCTCTTAGAACCGGTTTACGATCTGCTGCGCGTCGTGAGACGTCACACGGTGAGTACCGCTTCGCAATGCTCATGTACCGCGCGTACATTCCATTTTCTCAGCCGCAACGCCTTGTCTCGCCTTAGCTCGCGAGATCGTAAACACGTTCTTAGAACCGGTTACGTTCTGCTGCGCTAATGGCTTGTTCCTGCCGGGGCCGGCGGCTGGTGGGTATCGCCTGCGGCTCCACCCACCCTACCCATGACGAGCGGCTGCGCGTAGGGTGGGTGGAGCGTAGCGATACCCACGCGGAACCCCGCTGCGCCGCACAAGATGATGGCGGCGATCCACCTTACCGGACCCCGCCGGCTTGACGCCCTCCCGCTCCTCCCCAACAATAGCCCCTGCGCCGCAACAATCGCGGCGCTCGGGCTTAGTCTCCCGCTTATGAGTTCTTACTGCGGATGCGCTGTTTCCACAGCGTATCCGCTGCCATTGCTTTGCCTATTCGGGCGGGCCTTGGCAAGTGGCGCCCTCGCGGGCGCACCGGCTTTCGTAAGAACTCACCGGTAGACTAACTCTTGTCATGTGCCCGCCCTGCCGCCTTGCGGCCGGGCCCTTCTGCTCAGGAGGTTGCAAATGGTAAAGCTTGTCCATCCGGTGCTAGGCATCGAACTCACTTCGTCCGCTACGGAAACCCAAGACGTCCATCAGGACGCCTCTCCACTCCCACCGCTTGGGCCGCGCTCGCGCTACCGGTTTGCCGGCCCCCACGCCAAAGACCTCAGCCTGCCCTTCATCCGCCGCATCAAAGGCCGCACCTATCCGCATTACTGGCAGCCGGCCGAGGCCAAGGATGAATGTGAAGCCCGCGCCTTGGGCCATCAGTACGCCGCCCATCTGGCGCAGATGCTGAAACTCAACCGCCAGCACTCCGCGCGCGGCCTGTTGTTCCGCATCGCCAGCGATATGGATTTCAGCCAACGCGGCCACCGCCGCCGCATGTGCAAGAGCTTCTTCAACTATCTGGAGTTGTTGTTGAACCTGGGGGTGGAGCAGGTGGACCTGCCGAGGCATGTGGAGGCGGTGAACCGCCTCCATCTCAGCCTGGACGAGTTGGAAGCCTTGCCGCGCAAGTTGGGGCGGAAGAAGAGGGGATAAGCTGGGAAGGGCAGCCGGCCCCGGGAGCGGGGCTGGCTATTGGGGAAGGAGAGGCTTTTCCCAGCAAACAGCCATATCCGTATCCAGCAAACCGGGGTGTTTCAGTTGACACTCCCTCGCTGAACTGAGACCCTTCTCGCTTCCATTTTTTTGCTATTGCCCGCCATGAAAATCACCGCCAACACCGCCGTCACCCTGCGCATGAAAGTCACCGACAGCCAGGGCCTGGTTTACGACGATGGCAAGAAGCCCGTCTCCTACCTGCACGGCGATTACGACAACCTGTTCGCCAAGCTGGAAGCCGCGCTGGAAGGCCAGGAATCGGGTTTTCAAACCACGCTGGAACTGGCTACCGAAGACACCTTCGGTGAACGCGACGAAGCCCTGGTCACCACCATGCCCAAGGCTGACTTCCCGCCCGGGGTGAAGGTAGGCGGCCAAATCCAGCGCATCGGCCCGGATGGCGAGCCGCGTTACTACTTCGTCACCAAGATCAAAGGCCCCACGGTATTGTTGGACGGCAACCACCCGCTATGCGGCAAAGCCCTGCGCTTTGTCGTCAAAGTGGTGGACGTGCGCACGGCCACGGCCGAGGAAATTGCTCACCAGCATGTGCACGGCGAGCACGGGCATCAGCATTGATAGTACCGGCCTCACACAAAAAAAGCCCTCCTCAAACGGAGGGCTTTTTTTTGTCTGGGGTCTGGTGGTTTGGGGGAGGGGATTAGTTGGTGAGAGATTTGCCAACTTTGATATCTCGACACATTCCAAGAAGCGTTCAACTTAATTTGAATCATTTTGACGTTGGATAATTAAATAAAAACAACCTGAATTGTTCGGTGTTTTTTTATTAAACAAAAACAATATTATATAGAACGAAATTAGTTCTTTTTGCCAGAGTTGTTCATTAAAAATATCAAGCAGAAAAATTAATTGGATCTAAAGTGTCAGTACGTATCTATCTTATTGGTGATGCGTCAATTTTATTTAATTTTCTTGGGAGTGCGACATGAGCGAATTTTTCGAAAAAGCCTCTTCGGTAATGGGTGGTACGCGCGTTTATGATGTTCGTATGATGGATACCGTCACTGTCAAGGCAAGGTATAAGGCCATTACCGCATCCGGTGATTCCAGAATTGGAATCTGGCCAGGCTATCAGGCTACAGGCAACCCGATTGCAAAAGCAGATGCCAAAGATTTGGAGGGGGAAGTCACTCTCGTGGTCCAAGGTTACGATTTTTCTGACGGACCATATACAGTCGGCTTTATTGTGAACAACAATACAGGTGACGATTCAATTTGCGCCACCGTTCTCATGGACAATGGGCAATATGTGAAATCAGAAGCAACAACGCTGAGTGTTATCGGTCAGAAAAATATGGATGGGAAATCATATCTTACCGTCAAATACTCCACGCCCGATGGTAATACTCCGAGTCGTAGTCTTGACTGGATATATCTGTTTAATGGAGACAGAGTTGTTCCTCCCGGGCAGGCCGTACAACATTTCCCCATTCCGAGCAACGATAGCAGCGGGACTGTCATTATTCAGACGGATAAACCCCTGACGTTTAAAAATGACTATATTGTTGAATACAATCCTGGTCGGTCGACTACGGCGATCAGTGCCTATTACACTTTCAAGTTTAAAGGGCAGTAATAAATAATTAAGATGTCGCACATGGCTTTGTGGGCTAGATGTTCAGGCCATGTGCGAAAATTATTTCGCATTTAAATGTAAGTCGTTTTCTTATCTACTCCTCTCACTCGTATTTTGGATAGAACTCTTAAGTAAAGAGTTGATTATGAGCTTCCCCGCCTATCTCAAATATCCCGATTCTTCCTACCTGCACGGCGTTGGGACAAGCTGTTCGCCAAGTTGGAAGTCGTGCTTGAAGGCCTAGAGTCGGGTTTTCAAGCCACGCTAGAACGAGCCTCCGAAGACACCTTCGGCGCCCGCGACCAAGCCCTGGTCACCACCATGCCCAAGGCGGACTTCCCGCCCGGCGTCAAGGTAGGCGGCCAAATCCCGCGCATCGGCCCGGATGGCGAGCCGCGTTACGACTTCGTCACCAAGATCAAAGGCCCCACCGTCTTGTTGGACGGCAATCACCCGCTGTGCGGCAAAGTGCTGCGTTTTGCCGTCAAAGTGGTGGACGTGCGCGCGGCAACGGCAGAGGAAATTGCTCACCAGCATGTGCACGGCGAGCACGGGCATCAGCATTGATTCCCCAGCCTCATATAAACAAAGCCCTCCCGATTTGGGAGGGCTTTTTTTTGCCTGGGGCCTGGCGGTTTGGGTGTTGCTTATCTGTTGTTGAGTGCTTTGCCACTTGTGAGATCAACTTTGATGTCTCAAAGCATATTATCTTTGATGGCTAACATTAGGTATTTGTGTTGATGTTGGTTTTTGATTGCGGTGAATTCGTCAGAGATTCGGCCGCTTCTGTTTGTAAAATTTTTCATTGTTATTTCTGAGGCAGGGGTCTTTACAAAAGCTACGGTAAGGAACTGAGAGTATACGTTTAAATATTCATAAAATCTGATAGCCAGAATCATGGGTGTCGAGAGTGGAACCAAGTAGCTGCTGTTTTTTTATTGCCATTATTTGAATGGCAGTGATACTTGTCAGACTGTATCGGTACAGCTTTATAGATATACTGTTTTTGGCTGATTAGCTTTGCTAGGGTTTTCAATTGCTAAAGCTGCTGGTTATGGTTCGGGTCATTGGATTTGGCTTGGAGTGTTAATGTTTACTTAAGGTGTTTGTAATGGAAAATGAAATGACTGTTGAAAATGCTTACATGGCTTTTGAGCTTGGGGCCGTTATCTCTGGTGTTGATTTGGTTTCCGAGTTCTACGGAAATTCTTCTTATAACTGGAATTTGATTCAAGTTTTGACGGCTTTGAGGCCGCATCGTGCAGGCTATCGCATCCTGATTACAACCTCCATCAAAGAGTCCAAGCGCGAAGAAGTCAAGAAATTGATTTTTAATTTTATGGGCGGCAATGAAGATTATGATTTGCTGATGCGTGCCGATGATGATAATCGCGACTACATGGAAATAAAGAATGAATGGTTCCATAATGGCAAAATAAAATATCCTGTTCGGATGTTCTTTGAGCGCTCCAATGCTCATGCCGATATGTGGCGCGGACTGGGGCTGAACAGCGCCCAGGTTTGATGAAGTAAAAAGCCCTCTTTTGAGGGCTTTTTGGCACTCCTTTAGTCGCAATCACCCGCTGTGCGGTAAAACCCTGCGTTTTGTCATCTAAGGGGTGGATGTGAGCGCGGCCACGGCTGAGGAATGTGCATGGCGAGCACGGGCATCCGCACTGAAAGTACCGGCCTCATACAAAAAAAAGCTCTCCTGAATAGGGGACTTTTGTTTGTATGAAGTCTGATTTTTGGGGTGGAGATTTGCTGCATACTGCCGGTACGTTGCGCACAGGCTGTTGTTCTGTACCGCCCGAGACATAGTTTTTCACTGTAGGTGAAAGGGCTTCTGATGATGCCGTTGAGTCTAGGAGTGCAACAGGTAGATCTAGCGCGGAATGTGCCGGTGGTGCAGTTACTATTCCTGAGCCCGAATGAGATGGAGTGCCTACAAAGGTAGGTAGGGGGGAAATAGAAGGACTAAACCGAGGCAGGTAGATTGCTGGACTGATTGTTTGTCAACCTACCAAGGTTATGTGGTTATAGTATGCTGATAAGTATTATTTTCTAGAGGAGCTTTCCCTACACGCTTATGTAGTGGCTATGCATAGCTTTCGGTTGTAGAGCAATTTGGTGTATTATTTTCACGATGTTATGAAAATTTTTCGATATGTATTTTTATATCAACATATGCTTGGTTATTTTATGAGACATAGTCTTTTTGTGGTGCTGATTACTCCTTTTGTTGCTGCTTGTCAACCACCTGTGGTTCCTCTTAAGACCTACTCATTTAACGTGAAATTTGATGTGAATGGAAAGTCGTATGATGTGAGTGAGAAATTTAATTGTCATTATGAGGATGTGTCATGGATATCAACAAAAGGGGCCGAGTGGCATATCCGAGAGGGCTCTGATGTGGTGAGGATTTATGGTGTTATAGATAATGATATTTCATTTGAAATCATTCCTAATCAACCATGGCCAAAGAGCTTCTGTTTTGATGAATCTGGGCCTTTGGATGTACAAGTTTTTATAAAAAATAAAAATGGCTTAGTAGAAAGTTTTGATAAAAATAGATTGGTTTCTTCATTTTATAATTTTCGTTTGGTTGATGCAAGAATTGATTCTCGTACTTGGGGGGTTGATTTTTTTGAAAAAAAACATAAGCTACTTGAATTGGCAACAAGGTCATATTACACAGTTGTAGTTAATTTTTATGGTGAAGATAAATGGAGCCGGAATGAAGGGGCTGCTGATTTTGTTGAAGAGAGAAAAATAATCTGGTTTGAAAAAAATAAAGCTTTCCCTTTCAGTGGCTGGGGGAAGGATGACGTGGAACTTGCAAGAATACGTTGGGATGATGAAAATTTGAAAGAGGATGGTGCGTTTGCCAGACAAAATGTGCTCAAGCCAAATGGAGCTGCATGGGTTATTTCCACATCAAATGTAGAGGCTATAAATTGGCTTCAGGAACCAGCTATGGCTGGGGGTGAGGAAGGTATAGAGTTGACCTCCTCTGAAAGGCGTAGCAGTTGGGTGAGTTATAGGGGGAGTAAAATTGAGCTGCCTATACGAGATTATTATCGAATTTTTTATGAGCCGGACGAAAATAGATTGGTCGAGTTTGTTGCTCAATCAGTCAAGCTAAGATAAATTAGCTTTTGTTATGTTGAAAAATGGTACATGTTTTAGAGAAAAACTTAGCAGAGTAGCTAGAAGCTGCTTATGTTATTGAATGTGTAAAATGTAGAAACTAAATCTGATCTGACAGTTTTCCATTTTGATTGTGCCTGACTTTCAGGTCAAATCGGAACTTATACATATTAGCGCAAGGGCAGAGATAGCCGTTTGGGCTGATGATCTGCCATCTCTTCATCTGACTGGCAGCAACTCGGCCATAGCTGTCTTTACGACAGCTTGTTGGCCAAGGACTGATTTACGTAGAAACCCATCGTCAGACTTGGGCAAGGCTGTTAGCTACCTCCAACGCAGCCTTAACTCGTATTAGTACTGATGTGGGTAGTCTCTTATCCTTTAGCAGTTCTATGTAGGCATCCGACAGCTCTCCTTGCAATTTCACCTTGCCATCTGGCTGAATAGTAAACAGATGCTTGTCATATAGTCGGTGTAGATCCGCTCGCAGCAAAATTCCGTTTTCCAGCCACTCCATTCCATCTTCGGCCACTGGAACAATGTGTGCGGCCTCCAGCGCACGTTCCGTTGTTTCACCGGTGATGCCGCAGCACTTATCCAGGCTCAGCAACGCATGACGGAACCGGAGCTGATTTCGGTCCACGACTGTTTTGCTGGAGCGAGTTCTTTTCTCCTCCTCCTTGTCGCGCCAGGTCCACTGGACCGTACCGTCGTATTTCTCCGTATCAACCCCTTTCCAACTGGCTTCACCGCTATGAGCGCCTTGCGGAATCACGATAGTGGAAACACCCCATAAGGCATCCTCGTACTGGATATGCAGGTTATTGTCGTGCTTATAGGTAATTCTCACGACAAAGCCTCCATCACCTCTTCGTTCAACCTGACTATAGGTCTTGTAGTTGACGAAATGGGGTGTCCTAGGCTTGGCATCATCAGCTGCCGGCCACTCTTCCAGTGTTGAAGTGATTTGGATATTTTCCGACAAGCTGTTAAGGTCGAGTGGAACAAACTCTGTAACATTCATCCATGCAACTTCAAGATACTTTTTATACATTGTCATGCTCCAGAAATTGTTCTGCTTACATACGTTAATAACAGACCGACACTGATGAGTTTCAAGCTATAACAAAGTCATGCAAGTTGGTCGCATACATCTCTGTGTGATTAATATTCAAGTATAGGAATTGACGATATATTCATCATCAACTTCCCAATCAACCCCCCGCCGCCACCTTTTCCAAACTCGGCAAAGTATGGGTATACAGCTTGGCCAAGTCCTTGGGGCTGGCGATGGTTTCAAAATGCTCCATCTTGATGGCCAGGAATTGCCCTTTACTGCCATCGCGCACTTCGCCCACCTCCAGCGCTTTCAGCGCGCTGATCCAGTACCAGTTCTGGCCCATGTTTTCTTTATCGCAATAGGCGTACCACAGCGGCAGGCGGAACAGTCGCTCGAAGGTGAGCGCTTTTTTGAGTTCTTCCTCCAGGCTGAGGGTGAGTTCGCCGCGCGATGGGGTGTAGTTCTTGGCGTCGATGGCGATCATGCCCAGCGAGGGCAGCAGGAGCAGGAAGTCCGGCCGTTTGGCTGCGCCTTGAAATAGCGAGGCGAAGCTGTCCTTGTTCTGGCAGATGCCCACATAGGCCAGCTTGTGCTGGTTGAACCAGGCGTTGAGCGCTTTTTCGCCCTCATGGCCTTTTTCCTCCGCTGTGTTGGGGGCTGCCTGGGCTGCGGCGGGCGGCGGATTAGGCGCGGGCGCTTGCGCCGGAACTGAGGTCGCGGCTTGGATAGGTGCCGTTGTTTGCGGCGGCGTGGGTGCGGTATTGGGGCTTGGGGCCGTCATTGTGGATGATTTCAGTGAAAGGGTTTTTCTGATGCTTGCGAGCGAAAAGGCCATGGCGTCTGCTCAGATTGGGTTGGCTGGGCGGGGGTGGAAGCGCTTCATCCCGCTTGCCTCGCCTGGTCCGCCTGATACGCCGCCTCACGGTCGCTGAACAGGCCCAGGCGCACCAGGCGGGCGAGGATGGCGCCGCGGCTGCGGCCCAGTTGTTTGGCGATGGCCTGACTGTCCGGCTGGGCCGGGCTGTGCCACAGGGTTTTCAGTTGCTGGTCGTCGGCCACGCTCCAGACCGCGCCTTGCTTGCCGGCTGTGGGCGGCGCGGCGGGTTTGGTGGGCAGCTTTTCCGCGGCGGCGGGTACGTCCCAGAGTGGCGGCAGGTCCAGCGTTTGCATGCGGGCGTTGTCGGCCTGCATCGCCGCTTGCTGGTGCTCGTACAGCCCCAGGTGGACCAACCGGGAGACGATGGCCAGCGGGCTGCGGCCCAGTTTTTCCGATAGTTGGCGTACCGGCGCGGGGGAGGCTTCCCACAGCAGGGCTAAGCGGTTGTCTTCGGCGATGGTCCAGCGCTGGCCCTGGCGCGCGCCGCCGGGGGCCGGCTGCGGCTCGGGCGCGGTGGGCGGGTCCGCGGCGTGTTGTTTGGCGACGCGCTTGAGTTGCTCGTAATACTGCGCGCGCGCCTTGTCCAGCGCCGGGTCCTTGGGGGTGCCCAGCGGGTCGCGCCGGCCGGCCGGGTCTAGGCCCAGGACCAGTTGTTCGACGATTTCGAGTTCTCTCATAGGGATGCCCGGAGCCGGTCTCGCATTGCTTGCGGGGCGGGTGCCGCCGTGGATAAGCCATGTTATCGCCGCGGCCGGGTTCTATGCAAATTGAGTTTGCGGCGCGCGGCCCGGGGCCGGGCCGGCGCGCGCTTTAAGCTTCAATTTCTATCAGGGTGGGATTGGCGGCGGCGGCGGCCTGTTCCAGCGCCTGGCGCAGCAGCGGTTCCGGCGTGCCCAGCGCCAGGGTTTCGGCGCGCCAGCCGTAGGCGCGGGCCAGCGCCGGGAAGTCCGGGGTGTAAAGGTCCACGCCCAGCGGTTCCATATCGGCGGCGCGCATCGCGCTTTTGATTTCGCCGTAGCCGCGGTTGTTGAGCAGCAGCACGATCAGGCGGGCGCGGGTTTCCATTGCGGTGCCCATTTCCGCCAGGGTGAACTGGAAGCCGCCGTCGCCGGCCAGGCAGAGCACCGGCCGGTCCGGTTCGGCCAGCGCGGCGCCGATGGCGGCGGGCAGGCCGTAACCCAGCGCGCCGAAGCCGACGGAGGCGTTGAACCAGCTGTTGCCGCGCGGCGCGCAAAAGCCCAGGTTGCCGGCGTAGACCAGGCGGGTGGAGTCTCCCACCCAGCGCGCTTGCGGCAGGATGTCGCGCACGCGGTGCAGCCAGGCCAGGTCGGCGGCGTGTTCCGGCTCCATTTCGGCGGCGGCCAGGCGGCGGGCGGCGTCGGCGCGCTCTTCGCCCTGGCGGGCGGCGTCGGTCAGTTGCAGCGTCAGCAGTTGCAGGGTTTCTTTGGCGTCGCCCAATAGCGGCAGGTCGGCGCCGCGGCCGCGGCAGAGTTGTTCCGGGTTGATGTCGATGCGGATCAGCGCGCCGGGCAGGCGGAAGCCGCCGTCCACGTACATGTCGAAGTCGGTGGGCCCCAGTTCGCAGCCCACGGCCAGCACCACGTCGCTGGCGGCGATCAGGCGGCGCGCGGCCGGCAGCGAGGGGCTGCAGGACAGGGCCAGCGGGTGGCCGTCCGGCAGCGCGCCGCGCGCGTTGATGGTCATCAGCGCCGGCGCGTCCAGCATTTCCGCCAGCCGGGTCAGTTGCGGCGCGGCCTGGCGCGCGCCGCCGCCTATCAGCAGCAGCGGCCGTTCCGCGCCGGACAGCAGGCGGGCGGCGCGGTCGATGGCGGCGGGGGCGGCCGGCCCGCGCAGCAGCCGCATCGCCGGCGCTTGCGGCGGCGGCAGGCCGTCGGGGGGCGCGGCCATCAGGTCCAGCGGGATTTCGATGTGCACCGGGCGCGGGCGGCTGCCGTCGAACACGGCGAAGGCGCGCGCCAGCACTTGAGGCAGTTCCGCCGCCGCGGTCAGGGTGTGGCTGAAGGCGGCGATCTGGCTGGCCAGCGCGTGCTGGTCCGGCAGTTCGTGCAGGTGGCCGTCGCCGGAGCCCAGCTTGCCGCGCGCGTTGACGCCGGAGATGACCAGCAGCGGGATGGAGTCGGCGTAGGCCTGGCCCATGGCGGTGGCGATATTGGTGAGGCCGGGGCCGGTGATGACGAAGCAGACGCCGGGCTTGCCGCTGACGCGGGCGTAGCCGTCGGCCATGAAGCCCAGGCTTTGTTCGTGGCGGGCGGCGATGTGGCGGATGCCGCTGCCGGCCAGGCCGCGGTAGAGCTCGATGGTGTGGACGCCGGGGATGCCGAACACGGTGTCGACGCCGTAAGCCGCCAGCCAGGCGGTGAGGTAGCTGCCCAGGGTGGCGCTCATGCGGATTCCTTTTGTCTTGGCGCTGCGGCGCGCAGTTGGCCGGCGAAGCGGGCGATGCGGCGGCAGGCTTCGGCCAGGCGTTCGTCGTCCACCACCAGGCCCAGGCGGATGAAGCCGGCGGCGGTGGGGCCGAAGGCGGCGGCGTCCAGCACGGAGACGCCGGTGGCTTCAAACAGTTTCCAGGCGAAATCCCCGGCCTCCAGGCCGCAGCCGCGCACGTCCAGCAGCAGGAACATGCCGGCTTCCGGCAGCGGGCATTGCAGGCCGTCCACGCCGCTGAGCAGGCTATGGGCCAGGTCGCGCCGCCGCTGGTACAGCGCGCGGACGGGGTCGACGAAGGCGTCGTAGTCTTGCAGCGCCAGCAGCGCGGCTTGCTGGATGAAGCCGGGGATGCCGTAGAGCATGCACAAGGCCAGCGTGCCCATGTGCTGGATCAGCGGGCGCGGGCCGGCGGCCCAGCCCAGCCGCCAGCCGGCCATGGCGTGGGATTTGGACAGGCTGCCCAGGGTTAGCGTGCGCTCCGCCATGCCGGGCAGGGCGGCGATGCTGTGGTGCGGGGCTTCGAAACTGAGGCCGGCGTAGACTTCGTCGGCCACCACCCACAGGTCGTGGCGGCGGGCCAGCGTGGCCACCGCGGCCAGTTCGTCCGGGCGCAGCGCCGCGCCGGTGGGGTTGCAGGGGGTGGCGAGGAAGATCGCGCGGCTGCGCGGGGTGACGGCGGCTTCCAGCGCGGCCAGGTCCAGGTGGAAGCCGTCCGCGGGTTTGACTGGCACCGGCACCAGCGCGGCGCCGCTGGCGCGGATGCTGGCTTCGTAGGTCAGGTACATCGGTTCCGGCACCAGTACTTCGTCGCCGGCCTGGCACAGGCAGAGCGCGGCGGAGAACAGGCCGTTTTGCGCGCCGGCCACCACGATGACGTTGTCGGCGTCCATCTCCAGGCCGGTGGCGGCGGCGTGGCGGCGGGCGATGGCGGCGCGCAGGTCGGCGCGGCCCTCCACCGGGCTGTAGTGGGTGTCGCCGTCGCGCAGCGCGGCCACGGCGCGTTCAATGATGGGGGCCGGGGTGGCGAACTCCGGATCGCCCACGCTGAGGATGATCACGTCCTCGCCGCGGGCGGCGGCTTGCAGCGCCGCCAGGTGGATGTTCCAGGCATCGACGCGTTCGCCGGCGATGCGGTCTACCAGGGGGGAAAAGCGCATGGGGGTCTCCGTAATAATGGTGTAGGACGGTGTCAGAACCTATTTACGATCTGCTGCGCTTCAGCGATACGGCGTTGAAAACCACTTCGAAATGCTCATGTACCATCCGTACATTCCGCTTTCTCAGCGGTTTTCGCCTTGTCTCGCTCTTGCTCGCTAGATCGTAAACACGTTCTCAGAAGGCGGTGCGGACCGGCAGTCTCTTTTCCAGCCGCAGGAAGACGCGTTCTATCAGCCAGGCCAGCGCGAAATAGATCAGCGCTACGGTCAGCAGCGGTTCGTAGGTGCGCAGGGTTTGCGCGCGCACCAGGTTGGCCGCGCCCAGCACGTCCATCACCGCCACGGTGGAGGCCAGCGCGGTGGATTTGAGCAGCAGCACGGTTTCGCCGGCCAAGGACGGCAGCAGGATCAGCAACGCGCGCGGCAGCCAGATGCGCCGCGCCGCGGTCAGCCGCGACATGCCCAGCGCGCGGGCGGCTTCCAGTTCGCCCTTGGGCACGGCGGCCAGGCCGCCGCGCACCACTTCGCCCACATAGCCGGCCACGCTCAGCGCCAGCGCCAGCGCCACGTACCAGAAGCCTTCGCGCAGATAAGGCCACAGCAGGCTGTCGCGCAGCGCCGGGAAACCGGCGAACAAGCTGCCCAGGCCGTAATAGAGCACGTAGATCTGCACCAGCAGCGGGGTGCCGCGGATCAGGTTGGTGAAGGACAGGCTGAGCCAGGCGAGGAAGGGCTGGCGGGACAGCCGGGCAAAGCCCACCGCCACCGCCAGCGCGAAGCCCAGGCTGCCGGAAAGCAGCAGTAGTTGCACGGTGACGGCGACGCCGCGCCAGAGCATGGGGCCGTAGTCTTGCAGCCATTGGAAGTTCATGCGGGTCTCCCGTTCACAGCGCCGGTTGCCAGCGGCGGAAGCGGCGTTCAATCAGGCTGAAGCCGGCGTTGGACAGCAGGGTCATCAATAGGTAGATGGCGGCCACGGTCAGATAGAACAGCAGGTACTGGCGGGTGGAGCCGGCGGCCTGCTTGGTGGTGAACAGCAGTTCGCTGTAGCCCACCACGCTGATCAGCGCGCTGTCCTTGATCAGCACCAGCCACAGATTGGCCAGGCCGGCCAGCGCGTAGGGCATCATCTCCGGCAGGATCACGCGGCGGGCGGTCAGCCAGCGGCCGCAGCCGAAGGCGCGCGCGGCCTCGATGTGGCCGTGCGGTATCGCCTGCACCGCGCCGCGCATGATTTCCGCCGCGTAAGCGCCTTGCACGATGCCCAGCACCACGATGGCGGCGGCGAAGCCGTTCACCTCCACCTGCGGCTGGCCCAGCAGCGCCGCCAGCGCGTTGATGGCGTCGCCGCCGGCGTAGTAGAGCAGCAGGATGAGCAGCAGCTCCGGCAGCGAGCGGCACACGCTGGTGTAGGCGTTGGCCAGCCGCTTGAGCAGCGGGTGGCCGCCCAGTTTGACCAGAGCGGTGGCCAGGCCGATGAGCAGGCCCAGCGCGAAAGCGCCCAGCGAGATTTCCAGCGTGACCACGGCGCCTTGCAGCAGGGCGGGGCCCCAGTCGCGGACTACGGCGTCGTAGGCTTGTTGCAGTGCATCCAGCATATAGGCTCTCCCTGGGGCGGCTCAGGCGGGCGGGTCGCTGTCACTTGGCGTCCGGCGAGATGTTGACCTTGAAGTATTTCTTCTGGATGGCGTCGAAGCTGCCGTCGGCGCGCAGTTGCAGGATGGCCTGGTCGAACTGCTGCTTGAGCGCGACGTCGGTCTTGCGCAGGCCGGCGCCGATGCCGGGGCCGAACAGCGGGTCCTTGGGCGCCAGGCCCTTGGATTCCAGCCCGGAACCGTCCTTGCCGCCAAGGAAATCGCTGGCGGCCAGCGCGTCTAGCAGCATCAGGTCCACGCGGCCGGCGACGAGGTCGGCGTTCAGTTCGTCCTGGGTGTTGTAATAACGGATGACGGAGCCGGCGCCGTAGTATTTCTTCAGGAAGTTGGCGTTGGTGGTGGCGGATTGCACGCCCAGGGTCTTGCCCTTGAGGCCGGCCGGGCTGAGGACGGCTTTCTGGCCCTTGGGGCCGACGAACTCGGAGGCGGTGTAGTAATAAGGCAGGCTGAAGGCGATGACTTTTTCCCGCTCCGGGGTGATGGACATGGAGTTGAAGATCACGTCTATCTTCTTGCTGTTGAGCGCGGGGATGATGCCGTCCCAGGACACTTCGGCGATCTGACAGCTTTGCTTGAGGCGCTGGCACAGCTTGCGCACCAGCTCCACTTCAAAGCCGCTCCATTGGCCGTTGCTCTGCTTGATGGTGAACGGCGGGTAGGGTTCGGCGGCGATGCCGATGCGCAGCGGGTTGGCGGCCGCGGCGGTACAGAACAGGACGGCGAAGGCTGCGATGAGGGCGCGGAATCGGTTCATGGGGTTTCTCCCTGGGTGTCAGGCGTTGACAAACTGGCGGCAGCGTTCGCTGCGCGGCGCGGCGAAAACCTGTTCCGGCGGGCCGGCTTCCTCGATGCGGCCCTGATGCAGGAACAGCACTTTGCTGGACACTTCGCGGGCGAAGGCCATTTCATGGGTGACCAGCAGCATGGTGCAGCCTTCATCGGCCAGCTGGCGTATCACCCGCAGCACTTCGCCCACCCGTTCCGGGTCCAGCGCGGAGGTGGGTTCGTCGAACAGCATCACCGCCGGCCGGGTGGCCAGCGCGCGGGCAATGGCCACCCGCTGTTGCTGGCCGCCGGACAAAAAGGCCGGATAGGCCTGGCGCTTGTCCGCCATGCCCACTTTCTCCAGCAGCGCCTCGGCCAGCGCCACCGCTTCGGCGCGCGGCTGGCGCAGGACGCGCACCGGCACCTCGATCAGGTTTTCCAGCACCGTCATGTGCGGCCACAGATTGAAGTTCTGAAACACCATGCCCAGCCGCGAGCGCAGCCGGTCCACCTGGCGCGGGTCGGCCGGCGCGCGCCGGCCGCGTTTGTCGGTGCGCAGGGCGATCTCCTCGCCGGCGATCAGCACTCGGCCGTCGTCCGGGACTTCCAGCAGGTTGAGACAGCGCAGCAAGGTGCTCTTGCCGGAGCCGCTGGCGCCGATCAGCGACACCACCTCGCCGGCGGAGGCGGCGAAGGAGACGCCGTCCAGCACGACTTGGCCGTCAAAGCGCTTGCGCAGGTTTTCCACCGCGACGATGGGCGCGGGGGAGGGTGGATGGCGGGGGTGGGGTGATGCATGGGGCTCTCCTCCTTTGCGGCTGTGGCAGCCTGCTGTAGTTGTGTGCCGCGCCTGTAGAGTGGCTAACAAATTCCTGATGCTGCGTTGCGCCGACTTGCCGTACTCAAGTACTGCCTGCGTCGGCGCGCCTTGCCTCAGACGTGAAACTGATTTTGTTAGCCGCTCTTAGCGCGACAGTGTAGGCGTGGCAACATCCATGCCAGCGGATCTGTTTTTTAATTGCATGAATTTAAAAGGGTTTTGCGCTTGCTCGCGGCGACAAAAACCGTCAATACTGCAACTATTCATAAAAACGCCGAATTTTCGGCACCCGTGCTTGAAGCAGCTAAGAACCTGTTTACGATCTCGCTAGCTAAGGGGAGACAAGGCGTTGCGGCTGAGAAAGCGGAATGTACAGGTGGTACATGAGCATTCTGAAGCCGTACTCACCGTGTAACGCTCCACAACGCGCAGCAGATCGAAAACAGGTTCTTAAGGGGAAGGGGGAGACATGGACGCGGACCTGAACCAGGGCATTGCGCTGTTTGGCGATTTTTTCGACGCGATCGGCCTGTCGGTGGCCATCATCGACCAGGACGGGCGCTACGCCTATTACAACCAGGAGTGCTCGCAGCTGGACGAGTACACCGCGGAGCAGGCGCTGGGGGCCTATCTGCTGGAGCTGTACCCGGAACTGGACGAGAACAGCAGCACGCTGTTGCAGGCGCTGCGGCAGGGCCGCAGCTACCGCAATCATTACCAGCGTTATCGCAATCCCAGGGGCAAGGCGGTGCATCAGGTGCACACCACGCTGCCGCTGAAGCGCGCCGACGGCCGCATCGTCGGCGCGGTGGAGCTGTCCCGCGATCTGACCGTGGTCAGCCCGCTGCATCAGGCGCTGGTGGATTTGCAGCAGAACGTGGAAGAGGGGGCAGACGGCGGGCTGATGGGCATCATCACCGACGACGCGGCGATGAAGCAGCTGATCCACCAGGCCCGGCGGCTGGCGCGCGCCGACGTGCAGGTGCTGATCCACGGCGAAACCGGCACCGGCAAGGAGTTGTTCGCCCGGCTGCTGCATCAGGAGGGGCCGCGCGCCGAGCGCCCCTTCGTGGTGCTCAATTGCGCGGCATTGCCGGAGCCGCTGTTTGAAAGCACCTTGTTCGGCACCGTGCGCGGCGCCTTCACCGGGGCCGAGGACCGGCGCGGGGTGCTGGAGTCCGCCCATGGCGGCACCCTGTTTCTGGACGAGATCAACTCGCTGCCGCTGTCCATCCAGGGCAAGCTGCTGCGCGCCTTGCAGGAGGGCACCTTCAGCAGGGTGGGCTCCGGCGCGGAGGTGCGCGTGGACGTGCGGGTGGTGGCGGCCAGCAACGAGTCGCCGCAGCGGATGCTGGACGAGCGCAAGATCCGGCCGGACCTGTTGTACCGGCTTAACGTGGGCTGTCTGGCGGTGCCGCCGCTGCGCGAGCGGCTGCGGGACATTCCGCTGCTGGCGCAGTCTTTCTTGCGCAAGCACGGCAAGGTCACCGGCCACCGCGTGCAGCGCATCAGCCATGCGGTGATGGAGCGCATGCTGCGCTATCACTGGCCGGGCAATGTGCGCATGCTGGAGAACGTGCTGCTGCGCAGCCTGATCCTGTGCGAGGGCGGGGACGAACTAGACTTCCTGTTGTTGGAGGAAGAGGGCGAAGCGGCGCAGCTGCGCGCGGAGGAACGCCGGCCGTCGGCGCCGGCCGCGCCGCCGCCGGATGGCGAGGGCACGCTGGAGCAGCGGATGGCGCGCTATGAGCGCCGGCTGTTGGTGGATTGCCTGGAGGGCTGCGCCAATCTGACCGAGGCGGCGCGCCGGCTGGGCCTGCCGCGCGCTACCTTGCAGTACAAGTTGAAGAAGCACGGGATACAGCTGGCGCGCACGGTGCTGGGGTGAGCGGGGCGGGGCATGGCGTCCCTCGTAGCTGAGTCGCTGATTGGGAGCCAGAGCGCTGGGCTGTCTGCTCAATAACCCCAGGGTTATTGACTGGCCTGTTGTAGAAGCTACAATAAGCTCTGTCCGATAGTCTGCTCAAATGTCGTGCGCGCAAGGGCGCGACAAGGTGAAAACAAAAGCAGAATGTAGAAGTGCTACCTGAGCATTCTGAAGCTGTTCTCACCGTACCGTGTTCACGAAGCGTAGCAGATCGCAAACCGGTTCTAAGTGTAGGGGCGACGCCGTGACCAGCAAAGAAGTCATCAGCATGATAGAGGCCGACGGCTGGTATCTGGTTGCCGCCAAGGGCAGCCATCAACAGTTCAAACACCCGATCAAGACCGGCCGGGTGACGGTGCCTCACCCCAAGAAGGACATACCGATAGGCACGCTGAACAGTATCAAGAAACAAGCGGGTCTCAAGTAAGGAACCATTATGTACTACCCGATTGCAGTTGAACCCGGTGACGACCAACATGCCTACGGCGTCATCGTGCCGGATCTGCCCGGCTGCTTCTCCGCCGGGGACACTCTGGATGAGGCCATCCGGAACGCCCGCGAAGCCATTGAGCTACATCTGGAAGGGCTGGTGGAAGACCTGGACGTCATCCCTCTGGCCAGCAGCGCGCAGGCTCATGTCGGTAAATCTGAGTTTGCCGGCCATCTCTGGGCGCTGGTGGATGTGGACATCACCCGCTATCTGGGTAAAGCGACCAAGATCAATGTCACGTTGCCGGCCAACCTTCTGCACCGTATCGATGAATATGTCGCTTCCCACCCGGAATACGATAGCCGTAGCGGTTTCCTGGCCAAGACCGCGCTAGAAAAGCTGTTGTGTCGGCCGTAAAAGCGGTTAATTTTGCTGTTTGAGCATGGATGTGCCGCGGAGCGCACTCAGCCTAGGCCCGCTAACAAAACCGCGCAGCGTACCTGAGGCAAGGCGCGCCGACGCAGGCAGTACAAGTCGTACGACCAGGAGGCGCAACGTAGGATCAGGGGTTTTGTTAGCGGGCCTTAGTTACAAATCCAGCACCAGCGGCCCGTCCCCCGCCGCCCGCGACACGCAGATCATGATGCGCTCCCGCCGCTCCGCCTCGTTCAGGTATTGGTCGCGGTGTTCGGCGTCGCCGGCCAGCAGCCTGGTTTCACAGCTGCCGCAATAACCTTCCCGACATAGACAGTCCGGCCGCAGCGAGCTCTGCCGTTCTATCGCCGCCAGGATGGATTCGTCGGCGTCCACTCGCAGCCGCAGGCCGGAGCGGGCCAGTTCCACCTCGAAGCCGGCGCTCTCGGCCGCCGTGTCGGCGCTGAAGCGCTCATAGTGCAGCCGGCCGGCCGGCAAGCGCCGCGCGCAGGCGTCCGCCGTCGCCGCGATCAGCCGCTCCGGCCCGCAGACATACACCTGGCTGTCCGCCGGCGCGGCGGCGATCAGCGCGTCCAGATCCAGCCTGCGGCCGGCCCGGCTCTCGTACAGGCGGATTCTGGCGTCGCCGCGCTCGCTGCGCTCGGCCAGCTGAGCGGCGAAGGCGGCGCCGGCGGCGTCGCGGAAGGCGTAGTGCAGCTGGTAGTTCGCGTCAGCGCCCAGCGCCGCCATATGGGCGATGAAGGGCGTGATGCCGATGCCGCCGGCGATGAACAGCCGCGGGCCGGGCACAGCGGCCAGCGGGAAACGGTTGGCCGGCGCTTGCACCCGCAGGCGGCTGCCCGGCGCCAGCGCGTGCAGATAACGCGAGCCGCCGCGCGAATCCGGCTCGTGTTTGACCGCGATGCGGTAGACCCCGCCGCCGGGGTCCAGCAAGGAGTAGGCCGCCGGCCGGCCCGGCGGCGGCATGTCCACTACGATGTGGCTGCCGGACGGGCAGGGCGGGGCCGGGCCGTCCAGCGGCCGCAGGGTGAAGGCTTTGACGCCGGCGGCCACTTCTTCGATGGCGCAGACTTCGGTGACGATGGCGGGCATGCGCGGCGCTCCGGTTCAGCCGCGGTAGGCGGCGGCCACCATCTGGTGGAAATGGGCGATGCCGTGCTCGCTGATGCCGCTGCGCTGGCTGTCCGCCATGATGCGGCCCTGGCCGCGGTAGCCGCGCGATTGCAGCCCGCGTTGCACGCTTTCCACCAGCCGCAGGTCTTCGGGGCGGAATTCGTCGCGCGCCCAGCTGACGAAGCGGCGTTGCTCCTCGCTCAAATCCTGGTTGAGGAAGAGGATTTCGTAATGCTGGACGGTGACGCCGGCGGATTCCGGAAACTCGTAGATCACCGTCATCGCCGCGTCGCCGGGCACCACGTTGAACATCACGCCGGGCCACAGCCAGTAGCCGTTGAAGGCCTGGTTGGCGGCCTCGCCGTCAAAGGCGTAGCTGCTGTCGCTGGATTGGGCTGCGCCGCGCTGCAAGGTCCAGCGGCCGTGAAGGCTGTGGGTGTAGCCGTCGGTGGTCACCGATTGCGAGAAGCTGGGGTGGGCCGGCGCGCAGTGGTAGCACTCCATGTAGTTGTCGACGATGACTTTCCAGTTGGCCGGCGTGGTGGTGACCACGCGCTCGGCCACCTTCAAGTCCGCCACTCGCGGGCACACTTGCATGAAGTGCTCGCGCAGGCCGGCGTATTCGACGTCGATGTCCGGCGCGTCCGGGTCCATGTTGACGAAGACGAAGCCGCAGTATTCGGCCACTCGCAACGGGCTCAGATGGCTGCCGGCCCGGTCGAAGTCCGCCACCTGCTCGCAGTTGCGCGCGTGCGCCAGTTGGCCGTCCAGCTTGAAGGCCCAGGCGTGGTAGGGACAGGTGATCACATTCCTGGCTTGGCCGCTGCCGCTGAGCAGCTCATGGCCGCGGTGCGGGCAGACGTTGTAGAAGGCGCGCAGCTCGCCGTCGCGGTCGCGCAGCAGCAGGATGTTCTCGCCTATCACCCGGCGGGTGACGTAATCGTTGGGCCGGGCCAGCTCGCTGCCGTGGCACAGGCAGAGCCAGGATTTGGCGAAGATCTGTTCTTTTTCGTACTGGAACACCTCGTCGGCGGTGTAGCAGCGCGCCGGCAGGGTGTGAGCGCGCTCGATGTCGCTGCAGAAGTCGGCGGGCAGGCGCGGCGCGGCGGGCGGGGGCTGGATGACGGCGTGCTGTTGCATGGCGGGGCTCCTTCAAAAGCCTTGAGTGGGGGACGGCTGTTGATGATTTAACGGTGTGCCGGCGGCGGCGGAGCGGATGGCCGCGACGCTTACTTTTCATTGCGCGACAATTTGCATTGGCGCGAACCGGGCGCTCGCGCTTATGCTGGGCCTTGGAACGTGTTTACGATCTCGCGAGCTAAGGCGAGACAAGGCGTTGCGGCTGAGAAAGCGGAATGTGCAAGTGGCGCATGAGCATTTCGAAGACGCCCTCACCGTGCCACGTCTCACGACGCGCAGCAGATCGTAAACAGGTTCTTAGACTGGGAGGGGAAAGCGCGGTGGACGAATACCATTTCCTGTTGTTGCCGGAGTTTTCCTTCATCGGCTTCGCCGCGCTGATGGAGCCGTTCCGCATCGCCAATCGCTTTCAGCCCGGCGCCAGCCGCTGGCGGCTGTTGTCCGTGGACGGCGAGGCGGTGGCGGCCAGCAACGGCATCGCGCTGATGGTGGACGGCGCGCTGGCGGAGGCCGGGCCGTGCACCTGTCTGTTCGTGGTCAGCAGTTTCCATCCGCTGCGGCATTACACGCCGGAGCTGGGCGCGGCGCTGCGGCGGCTGGAGCGCGGGGGCATGACCCTGGGGGCGATAGACACCGGCTGTTTCATCCTGGCCGAGGCCGGCTTGCTGCGCGGCGAGACGGTGACGCTGCACTGGGAGGCGATTCCGGCCTTCCGGGAACGCTATCCGCAGGTGACCGCCAGCCAGGAGCTGTTCCTGACCGAGCGGCGGCCCACCTCCGCCGGCGCGGCGGCCGGGCTGGATCTGGCGCTGGCCTTGCTGGCGCGCCGTCACGGCCGCGAGCTGGCGCTGGCGGTGTCCGAGCAATTGGTGCAGGGGCAGATGCGCAGCCCGTCCGAGCACCAGCGTCTGCAGGTGGCCAGCCGTTATCAGGTGCACAACAAGAAGCTGGCGCAGGCGATACGGCTGATGGAGGAGCAACTGGAAGAGCCGTGGCCGCCGGAGGAGCTGGCCGCGCGTTGCGGCGCCACCCGCCGCCAGCTGGAACGCTTGTTCCGCGCGCATCTCAAGGCCTCGCCGGCGGAGTTCTACCGCGCGCTGAGGCTGGATCGCGCCCGCTGGCTGCTGCGCCAGACCGAGCTGAGCGTGGTGGAAATCAGCGTGGTCTGCGGCTTTGAGTCGCCGTCTTATTTTTCCCGCGCCTATCGCAAGCGTTTCGACCGCAGTCCAAGGGAGGATCGCGAGGATCGCAGCGGCGCTTGAGAAGCTGTTTTCAGTGGTTTTCGCCTTGTCTCGCGCTTGCTCGCGAGGCTTTGGACCGGTCCGGAGCGGGGGGGCATTGGCTGGCCGCGGACGGTTTTATCGGGTACTGTTGAGGGTTTGGATTGGCGCGGGCGGCGCGCCTCCATAAAATAACAGGGCAAACCCCAAATAGCCCTACGCTGGAGAAACCCGAAAATGGCCATCATCCGTCAGGAAGACTTCGTGCAAAGCATTGCCGACGCCTTCCAGTTCATCAGCTATTACCATCCCAAAGACTATATCGACGCGCTGTACCAGGCGTATCTAAAGGAAGAGAGCCCGGCGGCCAAGGACGCCATGGCCCAGATCCTGATCAACAGCCGCATGTGCGCGGAAGGCAAGCGCCCGATCTGTCAGGATACCGGCATCGCCGTGGTGTTCCTGAAAGTGGGCATGAAGGTGCAGTGGGACGCCGAGTTGTCGGTGCAGGAGATGGTGAACGAAGGCGTGCGTCGCGCTTACCTGAACCCGGACAACAAGCTGCGCGCCTCGGTGCTGCTGGATCCGGCCGGCAAACGCCAGAACAGCAAGGACAATACCCCGGCGGTGGTGCATTTCGAGATCGTCGAAGGCGACGGCGTGGAAGTGACCTGTGCGGCCAAGGGCGGCGGCTCGGAGAACAAATCCAAGTTCTACGCGCTGAATCCGTCCGACTCCATCGTGGACTGGGTGCTGAAGACCCTGCCCACCATGGGCGCCGGCTGGTGTCCGCCGGGCATTCTCGGCATCGGCATCGGCGGCACGCCGGAAAAGGCGATGCTGCTGGCCAAGGAAAGCCTGATGAGCCATGTGGACATCCAGGACTTGAAGGCCAAGGCCGACAGCGGCGCGGAACTGAGCCGCGTGGAGCAACTGCGCCTGGAACTGTTTGAAAAGGTCAACGCGCTGGGCATCGGCGCCCAGGGCCTGGGCGGCCTGACCACGGTCTTGGACGTGAAGATTCTGGATTACCCCACCCACGCGGCCAGCCTGCCGGTGGCGATGATCCCCAACTGCGCGGCCACCCGCCACGTGCACTTCCACCTGGACGGCAGCGGCCCGGCTTCGCTGGAAGCGCCGTGCCTGGAAGACTGGCCGGACATCACTTACGACAACTCCAACGGCAAGCGCGTCAACCTGGACGCCATCACCCCGGAAGAGGTGCAAAGCTGGCAGCCGGGCGACGTGCTGCTGCTCAACGGCAAGATCCTCACCGGCCGCGACGCCGCGCACAAGCGCATGGTGGACATGCTGAACAAGGGCGAGAAGCTGCCGGTGGACTTCACCAACCGCTTCATCTACTACGTGGGCCCGGTGGATCCGGTGCGCGACGAAGTGGTGGGCCCGGCCGGCCCCACCACCGCCACCCGCATGGACAAGTTCACCCGCCAGATGCTGGAGCAGACCGGCCTTCTGGGCATGATAGGCAAGGCCGAGCGCGGTCCCACCGCGATCGAGGCGATCAAGGACAACAAGGCGGTCTATCTGATGGCCGTCGGCGGTTCCGCCTATCTGGTGTCCAAGGCGATCAAGGCGTCCAAGGTAGTGGCCTTCGAAGACCTGGGAATGGAAGCCATTTACGAGTTCGAGGTCAAGGACATGCCGGTGACGGTGGCGGTGGATTCCTGTGGATCCAGCGTGCATAACACTGGCCCGGCCGAGTGGCGCGTGAAGATAGGCAAGATTCCGGTCATCCCCGTCTGAGAACCTGCCTACGATCTGCTGCGCATCGTGGAGCGTTACACGGTGAGTAGGACTTCGAAATGCTCATGTACCGTGTGTACACTCCGCTTTCTCAGCCGCAACGCCTTGTCTCGCCTTAGCTCGCGAGATCGTAAACACGTTCTGAGTCCGCATGAAAGAAACGGTCGCCTTCGGCGGCCGTTTTGGTTTGCGCCGGCGGCGCCTGAAAACGGTTTGATCCAGACCAAGGTCGGGCGGCGAACCGTCGCCTATGCTCGGCGGCACACCCTTATTGTGCTGCCCGCATGTTGACCGAGTTCTCATTGATCCTGACCTTGTTGCAGCAGATGTGCGTTTACCTGGTGATCGCCTATCTCTTGTCCAAGACGCCGCTGTTCATCCCGCTGACCCAGGTCACCATCCGCCTGCCGCACAAGCTGGTGTGCTATCTGGTGTTCTCGGTGTTCTGCGTGATGGGCACTTATTTCGGCTTGCACATCGACGATTCCATCGCCAACACCCGCGCCACCGGCGCGGTGCTGGGCGGCATGTTGGGCGGGCCGTGGGTGGGGCTGGCAGTGGGTTTCACCGGCGGCCTGCATCGTTATTCGCTGGGCGGCGTCACCGCCGGCGCCTGCATGGCGTCCACCATGGCCGAAGGCCTGCTGGGCGGGCTGGTGCACCGTTATTTCGTGCGGCGCGGCCAGTTGGGGCGGGTGTTCGACCCGCTGGCGGTGGCCGCGGTGGCGCTGCTGGCCGAATGCATGCAGATGTTGATCCTGCTGGCGGCGGTCAAGCCCTTCGCCGCCGCCGGGCATCTGGTGCGCAGCATCGCGCTGCCGATGATGATAGCCAACACCCTGGGCGCGGCCATGTTCATGCGCATCCTGCTGGACCGGCGCGCGCTGGCGGAGAAGTATTCCTCCGCCTTCTCCTCCAAGGCGCTGCAGATCGCCGCCCGCGCCGAGGGCGTGCTGCGCCACGGCTTTGACCGCGATAACTGCATGACCATGGCGCGCATCCTGTACGAGGAACTGGGCGTGGGCGCGGTGGCGCTGACGGACCGTGAGCGGCTGCTGGCCTTCATCGGCGCCGGCGCCGACCACCATCTGGCGGGCACGCCGATCACCTCGCCGCTGACCCAGCGCGCCATCGCCGCCAACCAGGTGGTGTACGCCGACGGCAACGAGACGCCTTACCGTTGCTCCATCAGCCCGGCTTGCAAGCTGGGCTCCTCGCTGGTGATCCCCTTGCGCGGCGAGGACGAGCGGGTGATCGGCACCATCAAGCTGTACGAGACGCGCAACAAGCTGTTTTCCGGCATCAACCTGACCCTGGGCGAGGGCATTGCCCGGCTGCTGTCTAACCAGATCCTGCAAGGCAAGTACGAGCAGCAGAAACAGCTGCTGGCCCAAACCGAGATCAAGCTGCTGCACGCCCAGGTCAATCCGCATTTCCTGTTCAACGCGCTCAACACCCTGTCCGCGGTGATACGCCGTAACCCGGAGCATGCGCGCCAGCTGGTGCAATACCTGTCCACCTTTTTCCGCAAGAACCTGAAGCGCTCCAGCGAGATGGCCACACTGGGCGACGAGATCGACCACGTCAGCGCCTATCTGCGCATCGAGGAGGCGCGCTTCGCCGGCCGGCTGCAGGTTGAGATAGCCGCGCCGGAGGCGGCGCGCCGCGCCGAACTGCCGGCGTTTTCCCTGCAACCGCTGGTGGAAAACGCGATCAAGCACGGCACCTCCCAGCTGCTGGAGCCGGGGCGCATCCGCATCTCCGCCCGCTGCGACGCGCAAGGCCTGCGGGTGACGGTGGAGGACAACGCCGGCCTCTACCACAAGCCGGAACAGAGCGACGGCCTGGGCATGTCCCTGGTGGACCGCCGCATCCGCGCCCGTTACGGCGAGGCCTACGGGGTGGCGGTGGATTGCGCCCCTGAGCTTTACACCCGGGTCAGCCTGCTGCTGCCCTGTCGTTGCCCGCAGGCGGACGCGCGCCGCGCCGGAGCGGCGACATGAGCGCGGCCGGCCTGCCCAGCGCGCTGCTGGTGGACGACGAACCGCTGGCGCGCGACGAATTGCGCCAGCTATTGCAGGCCGCCGGCGGACTGGACATCGTCGGCGAGTGCGGCAACGCGGTGGAGGCCATCGCCTTCATCCATCGCCGCAAGCCGGACGTGGTGTTCCTGGACATCCAGATGCCGCGCATCAGCGGCCTGGAAATGCTGGCGATGCTGGACCCGGAGGCCATGCCGCAAGTGGTGTTCGTCACCGCTTACGACGCCTACGCGCTGCAGGCCTTTGAAGAACACGCCTGCGACTATCTGCTGAAGCCGGTGGACCCGGCGCGCTTGGCCAAGACCCTGGCGCGGCTGCGCCAGCGCGCCGCGTCGCCGCCGGCGGCGGTATGCGCCTTGGCGCCGCTCAGCCTGATTCCCTGCCAGGGCGTCAACCGCATCGTGCTGTGCCGCTTGGAAGAGGTGGCCTATGTCTGCTCCCGGCTCAGCGGCGTTTACGTGGTGGACGCCGCCGGCGTGGAGCGCTTCACCGAGCTGACGCTGCGCACGCTGGAAGAGCGCAGCGATCTGTTCCGCTGCCATCGGCAATACCTGGTGCGCTTGTCGGCGATCCGGGAAATCCTGTTCGGCGACAACGGCGTCGCCACCATCCATACGCTGGACGGCCACAGCCTGCCGGTCAGCCGCCGCTATCTGAAGCCCTTGAAGGACGCGCTGGGCATCGCGAGCTAGCGGCCGCCCGTCCAAATGCGCCGCGCATCCCCCTCCGCTGTGCTAAACCTCAGTCCAGGGGGAGACATTCGATGACAAAACAAATGCTGCTGTGCGCGGCCTGGGCGCTGGGCTGCGCGCCTGGCCTGCTTCATGCCTGCAACGGCACGGCAACCCAGGACAGCTCGCCGGACATCAACCGGCCGGATCTGCACGGCATCGCCGTGTTTCTGCCGCAATTGCTGGAGAACAACCAGAACAGCCCGTTCGCCGAACTGCTGCAAGTGGTGGCCAGACATTACAAGGAAGGCAAGATCAGTTTCAGCATAGAGCCGGTCAAGCGCGTCTATCTGGACGCCAGCGACAAGAACGCGGACTTCCGTTTTCCCATCATGAAGGTGAGGGAGGGCGCGGACGACGCCACGCCCTATCAGTTCACCAAGGAGATGCTGGGCAAGGTGACCTTCGTGCTCTACACCCACAAGACCAAGCCGCTGGACAAAGAGGACGTGCTGCGCATGGCCAATCTGGCCAAATACAATATCGAGGCGCCGCCGGTGAACTGGGGCTTTCCCAGCAAGAGCGTGGTCAATCTGGAGCTATCGCTGAAAAAGCTGAATCTGGGCCGGGTGGACGGGGTGCTGTGGGCGCAGGAGGAGGCGGATTATCTGGTGCGAAAGTTCAAGCTGAACAATATCCGCCGCGCCCGTTTCGACGACTACCCGGACGTGCTCTTCCTCAACTGCAACCGCCGCGGCGATTTCGTCCATCAGGCGCTGAACCGGGCCATCCGCGCCGCGCGCGCCAGCGGCGAACTGCAAAAAGCCTACGCCAAGGTGCATAAGCCCTATCAGGACTGGCAGCCCTGATAAGCTGTTCAAAGTCTGCTGCGCGTCGGCGATACGGCGTTAAAACCGGCTTCGAAATGCTCATGTACCATCTGTACATTCCGCTTCCTCAGCCGGTTTCGCCTTGTCTCGCCCTAGCTCGCGAGACTTTGAACAGGCCCTGAGGGCCTGTTTACGATCTGCTGCGCGTCGGCGATACGGCGTTAAAACCGGCTTCGAAATGCTCATGTACCATCTGTACATTCCGCTTCCTCAGCCGGTTTCGCCTTGTCTCGCCCTAGCTCGCGAGACTTTGAACAGGCCCTGAGGGCTTGTTTACGATCTGCTGCGCGTCGGGGATACCGCGTTAAAACCGGCTTCGAAATGCTCATGTACCGTTTGACCATTCCGTTTTCTCAGCCGGTTTCGCCTTGTTCCGCTCAAGATCGTCAGCACATTCCGGGAACCGCTCGCCCCGCTCTGACCGCCGCTGGCGACGCCATGCGGCCGCTGAGCCGCTTTCCGCCCCACGGAGACCGCGCCCGCGCGTAAGTTCCGGGTGAGACTATCACCGGAGCTGACAAAAATGGATCACGCATTGACCTTCGTGATCGCCACCCTTTGCATACTTGCCATTTGCTACCGCCTGTACGGGGTGTTCTTCACGCGCAAGGTATTGGGTGTCGATGATAGCGCCGTGACCCCGGCGCATGAGTTAAAGGACGGCAAGGATTATGTGCCCACCAGCAAGTGGGTGGCGTTTGGCGGCCACTTCGCCGCCATCGCGGCGGCCGGCCCGCTGGTGGGACCGGTGCTGGCCGCCCAGTACGGCTATCTGCCCAGCATGCTGTGGCTGCTGATAGGCTGTGTGATCGGCGGCGCGGTGCACGACACCGTGGTGTTGTTCGCCTCGATGAAGCATCACGGCAAATCGCTGTCGGAAGTGGCCAAGACCGAGCTGGGCCCCTGGGCCGGCTGGTGCACCGGCCTGGCCATGCTGTTCATCATCACCATCACCATGGCCGGCTTGTCCATGGTGGTGGTGCACGCGCTGGAGCGCAATCCCTGGGGCGCGTTCGCGGTGAGCATGACCATTCCCATCGCCATCGCCGTCGGCCTGTGGGAGCGCGTCACCGGCAGCATGAAGAACGCCAGCTATGTCGGCGTCGCCGCCATCATGGCCTGCGTGTTCGCCGGCCCCTACATCCAGGGCACCGCGCTGGGCGAGCTGCTGACGCTGAAGGCGTCCACCGTGTCCCTGCTGCTGCCCATCTACGCCTTCTTCGCCACTGCGCTGCCGGTGTGGATGCTGCTGACCCCGCGCGCCTGTCTGTCCAGCTTCATGAAGATCGGCGTGTTCGGTCTGTTGGTGGTGGGCGTGGTGTTCATCAACCCGCAAATCCAGTTCCCGGCCGTCACCCAGTTCATCCATGGCGGCGGCCCGGTGCTGGCCGGCCCGGTATGGCCGTTCATCTCCATCACCATCGCCTGCGGCGCGATTTCCGGCTTCCACGCCTTCATCGGCTCCGGCACCACGCCCAAGCAGATAGACCGCTGGAGCGACATCCTGCCGGTGGGCTTCGGCGCGATGCTGGCCGAATGCGTGGTGGGAGTGATGGCCTTGATCGCCGCCACCGCCTTGCACCCGGCGGATTACTTCGCCATCAACTCCGCGCCGGACACCTTCGCCAAGCTGGGCATGCAGGTGGTGAACCTGCCGCAGCTGTCCCAGGAGATCGGCCTGGACCTGTACGGCCGCACCGGCGGCGCGGTGACGCTGGCGGTGGGCATGGCGGACATCTTCACCCGCATTCCCTGGTTCCATAATCTGGCGTCCTATTTCTTCCAGTTCATGGTGATGTTCGAAGCGGTGTTCATCCTCACCGCCATCGATTCCGGCACCCGCGTCGCCCGTTATCTGATCCAGGACTTCGTCGGCGACGCCTGGGCGCCGCTCAAGCGCACCGATTGGATGCCCGGCGCCATCGGCGCTTCGGTGGTGGCCTGCCTGCTGTGGGGCTATCTGCTGAACTCCGGCGACATCAATTCGGTGTGGGCGCTGTTTGGCGTGTCCAATCAGCTGATGGCGTCCATCGGCCTGATCATCGGCGCCACCATCATCCTGCGGCTGTCGCACAATCGCGCCTACATGATGACCTGCCTGCTGCCGCTGGCTTATCTCTACGTCACCGTCAATTACGCCGGTTACTGGATGATCAAGCACGTTTACCTGAACCCGGCGGCCAAGGGCTACAACCTGTTCAACGCCGCTATCTCCATCGCCATGCTGGCGCTGGGCTTGGTGATCCTGCTGTCCGCCTGCCGCAAGTGGATGGAGCTGCTGGCGCGGCCGGCGCCGGATGCGCGGCGCGAACTGGCCGCCACGGAGGCTTGAGCCGCTTGATTAAAATTGGGGTAAGACTTGGCCCGCTGGAAACAGCGGGCTTTTTTTGCGCCAGGGCTGTGAGAGTCTGTTTAGGTTCTTGCGAGCAAGAGCGAGACAAGGCGTTGCGGCTGAAGAAGCGGAATGTACATACGGTACATGAGCATTTTGAAGCGGTACTCACCGTGTAACGCTCCACGACGCGCAGCAGATCGTAAACAGGCCCTGAGAAAGCCGGAGGGCGCTTTCCCAGGGCCTGATGGTGGTCAGCGCTTGGTGACGTAGTCAGGCAGGCCGCTGATCTTCTTCTCGTAGTCCGGCACATTGATGGGCCGCACGCTGTTGTTGCCCTGAATCATCGACGGAATCGCCACCGCGTGTTCCGCCAGATCCCAGCCCAGAATGGTTTCATCCGCTTCGCCGGGGTCTTGCGGCCCGGTGATCGACTCATAGCCCAAGAGGCTGTTCAAGGTGACGTTGCGGCCGAGCAAGCGGCTGATCTCCCTGAGCGCCGCGGTCTCGTCGCTGAGCGGCTGGCTGGTGCGGAACAGGCGGGAGAGGGCGGTTCTGGGCACGTAGACGCGCATCATGATGCCGGTGGCGCCGGAGTCGTTGTCCAGCGCGTAGCCGTAGGCGACGTTCGGATCGCCGGCGATGTAGAGGCCGCGCCAGATCGGCTGCAGATCCTGGGTGCGGCGGGTGATGCCGGCGGTGACGATGCTTGTGGCGGCGGCGCGGGAGCCGCCGTGATAGCCGGCGAAGACATAGCCCTGGTCCAGCAGCTGCTGATGGGTGGCCAGCAGGCGCTCCTGGCTCCAGTTGCCGGTGGTGCCGTTGGCGAGGAATTCCACCGGCTCGCCCTGCGCGAAGAAGCTTGAGCCGGGGTGGTACTCGCGGTTGACGTGGGCGCCGTCGGCGTTGGCGGCGGCGCAAGGCTCGCTGTCGGCCGGGCAAGTCAGGGACAGCACGTCCGCTCTTTGCGCGTCGTCGGCGCTGGCGTCGGCGTGGTTGGCGCGATAGGCGTTCAAGCGCGCTTCCGCCTCGGCCAGGCCTTCGCGGGCCAGTTCCGGCGTTTCGCGCACCGCGGTGCCCAATTGCTCCAGCGCCTCCGGATCTTGCGCGCCGCTGACCGGGCGGGAATGGATCAAGTCATCGACCACCTGGCGGAAACGGTCGAAGGACAGCCGGGTGGCGATGTATAGCCCGACGATGTTTTCCACCCGGAAGCCGCAAGCGGACAGCTCTTCCCATCCTCTGGGCTGGCGGCTGCGGGCCAGGGATTCCAGCGGGATGCCGCAGACGCGGTGGGCGGACAGCGCGCCCAAGGCGTTTTCCTTGCTGAAGTGCACCCGGTGCTGGATGGGCGCTTTGGCCAGCGGTTTGAATTCATTGATCTGCGGCTTGCCGGCCACCACCTGGTACAGCTTGCCTTCCCAGGTCTTGTTCAACTGGCAGCGGTTTTGGGTGACGTAGTTGTAGATGGCGTCCAGCGGGTCCAGCCAGCACAGCAGGACGCCGCTATGCCATTCGCTCCAGCGCTTTTGCCGGTTGTGCTGCGTGGGCGCGGCGGTGTAGCCCACGCCCGGCCAAGACAGGATGATGTCGTTTCTTGGATTGGCGGAGCTGAACGCCAGCTTGGCCTTGTCCGGCCAGCGCGCCAGCGCGGCGTTGTCCAGGTCCACGCTGTACAGCGGCGAGTGATCGACGATCTTCTTATTGCTGTCCATGTCCATGATGAACAGTTTGATGCTGGTGGGCGCGTCTTTGCCGATGGGCACCACCCAATTCAGCGTGAACCATTCGGTGCGGCGCTTATGGGTGAATGTCTTGACCTTGCCGTCCGGGGCGGCCAGCTCAATGGTCAAAGTGCCCGGCGCGTGGCCGGTGCTTTGGCCATCGTTGATCCGGACCTTGGCGAAGTTGTCGATCTTGATGGTGGCGCTATTATTGGCCGCGGCGATGAGACGGTCTTGCACGAACATCGAGTAATACAGCACGCCTTCGTCCGGCGACGGGGTGATTTGCAGCGGCAATGAGGTGCTGATGAATTTACCCGGTTCCGCCGGCGAGAGAATGCAGTTGTCCGCGCATTGCTTGAAGATTTCGAAATCGGTTTTGATGACGGAACTGGCGGCCTGTTTGAAACTGGCGGTTTGCGCCGATCCGGCGGCAAAGGGGCTAGCTTCGTCGGTTTCGCACGCCGACAATAAGGGCATCAGGCCCGCGGCAAGGGCAAGGCTTTTATACAATCGCATATGGCGCTCCTAAGTGATGGAATGAAGCGAGCGAGCCATTGTTGTGATCATTTTTGTAAATGATTGAATTTTATATTTACAGTATTTCGCTGTTTGTTTTTTAAGGTCAATGGTAAATAATTACAGTTCTATGTCATTGATTTTGATTGTTAAATTGTTTTTTAGGAAAGTATTAAATAAAGATGGTTTTGTAAGGACTTTATTGTTGTTTATATTGATGTGATGGATGGATATTTAAATGTGGGTGGCATTTTATTGGCCGCGGGTTTTTATTGAGGGAGGGGGCGGAATGGCGATGCGGTTTCAATTAGACCGCCTTGGCTTGACGTATTTGGCCGTTTAGCCAACCCTTTTCGCCATGCTATCGCGCGGCATGGTCGGTATCGGCATAAGTGTTAATGGCGGGCGCTGGCGGGGAGCTCTCACGGGCTGCCGGTTCCAAGATGCCGGTCTGTCAACCCCGTTAGGCGTCTGCCGCCTCCATTCTGCGTTGTCTTGAGGTATCCGCCTGGCTTGCCAACCGATTCTGTCAGCCGTCGTGTGGCTAGGATAGGGCCGTCGGCTTTCTCCGCGTGGGTATCGCTGCGCTCCACCCACCCTACCCAGGGGATGCAGCGCGAGGCGTCAGTCCGTAGGGTGGGTGGAGCCACCGGCGATACCCACCGGCAGCGGCTTCGGGAGCCCGCCGACAGCCGGTCTTGAACCGGCCCTCAGCGCATAAACCGCAGCGGCAGGCCCTGGCAGTCCGGCTGGATGCGGCCCTGGAACCAAGCCAATTGACCGGAAACGATGGTGGCGCTGACCGCGTGGCGGAAGGCCAGATGCGGGAAGGGGGTCCAGCCGCAATGAGCCAGCAGGGCGTCGCGGCAGACCGGACGCGGCGCGGGCAGGCGCTGCACCAGCGTCAGATCGGCCCAATAGCCTTCGCGCAGATAGCCGCGTTCGGCGATGGCGAAGCGGGTGGCCACCGCGTGGCTGGTCTTGTCCACCAGTTGCGGCAGCGTCAGTTCGCCGTCGGCCACCAATTCCAGCAGCGCCGGCAGCGCGTGCTGGACCAGCGGCAGGCCGGCCGGGGCCTGTGTGTAGGGCTGCTGTTTTTCCTCCCAGGCGTGCGGCGCGTGATCGGTGCCGATCAGATCGATGCGGCCGTCGCGCAGCGCCTGGCGCAGCGCGTCGCGGTCGGCGCGGCTTTTGATCGCCGGATTGCATTTGATCAGGTGGCCCAGACGGGCGTAGTCGCCGTCGTCCAGCAGCAGGTGGTGGACGCAGGCTTCGGCGGTGATGCGCTTGCCAGCGACGGGGCCGGGCCGGAACAGCTCCAGTTCGCGCGCGCTGCTCAGGTGCAGCACGTGCAGTTGGCTGCCGTGGCGTTGCGCCAGCTCCACCGCCAGCCGGGTGGATTGGTAGCAGGCTTCGGCGTCGCGGATCAGCGGGTGCTGGTCCGGCGGGATGTCGTCGCCGAAGCGCAGCCGCCAGGCGGCTTCGCGCTCGCGGATGCGCGGCGTGTGTTCGCAGTGGGTGAGGATGGGCAGCGGGCAAGCGGCGAACAGCCGCTCCAGCGCGGCCGGGTCGTCCAGCAGCAGGTCGCCGGTGCTGGCGCCCATGAACACTTTGACGCCGGCGGCGCGGTTGGGCGGCAGCGCGGCGATCAGCGCCAGATTGTGGCGGGTGGCGCCCAGGTGGAAGCCGTAATTGGCCACGGAGTGGGCGGCGGCGCGGCTTTCCTTGTCCGCCAGCGCGTCCAGGCAGGTGGTGGCCGGCCGGGTGTTGGGCATGTCCATGAAGCTGGTGACGCCGCCGGCCACCGCGGCGCGGGATTCGCTGGCGATGCTGCCCTTGTGCGGCGCGCCGGGTTCGCGGAAGTGGACTTGGTCGTCGATCATGCCGGGCAGCAGCCATTGGCCGGCGGCGTCGATGTCGATGTCGCCGGGGCGGCCGGGCAGGCTGGCATCGATGCGGCGGATGCGGCCGTTGCCGACGCGCAGGTCGGCTTCCCACTCGCGGCCGTCGCTGACCAGGCGGGCGTTGCGGATCAGGATGTCGCTCATTCAGAACTCGTTTTGCAGCGCTTTGTAGCCGCGCACCAGTTCGCTGTTGGCGCGCAGCACGTCTTCGGAGAATTCGGCGGCGGACACGCTGGCCTTGGGCAGGCGCGCGGTGTCGCTGGCCGCGCCTATGCGTTCGGTGGAGGCCACGTAGCAGCCGGCCGGCAGTTCGCAGCCGTCCACCACCGCGTTGTGGCGCACCACGCAGCCGTCGCCGACGCGGCAGTTGAACAGCACGCTGTTGAAGCCGACGAAGACGCGTTCGCCCACGGCGCAGGGGCCGTGGATGATGGAGCGGTGGGCGATGGAGGTGTGCGCGCCTATGGCGACGGCGGCGCCGGCCTTGGAGTGGATGACCACGCCGTCCTGGATATTGGAGTGGGGGCCGATGACGATGGCTTCCATCTCGCCGTTGGCGTCCACTTCGTCGGCGCGGATCACCGCGTAGGGGCCGATGAAGACATGGTCGTGGACGATGATCTTGCCGCAGAGGATGGCGGTCTTGTCGACGTAGGCGGATTCGGCGATCACCGGCAGGTGGCCGGAGGGGTTTTTGCGTATCAAGCGCTGCTCCCTGAGAGAGTGTTCACGATCTGCTGCGCTGCGGCAATACGGCGTTGAGAACATCTTCGAAATGCTCATGTACCGAATGTACATTCCGCTTTCTCCGCTGTTCTCGCCTTGTCTCGCTCTTGCTCGCGAGATCGTGGATTGCTTATGAGAGTTGGCTGGCCGCCACCGCGTCGTGCGGGTGCAGGCTTTCCTGGTGGCGGACGTCGACCCGGCTCAGGCCGTGGCCGGCCAGCGCCGCTTGCAGCCGGCGCGCGGCGTCTTCCACATACATCAGATTGGCGCCGTTGAGGGCGGCGAAGGCTTGTTCGTCGGCGCGCTTGACCGCGGTTTGCACCGGGGTGGCCAGCGCTTGTTCGGCCAGGTCTATGCGCATCGCCAGCTCCCAGCCGGCGGCGTCGGCGGGGATGTCGAAGCGCAGCCGCGCCTGGCTGCGCTGGCTGTGCGGGGTGGCCAGGGTGGCGTGTTCCAGCAGCCAGTCGTAAACCGCGTCCGGCGTGGCCGCGCGCTCCTGTTGGCGGAAGGCGTCGGCGATCAGCCTGCGCGCCAGCGCGGCGGAGCAGGGGCAGGTGGAGGAGTAGGCGATTTCCACTTCGGCCCACAGCCGGCAGCCGTCGCCGTCGAGTTCGGCGCCCAGCGCGGCGGGGTAGGCCTTCCAGCCGGACAGGCCCGGCGTGGCCAGCGCCGGGCGCTGGCACAGCAGTTCGAAGCGGAATTCGGCACGGGCGGCGTCGCTGCCGCAGTCGGCGTGGCTGTCCGCCATCGCCCGCAGCAGCCGGCTTAGGGCGTCCGGGCTGAGCGGCGCGGCGTCGGCGTGGGCTTGCAGCAGCCGGTAGAGCCGGGACATGTGGATGCCCTTGATCGCCGGCCGGGGCAGGTTGACTTGCGCGCTGGCGCGGGCGGCGACGCAGCCGTGGGCGGCGTCCGCCAGCCGCAGCGGCAGCGCGATGCCGTCCATGCCCACCCAGTTCAAGGGCAGCAGCGCGGCGGCGGCGCCGCTGCGCGCGATATCGGGCAGCGGGGCGTTCATGCGGCGTCCTCGGCAAGGGTGTCCAGCGGCGGGAAGGGGTCCGGCAGCAGCGCCCAGGCGGCCGGGCCGGCGGCCATTTCGGCCTCGTCCAGCAGGCAGTCGTCCAATTGCCGGCGTAGTTCGGCTTCGTTCATGGCGATGCCGATCAGCACCAGTTCCTGACGCGCGTCGCCGATGCCGTCCCGCCAGTGGCTTTCGATCTGGCGCAGGCTGTCTTCGTCCTGCGGCCAATATTCGCGCGGGGTGGCGGCCCACCATTGGCCGGCCAGTTCGTGGCGGCACACCGCGCCGGCCTGCGACCACAGCTGGGCGTGGGCCGGGCGGCTGGCCAGCCAGAAATAGCCCTTGGAGCGCAGCACGCCCGGCCATTCCCGCTGCGCCAGTTCAAAGAAGCGCTGCGGGTGGAAGGGGCGGCGCGCGCGGTAGACGAAGCTGGCGATGCCGTATTCCTCGGTTTCCGGCGTGTGCTCGCCGCGCAGCTCGCTGAGCCAGCCGGGGGCGTCGGCGGCGGCGTCGAAGTCGAACAGGCCGGTGTCGAGCACCGCGTCCAGCGGCACCTGGCCGAAGCGGGCTTCGACGATGCGGGCGCGCGGGTTGAGCTGGCGCAGGATGCCGGCCAGCCGTTCCTTGTCCGCGGCGTCGATCAGATCGGTCTTGTTGAGCACGATCACGTCGCAGAACTCCACTTGTTCGATCAACAGGTCCGCCACCGTGCGCTCGTCGGCCTCGCCCAGGGATTCGCCGCGTTGCCGCAGTTGATCGCGCGAGGCGTAATCGCGCAGGAAGTGACAGGCGTCCACCACGGTGACCATGGTGTCCAGCCGCGCGGAGTCGGCCAGGCTGCGGCCTTGCTCGTCGGCGAAGGTGAAGGTTTCCGCCACCGGCAGCGGCTCGGCGATGCCGGTGGATTCGATCACCAGCTGGTCGAAACGGCCTTCGCGCGCCAGCCGCGACACTTCCAGCAGCAGGTCTTCGCGCAGGGTGCAGCAGATGCAGCCATTGCTCATCTCCACCAGTTTTTCCTCGGTGCGCGACAGCGCCGCGCCGCCTTCACGCACCAGGGCGGCGTCGATATTGACCTCGCTCATATCGTTGACGATCACCGCCACGCGGCGGCCCTCGCGGTTGTTGAGGATGTGGTTGAGCAAGGTGGTCTTGCCGGCGCCGAGGAAGCCGGACAGCACGGTGACCGGCAGTCTGGCGTCTAGCGCGGCGGAGGAGGAGGGCGTGGGCGTCATGGCATGGGGTCCGATTAAGTAAGGGCGATGCGGGTGGCGAAGGCCTTTGGCTGTTCGCGGTTTTTGTTATGTTATAACATTTTATTTTTCGACGGCAAGGGTCGAATATCGCCACTAGTTCTTTCTGGCTAGTCCGTCTCGCCAAAGTACTAACCGTGACTAGTGCCAATGCGCCGTCCGGCGTCGACCTTCGGCGAATGTCGGCGCTTGCCGCCGCGTTCTAAGCTTGCAATCAAGTGAAAAGGTCCGTTTCCCCCGGTGGCTGGAGCCGCCGGCCCGTGCGGCGCGGACCCCGATATTTGGAGGCAAGATGAGTCACTTTCTCGACCGTTTGAATTTCCTGGGCAAGACCCGCTCCACCTTTGCCAATGGTCACGGCGCCGTCGTCAACGAGGATCGCGGTTGGGAAAACGCCTACCGCCAGCGCTGGCAGCACGACAAGGTGGTGCGTTCCACCCATGGCGTGAACTGCACCGGCTCCTGTAGCTGGAAGGTGTATGTGAAGAACGGCCTGATCACCTGGGAAACCCAGCAGACCGATTACCCGCGCACCCGGCCGGACCTGCCCAATCACGAACCGCGCGGCTGTCCGCGCGGCGCGTCCTATAGCTGGTACGTCTACTCCGCCCAGCGCGTCAAATACCCGATGATCCGCGGCCGGCTGGCCAAATTGTGGCGCGAGGCGCGCCAGACCCTGAGCCCGGTGGAGGCCTGGGAAAAGATCAGCCAGACGCCGGAACTGGCCAAGCAGTACAAGTCCAAGCGTGGCCAGGGCGGTTTCGTGCGCGCCAGCTGGGACGAGGCCAACGAGATCGTGGCCGCCGCCAACGCCTTCACCATCAAGCGATACGGTCCGGACCGCGTGGTGGGCTTCTCGCCGATTCCGGCGATGTCCATGGTGTCCTACGCCGCCGGCAGCCGTTACCTCAGCCTGATCGGCGGGGTGCCGCTGTCCTTCTACGACTGGTATTGCGATTTGCCGCCGGCCAGCCCGCAGACCTGGGGCGAGCAGACCGACGTGGCCGAATCCGCGGACTGGTACAACTCCACCTATCTGATGGTGTGGGGCTCCAATGTGCCGATGACCCGCACCCCGGACGCCCACTTCTATACCGAGGTGCGCTACAAGGGCACCAAGACGGTGGCGGTGTCCAGCGACTTTGGCGAAATGGCCAAGTTCGGCGACATCTGGATGGCCCCCAAGCAGGGCACCGACGCCGCGATGGCAATGGCGATGGGCCATGTGATCTTCAAGGAATTCCACCTCGATAATCCGTCCGGCTACTTCACCGACTACATCCGCCGCTATACCGACATGCCGATGCTGGTGGCGCTGAAGCAAGACGGCGAGCGCTACATTCCGGACTACTTCCTGCGCGCCTCCCATCTGGAAGGCGGCCTGGGCGAAGACAACAACCCGGACTGGAAAACCCTGCTGATCGACGAGGCCAGCGGCGACATCGTCGCGCCCAACGGCTCCATCGGCTTCCGCTGGGGTCAGGCCGAGGGCAAGGCCGGCAAGTGGAACCTGGAGCAGAAGGACGGCGGCAACGGCCGCGAGGTGTCCGCCAAGCTGTCGCTGATCAAAGAAAGCGACGCGGTGGTGGGCGTGGGCTTCCCTTACTTCGGCGCCGAGCACGATGAACTGTTGACCCGCAATGTGCCGGCCAAGCGCATCCGTCTGGCCGACGGCAGCGAAACCCTGGTGGCCACGGTGTTCGACCTGATGGCGGCCAACTACGGCATCGACCGCGGCCTGGGCGGCGGCAACGTCGCCGTCGACTACATGGACGACGTGCCCTACACCCCGGCCTGGCAGCAGAAGCACACCGGCGTGAAGCCGGAACTGGTGATCCAGGTGGCGCGCGAGTTCGCGCAGAACGCCGATCAGACCCAGGGCAAATCCATGGTCATCGTCGGCGCGGCGCTGAACCACTGGTACCACATGGACATGACCTACCGCGGCATCATCAATATGTTGATGCTGTGCGGCTGTATCGGCCAGTCCGGCGGCGGCTGGTGCCACTATGTGGGCCAGGAAAAACTGCGCCCGCAAACCGGCTGGGCGCCGCTGGCCTTCGCCGGCGACTGGAACCGCCCGGCGCGGCAGATGAACGGCACCAGCTTCTTCTACGCCCACACCAGCCAGTGGCGGCATGAAAAACTGGGCGTAGGCGAAATCCTGGCGCCCACCGCCGACGGCCGCATGGCCGGCATGGCGCTGATCGATTACAACGCCAAGGCCGAGCGCATGGGCTGGCTGCCGTCCGCGCCGCAGCTGTCCGCCAACCCGCTGGAGGTGACCCGCGCCGCGGCCGCCGCCGGCCAGGACGCCGCCGCCTACGTGGTGGACGGCCTCAAGTCCGGCAAGCTGGACCTGGCCTGCAACGACCCGGACAACCCGCAGAACTTCCCGCGCAATATGTTCGTGTGGCGTTCCAACATCCTGGGCAGCTCCGGCAAGGGCCACGAATACTTCCTCAAATACCTGCTGGGCACCCAGAACGCGGTGCTGAATTCGGAAGACGACTGCATCAAGCCGACCGAAATCACCGTGCGCCCGGCGGCGGAAGGCAAGCTGGACCTGCTGGTGGTGCTGGACTTCCGCATGTCCACCACCTGCTTGTACGGCGATATCGTGCTGCCCACCGCCACCTGGTACGAGAAGGACGACCTCAACACCTCGGACATGCACCCCTTCATCCACCCGCTGTCCGAAGCGGTGCAGCCCTTGTGGCAGTCGCGCACCGACTGGGAGATCTACAAGGGCTTCGCCAAGAAGCTGTCCGAGCTGGGCAAGGACTATCTGGGCGTGCAAAAGGATCTGGTGCTGACCCCGCTGATGCACGACACCCCGGAAGAACTGGGCCAGCCCTTCGATCCCAAGGACTGGAAAAAAGGCGAGTGCGAGCCGGTGCCGGGCAAGACCATGCCCAAGATGACGGTGGTGGAGCGCGACTACGGCGCGATCTACGACAAATTCACCACCATCGGTCCCTTGCTGGAAAAAGCCGGCAACGGCGGCAAGGGCATCAACTGGAAAACCGGCCATGAGGTGGACATCCTGCGCGGCCTGAACCAGGTGGCGAGCCAGGGCGCCGGCAAGGGCCAGCCCAAGCTGGAAACCGCGATCGACGCCGCCGAGATGATTCTGACCCTGGCGCCGGAAACCAACGGCCACGTGGCGGTGAAGGCCTGGGACGCGCTGTCCAAGATCACCGGCCGCGACCACACCCATCTGGCCAAGCCGCGCGAGCACGACAGCATCCGCTTCCGCGACGTGCAGGCGCAGCCGCGCAAGATCATTTCCTCGCCCACCTGGTCCGGCCTGGAAAGCGAAGAAGTCAGCTACAACGCCGGCTACACCAATGTGCACGAGCTGATTCCCTGGCGCACCATCACCGGCCGCCAGCAGTTCTACCAGGATCACCAGTGGATGCGCGCCTTCGGCGAAGGCCTGTGCGTGTACAAGCCGGCGGTGGATCTGAAAACCACCCAGGCGGTGCTGGGCAAGCACGGCAACGGCAATCACGAATTGGTGCTGAACTTCCTGACCCCGCACCAGAAATGGGGCATCCACAGCACGTACTCCGACAATCTGCGCATGCTGACCCTGAGCCGCGGCGGCCCGAACGTGTGGCTGTCCGAGGACGACGCCAAGAAGGCCGGCATCGTGGACAACGACTGGATCGAGGTGTTCAACGCCAACGGCACGCTGACCGCCCGCGCCGTGGTGTCGCAGCGGGTGCCGCAGGGCATGACGATGATGTACCACGCCCAGGAGAAGATCGTGAACGTGCCGGGCGCGGAAGTGTCCGGCAAGCGCGGCGGCATCCACAACTCGGTGACCCGCACGGTGACCAAGCCCACCCACATGATAGGCGGCTACGCGCAGCTGTCCTGGGGCTTCAACTACTACGGCACCGTGGGCGCCAACCGCGACGAATTCGTGGTGGTGCGCAAGATGAACTCAGTGGACTGGATGGATAGTCCGGCAGGAGAGCAACAATGAAAATCCGCGCTCAAATCGGCATGGTGTTGAATCTGGACAAGTGCATCGGCTGCCACACTTGTTCGGTCACCTGCAAAAACGTCTGGACCAGCCGCGACGGCGTCGAATACGCCTGGTTCAACAATGTGGAAACCAAGCCCGGCATCGGCTACCCCAAGGAATGGGAAAACCAGGAGAAGTGGAAGGGCGGCTGGGTGCGCAAGCCCAACGGCAAGCTGGAGCCGCGCCAGGGCGGCCGGCTGAAAATCCTGGGCAATATCTTCGCCAACCCCAATATGCCGGCGATAGACGATTACTACGAGCCGTTCACCTACGACTACGAACATCTGCAGAACGCGCCGGAGATGAAGACGCCGCCCACCGCGCGGCCGGTGTCGGTGCTGACCGGCAAGAAGATGAACAAGATCGAATGGGGCCCGAACTGGGAGGACGATCTGGGCGGCGAATTCTCCAAGCGCAGCAAGGACGCCCTGTTTGAGGGTATCCAGAAGGAAATGTACTCGGCCTTCGAGAACACCTTCATGATGTATCTGCCGCGCCTGTGCGAACACTGCCTGAACCCGGCTTGCGTCGCCTCCTGTCCGTCCGGCTCCATCTATAAGCGCGAAGACGACGGCATCGTGCTGATCGACCAGGACAAATGCCGCGGCTGGCGCATGTGCGTGTCCGGCTGCCCGTACAAGAAGATTTATTACAACTGGACCTCCGGCAAGGCCGAGAAGTGCACCTTCTGCTACCCGCGCATCGAGGGCGGCCAGCCGACGGTGTGCTCGGAAACCTGCGTCGGCCGCATCCGCTACCTGGGCGTGCTCTTGTACGACGCCGACAAGATAGACGAAGCCGCCGCGGTGGAAGACCCGAAGAGCCTGTACGAGGCGCAGCTGGGCGTGTTCCTGGACCCGAACGCGCCGGAAGTGATCGCCGAGGCGCAAAAGCAGGGCATTCCGCAAAGCTGGATCGACGCCGCGCAGCGCTCCCCGGTCTACAAGATGGCGATGGAGTGGAAAGTGGCTTTCCCGCTGCACCCGGAATACCGGACCCTGCCGATGGTGTGGTACATCCCGCCGCTGTCGCCCATCCAGTCCGCGATGGAAAACGGCCTGATCGGCGAGAACGGCATCATCCCGGACGTCAAGGACCTGCGCATTCCCATCCAGTACCTGGCCAATCTGCTGACCGCCGGCAAGGAAGAGCCGGTGGTGAAGGCGCTGGAAACCATGGTGGCGATGCGGCGCTATATGCGCAAGAAGAGCGTGGAGAAGGTGTCGGACCCCGCCACCCTCAAGGGCACGCATCTGAACCCGGCCCAGGTGGAGGAGATGTATCAGGTGATGGCCATCGCCAATTACGAAGACCGCTTCGTGATTCCGTCCAGCCACAAGGAGCTGGTGGAAAACACCTTCGAGGACAAGGCGTCCTGCGGCTTCACCTTCGGCAACGGCTGCTCCGGCGGCGAGTCCGAGGCCAGCCTGTTCGGCAAGAAGAAGGCCACTCCCATCGTGTTCCACGACATGCGGCGCGACCGCAAGTCCAATTCCGGTCAGTGAAGGAGAACGCCATGCGCATCTATCAGGCCTTATCGGCGCTGCTGTGCTACCCGGAGCCGGATCTGATCGCGGCGGCGGACGACATCCGCGCCGAGGTGGCGGCCGAGCCGCGCATCGCCCGGCTGCTGGAGCCCTTGCTGCTGTCCTTGGAGGGCGAGGATCTGATCACGCTGCAAGAACGCTATGTGCAGACCTTCGATCGCAACCCCAGCCATTCGCTGCATCTGTTCGAGCATATCCACGGCGAGGACCGCGCCCGCGGCCAGGCCATGGTGGATCTGCTGGCCGAATACCAGGCCCAGGGCCTGGAGCCGGCGGCGAACGAGCTGCCGGACTATCTGCCGCTGTTCCTGGAGTTCCTGGCGCAGTGCCAGCCGGAGGAGGCCGCCCGGCTGCTCTCCGACGCGGTGCACGTGATCGCCCACGTGGCCGGCAAGCTGGCCGACAGCCATTCCCACTACGCCGGCGTGCTGCAGGGGCTGGTGCTGCTGTCGCCGGTGGAGCCGGAAGCGCTGACCGTGCCGCCGGTACGCGACATGGACGAGATGCTGGAGACCTTCGGCCCCGGCGCGGACGGCGTGGAGCCGCTGCTGAAGCCGACGCGGCCGGCCATCGCTCCGGTGAACTTTTACCCGCAGCGGCCGCAGGGCTGAATCCCGCTGCCAGGAGAGCAACATGAACTATCTGCACCAATTCGTATTCGGCATCTACCCCTACATCGCGCTGGCGGTGTTCCTGCTGGGCAGCCTGATCCGCTTCGACCGCGAGCAATACAGCTGGAAGAGCGAATCCTCGCAACTGCTGTACCGCGGCCAGCTGCGGCTGGGCAACATCCTGTTCCACCTCGGCATCATCGGCCTGTTCTTCGGCCATCTGGTGGGCCTGTTGACACCGGTGGCGGTATGGGACGCGCTGGGCGTCAGCCACAGCTTCAAGCAAGTGTTCGCGATGACGGCCGGCGGCATCATGGGCGGCCTGTGCCTGATCGGCATCCTGATCCTGCTGCACCGTCGCTTTACCTGTGACCGGCTGGCGGCCAACACCACCTGGCGAGACAAGCTGGTGTTGCTGTGGATTCTGGCCACCTTGCTGCTGGGCCTCAGCACCATCGCGGTGTCGGCGCAGCATCTGGACGGCCACGAGATGGTGTTGCTGATGAGCTGGGCTCAGCACATCGTCACCCTGCGCGGCGACGCGGCCATCTTCATCGTCGGCGCCTCGCCGGTGTTCAAGGCGCACTTGTTCATGGGCATGAGCTTGTTCGTGATCTTCCCGTTCACCCGTCTGGTGCACGTGTGGAGCGGCTTCGGCGCGGTGACTTATCTGGGCCGGGCCTGGCAGCTGGTGCGGCCGAGGGGTTGATCCGGCGGGTTTGCCAAGATTCAGCATGAGGTCGCGGCGGGGCATCCTTGGATGCTCCGCCGTTTTTCATGCCGTCCGGCTACATATAAATTCGATAAGTTGTGAAGCGATAACAAGAGAGAACAATTCCTAACAATTCGAAACAGCCGGCTGTCAACCAAACGGTTAAGCTGCCTCATCCGTTTAAATTCAGGAGTTAGCCGCATGAAACGCGCACTTGTCATCTTATCGCTGAGCCTGGCCGGTTTGGCCTCCACCGCCCTGGCGGACACCTCCACCATCGTTGGCGGCGCGCTGGGCGGCGCGGCCGGCGCGGCGGTGGGCGAGGCGGTGGGCGGCCGCAACGGCGCCATCATCGGCGGCGCGGTGGGCGGCGCTTCCGGCGCGGCCATCGGCCACGACTACGGCAAGCCGGCGGCGTCGGAACGCCGCGACGACGACGGCCGCCGCTATCGCAAGCACCGCCATCGCCATCACCGCGACAAAGGCTATTTCTGCCCGCCGGGCCAGGCCAAGAAAGGCCGTTGCTGAGCCGCCGCGGCTGTCCAGCCGGCCATTGGCATTAAACCCATTGCAGTATTCAGCATGAACCGGGCTTGATCTATATTGATGGGTGTTGGTTTCCATTGTCATGGAAAATCAAGAGAAACAGTCGATAGAGATCGGAGCCCGCCATGCTGTCCAGGCTATCCCTCGCCAGCAAGCTGCTATTGCTGCTGCTGCCTTTTTCCGCCGCCCTGATCGGCCTGGCCTCGGTGCTGGCCGTCGATCGCTTCCAGACCCTGTCGGAATTGCAACGCTCGGATCGCCTGATCCAGGTGGCGGCGCGTTCCAGCCAGTTGATCCACGATTTGCAGACCGAACGCGGCCTGAGCAACGGCTTCCTCAGCGGCCAGGCCGCCGGCTTGCCGCCGCCCTTGCAGCAGGCGCGCGCGGTCAGCGACAAGGACCTGGCCGCCTTCCGCGACGAGGCGGTCAATCACGCCGCCAGCAGCCTGGCCGGCGATCTGTCCGCCCTGAGCAGTCAACTGGACGGCCTGTCCCAGCTGCGCGACAGCGTGGAAAAACGCGCGACGCCGGCGGCCGAGGCCTTCTCCGCCTATTCCGGCCGCATCGACGCCCTGATCGGCCTGATCGCCAAGCTGGCGCAGGCCAATAGCGACGGCGATCTGCTGCGCAGCACCGCGGCCTTGCTCAGCCTGCAATGCGAGAAGGAGTTCGCCGGCCGCGAGCGCGGCTACGTCAACGGCGTGCTCAACGGCGGCGCGTTCGATCAAAAAAGCTTTGCCCAGGCGGTGGGCCTCAAGGCCAAGCAGGACGCCTGCGCCGGACAGCTGCGGCTGATGGCGGACGATACGCTGCGCGCCCAGATGGACGCGGTGGAAGGCGGCGACGAGGCCAAGGCCTTGCAGGCGCTGCGCGATAAACTCTTGGGCCAGGCCCTGGGCCAGCCGGCCGGCGTGGCGCCGGCGGGGTGGTTTCAGGCGGCGACCCAGCGCATCGGCGCGTTGAAAACGCTGCAGGACAAGCTGCTGTCCGATCTGGCCGGCCTGGTGGCGGCCAAGGTGTCCCAGGCCCGCGTCGACCTGTGGGTGACGCTGGGCGGCTCCGCCCTGGTGATTCTGGCCCTGGGCGGCCTGGGTTTCGCCATCTATCGCGGCATCCATGTGCCGGTGCAGCGGCTGGAACTGCTGATGACCTCGATGAGCCGGGATTTCGACCTGAGGCCGCGCGCCGACATCCGCGGTCACGATGAAATCGCGCGCATGGGCAAGGCTTTCGACCACTTGGTGGAGGCCTTCGCCCGCACCCTGAACCAAGTCAATCACAACGCCCACAGCCTGGTGGAGGCGGCGCACGCGATGCTGGCGATTTCCCATCGCGCCGCCAAGGCTTCGGAAACCCAGAGCCAGTCGGCGGCCGGCATCGCCGCGGCGGTGGAGGAGATGAGCGCGGGCATCGAGTCGGTCAGCGCCAACACCCGGCTGTCGCTGAACGTGGCGCAGCAGATGCAGAGCAGCGTCAGCGACGGCCGCGAACGCATGCGCAGCACCACGCAGGCGATGAATCAGACCTCGACGGTGCTGGACGACGCCGGCGGCCGGATAGAATCCTTGCAGCAGAAGTCCGAAGACATCCGCTCCATCATCACCGCCATCCGCGAGATCGCCGACCAGACCAATCTCTTGGCCTTGAACGCGGCGATCGAGGCGGCGCGCGCCGGCGAGATGGGCCGCGGCTTCGCCGTGGTGGCGGACGAGGTGCGCAAACTGGCCGAGCGCACCGGCAAGGAGACGCTGGACATCACGTCGCTGATCGAGGATATCCGCGGCGAGACCCAGACCGCCGCCCACCACATGCAGGAGGCGCGTCAGCGCATGGAGTCCGGTCTGGAGCTGGTGGGCCAGACCGTGCACGACCTGGATGAAATCCACCAGGAAGCCAGCGAGGCCGCGGCCAAGAGCCAGGGCACCGCGGTGGCGATGGCGCAGCAGACCGCGGCCAGCGGCGAGGTGGCCAACAATATCAGCGTGATCGCTTCGCTGGCGGAGGAGAATTCCGGCCTGGTGCAAGAGGTGGCGGATTTGTCCGACCGCCTCAACGCCTCGGCCAGCGAGCTGGTGGATCTGGTGGACAAGTTCAAACACGCCTGAGCGCCGATTTTCCACGGGGGCGCTCCTGATCGCCGGACGCGCCTGTTCCCTTCACCCTGCGCTCGCATTTCGCCGGCCGGCCCCTAGTCACAAGTGACTAGGGGCCGGCGTGCTTTGGTTGGACTGCGAATTGTTGGGCTAGCTAGTAAAATGGAATCAGGAAATATCAGATTGGCGGCGACAGCCGGGCCACTTGGTTGCGACTAAGCGGTATCATTGGCTGCCATGGAGGAACTCATGCTTACCGACCGCTTCGGGCGCTCCATCGAATACCTGCGTCTGTCCGTGACCGACCGTTGCGACCTGCGTTGCAATTACTGCCTGCCCAAAGGCTTCAAAGGCTTCGAAGAACCGGCCAACTGGCTGACCTTCGACGAGATAGAACGCGTGGTGGCGGCTTTCGCGCGCCTGGGCACGCGGCGGCTGCGGCTGACCGGCGGCGAACCGCTGCTGCGCCGCAATCTGCCGGAGCTGGCGGCGCGCCTGTCCGCGCTGCCCGGCCTCAACGACCTGTCGCTGACCAGCAACGCCACTCAGCTGGCGCGCCACGCCCAGGCGCTGCGCGCCGCCGGAGTCAGCCGCGTCAACGTCAGCCTGGACTCCCTGCGCCGCGATTGCGTGCACGACATCACCGGCAGCGACAGCCTGCCGCGGGTGATGGAAGGCCTGATGGCGGCCAAGGAGGCCGGCTTTTCCCCGATCAAGATCAATATGGTGGCGATGAAGGACGTCAACGACGCCGACATCGGCGCCATGGTCGCCTTCTGTATCCAGCATGGCTTCGTGCTGCGGCTGATCGAAGCCATGCCCATGGGTGACACCGGCCGCGCCGCCAGTTACCTGGACTTGCAGCCGGTGCTGCGTCAGCTGCAAACCGAATTCGACCTGGTCGAACAGGCCGCCACCCTGGGCGGCGGCCCGGCCCGCTACTGGAAAACCCGGGACGGCGGTTTCTCGCTGGGCCTGATCACGCCCATTTCCCAACATTTCTGCGCCACCTGTAACCGGGTACGGCTGTCCGTGGACGGCACGCTCTACATGTGCCTGGGCCAGGAAGAAAGCTTTGAGCTGCGCCCTCTGCTGCGCGCCGGCGTCGGCGACGCCGAACTGGAAGCGGCGATCCGCGCGGCGATAGAACTGAAACCGGAGCGACATGAATTCAGCGAGAAGCCGAAAAAGCTGGTGCGCTTCATGTCGATGACCGGTGGCTAGGGCGACGGCGATGCGGCTGAACGTGTCCCCGGTGCTGGGCGGCCCGCTGGGCCAGCGGCTCAGCGCCAAGATCGTCGGCGTGCTGGCGATTTTTCTCTTGGTGGCGCTGGGTTCCATCGGCGCCACGCTGTGGCTGTCCTGGCAACAGGAGGGCGGCGCGGCGGCGATCAACGACGCCGGCAGCCTGCGCATGCGCGTCACTCGGCTGGCGCTGGATTTGCAGCTTAGCGGCCAGGACGGCGCGCGCGCCGACGCGCTGCGCCGCGACATGGTCAATTACGAAGCCATCTTGCAGCGGCTGCGCCGCGGCGACCCGGCGCGTCCGCTGCTGGTGCCGCGTCAGGCGGACATCCAGCAGGCGCTGACCCAGGTGGAAACGCAGTGGCGCGAGCAACTGAAGCCGGTGTTGCAGGACGCGCTGACGCGGCCCGGCGACAACGCGGCGGAGGCCGCCCGTTTCGCCGAGCGCGTGGCGCTCTACGTGGCGGACATCAACACCTTCGTCAGCGGCATGGAGGCCTACAACGCCCGCAACACCGATTATCTGCGCCTGCTGCAGCTCTTGCTCGCCAGCATGGCGGTGGTGGGCACCGTCGCGCTGATTTATCTGATGCTGCTGATCGTGCTGCGGCCGCTGGACAAGCTGCACCAGGGCATACGCCGGCTGGCGGCCGGCGATTACAGCGTGCGGGTGCCGGTGGAGACCGACGACGAATTCGGCCAGGTCAGCACCGGCTTCAATCTGATGGCGGCCTGTCTGTCCGAATCCCACGCCACGCTGGAAGAGCGGGTGCGCGGCAAGACCGCCAGCCTGCAGCAGAAAAACCAGGAATTGGCGCTGTTGTACGAAATCACCTCCTTCTGCAATCAATCCCAGCCGCTGGAAGCGCTGTGCAAGGGCTTCCTCGCCCGGGTGATGCGCGCCTTCGACGCCGACGGCGGCGCGGTGCGCTTGACCGATCACGGCCAGGGCATGGTGTTCGTGGTGGCCGACGACGGCTTGCCGGAAGGGCTGCTGCGCGAAGAGCATTGCCTGAAAGTGGGCGACTGCCTGTGCGGCGAAGCCGCCGCCAAGGCCGAGAGCCGGGTGGAGAATATGCGCGGCCTGCCGGACAAACAGTGCAGCCGCGAAGGTTTCCGCGTGGTCAGCGCCTTCCCGGTGGCGACGCAAAACCGCACCTTGGGCATTTTCAATCTGCATTTCCGACAGGCGCGCATCCTGCCGCCGCAGCAGGTGCGGCAACTGGAGATGCTGGGCCAGCACCTGGCGGTGGCGATAGAAAACCTGAGGCTGGCGGCCAAGGAGCGCGAACTGGCGGTGCTGGAGGAGCGCAATCTGGTGGCCCAGGGCCTGCACGACAGCATCGCCCAGGGCCTGTCCTTCCTGAACCTGCAAACCCAGATCATGCGCCAGGCGCTGGACAGCGGCGACCCGGGCCTGGTGGACGACACGCTGGCCTTGTTCGAGGCCGGGGTCAAGGAAAGCTACGACGATGTGCGCGAGCTGCTCAACAACTTCCGTTCCAAACTGTCGGAAAGCCTGAGCCAGGCGGTGAGCAGCCTGCTGGACAAATTCCGCAAGCAGACCGGGATGCGGGTGGAGCTGCGCTCCACCGGAGCCGGCGCGCCGCTGATGCCGGAACAGCAATTGCAGATCCTGTTCATCTTGCAGGAGGCGCTGTCCAATGTGCGCAAGCACGCCGAGGCCAGCCAGGTCACGGTCAGCCTCAGCGACGACGGCGAGGTCTTCGTGCTCAGCGTGCTGGACAACGGCGTCGGTTTCGATCTGGATACCGTGCGCAACAAGGGCGACGGCCATTTCGGCCTGTCCATCATGCAGGAGCGCGCGCAGCGCGCCGGTCTGCAACTGGACATCGAATCCACTCCGGAGGCGGGCACCCTGGTCAGCCTGCTGCTGCCGCGCGCGCGGCGCATGGCCGCTTGAGCCACTGGCGCGGCGGCTAGACAGCTCTCATACTGTCTATATCTGAATTTGAAAGACCCGGACTCGATGATGTCTGAACAGACCATACGCATTTTGCTGGTGGACGATCACACCTTGTTCCGCAGCGGAATCAAGGCCTTGCTGGCGCGCCAGGCGGCTTTCGACGTTGTCGGCGAGGCGGCCGACGGCGCCGAGGGCGTCAAGCTCGCCAAGCAGCTGGACCCGGACGTGGTGTTGCTGGACCTGAACATGCCGGGCATTTCCGGCGTGGAGGCGCTGACCCTGATGCTGCAGGACCAGCCCAAACGGGCGGTGGTGATGCTGACGGTGTCCGAGGAGGCCGACGATCTGACCGCGGCCTTGAAGGCCGGCGCGCGCGGCTATCTATTGAAAAACATCGACGCCGACTTCCTGACCCAGGCGGTGGCGCGCGCCGCCGCCGGCGAATCGGTGATGAGCGATTCGATGACCGCCAAGCTGATGGCCCAGTTCCGCCACGGCGCGGCCGCGCCGGTGGAGCCGGCGGAACAGGAACTGGACCGGCTGACCCCGCGCGAACGCGAAATCCTCGGCTTTCTGGCCCAGGGCAAGAGCAATAAGGAGATCGCGCGCAGCCTGGATCTGGCCGAGAGCACGGTCAAAATCCATGTGCAGAACATCCTGAAGAAGCTCAGCCTCAGCAGCCGGGTGCAGGCGGCGGTGTTCGCGGTGGAGAACGGGGTGGGGCGCAGCGCGTGAGCGGCTGCGCGCGGTCCTGGCCCCCATGAACAGCTTCTAAGAACCTGTTTACGATCTGCTGCGCGTCGGCGATACCGCGTTGAAAACACCTTCGAAATGCTCATGTACCACTTGTACATTCCGCTTTCTCAGCCGTTTTCGCCTTGTCTCGCCTTAGCTCGCGAGATTGTAAACACGTTCTAAGCGGCGGTCCGCTCAGCCCTCCACCAGCCGATAGCCGACTCCGGTCTCGGTGAGGATGTGGCGCGGCATCGCCGGATTGTCTTCCAGCTTCTGCCGCAGATGGCCCATATAGACGCGCAGATACTGGTTGTGCTCCGAGAACGATGGCCCCCACACCGCCAGCAGCAGTTCGCGATGGGTGATCACCTTGCCGGCGCTGCGTATCAAGGTGGACAGCAGCCGGTACTCTATCGGCGTCAGATGCACCGCCGTTTCCGCCTTGGCCACCTGCCGGTTGACCAGGTCCACCTTGATGTCGCCGAACTGGAACACTTGTTGCGCGGCGGCGCTGCCGTGGGTGCGGCGGCGCAGCAGCACGCGGACGCGCGCCAGGCATTCGGCCACGCCGAAGGGCTTGGTCAGATAGTCGTCGGCGCCGGCGTCCAGCGCGGCCACCTTCTCGGTTTCCTGGGTGCGCGCGGACAAGACCAGGATGGGCAGGTCGGTCCATTCGCGCAGCTGTTTGATGGTGTCCTGGCCGTTCATGTCCGGCAGGCCCAGGTCCAGGATCACCAGGTCCGGCTTGCGGGTGGCCACTTCGATCAGGCCTTGCTTGCCGGTTTCCGCCTCGTGGACGGTCAGGCCTTCTTCTTCCAGCGCCGCGCTCAGAAAGCGGCGTATCGGTTTCTCGTCTTCAATGACGACGATGCTGATCGGTGCGTCTTGCATGGTCATGGTTTTCTTTTGAGTTAGGGCGTCTCATCCGGCGGCAGCGCCGGCGATTGACCGGCCGGCAGGCTGAAGCGGAATTCCGCGCCGTGCGGCGAGCGGTTGCGCGCGCTGATGCGGCCGCCGTGGATTTCCACGATGGAGCGGCAGATCGCCAGGCCCAGCCCCACGCCGGGGGTGCTGGACTCCGCCGCGCCGCGCGAGAATTTGTCGAAGGCGCGCTGTTCCATATTGGGCGGCAGGCCGGGGCCGTCGTCGCTGACCGACACCAGCACCTCCGCGCCTTCGCGCCGCGCCGCCAGCGTGATGCGGCTGCCCGGCGGCGTGTATTTGCCGGCGTTTTCCAGCAGGTTGACCAGCACCCGCTCCAGCAGCACGGCGTCGTATTCCAGCACCGGCAGGTCCGGGTCCAGCTCCAGCCTCAGTTCCCGGCCGCGCAGGCCGCGTTCGGCGGCGCGCAGCGCGCTGCCCACCACCTCGTCCAGCATCTGCCATTCCTTGTTCAGCTTGACGCCGGATTGCAGCCGCGCCATGTCCAGCAGATTGGTCACCAGCTTGTTCATGCGCAGCGCCTCGTCCTGGATGGCGGCGGCGATCTCGGCGCGCTGATCGTCGTCCACATTGGGCGAGCACAGCCGCTCGGACAGGCCGGCCATGGTGGTCAGCGGGGTGCGCAGATCGTGGGACACCACGGACAGCACGCTGTTGCGCAGCCGCTCGGATTCCATCGCCACGATGGCGTCCTGCGCCACTTCCACGTAATGCACCCGCTCCAGCGCCAGCGCGATCTGGGCGGCGCAGGTTTCCAGCAGTCTTTGCTGTTCCGGCAGAAAGGCCTGATCGGTGACTTCCGGCAGCAGCGCGATCACGCCGCGGTTGCGCATCGGCGCGCGCAGCGGCACGTAGAGCGCGGCGTTGGCGGGCAGGGTGTTGGTGCCGAGGCCGGCCGGCTGCTGATGATCGTAAACCCATTGCGCGACGCCGATGTCGGCATGGCCGCGGTCTTCGCCGGCCAGGCGCAGTTCGTCGCCGCTATTGGGCAGGAACAGGTTGACCTTGGCGGCGAACAGCGGCTCCAGCCGGCCGACGGCGGTGTCCACGATCTGGGCGGCGGTCAGCGCGCCGGCCAGTTCGCGGCCCAGATCGTACAGCGCGCGGGTGCGGCGTTCGCGATAGGTGGAGATATTGGCGGCGAAGCGCAGCCGGGCGGTGAGTTGGCTGATGATGGCGGCCACCAGCAACATCACCACGAAGGTCATCAGGTACTGGGTGTCGGTGACGGCGAAGGACATCTGCGGCGGCACGAAGAAAAAGTCGAAGGCCGCCACCGACAGCAGCGAGGCCAGCATGCCGGGGCCGCGGCCGTAGCGCACCGACACCAGCACCACCACCAGCAGGTAGATCATGATGTCGTTGGCCAGCGCCACATGGGGAATCAGCAGGCCGGCCAGCAGCGTGGTCAGCAGGCAGGCGACGGCGGCGGCGATGTAGCCGGCGCGGGAGCGCGGGCTGTCCTGCTCTTCGAACAACAGGCTGGCGCCGGTCTTGGCGGCGCCGGCGTCCTCCGCTTCCAAGTCGTGGGCCACCACGTAGAGATCGATGTCGCCGGAGCGGCGGCTCAGCTCGTTGACCAGGGTAGGGCGCCACAGTCGCGACCAGCGGCCGCGGACGGATTTGCCCACCACCAGCTTGGAGACGTTGCGGCTGCGGGCGTAGGCCAGCAGCGTGGGCGCCAGTTCGTTGCCGCCCAGCACCGTGGTTTCCGCACCCAATTCCTGCGCCAGCCTCAGGCCCTTGAGCACGCGGGCGCGCTGCTCTTCGGACAGTTTTTGCTGGCGCGGCGTTTCCACGTAGACGGCGATCCAGTCCGCGTCCAGATTGGCGGCCAGGCGCTTGGCGCTGCGGATCAGCTTGTCGATGCCGGCGCTGGCGCCGACGCAGACCAGCAAGCGCTCGCGCGCGTGCCAGACGGGGTTGATGGACTGGTCGGCGCGGTAGGCGCGCATCTGCGCGTCCACGCGGTCGGCGGTGCGGCGCAGCGCCAGTTCGCGCAAGGCCAGCAGATTGCCCTTGCGGAAGAAGTTCTTCACCGCGCGCTCGGCCTGCTGCGGCAGATAGACCTTGCCGGCGGCCAGCCGGCCCAGCAGCTCGTCCGGCGGCAGGTCCACCAGCGCCACTTCGTCGGCGCGGTCGAACACGTGGTCGGGCAGGGTTTCGCGCACCACGATGCCGGTGATCTGTCCGACCACGTCGTTCAGGCTTTCCAGATGTTGGACATTGAGGGTGGTGTAGACGTCGATGCCGGCGGCCAGCAGCTCCTCCACGTCCTGCCAGCGCTTGGGGTGGCGCGAGCCGGGCGCGTTGGAGTGGGCGAATTCGTCCATCAGGATCAGCTGCGGCCGGCGCGCCAGCGCCGCGTCCAGATCGAACTCGGACAGTTCGTGGCCCTTGTAGGCGATCCGCCGCGGCGGCAGCAATTCCAGGTCCGCCAGTTGCGCCTGGGTTTCCTTGCGGCCGTGGGTTTCCACCACGCCCACCAGCACTTGCACGCCTTCCTGGCGTCGGGCGCGGGCCGCCGCCAGCATGGCGTAGGTCTTGCCGACCCCGGCGCAGGCGCCGAAGAATATCTTCAGCCGGCCGCGTTGGGCGTCCAGTTCTTCGCGTTTCAGTTCATCCAGCAGCGCGTCCGGATCGGGACGGATGTCGGGCATGGCTTGTCCTGTTTTTTAGCCGCGGAAGCGGGGGATTCCGCGGCTCGTTCTTATCAGCCGCGCGGCTGGTCCAGCGCCAGGTTCAATTCCAGCACATTGACGCGCGGCTCGCCAAGCAGGCCGAAGGTTTCGCCTATCACCCGGCTCTCCACCAGCTTGCGCAGCGCGGCCGGCTCCATCTTGCGGGCGGCGGCGACGCGCTCCAACTGGTAGAAAGCCGCGGCGGCGGAAATTTCAGGGTCCAGGCCGCTGGCCGAGGCGGTGACCAGGTCCACCGGCACCGGGCCGGTCTGTCCCGGATGGGCGGCGCGGATGCGTTCCACATTGGCCTTCACCGCGTCCAGCTGCGCCGGGTTGGTGGGGCCCAGGTTGGAGCCGCCGGACCCGCCGGCATTGTACGGCATTGGGCTGGTGGCGGACGGGCGGCCCCAGAAATATTGCGGGCCGGTGAAGTTCTGGCCTATCAGCCGCGAGCCGACGATCTTGCCGTCGCGTTCGATCAGGCTGCCGTTGGCCTGGAAAGGGAACAGCGCCTGGGTGGCCCCGGTGGTGAGCAAGGGGTAGGCGAGGCCGGTGATCAGGGTCAGGCCGCCGAACACCACCAGCAGCGGGCGTAACAGTTTCATTTGCTTTGTCCTTTCAGTGCTCATGCCAGGCTCAGCGCGCCCAGCAGCATGTCGATCAGCTTGATGCCGGCGAAGGGCACCAGCAGGCCGCCCAGGCCGTAGATCAGCAGGTTGCCGCGCAGCAGCTCCGCCGCGCTCTTGGCTTGATACTTGACCCCCTTCAGCGCCAGCGGGATCAGGAACACGATGATGACGGCGTTGAAGATCACCGCCGACATGATGGCCGAGGCCGGGCTGTTCAGGCCCATCACGTTCAGCGCGTTCAATTGCGGATAGGTGCTGGCGAAGGCGGCCGGAATGATGGCGAAGTATTTGGCCACGTCGTTGGCGATGGAGAAGGTGGTCAAGGAGCCGCGCGTCATCAGCATCTGCTTGCCGATTTCCACGATCTCGATCAGCTTGGTGGGGTTGGAATCCAAGTCCACCATATTGCCGGCTTCCTTGGCCGCCTGGGTGCCGGTATTCATCGCCACCGCCACGTCGGCCTGGGCCAGCGCCGGCGCGTCGTTGGTGCCGTCGCCGGTCATCGCCACCAGCTTGCCCTCGGCCTGATGGCTGCGGATCAGCTTGAGCTTGGCTTCCGGCGTGGCTTCGGCCAGGTAGTCGTCCACGCCGGCCTCGGCGGCGATGGCGGCGGCGGTCAGCGGGTTGTCGCCGGTGATCATCACCGTCTTGATGCCCATCTGGCGCAGTTCGGCGAAACGCTCCTTGATGCCGCCCTTGACGATGTCCTTCAGTTCGATCACGCCCAAGGCGCGATTGCCTTCCGCCACCAAGAGCGGGGTGGAGCCGCGGCGGGCCACTTCATCGGCGCTTTTCGCCAGCGCGTCCGGGAACTGGCCGCCCAGTTCGGCGATGTGGCGGCGGATGGCGTCGATGGCGCCTTTGCGGATCCGGCGGCCATCGTAGTCTATGCCGCTTATCCGGGTTTGCGCGGTGAAGGGGATGAACGCGGCTTCATGGCTGGCCAGCTCGCGCTGGCGCAGATTGAACTGCTTCTTGGCCAGCACCACGATGCTGCGGCCTTCCGGGGTTTCATCGGCCAGCGAGGCCAGCTGGGCGGCGTCGGCCAAAGCCTGTTCGCTGACGCCGGGCGCCGGAATGAAGGTCGAGGCCTGGCGGTTGCCCAGGGTGATGGTGCCGGTCTTGTCCAAGAGCAGCACGTCCACGTCGCCGGCGGCTTCCACCGCGCGGCCGGAGGTGGCGATCACATTGGCGCCCATCATCCGGCTCATGCCGGCCACGCCGATGGCGGACAAGAGGCCGCCGATGGTGGTGGGGATCAGGCATACCAGCAAGGCCACCAGGGTGGTGATGCCGATGGGCGAGCCGGCCTTGGCCGCTTCCACGCTGAACAGCGAGAAGGGCAGCAGGGTGACGGTGACTACTAGGAAGACGATGGTCAGCGCCACCAGCAGGATGGTCAGCGCGATCTCGTTCGGCGTTTTCTGGCGCTTGGCGCCTTCCACCATGGCGATCATGCGGTCGAGGAAGGTTTCGCCCGGGTTGACGGAAATCCGCACCACGATCCAGTCGGACAGCACGCGGGTGCCGCCGGTGACCGAGGAGAAATCGCCGCCGGCCTCGCGGATCACCGGCGCGGATTCGCCGGTGATCGCGGACTCGTCCACCGAGGCCACGCCTTCGATCACCTCGCCGTCCACCGGGATCACGTCGCCGGCTTCCACCAGCACATAGTCGCCCTTGCGCAGGCTGCTGCCGTCGATCACGGTCTTGCCGGCGTCGTGGCTGGGGCCGGACAGCTTCTTGGCCACCACGTTTTTCTTGGCCGAGCGCAAGCTGGCCGCCTGGGCCTTGCTGCGGCCCTCGGCCAGCGCTTCGGCGAAATTGGCGAACAAGACGGTGAACCACAGCCACAGCGCCACCGCCAGGATGAAGCCGGACGGCGCCTCGCCCTGGCCGGCCAGGGACTGAACCCACAGCGCGCTGGTCAGGATGCTGCCGATGTAGACGACGAACATCACCGGGTTGCGCCACTGGGCGCGCGGCGACAGCTTCTTGAAGGAGTCGACGATGGCCGGTTTCACCAGGCTGGGGTCCAGCATGGATTTGGCCGCGCTCCTGTGGCCCGCTTGAACGGGCTGGGCGGCCGGCAGTTTGGAATGATTGATATCGTTCATTTTATGAGTCCTCCCGCAAGGTTCAGCGACCGCTGATCATCTGCAATTGCTCGACGACCGGGCCCAGCGCCAGCGCGGGAACATAGTTGAGCGCGCCCACCAGCAAGACGGTGCCTATCAGCAGCACCACGAACAGCGGGCCATGGGTGGGCAGGGTGCCGCCGGTGACGGCCAGCCGCTTCTTGGCGGCCAAGGAACCGGCGATGGCCAGGATGGGCACGATCATGAAGAAGCGGCCGAAGAACATGGCCACCGCGGTGGCGACGTTGTAGAAGGGCGTGTTGGCGGACAGGCCGGCGAAGGCGCTGCCGTTGTTGTTGGCGGCCGAGGTGAAGGCGTACAACACCTCGCTGAAGCCGTGGGCGCCGGGGTTGAGGACGCCGGCCTTGCCGGAGGCGGCCAGCACCGCGATGGCGGTCAGCGTCAGCACCAGAACCGGGGTGACCAGAATGGTGATCGCCGTCATCTTCATCTCATGGATTTCTATCTTCTTGCCCAGGTATTCCGGGGTGCGGCCCACCATCAGGCCGGAGATGAACACCGCCAGGATGGCGAAGATCAGCATGCCGTACAGGCCGGAGCCGACGCCGCCGAACACCACCTCGCCCAGCTGCATCAGGAAGGTGGGTACCAGGCCGCCGATCGGGGTCAGCGAATCGTGCATGGCGTTGACCGCGCCGCAGGAGGCGGAGGTGGTCACCGCGATGAACAGCGAGGTGTCGATGACGCCGAAGCGGGTTTCCTTGCCTTCCATATTGCCGCCGGCCTGCAAATGGCTGGCCTGCTGATCCACGCCCATTGCGCTCAGCTGCGGCACGCCGGCCTGCTCCGCGCCGGTGGCCGTCACGACCGCGCAGACGAACATCACCGTCATCGCGGCGATGATGGCCCAGCCTTGACGCTGGTCGCCCACCATGCGGCCGAACACGAAGCACAGCGCCGCCGGGATCAGGAAGATGGCCAGGCTTTGCAGGAAGTTGCTCAGCGGGGTGGGGTTTTCAAACGGGTGCGCCGAGTTGGCGTTGAAGAAGCCGCCGCCGTTGGTGCCCAGCAGCTTGATCGCTTCTTGCGAGGCCACCGGCCCCATGGGCAGCGTTTGCTGCTGGGTGCTGGCGTCCGCCATCACCGGCTTGCCGTCGGCGCCCAGGACCGCGTTGCCCTGAGCATCGGTCTTGGCCTGCTGATAATGGGTGGTTTCCACCGTCTGCGCGTTTTTATAGGCGGACAGGTTCTGGATCATGCCTTGCTGGCTGAAGGCCAGCGCGAACACGAAGGACAGCGGCAGCAATACGTAGAGGGTGAAGCGGGTGACGTCCACCCAGAAGTTGCCGATCTTGGCCGAGCCGTGACGGACAAAGCCGCGCACCAGGGCCAGCACCACCGCCGCGCCGGTGGCGGCGGACAGGAAGTTCTGCACCGTCAGGCCCAGCATCTGCACCAGATAGCCCATGGTGGATTCGCCGCCATAGCCTTGCCAGTTGGTGTTGGTGACGAAGGAGATCGCGGTGTTGAACGCGGAATCCGGCGCCACCGCGCCCATGCCTTGCGGGTTGAACGGCAGCCAGCCCTGCAAGCGTTGCAGCAGATACAAGGCCAGCGCGCCCAGCACATTGAACAACAGCAAGGCGACGGCGTAGCCGCGCCAGCCCATGTCTTCGTCCGGCTTGACGCCGGCCAGCCGGTAAAAGCCGCGCTCCAGCAGCGCGAACAGGCGCAGGGGGCCGACATTGTCGCCCTGCATCACGCGGGCGATATAGGCGCCCAGCGGCCAGGCCAGCGCCAGCAGCACCAGCAGGAACAAGCCCAGCTGCAAGGGTGCGGCCGAGCCGATGAAATTGGCGAACATGATTAAAAATTCTCCGGCTTAAGCAGTGCGTAGATCAGATAGCCAAGCAGGCCCAGCGCGATCAGCGCGCTGAGCAGATACCAGACGCTCATTCCTTTTCTCCCAGTTTCCGGCAGCCGGCGACGAAGCCGCAGGCCAGCGCGCCGAACAACAGGACGAGTCCCAGATAGACGACATCCATCATGAAAATCTCCATTTGAATCAGTAATGGAAAGGTACTGAAGCCGGCGTCAAAAACCCGATAAAAGCCGTTGGATAGAGATAAAAATCGCGTAAAAATCGATGGGAAATCGTCGTTTGGCGCAAATTCGGACGGATTTCGGCGAGAAAAGGAATTTTCTTTATGCGCGCGGAGGCGGAGACGCAGAGGACAACGGGCGGACGACCGGCGTCGCTGGACGCGGGCGCGGCGGCGGGAAACGAAACGGGCGGCTCGGCACAGGCGGCAAGCGCGCTGTCCGCTTCAAGGCAGGGAGGTTGCGGCGTGGCGTATGGCTGGGCCGCTAACCGTCAACAGGCGGCAAGCCGCCAGTGGGCAAGGTGTTCAGAACAGGTCGTCGCAGCGGTCGGCCAGGAATCGGGCATCGTCCCGATCGTGCGCGCGCTGGCGCACTTTCTGCTGGCGCGACCTCTCAGCATCACTCAACTGAGGCTTGGCGACCGCATAGAGAAAACTCTCGTGCTGGTCTCTAGCCTGCTTTCTGCGAACACTCAGAGGAATACGGGAAGTCATCATCCTTGCACCTCTCGGTCACGTACTTGTGTGAGGCCAGGGCAAACCCTGACCCTTTGACATTGACGCTATTTTCGCGATTTGTAAAGCCCTGTTTGCTTGTGATTAGGAGCAAATCGGACTTGGGCATTCCAGCGGACTCCGCCCACGCTACCGGCGCGATGTTACCGCAGCATGATGGAGCGGGCGTCCGGGGCAAGTCTTTGAGGTAAATCACTTTTCGAATAATGTTGTTTCGAAACGGTATAAATCGTTATATGAAACTGGCGTAGCATGCCGCTATCGAATGGCGCGGCCAAGGAGCGGTTTTATGGAGTGGGGGTATGCGATCGCGGGTTTGGCGGTGGGCTTCATCGTTGGTCTGACCGGCGTGGGCGGAGGTTCGCTGATGACGCCCATCTTGCTGTGGTTCGGCATCTCTCCGGCCACCGCGGTGGGCACGGATCTCTTATACGCGGCCTTGACCAAGATGGGCGGAGTGACGGTGCATCATCGCCAAGGCCATGTCGATTGGCGCATCGCCGGCTGGCTGACCGCCGGCAGCGTGCCGGCGGCCCTGCTGGTGCTGGCCGGCCTGTCCTATCTGCATCTGCCGGAAAAAATGCTGGACACCCTGTTCAAGCTGGTGCTGGGCGTCGCCTTGCTGCTGACCGCCGCGGCCATCCTGGGCAAACCCTTGCTCTTGCGCTGGCTGGGCCGCGCCGGCGCGGCCAGCCCGTCGTTCGAGCCGCGGATAGGCTTGACCGTGGCCACCGGCGTGGTGTTGGGCGTTTTGGTCACGCTCAGTTCCATCGGCGCCGGGGCCCTGGGCACCCTGGCCTTGTTCCTGCTGTATCCGGCCTTGCCGACTTCGCGGCTGGTGGGCACCGAAATCGCCCACGCGGTGCCCTTGACCCTGGTGGCCGGTCTGGGACACGCCGGGCTCGGCAATGTGGATTTTACGCTCTTGCTCAATCTGCTGGCGGGCTCCCTGCCCGGCATCTGGCTGGGCAGCAAGCTGACGCGGCGGCTGGCGGAGGGCTGGTTGCGGCCGGCGCTGGCGGTGATGCTGGCGGTGATAGGCGGCAAGCTGGTGTTGTGAGCCGCGGCGCGGCATGACGGGACAGGGCGGCTCAGGCCGCCTTTTTTCATGGCCGCGCGCAAAAAAAACGCCCTGATCGGAGAGGCGAGCAGGGCTGAAATGCAAACAACAAAAGGAGAAGCCATCATTAAGCCTCTCAATATTAGTATTTCGTAATCCTGATGCCCTTGACCTGGAGCAAGAAAGCGGCGGCAGCCAAGGCCGACGGCGTGGAAGACAAAAAAAGACCGCGCAGCAGGCGCGGTCTGTTGACGAGAGTTGGGAGGCTTAGAACCTGTTTCCGATCTGCTGCGCGTCGGCGATACGGCGTTGAAAACGTTTTCGCCTTGTCTTGCCTTAGCCCGCGAGATCGCAAACACGTTCTTACAGCTTAGCCGCCACCCAGGCCTGCACGCCGGCCAAGGCCGCCGCCAGGTTTTCCGGCTGGGTGCCGCCGGCCTGGGCCATGTCCGGACGGCCGCCGCCCTTGCCGCCCACTTGCTGGGCGACGAAGTTGACCAGTTCGCCCGCCTTGAGCTTGGAGGTCAGGTCGGCGGTGACGCCGGCCACCAGCGCCACTTTGCCGTCGCCCTTGGCGGCCAGCACGATGGCGGCGGAGCCCAGCTTGTCCTTCAGCTTGTCCAGGGTTTCGCGCAGCGCGTTGTTGTCCGCGCCCGGCAGTTCCACCGCCAGCACCTTGACGCCGTTGACGTCGGCCGCGCCGTCGGCCAGGCTGTCGCCGGCGGAGGCGGCCAGTTGGCCCTTGAGTTTGGCCAGCTCTTTTTCCAGGGTCTTGACGTTGTCCTGCAGGCTGCCGATCTTGGCGGCCACCTCGTCCAGCGTCTGCGCTTTCAGCGCGCCGGCCGCCTCTTTGAGCAGGGCGTCCTGAGCCTGGATGTGGGCGATGGCGCCTTCGCCGGTGACGGCTTCGACGCGGCGCACGCCGGCGGCGACGCCGCTTTCCGCCACGATCTTGAACAGGCCGATGTCGCCGGTACGCTGCACATGGGTGCCGCCGCACAGTTCGGCGGAGAAGTCGCCCATGGTCAGCACGCGCACTTCATCGCCGTATTTTTCGCCGAACAGCATCATCGCGCCGGATTTCTGCGCGGCTTCCATGCTCATCACTTCGGCCTTGACCGGCAAGTTGTGGCTGATCACGCGGTTGACCACGCGCTCCAGCTCGGCGATCTGTTCTGCGCTGACCGGTTCGCCGTGGGCGAAGTCGAAGCGGGTGCGCTCCGGATTCACCAGCGAGCCCTTCTGCGCGACATGGTCGCCCAGCACGTGGCGCAGCGCCGCGTGCAAGAGGTGGGTGGCGGAGTGGTTGCGGGCGCTGGCGGCGCGCGCGTGCAGATCGATGGTGGCGGTCACGCTGTCGCCGACGGCCAGACGGCCGCGGGCCAGCTTGCCCTTGTGGCCGAACACCGCGGCCTGGATCTTCTGGGTGTCGTTGACGTCGAACAGCGCGCCGATGCCGCCTTGCAGCGAAATCTCGCCCACGTCGCCGACCTGGCCGCCGCCTTCGGCGTAGAAGGGGGTGTCGTCCAGCACCACGATGCCTTCTTCGCCGGCTTCCAGCGCGGCGACGGCCTCGGTGCCCTTGAACAGCGCCAAGACCTTGGCGTCGGTGCTGGCGGAATCATAGCCGTGGAAGCAGGTGTCGGCGCCGCTGTAGCTGACCTTGCCGGTCATCTTGAAGCTGGAGCCGGCGCGGCCGCGCTCCCGCTGCGCTTCCATCGCGTGCTCGAAGCCTTCCAGATCGGCGTGGATGTCGCGTTCGCGGCAGATGTCGGCGGTCAGGTCCACCGGGAAGCCGAAGGTGTCGTAGAGCTTGAAGATGGTGTCGCCGTCAAGCTTGGTCTTGCCGCCTTCCAGCGCGGAGTCCACCAGGCCCATGCCGATTTCCAGCGTCTCGGCGAACTTGATCTCCTCGGCGCGCAGCGCGTCTTCGATATGCGCCTGCTTCTCGCGCAGTTCCGGATAGGCGTCGCCCATCTCGGCCACCAGGTCGGCGACGATCTTGTGGAAGAACAGGCCTTTCTGGCCCAGCTTGTAGCCGTGGCGGATGGCGCGGCGGGCGATGCGGCGCAGCACGTAGCCGCGGCCTTCGTTGGACGGCAAGATGCCGTCGGCGACCATGAAGCAACAGGCCCGGATGTGGTCGGCGATCACTTTGAGCGACGGCACGTCCTGGCTGTAGGCCATGCCGGTTTCGCGCGCCGCGGCGCGCACCAGGCAGGCCAGCGCGTCGGTCTCGTAGTTGGACTTGACGTGTTGCAGCACGGTGGACAGGCGTTCCAGACCCATGCCGGTGTCGACCGACGGCTTGGGCAGCGGATGCAGGGTGCCGGACTCGTCGCGGTTGAACTGCATGAACACGTTGTTCCAGATTTCCATGAAGCGGTCGCCGTCTTCATCCGGGCTGCCCGGAGGGCCGCCGGCCACGCTCGGGCCGTGGTCGTAGAAGATCTCGGTGCAGGGGCCGCAGGGGCCGGTGTCGCCCATGGTCCAGAAGTTGTCGGAGGCGTACGGCGCGCCCTTGTTGTCGCCGATGCGGATGATCTTGTCGGCCGGCAGGCCCACGCTCTTGTGCCAGATGTCGTAGGCTTCGTCGTCGGAGGCGTAGACGGTGACCAGCAGCTTGTCCTTGGGCAGGTTCAGCCATTGCTCGCCGGTCAGGAATTCCCAGGCGAAGGTGATGGCGTCCTGCTTGAAGTAATCGCCGAAGCTGAAGTTGCCCAGCATTTCGAAGAAGGTGTGGTGGCGCGCGGTGTAGCCGACGTTTTCCAGGTCGTTGTGCTTGCCGCCGGCGCGCAGACATTTCTGGCTGGTGGTGGCGCGGGTGTAATCGCGTTTTTCAAAGCCCAGGAACACGTCCTTGAACTGCACCATGCCGGCGACGGTGAACATCAGCGTGGGGTCGTTGCCGGGGATCAGGCTGCTGGAGGGCACCACCTGATGGTTTTTGCCGGCAAAGAAATCCAGGAATTTCTGGCGAATTTCAGAGGTTTTCATGTTTGATTTCGTAAGATTGCGAATTCTGGGCCGCTTTGGGGGCTTGAACCCAGAGCGGCGCGGACAGCTGATTGTGTCAAGCCGCGCCGGCGCTGGCAAGGGTTTCGGCGCGGCGCTTGAGCGCCTGGTTCATCAATTCGAAACCCTTGCGCGTGTCGGCCAGCAGCGTCTGGCCGAACAGCGGCAGCAAGAGGCCGCTGAAAGTTTCGCCGTGATGCAGGCGGGTGCCGCCGTTTTCCAGCGCTTCCAGGCGAAAACTGTGGCGGCCGTCCAGCAGGCCGGGCAGCAGCGCGCGCCCCAGCCACACCAGCTCCTCCGCCGTTTGCAAGACTTCCAGCCGCGGGCGGAAGGTCAGCCGCGGCCGGCCGGGCGGATGGACGCTGACCACCAGGCGAGACCCTATCTGCTGGCGGCCGTGCAGGCCGACGATGAAGGGGTTCCATTCCGGGTAGGCTGCCCAGTCGCACAGCACGCGCCAGACCGCGGACGGCGCGGCGTCTATGTCGATATGGGTGGCGATGCCGCGCGTTTGCATGCTCAGTCCTCGTCGGCGGAAAAGTCGTCGTCGGCGGTGCCGCTGAGCACCTTGCCGATCACGGACATCGGGAAGCCGCGTCCGGCCAGAAAGCGGATCTGGCGCGCGCGCTCCTGCGGCGTGTCCGGCAGCTGGCCGAACTTCTTCCGCCATTGCGCCTGGGCGGCGGCAAGGTCGTCGCGGCCTTGCAAGGTGTCGCGGATCAGTTCGGCGTCCACGCCGCGTTGACGCATTTCCTGTTGCAGGCGGCGGCTGCCGTAGCGCTGGCCCTTGCTGTCGGCGAACTGCTGGGCGAAACGCTGATCGGACTGCCAGCTGTGTTCGGCCAGATCATCCAGCAAGGCCGTCAATTGTTCCGGGCTCTCCGCAAACGGAGCGAGCCGCCGCTCCAGCTCCCGCCGCGTGTATTCGCGGCGGGACAGGAGATCGACGGCTCGCGCCCTCAGGCTTTTTTCCATTCAGGGAATCAGGCGTCGAGCGCGTCGTCGGCGAACTCTTCGTCCGGCTGGCCTTCGGTGATTTCCACTTTGATGCCCACCGCGTCGCGGATCTTGCGCTCCACTTCAGCGGCGATTTCCGGGTTGGACTTCAGCCATTCGCGGGTGTTGTCCTTGCCCTGGCCGATCTTCTGGCCGTTGTAGGCGTACCAGGCGCCGGATTTGTCGATGAAGCCGTGCTTGACGCCCAGTTCGATGATCTCGCCCTGACGGGAGATGCCCTCGCCGTACAGGATTTCGAAATCGGCCTGGCGGAACGGCGGCGACACCTTGTTCTTCACCACTTTGACGCGGGTGTCGTTGCCGATCACTTCCTCGCCCTTCTTGATGCCGCCGGTGCGGCGGATGTCCAGGCGCACGGAGGCGTAGAACTTCAGCGCGTTGCCGCCGGTGGTGGTTTCCGGGTTGCCGAACATCACGCCGATCTTCATGCGGATCTGGTTGATGAAGATCACCAGGGTGTTGGTGCGCTTGATGTTGCCGGTCAGCTTGCGCAGCGCCTGGCTCATCAGGCGGGCTTGCAGGCCCACGTGGCTGTCGCCCATCTCGCCTTCGATTTCAGCCTTGGGCACCAAGGCGGCCACCGAGTCGATCACGATCAGATCGACGCCGCTGGAGCGCACCAGCATGTCGCAGATTTCCAGCGCCTGCTCGCCGGTGTCCGGCTGCGAGATCAGCAGGTCGTCGACCTTGACGCCCAGCTTTTGCGCATATTGCGGGTCCAGCGCGTTTTCCGCGTCGATGTAGGCGCAGGTGCCGCCCAATTTTTGCATCTCGGCCACCGCTTGCAGACACAGGGTGGTTTTACCGGACGACTCCGGGCCGTAGATTTCCACCACGCGGCCGCGCGGCAGGCCGCCGACGCCCAGCGCCAGGTCCAGACTCAGCGAGCCGGTGGAGACCACTTGCAGGTTTTCGTTGATCTGGTTGTCGCTCATGCGCATGATCGAACCCTTGCCAAACTGTTTTTCAATTTGGGCAAGGGCCGCGGCCAACGCTTTGCTCTTGTCTTCGGATGCCATGCTGTCTCCAGTGTGGGGGGCGCTAAACAAAATGAATGCTCGGCCAGCGGCGAGCCGTGTCCATGGCGGCGGGGAAAACCCGATGCCGGACAGGGGTTTGCGCGGCGCCGGCGGGCTTGCCCCGTCGCGCTCGCGCTTGCCGCGCCGATAGCCGAAAAGATGCCGTCGATTATCTCATAAAGCCTTGGCCAACGGCAGAGCCGCTTGCCGGCGATACCGTCCTTCGGGACGGGAAACCGCGATCTCGCTTGAAAAAGTTGTGATTGCGACCACTTTTACAAGTGTCCACCCTGTGTACAATGAAGCCATCATGATGAACGAACGCGCGCAACACCTGCTCAAGGTCCTGATCGAACGCTACATCGTCGACGGCCAGCCGGTGGGGTCCAAAACCCTGTCCATGCTGCCCGGCGTCGAGCTGTCGTCCGCGTCCATCCGCAATGTGCTGGCGGAGCTGGAGGCGATGGGGCTGATCGCGGCGCCGCACACCTCGGCCGGCCGGGTGCCCACCGCGCGCGGCTACCGCATGTTCGTCGATCGTCTGCTCACCATCCGGCCTTTGGAAGAGGCGGCGCTGCACGAGCTGGAACTGAATCTGCAGCCGGACAGCCCGCAGCGCATCGCCCAGTCCGCGTCCTCCTTGCTGTCCGAGCTGACGCATTTCGCCGGCGTGATCGTCACGCCGCAGCGCTCCGACATCGCCTTTCGCCAGATCGAATTCCTGCGCCTGTCCGAGCGGCGGGTGCTGATGATCTTGGTGACGTTGGACGGGGACGTGCAGAACCATCTGCTGACCACCGAACGCGATTACACGCCGTCGGAATTGATAGAGGCCGGCAATTTCATCAACCAGCATTACGCCGGCCAGGGGCTGGATCGTATCGCCAGCCGGGTGGCGGACGAGTTGCGCCAGCTGCAGGGCGACATCGCCGAATTGATGTCGGCGGCGATCCGCCTGGGGCAGAGCTCGATGGCGGCCAGCAGCGCCGCGGTGGTGGTGGCCGGCGGCAGCCGGCTGCTGGAGGTGAGCGACCTGTCCGAGGACTTGTCGCGGCTGCGTCAGTTGTTCAGCGTGTTCGAACGCAAGACCGAGCTGCTAAAGCTGCTGAACCAGGGGCGGGAAGCGCAGGGCGTGAACATTTTCATCGGCGAGGAGTCTGGCGTGATGACGCTGGACGAATGCTCGGTGGTGACCGCGCCTTACCGGATCAACGGCCAGGTGGTCGGCGCGCTGGGCGTGGTCGGTCCCACCCGGATGGCTTACGAGCGGGTGATCCCTATCGTCGACATTACCGCGCGCCTGGTGTCCAGCGCCTTGTCGTTCCGGGCCTAACGCCCGTGCGCCGGCCGTGCGCCGGTTTTGGCCGCCGCAAGGCTTGACGCGAGGTCTGCGGCTATAGTTTTCGCGCCGCGTTCTTCGAGGAGCGCGGCTAAGTCAAAAACGCTTATTCAGAAACCAGCCCATGAAATCTTTGCTTAAACTGGCCCCGTTGGCGGCTCTGTTCTCCTTCCAGCTGGCGCAGGCCGACGCGGCCTTTCTGGCGCGTCCGGACGTGCAGCGCTACATCGACGAGCAAGTGGCCGGCGGCCAGTTCAACCGCCCGGAGCTGGAGGCGGTGTTCGCCAATGTCGAACTCAAGCCCAACATCATCAAGATTCTGGACAAGCCGTCCACCTCGCGCCCCTGGTATCAGTTCCGCAATTCCACGGTGGGGGAAAAGACCATTGCCGACGGCGTGGCGTTCTGGCGCGCCAACGCGGCCGCGCTGACGCGGGCCGAGCAGCAATACGGCGTGGCGCCCGAGCTCATCGTCGCCATCCTGGGCGTGGAGTCCCATTACGGCCGCAACACCGGATCGTTCCGCCTGGTGGACGCCTTGTCCACCATAGGCTTTGATTACCCGCGCCGCGCGGAATTCTTCCGCAAGGAGCTGACCGAGTTCCTGCTGCTGGCCAAGGAGGAGGGCAAGGACCCGCTGACGCTGAAGGGCTCCTACGCCGGCGCGATGGGCTGGCCGCAGTTCATGCCGTCCAGCTTCCGCAAATGGGCGGTGGATTTCGACGGCAGCGGCCACCGCGACATCTGGAGCGATCCGGACGACGCGATCGGCAGCGTGGCCAATTACTTCCAGCGCCACGGCTGGCGCCACGGCGACGACGTGATCCTGCCGGCCAGCGTGCAGCCGGGGCCGCAGATCGATCAGCTGATCGCCGACAAATTCAATCTGCACTACACCGTGGGCGAGCTGAAGAAAATGGGCGTGACGCCGCAGTCGCCGGTGGCCGACGACGTGCCGGCGGTGCTGGTGCCGCTGGAAACGGCGCCCGGCGTCACCGAATACTGGCTGGGCCTCAACAACTTCTTCGTGATCACTCGCTACAACCGCAGCACGCTGTACGCCAAGGCGGTGCAGGAAATCGCGGATCAGCTGCGCCAGCGCTATCTGGCGGGCCAGGCCGCGGCCCAGCCGTGACGCCGCGCGCCGCCCGCCGCGGCGGCGCGAAACCTGTCGCCACGCGCGGCAATTGCCATTAAAATCCGCCCCCATGAGCTATCAAGTCCTTGCCCGTAAGTGGCGTCCCAAGCGCTTTGCCGATCTGGTCGGCCAGGAGCACGTGGTGCGCGCCTTGACCAACGCCCTCAAAGAACAGCGTCTGCATCACGCTTATCTGCTGACGGGGACGCGCGGGGTGGGCAAGACCACCATCGCCCGGATTCTGGCCAAGAGCCTGAACTGCGAAACCGGCACCACCGCCGAACCCTGCGGCGAATGTTCGGCCTGTCGTCAGATCGACACCGGCCGCTTCGTCGATCTGCTGGAGATCGACGCCGCGTCCAACACCGGCATCGACAATATCCGCGAAGTGCTGGAAAACGCCCAGTACGCGCCGACGTCCGGCCGCTTCAAGGTCTACATCATCGACGAAGTGCACATGCTGTCCAAGAGCGCCTTCAACGCGATGCTGAAGACGCTGGAGGAGCCGCCGGCCCACGTCAAATTCATTCTGGCCACCACCGATCCGCAGAAAGTGCCGGTCACGGTGTTGAGCCGCTGTCTGCAGTTCTCCTTGCGCAATATGACGCCGCAGCAAGTGGCCGGCCATCTGGCCCACATGCTGGACGTGGAAGGCATCGCCTACGAGACGCCGGCGCTGGCCTTGCTGGGCCGCGCCGCCTCCGGTTCGATGCGCGACGCGCAATCGCTGCTGGACCAGGCCATCGCCTACGGTCTGGGCGAGGTGAAGGAAGACGGCGTGCGCGCGATGCTGGGCGCGGTGGACCGCCGCTATCTGTTCGCCTTGCTGCAGGCCTTGGCCGCCGGCGACGGCCCGCAGCTGATGGCCGAGGCCGACGGCCTGGCCGAGCGCGGGGTCAGCTTCGAAGGCGCTTTGAGCGAACTGGCGGTCTTGTTGCAGCAGCTGGCGCTGATGCAGACCGTGCCGCAGGCGGTTGCCCAGGACGAGCCGGAGCGCGACGCGCTGCAGGCGCTGGCGGACGCCATCGCGCCGCAGGACGTGCAGCTGTATTACCAGATCGCCATCCACGGCCGCAAAGACCTGGCGCTGGCGCCGGACGAGCACGCCGGTTTCAATATGACCCTGCTGCGCATGCTGGCCTTCCATCCGGCCAACGCCCGGGCCGAAGCCGCGCCTCCGCGCCCGGCCGCCGGCGCGCCGGCTCGCCCGCAGCCGCCGCAAGCGCAGCCGGTCCCGGCCGCGCCGGGAGGCATTTCGCCGGCCGCGCGGGCCTTGCAGGCCGCCGGTCTGAGTTCGCCGGCGCCGCGGCAATCCGCGCCGCAGCCGGTTCAGGACAGCGCGCCGGCGGCGGAACCCGAACCCGAGCCTGCCGCGCCCGAAGCCAGGCCGCCTGCGCCGGCCGCGCTGGTCCGTCAAGCCGCGCCGCCGCCCGAGCCGGAGCCCGAGGAGGAAGACGCGTCGGACGACGGCGACGTCAGTCCCGACGAGGTGCCCTGGGATCAGGGCGCGGCGGCGGACGAGGAGATGCCGTCCTATTTGCAGGCGCCGCCGGAGGAGCCGGCCGACTATCGCTTCGACGGCGACTGGCAGGCGCTGGTGACCGAACTGGGCGTCAAGCTGGGCGCGGCGCGCATGCTGGCCCATAATGCGGTATTGAAGGACTGGGACCAGGAACGCCTGGCGCTGGCGGTGCCGGAGAGCTTCCGCCACATGACCAGCCGCGATTACCAGGACAAGCTCAAGCTCGCCTTGAGCGAGCGCTTCGGCCGGCCGGTGGAATTGGCGGTGACGGTGGAAGAGCTGGGCCTGGAGACGCCGGCGATGAAAGACGCCCGCCATCGGCAGGAGCAGTTGGACATCGCGCGCGAGAATATGAAAAACGATCCGGTGGTGCAGCAAATGGTGCGCGAATTCGACGCGACGCTGCTCATCGAAACCATTCAACCCGTGAAGGAGTGAAACGATTATGTTTGGCAAAGGTGGTATCGCCGGCCTGATGAAGCAGGCCCAGCAAATGCAAGACAATATGAAAAAGGCGCAGGAAGAACTGGCCACGGTGGAAGTGGAAGGCCAATCCGGCGCCGGCATGGTCAAGGTGGTGATGACCTGCTCTCACGACGTCAAGCGCGTCAGCCTGGACGACAGCCTGCTGGACGACGCCAAGGAAGACAAGGAAATGCTGGAAGACCTGATCGCCGCCGCGTTCAACGACGCGGTGCGCAAGGTGGAAGCCACCACTCAGGAAAAGATGTCCGGTTTCTCCGCCGGCCTGAACCTGCCGGCCGGCATGAAGCTGCCGTTCTGATCGCATCGGTTTCGGCATCCGGATGGCTCGGCGCGCGCCGAGCCATTTTTACGTTGTTTCCGAGGTAGCCATGCGCGGATTCGCTCATTTCACCGTGCGCAGCCGGCTGCGCGCCGACGCCGACAGGGTGTGGGCGCACGCCGCCAGCGCCGCTGGCATCAACGACGAGCTCGGGCCCTGGCTCCGCATGCGCTTGCCGGGCGGCGAGCTGCCCGACGGCTTGAGGCCGCCGATGCGCATCGGACCGTGCCGGATTCTGCTGTTCGGCCTGTTGCCGGTGGAATGCGACGACTTGGAGCTGACGCGGCTGGAGCCGGGCGCCTTCGACGAGCGCTCCACCATGCTGACCCAGCGGCGCTGGCTGCACCGGCGGAGAGTGCGCGCCTTGCCCGGCGGCTGCGAAGTGGTGGACCGCATCGGCTTCGCGCCGCGCGCGCCCTGCTTGTTGACACTGCATTACGGCATTTTCCGCCTGGTTTTCGCCTGGCGGCACGCGCGTCTGCGCCGCCGTTTTTCCCGATTGTGAAAGCGATGAAGAATCCTCCCGCTCTAGACCATCTGATTTCCGCCCTGAAAGTGTTGCCGGGGGTCGGACCCAAGACCGCGCAACGGATGGCCTTCCACCTGTTGCAGCGCGACAAGAAGGGCGCGGACAAGCTGGCGCGCGCGCTGGACCGCGCGCTGACCCAATTGACCCACTGCGAACGCTGCAACACCTTCAGCGAAACGCCGCTGTGTCCGATCTGCGCCGACGAGGAGCGCCGGCAGGATTTGCTGTGCGTGGTGGAGATGCCGGCGGATCTGCTGACGCTGGAGCAGGCCAAATGCTTCGACGGCCTGTATTTCGTGCTGATGGGCCGCATCTCGCCGTTGGACAATGTCGGCCCGCGCGACATCAATCTGGACAAGCTGCTGGTGAGGGCGGCGGACGGCGCGGTGGAGGAGGTGATCATCGCCACCAATTTCACCGCCGAGGGCGAGGTCACCGCGCATATGATCGCCGAGCTGCTGAAGGAACGCGGCCTCAAAGTGACGCGCATCGCGCGCGGCATGCCGGTGGGCGGAGAGCTGGAGTACGTCGACCTGGGCACCTTGGCGCAGGCGGTGTACGAGCGCCGCGGCGTAGGCCAGTAAGAACCTGTTTACGATCTGCTGCGCGTCGTGAAATGTGACACGGTGAGTACCGCTTCGAAATGCTCATGTACCCTCTGTACATTCCGCTTTCTCAGCTGTTTTCGCCTTGTCTCGCTCTAGCTCGCGAGATCGTAAACAGGTTCTAAGAGGGTGGGCGCGGCGGGGAAAAAAAGCAGGCCGGACTAGCCGGCCTGTAACAGAGGAACATCTGAATCAGTGGGACGGCCCGCCGCGGGAGCGACGGGCCGTCGCTGGTTTAGGAGAGCGCCAGTTCGACGGCTTCCTGCACCGTCGGCTTGGCGGCCGGGGCGTTGAAGCGGTCGGCCAGGAAGGGCGTCACGTCCAGCGGCGGCGTTTCGCCGCGCACCAGCGCGTCCAGCATCACGCCGGTGATGGCCGAGGTCAGAATGCCGGTGCGGAAGTGACCGCAGGCGTTCAGATAGCCGTCCACGCCCTGCATCGGCCCGAGGATGGGCAGCTCGTCCGGGGAGCCGGGGCGCAAGCCGGCCCAGCAACGCTTGATGTTGATGTTCTTCATCTCCGGCAGGCAGCGGATCGCGCCTTTGACCAGGCCGGCGATTTCCGGATAGGTGTTGCTGACGTCGAAGCCCTTGTCCTCCGTGGTGCTGCCGATCAGGATTTCGCCGTTGTCCTTCTGCGCGATATAGCAATCGCTGGTGGTGATGCAGCCGCGCAACAGCTTGGGCATCTTTTCCGACAGCACGATCTGGCCCTTGACCGGTTTGACCGGAATATCGACGCCGGTCGCCCATTGGCTCAACTCGGCGGCCCAGGAGCCGGCGGCGTTGATCAGGGTGTGGCAGTGGAATTCGCCGGCTTCCAGCGTCCGCACGCCGGTGACGCGCGAGCCTTGCTTGAGCACGCCGGTGACATTGGTGTTGAAGAACACGTCGACGCCGTTCTGGCGCGCGGCCTCGGTATAGGCGTCGGTCAGGCGGAAGGGGCTGACCTGGTGGTCGCACAGGAATTCCAGCGCGCCGGTGGCCTCGTGGCTGATGTAGGGCTCGTTTTCACGCAGTTGGGCCTGGTCCACCCAGCGCACCTGATCGGACAGGTGGGGAATCTGCGCGGCGATGTGTTCGGCGTAGAGCTGGTCTTCCTCGTCGTAAATCACGAATTTCAGCCCGGTTTCCTCGAACTTGAAATCCATGCCGTGGTTTTCGATCAACTCCTGATGCAGGGCCGGATACAGCGCGTTGGAGGCCAGCGCGAAATTGAAGAAGGACTCCGGCAGGATGTGCGGGGTGCTGGCGTCCACGGCGATGGCGGCGCCGGCCGCCTCGCGCTTGTTCTTGGCCGAGGTCATGCGGAAGAAGATCACGCCGCAGCCCAGGCCCACCGATTCGCCGATCGCCCACAGGCCGCCGGCCGAGGCGCGCGAGGCGTTGCCGGGGCGCTTGGCGTCGATCAGCGCGATTTTCAGGTCTTTGCGTTTGGACAGCTGGTAGGCGCAAGAGGCGCCGATCACGCCGCCGCCGGCGATCACGATGTCGTATTGTCTGCTCATGGTCAGGCCTCTTCGGTTTCGGTTTGGAAGGCGGAGAACGGCAAGGGGTCCAGCGGGAAGCGCGGGCGGATCCAGCCCACGTCCGCCTTGCCGGTGTGCTCGCGCAGGCGGTCGCTGCAATAGCCGACGCACATCTTGCCCTGGCAATCGCCCATGCTGACGCGGGTGCGCATCTTCAGGCTGATCAAGTCCTGCACGCCTTGTTCCAGCGCGGCGTCGATGTCTTTGCGCAGCGCGTTCTCGCAGCGGCAGATCACCGTGTCTTCCTGCGGCAGCGTCAGCTGTCCGCTGCCGCGTTGGGTGAAGCTGTCTATGCCCACGCGGAAGCGCAGCACCGTTTTCAGTTCCGTCAGGTAGCGCTGGCGGTTTTTCTCGGCCAGTTCGGCGCTGATCGCGCCGCGTTGCTTGAGGATGGACTGGGCGGCGATGCGGCCGCTCAGCATGGCGGCTTCGCCGCCGCGCAGGCCGCCGATGTCGCCGGCCAGGTGGATGTGGGCTTCGCTGCTTTGCTGCCAGCCGTTGATTTCCGGCTTGAGGAAGCCGTCGGCGTCGTAAGCGTGGCGCAGGCCCATTTGCTGGGTCAGCTGGGTGCGCGGAATGAAGCCGTAGCCCACCGCCAGGGTTTCCGTGGCCAGGCTGACCGCGCGGTTCAGGTCCGGCGTCCAGTTGTCGTCGTAAGGCGCGACGGTGACTTCCTGCACCTCTTGCTGGCCGCTCGCCTCCACTACGCCCCAGCCGTAGTGCAGCGGCACGCCGTGGCGTTTCAGGTAGGCCAGCATGCTCAGGCCGTCCAGGAACAGCTGCGGCTTGTTCAGCATGGCCAGGGTTTCCTTGGCGATGCGGCCGAAGGAACTGGCTTCGTAGACGCCCTGAACGTCGGCGCCGGCGCGATGCAATTGACAGGCCACCAGCGGCAGCAGGGGACCGGTGCCGACGATGGTGGTGCGGCCCAGCGGCTTGACCACGCCGCTCTTGATCTGCAATTGTAGGCCGCCCAGCATGATCACGCCGGGCAGGGTCCAGCCGGGGAAGGGCACGCTGCGTTCGTGGCAGCCGGCGGACAGCAGCAATTGTTCAAAGTCGATCTTTTCGACTTTTTCCTGTTCATTCAGCGCGTACAGCCACTGGCCGGCTTCGCCGCCGACGACGCGGGTGTTCAGTTTGATCTCCACCGCGTGGCTGACTTCGGCGAACTGCGCGTGCAGCGCCTGCATGGCGTCGCGGTAGCGCTCGCCCAAATAGTCCAGGGTCACGCCCTGGCGCAGCGGGCCGCGGTAAACCACGCCGCCCAGGCGCGAGGCTTCGTCTATCAGCGTGCAGGGCAGGCCGTGCTTGACCAGCTCGATGGCCGCGGCCATGCCGGCGGGGCCGCCGCCGACGATGATGGGACGCGCGCTCATTGCAGGCCCTCCAGTTCGATGCGATTGGCCGCGGTTTCCACGGTCATGCCGGGCTGCACCACGGTCTGGCAGGCGCGGCGCTTGTAGCGGCCGTCGATGCGCACCAGGCAGCAATGGCAGACGCCCATGCCGCAATAGGAACCCATGCTTTGCTGGCTGTCGTTGCGGCTGACGCGGCGCAAGCCGACGGCGTTGAGCACGCTGAGCACGGTCTCGCCCTGCGCGGCGGCGACGGTGTTGCCATTGATGTTGATGGCGATTTGATCTTCATTCAATTTCTGAATGTCATATTTTCTGTCTAAATTTGGCATCGAAATAGCTCGTTTTGGTTCTACTGACACGATAAGGGAGCGCCGGATGGAGCGCGGAGTGGACAGTCGCTTCCGGCGGCGAGCGATTTGGTCACGCCTGACTATGGTCAGACAATCAGGCTATTTGGCGATTGCCGTAGCCTAATTATGATGAATCGCTTTTTAATTGTCGCAAGCATTGTTATCGCATTGTATGGGTACAGGCAATGTACAGATTGCTGTGATCAGATGTATACAGATTGGCGGGCACAGCAGGGGATTGGCGGGCGTTTGTCTTGTGTTTATTTTTGAAAAACAATGACTTGATTGGCTTTTGCGCGTAACTAGACCGTTGGAATAATGTATTTTTCTGTTATTTTAATGCGTATAGCATTTTCAAAACTGTGCATTATTTGATTATGATCAAATGGCTAGAAAGCTGATGTCATCATCATTATTTTAGCCATTGGATATAGTGTGTCTAAAGACTTTTCTGTTTGAAACCAAGTGCTTGCCGCGCTTGGTGGGCGGTATTCAGGCCGGCTTGCGCGCGCCGCGGCCGTTTTCGCCTTGATGCTCCTGGTGCCAGGCCTCCAGGGCTTCTTCCGCGTTCAGAATGTGTTGTCTCAGGAAGGCGGCGGCGCTGACCGCGTCCTTGCGGCGGCACAGTTCGAGCATTTCGCTGTGCTCGCGATGGGCGCGGTCGCTGAAATTGGTCAGCAGAATCTGCATCCGGGTGTAGCGATCGGTGCGATTGTGCAACTGTTCGATCAGCGCCAGGGTTTGCGGCCGGTCGGCCGCCTGGTACAGCGCTAGGTGGAAGCGCGAATTCAGAATGCCCCAGGCGCCGACATCCCGTCGGCGCAGCGCCTCCTCGAACTGCGCCAGCAGCGCGCCGGCCGCGTCCAGATCCGCCTGGGTCTGCCGCGGCACCGCCTCCAGCAACATATCGCATTCCAGCAGCACTCTCACCCGCAGCAATTCCAGCACTTCCGGCAGCGACAGCTGGGCGATCACCGCGCCGCGCCGTTCGGTGATGGCCACCAATCCTTCCGCCTCCAGTTGACGCAGCGCCTCTCGCAGCGGCACCCGGCTGACGCCCAGTTCCTTGGACAGCGCCTCCTGGCGCAGTTGGGTGCCGGCCGGCCACTCTCCCAGCAGGATGCGCTGGCGCAGCGTGTCGGTGGTGGTGGCGGTGAGGGTTTGGCGCGGAACGGTGGTTTGGGGCATGGCGAAATCGGCGGTTGGAGTTTTCAAATTATCACAGGCGCGGGGAGGGCGGGCAATGGCCGCGTCCAGTCTTTGTTTTGGCATGGATTATGGGCGTGCTTGCTGTAATTTTGTATTCAATTATTCATGGTTTCATCCATTTTTTAAGGTGTTTTTGAGTTGGTAGCGATGCTGCAATGCAAGGTGATTAAAAAACAACACACAATAACACATTGATTTTATTGTAAAATTAATTGTTTCACATATGAGGTAACGCAATATTATCGCAAGCGCTTGTCTGTTGAGTGCCTCAAAAATTGTATTCAAAAATGAGCGCGGTTAGAGTGGCCCCATCACAAGCGAGGAGCAAGAACATGGCGGTGCGCGAATTCGAATGTCTCGATGGCCATACCTGCGGCAATCCGGTGCGGCTGGTGGTGAACGGCGGTCCGCGGCTGGAAGGGGAGACCCAGGCGGAGCGGCGGCTGGATTTCATCCGCCGCTACGACTGGATACGCACCGGGCTGATGTTCGAGCCGCGCGGCCATGCGCAGATGTCCGGCGCCTTTCTGTATCCGTCGACGCGGGAGGATTGCGACATCGCGGTGCTTTACATCGAGACCAGCGGCTGCCTGCCGATGTGCGGCCACGGCACCATAGGCGTGGTCACCATGGCGCTGGAGCACGGTCTGGTGACGCCGGCCGCGCCCGGGGTGCTGAATCTGGACACGCCGGCGGGCAAGGTGGCGGCAGAGTACCGGATGGAGGGCGACAAGGTCGCCGCGGTGACCTTGACCAATGTGCCGTCCTTCCTCTACCTGCGTGATGTGGAGGCCGAGGTGTCCGCGTTGGGGCGCTTGCGGGTGGACATCGCCTACGGCGGCAATTTCTATCCCATCGTCGAGGCGCAGCCGGGCTATCGCGATATGGCGGATTACTCGCCGGCGCAGCTGGTGGCGATGGGGCGCGAACTGCGCGAATACCTGAACCGGCATTACGACATCGTCCATCCGCTGGACCCCAATATCCGCGGCGTCCGTCATTGCCAGTGGACCGGCGCGGCCAAGAACGCCGGCTCCAGCGCGGCCAACGCGGTGTTGTACGGTGAGTCCGCGCTGGACCGCTCGCCTTGCGGCACCGGTACTTCGGCGCGGCTGGCTCAGCGTCACGCGCGCGGCCTGCTCGCCGTCGGCGAGGATTTCATCCACGAGAGCCTGATCGGCAGCCAGTTCGTCGGCCGCGTGCTGGCGGAAACGCGGGTGGGCGATTACCCGGCCATCGTGCCCTCGGTGCGGGGCTGGGCGCGCTTCACCGGCTACAACCGCATCCTGCTGGACGACGCCGATCCCTATGTCCACGGCTTCGAGGTGGCCTGAGATGAGCGCGCGCGTCATTGTCGTCGGCGCCGGCGTGGTGGGCATCGCCGCGGCGCTGCAACTGCGGCAAGCCGGGCTGGAGGTGTTGCTGCTGGACCGCGGCGAACCGGCGCGGGAAACCAGCTACGGCAACGCCGGCGCGCTGGCGGTCAGCGATGTGATTCCCTTGGCCGAGCCCGGCGTTTGGCGCCGCCTGCCCGGCTGGCTGCTGGACCCGCTGGGGCCGCTGGCGGTGCGCTGGCGCTATCTGCCGACGCTGGCGCCGTGGCTGGCGCGTTTCGCGCTGGCCAGCCGGCCGGCGCGGGTGGCTGCCCTGACCCGCGCGCTGGCGGCTTTGCTGAACCGGGCCGCCGCCGATTACGCGCCGCTGGTGGAGCTGGCCGGGCTGGAGGGCATGTGGCGGCGGCACGGCGCGCTGACCTTGTACCGCGACGCGGCCGAGCTGGAGCGGGCCTTGCCGGCCTGGCGGCGGAAGTCCGAGCACGGCGTGGGCTGGCAGGCGCTGGATCAGGCGGCGGCCCAGGCTTGCGAGCCGGCGCTGCTGGATGGCTGGGCGCGCGCGGTCAAGGTGGCGTCCTGGTCCCATGTCGATGATCCCTATCTGTTCTGCCGGGGCCTGTTCGACGCCTTCGTCGCCGCTGGCGGCGGCTTCGAGCAAGCGGAGGCGGCGGCCCTGAGCGAAGGCGAGGGCAAGATCGACGGCGTGGTCTGCGCCGATGGCCGCACGCTGGCCGCCGCCCAGGTGGTGGTGACCGCCGGCATCTGGAGCGATCGCTTCACCCGGCAGTGCCGCTACCGGGTGCCGCTGGAAAGCGAGCGCGGCTATCACGTCAACCTGCCCAAGGCCGGGGTGGCTTTGCGCCATTTCATTCAGTGCGCCAGCGAAAGCTTCGTGATCCTGCCGCTGGCCGACGGAGGCCTGCGGTTGGCCGGCACCGTGGAACTGGCCCACCGCGACGCGGCGCCGGACTGGCGGCGCGCCGAGATCCTGCTGGACAAGGCGCGGCGCATCGTCGGCGATTTTTCCACCGAAGGCATGACGCTGTGGATGGGCAACCGGCCGTCGCTGCCGGACACCGTGCCGGTGATCGGCCCGGCCCCGGATCGCCAGGGCCTGTATTTCGCTTTCGGCCACGGCCATTTGGGCCTGACGCTGGCCGCCACCACCGGCGCGCTGCTGCGCGACATGGTGTTGCGGCGTCCGCCGGATCTGGATTTGCATCCTTACCGCCTGGCGCGCTTTTAGAACATGTTTTCGATCTCGCGAGTTAGAGCGAGACAAGGCGAAAACGGCCGAGGAAGCGGAATGTACCCGTGGTGCATGAGCATGTCGAAGTCGTTTTCAATGCGGTATCGCAGCAGCGCAGTAGACCGTAAACAGGTTCTGAGCGCCGCGGCCCCTCCGCGCCGGCAGCCTGGACGCCGCCGGCCGCCCACCCGAGCAGAGGAGAAACGCCATGCAACAAAGATCGCCGCGCTTGCCGAGCGCAACCCAGGTTGTCGCGGTGATGGCCGGTTTCATCGCCATCATGTTTCTATTCCTTAACGTGCTGGACCTGCCCATCCAGCTGGCGCTGTTCAGCAGCTGGTTCCTGGTGATAGGGCTGGGCAACTGGCTGGGCCGCAGTTACGACGATATGCAGCAGGGCCTGATCCAGGGCATCCACAACGGCATGGTGGCGGTGCTGGTGCTGATTACCGTGGGCGCGCTGATCGGCACCTGGATCGCCGGCGGGGTGGTGCCGGCCATCATCTACTACGGCCTGGCCATCATGAGCCCGCAGATCTTTCTGTGCGCGGCCTTCATCATCTGCATGCTGACCTCGCTGGCCACCGGCACCTCCTTCGGCACCGCCGGCACGGCGGGCATCGCGATGATGGGCATAGGCTACAGCTTCGGCATGCCTTTGCCGCTGGTGGCCGGCGCGGTGATTTCCGGCGCCTATGTCGGCGACAAGATGTCGCCGCTGTCGGACACCACGGTGATGACCGCCTCGCTGTGCAAGGTGGATCTGATCGACCACATCCGCTCGATGATGTGGGTCAGCGTGCCGGCCACCTTGCTGACCGCGCTGTTGTTCCTCGGCGTCGGTTTCTTCTATGTCGACGCCGGCCTGGACACCGGCCGCGCCGATCTGGCGATGCAGGCCTTGGGCTCGCATTTCACCGTCAACGGCTGGCTGCTGCTGCCGGCGGCGGCGGTGATCACGATGTTGACGATGCGGCTGCCGTCCATCCCGGTGATCTGCTCGGGGGCGGTGATGGGCATCGTCTGCGCCTGGTGGGCGCAGGACATGCCCGTGCTGGACGCGGTGCGCACCGCGTACTTCGGCAACCGCACCGCGTCCGACGTGGAGTTTCTCAACACCTTGCTCAACCGCGGCGGCATCGAATCCATGCTCAGCGTGATCGCGCTGATCCTGTTCGCCCTGGGTCTGGGCGGCCTGATGGAGCGCGCCGGCATCCTGGAGGTGATCAGCGCCAACTTCCTGCGCTGGGCCAATAATCCGGGCCGTTTGACCGTTTCGACGATTCTGGGCGGCTTCTTCGGCAACTTCTTCGGCGGCGCCGCCTATGTGTCGCTGATCACCGCCAGCACCATCACCGAGCGCAATTACGATCTGCAGGGCATAGAGCGCCGGGTGCTGTCGCGCAATGTCGAAGCCGGCGGCACGGTGACCGCGCCCATGGTGCCCTGGAGCGACGGCGGCGTGTTCATGGCGGCGACGCTGGGCGTGTCCACGCTGCAGTATCTGCCCTTTCTCTGGTACCACCTGCTGGTGATCGCCATCAGCGTGTTCTACGGCTACGCCGACATCGCGATCTGGCGCGTCCGCTCCGCGCCCGCCGCCGCCGCGCCGGCTTGAGCCGCGCGACCTTCTTCCACCCGTAAGTACAAAGGAAACTCCCATGCAAGAACAAGGCATTCTGGTTCCCATCGTCACGCCGTTCGACCGCGACGGCCGCCTGGACCTGGCGGCGCTGCGGCAGCTGATCGAGCGTTTCATCGAGCAAGGCGTCGCCGGCGTCGTCGCCTGCGGCACCACCGGCGAATACTACGCGCTGGACGAGGGCGAGCGCCGCCAAGTGCTGGAGTGCGTGGCCCAGGCGGGCAAGGGCCGGCTGCGGCTGATCGCCGGCGCCAACGACCTGTCCACCCGCGGCGCGATCGCGCGCGCGCGCCAGGCGGCGGAGCTGGGCTACGAGGCGCTGATGCTGGCGCCGCCGGCCTACAGCCTGCCGGACCAGGCCGGCATCGTCGCCCATTTCAAGGCGGTGGCCGCCGCCAGCGCGCTGCCCATCATTCTCTACAACTTCCCGGCGCGCGCCGGGGTCGGCATCGACATCGACAGCGTGGCGGAGCTGAGCCGCGAGCCCAATATCGTCGGCATCAAGGAAAGCAGCGGCGATTTCAGCCGCGCGCTGGCGCTGATCCAGGCGAACTTGCCGGATTTCGAGGTGATCTGCGGCTGCGACGACCAGGCGGCGGATTTTCTGTTCTGGGGCGTGCGCAGCTGGATCAGCGGCGCGGCCAACGTCTTTCCCGGTGAACAGGTGGCGATGCTGAACGCCGCCAAGGTCGAGGACTGGGCGCGGGTGCGCGCGCTGATGGCGGCGATGTATCCGGCGATCCAGGCGATGGAATCCGGCGGCTACAACCAGAAGGCCAAGCTGGGCGTGCGTCGCCACGGCGTCGAGGCCGGCGATGTGCGCCTGCCGCTGTTGCCCTTGCCGGGCGCGGAAGCCAAGGCCTTCCTCGACGCGCTGGCCGCGTTCGATCGTTAACAGGAGACTGAGATGCCATTAAGCAAGGAAACGGTATTCGAGCAGGCCCGCGCCGGGCAATTATGGGCCGGCCTGCTGATCCCCGGCCATGAGGGCAAGGGCGCGCGGCTGGACAATCGGACGCCGATGGACAACAGCCTGATCGGCCATGTCGCCGCCGGCGACGCCGCCGACGTCGACGCCGCGGTGGCGGCGGCGCGCGCCGGCTTCGAGTCCGGCGAATGGTCGCGCCGGCCGCCGGCCGAGCGCAAGCAGACGATGCAGCGCTGGGTGGCGCTATTGCAAGAACACGTCGAGGAGTTGGCGGCGCTGGACTGCATCGACGCCGGCAAACCCATCACCGAATGTCTGAACACCGATCTGCCGGCCACGCTGGACACCTTCGGCTGGTACGCGGAGGCGATAGACAAGTGCTACGGCAAGGTGGCGCCCACCGGGCCGGAGGCGCTGGGCTTCATCGTCAAGGAGCCGATAGGCGTGGTGGGCGCGGTGCTGCCGTGGAACTTCCCGGCGCAGATGTACGCGTGGAAAGTGGCGCCGGCGCTGGCCGCCGGCAACTCGGTGGTGGTGAAGCCGGCCAAGCAGACCTCGCTCAGCGCCTATCGCATCACCCAGCTGGCGCATCAGGCCGGCATTCCCGCCGCGGCGCTGACCCTGGTCACCGGCTCCGGCCAGTCGGTGGGCGAGGCGTTGGGCCGGCATCCGGACGTGGACATGGTGTCCTTCACCGGCTCCACCGAAGTGGGGCGTTTGTTCCTGCAGTATTCCGCCGAGAGCAATCTGAAGGAAGTGGTGCTGGAGCTGGGCGGCAAGAGTCCGCAGCTGGTGTTCGAGGACGCCGAGCTGGACGAGATCGTCGACGACGTGTTGGCCGCGGCCTTCTGGAATATGAGCGAGAACTGCAGCTGCGGCTCGCGCTTGATCGTCGCCGCCAGCGTCAAGGACGCCTTGCTGGAGAAGCTCAAGCGGCGGCTGGCCGGCTGGAAGCTGGGCCTGCCCACCGACCCGACGGTGCAGGTGGGGCCGCTGGTGGAACAAGCCCACTTCGAGCGGGTGAAAGCCTATCTGGACGCGGCCAAGGCCGAGGGCGCGCGGCTGGTGCACGGCGGCCGCATCCACGCCGAGCTGGGCAGCGGCTGGTATATCGAACCCACCATTTTCGACCAGGTCGACGCCAAGATGCGCGTCTTCCAGGAGGAAATCTTCGGCCCGATCCTGGCGGTGAGCACCTTCGACAGCGAGGAAGAGGCGGTGCGCCTGGCCAACGACAGCGTCTACGGCCTGGCCGCCTCGCTGTACACCCGCGACGTCAGGCGCGCGCAGCGCGTGGCCGCCGCCTTGCGTGCCGGCACGGTGTCGGTCAACGGCTTCTCCGAGGGCGACATCACCACGCCCTTCGGCGGCTTCAAACAATCCGGCTTCGGCGGGCGCGACAAAGGCCTTGAGGCGCTGGAGCAATACCAGCAGACCAAGACCATCTGGTACGTGAACTAGCTTGAGGCCCGGCGCCGCCGGCGCGGCGCCGGGCGTTTTGCGCAGCACCCATCCAAAACAAAGGAGAGACGAGATGAAAACCATTTTCCCCCTGCGGGCGGCGCTCGCCGGCGCCGCGCTGCTGATCGGCGCCTGGCCGGCGGCCGCCGAAACCCTGGTCAAGATAGGCTTCGCCTCGCCCTTGTCCGGCCCGCAAGCCCATTACGGCAAGGACAATGAAAACGCCGCGCGGCTGGCGGTGGACGAATTGAACGCGCGCAAGCCGCAGATAGGCGGCCAGCCGGTGCGCTTCCAGTTGCTGGCGGAGGACGACCAGGCCGATCCGCGCATCGGCACCCAGGTGGCGCAACGCTTCGTCGACTCCGGCGTCAAGGCGGTGCTCGGCCATTTCAATTCCGGAGTGTCGATTCCGGCTGCGCGTCTTTACGCCGCCGCCGGCATTCCGCAGCTATCGGTGTCCACCAACCCGGCCTATACCCGGCAGGGCTACCGCACCGCCTTCCGGCTGGTGGGCAGCGACAGCCAGGTGGGCGCCGCGTTGGGCCGCTTCGCGGTGCAGACGCTGAAGGCGAGCAGCATTGTGGTGATAGACGACCGCACCGCCTACGGCCAGGGCATCGCCGACGAGTTCGCCAAGGCGGTGCAGGCCAGCGGCGGCAAGATCGCCCGCCGCGAGTACACCAACGACAAGGCCAGCGATTTTTCCGCCATCCTGACCGCGGTCAAGCCGCTGCGGCCGCAGGTGATCTTCTATGGCGGCGCCGACGCCCAGGCCGCGCCCATGGCCAAGCAGATGAAGCGGCTGGGTCTGGACGCGCGCCTGCTGGGCGGCGACATGCTGCAAACGCCCACCTTCCTCAGCCTGGCCGGCGACAGCGCCGGCGGCCACTTCGCCGGCATTCCCGGCGGCCAGTTGAACGACAGGCCGGCGGGCAAAGCCTTCCGCCAGCGCTATCAGGCGCGTTTCAAGCAGGATGTGGTGAGGCTGGGGCCGCAGTTCTACGACGGCATGATGATGGTGGCGGCCGCCATGCAGCAGGCGGGTTCGGTGGAACCGGCGCGTTTCATGCCGGTATTGGCCAAGCTCAGCTACGCCGGAGTCAGCACCGATTTTTCCTTTGACGCCAAGGGCGATCTCAACAAGGCGGCGGTGACGATTTCCGAAGTCAAGAACGGCCAGTGGACGACACGGGCGGTGATGCAGTGAGGCAGTGAAAGGAGGGTGGGATGAGGCGGTATGCCCAAGGACAATTGGATGAATGGCTGTCATTCGCGCGGGAGCTGGTGGCGGACAGCCGCGGCTTGCTGGCTTCCCGTACCGACTGGAGTTCGCAGTTCAAGCCGGACCGCACTCTGGTGACTCAACTGGATCTGGAGATTGAGCAAAAGCTGCGCGAGCGCATCCTGCGGCGTTATCCGGACCACGGCGTGCTGGGCGAGGAGTTCGGCGCCAGGGAGCGGGACGCGGAATGGCTGTGGGTGTTGGACCCCATCGACGGCACCGCCTCCTTCATGGCCGGCATGCCGGTCTACGGCAGCCTGATCGCGCTCTTGCATCAGGGCGTGCCGGTGCTGGGCGTGATCGATCAGCCGGCCACCGACGACTGCTGGATAGGCCGCCGCGGCCTGCCCACCTTGTTGTTCAAGCGCGACGGCGGCCGCGAATGCCGGACCCGAGCCTGCGCCAGCCTGGAGCGGGCCTTCGTCTCGGTCAGCAGCCCGGATTTTTTCCTGCCGGAAGAAAGGCCGGTATGGCAGGGCTTTTGCGAGCGCACGGGCTGGCGGGTCTACGGCGGCGCTTGCCGCAGCTACGGCCTGCTGGCTTCCGGCCGCACCGACCTGGCGCTGGACGCCGGCCTCAAGCTCTACGACTACGCGGCGATGCGGCCGGTGATCGAGGGCGCCGGCGGCGTGATCAGCGATTGGGAGGGCCGGGCGATCACGCTGGACAGCGGCAGCCGGGTAGTGGCGGCCGGCGATCCGGCCCGCCACCGCGAGGCGCTGGAGCTGATTCAGCGGCTGGCTTGAGGCAAGGCGCGCAAAGACGCGCCGGTCACAACGGCGCCGCCGTCGCGGCGGCGCGGACAGAGGAGAACGCACATGTCGCTGAGAACATGGCTGAGCTGGCTGCGTGCGCAGCCGGAGGCGCCGGTGGACAAGAACCAGGAGGAAATCAACGCCAGCTACCGCCATTGGCGCCTCCACATCATGTTGGGCTTGTACGCCGGCTACGCCGTCTACTATTTCACCCGCCGCAGTTTCAATTCCATCCTGCCGGCGATGCTGGACGATCTGGGCTGGGAGCGGGCCGCCGGCGGCGCCATCCTGTCGATGTTCTACATCGTCTACGGCGTGTCGCGCTTCGTGTCCGGCATGATGAGCGACTTCGCCAATCCGCGTTACTTCATGGGCCTGGGCCTGATCGCCACCGGCGTCATCAACATCCTGTTCGGCTTCAGCAGCAGCTTGCTGGCCTTCACCGCGCTGTGGACGCTGAACGCCTTCTTCCAGGGCTGGGGCTGGCCGCCGTGCGCCAAGTTGATGACGGCCTGGTACTCGCGCAACGAGCGCGGTTTCTGGTGGGCGATCTGCAATACCTCGCACAATGTCGGCGGCGCGCTGATTCCCTTGCTGGCGGGCGCCTTGGCGATGGCCTACGGCTGGCGCTACGGCATGATCGTGCCGGGGGTGATCGGCATCGCCGTCGGCCTGTTGCTGTGCGTCCGCCTGCGCGATCGGCCGGCGTCCATGGGTCTGCCGACGGTGGGGGCCTGGCGGCGGGACGAACTGGAGCTGGAGCAGGAGAGGAATAGCGCCAAGCTGCCGATGTGGCAGGTATTGCGGCGTTATGTGTTCGGCAACCGCTTCATCTGGCTGCTGGCCGCGTCTTATCTATTCGTCTATGTGGTGCGCATCGGCATCAACGATTGGGGCAACAAATTTCTGCAGGAGCAGCACGGTTACGCGTTGCTGAAGGCCAACTCGGCGATTTTCTGGCTGGAGGTGGGCGGCTTCATCGGCACCATCGTCGCCGGCTGGGGCTCGGACCGTTTTTTCCGCGGCAACCGGGTGCCGATGAATATCATCTTCACCCTGGGCATCCTGCTGTCGGTGCTACTGCTGTGGACCTTGCGGGTGGATCACTACCTGTTGATCGCCGGCAGTTTCTTCTTCATCGGTTTCTTTATTTTCGGCCCGCAGATGCTGATAGGCATGGCGGCGGCCGAGGCCGCGCACAAGGAGTCGGCGGGCGCGGCCACCGGTTTCGTCGGCGTGTTCGGCTATCTGGGGGCGGCGCTGTCCGGCTACCCGCTGGCCAAGGTGACCGACGCCTGGGGCTGGGACGGGTTTTTCCTGGCCTTGTCCGTGACCACCATGCTGTCCGCCGTCTTGCTGCTGCCCCTGCTGGGGCAGCGCAAGCGGGTCAAGCTGGCGGATGAGTGGATCTGAGGCTCAGCGGACGTTGGCCGGGCTGAGCAGCTCGGCCAGCAGGGGGACGCCGGAGCGGTGTTGCAGCGGATCGAAGAAGCTGAAGTTCAAGCGCATCGCGTTGCCGGTGTCCTGTCCCGGGGTGTGGAACATCTGGGACGGCGCGAAGTGCAGCCCCTGTTGCATCGCCATCGGCAGCAGGCGGCGGCAGTCGACGCCGGGCGGCAGCTCCACCCACAGGAAGTAGCCGCCCTGCGGCCGGGCCATCCGGCAGTCGGCCGGGAAGTGGGCGGAGATCTGCTGTTGCAGCGCGGCCAGATTGTTTTGCAGACGCTGGCGCAACAGGCTGAGCATGTCCTCGTGATGGCCGCCGGCCAGCAAGCGCGCCAGCGCCATCTGGCTGGGCAGCGGGGTGGCCAGCGAGCTGCACAGCTTGAGGCCCAGAATGCTGTCGCGGAAGCGTCCGGCGGCGATCCAGCCCACGCGATAGCCGGGGGCCAGCGATTTGCTGAAGGAGGAACAGTGCAGCACGCTGCCGCGCTGATCGAAAGCCTTGAGCGGCAAGGGCGCGCCTTCGCCGAAGTACAGCTCGCGATAGGTGTCGTCCTCGATGATGGGCACGCGGTGGCGTTCCGCCAGTGCCAGCAGCGCGGCTTTTTGCGAATCGCTCATCACCTGGCCGGTGGGGTGCTGGAAATTGGGCATGGCGATGATGCCGGCCGGCTGGTGCTGGATCAGCAGCGCTTCCAGCCGCTCCAGGTCCAGCGGCTGCCCCGGCGGACAGTTGAAGCCGACGGCGCGCAGTTCCAGGTGTTCCAGTTGTTCGAAGATGGGCGGGAAAGCCGGGGTGATCACCAGCATGCAGTCGCTGCCGCTGAGGCGGGCCACCGAGCGGATCGCCAGGTTCAGCGCCTCCATGCCGCCGCAGGTGATCAGCATTTCCTCGCCGTCCAGCTCCACGCCCTGGGCGAGATAGCGCAGCGCCAGTTCTCGGCGCAGCCCCTCGTAGCCCTCGCTGTCGGTGCTGGACAAGGCGTAGCGGTAATCGCTGAGCGCGCGGGTCAGCGCGCGGGTCAGCGGCGTGGTGTTGATCAACACCGGGTTCATGAACGGGCAGCCCCAGGGCATGGGCAGCGCCATGGTCAGGTGCTCGGCGCGGAACTCGCCCGGGTGGTCCGGCAGCGGCGGCGATTGGCGCAGCGACAGCGAAGACAGGCCCAGCACCCGGAAACCGGAGCGGGGCAGGGACTCGATCAGGCCTTGTTTCTCCAGCTCGGCGTAAGCGCGTTGGGCGGTGGTGATGCTGACCTTGTGGTCCAGGCATAGCTTGCGCAGCGAAGGCATGCGATCGCCGGGGCGCAGATGGCCTTGCTCGATGGCATGGCGAAAGCGCTGGCTCAGTTGACTGGTCTTGCTCATTGTATTCCTGGCGGTTGAGCCGCGGCGGCGTTGCGCCGCGGCATGACTCCTGATGGACTGCCTAGGGCCGCCGACGTTTGCTTGGCGCTGAAAAACATCGGCGGGTCCTAGATTCATTCGCCGATGAAGCTGGATTTTTCCCTGATCATACTACCGTCATGGCTCAGCGAGCTGACCACGAAGTAGATGTCGTGCGCGCCGCGGGTGGCGTGCTCGGGCTCGGCCTGCACTCGCACGGTGACGGTCTCGGTGCGGGTGGGCGCGACTTCGACCACCTGGCCCGGCTTGTCCAGCCTCAGGCTGGGCAGGCCTTCCACCTGGATCTTGAAGCGCTGCGCCTGTTCGCTGGTGTTGATCAGCTTCAGGTTATAGCTGTTTTCCAGCAGACCGTCGTCGGTGGCGCGCACCAGGACCGCGCGGTCGCGCAGCACGTCCACCTTGAACGGTTTTTTCAGAATCAGCGCGGTGGTGGACAGGGCGATGATGCCGGCCAGCAGGCTGGAGTAGACGATGACCCGCGGGCGATGGCTGCTGCTGGGGCGTTCCGGCTTGCCGGCGGCTTCCAGCGCGGCGGCGCTGGTGTAGCTGATCAGCCCGCGCGGCGCATGGATCTTGTCCATTACCTGATCGCAGGCGTCGATACAGGCGGCGCAGCCTATGCACTCGTATTGCAGGCCGTTGCGGATGTCGATGCCGGTGGGGCAGACCTGGACGCAGATGCCGCAATCGATGCAGCTGCCGCGCGCCTTGTCGGCCGCCTGCTTGCTCTTGCCGCGCGGTTCGCCGCGGCGGTTGTCGTAGGAGATGATCAGGGTGTCGTTGTCGAACATCGCGCCCTGGAAGCGCGCGTACGGGCACATGTGCAGACAGACCTTCTCGCGCAGCACGCCGGCCAGCAGCCAGGTGAAACCGCCGTAGAACAGGATCCAGAAGCTTTCCCACGGGCCGTAGGCCAGGCTGGGCGCGGCGGCGGCCAGCTCGCGCACCGGGGTGAAGTAGCCGACCAGGGTGAAGCCGGTGATCAGCGAGAACAAGCCCATCAGCCCGTGCGACAGCGTCTTGCGCGTGAACTTGTTCACGCTCATCGGCGCCGCGTCCAGTTTGCGGCGGGCGTTGTGATCGCCCAGGGTCAGCCGTTCTATCCACAACATGATCTGGGTGTAGACTGTCTGCGGACAGCTGTAACCGCACCAGAGCCGGCCGGCCAACGCGGTCCACAGGAACAGGCCCAGCGCGCAGATCACCAGCAAGGCGGCGAAAAAGATGAAGTCCTGCGGCCAGAAGGTGAGGCCGAAGATCAGGAAGCGATGTTGTTCCAGATCCAGATGCACAGCCTGCCTGCCGTTCCACTGCAACCAGGGCAGGCCGAAGAACGCCAGTTGGGTAGCGAGAACCATGAACACCCGAACGTTGTTGAAGCGGCCGGTGGTCAGGCGCGGATAGATTTTGATGGGGACGGCTTGCTGGCTAGACATGGCAAAATGACCATTGGATGAAAACCCCTTATTAGTACTGCTTGGGATCGGTACAAACAATGAACAGTTGTCTTTGAAAATGTGTATACAGCGCCGTCTGTCTATATACAGATGCAGGCTTGGGCTTGAGCGAGGACATGGAAAACCCCAAGTAAAAACAAGGGGTTTTCCATGCGGCGAACGGGCGGAGCCCGGGTCTTGCCCCGCTTTGTCTGGTATTGAACGCCAGGCGCTGTGCTGATCGCCTCGGCACAATAATCCTGCCGAGTTTGTGGGTTTTTTGGGATTTTATCGTGCAAGCTGCGGAAAAAGCCGGTAAATCCCATCCACGATGATTTCCACCGACACCGCCGCCAGCAGCATGCCCATCACCCGGTTGACGATGTTGATGCCGGTCTGCCCCAGCAGGCGGGACAAGGGCGAGGCCAGCACCAGCGCGCCGTAGCAGGTGATGGCCACCAGCAAACTGCTTACCAAAAGGTAAACCACCTGTACCCACGACGAGGCCGTCGTCGCATAGATGATCACGGTGGAGATGGTGCCCGGCCCGGTCATCAGCGGGATGGCCAGCGGCACCACGGCGATATTGGTCTTGGTTTCCGCTTCCTCGCGCTCCACCTTGGTGGTCTTGGTCGGTCCCGGTTTGGCGTTCATCAGCGCGATGGCGATCAGCATCACCAACAGGCCGCCGCCCACCTGGAAAGAGCCGACGCTGATGCCGAGAAAGCGCAGCAGGGTCTCGCCGACGACGGCGAACAGGCAGAGCACGATGGCCACGGCGATGGCCGTGGTCTTGGCGATCTTCTTGCGCTCCAGCTGATTGGAGGTGGGCGTCAGGCTGATGAAGATGGGAATGGCGCCCAGCGGATTGACCAGCACCAGCAGCGCGATGAATATTTTTGCGATTTCGACTTCCATGGTTCGGATCATACCTTTCGCTGGAGGCCGCCGCATTCAGGCGGGAGACGAGAAGCGTCGACGCCGCGCCACGGCGGCGCGCCGCAAAGCAAAAAAACCGGCCGCGCCAGGCGCAACCGGTTTCAGCATAGCCGGAATTCGGCTTAGTCAGTGTTCAGCAGCAGTTCCAGCGTGTGGCGATAGATGGCGGACAAGGGTTCGACATCGGCCGCCTCTACGCACTCGTTCAGCTTGTGGATGGTGGCGTTGACCGGGCCGAACTCCACCAGCTCGCGCGCGATGCGCTTGATGAAGCGGCCGTCGGAGGTGCCGCCGGTGGTGGAGAGCTCGGCCCGGCGGCCGGTGGCGTCGGCGATGGCGAGGCCAAGCGCCTCGGTGAGCTGGCCCGGCTGCGTCAGGAAAGGCTGGCCGGACAATTGCCAGTGCAACTCATAGCCCAGGCCGTGGCGGTCCAGAATGGCGCAGACGCGTTCCTTCAGCGATTCCGCGCTGCTCTCCGGCGAGAAGCGGAAGTTGAAGCGGATGTCGCAATGGCCGGGGATGATGTTGCTGGCGCCGGTGCCCGCGTGGATGTTGGACACCTGCCAGCTGGTGGGCGGGAAAAAGGCGTTGCCCTCGTCCCAGCGCGTCTCCGCCAGTTCGGCCAGCGTCGGCGCCATCAGGTGAACCGGGTTCTTGGCCAGGTGCGGATAGGCGATGTGGCCCTGGATGCCGTGCACGATCAAATGGCCGGACAGCGAGCCGCGGCGGCCGTTCTTGATGGTGTCGCCCAGCGCCTGGTCCGAGGTGGGCTCGCCGACGATGCAATAATCTATGGTTTCGCCGCGCGCCTCCAGCGCGTCCACCACCTTGACGCTGCCGTCCACCGCCACGCCTTCCTCGTCCGAGGTGATCAGGAGGGCGATGGAGCCGGGGTGTCCGGGATGGCGGGCGACGAAATCTTCGCAGGCGGTGACGAAGGCGGCCAGCGAAGCTTTCATGTCGGCGGCGCCGCGGCCGTAGAGCAGGCCGTTGCGGATGGTGGGTTCGAAGGGCGGGCTGTCCCATTGCTCCAGCGGGCCGGTTGGCACCACGTCGGTGTGGCCGGCGAAGCAGACCAGCGGAGCTGCGTCGCCGCGGCGGGCCCAGAAGTTGTCGACCTCGCCGAAACGCATGCGCTCCACGCGAAAGCCTATGGCTTCCAAGCGGGCGATCATCAATTCCTGGCAGCCCTGGTCGCGCGGGGTGACCGAATCCAGCCGGATCAGCTGCCGCGCCAATTCTAAGGTTGCGCTCATTTCAGCAGGCGCTCCGCCCAGTCGGCTTCGACGAAGCCGACGCTGATCTTGCCGCCGGCGTCCAGCACCGGGCGCTTGATCACCGAGGGATTGGCCTGCATCAAGGCCAGCGCGGCCGGCAGTTGCTCGGCGCCGGCCTTGACCTCGTCCGGCAGCGCGCGCCAGGTGGTGCCCTGGCGGTTGATCAGCTTGGCGAGGCCGACCGCGGCGGCCCAGCGCTCCAGGCTGGCGGCGTCCGCGCCTTGTTTCTTGAAATCATGGAAGTGGTAGTCGAGGCCGTTGTCGCTCAGCCATTGGCGCGCTTTTTTGACGGTGCTGCAATTGGGTATGCCGTAAAGAGTAATCATGGGTGGGTTTACAGGTCCAGTTTGATGCTGTCGAAGCTTGGCGGCTCGCCGCCGGCTTGCTTATCGTCGCCGCTCGCCGCTTTTTCCTTGCTCTGATTGATCAACCAGTACAAGTTGGTGGGCGAGTCGGCGTTTCTCAGGGCCTCGTCCAGGCTGATGCGCCCCGTGCTGTAGAGCCGGTACAACGCCTGTTCGAAGGTTTGCGAGCCATCGCTCATGCTGCTTTCGATGGCTTCCTTGATTTTGTCTATCTCTCCGTTTCGGATCAACTCCGAAATGCGCGCGGTGTTGATCAGGATTTCGATCGCTGGCACCCGGGCGCCGTCCACCGTGGGGATCAGCCGTTGCGAAACCACCGCCTTCAGCGCGGAGGACAGGTCCATCAGCAAGGCGGCGCGGCTTTCCGCCGGGAAGAAATTGATGACCCGGCTCAGCATGTGATAGCTGTTGTTGCCGTGCAGCGTGGAGATGCACAGATGGCCGGACTGGGCGTAGGTCACCGCCTGGGTCAGGGTTTCCGGGTCGCGGATCTCGCCTATCATCAGCACGTCCGGCGCCTCGCGCATCGCGTTTTTCAGCGCGCGGGCGTAGGAGAGGGTGTCGAAGCCTACTTCGCGCTGGTTGACGATGGACTTGTCGTGGCGGAACAGGAATTCGATCGGGTCCTCCACGGTGAGGATGTGGCCGCTCATGCTCTGATTGCGGGTTTGCAGCATGGCCGCCACGGTGGAGCTTTTGCCGGAACCGGTGGAGCCGACCACCAGGATCAGGCCGCGCTTGAGCTTGATCAGTTCGCTGAGCACCGGCGGCAGCTGCAAATGCTCCAGCGACGGAATATTGGGCAGGATGTAGCGCACCACCATGCCCACCGAGCCGCGTTGCCAGAAGATATTGATGCGGAAACTGCCGAGGCCGGGCACCGGGTGGCCCAGGTTCATTTCGCGTTCCTGTTCGAAGACGCCGATTTCCTCTTCGCTCATCAGGCTGTAGGCCAGCTGTTTGACCATGTCCGCGGTCAGCGGTTTTTCGTTCATCGGCAGCAGCTCGCCGTTCTGCTTGATCATCGGCGGGGAGAAGCTGGTGAAGAACAGATCGCTGGCGCGGCGTTCGGCCATCAATTTGAAAAACGGCAGCATCAACATAATTGTGCACCCGAAGCGGCAAGGTTTATCAATGGAACGGTTCTTTTAAAGTGTAGCCGGCCCGCGCCCAAAAAAAACGCCGCCCGACAGCGCGGGCGGCGGCGATTTCATGGCGTCCGCATGGATCAGGCGGGTTTGGCGCCGCTGTTCTCGTCGCGCAGCGCGCGGCGCAGAATCTTGCCGACATTGGTCTTGGGCAGCTCGTCGCGGAATTCCACCAGCTTGGGCACCTTGTAGCCGGTCAGATTGTCGCGGCAGTGCTGGATGATGTCTTTTTCCGTCAGCGCGCGGTCTTTGCGCACCACGAAGACCTTGACCACCTCGCCGGACTTGTCGTCCGGCACGCCGATGCAGGCCACTTCCAGCACGCCGGCGTGGCCGGCTACCACGTCTTCGATCTCGTTGGGGTAAACGTTGAAGCCGGACACCAGGATCATGTCCTTCTTGCGGTCCACCAGTTTGACGAAGCCGTCCGGCGTCAGCATGGCCATGTCGCCGGTGGCGAGGAAGCCGTCCGGGCTCAGCACCTTGGCGGTTTCGTCCGGGCGGTTCCAATAGCCTTTCATCACCTGAGGGCCGCGGATGCACAGCTCGCCCTGCTCGCCGGGGGCCACTTCCTCGCCCTCGGGGCCGCGCAGCTGCATCTCGGTGGAGGGCACCGGCACGCCGATGGTGCCGTTGTAGGCGGCGAGATCCAGCGGGTTCATGCACACGGCCGGGCTGGCCTCGGTCAGGCCGTAGGCTTCCACCAGGGTGACGCCGGTCACTTGCTTCCACTTGTCCGCCACCGCTTTTTGCACCGCCATGCCGCCGCCCAGCGCCAGGCGCCAGGTGGAGAAGTCGAGCTTGGCGAATTCCGGATTGTTCAGCAGCGCGTTGAACAGGGTGTTGACCCCGGTCATGCAGGTGATCGGGTACTTGCCCATTTCCTTGATGAAGCCGGGGATGTCGCGCGGATTGGTGATCAGGATGTTGAGCGCCCCCACTTCGGTGAACACCATCAGATTCGCGGTCAAGGAGAAGATGTGATAGAGCGGCAGCGCGGTGACGATGATTTCCTGCCCCGGGCGGATCACCGGCTTCACCCACTCGCCGGCTTGCAGCATATTGGCGACGATATTGCGGTGAACCAGCATCGCGCCCTTGGAGACGCCGGTGGTGCCGCCGGTGTATTGCAGGAAGGCGATGTCGTCGTGGCCCAGCTCCACCGGCCGGTAGGGCGCGCGCGCGCCGCGGGACAGAACGTCGCTGAAGCGGACATGGCCGGGCAGGCGCCACGGCGGCACCATCTTCTTGACCTTGCGCACCACGAAGTTGACCAGCATGCCCTTGGCGAAGCCCAGCATCTCGCCGATGGAGGCCACGATCACGTGCTTGACCTGGGTGCGCGGCAGCACCTGCTCCAGCACGCTGGCGAAGTTCTCCAGGATCACGATGGTTTCCGCGCCGGAGTCCTTCAGCTGATGCTCCAGCTCACGCGGGGTGTACAGCGGATTGACGTTGACCACGGTGCCGCCGGCGCGCAAGGTGCCGAACACCGCGACCGGATATTGCAGCAGATTGGGCATCATCACCGCCACGCGGTCGCCCTTCTGGAGCTTCAGCTCATGCTGCAGATAGGAGGCGAACTGGCCGGAGAGCTGGTCCATCTCGCGGTAGCTGAGTTCTTTGCCCATGCAGGCCAGGGCGGGGCGGTCATGGAATTTCTTGACGCTGCGGTCGAAGACTTCGACCACGGATTGAAACTGGTTGATGTCGATTTCGTGAGCTACGCCCGGCTGGTAGTTTTTGAGCCACACCTTTTCCATAAATCCCGGTTTCTCCATCGTGCTGGTTAACGAGAGTCGCGCCAGCGTATCGCGCGCCGGCGGGCGTCGTACCTATTTGGTGACTATATATTTGTTATGTCGCGGCGGCTTGGCCGCTCATGACGTCAAACTGCTGTTTGAGTGCCCGGTAATGTACCGTAACTGGAACCGCTCGCAAAGAAGTCCGGCGCAAACAGCCGTCCGGTCCCGTTGGAGGCGGGCGGTTCGCCGGTTTTCTTTTTCAATGGAATAGGTTACAATCGCGTCGGTTAGGGATGGGCGTTTCGCCCATTTTTTATTTGTGGAAAAAGCAATGGATGTTCGTTTGCTGCTGGAAAACACCCTGCCGGGTCTGGGCTACGAGTTGGTCGATTTCGAAATGACCCCAGGGGGCGGTTTTCGCGTTTTTATCGACAAGCCGGGTGGCATCACCGTGGAAGATTGCGTCCAGGTGAGCAATCACTTCACCCGCCTTTTCATGGTCGAGAACATCGACTACGAGCGACTCGAAGTGTCTTCGCCGGGCTTGGACCGTCCGCTGAAGAAAGAGGCTGATTTCGTCCGCTTCGCCGGTAAGCTTGCCAAGATCAAGACGCGCATGCCGATCGAGCAGCAGAAGAAATTTACCGGTCGTCTTGCCGGGGTCGAGGAAGACTCTGTGAAGCTGGATGTGGATGGCCGCATCGTGGCGATTCCGTTTGCCAATATCGACAAGGCCAGGCTGGAGCCTGAGTTTTGATGTCTGGACGGCCATAAGCCACGCAAAAGGACAAAAATCGGAGAGGAATGAATGAGTCGCGAGATTTTGTTGCTGGTGGATGCCCTGGCGAGCGAAAAGAATGTCAGCAAGGATGTGGTGTTCTCCGCCCTTGAGATGGCGCTTGCCTCGGCAACCAAGAAAAAGTTTACCGATGACGAGATGGACGTGCGCGTCGAAATCGACCGCCACAGCGGTCAATATCAGACCTTCCGCCGCTGGTTGGTGGTGGAAGACGAACTGCTGGAATCGGAAAGCAAGGAAATCGGCGTAATCGACGCGCGCGAGCGCGATCCGCGCATTGAAGTGGGCGCGTTCATCGAGGAGCCGATGGAGGCGGTGGAGTTTGGCCGCATCGGCGCGCAAACCGCCAAGCAAGTGATCCTGCAACGCATTCGCGACGCTGAGCGCGAGCAGCTGCTGAACGAGTTCCTGCAGCGCCGCGAGCACCTGGTGACCGGCACCATCAAACGCATCGAGCGCGGCAACGCCATCGTGGAATGCGGCAAGCTGGAAGCGGTGCTGCCGCGCGATCAGATGATCCCCAAGGAAAACCTGCGCGTGGGCGACCGCGTCAAGGCTTTCCTGTTGCGCATCGATCGTCTGGGTCGCGGCCCGCAGCTGGTGCTGTCGCGCACCTCTCCGGATTTCCTGACCAAGCTGTTCGAGCTGGAAGTGCCGGAAATCGACGAAGGCCTGCTGGAGATCAAGGCCGCCGTGCGCGACGCCGGCATGCGCGCCAAGATCGCCGTCAAGGCCAACGACGCGCGCATCGATCCGCAGGGCACCTGCATCGGCATGCGCGGTTCCCGCGTTCAGTCGGTCAGCCAGGAGCTGGGCGGCGAGCGCATCGACATTGTGCTGTGGGCGCCGGAACCGGCTCAGTTCGTGATCAACGCGCTGTCGCCGGCTGAAGTCAGCCGCATCATGGTGGACGAAGACAACCACAGCATGGACGTGGTGGTGGAGGAGGAGCAACTGGCGCTGGCCATCGGCCGCAGCGGCCAGAACGTCAAGCTGGCCGCCGAGTTGACCGGCTGGTACCTCAACATCATGACCGTTGCCGAGGCTGAAGAAAAGCATCAGGCGGAAGACGCCGCCGTGCGTGATCTGTTCGTGAGCGCCCTGGGCGTGAGCGAAGACGTCGCCGCCGTACTGGTGCAAGAAGGCTTTGCCGCTTTGGAAGAAGTGGCGTATGTGCCGATTGCGGAGATGCTGGAGATTGAAGGGTTTGATGAGGAGCTGGTCAACGATCTGCGCATCCGCGCGCGTGACGCTCTTTTGACACAGGCTATTGCGTCCGAAGAAAAGGTGGAAAGCGTTTCCGATGGCCTGCGCGATATCGAGGGCCTGGACGCCGAGCTGGTTCGCAAGCTGGCCGAAGGCGGCGTGATCACCCGCGACGATCTGGCCGATTTGGCCGTGGACGATCTGGTGGACATGACCGGCATGGAGGCCGAGACCGCCCGCGCCGTCATCATGAAGGCGCGCGAGCACTGGTTCGACCAGTAAGGCCTGTCCGGAAAGAATTTACAGAATTTGGGAAGACGCATGGTTTTGACAAACGTAAAACAATTTGCCAGTGAGCTTAACCTCACACCGGAACGCCTGCTGGAACAGCTGGGCGCGGCCGGCGTGAGCAAACGCTCGCCGGATGACGCGCTATCCGCGCAAGACAAGTCCCAGCTTCTTGACTATCTGAAGCGCTCCCACGGCGCGCGCGACGAAGAGTCGCGCATCGCCCTGACGCGCAAGTCCACCAGCGAGATCAAGACCGCCGACGGCAGCACCGTCAAGGTGGAGACCCGCAAGAAGCGCTTCGTGGTGCGTCCGGAAGAGGCGTCCGCGGCTCAGCCCGCCGCGGCCGAGTCCAGCCCGGCCGAGCCGGTGAAGGCGCCGGAACCGGCGCCGGCTCCGGCGGTGGAAGCCAAGCCCGAACCGAAACCGGAAATCAAGCCCGAGCCCAAGCCGGAACCGGCTCCGCAAGCCGCGGAAGCCAAGCCCGAGCCCAAGCCGGCTGAAGCGCCGCGCCAGGAAGCCGCCAAACCGGCCGCTCCCAAGCCGGCCGCTCCGGCGCAGCGTCCGACCGTGGCCTCCATCCTGAGCCCGGAAGAAATCGCCGCTCGCGAAGCCGAGGAAAAGCGCCAGGCCGCTTTCCGCGCCCGTCAGGAAGCGCTGATGCGCGAAAAGATCGAGCGCGAAGAGCGCCGCCAGGCCGCGCGCCAGGCCGCCTTGCAACCGCCGCCGGCTCCCGAGCCGGTGCGCGCCGCTGAGCCGCCGGCTCGCCGCGAAGAACCGCGCCGCGACGACCGTCGTCCGGCCGGCGCCGGCGACAACCGCGGCCCGCGCCCGGCTGGCGACAACCGTGGCCCGCGCCCGGCTGGCGACAACCGCGGCCCGCGCCCGGCTGGCGACAACCGTGGTCCGCGTCCGGCTGGCGACAACCGCGGCCCGCGTCCGGCTGGCGATAACCGCGGTCCGCGCCCGGCTGCTGCCGGCGCGCCCGGCGCCCCTGCGGTGCCGGCCACCGTGGCCGGCCGTCCCGACGCCAAGAAAGGCGGCGGCAACAAGAAGGGCGGCGATCGCTGGGACGACGGCAAGAAGGGCGGCCGCGGTCTGAGGACCAAGGGCGGCGATGCCGGCAACGACTGGAAATCCCGCGGCGGCAAAAACCGTCACAAGCAGAACAATCAGCACGCCTTCCAGGCGCCGACCGAACCCATCGTGCATGAAGTGCTGGTGCCGGAAACCATTTCCGTCGCCGATCTGGCGCACAAGATGGCCGTCAAGGCCGTCGAGGTGATCAAGGCGCTGATGAAGATGGGCATGATGGTGACCATCAACCAGGTGCTGGACCAGGAAACCGCGATGATCGTGGTGGAAGAAATGGGTCACGTGCCGAAGGCGGCTCAGGCCGACGATCCGGAAGCCTACCTGGAGCTGGGCGGCGGCGAAACCGTGGAAGTGGCCGAGTTGCCGCGCTCCCCGGTGGTGACCGTGATGGGTCACGTCGACCACGGCAAGACCTCGCTGCTGGACTACATCCGCCGCGCCAAGGTCGCCGCGGGCGAAGCCGGCGGCATTACTCAGCACATCGGCGCTTACCACGTGGAAACCCCGCGCGGCATGATCACCTTCCTGGACACCCCGGGTCACGAAGCGTTTACCGCGATGCGTGCCCGCGGCGCCAAGGCCACCGACATCGTGGTGCTGGTGGTGGCGGCCGACGACGGCGTGATGCCGCAGACCATCGAAGCCATCCACCACGCCAAAGCGGCCAAGGTGCCGATGGTGGTGGCGGTGAACAAGATCGACAAGCAGGGCGCCAACGTCGAGCGCATCCGTCAGGAACTGGTATCGCATGAAGTGGTGCCGGAAGACTGGGGCGGCGACACTCAGTTCGTCGAAGTGTCGGCCAAAATGGGCCAGAACATCGACGCGCTGCTGGAAGCCATCCTGCTGCAAGCCGAAGTGCTGGAGCTGAAGGCTCCGGTGGAAGCGCCGGCCAAGGGCATCATCGTCGAGGCTCGCCTCGACAAGGGCCGCGGCCCGGTGGCCACCTTGCTGGTTCAATCCGGCACCCTGAAGAAGGGCGACGTGGTACTGGCCGGCACCGCCTTCGGCCGCGTCCGCGCCATGATGGACGAAAACGGCAAGGCCATCGAATCCGCCGGTCCGGCGATTCCGGTGGAGATCCTGGGTCTGTCCGACGTGCCGCAAGCCGGCGAAGACGCGATGGTGCTGACCGACGAGAAGAAGGCGCGTGAAATCGCCCTGTTCCGCGCCGGCAAGTTCCGCGACGTGCGTCTGGCCAAGCAGCAAGCGGCCAAGCTGGAGAATATGTTCGCGCAGATGGCGGAGGGCGAGGTGCAAACCCTGTCCATCATCATCAAGGCCGACATGCAAGGTTCCTACGAAGCGCTGGCCGGCAGCTTGCAAAAGCTGTCCACCGACGAAGTGCGCGTGGGCATCCTGCACTCCGGCGTGGGCGGCATCTCGGAATCCGACGTCAACCTGGCGATCGCCTCCAAGGCCATCGTGATCGGCTTCAACACCCGTGCCGACGCCGCCGCCCGCAAGCTGGCGGAGAGCGAAGGCGTGGACATCCGCTACTACAACATCATCTATGATGCGGTGGACGAAGTGAAAGCGGCGCTGTCCGGCATGCTGGCTCCGGAGAAGAAAGAACAGATCCTGGGCACGGTGGAAATCCGTCAGGTGATCCCGGTGTCCAAGGTGGGCAATATCGCGGGTTGCATGGTGACCGACGGCATGATCAAGCGCACCGCTTCGATCCGTCTGATCCGCAATCACGTGGTGGTGCACACCGGCGAACTGGATTCCCTGAAGCGCTTCAAGGACGACGTGAAGGAAGTGAAGCAGGGCTACGAATGCGGCCTGATGCTGAAAAACTTCAACGACATCCAAGAAGGCGACCAACTGGAAGCGTTCGAAATCGTGGAAGTGGCGCGCTCTCTGTAAGCGAGACGCCAAGGGCGGGCGCCGGTCTGACCGTGAGGTCGGCGGGCGCTCGCCTTTTTTCTTGTTTGAATTAGCCACGGAAGTACACGGAATGAATGGCGCTGAATGAGGGGGCCTGATTCGGTGGACAAGGGGGAGCGCCGCCGATGCGCGCTTTCCGTGCCGTTCCGTGTGCTTCCGTGGCTAATTAATCAATTTATTGGAAATGCTATGGCCAAAGCCAAAAAAGGTTTCTCCCGTTCCGACCGCATCGCCGAGCAGATTCAGCGCGAACTGGCGGAACTGACCCGCAAGGGCCTGAAAGATCCGCGCGCCGGTTGGATCACCATCACCCTGGTGCAAGTGACCCGCGATTATTCGCACGCCAAGGTGTTCTACACCGTGATGGACGAGAAGACGCGCGAAGCCACCCAGGAGGCGCTGGAAAGCTCGGCCGGCTATCTGCGCTCCGAGCTGGGCCGCAGCATCAAGATCTTCACCACGCCGCAGCTGCACTTCGTCTACGACGAATCGGTGGAGCGCGGCATGCATATGACCAGCCTGATCAATCAGGTGGCGCGCGAGGACGCCGAGAAGTTCGGCGGCCAGGAAGCCGCGGCCGGCGAGGACGGCGCCGAGGGCAAGGAATGAGCAAGCCGCGCAGCAATCGCCGCCTGATAGACGGCGTGCTGCTGATCGACAAGCCTTACGACATCTCCAGCAACGGCGCGCTGCAAAAGGCGCGCTGGCTGCTGAACGCCGCCAAGGCCGGCCATACCGGCGTGCTGGACCCGCTGGCCACCGGCCTGCTGCCGGTCTGCCTGGGCGAGGCCACCAAGTTTTCCTCCTATCTGCTGGACGCGGACAAGGGCTACCGCGCCACGGTGAAGTTCGGCGTGGTGACCACCACCGGCGACGTGGAGGGCGAAGTGGTGTCCGAACGTCCGGCGGCTTTCGACCGCGACGGCCTGCTGGCGGCGATGGCGGCCTTCCGCGGCGAAATTTCCCAGGTGCCGCCGATGTATTCGGCGCTCAAGCACCAGGGCAAGCCCTTGTACGAGTACGCGCGCGCCGGCATCGAAATCGAACGCGAGGCGCGGCGGGTGCATATCCGCAAGCTGGAGTTGATCAGCCTGGACGGCGACACCGCGGTGATCGAGGTGCTGTGCAGCAAGGGCACCTATATCCGCACCCTGGCCTGCGACATCGGCGAAGCCCTGGGCTGCGGCGCGCATCTGACCGGCCTGCGCCGCACTGCCACCGGCGGTTTTTCGCTGGACGAGGCCTTGCAACTGGCGGATATCGAAGCGCTGGAAATGCCGCAGCGCGAGGCCTTGCTGTTGCCGGCGGACATCCTGGTGCGCCATCTGCCCGAGGTGGAACTGGCGGCCGAGGAGGCCGGTAAATTCATGCACGGACAGCCCGTGCGTTTTACCGAAAAATGTGCGAAAATGCAGCGTTTCCGGATTTACCGCGAGGGAAGCCGGGAATTCTTGGGGCTGGGCGAGGCGCGCGACGATGGTCGCCTGCATCCGATCCGGCTCCTGGCGAGCAAGACGGCGACGTCTTGAACGCCGACGGCCGCAAGGCCGCTTTACCGGAGTGTTGATGGGTTGCGAGGGTTTCGGCCTTGGCTGCTCGCTGCACTTGTCGGGTTGAAAGACCCCTACTGATAATTTGGAGTTACCCCAAATGGCAATGACCGCCGCTCAAAAAGCAGACATCGTTAAAGACTTCCAGCGCAGCGAAGGCGACACCGGTTCGTCCGAAGTGCAAGTGGCTCTGTTGACCGCTCGCATCAACGACCTGACCCCGCACTTCAAAGCCAACACCAAGGACCACCACAGCCGTCGTGGCCTGTTGAAGCTGGTAAGCCGTCGCCGTCGTCTGCTGGATTACCTGAAGCGCACCGATGCCGATAGCTATCGCGCATTGATCGCTCGCCTGGGCCTGCGCAAGTAAGGTTGGGTTTTGGAAAAGTCGCAGCGTGCTGCGACTTTTTCATGCCGCATGCAAGATCGCGAGCATTATTGCTGTAACAACGGGGGGAGCCTCTAAAAATTCGGATCGGCGCTGTTGGTCGGAATTTTTAGGGGTTCCCGTTGTTTTTTCGGCTTGCGATTATTTGTCACACACAAAGAAATAGGGAAACCCTGTGTTCAATAAAATCACCAAGTCTTTCCAGTACGGCCGTCACACCGTCACCCTGGAAACCGGCGAAGTCGCCCGTCAGGCGTCTGGTTCCGTCATCGTCTCCGTTGAAGACACCGTCGTGCTGGTCTCCGTGGTGGGCGGCAAGAACGTCAAGCCGGGCCAGGACTTCTTCCCGCTGACCGTGGACTACCTGGAGCGCACCTACGCCGCCGGCAAGATCCCGGGCGGCTTCTTCAAGCGCGAAGGCAAGCAGTCCGAGAAGGAAGTGCTGACCAGCCGCCTGATCGACCGTCCGATCCGCCCGCTGTTCCCGGAAGGCTTCTTCCACGACGTGCAGATCGTCGCCACCGTGATGTCGCTGAATCCTGAAGTGGATTCCGATGTTCCGGCGATGATCGGCGCTTCCGCCGCTCTGGCCATTTCCGGCCTGCCGTTCGCCGGCCCGATCGGCGCCGCCCGCGTGGGCTACGCCAATGGCGAATACATCCTGAACCCGACTCGCACCGAGCTGGCCGCGTCCGAAATGGATCTGGTGGTCGCCGGCACCGAGCGCGCGGTGCTGATGGTGGAATCCGAAGCCAAGGAACTGCCGGAAGCCGTGATGCTGGGCGCCGTGGTGTTCGGTCACGAGCAGATGCAAGCCGCGATCAAGGCCATCAACGAACTGGCCGACGAAGTGAACCCGGTGATGTTCGACTGGGCCGCTCCGGTGGCCGATGAGGCGCTGATCGCCCAAGTGCGCGCCATCGCCGGCGAGCAACTGGCCAACGCCTTCCGCCTGCGTCAGAAGCAAGCCCGCACCGTGGCCATCAACGAAGCCTGGAGCGCGGTCAAAGCCGGTCTGATCGACGAAAACACCGACACCCTGAAGGCCAATGAGATCAAGGGCATCTTCAAGGGCCTGGAAGCCGAAATCGTTCGCGGCCAGATCCTGGCCGGCGATGCGCGCATCGACGGTCGCGACACCCGCACCGTGCGCCCGATCAGCATCCGCAACAACGTGCTGCCGCGCACCCACGGTTCCGCGCTGTTCACCCGCGGCGAAACCCAAGCCATGGTGGTGACCACGCTGGGCACCAAGCAGGACGAGCAGATCATCGACGCGCTGGCCGGCGAATACACCGAGCGCTTCATGCTGCATTACAACTTCCCGCCGTACTCCACCGGCGAAGCCGGCCGCATGGGCCCGCCGAAGCGCCGTGAAATCGGCCACGGCCGCCTGGCCAAGCGCGCGCTGGTTGCCGTGCTGCCGCCGGAATCGGAATTCGGCTACTCGATGCGCGTGGTGTCGGAAATCACCGAATCCAACGGCTCCTCGTCGATGGCTTCCGTGTGCGGCGGCTGCCTGTCGCTGCTGTCCGCCGGCGTGCCGCTGAAGGCGCACGTGGCCGGCATCGCCATGGGTCTGATCCTGGAAGGCAACCGCTTCGCGGTGCTGACCGACATCCTGGGCGATGAAGATCACCTGGGCGACATGGACTTCAAAGTGGCCGGTACCGCCGCAGGCGTGACCGCGCTGCAGATGGACATCAAGATCCAGGGCATCACCAAGGAAATCATGCAGGTGGCGCTGGATCAGGCCAAAGAAGGCCGCATGCACATCCTGGGTCTGATGAAGGAAGCCGTGGACGGCCCGCAAGAGCTGTCCGCTCACGCTCCGCGTCTGTACGTGATGAAGATCAACCCGGACAAGATCCGCGAAGTGATCGGCAAGGGCGGCGAAACCATCCGCTCCATCACCAAGGACACCGGCTGCGAGATCAATATCGAGGAAGACGGCACCATCACCATCGCTTCGGTCAGCAACGAAGGCGCGGAAGCCGCCAAGAAGCGCATCGAAGAGATCACCGTTGAAGTGGAAGTGGGCAAGGTGTACGAAGGCACCGTGGTCAAGATCCTCGACAACAACGTCGGCGCCATCGTGTCCATCCTGCCGGGCAAAGATGGTCTGGTCCACATTTCCCAGATCGCCAACGAGCGCATCAAGAACGTGGCCGACTATCTGAAAGAAGGCCAGGTCGTGAAGGTCAAGGCCATCGAAATGGACGACCGCGGCCGCATCCGCCTGTCCATCAAGGCCCTGCTGGAAGAAGAAGCCAAGACCGCGCAGGCGACTGCCGATTCCTTCGGTCTGAAAACCCAGTAAGCCAGCCTGAGCGCCGCTCCGATGCGGAGCGGCCGCCGGCTAGCATCACCCCCTGCCATGGCAGGGGGTTTTTTACGACTGCGAGATGAGCGCGATGGATGAGACGCGTATTGAGTTCGGCGGCGGCAAGGTGCTGTTGCTGATCGTCGCCGGCCTGGCTTTTGTCGCCGTCGGCTATGCGATGTGGACTGCGCCGGACACGGATATCAGCCTGGTCCGGCGTTATGGCGCCGGAGGCGCGGCGATGGTCTTCTTCGGCGCTTGCTGCCTGCTAGGCCTGCGTCAATGCCTGCAGCGCAAGCCGGCCCTGGTGTTCAACGCGCAGGGGCTGTCGGACCATTCCAGCCAGATCGCCGTCGGCTTGATCGCATGGACGGATATCGTGGGCTGGGAAGTCTCGGCGGGGCGCGGTCAGCAGTTTTTGATCATCAAGGTGAGAGCGCCGGGCAAGTACCTGAGCCGGCTGGGGCCGGTGGCGAGGCTATTCAGCCATTTCAATTTCATATGCTATGGCAGTCCGATCGCCATTTCCTCCACCGCCTTGCAGGCGAGTTTCGATGATTTGCTCGCGTTGCTTGGGCGCTATCATCAACGCTATGGCTCGGCGCCCGCCGGGTGGGCTTAGTCATTGCCGCGCACGCCGAGCGCTTTGCGCCTCGGCGTGTTTTGGCTTGGTTCTCAGGGGCTGTTTACGATCTCGCGAGCTAAGGCGAGACAAGGCGTAAGCGGAGTGTGCAAGTGGTGTATGAGCATTCTGAAGCCGTACACACCGTGTAAGGCTCCACGACGCGCAGCAGATCGTAAGCCGGCTCTCAGGGCTGGGCCGGCTTGATGGCCATGCCGCGCGCCAATAGCCGGGCGCTGTCGCGGCACCAGTCGTCGATCAGGCTTTCTAGGCTCTCCAGCTTGACCGCCTCGCCGCGCTGGCGGCTCTTGTCGCTTTTGCGCAGATTGACGCTGCCGGCCAGCAGCTTGCCGTTATTGGCGTCTTCCAGTTGTCCCATGCTGGCCACCTTGGTCAGATAGGGTTCCTTGCCGGCGGCCAGCCGGCCCAGATTGAACACCGCCTTGATCGGCAGGATGTCCAGCGGCTCCACGCCCGGCCGTTCCTGAGCCATGCCGGTGACGGCCACGCGCAGGCGGGCGCTGTCCGGCAGCGCCTCGCGGCTGACCGGAATGCCGACCTTGTGCAATTCCTCGGTCATCCGCCGCTGAAAATAGGCGGCGATCCGGTTTTCCTCGCCGCTCTGCAGCAATTGCCAATCGCCGTCAGCCTGGTGGCGCATGAAGTACAGCGGTTCCACCACGATGGATTTGTAAGCGCTCAGCTGCGCGTCCGGCGCCCGGTACAGCTTTTGCGAGGCGTCGCGGTCCGCGGCCTTGAAGGCGGTCAGCGGCAGGCTGAACACGGTTTGCGGGGCCGCGGCGTCCTGGGCCAGAGCGGGCAGGGCGGCCAGCAACAGCAGGCCGAAGGTGAGGGTCTTGCGCATGAGGCGTTCCTGTTTCATGGGGTATGAGGCTTGCGGCGATGCTTGCGGCAACCGCGGCTAGACCGGCGGTACGGCGCGGGCGTTCCCCGGCTTCACACATCTTTGCATTCCGCCATCATCATGCTAGCAGTCGGCCAGGGCGATGCGCGATTTTGATCTTGAGCATTGAATACCACATTAATACCAGTTAGCCTGTGCCCACGGTGGCATGCGGATGACGATTGGGAGTCGCGGCGATAGCGTTTCGCCGCGCGGCGCGCCACGCAAATCGCAGAGGTGAGCATGAGGACGAAACAACTATTGGCGGCGGGCCTGTTGTCGGCCAGCGCGCTGGCTTGGGCGCAGCCGGATGTCGCGGCGATGGCGCGGGACCTGTCGCTGGCGGTGGCGGTGGACAGCAATAAGGGCGCGGCGGCCGGCGCGCGCTGCGTGGAACTGGGCGCGGACTGGGGCAGTTGCCTGAAAGGGCGGCTGATCCTGCAAAACCATGGCCGGTCCGCGGTGCCGGCCAAGGACTGGACCTTGTACCTGCACAGCATCCGGCGGCTGCTGAAGCTGGACAGCCCTGACTTCGAATTGAGCCATCTGACCGGCGATCTGTACCGGCTGACGCCCAAGCCGGGCTTCGCCGGCATCGCCGCCGGCGCCAAGCTGGAACTGCCCTTGGTGGCCGAGTATTGGATGTTGCACAACAGCGACGTGTTGCCGCGGCCCTATCTGGTAATCGACGGCCAGGCGCCGGCGGTGCTGGCGCGCAATGACGACGACGACGCCAGCTATCTGCTGCCGCTGCCGGGCGATGAATGGAAGTCGCCGGCGGGCGAGGCGCGGCCCCTGATGGACGCCGCCGAGCGTTATCGCGAATTCGCGCGCCGCGGCCCGCAACTGGCCGCCGCCGATGTGGCCGCGCGGGTGATTCCCGCCGCGCTGCGGGTCAAGCCGGACGGCGGCAAGACGGCGGCCGCGGGGCTGAGCTGGCGGCTGCCGGCGCTGGCTCCGGACGCGCGCGCGGCGCTGGCGCAACGCAGCCGCCAGCTGGGCCTGGCCGGACAGGGCCTGCCGGTCAGCGGCGCGGTGGTCAAGGGCTTGCCGGCCGACATCGCCGTCGCCGGCGGTTACCGCTTGCGGGTGGGGCGCGGCGGCGCGCGCATAGACGCGCATGACGCCGCCGGCCTGTTCTACGGCGCGCAGACCCTGCTGGGCCTGATGCCGCAAGGCGGCGGCGAGATCCCGACGCTGACGGTGGAGGACGCGCCGCGCTACGCGCACCGCGGCTTCATGGTGGACGTGGCGCGCAATTTCCGTCAGCCGGCCACGCTCAAGCGCCTGATCGAGCAGATGGCCGCCTACAAGCTCAACAAGCTGCATCTGCATCTGTCCGACGATGAAGGCTGGCGCTTGCAGATCAACGGCCTGCCGGAATTGACCGAGGTCGGCGCGCGCCGCTGTCACGATCTGAACGAGGACCGCTGCCTGCTGCCGCAACTGGGGTCCGGTCCGGACAACCGTTCCGGCGGCGGCTATTTGAGCCGCGAGCAGTATGTGGAATTGCTGCGTTACGCCAAGGCGCGCTTCATCGAGGTGATTCCGGAAATCGACATGCCGGCGCACGCGCGCGCGGCGGTGATGGCGATGGAGCGGCGTTATCGCCACCTCAGCCAGTTGGAGCAGCCGGAAGCCGCCTCCGCCTACCGGCTGATCGATCCGCAAGACCGTTCCAACACCTTGTCGGTGCAATTCTACGACCGTCACACCTATGTCAATCCCTGCGTGCCCGGCGTGCCGCGCTTCGTCGACAAAGTGGTGTCGGAAGTGGCCGCCATGCACCGCGAGGCCGGCGCGCCGCTGGCGGTCTGGCACTTTGGCGGCGACGAGGCCAAGAACATCTTGCTGGGCGGTGGTTTCCAGGACCTGTCCGGCCAGGACCCCGGCAAGGGCAAGATCAAGCTGGCGGAGCAGGACAAGCCCTGGGCGCGCTCGCCGGCCTGCCGCGCGCTGCTGGCGGAGCGGCCGGGGAAAACCGTCGCCGATCTGCCCTTGCAGTTCGCCGAGGACGTCAGCCGCATCCTGGCGCGGCACGGCATCGCCACGATGGGCGCCTGGCAGGACGGTTTGAAGGGCGCGAAATCGCCCAAGGACTTCGCCACCGCCAAGGTGATGGTGACCGAGTGGGACGCCTTGTTCTGGGGCGCGGCCAAGGAAGCGCACGAGTTCGCCAACAAGGGTTTTGAGACCGTGCTGGCGATGCCGGATTATTTGTACTTCGACTTCCCCTATGAGTTGAACCCCAAGGAACGCGGCTATTACTGGGCCTCGCGCGCCACCGACAGCTATAAGGTGTTCAGCTTCGCGCCGGACAATCTGCCGCAGAACGCCGAGGTGATGACGGACCGTCAGGGCAAGGCTTTCGAAGTGCCCAGCGAGGCCGCGTCGGCGGGCTTCGCCGGCATCCAGGGCCAGGCCTGGAGCGAGGTGATGCGCAGCGACGCCCAGTTTGAATACATGGCCTATCCGCGGCTGCTGGCATTGGCCGAGCGCGCCTGGCACCGCGCGGGCTGGGAACGGCCTTATCGTCAGGGCGAGCGTTATCAGCTGGGCGTCAGCCATCTGGTGGACCGCGCGGCCTTGAACCGGGATTGGCAGCAGTTCGCCGCAGTGCTGGGCTGGCGCGAGGCGGCCAAGCTGGAGCGCGCCGGCATCGGTCTGCGCATCGCGCCGCCGGGCCTGGCGAGCGGGGCGGCGGCGGTGCTGACGGAGTTCCCCGGCCAGGCGCTGCAGTTCTCGCCGGACGGGCGCAACTGGACGCCGTACCGGCCGGGCCTGGGCGCGGAAGCGCCTTATTGGCGCGGCGTCAGCGGCGACGGTGCGCGCTTTAGCCGGCAGGAGGCGCGCGGCGGCGACTGAGCGCCGATGCGGGCAAGGTAAGGACGCTCGGGCCGCCGGCCCGGGCGTTTTTCATGGATGAGCGGTTTCCCGGCGTTGATAAGACAATAGAGTTGATCTATCTTGATGATCCCGCAGCGCGCCGGAGGGCGGCGTTTACAGCCGGATTGAGCACAGTTGACCTCTGTAATGGATGTTGTCGGACAAAATTTATTGCGCTGTATCAAAGAATGTATACGCCGGTGTCGCAAACCGGATATGGATTTGCGACGGGCTTACCTTAGAATCATTGAAACTTCATGAAATCATCGATAAAGCCGGCATCACGACCGGTCCGGCCAGCCGCTTGGGATTTCATGATACGGATAAGAAACGACGATAGAGCAGGAAGGGAACCATCAAGATGAGCAATACTGTAACGCGCGCCGATTTCGACCAGGTCATGGTCCCCAATTACGGTCCGGCCGGTTTCATCCCGGTCAAGGGCCTGGGTTCCCGCGTATGGGACCAGAGCGGCCGCGAATTCATCGATTTCGCCGGCGGCATCGCCGTCAACTCGCTGGGCCATTGCCACCCGCAGCTGGTGGCGGCCTTGACCGAGCAGGCTTCCAAGCTGTGGCACGTGTCCAATGTGTTCACCAACGAGCCGGCCTTGAAGCTGGGCAAGCTGCTGACCGAGTCCACCTTCGCCGAGCGCGTGTTCTTCTGCAACTCCGGAGCGGAAGCCAATGAAGCCGCCTTCAAGCTGGCGCGCAAATACGGTTCCGATCACTTCGGCCCGGAAAAGAACCAGATCCTGGCCTGCAAGAACTCCTTCCACGGCCGCACCCTGTTCACCGTCAGCGTCGGCGGCCAGCCCAAGTACACCGAAGGCTTCGGCCCGGTGCCGGGCGGCATCGCCCACTTCGAATACAACGACATCGAATCGCTGAAAGCGGCCATCTCCGACCAGACCTGTGCGGTGGTGATCGAACCCATCCAGGGCGAGGGCGGCGTGATGCCGGCCGACAAGGCCTTTCTGGAAGCCGCGCGCCAGCTGTGCGACCAGCACAATGCGCTCTTGGTGTTCGATGAAGTGCAAAGCGGCGTCGGCCGCACCGGTTCGCTGTTCGCCTATCAGGAATACGGCGTGACCCCGGACATCCTCAGCTCCGCCAAGGGTATAGGCGGCGGCTTCCCGATCGGCGCGATGCTGACCACCGAGAAAGTGGCCAAGAGCTTCGGCATCGGCACCCATGGCTCCACCTACGGCGGCAACCCGCTGGCCTGCGCGGTGGCGCACAAGGTGCTGGAACTGGTCAAGGAGCCGGCGGTGCTGGACGGCGTGCGCGCCAAGCACCAGCGCTTCGTCGACGGCCTGAACGCGATCAACGCCAAATACCAGGTGTTCAAGACCGTGCGCGGCATGGGCCTGCTGCTGGGCTGCGTGCTGACCGACGCTTACGCCGGCCGCGCCAAGGAGTTCCTGAAAGCCGCTGAAAAGCAGGGCCTGATGTTGCTGGTGGCCGGTTTGAGCGTGGTGCGCCTGGCGCCGTCGCTGGTGATCGAGGATCAGGACATCGACGAAGGCCTGGCGCGTTTCGACGCGGCCATCGCCGAACTGGTCGCCGGTCGATAAGCGCCCGCGGCACTGATTCCGGGCGGCCGCCGGCCGCCCTTGCTCCAAGACACAATACCGTTATCCGCCCACGCTCCCGCCCCTGGCAGGCGCGCGGGTGATGCTGCGCCGCGGTCTCGCCGCGGCCCGGCCGGATTTCAGCGATAGGGGAGATGTCCCATGCTTACAGTGCGTCCCGTCCGCACCTCCGATCTGCCCGCCATCGAACGCATGGCGGTGGCCAGCGGCATCGGCGTCACCAGCTTGCCCAATAACCGGGAAAAGCTGTTCGAGCGTATCCAGCAGTCCGTGTCCGCCTTCGAGCACGAGGCCACCGGCGACTCCGGCTGCGAATACTATATGTTCGTGCTGGAGGAGGGCGGCCAGGTGCTGGGCACCGCGTCCATCAACGCTTCCGCCGGCTTCGACGAGCCCTTCTACAGCTACCGCAGCGAAATCTTCGTGCATGCCTCGCGCGCGCTGAAGGTCAACAACCGCGTGCACGTGCTGAATATGTGCCACGACCTGACCGGCATGGTGCAGCTGTGCGGCTTCTACGTGGACGGCCATCTGGAGACCTTGGCCGCCGAGCTGCTGTCGCGCGCCCGGCTGCTCTTCATCGCCAGCAAGCGCGAGCGCTTCGGCCGCCGCGTGATCGCGGAGATGCAGGGCATTCACGACGACGCCGGCCAGTCGCCGTTCTGGAACGCCATCGGCCGCCGCTTCTTCAATATGGATTTCCTGCAGGTGGAACAGGCCTTCGTCAGCCACAGCAAGACCTTCATCGCCGAGCTGATGCCCAGCTATCCGATCTACGTGCCCTTGCTGCCGGACGAGGCGCAGCACGCCATCGGCCAGATCCACGCCAGCTTCGAGCGCTCCTGCCAGCTGCTGTGCAACGAGGGTTTCGAAGCCGACAACTATATCGACATCTTCGACGGCGGCGCGGTGCTGACCGCCGAGGTGGACCGGCTGAAAACGCTGGAAAACAGCCGCTGCTACCCGGTGGAAGTGCTGGCCAGCCTGCCGGAGCAGGCGCAGCCGCAGTTGTTGAGCAATCTGGAGTCCAGCGAGTTCGCCGCCGCGGTGTGCCGCGTGGCGGTGGTGGACGGCGTGGCCTTCATCAATCCCGACGCCGCCCGCGCGCTGGGTCTCGCCAGCGGCGGCCAGGTTCAAGTGGCCGGTTTGCAGCAGAAGGAGTCCGCAGCATGATGTTCATCCGCCCCGTAGCCCACAAGGACCTGGACGGCCTGATGAATCTGGCGCGCAGCGCCGGCGTCGGCCTGACCTCGCTGCCGGTCAACGAAGAGCGGCTGTCGCGCCGCATCGCCCGCTCGGTGCTGTCTTTCGCCGGCGAGCTGGACAAGGCCGACCAAGGCTATGTCTTCGTGATGGAAGACGGCGCCACCGGCGCCATCGCCGGCATCTGCGCGCTGGAAGCCGCGGTGGGCCTGAAGGAGCCGTGGTACAACTACCGCGTCGGCACCATCGTCCACGCGTCCGAGGAGTTGGGCGTGTATTCGCGCCACGACACCTTGTTCCTGTCCAACGACCACACCGGCTATTCCGAGCTGTGCACGCTGTTCCTGCACCCGGACTACCGCGCCAACCGCAACGGCGGCCTGCTGTCCAAGAGCCGCTTCCTGTTCCTGGCGCAGTTCCCGCAGCTGTTCGGCAAGCTGGTGGTGGCCGAGATGCGCGGCGTGTCCGACGAGGCCGGCCGCTCGCCGTTCTGGGAGGGTCTGGGCCGCCACTTCTTCTCCATAGACTTCGCCCACGCCGATTACCTGACCGGCGTCGGCCAGAAGGCCTTCGTCGCCGAGCTGATGCCCAAGCATCCGGTCTACATCGACTTCCTGCCGCCGGAGGCGCAGGCGGTGATCGGCCAGACCCATGAAAACACCCGCCCGGCGGTGGCGATGCTGGAATCCGAAGGCTTCCGCTACGAGGGCTATGTCGACATCTTCGACGCCGGCCCGACGGTGCAGACCTATACCAGCGAAATCCGCGCGGTGAAGGAAAGCGCGACGGTCGCGGCGCGGCTGGCGGACCCGCTGCCGGAAGGCGACAAGAACTTCTACCTGGTGTCCAACGACTCGCTGGCCGGCTTCCGCGCCGTCCTGGCCGAGACGCTGGCGCCCACCCATGAAATCCTGCTGACGCCGGAACAGGCGCAGGCGCTGAACGTGGAAGAGGGCGGCCATCTGCGCTGCGTCGCGCTCTACCCCAAGGAGAATGCATAGTGAGCAGCTTATTCATCAACGGTCAGTGGCAGGAAGGCGCCGGCGCGGCGCTGAGCAAAACCAATCCGGCCGACAATAGCCCGCTATGGCAGGGCCGCGCCGCCGACGCCGCCCAGGTGGACGCCGCTGTGGCCGCCGGCCGCGCCGCGTTCAAGCACTGGGCGCGCACGCCGCTGGACGCGCGCGTGGCGGTGGCCAAGCGCTTTGGCGAACTCCTGAGCGCCAATAAGGACGCGCTGGCCCGCGTCATCGCCCAGGAAACCGGCAAGCCCTTGTGGGAAGCGCAGACCGAAGTGACCACCATGGTCAACAAGGTGGACATCTCGCTGAAGTCCTACCACGAGCGCACCGGCGAACGCGCCGCCGCCATGGGCGACGCCCAGGCGGTGCTGCGCCACAAGCCGCACGGCGTGGTGGCGGTGTTCGGCCCTTATAACTTCCCCGGCCACCTGCCCAACGGCCACATCGTGCCGGCGCTCTTGGCCGGCAACGCGGTGATCTTCAAGCCGTCCGAACTGACGCCGTGGACGGCGCAGGAAACGGTGCGCTTGTGGGCCGAAGCCGGCCTGCCGGCCGGCGTGATCGCGCTGCTGCAAGGCGCGCGCGACACCGGCGCGGCCTTGGCCGGCCACGCCGGCATCGACGGCCTGTTCTTCACCGGCAGTTCCGCCACCGGCGCGCTGCTGCACAAGAACTTCGCCGGCCATCCGGACAAGATCCTGGCCTTGGAAATGGGCGGCAACAATCCGCTGATCGTGGAGGGTGTCCAGGACATCGACGCCGCTGTCCACCACATCGTCCAGTCCGCCTTCGTCTCCGCCGGCCAGCGCTGCACTTGTGCGCGCCGGCTGCTGCTGCCGCAAGGCGCCTGGGGCGACGCGCTGCTGGCGCGGCTGGTGGAGGTGGCGGCCAAGCTGCGCGTCGGCAAATACGACGCCGAACCGGCGCCCTTCATGGGCGCGGTGATCTCCAGCGCCGCCGCCGAGGCGCTGCTGCAAGCCCAGGCCGCGATGCTGGCGGCCGGCGGCAAGGCGCTGCTGGAGATGCGCCGCTTGACGCCGGACGCGGCGCTGCTGAGCCCGGGCATCATCGACACCACCGCCGCCGCGCGTCCGGACGAGGAATACTTCGGCCCGCTGCTGCAAGTGATACGCTACGCCGATTTCGATCAGGCCATCGCCATCGCCAACGACACCCGCTTCGGCCTGGCCGGCGGCGTGCTGTCCGACGAGCGCGCGCTGTACGAACGCTATCTGCTGGAAAGCCGCGCCGGCGTGGTGAACTGGAACAAGCCCTTGACCGGCGCGTCCAGCGCCGCGCCCTTCGGCGGCGTCGGCGCCTCCGGCAACCATCGCGCCAGCGCCTATTACGCCGCCGACTACTGCGCCTACCCGGTGGCCTCGCTGGAATGCGACAGCCTGACCGTGCCGGCGCAGCTGTCTCCCGGCATGGTGTTTTAAGAGCGCCCCCTCTCCCCAACCCCTCTCCCGCAAGGGGAGAGGAGCGGGGGAGAGGGGGCGTGTAGTCAACGCAAAAGAGTTAGGTGGCGAGAAGGGGCCAGATGGCCGTCCCGCCATTCAGATGGATTGAGGCAAGGGAGCATTCTCCAAATGAACGCCTATGAAGTGAATTTCGACGGCCTGGTGGGCCCGACGCACAATTACAGCGGCCTGTCCTTCGGCAATGTGGCGTCCACCAGCAACGTCAGCGCCGCGTCCAATCCCAAGCTGGCCGCCAAGCAGGGCCTGGCCAAGATGAAGGCCTTGCACGATCTGGGCTTCAAGCAGGGCGTGCTGGCCCCGCACGAGCGTCCGGACGTGGCCAGCCTGCGTCTGCTGGGCTTTGGCGGCAGCGACGCCGAGGTGGTGGCGCGCGCCGCCAGGGAAGCGCCGGCCATCCTGGCCGCGGCCTGCTCGGCCTCCTGCATGTGGACCGCCAACGCCGCCACCGTCAGCCCGTCCGGCGACACCGCCGACGGCCGCGTGCATTTCACCCCGGCCAATCTGAACAATAAATTCCACCGTTCGATCGAGCATCCGACCACGGGCCGGCTGCTGCGGGCGATGTTCGCCGACGAGTCCCGCTTCGCCGTGCATCCGGCGCTGCCGGCGCAGATGCATTTCGGCGACGAGGGCGCGGCCAACCACACCCGTTTCTGCGCCGAGTACGACGGCGCGGGGGTGGAGTTCTTCGTGTTCGGCGCGGCGGCTTTCGACGCCCGCTATCCCAAGCCGGCCAAGTTCCCGGCGCGCCAGACCCTGGAAGCCTGCCAGGCGGTGGCGCGCTTGCACGGCCTGAGCGCGGAGCGCGTGGTCTACGCGCAGCAGGACCCGGACACCATAGACGCCGGCGTGTTCCACAACGACGTGATCTCGGTGGGCAACCGCCAGGTGCTGTTCCACCACGAGAAATCCTTTGTCGACCAGCACCAGGTGCTGGCCGAGCTGAGCGCCAAGCTGGCGGCGGTCGGCGGCCGCTTCGTGTCGGTGGAGGTGCCGGCGGCGGAGGTCAGCGTCGAGGAGGCGGTGAAGAGCTATCTGTTCAACAGCCAGCTGCTGTCCAAGCCGGACGGCAAGATGATCATCGTGGTGCCGGAAGAGTGCCGCAATCAGCCGCGCGTCTGGGCCTACCTCGGCAAGCTGGTCGCCGGCGGCGGTCCCATCGACGAGGTCAAGGTGTTCGATCTCAAGCAAAGCATGCAGAACGGCGGCGGCCCCGCCTGCCTGCGGCTGCGCGTGGCGCTGTCGGCGGAGGAGATTGCCGCGCTCAACCCCAAGGTGCTGATGAGCGACGCGCTGTTCGCCACGCTCAACGGCTGGGTGGATCGCCATTATCGCGACCGCCTGAGCAGCGAAGACCTGGCCGATCCGCAGCTGCTGATCGAAAGCCGCACCGCGCTGGACGAGTTGAGCGGCATCCTGGGCCTGGGCTCGGTGTACCCCTTCCAGCTGGTTTGAGCCAGCGATACCCACGCCTGATTTCGAGTCAGGCGCTCTAGCGAAACAGGCCGGGATTCCCGGCCTGTTTTGCGTTTGAAGCGGCGGCGTCCGCCCGGATGCGCCGCTCTTGTCGTCGGGATGATGACAGCCTTTCTTTCACCGAAAACTGTCCTGATTAATGGTATCTATTTGACGAATATCATCTATTTTTGGTTTTTAATGTTGTTTGACATGACAAAAGTCATGTGATAGCTTGAATGACATTGGAATATATTGATCGATACGGCTTGGGGATTTCAGCCTCCTAGCCACAGAGGACGCGGGTTTGCGGCGCGGCCGTCCGCGGCGGCGCAGCGGTTTGGCGTTTGGCGAGGGTGGAGACGAAACGAGGCCTGAGGCGTTTCTACAACGGGATACGGCCTGGCCTTTGGTACTGGTCTGGACGAAATAGCGGAGGTTGATGCCGGAGCGGGCGGCGTTTCGCCCCCGGCGATGTTTTGGCGGTTTTGCGGTTGTTGTTGATTGCGAATGAGAGTGCCGGTTGGATTTTCCGCCGCTGCGATACGCAGTTCATCGCGGCTCCTTTTGTCTTGCATACACTTCAAGTGCCAATACACCATGAAATATCACTGCATCGGCATCGGCAGCGGGCCGTCCAATCTGAGCGTGGCTTCGCTCTTGCATGGCCAGCACGACATCAAGAGCATCTTCTTCGAACAGAAAGCGGCGTTCACCTGGCACGACGGCATGATGATTCCCGGCGCGGGGCTGCAAGTCTCCCTGTTCAAGGATCTGGTCACGCTGGCGGACCCGACCAACCGCTTTTCCTTTGTGTCCTATCTGCACCAGCACGGCAGATTGCTGCAGTTTCTCAATGCGCGCTTCGATCAGGTGTCGCGGCTGGAATTTCGCGATTATCTGAAATGGGCGGCGGAGAGCAACGGCAATATCTGCTTTGGCGAGCGGGTGCTGGAGGTCGATTTCGACGGCGGCGCCTTCGTGGTGCAGACCACGAAGCGAAGGGTGCAGGGCGACAATGTGGTTGTCGGCGTCGGCATTGTGCCGGAGGTGCCGGACTTCGCGCGCTCCTGTCTCGACGACAGCACGCATTTCCACGTCAATGAGTTCGCCGCCAAGGCCGGCGTCGCGGCGGGCAAGCGCGTGCTGGTGATAGGCGGCGGCCAGTCCGGCGCCGAGGTGGTGCTGGATTTGCTGCGCCGCGGCGGGGGCCAGGCGCCGGCGGCGCTGAGCTGGCTGTCGCGGCGGGAGAATTACTTCCCGCTCGACGATTCCCCGTTCACCAACGATCTGTATACGCCCACCCATTCCAATTATTTTTACGAGCAGGACGAAATCTTCCGCAGCGCCTTCATCAAGCGCAATCTGCTCAGCAGCGACGGCATTTCCGAATGCACCTTGCGCAGCCTCTACCAACAGATCTACTCGCTGCGCTTCATCGAACGCGCGCCTATCGACATCCGCCTGCTGCCCTTCCGCGAGGTGCGCGCCATCGGCCGGAACGGCGAGCGCTGGTCCATCGCCGCCCGCCATCTGGGCGCCAACGCGCCGGAAACGCTGGAAGCGGACGTGGTGATCTGGGCCAGCGGCTTCAAGCCGGCGCCCACGCCCTTCTTGCAGCCGCTGCGGGAGCGCCTGGAGCGCGAGGGCGAGGAAATCGCCGTCGACCGCGATTACGCGGCGCTGGGCAAGCTGCCGCGCAATCGCAGCCTGTTCATCCTGAACGCCATCCGCCAGCAGCGCGGCCTGGCCGATCCCAATCTCAGCCTGACCGCGTGGCGCAGCCAGATTGTCATCAACCGCATGCTGGACGCGCCGCGCGCCGGCGATGTCGACGCCGCCTTCGTGTCCTGGGCGCCGCTGGCCTCGGCGCGCGCGGACGAGCGCAAGAACAAGAGGGAATGGGCATGACGGCGCCCCGCATCGTCGTCGTCGGCGGCGGCATCCTCGGCTGCACGATAGCCGCGCGCCTGCTGGAGCGCGAGCCGCGGGTCCGGCTCACCCTGGTGGACCGCGGCCTGGTCGGCGCGGGAGCGTCGATGTATTCCGCCGGCGTCCATTTCCCGGTGGGACGCTCCGAGCGCGTGCGCCAACTGAGCGCGGCCAGCGCGGATTACTACCAGACCTTGCGCGCCCGCCATCCGCAGCTGCCCATGCACGGTTTCGACTTTTTCGTCGCGGCCGGCGCGGCCGACGCCGATGAGATCCGCGCCCGCTGCGCCGGCCTGCTGCCCTTGTCGGCGGAGGAACAGTCGCGCGTCGCGCCGGATCTGCCGGCCGGCCGCGAGCTGTGGCGGATGCCGGATTGCCATGTGACGGATGTGCAGGGGCTGGCCTTATGGCACGCGCAGCGTCTGCGCGGCCGCGCCGAGGTGTTGGAAGGCGTGGGGGTCGAGGCGCTGGACGAGAGCGCCGACGGCGCTCGCCTGAGCTTGTCCAGCGGCCGGGAGCTGGCCGCCGACGCCGTGGTGCTGGCCCCTGGGCCATGGGTCAACGAGGGCTGCTGGAGCGGGCTGACCGCCGGGCTGGGGGTGCGCGTCAAGAAGGTGGTGGCCCTGCATCTTCAGCGGCCGGCGGAGGAGGGGGCCGCACTGTTCTTCCCCGCCGAGGACGCTTTTCTGGCGCCGCTGCCGCACCGCGGGCATTGGCTGTTCAGCTACACCTGCCAGCAATGGGACGTGTCGCCGGAACAGTGCCGGCAGGCCGGGGTGGAGGCTCGCGAGATCGCCGAGGCGCGCGAGGCGCTGCGGGGCGTCGCGCCGGCGCTGGCGCCGCTGCTGAGCTCGGGCCGGGTGTTCTGCGACGCCTACAGCCCAAGCCGCGAGCCGCTGGCGCAATACCTCGGCCGCCATCGACGCGTTCTGTTTGTCGGAGCGTGCAACGGCTCCGGTTACCGGCTGGCACCCGGCGTCGCCGCGGAAGCCGTCGCCCTGCTCAATCACACTCTCACCAAGGGATAGCCGATCATGCACATCATAGAATTGAACGAAGCGCAGCGGTCGCCGGCTTTCGGCATCGAGATGGCGTCCATCGCCGGCCTGGGCGAGCAGGAGCAGGTGCGGCTGGCCTACGGCGTCGTCGAGCCCGGGGGGGAAAGCCAGCCACACAAGCACGACGAGCTGGAAGCCTTTCTGATTCTGAGCGGCGAGGGCGTCATCGACGCCGACGGCCGCTCCCAGCCGGTGCGCGCCGGCAGCCTGGTGCTGTTCAAACCGTTTGAAAAACACGTGTTGCGCAATACCGGCGGGCAGCCGCTGCGCTTCTGCGACTTCTACTGGCGGGACGCGGCCAAACGCGAGGCCGCCGCGCAGGACAACGGCGCCGCGCGTCTGAAGGGGCGGCCGGTATTCGTGTTTTCCACGCCGCCCACGCCCAACGGCGACCTGCACCTTGGCCATCTGTCCGGTCCCTATCTGGGCGCCGACGTCTATGTGCGCTTCCTGCGCGCCAGCGGACACGAGGCCTACCACCTGACCGGCAGCGACGATTACCAGAGCTATGTGGTGGGCCGCGCCCGCCAGGAAAACAGCAGTCCCCAGCAGGTGGCCAGCCATTACTCGGCGGCGATCCAGTCCACGCTGGATCTGATGGACATCCATCTCGATCAATACACCGTCACCACCCGGGACCCGGCTTACGCGGCCGGCCTGCGCGATTTCTTCTCGCGCCTGGTGCGGGGCGGCGCGCAGCTGCGTTCCGACGCGGCGCTGTTCGACGCCGAAACCGGCGATTATCTGTACGAGGTGGACGTTTCCGCCAAGTGTCCAAGCTGCGGCTCGCCCTGCGGCGGCAATATCTGCGAGGAGTGCGGCGAGCCCAACAACTGCGTGGATCTGGACGCGCCGCGTTCGCGGCTGTCGGACGCGACGCCGGTCACCGGCGCCATCCGCCGCTACATGATCAATCTGTCCGCCTTCAAGGACGCGGTGGAGCAGCATCAGCGCCTGGGCAAGGTGTCGCCGCGCTTGCAGCAATTGGCGGAGCGGGTGCTGGCGCGCAAGGACTATTGGGTGCCCATCACCCATCCGGCGCAATGGGGCGTGCCGCCGGCGGAGGAGGTCGAGGGCGAGCAGGTGATCTGGGTGTGGCCGGAAATGGCTTACGGCTTCCTGTACGGCATCGCCGAACTGGGCGGCCGGCTGGGCAAGCCCTGGCAAGCCGACCGGCCGCAGCCGGACTGGAAGATCGTCCACTTCTTCGGCTACGACAACAGCTATTACCACTCCATCCTGTACCCGGCCTTGTACCGGATGGCCTTCCCGGACTGGCAGTGCGACATCGACTACAACGAGAACGAGTTCTACCTGCTCGACGGTCTGAAGTTCTCCACCAGCCGCCGGCACGCGGTATGGGGCAAGGACATCCTGAGCCCTGACAGCGTGGACGCGGTGCGCTATTACCTGGCGCGCACGCGCGGCGAGCAGGAGCGGACCAATTTTACGCTGGAGGATTTCCATGCGTGCGTGGAGCGGACGCTCTTGGGCCAGTGGCAGGCCTGGTTGAGCGGTCTGGGCGAGCGCTTGCGGCAGGATTTCCAGCAGCGCGCGCCCGACGCCGGCAACTGGACCGCCGCTCACACCGCCTATTTCGACGCGCTGAGCAATCGGCTGGCCAGCCTGAGCACCCATTACGGCGCCGACGGTTTCACGCTCAACCGCGTGACGGAAGAGCTGGACGGGCTGGTGGCCGGCGCGCTGCGCTTCGCCAAATCGAACGAGCGCATCCGTCGGAACCCGGCGCTGCGCGACGAATACCGGACCGCGGTCGCGCTGGAGCTGGCCACGGCCCGCCTGCTGGCTCAGGCCGCCGGTCCGCTGATGCCGCGCTTCGCCCAGCGCCTGGGCCGCGCCCTGGGCATGGAAGGCGTCGACGTCTGGCCGGAAAGCGTGGAGCTGTCGCCGCCGGGCGCCGCTCTGGACTTGGCGGAGCAGCGCTTTTTCACGCCGCTGCGCCGGGCGGGCGCGGCGGAGGAAGGGCGGTTATGAGCGGACTGAGGTCTCAAGCGCCGCGCGGCCCGGACGTCGATCTGGTCAACGCCATCGCGCTGCGCGGATGCGATGACGAGCGACATGTGATCCGCTTCCGGCAAGACGGCGCCGTGCAGGCCTGGACGCTGGCCGAGCTGGACCGCAAGGCGGCGCGCGTGGCCCGGCGCTTGCATGCGCTGGGCCTGCGTCCGCGCGACCGGGTGGGCGTTTTATCGCGCAATCGGATCGAATTCGTGCTGCTGGATCTGGCCGTCCTGAAACTGGGGGCGGTGACCGCGGGCTTCGAGGCCGGGCGTTTCGAGCCGGCGCGCATCGTGGACCTTTACGGCTTGAAAGCCTTGTTCGCCGAGGGCGTGGACCGCTCGGGCGCGGTGTTCGACATCGCCGAAGTCCAGGCCTGGGCCGAGCGCGCCGAGGCGGACGCGACGGAGCGGCCTCTGCACGCCGGCTATGACCCGGCCGACGTGCTGGCGATCAAATTCACCTCGGGCAGCACCGGCGCGCCCAAGGGCCTGGAAGCCACCGTCGCCAGCGTCAACAGTTCCATCAATGAAGTGCAGGCGATGTTCGGGCATGGGGACGGCGACAATCTGCTGGTGTTCCTGCGGCTGGCCTTGCTGCAGCAACGCTACTGGATTTATTCGGCGCTGGCGTTTGGACACGACCTCACGCTTTCCGATCTGGATCAGGCGCTGGACATGGCCAAGGCCTGCCAGCCCACCGTCGTCATGGGCGTGCCGGGTTTTTACGAAGCCTTGCGCGCCAGCCTGTCGCAGCGGCACGGGGACGCCGATCCCGCCGCCCGCGGCGCGCAGATACAGGCCGCGCTCGGCGGGCGCGTCCGTTATCTGTGGACCGGCTCCGCCCCGGCCAGCCGGACGGTGCTGGAATTCTTCAACCATGCCGGCGTGCCGCTATACGAGGGATACGGCAGCAACGAGGCCTGCATCGTCGCCAAGAACCATCCCGGCGCCTTCCGCCTGGGCAGCGTGGGCAAGGTGCTGCCCAACAAGTCCATCCGTTTCGACCAGGACGGCGTCTTGATCGTGGCCAGCCGCCATCCGGTCAACTGCCGCTATACCTGGTGCGATCCCGGCGTCAGCGAAAAAAGCTTCCTGCCCAGCGCCGAGGTCAAGACCTGGGATCTGGGCCATGTGGACGAGGACGGTTTCCTGTACATCCACGGCCGCGTGGACGACGTCTTGACCATGGCCAGCGGCCGCAACGTGCTGGCGAGGCCGCTGGAAGAGGGCTTGCGCCGGCACCCGGACGTGCACGAATGCGTGTTGTACGGCACCGGCAAGCCCTTCATCACGGCCATCCTGTCCCCGGCCTTGGCCGGGGCGGACGCCGAGGCTTTGCGCCGGCATATCCGGGCGCTGAACGAGGATGTTTTCCAGGAGGCGCGCATCCTGGCGGCGCTCATCGTCGATGAGCCGTTTTCCATCGAGAACGGCCTGCTGACTTCTCAATTCAAGCCCAAGCGCAAAATGATTCATCAGCGCTATATGGCGCAGCTGGACGACATCTATGCGCACCACGCGCGGACGCCGGAAGCGTTTTCGGCGGACGCGGCGTATGTGCGGGATGGCCGGGCGCCGCAGCCTTCTTTCTGATACGCGGCCCGCTTAAACCTATGCAAGGAGCGATACATGACTTGGCGTAATTTGAAGGACCTCACCCTGGAAAACGAACGCGTGCGCTTGCGCCGGATTCAGATCGGCGATTACGCGGCGTTCGAGCGCATCGTGTTCGAGCCCGCCATCTGGGAGTACTTCGTCGCCCGCATCCAGACGCCGGACGATCTGGGCCGCTTCGTCGAGCAGGCGATACAGGACACGCTCAACGGCAGCCGCATCGTGTTCGCCATCATCGACCGCCAAACGGACCGCATCGTCGGCAGCACCGCTTACGGCAATCTCGCCGAGGGCGAGCGCCGCCTGGAGATAGGCTGGTCCTGGCTGTGCCGGGACGCGCGGCGCACCGGCATCAACCGCGCGGTCAAGTTCGAACTGCTCAAGCACGCGTTCGAAGCGCTGGAATGCGAGCGCGTGGAGTTCAAGACTGATGTGCTGAACGCCGGCGCGCGCGCGGGCCTGGCCGGCATCGGCGCGACGGAGGAAGGCGTGCTGCGCAGCTTCAACTTCATGCCCGGCGGCCGTCGCCGCGATGTGATCTATTACAGCGTGCTGCGCCAGGAATGGGAGCGGGTCCGCGCCGAACGCTTCCCGGCGCTGGCCGCCGCGGCAAGCCGTTGAGCGGCCGGGCCGGCATCAAGATGGACGCCCCCGACATGTCCGCGAGCCCGCAGATGAAAACCGAAGACTTCGTCTTTAGCGCCGGCGAGCACTGGCTGGCCGCCACCCGCGTGCAGCCGGACGCCGGCGCGGCAAGCAGCGTCCTCACCCTGCACGGGCTGGGCCAGACCGCGAACCGGCACACCATACGCTATGTGCTGGACCACCTGGCCGGGCACGGCCTGGGCTCGGTGTGCTTCGAATTCTCCGGCAACGGCGACAGCAGCGGGGCGCTGGAAGAGGCCTGCCTGCGGCGTCGTTACGAGGAAACGCTGGCCGCCGCGGAACACCTGGACAAGCGCGAGCCGCTGACCCTGATCGGCACCAGCATGGGCGGCCATCTCGCCGCCTGGGTCGCGCCGGTGTTGAAGCCCGCCTGCCTGGTGCTGTTCTGCCCTGCAAGCTATCCGGCCGACGCCGCCGAATCCCGTTTCGACGGCGGCCTGGCCCGTCCCGGCCCCTATCCGGACTCCCCGGCCTATGCCGGCCTGCGCGAATTCAGCGGCGACTTGCTGATCATCGGCGCCGGCAAGGACGCGGTGGTGCCGGCCGAGACGCTGGACGGTTATCTGGCCGCGGCCATGAACGCCCGCAGCAAGCATATTGTCTGGCTGGACGACTGCGAGCATTTCATCCATCGCTGGCTGCCGCATCAGGACGCTTTGCGGCCGCAAGTGCTGACGACGATAAGGGACACCATTCTGCGGGCGCGCGCCCGCCAATAAGACCCACTAACAAAACCCCTGATCCCGCGTTGCGCCTCCTTGTCGTACGACTTGTACTGTCCGCGTCGGCGCGCCTTGGCTCAGGTTCTCTGCGAGGTTTTGTTAGCGGCTCTAAGTCTATTGGAGGAATCCATGCAACACGCTCCCGTTCTGATCGAAGCGAATATCCTGAAGCGGCGCGATGTCGCCAGCCTGGAGATCGTTGAAAACGCGTTCTCCAGCGGCCCCGTCGCCGAGGCCCTGCGCCGGGCGCCGGGCATCGAGCGCCGCCGGGGCTTGAGCAAGGAGGCGTTCGACCGCGAATACCGCCACCAGCAGCGGCCGGTGATTCTGGAAGGCTACGCCGCCGACTGGCCGGCGGTGCGCCATTGGAGTTTCGAGCATCTGGCCAAGCGCTGCGGCGCGACGCCGGTGGTGGTCAACAGCTATAGCAGCCAGCGTTCCGCCCAGGCCAGCTTCGCCGAGTTCGTCGACATGCTGATGCGCAACGAGGGGCCGGAGGCGACGCCCATCTATCTGCAGGAATGGTATTACCAGGCCTCCTGCCCCGAGCTGGCCGCGGACATGCCGGAACTGGACATCGCCCAATACGATTTCCGCCGCGATCTGTACGGCGAGGTGATTTCCACCAATCACCAGCTTTGGCTGGGCCAGCGCGGCGGCGTCACCCGGCTGCATCAGGACTCCTACACCATCGACGTCATGCATGTGCAGCTGGTGGGGGAAAAACACTGGACCGTCTTGGGGCCGCAGGCGATGTTGCCGGAAACGGAGACGGGAGGCGCCGATCTGCAAGCGCTGGCCGACGATCCCGCCGCCCAGCTGATGCAATGCACGCTGAAGCCCGGCGATGTGCTCTATCTGCCGGCGCTGTGGTTCCACCGCATCAAATTGCTGAGCAACTCCATCGGCCTGGGCCGGAAGTGCCTGGACCAGGCCAATCTGCAAACCCATATCCGGCAACGGATGGCGGAGCTGCTGGCGCTCGCCCTCAATCCGGAAGAGGTCAAGCTCACCCATCCCGAATTGTTCAACGTGGTGATGATGCGCAACCGGGTCTGGGCCAAGCGCATGGGCATCGATTTGTCGAAACTGCGCCCATGATCCGGCTTTCGCCCCGCGGTGCGGGACACCTCATCAGGAGAAAATAAATGAAGCAAGCGCATGTATTGGTTGTCGGGGGATTGAACCACACGCTGGACAGGCTGGAGCAATTGGGCGCCCGCTATTCGATGATGCAGATCCCGGAGCGCGTCAATGAGCGCCAGTACGGCGCGGCGGTGCGCTACGCGGTGATGGATTACGAAGACATGGAGGAGGTCTTGCTGCTGGCGCGCGCCTGGCACGCCAAGGACCCGTTCGACGCGGTGGTGTCCTTCACCGAATACGGCCTGCATCCGGCGTCGCAATGCGCGATCGAGCTCGGCGTCGCCGGCGACAATCTGGAAGCGGTGCTGAACACGCGCGACAAGATCAAGATGCGGGAGCTGCTGGGCCGCCACGGCCTGAGCCCGGTGCGATATCAGGTCTGTCAAAGCCTGGACGACGCGAGAAGCTTTTTCCGCTCGCTCAACGGCGAGGCCATGGTGCTGAAGCCGTATGCCGGCGGTCTGAGCGAGGGCGTGTTCTTCGTGGATGAGGACGCGCATCTGGAGGCGCGCTGGAACGGCTCCCGCGCGGTGATGGACGGGCCGCTTCTGGCGGAGGAGTTCCTGCACGGCCCGGAGTACAGCGTGGAATCGCTGTCCATCAACGGCCGGCATGAGATCGCGATGATCACCGAGAAAGAGGTCACGGCGCTGCCGCGCTTCATCGAGCTGGGCCACCAGGTGCCGGCGCGGCTGGACGAGGCGCAGCAGGCGGCGGTCAAGGCCTTGGTCAGCCGTTTTCTGGACGTCATCGGCCAGAAAACCGGGCCCGCGCACACCGAGATCCGCCTGACGCCGTCCGGGCCCAGGATCATCGAATCGCAAACCCGGATAGGCGGCGATCAAATCTGGGAAATGTGCGAGCTGGTCAGCGGCGTCAACCTCACCGGCGAGACCATCGCGGCGCTCACCGATCTGCCGCGGCCCGAACGCAAGCCGGCGGCCAAGGCCGCCGCCATCCGCTTCTTCTCCTACGAAAACGCCCGCATTCTGGACGTGAGCGGCGTCGAGCAGGCGAAAAGCGCCCAGGGCGTGATCCGGGTGGAATGCCAGCTGCACGCCGGCCTGCGCTGCGAGACGCTTAAATCGTCCAATTCCCGCCAGGGCTACGCGCTGTGCGTGGGCGACTCGATAGAGCGGGCCGTCGCCAACGCGGAGGCCGCGCGCGACGCGGTGCGGGTGGAGTGGGAAGCGCTGAGCGCGGAGCAGGGCGGACTTTGAACCGTTTCTTGGATCAACTCGAATAAGAGCCGCTAACAACACCTCGCAGAGAACCTGAGCCAAGGCGCGCCGACGCAGGCAGTACAAGTCGTACGACAAGGAGGCGCAACGCAGGATCAGGGGTTTTGTTAGCGGGTCTAAAGACAGGCAAGCATGAACTCACATCCGGTCCGGCGCAGCGTGTTGTACATCACCGCGCATTACATCATGACCTATCTCGGCTACTACGGCCTGGTCTCCACCCTGGTGGTCACGCTCAACAAGGCCGGGTTCAGCGCCGAACGGATCGCCATGCTGGTCATCCTGTTCACCTTGACGACCAAGGCGGCGAAGATACCGCTGGCGCCGTGGCTGGACCGGATGGCGGCGACGAAGTCCGTGCTGATAGGCTGCGTCATGGCCGCGGTCGGTTTCTTGCTATTGTATTCGGCCAAGGATTTTTATTTGACCGCCTGTGCGCTGGCCCTGTCCGGCACCGGCATTTCCATCAACGCGCTGGCGAGCAAGCAGCTGGCCGCGGCGACCAGCGATATGATGGACAACCGCGCCAAGCTGTTCTCCATCACCTATATCGGCATCAATATCGCGGCGGCGGCGGCGGCGCCGCTGGCTCTGTACCTGGCGGCCAAGGGGCAGTACCAGCTGGTGTTGATCGGCATCGCCGTCTCCTACTGCGTGGCCGGGGTGGTGACCTTCCTGAACTTCGGCAAGCTGGGCATGAAGCGCCCCGGTGGCGGCGCGCCGTCGTTTCTGGCTTATTGGAAGCTGCTCTACGTGCCCGGCATTCCCCCCTTCCTGCTGATCAATTTCTTTTGCTGGCTGCTGTACGGCCAGCTGTTCAACGTGCTCGCGCTCTATGTCTCGGAAACGCTGGCCCAGCCGGGCAAGCTGGGCTGGCTGTACACCCTGAACGCCTTGCTGGTGATCGGGCTTCAGCTCTTGGTCACCCATCTGGCCCACCGCTGGAGCGGCGGCAAGCCGCTGGGCATTGTCCGTTCCTCCTACGCCACCTTCGCGCTGGCCTTCATCATGCCCTTCATGCTTCCGGGCTATACCGGCGCGCTGGCCTTCGTGCTGCTGTTCACCTTCGCCGAGATGATGTTCGCGCCCAGCATGGACGTGCTGCTGCTGTCCTTGATCGGCAAGGAGAGCCGGGCGGTCGCTTACAGCGTGCTGTCCATCAGCACCGCGCTGGGGGAGTCGCTGGGCGGAGGCATGGGCGTTGCGGTTTACCGCTGGATGGCGGATTACGGCCATGCCGGCCAATTCTGGCTGGCGCTTGCCGGCTTGTCGCTGCTGTGCATCGCCGTCGCCTATGTGTTGCAGGAGTCGAGCGCCGGCTTGCGCGCGCAGGCGGCGGGCGCGGCTTAGAACCTGTTTACGATCTGCTGCGCGTCGTGAAACGTGACACGGTGAGTACCGCTTCGAAATGCTCATGTACCGTGTGTACACTCCGCTTTCTCAGCTGTTTTCGCCTTGTCTCGCCTTAGCTCGCGAGATCGTAAACACATTCTGAGCGACGCGCGGCAGAGCGTAAACCGCTATTCAGTGGCGGATCTGGGTGCTGCCGGCTTCGGCCAGCGCCTCCAGCAATAGGGCGGTGCTGGCGCCGGGCAGGCTGAACGGGTCCAGGCGCGCCTGGGCGGAATAGCGCAGCAGCAGCGAGGCGTTGAGTTTTTCCATCATCACCTCCGCCATGCTCCAGTTGGCGAAGCGACGTTGCTCCATTTCCTGGTAGTCCAGCAGCGTCAGACATTGATGGCGCGGATCATGGGCCAGTTTCTGGTACAGCAGATTGACCTCGGCGCGGCCGCCTTCCAGCGATTGCACGAATACGTCCTTGCTGTAGCACAGCACCCCGGTGATGCCCTGGGCCGGATTGTATTTGCGCGCGGCGATCATGATGTCGTCCACCAGATCGCTGTCTATGGATTTGTGCGCGCGGCTGCAGTAGGTCAGGCGTACCAGCATGATGTGCCCCTTGGATGCGAAGAAGCCGCGCCAGACCGGCGCGGCCTCGTTTCATCTTAGTCGCTGCGCGCCGTCTTGCCGCTGACCTTAAAACCTGTTCAAGACCTTGTCCCGCGCTTGCCCGAGAGACGGTGAACGGGCTCTTTATTTATGCATCAGGGACAGGAATTCGCGGCGCAGATTGGCGTCGCTGAGGAAGGAGCCGCGCATCACGCTATTGGTCATCTTGCTATTGCTGTCCTTGACCCCGCGCCAGTGCATGCAGAAGTGGTCGGCCTCCATCACGATGGCCAGGCCGTCCGGCTGCAGCTTCTTCATCAGCAGGTCCGCGATCTGGGACACCGCCTCTTCCTGGATTTGCGGCCGGGTCATCACCCAGTCTATCAGCCGCGCGTACTTGGACAGGCCGATCAGATTGGAATGTTCGTTGGGCATCACCCCCACCCAGACGCGGCCGATGATGGGGCACAGATGGTGGGAGCAGGCGCTGCGCACCGTGATCGGACCCACGATCATCAACTCGTTGAGCTTCTCCACATTGGGGAACTCGGTGCTGGCCGGCATCTGCACATAGCGGCCGCGGAAGACTTCCTTGATGAACATCTTGGCCACGCGCTTGGCGGTGTCCTGGGTGTTGTGGTCGTGCTCGGTGTCGATGACCAGGCTTTCCAGCACGGCTTTCAGTTTCTCCTGAACCTCGGATTGCAGCAGGTCCAACTCGCCGTCTTCGATGTGGGCGGCGATATTGTCGTTGGCGTGGAAACGGACGCCGGCTTGCTGCAGGCGGCTGCGGATGCGTTGTGAGACCGGCAGATGGTCAACGGTATTGGTCTTGTTCATTGTGTTGGCAGTCTCGGATGCTTATTTATCATTTTGGCGCCGCCATGGCCGGCGGCTCTATCCATTGCGCATGACTTGGGGCAGGGCAGGCGGTGGGCGCCTCCCTGAAAGGCGGCGTGCTTGGAGCCTGGCCGATGCGACAGGAACGCTCCATGTTAGCACAAGCAAACGAAGCGCATCCGCAGCCGATGCGCCTAGTAGAAACCCTTAGCCCGTCAGGGCTTGACGCGGGAAGCCCTTAATTTGGCGGGCATGCAAAGTCAATGCCGGCGGCTGGCCATACAGGATATTGCTGTCCTTTTGGACGGGGTTGGGCGCGTGGCGGCGCCTCTCGCCGCGCCGGCTCAAGCCTTGTTGGCCGGAAGCGGGCGCGCGGCGCGGCGCAGCATCCGTCCGCATTGGCGTTTTCGACACAGAAATTATCCGGATTGAATTTTCCTCCGCCTGGATTACCACTCACATAAGAACGAAAACTTATGGAGAGAGGCGGGACGGAATGAAGAGCCAACAGCAAAACAGCCGGCAGCGCTGGGCCCGGGACTATGTGTTCGACGCATTGAGCCAATTGGGCATCCACCGCATTTTCGGCGTGCCCGGCACCAATGAGATTCCCATCATCGACGGCACGTCCTACCCGGAAAATCAGGTGGAGTACATCGAGTGCCTGCACGAGAACATCGCCATGGGCGCGGCCATGGGCTCGGCGCGGATGACGGGCAAGCCCGGCGTGGTGGTGGTGCACGTCACCCCGGGCATCGCCCACGGCATCGGCAATCTGTTCAACGCCTGGCGCTCGCAGGCGCCGCTGGTGATTCTGTGTTGCCAGCAGCAGAACGAGCTGGTCACGCAGGAGCCGCTGCTGGCCTCCAATCTGGTGGACCTGGCGCGGCAATACACCAAGTGGGCGCATGAGGTGCGCACCGAGCAAGAATTGCCGATGGTGTTGCAGCGCGCCTTCAAGGAGGCGATGGCGCCGCCCAACGGGCCGGTGTTCGTCGCCATTCCCTGGGAGTTCACCATGCGGCGCATCGGCGACGGCGACCGCCTGCCGGGCATTACCCGGATCTCCCCGCATTTCATCGCCGACGCCGACGCCATCCGTCAGGCGGCCGTCATGCTGCGCGAGGCGGTCAACCCATTGATCGTGGTGGGCGACGCCGCCGGCTACGCGGAGGCCTGGCCGGAATTGCAGGCGCTGGCGGAGTTGATCGGCGCGCCGGTGTCGCTGCAAACCTTCAGCAGCTTGGCCAACTTCCCCAATGGGGATTACCACTGGCAGGGCGAACTGCCCGGCGGGCAAAAAGATCTGCAGCAAGTGTTCGCCGGCCACGACGTCGCCTTTTTATGCGGCTTCAGCAACCAGGCCCAGGTCACGGTGTTCAAGTACAGTGACGGCCCCTTGATTCCGCCCTCGGTGCGCCAGGTGTATCTGAGCAACAACAGCTGGGACATCGGCAAGAACTACTACGGCGAATGCGCGCTGTTCGGCGACATCAAGGCCACCTTGCCGCTGCTGAACCGGGAGATCGGCGAGCAGCCGTCGGCGGCCGCGCGGCAGCGCAATGAGCTGTTGCGGCAAAAAGCCGAAGCGCGGCGCTTGCAATGGGACGTCTATCTGCGCGAGGCGATGCAACAGCAAGAAATCTGGGCGGTGGTGATCGCCGACGCGCTGCGTCTGGAAATCAGCGAACGCCGGCTGGAAAAGCAGTTCGTCTACGTGCACGAAGCGGTGTCGGACCCGGCGCCGTTCCAGTACCTGCTGCCCTTCACCGAAGAGGCCGCGGCGCCCATCAGCTACTACTGCGTCGGCGGCGGCTCCCTGGGCTGGTCCATGCCCGCCACCCTGGGCATCAAGCTGGAAGCGCAAGGCTGCCAGGGTATAGACACCCGTTTCGTGGTGGCGGCCACCGGCGACGGCTCCTCCTTGTTCTATCCGCAAACCTGGTGGACCGCTCAGCATCGCCAGCTGGGGGTGCTCTACATCATCACCAACAACCACGAATACCACACCCTGCAAATGGGGCTGCAACAAGTGGAGGCGATGTACGGCGACGCGCCGGGCTACGGCTGGCAGGCGCGCACCCAGGACCCGGAATACCTGCGCATCCACCGGCCCAAACCGGATTTCGTCGCCTTGGCCCAGGCTTTCGGCGGCATGGAGGGCGAGGTGGTGGTCCATCCCGAGGCGGTGCGCGCGGCGGTGCGGCGCGGGCTGGACCACGCGCTGGCCGGCCGCGCCTATGTGCTGGACATGCAGACCGTGGGCCTGGATCAGCCGCCGCCCACGCCGCAGCAGGCCAACGCCCGCTACCGCCATCAGCCGAGGCTGGATTGCTTCCATGTCCCGGACGGGGACGGCCAGCGCAATACGGACAACGGCCAGCCGGCCAATGTGCCGGTGATTTTCTGATCCCGGCTCCACATAGCGAGGACGAGCAAACATGGCTAGCGAAAACATAGACATCGCCATTGTCGGCGGCGGCGTGTCCGGCGTGTACAGCGCCTGGCGGCTGCAACAACACTATCCCCAGAGCAAGATCGCGGTGTTCGAGGCCAGCGACCACATCGGCGGACGTCTGCTGTCGGTGCGGCCGCCGGACATTCCGGACATGGTGGCGGAACTGGGCGGCATGCGCATCCTGCCGGAAGTGCAGCCGCTGATTTACGACCTGATTCAGGAATTGAATACGCTGTTGCCGGCGCCGGAACAGATCGAGCTTTACCGCTTTCCGGTGGACGAGCCGCAAAACATCGCCTATCTGCGCGGCGTCTATCTGCGGCTGCAAGACTTCACCACCCAGCCGGACAAAGTGCCGTACCGGCTCAACTTCCTGGACCGCGGCCAGACCGGCGGCGCCGTCATCATCGACGCCATCGAGCAGATCGTGCCCGGCATCACCAATAAATCGCTGACCGAGGAAGAACGCCGGCAGATGGCGCAGAACGCCAGCTTCGGCGGCGTGCCGCTATACCAGCAAGGCTTCTGGAACGTGCTGTTCCGCGTGATCACCGGCGAAGCCTATCAATACGCCGAAGACACCGGCGGCTACGACACCACCTTGTGCAACTGGAACGCCGCCGACGCCATTCCCTGGTTTCTGTCGGACTTCGGCGTATCGGCCCAGTACATGGGCTTTTGCAACGGCTTTCAGCAAGTGCCGCTGGTGCTGGCGCAATTGTTCGAACAGGCCGGCGGCGAGGTGCGGCTGGAGGCCCCGGTCAGCGGCGTGACGCGCAGCGAGTCGGGCTTCCAGTTCCAGGCCCAGGGCCGGACGATATCCGCCAAAACGCTGATTCTGGCGATGCCGCGCCGCGCGCTGGAGCTCTTGTCCGCCACCAGTCCCTGGCTGCAGGAGGCCGCGCGCTTCCAGCAACTGGCCGCCAGCGTCACCCCGCGGCCGCTGTTCAAATTGTTCACCACCTACAACAGCCCCTGGTGGCTGAATACGGGTTACAGCATGGCCGACGGCGACTACGTGCCGGTCAAGTCCGGCCGCTCCGTCACCGATTTGCCGGTGCGCCAGACCTATTACTGGCCGCGCAGCAACGGCCTGCCCGCCTTGCACGGCCACGCCATGTTGCTGGCCAGCTACGACGACGGCGACAACACCGGCTTTTGGGACGGTCTGCGCGGCCGCCGTCACAGCGCCTGGAAGAAGGGGCTGGAGGTGGCCGAGCTGGCGGATCCCTTCATCGGCGCGGACGACCAGGTGCGCGCCAAGGAACTGAGCTGGCACCGCTACAAGGCTCCGCGGATGATGACCGAGGAAGTCACCCGCCAACTGACGGTGATGCACAGCCTGTCCTACACGCCCAAAGTGCGCAACGCCGCCTTCCGCGACTGGGGCGACGACCCGTACGGCGGCGGCTGGAACAGCTGGAACATCGGGGTGAAAAGCTGGGAAGTGAAACGGCAGATCATCCAGCCGCTGGACGGCCAGCCGCTATACGTGTGCGGCGAGGCCTATTCCGACGCCCAGGGCTGGGTGGAGGGGGCTTTGCAGACCGCGGACATGATGTTGGCCAAGCTGGTCTGAGAACCTGTTTTTGGCCTGCCGCGCGCCGGCGGGACCATCAGACGGGAGGAGGAAGCGTTTCCGGGAGCGGGACAGGCAGGCCTGTCCCGCTTGGCGCGCGGCCCGGCGCGCGCTACCATGACGGTTTTCCGCCGCGCCAGCCCCTTGCGCGGCCCCATTCTTTTCCGAGGTCTTCGTCCGATGCGCCATTGATGCCGCCGTCCTCCTGGACGGCCACGTTCTCCGCCCCCTGCGCGCAGGGGAATGTTCGGCATCCTTTGGAAAGCTTCATGACGCCTATCCATCTCACTTTGGACGACGTGTCCTATCAACTGCCCGACGGCAGGATTCTGTTCAGTCATCTCAATATGGCGTTTCACGCTCAGCGCATCGGCCTGGTGGGCCGCAACGGCGTGGGCAAGACCGTGCTGGCGCGTTTGTTGGCCGGAGAGCTGCGGCCCAGCGCCGGCCGCTGTCTGCGCGGCGGGACGACGCATTATCTGGCGCAGCGGGCCGGCGCGCCCCGGGGCGACACCGCCGCCGGCCTTGCCGGACTGCAAGGCGCGCTGGACGCGCTGGCGCGCATCGAGGCCGGCAGCGTCGACGCGCGGGATTTCGAACGGCTGGCCGAGCGCTGGGATCTGCGCCAACGCTTGGAGCGGGAATGGCGGCGTTTCGGCCTGGGCCATCTGCGCCCGGAAACGCCGGCCGACGCGCTCAGCGGCGGCGAAGCCGCGCGAGCGGCGCTGTGCGGGGCCATACTGTCCGACGCCGACTTCCTGATCCTGGACGAACCCAGCAATCATCTGGACCGGAGCCAGCGGCAAGCGCTGATCGAACAACTATCCCTCTGGCCGCGCGGCCTGCTGGTGATCAGCCACGACCGCCGCTTGCTGGCCGACATGGAGCGCATCGTTGAACTGTCGCCGCAGGGCCTGGCCGGCTACGGCGGCGCTTACGATTTTTACGCCGAACACAAGGAGCGGGAACAGGCGAGAGCGCTGCAAACGCTGGAGCAGCGCAAACAGGAGCGCTTGCGCGGCCAGCGGGCGCTGCGCGAACAGCAGGAGCGGCAAGAGCGGCGGCAGGCCCGCGGCGAACGGCGCGGCCGCGAGGCCAACCAGGCCCGCATCCTGTTGGACCGACAGCAGCAGCGCAGCGAGGACAGCGCCGGCAAGCTGCGGCGGCAACAGGCCGCGGCGCGGGAAGCGCTGGACCAGGCGGTGCGCGAGGCCGCCCGCCGGGCGGAGGACGACGCGGCGGTCGTCGTGCACGCCTTGCCGCAGGGGCCGGCGCTGCCGCGCGTCGCCGTTGTTCTGGACGAGGTGGCGCTGCCGTTCGCGCCCGAGGCCACGCGCCGGATTCACCTCAGCCTGGGCGGCGGGCGCCGCATCGGCGTCGTCGGCGCCAACGGCTGCGGCAAGTCCACCTTGCTCAAGGTGTTGGCCGGACGATTGCGTCCGCTCGCCGGACAGGCACGGGCGCCGGCCGCCTGCGCCTATCTGGCTCAGGATCTGGACGGACTGGACCCCGGGCGCGGCGCGATCGAGCAATTGCTGGCGGCCAATCCCGCGGCGGGGGAAAGCCGGCTGCGCATGTTGCTGGCCCAATTGGGCCTGGACGCCGAGCGGGCGACCCGGCCCTGCGGCCGGCTCAGCGGCGGGGAACGGCTGAAGGCGGCGCTGGCCTGCGCGCTCTACGCCGATCCGCCGCCGACGCTGCTGCTGCTGGACGAGCCCAGCAATCATCTGGATCTGCCGTCGCTGCAAGCGTTGGAGGCGATGTTGCGCGCTTACCGCGGCGGCCTGCTGGTGGTGTCGCACGACGACGCTTTTCTGGACGCGCTGGATCTGGACGGCTGGCTGACGGCGGACGAGGACGGCTGGCGGCTGCTGGACGGAAGGGAGCGGCCGGAGCGCGCCATCGATAAAAGTTCGTTTTAGGTAATTTAACGTACAGATATACTAAAAACGCATGAATATAGTTAAAGCGCTGACGAAAACCGTCGGCGCTTTTTCATTCCAGTGACACGCAGGCCGGCTGGATGACGAGGCGGATGGGCGAGGCATTTGGGTGGGTGCGGAGATTCCCCTGGGGCGCGGCGGCCGCTTTGCGGCTCAGCGGCAATAGCCCTTTGCCGGCAAGAAGCCGATTGGGAGCGCGGACCGCATAGTGCCTCCAGTCGCAGCACGCGCCGCCGCTTTCCGCTCCATCCAGACGAGGGCGCCGCCAAGCAGGCCTCGGTCACAGAGCTCAAGCCAGGAGGACACCATGGCCCAACCGGAAGTGAACAAACTGCTGATGCGCGCGGTGAGCGATAACGATTTCCGCGTCAAGTTCTTGTCGGACCCCATCGCCGCGGCGAAGGACGCCGGCGCCAACAGCGCAACGGTCGCCGAATTGAAAAAGATCGACGTCGCGCGCTTGCGCGCCCAGTTCGACCACCTGACCCGGGTGTCCGGCGATTTGCTGGCCGGCTCGGTGGTGGCGGCCGGGCATAGCCGCGACTGGAGCGACCGCAGCAATATCCACGACAACGACGGCCATATCCACGACAAGGCGGCCAGCGTGTTTTCCCCGGGCGATCTGGTCACCAATCCGGCGGTGTCCACCACGCTGAACCCGGCGGCGGTGCGCGACGCGCTCAAGGACCCGCTGGTGCTCAAGGAAATTGAAAACAACCCCCAGATCAAGGCGGCCTTGAAACGCGGCGTCAAATAGCCCGCGCGGCGGAGCGGACCCCGGCGCGGCCAGCCGCGTCGGGACGGATTTCCTGGCGGCCCGCTTGCGGGCCTCTTCGTGGGGCGACGGCGATGATCATCCGGCTGACGGCTTCCTGCAACAATAAGTGCTTCTTCTGCATCGTGGACGACGAGATCGCCCAGCGCGCCTTCCGGCCGCTGGCGGAGATCGTGGCCGAGCTGGACCAGGCGGCGCCGGACGAGGAGGTGGACATCTTCGGCGGCGAACCCACCATAGACCCGGTGTTCTGGGAGGTGCTGCGCGAGGCCTTGAAAACCGGCCGCCGCGTCAGCCTGGCCTCCAATGTACGGCTGTTCTCCCACCGCCCGTCGGCGGAGCGGCTGGCGGCCATGGCCGACGGCCGGCTGGAGGTGCGCACCAGCCTGATGGGCCACAGCGCGGAATTGCACGACAAGCTCAACGGCGTGCGGGAGGGCGCGTTCCGGCAAACCCTGCAAGGCATCCGCCGCCTCAGCGAACTGGGCTTCGACATCCAGACCAATATCGTGATCCTGGCGGAAAACGTGGAACACCTGCTTGCCACCGGCGTGACCGCGGTGGAGGCCGGCTCGTCGCGCCTCAAGTTCAGCGGCACCGTGCGCACCGGCAAATTCATCGACTCCATCGCCGATCCTGCGCTGGTGCGCGAACGGCTGCGCACCATCGTGCCGCTGTTCCGCGCGCTGGGCGTGCCGGTGACGCTGGAGAAACTGGCGCCCTGTCTGATACCGGATTTCCTCGATCTCTTGATCCGGGATTCCGATCCGGCGGTGGACACCCATCCCTGGTACGAGAAAACCCGCGCCTGCCGCGCCTGCCGGCTGGCCGACGCCTGTCCGGGCGCCGAGCGCGGCGCGCTGATCCGCCACGGCCGGGACTGGGTGCGGCCCCTGGCCGAGATCCCGGCGGAATTGATAGACGAGGTGCGCGTCGCCGCGTTGGAGCGTTACCAGCCGCGGCGCGACAAGCCCTTCTTGCGCGTGCTGTTCGATCACCAGGACCTGTCCTCGCTGGGCGTCATCGCCAGTTTCTCGCGCCAGCATCCGCAACTTTATCTGATCGCCTGAACCCGCCACCCGTTTGCGAGGCCCGCCATGAACCACGTCGTCACCCCGATCCGCCCGATTGAAGCGCGCGCGCCGCGCGCCGCGCCCGCCCAGCCGGACCGGGCCGGCATGGAGGACATCTTCGCCGACTTCCGGCTGCGCGACCGCTGGAAGCCCAATTACCGCGCCCGGGACGTGGGCGACGGCGTGTTCCTGTCCAGCGACCAGGGCAGCTGGGCGCTGTTGAGCCGGGAGGAGTACCGCGCGCTGCGCAGCATCGCCCTGCCCGCGGCGCTGCACGATCTGCTGGAAGAGCGCGGCCTGATCCTCACCGCGCGCAACGCCGGCAGCGTGATGCGGGCCTATGAAGACTGGTCCGCCAATTATTTTCCCGGCACCGCCTTGCACATCATCGGCATGACGCGGCGCTGCAATCTGCGCTGCGCCTACTGCCACGCCGCCGTGGTGCGCGACAGCTCGGACCCGGCCCGCTACGACCTGGACGAAGCCACCGCCCGCGCCATCGTCGACTTCGCCTACCAATCGCCGTCCTCGCGCATCCATTTCGAATTCCAGGGCGGCGAAGCCACGCTCAACTTCGGCGCGGTGCGCTATCTGCACGCCTACGCGATGATCAAGAATCTGGCGCACAAGCGCGCCTTGTCCTTCTCCATCGTCAGCAACGGCGTGGAACTGCCGGACGAGGTGCTGGACTATCTGGCGGCCAGCCGCATCAACATCACCACCTCCATCGAGTTCGACGCCGCCGAACACCCGTCGCTGCGCGTGGATTGGGAAGGCCGCGGCCATTGGGACGATATCCGCCGCAACCGCGCCCGCATGCGCGAACGCGGCCTGGACGTGCCCTCGCTGATCGTGGTGGGGCGCAACAATCTGCACAAGCTGCGTGAATACGTCGATTTCGCGGTGGCGGAAGGACAGTCCTCCATCTTCTTCTCCCCAGTGCAGAAAATGGGTTTCGCCAAGGGGAAGTGGGACAGCGTGGGCATGGGGATGGACGAGTTCTTCGACGCCTGGCGCGACGCGCTGGACTACATCTTTTCGCTGTGGGACCAGGGCATCCTGCTGGAAGAACGCTATTTCTCGCTGGCGCTGGAAAAGCTGTTCAACAACCGCGACGTCAAATACGTGGACTTCCGCAACCCCAGCGGCATGGTGCTGGGCAATCTGGCCTACGATCATCTGGGCAACGTCTACGGCTGCGACGAAGGCCGCGGCCACGCCGATTTCCGCATCGGCAATGTGCACACCGACAGCTACGCCGACGCGGTCACCTCCGACAAGGCGCGTCAGCTGGTGTCCTACTCGCTGCGCGAGCACGACGCCTGCCAGGTGTGCGCCTACCGGCCTTATTGCGGCGTGTCCCCCATCGTCAGCAAGGGCGAGACCCACTCGCTGGACCCGCAGCCCTTGACCAGCTCTTGCTGTCAGCGCACCCGGCATCTGTTCGACTTCGTGGTGAAGCTGATGCGCGAACGGCCGCAGCGCATCGACCAGGCGCTGACCATCATCCGGATGAGCACCCAATGAGCGCCCGGGACCGGATCGTCGGCGAACTGCAAGCCGGCGGAGAAGGCGCCCGCATCGCGGTGGAGGCGCTGGCGGTGCTGGCCGGCCTCAAGCCGCTGGCGCGCTTCACCGCCGGCCGCGACAGCGCCGCGCGGCTGTGCGCGCTGCTGGACGCCTGCGGCCTGCGCCACGGCCGATACGTGCCGCCGCCGGACGACTGGGGCTACCGCCACGCCACCGCGGAGGAACGCGCCGCCTTCAGCCGCAACGACGCGCGCGTCTATTACGCGCTGGACGCGGAGGCCCTGGAGCGGGGGCTGGACGCCCAGCGGCGGCAAGACAATGTGGCGCTGGGGCGGGCGCTGGGCTACCCGGCCTGCTGCATCGCCGCCAACGAATACTTCGGCGCCGCGCCGATGACGGATCTGCTGCGGGTGGCGCGCACTCCGGGCGGGCGCGACTGGCGGCTCAATGTCTTCCTGACCGAGATGGAAGTGGGGCGCGGTTCGCCGTATTACCTGATTTCCCACTTTCCCTGCCACTTGGGCTGCCGCGCCAGCGTCGACTACGCCGCGGCGCTGCTGGAGGTCCTGCGCGACGCCGCCCCGGCCTTCGCCGCGCAACTGGAGCGCCTGCTGCCGCTGCCGCTGCTGCTGCGCGACGAGGAAGAGCCGCCGGAGGCGCGGCGTTACGGCAATTTCGGCGCCCAGCTCTACGGCGGCGCCGTGGGCGACGCGGTGTTTTATCAGGGCTGGCGGCCGCTGCGTTCCAGCGACCGTCTGCCGGAGGCCCGGCTGGATCAGGGCGATTGCATTGCATGGCAGGAGGAGGACTTATGCGTGCTCAGCGCGCGGAACGGGCGCGAAGTGGCGAGACTGCCCACGGAACGCTGGCATCTGGTGGCGTTTCAATAAGGGCGTCCGCCTCGCCCGAACGCTTGCGCGCCGCCTTGCCGCAGCTGACCCAGGCGGCGCGGGTGGACCTGGCGCTGACCCTGGCCGGCGCCAAGCCGCTGGCGCGGGTGTCCTGCGCCTACCGCGAGGCGGAGTCGGTGATCGGCGCGCTGCGGCGGTTGGGCTTGCACGCCCGGCGCTGGGAGCGGGCCTTGCGGCCGGCGGTGGCGGACGCCGACGACTACGTGGTGTCCGCCGTGGCCAGCGACGAGACGGCCGCGCCGGACGCGCGCGCCTTCGTCTTCGCCGCCCGCGACGGCGAACTGGCGGAGCTGGCCGCGCGCTTCACCGACAACGACGTCATCGCCGGCCGCCTGCTGGGCTATCCGGATTGCTGCGTGCAAGCCTATCTGGCGCATCGCGACCATCATCACGCCCGCCTGGAGCCGGCTTTCGCCGGCGACGGCGGCGCGCTGCCCTACTGGACCAACACCATGCTGGACGTGTTCGGCTGGCATCTGCTCAGCCACTTCCCCTGCCGCGCCGACTGCGCGGCCAGCCGCGATCAGGCGATGCGGCATTGGGAGGCGCTGTGCCGGCTCGACCCCGGCTTTGGCCTGGCGACGGCGCGTCATCTGCGCAGCCTGGTGCTGCGCCATCCGCGGCTGGGGCTGGTTTACGGCCAGCCGCTGGCGGACGGCGGCTTGCGGCTGCTGGGCGGCTCCGCCGCCTTCCGCGCTGCGCTGGGCGATGTCGAGCGGGTGAGCCGCCGGCCCGGCGGGCTGGCGATCGGCGATTTTGCCGTGAGCGGCCTGGAAACCTTCGACTTCACCGCGGGCAGCGACGATGTCCACCCCGTTTGACGATCTCGCCGCCAGCGCCGCCTGCCCGGGCGATCCGGACGGGCTGGCGCTGCTGGAAAGCTGCGCGGTCCGGGCCTGGCGACAAAGCCTGAGCGTTTTCCTAGAGCGCGTCGCGCCGGCCATCGCCTTGCCCGGCGGCGCGGCGCGGGCGCTGCGCGCGCTGGCAGAAGCGGAGCCGGATTTCGAACGGCTATGGCACCCGGCGCTGGGCGCGCTGGCCCAGGCCGAGCGCCAGCCTCGCGCCGGCTTTCTGTTGGCCTGCGCGCTGGAGATCGCCTGGCACGCCCACCTGAGCGGGGTCGCCGGCGAATGGCGCGCGCGCTGGAGCCCGCCGCGCACCCTGGCGCTGCCGGATCGGATCGCCGACGTCCGCGCGCTCAGCGTCGTCGCGGACGGGCGGACGCTGACGCTGAAGGCCGCCGGCGCGGACGGTTCGCGGCTGGCGCTGAGCGCCGCGGCGGCGCTATGGGGCGGGGCGGGCAGAAGCCCCGTTCTGGCCGCCTATCCGGTGCGCACCCCGGACGATCGCGAGCAGGCCGCCGGCGAGCCGGACGCGGCAGCCGGCCGGGCGCTGGCCGCCGGGCTGGCCTTGATCGAGCAGGGCGCGCCGGCCTACGGCCCCTGGGTGCGCCGCCTGGTGCGCCAGGTCCGGCCGCTGAGGCAAAGCGGCGGCCTGGTGTCCAGCTGGAGCAGCCTGCACTATCCGGGGCTGGTGTCGATGACGCTGTTCGCCTCGCCGCTGGACATGGCGGAAACCCTGGTTCACGAAGCCAGCCATCAGCACTTCCACTTGCTGGACCGGTTGTTCCCCTTGAGCGAGCGCGGGGCGGAAGAATGGCTGTACTCCCCGGTCAAGCGCTGTCGGCGTCCGGCCCTCATGCTGCTGCTGGCCTACCACGCCTTCGGCAATGTGGCGCTGTTTTTCGACGCCTTGCGGCGCAACGGCCGCTTGGCAGACGCCGACTGGCGTCATCACATGGCGGACTTGCGCGACTGGCTGCCGCGCATGGCCGCGGAACTGGAGCGGGCGCGCAGTCTGAGCCCGGCAGGGCGGCGCTTCCTGGACGCCTTGCAGTTGCCATTGCGGCCGCTGCTGAAGCCGGCGGCGAGCCCGATCGAGGAGATCGCGCGATGACCCCTGAAATCGCCCGCGCTTATTCCAGCCCCTTCGAAGCCTTCGACGAGGACTGGCACGCCGGCTGGACGCGGCAGCTGCGCGGCCGGCAGTTGAACGCCTTTCTCGAGCATTGGCGGCCCTTGCTGCAGCGCCACGCGCCCGGCATCGCCCCGGCCTTGTCGGAGATGGCCGCCGCCATGCTGTCCGCGGGCGACGCCGACGCGGCCGAGACCGCGCGGCTGACCGAGCTGGCCGCGCATCCGTTTTGCAATCTGCAAGCGCTGCGAGACGAAGAGGCCCGCCAGCCGGACCTGTTGCTGTCGCGCGCCCTGCAATGCGCGCTGCACTGGACCGCGCACCGGCCCGGCCGCGAATTCCACCTGCGGCTGTCCCGGCCGCTGGCGCTGGGCTTCGCCGGCTACGCGCTGCCGGCCGCCGTCGCCTACCGCGTCAGCGGCGACGCGCAAAGGCTGGAAATCCGGCTGGACACCGCCGCGCACACGCAGCGCGGCTGCGCTTTCGAGCGCGAGGGCGAGAGCTGGCGCAGCGTGACGGGACCGGCGCGCAAACTGCCGGCCGTCGCCCTGGGCGAGGCGGGGCCGGACATCGTGCTGCGGCCCTTGCCGCGCAGCCTGCTGAACCCGGACCCGGAGGTCGTCCCGGCCGGCCCGGGCTGCGCCGCCACCTTGAACCGGGCGATGACGCTGATCGCCTGTTATTCCCCGGCCTACCACCGCTGGATCGCCCGTCTGCTGCGCGTGGTGTCCCCGCTGCGGCTGGAACCGGGCAAGTTCAACAGCGAAAGTTATTCCATGCTCAACGGCGCGCTGTACATGACCATCCATCCGGACCCCTTGCGCTGCGCCGAAACCCTGGTGCATGAGGTCAGCCACGATTATCTGCACCAGCTCGCCGCCATGGGCGCGCTGAGCGATCCCTCGCTGGGCGAAACCTTCCATTCCCCGGCGCGCGGCGCGCAGCGGCCGACGCTGGGCATCCTCAAGGCCCACCACGCCTTCGTCAACGTGCTGATTTTCTACTACCGGCTGATCATGGCCGGCGTCGCGGTGCACAGCGAGCTGGCGCGCAATGTGTCGGAGCTGGAAGACTGGCGCGCCCAGATGGAAGAATCTCTGGCCCGGGCGCGGGCGCTGACCGCGCTGGGACAGGCTTTGTGGCGGCCGCTGGCGCTGAGGGCGGACCAGTTCCGCGCCTTGGCCGGCCGCGACGCCGCGGCACATTGCGCATAGGGGGCGATCATGTTGGAAAACGTGCTGTTCTTCGAGCAACCGTACCGCCACTTCCTCTGCTTCGACACCTTCGATGAGACGGTGGCCCAACAGGCGGACGCGGTGCTCAGAGGCCCGCTGCCCTGGGAGGAGCGGGTGGGGGATTTCTTCGTCACCTACCGGCTGGATCTGCGCCGGCTCTATCAGCTGCGGCCGGACGCGCCGGCCTTTGTGCGCGAGGAGTTTCTGGACGCCTTGCGCGAGCAGATGCAAATCCTGTTCGAGGTGCCGCTGTCCGCGGACGACATTCAGGTGCTGGGGCACCGCATGGTGCCGGGCCAGCGCATCGGCGTGCATAACGACAATCCCGGCCTGGGCTACGAAGGCTACCGCGTGGTGGTGCAATTCACCCGCGACCACCGGCCGGAAGACGGCGGCTTGCTCAATATCCACGCCGGCGACGAGCCGGAGGCCGTCTACCAGAGCATCCGGCCCTATCCCAATATGGCCTTCGGCTTTGAGATGAGCGCGCATTCCTACCACTCGGTGTCGGCGCTGACGCGACAGCCGCGCGACGCGCTGATCTTCAATTTCTGGCACCAGGGCAACACCCCGGCGGTGGAGCGCCGGGTGCGGCAAACCCTGGCGCAGCTGTTTCCGGACGCGGCGCTGGCCGCATCCGATCCCGGCGAGCGCGGCCTGCACCGCGACGGCGACGTTTCGGATGCGCCCGATTGGTCGGCGCCGAGCGCGGCGCAAGCGCTGTTGGCGGAGTGGGGGCTGGGCGGCGCGGCGCAGGCGGCCGGCCTGCTGCTGGCCGCCGCCCGTTCCGGCGCGCCGGAACCCGTCCGCGCGCCGGAAGTGAGCGCGGCCCTGGCGCGGCTGGGATTCGCGCCCGGCGCGCCGCTGCCGGCCAGCGAGGCCATACACGCCGCCGCCCAGGTCAACGTGGGCTTGAGCACCGACCCGGACACCCTGCGCGCCGCGCTGGTGCTGGCGGTGTGGGTGGCCAGCGCACCCAGCCGCATGTTCACCCACGAGCATTGGCGCCGCTGCGCCGCCCAGGTTCGCCCCTGGGCGCATCGCTTGCCGATACGCGTGATGCACCTGGCCGAGACGCTGTTCCCGGAATGGCCTCAGACCGGCGCGGGATAGGAGGGCCCGGCCGACGCGCCGAGCGCGGGCTCAGGCCTTGACGGCCGCCGTCCAAAGCGGGGCCATGGCGACGCGCACCGAGGCCAAGAGCCGCTCGCGCGGCACGCCGTCGCGCGCCTGCACCGAGATGCCGTGCAATTGCGCGGCGTAGAAATCGCCCAGTGCGTCCGCATCGGCGTCCGGCCGCAGCTGGCCGTCGGCCACGCCGCGCCGCAGCCGCTCCGTCACCGACTGGGTGCGCTCTTGGCGCTGCGCGCGCAGCCATTCCTGCACGCCGTCGTTCTGTTCCGAGCAATTGGTGGCCGCCGACACCACCATGCAGCCCTGCGGCGCGTCATGCCGGGTGTAGAGCATGACCGCGTCGCGCAGCATCCGCTCGATGGCGGCGGCCACATCGCTCTCCTGGCGCAGCGCCAGATCGGCGAAGCCGCCGTCCCCGGCGGCGTAGCGCGCCACCGCCTCGCGGAACAAACCCTCCTTGCTGCCGAAGGCCGCGTAGATCCGCGCCGAGGCGATGCCCAGCGCCGCAACCAGATCCGACATCGACGTGCCCTCGTAGCCGCGCCGCCAAAAGGCCAGCATCGCCTGTTGCAACGCCTGTTCCCGGTCAAACTCCCTAGGCCTGCCCGCCATCTTTCCGCCTCGCTCGATTGTTCTTGGGCGGAATTTTATCGCGCTCCGCCGTTGACGTGTAGCCTTGGCGTCGCCTATTATTTGTCGATCGACAAACAATTAAGGGCGACACATGAAAACACTCAAGGGACCCAGCCTGCACCTGGCTCAATTCGGCGCGGATCAAGCCCCGTTCAACAGCCTGGACGGCATCGCCGGCTGGGCGGCGCGCACCGGCTTCAAGGCCTTGCAGATTCCGGCCTGGGACAGCCGCTTCATCGATGTGGAGCGCGCCGCCGCCAGCCAGGACTATTGCGATGAAGTCACCGGCACGCTGGCCGCGCACGGTTTGGAGATCAGCGAGCTGAGCACGCACATCTTCGGGCAACTGGTCGCCGTGCATCCGGCCTACGACGCGATGTGCGACAACTTCGCGCCGCCCGGCCTGCGCGGCAAGCCGGCGGAGCGCGCCGCCTGGGCGTTGGAGCGTCTGCGGATGGCGGCCCAGGCCTCGCGGCGGCTGGGCCTGAGCGAGATGGGCACGTTTTCCGGCTCCTTCGTCTGGCCGTATCTGTTCCCGTTTCCGCAACGGCCGGAAGGGCTGATTGAAACCGCCTTCGAAGAACTGGCGCGGCGCTGGCGGCCGATTCTCGACGTCTGCGACGAACACGGCGTCAATCTGTGCTACGAAATCCACCCCAGCGAAGACCTGCACGACGGCGCCAGCTTCGAACGCTTCTACGAGCTGGTGGACCGGCACGCGCGCTGCAAGATGCTGTTCGACCCCAGCCACCTGGTGTTGCAGCAACTGGATTACCTCGCCTTCCTGGACATCTATCACGAGCACATCCGCATGTTCCATGTGAAGGACGCCGAATTCCGGCCCAACGGCCGGCAAGGCATTTACGGCGGCTACAGCGGCTGGATGGAGCGCGCCGGACGCTTCCGTTCCCTGGGCGACGGCCAGGTGGACTTCAAGGCGATCTTCTCCAAGCTGGCGCAATACGACTACGAGGGCTGGGCCACGCTGGAGTGGGAGTGCTGCCTCAAGAACCAGGAGGACGGCGCGCGCGAAGGCGTCGACTTCATCAACCGCCACATCATCCATGTGACCGAGCGCGTATTCGACGACTTCGCCGGCGCCGCGGTCGATCAGCAGCAGATCCGCGCGATGCTGGGCATCGCCTGACTTTCCATCCACTTTTTCAGCGAGACTACAGATGTCGGCACTTCCCCTTATCGACACCGAATCCGATTTCATTCACGACTACGTGCGGCTGGACGGCCAGCGCGTCCATGTGGTCACCGCCGGAGGCGGCCGGCCGGTGCTGCTGATCCCCGGCTGGCCGCAAACCTGGTTCGCCTGGCGTCATGTGATGCGCGCCTTGGCCGCGCGCGGCTTCCAGGCCATCGCCGTGGATCCGCCGGGCACCGGCTTGTCCAGCCGGCCGGACAGCGGCTACGACACCGGCGCCGTCGCCGCCACATTGCGCCAGGTGATGAGCCGGCTGGGCCATGAGCGTTACCAGGTGGTGGGCCACGATGTGGGCATGTGGCTGGCTTACGCGCTGGCCAGCGACCACCCCGGCGTGGTCAGCCGGCTGGCGCTGACCGAGGCGGTGATACCCGGGCTGGCGCCGGCGCCGTCGATTTTCGCGCCGCCGGAAGAAAACATCTTCCTGTGGCATTTCATGTTCAACCAGTTGGCCGACTTGCCGGAAACGCTGATCGCCGGGCGCGAGCGCGCCTATCTGGACTTCATGTTCCAGCGCTGGTCATGGCGGCGTAACCGGGTGGCGGCGGAGGTGTATATCGACGCCTACTCCTCGCCGGGCGGCCTGCGCGGCGGCTTCGCCTATTACCGGGCCATTCCCGAAACCATCCGTCAGAACCAGCGGCGCGCGCAAAGCAAGCTGGCCATGCCGGTGCTCGCCATCGGCGCCGAGCACGCCACCGGCAAGGCCCCGCTGGACACCATGCGCGGCCAGGCCGACGACTTGCGCGGCGTGGTCATCCCGGATTGCGGCCACTTCATCATGGAGGAGGCCGCCGACGAGTTCATCGCTGAACTGCTGCCCTTCCTGGAAAGCGAGGACTGAGATGCCCTTGGATAGCAAGATCCAGCAGTGGCTGGAACAGGCGGCGGCGGGCGACGCCGCCGCGCCCGCGGACATGGCGCGGTTGCGCGCCGATACCGATGCCGGGCTGCGCCAACAGCACGGCCCGCTGGAAGACGTGGCGCGGGTGGAGGTTTTCCAAGTGAAGGCGCGGGACGGCTACCCGCTGCGGGTGATCGGCTATTGGCCCGAGGCCCGCGCGGCGGCGCAGCCGGCGCTGGTCTTCGCCCACGGCGGCGGCTGGTGTCTGGGCTCGGCCGAGGTCTACGACAACCCCTGCCGCGCGCTGGCCCAGGCCACCGGCTGCGTGGTCTTGTCCGTCGATTACCGGCTGGCGCCCGAGCACCGCTATCCGGTGCCGCTGCGCGATGTGTATGACGCCTTGTGCTGGGTGTTTGAACACGCGCAAGCGCTCGGCCTGGACCCCAAGCGGCTGGGCGTGGCCGGGGACAGCGCCGGCGGCAACCTCGCCGCCGCGGCCTGCCTGCTGGCGCGCGATCACGGCGGCCCATCCATCGCCCATCAACTGCTGATCTACCCGGCCTTGAGCCACAAGATGGACAGCGCCTCCTACCAGGCTTACGGCGACGGCTATTATCTGACGCGGGAGTTGATGCGCTTCTGCTACTCCAGCTATCTGTCCGCGGAGGAAGAGGGGGCGTCGCCCTATGTCTCGCCGCTGCTGGCGACCCGCCTGGATGGCCTGCCGAGCGCGACCATCCTGACCGCCGAGTTCGATCCCTTGCGCAGCGAGGCGGAGGACTACGCCGCGCGGCTGAACGCGGCAGGCGTCAAGGCGACGGCGCGGCAGCTGGACGGCATGGTCCATGGCTGCATCCACATGCTGGGGCTGACGCCGGCCGCCGGCGCGCTGTTCGACATCGCCGGCGGCGAGGTGAGGGCGGCCTTGGGCGTGGACGGCTGACTGCGTTTCAAGCGACGGCCGCCAGGCGGCGTAGTTCAAGGCCCAGGAGATGGGGATGGCTAAGCCAGGCGGTGGATGCGGCCTAAGGCCCATTAACAAAACTCCTGATCCTGCGTTACGCCTCCTTATGGAGTCATGTTCGCATGAAGAGGCGTGACGACAGGTTCACACAAAATTTCGAATTCACTTTCATCAACCGTTCAAAGAGCGATCTAAATATGAATGGGGCCAAATATTGCGCTGGATTTTTCAGACATGAAGGCCCAGTAGCGGTCTCCAAAAGACCAATGCCACCATTCAAATGGATAATTTATAAAACCAGCTTGCGTCATCGCATCAAACAACTGCTTACGGTTGAGTTGCTGAGTGGAGTTCAATTCATCAAAGTATGAGTGGCAAGCTCCGTTAGAGCTTTTCTCATCTTCATCATATGCGCAGCCCATATCTAGCTCATTGCCCTTTTTATCTATTAATGTAACATCCACGGCGCCTCCGGTGGGGTGGCCCGCAACGATGGGCGGCGCGATAAAGTGCGATGCTATTTTTTCAATTTCTTTGATTGATAGATTGGGTTTCTCAATGAGCAAGTCGTTAACGTAGCCGTCAAACAGTGTTTTTTGTAAATGATAGGGACGGTATGACTCTTTTATTAGAATGGATAAGTGTTCAGGAAGCGCGTCAGCTACTGTTTTAAGCCGTTCGGCAACAGAGCGTCTGGCAATGAAATTTGCCTGATAACCCAAGCAATTGGCGTTTTCAGTGGAAGTGTCTGCATAAATTTTTTTATGTATGTCTGCTATTGAAACCATGGGCTCGTGACACTCTTGAATTAAAATGTCGGCGATGCGTGGGTCAGACAGCGGTATCCTTTTTGACATTTTTAATCTCTTTTGGCCGGGCATGAGGTTTGGATTCATCCACAACTGGGACAGAAGGCATGACACCCCCTAGTGCTAACGCCGCACCAATGGAGTCATCTGGGTTTTCTAAAATTCATGTCAAACGGAAGTTGATATGCTTCGGTAATCTGTGCAATTCGTCGGGATTTTTTTTGACCAAGGTCGCAGTGTCTTGTTCCGGTAGCCGCAGTCATAGTTGGTGCGGTTGTAGTCGGTTTTTTCTTGATAGGGTCTACGGAAGCGGTGTAACTGCCGGTAGATGATATGAAAATTACATCGTCTTGACGGATGCGTATTTAGAGCGTCTTTGCTTGCAAGACTTTAACACCGGTTTTGAGCGCCAAGGAGCGCTGGGCGCTCCTTGGCGATTTGCCGGGCTACACCAGGCGGTTGATGTGGTTCACGCCATGATTCAAGCGTTGTAGCACCGGCTCCAGCAGCGCCACCGCCTCCTCGCTGCTGAACAGCAAGGGTTCGTCGCGGCGTTGCAAGAGAGTCATGATGGCTTGCAGGCCGGTCTGAGCGGAACGGATATCGATCAGACCTTGCAATAAACAGGCATCCATCTCCGCGCATTGCTGGGCCAGCTGCTGGCCCAAGTGAGGCAGCGCGGTGTTGTCCCGCGTATCGAGCAGGTTCCGGTTCAACTGCTTTAATTGCTCCAGCACCGGTAGTTCGTCTTGCTTCATGACCGGGCCTCCTGCGGGATCAGCTTCGCCTGTGGTTTTTGGATGAACAAGATGATCAGCACCGCCGCTGCCGCCTCCAGCAGCGCCACAAAGTACAAGCCAGCGCTCAAGTTGCCGGTACTGGTTTTCAGAAAGCCGATCATATACGGCGCAACAAAGCCCGCCAGGTTGCCCACCGAGTTGATCAGCGCAATGCCGCCGGCCGCCGCGGTGCCGGCAAGGAACAGCGAGGGCAGGGCCCAAAATACCGGGAAGGCGGCCAGAATGCCGACCGAAGCCAGGGTCAGCGCCAACAGCGCCAGCCAGGTGTTGTGAAGCAGCGCCGCGGTCAGCACCAGTCCCAGGGCGGCAATCAGGGCCGCGACGGCGCAGTGCAGGCGACGTTCGCCTACCTTATCGGAGTGCGCGCCGTTCCAGACCATGGCGATGGTGCCGGCGAGGAAAGGCAGCGCCGAAATCAGGCCGATATTGAGGGTGCCTTGGATGCCGAGTTCCTTGATGATGGAGGGGGACCAGAAGGCGATGGTGGCGTTGCCGCTGACGATGCAGAAGTAGATGGCGGCGCAGAGCCAGACATAGGGGCTGGTGAAAGCGGCTTTCAACGAAGACTGCTTGTTGGGGTCGCGCTGATCCGCTGCGATGTCCTGGCGGATGGCTTCTCGTTCCGTCGGACTCAGCCAAGCCGCTTTGGCCGGCGTTTCCGGCAAGTAGCGCAGCACCGCCAGGCCGGCCAGAACCGAGGGCGCGCCTTCCACGATGAATAGCCATTGCCAACCCTGCCACTGGTTCAAGCCGTCCAGACTGGACATGATCAGCCCGGCCAGCGGGCCGCCGATCACCCCGGCAATGGCGAAGGAGGTCATGAACAGGCCATTGATGCGGGCGCGTCGGGCGAGAGGGAACCAATACGTCAGGTACAGCACCACGCCGGGGAAGAAGCCGGCCTCGGCGGCTCCCAGCAGAAAACGCAGCACATAGAACTGAGTCGGGGTCTGCACCAGGGCCATCGCCATGGAGATGGCTCCCCACAAGATGGTGATCCGGGCCAGAGTCTTTCGCGCCCCGACTTTTTCCAGATACAGGTTGCTGGGGACTTCAAACAGGAAATAGCCGATGAAGAAAATGCCCGCGCCCAAGCCGTAAATGGCCTCGCTGAACTGTAAGTCGTTCAGCATCTGCAACTTGGCGAAGCCGATGTTGACCCGGTCAATCCAAGCCAGGATAAAGAGCACGATCAGGAAGGGAATAAGCCGCAAGGTGGCTTTGCGGTAGGCATTGTTCCGCTCGTCGGGAGTCACTCGCAGGGTCTTGTCCATTGCCGTTCTCCTTTAGGCATTGGCCAGCGCGGATTCAATGCTGGCGGCTAGTTTCAGGGTGTGATGATCGCGGTTGTAGAGCCCGCTCACGCTCAGGCCGATTTGCGGCGCCAAGGGGAGGCTGACCGCGCAGCCATCCAGCAGGTTGATGATGCTGGTGTTGCGTAGCACCAGGCTGTTCAAACGGGTGAACGCGGCGTCGTCCTCCAATTCGGCCAGCGTGGGCGGGAGAATCGCCACGGTGGGCATCAGCCAGGCGTCGGCCATGGACAGGCGGCGGGTGGCGACGGCTTGCAGCGCGCGGCGCTGTTCGAGTATGTCCAAGTAGTCGGCTGCGCTTTGACTGGCGCCCGCGCGGATGCGGCGGGCGATGCGCGGATCATAGGAGCCGCCGTCTTTTCCTGTCAGTCGCGCGTGATGCCAGCGCCAGGCTTCGGCTGCGACTAGGCCGCCCTTGGCGTTGATGTCGGCGATCTGTCGCAACTCGGGGAAGTCGAAGCGGATGATTTTGGCTCCGGCACGGGATAAGCGGGACAGGGCTTGCTCGAAGGCCTGGGCCACGGCGGGATCAAGCTGATCGGCGACATAGTCTTCGCTTACATAGAGCCTGCGCCCATTGAGGCTGGGCAGAATGTCTTGGGAGAGCGCAGGTGTCCCGCCAATCCGAAGCATGGCGTCCATCATCGCGCAGCAGGACACGGAGGAGGCGAGCGGCCCAATCGAGTCCAGCGACGGCGACAAGGGCAGGCAGCCTTGTTGTGGCACACGCCGCGCGGTGGGCTTGAAGCCGGTCAAGCCGCAAAAAGCGGCGGGGATGCGGAGCGAGCCGCCGGTATCGGTGCCCAGCGCGGCGGCGCTCATGCCCTGCGCCACGCTGACCGCTGCGCCGGAACTGGAGCCGCCGGCAATGCGCGTCGGATCGCCGGGGTTGATCGGGGTGCCGTAGTGTGGGTTCAGTCCCAGGCCGGAGTAGGCGAACTCGCTCATATTGGTGCGGCCGAGCAGCACCGCGCCGGCTGCGCGCAGCCTGGCTACCGCCTGCGCGTCTTGGCGGGCCGGCGGCTCATTCTTCAGCACCACGGAGCCGGCGGTGGTGACTTGGCCCCGGACGTCGAACAGGTCTTTGACCGATATCGGGATGCCGGAGAGAAAAGAGGGATAGTGCTTGGCCGCATCAATCTTGTGGGCGGCGGCCAGCGCGGATTCCGCATCAAGCTGAAGGAAGGCGACGCCGCCATCCTCCCGGTGACGGTGAATCGCGTCGAGCGCGTGTTCGGTCAGCGCCACGCTGCTGGTGCGCCCCTGGCGCAAGGCCAAGTGCAGCTGCGTCAAGGTCGGCCTCATGTCGCCACCTCCAGCGTCTTGACGCGGTAAGCGTGGCGCAGCGTGCGCCCCAGCACCGGGTCATGCAGTTCCATTTCAAACGCTTCGCCATGGCCCAAGGAGCCGTTTACCGCCAAGGTGCCGCAAAACAGTACGCTGCCTGTCGGCAGCGGCCGGCCCTGGCCATAGCGTTCGATCAAGAGCCGCGGATGCAGCAGCTGCGCGGTGCCGCCCTGCTGGTACAACTCGCGTACGCCATTGCGTTCCCGCCAGCATCTCATCAGCAGTTGGTCCCAGTGCGCGACGACTTCATTGAAACGCCAAAGCTCGGCGCTGAGCGGCTTGGCGCACATCTGTTTGGAGACCGTCACATCATAGGCTTCCACCTGGCGGTCGGTGTGGTCGGAGCCGACGCCGACGAACAGGCCGTCGGCATCGGCGAACAGCACGCATTCGACTTCGCCGGAGGAGTTTTCGCGCGGCACTTCCAGTTCGGCGGCGGTCGTCAGCAACTGGTGCGACAAAGGATAGAAACAAGGCGTGCTTGCCGGGGGGCGCACCCCCAGCGCTTCCAACTCGCGGATATGGTGCTCCACCGCGTGTTGATCCCGCCCGGCCCAGCCGGCGATGATTAATTGCTGTGGGGAAAACCTACGTGGGCCTTGGCCGACGACATGAAGTTCCAACATGGCTGCCTCCTGGCTAGATACTGCGGGTGGTATTGCGCTTGAACTCCTCGATGTGGTGTTGCATCAATGCTTGCGCGCCGGCGATGTCCCTGCGTTCAAACGCCTCGACAATGGCAAGGTGCTCGCGGTGGACCTGCTCAAGATGGTCGGGGGCGGAGAGGGACAGGAACCAGAAGCGCGCCTGTTTTTCGTGAAGGGCGCGTAGCAATTCGGCCAGCGTGCTGTTGCGCGCGGCGGCGGATATGGCCATGTGGAACGCCACATCCAGTGCGGCCAGACCGGCGATGTCGCGCTGAGCGATCAGGGCGGGAGTGCGTTCAACGATGGACCGCATGGCGGCAATCTCGCCGTCCGTTGCGTTGTTGACCGCCAGCCCGACGCAGAACACCTCGTTTAGCGTGCGCACGGCGACCAGCTCCATTAGCAGATCAAGCGACAGCGGGGTAATCAGCAAGCCCTTGCGCGGCAGAATCGCCACCCAGCCATCCACCTCCAGCCGATGCAAGGCCTGATTGATCGGTCCGCGACCCAGTCCCAACAACTCCATGATGCGAGACTCGTTCTGGACTGCGCCAGGCGTGAATTCAGGCTCGCAATGGATGATTCGGTGTTTGATTTCCGCATAGGCCGATTCTCGCTGCGCGGCGCCCTTGGTGATGTTCGTCATCTCGATTCGCACTCGTGAATGATGAGTGAATCAACACTGATCTATCAGGCTGCGGATGGTCAAGCCAGCGTGGTCCGCGTGATCTTAAACGCCTGGCCTCTCCGTGATGACGGTTTCGCTTACGGCCTCAAGCGGTGCCTGCTGAACTTCGGCATAAAGGTGTTGGAAGCGGGCGGTGTAGTCGTCCAGTACCTGGATGGACAGGCCCGCCAACAAGGACTGATGGGAGGCTGGGGGCGTTTGGGACTGGAGGGCGGTTAGGGTGGAGCGTAAGAGGGCGAAGCAGTTGAAAGCCATGGCGCAAGCGTCCAAGGTTTGGGACAGCTGGCGCGGTTGCTGGCTTGCGGTTGGGGGAGGGGCGTCTTGGGTTTGGGGAGGATCGTTCAGGGAGGCAAGGCCAGTGCGCACGCGATATATCGCGTAATACATGATTTTCGCTTTCGGCTCTGAGACACCACTACAGAGCATGGCTTCGTAGAATGCCCTGTAGACTGCCTGCCAGCGCCGTGTCCATACCTCACAGTCGTCGTCATGGATGATAGAGGCTTGGCGGCACCGTCCCTCGAGAGGGCCGCCTATCAGAGACCAGAGAATCTGAGGAATTGAAGCTCCGTCAAGGAGCGCTTGCTCTTGCTTGCGAGGCTTTGAACTGGCTCTTTAGGGAACAATCGGCCATCTCCAGGCTGCTGGATTTAAGCCGATCATTACGCAGGGCGGGCGCGGGAAATGAAAACAGTCTAGGTGTAATTCAGCTAGCATAGGCGCTTCCGTACCGCCTCGGCCGCTGGCATGAGGTGTTGGAGCGGAACCCGTTTAAACCGATTGGGAACGACGATGCCGGAATACTCGAATCTGCTGGCCTTTGCGCTGGTCTCCTTGGGCATGGTGGCCACCCCGGGGCCGAATATGATGTATCTGATCTCGCGCTCCATCTGCCAGGGCAAGCGGGCCGGGCTGATCTCCTTGTCCGGCGTGGCGCTGGGCTTTGTGTTCTACATGTTGTGCGCGGCGCTGGGCATTACCACCTTGCTGCTGGCCATCCCCTATGCCTACGACGCCTTGCGCTTGGGCGGCGCGGCGTATCTGCTGTATCTGGCGTGGCAAGCGCTCAAACCCGGCGGCAGCTCGCCCTTCCAGCTGCGCGAGCTGGCGCCGGACAGCGACCGCAAGCTGTTCATGATGGGTTTTCTGACCAATCTGCTGAATCCGAAAATCGCGGTGATGTATCTGGCCCTGTTGCCGCAGTTTCTGTCCAAGGCGGGCGGCGACGTGTTGTCCCAATCGCTATTGCTCGGGTTCACGCAAATCCTGATCAGCGTCAGCGTCAACGCCTTGATCGTGCTGAGCGCCGGCGCCATGGCCGCGCTTCTGGTCCGGAAACCGGCCTGGGGCGTGGCCCAGCGCTGGATCATGGGCACGGTCTTGGGCGGCCTGGCGGTCAGGATGCTGTTTGAAAAGCCGCGCTGACGCGATTGAGCGTTTGCCGGCGAGAAAAACAATGCGGCGGCCCCGTTGAATGGGGCCGCCGCATTGTTTCAGCCTAAGAACCGGTTCATGGTCTGCCGCGCGTCGGCGGGGTGGATGGACAAGAGCGTTGAAAACCGCTCTTGCTCGTCAGGCGCTTAGGCGGGGAGAGCCTTACTGCAACACGCCGTTGATCGTGTAGCGCAAAGCGCCGCTCGCCGCGGGAACCGCCTTGCTGGCCAGTGCTTTTCCGCCGCAAACCACTTTCGCATTTTGCGGCTGCAAGGCGCTGGGCACGTTGACGTGGAATTTGTTCATCACCTCGCCGTTGACGCGCGTGCTTTGCAGTTTGAACTTCAGCTGCCCGCTGGCGGTGTCGACCTGCAATTGGCATTGCGCGGAGGACGCCGACGCGCCGTCATCCGGGTAGCTATAGCCGTAAGCGCCGCGCAGGGCCGGGTAAATATAGGAGGTGAGTTTCATCTCCGGGTCGTAATACCCCAGCAAGGTGGTGACCGGCACGCCAAAGCGCTGCGGCTTGCGGTCGGTTTCGATGGACTGCGTCTTGACCCACAGCCGGCCGTCGGACACGAAGTGATTGTCTCCGCTGCGGCCCGTTATCGTAAACGTCTGGCCGGGCGCCAGCAGACTGGTGGCGTAGGTGGCGCGGTTGTCTATGGTGATGAGCTTGCCCTTGTTGGCGGCGCTGGCCGCCGGCGCCTTGACCTCCCGCGTCCAATAGCCGTCTTCCATCTTGATCAGCGCGCGGTCGGCCTTGCCTATCGCCTCGGCGAGATAGGCCTCGCTCAGTTTTTCCAGCGGCACGGTCGCCGTGTCCGGCGCGATCCGGTGAGGGTAGGGCTGCATGCTTTGGCTGGACGCGTTCCACAGGCTGAAGCCGGTGGCCGAGGCGAGGTCGAACACCGGCTTGCTCTCCAGGAACTGCTGAATCCGCTTGGCCACATAGGGCGTATACAGCGTGAAGCGGTTGACGGCGCTCATCGGGCTGCCGCCGGCCATGGCGTCCAGGCCGTAACTGCGGCCGGCGAAGGGCGTTTGGCAGGGCTTGCCTTCCGGCATGCAAGTGTCTTGATTGCTGACGACGCCGCTGAAGTTGGGAAGGAAGCGCTTGAGGTCCGCATCCCAGCCCCAGCTGGAGTTGACGGCCCCGGCGGGACGGTGAACCGAACCGTCGAAACCGCCGACATAATGGCCCAGACCGTAGTTGTGGCCCACTTCGTGGCTGAACTCGTTGCCCAGAGACGCATCCAGCGTGACTACGCCGCCGCCGCCGGAGCCGCCGTGCACTTGCACGCCGTTGGCGTATCGGCCCTGGCTGTTGTGCGCGGTCAGCAAGGCGGCGGTCAAGGGGAAGTCCGCCCCGCGGCCGGCCGTGCTGTTGACGCCGTAATTGGCGTAATTGATGCCGGTGGAAATCAGTTCCTTGCCGATGTCCTCCCGCATGGTGCCGGTATGCCAGCCGCCCTCGCTGGGGTCTTGTTGAGTCAGCCGGCTGCCGTCCGGCAGCATCACTTCTTTCAAATGGACGGGTTCGTACTGGGCCACCAGCAGTTGATTGAGCGGAACGGTTTGCAGGTACTCGCGATGCGCGCCGGGATCGTTGGCGAAGGCGAAAGCCCGGCGCGGCTCCACCAGCATGCCGATGTCTATGGTGTTGATCAGCAGCTGGGTGGCCGGGCCCACTTCAAGCTTGGCCAGGGTGCCGGATTTCGACGCGTGGCTGAACTGCAGGGATATGCCCGGCTTTACCCAGGCGGCCGGCAGGACAGCGCTCCAAAGGTTTTGCGCGTAGACGATCCGGTTGTTGTCCAGCTCTCCTTGGCGGAACCATTGGCCGTTGACGTATTTGAACAGCAGGGTGTCGCCGCGGCTGACGTCCACCGCGCGCGAGCTGTAGCGCACCGTGGAGCCGTAACCGGCCTGGGACTGGAAGCTGATCATCTTGCCTTCGAAGGAGGCGTCGGCGGGCAGATAGGCGGTCTTGACCCAGCTGCCGTCCGCGGTCTGGATATTCACCATGGCGTTGGCACCGAGCTTGCCGCGCAGGAAGGCGCCGTTGGGGTCGTCGAGCTTGGCCAGATCGGCATTGCTGCTGATGGTGGTTTGAGCGCCTGACGGCGGCGTGAAGTCAATGCCGCCTTCCGGCGCGCCGTCGACGAAATATGCCGTCTTGGGCTGTTTGTCGGGCGGATTCAGCGACAGCGTGCCCAGCGTGGCGCCGCTCTTGTCCTTGACGGCGACTTGCAGCGGCTTGTCGGCGCTGAGGGCGGAAATCGGGCGCAGCATCAGCAAGGCTTGGCGTCCGGCCACCAAATGCGGCTGGCTGTCTCCGGCGACGCCGGAGCCGGCCGGCATGATCTGGCTTTGGGCGACGGACACCTCGCCCTCAAAGGCGCCGCTTAGATCATTGCGCGGCGCGACGGCGTTGAACGGCCAGGCATTGGCGACGGCGGCATAGCCGGCGGCCTGTCCGGTCAGCTGTTTTTGCGCGTCGTCTTCATTACAGCCAAATAAAGAAACCCCGATCAGCAGACTTGGAATAATAGCTAGGCGCATGTTCTCTTTCCCTTATATGAATGAGGGTGGTTGACATTTGGATCCATAGCCGCGCAGCTATCAGCAGTGACTGGACCTTATGCGGTAAGTTTCTGGATGGGGGTGGTTTTTGTGAATAATGCCGATTATTTTAACGCGGCATTTTGTTTTAAAGATGACTGTATTTATTGGTTTTTTCGTTGTGGATGCTTGGAGGTTAATTGCGGCGTGGCGGTTTTCCGTCTGTTTGATCCCGCCGTGTTTTGGCGGTTTGATCGTCCCAGGTTTTAAAGGACGGCGGCTTGTTTGATGTGAATAGAGAGAGCGGTGTTTTCTTGGCTTTTATGGAAGACGAAATTGTTCTTTCATTGATTTTTCGGCGGTTTGATTGTCAATGAAATAATGGCAACGCCAAGAGGCTTAGCGATGACAACAGCCGTTCCTTACGGCGTTGAAACCCGCTTCAAAATGCTCATGCGACAGGTGTGGATTCCGCTTTCTCCTCAGCGGTTTTCGCCTTGTCTCGCTTGTGCTCGCGAGACTTTGAACCGGCTCCAAGGCCCGCCTCCTCTTGGCATTCGGCTAGCCGAATAAAGGCCGGCCGCCGGTCGGAGGCGTCGCAGGCCGGTTCGGCCGCCGCGGGATGTGAAGGGCGGTGCGGTCTTGGACTCAGTCCAGCTCCGGGTCTTGCTCCACCAATTCCAGGCGCGCCACCACCGAGTGCGGCGGCAGCAAGGTGCCGGGAGACAGCACGGCGTTGGCGCCGATGCGGCTGTGGTCGCCCACCAGGGCGCCGAATTTCTGCGCGGGCAGGGTCCAGGCCTGCTGGCGGCAGCGCAGCGTGATGGTCTTGTCGCGGCGCTCGTTCCAGTGGTTGGCGATGACGGCGCCGGCCTCCATATTGATGTCCGCGCCCAGCACGGAATCGCCGACGAAGTTGAAGTGGGCCAGCCGCGAGTAAGGGCCGATGACGCAGGTTTTGAGTTCGCAGCCCGGTCCCACCGTCACGTCGTTGGCCAGCGCCACGCCGCCGCGCAGATAGGCGTGGGCGGCGATGCGGCAATTGGGGCCGATCAGCAGCGGGCCTTTGAGGACGGCGCCGGCTTCGATCGAGGCGCTGCGGTGGATGGCGATGTCGCCGTCCACCGCCCAGTGCGCCGGGTCCAGCAAGGCGTTTTGCCGCGCCAGGCTGTCGGGCAGCCGGCCAAGCCAATGCCACGGCGGCTGGGCGCGGTCCAGCCAGGGAAAGTGGGTGAGCAGGTCGGCGAACAGCTCGGCGGCGAGGGCGGAGGACATGGTTGAGCCTGTTGCGTAAGGAGATTTGTATTGTAGGGCCGGCGGCGCGAGGCGGCCAGAAGGCCGGCCGTCGCGGCTTCAGATTTCGTAGACCCAGCTGATGGAGTCGCCGGGGCGCTCCACTTGGGAGGATTCCAGGCTGAACAGTTCCATTTTGCGCAGCGGCGGCGAATACAGATGCAGGGTGACCAGGTCTTCGCCGTAGGGCTGGAGGTTGGAGATCTGGTGGATGTCCAGATGGCTGTTGACGGTCAGGCTGCCGCTTTCCAGCCGGTGGGATTCCACCGCGTACACCAGGCCGTGATCGGTGCGTTCGAACACGGTTTCGGTGGCGGCGCCTTGCAGCACGCGCAAGCCGCACAGGCTGCCGCGGTGGTTGTGTATGCGGCTGCGCTGGGTGCTGCGCCAACAGAGCAGCAAGAGTTCGCACCAGGGGCTGAGGTAGATCTGGTTGCGGCGGTAGCGTTCGTCGCTGAATTGGCGGAAGGGCTGCAAATCGTCCGGGCCGAGTTGCAGCGAATCGTGAAACAGCTGGATCTGCTCGATGTTCAGATTGGCCTGGTAGGCGTCCAATTGCCGCAAGGAGGCGGCCAGGCTGGGGCTGAGGGGGAAGGCGGACTGCGCGGCCGCGCATAAGGTGTCGTTCATCGGTTTCTCCTTTGGCCGGCGCGGCCGCGGACAGTGGGTTCTGTCCGTCGGGCTGGAGCGCGGGCGGCGTTTTTCTGACTGGGCCCGCGCCGGCAAAGTTCGCGGCGGCGGGGCCGCGGCTATGGATTCGGTATAGCCGATGGGGCCGCGGCCCGGCTGCCTGAATGGGCAGGTTTCAGCCGCTCGGCGCGCCGGACGCCTCGCCGTGGCGCCGCAGCGCGGAGCGCGTGCGGCGCAGGCCCAGGGCGATGGCCAGCGCCAGCAGCGGCACCGCGGCGGCGGTGGCCAGCTCCACGTTGAGCGGCAGGCCGGCGGCCTTGGCGCCTTTGAGCAGATAGCCGATCAGGCCGGCGCTGTAATAGGTGATGGCGGCGATGGACAGCCCTTCCACGGTTTGCTGCAGGTGCAGCTGCATGGCGGCGCGGCGCTCCATCGAGGTGAGCAGCGCCTGGTTCTGCCGTTCGCGGCGGATGTCCACGCGGGTGCGCAGCAACGCGGTGGCGCGGTTGACCCGCGCCGCCAGTTCGCGCTGGCGCGCGGCCACGGCGCGGCAGGTGTCCATGGCCGGCGCCAGGCGGCGTTGCATGAATTGCTGGAAGGGCTGCAGGCCGTGAATCCGGCGTTCGCGCAGCTCGGCGACGCGGCTGCGGACAATGTCGTAATAGGCGAGGGAGGCGTTGAAGCGGTGATCGGTGCGGGACAACGCGTTTTCCGTCGCGCCCGCGAGCTCGGTCAAGCGGTGCAGCAGCTGGGGCTCGCTGTCGGCGCCGGCGCCGCTCATGGCGCCGGTGAGCTCGGCCAGCTCCTCGTCCGCCTTGGCCAGCTCCGGGGCGATGCTCTTGGCCACCGGCAGCGCCAACAGGGCCAGCATGCGGTAGGTTTCCAGCTCCAGCAGGCGCTGCAACATGCGGCCGGCCTGGCGGCGGCCCATATAGAGGTCCGCCAGCAGATAGCGGGAGAAGCCGTCCGGGTGGATGCGGAAATCGGTGTAGGCGCGGCCGGCGCCGTCGCCTATCTCCGCGCCCGCCAGATCGTGGCCGTTGAAGCACTGAGCGGCCAGATCCTCGATGCGCAGCGGCAGCGCGCCGGGCGGCAACAGCGCGGCGTGGGCGGCCACCAGCACATTGCCGGGCAGCAGCGGCAGCCAGGCCGCCGGCAGCGCTCGCAGCGCGGGTTGGGCGAAGGGGCTGGTTTCCGCGCCGTGGGCGAGGATGGTGAAGCTGGAAAATTCCCCGTGCCGCTCCCAGCGCACGCGGCCAAACGCGGCGTCCAGCTGAAACTGGCCGGTCCCGACGTCGGGCGCCGGCTGTCCCAGTTGCAGCGCCAGTTCCCGGCATAACCAGTTTTCCTGTTCGCGGCTGATGTGGCGGTGCAGATAGGCCAGATAGCTGACGCGGTTGTCGGAGGCGATCTGCAGCGCCGGCCTGGCGTGGGCTTCGCGGTTGAGTTGCCGGCGTTGCGGATGTTCGTTGAGGCGGAGGCGGGGCGGATCGGAGAGTTCGGCGGTCATGGCGGGCTCCGGTTGCGGGCGGGCAGTCTTCAGCATAAAGCGTTTTATGCTGCAATGCAGCATATTTTGATGCCGGATTGTTTCGCCATGAATAAAGGGCGGCCGTGGCCGCCCTTTAGTTTTGTTCTCGGACTTTAGATCCGCATTTTGCCCGTCTAGCCTTGGGCTGATCACTGTTCAGCTAAAACCCCTGATCCTGCGATGCGTCTTCTTATCGTACGACGGGCACTGCAGCTTCGCGGAAACGTCGTGTTAGCTGCGCGGCTACAAGGTCGTCTGCGTCGGCGCGCTGGGGCTCGGCTTATCCACGAGGTTTTGTTCGCGGCTCTGAATCAGGCGCTGGCCTGCTAGGGCTGGCTGGCGACGGCGTCCGGCGCGACCAGGGCAAGCGTCTTGCCGTGCCGCCTCATCAGCAGGTAGTAAGTCGATAAGCCCAGCCCGCAGCCGATGAACCAATTGAAGTTGGCAAGCGTTTCCCATGAGCTGAAGGTAATGATCAGGCCAATGAGCACGGAAGGGGCCAAGGCGTAAAGGGCTTTGGGATTGACGCCGTTTTGATACCAGTAACGGCCTCCGGGCTGATTGCTGTAGAGGTCGTCGACGTGGATGACGCGATGACGGATGAGGTAGAAATCGGCAATCAGGATGCCGAACAAGGGACCGATAAAAGCGGCCAGCACGTCCAGCGTATAGTGGATGACCTGAGGGGAGTTGAACAGATTCCAGGGCGTGATGAAAATCGAGGCGAAAGCCGCGATGAAACCGCCGGTCCGCCAACTGATGTGCTTGGGGGCGACATTGGAAAAGTCGAAAGCCGCGGAAACGAAATTGGCCACGATGTTGATGCCAATCGTGGCGGTGACGAAAGTGAAGCCTCCCAGCACGGCGGCCAGCGTATTGTCGATCTTGCTGACGGTTTCGATGGGGTCGGTGATCATGCGGCCGAATACGGTCAGGGTTCCGGAGGTGATGACCACGGTGACGATGGAAAAGGCCAGGAAGTTGACCGGCAGGCCCCAGAAATTGCCGCGTTTGACCTCTTTGAACGTTTTGCCGTAACGGGAAAAATCGCCAAAGTTGAGCATGGGGCCGGAAAAATAGGAGACCACCAGGGCGGTGGCGATCGCCATCTGACCCAGGGCGAGGAGGCCCTGATGGCTGGTTTCGCTCAGCGTGGGGCTGATATTGGCGGGGCCCGCCCGCCAGACGACCCACGCCGCGAGCAGCAGCATGACGGCGTATACCGCGGGGCCGGCCCAATCGATGAATTTTCGGATGGACTCCATGCCATGCCAGAACACGATGGCCTGCAGCGTCCACATGATCATGAATCCCAGCCAGCCAAGGTAGGACAAGCCCAGCAGACTGCCGTGGGCAAGGTCTGCGAGCTGAGGGAAGAAGCGCAGCAGTATGATGTTGAGCGCGCTGGAAGCCAGGAAGGTCTGGATGCCATACCATGCCACGGCGATCAGTCCGCGGATGACGGCGGGCACGTTTGCGCCGTATACGCCGAAAGACATGCGACAGACCACGGGGTAAGGGATGCCGGCTTGTTGGCTGGGTTTGGCCACCAGGTTGCAAAATAGGTTGACCAGGCAGATGCCGATCAGCAGGGAGAGCAGAACCTGCCAGACATTGAGGCCTAGAGCGAACAGGCTGCCGGCAAACACATAGCCTCCAACGCTATGCACGTCCGACATCCAGAAGGCGAAGATGTTGTACCAGTTCCAGTTCTGCTGCTTGAGAGGTCCGAGATCTTCGTTGTATAGCCGGTCGCTATAGCGGGCGGGGTGTTGCTCTGACATAGGGTGACTCCTGGTGGGGGTGAGTCGCTCCTTTTTTGTCTACGATTTTTTTATTTTCGTATACAAAATAAAGGATGATTTACTAGGGTTTTGCAAGGCTCCATGGCTATCCATGGCATTACAAAACATCTATGCAGCAAACCACATGCCAATCCGCTGATTTTAATGATTTTTTCTTATTGAACACTGATGGCGCATTGTATTTTGCGTTTTTTGTTGTGTACAATATTATTGTGGATTGTGAACAATTTTTGTTGTTTTGATGGTCGGTGTCGTTTTGCGCCGCGGATGGGACAGGGAAAGGGAGGGGAGGGTGTCGGAGCGCAGCAAGGAGGGGGACGCGGCTTTGGACGAGGTCGGCGCCAAGGATGCGTTGGTCTACGAGCATTTGCTGACGGCCATTTACGAGGCGCAGTTGCCGCCGGGCACTAAATTGCCGGAGGATGCGCTGGCGGAGGCGTTTGGCGTCAGTCGAGCAGGGGTGCGCAAGGCCTTGCAGCGTCTGTCGATTGCGAGGCTGGTTGATTTGCGTCCGAATAGAGGGGCTTCGGTGGCGGAGCCGACGGTGCAGGAGTCGCGTGATGTTTTCGCCGCCAGAAGGTTGATCGAGTGCGGCGCTTTGCCGCTGGCCATGGCCAATTTGCGCAAGGAAGATCTGTCCGCGCTGGCGGACGCGCTGCGGCAAGAGTGCAAGGCCCAGCACGAGCAGAACCGGTCGGCGGCCATTACGTGGTCCGGCGCCTTTCATCTGCGGCTATTGTCCATCGCCGGGAATCAATTATTGACCGATATCCTGCATGAATTGATTGTGCGCAGCTCTTTGATCATTGCCCGCTACGGCGCGCCGATTGCCGGTTCATGCCGCCATGCCGATCATCAGCAGATTCTAGAACTGATGGAGAACGGACAGGCGGATGAGGCGGTGGAATGGATGCGGCGTCATCTCGACGCCGTGGAGGGCAACTGTCGGTTTGAGGAAGAGAGCGCCGGCGGGCCGGATTTGAAGGCGGTGTTGCACGGTATCGCCAAGCGGCGCAGCGGCCGATAAATGGCGTTTGCGCATGGAGCGTGCTCATGAAGATTTGCGTGATTAATCCTAATACGACCGCGGATATGACCGAGCGTATCCGTTTGGCGGCGGTGCGGGCGGCCAGGCCTGACACTTTGATTGTGGCCAGGAATCCAGAGGATGGACCGGTGTCGATCGAGTCGCATTTCGACGAGGCGGTCAGTGTGATCGGGGTGTGCGAGGAGATCAGGGAGGGCGCGCGGCAAGGCTACGACGCTTACGTGCTGGCTTGTTTTGGCGACCCCGGCTTGAACGCGGCGCGGGAACTGGCGCGCGCTCCGGTGGTGGGGATCGCGCAGGCCGCTTTTCAGATGGCGTCCTTGATCGCCACGCGTTTTTCGGTGGTCACCACATTGGGCCGAACGTGCGTGATCGCCGAGCATTTATTGCATAGCTACGGCTATGCCCATCTTTGCCGGCGGGTGCGCGCCGCCGAGGTGCCGGTGCTGGATCTGGAGCGAGAGCCCGATATCGCTTACCGGCTCATCGTCGAGGAGGCGCGCAGGGCCCGAGACGAGGATGGCGTCGGCGCCATTGTGCTGGGGTGCGCCGGGATGGCGGATCTGGCTCCCCGTATCGGAGATGCGATCGGCCTGCCGGTTGTGGAAGGAGTGGGCGCGGCGGTGGCGTTGGCGGAGTCGCTCGTCGCCCTGGGTCTGCGGACCAGCAAGACGGGCGACCTGGCTTTCCCTCCGCCAAAGCATTTTTCCGGGCGCTTCGCCGCTTTTTCGCAATAGCGCGCGGGCTCCAATGAAAACAGGGCGGCTTTGGCCGCCCTGTTGGTTTGGCGCGTCGGTTTCAGTCCGGCAGGTTCAGCGCCGCCGCGCCCTTGGCGTCGAACCAGGCCACGCCGCTGCCCAGCATCGCCTGGCCGTTGCGCACGAACAGATTGTGCGCCATCGCCTGCTTCAGCTGTTCCAGATAGGCGGGAGTGAAAATGGCGCTCCACTCGCTTTGCAGCTGGCGGGCATTGGCGATCTGGCGGCTGCCGCCCTTGTGGTTTATCCGGAGCGGAAAGTGCACGTAGCGGCTGGCCTGCTGGGCTTCGCCGGCCAAAGCGGCGCGCTGGAAGCCTTGGACTTTGGCTTCGAAGGCGGCGTCGCTTTCTTCGGTGACGTCCTGATACCAGCGGCCTTCGGAGGCCGGCGCCATGTCGCCCATGGTCAGCGCCACCGGCAGGGTCTTGGCCTTCAGCGTCCAGTCGCCGTCCAGGCCCACGCTGTTGTCGAAGCTCAGCGGCTGGCCGTCGGCGCTGCCGTTGCCTTTGAAGCGCAGCTTGAACACGCCGCCGCCCGGTTCGCTGAGTTGCAGGATCTCGCCTTGCAGCTTGCCGCGCAGCGGGATGTCCTTCAGATAGCGGCCGTAGAAGTAGTGGCCGCCGCTGAAGGTTTTGCCGTCCTTCACCAGCAGGCTCATGCCTATGCGTTCCTGTCCCAGCGTGCCTTCCAGATTGACGCGGTCGATGTCGTCGGCGGCGTGGGCGGCGCCGGCCAGGCCGGCGAGCAGGGCGGCGGCCATCAGGCCGCGGGATGCGAGTTTGAGCGCGGTCATGGGGTGTTTCTCCGTTAACGGGCGATGAGGCGTTTGCGGTAGCTGGCGCGGTCTATTTCCTGGATTTCCACGCACAATTGCACTTCCATGCCCGGCGGCAGCGCCGCGCTGTCGGCCAGCGCCTGCAGACTCAGTTCGGACAGACGCTGTTTTTCCTCGGGGCTGCGCCCGCCGAGTATGGCCAGTTTGGCGTGGACGAAGCCGCGCGGCAGATCGTGGACGCCGATGCGGCAGGCGTCCAGCGCCACGGCGCGGCTCTTGATGTCGGCTTCTTCGAAGTGGCCGCTGGCCAGCAGCGCGCGGTTGATGTCCAGCAGCGCGTCCGCGGCGGCGAAGCCGGCCAGATTGCCGCTGTACTCCAGTGTCAGATGGGGCATGTGTGAGCCTGTGGTGTTGCGCCGCCTTCCGTGTGCGCCGGGAGGGCGATGGAATGGTTGCGCGGCGGTCGATACGCCATTGTATTGCAACGGCTCAGTGTACCCAAGCCCGGGACGGGAGAACAGGGGCGCGCCCGGGGCGATCAGGGCTTTTTCGCGGTCCGGATCAGGCTTTGGATGTCTTCGGGCTGGATGATCTCGTGTTCCAGGCTGCGGCTGATCAGCTCCAGCAAATAGGTTTTCTTGAATACCGGGGAGCCTTCCCATTCGCTGCCCGGCTGTCCAAGCACGCTGGACTGGGTAATGATGGCGGGTTCGCCGTCAATCACGTCCAGCGCGAATTCATCTTCTGAAATTCTCATTTAAGCGCTTTCCTCTGCATTGCGTCGTGGCGGGCTTTTGCGTCGCGTTGATTGTTCTTATTAATATTTTTCTTCTTTTAAATTTATGGTTCGCGAGTATCTTGCGCCTGCCCCGAATGATATAGTGTTGCAAAATTATTATATTGTCTTTTTGTTTAAAAGAGTAGTGACGGAATTACAAAAGATAGTCTGATAAAAACAATATCGTTTGATGCTTGCGCCGGGTTTGGCGCTTGCGTTTAAAATGAGCGTGCATGTTTGGACGTGAAATTAAAAATGGAATCGAAACGGATTCGACTTGCATGGAGGGCTGAATGAGCAGGGCGGTGTGGAAAGAAGAGGCCGAGAATGGCGCTTTGTTGAGCAAGGCGTCGAAAAACCTGACGTGTCTGATGGGGCGCGCCGGCGTCGACGCCGCGCAATTAAGCGAGGCGATAGGCCTGGGCGTGGCGACGATCAACAATATCAAGCGCGGCGTGGGCAATCCCACCTTGCTGACCTTGATGGAGCTGGCCCGGTTTTTCGATGTCAGGCTCAGCGATTTCGTGGAGAGCGATCTGGGACGCGAGGCCGGCGACAGCCCCGCGGCCATGGCGGTGCCCTTGATCAAATTCACCGAACTGACCCTGTTTTTTGACGGAATGATTATCGAGCCGGAACGGTATTTTGTGGATGCCGCCGGTTTCGACGCCGCGGACGCGTTTGCGGTGTTGTTGAACAATGATTCGCTGTTTCCCGGTTTTTCCCAGGGCAGCGTTTTCATCGTGGCCCGGCAGGAGCGCCCGGCGGACGGCGATGTGGTCTTGGTCAGCATGGCCGGCCAGCAGCCTTGTTTCCGGCGGGTGTTCATCGACGGCGAGCATTGTCTGTTTTCAAGCATTTCCTTGATGCACGATTTGCAGCCTTTGGTGTGCCGGGATTTCAAGGTGCTTGGCGTGGCGGTCAAGGCGATTAAGACTTTTAGCGCAGGATGAAGGTGTGGAACAGTTCAGAGTTTATGGATTGATTGTGGGTTTGTCGGTGACCATCATGGTGGTCTGCGATTCGCTGGTGTACAAGACGCTGGATATTTACGGCTTGAAGATCACCGCCAGCGGCATCGTGTTTTCGCTTTGCTATCTATTGTCCACGGTATCCACCGAGGTGTACGGCTATAAGCTGGGCGGACGCACGGTGTGGATTCTGGTGGCGTGCCAGACCTTTTTCGTTCTGATCATCAATGGCTTCGCCTTGCTGCAGCCGGATAATAACGAGATTTCCAAGCAGTACTACCTCTTGTTCAACGAATTTTGGCGGGTGATGGTGGGCACCTGGATCTCGGTGCCGGCCTCTTATTTTTGCAATGGCTTCGTCGTGTCGCGGATGAAGGTTTTTTTCGCCGGCCGCTTCTTTTTCATCCGCTATGTGATCGCGTCCATGCTGGCCCAGGCGGTGCTGCTGACCACGGCCTATCCCATCAGCCTGTCGTCGCGCTATAGCGGGCAGGAACTGCTCAACATCATCGCCACCACCTGGTCTTACAAGGTGTTCGTTTCCATCGCCTTGCTGCCGGTGGGCTATTACCTGGTGGGGGTGGTGAAGCGGATAGAAAAGACCGATTACTTCGACTGGAACGTGTCCTACAACCCCCTGGCGGTGTTCAAGGAGGACGGCGAAGACGTCAAGAGAAACAAATACGCGATGGAGGAAGGACGATGAGGGCCGCGCAGATATCCGACACGCATCTGTTCGCCGAGGCCGGCGGGCAGTTGATGGGCTACGACACTTACCGCGAGTTCGACCGGGTGCTGAGCCAGCTGGAGCGGCGGCATGCGGCGGAGCTGGACGCCGTTCTGGTCACCGGGGACATTTCTCAGGATGAGAGCGCGGCTTCCTATGAGCGCTTCGCGCAGCGGCTGGAAAGAACGGGCCTGCCGGTGTACTGGCTGGCCGGCAATCACGACGCCGCGTCCTTGGCGGCCGAGGTGTTGGGCCGCTACCCTTTCATGCGGCCGCTGGAGCGCCTGGAAACGGCGGACTGGCTGTTGTTGGCGCTGGATTCGGTGCGGCCGGGCACGGACGACGGCCATATCGACGAGCGCGCCGCCGCCGCCTTCCGGCAACGGCTGGCCGGGGCGGATGCCGCCGGCAAGCGCTGCGCCGTGCTGTTGCATCATCATCCGGCGGCGGTGGGCACGCCGCTACTGGACAGCTGCATGTTGCAGGACACGGAGCGGTTTTGGGAATTGATGGCGGAGACGCCGCGCTTGCAAGTGCTGTTGTGCGGCCACGCGCATGGGGATTACCGGCTGGAGGCGCGCGGCGTGGCGCTGGAAGTCTGTCCGGCCAGCTGTTTTCAGTGGCGCAAGGGCACGGCGGCGCTGGACACCGTGGACGCGCGCGGCTACAAGCTGCTGGAGTTCGACGCGGCCGGCTTCCGCAGCCAGACCGTGATGATTTAGCGCCTGTTTTCAACGCGGTATCGCCGACGCGCAGCAGACTATGAACAGGCTCTTAGCGCGGCCGGGCCCGCCGGAGGGCCAGCACCTTGCCCGAGCCGTCCGCCGCCGGCGTGTCCTGGCGGCGGGCTTCCGCCGCCGCGCGGCTGATGTGGCCGGAGACGGCGCGGCCTTTTTGAAAACCGGTGGCGTAGGCGATCTTGCAGACTTCCTGCGGGGCCAGGCCGGCGAAATAATCGATGTTTCGACAGATGCTTTCGCCGGAAAAGGTTTCGCTATTGCCGTGCAGATGAATCCGGTATTGATTGCCGCGCAGTTCTTCCTCCACCTTGCAGCGCTTTTCTTCTTCTTTCCTATGGTTTTCCAATAGCGCGATTTTTATCAGGTCTCGCGGCCGGATGGCGGACAGGAGCTGATTGCTGGCCAGGATGTCCGCGTGGGACAGCTTGACGAAGTCGTGGCTGCCGTAAAGCTTGAACAGGTAGAGATATTCCTTGGAGTTCTTCTTGAGCATTCTGTCGCACAATACCAATTGGTAGGGCGGATTGAATACGCTGATGATCCATTTTTTTATTCGAGTCAGAAAACGAGCGCGCATCGTGCATTACCCCTGCATTTAACGCGCTCTAGTTTACCCAAAGCCGACAAAAGGCGCTCGAGGGAATGTTTTTGGAATATCCTGATCCTTATTATTTTAACGGCGCGGCGGATCCGATTTTCGGCGCAGGCGTTTGCAGCGGCAGAAACAAATCGCAGACGGCTTCGTTTTCCGCCACGTCCGGGTAGAAACGCACGCGCTGGAGAAACAGCGGGTCATCGCGCGGGGTTTCGCCGCTGGCGGGCAGCCATTCCGCGTACAGGCGGCGCGCGAGGGCGGCCAGCGCGTCGTCGGAGCCGATGTGGCGCAGCCGGGCGCAGCGTCCGGCGGGAATCAGCGCGGCGCGCACCCCTTGGCGGTTGGCGGCGATGTCGCCGTCGAAAGCGGCGCAGAGGCCGAAGCGGTAGTCCGCCGGCGCGCAGTCGTCCGGATCGGCGTACAGCAGGTTGTAGGTGGCGGCGGCGCTGGGCGGCAGGCGGTGTTCCCGCCGCCAGGCGATGAAGTCGCGCAGGCTGTCTCCCAAGAGCGCGGGGTCGCCGCGGTGTTCCAGCAGGGCGATCGGGGTGGCGGGGAAGTCGACGATGTCGACGGCGAGCGGGATTTGGCGGGATGGCATGGAACGGCTCCTCAGTTGGGATAGGGCGTGGAAGTGCTGATGCCAAGGCCGCCAGCGCGGCCGCCGCCTAAAGGCGGACGGCGTCTGGCCCGTCGCCTGCCGGAAAGCGCGGGCAAAGGCCTCCGGGCTGCGGTAGCCGCTGTCCAGCGCGATGTCCAGCACGGCGCAGCGGCGGAAGGCCAGCCGTTCTCCGGCGCGGCGCAGCCGGCAGAGCCGCACGTATTGATGCAGGCTGAGGCCGAAGCGGGCGCGGAACAGGCGGTGGAAATGGAAGCGCGAGCAGGCGGTCACCCGGCTGAGCCGTTCCAGGCTCAGGTCGGCGTCCAGATGGGCGTCGATATAGGCCAGCGCCTTGTCCAGGCGCGGGCTGGCGGTGTCGTGCTGCATGCTTTCCTCCTTGGCGCCGCCAGTCTAGCGCGGCCGCGCCGCCGCGCGCCTGACCGATCTTGCGGTGTTGTCGGACACCTTAAAGCAGCGGTTTCTGCATCGCCACGCGCCGCCTGAGGCCGTGCTCGGCCTCGGCGCGCAACAGGGCCAGCAGGAAGGGCAGGCTGTCGGCGGGGTCTAGGGTCAGGAAACCGCGTTTGTGGTAGTAGGGCGCGTTCCAGGCCGGGTGTTCGAAGGTGGTCAGCGTCAGCCGGCGCAGGCCCAGCCGGCGCGCGGCGGTTTCCGCGTGCGCGATCAGCGCCGAGCCCAGGCCCCGGCCCTGATGCTTGGGGCAGACGTCCATTTCCTGCAGGTGCAGGCTGTCGTCGTGGCGGCGCGCCAACAGGAAGCCGTGGACGCCGTCGGCGTCGGCCGCCGCCCACAGGAGGCCGGCCGCGCAGGCGGCGGCCAGTTCGTCGCGGGGCAGCGTGTCGCCGGCCAGCGCCGGCGGCAGGTCTTGCGGGTCGAAGCGGGCGGCGGCGGCGCGTTCGATTTCGGCCAGCCGGGCAAAGTCTGCCGGCGCGGCCGGACGGATGCGCGGGGCGTTCATGTCAGCGCGCCTCCCGCCACAGGCCCTGGTAGTCGCGCGGCAGGCCGTCCGGGGTGAGGCTGAGTTCGGCCTGGAACGCGCCTTGTCGCGATTCGTAGCGGTAGCCGATCTCGGACAGGCGGGTGTAGCGCTGCGACAGCGGCGCCAGGGTCAGCGCCGGGAATTGCAGCCAGGCGGCGTTCAGTTCCAGCGCCGCGCCGATCTCAAGCCGGCTGCGGCGGATGGGCAGCAGATTGGTGGCCGGGGTGAAGGCCAGGTCGATGTCGACGCAGCCTTGCACTTGCGGCTGTTCCGCGCCGTTGAGCCGCCAGCGGCCTTCGGCGTCGGTTTCCAGCCGCAGGGCGATGGCTTCCGCGCCGCGGTAGCCGTTCACCTCGACGCGACGGGTGCTCCAGTCCGGCGCGCAGTCCACCTGGTAATGCAGCAGGCAGTTGACGCCGTCTTCGACGAAGACGGCGCAGCCCTTGAGGCGCGGGCCTTGCTCGCTCTGTTCAAGCGCCGCGTAGTCGTGGCCGGAGGCGTCCAGCCGTTGCCAGACGATGGAGGAGACGAAGGTGTGGGACATGCGGCGGCCTTGCTGTTTTTATGATGGCGTATTTCACCGCATTGTCCTGTTGCTTGTCCATGGCGGGCATTGCCCGATCCGGTGTTTATGCGGCCTGGCCGGCCAGCCGCCGTTCCCGGCTATGCCACAGCAAGGTGGCCGCCAGCGCCAGCGCGGCCAAGGCGCCGCCGGCGACGAAGGTGCTGGCGCTGCCGTGGCGGTCCCACATCCAGCCGGCCAGCACGCTGGCCAGCAGCAGGCACAGGCCGCTGACCAGATTGAACAGGCCGAAGGCGGTGCCCTTCATGTCGGCCGGCGTTTCCTCCGCCACCAGCGTGGCCAGCAGGCCCTGGGTGAAGCCCAGGTGCAGCCCCCACAGGGCGATGCCGGCCAGCGTGACGGCGACGGAGCCGGACAGCGCCAGCGTGACGTCGGCCAGGATCAGGATCAGCAGGCCTATCGCCAGCAGCGCGCTCTTGCTGCAGCGGTCGGCCAGCACGCCCACCGGGTAGGCGGTGAGCGCGAAGACCAGGCTCATCACCACCATCACCAGCGGCAGCCAGCTCAGCGGCAGGCCGTGGCGCTGCGCCAGCAGCACCAGAAAGGCCTCGCTGAAGCGGGCCAGGGTGAACAGCGCGCCGATGGCGACGATCCACCAGTAACGGCCGGAAAAGCGGCGCAGCAGCGCCAGGCGCAGCGGCGAGCGGAAGGGCTTGCGTTCGCCGCCGTCCGGCTCGCGCACGCCGGCCGCCAGCATCAGCACCGCCAGCAAGGCCGGCAGGCAGGCCCACCACAGCACTTGCTGGATGTCGTCCGCCAGCCAGAACATCAGCGCGATGCCCAGCAGCGGGCCGGCGAAGGCGCCGACGGTGTCCATGGACTGGCGCAGGCCGAAACAGGCGCCGCGGATGGCCGGCGGCGCGACTTCGGCCACCAGCGCGTCGCGCGGCGCGCCGCGTATGCCCTTGCCCACGCGGTCCATCAGCCGCGCGGCCAGCACGGTTTCGGCGCTGTGAGCCAGCGGGAACAGCGGCTTGCTCAGCGCCGCCAGGCCGTAGCCCAGCAAGAGCAGGCCTTTGCGGCGGCCCCAGTAGTCGCTGATGGCGCCGGAGAACACGCGCAGGATCAGCGCGGTGGCCTGGGCCAGGCCTTCGATGACGCCCAGGGTCAGCGCGCTGACGCCCAGGGTGGAGACCAGGAAGACCGGCAGCAGCGCGTGGATGATCTCGGAGGACATGTCCATGCACAGGCTGACCAGGCCCAGGGCCCAGATGGTGGCGGGGATGCGGGGCTGCATGCGGGAGGTCTTTCTCGATGGGGGAATGCGTTCACGGCAGGCGCCACAGGCTGAGCAGCAGGCCGGCCAGCGCCGCGCCGGCTATCACCGGCATCGCCTTGACTTGTTTTTTCAGCAGCGCCCAGGCCGCCAGCGCGGCGATGGCGGCGGCGGCCCCGTCCACGCCGCCGCGCCAGCCTTGCGGCCACAGCACATGCCAGCCGAAGAACAGGGCGAGGTTGGCGATCACCCCGACCACGGCGGCGGTGACGGCGGTCAGCGGCGCGGTCAGGCGGATCTCGCCATGGCTGTGTTCGATCAGCGGGCCGCCGGCCAGGATGAAGACGAAGGAGGGCAGGAAGGTGAACCAGGTGACCAGCGCCGCGGCCAGCGCGCCGGCCAGGAACAGGTGCTCCGGGCCCAGCAGGGCTTTGGCGTAGCCGCCGACGAAGCCGACGAAGGCCACCACCATGATCAGCGGCCCCGGCGTGGTTTCGCCCAGCGCCAGGCCGTCCAGCATCTGGCCGGCGCTCAGCCAGCCGTAATGCGCCACCGCGCCCTGGTAGACATAGGGCAGCACCGCGTAGGCGCCGCCGAAGGTCAGCAGCGCGGCCTTGGTGAAGAACCAGCCCATCTGGGTGAAGCCGCCGTGCCAGCCGTAGGCGGCTGTCAGCAGCGCCATCGGCAAGGACCACAGCAGCAGGCCGGCCAGCGCCGCGCGGCCCAGCCGTAGCCAGGAGAAGCGGGCGTGCGCCGGCGGCGGGGTGTGATCGTCGATCAGCGCCGGCCCGTAATGCGCGTCCGCGCCGCCGTGGCCGCCGGCCTGGAACCAGCGCGGCCGCAGCCGGCCGGCCAGCGCGCCGATCAAGGCCGCCGCCAGCACGATCAGCGGGAAGGGGGTTTGCCACAGCGCGATGGCGCACAGCGAGGCCAGCGCCACGCCCCACAGCCAGGGCCGTTTCAGCGTGCGCGTGCCGATGCGCCAGGCCGCCTGGGCCACGATGGCGACCACCGCGGGCTTGATGCCGTAGAACAGGCCGGCGATCCAGGCCAGGTGGCCGTAGGCGATGTAGACCCAGGACAGCAGCACCAGCAGGAAGAAGGACGGCAGCACGAACAGCGCGCCGGCGGCGACGCCGCCCCAGCCGCGGTGCAGCAGCCAGCCGATATAGGTGGCCAGTTGCTGCGCTTCCGGCCCGGGCAGCAACATGCAGTAATTCAGGGCGTGCAGGAAGCGGCGTTCGGAAATCCAGCGCCGGCGCTCCACCAGCTCCTGGTGCATGATGGCGATCTGGCCGGCCGGGCCGCCGAAGCTGATTAGGCCCAGCTTGAGCCAGAAACGGAGCGCTTGCCGGAAGCCGACGGGGGCGGGCGCGGCGTCGCGGGGGCTGGGCGGCATGATCAGCTCTCCTTGGCGAACTGTTGGTAGAGCCCGTCCCAGATATGGGCGGCGGCGCTCAGCAATTGGTCGTCGTCGCTCAGCGCGGCGCGCAAGCCGGCCAGCACGGTTTCCACGCCGCTGGCTTCCGGCGGCGCCGCGCCGCCCACGTCCAGATAATGGACCAGCTCGGCCAGCCTTCGCAGCGGGGGCGCGTCCAGACCGAAGCTGGCCAGCAGCACCTCGAAGCTGACCTTGTCGCCGACATGGGTGAAGGCGGCGCCGTCGAAATCGAAGCCCAGCGCCTCCGGCGGGCAGTCGCCGGGCGCGGCCAGCCACAGGATGCGCGCCTGCGGGTCGATGAAGCGGCGGATCAGCCAGGCCGAGGCCAGCCGGTCCACCCAGGGGCGGCGGCGGGTGGCCCAGGTCCGGCCTTGGTGCTCGGCCACGGCGCGGCGCGGAATCTGCATGTCCAGACTATGGGGCTCGCCCGGCGACAATTGCAGCTGGATGGCGGTTTCCAGCTGTTGCAGCGCGGCCTGCGCCTGTTGCTGGCCGGCGCCGGGGAAAAAATCGATGGCGGCGACGCCGGCCAGGGCCTTGCTCAGCCGCCGCCATTGTTTGAGCCGCTCGGCGGCGTTGTCGGGGTCCAGCCCGCTCAGTTGTTCCTGGATGTCCTGCCGCAGCTGCTGATAGTCGGCGTCGCGCTGGAACAGCGGCGGAAAATCGCTGCCGTCCAGCGGCCGGCAGGCCAGCAGCCGCGCGACACCGCCGTGTTGTTGGATGTCGGAGGCGATGGCCTCCAATTGTTGCAGCCGGGCGTTGCTGCCGGGCAACAGGTAGGCGCCGTCGCGCAGCGCGGCGGAGCCGCAGGCTTTCAAGGCGCGCCAGGCGCGCATGCGCGCGGTGGCGTTTTCGGTGGGCAAAGAAGTGATCAGCAGCAGCCAGTCCATGATGCGCTCCATTTTTTTGTAGCGTATTCTACAATTATGTAGCGATCAATATATTTTGTCGGGCGCGAGATACAGTTGGACTCAAGCTTGGCCGGCGTGTGGTCGATAATCTAAATCGGGCTCAACAGAGACGGGAGACGAAGATGAAGCGATGGAAGCAATGGTCTGTGTGCTTGTTGGCGGCGGCGCTGGCGGCGCCGGCGCTGGCCAATCCGCCGGAAGGCAAGGGCCAGGGTCATGGCCAGGGGCAGGGCAAGCACAAGGATAAAGACAAGGACAGGGAAGCGTCGCCGGAGCGGTCGGACCGGGATTTGGTGGCGGCGGGCATCAGCGTCGCCGCCGCGCGGCGCCTGGCGCTGGATTCCGGGGTGACCGGCTATAAATCCTTGCCGCCGGGCATGCGCAAGCGCCTGGCGCGCGGCAAGCCGCTGCCGCCCGGCATCGCCAAGCAGGTCTTGCCGGCGCCCTTGCTGAGCCAGCTGCCGCGCCACCCCGGTTACGAGTGGCGGGCGGTGGGCGCGGACCTGGTGCTGGTGGCGGCCAGCGGTTTGATCGCGGATATCTTGCTGGACGTGCTGCGCTGATCCGGCCGGCTTACAAGATTTGGCGGTAGATCACCGCGTCCGCCAGCTCCGCCACCTGGTCGTACAGGCGGCGCGCGACGAGGTTGTCGCCGGCGGTGCGCCAGTACAGCATGGCGGCGCCGTCGTCGCGCGCCCGTTCCGCGGCGGCAAGCAGCAGCGCGCGGGCGACGCCGCCGCCCCGCGCCGCCGGCGCCACGTATAGATCCTGCAGATAGGCGCTGTCCTGGATCTGGATGGTGCTGCGGTGGTAGAGCAGGTGGGCGATGCCCAGCAGCGCGCCGTCTGCGACCGCGGCCAGCCCGCGCACCGGTTCCTCCGGCGCGAGCAGGCGGCGCCAGGTTTCCCGGTCCACCTCCTCGGGCAGGGCGCTGACGCCGACGCGGCCGTAGAAGGCGTTGTAGTCGCGCCATAAGGGCAGCCAGCCGGCGTGATCGCCGGCTTGCAGCGGGCGGATGGAGAAGACGGCCTCAGCCATGGCGCGCTTCCGTCTCGCCGGCGCCGGCCATGTGTTCCAGCCCGGCCAGCACTTGCAGGCTGGCGGCTTCCATCATCGCGACATGTTCCACCGCGGCCCGGCTGTCGCCGTCGGCGTGGGCGCGCAAGGCGTCCAGCGCCGCGGTGTGCACCTTGGCGTGCGGCGCTTCGATTTCGCGGAAGCCGGGCAGGTGGGAGAAGCCGGCGCGGCCCTCGCCTTCGTAATACCACTTGCCGAAGCGGCAGTGCTGATGCGAGCCGAAGTGGCCGATGTCCTCGTCCGACAGGCCGAACATCACCTGGTAGACGCGGAATTTGTAGATCAGGTGGTCCATCTTGGCCAGTTCGCAGAAACCGCGCAGCGCGGAGGCGGCGATGCTGCCCTCCATGCTGGTGGACATGTCCAGCAATTGTTTCATGGTGCCGGCGGCGGCCTCGCCGTCCTGGCTGAAACCGGCGGCTTGTTCCGCCAATTGCTCCATCTGGCTGCGGCTGCCGGCGCTGTCGCCGCGGATCTGCTCCACCAGCTTGGCGATGTCGGCGGTGGCGGTGGCGGTGCGTTCGGCCAGCTTGCGCACTTCGTCGGCCACCACGGCGAAGCCGCGGCCTTGCTCGCCGGCGCGCGCCGCTTCGATGGCGGCGTTCAGGGCCAAGAGATTGGTCTGGTCGGCGATGTCGCGGATCAGTTGCACGATGCCGCCCACCTCCTGGGCGCGGGCGTCCAGTTCCCCCACTTTTTCCGCCGCGCCCTGCGAGGCGCCGGCCAGTTTGGACAGATCGACGGCGATCTGGTCTATGGATTGGCGGCTGCGCAGCGAAATGCCCTGAGCGGCGACGGCGCGGTCTTTTTCCCGGCTCATCACGCTGGAGAGGGTGGCCAGCGACTGCTGGGTGTCGGTCATCGATTGGGCGAAGGCGGAGAGGTTGGCGATCAGTCCGTTCAGTTCCTGAACTTTGGCCTGACTGGCGGCCAGCTGGCGTTCGGCTTCATCGGCGCGGCTGCGGGTGTGTTGCAGCTCCTGGCGCATTCGCTCCGCCTCCTGGCTGAGTTGCAAGCGCTCCGCCTGCTCGCGCGCGGCCTTGTCCTTGTTCCGGAACCACATTCCATTCTCCTCTTGAAGCCGGACCGGCACAGGCAGGCGTGGCTTGCGCTTGCATGTCGCCGGGTGATTTTAAATAAACGTTTAGCATTATCCGAATGCCGTCATGAATCTGCAATCATTTGTCTTGTTTAAGTTTGATTAATTATGACAAAAATCAGACTTGACGCTTGTTGCGCCGTTTACTAAGGTATCATTTTGATACGTTAAATAAGAGGCCCTTATGCACTCCCGTTTTGATGTCTTTCGCGAACAGGCGTTGGGCCGCCAGTTGGAGGCTTTGATCGACACGCCGCAGCGTTATGTGGAATACGCGGCCTTGTCGCGCGCTGAAGTGCCGGCGATTGCGGCCATCGTCCACGATGTGCGCCAGCTGTTTCCGGAAGTGGAGGCGGACGCCAGCGCGCGCCAGTTTTGCGGCGCGATGGTGGCGGAGGTGATGCGCCGCCATTATCACGAGGTGTTGCGGCCGCGCGGCCGGGTACCGGGCGGTTATTTCACTTACGGGGTGGTGTGGACGCCTCGGCCGCAACAGTTGGACTGGGAGCAGCGGCTGGAGGCGCTGCGGGCGATGCCGGCCCAGTTGGCGGCGGCGCTGCGCGTGATTCCGGCCGCGGACTGGCGGCGGCGGCCGGACGGCATCGATTTTGCCGCGGTGGAGCATGCCTGCCATCTGCGCGATCTGGACCGGATTTTCTGCCAAAGGGTGGCAAGGGTATTGACCGAGGACATGCCGGATATTCCGTCGGTAGACGGCACTGAAATGTCGCGCGAACTGGCTTATCTGGAGCAGGACGGCTCAGCGGCCCTGGACGATTTCCTGGCCGGACGGCGACATTTGCTGACAGCGCTGGCCGGCGCCGAAGCGGCCCAGCGCGGGCGGCTATGCCTGTTTGGCGGCGAGCGGCGGATGAGTCTGGAGGATTTGGCCGAGGACATGTTGCAGCACGACCGCGCCCATTTGCTGGAGGTGGAGGAGCTGACGGCGGAGTTGGGCGGCGAGCCGGTTTGAGCGCCGGCCCGGCTCAGAGTCGGTTGACGATCTGCTGCGCGTCGGCGATACGGCGTTGAGAACGGCCCTTGTACACTCCGCTGCTTCCGCCGCAAGGCCTGGTCTCGCCTTGGCTCGCGAGATGGTAAACGCCCTCTCAGGGTTGTTGATACCAGGGGCGGCGCAGCAGCGCGGGCAGCAGGGTTTCGCGCAGTTTGCCTATCTGCTGCCACAGGCAGCGCGCCAGGGCCGGATTGTCCCGGTGCCAGCGCTTGCCCAACACCAGATAGTAGTCCTTGCGCGACAGCGGCGGCTGCAGGCGGACGATGCCGGCTTGCGGGTGGTCTTCCAGATAGCGGTCGCCGATGTGGTTCTGCGTGGCGTAGGCGGCGATGTGGCGCGCCAGCAGTTTGCGGAAGTTCATCTCGGTGTCTTTGGCGGCCTCCACCTGGGCGCCCTTGGCGCGCAGATCGTCGGCGATGGACCAGCCGGCGTTGACGCCGATGGCGCCCAGCGCCGGCAGGTTCTTGCCGTTCCAGGCCGGCGGCGCGTTTTTCAGCGCGTACAAGGAGTAGGCCAGCGTGGTCAGCCGGTAGCGCGGGTCGGGTTCCTCGCCCTGCATCGGGTAGTCGAAATAGGCTTCGCGTTCTTTGTTGTGGGAGAACATGAAGGCGGCGTCGTGCTGATCGTGCTGCATCTCGGTGAGCAGGCGCTTGCCCGGCAGCCGCGACAACTTAAGCGCGATCCGGCAGCCCTTGGCCGCCGCCTGCGCCATTTCCACCACCGCGCCGGGGTGGGGCGGCATTTGATCGCCTTCGCCGCTCATATACGGGTCCGAGGCCACCGCGCCGTAAACCATGTCCAGCGTCGCCGCCGCCGCCGGCTGCGCGGCCAGCGCCGCGATCAGCAGTCCTATCTGTTTCAAGCCCAATCCACGCATCCATCGCTATCGCCTGCGCAGAGGGTAACAGCGCCGGACTCCCTTAGCATAGAGTTCCGCGCCGGGGTTTCAATATTCCCGTTCCGCCTGTCGCGCCAGCATGCGTTTCAGCTCCGGCAGACAGGAGCCGCAAACGCCGCCGCAACCCAGCCGCGCCTTGAGTCCGGCCAAGTCCGCGCCGTCGGCGATGGCCGCCTGGATGCGCTCGGCGTCCACTTGCAGGCAGTTGCAGACGAGGCGCGCGGCGGCGGGCGCGGCCGCGGCGCCGGGAACCAGCGCGCTGAGCCGGCTGCCGGGCCAGGGCCGGCCGCTTTGCATCGCGGCCAGCAGCCGCGCGCCGTCGTCCTGGCCGCCGGCGAAGACGTAGGCCCAGGGCGCGTCGTCGCGCCAGGCGATGCGTTGTTCCAGGCCGCGGCGCGCGTCGCTGAAGGTTTGCAGCTGCGGGCCGCCGTCCAGGTCCAGCAGCCAAGTCAGCTCGGCCAGCCAGTCCGGCCGCGGCTGGGCGTGGGCGGCGTTCAGCACCAGGATGTCCGGCGGGCGCAGGCTGAGCGCGGCGTAGCCGCAGCCGGCCAGCAAGGGCTGCAGCCGCGCGCGCAGCGCCGGCAGGTCCGGGTGGCGGCTGGCGGCGCGCACCCGCCACGGCAGTTCGGCGCGTTCCACCCGCACCGCGGCGTGCTTGAGTTCGGGCTGGAACGATTGCGGGTCCACCGCCGGCGAGCAGGCCTGGTTGACGCCGCCGCTGTCCAGATGCTGGCCGCTCCAGTGCATGGCGGCGAACACGCTGCCGCCCGGCAGTTCCTCGCAAAGCGCCAGCGGCAGCACCAGGCCGCCGCGCCGGCTTTCCACCCTGACCAGTTCGCCGGCCTGGAGGCCGCGGCGGGCGGCGTCGGCCGGGTGCATGTCCAGCGTCGGTTCCGGCGCGTGGGAGAACAGCCGCGCCACCCGGCCGCTGCGGCTCATGCCGTGCCATTGGTCGCGCAGCCGGCCGGTGAGCAGGCGGAAGGGGTAATGGGCGTTGACCGCGTCCGCCGGCGGCCGGTAGGGCGTGGCGTGGAACAGCGCGCGGCCGTTGGCGGTGGCAAAGCGGCCGTCCTCGTAACGCCGAGCCTGGCCGGCGGCCGCGCCGGCCGGGAACGGCCATTGCTGCGGGCCGTCCCGCTCCAGCCGCGCGTGGCTGAGGCCGCTGAGGTCCAGATCGCGGCCGGCGGTCAGCGCCGCGTGTTCGGCGAACACCGCCGCCGGTTCGCTGTGTTCGAACAGGCTGGGCGCGTCCGGGTAGAGCAGCCGTTCCAGCCGGCGGCCCACTTCGGCGGCGATCCAGCCGTCGGCGCGCACCTCGCCCGGCGGCGGCACGGCGGCGCGCACCCGGCTGATGCGGCGTTCGGAGTTGGTGACCGTGCCTTCTTTTTCGCCCCAGCTGGCGGCGGGCAGCAGCGCGTCGGCGCAGGCGGCGGTGTCGGTGTCCGCATAGGCGTCCTGGACGATGACGAATTCGGCCTGGGCCAGGGCCTGGCGCGCTTGCTCCAGGTCCGGCAAGGAGTGGGCCGGGTTGGTGCAGACTATCCACACCGCCTTGACCCGGCCGGCCTTGAGCGCGTCGAACAGCGCGATGGCGGGCAGGCCGGGGCGGTCGGAGAGCCGTTCCGGCGGCACGCCCCAGTGGGCGGCCACTTCGGCGCGGTGTTGCGGGTTGGCGATGTCGCGGTGGGCGGCTAGCATGGTGGCCATGCCGCCCACTTCGCGGCCGCCCATGGCGTTGGGCTGGCCGGTCAGCGAGAACGGGCCGGCGCCGGGGCGGCCGATCTGGCCGGCGGCCAGGTGCAGATTGATCAGCGCCAGGTTTTTGGCGGTGCCGTGGCTGGACTGGTTCAGGCCCATGCAGTACAGCGACAGGCTGGCCGGGCTGCGGCCGAACCACTCGGCGGCGGCGGTCAGATCTGCTTCGGCGATGCCGCAGAGGCTGGCGGCCTGGCGCGGCGCATAGTCGCGCAGCAGGCGCTTGAGCGCGTCGAAGCCCTCGGTGTGGGCGGCGATGTAGCTCTCGTCGATCAGCCCTTCCCAGATCAGGTGGTGCAGCATGCCGTTGAACAGCGCCACGTCGCTGCCGGGCTGGATCTGCAGATGCAGGTCCGCCAGCGCCGCGGTGTCGGTGCGGCGCGGGTCCACCACGATCCACTTGCGGTCCGGCCGCGCCGCCTTGGCCGCCTCCAGCCGGCGGAACAGCACCGGGTGGGCGTAGGCCATATTGCTGCCGGCCAGCAGCACGCAATCGGCCAGGTCCAGGTCCTGGTAGCAGGTGGGCGGGCCGTCGGCGCCCAGCGCCAGCTTGTAGCCGCTGACCGCGCTGGACATGCACAGCCGGGAGTTGGTGTCGATATTGTTGCTGCCGATCAGGCCCTTGGTCAGCTTGTTGAACAGATAGTAGTCCTCGGTCAGCAATTGGCCGGAGGCGTAGACCGCCACCGCGTCCGGCCCGTGACGGCGGATCACGTCGGCCAAGCGCTCGGCCACGGTGTCCAGCGCGCTGTCCCAGTCCACGCGCCGGCGCGCGGCGTCGCGGGTCAGCCGCAGTTCGGGGTGCAGCGCGCGGCCGGACAGGCTGGCGCAGCTGTCCGCCAGCGCCAGGCCCTTGGTGCACAGCCGGCCGTGGTTGGCCGGGTGGGCCGGGTCGCCTTCCACGCCGGTGACGCGCGCGCCGTCGCTGTGGATCAGCACGCCGCAGCCGACGCCGCAGTAACAGCAGGTGGAGGGGGTGGTGGCCATGGCGTCCGCTCCCGGGTTCACAGTTGCAGGTAGACGTCGCCGTCGCGCAGGCTGACCGGGAAGCGGCGCGCGCAGCCGCGGTCAGGCGCTTGCGCCTCGCCGTTGGCCAGCTGGATGTTCCAGCCGTGCAGCGGACAGGTGACCACATCGCCGTGCACCAGGCCCTGGCTCAGCGGGCCGCCTTTGTGCGGGCAGCGGTCCAACAGCGCGAACACTTGTTGCGGCTGCGGCCGGAACAGGGCGATGTCGCCGCCGTCGCGCGCCAGCACGCGGCTGCCCAGCAGCGGGATATCGTCCAGCGCGCAGATGCGCAGCCAGCGGGAGGAGGGGGGCAGGATGGGTTCCATGGCGGCCTCAGGCGATGACTTTCAAGGGGATGTATTCCTGGCGCTGCGCGCCGGCGATGCGGGCGGCCCAGGGGTCGGGCAGGCCTTCCAGCGCGAACAGCAGCCGCTGGTACAAGGCCTGGCGGTTGGCGGCGTCGTCCACCACCCGCGCCTTGATGTAGTCCAGGCCGACGCGGGCGATGTAGCGGACGGTGCGGTCCAGGTAATAGCCCTCCTCGCGGTAGAGCTGCAGGAAGGCGCCGCTGTATTCCTTCACCTCTTCGGCGGTCTTCACCTTGCACAGGAATTGCGCCACTTCGGTCTTGATGCCGCCGTTGCCGCCCACGTACAGCTCCCAGCCGGAATCCACCGCGATCACGCCCACGTCCTTGATGCCGGCTTCGGCGCAGTTGCGCGGGCAGCCGGACACCGCCAGCTTGACCTTGTGCGGCGCCCACATATTGGCCAGCATAGTTTCCAGGTCTATGCCCATCTGGGTGCTGTTCTGGGTGCCGAAACGGCAGAATTCGCTGCCGACGCAGGTTTTCACGGTGCGGATGGATTTGCCGTAGGCGTGGCCGGATTGCATGCCCAGGTCTTTCCAGACATCGATCAGGTCTTCCTTGCGGATGCCCAGCAGGTCGATGCGCTGGCCGCCGGTGACCTTGAGCATGGGCACCTGGTATTTGTCGGCCACGTCGGCGATGCGGCGCAGCTCGGCGGCGTTGGTGACGCCGCCCTTCATCTGCGGGATCACCGAGAAGGTGCCGTCCTTCTGGATATTGGCGTGCGCCCGCTCGTTGACGAAGCGGCTTTGCGGATCGTCCACCGCCTCGCGCGGCCAGGTGGACAGCAGGTAGTAGTTGATCGCCGGGCGGCAGCTGGCGCAGCCGTTGGGCGTGCGCCATTCCAGGAAGTGGTAGACCGCGGCGTGGTCCAGCAGGCGGTGGTCGCGGATGGCCTTGCGCACCTCGGCGTGGCTGTGCTCGGTGCAGCCGCAGACCGCCTTGGTCTTGGGCGCTTCCTGGAAGCTCGCGCCCACCGTGTTCATCAGGATCTGCTCCACCAGGCCGCTGCAGGAGCCGCAAGAGCTGCCGGCCTTGGTGCATTTTTTGACCTCGTCCAGGGTGAACAGGCCGTTTTCCTTGATCGCCTTGACGATGGCGCCCTTGCTGACGCCGTTGCAGCCGCAGACTTCGTCGCCGTCCTGCATGCCGGCGGCGCGGCTCTGGCCTTGGACGCCGACGTCGCCGATGGCGGTTTCGCCGAAGATCAGCCGCTCGCGCAGATCGCCTATCGCGCGCTGCTCGCGCAGCAGCTTGAAGTACCAGGCGCCGTCGGCGGTGTCGCCGTACAGGCAGACGCCGATCAGCTTGTCCTCGCGCAGCACCAGTTTCTTGTACAGACCGCTGGCCGGGTCGGATAGCACGATCTCTTCGCAATCGCCGCCGCCGATGAAGTTGCCGGCGGAGAACAGATCGATGCCGGTGACCTTGAGCTTGGTGGCCATCACCGAGCCCTGATAGCGGCTGCTGCCCAGCTGCGCCAGGTGGTTGGCGCAGACCTTGGCCTGTTCGAACAGCGGCGCCACCAGCCCGTAGCAGACGCCGCGGTGGCTGACGCATTCGCCCACCGCGTAGATGCGCGGGTCGAAGGTCTGCAGCGCGTCGCTGACCACCACGCCGCGCTCGCAGTGCAGGCCGGCGCCGGCGGCCAGCGCGATATTGGGGCGGATGCCCACCGCCATCACCACCAGCTTGGCCTCCAGGGTTTCGCCGTCGGCGAGCCGCGCCGCCGCCACCGCGCCATGGCCGTCGTCCAGCAGCGCGGCGGTCTGGCGGCCCAGCAGGAAGCGCAGGCCGCGCGCTTCCAGCGAGGCCTGCAGCAACTGGGCGGCAGCGGGGTCCAGTTGTCTTTCCAGCAGCCAGTCCGCCAGGTGGACCACGGTGACGTCCATGCCGCGCTGCTTCAGGCCGTAGGCGGCTTCCAGGCCGAGCAGGCCGCCGCCTATCACCACCGCCCGGCCGCCGCCGGCGCTGGCCGCCAGCATGGCTTCGGTGTCGCGGATGTCGCGGTAGCCGATGACGCCGGCGAGATCGCGGCCCGGCAGCGGCAGCATCACCGGCAGCGAGCCGGTGGCGAGCAGCAGCCTGTCGTAAGGGGCGACGCTGCCGTCGTCGGCGCGCACCAGGCGGCGCGCGCGGTCCAGCTCCACCACGGTCTTGCCGGTGTAAAGGCTGATGCCGCGTTCGGCGTACCAGGCGCGCGGATTGAGCACGATGTCGTCGAAGGTCTGTTCGCCGGCCAGCACCGGCGACAGCTGGATGCGGTTGTAATTGGGGTGCGGCTCGGCGCCGAACACGGTGATGTCGTACAGGTCCGGCGCCAGCGTCAGCAGCTCTTCCACGGTGCGGATGCCGGCCATGCCGTTGCCGACCACCACGAGTTTGGGTTTGGTCATGATGGATGTCCTCGCGGGTTCAGAGCCGGGCGCTGGCGAGAGACCAGCCGGCGCGCCAGCGCTGGCGCAGCCCGGCCAGGCCGGCCCAGCCGGCCAAGGCCAGCGCGGCGTACAGCCACAGTCCGATGGCGTAGCCGCCGCTGGCCTGCTTGATCACGCCCAGGCCGGCAGCCAGCAGGAAGCCGCCGACGCCGCCGGCCATGCCGATCAGGCCGGTGACCGCGCCGATCTCGCCGCCGAAGCGCTGCGGCACCAGCTGGAACACCGCGCCGTTGCCGGCGCCGAGGCAGAGCATGGCCAGCACGAACAGCAGCAGCGCGCCGCCGGCGCCGCCCGCTTCCAGTCCGGCGGCGAACAGCAGCGCCGCCACCGCCAGGTAGACGGCCAGCAGCGAGCGGGTGCCGCCGACGCGGTCCGCCAGTACGCCGCCCAGCGGCCGCATCATCGAGCCGGCGAACACGCAGGCGGCGGTATAGAGCCCGGCGGTCTTGGCGTCGAAGCCGAACTGGTCGTGGAAATAGCCGGGCAGCGCGCTGGCGAAGCCGGCGAAACCGCCGAAGGTGATGGCGTAGAACAGCATCAGCCACCAGGCGTCGCGCTGGGCCAGCACCGCCAGATAATCGGCCCAGCGCTTGGGCGGCGGCGCGCCTGGCGCGTCCTTGGCCAGCCGGGCGAACAGCAGCAGCGCCAGCAGCAGCGGCAGACAGGCGAGGCCGAACACGTTCTGCCAGCCGAACTGCAGCGCCAGCGCCGGCGCGAACAGCGCCGCCAGCACGGTGCCGGAGTTGCCGGCGCCGGCGATGCCCAGCGCCGTGCCCTGATGCGCCGGCGGATACCAGCGCGAGGCCAGCGGCAGCGCCACGGCGAAGGAGGCGCCGGCCACGCCCAGGAACAGGCCCAGCAGCAGCGCGCCGCCCAGGCTGGAGAGGCCGACGCGCCAGGCGGCGAGCAAGGCGGCGATGACGACGATCTGGGCGATCAGCCCGGTGCGCTTGGCGCCGATGCGGTCCGCCAGCATGCCGACGGCCAGCCGCAGCAGCGCGCCGGCCAGGATGGGAGTGGCCACCATCAGCGCGCGTTCTTGGGTGTCCAGGTCCAGCGCGGCGGCGATGGGCACCTGCAGCGGGCCCAGCAGATACCAGACCATGAAGCTGAGGTCGAAGTAGAGAAAGGCGGACAGCAAGGTGGGCTTGTGCCCGGTGTGCCAGAAAGAACGGTCCATGCGAAACTCCTGTGCCGCGAGCGGCCGGGGGCCGGCCAAAATAAAAACGGCGTTCGCTCCTCGGTGATAGCAGGAGCGGACGCCGTTGTCCGTTGCCGTCCCGGCCGCCATTGGCCGGACAAGCATTTGGGGTGGGCGGGGCACGTCTTTGTGCCAGGCCCGGCTTGACTTATGCAAACGCCGTGCCAGCCTCCGCGCGCCGGAAATCCGGGTTTCGCGTGGATTCGCGGCGGGAAGCCGCACCGCGCTGGTGCGAAAATAGCCGGCCGCGCACTGAGTTTGTGCGTTGCAACATGCGAGGCTTAATCAAGCAGACGCTCCGTCGCCGGGTAGCGCGGCCGTCCGTCCCACTCCACGCCGTCGCACAGCCGGCTGCGGCGCTGCGGCCGGGCCGGCGCGGGCAGGCCCAGCGCGTCCGCCGCCTGCCGGTAAAGCCGGCTCTGGCTCACCGCGGCGGCCACGGCCTGCGCGTCCTCGTCGCCGCGCAGCCAGCCCCAGCGGCGGAACTGGTCGATGAACCAGACGCCGTCGGACGGATAGGGATAGTTGACCCGGCCCTGGTCGAAGAAGCGCAGCGCCGACGCGCCGGCGGCGGCCGAGGGCAGGGTGGCGGCGATCAGCGTTTCCGGCAGGGCGATATGCTCCGGCCGCGCCAGCCAGCGCGCCGCTTGGCGGCGGTTTTCGCCGTGCTCCAGCCAGCGGCAGGCTTCCAGCAGCGCCATGATCAGCGCGGCGGCGGCGGCCGGTTCTTCTTGCGCGAAACCACGGCGGCAGAGCAGGGCTTTTTCCGGGTGGCCGGGCCAGATCTCGCCGCTGGCGACGGCGATGCGGCCGGCCTGGCGCGCCGCCGCCTGCTGGTGCCAGGGCTCGCCGGCGCAAAAACCGTCCAGCTGGCCGGCTTCCAGCGCCGCGCCCATCTGCGGCGGCGGAATCACCACCAGGCGCGCGTCGCGCAGCGGGTCCAGGCCTTGCGCCGCCAGCCAGTAATTGAGCCATAGCGCGTGGGTGCCGGCGGGAAAGGTGTGCGCCAGCGTCAGCGGCGCGCCGCCTTGGCGGACGCGGCGCGGCAAGGCCTGCTGCGGCGCCGCCGCCAGAGCGTCGGCCAGCGGATGGCTGAGGGTGATGGCCTGGCCGTTCTGGTTCAGCGTCATCAGCAGCGCCATGTCCGCTTGCGGGCCGGCGAGGCCCAGCTGCATGCCGTAGGCCAGGCCGTACAGCGCCGCGGCGGCGTGCAGGCGGCCGTCCAGCAGCTTGTCGCGCACCGCGCTCCACGAAGGCTGGCGCAGCAATTCCAGTTCCAGGCCGTGGCGGCGGTCCAGGCCGAGCTGGCGCGCGACGATCAGCGGCGCGCTGTCGGTCAGCGGCAGATAGCCCAGGCGCAGGCGGTGGGGGACGGTCATGGGATTTCCTCGCGGCTCAGCCTAGCAGTTCGGCGGCCTGGATCAGTTGTCGGGCGAGATCGGCGACGCGCAGGCCCTCGCGCATCGCCTGCCGGCGCAGCGCCTGGTAGGCGTCGTTTTCGCTGAGCCGGCGCTTGTCCATCAGAATGCCCTTGGCGCGCTCGATCAGCTTGCGTTCGGCCAGCTGCTGTTCCGCCGCCGCCAGCCGCTGTCGCAGCCGGGCGTCCTCGGCGAAGCGGGCGCGGGCCAGGTCGATGATGGGCGCCAGCCGCGCCGCGTCGGCCTGGTCCACCACATAGGCCGCCACGCCGGCGTGGACGGCGGCTTCTATGGTGGGCAGGTCGCCCTGGTCGGCGAACATCACCACCGGGTGCGGCGCGATCTCGCCCAGCAGCGCCAACTGCTCCAGGGTGTCGCGCGATGGGGATTCGGTGTCCACGATCACCACGTCCGGCCGCAGCCGCTCCACCGCCTGCAGCAGCGCGGCGGCGCCGTCCACCTCGGCGACGACGGCGTAGCCGGCGCGCGCCAGCGCCTGGCGCAGCGAGGCGATGGTTTTGGCGTGGTCGTTGACCAGCAGCAGGCGCAGCGGCGGAGGCGTGGACATTGCGGCACCGGGGAGAAGGGACGGCTTGGCTGAAGCAAGCGCCGTGCCCAAGGGAACTCTTGACGCGATTTTTAGCGAGGACGGGGCCGGATTGACGCGGCGTTTAGCCGCGATGTCTTAGAGTGGCTAACAAAAATCAGTTTTACGGCTGAGGCAAGGCGTGCCGACGCAGGCAGTACTTGAGTACGACAAGTCGGCGCAACGCAGCATCAGGAATTTTGTTAGCCGCTCTTATCGTGGAGCGGAGACAAGGCCAATGGACAGGAGGTGAAACACGGGTGAACAACAGTCGTTGGCGAGGCCGGCCCCGCGCGAGCGGAGCCGGCCGATTTCATTTGAGTTTGACGTTCCAGTTGTCCTCGACGCAGCGCTGGTAGTTGCCGGCTTGCAGCGCGCTGTACGGGGTCTGGTAGTTCACCAGCTGGCATTTGTAGTCATTGCCCCATTTCCAGTCCTTTTCCCAATAGATGTTGTAGGCGGCGGAGCTGGCGGCGCTGAAGCGCTGCATATTGGCGCAGGACAGCTGCTCGTTGCCGTAGTCCCAGCCCAGGTCCTTGGCGAACTGGCGGTAGTAATCGATGCGGTTCTGCGCCGCCTGGCGCTCGGTGCCGCCGCCGCACTCGGCGTTGATGATCTGGATGGTGGTGGCGAAGTTGTTGCCGGCGCCGGCGGCCTTGTCCGCGGCGTTGGGCGCCCAAGTGCCGTCCAGCACATGCAGCATCGACGGCTTGGGCGGCTGCGGGAAGACGAAGAAGAAGGTGGCCGAGCTCAGGTTGAGCCAGGTGGAGGCCACCAGGTCCGGGTTCTTCAGCAGCACGGATTGGTCGCCGTCGTGCATGGCTTGGGAGAAGGGGCCGTAGTTGTAGTTGTAGGACAGCTGCTTGGCGCCGCGGCCGAAGTACTTTTTCCAGCTGCCGTCGGCGTTCTTGCCGCAGGTCCACACCTTGTTGAACACCGGATCGGCGCATTCGGTGTTGTAGCCGCAGCCGGGGCCGGTTTCGGCGCAGCCCATTTCGCGCAGGTATTTCAGACCTTGCCGCCATTCCGGCACCGTGTCGCTGCGGTTGTGGTCGCCGGTTTCCTGAGCGAAGTGGGCGAACATGGTGGCCAGGCTGTGGCGGCAGATGGCGTCGCCGTCGCGGCCGTCGCCGTAGTCGTCGCAGATGGCGGGGAACTTGGCGATGGCCTGCAAGAAGCGCTGGTAGCTGTAGCTGGCGTCGCGGCGGGAGAAGTAATACTCCCACTTGCTCGCCGGCAGCAGGCGCTCCACCCGGCGCACGTTCAGCGGGTTGGCGGCGCGGCCGGGCGTCACCTGTTCCACCTGGGCGTTGGGCAGGGTGCGGATCGAGGCTTTGACGTTGCGGAAGAAGGGGGTGTCGGTCAGGGCGGCTTCGTATTGCAGCGCTTGCTGCAGCGTGGGCGGCTGAGGCTGGCCCGGTTCGGCCAAAGCCGTGGCCTGGGCCGCCGCCGGCGTCCAGCTGCCTCTGGGGTTGGCGGCCGGCGTTTCGGCGCGGGTGCGCCATTTGGCCTGCCAGTCCTGGCCTTGCCATTGGACTTGCTGTCCGGCCTGATAGACGGCGCCGGCGTTCCAGGGCGCGGCCAAAACGGACTGGCAGGCCAGGCTCAGCAGCAGGGCGGTGAAGGGTTTGCGCATGTTGGCTCCTGTTGTCGGGCTGCCGGCGCGGGGGACGCCGCGCGAAATCATCGCAGCCGTTTATGGGGGCCTCGACACACCCGCTGCGCGGTCCGATGGCCTCGCTCAGTCACAGGCTTCTGGCTTTGCCTTGCGCGCGGTCTCGGGGCTTGCGTTCTGATGTCAGAGGACGCGTCTTGTTCTTGAACGGATCGCGGCGGTTTTCGAGGTTGCCCTAGATGGTTTTCTGCCGCGCGCGACGCACGGCATAGATACCACTATGGAACCAATTTTTGATATGTCAAACGACTTTTTGAAGGAGAATGGGATTGACGCGGCCATGCGGCCGGCGCGCGGCTAAGCCGGAAGGGGCGAAGAAGGCGGAAGCGGCCGCGGCGGGCGCCGGGGTGAGATCCCGGACGGGTGCGGCGTTGAGCGTCAATCGGACCGTGCGGCCGTCTCAGGGGCGAGAGGCGTTGATCCAGGCGTCGTGCGGGTAGCTGGCGGAATCCAGGCCCAGTTCCGACGAAAAAGTGACGTGACAGTGACGTCCTACTGCATTGACCGCAATCACGGTAAATGTGATTGCGGCGCTATCGTGTTGTTCGGCGATGTAATCGCCGGGTTTGAGTTCATTGACTCGCAAATGTTGCTCCAGGGCATGACCGCGATAGCGGGTCATGCCGGCAGATCAACGGCGTCGGTTGTGATGGGGGCGAGGCGTGCCGCCGCCGGCCGGCGCCGTCGGATGACGGAAATTGATGCGGCCCTTGGTCAAGTCGTAGGGCGACATCTCTACAGTGACGCGGTCGCCTACCAGAACGCGAATACGGTGCATCTTCATCTTGCCCGAGCCATAGGCCAGGATTTCGACGTTGTTGTCCAGACGCACGCGGAAGCGGGACTCGGGCAACATTTCAATGACAACACCTTCCAGTTCGATCATGTCTTCTTTGGACATTACGATTCCTTTCTAATACGGTAGGCCAACAGCCACAGCGGCAGTCACATGGACTGCCGCGAGCGGGTGCTATTGGCGCGTCTATTCGGTAACCAAGCTAGGGAGGGGCTGGCTTCACAGGCAGCCCTCAGGCAAGGCGGAGCGTCCGACAGGCAGCTGCCGGAACGATCAGAAAATCTGAGGCGAACGGTATTATATATCTAACGCACTGATTTGTCAGAAAAATACAAGAATTTATCCGGCAATGGCCGAATCAGGCGCGGCGATGAGGCGGTTTTCACAAAAAAATCAGGGAGATGGATTTATCCGCCGCCGTCGCCGTTGTGTTGAAAATCGCATTGGCAAGCGGGTTTCAACGCCCTTGTCCCGCTATCCCGCCTAAGCGCGGCGGATCGTAAACCGGTTCATTAGAGGCGGAGCGGGGCCGCGCCGCCTTTCTTGACCAGTTCGGCGAATTCGTTTTCCGGCATCGGCCGGGCGTAGAGAAAACCTTGGCCGTGCTCGCAACCGGCGTCCAGCAGGAAGCGGCGCTGGGCTTCGTTTTCCACGCCTTCGGCCACCAGGCCCAGGTGCAGGGTTTTGGCCAGCGAGATGATGGCCAGGCTGATGCTGGTTTCGTGCTCGCGGTCCGGCAGGCCGCGCACCAGCGATTGGTCGATTTTCAGCGTTTGCACCGGCAATTGGCGCAGATAGCTGAGCGAGGAGTAGCCGGTGCCGAAATCGTCGATGGACAGGCCGACGCCCAGTTGGCGCAGTTCGCGCAGCACCGACAGATGCGCGTCCGGATTGCTCATCACGAAGCGCTCGGTGATTTCCAGTTCGATCTGCTGCGGCGGAACCCGGCAGTCGCGCAGCGCCTGCTTCAGGGTTTGCAGAATGGGCGCGCGCTGGATTTGCGCGCCGGCGATATTGAGGCTGAGCACGCCCGGCGACAGGCCGGCGTCCTTCCAGCGGCGCAGAATGCCGCAGGCGTGGCGGATCAGCCAGCTGCCGATCGGGATGATCAGGCCGGTTTCCTCGGCCAGCGGAATGAAGGTGTCCGGCCCGATCAAGCCCCGGCTCGGGTGCTGCCAGCGCAGCAAGGCCTCGGCGCCGATCAGGGCGCCGCTTTGCAGATGATATTTGGGCTGGAACACCAGGAATAGCTCGCGCCGCTCCAGCGCCAGGCGCAGCTCGCGTTCCTGTTCCACCCGCAGCCGCGCGCGCTGGGTCAGTTCCTCGGTGTAAAAGCGGAAGGCGCCCTTGCCGTCGTTCTTGGCCTGGTACATGGCGGCGTCGGCGTTGCGCATCAGCGTTTCCGCGTCCTGGCCGTCGCGCGGGTAGATGCTGATGCCCACGCTGCAGCCCACTTCCACCTCCTGTTCTTCCAGGCGGAACGGCCGGGCGCAGGCTTTGACGATCTTGTTGGCGATGTCGATCACCGGATTGTCGGCTTTCTGGTTCTCCAGCAGGATCAGGAATTCGTCGCCGCCGATGCGGGCCACGGTGTCGTTGGCGCGCAGGCAGTCCTTGAGCCGGGCGGCCACTTCCACCAAGAGGCGGTCGCCGGCGCCGTGGCCGCGGGTGTCGTTGATCTGCTTGAAGTTGTCCAGATCGATGAACAAGACCGCCACGCGGCGGCGTTCGCGTTTGGCGGTCTGGATCGCGTGTTCCAGCCGCGACAGGAACAGCAGCCGGTTGGGCAGGGTGGTCAGCGAGTCGTAATGCGCCAGCTGCGCCATTTCGGCGGCGGATTTCTTGATCTGGGCGATGTCGGAGAACACGCCGACGTAGTTGCGCACCGCGCCGTCGGCGTCGCGCACCACGGTGACGGTGAGCCAGGCCGGCGCCACGCTGCCGTCCTTGTGCCGGTTCCAGATTTCGCCTTGCCAGCGGCCGTGTTCCGCCACGGTCTGCCACAGCCGGCGGTAGAAGCCGGCGTCGTGGCGCCCGGAATGCAATAGGCGCGGGCTCTGGCCCAAGAGGTCGGCGCGGGCGTAGCCGGTGAGCGCGCTGAAGGCCGGGTTGACGTCGAGGATGCGCAGATCGGCGTCGGCGATCATCACCCCTTCCAAAGTGTGTTCGTAAACGGCGGCGGCCTGCTGCAGGGTCTGTTCGCGGCGCTTGAATTCGCTGATGTCCTGCAAGGTGCCGCTCAGGCGGACGACGCGGCCGCGGCCGTCCTGTTCCAGCGAGATGTGATGGCGCACGTGGCGGTCGCCGCCGTCCGGCAGCAGGATGCGGTGGTCAAGCTGCGCGGTTTCGCGCCGGCGCAGCACTTGGCGCAGGCAGCGGCGCAGCGGCGGCCAGTCGGCGGGCGGCAGCAAGGCGGGCAAGCGCGCCAGCGGCGGCGGGGGCCGGGCGGGGTCCAGCCGCCACAATTGGTACAGCTCTTCCGACCAATGCGGGGCGGCGTCGCCGCGCCGCCATTCCCAATGGCCTATCCGCGCCTGGGCCAGCGCCTCGCTCTGACGGCGTTGAGCGTCGCTGTGGTATTGGCTGCGCTCCAGGAAGTTGGACAGCATGTCCGCCACCGATTGCAGCATGTGTTGCTCTATCCACAGCCAGCTATGCGGCGTCGGCGCGCTGACCGCCAGCACGCCGCGCCAGCATTGGCGAGGCCGCAGCGTGGCCAGCAGCGCGCTCTGGCCGTTGTCGCCCAGCAATTGGCGCAGCGCGGCGGCGGCTTCCGGCGCGTCGGCGCTGTCGTTCAGTTGCAAGGTGCGTTGCTGGCCCAGCTGTTGTTCCAGCCAGCAGAGTTTGGAGCGGGGGATGGCCGGGGCCTCGGCCGGCGGTCCGGCCGCCCGCGCCTCGTTTCGCCATTCTCGGGCGATGCGCACTTGCTTGCCTTCGGCGTCGAGCAGGGCCAGCAGGCAGCGGTCGGCGTCCAGGAATCGTCCCACGCGCTCCAGCAGGCCGCTCATGCGCGCCCACAATGGTTCGGCCGGTTGGCTGGCCAGTTCGGCGGACAGGCCGGCCAGTTGCGCGAGGATGTCCAGATGGCGGGTCAGCAGTTGCTCGGAGGTGAGCCGGTCGGTGGCGTCGTGGAAGGTCAGCAGCAGGCAGTCCTGGCCTTCGGCCCGCAGCGGCCGCGCACGGATGTCGGCATGGCCGGCGTCGCCGTCCGGCCGGCGCAGCGGGGTGGCGGCGATCTGGCTGGGTTTGTCCTTGGGCAGGGCCAGCAGCGGCCGCAGCGCTTCGGCCAGCCCGCTGTCGGGCGCCAGCGCCGAGAGCGCGAGGGGATAGGCGGGCGGCTCGGCGAGGCCCAGCAATTCCATCAGCGCGGCGTTGGCGTACAGCACTTGCTGGCCGCTGGGCTCCAGCAGCAGCACGCCGTCGTCCAATTGCTCCAGCATGGCCTGGGCCGGCGGCGGCTGGGGTTTGGCGGCGGCGCTCAGCGCCGGTTGCAGCAGCTGCCGCCCCAGGCTGTGGGTCATGTCGGTGAGCATCTGCCGCGCCTGTCGTCCGGCGGCGCTGTCCTGCGGCAGCGCGGGCTGGGCGGCCAGCGCGGACAGCATCTGCGCTTCGCCTATGGCGTGGCGCAGCGCGTAATCACGCACTTGCTCCAGCTGGCGCAACAGGCTGTCCAGCGACGCGCCGGCGGCGAAGGCGGCGTCGTAGCGGTTCAGCAAGTCGCGCAGACGGCGTTGGTGTTTGCCGGCGGCGGGCCCGCTATCGGCGGCGGCTGGTTTCTTGATCGTCGGCATGAAGTCTCTTTCTGCGCTCGCGCCCGCTGCGGACGCGGTCAGGTCTTGCTTCATTGTTAGGCATGGATTTCAAAAAGGCCAACCACTTAATAGCTATATGAGTGGTTCATAAAAACGCCGGCGCGTCTTGAACATGTCTTTGCGCGCGGCGGGGCGCGGACTTGCGCGGGATCCGCCGCCGGCGGGCGTTGCCGGCGGGGGTTTATGAACGCCGGAGCAGGCCGGCCAGTTCGCCGACGCGCGCCAGCGCCGCCAGATAGCGGTCGTCCAGCGGATAGCAGCAGGACAGCCGCAGCGCGTTGGGATAGCGGCCGCTGGGGGAGTACAGCGGGCCGGGCATGATGCTGATCTTTTCCGCGATGGCGGCGTGGAACAGCGCCACCGCGTCGATGTCCTCGGGCAGTTCCACCCAGATCAGGAAACCGCCGGAAGGCGCGGTGGCGTGGGTGCCGGCCGGGAAGTGGCGCGCGATCATGCCGCGGACTTTTTCCACGTGGGCGGCGTAGCGCCGCTTCAGCGCGCGCAGATGATGGTCGTAGCCGCCGGACTCCAGAAAGGCGCCCAGGGTTTCCGCCAGCACCGCCGGCTCCGCCACGGAGGAGGCGAATTTGAGCTGGCGCAGCGCGTGGCCGAAGCGTCCGCCCTCCATCCAGCCGATGCGGAAATCGGGCGCCAGGGTCTTGGTGTAGCTGGAGCAGACGATGACCCAGCCTTCGTCGTCGAAGGCCTTGACCGCAGGCGACAGGGTGTCGCCGAACTGCAGCTCGGCGTACAGCGCGTCCTCGATCAGCGGCACTTGGTGGCGGGTGATCAGCCGCGCCAGCCGTTTCTTGGCCTCCAGCGGCATGGTCGCGCCCAGCGGATTGTGCACATTGGGCATCGCCACCAACGCGTTGATGCGCTTTTCCGCCAGCAAGAGTTCCACCGCGTCGATGGACAGGCCGGTTTGCGGGTCGGTGGGGATCTCCACCGTTTTCAGGCCCAGGCTGGCGATCAAGGGCAGCAGGTTGAAATAGGTGGGCGATTCCAGGCCCACGGTGTCGCCGGGCCGGGTCACCGCGCGCAGCGCCAATTGCAGCGCTTCCATGCAACCGTGGGTGAGCACGATGTCCTGCGCCTGCAAGGTCATGCCCAGTTCCAGGCCGCGGCGCGCGATCTGGGTGCGCAGCCGCAAGGAGCCCGGCGGCAGCGCGTAGCGGCTGATCATGCCGGGCTGGCGGCGCAGTATCTGTCCCATCAGCCGGCCCAGCTTGCCGCCGGGGTAGAAGTCGCCGCCGTGCGGACAGGCCAGCGCCAGGTCGATGTAGTCCTCGTTCTGCTGCGCCTCCAGCACGGTGTCGATCAGGCCCAGCACCTGCGGGCGTGTGGGCGCCGCCGGGCTGCTGAGGGTGGCGGCCGGCCGCGCCGGCGACGGCAGCCGCGCCCGCACGTAGTAGCCGGATTGCGGCCGGGCCTCGATCAGGCCGCGGTCTTCCAGCACCCGGTAAGCGGCCACCACGGTGTTCAGGCTGAGCTGGCGGCTTTGCGAGGTGCGCCGCACCGACGGCAATTTGGCGCCGGGCGGCAGCGTGCCGCGCTTGATGGCCAGCGACAGATCGTCGGCCAGTTGCTGATACAGCGTGGGGGCTTGGGGGGCGACAATGGGTTCCATGAGCACAGCTTGCCGCGCTTGGGCGGTGGTAGACAGACACAGTGCCCATGATAGGCGATGGTGACAGTTTGAGGAAACGCCGCGCTGTCACCATCGCGAAAGGTGACAGCTGCGGCTGTCGGCGCGGCGAGGCGCTGCGTAGCATGGATTGGGAAAGCGGGGCCGCGTCGGCCCCATGCATCGTCATACCGCGCCGCCGGCCGGCGCGGAGCAAGAAAGTGAAGCCCGTCATGCCCGAATTCGCCCTACTGTCCTACGTGGCGGTGATGTCCATCACCCCCGGCCCCAATAACCTGATGCTGACCGCGTCCGGCGTCAATTTCGGCTTTCGCCGCACCATCCCGCACATGCTGGGCATCAGCCTGGGCTGCGCTTTCCAGGTGTTCCTGGTAGGCAGCCTGCTGTCGCTGCTGCTGGACGGCATCCAGGCCGCGCGGTTGCCGCTGGCCCTGCTGGGCTGCGCTTATCTATTGTGGCTGTCCTGGAAGATCGCCCGCGCCGGCCAGCCGGAGGCGGGCGCGGCGGCGCGCCCGCTGGGCTTTGTCGGCGCGGCGCTGTTTCAATGGCTGAATCCCAAGGCCTGGGTGATGGTGATCAACGCCGCCATCCTGTTCATGCCGGCGGCGGACGGTCAGCGCTGGCTGGGCGCGGCCATGCTGGCGGCGGTGTTCGCCGTGGTCAATCTGCCCTGCATCGGCGTCTGGGCCTGGGCCGGCGAGCGCTTGCGCGCCTGGCTGGCCAGCCCGCGCGCCTTGCTGGGTTTCAATCTGAGCATGGGCGTGTTGATGGCGGCCACCGCGCTGTGGCTGTTGTACGACGAATTCCAGCCGCAGGGCCCGGCGCGGGCGGCCGAGGTCGCGGCCGCGCCGGCGCCGCCGCGAGCGGTGGGCACGATGTCCGTTTTTGACAGCGGCTTGTCCGTAATCAGCGTTAAATAAAGGCGGGAGAGTCCGTAGCATTCGGGCTGTGTTCAATAGCGTCCGGCCCGGACGCGAGGGAGAAACCGCCATGAAGAAAACCGCCTTGCTGGTGATTGACGCGCAAGAGTCGTTCCGCCACCGTCCGTATTGGAAGGAAGACGAGATCCCGGCCTTTCAGGACAAGCTGCAGCAATTGATCGCCGGCGCCGAGAGACTGGGCGCGCCGGTGATCAACATTCTGCACGAAGACGGCGACGCCGCCTTTTCCGCCGAGTCCGGCCTGGTGCGGCCGCTGGAGTGGCTGCGCCACCGGCCGGCCGCCACCTTCGTCAAGCACGTGCACAACGCCCTGACCGATTCCGGCCTGCAGCCCTGGCTCATCCGCCACGGTATCCAGCGCTTGATCGTGTCCGGGATCCGCACCGAGCAATGCTGCGAAACCACCACCCGGGTGGCGTCGGACTTGGGCTACGAGGTGGATTTCGTCACCGAGGCCACGCTGACTTTCGACATGAGCCATCCGCATAGCGGCCAGGTGTTCAGCGCGGCGGAGATTCGCGCCAAGACCGAGCTGGTGCTGGCCGGCCGTTTCGCCGACGTCGTCAGCGTGGAGCAGGCGCTGGCCAAGCTGGCGCGCTGAACGGCGGGTATTTGACCATCGCCATCTCGACTATCTGATGTTACCGTAAAGCGATATCCAAAATGAATGCGGCGGGCGCGGCCCGCCGCGCAGCCATGGGAGAATTGCATGCAGCCCACCCTTCCGCCCGACGACATGCCGGTCTATCGTCTGCTGACCGGCCCGGACGACGCCGGCTTCTGCCGCCGCGTCAGCGAGGCGCTGGCCCTGGGCTACCGGCTGTACGGCTCGCCGGCGGCCACCTTCAACGGCGAGCGCGTCATCGTCGCCCAGGCGGTGCTGTGGCCGGGCGCGCAAGCCCAGGGAGGCGGCGATGCCGTGGAGTGATCTCTTGCAGGCGCTGGCCATCGTGCTGGTGTGGGGCGTCAACTTCGTGGTGATCAAATGGGGCGTGTCCGATGTGCCGCCCTTGCTGCTGGGCGGCCTGCGCTTCTGTCTGGCCGCGGTGCCGGCCTTGTTCTTCATCCGCCGGCCGGCGCTGCCGTGGCGCTATCTGCTGGCCTACGGCCTCAGCGTGGGCGTCGGCCAGTTCGCCTGCCTGTTCACCGCGATCAAGCTGGGCATGCCGGCCGGCCTCGCCTCGGTGGTGCTGCAATCGCAGGCCTTCTTCACCCTGATCCTGGCCGGGCTGTGGCTGCGCGAGCGCTGGCAGGCCAGTCAGATGGCCGGTCTGCTGCTGGCCCTGGGCGGCCTGGCGCTGATAGGCCTGAGCAAGGGCGGCAGCATGACGGCGGTGGGCCTGGGTCTGACCATCGCCGCCGCCTTCAGCTGGGCATTGTCCAATGTGGTGGTGAGGCAGATGGGCCGCGCCGGCTACAGCGTGCAGCCGCTGGGCCTGGTGGTGTGGTCCAGCCTGGTGCCGCCGATTCCGTTCTTCCTGCTGTCCTGGTGGCTGGAAGGGGGCGAGCGCATCGCCGCCGCCTTGGAGCATTTCACGCCGCAGGCGCTGTTCGCGGTGGCCTACCTGGCTTTTGTCGCCACTCTGTTTGGCTATGGCTTGTGGAGCCGGCTGCTGTCGCGCCATCCGGCCGGCAAGGTAGCGCCGTTTTCCCTGCTGGTGCCGGTGGTGGGCGTGCTGGCCTCGGGCCTGCTGCTGGGCGAGCGCCTGAACGCGCTGCAGGCGGCCGGCAGCCTGTTGTTGCTGGCCGGGCTGGCGGTGAACGTGTTCGGCGCGCGCTGGCTGGCGCGCCGGCGCGCGGGAGCGGCGACGCGTGGCGCTTGATATCTTTTTCGTACTGCCGCCCAATCTGCTGCTGGTGGATCTGGCCGGCCCGGCCGACGCTTTTCGCATCGCCGCGCAACTGGGCGCGCCGTTCCGGCCGCATTACATCGCGCCGGCGGCCGGCGTGCCCACCTCGCTGGGTCTGAGCCTTGAAGGCGCGACGCCCTTGCCGGAAGCGCTGCCGGACGAGGCGCTGGTGGTGATCAGCGGCGCCGCGCATTCGATCGAGGCCTATGCGCGGCCGGAGGCGCGCGAGATCGTGCGCTGGCTGCGCCGCCGGGTGGACCCCGGCCGCCAGCGCGTGGCCAGCATTTGCTCAGGCAGCCTGCTGGCGGCGGAAGCCGGCCTGCTGGACGGCCGCCAGTGCACCACTCACCACACCCTGCTGCAGCGTTTGCAGCAACTGGCGCCGCAGGCCAGGGTGCAGCAGAACCGCGTCTTCGTGCAGGACGGGCCCATCAGCAGCAGCGCCGGCATCACCGCGGGGGTGGACTTGGCGCTGCAGCTGATCGCGCAGCTGGCCGGCCCGGCGCTGGCGCGGGACGTGGCGCGCCACATGGTGGTGTATTTCCGCCGTTCCGCCGGGGATCCGGAGTTGTCGCCGTGGCTGACGCACCGCAACCATTTGCACCCGGCGGTGCACAAGGCGCAGGACCTGATCGCCGCCGATCCGGCGCGCGGCTGGCGGGTGGAGGACTTGGCCGGCCAGGTGCACGTCAGCGCCAGGCATTTGTCGCGCTTGTTCCGCGAGCACGCCGGCGTGTCGGTGCACGACTATCACACCGGGCTGCGCCTGGCGCTGGCCAGCCAGTGGCGCGGCGCCGGCCTGTCCAAGGAGAAGGCCGCGCTGGCGGCCGGATTTTCCTCGGCGCGGCAATTGAACCGGGCCGACGCCGGCGGCCATTGATGCGGGCGGGATTTTGTTTTTATTCAAGTTTTGCATAGGAATGCCGATGTTGCGGTTGACGTTCGCTTAGATCGCTTCATAATTCGAGCAATATCCAACGGTATTTGCCATGAAAACGATTCCCAGTGTTGCCTGCTTCCTGTCCGTCTTGCTGGGCTTGTCCGCCTGCGCCACCGCCGAGCGTCCGCCGCTGGCTGCCGAGGCGCCGCGCGCCGCGGCGGGGATGACGCCGAGCGGCGTCGGTTTCGTCGGTCCTGGCATTGAAACCGAAGCGCCCAAGGTGGTGGTCAAGGAAGTGAATCCCTATCAGCCCATTGTGGTGCGGGTGGTGGGCAGCGGCGCGGCGCCGTACACCTCCAGCCTGACACCGTCGCAGCGCAAGCTGCTGGCCTTGCGCGCCGCCCGGCTGGACGCTTTCCGCGCCATCGCGGAACAGGTGCAGGGCATGAAGCTGGTGGGCAACAGCTCGGTGTCGAACATGATCGCCAACAGCGATAGCTTCCGCACCTATGTGGACGCCTATCTGCGCGGGGTCAACATCGTGTCCAACAGCATGAAGCCGGACGGCACCAGCGAGGCGGTGGCCGAGATCACGCTGGATCAGGACTTCTACAAGCAGTTCCGCCAGGCGCTGGACAAGACCGGCAGCGTGATGAAGGCTTCGCAGGAAAACGCCACGTCCGGCCTGCAGTGCGCCGAGGGCAATTGCGGCGCGGCGCGTTACAACAGCAACTACTACATGGCTCAATGATGCGGTTTCGTTTCCGTACCCTGCTGGCCGCCGCGTTTGCGGCGGCTTTTGTTTGTCCGGCCGGCGCCGAGATCATGCGCGCCGAGGGCGTGGCCTCGTTGGACAACGGCGTCGCCGCCGCGCGCGAGCAGGCGCTGCAGGACGCGCTCAAGATGGTGGCGCTGCGCCAGGGCGCGCGGGTGGAGGCTTCGCAGGGGCTGGATTACGGCAGGAGCAGCGAGTCCGGCACGCTGACGCCGCTGGCGCCGGCGCAGGGCGCGGTCAAGGTGGTGAAGGAGTTCCAGCAGGGCAAGCTCTACCATGTGCTGGTGGAGGTGGACACCGCCAAACCGTCCGGCGCCGCGCGCGGCAAGGAGGCCGCCTGCGCGATGCCGCCGGGCCGCAGCCTGCGCCGCAAGATCGTCACCACGTATTTCCAGGTGGACCGCCCGGCGGAGGCGTCCGACATGCCGGAGCTGGCCACCGGCCTGCCCACCGAGCTGTCGCGGCGGCTGGGCGCCAACCGCATGTACAGCCTGTTGGACGCCAACACGGTGTCGGTGCTCGCGGATGCGCGCGTGGCCGAACCGGCCGCCGGCGCGGAGATCGCCCGCCGCATCGGCCAGTCCGAGGACGCCCAGTTCGTGGTGGCCGGGCGGGTGCTGGCCACCGGCGCCACCGCCAAGGGGCTGCGCAAATCGCTGTACGAGTCCAACAACACCAGTCAGCAGGGGACGTTCTACAACGGGCCGTTCGCCGGCCTGTTCGGCGGCGGGGTCAAATACGTGCCCACCGAGCGCCAGTTCGACGCCGAAGTCTGGGTGTACGACGCGCTGACCGGCGCCTTGCTGGCCCGCGAGCGGGTGTCGGAGCTGGCCAAGGGCGAAGTGACGCCGAATCCGCCGCGGCCCTTCGCCTCGGCGGCGTTCTGGCAGAGCGATTACGGCCAGGCGGTGAACCGGGCGCTGGATCAGGCGGTGAGCAGGATAGGCGAGGTGATTTCCTGCATTCCGTTCTCCGCCCGCATCGTCAAATTGGCCGGCCCGCGCCAGGTCTACATCAACGCCGGCTCGCTGGACGGCGTCGCCGTCGGCGATAAATTCCTGGTCTATCAGCGCAAGAGCGCGCAGCCGGTGCGCGATCTGATCTCCGGGCGCGAGCTGGGCGTGCCGGAAACCCTGGCCGGCGACGTCGTCATCAGCCAGGTGCAGCCCAATTTCGCCGTCGGCGCGGTGCAGGCGCCGGGCAAGGTGGAAGAAGGCGATTACGTGCGCTTCATGCCGCGGCGCTGAGCGCGGCCGCCAATGAAAAAAAGCCCGCCTTCACGGCGGGCTTTTTTGCGTCGGATTTGCGTCGGAGAGTCAAGCGGGCAGGAAGGCGGTGGCCTCGATTTCGAACAGCATGCCGTCCAGCGCCAGCCGCGGCACCGGGATCAGCGTGCAGGCCGGCGTGGGCAGCGCGCCCCAGGCGGCGGCCAGTTCCGCGCCGAAGGCGCGCAGCCGCGCTTCGCTGTGATCGACGATCAGCACTGTCAGCTTGGCGACATGGGCGAGGTCGGCGCCGCCGGCGGCCAAGGCGGTGCGCAGATTGGCCAAGGCCTGGCGCACTTGCGCCTCGAAACCGTCGGCCAGTTCGCCGGCGGCGTTTTCACCGCCCTGACCGGCCACCAGCAGCATGCGGCTGCCGGCGTCGACGATGGCCAGATGGGAATAGCCGTTGGGCGCCGGGTCGTACAGGCCGGCGGGATTGCTCAGGCGGAAGGGAACGGTTGTGCTCATCGACTCTCTCCTGTGGTGTGCCGCCGTCCCGGGATCAACGGGGCTGCGCGGCGACGACGGCCGGGTTTTGCATCGCTTCGGCGTAGCCCTGGGGCGCGAAGCGGCGGGTCAGCACCAGCAGGCTGGCGATCAGCAGCGCCAGGCACAGCCAGGCCAGATTGAAGCTGGAAGTGGCGTCGCGGATCCAGCCGGCGGCGAAGGGCGCCACCGCGGCGATCAGATAGCCTATGCCCTGCACGAAGGCCGACAACTGGCCGGCGTTGCGCGCGTCCTCGTAGTGGTGCAGCGTCAGAATCATGGTCAGCGGGAACAGGCCGCCCACGCCCAGGCCCAGCAGCGCCACCCACAGCAGCAGCAGGCCGCCGTGCGGCGCCAGCACCATGCCCAGCAAGCCGGCCAGCACCGCCAGCAACACCAGGGTCAGCCAGCCGCGCATATCATGACTGCGCGCCGACAACAGCGGGATGGTCAGGCCGGACACCACTTCCATGCCGGTCATGAAGCTGAGCATCAGGCCGCCTTGTTGCTGGCTCCAGCCCAGTTGCACGAACAAGGCCGGCAGCCAGGCCAGCGAGCTGGCGTAGACCGCGGTGCCGATGCCGAAATAAAAGGCCAGCAGCCAGGCGCGCGGGATCCGGCTGAATTGCGGAGCGCGCGCGGCGGAGCCGCCGCCGGGAGCGCGGCGCGGCGCGCTCAGCAGCCAGCAGGGCAGCGCCAGCGCCGCCAGAGCGGCCCAGGCGGCCAGGCCGTTTTGCCAATGCGCGCTATGCGCGGCCAGCCACGGCGCGCCGGCGGCGGCCAGGGAGGCGCCGCCCATGATGGCGGTGATGTAGAAGCCCATCAGCGCCGAGACCTTGTGCGGGAAATACTGCTTGATGAAGCCGGGAATCAGGGCCTGGGCCAGCGCGATGCCGATGCCGGCCATCAGCGCGGTGGCCAGCAGCGCGCCGAAGCTCGTTGGCAGCCAGCGCAGCGCGCTGGACAAGAAAATCAGCAGCAGGGCGATGACCACGCCCTGGCGCGCGCCGGCGCGGCGTTCCAGCCAGCTGCCCAGAAAGGCGCCGGCGCCCATGGTGGCCACCGGCAGCGTGGTCAACAGCGAGGCGTCGCTAAAGCTCATGCCGGTGGCGTGGCGCAGCTGGTCCAGCAGCGGGCCGATGGCGGCGAGGGCGGGGCGCAGGTTCAGGCCCACCAGGATGATGGACAGCGCCAGCCACAGCGGGCGCTGAACGGAGGTGTCTTGCTTCATGAAGTTTTGCTTTCGGTGGGGAGGGGGCGAGCTTGGGGCGTCGCTTCGGCTTGCGCTTCTCCGGGGAAGCTTTGCAGCCACTGGCTCAGCAGCGCGGCCAGTTGTTCGCGTTGCGGCGCGGCCAGCGCGGCCAGCGCGGTGTCCTGGGTGGCGATGTGGGCGCTCATCGCGCGCTCAATCAGCTCCAGTCCGGCCGGACTCAGACGGATCAGCATGCCGCGGCGGTCCTTGGGGTCGGGCAGGCGCTCCACCCAGCCGGCGCTCTCCAGCCGGTCCAGGCGCTTGCTGACCGCGCCCGAGGTCAGCAGCAGCGTGGTGTAGAGCATGGTGGGCGATAGCTGGTAGGGCGCGCCGGCGCGGCGCAGCGTGGCCAGCACGTCGAACTCGCCGTCCTTGAGTCCGAAGCGGGCGAAGTTGTCGGCCAGCGCGCGCTCCACGTGGGTGACCAGCCGCGCCAGCCGGCCGATGACGCCGATGCTGGCGCTGTCCAGATCGGGCCGCTCGCGCCGCCACTGGGAGATGATGGTGTCTATCTTGTCCATGGGGGGCGATTATGTCATGGATATGTATTCCTGGGAAGATATTTTACTTAAAGTATCTTTATATGAAATTATTCGCGCGGCATCAGGCGACCCTGCGTTTGAACCGCTTCAGCCGTCCGCTTGCAGCCAGGCGGATTTGAAATCAAACCAGCCCAGGCTGTTGAGGCGCACGCCCTGCATCTGGGCCGGCCCTTGCAGCCGCAGCCAGTTGTGAAACAGCGGCAACATCCAGCGTTGCTGGACCACGGCGGCGGACAGATCCTGGGCGCGGAACAGGCCCTGGCGCCAGCTCTGATGCCACTGCGCCAGCGGCAGCGCCGGCTCCAGGCAGCGGCGCAGCAGCGGGGTGCCCAGCACCCAGGCGGCCACCGAGTATTCCGGCCGGGTGGCGAAGTTGACCGAGCCCAGCCACACATCGGCGTCGGCCCGGCCCTGCTCCCAGTCGGCGTAGGGCAGAGCGAGGCATTCCAGCGTCACGCCGTGGGGCCGCAGGCAGCGCGCCATCGCGGCGGCGATCAATTGGTACTCCGGATGCTGCTCGTAATACGCCAGACGCAGCGCGCTCAGACCGTCCGGCGGCTTCAGGTTCAAGGCCGGCTGGGCGTGGTGCCAATTGGGCAGCAGGCCGGCGGCCGGCGCCCAGTACTGACGCACCGCCGGCGCGGTTTCATGGATCACGGCCAGCGGCGCCAGGGCCTGGGCCAGCCAGTCGCGCAGCGCGGCGTCGTGCAGACGCGGGGAGCGGCCGTCGGCGAGCAGGAAGTAGACGCCGGACTCCAGCGCCATTTCGGTCTGCACGCTGGGCTCGCGCGGATTGATGCGCACTTCCAGGCCGCAGACCTGGCCGTTGCCGTGCTCCAGTTGTTCGCTCAGTTCCGGCATCATCCAGATGTCCACCTGGTCCAGCAGCGCGCGGTAGCCGAAGTAATCGTCGAAGGCCTGCAAGCACAGCCGGTGGCGGGTGTTGGCGGCGACGCGGTAAGGGCCGGTGCCCACCGGGCGCGAGGCGAAGTCGGCGCGCGCTGCGTGGTCGGCCGGCAGGATCAGCGCGGCGCTGTCGGCCAGCAGCCAGGGCAGCCATTGGTCGGGCTCGCTCAATTCCAGCGCCAGGCTGCGCGGCGACAAGGGCCGCACGGCTTGCAGATGGGAGAACAGCGGCTGCGCGCGCAAGCGCAGCAGCGAGGCCTGGACATCGGCGACGCTCAGCTCGCGGCCGTCGTGCCAGCGCACCGCCGGTCGCAGGTGGAAGTGCCATTCCAGCGGGCCCTGCTGGCTCCAGTGATGGGCGAGATCGCCTTCCACTTCCCCTTTTTCCTCATTTATCCGGCTCAGTCCGTTGAAGATCTGGCCGACCAGATGCCGTTCGGAACGGCGCAAGGGCGTGCCGGGGTAGAGGTTGGGTAAGGGCCGGTAATAAGGCACGCCCAATACCTGGCGGTCTTGGCTCCAGCGTTTGCCCAGCCGCGCCAACAGCAAGGGCGCCAGCTCGCCGCGGTCGTCGCCCAGCAAGTCCACTGCCTGCTCCACCCGGCCCTGTTCCAGCAATTGCGCGGCGCGCTCCCGCTGCAACTGCTCCGGGGCTTGCAGAAAGCGCAGTTGCGAGCGCATGCCGCGCCCGGCTTGCGCCTGCCACGCTATCCAGCCTTGCGCCTGCATCTGTTGCAGCAGGCTGCGCATGTGGCGACGCGTGCAAAACAGCAGGTCGGCCAGCTGTTGCAGGGAGACGGCCTCGGTCTGGCCGGCGAAGTGATGATGGAGCTTCTGGTATTGCTGGGCGAGCCGCGCGGACATAAGAGGAAGTTTCCTGATTGAAAGTCAGCAATTTTTATTGCCTCATATTGCGCCGACAATACTCGCATCCACAGCGGGAGTCCACAGCGATGAAAACCGATCCGACCTTCTTGTTTTACCAGCGTTTTCTCGACGGCAAAAAGCCGGTGTTCGGCTTGACGCCGCAGGCGGCGCTGGAGCGTTTGAACGAGTTGATGCAATGGCGGCCGCCGGCGGACGGCGGCGCAGAAAAAAAGCCGGGCGAACCCGGCTTGGAAGGTACTGAGGAGAACGAGGGAATTCAGAACCCGTTCAAAGTCTGGCGAGCCAGCGCCAGACATTGAAGCGGATCTCAGCGTAGGTAAGGCAGGTAGGGCGCCTCCTCGCGGATGGCGTAAGTCTTGCCGCCCAAGGTCACGCTGAAGTTGCGCGGGCCGGAGATCGGCAGATAGTAGACCACGGCCAGGCTGACGCTCTGGCCCGGCGCCAGCGACTGCCACGACGGCAGCTTGACCGAGACGCGATGGGCGTCGCCCTTCAGGCCGCCGATATTGTTGCCGCTATGGCCGACGCTGATCACCTTGAGTCCGAAGCCGGACTGGTCGGCGAAGTTGGACGGCGCCGAGGTGGGCACGTCGAACTGGAACTCGGTGCCGCCGGGCAGGGTGCTGCCGGAACGGTTGGTGATGGTCAGCTTGGGGTTGATCGGATAATTGCTGTCGCCCAGCGCGTAGCCGTCCAGCGAGAAGCCGACGTCGATGGCGGCGGTGGCAGCCGGGGCGGCGGCGGCGGGCTTGACGCTGACGGCGGCCGGTTTGCTGAAAGCGTTGTACAGCAGGCTGGTCAGCGTGGTGCCGATGAAGTACTCGCCCTTGCCGCCGTTGCGCTCCTGTTTCCAGTCGTAGTCGCCGGCCAGTTCCCAGAACATCACGCCGCCGACGTTGTTGGCGTCGACCCAGGCGGCTTTCTTGGCGATGGACTGCTCATCCTCGGTGGACAGGAACACTTTCTTGCCGGCGTTCCACAGCCACGGCGCGCTCAGGGTGTCGTTGTAGAAACGCTGATAGCTGCCGCTGAGCTGGTTTTCCGGCTTGCTCGGGTCCAGGTAGGCGGACAGATAGCTGCCGCCCTGGTTTTTCTCCAGGTTCTTGGCGTGCCACATCGGGTTGGAGCCGGCGCCCACTTCACGGCCTTGTTCGTCCAGGTCGTGCCACAGATTGTCTATGCCCACCGCGCCGTCGCCGCAGGTTTTCAGGCCGGTCGGGCAGTTGCCGCCCACCGAAGTGCCCCACAAGCCGTTGCTGCCGCCGTTGACGTTTTTCCAGCCGCGGGTGTAGTAGGGCACGCCGATATTGACGCGCGCCGCCGGCAGGCCGCCGCGGTAGTAGTGGTAGGACCAGTCGGTGTTCAGATAGCCGATGCCGCCGTATTGCGCGGTGGTGTACACGCTCCAGCGCGCCAGTTCGGCGTCCTTGCCGTCGTCGTAGAGCGCGGCGTTGGGGCCGACGAACTCGTTCCAGGCGCCGTGCAGGTCATAGGACATCACGTTGACGAAGTCGAAGTTGCGCAGGCTCTGGAAGGCTTCCATGCCGCGCAGCAGATAGCCGGAGGCCGGCACCGCGGCGGTGAGCTGGTAGTAGCGGCCGTCTTGGGAGGCGGCGCGGTCCAGCCGTTCGCGCAATGTCCGCGTCAGCGCGTTGAAGCCCTTGTTCAGCGAACCGCGGCGGGCGTTGGCGACGCTCCAGTCCAGCGGATTGCCGGCGTCGTTCATCGAGGTCGGGTATTCGAAGTCGATGTCCACGCCGTCGAAGCCGTATTTGCGCAGGAAGGCGACGGCGGAGTCGGCGAAGGCGTCGATGCCGGCCTGGTTGACGCTGCCGTCGGCGTTGATGGTCATGCTGTAGAAGCCGCCGCTGTTGACGCGCTTGCCGTCCGCGCCGAAATAGCCGCCGGTCTCGGCCCAGCCGCCCACCGAGACCAGGGTTTTGACGCCCGGGTATTTGCGCTTGTACTGGGTCAGCAGGTTGAAGTGGCCCTTATAGGGCAGGCTGGCGTCCATTTCCGCGCCGGGCACGCCCGGCCAGCTCATGTCGGTGGCCGGGTTGCCGGGATTGTTTTCGCCCACCGACAGCCGGTTGTTGCCGTCCACGTGGGCGAAGGCGTAGTTGATGTGGGTGAGCTTGCCCCAGGGGATGTCGCTGGCGAGGTAGGCCGGCTGGCCGTTCTTGCCGGTGCGCCAGCTGGTGAAGTAGCCGATCAGCCGCTTGCGGCTGCCGTTGGCCAACTGCTCGGCGCCGCCTTTCTGGTAGGCCGCGCAATACGGCACATCCACGCCGTCGGTGCGCGCCAGCCCTTCCGGCCGGCACAGCGCGTTGCCGGTGGGCGGAGGCACTTGCACCAGCGGCGGTTCGGTCGGGTTGCCGCCGCCGCCGTCGCACTGGCCGATCAATTTCCATGGACTGGCGTCGCTGGCGGAGGGCGTATTGCCCTGGGTCCACCATTTGGCCTCCCAGGTCTGGCCCTGGTAGCTGACGCGCTGGCCGCCGGTGTAGATCGAGCCGGCGCTCCAGGCCGGGTCGGCGCAGCTGGCGGCCGCGGTTTTGATCAGGCCGTCGCGGGCGGCGGATGCCGGCGCCTTGGCGGCGGTGGGGGCGTGCTGGGCGGCCAGCAGCGCGGCGCCGGCCACGGCGGTGCCGGCCAGACCGGTTTTCAGCAGCAGTAAGGCTTTGCTCACAGTCCATCTCCTTCTTGGAAAAAGGCGGGGCGAAAGGCCGGCGCGGCGCGCCGACTTGTATTTAAGTTGTATTAAAGTTGTATGTAAGTGGTATTGGACCTAAGCATGTGCAGGGAAGGACTAAGCACACACCTGTTCTTTTTTTCAGGTGTATTCGCGCCGTTTTTTGCTAGCGCCCGGACGAAGACGGACGCGCTGAGCGCGGCGGGACGGCCAAAGCCCGCAGCGGCGGCGTTTATGCGGTTTGGAGGCGGGAGAAGGAGACGGAGCGGCGGTCGGAATGCTGCAATGCGGCACGCCGACCGTGAATAATGGCGGAAAGAGCGAACTGTCGTTTTTCCGCGGCAGGAACTGTCGAAACCGGTTTAGTCGAAGCTCAGTTGACTGCCGGCGGCGATGGGGTGCTGGCGCGCCAGCGCGTGACGGGCGTAGCCGGTGCAGTGACAGGCGTACAGGCCCTCCGGCGCCAGTTGCTGGAAGTAGCGGCGGGTCCGCCAGACGCGCCACGGCGCCGCGCTGCGCAGGTGGAAACCGCCTATCACCGCGTGGATGCGCGGCTCGGCGCAGACTTCGCGCGCGTAGTCGACGATGTGGCGGATGCCGGAATGGGCGCAGCCGCTGAAGACGATCAGGCCTTGCTCGCCGCGGTAGACCAGGGCCGAATCGTCGGCCACCGGGTCCGGCCGGTGGCCGCTCGCGTCGACGAGGCGGCCCAGGGTGCCGCGGCCTTCGGCGTGGCGCCGCCGTGGAATCTGGCCGAGGAAGACGTAGCGGTCGGCGAAGGCGTGGGGCCGGGCGTGCAATTGCAGCTCGAAGCTGGCTTGCAGATCGGCTTCGGCGAGCGGCGAGCCCAGCTTGCGCAGCGTGATCGGCCCCAGCCGCGCTTCGCGCGCTCGGAAGGCCTCGGGATGGGCCAGCAGCGGCAGCGGCGCCGCCGCGCGCTGGCGCAAGAGCCGGCTGAGCGCAGGCAGGCCGCCGCTGTGGTCGTAATGGCCGTGCGACAACACCACCTGGCTGAGCGCGGCGAGATCGACGCCCAGCTGACTGGCGTTGCGCAGCAGCGCGTCGCTGCGGCCGGTGTCGAACAGGATGCGGTGCGGGCCGTCCTCGATCAGCAGCGCGAGGCCGGGCTCGGCGATCAAGTCCGGCCGCAGGCTGTGGTTTTCCGCCAGTACGGTGACGCGCATCGCTTATTGACCGCGCATGAACAGCTTATCCAGCTCGCGCATCGACAGCCGGGTCCAGGTGGGGCGGCCGTGGTTGCATTGGCCGGAGCGTTCGGTGGCTTCCATATCGCGCAGCAAGGCGTTCATTTCCGGCAGCGTCAGCTGGCGGTTGGCGCGCACCGCGCCGTGGCAGGCCATGGTGGCCAGGAGCTCGTTGCGGCGCTCGGTCAGCACCTGGCTGAGGCCGAACTCGCGCACATCCTTCAGTACCGCGCGCGCCAGGTCCACCGGATTGCCGTCCTTCAGCCACACCGGCACGCCGCGCACGGCGATCTGGGTGGGGGACAGCGGCGCCAGTTCCATGCCCAGCCGCTTCATCTCCTCGCCGTGTTCGTGGGCGGTGGCCACCTCCATGCGATCGGCGGCGAAGGACACCGGCAGCAGCAAGGGCTGCATCGGGATGGTGTCGGCCTCCAGCGCGGTTTTCAGCTGTTCGTAGACGATGCGTTCGTGGGCGGCGTGCATGTCCACCAGGATCAGCCCGTCTTCGCACTGGCTGAGGATGTAGACGCCGTGCAGCTGCGCCAGCGCGAAGCCCAGCGGCGGAACGCCGTCCGCGCTTTGCGGCAGCGCGGCCACGCGCTGCGGCGGCAGGCTGTATTCCACCGGCGCCGGCGCGGCGGGCTGGGCGCGTTCTTCCTCGCGCAGGCCGCCGAACAGCTTGTCGTAGATGCCGGTGGCTTCCCGGGCCACGTGCAGCGGCATCGCCTGCTGCTGGTAGCGGAAGGCGGACTGTCCCCCGGCCGGGCCGGAGGAGGGCGCGGCGGGCCGGTTGAACGGCTTGTCGAACAAGGGCGCGGATTCGCCCTGGGCCAGCGCGGGCTCGGCCGCCTCATCGGCGCCGGCGATCTGAACGGTAGGCGCGGCGCCGGCGGTGGTGCTGGCCAAAGCCTTGTGCACGCTGTGGAACAGGAATTGGTGGATGGCCTGCGATTCGCGGAAGCGCACTTCGATCTTGGTCGGGTGCACATTGACGTCGACGCCGGACGGCTCCATGGTCAGGAACAGCGCGTAGGCCGGATGGCGATCGTGGTGCAGCACGTCGCGGTACGCCTGGCGCAGCGCGTGCAGCGCGGTCTTGTCGCGCACGAAGCGGCCGTTGACGTAGAAGTACTGGGCGTCGCGGCTGGCCTTGGAGTAAGTGGGGGAGGCGACGAAGCCGCTGAGCGTCAGCGGGCCGGCGGCGGTGTCGATCTCGATGGCGGCGGCGACGAAATCCTTGCCCAGCATCGCGGCCACGCGCTCGGCCAGGCTTTGCGCCGGCAGGCGCCAGATCACCTTGCCGTTGTGGCGCAGCATGAACTCCACATGGGGGTGGGCCAGCGCGATGCGCTCGAACACCGCCTCGCAGTGCGCGTATTCGGTGTTCTCGCTTTTCAGGAATTTTCGCCGCGCCGGGGTGTTGAAATAGATGTCCACCACCTCGACGCTGGTGCCGGGCGCGTGGGCGGCCGGCTCCACCGGGTGCAGCGCGCCGTCGATGGCGATGAGCTGATGGGCGTGTTCGGCGTCCGGCGGCCGGCTGACCAGGGTCAGCCGCGACACCGAGGCGATGCTGGCGAGACCCTCGCCGCGGAAACCCAGGGTGGCGACGTTTTCCAGATCGTCCAGCGAGGCGATCTTGCTGGTGGCGTGGCGATCCAGCGCCAGCGCCAGGTCTTCCGCCGCGATGCCGCCGCCGTTGTCGGTGACGCGCAGCAGCTTGATGCCGCCCTGGGCCAGGTCCACCGTGATCTTGGACGCGCCGGCGTCCAGGCTGTTTTCCAGTATTTCCTTGAGCGCGGAGGCGGGGCGTTCCACCACTTCGCCGGCGGCGATCTGGTTGACGAGGTGGTCGGGCAGGCGTTGGATGCGTTTCATGGGCGGCATTGGGGCGTGATGTCAAAGCAAAAAGGCCGCGCTACGGCGGCCTTGTCGATTCTACTACGGATCAGCCGCGGGCGGCCGCGCGCTTGTGGCGCCAGATTTCAATCAATCCCGGCAGGAAGGACACCAGGATGATGCCGAAAATCAGCAATTCCAGGTTCTTGCGCACGAAGGGCAGGTTGCCGAAGAAGTAGCCGGCGTAAGTGAAGCCGACCACCCAGGCGATGGCGCCCACCACGTTGTAGCGCAGGAACTGCGGGTAGTGCATCTTGCCGATGCCGGCGACGAAGGGCGCGAAGGTGCGCACGATGGGCACGAAGCGGGCGAAGATGATGGTTTTGCCGCCATGGCGTTCGTAGAAGGCGTGGGTGCGGTCCAGGTATTGCGGCTTCAGGATGCGCGGAAACTTGTCGAACAGCTTCATGCCGACGTTGCGGCCGATGGCGTAATTGGTCGCGTCGCCGAGGATGGCGGCGACGATCAGGAGCAGCACCAGCAAGTGCGGGTTCATCTGGCCCATGGCCGCCAGCGCGCCGGCGACGAAGAGCAGCGAGTCGCCGGGCAGGAAGGGGGTGACCACCAGTCCGGTTTCGCAGAACACGATCAGAAACAGAATGGCGTAAATCCAAGGGCCGTAGGCGGCCACCAGCTGGGACAGATGAGTGTCGATGTGCAGGATGAAGTCGATCAGAAAAGTGATGGCTTCCATGATGTCGTTGCGCTCGGTAAGGGTGCTGCTCGGGTTGAAAGTAAAACTGGCCGGACAAGCCGGCCAGCAATCAGAACCTTTTTAAATGAGGCTCATGAGGGAAGTGATCAGACGACCGCTTCTTCTTTTGGTTTCACCGGCTTGATCATATGTTCGCGCTTCACGCCCAGCCACAGGGCGATCGGGCTGGCGACCAGCACCGAGGAGTAAATGCCGAACACGATGCCGATGGTCAGCGCCATCGCGAAGCCGTGCAGCGCCGGGCCGCCGAACAGCAGCATGGACACCACCATCATCTCGGTGGAGAAGTGGGTGATGATGGTGCGGCTCATCGTGGCAGTGATGGCGTTGTCGATGACTTCGGCCACGCTGTGGCCCTTCATGCCCGGCTTGCGGAAGTTCTCGCGAATCCGGTCGAACACCACCACCGATTCGTTCACCGAGTAGCCCAGCACCGCCAGGATGCCGGCCAGCACGGTCAGCGAAAACTCCCAGCGGAAGAAGGCGAAGCAGCCCAGGATGATCACCACGTCGTGCATGTTGGCGATGATGGCCGCGATGGCGAAACGCCATTCAAAGCGGATGGCCAGGTAGATCATGATGCCCACGCACACCAGGATGGTGGCGGTCAGACCGTGGGTCACCAGTTCCTCGCCCACGCTGGGGCCGACGAAGTCCACTTTGCGCAGTTGCACTTGAGGATCGCCGGCCTTGAGCATGGCCATCACTTTTTCCGACAGCTGGGCGGAGGTGACGCCCGGCTTGTTGGGCAGGCGTATCATCACGTCGCGGCTGCTGCCCAGGCTCTGCACCGTGGACTCGCCCAGCTTGAGCTCGTCCACCTTGTCGCGGATGGCGCCCAGGTCGGCGGACTGCTGGTACTGCACTTCCAGCACGGTGCCGCCGGTGAATTCCACGCTGTAGTTCAGGCCGCGGGTAGCCAGGAAGAAGATGGCCAGGATGAAGGTCACCAGCGAGATGGTCGTGGTGAGCCGGCCGTAGCTCATGAACGGGATGTCCCGTTTGATGCGGAAAAGCTCCATATCCGGTCCTTATCCTTTGTTTTCCGGTTTCCACACCTGGCCGATGGCCAGCGTGGTCAGTTTGCGGCGGCGGCCGTACCACAGGTTGACCAGGCCGCGGGAAATCACCACCGCGGAGAACATCGAGGTCAGGATGCCCAGGCTGTGCACCACGGCGAAGCCGCGCACCGCGCCGGAGCCGAAGATCAGCAGCGCGAGGCCGGCGATCAGCGTGGTGACGTTGGAGTCCAGAATGGTGTGCCAGGCGTGGGTGTAACCGGCCTGGATCGCCGAATGCGGCGGCACGCCGTTGCGCAGCTCCTCGCGGATGCGCTCGTTGATCAGCACGTTGGCGTCGATGGCCATGCCCAGCGCCAGCGCGATGGCGGCGATGCCGGGCAGGGTCAGCGTGGCCTGGATCATGGACAAGAGCGCCAGCAGCAGGAAGACGTTGATCGCCAGCGACAGCGCGGAGAACACGCCGAACATGCCGTAGTACAGGACCATGAAGGTGGCGATGGCGGCAAAGCCCCACAGCGTGGCGTGGAAGCCTTTCTCGATGTTTTCCTGACCCAGGCTCGGGCCTACGGTGCGTTCTTCGACGATGTTCATCGGCGCGGCCAGCGAACCGGCGCGCAAGAGCAGGGCGGTGTCGTTGGCTTCTGCCGGGTTCATGCTGCCGGAGATCTGCACGCGGCCGCCGCCGATTTCGGAGCGGATCACCGGAGCGGTCACCACTTCGGCGCGGCCTTTTTCCACCAGCACCATCGCCATGCGGCGGCCGATGTTCTCGGCGGTCACCTGACGGAAGATGGAGGCGCCGGCGGAGTCCAGATTGATGTGGACGGCGGGCGCGCCGTTTTCGTCGAAGCCGGCCTGGGCGTCGTTGATATTGTCGCCGGTCAGTTCAACGTCCTTGCGCACCAGAATCTTCTGCACGCCGCGGGAAGAGGCTTCGTCCAGCAGCTCGTAGCCGGCCGGCACGTTGCCGGCCATCGCGTCGGCCATCTTGCTCGGGTCGTCTTCCACCATGCGCACTTCCAGCGTGGCGGTGCGGCCGATGATGTCCTTGGCGCGGGCGGTGTCCTGGATGCCGGGCAGCTGCACCACGATGCGGTTGGGGCCGTTCTGCTGAATGATGGGCTCGGAGGTGCCCAGCTCATTGACGCGGTTATGCAGCGTGGTGATGTTCTGTTTGACCGCGTCGCCCTGGATCTTGGTGATCTCTTCCGGCTTCAGGGTCAGCGTCAGCCGGTAGTTGCCGTCGTCGCTCTTGACGGTGAGCGAGGGCAGGCTGCGGTAGACCACGTCCTGAGTGGCCTTGAGCGTGTCGGCGTCGCGCAGCTGCACTTCCAGCGTATTGCCGTTGCGCTTGATCGCGCCGTAGCGGACTTTCTTGTTCTTCAGCTCGCGGCGCAAGTCGCCGGCGTAGCGTTCCATCGTCTTGTCGATGGCGGCCTTCATGTCCACTTCCAGCAGGAAGTGCACGCCGCCGCGCAGGTCGAGGCCGAGGAACATCGGGTGCGCCTTCAGGCTGGTCAGCCAGGCGGGGGAGGCGGACAGCAGATTAAGCGCGATGATGTAGTTGTCGCCCAGCGCGTGCTGGATGGCGTCGCGCGCCTTGAGCTGGGTGTCGGCGTCCTTGAAGCGGACTCGCAGGCTGGTTCCGTCGAGGAACAGGCCGTCGGGAGAGATGTTCTGCGCTTTCAGCGCCTCTTCCACGCGCGTCATCACGGCGGTGTCCACCGGAATGGATTGGCGCGAGCTGGAGACCTGGACCGCGGGAGTCTCGCCGTAGAAATTGGGCAGCGTGTAGATCGCGGAAAGGATCAGGGCCACCGCAATGACGAGGTATTTCCAAAGAGGGTAGCGGTTCATGTTTTAGTTCGGGAAAAGAAAATGAACCGGCCACCGGCAGCGCGCTGCGGTGGCCGTCGGCTGAATCCTTACAGCGACTTCAGCGTGCCTTTTTCCAGCTTGGCGGAAACCGAGCCGCGCTGAACGGTGATTTCCACGCCGTTGGCGATTTCCAGAGTCAGGAACTGTTCGCCGATCTTGGCCACGCGGCCGACGATGCCGCCCTGGGTGGCGACTTCATCGCCCTTCTGGATTTCCGACAGCATCTTCTGATGCTCTTTCATGCGCTTCTGCTGCGGGCGCACCATCAGGAACCAGAACAGCACGAAGATGGCGATCATGGGCAGGAAGCCCATCAGGTCGAAACCTCCTACTGCGGCGCCGGTGTTGGCGAAGGCGGGGCTGATAAAGGACATCAAACTACTCCCTTAGATTATGTATTGTTATGGCTGGTCGAAATAAACGGACCATTGTAGCCATGCTGGTCCGCTTTTTCCAATGCTTGCGACGGTCAGGCCTGTGACAGGCCGACCGCCCAGGTGGTTCCTCAGTTGACGCCGCGGGCGCGCTTGGCGGCGAACTCCAGGCGGAAGTCCTCGAAACGGTCTTCCTCGATGGCGCGGCGCATCTGGCGCATCAGCTCCTGGTAATAATGCAGATTGTGTATGGTGTTGAGGCGGGCGCCCAGAATCTCGCCGACGCGGTGCAGATGATGCAGGTAAGCGCGGCTGAAGTTGCGGCAGGCGTAGCACTCGCATTCCTCGTCCAGCGGCTTCTTGTCGTCCTTATAGCGCGCGTTCTTGATCTTGACGTCGCCCCACTGGGTGAAGATCCAGCCGTTGCGCGCGTTGCGCGTCGGCATCACGCAATCGAACATGTCCACGCCGTTGGCCACGCCGTGCACCAAATCCTCCGGCGTGCCCACGCCCATCAGATAATGCGGCTTCTCAGCCGGCAGCATGTCCTTCAACTCGGTCAGCATCCGGTACATCTCAGGCTTGGGCTCGCCCACCGACAGGCCGCCGATGGCGATGCCGTCGAAGCCGACCTGCATCAGGCCTTCCAGCGATTCCTGGCGCAAATCGGTATAAAGGTTGCCCTGGACGATGCCGAACAGCGCATTGGGGTTTTTCAGATCGTCGAAGGCGCGGCGCGAGCGCTCTGCCCAGCGCAAGCTCATCTGCAGCGACTTCTGCGCGGTGGCGTGATCCACCTGGCCCGGCGTGCACTCGTCCAGCTGCATCACGATGTCGGAGTTGAGCACGGTCTGGATCTTCATCGAGATTTCCGGGCTCAGGAACAGCTTGTCGCCGTTGATCGGGCTTTGGAAGGTGCAGCCTTCCTCGGTCAGCTTGCGCATATCGGACAGGCTGAACACCTGGAAGCCGCCGGAATCGGTGAGGATGGGTTTGTCCCAGCCGATGAACTCGTGCAGGCCGCCGAACTGTTCGACGATCTCCAGGCCCGGGCGCAGCCACAGGTGGAAAGTGTTGCCCAGAATGATCTGGGCGCCGATGTCGTTCAGCTCGACCGGGCTCATCGCCTTGACCGAGCCGTAAGTGCCCACCGGCTGGAACACCGGCGTCTCCACGGTGCCGTGGTTCAGCTCCAGCGTGCCGCGCCGCGCGCCGCCGGAGGTTTTATGTACGGTAAACTTCAGCATGATTCGGGGATTGCTCTGGTATGTTTGTTTAGCAAAATCAGCCGGCTAGTATACCGTAAGCCGCGCCCGCTGGGGCTTTGTCGCGGTTTCTTCCTCGCGGCGGATGAAAAAAACGCTTGCCAAGCGTAGCGGGCTTGTTTAGTATTCGCAGCTCGACGACAGGCACGTAGCTCAGCTGGTTAGAGCACCACCTTGACATGGTGGGGGTCGTTGGTTCGAGTCCAATCGTGCCTACCAAAATTCAAACGCATGGAGCGTTACAAGTGTCCAACTTGCGAACTACCACAACCCGACATACTCACGCTAGCTGAGCCTTGCGGGTTGTTCCATGCAAAAAAAGTGCGGCTCAGGCCGCACTTTTTTTTTATCCTAAGCTTTCTAAAAATTTCTCTCTCGCCTTGTTGGAGTTGACATGCCAGACATTCGCTTGCCGGACGGCTCGATCCGTTCGTTCGATAAACCGGTAACGGTTCATGAAGTGGCCGCATCCATCGGCGCAGGCTTGGCTCGCGCGGCGCTCGCCGGCCGCGTGGACGGCGCGCTGGTGGACACCTCTTACGCCATCGACCGCAATGCCGACCTGGCCATCATCACCGACAAGGACGCGGACGGCCTGTCCATCATCCGCCACTCCACCGCCCACTTGCTGGCCTATGCGGTAAAGGAGCTGTTCCCGGAAGCCCAGGTCACCATCGGGCCGGAGATCGAAAACGGCTTCTACTACGATTTCGCCTACAAGCGCCCGTTCACGCCGGAAGACCTGGCCGCCATTGAAAAGAAAATGGCCGAGCTGGCGAAGAAAGACATCCCGGTGGAGCGTTACGAGCTGCCGCGCGACGAAGCCATCGCCTACTTCAAGAGCATAGGCGAGGCCTATAAGGCCGAGATCATCGAATCCATCCCGCAGGGCGAAGTGCTGAGCCTGTACCGCGAGGGCGAATTCACCGACCTGTGCCGCGGCCCCCACGTGCCGTCCACCGGCAAGCTCAAGGTGTTCAAGCTGATGAAGGTGGCCGGCGCCTACTGGCGCGGCGACAGCAAGAATGAAATGCTGCAGCGCGTTTACGGCACCGCCTGGGCCAGGAAAGAAGACCTGGACGCCTATCTCTATATGTTGGAAGAGGCGGAAAAGCGCGACCATCGCAAGCTGGGCGTGCAACTGGACCTGTTCCACCTGCAGGACGAGGCGCCGGGCATGGTGTTCTGGCATCCCAAGGGCTGGCAGCTGTGGCAGAGCGTCGAGCAATACATGCGCGAGAAGCTGAACCGCGAAGGCTATAAGGAAATCCGCACCCCGATGATGATGGACGCCCATCTGTGGGAGCGTTCCGGCCACGCCGCCAACTACCGCGAGAACATGTTCATCACTGAATCGGAAAAGCGCGACTACGCGGTCAAGCCGATGAACTGCCCGGGCCATGTGCAGGTGTTCAATAGCGGTCTGCGTTCTTATCGCGATCTGCCGCTGCGCTACGCCGAGTTCGGCTCCTGCCACCGCAACGAGCCGTCCGGCGCGCTGCACGGCATCATGCGCGTGCGCGGCTTCGTGCAGGACGACGGCCACATCTTCTGTACCGAAGACCAGATCAACCAGGAGGCCAAGGATTTCCATCGCCTGGTGATGGAAGTGTACGAGCGCTTCGGCTTCGACAAGGTGGCGATCAAGCTGGCGCTGCGTCCGGAAAAACGCATCGGCGAAGAATCCACCTGGGACAAGGCGGAAGAAGGCATGCGCGAAGCGCTGCGCGCCTGCGGCGTGGAGTGGGAAGAGCTGCCGGGCGAGGGCGCGTTCTACGGCCCCAAGATCGAATACCACATCAAGGACGCGCTGGGCCGTTCCTGGCAGTGCGGCACCCTGCAGCTGGACTTCATGCTGCCGGAGCGTCTGGACGCCGAATACGTGGCCGACGACAACAGCCGCAAGCGCCCGGTGATGCTGCACCGCGCGGCGCTGGGTTCGCTGGAGCGCTTCCTCGGCATCCTGATCGAAAACCACGCCGGCGCCTTCCCCTTGTGGCTGGCTCCGGTGCAGATGGTGGTGATGAATATCACCGAAGCGCAGGCCGAATACGCGGCCAATGTGGCCGCCAAACTGCGCGAACAAGGCTTCCGCGTTGATCTTGACTTGAGAAACGAGAAGATCGGCTATAAAATTCGCGAGCACAGTCTGCAAAAGTTGCCGTATCAGATCATCGTCGGCGACAAGGAGAAGGCTGGCGAGTTGGTTGCCGTACGCTCCCGCGGGGAAGACCTGGGGCAGCTTACGCTGGATGCGCTGATTGCGCGCCTCAAGGCTGAGATGCCTGGGGCCTGATTCCGGCGACGGCAGGCATTGAGTTTAGATTAATAGGAGATTTGGCTATAGCTCAGGAACGCGAAGCACGGATCAACGGCGAGATTACCGCCCGTGAAATTCGTCTGGTAGGTAAAGAAGGTGAGCAGATTGGTGTTGTCAGTCTGCGTGAGGCAATGGCGCTGGCGGAGGAAGGCGATGTGGATCTGGTGGAGATTTCCCCGACCGCGCAGCCTCCGGTATGCAAGCTGATGGACTACGGCAAGTACAAGTACGAGCAGTCCAAGAAGCGTCACGAAGCCAAGCAGAAGCAGAAACAGGTTCAGATCAAGGAAATCAAGTTCCGTCCGGGCACCGACGACGGCGACTACAACGTCAAGTTGCGCAACTTGACCCGATTCCTGGCTGACGGCGACAAAGCCAAGGTCACTCTGCGCTTCCGCGGTCGTGAGATGGCCCACCAGAACATCGGTTTGGAGTTGCTTAAGCGTGTCGAAGCCGATTTGTCCGAAATTGCGGTGGTTGAGCAGTTTCCCAAGCTGGAAGGCCGCCAGATGGTCATGATGATTGCGCCGAAGAAGAAATAATCGGTATAATCATCAAACTGACACGGCAGGGTTCGCTCTGCCGTGTTGATTTTGTAGGTCGGCAACGATCTGCCCAAAAGCGTGGCACGATGGTTTTTCAAGCGTTTCCGGATTCGTCCGGCAGCCACCTCGCGTCTAATCTAATCAAAATTCAGCAGGAGCAGTCCATGCCGAAAATGAAAACCAAGTCGAGCGCGAAAAAGCGTCTCAAAGTACTGGGCAATGGTGGTGTAAAGCGCTCTTACGCGTTCAAGCGTCACATCCTGACCAAGAAAACCACCAAGAACAAGCGCCAACTGCGTGGTACTACCATGGTAGATAGCACCAATATGGCCTCTGTTCGCGCAATGATGCCCTACGCTTAAGGAGACTAAGATATGCCACGCGTAAAACGCGGTGTAACCGCTCGTGCTCGTCACAAGAAAATCCTCGCACTGGCGAAAGGCTATCGCGGCCGCCGGAAGAACGTCTATCGCATCGCCAAACAGGCGGTGATGAAAGCCGGTCAGTACGCCTACCGTGACCGTCGTCAGAAAAAGCGTCAGTTCCGTCAACTGTGGATTGCTCGTATCAACGCAGCTGCTCGTGAAAACGGCCTGCCGTACAGCAAATTCATGAACGGCCTGAAAAAAGCCTCTATCGAAATCGACCGCAAGGTCCTGGCCGACCTGGCCGTGTTCGACAAGCCGGCTTTTGCACAGATCGTCGAAAAGGCGAAAGCAAGCCTCGCTGCTTAATCGCCCGGACGGATCAAAAGGGAGGCAATCTTGCCTCCCTTTTTTTTGATGCGGCCCGGCCGCAGGCATGACTCAAGATCAAGACGGTTGGCCAGACTCGCCCGAGTGCTGGGGCGCGTGTGGCCAGCTTTCTTTCGCATACGGTGTGGAACACGATGAACAACGTTGACGCGATTCTCCAATCCGGTCTGGCCGCGGTAGCCGCGGCGGCCGATCTTCTTGAACTGGAGCAGGTCAAGGCCCGCTATCTGGGCAAGAGCGGCGAGTTGACCGAACTCCTGAAACAGCTGGGCAAGCTGCCCGCCGAAGAGCGCAAGGCCGCCGGCGCCACCATCAATGTGGCCAAGCAGGCTTTTGAGGCCGCGCACAAGCAGCGCCTCGACCAATTGAACGCCGCCAAGCTGGAGGCGCAACTGGCTGCCGAGGCGCTGGACGTGACCCTGCCGGGGCGCGGCAGCAACGGCGGCGGCCTGCACCCGGTGGCGCTGACGCTGGAACGCATCGCCGGCCTGTTCCGCACCATGGGTTTTGAAGTGGCGGACGGCCCGGAGATCGAAACCGATTTCTACAATTTCCAGGCGCTGAACATCCCGGAAAACCATCCCGCGCGCGCGATGGCCGACACCTTCTACGTGGAAGGTGGCGACGTGCTGCGCACGCATACCAGCCCGATCCAGGCGCGCTTCATGATGAACAATCAGCCGCCTATCAAGATCGTGGCCCCGGGTCGCGTATACCGCGTGGACTCCGACGCCACTCATTCGCCGATGTTCCACCAGATGGAAGGCCTGTGGGTGGAAGAGGGCGTGTCCTTCGCCGACCTCAAGGCGGTGGTGACCGACTTCCTGCGCCGTTTCTTCGAGCGCGACGATCTGCAAGTGCGCTTCCGTCCGTCCTTCTTCCCCTTCACCGAGCCCTCGGCGGAAATCGACGTGCTGGGCGAGCGCGGCTGGCTGGAAGTGGGCGGCTGCGGCATGGTGCACCCCAATGTGTTGCGCAATGTCAACATCGACCCGGAGCGTTACACCGGCTTCGCCTTCGGCATCGGTCTCGATCGTTTCGCCATGCTGCGCTATGGCGTCAACGACCTGCGGCTGTTCTTCGAGAACGACCTCAACTTCCTGAGACAGTTCAACTGATCGCGTACGGAGCCGAATACTATGCAATTTTCCGAACAATGGCTGAGAAGCTGGGTTAATCCGTCGCTGAGCACCGACGAGCTGTCCTACCTGCTGACCATGGCGGGTCTGGAGGTGGAAGAAGTCAACGCCGCCGCGCCGGCCTTCAGCGGCGTGGTGGTGGCCGAAGTCAAGGAAGTGGCCAAGCACGAAAACGCCGACCGCCTGCGCGTGACCAAGGTGGACGTGGGCACGGGCGAACTGGTGCAGATCGTCTGCGGCGCGCCCAATGTCGCCGTCGGCCTGAAAGTGCCGTGCGCTTTGCCCGGCGCCGCGCTGCCCGGCGATTTCAAGATCAAGCCGACCAAGATGCGCGGCGTCGAATCCAACGGCATGCTGTGCTCCGGCAAGGAGCTGGGCGTGCCGGACGAGGTCGACGGCCTGCTGGTGCTGCCGGCCGACGCGCCGGCGGGGCAGAGCATACGCGACTACCTGGGCCTGGACGACCAGCTGTTCACGCTGAAAATCACCCCCAACCGCGCCGACTGCCTGTCCATCCGCGGCATCGCGCGTGAAGTGGCGGCGCTGACCGGCGCAGAACTGGCGCCGGTGGCCATTCCCGCGGTGGCCCCGGTCATCGACGACGCGCTGTCGGTGAGCATAGACGCCGCCGCTGGCTGCGGCCGCTACCTGGGCCGCGCGCTCAAGGGCGTCAACGCCGCCGCCGCCACGCCGGAATGGATGCGCCGCCGCCTGGAGCGCGCCGGCCTGCGTTCGATTTCCGCCGTGGTCGACATCACCAACTACGTATTGTTGGAACAAGGCCAGCCGATGCACGCCTTCGACCTGGCCAAGCTGGACGGCGGCATTGTCGTGCGCATGGCCAAGGACGGCGAAGAACTGCTGTGCCTGAACGAGAAAACCGTCAAGCTCAAGTCCGATTACATGGTGATCGCGGACCAGACCAAGGCGCTGGCCATCGCCGGCATCATGGGCGGCGAGCACAGCGGCGTCACCGTCGCCAGCACGGATATTTTCCTGGAAAGCGCCTTCTTCGCGCCGGAAGCGATCGCCGGCAAGGCGCGCGAGCTGGGCTTCGGTTCTGACTCCTCCTTCCGTTACGAGCGCGGCGTGGACTTCCAGCTGCAGCGCGAAGCGATGGAACGCGCCACCCGCCTGGTGCTGGACATCTGCGGCGGTCAGCCGGGTCCGGTGGTGGAGGCCGTGGCCGAACTGCCGCGGCGCGGCGAGGTCAAGCTGCGCGTGCCGCGTTGCGCCAAGTTGTTGGGCGTGAGCTTGAGCAGTGCGCAGATCGGTGAAATTCTGGGCCGGCTGGGCCTGGCGCACCGTCTGGACGGCGAAGTCTTCACCGTGGAGGCGCCGTCCTTCCGCTTCGACATCGCGATCGAGGAAGACCTGATCGAGGAAGTGGCGCGGGTATACGGCTACGACGCGATCCCCGCCGACGCGCCGCGTTCCGGCATGCGCATGCTGGCGCAGCGGGAAGAGCTGCGGCCGCGCGATCAGATCCGCCATCTGCTGGCGGCGCGCGACTATCAGGAAATCGTCAGCTACGCCTTCGTCGACGAAGCCTGGGAGCGCGATTTCGCCGCCAACGAGCAGCCGGTGCGCCTGATCAACCCGATCGCTTCGCAGATGAGCGTGATGCGCTCCACGCTGATCGGCGGGCTGGTGGACGTGCTGGTGGGCAACCTCAACCGCAAGCAGCCGCGCGTGCGCGTGTTCGAAGTGGCGCGCGTGTTCAAGAAATCCGCCGACTGGTTCGATCAGCCGGAAAAAGTGGCCGGCCTCGCCTGGGGTCCGCGCTTGCCGGAGCAATGGGGCGTCAAGGCTGAACGCGTCGATTTCTTCGACGTCAAAGCCGATGTCGAAGCCCTGTTGCACCCGCGGCGCGCGGATTTCTGCAAGGCCGCGCATCCGGCCTTCCATCCGGGCCGTTGCGCCGAAGTGCTGGTGGACGGCGTGGTAGTCGGCGTGATCGGCGAACTGCATCCCAAGTGGGCGCAGCAATACGATCTGCCCAGCGCGCCGGTGTTGTTCGAACTTGACCTGGCGGCGGCGGAAGCGCGGCAGCCCATCAAGGCGCAGCCGGTGAGCAAGTTCCAGGCGGTGCGCCGCGATCTGGCGCTGGTGGTGGACGAGGCGGTGGAAACGGCCCAATTGCTGGCCTGCTTCGCCAAGCACGGCGCCGCCATCGTCAGCGAAGTGGCTTTGTTCGACGTTTATCGCGGCAAAGGCGTGGAAGAGGGCAAGAAGAGTCTGGCCTTCCGCGTGATGTTGCAGGACAATAGCCGCACGCTGACCGACGAAGACGTGGAGCCGGCGCTCAAGGCCCTGCTGGACGGCGTTGCCGCCGAGCTGGGCGCTCAGTTGCGCTGAGCCCAAGGCGTGGAGCCCGCCGCGGAGTCGGCGGGCTTTTGAATGATTAGAAATATTGATGTGTGAGAGGGTGACATGACTTTGACCAAGGCTGAGCTGGCCGACATGCTGTTCGATCAAGTGGGTTTGAACAAGCGTGAAGCCAAGGACATGGTTGAATCGTTCTTTGAGGAAATTCGCCAGGCCCTGGAGTCCGGCGATTCCGTCAAATTGTCCGGTTTCGGCAATTTCCAATTGCGCGACAAGCCGCAGCGTCCGGGTCGCAACCCCAAGACCGGGGAAGAGATTCCCATCACCGCGCGACGTGTGGTAACGTTCCACGCTAGTCAGAAACTCAAGGGAATGGTCGAGCAATTCCATGCCAACAAGCAAGGCTGATCTGCCGCCGATACCGTCCAAGCGCTACTTCACCATTAGCGAGGTGAGCGAGCTCACCGGCGTCAAGCCGCATGTGCTGCGCTATTGGGAGCAGGAATTTTCCCAATTGCGCCAGGTGAAGCGCCGCGGCAACCGCCGTTATTACCAACATCACGAAGTGTTATTGGTCAGGCGCATTCGCGGTCTGTTATATGACGACGGGTTTACCATCCACGGCGCCCGCCAGCGTCTGGGCGCGGACGGCCAAGAAGTGCGCCCGGCAACGGCCCAGGAGGTCAGGACCGAGTTGGAGGCGATTTTGGAATGGCTTGATTCAGGGCTTGGCAAAAATCAAAAAGCAGTTTAGAATACGTTTCTCTCGAGTCGGGGCGTAGCGCAGCCTGGTAGCGCACCTGCATGGGGTGCAGGGGGTCGGAAGTTCGAATCTTCTCGCCCCGACCAAAGAATTCCAAAAGTATCAAATATTTAAAAGCTCTGCGTTTGCAGAGCTTTTTTTATTTTCCCCTCCAAATATTAGAAATCCTTCTAATTCCATCCCCTTCAATGAGTCGAATTCGGCGGGCGATTTTTATTGCCCGATAGACGGCGGCGAACCATTTGTTTCTGCGCCTGCCGTATTCCTGTGGCCGCCGCGGAGATGCGCGGCGGCGTATCGCCGACTTTTGTGAGGATTGCCATGTTACATGTAGTAGCCGTGATTACCGCCAAGCCGGGCCAGCGCGCCGTGATTTTGCGCGAGTTGAATGCGATCGTGCCTCTGGTGCGCGAGGAAGAGGGTTGCATCGAGTACGGCCCGGCGCTGGACCACGCGGATTCGCCGCAGCCGTATGGCGCGGATAGTCTGGTGGTGATAGAGAAGTGGACCAGCAAGGCGGCCTTGGACCGCCACCTGGACGCGCCGCCGCTGCGCGCCTTCGTCGCCGCGACCGAGGGCGCGGTGGCCGGCCTGGCCGTGCATGTGCTGAACCCGGCCTAAGAACCTGTTTACGACCTGCTACGCGTCGGCGATGCGGCGTTGAAAACCGCCTAGAAATGCTCATGCACCACGAGTGCATTCCGCTTTCTCAGCGGTTTTCGCCTTGTCTCGCCCTCGCTCGCGAGACGCTGAACAGACCCAAACGCTGCTTACCGTTCCCCGCCGGCCTTGCCGGCTATTTTTCTGGGCGGATGTCGGTCAGAGGCGCTTCGATGGGCAGCCGTTGCAGCTCGCTGTTGAAAAAACTGCGCTCGCCGCGCCGCAGCGACGGCAGCAAGGCCTGGAGGCGGGACAGCGCGTCCGCGGCCTCCCGGCCGGCGCCCTGCTCATGCAGCAGGAACCAGGCGGCTTCCAGCAATAGATTGGCTTGTTGCAGAGGAGGGAAGGCGGCGTTGCCGGCGAGTTGCTCGTCCAGCGCCAGGACCGCCGCCGAGGACCAGCGGCTGAAGCCCTTGGCCGGAGACAAGGAGGCGTGCAAGGGCTGCAAGGCCGCGATGGCGTCTTCCAGCGCCAGCGGTTGCTGGGCGCGGAAGGCCGAGAGGCTGCGCGAACGCGGCGGCGGGCAGTTGCCGCGGGCGATGCGCAGGATGAAGATCAGATTCCAGGCGGAGCCGCTGCCGTAGCCGAAGCGGTCGCAAATCCATTCGGACAGCCCAAGCCAGCGCATCGCCTGCAACTGCACCGCGCCCACGCGCTGTTCGCGTTCCGGGTCGACCAGCCCCTGTTGCCAGAACAGCCACAAGCACCAGCCGATATTGGCGGCCACATGTTGGGCGGCGTCGATGGAGTCCGCCTCGTAAGCCGCTTCCAGCGCGCCGCTCAACGCTTGCAGCGCCGCGCCGGCCTCGTCCCGCTGGCGCGCGGCGCCGGCGCCGCTGGTGGCGGCGTGCTTGTGCAGCAGGGCCAGCAGGTTCAGGCATTCGAAGCGCACGCGCGGGTTGTAGCGGAAAACCGGCTGCAGCTCCGGCGAGGTTTGCAGGTGTTCCAGCGCGGTCCGCGCCGCGTCGGCGTCGCCTTGGGAGTAACGCTCCCAGGCTTTGACGATGCAGGCCATCGCGGCGAAGGTGGGATGGGCGTGATGGACGCTGCCGGCGTCCAGCACTCGGTCCAGCCGCTTCAGCGCGCTGCGGCTGCCGTCCAGTTGAGCGCTGCGGCGCAGGGCCAGGCTTTCTTTCATCAAGGCCAGCGCTTGCTGAAAATCGTCTCCGGCGAATTGACGCGCGACGTGGAAGGATTCCGCCACCTGGCGGCTGGGGCGGCGTCCGAAGCCGTCGTATTCGTCGCGGATGGCCTGCGCCATCTGTTGCCAAAAGCGCATGTCGCGCATCAGATAGGACAGATCGCCGGCCGGGCTTTCCGGTTTTTCCCGGCGAAGACCGAGGAAGTGCTCCAGCCAATCCCGCTCCACCTCGACGCCGCCTGCGCGGAAACGCAGCCGCGAGGCCATGTCGGCCGTCAGCCAGAACGGACCGCGGCTGCGTCCGTTCAGCGGCAGGGTGGCGATGGGCCGGCCGCGCGCGGCGCCCCAGCCGGCCTGCACGCCCCAGCGGGCGAAGTCGGCGAACGCGCGCGAGATCAGCATGCGGATATTGTTCTGGCCGGGAAAGCCTAGCCGCAGGGCGGCGGCGGACACCGCGCCGTCGCCGAACTGCTGAGCGTGCCAGAGCCGGGCCAGCAGCCAGACGGATTGGCCGCGGGCGGCCTCGCCCTTGACGCGGTAGGGAGCGGACAACTCGATTTCGATGAGGTCGGGAGCTTCTGTCATGGTTGGAATGGGGGCTGAACAGGAGGCCGGCAAGGCGGGGAGCGCTTGCCGGCGAGGAGGCGATGTCGCCGCGGGACGCTTACCACAGCCGGTCGATGTCCCCCGGATGGAGCGCGATCTCGCAATCTTCGAAACGCGACGCCAGCCGCCTGGCCTTGTCGCTGAAAAAGCAGGCCATGGTCGCCTTGTCGAACTGGCTGCTGGGGAAGGGCGCGGCCGGCGTGCCGCCGATCAAGACGGCGCCCGGCAGTTCGCTCCAGCCGCAGCTTTGGTAAAAGCGCCGCAGGGGGCGGTCGCAAGTGAAGATGCCGAGATCGGCGCCGTTGGCCTGCATGGTTTCGCGCGCGGAGGCGGCCAGCAGCCGCCCCAGGCCGCGGCTGCGGTCCTCGGGCTGGGTGACCATGCAGCTGATGCCGCTGGCCTGGAAGTCCTCGCCGGCGTGGCGCAGCGTTTTGCTGAGGATGTCCAGCGCCGACAGCACCCGGCGGTTTTCCACCAGCAGCAGCGACAAGGGCGCGAGCGCCGGGTCGTGGATGGGCTCGGGCCCGACCGGCGGCTCCCCGGGCCAGGCCAGGTTTTGCAGCGCCAGCACTTGCATGCGCAGTTCCGCGGGCACTTCCGCTTCGGGGAAGATCAGTATCTCCATCGGCTGGCTCTCCTCGCAATGGACGGGTATGGTCGAGCTATATGATAACAGCCGCCAAGGGCGCGGGAGAGAGACAGTCATGGCGGAAACGACGGCCGGCCCGCGGGCGGCTTGGGATGCCGAGAGCCGGGCCACCTGGGAGGTGGCGCGGCGCTACCACGAATGCTGGCGCGCGCGCGACGCGCGGGCGGCGCTGGCCTTGTTTCATCTGGAGGTCGAATATTGCGATTTCTACCGCAATCTGACGCTGACTTACGCCGATTTGCCGGCCTATCTGGCCGAGAGCATGCCGGACGGCGGCAAGGAGAGTTTGCAGCACACCGACCGCATCCGCGTCGACGGCGACACCGCCTTCATCCAATACCGCTATGTGATCCGGCTGGCCTCCAGCGGCAAACTGGCCAGTTTTCAAGGCGGCGAGGCGATCCGGGTGCGGGATGGCCTGATCGTCTCCGTGCATGAGTACTGTACGCCGGTGCGTTTGAGCGGGGAGCGGACCGGCGATCGCATCGGTTTGAACCCGCAGCGGCTGGCGCGGCTGCTGGCGGACCTGCAAGCCTATTTCGCCGAACAGCGGCCCTATCTGGACTGCGAGCTGAGCCTGGGCCAGGTGGCGCAGGCCACCGGCTACACCCGCAATCAGATCTCCCACGTCTTGAACCAGGCGCTGGGCCTGAGCTTCTACGCCTGGCTCAATCAGCAGCGCGTCCGCCATCTGCTGGCGCTGCCGCGGCCGCCGGCCGCTCCGCTGGACATGGCCTTCGCCGTCGGCTTCAAGTCCGCCTCCACGTTCTACAAGGCTTTCCGTCTGGAAACCGGCACCACGCCGCAGCGCTACTTTTCCGCCGATTCCTAGCGGTCCCGCGCGCACGACGCGGCGCGGGCGCCGGCTTAGTCTGTTCGGGTCCGCCCCAGGTTCGGGGCTATCGCCAAGGAGCATTCATGGGGATCGAGTCCCAAGCTTGTCTGTGGCTGGATCAAAGTCCCGCGGCGCGGTCCTGGCCGCCGTTGACGCAGTCGGCCCGCTGCGACGTGGCGGTGATCGGCGGCGGCTACACCGGCCTTTGGACGGCTTACTACCTCAAGCGCATGGCGCCGGAGCTGGATGTGGCGGTGTTGGAGGCGGAAACCTGCGGCTACGGCGCGTCCGGACGCAACGGCGGCTGGCTGATAGGCGGGCTGGCCAATCAGGACGTCCATTTGCTCAGTCTGGACGGCGAGCGGCGCGAACACGCGCGGCGGCGGCTGTACGGCATCGTCGACGAAGTGGCCGCGGTGTTGGCGCGCGAAGGCGTCGAATGCGATTTTGCCCATGGTGGGGTGCTGTACGCGGCGGCGCGCTATCCGGAGCAGGAAGCGATGGGACGGAACTGGCTGCGCGAACTGCGGCGGGCGGGCCACGGCGAGGCCGACTTCCGTTGGCTGGACCGCGAGGAAGCCCGGGCGCAGCTGGGCGCGAGAGATGTGCGCGGCGGGGTGTTCTCCCCGCATTGCGCGGTGGTTCAGCCGGCCCGGCTGGCGCAAGGCCTGGCGCGGGCCGCGGCGCGGCTGGGCGTGCGCATTCACGAGCATAGCCCGGTGCGCCGGCTGGCTCCCGGAGTGGCGGGGCTGGACGGCTGCGACTTGAGCGCGGACGTCATCGTGCCGGCGCTGGAGGGCGCGGCCGGGCAATTTTCGCGCTTGGGCCGTTGCCTGCTGCCGGTGCAGAGCCTGCTGCTGGCCACCGAACCGCTGTCGGCGGCGCAGTGGGACGAGATCGGACTGGGGCGCCGCCAGGCTTTCGGCGATTTGAGCCGGATGGTGACTTACGGCCAACGCAGCGCGGACGGTCGCCTGGTGTTCGGCGCGCGCGGCGGTTACCGGCTGGGCGGCCGCGCGCAGTGGGACTTCGACCCTAACGGCGCCGAGTTCGCCTGGCGCGAGCGCTTGCTGCGTCGGCTGTTCCCTGCCTTGGGCGCGGCGGCGGCGCCCTACCGCTGGGGCGGCACGCTGGGCGTGGCGCGCGCTTTCACGCCCTACGCCTTGTTCGACCGGCGCGCCGGCATCGCCATGGCCGGCGGCTACGGCGGCGAGGGCGTGGGAGCCGCCAATCTGATGGGGCGCACGCTGGCGGAATTGATTCTGGAGCGCGACGGCGATCTGGCTTCCATGCCCTGGGTCATGCCGGAAGGGCGTTTGGAGCGGGTGCGCCGCTGGGCGCCGGAGCCGGTGCCGTGGCTGGGTTATCACCTGGTGCGCAGCGCTTACGGGCTGGAAGAGAAACTGTGCGCCGACGGGAGCGCGCCGGCCTGGGCCCGGCGCGGCGCGGGCAAGCTGGCGGCGGCCCTGGAGGCTTTGCTGGCCTGATGGCCGGCGCGCGATATCGGGAGAACATTCATGTGGCGACGCATTGGGGTGGGGATCTGGGTCTGCTGCCTGGCCGTTCCGGCGCAGGCGGCCGAAGAGAAGGTGCTGAACGTCTACAACTGGAGTCATTACATCGGCAAACAGACCTTGCGGCGTTTCGAGAGCGAGACCGGCATCAAGGTGCGTTACGACGTATACGACAGCAATGAAATCCTGCAAGGCAAATTGCTGACCGGCCGCAGCGGCTACGATGTGGTGGGACCGTCGATGAGCTTCCTGGCCAATCAGCTGGCGGCGGGCGCCTTCCGGCCGCTGGACAAGGGCAAGCTGCCCAATTACCGCCAACTGGACCCGGCGCTGCTGCGGCAGCTGGCCGCGGCTGATCCCGGCAACCGTTACGCGCTGCCCTATCTGTGGGGCACCACCTCGGTGGCCATCGACGAAGACCGGGTGCGGCGGGCGCTGGGCGGCGCGCCGCCGCCGGCCGACGCGCTGGCCCTGTTGTTCGACCCGGCTTACGCGTCCAAGCTGCGCGGCTGCGGCGTTTCCATGATGATGTCCCCCAGCCAGGTGGCGGTGCAGGCCTTGATCTATCTGGGCAAGGACCCTGGCCGGAACCGGCCGGAGGATCTGCCCGCTGTCGCCGGCCTGCTGCGCGCGGTCCGGCCCTATGTGCGGGTGTTCACTTCCACGCCCATCAATGATCTGGTCAACGGCGAGCTCTGCGCGGCGATGATCTATTCCGGCGACGCCTACATCGCCGCGCGTCGCGCGGGCGAGGCCAAGAGCCCGCGCAAGATCCGCTACCTGCTGTCGCCCAAGGGCGCGGAGTTGTGGGTGGACACTTTCGCCATCCCCAAGGACGCGCCGCATCCGGACAACGCGCATCGCTTCCTCGATTTCATGATGCGGCCGGAGGTGATGGCGGAAATCAGCAATGAATTGTTCTATCCCAACGCCTTGCCGGCGTCGCGGCCTTTGCTGGATGGCGCGCTGACGGCGGACCGCAACCTCTATCCGGACGCGGCCGGCATGAGCAAGCTGCGCGGCCAGGGACGGGTGCCGCCGGCGCTGCAAAGGGAGCGGGTGAGGCTGTTCAATCAGTTCAAGAACAATAGCTATCGCTGAAGCGCTCCGAGGGCCGGCCCAGCAATTGGGCCGGCGTGCGGCCGAAAGTCTGTCGGAAGGCGGCGATGAAGGCGCTGGGGCTGTCGTAGCCGCAGCGCCAGGCGGCGGCGCCGACGGGCTGGCCGGCCGATAGATATTCCAGCGATTTCAACAGCCGCAGCCGACGGCGCCAGGCCTGGAAGCTGAGACCGGTCTGCTCCGGAAACAGACGGCTCAGGCTGCGCCCGCTGAGGCCGGCCCATTGCGCCCAGTCGTCGCGCGAGCGCGGGTCTTCGGGGGCCTCCGTCAGCGCGTCGGCGACCCGGCGCGCGCGCCGGTCTTGCGGCAAGGGCAGGCTCAGGCGCAAGGGCGGGCAGTGTTCCAATTCATCCAGCAAGACCTCCAGCAGCCGCAGCTCTCTGGGAAGGGGCGGCGTGGAAAAATCCAGCGCGCGCCGCATGATGGCGGGCGGCAGCGCGTCGCAGGAGATGGCTTGCGCGTCGGCCGGCAGCCGCGCGCAGGCCGCGGCGGCGAAGTGCAGGCTGATGCCGTCTATCAGGCCGTGGCGGTGCGAGGCGTGGCGCACGCCGGGAGGAATCCAGGCCAGGTGGCCGGGCGGCAGCCAGAGCCGGCCGCCGTCGGTGGCGATGTTCAGCACGCCGCGGCGCAGCAAGCTGAGCTGGCCGCTGTCATGGCTGTGCCAGGCTTCGGGGTCGGCGTCGTCGTGACGGATGCGGGCGGCGGCGAGCAGCATGGTTTGGCCTATTTGAGATATTGGATGACATTGTAGCGATAACGCGCCATCGGCGCCGGGACGGATACTGGCCATTGTGGCGGGACGGGCTTCGGCCGCGCCGCCCATCGTCGATATCACCCCTCTATAAGGAGTCAAACCATGCAAGACAGCGCTATCGCCGTGGTGCGCGAATTATTCGAATACGCATTGCTGCGCCCGGAACTGGACGAAAACCGTTTGGCGAAGCTGGTCCATCCCGATTATCGCCAGCAGGCGGACGGCCGCAGCTTGGATTACGCCGATTTCATCAAGCATTTGCGCCATCTGAAGCAGACGTGCAGCCGGGTCGATCTTGAAATCCTGAGCTGGGCGGAGCAGGGCGAGCGCGTGTTCACTCGCCATCGCGTCGCCGCGGACAAGCGGGACGGCGGCCGGGTGAGCATGCTGGTCATCGCCGAATTCCGCGTGCGCGACGGCATGGTGCGCGCCTGCGACGAACTGACGCATATGCTGAGCGGAACGACCGAGGACCGGGATCTGGGGTCCCGCCACTGATGCGGGCTTGACCGGGTTCGCAAGCGCCCGGCGGCCTGCCGGGGCGGATCGTCGTCCTGGAGGCCGTTGAAGTCCGCGGCGCTTCGTGAGACGCGGCGCGGCGAGTGCCGCTTATTGGGGCTTCGTCATCCCGGAGCGGATGGCGGCGCAGCGGCGAGGGCAAAAAAAATGGACCCGGCGGGTCCATTTTCATTTGGAGGCGATCGAATCAGGCTTCCGGCACATTCAGCGAGTTGATGCTGAAGCCGGCGTCGACATAAGTGATTTCGCCGGTGATGCCCGAGGACAGATTGGACAGCAGGAAGGCGGCGGTATTGCCCACTTCCTCGGTGGTGACGTTGCGGCGCAGACAGGATTGTCCGGCGGCCATGGCCAGCAGCTTGGAGAAGCCGGAAATGCCGGCGGCGGCCAGGGTCTTGATCGGGCCGGCGGAAATGCCGTTGACGCGGATGCCGTCCTTGCCCAGGCTGGCGGCCATGAAGCGCACCGAGGCTTCCAGGCTGGCCTTGGCCAGGCCCATCACATTGTAGTTGGGGATTGCGCGCACCGCGCCCAGGTAGGACAGGGTCAGCAAGGCGGCGTTGCGGCCCTGCATCATCGGGCGCGCGGCCTTGGCCAGCGCCGGGAAGCTGTAGGCGGACACATCGTGGGCGGTCTGGAAGGCTTCGCGGCTCAGCGCGTCCAGGAAGTCGCCTTCCAGCGATTCGCGCGGGGCGAAGGCGATGGCGTGGACCAGGCCGTCCAGGCCGTCCCATTCCTTGCCGAGATCGGCGAACAATTTATTGATTTCTTCGTCGTTCTGCACGTCGCAGCGGAAAACCAGCTTGGAGCCGAAATCCGCGGCCATTTCACGCACGCGGTCTTCCAGTTTGTCCACCACATAGGTGAACGCCAGTTCCGCGCCTTCGCGATGACAGGCCTGGGCAATGCCGTAAGCGATGGAGCGGTTGGAGATCATGCCGGTAATCAGAATCTTTTTGCCTTGCAGAAAGCCCATTTGGAGTCCTTCTCGGAATAAACAGCTGCGCATTATACCGAAGCCGGGGCGTTTCAGCAGCGGCATTGTCGGCCAGGTCGGACGCTTTCCGGTGGTATATAAGGAAAGAGCGAAGCGCGGAGCGCGCCGCGCACGCCGGATTTCCGGTTGCCCCGGCACTCCGCGCTTGCTACCATCACACATCAATTGCAGTAGTTGCGCCACCATATAAATAGCGAGGAAACCATGAGCGATCTGATCCACCACGTAAGCGATGACAGTTTCGATACCGATGTTCTGAAAGCCGACCTGCCGGTGCTGGTCGATTACTGGGCCGAGTGGTGTGGTCCGTGCAAGATGATCGCTCCCATCCTGGACGAAGTGGCCAAGGAATACGAAGGCCGCCTGAAAGTGGTCAAGCTGAACATCGACCAGAACGAGCTGACGCCGCCGAAATTCGGCATCCGCGGCATCCCGACGCTGATGATTTTCAAGGACGGCCAGGTTGCCGCCACCAAGGTGGGCGCGCTGGCCAAGAGCCAGTTGACCGCCTTCATTGACAGCCAACTGTAAAGCGTCTATTCTCCAGCAAAATCTCAAAACGGGTAGCGATTGACGCGTTGCCCGTTCCATTTTTACGCCACCCTCCGAATTCAGCGTTCCGCTAAATCGTTACCGAGTCGACCTACGGCTGCTATGCACTTATCTGATCTAAAACATCTTCATGTTTCCGAACTCGTTGAAATGGCCATTTCCAACGAGATCGACGGGGCCAACCGACTGCGCAAGCAGGACTTGATCTTCGCCTTGCTGAAAAACCAGGCCAAAAAAGGCGAGAGCATTTTCGGTGAAGGTACCCTGGAAGTGCTGCCGGACGGTTTCGGTTTCCTGCGCAGCCCGGACACCTCCTACCTGGCCGGCCCGGACGACATCTATGTCAGCCCGTCGCAGATTCGTCGCTTCAACCTGCATACCGGCGATTCGATCGAAGGCGAGATCCGCACCCCGAAAGACGGCGAGCGTTACTTCGCGCTGGTCAAGGTGGACAAGGTCAACGGCGAAGCGCCGGAGAACTCCAAGCACAAGATTCTGTTCGAGAACCTGACGCCGCTGTTCCCCACCGAGCAGTTCAAGCTGGAACGCGACATCCGCGCCGAAGAGAACATCACCGGCCGCATCATCGACCTGATCTCGCCGATAGGCAAAGGTCAGCGCGGCCTGCTGGTGGCGCCGCCGAAGTCCGGCAAGACCGTGATGCTGCAGCACATCGCCCACGCCATCACCGCCAACCATCCGGAAGCGGTGCTGATCGTGTTGCTGATCGACGAGCGTCCGGAGGAAGTGACCGAGATGCAGCGTTCGGTCAAGGGCGAAGTGGTGTCTTCCACCTTCGACGAGCCGGCCACCCGCCACGTGCAAGTGGCCGAGATGGTGATCGAGAAGGCCAAGCGCCTGGTGGAACACAAAAAGGACGTGGTGATCCTGCTGGACTCCATCACCCGTCTGGCGCGCGCCTACAACACCGTGGTGCCGGCCTCCGGCAAGGTGCTGACCGGCGGCGTGGACGCCAACGCGCTGCAGCGCCCGAAGCGCTTTTTCGGCGCCGCGCGCAATGTGGAAGAGGGCGGCAGCCTGACCATCATCGCCACCGCGCTGATCGATACCGGCAGCCGCATGGACGATGTGATCTATGAAGAATTCAAGGGCACCGGCAACAGCGAAATCCATCTGGAACGCCGCATGGCCGAGAAGCGCATCTTCCCGGCGCTGAACATCAACCGTTCCGGCACCCGTCGCGAAGAGCTGCTGATTCCGCAGGACCAATTGCAGCGCATCTGGGTACTGCGCAAGCTGCTCTACCCGATGGACGATCTGGAGGCGATGGAATTCCTGCAGGACAAGATCAAGGCCACCAAGTCGAACCAACAGTTCTTCGACTCGATGCGCCGCTGAGCGGAAATGCTCGCAAGAATGCCAGGCTGCCAGCCTGGCATTTTTTTTGCCCGCGTCGGCCGGCGTCGTTCAGGCGCCGGCGCGCGGGTTTTTTGTTAATACCGATGGCGGCGCCGACAGCGGGGCCGCGATTTGGCCTAAGATGGAGCAAGAACATCGCCGGCGCGTTGGCCCGGCGAGCGGATGACGGCAGGGGACAATAAAATGTGGTCGATGGAGGCGGGAGAAGCGGCCGACTGGATTGCCGGTCGGCTGTCGGCTTATGACTTTACCGGCAGGGTGGGCGATTTCAGCTTCCGTCCGGCCGACGGCGGGCTGCGGCCGGCGGCGGTGCTGGTGCCGCTGGTGTGGCGGCACGAGGGGCCGACGGTGATGTTGACCCGTCGCGCGGAGAACCTGCCGGCGCACGCCGGCCAGGTCAGCTTTCCGGGCGGCAAGCTGGAGCGGGACGACGGTTCGGCCGAGCGCGCCGCGCTGCGCGAAACGCGGGAGGAGACCGGGCTGGCGGAAAGCCATGTCCGGCTGCTGGGCCGCTTGCCGGATTATGTGACGATTACCGGCTTCGTGGTGACGCCGGTGGTGGGCCTGGTGTTGCCGCCGTTCGAACTCAGCCCGGAGCCGGGCGAGGTGGCCGAGGTGTTCGAGGCGCCGCTGCCGCTGCTGATGGATACCGGCGCTTACCAGCGCCACAGCCATCAGGGCGACGACGGCCAGCTGCGGGCCTATCTGTCGCTGGATTGGCAGCGCCACCGCATCTGGGGCGCCACCGCGGCGATGTTGTGGCTGCTGTCCGACGCCTTGGGCGTGGCCGGGCAGGAGCCGCCGCCGTTCAGATCATGTCCAGATCGTTGAAGAGGATGTTGCGGCCGGCGACCTTGGCTTCGTAGAGCAGGCGGTCGGCGCGCGCCAGCATCAGTTCCGGCGTGTCGTGCGGCCGCCAGTCGGTCAGCCCGCCGCTGAAGGTCACGCTCTGGTCCACCAGCGGGAAGCGGGTCTGGCTCAGCACCACCTGGACCCGTTCCATCACCTTTTGCGCGTCGCGTAGACGCGTGCAGGGGAAAATCACCAGGAATTCCTCGCCGCCCACCCGCGCGCTGATATCGGTGTTGCGCGTGGTGTCGGTCAGCGCGTTGGCCACCGCCACCAGTACATTGTCGCCGGCCTGGTGGCCGTGGCGGTCGTTGAATTGCTTGAAGTGGTCGATGTCGAACACCGCGATGGTCATCGACTGGCCGTAGCGCTCGCAGCGGCTGATTTCGTCTTTCAGCATCATGTCGGCGTAGCGCCGGTTGTACAAATGGGTCAGCGGATCGGTGGCCGCCATTTCGCTCAGTTGCTGATTGCTTTCCTGCAATTGCTGCTCCAACTGCTTGCGGCTGGAAATATCGTAGAGCGCCACCAGCGTGGACGGCGGGGTGCGTTCGCCCAGGGGCCGCAGCGAGACGATGACCCAGAGCCGGCTGTGGTCCTCCAGCTCCAGTTCCATTTCCTGATTCTCTATCTCCTGGCCGGCTTCCAGCCACTGCTCCAGCGGCTGTAGTCGAAAAGGCAGGTTGAGGATGTCCGAATCCTCCTTGGTGCCCGGCGCGCGCGGCGGCAGTTGCAACATGGCGCGCGCCAGCGCGTTGGCCCGCTGGATGCGGCGGGTTTTGGGGTTGACCAGCAACAGCGCCAGCGGCGCGGTGTCCAGGATCAGCTTCGCCTCTCCCTCGCTTTGCCGGATCAGATCGGTGCTGCGGCTCAGCAGGGTGTGCTGGCGCAGATTGGACAGATAGTTGCGCAGGGCCAGCAGCGTCATGCCGGCGATGAACAGCCAGCCCAGCAGGGCCAGCATCGCCTTCTCCTGCACCGAGCGGGTGAAATCCTTGCGGGCGAGGCCCACGGCCACTTGGAAGGGATAGCGGCCGGTCTGGCTCTGGCTGTACAGGCGGGTGACGCCGTCGATATTGGACGGCGCGCTGAATTGCGCCTGATTGCCGTCACGGCTGAGCAGCTTGGCCGGCTGCAGCGGCCGGAATTGCCGCTCCAGTCCCTTGGGGGGCTTGGGCCAGCGCGCCACCATCAGCTGGCGTTGGTCCAGCACCAGGATTTCCCCGTGCTCGCCCACGGTGACGCGCGAGACCTCGTCCTGAAAGAAATTATTGGCGATGACGCCGGCGGCCATGCCGATGACGTTGCCGCCTTCGTCGCGCAGCTTGCTGGCCAGGACGATGCCGTGTTGTTCGGGATTGTGCTGGGCGGCGGTGTAATTGTTTTCCGGGTCTTCGTTGCGATGCAGCCAGCGGCAGAATTCATTGTGAGGCTGGCGCACGATGGCGGCCTGGCGGCTGGTGAAGATGGCCTGGCAGGCGCTGTCTATGATTTCGATCCGGCTCAGATAGGGCGCCAGCTGCAGTTGCTGCTGCAGCTGCTGGTACAGCTTCTGCTGTCCTTCCTCGCCGCTTGTGCCGGTGTGAAGCAGGGTCTGGACCTGCGGCAGCTGGCTGCTGCTTTGCAGGATCAGGCCGGCTTCGCTGATGCCGGCGGCCAGCCGTTCCGCCAGCAATTGGCTGAGACCGTTGGCCTGGCGCAGCGCGTTTTCCTCTTCCTGGTGATAGGTGTTGAGCAGTTCCAGGGCCACCAGCGCCAGCGTGCCGAGCAGGAAGAGGATGGAACCCCAGATCGCATAGCGTGCCGGGCGTTTGTTCCGTTTGCGGAGGTTGAAGTCCATGACGCTCGTTATTGGGGGTTATGAACCAGTTATAGCGCTAGGCGGCGGAGTATGACAGGGGCCCGCCGCCGGGCCCGGACGGCGCCTCAGGCCGCGGTAAAGCGCATGGAAAGATCGACGGCGCGGACGTCCTTGGTCAATTTGCCCACCGAAATGCGGTCGACCCCGGTTTCCGCAATCGCGCGCACGGTGTCGAAGTCCACGCCGCCGGAGGCTTCCAGCTGGGCGCGGCCGGCGGTCAGCCGCACCGCTTCGCGCATTTGCTCCAGCGACATATTGTCCAGCAGGGCCAGCTTGGCGCCGTGGAGCAGCGCTTCTTCCAGTTGCTCCAGCGTTTCCACTTCGATTTGCAGGCTGACCTCGGCCGGGGCCAGCCGCTGCGCGGCCCGCAGCGCGGCGGCGATGCCGCCGGCGGCCATGATGTGGTTTTCCTTGATCAGGATGCCGTCGAACAAGCCGACGCGCTGATTGTCGCCGCCGCCCGCGGTCACCGCGTATTTCTGCGCCAGCCGCAGGCCGGGCATGGTTTTGCGGGTGTCCAGTATCCGGGCGCGGGTGCCGGCCACGGCGTCTACGTAGCGGCGGGTTTCGCTGGCGACCGCGGACAGGGTTTGCAGGAAGTTCAGCGCGGAGCGCTCCGCGGTCAGCAGCGCGCGGGCCGGGCCGTCGATTTGGCACAGCACGGCGCCGGCGGCGACCTGCTCGCCTTCGGCGGCCAGCCATTCCACCCGGCAGCGGGGATCGACCTGGCGGAAGCATTCGTCGAACCAGGCCTGGCCGCACAGCGTGGCCGCTTCGCGCGCCGTCACCCGCGCCGCGCCGGCGCTGTGTTCGGGAATCAGCAGGGCGGTCCAGTCGCAACGGCCGATGTCTTCGGCCAGGGCGGCGGCGACCTGCTGGGCGATCAGGTGAGGGGCGGGCAAGGCGGGCATGCGGGACTCTCCAAGAAAACGTCATTGTACCCAATGGCGGCGGATTGGTGCGCGCGCTCTGGTATCATTCGAAATGGATATATAAGCCGATAGGTAGGCCATGGATTTACCCGCATCGTTTTTCCCCGACGCCGCGCTTTGGCTGAGCAACGGCGCGGCTTTGTCCTTGTTGGCGCTGGCGGCGCGGCGGGTGGCCTGGCGCGGCCTGCCCTTGCCGGCCTGCAACGCCTGGATGGGCGCCTGCGTGCTGGCGCTGGCCTTGTGGCTGCTGCGCGGCGGCGTGGCCCCCGGCCTGTCCTTCCATTTGCTGGGCGCCGGCCTGTTCACCTTGATGATGGGGCCGTGGCTGGCCTTGCTGGCGCTGGCGCTTCCCTTGCTGGCATTGGCTGTGAGCGGACAGGCCGATCCGCAGGCGCTGGGCCTGAACTATCTGAGCATGATTGTGCCGCCGGTGGCGCTGTCGGCCGCGGCGCTGCGTTTGAGCCAGCGCGTCCTGCCCAGCAATCTGTTCGTCTATGTCTTCGTCAACGGCTTCCTCGCCGGCGGGGCCGGCATGTTCGCCGCCGGCTTGTCGGGTTTGCTGGCCTTGGGCCTGGCCGGCGCCTATCCCTGGGACCAGTTGTTGGAGGAGACGCTGCCGTTCTATTTTTTACTGTCGTGGTCGGAGGCCTTCACCACCGGCTTGTTGGCGGCGGTGCTGGTGGTCTACCGGCCGGAATGGGTGGCGACCTTCGACGACGGGCGCTATCTGGGACACAGGCGCCGCTCGCCGTGAGCGGGCGGCCTTTCACACGCTAAAGGAGAAACCATGCCCTTCGCTTTATGGAGCATTTTGCTGGCGGCCTTGCTGCCCTTGATCTGGGCCGGGGTGGCCAAGGCCGGTTCGCGAGTGGACAACCACAAGCCTCGGGAGGCGATGGCCCAGGCCAGCGGTTACCGGCTGCGCGCCAATTGGGCGCAGCAGAACGCCTGGGAGGCGTTCCCGACCTTCGCCGCGGCGGTGTTGGTGGCTTGGGGGATGCATGTGCCGCCGGCGTTTCTGGACGCCGCCGCCGCGGTTTTCATCGCGGCGCGGATCGCGCACGGCTTGCTGTATCTGGCCGACCGGGCGGCGCTGCGTTCCCTGTCCTGGTTGATCGGCCTGCTGACGGTGGTGGCGATTTTCTGCAAGGCCGGCGGGGTGTTCTAGCGCGGTTAGGCCTAATCCAGCCAGCCGTTGGCGCGCAGCGCGGCCTGCGCCTGGTCCAGGCCCTTGGTGTGGAAGGCCTGCCAGCCGGCGCGGCGGGCGGCGTCCACGCATTCTATATTGTCGTCGAAAAAGGCGATGCGCTGCGGGGCCGCGCCCAGCTCGTCCTGCACATGGCGGTACACCGCGTCGTCCGGCTTGCGCAGGCCGATCAGGTGGGAGGCGAACAGCCGGTCGAAGCGGTGCAGCAGATCGAATTCGCGTTCGATCTTGCCCCAGTGCAGCGCATTATTGTTGCTGAGCACGGCCAGGCGGTGGCGTTCGCCTAGCCGGGCCAGCATCTCCGCCGCGCCGGGGTAGGCGCCGCGCAGCCAGCTGTCCAGTTGCGCGGTCATGTCCGCCGCGCCGATGTCCAGTCCCAGGTGCTCGGCCATCGCCGCGCTGAAGGCCTCCGGCGTGCAGGCGCCGGTGTCCAGTTCGGCGATCCACGGCGTTTCCATCCAGAAGCGCCGGGCCTGTTCCGGGTCCAGCTTGCCCTGGGAGAGCCGCACCAGCGGATCGATGCCGTTCCAGTCCACCAATACTCCGCCCAGATCGAATACCAGCACATCTACGCTTGAATGCATTGCTTAGCCTTTTGTCTAGGGCGCGAACGGCTCGCGCCTGCGGTTTAGAGAACGATGGGTTCCGGCTCCAGTTCCACGCCGAAGCGTTGACGGACTTCCGCGCGCACCTTGTCGGCCAGCGCGCGCATCTGCTCGCCGCTGGCTGCGCCGTAGTTGACCAGCACCAGGGCCTGGCGCGCGTGCACGCCGGCGTCGCCGTCGCGATGGCCTTTCAGCCCGCATTGGTCGATCAGCCAGCCGGCGGCCAGCTTGACCTTGCCGTCGGCGGCCGGGTAGTGCGGCAGCGTCGGATGGCGCGCCAGCAGCGCCTGCGCCTGTTCCGCCGGCAGTACCGGATTTTTGAAGAAGCTGCCGGCGTTGCCCAGCTCGGCCGGGTTGGGCAGTTTGCTCGAGCGGATGCGGATCACCGCGTCGCTGACGTCATGCGGCGTGGGCGCGGCAATGCCGGCGGCGTCAAGTTCTTGCTGGATGTCGCCGTAGCCGGTGCGCAGCCGCGGCGCGCGCGACAGGCGGAAGCGCACGGCGGTGACCAGCAGGCGGCCGGCGGCCTCGTGCTTGAACACGCTGTCGCGATAGCCGAAGCGGCAGTCGGCCTTGCTTAGCGTCAGTTCGGCGCCGCCGCGCTCTAGATCGGCGCAGACGACTTGATGGATGTGGTCCTTGGCCTCGACGCCGTAGGCGCCGATGTTTTGGATCGGGCTGGCGCCGACGGTGCCGGGGATCAGGCTGAGGTTTTCCAGGCCGTACCAGCCTTGCTCCAGGGTGTGGAGCACGAAATCGTGCCAGTTTTCGCCGGCGGCGGCCTCGACGATCACGTCCTCGCCGCTCTCCTCCAGCAGGCGGACGCCGCGTAATTCCAATTTGACCACCAGGCCGGGGTAGTCGCGGGTGAACAGCAGATTGCTGCCGCCGCCCAGCCACAGCACCGGCCCGGCCCGGTAGGCCGGGCTGTCCAGCAGCGCCGGCAGCTCCGAGAGCGCGTCCAGCCGGCAGAAGTCGCGCGCGCGCGCGTCCATGCCGAAGGTGTTCAGCGATTTGAGCGGATGATGGTGGCTGAAGCTCAGGCTCATGGCGCCGGTTCCGTTTGAAGTTGTCGATGCAGGCGCCGGCGGCTTTCGCCGGCCAGGTAGCGGGTCAGGAATAGCGCGGCCACGCTCAGGCTGATCACCAGCGCGGTCCAGAAGCCGAACACGCCCATGGGCTTCTTGCTCAGCCAGTCGGTCAGGCCCAGAGTGATGCCCAGGCCCAGGCCGACGCACCAGAACGACAGGATGTGAATGATCATCGGCACCGTGGTCAGCTTGTAGCCGCGCAGGGCGCCGGAGGCGATGGTTTGAGCCGCGTCGGTCAGCTGGTAGACGGCGGCGAACAGCAGCAGGGTGGAGCCCATCGCGATCACGCGCGGGTCCGGCGTGTACATGCGCATGATGGGCTCGCGGAACAGCAGCACCATCAGCATCGCGCAGAAGGCCATGCTCAGGCCCAGCAGCAGGCCGACGCCGGAGCTGAAGCGCGCGGCGCGGTAGTCGCCGGCGCCGACGTGGTGGCCGACGCGAACCGACATCGCGGTGGCCACGCTCTGCGGCAGCATGTAGATGATGCTGGAAAAATTGAGCACGGACTGGTGAGTGGCCACTACCACGGTGCCCAGTTCGGCGATCAGCAGCGCGATGAAGGAGAACAGGCTGACTTCCACGAAAAAGGACAGGCCGATGGGCACGCCCAGCTTGAGGAAGCCGCGGTACATGCGCCAGTCCGGGCCGCGCAGCCGCTCCAGCAGCCGGAACTGGCGGAAGTTGCGGTGCCAGCTGACATAGGCGAGCAGGGCCAGGCAATTGAACCAGAACACGATGCCGGTGGCCCAGCCGCAGCCGGCGCCGCCCAGCTTGGGCAGGCCGAACAGGCCGTGGATCAGGATGTAGTTGAGCGGAACGTTCAGCGCCAGCGCCAGCAGGCTGACCACCATGATGGCCTTGGGGCGGCCCAGGCTGGACGCGTAGGCGTGCAGCGCGCGGTGGGTCATCGCCGCCGGCATGCCCACAGCGGCGCCGGTGATGAAGAGCATCACCTTGTCGGTCACTTCCGGCGGCAGGTGCAGCCACAGCCGCAGCGCCGGCTCCAGCGCCATCATCATCGCCGCACCCAAGAGGCCGATCAGCAGGCCGAACCACAGGCCCTGGCGCGCGGTGTCTTTGAATTTGTCGTGCTCGCCGGCGCCCAACTGGTGGGCCAGGATGGGATTGAGCGCGGTGACAATGCCCATCAGCGTGACGTAGAAGGTGATGAAGACGCTGGCGCCCAGAGAGACGGCGGCCAGGTCGTCGGTGCTGACGCGGCCGGCCATCACCGTATCGACGAAGGCGGTGGCCACCTGGGCGATCTGGGCGATCATCATCGGCAAGGCCAGTCGGCTGATTTGACGGGCTTCCAGCAGCACGGCCCCGCGCGGGGCGCGATTGATTTCAAACAGCATGGGAGTAGGGCGGGATGGCACGGAGAACTGGCCATTATACCGGCTGCGGGGCGGGCTTGTCTTTGTCGCGCCATGACAATGGGGCGACATGGCGTGCGCCGGGAACGCAAGGCGCTCCCGGCGGCGCGGGAGACGGGAGTCAGAAGCGCGCGGGCGGGTCGCGGCGCAGATCGCAGCTGATCAGCAGCTCGCCGCCGAAGCGGGCGTTGATGCTGAGCGCGTCCAGCAGGGAAATGTCCCGCACGGTCAGTTGTTCGCCGTTGCGGTCCAGGTCATAGCCCAGTTCACGGGCGAAATCCGCCAGCTGCTGCAGGGCGGGGGCGTCGGCCGGCGTGAGCGGAGAGGCGCTCAGGCTGCCGCAAAGGGGGCGAGGTCTTCCCACGGCGTCGAAATTGGCAAAAGAAAAATCGGTATAGCTGTCTTGCAGGCAGTCGTACATGGCGGTTCTCCAGTCGGTTCGGTCGCGGTTCGCGCGCCGGTCCTGGGTATCGCCGGCGACGCTTTAGCAGGATTTTTGGGCGCCCTGCAAGTTGTCATTAACTCGGCGCCAGCCGCGCATGCCCGAAATGGAAACGGGGCGCGGCTCATGCATCGATCCGAAGCGACGGGTCCGCTTAACTGCCTGTACGGGTAAAACAAAACCCGCCTACGACTAAGAGCGCAAGCGGGTTGACCGTTTTAACGCTTTAGCTGGCATTTGTTAAGCGCCCGCAAGCTGTGTCAAATCGGCGCATGAACGTCAGCCTATGCCTTTGGCTTTTGGCTGTCAATCCCCTTGCGGGGCGTTCGCGGGCCAGTCGGCCAGCCAGCCGCGCCAGTGCGGCTCCGGCTGCGCGACGACGACGGCGCGCAGGCCTTGCCTACAGGCCTGGTGGGCGCCTGAATCCAGCGCGCCCTCCACCCATTGCTGGCGCAGCCACAGCAGATGGCAGCTGGCGGCCTGGCGCGCATTGTGTTCCGCGAGCGCGCCGACGTCGCCGGCGCGGTACAGTTCCCAGCGCCGCGGGCCGTTGAGCTCGGCCTCGCCGGGCAGGCCGCACAGCCGGGCCAGTTCGCCCTGCGGGGTGGCCAGCTCCGCGTGGCCGCCGCTCAGGATCTCGCTCAGCGAGACCTGGGACGAGCTGTCCGCTCCGGCGCGCAGCTGTTCCGCCAGCGGCAGGCCCAGCGCCAGCGCGCGGTGGCGCAGCGCCGGCAGTTCCAGCCGCGCGCCGTCCCAGCTGACCAGCCGCGCCCGGCTGTCGCGCAGCAGGCTCAGCCAGTCCGCCAGCATCGCGGCCTCGTCGCCTGCGTCGGCGGCGAGCCCTTGGACGAGACGGGTTTGCCCATCCTGTTGCAGCACGCCGGCGATGGCGACGACGCGGTGCAAGTGGAAGGGGATGAAGTCGGTGCCGCTCTGGGCGCGACAGCGCTGCAGCACGAAATCGGCGACGTCGGCCTCCCCGATTTCGCCGTCCAGCTGGTAGAGCTGGCGGATGGCGGGCACGTTGGGAATGGTCTGGAGATGAAAGCTGAGAGTAGGGCGCACGGGAGGGGTCTTGTCGGAGTCGGCGAATCGGCAGCGATTGTATGCCTATCGCCGATGGGGGGCAATTGGCGGCCATGGGCGCTGCGATGCGGCGGGATATGGCGGCGAATTGTATTTTCTGCAAAGAATAGGGATATAATCGCCGGCTTGACTACCTACTAGTCTTGCGAATCCTGGCATTCCAAGTCGACTATCTTCTCATAATGATCCGCAAGTTTATCCGTAAAGTACTGGACCTGCCCGCCGGCATGGGCAAGCGCCGCACCAAGGCGCGCGTGATTCCTCTGCCGCAACACGGCATCCGCCGAGACCAGCTCAGCTCCGCTGCGCTGAAAGTCACCACCCGACTGCAGGAGGCCGGTTTCGCCGCCTATGTGGTGGGCGGAGCCGTGCGCGACTTGATGTTGGGCGTGTCGCCGAAGGATTTCGACGTCGCCACCAACGCGACGCCTGAGGAAGTGCACCGGGTGTTCCGCCGCTCCCGCATCATCGGCCGGCGTTTCCGCATCGTCCACGTGATGATGGGACCGGAAACCATCGAGGTGACCACTTTCCGCGGCGGTTCGGTGGACGACACCAATGAAACCGGCCGCATCATGGCCGACAACAGCTTCGGCAGCCAGGAAGAGGACGCGCACCGCCGCGACTTCACCGTCAACGCGTTGTTCTACGATCCGTCCGACGAAACCGTCATCGACTATCACCACGGCGTCAAGGACTTGCGCGCCCGCAAGCTGGTGATGATAGGCCAGCCGGCGCGCCGTTATCAGGAAGACCCGGTGCGCATGCTGCGCGCGGTGCGCCTGGCGGCCAAGCTGGGCTTCGATATCGACGAGGCCACCCGCAAGCCGATCCGCACCCACGCCCATCTGCTGAAGAAAGAGCCGCCGGCGCGCCTGTTCGACGAAATGCTCAAGCTGCTGATGTCCGGCCAAGCCTACGGCTGCCTGAAAAAGCTGCGCGAGGAAGGCATGGCGCGCGGCGTGTTCCCGCTGCTGGACGCGGTGCTGGATGATAAGGGCGACGACCTGTTCTTGAAGCTGGGCCTGGAAAGCACCGATCAGCGCATCCGCGCCGACAAGCCGGTGTCGGTGGGCTTCCTGCTGGCCACCCTGTTGTGGAAGCAGGTGCATCAGCGTTGGCAGAAACGCCTGAACGCCGGCGACCGCGCGGTGTACGCGCTGGCGCAGGCGATTGCCGACGTGGAGTCCGAGCAGGACAACGATTTCGCCATTCCGCGCCGTTTCAGCGTGACCATGCGCGAAATCTGGATGCTGCAGTCGCGTTTCGACAGCCGCAGCGGCCAGCGCGCCTACCGTTTCCTGGAGCAGCCGCGCTTCCGCGCCGCTTACGATTTCTTCGCCCTGCGCGGAGAAGCCGGCGAGGTGGACATGAAGCTGGTGTCCTGGTGGAATGACTTCCAGCGCGCCGACGAGGACGAACGCGAGCAGCTGCTGGACATCGCCAAAGCCAGCGGCGAGCCGGACCCGGCCAAGAAACGCCGCCGCCGCCGCCCCGCCAATCGCCGCAAAGCCGCGGACGAGCCGGGCGGAGAGGCCTAAGTGGCGCAGGCCTTCATCGCGCTGGGCAGCAATCTCGAGCAGCCGGCGGCGCAGATCCGCGCCGCGCTGGCCGCGATCGCCGCCTTGCCCGACACCGCGCTGACCCGGCAGTCCGCCCTGTACCGCACCGCGCCGGTGGGCTATGCCGATCAGCCGGACTTCATCAATGCCGTGGCGGAAGTGGACACCGCGCTGGCGCCGCGCGAATTATTGCGCCGGCTGCTGGCGATAGAGGCCGAGTTCGGCCGGGTGCGCACCTTCCGCAACGCGCCGCGGGTGCTGGATCTGGATCTGCTGTATTACAGCGGCGTCGCCCTGAGCGACCAAGACCTGACCCTGCCGCATCCGCGCATGCATCTGCGCGGCTTCGTCATGATCCCGCTGGCGGAGATCGCTCCCGATCTGGCGCTGCCGGCGCTGGGCACGGCCGGCGAACTGGCCGCAGGGCTGGCCGATCAGGGCGTGGAGCGCCTCAAAACAACTAGCTAATAAGGAAGCGAGCGATGAGTCAATTGCGTTATGTCGTGGTCGAAGGGCCGATCGGCGCGGGCAAATCCTCTCTGGCGCGCCGACTGTCGGAATACTGGGGCGTGCGCCTGCTGGCGGAAGATCCCGCCGCCAACCCCTTCCTGCCGCGCTTCTACCGCAACTTGCCGGCCCACGGCCTGTCCACCCAGCTGTCCTTCATGCTGCAACGCGCCGAGATGGCCAAGAGCATGCTGGACGGCGAACTGCTGGCCAGCCCGTTGGTGTCGGACTTCCTGTTCGAAAAAGACGCGCTGTTCGCCAAGATCAATCTGGACGAGGCCGAGCTGGCGCTGTACAAGCGCCTGGCGGGGCTGGCGATGCCCGAGCATCCGGTGCCGGATCTGGTGATTTATCTGCAGGCTTCCGAAGAGAACCTGCTGAGCCGGGTGGCCGCGCGGGCGGCGGAGTACGAAATCAATTTCCCGGAAGGCTATCTGAAGCGCGTGCATCAGGCCTATAGCGAGTTTTTCCATCAGTACGAGGCCGCGCCGTTGCTGATCGTCAATACCGATCATCTGAATCTGGTCGACGGCGACGAGGACTTCGAACTGCTGATCCGCTGCATCAGCGAGGCGCGAGGCCAGCGCAACTATTTCAACAAGAGCGTCTGAGCCGCCGAGCGCTCAGAGCCGGTTTGCGATGATGCGAGCCAGGACGGGTGACGGCCTTGCGGCCGAGACGGCGGAAGGGCCCAGCCCCGTCCGCGCGTTTCGACGCCGCGCTCGCCGCGCGACCATCCTGAGGCGCAGCAGATCGTAAGCGGGCTCTAGGCGTCCCGCCGGTCGATATGGACGACTGAAACGAGGAAGAACGGGCATGAAAATTACCGTCAACACCCTGCAGAAAATGGCGCAGGAAGGGCAGAAGATCGCCATGCTGACCTGTTACGACGCCAGCTTCGCCGCCTTGCTGGAACAGGCCGGCGTGGAAATTCTGCTGGTGGGGGATTCGTTGGGCATGGTGGTGCAGGGCATAGATTCCACGCTGCCGGTGGCCGAGGAGGAAATGCTCTATCACGTGCGTTGCGTGGCGCGGGGCGCCAAGCAGGCGATGGTGCTGGGCGACATGACGTTCGGCGCCTATCAGGAAAGTCCGCAGCAGGCGTTCGCCCACGCTGCCCGCATCATCCAGGCCGGCGCGCACATGGTGAAGCTGGAGGGCGGCGCCTATATGGCCGACACCACCCGCTTCCTGGTGGAGCGCGGCGTGCCGGTGTGCGCCCACATCGGCCTGACGCCGCAGTTCGTCAACACCTTCGGCGGCTATCGGGTGCAGGGCAAGAGCGAGGAAGACGCGCGCCGCATCGTCAACGACGCCAAGGCGCACGCCGAGGCCGGCGCCAGCCTGGTGCTGATGGAGTGCGTGCCGGCCGAGCTGGCGCGCGAGATCACCGAGTCGATTTCCGTGCCCACCATAGGCATAGGCGCCGGCGTCGACGTGTCCGGCCAGGTGCTGGTGCTGCACGACATGCTGGGCGTGTATCCGGGCAAGAAGGCGCGCTTCGTCAAGGACTTCATGAACCAGGCGGGCAGCATCCAGGGCGCGGTGCAGGCCTATGTGCAGGCGGTGAAGGACAAGTCCTTCCCGGCGGCGGAACATACTTTCTGATCGGCCCGGTCCAGGACATCAAGCAATGGAAATCATTCGTACCGTGGCGCAGATGCGCGCCTGGCGTCGCCAGGCGGGCAAGCTCGCCTTCGTGCCCACCATGGGCAATCTGCATGCCGGCCATCTGGCCCTGGTCAAGGCGGCGCGCGAGCGCGCCGACAAAGTGGCGGTCAGCATCTTCGTCAATCGGCTGCAGTTTGGCCAGGGCGAAGACTTCGGCGCTTATCCGCGCACCTTCGACGCCGATTGCGACAAGCTGCGCGCCGCCGGCGTGGACGCCTTGTTCTTCCCCGAGGAACAGGAGCTGTATCCGCGCGTGCGCCAGGACTTCAACGTGGAGCCGCCGAATATCCAGAACGAGCTGTGCGGCGCCTTCCGTCCCGGCCACTTCCGCGGCGTCGCCACCGTGGTGACCAAGTTGTTCAACATCGTGCAGCCGGACCTGGCCTGTTTCGGCAAGAAGGATTTCCAGCAGCTGCACGTGATCCGCGCGATGGTGGAGGATTTGAACTCGCCGATCGAGATTGTGCCGGTGGACACCGGCCGCGCCGACGACGGCCTGGCGCTGTCCTCGCGCAACGGCTATCTGAGCGCGGAAGAGCGCGCCGAGGCGCCGCGCCTGTATCGCAATCTGACGCAGGTGCGGCAGCGGCTGCAGGACGGCGACAATGACTACGCGGCGCTGGAGCAGGGCGCGCGCGACGATCTGGCCCAAGCCGGCTGGACCGTGGATTACGTGGAAATTCGCCAGGCCGACACCCTGGCGGTGGCGCACGCCGGCGAAAAACGCCTGGTGGTGCTGGCGGCCGCCCGACTGGGGCGCACCCGCCTGATCGACAACATCGAAGTGTTCCGCTGATCAGCGGACGAAGGATGCAATCATGCAGCGTAATATGCTCAAATCCAAGCTTCACCGGGTAACCACCACGCACAGCGAGTTGCACTATATCGGCTCCTGCGCCATCGACGAGAACCTGCTGGAAGCGGCCGACATTCTGGAATACGAAGAAGTGCAGATCTGGAACGTCACCAACGGCGAGCGCTTCGCCACTTACGCGATCAAGGCCGAGCGCGGCTCCGGCACCATCTCGGTCAACGGCTCCGCCGCGCGCCGCGCCGCGCCGGGGGATTTGCTGATCATCGCGTCTTTCGCCCAGTACGAGGCCGCCGAGCTGAAGGATCACCAGCCCAAGCTGGTGTTCGTGGACGCCGGCAACCAGATGACTGAGGTCAAGGGCGCGACCCCGACGCAGGCGGCCTGATCCGCTTCCGGTTTCGCCAGCCAGCGGCCGCCTTAGGGCGGCCGTTGTTTTTTTGTTGCAGCACAGCATCCATTCCGGGGCCGGAGCCGGTTTATTTCGGCTTGGCGCTTGGCGCTGGCGCAGGCGGTGAATCATATTTAAAAAGCGGCGTTGTCTGGCTGCCGGCTTGAGCCGGCCCGGCAACCGCTTCCTGATCCATTTCCTGATCCATCGTCAATCCAGCAGCGAGGGAGGCATCATGAGCGCAGGCCAGAATCTGACCGGGGGCTGCTTATGCGGCGCAGTGCGTTACCGTTTGCGCGCCGAGCCTTACGATGTGGTGCATTGCCATTGCAAAAGCTGTCGTCGCGCCAGCGGCGCGGCCTTCGTCACCTGGTTCACCGTACGCGTGGCCGATCTGGACTGGCGCGGGGAAAAACCGGTGCTGTATCACTCCTCGGCCGCGGTCAGCCGCGGTTTCTGCCCGCATTGCGGCTCCACCCTGACGTATCGCCATGAGTCGGACCCGGAGGAACTCGACATCACCGTGTCCTCGCTGGACCACCCGGAGCGGGTGGCGCCGGCCGGCCATATCTGGTGGGAGCAGCACCTGCCCTGGGGCAGCCCCGCCGCGCAACAGGAACTGCCCGTCTATCAACGCAGCGAGGCCTGAGGCGCGGTCACTTGGTTTGATGCAGCGCGCCGGGGGAGACCACCACGCCGTCTTCGTCGGCGTACAGCCAGTGGCCGGGGCTGAAACGCGTCTGGCCGAACTCCACGCTCAGATTGCGCTGGCCTTCGCCGCGCTTCACCGATTTGCGCGGGTGGGTGCCCAGCGCGCGTATGCCCAGCGCCAGCTTGTTCAGGGCGGCGGAGTCGCGGATGCAGCCGTTGATCACCACGCCGGCCCAGCCGTTGGCCACCGCCAGCACGCCCAATTGGTCGCCCAGCAGCGCGCAGCGCAGCGAGCCGCCGCCGTCCACCACCAAGACCTTGCCGGCGCCGTGCTGACTCAGCGCCTCCCGCACCAGGCTATTGTCCTCGAACAGCTTCAGGGTTTCGATGCGGCCGAAAAATCGGGCCTGGCCGCCGTAGCGTTGCAGCGAGGGCGTCAATACCTGCAATTGTTCATCGAACTGATCGCATAGATCGGCGGTGTGAAAATCCATGGCGGCTCTCCTGTGGCGGACGCGAAAGCTCAATCCTAACAGCGCGGGCGGTATGCCATCAAAATGAAAAAACCGCCTGACGGCGGCTTTGGGCAATGCGGGTCGAGACGACGCTTATTCCAGCCGCAAGGGCACGAACAACACGGCCTCGTTGCGGCGCACCAACAAGGCGATATGGCCCTTGGCGCTGGCCAGCGCTTTTTCGAAGTTGGCGATGGTGGAGACTTCCACCTGGTTCAAGCCCAGGATCACGTCGCCGGCCTGCAGGCCGGAACGAGCGGCCGGACCTTGCGCCTTCTGGATCAGCAGGCCGCCGCGCACGCCCAGCTCCGAGCGCTGGTTCGGCGTCAGCTCGCTGAGCGTCAGACCCAGTTTGCCGAACTGGAAGCCTTGCGGCGAGCTTTCTTCCTGAGACTGCTGCGCGCTCGGCGCTTCCTGCGCCAGTTCCGCCAGCGTGGCTTCCAGATCCTTTTCCACGCCCTTGCGCCACACCGTCAGCTTGATCTTGGTGCCCGGCTGCAGCGAGCCGACCAGCACCGGCAGATCCTTGGAGCTTTCTATGGACTTGCCGTCCAGTTTCAGGATGATGTCGCCGGCCTGCAGGCCGGCGCGAGCGGCCGGTCCCTTGGGATCGACGCGCACCACCAGCGCGCCGCTGGGGCGCTGCAGACCGAAGGACTGCGCCAGCTCCTGAGTCACTTCCTGGATATTGATGCCCAGCTGGCCGCGGCTGACCTTGCCCTTGGCCTTGAGCTGGTCGACCACGCTCATCGCCAAATCGATGGGGATGGCGAAGGAGATGCCCATGAAGCCGCCGGAACGGCTGTAGATCTGCGAGTTGATGCCCACCACTTCGCCGCGCAGATTGAACAGCGGACCGCCGGAGTTGCCTGGGTTGATCGCCACGTCGGTCTGGATGAAGGGGACGAAGTTTTCGTCCGGCAGGCTGCGGCCCTTGGCCGAGACGATGCCGGCGGTGACGGTGTTGTCGAAGCCGAAGGGCGCGCCGATGGCGGCCACCCATTCTCCGACTTTCAAGTCCGCCGGGCTGCCGATCTTGACCACCGGCAGATCCGCCGCCGCCACTTTCAGCAGCGCCACGTCGGTGCGCTTGTCCACGCCGACCAGCTTGGCGCGCAGTTCGCGCTTGTCGGTCAGCATCACCTTGACCTGCTGGCTGTCCGCCACCACATGGGCGTTGGTCAGGATGTAGCCGTCGGCGCTGATGATGAAGCCGGAGCCGAAGGAGACGCTTTCTTCCTGCGGCTGTTCGCGCTGAGGCGGATGATTGGGGATGAAGCGGCGGAAGAAGTCGTACAGCGGATCGTCTTCCGGCACCGGAATCGGCAGATTGCTGGGTTGGGAGGCCCCGCTGTCTTCGCGGCTGGCCTGGATATTCACCACCGCCGGTCCGTCGCGGCTGACCAATTGAGTGAAGTCCGGCAGCAACATGGCGACGCGGCCATCCTGTTGCGCGGGAATGGCGACCGGCGCGGGCTGGGAGTTGCCTTTGAAGAAGCGCTCGACCTTGTCGCAGCCGGACAGCAACGAGGCTGCGAGCAAGGCGCCAACCAGGGTGCGCAGATACGTTGTCACAGGCTATCCTTTTAGGTTGATGTCTATGCGGAAAATAAGGGCGGAACCGGAGTTTTTCCAGTATTTGATTCAGTTGTCTTTAATCATAACGGTTTTTGCCGGATATTCGCAGAGGTCGGCAATGACGCAGCGCTCGCATTCCGGTTTTCTGGCTTTGCAGACATAGCGTCCGAGCAGAATCAGCCAGTGATGCGCATCGACTTTGAATTCGTCGGGGATGTATTTTACCAGTTTATCCTCGACTTCTCGCACGTCTTTGCCTGGCGCGATCCGGGTGCGGTTGGACACCCGGAAAATATGGGTGTCCACCGCGATGGTGGGCTGGCCGAAGGCGGTGTTCAGCACCACATTCGCCGTTTTGCGGCCGACGCCGGGCAGCGCCTCCAGTGCCTCGCGGGTTTGCGGGACCTCGCCGCCGTGCTTTTCCAGCAGCAAGTGACAGGTGGCGATCACGTTCCTGGCCTTGGTCTTGTACAAGCCTATGGTCTTGATGAAGTTGGCCAGCGATTCCTCGCCCAGCGCCAGCATGGCCGCCGGCGTATTGGCCACCGGATAGAGCCGGCGCGTGGCCTTGTTGACGCCGACGTCGGTGGCCTGAGCCGACAACAGCACCGAGATCAGCAGTTCGAACGGGCTGCTGTATTCCAGCTCGGTGGTGGGATGCGGATTGGCGTCGCGCAGGCGGGTGAAGATTTCTTTGCGTTTGACGGCGTTCACGGCTTGTCCTTGTCTGCTTGTTCGCGGGCGGCGCGCATGGCGGCGGCGCGCTCCATCGCCTTGCGGATCAATTCGTTCTTGTCGGCCGCCGGCGCGGGCGCGGCGGAAACGGCCGGCGCGGCGGAAACGGCCGGCGCGGCGGCGGGGGAGGGCGGCGCCGCATTCACCGCCGCGCGCTCGGCCAGGCGTCTGGCCTTGTCCGCCTGATCGCGCGCCTTGCGCGCCTGCCGCCGTTCATAACGGACGCGGGCTTGGGCGGCGCGGGCCATGAGCCGCTCGCGCTCGCCGTCGGCCGGGTCGGCCACCGGCTCCAGGTCGATGCAGTCCACCGGACAGGGCGCCAGGCACAGTTCGCAGCCGGTGCATTCGGCGGCGATGACGGTGTGCATCTGCTTGGCGGCGCCGACGATGGCGTCCACCGGACAGGCCTGGATGCACAGGGTACAGCCGATGCAACTGTCTTCGCGTATCACGGCCAGCGCGCGCGGCTTGGGCTGCGGGCCGTCGGCGGCGAAGGGAATGATGTCCCGGCCCAGCAGTTCCGCCAGCGCCCGGATGCCGTCGTCGCCGCCCGGCGGGCAGCGGTTGATCGGATCGCGGCCTTCCGCCAGCGCCTCCGCATACGGGCGGCAGCCGGCGTGGCTGCATTGTCCGCACTGGGTCTGGGGCAGTAGGGCGTCTATCCTTTCGACGAGTGTGATCACGGGCATGCTGTGGGATTCCGCTTCAAAAACCGCTAATTATCGACGCTAGGGGCCGCGGCTTCAACTCCCGGCGCGGACTAGGCTTCGGGAGGTCCTTGCCGGCGCGCGCGCTTGAAGCGGGGAATCCGGCGTCGCCGGGGGCGCGGCGCGCGATTTTCGTAAAAAACAAAGCGGCGGGGCTTGGAGCGGCGCGCGGGTGCGCTATGGTGAAAATACTCACTTTTCCGGACCGCCCGCCATGAAAATCGCTCACAAAGCCGGCCTGATTTCCGCGCTGGTGCTGGCCGTGACCTTGTCGACCCTGTCCTGGATGCAATACCTGAGCGTTGCGGACAGCATACGCGCGGGTAAAGAGCAGGAAGTGACCCAGACCAGCCAGGTGCTGGCCGAGCAGATCGCCAATTGGTTGAACGGCAAGCTGGCTCAGATCCAGCTGATGTCGGAGACCATAGACGCCGGTTTCAGCAACGAGCGCATTTTGGAGGTTTTCCAGCGGCCCATGCTCAAGAACGAGTTCAAGCTGGTGTTTGGCGGCTTGGACAGCGACGGCAAGAGAATCTCCAACGATCCGTCCTGGAATCCCCCGCCCACCTGGGACGCCCGCAAGCGGCCATGGTATCCGGTGGCCAAGGCGGCCGCCGGCGTCGGCCTGACCGATCCCTATCCCGACGCCGCGTCCGGCGAGATCCTGATTTCGGCGGTGGCCAAGCTGACCGACAAGGGCGCGTTCAAGGGCGCTTTCGGCGGCGACCTCAGCCTGAAGTCGGTTTCGGACGCGCTGAACACCGCCACCTTCAACGGCGCGGGCTACGCCTTCCTGCTGTCCGCCGACGGCAAAATCATCAGCCACCCGGACGCCAAGCTGAACGGCAAGAGCGTTGCGGAGTTGTTCGGCGGCAAAGCGCCGGCCCTGGACGGCAAGGTGCAGGAGGTGGAGGTCAACGAGCAGCGCCTGATGGTGGCGTTTCAGCCGCTGTCGCATCTGCAGCCGGCCAAGTGGCTGGTGGGCGTGGTGCTGGACGAGGGCAAGGTGATGGCCGAGGCCAAGCAGATAGGCTGGCGCGGCTTTTGGGGCGCGGTGATAGGCGTGCTGCTGAGCATGGTCATCCTCAGCACCCTGATGCAGCAGATCCTGCGGCGCCCCTTGCAGCAGCTCAAGCAGTCGCTGACCGAGCTCAACAGCGGCAACGGCGATCTGACGCGGCGCATAGACGAAAGCTCCCGCGACGAATTCGGGGAGGTGGCGAAAGAATTGAACCGCTTCATCGCTTATCTGCAGCGGCTGATCGGCGATATCCGCCAGATTTCCACGCGCGTCCACCATGGCGCCGAGCAAAGCGCGGAAGAGGCGCAGCAGAGCAGCGGCGAGGCCAGCCGTCTGCAAAGAGAACTGGAGCAACTGGTGGCGTCCATCGGCCAGATGGCGGAGGCGTCCGGCGAAATGACGTCCAACGCCGGCGCGGTGGCCGAGGCCGCGAGGCAGGCGCACGAGGAAACCGGCAGCCGGATGGCGCTGGTGACGCAGTCCAGCCAGGCGATACGGCGTTTGGCCGACACCCTGGAGCAGACCTCGCTGTCCATGAACGAACTGGCCGAATTCAGCAAGAACATCGAATCCATCGTCAGAGTGATCACCGGCGTGGCCGAGCAGACCAATCTGCTGGCGCTGAACGCCGCGATCGAAGCGGCGCGGGCGGGGGAAATGGGACGCGGCTTCGCCGTGGTGGCGGACGAGGTGCGCAAACTGGCTTCGCAAACCCAGGAGGCGACGCAGGAAATCCGCAGCATGATTGAGCAACTGCAGCGCGGCGTGAACGAGGCCCGGGACAAGATGGATGAAAGCCGCGATTGCGCCAGCAACACGGTGAAGGACGCCGAGCAGATCAGCGAGATGCTGACGCGCATCCGGGACGTGATCTCCGACATCAACGCCAAGAACAGCGACATCGCCGGCGCGGTGAGCCGCCAAAGCCAGATGACGCGGGACATCAACGACAGCGCGGGCAGCATTCAGCACATCGGCCAGCGTGTAAGCGACGCGGCGCAAGTGCAGTTGCGGCATTGCCAGGGCACCGCCGCCGACGTGGCCGAACAGGATGAGATGATCGCGCGCTTCCGGCTGGAGTAGCGCTGGGACGGATAGGCGGGAGGCATGAAAAAGCCGGAGCCGCATGGCGGCTCCGGCGCGGCGAATCCGGCGTTTATAGCGGCTGTTGCAGCTGTTGCAGGATTTGCGGGTTTTCCAGCGTGGACACGTCCTGGGTGATTTCCTCGCCCTTGGCGATGGAACGCAGCAGGCGGCGCATGATCTTGCCGGAGCGGGTCTTGGGCAGGTTCTCGCCGAAACGGATATCGTCCGGCTGGGCGATCTTGCCGATTTCGTGCGCCACCCAGTTTTTCAGCTCGGCCGCCACTTTCTTGGCTTCCTCGCCCTGAGGGCGAGCGCCCTTGAGCACCACGAAGGCCACCACCGCCTCGCCCTTGACCTCGTGCGGCTTGCCGACCACGGCTGCCTCCGCCACCAGCGGGTTGGCCACCAGCGCGGATTCTATCTCCATGGTGCCCAGGCGGTGGCCGGACACGTTCAGCACGTCGTCGATGCGGCCCATGATCCAGAAATAGCCGTTCTCGTCGCGGTTGGCGGAGTCGCCGGCCAAATAGTATTGGCCGTTGAACTCTTCCGGGAAATAGGTTTTCTTGAAGCGTTCCGGATCGTTCCAGATGGTGCGCACCAGGCTGGGGAAGGGCTTCTTGATCACCAGGAAGCCGCCGCGGCCCGGGTCCACCTGAGCGCCGGACTCATCGACGATGTCGGCCATGATGCCCGGCAGCGGCAGCGTGCACGAGCCGGGTTTGGTGGCCACCGCGCCCGGCAGCGGCGAGATCTGGATGGAGCCGGTCTCGGTCTGCCACCAGGTGTCGACAATCGGGCAGCGGCCGCCGCCCACGGTTTCGTGATACCAGATCCAGGCTTCGGGGTTGATCGGCTCGCCCACGGTGCCGAGCAGGCGCAGGCTGGACAGATCGTGCTGCTTGGGCAGGTCCGCGCCCAGCTTGATCAGCGAGCGGATGGCGGTGGGCGCGGTGTAGAAAATGCTGACCTTGTGCTGTTCTATCATGCGCCAGAAGCGGGAGGCGTCCGGGTAGGTGGGCACGCCTTCGAAGATGACCTGGGTGGCGCCGTTGGCCAGCGGGCCGTAGCAGATATAGCTGTGGCCGGTGATCCAGCCCACGTCGGCGGTGCACCAGAACACGTCGTTGGGCTTGTAGTCGAACACCCAGCGGAAACTGTTGGCCGCGCCCAGCAGATAGCCTGCGCTGCTGTGCTGGATGCCCTTGGGTTTGCCGGTGGAGCCGGAGGTGTAGAGGATGAACAGCGGATCCTCGGCGTTCATCCACTCCGGTTCGCATTGTTCCGGCTGGCCGCTGACCAATTGATGCCACCACACGTCGCGGCCCTCGCTCCAGGCCACCTCGTTCTGGGTGCGCTGGTAGGCGACCACGTGTTTGACGCTGTCGCAGCCGTCCATCGCCAGCGCTTCGTCCACCGTGGCCTTCAGCGGCACGCTCTTGCCGCCGCGCAGGCCTTCGTTGGCGGTGATCACCAGCTTGGCGCCGGCGTCCTGGACGCGGTCGCGCACCGCGCCGGCGGAAAAGCCGCCGAACACCACGGAGTGGATGGCGCCGATGCGGGCGCAGGCCTGCATCGCCACGACGGCCTCGATCACCATCGGCATGTAAATCACCACGCGGTCGCCCTTGCTCACGCCCAGGCTCTTCAGGCCGTTGGCGAACTGGCAGACGCGGCGGTGCAGCTCGGCGTAAGTGACGCGGGTGACCGCGCCGTCGTCGGCTTCGAAAATCAGCGCGATGCGGTTGGCGTTGACCGCCAGGTGGCGGTCCAGGCAGTTGTAGGAAACATTGAGCACGCCGTCGTCGAACCACTTGAAGAACGGCGCCTGGCTATCGTCCAGCACGCGGGTGAACGGTTTTTTCCAGGAGATCTGATCGCGCGCCAGATCGCCCCAGAACGACAGGTAATCGGCGTCCGCCTGCTCGCACAGCGTGTGGTACGCCTCGATGCCGGAGATCGTCGCCTTTTGGCGGAAATCGTCGGAAGGCGGAAAGCTGCGGGTTTCCTTGAGGACGGATTCTAGCGTGGACATAAACTTCTCCTGGATTAACGGTGTAGCGATGCCGCCGCTCCGGAACCGCTGGAGCGGCGCGGTGGGTTGTAAAGACAGGCCGACATCCTCGGCCCGGCCTTATGTCATTGTCAATGTTTGGAGGCGCCGGACGCGCCGATGCCGGTCATCGCGCGCACGAACTGGGCTTCGAACTTGGCTTTTTCCTCGTCGGCCTGGCGGGACTTGTCCAGCACCGAGATCAGCCAGGTGGAAACGAAGGCCAGAGTCATCGAGAAGATGGCCGGGTTCTTGTACGGGAACACCGCGTGCTCGTGCTTGAGCACCTCCACCCAGACCGTCGGGCCCAGCACGATCAGCACCACCGCCGACAACAGGCCGATGAAGCCACCGATCACCGCGCCGCGCGTGGTCAGCCCCTTCCAGAACATGGAGAGGAACAGCACCGGGAAGTTGGCCGAGGCGGCGATGGAGAAGGCCAGGCCCACCATGAAGGCGATGTTCTGTTTTTCGAACACCAGGCCCAGCACGATGGCCACCACGCCCAACACCACGGTGGTGATCTTGGACACGCGGATCTCGTCGGCCTCGTTGGCCTTGCCCTTCTTGATCACGCTGGCGTACAGATCGTGCGACACCGCCGACGCGCCGGACAGCGCCAGGCCGGCCACCACCGCCAGGATGGTGGCGAAGGCCACCGCGGAGATGAAGCCCAGGAACATGTCGCCGCCCACGGCCTCGGCCAGGTGCACCGCCGCCATATTGTTGCCGCCGATCAGCTGGGTGACGGATTTGCCGTTCTTGACCACGGTTTCCATCATGCCCGGCTGGTTCAGCACCAGCATGATGGCGCCGAAGCCGATGATGAAGGTGAGGATGTAGAAATAGCCGATGAAGCCGGTGGCGAAGAACACCGATTTGCGCGCTTCCTTGGCGTCGGACACGGTGAAGAAGCGCATCAGGATGTGCGGCAGGCCGGCGGTGCCGAACATCAGCGCCAGGCCCAGGGAAATAGAGTCGATCGGATCGGCCTTGCCCGGCGCCATGATGGCGACGCCCTTGCTATGCGCGGCCACCGCTTTTTCAAACATGACTTCCGGGCTGAAACCCACGGTGGCCAGCACCATGATGGCCATGAAGGTGGCGCCGGAGAGCAGCAGCACCGCCTTGATGATTTGCACCCAGGTGGTGGCCAGCATGCCGCCGAACAGCACGTAGCACACCATCAGCACGCCCACCATCAACACCGCCGAGCTATAGCTCATGCCGAACAAGAGCTGGATCAGCTTGCCGGCGCCCACCATCTGCGCAATCAGGTAGATGGCGACCACCACCAGGGTGGAGGTGGCGGCGAAGCTGCGCACCGGCGTCTGTTGCAAGCGGTAGGAGGCGACGTCGGCGAAAGTGTATTTGCCCAGGTTGCGCAGGCGCTCCGCCACCAGGAACAGGATGACGGGCCAGCCCACCAGGAAGCCCATCGAATAGATCAGGCCGTCGTAGCCTTTTTCGAACACCATCGCGGAAATGCCGAGGAAGGACGCGGCGGACATATAGTCGCCGGCGATGGCGAGACCATTCTGGAAACCGGTGATGCCGCCGCCGGCCGCGTAAAAGTCGCTGGCGGACTTGGTGCGGCGCGCGGCCCAATACGTGACGCCCAGAGTGAAGGCCACGAAGAGCAGGAACATGATGATGGCGTGCCAGTTGGTGGCCTGTTGTTTGACATCGCCCTCAATGGCCCCGGCCGCCATGGCCAAGGAGGGCAGCAGAAGGCCGGAGACGCAGGCCAGTTGCAAGACGCGTTGCTTCATTGTTTGGACTCCTCGACGATTTGCTGGTTGAGCAGATCGAACTCGGTGTTGGCGCGGCGCACATAGATGCCGGTCAGCGCGAAGGCCGAGACGATGATCAGCACGCCGATGGGAATGCCCACCGTCATGGTGGCGCCCGCGCTGACGGGATGGCCCAGCGTGGCCGGCGAGAACGCCAGCACCAGGATGAAGCCGTAGTAGATGACCAGCATGACTAGGGTGAGCTGCCAACCCAGGCTGGTTTTCTTGTGCACCAGTTCCTTGAATTTGGGGTTGGACTGCACTTTCTTGAGTATGTCCTCGTTCATTGCATCCTCCTTTGTGGTCGCGACTTGGGTTGTCGCTGCTGAAAACATAAGGGAGGTGACGGAGGCGAATCTAATCGCTTTTTTTGATGCGGAAAATTATTCAGGCCGATGATGCGGTGCAAAAAATAAATAAAATCAATAACTTGAATTAGAATTTTTGCTCTTAATTCGGCGGCGAAATAAAGCTGATCGAACCAAAAAATCCAGGCCCGGACCGGACGTCGCCGTCGCGGCGCGCCTTGCCGCAAATGCTTGGCGGGGCCGGCGGCGGGGCATAAAGCGCTTGTTATTTAGCCGGCATTGCGCCGAAAATGGCTCGCACAAGAGAAAACCATCATCGGCCGGGCTTAGCTCAGGCCGCCGCATCCGCCGCAGACCCGCCATCATGCCGCCCATGCCTGCCGCGTACGGCGATCCGGCCCGCCGCCAAGCATCCAAGTCAGGGGAGAACATGGAAATCTATCAGTTGCGCACCTTTGTCACCGTCGCCCAGCAAGGGCACCTGACACAGGCCGCCGAATTGCTGCACCTGTCGCAGCCGGCGGTCACCGCGCAAATCAAGGCCCTGGAAGAAGAAGTGGGCATGCAATTGTTCGAACGCAGCGCGGGCGGGGTGTCGCTGACCCGGACCGGCCAGGAATTGTTGCCGCAGGCGCAGGCGATACTGGGCGCGGCCAGTGGCATCATCAACCACGCGCGGCAATTGAAGGGCCAGCTGTCAGGCAAGGCGCGGATAGGCGTCACCTTGACGCCGGACACCTTGAAGATCGGACCCTGGGTGGCGGGCCTGGTGGAGCGTTATCCCTTGCTGGACATCCAATTGCGCCACGGCGTCACCGTGGACGTGCTGAACCTGGTGCGCAAGAAAGAACTGGACGCCGGCTTCTATCTGGGCAAAAACCCCTATGTGAACGTCTCCACCGTCAAGCTGGCGGAATTGCCGTTCCGCATCGTCCTGCCCGCCGGCTGGGCGTCGCGTTTGGCCGGCGGCGGCTTGAGGGAATTGGGCAAATTGCCGTGGATAGGCATTTCGCAGTTTTCCAGTCTTTCCAAAATCACCGCGGAGTTGTGGCGAGAACTCAACATTTCGCCTAAGAAGGTAGCGGAGTGCGATCATCTCGACGCCATCCTTGAATTGGTGGCCTCCGGGGTGGGGGTGGCGCTGGCGCGGGAAGAGGCGGCGCAGGCCTGGCAAGACGCCGGCAGGTTGACAGTGCTGCCGGATGTGCGCAAATTGGCCGAGTTGCAATTCGTCTACCCGGCGGACCGGGCGGGCGATCCCGTGTTGGAAACCTTGTTGCAAGAATTGCTGCAGGTGTGGCGTTTGCCCGCCGTTGCGGCTTAGAACCTGCTTGTGATCCGCTGCGCGTCTTCAGGGCCGCGGCGCTTTCCTTGCAAGCAGGCGCTTAGGGCGGCTGCCGCGAGACGAGGCGGCCCGCCGGGTTTGATCGAGGAGTGGCAATGACCCGTAGTTGGTTGATCGGCGCGATGGAGAGTTACCGCAGCGCAGTGGAGCGCGGCCAGCAGCGCATGCTGGACGCCCAGCACGAGGCCTGTATCGTCTGGTGGTCGGCTTTTGCGCCGGCGTATCCGATGTCCCAGGGCGATTTGGAGCGCAGGCTGGACGACACCCTGTTGGTGGGCGCCAATCTGGTGCAGGCGCAAGCGGATACTCAGCGCGATTGGATGTTGCTGACCGAGCGTTGGCTGTCCGAGATGAACCGCGACGTGCAGGCCAGGCTGGACGCCGCCAGCGACGACGCGCCCTCGCTGCACCCGCTGTGTCGCGCCTGGCAGGTGGGCAGCCTGTCCGGCACCGCCTTGTCCAAGGTTTCCCGCCAAGTGGGGCATTTCGCCGCCACCAGCCTGTCGTCCACGCCCTTGCGCGCCGCTTGCGACGCCAGGCGGGTGTGGAAGCGACAACGCTCCTGATTCTCTTTCCCATAACACTAGCGCACGCCATGCCTCGATATCCATCGAGGCATTTTGTTTTTATATCGAGTGCGGCGCTGTCTGATTTGAAGCCGGGACTGCATGGAGTGCGTGGTCTGGCTGTATTTGGTTTGATTTTTAATATTAATTAGAGTTTTATTTAAGAATTTAATTTTTTAATTCATAGGACGTTTTGTTGGTTTATTGCTTTGTTTTTCAATTGAAAATTTAGAGCGGGTTTTCAGGTATATTCAAGCGGTATCAGTGGTGGAACCTGTTCAAAGCTTTGCGAAGCGCGGCAGACATTGAAACGCTTCGCGAAATTGGACGGCGCCGATTTTCAAGGAGCGGGCGATGGCGGCGGAAATGCGCGGCGTATTTAAAACATACCGGATGGACCAAGTGGAAGTGCCGGCTTTGCATAATGTGGAATTGAAAGTGGCCGCCGCCCGATTCACTGTTTTGGCCGGGCCGTCCGGCAGCGGGAAAAGCACGATCTTGCATTTGCTGGGGGGCGTGGACCGGCCCAACCGCGGCGAGGTCGTCGTCGCCGGGCAGAGCATGGCGGCCTTGAGCGACGACGCGCTTAGCGATTTTCGCGCTCGCCACCTGGGCTTTGTGTTTCAAAGCTTCAATTTGCTGCCGGTGCTGTCCGCGCTGGAAAACGTGGAATATCCGCTGCGGCTGCAAGGCGCGCCGGCGGCGCGGTGCAAAGCGCGGGCGCTGGAGATGCTGGCGGCGGTGGGCTTGGCGGACAAGGCGGCGCACCGGCCCGGCCAGTTGTCCGGCGGCCAGCGCCAGCGGGTGGCGATTGCGCGCGCGTTGGTGCACGAGCCGGCGCTGGTGTTGGCCGACGAGCCCACCGCCAATCTGGACAGCGGCACCGGCGCCGCCATCCTGGCGCTGCTCAGGCAGTTGCAGCGCGAGCGCGGCGTGGCGGTGGTGTTCTCCTCGCACGATCCGCTGGTGATCGCGGCGGCGGACGAGCGTTATCGGGTCAGCGACGGCCGGGTCCGCGCGCTGGCCGCCGGGGAGGCGCCGGCATGAATGTTCTGCAACTGGCCTGGCGCAATCTATTGCGCAATCGCCGCCGCACCTGGGCAAGCGCTTTGACCATGGCGGTGGGCATGGCGGGTGTGCTGTTGTTCGGCGGCTATCAGCGCGCGGTCCAGTACGGGCTGGAAACGGCTTTTGTCCGCAAGCTCGGCCATTTGCAGGTGCAGCATCGCGATTATCTGCAATACGGCAGCGGCAACCCGGCCGCTTACGGCATCCGCGACTACCGGCGCATCCAGCGCGAGATCGAGTCGGACCCGGAACTGAAGGACATGCTGGCGGCCGTCACGCCGACCTTGACGCTGGGCGCCATCGCCGGCCATTACGCCAGCGGCACGTCGCGCACGGTGCTGGCGCAAGGCAGCGAGCCCGAAGGCCAGAACCGCTTGCTGCGCTGGGACGCGCGCGGTTTGCGCCAGGCGGCCAAGCCGATGGCCTTGACCGGCAGCGACGCCAACGCCGCGGTGCTGGGCGGCGGCGTCGCCAAGACTCTGGGGCTGTGCCTGTCCGACGGCGACCGGGCTTGCGCGGCGGCGGCGGCGGAAGGCGAGGGGCTGCCGCCGGACCTGGCGGCCTTGACCGGGCCGGCGCGCGCGGCGGACGGCAAGCGGATCGAACTGTTGACGGCCACCGCCGCCGGCGCGCCCAACGTCGCCCGCTTGCGGGTGTTGGGCGTGGAGCGGCAAGGCGCCCGTGAATGGGACGACGTCTATGTGGGCCTGCATCTGTCGCAGGCGCAACGGCTGCTGTACGGCGAGGGAGAGCCGATGGCGACGGCGATCTTGCTGCAGCTGAAGAGCAGCGGGCAGATCGAGGCCGCGCGCCGGCGGCTGCAGCAGCTGTTTCAAGCCGGTTTGAGCGCGCAGCCGCTGGCGGCCCACGATTTCGCCGCGCTGCAGCCGCTGTACGAGCGCATCGTCGACATGTTCGGCGCCATTTTCGGCTTCATGGCGGCGCTGATCGCCAGCGTGACGCTGTTCACCACCGGCAACACCATGAATATGGCGGTGATGGAGCGCACCCGTGAAATCGGCGCGCTGCGCTCCATCGGTCTGAGACGCGGCGGCGTCCAGCGGCTGTTCTTGTGCGAGGGCGCCCTGCTGGGCGTCATCGGCGGTTTGGGCGGCCTGCTGCTGTCGCTGGGCCTGGCCTGGCTGATCAACCGCGCCGGCCTGAGCTGGCTGCCTCCGGGCGTGGTGGATCCCAGCCCCATCCTGATCCGGGTCTGGGGCGAGACGCCGCTGCTGGCTTCGTGCATGGGCGGTTTGATGGCGGTGGCGCTGTCGTCGTCGTGGTGGCCGTCGCGCCGGGCGGCGCGCTGGAACATTGTCGACGCCTTGAGGCAGGCCTGAGTCGGCATGGCGGATGAGGGAAGGGAGCGGAAAATGAAGCGCGCGCGCATATTGGGCTTGGTTTTGTTGGGCTGGCAGGGTTTGGCCTGGGCCGCGCCGGACGCGCAGCAGATACTGGCCTGGAGCGACGAGGTGCGCAATCCGGGCAAGTCTTTCAGCCTGAAGGTCGACCTGCTCAGCTATAAGCAAGGCAAGCCTAGCGAAGCCAGCTCGCTGGTGTTGTATTCGCGGGCCGATCCGCGGCGCGGCCAGTTTCGCAGCCTGTTGCGCTTTGTCAGCCCCAGCCGCGACGCGGGCAAGCTGACCTTGAAAAGCGGCAAGGATTTATGGGTGTTCGACCCGGCGAGCCAGGCCAGCGTGCCGATTTCGCCGCAGCAACGGCTGCTGGGCCAGGCGGCCAACGGCGACGTGGTGACGGTGAACTGGACCCTGGACTATCGGGCCACCCTCGCGGCGGAGGAAACGGTGATGGACGGCGACCGCCAGCCGCGCGCCAGCTACAAGCTGCGGCTGAGCGCGAGGCGGCCGGACGTGACTTATCACGCCATTGAGCTGTGGGTGGATCGCGACGGTTACCGCAGCCGCAAGGCGCAGTTCTACGCCGCCAGCGGCGAGTTGCTGAAAACGGCTTATTACCGCGGCTACCGCCAGGCCCTGGGCCGGGACCGCCCCACTGAGACCGTCATCATCGACGGCCTCAATCCGCAGTGGGTAACCGTGATGCGCAAGAGCGGTTTCGCTTGGCGCGAGGTGCCCGAGGCCTGGCTGCAGCGGGATTATCTGCCGCGGTTCCGGGTGGAGTGAGTGGCGGCGGTACGCTCAAATCCGCAACAAGGCGTCGCTGTCCTCCGCGTCCATGGTGTGCGGCTCGCCCACCAGCAGAGGATCGGCCGCTCGGGCGACGCGCGCGTCCTTGTCCGGGTAGTCCAGCCGGGACAGGAAGTAGCGGATGCAGTTGAGGCGGGCCCGCTTCTTGTCGTCGGATTTCACCACCGTCCACGGCGCGTCGCCGGTATGGGTGTGGAAGAAGGTCGCTTCCTTGGCCGCGGTGTAGTCGTCCCATTTGTCCAGCGACTGTATGTCTATGGGCGACAGTTTCCAGTGCTTCAAGGGATCGTCGCGGCGGGAGATGAAGCGGCGCAGCTGTTCCTCGCGGCTGACCGAGAACCAGAACTTGAACAGACGGATGCCGCTGTTGACCAGCATGCGCTCCAGTTGCGGCGTCTGGCGCATGAACTCCAGATATTCGTGCGGATGGCAAAAGCCCATCACGCGCTCCACGCCGGCGCGGTTGTACCAGGAGCGGTCGAAGAAGACGATCTCGCCGGCGGTGGGCAGGTGTTCGATGTAACGCTGGAAGTACCATTGGCCGCGCTCGCGGTCCGACGGCTTTTCCAGCGCCACCACGCGCGCGCCGCGCGGGTTCAGGTGTTCCATATAGCGTTTGATGGTGCCGCCCTTGCCGGCGGCGTCGCGGCCTTCGAACAGGATCACGATCTTCTGGCCGCTTTCCTTGACCCAGTTCTGCACTTTCAACAGTTCGATCTGCAGCGCCTGCTTCTGCAATTCGTACTCCGGGCGGCGCATCCGCGTGCGGTAGGGGTAGCTGGCCGGCAGTTCGGCGCTGACGCTGTCCTCCGCGCTGCCTTGCGGCGCGGCGGCCACTTGCAAGGCCACCGGCTGCTGACTGACGGTTTCGATGGCTTGCACCGATTCCTGGTGCGCGCGCTCCACATTGTTGCGGCGGTGGGTGGCGGTTCGGCGCGGCGGCTTGACGGCCGGCGGCTGGGCGTCGGCGTCCGCTTCCGCGGGCAGGGGGGCTTGGGGCGGGTTTGTGTTTTGTGTCATGCAAGCTCCTTTGCGAGGGATAAAACCATGCTACTCCCATGGAAAACCGGTGTCGATGCGCGCGCTTTGGCGCGGCCGGAACACCGTTGGAGTCCGCAATGGGCGTTTTGTCACAAGGCAAAGCTTTTCATGCCGATTTCATGCATATTCATGCCATTGTGTTTTGACGGCGGAGCGGACTATGTGGGCGGTTGAGGTGAACGGGGTGTCGAAGAGCTACTGGATGGAGCAGGTGAGGGTGCCGGCGCTGGCCGATGTCAGCCTCAAGATCGCCGCGGCGCGCTTCACCGTGCTGTCCGGCCAGTCCGGCAGCGGCAAGACCACGCTGCTGAATCTGATCGGCGGCATAGACCGCGCCGACGTTGGAGAAATCGAGGTGGCGGGACAGGCGCTGAACCGTTTGAGCGATGACGCGCTCAGCGATTTTCGCGCGCGCCACATCGGCTTCATCTTCCAGAACTTCAATCTGATGCCGGTCTTGTCGGCTTTCGAGAACGTCGAATACCCGCTGCAATTGCAAGGCGTGCCGGCGCGGCAGCGGCGCGAGCGGGCGCTGGAGATGCTGGCGGCGGTGGGCTTGGCGGACAAGGCGGCGAACCGGCCCGGCCAGCTGTCCGGCGGCCAACGCCAGCGGGTGGCGATTGCGCGCGCGCTGGTGCACGAGCCGGCCTTGGTGCTGGCCGACGAACCCACCGCCAATCTGGACAGTCAGACCGGAGCGTCCATCCTGGCTCTGTTGCGCCAATTGCAGCGAGAACGCCGAGTGGCGGTGGTGTTTTCCTCGCATGACCCGCAGGTGATCGCGGCGGCGGACGAGCGTTACTTGGTCAGCGACGGCCGGGTCGGCGTCTTGAACGCGGGGGAGGCCTTGGCGTGAACACCTTGAAACTGGCTTGGCGCAATCTGCTGCGCAACCGTCGCCGTACCTTGGCGACCTTGTCCACCATGATCATAGGCCTGGTGGCGGTGCTGCTCTTCGGCGGTTACAACCGCACGGTGCAATACGGCTTGCAAACCGGCATGGTGCGCGCCGGCGGCCATCTGCAGGTGCAGCACCGGGATTACTTCCTGTACGGCAGCGGCAATCCGGCCGCTTACGGCATCCGCGACTACCGCGCGGCGATGCGGCTGATCGAGAACGATCCGGTGCTGCGGCCCATGCTGACCGTGGTCACGCCCGCGCTGAGCCTGGGCGGCATCGCCGGTCATTATTCCGCCGGCGCCTCGCGCACGGTGATTGCGCGCGGCAGCGAGGTGGACGCGCAGAACCGCTTGCGGCGCTGGGACGATTACGGCTTCAACGACAAGCGCAAGCCGGTGGCGCTGACCGGCACCGCGCCGAACGCGGCGGTGATAGGCACCGGGGTGGCGCGGGTGCTGCAACTGTGCGCGGCTTTCAAGCTCAAGGATTGCGCGCCGCCGCCGGCTCCGCCGGGCGGCAAGGACCTGCCGGCCGATCTGGAGGCCTTGGCCGCGTCGGCGCCGCCGGCCAGCGTCCGCGACGATCAGATCGAACTGCTGGCCGCCACCGCCGCCGGCGCGCCCAATGTGGCCCGTCTGCAAGTGGCCAAGGTGGAGAGCCAGGGCATCAAGGAACTGGACGATATGTATGTCGGCCTGCATCTGCGCCAGGCGCAACAGCTGGTGTACGGCCAGGGCGAGCCGATGGCCACCGCCATCGTGTTGCAGCTGCGGCACACCGCGCAGATTCCGGAGGCCGAGGCGCGTTTGCGTCAGCTGTTCGCCACCAGCTTGCGCGGCCAGCCGCTGGCGGCGCACGACTTCGCCACGCTGCAGCCGCAATACGGCCAGATCACCGGCATGTTCGGCACCATTTTCGGCTTCCTGGCGGTGTTGATCGCCTGCGTGGCGCTGTTCACCATAGGCAACACCATGAATATGGTGGTGCTGGAGCGCACGGTGGAGATCGGCACGCTGCGGGCGATGGGCCTGCGCCGCCGCGGCATCCAGCAGCTGTTCCTGTGCGAAGGCTGGCTGCTGGGCCTGGGCGGCGGGGTGCTGGGCATCGCGCTGGCGCTGTTGCTGGCCTGGCTGATCAATCACGCCGGGCTGACCTGGCTGCCGCCGGGGCAGGTGGACCCCAGCCCCATCCTGGTGCGGGTATGGGGGGAGTGGCGGATGATGGCGGTGACCGCCGGCGGTTTGATGGCGATGGCGCTGCTGTCGTCGTGGTGGCCGGCGCGGCGGGCGGCGGCGGCCAATATCGTGGAGGCTTTGCGTCATGCGTGAAACGTTTGGAATCTCTACCGGCATGAAGACGACACGCTGGGCCGCGTTGAGCGTTGCCCTGTGGGCGGCGTCGGCGCTGGCGGCGCCGGACGCGCAGACCATCCTGGCCAATAGCGACGCGGTGCGCAATCCGGAACGCTCTTTCGGGCTGGTGGTGTCCCTGGTCAGCTATAAGGACGGCAAGCAGAACGAGGCCAGCGCGCTGGCGGTGTATTCGCGCGCCGATCAGAAAAGCGGCCAGTTCCGCAGCCTGCTGCGTTTCATCAATCCCAAGCGGGACGCCGGCAAGCTGATGCTCAAGAGCGGCAACGATCTGTGGTTTTTCGATCCGGCGAGCAAGGCCAGCGTACCGATTTCGCCGCAGCAGCGGCTCTTGGGCCAGGCGGCCAATGGCGACGTGGTCACCGTCAATCTGGCGCTGGACTATCAGGCGGCGCTGGCCGGCGAGGAAACGATACAGGACGGGGACCGCCAGGCGCGGCTTTGCTACAAGTTGCGGCTGAGCGCGCGCAATCCCGGCGTCACCTACCACGCCATCGATCTGTGGGTGGACCGCGACGGCTACCGCAGCCGCAAGGCGCAGTTCTACGCCGAAAGCGGCGGTTTGCTGAAGACCGCGTATTACCGCGCTTACCAGCCGGTGCTGGGACGCGAGCGCCCAACCGAGACCGTGATCATAGACGGCCTCAATCCGCGCTGGATCACCGTGCTGCGCAATAGCCAGTTCGCCTGGCGCGAGGTGCCGGAAGCCTGGCTGCAGCGCGATTATCTGCCGCGCTTCCGGGCCGAATGACGATGCGGCGGCTGGCGTTTGGGCTGGCGCTGGTCTGCGCCGCCGCGCGGGGCGCAGACGCGTCGCTGGAGGAGGACGCGCTGCGGCTGGCCGATCAGACCCGGATGGAGGATGACAAGCCGCGGGATCTGAAGCTTCAGCTGGAGGCCGCCGCCTTGTCGCCGCGGCCGGGGGAGGACGGCCAGCGGCTGTCCTTCGATCTGCGCTGGGACGGCCGGCTGAGCCCGGCCTGGCGCGGCGTGCTGGCCAACCGGCTGGATTGGCGCTTCGCCGGCTCGCCGCGGCGGGACCACGGCGTCAACACCTTGAAGGAAGCGTATCTGAGCCGCGAGTTCGGCGTCGAGACGATGATGGACCTGGGGCGTATCAATACCCGCTACGGCGTGGCCGTCGGCTACAACCCCACCGATTTTCTCGGCGCGGGCACCGTGCGCTCGGTAGTGTCCGCGGACCCGGACAGCCTGCGGCAAAACCGCTTGGGCAACGCCATGTTGCGCTGGCAGAAGCTGTGGGACCGCGGCTCCTTGACCGCGATCTGGTCGCCCAAGCTGGGGTCGGGGCCGAATCCGGACGGCGCCAGCCTGGACTGGGGCGCCAGCAATCCCCGGCAGCGGCTACTGTTGGCCGGCAGTTATCGCTTTGCGGAGAACCTCAATCCGCAATGGCTGCTGTTGCAGGAGCAAGGCCGTTCGCCTCAGCTGGGCTTCAATCTGTCGCGCGTGCTCGGCGACGCCACCGTGGTTTATCTGGAATGGGCCGGCGGCCGGCAGCGGACCGATTGGAGGCAAAGCCTGGGACGGCCGGACTCTGCCTGGCGCAATCGCCTGTCCGGCGGCTTGAGCTGGACCGGCGCCAATAAGCTGAGCCTGACGCTGGAGGGACAGCAGGACGGGGCGGCGCCGGACCGGGACGAATGGCGCGCGTTGCGCGCGAGGCCCGCGCTCTACGGCGCTTATCGGGCGGGGGTGGGCGCCGGCGGCGGCCTGCCTACCCGGCGCGCCGCCTTGCTGCGCGCGCATTGGCAGGATGCGCTGGTGGACGATCTGGACGTGACCGCGATGCGCAGCTTCGACCTGGTGGACCACAGCGGCATGAATTGGGCGGAGGCCCGCTATCACCTGGGGCCGGCGGATCTGGCCTTGCAGTGGCAACGCTTCGACGGCGCGCCGGACAGCCGTTACGGCGCCAGCCCGGCGCGGCGGGTCTGGCAAGTGCTGTTCGACTATTTCTTCTGAGCGCCTGTTCACGATCCGCCGCGCTGCGGCGAAGCCTTGCAAACCCCTTCGAAATTCCCGTGCCTCGTACGGCTATTCCATTCTCTCCGCCGCAGCGCCCTGTCTCGTCCCGGCTCGCGACCGCGCGGATAGCCCTGAGTCGGCGCGCGTGATGACCGCCGCGTCGCGGGAAGGCATGGCGAGCGGCGGGGAAAGCAACCATAGTGATGTGTGGGCGACGCGATGTCGCTAGGCGTCGATAGGATCCTGATGGAGGGGGACGGGCATGGGCATGAATACGGCGGCCGCTTTGCAAACGTATCTGCGTTCCTGGAATACGGCGGGCTGCCTGCACGGCGTGGCCGCCGTCTCGCTGGCCGACGGCGAACGGGTGGCGGTGGCCGGCGGCATGGCCGATCCCGGCCTGGGCGTGGCCAACGAGAAGGACACCGTGTTTCGCATCGGCTCGCTGAGCAAGAGCTTCACCGCGGCCGCCTTGCTGCAGCAGGTGGCCCAGGGGCGGCTGGAGCTGAGCGACAGCCTGGAGCGCTTCTTCCCCGATTTCCCCAATGCGGCGGGCATCAGCCTGCATCAATTGCTGAATCACAGCGCCGGCACCGCCAATTTCACCAGCGCGGCCGAGTATTGGCCGACGCGGATGCGGCTGGCGCACCGGCCGCAGGAACTGCTGGACTGGGCGCACGCCTTGCCGCCGGCCTGCCCGCCCGGCATCGCCCACGCTTACAGCAATACCGGCTATTTGTTGCTGGCGGCCATTGTGGAGCGGGTCGCGGATCAGGACTTCGCCAGCTATCGGCAGCAATACCTGTTCCGGCCGCTGGGCCTGGAGCGCACCTATGTCGACGACGGCCGCGTCATCCTGCCGCAAGCCGCGCGCGGCCTGCATCCGGGAGCGCCATGGCGCTACGCGGAACCTATGGACATGTCGGTGGCCTGGGGCGTTTACGATCTGGCCTCCAGCGCCGGCGATCTGTGCCGCTGGTTGGAGGCCCTGCAGCGGGGAGAGGCGTTGCCGGCCCGGCTGGCGGCCTTGATGCTGGACGTGGGGGCCTTGGAGTATGCCTACGGGTTTTACGGCGAGGACTGGACGCTGGCCGGCCGCCGGCAGCGGCTGGCCCAGCATTTTGGCGACGTCAACGGCTTCTTCGCCTTCATGAGCGTCTTGCCCGGCGGCGGCGGCGTGGTGGCGCTGACCAACGCCTTCGGCTCGCCGGTGGAGCGTTTGGGCAGGGATTTGGCGCGCATCGCCAGCGGAGAAACGCTGGAAGCGCTGCCGCCGCCGGGACGGCAGCAGCCGGACGAGCAGTTGTTCGTCCCCGGTCGCTATGAGAACGGGGAAGGGGCGTGGCTGGAGTTGTTTTACAACGAGCACGGCTGCTATGCGCGCAGTCCGCGCCGTTACGATCTGCCCATCGCCTACCCGTTGACGGTGACGGCGCAGACGCCGCAACTGGCGCGCGCCGCCGTGCTGCCGGAGACCTTGTTGATAGAGGAAGGGACCTTGCAATGGTGCGACGCGGAGGGGGTGACCAGGCGTCTGCGGCGGCAGTAGGCGGTTTGTCCGGCGGGATGGCGTGGTCTATCGTGAGAACAGACAAAACCAAGCCAGCTTTCGAGTCGAGGCCGAGAATTGACGGACTTTAAACAAGGGGCGCGGGGGTGGCGTTTCCGGGCCTTTCTCGCTGTCTTTCCATGGCGCGCGTGCGGGATGGGGGTTCTGGTGCCCTTGCTGGCCCTGTCCGCGCAATGGCTGTTGTGGGACTGGGTCCGCCCTTACGCCTGGTTCCTGTTTTATCCCGCCGTCTTCCTCTCCGCCATGCTGGGCGGGCTGGCCGGCGGCCTGGTCGCCACCGCCTTGTCGGTGCCGCTGGTCTGGTATCTGTTCATCCCCCCGCAATGGAGCTTCGCCATCGCCCGGCCGGCGGATGCCGCCTCCATTGTCCTGTTCGCGCTGTGCGGCTTGATGTTGAGCCTGTTCAGCCAGCGCCTGATCAGCCGCCGCTCGCGCTGGGCGGAGAGCGAACTGACGCGTCAGCAGGCCTTGTTGCACGCCATCATCGACAACTCCACCGCGGTGATTTTCGTCAAGGACGTGGACGGCCGCTATTTATTGGTCAACCAGCGCTATCCCGAGTTGTTCCATATCAGCGTGGAGGCTATGCGCGGCTTGCGCGACGAGGATCTGTTCCCGCCTGAGGTGGTGGCCAGTTTGCGCAGCGCCGACTTGGAGGTGTTGAGCAGCGGGCAGGCGCGCGAATACGAGGAGACGGTGCCGCAGGACGATGGCCCGCACACCTATCTGGTGTACAAGTTTCCCCTGCGCGACGCCAAGGGGCGAGCCTACGCGGTGTGCGGCATCGCCTCCGACATCAGCGCGCTCAAGCGCGCCGAGGCGGAACAGAGGCAGCGGGAGGAGTGGCTGCGGGAAATGAGCGCCATCGCCCGGGTGGGTGGGTGGTGGTTCGATCCCGCCAGCGGGGACGGCGGCTGGACCTCGGAAGTGGCCCGCATTCACGATCTGCCGGCCGACGAGCCGATCAACACCCGCATTGGACTGAGTTTTTTCCACGGCGAAGACCGACAGCGCATCGAGGAGGCCGTGCGCCGGGTGGTGGCGGAAGCCGAACCCTATGATCTGGAGTTGCAACTGCTGAGCGCAAGCGGCCGGCGCAAATGGGTGCGCGTGTCCGGCAGACCGGTGCTGGCGGACGGCAAGGTGGTGTCGGTACGCGGCGCGATGCAGGATGTGTCCGAGCGCAAGGCCATGGAAAACGCCTTGCTGGAGAGCGAGGAAAGGCTGTCGCTGTTCATCGAGCACGCGCCGGCGGCGCTGGCGATGTTCGATCGCGACATGCGTTATCTGGCCGCCAGCCGCCGCTGGCTCGACGATTACCGTTTGGACGGCGAGACGCTCATCGGCCGATCCCACTATGAGGTGTTTCCGGAAGTCCCCGCCGTCTGGCGGGAGGTGCATCGGCGGGCGCTGGCCGGGGAGGTGATACGCGAGGAGGAGGACCGCTTTCTGCGTCAGGACGGCGCGGCGCAGTGGTTGTGCTGGGAAGTGCGGCCATGGCATGCGCGCGACGGATCCATCGGCGGCATCGTGATCTTCACCGAGGACATCACCGTCCGCAAATCCATGGAAGAAGAGCGCCACCGGCTGGCGGAAGCGCTGGATCAATCGGCGCAGCCGGTGGTGATGACCGACGCGGCCAAGAACATCTTGTACGTCAACGCCGCGTTCGGCGAACTGATGGGGTATCCGATGGGCGATTTGCTGGGCTCGTCGATCTCCCGCTTCATCCCGGACGACCCGGCGAGGAGAGCGGAACGGGCGGCGCTGGAACGGCAGGTGGTGGAACAAGGGCGCTGGAGCGGCGAACTGGCCCGCGTCGCCCGCAACGGCGAAATCATCCCGGTGTACGCCTCCGTCACCGCCATGCACGATCTGTCCGGCGCGTTTTGCGGCTTTTTCGGCACCTATAACGATTTACGGCCGTTGCGTGAAAAAACCCAGGCGCTGGCCAGCGCCGAAGCGCGGTATCGCAGCGTGCTGGATCATGCGGCCGACGCGGTCTTGGTGGCGGACGCGGAAGGGCGTTATCAGTACGCCAATCTGCAAGCCTGTCAGCTATTGGGCTATGAGGAAGCGGAAATCCTGGCGATGCGGGTGGGCGATTTCAGCGTCGACTCCGCCGCGGGCGACGCGCAGTCCTTGTTCCGGCGCCTGCTGTCCGACGAGCAGCTGAGCGCCGAGATGCTGCTGCGGCGCAAGGACGGCGCCGAGGTGCCGGTGGAAGTGAACGCGATCCGCCTGCCGGACGGCGGGGTCTACGGCGCTTTCCGCGACATCACTCTGAGACGGCAGGCGGCGGAACGGATCCGTCAGCTGTCGATGGCGGTGGAACAGAGCCCGGAGAGCGTCGTCATCACCGATCTGGAGACGCGGATCGAATACGTCAACGAAGCCTTTGTCCGCAATACCGGCTACAGCCGGGAAGAAGTGATGGGGCGAACGCCCAATCTGCTCAAGTCCGGGCTGACCCCGGCGGAAACCTATGCCGAACTCTGGGAGGCGCTGCGGGCCGGCAAGCCGTGGAAAGGCGAGCTGTTCAACCGGCGCAAGGACGGCAGCGACTATGTGGACTTCGCCCATATCTCGCCTATCCGTCAGCCGGACGGCAGAATCAGCCATTATCTGTCCTTGCAGGAAGATATCAGCGAGAAAAAGCGCCTGGGCCTGGAACTGGACCAGCATCGTCATCATCTGGAAGAGTTGGTGGCGATGCGCACCGCCGAGGTGCGCGCCACCAGCGCCAAACTGCAAACCACTCAGTTCGCCATGGACAGCGTGGGCATAGGCATACATTGGGTGGACGTCGCCAGCGGGCGGCTGATCTACGTCAACCGCTACGCGGCGCAATTGCTGGGCTACGACATCGAAGACATGCTGCGCCTGAACGTGTCCGACATCGTGCCCGACACCACGCCCGACCTTTACGCGCGCATCGTGGAGCGCCTGCGGCAACAGAGCCGGGCGCAGTTCGAAACCTGGCAAAGAACGCGGGACGGGCGGCTGGTGGCGGTGGAGATGATTTTGTACTACTTGCCGGACACGCAGGGCGCCTCGGACACCATCATCGGTTTCGTCACCGACATTACCCGGCGCAAGGAAACCGAGCAGGCCCTGGTGCGCGCCAAGGAGGACGCGGAAGCGGCCAATCTGGCCAAGAGCGCCTTCGTCGCCAATATGAGCCATGAAATCCGCACGCCCTTGAACGCCATCATCGGTTTCACCCACTTGCTGATGCGCACCCAGCCGCGGCCGGAGCAGCAGGCCAAGCTGGAAAAGGTGCTGGTGGCCAGCGGGCATCTGCTCTCCATCATTAACGACATTCTGGACCTGTCCAAGATCGAAGCCGGCAAGTTGTCGCTGGAGCGGACCGACTTTTTCGTCGGGGCGCTGTTCGACCATGCGCGGTCGCTGATCGACGAAGCGGCGCAGGCCAAGGGCTTGCGCGTGGAGATCGATTACGCCGGCGTGCCGCCGTGTCTGCGCGGCGATCCCACCCGCCTGCGCCAGGCCTTGCTCAACTACGCCGGCAACGCGGTCAAATTCACCGAGCGGGGCACGATAGCCCTGCGCGCCCGGCTGCTGAGGAGCGAGGGCGAGCGTCTGCTGCTGCGCTTCGAGGTGCGCGACACCGGCATAGGCATTCCCGCCGACAAGCTGGCCGGCCTGTTCCAGGCGTTTCAGCAGGCGGACGACTCCACCACCCGCAAATACGGCGGCACCGGCCTGGGGTTGGCGATCACCCAGCGGCTGGCGGCCTTGATGGGCGGCGAAGTGGGGGTGGAAAGCCGGGAAGGACAGGGCAGCGTGTTTTGGCTGACCGCCTGGCTGACCCTGGGGCGGAGCGTGGCGGCCGAGCCCGCCGGCGTAGAGCCGGACGAGGTGGAGGCCGAACTGCGCTTGCGCGCGGACGCGCGGGTGCTGGTGGTGGAGGACGACGTCATCAACCAGGAAGTGGCGCTCTGGCTATTGGGCAGCGTCGGCCTGAGAGCCGAGCTGGCGAGGAACGGCCGCGAGGCCGTGGAGTGCGCCGCCGCGGGCGAATACGATCTGGTGCTGATGGACGTGCAGATGCCGGAGCTGGACGGCTTGGAGGCGACGCGCCGGATCCGGGCCATGCCGAGCTGGGAGCGGGTCCCGATTCTGGGCATGACCGCCAACGCCTTCGACGAGGATCGCCAGCGTTGCCTGGAGGTCGGCATGAACGACTTCGTGGCCAAGCCGGTGGACCCGGAACAGCTGTTCGGCTTGCTGCTGAAATGGCTGCCGTCGATGATTCCGCCCGAGAGGATCCGCGTCGATCCGACGCCGGAAAGCGGGCGCCGGGAACAGTTGATGAGGCTGCCCGGCGTGGACCTGGAGGCGGGCCTGCGCATCGTCGGGGACGACCTGGAGCGTTTTGAGCGCTTGCTGCGCAAATTCGCGGGCATGCACCGCGACGACTTGGCCAGGCTGCAGGGCCTGGCGCGGGCCGAGGAGGGCGAGGAGGCATGCCGTATCGCCCATTCGCTGAAAGGCGCCGCCGGCTCCTTGGGGCTGGTCCGCATCCAGACCGAGGCCGCCGCGCTGGAAGCCGTCTTGCGGCAAGGGCGGCTTGAGGAGGCTATGCCCGGCATGCAGGCGCTGGGCCTGGAGCTGACGGCCTTGTGCGCGGCCCTGGACGCCTTGCCGGCAATGGCATAAGCGCGCCAGATTCTGGCCTTTTCATGCAACTTGGCGCAGCTTATTGAGTCAATCAATAGGATGAAGTCATTTTTTCCGATGGCCGGCGGCCATTCCGGTCGCCGGCCGGGCGCGAAGATCCGGCCTGGCGTTGGACGCGAGGCAGGCTGGCGCCGATGCGCCGAGGACGCGGAAGGTTTCTCTACATGAATATCCCTTTAGGCACTATCGAAGGCTTCTACGGCAAGCCGTGGAATTGGGCGCAGCGGGAGCTGCTGGTCACCACGCTGGCGGCGCACGGCTATCGTTTCTATCTGTACGCGCCGAAAGCGGACGCGTATCTGCGCCGCCAGTGGCAGCTGGACTACCCGGCTGAGCAGGAGGCTAGGCTGGCGGCGTTCGCCGCTCATTGCCGGCGGCAGGAGGTCGGTTTCGGCATGGGGCTGAGCCCGTACGAAGCGTATCTGGATTTCAACGACGAGGCCCGCCAGGCGCTGGCGCGCAAGCTGGAGCAACTGCAGCGCATCGGCGTCAGCCAACTGGCCATCCTGTTCGACGATATGCGCGGCGATCTGCCCGATCTGGCGGAGCGCCAGGCGGAGATTGTCGCCTGGGTGCGGCAGCGCTGCGCGGTGGAGCGTTTGTTGGTCTGCCCCAGCTATTATTCCAGCGATCCGGTGCTGGACCGGGTGTTCGGCCAGCGCCCGGCCGGCTATCTGCAGCAACTGGGCCAGTGGCTGGCGCCGGACATCGATATTTTCTGGACCGGCGAGGAGGTGTGCTCGCGCGAAATCTCGCCCGGACACCTGCTGCAAGTGGGCAAATGGCTGGGCCGCAAGCCGGTGTTGTGGGACAACTACCCGGTGAACGACGGCGCGCGGATGTCGCAATACCTGCACCTGCGCGGCTTCACCGGGCGGTCCGCGGCCAATGCCGAGCTGCTGGCGGCGCATGGGATCAATCCGGCGCAACAAGCCGCGCTCAGCCTGATTCCCGCGCTGACGCTGGCGGACAGCTACCGCTTGGGGCCGCGCTATCAATACGGCGCCTCGATGCGCCGGGCGGCCCAGGTGGTGGCCGGCGAGGAACTGGCCGACATGCTGTGGCGGGATCTGCTGCTGCTGCAGGACGTGGGGCTGGATCAACTGGGCGAGCGCGCGGCGGAACTGCGCGCGCGTTACGCGGCGGTGGAGCACCCTTGCGCGCGCGAAGTGGTGGCCTGGCTGGATGGCGAGTATCGGATCAGCGAGCTTGAGGTGCAGACTCAGTAGGGAGGCTACTTGGCGTTACATGCCTTTACAACTGACTAACAGACGGGGGCGGGCCGGGACGCCTAGGATGAGCAGCAAGGAAACACCAAAGCCTGGCGTCGCGGCCGCACTGAGCAGACGGACGCCCCCCTGACCCGACTGGAGAATGTCATCATGAAAAAACTGAGCCTGATCGTACTGTCCGCCGCTTTCGCCCTGAGCTCCGCCGCCGGTTTCGCCGCCGAAGCCGCCAAGCCGGCTTCCGCCCCGGCCGCCAAAGCCGCGCCCGCCGCCAAGAAAGCGCAGCACAAGGCGGTGAAGAAGCACGCTTCCGCTCCGGCGCAGAAAGCCCAGGCGGCCAAGGCGGAAGCCTCCGCCCCGGCCAAGGCCGCCAAGAAGCCGGCGCAGCACAAGAAGCACGTCGCCAAGAAAGCCCACAAACAAGCGGCCTCCGCTCCGGCTCAGAAAGCGCAAGCGGCCAAGGCGGAAGCTTCCGCTCCGGCCAAAGCCGCCAAGAAACCGGCGCAGCACAAGAAGCACGCCGCTAAAAAGACCCACAAGAAAGCCGCGGCTTCCGCAGCCAAGTAAGCTGAAAGAGGCCGCGCTCAGCGCGGCCCGAACGGGGACGAAGGGAGGCTCAGGCCTCCCTTTTTGCATGCGCGCGGCGTGGATCGGGCGCCGTCCGGCCGGGTGGAATCAGCCCGCCGGCGCGGTGGCGGGGGGCTGCACGGTGTTGAGCAGCGGGGCGCAGGGATCGGGCCGCTCGCGCCAGAAGCGGCGTTCCAGCTCCGCCGCCGGCAGCGGTTTGCTGAATAGATACCCTTGCAGGGTGTCGCAGAACATATACGTCAACGCGGTGGCTTGTTCGTCGGTTTCCACGCCTTCCGCCACCACGCGAAGCTGCAGCGAATGGGCCAGCGCGATGATGGCGCCGGTCAGCGTCATCGCGTCCTGATCGTTCAGCATCGCGCGGACGAAGGACTGGTCGATTTTCAGCTCCTGGGTGGGCAGCTTGGCCAGATAGGACAGCGAGGAATAACCGGTGCCGAAATCGTCGATGGAAATGCCCACTTGCATGTCGCGGATGCGGCGCAGCGTTTCGCCGCAGGTGTTCAGATTGTCCAGCACCACGGTTTCGGTGATTTCGATGTCTATGCCCGGCACGGCGGCGCCTTCGCTCAAGGCCTGTTGCAACTGTTCGGAGAAATCGGCCTGGCGCAGTTGCAGCGGGGAGACGTTGACCGCGATGCGCGGCGCCGGATAGCCGGCCTCCAGCCAGCGCAGATGGTCGCGCGCGGCCTGACGCAAGGCCCAGACGCCCACCTCCAGGATCAGGCCGGTTTCCTCCAGCAAGGGGATGAATTGCGCCGGCGACACCAGGCCGCGCTCCGGGCTCTGCCAGCGCAGCAGCGCCTCCACGCCGACGATCTGCCGCGACACCGCGTCCACTTTGGGCTGGTAGTGCAGCACGAACTCCTGGCGCTCCAGCGCCAGACGCAGCCGGTTTTCCAGCTCCAGCGTCACCGCGGCGCGTTCGCTCATTTCCTGACGGTAGAACAAATAGCGCTCATTGGTGCTTTGCGCCAGCTTGAGCGCGGCTTCCGCGTTCTCCAGCAGGCTTTCCGCGTCGGCGCCGTCTTCCGGGAAGATGGCGATGCCGAATTTGGCCGACACGCGCAATTGCTTGTCCAGGATGGCGATGGGCTGGGCGACGCAGTGTTCCTGCAACTGCATCACCTGACGCGCGATGTCCTCCTCGCTTTTGACCTCGGGGATGATCAGCGCGAAGCGGTCTATCTTGACGCAGGCCAGCAGCCGGGCCTCTTCGGTAAACGACTCCAGCCGCGCCGCCAGCAGGCGCAGCACCTGGTCGCCGGCCCAGCGGCCGTAGACGTCGTTGATGGATTTGAAGTGCTCGATGTCGAGGAAGATCACCGCCAGGCGGCGCTGTTCATGGTGGCTGGAGCTGATTTGCTGCGCCAGGCGCTCGTGGAACAGGCTGCGGTTAGCGAGGCCGGTCAGCTCATCGTAGTAGGACAGGAAGTGCAGCCTTTCCTCTTTTTCGATGTGATCCAGCGCGAAAGCGATGTCGCCGGCCAGTTCGGCCAGCAGCTGCATTTCCTCGTGGTCGAAGGCGTTGGCTTCGTTGGAGCACAGCGTCAGCGAGGCGGCGCGTTGTCCGGGCAGCGGCAGCGGCAGGCAGGCCAGCGAGCGGATGCCTTGCGCCAGCAATTGCTCGCGCGCCGCGTAGGGCAGCGGCGAGCCAAGCTGATTGCAGACGATGTTGCCGCCGCTGGCGATGGCGGCGGCGGACAGTTGCAGCAGCGCGTCGGCGTTGGGAGGCGGCTCGGTCTGTCCTTGCAGCGCGGCAATGCGGTGTTCGCCGTCGCTCCGGTCCAGCATGCTGATCCAGACCAGTTTGAACGCGCCGCTCTGGGTGGCGATGCGGCAGGCTTCGCGAAACAGTTCCTGGCGGTCGTGGCAGCGCACGATCAACATATTGATGCCGCTGAGGATGGCGTAAACGCGGTTGAGCCGTTCTATGCGCAGCCGCAGCATGGAGTGCTGCAAGGTGATGGCCAGTTGCTGGGCGAAGGCCCGGGCGATCTCCAGATGCTCGAAGCCATGCTGGGCAACCTCCTGGAAGGCCAGGTTCAAGGAACCCAGCAACTGCCCTTCCGCCATCAGCGGCAGCCGCAGATAGGCGCGCACGCCGTGGCTGCGCAGCCATTTGACCAGCGCCGGCGGCTGCGCCAGCGTGGTGATGTCGTGCATGAAGCTGGGCTGTCCGCGCTTGAGCTGTTCCAGATCGCTCAAGCCATAGCTGGAGAAGGGGAAGCGGCTGTCGATCGGGATCTCGTCCTTGGCGTCGCACTCCAGCGCCAGGAAGATGGTTTCCTCGTGCCTCCAGTCGAACACCGTGGCCGACGCGCCCCAGAACGGCACCAGTTGCGCCAGCATGCGCAAGGCCTCCTGCGCGGTTTGCTGCGGGCTGGCGGCGGACAGCAGGGTCAGGCCCATGTCGCGCAGCGACTCCAGCTGCTGGCTGTGGCGTTTGAGCTCCTGTTCGGTTTTCAGCCGCAGGGTGATGTCGCGCATGATGGCGGTGTAATACTTCTGGCCTTCCACCTCCAGCTGGGACACCGAGGCTTCTGCGTAGAACTCGCTGCCGTCGGCGCGCAGCCCGCGCACGCCGCCGGCCGGCGCCAGGCTGCGGCTGACCGGGCCGTTCTGACCGAAGCCGTGGATCAGCTGAGCGTGGCCGGGCCGGAGCGCTTCCGGCACCAGCATATCTATCTGCCGGCCCAGCACCTGTTCGGCGCGATAGCCGAATGCCTGTTCCGCCGCGGGGTTGAACAAGATGATGTTCAGATCGGCGTCGATGGTGACGATGGCGTCCATCGCGGTGTTGATGATGCCGGCGCGTTGCATCTCGCTGAGGCGGATCGCCGTGACATGTGTTTGCAACTGGTCCAGCATCAAGTTGAACTGGCGCGACACCGCGCGCAATTCTTGCGGCCCCAGTTCCGGGGCGCGCGCCTGCGCGTCGCCGTCGGCCACCGCTTGCGCGGTTTCGGCCAAGCGGCGCGCCGGCCGGGTCAGCGCGCGGCTGAAGCTTTGCGCCAGCAAGCCGCAGAGCAGCAAGGTGACGATGCCGCTGGCCGCGCTCCAGCGCAGGCGGCTGTAGTAGGGCGCGAGCACCACTTGTTCCGGCAGCGCGGCGATGATCAGCCAGTTGGCCTGGGAGAATTTGCGGTAGGAGTAAAGCCGCGACACCCCGTCGCGACCGACGCCCAGTTCGAAGCCGGAGGCGTTGCCGCGGATGCGAGCGATGGTGCGGGCGACGTTGATCGAGGTTTTGCCGTGCCACAGCGCGGGGTCGGGGTAACGCAACAGAAAAGCCGCTTGCGAGCTCAGCACCGCGATGGTCAGCTTGCGGTCCAGCGTCGAGGGCAAGACCTGGGCCTGCAGCGTCAGCAAGTCCATTTGCACGGTCAGCAGACCAATGGGCCGGCCTTGCTCGTCGCGCACCGGATAGCTGGGCATTATCACCCAGCGCTGGGTGGCGGGCTCCAGCAAGGGCTCGCTGAGCATCAGTCCGGGCGCCGCCAGCGCGCGCTGGAACCAGTCGGCCTTGGTCGGCGGCGTTCTGACCGCGGGATTGGACGCGTGGCTGCAGACTTGCAGGCCGGTGGCGCTGCTGAGCGTCAGCTGGGTGGCGGAGGGAAAGCTCAGCGCGATGTCGCGGAACGCGACGGCGCATTCATCGAAGTCGAAGCGACGTATCGGCGTCCGCCTGCTCAACTGCGCCAGCACGCGTTCCAGTTCCGTGATCTTGCTCGCCAGCGCCTGGTCCACCTGGTCGGCCAGCACGCGGGTCTGATCCTGAGCGGCGTCGCGCATGTCGCGGGCCGATTCGAAGGCGCCGATGCCGATCAGCGCCGCGGCGGGCAGCAGGCAGGCCAGCGCGAACAGCAGCAACTGAGCGCGCAAGCCCAGTCCGCTGACGAAGGACAGAATGCGGTTCAGGCCTGCGCGCATGTGGCGGGTACTCTCCGGGGCTGGGGATACTCAAAAATTAGTTCCTGTCGCCGGAGGGGGCAAGTCGATGTTATGCCAAATGCGTCAAAAGGAGAGGGGGCGCGTGGGATTGCCCCCGTGAAAGACTTGCCACACAAGGTTTTGACGAGGATGCTCCGAAGAGGATAAGTACTTACACTTAGACGGCTTGATAAGGGCTGCCGTCTATGTTCAGGGCTGCTGCAACGCGTGGAGAGCTTCCAAGGCCTAGGAGGCGAGAGAGTTCGAGGTTTTATGGCTTAGGGCGGCTCGCATGCACTCCTGGAACGCGCCCGCCGCCCCGCGTTTCGCCGAGATGGCGCAGACGCTTATCCTCCGTGAGCGCGCATCTGCGTATAATCCCTCCCTCGTGCCCCGGCTTTTGTCCGCGGGCATGCTTAATTCATGGCATTCCGCCGGGACGCAAGTGGTCGCCGGGCTGCTGTTTTCTTGCTTCCTAAAATTCTGCAACACTGCTATTCCCAATGATTATTCTGAAAAACGTGGCTTTGCGTCGCGGCACCAAAGTCTTGCTGGACGGCGCGACAGTCAATATCAACCCCGGTGAAAAGGTCGGCCTGGTAGGGCGCAACGGCGCGGGCAAGTCTTCGCTGTTCGCGGTCTTGAACGGCAGCCTGCACGAAGACAGCGGCGATTTCTCCATCCCCAGCCAGTGGCGGATGGCGCAGGTGGCGCAGGACATGCCGGAAACCTCGCAGACCGCCACCGAGTTCGTGGTGGAAGGCGATACCGCCTTGCTGGCGGCGCGGCGCGAAGTGGCCGAAGCCGAGGCGGGCGAGGACTATATGCGCATGGCGCATGCCTACACCGCGCTGAACGACGCCGGCGAGCATGATGCTCCCGCGCGGGCGCAGGCGCTGATCCTGGGTCTGGGCTTTAGCGTGGCCGAGTTGCAGCGGCCGGTGAACAGCTTTTCCGGCGGCTGGCGCATGCGTTTGCAGCTGGCGCGCGCGCTGATGTGCCCGTCCGATCTATTGCTCTTGGACGAACCGACCAACCACCTCGACCTGGACGCTTTGGTCTGGCTGGAGGCCTGGCTGAAACAGTACGCCGGCACCATGGTGGTGATCAGCCATGACCGCGAATTCCTGGACGCGGTGACCAATGTCACCCTGCACATCGACCACGGCAAGCTGGTGCGCTATGGCGGCAACTACAGCAAGTTCGAGGACATGCGGGCGGAGCAGATGATTTTGCAGCAGGCCGTGCTGGCCAAGCAGCAGGAGAAGATGGCGCATCTGCAGAAGTTCATCGACCGCTTCAAGGCCAAGGCCAGCAAGGCCAAGCAGGCGCAAAGCCGCGTCAAGGCGTTGGAACGGATGGAGAAGATTGCGCCGGTGCTGACCGAGGCCGACTTCCAGTTCGAGTTCAAGGAGCCGAGCAGCCTGCCCAACCCGATGCTGACCATGTCTCAGGCCTCGTTCGGTTATCCGGCGGCGGAGGGAGCGGAGGAAGGCGCGCCGCCCGTCGTGATCGTCAACGGGGTGAACCGCTCCGTGCTGGCCGGGCAGCGCATCGGCATTCTGGGCGCCAACGGCCAGGGCAAGTCCACGCTGGTGAAGACGGTGGCCGAAGCGCTGACGGCCACCGGCGGCGAGATCATACGCGGCAAAGGTTTGAACATCGGCTACTTCTCGCAGCAAGAGCTGGACGTGTTGCGGCCGGAAGACGATCCGCTGCAGCATATGCTGCGCTTGGCGCGAGAAACGCCGGCGCAGCTGCGACCACCGTCCAACGACTGCCGCGAGCAGGGTCTGCGCAATTTCCTCGGCACCTTCAATTTCAGCGGCGACATGGTCAAGCAGGCGGTGGGCAGCATGAGCGGCGGCGAAAAGGCGCGGCTGGTGCTGTGCATGATCGTCTGGCTGCGCCCCAATCTATTGCTGCTGGACGAGCCGACCAACCATCTGGACCTGGCCACGCGCGAGGCCTTGAGCGTGGCGCTGAACGAGTTCGAGGGTTCGGTGATGCTGGTCAGCCACGACCGCGCGCTGCTGCGCGCGGTCTGCGACGAGTTCTGGATGGTGTCGCGCGGCGGCGTCAGCGATTTTGACGGCGATCTGGACGACTATCAGGTCTATCTGTTGGAAGAAGCCAAGCGCCGACGCGAAGAGGCGGCCGGCAAGCGTTAAACGGCGGCAGGCCCGCTCGCAGTCGGGAAAGTCATAAAAGGCAGTGTCGCCATGGATCGTGGCGGCGCTGCCTTTTTGGTTTGGGGTTCAGTTCAGCGGCAGACCTGGGCGGCCTCAAGGCTTGGGCGTGAAGCCCAGCGCCACCGAGTTGATGCAATAGCGCTCGCCGCTGGGCTCGGGGCCGTCCGGAAACACATGGCCCAGGTGGGCGTCGCATTCGGAGCAGCGCACCTCGGTGCGAACCATGCCGTGCGAGGTGTCGACGATGCGGGCGATGCGCGCGCCGGCGGCTTCGGCCCAGAAGCTGGGCCAGCCACAGCCGGGGTCGTATTTGGCGTTGCTGTGGAATAGCAGGGTGCCGCAGCAGACGCAGTGGTAATCGCCGTTTTCGGTGCGGGTATAGTGTTCGCCGCTGAACGGGTGTTCGGTGCCGGCCTGGCGGGTGACGCGGTATTGTTCCGGCGTCAGCTGTCTTTGCCATTCCTGATCAGTTTTTTGCAGGGTCATGGTGTGCTCCTTTGCGGATGGTTTAAGTCTATTTTAGGGCCGGGCGCGGCTGTGGTACATCCGGCCTTGAGGTTTTGCTTGCCTGCGGCGCGGGTGGCGAGGGCGGTGACGGGCTCCTGTCCTGCCCTTTAGTCGTGCCGGCGGCCCGCGGATGACAGCAACCGCATGGGGAGGTCGGGAGAACATGTCCTGTTTTATTTTTAATATATTAATTTAATTAGAAAACACTTCTGAATAGCGCCTCTGTTTTCAAGCGTTCGGCGATTTTGGGTCTTTCCTCCAGGACGGTGTACTGTATTTGATACAAAAATCATTATCTGTTGTAAATTTTTGTTGTTTTTATTGGGGCGGGCCATCAGAGTGGCGGCAGTGTCCGGCGCCGGCCGATCCGGCCGTGGGAAAGGATCGGGAGGGCATCTTGGCATGCCGTGACGTGTGTGGATCAAGCGATTTATAAGCGCCTGTCCAAAGCCCTGCGAGCAAGACGAGGCAAGGTCTTGCGGCTGAAGACGAGGAATAAACAGGCGCTGGAGGGGCACTCTGAAGATGGATTCGCCGTGTTGCGCCCAGGGGGCGCAGCGGACTTTGAACAGGCTATTAAGGGGACTTCATGTTGAAGCTTGGAAACGGATTGATGACGCTGGCGAGCGGTGTTCTCGGCGTGTCATGGCTGCTGTGTCCTGAAGTGAGCGCGGCGGCCGCCACCGGCATCGTGGCGGTGAATAGCGGGCAGTGCTTGAATGTCGGCGGCGGTTCGACCAGCTCCGGAGCCGGCATCATTCAATGGCCTTGCTCGGCGGGGAGCAATGAGCAATGGACTTTCGTGCCGCTGGCAAACGGCTTCTACCACATCGTCTCGCAGAAATCGCAGATGTGCTTGAATGTGCCGGCTTCAAGCCGAAACCAGGGCGTTCAGCTGATTCAGTGGCCATGCCAAAGCGTGGCGGTGGCCAATGATCAGTGGAAAATCCAGCCGGTGGATGTCGGCACTTACCATATCGTGTCGGCCTCCAGCGGCCAGTGCGTGAACATCTTTTCCGGCGTTGCGACGCAGGGAACCAAGGTGGTGCAATGGCCGTGCCAGGGCAAGGCGCAGGTGAACGACCAGTTCATGTTCGATTATCCCGGCGCCAAAAGCGCGGCGCTTCCCTCCGCCTGGAGCGGTGTGATTCCTCTGCCGGTCACCCCGGTGGGCGTCGCCAATCTGCCGGACAACAAGTTGATGATGTGGTCCGCGGATTTTCCCGACGCCTTCAGCGGGGACAGCGGCAACGGCAATAGCAAGACCTATACCGCGCTGTTCGACGCGGCGAAGAACGCGCCGCTGCCGTTGACGGTGGTGACCACCGGCGCGAATCTGTTCTGCCCCGGCACGTCGATGTTGCCCAATGGCAATCTGCTGATCAACGGCGGCTCCAGCAGCCCTAAAACGCAAATATACGATTGGGCGGCCAAGCGCTGGAGCGCCAGCGGCAATATGAACATTCCGCGGGGCTATGAGGCCAATACCGTATTGTCGGACGGCCGGGTGCTGACTTTGGGCGGTTCCTGGAGCGGCGGCTACAACAGCAAGAGCCGGCCCAACCGCAGCGGGGAGGTGTGGGGCAACGGTCATTGGACCGTGCTTTCCGGCGTGCCGGAAAACAATGTGATCGGCCCCGATCCGCAGGACGCCAACGGCAGCGTGTACCGCGGCGACAACCATTTATGGCTGTTCGCCGGCAGCGGCGGGACGGTGTTCCATGCCGGCCCCAGCGCTCAGATGAACTGGATAGGCACCAGCGGAGCCGGCAGCATCGTTTCGGCGGGGACGCGCGGCAATGATCCTTACAGCATCAACGGCAATGCGGTGATGTTTGACGCCGGCCTGATTCTGAAGCTGGGCGGCGCGCCGGCTTATCAGCAGAACACGGGCACCACCTATGCGAGCAACTCGGCCCATCTGATCGATATCCGCGGTGGACCCAAGGCCCAGGTGAAGGTGAAGTCGCTGCCCGGAATGAGCTATCGCCGCGCATTCGCCAATGCGGTGGCCTTGCCCGACGGCGACGTGGTGGTGGTGGGCGGGCAGACGATACCGCAGCCGTTCACGGACTCCTATGCGGTGCTGACGCCGGAGCTGTGGAGTTCGGCGAAACAGGTGTTCCAGCCCTTGAAGCCCATGCAGGTGCCGCGGACCTACCATAGCACGGCGATCCTGTTGCAGGATGGGCGGGTGTTTGTCGGCGGCGGCGGCTTGTGCGGCGCCGGCTGCCCGCAAAATCACTTGAACGCGGAGATCCTGACCCCTCCTTATTTGTTGAACGCGGACGGCAGCCCGGCGGCTCGGCCGGTGATTAGCGCCGCGCCGGCGCAGGCGCGGCCGGGGAGCGTGATCGAAGTCAAAACGCAGCAGGCGGCGAGCCAGTTCGCCTTGATGAGGCTGTCCGCGGTGACGCATTCGGTCAACAACGATCAGCGTCGGATCGCTTTGTCGGTGTCGCAACTCGCGCCGATGGCGGGGGAAATGCGTTATTCCCTGCAGATTCCCACGGATAGCGGAGTAGTTTTGCCGGGCTACTACATGTTGTTCGCGATGAGTCCGCAAGGGGTGCCCAGTGTCGCTCGCATCATCGCCATCAATTAAACGGGGCTTGGGCGCGCTCGCCTGCGGGCTTGCCCTGTGGGGGACGCCGTGCGCGGCCGGCGGCGAGGAGGCTGTGGACGGCGGCCGGCTGTTCTACGGCCAGACCGCCTTGGTCGGCCAGCTGTATGTCCATAACCGCCCCTTGGACAGCGAGTACGCGCGTTGCGCCAACTGTCATCGCTTGCAGGATCAGGCGCGGGCGGATGGCCGGTTTGCGCCGGATTTGGGCGCGCGCTTCTTGACGGAGGCCAGCGCCAGGCGCGGGGGGCCGGAGCGGGCGTATACCGAACCGAGCTTTTGCGAGATGTTGCGTAGCGGGAAAGACCCGACCGATATCCTGATCGGCACGGATATGCCGCGCTACCGGCTGAGCGCGGCGGAATGCCGGGCTTTATGGCTTTTTCTACAGGGGCATTAGCATGCAAGGCAAGGGCGGCGCGCCGTTGAATCCGGGACGGCGGAGGTTTGCGATGGGCTTGGCGGGCCTGGCGCCTTTATGGCTGGCGGGGCCGGCCGCATTGGCCAAAACCGCGTGGGCCGGAAATCTGGCCCTGGCGCACGGAGAGATTTCTCCGCCGCTGCCGCTGCCGGACTTCATGCTGAATGACAGCGATGGTCAACGGCGCAGCTTTCACGCCTTGTTGCAGCGGCGCGTGACGGCGGTTCAGCTGATTTTCACCGCCTGCTCCAATGTCTGCCCGATCCAGGGCGCGACGTTTCGGCAAGTGCAGGATTTGCTGCCGGAATCAAAGCGGGCGCGGATACAGTTATTGTCGTTGAGTCTTGACCCATTGAACGATTCGCCCGAACAGCTGCGGCGGTGGCTGGCCCGGTTTCGGCCTAAACCAGGCTGGCGGGCGGCCCGCCCCGAGCTGGCTGACCTGGATTTGATGCTGGCCACGTTCAATCAGCGTCGGACGGATTTGAGCGCGCACCACACGGAGGTCTTGCTGGTGGATTCGAAGAGCCGCTTGGTGTGGCGCTCAACGGAGTTGCCGTCGGCGGAAACCATCGCGCGCACTCTGCTAGCCTTGGCGTAGTTGGCGACCGGCCGCGCTCCGCTTGGGGGCGCGGCCGTCTTGCTATTGAATTTCGTCCAGCGCGGCGGCCAGGTGGGATTCGTCGGCCCATTGTTCAAGCCGCCATTGCCCGTCGCTATAGCTCAGCCAGTTCAAGGCCGCGTTGGGGATGGGGAAGTCGCGGGCTTCGGACATCGGCTTGCCGGTGGCCAGCCGGTACATCATTTCCAGCACGCCGCCGTGGGTGACCACCAGCAGGGTCTGGCCCAGATGGCGGCGGGCAATGCCGGTGAAACCGTCGCGGATGCGGCCCATGAAGGCGTTGAGGCTTTCCCCGCCCTTGAGGTCGTAGTCCGGATCGCGGGATTTGAGTTGCAGATAGTCGTCGCGGATGCTGTGTTCCGCCTCGGCGTAGGTCAGGCCCTGAAACACGCCCATGTGGCGCTCGCGCAATTCGGCGCTGAAGGTGGGCGTCAGATTCAATCGCGCCTGCAGCGGCGCGGCGGTCTGGCGGGTGCGGGTCAGGTCGCTGACGTAGAGGGCGTCGAAGGCGTAGCGTCCCGGCCATAGCGCGCGGCTGAGGCTTGTCGCCTGTTCCTGGCCGGTGGGGTTGAGGGGGATGTCGGTGTGGCCTTGCAGTCGATATTCGCGGTTCCAGTCGGTTTCGCCATGGCGGACGATGCAAAAACGGGTGGTGTGCTGCATTCCTGTCTTTCTGATTTTTTAACTGCCGAATTGCGGCGGGGCGGAGTTATAGAATGCCCACGCCGGAAATGTCGCGCGCCAGGTTGGCGGCGTAGTTGTCGGTCATGCCGCCGACGAAGTCCAATACTTTCATATAGGCCTGATACAGGCTGTCGTCACTGCGGATGTGCTGTTCCAGCAAGCCCATGGCCAGGTGCTCGCGCGGGCTCAGGCGCTCGGCGCCCTTGCTGACGTAGGCGTGGGCGGCGGGGATCAGCGCGTCCAGGATGCCGGCCATGCACGGGTAGGAGGCGAGTTCGGTCACCAGCTTGGTGCGGTGGCGGTAGACCCGGGTGCTGGCCAGTTCCTTGGCGTGGATCAGCGCGTCCTGCACTTGGGCGCCGCATAGGTTGATCAAGTCCTTGGCCGGGAATTCGCCGCGCAGCAGGCTGTCGTGGTGCAGCATGAATTTCTCGGCCACTTCGCTGACGCAGCGGCCGATGGCGATGCCGCGCAGGGTGCCGCATTTCTGACGCACGTCCTGCATGTCCCAGATGCGTTCGTATTCGGTGAAGCCGGAGAACAGGGTTTCGAATTCCTTGAAGTCCAGGATGCCGATCTCCACCGCGTCTTCCAGGTCCAGAATGGCGTAGCAGATGTCGTCGGCGGCCTCCATCAGGTAGGACAGCGGGTGGCGGCTCCATTGCATCACGCCCTTGGGCAGCAGGCCCAGCTCCGAGGCCACGCGCTGGAAATAGGGCAGCTCGGTGCGGTAGATGTTGAATTTGTCGCGCGCCTGGGCGGCTTCGGCGTCCGATGTCCACGGGTATTTGATCAGCGCGCCCAGGGCGGCGGCGGTCAGGCGCATGCCGCCTTCGCCGGTGTACATTTCCAGCGTGGCCAGCATGCGCAGGCCGTGGGCGTTGCCTTCGTAGGTCTGCACGTCGCGGATTTCCTCCGGCGCCAGGCCGTGCAGCCAGTGGGCGTTGCGTTCGGCGCGGAACCAGTCGCGCAACGCGTATTCGCCGGTGTGGCCGAAGGGAGGATTGCCGATGTCGTGAGCCAGGCAGGCCACTTGCACCACGGCGCCGATATCGTGCGGCGTGTAGTTGTCCGGCAGCAGATGGGCGTGCTGCATCATCATGCCGACGCGGTTGCCCAGGCTGCGGCCGACGCTGGCCACCTCCACGCTGTGGGTTAAGCGGTTGTGGGTGTGGTCGTGGCGCGCCAGCGGGTGCACCTGGGTTTTGCGGCCCAGCCGGCGGAAGGCGCTGGAGAACACCACGCGGTCGTGGTCTATGTGGAAGTCGGTGCGCAAGCCCGGGCTGCCTTCTTCGGTGGCTGGGGTGCGGGTTTCCTTGACGTGGCCCTGAATGACTTTGAAGCGTTTGGTGGAGAGGAGTCGTTCCCAATTCATGCGTGCGGAGGAGGTCATGGCGTGGCCCGTGGTGCTGTTGTATTGATGATATGGGCGCGGCGGGCAAAACAAAAGAGCCAGCGCGGGGCTGGCTCTTGGAATGGGGTCGCGGGTTTAGCGTTTGCCGGTCTGATTGCCGACCACGCCGCCCACCGCGGCGCCGCCCACGGTGCCGATGGCGTCGCCGCCGGTGAGCACGGAGCCGAGCACGGCGCCGGCGGCCGCGCCGATGGCGGTGTTTTGCTGACGCTTGGACATATTGGCGCAACCGGACAGCAGGCTGACGGCGATCAGGCTGGCGGCAATGGCTTTAACGGCGGATTTGCTGGTCATCGAAGTCATGGAAGTCTCCAAAAACATAAAGTAGGTCTTGTGTAGTTTGAGACGCTTGGAATGCCATCTGGTTCCTGTTTCTGCGCGCCTTTTCGTAACCATACGTACAGCATTCTATATGCTGTATTGATGATTTCCAGTACGCGGCGCGATATTAAGTAAACTAATTTGTTTACTTATTGCGATGGCGAGATTAGCATGGGCCATCGTCTCATTGGTATGCGTCATGAATGTTTCCCATCCCAAACTGATTTTGCTGACTGTCTGTCTGGTGGCGCTGATGAGCACGGCCGGCGTGGCCATGCCTTATCCCATCCTGGCGCCCATCTTCGTGAACTCCGCGCCGGATGCGTTCAACCACTTCCTGGGGCTGCCGCCCAAGCTGCTGTTGGGCGTGGCCCTGGCCGCCAATCCGCTGGGCATTTTGCTGGGCAGCACCTTGATTGGAGCGTTGTCGGACCGGCTGGGACGGCGGCGGGTGCTGACCGGAACCTTGTTGCTGACCTTTCTGGGCTATTTGCTGACGGCGTACGCCTTGTGGAGCCGCTGGTATCTGTTGTTCGTGCTGGCGCGTTTCGTTACCGGCCTGACCGAGGGCAATGTGGCGGTGGCGCGCGCCATCGTGGCGGATCTGCATCCGCAGTTGGACCGCGCGCGTTCCTTCGCCATTCTCAACGCGGTGCTGTACACCGGCTGGCTGGTGGGGCCGCTGATCGGCGGTTTGACCTTGCCGCTGGGCGAGGCGGTGCCTTTCCTGCTGGCGGCCGGCGCCATCCTGCTGTGCCTGGGGGTGCTGCTGGCCTTCCTGCCGGAAACCGGCGAGCGCATGCACCAGGAGCAGTCCTTGCTGCAGGTGATGCGCGGCCAGCACTCTTTTCGTCTGCTGTCGGCGGACCCTTTGCTGGCGCGGCTGTTCTGGATGCAGCTGGCCTTCGCCGTCGGGGTCAACGCTTTTTACGAGTTCTACCCCTTGTGGCTGGTGGAGTACGCGCAGCTGGACAGCCGCGGCATCGCGGTGGTGACGGCGCTGATGTGCGTGCTGATGACCTCGGCCAGCGCCTTGCTGGGCAAACTTGGGCATAAACGGGCGCCGCTGGAGCTGGCGCGCATCAATGCGGCCTGGGTGGCCCTGGGCCTGCTGGGTTTGAGCTTGCTGGCGGATCTGCCTTGGCCGGGCATAGGCTTGATTGTGTTGTTGGGCGTGCCGCTGGCGATTTACAACGCCATCCTGCCCAGCTGGTGTTCGGAGCGCTTCGCCAGCCTGGGGCAGGGCAGCGTGATGGGCCTGCTGACCACGATCTTCTGCGTGGCCAATGTGCTGGTGGCCTTGCTGGGCAGCGTGCTGACCATTCTGGACACCCGTCTGGTGCTGGTTCTGGGCGCTTTGACGTGCGGCCTGGCCGCCGCCTGGCTGCAAGGCGTGATCCGCGAGGCGGAGGAGGTCCGGTGACCGCGGCGATGAATAGCGCGGATCGGCTGCTGTATCTGCTGAAAACGCGGGGGCCTCAGACGGCGCAGACGCTGGCGGCGGAATTGGGACTGACCAGCATGGGCGCGCGCAAGCATTTGCTCGCGCTGGAGGAGAAGGGGCTGGCGCGGATGGAGGCCCAGGCTCAGGGCGTGGGCCGGCCGGCCCAGCTCTGGCGCTTGACCGAGAGCGGCCATGGCCGTTTTCCGGACCGGCACGCGGATTTGACCTTGCAGTTGCTGGAGCAGGTGAGGGAGCTGTTTGGCGAGTCCGGCCTGGAGAGTTTGATTCAACGGCGAGAGGCGCAGTCGGAGGAGGAATATCGGCTGGCGATGTCCGGTGCGGACGGGCTGGGGGAGCGGGTGGCCGCGTTGGCGCGGATACGCAGCCAGGAAGGCTATATGGCGGAGGCGCGCCTGGACGGCGACGGCTGGTTGTTGCTGGAAAACCATTGCCCGATCTGCGCGGCGGCGCGCCAATGTCAGGGCCTGTGCCGCTCCGAGCTGGCGCTGTTCGCCCGGGTGTTGGGGCCGGGCGCGGAAGTGCGGCGGCTGGAGCACGCGCTGGAAGACGGCGGGCGGCGCTGCGTGTACCGCATCCATCCCTTGGCGGAGTGAGGCGGCGCGGCGCTTGCTTTTTGAATTCATGGACTTGCGAGATCTGATTGTATTTCGCAATGCGGATTTACCGGGATAGTTTTATCAGGTACATTCCGGCGTTTTTCCACGTGGTTGGCGCTTGCCCCGACGCTGGGCGGCGCCTGTTCGGTTGTCGCTCCCCGTCCTGGGCGAGGCCCTTGCTCAGGACCGTCATGCATTTCACCATTTTCGACACGCCCGTGATCCGGCCGCTGTTCCGCTGCTTGTCCATCGCCATGCTCAAGCTGAGCGGCTGGAAGCTGCGAGGAGAGTTTCCCAAGCGGGACAAATACGTGCTGATCGGCGCGCCGCATACCAGCAATTGGGACTTTCCGCTGACGCTGGCCGTGTGTTTCGCCGCGCGGGCCAAGATCTACTGGATGGGCAAGCACACGCTGTTCGCCGGGCCGATGGGGCCGGTGATGCGCTGGCTGGGCGGCATTCCGGTCAAGCGGCATCAGAATAATTCCCTGGTGCAGCAGATGGTGGAAGTTTACCGGCGTTCGGACCGGCTGGTGGTGGCGATTCCGCCCGAGGGCACGCGCAAGGCGGTGTCCGAATGGAAGACCGGCTTTTATCACATCGCCTGCGGCGCGGAGGTGCCGGTGGCCTTGGCGTACCTGGATTACAGCCGCAAAGAGGCCGGTTTCGGCCCCATATTCACGCCCAGCGGCGATATCGACGCCGATATGCCGCGCATTCGCGCCTTTTACCGCGACAAGGTGGGCAAGCGTCGGAGCTGAGCCCGACTCCCGGAACCGCTTCAATGTCTGCCGCGCTGCAGCGGGATGGATGGAACGGGGCCTTGAAAACCGTTTCGAAAGGCTCATGCGTCATGAGTCCATTCCGCTTTCTCAGTGGCTTTCGCCTTGTCTCGCTTTTGCTCGCGAGACTTTGAACGGGCTCTCAGGGCGCCGCGGCCTGGGCGACGGCGCTGACCGGCAGAAACTGCAGGAAGGGGCCGGCGATCAGCGATTGACCGAAGTCTATGGCGCTGCGGCGCAGTTTCTCGTCCGACAATTCCGCCAGCAAATCCAGCCTGGCCATCATTTTGCCGAACTCCCGCTCGAAGGACAGATTGCGCACGCTGCCGATTTCATTGGATAGCAAGACCGGCGCGCCGCTGAGCTGGCGGTTGTTCAGCATCCAGGCCGCCACTTCCAGATTGTGCGAGGCGTTGGCCAGCTGCTGCGCGTCCAGCCCATGCACCAGGAACAGCTCGGTGCGTCCGCCGTAGGCATCCACCAGCATGGAGCCCATGCCGTAAATCAAGGCGCCGGCCCGGTCGCCGCCAAAGCCGGGGTCGAAGGCCGCGCTCATCGCCGCGATCGAGCGCTGGCCGCTCAAGGCCGGCAGCGGGGCGTTGTTGCGGATGGAGCTCATGACCTGGCGCATCGCGGCCGGGTAATCGGCCGCGCCGGTCTTGCGCCATTCTCTGGGATTGCGCTTGTACAGTTTTTCCAGCAGGGTTTGCAAGCTGGCAAGATTGTCGCGCATGGCCAGGTTGGCCATGCGATTGGCGCTGCTCTGCCCCAGCTCGTTGCCGCGAAAGTCGTCGCCGGCGACGGGCTTCTGCACCGGGGTGAAAGCGCAAGCGCTCAACAATAGCGCGACGAGCGGCAGCAAGGGCCTGAGCGACATGGGGGCTGAACTCCAAGAAGGTGGAATGCCCGTGGTGTACCACGCCCGCGACGGGCTTGGCAATGCGTGGCGAGCCCGCGCTTACGGCGTTTTGCCGGCGAACAGCGCTTTCCAGCCGTCCAGGCCCAGCTGTTTCAGCGTTTCGATATTCTTTTCATAGATGGCTTCCGCCTGCGGGAAGGCTTCCACCGCGCGGCCTATGCTGGCTTCGCGCAGCAGGTGCAGCGTGGGGTAGGGCGCGCGATTGGTGTAGTTCTCGATATCGTTGATGCCGGTGCCATCGAACTGGAACTTGGGGTGGAAGCTGGCCACTTGCAGCTCGCCGTCCAGTCCCATGTCTTCGACGATGGCGTCGGCGATGTCGAGGAAGTCGTTGAAATCCAGGAAGCGTTGCAGCGCGCGAGGGTGGATCAGCAAGGTGGTGTCGATCTCGTCCGGGCTGCTGTCGGCCAGCAGGCGCAGTTCGGAGGCGAGCTCTTGCGCCAACTGATCCGGCTGGGCGGCGTCGCTGACCACGTAGCGCACCTGGTTCTTCACGTAGACGCTCTTGGCGAACGGACAGAGATTGAGCCCTATCACCGCTTTTTCCAGCCAGTCGCGGGTGGCGGCGATGATGTGTTCGTGATCGTCGGAGACGGACATGGGAATTCCTTGCGTTGAAGCGTAAATGCAAAAAACCCGGCGCGAGGCCGGGTTTTCATCAAGCTGTACTAATCGCGATGATTAGATGGGCTGGATGTTGGAGGCTTGTTTGCCTTTCGGGCCGTCTACGACGTCAAAGCTAACGCGCTGGTTTTCAGCCAGGGTGCGGAAGCCTTTGGCATTGATCTGGGAGAAGTGAGCGAATACGTCGTCGCCGCCTTCATCCGGGGTGATAAAGCCAAAACCTTTGGAGTCGTTGAACCACTTAACGGTACCGGTTGCCATTTTGTTAATTCCTCAAAACGAGCAGTTGAAATAAAAGGCACGAAGTTCAAGGGAAATGGCGACTGAGGTACGGACTTAATGCCACTACGACAACAACACATCCACAACTTGAGCATCCTGCGGCAGGAATAGTGCCTATAGTTCCGGGACATGGCAAGCGTTTTCTGCATGGCCGAAAGGGTTTTTATCCTGTTTTTTCAGTATCCCCTGGCATTTCTACCGGGTTTTCTCCATTTGGGCTCAGGCGCCGAAGTAACCGTCCCGCTCCGCGCGGTCCAATTCCACGCGCAACCAGTCCGCCGCCAGCGGACAGCCGTCCTCCACTTTGCCCACCGCCATGCTCAGCACTTGTTGCTTGCCGACGCCGTTTTCGCGCCAGCTTTGGCCGCCGGATTGCAGATTGAGCAAGATGGGCATCAATCGGTCTATCGCGCGGGCGAAACGCGCTTCCGCGCTTTGGCGGGCCTCGAACTCCTGCCACAAGGCCAGCAGCTGCGCGGCCATGGGCTGGGGCAGCAGGCCCAGGATGCGGCGCATCGCGGCCAGTTCCTCGGCTTCGCGCTCGGCGGCGCCGTCCGCGGCGTAGACGATGGTGTCGCCGGTGTCGATTTCGCCCAGGTCGTGAATCAGCAACATGCGCACCACCTTGTCGATGTCCACCGGCTCGGCGGCGAAGTCGCGCAGATTGAGGGCGAACAGCGCGATTTGCCAGCTGTGTTCCGCGGAGTTCTCGTAGCGGTCGACATGGGCGGCCTTGGTTTTGCGCAACACCGTTTTGAGTTTATCCACTTCAATAATGAAGGCGATGTGTTGTTGCAGGGTTTGCAGTGGGTTTTGCATGGGAATATCGGACATAAAGAGCGGACGATGCGCCGGGGGCGCAAATTATGCGCGGCGCGTGGCGGTTTGGAAAGGCCGCTGTCGCACGCTTTGCCGCATGCTGCATATACTGGAATGAAGGGCGATTGAAAATGGGAGGGGGCATGGGTAAGCAGGAGCTGACGCTGGAGATTGTGGAGCCGGAGGCGTTTCACGATTTCATGGAGGTGATGAGCGATTACGCGCCGCAGGTGGAGCACTTGGTTTGCCAGCTGGGTTTCGGCGACACCGACGCCGCTCAGATCGATCAGCTGTTTCGCTTGCTGCACAGCATCAAGGGCGACGCCAGCATGTGCCAGGTGCGCTTCGTGGTGCCTTTCGTCCACGCCTTGGAAAGCCTGTTGGAGCGGCTGCGCAGCGGCGAGGTGGTCTACGAGGACTCGATAGGCGATGTGATGCTGTTGGTGATGGACCGCTTGGGTCTGGCGCTGGAGGCGCTGGATAACCACGAACTGCTGGACGATCTGCAGCTGCCTTTGCTGATGCGGGCCTTGAACCAGGTGGCGGAGTGCCCGGTAGGCGAGCTGCTGCAGCGTTGTCAGCAATTGGTGGAGCAGATCACCGGCATTCCCTTGCACGTGATCGAGTCGGATGCGCCGGCGGACGCCGCCGCGCAGCTGAGCCAGGGCGATCTGGCTTTTTTCCGGCTATTGGCGCTGCAGTTCGAGCAGCGTCTGCCGCAGTTCCAGGGCCGCACCGAGCGCAATCTGGAATTGGCGCTGGAGGCCAGCCGTCAGGCGCCGGGGATGGTGGACGACAGGCAGCTAGAAGCGGCGGTGTATATGCACGATATCGGCATGATGCTGTTGCCGGAGTCGTTCTGGTTGAAAGTGGGGCGGATGAGCGAGGCCGAGCGCCTCCAGATGGCGGAGCATCCGGGTTGGGCTGCGGGCCTCTTGGAGAGGATGCCGGCCTGGGCCGACGCGGCGCGCATGGTGGCCCAGCATCACGAGATGCCGGACGGCCGCGGTTATCCGCAGGGCTTGCGCGGCGACGAAATTTGCAGCGGCGCGCGCATCCTGGCCCTGGTGGACGCGTTCGAGGCGGTGACCTTGAAGCACGCGCATCGGGGCTTGCGGCATTCGATGATGCGCGCCATCGCCGAGATCAACGCCTCGGAGCGTCAGTTCGATCCCTACTGGCTGGCGCGCTTCAATCAGGTGATCCGCATGCGGCTGGCGGCCTGCGCCAGACGGCCGCCGGGAGAGTAGCCGGTGTCAGACGCCGTGTTGTTTGAACCATTGCAGCATGCGCCGCCAGGCGTCGGCGGCGGCGGCGGCGTTGTAAGTCGGGCGGTAGTCGGCGTTGAAGCCGTGGTCGGCCTCCGGGTAGACCACGATTTCGGAGGGCTTGCCGGCGGCGCGCAGCGCGGCCTTCATCTTGTCCACCGATTCCAGCGGAATGCCCTTGTCCAGGCCGCCGTAAAGCCCGAGCACCGGCGCATGCAGCTGGGCGACGACGTCCAGCGGCTGGCGCGGGGTGTTGGCGCCGGCCTCGCCCTGCAGCCGGCCGTACCAGGCGGCGCCGGCCTTGAGCGCCGGATTGTGCGCCGCGTACAGCCACGCCTGGCGTCCGCCCCAGCAAAAGCCGGTGACGGCCGCGCGCTTGACGTCGCCGCCGTGGCCGCCGGCCCAGGCCAGCGTGGCGTCCAGATCGGCCAGCACCTGGCTGTCGGGCACCTTGCTGACCAGGCCGCTGAGCAATTCGCCGATGCTGGCGACCTTGCTCGGGTCGCCCTGGCGGAAATAGAGCTCCGGCGCCACCGCCAGATAGCCGGCCTTGGCCAGCCGCCGGCACAGATCGCGGATATGCTCGTGCACGCCGAAGATTTCCTGCACCACCAGCACCACCGGCAAGGGTCCGCCGGCCGCGGCGGGCTTGGCCATGTAGCCCGGCATGACGGCCGGCCCGGTCGGGATTTCCACCGCGCCGGCGCTGAGGCCGTCGCCGTCGGTGAGAATGGCGCTGGCGGCGATGGGCTGCACCGCCAGCGCGAAGCCCACGCCCACCGCGCTGTTCAAGAAGTCCCTGCGCGAAGCGTCGACGCGTCGATTGCTTGTCATAACGGCATTCTCCAACGAGGCAAGAGGATTGAAGCGACTAGATTAATGTCATCGGCATTGCATGGCAAGCCGGCGCGAGAGCGGGACCGCGGGGGCTTCCTTAGGCCGATGGAATGCGGCATTATTCACAGCCATTGAAGCATGACTTAACGAAACGTAAATAGATTATGCCGGACTCCTCCAAAGTGAAGTTGCCCACCAGCTTCTTGCGCATCGGCCAGCAATTGCCGGTCGACGTGTACGCCAAGAACGGCCTGCTGCTGCTGAAAAAAGGCCATTACGTGCTGACGCCGGAGCAGCGCGAGCGGCTGGTGACGCTGGCGCACGGCGACAGCGAGGAGGTGGCGGCGCGCTTGGAGCGCGAACAGCTGGAGCGCGCGGCGCAGCGCGAAAAAGAGGCCGCGGCCCAGGTGCAGCCCAATCCCATCATGGAACTGGGCTTCCAGACCCGCCGCGCCGAGGGCCTGCTATTGCACGGCTTGGCGGTGCCGGGCCTGGCCGGGCGGCTGGCGGACATGGCGGACGCGTTGATCCGGCTGGCCAGCAAACAGCCGGACGGGGTGCTGGCCAGCGTGTTGCTGACGCCCTATCGCGATATCGGCAGCGCCCACAGCGTGCACGTGGCGGCCATCATGGCGGTGCTGGGCCGGCGGCTGGGCATGGAGGAGGCGCGCTTGCAGGCGGTGGTGGGCGCGGCGCTGAGCATGAATCTGGCGATCACCGGCCTGCTGAATCAATTGTCGCGGCAGCCGACGCCGCCGGACGCCGCGCAGCGCGACGATCTCTACGCCCATCCCATCGTTGGCTCCGCCATTTTGCGCGAGGCCGGGGTGGTGGACGAGCACTGGCATCTTCTGGTGCAGACCCATCAGGAGCAGCGCGGCGGCGACGGCTACCCGCAGGGGCTGCGCGGAGAGGATATCCACCCGGACGCGGCCCTGCTGCACATGGTGGACGTGTTGTGTTCCTGCATCCATCAGCCTCAGCCGGCCTTGCCGGCGCTGGTGATAGGCAGCTTGTACCGCGGCGAGCTGGGCGATTTCGATCCGCAGCACGCGGCCTTGCTGATCAAGGAGCTGGGCGTGTATCCGCCCGGCAGCTTCGTCAAACTGGCCAGCAACGAGATAGGCGTGGTCACCCATCGCAGCGACAAGGCCAATGCGCCGCGCGTGGCGGCCTTGCGCAAGCTGGACGGCGCGCCGTACGCGGACGCGCTGCTGCGCGACACCCGACAGAACGCCTACCGGGTGCTGGAAGCCGTACCGCTCGCGGCGGCGACGGTGAAGCCGGCCTATCTGGCCAAGCTGTGGCAGAAGTGAGCGGGTTCGGAACCGGCTCGCGATCTACCGTGCGCGGACGGGCATAATACGGTGGGTGTGGCTTAAGAAAGGCTCATACATAGTATGAGCCTTTCGCTTTCTCGGCGGTCATGCCGGGTTTTGAGCTGGCTTCGAGGGTTTGAACGGAAGCTCAGAGCCGTGCTTGCCCCAGCGGCCGCAGCTGAACGCCGGACACGTCCTTGATCTTCCAGATGCGGCGGATGTGGGCGAGATCGCGCTCGGATTCGTCGCGCAACCGCGCTTCCGGCAAGAAGCTCATTTCCACGTCCACATTGCCCAGATAAACCGTCTCGCCGCGTTTCAGCTCAAACGGCGCGGCCAGGCGGAAGCTGCGCATCTTGCGGCTGACGCCCCAGGCCCCGTCCTCCAGCCAGTTGGCCCAGACTTGCTCCACCCGATACTGGCCCGGCTCCAGCGTGAACAGCATCAGTTTGCCCTCGGCCATGGACTTGCCCTGCTCGCCGAACACGGTGTCGGTCAGCAGGCTGGCGCTGTCGGCCGCCACGACGCGGCCGGCGGCGTTGGCGATGTTCAGCCCCAGCGTCGCGCTGTCCGGATTGGCGGATTTGCCGGTCAGCGACAGGATGGCGTAGCCGCGCTCGGCCGGCGGTTCCAGGGAGCCGCGCAGGCGCTCGGCCATGCCGGCGCAAGCGGAGAGCAGAAAAGCGCAGAGAGCGAGGACGAAGATTCGTGTCGGCATGGTTCTTCCTATCGTCCGCCGGAAGCGGCGGCTTGGCTGGAATTGTCCGCTGTTTGCGCTTGCGGCTTCAAGCCCAGCACCAAGAGCGCGCTGAGCAGCAGCGAGCCGCTGAGCCAGAAGTAAGCCAGGGTGTGGCTGCCGGTGGCGGCCTCGATCAAGCCCAGCGCGTAAGGGCCGATGAAGCCGCCGACATTGCCCACGGAGTTGATCAGGCCGATGGCGCCCGCCGCCAGCGTGCCGGTCAGAAACGTGGTGGGGATGGACCACCACACGCCCATCGGGCTGTAGACGCCGATGGCGACGACGGTGACCGAGAGCAGCGCCACGGCGATACTGTCGCTCAAAGCGCCGATCAGGAAGCCGGCGGCGGCGAGCAAGAGCGGCAACGCCACATGCCAGCGCTTTTCCCCGCGGCGGGACGAGGAATGGCCCAGCCACAGCATGGCGGCCAGCGCCGCCAGCATGGGCACGGCGGAGGCGAGGCCTATGGCCAGCGGCGACCAGCCGGAGGCGTTCTTGATCACCGTGGGCATCCAGAAACTAAAGCCCCAGAAACCGGTAATCCATAGAAAATAGATCAGGCACAGCCGCAACACCGCCGGCTGCGCCAGCGCCTGGCGCAGCGTGGCCGGCTGTTGTTCACGCGTGGCGGCCGCTTCCGCCTTCAGCGTATCGATCAGATAGCGCTTTTCCTCCGCGCTCAGCCAGGCGGCCTGGGCCGGATCGTCCCGCAGCCACAGCAGTATGGCGAAGCCGTAAAGCACGGTGACGCCGCCTTCCAGCAGGAACAGGCTTTGCCAGCCCTTGAGGCCGAAGGGCTGCAGGCCCACCATCCAGCCGGCCAGCGGCGCGCCGACGATGGCGGAGACCAGCAGCGAACACAGGGTGATGGAAATGGCGCGGGCGCGGGTGTCCGCGACGAACCAGCGCGGGATCACCGAGGCGTAGATCACCGGGTAGAAGCTGGCCTCGCACACGCCCAGCAAGAAGCGCAGGACATAGAACTGCCACTCGTTCTGCACCAGGCCCAGCAGCATGCTGACCGCGCCCCAGGAGAACAGGATGCGGGCGATCCAGCGGCTGGGGCTCCAACGCTCGGCCAGGATGGCGCCGGGCACTTCGAACAGGACGTAGCCGGCGAAGAAGATGCCGGCGGCCAGGCCGTAGACCTTGGCGTTGAAGCCGAGGTCGGCGTTCATGGTCAGGGCGGCGTAACTGACGTTGACCCGGTCAAGAAAGGCCAGAACCGAGGCGATGAACAGCGGAGCGAGAATGCGCAGATAAGTTTTGCGCAGGACGGAGGTCTTGACGGTGTCGGAAGCCATGCGGCGCTTTCGCTTGAGGGTGGGATGCCGTCAAGATGCGCAGAAAGCGCCGCGCAGTCAATCCAGATGCGGTTCGAAGAATTCCAGCAATCGTGACGGCAGCCAGTCCAGCGTGCCGGGGAAGGCGCCGGAGGCGAAGCCTACGTGGCCGCCGTGGCGGGGGAACTCCAAGGTGACGCTGGCGGCCACGTCGGTCTGGCGCGGCAGCGCCTGCTCCGGCAGGAAGGGGTCGTTGCGCGCGTTCAGCACCAGGGTGGGGCGGGCGATCTGGCCCAGCCGCGGTTTGGCGCTGGCGCTGCGCCAGTAATTGAGCGCGGTGCCGAAGCCGTGGATGGGCGCGGTGACCAGGTCGTCGAACTCGATGAAGGTGCGCGCGCGGCTGAGCTTGCCGCCGTCGAACAGGCCGGGATGGCGCTGCAGCGATTCCAAGGCCTTGGGCTTGAGCGTGCCCATGAACATGCGGGTGTACAGCAGTTTGCCCAGGCCGCGGTCCAGCCGGGTGCTGGCCGCCACCAGGTCCAGCGGCGCGGACACCGCCGCCGCCGCGCGCGGCAGCGCCTGCGCGCCTTCGTCCGCCAGATAGTTGAGCAGCATGCTGCCGCCCAGGGACACCGCGGCGGCGGCCAAAACGGGGAAGCGTTGCGCCAGCCGGCTCAGAATCCAGCGCACCTCGGCACCGTCGCCGGCGTGATAGGCGCGCGGCAAGGGATTGTCCACGCCGCCGCAACCGCGGAAATGCGGCACCACGCCGTTCCAGCCGCGCCGCTGCACGGCCTGCATCAGCGCGCGCGCGTAGTGGCTGTCGCTGCTGCCTTCCAAGCCGTGGAACAGCACCACCAGCGGCGCGCCGGGCCGTCCGGCGACGAAGTCCAGCGCGATGCGGGCGCCATCCGGCGTGTCCCACAGCTCGCGGCGGTAGTCGGGTCGGCTCGTCTTGATCGCCAGCGCCGGCCAGATGGTTTGGGCATGGCCGCCGCGCAGCCAGGCGGGGGACTGGTAAGCCATGGCTCAGGCCGGTTTTTTCTGCGCCGACTTGGGGCGGAAGGCCTTGACCATCGCCTCATGGGTTTCGATATAGGGGCCGTCCAGCAGGTCGATGCAATAAGGCACGGCGGCGAAGATGCCGGGCACCTCCACTTGGCCGTCGGCGCCGCGCAGGCCTTCCAGCGTTTCCTTGATCGCCTTGGGCTGGCCGGGCAGGTTGAGGATCAGCGCCTGCTTGCGGATCGCGCCCACCTGGCGGGACAGGATGGCGGTGGGCACGAAGCGCAGGCTGATCTGGCGCATCTGCTCGCCGAAGCCGGGCATCTCGCGGTCCGCCACCGCCAGCGTGGCTTCCGGGGTGACGTCGCGCGCCGCCGGGCCGGTGCCGCCGGTGGTCAGCACCAGCTGGCAGCCTTCCTCGTCCACCAGCGCCTTGAGCGCGGCTTCGATTTGCGGCTGCTCGTCCGGGATCAGCCGGGAGACGATGGCGAAGGGGCTGGCCAGCGCGGCGGCCAGCCAGTCCCGCAGCGCCGGGATGCCCTTGTCTTCGTACACGCCGCTGCTGGCGCGGTCGGAGATCGAGACCAGGCCTACTTTCAGCATCACTCGTCGTCCTCTTGGTCCTGCTGGTGCAGGCGCGGCTTGCCCGGTTCGGGGATCACGTCCTTGACGGCCTGATAGAGCAGGCGGAAGGACTTGGGTGGTTTGTTGTCCTGTTTTTCCTTGCGCGCGTTGCGGATCAGCGTGCGCAGCTGTTGCGGATCGGCGGCCGGGAAGTCGGTGACGAAGTTGGCCAGCATCTTGTCGTCGTCCATCAGCCGTTCGCGCCAGCGCTCCAGCAGGTGCTGCCAGGCGATGTGCTCGGACGATTCGCCCTTGAGAATTTGCAGGTATTGCTGGATCGGTTCCGGGTCCACGTCGCGCATCAGCTTGCCGATGTATTGCAGCTGGCGGCGAAGCGCGCCGTGCGCGGTAAAGCGTTTATAGTCCAGAATAGCGGTGAGCAAGTCTTCCGGCAGCTGCATTTTTTTCAGCGTGTCCTTGGACAGCTCCACCAGTTCGCGGCCCAGGTCCTGCAGCGCATCCATATCGCGCTTGCGCTGGGATTTGCTGACGTAGCCGTCGTCCGGGCTGTCGTTCTGGTAATGGGTCATCGTTGGCAATTCTCAATCGGTTTTCTCAAGGCTGGTATGATACCGGAAAAGGCCTCCGGCCGTTTCGACCATTGCGAAAGACACTATGGCAGACAAAACATTCAGTTTCAGCCAAGCCGCGCTGGAGGACATCGCCTCCCGCGTGATCGAACTGGCCAAGGCCGAGGGCGCTAGCGCCGCCGAGGCCGACGTTTCCGAAGGCCTGGGCCAGACGGTGAGCGTGCGCCTGTCCGAGGTGGAAACCATCGAGTACAACCAGGACAAGGGCGTGGGCGTGACCGTCTACCTGGGGCAGAAAAAAGGCCACGCCAGCACCTCCGATTTTTCCGAAGAGGCTTTGGCGGACACCGTGCGCGCGGCGCGGGACATCGCGCGCTACACCGCCGAGGATCCTTGCGCCGGCCTGGCCGATTCCCAATTGATGGCCACCGAGTTTCCCGATCTCAGCTTGTACCACCCGTGGGCGCTGCCGGTGGAGGAAGCCATCGAGCTGGCCAAAGCCTGCGAGGCCGCCGCGTTGGCGGCCGATCCGCGCATCCGCAATTCCGAGGGCGGCACCGCGTCCTCGCAGTCCAGCCATTTCGCCTACGCCAACAGCCACGGCTTCATCGGCGGCTACGCCAGCAGCCGCCACAGCATTTCCGCGGCGGTGGTGGCCGAGGACGGCGGTGCGATGCAGCGCGATTACTGGTATTCGTCGGCGCGGCGGCGCGAGGACTTGGACGCGCCGGAGGCCATCGGCGCCAAGGCCGGCCAGCGCGCGGCGCGGCGGCTGGGCGCGCGCAAGGTGAAGACCGGCCAGTATCCGGTGGTGTTCGAAGCGCCGATCGCCGCCTCGCTGCTCAGCCATCTGGTGGCTGCCATCAGCGGCGGCAGCCTGTACCGCAAATCGTCCTTCCTGCTGGATTCTCTGGGCAAGCCGGTGATGTCGGCCAACATCACCGTGGACGAAGATCCCTTCTTGCTGCGCGGCATGGCCAGCGGCGCCTTCGACAACGAGGGCGTGGCCACGGTGGCGCGCCGTCTGGTGGACAAGGGCGTGCTGCAGGGTTATATGCTGGGCAGCTATTCGGCGCGCAAGCTGGGCATGCAGACCACCGGCAACGCCGGCGGCGCGCATAATCTGGTCGTGCATTCCACCGGCGAAAGCCTGGAGGAGTTGCTGCAGGCCATGGGCACCGGCCTGCTGGTGACCGAGCTGCTGGGCCAGGGCGTCAACACCGTCACCGGCGATTACTCGCGCGGCGCGGCCGGCTTCTGGGTGGAGCGCGGCGTGATCGTGCACCCGGTGGAGGAAATCACCATCGCCGGCAATCTGCGCGAGATGTTCATGCAGATCGACGCGGTGGGCAACGACGTGCTGGAGCGCGGTGGCCGACAGATGGGCTCGGTGCTGTTGCGCAGCATGATGGTGGCAGGCGAAGCCTGAGGCCAGAGGCCGGCGATGGCGGATCTGTTCGCGCCGGAAGAGGGCGGCTGGCTGGAGCGCCTGTCGCCCGGCGCCGCCTTATTGCACCGCCGCGCCAGCGAAATCGACGCGGCGCTGCTGGCGGAAGTGGAAGCCGTGCTGCGGCAAGCGCCGCCGCGCGGCATGCAGACGCCGGGAGGGCGGGCGATGTCGGTGGCCACTTCCAGCTGCGGCGCTTGCGGCTGGGTGTCCGACGTGCGCGGCTACCGCTACGCCGAGCGCGATCCGGACAGCGGCCAGCCGTGGCCGGCGATGCCGGCCTTGTTGCGCGTCTTGGCCGAACAGGCCGCCGCCGAGGCCGGCTTCCCCGGCTTTGCGCCGGATGCCTGCCTGATCAACTGCTATGCGCCGGGCGCCAAGATGTCCTTGCACCAGGACAAGGACGAGCGCGATTTCGGCGCGCCCATCGTGTCCGTGTCGCTGGGTCTGCCGGCGATCTTTCTGTTCGGCGGTCTTAGCCGCGCCGAGCGTCCCGGCCGCATCGAGTTGCGCCACGGCGACGTGTTGGTGTGGGGCGGGCCGGACCGCATGCGTTTCCACGGGGTGTTGCCGGTGGCGGAGGGCGAACATCCTTTGCTGGGGCGCCGCCGCATCAATCTGACTTTTCGCAAGGCGCGCTGATCCATGGCTGAACCGGCCGATTTCGTTTCGCTGTCTTTATCCCTGTCTTTGCCCGCGGATTTTCGCCGGGACGACTTCATGGCCTTCCACCGCCGCGACGCTCAGGAGCTGTCCGAGCGGGTGACGGCGCTGAGCCTGAGCAAGGGCTTGCTGTGGCGCGGCGAGCCGGCCTGTCTGAGCATGACGTTCGCCGCGGACGCGGTGCGGGTGGGGCTGGACGCGGACGTTTCGCCGCAGGCCGGCGACGCGGAGGCCTTGACCGCCATGGCGCGCCGCATGCTGGGCTTGGCGCAGCCGGTGGCGGATTTCGAGCGCGCGCATCGCGGCCATCCGCAGCTGGCCGACCTGATCGCCGCGCGTCCCGGCTTGCGCGTGCCGCAAACCACCACGCCGTTCGAGGCGCTGGTCTGGGCCGTCACCGGTCAGCAGATCAGCGTCCACGCCGCCATCTCGCTGCGGCGTCGGCTGATGCAGTTGGTCGGCAAGCGCCACAGCGGCGGTCTGCTGTGCCATCCGTCGCCGGAGCAATTGGCGGAGCTGGAGGCGGACCAACTGGGCCAGGCCGGCTTCTCCCGCGCCAAGACCCGGACCTTGCTGGAACTGAGCCGGCAGACGGCCGACGGCGGCTTGCCCTTGCAGGGCTGGCTGGACGGCGGCGCGCCGGAGGAGATCGCCGCGCGCTTGCTGGCCTTGCCCGGCATCGGCCCGTGGACGGTCAGCTACGCGCTGTTGCGCGGCTATGGCTGGCTGGACGGCTCCTTGCACGGGGACGTGGCGGTTCGGCGCGGTCTGCAGCGCTTGCTGGAGCGGGCCGAGGCGGTGTCGCCGCGCGAAACCGAGCAATGGCTGCAAGGCTTCGCGCCGTGGCGCGCGCTGGTGGGCGCGCATTTATGGGCCATGCAGACGGCGGCTGCTTATTGAGCCTGTACGCCGATTTCCTCCGCGCGAAGTTGGCGCTGGCCGCGGCGTTTGACTATGCCTAAATAGAACAAGAAGCCGTGCGGCGTCGGGCATGCCGATCCGCCGCCAATATAGCCACGCGAGGTGCGGGATGGGGAGGCAATCCGATATCGGGCTGGTCTTGTCGGGCGGCGGCGCGCGCGCGGCTTACCAGGTGGGGGTGTTGCTGGGAATTGCCCGGCTGCTGCCGGACGCGCGCGTCAATCCCTTTCCCATTATTTGCGGCACGTCCGCCGGGGCGATCAATGCGGTGGCGCTGGCCTCCGGCGCCGGTAATTTCCATCTGGCGGTGTCCACGCTGGCGCAGATGTGGAAGCAATTGCACATCCAGGATGTCTACGACGCCAGTTCCGGCTATTTTCTGAAGACTTTTCTGCACTTCGGCCTGTCCATCCTGTCCGGCGGCCGTCTGTGGCGCAATCCCAAGAGCTTTCTGGACAACGCCCCGCTGCGCGAGCTGCTGACCAAGGTGATGGTGTTCGAGGGCATAGACCATTCCGTGCGTCACGGCGCGCTCAAGGCGCTGGCGCTGACGGCTTCTTGCTACACCACCGGGATGTCGGTCACTTTTTTCCAGGGCGCGGACAGCCTGGAGGAGTGGGAGCGCTATCAGCGGCTGGGGCTGCGCGAACGCATCAATATCGAACACATGATGGCCACCTCGGCCATTCCGCTGATTTTCCCCTCGGTCTGCCTGGGCGAGAAGTTTTACTGCGATGGCGCGGTGCGGCAGCTGTCCCCCTTGTCGCCGGCCTTGCACCTGGGCGCGGAAAAGCTGTTTGTCGTCGGCCTGGCTAGCAAGCGGCCGGACACCATAGAACGCCGCCACAGCGGTTTCTATCCGTCGCCGGCGCAGATTTTCGGCCATCTGCTCAATAGCGTGTTCATAGACAGCATGTCGGTGGACATGGAACGGCTGACCCGGGTCAATCACACCGTGTCGCTGCTGCAAAGCCATGAGGACCTGGCGCGGCAGACCCAGTTGCGCAAGGTGGACATCTTCATGCTCAACCCCAGCAAATCGCTGGAGGGCATCGCCTACAAGCACACCCGGCTGTTTCCGCCCTTGCTGCGCTTCCTGCTGAAGGGCACCGGCGCCACCCGTCACCGCGGTACCGCCCTGGCCACTTATCTATTGTTCGAGCCGGGCTACACCCGCGAGCTGATCACGCTGGGCTATAAGGACGCCTTGCATCAGAAAGAGGCGATACGCCGCTTTCTGGAACTTTAAGTCGCGGGGCAGTTCTGACTCCTCCATGTTGTATGGCACAATCATGCGCCATGACGTAATACCGCCAAACATTGAGGAAGATATGGGCTTGAGCAACCGACAAGGTTTTCTGCTGATCGCCGCCGCCTGCGCCGGCGCGATGGGTTTTGCATTGTTCGCGCAATACCAGCTGGGCCTGGAGCCGTGCCCGCTGTGCATTTTCCAGCGCATCGGCGTGATCGCCGCGGGCGTGATCGCCTTGCTGGCGGCGCTGGTCAATCCAGGCCGTTGCGGCGCCAGGGCCTGGGGTGGTTTGACGATTCTGGCCGCCTTGGCGGGCCTGTCGGTGTCGCTGCGCCAATTGTGGCTGCAACATCTGCCGGCGGACCAGGTTCCGGCCTGCGGTCCCGGCCTGGAGTTCCTGATGGAGTCCTCACCGTTGACGGAGGTGATTTCCAAGGTGTTCAAAGGCAGCGGCGAGTGCGCTACCGTGGAGTGGACCTTCCTGGGAATGGCGATGCCGTTCTGGGTGGCGGTCTTCTTCGTCGGCGTGATCGGCTTCGCCGGCTGGTTGATGGCGCGCAAGTCCGCCTGACGCCGGATTGCCGCGCAGCGAAGGCCGCCTTGGGCGGCCTTTTTCTTTGGGCCATGATCTTATTGCATGCTTAAGATGTAAATAATAATGCCGGCATCGGAAACCGCGCGGCGGGCCGGCGCGCCTGTGCTTTTATCGCCACAGCTGAAATTTATTTAAGATGTTGATTTTAAATGGATGTGTGGTCTTCCGGCCTTGGGGAGGGGGCCGGCGACTACCGCCAATCTCTTTGTAGCGCCCGCTGCGGCAGCTTAGGGGCGCGCGCCGCGACCGGCGAGCGCACTACAAGGGGGTAAGGAGATGAAACGCAGCTATCTGGCGGTTGCCGCGGCGAGCATGGGCTTGGGCATGGGCGCTTGGGCGGAGGAGGCCGTCCCGCTGGAGCGGGTGACGGTGACCGGCTCCAATATCAAGCGCATCGGCAAGGAAAAGGCTTTGGCGGTGGAGGTGATCAAGAAAGAGGATATCGACAAGACCGGCGCGTCCACCGTGATCCAGTTGCTGGACCGGCTGCCGTCGGTGGGCAGCCTGCTGGCTGGTACCAACTCCAACAGCTTTGCCGCCGGCGCGGCCACCGCCGGCCTGCGCGGCATGAGCTCCAAGTACGTGCTGGTCTTGCTGAACGGCCGTCGCTTGCCCAATTACGCGATGTTCATCAGCGGCACCGACGCCTTTGTCGATCTGAACACCTTGCCGCTGTCGGTGATTGAGTCGGTGGAGATTCTGCGGGACGGCGCATCGGCCATTTACGGTTCCGACGCGGTGGCCGGCGTGATCAACTTCAAGACCCGGCGCAACTTCCGGGGCGCCGAGGCGGCGCTGCGCGGCGGCGGCAATCTGGATGGAGACGGCATCGAGCAGGGGCTGAATCTGAGCGGCGGCTTCGGGGATCTGGAACAGGATGGCCAGAACCTGCTGCTGTCTTTCGACGTTTACCACCGCGAGCCGGTGTTCAGCCGCAACCACGACGCCACTCGCAGCAACGATTACCGTTTTCAGGGCGGGCCGGATCTGCGCAGCGGCGCGCAATGGGGCTATTGGAACGACCGCACGCCCAACGCCGACAGAAGCAACGCGCTGGCCAAGCCCTTGCCCGGCTGCCCGCCGTGGCGGCTGACCACCCGGCCCAGCGGAGCCGCGCTGTGCGTGTCCGACGTGGATGAGATGGGCGCTCAGTTAGCGCCGCGCACCAGTCGTTATGGCTTGATGGCCCATTACACCCGGCGTTTGAGCGGCGACGCGGAGTTCTTCGCCGAACTGGGGCTGAACCGCACCGAGACGCCGCTGGACGGCGCTTATTCCTTTGTGCAGACCATTGTGTCGCCCAATTGGGCGATTTATCCGCGGGACGGCGGCCTGGCGTCGGTGTATCCAGACTTCAAACCCACCGACAATCTGCAAATCACCCGCAATCTGTCGGAGAACGGCCGGCGGCTCAACGAGATCACCAGCGACACGTATCGCGCGGTGCTGGGCGGACGCGCCTTGTGGCGCGACTGGGATCTGGAGAGCTCGCTGAACCTGGGTTTGAACAAGGTGGAGGCGAGGCAGAACAATGTGGTGTTGAACGACGCTTTCCTCGCCATGTTGCGGAACGGCGCCGACGGCGGGCCGCTCTATAACCCGTTTTCGCAGCAGAACGACGCCGCCGCGCTGCGGCCGTATCTGGCCACCATCGCCAACACGTCCTCGTCGCGTTTGTCGGCGTTTGAATTCAAGGCCAGCAATGATGAGTGGTTCAGGCTGCCGGCCGGCCCCGCCGGCTTCGCCGCCGGTCTGCAGTGGTCGCATGAATCGATAGACGCGCAGCCGGACCCGCTGCTGCAAACCGGCAAGATCATGAATTTCGCCGTCCAGCAAAGTCTGCGGGCCAGCCGCTCGGTGCTGTCCGCTTTCAGCGAAGTCAATTTGCCGGTGTTGAAGAATCTGGAGGTCCAGCTGGCGGTGCGCGCCGACCGCTACAACGATTTCGGCGACACCTTCAACCCCAAGCTGGCTTTTTCCTTCCGTCCCTGGGAGCCGGCGATGCTGCGCGGCTCCGTCACCACCGGTTTCAAGGCGCCGACGCTGCCTCAGCTGTACGCGTCGCGGCAGGCCTACACTTCGGTGTACGACTACGCGCAGTGCGCCGACCGCGGCATCGCCCGCGAACGCTGCGGCCTGGCCAGCAATCAGCTGCGCAGCGGCGGCAACCCGGGGCTGAATCCGGAGGAGTCGCGGAACTACGCGCTGGGCCTGGTGCTGCAGCCGACTCCGGCGCTGTCGGCCACCGTGGACTGGTACCGGATCGAGGTGTCCAACACCGTGCAGTCGCTGGACCCGCAATACGTGCTGGACAATCCGGACCGTTTTCCCGGCTTCGTGGTGCGCAAGCCCGCCGATCTTCCCGGCGTAAGGGGGGACATCGACTACATTTCCGCGCCGTACATGAATATCGGCAAGACCCGGACTTCCGGCGTCGACATCGATGTGCAGTACGACTGGTCGCTGGGCGCTTACGGCAAGCTCAAGTTCCGCAATGCGCAAAGCCGCATCTTCAGCTACCGGGAATCGCAGACCGAGACCGATCCGATGCTGGAGTACGCCGACTACGGCGCGCAGCCGCGCTGGAAAAACGTCTTTGAAGTGAGTTACAGCCGGGGCGGCTATTCTGTGGGGCTGACGGCGCGCAGCTACGCGTCTTTCAAGAACCTGTACTCCCAGCTGTACCGCAATGCTGGGGACGTGAAGGAGAGGGTGGGGTCCTACACCGCGCTGGATCTCAGTGTCGGCCTGAAGCCGAGCAAGGGCTTCAGCGTCAGCGGCGGCATACGCAATCTGGGCAACCGGATGCCCAGCTACGCCACCGGGGCCGGCTTCAGCGGCGGGGCGGCCGCTTACTCCGGCCCCGCCACCGATTTATGGGGGAGGATGTTGTACCTGTCCGGCCGTTACGTATTCTAGGAGGGCGCATAGGCCGCGGGCATGGCGGGGCGAGGCCGTCGGAGCGGGGTCAGCGCTGGTGCTGAGGCGTCAAGGTGGCGGGGGCGGGGCTGACCGCGTTGCGGCCGGAGCGCTTGGCGATGTAGAGCGCGCTGTCGGCGTCTTCGTAGAAGGTGCGGCCGTTGTCGTCCGTTTCCGGCACCCTGGCGGCGACGCCTATGCTGCAGGTGACTTTGCGCAAGGGGCTCTTCAAATGCGCCAGCTCCAGTTCTTCCAGTCGGGCGCGGAAGCCTTCCGCCGCGGCCACCGCCTGGTCCTGCCCGCATTCTTCCAGCAGCACGCCGAACTCTTCGCCGCCCAGCCGCGCCACGATGTGGCGACGGGGGCTGAAGTAGGCGTTCAGCTCTTGCGCCAGCCTTTGCAGGATCAGATCGCCGGCGTAATGGCCGTAGTGGTCGTTGTAGCCTTTGAAGTTGTCCACGTCCAGGATCAGCAGCGCCAGCGTCTTGCCGGCGGCGCGGTGCTTGTCCAGCGTCGGCGCCAGGATTTCGTCGAAGTGCCGGCGGTTGTAGAGCCCGGTGAGGCCGTCGGTATTGGCCTGCAGCAAAAGCTTGGATTGCCGCGACACGAAGCGGACGCTGCCGGCCAGCCACAGCAGGATGGCGGTGGTGACGCCGCTCCAGAACACCGAGGCCAGCGTCAGCAGCAGGACGCTGAGCACCAGCACGCCACAGGAGGCCAGCAGATAGGCCGGCAGAATGCCCTGGCGGTGCTTGTAGCGGCTGAGCAGCAGGTCCAGCAGCAAGATGGCCAGCGCGTTGATGACGGCTTTCCAGCCCAGCGGCAGCGGCACCGGCGTGTTGTCCTGTTGCAGCCCATGAAGCAGGAAGGCGTTGATTTCCACGCCGGGCATGCCGCGGTTGTTGGCCGACAGCGGCGTGGCGTGGATATCGCCCAGGCCGGTGGCGGTGGCGCCCACCAGTACGATCTTGCCGGCGAAGAAGGCGGGAGGCAGCTGATTGAGCGCGTCGATATAGGACACTTGCTGGAACGGCGGCGGGCCGGACAGATAGGGCACCATCACCGGGTCTTCGCGCAGCCAGCTGCCCGGCTTGCCGTGCGGCATCGCCATTTTCTGCTGTTCGGACTGGCGCTGGCCATTGGCCAGATCCAGCACCGCCTGCGCGAAATTGGGGTGGTGGGGCGAGCCCAGGCCCGCTTTCAGATAGACGCGGCGGATCACGCCGTCGCTGTCCAATTCGTAGTCGGTGTGCCCCAGGCCGGCGCTGGCGGCGGCGATGGCGGGCAGGGGCCGGGTCTCGGTCAGGCGGTTGTCCTGCATTTCCGGAAACACCGGACTGATGACTTTGCCGTTGCGGCGGATGGCGTCCGCCAGCGCCTGATCCGACTCCGGCATATTGTGCGAGGGTTCGGCCAACACGATGTCCAGGCCCACGGCCTTGGCTTGCGCCAGCTTGTCCACCAGCTGGGCGTGGAATTCGCGCGGCCAGGGCCAGCGGCCCAGCTCCGACAGGCTGCGCTCGTCCACCGCGACGACGACGATGTCGCTGGTCTGGTTATGGTTGGACTTGATCCGGATCAGCCCGTCGTACAGCCAGAAGTCCAGCCGCAGCAACAGGCCGGAGAGGGTCAGCAGAGCCGCCAGCAAGGCCAGCAAAAAAGGCAACAAGCGCAGAATCTTGTCGCGATAGTAAGTTAGCATGTTGCCATTCTAGGGAAGTTTTCCGGGAAGAGTGAGCATTTCTTGCTCTTCCGTCGCCAAGTAGCCGTGTTCTCCCTCGATCTTGACGCTTGCCTTGTATTGCCCGGCCGGCAAGGCTTCCAGCGCTTTCAGCTCCCATTGCGGCTTATCGCTGCTCAGCGAAAACGGCTGCGCGTTGGCGGCCTGGGCCGCGGTCAGCGTCAGGGTGTAGCGCGCGCGGGCGACGGGATAGGGGCGGGCCGCCAGCACCGGGGTGGTTTTGTCCAGGCGGCTGAGCCAGCCCTTGGTCTCCACTTTTTGCGCGGAGGAGAAAGGACCCGGCCGGCCTTGCGCGTCCAGCCGCGCCAGCCTCCAGTACCAGACGCCGGATTCCGGCAACTCGGTTTTGAACTCGGCCTCGGCCACGCTCTGTTCCAGCAGCGGCTGGGCGAAATCCGGCTGGCGCGAAATCTGCAGCCGCAGCGGGCGTTCCGCGCTGGCGTCCACCCGCAAGGTCAGGGATTTGCCGCGCAGCTGGACGCCGTCCGCATGGGTGAACAACAGCGGCGGCAGCGGGTAGGCTTGCAGCTTGAAACTGCGCGTGCTGTCGTAGCCTTCCAGGCCGGAGCGGTTCTTGGCGCGGACGTGCAGCACGTAGTCGCCGTTGCCCGGCAGGCGCGGATAGTAACGCGGCGCCTGCAACTGGCGCTCGGCCAGGCGCTTCTTGCCGCTCAAGGTCACGCGGTAGGAAGCGGCGCGTTCGTCACGCTGCCACTCCAGCGGCGGCGGGTTGAACTGGCTATTGTCCGCCACGGTGGACAGGTCCGGCGGCGGCGGCAGTTCTTCCGGCTTGCTTGGCCCGCTTTTACGGCTGGACAAGGTGCCGAAACCGGCGGGCACGTCCACCTTGCTGCGACGGCCCTTGACCTCCACGCTGCCTTTGAGCACTTCCGCCAAGGTGTCTTCGCCGCCGGCGGCGTTGACGCGGAATTCCGTGCCGCGCACGGTGGTGACCGCCGACGGGGTGCGGATCTCGTAGCGGCTGGGCATCAGGATGTTGGGAATCACCGAATTGCCGGTGCTGCCGTTGTTCAGCTTGATCTGGGACTGGATCGCCCCGGTGCTGGGGTAATAGACCTGGGTTTGCAGGCTCAGATCGGTATTGGCGTTGATCACCAGCGAGGAGCCGTCGACGAAGCGCAATTTGATCATGGCGTCGTTGCCGGTCGTGAAGCGGGTGCCTTTGGGGTATTTCTTGCCCACCGCCAGATCCAGCGGCTTGCCCTTGGCGTCGGCCGCGGCGGATTCGCCGGCCATGTCCTCCAGGGTGGCGTCGGATTGCGCCTGTCGGATCCAGGGGTAGGGGACCCGCAGGATGCTGCCGGGGATCAGCCGATAGGGGTTGGCGATGCGATTTCTGGCTTGCAGCTTCGGCACATAAGCGGGAGACGACAGATGCTCGGCCGCCAGCGACCACAGATTGTCGCCGTTTTTGACCGTATATTCCCAGATGGCCTTGTCGGCGGGATCGCCCGCCAGGGCCAGTGTGCTGGCGAAGCAGCCAGCCGCCAGGATTAAATTGCGCATAGTTGAATCTCTTTATATGGAATGCAGAAAGTCAACCAAAAGTATCACCGCAGCCCAGACGCATTGCAAGCTGATAAGCAATAGAATGGTAGTTGTTTGTCCTAAGTTGGGCGATATGCGAATGCTTGCTTGAAATATGCGACGCAAAATGCAAAAAAGCAGCCTAAAGGCTGCTTTTTTGCAATGCTTGGCGGAGTGGACGGGACTCGAACCCGCGACCCCCGGCGTGACAGGCCGGTATTCTAACCAACTGAACTACCACTCCAGCAAATGGTGGGCGGTACTGGACTCGAACCAGCGACCCCTGCCGTGTGAAGGCAGTGCTCTACCAACTGAGACTAACCGCCCGAAACTGTTGCTCCGTTTCCGGATACTGCTATGCAATGCTGTTGGCGGAGTGGACGGGACTCGAACCCGCGACCCCCGGCGTGACAGGCCGGTATTCTAACCAACTGAACTACCACTCCAACCGTAAAACTTTGGTGGGCGTTGACGGAGTCGAACCGCCGACATTCTGCTTGTAAGGCAGACGCTCTACCAACTGAGCTAAACGCCCGAATCCGGGTACTGCTTCAATACTGTTGGCGGAGTGGACGGGACTCGAACCCGCGACCCCCGGCGTGACAGGCCGGTATTCTAACCAACTGAACTACCACTCCAACCGAAACTTTGGTGGGCGTTGACGGAGTCGAACCGCCGACATTCTGCTTGTAAGGCAGACGCTCTACCAACTGAGCTAAACGCCCGAATCCGGGTACTGCTTTCAATGCTGTTGGCGGAGTGGACGGGACTCGAACCCGCGACCCCCGGCGTGACAGGCCGGTATTCTAACCAACTGAACTACCACTCCAACCGCAAAACTTTGGTGGGCGTTGACGGAGTCGAACCGCCGACATTCTGCTTGTAAGGCAGACGCTCTACCAACTGAGCTAAACGCCCGAATCCGGGTACTGCTTTAATGCTGTTGGCGGAGTGGACGGGACTCGAACCCGCGACCCCCGGCGTGACAGGCCGGTATTCTAACCAACTGAACTACCACTCCAACCGCAAAACTTTGGTGGGCGTTGACGGAGTCGAACCGCCGACATTCTGCTTGTAAGGCAGACGCTCTACCAACTGAGCTAAACGCCCGAATCCGGGTACTGCTTTAATGCTGTTGGCGGAGTGGACGGGACTCGAACCCGCGACCCCCGGCGTGACAGGCCGGTATTCTAACCAACTGAACTACCACTCCAACCGCAAAACTTTGGTGGGCGTTGACGGAGTCGAACCGCCGACATTCTGCTTGTAAGGCAGACGCTCTACCAACTGAGCTAAACGCCCTGAATCCTTTTCGCTGCTGCGTTTGCGTTTCAGCGAGGAGGCGAATTAAAACACAGGGTTTAAGCTTGCGCAAGTGGTCTACCCGCAAATTTTTGCAACCGGCGGCAATTTCGAATAAATGCTCCAAAATTTAATGTTTTTGTCAGACAGAAAGGTGACGCCGACTTTGCCGCTAAGGTATCATGCCGCCATTAGCTATTTATCGGATGACGTTACGAATGAAGCCGACCTTTCTCGATTTTGAGCAGCCTATTGCCGAGCTCGAGAACAAAATAGAAGAACTTCGCTATGTTCAGGACGATTCCGTGCTGGACATCTCCGAGGAGATCGCGCGCCTGCAGAAGAAGAGCCAGGACTTGACCAAGTCCCTCTACGCCAAGCTGACGCCGTCTCAAATCGCCTTGGTGGCGCGCCATCCGCAGCGCCCCTACGCGCTCGACTATATAGAGAGTATTTTCACCGACTTCGAAGAGCTGCACGGCGACCGCGCGTTTGCCGACGACGCCGCCATCGTGGGCGGTCTGGCCCGTTTCAACGGCCAGTCGGTGATGGTCATCGGCCAGCAGAAGGGCCGGGACACCAAGGAAAAGATCCGCCGCAATTTCGGCATGCCGCATCCGGAAGGCTATCGCAAGGCCCTGCGCCTGATGAAGCTGGCCGAGAAGTTCGGCATCCCGGTGGTCACCTTGGTGGACACCACCGGCGCTTGGCCCGGCATCGGCGCGGAAGAACGCGGCCAATCCGAGGCCATCGGCCGCAATCTCTATGAAATGACCCGTTTGCGCGTGCCCGTCATTGTGACGGTGATAGGCGAGGGCGGTTCCGGCGGCGCGCTGGCCATCGCGGTGGGCGATTGCGTCAACATGCTGCAATACGCCACCTACTCGGTGATTTCGCCGGAAGGCTGCGCCTCCATCTTGTGGAAGACCGCCGAGCGCGCGTCCGACGCCGCGGAAGCCTTGGGCATCACCGCGCCGCGCCTGAAGACGCTGGGCCTGATCGATCGCGTGGTCAACGAGCCGGTGGGCGGTGCGCATCGCGATCACGCTCAGATGATGGCGACGCTGAAGCGCGTGCTGCAGGAAGAGTTGAAAGACTTGACCGGCAAGCCGATCGACGAGTTGCTGAAAACCCGTTTCGACAGATTGATGAGTTATGGCCGCTTCAAGGAAGCCGCAGCCTGACCCGCTCGAATCTCTGTTAAGCCATTGGCCGGACGAATTGTCCGGCCAATGTGCTTTTGAGGTGGGCTTGAGCGGCGGCCTGGATTCGGTGGCGCTGCTGGCGCTGCTGTGCCGCGCGCGGGAGCGCCGTCCGGAGCTGGAGATCCGCGCGGTGCATGTGCACCACGGGCTGAGCCCGAACGCCGACGCCTGGGCCGAGCACTGTCGCGCCTTGTGCGCGTCGCTGGGCGCGTCTTTGCGGGTGGAGCGGGTAAAGCTGGTCCTGAGCGGCGGCGACAGTCTGGAAGCGGTGGCCCGCGAGGCGCGCTACCAGGCGTATCGGCGTTCCGCCGCCGGCGTGGTGGTTTTGGCGCATCATCTGGACGATCAGGCGGAAACCGTGCTGCTGCAATTGCTGCGCGGCGGCGGCGCGCGCGCTCTGGCGGCGATGCCGGCCTTGCGCAAGCTGGACGCGGACGGGCCCTGGCTGTGGCGGCCCTTGCTGGGTTTGCGCCGGCGGCAGCTGGAGGCGTTCGTTCAGGCGCAGGGCCTGAGCTGGGTTGAGGACGAGAGCAATCAGGACGAGCGCTGGCGGCGCAATCTGCTGCGTCAGCGGCTGCTGCCGCAGCTGGAGGCGGCGCTGCCGGATTATCGCCGGCATCTGACGCGATCGGCCGGCTTGCTGGCGGACGCCGCCGCGGTGCTGGACGAGGTGGCGGCGCAGGATCTGGCCGCTTGCCGGCGCGAAGGCGGCCTGGACCTGACTCGCTGGCGAGGCTTGTCCGCGGCCAGGCAACGCCAATGCCTGCTGGCCTGGCTGCGCGGCCTGGCCTGGCCGGCGCCGGAGCCGGACGCGTTGGCGGAGTTCCAGCGCCAGGCGCTGGAGGCCGGCGCCGCCAGCTGTCCGCGGCTGAGTCTGGCGCGGGGCCTGTTATACCGTTATCGCGACGGCCTGTTCGCCTTGCCGGCGCTGCCGGCGCCGGCGGCCGTGTCGCTGGGGGCGGTGGAGCCTGCGGCGGAACGCCTGGTGCAAGAGTGGGGCGGGACGCTGAGCTGGGAGTGGCGGCAAAGCGGCCTGCCGGCGGAGGCCTTGGCGCGAGGTTTGAACCTGCGGCCGCGCGAGGGCGGCGAGCGGCTGGCGGCCGGGGTGGGGCGCAAGCCGGTGAAGAACTTTCTGCAGGAGGCCGGCATCGCGCCGCCCTTGCGCGAGCGCTGGCCGCTGTTGTGCGACGCCGACGGGCGCGTGCTGGCGCTGCCCGGCGTGGCGGTGGACGCCGAACTGGCCTGCGGGCCGGGCTGGTGGCCGCTGTGGCGGCCGCTGTCGGCGGAGCCGCGCTGATGTGAAAAACGCCTGCCGATCCGGCAGGCGTTTTGCATTTGCAATCTGATGTCTCGCGATGCGCAGCGGACTTTGCGCAAATTCTCAGGCGGCGTTCAGCGGCAGGCTGACGATGCCCGCATCGTCCAGGCGCAGATAGCCGCCCTGGTTCCCGTGCCAGTCCTGGATCACCCAACGCTCGGAGGCGCCGTGTCGGTGGACCGCGGGGCGGTGGGTATGGCCGTGGATCAGCGTCGGCCAGTCGTGGGCGGCCAGCAGCGCCTCGACCGCGTCGGCGGCGACGTCCGAAATCTCGCTCAGGCCGTTCTGTTGTTTGCTCATCTCGCTTTGCTGGCGCGCCTGACGCGCGATCGCGTGGCGCTCCGCCAGCGGCCGCGCCAGCATCGCCTGCTGCCACTGCGGGTTGCGGCTGACGGCTCGAAACTGCTGATAGGCGGCGTCGCCGGTGCACAGCGCGTCGCCGTGGCTGAGCAGGCAGCGGCGGCCATGGGCCTCGATCAAGCTTGGATCGTCCAGCAGCCGCGCGCCGCTGCGCAGACAGAAGCCCTCGCCCAGCAGGAAATCGCGGTTGCCGTGCATCACGTACAGCGGCGTGGCGGCGGCGAAGGCGCGCATCGCGGCCAGCGGCGTTTCCAGGAACGGTGAATCGTCGTCGTCGCCCACCCAGTATTCGAACAGATCGCCCAGGATGTAGAGCGCGTCGATCCGGCCTTGCCAGGCTTGCAGCGTGTCCAGAAACAAACGGTTCAGCGCCGGAGTGTCGTCCGCCAGGTGCAGATCGGAAATGAAGTGAATGGCCATGTCGCGTGCGGATGAGTTGAAGCCCGGCCGGACGGCCGGGCTGGAAGCGCGCCGCGCGTCGCGCGGCGTCGGCGAATCAAATGATTTCGGCTTTCTCGATCACCACGGCTTCCGCCGGCACGTCCTGATGCGGGCCGCTGCGACCGGTGCGCACCGCCTTGATGCTGTCCACTACGTCCTGGCCTTCCACAACCTGGCCAAACACGGCGTAGCCCCAGCCTTGGGCGCTTTCCGATTTGAAATCCAGGAAGTCGTTGTCGGACACATTGATGAAGAACTGGGCGGAGGCCGAGTGCGGGTCCATGGTGCGGGCCATGGCCACGGTGTAGGCCTTGTTGGCCAGGCCGTTATTGGCTTCGTTCTCGATCGGCGCGTTGGTCGGCTTTTGCGACATATCGGCGGTGAAGCCGCCGCCCTGGATCATGAAGCCGTTGATTACGCGGTGGAAGATGGTGCCGTCGTAATGGCCGCTTTTTACGTACTCTTCAAAGTTGGCGGCGGTTTTCGGGGCCTTGTCGGCGAACAGTTCCAGCACGATGGCGCCGAAGTTGGTGGTCAGTTTGATCATGGTGTTTCCTTGATGACGGGCAGGCCGCGTGGGGCCTGCCGGTATGAAAGAGGTTGTAGAAAAGCTTAAGGCTTGATGGTGACTTTCTGGATCACGATGGGCTCGAACGGCACGTCGCCCATGCCGTTCATGCTGCCGGTGCGGGTCTTGGCGATGCGGTTGACCACGTCCATGCCGCGGGTCACTTTGCCGAACACCGCATAGCCGGCGCCCTGGGGCGTCGGGGATTTATAGTCGAGGAAGTCGTTGTTGGCCACATTGATGAAGAACTGGGCGGTGGCGGAATTCGGGTCCGCGGTGCGGGCCATGGCGATGGTGCCTATGCCGTTCTTCAGGCCGTTGCTCGCCTCGTTGGCGATGGCGGCGCGGGTGGGCTTCTGGTTCAGCTTGGTGTCGAAGCCGCCGCCCTGGATCATGAAGCCGTCGATCACGCGGTGGAACACGGTGCCGTTGTAGTGGCCGGCCTTGGCGTAGGCGACGAAGTTTTCCACGGTCTTGGGGGCTTTGGCCGAGTCCAGCGCAATCTCGATATTGCCCTTGTTCGTGGTCATTTCCACTGTCGGCGAGGCCAGGGCCACGGCGGGCAGCGCGCTCAACGCCAGCATGCTCAGCATTCGTTTCATGGTTGCTTTATTCAACAGGGTTATGAGGAGCCGCCAATATTAGCACAGCCTTTTGATTCAGCGCATGGCGCGGCCGTCTTATGCTTTTAGCCTAAGGCGGACTTCTTGTTTTTTTAAAAAATAGTATTTAGACTCCACCCCCTAAAAATTGTGTGATCGCTATCTATTTGGATGGCATATTTTCGCACGCAAGCTCGGTTTCCAATAACAAAGGCGGCAGCCGCCGCCGGGGTAGATATAAAAAAATGAAAGCATTCGCACCTTCCGCTGTTCGCCTCATTCCCGCGCTGGTGGCCGGCCTGTTGGCCGCCGCGCCGCTGGCTCAGGCCGCCGGCTTCCAATTGTCCGAGCAAAGCGTGGCCGGCCTGGGCCGCGCCCACGCCGGCGCCGGCTTGGTGGGCGACGACCTGTCCGCCGTCTTCTACAACCCGGCCGGCATGACCTTGATTGAAGGCACCCAGGTGCAGGGCGGCTTCACCTACGCCGAAATCGACGCGCCGTTCGAAGGCAAGGGCGGTTTCCCGGCCGCGCGCCAGGGCAGCGACAACGGCCGCGCCAAGGCCGAATTCATCCCCAACGCCTATCTGGTGCATCAGTTGAGCGAACGCGCCCGCCTGGGTCTGGGCATCACCGTGCCTTTCGGCCTCGGCGCCAGCTATGACGACAACTGGGTGGGCCGCAACCACGGCATTTCCAGTTCCATCATGACCGTGGACTTCAACCCGTCCTTCGCCTACAAGCTGGACGACAAGTGGAGCTTCGGCGCCGGCGTGTCGGCGCAGTACGCCAAGGCCGATCTGAAGCAGGGCGCGTTTTTCCAAGGCGCCACCGGCGAGATCGACGCCGACAGCTGGGCCTACGGCTACAATCTGGGCCTGATGTACGCGTTCAACCAGGACAACCGCGTTGGCCTGTCCTATCGCTCCAAACTGAACCACAAGGCGCGCGGCGACTACAAGGCTAGCGGCTTCAACCAATCCACGCTGCCGGGCACCTCGATTCCGCTGCCGCAGAAATTCCATATCGACGGCACTTATGCCGGCGGCGCCGACGTCACCACGCCGGAATCGCTGCTGCTGTCCGGCTTCAGCCGTCTGAACAGCAAGTGGGCGCTGAGCGCCACCGCGCGCTGGACCAACTGGAGCCGCTTCGATCAGCTGGTGATCAAGGGCAATCCGCTGGCCGACACCGTGATCAATAATCACTGGAAAGCCAGCTGGCTGTTCTCGGTGGGCGCCGACTACAACTTCAACGAGCAACTGACGCTGCGCAGCGGCGTGGGCTATGAAACCAGCCCGGTGCGCAACGCCAGCTACCGCAACCCGCTGATTCCGGACACCGACCGCGTCTGGTTGAGCCTAGGCGCCAGCTACAAGGCCAGCAAGCAGCTGACCGTGGACGCCGGCTACACCTATCTGATGGGCGTGGGCGACCGCGACATCAACCATACCGCTCCGAGCCCGCTGGGCAACGGCGACACGCTGCAAGGTTCTTACAGCTCCATCCGCGGCCACTTGCTGGGCGTGCAGATGCAGTACAAGTTCTGATTCAGGCAAGCCTGACCGTCCCGCCGCCGCCGGCTTCGCCCGCGGCGGTTTTTTCATATCCGGGGATGCGGTTTGTCCGGCGGCAGGCTAGAGTAGGGCGCTGTGTTTCTCTGAGCGTCCATTCCCATGTCCGTTGCCCCCTCCCCATGGCTGCGGCTGAGCCCGCTGGCCGGCCTGTTGCCCTATCTGCGCCCGTACCGGCTGCGCGCCTGGCTGGCCTTGCTGGCCCTGATCGTGGCCGCCGCCGCCACTCTGTTGCTGCCGGTGGCGTTTCGCTTTCTGATCGACCATGGTTTCAGCCAGCGCGCGGCGGCGGACATCAACCGCTATTTCCTCGGCCTGTTCGGCGTGGCGGCGGTGCTGGCCCTGGCCACCGCGCTGCGTTTTTATTGCGTGTCCTGGCTGGGCGAACGCGTCACCGCCGACATCCGCCGCGCGGTGTATCAGCATGTGATCCGGGTCAGCCCGGAATACTTTGAAGTCACCCAGACCGGCGAGGTGCTGTCCCGGCTGACCACCGACACCACCCTGGTGCAGACCGTGATCGGCACCAGCCTGTCCATGGGGCTGCGCAATGCGCTGCTGATGCTGGGCGGCCTGGCCATGCTGATGGCCACCAGCCCCAGTCTGACCGCCTACATCCTGGTGACGCTGTTGCTGGTGGTCTTGCCCATCGTGGTTTTCGGCCGCCGGGTGCGGACCTTGTCCCGTTCCAGCCAGGATCGCATCGCGGATTCCAGCGCCATCGCCGGCGAAACCCTGAACGCCATTCCCACGGTGCAGGCCTTCAATCAGCAGGCGCGGGAGAGCCGGCGCTTCGGCGCTTCGGTGGAGACGGGTTTCGACGCCGCGCTGGCGCGCATCCGCGCGCGCTCCTGGTTGACGGTGGCGGTGATCCTGCTGATCTTCGGGGCCATTGTCTTCGTCTTGTGGCTGGGCGCGCACGCGGTGCTGGAGGGCGCGATGAGCGCCGGCCAGCTGGGCCAGTTCATCCTGTACGCGGTGGTGACCGCCGGCGCCATCGGCGCGCTGGCGGAGGTGTGGGGCGATGTACAGCGCGCGGCCGGCGCCACCGAGCGTCTGATGGAGCTGCTGTCCCTGCGCTCGCCGGTGACGGAGCCGGCCGCGCCGCGCGCCTTGCCGGCCGGGCCCGCCGGCCTGGCGTTGCGCGACGTCGATTTCGCCTATCCGTCCCGCCCCGGCCAGCCCTCGCTCAGCGGCATCCGGCTCAGCGTGCGCCCCGGCGAGCACGTGGCGCTGGTGGGGCCGTCCGGCGCCGGCAAGTCCACCTTGTTCCAGCTCTTGCTGCGTTTTTACGATCCGCAGCAAGGCCAATTGCTATTGGGCGGCGTGGACGTGCGCGAGCTGTCCTTCGCCGATTTGCGCGGCCATGTGGGCGTGGTCTTGCAGGATTCGGTGATCTTCGGCGCCAGCGCGCTGGAGAACATCCGCTACGGCAAACCCGAGGCCAGCGACGAGGAGGTGCGGGCCGCGGCCCGCGCCGCCGCCGCCGACGGCTTCATCGAGAAGTTGCCGCAGGGCTACGACACCTATCTGGGCGAACGCGGCGTGCGTCTGTCCGGCGGCCAGCGCCAACGCATCGCCATCGCCCGCGCCATCCTGAAGAACCCGCCTTTGCTGCTGCTGGACGAAGCCACCAGCGCGCTGGACGCGGAGTCGGAACAACTGGTGCAGCAGGCGCTGGAGCGCGCCGCGCAAAACCGCACCACCCTGGTGATCGCCCACCGGCTGGCCACGGTCAAGCAGGCAGACCGCATCGTGGTGCTGGACCAGGGCCGCATCGTGGCCGAAGGCAGTCACCAGAGCCTGTTGGCCGACTCGCCCTTGTACGCGCGGCTGGCGGCCTTGCAGTTCGCCGCCGGCGGGGAGGGTTGAGGCAGCGTCCGCTTAAGCATAATGAATAGTCTATGCTCCATGGATGAACGGCCGCCGCGCGGCGCCGAGACCCGAGATGGAGCGAAGACATGAAACTGGCTGTCCGTTTGGGGGGCGTGGTGTTGTGCGCCGGGCTGGGCCTGTGCGTGGTGGCCGGATTCGCCTTGCACACCTTGCGTTCCACCCTGCTGGAGGACCGCAAGGCGCAGATCGGCAGCCTGGTGCACCTGGCGGGCCAGCAGGTGGCGATGTACCAGAAGCAGGAGCAAAGCGGCAAGCTCAAGCGCGAGGAGGCGCAGCGGCGCGCGGTCGAAGCGATGTCCGGACTGCGCGACAAGGGCAACTACGTGTTCGCGCGCGACGCGTCGGACCTGGTGCTGGTGCACCCGGACCGGCGCAAGCTGGGCAAGCGGGACACCGGCGGCAAGCTGCCGGACGGCCGCACCCTGGTGCAGGCCTACCGCGACGCGCTGTCGAACGGCGATTTCGGCTTTGCGCTGGTGCGCACCAAGCGGCCCAACGGCAACGAGGTGCTGCCCAAACTCAATGCGGTGATGCGGATACCGGACTGGAACTGGACCATAGGCACAGGCGTGTTCATGGACGATGTGGAAAGCCAGTTCAACGGCCTGGCGCTCAAGCTCTCCGGCATCGGCCTGGCGGTGTTGGCGGTGGTGACGCTGCTGGCCTGGCGCGTGGCCGCGTCCATTTTCCGCTTGATCGGGGGCGAGGCGGAGGCGGCCGCGGCGACGGCGCGGGCGATGGCGGCCGGCGATCTGAGCCAGACATTGGAGCGCGCGCCGAGCGAGGGCAGCCTGATGGACGCCTTCGCCGGCATGCAGCGCAGCTTGCGCCAGCTGATCGAACGTTTGCAGGACGGTTCCGCCCAGCTGGAGCGTTCGGTGGGCGGTTTGTCCGGACGCATGCAGCAGATTCACGGCCAGGTGGAGCAATCGGCGGCGGCCAGCGCCGGCGCCGCGGAAACCACCGCCGGCATGCTGGACGGCGTGGCCGAGGTGTCGCGCCGCAGCGCGGAGAGCGAGTCGGACTCCGCCAACGCCTGCGCGCTGGCGGACGAGGGCGAAGGCCTGGTGCGCCGCGCGGCCGAGGAGATCCAGGCGGTGTCCGGCCAGGTGGCGGCGGCCTCCGGCTGCATAGGCGAACTGGCCGAGCGCTGCCGCGCGATCGACGTCACCGCCGCGGTGATCAAGGACATCGCCGACCAGACCAATCTCTTGGCGCTGAACGCGGCGATTGAAGCCGCGCGCGCCGGCGAGCTGGGCCGCGGCTTCGCGGTGGTGGCGGACGAGGTGCGCAAGCTGGCCGACCGCAGCGGCGAGGCCACGCGCCAGATCGCCGCCACCATCCAGGCGATTCAGGCGGACACCGATTCCGTGGTGGCCAGCATGGGCGAGGTGGGGCCGCGGGTGGACAGCGGCGTGGCCATGGCCCGGCAGGCCGCGGACGCTTTGCAGCGCATCCGCGGCGGCGCGCAGTCCGCGCGCGACAATATCCGCGCGGTGGCCGGCGCCGCCGCGGCGCAGGCCGAGGCCAACCGCGAGGTGGCCGGCAATATGGAGCAGGTGGCCGGCCTGGCCGGACAGACCCGCGCCACCGCCCTGGCGGCCGAGGCCGAGGTGGAAGCGCTGGAGACGCTGGCCGCCGGGCTGCGGCAGGCGGCGGCCAGCTTCAGGCTGTGAGGCGGGCGGTGGTACACTGCCGGCCTCGCGATCAAATCAAAAGGATGGCCATCTTGTCTGCCCACGTTCCGGAAGCCCAAGCCGCGCTCGACCCCACGCCGCTGCTGGCGCAATTATTGGCCGCCCACGGCCTGCCCTGCCAGGAGGCCAAGGGCTGGCTGCTGCCGCAGGGCCAACTGCCGGCCATAGGCGCTCACTGGACGCCGGGCGAGAACAACGGCCGGCTGGACATCCACGTGCTGTTGGAAAACGACATCCGCTTGATGGAAAGCTTCGCCGGCCTGGGCGCGGGCCGGGAAGGGCTGAACGACGCGCTGGAAAATTTCAGCGCCAATGTGCTGCATGTGTTGCTGGCCGGCCTGTGGGGCGTCCGCGACGAAGCGCAAGTCACCGAACGGCGCTGGGAAATCGCCGGCCGCGACTATATGGCCTATATCGGCAATTTCGGCCTGCGCGGCGGCGCCGATCGGCTGGAGCAAGCCTTGTTCGAGGCGCTGTTCCGCCAAGCCACCGCCGCGCTGCGCGCGGAAACGCTGTCCGGCGACGCGCATTGGACCCGGCTGTTCTTCTGCAATCTGAACGGCGAGTTCGTCTCCGAGGCGCTGCTGGACAATCAACGCTGGGAAGCGGGCCTGAGCCTGTTGGACGCGCTGCCGTGGCCGGCGGCGCAGGGCTATTACAGCCTGCGCCATTTCATGCTGCTGCGCGCGGTGTGAGAACCTGTTTACGATCTGCTGCGCGTCGTGAAGCCCTGCACGGTGAGTACCCGCTCAAAATGCTCATGGACCACGAGTACATTCCGCTTTTTCGCTCGTTTTCGCCTTGTCTCGCCCTAGCTCGCGAGATCGTAAACAGCTTCTGAGGCGGCCGCGCTGGTGCTCGCGAGACCGTAAGCCGGTCCTTCAGGCGCGGTAGCCGTCCGGGTCTATGCCGTGCTTGGCGAACTTGTTGTACAGCGTCTTGCGCGGAATGCCCAGCAGCTCCGCCGCCTGCATCACCTGGCCCTGGGTGCGCAGCAGCGCCTGCTCGATCAATTGCTTCTCGTAGGCGTCCACCCTCGCGTCCAGCGCGCTGGGCGCGTAGGCCGCGGCTTCGCCGTCGTCCGGCGCCACGCCCAGCACATAGCGCTCCGCCGCGTTGCGCAGCTCGCGCACATTGCCCGGCCAGGTCTGCGCCTGCAGGCGGCCCAATAGCGCCGGCGGCGTGTCCGGCGCCGGGCGGTCGAAGCGCGCCGCCGCTTGCTCCACGAACCATTGGAACAAGTCCGGGATGTCCTCGCGCCGTTCGCGCAGCGGCGGCAGCCGCAGCGACACCACATTGAGCCGGTAATACAAGTCTTCGCGGAAGCGCCGCTCCCGGCTGGCCAGGGCCAGATCGTCCTTGGTGGCGGCCACCACCCGGCAGTCCACCGGGATCAGGCTGTTGGAGCCCAGTCTTTCCACCACCCGCTGTTGCAACACCCGCAGGAGCTTGGCCTGCAAGGCCAGCGGCATGCCTTCGATTTCGTCGAGGAAGAGGGTGCCGCCGCTGGCGTACTCTATCTTGCCGATGCGGCGCTTGAGCGCGCCGGTGAAGGCGCCGGCCTCGTGGCCGAAAATTTCGCTCTCGAAAATGGATTCCGGCAGGCCGGCGCAGTTCAGCGGCACGAAATGACGCTCGCGGCGACGGCTCCAGGCGTGCAGCGCCTGCGCCACCATTTCCTTGCCGGTGCCGGTTTCGCCGTGGATCAGCACGTCGGCGTCGGTGTCGGCGACATTGGCCAGCGTCTCGCGCAGCGCCTGCATGGCCGGGCTATGGCCGATCAGCACCGGTCCGTTGCTGCGCGCCAGGCTGGCGCGCAGTTCGCGGTTTTCCAGCGTCAGCCGGCGCTTGTCCAGCGCGCGTTGCACCGTTTCGATCAGCCGGCCCGGCGCATAGGGCTTTTCGATGAAGTCGTAGGCGCCGGCGCGGGTGGCCGCCACCGCCATCGCGATGTCGCCGTGGCCGGTGACCAGGATCACCGGCAGCTCCCGGTCCTGGTTCAGCGCCTGTTCCATCAGCTCCAGGCCGCTGAGGCCGGGCAGGCGCACATCGCTGAGCAGGACGGCGCGCTCGTCGCGCCTCAGCGCGGTCAGCGCGCTTTCGGCGTCGGCGTAGGCCTGCACCGGCAGGCCGGCCAATTCCAGCGATTGCAGCGTGGCCATGCGCACGGCCGGGTCGTCTTCAACGTAGATCACGCCCGCGCGGACGTTGGGGGAGGGTTTCATGAGGCGGACTCGCAAGGCCAGTTGATGATGAAGCGGGCGCCGCCGTCCGGGTGGTTGCAGGCTTCGATGCGGCCGCCGGACTGTTCGACGATTTCCTGCACGATGGCCAGCCCCAGGCCCAGGCCCTGGCCGCGCGGCTTGGTGCTGTAAAAGGGCTCGAACAGATGCGGCAGATCGGCGTCGGCGATGCCGGGGCCGTGGTCGCGCAGGCGGAATTCCAGCATGCCCGCCTTGTGCAGCAGGCTGATCTCCAGCCGGCCTCGCCCTTGCGGCCGCATCGCGTCTATGGCGTTGCCCAGCAGATTGGTGAACACCTGCTCCAGGCCGATGGCGTCGCAAGCGATGTCGGGACAGCGCGGCGGCAGGTCCAGCTCCAACTCCACCCGGGCCTCGCGCAGCGCCGGCTGCAGCAAGGTCAGCGTGTCGCGCAGCGCGGCGAGCGGATTGGTCTGGCCCAGCGGGCCGCGGTGGCGGCGGGCGAAGGTTTTCAGGTCCCGGGTGATGTGGGCGATGCGCTCCACCAACTGGGAAATCTGGCCCAGATTGTCGCTGGCGTCGTCCGGGCGGCCGCGCTGCAACAGGGTCACCGCGTTGTCGGCGAAGGCGCGCAGCGCCGCCAGCGGCTGGTTGATTTCATGGGCGACCCCGGCCGCCATCTGGCCCAGCGCCGCCAGCTTGCTGGCCTCGGCCAATTGGCCGCGGGTGATGCGCAGGCTGTTTTCCGTCTGGATGCGCTCGCGGATTTCCGCCGACAGCTGGGTGTTGCTCAGCGCCAGATCGCGGGTGCGTTCCGCCACTTTGCGCTCCAGCTGGTCGTGGGCCTGCTGCAAAGCCTGTTGCGCCGCCAGTTGCTCCCGCAGCCGGCTCAGCCGCAGCCGCCGGTAGTGCCACAGCGTCAGCAGGCCCAGGCCGCTGGCCAGCAGCGTGCTCATGATGGCCAGCAAGGTGAGGTTGCGGCCGTGCATGTCCACCAGCAAGGTCAGCGTCCAGCCGGTTTGCGGCAGGGTCTGGCGGATTTGCAGATAGCGGCCGGCCAGCAGCTTGCGCTCGCTGTCCGGCGCCAGCCAGGCCTGTTCGCGCCAACCCGCGTGCGGTTGCAGCAGCGCGAAGGGATGCAGTTTGGCGCCCAGGTATTGGCGGGTGGCGTCGATCTGGCGGCGCACCGCCGGCGGCAGCGGCTGCCAGGTGGCGAACTTCCAGTCCGGGTTGGCGCTGAGAAAGGCCACGCCGTGGCGGTCGCTGACCAAGACCGGCTCCGCGCCCTTGCGCCAGGCTTCCTCCAGCGGCGCCAGGCTGACCTTGACCACCGCCACGCCCACGACGCGGCGGCCGGACAAGACCGGCCAGGACAGGAAATAGCCCGGCTCGCGGCTGGTGCTGCCTATGCCGTAAAAGCTGCCGGACCGGCCGGCCAGCGCCTGCTGAAAATAGGGACGGAAGGCGTAGCTGTTGCCGACGAAGCTGTACGGCGACATCCAGTTGCTGGACGCCAGCGCGATGCCGTCCACGTTGACGATGAAGAGCGCCGAGGTGCGCGACTGCCGGTTCACCTGTTCCAGATAGCGGTTCAACGCCTCCACCCGCCGCGGATTGCGCGGGTCCGCCAGCAGGTTGAGGATGTCCTGGTTCAGCGCCAGCACATAGGGCAGGTAGCGGTATTGCTCCAGCGTGGCGCCGAGGTTGGCGGCGTGCATCTCCGCCCGATGCCGGCCCTCGCGCTCCGCTTCGGTCAGCAGCATGCGGCTGGCCAACACCCAGCCGCCGCCCAGCGCCAAGGCCAGCAAGAAGAGGGAGGGCAGGCTTTTCAGCAGGAAACGCAACGCGCGTGCGAGCATGGCGGCGGATCGGAAATCGGCGATGCCTCAGTCTACCGCAGCTTGCAGTTCCGCGGCTTCGTGGCGTGAATGTTCCTCCATCACCAGCCGGGTCAGCTCCCGTTTCAGATCGTTGAAGCCCGGCGCGCTGGGGTCGCGCGGGCGCGGCAGCTCCACCCGAACGTCGCGCTTGATGGTGCCGGGGCGGTAGGTCATCACCACCACCCGGTCCGCCAGGTAGATGGATTCCTCGATGCTGTGGGTGACGAAGATGATGGTCTTGCCGCTCTCCTGCCAGATGCGCAGCAGCTCGTCCTGCAAGGAGCGCCGGGTCAGCGCGTCCAGCGCGCCGAAGGGCTCGTCCATCAGCATCACCGGCGAATCCAGCGCCAGCACCCGCGCAATCGCCACCCGCTGGCGCATGCCGCCGGACAGGTCCTTGGGGAAGCGGTGGCGGAAGTCGCGCAGGTGCAGCTTGTCCAGCAGCGGCTCCACCGCGGCGCGGATCTCGGCCGGGGAGCGTTTCTGGATTTCCAGGCCGAAGCCTATGTTCTGTTCCACCGTCATCCACGGAAACAGCGCGTACTCCTGAAACACCATGCCGCGGTCCGGCCCGGGCGCGGCGACGCGCTGTCCGGCCACCAGAATCTCGCCGCCGCTGGGCGGCGCGAAGCCGGCGATGGCGTTGAGCAGCGTGGATTTGCCGCAGCCGGACGGGCCCAGCAGGCAGACGAACTCGCCGGGCTGGATGTCCAGCTGGATGTCGCGCAGGGCGATTACGTCGCCGCCCGGCGTCTTGAATACTTTTTGCACCTGTTGCACTTCGATCTGGGCGCTCATGCCTCATCCTTCCATGTCGCGCAGCAGTGGGGGCCGCTGTTGCGCGAATTCGTTCTTTGCGCCGCGCCCGCGTCGAAGCGGGCCCGGCGGCGCATTGTGATCAGAGCCTGTTCAATGTTCCGCGCGCTAGGGCGAGACAAGGCGACAACTGCCGAGAAAGCGGAATGTACGGGGGGTACATGGGCATTTCTAAGCGGCGCTCACCTTGCGAGGCCCCACAACGCGCAGCGGACATTGAGCGGGTTTTTACTGGTCGATGCCGCGATGCCATTTCAGCAGGCGGTTGTTCAGCCCCTGCATCAGCATGTCGATCAACAGGCCGAGAATGCCGATGGTGACCATGCCGGCGATGACCTTGTCGGTCCAGAAATACTCGCGCGCCTCCATGATGCGGTAGCCGACGCCGCTGTTCACCGCGATCATCTCCGCCACGATCACCACGATGAAGGCGGTGCCCATGCCCACCCGCGCGCCGGTGAAGATGAAGGGCGTGGCCGCCGGCAGGATCACCCGGCGGAACAGGGTGGCGCGGCTGGCGCCCAGGTTGCGCGCGGCGCGGATATAGATGCCGTCCACATTGCGCACGCCGGAAATGGTGTTCATCAGGATGGGGAAGAAAGCGCCTATGGTGATGAGGAACACCGCCGGCGGATTGCCCAGGCCGAACCACAGGATGGACAGCGGGGTCCAGGCGATGGGCGGGATCGGCCGCAGGAACTGGATCAAGGGGTTGAAGGCCCGGTACACCGGGTCGCTGACGCCCATGAACAGCCCCAGCAGCAAGCCCAGGCCGCCGCCCAGCGCAAAGCCCAGCACCACCCGCCACAGGCTGGCCGCCACGTCGTGGACCAGCTCGCCGGACAGCAGCCAGGCGAGATAGCCGCCGGAGGCTGGATCGTAGGCTTCCAGCGGCTGCCAGTAAGCCAGCCACTTTTGCAATACCGCCAGCGGCGAGGGCAGGATTTGCGGATTGATCCAGCCCAGGCTGGAACTGGCCTGCCAGATCAGCACGATGGCGATGGGCACCGCCAGGCTGGACCAGGCCTGGCCCAGCCGGGAAAACACAGTCTGCTGCATGATTCGCTCCCGCCGCCGTCAATTAACCTTGAGGTCCTGCTTGGCCTTGCTCAGCAAGTCCAGCTTCACCCAGTCCGCCGCCTTGGGCGGCTTGGCCATCTTGCCGATGCCGTACTGCTGCATCATGTCGGTGGTGGTCTGGATATGGGCCACGCTCAGATCGTAGCTGTACGGGGAGTTGGAGATCGCGTCCTGGAAATCGTCGGCGCTGATCTGGTTCTTGAACATATTCTCGCGCACGTATTTTTCCGCCAGCTTGGGGTTCTTGATGAAGGTGTTGGTGGCCTCCACAAAGCATTTGATCAAGCGTTCCGCCACGCCGCGGCGTTCCTTGTACATTTTCTCCGTCATCACCAGGGTGCGGATGGGCTCGCCCAGCGGGGTGTCGTAGGGTTTCAGCACTTCCACGCCGAAGCCTTTATTGATGGCCTGGGACGACTGCGGCTCGGACTGGCTCATCGCGTCTATCTGCTTGCCCATCAAGGCCTGGTTCAGATCGGCGAAGGGCATGTAGATCACCTGCACGTCCTTGCCCGGTTTGTCGGACCAGCTGAGCTTGTATTTGGCCAGCTCCGCCGCCAGCAGCAGCTCCTGCGCGCCGCCGCGCGCCACGCCCACTTTCTTGCCCTTCAAATCTTTGACGCTCTTGATGCCGCTGTCCTTGGCGGCCACGATGCGCGCGCCGCCCTTGGCGAAGCCGGCCACCGCGAAGATGGGCGCGCCGCCGGCGCGGCCGGCCACCGCCGCGTCCGCCGCGCTGGCGGCGATATCCACTTCGCCGGCGACGATGGCCGGCATGATGTCTATGCCTTTGGCGAACATGCGCTCTTCGATCTTCAGATCGTATTTGGGCGCAATCTCCTTCATATAGCTGATGGCGCCGTAGTGGGCGAATTTGAGATTGCCCAGGCGGACCACGTCGGCGGCGAGGGCGGGCAGCGAAAGGCCGCCGCCCAGGGCGGCGAGACAGAGCCAGGTGCGGATGCGTTGCATGGTGTTTCTCCTTTGCGGGTATGGGGCCGGGCGGAGCGCGGCAACCTTCTATTTATACGACGTTTGCATTTAAACGACGCGGCGACGCGGGGCGAGGCCGTGAGGTGGTTCTTATTAGGCAAAGCGCGTGCCAGCTTATTTAACCGTTAAGCCGTTGATTTTCATGGCTTGCGTCGGGAGCGCGTGGCCGGATTCAGCCAGCGCCGCCGGCGGCTGTGCCAAAAGCGGCTCAGTCGTCGGCGGCGCAATAGCTGCACTTATTCAGTATCGGCCAAGCGTTTTGCCGTCTGCTGGCGCAAGGCGTCCTCCCGAAGCTTGATGCGGTCGATGTAGCCGAAGATGTCGATGGGGAAGATCAGCACCTGTTCGACCAAGGCGAAGAAGCCGGCCCAATAGCCTTGCTCGGGGCCTTGCACCGAGAAATCGACGTCGGCGGCGATGCGCGCCAGCAAGGCGCGTTTCGGGACGTCGGGATTGTCCTGCAGGTACTGGATGAAATGGCCGGCGTATTCGCGTCCCAGCAAATAGGCCTGGCGATAATCGTCGGCCGGCGGCACTTGCCAGCAATGGACTTGAGGATGGTCCGGCAAGCGCGCGGCGAAGGGCAGTTCCTGATAGGAAACGGGTTTGAGATTGGGGCGGTAATGGCGGCGAATCGGGTATTTGACGGACATGCGCGCACTCCTGTTGATTCAGGCTGCCGATGGGGCGACGGGCAGCCGCAGGCTCATGGCAGGCGCATGGCAGGATTGGAGTTCCGGCGCCACGGTCCGGCGGGTGCGAGCACCCTCCCACCACGGCCTGCCCGTTTTAGGTATGGCTGAAGGGTGCAAGGGCACGGACCAAGCGGTTGCGGCGCTTGGGCCGAGGCGGCGGGGCCAGACTCCAATCTGGGCGCTGCCGGTTGGGGCGGCGCGTTTGCGATTGTGCCTAGCGGAGATGAGGGGGTCAAGGCGGCATCGGCGCCTGGGCCGCTGATTGAGCCGCCCGGCCCGGGACCGGGCGGCGGCCGGGTCTTCTAGGCGTAAAACCGGGATTGTCCCTGCCAGGCGCTGGCGACGAAGTCTTGCACATGATCCAGGAATTTGTCATGGCGGCCCAGGCGGCTGTCGTCGGCCTGGCGGTTGGCCGGCAGCAGATAGAGCTGGCCGACGTGGCGCACCGGCAACAGCCCGTCCAGCGCCGGCACCAGATCGCCCTGGACGCAGTAATGACGGATATGGGCCGCGGCCGCGCGCGCCTGATCCAGATCGTTGCCGTGCCGCGCCAGCAGTTCGTTTTGCAGGCCGCGGCCGAACTGGGCGCTGCGGGGTGGACAGCTGCATCGCCGCGTAGGCGGCCATGCCGCCGCCCAGCGAGTGGCCGCCGGTGCTGACGGTGTAGCCGGGCTCGCCGCTGCGCATCAGCGGCAGGCCGGCGGCCAGGCTTTGCAGCTTGCGGGTGAGCTGGGCGGCCTGGGCGTAGCAGGCGGGGCGGCCGCCAAAGGCGGCGTTGCCGATGTTGGCGCGCCACTGCCGCGCCACGCTGGCCAGGTTTTTCAGATTGCGCTGGGCGAGGCCGCCCACGCCGCGGCCGCTGGTGGTGCCGCCGAAGACCAGGCGGATGTCCCCCTCGGCCTTGTTGCGGAACACATAGGCCACCAGGCCGCTTTCCGGGTCCATCAGGCGCGCCTGCTGGGGCTGAAACTCTAGTTTGCTGCCCTTGGCCAGCAGCCGCGCCAGTTCCGCGTCCGGGCTCCATTGGGTGGCGCGCAGGCTGTCCAGATCCCGGCTATAGGGGAAGTTGGCGAGCAGGGCGCTGTCCTTGAGTCTTTGCCGGGCCGGCTCGGGGTTGAGCCGCTCCAGCGGCTGCGGCGCGCAGAGGCCGTCCAGCGGATTGGCGCGCGGCGCGGTCCGCGTCGGGGCGGGGGCGTCCGCGCGGTTGGCCGTCTGGCTGAGCCGCGCCGATATCGGACTGGCGGCGGCGTGGGAGCGGGCGGGTTCGTCCGCTGCCATGGTTTGGGGCGCGGCGGCGCGGGAAGCTTGAATGAGCATGATGGGCAGACGCGTGAGAAGGTTGATCGCCGCATGCTAAAGGGACGCGGACGGCTTGCCTTGCAGATTTTACTCAGCCGGCGGTTACGGTTCCGTGATAATGACGGATTCGGGATGAATCCGCGGTGAACGGGAAGGGGAAGCGATGGAGATGGAGACGGAGCGTTTATGGCTGCGCCAATGGCGGGACGAAGATCTGGCGCCCTTCGTCGCCATGGGGCGGGATCCGGAGGTGATGCGTTATTTTCCGGCGCTGCTGAGCGCCGAGGACAGCGCGGAAGGCATGGAACGCCAGCGCGGCTTGATCGCGACGCGCGGCTGGGGGCTATGGGCGCTGGAGGAGAAAGCGTCCGGGGACTTCCTCGGTTTCGTCGGCCTGGCGGTGCCGCGCGCGGAATTGCCGTGCATGCCCTGCGTGGAGGCGGGCTGGCGGCTGCGGCGCGTATCCTGGGGCCGGGGCTACGCCTCCGAGGCCGCGCGTCGGGCGCTGGCCTTCGGTTTCGAGACCTTGGGCCTGGACGAAATCGTGTCTTTCACCGCCTTGCCCAATCTGCCGTCGCAGCGGCTGATGCAGCGGCTGGGCATGCGCAACGCCGGACGGGATTTCGATCATCCGGCCCTGGCGCCCGGGCATCCGCTGCGGCGGCATTGCCTGTATCTGTTGTCGGCGGCGGAGTGGGCCGCGGCGCCGCCCGAGGCTTGAAGCCGGGAGGGAGAACCGCCGCCGTCAGGCGGCTTTTTTATTGCACGCGGCATGGCGGATGGGCTGCTTTTATGCGCGATGAGCGATTTTTGCAATTTCAGGCGGAACCCTGAGTTTAGGCTCTAGTCTATTAGAATTTTATATTACGCTTATTTATTGGCGTGAACGGGTGGCAGCCCGATCCGCGCCTCATCGTCCATGAGCCTGTACCAAAGCGGCGCTCGCCGCGGCGGATTTTGAACAGACCTGAAAGCGACCCATGCCTCCCTCCTGTTTCTAACCTCCATTGGAGTCCGTGATGACCCAAAGCTTTACTCGGCGTTCGCGCTGGCTAAGCGGCCTGGCAGCCGCCGGCCTGCTGCTGACGCCGCCGGCGATGGCCGAAACCTTTGTGCCCGACACCCTGTTGAAGTCGGTGCTGTATTACAAGACCAAGAACCGCAGCCAGGGCGATCTCGGCGGCGACAAGATCGCCAAGGATTTCCTGAAAACGCCGGGCTCGGCCTACTCCGATCTCAATCTCCAGCCGCCCATCATCAATTCCATTGAGTGGAATAACGCGCTCAGCGATTTCAACCGCTATCACCGCGTCAATCTGAGCATGGACGATTCGGTCAAATTGTTCGCCAGCGAGGCGGGTCTGAACAAGGCCTTGCCGGGCGCGGACGTGGATCTGAACCGCCGCCGCGCCGGCTATCGCCAGGATGAGGACAAGCTGGTGTTGGCCAATGCCTTCAAGGCCGGGGTGGACGGCGACATCTTCTACAAGAGCCTGGACGTGTTCGGCTACGGTTACAGCACCATCGCCGCCAAGTTCGCGGTGGCGGCGCAGTTGCTGCGCGACGCGACGCAGAAAGTGCCGGCGGCCAAGCAGTTGCAGAACGGCATCCGCAAGGAGGTGCTGGACCGCTATCTGAGCAGCGCCACCACCGGCGTGAACAGCCTGTCCGAATACGACAAGCACTATCTGATGAACCTGCTGCACAACGAGGTGCGGCGCACCCATTTCAATTCGTCCGGCTTCAAGAGCGGCCAGTTCCAGCCGGCCGCGCAGTTCCGCGTGGCGCGCCTGGCCGCGGCCTATCAGGACCGCAAGGGCTATCTGTTCGACTTCCCCTGCGCCAAGGACGGCAAGAACCTCTACCCGGAGAGCAGCGGCAAGCTGTGCTACGCCAATATGACCGACCAGAAGCTGAGCGACTGGTATCGCAAGCTCTATCAGCAGCAAATGAAGCCGCATCCGCCGTCCGAACAGGAAAGCAGCGGTTTCCAACGGCTGGCCAAGCTCTTGCTGCCGATCGCGCTGCTGATGGAGGGCATGGCGGCGATGGAGTTCTTCTCCACTTTGGAGGCGTCCGAATTGGGGGCCGAAGCGGCCTTGACCGAAGAGGAAGTGGCGGCCACAGAGTCCGGCTATCTCAGCCGCTTCTGCCGGATTTGAGCTTGGCGATCAAGCAATGCGAACAGGATTGAAGATGACTATGCGTACATTCAAGCAAGCGCGCAGGGCGGCGGCGGCCGTTCTGATGCTGGCCTTGTCCGCCGCGGCGCTGGCGGGCGCGACGGTGGACATCAGCAAGGTGACCGACAAGAACAGCCTGGTGCCCGGCGAACTGGTCAACGCGATGGAGTTTCACGTCAACGGCGTCAGCGGCGCGGCCAAGGCCAATCCGCCGTCCTCGTCCAAGCTGAAGAAGCTGGAGACCAAGTGGCGCGGAGCCACGGTGGCCCGTTTCGAGTACAACTATCCGGGCGGCACCCGCGTGTACAACGCGATGTCCGGCCAGGACACCGCGGATTTGCTGTACGAGGCCAATTCCCCGGGTCATAAGGCCTATCCCGGCTATCTGCGTCAGAGCAGCGTGGAAAAGGCCGCCACCAATGTGAACGTGCCCAATGGCAAGCTGTCCGCCATCATAGACAAGCAGGCGACGGACGCGGAGCTGAAGGCCTTGAAAACCTTTGAGAAGGACATCCTGGACGGCGCGGTGCCGCGCGGCGGACGCATGGTCGGCTATATCTCGCAAGCGCCGTGCGCGTCTTGCGACAATGTGATCCGCCAACAGTTGGCCAATCAGACCGACTACGTGTCCGACATCAAGATCTCTTATCTGCCCAAGGCGGCGGAGGAGGCGGAAAACAGCGCGGCGCGCGAGTTGGCGCATGAATTCAACGGACGTCGGCTGCAGTCCTTGAAGGAGAACGTGATGTCGCTGCGCGGCAACGCGGCGGCCAGGCTGAACGTGGGCGGCGGCACCGCCGGCTGCTTGTAGCCGCGGGCGGGGACCGGCCCGGCGCGCCTTCCTCAGAAGGCGGCCGGGCTTTTTTGCGTCCAAGGGCGGGCGCTCATTGCTGCCAGTGGTTGTAAATCGTTTGCAGTTTTCCGCTTTGCTGCAGCCGGGCCAGCGCGGCGTTGAATTGGACGGCGCGGCTGTCGCCCTTGGCGAAGGCGACGAAGCGCGGCATTTCCACCAGCGGTTTGGGCAGGATGCGCACATTGGGCAAGGCGCGCAGCTGGCGGGCGTAGTAGAGCAGCTGGCCGCGGTCGCCGACGATCAGGTCGATGCGGCCGGCCAGCAGCATCAGCAGCAGCTGTTCGGGATTGGTGGCGCTGGCGTCGCGCTTGAGCTGGGCCCTGTCGAAGGCGGATTCATAGGCGTAGCCGTGAACCTGGCCTATGGTCAGCGGGGCCAGGTCGGCCAGGGTGCTCCAGTTTTGCAGGCCGTGCTGCTTCAAGACCATGAACACGGTGCGGCCGGTGCGTATCGGGCCGGCCAGTTCGTACTGGCCGCGCCGCTCGGCGGTGCCGGCGAACTGAAAAGCCATGTCCACATCGCCGTTGCCCAGCATCTGCTTGACGCGTTCCCAGGGGTAGAGGTGCAACTGATAGGGGATTCTGGCTTCCGCCATCACCGCCTGGACAATGTCCACGTCCAGGCCCTGGGGTTTGGCGCCGGCGTCGTTCTGGTAGCTATAGGGCGCGAACTGGATGTCGCCGGCGATGCGCCAGGTCTCCGGCTGGGCCGCCCAGGCCGCCCCGCAAAACAACAGCATGCTCAACACACGCCTCATGGTTGCCCCCGTCGTCGCCGCCTTCCGTTGGTATAGCCGGAGCGGGGCGGGGCGGCAAGCCGGGCGGTTTTTGCAAGCGTCCCGCGGCGGCCTTGCCGAGAATGGCCGTCAGGGGCGCCCCCTGGGCGGGGCGCGGTCGGTTCGCACTATCATTGACGGGGTAAGCCGCGATGTCTTCTTCCATTAGTTTCAGCGCCGGCGGTCCGGCGTTTTCCCTGAGCAACGAGCGGGTGGCCCGCATGATGAGCGGCGATCGGCAGACGGCCACGCATATGAGCTTGTGGGACAAGTTCAAGGATGTGTTCCGCGCCGAGAAAAAGCAGGATGCGCTGAACACCCTGTTCAAGCTGGTGGACAGCCCGTCGCCGGCGCGCTCCTTCGATATTTTCAATCGCGTGGCGCAACTGGCCACGCCCAGCAACCGGAACTTGTTCACGGTCGCGGTGGCGCCGGAACAGGGCGGCGGCAAGATCAGTTACTGCATCAACGGCCAGCCGCTGAAAACGGAGCGGCTGTCGCAGGAGGGGCGTGAAGTGGTGCTGGCGCGTCTGGGCGCGCCGCTGGGCGCCGAGCAGGCTCAGGCGCAGGCGGCGTCGCTGGCGGATTACCGGATAGACGTCTCGCCGGGGCTGATGTATCTGCTGGACGGCGATTTTGCTTCCGGCGGGGTGCACAAGCGCTTTCACGCCGATACCGGGGTCTTGCAGGCGCGGGACGGGGTGGGCCGGGCGGATTTCGTCCGCGAAGGCCAGCTGGAGGCGTACGCCGAGCCGCGTCCGGCGCTGCGGGCTTATCTCTCCACCCAGCAGCAGATCGCCGCGCCGCCGGGCGTCAGCGACAAGTTCGCCTACGCCCGGGTCGAGCAGTACGACCCGGCGGTCATCGTCAGCCGCGAACTGGATGTCGGTCTGCCTCTGCTGTCGCTGGATCAGGCCCGCAGCGTGGCGGCGCAATTGGTGGACATGACCAGGACCTTCTACTGCCATCAGCTGTCCCACCGCGATCTGCACATGCAGAATCTGCTGGTGCACGAACGCAAGGAGGACGGCGCGGTGTTCCTGAAGGCGATCGACTTTGGCCGCGCCAAGTTCGGCGAGTCGTTCGAGGCGGAGCGCTTCAACGACATCGATTACCTGTTCAACCGCGAAGGCTGCTCGCTGGCGGAGACGGTGGGCCGCAACTATCTGGCCGGCAAGGATTCGGCGGTGGCCAAGAAACATTACCCCTTGCATAAGCTGCTGGAGCGTTTCAACGCACGCGGCGCGGAGGTGACGGAGACCTTGTCCGGCATCGGCAAGATGTTGAAGGCGGATTTGCAGATGGCGGGGCCGGAGGACGAGCGGCGCATCGATCAGGCGTTTGAGCGCGCCTCGGCCTCGGTGCAGATGGTCTTGGCCGGGCTGGCGCGTCCGCAGTTGGGGGTGGGTTTGCGCCTCTGAGAACCTGTTCAAACTCTGCTGCGCTTCGTGAAAAGTCGCCCGGCGAGTATGACTTCAGAATGCTCATGTGCCGTATGGCCATGCCGCTTCTTTAGCCGCAAGGCCTTGTCTCGCGCATGCTCGCGAGACGTGGAACAGGCGCTGAGGATTTTCACGGTTCGCCGCGCGTCGGCGCCACGGCGCTGAAACCCGCATAAAAAAGCCCCTCCCGGCCATGGCCGGGAGGGGCTTTCGCTTGCTTGGGCGCCGGCGGGCTCAGGCCGCGGCGGGCTGGGCGGGCTTTTTCAGCGCGCGCAGCGCGATCGCGGTGACGGCGGTGCCGGCCAGCAAGGCCAGCAGATAGAGGCCCAGGTGGCTGACGGCGTTGGGGATGGGCAGTACGAAGACGCCGCCGTGCGGCACTTTCAGCTCCACGCCGGCCAGCATGGAGATGGCGCCGGCCACGGCGGAACCCAGCATCAGCGCGGGGATCACCCGCAGCGGATCGCGCGCGGCGAAGGGAATGGCGCCTTCGCTGATGAAGGCCAGGCCCAACACGCCGGCGGCCTTGCCGGCCTCGCGCTCGTCGGCGCTGAAGCGGTCGGCGAACAGCTTGGTGGCCAGCGCGATGCCCAGCGGCGGCGTCATGCCGGCGGCCATGGCCGCGGCCATCGGCGTATAGACCTGGCTGGCGATCAGGCCGGTGGAGAAGGCGTAGGCGGCCTTGTTGACCGGGCCGCCCATGTCGAAGGCCATCATCGCGCCGATGATGGCGCCCAGGACCAGCGCGCTGCTGCCTTGCAAGCTCTTCAGCGCCTCGGTCAGCATGCCCAGCAGGGCGGCCACCGGGCCGCCGATCACGTAGATCATCAAGAGGCCCACCAGCAGCGAGCCCAGCACCGGCAGGATGAGCACGGGCTTGAGGCCGTCCAGATTGCGGCCCAGCTGGATCTTGCGGTTCAGCCAGTCGGTGCCGTAGCCGGCGATGAAGCCGGCGATGATGCCGCCGAGAAAGCCGGAGCCCAGGCTGGCGGCCAGCATGCCGCCCACCATGCCGGGCGCGATGCCGGGACGGTTGGCGATGGAGTAGGCGATATAGCCGGCGAGGATGGGCACCATCAGCGCGAAGGCGGATTTGGCGCCGATCTGGAATAGCGCCCAGGCCAGGGTGCCCTTGTTGGCGTCGTCGAAGGCGTAGATGCCGCCCAGCGCGAAAGCCAGCGCGATCATGATGCCGCCGGCGGTGACGAAGGGCAGCATGAAGGAAACGCCGGTCATCAGGTGCTTGTACGGGCCGCTGCGTTCGCTGGCCGGTTTTTCCGGCGCGGCGCCGGCGGCGTCCGGCCGGTGGGGCGCGGCCTCGGCGATGGCGCGGCGCAGCAGCGCCCGGCCGTCGTTGATGGCGGCCTTGGTGCCGCTCTGGAACAGGCGCTTGCCGTGGAAGCGGCTCAGCTCCACCTGGGTGTCGGCGGCGATCAGTACCAGATCGGCTTCGGCGATCTCGCCGGCGCTGAGCGCGCTCTGCGCGCCCACCGAGCCCTGGGTTTCCACGCGGATGGCGTGGCCCAGCGCCTGGGCGGCCTGGCTCAGGCCCTCCGCCGCCATGAAGGTGTGGGCGATGCCGGTGGGGCAGGAGGTGACGGCGACGATGCGCAGCGCTTCGGTTTGCGGGGCGCTCAGGGCCGCGGCCCGGCGGACGGCGTCGGCAGGATCGGCCAGGGCCTGGTCCAGGCTCAGGCGGAGCGCGGGCAGGCCGTCCAGGCGCGGATCGGCGGCGGGGCCGATCAGGAGCGCGGCCTGGGCGGCGGCGATTTCGGCCGCGTCCAGCGGCGGCGCGCCGTCCAGTTCCAGGCTGAGAGAATGCCCGAGCCCTTGGGCGGCCTGGCGCAGCGCTTCCGCGGCCAGCCGGCCCTGGGTGCTGCGTTCGCCGGAGGCGATGATGGCAAGTAGGTTCATGGCGTTGTTTCCCTTGTGTTTTTAGTTTGGAGCCGCAGGCGAAGCCCCCTGATGCCGCGTCGCTAACGGGCGCTTAGCCCAGGTTTCGCAGCCGGACTTGCGCCGCCAGCGCGCGCACTTGTTCCGGCGGCGGCAGGTGCGGGCCGACGCGCGCCAGCTTGGCGGCGGCGAAGGCCACCGCCAGCCGGGCTTCGGCCTCGCGGTCCAGTCCGTCCAGCCGCGCGGCGGCGAGGCCGGCCACCAGCGCGTCGCCGGCGCCCACGGTGCTGAGCGGTTGTTGCGCGGGCAAGGCGGCCAGCAGCGCGTGGTCGCGGCCGGCGAACAGCGCGCCGTCCGCGCCCAGCGACACCACCACCTGTTCCACGCCGCGTTGCAGCAGCCCGCGCGCGCCGTCCAGCACCGCGGCGGTGTCGGGCAGGGCGCGGCCGGCCCAGTGCTCCAGTTCGTGGCGGTTGGGCTTGACGCAATGCGGCGGCGCGTCGCCGTCCAGCGCCTGGCTCAGCGCCTCGCCGCTGCTGTCCAGCAGCAGCCGCGCGCCCAGCGGCCGCAGCAGCCGGCACAGCCGCAGATAGCTGTTGGCGGGCAGGCCGGGCGGCAGGCTGCCGCACAAGGCCACGATGTCGCCGGGGCGCAGCCGGGCGGCCAGTTCGGCGCCCACTTGTTCCAGCTGCGCTTCGCCGGCGGCGATGCCGGGCAGATTGATGTCGGTGGTGTCGCCGCTGGAGAGGTCGGCCAGCTTGATGTTGACCCGGGTGTCGCCGGGCAGGCGCAGCATGTGGTCGGCGATGCGCTTGTCCAGGAACAACTGTTCGAAGGCTTCGCTGTTGTTGCGGCCCAGCAGGCCGCAGACGCTTACCGGCGCGCCCCAGTCCGCCAGGCAGCTGGCCACGTTGACGCCCTTGCCGCCGGCGTTGCTGCTGGCGCTTTGCGCCAGGTTGACCGCGCCGGGCGTCAGCCGGGTCAGGGCGATGGTCTGGTCCAGCGCCGGATTGAGGGTGAGGGTGTGGACGCGCGCGCTCATGTCAGCTCCCGCGCCAGCATGCGCACTTCGTCGGCGCTGTCGCAGGCCAGCGCTTGCTGCGCCAGCTCGCGCAGCCGGTCGTGGCCGTTGGCGCACAGCTTGGCCTTGACCGCGGCCACGTCGCGCGGGCTCATCGACAGCTCGGCCACGCCCAGGCCGGTCAGCAGCGCGGCGCCGAAGGGATCGCCGGCGATGCCGCCGCACACGCCCACCCAGCGCTGATGGCGGGAGGCGCCGGCCACGGTGTGCTGGATCAGCCGCAGCACCGCGGGGTGCAGGCTGTCGGCTTCGGCCGCCAGTTCCGGGTGCTGCCGGTCCATCGCCAGTGTGTATTGGGTGAGGTCGTTGGTGCCGATGGAGAAGAAGTCCACGTATTCGGCCAGTTGATCGGCCAGCATGGCCGCGGCCGGCACTTCCACCATGATGCCCAGCGGCACCGCCGGGGCGTCCAGCTCGCGGCGTATGCCTTCGCACCATCCCTTGAGCCGGGTGATTTCCTTCAGCGAGGTGATCATCGGGAACATGATGGACAGCGGCTGGCCGCCGCGGGCGGCGCGGTAGAGCGCGCGCAGCTGGGGTTCCAGCAGATCGCGGCGGCGCAGCAACAGACGCGAGCCGCGCATGCCGAGGAAGGGGTTTTCTTCGGCCGGCAGCTTTAGGTAATCCACCTGTTTGTCGCCGCCTATGTCCAGCGCGCGCACGATCAGCGGCCGGCCGTCCAGCGCGTCCAGCATGGCGCTGTAGGTGTGGAACTGTTCGTCCTCGCTCGGCGCCTGCTCGCGTTCCAGGAACAGGAATTCGGTGCGCATCAGGCCCACGCCCTCGGCGCCGGCGTCCAGCGCGGCGGCCACCTGGTCCGGACGGTTGATGTTGGCGGCGATTTCCACGCGGTGGCCGTCCGGCGTCACCGCCGGGCGCTGCCGCTGCTCCGCCTGCTGCTGCTGGGTGCGTTGCTGGGCCTGCAGCCAGTCGCGGGCGGAGGCCAGGTCTTGCTCGCCGGGGTTCAGATAGAGCCGGCCGCCCAGGCCGTCCAGAATGGCCGGGGTGCCGTCGGCGATGTCCAGCAGCGCCGGGCCGCCGGCCACCAGCGCCGGCAGGCCCAGGGTGCGCGCCAGGATGGCGGTGTGCGAGGTGGGGCCGCCCTGGGCGGTGGCCAGCGCGCGGATGCGGCGGGTGTCCAGGGTGGCGGTGTCGGACGGGGTGAGGTCGGCGGCCAGCAGGATGCAGTCGTCGCCGTCGATGTCGGCCAGCGTGGCGCTGTTCAGCGCCGGGTCCAACTGGCGCAGCACGCGGCGGCCCACGTCGCGCAGGTCGGCGGCGCGCGCCGCCAGCAGCGGGTTGCCCAGCGCGGCCAGCCGTTCCGCCATGCGTTCCACCGCCTGGTGCCAGGCCCATTCCACGCCGTGGCCGCCCACCATCAGCTGGCAGGCCAGGGTGATCAGATCGGTGTCGGACAGCAGTTCCGCCTGGGCGTGGAAAATGCCGGCCTCGGCCTTGCCCAGCCGGCTGGCGGTGGCCGCGGCCAGTTCGTTCAGTTCGGCGCGGGTGGCGCTCAGCGCCGCGTGCAGGCGGTCGCCGCCTTCGCCCAGCGCCACCGGGCGGTCCGGCACTTTGAGCTGGCCGGCGTGCAGCACGCGCACCACGCCGATGGCGAGGCCGGGGCTGGCGGCGATGCCGGCGATGGACAGCGGGTGGCCGGGCGGGGTCCAGCCCTGTTGCGCGGCCAGCAGCTGCGCTTTTTGCGCGGCGAGCGCGGCGTCGGTCTGTTCCTGGGCCGAGGCGTCGCGCATCGCGGCCAGCAGGCCGGACAAAGCGGCGGCGGCGTCCGGCCCCTGGGCGGACACGGTGACGGTGTCGCCGTGGCGCAGGCCCAGTTGCAGCAGGCTGATCAGGTTCTTGGCGTCGGCGGCGTCCTGGCCGTGGCGCACTTGCAGCTGGGCGGCGTGGCGGCGCGCGGCTTCCACCCATTGCGCGGCCGGGCGCGCGTGCAGGCCGTTGGGGTAGTCGACTATCCATTGCGCGCGCTCGGCCAGATCCGCCGCGGCGTCGACGGCGGCGGGCGGCGCGTCTTCTTCCAGCAGGGCCAGCACCCGGGCCGGCTCTGCGGCGGTGAACAATTGCTCGAGCCTGGCCTCGTCCTGCAGCAGCCGGGTCAGCCGGCGCAGCAGGGTGATGTGTTCGTCGGATTGGGCGGCGATGGCGAACAGCAGCCGGGTGCGCTGGCCGGGGTTCCATTCCAGGCCGTCCGGGATCTGCACGATGGCGATGCCGGTGCGGCGGATCAGCTGACGGTCTTCCACCATGCCGTGCGGAATGGCCAGGCCGTTGCCCAGGAAGGTGTTGGCCACCGCTTCGCGCCGCAGCAGGCTGTCGATGTAGGCCGGGTCTATGCAGCCGGCGTCGGCCAGCAATTGTCCGGCCAGGCGGATGGCCGCCTCTTTGTCGGCGGGCTGACAGCCCAGCCGGATCAGTTCGGGCTGGATCAGGGAGGAGGGCGATCCGGTGTCGTGCATGGCGGTCTCTTCTGTCGGTTCAATTGGCTGCGCGGTTCCGGGAACCCGTTCACGGCCCGACGCGCAAGCGGCGCGGCTTGGGACAGGCTCGGTATAGCGGATCGGCCCGCGCCCGCCAGCTGTCATTGCGGAGGGGCGGCGCCGTTCACGCGCTGAGTGGATTGAAAACGATTACATTTTTTCTGTCAATACAGTCGTAGTTTCGCCGCTACATCTTTGCGCCGTCTCAAGCGGCAGTGTTGTAAAATTACGCTTTAAGGGTATGCTTGCGTAAATCCAGTTTCTATCTTGGTAAGAGAAAACGATTTCATATGACGGTCAGCATCAAGGATGTGGCGCTGGCGGCCGGCGTGTCGGTGGCCACCGTATCGCGGGCCCTGGCCAAGGGCCCGGTGAGCGCGGCGCTGAAGGCCAAGGTGGAGGCGGCCATCGCCGCCACCGGTTATCGGCCCAATTTGTCCGCGCGGCGCTTGCGCTCGCGGCACAGCGACACCATAGGCCTGATCGTGTCCGACATCCGCAACCCCTTCTTCACCGCGGTCAGCCGCGCGGTGGAGGATGTGGCCTACCAGGCCGGCATGCGGGTGATTCTGTGCAATACCGACGAGAACCCGGACAAGGAGGCGATGTACCTCAGGCTGATGCAGGAGGAGCGCGTCACCGGAGTGATCTTCGCCGCCACCCGCGCTACGGCGGAGACGCTGGACGCGGAGGCGCTGGGGTTTCCGGTGGTCTTGATCGACCGGGCCGCGCCCGGCGGCGCGGCCGACGCGGTGGTCTTGGACAACGCCGCCGCCGCCGGCCTGTTGGTCGGCCATCTGCGCGAGCAGGGCCATGACCGCATCGGCGGGCTGTTCGGCAATACCAGCAGCACCGGCGCGGAGCGGCACGCCGGCTTCGCCGCGGCGCTGGCGGCGGCCGGGCTGGCCGCGCCGGCGCGCTTCGTCGCGCCCACGGCCGAGGCGGCGCAGCAGGCGGTGTCCGCCTGGCTGACGGAGGCGGAGGCGCCGCGGGCGCTGGTGATCAGCAACGGCCTGCTGCTGCTGGGGGCGATGCGCGCGGTGCGCGCGCTGGGCCTGGCCTTGCCGCGCCAGCTGGCGCTGGCCGGTTTCGACAACGACAGCTGGACCGAGCTGGCCGGTCCGGGGCTGACGGTGATCGAGCAGCCGGTGGACGAGATCGGCCGCGCGGCGATGGCGATGCTGCTGGAACGGCTGGAACAGCCGCAGCGGCCCACGCGCAAGGTGGTGCTGACCGGCCGTTTGGTGGTGCGGGGCTCCAGCCTGGCCGAGGGCTAGCCGCCGCGCTTGTGGCGGCGGCGAGACAGCCCCTGGTCCGGCGCGGAAGGCGGCCGCGGGTTTGATTTTTAATGTATTAAATATTGTGCCATGATTTGCCGATGCCGTTTCAGCCATCGCCGCCCAGCCGGGCGGCCGTCAGGAGGAGGCCCGCCATGGACACGCGTTACGCCGGGGACATTCATCTTTCCACACGCCAGGCGGCGGACGGCGACAAGCTGGATTTCTGGCTGAGCGAGGTGGACCGCCTCTTGGTCCGGGTGGAGTGCGACCGCCGTCCGGAAGAGCGGCTGGAGGCTTCGCTGGACTGGCAGGATTTCGGCCTGCTGCGCATGGCCACGATACGGGCCAACCAGCACGCGGTGACGCGCAGCGGGCATAGCCTGAGCCGGGACGGCCGGGACTCCATCTTCGCCTGTTTGATGCTGCAGGGGCAGGGCTTCAGCCATCAGGGCGTGGAGTGCGCCCGCCACGGCCCGGGCGATGTGGTGCTGTACGATACCGCCCGCCCTTACGGCCACGGCTTTCCGGCCGATATGGCGATGGCGGTGCTGGACATTCCGCGGTCCTTGTTCCAGGAGCAGGTGGGGGTGTGGAACGAGCGCGGCCTGGTGCGCATCGAGCGCGCCGCCGGCATGGACGCCTTGGCCGCCCATCGCCTGCTCAGCGGCGGCGAGGCCGCGCGGCGGCATCTGGCCAGCCAGTTGCTGGAATGGCTGCATTCCTTGTGGAGCGCGCGCCTGGGCCTGCCGGCCTCCCGTTCCACCTTGTGCAGCCTGTGGCGGGCCAAGGCTTATATCGAGCGGCATCTGGCCGAGGACGATCTGGATTGCGAGCGCATCAGCCGCGCGGTGGGCGTGTCCGCGCGTCAGCTGGCCCGCATCTTCGAGCAGGAGGGCGAGTCGGTGACGCGCCACCTGTGGGGCCGCCGGCTGGAACGCTGCCGCGTGGACCTGGCCGATCCGGCCTTGCGCCATTTATCGGTGAGCGAGCTGGCTTTCCGCTGGGGCTTCAACCATATCGCCCATTTCTGTCGCAGCTATAAACGCCGTTACGGCGAAACGCCGAGTCATACCCGAGCCGAGGCCCTGGCCGCGCGCGTCCTTCCCAGACAACAAGACTGTCCTCATTAGGCAAATTTCGCGTTCTCCCCATCGTTAGAGTGGACGGGTCCGCAGCGCTTTCTGGCGCGGCGGACGCCCAACTAATAAAGAGGAGACACCATCATGCACACACGAATGGGCGGTTCGCCGCCGGGCGGCCGCGCGCGCGCCGCTGGCGAAAGAGAGGCCCGCCATGCGCCTCTCCTATGAAAACAAATTGTTGGCCATCCTGGCGCTGAGCTTCGGTTTCGTGTTTTTCGACCGGCTGGCGCTGTCCTTCCTGTTTCCCTTCATGGCGGCGGAACTGCGTTTGAGCCCGGCGCATCTGGGCATGCTGGCGTCGGCGCTGGCGCTGACCTGGTCGCTGTCCGGCCTGGGCCTGGGCGCATGGTCGGACCGGCGCGGCGCGAAGAAGCCGATGCTGGTGGCGGCGGTGCTGGCGTTTTCGCTGTTTTCCGCCGCTTCCGGCCTGGTGGCCGGCTTTCTGTCCTTGCTGCTGTTCCGCGCGCTGATGGGCGTGGCGGAAGGACCGGTGCTGCCCATTTCCCAATCCTTGCTGGCGGCGGGCTCCACGCCGGCGCGGCGCGGTTTCAATATGGGCATCGTCAACGGCTCCGCGCCGGGCTTGCTGGGCGCGGTGCTGGGGCCGCCGCTGCTGGTGGCGCTGGCCGAGGCCTACGGCTGGCGCGCGGCCTTCTATCTGTCCTGCCTGCCCGGCCTGCTGATCGCCTGGCTGGTGTGGCGGCATGTGCGCGAGCCGGCGCCCGCGCCGGCGCCGGCCGGCCGCGGCGGCGGTTTCGCTTCGTTGCTGGCCGAGCGCAACATCCTGCTGTGCGTGTTGATCGCCTGCAGCTACATCACCTGGTTCATCATCCTGATTTCCTTCACGCCCACCTTTCTGATCCAGGTCAAGGGCATGAGCCCGCAGGCGATGGGGGCGGTGATGAGCAGCCTGGGCTTCGCCTGGGTGGCGTGGGGCGGGCTGGTGCCGGCGATTTCGGACCGCATCGGCCGCAAGCCGGCCATGGTGGCGTTTTCCTTGATCGCCGCCTGCTGCCCGCTGGTGTTGCTGAACGTGGACCGCATGGTCTGGCTGTTGCCGCTGGTCTTCCTCACTTACACCGGCCTGGGCTGCTTCACCCTGTTCATGGCCACGATTCCGGCGGAGACGGTGTCGCCGCGGCGCATCGCCACCGCGCTGGGCATGATCATGGGGGTGGGCGAGCTGGCGGGCGGTTTTGTCGCGCCCACGGTGGCCGGCTTCGCCGCGGACCGCTACGGCCTGTCCATCGTGATGTGGATCGCCATGGCCGGCGCGCTGCTGCCGGCCTTGCTGTCCTTGGGCCTGCGCGAAACCGCGCCGCTGCGGCTGAAGCCGGGCGGGGCCGCGCTGGAAGCCGACCGGGCGCCGACCTGAGCCGCCATTCTCATTGCGCGTCCCGCTGTGCCGGGACGCCGCACTCCCTGACGGAGATCATCATGCACAAGACCTTGATCAAGGCGCTGGCCGGGCTATCGGCGGCGCTGGCCTGCGCGACGGCTCAGGCCACCCAGTCCGGCGCGGACACCATAGGCGCCGGCGCCGAGGGTTTTCTCGCCGGCGCGCTGCCGCCGGCCGGCTGGTACGGCGTGTTCTATTACACCCATTACCAGGCGGACCGCTTCAACGACGACGCCGGCCGTTCCGCTGCGCCGGGTTTCAAGCTGAGCGCCGACGTGCTGGTGCCGCGGCTGCTGTATATGTCGGACCGGACGCTGTGGGGCGGGCGCTTGGGCGGCTTCGCGCTGGCGCCGCTGCCCAGGCTGAGCCTGGACGCCGGCGGCGCGCATGAGAGCCGCAGCGGCCTGGGCGACGCGGTGCTGGGGCCGGTGCTGGCCTGGGGCGACGCCGGGCCGCTGCACACGGCGCTGGCGGCCGACATCGTGCTGCCCACCGGCGACTACGACCGCAATCGGATGTTGAACCTGGGGGCCCATCATTATTCGCTGCGTCCGGTATTCGCCTTTTCCTATCTGCCGGCGTCCGGCTGGGAGCTGTCGTCCAAGATCAGCTACACCTTCAACGGCAAGAACCGCGATACCGATTACCAGTCCGGCCAGCTGTTCCACTTCGATTACTCGCTGAGCTACGCGGCCGGCCCGGCCTGGAGGCTGGGCTTGAACGGCTACTTCATCAAGCAGACCACGGACGATGTCCAGTACGGCCGGGCGGTGGCGGGCAACGGTTTTCGCGGCCAGGCTTTCGCCATCGGTCCGGCGCTGCGCTACCAGTTCGACAAGGCCGGTCTGGAATTGAGGTGGTTGAAGGAGTTCGATGTGCGCAACCGGCCCGAGGGCAGCGCAGTCTGGGCCAAGCTGGTGCTGCCGCTGTAGCGGGCGGACATGGGAGTTTGCAAACACGGCCGGGCGCTTGCGTCCGGCTTTTTACTTGGCGGAGCCGCGCTCCCGCGCGCGCTCGTCTTCATTTTCTTCTCTTGCTTCTTCTTTCTTCACTGCGCCGTCATCGAGATGCCGCATGATTGGAATTCTTGTGCAATCCAGTGCGCTTCCCATTCCGCGACGCAGTCCGGATGACCGCTGCCCGCCGCAGGCCTGGCGGTCCCAAATTCGTCATGGCGGGCAAGTTGATCGCTTATTGCGCATCTCCCCCGCAGCTTGTCGCTGAGTTGGAAAGAAAATCCATGAGTAAGCTTGATCCACGCCATCACAGACAGGGATGGGAAATCGCGCTGATTTTAGTCACCGCCTTATGGGGGTGGTCCTTTGTCGCTATTCACGATGCGCTGAACGATCTAAGCGACTCGGCGTTTAACGCCTACCGGTTTCTCATCGCCGCGCTGGCGATGTGGATCGTGGTGCGGGTCAAAGGGAGTCGATTCTCGCGGCAGGATGTTTTCGGAGGGGTCGCCGCTGGCGTCGCGCTATATCTGGCCTTCTTTTTTCAAACCAAGGGCTTGGCTTACACCACCGCTTCCAATGCCAGTTTCATTACGGGCTTGGCCGTTGTCTTTACTCCGCTGTTTGCTTATTGGCTGTTAAAGGTGCGCCCGGAAAAACGTCAGCTATTCGGCGCAGCCACGGCGACGATTGGGCTTGCTTTGCTGACCTTGAAAAATCTGGCCATGCATTGGGGAGATATGCTGGTTGTGCTCTGTGCGGCTTCCTTCGCTTTGCACATTGTTGTTTTGTCCAAGGTCAGCAAGACAGCGCGGGTATTGAACATCGCCTTTGTCCAGGTCGCGGTCGTGGGGGGCTTGTCCTTGCTGCAGTCATTGGCTTTGAATGAGTTCTCGCTTCCCTTTCGAAGCGAGACGATGACGGCGATTCTTATCATCGCCCTATTGGGAACGGCAGTCGGTTTTTATGTGCAGACTCGGGCCCAAGTGGCCTCTTCGCCCAATCGAATCGCATTGATCATTGTGCTGGAACCGCTGTTTGGCGGTGTTTTTGCTTATTTCCTGGCCGGCGACCGCTTGTCGCCTTTGAATTTACTGGGGGCCGGGCTGATTATTCTGGGCATGCTGATCACGGAATTTCATTTGAAGGCAAGCCGCGCCGGAGCGGATTAACCCTTCGCCGCGGGTCTTGACGCCGCGGCCATGGCGGGCCGCATCTTGCGCGGCTTGGATGTTTCCATCCCCGCCGTCGCAGGATCTTGAAACGCAGGGGGCGGCGCTTACTGGCCGCTGAGCATGAATTCAGCGCAACGCTCGGCGATCATCACCACCGGCGCGTTGGTGTTGCCGGAGACGATGGCGGGCATCACCGAGGCATCGCAGACGCGCAGGCCGGCCACGCCCTTGACGCGCAGCCTCGGGTCCACCACCGCGTCGGCGTCGGCGCCCATGCGGCAGGTGCCGGCCGGGTGGTAGACGGTCTTGGCGAACTGGCGGATGTGTTGTTCCAGCAGCGCGTCGTCGGCGTCTTCGGCCGGCGAGGGCAGCAGTTCTTCGGCGATCAGCCGGCGCATGGACGGCGCCCGCAGGACGCGGCGCGCCAGCTTGACGCCGCGCAGCAGGCCGGCGAGGTCCTCGGCCTCGCGCAGGGCGCCGCTGTCGAAGCGTAGCGGCGCGGCCGGGTCGGCGGAGGCCAGCGCGACGCTGCCGCGTGACTTGGGACGCAGCAGGCAGGGATTGATGGAAATGCCGTGGCCGGGCAAGGGCTCGCGGTCGACGTCGCCCACCAGGGTGGGCAGCACGTGGAACTGGATGTCCGGCCGGCCGCCGCCGGCGGTGTCGACGAAAGCGCCGGATTCCACCACGTTGGAGCTCAGCAAGCCGGTGCGGAACAGCTGCCATTGCAGGCCGTGGCGCAGCGCGGCCAGGCCGCGGTCCTGGCCCAGCAGGCTGATGGGCGCGCGGGCGCGGCCGTAGACCGACACTTCCAGATGGTCCTGGTAGTTGGCGCCCACTTGCGGCGCGTCGCGCAGCACGGCGACGCCGTGTTCGCGCAGCTGCGCCGCCGGGCCGATGCCGGACAGCATCAGCAGCTTGGGGCTGGACAGCGCGCCGGCGCAGAGCACGATTTCCGCCGCGGCGCGCGCGCGCTGGACGCCGCCGGCGTCGCGCCATTCCACCTGACAGGCGCGGCCACCGTCGAACCCGATTTTTTGCACATAGCAGCCGGTGCGCAGATCCAGCTTGGGGTCTTGGCGGACCGCGGCCAGATAGGTGGCGGCGGTGCTGCCGCGCTGTCCGTCGAAGGTGGTGGTGTGGTAGAAGCCGACGCCGGCCTGTTCGCGGCCGTTGAAGTCGTCGTTGTAGGCCAGGCCGGCTTCCTGCGCGCCCTGGACGAAGGCCAGGCTCAGCGGATGGCGGTAGCGGGCGTCGCTGACTTTCAGCGGCCCGTCCACGCCGTGGTAGGGCTCGGACAAGCGCATATGGCTTTCCGCCTTCTTGAAGGCGGGCAGCACTTGCGACCATTCCCAGCCCGCGCAGCCCAGGGCGGCCCAGTCGTCGTAGTCGGCGGCCTGGCCGCGGATATAGACCATGGCGTTGACCGAGCTGCCGCCGCCCAGGGTGCGGCCCTGCGGGACGAAGATGCGTCTGCCGGCGGCTTCCGGCTGCGGTTCGCTGCGGTAGGTGACGGTGCGTTCGCTGCCCAGCACCTTGATGAAGGCGGCCGGCATGCGGATGTAGGGGTTGTCGTCCGGCGGGCCGTCTTCCAGCAGCAGCACGCGCTTGCCGGCCTGGATCAGCCTGTGGGTCAGCACGCAGCCGGCGGAGCCGGCTCCGATCAGGATGTAGTCGTAGTCGCGCATGGCGTCTCCCTTGTTGTCGCGCCGCCCTTGGACTGTTTGAGGATGGGCGGTCGCTCCAGCATAGGGCGGCCGCGCGCGGCGGCCTTGACCCGGCGCGCCCCGGACCTTGACCGCCGCGGACGCGGCGACGGGAGGCGGGCTCAGCCCTGGCGGATCAGCGCGCGCAGCACGTGCTTGCAGGCGGCCAGATCCTGTTCGTCCAGGCCGGACTGAATCTCCCGCTGCTGCTGGCCGGCGATGCGCCACAGCGTGGCGGCCTGCTCGCGGCCGGCCTCGCTGAGGCGGCAGCCGGCGGCGTCGCGGCTCAGCAGGCCCTTGCGGCGCAGCTCGGCCTCGGCCAGTTCTATCGCCTCCGGCGGCATCGCCGTCTCGCGTTGCAGCGCGCAGGCATCCTGTTCCGCTTGCTGTTCCAGCACCAGCAGCAGCCGCGCTTCGCCGCCGCTCAGCCCGGTGGCGAGCTGGCGCGGCCGGTAGCTGGCCTGGTAGGCCTGCAGCGCCTGGGTCAGCAGATAGAGCAGATTGTCGCCCAGCCAGCCGGGCAGCGGTTCCGCGGCGGCGGCCGGGCGCGCGCGCGGCAGCGCGGCGGCGTACACGCCCTGGTGGTAGAGCAGCGGCGCGGCGCCGCAGTCGTCGAAGGTTTCGACCAGGCCGAGCAGAATCCAGTGGTCGCCGCCGTCCAGCTTTTGGTGCAGGCGGCAATGGAAGCGGGCGGCGCAGCCGTCCAGCAAGGGCGCGCCGCCGAGGCCGGTTTCCGGCGTCAGGCCGGCGAATTTGTCGGCGCCGGCGCGGGCGAAGCGGTTGGACAGCTCGATCTGGTCGGCGGCCAGCACGTGGACGACGAAGTGGCCGGCCTGTTCGAACACCGCGTTGCTGGCGGAGCGCTTGTCCAGGCTCCACAGCACCAGCGGCGGGTCCAGCGAGACGGAGTTGAAGCTGTTGGCGGTGACGCCGGCGCGTTCGCCGTCCGGCGCGGTCGCGGTGACGACGGTGACGCCGGTGGCGAAGTTGCCGAGCGCGCGGCGCAGCGCGCGCGCGTCGTGGGCAGGGGCGGGTGCGTTCATGGCGTGTCCTCGGGGCCGTCCGGCGCGGGGCCGGCGCGGCGCGGGTGGGAGGGGCTAATGTCGGTAGAGCCTGTTCGCGATTTCGCGGGCGGGAACGGGGCAGAGCGAAAACCACTGGGACAGCGGCTTTGCTCATACGGCGCATGAACGTTTCGAAGCGGCGTTCACCCTGTCGGGCCTCCGGGAAGATCGTAAACGGCTCGTCTAGACCATGGCGGGGTCCGGCTCCAGCCCCAGCAGCGAACGGCCCAGGATCTGGGCGCAGACGTCGTAGTCGGTGTAGGCGTGGGCGCCGGTCATGTGCGAGTCGCGGAACAGCCGCTGCGCCTCGTTTTCCAGCCGCCAGCAATTGCCGCCCATGGATTCGAACAAGCGGTCCACCGCCTGGATGCACATTTTCACCGCGTAAGCCTGATTGGTGCGCCAGAAAGCCAGCGTTTCCGCCGTGGGATAGCGTTTGGCCGCGCCGTGCTCGGCGTGCTCGCGCCAGCTGGCTTCCAGCAAGGCGCGCGCGGCCAGCACTTGGTGGGTGGATTCGGCCAGCCGCATATAGGCGGGCAGCGCCGCGCCCACCTGGGCGCCGGTATAGGCGCGGATGCGGTTGCGGCTGCGCTCCTTGAACACTTGCAGCATGCGCTCGGCCACGCCCAGGCTGATGGCGGCGAAGCCGCTGGCGAAGTAGGGCCGGTAGGGCGCGTAGAAGATCTTGCTGTCCGGGTACAGGCCGAAGCCGGCGGAGCGGCCTTCCATCATGTCCTTGGCCGCTTCGATCCGGTGTTCCGGCACGAAGACCTTGTCCACCAGCAGGGTCTTGGTGCCGCTGCCCTGCATGCCGGCGGCGCGCCAGTCGTCGCGGATCCGGTAATCGGCGCGCGGCACCACGCCGAAGCAGTATTGCGGCTCGCCGTCCGGGCCGGGGCGGCGGAAGCCCAGGATCGCCCATTCGGCGTGGTCGCAGCCGCTGCTCCAGCCCATTTCTCCGCTGAGCAGCACGCCGCCGTCCGCGGCCTCGGCCCGGCCCAGCGGCGCGATGCTGCTGCTGGCGGTGGCGTCCGGCGCGCCGCCCCAGACTTCCTCTTGCAGCCGGGCGGAGAACAGCGCGATCTGATGGCTGTGGGTGGCCAGCAGGCTGGCGGCCCAGGCGGTGCTGGCGCAGGCGCCGGCCAGCGCCGCCACGCAATCGGCGAATTCGGGCAGGCTGATTTCCAGGCCGCCGTAGGGCCTGGGCTGAAAGGCGCGATGAAAGCCCACGCTTTTCAAGAGGGCGATGTTTTCCGCCGGCACGGTGCGTTCGCGTTCCGCCCGCTCCGCGTTGGCGGCGATGGCGGGCAGGATGGGAAGCAGGGTTTCCAGCAAGGGGTTGGGGTGGCGCATGGTGGTCTCCTTTGTGCTTGATGGCGCTGAAGCGGCCCGCCTTTGGCGGCGGGCGTTTCAATAATGAATACATTCAGCGAATTTGCATTATGGATAGCGACATCACGCACTGGAATGCATCTTCCAAGCTGTCTTAGGTACTTTTCATGGCGCTTCAGCATGAACGGCAGTGACGACGGGCCGGCGCCAGCGTATCGGCGACGCGGCTTGCTCGGCCTCGTGCTCCGGCCCCAGCGGGATGTCGCGGCGGTCGCGCAGCAAGAGCGCGGAGGCGAGGCCGATCAGCGTCATGCCGCTCAGATAGGCGGTCACCGCGGCGGTGGAGCCGGTCTGGGCGATCAGGGCCTTGGCGATCATCGGCGCGAAGGCGCCGCCGAGGATGGCGCCCAGCGCGTAGGAAATGGAGACGCCGGAGAAGCGCACCGAGGCGGGAAAAAGCTCGGCGTAGAAGGCCGATTGCGCGCCGTACGTCAGGCCGGTGCCCACCGACAGCAGGCACAGCGCCAGCAGCACCGCCGGCAGGCTGGCGCTATTGATCAGCGGGAACAGCGTCAGCACGCCGGCCAGCTGCACGCCGAAGCCGATCAGGTAGACGCGGCGGCGGCCGATATGGTCCGACCAGACGCCGGCCAGCCAGGTGAAGGCCATCCAGCAGGCGGAGGCGAAGGCGACGGCGAGCAGCACCGGGGTGCGCTCCATGCGCAGCGCGCCGGCGGGGTCGGTGGTGTAGTTCTGGATGAAGCCGCCGGTGGTCATGTAACCGACGGCGCTGTTGCCGGCGAAGAGCAGCGCGGCCAGCAGCACCAGCGGCGCGTGGCGGCGGAACAGGTCCAGCACCGGGGTGCGCGATCCGGCCTTGCGCGCCTTGATCTCCTCGAAGACCGGGCTTTCCTCCACCGAGCGGCGCACCCATTGGCCGATGAACAGCAGCACGACGCTGAGCAGGAAGGGCACGCGCCAGCCCCATTCCAGGAAGGCGTCGCCGGGGGAGACCACGCCGCTCATCAGCGCGAACACGCCGGAGGCCAGCAGCAGACCCAGCGGCACGCCTATCTGCGGGAAGGCGCCGTAGCGGCCGCGCTGGCCGCGCGGCGCGTGCTCCACCGCCATCAGCACCGCGCCGCCCCATTCGCCGCCGGCGGAAATGCCTTGCAGCACGCGCAGCAGGATCAGGGCCAGCGGCGCCAGCAGGCCGGCGGATTCATAAGTGGGCAACAGGCCGATCAGCGCGGTGGAGGCGCCCATCAGCACCAGGGTCAGCACCAGCATCGCGCGCCGGCCCAGGCGGTCGCCGTAGTGGCCGGCGAGAAAGGCGCCCAGCGGCCGAAACAGAAAGCTGACGCCGACCGAGGCGAAGGCGATCAGGGTGGCGAAGCGGTCGCCGGCCGGAGCGAAGAACAGTTTGTTGAACACCAGGCCGGCGGCGCTGGCGTAGATGAAGAAGTCGTACCACTCGATGGCGGTGCCGATCACGGTGGCGTAGGCGACTTTGCGCGCGTGGGCGCTTGCGGCGGCGGGGGTGTGGCTCATCTTGCGTTCTCCTCGGGTGTGGGGCCGGGATCGGCTCCGGGCGGCGCCTTGTTCTTGTGTGGTCGCCGCGGGTCAGTCAGTAGGCGGATGGCGTCGGCGGCCGGCCGGGCGCTTCGTCGCGAAAGGCCGCCGCCAGCGCTTCGGCGCGGCGCGCCAGCAAGGTGGTGTCGACGCCGACGGCGACGAAGCCCGCGCCCAGCGCCAACAGCCGGCGCGCTTCGGCCTCGTCGGCCATCAGGATGCCGGCGGCCTTGCCCTGGGCGCGGATGCGGCGGATGGCGTCGTCCATCGCCGCGCGCACTTCAGGGTGGTCGGGCCGGCCCGGATGGCCCATGTCGGCGGCCAGGTCGGCCGGGCCGATGAAGACGCCGTCCACGCCGTCGGTGGCGGCGATGCCTTCCAGCGCGGCCAGGGCCTGGCGGGTTTCCACCTGGGCCAGCACGCAGATTTCATCGTCGGCCCGCGTCAGGTAATCCGGCACGCGGTTCCAGCGCGAGGCGCGCGCCAGCGCGCTGCCCACGCCGCGGACGCCGCGCGGCGGATAGCGGGTGGCGGCCACCGCCCGCGCTGCCTCGTCGGCGTTCTGCACCATGGGCAGCATCAGCGTTTGCGCGCCGATGTCCAGCAACTGCTTGATGCGCACCGGGTCGTTGCTGGCGGCGCGCACCACCGGGTGGCAGGGATAGGGCGCGACGGCCTGCAGTTGCAGCAGCACGTCCCTGAGCTCGTTGGGCGCGTGTTCGCCGTCTATCAGCAGCCAGTCGAAGCCGGCGCCGGCCAGCAGTTCGGCGCTGTAGGGGCTGGCCAGGCCCAGCCACAGGCCGATCTGGCGGCGGCCGTCGCGCAGCGCGGCCTTGAAGGGGTTGGCGGGAAGTTGCATGGAGGTTCCTCGAGCGGGTTCAGACGAAGCGGCAGCTGATCGCGCCCAGCGGGCCGTAGTCGACGTGGAAGGTGTCGCCGGCGCGCGCCGGCACCGGCCGGGTGAAGGAGCCGGCCAGGATCACCTGGCCGGCCTTGAGCTCCACGTCGAAAGGCGAGAGCTTGTTGGCCAGCCAGGCCACGCCGTTGGCCGGGTGGTTGAGCACGGCGGCGGCGACGCCGGACTCCTCGATCACGCCGTTGCGGTACATCAGCGCCGCCACCCAGCGCAGGTCCAGCTCGCGCGGGCGCACCGGCCGGCCGCCCAGCACCACGCCGGCGTTGGCGGCGTTGTCCGCTATGGTGTCGAACACCTTGCGCGGACGCTGGCTGTCCGGGTCTATGGACTGGCTGCGCGCGTCGATGATTTCCAGCGCCGGGATCACGTAATCGGCGGCGTCGTAGACGTCGAACAAGGTGGCGCCGGGGCCGGACAGCGGCCGGCCCAGCACGAAGGCCAGCTCCACTTCCACCCGCGGCACGATGAAGCGCGACACCGGGATGTCGGCGCCGTCGTTGAAGAACATATCGTCCAGCAGCGCGCCGTAGTCCGGCTCGTTGATCTGCGAGGACATCTGCATCGCGCGCGAGGTCAGGCCTATCTTGTGGCCCTTGAGGCGGCGTCCCTCCGCCAGCTTCATCTCCACCCAGCAGCGCTGGATGGCGTAAGCGTCCTCTATGGTGATCTCGGGGTGGTCCAGCGAGAGCTGGCGGATCTGCCGGCGTTCGCGCTCGGCGTCGTGCAGGCGGCGCGCGGCGCCGCGAATCAGGTCGGGGCTGAGCATGGAGTCTTTCATGGTGGTCGCTGAGCTTCGTGATCGGTTTCGGCCGTTTCAGCCCGGCGGGCTGAAGCGTTGATGCACGTTGTTGCGCTTGAAGTTGAGGGTGGCGGACAGTTCGGTCAGTTCGAAGCTGAGCGCCAGATAGCGTTGGGCGAGCAGCGGTTCGAAGTGGCGCTGGATCAGCGCGAACAGCTGTTCGGCGGTGGCGCGGCGATCGGCCTCGCTGCGGCCGCTGCCGATCTGCAAAGTGCAGTGGACGAAGGCGTAGTCGGCCTCGCCGTCCGCCATGCGCCAGGTGTCCAGCCAGTGGGCGCGGCTGCGGATGCCGGCCAGCGGAAACAGGCCGCTGGCGGCCAGACAGTCGTGCACCTGGCGGAACAGTTCCGGCAGATCGGCCTGCGCGCGCAGATTGTCGGTGCATTCAGCGATGAAGTGCGGCATGGCGCTCTCCCAGCGGTTCCACCGGCAGCACCGCGTTGATCTGGCCGGTGCCGGAACTGCCGAAATAGGGGGTGATGATTTCCGCGCGGCCGCGGTAATCACCCCAGCCCAGCGCGCCCAGCAGCATGGCGGTATCGTGCATGAAGCCTTCGCCGTGACACTTCTCGGCGTACTCCGGCAGCATGTCGCAGAAGGTTTTCCAATCGCCGTCCAGCCACATGGCGATGACCTCCTGGTCCATGCTTTCCAGGAAGGGGCTCCAGGCCTTGTGCAGGAATTGATCCGCGGTGCCGTTCTGGGCGAAACGATGGGACAGCGAGCCGCTGGCGAAGAAGGCGACGCGGCCGTCGTAATCGCGCTCCACCGCCTCGCGCATCGCCGCGCCCAGCCGCGCGCTGTCGGCCAGATCGTGCACCGTGCACAGCGCGGCCACCGACACCACTTTGAAACGCCGGTCGGCGTTCATATAGCGCATCGGCACCAGGGTGCCGTACTCCAGCGGCAGCGTGGTGGCGTCGTGGGCGCGGGTATGCACGCCGGCGGCGGTGGCCGCCTCGGCCAGCAGCTTGCCCAGCGCGGGGTTGCCCGGATAGGCGTAGGGCATATTCTTGATGAAGTGCGGCAGCTCGTTGCTGGTGTACACGCCTTCGAAAGCCGGCGCGCAGTTGACGTGGTAGCCGGAATTGACCAGCCAGTGGGTGTCGAACACCACGATGGTGTCCACGTCCAGTTCGCGGCAGCGGCGGCTGATTTCCTTGTGGCCGTCTATGGCGGCCTGGCGGCAGCCTTGATGCGGGCCGGGCAGTTCCGACAGATACATGGACGGCACATGCGTGATCTTGGCCGCCAGGGCTAGGGTTCCCATTGCGTTCTCCTCGGTGCGACTGGGCCGCGGGGCCGGCGCAGTCTTGCTGCTTGGATCGGTGTCGCGCCGGGGCCGGCCGTCTGCGCGGCCTGGGCCCCGGCGGCGCCTCAGGCTTGTTCCACGCCCCAGCGCGGGATGAAATGGCCGCCCATGGAGACGCAGACGTTTTTCACCTCGGCAAAGGCTTCAAAGCTGTATTCGCCGCCCTCGCGGCCAACGCCGGAGGCCTTGACGCCGCCGAAGGGCTGGCGCAGATCGCGGACGTTCTGGCTGTTGACGAAGACCATGCCGGCCTCGATGCCGCGCGCCAGCCGGTGGGCCTTGCCGATGTCCTGGGTCCAGATGTAGGAGGCCAGGCCGTAATCGACGTCGTTGGCCAGGCGCAGCGCGTCGGCCTCGTCGCTGAAGCGCAGCAGGCAGGCCACCGGGCCGAAGATTTCCTCCTGGGCGATGCGCATGCGGTTGTCGACGTCGGCGAAGACGGTGGGGCGGATGAAGTGGCCGGAGGCCAGCGACTCGGGCAGGCCGGCCGGACGTTCCAGGCCGCCGGCCACCAGCCGCGCGCCTTCTTCCATGCCGATGCGGATATAGCCGGTGACCTTGTCGTAATGCTGGCGGGTGATCATCGAACCCACCTGGGTGTTGGGGTCCTGCGGGTCGCCGACGATCAAGCGCTGGGCGCGGGCGGCGAATTCCGCGACGAAGCGGTCGTAGATGCCGTTCTGCACGAAGATGCGGCTGCCGGCGGTGCAGCGTTCGCCGTTGAGGGAGAAGATGGTGAACAGCGCGGCGTCCAGCGCGCGATCGAAGTCGGCGTCGTCGAACACCAGCACCGGCGATTTGCCGCCCAGCTCCATCGAGTACTTCTTCAGCCCGGCGTTCTGCATGATGCGCCGGCCGGTGGCGGTGCCGCCGGTGAAGGACACCGCGCGCACGTCCGGATGGCTGACCAGGGCTTCGCCGGCGCTGGCGCCGTAGCCCTGCACCACGTTGAACACGCCGGGCGGAATGCCGGCCTCCAGCGCCAGCCGGCCCAGTTCGTTGGCGGTCAGCGGCGATAGCTCGGACATCTTCAGCACCGCGGTATTGCCCAGCGCCAGGCAGGGCGCGGTCTTCCAGGTGGCGGTCATGAAGGGCACGTTCCACGGCGACACCAGCGCGCACACGCCCACCGGCTGGTACAGCGTGTAGTTGAGCATCTGCTCGTCCACCGGGTAGCTGTGGCCGTTCATCCGGGTGCAGACTTCGGCGAAAAAGTCGAAGTTGTGCGAGGCGCGCGGGATCAGCACATTGCGGGTCTGGTGGATGGGCAGGCCGGTGTCCAGCGTTTCCAGTTCCGCCAGCCGCGGCACATCGCGCTGGATCAATTCGCCCAGCCGGCGCATCAGCCGCGCGCGCTCCTTGGCCGGGGTGGCCGCCCACTTGGGAAAAGCCGCCTTGGCGGCGGCCACCGCCAGATTGATTTCCTCGGCGCCGCCGGCCGCCACTTCGCCCAGCGCTTCGCCGGTGGCCGGGTTGTAGTTGACGAAGCTGTCTTGGCTGGCCACTTCGCGGCCGTCTATCCAGTGTTTGATCATGGGGTTTCCTTTTCCGCGTTCCGGCGCGCGAGCCAGTCCGCTTCGCTGATGATCTGGTTGAGCAGCCGTCCGACGCCCTCGACCTCTACGACGACTTCGTCGCCGGGGCGCACGTCGGACAGGCCTTGCGGGGTGCCGGTGGCGATCATGTCGCCCGCTTGCAGCGTCATGAAGGCGGACAGGTATTCGATCAGATGGGGGATGTCGAACACCATGTCGCGGGTATTGCCGCTTTGGACGCGGCGGCCGTTGACATAGGTGGCCAGCTCCAGGCTGTGCGGGTCCGCCACCTCGTCGCGGTCCACCAGCCACGGGCCTATCGGGGTCAGGCCGTCGCGGTTTTTCACCCGCAGATTGGGCCGGTAGTAGTTTTCCAGGTAGTCGCGCACCGCGTAGTCGTTGCACACGGTGTAGCCGGCGACGTAGTCCATCGCCTGGGCGCGCTTCACCTTGCGCGCGGTCTTGCCGATCACCGCCACCAGTTCGCACTCGTAATGCATATATTCAACATTGTCCGGCCGCATCGATTGCCGGCGATGGCCGGTCAGCGCGGCGGCCGTCTTCAGGAACACCAGCGGTTCGCTGGGCGGCTTGAAATCCAGTTCAGCGGCGTGGTCGGCGTAGTTGAGGCCCAGCGCGAACAGGGTGCCCTGGCAGGGCGGCAGCCATTCCGCCTCGGTTTCGTCCAGCCGGCGGCCGTCCGGCAGCAAGAGCGCGCCGTCGGCGTCGGCCTGCGCGCGCCAGGTTCGGCCCTGATAACGGATGCGGGCGTGTCTCATTGCATGTCCTCCTCGGCCGCGACGATGTTTTCCAGGCGGCCGATGCCGTCTATCTCCACCGCCACGGCGTCGCCCGGCCGCAGCCGCGCGCCGCGCGGCGGCGTGGCCACGATCAGCAGGTCGCCGGCGTAGAGGGTGAGGAACTGGCTGACGTCGGCGATCAACTGGGCGACGCCGCGCAGCCAGTCGGCGCTGTCGTTGGTTTCGGCCAGCGCGCCGTTGACGTAGGTGCGCACCTGCACCCGTTGCGGGTCGATCGCGTCGGGGCCGGCTTCCGGGCCGACGGGGCAGAAGCCGTCGCGGCATTTGGCCTGGATCGCCGGGCGGTAGAAGCTGGTTTCCGCCAGGCTGACCTCGTTGACCACCGCATAGCCGCCAACGTGGGACAGCGCGTCGGCCGCGCTGACGCGGCAGGCGTCGCGGCCGATGCGCACGCCCAGCGCGCCGCCGGCGTAGACGGCGTCCGCGTCGGCGGGAAAGGGGATGGGCGCGCCGGCGACGCTGATGGTGTTGCGCGGTTTGACGAACAAGACCGGCGCTTGCGGCGGGCGCTGATAGGGCGCTTGTTCGAATTCCGCGGCCAGCGCCGTCTGCAAACGACGGTGGTTGAGCGCCGCGCCGTAGATGGCCGCCGGCCGCTCCGTCGCGGCGTCTAGGACCAGACTCATGCTTAACTCCTTGTTATTGAATGAATCGCCGTTGTTCAAATATTCATTAACATGTTAAAGTTTATAACGATGACGGCGGCCCGCTGTCAATGTTTATCCATGCTGCGTTGCGGGTAATATCGTCAAAAGCCGTGTTTGCGCGGCGGCGGCCCGGGCCGCCGATCCGGCGCGAAAGCCTGAGCAGCGGCCTTTTGGCGAGAGCGGAGGGCGAGGGCGGCCGACTATGGCGAAAATGTCACAAGGGAGGGGCGGCGATGAGCAGAATCCCGCGCGGTCTGGGCGCGCGCATACCCAATATCGACATCGGCAAGGCTTACGACAGCCCCTACGAGTCCGTCGACATCCATTGCGAATCCTTTGGCCGGCTGGCGGCCTTTTTCGGCCGCAATATGCCGGTGCATCGGCACGACCGCTTTTTGCAATTGCACTATCTCGCCAGCGGCGACATCCGTCTGCAACTGGAGGAAGACCATTACCAGGCGCGCGCCCCGCTCTTGTTCCTGACCCCGCCGACGGTGCCGCACGCCTTCATCACCGGGCCGGAGGCCGACGGCCATGTGCTGACCTTGCGCCAGGAGCTGGCGCGCGGCTGGCTGGAGGAGGCGGGGCCGGACGCGTTGAGCGCGCCGTTCTGCGTGGAGCTGGCCGAGGTGCCGGCGGAATGGGCCGATATGGCGCGGCGCCTGCCCGAGCGGCTGGCGCAGTTGCAGCGGGAGAGCGAGGCGGCGGCGCCGGGCGCGGAGCTGGCGCGGCAAGCCCTGGCCCAGCTGGTGCTGGTGGACGTGCTGCGGCTGTCCGGCCTGCCGGGACCGCGCCGCGGGCCGCGGCGCGACGAGTGGCGGCTCTACCATCGTTTCAACGGCTTGATAGAAGCGCATTACCGCGAACACTGGAGCCTGGACCGCTACGCGGCCGAGTTGGGGGTCAGCGAGGCGCGGCTCAACGATGTGTGCCGCCGGCTGGCGGACCTGCCGTCCAAGCGGCTGGCGCACGATAGGCTGTTGCAGGAGGCCAAGCGCCTGCTGATCTACTCCGCCGCCTCGGTGCACGCCATCGCCTACGATTTGGGCTTCAAGGACCCGGCCTATTTTTCCCGTTTCTTCCAGCGCATGGCCGGGCGCTCGCCCAGCGACTACCGCGCGCGCCGTCAGGCCTGAGCTCGCGTCTAGTCCGCTGGATCGTTGACCGGCTCCAGTCCGCGCGCGCCGGGAGGCGCGCCCAGATGGGCCAGGGCTCGGCCGCGAGTGTGCGACGGGGCCTCGCCGAACAGCTTGCGGTAATCGGCGGCGAAATGGCCCAGGTGGTAAAAGCCCCAGGCGCCGGCGGCGTCGCGCACGCCGTGGCCGGGCCGCGCCGGGTTCAGCAGCATCCGGCGCACCGCGTTCAGGCGGATGGAGCGCAGATAATCGACCGGCGTGGTGTCCGCCACCAATTGAAAGCTGTTTTGCAGCGTGCGGCGGCTGACGCGCAGCCGGCTGCACAGCTCCAGCACCGTCACCGGCTCGTCCGGCTTGGCCAGCGCCAGCGCCTGGCTGCGCCTAACGATGTCGCAATGGGTGGCGAAGGTCAGGTTGCCGCGGCGCTCGCCCAGCGCGCCGTCCGCCAAGGCGTCTTGCAGCAGGCTGAGCAACTGGTGCTGGATCACTTTCTGGTTGCCGGCGTAGGACAGCAGCGCCGGGTCCAATAAAGCCTGTTCGAACACGCCGTTCAGCAGCGCGTGCAGCGCCGCCAGCGCGGCCGGCCGGGCCGGGAACACCGGCGTTTTGCCGCGGGCCTCGCGCAGCGGGCGGCACAGCGCGGGCGTCAGTTCGGCCAGATCCTCGTAAGGCACCGACACCTGGACGGAATCCGCGCCCGGCGGCAGGTGGAGGACGAAGTCCTCGCCGCCGCGCAGCGCCATCAGGGCGTCGTCGGGCACGGCGACGCCCTGCAGGCTCAGCGGCGACGGCGCGCGGATGGGCAGCGCGAAATGGATCATGCCGCCGGGCGCGCGGCCTTGCTGCACCACGCGCTGATTGAAGCTTTCGCGGAAAATATCCAGGCGCGCGGTGCGCACCCGGCTCAAGGTGCTGCGGAAGCGGCCGCCGCTGATCTGGCTGTACAGCTGCTCCCAGCCGGGCAGGGCCTCGGCGTGCAGGTGGGCGTCGTCAAAGCAACGGGCTGCGGCAATCATCTGCTTTCTCCGGTGGGTGGGGGGAGTCCGCCTGTTCTCGGTCCATTCTCTGGATCTCAAAATGATTAATATGTTATTTAAATCGAAATGTCCAGCGCTCTTTGCGTCGCTTAAGCATTGTTTTTACTGAATGTTTCCATCTGGCGACATGCTGCGCCGCAACGAGAAGGGCCGGGTCGCGCTTTGCCGATTTGGGATCAGCCGCGGCGGCGGCGCTGGGTATATTGGGCCATCGCCGGCCGCGCCTACGCGGCGGCAAGCTTGATCGAAAAGGAGACGAGGATGGATCAAAACCTAGTGCCGGTGCTGGATTCGGTGCGGGCCTTTCTGGAACGGGAGCACGGGCTGTGGATAGACGGCAAACCGCGGGCGGCTTTGTCCGGCCGGCGCAAGGACGTGCGCAATCCGGCCAGCGGCGCGGTGATCGCCAGCGTGGCGGACGGCGAGGCCGCCGATGTGGACGCGGCGGTGGGCAGCGCGCGGCGGGCTTTCGAATCCGGCGTCTGGTCCGGCCTGCGGCCGGCCGAGCGCGAACGCGTATTGCTGAGGCTGGCGGATGTGCTGGAAGCGCACGCCGAGGAGCTGGCGCAGCTGGAAACGCTGAACCAGGGCAAGTCCATCCATCTGGCGCGGGCCATCGAAGTGGGCGGCTCCATCGAGTACGTGCGCTATATGGCGGGCTGGGCCACCAAGATCACCGGCGAAACCCTGGACGTGTCGATTCCGGCGCCGCCGGGCGCGCGTTTCACCGCTTTCACCCGGCGAGAGCCGGTGGGCGTGGCCGCCGGCATCGCGCCGTGGAACTTCCCTTTGATGATCGCCTTGTGGAAAACGGTGCCGGCCCTGGCGGCCGGCTGCACGGCGGTGTTGAAGCCGGCCAGCGAGACGCCGCTGAGCGCCTTGCGCCTGGCGGAGCTGGCGCTGGAGGCCGGGGTGCCGCCGGGCGTGTTCAATGTGGTGACCGGGCGCGGCGAGGCGGCGGGCCGCGCGCTGGCCGGGCATCCGCTGATCGGCAAGGTCAGCTTCACCGGCTCCACCGAGGTGGGCAAGGCCGTCGGCCACGCCGCGCTGGACAATATGACCCGGCTGGCGCTGGAGCTGGGCGGCAAGAACCCGATGCTGGTGCTGGGCGACGCCGACATCGATCAGGCGGTGCGGGGCGCTTTGCTGGGCGGCTTTCTCAATCAGGGCCAGGTCTGCGCCGCCGCCTCGCGGCTGTACGTGCACCGCAGCAAGTTCAATCTGTTCGCCGAGGCGCTGTCCGCCGCCGTGGCCGGCATGCGGCTGGGGCCGGGCATGGATCTGGACGCCCAGGTCAACCCGCTGGTGTCGCAGCGGCGTCAGCAGGCGGTGTGCCGGCTGATCGAGCGCGGCCGCGCCGCCGGCGCCCGCGTGCTGACGGGCGGCGCCGCCGCCGACCTGCCCGGCTATTTCGTGCAGCCCACGGTGATGGCGGACCTGGCGCCGGACAATCCGGTGGCGCGCGAGGAAGTCTTCGGCCCGGTGCTGGCGCTGATGCCCTTCGACGAGGTGGACGAGGCGGTGGCGCTGGCCAACGACACGCGCTACGGCCTGGCCGCCAGCGTGTGGACCAATGATTTGTCGGCGGCGCTGGACATCGTGCCGCGTTTGCAGGCCGGCACAGTCTGGGTCAACAGCCATATACCGCTGGACCCGGGCATGCCCTTCGGCGGCTACAAGGAATCCGGCCTCGGCCGCGAGTTCGGCAAGGGTGCGGTGGAGAGTTTCACCGAGATCAAATCGGTCTGCATCGCCCATTGAGCGCGGACGCGCTTCCACTTTGATTCAGGAGAAAGACATGTCCTACGACAAGGCCCGTTTCTGGCATCCCATGCTGCATCCCAACGCAATGAAAGAGCGGACGCCCATCCGCATCGTGCGCGGCGACGGCTGCCATGTGTTCGACGACCAGGGCGTCAAGCTGGTGGACGGCGTGGCCGGGCTGTGGAACGTCAACGTCGGCCACAATCGCGCCGAAATCAAGCAGGCCATCGCCCGGCAGCTGGACGAGCTGGAGTATTTCCAGCTTTTCGACGGCATCTCCCATCCGCGGGCGGAGGAGTTGTCCGCGCTGCTGATCGACATGCTGCGGCCGGAAGACATGGCGCGGGTGGTGTTCAGCTCCGGCGGCTCGGACGCGGTGGAAACCGCGCTCAAGCTGGCGCGCCAATACTGGCGGCTCAAGGGCCAGCCGGACCGGGTCAAGTTCATCTCCTTGAAGCAGGGTTATCACGGCACCCACTTCGGCGGCGGATCGGTCAACGGCAACACGGTGTTCCGCCGCAATTACGAACCGCTGCTGCCCGGCTGCTTCCATGTGGAGACCCCGTGGCCCTACCGCAACCCCTTCACCGACGACCCTGAGGAGCTGGCCGAAATCTGCGCGCGGATGCTGGAGCGCGAGATCCTGTTCCAGAGCCCGGACACGGTGGCGGCTTTCATCGCCGAGCCGATACAGGGCGCCGGCGGCGTCATCGTGCCACCGGCCAGTTATTGGCCGCGGGTGCGCGAGGTGTGCGACCGCCACGGCGTGCTGCTGATCGCCGACGAGGTGGTCACCGGCTTCGGCCGCTCCGGCTCCATGTTCGGCAGCCGGCTGTGGGGAGTGAAGCCGGACATGATGTGCCTGGCCAAGGGCATCTCCTCCGGCTATCTGCCGCTGGGCGCCACCGTGGTCAATCAGCGCGTGGCGGACGCCTTCGCCGCCAACGGCGATTTCGGCGGCGTCATCATGCACGGCTACACCTACGCCGGCCATCCGGTGGCCTGCGCCGCCGCTCTCGCCAATCTGCGCATCGTGCAGGAGGAAGACTTGCCGGCTAAGGCGGCGGAAACGGGCGCCTACCTGCTGGAGCGGCTGCTGCCGCTGGCCGAGCGTTATCCGGCGGTGGGCGAGGTGCGCGGCAAGGGCCTGATGCTGGCCCTGGACCTGGTCAAGGACAAGGCCAGCCGAGAGCCGATAGACCCGCAAAGCGGCTACGCCGACAAGGTGGCGGAGATCGCGCGCCGGGCCGGCGCGCTGGTGCGGCCGGTGGGCAGCAAGATCATTCTGTCGCCGCCGCTGGTGTTACAGCGCGAGCACGCCGATGTGATCGCGTCGGCCTTGGAAGCCGGGCTGGCCGAGGCCTGAACGGCCCGGCCCGAACGGGGAGCAGCCGGCCGCGCCGGCACGCCGCCAGGAAGACAGAGAGCGGCGGCCGGCGCGGCGGCGGATGGAAGAGGGAGGAGAACCATGTCTGTTAGCGAACGTTTGAGCCGCAGCCTGAGCCGCGGCGTGGTGGGCTTTCCGGTGGCGCTGGCCAGCTCGGTGGGCGTGGTGATGGCCAGCCCGGTGATACTGACCGCCACCAGCGGCTTCGGCATGGCCGGCGGCACTTTCGCGCTGGCCATGCTGATCGCCTATTTGATGATGCAGGCGCAGGCCACCACTTTCGCCGAAGCGGCGGCGATGCTGCCGACTTCCGGCGCGGTGTACGACTACATCAGCGCCGGCCTGGGCCGCGGCCTGGCCATCGCCGGCACCTTGTCGGCCTATCTATTGGTGCATGTGTTCGCCGGCACCGCCGAGACCATACTGTCCGGCATCATGGCGCTGGTGAATTTCGACCATCTCAACACCATGCTGGAAAAGAGCGGCAGCGCCTGGATGGTGGGCGTGGGCCTGGTCATCGTTTTCGGCGCGCTCAACGCGCTGGGCGTGACCCTGTTCGGCAAGGCCGAGGTGGCGCTGACCTTCGGCATGTGGGCGACGCTGACCGTCTTCGGCGTGGCCGGCCTGCTGCGCGCGCCGGCGGTGGATCTGGGCGGCTGGTTCGGCGCGCCGCTGCGTCTGGACGACCCGGGCCTGCTGCTCAGCCTGGTGGGCATGGCGATGTTCATGTTCGTCGGCGCGGAATTGGTGACGCCGCTGGCGCCGGAGCTGCGCGACTCCGGGCGCGCCATTCCGCGGGCTTTGAAGATGGGGCTCAGCGGCGTGGCCGTCACCATGCTGCTGTACGGCGCGGCCATGGTGCGGCAGGTGGCCAATACGCCGCTGGACCCGGCCCATGCGGACGGCCCGCGGCTGCTGGACACGCCGATGGCGTTGCCGGCCTTCGCCGAGCGGGTGATGGGGCCCTTCGGCAAGATCTGGCTGGGCGTCGGCCTGCTGCTGGCCGGCGCGGCGACGATCAACACCCTGATGGCGGCGCTGCCGCGCATCCTGTACGGCATGGCCCAGGACGGCGCCTTGCCGCGCTGCTTCGCCTATCTGCATCCGCGTTTCAACACGCCGTGGTGCGGCATCGCGGCGGCGGTGCTCATCCCCTGTGTCCACGCCTGGTTGATCCAGGGCGATCTGGACCGCATCATGCCCCTGGTGCTGGCGGCGGTCTGTTCCTGGGGCGTGGCCTATCTGCTGGTGACGCTGTCCGTGGTGCGGCTGAGGCTGACGCGGCCGGATTTCCCGCGCGCCTACCGCTCGCCGTGGTTTCCGCTGCCGCAGATAGGCTCCGCGCTGGGCATCGTGCTGGCGATCTGTTTCATCACCCCGCCCGGCATGCAGGCGCGCGACATCTACCTGCCCTTTGGCTGGATGCTGGGCCTGACCCTGGTGTACGCGCTGCTGTGGACCTTGCTGGTGCAGAAGGTCAACCCGTTCCGGCCGGTGCCGCTGGAGCGGATTCTGGACACGCAGTGCCAGGGCGAGGACGAAGTCTTGCGGCGGGAGCTGGAACGTGTGGCCGCGGCTGGTTGAGGCCTGGCGCAGGCCGGGCGGCTATCGTCCGGGCGCGACGCTGGCGCGGCTGAGCCTGGACTGGCCGGAGCTGGATTGCCAGGCCGAAGAGGAGGCGGAGCGGCGTTTTCGCTTTCCGCACGGGGAGTGGAGCTTTTCGGCGCGGGAGCGGGTGGAGGCGGGCTGGCTGGCCTATATGGTGGCTTGCGAGTTCCGGCTGACGGTGCCGGGCGCGCCGGGCCGCGCGCGCATCCGCCTGCGTCACGGCGGCTTCTGGCGTCGCCGCGGCATCGTCGTCGATTTGCTGGACGGCGACGCCGCGGCGCTGGCGCCGCTGCTGGAGCGCTTGCGCGCCGACGCGGATGTGCGCGCCGCGCTGTCGCCGCTGGACTTCAAGCGTTGCGAGCTGCACGGCGGCCAGGACGGCTGGTTGCTGTGTCTGGAGCCTTACGGCGCCAGCGAGGTGGCGTGCCGGCTGCCGCCCTTGCGGCGCTACATCGGCCTGCGCGGCGTGCAGGGCCTGGCGGTGCTGGCCAGTCTGGCCGCCTGCCGCCGCGTCTTGCTGGCGGCGGAGGCGGGGCGGGGCTAGGTCTGGCGGGCGGTCCGCTCTTGAACAGGTTCTAAGACGGCGCGGGCAGGCTTTCCAGCTCATCCAGCAAGGCGAGCAAGGCTTGCAGTTTGGCCTGGGAAAAATGGGCTTCGATCTGGCGGTAACAGTCGTTGGACAGCGGAATGATGCGCTGGGTCAGCGTCTTGGCGTGCTGCGTCGGCGTGACGATCAAGCGACGGTTGTCCGCTTGGGCGCGGTGGCGGTAAACCAGATCGTCCCTTTCCATGCGCGCCAGGATGCCGCTGAGGCTGGGCGGGTGGATGCCGGCGCGCTGGGCGATCTCGCCGGCTTCCATGTTTCCGCGTTCCGCCAGCAGGCGCAGGACGCGCCATTGCTGTTCCGACAGGCCGTGACGGCTCAGCACCGGACGGAAGTAGGACATCACCGCTTCGCGCGCGCGCAGCAGGCGTTGCGGCAGTTGGTATTGGTAGGGACGCTGCGTAGGGTCCATGGCGGCTCCTTGGTTTAAAGTCGCGGGAGGGTAAGGGGGGGCGGCCTGTTTACTTTAAATGAATATATTAACATAATGCCGTCGGGTTTAGACGGCGAACGACAAGGAGGCTGAGATGTCTTTGCGCGATAAAACCATAGTGATCACCGGCGCGGGCTCCGGCATCGGCGCCGCTTGCGCGCGCCGCTTCGCCGCCGAAGGCGCGCGGCTGGCCCTGGTGGGACGGCGGGCCGGCCCCTTGCTGGCGCTGGCGGAGGAAACCGGCGGTCTGGCCTTGGCCGGCGACGCCGCCGACGCCGCGGCCTGGGAGGATTTCCTGGCGCGCATCCGCGCGCGCTGGGGCAGGGTGGACGGCTTGGCCGCCTGCGCCGGCGGCCTGGGCATGGGCGCGGCGCTGGACACCGACGACGCGGCCTGGCGCGCCGCGATGCGCGCCAATCTGGACACCGCCTTCGTCAGCGCCCGCGCCTGCCTGCCGGACCTGATCCGGCAGGGCGGCAGCATGGTGTTGCTGGCCTCCATCGCCGGTCTGGCGGCCGGGCCTGCGGCCTGCGGCTATGTGACGGCCAAGCACGCCTTGCTGGGCCTGGCCCGGTCGCTGGCGCGCGACTACGGGCCGGCGGTGCGGGTCAACGCCCTGTGTCCGGGCTGGGTGCGCACGCCGATGGCGGACGAGGAGATGCGGCCGCTGATGGCGGCCCATGGCGAAGATCTGGAGGCCGCCTACCGGCGGGTGACCGCCGACGTGCCTTTGCGGCGGCCGGCGACGCCGGAGGAGATTGCCGCGATCTGCCGCTTTCTATTGTCCGACGAGGCCGCGATGGTCAGCGGCGCTTGCCTGACGGCCGACGGCGGCGCGACGGCGGTGGATGTGCCGACGCTGGCTTACGCGCGGCTGGAAAGGGAATGAGGCCGGCGCGGACCTTTAACCGCGAGTGTGGTTGACGACGCTGGCCTGCGCGCCCACCCGGAAGTTGCGGGTGGCGCCGAAATCCTCGTCCTGATAGCCGAAGATCTTGCCGTCGGTGCGCATTTGCTCCAGGTCGATCAAGATCACGCCCAGGGTGGGGATGATTTTTTCGCGCCAGACGAATAAATACAGCCGCTCCGCCACTTGGTAGTAGTGGCAGCGGTCGACGTCGGCCAGGCCGCGCTCCACGCCTTCCAGACAATGCCAGGCGTAGAGGCCGTCGTTCAGGTAAATGTGCTCGTAGCACTCGGTGGGGCTGTAGCGGTAGCGGTTGCGCATGCCGATCAGTTCGCGGCTGGGCGGGTGCCGCGGGACCGCGGCGGCGGGCTGGTTGACGGCGCCGTGGAGGAATTCGACTTCCACGCCGGTCAGCTCCATCTGGCGTTCCACCCGGTCGAAGGCGCAGATCCGCGCGGCGTCGGCGTCGGGCAGCCGGCCCAGAACCAGGGTGAAGCGGCGCTGCGCCAGGTCCAGGATCAGGCTGAGGGACTGCGCGGCCGGGCCCTGGTGACGGAAATCGATGAAATAGACGCCGGCGCGCAAGGAACTGGCGTGGAAGCCGTCTATCTCCGCCAGCGCCGAGGCTCGCCCCGGACGCTCAAGGACGACGCGGGCGTCGCCGCCGGACTCCAGCCGGCAGTCCGCGGCGCTGTCGTCGTCGAAGCACAGCCGCAGGCTGCGGCCGTCCAGCTCGGCGCAGCGGGGCAGGGTCAGGCTGTCGGGCGCGAAGCCGTCGGCCAGCGCGCCGACCTGGATGAATTCGGGAGTGGGATTGGACATGGGGCGGCTCCTTATCGATGGCTAAATGGCGGACTCGGCTCGTTTTGGGGCGGGCGTTCAAAACCCGAGCCGCTCGGCCTGCGCTTCCAGCAGGCGCGTTTGCAGCTCGCGCAGCGGCGCGCCGGGCTGCTGCGCGATGATCAGTTCCAGCAGCGGGTCCCGCACCTCGGTGCGGACGCCGGACAGCGCCTCCAGCGCGGCCAGGCCGCAAAAGGGCACGTAGGCCTCGGAATAGCCGCCCTCGTGCAGCAGGACCAGCCGTCCGCCCGCCTCGGCGTCGGCGTAGTCGGCCAGCTGCCGCGTCATCTCGCGGAAGGTGTCGCTGTGCGCCTGCATTCTGGCCAGGGGATCGACGGCGTTGGCGTCGTAGCCGCAGGCGACGATGATCAACTCGGGCCGGAAACGCCGCAGCGCCGGCAGCACCAGCAGCCGCATCGCGTCCAGATAGGCCTGGTGGCCGCCGCCGGGCAGCAAGGGGATGTTCAGATTGGCGTCCAGGCCCTCGCCCTCGCCGCGGTCCTCGGCCCCGCCGTAGCCGGGCGGATAACAGCCGTCCTGATGCAGGGAGAGGGTCAGCACGTCGCCGCGCCGGTAAAAAATGGACTGGGTGCCGTTGCCGTGGTGCACGTCCCAATCGACGATGGCGACGCGGCTCAGGCCGTGGCGGGCGATGGCCAGCTCCGCGGCGAGGGCGGCGTTGGCCAGAAAACAGAAGCCCATCGCGCCGTCCGCCGAGCAATGATGGCCGGGCGGGCGCGACAGCGCGTAGGCCTTGTCCGCCTCGCCGGCGAGCACGGCGTTCACCGCGGCCCAGGCCAGGCCGGCGGACAGTTTGGCGATTTCATAGCTGCCGGGGCCTATCGGCGCCTGCGGTCCCAGCTCGCCGCCGCCGGCGTCGCTGAGCGCCTTGAAGCGCTGCAGATAGGCGGGCGTGTGCACGCGCAGCAGCGCGTCCTCGTCCAGGGGCGGCGCGCCGCGTACTTGCAGCCGGGCGCCGAGGCCGGACACGTCCATCAGGCTTTTCAGCCTGCGCTTGCTGTCCGGGGATTCGGCGTGGCCGCCGCCGGAAGGTGGTTGCACCCAGCCGCCCACCGGCAGGATCTGAGCGTGGGGGCCGGCGCTGTGCCACAGGCAGAGTTCGTCGAAGAAAAACGCGGTGCGGGCGGTCATTGCGGACTCCTGACGCTTGCGGGCCGCAGCGTCAGCAACAGGGCCAGCGACAAGGCGGCGAGTCCCATGGCGACGAGCAGCAGGGTTTGAGGGTTTTGGCCGCGGGCGGCCATCAATTCGCCGGCCAGCGCCGGTCCCAGCGCCAGGCCGCCGCCTATCGCCAGATTGACGGTGTTCATCAGCCGGCCGCTGTGATCCAGCGCGGCCAGCGTGGCCAGAATGAAGGGCAGGATGAAGGTCCACGCGTATTTGAAGACGAGCGCCGCCGCGGCGAAGCGGCCGGCGCGCGGTGCGCCCAGCAGCAGGGCCAGCGCCAGCAGCATCAGCCCGTAGCCGGCGATCAGCAGACGGCGGCGCGCGCCGCGGCCGCCGATCGCCGCGGCGCAGACCGAACCGGCGATGCCCATCAGCGTGGCGAGGGCCAGCCAGTCTCCGCTTTGCTCCGGGCTCAGCCCCGCCTGGGCGGCGATGCTGCCGATGAAAGTCCAGGTGCCGCTCAGGCTGACGTAGAAGCACAAGGTGGCGGCCGCCCCGATCAGCGCCGGGCACCAGGGCGTCGCTCCCGCGCCGGACGGCGCGGCGGGCCGGGCCGCCATGGACGGAAAACAGCGGGCCAGCGGCAGGCAGAGGGCCATCAGCGCCGCCAGGCTCAGATAACAGGCGGCGACGCCGTGACGAGCGAACCAGGCCGGAAACAGCAGCAGGCCCAGGGCGCCCAGCGCCAGCTGGCCGCACACCCACAGGCCGTAGGCGCGTTCGGGATTGGCGCTGGCCGCGGCGGTGGACAGGCATAAAATCATCAGCGAGCCGCCGGCCAGCGCGCTGAGCAGCCGCAGCGGCAGCAGCTCGGCGTAAGTGGCGGCGAAACAGGAGGCGAGATTGGCGGCGATGAACAGCCAGGCGGCGCAGGCGGCGGCGCGCCGCCAGTCCACGCGCGGCAGCCAGAAATAGGCCGGCAGCGTCGCCAGGCTCATCGCGCCCAGCTCCACCGCGAACAGGCGGCCGATGCGTTCCGGCCCCAGGCCGAACTGGCTGGCCAATTGGCCGGCCAGCGCCGGCGCGGTCATCAGCACCAGCGGCGCGACGGCGGCGAAGGCGATCAGGGCGATCAAGGCGCCGCCGCGGACGGGCGCGACGGTGTGGGCGGGCAGACGAACGCTCATGTTTCCCCCGGCGGGCGAGTGGTGAACCAGAGCTTACGCTCGCAAGATTCGCGTTTGGGGGCAAGCGGACGGACGGCGTTTTGCCGATTTGGGATAGCGGGGGCGCAACACGGCGGCGTCAGCGGTTGAGCTGGCGCAGCGCGTCTTGCAGAGCCTTGCGGTACTCGGGGGTGTCCCGCGTCTGGGCGATGGCTTCCCAGAATTGGCGGGTCAGCTTGGGGTGGCCGTCCGCGAAGCGGTGGGAAAAAATCAGGTAGTAAGGCTTGGCGACCAAGTCCGGCCCCACTTTTTCTATCCTGTCCCTATAGGCCGGATTGCCCGCCAGCAGGCTGTCGCCGGTCAGCGTGGGCAAGGCCAGGGCGCCGATGCGGCGCGCCAAGAGCTTGTTCAGATTCTGCTCCGGATTGCGCGAACTGTCGTCCACCTGCGCGCCCAGCGCCTGAAGCTGGGCGATGACGGAGAAGCCGGTCTGCGCGCCGACGGCGCCTTCCAGGTGGCTGAGGCTTTGCCCGTCCCATTCCAGCGGCGAGCCTTTCAGCCGGTACAGGCTGTAGCTGTCCAGATGCATGCGCATCGCCGGGTCGGCGGCGTCGCCTTTCATCGGATAGACGCCGATGCGCAGCCGCTCCGGCTTGAAGCTGATCTCGAAGACGCCGTCCAACTGATTGTTCTGCACCTCGTTCAGGCAGCGCACCCAGGCCATCTCCCGGATTTCCAGCTTGATATTGCTTCTTTGGGCGGCGGACTTCAGCATCTGCAAGCTCAGGCTGGGGCCGTTCTGGCTGCGCCACGGCGGCGAGTCCATGTCTTCGGTGCACAGCCGCAGGCTGGCCGGGCGCGGCTCGGCCGCAGCGCCGAAGGCGCACAGGGACAGCAGCAGGAAGATCAGGCGGGCACGCGGCATACGGAAGCTCCGCGACGGGAGGGGATGGACTTGCTTTAGTTATTTGCGCCGCAACAAAAAAAGGCAAGCGGGAAAAGGGCGGGGACAATGCAAAAAGCCGATTCCTCGGAATCGGCTTTTGCTGCGCGCCGCGCTGGGCGGCGTCTCGCTGTGAAGCAGTTTTTGGTGGAGGTAAGCGGGATCGAACCGCTGACCTCTTGCATGCCATGCAAGCGCTCTCCCAACTGAGCTATACCCCCGCACCGGCTGCGTTTCACAGTGCTGCGCAGTATATGGCAGCGGCAGGAGCGTGTAAATAGCCTCCGCCGCTTTTTTTGGATAATTTTCCGGCGGCGGCGCGGCCGCCGGCATAGGAGGGTCCGGAGCGCTCGGTTATAATCGCCCATTCGCCAGCCATACAACAGGAAGCAAGCCGATGTCGGTTGGGCATTACGAGAATTTCCCGGTGGGCTCCATCCTGCTGCCGCGCAGGATGCGCCGCGCCGTGCACGCCATCTACCATTTCGCGCGTTACGCCGACGACGTGGCGGACGAGGGCGACGACGCCCCCGAGCTGAGGCTGGCCGAACTGGACCGCCTGGGCGCGGAGCTGGAGCGCATCGGCGCCGGCCAGACGCCGGACACGGCCATGATGCGCAATCTGGCGGCGGCGATCGCCGAGCACGGCCTGGACTTGCAGCCGTTTCACGATCTGCTGGCGGCCTTCCGTCAGGACGTGGGGAAAACCCGCTACCGCGATTACGCGGAACTGGCGGATTACTGCCGCCGCTCCGCCAATCCGGTGGGCCGGCTGATGCTGGGGCTGTACGGCGAGAACGATAGGCGCTCGCTGGCGATGTCGGACGGCATCTGCACCGCCTTGCAACTGATCAATTTCCTGCAGGATGTCGAGCTGGACTGGCGCAAGGGCCGGGTTTATCTGCCGCAGGAGGATTTGCAGCGCTTCCGGGTGAGCGAGGCGCAGATCGCCGCGCGCGACGCCGGCGGCCTGTGGCAGCCTATGATGCGCGCCCAGATTGAGCGCGCGCGCAAGATGTTGCAGGCCGGCGCGCCGCTGGGCAAAGTGTTGAAGGGCCGGATGGGGCTGGAACTGAGGCTGATCATCCTGGGCGGCGAACGGATACTGAAAAAGCTGCACGACTCCGGCGGCGATGTGTTCCGCCGCCGTCCGGTGCTGGGATGGCGCGACTGGATTTACATGCTGTGGCGCGCGGCGCGCGCCAAGTGAGCGCCGCGGCGCGACGACGATGAATATGATTGAAGGACGGCGGCCCGCCGCGGCCGCCGCTTGGACAGGAGTGGCGCGTGACGCCTGATCAGTATTGCGAAGACAAGGCCGCCGCCAGCGGCTCCAGCTTCTATTACAGCTTCCGCTTCTTGCCGGAGTCGCGCCGCCGCGCGATCACCGCGCTGTACGCCTTCTGCCGCGAGGTGGACGACGTGGTGGACGAATGCCACGACCCCGGCGTGGCCAGCGCCAAGCTGGCCTGGTGGCGCGGCGAAATCGCCAAGCTCTACCAGGGCGCGCCGGAACACCCGGTGATGCAGGCGCTGCAGCCGCACGCGCGGGCTTTCGGCCTGCCGCAGAGCGAGCTGGAAGAAATCATAGATGGCATGGCCATGGACCTGAGCATGGTGCGCTACCAGCGTTTCCAGGACCTGCTGCTGTACTGCCACCGCGTGGCCGGCGTGGTGGGGCAACTGGCGGCGCGCATCTTCGGCTACGGCGACGAGAAGACGCTGGAGTACGCGCACGAGTTGGGCATCGCCTTCCAGCTGACCAACATCATCCGGGACGTGGGCGAGGACGCGCGCCGCGACCGCATCTATCTGCCGATGGAGGAGTTGCAGCGCTTCAATTGCCCGGCGATGGACATTCTGCACTACGAGGAAAGCCCGGCCTTCAAGGACTTGATGGAATTCCAGATCGAGCGCGCGCAGCAATACTACCGCCAGGCCTGGGAAATGCTGCCGGCGGCGGACCGCAAGTCTCAGCGCCCCGGCCTGCTGATGGCCGCGATCTACCGCGCCACGCTGGAGGAGATCAAGCTGGACGGCCCGGCCAAGGTGCTCAATCAGCGGCTGTCGCTGACGCCCATCCGCAAGCTGTGGCTGGCATGGAAAACCTGGACTTTCGGCTACCGGCCGTGAGCCGCGCATGAGCAGGCCGCGCGTCGCCGTGATCGGCGCCGGCTGGGCCGGCCTCGCCGCCGCGGTGGAGCTGGCCGGGCGGGCGGAGCTGACCGTGTTCGAGGCCGGCCGCGAGCCGGGCGGCCGCGCCCGCCGCATCGGCGTGCCCGGCAGCCGGCTGGACAACGGCCAGCACATCCTGATCGGCGCGTATCGCGAATGCCTGCGGCTGATGGCCGCGGTGGGCGTGGACGAGAGCCGGGCCTTGCTGCGCCTGCCGATGAACTGGCAGCGCCAGGGCGGCATCAGCCTGAGCTGCCCGCGGCTGCCGGCGCCCTTGCATCTGGCGGCCGGCCTGCTGACGGCGCGCGGCATAAGCTGGCGCGACAAGGCGCGGCTGGCGCTGGCCTTGCAGCGTTTGAAAGGGCAGGGCTGGCGGGTGGAGCCGGACTGCGCGGTGACGCAATGGCTGCTGGAGCAAGGGCAGTCCGAAACGCTGATCCGCGAATTCTGGCGGCCGCTGGTGCTGTCCGGCCTCAACACCCCGCCGGAGCAGGCGTCGATGCGGGTGCTGGCCGCGGTGCTGCGCGACAGCCTGGGCGCGGAGCGCGCCGCCAGCGATCTCTTGCTGCCCAAAGTGGACTTGTCCGCCCTGTTCCCGGAGCCGGCCTGGCGCTGGCTGGCGGCGCGCGGCGCGGATCTGCGCGCCGGCCGGCGCGTGCGCGGCGTGGCGGCGGATTCAACGGGGGTGAGCGTGGACGGCGAGCGCTTCGACGCCGCCGTGCTGGCGGTGGCGCCGTATCACGCGGCGGAACTGACGGCGGATCCAGCGCTGCGCCAGCTGACCGATGCTTATCGTTATTGGCCCATCTACACCGTCTACCTGCAGTTTGAAGGCGCGGTCCGTTTGCCGGCGCCGATGTGCGCCTGCAGCGGCGGCGTCGGCGACTGGCTGTTCGACCGCGGCGCGCTGATGGGCGAGACCGGCTGGGTGGCCGCGGTGATGAGCGCGCCGCAGCATCTGGACACGCTTGCGCAAGAGGAACTGGCTGCTTTGGTGGAGGCCGACGTGCGCCGGCTTGATCCGCGCGCCGGCCGGCGGCTTGATTTCCGGGTGCTGGCGGAGCGGCGGGCCACTTTTGCCAGTTTGGTCGATATGAGGCGACCGGCGCAGCCAAGCCCGGTACAATCGCTTTATTTGGCGGGAGATTGGACGCATGCTGATTATCCTGCCACTTTGGAGGGGGCCGTCCGAAGCGGCGTCGCAGCCGCCCGCGCGGTGATTGGAAGACTGTGAGCCATCCGGCGGCCGCAGGGGCGCGCCGCCGATGGCCCTGATTACAAGATAGCGAAAAAAAATGACGACAGATATCGCCTCTAACGCATTCAAGGACCGCGTGGTGCTGATTACCGGCGCCTCCCAGGGCATAGGCCGCGAGGCCGCGCTGACGTTGGCGCGTCACGGCGCCACCGTGGTGTTGCTGGCGCGCAGCGTCAAAGGCCTGGAGAAGGTCTACGATGAAATAGCGGCCGCCGGAGGGCCGGAGCCGGCGGCGGTGCCGCTGGACCTGCTGAAGGCGGCGGAGGGCGATTTCAACAATCTGGCGATGATGATCAAGCGCGAGCTGGGCCGCCTGGACGGCATTCTGCACTGCGCCTCGCATTTTTACGCGCTGTCGCCGCTGTCCAATCAGACGGTGGAAGAGTGGATGGACCAGTACCGGATCAATACCGTGGCGCCGTTCGCGCTGACCCGGGCCTGTCTGCCGCTGTTGAAGGATTCGCCGGACGCGGCGGTGCTGTTCGTCGGCGAAACCCACGGCTTGCACCCGGCGCCGTACTGGGGCGGTTTCGGCGCGTCCAAGGCCGGCCTCAACTACCTGACCCAGGTGGCGGCCAATGAATGGGACGTTTACCCGCAGTTGCGCGTCAACCAGCTGATCCCGGGGCCGGTGAATTCGCCGCAGCGCAACCGCACCCACCCGGGCGAGGACAAGTCCGAACGCGGCAATCTGTCCGAACTGATGCCGCATTTGCTGTACTGGCTGGGGCCCGCCAGCCAGGGCCGCAGCGGCGAGATCGTGGAACTGGATTTGCGCGCCCGGCGCGCTTGAGGGGAAGGGGGAGGCATGAGCATAGGGCGATGGCTATGGTTGCCGCTGTTGCTGGCGTTGACCGGCTGCAACTGGGTGGGCAACGTCACCGGCTTGACCAAGGACGCCAATAAGGCGATAGGCGCGGCCTGCCGTCAGACCGGCCGTTCGCTGGAAGAGTGCTATCTGCGCAATCCCGAAGCCGACAAGGCGGCGATTTACGCCGGCTGGCGCGAGATGAACGAGTACATGGCCAAGAACAAGCTGGACACCATGGAGCCGCCCCGGGAAGCGTCCGCCTCCGCCGGCATGCCGGCGCCCACCGCCAGCGGCCACGGCGCCGCGTCCGCGCCGGCGGAAAAATCCAGCGCCAACACCTCTCCCTCCGGCCCCAGGCCGCTGAGCAACGAAGAAGCCGAACGCGCCGCGCGCACCGATCCGCAAGTGGAGGCGGTGCTGGCGGCCATCCGCAACAAGCCCGCCGGCGAAGGCGGGGAAAAATCCAAGGCGGCCTCCGGCGCGGAGCCGGAGCAGAAACGCCTGCTCAACATCATCAATGAACTCAATAAGAACAGCCCTGCGCCTGGTTCGCACGGCTGAGCCCGCCCACTTCTTTCCGTTGTCCTGATGGCAAAAATCAAAACCGTATTCAGTTGCGCCGAGTGCGGCGGTCAAACGCCCAAATGGCAGGGCCAATGCCCGCATTGCAACGCCTGGAACACGCTGACCGAGGCGGTGCAGGCCGCGCCGGCGGCCAACGCCCGTTTCCAGTCCTGGAGCGACAGCGCCACCCAGGTGCAAAAGCTGTCCGATGTGCAAACCGAGGAAGTGCCGCGCGATCCATCCGGCATCGACGAGCTGGACCGGGTGCTGGGCGGCGGCGTGGTGCGCGGCGCGGTGATCCTGATCGGCGGCGATCCCGGCATCGGCAAATCCACGCTATTGCTGCAAGCGCTGTCCGAAATCGGCGCGCGCCGCAAAGTGCTCTATGTGTCCGGCGAGGAATCGCCGCAGCAGATCGCGCTGCGCGCCACCCGTTTGGCGGTGGCCACCGAGCGCGTCAACCTGCTGGCGGAAATCCGGCTGGAAGCCATCCTGGAAACGCTGAAGCGCGAGCAGCCGGAAGTGGCGGTGATCGACTCCATCCAGACCCTGTACACCGACCAAGTGACCTCGGCGCCCGGCTCGGTGTCCCAGGTGCGCGAATGCGCGGCGCAGCTGACGCGCATGGCCAAGCAGACCGGCATCACCATTCTGCTGGTGGGACACGTCACCAAGGAGGGCTCGCTGGCCGGCCCGCGCGTGCTGGAGCACATGGTGGACACCGTGCTGTATTTCGAGGGGGATTCCCACTCCAATTACCGGATGATACGCGCGATCAAGAACCGTTTCGGCGCGGTCAACGAGCTGGGCGTGTTCGTGATGACGGACCGCGGCCTCAAGGGCGTGTCCAATCCCTCGGCCATCTTCCTGTCCTCTTACCGCGACGATGTGTCCGGCTCCTGCGTGCTGGTCACCCAGGAGGGCAGCCGGCCCTTGCTGGTGGAAATCCAGGCCTTGGTGGACGACTGCCACGGCTTCCAGCCCAAGCGCCTGACCGTGGGCCTGGAGCAGAACCGCCTGGCCATGTTGCTGGCGGTGCTGCACCGCCACGGCGGCGTCGCCTGCTTCGATCAGGACGTGTTCCTCAACGCGGTGGGCGGGGTCAAGATCAACGAACCGGCGGCCGATCTGGCCATCATCCTGGCCATGGTGTCCTCCTTGCGCAACAAGCCCTTGCCGGAAAAGCTGGTGGTGTTCGGCGAAGTGGGTCTGGCCGGCGAGGTGCGCCCGGTGGCGCGCGGCCAGGAGCGCTTGAAGGAAGCGGCCAAGCTGGGCTTCACCCGCGCCATCGTGCCGCAGGCCAACAGCCCGCGCCAGCCGATAGAAGGGCTGCGGGTGATCGCGGTGGAGCGGCTGGATCAGGCGGTGGAATTCTGCCGCGAATGAGCGGCAAGAGCCTGTTTACGATCTGCTGCGTCTCGCTTTAGCTCGCGAGATCGTAAACAGACTCTAAGAAAGCGGATAGCGAATGATAGAAGACCGAGATATAGAAGCGGAACGCCCTTATCTGTTCCGCTACGCGCTGGCGCAATTGCGCGAGAAGGACGCCGCCGACGAGGCGGTGCAGGAAACGCTGCTGGCGGCGCTGGAGTCCCGCGCCTCCTTTAGCGGCAAATCCACGCTGCGCACCTGGCTGACCTCCATCCTGCGCTTCAAGCTGATCGACGCCTTGCGCCGCAAGGGCAAGGAGAAGCTGTTCGAATCGCTGGAGAACGAGGCCGACGACGGCGATTTCGACGGCCTGTTCAGCCGGGACGGCCACTGGCGCGAGCCGGTCAAGGCCTGGAGCGGGCCGGAGCAGTCCTTGATCTCGCGCCAGTTCTGGGAGGTGTTCGAGCAGTGTTCGGAAGTGATGCCGCGCCGCACCGCGATGGTGTTCGTGATGCGCGAGGTGATGGGCATGGAGATCGCGGAGATCTGTAAGAATCTGGAGATCAGCGCGACCAACTGTTCCGTATTGCTGTATCGCGCCCGCATGAGCTTGCGGGAATGTTTTTCGATTCGCTGGAGCCGGGAGGCTAGCGTATGAAGTTGAGTTGTCGTCAGGCCAGCCGTTTGATCTCGGCCTCGCAGGACCGTCCCTTGAGCCAGTGGGAACACGTGCGTCTGCGCGTGCACCTGTTCATGTGCGGCAATTGCCGCAATTTCTCGCAACAGCTGAAGCAGTTGGGGGAGGCCGCGCGCAAGGCGGGGCGCGGGGAGTAGCCATTTGAAAGCGCAAGGGGAAACCGGCCTTCTGGCCGGTTTTTTCTTGCCCGCGGCGCGGGATAAAAAGAAGCCGGCGCAAGCCGGCTTTTAACTTCAAGGGTGGTAAGAAAAAATCAGCGCTTGCGCTTGCCGCCGCCGCTCTTGGCCGCCGCGCACTGGTGCGGGCAGGCGGCGCATTGGCTGTCGTTGAGGCCGGCTCCGGTGAGCGATTGCTTGAGCGCACAGACCGAGCGGCGGCAGGCGATGAAGCGGATCTGGTTTTCCGAGGCCAGTTCGCGGAAATGGCGCATCACGTTGTGGCCCAGAAAATCGGTGAACAGAATCAAGAGGTCGGTGCCGGCCGGCAGGCGGTCCACCTTGCGCTGGTGCGAGCTGTTGCGGCCGCTGACGTGACGATGGATGTTGATGCCGAAATCGCGCAGCACATCCGGAATATTGCCGAGGGTATCGGCTCCCACAAGCATGGCATTCATTGGACATCCCTCCTGGGTGAATTTTTAGAAATGATAATCGTTATCATTTAGCTGGTCAATCACAAACTTTGAAAATGGCAATCAGGACAGGGGTGAACTGTGGCGGATCGGTCGCGCCGCGTGGGCCGTTTGCCTGAGAGAGCGGCGCCGGCGGCGGGTCTTGCATGAGCGCGCTTCATGCCGGGCCGGCGCGCGGGGCGAGGGCGGCCGGCTGGCCGGCGTGGCGTAATCCGCGGCCGCGCCGCCTGCCGGAGGAGATTTAGAAAGTGGCATCTGAATAATGCATGGCAGCCACCAGCTTTTTACATGTAACAAGTATTAAAAACACAGAATAAGAAGTATTTACGCTGCGCTGTTTTTAACGCAATTGCAAAAAAGCAACATGCTTACGGGATAGATGCATGCCTTTTTTTGTAGTTTCTGCTCTAAGTATGCGATGAGGGTTTTTGTATATTGGATTTCTAATACCGGTTAGACGCTTGTTTAATAAAGGTTTTGAGCCCTTAAGAATCATTGCTTAAAACATAGTGCCTGCTCGCTCTGAAGATGGCGGGGGGCCGCCGCGGAAAAGTTTATTGACGCTGATCATGATTAATTCGCACACTCGGATCGCCTTCGGTTCAGATCAAAAAATGAGCACAACGATGCTCTGAATAGAGCCATAAACCCGACGAGGTCAGTGGCCGGATGAACTTACAAGGGATTGGAGAATCATGAACTATCGCAAGAAGAGAATCGCGCTGGCGCTCGCCATGCTCGGCGCTGGAGCCATGCCTCTGGCCCATGCGGACGACGCAAGCGGCACCCTGGACCGAGTGGAGATCACCGGCTCCAACATCAAGCGCTCCATCAAGCAGGAGCAGGCGATCCCGATGACCATCATCAAGACCGACGACCTGATCAAACAGGGCATGACGTCGGTTGAGCAAGTGGTCAACAGCCTGGCCGCCAACCAGTCCTCCCAGGGGGCCAACGCCGCGGTGGGCGCTTCCACCGGGGGGGCTTCCTACGCCAGCCTGCGAGGCCTGGGTCACCAGTACACCTTGATCCTGCTGGACGGCCGCCGCATCGTGAACCAGCCAATGGACGGCACCTCGGTCGACCTCAACGCCATTCCGCTGACGGTGATAGACCGCATCGAAGTGGTGCGCGACGGCGCTTCCGCCATCTACGGCACCGACGCCATCGGCGGCGTGATCAACTTCATCACCAAGAAAACCATGCAGGGCCTGTCCATCGGCGGCGAGTTTCTGTCCCCGCAACGTTCCGGCGGCCAGGAGCGCAGCGTCAATCTGTCCTACGGCTACGGCGATCTGGGCAAGGACGGCTTCAATATCTACGGCGCTTACGAGTATCACAAGACCAACAAGATCATGGCCACCCAGCGTGATTTCGCGTCCCAGATCACCAGCAGCACCAAGCGCAGCGTCAACAGCTTTCCTCCCAACTACCTGTTGCCCAGCGGCGACCTGATTACCGGTTCGCCCAATTGCGCGCCGCCGTATTCGACGCCGGACGGCAGCGGCGCCTGTTCGCAGCTGTATTCGCTGTATCCGTCCATCCAGCCCGAGGTCGAGCAGCAGACCGGCGTGCTCAAGGGCACCACCCGCATCGGCGACCACGAGCTGTCCTTGCAATATCTGGTGACCGAAACCAAGAACACCACCTGGGTGGCGCCGACGCCGTTCTCCGGCGACGTGACTTCGCCGACCGCGCCGGGTCAGAACCCGGCGGACGGTCCGTTCCCGGTGTATGGCCGCTCGGTGCCGGCCGGCGCGCGCGTGGACAGCACCACCGCCACCACCCAGCGTTTGCAGATGAATCTGGAGGGCTTGATCGCCGGTTGGGACTACCGCGCCGGCCTCGGCCACTCGGAAAGCAAGGTCACTCACGATCTGGACGGCGGCTACCTGAGCCAGAGCAAGCTGCAGAACGCGTTGAACAGCGGCTTCGATCCAGGGACTTCCGATCCGGCCGCCTGGAAACCGTTCTCGTCCAGCGGCCGCATCGAGCAGGCCAAGTCCAAACTCGATCTGGCGGATTTCAAGGTCAGCAAGGAAGTGCTGCAACTGCCGGCCGGCATGCTGGCGGTGGCCATCGGCGCCGAAGCGCGCCGCGAAACCATCGAGCATACCTACAACCATGCGCTGTCCACCGACACGCTGAGCACCGGCCTGACCAAAACCAACGACGGCAGCGGCCAGCGCAGCGCCCAGGCCTTGTACGGCGAGCTGGACATCCCGGTGATCAAGCATCTGGACGCCAACCTGGCGGTGCGTTACGACCACTACAGCGATTCCGGCAGCTCGGTGAATCCCAAGGTTTCGCTGAAGTACCAGCCGGTGCCGCAACTGCTGCTGCGCAGCTCGGCCAGCACCGGCTTCCGCGCGCCGTCGCTGTACGACATCAATCAGCCCGCCCAGCAGCAGCTGACCGCCAAGAACTACACCGACCCGGTATTGTGCCCGGGCGGCGTGGCGCAGCCGGGCGCCGGTTCGTCCTCTTGCGTCAAGACGCAGCAAAATCTGCTGACCGGCGGCAACAAGAGCCTGCAGCCGGAAAAATCCTCGTCCATCTCCTTCGGCATGGTGCTGGAGCCGGTCAAGGACCTGACCACCAGCGTGGACTTCTGGTGGACCAATATCCAGAACTCCATCGGTTCGCTGAACGAGCAGACCATCTTCGCCAACCCGGGCAAATACGCCAATTTGTTCGTCCGGGATTCGAAGAACAATCTGCTGTACGTGACCGACCTCACCGACAACCTGGGCAACACCAGCGCCGCCGGCGTCGACCTGGGTTTCTCCTACCGTCTGCCGCGCACCTCGGTTGGCGATTTCACGGTGAATCTGGACGGCACTTACATCAGTAAGCACAGCTTCCAGTACGAGAAGGGCGGAGACTACCACAGCGATCTGGGCGCCTATGTCAACGGCAGCCCCACCTTCCGCTGGCAGCACAATCTGGCGCTGAACTGGATGCGCGGCTCGTGGAGCGGCATCTTGGCCCAGGCTTACAAGTCCGGTTACACCGATTCCGACCCCAGCCACATGGTCAAGCCTTACTCCACCTGGAACCTGTCCGGATCCTACGCCTGGAACAAGCAACTGACCGTGACCGCCGGCATCAAGAACCTGTTCGACCAACTGCCGCCGTGGAGCAATCAGGGCGAAACCACGCCCCAGGGCTATGACCCGCGCTTCACCGACGCGGTGGGCCGAGCCTACTTCGTGAAGGCCAGCTACAAGATGTAACTCCGCCATGCCGGGACGGCCTTGCGCCGCCCCGGCTGGAGGGAGGACGCAGGAACCGGCTTTCGCGCGAAGGCCGGAGTGGCAAATGGCGGCCGCGCCGGCTCCGCCCGCTCACAAGGCGGGGAGGGGCCGGTCTAGTCGCCGCAATTGTGGGTATAAACATGACGAGCATCACAGCCAGAGGAATCGGCGGTCCCCCGCCCAAGCGCCGCATCGCGGGCTTGGTCGGCGTGATCGTCTTCCATGCACTGTTGATCTACGCGCTGGTGTCGGGCCTGGCCCAGGGCGTGGTCAAAGTGATCCAGCAAAAAGTGGAAGTGGCGGTCATCAGCGAACCGCCGCCGCCTCCGCCGCCTCCGCCCCCCAAAATAGAAAAAGTGGTGCAGCCCACCGCCGCGCCCAAGCCGCAGGCCTATGTGCCGCCGGTGGTCAATCCGCCGCCGGTCACCTCCACGGCCAACGCGATCCAGTCCACCACCTCGGACCCGGCGCCGCAGCCGGCGCCCACCCCCGCCCCGGCGGTGGAAGCGCCCAAGGGCCCGGTGTCGGCCAAGGCCAACTGCACCCAGCTGCAAGCCCCGGAATACCCGAGCAAGGCGCAGCAGGACGAGATCCAGGGCGTGGTGCGCGTGGCCTTCCAGGTGGGCGACAACGGCCGCTTCAGCCACATCGCCAACATCTCGTTCGACGGCGGCATCCCGCCGCGTTACCGCAGCGGCTTCCAGTCGGCGATCAGCGCCGCGCTGCAAGGCTATAGCTGCAAACCCAACAGCCTGTTGAGCCAGGAATTCGGCTTCAAACTCGATTCCGGCGAATGAGCGCGAGCGCGCCTCGACCGGAGCACAGCAACTCTTAGGAGAACCAAAGCATGACCAAGACCACTCGCACCGCCTTCGCCGCCCTGGCCCTGCTGGCCAGCCTGCCTGTCCTGGCCGCCGAAACCGCGCACGTGACCAGCAACCCGTACGGCATCGACGCCCTGTGGGCGCAAGGCGACATCGTCGCGCGCGGCACCCTGATCATTCTGCTGATCATGTCCGCGGCCACCTGGTACGTGGGCATCGTCAAACTGCTGGAACAGCGCCGCCTGCTCAAACAAGGCCGCGAACTGCTGGCGTCTCACGGCGCGGAACTGCAAAAACGCGCGAGCGAACTGGCCGACGAAGGCATGTTCAGCGCGGTGGCGGCGGCCGGCATTGACGCGGCGGCCGAGCACAAGGGCGAACTGGCCGGCCGCGTGGACCTCAACACCTGGGTGTCGATGGCCATCTCCGACGCGGTGGACTCCGCCAGCCACCATATGCAAAACGGCCTGTCGGTGGTGGCCACCGTGGGTTCCACGGCGCCCTTCGTCGGCCTGTTCGGCACGGTATGGGGCATTTACCACGCGCTGACCGCGATCGGCATGTCCGGCCAGGCGTCCATCGACAAAGTGGCGGGCCCGGTGGGCGAGGCGCTGATCATGACCGCGATCGGTCTGGGCGTGGCGGTGCCGGCGGTGCTGGGATACAACTGGCTGGTGCGCCGCAACAAGCTGGTGCTGGACATGGTGCGCGTGGTGGCCGGCCGCCTGCACGCCAGCCTGCTGAACGCGCGCTGAGGCGACGACGATGAAGGGGCGCAACGCAAGATTCGGCCAAGGCCACGGCAAGGGCGACGAAGACGCGGTGATGTCCGCGATCAACACCACGCCGCTGGTGGACGTGATGCTGGTGCTGCTGATCATCTTCCTGATCACGGTGCCGGTGGTGACGCAGACGGTGAAGATGGCCTTGCCGAAGGAAAGCAATATCCCGACGCAGACCAAGCCGGAGAACATCGTGCTGGGGGTGGACACCGGCAACACCATTTACTGGAACACCACGCCGGTGAAGACGCAGGAAGAACTGCTGGCGCGGCTGGTGAAGGAAGCGAAGAAGGAGCCGCAGCCGGAAGTGCACATCCGCGGGGATCTGGCGGCGAAGTACAGCCCGATCGGCCGGATCGTGCTGGCGGTGCAGCAGGCGGGCATCGTGAAGATCGCCTTTATTACCGAACCGCCGCCGCGCAATTGAACGGGGACCTCGAAAAACCGTAGCGAGCGGCACGAGAGCAAGGCGCACCGCGCGGAGCGACCGAGATAGTACAAGTAGTACAGCGAGGGAGCGAGCACGGAGCAACGCAGCTATCGAGCCGCGCAGCAGGTTTGTCGAGGTCACCGAAGGAGAACGAAGATGGGAATGAATGTAGGCTCGTCCGACGACGAGCTGATGGTGGAGATGAACACCACGCCCTTGATCGACGTGATGCTGGTGCTGCTGATCATGTTGATCATCACCATCCCGATCCAGACGCACGCGGTGAAGCTGGACATGCCGGTGAGCAGCCCCTCCAAGCCCTTGGAAAAGCCGGTGGTGGTGCAGATCGACATTGCGGCGGACAACGGGATCTTGTGGAACGGCGAGCGGCTGGCGAACCGGGAGGCATTGGAGAAGAAGCTGACGGAAGCGGCGGCGCGGGCGCCGCAGCCGGAGTTCCACATCAAGCCGAACAAGGACGCGGGGTATGAGCCGGTGGCGATGGTGCTGGCGGAATCTCAGCGTTTGGGGGTGACTAAATTGGGCATTGTGGGCTCCGAGCAGTTTGTGCAATGACATATGTTTAATGGATAGTGTTGTGGCATGATAACGGGCGGCCGCAGTCAGGCCGCCCAAATGCTTGGCTGAGGCTTGTTCGCCCACGTTTCACAACAACAAGACAATACGACCACACAATGGCATATCCCGCGGCGAAGCCTGTGGGATGATGCCGAGCGGCCCTGGTCCGGCCGCGCCGGCGCAAGGGGGAATCTTGCGTCGTTTCATCGTCCTGGATGCGCGGCCGCCGAGCCTGACGCGGCGGCCGATAGCGCGTGTCCGAGCCCCGCGTCGCAGGCGGCTCAACCATAGAAAAGAACAAAACAGATGAACACACGATTTGTCATAGTCCCGCTCTTGTCGTTGACGCTGGCGGCTTGCGGCGCCAAGCCGTCCGACCCGCCCAAGGAGGGCGCCGCCGGCAAGGCCGCGGCCTCCGCGCCGGTGGCGCGGGCGCTGTCCACCGCGGATGTGATGGCGGCCAAGCCGCGCGCGCTGGCGGCGACGATCGCCTTCACCGGATCGCTCAACGCGCTGACCAGCGGCACCGTGGCCGCCGAGGTGGAGGCACGGGTCAAGGAAGTGCGCGTGCGCGAGGGCGAGGCGGTCAAGCGCGGTCAGGTGCTGGCGGTGCTGGACGCCGAAGTGCTGTCGCAATCGGTGACGGAACAGAACGCCCAGGTGGCCAACACCGAGGCGCGGCTGCGCCTGGCCAAGGTCAAACTGGAAAAACAGCGCGAGCTGCTGCACAAGGGCTTCATCTCGCAGATCGCCTATGACGAATTCGACAGCGATTACCGGGTGAAGGAGGGCGAGGCCAAGGCCCAGGCCACCCAGCTGGCGCGCGCGCGCCGACTGCTGGCGGACACCCAGATCCGCGCGCCGATAGACGGCGTGGTCTACGAGCGCAAGATCAATCCGGGCGAAGTGGCCGGCAAGAACGCGGTACTGTTCGCCATCGCCGATTTGTCGGTGCTGGAAATCGCCGCCACGGTGCCGGCGCGGCTGATCTCGCAGATCCAGCCCGGCATGCAGGCCGGCTTCAGCGTGGACGGCCTGGCCGAGCCGCAGCGCGGCGAAGTGGTGCGCATCAATCCGGTGGCGGTGGCGGGCACCCGCAGCTTCACCCTGTACATCCGCGTGAAGAACCCGGAGTACAAGCTGAAGGCCGGGCAGTTCGCCAAGGGCGGCATTGTGCTGCGCCAGATCAGCGACCAGATCGTGCTGCCGCTGCCGGCCATTCACGACCCGGACGGCCAGCCCTGGGTGCTGGTGGCGCGCCAGGGCCGGCTGGAGCGGCGGCCGGTGGAACTGTTGCTGCGTTCCGAGGCGGACCGGCTGGCGGCGGTGTCCGGGGTCAAGCCGGGCGAGCACGTGATCGCCGTGGACCTGGTGGGGGTGAAGGCCGGCGATCCGGTCTCCCTGCCGGGCAGCAAACTCTAAGCGGAGGGGCGCAGCATGTGGCTGACCCGAATCAGTGTCCGCAATCCCTATTTCGCCGCCGTGCTGATGATGACGCTGGTGGTGCTGGGCTTGTTTTCCTGGCAGCGGCTGGCGGTGGAGGAAATGCCGGATATCCGCTTCCCCATCGCCCTGGTGTCCACCGACTATCCGGGCGCCTCGCCGGAAGTGGTGGAAAGCGAAATCTCCAAGCCGGTGGAAGAGGCGGTCAACACCATCAACGGCATCAAGGAAATCCGCTCCTATTCCATGGAAGGCAATTCCACCGTGGTGGTGGAGTTCGAGCTGTCGGTGGATCCGGTGTCGGCGGTGCAGAACGTGCGGGACAAGATAGGCGCCATCCAGGGCCAGTTCCGCCGCGAGATCTCCGCGCCCACCGTGTCCCAGGTGGACCCCAACGACAACCCCATGCTGACCCTGGTGCTGACCTCGGATCAGACCCGGCCGCGCGAACTGACCACCTGGGTGGACAAGGTGCTGAAAAAGCGGCTGCAGATGGTGGCCGGCGTCGGCGACGTCAAGCTGATCGGCGGCGTGCGCCGCGAGATCCGCGTCGACGTGGACCCGGTGCGGCTGGAGGCCTCCGGCCTGTCCCTGCAGGACGTGGCCGACGCGCTGCGCGCCGCCAACCAGGATTTCCCCGCCGGCTCGGTGTCGGCGGTCAGCAAGGAGTGGGCGATCCGCGTCGCCGGCAAATTGAAATCCGCCGACGACTTCTCGCAACTGGCGGTGGGCTACCGCAACGGCGCGCCCATCCGGCTTGAAGACATCGCCACCGTGGCCGACACCGAGGCCGAGCAGTCCAGCATCTCGCTGATAGACGGCCGGCCCGGCGTGTCGCTGGACTTGCGCGCCGCGCGCGGCGCCAACGTGGTGGAAGTGGCCGAGGGCGTCAAGGCCAGGGTGGCGGAGCTGAAGAACCAGATGCCGGCCGGGGTCCAGGTGCGCTACACCTACGACACCGCCGAGGACGTGAAGAAGTCGCTGAACAACGTCGAATCCACGCTGCTGGAAGGCGCCGGCCTGACCGTGCTGATCGTCTTCCTGTTCCTGGGCAGCTGGCGCAGCACCGTGATCACCGGCCTGACCCTGCCGGTGTCGCTGATCGGCACCTTGTTCGCCATCCAGATGTTCGGCTTCACCCTGAACATGCTGACCCTGCTGGCCCTGTCGCTGTCCATCGGCCTCTTGATCGACGACGCCATCGTGGTGCGCGAAAACATCGTGCGCCACGCCGGGCTGGGCAAAAGCCATTATCAGGCCGCGCTGGACGGCACCAATGAAATCGGCCTGGCGGTGCTGGCCACCACGCTGACCGTGGTGGCGGTGTTCCTGCCGGTGGGCTTCATGGGCGGCATCATCGGCAAGTTCTTCCACCAGTTCGGCCTGACCGTGGCGGTGGCGGTGCTGATCTCCATGCTGGTCAGTTTCACGCTGGACCCGATGCTGTCGTCCATCTGGCACGATCCGCACCACCACGGCGACAAGCATCGCGGCCCGCTGGGGCGGATGCTGGACGCCTTCGAAAGCTCGCTGGACCGGTTGTCGGAGCGTTACGTCGGCGTGATCCGCTGGGCGCTGGCCCACCGCAAGACCGTGCTGGGCACGGCCTTGCTGCTGACCGTCGCCAGCTTCGCGCTGGTGCCGGGCATCGGCGGCGAGTTCATCCCGGAGCGCGACAGCGGCAAATTCACCATCAGCTACCAGACCGCGCCCGGATCGGCGCTGGAATACACCGCCACCAAGGGCCATGAACTGGCGGCGGCGGTGAAGGGCATTCCCGAAATCAAGTCGATCTCGATGAATGTGGGCGAGGGCAATTTCGGCGCCGGCAAGAACGATGGCTCGGTGACGGTGGACATCGGCGACAAGAACAGCCGTCAGCGCACCCTGGGGCAGGTGATCGCCGACGCGCGCGCGCGGGTGCTGCCGGTGGCCGGCGTCACCATCAAATCCGTGGCCAACGAGCAGCAGCAGGGCAAGCCGGTCAAGGTGGGCTTGCGCGGCAGCGACCTGCGCGAACTGAGCGCGGTGTCCGAAGACCTGATGCGCCGGCTGGGCAAGATCCACGGCGTGCGCGACATCGAATCCAACCTCAGCGAAGGCGACCCGGCGCTGAACCTGGTGCTCAAGCGCGACGCCGCCACCAGTCTGGGCGTGGACCTGGCCCGCGTGGGCAAGACCCTGTCCATCCTGTTGGCCGGCAACGCGGTCACCACCTGGGAAGCGCCGGACGGCGAAAACTACGACGTCAAGCTGCGGGTGCCCAAGTCCGAGCGCCGTCAGGAGCTGCTGGACGCGCTGACCGTGGCCGGGCGGCCGGATGCGCACGGCGCGGCCAATATGATCCCGCTGTCCTCGCTGATAGAGACCCGGCAGGGCATCAGCCCGCGCCAGATCAAGCGCGTCAACATGATGCGCGAGATCACCATCCTGGCCAATATCGAAGGCCGCGACGCCGGCACCGTCTCCGCCGAGGTGCATCAATTGGTGGAAGGCCTGAAGCTGCCGCCGGGCGTGATGCTGGTGCAGGGCGGCCAGCAAAAGGACATGCAGGAATCGCTGGGCTACGCGGTGCAGGCCTTGGCGCTGGGGGTGATCTTCATCTATCTGATCCTGGCCGCGCAGTTCCGCAGCTTCACGCTGCCGGTGACCATCATGATGGCCTTGCCGCTGGCCTTCGTCGGCGTGTTCTGTTCGCTGTATCTGTTCGGCTCCACGCTGAATATGTTCTCAGTGATCGGCATCATCATGCTGATGGGCCTGGCCGCCAAGAACGGCATCCTGCTGGTGGACTTCGTCAACCAGGCGCGGCGCGAAGGCATGGAGCGCAACCAGGCCATCGTCGAGGCCGGCCGGGTGCGGCTGCGCCCCATCATGATGACCAGCCTGGCGATGATCTTCGGCATGCTGCCCTTGGCGCTGGGCACCGGCGACGGTTCGGAAAGCAACCGGCCGATGGCGCACGCCATCATCGGTGGCTTGCTGACCTCCACCGTGCTGACCCTGATCGTGGTGCCGGTGGTCTACACCTATCTGGACGGCCTGCGCAGCCGGGTGCGCCGCCTATTGGGCGGCAAGCCGGCGCACCAGCCGGCGGCCGAACATTGAAACGAAAAGAGCCTGCGTTTGCGCAGGCTCTTTCTTTTGGCGAGGACGGTGTTTAATTTTTAGGGGGCGCCACGCAGTCATTGCCCTCAAAGCTCACCGACTGAATGGTATGGGTTTTGGGATTGGCGACGAAGTTGGTGGTGCAGCGGTAATACACCGAGCCGCCGCCGCTGAAGCCCCAGGGGTAGTTGTAGAAACCGCCCTGATAGGGCATTTCCTGGCTGTAGGCGCTGCGGTAGGTGTAGAGCTGATTGCCGTTGGGCATGGTCAGCTGGCTGGTGGGCGCGCCCCATTGCGCCAGCATCTCGTTGACGTCGCGGCCTTGCCAGCCGTAGACCTTTTGCGCGTAACCCGCCTGGGTGGCGCAGCCGGTCAGCAGGCTGGCGGCCAGCAGGGACAGCGCTAGCGTTGTTTTCATGAGGCGCTCCTGAGCAATGTACCAGGCGGGGGGAGACGGCGTCCGCCTGAGGTGGTTTGAAGGGATACTTTTACGATGGCGTCGCCGCCGCCGCTTGTCAACAAGCAGCGCCGGCGCACCTTGTTCATGAGTGTTAAGAACCTGTTTACGATCTGCCGCGCGTCGGCGGGATGGATAGAAATGGGCGTTGAAACCAAGCTCAAAATGCTCATGTACCACGTGTACATTCCGCTTTTTCGCTCGTTTTCGCCTTGTCTCGCCTTAGCTCGCGAGATCGTAAACACGTTCTAAGAGCCGCTAGAGCGGCGACATAATAAGCGGGCCGGCGCAAGACGCCAGGCCGAAGCGACAACAAAGGAGAAAATCATGAGCCTGAAGCGATGCGCGCTGCTGGCGCTGATGGCGTGGGGAGGCGTGTCGGCGCAGGCCGCCGACATGAACAAGGTGCTGCATGTGGCCTTCAACGCGCCGGAGACCGGTTTCGACCCGTCCAAGACATCGGACATCTACTCCGGCGCCATCATCGAACACATCTTCGACCCGCTGCTGACCTTCGACTATCTGGCGCGGCCGGTCAAGGTGGTGCCCAATGTCGCCACCGCCATGCCCACGGTCAGCGCCGACGCCAAAACCTATACCTTCACCCTGAAAAAAGGCGTGTACTTCGCGCCGGACCCGGCCTTCAAGGGCAAGAAGCGCGAGCTGACGGCGGAAGACTACGTTTACGCCTTCAAGCGGCTGATCGATCCGGCGGTCGCCTCGCCGATCAGCGATCTGGTGGCCGGCAAATTCGTCGGCCTGGACGCCTGGGCCAAGCCCGCCGGCGGCAAGATCAACTACGACGCGCCGGTGGCCGGCGTGCGCGCGCTGGACCGCTACACCCTGCAACTGAAGCTGACCCAGCCGTACCCGGCGCTGAAATACATCCTGGCCGCGCCCTTTGTGCAAGGCCAGGCGCGCGAGGCGGTGGAGGCTTACGGCAGCAACACCAACGCCCACCCGGTGGGCACCGGTCCCTATATGCTGGCCAAATGGCAGCCGGGCACCCACATCTCGCTGGTGGCCAACCCCCATTTCCGCAAGCAGACTTTCAACTACCCGCCGGGCGACAATCCGGAAGACCAGCGCGTCGCCCGCGAGATGAACGGCAAAAGCTACCCGCAGATCGGCCGAATCGAAGTGTCGGTGATCCAGGAGGAACAGCCCACCTGGCTGGCGTTCAAGAGCGCGGAACTGGACCTGGTGGGCATTCCCCAGCCCTTGATCCGGCAGCTGCTGCGCATGGACCCGAGCAATCCGTGGCGGGCGGAACTGAAGCCGGATCTCCAGCGCCAGGGCGTCCGCTTGCTGCGCAGCCTGGACGAGGAAATCACCTTCTACGCCTTCGGCATGAAAGACCCGGTGGTGGGCGGCTACGGCAAGGACAAGATCGCGCTGCGCCGCGCCATCACCATGGCCTTCAACACCGACGAAACCATACGCGACATCCGCCGCAACCAGGCGGTCAAGGTCCAGTACGTGGTGCCGCCCAATGTGGCCGGCCACAACCCGGATTTCCGCGGCGCCTTCCCCTACAACCCGGCGCTGGCCAACGCCTTGCTGGACCGCTTCGGCTACAAAAAGGGCGCGGACGGCTACCGCCGCCAGCCAAACGGCGCGCCGATGGTGGTGGACTTCCTGACCGGCCCCACCGCCATCGACAAGCAATGGAACGAGTACTGGCAGAAAGCCTTCGATCTGATCAAGGTGCGCGTGGACTTCCGCGTGATGCAGTGGAACGAACAGATCAAGGCGCAGCGTGAATGCAAGTTCGGCATGAACGGCGCGGCCTGGATCGCGGACTTCCCGGACGGCGAGAACTTCGTCCAGCTGCTGTACGGCCCCAATACCGGCGGCGTCAACTACGCCTGCTATCAGTCCGCGCGCTATGACCGGCTGTACGAGCAATCCCGCAATCTGGAGGACGGCCCGGAACGCAACCGGCTGTACGACGCGATGAACAAGATCGTGATGGCGGACACGCCCTGGGCCTTCAGCGACACCCGTTTCCGCAATACGCTGATCCAGCCCTGGGTGCGCGGCGCCAAGCTGCATCCCAACTACAACTACATCTGGCGTTTCCTGGACGTGCAGAAGTAAGCGGCAGGCGAGGAGAACATCATGTCCGCTTTTATCATCCGTCGCATCCTGCAGATGATCCCAACCCTGTTTGGCGTCATGCTGCTGGTTTTCACCCTGTTCACCCTGGTGGGCGGCGATCCGTCGCTGGTGCTGGCCGGCAAGCACCTGACGCCGGACGTGCTGGCCAATATCCGCGCCCAGCTGGGCCTGGATCAGAGCCTGCCGCAGCAGTTCTGGATCTTCGTCAAACAGGTGCTGACGCTGGACTTCGGCACCTCCTGGTCCACCCAGCAGCCGGTGGCCGACATCATCGGCAGCCGCGTCGGCCCGTCCTTGACGCTGACCGGCGCCATGCTGGTGGTGGACCTGCTGATCGCCATCCCGCTGGCGGCGCTGGTCGCTTATTTCCGCGGCGGCCTGACCGATCACATCGTCACCATCGCCTGCACCGTGGCCATGTCGGTCAGCGCGCTGGTCTACATCATCGCCGGCCAGTATTTCCTGGCCTTCAAAATGGGCTGGTTCCCGGTGCGCGGCTGGGGGGATGCCTTCTGGGTCAATCTCTTCGTCTACGTGCCGCTGCCGCTGCTGATGGGCCTGATGGTGTCCTTGGGGCCGGACATCCGTTTCTACCGCAGCTTCTTCGTCGAGGAAATCGGCCAGGACTACGTGCGCACCGCGCGCGCCAAGGGCCTGTCCGAACGCGCGGTGATGCTCAAGCACGTGCTGCGCAACGCGCTGATCCCGGTGGTGACCAGCGTGATGATGTCGCTGCCTTATATGTTGATCGGCGCGCTGGTGCTGGAAAGCTTCTTCGGCATTCCCGGCATGGGCAACGAGGTGGTGATGGCGGTGAACAAGAGCGATTTCCCGGTGATCAAGGCCATCACCATCTATATCGCCATCGCCACCATGGTGTTCAATCTGCTGGGCGATCTGGTCTACAAGCTGATCGACCCGCGCGTGCAGCTCAAGTGAGAGAGGGCTGGAAATGACGACATTGCATAATGGCGCCGGCGCCGCGCCGGCCGCCCCCTCGCGCGGTTTGTGGGCGCTGGGCTGGCAAAGGCTGAAACGCAAGAAAGTGGGCTTTGTTTCGCTGTGGATCGTGGCGGTCTACCTGCTGCTGGCCGTCGGCGGCTGGTTCAATCTGGTGGGCGGCGGCTGGACCGACGAAATCGCCGTGCCCTACGCGCCGCCCAGCTGGGTGCAGGCCTCCGCCGACGACGTGTTGCCGCCGGAGCCGGCCAAGCCCGCCCAGGCGTCCGCCCCCATCGTCACCATGACGCCGGAGGAAGACCCGATAGGCCAGGAGCTGCAACAGGCGCGGCAGCATGTGGGCGAATACGCGCAGGCCGCGCCGGCCAAGCGCGCCACCTTGCCCTTCGGCGCGGATCTGCGCGGCCGCGACGTGATAGAGAAAACCCTGAAAGGCACCTCCACCTCCATCTTCGTCGGCGTGTTCGGCGCGGTGTCGGCCTTGCTGGTGGGCTGCGCGCTGGGCGCGGCGGCCGGCTATTTCGGCGGCAGGGTGGACGACGCGCTGGGCTGGTTTTACAGCGTGTTCACCTCGGTGCCGGACATGCTGTTGCTGTTGTCCTTCGCCGCCGTCTCCGGCCGCGGCATCACCACCATCGTCGCGGTGATGGCGCTGACCAGCTGGACCGGCACTTTCCGCCTGGTGCGCGCGGAATACCTGAAGCTCAAGGGCCGCGAATACGTGCAGGCGGCGGACGCCATCGGCGCCGGCAACGCCCGCAAGATGTTCGTCCACATCCTGCCCAATATCTCCCATCTGCTGCTGGTGCAGTTTTCCCTGCTCACCGTGGCGCTGATCAAGTACGAAGCCATCCTGTCCTTCCTCGGCTTCGGCGTCGGCGTGCGCCAGGTCAGCCTGGGATCGATGCTGGCGGAAGCGCCCACCGAGCTGATCCAGGGCTATTGGTGGCAAATGCTGGCGGTTACCTTGTCCATGTCGCTGCTGGTCACCGCCTTCAGCCTGTTGGTGGATGCGCTGCGCGACGCGCTGGACCCGCGCGCGGCGGCGAAGTGAGCGGGGAGAACAGACTATGACTCAGAACCAGACCCTGCTGTCGGTGCGCAATCTCAAAGTGGCGTTCCGTCAGGAGAACGGCGGCGATTTCCAGGCGCTCAAGGGCGTCAGCTTCGACATCCCGGCCAAGCGCACCGTGGCCTTGGTGGGCGAATCCGGCTCCGGCAAATCGGTGACCTCCATGGCCATCATGCGCCTGCTGTCGCCGCAGCACGCCAGCATCCACCCGGACAGCCAGATCCTGCTGCAAGGGCGGGATCTGCTCAAGGCCGGCGGCGCCGAGATGCGCGCGCTGCGCGGCAAAGACATCGCGATGATCTTCCAGGAGCCGATGAGCTCGCTGAACCCGGTGTTCAGCGTGGGCGAGCAGATCATGGAAGCCCTGATGCTGCACGCCAAGCTGGGCCGCCGCGCCGCGCGCCGGCGCGCGATCGAACTCTTGCGCGAAGTGGGCCTGCCGGAACCGGAAAGCAAGGTGGACAGCTACCCGCACCAGCTGTCCGGCGGCCAGCAGCAGCGGGTGATGATCGCGATGGCCATCGCCTGCGAACCCAAGCTGCTGATTGCCGACGAACCCACCACCGCGCTGGACGTGACCATCCAGAAGCAGATCCTGCAACTGATCGCGGACCTGCAGAAGAAACACGATATGGCGGTGCTGTTCATCACCCACGATCTGGGCGTGGTGGGCGAGTTCGCCGACGAAGTCATCGTCATGCGTCACGGCGAAATCCGCGAACAGGGCAGCGTGCAGCAAATCTTCGACGCGCCGCAGGACGCCTACACCAAGGCGCTGCTGGCCTGCCGCCCGCACCTTGACCGGCGGCCGCAGCGGCTGGCGGTGATCGACGACTTCCTGCAACCGGGCGGCTATGTGGAACCGCCGCAGCGCGAGCGCGGCTACCGTGACGACGACGAAATCATCCTGGACGTGCGCGGGCTGAGCAAATCCTTCGACGTGCGCGAAGGCTTGTTCGGCAAACGCCAGTTCCACGCGGTCAAGGACGTGTCCTTCAAACTGGCCAAGGGCAAAACCCTGGGCATCGTCGGCGAATCCGGCTCCGGCAAGACCACCGTCGGTCTGACCCTGGTGCGGCTGCACCAGGCCAGCGGCGGGCAGGCGCTGTTCCACGGCCAGGACCTGCTGGGCATGGACGCCAAGGCCTTCCACGCTTACAAGCGGCGCATCCAGATCATCTTCCAGAACCCCTACGCCTCGCTGAACCCGCGTTTCACCGTGGAGCAGATCCTGAGCGAACCGATGCAGCTGCACGGCATCGGCCGCGACGGCGGCGAGCGGCGCAAGCTGGCGCAGGAACTGCTGGACAAGGTGGGCATGCCGGCCGGGGCGCTGCAGAAATACCCGCACGAATTTTCCGGCGGCCAGCGTCAGCGCATCGCGATTGCGCGCTGCCTGACCTTGAAGCCGGAAGTGCTGATCTGCGACGAATCGGTGTCGGCGCTGGACGTGTCGGTGCAGGCGCAAGTGCTGAACCTGCTGCAAGACCTGCAGGACGAATACGGCCTGTCCTATCTGTTTATCTCGCACGATCTGGCGGTGGTGAAGCATATCTCCGACCAGGTGATGGTGATGAACAAGGGCGAGGTGGTGGAGCAGGCGGACGCGGATCAGATCTACCGCGAACCGCGGCAGAGCTATACCCGCAAGCTGTTGGAGTCCATCCCGCAAGGCTGGGTGGGCATGGCGCCGGCCTAAGCGCTGACGGCCATTCGCACAAAACCGCCGGGAAACCGGCGGTTTTTTCATGCTTTGGCGGCAGGAACTGAAAAAAACGCGTCGCGGCGGGAATAAAGCGCGGACGCCATCCGTATACCCCGTACTGAACGCCGAATGGTCGGCGGTTTCGTCAAGATGGAGCGCCGCGGCGCGCAGGCCTTGAGATGAGGGCCGGCAGTGGCCGCGTGTTCTACAACGGGAGGAGTCTGCGATGAAAGCATGGATGGCGGTGGCGCTGACGGCGCTGAGCATGGGCGCGTTGGCTGGGGAGGCGGCGTCGCGGCGCGACGGCGCGCTGGTGGACGCGCAAGGCATGACGCTGTACGTCTTCGACAAGGATGCGGCCGGCAGCGGCCGCAGCGCGTGCAATCAGGCTTGCGCGGCGCTGTGGCCGCCCTTGCTGGCGGCGGCGGACGACAGCGCGCCGGAGGGTTTCAGCCGGATCCGCCGCGACGACGGCCAGACGCAGTGGGCGTATCAAGGCAAGCCCTTGTACCGTTTCGCCAAAGACGGCAAGCCGGGCGAGCGCGCCGGCGACGGCTTCAAGGAGGTATGGCATGTGGCGCGTTAAAGCGAGGGCGGTGCTGCTGTTGGCGGCGTTGTCGACACCCTTGGCCTGGGCGCAGGAGCCGGCGGCTTTCGATCCGCAAATCCGCAACAACACCCTGGCGGTCAATCCGGCGGAAACGCTGGCCCTGGCCGGCAACAGTTCCCGCGGCACGCTGCTGGCCTATGACTTGCGCGCCGGCAAGCTGCTGCGCGAACTGCCGGGCTTTGTCACGCCGCGCAATATCGTGTTTTCCCCGGACGGGGAGCGCTTCTACGTCTCCGACAGCAGCAAGGGCGTGGTGGAGCGCTGGCACGCGGGCAGCTGGACGCGGGAAGCCAGCCTGGCGATAGGGCCGGGGGCGTTCGGCACCGCGCTGAACCGGGACGGCAGCCGGCTATACGTCAATAATCAGGCCGCCGGCAGCCTGACCGTGGTCAATCTGCCGCAATGGAAGGTGGAAAAAGTGCTGACCGGTTTCGCCCAGCCGCGCCAGGGCATCAAGGTATCGCCGGACGGCGGCACCGTGTTCGTCACCAACTTCCTGGGCGACAAGATCACCCTGGTGGACGCGGCCAAGCTGGAGACCCGCGCCGAGGTGGGCGGTTTCGACAAGCTGCGCGCCATCTCCGTCAGCGGCGACGGCCGCAGCGTGTTCGCCGCCAATAGCGGCGCGGATACGCTGTCCTGGGTGGATGTGCCCAGCCGGACCGTGATCAAGACGGTGAAAGTGGGGCAAGAACCTTACGGCGCGGCCTTGCGGCCGGACGGGCGCTTCCTGTATTCCGGCAACCTCAAGAGCCACTCGCTGACCGTGGTGTCCTTGCCGGCGTTCGAAGCGGTGGGGGAAATCACCGGCTTCAGCGGGCCGCGTCAGGCCATCAGCTTCAGCCGGGACAGCGGCAAGGCCTGGGTGTTGAACGAAGATCTGGGCATTGCGGAGGTGGATTTGACGCGTAAGGCCATTATCCGGGTGCTGGCCCCCGCCGCTGGATGAGCGAGGCCGCCCAACAGCGCTTCCACCGTCTGCTGGTGGATTGCATTCCGCGGCTGAGGCGTTATGCCCGCGCCCTGGTGTTCGATCAGGGCGCGGCGGACGATCTGGTGCAGGACACGCTGGAGCAAGCCTGGCGCAAGTGGCGGCAATGGCGGGAAGACCGCGACTTGCGCCCCTGGCTGTTCGGCATCATGCACCGGCAGCATATCGACGACTTTCGCCGCTACGGCGCCAGGCGGCAGCCGCTGTCGGAGGATATGGCCGAGCTGACGGTGGACGCGCCGCAGGAGCGCGGCCTGGCGCTGCGCGAACTGGCGGCCAATCTGGCCCGGCTGCCGGAGGAGCAGCGCGCCGTGTTGCTGCTGCTGGCGCTGGAGGACATGAGCTATCAGCAGATTGCGGCGACCTTGGACATTCCGCTGGGCACGGTGATGTCGCGGCTGAGCCGGGGGCGCGAACGCTTGCGCGGTTTGATGGAGGCGGGCGCCGCGCCGGCCGCCGGAGGAGGAGTTTGATGGAAACGGTCACGGAACAGGAATTGCAGGCTTATTTGGACGACGCCTTGCCGCTGGAGCGGCGCGCGGCGGTGGAAGCCTATCTGGACAACCACCCGGAGGCGCGGGAACGGCTGCGGGCTTACCGCCGCTTGCAGGAGGATATCGGCGCCTTGTTCGAGCCGGCCTTGCGAGAGCCCGTCCCGCCGCGCCTGCTGGCCGCCGCGTTGCCGCCGCCGGCTCCGTTGCGGCGAGGGTGGCGGGTGCCGTGGTGGCAGGGCGCGGCCGCGTCCGTGCTGATGTTGGCCCTGGGCGGCGGCGGCGGCTGGTTGCTGCGCGGTCAGCTGCAAGCGCCGGCTGCGCAGTGGGTGGCGGCGGCGGACGGCCAGGAGCCTTTGCCGCGCTTGGCGGCGATGGCGCATGTGGTGTACAGCCCGGACGTGAAGCGGCCGGTGGAAATCGACGCCGAGCATCAGGACCAGTTGGTGGCCTGGCTGTCCAAACGGCTGCAAAGCCGGGTCAAGCCGCCGCTGTTGAGCGCGCAAGGCTATGAGTTGATCGGCGGCCGGCTGTTGCCGGGCGAACAAGGGCCGGTGGCCCAGTTCATGTACCACAACGCCGCCGGTCAGCGCATGACCTTGTACGTGGCCACCACCGCCGCACCGCGCCGCGACGCGGGCTTCCGCTTCGCCAGCCAGGGGCCGGTGAACGTGTTTTATTGGTGGGACGGCCGCTTCGCCTACGCCTTGTCGGCCGGCCTGTCGCGGGATGAGCTGGGGAGGTTGGCGGAGGCGGCGCACGGCCAGTTGCGGACCTCCTGAGCCGCGGGCAAAAAAAACGCCGCCGGTTGGCCCCGGCGGCGTTGTCTTTTGACGGCTGGCCTAAGCTCAGGCCGCGTCGTTCACCCAGCGGATGGCCTGGGTCGGCGCCACCTTGCTCTCGGTCACGATCTGCAGGGCCAGGCCGCCGCAGGAGGTTTCACGGTACTTGGCGTCCATGTCCTTGCCGGTTTCGTACATGGCGGCGATCACCTTGTCCAGCGACACCTTGGGGCTGCTGACGCGGTGCATGGCCATGCGCGCGGCGTTGATGGCCTTGACCGCTGCGATGGCGTTGCGCTCGATGCAGGGAATCTGCACCTGGCCGCCCACCGGGTCGCAGGTCAGGCCCAGATTGTGCTCCATGGCGATTTCCGCCGCCATGCACACCTGGGACGGGCTGCCGCCCATCAACTCGGTCAGGCCGGCCGCGGCCATGGAACAAGCCACGCCCACCTCGCCCTGACAGCCCACCTCGGCGCCGGAGATCGACGCGTTCAGCTTGAACAGGCAACCAATGGCGCCGGAAGACAGGAAGAAGCGCAGGCAGCTGTCCTCGTCCAGCGGCTGGATGAAGTGGTTGTAGTAGGCCAGCACCGCCGGCACGATGCCGCAGGCGCCGTTGGTGGGCGCGGTGACCACGCGGCCGCCGGCCGCGTTTTCTTCCGACATCGCCATCGCGTACATATTGACCCAATCCATCACGCTCATCGGGTCCTTGGCCACTTGCAAGGAACTGGTCAGCATCCGGTGCAGGGCCGGCGCGCGGCGCGGAATCCGCATCGGGCCGGGCAGATTGCCCTCGGTGCGCATGCCGCGGTCAATGCTGGTCTTCATCACATCCCACACTTTGGCGAAATGCTGCTGAACGTCCTTGACCTCATGGAAGGCTTTTTCGTTTTCCATCACCAGCGCGGAAATGGACAGGCCGGTTTCCTCGCACATATCCATCATCTGCTGCGCGCTGAGGAAGTGATAAGGCACCGGGGTATCGCTGCAGGAGCTTTGATTGAAATGCTCCTCGTCCACGATGAAGCCGCCGCCGATCGAATAATACGTCTTGGTCAGCACGCACTCGTCGCCGACAAAGGCGTGGATCTGCATGCCGTTTTCGTGCATCGGCAGGTTGGCGGTGTGGAAATCCATGTCGAAGCCCACGCGCTGATGCGTGCGGCCCAGCGTCAGCTGGCGGGTTTTTTCCACATCGGCGATCAGGGCCGGCGTCTGTTCCGGGTCCACGGTGTCCGGCAGATTGCCGGCCAGGCCCAGGATGATGGCGTGGTCGGTGCAATGCCCCTTGCCGGTCAGGGCCAGCGAGCCGTAGCAGTCGACGTGAACATGGGTGACTTGGTTGAAACGGCCGGTTTCCTTGAGCGAGCCCAGGAACTGGTGGCCGGCCTTCATCGGACCGACGGTGTGGGAACTGGAGGGGCCGACGCCGATTTTGTAGATATCAGTCATGCTGAACATGATTGCTTACCTCTTGGCTTGATACTTTGGCTTGATGCTGAGGAGCCCGGCCGGCCGTAACCGGCCGGGCTGTCAGAGAAGGGCGATCAGGCGAACAGATCGTAGAAGATGGCGGAGATGGCGATCAGGCCGATCAGAACCACGAAGATGTTGCTGGCGGCGCCGGAGTATTTCTTCATGGCCGGCACTTTGGCGATGGCGTACATCGGCATCAGGAACAGCAGCATCGCGATCACCGGGCCGCCCAGGGTTTCGATCATGCCCAGGATGCTGGGGTTGAAGGTGGCCACGGCCCAGGTGGTGATGATCATGAACACGGCGGTGAAGCGGTCCAGTTTGGCGGTCTCGATGGATTTGCCGCTCTGGCGCAGTTGCTTGATGATCAGGCCGTTGAAGCCTTCTTTGGCGCCCAGGTAGTGACCCAGGAAGGATTTGCTGATGGCGACGATGGCGATCAGCGGAGCCACCCATTCAATCACCGGGTTGCGGAAGTGGTTGGCGAGGTAGGACAGGATGGAAATGTTCTGCGCCTTGGCGGCGGCCAGGTCGGCCGGGGACAGGCTGAACACGCAGCTGAACACGAAGAACATCACCGACAGCACCATCATGATGTGAGCGCGGATCAGCACGCGGCCGGCGGCCGGCTCAGCGGCGTCGCCATGCAGTTTCTGCTGGTCAACCGAGAAGGACGAAATGATGGGCGAGTGGTTGAAGGAGAACACCATGACCGGGATGGCCAGCCACAGCGTTTTGTAGAACGCGCCGTGGGACAGGGCGTCGCCCAGGCTGCCGGCTTGCTGGATGGCCGAGCTGTTCCATTCCGGAACCAGGTACAGCGCCAGCAGCATCAGGCAGGCGACAAAGGGGTAAACCAGCACGCTCATGGCCTTGACGATCATCTTCTCGCCCAGGCGCACGATGGCCATCAGACCCAGGATCAGGATCAGCGACAGGATGGCGCGCGGCGGAGCGGACACGCCCAGCTGGTTGACCATGAAGGATTGCACGGTATTGGTGATGGCAACGCTATACACCAACAGAATGGGGTAGATGGCGAAGAAGTAGAGCAGGGTGATCAGCTTGCCCGCGCCCACGCCAAAGTGCTCTTCCACCACCTCGGTGATGTCGGCGCCCGGCTTGGAGCTGGACAGTACGAAACGGGTGAGGCCGCGGTGAGCGAAGAAAGTCAGCGGCAGGGCCAGCAGCGCCATGACGATCAGCGGCCACAGACCGCCAATGCCTGCGTTGATGGGCAGGAACAAGGTGCCGGCGCCAATGGCGGTGCCGTACAGACCCAACATCCAGACGGTATCTTGCTTGGTCCAGGAGGACGAAGCGCCTGATTTGGGCAGGGGGGTGGAAACGGCTTGAGACATGATATTGGCCTTCATTAAAGACAAATGGGGTAATCGTTCTGGCGTGCCGCCCGGCGGCGCGCCGTTTTCATCTCTTGCTAGACTTTTGGTCAGTAGCTGGAACCGCTGATTAGTGATTCACGGCTTCATTGATGTGCATGGTATAGGCAGTTGTACTGCGAGGGTTACACCTTTCAGAACATCAGTTGATTCTAATCAACTTTATTTTGAAGCAAAACGAACATCCGAACAATTGCTATTTGCTGTAGATGTCTTATCAATATAATGACGATTGCTTTGTTTTGGTTTAAAAAACCACAGAATATCTATGTTTATTGAAAAAATGGCTAGAAAATTCGCATTTTTTGAGAATCTTCCAATTTTCGGATTGCTTTGTTTTATTGTTGCTTTGCTGATTGTTGCTGAGTGAAATCGAGCGCTTGCTTGAAAAAGCGCATCGACTTTGCGCAATAGTTCGAGGCAGTTGTAGCGGGAAGGAACACGCCAATGACATGGTTGCCGCTGGCGCGGCGGCACGGGTGCTTGGCTGCGGCGAGTGGTTTGCCCATCCGGTTTTTGCTTTATAACTTTATGAATAAAATGAATTAATTCGGTTTTGACGTCTGGGGGCGGGGATGGAGAGACGGTGCTGGGCGCCGCCGCTTGCGTCAAGACATTTGCTATATCAGCAGAGCCGAGAGCGGGCGGTGGAGTATCATAATATGAAATCTGAGCAGCCAAATCGTTTTCGAAAACGAACAAAAATATTTCAAAACGAACATTATTTGGTTGGTTTCCAACATGCCGCTAGCGTTCAAACGATCGTTTTTCTATTATCCGTATGATTTATATGGTGTTTTTGCTTGTTTATTATCGCGCTTGCCATCCGCCTAAGGGCCTGTTCAAAGTCTCGCGAGCAAGCACCAGGCAAGGCCTTGCCGCCGAAGAAGCGGAATACGCAAGGGGCGCATGGGCGCTCTGAAGCCGGTTTCAAGGCCTCGCTCTGACCATCCCGCTGACGCGCGGCAGGCGGTGAACCGCCTCTTAAGAGCGGCAAACACGCTCAAGTTTTACGGCTGAGGCAAGGCGCGCCAACGCCGGCGCTACGGGAATCGCTCAAGTCGGCGCACGCGGCATCGGGGTTGCTTGGCCGCGCTAGCGGTTCAAGACCGCGCGATTAGGGGCAAGGCCGGGCGCGGCGGTCTCAAGGGCGGAATGCGCCAGGGACGCATGCGCATCCTCGAAACCGCGATTGCTGCGCCGCGTCCCGCCAGGCGCAGCGGCTCTTGAATGGCTAGGCAAGAGGCTGTATCAACGTCTCGCGAGCCGGAGCGAGTCAGGGCGGAAACCGCTGAGAAAGCGGGATGCGCGCGCGGTGCGTCAGCATTTCGAAGCGGCGCTCGCCGCGCCGTGTCTTGTAAAGCGCGGCAGGCTTTGAACCGGATCTAAGGAGAGCCGGCGGCTGAGCCGCGGCGGGGACGGCAAATCCATTGCCGGGCATGTTGTAAAAAGAAAGGCTTGAGCGAAAGCGGGCCAAGGAAAGGCTTGCGTTTGATAGTTATCAAACAACAATGATGCAATACGAACATAAAATTTTCGTGAATCAACAATCAGGGCAAGCGCAGACGCGGGAACCAATCAAGGATGACAGCCAACCAAGCCAATGCCGGAAGCAGGCCGGGCCGGGCAAAATCCGGCAAAACCTGAAAACGGCATCAGCAGTTGATAGGCATTGCATCAAGATGGACCCGCGGCTGGCGGCGTTGCCCAAGCTCGCGAAATGAAAAACATGAATCACGCCTCCACACTCGCCTACGTCGCGGCAGAAGCCGCCGCCAAACAGACCGTGCTGCGTCAGCACCCCGGCCGCTATCTATTGAGCGCCGGCATGGCCGGCGCGCTGATCGCCGTGGTGCTCAGCGTCAGCCTCAAGCTGGGGCAGGTCTTCTTCGCCGTCGGCTCCCCCGGCTACTACATCGCCGTGGCCGGCTTCTTCGGCGTGGCCCTGGTCAGCATCATCGTCTGCAAGCTGGAGCTGTTCACCAGCAATGTGATGTACTTCAGCGTGGGCGTGCTCAGCGGCGACTGCCGCGTCTGCAACCTGCTGCGCAGCTGGACCCTGGTCTACCTGGGCAATCTGCTGGGCGTGTTGCTGTTTACCGCCGTGTTCGCCGGCGCCGGCGGCATGGGCAGCCTGCCGGCCGACCACCTGCTGTTCAATGTGGCCGCGCACAAAGTGCACGCCGGCGGCTGGGAAATCTTCTGGAAGGGCGCGCTGTGCAACTGGGTGATCTGTCTGGCGGTATGGGTGCCGCTGCGCATGGCCGGCGACGCCGCCAAGATGCTGATGATCCTGCTGCTGGTCTTCGTGTTCTTCTTCTCCGGCTTTGAGCACAGCATCGCCAATATGGCCTTCTTCTCGCTGGCCCTGCTGCACGGCATGCAAGGCCTGGACGCCGCCGCCATCCTGCACAATATGATTCCGGCCACCCTGGGCAATATCGCCGGCGGCGCGCTGGGCGTGGGCCTGGTGGTTTACCTGCTGGAGCGCCACACCCTGCCGGCGCGGCGCGAAGCCGCAAAACCGGCCGCGGCGGCGCTTGGAACGAGTGTTTGATGTTCGTTTTCGAATGTAATGCGCCGGCTACAATGACGGCGTGTTGATGTGGTTTTTCAGGGTATTGAAAATAAAGCGTTTTTTGAGAGATTTTGCCGCCGTCGCAGGCGGGAGCGCACACGCGTTTTAGTCTGCGGCAGTTGATCTTTATCAAACGATTTTTTTCGAAACCGAATGTACAATATGTTCAGTACTCAACATTTACTGATAGTTACTAGGAGGCACACATGGATGCTCTGAATCGTGACGCGACTCAAGCCAACCCCTGGCGCGATTTCACCGGCGGTGAATGGCAAAGCAAGGTGGATGTCCGCAACTTCATCCAGCTGAACTACAAGCCGTTTGAAGGTGACGCCAGCTTCCTGGCGCCCGCTACCGCGCGCACCCAAAAGCTGTGGGACACCCTGAGCGAGTTGCTGAAAGAAGAACGCGCCCGTGGCGTGCTGGATGTAGCCGCGGACCGCGGCAGCTCCATCACCGCGCATGACGCCGGCTACATCGACCAAGCCAGCGAAGTCATCGTCGGCCTGCAAACCGATGCGCCGCTCAAGCGCGCCATCATGCCCAACGGCGGCCTGCGCATGGTTGAGAACGGCCTGGAAGCCTTCGGCTTCAAGCTGGACCCGGTCATCAAGGACGTGTGGACCCACTATCGCAAGAGCCACAACCAGGGCGTGTTCGACACCTACACCCCGGACATCATGGCCGCGCGCAAATCCGGCGTGATCACCGGCCTGCCGGACGCCTACGGCCGCGGCCGCATCATCGGCGACTACCGCCGCGTGGCCCTGTACGGCACCGACTTCCTGCGCGCCGAACGCCAAAAAGTATTCCATGAGCTGGACGACGCCGTTTTCAACGAAGACGTGCTGCGCCTGCGCGAAGAACTGTCCGAACAATTCCGCGCGCTGGACGAACTGAAGCAGATGGCCGCCAAGTACGGCTTCGACATCAGCCGCCCGGCCGTCAACGCCCGCGAAGCGGTGCAGTGGACCTACTTCGCCTACCTGGCCGCCGTGAAAGAACAAAACGGCGCCGCCATGTCCTTCGGCCGCGTCGCCACCTTCCTGGACGTCTACATCGAGCGCGATCTGGCCTCCGGCGCGCTGACTGAAGAACAAGCCCAGGAAATGATCGACGACCTGGTGATCAAGCTGCGCATCGTGCGCTTCCTGCGCACCCCGGAATACGACCAACTGTTCTCCGGCGACCCGACCTGGGTGACCGAATCCATCGGCGGCATGGGCGAAGACGGCCGCACCCTGGTGAGCAAGAGCAGCTTCCGCTTCCTCAACACCCTGTACAACCTGGGCCCGGCGCCGGAACCCAACCTGACCGTGTTGTGGTCCACCCAGCTGCCGCGCGGCTTCAAAGACTTCTGCGCCAAAGTGTCCATCGACACCAGCTCCATCCAGTACGAAAATGACGACCTGATGCGTCCGCACTGGGGCGACGACTACGGCATCGCCTGCTGCGTGTCCGCGATGCGCATCGGCAAGCAAATGCAGTTCTTCGGCGCCCGCGCCAACCTGGCCAAAGCCATGCTCTACGCCATCAACGGCGGCGTGGATGAAAAATCCGGCCTGCAAGTGGCCAAGGGTTTCGAGCCGATCAAGAGCGATGTGCTGACCTCCGAAGAACTGATGCCCAAGTTCGACCTGCTGATGGACTGGCTGGCCGCGACTTACGTCAAGGCGCTGAACTGCATCCACTACATGCACGACAAATACGCCTACGAACGCATCGAAATGGCGCTGCACGACCGCGACATCCTGCGCACCATGGCTTGCGGCATCGCCGGCCTGTCCGTGGCCGCCGACTCCCTGTCCGCCATCAAGCACGCCAAAGTGCACATCATCCGCAACGAAGCGGGCCTGGCGGTGGACTACAAGATCGAAGGCGACTACCCGGCTTACGGCAACAACGACGACCGCGCCGACAGCATCGCGGTATGGCTGACCGAAACCTTCATGGACAAGATCAAGGCCCAGCCGCACTTCTACCGCAACGCGATGCCGACTCAGTCCGTGCTCACCATCACCTCCAACGTGGTGTACGGCAAGAAAACCGGCAACACCCCGTGCGGCCGCCGCGCCGGCGAACCGTTCGCCCCGGGCGCCAACCCGATGAACGGCCGCGACGTGAAAGGCTTTGTCGCCGCGGGCGCATCGGTAGCCAAGCTGCCGTATGAAGCCGCGCTGGACGGCATCAGCTGGACCGCCTCCGCCACCCCGGACGCGCTGGGCCATAGCGAAGAAGAACGCGTTGCCAACCTGGCCAACTGCCTGGACGGCTTCTCCGACGCCGGCGGCTTCCACGTCAACGTCAACGTGTTCAAGCGCGAAACCCTGATGGACGCGATGGAACACCCGGAGCTGTACCCGCAACTGACCATCCGCGTGTCCGGCTATGCGGTGAACTTCGTCAAGCTGACGCGCGAGCAACAGCTGGACGTGATCAACCGCACCTTCCACGGCAGCATGTAAGCGCAAGGCCGCTGGCCGCCGCGACGGCCAGCCGGCACCGCGCCAAGCCTCCCCTCATAGGGGAGGCTTTTTTTATGCGCGGCTGTTTTGGATCAATGCCGCAAAAAATGCCCATGTGCTATAAAATGGTTTCATTTATACGTCATTCTTTTTGAGTGCCTGCAAAACCTAAGCGCGCCGGAGGAGGGGGTCATGCACAAAAACACCGTCTGCCTGTGGTACGACGGCGACGCCGAAGACGCCGCGCGTTTCTACGCCGCCACCTTCCCGGATAGCCGCATCGGCGCGGTGCTGCGCGCGCCCGGCGATTACCCGGCCGGCGAGGAAGGAGATGTGCTCACCGTGGAGTTCACCGTGCTGGGCATTCCCTGTCTGGGTATCAATGGCGGCCCAGCCTTCAAACATAGCGAAGCCTTCTCCTTTCAAGTGGCCACCGAGGACCAGGCCGAAACCGACCGCCTGTGGCAAGCCATTGTCGGTAACGGCGGCCAGGCCAGCGCCTGCGGCTGGTGCAAGGATAAATGGGGTCTGAGCTGGCAAATCACGCCGCGGATGTTGACCGAAGCGTTGGCCGATCCGGACCGGGCCGCCGCCAAGCGGGTGTTCGACGCGATGATGGGGATGGTGAAGATTGATATTGCGGGGATTGAGAAGGCGAGGAGGGGGTAGTTTTTAGAAGGCGGTTTTGATTTTAGGCCGGGATGCCTGCTGATAGTTAGTGGTGGTGCCTGGAGTCTTTTTTTCAAAATAGGTATTGATAGTGCACAATTGTTTGGAATTCAGATGTTTTGTTATGTTTATGGGTAAAAGTGTTTTTTAAAATGTCGATTTGAGCAATAAATTTCGTATCGTTGATGTTGGTTTTATGTTGCCCTGAAATTGTATGAATTAGTTAAATTGCAGGTGCGCACTCATGGGAGAAATTCAATGTTTGAAAGCAACTATACGTGTCACTTCTTTAGACGATGGGGCTATGAAGAGGGGAGGAAAGGCATTCCACTTGAAGATGCATTACTTGGCAATATGCAAAACGATTTTGATGCAAAGTTCGGTGATGTGTGTGCAGAAATAGGTGTTCGATATTTTATTATTGAGTTCAAAAGAAATCGCGAAGAGTTTAGCAAAGAGGTGTCTCCATCTGGAAAAATCCATCGAGCACATCTTTATCAACACCTCAGACATGACTCTTACTGTCGTTCAATTGCGCGTCAAGGACATTTTGGCGCCTATGCAGACGCAAAACACCAATTGCTGTTTGAACCATATGCACATTGTCCTACTGCTGCTCAAACTAAAGAAGAAATTCTTGCAAAACAATTTTCGGCAGTGATGCCATGGCATGAGCTGGACAACCAAGCGTGGATTTCAAATTTTAATGAATTTTATCGGTCAATTGCAGAGGTGGGCTCTGATTTGTGTGACGCAACTCCTGGGTTTTTTGAGAAGGGTCTAGGGATTACTATGTCTCACTTAGAAGAGTATATTCAATGCATGTATCAACACCTTGAGTCTATTGAAAATGATTCTGGTGAGTCTATTTTAGGGGCGTTTTCTCCATTGACGGGGAAGTTTGTAGCATTCAATGGAAGTATTGGTGAATTGGTTAGCCACTTGCATCGTTTCTTTGAAGAAATGAAGTCTAGCCAAGCCTGTGACTTAAATGCTCGGTCAAGCAGACCTCACATATAAAGTCACGTGATGTCCTTTGCATTAAATATTTCCGGAGTGTTCGTTTTTCAAAGGCTTCGGGGGCAAGTTGTCATCGGCTCATCACATGCTACCTCAAGAATCCCCACTGCCAAACCAAATCCCGGTCTTGGCTGGGGGGCTTTCCTTACTTGTGTAGTTTTCAATATTTTTGGGTTTGGCCTGTTTCCAGCACAGCGAAGCCTTTTCCTTTCAAGTAGCCACCGAAGACCAGGCGGAAACCGACCGCCTGTGGCAAGCCATTGTCGGCAACGGCGGTCAGGCCAGCGCCTGCGGCTGGTGCAAGGATAAATGGGGCCTAAGCTGGCAAATCACCCCGCGCGTGTTGACCGAGGCGCTGGCCGATCCCGACCGGGTCGCCGCCAAGCGGGTGTTCGACGCGATGATGGGGATGGTGAAGATTGATATTGCGGGGATTGAGAAGGCGAGGAGGGGATGTGAAAAGCAACCTTGATTTTGCTGTAATCAATAGCTAAATAATGATTTTTTTGTGATTGGTCGAGTGGTTTTAGATAACGGTTATAGTTTGAGTGTGGGTATCTTGGGTGTGTGGCCCACGTTGTAGGGGCTGGTTTTCAGTAATGTCGGAAATGAATTATGGGTGAAATAGAGCAAAATAAAGCGGTAGATTCTTTATTGAAAGAGATGGAAGCGATCGCGGCTCAAATGCGTGAGTTAATCATCTCCATGCCTGTGTATGACTTACTTGGCTACCTCTATGCCCAGCGTATGATAAAGGCAATGGCTGAACAAAGCATCTCCGAGGAATTGCAAAAAGTAGATAGGCTGGAAGATCCGATCGATGAAATGCAGTTTTTGTTGGAGTATGTGCACGCAGTCTTGGCGTCTGATATTCCTTCAGTAGAAACAGAATTTGATGAAACTAAGTGCGTAGAGCTTTTTGAAATTAGCCATAACCTGCGAATGCAGGCTATGTCCTTTGCAATGGTTTCCTCCCTCAATACTAAGAGCGGCGCATTTGGTCCTGATACTGGTGATATTGAGTGCCAAGCGAAATTGAACTGGGTCATGCTCCGAGGGAGTCGCTACCAAGTATTGGAAGGTGAGTTCTATCGCTATACTCTGGAACCCCACAATGATGTTCTGATGGAGGTGTACGGTGTAGATGCTGCCGATATTGCGGAAGGTTTTCAGGCCATGGCTGATGCCACGCGTTCTGGGCATGCTAACGCTATCGAGGAGCTCATGGGGCAGTTTGAATCGGCACAGGCCTTCGCAGTAGCACGGAGAGAGCCTCTGAAAGACGTTGTAGAGGCTTGGGCAGCGGATAATGTAGAGCAATCGAAAGATGCCAGCCGGGCGATGGATGACGTGTTCCGGGGCGGTATCGCTAATGTGAGCCGACACACGAAGCTACCTCCGATGTTGTTGGCGGACCTGGCGTATCAGCGCGGAGAAGAAACCGAGTTCTTCGCAGCGGGCGATTTTGCGGGGACACCCTATCGAACATTGCCTGCTCGGAAGAAACCACTAATCCAGCTTGATTCGGACTACTACGCCGTCGATCCGTGCTTCATCCGCGATGCGGGGTATCGAGCACTTCTCTATAACCTCCTTCAGCGAAAACCGGACTACAAGAAGACTTTTGAAGATCGGCAGAAGACAATGAGCGAAGCTGCTTTCGCCGACATTCTGGCCTCCCAGTTTCCTGACGCTACAGTTTTCCAGGAGGTTTACTACAAGGACCCTGCTAACAAGCAGTGGTCTGAAAACGATACCCTCATCTTGATTGATGATGTGCTGTTCCTAGTTGAAGCCAAGGCCGGCGCAGCTGCAACGATCTCATCGCCAACGCTTGATTTCGGTCGCCACGCCCAGTCCGTACAGGACTTGGTGCTCAAAGCCTATAAGCAATGTGAGCGCTTCTTCAATTATCTGAATTCGGCGGACGAAGTACCTCTCTATCACTTGGTGGATGGAAAATACGGAGAATGTGGTCGGGTCCGCCGCGCTGATTACCGTGTGATGGTACCAATTGGGCTGACAGTCGAGTCGTTCTCACCTTTTTCCACGTACTGTAAGGAGCTGCCACAAGTTGAGCCGTTGCTTGGACGGCATGCCTTCATCTCTCTTTCCATTGATGACCTTTTTGTCCTCAAGCGCTTCCTGCCTACACCGGGTGAGTTCACCCACTACATCGAAGTACGGCAGGCTGTGGCGGGGATGCGTCGTGCTCATTTATTTGATGAGTTCGACCACTTGGGTGCGTATCTGAAGAAAAACCGTTTCGATCAGGACATCGCTGACCAACTGAAGGATGGCAAGATAAATATGGTTGTCTGGAACGGAATGAGCGACATCGTCAACAAGAGTTTCGAGGGTGAGGGCTGGGAAAGCCGGCCGTTTCCGACACAGGACTTCCCGAAGGAGGTGCAGAAGCTGCTCGGAGCGCTTGACGGCACCCGAGCACGTGGATGGCTCTCAGTGGAGAGTCATATCCGAGACTTGGGAGAGGAGGGCCGGAGTAACCTGGCTAAGATGCTGTGCGACTTTCGCCAAACTCTGGACCAGCATCCTGCTCGTTACTTTGTCCTGTGCGGGGACGGTGGGCCGCTCTTCGTTTGGCTTCAACAACATAACAACCTCATTGATTGGGGAAAAGTGAATGACAAGGCCAGTGCAGCTGCCTTGGCCGTCAGGGTTTCGAATGTCGTTGGAGTCGTGGCAGAGGCGAGTGCCGACGGAGCCTACTATCGAGCGCAGTCTTTCGTGGTCCACATACCTACTGAGCGAACGGAAGAAAATGCCCATATTTACGAAGATGCTACGCGAATGGCTCAACCCAAGCGGACAGTGAATCTCAACCAACCGAAAAATATCGTGCCTTCTGAGAAGAGCAAAAAGCTAGGGAGGAATGATCTATGTCCGTGTGGTAGTTATTTAAAGTACAAAAAATGCCATGGTCGTTAAGGGGGCGCCCGAAGGGAGATTTGATTGGTGTCAACAATATAAAAGTTATGCTCACCAACCCGGTGACCGTACATTCCCGATTAGCCATTTTGAGGCCAGTATGAGCACTGCCACTGCTTCTAAACCTATATCAGGAGACAAGGTATATCAGGTGAGAGCCCGTGCGGCTCTCCCTCTGCTTGTCCGTCAAGCGGAGGCCGGTGCCCCTATTTCTTATTCGGCCCTTGCTGAAGAGTTGGGAGTGCCTAATCCGCGCAACCTCAACTACGTGCTTGGCAGTATCGGGCAGTCTCTGGAGCGACTTTCCAAAGCGTGGAAAACCAGGGTGCCTCCCATTCAATGTCTTGTCGTTAACAAGAGTACGGGGTTGCCAGGAGAAGGCATAGGTTGGTTTCTAGTGAAGAAGGAAGATTTTTCAGCGCTTCCGCTTCGACAGAAGAGAGAGATCGTAGAAGCAGAACTACAGCATGTGTTTTCGTATTCTCGATGGCGGGAAGTACTCAAAGCTTTTGAAATTGAACCAACAGTAACTGATCTCACACCTTTCGTAAGCAAAGTTACTGGCGGTTGGGACAGCGGCGAAAGCGAGGACCACAAGATACTTAAGGCATATGTTGCTCAGAACCCAAGAGTCATCGGCCTTGGAGCAAACATCCCCGCAGGGGTCACCGAATTTCCTTTGCCGTCTGGGGACCGCCTAGATGTCTCCTTTAAAGGCAAGAAAGTCTGGGTAGCTGCGGAGGTCAAATCATCTATATCAGCGGAAGGTGATGTTGTCAGAGGGCTATTCCAATGCGTTAAGTACCGAGCAGTTATGGAGGCAGTGCTGCGCACCGAGTTGTGTCCACAAAACGCACGTGCAGTACTCATATTGGAGTCAAAATTTCCTCATTCACTTATTCCTCTACGAAATATACTAGGCGTTGAAGTGATTGATGGTATTTCACCAAAAAAAGGTTAACCCCTTATTCCTCTTGGGCTGTGTGGAAAGCTGAGCAGACTAGTGAATTTAAACATTAGGAAATTATTGCATGCGTATATTCCATGTCACATCGTCAGCTAGCGCCGTTGCCATAATTAAACGAGGTATTTTCTATCCTGCATCCGATCACCCATTAAACAATGACAATGGATTAAATTGTTTTCGTTACAGGTCGGGTTATCAAATGAGACAGAACTTTGTAGGTGAAGGAGCGAGGCTTATTCTTGAGTGGTCTGGCCCTGTTGTCATCACTCATCCGGATGTTTCGCCGCCACTGCCGACCGATGTGCTTCATGACCAATATCCTTGGCGCTGTTTTATCCGTGGTGGAACGAAATTCCAATTCCTGCGCGTACTTGGTATTCACTTTGCTAAGGGTGAAATTGATTCCGTCCTAGACTTTCCTTCGTGGCATCAGTTCTTGCCCGCCGCGCTCAAGAACGCTTTAGCGCGGCGTGTGAGGTTACGTTTTCTTCACTCGCTGAGAAATAAATACAGAAACAATTCACTCTTTTTGGTAGTGATTGGTTAATGATAATGACTGCCCAAATTAGTCGCTTAACCTCCCGTTTGAGAGGAACTCTAGGTTGGTCTGCCGGCGTCACACCTCTCAATTTAAATATTGGTATTCCACTTTCTAGAGTCCTGGTTGTCGCCTTTGGGTCGTAAAGGGCCATAAGCCCATCAAGCATTATCCCCAATAAGCCCCCCCAAAAAACCAAACCCCGGCTTAAGCCGGGGTTCGTTCTTCCTTACTTCTTCTCTATCTTCCGCACCGCGCGGTTTTCCATATTCTTGCGTTTGATCTGCGCCTGTTGCTGGCGGTGTAGTTCGTCAACATGCTCGAACACGTCCACCTTGCGCGCAGCCAGCGTGAGCATGGCTTCCAGATAGTTGAAGAAGCCCACTCGGTAGCCGCGCTGTTCCGGTTTGCGGAAGTCGATGTCGCGGGTGATGCGCGCCAGCAGGCTTTGGCCGCAATAGCCGGGGTTGTCCTTCAGCCATTGGACGAAGTGAGCGCCGCATTCGCGGCCATAGGCGCAGTCGGCGGCGTAGTCCGGGTGGGCGGCCGGCATCTGCCAGTAATCGGCTTGCGGCCGTCCTGGGCGTCGGGACACGAAGGGGAGCAGGGCTTCGCGCGCTTCCAGCGAGGCTTGGCGATAGCGGCGGCGAGTGGGAAAGGTTTTCGACATGGTGTTTCTCCTGCGCTGACACAAGATAAACCACCTGCCTGTGAGTCGTTGGGTAGGTATAGGCAGGCGCGAGGCAGGATTGGCGTACCGAGAAACAAGGAATCGGTGAGCGCTAGGCGCTCTCCCACCACGCACCCGCCAGCCATGCATGAAGTACAGACGTAGAGCGGGTACGGATGAAGGTGCAGACGCGCCTTCATCCCCCTGTTTCGAACGGGACGCCAATCCCGGTGCTGTGAATAACAGCACCCGGCGATTGTTACCGAGTGGGCCGGCAGGGTCAAGCCAGCGGGGGCGCGAGAGCAGGGGCTGGCAGGAGGATTTGTCCGTGATTTGAATGTCATGATTCTGCTGCGTTGCGGTATACTTCACTGCCCATTTCATCACTTTATTTTTTGAACCTGTTTACGTTCTCGCGAGCAAGAGCGAGACCAGGCGAAACCGGCTGAGGAAGCGGAATGTACTTGTGGTACATGAGCATTTCGAAGCGGTACTCACCGTGTCACTTCTCATGCAGCGCAGCAGATCGCAAACAGGTTCTTAAGACAGGGCATTTCTTATGACCACAGTCTCTCTCCCACCGGAAGCGGTGGGCAGCGCTTTCTCCCTGGACAAAATGATCGTCGCCCGCGACAAAACCATGGCGGCGGTGCGGCGCATCGCCGCGCAGATCCGCCCCGGCATGACCGAACAGCAGGCCAAGGATTTGGCCAAGGCGGAGCTGGAAAGCATGGGCATGGACCGCATCTGGCACGGCATCATCATCCGCTTTGGCCGCAGCACGCTGAAAATCTTCAAGCAGCAGATCGACCCGGACAATGTGCTGCTGGACGACGATATCTTTTTCATTGACCTGGGCATTGTCTGGGACGGCCACGAGGGCGACGCCGGCGATACCTTCGTGGTCGGCGACAATGCGCGCAAGCAGGCCTGTGCGGAGGCGGCGCGCCAGCTGTGGCAGGAGGTGGCGGACAAATGGCGGCGCGAGCGGCTGGCCGGCCCGGCCTTGTATCAGTACGCGGCGGAGCGCGCCGAGGCCATGGGCTGGCGGCTGAACCTGGACATCAAGGGCCACCGGGTATCGGATTTTCCGCACGCCATTTACAAGGCCGGCAGCCTGGGCGATTTCGCCCAATGCCCGGACACCGGCTTGTGGATTCTGGAAATCCAGATTGCCGATCCGTCCGGCGAATTCGGCGCTTTCTATGAAGACCTGTTGGTGATCGAGGGCTGATCCATGGAGGGCGGCGGCAAGCCGCCCGCCAGCATTGACGCTTGGCCGGGGTTTGCGTCCGCGACGCGGGGGAACTGAGAGGTGCGGAAGAAGGCTGACAAAACCGCGCAGAGCACCTGAGGCAAGGCGGTATCGCCGACGCGCAGCAGATTATGAATTGGTTCTTAGAACGTGTTTACGATCTCGCGAGCTAAGGCGAGACAAGGCGAAAACGGCTGAGAAAGCGGAATGTACGCGTGGTACATGAGCATTTCGAAGCGGTACTCACCGTGTCACGTCTCACGACGCGCAGCAGATCGTAAACCGGTTCTTACTGCACCACCGACCGCACCTTCCAGGCATTGCCTTCCACCGCGGAGATCGTCACCGGCGCTTGCTTCAGATTGCCGTTTGTGTCGAAGCTGAAGTCGGCGCTGACGCCCTGGTAGCGGGTTTGGGCCAGCAGCGGCAGGTATTTGGCCGGTTCCGGCGAGTTGGCGCGCTTCATGGCGTCGGCCACCATCATGACCGCGTCGTAGAAGTGCGGGGCGAACAGGACGACGTTTTGCTGGTAATTGGCCTGGTAGCGCGCTTGAAATGCCTTGCCTGCCGGCTGCGCCTCCAGCGGCCCGCCGGGTACGGCGGAGATGTGGCCAAGCGCATTGGCGCCGGCCAGTTTGATAAAGGTCTCGGTGCTCAGCATGTCGCCGCCCATCAAGGTGGCGCTCATGCCCAGGCGCTTCATCTGGCGCGCCATCGGCGCGGCTTGGGCGTCCGCGCCGCCGTAGAACACGATGTCCGGTTTCTGCGCCTTCAGCGCGGTCAGGATGGCGCTGAAATCGGTGGCCTTGTCATGGGTGTATTCACGCTTGATCGGCGGCTTGCCCAGGCGGGTGATGGATTGGATGAATTCGTCGGCAATGCCCTGGCCGTAAGCGGTGCGATCGTCGATGACCGCGATGCGCTGCGCCTTGAGCTGCTGTACCGCATAGCGTCCCAGCGCGCCGCCCACCTGGCTGTCGCTGCCCACCAGACGGAAGGCGGTTTTGTAGCCGGCGGCGGTGTAGGCGGGGTTGGTGGAGACCGACAGCTGCGGGACGCCGGCCTTGGCGTAGATGCGCGAGGCGGGAATGGTGACGCCGGAGTTGAAGTGGCCGATTACCGCTTTGACGCCGGCATCCATCAGGCGTTGAGCGGCTTGCGTGCCGGCTCGCGGGTCCGCCTGGTCGTCTTCGGACCGCAGTTCGAACTTCACTTTTTGGCCGCCGAGGGTGATGGGCTTGGCGTTCAGCTCGTTGATCGCCAGCCTGGCTCCGTTCTCATTGTCCTTGCCGTAGTGGGATTGCGGGCCGGACAAGGGCGAGGAGAAACCTATTTTCACCACGGTGTCGGCATGGGCGGGGCTGAGGGCGAGGGTGATCGTGCCGCCAAGAGCCAATAGGGCGGTCAGGCTGCGAGGATGCTGCTGTTTCATGCGTGTCTCCTTTGCGCTGCTCTGTTTTGATGGCTGGCCGCGCCATCGCCTTGCGCGGCTGGGGCCGCCACGCAAGCGTTCAATGCAGTAGAAAGCCCCGGCCTATCAAATCGTCAGGCTCCAATGACCAACTGGCTTTGCCGCTGTAGTGGGCGCGCCCGGCCACGCGTACCGTCACCGCGTCATGGCCCGGCAACTGGGCTTGGCGGGTCACTGCGCCGCTGAACAGCGCTCCGGTCAGGCTTTGGAATTCGCAGGTTTCCCCAGGCGCGACCAGTCCCTTGGCGTGTCGGATGGCCATACGGGCGGTGACGCCGGAGCCGGTGGGGCTGCGGTCGACTTCGGCGTCGGCAAAGACGCAGACATTGCGGCTGCCGCCATCGGCGGCCCGCTCGCGGCCATCGGTGAGGATGCTGCCGTACAAGAAGCTCAGGTCGTCGGCAATGGGGTGGCGCACCGCGATGGCGTCGCGCACCGCTTGGGTGAGGGCGGAGGCGGCGTCCACCAGTTCGCGCAGGCGGCCATCCAGCGACACGCCCAGTTTTTCAGCGGCGACGACCGCGTAGAAGGCGCCGCCGTAGCCGATATCGACGACCACTTCGCCAACGCCCTGCACGGTGACGGGCAGGTCCAGGGCAAAGGCGAAGGCGGGCACGCTCGCGAATTGCACGGCGCCGGCCTTGCCGTTCTGGATTTCCACCAAGGCTTCCACCAGGCCGCATGGGCATTCGATGCCCACCCGCGTCAGCGGCGCCACGGCGGGCACTTTGCCGCTGTCCACCGCAAAGCGGGCCAGGGCGATCACGGCATGCCCGCACATGGTGCTATAGCCTTCGTTGTGGGTGAACAGCACGGCGAGGTCCGCGTTTGGCATGGAGGGCTGCACCAGCACCGCGCCATACATATCGTAATGGCCGCGTGGTTCATGCATGAGCAGGCGGCGCACGGGGTCCAGGCGCTCGCTCATGAAACGGCGTTTGGCCAGGATGTCCGCTCCTTGAATCCTGTCGCCAAGGTTGAGCACGATGCGCACCGGCTCGCCGCCGGTGTGCATTTCCACGGTCTCGATGACAAAATCCGCAGGCAATGGATCCATGTGTTCACTCCTCCTATTTATCACCCTATTTATCACCGGGTGCGTTGGCGCACCGTTCGTTTGGCTAACTGGACGTTGCCGCCCGGCTAACCGGCCTTCCAATGCGCCAGCGCGCAGCGCGCCGCCGCCAAATCCCAGGCCGCGGTGCCCACGCTCTTGAACAGCCGCGGGCGCTTGGCGTCGTAGCGTCCTGCTATCGCCTCAGCCAAGGACTGCACGGTGTCCCAGTCCACGCCCGCCTGGATCAGGTCTCCGGCTTCATGCCGCGCTCCGACAGGGTCGTCAGAGAACAGCTGGCTGCCGGCGATGGCGGCCGGCCCGATTTCGGCCATGTCCGGACGAAACGCTCCCACTCCCACCAATAGCCGGTTGCTGCGGGCGTCCTCGTGGTAGATCGGCGCTTTGCTGGTGGTCAGTGTGATCACCACGCCGACATCGTCCGCGACGCGGCCGCGGCATGGCCGTAGCGCTAAGGGAAGGGGGGCGTGCCGGCGGCAGAATTCGGCGCTGTCCGCCATTTCCCGGCCATGCACATCCACGCGGATGTCCGGGAACAGGGCGGCAATGGCTTCCAGATGGCCGGAGGCCTGCTTGCCGGTGCCTATCAGCGCGATGGCGGCCGGCCTGCCGGCGTACAGGCTGTTGATCGCCAACATGGAAATGGCGGCGGTGCGCTGGGCTGTCACCGTGGGGCCGTCAAGAATCAGCAGCGGCTGGCCGGTGAGGGCGTCGTACACGCTGACGATGCCATGGATGGTGGGGAGGCCCTGCTTGAGGTTGTCCGGGCACACATTAACCAGTTTGTGAATGCCGATATCGCTGGCGCTGGCCGGCATGGACAGCAGCACGGCGTCGCCCCGCAAGGGCAGCACCTGCCGCTCCGGGCTGACGATCCGCCCTGCCGTGTATTCGGCGGCGGCAAGGGACAGGGCCTGACAAAGATCGGCAATCGGCAACAAGCTCTTGGTTGCGGAGGCGGGCAGTACGGGGATGGACATGGTGCTCCCTCATCGATAAGTGGCAAAATTCAGACCAAATCCGCGGTTTACTCTTGGGGTTTTTGCCGGAATCCATAAAATTGGTCTTAAAATTACCTTGTTATATCGTTAACTTGTTTTGTAAATTACCAATTTAGAGGCGGCGTCACAAGGGCTTCTGCGGCGGCGGCCGGGGCGTGGTCGTAATTGTCACCAATTCACAACAAATTGGTTTTGGGGTAACCAGAATGGATGCCAGTACTCTGGAACAGAGCCACTTTCAGCCGCTTCCCATCTATGAGCAGCTTGCTGAACAGATCCGTAACGGCATTGTTGGAGGGGAGTTTCCTCCTGAATCGCGGCTGCCCTCGGAAAGAGAGCTCGCCGCCCGTTACCGCGTGAGCCGGCCCGCCGTACGGGAGGCCATTGGCGCTTTGCAGAATCAGCAACTGGTGATGACGCGCCGCGGATCGGGCACCTATGTCTGCCAGGATGCCTTGCAACGGCTGCGGCAAGCCGTGCCCGCAAACGAGCGCGGGCAGGCGGACGACAGTCCGATATCGACGCTGGAAGTTAGGCTGATACTAGAGCCGGCCATTGCCCGCATGGCGGCCAGAAAAGGCCAGCGCGATGAAAGGGCGGAGTATTACCTGGCGCAAATGAAGGGGGTCAAAAACATAGACATTCCGGCGCAGCAAGTGCTCTGGAGCGAAAGCGACCGCTTGTTCCACCGGCAACTGGCGGTGATGACCGGCGATGCGCTGATGGTGCGCATCGCGGATGAGGTGGCCAAAGCCATGGCGCAGCCTCTCTGGCAGCGATTGCGCGATGATGGCATCTATGACGAGGAGCGTATTGGCTTGTACGTTGCGGAACATCAGCTGATTTACGAATCCATCATCATCGGCGATGAGGATGCCGCGGCCTTTTACGTTGAGCAGCATTTGCGACGGGTAAGGCGGGATATCTCCGGCTAAGCCGCCAGCGCATTGGTCCGCATGGCTGAACGGCTCCGGCCCCGCAGGCGCGCCTGTCACTGGACAGGGCTGTTTGCGGGGCCGGAGTCGTTCATTCGTATCCTGCCGTCAAGGCCTCGCCAGACCGGGCATGGCCAGGCGCTATTCCTCCCGGTGCGCTCCCGGATAGCGCACTTCTCCCTCCGGTATGCCGCAGCCCCACAGCGAGTAGGGGTCGGCCATTTCATTGACGCCTTCGCCGTAACGATTCTCCGCCGGGCGCAGATGCGCCAGGCAGCAGGCGCCCAGTTCGGTGGCGTAGAGCCCGTGCACTGTGCTGAGCACGCGGTGGCTCATGCTGTGCTGCGAGGGGAAGGCGATGGTTTGTTGCGCTTCCACGCGGCTGTAGTCCGCGCTCATCTTCACTTGCACCACGCCGTTGAGGGCGTTGGCGCTGGCCATGGACGAGGCCAGCAGATACAGCCGCGGCTCCGGGCCGGCGGCGGGCGGAAAGCCCAGGTGGATGAAGCCGGCGCCGGCGGCCGGGGCGGTGGTGAGCTGGAACCAGTCGATGTCGCCGCCGGCCAGCACGCGGCCGAAGCCGCCGTTGCCGCCGGAGGCGTTGCCCAGCAGCGCGAACCACAGATTGCCGTCTGGCCCCGGCACCATGCCCACCGGGGTGTTGCCGTGTTCGGCGGGGATTTCAATGGCGGCCGGCGCGTCGCCGTTGGCCGGGATGCGGTAGAGCTGGCTGGATTGGTCCAGGGTGGCGTACACGTCGCCGCTGTCCGGGTGGAGCTGGACGAAGATGGGCCGCGGCGGGCAGGGATAGAGGGTGGCGTCCGAGGGCATGAGGCTGTTGATGCGCACGATGTGATGGCTGTCCTTGCAGGAGGTCCACAGGATGTCGCCGTCTTCCGCCACCACGTGCGGGCCGCGCGCCGGCGGCGGCAGCGGCACCCGTTTGAGGATTTTTGGCGGCGTGGTGAGGTCAGACGCTATCGGGTCTATCAGCAGCAGCTCGGACTGGAATTGCAGCGTCACCCACAGGCAGCCGGGGTGGGTTTTGGAAACGGTCAGCCCGTGCAGGCCGGAAAACGGATTGTCGATGACGTGGGACACGGCGGCGCGCGGCTGGCCGCTGTGCGGGTCCACGCGCATTTTGACCAGGGCGCCGGACGGTTGCTGGGAGATCAGCAGCAGGTCCGCCCCGATGGCGGCCACTTCATGGGTTTGGCTGGAGGCGGGCAGCGGATATTCGATCACGCTTTTGAGGGCGAGGCGCAGTGCGTTCATGGCGGTTTACCGGAGGTGTGGAATCCCTTTGGCATAATAGGTGGCGGTCATGATGTTTGCAAAAGCGGGGCTTGCCTTGATCCAGCTCAGCCGCGGTCCGGCGCTTGCGAGGCCGGGTTTATGACCCCGGCGTGTTATGACGATGTTCGTGAACGAGCGGAAATATTGCAGTGCAAGATAAAACTAACGACTGTTTTAACTAGAACTCCACGTAAATCAAGGGTTTGCCGGGTGGGGTGTGTGGGGCGATGTGGCGTGCGCACATCACAATGTACGCTTTTGACCTGTATCAAACACATATTTTCGTTTTAGAATATAAAATGTGTTCGTAAAATAACATTTGTGTTCGGCTCTGGCGTTTTGGGCTCGCCCCCGTTCGGAACCGCGCACTATGCTTTAAAAGGCGGCCTGTTAAGGGCCGGCCTCTGTCGGCCATAGGAGCACAAACGCATGCCAGATACCCAAACCGCCGTGGACACGGTCCCGCAAGAACACGCCATGTCTCCCGAATCCGTGGTGGGTTACCTGCACTCCACGGAGAGCGGGGCCGGGGTGGATGGGCCTGGCATGCGCTTTGTCTTCTTCACCTCGGGCTGCCAGTTCCGCTGCCTATACTGCCATAACCCGGATACCTGGAAGCTGCACAACGGCCGCCAGTCCACGGTGGAGCAGGCGATGGCGGAGCTGGAGCCGTACGCGCGCTTTTTGAAGTTCGCCGGCGGCGTGACGGTGTCCGGCGGCGAGCCGCTGATGCAGGACGCTTTCGTGGGCGCGCTGTTCCGCGAGGCCAAGCGCCGCTTCGGCCTGCACACGGCGCTGGATACCCAGGGCTTTTTGCACGAGCGGGTGAGCGACGAGTGGTTCGACGCGGTGGACCTGGTGATGCTGGACATCAAGCATTCGGACCCGGAGCGCTATCACGCGCTGACCGGCCAGCCCTTGCAGCCGACGCTGGACTTTGCCCGCCGGCTGCAACGCCTGGGCAAGAAGATGTGGGTGCGTTACGTGCTGGTGCCGGGTTTGACCGACGGCGACGAGGACATCAGCAGGCTGGCGGATTTCGTCGCCGGCCTGGGCAGTGTGGTGGAGCGGGTGGAGGTGTTGCCCTTCCATCAGTTGGGCATGGACAAGTGGCAGAAGCTGGGCATGGAATACCAGTTGGCGGATACGCCGATTCCCACGCCGGAGCAAGTCAAACGTGCCCGCGAGTTGTTTTCCTGTAAAGGCTTGAAGGTGACTTGAACGCCTTCCGGCCGGTGGTTTTTGGCTGGCAGCGTCGCCCGGAGCGGCGCTGCTTGTTTATCGAATTATCTATCATGAATCGCTGATATATTATGACGACATCTTCTGAAATTCTGGTGATCAACTGCGGCAGTTCCTCGCTGAAATTCGCGCTGCTGCCCAAGGGCTCCAGCGAGCCGCTGCTGTCCGGTCTGGCCGAGTGCCTGGGCCTGGCGGATTCGCGCATCATTTTCAAAACCGCGGAAGGCAAGAAGACGGAGTCGCTGAACGGCGGCAGCCACGCCGAGGCGATGGAAGCGCTGACCCGTTTCATGGGCGAGCATGAGTGGCTGGACAGCGTGGTCGCCATCGGCCACCGCATCGTTCACGGCGGCGAGCGCTTCCAGGCGTCCGCGCTGATCACCGATGAAGTGCTGGCCGGCATTGAGGAATGCTGCGCGCTGGCGCCGCTGCACAACCCGGGCCACTTGGTGGGCATCCGCGCCGCGCAGAAAGCCTTCCCCAAGCTGCCGCAGGTGGTGGTGTTCGACACCGCCTTCCATCAGACCATGCCCAAGCCGGCCTATATGTACGCCGTGCCGCAGCGCTTCTACAAAGAATACGGCGTGCGCCGCTACGGCATGCACGGCACCAGCCACCGCTTCATCGCCGGCGAAACCGTGGCCGAGCTGAAGCTGGACCCGGCTAATCACGGCATCCTGATCGCCCACCTGGGCAACGGCGCGTCCGCTTCCGCAGTGAAGAACGGCAAGTGCATGGACACCACCATGGGCATGACCCCGCTGGAAGGCCTGATCATGGGCACCCGTTCCGGCGATATCGACCCGGCCGCGGTGACCTTCATCGCCCGCAAGGAAGGCCTGGATCTGGACGGCATCGACAATCTGCTGAACAAGCAGAGCGGCCTGCTGGGCATTTCCGGCGTGTCCAGCGACTGTCGCGCTCTGGAAGAAGCGGCGGCGGAAGGCAATGTGGACGCGCAACTGGCGCTGGACATGTTCGCCCACCGTCTGGCCCGCCTGCTGGGCGGCCTGGCCACCTCGCTGGACCGCATCGACGCGCTGGTGTTCACCGGCGGCATCGGCGAGAACTCCAGCCTGCTGCGCGAGAAGACCCTGAACCACATGAAGGTGCTGGGCTTCGCCGTGGACGCGGCCGCCAACGAGCGCGCCGTGCGCGGCAACACCGGCGTGATCAGCCAGCCGGGCAGCACCACCGCGCTGGTGATGGCCACCAATGAAGAGTGGATGATCGCCAAGGATACCGCCGACCTGGCCGGTATCTGATAGGACTTCGCGGCGCAAGCCGCGTCCGTATCGCGCGGCCGGCGCTCCGTCGGCCGCCGCCTGATTCTGAACGCCGGGCCGCTTTGCGGCGGCGCGCGCGTCGAAAGTAAAACTCATGACATCGCAACAACCGAAACGAGTGTTTTTCCTGGCTTCCTATGGTTCGGACGCCGGGCTGACCTCCATGACCCTGGGCCTGGTGCACGCGCTGGAGCGCGACGGCATCAAGGTGGGCTTCGTCAAGCCCATCGCGCAGCCCGCCAGCGTGGGCGCAGAGCTGTCCAGCCACTTCGCCCGTCAGCTGTGCAATATCGACGCGCCGGCGTCCATCCCGTTTGCCCGCGCTCAAGCCATGCTGCGCGAAGGCGAGCTGGCCACCTTGATGGAAGACGTGGTGCGCCTGGCGGAACAGGCGCGGGACAATCACGATGTGCTGATCGTTGAAGGCCTGGTGCCGGACAGCGACGCGCAAACCGCCATCCGCCTGAACGCGGAAATGGCCGGCAGCCTGTCCGCGGAACTGTTGCTGGTGCTGTCCGGCGCCGGCCGCGGCGCGCGCGACATCGCCGAATGCGTACAACTGGTGCAGCGCCAGTTCGGCGCAGACGGCAACGGCAAACTGGCCGGTCTGCTGCTGAACCGCGGCGCGGAGTGCGGCAATCTGGCCGGCCTGCGCGCGGAGTTGGCGGAGCAAGGCTGCGCCACGCCGCTGCTGGGCTGCGTGCCTTACGACGCCAAGCTGGACGCGCCGCGTGTGCTGGATGTGGTCAGCGCGCTGGGTTTGAAGATCGAACACGCCGGCCAGATCGAGCAAGCGCGCATGCGCGAAACCGTGGTGGCGGCCCGCACCGTGGAGAAGATGGCCGAGCGTCTGCTGCCGGGCACTCTGGTGGTGACGCCGGGCGACCGCAGCGACGTGGTGTTGGCCACCTCGCTGGCCATGCTGCGCGGCGTGCCGCTGGCCGGCCTGCTGCTGACCTGCGGCGAACCGGTGTCCGGCAGCATCCTGCCGCTGATCCAGTCCGCGCGCCAAGCCGGCCTGACCATTCTGTCCACCGAGCGCGACACCTATGAGACCAGCACCATGCTGGCCAATCTGGACCGTCACGTGGCGATGGAAGACGCCGAGCGCATGCAGGCGATGATCGACTTCGTGGCCGAGCGCATCGACACCGCGGTGCTGGTGCAGAAGATAGGCGAGCCGCGCGAAGTGCGCCTGCCGCCGCCGGCCTTCCGCCATCGTCTGATCGAGAGCGCGCGCCGCTCGCAAAAGCGCATCGTGCTGCCGGAAGGCGACGAGCCGCGCACCATCCAGGCCGCCGCCATCTGCCACGAGAAGGGCATCGCCCGCTGCGTGCTGATCGGCGAACCGGAGCGCATCCGCCAAGTGGCGGAAGCCCAGGGCGTGACCCTGCCGGCCGACATTGAAATCCTGGCCCCGAAAGAGGCCGCCGGCCGCTATGTGGCGCCGATGATGGAAATGCGCAAGAGCAAGGGCCTGACCGCGCCGCAGGCGGCGGAGCAGCTGGAGGACAGCGTGGTGATCGGCACCATGATGCTGGCCCTGAACGAGGTGGACGGCCTGGTATCCGGCGCGGTGCACACCACCGCCAACACCATCCGTCCGGCGCTGCAGCTGATCAAGACCGCGCCGGGCGCGAGCATCGTGTCCAGCATCTTCTTCATGCTGATGCCGGACCAGGTGCTGGTGTACGGCGACTGCGCGGTGAACCCGGACCCGAACGCGGAGCAGCTGGCGGACATCGCCATCCAGTCCGCGGATTCCGCCAGCGCCTTCGGCCTGAGCCCGCGCGTGGCGATGATCTCTTACTCCACCGGCACTTCCGGCAGCGGTTCGGACGTGGAGAAAGTGCGCGAAGCCACCCGCATCGCCAAGGAAAAGCGCCCGGATCTGATGATTGACGGCCCGATGCAGTACGACGCCGCCAGCGTGGAATCCGTAGGCCGCCAAAAGGCGCCGGACAGCGAAGTGGCCGGCCGCGCCAATGTCTTCGTGTTCCCGGACCTGAACACCGGCAACACCACTTACAAGGCGGTGCAGCGCTCCGCCGGCGTGGTGTCGGTGGGCCCGATGCTGCAAGGCCTGCGCAAGCCGGTCAACGATCTGTCGCGCGGCGCGCTGGTGGACGACATCGTCTACACCATCGCCCTGACCGCGATCCAGGCGGACGCGCAGTAAGCGGCGAGAGCGCTTGATCTGAAAACAGCCCCCGGCGCGAAAGCGCCGGGGGCTGTTGTCTTATGCGGCCTTGTTTAGTGGCGCTGCGCGGCGATGGGGCGCGTCAGCGCCACCCATTGCTCGGAGGCGGGAGAGCCAGCCAGTTCCACGCCGGCGTCGGCGAAATACACTTTGGAGACTTTGCCGTCGAACAGCTCGGGCTGACGCAGCACGGAGCGGACTTCGGAGTAGGTGATCGGCTCGTAGCTGTGCTGGAAGCGGCGCTGCTGTTCTTGCCAGGGTTTTTGCCGTATCGCTTCAAGGTCCATCTTGCCGCGGCCGGCGTCGTTCCAGGCAAAGGCGATTTCCGCGCCTTGTTGGGCGAAGAATTCCAGGCCCAGTTTGCTGGAGTTGCGGAAGAAGTGCTTGATGAACAGTTCGGACAGGTCCAGCAGGTCGCGCTGTTCCAGCGTGCGCTTGCCGAGCGCGGCGGCGACGTCGTCGGCGTTTTTGCAGCCGCAGGCGTGCACCAGATAGAGCAAGGTGTTGACCGTGGTTTCCGTGCGGCAGCCGCCGCTGGTGTTCTTCAGCACAAAGCGGGTGGCCACGGCGGAGCGCTCCGCCGGCGGCACGTCGGCCAGCAGCGCGTTGAGCCGGACAAACGGGTCCAGCCGCGTGTGATGGGCGCCCAGGTAATCGGCCCAGGCCTGGAGGATGGGGGCGGCCGGCTGCGGCGCGCGCTTGACCAGCTTGCCGGCGGCGGCGTCGCTGATGTGGCGGCTGAATTCCTGGATCAGCTTGCGAGGCGAGATGCTATACATGGCGTCGTCGCGGCTGTAATGGACGATGTTCAGCTGCTTATTGTAATTGGCGATGGTGGCGACGTTTTGCATGTCCAGTTCGCCGCGCACGAAACGGGACAGCTGCATTTGCGCGTGACTCAGGCCGTACAGCGCCACCGCTTGGTCCTGACGCGCAGGGGAGGCGTTGACCTCGCCGTTGGCCACCCGGAACAACAGCGACTGGAAACGGGCTTGCTGCGGAACGGGCCCTTGCGTGGTTTGCGGGCGGTCCGGCGCGGCGGCGCAGCGATTCGAGGCGCTGGCCAGCTGCCGGCCCAGGCCCAGTTGTGGCTGAGCGGCGGCGGCGCGGGCAGTCGGCAAGGCCGCGGGAGCGGCGAGGGGGCGAGTGGCGCTGTGGGCGGTGATGTTTGGCATGGGGTCGGCTTTCAAGTGGAAGACATGGAGTGATTCGACCCCGCTACTGTCGTCAAAAAGCCGGAGGGCGGCTTGCAGAATTCACTCAGCGCGCCATCCGCGGCGATGGGCGCGAGTTTGCCCGGCGTTGCCGTTTTTTTGCCGAAAATCAATGCAGATGGGATTGTGTTATAATCAAGGCGAGGTTGAACTTCCGATAAACACTTAATTAGAAAGGGAACCTGCTTATGCTGAGCCTGTTTTTGATTACTGTTTTTCTGATTATCAGTCTGGTCCATTGCTATTGGGCGCTGGGCGGCACTGTGGGCATGGGCGCCGCCGTGCCCGAGGTGGACGGCAAGCCCTTGTTCCAGCCCACCCGCGGCGGCACGTTCGCCGTGGCCGGCGTGTTGGCCTTGTCGGCGCTGGCGGTTGCGCTGCATGGCCATCTGACGCGCTTCTGGCAAATGGAGACCGTGCGCTGGGGCTTGCTGGCGCTGGCGGCGGCGTTGCTGCTGCGCGGCATCGGCGAATTTCGCTACGTTGGCTTGTTCAAGAGCGTGCGCGACAGCCGTTTCGCCCGCAACGACACCCGTTTCTATTCTCCCTTGTGTTTGTTGCTGGGCAGTTTGTTGCTGATCCTCGCCTGGTAACGCTCCTGAAAGCGGGCGGCTAGCCGCCCGCTGTTCTCGTTGGAACCTGTTTACGATCTGCTGCGCGTCGTGAGCCGTGACACGGCGAGTGCCGCTTCGAAATGCTCATATACCGTGTGTGCACTCCGCTTTCTCAGCTGTTTTCGCCTTGTCTCGCCTTAGCTCGCGAGATCGTAAACACGTTCTTAGCGCTTCTTGTTCTGCGCGTAAATCAATTGCGCTTTCCAATCCTGCCGCTGCGGCTGGCGCGCGATGCCGACGCGGAAGCGTTCGCGCGGGCCGACGCCGGCCTGCCATAGATAGAGCTGGCCATCGTGAGCGCCGCCGTTCCAGGCGGTCAGATAGTAATCGCTCTGCCGCGCCCAATCCTTGAAACTGACGATGTCGCCGTCCCGCAGGCAGCCGTCCGGCCGGTCCTGAATCTGCAGCCGCAGTTCCGTGGAGGCGTTGAGCGGGCCTTGCTTGGTGTAGTAGGCGTATTGATTGGCGTCCAGGCCGCCCCACCAGGTCCAGAACCAGCCGGGGCGGTCGGCGCGCTCCACCCGCAGATAGTCGCCTGAGCGCAGGCAGCCGTTGTCGCGCATGGCGAAGTTGTTGGACAGATTGAAGCGGGCGGCGGGGCCGTTGCCGGGGCCGGTCTTCAGCCAGCCGTCGTTGGCGGCGGCGCTTTGCAGCCATTGGCCGTTGCCCAGGTTTTGCAGGCTTACCTGGCGGTAGCTGCCGGCCTGATCGGTATAGGATTGCGTGGGCGTGGCGGCGTCGGCCCAGGCGAAGGCCTGCACCGGGTAGTGGTCGCTGTAGTCGGTGTAGGCGTAGGTGTGCTTGCCGACGGATTGCACCGTCCACTGCGGGGACGGCGCGTCCAGCGCCAGATTGTGCCAGGCGGACGGCTGGCGGTGGGCCTTCAGCGTCAGGATGTAGTCCAGGTATTCCGGGACGTCGCCGCCGCGCGCGCCGTAGCGCTCCAGCGCCAGGCCGTTGCGCGCGGTGTCGAAGCTGTCGGCGACGCCGGCGTAGCGCGGCTCGCTGGCTTGCAGGATGTCCAGCATCGCGCGGTATTCCGCCGGCTTGCGGCGGTCCACGTTCATGTCGCCGGCAATCAGCACCATTTCGTCCTTGGGCAGTTGCCGCGCGCGCAGCCAGTCGGCGATTTCGCGCAGCTGGGCCTGGCGCACCGCGGCGTGGTCCTTGCAGCCGCTGTCTTCCGACTGCAGATGGGCGCCCAGCACGTGATAGTAGCGGCCGCCCGCTTGCAGCTTGGCGTAGGCGAAGCCCTTGAGCGCGTATTGTTCCCAGCTGCAGCCGGCGGTGCGGAACAGGTATTGCCGTTTTTCCACAATCGGCCAGCGGCTGACGATGGCGACGCCGCCGTCTTCCGGCTTGGCGCCGTTCCAGCCTTCGGTGCCGTCCCAGCCGCTCTGGCTGCGGCCTATCACCGGGGTCTGGTGCGGGAAGCGGGCTTTCAGGCCTTGCAGCAGCGCTTCGGAGCTGCTGTTGTCCTGCAATTCCTGAAACACCGCCACGTCCTGGTTTTGCAGGATGGGGGCGGCGGCGATCAGCCGGGCGCGCTGTTCCTGGCCGTAATTGGGATAGAGCGACTGCGGCAGCAGCATCGCGTTCCAGGTGGTCAGCCTGAGGTCGTCGGGATAGGCGGCGAGGGCGGGGGCGGCCAGCAGCGCGGCGCACAGTGCCAGGCAAGCTTTCATCATGTCTCCGAGGGGTGAGGGAGCGCAAAGCTTGAATGGCCTTGTTTGCAGAATTGCTATGTCATTTAAATTTGATCTGGCGTAGAATGAGCGCCTGCGCCGCATGCTTGCGCGGTTTGAATCTCTTCAGTGTTGTCCCGATAGGAGCGCGCCGGAATGAAGCTGTAATGCCTGTCACTCGTTTGCCCAGCCAGGGCCGTTTGCCGCATTGCCGTTTCGTTTGGTCTTCCGCTTCGTCTTTGCCCCTTCGCGGGGGCTGTCCATTTCGCTATGGATGCGGTTTTGGCTGGGTGTCCCCAATTTTCTGAATGGAACAGGACTCCCCATGTCGGAACACGTTTCTCTCGATATTTTTTCGCATAATCAGGCCGCCTGGGACCGCCAGGCCGAGCAGGCCGGTCCGTGGTCGCAGCCAGTGGACGCCGCCGCCGTCGCCGTCGCGCGCGCGGGCGATCACCGGGCGCGGCTGACGCCGGGGCCGTTGCCGGCCGGCTGGCTGGATCAGGTGGCCGGCTGGCGCATTCTGTGTCTGGCCAGCGGCGGCGGCCAGCAGGGTCCGCTCTTGGCGGCGGCCGGCGCCGAGGTCACGGTATTGGACGCCTCCGAGCAGCAGTTGGAGCGCGACCGCCTAGTGGCGCGGCGCGAAGGGCTGAGCCTGGCGACGGAGCTGGGCGATATGCGCGAGTTGTCCCGTTTCGCCGACGCCAGCTTCGATTGCGTATTCCACCCGATTTCCAATCTTTACGTGCCGGACGTGCGTCCGGTGTGGCGCGAGTGCTTCAGGGTGCTGCGTCCGGGCGGCCGCTTGCTCAGCAGCTTTTTCAATCCGGCGGCCTTCATCGGCGACCGCGATCCGGAATACGCGCGCCAGGGCCTGATCCGGCCGCGCTATCCGGCGCCGTATTCCGATCTGCGGGATCTGGCGCCGGAGGCTTTGGCGGCCAAGCGGGCCGGCGGCGAGGCGCTGGTCTTCGGCCACAGCCTGGCGGAGCAGATAGGCGGCCAGCTGGAGGCCGGTTTCTTGCTGGCGGGGTTTCACGAGGAGATGCAGCCGACGCCGCGCTTTGTCATCGACGGCTATCTGCCGGCCTTCATCGCCACCTGGGCGTGCAAGCCGGGGGCCGGCGGCTTGCCGTCATAGCGGCCGCGCCGGCCGGCCGCGTCAGCGGGCGGGATGCAGCCGGCTGTTCAGATAGCGTTCGCCGCGCCGGCGCAGCGGAGACGGCGCCAGCTTCAGCCATTGGTTGAAGTGCAGGCCCAGCAAGGTGTTGTTGCCGGCTTTTTCCTGCAGGGCGATGGCCAGGTTGTCGTAGACCGGGTCTTCGTCGTGGAGGTCGTCGGCGCCGGCTTGGCAGAAGCTGTCGGCGTCCGCGCTCCAGCGGCAGTCCGCGCCCAGGCGCAGGCCGTAGCCGCGGGGCAGGCCGGAGGCGAGCAGGCGCGCGTATTGGCGCTCGAAGCCGTCGGGGTCGAACAGATAGCTGTCGCAGTGCAGCCAGCGGCCGTCCAGCCGCGCTTGCACCAGGCCGTGGAACAGGTGTTCCGGCAGGCAGAGGTAGATCGGGGCCGGCACCGCGTGGCGCAGCACGCGCTTGTCCAGCCGCACGAAGCGCAGCCGCGCCGGAATGCCGGCGGTGGTCAGCAGCGCGCGCAGCAGATCGCCCTGGGCGTTGCAATGGCCGCGGCCCAGCGCCAGCGTGCGTTCCGGCGTGACGGTTTCAAACTGGCTGGTGAAGCCGAAGCGCACGCGGTCGCGCACGAAGTCGTGCAGCGCGAGGCAGTAGTCGCGGTCGTTGTCCGGGGAGGCGTCGCTTTGCACCTGGCGCAGGACTTGGCTCAGGCTCAGGCTCAGCCCGGCGCAGGACGCTGGGCGGACGGGGTCGGGCTGGGGGCTTGGGTGCATGGAATGCTCTGGCGGCAAGTGTTAAGCATATTGAATATTCTGGGCCGGGGATTGTCAATGCACAGTTTGATGACGGTGGGGCGGAAAAGCCGCCGGCCCGGAACAGGAGCCGGCGGCTAGCGGTCCGCGCCTTAAGAAGCGGTTCAAAGTCCGCAGCGCATTGTGAATGCGTTGCACGGCGAGTACCACTTCGAAACGCGCGTCTACCGTGTGCGCGCTCCGCTTTCTCAGCGGTTTTCGCCTTGTCTCAGCTTGGCTCGCGAAACGGTGAACACGCTCTAAGCGCCGATCAAACGTGCAGCAGCAGGAAGCGCCGCTCCCACGGGCTGATCACGTCGAAGTATTCGCGGTACTCGGCTTCCTTGATCGCGCTATAGGTGCGGATGAAGTGTTCGCCGAAGAGATTGGTCAGCGGTTCGCACTTGAGCAGCATGTCGATGGCGTCGTCCAGATGGCGGGGCAGCTGGTGCGGTTGCTCGTAGGCGCTGCCGCTTAGCGGTTCGGACGGCATCAGGCCCTGTTTCATGCCCAGATAACCGCAGGCCAGGCTGGCGGCGATGGCCAGATAGGGGTTGACGTCCACGCCGGCCAGGCGGTTTTCCACTCGCCGCGCCTGCGGGTCCGAGTGCGGCACGCGCAGGCCGCAGGTGCGGTTGTCGTAGCCCCAGGACAGATTGATCGGCGCCGAGGTGTAGCGGCTCAGCCGGCGGTAGGAGTTCACATAGGGCGCGAAAAAGGGCATCGCCGGCGGCAGATAGTTTTGCAGGCCGCCGATGAAATGGAAGAATTTCTGCGAGGGCTGGCCGTCCTTCAGGCTGAAGATGTTCTTGCCGCTCTCCCTGTCCACCACGCTCTGATGCAAGTGCATGGCGCTGCCGGGCTGGCCCTGCATCGGCTTGGCCATGAAGGTGGCGTACATATTGTTGCGGATCGCCACTTCGCGCACGGTGCGTTTGAACAGGAAGACCTGGTCCGCCAGCGCCAGCGGGTCGCCGTGGTCCAGATTGATTTCCATCTGGGCGGTGCCCATTTCGTGGATCAGGGTGTCCAGCGCCAGGCCCTGGGCTTCGCACCAGTCGTACATCACGTCGAAGATGCCGTCGTATTCGTTGACGGCGTCGATGGAGAAGCTCTGCATGCCGGCTTCGGTGCGTTTGGTGCGGCCAACCGGCGGGCGCAGCGGGATGTCTTCGTCCGGCTGGATTTCCACCAGGTAGAATTCCATTTCCGGCGCCACCACGGCCTTGAGGCCTTCGTCTTCGTACAGCTTGAGGATGCGCTTGAGCACATTGCGCGGCGCCAGGTCCACCGGGCGGCCGTCGAAAAAGGCGCAGTCGTGGATGATCTGGGCGGTGGGCTCCAGGTTCCACGGCACCGGACGCAGGGTGCTGGCGTCGGGAATCAGCCGCATGTCGGGATCGGCGAGGGAGGTGAAGTCCTGGTCCGGGTAGTCCCCGGTCACGGTCATGGACAGCACGGCTTCCGGCAGGCGCAGGCCTTCGGCCGGATTGTATTTATGGCGCGGCACGATCTTGCCGCGGGCGAGCCCGGTCATGTCCGGGATCAGGCATTCCACTTCGGTGATGCGATTGTCGTCCAACCATTTGTTGATTTGTTCTGCGTTATTCATAAAGCCTCTGTTGTCATGTGTGCGCGCCCGAGCTGCTGTCGCGCCGGGCGTCGTGCCTCAGCGTATGCGGCCGCTGCGCTTGTACTAAAAATAATCTACGGTCCAGTGTGCGGCAGCCGGGGCTACGCGGGCAGGCGGGACGGGGCTGGAATCGGGCCCAATGATGGATCGGCAATCCGGGTGCTCCTCTCAGATTTGGTAATACGGCACAATGCCGCTTTGAATGGCATTGATCGTTTTTGGTTCGAAATGTTCAATATTTTGAACGAATGCATGCTAGTCCCGGCGCGTGGACATTCGCAATGATTATTGATTGGATGCCGGTCAGTTGTTGGTTTGCGGCAACAGGGAAATCTGCCCAGGGGACTGTTAAGACCTCTTTATGAGTATTAGAATTAGACGATATGGAAAACGATACCGAACAGATCACTCCCGCTTCAGATTCCAAGCCGCCAGCGTCTAAACCGCGCCGTCGTTGGCTGCGCTGGCTGGCGGTTCCCATCGTCTTGCTGGCCCTGCTGTGGGGCTTCCTGGGCTGGCTGGCGCCGGGCATGATCAGCGACGCCGCGGCCAAGTGGGCAAAGAGCATAGGCCGCACGCTGAGCATGGGCGAGGTGAGGATCACGCCTTGGGACATGTCGCTGGAGGTCAGGGATCTCAAGCTGAGCGAGGGCGACGGCCGGCCGCTGTTCGCGGTGAAGCGGGCGTATCTGAACCTGGATCCGTCCATGCTCTTGATCGGCCGCTGGCAGGCGCAGGAGTTTTCCCTGGAAGAGCCGCGGCTGGCCCTGGCGCGCAACCGCGCCGGGCAGTGGAACTGGGCCAGCTTCGTCGCCGACGCAGCCGGCCCGGCCAAGCCCGAAGGGGGCTCGGACAAGCTGCCGCGGCTGATGATCAAGGCCTTGAACATCCGCAAGGGCCAGGCGCAGTTGTCCGATCAACTGGGCGGCGACGAGCGCTTCACCCTGGTGCCGTTGAATCTGTCGCTGCTGGACCTGTCCACGCTGCCGGAAAACGGCAGTTATACGATGCAGGCGGCCATGACCGACGGCACCCGCTTCAACTGGAAGGGCAGCATCAATCTGCAACCGCTGAAGTCGGACGGCGAGGCGCAGATGGCGGAGTTGCCGCTGGCCTCGGTCTGGCCCTATGTGCAGCCGCATTTCAACACCGCCGCGCCGGAAGGGCGGCTGTCCGTGTCCGCGCGCTACCATTTTGAAATGTCCGGCAAGACGCCGGAGCTGACGGTGTCGCCGTTCCGCGCCAGCCTGCTGCGCTTCGCGCTGAAGGCGCCGGGCGGCCGCAGCGAACTGACGATCCCGGAAGTCCGCGTCGAAGGCGGCGCGCTGGATCTGGCGCGTTCAATGCTGAAAGTGCAGTCCATCGAACTGGACCAGGGTCTGGCGATGGCCGGGCGCGACCGCGACGGAACGGTGGACTGGCAGAAGGCGATTCCGGCCGCGCCGGCCGCCGCCAAGCCGCAGCCGGCGGCCGCGCCGCTGCCGTGGCTGGTGAACATCGAGGCGATCAAGCTGCGCAATTGGCGCGTGAGCTACGCGGATCAGGGTTTCCGCCAGCCCTTGGCGCTGGAGGCCAAGCTGCCTTTGCTGTCCGGCCGTTTCTCCTTGTCGCCGGACAACGGCTTCGCATTGACCGGCCTGCTGGCGCGGCTGGACGAGCTGAAGCTGGGCGCGCAGGGCGCGGCGCCGGTCTTGAGCCTGGCCAGCGCCGAGCTGGCGTCCAGCCAGCTGTCGCAAAAAGGCCGTCGCATCGAGCCGGGCAAGCTGAGCTTGAGCGGCCTGGACGCGCAAGTGGAGCGCGACCGCGCCGGCCAGATCAATCTGGCCCGCTTGTTCGAGCCGGCCGGCGGTTCCAAACCGGCCGCCGCCCCGGCGCGCGCGCAAGGCGAGGCCGCGCCGGCCTGGAAGTTCGACTACCCGGAAATGGCTTTGCAGGACAGCCAGCTGCGCTGGACCGACCGCAGCCTGTCCAAGCCGGCCAGCATGACGCTGTCCGGCCTGGGCGGCACGGTGGAGGTGGACGACGGCCGGCAATTGGCGCTGGATCTGGCCGGCGGGCTCAACGGCGGCAAGCTGGCGGTCAAAGCCGATATCGACGCCGCGGCCGGCGCGCTCAAGGGCAGGCTGCGCGCCGACGGGGTGCAGCTGGCGCCGCTGGCGCCGTACGCCTTGAGTGGAACCTCGCTGCGTTTCGGCGGCGGCGCGTTGTCCGCGGATCTGAATCTGGATGTCGGCGCGCGCGGCTGGCGCGTCGGCGGCTCCGCCGGCGTGGCGCGGCTGGCGGTGTACGAGCCGGGTGAGAAGCTGCCCTTGCTGGGGTGGCGCGATCTGCAAGTGCGCGGCCTCAGCGCTCAGGGCATGCCGCTGAAAGCGACGATCAACGATGTGCGGCTGCAAGGGCCGGCGGCGCGGCTGGTGCTGGACGAAAAGCGCGAACTCAATTTGACCCGGCTGTTCGCCGGCCAGGGCGGCAAGCCGGCGACGCCGGCGCCGGCGGCCAAGGCGGCGCCGCTGCCCTTGGTGGAGGTCCGGTCCATCCATGTGCAGGGCGGGCGGGTGCAGTTCGCCGACCACGGCATGAAGCCGGACTTCGCGTCCGACATGCATAATCTGCGCGGCTCCATCCAGAACCTGTCCACCCGCGCCAAGCAGCGCGGCAACATCACGCTGGACGGCGACGTGGACCAGTTCGGCGACGTCAAGGTGCGCGGCGCGCTGTCGCCGCTGGCGCCCACGGACAACACCGACATCACCCTGGCCTTCCGCAATATCTCCATGGGCACCTTGAACCCGTATTCGATGAACTTCGCCGGCTGGCAGGTCAAGGACGGACGCTTGTCGGTGGACCTGCGCTATCTGCTGGAGCAGCGCCAGCTCAAGGGCGAGAACCGGGTGGTGATCGATTCCCTGCAACTGGGCGACGAGCTGCCGGACAGCGAATACAAGGGCCCGCGGCTGCCGCTGCGGCTGGCGGTGGCCATTCTGGAGGACAGCGACAAGCGCATCGATCTGGACCTGCCGGTGGCCGGCAGTCTGGACGATCCGCAGTTCAGCTACGGCAAGATCATCTGGAAAGCCATCGTCAACGTGGTGACCAAGGTGGTGACCGCGCCGTTCCGCGCGCTGGGCGCCTTGCTGGGCGGCGAGGGCTTCGACGATATCCGCTTCGTGGCCGGCGAGGCCAATGTGACGCCGCCGGAGCGGGAGAAGCTGGTCAAGGTGGCCGGGCTGATGGTCAAGCGGCCCAAGTTGATGCTGTCCATCAGCGGCGGTTACAACGCCGACGCGGACCGCAAGGAAATGGCGCGCGCGCAAACCGATCTGGCGATCTTCGCCGCCGCCGGCCACCAGCTGGGCGCCGGCGAGCCGCTGCCGCTGCCGGACATGCAGGACGAGGAAATCCTGTCCGCGGTCAAATCGGTGTACGGCAAGCAGATCGGCCGCTTCAAGCTGCTGGGCCACACGCTGAAGCCGGGCGGGCCGTCCGGCGCGGCCCTGGGCAAGCTGCTGCGGGACGAGTTGATCGCCGCGCAGAGCATCACCGACGCCAGCCTGCAGCAACTGGCCAAGCAACGCGCCGCCAACGCGCGCGCGGCCATGCTCAAGACCGATCCGGCCTTGCAGGAGCGCATCCAGCTGGGCGAGCCGGTCAAGGTCTCCGCCGGCCGCGACGGGGTGCCGCTGGAGGTGAAGCTGAAGACGCCGTGAGGCGGCGGCCGCGCGTCGTGTTTTTACCCATGACAAGCGGGAAAAGCGGCGGCGGCGTGGAATAGCGCTTGATATGTGTCAACGAACGGCGTAACTACATATAGTGTAATACGCCGTTTTTCTTTTCCAGATATTGCGTATCGGACGTGTTGAAACCTTTTGCGGCCCACACGGTCCATTGCATGCTGGAAGGGGGCCGCCCTGGCCGCCGCAGGCCGCAATTCAAGAGGAACCGGGAACCATGAAGCAGGAAAACATCGCCGCCATGACCGAGCAGGACATCTCCCGCGAGGTGCTGTTGGAAAAATACGCCAAGAACGGCGAACACAGCGTGAGCGAAGTGCGCCTGCGCGTGGCCAAGGCGCTGGCGGCGCTGGAAAGCGAGCCGGCTCGTTTCGAGCCGTTGTTCTATCAGGCGCTGGAAAACGGCTTCATTCCCGGCGGCCGCATCAATTCCGCCGCCGGCACCGATCTGCGCGCCACCTTGATCAATTGCTTCGTGCAGCCGGTGGGCGATTCGGTGTCCGAAACCGAAAACGGCAAGGTGGGCATTTACGAGGCCTTGCTGCAGGCGGCGGAAACCATGCGCCGCGGCGGCGGCGTCGGCTACAACTTCTCGCGCATCCGTCCCAAGGGCGCGCGGGTCAAGGGCACCAATAGCCGCGCGTCCGGCCCGGTGTCCTATATGCGGGTGTTCGACCGCAGCTGCGAAACGGTGGAGTCCGCCGGCGCGCGCCGCGGCGCGCAGATGGGGGTGCTGGACATTTCCCACCCGGACGTGGAGGACTTCATCCACGCCAAGGACCAGGGCGATCTGCGCAATTTCAATATCTCGGTGGGCGTCTCCGACGACTTCATGCGCGCGGTGGAGGCGGACGCCGCCTGGGAGCTGACCCACGCGGTGGAGCCGTCGTCCAACGCTTTCCCCGACAGTTATCAGCGCGCGGACGGCCTGTGGGTCTACCGCGCGGTGTCGGCGCGCGAGCTGTGGCGGCAGATCATGGCCTCCACCTACGACCACGCGGAGCCGGGCGTGCTGTTCATGACCCGCATCAATCAGGACAACAATCTGTCCTATTGCGAGGTGATCGAGTCCACCAACCCCTGCGGCGAGCAGCCGCTGCCGGATTACGGCTGCTGCGATCTGGGCTCCATCAATCTGTGCCGCCACGTGCGTCAGCCCTTTGGCGACAAGCCCAGCTTCGACTTCAAGAGCTTCGAGAAAGTGGTGCGCATGTCGGTGCGCATGCTGGACAATGTGCTGGACCTGACGGTGTGGCCGTTGGAAGAGCAGCAGCGCGAGGCGCAGGCCAAGCGCCGCGTCGGTCTCGGCTTCACCGGCCTGGGCGACGCGTTGATCATGCTGAAAATACGCTATGACAGCGAGGAGGGCCGCCGCTTCGCCAGCCGCATTTCCGAGGCGATGCGCGACGCCGCCTACGACGCCTCGGTGGATCTCGCCATCGAGAAGGGCGGCTTCCCGCTGTTCGACGCCGACGCCTACCTGGCCGCGCCGCATTGCGCCAGCCGGCTGCCGGAGGCGATCAAGGCGCGCATCCGCAAGCACGGCATCCGCAACTCGCACCTGTTGTCCATCGCGCCCACCGGCACCATTTCGCTGGCCTTCGCCGACAACGCCTCCAACGGCATCGAGCCGCCGTTCTCCTGGTTCTACACCCGCAAGAAGCGCATGGCCGACGGCAGCCAGCAGGAATACCTGGTGGAAGACCACGCCTACCGCGTTTACCGGATGCAGGGCGGCGACACCAACGCCTTGCCGGACTACTTCGTCTCCGCGCTGGAAATGAGCGCGCTGGACCATATGCGCATGGTGGCGGCGGTGGCGCCCTATATCGACACCGCCATTTCCAAGACGGTGAACGTGCCCGGCGATTACCCCTTCGACGATTTCGAAAGCCTCTACCTGGAAGCCTGGCGCGCCGGCCTGAAGGGCATCACCACCTACCGGCCCAATAATGTGCTGGGTTCGGTGCTGTCGGTGGAGCCGGCCAAGCCCAGCGCCGCCACGCCGCAGGACCTGTCCGGCAGCGGCGACGGCGACCCGGACCGCCGCGTGGTGCTCAACACCGCGCCGACGCCGGCGCTATCCAGCCTGAAATGGCCGAACCGGCCCAAGCTGAAGGAAGGCAACCCGTCGTGGACCTTCATGGTGGAAGGCGACGCCGGCGATTTCGCCGTGGTGGTGGGCCATGTGGAGAACGGCCGGGTGTCGCCGTTCGAATGCTGGGTCAACGCCACGGAAGAACAGCGCGGCCTGGGCGCGGTGGCCAAGACTCTGTCCATGGACATGCGCTGCCGCGATCACGGTTGGCTGGCGGCCAAGCTGGACGCGCTGTCGCACACCAACGGCGACAAGCGCTATGTGTTCGATCTGGGCGAGCGCACCGTCTACGCCACCTCAGCCTCGGCGGCCTTGGGCCAGGTGGTGCGCCACCGCGTCGAGCAACTGGGCGCGCTGCCGGCGGACCAGAACGAGCCGACGCCGGTGATGGACGCGCTGTTTGCGCGCAAGGAGCCCAAATCGGGCACCGACGGCACCATGAGCTGGTCGGTGGACGTCAGCAACCCGCAAACCGGCGACGACTTCGTGCTCTTCATCAAGGAACTGGTGCTGCCCAACGGCCAGCGCCGGCCGTATTCGATGTGGCTGGCCGGCGCCTACCCGCGCGAGCTGGACGGCCTGTGCAAAATGCTGAGCCTGGACATGCGGGTGATAGATCCGGCCTGGATCGGCCTCAAGCTGCGCAAGCTGCTGAGCTACGCCGAGCCGCAGGGCGATTTCTTCGCCCGCATCCCCGGCGTGGAAAAATCGCAGAGCTGGCCGTCCACCGTCGCCTATCTGGCGCAGCTGATCATCCACCGCTACGCGATGCTGGGCGTGCTGACCGAGGAAGGCGTGCCGCTGGAGGAAATGGGGGTGATGGTGCCGGAGCAGAGCGATCTGTTCAGCCCGGAAGCCAGCGCCGCCTTGAAACAGGTGCCGGGCAAACCCTGCCCGGAATGCGGCAACCACGCGCTGATCAAGAAAGACGGCTGCGAGTTCTGCACCGCCTGCGGCCACGTCGGCGCTTGCGGTTGAGCTTTAAACGGGTCGACTAAATGCAATGGCCCCGGCGTTTGCCGGGGCCATTGTCGTTTGGAGCAAGCGTCAATACAGCCCGTTTTGAACCGCCTTGCTGCGGCACTGCACATAGGGCAGGCCGTTGGGTTTGCCCGGGAAGGGATAGCTTTCCCCCACCTTGCTCAACATCGCCGCGCTACTGCTCTTGCGCTGGGCTTTCTTGATCGCGCTCTTGATGGCGGCGGCGTCGCCGTCCACGAACAGCGCCAGGAAACCGCCGTCCACTTCGGACAGCTGCACGGAGCGGATAGGCAGGCCGCCGTAGTCATAGCCTCCCGGCAAGGCCAGCTCGTGTTCCCATACCTGATTAGGCGTGGTGCCGGCGGTGGCGGCCAGCAGTTTGGCGACGCCGTTTTCGCTGAGGTTGAGATTGTGGCAGCTCAGCTGCGCCGCCAAGGCCTTGTTCTTGCCGCCGCGGGCCTGGGCGCCGCCGGCCGCTTTACTCAGACGATAAACGCCGTCGAAGGGCACGTCGCCGAAGGCGCTGGCGCACCGCTCCACCTGTACTTGCACCGCGGAGGCCTGGGGCAGGACGTTCATCGTGCAGATGCCTTCGCTATAGCGCCACTGTCCGCCGTTGGCCTGCAACTGTCCGCTGCCGGAGCCGGAGCGCAGTTGGCCGGGTTTGCCTTTTTGCATGACTTCCAGTTCGAACTTGCCGTTGGGACGGATGGTCAGCGTGCGCTCGAACTGTTTGTCGGAGCCGTCGTAGACGCCGGGAGCCATCGGGGCGGCGGCGCCGTCCGCGGCGGGGTCTTTTTGCAGCGCCTTCTTGATGCCGTCCTTGAGAATGGCGCCCAGGTCGAAGGTTTCGGCGTGGGCCGCCAGCGGCAGCGCCGCGGCCAGCGCCAGCGCGGCGGCGAAGCGTTTACGGTTTGAATGGGTCATGAAAGAGGCCGTTTAAGTGGCGTTGCGATGAAATGAGGTGCCGGCGTATGTCTTGATTATTTAAATTTATCAGGACATTAGCATGACTTCTGGGCAAAAACAATGTGGCGATGATGTGATAAAAACCAAGGGAGGAGGACTGGCCTTAGCGCCTGTTCAAAGGTGCTTGCGTTTCGTGAAAACATGGGGCGGGAAGCGGAGTGTCTATCGCCGTGCGCGCGCATGGCCTCTGTCGCTTTTGGCTTGCGCGGCGAGGGCTGCCCCAAGGCCAGGCGCGCCGACGCGCCAGCGCAGGCGGCGCGGCGCGGCGCGTCGGGCAAGGCAGCGTCGGTTGTGTTGTGAATCGGCGCTTATAAGAGCAAACCCGCCCAGGTGCTGCCGCCGGACATCGCCGCCGCGTGCCAATGGCCAAATTCAGCGGCAAAGTGATCCAGGTGTCCTTGCAGCCGCGAACAGGGAAGGGCTCCAGGCAGCACGATAGTCGATTTCAAGCGCATGCCGCCATGAATGTCGCGCATTTCATGCGCGGCATAGGCGATGGCTGCTCCATGACCGTCATGGGCACGCACCGCAAAGCCCAAGGGGTAGTCTTTGTCGGCTGTCATGGGGTGTTCGGTTTGGATGGGGCTGATACAGCTCATTGCGGGACTGGGGCAAGGCTGCGGCCCTAGGCATTTGAGGGAGGGATACACGGTTTGCAGCGCCTGCGCGTCATCCATCGCCAGCATGCCCATCAACAGCGTGTGGAATAGGGCGGCATTGGTTTGAGGGAGGTCCAGAAGCACGCTGGCGGATTGCCACTCGTCGGCCGGGCGGGTCGCCTTGTCCGATTTCAGCTTCGGCGCGGTCTGCTTGCTCAAGTTGCCAAGCAGCGTGTGGCAGCAAGCGGCGGCAGGGCTGAGGCCATCCTGATGATTCGTTACCGTATGGTTTTTCATCGGGTAACTCCTTGCAATATTGCCGGTGGCGGCGCGCCGGCAGGCGCCGGCATGGCCGCTCGATTTTGATGGGGCTTGGCGCGCTCTGCCTTGCGATCAAGCCGATGGCAGGGACAGGCGTAGGCTGTCCCCGGACTTGAGTCGTTTGCGCGATGCTGTTCGGTCTCGCGGAGGTCCGCGAGACCTTGAGCGGGCTTTAGGCCAGGTCGGAAATCACCAGCATGGCGATATTGAAGTAAATCACCAGACCGGTGCCGTCGATGAAGGTGGCGATGAAAGGCGCCGACACCACGGCCGGGTCGATGCGCATTTTCTTCAGCAGCATCGGGATGATGGAGGACACGATGGCGCTCCAGATGGTGATGGCGATCAGGGTCAGACACACCACCAAGGCCACTTCGTCGCCCACGCCCAGCATCCAGGCCCGTATCCAGGCCACCACGCCGATGGCCAGCGCAATCATGAAGGAAGTGGTCACCTCTTTGCGCAGCACCGTGCCGATATTGCGCAGGCTGACTTCGCCCATCGCCATCGCGCGCACCAGGGTGGAGGTGATCTGGGTGCCGCTGTTGCCGCCGGTGCCGATCAGCAGCGGGATGAAGAAGGCCAAGGCGATGGCGGCTTCCAGCTGCTCTTCGAACACTTGCAGGATGGTGCTGGTGTAGGCTTCCGCGAAGAACAGCAGCAGCAGCCAGGGCAGGCGCTTTTTCCACAAGCTCCACGGGGAGCTTTCCAGGTAGGAGGTCTCCAGCGGCAGGCTGGCGCCCTGGCGTTGCGCGTCGTCGGTGCCTTCGTCGCGGATCAGCGCGGCGATTTCCTTTTCGTACAGAGCGCCCAGCAGCTTGCCGCCGCTGACCACGGGCGCGAGGTCCACGCCCTTGTCTATCAGCTCCGGCACGATATCGCGGCGCTGTTGGTTAGGCTCGACGACAAAAGCGGTGGGGCCCATCAATGCGGAAACCGGCAGCGTCAGGTCGGTTTCGGTCAGCAGGCGCTTGACCGAGAGTTGACCGTGCAGGAAGCGGCTGCCGTCGATGACGAAAATCTGGGCGGGAATGTCTTCGTCGCGCAGCTGTTTGAGCATGTGCTCGCGCGCTTCGCTGACTTTCATGTCGCGGCTGAGGGTGATCAGCGAGTCGCTCATGTAGGAGGCGACGGTTTCTTTCAGATTGACTTCGTTTGCCTGAGCGGTAGGCAGGGTGATGCTTGCAAAAGACATTTTGAGGTATTCCCCGTTAGCTGTTTTATAACCACAAACAGTTGTCACAATGGGGGCGTAAACCAGAAGAGAGAGTGCAGAAAAGCTATCTCCGCGTCTAAGTTTTGGCACTATGCAACGTATCCCGACTGCATGCGGGAAGTCACTTTGGGCTATACCTTAATCCGATAAAGCCTGTCCTAACCTTGGGCGTCTCTCGACGTCGTCAGATCAGTGACCTGTGTTTGCATAGGAGCCTCGCCGAACGAGACACTGCATCTGAGAGCCTATTCAATTGTCCGCGTTTGTAAGGCGGGACGCGGTGACTGGGTGTTCAGAATGCTCGCGCGCCGTAGGCGCATTCGCATCTTCAACTCTCCTCGCCTTGTCTCGCTTTGCTCGACGGACTGTGAACGGACTCTGAGAACCGCTTGATTCCTTGCCCGGGAGCCGCGTGCGGCTTGGGCGAGATCATGTTCACGGCTCTGAATGGAAGGCCGGGCGCGTGGCCGGGCGATTCCGGCGCCGGACTCGACGCCGCTCTAGCGGCGGTGCGTCGCGTTGGGCGCGATGTTATTGGACGGCGACCTCCTTAAGCTTGGCTTGCGATTAGGGTTTCGGGAGCGCGGGCGGGCGGCATGCGCCGCCTGCCTGCGCCGTCTTCGTCGCGACCGGTGTCATGGTGCAGTGCAGTAGAGCCGCGACGAATAACGGTTATGAAAGAATGGTTATCAAGTAGTTCCGTAATTTTTCACAGTTTGTGTAATAAAACTCGTTTGCATGAATATTTTTCGCAAACATGCCATACGGCCGCAGGATGGATGCCGCTCACATATGTTTTTCGAATTGGCTGACCAGGCGGCGCAGATCGCTGGCGGTGGTGTGCAGCTTCTGCGCTACTTGCAGGGTGGCGGCGATGCTGTGGCTGTTCTGTTCGGTCAGCGTGCTCATGGTTTCCATGCTCTGGGCCACTTCGGTGGAGGCGGACGATTGCTGCTGCAGCATATTGGCCACGCTGGAGGAGGACTCCGCCACTTTCTCGTTGGCGTTGCGGATTGCCTCCAGGCCCTCGGCCGCCGCTTGTATGGTTTCCTCGGCGGTATGGACCTTGTTCACCGCGGCCTTCACTTCCTCCAGCGCTTCTTGCGAGCGTTCGCGCAGGAAGGACACCGATTGTTCTATCTCCAGCGTGTTGCCGGCGGTGCGTTCCGCCAGCTTGCGCACTTCGTCCGCCACCACGGCGAAGCCGCGGCCCTGTTCGCCGGCGCGCGCGGCTTCTATCGCCGCGTTCAGCGCCAATAGATTGGTCTGGTTGGCGATGTCCTTGATCACGCCGGTGACGGTGTTGATCGATTCCACCGATTGCTCCAGCTTGATGATGATGTCGCGGGTGCAGGACACCTCGCTGACCACGGCCTGGGCCGCCTGGCGGGTGTCGCTCATCTGAGCCTCGCCCTGGCTGGCCAGTTCGGTGGCCTGGTCGGCGAACTCGGCCCCGGTGCGGGTGGATTGCGAAATCTCGTTCACCGACACCGACAGCTGCTGCAAGGCGGCCGCCACCCGGGTGATGCCTTCCAGCGTGGATTCGCCGCGGGCGTTCAGCGATTCGGCTTCGGCGTGGGTGGCGGTGGCGGCTTCGCTGACGTCCTCTGCGCCGGCGACCACGTCGGCCAGGATGGCGCGCAGGTGGATGCGCAGGGTTTCCATCTCTTCCAGCACCGCGCGCGGCTCGCGCGGGCCGGAGGGGGGAATCTGGGCGCTGAAATCGCCTTCGGCCAGCCGCATCAGCGCGCGCCGCGCCGCGTCTATCGGCCGCGCCAGCCAACGCCCGGCCAGATAGGAGGCCGCCAAGGCCCAGACCGCCGCCAGCGTCAGCAGCGTCAGGCGCAAGGCGCCGTCCGCGGCGGCGCCGGCCAGGATCAGCGCCGCGGCGGGCAATTGCGCGCACAGTAACAGCGAGGCCGTCGTCGGCGGGGCGGCGTGGCGGGTTTCCGGAAACGCCTGACTCCGTTCGCGGACGCGGGCGTAAAGCTGCTCGGCGTCGGCGGTCTGCTGTTTGGACGGCGCGCTGCGCACCGACATATAACCCACCGGCTGGCCGCCCTCGCAGATGGGGGTGACATAAGCCTCCACCCAATAGAAATGTCCTTGCTTGGTGCGGTTCTTGACCAGGCCCTTCCAGGGGCGGCCGGTCTTGATGGTGCTCCAGAGGTCGTCGAAGGCGGCCTGAGGCATGTCCGGATGGCGGACGATATTGTGCGGCTGCCCGATCAATTCTTCTTCGCTGAAACCGCTGATATCGATGAAGGCGCGGTTGGCGTAAGTGATCTGGCCTTTCAGGTTGGTTTTGGTGACGATGGGGCGGTGGGGCAGCAAAAACACCTCGGTGCCATCCACGGGAAGATTGCTTCTCATTGCCGGGCCTCCTGCTTGACGTTGCCGGTATACGACGCGGGCGCCGGACGCGCTCATTCAATTTGGGTCAATCCGGGCTGTGGCCGTCGTTTTTCGCGCTATTTGCTTGATTGGAATGGGATTTCATCTTGGCGGTCTCCAATGGTGATATAGAACAAAAACGCGTTCTCATACGGCAAAGTTTGATGCGATTTTGATAAGAGCGGAAAAACCATATCCGGAAATTCACCGGCAAATTCAGCATCTTCCTATTCCTTACACTTGGGCCGGCTAAGGAAAATAGCGCTCTGAAAGGAACAGAGAACATGCCATGGAACCGATAACCGCCAAACCCGGCCCGGCGCCGATGCGGGTTTTGATCGTGGACGATCACGATTTGCAGCGTTGCGCGCTGAGCCAGGCTTTGCGCCAAGTGGGCATCGACCGCATCGACGAGGCGCGCGACGGCGCCGACGCGCTCGAGCGGCTGCAGCGACATCGCTACGACTTGATGATCAGCGATCTCAATATGCCGGGGATGGACGGCATCCTGCTGTTGCGGCATCTGTCCGGCCTGCCGGCGGTGCCGCCCATCGTGTTCAACAGCTCGCTGTCCAAGGACATGCTGATGGGCGCTTACCGCGTGGCCGCGTTTCACAATCTGCCGGTGATAGGCAGCCTGAACACGCCCTTGTCCATGGAACAGCTATGCAAGCTGTGGGAAACGGTGGCGCGCCGGCCGGCATGGGACGGCGCGTCTTCGGATTTCGACCGTCAGGAGCTGGAGCGGGCATTGCGGTGCGGCGAAATTCTGCCCTGGTATCAGCCGCAGGCCGATTCCGCCCGGCTGAGGGTGGCGGGGGTGGAGGCGCTGGCGCGCTGGCGTCACCCGGAGCGGGGTTTGCTGGAGCCCTCGGCGTTCTTGCCCGGTCTGGAGCACTACGGTCTGGACGAAGACTTGTTCTTCGTCATTTTCCGCGCGGCGGTGGAGGACTATCGCCGTTGGAGCGGACAAGTGGCGCTGTCCGGCTTGAGGGTCTCGATCAATCTCACCGCCAGCCAGTTCTGCAACCCGGATTTGCCGTCCAGCCTGGCCGAGGCGGCGGAGGAACTGGGCATGGCGCCGGCCCTGTTGACGCTAGAGCTGACCGAAACCCAGCGGCTGAAAAACATCTATCAGGCGCTGGAAAACGTGATACGGCTGCGCATGGCCGGTTTCCGCGTGTCCTTGGACGATGTGGGCTGCGGCTACAGCGGGCTGGAGTATCTGCGCGAACTGCCGGTGAGCGCGATCAAGATAGACCGCTCGCTGGTGGCCGGGGCCGCTGACGACAGCGTGGCGCGGGAGATTCTGGAATCCACCATCCGGCTGGCCAAGGACCGCAATATCCAGGTGGTGGCCGAAGGCATAGGCGAAGAGGCGGATTTGCAATTGATGCTGCGGCTGGGCGTGGACTATGTGCAGGGCTATCTGCTGGGCTGGCCGATGCCGGCCGAGGAAGTGCCCGATTATCTGCGCCGGCGCGGGCAGGCTTGAGCGCAGGGCTCAAGGCCGGCCCGCGGACCGTGAACAGGTTCTCAGCCCGGCTTGCCGTCCGCGCGCCGCCGCCAGTAGCTGGGCATGAAGGCGCGGCCCCAGGCCGCCAGCGTCAATAGCCAACCCAGGGCCGCCGCGCCGTACAACCAGCCGGACCAGACGCCGGGCAGCATTTCGGTGGCCACCCGGGTCAGCGCCAGCCAGTGCGCGGCCAGGTAGAGCCGCCACAAGCCGGGGCCGGCCTGCAGCGGCTGGCCGGAATGGCCCAGCGTCACCCGCGACACGAAGGCGATCATCATGGTCAGGAAAAAGCCGACGGTGACCGCGTGCAGCGCCGCCAGCGCCAGGCGCGGCGAAGCCAGCCAGCCATTGAGCGCGTATAGCCCGAAGCCGACCGGCAGCCAGGCGAAAGCCAGGTGCAGCATGCCCAGCAGCCTGACCCGCAACGCCGCGACCAGCCGCCAGCGCCAGCTGACGTAAGCCAGCAGCGCGGCCATCGCCGCGTCCAGCGGCCAAGCGGGCAGGCCGAAGCCGTCCAGCAGGCCATGACCCAAGGAGCTGGCCAGCAGCGCGGCCAGCAGCCAGCCCGGCCGCCAGGGCTGGTACTCCGGCAGCGCGTTGGCGGAGAAGAAGGGCAGCATGCGATGGCAGACGGTCAGAAACACCGGCAGCAGAAAGCCCCACAAGGCCAGATTGCGCATCCACAGCCAGGCCTGGCCGTCCTGGAAGATCAGCCAGTAAGCGCCGGCCAGCAGCGCCAGCGCGCCGCAGAACAGCGCGGCCAGCACTGCGCAGGCGTGGCGGCGGTCCGCTTGCGGGCTGGCCAGCAGCAGGCAGGCGAAAGTCAGCGTGAGGCCGCTGAAGCCCAGCGTGTACAGCGCGTGGCCGATCAGCGTCCAGGAGATGCCCAGCCACAGCCCGGCCAGCCACAGCAGCAGCCCGCCCACCATCAGCGCCGGCACGCCGACGAAGATAAGACGGCCGGGCGGCTCCACGCCCAGCCAGCGCGGGCCGGCGGTGAACAGAAAGCCGGTCATGAACAGCGGGAAGAAGCCGAACAGCATCAGGAAGCCGTGGGCCAGCGAGGAGGGCACTGCCAGCGCGGCGTGGACGCCGAGCAGGCGGCTGGCCAACTCGGCGCTCCAGGCGGCCAGCAGCAGGATGGCGAACAGCATGCCGGGCAGAAAGGCGGCGCGATGCGGCGCCTGGGCCAGCATCGCCGCGGGGTGGGGGTGTTTCATCGCGGGCTCGGGAAAGGTGTGGGCGCCTCAGTATCGCCGCGTCCTGGCGGACGCGGACATGATTTGGATCAAGGCTTTCCGAGCCTGCCTTCCAGGCTCAGGCGCGCTGCTGCAGCAGCTCCGACACGTCGCGCACCACTTGCACCACCTCCTTGGCGCCGGCGCGGATCTCGGCGATGGAGTCGCGCGCCTGTTCGGACAGCTGCAAGCTGGTGTCGGCCAGGCCGCGCACCTGTTGCATGGAGGTGATGGCGGACTTGGAGTCTTCCTGGATGCTGCGAACGATGCCGGAGATCTCGCCGGTGGATTGGCTGGTGCGCTCGGCCAGCTTGCGCACCTCGTCCGCCACCACGGCGAAGCCGCGGCCCATCTCGCCGGCGCGCGCCGCCTCGATCGCCGCGTTCAAGGCCAGGAGATTGGTCTGGTCCGCAATCTCGCTGATGGTGCTGATGATGGTGCCGATCTGACCGGAGCTGTCGCCCAGCTTGGTGATGATGATGGAGGAGCTTTCCACGCTGGACGCCACCTTGGTGATTTCGCTGGCGGCTTGTTCCAGCACCGCGCTGCCCTTGACCGATAGCTGCTCGGTATTGACCGAGACTTCCACCGCGGACTGGGCGTTCTCCGCCTGGGCTTGCAATTGCTGCACCCGGCGGCTGATGTCCTGGGCGAACTTGACCACCCGCACCGGCTTGCCGTTGAGGTCGTAGACCGGGTTGTACGTGGCTTCCAGCCAGATGATCTGCCCGTTTTTGCTCAGGCGCTTGAACTGGCCCTGGAAAAACTTGCCCTGGCGCAGCTGGCGCCAGAACTCCGCGTAGTCCGGGCTGGCGGCGTAGTCGGCGTCGCAGAGCATGCGGTGATGCTTGCCGCGGATTTCGGCCAAGGTATAGCCGAAGGTGTTGAGGAAGTTTTCGTTGGCGTCCTGGATATTGCCGTCCAGATCAAACTCGATCTGGGCCATGGAGCGGCTGATCGCCAGGCGGATGGCCTGGTCGTTCTGTTCCTGATGCACTTGGTCGGAGATGTCGGACGCCACTTTGACCACGCCGCACACCTGGCCGTCGCTGGACAGCACCGGGGTGTAGCTGGCCTCCAGCCAGATTTCCTCGCCGTTCTTGGCGTAGCGGCTGAAGCGGCCGTTGACCGGCTCGCCGCGTTTCAGCTTTTGCCAGAACTCGGCGTAGGCGGCGCTGGAAACATGGTTTTTATCGCAGAAGATGCGGTGATGCTTGCCGATGACTTCTTCGCGCCGGTAGCCCATGGTGCGCAGGAAGTTTTCATTGACGTTGGTGACGATGCCGTCGGGAGTGAATTGTATCATCGCCATGGAACGGTCGATGGCGGACAGCATGCCGCGCAGGCCGTCCAGTTGGCCGGTCAGCTCGTTGAGCTGCTCCTTGAGTTTTCCGGAAAAAAAGGGCATGGCTGCCTCCATTGTAATTGCCATCCAGGAGTGCCATTGGAGCACGCCAACCTCATTTCAAACTAATACATTCCACATGATTTAGAAGGGAAATTTATTTTTGAATGAATTGCTTATTGGTGGGCGGCGTTGACCATAGGCACGGATTAACAGTGTATCCAGCTATTGCGTCAATAACATCTCGCCATTGACGAGCTGCTGATTTAAGACAAATGCAAAAGCCGGGCTTATCATGGGCGCGCAACCCACCCGTCCAAACTCAATGGAGCGCGTATGAGCGATTTATCCGCCTTTCCCATCACCCGCAAATGGCCTGCGAAATATCCGGAACGCATTCAGCTGTATTCGCTGACCACGCCCAACGGGGTCAAGGCGTCCATCATGCTGGAAGAAACCGGCCTGCCGTATGAAGTGCACCTGGTCAGCTTCGACAGCAACGATCAGCTATCGCCGGAATTCCTGTCGCTGAACCCCAATAACAAGATTCCCGCCATTCTCGATCCGGCCGGCCCGGGCGGCAAGCCGCTGGCCTTGTTCGAGTCCGGCGCCATCCTGCTGTATCTGGCGGAGAAGAGCGGCCAATTGCTGCCCGCCGATCCCGCCGCGCGCTACGAGGCCATACAGTGGCTGATGTTCCAGATGGGCGGCATCGGCCCGATGTTCGGTCAGGTGGGTTTCTTCCACAAGTTCGCCGGCAAGGACTACGAGGACAAACGTCCGCGCGATCGTTATGTGAACGAATCGCGCCGCCTGCTGGCGGTGCTGGAGCAAAGACTGACTGGCCGCCAATGGGTGATGGGGGACGAGTACGGCATCGCCGACATCGCCATCTTCCCCTGGGTGCGCAATCTGATCGGTTTTTACGAGGCCGGCGAGCTGGTGTCGATTGCGGACTGCCCGCAGGTGACGCGCGCCTTGGACGCCTTCCTGGCGCGACCGGCGGTGCAGCGCGGGCTGACGATTCCGGCGAGATCGTAAACCGCTTGTTTCAGGCGGCCTTGCCCGCGCAAGCAAAAGCCCCCAAATGGGGGCTTTTCATTTGCTTAGAGCCTGTTCAAAGTCTCGCGAGCTAGGGCGAGACAAGGCGAAAACCGCTGAGAAAGCGGAAGGTACACGTGGTACATGAGCATTTCGAAGCTGTACTCACCGTGTCACATTTCACGACGCGCAGCAGACCTTGAACAGGTTCTTAGTCCACCGGATTGACCTCGCCCGGCAGGCTGGCGCGGGCGCGTATCACCTTGCCGGTGGCGCTGTTGCGCACGCGGATGATTTCGCCCTGGCGGCCGTTGCCCAGCGCCTCGCCGGCGGCGACCACCTCGATGCCGCTGTTGCGCGCCACGATGCGCACCTCCTCGCCGCGCTTGACCAGCAGGCTGGCTTCCAGCGCCTTGAGCCGCAGCGGCTGGCCCTGGCGCAGCGCGGTGCGGTTGCTCAGGCCTTCCAGCTTGGTCTTGGCGCCCACCATGTCGGCCGGGTCCAGCACCGGGCGTTCCTGCCATTCGATGTCGCCGGCGTCCAGCAGGCTGCGCGCCGGAATGTCGCGCGCCGCCACCGCCACGCGGGCGCTGATTTCGGCGCGGACGATGAATTCAGCGTCCCAGCCGGCGGCGTCGCAGCGGGCTTGCAGCCGCATGCGGCTGGGAGAGCGCTCGTCCAGCGCGGCGACGCGCACCGGCTCCGGGCAGGGCGGGGCGTTGAAGCCGCGCGGCGGCAAGGCCTTGAGGGTGACGCGGGCCGCCGCCAGACCGGCTTTTTCCAGTTTTTGCAGCAGCAGAGAACGCGCGGTCTGCTCCACCGCGGCGGCGGCCGGATAGGGGGCCGCCAGCGCCGGAACGCAGGGCAGAATGAGCAGCGCAGCCAATAGCGGCGCGGTTTGATGCCGAGAGGATGTGAAAATTCCCATTACAGATGACTTGGTAATTATCCCGTATACGTGAGGGGGTGCGGTTATTAGTATCGCTTTTCAATCGACCGGCCATTTAATGTGAATTAGATAGCCGATGTTTAAATATGGTAGAGAACCGCATGGGTCTAGGCAATGGGTTTGCACCTTGATAAAGCATTGAGCGTCCACCCGGCTGCCTTGCAGTTGAGGGCGGAGCGCACCCGTATTCTGGCGTCCAACATCGCCAACGAGAACACGCCCGGTTATCAGGCGCGGGACATCGATTTCAAAACGGCTTTGGCCGCTTCGGCGGACGACGCCGCGTTTCCGCTGGATTCGCCGTCCGGCGAATTGCAATACCGGCTGCCCAATCACCCGGCGCGCGACGGCAACACCGTGGAGCTGGGCGTGGAGCAGGCCGAGTTCGCGCAGAACGTTTCCGAATTCCAGACCAGCCTCGCCTTCCTGAACATGAAGTTCCGCGGGCTGGCCAAAGTGATAGCAGGTCAGTAAGCCATGTCCTTTCGCGATATTTCCCGCATTGCCGGCTCCGCCATGACGGCGCAGACGGTGCGTCTCAACACCGTGGCCAGCAATCTGGCCAACGCCGACACCGCCGCCGGCAGCGAACAGGCGGCCTACCGCTCCCGCAAGCCGGTGTTCGCCACCCAATACCGGGGCGGCGACGGCTTCGACGGCTGGCGCGGCGCCAGCGTGGGCGTGCTGGACGTGGTGCAGAACCAGGAGCCGGTGCGCAAGGCGCACGAGCCGGGCAATCCGCTGGCCGACGCCGAGGGCAATGTTTTCTATTCCAATGTGAACGCGGTGGAGGAGATGACCGACATGCTGTCGGCCTCGCGCGCGTTCCAGACCAATGTGGAAGTGCTGGCCCGGGTCAAGGGCATGCAGCAGGACCTGCTGAAACTGGGAGACAACGCATGAGCGTGAACGCCGCGCAAAACGGGCAGCAGAGCCCGTCCGCCGCCTCCAACGGCGCCAATCCGGCGGTGGCGCCGGCCGCCGGACAAAACCCGGGCATGGACGATATGTTCATGAAGCTGCTGCTGGCTCAGATCCAGAACCAGAACCCGCTGGACCCCACCGACGCCTCGCAGTTCGTTAGCCAGCTGGCGCAGATGAGCCAGATGAAGAGCTCCGCCGACATGCTCAAGCAGTTGCAGGGCAACGCTTTGATGCTGCGCGAGCTGCAGGGCGTGTCGCTGGGTTCGCAAGTGGGACGCCAAGTGCTGGTGCAGGCCGACCAGGCGCATCTGAGCGGCAAGGACCCCTTGTCCGGCCGCGTGACCCTGTCCGGCGAAGAGCAGCAGGTGTCCCTGGTGCTGACCGACTCCGGCGGCCAGCAAACCGTGATCGATCTGGGCAAGCGCCCGGCCGGCGAGTTCGATTTCAACGTGGACCCTAGCAAGCACGGCCTGGTGGAAGGCGATTACAAGCTGGAAGTGCGCACCGCGTCCAAATCCAAGGCCGGGCTGGAAATGCAGGCCACCGTATCCGGCGTGCGCCTGCCCATCAACGGCGGCGAGCCTACGCTGACGCTGGCCGGCCTGGGCGAATTCCCCGCTTCCGCCATTACCCGCCTGCTGGGCAAGACCCAGGCCTGAAGCGCCGATTCAAGACACCTACGAACTTTGGAGCGACCATGAGTTTCGACATTGCTTTGTCCGGCATTAACGCCGTCAACAACCAACTGGGCAATATCAGTAACAACATCGCCAACACCGGCACTTACGGCTTCAAGTCCAGCCGCACCAGTTTTTCCGCCGCCTACGCCGGCGCGCAGCCGATGGGGGTGGAGGTGGTCGGCCACAGTCAGAACATGGCGCGCAACGGCAATACCGTGCGCACCGGTCGTCCGCTGGACGCCGCCATCGACGGCCGCGGCTTCTTCGTCAGCCGCGACCTGAACGGCGGCATGGCCTATTCGCGCGTCGGCATCTTCAACGCGGACAAGGACGGCTACCTGGTGGACGGCTTCAACCGCCGCGTGCAAGGCTACGGCAAGGCGGACGGCAATGCGCTGGGCGCCTTCGGCGACATCAAGATCCCCAACGGCAACATCCCGGCCAAGGCCAGCGACAAGCTGCAATACGTCGGCAATATGTCGGCGGGCTGGAGCGTGCAGACCGTGCCGTTCGACAAGGCGCAGAACACCTTCAACAGCTCGGCGGTGTCCACGGTTTACGATTCCCTGGGCAATAAGCTCAACCTGACCCAGTACTTCTGCAAGACCGGTCCCAGCACCGTCACCGTGCACTACACGCTGGACGGCGTCGACCTGCCCACCACCGCCACCCTGAATTTCGACACCGACGGCAAGCTGACCAGCCCCACCGCGCCGGTGGCGCTGAACCTGGGCACCCCCGCCGGCGCGTCCCCGCTGGCGGTGAAACTGGACTACACCGGCACCACTCAGTTCGCCGGCGAAAGCAGCCAGACCCTGAACGCCAGCAACGGTTACCCGTCCGGCTCGATGACCGGCACCAGCCTGAACGACAACGGCGACGTGGTGGCGGCCTACAGCAACGGCCAGAAGCAAGTGGTGGGCACCTTGGCCATCGCCAATTTCCCCAATGAATCCGCGCTGCAAGCCACCTCGCAGACCAGCTGGGTGGAAACCGCCGGCTCCGGCACCGCGGTCTACTCGCGCCCGGGCGCCGGCCTGTCCGGCAATCTGCTGGCCTTCACCCTGGAACAGTCCAATGTGGACATGACCTCCGAACTGGTGGACCTGATGACCGCGCAGCGTAATTACCAGGCCAACACCAAGGTGATTTCCACCGAGAACCAGACCATCCAGGCGTTGATGCAGGCGGTCTAAGGCGGGGCAAGGATAAATGGACGCACTGATCTACACCGCGATGAGCGGCGCCGACCGCATGCTCAAGGCGCAGCAGATTCACGCCAACAACATCGCCAACGCCGAAACCGGCGGCTTTCGCGCCGACATCGGCGTCAGCACCAGCCAGACCGTGCCCGGCTACGGCTACGACGCGCGCCACCTGAGCCAGAACGGCGCCAACGCGGTGGACGTGCGCAGCGGCGCGGTGGTGGAAACCGGCCGCGACCTGGACGTGGCGGTGAAGGGCGAGGGCTTTTTCGCGGTGCAGGGGCCGGACGGCAACGAGGCCTATACCCGGGCCGGCGCCATGGTGGCGGACGTGGACGGCAAGCTGAGCGTCAACGGCCATCCGGTGCTGGGCGACGGCGGCCAGATCACCTTGCCGCCGGACTACGTCAAGCTGCACGTCGGCAGCGACGGCGTGATCTCGGTGCTGGCCGCCGGCGAAAGCGAAATGCAGCCGATAGACAAGCTCAAGCTGGTCAAGCCGCTGCCGCAGGACATCGCCAAGGACCCCAATGGCCTGGTGATCAGCCGTCAGGGCGGCGTGCTGGCCGCCGACGACACCGTCAAGGTGCAGGGCGAGCATCTGGAGCGCAGCAATGTGTCGGCGGTGGAGGAAATGGTGGCCACCATGACGCTGAACCGCAACTTTGAAATGCAGATGCGCTTGTTCAACTCCGCCAGCGACATGGTGGAGGCGGGCAACCGCCTGGTGCGCGCCTGATCCGGCCTTCCAATAACAGCGCCGCGGCCAAGGCCGACGGCGCAAACCATCGGGGAATCGAAACATGAATCCAGCAATGTGGGTGAGCAAGACCGGCATCCAGGCGCAGGACGCGCGCCTGACCGCCATCGCCAACAACCTCGCCAACGTCAACACCGTCGGCTTCAAGCGCGACCGCATGGTGTTCGAAGACCTGTTCTACCAAGTGGACCGCCAGCCGGGCGGCAAGACCGACCAGGACAACACCGCGCCGCTGGGCGTGCAGCTGGGCAACGGCACCCGCTTGGTGGGCACCCAGAAAGTGTTCACCTCGGGCACGCTGACCACCACCAATCAGTCCTTGGATCTGGCCATCGTCGGCCAGGGCTTTTTGCAAGTGAAAATGAGCAATGGCGAAACCGGCTACACCCGTGCCGGCCAGCTGCAGCGCAACGACCAGGGCGCCATCGTCACCCCGCAGGGCCTGCCGCTGGAGCCGTCCATCACCATTCCGGCCGACGCCTCCTCGGTGACCATCAGCGAAACCGGCACCGTCAGCTACACCCGCGGCAGCGGCAGCACGCTGGAAACCGCCGGTCAGATCGAACTGGCCAGCTTCGTCAACCCGGCCGGCCTGCTGGCGCTGGGCGACAATCTGTTCCAGAAAACCGCCGCCAGCGGCGATGCCACCACCGACGCGCCGGGCTCCGGCTCCCTGGGCAAGCTCAAGCAGGGCGCGCTGGAGGGCTCCAACGTCCAGGTGGTGGAGGAAATGGTGGACATGATCGCCGCGCAGCGCACCTATGAGATGAACACCAAGGTGCTGAGCGCCGCCGACAATATGATGCAGTACCTGGCGCAGTCGGCCCGATGAAGCTGCTGGCCCTGGGCGCGCTGGCGCTGCTGCTGGCCGGCTGCGCGCAGCCGATTCCGCCGCAGACCACGCAGGAATTCGCCTTGCCGGAATTGCTGCAGCAGCCGCAGCGCGGCAAGGGCGGCGGCGTGTTCACCGTCGCCGGCGCGCAATCGCTGACTTCGGACAGCCGCGCCTTCCGCCCCGGCGACGTGCTGACCGTGGTGCTGGAAGAAACCACTCAGGCCAGCAAGAAGGCCGGCACCAGCTTCGGCAAGAAATCCGGCGCCAACATAGCGCCGTCTTTGTTGGGCAACACCACCTTCCGCGCGCAAGTGGGCGTGGACGCGGGCCGGGACTTCAACGGCTCCTCCACCTCCACCCAGCAGAACATGCTGTCCGGCGCGCTGACCGTGGTGGTGCACAAGGTGCTGGGCAACGGCCTGCTGGAAGTGAAGGGCGAAAAACAGCTGGTGCTGAACCAGGGCGAGGAATTCCTGCGCCTGGCCGGCTATGTGCGGGTGGAAGACATCGACACCGACAACCGCGTGTCCTCGCTGCGCATCGCCAACGCCCGCATCGGCTACTCCGGCCGCGGGGCTTTGTCGGATGCCAACGAACCCGGCTGGCTGATGAAGTTCTTCGCCAGCCCGCTGATGCCGTTCTGAGCGGCGGAGCGGCGGGGAGTCCGGGCGGGACAACAGGCGGGCGCTGACGGGCGTCCGCCGTTCGCGTATGCGGCCCTTGGGGCGGGCATGCGCAATCACAGAATCATTCAGGGCGGATCATGCACGGTTTTATCAAGCAAATAACGGGATGGACACTGCTGCTGGCGGCGACGCTGGCGACGGCGCAGCCCTTGCGCAATCTGGTGACGGTGGAGGGCATCCGCGAAAACCAGTTGATCGGCTACGGCATCGTGGTGGGCCTGGACGGCACCGGCGACAACTCCCAGGTGAAATTCTCCGGCCAGTCGGTGGCCAATATGCTCAAGCAGTTCGGCCTGAAAATGCCGGAACGCACCGACACCAAGGTCAAGAACGTGGCGGCGGTGATGGTCAGCGCCAGCTTGCCGCCCGGTTACGGCCGCGGCCAGACCATAGACGTCACGGTGTCCTCGCTGGGCGACGCCAAGAGCCTGCGCGGCGGCACCTTGTTGCTGACCCAGCTGAAGGCGGCCAACGGCGAAATCTACGCCTTGGCCCAGGGCAATGTGGTGGTGGGCGGCGTGTCCGCCCAGGGCAAGAGCGGTTCCAGCGTCACCGTTAACACGCCCACCTCCGGCCGCGTGCCCAACGGCGCGTCCATCGAACGCGAAATTCCCAGCGATTTCGAAGAGGGCGACAGCGTGCGTCTCAGCCTGCGCCGGCCCAATTTCGAAACCGCCACCAATATCGTCAAGGCCATCAACGCCAGCTTCGGCCGCGTGGCCAGCACCCGCAACGCCACCACCATCCAGGTGCGCGCGCCGCTGGACCCCACCGAGCGCGTCGCCTTCGTCGCGCGGCTGGAGCGGGTCAATGTCGGCGTGGGCAGCGAAGTGCCGCGCGTGGTGTTCAACTCGCGCACCGGCACCGTGGTGATCAGCCAGGGCGTCACCGTGCGCCCGGCGGCGGTGTCCCACGGCAGCCTGCGCGTGGTGATCTCGGAAAACCCCAGCGTCAGCCAGCCCGGGCCGTTCAGCAACGGCCAGACCACCACGGTGCCCAATTCCACCGTCAACGTGGACCAGGGTTCCGGTCGCATGTTCCAGTGGCCGGCCGGCGCCAGCCTGCGCGCCATCATCGACACCGTGAACAGCACCGGCGCCACGCCGGACGACATCATGGCGATATTGCAGGCGCTGGATCAGGCCGGCGCGATCGACGGCGAACTGGTGGTGATCTGATGGAAAGCAAACAGATACAAGCCGCGCTGGCGATGCCGGCCGACGCCAAGGACGAGCCGGCGGTGCAGCCGGCCTCGCCGGAGTACCGCCGCAAGGCCGGCGCCGCGGCGGAGCAGTTCGAAGCCCAGTTCGTCCGCGAGATGTTCAAGCAGATCCGCAAGACCACGCGCGAAATCGCCGGCGAGGACAGCATCTTCGCCAACTCCATCAACGGCGACATGATGGATTTCGCCGACGGCGCGGTGGCGGACCAACTGGCCAAGCAGCGGGTGTTCGGCGTGGCCAACGCCATCCTGCGTCAGCTGCTGCCGGAAGAGGGTGGCAATATTCACCTTAAGAACGGCGGCGCGCCGGTCGCAAGCGATAAACAGAACCCCGGCTCGCTGCCGGACGCGCAGGGTCTGGCCGCTTTCGCGCCGCCGCTGCTACCGCTGAATAAAAGGTAAGAACCGCCATGCGCATGATAGACAACGCGCTGACCGGCGCCGTCGCCTCCCAGGCCGCGCTGAACGCCGTCAGCCAGAACATCGCCAACCAGATGACCCCCGGCTACTCGCGCCAGGGCGTGGTGCTGACCGCGCTGATGCCCGGCAGCGGCGACCCGTACAGCTCCGGTTCCGGCGTGGTGGTCAACGCGGTGCGCCGTTTCAACGACGACTTCAAAAACCTGCAGCTGTGGCAGGCGGCGTCCAGCCAGGGCGAACTGGTAGCGCAGAATCCCTACTTCGGTCAGTTGGAACAGGTGATGGGCCGCGACGGCAGCAGCCTGTCCGCCGGTTTCGATCAGTTCTTCCAGGCGCTCAGCGCCGCCAGCCTGTCCGGCGACGCGATGCGCGACCCGGTGATCCGCAGCGCCGAAGCGCTGGCGCAGCGCTTCAACAACCTGGACAAGGTGTTCGGCTCTCAACTGAGCGCCATCGCCGAGCAGCGCTCCGCCACCGTCACCCAGATCAACAGCTCGGTGTCCAATATCGCCGACCTCAACGCCAAGATCTCGGCCGGCAAGGCCATCGGCACCAATACCTCCGGCCTGGAAGACGAGCGCGACCGTCAGATCGATTCGCTGTCCGCCCTGGTGGAAGTGCGCGTGGTGTCGCAGCCGGACGGCAGCAAGAACGTCAGCCTCAAGACCGGCCTGCCGCTGGTGGCGGACACCCAGGCGGCCACGCTGAGCAATACCAGCCAGCCGGACGGCAGCCAGGTGCTGACGCTGAACTTCTCCAAGGACAAATACACCCTGGCCGGCGACGGTCTGGGCGGCCAGCTGGGCGGGCTCAATCAATACGAAATCCAGACCGTGCGCCCGATGCGCGCGCAGGTGAAAACCCTGGCCAGCGAAATGGCGAAGCGCGTCAACGATCAATTGGCGCTGGGCTACGACAGCAACGGCCAGCCGGGCAAGCCGCTATTCGTCTACGACGCCTCCGGCGTCAACGGCATCCTGAAAACCAGCGGCATCACCTCAGCCGAGCTGGGCTTCTCCGGCGATCCGGCCAAGCCCGGCGACAATAGCAATCTGCTGGCGGTGATCGGCCTGCAGCAGCAGAAAATCACCATGCCCGGCGTCGGCGCCGTCACCATAGGCGACGCCTACTCGCAAATGGTGGGCAAGCTGGCGGTCAGCAGCAAGCAGAACAAATCCGGTCTGGAAAGCGCCAAGGTGATTCGCGCCGAAGCGGAAAAGAGCTGGCACAACACAAGCGGCGTCAATCGCGACGAAGAAGCGATGGACCTGCTGGAGTTCCAGAAAATGTACCAGGCCAATATGAAGGTGATCAGCGTGGCGAACCAGCTGTTCGAAAGCACCTTGTCCATCTTGTAAGGAAGACAGCATGCGCGTTTCCAGCAATCAATACCTGTCCACCATGCAATTGGCGATGCAGACCAGCAACTCCGCGCTGGCCGAGCTGCTGCAACGCATGTCCAGCGGCGACCGGCTGCTGGCGCCGTCGGACGACCCCATCGCCAGCGTGCGCCTGTTGCGCTTGCAGCGCGAAGAAGCCGCGCTGGACCAGTACCAGCAAAACATCGGCGCGCTCAGCTCCGCCTTGTCCAAGAACGAATCCATCCTGGACAGCATCAGCCTGGACATCCGCGACGCCAAGGACCTGCTGACCGCGGCCGCCAACAACCCGCCGGTGGACGATCTCAAGGCGATGGCGACGCCGCTGCGCAGCTTGCGCGAAAGCCTGTTCTACTCGGCCAACACCAAGGACGCCGAAGGCCGCTACATGTTCTCCGGCTCCAAGCCGGCGGTGGCCGCCCTCGCTTACGACGCCGCCCAGCCGGCGGGCAGCCGCTACAGCTTCACCGGCAATACCGACAAGCAGCAAGTGGTGGTGGGCGACGGCATTACCCAAGCGTCCAACGTCACCCTGGAAAACATGGCCGACATCCTCAATCAGCTGGACAAAACCATAGGCCGGCTGGAAGACCCAGCGTTGGACAATAAGGATCCGACCGTCGCCGCCGACATCCGCAGCGCGATGAACGCCAGCGACAAGGCGCTGGAAGGCATCTCCAGCAAGATCGCCCAACTGGGCGGCACGCAGAACATCATGAAAACACTGGCCCTCAATCACGACAACGTCAGCCTTTCCAATAAGCAGACCATGACCAAATTGGGCAGCCTGGACTACGCCGACGCCTTCATTCAGATGAACGGCTACACCATGGCGCTGCAGGCCAGCCAAAAAGCGTACGGCCGCGTCAGTCAGCTGTCCCTGTTTGACGTGATTTGATCGAGCGCGGCATGAACACCCCGATTTCCTCCGTCAACGTCAAACAAAGCGGCAAGCGCTGGGGCAAGGACGCCGGCGCGGTCGCCGCCGCCAGCGTGATCGAGCGCGCGCCGGCGCCGCAGGCGCAGCCGGCCGCGCAAGTGCGCGGCGCGCCGGCCTCGGGCTGGCGCTACAGCGCCCAACTCAACGAGCAACTGACCTCGGCGCAGCAGGCCCTGTCCTTCGTCGACGGTTTGCTGGGTCAACTGGAAGGCGTCAAATCCGGACTCAGTCGCGAACTGACCCAACGCCAGTTGAATCAGGGCGATTTGCAGCGCCAGCTCGAGCAATTCAATGAACAGTGGCGCAAGCGCCAGACCGCCAGCGGCGGCAGCCTGGACGGCCAGCTGCGCTTCCATCTGGCCGCCGACGCGCGCCAGGGCTTCACCGTCAAAGGCCTGGATCTGGCCGCTCTGTCCGGTGGCCAGGCGGAAACCCTGGTGTTCTCCACCGGAGAATCCGGCGCGGCGCCGGCGTCGGTGCAAGTGGGCGGAGCATCCGAAGAAGAGGATCTCCTGCGCCGCTTCAATCGCGGTCTCGCCGCCAGCGGCGTGCGCGCGGAAATGAATGAAGACGGACAGCTGGCGTTCAGCGTGCCGGAATCGCAATGGGGCGCGCTCAGCGAGCGCATGACCGTGCGCGGCGGCGGCATTCGTTTTCCCGGCGGCATTCCGCAGCGGCTCAAGCTGCAGCCTGAGGCCGAAGCGTTTCAGCCCGAGCGCTGGAAAGTGGGCGACCACGCCCAGGTACGCCAGGCGCTGCAAAGCGTGGTGCGCTCCATCGGTCAGCTGCAGCAAACCCGCGCGGCGATCAATAGCGCGATCGCCGAGGCGCAGCACTCCATCGAACAGCTGTCGCATATGAACGAGCAAAGCTGGGCCAGCCAGTTCGTGTCCGATTTCAACGCGCGTCTGAATCAGCCGGACGGCTATCGCAACTTCTATGAGTTGGTGCCGGCCCTGATCGGCGTCAGCCGTTACCGGGTGGTGTCGCTGTTGTCGCTGGGCTAGAAACGGCTCCAGCGGCAACGTTGGAGGGTTTCCAGGGCGTCGATGGCCTTCGGGTTTATTGACGCCGGTTCGCGATCTTCACACAATCAGCCATTCCCACCTCAAGGACGGGCTGGCCATTCATGACTTCCCCCGGTAACAAGCCGGCTCGGCGCGTAGAAGTAGGGGGCCGCAGCGTCTACCTTCACAGCGTCCCTCGCCACTCGCTGCAAGACCTCTACCATTTCTGCATGACCATCAGCTGGCCGCGCTTCTATCTATTCATCGCCGCCGCCTTCATCGCGCTGAATCTATTGTTCGCCGGGCTCTACCAGGCGCGGGCCGGCGGCATCGCCAATCAATATCCGCCGGGCTTCCTCGGCGCCTTCTTCTTCAGCGTGGAAACGCTGGCCACCGTCGGCTACGGCGATATGCATCCGCAAAGCCTGTACGCCCATTGGGTCTCTATGCTGGAAATCTTCATCGGCATGATGAGCATCGCGCTGATCACCGGCGTCACCTTCGCCCGCTTTTCGCGGCCCAGGGCGCGCATCGTGTTTACCCATAGTCCGGTGGTGCGCTTGCTGGACGGCAAGCCCGCGTTGATGCTGCGCGCGGCCAATGCCAGAAATAATGTGATCATCGACGCCAGCGCCCGCTTGCGCCTGTTGCAGCATGAGGTCAGCGCCGAGGGCGTGAGCTTCCGCAAGCTTCACGATTTGGAACTGGTGCGCGACCAGCACCCTATGTTCGTGCTCGGCTGGACGCTGGTGCACAAGCTGGAGGAGGGCAGTCCCTTATATGGTCGCGACGCCGAATCGTTGGCGGCTGCGCGCGCGCAACTGATTCTGTCCATCAACGGCATCGATGAAACCACCATTCAGCCCATGGTGGCGCGTCACACCTTTTCGCACCAGGACATTCGCTGGAATCACGCTTTTGCCGACCTGATCTATACCGACGCGGAAGAAAACGACCATATCGACTATCGGCGATTGCAGGAAGTCAGCCCGCTGCCAAGGGATTCCAGCCGGCGCGAAGAGGGTTGAGCGCCCGCGCTCGTCAGCGCTTTCATTGCAATTCAATGGCTTAATGCAAGATGGCGCTTTTTTGTGTCGAAAGGTGTTGACGGGTTTAGGGGGCTGACGTATAGTTCGCCTCCTCAGCAGACAACGCAGCGGCGGAAACGAAGCGCAGCGACCTGCACCGATCTTTAACAGAACGAATAACCGATAGGTGTAAGTGCTCGGTCGATGACCAAACACTTGCACTGCAAGACGAGAAATGTCTCGATGTTTCTTTGATCTTGCGTGCCAGAAAATTTGCTTGGAATTGAACTGAAGAGTTTGATCCTGGCTCAGATTGAACGCTGGCGGCATGCTTTACACATGCAAGTCGAACGGTAACAGGGTGCTTGCACCGCTGACGAGTGGCGAACGGGTGAGTAATGCATCGGAATGTACCGTGTAATGGGGGATAGCTCGGCGAAAGCCGGATTAATACCGCATACGCCCTGAGGGGGAAAGTGGGGGACCGAAAGGCCTCACGTTATACGAGCAGCCGATGTCTGATTAGCTAGTTGGTGAGGTAAAGGCTCACCAAGGCGTCGATCAGTAGCGGGTCTGAGAGGATGATCCGCCACACTGGGACTGAGACACGGCCCAGACTCCTACGGGAGGCAGCAGTGGGGAATTTTGGACAATGGGCGCAAGCCTGATCCAGCCATGCCGCGTGTCTGAAGAAGGCCTTCGGGTTGTAAAGGACTTTTGTCCGGGAGCAAATCCTAGTGGTTAATAACCGCTGGGTCTGAGAGTACCGGAAGAATAAGCACCGGCTAACTACGTGCCAGCAGCCGCGGTAATACGTAGGGTGCAAGCGTTAATCGGAATTACTGGGCGTAAAGCGTGCGCAGGCGGTTGTGCAAGTCTGATGTGAAAGCCCCGGGCTTAACCTGGGAACGGCATTGGAGACTGCACGACTAGAGTGCGTCAGAGGGGGGTAGAATTCCGCGTGTAGCAGTGAAATGCGTAGAGATGCGGAGGAATACCGATGGCGAAGGCAGCCCCCTGGGATGACACTGACGCTCATGCACGAAAGCGTGGGGAGCAAACAGGATTAGATACCCTGGTAGTCCACGCCCTAAACGATGTCAACTAGCTGTTGGGGGTTTGAATCCTTGGTAGCGTAGCTAACGCGAGAAGTTGACCGCCTGGGGAGTACGGCCGCAAGGTTAAAACTCAAAGGAATTGACGGGGACCCGCACAAGCGGTGGATGATGTGGATTAATTCGATGCAACGCGAAAAACCTTACCTGGTCTTGACATGTAACGAACGCCGCAGAGATGTGGTGGTGCCCGAAAGGGAGCGTTAACACAGGTGCTGCATGGCTGTCGTCAGCTCGTGTCGTGAGATGTTGGGTTAAGTCCCGCAACGAGCGCAACCCTTGCCATTAGTTGCCATCATTAAGTTGGGCACTCTAATGGGACTGCCGGTGACAAACCGGAGGAAGGTGGGGATGACGTCAAGTCCTCATGGCCCTTATGACCAGGGCTTCACACGTCATACAATGGTCGGTACAGAGGGTCGCGAAGCCGCGAGGTGGAGCCAATCTCATAAAACCGATCGTAGTCCGGATCGCACTCTGCAACTCGAGTGCGTGAAGTCGGAATCGCTAGTAATCGCAGATCAGCATGCTGCGGTGAATACGTTCCCGGGTCTTGTACACACCGCCCGTCACACCATGGGAGTGAGTTTCACCAGAAGTGGGTAGGCTAACCGTAAGGAGGCCGCTTACCACGGTGGGATTCATGACTGGGGTGAAGTCGTAACAAGGTAGCCGTAGGGGAACCTGCGGCTGGATCACCTCCTTTCTAGAGAAGGTTGTTGATCGAGTACTTACAGCCTATCGGTTATTTGTAGTTAAGGGCGTCAGCCAGCGATGGCTGAACAAGAAATGGGTTTGTAGCTCAGCTGGTTAGAGCACCGTCTTGATAAGGCGGGGGTCGTTGGTTCGAGTCCAACCAGACCCACCAGAATTTCTGTTGTCGGAGTAATCCGGCCGCACAAATAAAGCTGAAAGGCAAGGCGAAAGGCGGCGAAGTGTGCTGATGCACACGAGGCGCGTTTCAACGCGGCATTTCAGGTTTAGAGGGGGATTAGCTCAGTTGGGAGAGCACCTGCTTTGCAAGCAGGGGGTCGTCGGTTCGATCCCGTCATCCTCCACCACAACTCAAACACAAGCGAGTTTGCAAGATAGCTTGATTGTGTTTGCGTTGTATTTTTAACGCCCGATCTTTAACAAACTGAAGAAGCCGAATATATAAAGACGGCGAGAAGGAAGCGTAGAGTTAACTCTTTACGCGGACGGATCGTCATCTTGGGTATTTGATTGTATCTAGGCTACGTCGCCATATCAAAAGGGGCGGTGTAGTCGTCGCACAAACACACTTGTTGTTTTGGTGATCTAGGTTACTGAAATGATAGGGTCAAGCGACTAAGTGCATCTGGTGGATGCCTTGGCGATCATAGGCGAAGAAGGACGTGTAAGCCTGCGAAAAGCGCGGGGGAGCTGGCAATAGAGCTTTGATCCCGCGATGTCCGAATGGGGAAACCCCTCCGCAAGGAGATCCCAGACTGAATCCATAGGTCTGAGGAGGCGAACGCAGCGAACTGAAACATCTAAGTAGCTGCAGGAAAAGAAATCAACCGAGATTCCGTTAGTAGTGGCGAGCGAACGCGGAAGAGCCTGTACGTGTTATGGATTGTGTTAGTGGAAGGTTCATGGAAAGGACCGCCATAGTGGGTGATAGCCCCGTACACGAAAACGCATTCCAAGGACTAGGCGTACGATAAGTAGGGCGGGACACGAGAAATCCTGTCTGAAGATGGGGGGACCATCCTCCAAGGCTAAATACTCATGATCGACCGATAGTGAACCAGTACCGTGAGGGAAAGGCGAAAAGAACCCCGGGAGGGGAGTGAAATAGAACCTGAAACCGGATGCATACAAACAGTGGGAGCGGACTTGTTCCGTGACTGCGTACCTTTTGTATAATGGGTCAGCGACTTACGTTCAGTAGCGAGCTTAACCGAATAGGGGAGGCGTAGGGAAACCGAGTCCGAATAGGGCGCTTTAGTTGCTGGGCGTAGACCCGAAACCGAGTGATCTATCCATGGCCAGGATGAAGGTGCGGTAACACGCACTGGAGGTCCGAACCCACTAGTGTTGCAAAACTAGGGGATGAGCTGTGGATAGGGGTGAAAGGCTAAACAAACTCGGAGATAGCTGGTTCTCCCCGAAAACTATTTAGGTAGTGCCTCATGTATCACTTCCGGGGGTAAAGCACTGTTATGGCTAGGGGGTCATTGCGATTTACCAAACCATGGCAAACTCTGAATACCGGAAAGTGCGAGCATGGGAGACAGACGGTGGGTGCTAACGTCCATCGTCAAGAGGGAAACAACCCAGACCGCCAGCTAAGGTCCCAAATGATCAGTTAAGTGGTAAACGAGGTGGGAAGGCATAGACAGCCAGGATGTTGGCTTAGAAGCAGCCATCATTTAAAGAAAGCGTAATAGCTCACTGGTCGAGTCGTCCTGCGCGGAAGATGTAACGGGGCTCAAACTGATAACCGAAGCTGCGGATTTGCACGTAAGTGCAGATGGTAGGGGAGCGTTCTGTAGGTCTGTGAAGGTGTCTCGTAAGGGATGCTGGAGATATCAGAAGTGCGAATGCTGACATGAGTAGCGATAAAGCGGGTGAAAAGCCCGCTCGCCGAAAGCCCAAGGTTTCCTACGCAACGTTCATCGGCGTAGGGTGAGTCGGCCCCTAAGGCGAGGCTGAAAAGCGTAGTCGATGGGAAACGGGTTAAAATTCCCGTACTTTTATGCAGTGCGATGTGGGGACGGAGAAGGTTAGGTCATCAGACTGTTGGAATAGTCTGTTTAAGCCGGTAGGCTGGGGTGGTAGGCAAATCCGCCGCCCCTTAAGGCCGAGACGTGATGACGAGGGTCTACGGACCTGAAGTGACTGATACCACGCTTCCAGGAAAAGCCACTAAGCTTCAGCTGCATAAGAACCGTACCGCAAACCGACACAGGTGGGCAGGATGAGAATTCTAAGGCGCTTGAGAGAACTCAGGAGAAGGAACTCGGCAAATTGATACCGTAACTTCGGGAGAAGGTATGCCTCTTAGAGTGAATCCCCTGCGGGAGGAGCTTTGAGAGGTCGCAGAGAATCGGTGGCTGCGACTGTTTAACAAAAACACAGCACTGTGCCAACACGAAAGTGGACGTATACGGTGTGACGCCTGCCCGGTGCTGGAAGGTTAAGTGATGGGGTGCAAGCTCTTGATCGAAGCCCCAGTAAACGGCGGCCGTAACTATAACGGTCCTAAGGTAGCGAAATTCCTTGTCGGGTAAGTTCCGACCCGCACGAATGGCGTAACGATGGCCACACTGTCTCCTCCTGAGACTCAGCGAAGTTGAAGTGTTTGTGAAGATGCAATCTCCCCGCTGCTAGACGGAAAGACCCCGTGAACCTTTACTGTAGCTTTGCATTGGACTTTGAACAGACTTGTGTAGGATAGGTGGGAGGCTATGAAGTGGGAACGCTAGTTCTCATGGAGCCGTCCTTGAAATACCACCCTGGTGTGTTTGAGGTTCTAACCTTGGTCCGTGATCCGGATTGGGGACAGTGCATGGTAGGCAGTTTGACTGGGGCGGTCTCCTCCCAAAGTGTAACGGAGGAGTTCGAAGGTTACCTAGGTACGGTCGGAAATCGTGCTGATAGTGCAATGGCAAAAGGTAGCTTAACTGCGAGACCGACAAGTCGAGCAGGTGCGAAAGCAGGACATAGTGATCCGGTGGTTCTGAATGGAAGGGCCATCGCTCAACGGATAAAAGGTACTCCGGGGATAACAGGCTGATACCGCCCAAGAGTTCACATCGACGGCGGTGTTTGGCACCTCGATGTCGGCTCATCACATCCTGGGGCTGTAGCCGGTCCCAAGGGTATGGCTGTTCGCCATTTAAAGTGGTACGTGAGCTGGGTTCAAAACGTCGTGAGACAGTTTGGTCCCTATCTGCAGTGGGCGTTGGAAGTTTGACGGGGGCTGCTCCTAGTACGAGAGGACCGGAGTGGACGCACCTCTGGTGTACCGGTTGTGACGCCAGTCGCATTGCCGGGTAGCTAAGTGCGGAAGAGATAACCGCTGAAAGCATCTAAGCGGGAAACTCGCCTGAAGATGAGACTTCCCTGAGGGCTTGACCCTCCTGAAGAGTCGTTCGAGACCAGGACGTTGATAGGTCGGGTGTGGAAGCGCTGTGAGGCGTTAAGCTAACCGATACTAATTGCTCGTGAGGCTTGATCCTATCATTTGAGTGGCTTGGGAAACCGAGTGACGAGATAGTGGTTGTGCGACACAATTGAATACCGAATATATGTGGGTTGATCGAGTATCGACCTAGGCTTCTTCAAGTTTGTACCAGTTTATGTCTGGTGGCCATAGCGAGGTGGTCCCACGCCTTCCCATCCCGAACAGGACCGTGAAACGCCTTAGCGCCGATGATAGTGTGGCATTCGCCATGTGAAAGTAGGACACCGCCAGACGCCCAATACGATAACGCCAAGTCCAAGACTTGGCGTTTCGCTTCTCGAAAGAAGCGACACAGTTTATGCCTGGCGACAATAGCGGGGCGGTCCCACGCCTTCCCATCCCGAACAGGACCGTGAAACGCCTTAGCGCCGATGATAGTGTGGCATTCGCCATGTGAAAGTAGGACATTGCCAGGCGCCCAATGTAAAAGCCCAGACCAAACGGTCTGGGCTTTTTGCATTTGCGGATTCAAAAGCTGAGCGTTTTGTCCGCGCTCAGCGTCCATTCGGCCAGCTCCGGCATGGTGCCGATCTTGACGCCCGGCAACAGCAGGCTTTCATCGATTCCCCGCGCGTCGGCGCAAGTGCGGCAGACGCGCGCCGTCACGCCCAATTCCAACGCTTCGGTCAGCATCTCGCCCAGGGTCGGCGCTTGCGCGGTCTTCTGATTTTTCAATGCGGCGACAACGGCGTCGGACAGCAGGAACAGCTGCACCCGGCAGCGCTCGGCCTGTTGAGCCAGCGTCAGGGTCAGGCGCAGCGCGGAGAGCGCGCGTTCGTCCCCGTAGGGGCTGGCGTTCAGGGTGATCAGCACGGTTTGCATGAGGGTTTGCCTATGATGAAGAGAGTCAGGACGGCATTGTGGCATGTTGCGCCGGCCTTGGCATGCGCGGACGGGGGCGGAGCGGGGCGCTCTAAGTTGTTGGCATGCAACAGTGAGGCGGGTCTTGGGCCCGGCTGGCGCCGGCTAACTGCTTGTACGAGTTGGGTTTGTTTGGGTTGAAATTATGGACTGAAAAGTTTCCTTCATATTGTCCAGCAATCTATTTGTATTTGTATACAATAGACAAATTTTCCGGGCGCTAATGAAAAGAGATAGCCCGGGGCTGCAAACTACACGGAGATGATTCATGCAATTCGACGCATTTGCCCATGGCCAGTCGGCGCTGCGGGACGCCATTACCTCTGCCTATCGTCGCGATGAGCGCGAGTGCGTGCAGGCGCTGTTGCCGCAGGCTGCGATGAGCGACGGCGAAGTCACGGCGGTTCAGGACCTGGCGCGGCGCCTGGTGGCGGAGGTGCGCCGCGAGCGCACCAAGTCCAGCGGGGTGGATGCCTTGATGCATGAGTTTTCTCTGGACAGCGCCGAGGGCATCGCCTTGATGTGTCTGGCCGAAGCGCTGCTGCGCATTCCGGACCGCGAAACCGCGGACAAGCTGATCCGCGACAAGATTTCGCGCGGCGACTGGAAGGCCCACCTGGGCAATAGCGCTTCCTTGTTCGTCAACGCCGCGGCCTGGGGCTTGCTGGTCACCGGCAAGCTGGTGGCTTCGCACAGCGCGAATGGCTTGTCGGCGGCGATGACCCGTTTGATCGCCAAAGGCGGCGAGCCGCTGATCCGCAAAGGCGTGGACATGGCGATGCGCATGCTGGGCAAGCAGTTCGTCACCGGCGAGACCATTGAGGAAGCGCTGGCCAACGGCCGCGAACGCGAGGCGCGCGGCTATCGCTTCAGCTACGACATGCTGGGCGAGGCGGCGATGACCGAGGCCGACGCGCAGCGCTATCTGCAAGACTATGTGACCGCCATTCACGCCATCGGCAAAGCGTCCGCCGGCCGCGGCATTTACGAAGGCCCGGGCATTTCGGTGAAGCTGTCGGCCATCCATCCGCGCTACAGCCGCATCAAGCACGAACGGATGATGGCCGAGCTGCTGCCGCGCCTGAAAGGCTTGTTCCTGCTGGCCAAACAGTACGATATCGGCCTGAACATCGACGCCGAAGAAGCGGACCGCCTGGAAATCTCCATGGATCTGGTGGAGGCGCTGGCCAACGATCCGGATCTGGACGGCTTCGAGGGCATAGGCATTGTGGTGCAGGCTTACCAGAAGCGCTGTCCCTATGTGATCGATTTCCTGATCGATCTGGCGCGTCGCAGCAAGCACCGCTTCATGGTGCGCCTGGTCAAGGGCGCTTATTGGGACGCGGAGATCAAGCGCGCCCAGGTGGACGGCTTGCCGGGTTATCCGGTTTACACCCGCAAGGTTTACACCGATGTGGCTTATCTCGCCTGCGCCAAGAAGCTGTTGTCCGCGCAGGACGCGATCTATCCGCAGTTCGCCACCCACAACGCCTACAGCCTGGCCGCGGTGTTCAATCTGGCCTCCGGCAAGGATTACGAATTCCAGTGCCTGCACGGCATGGGCGAGACCCTGTACGACCAGGTGGTGGGCAAGGACAAGCTGGGCAAGGCTTGCCGCATCTACGCGCCGGTGGGTTCGCACGAGACCCTGCTGGCTTATCTGGTGCGCCGTCTGCTGGAAAACGGCGCCAACAGCTCCTTCGTCAACCGCATCGTGGACGAGGCGGTGTCCATAGACGAACTGGTGGCGGATCCGGTGGCCGAGGCCGCGCGCCATGGCGGCCAGCCGCACAAGAAGATTCCGGCGCCGCTGGAGCTGTACGGCCAGCAGCGCAAAAACTCCAAGGGTCTAGACCTGTCCAGCGAGCATGTGCTGGCCACGCTGCAACTGGGCCTGCAAGCGTCCGAGAAACAGCCGTGGGGCGCTTTCCCGATGTTGGGCGACGGCGACGTCACCGACGGCGAAGTGCAGCAGGTGCGCAATCCGGCGGATCGCGACGATCTGGTGGGCCGCGTGATCGAGGCGAGCGCGGCGGACGTGAACCGCGCGCTGGAGCTGGCGCAGCAAGGCGCCGCCGATTGGGCCGCCACGCCGGTGGCCGAACGCGCCGCCTGCCTGCAACGGATGGCCGACCTGATGGAAGACCAGATGCCGGCGCTGATGGGCCTGGCGGTGCGCGAGGCCGGCAAGACGCTGGCCAACGCGATCGCCGAGGTGCGCGAGGCGGTGGACTTCTGCCGCTACTACGCGGCGCAGATCGAAGACGAATTCGACAACGCCAGCCATCGCCCATTGGGCCCGGTGGTGTGCATCAGCCCGTGGAACTTCCCGCTGGCCATCTTCATCGGCGAGGTGGCGGCCTCGCTGGCGGCCGGCAACGCGGTGCTGGCCAAGCCGGCGGAGCAGACCAGCCTGATCGCCGCGCACGCGGTGCGCTTGTTGCACGAGGCCGGCGTGCCGCGCGCGGCGCTGCAATTGCTGCCGGGCCGCGGCGAAGTGGTGGGCGCGGCGCTGACCGCGGACCCGCGCGTCCAGGGCGTGATCTTCACCGGCTCCACCGAGGTGGCGCAAATCATCAACCGCACGCTGGCCAAGCGCGGCGGCGACCCGGTGCTGGTGGCAGAAACCGGCGGCCAGAACGCGATGATCGTGGACAGTTCGGCGCTGCCGGAGCAGGTGGTCACCGATGTGCTCAGCTCGGCCTTCGACTCCGCCGGCCAGCGCTGCTCCGCGTTGCGTGTGCTCTATCTGCAAAACGACATCGCCGACAAGGTCATCGCCATGATCAAGGGCGCGATGGATGAATTGAAAGTGGGTGACCCGGCCAAGCTGGACATCGACGTCGGCCCGGTGATCGACGCCGAAGCTCAGGCCGGCCTGCTGGCCCATATCGAGAAGATGAAGGCGAGCGCGCGCGCCACTCATCAGGTCAAACTGGGCGAGGACTGCGCCAAGGGCACCTTCGTGGCGCCCACCTTGTTTGAGATCGCCGATCTCAAGCAGTTGAAGCGCGAAGTCTTCGGTCCGGTGCTTCATGTGCTGCGTTTCGAGGCCAATGAGCTGGACAAGGTGGTGGCCGAGATCAACGCCACCGGCTACGGTCTGACTCACGGCATCCATAGCCGCATCGACGAGACCATCGACAACATCGTCGCTCAGATCAAGGTCGGCAACGTCTACGTCAACCGCAACATCGTCGGCGCGGTGGTGGGCGTGCAGCCCTTCGGCGGCGAGGGCAAGTCCGGCACCGGCCCCAAGGCCGGCGGCCCCTTCTATCTGTACCGGCTGAGCCGCGCGGCCTGGGAGCCGAAACTGGCGGCGGAGACCCTGCCGCTGTCCCTGCCGGCGCTGGACGCCTTGGCGGCCGCCGCCGGCGGCCTGGGCCTGGCCTTGGAGCCGGCCATCGCCGCGGCGCGCAAGGACAGCGCGCTGGCCTGCCTGGTGAACTTGCCGGGTCCCACCGGCGAGCGGAACTCGCTGCAGTTCGCGCCGCGCGGCAAGGTGGGCTGCCAGGCGGGCAATGCGCAAGCGCTGGCGGAGCAACTGGCGGCGGCCTTCGCCACCGGCAACCGCGCGGTGTTGCCGGCCAATGAGGCGGGCCGAGGCCTGGCCGCCAAGCTGGGCGCCCTGGTGGAGCTGGACGCCGATGTGTTGGCGGCGGATGTCGGCGCCGTGCTGTTCTCCGGCTCCGAAGCCGAGGCCGAAGCCGCCCAGCGTACGCTGGCCGCGCGCGACGGCGCCTTGGTGCCGCTGCTGCGCGCCGACGCGCAAGGCCATTACAATCTGCACCGCCTGGTGGTGGAACGCGCGCTCAGCGTGAATACTACCGCGGCGGGCGGCAACGCCAGCCTGATGAGCATAGGCGATTAAAGGCGGGGCGGGCCCCGGCGACGGCGGCCCGTTCGTCTTGCAACTCCGCGGATCAAATCGGTTTTCCCATGCGCCGGCGCGCATGGGGTGGCGGCGGGCTTGTCCAACAAGCCACTTGCCACAAGCTGGCGGCCTTGAAATAATGCCGCCAGCCGCCGCGCTCGCCCCTGCTTGGGGAAGGCGGGATGTACATAACAACATTAGACAGGTTCCGCAAACCCCCAATCCCGACACGTGACGGATGGGGATCTCTGGAGAAATAGAGGAAACATGATGCAAGCAAACAAACTGACGACTCTTTCCCTGGCCGTGGCCGCCGCTGTCGCCTTGTCCGCATGCGGCAAAAAAGAAGAGGGCGCGCCGGCAGCCGGCGCCTCCGCCGGCGCGGAAGCCGCCGCGGGCGGCGTGGTCAAGATCGGCTTCGCGGCCCCCCTGACCGGTCCGCAAGCCCACTACGGCGAAGAATACAAAAACGGCGTGACCCTGGCGATTGAAGACGCCAACGCCGAGAAGCCCACCATCGGCGGCAAGCCGGTGAGCTTCGAACTGGAAGCCCAGGACGACCAGGCCGACCCGAAAACCGCCACTCAGCTGGCGCAGAAATTCGTCGACGAGAAAGTGAACGGCATCATCGGCCACTTCAACTCCGGCACCTCCATCCCGGCCTCCAAGATCTATTCCGACGCCGGCATTCCGATGATCGCCATGGCCACCTCGCCGGCCTTCACCGCGCAGGGCTTCAAGAACACCTTCCGCTCGATGACTTCCGACACCCAGCAAGGCTCGGTGATGGGCAAGTTCGTGGTGGAAAAACTGGGCGCCAAGAAAGTGGTGATCGTGGACGACCGCACCGCTTACGGCCAGGGTCTGGCCGACGAGTTCGAGAAGGCCGCCAAGGCCGCCGGCGGCAATGTGGTCAAGCGCGAATTCACCAATGACAAGGCCACCGACTTCGCCGCCATCCTCACCTCGATCAAGGCCGCCGCGCCGGACGTGGTGTTCTACGGCGGCGCCGACGCGCAATCCGCGCCGATGGCCAAGCAGATGAAGCGCCTGGGCCTGACCGCTCCGCTGATTTCCGGCGAGATGACCAAGACCCCGACCTTCCTGCAACTGGCGGGCAAGGAAGCCGACGGCACCATCGCCTCGCTGGCCGGTCTGCCGCTGGATCAAATGCCCAAGGGCAAGGACTACGAGAGCCGCTACAAGGCGCGCTTCAAGATGGACGTGGCCACTTACTCGCCGTACGGCTACGACGCCACCCGCGCGCTGATCCAGGCGATGAAAGACGCCAACTCCACCGATCCCAAAGCCTACCTGCCGGTGCTGGCCAAGATCACCCACTCCGGCGTGACCTCCGGCAGCTGGACTTACGACGCCAAGGGCGATCTGAAAGACGGCGGCATCACCGTCTACAAAGTGGTGAACGGCGAGTGGAAAGTGCTGGAAACCGTGGGCGGCGCCGCCGCGTCCAAGGACGCTTCCGCAGCCAAATAAGCCGGTTCGGCATCAGGCGACAAGGCGACGCGTTCAGCGTCGCCTTTTTCTTTGCCCGATCAACGCAAGAGGCCGATCTTCTTCAGCAGGAAAATCAGGATGGCGGCGCCGGCAATGCCGAAAGCCAGGCCGGGCAGGGAGAAGGAACCGGCGGCCGAGGCGGAAGAGATGCCCAGCAGCCGGCCAAACAGCCAATGTCCCAAGGCCGAACCAATGATGCCGATGATGATGTTGGCGATCACGCCTTCGCTGACGCCCATGACCTTGCCGGCGAGCCAGCCGATCAGGCCGCCGGCCAATAGGGAAACGAGTAGTCCCATATCCTCTCCTTATGTTAGTTTGTGAATAAATAGTTATAGCCATTTATTTAATATGGCGCCATATTTTTTTGGAGCGCCGCCGCAAAAAACAAAAACCCCGGCATAGGCCGGGGTGTGGAGACGAGGCGGGAACGCCGGTGTTTACAGGCCGACCCACTGTCCTTTGCGCAATTGATACAGCGACACGGTGCCGTGCTGGATGTCGCCCTTGTCGTCAAAGCGGATCTCGCCGGTCACGCCCTTGAAGTCGGTCTTGGGCAGTTCGCCCAGGTATTTGGCCGGATCGGAGGAGCCGGCGCGCTTCATCGCGGCGATCATCACCCGCGCGGCGTCATAGGTGTAGGGCGCGTAGGCCTGGATGTCGGCGTTGAATTGCTGCTTGTACTTGCCGTTGAAGTCCGCGAAGCCCGGCATCTTGTCTTTTTGCGCGCCGGCGCTGGAGGCGTAGCTGCTTTCCGCGCTGTCGCCGCCCAGTTTGGAGAACTCAGGCGTATTGATGCCGTCCGCGCCCATGAAGGCGGCCTTCAGGCCCAGCTTGTTCATCTGCTTGACCATGGGCGCCGCCTGGGCGTCCATGCCGCCGTAGAACAGCAGGTCCGGCTTCGCCCCCTTGATCGAGGTGAGGATGGCCATGAAATCCGTGGCGCTATTGCTGGTGAACTCGCGCTTGACCACCTTGCCGCCGGCCGCTTCCACCGCCTTGGCGAAATCGTCGGCCAGGCCCTGGCCGTAAGTGGTGCGGTCGTCGACGATGGCGATGCGGCCGGCCTTCAGCGTTTCGATCGCGTACTTGGCCAGCGCCTCGCCTTGCTGGCGGTCGTTGGCGATGATGCGGAAGGTGTTCTTGAAGCCCTGCTGGGTGAAGCTGGGGCTGGTCACCGAGGCGGCGATCATCGGAATGCCGGCCTGAGAGTAAATCCGCGAAGCGGGAATGGCCGCGCCGGAGGTGAGATGGCCGATGATGCCGGCCACCTTGCCGTCCACCAGGCGTTGCGCCACCTGGGCGGCGGTTTTGGGATCGGCCTGGTCGTCCTCGGACACCACTTCGAAAGTGACGGGCTTGCCGTCCAGAGTCAGCTTTTCGGCATTGGCTTCTGCCACCGCCAGCTTGACGCCGTTGTCCGCGTCGCGGCCCCAGTGGGCGAAAGGCCCGGTCAGCGGATTGGCGGAGCCGATTTTCACCACGACCGCGCCGGCTTCGGCCGGCGCGCTGCCGGCGCTTTGTTCGGATTTGCCGCAGGCGGTCAGGGCCAGCGCGGCGCAGGCGATGAGGCTAAGATGCGTTTTCATGAATTTCTCCTGATTTCTCTTTGTCTATTTAGCTTTAATCTATTTGGATATTCGCCTCAGGAATAAGGCGGCAGCCCATTTTTGGTGCATACACCGATCAGCGTCAAGCCCGGCGGCGTGTAGGCGGCGGCTTTGCGCTAAAATAGCGGACTGATTTCGCGACATAAGATGGATTTTTGATGACAAAGGCGTATCCCGCGCCCGCCTCGCCCTGCGTCGGCCTCTGCCGTCTCGACGAGGGCGGCACCTATTGCCTGGGCTGCCTGCGCACCTTGGACGAGATCGCCGGCTGGTCCGGCTTCGACGACGAACAAAAGCGCGCGGTGTGGCAGCGGCTGATCGGCTTGCGGCCCAAGGTCAAAGACAAGCGCTGCGAGCGTTGCGGCGCGGCCTTCCGTTGCGGAGAGGGCGGCGACAACGGCGCTTGTTGGTGCGCGGAACTGCCGCAAGTACTGCCCTTGCCCTATGGCCACGGCGATTGCCTGTGCCCGGAATGCCTGCGCCGCCATCTGCGGGAAAGCTATTTGGCGCGCGGGCTGACACCGCCTTTATAGCCGGCGGACCGCCTTGGCGCGCTGAATGTCAAATGCGTATTGTCGACGCGGGGTGCAACCAATGCCCGTTGCCCGCGGTCCTAAGATGTTTTCCTCATTTCCGCTTTGGTTTCTCGCCACATGACATTTTGGAAGCGTTGGATTCGTAAGCTTTTGCTCCCCCTGTATTTGATCGGCTCCTTGCAAGGACGCCGCCGCGTCAATCTGGGCCGGCGGCCGTGGCGCAACGGCATTGCGCTGCTGGCCGTCCTGGCGCTGGCCGCCTGGGGGCTTTGGCTGTGGCTGGCGCCCAAGCCGGCGCCGCAGGTGCTGACCGCGGAGGTGACCCGCGCCGATCTGGAGGACGTGGTGCTGGCCAGCGGCGTGCTGAAGCCGCTGCGGCAAGTGGACGTGGGCGCCCAGGCCAGCGGACAGTTGAAAATCCTGAAGGTGGCGGCCGGCGACCGAGTCGGCAAGGGCGAGCTCTTGGCCGAGATCGATCCGGAAAACAGCCTCAACGATTTGAAGGTTTCCGAGGCGCAACTGGAGTCCCGCGTGGCTCAGCTGCGCAGCAAGCAGGCCACGCTGCGCCAGGCCGAGCGCGAGCTGGCGCGCCAGAAGCAGATGATGAGCGAGGGCTCCACCTCGCAAAAAGACCTGCTGGCGGCGGAAACCGCCTATCAGAGCCAGACGGCGGAGCTGGACGACTTGCAGGCGCAGATTCGCCAGAACCGTTTCCAGATCGACAAGAACCGCACCACGCTGGGCTATACCCGCATCACCGCGCCGATGGACGGCGAGGTGATCGAAATCGTCACCCAGCAGGGTCAGACCGTGATCGCCAGCCAGACGGTGCCGGTGATCCTGAAACTGGCGGACCTGAGCACGATGACGGTGCACGCCCAGGTGGCCGAGGCCGACGTGATTCGCGTCAAGGCCGGGCTGCCGGTGTATTTCACCGTGTTGGGGGCGCCGGACCGGCCCATCCGCGGCAAGCTGCGCGCCATCTTGCCGACGCCGGAAAAAATCAACAACGCCAACTTCTACAAGGCGCTGTTCGATGTGAAGAACATGGACGGCAAGCTGCGCGTGGACATGACCGCGCAGATCAGCATCGTGCTGGCGGAGTCCAAGCAGGCCTTGAATATTCCGCTGAGCGCGCTGGGTGCGGCCGGCAAGGATGGACACCACAGCGTCAAGGTGCAGGGCAAGGACGGCCAGCTGCATGAGCGCCAAGTGCGCATCGGCCTGAAGACTGCCACCCGTGTGCAGATCCTGGATGGTTTGAAAGCCGGCGAGAAAGTGGTGACCAGCGAAGCCGGCGGCAAGGAAGAAGAACCCAGCGGCAGCGTGATGGTGAGCGCATGAGCGGAGCCAGCCTGACGCTGTCCGGAGTGTGGCGCCGGTTTCCGTCCGGCGATGAAGAAGTGGCGGTGCTCAAGGAGGTCAGCCTGGACATCCGCGCCGGCGAGATGGTGGCCATCATCGGCGCCTCCGGTTCCGGCAAGTCCACGCTGATGAACATCCTGGGCTGCCTGGATCAGCCCTCGGCCGGTCATTACCAGGTGGGCGGGCGCGACGTGGGCGCGCTGGACAAGGACCAGCTGGCCACGCTGCGGCGCGAGCATTTCGGTTTCATCTTTCAGCGCTACCACCTGTTGCCGCATCTGAGCGCCATCGACAATGTGGCGATGCCGGCGGTGTACGCCGGCATGAGCCAGGAAGCGCGGCGCGAACGCGCGCGCCAGCTGCTGGCGCGGCTGGGCCTGGCCGGCAAGGAAGACTACCGCCCGGGCCAGCTGTCCGGCGGCCAGCAGCAGCGCGTGTCCATCGCCCGGGCGCTGATGAACGGCGGCGACATCATCCTGGCCGACGAACCCACCGGCGCCTTGGACAGCCACAGCGGCGAAGAAGTGATGGCCATCCTCAAGGAACTGCACGCCGCCGGTCACACCATCATCATCGTCACCCACGACCCGTCCATCGCCGCGCAGACCGAACGCATCATCGAGATCCGCGACGGCGAGATCCTGCGCGACAGCGCCGCCGACGCGCCGCGTCCGGTTGTGGACGCGCGCGAGCCGCGCCGGCCCAAGCCCGGCCCGGCCTGGCGCGAACGCATGAGCGAAGCCTTCAAGATGGCCATGCTCGCCATGCTGGCCAACCGGCTGCGCACCGTGCTCACCATGCTGGGCATCATCATCGGCATCACCTCGGTGGTGTCCATCATCGCGGTGGGCGAGGGCGCGCGCAATTACGTGCTGAACGACATCCGCTCCATCGGCACCAACACCATCACCGTGTACCGCGGCAAGGACTGGGGCGACGACAAGGCCGACGGCGTGCGTACCTTCTTGCCCGGCGATCTGGCCGCGCTGGCCGAGGAACCCTATGTGGACAGCGTGTCGCCGGTCACCAGCAACAGCCTGCGCATCCGCTACCGCAATGTCGACGTCAACGCCTCGGTGTCCGGCGTGGACAGCACGTATTTGCGCGTGCGCGGCTTGAAAGTGGTTGCCGGCCTGGGTTTCAGCCGCGACGACGTGCGCATGCAGCGCCAGGTGGTGGTGATAGACAACAACGCCCGCCGCAAACTGTTCGCCGACGCGGACGCCATCGGCCAAGTGGTGCTGGTGGGCAGCGTGCCGGCCACCGTGATCGGCGTGGTGGAAACCAAGGACAACGGCGGCGGCAAATCGCTGCAAATGTGGATGCCCTACAGCACCGCCGGCAGCCGGCTGTTCGGCCAGGCTTATTTCGACTACATGGTGGTGCGCATCCAGGAAGGCCAGCCCACCGCGCTGGCCGAAAAGGGGATCAGCCAACTGCTGACCTTGCGCCATGGCGGCAAGGACTTCTTCACCTTCAATATGGACGAGGTGCTGAAAACGGTGGAAAACACCAGTCGCACCCTGGCCCTGTTGCTGACCCTGATCGCGGTGATTTCACTGGTGGTGGGCGGCATCGGCGTGATGAACATCATGCTGGTGTCGGTGACCGAGCGCACCCGTGAAATCGGCATCCGCATGGCGGTGGGCGCGCGCCAGTCCGACGTCTTGCAGCAATTTCTGACCGAGGCGGTGCTGGTCTGCCTGGTGGGCGGGGCCATCGGCATCGGCCTGTCCTACGGCATCAGCTTTGTGTTCGCGCTCTTGGTCAGCAAGTGGAAAATGGCCCTGTCGCTGAAGGCCATCCTCCTGGCGGTGGCGTGTTCCACCGCCATCGGCGTGGTGTTCGGCTATCTGCCGGCGCGCAGCGCGGCGCGTTTGAATCCGATTGACGCCTTGGCGCGGGAGTAAGTGTTTGACGCTTTGGAAATCCAATCTCACTGTTTTGGGCCTGGCCCTCTTGCTGGCCGGCTGCCAGAGCACGCCGTATCAGCGCCAAGCGCTGGAAGCGCCGGCGCAATGGCGCGGCGCCCCGTCCCACGCCCAGGCGGACATGAGCCGCGAGCGCTGGTGGCAAGGCTTTGACGACGCCGGTTTGCTGGCGGTGCTGGAGCAGGCGCGCAGCCGCAACCCGGATCTGAGCATCGCCCTGCTCAAGCTGCGCAAGGCCCAGCTCGCGGCAGGTTTGGAGCGCAGCGACGCCTTGCCCTCCTTGAGCGGCGACATCAATGCCGGGACCAAGCGCACGCTGGGAGAGTCCTCGGCCTGGAGCCGCAGCAGCGGCGGCAGCTTGAACACCAGTTACGAGCTGGACCTATGGGGGCGGGTGGACGCGCGCTTGCGCGCGGCGGATCAGGAGTTCCGCGCCAGCGCCTATGACGAAGCCGCGGCCCGCCTGTTGTCGGACAGCGCCGCCGCCGGCCTGTACTGGGACATCGCCGCGCTCAAGGCGCGGCAGACGCTGGGGCAGGCGGATCTGGCGGACCTGCGCCGCATCCAGGCGCTGGCGGAAGCCAAATGGCGCGCCGGCGCGACGAGCGAACAGGACGTCACCCAGGCGCGCAGCGCGGTGCTGAGTCAACAGGCGGACTTATTGGGGCTGGCCGAGGAGCGCGGGCAAAAGGAAAACGCTTTGGCGCTATTGCTGGACCACCCGTCCGGCGCGGCGCTGCCGGCTATCGCCGCGCTGCCGCTGGAGCCCGCCTTGCCGGCGATAAACGCCGGCCTGCCCAGCAGCCTGTTGGAGCGGCGGCCGGACCTGATGGCCGCGGAAGCGCGCTTGCGCGGCAAGCTGGCCAAGGTGGACCAGGAGCGCGCGGCCTTCTTCCCGGCGCTGAAACTGACCGGTTCGCTGGGCTCCAGCAGCGGCGCGCTGAGCAGCCTGGTGCAAAACCCGCTGCTGACGCTGGGCGCGTCCCTGTCCTTGCCCTTCCTTGAGTGGCGCAAGCAAGGCCTGCAATTGAAGAGCAGCCAGGCTGATTACGAGCTGGAAACCGTCAGTTTCCGCAAGACCTTGTACAGCGCTTATCAAGAGGTGGACAACGCGCTGAGCGCGCGCCAGCGGCTGCAAGGCTCCGCTCGCTTGCAAGCCGACGCGCTGGCCTTGAACCGGCGCAGCGAACAACTGGCGGAAAGCCGCTACCGCGCCGGGGCGGTTGACGTGCAAACCTGGCTGGACGCGGCCAAGGCGCGGCGCGGCAGCGAGTCCGCGCTGATCCGGCTGCGTCAGGAGCAATTGAAAAACCTGGCGGATGTTTACAAGGTGTTGGGCGGCGCGCCAAGCGCCTGAAGTGCCTCGCCGGGAGGCGAGGCGGAACCCAAGCAAGGCTCCGCCTGCGTATGGAATACAGGGCGGGCTCCGTCCGAGGGCGGAATCACCGCCCGCCGTGCTAGAGGCCGAAGCGTTCCTCTAACTGCCTGCGCCTGCTCTTGCCGGCATGCATCTGATGCAGGCTGTCCACGTGGCGGTAAACCTTCACTTGCTGCGCGCCCAAGAACAGCATCTGCTCCAGATAATTGAAAAAGCCAATCCAGTAGCCGCGCTGCTCACGCGCGTTGAAGTCGATGTCTCGCGCCACCCGGCTTAGCAGGCCGTAGCCCACGTAATAACGATTATCCTTCAGCCATTGCAGCAGGTGAGCCGCGCATTCGCGGCCGTAGGCGCACATGGCGTCGAAGTCATCGTCGGCTTCCGGCATCTGCCAGTAATGCGGATAGTCGCGCTCCGGGATGTAGCGGACGAAGGGGAGCAGGGTTTCCTGCTGTTCGATGGCGGCCAGCTTGTAGCGGCGGCGGGGTAGGATAGGGGACATGCTGTTTCTCCTGCTGTGACACAAGATAAACCGCCTGCCTGAAAAGCGAGGTATTGGGCAGGCGCGTGGCAGGATTGGCGTTACCGTGTACACAAACCGGCGAGTGCATGACACTCTCCCACCATGCACCTGCCAAGTGGCATAGCCATGGTAAAGCAGGACCGCACCCAGATGAGGTGCGAGTCCGTTGTGTACAGGGCGGGACGCCAATCCCGGCGCCGCTAATGAGAGCGGCGCCCGGGGATTGTCGCCGACGGGGCGGGGAGGGTCAAGGCAGGGCAGCCGGACGGGGAGGCTCTAAGAGCCTGTTCACGATCTTTTGTCTGTGCTTTGAAACACGGTTTGGTGTATCGGAAACCGCGTATCCGATGCGCCCCAACTCCCTTCAAGCCTGCCGTCGGGTGGCAGGCCCGAGGTTTTAAGCGGCTGCTTTGTTTGAGCGATTTGACGTTAGCAAATCGCGAGTTCAGCCGCGCCTCGGGCCTGACGGGACCCGGCGGGAAGCCGCAGGCCAGGCTTGCAGGGCGGCCTTTGGGGTGAAGGGGAATTTGGCCGCGCAAATTCCCCTTCCTGCCCGCCGGGCAGCCCCGGCAATGCAAACTATCATCCGCGCAGCGGATTCCAGGCCTTGGAGCCATCACTCAGAAAGATCGTGAACAGGCTCTTAGATCACCGCCCACAGTCCGCAGATCGCGAACAGGATCAGCACCCCGGTCAGGATCTGGGCGGTGGTGCGTTCTTTTTGCAGCGCCCGTTTCAGGTTGTCGTGCACGCTTTCCAGTTTTTCCAGCCGCTGTTCCAGCTCGGCGCGGGTTTCGTCCTGCCGCGCCAGCGATTGCAGCATCGCCTCGCCGCCCACCTCGGTGATCAGTTCCTTATTCCATACCCCCAGCAGCTTGTTGACCTTGTCCTTGAAGTACAGCGCGGAACGCTGGTTGGCGTCCTGCCATTCAAATTCAAAGCCCTGGCTGGCGTAAAAGGCGTTGCGTTGCAGCCGTTCTTCTTCCGACGAGGTCTGGCTCATGGCGATCATGCCGGGGCTGATGGCGTGATCCGGACAAATGCCCTTGGCCCAGGCGATGACGCTGGCGAACAGAAAAGCGTCGAGTCCGGTGCCGACAAAGCCGGGGCTGGCCTGCACGCCGCTTTTGGGGCCGAAGGTGACAGTGCGGCTGGGCCGGTCCACGCGCACCCAGGCGCAGTTGTGGGCGGCTTGGAAATGGCTGTCCTCGCCCTCGAACAACTGCCAGCGGTGGCCGTCGGCGCGGGCGTAGCCGCGAAACTGCAGCCGGAAGAAGTCGGATTGCTCGGTCATGGCCCGGCTGCGCTGCAAGATGCCGTAAATGGGCGTGCCGTTGGCGGTCAGCGTCAGAATGGTCTCGCCCAGCGGAATGGCCAGCGTGGCCAGGGTGTTTTCGTTTTCCGGAGCGCGGAGCACCGGTTCTTCGGCGGTGGGCGCCGGGTTGGCGGCCTGGTTCGGACTGGTCATCTGCTGCCTATGCTGGGGTGTTCTGGGGGCCTGTTTGCGGTGGTCATCAGGCGCTGGGCTCGTGAACGGGCGGACGGCCGCCGCGGGCGGGCGTCACGGGACGCTTATTGTACCAATCTAGACGGCTTGGGGAATCCTTGCTCGCATGACATCCGGCATGAGGGCAAACGGCGCCCAATTTGGCGCGCTGCACGGTCAATGCGTAGTTTTACTTAGAATATTGCAGATCAATAAAAGCTTTATTTCAAACAAACACTTATTGGTTGCGCTAAATAATCACATAATAAAATGTGAATGTGTTACTTGTATTGGGTAATGGTGTGGCATATCGTGCCCCCAATCATTAAATACAATCGGTCATTATGCTTGCTCAAACGGATACGGACGGTTCTGCCTCCTCCGCAAACATCAGCGATTTGGGCTTGCTGGGCCTGGTCCTGCTGGCCCAGTTCCACGGCGTAGCCGCCGACCCGGCGCAACTCACCCATCAATACGGCCGCCAGGCCGAACCCTTCAGCGAAACCGACCTGCTGCTGGCCGCCAAAGGTCTGGACCTTAAAGCCCGCATCGTCAAACAAAGCCCGGACCGCCTCAGCCTGACCGCCTTGCCGGCGCTGGCGCTGCGGCCGGACGGCGAACACTTCATCATCGCCCGCTGCGACGGCGACAAAGTGCTGATCCACGACCTCAAGCACGGCCGGCCGCAAGTGCTGAGCCAGGCGGAACTGACGGCGCGCTACGCCGGCCGGCTGCTGCTGATGGCCTCGCGCGCGTCGGCGGCGGGGGCCTTGGCCAAGTTCGACTTCACCTGGTTCGTGCCGGCCATCGTCAAATACCGCAAGCTCTTGCTGGAAGTGCTGGCGGTGTCGCTGGTGTTGCAGCTGTTCGCGCTGGTGACGCCGCTGTTCTTCCAGGTGGTGATGGACAAGGTGCTGGTCAACCGCGCCTTCAACACCCTGGACGTGATCGCCGTCGGGCTGTTGATCCTGTCGCTGTTCAATGTGGCGCTGTCGGCGCTGCGCAGCCACGTGTTCGCCCACACCACCAGCCGCATCGACGTGGAACTGGGGGCGCGGCTGTTCCGCCACCTGCTGGCGCTGCCGCTGGCCTACTACGAAGCGCGGCGGGTGGGGGACACCGTGGCGCGGGTGCGCGAGCTGGACAATATCCGCAACTTCCTCACCGGCCAGGCGCTGACCACGGTGCTGGACCTGCTGTTCTCCTTCGTGTTCCTGGCGGTGATGTGGTACTACAGCGGCTGGCTGACCCTGATCGTGCTGGTGTCGCTGCCGTGCTACGCGCTGTGGTCGGCCGGGCTGACCCCGCTGCTGCGGCGGCGTCTGGACGAGAAGTTCGCGCGCGGCGCCGACAACCAATCCTTCCTGGTGGAAGCGGTGGGCGGCATCGGCACCATCAAGGCGATGGCGGTGGAACCGCACATGACCCGGCGCTGGGACAACCAACTGGCCGCCTACGTGGCCGCCGGCTTCCGCGTCACCCGGCTGGCCAATATCGGCCAGAACGGCGTGCAACTGATCCAGAAACTGGTCACCGTCGCCACCCTGTGGCTGGGCGCGCGGCTGGTGATCGCCGGCGAGCTGTCCGTCGGCCAACTGATCGCCTTCAATATGCTGGCCGGCCAGGTGGCGGCGCCGGTGGTGCGGCTGGCGCAACTGTGGCAAGACTTCCAGCAGATCGGCATCTCGGTGGAACGGCTGGGCGACATCCTCAACACCCGCAGCGAACTGCCGGCCAGCCGCGCGGCGCTGCCGGCGATCCAGGGCCGCATCCAGTTCGACCAGGTGGTGTTCCGCTACCGGCCGGACGGCCCGGAAATCCTGCGCGGCCTCAGCCTGGACATCCGGGCCGGCGAAGTCATCGGCATCGTCGGCCGTTCCGGCTCCGGCAAAAGCACGCTGACCAAGCTGGTGCAACGGCTGTACGTGCCCGAATCCGGGCGCGTGCTGGTGGACGGCAACGACCTGGCGCTGGCGGACCCGGCCTGGCTGCGGCGGCAGATCGGCGTGGTGCTGCAAGAAAACCTGCTGTTCAACCAAAGCATCCGCGACAACATCGCGCTGGCCGAACCCGGGCTGGCGCTGGACCACGTGATCCAGGCGGCCAAACTGGCCGGCGCCCACGACTTCATCATGGAACAGGCCGAAGGCTATGACACGATGGTGGGCGAACACGGCGCCAGCCTGTCCGGCGGCCAGCGCCAGCGCATCGCCATCGCCCGCGCGCTGATCAGCAAGCCGCGCATCCTGATCCTGGACGAAGCCACCAGCGCGCTGGACTACGAATCCGAACGCGCGATCATGCAAAACATGCGCGCCATCTGTCAGGGTCGCACCGTGCTCATCATCGCCCACCGCTTGAGCACCGTGCGCGGCGCCAGCCGCATCATCGCCATGGACCAAGGCCGCATCGTCGAAAGCGGCCGCCACGAAGACCTGCTCCGCCAGCCCGACGGCTACTACGCCCGCCTGCACAGCCTGCAACAAGGATAAACCCGTACATGAAGCACCAACTGCACGCGCTGCGCGACTTCGCGCGGCGCTACCGGCAGGCCTTTGCCGCGCACTGGGCCATCCGCCGCCAACTGGACCCCCAGCCGCGGCGCGAAGACGAACTGGCCTTCCTGCCCGCCCACCTGGAACTGACCGACAGCCCGCTGTCCCCGCTGCCGATGTGGAGCATGCGCCTGATCGGCGCGCTATTCCTCATCGCGCTGCTGTGGTCCGCGCTGGGCCGGCTCGACATCGTCGCCGTCGCCGGCGGCAAGACCGTCAGCGGCGGCCGCACCAAAATCCTGCAGCCGCTGGAACCCAGCGTGGTCAAAGCCATCCACGTGCGCGACGGCCAGCAAGTCAAGGCCGGCCAAGTGCTGATCGAACTGGACGCCACCAGCGCCAGCGCCGACAAACAAAAAGCCGACGACGCCCACGCCGCCGCCGCGCTGGCCGCCGCGCGCTACCAGGCGCTGCTGAACGCGCTGGACAGCGGCCGGCTGCCGCAGCTGCCGGCCACCCCCGGCGTCGCCGACAGCCAGAGATTGGCCGAAGAAAGCCTGGCGCTGGGCCAATGGCGCGGCTACCAGGCCAAGCTCGAAGCGCTGAACGCCACCCTGCGCCAACGCCAGGCCGAACACGCCACCACCCGCCAGCAAGTGAGCAAACTGCAAGCCACCGGCCGCATCGCCGCCGCGCGCGAACACGACTACCAAGACCTGCTGGCCAAGAACTTCATCTCCAAGCACGCCTACCTGGACAAACAACAAGCGCGCATCGAACAGGCAGGCGACCTGGCCAGCCAGCAAAGCCGGCTGCAAGAACTTGACGCCGCCATCGCCGGGCAAGAACAAGAACGCAAAGCGCTGCAAGCCAACTTCCGCAGCGAGGCCCTCGACAAACTGCGCGAAGCGCGCGAACAAATGCGCCAATACGGCGAAGACCAGAAAAAGACCGGCCAACGGCAGGCGCTGACCCGGCTGACCGCGCCGGTGGCCGGCAGCGTGCAGCAACTGGCCATCCACACCGTGGGCGGCGTGGTCACCGAAGCGCAGCCGCTGCTGGCGGTGGTGCCGCGGGACGAAACCCTGGAAATCGAAGCGCAGATCGAAAACAAAGACATCGGCTTTGTGCGGCCGGGACAGGCGGCCACCGTCAAAGTGGAAAGCTTCCCCTACACCCGCTACGGCTACCTGGACGGCGTGGTGGACAGCGTCAGCCACGACGCGATGCAAGACGAGAAGAAGGGCTTGGTGTTCCTGGCGCGGATCCGGCTGAAGCAAGACCACCTGAGCATAGACGGCGCGCGGGTGCGGCTCAGCGCCGGCATGACGGTGAGCGCGGAAATCAAGACCGGGCGGCGGCGGGTGATCGACTACTTCCTGAGTCCGCTGCAACAGCACGTGGGCGAAGGCCTGCGCGAGCGTTGAGATGAAATTAAGGGGAGCTCACTAATAACGTTTATGGTGGTTTGGATATTTTGATGGCAAGTGTTGATGGAAATAAATTTTATTTGTGAGTGCCACGGTTTTTCAATATTGGAGTGGCAGTGGTGAGTGAGCTTGTTTGTTGAATAGGCATGCTATTGATGCTGGGGGTTTGTTGTGAAATATGCTAGAGACTTAGGTCCTTTATTGGTGCGCACAATTGATGGGTTTAGTGCGCTTGTTTGGGTTTTTGTATTTGGTGCGCTTTTTGTTAGGTCGATTGGGTTGAGTGGTTTTCATTTTGAGCAACTTAAATTTGTGTTTTTTCAATTCATTTCATTTCTTGTTTTTATTAGGTTTAGAGTGGGTGACTCAGGCTTGAATTTGAAAACAAATTATTGGGGTGTGATTAATGTTAATGCGTTTGGGGTTTTTATGTTGCTAATAGGCGGGCTATAGGGATGTGTCTCCATAAAAAAAGGCAGCAGCCCGCTGCAACAGCATGTTGGCGAAGGCCTGCGCGAGCGTTGAGATGAAACTGCTGCTGATCCATCAAAACTTCCCCGGCCAACTGCGCCACATCGCCGAACACCTGACCGGGCGGTCGGACATCGAGCTGCTGGCGGTGGGGCGCGACAGCGCGCCCGGCCTGGCCGGCGTCAAACTGCTGCGTTACCGGCCGCACCGCGGCCCGTACCGGCACACCCACCCCTATCTGCACAGCTACGAAGACGCGGTGCTGCACGGCCAGGCCGTGCTGCGCGCCTTACAGCCGCTGCAACAGCGCGGCTACCGACCGGACGTCATCCTGGCCCACCCTGGCTGGGGCGAAACCCTGTTCCTCAAAGACCTGTTCCCGGCGGCGCGGTTGATCCACTACAGCGAGTACTACTACCACGGCCAAGGGGCCGACGCCGACTTCGATCCGGAATTCCCGCTCAGCCTGGACGGCGCGGCGCGGCTGCGGGCGCGCAACGCGCTGCACCTGCTCAACCTGGAACACGCCGATCACAGCGTCACCCCCACCCACTGGCAACACAGCCTGCACCCGGCGGCCTACCGGCCGAGCGTGCAGATCCAGCACGAAGGCATCCGCTGCGGCCAACTGGGGCCGGACCCGACGGCGACGCTGGCCCTGCCCAACGGCCGGACGCTGCGCGCCGGCCAGCCCATCGTCAGCTATGTGGCGCGCAACCTCGAACCCTATCGCGGCTTCCACAGCTTCATGCGCGCGCTGCCGGCGCTGCTGCGGCAACGGCCGGACAGCCAGATCGTCATCGTCGGCGGGGACGGCGTCAGCTACGGCAGCGCGCCGCGCGACGCGGCCAACTGGCGCGAAAAATTGCTGCGGGACAAGCCGGTGGACCCGGAGCGGGTGCACTTCCTGGGCAAAGTGCCATACGAGGTTTACCGAAAGGTGCTGCAAGTGTCGGCGGTCCATGTCTACCTGACCTATCCCTTCGTGCTGTCGTGGAGCCTGCTGGAAGCAATGGCCAGCGGCTGCCGCATCGTGGCGTCGGACACCGCGCCGGTGCGGGAAGTGATCCGGGACGGGGAGAACGGCGAGCTGACCGACTTCTTCGACGCGGCGGCGTTGGCGGAGAAGGTGGGGGCGGCCTTGGAGACGGACGGCGGCGGGCTGCGGCGTGCGGCGCGGGAGACGGCGGCGCGTTACAGCGTGGAGGCGGGGCTGGCGGGCTATCGACGGTTGTTGGGTTTGCCGGCGGAGTGAAGGCGGCTTAGAGCCTATTCAAAGTCTCGCGAGCAAGGGCGAGACAAGGCGAAAACCACTGAGAAAGCGGAATGTACAAGTGGTACACGAGTATTTCGAAGGGGGTTTCAACGCCGTATCGCCGAAGCGCAGCAGACTTTGAACAGGCTCTTAGGCGGTGGAACCGGCAAGAGCAGTACCAAGCAGTAAATCGTAGTGCGTGATGACACAAACAAATATTGATAAGGAAACAAGTTATGACGACAAGCGTAACGGGCAGCGACCTGGGCGGCGTGCTGGAAGGCGGCCCGCAGGACGATGTGCTCAAGGGCGGTGCCGGCAACGACACCTTGAACGGCTATGACGGCAATGATCTGCTGCAGGGCGGCGCCGGCGACGACGTGCTCAACGGCTATGCAGGCAACGACACGCTGGAAGGCGGCGCCGGCGACGATTTGCTCAATGCCGGCAGCGGCAACAATGTGTTGGCCGGCGGCGAGGGCAACGACACCCTGATCGGCGGCGCGGACAAGGACATCTATCTGTTCAATCTGGGCGACGGTTTCGACACCATCACCGACAACGCCCAGGACAAGCGCGACGCGGCGGATACTGATCCGGCCTACCGCGACGAGTTGCGCTTCGGCCCGGGCATCCGCCCGGAAGATATCCAGCTGGAGCATGTGGGCGACGATTTGCTGCTGTCCCACCGCAACGGCGACGACGCGGTCACCATCAAGGGCTGGTTCGCCGACAAGAGCTTCTGGATCGAGCGCATCGTATTCGCCGACGGCGGCGAATGGGGCATTAACGATCTGGCGCAGCGCGTGATCGTGCAGACCGGCAGCGAGCGCAAGGAAATCCTCAACGGCTGGCTGGGCAAGGATCATCTGATCGGCCTGGGCGGCAATGACGTGCTGAACGGCCGCGGCGGCGACGATCTGTTGGACGGCGGCGCCGGCAATGACAAGTTGTTTGGCGAAGACGGCAACGACACCTTGCTGGGTGGCGACGGCGACGACACCCTGGACGGCGGCAGCGGCAACAATGTGCTGCACGGCGGTCGCGGCAACGATCTGCTGATCGGCGGCGCCGGCGCCGATGTTTACCTGTTCAACCTGGGCGACGGCGTGGACGTGATTCGCGACGCCGGCGGCGTGGACGTGTCGGTGAAAGACGAAATCCGTTTTGGCGCCGACATCCTGGTCAAGGACGTCAGCGTCAGCCGCCAGGGCGACAACCTGGTGCTGATCCACGTCAACGGCAGCGACCGCCTGGTGGTGGAAGGCTATTTCGCCAGCGCGTCCAGCCGTATCGAGCGCATCGTGTTCGCCGAAGGCGTGGTCTGGACCCAGGCCGATATCAAGCTGACCCAGCTGGGCGGCAGCGGCAACGATACCTTGATCGGCTGGGAAGGCAGCGATCTGCTGGACGGCGGCGCAGGCGATGATTCGCTGATCGGCGGCGGCGGCAACGATACCTTGATCGGCGGCCTGGGCAATGATGTGCTGGTCAGCGGCGGCGCGGGCGTTAGCGTGCTGATCGGCGGCGCGGGCAACGACACCCTGGTGGGCGGCGCCGGCGCGGAGATTTACCAGTTTGGCCTGGGCGACGGCGCGGACGTGATCGCCGCGCACGGTGTGGACGTCAGCGTGACCTTGCAGGACCGCATTGTCTTTGGCGTCGGCATTTCGGTGGACGACATCCGGGTGGAGCGCCAGGGCGACGACATCGTGCTGATCCACGCCAACGGCCGCGACTCCATCACCATCCAGGCGGGCTTCAGCCTTGAGCATGGTTGGCATGGCCAGATCGTGTTCGCCGACGGCAGCGTCTGGCTGGGCGCGGAACTGGCGCAGAAACTGTTGGAGGTGCAGACCGGCGGCGATGACGACGATCTGCTGCTGGGCTCCGGCCAGTCCGATCTGTTGGACGGCGGCGCCGGCAACGATACTCTGATCGGCAACGGCGGCGAGGACACCTTGCGCGGCGGCGCCGGCGACGACCAGCTGCAAGGCGGCGTCAGCGGCCACACCACGATGGAAGGCGGGGCCGGCGACGATGTGCTGATCGGCAACAAGGGCCGTGAAACCTTCGTCTTCGGCGTGGGCGACGGCCGCGACCTGATCAACTACGGTGCCCAGATCGGCAAGATCGCCGCCTTGAGCGCCAACGATGAAATCCGCTTCAAGGCCGGCATCAGCGCCAAGGACATCCGCGTGCTGCGCGCAGGCAATGACCTGCTGTTGCAGCATGTCAACGGCCAGGACAGCATCCGCGTCAAGAACGGCCTGGTCGACAAGACCGGCTGGGCCGGCGTGGTCTTGTTCGCCGACGGCTCCAAATGGAGCGCGGCCGAGCTCTTGACCATGGTGGTGGCCGCGGGCGGCACCAGCGGCAAGGACGTGCTGACCGGCGGCAAGGGCGGCGATCTGCTGGACGGCGGCGACGGCGACGATACGCTGATCGGCGGCGGCGGCAACGACACCCTGAAGGGCGGCGCCGGCAACGACGTGCTGATCAGCAGCGGCGGCGGCACGGCCATCCTGGAAGGCGGCAAGGGCAACGACACCCTGCAAGGCGGCAGCGAACACAATATCTATGTGTTCAATCTGGGCGACGGCAACGATGTGATCATCAACAATTCGCTGAACGTGTCGGTGGGCGTGAGCAGCGAAATCCGCTTCGGCGTCGGCATCGCGGTGACCGACATCACCGTGGTGCGTATTGGCGACGACGTGCTGTTGCAGCATGTCAACGGCAGCGACTCGGTGCGCATCCAGGGCTGGTTCAGCAGCCAGAGCATGCAAGTGGGCAGCGTGGTGTTCGCCGACGGCGGCAGCTGGACTGCAGTGCAGATCAACCAGTTCGTCAAAGGCGTCTATGTGGGCGGCAGCGGCAACGACGCCTTCCACGGCGGCAGCGGCAGCGATCTGCTGGAAGGCGGCGACGGCGACGATACGCTGATTGGCGGCGGCGGCAACGACACCTTGCGCGGCGGCAACGGCAACGACGTGCTGATCGCCACCGGCAGCGGCACGGTGATCCTGGACGGCGGCAAGGGCAACGACACCTTGCGCGGCGGCGCGGACCGGAACATCTATGTGTTCAATCTGGGCGACGGCGGCGATCTCATCATCAACAGCTCGCTGAACGTATCGGTGGGCATGAGCAGCGAAATCCGCTTTGGCGCGGGGATTTCGGTGACCGACATCACCGTGGTGCGCGTAGGCGACGACATCGTGCTGCAACACGTCAACGGCAGCGACTCGGTGCGCATTCAGGGCTGGTTTAGCAGCCAATTGTCCCAGGTGGGCAGCGTGGTGTTCGCCGACGGCAGCAGCTGGACTTCGGTGCAGATCAATCAGTTCGCCGCGGGCATTTTCATCGGCACCAGCGGCAACGACGTCCTCAAGGGCGGCAAGGGCCATGACCTGCTGGACGGCGGCGACGGCGACGACGTGCTGATCGGCGGCGGCGGCAACGACACCCTGAAGGGCGGCGCCGGCAACGACGTGCTGATCAGCAGCGGCGGCGGCACGGCCATCCTGGAAGGCGGCAAGGGCAACGACACCCTCAAGGGCGGCGGCAGCCAAGACATCTACGTCTTCAATCTGGGCGACGGCCGCGACGTGGTGATCAACAACTCCTTGAACGTCAGCGTCAGCCACCAGAGCGAAATCCGCTTTGGCGCCGGCATCTCGGTGACCGACATCACCGTGGTGCGCGTGGGCGACGACGTGTTGCTGCAACACGTCAACGGCGTGGATTCGGTGCTGATCCAGGGCTGGTTCCTCAGCCAGAGCAACTGGGTGGGCGGCGTGGTGTTCGCCGACGGCAGCAGCTGGACCTCAGTGCAGATCAATCAGTGGGCCAGCGGCATCTATATCGGCACCGCCGGCAATGATGTGTTGATCGGCGGCGCGGGCGGCAGCCTGCTGGACGGCGGCGCCGGCAACGACACCCTGATTGGCCGCGGCGGCAACGACACCTTGAAGGGCGGCGCAGGCAACGACGTGCTGGAAGGCGGCGCCGGGCGCAATGTCTATATCTTCAATCTGGGCGACGGCCAGGACACCATTCGCTATGGCGAAAAGGGCGTCAACCTCGCTTGGAGCAGCTACGAGGAGATCCGCTTCGGCGTGGGGATTTCGGTGACCGACATCACCGTGGTGCGCATTGGCGACGATGTGGTGCTGCGACATGGCAACGGCGTGGACAGCATCACCATCCAGGCCGGCATGTCGGTGCAGAGCTCATGGTCCGGCAGCATCGTGTTCGCCAACGGCGGCAGCTGGAGTCTGCTCGAACTGATCAGCCTGGCGGCCGTGACCCTGAACGGCACCGACGGCGCGGATACGCTGAAGGGAGCCAAGGGCAATGACGTGATCTTCGGCCTGGCCGGGGATGACCAGTTGTTCGGCAATGAAGGCAACGACAGCCTGTTCGGCGGCGCCGGCAACGACACCCTGTACGGCGGGGTTGGCAACGATCTGCTGGAAGGCGGAACGGGTAACGATAGCCTGTACGGCGAAGACGGCAACGACACGCTGCGCGGCGGCGCTGGCAACGATTCACTGAACGGCGGCAACGGCGCCGATCTGCTGGAAGGCGGCGACGGTGACGACACGCTGATCGGCGGCGAAGGCGGCAGCTGGCGTGAAGAGGCGGACACCTTGCGTGGCGGCGCCGGCAATGACCAGTTGAGCACGGCGTGGTATGGCTGGAACGGCACCTTTGAGGGCGGCACCGGCAATGACACCATGACGGGCGGTTTTGGTCGCGACGTGTATCTGTTCAATCTGGGCGATGGCCAGGATCTGATCATTGATCGGGCGCGGGAAGCGACGGATGTGGACACGTTCCGCGATGAACTGCGCTTTGGAGCGGACATCAAGGAAAGCGATATCCAGGTGCTGCGTAGCGGCAACGACATGGTGTTCCGCCACGTCAACGGCCAGGACAGCGTGACGGTGAAGGATTGGTTTGGCGATCGTTTGAACTGGATCGAGCTGATCACCTTCGCCAGCGGCGTGAAATGGACCGCGTTCGATCTGATGAAGCAAGGCGTGCCGCTGATTGGCACCGAGCTGGGCGACACGCTGCGCGGCGGCAATGTCGATGACTGGATGCTGGGCAACGGCGGCAACGATTCGCTGTACGGCGGCAACGGCAACGACCTGCTGGAAGGCGGGGCGGGTGACGACGGCCTGTTCGGCGAAGAAGGCAACGACACGCTGCGCGGCGGCGTCGGCAAGGACCTGCTCAATGGCGGCAACGGCGCTGACCTGCTGGAAGGCGGCGACGGCGACGACACGCTGATCGGCGGCGAAGGCGGCAGCTGGCGTGAAGAAGCGGACACCTTGCGAGGCGGCGCCGGCAATGACCAGTTGAGCACGGCGTGGTATGGCTGGAACGGCACCTTTGAGGGCGGCACCGGCAATGACACCATGACGGGCGGTTTTGGTCGCGACGTGTATCTGTTCAATCTGGGCGATGGCCAGGATCTGATCATTGATCGGGCGCGGGAAGCGACGGATGTGGACACGTTCCGCGATGAACTGCGCTTTGGAGCGGACATCAAGGAAAGCGATATCCAGGTGCTGCGTAGCGGCAACGACATGGTGTTCCGCCACGTCAACGGCCAGGACAGCGTGACGGTGAAGGATTGGTTTGGCGATCGTTTGAACTGGATCGAGCTGATCACCTTCGCCAGCGGCGTGAAATGGACCGCGTTCGATCTGATGAAGCAAGGTGTGCCGCTGATTGGCACCGAGCTGGGCGACACGCTGCGCGGCGGCAATGTCGATGACTGGATGCTGGGCAACGGCGGCAACGATTCGCTGTACGGCGGCAACGGCAACGACCTGCTGGAAGGCGGGGCGGGTGACGACGGCCTGTTCGGCGAAGAAGGCAACGACACGCTGCGCGGCGGCGTCGGCAAGGACCTGCTCAATGGCGGCAACGGCGCTGACCTGCTGGAAGGCGGCGACGGCGACGACACGCTGATCGGCGGCGAAGGCGGCAGCTGGCGTGAAGAGGCGGACACCTTGCGAGGCGGCGCCGGCAATGACCAGTTGAGCACAGGGTGGTATGGCTGGAACGGCACCTTTGAGGGCGGTACCGGCAATGACACCATGACGGGCGGCTTTGCTCGCGACGTGTATCTGTTCAATCTGGGCGATGGTCAGGATCTGATCATTGATCGGGCGCGGGAAGTGTCGGATGTGGACACGTTCCGCGATGAACTGCGCTTTGGAGCGGACATCAAGGAAAGCGACATCCAGGTGCTGCGCAGCGGCAACGACATGGTGTTCCGCCACATCAACGGCCAGGACAGCGTGACGGTGAAGGATTGGTTTGGCGATCGTTTGAACTGGATCGAGCTGATCACCTTCGCCAGCGGCGTGAAATGGACCGCGTTCGATCTGATGAAGCAAGGCGTGCCGCTGATTGGCACCGAGCTGGGCGACACGCTGCGCGGCGGCAATGTCGATGACTGGATGCTGGGCAACGGCGGCAACGATTCGCTGTACGGCGGCAACGGCAACGACCTGCTGGAAGGCGGGGCGGGTGACGACGGCCTGTTCGGCGAAGAAGGCAACGACACGCTGCGCGGCGGCGTCGGCAAGGACCTGCTCAATGGCGGCAACGGCGCTGACCTGCTGGAAGGCGGCGACGGCGACGACACGCTGATCGGCGGCGAAGGCGGCAGCTGGCGTGAAGAGGCGGACACCTTGCGAGGCGGCGCCGGCAATGACCAGTTGAGCACAGGGTGGTATGGCTGGAACGGCACCTTTGAGGGCGGTACCGGCAATGACACCATGACGGGCGGTTTTGGTCGCGACGTGTATCTGTTCAATCTGGGCGATGGTCAGGATCTGATCATTGATCGGGCGCGGGAAGTGTCGGATGTGGACACGTTCCGCGATGAACTGCGCTTTGGAGCGGACATCAAGGAAAGCGACATCCAGGTGCTGCGCAGCGGCAACGACATGGTGTTCCGCCACATCAACGGCCAGGACAGCGTGACGGTGAAGGATTGGTTTGGCGATCGTTTGAACTGGATCGAGCTGATCACCTTCGCCAGCGGCGTGAAATGGACCGCGTTCGATCTGATGAAGCAAGGCGTGCCGCTGATTGGCACCGAGCTGGGCGACACGCTGCGCGGCGGCAATGTCGATGACTGGATGCTGGGCAACGGCGGCAACGATTCGCTGTACGGCGGCAACGGCAACGACCTGCTGGAAGGCGGGGCGGGTGACGACGGCCTGTTCGGCGAAGAAGGCAACGACACGCTGCGCGGCGGCGTCGGCAAGGACCTGCTCAATGGCGGCAACGGCGCTGACCTGCTGGAAGGCGGCGACGGCGACGACACGCTGATCGGCGGCGAAGGCGGCAGCTGGCGTGAAGAGGCGGACACCTTGCGAGGCGGCGCCGGCAATGACCAGTTGAGCACAGGGTGGTATGGCTGGAACGGCACCTTTGAGGGCGGTACCGGCAATGACACCATGACGGGCGGTTTTGGTCGCGACGTGTATCTGTTCAATCTGGGCGATGGTCAGGATCTGATCATTGATCGGGCGCGGGAAGTGTCGGATGTGGACACGTTCCGCGATGAACTGCGCTTTGGAGCGGACATCAAGGAAAGCGACATCCAGGTGCTGCGCAGCGGCAACGACATGGTGTTCCGCCACATCAACGGCCAGGACAGCGTGACGGTGAAGGATTGGTTTGGCGATCGTTTGAACTGGATCGAGCTGATCACCTTCGCCAGCGGCGTGAAATGGACCGCGTTCGATCTGATGAAGCAAGGCGTGCCGCTGATTGGCACCGAGCTGGGCGACACGCTGCGCGGCGGCAATGTCGATGACTGGATGCTGGGCAACGGCGGCAACGATTCGCTGTACGGCGGCAACGGCAACGACCTGCTGGAAGGCGGGGCGGGTGACGACGGCCTGTTCGGCGAAGAAGGCAACGACACGCTGCGCGGCGGCGTCGGCAAGGACCTGCTCAATGGCGGCAACGGCGCTGACCTGCTGGAAGGCGGCGACGGCGACGACACGCTGATCGGCGGCGAAGGCGGCAGCTGGCGTGAAGAGGCGGACACCTTGCGAGGCGGCGCCGGCAATGACCAGTTGAGCACAGGGTGGTATGGCTGGAACGGCACCTTTGAGGGCGGTACCGGCAATGACACCATGACGGGCGGTTTTGGTCGCGACGTGTATCTGTTCAATCTGGGCGATGGTCAGGATCTGATCATTGATCGGGCGCGGGAAGTGTCGGATGTGGACACGTTCCGCGATGAACTGCGCTTTGGAGCGGACATCAAGGAAAGCGACATCCAGGTGCTGCGCAGCGGCAACGACATGGTGTTCCGCCACATCAACGGCCAGGACAGCGTGACGGTGAAGGATTGGTTTGGCGATCGTTTGAACTGGATCGAACAGATCACCTTTGTTTCCGGCACGAAGTGGACCGCCGATCAGTTGATGAAGCAGGGCGTGCCCTTGTTGGGCACCGAGCTGGGCGATACCCTGCGCGGCGGCGCGCTTGACGATTGGCTGGTTGGCAACGGCGGCCATGACGCCTTGTACGGCGGCGAGGGCAACGATCTGTTGGTCGGCGGCCGCGGCAACGACGTGCTTGAGGGCGGCAACGGCAACGACACCTATCAGTTCGAGCGCGGCGATGGCCAGGACGGCATCACCGACACCGGCGGCCAGGATGTGTTGAAGTTCGGCCAGGGCGTCAATGCCGACCAGCTGTGGTTCAAGCGTCAGGGCGCCAGCCTGGAGGTCAGCGTGATCGGCACTGAGGACAAGGTGTCGATTAACAACTGGTTCGGCAATGCCGCGAACCAGATCGAGACCCTCCAGTCCGGCGACGGCAAGGCCCTGGCGGCCAGTCAGGTGCAGGCGCTGGTCAATGCGATGGCGGCCTTCAATCCGCCGGCCGCTGGCCAGGTCAACCTGCCGGACAACTATCAGGCGGCTTTGCAGCCGGTGTTGGCGTCCAGCTGGAAGTAAATCGCTGAGTGGTTCTCTATAGACGGCCGGCCCCTAGGGGCCGGCTTTTTTCATGCCTTCAGAATGGGCAGGGGGGCGAAGCGGCCGCCCAGCACATTGTGGGCGTCCTTGCCCCACCAGCTCTGGATGGCGGTGGCGTAGACCTGGCGGAAGTCGATGGCGCAAGGCAGGTTGCCGTCGTCGACGCCGGCCAATTGCGGGCTTTGCCCATACAGGCCGCCGCGCACGCGCCCGCCGGCGGCGAAATGGACGTTGGCGGTGCCGTGGTCGGTGCCGCGGTTGCCGTTTTCGCGCGGGCGGCGGCCGAATTCGGCGTAGCTGAGCACCAGGGTGTCGTCCCAGCGCCCCTGCTGTTGCAATTGCGTGCGCAATAGCGCGATGCCGTCGGCCAGCTCTCCCAGCAGCCGCGCCTGGGTGGGCGGCTGGTTGCCGTGGGTGTCGAAGCCGGTGAGCGTGATGCGGGCCACGGCGATGGATACGCCGCGGGACAGGGTGTCGGTCAGGGTCGCGACGGCCTGGGCGAAGGCTCCGGCCGGCCGGGGCGCGGCCATCGGCGAATCCGCCGCGGCCACGGGTTTGGCGGCTTGGCTCAGTTCGGCGGCGGCCTGGCGGATGTCGCCCTCCACCTTGAGAATGTGGCCCAGCGCGCCGCTGCCGGCATGGCCTTGGTCCGCGGCCAGTTTGGCCTGGCGCGCGAAGTCTTGCGGATTGCTCAGCACCACCGCGCGGGCGCCGCCGTCCAGCGGGCCCAACGCCTGGCTGGACAACACCACGCCGTCGGCGGCGAATCCGCGCGGCGTCGGCTGCTCGCGGAACAATCGGGTCAACCAGCCCTCGCTCAGGTATTGCTGGCTATTGGACGCGGTTTCCCAAATCTCGATGGAACGGAAGTGGGACAGATTGGGATCGGGATAACCCACCCCCTGCAAGACCGCCAGCTCCTGCTGCTGCCATAGCGGGCGCAGGCCGGTCATGGCCGGGTGCAGGCCCAGGCGTTCGTCCAGCGGCAGCACTTGGTTGCGGGGAATCGCGATGCCGGGGCGCAGCCGGTAATAGTCGGCGCTGGCGTAGGGCACCACGGTGTTGAGGCCGTCGTTGCCGCCCTTGAGTTCGATCAGCACCAACAGGCGTTGATAGCCGGCCGGCGCCAGCGCCCAGCTCAGATTGGGCAGTATGGACACCATCAGGCCGCCGGCCATGGCTTTGAGAAATTGTCGTCGCTGGAACATGGCTGGGTTTCCGTCAGTGAACTTGATAAACCGGGTCCAGCAGCAGCGGGGCGATGGCTTGCGCGCCGCTGCCGGATTCGGGCAGGGGATTGGCCGGCGGCAAGGCCAGCAAGAGTTTGGCGGCGTCCTGAGCGCTGCGGATTTGGTAGATGGCGCTCCATTCATCCGGCTGCAGCCTGATGGAACGCAGGCCGGCGGCCGCCAGCCGGTTGATGCGCGCCTCGCGTCCCTTCATTTCGTCCATGCCGCCGTCCGGCAGCGCAAAGGCGTTGCGCGCAGGCGCGGCGTCGCGGGCGATGCGGTCCAGGAACTGTTTGCGGCTGAGCAAGGTGGCGCTGTTGATCCAGGCCTCGCCGCCCGGCCAGCCTTTGACGTTGGGCGGCGCGAACACGTCCTGGCCCAACTGACGGTTGAGCCCGGCCAGCGCGCGCCAGTCCGGCGGGTTCAGGTCGAAGGTGACCAGGGTGCCTATGGTCAGCTCCAGCGGCGATTTCACCAACTGGCCCTGGCTGCTCCAGAACTGCGGGCTTAGCAGCAGCGCGCGCAGCAAGGGCTTGATTTCGTAGCGGCTGTTGCGGAAGCCGGCGGCCAGCCGCTTGACGGCGGCCGGATCCGGCTTGGGCGAGACGAAGGCCTTCCACAGCTTGGCGGCGATGAACTCGGCGGTGGCCGGCTGTCGCAGCAGCAGGTCCAAGACATCGTCGCCGTTGAAGTCGCCCCGCTGGCCGAAGACGAGCTTGTCGCCGTCGTCGTGCAAGCGCGGGCGGTTGACGAAGCGCTCGTCGCGATCCAGTCCCCAGCCGGTGAAGGCGCGCGCGGCTTCACGGATGTCCTGTTCGCTGTAATGGCCTTCGCCCAGGGTGAACAGCTCCATCACCTCGCGCGCGAAGTTCTCGTTCGGCTGGCCCTTGCGGTTATTGGCGGTGTCCAGATAGCGCATCATCGCCGGATCGCGGGCGACGGCGTGCAGCATGGCGCCGAAGTTGCCCAGCGCGTACTGGCGCAGCAAGACGTTTTGCCGATACATCAGTTGGGGCGAGCGCACCTTGTCCAGCGCGGAGACGAAGTGGTTGTGCCAGAACAGGGTCATTTTTTCGCTGAGCGGCGACGAGGTGTAGCGCATCTCGTTCAGCCACCAGCCGCGCAATTCCACCGCGTGCTCGGCGCGCAGCTTTTGCAGCGCCTTTTTCGCCTCTTCGTCTAAATTGGGCTGCCCCGGCCGCTCGAAGGCTTCGTCGACCCAGGACGGCGGCGGCGTGGCGGCGTTGGCCTGGCTATTGGCCAGCAGCCGATCCACCGCGGCTTCGCGGCTCAGCGGCGCGTACACGGCGATTTGCGCCGGGTTGGCACCGAAGCCGGTGCGGGACAGCAAATGACGCGCGCCGGCGACGCCGATGCCGGCCTGGGCCAGCGGGGGCAGGCTGAGCGCGGCCAGCAGGAGCCCCAGCGCGGTTTTTGCGGTGAAGCGGATGGCCTCTGCCGCTCTAGTCGGCGGCCGGCCAAGGGTGGGCATGGGGTTCAAGCATGGTCTCCAAACGCGCCCGGAGCGGGCGTAAGCATGCATTCAGCTTAGAAGGCGCTTGTCATCGGCGTGTTAAGGCGCGGGTCCACTCTGTTAAGGATTGTTGGCTGCCAGCCGGCGGCCGCTGCGGTATACTGGCGCGCTGTCACCAGGGGTGCCCGCGACGCGGGCTGAGAAAATACCCTGCAACCTGATCTGGGTCATGCCAGCGGAGGGAGCGTGATGCGCGGGCCAGGGCCCGCATTCCGCTTGCTCCGGACTATCGTGTACGGAGATATCCATGAAGCGCTTTTCCTCTTTGATAGCCGTTGCGCTGGCGGTGTCCAGCCTGGCCGCGTCGGCGGCCGAGCTGCGCGTGCTGTCGCACAGTTCTTTCACCGTGTCCAAGCCCTTGCTGGCCGAGTTCGAAAAGCAGAACGGCGCCAAGGTCTCCATCATCAAGGCCGGGGACGCCGGCGAGATGCTGAACAAGCTGATTCTGACCAAGGCCAATCCCATCGCCGACGTGGTGTTCGGCATCGACAACAGCCTGATCGGCAAGGCGCAGCAGGCCGGCGTGCTGGCTCCGGTGCCGGCGGCGCTGGCCCAGGGCGGCAAGGCCGCCTTGCCCGGCGCGGTGAGCATAGACTACGGCTACGTCACCCTCAATTACGACAAGGCCTGGTTCGCTCAGCGCCAGCTGGTGCTGCCCAAGACGCTGGAGGATTTGAGCAAGCCGGCCTACAAGAACCTGCTGGTGGTGCAAAATCCGGCCACGTCCAGCCCGGGCCTGGCTTTCATGTTGTCCACCATCGCCGCCATGGGCGAGGATAAGGCCTTCGCCTTCTGGGGCCGTTTGCGCGACAACGGGCTGAAGGTCAGCAAGGGTTGGAGCGAATCCTACTACACCGATTTCTCCAAGAACGGCGGCAGCCGTCCGCTGGTGGTCAGCTACGCGACCAGTCCGGCCGCCGAGGTGTTCTACAGCAAACAGAAACTGAACGACGCGCCCACCGGCAATCTGCCCTTGAAAGGCGGCGTGTTCCGCCAGGTGGAGGGCGCGGCCCTGGTCAAGGGCGGCAAGGAGGCGGCGCTGGGCGAGAAATTCATCGCCTTCCTGCGCTCCGAAGCGGTGCAGAAGGACGTGACCACCACCATGTGGATGTATCCGGTGATGGACAAGGTGAGTTTGGACCCGGTCTATCGTTTCGCGGAGCAGCCGGCCGCGCACGACACGCCGGACAGCAAGGCGATCGCCGAGCGCTCCCGCCAATGGGTGGCGCGCTGGACCCGAGTGGTGTTGAAGGGCGGGCAATGATTCCGGACATCGAAACGCCGCGGCTGTTGCTGCGCCATCTGGACCCGCAGACGCTGTGGCTGTGCCTGGCCGGTCAGCCGGAAACGGCGGCCGAGCTGCTGGGCGCGCCGCTGGCGGCGGAATGGTTGGACGAGCAGGACTTGATGAGCATGCGGCTGGACGACATCGAGCGCCAGCCCGACTACGCGCCCTGGTCGGTGCGCGCCTTGCTGCGCCGCGACGATCTGACGATGGTCGGCCACGTCAACTTCCACTCCTTGCCCGGCCATCCTTATTTGGGCGGCTACGGCGACGTGGAATTGGGTTACACGATTTACCCGGCTTATCGCCGCCAGGGCTATGCCCGAGAAGCGGTGCTGGCGATGGGGGCTTGGGCGGCCCTGGCCGGCGCGCCGCGGCTGGTGCTGTCCATCGCGCCGGACAATCTGCCTTCGCAATGTTTGGCCGCGGATCTGGGCTTCGTCAAGGCGGGGCAAAGCGAGGATGAAGACGGGGTGGAGGATGTGTTGACCGCCCGCTGGCCGTTGAAGGGAACGCCGTTTTGATGTTGAGCCGTCGGAGCCGCCTGTTGCTGGCGGCGCCTCCCTTGCTGTTTTTGCTGGCGATGTCTATTTCGCCGTTGGCGCGGTTGTTGAAGGAGGGCGGCGAGCCGCTGTCCTTCGGTTTGCTGAGCGATTCCTATCTGCGCTGGCGCATGATGTGGTCGCTGCTGCAGGGTGCGGCGACCTGCGCGCTGGCCTTGCTGCTCGGCGTGCCGGCGGCGTGGGCGCTGGCTCGCTTCCGCTTCGCCGGGCGCGGCCTGGCGCTGCGCCTGCTGATGCTGCCCTTCGTGATGCCCACCCTGGTCGCCGGCGTCGGCGTGTTGGCGCTGTTCGGCCCTCAGGGTTTGAGCGGGCTGAACCTGCAGGATTCGCCCTGGCTGCTGCTGTACGGCAATCTGTTCTTCAATCTGCCGTTGGTGATCCGCGCGGCCGCCGATGGCTTCGCCCAGGTGCCGGCCAGCCGGCTGGCCGCGGCCCGCAGCCTGGGCGCCGGGCGTTGGCGCGCGTTCTGGCGCGTGGAATGGCCGGCGGCGCTGCCCTGGCTGTTGCCCAATCTATGCTTGGTCTTCCTCTACTGTTTCTCCGGCTTCGGCCTGGCGCTGTTGCTGGGCGGCCAGCGTTACGCCACGGTGGAAGTCGAGATTTACACGCTGGTGGCGTATGAGCTGAATCTGGCCGACGCCGGCGCGCTGGCCTTGCTGAGCCTGCTGGTGGCCGGCGGCGTCGCCGCGGTCTACGCCTGGCTGGAGGCGCGTTTGGGCGTGCCGGCGCGCTGTGAGCCGCTGCTCCCCGCGCCCGCGCGGACCTGGACGGACCGCGCCTGGCTGACGGCGGCCCTCGCCATTCTGTTGATCTTCGCCGGCTTGCCCTTGCTGGCGGTGCTGTGGAAAGCGCTGTCCGCGCTCGACGGCCTGGCCGGACTGTGGGACGAGGAATTGCGGCTGGCCTTGTTCAACTCGGCGCGTTTCACCTTGCTGACCGTATTGCTGTCCGGCCTGCTGGGCCTGTGCCACGCGCTGGCCGCCGGGCGCTGGCTGTGGTTGCGGGCCCTGGCCTTTCTGCCTTTCGTGGTGTCGCCGGTCTGCGTGGCGTTTGGCTTGCTGCTGCTCTATCCGAGCTGGAGCGCGGATTTGGCCATGCTGTTGGCAGCCTACGTCTTGCTGGCCTATCCCTTCGTCGCCAAAGCCGCCGGCGCGGCGCTGGACGGCATGCCGGAACATCTGGCGCAGGCGGCGCGCTCCCTGGGGGCCTCGCCCTGGCGGCTGTTCCGACGGGTGATCTGGCCCTTGTTGCAGCCGGCGCTGCGGCGCGGGCTGGCCTTCGCCGCCGCCACCGCGGTGGGGGAGTTCGCGGTGACCTTATTCCTGTCACGGCCGGAGTGGTTGACCCTGACCACCTTGATTTATCAGAAGCTGGGCCGGCCGGGCCAGGCCAACGCGGATGCGGCGATGCTGTTGTCCGGCCTGCTGATGGTGTTGGCGACGCTGGCTTTCGCCGTGATTGAAAGCGGCGCGGCCAGACCGGGAGAACCGGGAAAAGGAGACGGGCGTGCTTGAGCTCATAGGAATTGAAAAGCGCTTCGGCGCGCGGGTGGCGGCGGACGGTGTGTCGCTGGAGGTGGCCGCCGGGGAGACCCTGGCTCTGCTGGGACCGTCCGGCTGCGGCAAGAGCAGCTTGCTCAAAATCATCGCCGGCCTGCTGCCGCTGGACGGCGGCGCGGTTCGTTTCAACGGCGAGGACATCAGCCGGCTGCCGCCGGAGCGGCGCGGCTTCGCGCTGATGTTCCAGGATTTCGCCTTGTTTCCGCATCTGGACGTGCTTGGCAATGCGATGTTCGGTCTGATCGAACGGGGATCGTCCCGCGCCCAGGCCGCCGCCGCCGCCGCGGCGATGCTGGAGCGTTTGGGTCTGGGCGGTTATCAAAGGCGCAAGGTCTGGACCTTGTCCGGCGGCGAGCAACAGCGGGTGGCGCTGGCGCGCGCGATGGTGACGCGTCCGCGGCTCTTGCTGCTGGACGAGCCGTTCTCCAGCCTGGACGCGCATTTGCGCGGTCAGTTGCAAGGGGAGTTCGCGCAGTTGCTGGCGGAGTCCGGCATACCGGCCATTCTGGTCACGCACGACAGAGAGGAAGCGTTTGCGATGGCGAGCCGCGCCGCGGTGCTGCGCCAGGGGCGCATCGTGCAATGCGAGACGCCGCCGCAGCTGTTGGCCAGGCCGGCGAATGCGTGGCTGGCGCGCTTCATCGGCTATGAAAACGTGCTGGAGCACGCGGTGGTGCCGGGCCACGCGCTGCGGCTGGGGCCGCAGCACCCGCCGGCGCGCATCGAGTCGCTGACCTGGCTGGCGGATGGCGCCCGGGTGGAAGTGGCGGCGCAGGCGGGGCGGCTGAGCCTGAGCCTGTCCGCGCGGGAGGCGGCGAGCCTGGGCGCGGAACTGCGGCTTGGCGGCCAGTTTGGACTGGGGGTGGACGCGTCCGCCCTGATTCCGTTCAGCGCAGGCTCTTGATGCGCTGTTCCATTTCCTCGAACTCCGGGCGTTCGCTGGAAAACAGTACCTTGCGGCCGAACTCGATGGCGCTGGGCGGCGGATAGCCCTGCATGCCGGCCAAGAGCACGGTCTTGATGCATTGCAATTCCTTGCTGTCCTCGTCCAGCTTCTGTTCCAGCAGCGCGCCCAGCGGCGACACCATGCCGTAGGACAGCAGGATGCCGAGGAAGGTGCCCACCAGCGCCGAGCCTATCATGCCGCCCAGCACCGCCGGCGGCGCGCCGACCGAGGCCATGGTGTTGACCACGCCCAGCACGGCGGCGACGATGCCGAAGGCCGGCAAGGCGTCGCCCAGACGCTGGATGGCGGCGATAGGCGCCATGCCCTCCTGGTGGTGGGTTTCCAGTTCCACGTCCATCAGGCTCTCGATTTCGAAGGCGTTCAGATTGCCGCTGACCATGATGCGCAGATAGTCGCGGATGAAGTTAAGCGCATGGTGGTCTTGAGCGATGGCCGGATACTTGCTGAAGACAGGGCTTTGTCCGGGGGCGTCGACATCGGCTTCCAGCGCCATCAGCCCTTCCTTGCGCGCCTTGGCCTGCAGTTCGTACAACAGGCACAGCAAGTCCAGCGCGCGGGCCTTGTTGTGGCGCGAGCCCTTGAGCGCGGCGGGCAGCGCGCGCGCCACCGCTTTCAGATTCTTGGTCTGGTTGGCGACGATGAAGGCGCCCAACGCGCCGCCCAGAATCGCCATCATCTCGGTGGGCATCGCGGAGAGAATGGCGCCGATGGCGCCGCCGTGGATCAGAAAGGCGCCGAAGATCATGCCGATCACGACGAGGTAGCCGATGATTACATTCATATGTGGTAGTCCCAAGCAAAGTCAGACCGATGCCGGCCTGGCGCGTCGCCGCGGCGAACGCGGCGGGTCTGCGAGATAAAGAAGGCGGAAGGCCTGGGGTCGGTTCAAAGTCCGGCCGGCGCGGCGATGGCTGAGCGCGCAAGCGGCGCATGAGCATTTCGACGCGGCGTCAGCCGTGCAAGGCGCCGCGGCGCGCGGCCGGCTTTGAACCGGCTCTCAGACGCGAGGCGGCCGACGCGGCGGATTGGGCGGCGGCGGCGAGGGAAGGGCGGCGATGAAGTCGGGCCAGCCAGGCCTCGCCGCATGCGTCGCCATGGCCGGGCTCATGCCGGGCAGGGTCTGGCATTCTCCGCATCCGCCCAACTCGGCGGCGCAGTGGGCGTGGCCGCCGCTGACCGCTTGCGCCGCGACCGTGCCGTGGCCGAGGGCATAGGATGGACCGGCGCGGCCAAGGGCGCCGTCGGCGTGAACCGCGGCGTTGGCCAAGGGCAAGGCCTGCCAGAGCATGAACAGCAGCAGGGCCAGCCGGGTGATGGATTTGAATGCAGAAAGTCTCAATGCCCGTTTCCCATGAATCGCAGCGCAATCTAAATCAGGATCGGAGGGCTGGCAAGCCTAGATTCAGGCTTGAGCGCCAAGCGACGATATTTCCATGTTAATTAAATGGCATTTATCATGCCAGTATCTTAATTGGAACTATTTATTAGTTTAAAAACTCTACCTTTGCTGCGTGCGCCGGGAAAAGGTCCGCGCGCATGCTTGACTCTAAGGTTGAATGGAAAATGATCAGTAGAAGACGAATTTTGGCTTGGAGCGGGGCCTTGCCCCTGCTGGCGCCGTTGGCGGCCAGCGTATTGAGTTCCGCTTGCGCCAGCGCGGCCGGGACGGCCAAAAGCTATCGGGTGGACGCCAGTCTGCTGTCCGAAAACCAGGATTCCAGAGTACGCAATCTGGTCTTCCATTACACCGCCGTGCCCAACGGCCTGGCGCTGGAAATGCTCACCCAGGGCCAGCACGGCGCCAGCGCGCACTACCTGGTGCCGGATGCCGCATTGCTGGGCATGTCCAACAAGGTGTACCAATTGGTGCCGGAGGAGCGCAGAGCCTGGCATGCCGGGCGCAGTTACTGGCAAGGGGACCGGCTGATCAACTCCAGCTCCATCGGCATCGAGATCGTGAACCTGGGCTATCCGTCTCCGGAAGAGGACGAACTGCCCTTGATGCGGCGGCAGTGGTTCGACTTCGATGAGGCGCAGGTCTCGGTGGTGGCGCAACTGGCGGCGGACATCATCGCGCGGCATCAGATTCCGCCGCACAAGGTGGTGGGGCATTCCGACGTGTCGCCGGGACGCAAGGTGGACCCGGGGCCGAAGTTCCCCTGGGAGCGTTTGTACCGCGACTACAATATCGGCGCCTGGCCGGAACGCGAGGCGGTCGAGTTCTACCTGCGCCGGGCGCCTTATCGCGGCGACGTGCGGGATCTGCAGAAACGCTTGCTGGATTACGGCTACGAGGCGCCGCAAACCGGCGTGCTGGACAAAGAGAGCCAGGACGTGGTGGCGGCCTTTCAGATGCATTTCCGGCCTGCGCGCTACGACGGCGCGCCGGATGCCGAGACTTCCGCGATCCTGGACGCCTTGCTGGAAAAATACTTCGACCGGCCGCGTCCGGGACGGACGCCGGGCTCGAAACCGGCCGCTGCGCCGAAGAAGGACAATGGAAAGGGCAGCGATACCTGGCCGCTGACGCCTTAGAACCTGTTCAATGTCTGCTGCGCTTCGTGAGGCGTGGCGCAGTGAGTACCGCTTCGGCCTGCTCATGCGCCACGGCTACATTCCTCTCTTCTCTTAGCCGTTTTCGTCTTGTTTCGCCCTTGCTCGCGGGGCATAGAACAGATGCTTATCAGGTTTCATCCTCGCCGGCGCTCAGGCCGGCGGAGCCAAGGGACGGCTAGCCGTCCCTTTTTTGTCGCCGTCCGTCGGGCGGCCGGCCATGCCGGCCAAGGAGGGTGGGCGGCCGCGCTTAGTTTGTGCCATAACGATAATCAGACGGCGTCATTTAGAGTTATTAAGCACTTTCTGCATAAACAAGCATTTATTAGTAAGAAACACTTATTTCTAAAACAAAATAATTTGTAATAAAAACTATCAAATAGCCCTTTCAATTTAAATGCCACTTGTACTAGAATGCAATTGAACTGGTTGAGCTTATAAAAAAAGCCGAAACCTAAAAGTGATTGCTTACTAATTGCGGGATTTGGAAAGGAAGGTCGAAAATGAAACGTCTGCACGCACTTGGACTGGCAGCCCTGCTTTCCGCTCTTTCTACCGCAGCAATGGCTCAAGGCGGCCAAGTCCATTTCTACGGCGCCATCGTTGAAGGCGGCTGCAGCGCCCAAACTCACGAAGTGGCCAGCGCCGACGCGGCCCGCGCCAAGCCGGCTCTCGAACTCAATCAATGCGCCAGCCCGGCCAAGCTGACGCTGGATAGCGAAGCCGCCGCCCAGCAAGGCAAGATCGCCAGCCTGAACGTGCGCAAAGGCGAGAACCAGTTCAGCAGCCGTGATTTGCTGCGGAGCGCCACCGCCCGGGCCGGCGCGGTGAATCTGGTGGTCAATTACTTCTGATCGCAGTCCAAATCTGCTCAATAAATCAGCAAAAAACCCATTCAGCATTGACTGAGTGGGTTTTCTTTATTTGAAGTGTTGTTTTATTGCAAATATCGCTCAATCCTTAACAAACCCCTGAAATAAAACAAATATTCAAGATTGATTCATCAAATCGTTTAAAGTCGACGAGGCGTGTTTTTGCATAGATTTTAAAGAAAAAATTTAATATGAAACAAAAAAATCTACGCAATGGTTCCGCTTGATACTATGCGTCTGCGTTCCAGTACTGCAGGTCAGCACTGGCGGATGGTCCGCGACGCGGCATGCGAGGCTGCTGTGCGGTTTGAGAATGATTACCCTAGTCGGAGTCAAGAATGAAAAAATTTGTATTTGCTGGTTCCCTGATGGCTGTTGCCGCTTCCTCCATTTTCGCCGCCGCCGGCACCCTGGATGTTAAGGGCGAAATCGTTACCGCAGCTTGCGGCCTGGATTCCAAGAGCGTGAACCTGGAAGTGGGTCTGGGCAAAGTGCCGACCCATGTGTTCAAGAAAGTGGGCGACCGTTCGGCTCCGACCCCGTTCCAAATGACCCTGACCGACTGCACCACCACCACGCTGAAGACCGTGGCTGTGATGTTCTCCGGCACTGCTGGCTCCAACAACGAACTGATGGCTCTGAAGAGCGGCGGCGCCAAAGGCGTGGGCGTTCGTCTGGTGAACACCAACAACGGCGACCAGATCAAGCTGAACCAGTACGGCACCGCCCTGAACCTGGTTGACGGCAACAACACCCTGAACTTCAGCGCTGCATACGAAGCCGACGGCGCCAAAGCCGGCGACGCCGTAACCGTGACCCCGGGTCAAGCGGATGCCTTCGCCGTATTCGATCTGCAGTACAAGTAATCCGCAGTTCGATTCAATAACGGAACCAAGCAAGGTTCCGGCTCCTGTTTCCTTGTGCCCTGAAGGTCTCATCGCTTAGGCGATGGTCTGGCCTGGTTTGTCCGCTGTCAGCAATGAGTAGTCTGCAAACCAGGGCATGAGGATAGTCATCTGCAAGCATTCCCCCAAGGCATACCCCTGCGCCTGACAAGCGGCGCGGCTTCGTCATTGCCTGACGGGACAGATTCAAGGCCGGCGCGCTTCGACGCGACGGCGTGTTTTGGGCCAGGCTGCCGCAGGCGGCGCGCACTTAAATCGGGATATCGGCAGGCATGAACAAGCATCGCATTTACATTGTGGCAGTGGCGCTGACGCTGGGCCCTTGCATTGCGCATGCGGTGGAGTTCAACGACGCCTTTTTGCAGCTGGACCCGAGCAGCAGCGTGAGCCTGGAGCAGTTCGAGCAGGCCGGTTATATCGTGCCGGGCCGCTATATCGCCGATGTGTATCTGAACCAGCGTTTTTTGCAGCAGCTGGAGCTGGATTTCCGCCCGGAAGGCGCGGATCAGACCGTGCGCCCGTGTTTGCCGCCGGATTTGATTCGCCAGCTGGGCCTGCGCTCCGGCATTGTCTGGCCGCAGAACGAGCAGTGCGTCGATTTGTCGGCGGTCAGCGCCGCCAAAGTGCGCTACAGCAAGAGCAACGCGCGCCTGGACATCTCGGTGCCGCAGGCGGAACTGGCGTATCGCGATGAAGACTACGCGCCGCCGGAGACCTGGAACGACGGCGTGCCGGCCGCGATGCTGGATTACCGCGTATTCTATCAGCGCACCGACAACGGTCTTGGCGCCAGCAGCAGCAAGACCACCAGTTACGGCGTGGCCGGCGCCAACGCCGGCCCCTGGAGGCTGCGCTCCAATTACCAGTACGACGACAGCGCGACTAACCGCAGCCGTCTGAGCTGGAACAATACCCAGGTGTATCGCGATCTGCGCGGCATGCAAGCGCGTCTGACCCTGGGCGAAGTCTTCAAGACTTCCGAGATTTTCGACGCCTTCTCCATGCGCGGCGCCACGCTGAACAGCGACGACCGCATGATCCCGCAAAGCCTGCGCGGCTACGCGCCGCAGGTCAACGGCGTGGCCAAGACCAACGCCAAGGTGACCATCCGCAATCAAGGGCGGGTGCTGTACACCACCAATGTGCCGCCGGGCCCGTTTTCCATCCGCGATCTGAACAGCAGCACGCAAGGGCAGCTGGATGTGACCGTGGAGGAGGCGGACGGCAGCCAGCAGACCTTCACCGTCAATACCGCCTCGGTGCCCTTCCTGACGCGCAACGGCATGTGGCGTTACAAGGCGGCCATCGGCCAGGCGGATCAGAACGGCAGCGCATCGCACCCGAACGTGGCCAGCGCCGAGGCGTCCTACGGCCTGACGCAGACCTTGTCGCTGTACAGCGGCTTCATCGCGTCCGCCGACTACCGTTCGCTGGCGATGGGCTTCGCCAAGGATCTCGGCAACTGGGGCGCTTTGTCCGCCGACGTGACCCAGGCCAACGCCCAATTGCGCGGCGGCCTGAACATGGCCGGCCGTTCTTACCGTTTCAACTACGCCAAGAAGTTTGAAAGCCTGGACGCGGACATCCGTCTGTTCGGCTACCGCTTCTCGGACCGCAACTTCCGTTCCTTCGGCCAATTCCTCAGCGATCTGGACGGCCAGAACTATATCAGCGACAAACAGCGGGTGGGCATGACCGCCAGCAAGACCTTTGGCCAGACCAATGTGTTTCTGTCGGCTGAAAAGTCCACTTATTGGAACGCCACCGCCACCCAGCGCGTGGATCTGTCGCTGAGCCGCGACGTCAATATCGGTTCCTTGCGCAACGTCAGCCTCAATCTGTCGGTGCAGAACCTGCGCGACCAGACCGGCAGCAGCAACCGCGTCTACCTGGGTTTGAGCATGCCGCTGGAGAACAACCGCCGCATCGGCTACGACGTGCAGGGCAGCGCCGGCAACACCAATCACACCGTCCGTTACTCGGACAGCAGCAACCCCAACCACAGCTACAACGTGGCGATGAGCGCGGACACCCGTTCCGGCAAGCCCTTGGTGTCCGGCGACTATCATTACACCGGCCGCGTCATGCAGGCCGATGTCTCGGCCAGCAAGCAGCAGGGCGGTTACAGCAGCCTGTCCGCGGGCTTGGGCAGCTCGCTGGTGTTGCACGCCGGGGGCCTGACCATGGGCAATAGCTACGGCGGCGAAACCCGCATGCTGGTGGACACCGACGGCGTGGCCGGCGTGCCGGTCTACGGCGTGTCGGCGCAGACCGACCGCAACGGCTACGCGATGCTGAGCAGCGTGGCGCCGTATTACAGCCAGGACGTGCGCCTGGACGACGACAATATGCCGGATTCGGTGGAGGCCAGTTCCGCGGTGCGCCGCGTGGTGTTGACCGAAGGCGCGGTGGGGCGCACCGAGTTCCCGGTCAAGGTTGGACGCAAGGCCTTGCTGACGGTGCGGCTGCCGGATGGCAAAATGCCGCCTTTGGGCGCCACCGTCAGCGACGTGGCCGGCAAGCGCGACGTCGGCATGGTGGGCGACGGCGGTCTGACCTTCGTCACCGGCTTGAGCCCGACGCCCAAGCTGGAAATCTCCTGGGGCAAGACGCGTTGCCGCGTGGACCCGCTGCCGGCCGATTACGAGCTGAGCCAGGGCAGTCGCGACATGGTGTGCGCGCCTCTCGCAGAATAAAGAATAAGGAATCGATATGAAAACGTTTCATCGCGCACTGGGGCTGGCGGGCGTGCTGGCCGCGCTGACCGCGCCGCTGGCGGCTCAGGCCAACATCCTGCTGGACCGCACCCGGATGATTTATCTGGAGCAGGACAAGAACGTCAGCATGGTGCTGAGCAACAAGAACCCGGAGCAACCTTATCTGGTTCAATCCTGGCTCAGCGACGGCGAGGGCAAGCGCCTGGCTTCCCCCTTCCTGGTGCTGCCGCCGCTGCAACGCATCGAGGCCGGCGAGAAGGGCGTGGTGCGCTTGAGCCGCATTCCCGACCCCAGCCTGCCGTCCGATCGGGAGTCGCTGTTTTATCTGAACGTGCAGGAAGTCCCGCCCAAGAGCGATAAGGACAATGTGCTGCAACTGGCGATCAAGTCGCGCATCAAAGTGTTCTACCGTCCCAAGGAAGCGCAATTGCCGCGCGGCGAAAACCCGGCCAACAAGCTGCAGCTGAGCTTCGACGCCGCCGCCGGCAAGCTGGTGTTCAAGAACCCCAGCCCCTATCACCTGACCCTGGTGGGCTTGGAACTGCCGGGCGACAAGAAGCCGCGCGATATGGACGGCCTGATGGTGCCGCCCAAGGGCGAGGCCCGTTTTGCGCTGAAGGCGCTGCCGGCCAGTCTGAAGCTGAGCAATATCAATGATTTCGGCGCTCAGGACACCTTTACCTTCGTTTGCGCGGACGGCCAGTGCCAGTACCGCGAAGACAAGAAATAATTCCGCAGGCGCACAGCGCAGGGAGAGCCCATGTTGAATCGTCGTTTGCCGCGTTTGCTATTGATGGCCGCGTTGGCCATGCTGCCGGCCTTGAGCCACGCTTTGGCGTGCAAGGAAGGGGGGCGCAATGGCAGCGTGATGATTACCGAGGACATAGGCTCCACGGTGGCGGTGCCCATCACCCTGCCAAGCGGCGAGATCATCTGGCACTCCTCGGTGCGCACGGTCAATGTCTCTTGCTACAAAGACCATAATGGCTTGCGGGAGGCGGAGGAGGTGTTCTTCTATCCTAACCCGCGCAAGGACAGTTCTCCGCAGGGGGTGCAGTTTGGCGTGATGTATAACGGGCGCCCCAATTTCGACCCCAATCTGCGGATTGCGACGGGTCAGGTCATTCCGAAGTGCCCGTCCAATATCGCATTGAATCAGTGCCCGACAACGGATTTTTCCTTGAGCTTCCAGGTGGTGATCGCCACCAAGACGCCGTATCCCGGCAATGGGAGCGTCGGCAAGTCGCAGTTTGAAGTCTTGCAGTTCGACGGGGTCGGCGGGATCAACGACATCAAGGGCAGCAATCTGGTTTACAAGGTGACCGGGCTGGACAAGATCCGTTTCATCCAGTGCGCGGTGAAGGTCAGCCTGAATCCGGCCAGCAATGCTTTGGACTTCGGCAAAATCGCCAAAACCGTCAAGGGGCTCAACCCGGCGGTGCCGCGCAGGGACTTTGCCCTGAAGCTTGAGAAAACCTGCGACGATCCGGTCAAGGTCAACGGCTATTTCCGCGGCATCAACGGCAAGGCGGATACCTATACCGCCACTTTGGTGAAAAAGAAGGACAACTCGGATAGCGGGCTTGGCTTGCAACTGTTTTACGGCGACGGACGTCAGCTGCGGCTGGAGCAGTCGGAGTTCCTGGCGGAGTTTTTCAAGGGCGACCGTCAGAAAACCGTGCCGATGTTCGCCACCATCGTCCCCACCAATATGGGCAAGGTGGAAGAAGGCCCGTTCCAGGGTACGGTCAATATCGATCTGGATTATATCTGAGCGGCTCGAGCCCTCTGGCATGAGGGCGGCGAGACGGCGAACTGAATTGGCGTAAGGAGTGGAGCAATGAAATTCAAGGCGATGGTGCTGGCTTTGGCGCTGGCGGCGCCGTTGGCGCAGGCGGCGGACGGCACCTTGAACGTTTTCGGCGAACTGGTGTTGAGCGCCTGCGGTCTGGATCCCAACTCGCAGAGCCTGGAAGTGGGCATGGGTCTGGTGTCCTCGCAGATGTTCCGCAAGATCGGCGACCGTTCCCGCCCGGTGTCCTTCGATATCCGGCTGACCGAGTGCTCCATCGACACCATGACCACGGTGGCGGTGCGTTTCAACGGAGAGGCCGACCGCGACAACGGCGAACTGATGGCGATCAACGGCAGCGCCGCCGGCGTGGGCATTCGCCTGATGGGACCGGGCGGCGGCGACATCGTGCTGGGTCAGTATTCGCCGCTGGTGGGCTTGACCAACGGCAGCAACACCCTGCGTTTCAACGCGATGTACGAATCCACCCGCGCGCCGGTGCCGCAAGGGCAGGAGGGCGGCATCAAGCCGGGTTCGGCCAACGGCCTGGCTCAGTTCGACTTGCGCTATATGTAAGCGCATGCAGTGAAAACGGCCCTTCCGTCATATGGCGGAAGGGCCGTTTTCGTTTGGAGGCGGCGGACTCAGCCGGCCAGCCAGCTGCCGGGATGCGCCTCCAGCCAGGTTTTGATGCTCCTGGCGTCGTTGACGCGGGCGGCGCTGCCGCCGGCGGCCAGCAACACGATGATCAAGGGCTGGGAGCCCACGGTGGCCTGCAACACCATGCAGCGGCCGGCTTCCTGAATGTAGCCGGTTTTTTGCAGGGAAATCTCCCAGTCGCCTTCGCGCACCAGCGCGTTGCTGTTCTTGTATTGCAGCACGCGGCGGCTCACCGATTGAATCTGGTGCTTCTCCGTGGTGGTGAAGGCGCGGATCAGTGGATAGCCGTGCGCGGCGCGGACCATGCGGGCCAGGTCGGCGGCGGTGGAGGTGTTGCGCATGTCCAGACCGGTGGCGTCGTAAAAGATGGTCTCGCTCATGCCCAGGCTGCGGGCCTTGCGGTTCATGCGTTCCACGAAGGTGGCGCTGCCGCCCGGCAAGGCGGTGCGGGCCAGCGTGGCGGCGGCGCGGTTTTCCGACGACATCAGCGCCAGCAGCAGCATTTCCTTGCGGCTGAGGGTGGTGCCCACCGCCAGGCGCGAGGAGGTGTTTTTCACCCGGTCTATCTCGGCGTCGGATACCGTCACCTCCTGATCCAGCGAGGCGCCGGAATCCAGCAGCACCATGGCCGTCATCAATTTGGTGATGGAGGCGATGGGCATGCGTTGGTGAATGTTCTTTTGGTACAAGGGTTCACCGGTGATGCCGTTGAGCACCAAGACCGAATGCGAATTCAGCCGCGGAACGGATAGGTCGGCCATCTGCGAGGCCACCATCACGCTGGACGGCGCACCTGCCAGCACCGGCATGGCTAACGCCGCGGATACCAGCAGGCTTGCAATTTTCTTGATCATGCTTCACTCCAGGGAGAGCGGATATTAACGAATCTCGGACCGAAAAATAGGCTCGCGGCGTTTGCGCCGCAAGCCGTGTTTTATGCTCGGTCTAACTGTATTTTAAACAATGTTTTGACTGTGTATAGCCTGAATCGCAGCTTTTTTATATGCAGGCGCATCGGGGGTGTGAAGCGGGGGCGAACCGCGTAGAATCAGGCTATCTCCTCCGATGTCTCGACCCATGCTGCGCACCTATCCCAACAGTCCGTTCAAACTGCATCAACCATTCGAACCGGCCGGCGATCAGCCCGGCGCCATCGTCCAATTGCTGGAAGGGCTGGGCGACGGCCTGTCCTACCAGACCTTGCTGGGGGTCACGGGTTCCGGCAAAACCTACACCATGGCCAACGTCATCGCCCAAAGCGGACGCCCGGCCATCATCATGGCGCACAACAAAACGCTGGCGGCGCAGCTCTACAGCGAGATGCGCGAGTTCTTTCCGGAAAACGCCGTCGAGTATTTCGTGTCCTACTACGACTACTATCAGCCGGAAGCCTATGTGCCCAGCCGCGATCTTTTCATCGAGAAAGATTCCAGCATCAACGAGCACATCGAGCAGATGCGCTTGTCGGCGACCAAGTCCATTCTGGAACGGCCGGACTGCATCATCGTCGCCACCGTCTCCGCCATTTACGGCATTGGCGACCCCTCCGACTACCATCAGATGATTCTGCATCTGAAGGAAGGGGAGACGCTGGCGCAGCGCGACATCATCAGCCGGCTGGCCACCATGCAGTACGATCGCAACGATATGGATTTCGGCCGCGGCACCTTCCGCGTGCGCGGCGATGTGATCGACATCTATCCGGCGGAAAGCAGCGACACCGCGCTGCGCGTCAGCATGTTCGACGACGAAGTGGAAACGCTGACCCTGTTCGATCCCCTGACCGGCACGACCAAGCAGCGGGTGGGGCGCTTCACGGTGTTTCCCTCCAGCCACTACGTGACGCCGCGCGACACCGTGCTGCGCGCCTGCGAGCACATCAAGGAAGAACTGCGCGCGCGCCTGGAGTGGTATCAGAAAGAGGGCAAGCTGGTGGAGGCCCAGCGCCTGGAGCAGCGCACCCGCTTTGACCTGGAAATGCTGTACGAGATGGGCTTTTGCAAAGGCATCGAAAACTATTCCCGGCACTTCTCCGGCCGGGGCCCCGGCGATCCGCCGCCGACGCTGATCGATTACCTGCCCAAGAACGCCTTGATGTTCATCGACGAATCCCATGTCACCGTGCCCCAGGTGGGCGCCATGTACAAGGGCGACGCCGCGCGCAAGGCCAATCTGGTGGAGTACGGCTTCCGCCTGCCGTCGGCCACCGACAACCGGCCGTTGAAATTCCACGAATTCGAATTGCTGATGCCGCAAACCGTGTTCGTGTCCGCCACCCCGGCCAACTACGAGAAAGAACACGCCGGCCAGGTGGTGGAACAGGTGGTGCGTCCCACCGGCCTGGTGGACCCGGAGATGGAGGTACGGCCGGTAGCCACCCAGGTGGACGATCTCTTGTCCGAAATCCGTCTGCGCATGGAACGCGGCGAACGGGTGCTGGTGACCACGCTGACCAAGCGCATGGCCGAGCAACTGGCCGACTACTACACCGAGCACGGCATCAAGGTGCGCTATCTGCACAGCGACATCGATACTGTGGAACGGGTGGAAATCCTCCGAGATCTGCGTTTGGGCGTGTTCGACGTGCTGATCGGCATCAATCTGCTGCGCGAAGGCCTGGATATTCCGGAAGTCAGCCTGGTGGCCATCCTGGACGCGGACAAGGAAGGCTTCCTGCGTTCGGACCGTTCTCTGATCCAGACCATAGGCCGCGCCGCGCGCAACCTCAACGGCAGGGCCTTGCTTTACGCGGACCGCATCACCGATTCCATGAAGCGGGCGATGGACGAAACCGAGCGCCGCCGCGCCAAGCAGATGGCTTTTAACGCCGAGCACGGCATCGTGCCCAAGGGCGTGCAGAAGAAGATCAAGGACATCATCGACGGCGTTTACAGCGTGGAGGACGAACGCAAGAAGCTGGTGGACAAGGCCCGCGTGGCGATGTTGGACGAAAAGTCCCTGGCCAAGGAAATCAAGCGTCTGGAGAAGGAAATGATGGAGGCCGCGCGCAATCTGGAGTTCGAAAAGGCGGCCGGCCTGCGCGACCAGCTCAAGCATCTAAAAGAACAGGCCTGGATCAACGAGCTGTAAGAGCCTGTTCATAATCTGCTGCGCTGTGTGAAGCCTTGCACGACGAGTCGCGGGGCTTCCAGCTGACAGGCCCTGCCTTATCCGGTCTTGTCCGCGAGACGCCCCGCTCGATTCCGAGCGGGGCGTCGTCTTTTCAGCGTCCCTCCTCCGCGTGCTGGCGGCGGTAGCGTTGCGCCAAGGCCGCGCAGGCCATCAGCTGGATCTGGTGAAACAGCATCAGCGGCAGCACGATGGAACCCAGCGCCGGCGCGGCGAACAGCACCTTGGCCATGGGCACGCCGCTGGCCAGGCTTTTCTTGGAGCCGCAGAACACGATGGTGATCTGGTCCGCGCGAGAGAAGCCCAGCTTGCGGCTCAGCAAGAGGGTGATGGCCAGCAGCAGGCCCAGCAAGACCAGATTGACCAGCAGCAGCGCGGCCAGCGCCTGCGGCGGCGTTTGTCGCCATAGACCGCTGATCACCGCGGCGCTGAAGGCGGTATAGACCACCAGCAGAATGGAGCCCTGATCGACATAGCGCAGCAAGCCCTTGTTGCGGTCCACCCAACCGCCTATCCAGCGACGGGCAATCTGGCCGGTGATGAAGGGCAGCAGCAACTGCATCACGATGTCCAGCACCGGCCCCCAGCCCTGGCCGGCGCCGTGGTGCTTGACCACCAGCAGGCTGACCAGGAGCGGCGTGATGAAGATGCCCAGGATGTTGGAAGCGGTGGCGCTGCAAATGGCGGCCGGCACATTGCCTTGCGCCATGGAGGTGAAGGCGATGGACGATTGCACGGTGGAAGGCAGCAGGCACAGATAGAGGACGCCGAGATAGAGTTCCGGCGTCAGCAGGGGCTGCAAGACGGGCCGCAAGGCCAGGCCGAGCGCGGGGAAGAGCAGGAAGGTGCAGCTCAGCACCACCAGGTGCAGCCGCCAATGCGCGGCGCCGGCCAGCACCGCTTCGCGCGACAATTTGGCGCCGTGCAGAAAGAACAACAGCGCAATCGCCAGATTGGTGACGAGGTTGAAGGCGGCGGCGACATCGCCGGAGCAGGGCAGCGCGGTGGCCAGCGCGACGGTGGCGAGCAGGGACAGCGTGAAGGCGTCGAGTAGTTTGGGCATGGGGCGATGCGGCGATGGCAAGGGATGCCGCTATTGAACCGCAGCTCAATTGAGAATACAAATGCATTTATCTGATCAATTGATGAGTAATTGATATGAATGTGACTTTGCGCCAACTGCGAGTGTTCCAGGCCGTGATCGAGCTGGGCGGCTTCAGCCGCGCCGGCGACGCGCTGGGTCTGACCCAGCCGGCGGTCAGCCGCGCGGTGCGGGAGCTGGAACAGGCACTGGATCTGCGCTTGTTCGACCGCACCACGCGCGAGGTGGAGCCCACCGCCGCGGCTCGCCGTTTGCAGGGAAAGCTGACGCGGGTGCTGGAGGCGCTGCAGGACGCGCTGGGCGAAGCCCGGATGGAGGGCGCGCAGGCGCACGGCGTGGTGCGGGTGGCCAGCAGCCCCACCTTGTCGGCCAGCCTGATGCCTTTGTTGATCGCGCGGTGCCGGCAGCGCTATCCGCAGCTGAAGCTGGTGTTGCACGACCAGGTGCAGCGCCTGAACATAGACGCGGTCACGGGCGGACAGGTGGATTTCGGCCTGGTGGTGGAGCCCGACGCGGCCGCGGCGCTGGACAGCGAGCCCCTGCTGGAAGACGACTTCTGGCTGGTGTGCCGCAGCGACCACGCCTTGGCCGGCCAGGACGCGGCGCATTGGTCGCAACTGGACGGCCAGCCGCTGGTCTTGCTGGACCACAGCTCGGGCAGCCGCCGGCTGATAGACGACTTGCTGGCCCGGCACGGCCTGGCCTGCGAAGTGGCGCAGCAATTGGGGCACTCGCAGTCGGTGTTCCGCATGGTGGCGGCCGGCCTGGGCCTCAGCGTCGCGCCGGGACTGGCCATGCCGCCGCCCGCCGGCGGCGGCTTGAGCGTATTGCCCTTGCTGCCGGTGGAGAGGCGCCGCATCGTCTTGATCAAACGGCCCAACCGTTCCTTGTCGCCGCTGGCGCGGAAAGTGTGGCAGCTGGCGCTGGAAATGCGCGAGGAACTGGCCGCCGTGGCACGGCCGGCCGCCTGGGGCGGCTGAGCTCGCCGAGCCGCGCCGGCTGGAAAAGACGAAGGCGGCGGGCTATTTAGATACTACAGGGGCAAAAACGAGATCCGGACCGCCGCGCGGCCAAGCACAGCGCGGCGGGGCGCGGTCGCGGAAGCTCGCAGCCGGCGTCGATAGTGAAAACAGCCAGCACGAGATGGGCTAGATGGGGGAGACGATGCCGCAAATCTTGGTGGTTGACGACGAAGCCGTGTCCCGGCAATTCCTGACCGCGGTATTGCGGCAGCTGGGCATGGGCAAGATTTCCGAGGCGGTCGACGGCCTGGACGCGCTGATGCAGCTGGATGCCGGCGACCGGGCCTTTGATCTGATTTTTTGCGATCTGGACATGCCGCGCATGGACGGCGTCGAGTTCGTGCGTCATTTGGGCGAGAGGGCTTATTGCGGCAAATTGCTGATCACCAGCGGTTTCGACGAAAGGGTGCTGGACAGCGTGGCGGATCTGGCGCGAATGTACGCGCTGCGTTTGTGCGGCGTCTTGCCCAAGCCGGTGGATCCGGAGCAATTGCTGGCGATGCTGGCCGCGCCCGTCGCGCCCGGGGAAGCGGTGTGCCTGCCTTTGGAACGGATCAACAGCGAGGAACTGCGCCTGGGCATAGAGCGCGGCGAGGTGGTGCCGTTTTTTCAGCCGCAGGTGGATGTGGCCAGCGGCCGGGTGTTGAGCGTGGAAGTGCTGGCGCGCTGGCTGCATCCGCAGCTGGGCTTGCTCGGGCCGTTGCAGTTCATCGAACTGGCGGAACAAAGCGGCCTGATCACGCAGATGACCAAGCGTTTGTTCGCGGACGCGTCGCAAGCGCTCAAACGCCTGGACGCGCGGCAGCGTCTGGACATGTCGGTCAATCTTTCCATGCAATCCCTGAAGGACTCCAGTCTGGTGGCTGCTTTGGTCGCGATTGCGAACGAAGCCGATCTTGAGATGTCCCGGGTGACGTTCGAGGTCACGGAAAGCGGCGTGATGGCGGACCCGGCCTCGGCGCTGGAAATCATGACGCGCTTGCGTCTGAAAGGCGCCGGCCTGGCAATTGACGATTTCGGCACCGGCTTCGCCAGCATGGACCGGCTGGCGCGCATCCCGTTCACCGAATTGAAAATCGACAAGGGCTTCGTCATCGACGCCGCGAGCAACGCCACCAACCGCTCCATTTTCCTGGCCAGCGTGGAATTGGGCCGCCGGTTGGGCTTGAAAGTGGTGGCCGAGGGCGTGGCTTCCGAGGCCGAGTGGGGCTTGTGCCAGGCATTCGGCGTATCGGCGGCCCAAGGTTCCCTGATCTCCCCGCCGGTGGACGAGGCCTCCTTCGCCGAGTGGCTGGCGAATTGCGGCGGAGGCGTGCCGCAGTCGGCGCGGGATTGGGTATTCATTGCAGCGCACACCTAAGCGAGAAAACCATGAAACGACTTGGAATCCTGTTGTTGCTGCTCGGCCTGGCCGCCGCGGCGCCCTTGGCCGCGGCGGTCGACGCTTTGGCCAAGCCCGCCGGCAAGGCGGTGCTGGTGATCAGCGGCAACGTCGGCCAAAAAAACCAGGGCGACGTCGCCGCCTTCGACATGGCCATGCTGGCCAAACTGCCTCAGCGCAGTTTCAGCACCCACACGCCGTGGTACCCGGGCTTGACCCGCTTTTCGGGGCCCTTGCTGCGCGACGTGCTGGCCGCCGCCGGCGCCCACGGCAAACTGTTGAAAGCGGTGGCGCTGAACGACTACAAGACCGATATCCCCTTTGACGACGCCAGCCGCTTCGACGTGATCCTGGCGACTCAGATGAACGGCAAACCGATGCCGGTGCGGGAAAAAGGGCCCTTGTTCATCGTCTACCCCTACGATTCGCAAGAAGAGCTGCGTTCGGAGCTGTATTACAACCGTTCCGCCTGGCAACTCAAATCCCTGCAGGTGCATTGAGCGCGATGAAGACGCCGCAGCGAAGCTATTCCGCCTGGCGCAGCCTGATCTTGATCGGGGCGACGCTGGCCTGCGTGTTCGCCGGAGTGGCCTATATCCAGGTGCGGCAGGCGGACATGCTGAACACCGCGGCGCGCTACGAAGGCGACAATATCGTATGGGCCTACTTTCAGCTCGAAACCGAATCGATGCGGCTGCAGACGACGATAGAACATGTGCTGAACCATGAGCAGGACCGGGCCGAACTGCAGGAGCGCTACGACATCTTCGTCAGCCGCGTGGGCGTGGTCGACCACGGCCTGTATTCCAGCCTGCTGGACGGCACCCAGGAATACCAGCAGGCCCGGCCCAAACTGGACGCCTTCATCCGCAAGGCCGACGCTTATTTCGGCCGCCAATCCGGCGCGGAGCTGGAGCTGGACGGCCTGCGGCGGCTGGACACCGAACTGGACTTGCTGAGCGGTCCGCTGCACGACCTGTCGCTGGTGGCCAACCAGCGCATGGCGGAACAGGTGGACGCGCGCAATAAAAGCATGCAGCAGCACATCGTGGTCAGCAATTGGCTGATGGCCTTCGAATGGGCGCTGATCCTGGGCTTCGCCACCATCGTGGTGCGGCAGCTGCGGCAACTGGAACGCCGACGCCACGAACTGGAGGAACTGACCGACGTGCTGGAGCAGGCCCGGGTCCAGGCCGAGGCCGGCAGCATGGCGAAAAGCGTGTTTCTCGCCAATATGAGCCATGAAATCCGCACCCCGCTCAACGGCGTGCTGGGCATGCTCTCCTTGCTGGGGGATTGCAATCCCACGCCGGTGCAGGCCGATTACATCAAGACCGCCGAAGAATCCGCCCGCCACCTGATGGCCCTGTTGAACGACGTGCTGGACGCCAGCAAGCTGGAATCGGGCAAGCTCGATCTGCTGCCCACGGTGTGCAATCTGCGGCAACTGCTGCTGCAATGCGAAAGCCTGATGCGCGGACAGGCGGTGTCCAAAGGGCTGGCCATGCGCATGGCGCTGGATTTGAACGTGCCCGAATGGGTGTTGTGCGATCCCACCCGCTTGCGGCAGATCCTGCTCAATCTGCTCAGCAACGCGATCAAGTTCACCGAGATCGGCGCGGTAACTATACAGGCGGAGGCCGCGGAATCGGGCGCGGAAGCCGGCGCCGTGCTGCGGATCACGGTCCGGGACACCGGCATCGGCATGGACGACGCCACATTGGCGCGCTTGTTCAAGCGTTTCTCTCAGGGCGACAGCTCCACCGTGCGTCAGTACGGCGGCAGCGGCCTGGGACTGGAGATTTCCCAGAACCTGGCGCAGCTGATGGGCGGCGACATCACCGTGCACAGCGCGCTGGGCGCCGGCAGCGTCTTCGTGCTGTCGCTGCCTTTGCAGGCGATGAACGCGCCGGAGGGCCGGGCCAAGACGGGCTCGGAAGCGGACCCGGCGGGGCTGGAGCGTCAGCTGCGCGTCCTGGTGGTGGACGACAATCCGATCAATCGCAAATACATGCAGGCGATGCTGCAAAAGCAAGGGCATCTGGTCACCGTGATCCAGGACGGCGCGGAAGCCGTGGAGGCGGCCGCCCGGCAGCCCTTCGATTTGGTCTTGATGGACTTGCACATGCCGGCGATGGACGGCATCGAGGCGACCGGGCATTTGCGCGAGCGCGCGATGACGCCGGGGATGAAGATCGTCGCGCTGACGGCGGACGTCCTCGCGGAAACGCGGGACAAGGCTCTGGCCGGCGGCCTGGACGATTTCCTGGCCAAACCGCTGCATGTGACGGAGTTTCACGCCATGCTGGAGCGTCAGTTCGGCAATGGGCCGGCGCGGGAGCCGAACGCCGAGCCCACCTTGCTGCCGGCCTTGCTGGACGTGGCGATGATCGAAAAAATGACCGAAATGCTGACCCTGGAAAAATACCGGGAGCTGGTGGCGCAATTCTTCGCCGGCAAGGTGGGCCGGGTCGACGAGCTGCTGGCCGCCGCGCTGGCCGGTCAGCGAGATCAGGTGCGACGCCACTCGCACAATCTGAAGGGGGCCGCGCTGACCCTGGGCTTCAGCGCGCTGGGCGGATCCTGCGCCGGGCTGGAGCGCTTGGCGCTGGCGGCGGAGGAGGGCTTGGCCGACGAGGCGGAAAGAGTGGGCCTGCTGTTCGACTCGACGCGCAGCGCCTGCATCGCGGCCGGCTATCTGGCCGGCATGGATTTGCCGGCGCTGCGTTAGCCGCGGGGGCGGAGGGAAAATAGCCGGCGCCTTTCTCGCGGACGCGTAGCCGGCGGCGGAAGTGATAAGATCGGGGCGAGTGGGTGCCTGAATCCCATACTGAATAAAAATAGAGAGCCGAAGCCGTCCATGAGCCAGAACGATTGCTTGTCCATTTTATTTGTTTGCATGGGAAACATCTGCCGGTCGCCAACGGCGGAAGGGGTGATGCGCGCCAAGCTGAAGCGCGCGGGCCTGGAGGCGCGGATTGAAGTGGAGTCGGCGGGCACGCACGGCTACCATGTCGGCGAAGCGCCGGACCGGCGCACCTGTCAGGCGGCGCTGCGTCGCGGCTACGACCTGTCCGATTTGCGGGCAAGACAGGTGGAGGCGCGCGATTTCGAGCGTTTCGACTGGATTTTGGCCGCCGACCGGCAAAATTTGGCTTTGTTAAATACCCAATGTCCGCCATCCTATCGGGGCAAGCTGCATTTGCTGCTGGAGCCGCTGTCCGGCGCCGCCCGCGACGTGCCCGATCCCTATTACGGCGGCGCAGGCGGTTTCGACACCGTGCTGGATCTGGTGGAGGCGGCTTGCGACGCCTGGCTGGCCCGCATCGCGGACGCCGAAACGGAGCCGGCGCCATGAAGCCGTTTGACGCGGCGGCGCCGTGCGCGCGGGCTGTTTTTACAATAACCAGAGAAAGCCAAGGACGCGTATGGGGCAGCTGACGAGGGGAAACGCGGCCAAGAAGCCGCTGGACGTAGTGCCCAGCCACAACGCCGACATTATCTTGCCCAAGCAGGCCGGCAAAGTGCCCTTGGCCAGCCAGGCGGTGATCGTCATCGGCTCTTCCACCGGCGGCACGGAGGCGCTGCGCACCTTGCTGACCGCGCTGCCGGTCTCGATGCCGCCCATCCTGATTACCCAGCATATGCCGGAGATGTTCACCCATTCCTTCGCCACGCGGCTGAACACCTTGTGCAAGCTTACGGTGAAGGAAGCCGAGGACAATGAACGGCTGCAAAACGGCACCGTCTACATTGCGCCCGGCCATTCCCATCTGCTGATCAAGCCGGCGCCCACCATAGGCTACGCCATCGGCCTGCACGCCGGGCCGCCGGTCAACCGGCATCGCCCGTCCGTGGACGTGCTGTTCCGCTCCGCCGCCAACCTGGTGGGCAAGAACTGCATCGGCGTGATCCTGACCGGCATGGGGCGGGACGGCGCCAGCGGCATGCTGGAGCTCAAGCAGGCCGGCGCCTGGAACATCGCCCAGGACGAAGCCAGCTGCGTGGTGTTCGGCATGCCCAAGGAGGCCATCGCCATGGGCGGCGCGCACGAAGTGCTGGCCTTGGAAAGCATCGCCACGCGTTTGTCGGTGCTGGCCACGCAAAAGCAACAACAAGCCGGCGGCTCGGCTTAACCCTCTGATAGAACAAGAAGACATGAAGTATCTCCCTATTCTGGTGGTGGAAGACGACGCGGACCTGCGCGAAGCCATCGTCGACACCCTAAGCCTGGCCGGTTATCCCACCTTGGAGGCCGGCGACGGCGCCGCGGCCCTGGCCAAATTGAAAGAAGCCCCGGTGGGGCTGATCGTATCCGACGCCCAGATGGCGCCGATGGACGGCTACGCGTTGTTCGAGGAAGCGAAAAAACGCTATCCCGGCGTGCCCTTCATCCTGATGACCGCCTACGGCGTCATCGAAAGGGCGATTGAACTGCTGCGCGCGGGCGCCGCGCATTACCTGCTCAAGCCTTTCGAGCCGGCCAGCCTGATCGCCGAAGTGGAAAAGCATTTGCTGCGCATGCCCAGCGAGACGAGCGGCGAGGTGGTGGCCGAGTCAGCCGCGATGCGGCAGCTGTTCGCGCTGGCCGGCCGCGTGGCCGGCAGCGACGTCAGCGTGATGATCTCCGGCCCCAGCGGCGTGGGCAAGGAAGTGCTGGCGCGCTACATCCATCGGCACTCCAAGCGCTGCGAAGGGCCATTCGTCGCGGTCAACTGCGCGGCGATCCCGGAAAACCTGCTGGAGTCCACCTTGTTCGGCCATGAGCGCGGCGCGTTCACCGGCGCGGCCCAGGCCTTGCCGGGCAAGTTCGAACAGGCGCAGGGCGGCACCATCCTGCTGGACGAAGTCACCGAGATGCCGTTGTCGCTGCAGGCCAAGCTGCTGCGCGTGCTGCAGGAGCGGGAAGTGGAGCGCGTCGGCGGCACGCGCACCCTGAAGCTGGACATCCGCGTGCTGGCCACGTCCAACCGCGATTTGCAGGCCGCGGTGGACGCGGGGCAATTTCGCGAGGACCTGTATTTCCGTTTGAACGTGTTCCCGATGCGCATCCCCGCGCTGGCCGAACGACGCGACGATATTCTGCCGCTGGCACGAATCATGCTTAAAAAGTACGCAGAGGCCGCCGGAAGAGGCAATCTGATCCTGTCCGAGGATGCGGAACGTCATTTGACGGCCTATAGTTGGGAGGGTAACATCCGCGAACTGGAGAATGTGGTGCAGCGGGCGGTGATTCTTGCCGCCGGGGCGGAAATTTTTGCCGCCGACCTGCTGCTGGATCACGACTCCGGCGCGGCTCAGGTTACCCGGACAGCGTCTGAAAAAGACTATTCCGTGTCGGATGAAACCGACATGAAAACGCTAGAGAAACGCCATATTCTGGAAACCTTGACCGCAGTGGGCGGCGTCAAGAAGCTGGCCGCGGAAAAACTGGGCATCAGCGAGCGCACCTTGCGCTATAAATTGCAGCGTTACCGTGATGAAGACGCAGCCGACGGATGTCAGGAGGTTCCAGATGGAAATGGCTTGGAGTAACCATGTCAGTGCCAAATATCGATCAACTGTTGGGCGAGCTGCGCACCGCCTCGGCCCTGGCCGCGGGCAAGCCCGCCGCTACGGCCCCGGAAGCGTCCCAGGTGGACTTCTCCGCTGTGCTAAAGTCCACCTTGGAGCAGGTGAATTCGGCGCAGCAGACTTCGCAGGAGATGCAGAAGCAATTTGAATTGGGTGACGAGGGGGTCAACCTGCAGGACGTGATGGTGTCGCTGCAGAAAGCCAGCCTGTCGTTCCAGACCATGGTTCAGGCGCGCAACAAGCTGGTCACCGCCTATCAGGAAATCATGAATACCCAAGTCTAGCGCTGCCGGACCCGACCAGCCGGCGGCGGTGGGCTCGAACCTAAAACCACTGTATGGCTGACCTGGCAGAAGAAAACGCTACGCCCGTTTGGCGAAGCCGCATGAATGAAGCGTCCGATCGCTTCAAAGCGCTTCCCAACAATAAAAAAGTCCTGTTCCTCGCGGCGGTAGCCGCCATTTTCGCTGTTATCGTGGGCGCGGTGGTGTTGAACCGCACGCCCAGCTATAAAGTCCTGTTCTCCAATATCTCCGACCGCGACGGCGGGCAGGTGGCCGCTTCGCTGCAGCAGATGAACGTGCCGTATCAGTTGGGCGAGGGCGGCACCATCTCCGTGCCCTCGGACAAGGTCTACGACGCGCGCCTGAAGCTGGCGGCGCAAGGCCTGCCCAAGGCCGGCGGCGTCGGTTTCGAACTGATGGACAATCAGAAGTTCGGCATCAGCCAGTTCGCCGAGCAAGTCAATTACCAGCGCGCCATCGAGGGCGAGCTGGCGCGCACCATTGAAGCGGTGGGCTCGGTGGAGACCGCCCGCGTCCATATCGCCATTCCCAAGCAAAGCGTCTTCGTGCGCGAACAGCAACAGCCCACCGCCTCGGTGATGCTGAGCCTGTTCCGCGGCCGCATGCTGGACGCCGGGCAGATCGCCGGCATTTTGCACCTGGTGTCCAGCTCGGTGCCCAATCTGCCGGTCAAGAACGTCACCATCGTCGATCAGGACGGCAATCTGCTGTCCAAACAGAACGGGCCGGACGAGAACTCGGGCCTGGATCAGCGCCAGCTGGGCTATGTGCGCCAGGTGGAAGAGGGCTACGTCAAGCGCATCGAGGATATTCTGGAGCCGATCTTCGGCAAGGGCAATTCTCGCGCCCAGGTCACCGCCAGCGTCGATTTCGCCGAGGTGGAGCAGACCTCGGAAACCTTCAAGCCCAATTCCAGTCCCAATCCGTCCTCCACCCGCAGCCAGCAGATCAGCGAAAAGCTGAACAACGGCGCGGCGTTGCCGTCCGGCGTGCCGGGGGCCTTGTCCAATCAGCCGCCGTCGGCCGCCTCCGCTCCGATCACCTTGCCGCCGGGCGCCGCGCCGGGCACCGCCACGCTGTCCGGCCAGACCATGGGCGCGTCCGGCACGCTGCAACGCGACATCACCACCAATTACGAAGTCGACAAGACCATCCAGCACACCAAGATGCCGCAGGGCGGCGTCAAGCGCCTATCGGCCGCCGTGGTGGTCAATTACCGGCGCATGCCGGACAAGAACGGCGAAATGAAGCCGACGCCGCTGACCCCGCAGGAGGTTCAGCAGATCAATAATCTGGTCAAGGAGGCGATGGGCTTCAACACCCAGCGCGGCGACACCCTGAACGTGGTCAACGCCGCCTTCGCCGACGCCGAAGTGCCGGCGACGCTGCAGGAAAAAGTCACCGACTACGTGGCCAGCAACGGCTCCAGCCTGATCAAGTACGGCCTGCTGACCATCGCGGTGCTCTACCTGCTGTTCGGCGTGGTGCGGCCCATCATGCGCGATCTGGTCAAGCCGCCGGCGCCGGCCAAGGGCAGCGAAGAAGAGGCCGCGGCGCAGGCCGCCGCCGCGGGCGGCCGCCTGCTGGGCGTGGCCGGAGAAGAAGGCGAGGAGGGCGCGGCCGGTCACGCCGGCGGCGCCGCGGGCGGCGGCGATCCGCGCGAAGCGCAGATGCGGCAATACACCACCAATCTGGAAGCGGTGCGTGAAATGGTGAAATCCGATCCGCGCATGGCGGCCCAGATCATCAAGGAATGGATAAGCGCCGATGAGTGAGAACGGAGTGCGCAAAAGCGCGGTGTTGCTGTTCAGCCTGGGGCAGGCCGAGGCGGTGGAGGTGTTCAAATACCTCGGTCCCAAGGAAGTGCAGAAAATTTCGCTGGCGATGGCGGCGATCAATAATCTGAGCTACGAACAGATCGACGAGGTGGTCAGCGAATTCAAGGGCGAGTGCGCGGCGCGCGCCAGCATCGGCGCGTCCGACGAATACCTGCGCAATGTGCTGATCGAGGCGCTGGGCCCGGACAAGGCGGCCAACCTGTTGGACAAGATCATGCAGGGCAACGACCACAGCGGCATCGAAAGCCTGAAGTGGATGGACCCTTCTTCCGCCGCGGACCTGATCCGCAACGAGCACCCGCAGATCATCGCCACCATTCTGGTGCATCTGGAGCCGGATCTGTCCAGCTCCATTCTGTCCTTCTTCCCGGAGCGGATGCGCAACGAAGTGCTGATCCGGACCGCCACGCTGGAGGGTGTGCAGCCGCAGGCGCTGCGCGAACTGAACGACGTGCTGACCCAGCTCTTGTCCGGTTCCGACCGTATCAAGAAGAGCGCGGCCGGCGGCATTGGCCTGACCGCGGAAATCCTCAACTTCATGGGCTCCAACGTCGAGGCCGCCGCGCTCAATTACATCCGCGAGTACGACCCGGAGCTGGCTCAGCGCATTCAGGACAAGATGTTCGTGTTCGAGAACATCCTGGAAATCGACGACCGTTCGATCCAGACGATTCTGCGCGAAGTGCAGTCCGATTCTCTGGTCATCGCGCTCAAAGGCACCAGCGCCGAGCTCAAGGACAAAATCTTCCGCAATATGTCGCAGCGGGCCGCGGAAATGTTGCGCGACGACCTGGAGTCCAAGGGCCCGGTCAAGCTGTCCGAAGTGGAGGCCGAGCAGAAGGAAATCCTCAAGGTGGTGCGCAAGCTCGCCGACGACGGCCAGATCGTGCTAGGCAGCAAGGGCGGTGATGAAGGTCTCGTCGAGTAATCCCATCATCCCCGGCGAGGAGCTGGAGGGCTGGAGCAGTTGGAGTCCCAACGCGCTGGACGGCCTGACTCAGAGACTGACGCCGGTGCAACTGATGGAGCTGGCGCAGCAGCGCCGCCGCCAGCAGGAGCAGGCGCAGGCGGAGTCCGCCGCCGAGCCGGCACCGGCCGAGCCCGAAGCGGAAGCCGGCGGGGCCGAAAACGAGCGCGCGGTCAGCGGTTATCCCACCGCGGCGGAGCTGGAAGCCATCCATCAGGAAGCCTGGCAGTCCGGTCATGAGGCCGGGGAGGAAGCCGGCCGCGCCGCCGGTTATCAAGAAGGTTTGACCGCCGGGCGCGAGCAGGGTCTGGCCGAGGTGCGCGCCGAGCAGGAGGCCCGCTTCGCCGCGGCCTGGCAGCCGCTGCAAGCGCTGGCGGCAGGGCTGGCGCAAGATATTTCCCGTTTTGAAACCGAATTGTCGGCGGACTGGCTGGCGCTGGCGCTGGAGCTCGCCGGCCAGTTGAGCCATGGGCTGGCGCGGCAGAATCCTTTGTTGATTCAGGAGTTGCTGCGCGAGGCGCTGGAGGACTTGCCGGCCACGCTGGCTCAGGCGCGGCTGCGCTTGAACCCGGCGGATCTGGCCGTGGCGCGGGAGTTTCTGGCCCAGGAGACGCCGGAAACCCAGTGGCAATGGATAGAGGATCCGGAAGTGGAGCGCGGCGGCTGCGTGATAGACACCGCGGCGTTGCGGCTGGATCTGACCATGAACACCCGCATCGCCGCCATGCGCAAAGCCTTGGGAATGGACGATGAGCCCGCCGCTGATTGAGCGCCAGCGCGCCTGGCTGCGCGATTGCGCGGACAGCGCGCGCGCCGCCAAGCTGTGGCAGCCCTGCGGCAAGCTGGTCCGCGTCACCGGCATGGTGATGGAAGCGGTGGGCCTCAAGCTGCCGGTGGGCAGCGCCTGCCAGGTGGCCCTGGCGGATAAGCGTCTGGTGGAAGCCGAGGTGGTGGGCTTCTCCGGCGACAAAGTCTTTCTGATGCCGCTGAGCAATGTGCATGGCTTGCTGCCGGGCACGCCGGTGATGCCGCTGACGCCGCAGCACCCGCCGCAATTCGGCAAGACCCGGGCCCAGGCCGCCGGCGACGGCGCGTCCGGCCGCATGGTGCCGGTGGGGCTCAGCCTGTTGGGCCGGGTGCTGGACTCGCTGGGCCGGCCGCTGGACGGCAAGGGCGACATTCATCCCGACGCCTGGTTTCCCTTGCACAGCCAGCCGATGAACCCGCTGGACCGATCGCCGGTGCGCGACGTGCTGGATGTCGGCGTGCGCGCCATCAACGGCCTGTTGACGGTGGGGCGCGGTCAGCGTCTGGGCCTGTTCGCCGGCTCCGGCGTGGGCAAATCGGTGTTGCTGGGCATGATGGCGCGCTTCACCAAGGCCGACGTGGTGGTGGTGGGCCTGATCGGCGAGCGCGGCCGCGAGGTCAAGGACTTCATCGAAAACATTCTCGGCGACGAGGGCATCGCCCGCTCGGTGGTGGTGGCCGCGCCGGCGGACATGCCGCCGCTGATGCGGCTGCACGGCGCCGCCTACGCCACCGCGCTGGCCGAGTATTTCCGCGCCCAGGGCCTGGACGTATTGCTGCTGATGGATTCGGTGACCCGTTACGCGATGGCGCAACGCGAGATCGCGCTGGCCATCGGCGAGCCGCCGGTGACCAAAGGCTATCCGCCGTCGGTGTTCGCGCGTCTGCCGCAATTGATCGAGCGCGCCGGCAACGCCGCCGAGGGCGGCGGCTCCATCACCGGCTTCTACACGGTGCTGTCCGAGGGCGACGATCAGCAGGACCCGATCGCGGACTCGGCGCGCGCCATTCTGGACGGCCACTTCGTGCTGTCGCGCGAACTGGCCGAATCCGGCCACTATCCGTCCATCGACATCGAGCAGTCCATCAGCCGGGTGATGGTGGACGTGGTGCCGCAGTCGCAGATGGCTTTGGCCCGGCAATTCAAGCAGCTGTATTCGCGCTATCAGCGCAACCGCGATCTGATCAGCGTCGGCGCCTATGTGCCCGGCTCGGATCCGGTATTGGACGAGGCGATGCGGCGTCAGCTGCCCATGGTCGGTTTTCTGACCCAGCCTATGCATGAGTCGCAGGATTTCCCGTCCAGCTGCGAACAATTGCAGGGCGTGTTGTCCTGAGGCTGAGCCGTGGCGGAGAGCAAATACCTGTTGTTGATTCGCTTGGCCGAGGACAAGCAGAAGGCCGCCGCCGAACGCATGCGGCTGGCGCAAGGCCGTCTGGCGGACGCCCGTTCGCGTCAGGAGCAGCTGGACGCGTTTCGCGGCGAGTACCGGCAACGGCTGACCAGCCGCGGCGCTCAGGGCATCAGCGCGTTGCAGTATCAGGATTTCCAGCGTTTTCTCGCCCGTCTGGACGAGGCCATGGTGCAACAGCAGGGCGAGGTGGAGCGCTGCACCCAGCGTTTCTTGCTGGAGCGTCAGGCCTGGCAGCATGAATACAAAAAGCTCAAGGCCTATGAAAAACTGCTGCAGCGGGAGCAGGAGCGCGCCGCCGTGCGCGAGGCGCGGCTGCAGCAAAAGGCCAGCGACGAATTCGCCACCCGGCGTTTCTGGGACAGCACCCACGGCGAGGAATAAGGTCTTGCTCCAAGGCCGGCGCTTGGCACGCTAGTTGCTTTATTGTCTGCGTCTTACTTGTAGAGAGTCGGCCATGACGACACCTGTGAACGCAGCCGCGGCCAATCCGGTCGGCGGCAAAGCCAATATGCCGGGCGGCAATCTGGCCACTGCCGGCGATACCGGCGCCGGCGACCTGTTCGCCAGCCTGCTGGGGCTGCAGATGAGCGCCCTGGGCAGTTCCTTCCTGCCGGGCGCCAACGCCGATCCGCTGGCGGACGCAGGCCTGGACAAGGATAAGCCGGCCAAGGGCGAGGACGGCCAGGCGCAGGCGACGCCCTTGCCGGGCATGCCGCTGATGGCCGCCGCGCAGCAGCCCGTCCAGCAGCAGGCGATGGCCGCGCCGCGGGCCAGCGGCGATTTGCCGACCGGCGCCAAGCCGGTGGATCTCAAGCCGGACGTCGCCGCGACCCTGCCCGCCGCTCTTGGCAAGACCCGCAACCTGCCCCTGCAGGCGCAGCAAAATTTGCCGGAAGACGGCAAGGTCCTGCCGCAGTTTTTGCCGCTCCAGGGGCATGAACAGCTGGCGGTCAAGCAAACGGCGCCCACGCCGGTGTTCACCGTGCAGCAGCCGGTGACCGATCCCAATTGGGCCAAGGCTATGAGCGAGCAGGTGATGGGCATGGTCAGCCTCAAGGCCGACAAGGCGCAGATCCAGTTGAATCCGCCGCAATTGGGGCCGATCGAGGTGACGCTGAAGATGAACGGCAACGACCAGGCCCAGGTATTGTTCGCCGCGGCGGTGCCGGCCACGCGCGAGGCGCTGGAAAACAATATGCACCGTCTGTCTTCCATGCTGGCCGCCGGCGGCATTCAGCTGACCGACGCGCAAGTGTCCAGCGGACAATCCGGACAGCAACAGCAGGCGTTTCAGCGCGGACAATCGCAGCGCGAGAACGAGAGCGCCGAGCCCGAGCCGATGGATGCATTGAGCAGCATCAAGGCCGCTCGAGGCATTCTCAGCATTTTCGCCTGATCATTTGTGATAATCTCCCCTGTTCAATTGGCATCTAAAATTAGAAAATATAGTGAAGAAATCGTTTAAGATTTCACTATGAACACCCAGTGAACAGGGCAGGTATATGGCAGAAGATAAAAAAGCGGAAAAAGCAGAGAAAAAAGCAGGGGGCGGCGGCAAATTGATGCTGATCGTCATTGTGTTGCTGGTTCTGGTGTTGGCCGCGGTGGGGGGCTTGGCCGCTTACATGTTCACTAATATGAATAAACCGGCGGCGGCCGGCGAACATGCCGAGCAGACCAAGGAAAAACCCAAGAAGAAAAAAGAAGGTCCGCCGATCTTTGAAAAGCTGGACACTTTCGTGGTGAATCTGGCCGGTAACGACGGCTCTTTGCTGCAGGTGGACATGCAGGCGGAGCTGGCCGACGAGGAAGCCAAAAAGAAATTCACCGATTACGCGCCCAAGATTCGCAGCGCGCTGATCCTGCTGCTGTCGTCCAAGTCCGCGGTCGAGCTGGCGACGCCGGACGGCAAGGTGCGGCTGAAAGCCCAGGTCAAGCAGATCATCAATGAGTCGATGGACGCCGGCGAGGAGCAGCCGGTGGAAAGCGTGCTCTTCACTTCCTTCATCATCCAGAAGCAGTAAGCGGCATGGGCGACGATATTCTTTCCCAGGAAGAGGTAGATGCCCTACTCAGGGGCGTCTCCGGGGAGGATGAGGATGACAGCGGCGGCGGGGACGCGCAGGGCGTCCGCGGCTACGATATCGGCCGGCAAGAGCGCATTGTGCGCGGCCGGATGCCGACGCTGGAAATCATCAACGAGCGTTTCGCGCGCAATCTGCGCATCGGCCTGTTCAACTTCATCCGCCGCAACGCGGAAATCTCGGTTGGGCCGGTGCGGGTGCAGAAGTACAGCGAGTTCATCCGCAACCTGGTGGTGCCCACCAACCTCAACCTGGTGCACGTCAAGCCTTTGCGCGGCACCGGCCTGCTGATTTTCGACCCGGATCTGGTCTTCCTGATCGTCGACAATCTGTTCGGCAGCGACGGGCGCTACCATGTGCGGGTGGAAGGCCGCGACTTCACCCCCACCGAGCAGCGCATCATCCGCCGTTTGCTGGACGTGGTGTTCGTCGAATGCCAGAAGGCCTGGGAGCCGGTGCATCCGATCGAGTTCGTCTACCTGCGCTCCGAAATGAACACCCAGTTCGCCAACATCGCCACGCCCACCGAGGTGGTGGTGGCGATGACCTTCCATATCGAACTGGGCGCCGGAGGCGGCGATTTCCATATCTGTCTGCCGTATTCGATGGTGGAGCCCATCCGCGACATGCTGTCCAGCACCATGCAGGCGGACCGCACCGAGGTGGACAACCGCTGGGTCAACCTGATGACGCATCAGGTGCAGGCGGCGGAAGTGGAGCTGGTGGCGACCTTGGGCCAGACCAAGGTGACCTTGGGTCAGATTCTGAATTTGAAGAACGGCGACGTGGTGATGTTGGAGATTCCGGAACGGGTGGAGGCCGATGTGTCGGGCATTCCGGTGTTCGAAGCCAGCTACGGCACCGTGCAGGGGCGCTATGCGCTGAAGGTGGAGCAAGTGTTGGCCGGCGCGAATGATTTTCACGAGCCTCTGGGGGATAAAGAGTAATGAGCGAAGAAGAATTGCAAGCCGCGCAGATGGAGGCCGAAGCGGCCGCCGCCGCGGCAGCCGCCGCCGGCGGGGCCGGCGGCGAGGAAGAGATATCGATGGACGACTGGGCGGCCGCGATGGCCGAGCAGGAAGTGGTGGACGCGGCTCCCGAGGCGGTGCCGGCGCAGAACCTGTTCCAGGAACTGGGCGCGAGCACGTCCGGCGCCGGCGTGCCGCAGAATCTGGACATGATTCTGGACATCCCGGTGCAATTGACCGTGGAACTGGGCCGCACCAAGATCGCCATCCGCAACCTGCTGCAATTGGCGCAGGGCTCGGTGGTGGAACTGGACGGCATGGCGGGCGAGCCGATGGACGTGCTGGTCAACGGCTGCCTGATCGCCCAGGGCGAGGTGGTGGTGGTCAACGACAAGTTCGGCATCCGGCTGACCGATATCATCACGCCCGCGGAGCGCATTCGCCGCCTGCAAAAATGACGAGGTCAGCCATGTTTGCGATGACGCGCCGTGCAGTGCAGGGCGCTTTTTATTTGGCGGCGTCCGGTCTGGCCGCCGCGGCCACCGTCGCGCCGCCGGCGGCCGCGCCGTCGCCGTTCATGAGTTTGCTGCAGGTCTTGTTCGGCCTGGCGGTGGTGCTGGGCGCCATTGTCGGCATGGCCTGGCTGTTCAAACGGCTTTCCGGCGGCATGCTGGGCGCGTCCAACCGCCTGAAGGTGGTGAGCGGCACCATGGTGGGGCCCAAGGAGCGCGTGGTGATCGTGGAGCTGGAGGGCGAGTGGCTGGTGCTGGGCGTGACGCCGCAGCAAGTCAATCTGCTGAGCAAGCTGCCGCGGCCGGAAGGCGCGGAAACCGAGGTCGCGCCGGCGGCGGAGCCGTTTGCGCGCTGGTTGAAGGCGGCGATGGACAAGAACCGCAAGGACAAGGCGGGGCCGCAATGAAGCGCTGTCTCCGATACGGCGCCTTGGCCTTGCTGGCGACGCCCTTGATCGCGGACGCGGCCGGCGGCCTGCCGATGATGAGCAGCACGCCGGCGGCCGGCGGCGGGCAGAATTACTCCCTCAGCCTGCAGATGTTGCTGTTCATGACCGGGCTGACCTTCATCCCGGCGATGATGCTGATGATGACGGCCTTTACCCGCATCATCATCGTGATGTCCTTGCTGCGCCAGGCGATGGGCACCATGCAGTCGCCGCCCAACCAGGTGATCGTCGGCTTGTCGCTGTTTCTGACCCTGTTCGTGATGGGGCCGACCTTCGATCAGGTCTACGCCAAGGCCTGGGTGCCGTTCTCCGACGACAAGATCACGTTGCAACAGGCGGTGGACGAGGCCAGCAAGCCGATGAAGGCCTTCATGCTGCGCCAGACCCGGGAGAAGGATCTGGCCTTCTTCATCGAGATTTCCCAATCGGAAAAGCCGCAAACCAAGGCCGACGTGTCGATGAAGACCCTGGTGCCGGCCTATGTGATCAGCGAGCTGAAAACCGCGTTTCAGATCGGCTTCATGGTGTTCATTCCCTTCCTGATCATCGATCTGGTGGTGGCCAGCATCCTGATGGCCATGGGCATGATGATGGTGTCGCCGGTGACCATCTCGCTGCCGTTCAAGCTGATGCTGTTCGTGCTGGTGGACGGCTGGACCTTGTTGATGGGCTCGCTGGTGCAGAGCTTCTATACTGGCTGAGGCGGCATGATGGCTTGTGACTGGAAACGTCGCCGGGTTGGGCCCGGCGTTTTAGGCGAGGAGCGGGCGGCATGAGTCCGGAGCTGATCATCAATATCGTGCAGAACGCGCTGTATATCCTGATCATCGTCGCGGCGCCGGTGTTGCTGGTGTCGCTGCTGGTGGGCCTGCTGGTCAGCGTGCTGCAGGCGGCGACTCAGATCAACGAGATGACGCTGACCTTCATTCCCAAGCTGCTGGCGATGTTCCTGGTGCTGGTGCTGGCCGGGCCGTGGATGTTGAACACGCTGATCGAGTACACCACGCGGCTGTTCCAGAGCATTCCGCACGTGATCGGCTGATGCTGAGCATTTCCGACGCGCAGATCAACGCGCTGGTGGCCATGTTCGTCTGGCCGTTCGCACGCATCGTCGGCCTGCTGCTGGTGGAGCCGGTGTTCGCCTATCGCGGCGTGCCGCGCCGTTTCAAGGCCGGCTTCGCGCTGATCCTCACCGTGATGCTGGCGCCCTTGCTACCGCCGCTGCCCGCGGTGCCGCTGGTGTCGGCCGAGGGCATCGCCATCCTGTTGCAGCAGTTGTTGATCGGCCTGGCGATGGGCTTCGTCATGCGCATCGTGATTTCCGCGGTGGAAGTGGCCGGCTTCATCATGGGTTCGCAAACCGGCCTGGGTTTCGCCATGTTCTTCGACCCGATGCACTCGGCCCAGGTGCCGGTGGTGTCGCAGCTGCTGACCCTGTTCACCTTTCTATTGTTTCTGGCCTTCGACGGCCACCAGGTGGTGCTGTCCACCCTGGTGGAAAGCTATCGGGTGCTGCCGATAGGCATGAGCATGCCGGACCAGGGCATCAAGGCGCTGGCCCTGTGGGGCGGCCATCTGATCGAGTGGGGCGTCTGGCTGGCCATGCCGGTGATCGCGGCGCTGCTGATCACCAACCTGGCGATCGGGGTGATGACCCGCGCCGCGCCGCAGTTCAACATCTTCACTTTCGGTTTTCCGCTGACCCTGATGATAGGTTTCATCAGCATCTATCTGACTTTGCCGATGATGGTGCCGGTGCTGGAGCAGATGTACCAGGCCGGTTTCGAGATGATGCTGGCCATGCTCAAGGCCAAGTAGGCGGCCGCCATTCCTGTCCAGATTCAAGTTCTGCTAAAATAAGCGCCAATTTTGACTGAAAGGTCCGCAGTGGACCGGACAACAGACAGAGGCAACTATGGCAGGTCACAGTAAATGGGCTAACATCCAGCACCGCAAAGGTCGTCAGGATGCCAAACGTGGCAAGATCTTTACCCGCTTGATCAAGGAAATCACCGTTGCGGCCAAGATGGGCGGCGGGGACACCAATATGAACCCGCGCCTGCGCCTGGCGGTGGACAAGGCCAAGGCCGAGTCCATGCCCAAGGACAATATCGAGAACGCGATCAAGCGCGGCACCGGCCAGCTGGACGGCGTCGATTACGTGGAATGCCGCTACGAGGGCTACGGCATCGGCGGCGCGGCGGTGATGGTGGACTGTCTGACCGACAACAAGACCCGCACCGTGGCCGACGTGCGCCACGCTTTCTCCAAGTACGGCGGCAATATGGGCACCGACGGCTGCGTGTCCTTCCAGTTCAGCCATTGCGGCTATCTGGTGTTCGCGCCGGGCGTGGATGAGGACGCCTTGATGGAGGCCGCGCTGGAAAGCGGGGCGGAGGACGTGGTCGCCAATGACGATGGCTCCATCGAAGTGATCACCGGTCCGTACGAGTTCTCCGACGTCAAGGACGCGCTGGAAGCCAAGGGCTTCAAGGCGGAGATGGGCGAAGTGACGATGAAGCCGCAGAACGAGACCGAACTGTCCGGCGACGACGCCGCGCGCATGCAGAAGCTGCTGGACGCGCTGGAAGACTTGGACGATGTCCAGGACGTCTACACCTCCGCGGTGCTGGACGAGTAAGACGCCGACGCGGGTAGGCCACAGGCCCCGCGGCGGCAGGAAAAAGAAAGCTCCCCCCAGGGGAGCTTTTTTTGCGTCCGGGCTGCGCGGCCCGTCTGTAGTTTTGCCGCTACATTGAAGCTCGCCCGGCGTCAAGCGCCGCCGAAGGGCTTAGCGTGGACTGTTGCATTTGCTGAACAGATTGAGTTTATCGCTTCCGGCGCGTGGGCGGCTCTGCTATAAAGCGTCAGCTGATTACGTTTTAGCAATTGACGCCGCCGGGCTAGCCGCGGCGTCGTTTGATCACGATGAGGAAACTATGACCCGGGTCCTGGTGGTGGGCAGTGTCAATATGGATCTGGTGGTGGAAGCGGAGCGCTATCCACGGCTGGGTGAAACCTTGTTTGGCAAGCGCTTTGCGTCCTATCCGGGCGGCAAGGGCGCCAATCAGGCGGTGGCCGCCGCGCGGCTGGGCGCGCAGGTGAGCTTGTTGGGTTGCGTGGGCCGCGATATGTTCGGCTCCCAGCTCAAGGAGACCTTGCGGGCCGAGGGCGTGGACATCGGCCGCTTGCGCGAGGCGGACGTGGCCACCGGGCTGGCGACGATTACCCTGGCCGAAGGCGACAACGCCATCGTGGTGGTGCCCGGCGCCAACCATCAGTTGCTGCCGGAGCATCTGGATCAGGACGAACAAGCCTTCCGCGACGCCGACGTGGTGCTGGCGCAGATGGAGGTGCCGCTGGCCACGGTGGAGCGCGCGGCTGAGCTGGCGCAACGCCACGGCAAGCCCTTTTTGCTGAATCCGGCGCCGGCCCGCCCCTTGCCGCCCAGCCTGCTGGAACGGACCGCCTTGTTGACGCCGAACGAACACGAGCTGGCGCAGGCGCTGGACGAGCAGGGCGATTGGCAAACGCTGATGCGCAAACTGCCGGGACGGGTGGCGATGACGCGCGGCAAGGACGGCGCTTATTTCTGCCGCGCCGACGGCAGCCTGCATCATCAAGCCGGCTTCGTGGTGTCCGCGGTGGACACCACCGGCGCCGGCGACACCTTCAACGGCGCCTTGGCCGCGTTCTGGCCGCAGGGCCTGGAGGCGGCGATGGCCTTGGCCTGCGCCGCGGCCGCGCTGTCGGTGACGCGATCCGGCGCGCAGAGCGGCATGCCGACGCTGGCCGCGCTGCAACAGATGCTGAAGGAACAGGCATGAAGCGGCTGGGACATCTGAACCGGGACATCGCGCGGGTATTGGCCGGCATGGGCCACACCGATAGTCTGGTGATCGCCGATTGCGGCCTGCCGATTCCGCCCGGCGTCGAATGCATAGACCTGAGCCTGCGCCTGGGCGTGCCGGAGTTTCCCAGCGTGCTGGACTCCATCCTGGCGGACTTCAAGGCGGAGCGGGCCTTGTTCGCCTCCGAATGCCTGCAGCACAGCCCGGCGGTGGAAGTGCTGGCCAACGATATGGCCGCGCACGGCGTGGCGGTGGAATACGCGCCGCACGAGGAGTTCAAGCGCCGCTGCCGCGAGGCCAAGGCGGTGATCCGCACCGGCGAATGCACGCCGTACGCCAATGTGATCCTGTATTCCGGCGTGATCTTTTGAAGGGACGGGCGATGAAGGTAAGCATGCGCGGCATCAGCAAGGCCTTTGGCCCGGTCAAGGTGCTGGAGGCGGTGGATTTCACCGTGACGGGCGGCGAAGTGCATGCCTTGATGGGCGAGAACGGCGCCGGCAAATCCACCTTGATGAAGATTCTGTCCGGCGTCCATCAGGCCGACGCCGGAGAGATTCTGCTCAACGACCAGCCGGCGACGATACGCTCCACCACCGAGGCCGAAGCCCAGGGCATCGCCATCATCCATCAGGAACTGAATTTGATTCCGCAGCTGTCGGTGATGGAAAACCTGTTTCTGGGACGCGAACGCGAGCATAGCCGCTTCGGCGTGATCCGGCGCGCCGGCATGCGGCGCGAGGCCCGCCAGATTTTGCAGCAGCTGGGCGCCGGCCAGATCGACCCGGAAGCGGAGGCCGGCAAGCTGTCCATCGGCCAGCAGCAGATGGTGGAAATCGCCAAGGCCATGTCCTTGAACGCCAAGGTGCTGATCATGGACGAGCCGACCGCGGCCTTGACCGAGCGAGAGATCGAAGCCTTGTTCGTCTTCATGGAGCAGCTCAAGCGGCGCGGCGTGGCGATTGTCTACGTGTCGCACCGGATGGAGGAAATCTTCCGCGTCTGCGACAAGATCAGCGTGCTGCGCGACGGCTGCTTCGTCGGCGAGCGTCAGATCGCCGCCACTGATTTCGACGAGGTGGTGAGGCTGATGGTGGGCCGCGAGATCGGCGACCGTTTTCCCAAGCGCGCGTCCGCGCCCGGCGCGGTGCGCCTGGAAGTGGAAGGGCTGGCCGACGACGGCCGCATCCGGGACATCGGCTTCGAGGTCCGCGCCGGCGAGGTGCTGGGCGTGGCCGGTTTGATGGGGGCGGGCCGCAGCGAGATTCTCAATGTCTTGTTCGGCGTCCGGCCGCGTCGGCAGGGGCGGGTGAGGCTGGACGGCGCGGAGCTGGACATCCGCCGGCCCGGCGACGCCATCGCCGCCGGCATCGCCTACGTGACCGAAGACCGCAAGAGCCAGGGCCTGGTGCTGGGCATGTCGGTGCGGGAGAACTCCACCCTGGTGCATCTGCGCCGCCACGCGCGGCTGGGGGTGGTGAACCGCCGTTCCGAGAACGAGGAGGCGCGACGGCTGATCGAGCAATTGCGCATCCGCACCCGCGACGCGGAACTGGACGTCAAATCCTTGTCCGGCGGCAATCAGCAAAAAGTGGTGTTCGCCAAGTGGCTGGCGGAGCCGCCCAAGCTGCTGTTGCTGGACGAGCCGACGCGCGGCGTCGACGTGGGCGGCAAGGCGGAGATCTACCACATCATCAATCAACTGGCCGCCGCCGGCGCGGCCATCGTCATGGTGTCGTCCGAATTGCCGGAAGTGATGGCGATGAGCGACCGCATCCTGGTGATACACGAGGGGCGCCGGGCCGGGCTGTTCGAGGCCGGCGCGGCGACGCAGGAAGACATCATGGCCGCGGCGGCCGGCGCGACGGCGGACTGAGCGTCGCCGCGCATTGAATATTCAGGTCGCGCCCATCGGGCGCAAGCAAGGGAAACGGTAAGCAAGATGACCCCGCAACAAAAAGCAACGCTGCAAAAACTCGGGCCTTTCATCGCCCTGCTGGCGATCTGCGCCGGCTTGTCGGTGATGAGCGCCGACTTCCTGACCATGGGCAATCTGCTCAATGTGATGCGCCAGGTCTCCATCAACGCCTTGATCGCCTTCGGCATGACCCTGGTCATCCTGCTGGGCGGCATCGATCTGTCCGTGGGTTCCATCCTGGCCTTGTCGTCGGTGCTGACCGCGATGCTGCTGCAAGCCGGCGTCGATCCGCTGCTGGCCACGCTGTTGGGCATCCTGTCCGGCGCGCTGATGGGCTGCTGCAACGGTCTGGTGATCAGCAAGGGCAAGGTGGCGCCCTTCATCGCCACGCTGGCGTCGATGACCATTCTGCGCGGCCTGTCGCTGGTGGCGTCCAACGGCAGCCCGATCACCGGCTTCGGCAGCGATATGTTCTCCATGTTGGGCGGCGGCTATGTGGCCGGCGTGGTGCCGGTGCCGGTGGTGTGGATGTTGCTGATGTTCGCCGGCTTCTGGTTCATGCTGAAGAAAACCGTTTTCGGCCGCCATGTCTACGCCACCGGCGGCAACGAGGAGTCCGCGCGGCTGTCCGGCGTCAAGGTGGACCGGGTCAAGATCTGGGTCTACACCTTGTCCGGCGCGCTGTCGGCGATGGCCGGCGCGGTGCTGACTTCGCGCTTGAATTCGGCGCAGCCCACCGCCGGCGCTGGCTACGAGCTGGACGCCATCGCCGCGGTGGTGCTGGGCGGCACCAGCCTGACCGGCGGCCGCGGCTGGATCGTGGGCACGCTGATCGGCGCCTTGCTGATCGGGGTATTGAACAACGGCCTTAATCTGCTGGGCGTATCGTCCTTCTATCAGCAGGTGATCAAGGGCGTGGTGATTCTGCTGGCGGTGCTGTTGGACCGCAGCGGCAAGAAGTAAGCACGTTTTCACGATCTCGCGAGCGAGACGAGACGAAAAAGGCTGAGGACGCGGCGCGCGCATCATGTCGCACCTGCATTCTGAAGCCGTTTTCAAGGCCGTGTCGTCGATGCGTGACAGATCGTGAACAGGTTCAGAGCGCGGCCCGCCAGCGGCGGGACAACAGCGCAAGCGACCATAACACTAGGGGAGTTTCAATATGCAGCGCTTTCATCACACTAGGGGGAGTTCCGATATGCAACGCTTAATCAAGCCTTTGGTTTTCAGTGTCATCGCGGCCAGTCTGATCGCCTGCACCAAGCAGGGTCCGGCCGACGGCGCCTCGTCCGGCGCCAGCGCGCCGGCCGCGGCCGCCGGCCAGCCGGTGGTGGGCCTGGCGGTGTCCACGCTGAACAATCCGTTCTTCGTCTCGCTGCGCAAGGGCGCGGAAGACGAGGCGGCCAAGGAGGGCGTGCGCCTGATCACCGTGGACGCGCAGGACGATTCCGCCAAGCAGCAGGCCAGCGTGGAGGATCTGATCCAGAAGAAGGTGAGCGTGATCCTGATCAATCCCACCGACTCCTCCGCCGTCGCCAATGTGGTGAAGGAAGCGGTGAGCAAGGGCATCAAGGTGGTGTCGCTGGATCGCAGCGTCAACGGCGCCGAAGTCAGCGCCCACATCGCCTCCGACAATGTGGCCGGCGGCAAGATGGCGGCCGACTTCCTGCTGCAGAAGCTGGGCGGCAAGGGCCGGCTGGTGGAACTGGAAGGCATCCCCGGCTCCTCCGCCGCCCGCGAGCGCGGTCAGGGCTTCCACGCGGTGGCGGACGGCAAGGCCGACGTCAAGATCGTGGCCAAGCAGCCGGCCGATTTCGACCGCGCCAAGGGCTTGTCGGTGATGGAAAACATCCTGCAGGGCAATAAGGACGTGCAGGGCGTGTTCGCCCACAACGATGAAATGGCGCTGGGCGCCTTGAAGGCGATCCAGGCCGCCGGCCTGAAGAACGTCGCGGTGGTGGGCTTCGACGCCACCGCCGACGCGGTGGCCTCGGTCAAGGCCGGCGGCCTGGCCGCCACCGTGCAGCAACAGCCGGAACTGATCGGCCAGTACGGCGTGCAGACCGCCAAGAAGCTGATCGACGGCCAGCAGGTGGAGAAATTCATCCCGGTGCCCTTGAACCTGGTCAAGCAGTAAGCCTGAAGACCGGTCTCGCTCTGGCGATGAGGGCCGGCTTGAGGTAAGGTGGCCGGCAATCGGCGGCCCCGTCCCGCGCTTGCGCAGGCCGGGGCTGTTTTGCAATCGAGTCCGCGGCGGCATGGCGCCGCCGCATGAGGAATAGGCTGTCGATGAGCGGCTACAAGCGTTTGACCATAGACGACATCGCCGAACTGGCCGGCGTGTCGCGCACCACAGCCAGCATGGTGCTCAACGGCCATGCCGAGCGCTACCGCATTTCCCGGGCTACGGTGGAGCGGGTGGAGAAGGTGGCGCGCGAGCAGCATTTCAACCCGTCGCAGTCGGCGCGCTCCTTGCGCTCGCGGCGCAGCAACTCGGTGGGGCTGGTGATTCCCGACCTGACCAACTCCGCCCACGCGGCCTTGGCCCAGGCGATGGAGGAACTGTGCCGCCAGCGCGATTACCAGATGCTGCTGGTGACCAGCGACGAAGATCCGCGACGCGAGGCCGAGGTGATGGCGCATCTGGCGGCGCGGCAGGTGGACGCGATGATCGTGGTGCCGTGTACGCACGAGGCCAAGTCCTACCAGAAATGGGTGCGGCGGTTGCCGCTGGTCTTCGTCGACCGCCGGGTGGACGGCAGCGGCATCCCGTCGGTGGTGACCGACGGCTGCGCCAGCGTGGAGCGCCTGGTGGGCGACGCGCTGGAGCAGGGCGTGTCCGAAGTGGTGTTCTTCGGCGGCCAGCCTGAGCTGTCGCCCAGCCGCGACCGTCTGCAAGGGTATCGTCAGGCCTTGGCGCTTCACGGCGTTGAGGAAGGGCCGGGCTGGGTGTGCCATCGCGATTACCTGCGCCGTTCCGGTTTCGAACTGATGCAGCAATGGCGGCAACAGCATCAACGCCTGCCTCAGGCTTTGTTCACCGCCTCGGTGTCGCTGCTGGAGGGCGCGCTGGCCTTTCTCAATCAGCATTGCGGCCTGGCCAACGCGCCGTTGCGCCTGCTGACCTTCGACGATCACTCCTTGCTGGACTGCCTGCCGCTGCGCGTCGACGCCATCGTGCAGGACAGCCGCGAAATGGCGGCGCGCAGTCTGGACCTGGCCCTGGCTCTGCTGGAAGGGCAGACGCTGACCGAGCCGGAGGCCCTGGTGCCGGCCAGCCTGCACCGGCGCTGGCCGGATTAGGCTCTGTTGAACTATGTTTTTCCCCGGCGGAAAAACAAAGCTCAACAGACCCTGGGGTTTGCTGCCGCTTCGCCAGCCGGCGTACAATAGCCGTTTCACGATTTTCGAGCCTGAGTCACCATGATCCGTACCCGTTTCGCTCCCAGTCCCACCGGTTATCTGCATATCGGCGGCGTGCGCACCGCGCTGTTTTCCTGGGCCTACGCCCGCAAGAACGACGGCGTGTTCGTGCTGCGCATCGAGGACACCGATCTGGAGCGCTCGACGCCGGAGTCGGTGAAGGCGATTCTGGACGGCATGCACTGGGTGGGCCTGGATTACGACGAAGGCCCGTTCTACCAGACCCATCGTTTCGACCGTTACAAGGACGTGATCCAGCAATTGCTGGACTCCGGCCACGCCTACCTGTGCTATTGCAGCAAGGAAGAGCTGGAAGCGATGCGCGCAGAGCAGGAAGCGCGCGGCGAGAAGCCGCGTTACGACCGCCGCTGGCGTCCGGAAGCCGGCAAAACCTTGCCGGCCGTCCCCGCGGACGTGACCCCGGTGGTGCGCTTCAAGACCCCGCTGGACGGCGTGGTGGCCTGGGACGATGCGGTCAAGGGCCGCATCGAGATCGCCAACCAGGAACTGGACGATCTGATCATCGCCCGTCCGGACGGCAGCCCGACCTATAACTTCTGCGTGGTGGTGGACGATTGGGACATGCAGATCACCCATGTGATCCGCGGCGACGACCACGTCAACAACACCCCGCGCCAGATCAATATCCTGAAGGCCTTGAACGCGCCGCTGCCGGTGTACGGCCATCTGCCGATGATCCTCAACGAGGACGGCCAGAAAATGTCCAAGCGCCGCGACGCGGTCAGCGTGGTGGACTACGCCGACAAGGGCATTCTGCCGGAAGCGCTGCTCAACTACCTGGCGCGCCTGGGCTGGGGCCACGGCGACGACGAGTTCTTCTCCATGGAGCAGTTCGTCGAGTGGTTCAGCCTGGAAGCGGTGAGCGCGTCCGCCAGCCGCTTCAACCATGAAAAATTCATGTGGCTGAACGCCCAGCACATCAAGAGCGCGGACAACGGCCGCCTGGCCGGACTGATCGCGCCGCGCCTGGCCGCCGCCGGCGTCGAGCTGGCCGGCGGGCCCGCCATCGAGGAGGTGATCGCCCTGGTCAAGGAGCGGGTGCAGGACCTGAACGCGCTGGCGCTGGAAGTGGATTATTTCTATCGCAAGCGCGAGGCCGCCGCGGCCGACGTGGATAAGCATCTGTCCGGCGACAGCGTGGCGCGCATGGGTCGTTTCGCCGACAAGCTGGCGGCGCTGGACGCCTGGTCCGCGGAAGGCATCCACGAGCTGTTCAAGCCTTTCTGCGCGGAAGAGGGCATCAAGATGGGCCAGTTGGGCATGCCGCTGCGCGTGCTGGTGTGCGGCACCACCCAGACGCCGTCGGTGGACGCGGTGCTGGCCTTGATCGGCAAGGACGAAGTGCTGCGTCGCCTGCGCGGCTGAGCCGGCCGTCGCCGCTAAAAAACCGCCCCGCAAGCGTTGGCTTGCGGGGCGGTTTGTTTTAGGCGTCACGCCCATGCGGCGCAGGCGCGCGCCTCTTGACAGGCCTTGAACAGATCCTCAGGCCAGCGCCGGCTCGGCGCAGACGCGCGCGCAAGTCTCAGGCGCGGGCTGGCTCATATAATGATCCAGCAACAGGCGCATGTAGCGGTGGCTTTGGCAGATGGCGTGGCGCAACTCGGCCACTTGCTGCGCGCTTGGATTTTCGCCCACCAGGGTGACGATGATTTCCAGCGCCTCCCAGGGGTGTTCGTCGTCGTAATGCGCGTGCAGCGCCAGCCATTTCATCGCCTTGGCGCGCTTTTCCTTGGGGAACTGCCGGGCGTAGTCCTCCTTGGAGCAGACGGCGGCGCACCATTCTCCGGTGGCGCCTTCGATGGCGTAATTGGTGGCCGCCATCGCCACCTCCAGCGATTCGCGCTCGCAGACCTGATGGCACCAGTGGCTGAGGCTCAGCGTTTCCAGCGCCTGGGGGTTGCGCAGCAGGCTGTCCGTGTCCACGCCGGACGCCGCGGCCCATTGCACCCAGTGGTCGGCGTGGTTCTGCTCCACCCGGATGTTGCGGATCAGGTAGCGGCGCGCCATATCATGGCCGCGATGCTGGCCGTAGCGCACTTTCAGCAGGTTTTTGGCCATGTATTGCGGAAACTGTTCGATTACCGGCCAGCCGCCGCGCAGAAAGGCCTGGTGGATGGCGGCGGGCAGCACGCCGTCGCGCATTTGCCGGAACAACTCGTGTTCCACCACCTGGCGTTTGAAGGCGTCGCAATGGCGCACCAGCTCCCGCGTCCATTCCGGATAGCTGTGGAGGTCCATCAGCGGGCCGCTCCTGACAAAACCGATCTCTTTACTCATGGTGTCCCCTTTCCTTAGAAGCAAAGCCGGGCCAAGCCGGCCAGACGCGGCGGCCTCCCGGCCGCCCAGATCCGGCCTGACGACCAGGCCGGTAGCCTATTGCTGTCGCATTCGGCGGTCTCCATGCGCGTGGCGGAAGCCGAAGGGCTCCGGCCGGCTCAGGTGGAAGCCCTGGGCGTAGTCCACGCCCAGCTTGCGCAGTTCGGCCACGATCTCGGGCGTGTCGACGAATTCGGCGATGGTGCGCTTGCCGGTGACGTGGCCGATGTGGTTGATCATTTCCACCATGGCGTGGTCTATCGGGTCCGTCGCCATCTCGCGGACAAAGCTGCCGTCGATTTTCAGGAAGTCCACCGGCAAATGCTTCAGGTAGGCGAAGGAGGACATGCCGGTGCCGAAATCGTCCAAGGAGAACAGACAGCCGATCCGGCGCAGCTCGTGGATCAGCCGTTGCGCGGCTTCCAGATTGGCGATGGCGTTGGTTTCGGTGATCTCGAAACAGATCAGCTCCGGCGGCACGCCGCTGCGCTGGAACTGCTGCTGCACGAAGGCGAGGAAGCCGTCGTCGCACAAGGTGGAGCCGGACAGATTGATCGCGCAATGCCGGATGTCCTGATTGCCGGCGCGGCGCAGCAGGGCCAGCTCCTGAAACACTTTTTCCACCACGATGCGGTCGATTTCGGTCATCAGGCCGTAGCGCTCCGCGATCGGCACGAACAAGCCGGGGGGCACCTGGCTGCCGTCGTCGGCGTTGAGGCGCAGCAGCACTTCGACATAGCGGCCGCGTTCCGGATGGGCGGCCAGCGGGACGATGTCCTGAGCGTAGAGGGTGAAGCTGTCGTCGCGCAGCGCCTGGCGCAGCCTTTGCACCCAGTCCATTTCGTGAAAGCGCGCCGACACTTCGGAATTGTGCGGGATGTGGAGCTGGATGCGGTTGCGGCCTTTTTCCTTGGCCATATAGCAGGCGATGTCGGCCGACCGCATCACCTCGGCCAGCGAGGTGTCGGCGTCGGACACGCAGACCAGGCCGATGCTGGCGCTGATGGAAAATTGGTTGCCTTCCCACTGGAAGCTGCATTCCATGATGGCCTGGCGCAGATTATTGGCCTTGGCGATGGCGGATTCCACCGAGCTGTTGCCGAGCAAGACGCCGAACTCGTCGCCGCCCAGCCGCGCCAGCGTGTCCGAGGCGCGCAGCCGCCGCGCCACCGAACGGCTGATCTGGCACAGCAGTTCATCGCCGGCGGCGTGGCCGTAGGTGTCGTTGATCAGCTTGAACTGGTCCAGATCGATGAACATCAGCGCCAGCGACGCCTCGGCCTGGCCCAGCTGCTTGATCGCCTTGATGGCGCGGGTTTCGAACTCCCGGCGGTTGAGCAGGCCGGTCAGCGCGTCGTGGCTGGCCTGCCAGGACAACTCGTTGATGTATTGCTGTTCCGCGGTATTGTCGTGCAGCACCAGCACGATGCCGTATTGCTCGCCGCGGCGGTCGCGTATCGGCGCGGCCACCAGGCTGACCTGCAGCGGAATCGCGTTGTGGCGCAGCATGTTCAGCTTGGGATAGGTGCGGCTGCTTTCGTCCAGCCGGCAGAGCTCGGCGAAGCTCAGCGTGCTGTCCTTGTCCTGCCCCTGTTTGATCAGGCTGAGCAATTCGTCGAAATGCAGGCCCAGGCTTTCCGTCTCCAGGTGGCTGAGCATGCGCTTGGCGCTGTGGTTCAGATAGATCACCGCGCCTTGCATATTGAGGGTGATCACCGCGTCGCCTATCGATTGCAGGGTGATCTCGGCGCGTTGCTGCTCCGCCTGCAAGGCGGCCTTGTAATTGTCCGAGGCCTGGATCAGCCGGCGGATCTGCAAAATGGTCAGCAGCACCAGCAGCAGGCCCACCAGCAGATTGACGCGCCAGACCGCCTGGCTCACCTCGCGCGAGGCGTTGCCCAGCACGCGGGAAAAGCCCTGGGCCGGCGCCTTGACCGCTTCGTTGATCTCGGCGATCTGCGAGGTGAGGGCGGCCTTGTCGTCCTGGCTCAAGGAGCCGTCGGCGTAACCTTGGCGCAATTGCTCGCCTATGGTCTGAATTTCCTGCAGGTAGTAATCGCCGATTTTCCAATAGCGGATGGCTTCGGCCAGATAGCTGACGTGGTGAAACCACAGATAGGCGCGGATGATGTTTTCGATGTCGTCGGGGTGGTTGCCGCCGTCCAGAAAGCCTTGGCGCGCGGTGTCCAGATCCGGCGGCTTGCGGTCCAGCGCCAGCCGCGCCCGGTGGTCGCCCAATTGGATGGAGATGGCCAGCCGATAGCGTTGGAAGTCGTGGTCGGAGCCGGTTTGAGCGTAGCGGGTCAGGTGGTAGATGGAGTCCTTCTGCGCTTTAGACCACAGGCCTTCCCCCGCCACGTAGGCGCGGGCGGTGGACACCACGTAGAGGCTGAACGCGCTTAGCGCCACCTGCATGACGACAATGAGCAGGAAGGGCAGCACGACAAAGAGCAACTGTCGGTTGGCGGTATTCGACCTCATGGCGGTTCCGGCTGATGAATATGGTAACTATGCGGCTAATGGTCCCCATCAAGCGCCGCCGCCGACATCTCCGGCCCGAGCGGCGAGCCGGCGCCGCGCTTGAGTCCGGAGCCTGCCCGTCGCGGCGCGCCCGCCGACGGGCGGAAGTTCACCGGTCTATGTGCCGGTGTATGGCGTTTTTATCATCCCATTCGAAATTATTCAATGTTTTTGACAACTATATCGAATGTTTATTTTAGATGAGAAAGTTTGATAATAAATGAATAGCCTAATTTCCATGGGCTTGCTATTGGCTTGACCATGGCGGCGGCCGGTGCGCGCAAGGCGGGGCGGGGAGCGGTCGGCGCGCGTGCGCGCGCCGGTGGGAAGCGGCGGCGCGAGAGGGGGAAGAGGGCTGGTCCGCGGCCGCCGCGCCGGATCTCTTATGAACGGGTTTTCAACGCCGTCTCGCTGAAGCGCCGCGGACTTTGAAGCGCCTCTTACATGGAGGCGGCGTCGCGAGAGGCCTGGTCGTACAAACTGGCCAGCATGCGCAGCAACTGGGCGTTGTCGCCGATATCGGCCTGTTGGCCGCCGTTGTCTATCAGCGCGTTGATCAGGCATTGCTCGCGGACGTCGCGGTAGCGCTGGCAGAGTTCCACGCCGGCCTGGGTGGTGGCGAACAAAGCCTCCTTGCCCACCTTTTCGCTGCCGACATAGCCCATCTTCACCAGCTTCTTCAGCGCATAGGACACCACGTGCGTGTCTTCGATGTTCAGCACGAAGCAGATGTCCGCCAGTTTCTTGCTGCGGCCGCGGTGGTTGACGTGATGCAGCAGCGACACCTCCATCGCGGTCATATCGGTTTCTCCCGCGGCCGCCATGCAGCGGATCATCCAGCGGTTGAAGGCGTTGTTGGCCACGATCAGCCCGAATTCGAACTCGGACAGTTCGGCGCAACGCTCCGAAACCAGATGCGATGAGGAGACGATATTGCGTTGAGCGTTCATGGACGGGCCTGGCGACGAGGTGGCTGGCCGGCCAGTATAGCAAAACGTCATTTGTGCTGGACATCGCCAATAAATACAAATAATTTATAGATGTTTTGTCTGCAAAATAATAAATTCGAGCGCCGCGAGGCGGACGGTTGCATATGGAGAATGGTTTGGCATCGAACCCAATGCGCTATTACTTGCTGGGCGAACGCGCCGCCGTGCTGGAGAGCGCGAAGCCGGCCGATCTGGCGTGTCAGCGCCGCATCTGGTGGCTGGCGCAGACGCTGACGGGCGCGGCCGGGCTGATCGACGTGGTGCCCGGCATGAATAATCTCACTTTGATTTTCGATCCGGACGCCGACGACGGCGAGGCCTGGCTGGAGCGCTTGCGCCGCGGCTGGGCGGCGGCGCAAGAGGCCGAGCCACGCTTGCGGCGGGTGGACGTGCCGGTGCGCTACGGCGGCCGCCACGGTCCGGACCTGGCCGCGGTGGCGGCGCATGCGGGCTTGAGCGAGGAGGATGTCGCCGCCGCTCATGCCGCGGCCGACTACGTGGTGTACTTCCTCGGCTTTCAGCCCGGCTTCGCCTATATGGGCGGCTTGCCCGAGCGCCTGGCCACGCCGCGGCGCGCCGAGCCCCGGCTGGCGGTGCCGGCCGGCTCGGTGGGCATAGGCGGCGGCCAGACCGGCATCTATCCGGCGACCAGCCCCGGCGGCTGGCAGATCATCGGCCGCACTTCATTGAAATTATTCGACCCGCGGCGCGCGGAACCGTCCCTGCTGCTGCCGGGCGACAGCGTGCGCTTTGTGCCGCAGGAGGGCGGAGATGATTGAAATCACGCAGGCCGGCATTCAAAGCACGGTACAGGACCTGGGACGGCGCGGCTTGCGCCACCTCGGCGTGGCGCAAAGCGGCGCGCTGGACGCGCCGGCCTTGATCATGGCCAACCGCCTGCTGGGCAATGCCGCGGACGCGGCCGGCATCGAAGTGGCTCTGGGGCCGTTTGGCGTCCGCTTTCTGCGCGACGGCTGGTTCGCCTTGATGGGCGCGGATTTCGACGCGGAACTGGACGGCGAGCCGGTGTGGAGCGGCTGGCGTTATCCGGCGCGCGCGGGCCAGCGCCTGCTGCTGCGCGGCTGCCGCCACGGCATGCGCGCCTATCTCGCCCTGGCCGGCGGCATCGACGCGCCCCTGGCTCTGGGCGCGCGCGCCACCGATCTGCAGGCCGGTCTGGGCGGCTGGATGGGGCGGGCGCTGGAGGCGGGCGACCGCTTGCCGCTGGGGCCGGCGGCGGCGCTGTCCGGCCGGCTGGGACGGCGCAATCTTGCTTGGTCGCCGGCGCTGCGCGCGCTGCCGGGCCCGGAGTGGCGGCAATTCGCCCGGGAGGCGCGGCAGGCCTTCAGCGAAGGCGAGTGGACGGTGAGCTCGCAGAGCAATCGCATGGGCTACCGCCTGCAGGGCGACGCGCTGGCGCGCGAGGCCGACGGGGACTTGCCGTCCCACGGCGTGCTGCCCGGCGTGGTGCAGGCGCCGCCGGGCGGCCAGCCCATCGTGTTGCTGGCGGACGCGCAGGCGACGGGCGGCTATCCGCGCATCGCCTGCGTGATCGAGGCGGATTTGTGGAAGCTGGCGCAGGCGCGGCCGGGCGCCAGGCTGCGTTTCGAGATGGTGGACGCGCAGCAGGCGGCGACGGCGCGCGCGCGTCTGCGCGGGTACTTGCAGGGACAGGACTGGAGTCAGGCATGCAGATCGATTTGAACGCCGATATCGGCGAGGGCTGCGGCGACGACGCGGCGATCATGGATCAGGTCAGTTCGGTGAACATCGCCTGCGGCTGGCACGCGGGCGACGCCGAACAGATGTGGCTGGCGGTGCAGGCGGCGGCGCGGCGAGGCGTGGCGCTGGGCGCCCATCCCGGCTTTCCCGACCGGGAACATTTCGGCCGCCGGACTATGCAGCGCGCGCCGGAGCGGGTGTACCAGGACGTGTTGTACCAGGTGGGCGCGCTGGCGGCCATGGCCAAGGCCGCCGGAACGCGGCTGCGTCACGTCAAGCCGCACGGCGCGCTGTACAACCAGGCGGCGCGCGATCCGGCGCTGGCCGACGCCGTCGCCCGCGCGGTGAGGGATTGGGATCCTGAGCTGAGGCTGGTCGGCCTGGCCGGCGGCGAGTCCGGCCGCGCGGCGCGGCGCCACGGTCTGCAGGCGGTGGAAGAGGTGTTCGCCGACCGCGCCTATCTGGCCGACGGCAGCCTGGCGCCGCGCGGAACGCCGGGCGCGGTGATCGAAGACGCGGAGCAGGCTTTGCGTCAGACGCTGGATCTGGTGCTGCGCGGTCGCGTGGCCTGCCTGGACGGCGGCGAGCTGGCGCTTCGCGCCGACAGCGTTTGCCTGCACGGAGACGGCGCGCACGCGCTGCACTTCGCGCGGCTGCTGCGCCAACGCTTGGAACAGGAGGGGGTACACATCGTCGCCTTGTGAGCGTTAGCCGGAAACTAGAGCCGTCCGCAGGCGGCCATTTCCATCATACAAAGGAGAAACTGCATGGATCTTGCATCCTATCTGCCCCTGGTGGGCATTCCCGTCGTGGTGGCGGGCTTCGCTTTGCGCTTCAATCCGCTGCTGGTGGTCACCGCCGCCGGTCTGAGCACCGGCCTGGCGGTCGGCATGGACCTGGGGACGCTGCTGGAAACCTTCGGCGAGAAATTCCTCAATAGCCGTCAATTGGCCACCTTCATCCTGATCCTGCCGGTGATCGGCCTGCTGGAGCGCTACGGTTTGAAAGAGCGCGCGCAGCAATGGATAGCCGGCATCAAGAGCGCCACCACCGCGCGCATCCTGATGCTGTATTTCGTGGTGCGCGAGCTGACCGCGGCGCTGGGCCTGATCAATCTGGGCGGCCACGCCCAAACCGTGCGCCCCCTGCTGGCGCCGATGGCGGAAGGCGCCGCGGCCAATCAACTGGGGGAACTGCCTCAGGCCCTGCGCGACCGCATCCGCGCCCATGCCGCCGCCTGCGACAATATCGCCGTATTTTTCGGCGAGGACATCTTCATCGCCTTTGGCGCGGTCTTGCTGATGGACGCCTTCCTCAAGGAAAACGGCATCGCCAATATCGAGCCGCTGCACATCGGCCTGTGGGCGATTCCCACCGCCATCAGCGCGCTGATCATCCATATGGCGCGCTTGGCGCGGCTTGATGCCAGTCTGCAAGGCGATATCGCCGCCTGGCGCGCGAAACAGGAGGCCGCGGCATGAATGCATGGTTCAGCATCAATGACGTTTATTATCTGATCGGCATCGTGGTGATGCTCCTGGTGGGCATGACGCTGCGCGACCGCGGCAACCCCAAGCGTTACACCACCGCGCTGTTCTGGTTCTTGTTCGGCGCCACCTTTTTGTTCGGGGATTTGATGACGGCCGTCTTGGGCAAGGCGATGACCTACCGCCTGGTGGGACTCGTTGTTGTCGCGCTGGCCCTATTGGCCGGCGCCGGCCTGCTGGCTCCGGGCAGTTATAGCCAAAGAAGCGATGGGCAGCGGCAGGACGCCGCCCAGCGTCTGGGCAACAAGATCTTCCTGCCCGCCTTGCTGATTCCCCTGCTGACCGTGGCCTGCACCTTGGCGCTGAAGGGCGTGGGGATAGGCGGTCTCGCCTTGCTGGATCAGAAGCATCTGACCCTGGCCGCCTTGGCGGTGGCCTGCGTTTGCGCGGTGCTGCTGGGCTGGAGGCTGACCGGCGGAACGCCGCTGCAGGCGGTGCGGGAATCGCGCCGTCTGGTGGACGCCATCGGCTGGGCCGCCATCCTGCCGCAGATGCTGGCGATGCTGGGCGGGGTGTTCGTCGCCGCCAAGACCGGCCAGGCGGTGCAGGAAGCGGTGAGCTTGTTCGTGGATCCGGGCAATCGTTTTCTGCTGGTGGCGATCTACTGTATCGGCATGGCCCTGTTCACCATGATCATGGGCAACGCCTTCGCGGCTTTCCCGGTGATGACCGCCGGCATCGCGCTGCCTTTTCTGATCGTCGGCCATCACGCCGACGCGGCGCCGCTGGTGGCGATAGGCATGTATTCCGGCTATTGCGGCACGCTGATGACGCCGATGGCGGCCAATTTCAATATCGTGCCGGCGGCCTTGCTGGAGCTGAAGGACCGATATCTGGTGATCAAGACCCAGATTCCCACCGCGCTGGCTTTGCTGGGCGTGAATATCCTATTGATGTATTTCATCGTGTTCCGTTGAGGAGACCGCATGAATCCGCAACAAGCATCCAAGCTGGCGGCGCTGCCGCTGGCCGGCCTGGTTCGGGAATATCCGAATCTGCTGAGCCATCTGCTGAACGGGCCGGAGGACGCGCGCGCGCCGCGCGATTTGCACCCGGTGTTCTACGGCTGCTACGACTGGCACTCCGCCGTGCACGGCTTCTGGCTGCTGGCGCGGCTGGCTCGCCGTTTCCCGGCCTTGCCGGAGCAGGCCGAGATCGCCGCCCTGTTCGCCGGCCATTTTACGCCGCAGGCTTTCCAGGCGGAGGCGGACTATTTCGCCGCGCCGGGCCGCGCCAGCTTCGAGCGGCCCTATGGCTGGGCCTGGCTGCTGGCCCTGGCGCAGGAGCTCGAGGCCTGGGATCTGCCGCAAGCCGGGTCATGGCGCGCGGCGATGCAGCCGTTATTGGCCTTGATCCGCCAGCGCTGGCTGAGGTTTCTGCCTTTGCAGGATTACCCGATCCGCGGCGGCGGGCACGCCAACACCGCCTTCGCCTTGCTGCTGAGCCTGGACTACGCCCGCGCCGCCGCCGATGCCGAGCTGGCGCAGGCGCTGGAGGCGGCCGCCCGGCGTTACTTCCTGGCCGATGCGGACTATCCGACGCGGCTGGAACCGAGCGGCGACGACTTTCTGTCGCCCAGCCTGTGTCAGGCCTTGCTGCTTGGCCGGCTATTGTCGGCCGAGGCGTTCCGCGACTGGCTGCGCGCCTTCTCGCCGGATTTGCCGCGCAGCGCTGCCTTGCTGAGCCCGGTCCGGGTCAGCGACGGCTCGGACCCCAAGATCGGTCACCTCATCGGCCTGAATTTGAGCCGCGCCTGGTGTTTGCGCCAGTTGACGGCCGCCTTGCCGCCGGATGACGCTTGGAGGCCTCTGCTGAATCAAAGCGCGCGGGCGCATCTGGACGCCGGCCTGCCGCACGTGGTCAGCGGCCATTACACCGGCGAGCATTGGCTGGGGACTTTCGCCCTGCTGGCCTTGGAAGAGGGGGAGTGCGAATGAGCAAGACCATTTTGTTGACGGGCTTCGAACCGTTTGGCGGCGAGAGCGTGAACCCGTCGTGGGAGGCCGTGCGCCGGCTGGACGGCGAGACGCTGGCGGGCGCGGCGGTGGCGGCGCGGCGGCTGCCCTGCGTGTTCGGCGAGGCCTTGGCCGTGTTGCGCGAGGAGTTGGCCGCGCTGCGGCCGGCGCTGATCGTGGCGGTGGGGCAGGCGGGCGGGCGGCCCGAGCTTTCGCTCGAGCGGGTGGCGATCAATGTCGACGACGCCCGCATCGCGGACAACGCCGGGCGGCGGCCGATAGATAGGCCGGTGGTGCCGGGCGGGCCGGCCGCCTATTTCAGCACCTTGCCGATCAAGGCCCAGGCGGCGGCGCTGCGCGCGGCGGGCATTCCGGCGGCGGTGTCGCAGAGCGCCGGCACCTTTGTCTGCAACCATGTGTTCTACGGCCTGATGCACGCCTTGGCCGGAACGCCCGCGCGCGGCGGCTTCATTCACATCCCGTATCTGCCGGAGCAGGCCGCCGCGCATCCCGGCGCGGCCAGCATGAGCTTGGAGACGATAGTCGCCGGCCTGAGGCTGGCCCTGGAAACGGCGTTGACGGCGACGACGGACATCGTGGAAACCGGCGGGGCGACGCATTAGCGCGGTGTACGATCCACGGCGCGGCACGGCGGGTACGGTCTGCAAGCGTTCCCGCGCCGCCGCATGCCGCGCTCCCCGCCGCGAAGCCTGGCGGTGTGAACGGCTAAGCGCGTTCTTGGACGGCGTTCAGCTCTTGAGCGCGCGCAGCCACTGCCAGCTGGCGATGCCGGCGAGGGTGGCCAGCAGCGAACCGCAGACATGGACGGCGATGGCGGTCAGCGCCGGCAGCAGCCGCTGTTGCTGCAGCAGGGAGACGACTTCGGCGGAGAAGGTGGAGAAGGTGGTCAGGCCGCCGCAGAAGCCGGTGATCACCAGCAGCCGCCATAGCGGCGACACGCCCGGCGCGCTGGCGAAGAAGGCGACGGCGAGGCCGATGATGTAGCCGCCGACCAGATTGGCGGCCAGGGTGCCCGGCGGCAGGCTGGGCCACAGGCTGTTCAGCTTGACGCCCAGCGCCCAGCGCAGCAGCGCCCCCAGCGCGGCGCCGACGGAGATGGCGAGTATGGTTTTCCACATGGAGCGGGTCTGGCATAAAAGCAAAACCCTATTGTGCCGGCCAGACGCCGCCAAGTATAGGCCGGTTTGCCGGAGCGAGTTCAAAGCTTCGCGCGCCGGGGCGAGACAAGGCGAAACCGCCGAGAAGGCGGAACGCGCAAGGGGGAATGGACATTTCCGAAGCGGCTTTCAAGGCCTTTGCCCGGCTAGCCCGCCTACGCGCAGCAGACATTGAGCCGTTGATTTAAAGGATTTCGGCAATGCTGCGCGCCGCGCGCTTGGCGTCCAGAAAAATCAGGCCCAGCTTGGCCTCGCGCCGCGCGATCACGGTCAGCACCGCGTCAGGGCTGGCGTGGCTCATCAGGATGTAGCCGTGTTCTCCCTTGACCATCACCTGTTCCAGGCCGCCGCGCGCCAGTTCGCGCGCGGTGCGCTCGCCCAGGGACAGCATCGCCGCCGCCATCGCGCCGACCCGGTCCTCGTCCACCTCTTGCGGCAGCAGCGCCGCCATGGTCAGACCGTCGGCGGAAATGATGGCGGACGCTTCGATGTCGGCGGACGCGCCGTTGAGGTCGCTCAGAATGGATTTGAGCATTTGTTCACGCATGGGTTTCTCCTGGATTGTTCAATGCGCCGGCCGCCGCGCGGCCGGGGTTCAGGCGTAGCGGCGCACCAGCAGCTCCACCAGGCCGACGAAGGCTTCGCTTTGCAGCCGCGGTTCGCCGCCTATGATCAGCGCGAAGGCCTGCTGCGCCACGTGCAAGGGGTAAAAGGCCAGCTGGCTGCGGCCGGCCGGATCCACCGAGGCCCAGGCGGCGCTGCCCAGGTTGAGGTGGTTCTTGAGCAGCAGGTGATGCCGGCGGCTCAAGGACATAAGGTCGCCGGCCAGCGCGGCGATTTCCTCGGCGGTTTCGTGGCGGAAGCCCGCGGTGGCGTAATAGAGGCCGTTGTCGTCGGCCAGCAGCGCCTGGCCGCTGCCGGACAGCGCCGCCAGCAGCTCCGGCAACTGGCTTTCCAGGTTGCCGGCGGCGGCCGGCCGCGGCTCGGCGGTGCCGTGGACGAATTCCAGCCGTTGCAAGCGGTAAAGGGTGGCCAGCGCTTGTTCCAGTTCGTCGTCGCACCATTCGCTGAGCAAGGGTTCGCTTAACGGCACCGCATGGCCCAGCCGCAGGATGTTGAGCAGCAGACGGCGGGTCAGGTCGGCCTCCGCGCCGGCGACGGCGTAAAAGGCGCCGGCCGGCGTGGCCATTGGATAAAGCGGCCCGCTCAGACGCAGTTCTTCGTTCATTGCGGTTCTCCCAGGCCAGGGTCTATCGAGTACAGCAGCGCCAGCAGCAGCTGTTTGATGTCTTCGCGGCGGCGGCAGTCCACTTCGAACACCGGCGCGCTCAGTCCGCGGGCGGCCAGGGCGTCGGCGTAGACGGCGGTGGCGGACAGCGGCGCGAGGTCGGTCTTGCTGACGCCCAGCGCCAGCGGCGCGCGACGCAGCAGCGGCTCGAAAGCGCGCAGGAAGAAGCCGAGGTCTTGCAGCGGATTGGCGCGGCTGTGGTCCAGCAGCAGGATCAGGCCGATGCTGCCGCGGCTGACGATGTCCCACATGAAGTCGAAACGCTCCTGGCCGGGGGTGCCGTAGAGGTGGATCTTGGTGTCGGCGTCCAGGCGCAACATGCCGTAGTCCAGCGCCACCGTGGTGTGGTCCTTGCGATGCAAGGTCATGTCGCTGGCCTTGGCGTCGGTGCGGATCGGGGCGATGTCGCTGATGGCGGCGATGGCGGTGGTCTTGCCCGCGCCCACCGGGCCCGCGAAGAGGATTTTGTTATCTGGGCTGCGCATGATGGAAGGTCGTGAGGCTCACAAACGGGTCACTTTTTGCAAGAGTCGGGACAGGAGGCCGGCGCGTTCGGGCGCGACGGCGTCGGGGCGCACCGGCGCGCTGGAGATCACTTTCAGGGGCGGCGCGTCGCTGTTCCAGTCCAGCAGGCCCAGCGCGTGGGCCGCGGAGAGGAAGGTGCAGGCGTGTTCGGGATCGACGCGCAGCAGCCGGATGATGATGCGCAGCGTGGCCGGCGTCTTGGTCAGCAGCGCGCTCAGTCGCGTCGCGTCCGGCAGCGCCGCCAGCCGGGTCAGGTTGGGCCACTGCCTCAGCCGCAGCGGAGTGTCCGCGCCGATGCCGGCCGGCAGCCGGCCCTGGCTGCTCCAGATCGCCAACTGCCACAGCAGCGTCGGCAGCGGCTGGGTGATGACGCCGGCGCTGGCGCCGGCGGCTTGAGCGTGCAGCGCCGGCGCGTCTTGCCGGCACAGCTCTCGCAATTGCTCCGCCGGCTGCAGGCATTGCGCTTGCGCGCGGTCCGGCCGCAGCCACAGCAGCGGCCGGCCCTCGGCCAGCAAGAGCGCCGGCCGAGGCTGGCGCGCCAGCCGCGTCGTCGCGCCGAGCAGGCCGCGCCGGGGGTCGAAGCGGGCGATGGAGATCGACGGCATGGACGGCGGCGGAGCCGGAGCGGCGACCGGTTCGGGCCGGGGCGCGGGCGCCGGGAGCGCTCCCGCTGCCCTTGCCGCGTCGGGCGCGCGCCGCAGCGCCGCTTGCAGTTGAGGAAACAGGGTCTCCACCCGCAGCGGCTTGGCCAGCGTCGGGACGGGCGCGCGCTCCGGCGGCGTCGCGGCGACGATCAGGGCCGGCAGCGCCGGATGACGCTGGCGGAATGTTTCCCAGGCCTGCCAGCCGACGGGGCTGTCGACATCGACGATGGCCAGGTCCGGCGCGCGTTCGTCGGACGGGGATTCGAGCAAGCGGTAGCGCAAGCTGTGGTGCAGGCGGAAGGCCATGCGCAGCAGGGCCAGCTTGCGATCGTCCATGCCGACGGCGAGCACGGCGATATCGGGGGCGGGAGGGGCGGGGCGTGGCATGGGTGTGCTCAGGCGGCCAGCATGCGTCGGCGGGCGGGGCCGGCATCGGCGTCGAAGCCGGCCAGCTGCGCGCTGACTTCCAGCGGCAGTTGGGCCACATGGCCGCGCAGTTGCCGCAATAGCCACTGGAAGCGCGCCCGGTCGTCCTGGCGGCGGTATAGCTGCAACAGGGGAGGATAGTTGGCGGCGTCCTCCGGCCGGCTCAGCACCGCTTGCTCCAAGGTCTGGATCGCCATGTCGACCTGGCCTTCGTTGAGGTAGGCGTCGGCCTCGCCGCGCGCGTCCAGATTCTCGGCCGTCTCCGTTTCGGTCTGCCGCGTCACCAGCGGCCGGCGCTGAGGCGCGGCGGCCGGAGGCGCGCCGCTGAAGCCGAAGCTGCGGCCGATGCGTTCCAGTTCCGGCCTGCCCGGGCGTCGCGCCAGCAGGTCCAGCGCCGGATGGGCGCCCAGCAGCCAGCCGGCGTGGATCAATTGTTCCTTGAGGCCGGCGCCGTGTTCGCCCAGCGCCAGATGGAAGCGCCATAGCGTCCGCGCATAGCGCGGCAGCTGGCGTTGCCGGTAATGCGCGTGCAGCAGGTCCAGCAAATGCGTCAGCGAGTGGGGGCGCAAGGTCAGCGTCTGTTCCAGCGCCGCCGTCGCCGCCGCGTATTCCTGCCAGCGCAACCAGACTTTGGCCTGACGCTCGGCCGGCAGCAGCGCGGCGATGGCGTCTTTCTCCCGCTCATTCAGCGGAAACAGCGGGGCGCAGCCGTGCAGCAAGACTTGCGGCCGTCCGGCTACGGGAGGCGAGGGTTGAGACGGATGGGCGGGGAGGACGGCTGCCGTGGTTTCCTCGGCGTCTTCCGCCGCCAGTTCCGGCGCGTCGTCGCCCAGGCGCAGGCCGATGGTCTCCGGCCCCCAGCCCAGCCTTTGTTCCGCCAGCACGCGCAGGGCCAGCTGATTGCGCTCGACGCGCAGGCCGGCTTCCACCGCTTGTTCCAGCGCTTCCCGTCCGATCAGCGCCAGATCGTGCTGTCGTTCCAGCATCGCGGCGTAGTCGTCCAGCGCGCCGGTCTTGAGGTAGAGGCCGGCCAGCCGCAGCAACTGCTTGGAGGAGTGCGGCGCCTGCCTGTCCACATAGTGGCGCAGGGCCTGCGCCGCCTGTTCCAGATAGCCGAACTCGATGAAGATGTCGACTTCGGCGAGCGAATCCAGCTCGTCCACCTGATAGGGCTGCTCAGCGTCGCCGGCATCCGTTGGGTCCGGCTCGGCCAAGGATATGCCCTCGTCCCGCGCTTGCGCGGCGCGGTCGCGGCGAGCCTGCCAGCGCAGCGCGGCCAGCAAGGCGAGCAGGCCCATGGCCAGCGCCAGGCCGACGACCAGATCGACGGGGTTCTGCGGCAGCCAGTCAGTCATGGCGCGGCGCCTCGCGCGGCGGCGGCGTGAAATCGGCGGGGCCGATCAGATCGGTGCCGCATTCCAGGGTTTCGAACCAATCCAGAAAACGCTTCACCATGGGCTTGCCCTGGAAGGAGCCGCCGTGTTGCGGCACGATCCATTCGATGTCCAGCCGGCGGACCATGTCCACCCACAGCCGGCAGGCTTTGTTGTTGGACATATAGCGGCGATGGAAGGCGAGCATGTGGCTGTCGTGCAGGTGGGCGTCGAAGTCGCTGACCGGCAGGCCGGCCGCGTGGCCGTCCATCAAGGAGGCGCCGATGTCGCCGGAGAACAGGATCTTGCTGATCGGGTCGTAGATCTGAAAAAAGCCGACCGTGTGCAAGTAATGGGCCGGCACGATTTGCAGGTCCGCGCCGCCCAGCCGCATCCACATGCCGCGCGGCGGAATCGCCACCAGCCGCCCGGCGGTGGCGCCGCGCATGCAGAAGTGGGGCAGGAAGCGGGTCCATTCTTCGGCGATGATCACCTGGGCGTCGGTGATCAGCAGCCAGCCGCCCACCGAGGCGATGATGTCCGGGTCCTGATGCGAGGCGAAGATGTAGCGGGTGTGGGAGGGCAGGAAGTAATCGGCCAGTTCCGCGATCAGATGCTTGTAAGTGAGGTTGCCGCCGGGGTCCAGCAGAATGCCCTCGCCTTGGTCGATGATGGCGAACTGATTGGATTGTATGCCTTCGCCCTGCACCAGTTCGGTGAAGGCGACGCATTTGTGATTGCCGTCGTCGTAAAGCACCAATGCCATGAGCCGCCTCGTCTGCTTGGCCCGCCCGCGAATGGACGTGCTATGCCTAAGAATGCTCAGATATTATGCAAGCGGTATGATTGGGGTCTTGACCTGGGTCAAGCTCACCCGGAAGGAATATTTTTACGCGGCGGTGACAGCGTCGCCATAAAGATGTATTATTTTTACATCTTTAAGCCGACCAGCGCCGAGTCGGCGTTTTTTACCCACAATAAAATGTATTAAGCACACATCTTTAGGAGCCCGCCATGTTGAGTCCCGAAACCCGCGCCCTGGTCAAAGCCACCGTTCCTGTGTTGCAGCAACACGGCCTGAGCCTGACCAGTCATTTTTATCGCCGCATGTTCAGCCATAACCCGGAGCTGAAAAATATTTTCAACCAGGGGCATCAGCACTCCGGCCAGCAGCAACAGGCGCTGGCCATGGCGGTGCTGGCCTACGCCCAGCACATAGACGACCCGTCGCCGTTGGCGCCGGTGCTGACCCGGGTGGCGCACAAGCATGTCAGCCTGGGCATCCGCGCTGAGCATTACCCCATCGTCGGCAAGCATTTGCTGGCGTCCATCCAGGAAGTGCTGGGCGAGGCGGCGACGCCAGAGCTGATAGCGGCCTGGGCCGCCGCTTACGGCCAATTGGCGGACATCTTGATCGCGGAGGAACGAGAACTGTACCGCGCCAGCGCCAACGCCGAAGGCGGTTGGGCCGGCTGGCGGCCGTTTCGCATCGCGCGCAAGGTGGCGGAGAGCGAGGAAATCACTTCCTTCTATCTGGCGCCGGCCGACGGCGGCGCGGTGCCTGGCTTCCGGCCCGGCCAGTATGTGTCGGTCAAATGCTTCGTCGAGGAATGGGGGCTGGCCCAGCCGCGTCAGTACAGCCTGTCCGACGCGCCCAACGACGAATATCTGCGCATTTCGGTCAAGCGCGAGGACGGCGGCGAGGGCAAGCCGGCGGGGCGGGTATCCAATCTGCTGCACGCGGAAAAACGGGAGGGCGACATTCTGGAGCTGAGCGCGCCGCAGGGCGATTTCTTCCTGCATGAAGAGCGCGACGGCCCGGTGGTGCTGATCAGCGCCGGCGTCGGTCAGACGCCGATGCTGTCCATGCTGCGGCATTTGCTGAGAACCGGCAGCCGCCGCGAAATCCGCTACCTGCACGCGGCTCGCCACGGCGGCGCGCACGCGATGCGCGATGGTTTGCGCCAGATGCAGGAACGCCACGCGCAGCTGCGCGCCCATGTCTGCTACGAGGCGCCGCGAGCGGAGGACGTGTTGGACCGGGACTATCAGCAGCAGGGACGCCTGCAACTGAGCCAGTTGCGCGAGATGACGCTGCTGCCGGACGCCGACTACTATCTGTGCGGCCCGGTGGGCTTCATGCTGGCGCAGCGCGCCAGCCTGCTGGACTTGGGCGTGGCGGCGGAACGAGTGCATTTCGAGGTGTTCGGCTCCAACGCCGTCGGCGGCTGAGCCGCGGCAAGGCCCGCGCTCTATTGAGCGGCGGGCTTTAGAACCTGTTCAATGTCCGCCGCGTGTCCGCGATAGGGTCGGAAAGGGCCTTGAAAACAGTTTTAGAATGCTGGTGTACCATGTGTACACTTCGCTTCTTCAGCCATTTTTGCCTTGTCTCGCGCTGGCTCGCGAGGCTTTGAACAGGTTTTTAAGATCATGCAATTGACCCGTTTTACCGATCTCGGCCTGCGCGTGCTGATGTATCTGACCTGGCAGGAAGAGGGGCAGTTGGCCACCATTCCCGAAATCGCCGCCCGTTTCGAAGTGTCGCGCAACCATCTGGTCAAGGTCGTCCACTTCATGGCGCAGCAGGGCTGGCTGCAGACCAGCCGCGGCAAGGGCGGCGGCTTGGCGCTGGCGCGGGCGCCGGAGCGCTACCGCGTCGGCGAGGTGGTGCGCACGCTGGAAGGACTGTCGCAGTTGATAGACTGCGCGGACCCGCCGTGCGCGCTGCGGCCGGGCTGTAGGCTCAAGGGCGCGCTGGACGAGGCGCTGGCGGCGTTTTTCCGTACGCTGGACCAATACACCTTGCGCGATATGATGGCCGCGCCCACCGGCGAGGCCATCGTCCGGCTGCATCGGCAGCCCTTGTCCATCTCAAAATGATGTTGGCGTATTTTGTTGAGATTCACATGGATTATCATTTGTAATATTTTTTGTATCTTATTGTCGTGAACGCGGCGGGTACTTACACTGCCCGCCATGCGTTATCCCATCCTTCTCCCCGTCGTTTTATTGTTGGCCGGCTGCGACGCGGCCGAATTTTCAAAAATCAGCCAATCTGCGGAAGTCAAAACCCTGGCCAAGGCCGGAGCGGCCGTGGTGCGCCAACTGGAGCAGGCGACGCGGCCCGCGGCCGAGGCCGGCGCGCCGGGCCGGGTCCAGGCGGCGCAGCTGGTCAGCGGCGTCAAGCAAGTGGGGCACCGCGATTTTTCCAACGCCAAGAAAGTGCTGCCGCGGGTGTTCTCCGGCATGGAGCAGGACTTCTATTGCGGCTGCGATTACCGCGGCAAGGCGGTGGATTGGGCGTCCTGCGGCTATGTGCCGCGCAAGTCCGAAACCCGCGCCAGCCGCATCGAGTGGGAACACGTGGTGCCGGCCTGGAATCTGGGCCATCAGCGCCAATGCTGGCAGCAGGGCGGCCGCAAGAACTGCGCGTCCAGCGATCCGGTGTTCCGCATGGCGGAAGGCGATCTGAACAATCTGGTGCCGGCGGTGGGCGAGGTCAACGGCGACCGCGCCAACTTCGCCTACGGCGCGTGGAGCCGCAAGCCGGCGACCATGTACGGCCAATGCCAATCGGTGACGGATTTCGGCAACAAGCGTTTCCAGCCGCGCGAGGAAGTACGCGGCGCGGCGGCGCGCATCACCTTGTACATGCACGCGCGCTACCAGCTGCGCATGAGCCGTCAGGATCAGCAACTGATGTGCGCCTGGGCGCGCCAGTATCCGGTTAACGCCTGGGAGCGCCGCCGCGACGCGCGCATCGTTCAACTGCAGGGCGAGGGCAATTTCCTGGTGGCGGAGCCGCAGCGGCTGGCCGAGCTGTGCGGCGCTTGAGCGCGGCGGCCGGGTGGCCTTATTTGACCGCGCCGTCCATGCCGCGCATGAAATAGCGCTGGCAAAACAGGAAGACCAGCAGCACCGGCGCGATGGTCAGCACCGCGCCGGCGGCCACCATGCGCGTGGAGGTGGCGAAAGCGCCCTTCAGGTATTGCACCCCGACGGACAGCGGGTAGAGGTCCGGGTTCTTCAGCACCACGCTGGGCCAGACATAGCTGTTCCACGACCAGACCAGGGTGAAGATGGCCAGGGTGGCCAGATAAGGCCGGCTCAGCGGCAGGCAGACGCGCCAGAACAGCTGCCAGTCGTCGGCGCCGTCCATGCGCGCGGCGGCGACGATTTCTTCGGGAATCTCCTCGAAGGCGTGTTTCATCAGAAAAATGCCGAAGGCCCCGGCCAAGGCCGGCAGCGCCACGCCGACGCGGCTGTCGTCCAGGCCCAGCCAGGACAGCGTCACGTAATTGCTGAGCACATTGGTTTCGTTGGGCAGCAGCAGGGTGGCGATGATGGCGTAAAACACCCACTGCCGGCCGCGGAAGCGCAGCTGCGCCAGCGCGAAGCCGGCGCAGCTGGAAACCAGCAGGGTGCCGGCGGTGGTCAAGGCGGAAATCAGAGCCGAGTTCCATAAAAACCGCCCCATCGGAATCTGGGTCCAGACTTCGCGAAAGTGAGCCAGCGACAAGGGCTCGGGCAAGCGCGGCGGGAAGTCGAACACCTGCTCGCCGTCGCCCAGCGCGATCATCAAGGTCCACCAAAACGGATAGCAGGCGGCGCAGGCCAGCGCCAACAACAGCAGATAGTCCGGCAGGCGCCGCAGCGCGCGCGAACGGGTTTGCCGGGCGGGGCGGGCAAGCGGGCTTGAGACGGCGGTCATGGCGGGCGTCCTGAAACTAGCGGTGGGCCGGGCGCAGCAGGCGGAAGTTGAGGCCGGCCAGCAATAGGCAGATCACGGTCAAGAGCAGGCCGGCGGCGGCGCCGCGGCCGAAGTCCAGCTGATCGAAGCCTTGGTGGAACATGTAATACAGCACGGTATAGGTGGAATTCAGCGGGCCGCCGCGGGTCATCACCAACACCTCCTCAAAGGCCTTTAGCGCGTCCAGCGTGGAAATCAGGCTGCAAAACAGAATGGTGGGCTTCAGCATGGGCAGGGTGATGCGCCAGAAACGCTGCCAGGCGTTGGCGCCGTCCAGCAAGGCCGCTTCCTGCATTTCCGCCGGGATCGCCTGCAGGCCGGCGAGGTAGAGCACCATGTAATAGCCGACGCCGCGCCAGAAGGTGACGAACATCACGGAAAACAGCGCGATGTCCTCGTCGCTGAGAAAGCCGATTTCCTGCTGCGCCGCCAGCAGGCGCAGCCAGCGCAGCGCGCTGTTGAGCACGCCGTAATCGGCGTACATCCAGTTCCACATGATGCCGACCACGGCGACGGTGGTGATCACCGGCAGATAGACGGCGGCGCGAAACAGCTTGACGCCGCGCAGCGGCCGGTTGGCCAGCAGCGCCAGCGCGATGGCGGCCAATTGGATGACCGGTACCACCAGCAGATAGAGCAGGGAATTGCGCAGCGCGCGCCAGAACACCTCGTCCTGCAGCAAATAGTCGAAGTTCTCCAACCCCGCCCACTGCGGTGGCGACAGCAGATCGTAGCGAGTGAAGGCCAGATAGCTGCCGAACAGCAGCGGCCAAAAGGTGAACGCCGCCATCAGCAGCAGGGCCGGGGCCAGGAACAGCCAGGCGTTGCGGGCGCTGGATTTCATCGCGGCGCGCTTACTTCAGCTGCCGGTTCCAGAAGGCGGCCGCCTCGTCCAGCGCCAGCTGGGCGTCCTTGCGGCCGGTGACCGCCGCTTCCACGCTGTCCACCAGTTTTTTCTTCAGGTCCGCCAGCCGCGGCACGCCGCTCAGGCTGAAAGTGCGGATGTCCGGCGCGGCCTTGGCGCCCTGGGCGCGGGCGACGTCGACCAGGCTGCCGCCGGCCTGGGTGAAGTAAGGATCGCGCAGCGCGGCGCGGGTGGAGGGGAAGGTGGCGCCGGTGACTTTGGAAAACGCCAGTTGCTGCGCGTCGCTGGTCAGGAAGCGGGCGAACTTGATCGCTTCGGCCTGGGTGGGCGCAGGCAAGCCCTTGGACACCGCCCAGCCGAACTGATAGCCGCCCTGGACCACGCCGGTGGGTCCCAGCGGCGCCGGTTGCACCCGGCTGACCGCGAAAATGGCACGGGCGTCGGTCTGAGTGCGCCGCACCGCGGTGGGCGCGGTCTCCATCATCGCCAGCCGGCCGCTGTTGTAGAGCTTGACGCTGGCCTGGTAGTTGTCGTCGGCGAACAGGTTCTCCTTGGCCAGCGCGCCGGCTTTGTAGGCGTCGGCGTATTGGCGCAGCAAGGCCGCGTGCGCCGGGCTGTTGAAGACCGCCTTGCCGTTTTGCAGCAAGGGCAGGCCGCGGCCCAGCATGATGCCGTCGATCTGGCCCAGTTGCGGCAGCAGGCCGGGCACGCCGGTCTTGGCGCGGATGGCCTTGGCCGCGGCCAGTTGCTGTTCCAGGCTGAGCAGCTGGCGCGCCGGGTCCAGGCCGGCTTTGCGGAACAATTCGCCGTTGAGCACCAGCACGTTGACGTTGTTGTACCAGGGATAGGCGTAGAGCTTGCCGGCCACGCTGAGGTCGGCCAGCGCATTGGGCAGATAGCCGGCCTTGTCCGCGGCCAGCGCGCCGTCCAGCGGCAAGAGCGCGCCTTTCTGCGCGTATTTGTACAGCCGCGGCACGTCGTGGTTGATCAGCGCCGGCGGCTTGCCGGCGGCGATGGCGGCGTTGAGCTTGGTTTCGAAGCCCTCGTTGAACACGTCCACCCAGCGCAATTCGACATTGGGGTGCTGCGCCTCGTACTGCTTCTTCGCCGCGGCGAAGTAGGCGTCGAACTGAGGCTTGAGCGAGTCGGTCCAGTACTCGACCACGATCTTGTCGGCGCGGGCCGGGCCGGCCAGGGCCAGCAGGCCGGCGAGCAGCAGCGGGGAGAGGCGCATGGGATGTCCTTATGGAGTGAGGAGGGGGTCAGTCGGCCAGCAGGAGCAGCGCGCCGGCGCAGGCGTCGCCTTGCGGCGAACTGAGGCGGCCGGCGAATTCCGGCGGCAGCCAATCGCGCAGCGCCTGGCCCAGGCCGCCGCACAAGGCCGTCGGCAAACTCTCGTCCGGATCCAGCGCCTTGGCGATGGACCAGGCGTCGCGGCCGGCCTGGCGCAGCAATTCGGCGGCCAGAGAGTCGCGGCGGCCATTGGCCACCACCAGCGGCGCCAACTGCGCGAACAGCGTGGGCGTGGCGCGGCCGTTCCAGGCCATCATCGCCTGCCAGTCGCCGCCGACATGTTTCAGCACCGCCCGGGTCAGCGGCGTGGCGGCCAGGCGGCCGTCCAGCGCCATCTGCGCGTATTGCGCGGCGCGTTGGCCCAGCCAGGCGCCGCTGGCTTCGTCGCCGCTGGGATAACCCCAGCCGCCCGCCTCGCGATGACTGCCGTCCGGATACAGCGCTTCGCCTATGCTGCCGGTGCCCAGCGCCACGATCACGCCGGGCCGGCCGCCATGGGCGCCCAGCAAGGTGGTGTAGCCGTCGGTGGCCAGGCGCAGACGGGCGTAGCCGGGGTCGGCGGCGCGGAAGGCGGCCGCCCAATCGGCGTTGTGCACGCCGGACAGGCCCAGGCCGATCGCGCATCGCGCCGGCGGCGCAGGCGGCAGGCCGGCTTGGGCGAAGGCGTGGGCGATGACTTCGTTCACGGCGTCCCAGGCTTGCGGCACGCCGCGCGACAGCGCGGAGGGGCCGCCTTCGGCGCGGGCGAGCAGGCGGCCGGCGGCGTCGCTCAGGCAGACGCGGGTGCCGCTGCCGCCGCCGTCAACGCCCAGGCGGTATTCAAAAGCTTCAGTCACGGTGCTGTCCTTGGTCAAACGCGGGCATCCGGCGCAAATCCCCGCAACATCATGGGTTTGCATGGTCGGCGTCCGATGCCATTAGAATTTTTGAAAATTCAATCATTACGATGGCATTTCGTCAAGTTGATTTATTTAATTGCGGCGACTGGGGCGCCTGGCTGTCGCCGCCGCCGCAACAAGGCCGGCGGACGCGCTTGTCCGCCCGGGGCCGGCTCGCCATACTGCCGGCATGAAATCCATTCCTGCAGGCCAGGACCCGCGCACGGTGGCGGGGACCAATCTGGAGCACGCCCGCGCGCACAACCGTCGCGCGGTGATAGAGACCATACGCCTGAACGGGCAGCTGACCCGCGCCGAAATCGCCCGCCTGACCGCCTTGACGCCGCAGACGGTGTCCAATATCGCGGCGGAATTGCTGGACGGCGGCATGCTGTTGGCCGGAGAGCCGATGCGTGAGGGCGCGCGCGGCCAGCCGGCGATACCCTTGAGCATCAACCCGGACGGGGCCTACTCGCTGGGCATTCAGCTGGACACCCAGTCGCTGATCGCGGTGGCGGTGGACTTGGCCGGTCAATGCCGCGCGCGAGTGGAGGCGCCGGTGAGGCGGCCGGATCCGCAACTGGCCTTGCCCTTGATCGAAGAGGTGGTGGGCCGGCTGCGCGCCGAGTCGGGCATAGACTGGGGGCGGGTGCTGGGCCTGGGTCTGGTGATGCCGGGCCCTTTCGGCGTCGAGGGCATGAGTTCGGTCGGCCCTACCACCTTGCCGGGCTGGGAGGAGGTGGACGCGGCGGCGCAGCTGGAGCGCAGGCTGGATCTGCCTGTCCTGCTGGAAAAAGACGCCACCGCGGCCGCCATCGGCGAGCGGCTGTACGGCCGCGCCGCCGCGCTGCGCAACTTCGTTTATCTGTTCATAGGTGCCGGGCTGGGAGCGGGCTTGTTCCTGGACGGGCGCTTGTACGCGGGCGTTCGCCACAACGCCGGCGAGATCGGCCACATGATCGTGATGCCGGACGGACGGCCCTGCGATTGCGGCAACCATGGCTGCCTGGAGCGCTATGTGTCGCTGCGCGCGCTGTACGAAACGCTGGGCCTGGCCGACGACGCGGAGCTGGCGGCCCGCAGTCTGCAGCGGCCGACGCCGGAGATCTGCTACGGCATCGAACGCTGGCTGGCCACCGCCGCGCCGCCGCTGCGCCAGGCGATCAATATCCTGGAAAGCCTGCTGGACATCGAGGCGGTGGTGATAGGCGGTTTTCTGCCGCCGGCCTTGCTGGAGCAGCTGGAGCAGCGGCTGCATCCGCTGCCGGTATCTATCCGGCAAAGCTGCGGCCCGCGGGTGCTGCTGGGCGGAGCCGGCCGCGACACGGTGGCGCTGGGCGCGGCGGCCCTGCCGATCTTCGACGAGTTCAATCCGCAGTACGAGGTTTTGCTCAAAGCCTGAGAAGCGGTTGGCGAATCGGCGTCACGGCGAGATTTTTTTATGTCATTGGCTTGACCTGGCCATCGCGGCGCGTAAATATTGCCCATCATTAAAGCAAAACGCTTTATTTAATTGAACGGGGCCGCGCCATGAAGATTCTGCTGAACCACATCGGTTTCGAACCGCAAGCGTCCAAGCTGGCCTTGTTGCAGGCGCCGGCTCAGGCCGCGCCGACGGCGCTGGTCTTGCTGGATGCCGAGGGGCGCGCCGCGACCGAAATTCCTTTGCAGCCGCAGGGCATGGCGGAGGGATGGCCGGAGTGGCATTACTGGCAGGCGGATTTCAGCGGCTGGACGCGGCCGGGCCGTTATCGGTTGTGGCTGCGGGACAGCGCGCCGCCGGTGATCAGCCATGAGTTCGAGGTGGGGCCGGGCTGCCTGGGCGGGCAGATGTTGTCCGACCTATTGCATTATTTCAAGTCGCAGCGCTGCAGCGGTCTTTACGACCAGGCGGATCGCGCGGCGCCGGAGTGGGGCGGCGAAGCGCGGCGGGACGTGCGCGGCGGCTGGTTCGACGCCTCCGGCGACTGTTCCAAATACCTGTCGCACCTGTCTTACGCCAACTTCATGAATCCGCAGCAGACGCCCTTGCTGGCTTGGGCGCTGATGGCCGGCCGCGAGGCGCTGCCGCCGCAGCCGCGCTGGTTCGACGAGCGCATGGTGGACGAGGCGCTGCACGGCGCGGACTTTCTGTTGCGGATGCAGCATTCGTCGGGGTTTTTCTATATGACGGTGTTCGACGGTTGGAGCAAGGCGCCGGAACAGCGCGAACTGTGCGCCTATTCCACTCAGCGCGGGCTCAAGTCGGGGCGTTTTCAAGCCGGCTTCCGCCAGGGCGGCGGCCTGGCGATCGCCGCGCTGGCGCGCGCGGCGGAGTTGCCGCGCGACGGCGAGTTCGGCCGAGGCGATTATCTGGCCGCGGCGCGGCGCGGCTTCGCCCATCTGCAGCAATACAATGCGCGCTATCTGGACGACGGCTGCGAAAACCTCATCGACGACTATTGCGCCCTGCTGGCCGCTTGCGAGCTGTACGCGGCCAGCGGCGAGCCGGTGTTCGCCGACGCCGCCGACCGCCGCGCGCGGCGGATGTTGGCGCGGCAGGACGAGGCGGGCCGCTTCTGGATGGACGCGGAGCGCCGGCGCAGTTTTTTCCACGGCGCCGACGCCGGCTTGCCCTATCTCGCCTTGTTGCGCTTCGCCGCGGTGTTGCCGGCTTCGCCGTTGGCGAGCGCCGCGCGGCAGGCGGTCTGGCGGGGGCTGGAGGCCGAAATGGCGCTGACGGCGGCGGCGGGCAATCCTTTCGCCTATCCGCGGCAATGGGTGGCCCGCGACGGCGAGGAGGGCGCGGCGCGCTTTTTCATGCCGCAAACCAATGAAAGCGCTTATTGGTGGCAGGGAGAGAACGCGCGGCTGGCGTCGCTGGCCGCCGCGAGCTGCGCCTTGGCTGAGAGGGAGGAGGGGGACGCTCGCGCGGCGATGCTGAAGTACGCGCAGGGCGCGCTGGACTGGATTCTGGGGCGCAATCCCTTCGACGTTTGCATGCTGCAGGGCTGGGGTCGTAATAATCCGCGCTATGAGCCGGGCTATTACAACGCTTGCGGCGGGGTGTGCAATGGGATCACCGCCGCGCCGGGCGCGGACGAGGGCATCGCCTTCCTGAGCCCGGAACAGACCGATATCAGCCAGTCCTGGCGCTGGACCGAGCAATGGCTGCCGCACGGCGCCTGGCTGTTTCTGGCCCTGGCCTTGCGTGGGAGGGCGGACGGCGCTTGAAATGCGAAACGCCATCGGCAAGCCGATGGCGTTCTGTTTCAGCGGCCCCCGCTGCCGGGGGCGTCTGAGATTTACTGCTGCTGGGTGCTGCGCGGACCGCGATTGCCCTGATAGCCGCCTTCGCGGCGTTGGCCTTGGTAGCCGCCTTCGCGACGATTGCCGTAGCCGCCGCGACCGCCGCCGCTGCCCGGACGGCGATCACCGTAGCCGCCTTTGCCGCTGGTGTTGCGACGCGGGCCTTTCGGCGGGCGACGGGTGGGTTCCATGCCTTCGATCACGCCTTCGGTGATCTGACGCTTCAGGTACTGCTCGATGCGACGCACCTTGTGGAATTCCTTGGACTCCGCCAGGGTGATGGCGGTGCCGTCGCGACCGGCGCGGCCGGTGCGGCCGATGCGGTGCACGTAGTCTTCAGCCTGTTTCGGCAGGTCGAAGTTCACCACGTGGGTGATGGTGGGCACGTCGATGCCGCGTGCCGCCACGTCAGTGGCCACCAGAATCTTGATGCGGCCGCGACGCAGATCGTTCAGCGTACGGTTACGCCAGCTTTGCGGCATGTCGCCGTGCAGGCAGGCGGCGGAATAGCCCTGGTCGGACAGCTTGTCGGCCAGTTCTTCGGAGTAGGCTTTGGTGGCGGAGAAAATCACGCACTGGTCGAAGCCGGACTCTTTCAGGATGTGATCCAGCAGACGGTGTTTGTGGTTCAGGTCGTCAGCGTACAGCAGGTGCTCTTCGATGGTGCCGCCCGAGGTCTCGGTGCGGGCGATCTCGATGCGTTGCGGATCGCGGGTCATCTTCTCGGCCATGCGGCCCACGGTGCCGTCCAGCGTGGCGGAGAACAGCACGGTCTGGCGGGTTTCCGGAGTGGCTTTGACGATGGTCTCGATGTCTTCGATGAAGCCCATGTCCAGCATGCGGTCGGCTTCGTCCAGCACCAGCATTTCCAGGCGGGAGAAGTCGATACGGCCGGAGCGCATGTGGTCCATCAGACGGCCGGGAGTGGCCACGATCAGGTCTACCGGACGCGACAGCGCGCGGGTCTGGTAGCCGAAGGAGGAGCCGCCCACCAGACAGACGGTTTTCATCCAGCGCAGGTCCTTGCCGTATTCCAGCGCGTTCTTTTCCACTTGCTGGGCCAGTTCGCGGGTCGGGCACAGCACCAGTACGCGCGGGCCCTGGCCTTTGCCGGTGGAGCGCTCGGACAGCTTGGTCAGCGCCGGCAGCAGGAAGGCTGCGGTCTTGCCGCTACCGGTTTGGGCGGAAACCAGCAGGTCGCGGCCGGCGATGGCTGCGGGCACGGCTTGAGCCTGTACTTCGGTAGGGGAAGAGTAACCAGCGGCTTCCAGCGCGCGCAGGATGGTCGGGGCAATGCCCAGGTCGGAAAAATGCATGATGTCCTTTCAAGCCGGAAACTGCCGGCGTCACTTGTAGCCAGGTTGGTGGCGGTCGGTTATACGGCGCCTTTAAGCCGTAAATCATCGGCACTAACCTGACAAGCGGCGAACAGCGGTCCAGTCTGATGCGACATTATAAGCGTGGACGAAGCCTGGAAATGGTCAGGGACGATGAAGCAATCTCACTCGGGCTGAGGCGTGGTTTGGAATGCCCGGTGGAAACACAAGAGGCCGGACTATACGGTAAATCAGGCGGGTTTACAACTGTTTTTTCAAAACATGCCGGCTAAGTATTTGATTGTTTGCCGCTTGCCGCGGCGATTTTGCAAAAAAACTGTTGGAATCCGCAAAGACGACCGACGGCCAGGCTTGGACCAAGTGGCGTCCGCTTATGGAGATTTGCTGGCTTCTAACTACACTTCAACGATGACGGGCCACGCGTGAAACCTTCGTTGAGGGCTGGCAATGAGTGGAAAAAACAGATTCGCAAGCACGGACCGGGCTCACTCCTGGTTGATGTCCTGCTCCCCTGGCGCGGCCTATGCCGTTTGCGTCGCCTTGGCCCTGGCCTTGACTCTGGGCCTGGCGCTGGCGCTGACGGCGTGGCGCTTGCAGTCGCTGGCCGGGGAAAAGGCCGAACTGGTCGCCGGCCAGCTCACTTGGCAATTGTCACCGGCGTTCGCCGCCTTGACGCGATTGGACACGCTGCCGCCGCCGGAGCCGGATTGCCGCGCCCAGACCCAGGCCTTGGCGGAATTGGTCCAGCGCACTTCGCTGGTGCGCTTCGCCCAGGCGCGCGGCGCCGGGGGCCTGCTATGCGCATCGCGGCGCGGTGCGGTTGTGGAGGCGGACGGCGTGGAAGGCGGGGCGAGCCTGTTGCCGGCCGGCAGCGGGCAGTTGTTGCCTGGTTTGCGGCTGGCGCATACGGCCGGAGTGCTGGAGCTGGACGCCGGCCCGCTGGTCGCGCAATTGGCCCTGGCCGAGCGCGAAGGCGTGAAAGTGAGCCTGCTGGCCGGAGGGCGGGCCTTGGCCGCCAACGGCGAGGTCAGGGAGCAGGGCCCGGACGCGGGTGGCGAGGTGGCCTGGGTGCCGTCCGCGCCGGCGCGCATCGGCGTGTTGGCGGCGCCGCAATGGGGAGCGGCGCCCTTGCTGGTGCTGAAAACCCAGTGGCTGGCCTTGTTGCTGGCCGCGGCGCTGGGCTGCGGCATCGCCTGGGGCGCGCGCCGCGGTTCGGGCGGGCGCAAGGCGACGGGGTGGGAGATCTCCGAGGGCATTCGGCAAAAAGAGTTCTTCGCTCATTACCAGCCCATCGTCACCGCAGCCAGCGGCGAATGCGTCGGCGTGGAAGTGCTGGCGCGCTGGCGGCACCCGGTGCAGGGCAATGTGCGCTCCGAGCTATTCATCCAGACGGCGATCGAGGCCGGCTTGATCGTGTCGCTGACGCGCTACATGTTGCGGCGGGTGGCCGAGGAGTTGAAGCAGATCGTGCTGCCGCCCGGCTTTATGGTGGGGCTCAATATTTCCACCGAGCATCTGGCCTTGCCCGAATTGCTGGAGGATTGCCGGCCGCTGGTCAATCTATTGCGCGAGAAGCAGGCGCAACTGGTGCTGGAGGTGTCGGAGCGGGCGCCGCTGCAAGAGGCGTCCGGCGCGCAGAAGGTGATCAACGGTTTGCGGCAGATGGGGGTGAGGCTGGCGCTGGACGACTTTGGCGCCGGCTACGCCGACAAGACATATTTGAGCCGCTGGGGCTTTGATTATCTAAAGGTTGAAAAAGGCTATGTGTCCGCCTTGGGGCAGGATAGCCTGAAGGGCAATATTCTGGACGGCCTGCTCTTGTCCTCCAATGAAATGGGGGTGCAGGTGATTGTGAAAGGGGTGGAGACCCAGGGGCAGCAAAGCTATTTGAATGTGAAGGGCTTCGAGTATTTGCAGGGTTTTTACTTCGGCAAGCCGATGACCTTGAATCATTTCCGGCAGTGGCTGTATTCCGGCATCGCCGAAAGCCGTACCCGCCCCTCCGGCAAAAGGGAGGGCGGCGGCTGAAACCGGATCGCGGCTTGGGGCGACGGGGGCGCTTTGTTACAATGCGCCCTTTTTTGTTTCAGGAAAGGGGTAGGGAATGATGTATGCCGTGCAGCGTTATGCGGCCTCCCGTCCTTGGGCCAAGCGCGTCAGCCAGCTGTATGTTCAGGCTTTGCAGCCGTCTGCGGCGCGCAAGGACATGAAGGAAGTGATCAAGCGCGAACTGGAGCGCGCCGCCCAGGTCTTCGAAGTGGGGCAGCAGACCATTGTCGCCGAACTGGCTTTGGCGGAGTCCTGGGGCTGCTTCGCCCGCCATGGCCGCGTGATTTCCCATCTGGACGACGGCTTGGTGCAAGCCTTGGCCCACACCCGGCTGCCCTCGCAATTGCCGGATACGCTGAGCTTGCCGGCCGACGCCTTCTTTTTACATGTGCCGGGCGGCGGCGGGGCTTTCGTCTCGCATCAAGCGGAGCGCAAGGCCTTGCTGCTGACGTTGGTGGGCGAGGGCTTTTCTCGCGACGCCGCGCAATGGCTGCACGAGTCCGACGGGGTGGAGGCCCTGTTGGTCAGCTATCCGGGCGAACTGGCGCCGCAGATCGCGGCGGTGGCTGAGCGTTGGCAGGCCTTGTTGGCCGCGGTGCTCAACGGCCTGGCGATGATGACCCAGCCCAAACTGGAACGGGAGCAGGCCTGGCAGCCGGGCGCGCCGCAGCCATGGGTGGAGCAGGCCGGCGCGCCGGCTTGCGTCAAGACCCGGCAGCGCGGCCGCAGCCAATTGCTGAAAGCGGGTTTCAGCGAGGTGAGTTTCTGCCGTATTCCCGAGCTGGACGCCGCGCAGGCTTACGCGACCCAGGGTTACTGGCGGCGGCAGGCGTTTGGCGAAGCCAAGGCGAATTCGCGCCTGGTGTGGGTGGCGCCGAAATAAGAGCGGCGGCTCGGAGCCGGCTCTCAGTATTCCTGCAGCAGTTCGCGTATGGTGTCTCTGAGCTTGTTGGTGGAGAAGGGCTTGTCGCAGCAGGCCGAGACGCCGGCCGCCTCCACCTCGGCCAGCCGGTCGTGGTCGGTCTCGCTGGTGATCATCAGGATGGGCGTTCGCCCCTGAGCGCTGTTCTGACGGATGTGGCGCGCCAGCTCGCAGCCGTCCATGCCGGGCATGTGGTAGTCGACGATGATCAGCTGGAAGCTTTCGTTTTCCAGCAAGGGCAGCGCGTCGGCGCCGCTGGCGGCTTCGGTGAAGTGTTCGAAGCCCAGGCGCTCCAGCACGGCGCGCACATGGCGGCGCGAGGTCTGGCTGTCGTCGACGATCAACACCTGGACGTTGGCCAGATCCGTGTCCACCTCCATGGCCAGGCTCTCGGTATTGATGAAGTCCAGCGCGTTGGCCAGCACCTCGTCCAGTTGGCCGCTGGTGAAGGGCTTGGGCAGAATGCCCAGGCTGCCGGCCTGGCGGATGGGCTCCAGCCGTTCCGGATTGGTTTCGCTTGAGACCAGAATGAAGGGCATGCCGCTGAGATCGGCGCTTTCGCGCATCTGCTGCAGCAACTGCTGGCCGGTCATGTCGGGCAGATAGTAGGCGCTGATCACCAAGTCGGGGCGCGACTCGCGCGCGCGGTTGAGCAGCGCTTCGCCGTTGGGATGGATCTCCACTTTGGAGATGCCCATCTCGCCCAGCGCCTTGCTGATGATCTGCGCTTGCACATGCGATGGTTCCGCCAGCGAGATGATTAAATGTTGTACTTCCAGCATGCCTCTTCCCCCGCCTGTCTTCTCTATTTTCTCAAAGCCGCCCGCCATCGCCGGCCAATGTCTGAGTGTCGGCGATTCCGGACGCGTCTTCAATGGTTCTTATGTTGGTTTGGCACGAATTGCGCGGTGCGGCAAGCAAAATCTGTCGCTTGGGCCGGAGGCGGCAAATCTTGCCGCTCATTGTTGCCGTTTGGGCAGTTGCGGCCGAGGGTTTGACGGATTGCCTAGAAAAATCAATGCGCTGGCGTGTCTGTATGGCTTGGCACGCTTCCTGCTTTAAGGTCGCCTCAAGGAGGCTGACATGCTAGACAAAATCGCCAAACATTTCGACTTTCAGCAGCGAGCGCTGAATTTGCGGGCCTATCGCACCGAGGTGCTGGCCAGCAATATCGCCAACGACGAAACCCCCAACTACAAAGCGGTGGATTTCGACTTCGGCAAGGCCTTGCAGGCGCAGACCGATGCGCAGGGTCGTTTGGCGATGAATCTGACCGATGCCCGCCACCTAGCCGGGGCCGGCGGCGCGGGCAACGGCGCCGCGCTGCAATACCGCGCGGCGGTGCAGCCCAGCGTGGACGGCAACACCGTGGACATGGATGTGGAGCGGGCGGCTTTCGCCGACAACGCGGTCCGCTTCCAGTCGACGCTGACTTTTCTGAACAAGCGGATCAGCGGCCTGAGTTCGGCGATCCAGGGCCAGGGAGGCAATAGCTGATGTCTTTGTCCAATGTGTTTTCCATTTCCGGTTCGGCGATGTCGGCGCAATCGATGCGCCTCAGCCTGGTGGCCAGCAATATCGCCAACGCGGAAAGCTCGACCAGCTCCACCGGCGAGCCCTACAAAGGGCGTCACGCGGTGTTCACCGCGATTCCGGTGACGGCGGCGCAGCCGCAGGTGGCCGGCGTGCGCGTGACCGCGGTGGTCGAAGACCAGACTCCGCCGCGGCTCAAGTACGATCCGGGCAATCCGCTGGCCGACCAGCGCGGCTATGTGACGATGCCGAACGTGAATCCGGTGGAGGAGATGGCCGACATGATCGCCGCCTCCCGCGCCTATCAGAACAATGTCGAAATCATGAATACCGCCAAGACGCTGCAGCAAAAAGTGCTGCAGCTTGGCCAGTGAGGAGTTAGGCGATGGCTAGCGCAAATCCTTATGACGTGTTGAACAGTCAGACTCAGACCAATCCGAACAGCAGCGTCAACGGCAGCAAGAGCAATTCCGGCGTGGTGGGCTCCAGCGCCAGCGACATTCAGAACACCTTTCTGAAGCTGTTCGTGGCCCAGATGCGTTCCCAGGACCCGATGAATCCGATGGACAACAGCCAGATGACGGCCCAGATGGCGCAGATCAGCCAGGTGGGCGGCATTCAGCAGCTGAACCAGTCCATGCAGGCCTTGATCGGCGCGCAGGCGGCCTCCCAGTCGCTGATGGCGTCCAGCATGATAGGCAAAAAAGTGCTGGTGGCCGGCAGCAGCCTGCCCAAGCCGCCGGATGGCGGCACCACCCCGGCCGGCGTCTTGCTGAACGGGCCGGCGCAAACGGTGAAAGTCAACGTCAAGGACGCCAACGGCAATGTGGTTCGCACCATGACCATCGACAAGCCGGTGGCCGGCGTCAATACCTTCAGCTGGGACGGCAAGAACGACAAGGGCGAAGTGGTTCCGGCCGGCAAGTACAGCTTCAGCGCCGACGTGACCCAGGCCAGCGCCAACGGCAGCACCACGGCCGTGGCCTACAACACGCAAACGGTGACCGCAGTGGCGTGGGATAAAGGCGTTCCCGAACTGGTGCTGCCGGACGGCAGCCGCGCCCAATTGGGCGATGTGGCGCAGATGACCGCCTGATTCCACTGACCTCATTCGACTTCAAGGACTGACATCATGGGCTTTCAACAAGGTTTGAGCGGCTTGAACGCCGCCTCCACCCAGCTGGACACCATCGGCAACAACGTGGCCAACGCCAACACCGTGGGTTTCAAGAGTTCGCGCACCGAGTTCGCCGACATGTACGGCAACACCTTGTACGGCATCGCCACCACCACGCCGGGCATCGGCGTCAAGGTGGCCGCGGTGACGCAGAACATGAGCAACGGCAACGTGACCACCACGGGCCGCAGCCTGGACCTGGCGATCAACAACGGCGGCTTCTTCACCGTGGCCCAGCCGGACGGCACCTTGTCCTACACCCGCAACGGCCAGTTCCAGATCAACAATCAGGGTTACGTGGTCAACAACGGCAATTTCCTGCAGGGCTGGCAGGCGGACGCGGCAGGCAACATCACCCAGGGACCGGTCAGCAAAATACAGCTGAACTCCAACCTGGTGTCGCCGCAGGCCACCACCAAGGCCACTCTCGGCATCAATCTGGATTCTCGCAGCACGGTGCCGACCGTTACGCCGCTGGATCCGACCAATTCGGCCTCCTACAACTGGTCCAACACCAATACGGTTTACGACTCGCTGGGCAACCCGCACCAGGTGACCATGTACTATGTCGCCGGCGCGCCCACCGCCGCTGGCCGGACCTGGACCGCAACCGCCTATGTGGACGGCAACCCGGCCAATAACACGCCGCCCAACAGCAATAATTTTTCGTTGACCTTCAACACCTCCGGCGTGCTGACCACGCCCGGACCGTTCAATATCAACTTCACCCCCAGCCCGCTCAACGGTTCGGCGGTGCCGCAGACCGTGGCCTTCAGCTTCACCGGCTCCACCCAGGTGGGGCAGAACTTCGGCGTGACCACTCCGCCGACCATAGACGGCTCCGCGCCCGGCAATCTGAAGGGCATCAATATTTCGTCCTCCGGCATCATCCAGGCGACGTTCACCAACGGCCAGACCAAGACCATAGGCCAGGTCGCCTTGGCCAACTTCATCAATCCGCAAGGCTTGCAGTCCAAGGGCAACAATCTGTGGGCGCAGACCTACGATTCCGGCATCGCCTCCTACAATGCGCCCGGCACCGGCAATACCGGCACCATCCAGGCCGGCGCGGTGGAGGATTCCAACGTCGACCTGACCGCGGAACTGGTCAATATGATCACCGCGCAGCGCTATTACCAGGCCAATGCGCAGACCATCAAGACCCAGGACACCCTGGTTCAGACCTTGCTGAACATCTGATGAGCTGAGCGCGCGCGATGGATAGAATGCTTTACCTGGCGATGAACGGCGCCAAGCACGTGATGTGGCAGCAGGCCACCACCGCCAACAATCTGGCCAATGTGCACACCAACGGTTTCAAGGCCGACGTGGTGGCCTTCCGCGCTTTGCCGGTGGTGGGCGAGGGCGCGCCGACGCGGACCTATGTGGTGGACAACACCGTGGGCCACGATCTGAGCCAGGGCAGCTTGATGCACACCGGCAACGTCAGCGACTTCGCCATCGGCTCCAAGGGTTTCTTCGCGGTGCAGGCGCCGGACGGCGCCGAGGCCTATACCCGCGACGGCGGCTATGTGCTGGACGCCACCGGCATGATGCGCACCCGCTCCGGCCTGCCCATCATGGGCGACGGCGGTCCCATCGTGGTGCCGACCGGCTCCCGCGTGCAATTGGGCCAGGACGGCTCCGTGGTGGCGATTCCGCTGTCCGGCGCGGTGCGCACGCCGCAACTGGTCGGGCAGATCAAGATGGTCAACCCCGGCCCCAAGGAAGTGTACAAGGGCGAGGACGGCCTGTTCCGCATTAACGGCGGCGGCAACGCGGCCGCCGACGCCAACGTCAAGCTGGTGCCGGAAATGCTGGAGGCCAGCAATGTCAACTCGGTGGAAAGCCTGGTGCAGATGATTTCCCACGCCCGCCAGTACGACCTCAACGTCCGCCTGATGCAAACCGCGCAACAAGGCGATCAGCAGGCGGCTCAACTGTTGTCCACCAACGGTTAAACCATAATATGAGATTGCGAGCCGCGGCGGCCCTGTAAGGGAACGCGGCTCTGGAGACGAGGTAAACAAGCCATGATGCGCGCACTGTATATCGCCAAGACCGGCATGGATTCCAGCCAGTTCCAACTGGACGTGGTGTCCAACAACCTGGCCAACGTCAATACCGTCGGCTTCAAGCGCAGCCGGGGCATTTTCGAGGACTTGTATTACCAGACCCTGCGCCAGCCCGGCGCGCAGCTGGCCAACGGCAACACCACGCCCACCGGCTTGCAGGTGGGCACCGGCTCGGCGGCGGTGGCCACCGCCCGCATCCACTCCCAGGGCAATACGACCCAGACCGGGCAGCCGCTGGACATGGCGATCTCCGGCGAGGGCTTCTTCCGCATTCAATTGCCGGACGGGACCACCTCCTATACCCGCAACGGCGAGTTCAAGCGCAACGCCAACGGCGACGTGGTGAATCCGGACGGTTATCCGCTGAACCCCAATATCAATATTCCCGGCACCGCCAACCAGATCACGGTGTCCTCCGCCGGCGTGGTGCAGTACTTCTTGCCCAATAATCCGGCGGCGCAAACCGCGGGCACCATACAGCTGACCACCTTCATCAACCCGCAGGGTCTGGAGAGCGTGGGCAATAACCTGTATCTGCAATCCGCGTCCTCCGGCGATCCGCAGGACGGCGATCCGCAGACCGATACCCGCGGCGCGGTGCGTTCCGGCTTCGTGGAAGCGTCCAACGTCAACGTCACCGAGGAACTGGTCAATATGATCACCGCGCAGCGCGCTTTCGAGATGAACTCGCGCGCGATCACCACCGCGGACCAGATGCTGCAGAAACTGAGCCAGCTGTAAGCAAGAACGGGCCGCCGGCTGAGGCGGCCGATTCGGATTTGAATTGACGAGGTGTTTGATGAAGGCGATGGCGATGGCGGCGATGTTGGCCGCACTATTGAGCGCTTGCGTGACCCAGGAGCCGCCGCTGGTGCAGCAGCCGACCAGCGCGCGTCCGCAACCGCAGCCGGTCAGCATGCCTAGCAACGGCTCGATTTTCCAGGCGGCCAGCTACCGGCCGCTGTTTCAGGACCGGATGCCCGCTTATGTCGGCGACACCCTGACTGTGAACATCCAGGAAAACTCGTCGACCTCGGCTTCCGAGCAGACCACCAATACCCGAACCTCGGGCCTGAACAGCAGCATCAACGCCGGCATCAAGATTCCCTTCCTGCCCAGCGGCGCCGCCGGCGGTTTGGCCGGCGCCAATTTCGGCGGCTCGGGTTCGGCCAACAATACCGGCAAGGGCGACAACAAGGTGGCCACCTCCTTCGTCAGCTCCATCACCGTCACGGTGCTGGAGGTGTTGCCCAACGGCAATCTATCGGTCAGCGGCGAGAAAGTCGTGAGGGTGAACAGCGACACCGAATCGATCCGCCTGTCCGGCGTGATCAATCCGCGCGATATCGGCGCGGACCGCAGCGTGTCTTCGCTCAAGGTGGCGGACGCCCGCATCGAGCAGCAGACCAAGGGGACGCACCGGCTGTACAATGAGCCGGGTTGGCTGGCCAAGTTTTTCATGAGTATATTGCCGATTTAACGGATTACCGGCCCGGGCGCGGCCATCTGGCGGGCGCGGCGGGCTGAAAGCGGGCGAAAATGAAGCGATTGATGTTAGCGATGCTGCTGGCGCTGGCCGTGTTTCCGGCCATGGCCGCGCAGCGTTTGAAGGATCTGACCAATGTCGGCGGGGTACGTCCCAACCAGTTGATAGGCTACGGCCTGGTGGTGGGCCTGGACGGCAGCGGCGACAAGGTTACCTCCTCGCCCTTCACCGGCCAGGCGATGTCCAATATGCTGAATCAGCTGGGCGTGCAAGTGCCTCCGGGCACCAAGCTCGACCCCAAGAACATCGCCGCGGTCACGCTGACCGCGACCTTGCCGCCGTTCGCGCGGCAGGGGCAGGCGATAGACGTGACGGCCTCGTCTATCGGCGACGCCAAAAGCCTGCGCGGCGGCACCTTGCTGCTGTCTCCGCTGAAAGGCGCGGACGGGCAGATTTACGCGATGGCGCAGGGCAATGTGGTCGTCGGCGGCGCCGGCGCCTCGGCGGGCGGCAGCTCCGCCCAGATCAATCAGCTCAGCGTGGGCCGCATTCCGGCCGGCGCCACGGTGGAGCGCGAAGTGCCCACCGCGCTGGGGTCCGGCGAATTCGTCAATCTGGAACTGCGCGAGTCCGATTTCACCACCGCCAACCGCGTGGTGCAGGCGATCAACAAATCGTTCGGCCAGGGCACCGCGCGCGCGGTGGACGGCAGGCTGATCGAAGTGCGCGCGCCGTTCGATCCGGACCAGCGCGTGCAGTTTCTGTCCAAGATGGAAAATATTGCCGTCGACCCGGCAGATGTTTCCCCCACCGTCATCATCAACGCCCGCACCGGCTCCATCGTGATGAATCAGGCGGTGACCCTGGCGCCGTGCGCGGTGTCGCACGGCAACTTGACGGTGACCGTCAGCAACACGCCGCAAGTGAGTCAGCCCAACCCGCTGTCTGGCGGCAAGACCACGGTGACCAACCAGGCCGACATCAGCATCAACACCCCGGGCAGCAAGCTGATCAGCCTGCCCAACGGCGCCAATCTGTCCCGGGTGGTGGCGGCGTTGAACGCGCTGGGCGCCAACGCTCAGGATCTGATTTCCATCTTGCAGGCGATGAAATCCGCCGGCGCGTTGAAAGCGGATCTGCAGATTATCTGAGCGCCGCTAGGACGGTGAACAAAAAGACGGCCGCGCGGCCGTCTTTTTATTCCTGGCCCGAATCTTGCTATTAGCTGGATTCCAGGAGCGAGAAATGACGATTCAGTCCATCAATGCCGGCGCCGTGAGCGCCAACGATTTGCTAAACCGGCAGCTGGCCGTGGATCCGAACCAGCTGAACGAGCTGCGGGCGCAAGCGATCAAGGACCCCAAGGGCGCGGCGAGACAGGCGGCGTCGCAGTTCGAGGCCTTGTTGATGAGCACCTTGCTCAAGAGCATGCGCGAGACCAAGTTCGACCCGGAAGGCGAATCCAACGATTTGAGCACCTACCAAGGCCTGTACGATCAGCAACTGACCCAGGCTTTGAGCTCCAACGGCGGCCTGGGGCTGGGCGATATGTTGTATCGCCAGATCGCCAAGCAGTCGAACTTCGATCCGGACGACAAGAGCGCGCGCACGATTTACGCCGCTCCCGGCCCGCAATTGGCCGCGCGTCCGGCCGGCGGCGCCAAGGCCCTGCAGGCCTACCAGGAAGCGCAGCAGACCGCCGGCGCGGTGTTGAGCTTGACGGCTCCGGCGGCTCAGACCAAGGCCGAGGCGGCCGGCAAGGGCGGCAGCCGCGACTTCGCCGCCGAAATGCTGCCGCATGCCCGCACGGCCGCGGCCCAACTGGGCGTGGCGCCGGAAGCCGTGGTCGCGCACGCGGCGCTGGAAAGCGGCTGGGGCAAGCGGGCGATTCGCCATCCGGACGGCAGCAACAGCCATAATCTGTTCGGCATCAAGGCCAGCGGCGATTGGCAGGGACGCACGGTCAGCGTGATGACCACCGAATACGAGGGCGGCGTCGCGCAGAAGCGGGTGGAGAAATTCCGCGCCTACGGTTCTTATTCCGAGGCCTTCAGCGACTACGCCCGTTTGTTGAAGGATTCGCCGCGCTACAAGAGCGCGCTGAACCAGGGGCAGAATATGTACGGCTTCGCGCATGCACTGCAATCCGGCGGCTACGCCACCGATCCGCGCTACGCGCGCAAGCTGGTGGACGTGGCGGCGACTTTGGCGCAGCAAACCACGCGCAGTTAAGGACAAGGCAGCGGCGGCCGAGCTTGCACTTCAGGGTCAAGTTTTGGCGCGCCGGGCCGATAAGGCAAAGAGAGGTAAATCATGAGCTCCAATATTTTCTCGATCGGCGTGAGCGGACTGAATGCGGCTCAAACGGCTTTGTCGGTAACCGGCAACAACATCGCCAACGTCTCCACGCCGGGGTACAACGTTCAATACATCACCCAGGCCGGCCGCACGCCGCAATATCAGGGCTTCGGCTTCCTGGGGCAGGGCGTGGACGTCACCAATGTGCTGCGCACCTATGACAAATTCCTGTCCGGCCAGGTGCAGACCGCGCAGACCAACAGCAGCTATTACAGCACCCAGGTCAAGCAGCTGAATCAGATCAACAATCTGATGGCGTCGACCGACGTGTCCATTCTGCCCGCCTTGCAGGATTTCTTCGGCGCGATGCAGACGCTGTCTCAGCAGCCGGACGCCATTCCCAGCCGGCAGACCGTGCTCAATATGGCCCAGGCGCTGAGCACCAAGTTCGCTACCGTCGACGGCCAACTGCAGCAACTGCAGTCCGGCGCCAACGGCCAGATCAAGAGCACGGTGGACAGCATCAACTCGCTGGCCTCGCAGATCGCCAGCCTCAACACCGAAATCGCCGCCTTGACCGGCGGCAATCAGCTGAGCGCGCAGCCCAACACGCTGATGGACCAGCGCGATCAGGCCATGCTGGAATTGAACAAGCTGGTCAGCGCCAAAGCCGTGCCGCAGGCGGACGGCACTTACTCGGTATACGTCGGCAACGGCCAGACTCTGGTGACCGGCGGTCAGACCAATACCCTGGCCACCCAGCCGCTGCCCAGCGATCCCACCACCTTGCAATTGGTGTTCAACAATCCCAACGGCACGGTGACGGCGATTCCGAACAATCTGATGTCCGGCGGCCAACTGGGCGGTTTGCTGAACTTCCGCGACGGCCCTTTGTTGCAGGCCCGGCAACAGCTGGGCACGATGGCGATCAACTTTTCCGCTTCGATCAATTATCAGAACCAGCTGGGCGTGGACAATACCGGCGCCGCCGGCCTGCCCATCTTCAACGATCTGAGCAGCTACGCCACCAATCCGCAGAATGCGGCCAGCAATCTGCAAGTGCTGATGGGCGATCCCAATAAACTGGCCACCGCGTCCAATATGGTGTCCACCGGCGGCGCCGGGGGCAACGGCGTCACCATGAGCGGCGTGTGGGCCACCTTGCCGGGCGGTTACGCGGGCAGCATCAACAGCGTGCCGCCGGTCTTTCCCGGCACCGGCACGCATCCGTCCATCGGCATGACCGGGATGACCATCACCGCCGCGGGCAGCCCGGCGACGATGACGGCCACCATCACCGGCCCCAACGGCGGCGGACCTTACAATGTGGTGCCGGTGGGCGGCGGCGCCAGCAATAGTTTCAAACTGCAGACCACGGCGGTGCCGCCGGTGGACGTGGGCGTCAGCTTTCAGCTGTCCGGCGCGCCGATCAACGGCCAGACCTTTACCGTGGGGCCGGCGCCGGCAGGGACCAAGCCGCCGCCGGGCGACAACACCAATTTGCGCGAGCTGCTGGCGCAGCAGAACCTCAAGCTGATGGGCAATCAGTCCTACGGTTCGTATTATTCGACGTTGGTGGCCTCGGTGGGCAACCAGACCAATACTGCGCAATTGCAGTCCGCGGCCATGCAGACTACTTTGAAGCAGACCACGGAAAGCCTGTCCAATGTCACCGGGGTGAGCCTGGATCAGGAGGCGGCCAATCTGATCAAGTACCAACAGTCCTATCAGGCGTGCAGCAAGGTGATACAGGTGGCGCAAACCACCTTCTCCAGCATTCTGAACCTGATGGGCTAAGGAGAGACCGATGCGTATCAGCTCCAACAATATTTATCAGTCAGGCCTGAACAATATGCAGAGCCTGCAGGCCAACATCTACAAGCTCACCATGCAGATCGACAATCAGCAAAGGGTGGTGACGCCGGCCGACGATCCGGTGGCCGCGGCGCGCATTCTGCTGATCAGCCAGTCGCAGGGACAGAACAGCCAGTACATCAACAACACCCAGGCGGTCAGTTCCTGGTTGTCGCTGTCGGAAACCGCGATCAAGAGTTCGTCGGACCTGATGGCCAGCATGAAGAGCCTGGCGATTTCCGCCGGCAGCGGCGCGTTGAGCCCAACCGAGCTGCAGGCGATCCAGAAGCAGCTGCAGGAAGGCATCACCGAGTTGACGACTTACGCCAACTCCACCGACGGCCGCGGCAATTATCTGTTCAGCGGCAACAAGACCGATACGCTCCCCTTCGCGGTCAGCTTGTCGGCGGTGCCGCCGGCTTCGTATCTGGGCGATACCGGCCAGCGCAGCGTGCAGATCAGCGCTTCGCAGCAGATGACGATTTCCGATCCGGGCAGCACCGTGTTCGGCACGCCCGGCGGCAGCGCCACCGCGGCCTTCGACGGCCTGATCCAGCTGAACACTCTGCTGGGCCAGAATCCCAAGCCCGCCAACTTCGGCACCCAGCTGAACAGCGCGATCAACGCCATCGATGCGGCTCAGCAGCAGATGTCGCTGTCTTTGGCGTCCATCGGCGCGCGCGGCCAGCAGAACGACAATATGCAGAATGTCGGGGGCAGCCTGAAACTGCAATACGCCAGCAGCATCGGCGATTTGCAGGATCTGGACATGCCGCAGGCGATATCGGACTTTACCTTGGCGCAGACTTCGTTGAAGTACAGCCAGCTGACCTATAACAAGGTGACTCAGCTTTCGCTGTTCAACTATATCTCCTAATCCGGCGTGCGCCGGACAAGACAAAGGCCGCGTAAGCGGCCTTTGTCGTTGGCGCGGGCCGGGTTCAGCCGTAGACGTCCACCTGGCTGATGCGGCCGGCGCGGCCGTCTTCGGTCAGATAGACGCCGGAGCGACGAATATCGGCCTGGGACTGGTTGTCGGCGTTCTTGATGCTGAACGGGCTGTCCACGCTGGGCAGCAGGATGGCGCCGATGCCCAATTCCTTCAAGCCCATCAACTGGTCCTTGTCGCCGTCGCGGCCGGACCAGAGCTTCAATTGCGCGAACGCGGCGTCGCCGTCGTCCAGCACGCCGTCGCCGTTGCCGTCCAGCTTGGCCAGATCGGCGAAGCCGTTGCCCGATTGGGTGCCGAACAATTCCTTGCCGTCGTTGATCTTGCCGTCGCCGTTGCGGTCCAGGGCCAGCCAGCCGCCGTTGTTGATGAAGGGCAGCTGGCTTTGCTGGCCCTTGCTCTGCAGATCGAAGCTGACGCTGGCGCCGCTGAAGCTGCCGGCGTCGTTGCCCAGGCTGAGCATCAGCGGGTCGGTGGCCTTGCCGTTGCCAAACTGTATCGTGCTGCTGCTGTGGTATTCGAAGCTGCGGCTCATTTGCACGTCCAGCGCGAAATTGAATTCGCGTCCGTCCTGGGTCTTGATCGAGCCCTTGGCCGAAAACGCCAGGCTTTCGCTTTCCTGGTAGTCGATGGTCTGTTTGAACTCGCCGCCGGCGAGCGCTTGCTGCGACTGCGGGGCAGAGGACTGGCCGGATCGCGCGGGGCGCGAGTCGGCGGATGGCTCGCCTTGGCCGTCGTCTCTTTGCAAAGTGCCGTCAACAACCTTGAACTTGACGCCCAGCACCTTTTCCAGAATGTCCTTGATCAGCCCCAGCATCGGCGTCATGCCATCGGCGAAGGCTTTGTCTTTGGCGCTGGCGTTGACGCCGTCGGAACTCAGGCTGACGTCGGAGGAAGGTTTGGCCGGAGGGGAGGACGGGGGCAGCTGCGCCCAGGTTCGGCTTTGTTGTTGAACGCTGAGGCTTTGGCTGAAACTGTATTGGCTGCTCATCGACAGCGCCATGGACGCGACTCGCATTGCAGACTCCGGAACAGGAAGTGTAGGTGAACTGATATCGTCAATCCGGAGGGAAACTTGATGGCGTGGAAACACCTAGCCGGCGGGCCGGCCGGGCGATAGGCCTTAATTGCGCGCGGGCTGGATGCTGAGGGTTTCGATATGGTCGATCTGCATGATCTCGCGCGACAGATCCACGACATTGATCAGGTCGCGCCGGTTTTGCGCGGAGACCAGAAAGCTCCACTCAGTGGCGTCCGGGCCGGCGTTCAGCGCGATGCTGTCCTCGTGCAGGCGCACGCCGAAGCGGAGCAGGCCGGCGCTGAGCGTCTGCACCGTCCATTGGTATTCCGGTTTGAAGCGGATGACGATGAACAGGCTGAAGCGGCGCGGCAAGCGGTTCTCCATCTGATTGATGGAGAGCATGCACAGCACGCACAGCAAGGTGATGGCGATGGCCGCGGCGTAGAAGCCTACGCCGACGAGGATGCCGATCACCGAGGACATCCAGATCGAGGCGGCCGAGGTCAGGCCGCTGATGCTCAGCCCTTCCTTCATGATCATGCCGGCGCCGAGGAAGCCGACGCCGGTCAGCACGCCCTGGGCCACACGGGTCATGTCGCCGTGGGTCATGTCGGGATAGAGGCCGCCGTACCAGTAGCCGGAGTAACCGACGATGCTGATGGCCGCGGCGGAGGCCATGGACACCAGGCCGTAGGTGCGCATGCCGGCGGCGCGGCCGTTGAACCAGCGCTCGTAACCCACCAGACAACCCAGCAACAGGCCGCCCAATAGGTTCAGCGTGATCAGCAGATTGACTTCCCACTTGGGGGTGGACCAGTACTGGCCGATCAGTTCGGAAAAGGATAGTGCCATGCGGGCTCCTGCGGCGCTTTGAAACGGCGAACGGACCGACGATAGCAAGTTGCGAGGCCGGCGGCTACTGGCTTGAGGGCGCGGCATGCTCAGGGGCGAGGAGGCGAGGCAAGGCGGCGATGTGATTTTTCACGTTCCGGGCGGGCTTAAGTTTGTCAGTAGACGGCCGCCTTGTGATGGTGACGGCAGCAATGCCGGACCAACCAACCTGACTTCTGGAGCAAAAGCTATGCTGAGCCTGCACACCAATATCGCCGCACTGAACACCAAGTCCAACCTGACCGGCACCCAAACCGCGCTGTCCACCTCGATGACCCGTCTGGGCACCGGCTTCCGCATCAACTCCGCAATGGACGACGCCGCCGGCCTGCAGATCGCTACCCGTCTGGACGCGCAAAGCCGCGGTATGCAAGTGGCGATGAAAAACGCGCAGAACGGCATCTCCATGCTGCAAACCGCCGAAGGCGCGCTGAACGAAGTGTCCAACATCCTGCAGCGCATGAAGGACCTGTCCACCGAAGGCGCCAACGCCACCTCCACCAAAGCCGACAAGAGCGCGATGCAGTCCGAATTCGCCGAACTGGGCAAGGAACTGACCAACATCATGAAGAACACCTCTTTCGGCGGCGAGAAACTGCTGCAAGGCGGCAAGCTGACCGATGAGATGAAGTTCCAGATCGGCGCGTCGGCCGACGAATCCATGACGGTGAACATGAAGGATGGCATGACCGCGCTGAACGACGCGCTGGGCAGTGTTTCCAAGACCTTCTTCAAAGATGATGCCGCTGGCACCGCTTACGCCACCGCCGTTAAGACCGCTACCGATGCGATGCCGGCCCTGGTGACCGCGACGAATACCGCAAAAGCCGACTACGACGCCGCTCCGACCGATCCGGCCAAGAAAACCGCTTACGAAACCGCGCTGAAGGCTCAGCAAGACGGCCAAGCCGCGCTGGACAAAGCCGCCAAGGGCGACGAAATCGGCAAAACCGACACCATCAACACCATCCAGGCCGCTCTGGATTCGGTAGGTTCGGTTCGCTCCTCCCTGGGCGCCAACGCCAACCGTCTGGACCACGTGAACAACAACCTGGCCAACGTGAACAACAACACCCTGGCCGCCAAAGGCCGCATCATGGACACCGACTACGCCAACGAAAGCGCCAGCATGACTTCCAAGCAAATGCTGATGCAAGCCGGCACTTCCATGCTGAAGCAAAGCGGCAGCATGAGCAGCCTGGCGATGTCCCTGCTGCAGTAATCGCGATTCAGCGTCGATCCGGCGCGAATCTGGAGCCAGCTGCGTACGCGGCTGGCTTTTTTTGCGTCATGCGAGCGGGCTTTTGTGAAGGGGCAAGGCGATTTCAATCAGAGCGATCACGGCGGCGACCCCGGTTACGCCGAGCGCGCCGATCTCGAACGGCGCGCAGCCGGGCGCGGAACTGACGCCGGGCCGGCAGTGGGAAGCGGTGCTGAGCCGTACCGCGGACGGCCGTCCGCTGTTGAGCGGCGACGGCGTCCAGCTGGCCCTGCCGACATGGCCGCAAGGCCTGGCGGAGCTGACGCCGGGAACGGTGTTGAAAGTACTGGTGCTGGCCACGCAGCCGCGGCTGGAACTGTCGCTGTCGATGGAAAAGCCGGATGGCGACAGCGGCGGCGAAGCGCCGGCGCGGGCCTGGCAGCTGGAGCAGGCCGCGATGCCGAAGTTGGCGAGACCTCAGCCGGCCGCCGCCGAATTGGCGCAGTCCTGGCGGCAGGCTTTGCTGGGACGCTTGACCCAGGCCGCGACCCAGTTCCAGCAGGCGGGCGGCAGCCATCTGCCGGGCGCCTTGTTGCAGCAGTTGCCGGAGCTGGCTCTGGCCGGCCTCAGGCAGGCCGCCGGCGAGCCGCCCTTGCCGCTGACTCTGCCGTTTTGGCTGTGGGGCGGTCCGGCGCTGACCTTGAGCGTAGAGGACGCGCTGGAGCGCGAGTCCGAGCCGGAACGGGACGAACTGGACCTGCTGCTGTGGCTGACGGCGCCGGGAATCGGCGCATTCTGCCTGCGCATCCGCCGCGTGGCGGCCGGGGTGGCGCTGGCCTTTGTGGCCGAGGCCGAGGTGTGCCGGGCTCTGCGTCGGCGCCTGCCGGAGATTGAGGCCGCGGCGGAGCGAGGCGGCGGCAGGCTCGCCGCTTGCTTGATCGGCGAGCGCATGCCGTGGAGCGGCTTGGCGATCAGCCGGCACGGCGCAACGGGTTTGCAGACGCAGCGTCTGTCGCCGCTGCTGTTTGCGGTGGCGGCGGAAGTGGCCGGCCAGTTGCTGGAGGGAGACGGCGCGCCGCTTTGACCCGGCCGTGGTCTATAGTGGGTCCATGTTGCGCCTTCTCATACTGCTTCTGTGCCTGCTGAGCGTGGAGCCGGTCGCCGCCGATCCGGCGGCCAAGGGCGCCGGCGCGCCGCCAGCCCGGGATAATCCGGCGCGAGAGTGGACCGAGTGGGACGGCCCCGTCAGCGGACCCGCGGCGCAGCCTGGCCGCAGCGTCTGGTTTTTGGCGTCGGACTTGCGCAACGGCGGCGTGGTCGGGGTTTACCGGGGCCTGGCCGAGGCGGGGCGTTTGCTGGGCTGGCGCGTGACGCTGCTGGATGGGCAGGGGCAGCGGAATTCCTTGCTCCAGTTTCTGGAGCGCGCGCAGCGGGAGCGGCCGGCCGCCGTGGCTTTGGGCGGTTTCGACGCCCAGGAATTCCAGCCGCAGATTCAAGGCCTGCACGCGCTGGGCGTGCCCGTGCTCGGCTGGCATGCCGGAGACAAGCCCGGCCCGGTGCCCGGACTGCTGTTCACCAATATCTCCACCAGCCCCTTGGCCGCGGCGCAAGCCGCCGCCGACTACATCGCGGCCAGCAGCCGCGGCCCGGTCGGCGTGGTGCTGTTCACCGACAGCCGTTTCGCCATCGCCACCGCCAAAACCCGGCAGGCGGTGCGGCAGCTGCAGACGTGCCGGCGCTGCAAGGTGCTGGCGGTGGAAGACATCTCGCTGGCTCAGGTCCAGCAGCTGTTGCCGGCGCGGGTGGCGGAACTGTATCGGCGCCACGGCAAGGCCTGGACCCACAGCATAGGCATCAACGATCTGTATTACGACTCCATCGGTTATCCGCTGGGCAAGCTGAACGCCTCCGTCGTCAATATTTCGCTGGGCGACGGCTCGCTGAGCGCGATGAGGCGGATTCGGGCGGGCCTGATGCAGGAGGCGACCATCGCCGAGCCTTTGCACTTGCATGGCTGGCAGATGGCCGATGAGCTGAACCGCGCCTTTGCCCGCCAGCCGCCCAGCCTGTACGTCACCCAGCCGCATCTCTTGGTCAAACAGACGATACGCGATAGTTATCTGAGCATCGGCTACGATCCGGCCAACGGCTACCGCCGCGCCTACGCGGCCATCTGGTTCCCGCGGCATTGATTTGCCGCGCGACGCGTGCTTAACTGGCGCTCAATCCACGCATCGTCATCCCCATGATCTCCACGATTTCCACGCAGGCGCTGGTCCATTTGGTGTTGGGCGCCTTCTTGCTGCCGCCGCTGAACATGTTGTTGCTGATCTTGCTGGGACTGGGGCTGCGCCGCCGCTGGCGGCGCCTGGGCGCCGGCCTGCTGACCTTGGGCATGGCGGGCCTGTACGCCTTGAGCACGCCGATGATGGCGATGTGGCTGAACCGGGGACTGGAACGCTATCCGGTGATAGGCGCGGAGCCGTTGAGCCGGGCGGAGGCCATCGTGGTCTTGTCCGGCGGCAAGAAGCCCGCGCCGGAATACGGCGGCATGGAACCGGGCGCGGATTCGCTGGCGCGGCTGCGTTACGCTGCGCGGCTGGCGCATCAAAGCGGCAAGCCGATACTGCTGACCGGCGGCGCGCCGATGGGCGGGGAAGCCGAAGGCGCGGTGATGGCGCGGGTTCTGCGCGAGGAATACGGCATCGTCCCCCGTTGGGTGGAGACGCGCTCCAACACCACGCTGGAAAACGCCCGCTACTCCGCCGAATTGCTGCGCGCGGCCGGGATCAAGCGGATTGCGCTGGTCAGCCAGGGCTGGCATTTGCGTCGAGCCTTGCCGTTTTTCCAGCGTCAGGGTTTGGAAGTCACCGCCGCGCCAACCGCCTTTATCCGCTACGACGGCGGCGGCGTCGCCTGGTATCTGCCTAGCGGCCGAGCGATGCAGGAGTGCCACGCCGCGTTGAGGGAATGGCTGGGCATGCTGTTTTACCGGATGAAGGGAGAGTAGCCCATGTCGACGCAATCCGCCGCGTCCGCGCGGCCAAGAGTCGATCATCGCTTCTGGCGCGACGCGGCTTTGCCGCAGTTCGAGGCGCGCTCAGTGGCGGACGGACGCCGCGTCTGTTACGCCAGGCACGCGCATGAGACGTTTTCCCTGGGCGTCATCACCGCCGGCGCCTGCGACTACTTCAACGGCAAGGTGCGCTGCAGCGAGCAGGGCGCCTTGGTGTTGATGAATCCGGGCGACATCCATGCCTGCAATCCGGTGGCGGGGCAGGCCTGGTCCTATCGCATGCTGTATGTGGATGTGGGCTGGCTGGGTGGCTTGCAGCAAAGGCTGGGTCAGGGCCAGGCCGGCGGCTTTCGTCCCTTTGGCGAGGCGGCGAGCCGGGACCCGCGGCTGTTCTCCGGCTTCAACGCCTTGTTCGATGTGCTGTGCGCGGAGGGGCGGGAGCTCTTGGAGAAAGACGCGGCGGCCACCGCCTTCTTCGACGGCGCGCACCGGGTATTGGGCTTGGCCGTCGAGCCGGCGGCGGAATCGAATCAGCGTTTGGCGCGCGCGGCGGAATATATCGCCGCGCATTGCGATCAAGCCTTGCGCTTGGAGGAGATCTGCGCGGCGGCGGATTTGTCGGCCTCCTATCTGATCCGCGCGTTCAAGCGGCGTTACGGCGTCACCCCTCATGGCTTTCTGCTGAATCAGCGGGTGCAGCTGGCGCGGCGGCTGATGCGCGGCGGCCTGCCCTTGGCGGAGGTGGCGCAGGCCGTCGGCTTCTCCGATCAAGCTCATCTGCATAAAATCTTCAAGCAGTACGTGGCCGCCACGCCGGGACAGTACCGCGCGGGCTCAGGTCAACAAGCCCAGCGCGCTTAGTCCCAGCAAGACCGCCATCGCTTGGTTGAAGCGGCGCAGCCGCCCAGGCGAAGCCAGTTTCTGTCCGAGCCAGGCGCCGGCCAGAACCCAGCAAGCTACCGAGGCGTAGCAAATCAGAAAGTAAAGCGCGGCGAAGCGCCATAAGGCCATTGCGTCTTGGCCCGAGGTGAACGCGGCGCAGCCCGCCAGCGCCGCGACCCAGGCCTTGGGGTTCAGCCATTGAATCGCCGCGCCCCGCCACCAGCTGGGTTGGACGCCGCTTTTGTCCCAGTCCAGCGCGCCGTCGCTGCGAGCCAATTGATACGCCATATAGAGCAAGAACGCCACGCCGGCCCATTGCAGCGCCTGCGTCAGTGCTGGCCATTGCCGCAGGGTCTGTTCCAGGCCCAGGCCGGTCAGCAACAGAAGCAGGGTGAAGCCGACGGTGGCGCCGCCGACATGGCGCATGCCGGCGCGCGCGCCATGCTGAGCGCCGCAACTGAGCGCGACGATATTGACCGGGCCGGGCGTGATGGAGGCGGCCAGCGCGAAGCCGGCCATGGCGAGAGTCTGATTCATGATGTGTCCTGAAGGGTGGGCGATGCGGACAAAGTAGCCGGGCGAGGGCGGGGCGTATTGTAGAAAATTGACCTGTCGGAGAGGTTTATCAAAAAATGCCTTTGACATGAATGGTTTAATGTAATACCAATTAAATACCAGCAAGGTCTGGGCTGACGTCCCGTTTGGCTCCCGTCTCCTGCGCGCGCCGACGCGGACGCTGCAATCCAAGGAGGAAGACGCATGTCGTTGAACTGGATAACCGTGATGCGGGCGTCCGCGTGCGCGCTGGCGGCGGGGCAGGCGTGGGCGATCTGCCCGGCATGGCAGGAGGGCGCCAGCTATCGGGCCGGCGACACGGTTGCGTACGCCGCGGCCAACTACACCGCGCGGGTGGCGCATACCGCCCATGTCGGCGCCAACTGGAATCCTCCGGCGTCGCCGACCCTGTGGCTGGCGGGAGGTAGTTGCGCGGGGGCGCCGGAGCCAACGCCGGAGCCGACGCCGGAGCCGACGCCGTCTCCCGCTCCTGGGCCGTCCGCGCCGTTCGCCAAACATGCTTTGGTGGGCTATTGGCACAATTTCGCCAACCCCAGCGGCGACGCTTATCCGCTGAGCCAGGTCAGCGACGATTGGGACGTGATCGCGGTGGCCTTCGCCGACGACGCGGGCAACGGCAAGCTCAGCTTCGCGCTGGATCCCAAGGCAGGCTCCGAAGCTCAGTTCATCCAGGATGTTCGCGCCAAGCAGGCCAAGGGCAAGAAGGTGGTGCTGTCGCTGGGCGGGCAGAATGGCTCGGTCACGCTGAACACTCCGGCGCAAGCCCAGAATTTCGTCAATAGCCTCTACGCCATCATCGTCAAATTCGGTTTCGACGGCATCGATCTGGATCTGGAAAGCGGGGTGTCGCAAGGCGCGCCCATCATCGGCAATCTGATTGGCGCGGTGAAGCAGTTGAAGGCCAAGGTGGGGGCGGGTTTCTACCTGTCCATGGCGCCGGAGCATCCTTATGTCCAGGGCGGCTATGTCGCCTACGGCAGCATCTGGGGCGCTTATCTGCCCATCATCGACGCGTTGCGCGACGATTTGAGCGTGATCCATGTCCAGTATTACAACAACGGCGGGCTGAACACGCCTTATTCCAACGCCGCATTGGCTGAGGGCAGCGTGGACATGTTGGTGGGCGGCAGCAAGATGTTGATCGAGGGCTTCCCGCTGGCTTACGGCGCTTCGGGCAGCTTCAAGGGGTTGCGGCCGGATCAGGTGGCTTTCGGCGTGCCTTCCGGCCGCAGTTCCGCCAATTCCGGCTTTGTCAGCGCGGATACCGTGATCAAGTCGCTGGATTGCCTGATGGCCTTGAAAAATTGCGGCAGCGTCAAGCCGAGTCAGGCCTATCCGTCGTTTCGCGGCGTCATGAGCTGGTCGATCAACTGGGACCGCAAGGACGGCTTCCCGTTCTCGCGGCCGGTGGGGGCCTCGCTGCGCGGCCGCAACTGATGGACGTAAAAAAACCGGGGCGCGATTGCGCCTCGGTTTTGTACGGGTTCGAGCCGTGGCTTACAGCGCCGGCATCGCATAGCCTTCGATCTGAGCGGCGGCGACCAGCTGGCCCAGATAGGCCTGCATCGCCTTGTTGCCGGCCATGTCGTTCAGGTATTGCTGCAGGCGGTCCTTGATTTCCTCAAAGCTTACCTTGCCGCCCTCATGGCGCTCTTGAACCTGGATGATGTGGTAGCCGAACTGGGTCTGCACCAGATCCGGCGCGAGCTGGCCGGCGGCGGTGTTGAATACCGCTTGTTCGAATTCCGGCACCATCTGGCCGCGGCCGAACTGGCCCAGGCTGCCGCCTTGCTGGCCGGACGGGCAGGTGGAGTGTTCGCGGGCCAGATCGGCGAAGCGGGCCGGATTGGCCTTGATTTCTTCCAGCACGCCTTCCGCCTTGGCTTTGGCCAGGCTGCCGGCCAGGCCTTCGCCCAGCGGGAACAGAATGTGGCTGGCCACGGCGGACTCGCCGCTGCTGAAGCGCTCGGGGTATTGATTGTAGAAGGCCAGGCATGCGGCCTCGTCCACGGCGTCAACGTGCAGTTCCTGTTCCAGCAAGGCGCCGATGGCGGCGCCTTGGTCGGCGGTGTCGATGCCGAGGGACTTGGCTTTCTGCAACAGCAGTTCGCGCAGGACCAACTCCTGAACGGCGGCGTCGCGCGGGTTCGGCGCGTCAGCGTAGTGGGCTTGTTCCGCTTGCACCGTGTCTTCGGTGATTTCGATGCCGTTGACTCGAATGGTCATGGAGATTTCCTGTGATGGTAGATGAGGGATGCGCCCAAGGGCGGGAAATGTGCGATTTAAAAAGCGTTCGCCGCGCTTGTCAAGAAAGGCGGCGAGTCTTATCGAGGGGCGTTGGAATAAAGCGCGAAAATTTTAAGAATAATCTTATATTTGCCCGGTCGCTTAATCGCTAGTATACGAGCCATGCAGCTTCAGGGCTTGCATGAAAACCCGGTTGGCTGCTCATGCTTGTACGCCGCTTGCCGAGTCTTGATGTTCATGTGTACGTAGACGTCGTCCGTCTGTACTTCGTTCTGGTGCGCCAAGCTTTGGCTTGGACACTTGGTGAATTGAGATCCCCGTTTGGGCCGCCTCCGTGCGGCCTCTTTTTTTGCCCAGCCCTCAGAGCATAGCACGAAAGCATGCCGGCTTGGCTCGCGCCGCCGGGAAGGGAGCATAAAAAAAGAGCCCCGATCAGGGGGCTCTGAATTGCACCTTCGCTCAGGTGATCGTCGCGGTTGCCGGTGGGCGTGTATCCACAGCCGGCAGCGCTTCGATCGTATCGAACCGCCCTCGGGGGAGAGCCGATTCGATGGACGCAGTATGCGCCTGCCGGCACGGGCCAAATAGAGTGATTATTGGGGGCTTGTGTGACGGGCTGTGATGAAATCGGGGCGGGCTTAACATTTGCGCAATGAATTGGCGCGCAGGTCTGGCTGAGGGGGCGCGAAGCATAAAAAAAGAGCCCCAGATGGGGCCCCAATTTGCACCTTCGCTCAGGAGACCAACGCGCCGGCCAGAAGGGGTAGGTAATTTCCAACAGAACCCGCGCGCTGATCATGCCAGATCAGGACTCTTGCGAGCCCTGGCTGCTGACGGAAACCAGTATGCCGATTTGTTTCGAGGCCGGATATTTGGATTTGTTGTGTTTTATGTGACGCTATGTGACCCGGACGGGATTGGCCGCTATCATGACGCAGTGCAAACAATCATGGCGCGCCGGCCGTGAACGGCGCGCCTATGGACGCCGCGCCGGCTCGTCTTTCAAGGGGAACAGCGTGGACAAGCATTACCCGGTTATCGATACCCGCAGCATCGTGATGCGTTGGGGCGATATGGACGCCGTCGGGCATCTGAACAATACGTACTATTTCCGTTATCTGGAGCAGATCCGCCTGGATTGGCTGGAAAGCCTGGGGCACGGCATCGACCCCTCAGGCTGCGGTCCGGTGCTGGCGGGCACCGCCTGCGTGTTCCGCAAGGAGATCACCTATCCGGCCACGCTAGACATTAGCATCGAACTGGAAAAACTGGGACGCAGCAGCTTGAAGCTGCGCCATCATTTTTATCGGCGCGACGATCCCGGCGTGGTGTACGCCAGCGGCGAGGTGACGCTGGTGTGGGTGGATTATCAGGCGGGCAAGTCGGTCGCCATCCCGGAGGACATTCGCGCGGCGGTGGAGACGGCGGCCAAGTCCGCCGCTTGAGACGACCAGTTTTTCCTGCCCCCGTCGCCTTGGCGCGGCGGGGGCTTTTTCGCGCCCGGCTGCAGCCGGGTCAGCTTTGCCGCGGCACTTTGTTGCGCATCAGATCGCGCATCAGGAAACGGCTGGGGTGGGTGGCCTGCATCAGGCTGCGGGCCACCGGGGCCGGTTCGTCCTCCAGCAGGGCGGCGAGTATTTCGCCCGACAGCGGCGCGGTGATCATGCCGCGCGAACCATGGGCGGTGTTGACGTAGAGGCCGTCTATCCAGGGCGCGGCGGCGGTCAGTTTCAAGGAAGCGTCCTTGCTCAGCGGCAGATAGGCGTCGATCAGGCCTTGCGCGTGGGCGACCGGTCCGACGATGGGCAGATAGTCCGGGCTGGTGCAACGCAGCGCGGCGCGTCCGGCCAGGGCTTTGTCCAGCAGGCTTTCGCCGCCCAGGGCTTGGTACAGGCTGGGCGCGAGTCCCGCCAGCATCTGCAGGTTTTCCTGATGCTCGAACAGGTTGACGCCGAGATCTTCGGTGTTGAATTTGAAGGTGGCGCCCAGGCAGTGTTCGCCGAAACGGGCCGGGGAGATATAGCCTTCGCCGCACAGCACGGTGCGCAGCGCCTCGCTGTGTTCGGTGGCGCGCGTCACGGTGACCTGGCCGCGAATCTTTTTCAAGGGCAGGTGCTGGGTGGCGTCGAAGGCGCCGGTTTCCGCCGCGCCGGCCAGAATGACCACGGAACCGATGGCCACCGAGCCTTCATCGCCGATGGCGACCCAGCTCTTGTCCAGCGGGTTGTAGTCCAGCTCCACGATGGTGCGGCTGGTGCGGACCTGGATATTGGGATGCTCCACCAGCTTGCGCACCAGGGCGGGCGGATTGACCCAGCCGCCCTGCGGAAAGAACAGGCCGCCGTGCTGCAGCTCGACGCCGGCCAGCTCGCTGGCTTCCCGCGCGTCGACCGGGCGCAGGAAGTCTTCGCCGAAGCCGGCCGCGGCCAGCCCTTGCTGGCGTTCCGCCTCGGCCGCGTCGTAGGCCAGTTGCAAGACGCCGCAGCCGCGCCAGTGCGCGTCGTCCTCCGGCAGCTGGGTTTTCAGCGTGCGCAGGCTATAGCCGTAGCCGGACAGGATCAGGCGGGTCAGCGGGGTGAAGTGCGGGGACAGCTTGGTGTACAGCACGCCTTGCGGGTTGCCGGAGGCGCCGCGCGCGAGTTCGGGCAGGCGTTCCACCACGGTGACCTGCCAGCCGCGGCAGGCCAGGCTGTAGGCGCTGGCGGCGCCGGCGATGCCGCCGCCGATGACGATGGCGCTGCGTTCCCCGTGGCGCCGCGCCGGGCGGGCGAACCACGGAGGCGACCATTCGCCGTCGGGCAGGGTTTGCAGATGGCCGTGGCTCATTTCCCGCTTATGGCCGAAGCCGGCGGTCTTGCTGACGGCGAAGCCGGCCTCGCTCAAGCCGCGACGCACGAAACCGGCGCTGGTGAAGGTGGCGAAGGTGGCGCCGGGCGCGGAGAGCCGCGCCATGGTCTGGAACAGCTCCGCTTGCCACATGTCCGGGTTCTTGGACGGGGCGAAGCCGTCGAGGAACCAGGCGTCCACGCGAGCGTCCACCTCCGGCAGCACTTCCAGGACATCGCCGATCAGCAAGGTCAGCGTGACGCGCCCCTGGCTGAGCAGCAGGCGGTGCCAGCCCGGAGGCAGGGACTGGTATTGGGCCAGCAGCTGCTGCGCCAGGCCGGCGAGCTGGGGCCAGAGCGCCAGCGCCCGGGCCAGATCGCGCGGGGTCAGCGGAAACTTCTCCGCGCTGATGAAGTGCAGGCGCGTATCGGCCGGCGCGTATTGCAAAAAGCATTCCCACGCGCATAAAAAGTTCAGGCCGGTGCCGAAGCCGGTTTCGGCAATGGCGAAGTGGCCGCCGGCGGGCAGTTCGGCGAAGCGCTCGGCCAAGCGGTTGTGCCGCAGGAAGACATGGCGGGTCTCGTCCAGGCCGGAAGCGCGGGAGAAGTAGACGTCGCCGAAGGCGAGGGAAACCGGTTGACCGTCGTGCCAGTCAAGTTGAGCGTGTGGGGTCATGCGCGCGGAGTCGGGGCGCGGCGCGGCGCCGCGGGTGAATTAGGATGTTCTGATGATACCGCAGTTTTGCGCCGCTGATGAGCGGCGCCGCGGCCCCTGTTCAGACTATCCGCGCCGCGGCCAGATCCAGTTGCTCCGGAGCCAGGCTGTTCAGCCGCAAAGGCGTGGCCTTGGCCAGCTGCGGGTAATGCTTGCCCAGCGAGCGGTAGTAGAGCGGGTCGTAGTGCTTGGCCAGCAGTTCCGCCACCAGGGCGTCGAAGCGCCCGGCCCGGATCAACTGGTTCCAGGCGTCCAGCTGTTCGCCCGAGTGCAGCCCTTTCAAGAAGCCCAGTTGGCGGATCAAGGTTTCGGGGTCTCGCAGGTAGAAGTCGTAATCCTCCAGCAAAAAGCGCACGCGCTCCGCCAAAGGCACGTCGATCAGCAGGCAGTCGCCTTGGTGCATCTGGCGGTACAGCGCGTCGGGCAGGGTGACGAAGCCGACCTTCTTGCTTTCCGATTCGATGAAGACGGGGCGGTCGGAATCCAGGCCGCGGATCTGTTGCAGCAGCAGGGTGTCGAACCATTTTTGCGGCGGCTGGGGCAAGTCCGGCAGACGGCCCAGCACCGAGCCGCGGTGATTGGCCAGCTGCTCCAGATCCAGCACCTGGTGGCCGGCGCGCGCCAGCGCCTGCAGCAAGCGGCTTTTGCCGGAGCCGGTGGGGCCGCAGATCACGCGCAGCTTGAGCTGGCCTGGCAGTTCCTCCAGCCATTGCAGCGCCTGGCGGCGATAGGCTTTGTAGCCGCCCTCCAGCTGATGCGCGGGCCAGCCTATCTGGGCGAAGATCAGGGCCATGGAGCCGGAACGCTGGCCGCCGCGCCAGCAGCAGATCAACGGGCGCCAGGATTTGGGGCGATCGGCGAAGCGCTCTTCGATATGGCGGGCGATATTCTTGGCCGCCAGCGCGGCGCCGACCTTGCGCGCTTCGAATGGGGAAACCTGTTTATACAGCGTGCCGACGCGAATCCGCTCGTCGTTGTCCAGAACCGGGCAGTTAATGGCGCCGGGGATATGATCTTCGGCAAATTCCGCCGGAGATCGGACGTCGATGATCTCGTCAAACTGCCCAAGCTGTGATACGTTCGCGACCTTGAAAAGCATAAATATGGCGGAGTCCGCAAATGGCTGAAATCAAATTGACGCAATTGTCTCACGGCGGCGGCTGCGGCTGCAAAATTGCCCCGGCGGTGCTGGAGTCCATTTTGTCGACGGCCAAGGAAAAAATGGTTTTCCCCAATCTATTGGTGGGGGCGGAAACCAGCGACGACGCCGCGGTGTATCAGTTGAACGCCTCGCAAGCCATTGTGGCGACCACCGATTTTTTCATGCCCATCGTCGACGACGCCCGTGACTTTGGCCGCATCGCCGCCACCAACGCGCTGTCCGACATTTATGCGATGGGCGCGACCCCCATCATGGCCTTGGCCATTGTCGGCATGCCGGTGAAGGTGTTGCCGGTGGAAACCATCCGCGACATTCTTGCCGGCGGAGAGTCGGTATGCCACGCCGCGGGCATCCCGCTCGCCGGCGGCCATTCCATCGATTCCCCCGAGCCGATCTACGGTCTGGTGGCCTTGGGCGTGGTGCATCCGGACCAGCTCAAGCGCAATAGCGAGGCGCGCGACGGCGATGTGCTGATCCTGGGCAAGGGCCTGGGCGTGGGCGTGCTGGCGCAGGCGATGAAGAAAGGGGAGCTGGACGATAAGGGCTACCAGGCCTTGATCGCTTCCACCACCAAATTGAATACCGTCGGAGCGGAACTGGCGGCCATGGACGGCGTGCACGCGCTGACCGACGTCACCGGCTTCGGCCTGTTGGGCCATGCGCTGGAGGTGTGCAAGGGCGCCAAGCTGGCGGCGCACATCGATATGGCCGCGGTGCCGGTGATCGAGGAGGCGCGCGCTTTCGCGGAGCAAGGCTGCGGTCCGGGCGCGATCGAGCGCAATCTGGCCAGTTTCGGCGAGCACGTCGATTTTGGCGCGGGGCTGCCGGAGTGGCAGCTGCGGCTCTTGGCCGACCCGCAGACCAGCGGCGGTTTGCTGGCGGCGGTGGCGCCGGAACAGGCCGACGAGGTGTTGGCGCGTTTCCAGCGCGCCGGTTTCGGCTATGCGGCCAAGATCGGCCGCCTGGCCGCGGGCGAGGCCCGCGTCATCGTCCGCTGAGCGGCGCGACGTGAAAGACGCGCGTCCGGAGCGCCTGCGGCTGGCCGCCCGCGACCGGCCCTTGGCGGAGCTGGCGCGGCTGGCGCCCGGCCGGGTGGGCGGCGCGCGGCGCGCCAGCGCCGACGACGCCCAGATTCCTTGGTTCGACGGCAGCGTGGCGGCGGGTTTCCCATCGCCGGCCGACGACTATCTCGAGCGTTCGCTCAACCTCAACGATTTGTTGATCCAGCACCCGGACACCAGTTTCTTCGTGCGCGTCGCCGGCGACGCCATGGCCGGGGCCGGCATTTTTGACGGCGACTTGCTGATTGTCGATCGCATGCTGCCGCCGCGTCACAACGATGTGGTGGTAGCGGTGGCGGGCGAGGAATTCCTGGTGCGCCGGCTGCATCTGAGCCCTGATCGCGCCTGCTTGCGCGCCGCTCAGCCGGGCTACGCCGATTTACAGGCGGAGACCGATGTCGAGATCTGGGGCGTGGTCAGCTCGGTGGTGCGTTCGCTGCGCTGAATTTGCCGGCGCGGCTTAGCGCCTATTTTAAAGTCTTGCGAGCTAGGGCGATACCAGGCGAAAACGGCTGAGCAAGCGGAATGCACATAGGGTATATGAGCATTTCGAAGGTGTTCTCAACGTCGTATCGCCGAAGCACGGCAGGCTTTGAACAGGTTCTTAAAAGGTCCAGCGCAGGCTGAAGGTGGTGACGGCAACCCGCGTCTTGTGCGGGGTGTAGTCCATCTTGGGCACATAGCCCACTTCCAGCGCCAGTTTGCGAGTGCCTATGCTGAGCATGGGGAAGGCGACCACCTGCTTGACGCCGGAGCCGTCCAGATAACCGACCAATAAGGTGGTGCCGGCGTAGAGCGGGCTGGATCCCAGCTGCCATTCCTTGCGCCAGCCGCCGGCGACGAACCAGGCCGTTTCGCGGAAGGAGTCGCGATAAGAGCCGACGCGGCCGATCCAGCGGCCGTCCGCGTCGTTGCCCAGCGGCGCCCATTCCAGCCCGAGGCCGGGGTTTTCTCCGTTGAAATCGCAACTCTTGCCGCTGCATTGGCTGTGTATGGACGCGCCGTAGGCCAGCAAGGAAAGATCATTGTCGGCGTGGGCCAGGGAACAGGCGGTCAATAGCAGGCCGGCGGCCAGGAGTGGCTTCATGGTGATACCCCTTTAATGAATATAAGCGATTACGCAAGTCAGGCGGCTCGGGACTTGGGTGGGCGGCTCTTGTTGGGTCAGTCCGGTTCCGCTCTTGATTTAATGCATAGATTAAATTTTTTGCCAAAGCCATAAATAAAATGCGTCTGAGGGAAAATCGGGTTCAAGATCGACGATTGCGAGGCTTGAAAAGCAACTGGCCATGCCCAGATAGTGTTTATCAATCTTTCGAAGGAGCCACTCCATGCGATTCGACAAGCTGACGACCAAGTTCCAGCAGGCGCTGGGGGATGCCCAGAGTCTGGCCCTGTCTCAAGACCATGCTTACATCGAGCCGCAGCATCTGCTGTTGGCCATGCTGGACGACGCCGACGGCGGCATCGCCGGCCTGCTGGCGCGCGCCGGCGTCAACGTGCCCGGCCTGAAAGCCGGCTTGAACCAGGCTTTGCAGCGCCTGCCGCGGGTGCAGGGCAATGGCGGCGAGATCACCGTCTCGCGGGATTTGGCCAATCTGCTGAACCTGAGCGACAAGGCGGCGATGAAGCTTGGCGACGAATTCATCGCCAGCGAGCTGTTCCTGTCCGCGCTGAGCCAGGACAAGGGCGAGGCCGCGCGGCTGCTGAAAGAGCACGGCGGCCAGCCGGCGGCGATCCAGGCCGCGATCGACGCGGTGCGCGGCGGCGCAAGCGTGTCCAGCCAGGACGCGGAGAGCCAGCGCGAAGCCTTGAAGAAGTACACCCAGGACCTGACCGAGCGCGCGCGCCTGGGCAAGCTGGACCCGGTGATAGGCCGCGACGACGAGATCCGCCGCGCCATCCAGGTATTGCAGCGCCGCACCAAGAACAACCCGGTGTTGATCGGCGAGCCCGGCGTCGGCAAGACCGCCATCGTCGAGGGCCTGGCCCAGCGCATCGTCAACGGCGAAGTGCCGGAAAGCCTGAAGAACAAGCGCCTGCTGGTGTTGGATCTGGCGGCGCTGATCGCCGGCGCCAAGTTTCGCGGCGAATTCGAAGAGCGGCTGAAAGCGGTGTTGAACGATCTGGCAAAGGACGACGGCCAGACCCTGATCTTCATCGACGAGATCCACACCCTGGTGGGCGCGGGCAAGGCGGAGGGCGCGATGGACGCCGGCAATATGCTGAAGCCGGCGCTGGCGCGCGGCGAACTGCACTGCATCGGCGCCACCACGCTGGACGAGTACCGCCGTTACATCGAGAAGGACGCGGCGCTGGAGCGCCGCTTCCAGAAAGTGCTGGTCGGCGAGCCCTCGGTGGAGGACACCATCGCCATCCTGCGCGGCTTGCAGGAAAAGTATGAAATCCACCATGGCGTGGACATCACCGACCCGGCCATCGTCGCCGCCGCCGAGTTGTCGCAGCGCTACATCACCGACCGCTTCTTGCCGGACAAGGCCATCGATTTGATCGACGAGGCCGCCAGCCGCATCAAGATGGAGCTGGATTCCAAGCCGGAAGAGATGGACAGGCTGGACCGCCGGCTGATCCAGCTGAAGATCGAGCGCGAGGCGGTGAACAAGGAAAGCGACGAGGCCTCGCAAAAGCGGCTGAAGCTGATCGAGGACGAGATCGCCGAGCTGTCGCGCGCCTATGCGGACCTGGACGAGATCTGGAAGGCGGAAAAAGCCGCGCAACAGGGCTCGCAGAGCATCAAGGAGGAAATCGAGCGCCTCAAGGTGGAGATGGAGGACCTGAAGCGCAAGGGCGATTGGCAGAAGCTGGCGGAACTGCAGTACGGCAAGCTGCCGCAGCTGGAGGCGCGGCTGCAGGACGCCGAGGCGGCCGGCGCCGGCGAGCAGGCCAGGCCCAACCGTTTGCTGCGCACCCAGGTGGGGGCGGAGGAGATCGCGGAAGTGGTCAGCCGCGCCACCGGCATTCCGGTGTCCAAGATGCTGGAAGGCGAGCGCGACAAGCTGTTGCGCATGGAGGAGGTGCTGCATCAGCGCGTGGTGGGGCAGGACGAGGCGGTCAGCGCGGTCGCCGACGCCATCCGTCGCTCCCGTTCCGGTCTGGCCGATCCCAACAAGCCTTACGGCTCCTTCCTGTTCCTGGGGCCGACCGGCGTGGGCAAGACCGAGCTGTGCAAGACCTTGGCCGGCTTTATGTTCGACAGCGAAGATCACCTGATCCGCATCGACATGTCCGAGTATATGGAGAAGCATTCGGTGTCCCGCTTGATCGGCGCGCCGCCGGGCTATGTCGGTTACGAGGAGGGCGGCTATCTGACCGAGCAGGTGCGCCGCAAGCCGTATAGCGTGATCTTGCTGGACGAGGTGGAGAAAGCGCATCCGGACGTGTTCAACATCCTGCTGCAAGTGCTGGACGACGGCCGTCTGACCGACGGCCAGGGCCGCACCGTGGATTTCAAGAACACCGTGGTGGTGATGACGTCCAATATCGGCAGCCAGCAGATTCAGGCGATGGACCGCGACGATTACCAGGTGATCAAGCTGGCGGTGATGGCGGAGGTGAAAACCCAGTTCCGGCCGGAGTTCATCAACCGCATCGACGAGGTGGTGGTGTTCCACGGCCTGGGCGAGCAGCACATCAAGTCCATCGCCCGCATCCAGCTCAAGAGCCTGGAGCGCCGGCTGGCCAAGCTGGATCTGGACTTGCAGATCAGCGAGGAGGCGCTGGCCTTGCTGTCCGAAGCCGGCTTCGATCCGGTCTACGGCGCGCGGCCCTTGAAGCGGGCGATCCAGTCCGAACTGGAAAACCCGTTGGCCAAGGCCATCCTGGCCGGCGAATACCCGCCGAAATCCACCATCCTGGTGGAAGCGCGGGACGGCCATCTGAGCTTTGCCTGAACGCAGGCCCGCTCGTAAAAAAAGCCCGGGAATCCGGGCTTTTTCTTTGGGCGGCGCGCTCAGCCGCGATCGGGGTGGCGGAAGCAGGCTGACATGTGGTCGTTGACCACGCCGCAGGCCTGCAGATAGGCGTAGATCACCGTGCTGCCGACGAAGTTCATGCCGGCTTTTTTCAGCGCCTTGCTGATGCGGTCGGACAGCTCGGTGCTGGCGGGCACCCGCTCGTCGTCGCGGCGGCGCAGTATCGGCCGGCCGTCCACATGCGCCCACAGCCAGTCGGCGAAACTGCCGTGTTGCCGCTGCATCTGCAGAAACACCTTGGCGTTGCGGATGGCGCTCCGGATCTTCAGCCGGTTGCGCACGATGCCGGCGTCCTGCATCAGGCGCTCAACGTCGCCGTCGTCCATCGCCGCCACCTTGACCGGGTCGAAGCCGTGAAAAGCGCGGCGGTAGCCGTCGCGCTTGCGCAGGATGGTGATCCAGGACAGGCCGGCCTGCGCGCCTTCCAGAATCAGCATCTCGAACAGCTTGCGGTCGTCGCGCTCGGGACATCCCCATTCCTCGTCGTGATAGGCGACGTAGAGCGGATCGTCGCCGCACCAGGCGCAGCGGGCCGGGGCCGGCATCAGCGGTTATGCAGCAGGATGTCGCACTGCAGCCCCACTTTTTGCAGGCCGGTGCGGCTTTGCAGATTGATCACCAGAGGATTGCGGATGTTCGCCTTCATCGTGGACAGCGCCGGGTGCTGTTCATCGGCCTGATTGCTCAGCATCAGCAGAATGGCCACATCCTGCGGCCGCTGCAATTGCAGCTCGGCCACTTCGGCGTCGTCCAGCTCTATCTCATAGCGGATGTCCAGCGCTTCCGGAGTGGTGATGCTGAAGATGACGCCGGCGTCGTCCAGCGATTGCAGCCAGAACACCTGCGGCTGGGCCTGGGTGGCGTTGTGGAACAGCTTGAAGCGGGTGCAGTTTTCCAGCGCGGGAATGCCGCGCGGGAAGGTGATGACGGTGCTCTCGTCGATATCGACTTGGCCGAGCTGGCTGGACTGGAACCGCATGGCGTGCCTCCTGGCGTGACAATGCTCTCATTATGCATGGCGACGACGGCAATTGCACAAGCGGAACGCCGCCGCGCGCGAAGATTGCAAGCCGTGGTTGTGGCCGAGGGCTTATCGGCCTATATCAATATTACTCGAATGTCGTATCTAAATTGGGTTGCGGACAGCCGGCAGGGCGCCCGCGCGCGATGCTAAGGGGAGATCCCATGAGCTTGCCCGCCAAGCGGTTTCTGATTCTTGAAGACCAGCTGGTGCTGCGGAAACTGATTTCCCGCCAGGCCAGTTTCTTTAGTCGCTACGAAGTGGCCATCGACGAGTTCAGCGACCCGGCCGAGGCGCTGCGCAGCATCGGTGAGAACCACTACGACCTGATCGTCACCGATATCGGCATGCCGGGCATGAACGGCATCGACTTCATCAAGCACGTGGCCTTGCTCGGCTACCGGGCGGCCTTGCTGATCATTTCCGGCTATGACGGCAAAACCCTGAACACCATCAGCGAGATGGCTTGCAGCCTGGGCATAGGCAGCACCCGCTTCCTGTCCAAGCCGTACTCGGCGGAGTCCTTTCTCACCGCGCTCAATAGCGTGTTCAACGATCTGGAGCGCGCCTACCAGGTGCAGCAGCTGGACGTGGAGGGCTTTTTCGCCGACGTCTGCTCCGGCGAATTCAAGCTGGAGATCGAACCCATCCTGGGCCTGCCCGGCCATCGGCTCGCCGGCTTCGACGTGACGGCCCTGATTCGGCCGCAGGGGCGGGTGGAGTGGGGCGCCGGTCTTTTCAATGTGCTGGCGCGCCGCAAAGGGGTCTCCGCCCTGGTGCTGGAAGAGCTGGTGGCCCGCATCGCCAGCCTGTTGGCCAGCCTGCGCCAGCAAGGCCTGGGCGAGGAGTGCGGCGTCAACGTGCGCATAGACAAAGCCTGTCTGGAGAGCGAGAACCTGTTCGACCACTGCCATGCCCAGTTGCAGCAGCGCGGCGTGCCGCCGCGCTTGCTGGGTTTCGAGCTGGCCGAGGGGCTGGGGCAGCAATCGCCGGCCCAGGCTTTCGAGAACGTCGCCAAGATCAAGTATCTGGGCTTCCGGCTGATCGCCGATCATTTCGGCAGCGGTTCGCTGACCCAGAGCAATATGCTCAAGCTGCCGTTCGACCATGTGAACATCCCCATCGAATCCCTGCAATGGATACGCGCCATGCTGGGCGCGGACCCGCAGGCGCTGCGGTTCTTGCGCATCTACGGCTTGCCGCCGGGAGCCATCACCGCCAGCGGGGTGGACGAGGAGGAGGATGTGACGCTGGCGCAGGAGATGGGCTGCCCCTGCGTGCAAGGCGCTTATATGGCCTTGCCGGTGCGTGAAAACGAATTGAGCGACTATTTGCGGCGGAGTCAGGAAACCGCGGCGGCGGAAGGGGGCGCGGGATGAGTATCGCGGCGGTGGACTTCTCGCGGATGCGGATATTGGTCGTGGACGACCAGACTCTGGTGCGCTCCTTGATCAGTCAGGCTTTGCAGACCATGGGCATGCGCTCGGACGCTATCTTCCAGACTGCGGACGGCACCGCGTCGATGCGCTTGCTGGATATCCGCATGGTGGACCTGGTGCTGTGCGATGTGCAGATGGCGCCGATGAACGGCATGGATCTGCTCAAGGAACTGCGCTGCGGCCACACCATGAATCCTTCCAATCTGCCCTTTGTGTTCCTGTCCGGCCATGCGGATCGCAGCAATGTGGTGCTGGCCAGCCAGTTGCACGCAGACGGCTTCGTGGTCAAGCCGCCGAAGCCGGCCGATGTGGAGAAGGCCATCGTGGCGGCGATGCAGCGCAAGCGGCCGGAGATCGATCCGTTCAGCTACTACGGCGTGTCCACCGGCACCGAATACGACCGCAAGGTTTTCGGCCGGCTGTTCGACGCTCCGGCGTTGCCCGAAGCGCCGCCGGGTATGGCGGTCAGCCTGCTCACGGTGAAGGCGGGCGCGGTGCTGGCTCAGGACCTGCACAGCAAGCACGGCCATTTGCTGCTGCCGCGCGGCGCGGCCATCTCCGCCAACCAGATCACGGTGCTGCGCGATTTCAGCGACCGCTACGGTGTTTTGCGGCTCTTCGTCGAGGAGGTTTCCGAGACGGAGGCCGAGTCGTCACGTGAGCTCTGAGCGGCCGTCGATGAAGTTTTCCAGGCCGCGTCAGGAGCACATCAAATCCATCCGCCGCGCGGTGATCCTGATCGTCTTATTGCTGGGCGTGCTGCAGACCGGGGCCATTTTGCGTCTGTTGGACGAGTCCTGGGACTCCTATCGCAGAGCCCAGCACGTGGCCGAGCTCAATCGAGACATCTCGGCCTTGTATCAGGCGGTCAGCGCGGAAAACCTGGAGAGCAGCAAGCTGCGGCTGCTGCTGACGGCAAAATCGCCGCCTACGCCGCAACAACAGGAAGAACTGAAGCAGCTTGCCCGCGACACCGACGCCAAGTTCGTGGTGGCGCTGGCGTCGGTTCCCGTCATGACCGGGGCGGACGCCTCCAGCCAGGGGCGGCTGCGTAATCTGGCCCACGATTTCAAGGTGCTGCGCGATGAAACCACAAAGATATTGAGCCAGCCGGATTTTCAGAACGAATCGCTGAGCAATCTGCTCTACCTGGCCACCGCGCGGATGCGCAACGAGGCCGGCGGCATCCTGGCCGCGGACATGGCGCAGCTGGCCAGTCAGGGCGACCCCACGCTCAACAGCCTGATGATGATCAAGCAGAGCCTGTGGCAGCTGGGCGGGCAATTGCGCGGCAACGCGGTGGCGCTGATCATGCGCGAGCAGCTGGGGCACCGGATGAACCGCGACATCGAGGACGATCTGGCCTTCCGGCTCAGCTCCGCCATGGTCATGGTGGAGCAGCTGCGCCCGGTGATCCTGGGCGTGCACGACGACGCCTTGAAAGCCGCGTTCACCAATCTGACCACCTTGACGCTGAAGCTGCAACTGGTCGTCAAACTGCAATACGAACAGATAGACGGCGTTCAGTCTTTCCGTCAGGTCACGAATTTCCGCGTCAACTTGCTGGAACTGGATGAGGAGCTGCGGCGCACCTTCGGCATGGTGGAGCGGATGACGGCCGAGCGCATTGACGAAAGCCGGCGTACTTATCTGCTGCGCATGGTGCGCGACGGCTTGTTCGGCGTGCTGGCGCTGAGCCTGGTGCTGGTGTTGCTGTACTACATGGTGCGCCGCGTATTGCGGCCGCTGTCCGCGCTGAAGCATATGCTGGACGCCTCCGGCGACGCGGTGTTGATCGTCAATCGCAACGGTCGGATCGAAATCGCCAACGCCGGGGCCGGCAAGATGTTCGGCTATCCGCAAGCGGCCTTGCACGGCATGTCGGCCTATAGCTTGCTGGAGGTGCCGGGCGGCGCCGCGCATCTGACCCAGGCCTTGAACGACCAGGAAACCGTGGCCTTGGCCGGAGAAGGCTTGCCCGCCAACGGCGAACGCTTCTACGTGGCGATCTCGCTCAGCCAGTTCAGCAATAGCCGAGACCACGGCTGGCGCATGCTGACGGTGCGCAACGAGCAGCAGAGACGGCAGGCCGAAACCTCGCTGGAGCGCAGCGTGGAACTGTTGTCGGCGATTTCGGTGGTGGAGGGCATGCTGCTGGCGCGGGAGCCGCGCGACAAGGTGTTCGAGGAGCTGCACCGCGTGTTCTGCCATCACACCGGCGCCCGCGAATGCCTGTTGGTGGCCTGGTCGCCGCTGGACGAATGCGGGCAATCCCTGCGTTTGCAGGCCGGCAGCTGGCCGCCGGAATTGCCGTCGCTGCAGGAAGTCACCCACGCGGCGGCTCCGCTCAGCCAATTGTTCCAGCTGCTGAGCGAGCGCTCCACCTGGATTTCCCTGCCGGTGATGCTGGGCGGCGATGTCGCCGCGGCGGTGTGCATGCAGCAGCCGGACGTGTTCCGCCTGGGCGTGGGCATGCAGCCGCTGATCGGCGCCTACGCCAATATCCTGGGCTTTTACGATGAGGAAGCGCGGCGCAAGGTGTCGGAGGCGCAGTTGCGCACCGTGTTGCAGGAGGAGGAGGCGGTGTTCGCCTCGTCTCCGGTGGGTTTGCTGCGCCTGAACGAGCAATTGCAGATTTCCCGCTCCAACCAGACGGCGGAGATGATTTTCGACGTCGGCGATTACGGCCTGGTGGGCATGCATTTGATGGAGCTGATGGCGTCGGATCAAGGCTGGATAGAGTTGACCGAGCACTTGCAGCAAATGCGTCAGGGCACCCGCATCCACTGCGAACTGGAATGCCTGACCGGCGCGGGCCTCCCGATCTGGGTCCTGTTCGAAGGCCAGATGGTGGCGACGGAAACGGTGGAGGGCGTGATGATCCTGGCTTGCCTGGACATCACGGAACGCAAGATGGCCGAATTCGAACTGCGCATGGCGCGGGACCAGGCCAATGCCGCCAACCGCGCCAAGAGCGCCTTCCTCGCCACCATGAGCCACGAGATCCGCACGCCGATGAACGGGGTGCTGGGCATGTTGGAACTGTTGAACATGACCCGGCTGGACGGCGAGCAACGGGACGCGGTGGCGACAATACACGATTCCGCGCACACGCTGCTGCGGCTGATCGACGACATCCTGGATTTTTCCAAGATCGAGGCCGACAAGCTGGAGATCGTCACCGCGCCGACGGCGACGCGGCCGTTTCTGGAGAGCATCCGCAGCCTGTACCAGGAAAACGCCTATAAAAAGGGGCTGGATTTCCAGTTAGAAGTGGATGAGCAACTGGCGCCGACGCTGGTGCTGGACCCCTTGCGCGTCCGGCAGATTTTGCAGAACTTCATCAGCAACGCGATCAAGTTCACGGCTCAGGGCGGCGTGACCATACGCGTCAAGGTGCTCAGCACCATGGCCAATTACCAGTCGCTCAGCTTCGAGGTGGAGGACAGCGGCATCGGCATGTCCGAGGACAGCTTGTCCAGGCTGTTCCAGCCCTTCACCCAGGCGGACTCCGACACCACCCGGCGGTTTGGCGGCACCGGCCTGGGCCTGGCCATCTGCCGGCGGCTGGCCGGCTTGATGGGCGGTCATGTGGAACTGGAGAGCGAGCTGGGCCAGGGCAGTTGCGCGCGTTTGCTGCTGGAGGCGGAGTGGTCGGAACAAGTGGTGGCCCCGGTCAGCCTGCCCCAGGTCCACGTGCCGGCGGAGACGCCGCGCGAAGAGGAGGTCGAAACCGCGGCGCCGTCGCCGGAGCGGAGCGCGCTGCCCATCTTGTTCGCCGAGGACAATCCCACCAACCGCAAGCTCACCCTCAAGCAGCTGGAAAAGCTGGGTTATGCGGCGGAATGGGCGGAGGACGGCGAGCAGGCTTTCGCCAAATGGCAGTCCGGCCGCTACTCGATGATCCTGACCGATTGCCATATGCCGGGCATAGACGGTTATCAGCTGGCGCGGCTGGTGCGCGCGCGCGAACAGGAGGAAGCGGAAGGAAGCCGTATTCCCATCGTCGCCTGCACCGCCAACGCCGCCAAGGAGGAGTTGGACAAGACCCGGGAAGCCGGCATGGACGATTTTCTGACCAAGCCGCTGTCGATTGCGGAGCTGTCCGCCGCGCTGCAAAAGTGGACGACGGCGGAGGCCGGGGCAAAAATGGCGGCGCCGCCCGTCGCGGCCGAACCTGAGGGCGGGCCGGAAGACGGGCCGGTGGACCGCTCCGTGCTGCAGGTGTACAGCAACGGCGAGCTGCAAGTGGAGTTGGAAATCCTGCGCGACTTCCAGCAAGGCAACGCCGAGGACGTGGCCGAACTGCGCAGCGCCATCGAGGAAGGCTCCAGCGACCGCGTCAGCTTCGCCGCCCACCGGGTCAAGGGCGCCAGCCGCATGGTGGGCATCAAGGCCTTGGGCGAGGCGGCCGAAGCGGTGGAAAAGGCCGGCAAGGCCCAGGCGATGGAGCAGGTGGCGGCCTTGATGCCGGCTTTCGACGCCGCGCTGGCCGAGTTCGAGGCCTGGCTGGCCAGGCAGAATGAAACCAATCCGGCCTGAGGTACGGTTCAAAGTCCGCAGCGCGCCGACGACGCGGCGGGGGGGCCGGGCATTGAAATGCCCATGCGCCGTATGAGCAAAACCGCTTTCTTTGTCGCAGGCCGCTAGACTTTGAACAGGTTCTGAGGCGAGGCGAGATCGGCTAAAATACCCGGCCATGAGCGAGTCGACATCTCTTTACCCGCAGTTGGAAGCGGCGCTGCTGTGCGGCGACGTCGAGCGCAAGATGACGCTGGCGACGGCGGTCTTGCACGGCTGGCGTTTAGACGCGTTGCCGCGCCGCGCGGACGCGCCGCCGGCCTATCCTTTGCCGGAGGCCGGACGGCCGCCGCTGCCGGAACTGGTCCATCCGTCCAAGGTGCCCAAGCGCAGCCTGTCCTCCCGGCAGGGGCACGCCGCGCTGCTCCACGCCATCGCCCATATCGAATTCAACGCGGTCAACCTGGCGCTGGACGCCGCTTGGCGCTTCCGCGAGATGCCGGACGCCTTCGTCAGCGACTGGTTGCAAGTCGCCGCGGAAGAAGCGCGCCACTTCTCCCTTCTGCTGCGGCGTCTGCGAGAGCTGGGCCACGACTACGGCGATTTCCCCGCTCACAACGGCCTGTGGGCGATGAGCTGCAAGACCGATTACGATCCGCTGGCGCGAATGGCCCTGGTGCCCAGGGTGCTGGAGGCGCGCGGCCTGGACGTGACGCCGGGCATTCAGCGGCGGCTGGCCGGCATTGGCGATCACGCGAGCGTGGCGGTGCTGGACATCATCCTGCGCGAGGAAGTGGGACATGTGCGTATCGGCAACGCCTGGTTCGGCCGGCTGTGCCGGCAGCGGGGGCTGGAGCCGGAGGCCTGTTTTCAGGAACTGCTGCGGCGCCACGATGTCCAGCTTTACCGCGGGGCCTATAATCTGGCCGCCCGCGAGCGGGCGGGGTTTTCAGCCAAGGAGCTGGAAGCGCTGCGCGCCTTGTGCGAAGACGACACAGCTCCAGCCGGCTAGAATGCCGGCGGCCTCACCTGGAACGATGAAACATGCTATTGAATTTGTTTAAGAAGATGCAAAGGCAGCGGCGCTTCGCCATGACGGTGCTGCTGCTCAGCACCTTGGCCTTTGCGCTCAGCTCGGCGCTGTGGCGCGGCCTGGACGGCGGCCCCGGCCCCTTGCTGGCCATTCTGTGTCCGCTGGCGATGCTGCTGGCCCTGATCTGCCAGTTCAGCGCTTTGTTGGCATTGGCGAAAAGACCTTAAACCGGAAAAGGATTTTTAAAACAGCGGCTTAAAGTGTTGCTTGCGGACGGCGCGCGGACTTGACTGCCACCGGCAGGCCGCGCATAATCGCCCCCGTATCGATAAGGGTCAGGGCTCCACATTGGGTGGAGCCTTTGCTTTTTGGAATTTTCGGAGAAACCGAGTCATGGACCATCAGGCATTCCTGCGCCAATTGGAAACCAACGCGCTGCCTGCATCCGACTTCAACCACCGCGCGCACCTGTACGCCGCCTGGGCCTACCGCCGCCAATACCCGGCGCCGGAAGCCGCCGCCCGCTGCGCGCGCGCGCTGTCCCGTTTCGCCATGGTGAACGGCGCGGCGATGAAGTACCACCACACCCTGACCATGGCCATCCTGGTGATTCTGTACAGCCGGATGGCCAGCCAGCCGCAGTTGCTGGACGATTGGGAGGCGTTCGCCAGCCACTGCCCGGACATGCTGGCCGACCCCCGCGCCGTGATTCTGCAACACTATTCTTCAGAGCGCCTGGACGACGATTCGGCGCGCAAAGGCTTTGTCGAGCCGGACCGCGAGCCGCTGCCGATGTCCTGTCTGCTGCACTGAGCCCACCGCTCAACGAACCCACAGAATAAACAATGAAAGCACCAGAACTTCTGTTGCCGGCCGGCACGCTGGACAAGATGCGCGCCGCCTACGACTTCGGCGCCGACGCCGTCTACGCCGGCCAGCCGCGCTACAGCCTGCGCGCCCGCAACAACGACTTCAAGCTGGAAGAGCTGAAGCAGGGCATAGACGAAGCCCACGCGCGCGGCAAACTGTTCTTCGTCGCCAGCAACCTCTTGCCGCACAACAGCAAGATCAAGACCTATATGGCCGATATGGAGCCGGTGATCGCGATGAAGCCGGACGCGCTGATCATGGCCGATCCCGGCCTGATCATGATGGTGCGCGAAAAATGGCCGGAAGTGCCCATCCATTTGTCGGTGCAGGCCAATACCGTCAATTACATGGGCGTCAAGTTCTGGCAGAAGCTGGGCGTGTCGCGCATCATTCTGTCGCGCGAACTGAGCTTGGACGAGATCGCCGAAATCCGCCAGCAATGCCCGGACATCGAGCTGGAAGTCTTCGTGCACGGCGCGCTGTGCATCGCTTACTCCGGCCGCTGCCTGCTGTCCGGCTACTTCAATCACCGCGATCCGAACCAGGGCACCTGTACCAACGCCTGCCGCTGGGATTACAAGGTGCACGACACTCAGGGCGACGACGCCGGCGATGTGCAGACCATCCAGTTCGACTTCAACAAGGCGCTGGAAGAGGCCAATCAGAGTTTCGCCTCCTGCGGCGGCGCCGAGCGCCATCCGCTGGCGGACAAGACCTATCTGATCGAAGAAGGCAGCCGTCCCGGCGAACTGATGCCCATCATCGAAGACGAGCACGGCACCTACATCATGAACTCCAAGGACCTGCGCGCGGTGGAGCAGGTGGAGAAGCTGGCCAAAATCGGCGTGGATTCGCTGAAGATCGAAGGCCGCACCAAGAGCTTGTACTACGTGGCGCGCGCGGCTCAGGTCTACCGCAAGGCGATCGACGACGCCGTGGCCGGCCGCCCGTTCGACCTCGGCCTGCTGGCCGAGCTGGACGGCCTCGCCAACCGCGGCTACACCCCGGGCTTCCTGGAGCGTCACCAGACCCAGGAATACCAGAACTACCTCACCGGTCATTCCAAGGCCAAGCAGAGCCAGTACGTCGGCGACGTGCTGTCGGTGGACGCCGACGGCTGGGCGCTGATCGAGGTGAAGAACCGCTTCGCGGTGGGCGATCGCATCGAAGTGATCCACCCCAGCGGCAATCAGATCATCGAGCTGGCGCAGATGACGCGCAAGGACCAGCCGGTGGAAGTGGCGGCCGGCAACGGCATGCAGGTCAAGATCCCCGGCATGCATGGCAAGGAAAAGGCCTTGCTGGCGCGGTTGTTCTGAAGCGCGTCGACGCGGATTTTCGCCTAAGCGGGCGGCCATTGCGGCCGCCCGTTTTTCATGGCCGCCAGCTTGGGAAACGGGCTGTTGAATGTTGAACATAGTTAACGTGACGAGCACAGTCTGTGGTAATCGTGTTTATTTTTTTGCGCGGCAGCATCGATAAAAGTTGCGCAGCTCTAAAAACATGGTTAAAAAGTAATGGCGTTACAGATAGATGTGTGAATTTTATTAAACACACGCTGGACGCGGAGAGATGAGAAAGAAGAGGAGACGATGGAGGCCGGCCGCAGCCTGTTGGGGGCGGCGCCAGCCGGTTTTCCGCACAGGTTTCCCTTGTCCGCGCGTCGTCGTTTCGACGGCGCGCGGGCCGTAATGACCCTTGGCACCTTGTCGCTTGGAGCAGGCGCGTGGAAGTTGTCCGCGATCTCGGGAGCGCTCGCGAGCCGCGCGCCTCATCCCGATGCGCGGCGGCTTGCGGGCCGGCTCTTACAAATCGTAGCGAACGGACAGCTGGAATCTCGCGCGATGCAGTGTAAGTTGGCAATGCGGCGCGTGTCGTCGGCAGTCGCCGGCAACGGCGTTTCGGCGCGCAGGCATCGCCTTGGGCCTTGGGCGGCTTCCGCCGCCAAGGGAGAGGGAGCGGCGTCATGGCCCGGCAACGGGCGAGGAGGGCGGCGCTGAACTTGTCGTCGGTCAGGCCGCGCCTACGCCGGCTGCGGTCGTTCCATTGAGGAAACCTGTCATGAAGAAGCTGGTTCGCAATCTGTGTTGTTCGCTGCTGCTGCTCCCCGCGATGGGCGCGCAGGCGGAAGACAAGGCGCTGAACGTGTACAACTGGTCGGACTACATCGCCAAGTCCACCATCCCCGGGTTTGAAAAACAGAGCGGCATCAAGGTCAAGTACGACGTTTACGACAGCGACGACACCTTGCAGGCCAAGATGCTGACCGGGCGCGCCGGTTACGACGTCGTGGCGCCCACGTCCAACTTCATGGCCAAGCAGATCGAGGCCGGCATCTATCAGAAGCTGGACAAATCCAAGCTGCCCAATCTGGCCAATCTGGACAAGGCCTTGATGGCCAAGATCGTCGACGCGGACCCGGGCAACGCCCACGGCGTGCCCTGGGCCTACGGCACCGACGGGCTGGGCTATAACCTGAACAAGGTCAAGGCGGCGCTGGGCAAGGATACGCCGCTGGACAGCTGGGACATCCTGTTCGATCCCAAATACGTGTCCAAGCTGAAAGGCTGCGGCGTGTCGGTGCTGGACCAGGCCAACGACGTGTTCGCCGTCGCCTTGCACCATCTGGGTAAGGACCCGAACAGCAAGAACCCCGCCGACTACCAGGCCGCCTTCGCCGCGCTGAAGAAAATCCGGCCCTACATCACCCAGTTCAACTCCTCGGGCTACATCAACGACCTGGCCAACGGCGACATCTGCCTGGCGCTGGGCTTCTCCGGCGACATCAATATCGCCAAGCACCGCGCCCGCGAGGCCAAGCGGCCTTACCAGCTGGCTTATGTGATCCCCAAGAGCGGCGCGCCGCTCTGGTTCGACGTGATGGTGGTGCCCAAGGACGCGCCGCATCCGGAGGCGGCGCACAAATGGATCAATTACATCCAGTCGCCGGAAGTCAACGCCGCGATCACCAATGAAGTGTTCTATCCCACCGCCAACGCCGCCGCGCGCAAATTCGTGAAGCCGGAAATCGCCAACGATCCGGCGGTGTATCCGCCGGAGGCGGTGGTGAAGACGCTGTTCCTGCTCAAGCCCTTGCCGGCGGACATCATGCGCCTGCAAAACCGGCTGTGGACACAGCTTAAGACCGGTCATTGAGCGCAAGACCGGACCTGACGAACCCATGCCGATCCGCCACCCCGGGCCCGCGCTGCGCGGCCCGCGGGCGGCCGCGTCCGGCGCAGCGTGGAGAATAGTCCCGGGCCATCCAGCCGTCGGCTGTGGGTGGTCTGGAGCCGGCTTTCCGGCCTAGCGAGCAGCGGGCCGGACCGGACTCCGAGGAGAGATCAAGAGGAAGCCGCCCAGCCACCGCCCGCGTCAGACGGGAGGGGCCGCCGGCAAAACAAGCAATGCAAGCCAAGCCGGAACGCGCCGGCCACGTGGTGCTGACATGAAAAATTTAAAATTAAAACAATGGTTGCCCAGCGGACGGACCACCGTCATCGGCATCCCGTTCATCTTCCTGTTCGTGTTTTTCCTGCTGCCCTTCCTGCTGGTGGTGGGCATCAGTTTCTCGCAGCAGCAACTGGGCATCCCGCCTTACACCCCGCTCACCAAGCTGGAAGACGACGTCTTCTCCATCGCGCTGAACATCAGTCACTACAAGTTCATGTTGAGCGACGACTTGTACTTCGCCACCTATATCAGTTCGGTGAAGATGGCCTTCGTTTCCACGCTGCTCTGTCTGTTGATCGGCTATCCGATGGCTTATTACATCGCCCGGGCTTCAGACCGCGCGCGCGACACCCTGATGATGCTGGTGATTCTGCCGTTCTGGACCTCTTACCTGATCCGGGTTTACGCCTGGATCGGCATTTTGAAGAACGACGGCTTTCTTAATCAGTTCCTGTTGTGGCTGGGCGTGATCGACACGCCGCTGCGGCTGTATCACACCAATTGGGCGGTGTATATCGGCATGGTGTTCTCCTACCTGCCGTTCATGATCATGCCCTTGTACGCCCATCTGGTGAAAATGGACCTGCGCTTGCTGGAGGCGGCCTACGATCTGGGCGCCAAGCCGTGGAAGGCCTTTGTCCAGGTGACCTTGCCGCTGTCCAAGAACGGCATCATCGCCGGCAGCCTGCTGGTGTTCATTCCGGCGGTGGGCGAGTACGTGATTCCGGAGCTGCTGGGCGGTTCCGACACGCTGATGATAGGCCGCGTGATGTGGGACGAGTTCTTCAACAATATGGACTGGCCGATGGCGGCGACGGTGACTTGCGCGATGGTGCTGCTGTTGCTGGTGCCGATGGCGCTGTTCCAGCACTACCAGGTCAAGAATATGGAGGCCGCGAAATGATCAAGCCGAACAAGCCGCTGTCCTTCCTGGTGCTGGGCCTGGGCTACGCCTTTCTCTATCTGCCCATCGCGCTGCTGATTCTGTTCTCTTTCAACGAATCCAAGCTGGTGACGGTGTGGTCCGGGTTCTCCACCAAGTGGTACGCCGCGCTGCTGGAGGACGAGGAGTTGATCAACGCGGCCTGGCTCAGCGTCAAGATCGCCCTGATGACCGCCACCGCCTCGGTGGTGATCGGCACCTGGGCCGGTTTCGTGCTGGCGCGTTTTGGCCGCTTCCGCATGTTTCCCTTGTTCGCCGGCATGGTCAACGCGCCGCTGGTGATTCCGGAAGTGATTCAGGGCATCTCGCTGTTGCTGCTCTTCGTCGCCATGGAGCAGGCTTTTGGCTGGCCGGAGGGCCGAGGGGTGTTCACCATCTGGATCGGTCATGTGATGTTGTGCGTGTCCTATGTCGCCATCGTGGTGCAGTCGCGGGTGAGGGAGCTCAATCTGTCGCTGGAAGAGGCGGCGATGGACCTGGGGGCGCGGCCTTTGAAGGTGTTCTTCGTGATCACGCTGCCGCTGATCTCCCAGGCGCTGATTTCCGGCTGGCTGCTGTCGTTCACGCTGTCGCTGGACGATCTGGTGCTGACCGCCTTCCTGTCCGGCCCCGGCTCCACCACCTTGCCCATGGTGATCTTCTCGCGGGTGAGGCTGGGCTTGAACCCGGAAATGAACGCGCTGGCCACCTTGTTCATTCTCTTCGTCTCCGTCGGCGTCATCGCCGCCAACTTCTATATGCGCGCGGCGGAACGCAAGCGCGAGCGCGAAATGAAGCTGGCCTTCGCCCAAGGCTGACCGCGGGGGAGGCGGGCCGGCGCCGTCGGCGAGACGGCGGCGCCGGCCGTCTTTTGTTTTCCTCTTTCATCGGCGACAATGCCGGAATTCTTTCGGTATGGTGACGTCATGTCGCGATTGAAGTCCTGGTTGCAAGACCGCTGGCCGCTGCCCGTCTACCGGCCGGACCCGCGGCAGCCGCATCATCAGGCGGACGGCTACCGCAATCTGTTTCCGTTTCGGCAACCAAGCCTGGCCGACGTGTTGCGCTGGGAGTGGCAGCGCAGCCGCATGCCGGCGGTGACGCACAGGCTGGAGCGTATCCCGCGCCAGGCGCCGGAGCTGGCCGTGCTGAACGCCAACCGGGACCGGCCGTCGCTGACCTGGGTCGCCCACGCCACCAGCTTCATCCAGCTGTGCGGCAAGAATATTCTGATCGACCCGATCTGGTCGCAACGCGCTTCTCCGTTTCAGTGGGCGGGGCCGGCGCGGCAGTCGCCGCCGCCGATGGCTTTGCGGGAGCTGCCGGCCATCGATCTGGTGCTGATCACCCACAACCATTACGATCATCTCGATTTCAACACCGTGCGCAGTCTGGCGCGCCAGCCGGCCGGCTGTCCGCAGTTCGCCGCGCCGCTGGGCGTGGGCGCGACCCTGCGGCGCGCCGGCGTGCCGGCGTCGCGGATTCAGGAGTTGGACTGGTGGCAGCGTTGCCGTCTGGGCGGCGTGGAGGCGGAACTGACGCCGGCTCATCATTGGAGCAAGCGCTGGATGATGGGCGATGAAAACCGCGCGCTGTGGGGCGGCTTCGCCGTGCGCGGCGACGGGCTTCAGTTCTGGTATCCGGGCGACACCGGTTATCAGGAGTCGTTGTTCCGGCTGATCGGCGAGCGTATCGGCGCTGTGGACCTTGCCTTGCTGCCGATAGGCGCTTACGAGCCGCGCTGGTTTCTTCATCCTCAGCATGTGAATCCGGAAGAGGCGGTGCGCATTCTGCTGGACACCGGCGCGCGCGCCGCCTGGGCGGTGCATTGGGGCAGCTTCATTCTGACCGACGAGCCGCTGGACCAACCACAGGACGATCTTGCCGCCGCGCTAGCGCAATGGAATATCCCCGCATCGAGGTTCCAACTGCCGGCCATGGGCGAAACCCGCTGGTTTTAAGCCCTATCTTGGCAGGAAATCCCAAACGCCGCCGCTTGAGGCTTATTTTACCGACGCGGCTTGGTTGCAAGCATTGCCCCTGATGGCAAGCGGGAATACAATCAACAAGTAGTTTTTTTCAGAAGCGAAGACTAATTTTCGTTTTCGCGGCAATTCTTGGGGCTCTAATGACTATTCTTCAACTCATCAATCAACGGGTGCAGGCCGCTCTGGCGGCAGCCGGCGCGCCGGACGCGCCCGCCGTGGTGCAGCCGGCGTCCAAGCCGGAATTCGGCGACTATCAGGCCAACGGCGTCATGAGCGCCGCCAAACTGCTGAAAACCAACCCGCGCGAACTGGCCCAGAAAGTGGTCGCCGCGCTGGATCTTGCCGGCATCGCCGACAAGGTGGAAATCGCCGGCCCGGGTTTCATCAATATTCATCTAGCCCCTGAATATCTTGCCCGACGAAGCGAAGCCGCCCTGAAAGACGACAAGCTTGGCATCAGCCGCGTTGCGCCGCAGCGCGTGATGGTGGAGTACTCCTCGCCCAACCTGGCCAAGGAAATGCACGTTGGCCATCTGCGTTCCAGCATCATCGGCGACGCGCTGGCCCGAGTGATGGAATTCGTCGGCCACGACGTGGTGCGCGCCAACCACGTGGGCGACTGGGGCACCCAGTTCGGCATGCTGACCGCCTACCTGGTGGAAACCAGCCACGCCGGCGACGCCGAATTGCAGCTGTCCGACCTGGAAACCTTCTACCGCAACGCCAAAGTGCGTTTCGACGAAAGCGAAGACTTCGCCAACCGCGCCCGCGACTACGTGGTCAAGCTGCAAGGCGGCGACCAGGACGTGCTGAAGCTGTGGGAGCAGTTCGTCGACGTGTCGCTGAAGCATTGCGAGGCGGTGTACCAGAAGCTCAACGTCGGCCTCAAGCGCGAGCACGTGCGCGGCGAGTCCTCGTACAACGACGACCTGCCGGTCATCGTCGACGAATTGCGCGCGGCCAGCCTGCTGAGCGAGGACGACGGCGCCCAAGTGGTGTTCCTGGAAGAGTTCCGCACCCAGGAAGACAAGCCCATGGGCGTGATCATCCAGAAAAAGGACGGTGGCTATCTGTACACCACCACCGATCTGGGCGCGGTGCGTTATCGCCATAAGACCCTGAACCTGGACCGTGTCATCTACGTGGTGGACGCACGCCAGAGCCAGCATTTCGCCCAGATGTTCTCCATCTGCCGCAAGGCCGGCTTCGCGCCGGAGAGCATGAAGCTGGAGCATGTCGGCTTCGGCGTGATGATGGGCGACGACGGCAAGCCGTTCAAGACCCGTTCCGGCGGCACGGTCAAGCTGATTGAGCTGTTGCAGGAAGCGGAAGAGCGCGCCTTCGCGCTGGTGACGGAGAAGAATCCGGATCTGCCGGAAGCGGAGCGCCGCGACATCGCCGCCGCCGTGGGCATCGGTGCGGTCAAGTACGCCGATCTGTCCAAGAACCGCATGAGCGACTACATCTTCAACTGGGACACCATGCTGGCCTTCGAGGGCAATACCGCGCCCTATCTGCAATACGCCTACACTCGCGTACAGAGCGTGTTCCGCAAGGCCGACGGTTACGATGCCAACGCCGCCATCGTCATCACCGAGCCGGCGGAGAAGCATCTGGCCGCCGCGCTGGCTCAGTTCGAAGACACTTTGCAGGCGGTGGTGGACGGTTGCTATCCGCACTACCTGTCCCAGTATCTGTACAACATCGCCACGCTGTTCTCGCGCTTCTACGAGGCTTGCCCCATTCTCAAGAGCGAGGGTGAAGTCCGCGCCAGCCGTCTGCAGCTGGCCGCTTTGACCGGCAAGACGCTGAAAACCGGTCTGGATCTGTTGGGCATCAAGGTGTTGGTCTCGATGTAAACCGGTCTTCCCGCTTCAAGCATGCCGCCCGCGCTTTGCGCCGGCGGCATTTTTCATGCGCGTCGGGCGTTCAGCGCGCCGGGGGCGGTTTGTCGGTGCCGGCTTCCGCGTTTGCGTCCGCCGCCGGCTCAGCCTCTTTGGCGCGCATCGCGTCGCTGAGCATATCCAGCACCTTGGACAGGCCCGCCGGCAGGGGCGGGGTTGAGGTTTCCGGTTTGATCTGATATTTGGGCGGCGGCATTTGCTCTTTCATCTTCACATCCTTGGCGTTGGGGGTGGCGGGCGCGGTCAGCGCCGGGCGGAATCTCTTTATCATGATTCGGCCGGGCCGATGGCCCACTTTTAATGCGATCCGTCCGTGGTGTCCAGCGCAACCTGGTTGCGGCCGTTGGCCTTGGCGCGGTACAGGGCCTGGTCGGCGCGCTTGACCACCGCTTCAGGCTGGATGTCGGCGGGCCGGGCCATGGCCAGGCCGATGCTGAGGGTGACCTTGCCGGCGTCCGGCGCCGGCGAGTGTTCGACGGCGGCGCGGATTTTTTCGGCCAGCACCGCGGCGCCCTTGTCGTCGGTGTCGGGCAGCAGCAGCAGGAACTCTTCGCCGCCGTAGCGGGCGGTGAAGTCCGTGAGGCGGGCGGTGGCTTGCAGGAGTCGGGCGATGTGGCATAGCACGCGGTCGCCGGCGTCGTGTCCAAAATGATCGTTGACGCGCTTGAAGTGGTCGACGTCCAGCAACAACACCGAGTAGGGCGCGCCGCTGCGCCCGTAGCGCAGATGCTCTTCCCTGAGCTGTTCGTTGCAGGCCATGCGGTTGTTCAGTCCGGTGAGCGCGTCGCTGCGCGCCTGCTGCGCCAATCGCGTGGCGGTGCGCACCAGCTCGTGGTTGACCTCGCGCAGGGACTCGGTGCGCTCCTCCACGAGCTGCTCCAGCTTGGCGTTGATGTCGGTCAGCTCCTGTTTGCGGGCCAACAGGGCGGTGGCCATGCTTCGCATCGCCTGCGACAGCTGGCGCAGTTCCTGAGCGCCGCTGGGCAGCGTCCAATCGGCGTGTTCCTCTCCCTGGCCGATGCGTCGGGCGATGCCGGCCAATTGTTCCAGCGGTGTGCTGAACAGGGCGGCCAGCCGATAAACGGCGACCATCAGCAGCAAGGTGGCAACCAGGCCCAGCAGTATCAGGCTGGCGCGCAACTGGTTCAAGGCCGCCAAGGCCTGCCCTTGCGGCTGTCGGACGACCACGCGCCAGTCCAGCCCGGCCTCGCGCACCCAGGCCTCGCTATACAGGTAATTCTTGCCGTCGGGCCAGACGCCGAGCTGAAAATCCCGGCCGGAAGGCAGGGGCGCGGGTGGGCGCTCCTTGCCTATCGCCTCGAAGGGCGACAGCGTATTGTCGCGCTTGTCGATAATGAAGACCTGCTGAGACGTCTTGGCGGGCAGGCGTTCCCGTATCGTTTCCTCCACCCAGGCCCAGAGCGCGTGCGTGGCCAGTACCCCGCGCAATTTGCCGGCGGGGTCGTAAATCGGCGAGGCGAAGTCGACGAAGCGCAGCGGCTCTCCATGGTTCGCGGCGGAGGGCATGAGCTTGGCCAAGAGCACGGCCTGGTGTACGTCGCCGACAAAGGGCGCCTGGCGGCCGTGGATAAACCAGGGGCGCTTGGCCGCGCTTTGGCCCTGCAGCATGCCGCTGGTGGCGGAAACGATGTTGCCGTCCGGGTCGGTGATGCCAATCCAGGCGTAGTAGCGGTAGGCCCGCTTGGTGCGTTCCAGGCTTTGGCGCAGGTCGTCGCCGTCCAGCGGCGCGCGGACGTAGGCGGGCGTCTGCGCCAGCAGCAAGACTTCGCGATGGCGTTCCTGCAGATTGGTGGAGATGGCCTTGGCGATGTTGTCGGCCAGCGCATGCATGGCCACGCCCTGGTTCTGCACGATGCGGCTGCTCAGCACTTGATCCAGGAAGAGCGCGGCCAGCAGCGCCGAGGCGAGAAACAGCCCGCCGAACAGCGCGGTCAGCCGTAGCCGGAAACTGTCCGGCAAATTGGGCAACAGGCGAGGCATGGTCGCTTTGCGGAGATGGGAATGACTGGATTATAGATGGGCGGCGGGGCGGGGGCCGCCTTGCCGAGGCTGAGGCGACAAAAAACCCCGAAAGCTTTGAGCTATCGGGGTTTCCGAGTCTTCATGACGGATCATGAAGCAGTGTGGTGGTGGAGGCGGCGGGAATCGAACCCGCGTCCGAAAGTCCTCTACAGTGAGTTCTACATACTTAGTCGTGTCATTTGGATTTAACCGCTGCCACGCCGACGGACAGGCTGGACTTTGGCGAGTTACCTATTGTTTCGCACTATGCCAAGTAACCCGACATAGCACTAGCAGATGTAAAGTGACACTACAGGGTTTTGACGCCCCCGGCCCATCTGCGAACCGTTGTAGTGTCTAGCTAGCCCTTAGGCTGCCAGAGCGTAAGTTTCGTCGTTTGCGACTAAATAAACTCAGTGTTTTACGGGGTGACTGAAATCCCGGTATGCCCTCATCTGCTTCGCAACCCTCGTCGAAACCAGGTCGCCCCCAGATAAGAATCCAGATTATATAGACAATGCGCGGCCAAGGCTAGTTCCGCGGCGCTTTTCGTACGAATTCAAGCGTCGTAGGGGGCCGGAGCAGGGCGCGGCTTTGGCGAGAGACGACGATTGTCATAGGGTTCCGCTTGAAACAGATTCAGGATTTCCCTTGCAAGCGTCGCCGCGCGGAAAGGGGGAAATCAGACTTTCGGGAATCAAGACCGTGGTCTAGATTGATAGATTTATCGATGCGCCTTTGAGCGGGGCGTCCCGGATTTTCACTTTCCGCTTTTCTGGGACGCGCCGGGTCTTCCGGGAAATTTCAGTTTTTAAGCGTTGTTCCTTCACGCGTCGAATTCGGCCAGGGCCATTTCAAATTAATGGGCTTTTTACGCGTCAATATTTGCAACTTCAGTTGGATTGACTATGTTGACTTCATGACTGGCCGCAAATGCGTACTTCTCAGCGAGGAGGAAATATGATGGATAAAGAGGCGCTCAGGCAGGAAGCCATGAGATGGCGAAACTGGTTTAGCAAAGGTCAGCGGCTTTGGAGCTTCGCCCATCATACGGCCATTTTCGGATCGATTCTCTGCAGCGTGGTGGTGGGCGGCTTGCTGCAGGTGCAAGGGCATGACCTGAAGGGTTATTCCACGGTGTTGACCTCGATCGCCGCGGCCTTGTCCAGCCTGGCCGCCGCGGGCGGCTTCGAGCGTAAGTGGAAAAGCAACCGCATGAGCCGCAGCCGGGTGGACGGCTTGCTGATCGATATTGAGGCGGGCTCGTACAGCATGTCGGAATTGGCTTGCCAATTGAAGGAAATCATTTCCAAGCATGATCTGGACGTGACTAAAAGAGACAGTATGGAGCCCTTGCTGGTGGAGCATAAAACCAGCAGCACCGTTAAATCTCTGCTTTCCTAAACGGCGTCCCCGCAAATGAAAAAGCACTGAGGGCGGCCATGGCGCTTTGATTGGAATGTAAAAACAGCCTTCGCCGTTTATCCGGCGCGGGCTGTTTTTTTATTGCTTACGGAAAAGCTGCGACGCCGCTAGTGACCGCGGTCCAGTATCAGCTTCAAGCCCAGCGCGATGAATACGCTGCCGGCGATGCGGTCCAGCCACTGGCTGGCGCGGCGGCTCTTGGACAGCCATTGGCCGATAGTGCCGGAGAAATAGCCGAGGCAGCCGAAGATCAGCGCGCCTTGCAGCGTGAAGACCAGGCCGAGCGCGGCGATCTGCAGCCCGGCCGGACCCTGGGCCGGGTTGACGAATTGCGGCAGGAAGGCGAGGAAGAACAGCACCACCTTGGGGTTGATCGCATTGGCGATCAGGCCTTTGCGGAAGGTGGCGGCCAGCGGCGCGGCGTCCCGCCCGGCGGCGCCGGCCTGGAAGCTGGCGCCGGGGCTGCGCAGCGCCTGCCAGCCCAGATAGATCAGATAGCCGCCGCCGGCGAACTTCAGCAGCGTGAAGGCCAGCGGGGAGGCGGCGATCAGCGCGCTGACGCCGAGCGCGGCCAGCACCGTGTGGTTCAGGCAGCCTAAGGCGCAGCCCAGGCCGAAGGCCATGCCCTGGCGGCGGCCGCGGGCGATGCCCTGGCTCAGCACCATCAGATTGTCCGGGCCGGGCGACAGGGTGATCAGCATCGCGGCGGCGGTGAAGGCGAGCAATTGTTCCGGGGTGACGAGCATGGGCTTCTCTGGCGGTGGTTCGTGTCCGGATGATTCCGCATTTGCCGCCGGGAGACAAGCGCTTTGTCCGGCCGCGCCGGTCTCCCTTTGGACTGCGCGTTCAGCCGGCCTCGTCCAGCGCGCTTTCGATTTCGCGGATATGCGCTTGATGGCCCTGGATGCGCTGGCCGGTGGGCGGTCCCTTGAATTGCTTGCGCACGCCCAGCGCGAACCAGAACAAGGCCAGCACCAGCAGCAGCGCGACGGTCAGGTACAGAACCTTCTCATTCGGCGGCTGGATGCCGACGAAGACCAGCACCGCGCCGCCCAGCGTGGCCAGCGCGGCGATGGGTTTGGACGCCCGGCCCAGATCGAACGGCCCCTTGTGGGTCCAGCTGCGGCCCTCGGCGAACAGGCCGGCGGCGGACGGCAGGATGTAGGAGATGTACAGGAACACCGCGGCGCCGGTGGACAGCACCAGGAAGGCGTCGCCGTACAAGGTGGCGGCGATGGCGAGCGCGGCGCTGACCCAGATCGCCGGGCCCGGAGTGCGGTGTTGCGGATGCACCTGGCGCAGCCAGCGCGAGGCCGGCAGGCCGCCGTCGCGGGCGAAGGCGTACATCATGCGCGAGGTGGAGGTCAGGCAGGCCAGGCCGCACAGATAGTTGACCAGAAAGATGCCTATGCCCAGCGCCGCCTTCAAGGCCGGCGGCAGCGCGCTCAGCAGCAGATCGAAAAAGCCCATGCCGGCCTTGACCCCGGCGCTCAGGTCCGGCAGCACCAGCACGAAGGCGCAGATCATCAAATAGCCGAACACGCCGGACCACAGCACCGAGCGCAAGATGCCCTTGGGCACATTGCGGGCCGCTTCGCGGGTCTCCTCCGAGGTGTGGGCGGAGGCGTCGTAGCCGGTCAGGGTATAGACGGTGAGCAGCAGGCCGGCCAGGAACACCATCACCGTATTGTCCATCCGCGGCCAGGCGCCGCCGTCGGCGCCGCTGTAATTGTGGAAGGTCCACAAGCGGGAGAAGTCCAGCGGTCCAGGCGCGTAGATCAGCAGCGACACCACCAAGGCCAGGGTGACGACGAAGATCAGATAGCCGGACAGATCGGTCAGCCGGGTGGTGAGCTTGATGCCCAGGTGGTTGAGCCAGGCCTGGCTCAGCGCCACCACGGCGAGAAACAAGGTCTGATGGCCCCAGCCCAGCTGTTCCGGATTCAGGCCCAGCAGCGGCGCGACCAGGGTTTTGAAGAAGGGGTCGTAAACGCCGAAATTGACCGCGGCGGTGACGAAGATCAGTCCCAGCAGATTGATCCAGGCGGTGGTCCAGCCCAGGCCCTTGCCGCCCAGAATGGACGCCCAGTGGTAAAGCCCGCCGGCGGTGGGGTAGGCGGAGGCGATCTGGGCCATGGCCGCGGCGACGATGGCGGCGAACAGCGCGCCCAGCGGCCAGCCTATGCCGATGGCCGCGCCGCCGCCGGCGCTGAGTCCGGCCGGGAAGGCGGTGATGCCGCCGGCCAGCACGCAGATGATGGAAAAGGAGATGGCGAAGTTGGAAAAGCCGCTCATGCGTCGGGACAACTCCTGAGCGTAACCCATGCTGTGCAACAGTTTCTCGTCCTCGCCGACGGGCGCGGACTCATGCCGAACTGGTTCCATGATGTTCCTCTCTCATTGTGCATGTCTGTGGTTTTCCGCCTGGGCGCGCGTACGCGCCGGCGCCCGAACGGCGGCGGAGGCCGGCCGGGCCCTGGCCCGGTGATCCGGGCTTCGTGTCTATTTCAGAAGCGAGGCGCGGCGGCGCTCAGCCGGGCGGCGGCGTTCCGCTCATGGTGACCAGCGCGTCGAACAGCCTTTGCTGGCCGCTGTCGCGCTCGGCGGAGAGCTCGGGGTGCCATTGCACCGCGATCAACTGGGGAAAATCGGCGATTTCTATCGCCTCGATCACGCCGTCCGGCGCCCAGGCCACCGGCACCACGCCGTGGCCGGGGCGGTCTATCGCCTGGTGGTGCCAGGACTGGGTGAGGACTTCGGTGCCGATCAGGCCCGCCAGGCAGGAGTCGGCGGCGACGCGCACCGGGTGCGGCGTCGGCACGCGCGGCGGCGCGCGATGGGGCACGGCCTCGCCCACCACGTCCGGCAGGTGCAGGTGCAGGCTGCCGCCCAGCACGGTGTTGAGGATTTGCAGGCCGCGGCAGATCGCCAGCGTCGGCAGCTTGCGTTGCAGCAGCGCGCGCGCCAGCGCGATTTCGGTGGCGTCGCGCTCCGGGCTGAGGTTGTAAATGGTCGGGTGGCCGTCGCGGTCGAAGCGGGCCGGATCGATGTCGCCGCCGCCGATCAGCACCACGCCGTCCAGCTTGTCCAGCCAGCCGTCCACCATCTCCGGGCCCAGCGCCGGCAATTGCACCGGCGCGCCGCCGGCGCGCACCACCGCCGCCACGTATTCCAGCGGCGTGTGATAGCCGTGCTCGGGCGTGGCCGGGTAGGTGGTCAGGCCGATCAGCGGGCGCCTCATCACAGCCTGCCTTGCTGCGCGGCGAGGAAGATCGCGCGGTAGTCGTCGGCGGACAGGGGCAAGGGGTTGCCGCCGTCGCTGGGGTCGGCCTTGGCCATGCGGCCGATGTCGGCGGCGGCGTCCGCGCCGATGCCGATCTCCGCCAGGGTGTGCGGAATGCCCAGGCAGGCGCGCAATTGCAGCACCCAGGCCAGGAAACCGTCGAAGCCGGCGTCGGCCAGGCCCAGGTAGCGGGCGGCGGCGCTCAGCCGTTCGGCTATCGCCGGCCGGTTGCGCACCAGCACATAGGGCAGCAGCACGGCGTTGGCCAGGCCGTGGTGGGTGTCGAACACCGCGCCGATGGGATGCGCCAGCGCGTGCACGCCGCCCAGGCCTTTCTGGAAGGCGGTGGCGCCCATGATGGAACAGGACAGCATCTGGGCGCGGGCTTCCAGATTGCCGCCGTCGGCGTGGGCCGCCGGCAGCCAGTCGTGCGCCAGCCGCATGCCTTCCAGCGCCACGCCCTGGGCGATGGGGTGATAGAACGGGGAGCAGAAGGCTTCCAGATTGTGCACCAGCGCGTCGACGCCGGTGGCGGCGGTCAGCGCCGGCGGCAGGCCGACGGTCAGTTCCGGGTCCGCCAGCACCAGCTTGGGCAGCATGGCCGGATGGAAGATGATGACCTTGCGGTGCGCGGCCTCGTCGATGATCAGGGACGCGCGCCCCACCTCGGAGCCGGTGCCGGCGGTGGTGGGCACCGCCAGCGTGGGCGCGACGCCGGCGGGATCCACGCGCAGCCAGTTGTCGCCCACGTCCTCGAAGTCCCACAGCGGGCGTTTTTGTCCGGACATCAAAGCGATGGCCTTGCCCACGTCCAGCGCGCTGCCGCCGCCGACGGCGACCACCCCGTCGTGGCGGCCGTCGCGGAAGGCGGCGACCCCGGCGTCGACGTCGCGGCCCACCGGATTGGGGCGCATATCGCTGAACAAGGCGGTCTCCAGGCCGGCGTCGCTCAGCAAGCTCCGCAGCCGGGCCAGCATCGGCAGCCTGGCCAGGCCGGGGTCGGTGACCAGCAGCGGGCGGCGCATGCCCAGTTCGCGGCACAGCGCCGGCAGTTCGGCGGCGCGGCCGACGCCGAAGCGGATGCTGGTCGGATAGTTCCAGTTGCCTTGCAGTTGCATCGCCTTACCCCTTGAGATGGAAGGATTTGACCCGGGTCAGCTGCTGATAGCCCAACACGGACAAGGACACGCCGCGGCCGGTGTCCTTGACCCCGGTCCAGGCCAGCGCCGGGTCCAGGTAGTCGCAGCGGTTCATGAACACGGTGCCGGTTTCCAGTTGTTGACCCAGGCGGACGGCGGCGTCGCGGTCCGCGGTCCAGATCGAGGCGGTCAGGCCGTAGGCGCTGTCGTTCATCAGCCGCAGCGCCTCCTCGTCGGAGTCCACGGCCATGATGCCGATGACCGGGCCGAAGCTCTCCTCGCGCATCACGCTCATGGCGTGGTTCACGTCCACCAGCACTTGCGGGGCCAGATAGGCGCTGCCGGGCGCGTCGGCGGCGAAATGGCCGGCCGGAATCAACGCGCGCGCGCCGGCGGCCAGCGCCGCCTGGATCTGGCCGCGCACGAAGTCGGCGGCGCCGGCGCGCACCATGGGCCCCAGATTGGTGTCCTGGTCCAGCGGATGGCCGAAGCGATAGGTCCGGGTCAGCTCGACGAAGCCGTCGACGAAGTCGCGGTAGCGCTGGCGCTGCACATAGATGCGTTCGATGCCGCAGCAGGACTGGCCGGAATTGAAGAAAGCGCCGTCCACCAGGTTTTCTATCGCCGCCGGCAGATCGGCGTCGGCGCGCACATAGGCCGGGTCCTTGCCGCCCAACTCCAGGCCGACGCCGATGAAGCGCTCGGCGGCCGCCCTTTGCACCGCGCGGCCGCCGCTGACCGAGCCGGTGAAGGCGACGAAGTCGATCTCCGGCGCGGCCGTCAGTTTCAAGGTGGCGGCATGGTCCAGTTCCAGGGTCTGGAACACGCCGATGGGCAGGCCGGCGGCGGCGCAGGCCTGGCGGAACAGATCGGCGATCAGCGGGGTTTGCGAGGAATGCTTGAGCAGCACGCAGTTGCCGGCGGCCAGCGCCGGCGCGATGGTGTTGATGGCGGTGAGGAAGGGGTAGTTCCACGGCGCCAGCACCAGCACCGTGCCCAGCGGTTCGCGGCGCAGCCAGCGTTCGAAGCCGGGCTTGGGCGCGGGGTGGAGGTCGGCCAGGGCCTCTTCGGCGATGTCCAGCATATGGCGCGCGCGCTCGGCCAGGCCGCCGATCTCGCCGGGGGACTGACGGATGGGCCGGCCTATCTGGCGGGTGACGGCGTCGGCGCAGTCGCTCTTGTGGGCGATCAGCCAGTCCACCGCCCGGCCGATCAAGGCCTTGCGTTCGGCCAGCGGCGTGGCGCGCCAGCCGGCCTGGGCGGCGCGGGCGGCGTCCAGCGCGGCCTGGGTCTGGACCGGGCTGGTGTAGCCGCGTTGCAGCAGGGTGGAACCGTCCAGCGGGGTGATGACGGAGTAGTTTTCGCTCATTTAGATGATCTCGAAGTAGCGTTTCAATTCCCAGTCGGTGACATGGCGCTGGAACTCGCGTTCCTCCCATTCGCGGGTGGCGGCGAAGTGATCGACGAAGTCGTCGCCGAACCAGTCGCGGGCGGCGGCGGAGCCGCGCAGCGCCTGAGCGGCTTCCCACAAGGTGCGGTGCAGTTTCAAATGGGGCGGCGCGTCCAGCAGATAGCCGTTGGCGCTGACCGGTTCTTCCGGCTCGATCCGGTGTTCGATGCCGTAGAGGCCGGCGGCCAGGCCGCTGGCCAGCGCCAGATAGGGGTTGCTGTCGGCGCCGGGCAGGCGGTATTCGACGCGTTGCGATTTGGCGCTGCCGGGAATCGCGCGGATGGCCACGGTGCGGTTGTCCACGCCCCATAGCGAGCTGGTGGGCGCCCAATAGCCGGGCACCAGCCGGCGGAAGCTGTTGACCGTGGGCGCGGCCAGGCTCATGAATTCCGGCATCAGCCGCTGGATGCCGCCGATGAAGTGGCGCATCGCGTCGCTGATCGCGTGTTCGCGGCCCGGCTGGTGGAAGGCGCTGTCGCCGCCGTCGCGGCGGCGCAGCGAGATATGGATGTGGCCGCCCTGGCCGGATTGCTCCTGGTGCCACTTGGCCATATAGCAGAGCATGCGGCCCTGTTTCTCCGCCAGCACCTTGGAGAAGGTCTTGAAACAGACGGCGTTGTCGGCGGCGCGCAAGGCGTTGTCCACGCACAGCGCGGCTTCCAGCGCGCCGGGTCCGGTTTCCTCGTGCAGGCCTTCGATCGGCATCTGCATCCGCTCGCACAGGTCCAGCAGCGCGCGGTAGAAGTCGGTGTTCACCGAGCTGCGCAGAATGGAGTAGCCGAAGGCGCCGCTGCCCAGCGGCTTGGGGTGCTGGTACAGCCGCTGCTGCAGCGCGTCGTTGTCTTCGTCCACCGCCAGAAACTCGTATTCGAAGCCGGCCAGCACGTCGAAGCCCATGTCGCGAGCGCGCTCCAGCACCCGGCGCAGCAGGCCTCGCGGACAGAGGCTTTCCAGCCGGCCCACCACCTCGCCCTGGACGAAGATCAGATCGCCTTCCAGCGGCAGGTCGCGGCAGGATTCGGGAATCAGCCTCACCTCGGCGTCGCCGTAGCCGCGGCCCCAACCGGTGAGCAGGGTGTTGTCGTACAGCTTGTCGCCCACGTCCCAGCCGAACACCACGTCGCAGAAGCCGAAGCCGCCTTCCAGGGCGCACAGGAATTTGTCGCGCGACATGTATTTGCCGCACATCACCCCGTCCATGTCAACCAGACCCACCTTGATCTGACTCAGGCGGCGTTCTTCGATCAAAACCTTCAAATCCGCGATTGTCTTTACGTCGCGTGCTTCCATCGCTGTCTCTCCCTGATTGCCGCGGTCTAACTTCCCCGATACCGGCCGAGCGTTCATCGTCTGGCTTGCAACTGTCTGTTTTAGCGGTGATTTGTCGCTGCCTTGTGGGCTGCTTTCTTGTCGCCGCCATGTTGTTTGGGTAGTATTATTCGTTAAAAAAAAAATGAATCAAGCCAAATTTGTAATAAATATTAGAATCTGGGCGGCAGTGTGGGCGCAATGACACAATGCCGTTTTTACACCGGCGCTGTTATGCTGCGCGGCACGAGGGCAGTCGTGCATCGCCAAAGGGGCAACAGAATGAGCCAAAGCCGCTCGATCGCGGAGCAAGTCCGCGCGCTGTTCGAAGCGCTGACCCCCACCGAACGCAAGGTGGGACGGGCGCTGCTGGCCAACTATCCGGTGGCCGGCCTGGAAACCATCGCGCAATGGGCGCAGCGCGCCGACGTCAGCGGCCCGACGGTGCTGCGCCTGATCGGCAAGCTGGGTTTCGACAATTACGCCGCCTTCCAGTCCGCGCTGCGCGCAGAACTGGAATTGCGTTTGCAATCGCCGCTGATGCGCCATGATCCGGGACAGTTGCAGGGAGACCATGATTTTCTGGCCAGCCACGCCGAGCGCATCGCCGAGCTGATGCGCCAGACCGCGGCCCAGGTGCCGCGCGCCGAGTTCGACGGCGCGGTGGACCTGCTGGGCGAGCGCAAGCACCGGATCTGGCTGCTGGGCGGGCGGTTGACCGACCCGCTGGCGGCCTATCTTTGCCACCATCTGAAAGTGGTGCGGCCGGACGTGGTGCATTTGCGCGGGGTGCCGGCAAGCTGGGCGGATTCGCTGGTGGACATGGGCCGGCCGGACGTACTGGTGATTTTCGACATCCGCCGCTACTGGGACGACGCGCTGCGCATCGCGGAAATGGCGGCGCAGCGCAAGGCCAGCGTGCTGCTGTTCACGGATCAGTGGCTGTCGCCGGTGGCGCGCGTGGCGCGCTACACCTTGGCGGCGCACACCGCCGGTCCGGCCGGCTGGGACAGCAATACGCCGCTGATGATGCTGGTGGACGCGGTGATCGCCGCCTTGAACGCGCGGCATTGGGACCGCATCAGCGGCCGGCTCAAGGAGGTGGAGGCGATGCGGGCGCGTTTGGGCGAAGGCGGCGAGGGCAACCAACGGGCGGCCGAGTGACAAGGGCGGAGCCAGCCTCTAAAATGTCGGCATCAAGCATTATTAGGAATATTTCATGCCGTCTTTCGATATCGTGTCCGAAGTGAACAAGGTGGAAGTGCGCAACGCCGTGGAGCAAGCCAATAAAGAGGTGTCCACCCGTTACGACTTCAAGGGCAGCGACGCCCGCATCGAAACCGGAGACAAGGAACTGACCTTGTACGCCGACGCCGAGTTTCAACTGGACCAGGTCAACGACATTCTGGTGAACAAGCTGTCCAAGCGTGGCGTGGACGTGCGCTGCATGGAGTACGGCAAGCTGGAAAAAGTCAGCGGCAACAAGGTGAAGAAAGTGCTGACGGTGAAGGAAGGCCTGGAATCCGATCTGGCCAAGAAAATCGTCAAGCTGATCAAGGACGCCAAGCTCAAGGTGCAGGCCAGCATTCAGGGCGAAGCGGTGCGGGTGTCCGGCGCCAAGCGCGACGTGCTGCAGGAATGCATCGCGCTGATGCGCAAGGAAATCGCCGACGACAAGGAAAACGGCTTCCCGCTGCAGTTCAACAACTTCCGCGATTGAACGCCGCCGCGCGACATGAACACGCGCGAAATGAAAAAGGAGCCGACAGGCTCCTTTTTTCATTGCCGTTCCTCTTTAACAGGCGGCGGCGCGGCGCAGCTGCAGCCGCTCCCATACCAGCCGCGCCTGTTCCTCCTCGGCGGCGCCGGTGGGCGGCAGCGGCAGCCGGCATTGACCCACCGGAAGACCCTGCACCCGCAGCATGGCTTTCACCGACATCGAAAACACCGAAGCGTCGGTGTTGGAGAAGGCGAAGGATTCCTGCAAGCCGGCGTTGACGCGCCGCGCCTGCGCCGTGTCGCCCTGTTCGAAGGCGGCGATCATGCGGGCGAACTCCGGCCCGGTCCAGTGGGTGGAGGTGCCGACCACGCCCACCGCGCCCACCGCCAGCAAGGGCAGGGTCAGCGCGTCGTCGCCGGAGTAGAGCGAGAAGTGCTCGCCGGCGGCGGCCAGCAGCGCGGCCGCCGCGGCCGGGTCGCCGGTGGCGTCCTTGAAGGCGACGATATTGTCCACCTCGCGGAACAGCCGCAGCAGCACGTCGGCGGCGATGCGGCGGCCGGTGCGGCCCGGCACGTCGTAGACCATCAGCGGCAGCCGGGTGGCCGCGGCCACCGCGCGGAAATGGGCTTCGATGCCGGCTTGCGGCGGGCGGTTGTAATAGGGGCCGACCACGAAGACGCCGGCGGCGCCCAGGCCGGCGGCCTCGCGCGTCAGCGCGATCGCGTGTTCGGTGTGGCTGCTGCCGGTGCCGGCCAGCACCGGGATGGTCACCGCCTCGCTGACCGCGCGCACCAGATCGCGGCGTTCCTCGTCGCTCAGCGTCGGCGCCTCGCCGGTGGTGGCCGCCACCACCAGGCCGTCGCTGCCGTTGGCCGCCAGATGTCTGGCCAGTTGCCGCGCCGCGTCCAGATTCAGCCGGCCGGCTTCGTCGAAGGGCGTGACCATGGCGGTCAGCACCTTGCCCCAATGTTCTGTCATTTTGCTTCCTTTGTTCTTCTTGGCCGCCTTGGCGGCGGCTGCGGCCGATTCTACTCCTTATTGCGACGCCTTTCCCGCGGTTTCAGCCCAGGCAGGCCTTGAGCGCCGCTTCCAATTCCGGGCGCAGGGCCGCGAGATCCGCGGTCGGCCCTTGGGTCAGCAAGGTCTGCGAAATGCTTCCGTAGCAAAGACAGTGAGCCATGCGCGCGGCGGCGTCCAGCCGCGGCGGCGGCTCGGCGGCGGCGGCCAATGCGGCGCGCCAGATGTCCACGTATTGCTGGTAGTGGCGGCGGTAGGCATCCATCGGGGAGACCCGGCGCTCCAGCAGGAACAGCGCGTTCCAGGCCGGCGCCTGGCGTTGGATCGTGTCCAGTTGCAAGGCCAGCAGCGCGGCGGCGATATCGCGACGATCCGCGCCTCGGCGGGCGGCGGCGCATTGGCGCAGCGCGCCGGCCAGCGCGTGCACATGCTGATGGATGCACAGCGCGGCCAGGCCGTCCATATTGCGCACGTACTGATAAAAGGTGCCGACCGCCACGCCGGCGACGGCGGCCACCTCGCGCACCGTGGTTTTGGCGTAGCCGCGCGTGAGCAAAACCTGAACAAAGGCCTGTTGCAGCGCGATCAGGCTGGCGCGCGAACGCGACTGGCGCGGACGCCGGCGCGTGGCCGGCGCGGCCTGTTCGGCTTGCTGCGCCGCGGTGGGGGAAACCCGAACATGTCGCATCGCCGCTTTCCTTATACTTTCGTCATGGCCGCGAACGCGGCGCGAGGAGACGGAACGATGATCTGGCAAACCCATGAAGTGAGCAACCAGTACGAAGAACTGGCGGATTACTCGCTGTACGACAGCGACCCGGCCTTGCGCGAGGCGCTGCGGCGCGCCGACGCGGGCTGGGCCGAGGCCGGGCTCAGCGCCTACGGCGAGCGCCTGGGGCGGGCGGACAGCTTCGAACTGGCCGAGCAAGCCAATCGCCATGCGCCGGAGTTGCGGGCTTTCGACCGCCGCGGCCGTCGCGTCGACCTGGTGGATTCCCACCCGGCCTGGCACCAGTTCTTGGCGCTGTATCGTGAGCAAGGCCTGGTAAGCCTGCCTTTCGACAGTCAGCGGCCGGGCCGCTGGACCGCGGCGATGGCCGGCCTCTATCTGCATGGCCAGGTGGAGGCCGGCAGCTTGTGCCCGGCGACGATGACCCAGGCCGCCATTCCCTTGCTGCGGCGCGAGCCGGCGCTGTGGGCGCAGCTGGGCGACAAGCTGTTCAGCCGCGTTCACGACAGCCGCGATCTGCCGCTGGAACGCAAGACGTCGGCCTGGATCGGCATGGGCATGACCGAGAAGCAGGGCGGCTCCGACGTGCGCGCCAACACCACCCAGGCGACGCCCTTGGGCGCCGGGGGCCGCGGCGGAGAATACCTGCTGCGCGGCCATAAATGGTTCTGGTCGGCGCCGATGTGCGACGCCCATCTGGTGGTGGCCAAGACCGCCGACGGCGCGCCGTGCTGCTTCTATCTGCCGCGCTGGCGGCCGAACGGCGAGCGCAACGCGGTGAGGATCCAGCGCCTGAAGGACAAGGTGGGCAATCGCAGCAACGCCGGTTGCGAGGTGGAGTTCCAGGACGCTTGGGGCGTGCTGATCGGCGAGGAGGGCCGCGGCATTCCCACCATCATCGAAATGGCCGGCTACACCCGGCTCAACTGCGTGATCGGCAGCGCCGCGCTGCTGCGCCAGGGCGCGGTGCAGGCGCTGGCTTACGCGCGGCGGCGCATGGCCTTCGGCAAGCGGCTGGCCGAGCAGCCGCTGATGCGCGCGGTGTTGGCGGACCTGGCGCTGGAAAGCGAGGCGGCGCTGCAATTGGCGGCGCGGCTGTCCGAGGCCTTTGAACGAGAGGACGCGCCGGCGCAGCGGGGTTGGAAGCGCATCGTCACGCCGGCGGCCAAGTTCTGGGTGTGCAAGCGCGCGGTGGAGCTCAGCGGCGAGGCGATGGAAGTGTTCGGCGGCAACGGCTATGTCGACGGACCGATGGCGCGCCTGTATCGCGAAGCGCCGTTGAATTCGATCTGGGAGGGCTCCGGCAATGTGATGTGCCTGGATCTGATCCGCGCGCTGCAGCGCGAGCCCGAAGCCTGGCAGGCGCTGCTGGAGGATTTGGCCGGCCTGTCCGGCGGCGAGCCGGCGCTGGCGGCGGCGCTGGCGCAATTGCGCCAGATGGCCGCCAGGCCGGCCGAGCTTGAGCCTTTGGGGCGGCGTTTCGCCCAATTGCTGGCGCTGACGGCGCAAGCCTGCCTGCTGGCGCGCCATGCGCCGTCGGCTTCGGCCCAGGGTTTTATCGCCAGCCGTTTGGACGACGGGCAATGGGGGCGGGTGGCCGGCGCGCTGAACGGAAGCCGGCTGGATATCGAGGCTATCCTGCAGCGCGCCTTGCCGGTCTGAGTCGGACTCAGAGCGCGTCGCCCGGCACCCGCACCCAACCCTCCATCAACACCCGCGCGCTGCGGCTCATCACCGCCTTGGTCACCGTCCAGGCGCCGTTTTCCTGACGGGCTTCGGCGCCGACGCGCAAGGTGCCGGACGGATGGCCGAAGCGCACCATCCGGCGCTTGCCGCCGCCGGCGGCCAGGTTGACCAGGGTGCCGGGAATGGCCGCGGCGGTGCCTATGGCCACCGCGGCGGTGCCCATCATCGCGTGGTGCAGTTTGCCCATGGACATGGCTCGCGCCAGGAGGTCGATGTCGGCGGCGCGCACCGGCTTGCCGCTGGAGGCGGTGTAGTCGGCCGGCGGCGCGATGAAGGCGATTTTGGGCGTGTGCTGGCGGCTGGCGATTTCTCCCAGCGTTTCAATCAGACCCATCTTCAGCGCGCCGTGGGCCCGGATGGCCTCGAAGCGCGCCAGCGCCGCCGGGTCGGCGTTGATCGCGTCCTGCGACTCGGCGCCGCTGTAGCCGATGTCGGCGGCCTTGACGAAGATGGTGGGGATGCCAGCGTTGATCAGCGTGACCGGGAAGACGCCGACGCCGGGGACTTCCAGGGTGTCCACCAACTGGCCGGTGGGGAACATCGCGCCGCCGTCGCCATCGCCTTCATCGGCCGGGTCCAGGAACTCCAGCGCGATCTCGGCGGCGGGGAAGGTGACGCCGTCCAGCTCGAAATCCCCGGTTTCCTGCACCTGGCCTGCGGTGATGGGCACATGGGCGATGATGGTCTTGCCGATATTGGCCTGCCAGATGCGCACGCTGCACACGCCGTTGGCGGGAATGCGCGCCGGATCGATCAGGCCGCCGGCGATGGCGAAGGGGCCGACCGCGGCGGACAGATTGCCGCAGTTGCCGCTCCAGTCGACGAAGGCTTTGTCTATGCCGACCTGGCCGAACAGATAATCGACGTCGTGGCCCGGGCGCGAGGAGGGGGACACGATCACGGTCTTGCTGGTGCTGGAGCTGGCCCCGCCCATGCCGTCTATCTGCTTGCCGTAAGGGTCCGGGCTGCCGATCACGCGCAGCAGCAGCGCGTCGCGCGTCGCGCCCGGCCGGCGCGCGGCCTCCGGCAAGTCCTGCAAACGGAAGAACACGCCCTTGCTGGTGCCGCCGCGCATATAGGTGGCGGGGATGCGGATCTGGGCAGACTGAGTCATATGCTGTTTTTCCTGTGCTTGCGGCGGTTCCACGGTCGGGACGCCGCTGTGTTCTATTGTGTCCGGGCGCTTAGCGCTTGCCAGATCGCTTCTAGGACCGCGTCCTGATTGTGCAGAATATCGTTGTTCCAGAAGCGCATGACTCTGAAGCCCTGCGCCTGCAGCCAAGCGTCGCGACGGCGTCGCCGCGGCTTTCATGATGCTGGCCGCCGTCCGCCTCTATGATTAGCCGCGAGCCGAAGTGGACGAAATCGACGATGTAGGGGCCGATCGGCTGTTGGCGGCGGAATTTCTCGCCGTTCAGCCGGTGGGCGCGGAGCCGCTTCCAGAGTCGCTGTTCGGCATCGGTCATATTGCGCCGTAAGGACTTGGCGAAATCGAGCTGGCGCATACCCCTCTCCCCAACCCCTCTCCCGCAGGGGGAGAGGGGCTTGCTGAGTCGTTAATACTCTGCCGCTATTTCTGCCGCAACTAAGCTGTCATCTCAGCTGCAGGCGGCAAAGCGATTTCGTGGCGTTTTTTCTCTCCTGCAAGAGAGGATTGAAGTGTTTGCGCCTTACATTAAACGGCGACATCCCTACAAATACCGATAGTAAAACCGTCTTGTGGTATCTCCCCTCTCCCCTTGAGGGAGAGGGGCCGGGGGAGAGGGGTTCAGCCTCCCGCCCCCTCCAAAAAGTCCTGCGCGAAACGCTGCAGCACGCCGCCTGCCTCGTAGATCGACACTTCTTCCGCGGTGTCCAGCCTACAGGTCACCGGCGCTTGCTCCGTGCGGCCGTCCTTGCGGTGGATCAGCAGCGTCAGCTCGGCGCGCGGCTGGCGCTGGCCGATCACGTCGTAAGTCTCGCTGCCGTCCAGCGCCAGCGTCTTGCGGTTGACGCCGGGTTTGAACTCCAGCGGCAGCACGCCCATGCCGATCAGATTGGTGCGGTGGATGCGTTCGAAGCCTTCGGCGACAATGGCCTCTACGCCGGCCAGGCGCACGCCCTTGGCCGCCCAGTCGCGCGAGCTGCCCTGGCCATAGTCGGCGCCGGCGACGATGATCAGCGGCTGCTTGCGCCGCATATAGGTTTCGATCGCCTCCCACATCCGCATCGTCTCGCCTTCCGGCTCTACGCGCGCCAGCGAGCCCTGGCGCACCGAGCCGTCTTCGTTCAACACCATTTCATTGAACAGCTTGGGGTTGGCGAAGGTGGCGCGCTGCGCGGTCAGGTGATCGCCGCGGTGGGTGGCGTAGGAGTTGAAGTCCTCCTCCGGCAGGCCCATTTTCGCCAGGTATTCGCCGGCCGCCGAGTCCAGCAGAATGGCGTTGGAAGGCGACAGGTGGTCGGTGGTGATATTGTCCGGCAGCAGGGCCAGCGGACGCATGCCGCGCAGCGTGCGCTCGCCGGCCAGCGCGCCCTCCCAGTACGGCGGGCGGCGGATATAGGTGGACTGCGGCCGCCAGGCGTACAGCGGGCTGGCCTTGGCGGCGCCGTCGCGCCGGATGGCGAACATCGGCTCGTAGACCTGGCGGAAATGTTCGGGCTTGACCGCCCGGCGCAGCACCGCGTCTATTTCCGCGTCGTCCGGCCAGATGTCCTTGAGCCGGATCTCCTTGCCGTCGGCGACGCCCAACACGTCTTTTTCGATGTCGAAACGCATGGTGCCGGCGATGGCGTAGGCGATCACCAGCGGCGGCGAGGCCAGGAAGGCCTGTTTGGCGTAGGGGTGGATGCGGCCGTCGAAGTTGCGGTTGCCGGACAGCACCGCCGTCGCGTACAGATCGCGTTCCACAATCTCCTGCTGGATCTTGGGCTCCAGCGCGCCGGACATGCCGTTGCAGGTGGTGCAGGCGAAGGCGACGATGCCGAAGCCCAGCTGTTCCAGCTCGGACAGCAGGCCGGCCTCCTTCAAATAAAGCTCAACCGCCTTGGAGCCCGGCGCTAGCGAGGACTTCACCCAGGGTTTGCGGGCGAGGCCCAGCCGGTTGGCGTTGCGCGCCAGCAGGCCGGCGGCGATCACATTGCGCGGGTTGGAGGTATTGGTGCAGCTGGTGATGGCGGCGATGATCACCGCGCCGTCCGGCATCAGGCCTTGGGCCTCCTCCGCGCGCGCCTGCGCCAGATTGACGGCGATGCCGCGCTCGGCCAGCGCCGACACCGGCAGCCGCTTGTGCGGGTTGGACGGGCCGGCCAGGTTGCGGCCCACGCTGGACAGGTCGAAGCGCAGCACTCGCTCGTACACGACGTTTTGCAGCGTGTCGGCCCACAGGCCGGCGGTCTTGGCGTAGCTTTCCACCAGCCGGACCTGCTCATCGCTGCGGCCGGTCAGCTTCAGATAGGAGAGGGTCTGCTCGTCGATGAAGAACAAGGCCGCGGTGGCGCCGTACTCCGGCGCCATATTGGAGATGGTGGCGCGGTCGCCCAGGGTCAGCGCCGCGGCGCCCGGGCCGTAGAACTCCAGATAAGCGCCCACCACTTTTTGCTGGCGCAGGAATTCGGTCAGCGCCAGCACCACGTCGGTAGCGGTGATGCCGGGGCCGGGCTTGCCGGACAGTTCCACGCCGACGATGTCCGGCAGCCGCATCCAGGAGGCGCGGCCCAGCATCACGTTTTCCGCTTCCAGGCCGCCGACGCCGACGGCGATCACGCCCAGCGCGTCCACGTGCGGGGTGTGGCTGTCGGTGCCGACACAGGTGTCCGGGTAGGCCACGCCGTTGTCGGCGTGGATCACCGGCGACATTTTCTCCAGATTGATCTGGTGCATGATGCCGTTGCCGGCGGGGATCACGTCGACATTGTCGAAGGCGCTCTTGGTCCACTCGATGAAATGGAAGCGGTCTTCGTTGCGCCGGTCTTCGATCGCGCGGTTCTTTTCGAAAGCCTGCGGGTCGAAGCCGCCGCATTCCACCGCCAGCGAATGGTCGACGATCAACTGCACCGGCACCACCGGATTGACCTGGGCCGGGTCGCCGCCCTGATCGGCGATGGCGTCGCGCAGGCCGGCCAGGTCCACCAGGGCGGTCTGGCCCAGGATGTCGTGACAGACCACGCGCGCCGGAAACCAGGGGAAATCGCGCTCGCGCTTGCGATGGGCGATCTGCTCCAGGCAGTCGCCCAGCAGCGCCGGTTCGCAGCGGCGCACCAGGTTTTCGGCGTGGACGCGGCCGGTGTAGGGCAGTTGCTCCCAGGCGCCGGGGCGGATGGCGTCGACGGCGGCGCGGGCGTCGAAATAGTCGAGCCCGGTGCCGGGCAGGGGAATGCGGTAAGCGGAATTCATCATGTCTTGGCCAATTTGAAAATCAGGGGCGGGGGCGCGACGGCCCCCGGTCCGGTCAGCGCTGTTCCAGCGGCACGAACACCTGGTCTTCCGGTCCGGTGTAGTTGGCGCTGGGGCGGATGATCTTGCCGTCCTGGCGTTGCTCGATCACGTGCGCGCTCCAGCCGCTGGTGCGGGCGATGACGAACAGCGGGGTGAACATGGCGGTGGGCACGCCCATCATGTGGTAACTGACCGCGGAAAACCAGTCCAGATTGGGGAACATCTTCTTGATGTCCCACATCACGGTTTCCAGCCGTTCGGCGATGTCGAACATCTTGCTGTTGCCGGCGGACTTGGACAGTTCGCGCGCCACGTCCTTGATCACCTTGTTGCGCGGATCGGAGATGGTGTAGACCGGGTGGCCGAAGCCGATCACCACTTCCTTGCGCTCCACGCGCTCGCGGATGTCGGCCTCGGCTTCGGCCGGGCTTTCATAGCGTTGCTGAATGTCGAAAGCCACTTCGTTGGCGCCGCCGTGCTTGGGGCCGCGCAAGGCGCCGATGGCGCCGGTGACGGCGCTGTACAAGTCCGAGCCGGTGCCGGCGATGACGCGGGCGGCGAAGGTGGAGGCGTTGAATTCATGCTCGGCGTATAGATTGAGCGAGGTGTGCATCGCGCGTACCCATTCCTGAGACGGTTTTTCGCCGTGCAGCAGGTGCAGGAAGTGGCCGCCTATGCTGTCGTCGTCGGTTTCCACCTCGATGCGCTTGCCGTTGTGGCTGAAATGATGCCAGTACAGCAGCATCGAGCCCAGGCTGGCCATCAGCCGGTCGGCGATGTCGCGCGCGCCGGCCTGGTTGTGATCGTCCTTCTCCGGCAGCGCGCAGCCCAGCGCGGACACGCCGCTGCGCATCACGTCCATGGGATGGGCGCTGGCCGGCAGCGCCTCCAGCACCGCCTTCACCGCCGCCGGCAGGCCGCGCAGCGATTTCAGCTTTTTCTTGTAGCCGACCAGCTCGGCCTTGTTCGGCAGCTTGCCGTGAACCAGCAGATAGGCCACTTCCTCGAATTCGCAACGGCCGGCGAGGTCGAGGATGTCGTAGCCGCGGTAGTGCAGATCGTTGCCGCTGCGGCCCACGGTGCACAGCGCGGTATTGCCGGCGGCGACGCCGGACAGGGCTACGGATTTCTTGGGTTTGATGCCAACAACGGTTTCGCTCATGCTTTTCTCCTGATCGCAGACCTGCGGAATGATTATTTTTCGTAGAAAACGGCCAGCCAGACGCTGTCCCGCTCCGGCGCGGTCCAGGCCACGCGGTGCCGGCGACGCGCGGGGATGGCCACGCAATCGCCCGGCTCTAATCTGAGGCGCCGCGGCGGGTCCTGGTATTCCAGTTCCGCCGCGCCGGACAGCAGCAGCACCCATTCATCTTCATCCTGTTCGTACCAGAATCCCTCCGGCGAAGCATGGCCGCGCGAGACGATGCGCTCGACGCGGAATCCTTTCGCGCCGCTGAATAAAGTCTGCAGCAACTCTTCCGGCAGCTCGCCCGGGATGTCGGCGAACAGATTATTCGGCACCAGGGCCTTCCTGGCGGAACAGCGCGTCCAGTTTTTGTTCGTAGGCGTGGTAGTCCAGATGGCTGTACAGATCGGCGCGCGTCTGCATGGTGTCCAGCACCGCCTGTTGGCTGCCGTCGCGGCGGATCGCGCCGTAGACGTCGAGCGCGGCCTGGCTCATCGCGCGGAAGGCGGACAAGGGATAGAGCACCAGGCCGACGCCGTGTTCGCCCAGCTCGCGGGTATTGAACAGCGGGGTGGCGCCGAACTCGGTGATATTGGCCAGCACCGGCACTTTCACCGCCTCGGCGAAGCGGCGGTACATGGCCAGATCGGTCATCGCCTCGGGGAAGATCATGTCTGCGCCGGCCTCAACGCAGGCGACTGCGCGCGCGATGGCGGCGTCCAGGCCCTCCACCGCCAGCGCGTCGGTGCGAGCCATGATCACGAAGCCGTCGTCGCGGCGCGCGTCCACCGCCGCCTTGACGCGGTCCACCATTTCCTCCTGGCTGACGATGGCCTTGTTGGGGCGATGGCCGCAGCGTTTTTGCTGCACCTGGTCCTCGATATGCACCGCGGCGGCGCCGGCCTTCTCCAGGCTGCGGACTGCGCGGGCGATATTGAAGGCGCCGCCCCAGCCGGTGTCGATGTCCACCAGGAGCGGCAGCTCGGTGACGTCGGTGATGCGGCGCACGTCGATCAGCACGTCTTCCAACGTGGTGATGCCCAGGTCCGGAATGCCGCAGGAGCAGGCGGCCACGCCGCCGCCGGACAGATACAGCGCCTTGAAGCCGGAGTGCTCGGCCAGCCGGGCGGCGTAGGCGTTGACCGCGCCCACCACCTGCAAGGGCTGTTCTTGTGCTACCGCCTGACGGAAGCGTTGGCCGGGAGTGCTCATCGCGTTGGATTCCTAAAAGTTGCGGAGAAACGGCAAAGCCGTGAAGTCGGAAACTATTTGGCTTTGCATTGTTATCTCCATGTCATTCAAGCAAGTGCTTGGTAGGAGTGTAAGGGCTGGTTTGAGCGCTGGCAATACGGTTAAAACAAATGTTCAAGTTTTGTTCGAGGTCTGTTATGTTTCGCTGCTGAATCGCGTGGGGGAACTCATCGCAAGCGCGGTGGTCTAGTCACAGTCCACATACAACGACCACAAACACGACTAGTGGGCAAATCAGGGAGCATAACAACGACATGAGTGATCGGGATCTCGATCAACAGTTGGTGGAGCGTGCCCAGCGAGGTGAAAAAAGAGCTTTCGATCTGCTTGTTGCCAAGTATCAGCGACGTCTCGCTAGGTTGTTGTCGCGGTTTATCCGCGACGGCGCAGACATCGAGGATGTGACGCAAGAGGCGTTTGTCAAAGCGTATCGTGCCTTGCCGTCGTTTCGTGGCGAGAGCGCGTTTTACACATGGCTGTACAGAATCGGCATCAATACTGCCAAGAATTTCCTTAGCGCCTCCGGACGTCGTCCGGTGGTCAACAGTGAGATAGAGGACGAGGACGGCGAGAGCTTCGACATGGCGTCGCAGTTGCCCGACCTGAACACGCCCGAAACCGAGCTGATGAACAAGGAGATTCTGGCAACGGTCAATGCCGCCGTGGAGGCTTTGCCGGAGGAACTAAGAACCGCAATTTCGCTCAGGGAAATGGACGGTCTATCCTACGATGAAATCGCCAAGGTGATGGATTGCCCGATAGGCACCGTGCGCTCGCGGATTTTCCGGGCGCGCGAGGCGATTGCTGCCGAGCTCAGGCCTTTGCTGGATACGGCCAAGAACAGAAGGTGGTAGGTATGAAAGAAACGATATCCGCGATGATGGATGGCGAACTGGACGACTCTGACATAGGCAGAGCCATCGCCTCCATTTCATCTGACAAGCAACTGGATGCCGCCTGGGGCGAGTATCACTTGATTGGCGACGCGATGCGCGCCAACCGCATGGTTGCGCTCAATGTGCGAGAGCAGGTCGCCAGCCGGCTGGCGGACGAGCCCACGGTGCTTGCGCCGCGGCGCTGGTTGCGCCCGGCGCGCGGCCGCGCTGCAGGCGGGGTGGCCTTGGTCGCCAGCGTCCGCACCGCAGGCGCGGTGGCGCTGGCCGCCAGCGTGAGCTTCGCCGCCGTGGTGGGCTGGCAGCAGCTCTCGCACCGCGGCGAGCCGGCCTCGCTGGTGGCGGACAAGGGCGTGCCGGTGCAAGTGGCCCAGCCGGCGCAAGCCAGCCAGCCCGAGCGCGACGACCCCTATCTGCTGGCTCATCAGGAAGTGACCTCCGAACAAGGCAATATGAAAGTATCCTACGGAAACGGAGCTCGCCGTTAAATGCGTGTAATTCCTCTGATCAGTTTGATGGTTGTGGCGGCCGCGCCTGCCGCCCATGCAGAGGATGACTGGCAGCTGCTGCGCAATGTGGCGGCTGCCGGACGCCAGCAGGCGCTGAACGGCACCTATCTGCACCAGATGAACGGCACGCTGGAAACCTTCCACATCGTCAGGGAAGGCCAAGGCGAAGCCATGCGGGAAAAGCGGACGTCCTTGGACGGGCCTTCCCGCGAAATTGTCCGCAAAGGCAATGAGCTGGCCTGTTTCGCGCCGGACAAGAAAGCCTTGAACGCAGCCAAGATCAGCGCGATGCGCCTGTTTCCGGCCTTGCTGCCGGAGGACATGAGCGAGATCAACCAGTCGTATGCGCTCAAGCACGTGGGCAGCGACCGGGTGGCTCAGCGCGATTGCAATCTGCTGGAGCTGCGGCCCAAGGACAGGCAGCGCTACAGCCTGCGCATGTGCGTGGAGCCGCTGACCTCGCTGCCTTTGAAGATGGTGACCTTGTCGCCCAAGGGCGAGGCGGTGGAGCAGTTCACCTTCACTGACATCGACCTGAACGGCCCCAAGGACAAGCGAGCCTATCGGCCCAAGTTCGCGCAGAAGTTCCTGTTGCGCTCCGGCGGCGCGTCGACGCCGCAGGCCGGCGCGCAAGTGGACAACGATGTGTCTGGGCTGCCCAACGGCTTCCATCTGCTGCGCTCGGTGCAGCGCAGTCTGCCGGGCCAGGCGGGCAAGTCGGTGCGCCACATGGTGTATTCCGACGGCTTGGTGATGCTGTCGCTGTTCGTCGAGACGCAGCCGGAAGGCGCGCGGCTGGAACGTAGCAGCAATCTGCACGGCGCCATCAATATGGCCACCGGTCCGCAAGGCAGCTATCAGCTGACCGCGGTGGGCGATATGCCCGAGCCGGCGATGATGGGGCTGCTGAAAGGGTTGAAAGTCAGCCTCAAGCCATGACGGCCAAGCTCGTGGACGTTCCTGCAAGCCCGTTCGGAGGCCTGGCCTCCGGCGGCGCGCTTGCGCGGAACGGACCGGGCGGCGCCGGCGCCTTGACGCCGGCTTTCCTGTTTTTCTCGGCGGCGAACGCCGCGGCCGGGCGCCTGGCGCGCGGCCGGTTCGACGCTGAAATTCCCCAGCCGGCTTCCGCCGGCGCGTCTCAAACACAACATATCAAGATGGAGCGCTCATGCCGGTTAAAAAACTGATTGTTTCCGCCATGCTGGCGGCCTCTATTATGGCGGGCGCGGTGCCCGCTGCAATGGCCGCGGAACTGCCGGACTTCAGCCAGATTGTCTCTAACGAGGGCAAGGCCGTCGTCAACATCAGCACCAAGTCCACGGTGCGCGAGGTCAGCAACGATCTGCCCGAGGGCATGAGCGGCGACCCCTTCTTTGAATTCTTCCGTCGTTTCGCGCCGCCGCGCGCCCAGGAGCGGCAAGAGTCGTCGCTGGGTTCCGGCTTCATCATTTCCGCCGACGGCTATGTGCTGACCAACGCGCACGTGGTGGCCCGCGCCGATGAAATCACCGTCAAGCTGACGGACAAGCGCGAGTACAAGGCCAAGGTGATAGGCTCCGACGCCCGCACCGACGTGGCGCTGTTGAAGATTGAGGCCGACAAGCTGCCGGTGGTGCGCCGCGGCGACGCCAACGCCTTGAAAGTGGGCGAAGGCGTGTTGGCCATCGGTTCGCCGTTCGGCTTCGAGAACACCGCCACTTCCGGCATCGTCTCCGGCAAGAACCGCATGCTGCCGGATGAAACCTTCGTGCCCTTCATTCAGACCGACGCCGCGATCAATCCCGGCAATTCCGGCGGCCCGCTGTTCAACGCCAGGGGCGAAGTGGTGGGCGTCAATTCCCAGATCTTCAGCCGTTCCGGCGGTTTCATGGGCATTTCCTTCGCCATCCCCATCGACGTGGCGATGGACGTGGTGGCTCAGCTGAAGGCCAAGGGCCATGTCAGCCGCGGCAAGATCGGCGTGGTGATCCAGGAGTTGAGCCAGGATCTGGCCGCCTCCTTCGGTCTGGCCAAGCCGGCCGGCGCGTTGATCAACGCGGTGGAGCCGGGCGGCCCGGCGGCCAAGGCCGGCGTCAAGCCCGGCGACATCATCCAGCAAGTGGACGGCAAGCCGGTTGAATCCGGCTCCGATCTGCAGCGGCTGATCGGCAGCATTCCGCCCGGCAAGCCGGTGACCTTGGGCCTGTGGCGCGCTCGCGCCGCGGTGTCGGCCAAGGTGGTGCCGGTGGAGCAGCAGGATCAGGACCCGAGGCTGGCGCAGCGCGAATACCGCGGCTCGCAGCAGGAACGTCCGGCCGAGCAGAGCTTCTCGCAGATCGGCTTGCGGCTGCAGGTGCTGAATCCGGCGCAGTTGCAGCGCGCCGGCATCAAGTACGGCCTGCTGGTGCGCGGCGCCAATAATGTGGCGATGCGCGCGGGCATTCAGCCGGGCGACGTGATCGTGGGCATCGGCAGCGAGCCGCTGGCCAATGTCGAGCAGCTGAAGTCCGCCTTGTCCGCGGCCAAGAAGGGCTCGTCGATCGCGCTGCAAGTGCTGCGTCAGGGGATTACCCAGTTCATCCCGCTGCCGGTGGGCGACGGCAAGTGAGACTGACGCTGTATTTCCGCGAATACTGCAGCTTGTGCCATCAGATGCTGGCCGAGCTGCAGCCCTGGCGCGAGCGCTACGGCTTCGAGCTGGACGTCGTCGATGTCGACGCCGACCCGGAGCTGGAGCGCCGCTTCAACGAACTGGTGCCGGTTCTGATGGCGGATGAGACCGAAATCTGCCATTGGCGCCTGGATCAGGCCGCATTGGCTGCACATTTGGGCGAAATCGGCTAAAATCCGCGCCAGTGTGAGTTTATATCGGGGGCACTTGGGTGCCCCCGCTTGCTGGATGGGCTGTTAACGGCTTTAGAGGTCGCAATCCTGATGATGAGCCGCTTTCATCAGGCCCGCGGCTTCCATCGGCAGTTCCGGGCACGCTAGCGTGCCCTTATCTTTTGCTGGATATCATGAAAAACATTCGAAATTTCTCGATCATTGCCCATATCGACCATGGCAAATCGACCCTGGCCGACCGCTTCATTCAATTCTGTGGCGGCCTGGAAATGCGCGAAATGAGCGCCCAGGTGCTGGACTCGATGGACATCGAGAAAGAGCGCGGCATCACCATCAAGGCGCAGACCGCGGCCTTGAGCTACAAGGCGCGCGACGGTCAGGTCTATAACCTGAACCTGATCGACACCCCCGGACACGTGGACTTCTCCTATGAAGTGTCGCGCTCGCTGTCCGCCTGCGAAGGCGCGCTGCTGGTGGTGGACGCCTCGCAAGGCGTGGAAGCGCAGACCGTGGCCAACTGCTACACCGCTATCGAGCTGGGCGTGGAAGTGGTGCCGGTGCTGAACAAGATCGACCTGCCGGCCGCCGAGCCGGAGCGCGTCAGCCAGGAAATCGAAGACATTATCGGCATCGAGGCGGCGGACGCGGTGCGCGCTTCGGCCAAGTCCGGCATCGGCATCGAGGACATTCTGGAAGAAGTGGTCAGCAAGGTTCCGCCGCCAAAGGGCGATGCGGGCGGTCCTCTGAAGGCTTTGATCGTCGACTCCTGGTTCGACAACTACGTCGGCGTGGTGATGCTGGTGCGCGTGATCGACGGTTCGCTGAAGCCCAAGGACAAGATCAAGTTCATGGCCACCGGCGCCGAGCATCTGTGCGAACAGGTGGGCGTGTTCACGCCCAAATCCGTCCAGCGTCCGAATCTGAACGCGGGCGAGGTGGGTTTCGTCATCGCCGGCATCAAGGAATTGAAATCGGCCAAGGTCGGCGACACCATCACTCTGGTGTCCAAGCCGGCCACCGAGGCGCTGCCGGGTTTCAAGGAAGTGCAGTCCCAGGTATTCGCCGGCCTGTATCCGGTGGAAAGCCACGACTACGAGGCGCTGCGCGACGCGCTGGAAAAACTGCAGCTGAACGACGCTTCGCTGAAGTACGAGCCGGAAGTGTCGCAGGCGCTGGGCTTCGGCTTCCGCTGCGGCTTCCTCGGCCTCCTGCACCTGGAGATCGTGCAGGAGCGCCTGGAGCGCGAGTTCGACATGGACCTGATCACCACCGCGCCCACGGTGAACTACGAAGTGGTGATGAAGGACGGCGTGGTGGAAGTGGTGTCCAACCCGTCGCGGATGCCGGACGCCGGCAAGTACGACGAGTTGCGCGAACCCATCATCACCTCCACCATTCTGGTGCCGCAAGACTATGTCGGCGCGGTGATGACGCTGTGCAACCAGAAGCGCGGCGTACAGCGCAATATGCAGTACATGGGCCGTCAGGTGATGCTCACCTACGATCTGCCGATGAACGAAGTGGTGATGGACTTCTTCGACAAGCTGAAGTCCACCAGCCGCGGCTACGCCTCGCTGGATTACGAATTCAAGGAATTCCAGAGCGCCGATCTGGTCAAGCTGGATGTGCTGGTCAATGGCGAGAAGGTCGACGCGCTGTCGCTGATCGTGCACCGCGCCTCCAGCGTCTACCGCGGCCGCGAACTGGTGTCCAAGATGCGCGAACTGATTCCGCGTCAGATGTTCGACATCGCGGTGCAGGCGGCCATCGGCGGCCACATCATCGCGCGCGAGACGGTCAAGGCCTTGCGCAAGAACGTGTTGGCCAAGTGCTACGGCGGCGACATCACCCGTAAGAAAAAACTGCTGGAGAAGCAGAAGGCGGGCAAGAAGCGCATGAAGCAGGTGGGCAATGTGGAAATTCCGCAGGAAGCATTCCTGGCAATCCTTCAAGTAGGGGACAAATAAGTGGGCGGAAATCTGTTCTGGGTGTTTGTCGTGGCGGTGGCGATCGGCGGCATGCTGATCGCTTTTGGCGGCAAGAAGCAAGAGGGCGCCAAGGATTGGCCGCAGGCGGTGCAGTGGGGCTATCTGGCGGTGCTGATCGGCGGCTTCGGCCTGCTGTCCAACTATATGAGCTTCACCGCGGTGATGCTGGTCTTCGTGCTGATCACCGGCGCGGTATGGCTGGCGGACAAGCTGGTGCTGGCCAAGCGCCGCGCGGCGGAGACCCCGGCCGGCCATTTCGTCGACTATTCTCGCGGCTTCTTCCCGGTGATCCTGGTGGTGTTCCTGCTGCGCTCCTTCATCGCCGAGCCGTTCCAGATTCCCAGCAGCTCGATGCGTCCGGGCCTGGTGGTGGGCGATTTCATCCTGGTGAACAAATTCACCTACGGCTTGCGCGTGCCGGTGCTGAACACCGTGTTCGCGCCGGTGGACAAGGTGGAGCGCGGCGACGTGGTGGTGTTCAACTTCCCGCCCAACCCCAAGGTCAACTACATCAAGCGCGCCATCGGCCTGCCGGGCGACGTGGTCGAGTACCGCGACAAGCGCCTGAGCGTCAACGGCAAGCCGCTGCCGGACGCCGACGACGGCAACTACGAATACCTGGAGCAGGGCTTGATGATGATCAACGCCAAGCGCTACAAGGAAACCATGGGGTCGCGCACGTACTCGGTGCTGAACAACGACGGTTCGCCCACTGTGGCTTTGAGCCAGGTGCAGGACTTCCCGTTCCGCGACAACTGCCGCTATGATGACAATGGTTTTGTCTGCAAGGTGCCGGCCGGCCATTACTTCATGCTGGGCGACAACCGCGACAACAGCCTGGACGGCCGCTACTGGGGCTTCGTCAACGACAAGCTGATGGTGGGCAAGGCCTTCATGATCTGGATGAACTTTGGCGACCTGTCCCGCATCGGCAAAACCATTCACTGATAAACGCAAGATCGCAAGCTCGGAGCGCATTATGCATTTCAGTCGTCAGAAGGGCCTGTCGCTGTTTTCCGTACTGCTGGTGATGATCGTGCTGGGCGCGATCCTCGTGCTGGGCATGAAGGTGATGCCGGTGTACTCGGAGTACGCCGAGGTGCGCCAGGCGATCACCGCCTTGTCCGCTCAAAGCAATGTCGGCGAGCTATCCGTTCGCCGGGATTTCAACCAGCGGGCGGGCGTGGCCGGCATCGCCTCGATCAAGGGTGAAAACCTGGTGGTGGTGACCGGCGGCAATTACGTGTACATCCGCGCCGCTTATCAGCGCGAAGTGCCCTTGTTCTCCAATGTCAGTCTGCTGTTCAAATTCGATACCCAAGCGGGCCAGCCCCCGCAATAAGCCAAGTGATACCAACCGACAATAGATTCCGGCGCCTGAGTCAGGCGCTGGATTACGCATTTCAGAAGCCGGAGTTGCTGCGTCAAGCCTTGACGCATCGCAGTTACGGCGCCGGCAACAACGAGCGTTTCGAATTCGTGGGCGACAGCATCCTCAATTACACCGTCGCCCGCATGCTGTTCGATCAATTTCCCAAGCTGACCGAGGGCGAGCTGTCGCGGCTGCGCGCCAATCTGGTCAACCAGAACACCCTGGCCGAAATCGCCCACGAGCTGAAGCTGGGCGATTACCTGTACCTGGGCGAGGGCGAGCTGAAAAGCGGCGGTTTCAACCGTCCGTCCATCCTCGCCGACGCGCTGGAAGCCACTTTCGCCGCGGTCAGCTTCGACTCCGATTTTCTGCGCGCCGAGCAAGTGGTGCGCAGGCTCTACGCCGAACGCGTGTCCTCGATCGACACCAGCCGCCAGGCCAAGGACGCCAAGACCCGTTTGCAAGAAGCGCTGCAGGCGCGCAAGCTGGCCTTGCCCAAATACCGGATACTGTCGCAAAGCGGCGAAGCCCATGAGCAATGGTTCCGCGTGGAATGCGACCTGGGCGAGCTGGCGATAGGCTCCACCGGCGAAGGCGGCAGCCGCCGCGCCGCCGAACAGCAGGCCGCCGAAGCGGCGCTGATCCTGCTGGAACAAAAACTCGCTGCGAGCAAGAAACGTATATGACTGACATCCAATATCACTGCGGCTTCGTCGCCATCGTCGGCCGTCCCAACGTCGGCAAGTCCACGCTGATGAACCATCTGATCGGCCAGAAGATCAGCATCACGTCCAAGAAGGCGCAAACCACGCGTCACCGCGTCACCGGCATCCACACCGAGAACAACGCCCAGTTCGTCTTCGTCGACACCCCGGGTTTCCAGACCTTTCACAAGGGCGCGCTCAACGAAACCCTGAACAAGAGCGTCAAGGACTCGCTGGGCAGCGTCGATTGCGTGCTGTTCGTGCTGGAGGCGATGCGCTTCACCGGCGCGGACCGCGAAGTGATGGCCTTGCTGCCCAAGCGCACCCCGGTGATTCTGGTGGTGAACAAACTGGACAAGGCCAAGGACCGCGACGCGCTGCAGGCCTTCATCGCCGAAGTGCAGGCGGAATTCGCCTTCGCCGGCGTGGAAGTGGTCAGCGCCAAGCACGGCCAGCGCCTGAGCGAGCTGCTGGAGCAAGTGCGTCCGCATCTGCCGGAATCGATGCCGCTGTATCCGGAAGACATGGTCACCGACAAGAGCGAACGCTTCCTGGCCGCCGAGATCGTGCGCGAGAAGCTGTTCCGCTACCTGGGCGAGGAGCTGCCGTACGAAATGAACGTGGAAGTGGAAATGTTCGAAATGGACGGCGAGCTGCGCCGCATCCATATCGGCGTGCTGGTGGACAAGGAAAACCAGAAGCCCATCGTCATCGGCCGCGGCGGGGAGAAGCTGAAGAAAATCTCCACCGAGGCGCGGATGGACATGGAAAAATTGTTCGACGGCAAGGTCTTCCTGCAGGTCTGGGTCAAGGTCAAATCCGGCTGGGCCGACGACGTCCGCTTCCTGCGGGAATTCGGCCTGGACTGAAGCCCTCATGCACTATCATTTGGCGCCGTCCTGTTGGACGGTGATTTTTTCTCTGCAGCAAGGGCAGGACTTGCCCGGCAGCCGCGACTTGCTGGAGCGCATCGCCCGGCTGGCGCCCTGCCAGGCCGGCTTCCTGGGTCTGGAGCGCGGAGAGCCGGGACGGGACACCGTGTCCTACTGGGACAGCGTCGAGGCCATCGCCGCCTGGCGTCAGTGCGCCGAGCGCCTGATCGCCCAGCGCTACGGACCGGAAGCCTGGTATCGGGTATTCGCTTTCAATGTGAGCGCGGCCGCGGTGTGCCCGCGGCCGGCGGCCGGGGGCGCCGGATGAGCCAGCCGGGCAGGGTGGATCGCCAGCCGGCCTATGTGTTGCACGCGCAGCCCTACCGGGAAACCAGTTTGCTGGTGGAGGTGCTCAGCCGCGACCACGGCCGTTTTTCGGTGGTGGCGCGCGGCGCGCGGCGGCCGCGGGCCGATCTGCGCGGCCTGCTGCTGCCTTTCCAGCCCTTGACCCTGTCCTGGTTCGGCAAGGCCGAACTGCGCACCCTGCACAGCGCGGACTGGGACGGCGGCGTGCCGCAGTTGTCCGGACTGCCGCTGATCTGCGGTTTTTATCTGAACGAATTGATGTTGAAGCTGACCGCGCGCGACGACCCCGAACCGCGCGCCTTCGCCGTTTACGACGCGGCGGTGCGCGGCCTGGCGCGGCAAGGCGGTCTGGCCGCGGTGCTGCGCCGCTACGAATTGCGGCTGATCCAGGTGTTGGGCTACGCGCCCAGCCTGCTGCGCGACGGCGACGGCGCGGACGTGGACGCCGGACTTGATTATTGGTGCCAGGGCAACGCCGCGCCGGAGCGCGACGCCGGCCAGAGCCTGGAGCGCGGGCTGCGGCTCAGCGGCGCCAGCTTGCTGGCGATAGAGGCCGACGATTACGCGGCTGCGGCCACCCGGCTTGAAGCGCGGGCGCTGATGCGAGTATGGTTGACCGCTTTATTGGGCGAGGAGCCGCTGGCTTCGCGCGAACTGTTACAGGCCGTCAATTCGCTGTCGGATTGAGGCCAAGCTATCGGGAGTGAATATGATTCTGTTGGGCGTAAACATCGATCACGTCGCCACCTTGCGCCAGGCGCGCGGCACCCGTTATCCCAGCCCGGTGGAGGCCGCGCTGGTGGCGGAAACCGCCGGCGCCGACCTGATCACCCTGCATCTGCGCGAGGATCGCCGTCACATTCAGGACGCCGACGTGGTGGCGATGCGCCAGGTGGTCAAGACCCGGGTCAACCTGGAAATGGCGATGACCGAGGAAATGCTGGCCAATGCGCTGGCGGTGAAGCCGGAAGACGTGTGTCTGGTGCCGGAAAAACGCGAGGAAGTCACCACCGAGGGCGGCCTGGACGCCATCGGCCATTTCGCCGATGTCAGCCGCTACACCCGCAGCCTGCTGGACGCCGGCATCCGCGTGTCCATCTTCATCGATCCTGACCGCGCGCAGATCCAGCGCGCCTGGGACGCCGGCGCGCGCGTGGTGGAATTGCATACCGGCGCTTACGCCGACGCCCATGACGCCGCGGCGCGCGACGCCGAGTTGGCGCGCATCCGCGACGCCGCCGCCTTCGCCGCCGAGCTGGGCATGGTGGTCAACGCCGGCCACGGCCTCAACTACCACAATGTGCAGCCGATCGCCGCCATTCCGCAGATCGCGGAACTGAATATCGGCCACGCCATCGTCGCCCAGGCGCTGTTCGTCGGCTTCGCCGAGGCGGTGAAGGAGATGAAGACGCTGATGGCGGCCGCGCGCGGCTGATTCCGGTGCCCACCGTCGTCTCCCACGCCCTGGCCGGCGCGACGCTGGCCGGCCTGTGCGCGCCGCGTCCGCTGCGCGCGCCCGGCATGGCCGGCTGGCTGCTGCTGTGCGGCGCGGCGGCGATGCTGCCGGATCTGGACGTGATCACTTTCAAGCTGGGCATTCCCTATGCCAGCCCCTGGGGGCATCGGGGCATCTCTCATTCGCTGACGCTGGCCTTGATCGCCGGCGGCGCGCTGGCCGCGCTCGGGCGCCGCTGGTGGTCGCGGCTGGGGCTGGGGCCGCTACGCGCTTTTGTCGTGCTGAGCCTGGCGGTGGCCTCCCACGCCTTGCTGGACATGTGGACCGACGCCACCCATGGCCCGGCTTTGGCGATGCCCTGGCATCCGGGGCGCTTCTTGTTTGATTGGCGGCCTATCGAAGGCTCGCCGCTGACGCCCGGCCGCTGGCTGGGCCCCAAGGGGCTGCGGGTGCTGAGTTCGGAGCTGCTTTACGTCTGGCTGCCCTGCCTGCTGCTGTGGCTGTCCCGCGCTTTTTGGCTGAGCGGGCGCGGGGAGGGCGGACGATGATTTACGGCATCGGCACCGATCTGGTGGACATCGAGCGCATGCGGGGGATGTTCCAGCGCTGGGGCTTCAAGCTGGGGCGGCACATGCTGGCCCCGGCCGAGCGGCGGGCTTTCGCCGACAGCGCCGATCCGGCGCGCTTTCTGGCCAAGCGCTTCGCAGTCAAGGAGGCCTTGGCCAAGGCGCTGGGCACCGGGGTGCGCGCGCCGGTGTTGCTGACGGCGATCTGGGTTGAGCATGATGAATGGGGTAAGCCGCTATTGGCGCTAAGCCCAGAATTGGAAGAATTTTTAAGCCGGCGCGGCGTGGGCGCGCGTCATCTGTCCATCAGCGACGAACGCGGCCACGCGCTGGCTTTTGTGGTGCTGGAGCGCTCCGCGCCCGGCTAAGAACGTGTTTACGATCTCGCGAGCAAGGGCGAGACAAGGCGTTGCGGCTGAAAAAGCGGAGTGTACACACGGTACATGAGCATTTTGAAGACGTGCTCACCGTGTAACGCTCCACAAGGCGTTGCGGATCGTAAACAGGTTCTAAGAGAGAGAGCAAACCGATGCAGCAGACTCAACAGAACGCGGCCTTGCCGCGCGGGCCGGTAATGGCGGGCGTGGCCGGCCTGCGGCTGACGGACGAAGAGAAACAGCGCTTGGCGCATCCGCTGGTGGGCGGGGTGATCCTGTTCCGCCGCAACTTCCAGGACATCGAGCAGCTGAAGGCGCTGACCGCGGAAATCCGCGCCTTGCGCAGCCCGCATTTGCTGATCGCGGTGGATCACGAGGGCGGCCGGGTGCAGCGCTTCCTCGACGGCTTCACCCGTCTGCCGCCGATGCAGGTGCTGGGCAGGATGTGGGAGCAGGACCGCGCGGCGGCCTTGGAGCAGGCGGAGAACGTGGGCTATGTGTTGGCCGCCGAGCTGTCCGCCTGCGGCGTCGACCTGTCCTTCACCCCGGTGCTGGACCTGGATTGGGGGCGCTGCGCGGTGATAGGCAACCGCAGCTTCCACCGCGATCCGGTCATTGTGGCGGAACTGGCCGAAGCCTTGCAGCGCGGCCTGGCGCGCGGCGGCATGTCCACTTGCGGCAAGCACTTCCCCGGCCATGGCTTCGTCGAGGGCGACAGCCATCATCTGATGCCGGAGGATGGCCGCAGCCTGGCCGAGCTGGAGGCGGACGATCTGGTGCCCTTCGGCCGCCTGGCGGCCGCCGGCATGGGCTCGGTGATGCCGGCGCATGTTCTGTACCCGGCGGTGGACGCGCAGCCGGCCGGTTTCTCGCCGGTGTGGCTGCAGCAGGTGCTGCGCGGCCGGCTGGGCTTTGACGGCGTGATCTTCTCCGACGCCTTGGACATGGAGGGCGCGGCCGGCGCCGGCGACTTCGTGCAGCGCGCCGACGCGGCCTTGGCCGCTGGTTGCGATATGGTGCTGGTCTGCAACGATCCCCGGCAGACCGATCTGATCCTGGCCCATCTGCGGCCGCCGGCGCAGCCGGAACTGGCGCGGCGGCTGGAGCGCATGGCCGGCAAGGCGGCGGATTGGGCGGCGGAGCTGGCCGGCCCGGCCTTCGCCGCGGCACGCGTCCAGGTGGAGCGTTTGAACATGCCGGCGGACGCGATGCGCGGGCCGGACGTGGGCGAGGCCAATTAAGCGTGACGCTTGCTTAGAGCGGCTAACAAACCCCTGATGCTGCGTTGCGCCGACTTGTCGTACTCAAGTACTGCCTGCGTCGGCGCGCCTTGCCTCAGCCGTGAAACTGACAATGTTAGCCGCTCTTAAGGGGGGAGCGGAAAACGTCTTTTGCCACGGAAGGCCACGGGAGCAGTCAAGGTCTGTGGTTGCTTTTGCCACGGAAACACACGGAAAAACACGGACCAAAGACGGTAGAAGGTTTCGTGGGCCTCCTGGCCGAAGGAGTTGTCTTTTGCCGTGTCTTCCGTGTGTTTCCGTGGCTAATAAAGGTGGCTAAACAAACTGCACCGGCACGTAGAAGTCTCGCCCCGGGCGGCTGACCAGCACTTGCGGCTGGCCCTGGATCACCGCGCGGAAGGCGCGCGGCAGCCGGCGCCAGTCCATGAACTTCATCTTGATGCTGTCGTACTGCGCTTGAGTGTGTTCCATGGTGTTCTCCCGAAGGTTCAGTCCACTTTGTGGATGACGTTGGTGACGACGCCCCAGATATGGAAGGCGGCGTCTTCCGGCACCGGAATCGGCTGGAATTCCGGGTTTTCCGGCAGCAGGCGGATGCCTTTGGCGGTTTTTTCCAGCCGCTTCACCGTCAGCTCGCCATTGAGCGCCGCCACCACAACCTTGCCGTTGCGCGCCTCCGTCGCGCGGTCCACCACCAGCAGGTCGCCGTCGTGGATGCCGGCGCCCAACATGGATTCGCCCTTGACCGTGACGAGGAAGGTGCTGCCCGGCCGCGGCGCCAGCCTGGCGTTGAGGTCCACGTCGTCTTCCTTGAGGTCATCCGCCGCCACCGGCGAGCCGGCCGGCACGCTGTTGGCGAACAGCGGCAGCGACAACTCGCTGAGGTGGCGCGCCAGCGTACGCACGTCGTCGGCCTGGGCGTTGTGGGCGGTGCGCCAGCTGCGGTAATCGCGCAGCCAGTCTTCCAGCACCGGTTTCAACGGTTCCGGCACGCGGAGGGCGACGGTCTTGTCGCCGCCGTAGCTGGATTTGCGGCCGGCGCCGCTGCGTTTGCCCCCATGGCTCATTGGCTAATCCTCTGTAATGCAAGCAGATTTGATTGTGTACATTATCAAAGCCCAGGGCAAGTTTTTTTTGAGCGCGCCGGCGGCGGGCGCAAAAAAGCCCGCTGAGGCGGGCGGGTTTCGGCGGGCGGGCGGCGGCTTCAGAGCCGGTAGAAGCAGCGGGCGCAAACCGCGCGGTAGCGGGCATTGCCGCCGATTTCCACCTGCGGGCCCTCCTTGACGCGGCGGCCATCGGCGTCGATGCGAATGTGCATGGTGGCTTTTTTGCCACATTCGCAAATGGTCTTGATCTCTTCGATTTCGTCGGCCAGCGCCAGCAGCATGCCGGAGCCGATGAAGGGCTCGCCGCGGAAATCGGTGCGCAGGCCAAAGCAGATCACCGGGATGTTGCGGGTATGGGCCAGCTCATGCAACTGGTGCACCTGTTCCGGGGTGATGAACTGGGCTTCGTCGATCAGGATGCAGGCGGTCTGGCCGAAATCCTCGGCCAGGAAGTTCAGCTCCGGCGAGAAGGTGCGGGCGTCGCGCTGCAGATTGAGGCGGGAGGTGATCTTGCCGAAGCCGTAGCGGTCGTCCATCGCGCTGGTGAACAGCGCCACGGTCTTGCCCATGGATTCGTAGTTGTTGGCGATTTGCAGCAGCTGGGTGCTCTTGCCGCTGTTCATCGCGGCGTAGCGGAAAAAGAGTTTTGCCATCGATGGGTTCTCGCTGGGGCTTAGGGCCTGTTTACGATCTCGCGAGCTAAGGGGAAACAAGGCGAAAACGGTTGAAGAAGCGGAGTGTACAAGAGGTACATGAGCATTCTGAAGCCGTACTCACCGTGTAACGCTCCACGACGCGCAGTAGATCGTAAATAGGTTCTTTAAAGGTCACCGCCGGTTTCCAGCACATAGCTGGCGCCGGCATCCTGCGCCAGATGCTGGGCGAGGTAGGGCAGCACTTCGCGCAGCGTCTGCGGCAGCGTCCACGGCGCGTTGAGGATGAACATGCCGCTGCCGTGCATGCCGAAGCCGTCGCTGGACGGCTTTTGCACGTGCAGTTCGGCGCGCAGCCAGTTCTTGGCGCCCAGCTTCTTCATTTCCTTGGGCAGCTCCTTCATCTCCGCGCGTTGCAGGCAGGGATACCAGACCGCGTAGACGCCGGTGGCGAAGCGCTTCAGGCTTTCCTTCAGCGCGGTGATCACGTGCTGGTAATCGCGCTTGTCCTCGTAGGGCGGGTCGATCAGCACCAGCGCGCGGCGCGGCGGCGGCGGCAGGATCGCCTTGATCGCCTCGAAGCCGTTGGCCTGCTGGATTTGCACGCGGCGGCCGGCGTCGGCGAAGGTGTCGGCCAGCAGCTGGTGGTCGGTGGGGTGCAGTTCGAACAGGCGCAGCTTGTCGCTGGCCGGCATCACTTCCGCCGCGCACCAGGGCGAGCCGGGATAGAGCTTGAGTTCGCCGTCGGCGTTCAGGCTGCGCACTACCTCGACGTAGTTGGCGACGGCTTCCGGCAGGTCGTCGCGCCGCCATAGGCGGGCGATGCCGGATTCGAATTCGGCGTTCTTGGTGGCGTAACCTTCCACCAGCGAGTAGGCGCCGGCGCCGGCATGGGTGTCGATATACCAGTAGGGCTTGGCTTTCTGGCCCAGGTAGTTCAGGAGTTCGATCTGGATCAGATGCTTGAGCACGTCGGCGTGGTTGCCGGCGTGGAAGGCGTGGCGGTAACTGAGCATGGCTGCGGGATATGGCGTTCGTCAGCCGCGAATTGTACCGGATTCGGCGTGGCCGCGCAGCGCGTCCTCCAGCGCGGCGCGCCAGCCCAGTTGTTCCGCAAGCTGCATGAAATCGTCGGCCGGCGGCGCTTGCAGCCAGAGCGGCTGCCCGCTGTCAGGGTGGCTCAGCCGCATTGCGACGCAGGCCAGCAGCAGGCGCCGGCTGCCGAAATGCTCGGCGAACATGCGATTGTGGCGGCCCTTGCCGTGGGTGGCGTCGCCGATGATGGGGTGGGCGATGTGCTTCAGATGACGGCGCAGCTGGTGGCGGCGGCCGGTGTGAGGCGTCAGCTCCAGCAGGCTGTAGCGGCTGCTGGGGTAGCGTTCGACCTCGATCGGCAGCTCGATGCGCGCCAGCGTGCGGTAATCGGTGACGGCGGCCTGCGGCGCGGTGTCCACGGTTTCGCCTATCCATTCCAGATCGTCCGGGCGGCGGCTCAAGGGGTAGTCGATGCGGCCGGCGTCGTCGGCGTGGCCGCGGACCACGGCGATATAGCGCTTGTCCACCTGCTGGCGTTCGAACTGCCAGCTCATTTCGCGGCACATGTCCTTGTCCAGCGCGAACAGCAGCACGCCGGAGGTGCCCTTGTCCAGCCGGTGCACCGGGTAGACCCGCTGGCCGATCTGGTCGCGCAGCAGCTGCACGGCGAAGCGGGTTTCGTTGCGGTCCAGCGCGGTGCGATGCACCAGCAGGCCGGAGGGCTTGTGAATGGCGATCAGCCGGTCGTCGCGGTAAAGAATGGGCAGCATGGGGCGGCTTGAAGCGGGTGGGGAAGGCCGGCATTGTAGGCGTTGCCGGCCGGCTTTGGAAGGCGCGCGGGCGACGGACGATGCCCTTGTGCTGTAGTTTTATGTCTTACGCTTCCATTACGCGAAAACAACAGCGGTTTGTCATGCTATTGGCGTTTTTGTGCGCGGACTCGGGCTTTGCCGGCTTTCGTTGCGACATGATATTTCAAAGTAGAGAGGAAGTTGTTTACAGGCCATGGGTGCGTCATTACAATTCGCCGCGCTCAAACAAGAATGACAGGGCGGCGTCTGTGCCGATTGCGATCCCGTTTGCCACGGGATGGCGGCAGGACCGCATCCGCGCAACCAGGCGTGTAGTTGCGACGCTACATGACAAAGGGTTGGCGGGCGCTTTGCTTCGCTGCACGACACGGGAACCACAGGGGGTGATCGACGTGCGGGTTGACCAACAAACTCCATAGAGTCATAGAGATGAAAATCCAGCTGAAACGAATGAGCTTTGCCGTAGCGGCCGCGGTGTTGTCCACTTCCGCCTTCGCCAAAGAATTCTCGCCCGCCGTGGTCTACGACATGGCCGGCAAGTTTGACAAGAGCTTCAACGAGTCCGCGTACAACGGCGCCGAGCGTTTCAAGAAGGAATTCAAGATCAACTACCGCGACGGCCAGATCGCGTCCGAAGCCCAGAAAGAACAGCTGCTGCGCAATATGGCGCGCCGCGACGCCGACATCGTGGTGGCCATCGGCTTCTCCTTCACCCAGGCGGTGGAAACCGTGGCCAAGGAGTTCCCCAAGGTCAAGTTCACTCTGATCGACGCCGTGGCAAAAGGTTCCAACGTTCAGAGCATCGTGTTCAAGGAACAAGAAGGCGCCTTCCTGACCGGCGTGGCCGCGGCGATGGCCTCCAAGAGCGGCAAGGTGGGCTTTGTCGGCGGCATGGACGTGCCGCTGATCCGCGCCTTCGGCTGTGGCTATGTGCAGGGCGTCAAGTTCACCAACAAGAACGCCAGCGTGATCCAGAACATGACCGGCACCACCCCGCAGGCCTTCAACGACCCGGCGCGCGGCACTGAGCTGGCCAAGAGTCAGTTCGACCGCGGCGTGGACGTGGTGTTCGCCGCCGCCGGCGGCACCGGCCTGGGCGTGCTGCAAGCCGCCAAGGCCGCCGGCAAGTACTCCATCGGCGTGGACAGCAACCAGAACCATCTGTACCCGGGTTCGGTGCTGACCTCCATGGTCAAGCGCGTGGACGTGGCGGTGTTCAACACCTTCAAGGACGCCAAGAACGGTTCCTGGAAGCCGGAAGTCAAGGTGCTGGGCCTGAAGGAGGCCGGCGTGGATTGGGCGCTGGACGCCAACAACCGCAAAGTGATCACTCCTGCGATGGAGAAGAAGATCAACGCGGCCAAGGCGGACATCATCGGCGGCAAGATCAAGGTGGTGGATTACCGCGCCAACAACAGTTGCCCGATGCAATAAGCTGAGCTGAGTTTTCCCTGATCCGTTTCGGGGACGCAGGCACGATGCATTCCATCGTGCCTGTTTGTTCATGCCGGAGCGGAATCAGGTTGACCCTAACCAGGGAATATGAATAAGCATGACCGAGTTTGCCATTGAGCTGGCGGGCATCAACAAGAGTTTTGGTGCCGTCAAAGCCAACCGCGACGTCTCGATGAAAATCGCCAAGGGCACCGTCCATGGCGTCATCGGCGAAAACGGGGCCGGTAAATCCACGTTGATGAGCATTCTGTACGGCTATTATCAAGCCGACAGCGGCGCCATCCGGGTGAACGGCAAGGAAGCGCCGATCCGCAACAGCCAGGAAGCCATCGCGCTGGGAATCGGCATGGTGCATCAGCATTTCATGCTGGTGGACACCTTTACCGTGCTGGAAAACATCGTGCTGGGCGCCGAAGGCGGCCTGGTGCTGAAAAAGGGGCTGGACGAGGCCCGCGAGCATCTGAAAGAGCTCAACCGCAATTACTCGCTGGAGGTGGATCCGGACGCGCTGGTGGGCGATCTGGGCGTGGGCCTGCAGCAAAGGGTGGAAATCCTCAAGGCCTTGTACCGCGGCGCCGACGTGCTGATTCTGGACGAGCCCACCGCGGTGCTGACGCCGCAGGAAGCCGATCACCTGTTCCATATCCTGCGTTCGCTGAAGGCGCAGGGCAAGACCGTGATCCTGATCACCCACAAGCTGCGCGAGGTGATGGACATCACCGACGGCGTCAGCGTGATGCGGGCCGGCACCGTGGTGGCCAATGTCGCCACCTGCGACGTGGACAAGGAAAAGCTGGCGGACTTGATGGTGGGCCGCAAGGTCAGCCTGAAAGTGGACAAGGCCGAGCGCGAGCCGGGCGCGGCGGTGCTCAGCGTCAAGAATCTGTGCCTGACCGACGCGCGCGCGGTCAAACTGCTGGACCAGCTGAATTTCGAAGTGCGCGCCGGCGAGATCGTCGGCATCGCCGGCGTGTCCGGCAACGGCCAGTCGGAACTGTTGGAAGTGCTGGCCGGCATGCTGGAGCCCAGCGCCGGCGAGATGGTCTACAAGGGCGAAGACCTGCTGCGCCGCCGTTGCGGCGGCGAGCCGCGCGCCGCGCTCTACCGCAAGCTGGGCATCGCCCACGTGCCGGAAGACCGCTCGCGAGAGGGCCTGGTCAAGGCCTTCTCCAGCTATGAAAACGCCATTCTCGGCTATCACGGCGAAACCGGCCTGGGCCGCGGCCCGTGGTATTCGCGCAAGCGGCTGTTGGCGCGCACCCGCGACTTCATCCAGCAATTCGACATCCGCCCGGGCAATCCGCTGCTGCGCGTGGGCCTGCTCTCCGGCGGCAATCAGCAGAAAGTGGTGCTGGCGCGTGAAATCCACGCCAATCCGGACCTGTTGCTGATCGGCCAGCCGACGCGCGGCGTCGACATCGGCGCGATCGAGTTCATTCACAAGCGGCTGGTGGAACTGCGCGACGAGGGCAAGGCCATTTTGCTGGTCTCGGTTGAATTAGAAGAAATCCTGGCGCTGGCCGACCGCATCCTGGTCATGGCCGGCGGACAGATCTCCGGCGAAGTGGCGGCCAAGGACGCCGACACCATTTCGCTGGGCCTGCTGATGGGAGGGCACAAGCATTGAAATTCGGACAACCTTCCACCTTGCCGCGCTGGGCGCAGCTGACGGTGCTGCCGGCGCTTAATCTGATGGCGGCGCTGCTGGTGACCGGCCTGGTCACCTGGCTGATAGGCGAAGACCCTTGGGAATGCCTGAAGCTGCTGATCAACGGCGCCTTCGGCTACGGCGAGGGCATAGGCTACACCCTGTTCTACACCACCGGCTTCATCTTCACCGGTCTCGCGGTGGCTACCGCCTTCCATGCCGGCCTGTTCAATATCGGCGGCGAAGGCCAGACTTATCTGGCCGGTCTGGGCGCCACCCTGGTGGTGCTGGGCTTCGACCACAGCCTGCCGCCGGCGGTGCTGGTGCCGCTGGCCATCCTGGCGGCGATGGGCTTCGGCGCGGCCTGGGCCTTCGTGCCGGGCTGGTTGCAGGCCAAGCGGGGCAGCCACATCGTGGTGACCACCATCATGTTCAACTTCATCGCTTACTCCTTGATGTTGTACCTGATCAGCCATCACTTGATCGAGGCTGGCTCGCAGAACCCGACCACGCGCGAATTCGGCCAGGCGGCCTGGATTCCCGCCATCCATGAAGTGGCGGCGCGCTTTGGCGTGGAGATTCCCACCTCGCCGCTGAACCTGAGCTTCGTGATGTCCTTGCTGGCCGCCGCGCTGTTCTACCTGGTGGTGTGGCATAGCCGCTGGGGCTTCGAACTGCGCACCGTGGGCACCAGCGAACCGGCCGCCCGCTACGCCGGCATGAGCGTCAGCCGCGTCATCATCCTCGCCATGTGCGTGTCCGGCGCGTTGTCCGGTCTGGCCGCGGTCAACGAGCTGATGGGTTCCGCCCACCGCATGAATGTGATGTTCACCAACGGCGTGGGCTTTGTCGGCATCGCCGTGGCGCTGATGGGGCGCAACCACCCGGTGGGCATCATCCTGTCCGCGCTGTTGTTCGGCGCCTTGACCCAGGGCGGCTCCGATCTGTCTTTTGAGAAGCCGATGATCACCCGCGAGATGATCATCTTCATCCAGGGTCTGATCATCCTGTTCTGCGGCGCGCTGGAAAACCTGTTCGAGCCGTTCATCGCCGGCCTGTTCAAGCGCAAGGACGACAAATAATGGAAATCTTCTTCAGTCTGCTCGATTCCACGCTGCGCGTGGCCACGCCGCTGATCCTGGCCGCGATGGCCGGCATGTTCTCTGAACGTTCCGGCGTGGTGGACATCAGCCTGGAAGGCAAGATGCTGGTGGCGGCCTTTGCCGCGGCCGCCGCGGCCTTCGCCACTCAGAACCCGTGGATAGGCATGGCCTGCGGCATCGCCGCCTCGGTGGCGATGGCGATGATCCACGCCTTCGTGTCCGTCACCTACAACGGCAATCAGCTGATTTCCGGCATGGCGCTCAACACCGTCGCTTCCGGCATCACCCCGGTGCTGGGCCTGGCCTGGTTCCAGCAGGGCGGCAATACCCCGCAGCTGCCGGACGAAGGCCGCTTCCACGAGATCGCGCTGCCGTTCGCCCATGAGCTGCGCGAGGTGCCGTTGCTGGGCCAGCTGTACAGCAAGCTGCTGTCCGGCCACAGCATCCTGGTGTATCTGACTCTGTTCCTGATCGTGCCGCTGGTGGCCTGGGTGTTGTACAAGAGCCGCTTCGGCCTGCGTCTGCGCGCCGTGGGGGAGAACCCGCACGCGGCGGACACCGCCGGCATTTCGGTGGCCAGGGTGCGCTACACCGCCTTGTTCTGGGGCGGCGTGTTGTGCGGCATCGCCGGCACCTATCTGTCGGTGTACCAGACCGGCAGCTTCATCAAGGAAATGACGGCTGGCAAGGGCTTCCTGGCGCTGGCCGCGTTGATTTTCGGCAAATGGAAGCCGCTGCCGGCGGTGCTGGGCTGCCTAGTGTTCGCTTTCGCCGACGCCATCCAGATCCGTCTGGAAGGCGTGGCGCTGCCGGGCATCGGCCAGATCCCGTCCCAGGCCATCGCGGTGATTCCCTATGTGCTGACCGTCTTGCTGCTGGCGGGCTTCGTCGGCCGCGCGGTGGCGCCCAAAGCGATAGGCATTCCCTTCGTCAAGAGCCGTTGACCGGCTTTTGAGACAGGTCGGAAACCGCCAGCGGGCTTTGCCCCTGGCGGTTTTTTGTTTTATATCGCATACGGGAACCTTGCCGTCGTTTGTTATTCATAGTGATTCCCAATCTCAACTGCCATTGCGTCGCCAGGCGGTTGTTCAGAAAATTTGAATCTTTTGCGCTAATAATTTCGCTATGACGGCAATGGGCGCGCTTTTATGATTAACGGGCATGATAAGTTTTAATCTGCCGCTCATTTGTAATAAGGAATTCGATGCAACGCTACAGTCCGACACAGATAGCCCTGCACTGGCTGATTGCGCTGTTGATCATTGCCGCCCTGATCATGGGCTGGTATTTCAACAGCATGCAAATCACTTCGCCGGCCAGTTTCAAACTGAAAGCCTCTTTGATCGCCTGGCACAAATGGGTGGGCATCAGCGTGCTGGCGCTGGCCGTGCTGCGCCTGGTCTGGCGCGCGCGCCGCGGCGCGCCGGCGCCTTTGCCCGGGCAGCCGGCCTGGCAGCTCAAGGCCGCCGGTCTGATCCACGTGCTGTTGTACGCGCTGATGTTGGCCATGCCCTTGGTGGGCTGGCTGATGAGCTCGGCCAAGGGCTACCCGGTGGTATGGTTCAACCTGGTGCAACTGCCGGACCTGGTGGACAAGAACGAAGCGCTGGGCCATGTGCTGGGCTGGAGCCACGCGCTGATGGCTTACGCCATCGTCGCCATCGTCGGCCTGCACGCGCTGGCGGCATTGAAACATCACTTTATCGATCGCGACGCCACACTGGCGCGGATGTTGCCGTCCTGTCGCAAAGGAGATCCTCAAGCATGAAATTTCTGACTTCCCTCGCCCTGAGCGCCGCCGTGGCGCTGGCCATGGCGCCGGCCCAGGCCGCGCAAACGCTGAACGCGGCCAAGAGCACGCTGGGCTTTACCTTCAAGCAGATGAACGTGCCCACCGAAGGCCGCTTCAAGAGCTTCGCCGCCAACGTCAGCTTCGACGCCGCCAAGCCGGAGGCCACCAAGGCGGTGTTCACCGTGGACCTGGGCAGCGTGGACGTGGGCAGCGCCGACGGCAACACCACGGTGCGCGGCGCGTCCTTCTTCAATATCGCCAGCCTGCCCAAGGCCACCTTCACCGCCAAATCGGTGAAGGCCCTGGGCGGCGGCAAGTTCGAAACCCGCGGCACCCTGAGCCTGAAGGGCGTCAGCCGCGAGGTGGTGTCCACCTTCACCGCCGCCAGCGCGGGCAATGAAACCACGCTGCAAGGCAGCTTCCCGCTGCAACGCCTGCAGTTCAAGGTGGGCGACGGCGCTTGGGACGACACCGAGGCGATCGCCGATCTGGTGACCGTCAAATACAAATTCGTTCTGACCGGCAAGTGATCTTGCCTTTCTTTACCCTGGAGAAAACCGACGTGACGACCAAAATGAAAACTCTGTTTGCCGCCGTGATGACGCTGGGCGTGCTGGGCAGCGCGCAAGCCGCCCCGGTCACTTACGAAGTGGACAGCTCGCACACCCATGCCGGCTACTCGCTGAGCCACCTGGGCTTTTCCACGCTGAGCGGCCGTTTCAACGACACCAAGGGCACCGTGGTGCTGGACCAGGCCAAGAAAACCGGCTCGGTGGACATCGTGATCAAGACCGCCAGCCACGACAGCGGCTGGGCGGCGCGCGACAAGCACATCGCCAGCCCGGACTTCCTGGACGTTGAGAAGTACCCGACCATCACGTTCAAATCCGACAAATTCACCTTCAACGGCGACAAGCTGGCGGCGGTGGACGGTCAACTGAGCCTGCACGGCGTGACCAAGCCGGTGATGCTGACGGTGACCAACTTCAAGTGCGTGGATTCCCATCCGATGGCCAAGAAGCCGTGGTGCGGCGCCGACGCCACCGCCACCATCAAGCGCAGCGAGTTCGGCGTGGGCGCTTACGCGCCGGCGGTGGGCGACGATCTGCAGCTGAACATCACCATCGAAGCCGGCAAGAAGTAAGTGGATTCGATAAAGCGCCGGAGAGCTTGTCCGGCGTCAAAAAAACCCGAGTCGAAAGACTCGGGTTTTTTATGGACGTCGTTGCGGGGGATCAGGTCAGGCTCAGCACGATGGGGGCCAGCCAATCGGACAGCCACATCACCAGCAGGGGGCTGATCACGGTCATGCCGCCGAACACTGTCCAGGGCAGACGCGCTTCCGGCTGACGGCGCATCACGTACAAGAGCGCGCGGTAACAGGCGTAGCTGACGACCATGATCAGCGGCGGAGCCATCAGGTAGGACAGCAGCGGCCGCCAGTCCAGCAAGCGTGAAAAAGCGACGATGCCCAGATGCAGGCTGAGCTGGCTGGCCATCAGCGCCGCCAGCTGCGGCTGGCGTTCGGGGAAGGCCAGGCCAAGCCGGCTGACCCGCAAGCTGCTGGCGGACCACAGCACGGCGGCGATGCCCAGCCAGGCGTAGGCGTAACAGAAGGGCAGCAACACCGGCGACAGCACGGTGAGGAAGGGGTCCGCGCGGAAGATCAGCGCCAGGATGAAGAAGGACGCCGCGAAGCATAGCTGGGCGATGCCGTCGCGGCTGGCGATCAAGCGCCACAGAATGTGCAGGTAGAACAGCGCGACCAGAACGAGCAGGAACCAACCGGTGGGCGTCGCCGTCATTGAGCCTCCAGTACGCGGATCAGGACGGCGGACACCTGCTCGCCTATCTGGGCCAGGTAGTGGGTGTGCATGTCGAAGGTGAAGCGTTGCGGATCGTCCGACGCCAGCGCCAGCAGGCCGAAGGCCTGACCCTTGCCGTCGCGCAGCGCCAGTTGGGCGAAGGACTGCAATACCGGCGCGGCCGGGAACCAGGCCAGTACGTCGTCGTTGACGTAGGGGCCGCAATAGGGCGCGGACAGGTTGCGCGCCAGCGCGGCCACCTCGCTGCGGGCGTCGTAGGCCGGGCCGGCGGACTCCGCCGCCGGATGCCACAGCCGCAGCGCCACGCGCTTCAGCTTGAAATGCTCGGCGAAGCAGGCGGGCAGCGCGTTCAGCACGTCTTGCAGGCTCAGGCAGGCTTGCAGCGTCAGCGCCAATTGATGGGCGCTGGCGATGATGCGGTCGTTGGCTTCGCTGTGGCGGATCAACTGCTGCAAACGCGATTCCAACTGGCGGTTGCGGTCCTTCAGGTCCAGCATTTGGCGTTCCGCCAGCGAGACCACCACGCGGTCTTGCGGCGCGCCGCCCGGCTTCAGGCCGAGTCTTTCGGCATGGTGGGCGAGAAAGTCCGGGTGTTGGTCCAAAAACGCCAGCACATCATCTGTCTGCATGATTCATAACCCCCTATACGGCTGTGTTGTTGTTGCGAGCCCGCCGCCGTTTGCCGGCGGCGGGCCGTTAAATCTCGATTTCGCCCTGGAACACGGTGACGGCGGGGCCGGTCATGGTGACCGCGGCGTCGTCGGCCGGCCATTCCACCGTCAGTTCGCCGCCGCGGGTGTGCACCCGCACGCGCCGGTCCAGCAGGCCGCGGCGGATGCCGGCCACCACCGCCGCGCAGGCGCCGGTGCCGCAGGCCAGCGTTTCGCCGGCGCCGCGTTCAAACACGCGCAGACGGATTTCATCGCGGGCGAGCACCTGCATGAAGCCGGCGTTGACCCGTTCCGGGAAGCGGGGATGGTTTTCGATGGCCGCGCCGACGCGCGTCACCGGAGCCAAGGCTACATCTGCGACTACCTGCACCGCGTGGGGGTTCCCCATCGACACCACGCTGACAGACAAGGTCGCATCCTCGACTTGCAAATCGTGGCATACAGCCTCGCGCTCGGCCTGGAACGGAATCTCGTCCGGAGCGAAGCGCGGCCGGCCCATGTCCACCCGGGCCTGGCCGTCGCCCAGATACTCCGGCGCGATCACGCCCTTGGCGGTTTCCACCCGGATCCGCGATTTGGCGGTGAGGCCGCGGTCAGACACGAATTTGGCGAAGCAGCGCGCGCCGTTGCCGCATTGCTCCACCTCGCCGCCGTCGTTATTGAAGATGCGGTAGCGGAAATCGTTGTCCGGAGAGCGCGGGGGCTCCACCAGCAGTAATTGATCGAAGCCGATGCCGAAGTGGCGATCCCCCAGCTGACGGATGCGCTCCGCGCTCAGGGGAATGGTTTGACTCACGCCGTCGACAACCATGAAGTCGTTGCCGAGGCCGTGCATTTTGGTGAAGTGCAATTTCATTGGCGCGCCAGATCCTGCGTAAACAAGCGGCCCGCTATCGGGCCGGCGGTCGGGCGGCGGGCCGCGCGCGCGGAAGCGCGGACGGGGCGTCGCCGCCAATAAGGCAGGTTAGCACAGTGGCGTAGATAGAGGTACAGGTGCGCGCTCAGGCGCTGCTCAGCGGCTTGCCGGGCGGGGCGCCCGCGCCGGCGTAGGCCTGCAGGGCCGCGCTGGACGCGGCCGTCTGCGGCATGGCTTCGCCGCCGGCTTGAACTGCGGCGGCTTGCGCGTCGGCGGCGGCGGCCTGGCCGGCGTCGTCGATCAGCGAGCCGGACGAAGACGCCGGCGCGTCTTGTCCGGTGGCGAGCTTGAGCGTGTCCTCGGCGGCGTCGCCGGACTGGCTGAGCTTGAGCTGCATTTGCATCAGCAGCAGCCGGATCAGCGTCGCCATGCCCAGGCGTGGACGGCTGGTTTGAGCGGGCTCCGGCGTCGGCTCCGGGGCGGCCGGCGCATGCTCGAGGTCGAAGGCGGCGGCGTCTGCGGCGCGGGGCCTTGGGGAGAGGGAGGGCGGCGTTATCGGCGTGGAATGGATTTTCATTTCAACGGTAAAAATAATAAGCCGGACCCGGCTTAAACCGAGGTCCGGCGGGAAAAGGGCGTTCAGCCCGCGGAAGCTTGAGTCTGGCCGGCGTCGCCGCTATTGGCCTGGTAGGCGGCCAGCGCCGCCTGAACCTGAGCGCCGCCATGGTGATGGTGGCGATGGTGAGGCGGCTGGTTTTGCGCCGCCGTCTGCAAGCTTTGCTGCAACTGCTGGTAATCCTGCTGCGCCTGCTTAAGGTTGCCGCTGCCCAGATCCTGGCCCAGGTTGTTGAACAGCGAGTTGGGCGATGAGGCCGAGGAGGCGCCGCTCAGCGCGCTTAAGGCGTCGTCGGCGTCGCTATTGCCCGAACCGCCGAAGCTGGCCGCCTGCAACTGGCTCAGCATCTGCTGGAACAGCACGGCCAGATCGCCGTTGCCGCCGGCATTGCTGGCTGACGCGTCGCCGGCGGCGGCGACGCTGCCGTCGGTCTGCATGGAGTTGATCAGGCTGGCGAAGTCCTGGCCGCCGGCGTTGGCGGCGTTTGAGCCGCTTGTCGCGCCGCCGGACGCCGCGGACTGCAGGCTGGCGAGGGCTTGCTGCGCGCCGCCCAGATCGCCTTGCCGCACGTCGTTGATCATGGTCTGGAAATCCTGGCGGCGCTGCTGGTGAACGGCTTTACGTTGTTGCCAGGCGTTGCCGCCGGTGTCGATGCCGCTGGTATTGCTGACTGACATGAATGTTCTCCCGCAAAGTCATGATGGAGTTGTCGGTCGTGAGCCTCACGGAGCAGCTCGACTTCCATTGCCGGCCTGGTTCTGACGTTTTGCCGGCGCGGGCGGCAATCCATGCCGCCGTGGCGGAGAGAATTGCCGTCTGGCGGCGAGTTTGGCCTGTTTTCGCGTCAGAACAAGGACTTGACCCGTTGCCAGTTGCAAACGGCGTGCCAGCCTTGCGGGGAGATTCTGTTAATTTCCGTGAGACAAGCAGTCTCGTTCGGATGGTCTTGTTATAAACAAGTCAGCCCTCTGAACCGCCGGGATGCCGTCATGCGTTTTGCCATTACCTTGTCCGATCGCTTCAAGCCGGTGCTGGACGTGTTCCTGCACGCCGGCTGGCAGCCGTTGAAGTTGTTCTGCACCCCGGTGGACCATCGCATGCATCACCACAAGGAGTCGCTGGCGGCGGCGGAGCGCCTGGGCGTGCCGGTGCAGCTGTCGCGGATGCGCGAGCGCGATTTGCTGGAGCTGGCGGAGCAGGATTGCGAAGTCCTGCTGGTGGCCAGCTACAACTGGCGGGTGCCGGACTGGGAGCCTTATCTGAATTACGCAGTTAACTTCCATCCGTCGCCGCTGCCCATCGGCCGCGGGCCTTACCCCATGGTGAAGGCGATCCTGGACGGCCATAGACAATGGGGCTGCAGCTGTCACCAATTGACCCGGGAAATGGACGCCGGCGATGTGCTGGCGCAGGAGCAGTTCGCGCTGAGGCCGGACGAAACCCATGAATCGCTGGACGCGAAACTGCAACTGGCGTTGTACCGGCTGGCGGGGCGAGTGGCCGGCGACTTCGCCTCTTTATGGGATCAGGCCCAGCCGCAAGGCGAAAACAGCAGCTATTGGCCGCTGTGGCGGGACGAAGAACGGGTGTTGGATTTCAGCCTGCCGGTGGAGGACGTCATGCGTCGAGTGCGCGCCTTCGGCGATTTCGAATGCCTGGCCGCGGTCAACGGCGTCACCGTGCACGTGCACCGCGCGCAAGGCTGGCGAGAGAGCCACGCTTACCCGCCGGGCTCCTTGATCCTGTCCAATGCGCTGAGCCTCCTGGTGGCCGCCGCCGACGGCATGGTGCTGATCAGCGAATGGAGCCTGAACCCGCCCGGCGGCGTCAGCGGCCGGCTGAGGGGGTGAGGTGAGGCGGTGTAGACCTTCGCTGAAATTTTTTTCATTGGCCACCTAAACTTTTTATCGATCGCCTAGATAAGACTCTCCGAACAGTCCAATTTCCGGGGGTCAGCATGGTTGCAGTGGTGGCGGGTGTGGGTTTGGGTTTGCAGAACAGTTCGTTGGCGGCCTTGGGCGGGCAGGGTCAGTTGGGCGAGGCCGCCTTCGGCCGCGGCGGCGAACGGGTCTACGTCAACGCCGGCAACGGCAACCTGGTGCTGCAGCGCCGCGACGAATTCCTCGCCGGCAACGGGCTGCCGATCCAGCTGGTCCGCACCTACAACAGCCAGGGGCAGGGCGGCGACGCCGGCAACTGGCGCCTGGGCTACAGCCGCCAGCTGTTCGACTTCAGCGGCGTCCCGGGCAGCGCCGGCTCGCAACTGCGCCGTCAGGCCGAGGACGGCAGCGACACCCTGTACCGCTACGACGCGGCGCGCGGCCTCTACCTGGCGCAAGGCGGCGCCGGGGCCGAAGACACCGTGCGCTGGGACGGCCAGGCCTGGATCTGGACCGACGGCGACAGCCAGAGCCAGGAGCGTTACGACAGCGCCGGCCGGCTGCAGCAAGTGCAAAGCCGCGACGGCCAGACCGTCGCGCTGGGCTACGACGGCGCCGGCCGCATCGTCAGCCTGCGCAGCGCCGACGGCGAGACGCTGTTCATCGACTACGACGCCCAGGGCCATCTGAGCCAGCTGCGCAGCGTGTACCGCGACGGCGAGCAGAACAAGACCCTGACCCGCACCCGCTACGGCTACGACGAGCAGAACCGGCTGAGCAGCGTCACCACCGACCTCAGCCCCGACGACAATAGCGTCGCCGACGGCCAGGTCTACACCACCCGCTATGTGTACGACGGCGCCAGCCAGCGGCTGGCCAGTCTGCAGCAGAGCGACGGCAGTCGGCTGGACTTCGCCTACGCGCAGGTGGACGGCGATTACCGCGTGCTCAGCGTCAGCGACGTGCGCGGCGAGCAGACGTTGACCACCACCTTCGACTACGACGCCGCGGGGCAGCGCACCGTGGTCCGCGACGCCGCCGGACTGCGCACCGAACTGAACTACCGCGACGGCCTGCTGCAACGGGTGGCCGGCGGCGGCGTCGAGCAACGCTTCGACTACGACGGCCACGGCCGAGTCAGCGCGATCACCGACGGCCGCGGCCAAACCGCCCGTTTCGACTACGACGCCGCCGGCAACCGCGTCGGCGTGCGCGACGCGCAGAACCAGCAGACCCGACGCCGTTACAACGCCCAGAACCAGCTGCTGAGCGAAACCGTCGACGGCGCCGGCACCCGGCGCAACGTCTACGACGCCAGCGGCCTGCGGCTGCGCTTCAGCCTCAGCGCCGAAGGCCGGGTGGAAGAGCGCCGCTACGACGCCCAGGGCCGCGAAGTCAGCCGGCTGCTGTACCAGGGCGGCGTGTTCGCCGGCGCCGACGACGCCACCGGCGAAGCCGAACTGCAAGCCTGGGCGGCAAAGCAGGACCTGTCCCGCGTCGAACGCAGCGACACCGGCTACGACCTGCGCGGTCTGGTGGCCAGCACCACCCGCTACGCCACCCTGGACGCCGAGGGCAAGGGCGTGGCCGACGGCCGGCACAGCAGCGTGCGCTACGTCTACGACCCGGCGGGCAATCTGCTGCAGAAGCTGGACGGCGTCAGCGGCGCGGTGTTGGCCGACTACCTCTACGACGGCCTGAACCGCGTGGTGCGCAGCCGGGACGGCGCGGGCGTGGCCACCACCACCGTCTACCAGGACGCGCAGCGGCAGACCCGGGTCAGCCTGAGCAACGGCCTGAGCACGGTGAGCAGCTACGACGCGGCCGGCCAGTTGCTGGCCGTGGTGCAGCAAGACGCCGGCGGCCCGCTGGGCACCGCGCGCAGCGAATACAATGCGCGCCACCAGCCGGTCAGGCTGATCGACGCCAACGGCGCGGCCAGCGTCCTGCTCTACGACGAACGCGGCCGCAAGGTCGGCCAGATCGATCCTGCCGGCGACGTCACCGAATGGCGCTACAACGGCAACGACCAGATCATCGCCAGCCTGCGCTACGCGACCCGGATCGACATCGCCCGGCTGAGCGGCGACCCGGCGGCGCTGTCGCTGGCCGCGCTGCGGCCGGCGGCGAATCCGGCGGAGGACCGCGTCGAGCGCCGGCTGTACGACAGCCTGGGCCGCCTGATCCAAACCATAGACGCCGAAGGCGGCGTCGAGCGCCATCAATACGACGCCGCCGGCCGGCTGACCCGCAGCACCCGCTACGCCACGCGGCTGAGCGCCGAACAACTGGCGGCGCTGGCGAGCCAGCCCGGCGAACTGGACCCGGCCGACGCCCAACTGCAGCCGACGGCCGATCCGGCCGGCGACCGCGTCAGCCGCCGCTACTACGACCGCGACGGCCTGCTGCTGGCCAGCCTGGACGGCGAAGGCTATCTGAGCGAAACCCGCTACGACGGCGCCGGCCGCGCGATCGAAACCGTGCGCTACGCGCAGCGCGCCCGCGCCGGCGACACGCTGGAGGCCCTGCGCCCGGCCAGCGACGGCGCCGACCAACGCACGCGCAGCCTGTACGACGGCGCCGGCCGGCTGGTGGGCCGGATCGACGCCGAAGGCTACCTCGACGAAACCGTTTACGACGGCCAAGGGCGCATTGCGCAAACGATACGCTACGCCACCCGCGTCGGCGGCGGCGACACGCTGGCCGCGCTGCGCCCGGCGGCCGACCGCAACGACCGCCAAGTGCAGCGCCAATACGACGCCGCCGACCGGCTGCTGCGCGAAGAGCACCGGCCGAGCGGCCTGATCGTCCGCTACCAATACGACGCCCAAGGCCAAGTGATCGCCGTCACCCGCCAGGCCGGCGACGACGCGCGCAGCCAGCTCAAGCGCTACGACAGCCAGGGCCGGGTGACGCAAGAACTGGCCGGCGAAGGCGCCCAGGCGCTGGCCGCGCTCGGCGCCGACGCCGGCGCCCCGCAAATCGACGCCGTCTGGGCGCGCTGGGGCACCCGCCACTACTACAACGCCGGCGGCCAACGCACCGCCAGCCTGGGCCCCGACGGCCAGGGCGGCGCCGGCGCGCGCACCCTGTACTACTACGACGCCGCCGGCCGCCTCAGCCACACCCTCAACAGCCTGGGCGAAATCAGCGAAGTGCGCTACAACGCCTTCGGCGACGTCGTCGCCACCCAGCGTTACGCCACTCGGCTTGGCGCCGGCGCGCTGGCCGCGCTGAACGGCGGCAACCAAAGCGGCCTGCCCGGCGGGCTGAGCAGCGAGGCCGACCGCCTCGAAACCAGCCAATACAACCGCCTGGGCCAACGCATCGCCGCCGGCGACCGCCTGAACGCCGAACGCGAACAATGGAGCTACAACGCCTTCGGCGAAGCCGTGGCTTACCGGCAGCGGCTGGACGCCGCGCGCAGCAGCGTGCAGACCAGCGCCTACGACCGGCGCGGCCTGCTGCAAAGCCAGACCCGCGACGCCGAAGGACTGGCGCTGGGATCAAGCTCGAGCTACGACGCCTTCGGCCGGCAGACCGAGCGCGTCGACGCCAACGGCCACCGCAGCCGGATCGACTACGACAAACTGGGCCGCCAGATCAGCGTCCAGGACCCGCAAGGCGGCCGTCAAAGCCACGCCTACGACGCCTTCGGCCGGGTGCTGCGCCAGATCGACGCGCTGGGCCGCGCCACCACCACCGCCTACGACGACGCCAGCGGCCGCGTCACCGTCACCCAGGCGGACGGCGTCCAGACCATCACCCAGAAGAACGGCCACGGCGACACCGTGCAACTGATCGACGGGCTGGGTCAGGCGACGACCTACCAATACAACCGCGACGGCCAAGTGCTGAGCACCACCACGCCGGCGGGAACCACCCGTAGCGGCTACGACAGCGCCGGTCATCAGATCGAGAGCGTCGACGCCAACGGCACCCGCACCGTCTACCAATACGACGCGGCGGGCCGGGTGCTGCAACGCACCGTGGACCCGGACGGCCTGAAACTGAGCAGCCGCACCGAATACGACGCGGAGGGCCGCGTGCTGCGGCAAACCGAGCCCAACGGCCGGGTGACCGAACAGCGCTACGACGCGGCGGGCCGGCTGCACAGCCTGATCGTCGATCCGGACGGGCTCAAGCTGACGACCACCTACGGCTACGACGCCCAGGGACGGCAGATCCGGGTGACGGAAGCGGCGGGGACGGTGCAGGCGAAGACCACCGAATACGAATACGACGGCGCCGGTCGTCGGGTGCGGGAGACGGTGGACCCGGAGGGGCTGAAGCAGAGCACGGTGTACCAATACGACGGCCAGGGCAATGTGGTGTCCAAGACCGACGCGATGGGCAAAGTTGCTCGCTACGTGTATGACGTTGTGGATCGCCAGACTTTTAGCATTGATGCTGCAGGCTATGTGACCGAACGCATCTACGACGCCGTCGGCAATGTCGTCGAAACCCGGCGTTACGCCGACAAACTCGACGCCAGCGCGCCGCGAGGCCCGACAGCGACCACCCACAGCGGCAAACAGGCGGTACGCATCGGGCATCAGGCCGGCACCAACAATGCGATCAACCACGACATCGGCCGCTTCCAAAAGGGCGACACCGTTACCGCCAGCGTTTGGTTCAAAACCGACAGCGAGACCAAGGGGCATCTGTTCCTGGGCAATCTGGGCGGCTCCCAGCCCTATAACAATGCCGTGGAGAGCATCGAGTATGGCAACGACGGCTGGCGTAAGCTGACGGTCAGCCGCACGCTGAGTGAAGACCTAGCCCTCAACATCCATATCTACGGCCCTCGAGATGGCGCGCCGAATCCGGCGGGCCACTCGGTGTTCTACGACGATTTGAGAGTGGAGAGCGTACAGCGCGGTGTGGTGCTGATCGATGGTTTCGAAGATGGCATCAACGGTTGGCATAAAGATGGCACCAGCGAACTGAGCGTGGCCAGCGTGCCGCTGAGTTCGGAAGATTGGACCGATGCGACGCTGCGGCAATATCTAAGCAGCCGGCCGGGTGGGGTGCAGCAACGGAGCCGTACGGTTTACGACACAGTGGGACGCGCCACCTACAGTCTCGATGGCGAAGGCTATGTGACCGAACGCGTCTATGACGCCGTCGGCAATGTCGTCGAAACCCGGCGCTACGCCGACAAACTCGACGCCAGCGCGCCGCGAGGCCCGACAGCGACCACCCACAGCGGCAAACAGGCGGTACGCATCGGGCATCAGGCCGGCACCAACAATGCGATCAACCACGACATCGGCCGCTTCCAAAAGGGCGACACCGTCACCGCCAGCGTTTGGTTCAAAACCGACAGCGAGACCAAGGGGCATCTGTTCCTGGGCAATCTGGGCGGCTCCCAGCCCTATAACAACGCTGTCGAGAGCATCGAGTATGGCAACGACGGCTGGCGTAAGCTGACCGTCAGCCGCACGCTGAGCGAAGACCTAGCCCTCAACATCCACATCTACGGCCCTCGAGATGGCGCGCCGAATCCGGCCGACCATCCGGTGTTCTACGACGATCTGAGAGTGGAAAGCGTGCAGCGCGGCGTGGTGCTGATCGATGGTTTCGAAGATGGCATCAACGGTTGGCATAAAGATGGCGCGAGCGAACTGAGCGTGGCCAGCGTGCCGCTGAGTTCGGAAGATTGGACCGATGCGACGCTGAGGCAATATCTGAGCAGCAGGCCGGGTGGGGTGCAGCAACAGAGTCGCACCGTTTACGACGCTGCCGGGCGGCAGCGCTTTGCGATCGATCCTCAGGGCTACCTGACGGAAACGCGCTACGGCGCGGCGGGTCAAGTCATTCAGACCCGGCGTTACGCGCAGGCCTTGAGCCTGGATCGTTCCCTTAGCCTGGCTCAACTCGAAGCCATGACGGCTCAGGCGTCCACCCCTCCCACCTTCAACGGTACCGCGGGTACCCAGGACAACGGCCGTCTTCACCTCATCAGCAAGTCGGAAACCGGCGGCAGTTGGGCCTCCCTCAACAGCGCGCGGCAAATGCCGGCGGGTAGCGCTTACCAGTTCGACCTGACGCCGAACCAGATTCAGTCTTCGCTGCATGCGATGCTAGAGAACGTGGGCGGTAAAACCGCACGTCTGGCGATCCTGCTCCAGCCCGACGGCCTCGTCTACGCCCAAATCGCCAACGCCAACGATCAATGGCGCGCCGTGCCGATGGGGGCGTACCAGGCGGGCGTCACCTACACCGTTGAACTGACGACGAACAAGACCGGCGGAACAATACGCTTCTACCCCAAAGGCGGCGATCGCCGGCAAGGCTATCGCTATGACGTCACGGGTGAGTATGACTGGTCCACCGTGCAACTGCGCTTTGCGACCCAGCGCGACCCTGGCTTGACGGTGGAAACCACTGCCGATATCGACAATATCGAAGAGCGGGGGCTTGAAGCGCAGAGCACCTCCTATGCTTACGACGCCGTCGGCCGCCTGATCGGCGAAACTCGCGGCGACGGCAAACAGCAGGCCAGCACCACCTACCAGCTGGACGCCTTGGGCAAACGCATCGTCGAAATCGATGCCAATGGCCACACCACCCGTCGCGACTACGACCTGCTCGGCCGGCTGATCCGCGAAACCGACGCGCTGGGCGGCGTCACCGTCACCGAATACGACGCAGCCGGCAACGCGGTCAAGATCACCGACCCGCGCGGCTACAGCGGCTACAACTATTACGACGCGCTCGGCCGCCAGACCCTGCACATCGATCCCGAAGGCTACGCCACCGCCACCGAGTACGACGCGCTCGGTCATACCACCCGCATCACTCGCTACGCCCAGCGCGTCGACACCGCCGCGCTCAAACCCGGCCTGACGCCAACCCTGATCGTCGACGCCCAGCGCGATACGGTGACCCGGATCGAACACGATGCGCTGGGACGGCAAACCGTCCTCACCGACGCCGAAGGCGGCATCGAGCGGATGGAGTACGACGGTCTGGGCAACAAGACCGCCTACACCAACCAACTGAACGGCGGCTATCGCTACGTCCACGACGCGCAGGGCCGGGTGCTCAAAGAGACCAGTCCGCTGGGCATCGTCAAACGCTTCGAATACGACGGCTTCGGCAACCGCACGCTGCAAGTGGAAGCCGAAGGCAAGCCGGAACAGCGCACCACCCGCTACCAATACGACGCCAACAACCGGCTGATCCGCCAGACCAGCGACGCGCTGCCGATCTACACCCTGGACGGCGGCGAAGCCACGGTCAGCCCCAGCCAAAGCTGGCGCTACGACGCCGCCGGCCGGCAGATCGAATTCACCGACGCCAACGGCAAGATCACCCGCAGCCGCTACGACGCGCTGGGGCGCAAGGTGGCGGAGCGCAACGGCGACGGCGTGCTCCGCGAATGGGACTACGACGCGGCGGGCAACGTCCTCGTCCAGCGCGTCTACGCCAGCCCGGTGAGCCTGTCGGCGGACGGCGGCGTGCCGGCGCCGGCGAATGCCGACGTCCGCGAAACCCGCTACGTCTACGACGGCAACAACCGCCTGATCGAAACCCGCCTGCCGGCGCAAAGCGTCGGCCAGGGCACGGCCAACGGCGGCTACACCGAGTCAACCCAAGACCTGATCAGCCGCCAGCGCTACGACGCCAACGGCAACCTGATGGAAAGCATTGACGCCCGCGGCGGCAGCCAGCGTCACTACTACGACCGCGCCGGCCGCAAACGGCTGAGCGTCGACGCCGCCGGCTATGTCACCGCCTGGGACTACGACGCCGCCGGCCGGGCCATCCGCGAAACCCGCTACGCCAGCGCCCTGAGCGGCGCTTACGACAGCGCCACCCCGCTGGACACGCTGCGTCAGCAGCTCAAGCCCCACGCCGACGACCGCGTGCGCGAAACCGACTACGACCGGATGGGCCGCATCAGCGTCGAGCGCAGCCTCGGCGTCCAGATAGCCAACGCCGACGGCCAAAGCCAGAACGTGGTCACCGCCACCACTCGCTACCAGTACAACGCGCTGGGCAAGGTGACGCAAAAGACCGACGCCGCCGGCCAGGTCACCGACTGGCGCTACGACGCGCAAGGCCGGGAAACCCGACGTCAGGACGCCGCCTATACCGACTACGAAGGCCGCAGCGTGCGGCCGACCAGCGACAGCGAATACAACGGCCTGGACCAGCTCAGCCGCCAGATCCGTCGCGGCCTGGACGAGGCCAGCGAAGCCGACGACCAGATCGTGCGCTACCAATACGGCGCCGGCGGTCGGCTACTGAGCCAGACCGACGCGATGGGCAATGCCATCCGTTACGACTACGACGCCGCGGGCCAGCTGACCCGCAGCCAGCGGGCGCGGCGCCAGGCCGACGGCAGCGAAGTCAACGACGTGACCGGCTACCGCTACGACGCGGCCGGCCGCCAGACCGAAAGACGCGACCAGGCGACCGGCATGCGCTTTGAAACGCGTTACAACGCCTACGGCGAGATCGTGGGCAAACGCACCAGCGCCGATGGTCAGGGCGCGTGGCAGGAGTTCGCCGACTACGACGGCGCCGGCCGGGTGTTTCGTCGCAACGAAGGCGGGGTGACGCGCGCCTATTTGTACGACGCCAACGGCAACGCCACGCTGCAGATCGAATCGGACAGCGTGGATCTACGGCAATTGAGCCGGGATCAGATCCTGGCGGCGATCAACCGGCCGGACAGCGGGCTGCGGTTGACGATCAGCGAATACGACGGCCGCAACCAACGGGTACAGACCAAACAGCCGAAGATGGTGAACGCGCGGGACCAGGCCTTTGTGCAGGCGGAGCGCTGGGTGAGTGCGGTGCCGCAGGAGGGCAGCGGCGGAGTGGTGACGGCGGGGTCTACGAAGGCGCCGGGCGTGGCTGTAGGGAAAAACCCCCTAATAGAGGGAAGCGCATCGTTGCTGAGCACCGCGGGTTCAGGATGGGTAACGCTTAAATCCTCTCGTGTGCATGTTGAGCAACGACCGGCGCCTGGCGGAGGAGGGATGGAGCGGGCGTTGAAACGGCCAAGTTATTACAATGAGCAGTGGCTAAGAGAGTTGACATTTGAAACCCGATTACCGCCATTGCCTGCGTATGGCGATGGGCCTTTTAAAGTGCTCATCACCTTTCCCTATGCTGGTCCGGATTACCCGGCTAGCAGCTATACCCTGACGGTACCTGCAAGTGGTGTTTCTCAAGGCACGCTGACGACTTGGGTGAGGATGGGGGTTGATAACCAAGCCTCTCGTAACTATAGCGTCAAGATTTTTAAGACAGTCAATCCACCTGCTTCAGGCACATCTCAAGATTTGTTGGTGTATGCCTCCGCACGCGATAGTGAACTCAGTGTCAATGCTGCGATTTCCAGCTCCTCCACCGTTACGGTTGGTACACCCCAAATACATTTTAGAATCCCTCAGGCAAGTGCTACCCGCTTGCTGCTGCTCACCCGCCCGGCGAATAGTAGTGAGAGTTGGCAATTCACCGAAGTCCCGCCACTGAAGATCAATGGCCAGAACGTGGAAGGCCAGTTCGCCCTCGACTGGTCCGCCATGGCGCGTAAGGAGTATGAATTCCGCTACTTTGTCATGGACAATAGTGGCAAGACGCTCAGTGCGCGTCAGGGCAGGCTCAACCTCAACGACAGCGCCCCGACGATGCCCCAAAGCGACGCCGCCGTCGACAGCGCGCTGATGGACAGCAATGGCTGTATCCATCTGAGCAACCTCGGCGAGAACGCCACTGCCGGCCGCATCCGCTTCCGCACTTCCGGCGGCGAATGGAGCACGGCTCAGGCGGTGGCCGGCACCAGCGTCTCCGGCATCAAGGGGTGGTTCCTGATCAACCCCGCTCAGTACGGCCTGGCCGCCGGACAGACCTGGGAGTATGAGCTCGAGCGTCTCGACGCCAACGGCCAATCGCTGGGCGCGGTGGTCGGCGCCTTCCGTCCGGGCGAAGCGGCTTCCGTCACCCAACCGGTCGCCTGGCGCGACCAGCCGCAGATCGTTCACATCGGCGGCAATCAGCCGGCGGCGGCCACCCGTGGCCTGATCCGCTACCGCAGCGCCGGCGGCGCCTGGGCCGAAGCGCCGCTGAGTCGCGCCGCCAACGGCGAATGGGACTGGGACAGCAGCGCGCTGGCCAAGGGCTTGAGCGCGCCGACGGTGTATGAATTCGAATACCAGTTGTTCGACGCCAACGGCCTGATGCTCAACCGCGCCGGCGGTCAACTGACGCTGGGCGGCGGCGCCGTCAGCGTCAATACCAAGGGCCTGACGCTGCCGCTGATGGTCAGCTTCAATCCGCCGCAGACCCAGGCCGCCCAGCTCTTGCTGTCCTACCGGAGCAAGGGCAGCCAGGGCGCCTGGACCCAGGCCACGCTCAGCCGCAACGCCCAGGGCCAGTTCGCTTTGAACGCCGACGTGCTGGCCGCCGGCGACTACGAGTACCGCTACCAGCTGGCCGACGCCCAGGGCGCCTTGCTGACCGGCGCCGACGGCGCGGTGCTGGACGTCAGCGGCTATCTGCGCCGCCACAGCGGCGTCGACAGCGCCCGCCTCAACTGGGTGATCACCGGCACCAGCCAGAGCGAGCACAACATCATCCGCCGCCAGCAGTACAACGCCTTCGGCGAAGTGAGCAGTGAAACCGATGGCCGCGACAACACCACCACCTTCGAGTACAGCGCTTTCGGCCAACTGCTGGCCAAGCAAGACCCGCAAACCGTGATCGTCGCGGCCGGCGACAAGGCCCCGCCGCCGGTGCGCACCCTGTACCGCTACGACGCGCTGGGTAATCTGGTGGCCACCGTCGACGCCAATGGCCAGCTCAACCGCCAAAGCTGGCTGGCCGGCGGCGAACGGGGCCAGGGCAAGAGCGGCGGCGAGGCGCACGCCGACGGCGGCGTCAAACAACTGGGCTACGACGTGTTCGGCAATCTGCGTGTCAGCGTCGACGAAATCGGCCGCCGCAGCGATTACCGCTACAACGCCAACAACCAGCTGATCCGTCAGGACCGCGCCGCGCGCGCCGACGGCCGCCGCGGCTACGACGAATACGACTACGACAGCGCCGGCCAGCGTATCGCCCACCGCAGCACCAGCGACGGCAAGGACAGCCTGGCCGACACCACCCAGTACGACAGCCTGGGCCGGGTGCTGGCCACCGTCAGCGCCGCCGGGCGCCGGGTGAGCTACCGCTACCAGTGGGACGCCGCCATCGCCGGGGCCGGCGGCATCGTCGTCGGCGGCTGGCGCAGCGTCAAGACCGACGCCAACGGCCGCAGCCAGACCGACGACGTCAGCCTGTTCGGCCATAAGGTGGCCCATGTCGACCTGGGCAACCACCGCTTCAGCTACCGCTACAACCACGCCGGCCAGGTGGCCGAACAAAGCGGCAGCACCGGCCAGCGCATCACTTACCAGTACTACGGCAACGGCTATCTGAAGAGCCTGTCCGACCACGCGCTGGACAGCTACACCCTGTACGAGTACGACAACGACGGCAATAAGACCTTTGAGGGCTATACCAGCCTCAACAGCCAGAGCCGCGAGTTCTATCAGTACGCCGACATCCAGTACGACGCGCGGGGCCGGGTCACCCAGATCAAGGATCCTAAATTCCTGATCACCTACCGCTACGACGCGGTCGGCAACCGCATCAACGTCAACAGCGTCTATCACGACGGCGTCGACGGCCAGAAGCGGACCCAGGATTACTGGTACCGTTACGACAGCATGAACCGCTTCGTCACCACCAAGGGCAGCAAGATCGACGGCCAGATCAGCCGCGGCTCCCAGGGCGGCGACGGCGTCGACATCCTGTACAACGCCGCCGGCGAACGGGTGCAGGCCATCAACGCCTCTGATGGAACCACCGAGACCTACAGCTACAGCGCCGACGGCTATCTGGAGAGCACCCGCATCAACGGCAAGCTGGCCTCCCAGCGCGACAACGACCTGCTGGGACGCGCCACCGCATACCGCCAATACCGCTGGAACGGCGACGGCGGCGTCAGCAGCCAGACCCTGTCTCGTTACGACGCCGACCACAAACTGCTGCAGCAAACCCGGGACGGCGCCACCACCACCTACACCCTGATGGCGGACGGCACCGTGGCCAGCAGCGCGCAGAGCAGCAGCGGCACCACCACCACCAGCTATTACGGCTATGAATGGTGGGACGAAGCCAAGCAAAGCACCATTACCGCCCAGCCCTACAACAAGGACGCGCCGGGTTGGCAGCCGGGCTACTCCCATCTGCGCTACAACGTCAACGGCCACCTGACCGAAGCGCGTGATGAAGTGGGCCAGCGCAGCCTCCGCTACGTCAACAACGCCCAGGGCCTGGTGCTCAAGCGCGAGGAAATCGCCAAGGGCAGCACCTATAAACGGCAGGACTACTACTACCTGGACGGCAAGCAGATCGGCTCGGTGGGCAACGACGGCGCCAGCCGCGTCGACTACGCCCAGGCCTTGGCGCAAAGCCAGATCGGCAACCGCAAAGACCAGTACCGCGAAGGTCAGCCGGTGAACAGCGCCGACTTCGACCAGAACTACGAACCGATCGGTCCGAGCTACCCGGGCCAGACGCCGGGCTTCGTCACGGTGAAGGCGGGGGACACGCTGCAAAGCCTGGCGGCGGCGCTGTGGGGCGACCAGGCGATGTGGTATCTGCTGGCGGACGCCAATAGCTTGAGCGGCAGCGAGCCCTTGGCGGCGGGCCAAGTGCTGAAAGTGCCGAACAAAGTGACGAATGTGCACAACAACAGCGGCACTTACCGGGTGTATAGCCCAGGCGAGGCGATAGGGGATGTGACGCCGACGCTGCCGGATCCGCCGCCGCCGCCCATGCCCAGCTTCGATGATGGAGGCGGAGGTTGCGGCGGCTTTGGTACCATTTTTGTAGCCATTGTCGCCGTGGTGGCGGTGGTGACGCTGGGTCCGATTTTCAGCCAGGCGCTGATCCCCCTACTAGGGGCGGCGCCAGCGGCAGCAGGTGTAGCCGCGACAGCGAGCGCCGCGGCCACCTTTGCCGGCTATGCGGCAGCGGGCGCGGTGGCTTCAATGGCCAGCCAGGGCGTGGCGATGGCGATGGGGGTGCAGGATCAGTTCTCGTGGAGCCAGGTGGGCTTGAGCGCCCTTGGCGCGGGGGTGAGCGCCGGCGTGGGCGCTGGGATGTTGGGCGACTCGCTGAAAAACGCGCCGATCGCGCTGCGGGCGGCGGCGGGTAACGCCTTGACCCAGGGCGTAGCGGTGGCTACCGGCTTGCAGAAGCGCTTCAGCTGGACCGCGGTGGCGGCCAGTGGCGCGGCGGCCGGGGCCAGCGGCTGGATGGCGGAGGGCTTGGGGTGGAGCAGCGAGAATCCGGTAGCCAGTGTGGGCTACGGCACGCTGCGCGGCCTAGTGTCGGGTGGTATCCAGTCGCAGCTGACCGGCCAACGTCCTAACTGGAGCGCGATTGCGGCGGAATCGTTCGGCAGCGCGCTGGGGGACCAGGTGGTGAGCGGTATTCAGAAACGGGATCAGCAGCGGCAAGACAGCCAACAAGCGCTGGCCCAGGTCTGGGGACGTGATGGCAATGTCTTGGTGTTAAGCCCTGCCTCCGTCAAGGAGCAAGCGCGCTTCAGCGGGCGAGAGGAGATGGACGTGCCGCAGCGGGCCACGGCGGGCAAGGCGGGCGGGGCAGAGGATTTTAATTGGGAGAACACCATCGCGCTTGAGCCCGTCACTGTGACGGCTCCTCGTCCAGGTGCTTGGCAACGCATGTTGAATGCGGTGAACCGTGGCCTGGAGTGGGCGAAGTCTGGGGTTGAATGGATGCTGGGGGTGCAAGAAGTTGGCGTGACCATGGCCACTGGTCTGGTAGCGGCCCCAGCTTCAGGATATGGGATGATGTTTACCGGAGGGGATGTTGAAGCCGGGCGAAACATTGCTGCGGCTCTGACGTATCAACCCCGGCTGGGAACCTCTCAAACGATGCTGGAAGGTTTGAACAATACGGTAGGGGCGGGTTTCCGGTGGCTGGAGCAACAAGCCGGAGATGGGGGATACTGGCTAGGGAGTTTGACAGGTAACTCTCAATGGGCTGTGTGGGGGGGGACGGTAGGAACAACCTTCCCGGCTGCGGCTTCGATGTTATTAGGGCCGGGCTCTTCTGCGGTGCGTGGTGCGTTTGGTAGTGTGGGACGGTTGGGGTGGAGTGCAGGTACGCGTGAGGTGATGGGGGGCGGGGCAAGCAGTGGATTCGCGCAGCATGTGTTCCGCGATGCGGTGGATATCGCTGAGGCCAGGAGACTTGCACTTGATCCAGCGAAGAGTGGCAAGGGCAAATTAAGCATAGCTTTAGCTGAGGGTTCTGCCGCTGCGGAATTACAAAGCCTTCTTGGAGGAAGGCTTGAACGTGTAACAATTCAGAATACGGGGGCAACTGCAAAAAATGCGGATTTCGTCTTTACAAGTGGTCCACGAAATGGTTCAGCGGTAGACTTTCTTTTTACAACAGCTAACGGTACTCAGAAACAGATTGATGGTTTAAATAAGTACTTTGAGCCATATTTCAACTCTCAGACACGCGCCATCCAAACTCACTTGGAAAAGGCGTCAATTGTTCCTTTGGATATGAGGTATCTTAATTCTAGAAATCAGCAGCTATTGCTCGATCATGTCAATGGTCTGCCGCCTCATCAGCAAAATCAGATTTTCTTGATGTGGTAATGTGGTGTGCCCCAACTGTTCTGATTTTTTAGTGGTCAGAACGTCTTAATAGGATATGAAAATGGCAGGATTTATTCACATTTCTGATGAGGTTGGTTGTAGTATGGGTTCTCAGGACTTTAGGGTTCTTTTGCAAGCAATTCGCGATAGTTTTGAGGTTGATGAAGATGGGATTGTTAGTGATCTTTATGAATACTTCGATGCAACAAGTGATTGTTTGTTGGTGTTGAAAGGGAGGGATGGTTACATATTTAATTCTTTTTGCAAAGCAACTCAAATTGCGCTGAATAGAGATCCATCTCTCTATGAAGCGGTTGGTATCGATTTGATTGATGAGCTTTTAGGGAAATTAAGGTGCGACCCGAGGTATATTGATTGATTTCTCAAAAATAGAGGGTAGGGTGGGCAAGCCAAAAGACTTGCCCATGCGCTACCTTGACATCACTATTTTTGGAGCACCGTAACTTATAAGCCCAAGCCTCTGCCAAAGCCCTACTAGGGACTTTGGTCGTTCATGAGGCTCAAGCTAGTTCCTGCATCTGCATCGTAGTTTGCTGCAAGCTATGGGCGAAAGGCTCCACGGCTCCACGGCTGTACGGTGCACTCGCAGGGTGTGACACCCGGCTATAAGTCCCTCCATTTGTGAGCTTAGCCGCCGAGCGTCTCGCCGCAAGTGCTGGCAGAGTGGCTACTTCCATCTCAGCTACAACATCAACGGCCATCTGATCAAAGCACGCGGCGAAGCCAAAAACCGCAGCCTTTGCTACATCAAAAACGCTCAGGGCCTTGTGCTCAAGCGCGAGGAAATCGCCAAGGGCAGCACGACTACTACTTCCTGGACGGCAAGCAGATCGGCGCGGTGGGCAACGACGGCGCCAGCCGCGTCGACTACGCCCAAGCCTTGGCGCAGACCCCGATCGGCAACCGTAAAGACCAGTACCGCGAAGGCCAGGTGGTGCGTTTGGTAGTGTGGGGAAATTGGGCTGGGGAGGTCGTGTTGCGGGTGAAGGGGCGATATCAGGCCTGGAGATGTATGGGGTTCCCAAGAGGCTTGAGGTTCCAAACGCGACGCCAACTGATCTGTTCAGAAAATCCGAAAATACCGGGGAATTCGCCGGTCTGAAAGTGCCTATGCAGATGCGGTATGTGGAGCAAGCGGCACTGGAAGGAGGGGGTGGTATGCAAGGGGGCAAAGTTCGCATTGTTCGTGATCCAGAGCTTATCGGTAAAGATTTGTACGGATATACGCATTCGAATGGATCGATTGATCTTTACCCAGATGCATTCACAAATATCGAACAACTTGTGAAAACTCTTGGCCATGAACGGACTCACACAATGCAAATTGATCCCTATGGTCATCCGAATAGATTTGCTGGCGATCATCTGTGCATGAATCAAGAACTCCGATTCAATGAAAATGCCGCTCATGGTATTGAGGACAGCTTTTGGCAGTACTACCAGAAAAACAAAACAGGACGGCTTTGGGGGGGGAATAATGAGCAAGAACATCACTTACATCGACTGGGTGAAGCACTTACCTATTGGTGATGCCGAATATGAGCAGTGCTCATGTCCGGTTTGTAATTCTACTGGTCTTGCATATCAGTACTTTGGATTTGCTGATAGCGAATTTGGCTGGAAGTTGGTTTGGTGCCCGTCGTGCATGAATGGTATTCGCATTTCCAGGACAAGGGTTCCTACAGGGGCACAGGTTCTCATTGCTGACGAGGATCAGGAGCAGTTTCTCAATCAACACTCAGAAGTTAACCTAATCGTATAGTTAGCTCGGGCCAAGCCATCTTTGGGAGGGTTTGGTGTTCCAAGCCGTGCAACTGCGCCACGCTACCAAAGCTGCTCATATTTGAAGAACGGTATGACATCTTACAGCGAAGGAACGTTGCTATGTTTAGACTAATAGAAGATGAATTCAACTATTCTGATGAGCAAGTTTGTCTCTGCAAGGATAAGTCTTTTAGCAAGTTTAATGGATGAGTCCAGAGGCTTGTTCGCCCTAACAGTTGATGATTCTCTACTTCTGCTAGTGGCCTTTATGGCAAACAATTTGGATGAGCGACTGCGTTGTGGGATAACTTTCTTTACACAATTCATGGGTAAATTATTTGATTGCCCATTACTCGTAGTGGGAATTAACGTATGAATGTCGAAATTAAAAACTGGGGGAGGTTGTTGCGGGGTTTGGGGCTTTACTGATGAGTGATGGTTAAAAAATAGAGTGGCTTGTGCTTAATCATCAGGTGGAGGATGGTTGGTTATGGTTTGCCGTTGTGTGGTCTTAATGTCTGGAGGGGCGTAGCTCACTTGCATTAATGAAAGAAATTTTAGTCAACTTCAGATGGCCCAGTGTTTGAAGCAGAAGTGATATTGAGAGAGGCGCAGAAGCTGATTCATAGTCAGTAGCGTAGGTAGGTCCTCTAGCTTGCCTACGCAGTATCTAATTACACAGTTTTGTCGTTGTGTGGTTTTTTGTAAAGAAAATTAATTATGAGTTTTGTTGAGAAAATTATTGCGGCTGGGTTGAGCAAGGGGCGCGAGATAGTTGGCCTCTCTGACATGGAGGTGCTAGAAGTTGAAAGCGCTCAGGGTGTTAAGTTGCCAATGATTTATCGTGGTTTTTTACAAGAGTGTGGTAAGGGGGCTGGGTTGTTTGAGAGGGGGGCTGATTTTTTTTACCCCACAATAAAGAGCTTGAAAGAAGAGTTAAGTGAAATGCTTGCAGAGGAGGGGATGGATTTTTGCATTCCTGAAAATGCATTTGTTTTCTCGGCTTATCAAGGGTGTCAGTATTGTTTCTTTTTGTGTTCAGGCAATCAAGATCCTCCAGTGTATAAGATTGATGATGGAGGTGGAACTGCTGTAATAATTTCCGATTCTTTTTCTCAGCACGTTGCGAAGGCAATTTCGGATTACAAAAGGGTGTTTTTTCATAAATAGCCAGCAAGTAGCGTGGGCAAGCCAAAAGACTTGCCCATGCGCTACCTTGACATCACTAATTTTGGCGCGCCGTAACTTATAAGCCCAAGCCCCTGCCAAAGCCCCACTAGGGACTTTGGTCGTTCATGAGGCTCAAGCTAGTTCCTGCATCTGCATCGTAGTTTGCTGCAAGCTATGGGCGAAAGGCTCCACGGCCGTACGGTGCACTCGCAGGGTGTGACACCCGGCTATAAGTCCCTCCATTTGTGCACTTAGCCGTCGGGCATCGCGCCGCGTATGAGGCGGCGCCGCTGGGTTCAATGGCTAGCCAGGGCGTGGCGATGGCGATGGGGATGCAGGACCGCTTCTCCTGGGGTCAGGTGGGGTTGTCGGCGTTCTCGGCGGCGGCGACCGCCGGCCTGGCGGGCGCGTCCAACACCTCCTCTTTGTCGGCCTTTGCCGGCAAGGGGCTGGGCGAGACGGTGACGCGGACGATGGCGGTCAACGCGATGACCCAGGGCGTGGGCTTGGCCACCGGGCTGCAAAAGTCCTTCAACTGGACCTCGGTGGCGGCCAGCGGCGCGGCGGCCGGGGCCAGCGGCTGGATGGGCGACAGCCTGGGTTGGAACAGTTCGGATCCGGTGGCCGGCGTTGGTTATGGCACGTTGCGCGGCCTGGTGTCGGGCGGAATCCAATCGCAACTGACCGGCCAGCGTCCGAACTGGAGCGCGATTGCGGCGGAATCCTTCGGCAGCGCGCTGGGAGACCAGGTGGTGGGCAGCATTCAGAGTAGGGATCAGCAGCGGCAACAGCAGCAACAACGCTTGGCTGACGCGATGGCCGAACAGCTTGCCGAAGCCAAGCAGCCCCGTTACGACACGCGCGGAGTGATGGTGGCGGATGGGGGTAAGTGGTCGCGCGGGCAGGAGATCTTGAGTGATGCCGGGCCGGGCTACTCGGTGGATGGTACGGCCTTGCGACAGGTGAGTCAGCCATTGCAGCCGTTGGCGGTGGACGATTATGATCCGTCCAGAGTTGAAGTGCCTGCACAAATGCGGGAAATGACCGAAGCAGAAGGTTTCTTTGCCTTCAACCCGGTAGGTCAGACAATAAGAGCGGTTGGTCGGGCAGGCATGGGTCTGCTGCGCGAAGGTGATGCTTTCTTTGGGGATGTGCTGAACCGAAGCCAATCTGGTATGGCCAGCTTGTTGGGTATTGAAGGTAATGCAAGCCTGGATGCCCAAAGCCAGTTCTTCCAATCGGCGGATCAGAAGGGGTGGGGGACGACGCTGGGCTACACCGCTTGGGGCATGATGTCTGGTCCGATGCGAACTACTGCTGATTTTGCCAGCGGTTTATACCTACACAGCCCGGACCGAATTGGTCAGTCTGGGTTCGAGTTGTTGTCGATGGGAGCTGGAGGTTTAGCAGCTCGAGGATTGAGATTGACGGGGGCAGGTGAGGGGTGGCCTTTAAATTTTCAAATGGGACCTGCTCATAATGTTGCAAATTATTCTCGTTTGAAGAGTTATTATCGTTCACTTGATTTAGATTATATTTCGCCTGGTGAGTTAAATTTAAATGCACCACCTCCACTTGATTTGAGCAGAGCTTATGTGCCACGTAGTCGTAATGGGGAGGTCCTTCCATTGTTGATGGATGACAGAAAAGTCGTCGTTTACCCAATGGTGGAGGCGGAGGGGAGGGCTCATACTGCTCTTGGCTCTACTGTAAGTGGCCGAACAGGTGTGACTTATAGACAGTCTGCAACATTTATCAATGGTAGTGGTATACCTTGGGGGCGGGTTGATTGGTATGATCATGGCTTGCCATTGGATCATCCGAGAGTACATATCCACCCATTGAAACCTCTTATGAATAAAAGTGGAGTTGTTGTTGATTGGCAACAAGGGAATATCGCCCCATTCTTTGGTCATTGAGGGTTGAAAATGGATGCTATTGTTTTTTTGCTTGTAAATGGAGTGAAGGACTGGGGTTGCGAGAGATTTGAGGCTGCTCATGCTCGTCGATTAAGTGAAATGGGGGTTGATCCAGTTGCTTATAGATGGAGTGATCATATTAATTTGTTGCCTCGCCCCATTCCGCCGGAGCTTGTAAAGCATATTTCTGATTCTGAGGGTTCGTGGCGCTGTTATGTTCTTGAAGGCGATTTCCTTGAAAAAATAGAAGAAGAAGTAAATAATTGGGTAGATGAGTGGGATGTGATTGATCCTGATTTGGGTGGTTTGATTAGAATGGCTTTTTTGCTGTCGCCTGGCGCTGTCTTTGCTTTTGAGCCTCAAGGCGAGGTGGTTGACTATGTTTATAGTCAGAAAAACTCTGATTGGGTTTATCTGAAAATTAGAAGTGTTCTGGATAGGAAGGAAAAATTGGAAGGGTTTATTGCAACTGGGGCTTCTTGAGGTAAGCCTTGGCTCAAGGTCCCTTGTAGGATTGTGATTGTCCAGAAGGGTTATGCCAATTGTGTGCCTGCATCGTAGTCTATTGCAAACAACCAGCGAAGGGCTTCAGCAAGCAATACCTCGGCTCTTACTCCCGCAAGTAGGGTGGGCAAGCCAAAAGGCTTGCCCACGCAGCACCTTGGCAACACCTCTTTGACCGCGCCGTAATTTATAAGCCCAAGCCTCCCCCAAAGCCCCTCGCGGGGCTTTGGGCGTTAATAAGGCTCAAGCCAGTTCCTGCATCTGCCTCGTAGTCTGTTGCAAACGATGGGCGAAAGGTTCCAGCAAGCAATACACCTGCTCGCACTCCAGTGTGCCTAGATTGGGTTGCTCCAACATGGTTACTAGTGTCGTCAAGGCGGTGCTGACTTGGCCGAATTCCAGGCTGAGCAGATGGAGGCTGTGATCGAAATGCTGGCAGGATTCGTCGAGCTGGTGCAGCAGCGGGTCGATTGGGTGGAGCGAGGTATTTTGCTGGCGCAAGTTTTTCAGCTGGAACAGCAAGGTTGACAGGCTTGGGATGTAGTGGGACTGGGAAGGCATGGTGCTAGGCATGGTAAGCCTCCAATAGTGAGCGATGAAGCCCACCGTCCGACGCTAACCGGGGCGGCGGGAACATGGCAGGATTAGCGTTACCGGCACTATGGAACCGGCGCGTGCAAGCACGCTCCCACCATGACCCGCCTGAAAGCAGACGTATCTATAGTGTGTCCGGACAAAAAATGCCGCATGTGCGGCTGTCCGCCATAGTGTTTCGGAACGCTAATCCCGGTGCTATAAACAGCACGGCCGGATTATCACGTGCTTGTGGCGGGGAGGCAAGGGTTTCGCATTGCTTCGAAGCGAAACCTGCGCCGATGGAGCTTGAACCTACGTCATGGCCCGCTACCAGCAACGCGGCCCCTCGGCCGCGCCTCATCCCGCCTTATTTCTTCACGTTGAACGCTTCCAACGCCGCCCGCGCCGCGGCGGCGATCACCTCGTCGCTGTGCTTGGCTTCTTTCTTGGCGTGCTTGGTGTAGACCGCCAGCACGATGGGCGCACGCTTGGGCGGCCAGATCACCGCGAAGTCGTTGGCTGTGCCGTAGACGCCGCAGGTGCCGGTTTTGTCCCCCACATCCCAGCTGGCCGGCACCGCGGCGCGGATTCTGGCGTTGCCGGTGGTGTTGCCTTTCAGCCAGTCCGCCAGCTGTTGGCGTTGCGGCTCCGGCAGCGCCTTGCCCAGCGTCAGCTTTTGCATGCTCTCCGCCACCGCCTTGGGGGTGGAGGTGTCGCGCGGGTCGCCGGGGATGGCGGAGTTCAGTTCCGGCTCCCGGCGATCCAGGCGGAAGCTGGCGTCGCCGATAGAGCGCATGAAGGCGGTCAGCGCGGCGGGGCCGTTGATTTCTTCGAGCAGCAGATTGGCCGCGCCGTTGTCGCTGTATTGCACGGAGGCGGCGTTGAGTTCGGCCACGGTCATGCCGCTTGCCTGGTGTTTGGTGGTAATCGGGGACCAATTAGGCAGAGTCGTCTTGCTGTAGCGGATGCGTTTTTCCAGCAGGCCGGGTTTTGCTTGGCTCTGCGCCAGCACCCCCGCCGCCAGAAAGCCTTTGAAGGAGCTGCACATGGGAAAGCGTTCGTTGGGACGATTGGCCACGGTGGCGCCGGAGCCGGTGTCGATGGCGTAGACGCCGATGCTGCCGCCAAAATCGCGCTCCAGTTTGGCCAGCTTGTCGGCGGCGACGGCGAGCGGGTCCGCGGCGACGGCCTGGGTCAGCGGCGCGGCTAGCGATACGAATAAAATCAGATGCTTGAACATGGTTTGGGTCCTTCTGTCTGGTGGGAAAGTGTGGCGCTATCCTGATGGCGAAGGCTTGGGCTGTAAATCGCGCAAACTGTAACGTCTGTAACTTTTTGCGCCGGCGGCAGCGGTGAGGCGGGGTGTCGCCGCCGGGCGTAATCAGGCGCGGGGCCGTCTGAGGAGGGCTGCGTCATGCCGGCGCAGGCGGCGCGCTTGGGCGAATTCTGGAAGTGCGTCGCGCACCGGCGAAGGTATAAAGCGGCATTCGCCATTTCGCTTGTAGGATTTTCATGCCGGACCTGATCGCTTTTCATCGCTGCGTCGCGGAGCTGTTGCAACACCTGGGTTTTGACGCGCCGGAGCTGGCCGCGGATCAGGAGGTGCTCAGTCTGCAGTTGGAGCAGCGCTTCTCCCTCCATTTTGTCTGTCTCGATCAGGATAGCTGGTTCATGCAGGCGGACCTTGGCGACGCCTTGCCGTCGCCCGGTCCCGCCGTGTTGGCTCAGGCCTTGCGCCGCAATCAGCTGGCGATTCAAGCCTGGCAGCCGGTGGTCAGCCTGGATCAGGACGAGCGGTTGGGCTGCTGGTTGCGTTTGCCGTGCCAGGGCTGCGATTTGCCGTCGATGGCGTCCGCCCTGGACGCCGTGATTGTCTGCGCCGAAGAGTTGTTGTCGGCGGTGGACGAACTTGTCGTTTGTTAAACCCTTGTTCCGCCTATAAGCCCTGATGGGCAAACTCCTAAGAAAAGGACACTCATGAGCACGATTTCCACCCATATCCCCATGCGCGGGCTGCACTCCGCCCAGGCTTTGCGCGAGAGCTGCGCCGATGTGAACGCCGACAAGGCGCGCATCGGCATGCGCAAGGACGGCACTTTGGTGTTGTACACCGGTCGTTCTTATTTGCTGCATCCGGATCAGACCCGACGCGCCAGCGAGTTTCTGCGCCAGCTGGACCCGCAGCAGGCGGAGTCGGGGTCGCGCCGTTTCCGCCTGGTCGATCTGATCACCAGCCTGAATACCGTCTCCAATGGCCGTCGCGCCCAGCCGCAGGCGGATGAGCCGGCTGCCGCTAGCCGCACCCGCCGTTTGCGTTTTGCCGACGAGGCCGTTCCGGTGGCGGAGAAGCGGCCGGTTCAGGCCGCGCCGCGCGCCGAGGCCGATGGCGTCGGCAAGGGTTTCAGCGCCGCCGGCTCTCGCGGCCGAGTGCAGCAGGCCGGGGATATGGTGGTCAAATCCTTCAAGGCGATGGACAAGGGCGCCGTCGCTCATGAGCTGGCGATGTGCAACAGCCATCTCAAGGCTAGCCAGCGGGCCCTGCCGGAGGCGCGGATGCAGGGCGATACGCTGACGATGCCCTTTATCGCCGGCTCGACGCCGACCACGGAGGAGGTGAAGGGCGCGGTGGGCGAGTTGTTCCGCCTGGGCTTCATGATGGGGGACCCGTCGTCGGCCAATTTCGTCAAAACCGAGGGCGGCAAGGTGGTGCCGGTGGATTTTGGCCTGATGTTCAAGACGGGCGAGCGCGGCGCGGTGTGCCGCAGCGTGATGAGCGAGATCGTGCATGACTACGTCAAGGGCGGCTATCGCTTTGTGCCGGAGCCTTTGAAGGGCGATTATCTGGCGGCGATGCGCGAGTTCGATCAGGTGTTGGGCAAGGACAGCCCGGCGCGCAATGTCAACGTCAAGAAGCTGCAGATGGCGGGCTGGTTCAATAAGACCCGCTGACAAAACCCCTGATCCTGCGTTGCGCCGACTTGCCTAGGTCGTAAAACTGAGTTTTGTTAGCCATGGCCCATCCGTCTGATGGGTGGCTGTGGAAACGGCGTGCTCCTGCTCGGGATGCACGCCGTTTGGCTTTCTTTCCGTCCGCGACGCCGGCGCCTTGACGCTGCTTGCCCGGCTCAGTACCCTGTGGCTCGCGCTGCACCCAATCACGCCGCGCCGGGAGTAGAAGCCCAGAGTCACTTGATCGCAGACAGGAGGTGTCCGCTTTGGCACTTCTACGTCTGCTGCCATGCATGCCCATCCTGGGCGGGCCGTGGCAGGGAGCCTTAACGGGCTACCGGTCTTTGGTCGAGTGAACCGGTCTTCTACCCTTGTCACGAGCCTGCTCAAACCTGCCGCTCGAGCGGGCCTTCTCTCAGGAAACGACTTGGAGGCCGCGATGCGATCCTTCCTTTTTTCTCCCCGTTTTTCTCTTGATCCGCTGTCCTGGCCACAGGAGGCGCGGCTATGAACGCCCTATGCGAGGTAGACGAGCGCCGGCAGTTGCTGGGCCGCGTGCTGGACGCGAGCCAGCTGGGGCTGGAGGCTTTGGACCTGGTGATCCCCGCCGTGGAGGCGGCGGAGCGCTTGTGCCTGAGTCTGGATGCCGAGGACGGTGTGCCGATTGCCGGGCTGTGCCGGCTGGTGCGTTGGGCGATGGAGGACTACCACGGCATGCTGGACAATGTGCGCGAGGAGGCGGCCACGGCTTTGAGCGATGAGGGGTGAGAGGGGGCGCTCCGCGAGTCTTGCAATCTCCCGCCCTAGGCGCCGCCGCTCGCTATGGGGCCGGCGTCGGCACCTGCCAGCCGCCGCCCAGCGCGGCGATCAGCGCCACGCTGCCGGCGTATTGCCGGTTCTTCACGTTCCACAGCGTGCTTTCCGCGTTGATGCGGCCGCTTTGCGCGCTTAAGACATTGAGATAGCTGACGGTGCCGGCGCGGTACTGGTTCAGCGCGATGGTTTCCGCGCGCCGGGCGGCGTCCAGCGCGGCCTGTTGCGAGGCGGCTTCCTCGCCCAGCAGTCTTTGCGCGGCCAGATTGTCTTCCACGCTCTGGAAGGCGGACAGCACGGTCAGGCGGTAGCCGGCGACGCTGGCGTCGTAGGCGGCGACGGCTTGCTCTTTCTGGGCGCTGCGCAGGCCGGCGTCGAACAGGCTGAGCGCCAGCGCCGGGCCCAGCGACCAGACGCGGTTGGGCAGGCTGACCCAGTCGGCGAAGCTGGCGCCGCGATAGCCGCCGCTGGCGGACAGGGTGAGGGTGGGGAAGAAGGCGGCCTGGGCGACGCCGATTTCGGCGTTGGCCTGCGCCACAGCGCGTTCGGCGGCGGCGATGTCCGGGCGGCGCTCCAGCAGTTGCGAGGGCAGGCCGGCGGGGATGCTGGGCAGGCGCGGTTCGGCGCCGGCCGCCGGCAGGCTGAAGCTGGCCGGCGTCTGCCCCAGCGCGGCGGCGATGGCGTGTTCCAGCTGGGCGCGGGTCAGCTGCTTGTCCGCCCGCTGCGCCTGGGCGCTTTGCCATTGGCTTTCGGCCTGGGCCACGTTGGCGTCGGAAACAATGCCGGCCTGGTATTGATTGCGGGTCAGCTTCAGCGTTTCCGCCAGCGCTTGTTCATTGGCTTGCAGTTGCCGCAGCTGCAGGTCGGCAACGCTGATTTGCAGATAGGCGGTGGCCAGCTGCGCCTGGGCGCTGAGGCGTATCGCCGCCAGTTGCGCGGCGCTGGCTTGGGCTTTGGCGGCGCCGGCTTCCACGGAGCGGCGCAGGCCGCCCCACAGGTCCAGCTCCCAGCTGGCGTTGGCGCTCAGGTTATAGCTGGTGGACGTGGCCTGGCCGGGGGAACTGACGCCGCGGCTTTGGCCGGCGCTAAGGCCCAGGCTGGGAAAGAGCCCGGCTTCGGCCTGCTTCAGCAAGGCCTGGGCCTGGCGGTATTGGGCTTCGGCCTGGGCGATGCCGGGGCTTTGCCGGTTCAGGGTGTCCATCAACTGGTCCAGCCGCGGGTCTTGGTAGATGCGCCACCAGTCGCCGCGGGGCACTGCATCTTGCGGCTGGGCGCTTTTCCAGCGGCCGTCTTCTTTGTATGCGGCCGGCACCTCCAGCTTGGGCTTGGCGTAGTCCGGGCCCAGCGCGCAGCCGGCCAGCAAGAACGCGCAGGCCAGCGTAAGGCTTTGTGTTTTCATGGGTTTCATTCCTCGGCTCCGCGGTTCAGCGCGGCGCGCGCGGGCCGCCAGCGGCGGCACCACAGCCGGAAGCGGTCCAGATACAGGTAAACGACGGGGGTGGTGTACAGGGTCAGCAGCTGGCTGAGCAGCAGGCCGCCGACGATGGAGATGCCCAGCGGGGTGCGCAGCTCGGCGCCGTCGCCGCGGCCCAGGGCCAGCGGCAGCGCGCCGAACAGCGCGGCCAGCGTGGTCATCATGATGGGGCGGAAGCGCAGCAGGCAGGCCTGACGTATCGCCTGTTCCGGCGTCATCTGCTGTTCGCGCTCGGCGTTGAGCGCGAAGTCTATCATCATGATGGCGTTCTTTTTGACGATGCCGATCAGCAGCAGCACGCCTATCAGCGCGATGACGTTGAATTCGCCGCCGGTGGCGATGATGGCCAGCAGCGCGCCGACGCCGGCGGAGGGCAGGGTGGAGAGGATGGTGACCGGGTGCACCACGCTTTCATACAGCATGCCCAGCACGATGTAGACGGCGATCAGCGCGGCCAGGATCAGCAGCGGCTGGCTGTCCAGCGAGGCCTGGAAAGTTTTGGCGCTGCCCTGGAAGCTGCCGTGAATGCTGCTGGGCAGGCCGACGCCGGCCAGCGCCTGGTTGATGGCGTCGGTGGCGTCGGACAGCGCGGCGCCCGGCGGCAGGTTGAAGGAGACGGTGGCGGCGGCGAACTGGCTTTGGTGGTTGACCGACAGCGCGGTGTTGCCGGGCGCCCAGCGGGCGACGGCGGACAGCGGGGTGGGCTGGCCGCCCGGCGTTTGCAGGAAGATGCTGTCCAGGCCGTCCGGGCCTTGCCAGTATTGCGGCGCCACTTCCATCACCACGCGGTATTGGTTGAGCGCGTTGTAGATGGTGGATACCTGGCGCTGGCCGAAGGCGTCGTTGAGCGCGGCGTCCACCTGGGCCTGGGTCAGGCCCAGCCGCGCCATGGCGTCGCGGTCGAAGACCAGCGAGGTTTGCAGGCCTTTGACTTCCTGATCGGTGTTGACGTCGGCCAGCATGGGCAGCTTCATCAGCGCTTGCTGCACCTTGGGCGTCCATTCGCGCAGTTCGGCCAGATCATCGCCTTGCAGGGTGTACTGGTATTGGGCGTTGCTGGAACGGCCGCCGATGCGGATGTCCTGCACCGCCTGCAAAAAGAGCTGGGCGCCGGGTTCGCGCGCCAGGGTTTTGCGCAGCCGGGCAATGACTTGGTCCGAGCTTTCTCCGCGTTGGCTCAGCGGCTTGAGGCTGACGAACATATTGGCGCTGTTGCGTTGGCCGCCGCCGGTGAAGCCGAGCACGGCGTCCACCGCCGGGTCTTGGCTGACCACGGTGATGAAGCGTTGCAGCTTTTGCTGCATGGCCTGGAAGGAGATGTTCTGGTCCGCGCGTATCATGCCGTTGAGCCGGCCGGTGTCTTGTTGCGGGAAGAAGCCCTTGGGCACCGCCAGATAGAGGTAGACGTTGAGGCCTATGGTGGCGGCCAGGATCAGCATCATCAGCGGGCCGTGGCGCAAGGCCCAGTCCAGGCTGCGGCGATAGCCGTCCAGCATGGCGTCGAAGGCGCGTTCGCTCCATTGAAACAGCCGGCCGGGAGGCCGCTCTTCGCGCGGCTTGAGCCAGCGCGCGCAGAGCATGGGGGTGGTGGTCAGCGAGACCAGCAGCGACACCAGGATGGCCACGGACAGGGTGACGGCGAATTCGCGGAACAGCCGGCCGATCACGCCGCCCATCAGCAGAATGGGAATGAAGACGGCGATCAGCGAGACGCTCATGGACAGCACGGTGAAGCCCACTTCGCGCGCGCCGCGCAAGGCGGCCTGCATCGGTTTCATGCCGTCTTCGATGTGGCGGGCGATGTTTTCCAGCACCACGATGGTGTCGTCGACGACGAAGCCGGTGGCGATGGTCAGCGCCATCAGGCTGAGGTTGTTGAGGGAGAAGCCGGCCAGGTACATCACGGAGAAGGCGCCCACCAGGGACACGGGCACGGTGATGGCGGGGATGGCGGTGGCGCGGCCGTTGCGCAGGAACAGGAAGACCACCAGGATGACCAGGGCCACCGAGATCAGCAGCGAGCGCTCCACTTCCTGCAGCGAGGCGCGGATGGTGGGGCTGCGGTCCATCACCACTTGCATGTTGATGGCGGCGGGGATGGAGGCTTGCAGCTGCGGCAGCAGCGCCTTGACCCGGTCTATGGTTTCGATGATGTTGGCGCCGGGCTGGCGGAACAGCATCAGCATCACCGCCGGCTGCCGGCCCAGAAGGCCGGCGTTGCGCAGGTCCACCACGGAGTCCTTGACCTCGGCCACGTCGGCGATGCGCACCGCGGCGCCGTTTTTGTAGCTGACGATCAGCGGCAGGTAGTCGCTGGCCTTGGTGGCCTGGTCGTTGGCCTGCACCTGCCAGTGGCGCTCGTCGTTTTCCAGAAAGCCCTTGGGCCGGTTGGCGTTGGTGCCGGCGATGGCGCTGCGCACGGTTTCCATGCCGATGCCGTAGTGGTTGAGCTGGCGCGGGTTCAGCTCCACCCGCACCGCCGGCTGCGCGCCGCCGCCCACGTTGACGTCGCCTATGCCGTCCACCTGGGCCAACTTCTGGCCGAGTATGGTGTCGGCGGCGTCGTACATCTGGCCGCGGCTCAGGCTGTCCGAGGTCAGCGCGATGATCATGATGGGCGCGTCGGCGGGGTTGACCTTGCGGTAGGTGGGGTTGGACGGCATGCCGGTGGGCAGCAGCGAGCGGGCGGCGTTGATGGCCGCCTGCACGTCGCGCGCGGCACCGTCGATGTCGCGGTCCAGCTCAAACTGCAGGGTGACGCGGGTGGAGCCCAAGGAGCTGGACGAGGTCATTTCCGTGACGCCGGCGATGCGGCCCAGCGCCCGTTCCAGCGGGGTGGCCACGGTGGCGGCCATGGTCTCCGGGCTGGCGCCGGGCAGGCGCGCGCTGACGGAGATGGTGGGGAAGTCCACCTGCGGCAGCGGCGACACCGGCAGCAGCTTGAAGGCCAGCAAGCCGGCCAGCAGGATGGCCAGGGTCAGCAAGGTGGTGGCCACTGGGCGGCGGATGAAGGGGGCGGAGGGGATCACGAGAAAATCCTCATCGGCCACGGAAACACACGGAAGGACACGGACAAAAACCAGTCATGCAAGAGCTTGATGGCGGTTAGCGTTGTTTGGCTAAGGGCGATCCTGTCGAAAATGTCACGGAATTCCGTGTTTTTCCGTGTGCTTCCGTGGCGAATAAAAATCATGCTTCCGCCTCCGCTGTCTTGGCGCCAAAGCGTTTGCCCAGCCGGTCAAAGGCCAGGTAGATCACCGGGGTGGTGAACAGGGTCAGCACCTGGCTGAGCAGCAGGCCGCCCACCATGGCCACGCCCAGCGGCTGGCGCAGCTCGGAACCCATGCCGCCGCCCAGCATCAGCGGCAGCGCGCCCAGCAGCGCGGCCAGCGTGGTCATCAGGATGGGTCGGAAGCGCAGCAGGCAGGCCTGGTAGATGGCGTCGCGCGGGCTCATGCCGCGTTCGCGTTCGGCCTCCAGCGCGAAATCTATCATCATGATGGCGTTTTTCTTGACGATGCCGATCAGCAGAATGATGCCGATGATGGCGATGACCGATAGATCGTTGCCGGATAACAGCAAGGCCAGCAGCGCGCCGATGCCGGCCGAGGGCAGGGTGGAGAGAATCGTGATGGGATGAATATAGCTTTCGTAGAGCACGCCCAGCACGATGTACATGGTGACGATGGCGGCCAGGATCAGCCACAGGGTGTTGGACAGCGAAGCCTGGAAGGCCAGCGCCGCGCCCTGGAACTTGGTGTCTATGCTGGCCGGCAGGCCCAGCTCGGCCTCGGCCTGGCGGATGGCGTCCACCGCCGCGCCCAGCGAGGCGCCCGGCGCCAGATTGAAGGACACGGTGGCGGTGGGGAATTGCCCCAGGTGGTTGACGGCGAGCGCGGCGGGGCGCTCCTCTATGCTGGCCACCGCGTCCAGCGGCACCGGCCCGCCGTTGGCGGTGGGCACGTACAGGCTTTTCAGCGACAGCGGGTCTTGCTGGTGCTGCGGGTCCACTTCCAGAACCACGCGGTATTGATTGGTCTGGGTGAAAATGGTGGAGATCAGCCGCTGGCCGAAGGCGTCGTAGAGCGCGTTGTCGATGGCGGCGGTGCTGACGCCCAGGCGCGCGGCGGTGTCGCGGTTGATGTTGACGTAGGCCTGCAGGCCCTGGTCCTGCAAATCGCTGGCCACGTCGGCCAGCTGCGGCAGCCGGCGCAGCGTCTCCACCAGCTTGGGCGTCCAGGCGGACAGGTCCTCGGCGCTGGTGGCTTGCAGGGTGAACTGGTATTGGGTGCGGCTGACGCGGGAATCTATGGTCAGGTCCTGCACCGGCTGCAGGTAGAGCGCCATGCCCGGCAGCGCGTCGGCCTGGCTTTGCAGCCGGGCCAGCACGGTGCGGATGTCGTCGCGCTCCGCCTTGGGTTTGAGGTTGATCAGCAGCCGGCCGTTATTGAGCGTGGCGTTGTTGCCGTCCACGCCGATGAAGGAAGACAGGCTGTCCACCGCCGGGTCTTTGAGCAGGCGCTGGGCCAAGGCTTCCTGCCGGCGCGCCATGGCGCTGAAGGAGATGGATTGCGAGGCCTCGCTGACGCCCTGGATGGCGCCGGTGTCTTGCAGCGGGAAGAAGCCCTTGGGCATGGCCAGGTAGAGCGCGGCGGTCAGCGCCACGGTGGCCAGCGCCACCAGCAGGGTCAGCGTCTGCCGCTCCAGCACCCAGCTGAGCATGCGGCCGTAGCGGGCGATCACCCGGTCGAAGAAGCGGCCGCTGGCGTGGTAGAAGCGGCCTTGCTTGTCTTCCGGCACGTGTTTGAGCAGGCGCGCGCACATCATCGGCGTCAGCGTCAGCGAGATGAAGGCGGAGATCAGGATGGACACCGCCAGGGTGACGGCGAATTCGCGGAACAGCCGGCCCACCACGTCGCCCATGAACAAGAGCGGAATCAGCACGGCGATCAGCGAGATGGTCAGCGAGATGATGGTGAAGCCGATCTGCTTGGAGCCTTTCAGCGCCGCGGCCATCGGCGTTTCGCCGTCTTCGATGTAGCGCGCGATGTTTTCTATCATCACGATGGCGTCGTCCACGACGAAGCCGGTGGCGATGGTCAGCGCCATCAAGGTGAGGTTGTTGATGGAGAAGCCGGCCAGATACATCACGCCGAAGGTGCCCACCAGGGACAGCGGCACCGCCACCGCGGGGATGACGGTGGCCGGCACATTGCGCAGGAACAGGAAGATGACCATCACCACCAGGGCGATGGCCAGCATCAGCTCGAACTCCACGTCCGCCACCGAGGCGCGTATGGTCACGGTGCGGTCGCTCAGCACCTTGACGTCCACCGCGCCGGGCAGGGCGTCGCGCAGCTGCGGCAGCAGGGTCTTGATGCGGTCCGCCACCTGGATCACGTTGGCGCCGGGCTGGCGCTGCACATTGAGAATGATGGCCGGGGTGGCGCCGGCCCAGGCGGCCAGGCGGGTGTTTTCCGCCGAATCCACCACCTGGGCCACGTCGGACAGGCGGATGGGCGCGCCGTTGCGGTAGGCGATGACGACGCCGCGGTATTCGTCGGCGGACTTGAGCTGGTCGTTGCCGTCTATGGTGGAGGCCTGGTGCGGGCCGTCGAAGCTGCCCTTGGCCTGGTTGACGTTGGCGCTGGCGATGGCGGTGCGCACGTCTTCCAGCGTCAGGCCCAGCGAGGCCAGCTGGCGCGGATTGGTCTGGATGCGCACCGCCGGGCGCTGGCCGCCGCTGATGCTGACCAGGCCCACGCCGGGCACTTGCGACAGCTTCTGCGCCAGCCGGGTGTCGACCAGATCCTCCAGCTTGGTCAGCTGCAGCGTGGGCGAGGTGACGGCGATGGTCATGATGGGGGTGTCCGCCGGATTGACCTTGCTGTACACCGGCGGATTGGGCAGATCGGAGGGCAGCAGATTGCCGGCGGCGTTGATCGCCGCCTGCACTTCCTGCTCGGCCACGTCCAGGCCCAGTTCCAGGCCGAACTGCAAGGTAATCACCGAAGCGCCGCCGGAGCTGGTGGACGACATTTGCGACAGGCCGGGCATCTGGCCGAACTGGCGCTCCAAGGGCGCGGTGATGGAAGAGGTGATCACCTCCGGGCTGGCGCCCGGGTATTGGGTGACCACCTGGATGGTGGGATAGTCCACCTCCGGCAAGGCGGACACCGCCAGCATGCGCCAGGCGGCGAGGCCGGTCAGCAGGATGGCGACCATCAGCAAGGTGGTGGCCACCGGCCGCTGGATGAACAGGCGCGAGGGGTTCATGCCGTCTCTCCGCGCTTACTGCGCCGCCGAGGCGCGGCGTTTGCCGGCCGGGCCGCTGCCGTCGCGCTTGTGGCGCCCGTTTTTGCCCGCGCCCTGGGCGGCCTGGCGGTTTTGCGCGGCGCGGTCCACCACGGTGACCTTGGCGCCGTCGCGCAGCTTGTCCAGGCCGTCCACCACCACGCGCTGGCCGGGCTGCAGGCCTTGCTCGACGATGACGATGTCGCCGACGCGCGCGCCGGCGCTGATCTTGTTCAGGCTGACGCTGCTGTCGGCGTTGACGGTGTAGACGTAGCTGCCCGCCTTGCCCAGCTGCACCGCGGCGGCCGGCACGGTGACGGCGTTTTCCTGCTCGCCCAGGCTCAGGCGCACATTGACGAATTGATTGGGGAACAGGGCCTCGTCGGCGTTGGCGAAGCGGGCTTTGAGGTTGACGGTGCCGGTGCTGGTGTTGAGCTGGTTGTCTATGGCCAGCAGCGCGCCGTCGGCCAGCTTGTTGCGGTTGTCGCGGTCCCAGGCTTCCACCGCGAGGCCGGGCTTGGCGCGGCTGGCCCGCAATACCGGCCCCAGGCTGACTTCCGGCACCGAGAACAGCACGTTGATGGGCTGGGTCTGGGTGATGACCACCAGGCCGTTGGCGTCGCTGGCGTGGACGATGTTGCCCGGGTCCACCTGACGCAGGCCGGCGCGGCCGGACACCGGCGCGGTGACGCGGCTGTAGCTGAGCTGCAGCCGGGCGTTGTCCACCGCGCCCTGGTCCAGCTTGACCGTGCCCTGGTACTGGCGCACCAGCGCCGCCTGGGTGTCCACCTGTTGTTTGGCGATGGAGTTCTGCTCCAGCAGCTGGCGGTAGCGGTTCAGGTCCAGCTGGGCGTTTTGCAGCAAGGCCTGGTCGCGCAGCAACTGGCCTTCGGCCTGGGCCAGCGCGGCCTGGAACGGGCGCGGGTCCAGTTCCGCCAGCAGCTGGCCTTGTTTGACCGGCTGGCCTTCCTCGAAATGCAGTTTGTCCAGCTGGCCGTCCACGCGGCTGCGCACGGTGACGGTGTAGGTGGAGTTGACGGTGCCCAGCGCGCTGATCTGCAAGGGCACGTTTTGCCGCTGCGCGGCGGCCACGCCCACGGCCGCCGGCGGCGCGGCGCGGCGTTGGCCGGCGGCGTCCGCGGCCGCGTGCTGCCGCCACCACCAGCCGCCGCCCAGCGCGAGCGCGACGACAAGGCCCCAGCACAGCGGGGAACGGTAAAACGGGCGGCGAGGCGCGGCGGATTGGGTCACGGCGGGGCTCCAGAGAAACGGCCTTGGAGCGGCGAGGGCCGCTCCGGATCATTCGAAGGCGACCGCCGGCGCGGATGGGGCGAGGGATGGCGCCGCAGCAGGCTGAGGGTCGATGCTTACGGCATTATGCGCTCCGTGTTTGAACCGGGCTTTGCTTGCGCCGGCGATTGTATGTCGAATTGTTGCAAGACTTGACGGAATGTAAGGTGAGGCCGGGCGGCGGCGAAATGCCAGGCCAGTTGCTGCGCGCGCTGGCGGTAGAACGGCGTGGCCAGCATGCGCCGCAGCAGCGGCGGCAGCTGGCCGGTTTCGATGTGGCGGCGGCGCAGCGTGGCGCCGGCGCCGTAGGATTCGATATGCCGCATCGCCAGCAGCTGATCCATATTGGACGGGATGCCGATCACCGGCCGGCCCTGTTCCAGCGCCTGGTAGCTGGTGGGGCTGCCGCCGTTGCAAATGACCAGGTCCGCGCGGGCGGCGGCGGCCTCGCCGGGCAGGAAGTCGGCGCTGAACAGGCCGGAGCGTTGCGGCAGCCGCTGGCGGCGGCCGGTGCTGGCGATCACTTGCAGGCCTTCGCCCAGGAGCTGCTCAATCAGCGTGGGCAGCAGGGCCAGGTTGCCGGAAGAGCCCAGCGACAGGTAGACGGTGGGACGGTCTTGCAATTGCGGCCACCAGTCCGGCAGCGCGCCGCCGGGCGACCAGGTGACCGGGCCCAGATAGCGGTGGTGGGCGGGCAGCGGATCCAGCGGCACCAGTTCCGGGGAATCGTAGTAGAGCACTTGATCGCCGTGGCTCCAGGCCTCGAAGCAGTTGGCGAAGGGCGCCAGGCCGTAATGGGCGCGGGCGCGGTTGAGCGAGCGGGCCAGCAGCCGGGTGGCCAGCGGGGTGATCCAGCGCATCAGCGCGGGCATGACGGGCAGGCGGTGCAGATTGATCTTGGCCAGTTCCGGCACCGGCAGCGGCTGCGGCCGGCGGTAGGGGCTCCAGTAGGCGTTGATCAGATTGATCAAGGGCTTGCCGGAGAGCGCGGCGCTGATGCCCAGCGAGTGGCGGAAGTCGCCGACGATGATGTCCGGGTCCAGGCGTTCGATCAGGCGCAATTCTTCTTCGACGTAGGCGATGATTTCCTCGCGCCGGTACAGCGGCTTGCCGTTGTCCACGGCGTCAAGAAAGTCTTCGCAGCGCTTGGTGATCAGCGGGTGGTATTGGATGTCCTGGCGTTGGTAAATATGATCGAAGCGCGGTGCGGCGGCCAGGTGGATGTCGTAGTCCGCTGCGGGCAGCGCGGCGGCCAGGGTGTAGGGGCGGGCGACATGGGCCAGGGTGACGGCCTCGCCGACGAAGAGGATTTTCTGCTTGCGTGGGTTCATGGCGGTTTTCGGGGGATGGGGGGCGATGCCGCCCGGCGGGGCCGGACGGCGCGGGGCGGGCCTTAGAACGTGTTTACGATCTCGCGAGCTAAGGCGAGACAAGGCGTTGCGGCTGAGAAAGCGGAATGTACGCGTGGTACATGAGCATTTCGAAGCCTTTTTCAACGCTGTATCGCCGACGCGCAGCAGATCGTAAACAGGTGCTTAGCCTTTGTGGACCTGGACACGCCACAGCTCGCGTCCGCGCGAGGCGCGGGTCATCGCGCGGCGGCCGTGCAGGCTGTTGTAGTTGTCTATCAGCGCCAGGTCGCCGTCGTGCCAGTCGTGCTCGATCAGGTTTTCCGGCGCATAGGCCCGTTCCAGCAGTTCCTGCACCAGGTTGGGGTAGTCGTCGGCGCGCTCTTCCACGTCGACGAAGAACTTCTGCAGTTCGGAGTTGCTGTTTTCCTGGAAGCGCAGCACGGATTCGCCGGTGTCCGGGTGGGCTTCCACCAGCGGGTAGACGCGGGCGTCGCCGCCGAAATAGGTGAACTTGGTGTGGTAGCGGATTTCCAGCCGCTCCCATTCGGCCAGGGTGGCCACCGGCACCTGGCGCAGGATGTTGCGCGCGTCCACCAGGGTGGTCTGGCCTTCGCCGTGCTGCGGCGCGGTCTTGCAATACAGCGCGAACAGGCTGGCGCTGAAGCGCGGATTCTTGCGCACGAACGCATTGTCGGCCGGCAGCATGCTCAAGTCCCAGTGCAGCGGCAGCTCCTCGAAGGAGTGGACGAAGCCGTCGGCGTCTTCCTCCGGCTTGACCTTGTGCACCGCGCCGAACTGCCAGATATACGGGGTGCCGAACTGGGCGCTGAAGTCGATCAGATTGTCTTCGTCGGCCACGGCGAAGCCGCGCAGGGCGACGAAGCCGAACATCTGGGCCAAGCGGGTCAAGGCCGGGCGCGGCAGAGACAGGCAGTTGGCGCCGGGACGGCGGTTTTCTATCAGCAGGCCGAAGCGGCCGGCCCGCATCACCGACAACTCGCAACCTTCCCATTCCGCGCCGGCCTGTTCCAGATAGAGCCAGGGCTGTCCGTCGAAGCTCACCGCCTTGGCGCGGCGCGCGTCCAGCGCCTGGCGCTTGGAGACCAGCTCGCCGTGGCCGGCCAAATTCAGCAGGTAGACGCGGTGCCAGGGCAAGGCCGCCTCGGCCTGGGCCGGAGACAGGCGGATGGGGAATTTACCGCCGGGCGCGCCGGATTGGTGGATGGTCAGCCGGATGGCGTCCGGGAAATGCTCGGCCAGCATCGCGTCCAGCGCGATGCCGCGCCAGGCCAGGCGCCGCGCGCGCTGCGGCCAGTCCTCGGCCTCGGCGATGCCGCGCGCCGCATTGTCTTCGCGCAGCAGACCCAGCCATTGCGGCTGGCGTCCGGCCTGGTTTTCCGGCAGCGGCTGGGCGAAGTCCGCGGCCGCGGCGGGCAGGTAGCGGCGCAGCACGCTTTCCGCGCGGTCGCGCAGGCGGTCGAAGCCGGGCTGGACGCTGGCGTAATCATGCCAGCGCAGCACCGGGCTGGCGTAGAGCGCGCGCAGCCGGCGGTGGTAGTCGTTGGCGGTGTCGCGCGGGATGTCCAGCAGATCGTGGAAACTCAGGCCGTCGCTGAACAATTCCAGCGCGCAACCGGCCGGGTAGACGCGGCTGATGGCGCGGCACAGCCGGTCCAGCCGTTCCAGCGCCGCGTATTCGGCGTAGTCGGGGCGGTCGGACGCGGTCTTGTCGCGGGTGTTGGGCGATTTCAGCGGAAAGCCCGGCAGCAGCAATTGCAGCGGCTGTTGCCGGCGCACGAAGCCTTCCACTTGGGCGCTCAGCGCCTGGCGGTAGGATTCGCGCTGCGGGTGGTCGGCTTCACCCTGGAAGGCGTCGAGCAGAATGGAAACAATGGAAGCGACAATAGGTTCGTTTTGCATGGCGATACTCGAAATGAACAATGAAAGGCGGGGCTTCAGGCGGCGGTGGCGATGAAGTGGCTGGGCCGGCCGTCGACAAAGACCAGCGCGGACTGGTTCTCGTCGATGTCGCTGCGTTTTTTCAGCATCACGCCGTGCTCGTGCTTGATCGCGGCGGCGTGCCAGGGCGTCAGCCAGGCGTCGGTGCTGTCCACTAGGCGCACGCCGATTTTGGCGGAGACGCGGAATTGCGGATGAATGGACAGGCGCAGGCTGTCCGGAAACGCGCGCTCCAGCAGCCGGCTCCAGGCATTGCTGCGCTGGATTACCCGGTAGGCGTTGGCGCGTGCCATTTTCTGCAAGCTGGTCTTGCTGTGGCCGGCGAAGCGCGGCATGCCTTGCGCGTCTTCGAACAGGAAACGGGTAATGCCCTGGTACATCGCGCGCATCGCCGGTTCGTCCTGGCATTGGCGTTTGATCTGTTCGATGGAGTCGCTGTAAAGAATCAGCAATTCCTCGCGCTGGGAATCCAGATCGCCGATATAGCTGAAGTGGTCTTTCAGATCGTAAAAACGGAAGCTGTCGCCATGGCGTTGCCGTGCGTAGCGAATCAAGTCGTCCATATAGGCGGCGACTTCCGCGTCCGGGATATACACCACGTCGGAAAAGCAATAGCCGTCCGAGCAAATGGCGACTTGAGCGCCCGGTGGGTAGATGCTCTGAATGTCCCGGCAGAGTTGGTGCAGATTATCCAGCGCGTGGCGTTCGGCCAGGTCGGGCATGGCGCCCAGGGTTTTATTGCGGTTGGGCGATTTGCCGGGAAAGGCCGGCAAAATCATTTGCAGCGGCTGACGTCGGCTGACGGCGGCCTGAATCTTGGGCAGGTGAGGGGCCATTTCCGCGGCAAGGTCTTCCGGCGCGGCAAGGTCTTCCGGGTGGACGCGGCGCAGCTTGAAAACCCGTTCCAGTATTTGCCGGGCGAGATCCGAGGCGGAAACTCCAAAAGGGTGAAAAACAGGGTCGACAATGGCGTTCATGGTTTATCTCAAATGGTTGTGGAATCAAAAGCGATTGAATTGCGACTGGCCCGCGTTCATGCGCGGGCGTTTCACTTATCGTTATGTGATAACCAAAATAAAAATGATGGAAAGAACAGGTTTAGCTTCAGTTGGCGCGGCCATTCTATGGCAGATGTCGGGAGCGGGCGAACAAATTAGCCGCTATAGGGTTATGAGCAATCGTTATATTGATATGGCGAAGGGGTTGGATGAATAAAGGCGGATGGAAATTTTATTTGTTTTAGGTGGGTTTTTATTCAATGGGGCGGTGTGAAAATTGTAAATGCGATTGTGACGGTTTGTGATGTCTTATTTGTTTTAATTTGGATTAAATTTAAATTTGTCTTTATATGACAAGATCTTATTTGTCATTTTTGCAAATGAGATTCATTCCTATTTGTAAACAACGGGAGACCGTCGGAGACTGTGAGTTTTCCCATGCAACCACGTTGCGGCGCTGCGGTCGCGGCGCCTTTCCTGCGGCGCGCCGGCGCGGGCGGGGCGGGTGAAAACTGTATGATTCACGCGACAGATGCTGCACGCAGCGACGGCGAAGCGCGGCGAACACACCCCGGATGCTGCGTTGCGCCGACTTGTCGTACTCAAGGTCCGCCGCGTTTCAGAGCGCCGCGCCGCGGATGGGCAAAGCCGCGTTCTCCGCCGCAGGCCCGGCCCGTACCGGCCGGCGGGGCTTTGGGCCGGCTTTCGGCCGCAATCCAAGCGGGTGTGGTATTCCTTTGCGAACATGACATTTTCGTTTTTTAAGCTTCAAAGCCATGTTTGACTAGTCAACAGTCGTGGTTGCTGTCATTCTTTTGCGTTTCGATTACGACTGCCTGTCGTAGCGACAGCAGGCCGCCGGCTGGCCGCAGCGAGCCGAAAGCAATGTCGCCGAGCAGGCGCACTTGAGACAAAGAGATGGAAAAAAAGCAAGAAAGCCAAGAGCTTAGGCGCACCTTGCAGGCGCGCCACCTGTCGATGATCGCCATCGGCGGCTCCATTGGCACCGGCCTGTTCCTGGCCTCCGGCGCCACCGTGGCGTCGGCCGGCGCCGGCGGGGCCTTGATCGCCTACGCCCTGATCGGCCTGATGGTTTACTTCCTGATGACCAGCCTGGGCGAAATGGCCGCCTTCATGCCGGAATCCGGCTCTTTCCAGGTATACGGTTCGCGCTTCGTCGATCCGGCCTTCGGCTTCGCCCAAGGGTGGAACTACTGGTACAACTGGGCCATCACCGTGGCGGTGGAGCTGGCCGCGGCCGCCATCATCATGCATTACTGGTATCCGGCGGTGCCCGGCATCGTCTGGAGCGCCGGCTTCCTGTTGATCATCTTCGTGCTCAACTATTTCTCGGTGAAGGGCTTCGGCGAGGCCGAGTTCTGGTGCTCGATGCTCAAGGTGGCCACCATCATCGCCTTCATCGTCATCGGCTTTTTGATGATCTTCGGCATCATGACCGACCCCAATCCGCAGCGCATCGCGCCGGGTTTGTCGGTGATGCAGCAGGGGCAGGGGCCGTTTGTCGGCGGCCTGGCCGCCTTTGTCGGCGTGGCCATGATTGTGGGCTTCTCCTTCCAGGGCACCGAGCTGATCGGCGTCGCCGCCGGCGAATCCGCCAATCCGGGCAAGACCATCCCGCGCGCGGTGCGGCAGATCTTCTGGCGCATCCTGATGTTCTACATGCTGTCCATCCTGATCATCGGTCTGATCCTGCCGTACAACGATCCGCTGCTGCTGAAGAACGATATGAAGGATGTCGGCGCCAGCCCGTTCACCCTGGTGTTCAACCGCGCTGGCTTCGCCATGGCCGCCAGCCTGATGAACGCGGTGATCCTGTCCGCCATCCTGTCCGCCGGCAACTCCGGCATGTACGCGTCCACCCGCATGCTGTACACCATGGCGCGCAACAAGATGGCGCCCAAGCGCTTTGCCGAGCTGTCCAGCAACGGCGTGCCGCGCAATGCCTTGTACGCCACCAGCGTGATCGCCGCGCTGTGCTTCCTGACCTCCTTGTTTGAAACCAACGCGGTCTATCTGTGGCTGCTGAACTCTTCCGGCATGACCGGCTTCATCGCCTGGCTGGGCGTGGCCATCAGCCACTACCGTTTCCGCCGCGGCTACGTCAAGCAGGGCCACGATCTGGCGGACTTGCCCTACCAGGCCAAGTGGTTCCCGCTGGGCCCGCTGTTCGCCTTCGCGCTGTGTCTGCTGATCATGCTGGGCCAGAACTACGAGGCTTTCATCGGCGGCCATATCGACTGGAGCGCGGTGATCGCCACCTATCTGGGCATTCCGCTGTTCCTGGCGCTGTGGCTGGGCTACAAGTACAAGCACAAAACCCGGATGGTGGCGCTGGAAGAGATTGATTTCAGCGAGGCGCTGGTCAAGGCTCGCGCCTTGCGCCAAGAGAATAAGGACGGCAAGCTGGCCGCCGCCACGCGCTGATCCTCTGTGAATTCTGCCAGCCTTAGCGCGGCAGTTCGCCAACAGCCCGGCCATGCCGGGCTGTTTTGCGTAAGGGCTTGATTGTTTTGGATTCGGCGCCGGCCCATGCCGGCGCCGCGGACGCGCGCGGCGCGCCGGAACCGGGGCGGGGCGCCGCAGTCCGAGCGAGAGCCGGCTTGCAATACTGATGAATTGTGTAATATGGCGGCTGGCGCGGCGCCGCCCGCCGGCGTTCCCGATCTGAATTCGATGGCTTCGGAGTCATTCATGCAGTTGCTGACAATATTCATAACAAAGTTTCTGTTTGTGATGGCCGCCTTGCTGCCGATCATGAACCCTCCGGGCCTGGTGCCCATCTTCATCTCGATGACGGCGCGCAATACGCCGCAGCAGCGCCGCTACCTGGCGCGCCGCATCGCCATGTATTGCGCCTTGCTGCTGCTGGGCAGCATGTTCACCGGCGGCTATGTGCTGTCCTTCTTCGGCGTGTCCTTGCCGGTGGTGCAATTGTCCGGCGGCCTGCTGATCACCTTTGCCGCCTGGCGCATGCTCAACGACGCGCCGCCGGAAAGCAGCCCCACTTCCACCGACCAGCCCATCCAGGCGGAAAACCAGGACGCCTTGAAGCAGCGCGCTTTCTATCCGCTGACCTTCCCGCTGACGGTGGGGCCGGGCTCCATCTCGGTGGCCATCACCATGGGCGCTTCCTTGACCGATACCGGCAAGGGCATCGTCAAATACGCGATCTCGCCGCTGGCCGGCAGTTTCGCGGTGCTGGTGTGCAGCTTGCTGGTCTATCTGTGCTACCGCCACGCCGACAAGCTGCTGCGCTATCTGGGCCAGACCGGCTCGGTGGTGTTCCTGCGCTTGTCCGCCTTCATCCTGCTATGCCTGGGCGTGCAGATCATGTGGGACGGCTTCGGCGCCCTGATCACCCAGCTGGCGCAGGATGTGTTGCCGCATAAGTGAGCGGGGCGATTGGACATCTTTTGATGTGAGGCAAATGCCGCATCGGCCAAATTGAGCATACTGCGATTATGACAAATGTCTTAAGAACAGGAGTTTGCCATGGCCACCAGCGCTTTCTTCATCCCCTGCGTCAATCTGATGGGCGCGGGCTGTCTGCAACAAGCCGTTGAAACCATGCGCGGCTACGGTTACCGCAAGGTCTTGATGGTGACCGACGCCGGCCTGGTGAAAACCGGTCTGGCCGGCCGAGTGACCGAGCTGCTGGGCGGCGTCGGCATCGCCACCGTGCTGTTCGACGGCGTGCATCCCAATCCCACCACCGCCAACGTAGGTGCCGGCCTCGCGCTGTTGCGCGAGCACGGCTGCGACGCCGTGGTGTCCTTGGGCGGCGGCTCGCCGCACGACTGCGCCAAGGGCATCGCCCTGGTGGCAGCCAACGGCGGCAAGATCCAGGATTACGAGGGCGTGGACAAGTCCGCCAAGCCGCAACTGCCCTTGGTGGCGATCAACACCACCGCCGGCACCGCTTCGGAAATGACTCGCTTCTGCATCATCACCGACGAGAGCCGTCACATCAAAATGGCCATCGTCGACAAGCACACCACGCCGGTGCTGTCGGTCAACGATCCGGAAACCATGGCCGGCATGCCGGCCGGGCTGACCGCCGCCACCGGCATGGACGCGCTGACCCACGCGGTGGAAGCCTATGTGTCCACCATCGCCACGCCCATTACCGACGCCTGCGCCTTGAAGGCGGTGACGCTGATCGCCGGCCATCTGCGCCGCGCGGTGCGCAACGGCATGGATATGGAGGCGCGCGAGCAGATGGCTTACGCGCAATTCCTGGCCGGCATGGCCTTCAACAACGCGTCGCTGGGCTATGTGCACGCGATGGCGCACCAGCTGGGCGGGTTTTACGATCTGCCGCACGGCGTGTGCAACGCGGTGCTGCTGCCGCATGTGCAGGCTTACAACGCCAAGGCGGCCGGCCAGCGGCTGGCCGATGTCGGCGCGGCGCTGGGCGTGGAAGCCAGCGCCGAGGCGGCGATCGCCGCCATACGCCAATTGGCGGCCGATGTAGGCATTCCGGCGGGATTGACGCAACTGGGGGTCAAGGAAGAGGATATTCCTGAACTGGCCGCCAACGCCTTGAAGGACGCTTGCGGTCTGACCAATCCGATCCAGGCCAGCCACGAGGAAATCTGCGCGATTTTCAAGGCCGCGCTGTAGCGGTAAAGGGCCGCGGCGATTCGCCGCGGCCTTCACGATCTGCTGCGCTGCGGCGATACGACGTTAACAACCCGCTCAAAATGCTTATGTGCCACGAGTACATTTCGCTTTTGCGCTCGTTTTCGCCTTGTCTCGCTCAAGCTCGCAAGATTTTGAACACAGCTTCCAATGGCGGCCCAGCCGCCTTTTTTTGACCATTAAATATCGTAATACGATATTTCTGACGACGCCGCACCGCCTCCGCCGCCAGATGAAATAAGGAGTGACGCAATGGACGCAACCATTCGCCTATTGCCGGTGAGCGAATACCGGCCGGGGCTTGATAACGCTTTTCTGATCGAGGAGACCTGGCCGAAGGGCTTGCCGCGGCAGGCGCTGGACGCCGCCCACTGGCTCAAAAGCGTGGCGCCCGCGCCCGGCTTGCTGAAATGGCTGCGCCAGGACGACCGTCATTGGCCCACCTTCTGCGAGGTGTATTGGGCCGACCTGGCGGCGAACCCGCAGCGCTGGTGGCCCTTGTGGAAGGCCAGCCGCCGCGGCGGCCTGGTGCTGCTGCACGCGGGCGGCGGCGACAAGCAGCCGGCGCAGGCCTTGGCGCAATTCCTGGGCGACAAGCTGGACGAGATAGCGCGCATCGAGGCCGGAGAGCTGGCGTCGCCGGTGTGCTACCGCGCCTTGCTGGATCATTGACCGCATGCCAGAGCCATCCAGCTTCTCCAAACAGGATTTCGAACGTCTGGCGGACTTCCGCTATCGTTTGCGCCGCTTCCAGCGTTTCAGCGAGGAGGCGGCCCAGCGCCACGGCATCACCATGCTGCAATACCTGCTATTGCTGCAGATCAAGGGCTTTCCCGGCCGCGACTGGGCCACGGTGGCCGAACTGGCCGAGCGGCTGCAGTCGCACCACCACAGCGTGGTGGGCCTGATCAGCCGCTGCGAGCAGCAGCGGCTGGTGGCGCGCAGCCCGGGGCGGGACGACCGCCGCTGCGTGGAAGTGCGGCTGCTGCCCAAGGGCGAGGCGCTGGCGGAATGTCTGGCGCGAGAGCATCGCGAGGAGTTGCAGGCCCTGCGGCGGCTGGGCGATGTGCTGTCGCTGGATCATCTCTTGCAGCCCGAGGATTGACGTCGGCCCGGTAGCTTTTGCCATGGCGCTCTGGCATGATTTTGACATTGTTTTGGCGAGCGGAGATATCCCGTGAACATACTGTTGGTGGAGGACGATCTGGCATTGGGCGAGGCGCTGGGGCAGGCTTTGCGCCAGGCCGGCTTTCGCACCGTCTGGGTGAGGCGCTTGAAGGAGGCGCGCACCTTTCTGGCCGAGGAGCCGCAGGACGCGCTGCTGCTGGATCTGGGCTTGCCGGACGGCGAGGGCCTGCATTTGCTGCAGGAGCTGCGCGGCAACGGATCGACGCTGCCGGTCATCATCCTGACCGCGCGCGACGCGCTGGAGAGCCGGCTGGCCGGCCTGCACAACGGCGCCGACGATTATCTGGTCAAGCCCTTCGCGATTCCCGAGCTGCTGGCCCGGCTGCAGGCGGTGACCCGGCGCAGCAGCGGCTTCGTGTCGGCCAATTGGCAGATTGGCGACTTGTGCATCAACGCCGAAACCCGAGAGCTGTCGATGGGCGGCGCGGCGGTGGCTTTGTCGCCGTCCGAGTTCGCGCTGGTGTTCGAACTGGTGCGCAAGGCCGGCAAGGTGGTCAGCCGCGAGCACCTGGTCGAGCATCTGTGCTGCGAGTCCGACAACGCGCTGGAAGTGCATGTCCACAATCTGCGGCGCAAGCTGGGTTCGGACTGGATCCGCACCATACGTGGCGTCGGCTATCTGCTGCCCAAGCCGGCATGATCATCCCCTCGCTGGCGCGGCGCTCGCTCTACCGGCGGCTGCTATGGACCAGTCTGAGCACCCTATTGGCGGTGTGGCTGGTCCTGTTCGCCTGGTTTTATTGGGAAGTGACCCGGGTCGGTTCCGGCTATCTGGACGGCGATTTGCGCGGGCTGGCGCGCACCCTGGCCACCGTCTACAGCGCCGACATCAAGGAAAGCGAGCGCGCCCGCGTCGTCGATCAGTTGATCGGCCAGTTCGGCCACGGCTATAGCGAAAGGCCGCCGGTCAAGGACGAGCTGGCCTATCGCATCGTCGACAAGCGCCAGCGCCTGCTGGCGGTGTCCAGCGCCTGGCCGGAGCTGGAGCAGCCGCCCAGCGGCGGCGCGCCGGCCAACCAGGGGCGCTGGCGCATGCTGACGGCGAGCGGCGACGAGGTCCGGGTGCAGTTGGCGATCGCGCGCAGCTTCGTGCAGCGGGTGCAGGCCGAAATCCTGATCTTCTTCCTGCTGCCGCTGATCGCCGCGGTGCCCATCATCATGCTGCTGCTGCGCGTCGGTTACGGCCGCGCCCTGCAGCCCTTGGCGACGCTGGCCACCACCATCACCTCGCGCGATGTGCAATCGACGGCGCCGCTGGCCTGCGCCGACCCCGAATACCAGGAACTGCGGCCGGTGTTCAATTCCGTCAACGAGTTGTTGTCGCGGCTGGCGACCTTTCGCGAGGGCGAGCAGCGCTTCTTCGCCGACGCGGCGCACGAGCTGCGCACGCCGCTGGCGGCGATAGGCGCGCAAGTGCATCTGCTGGCGCGCGCGGAGTCCGAACAGGAGAGGGCGGCGCTGGCGGCCTTGCTGGACGCCAGCATAGGCCGCAGCGGCGAACTGGTGGGCAAGCTGTTGACGCTGTCGCGGCTGGACGCGGAATCGGCGCGGGTACTGCCGGTATCCTTCGATCTGGCGGCCTTGGCGCGCGCGGCGCTGGCGCGCCAGGTGCCGCGCGCGATGGAGCGCAACATCACGCTGGCCTACGACGGCGCGCAGACGGCGGCCTGCTGCGGCGACGCCAGCGCGATGGATAGCCTATTGGACAATCTGCTGGACAACGCCATCCGTTACTGCCCGGACGGCGCTTGCATCAATGTGGAAGTCAGCGAGGGGTTTTCCAATGTGAGGCTGGCGGTGCTGGACGACGGGCCGGGCATCGAGCCGCAGTGGCGGGATCAGGTGCTGAAGCGTTTCGTGCGCCTGCCCGACAATACCGTGACCGGCAGCGGCCTGGGGCTGGCCATCGTCAAGCGGGTGGTGGAGCTGCACGGCGGCAGCCTGCTGCTGACCGACGGCCTGCACGGCAACGGCCTGGGCGTGGAAATCCGCCTGCCGCGCTGCGACGCGCGGCCGGCTTGAGGCCGCCGCGCTCCCGCATCGCTTCATCGCTTCTCAGGGCGCGCTCTTGTCCGCGCCCTCCCAGCCGCCGCCCAGCGCGGCGATCAGATTGGCCGCCGCCAGCAATTGCTGGCGGCGCGCGCCTTGCACGCCCTGTTCCGCCTGCAGCTCCGCCAGTTGCGCGCGCCATTCCGCCTGACCGTCGCTGAGGCCCACGCCGCGCGCGTCGCGCTCGGCGCGCAAGCGGCGGCTGGCGTCCACGTATTGGCGCTGCCTGGCCTCCTGATCCGTTTTGGCGAAATGGGCGGAGGCGGCGGCGTCTTCCACCTCGTACACCGCGCGGGTGACGGCGCCGCGCCAGGCCGCGTATTGCTCGGCGGCGGCGGAGCGCGCGCGCTGGGCCTCGGCCTTGCGCTTGCCGGCGTCGAACAGCGGAATGTCCAGCTGCGGCAGCAGCGACCAGTTCAGCACCTTGCTGCCGCGCAGACCGGACCAGCTGCCGGCGCTGATGCCCAGCCCGCCGTTCAGGGTCAGCGACGGCCAGCGGGCGGCCTCGGCTTCGTCGATGCGCGCGCGCGCGGCGTCGTAGCGGGCCTGGGCCGCGCTCAGATCCGGCCTGCGCTGCAGCAGCCGGGCCGGCACGTCGCCGCCCACTTCCGGCAGCCTGAGTTCGCGCAGCGGACGCGCCGGCGGCAGCCCGCAGGCGTCCGGCATCTTGGCGGCCAGCTGGCACAGGCTGCGCTCCACCCGCTTCAGCGCGTCGCCTTGCTGAGCGACCAGGCGGGCGGCTTCGCTGGCCTCGCTGTCCGGTTCCAGCAGTTGCCGGCCGCTGGCCAGGCCGACGCGGCGTTTGGCGGCGACGCCGGCCAGCAGCCGCTGGCGCAGCCGCGCGGCCTCCTGGACCAGTTCGATGTCGGCGGCCAGCTCCGCCCGGGTCAGCCACAGTTCGGCGGTTTGCCGCGCCAGGCTCAGGCCCAGCGCGTCGAGGTCGCCGCCGCTGGCCTTGAGGTCGGCGCGGCCGGCGCGCGTCGCGGCGCTGACCCGGCCGCGCAAGTCCACTTCATAGCCCAGCGCCAGCCGCGTGCTGTAGCGGGTGCTGGGATTGGCGGTGTCTTCGCTCACTTCGCCCAAATCGAATTTGGACAGTTTGCGCCGTTCCACCGATTGTTCGAAGTCCAGCTTGGGATAGCGGTCGGCGTTGAGCACGCCCAGTTCGGCGCGCGCGGCGTCCAGCCGCGCCAGGCTGGCGGCGAGGTCGGTGTTGCCCTCGCGCACCGCGGCTATCCAGCGGCTGAGGCCGGGATCGCCGAAACCGTCCCAGGCCTGGGCGTCCGGGCCGGCGCCGGGCAGGGTCCGGCCGTAGCGTTCCGGCAGCGCCGGCGTCGGGCGCGAAGGCTCCAGCCCGGCGCAGCCGCCAAGCGCCAGGAGCAGCAGCAGAGCGATGGGGCGCATCATGGCTTGCCCGCCTTGTCTTGTCGGGCGATGCGCACCAGCACTCGCTGGCCGATGCGGATTTCCGGCGCGTCCACCAGCGCCAGCACGCATTCGATCACGCGCACGTCCTGTTTTTCATTGGGGTCGTCGTTGTCCGGGCGGTTGCCGAACACCTGGCCCAGCCGCAGCACCTTGGCCTTGTAGACCTTGGTTTCGTCCGCTTCCAGCGTCACCTCGGCCGCCTGTCCCGCCGCCACCAAGCCCACATAGCGTTCTTCCAGGTCGGCGCGGACGATGCGCGGCCCGTTGGGGGCGAACATGAACAGAGGCGTCACGTTCAGCGTGGAGGTGCCGTCGCCGGGGCGGGCCTGGCGGCGGATGATGCGGCCGGCCAGCGGCGCGCGGACCACGTGTTGATCCACTTCCAGCTTGCTGGCCGCCACTTGCGCGTCGGCGGTGGCCACCGCCGCCTGCTGGCGGGCCAGTTCGGAGGCGCTGAGCTTGACCTGATCGCGGGCGTTGTCTTTTTCCTGCTTGGACACCACTTCGTCGCCGCTCAGCGCGGACACCCGTTGCAGCTCGCGCTGGGCGATGGCGTGCTTGACCTGCAGCAGCGTCAGCGCCTGCCGCGCCTCGTCGCGCTCCTGCTCGCGGACCTTCATCGCCAGATTGGCCTCGCGGTCGTCGATGCGGGCCAGCACCGCGCCGGGTTTGACCTCGGCGCCTTCTTCCACCGACACCTCGCGAATGATGCCGGCGCGCGGCGCGGCGATATTGATCACCCCGCCTTCTATGCTGACGCGGCCCTTGGCGATGGCGGCCCACGGCGATTGCTGGACCGGCGCGGGAGGCGGCGGTTCGGAGCAGCCGGCCAGCAACAGGCTCAAAGCCAGCAGCGGGCCCAGGCGCAGCGGGGTCTTGGGAATAGGGCTGCTCATGCTACCTCCATCGGCGTGTTATGGACGCGCAGGTCTTTGACCACCTGGCCGTCTTCCAGGGTGATGACGCGGTCGGCGTGTTTGATCAGGCGGTTGTCGTGCGACACGCCCAGCACCGTGGTGCCTTGTTCCTGGGCGATCTGGTGCAAGAGGTCGATCACCACTTGGCCGTTATGGCTGTCCAGCGCGCTGGTGGGCTCGTCGGCGAACATCAGCTTGGGCCGCTTGACCAGCGCGCGGGCGATGGCGACGCGCTGCTTTTCGCCGCCGGACAATTCCATGGGCCGCAGCTTGGCGCGCGGGCCCAGGCCCACCAGTTCCAGCGCCTCCTGAGCGCGCTTCTCGGCTTCCGGCTTGCTGATCTTGGGGCCGTAGTTCAGCGGCAGCAGCACGTTTTCCAGCGCGGTCAGCGAGGCGAACAGATTGAAGCCCTGGAACACGAAACCGCAATGCTCCAGGCGGAAGCGGCTCAATTCCTCGATGGAGCGCCGGGTCAGCTCCAGCCCCAGCGCGGTGACGCGGCCGGAGCTGGGCGGCAGCAGGCCGGAGAGCACGGACAGCAAGGTGCTCTTGCCGGAGCCGGACGGGCCGATGATCAGGGTCAGTTCGCCGGGCAGGATGGACAGCGAGATATTGGTGAGCACGGTTTGCTCGGTCTTGCCGTTGCTGAACGAGCGGTTCAGGTTTTCGCCGACGATGGCGGGAGAGGCGGACATGAGAGTCTCCTTATCGCAATAGGGTGGAGGGTTCGGCCTGGTTCAGCGCGCGCAGCGCGGACAGACCGGACAGCAGAGCGATGCCCAGCACCAGGGTGCCGGTGGCCAGGCAGCCCCACACCGGCACTTCCAGCGCGATGTGGGCGTGGCGCGCGGCCATCACCAGCAGCGCGCCGACCACGGCGGTGATCACCAGGCCGGCGAGGCCGACCCAGAAGGACTGCTCCAGGATCACGGCGCGCAAGGAGGAGGAGGACACGCCCAAGGCGCGCAAGGTGGCGTATTCGCGCAGCGCGGCGACGATGGCCGCCATCAGCGTCTGGCTGGTGATGACGATGCCGACCAGCAGGCCCAGCGCGGAGGAGAACAGGAAGCCGGAGCCGGCGCCGGACTCGAACAGCCAATACACCTGCGATTGGATGGAAAACTCCTCGGCGGTCCACACCTGGAAGGGCTTGAAGCTGCCGGCCGGCTGCAGCTGGTCGCGCACCAGTTCGGCGCGGCTGGGGTCGCGCAGCCGGGCCAGGAAGTAGTCGGTGGCGTCGTTGCGCAGATTGGGGTCGATGCGGCGCGCGGTGTTCAGCGAGGTCAGGATGTTGGCCCCGCCCATTGCGCGCATGCCGTTGACGGTGCCGCCGATGCGCACCCGCTTGCCGCTGAGTTCGGCGTAGTCGCCTATCTTGACGCCCAGCTTTTCCAGATCGCTCTCATCCACCAGCACGGTGCTGGGCACCGTCAGCTCCTGGCGCAGCGCCGGGGTCAGCAAGGTGGCGAAGGTCATCGCCTGCGGGCGCGGGTCGATGCCGATCAGCACCGCGCTGAGCTTGCCGCCGCCGGGACGCTGCCAGTCCGCCATGGTCCAGGTGAAGCGTTCCACCGAGGTGACCTCGGGATGCGCCCAAAGGTTGTTCTCGGTCTTGCCGGGAATCGGCCGGGCCAGATCCACGCTCTGAGTGGCCGGGTAGCCCACCCAAAGATCGGCGCTGGAGCGGTCTATGTAAACACCTACCGAGCTGAACATGCCCAAGAGCAGGCTGAGCTGCACTTGCACCAGCAGGCCGGCGAAAGCCACCGCCAGCACCGCCGGCAGGAAGCGGCGCCACTCGTAGATCAGCGAGGCGCGAGCGAGGGAGACCATGGTCAGGCCTCCGCGCTGCAGCCGGGCCGGCAGGGGGGATGGTTGGGCTGGGGCATGACTGTCTCCGGGGTGAAATGAGGGCAGTATGCCTATTCCTGCTTAGGGTTTTCTGAGCGCGGCCAAGCGTGAATAAGGCGGAGTCGGCGTACGGGATTTCCCTAGTATTAATACCACTGGTATTAGTCTGGATATTGAATTTGAATGCCAATTCAATAAGCCGCTGTTCTTATTGCCTGCTCAGACTCTCCTCAGTTTTCTTTTTCAAGCTTGGTTTTTTTATTTTTCAGTAATGGATTTACTAAAAAATAATGACTTTGGCATTGGTGTGTCAATAAAGATACATCATCAAAATCAATGACTTGCTTTGTTCTGTATATATTTTTCTCCAGATCTGTGGAGGTAAATCAGTCAACTGCAAGAAAGCCCTAAGGAAACACTAAGATTTCAACGTCATAATTTTCCAAAACCGGATTTGACAGTTTCGGTTGTAAAGATTTTGTCAAGTTGAGATCGCGGTTTTGGATGTGGTTTGCGTAATAGGCAGCAGGCGCGTGCGGCGGTTCGCCGGACGCGAATTCGATCCAGGCTTTGCGTGCGGGACCGGATTTAAAGAAAGGCAGTCGACCCTGGCCGTGCGGCCGGCGATTGCGCTTCCCGGTTGGTGCGCGGCGGCAAGCGAATGATGCGAAACAGCAGGTTCACCGCGGGAGGAGCAATGAGCAAGACCGTAGCTAGCAGGATAGGACCGGGCACGGTGGATATCGCGATTGTGGGCATGGCCAGCCACTTTCCCGATGCGGCCACCTTGTACGATTTCTGGACCAATATCGTCGACAAGAAGGATTCCCTGACCGACATCGACCAGAAGAACGGCGATGAATACTGGCGCAAGGAAGACTATTACAGCGCGGACCCGAGCGCCGCCGACAAGACTTACGGCCATCGCGCCGGTTTCGTGCCGGCCATCGATTTCGATCCGGTGGAATTCAAACTGCCGCCGCTGATGCTGGAGTCCATCAGCACCGCGCAGATCTTCGCGCTGCACGTGGCCAAACAGGCGATGCTGGACGCCAGGCTGGTGGGCGAGGACGCCTTGCCGGTGGATAAAGACCGCGTGGGCGTGATCCTGGGCGGCGCCGGCAACGGCAACACTTCCTTCTCGCTGGCCTTCCGCCAGCAGGAGCCGTATCTGCGCAAGGTGCTGAACCACGCCGGCCTGCCCGGCGCGGTGGCCGACGAGGTCATCGACCGCGTCAACCATCTCTATCTGGAATGGAACGAGGACAGCTTCCCCGGCTTCCTCGGCAATGTCGCCTGCGGCCGCATCGCCAGCTACTTCGATCTGGGCGGCACCTCTTATATGGTGGACGCCGCTTGCGCCAGCAGCCTGGCCGCGATCAAGGCGGCGGTGGGCGAGCTGGTGGACGGCAGCTGCGACGTGGTGCTGACCGGCGGCGTCAACCTGGAAAACTCGATCTTCTCCTTCCTGTGCTTCAGCAAGACGCCGGCCCTGTCCAAGAGCAATCTGTCGCGGCCCTTCGACGAATCCTCGGACGGCATGATGCTGGGCGACGGCGTGGGCTTCCTGGTGCTCAAGCGCCTGGAAGACGCCGAGCGCGACGGCGATCGCGTTTACGCGGTGATCAAATCCCTGCAGGCCTCCAGCGACGGCCGCGCCAAGAGCATTTTCGCGCCGCGTCACGAAGGCCAGGTCAAGGCGATGCAACGCGCTTACGCGCGCGCCGGCATTTCTCCGGCCGAGATCCAGCTGGTGGAGGCGCACGGCACCGGCACCCAGTCCGGCGACGAGACCGAGATCAAGAGCTTGCGCGCGGTGTTCGAGGCCGGCGGCGCTCAGCCCGGCTCGGTGGCCATCGGCAGCGTCAAATCGCAGATCGGCCATACCCGTTGCGCCGCCGGCGCGGCGGCGATGATGAAGGCCGCGCTCGGCCTCTATCACAAGGTGTTGCCGCCCACCATCAACGTCAGCCAGCCCAGCCGCGAACTGGCGGACAGCGCCAGCCCCTTCTACGTCAACATCGACAGCCGGCCCTGGCTGAGCCCGGTGGACGGCGCGCCGCGCCGCGCCGCCTTGAGCGCCTACGGCTTCGGCGGCACCAACTACCACGCCATCATGGAAGAGCATCAGGCGCGGCCGCAGGGCGATTTCCGCCTGAACCTGCGCCCGGAAGTGGTGCTGCTGCACGCGGACGGCCCGGAGCAGCTGCTGGCGCTGGCCGAGCACAAGCTGGATGCCTTCCGCGCCGAAGACGCCGGTTATCAGTTCCGTCTGCACCAAGGCGCGGCGGCGCGCGCGCCGGCCGCTTCCGCGCGCCTGGCCTTTGTCGCGGGCTCCGCCGAACAGGCGGCCGGCCTGCTGGACGAGGCGATCAAGCTGCTGCGGGCGCGGCCGGATCAGGACTGGGAACACCCGCTGGGCATTTACTACAAGCGCGAGGCGGCCCCGTTGGCCGGCCGCGTGGTGGCCTTGTTCCCCGGACAGGGCGCGCAGTACGTGAACATGGGCCGCGACATCGCCAACGATTACCCGGCGATGCGCGAAACCTTGGAGGGCCTGGACGCCGCGGCGCACGCCGACGGGCTGCCGCTGCCTTCGGCGGCGATTTTCCCGCCGCCGGCCTTCGACGCGGAGACGGCGGACCGTCAGATGGCGGAGCTGACCCAGACCCGCACCGCGCAGCCGGCGATAGGCGCGATCAGCGCCGGCTACTACAAGCTGCTGCGCGGTCTGGGCCTGCGGCCGGACTTCCTGGCCGGCCACAGCTACGGCGAGGTGACCGCGCTATGGGCCGCCGGCGTCTTGAGCGACGAGAACTTCTACCGCGCCTCGCTGGCGCGCGGCGCGGCGGTGGCCAGCCCGGTGCCGGGCGGCGAGCCGGGCGCGATGCTGGCGGCCTCGCTGCCGGAGAGCGAAGCCAGCGCGGTGCTGGAGCGCTTCCCGGAGCTGGTGGTGGCCAATTACAACTCGCAGCAGCAACTGGTGTTCGGCGGCGCCGGCGACATCATCCGCCAGGCCCATGAGTTCCTGAACGAGCGCAAGGTGCGCAGCCAGGTGCTGGCGGTGTCGGCGGCCTTCCACACCGACTTCGTGCGCCACGCTTGCGCGCCGTTCGAGGCCAGCCTGGCCGGGATTCCGTTCCAGGCGCCGCAAGCCGCGGTGTATTCCACCGCCAGCGGCGAGCGCCACGCCGACGACCCGGCCAAGATCAAGCAGTCCTTGATCGGCCAACTGGTCAGCCCGGTGCGCTTCCAGCAAACCATTGAACGCATTCATCAGCAGGGCGGTTATCTCTTCGTCGAGATCGGCCCCAAGGGCATTCTGGGCAAGCTGGTGGCGGACATCCTCAAGGACAAGCCGCACGCGGTGGTGTCGCTGAACCCCAGCGCCAACGGCGAGGAAGCCCTGCAATTCAAGCGCGCGCTGGCGCGGCTGGCGGTGGAGGGCGTGGAGCTGAGCTCCACCGATCCGCAGGCGGCGCTGCCGCTGGCGACGGCGCCCAAGAAAAAGGCGCTGACTTACACAATGAGCGGCGGCTTCTTCTACTCGGAGAAAGCCAAGCAGCGCCGCGCGCACGCCATGCGCAAGGATACGCGCGTCATCGACGCCTTCATCGACGAGCGGCTCGCCGCCAGCTCGCCGCCGCGGGCACCGGAGACGGAGCGGGATAGTACGGTAGTGGTGGAAACTTTGGTCGACAACAGGGACGACATGGTGTGGCTGGAGCCGGTCCATGTCATAAGCGGAGAGGGAATCATGCAACGCAGTAGCTCGGACAACGAAGTATTGAGCGTATTGGACGCGCAAATCCAGGCGCAGAACATGCTCAGCCAGGTGCACCAGCAGTTCCAGCTGAATCAGAAGGACTACATTCAGCTGCTGGATTCGCTGATGAACAAGCAATACACCTTGCTGGAGAAATTCCAGGGCAGCCAGCAACTGACGGAAGTGGTGGCCAGCCTGGGCCAGAGCCTGCAGCTGCTGGACAAGAACCAGGAGCTCTACCACGTCAACCACGAACATTATTTCGACAACCAGCAAGCTTTGCTGGGCGCCGACGTCGCCGCCCGCGGCGGCCAGGTGGCCGCTCGCCTGCAACAGCGCGCGCCGCTGGAAGTGAGCTTGCCAACGCCGCGCGCCGCGGTGGAATTGCCGGCGGCCGCGCCCCTGGCTCAGCCCGCCGCCGCCCCCGCCGCCCCGGTGGCTCAAGTGAGCGCGGTGCAGGCGCCCAAGCCGACGCTGCAGGAGATTCCGCAAGCAGCCGCTCCGGTCGCGCCGGCCCCGGTAGCCGCGCCCGCTCCGGCAGCCGCCGCGCCCGTCGCCGCGATCAGCGCCGAGGACCAGGCCCTGATCCAGCGCTTCGAAGCCTTGACCGAGGCCGACCTGATCAAGCAACTGATCGCCATCGTCAGCGACCGCACCGGCTACCCGGCCGACATGATCAATGAAGACATGGATCTGGAAGCCGACCTGGGCATCGATTCGATCAAGCGCCTGGAAATCTTCGGCGCCATGTTCGACCAGCTGTCCGCCGAAGTGCCGCACTTCCAGGACATGGAAAAACAGAAGGACATGGAAACCTTCGACATCGACGCCTTCAGCAACATCCGCAAGATGGGCGGCTTCTTCAAGCAGACCATCTCCGAACTGCTGACCGAGCTGAAGCAGGGCGGCGCCGCCGCGCCGGCCGCGGAAGCCGCTCCGGCGCCGGAGGCCGCGCCGGCCCCGGTCTCCAGCGAGCCCGCCTTGCACGAAACCCCGGCGGCGGAGGCCAAGCCTTTGCGTCAGCTGGGCGTGGTGTCGTCCACCAAGAAACTGGTGTCCGACGTTGCCGTGGAGGACTCCGCAGCAAAAAAATCCCTAGCTGAGCCCCGGGAGACGGCATCTGCCCTCGCTCAGCAATCCCCTGTAAGTGATGCCCATACGGTAGCCGCGTCCATCCATCGTTTTCAGGCGCGGAAACAAGCTTTGCCCAAGCCGGACCTGCTGGAGCTGGCCGCCGGCCGGCTCTGGCTGCTGACCGACGACGGCAAGGGTTTAAGCGAAGAAGTGGCCAAACAGCTGCTGGCCCACGGCCAGCAGGTGGCGCGGCTGGTGTTCAAGTGGCAGCAGGCCAAGGGCCAGCGCAAGGCGATCAAGCACGTCAACGACTACGTGCTGGAACGCGCCGACGAGCTGGCGCTGGAAGACGTGCTGTCGCGGATCGCGGTGGCCGAAGGGCAGGTGGGCGGCTTCATCCACCTGCAAGCGCCGGCCGGCAACGTCAAATCGCTGGCCAACGCCTTCGCCGCGGCCGAGTACGACACCGCTCAGGCTTTGTTCCTGCTGGCCAAGCTGCTGCAGCCCTCGCTGACGCAGCCCGGCCTCGGCCGCGCCTGCTTCTTCGTGGCCAGCCAGCTGGACGGCGAACTGGGCACCGCCCGGCGCGCCGCCTTTCCGGTGGCCGCCGCCGGCGTCAGCGGCCTGAGCAAGGCGCTGAACATCGAGTGGGAAGACGTGTTCTGCCGCACCGTGGATTTCGATCCCAAATGCGGCAAGAGCGCCATCGCCGCGATGTTGCTGGAAGAACTGCGCGACGTGCAGTCCGACGTGGCTGAAGTGGGCCGCGGCGTCAAGGGCGAGCGGATGACGCTGGGCTTCGAGGCGGCGCCGACCGACCCGCAGGCCGTGGCCGGCATCGACGCCAAGACCGTGTTCCTGGTCACCGGCGGCGCGCGCGGCATCACCGCCGAGTGCGTGATCGCGCTGGCCAAGCGTTATCCGGCCCGCTTCGCGCTGCTGGGCCGCACCCGCATCGACGCGCCGCTGCCGGAATGGGCGGAGGGCGGCGGCGAAGTGGCCGAGCTCAAGGCGCGCGCCATCCGCCATCTGCAACAGCAGGGCGAGACGGTGACCCCGGTCAAGGTGGACGCCTTGCTCAAGGAACTGCTGCAACTGGCCGAGGTGCGCGACACCATCGCCCGGATCGAGCAGGCCGGCGGCCAGGCCATCTATCTGGCTTGCGACATTGGCGACGCCAAGGACGTGGCGCGGGCGGCGGCGGAGGCGCAGCGGCAGCTGGGCCCCATCCGCGGCATTATCCACGGCGCCGGCAACCTGGCGGACAAGCGCATCGAGAAAAAGACCCCGGCCGATTTCCGCTCGGTGTTCCACACCAAGGTGAAAGGGCTGGAGAACCTGCTGGCGGCGGTCAAGCCGGACGGTTTGCGTCATCTGGTGCTGTTCTCCTCGGTGTCGGGCTTCTTCGGCAACGCCGGCCAGACCGATTACGCGATGGCCAACGACGCGCTGAACAAGTTCGCCTATCTGTACCAGACCCTGTACCCGAAACAGCAGGTGCGCAGCATCAACTGGGGTCCGTGGGACAGCGGCATGGTCAACGACGTGCTGAAGAAGGCCTACGCCGACCGCGGCCTGGCCATCATCCCCACCGCCGTGGGCGCGCAGTTCTTCGTCGACGAGTTCGCCGCCGGCCTGGTGCCGCAGGTGATCGTGGGCGGCGGCAGCTACAAGGTGGGGCGCAAGCAGAAGACCCTGCCGGCGCTGACCCGGGTGGAGCGCGAGCTGGACCCGGCCGTCAACGGCTTCCTGGGCGATCACGTGGTGGGCGGACAGCCGGTGCTGCCGGCCACCGCCGCGGCCGGCTGGATGGTGCAGCTGTGCGAAGACCTGCTGCCCGGTTATCGGCTGGAGACGCTGACGGACTTCCGCGTGCTCAAGGGCGTGGTGTTCGACGCCGGCGAGCAGCGGCGCTTCATCACCGAACTGCGGCCGGTGGCCGAAGCCGGCGGCAACGGCGACCGTCACACGCTGGAGGTGAGCATCTTCAACCAGGTGGACGGGGCCGCGCTGAACCGCTACCAGGCGCGGGTGACCATGAGCCGGCTGGCGGCGGAAGCGCCGCTGGACGGGCCCAAGGCGCTGGCGGGCGAGCCGCTGGAGCATGCGCCGCTGTACGGCGACATGCGCGACGGCGCCTGGCTGTTCCACGGCCCGGCCTTCCGCGGCGTGCAGTCCTTGTTCCGTCTCGACGGCCAGGGCTTGCAAGCCGGCGGTAGGCTGGCCGCCGCGGGGGGACAGGGGCAGTTCCCGGTGAACTCCTTCAACCCCTACCTGGCGGACGTGGCCTTGCAAACGCCGCTGATCTGGCTGATGTCGCAGTCGGACAAGGCGGGGCTGCCGCTGCAGATCGCCGAGTGGCGGCAGTACGCGCCGCTGGCTTTCGACCAGGCCTTCTATCTGAGCATGGCGGTCACGGCGCAAACCGCGACCACTCTGCTGGCCGACGTCACCGTCCACGGCGCCGACGGCAAGGTGTACAGCAAGCTGTCCGGCTTGCAGTTCACCGTGTCGAAGAAGCTGCGGCAGCTGATGTGCGACCCGGAGGCCAGCGTGGCGGTGTGACGCGAGCAAGGCTGCGCCTGCGGGCGCAGCCGGTCCGGAGCGCGGCGACGCGTTCCGGCCATACAGCCGAGGCGCGGCGGCGGAAGGTCCGCCTTGCCGCCGCCGCACTCGAAATCGGCCCGCGCCGGTTCAATCCTGATCCCGCGCCGCCGCCCGCCGCCTCAACAGCGGCCGGCGGCGGAGGGGGACGGTTGCGCCCAAGGTTTGGGAATGTTGGCTCTACTTTAGGCATGAATGCACTATGGAAGAAATCGCCATTATCGGATTAGGCTGCCTGTTTCCAGGCGCCGAAACGCCAGAACAGTACTGGCGCAACCTGCTGGAGCGGCGGGATTGCACCTCGGAATTGAGCCGGGAAGAGCTGGGCGTGGACCCGGCGTTGTATCGCCACCCGGTGCCGGGCACCGCGGACAAGATCGCCTACAACAAGAACGGCCATGTGCGCGGCTTCAAGCTGGACGCCGGCCGCTACCGCCTGCCGGCCGCGCAGCTGGAGGCGCTGGACCCGCTGTTCCAATGGACGCTGTACGCGGCGGAACAGGCTTTGATCGACGCCGGCCAGGGTGTGGGCCACAGCGCCGAGGCGCTGGAGCGCTGCGGCCTGATCATCGGCAATATCGGCATGCCCACGCACGCCGGCAAGAAGCTGCTCAACGGTTTCTACCAAGGCATCCTGGAACCCTACGTCCAGGAACTGCTGCAACGCGACGATTTCCATTTCCGCCAGCCCTGGCAGGCGGAAGGCTTGTCCGATCTCAATCTGATGACCGGCAGCCACAACGCCACGCTGGCGGCCCAGGCGCTGGGCCTGGCCGGCCCCAGCTTCGCGCTGGACGCGGCTTGCGCCTCCGCGCTGTACGCCATCCGCGTGGCCAGTTACTACCTGCAAAGCGGCAAGGCCGACCTGATGCTGGCCGGCGCGGTCTGCCACGCCGACCACATCTACATCGATCACGGCTTCAATGTGTTGCAGGCCTTCCCGGCCGACGGCCAGTCGGTGCCGTTCGACCGCAACTCCCAGGGCCTGAAGGCCGGCGAGGGCGCCAGCGTGATCGCGCTCAAGCGCTACGCCGACGCGGTGCGCGACAAGGACCGCATCTACGGCGTGATCGAATCCATCGGCCTGTCCAACGACGGCGGCGCCAAGCACATTCTGGTGCCCGACCTCAACGGCCAGCTGCTGTCGCTGAAACGCGCCTACGACGGCGTGGACAAGAACATCGATTATCTGGAATGCCACGCCACCGGCACCCCGGTGGGCGATCAGGTGGAGCTGGGCTCGGTGGAGACCTTCTTCGCCGACCAGGCGCAACGGCCGCTGATCGGCGCCAACAAGGGCAATATCGGCCATATGCTGACCGCCTCCGGCATGGCCAGCATCCTCAAAGTGCTGCTGGCGATGCGCAGCGGCGTGATCCCGCCGACGTTGAACGTGGAAGACATGGTCAGCACCCCGGGCGGCCAGCTGGACATCCGCCACGTGGTGCGCGACACCACGCCGTGGCCGCAGCGCGGCCAGGCCAAGCGCGCCGGCATCAACGCCTTCGGCTTCGGCGGCGTCAACGGCCACATGGTGCTGCGCGAACACCGCGCCGACGCGCCGGTGACCGCCTGGCCGCAGCTGCCGGCCGAACAGCAAAGCCTGGCCATCGTGGGCGTGGGCGTGGCGCTGGCGGACACTGAAACCCCGGACGCCCTGTTGCGGACGGTGGCCGAGGGCCGCCGCCACTTCCGCCCGCTGCCGCGCACCCGCTGGCTGGGCCTGGAGGGGCGCGCCGACGTGCTGGGCGCGCGCGGCTACCGTCAGGCGCCGGCCGGCGCCTATATCGAGCAGTTCGACTTCGACTGCAAGCGCTTCAAGCTGCCGCCCAAGGTGGTGGGCAGCCATCTGCTGTCACATCTGTTCCTGATGCCCATCGCCGAGCGCGCCTTCTACGACGCCGGCTACCAGCTGGACGGCCACAAGCGCAATATCGCCGTCATCGTCGCCGGCGACGTCGACTACAGCTGCTCGCGCTATCAGGCGCGCAACGAGATGGCCTGGCAGGTGCGCGACAGCCTGGCGCACAGCGGCATCTCGCTGAGCGAGGCGCAGACCGCGGCGCTGGAAACCATCGTCAAGGACAGCCTGTTCCCGGAGCCGTATCCGGAAGGCATCACCGGCGGCATCGGCAATGTGGTGGCCAGCCGCATCGCCGCCCATCTGAAGCTGGACGGCCCGGCCTTCTCGCTGTGCGCGCATGAAAACGCCGCCTTCAAGGCGATAGAACTGGCGCAGTTCATGTTGTCCGAGCAATTGGTGGACGCGGTCATCGTCGCCGGCGGCAGCTTCGCCGGCGGTCTGGAAAACGTCTTGTGGGCGCCGCGCCGCGGCGCCGGCCATGTCGACGCGCCGGTGGGCGAGGGCGGCGGCGTGGTGGTGCTCAAGCGCGAGCAGGCGGCCTTGGAAGCCAAGGACCGCATCTATGCGGTGATGCGCGGCCTGGCCATCGGCCACGCCTGCGGCGATAGCACCGAGTTTCAACCGGCGGCGGACGCGGTGGCGCGCTCGGCGGCGGCGGCCTTGCGCCAGGCCGGCGCGGATCCGGCGTCGGTGGGCTATCTGGAACTGAGCGGCGGTGCATTGGCCAGCGACAACCAGGTGGAGATCGACGGCTTGTCCCGGGTCTACCGCGACAGCGGCGTCGCCGCCGGTTCGGTGGCCGCCAATTACGGCCAGCTGGCCTCGGCCCAGGGCATCGTCAGCGTGATCAAGGCCGCGCTCTGCCTGCATCGCCGGCAGCTGCCCGGCGCGGCGGCGCTGGCCGCCTATCCGGAGGCCGCGCTGCGCGCCGTGTTCCGCGCCGGAGAAGCCGGCGCGGCCTGGCCGGCGCCGGCCGGCGGTCTGCGGCTGGCGGCGGTCAACAGCCTGGGCCTGGACCGCGGCTACGCCCATATGATTCTGCAAGAGCCCGGCGAGGCCAATCGCCTGGAAGCCAGAACGCCGACGCCGCCGCAGACGGGCGGTCCGGCCCTGGTCGCCACCGTGCACACCGGCCGCGAACACACCATCGCCGAGATGATCGTCAACGAGGCCAACCGCGCGCTGTTCGGCGACGTCAAGCCCTGGCGGCGTCCGCAGCCGGTGGCGGAACCGGCGCAGCCGCAGCCGGCCGCCGCGGCGCCGGCCGACAGCGAAGCGCCGGTCTTGCAAAGGCAGCACAGCCGACAGGCGCAGACCCAGCTCAGCTATCTGCAGGCCGAGCAGCGTTTCTACCAGCGCATCGCGCAACTGCTGGGCGCCGGCGCGCCGGCCGGCCAGCGCCGCGTGGCCAAGCCCAAGGCCGCGGCGCCGGTGCCGCCGCGCCCGCGTCCGCTGTTCGACGAAGCGCAGCTGGTGGAGCTGACCGACGGCTCCATCGCCAAGGTCTTGGGCCCGGATTACGCCGAGGCCGACAGCTACCCGATCCGCACCCGCATGCCGTCGCCGCCGTATATGTTCGCCTCGCGCATCACTGCGCTGTCGGCGCAGCCGGGCAAGCTGGAGCCGTGCTTCATCGAGTGGGAATACGATCTGCACCCCGACGCCTGGTACGTGTCCGACGGCCTGGTGCCGGCCTTCGTGTCGCTGGAAGCCTCGCACGCGATGATCGTCGCCTTCACCTATATCGGCTGCGACCAGCTGTTCAAGGGCCAGCTGCGCTACCGGGCGGTGGACAGCCAGACCACGGTCTACGGTCCCTTGCCCAAGGCCGGCGAAGTGCTGCGCGGACGGGTCAACATCAAGTCCTTCCTCAAGGTGGGCAAGAACGTGCTGATCGCCTACGAGTATCTGTGCTACGTCGGCGATAGGCTGAGCTTCAAGCTGGAGGCCAATTCCGGCTTCTTCCTGCCCAAGGACATCGAAAAATCCAAGGGGGTCAACACCGCGCCCTATCTGAAGGCCGGCCAGCCGGCCGAGCCGTTCCAGCCGCCGCTGCGCTGCGGGCGCGCGTCCTTCGACAACAGCCATATCGAGGCCCTGCAGCGCGGCGATTTCGTCGCCTGCTTCGGCGACGCCGCCTACGCCGCGTCGCGCGCGCCGCGCTTGTACGCGCCGGCGGCCAAGATGCTGGACCGGGTGGTGTCCATCTCCGCCTCCGGCGGCGCCTTCGGCCTGGGCGAGGCGGTGGCCGAACGCGACATCGACCCCAGCCACTGGGTGTTCCGCGCCCACTTCAAGAACGACCCGGTGATGCCCGGCACCTTCCTGGTGGAAGGCTGCGAGCAACTGGTCAAGTTCTACCTGTGCTACCTGGGGCTGTACTCGCTGCCGGGCATGGTGCCGCACGCGCTCAGCCCGCACAGCTACAGCGCCAAGTTCCGCGGCGAAGTGAAGTGCGAGGCCGACACCCTGCGTTACCGGCTCACCTGCAAATCCATCCACTGCGACTACCAGGCCGACGGCCAGCTGGAGCGGATGGCGCTGGTCTTCCTCGCGGAGATCATCTACCGCGGCAACGTCATCGGTATGTGCGACAACCTAGGCGCCGGCTTCAGCCGAGCGCCGGCAGCGGCGGACGCTTCGGCGCCGGCGCTGACAGCGATAGAGGCATGAATGAACCAAGACAAGCTTTGCGTGGCGCCGCGCTTTGCGGCCCCGGTGTACAAATGGCAGGGCCATGCCGGCAAGTTCCAGCAGACGCCGGAACAGGCTCAGGCCCAGTTGCTGGACCTGGCGCGGCCGCTGCACGTGCTGCGCCAGCAGGACGCGGTGCTGCTGGAGCCGGCCGGCGGCCTGGCCGGCAACGGCCAGGTGGATTGCCTGGGCATGGTGCCGGCGATGTTGCCGGAATATTTCGGCGATCCGTCCTTCTTGCGTGACTACGGCGTGCGCTTCGCCTATTACGCGGGCGCCATGGCCGGCGGCATCAACTCCGAGGACATGGTGATCGCGCTGGGCTCGCGCCGCATCCTCAGCGCCTTCGGCGCCGGCGGCCTGACGCTGGAGCGCATCGGCAGCGCCATCCGCCGCATCAAGCAGGCGCTGCCCAACGGCCCGTACGCGATCAACCTGCTGCACAACCCCAGCCAGCCGGACTGGGAGATGAACTGCGTCAAGCTGTTCATCGAACAGGACGTCAAGGTGGTGGAGGCCTCGGCCTACGTCAATCTGTCCGCCGCCATCGTCTACTACCGGGTCAAGGGCCTGGAAGCCGGCGACAAGGGCGCGGTGATCCGCCGCAACCGCGTGATCGCCAAGGTGTCGCGCCGCGAAGTGGCGCAGCATTTCCTCAGCCCGGCGCCGGAGAAGATCGTGCGCAAGCTGCTGGCCGACGGCCTGATCAGCGAGCGCCAGGCGGAGCTGGCCAAGAAAGTGCCGATGGCCGACGACATCACCGTGGAAGCGGATTCCGGCGGTCACACCGACAACGGCCTGCTCAGCTGCGTTTTCCGCTCCATCGCGGAGCTGCGCGACGAAATCTGCGCCGGCCAGGGCTATCCCTTCACCGTGCGCGTCGGCGCCGCCGGCGGCATCGGCAGCCCGCACGCCACGCTGGCGGCGTTCTCGCTGGGCGCCGCCTACGTGGTCACCGGCTCCATCAACCAGGCCTGCGTCGAAGCCGGCACCTCGGACCCGGTCAAGCAATTGCTGGGCAAGGCCAAGATCGCGGACATGGCGATGGCGCCGTCGGCCGATATGTTCGAACTGGGCGCCAAGGTGCAGGTGCTCAAGGGCGGCAGTATGTACGCGGTGCGCGCGCAGAAGCTGCACGGCCTGTACAAGCAGTACCCCGGCCTGGAACAGATCCCGGCCGCCGAAGTGGCCAGCCTGGAACAGCAGGTGTTCCGTCAGCCGCTGGCCCAGGTATGGGCCGACACCGAGGCCTTCTTCGCCGGCCGCGGCAACCAGGCGCTGATAGACGCCGCCAACGCCAACCCCAAGAAAAAGATGGCGCTGCTGTTCCAGTGGTATCTGGGCCAGTCCTCGCGCTGGGCGATTTCCGGCGCGGCCGAGCGCGCGGTCGATTACCAGATCTGGTGCGGCGCGGCGATGGGCGCGGCCAACGAGTGGCTGCAAGGCAGCGAGCTGGCGCCGGTGGCCAAGCGCAAGGTGGCCGACATCGCGGTGGAGCTGATGGCCGGCGCCGCCTACCTGAGCCGCGTGGCGGCCTTGCGCCAGCTGGGCGTCCTGACGCCGCAGCGGCTGGAGCGTTACCGCCCGCTCAGCGCCCGCATGACGGCGCTGGACGAAGACGACATCGGACCCGAACCCGAATTGAATGACATCCCGTCATCAACCGTAGCACCAACCGTAGCATCACAGGGCAAGCAAGAGGAGAGCAGGAATATGGAAGGCAATACCAAGCTGTCGCTGATCAAGTCCAAGGATTTTTACAAGCAATGCTGGGAGCTGCTGCCGGGCGGCACCCATTACAACTTCGGCGACCCGGAACGGCCGCTGGTGGTGCCGTTCAATCGCGGCCGCAACTCCCGGGTCTGGGATCTGGACGGCAATGAACACCTGGACCTGTTCTGCAAATTCGGCGCGCTCTTCGTCGGCCACCACAACGAGGCTTACAACGAAGCGCTGATCCGCTACATGCAGAAAGTGACCTCGGTGGACACTTGCGACCTGGAAGTCGAAGTCTGCGAACTGATGGTCAAGCACATCCCTTGCGCCGAGATGATCCGCTTCTGCCTGAGCGGCACCGAGGCGGTGCAGAACGCGCTGCGCCTGGCGCGCGGCTTCACCGGCAAGCAGCGCTTCATCCGCTTCCACGGCCACTACCACGGCAACGCCGACAACATCATGGGCGGCCGCAAGCGCCAGGACCTGAGCTTCCCGGTGCCGGAAACCTTCAAGGGCGACCTGCTGGACACCCTGGGCCGCGCCGACGGCGCGCTGGAAGACCAGTCCTTCATGCTGCCGTGGAACGACATCCAGGTGCTGGAAGCCACCATCGAGCGCTACCACAATGAAATCGCCGCGGTGCTGATGGAGCCGATCTGCGTCAACGGCGGCGGCATCTTCCCGCGCGAAGGCTATCTGGAGCGCGCCAAGGAAATCTGCGAGAAGTACAACATCGTGCTGATCTTCGACGAGATCATCACCGGCGTGCGTCTGGGCCTGTCCGGCGCCCAGGGCATCCTCGGCGTCACCCCGCACCTGTCCACCTTCGGCAAGGCGCTGGGCGGCGGCTCGATGCCGATCTCCGCCATCGCCGGCCGTCGCGACATCATGGACCTCTACACCCGCGGCAAGGTGATCCACGCCGGCACCTTCAACGGCTACCCGCTGGGCCTGGCCGCGATCAAGAGCACCTTCGAGCTGATCGAACAGGACCCGGGCTGCTACGAGCGCATGGGCCGCTTCACCGAGCAGATCTCCGACACCTTCATCAAGGCCGCTCACGCCAACGATCTGCCGCTGGTGGTGCAGGGCATGCCCACCGCGCTGGTCTACCACTCGCAGGACACCATGGTGGACCGCTCCGAGGGCTACAGCGACAAGGTCAAGTTCTGCGACATCATCATCCGCGAGATCTCCAAGCGCTACGGCATCCAGTTCTCGCCGCTGTCGCGGATCTACTCCAACCTGCTGATGAACCAGGACGACGTGCGCTTCTTCGAAGAACGCATCTTCGACGCCATGGCCAACGCCCGCAAAGTGATCGACATCGCCTTCAAGGAAGGAGAGGTGGCGTGACCCGGCAAGTCGCCGTCGTCACCGGCGCGGCCGGCGGCTTCGGCAGCGCCATCGTCAAGTCGCTGCTGGAAGTGGGCTACGCGGTGGCGGCCACCGATGTGGACGCCGCCGCGCTGGAGCAGCTGGGCCGGGAGCTGGATTGCCCGGACAGCCTGCGCGGCTTCGTGATGGACGTGACCGACCCCGACAGCGTGGACGCCGCCAGCGCCGCCATCGTCGAGCGCATGGGCGCCAACATCACGGTCTTGGTCAACAACGCCGGCGTCATCGGCCGCGGCTACTGCATGGCGGAAAAAAGCGGGGAACTGGCGAGACGGGTGTTCGACGTCAACCTCAACGGCGCCTTCAACGCCACCGCGGTGTTCTCCCGCCACATGGCGCGGCTGAAGTACGGCCGCATCATCAACATCGCCTCCGTGGCCGGCATCTGGGGCGCGGCCGGCGGGTCGGCGTACGCGGCGTCCAAGGCCGGCCTGATCAAGGCGTCTGAGTCCTGGGCGCGGGAGCTGGGGCCGCTGAACATCAGCGTCACCGCGATTGCGCCGGGCATCTGCAAGACCAAGATGCTGGGCCAGTTCGTCGACCGTCAGATGGTGGAGCAGTCCGACGATGCCATCGTCAAGTCCATCGTGCCGGTGGGGCGCTGGGGGCTGCCGGAGGACATCGCCGAGGTGGTCACCTTCCTGGCCACCTGCAAGACCAACTATCTGAACGCCACCGTCATTCCGCTGGATGGAGGCATGCGGGTAGGCACCTTGTAAGAATCTGTCCAAGGCCTGCTGCGCTTCGGCGATACGGCGTTGAAACCGGTTTCGCTCTAGCTCGCGAGACTTGGATCAGGTTCTGCCGCATAGCGTGACAGGGGGCCGGCCGCGCCGGCCCCCGACTGGAACCAAACCAAATTCAGAGGTGAAGTCATGGATTACCGAGCCAAGACCAGCGTCAAGAACATCGTGCTGACCGGCCCCACCGGCGTGCTGGGCGGCCGTTTGCTGCAGGAAATACTGGCCACCACCGACGCCAACGTGTATTGCGTGGTGCGGGCCGAGAACAAGGACGCCGCGCGCGCCCGCATCGAAGACGTGCTGTATTGCTACGACGAAGGCCGCAAGCTGGCCACCGAAGCCTGGCGCATCATCCCGGTGCTGGGCGACATCAGCCAGCCCATGCTGGGCCTGGACGCCAGCGCCTACCGCGATCTGGCCCATCTGGCGGACCTGGTGCTGCATTGCGCCGCCAACGTCAGCCTGGTGGCCTCCTACAACAAGATCGCCCCGGTCAACGTGGGCGGCACCGCCAACCTGATCGAACTGTGCTTGGCCGGCAAGGCCCCGCTGGTGTTCACCTCCAGCTTCAGCATGGTGGGCGACAAGCTGTACCAGCCGGACTTCGTGCTGCGCGAAACCGATCTGGACGTGGGCCAGGGCTTCGTCAACATGGACTACGAACGCTCCAAATTCACCGCCGAGCGCATGGTGCACGAGGCCGGCGAGCGCGGCCTGGATTGGGTCATCGTGCGTCCGGGCAATATCTGGGGCGACAGCCGGACCGGCTGCTACCCGCTGAAGCAGACCAAGGTCAAGGGCATTTACTACGAAATGCTCAAATCGCTGGTGGAAACCGGCCTGACCTTCGCCTCGGACGAAGCCTTCGACATCTCCCCGGTGGACTACGTGGCCCAGGCCACGCTGTTCGCGGCGATGAATCTGCAGTCCAGCAATCGTCGCACCTACAACCTGACCAATCCGCGTCCGATCAACTACGACGGCATCGTCGCCCGCCTGCGCGGCTACGGCTACACCCTGCGCGACGTATCGTCCAAGGACTACTTCGAAGCGCTGCAGGAAGGCCGCATGCACCGCGGCGGCACCGGCTACCGCTCCACCTTCACCGATCTGATGGCCATCTTCTACGACGGCAGCGATTGCAAGGAGCACGCCAAGTACGACACCAGCGAGATCCAGGAGCTGCTGGCCAACACCGACATCCGCTGCCCGGACTCGGACCAGGCCTTGTTCGGCCGCTATCTGGACTACGCCTGCAAGGTGGGCTTCCTGAACGCGCCGGCGGAGCAGACCCCGCTGGCGGAAATCAAGCGTCACACCAGCATGGCCGGCGGCTATATGGAGAGCTTGTACGACGCCGACCTGAGCGACGCGGCGGCGGTGCGCTGAGATGCTGGCCGACGAGGAAGCGCTGATCGAAGCGCCGGGGGCGCTCGAAAAACCGTCGCGAGCGGTTCGAGAGCAAGACGCACCGCGCGCAGCGACCGAGATAGTACAAGGAGTACAGCGAGGGAGCGAGCACGGAGCAACGCAGCTATCGGACGGCGCAGCAGGTTTTTCGAGGTCCCCACCGGTCGCGGAACTGCTGCTGGACTACCAGGTGCTGAGCAACGGCGAACCAATAGGCCGGCTGCGGACCGAACGCCGCCGCGGCTGGCTGGACGACATGCCGGTGCTGCAGGTCAGCAACCGGATGGACCTGCGCTGCAGCGGGCTGTGGTTCGACTACTCGCTGCAATCGGACGAGAGCATGGATTTCGGCGCGGACGGCCTGTGCCGCTACGCCGGCGTCTCCGACGAGGACGGCGACAAGACCGTGATCAAGGGCCGGCTGCGTCAGGGCGTGCTGACCCTGCGCCTGCACGACGGCCAGCTGGAGGTGCGCCGCTTCAAGCTGGGGGATTTCGACGCCAGCAGCGAAGACGCCGCCGAGCGCTTTCTCGTCGGCGGCCAGGCCGAGGCCACCTTGCGGGTGCTGGATCTGGAGCACTTCGACATCGACGAAGTCCGCTACCAGCGGCTGCCGGACGAAACCCTGGACCTGCTGGGCCAGCCGCGGCAGGCGAGGGTGGTGGCCTATCAATCAAAGCGGCGCAAGATCAGCGGCACCGGCTGGTATCTGTCCGACGACGGCGGCGAAGTGCTGGTGCGCCAGAGCAGCCGCGAGCGCGGCGACCACAACGAAGTGATATTGACCCATTGGGAAAGCAAACCATGCCAAATCAAGACTTAGCCGTCACCCTGGTGCAAAGCGACATCGCCTGGGAATCGGTGGACCAGAACCTGCAGCGGATGGAGCGCCACCTGAGCGCGGTGAACGACAGCCGGTTGATCGTGCTGCCGGAAATGTTCACCACCGGCTTCAGCATGCGGCCGGAGAAGATCGCCGAAACCATGGACGGCAAGGCGGTGCAATGGCTGCGCGACACCGCGCGCGCCAAGCGCGCCGACCTGGTGGGCAGCGTGGCTATAGAAGAGCAGGGCCGCTACTACAACCGCCTGCTGTGGGCCAAGGCCGACGGCAGCCTGTTCAGCTACGACAAGAAGCATCTGTTCAGCTTCGCCGGCGAGCACGAGCACTACACCGCCGGCGACGCGCCGCTGATCGTCAAGGTGGATGGCTGGTCGGTGGCCGCCTTCGTCTGCTACGACCTGCGCTTCCCGGTCTGGTCGCGCAACAACAACAGCCAGTACGACCTGGCGCTCTACATCGCCAGCTGGCCGGAGCGCCGCGCCAAGCACTGGCAGACGCTGCTGCCGGCGCGGGCGATCGAAAACCAGGCCTTCGTCATCGGCGTCAACCGGGTGGGCGTGGACGGCAACGACATCCGCTACAGCGGCGACTCCATGCTGATCGATCCGCTGGGCGACACCCTGTACCACGGCCGCCAACTGGAAAGCGTGTATCAGGCCAGGCTGTCGCGCGCGCAGCTGGACGATGTGCGCGCCCAGTTCCCTTTCCTGAAGGATGCGGACCGTTATCAACTCGTTTGAACGCGCGGCGGCAATGAAAAGAGGCGGATAAGCCCTGCGGCTGCGCGGGGTTTTCCGCTGCTTCGGTTCTCCTTCGGCTTCTATGGAAAGTGAAATGCACCAAGCCACAACAAGAGAAAAAGTCATCGAATTCCAGTCGGTGACCAAGCGCTTCAACGACTACACCGCGGTCAACGACGTGTCGCTGGACATCTATCGCGGCGAATTCGTCGCCCTGCTGGGGCCCAACGGCGCCGGCAAGACCACGCTGGTGGAAATGCTGGAGGGACTGAAACAGCCGGAGGCCGGCTCCATCCGCATCCTGGGGCGCAGCTGGCAGAAGGACGAAAGCTATCTGCGCCACCGCCTGGCCGGGGTGCTGCAGGAATCGCTGTTCATCAACAAGCTGCGGGTAGACGAAACCGTCAACCTGTTCGCCAGTTTCTACCGCCGGCCGCGCAGCCGCGCCGACGAGGTATTGGAGCTGGTGGAGCTGACCCCCAAGCGCAAGGTGATGGTGGAAGGGCTGTCCGGCGGTCAGCGCCAGCGGCTGGCCCTGGCCATCTCCATCCTCAACCAGCCGGAAATCCTGATCCTGGACGAGCCCACCACCGGCCTGGACCCGCAGGTGCGGCGCGGCACCTGGGACATCCTGCGCAAGCTCAATAAGGAGCTGGGCTCCACCATGTTGCTGACCACCCACTACATGGAAGAAGCCGAATACCTGTGCGACCGCATCTGCATCATGCACCAGGGCCGGATTCTGACCCAGGGCACGCTGGACGAACTGCTGGCCGCGCACGAGCCGGGCGAAGTGGTCGAATACCGGGTCAAGAGCGGCGCCGGCGGCGCCGAGCCCAAGCACAAGGACAACATCATCAGCTACAGCTACGACCAGGCGTCCGCCAAGGCGAGGCTGCTGGTGCGCAACGGCTCGGCCTTCCTGTTCCGCCTGTCCGAATTCATCCGCGAACAACAAATCGACATCGACGAAATCATCGTGCGCAAAAAAACACTGGACGATTTATTCCTGTCACTGGCCGGCCGAGGTTTCCATGAATAACGCCTTGCTCAATCTGATCGTCACTCAATTCCGCCAATACCTGCGCGAACCTCAAATCCTGTTCTGGTCCTTCGGCTTCCCGCTGCTGCTGGTGTGGCTGCTGGGCGTGTCCTTCTCCGGCGGCGAAATCAAGGAGCGCACCATAGGCGTGGTGCTGCCGCCCAGCTTGCAGGAGCAGGCCGCGGTCAAGGCCTGGATCAGCAAGGTGGAGGCCCGCAACCAGCCGCTGTCCAGCGTCATCAACGCCGACGAGATCAAGCGCGACCACCTGATACGGATGAAATACCGCTTCCAGTACTACCCGGACCGCGAATCGGTGTTGCGCGGCCTCAAGCGCGGCGACGTGCAGGTGTTCATGGAGCCCAGCGCCGACAGCGGCAAGCGCATCTACTACCTGGACCCGCAGAACAACGAGGCGCTGCTGACTTACTTCTTCCTTGGCGACGACCCGGACGCGCTGAGCCAGGCGGTGGACAAGAATATGTCGGTGCTGGACAGCCCCGGTCTGCGCTACATCGACTTCCTGGTGCCCGGCCTGGTGGCGATGGCGGTGATGGAAACCTGCCTGATCGCCGTCGGCTGGTCGCTGATCGAAAAACGCGCCACCCGCGTTACCCGGCAGATGCGCATCACCCCGATGCGCAAGACTGATTTCCTGCTGGCCCACGTGCTGGCCTGCCTGGTGTTCAGCCTGCTGGAAACCCTGGTGCTGTATTTGTTCGCCAGCAGTTATTTCGACGTGCACGCCCAGGGCGGGGCGCTGCCCTTCATCGTGCTGCTGCTGGCCGGCAATGTCTGCTTCGCCGGCATCGCCATCCTGGCCGCCTCGCGCGCCACCAAGGCGCAGACCGCCAACGGCCTGTTGGAAATGACCATCCTGTTCCTGGTGATCTTCTCCGGCATCTTTTTCAGCTACAAGCACTTCCCGGAGTGGATGGTGGCGGTGATCGAGGTGTTGCCGCTGACCATCCTGGCGGACGGCATGCGCATGATCTTCGTCGAGGGGGCCGGAGTGCTGGAAATCGCGCGTTCGGCGGTGGTGCTCACGTTGATCGGCATTGCCGGCTTCGTCAGCGGCGCGCGGGTGTTCCGCTGGTATTAGGGGCATGAGGCATCCGCTGCGCGGATGATGGTTTTGATTGCCGGGGCGGCCCTGACCGAGCGAGGCAAGCGTAGCGTCGCGAGGGAATAAGGCAGGAAGGGGAACCACTCGGCCAAATTCCCCTATCACTGAGCGAATCAAAGATTCGCTCAGTGATGGCGCGCTAACGTCGCGCTGCTCGAACAGGCAGCCGCTTAAAACGAGCGAAGCGAAGTTTCTGTGTAGCTAAAACCTCGGGCCTGCCACCCGGCGGCAGACTTGAAGGGGCTTTGGGCGCGTTGGATACGTGCTTCCTTTCTTGCTGGCCAGTTCCGTCGTTTCAAGAGTGTGAAGAACCGAGCATCGCTGTTGAGCATGCTGGCCGACAGCTCATTGTTAAGTTGTCAAAAAGGAGGAAAGGTAGTGAAACGCTTGATCCTCGCCCTATTGGGCATCGCCATGCTGTCCTTGCTGACGGCCTGCGAACTGGACGAAGACGGCAAGCCGCGCGGCAGCCAGGTGCTGTGGGACCGCAGCGGCGTGCCGCACATCTACGCCGCGCGCGCCGACAGCCTGGCCTACGCCTTCGGCCGCGCCCAGATGCAGGCGCATCCGGAGCTGCTGCTGCGGCTGTACGCCCAGGGCCGCGGCCGCGGCGCGGAATACTACGGCGCGGTGTTCGAGGTCGGCGAGCCCTTCCCCAGCAATATGGCGGAAGTGGACCGCCTAGTGCGCGCGATGGGCTTCCCGGAACGCTCCAAACAATGGCTGCAACAACAAAGCCCGCGCATGCGCGCCTATCTGGACGCCTTCGTCGCCGGCGTCAACGACCAGGCCGCCGCCAGCGGCGGTCTGAGCCCGGCGGCGCGCGCGGTGCTGCCGGTGCGCAGCGAGGACGTGCTGGCCCACACCCTGCGCATCTTCTTCGGCTATCTGAGCGGCTCCACCGCCACTGGCGCGGCCAATTGCTCGCTGATCTACCCGGACGCGGTGGCCACCCCCATCAATCTGATCGGCGGCTCCAACGGCTGGGCGCTGGGGCCGGCCAAGAGCCGTTCCGGCAACGCCATGCTGCTGGCCAACCCGCATTTGCTGTGGGGCGGCAGCCACACCTGGTTCGAAGCCCAATTCAAGAGCCCGGAATACGATATCTACGGCGCCACCCTGGTGGGCCTGCCGGTGATGCGCATCGGCTTCAACCAGCGGCTGGGCTGGGTGCACACCGTCAACACCCAGGACGGCTGCGACCTGTACCAACTCAAGCTCAGCGGCCGGCAATACCTGCTGGACGGCGTGGCGCGCGACTTCGAAACCAAGCGCGAAACCCTGTATATCCGTCAGCCGGACGGCAGCCTGCAAGCCGAGCAGCTGACGCTGCGCCGCGCCGAGCAGGGCCCGGTGTTCGACAAGGACGGCCAGAGCTACGCGCTGCGCATCGTCGGCGTGGACCAGCTGCAGACCCCCGGCGTGCTGGAGCAATGGTGGGACATGGCGCAAGCGCCCGACTTCAAGGCCTTCCGCAGCGTCGTGGCGCGGCTGCGCAATCCCTACCACAACATCATCTACGCCGACGCCCAACGCAATATCTGGGCGGCTTTCGGCGGTCTGACCCCGCGCCGCGCCGGCGGCGACGCCGCCTTCTGGGCGCAGCCGGTGGACGGCAGCCGCAGCGATCTGATCTGGCGTCAGGCGCTGCGCCTGGACGAATTGCCGCAGGTGGCCAATCCGTCCAGCGGCTGGGTGCAGAACTCCAATAGCGTGCCCTGGTATATGAGCAAGCCGGCGCTGGACCCGGCCGCCTACGCCGGCTATCTGTCGCCGCGGGCGTCGCCGCTGCTGCGCGAACAGCGCGGCATCGAGCTGATCGAACAGACGCCGGCCTTCACCCTGGACACGCTGCTCAGCGCCAAGCACGACACCCGGCTGCTGCTGGCGGACCGGGTGCTGGACGATTTGATCGGCTATGCGCGCGCCTCCGGCGACGCCGGCCTGATCGCCGCGGCGCAAGTGCTGGCCCAATGGGACCGGCGCAGCGACGCCGCCAGCAAGGGCGCGGTGCTGTTCGCCGCCTGGGTGGCGGCCTCCGGCGGCGAAGAGGCCTTGCGCTACCGCCGGGAAGCGGATCCGGCGCAGCCCTACGACACGCCCGCCGGCCTGCGCGACGCCGGCTTCGCGCTCAGCAAGCTGGGCGCGGCCGCTCAGGGCTTGCAACAGGCCGGCGTGCCGCTGGACATCGCCTTCGGCGAAGTCTACCGGCTGCGGCGCGGCCCCGCCGGCGGCGCGGCGCGCTTGGACCAGCCGGCCAGCGGCGGCGCCGAGGGTTTGGGGGCTTTCCGCACCTTCAGTTATATCGGCGACAGCGACGGCCGCCAGCGCGCCATCTTCGGCGACACCTTCACCGCCCTGGTGGAGTTCGGCCGGCCGCTGCGCGCCAAGGTGATCAACACCTACGGCAACAGCAGCCAGCCGCAATCGCCTTACTACGGCGACCAGATGGAGCTGGCGGCGCGGAACGCCATGCGCGATGCCTTGCTCAATCGCGAGCAGGTGGAGGCGGCGCTGTCCAAGCGCGAGTGGTTCCGCCGCTAGCGCCGAGGCGGCCGCGGCGGCGACGTCGCGGCCCTTCGCCGCCATCCGCTGTGGGCGTCGCATGACGGACGCCTAGGTTTGCGCCATTGCGCCCAGGCTGGCACAATGGCGCCGTTGTCATTGGGGAGTAGCCATCTTCGGCCCCGCCGAAGAGGCCGCGTCAACAAACTTGAGGAGCTTTCCTCATGGCGCGGTCAGCGGCCGGCATTGCCGGCGCCGCCAAGCGAGACCTTTGGCCACGATGCGTTTGCCGCCGGGCAAGCCGCGTCGTTGCGCCATTGTCCATCCGCTTGCCCGGCCCAAGACTATCCATGCTGTTGACCCTGTCGTTTCTGCTCGGCCTCGCCGTCCTGATCTATCTTTCCTGTCAATACTTCGTCAACGCCATCGAATGGTGCGGACGCCATCTGAACCTGGGCGCCAGCGCCGTCGGCACCGTGCTCGCCGCTTTCGGCACCGCCTTGCCGGAAAGCGCCGTCACCTTGACCGCGATGGCCTTCGGCGGCACGCCGCAACATAAGGACATCGGCGTCGGCGCCGCCCTGGGCGGGCCGCTGGTGCTGGCTACGCTGGCGTACGCGGTGGTGGGCTTCGCGCTGTGGCGCAACCGCAGCCGGCTGGGGCGCGGCGACTACCTGCTGCGCGTCGATCACCGCCGGCTGGCCGGCGACCAATTGGCGTTTTTGCTGATTTTCGCGTTCAAGGTGGCGTTGGGCCTGCTGGCCTTCGCCATCAAGCCCTGGCTGGGCGTGCTGTTCCTGGCCGCTTACGCCGCCTATGTCTGGCGCGAGATCCGCAGCGCGGACACCGCGCCGGAAGAGGAAGAACTGGACGCCTTGAAACTGCGCGCCGGCGGCGGCCTGGGCTGGGCGGCGACGCAGGCCCTGCTGGCCTTGGCGGTGATCGCGGCGGCGGCGCACGGTTTCGTCGCGCAGCTGGAAGCGCTGGCCGGACACTGGGGCATGGCGCCGCATCTGGTGGCCTTGCTGCTGAGCCCGGTGGCCACGGAATTGCCGGAAATCATGAACGCGCTGATCTGGCTGCGCCAGGGCAAGGAGCGTCTGGCTTTGGCCAATATCTCCGGCGCGATGATGATACAGGCGACGATTCCCAGCGCCTTCGGCCTGTTCTTCACCCCGTGGATGTTCGACGGCGTCCTGCTGTGGTCCGGCCTGGCCACGATGGCTGCGATCGTCGGCTTGTGGCTGTTGTTCCGCCGCGGCAGCGTGGACGGCCGCTGGCTCTTGGGCGCGGGCGCGGTGTACCTGCTGTTTGCCGGCTGTCTGGTGTGAGGCAAGAGCCCGTTCAATGCCGTATCGCTGAAGCGTCGCAGACTATGAACGGGTTCTCAGAACGTGTTTACGATCTCGCGAGCTAAGGCGAGACAAGGCGAAAATGGCTGAGAAAGCGGAATGTACGCGTGGTACATGAGCATTTCGAAGATGTTTTCAACGCCGTATCGTCGACGCGCAGCAGATCGTAAACAGGTTCTCAGAGCCAGGCCGCCACGCCGCCGTGATGCGAACACGTGCCGCGCCGGTGCTGGCTGAAGCTATAGCTGCCGTCGCGGCAGCGCGCGCTGGCGCCGGCCGGCGCTTTGCCGGAGCGGGTATGGGCCGGGCTGTGGACCTCCACGCCGTCGGAGTTGGTGTAGCTGCCGTGTTCCAGCAACTGCTCTTGCGCCGGCGCGCTGGCGTGCCGATGCGTGTGCGGCGTTTTGGCTTCAAGCGGCGCGGCCAGCAGGGCCAGGCTGAGGCCGAGCAGGCCGGCGATGCGCCGCAAAGCGGGGATACGGAACTGTGCAGGCTTTTTCATGTCATTCGATTGTTTAATGTGTCATTAAAAGTGCTTGAACCTGTTCGTGATGTTTTGACGCATCTATTTTCTGGGTTCAGGCGCAAAAGAATATGTATCGCACTTTAGTTCATTGTCATTGCGGCGGATAGCGGCAATGCGCATCGGGGGAACTAAACCGCGATGGCCGGCCGTTGCGACGGGCCGCGCCGTCATACCGAATCTGGGGATTGATCTATGGATGATTTTGCGCAGCGGCGCGTCTTGCTGGCGGCCTTGGCCGCCACGCCGTTGATCTGGGGTTGCGCGCGCCCGCCGTTGCGGGTGCCGGGCGAAGCCCCGGCCGCGCGTCAATTGGCGGAGCTGGAACGCAATGCCGGCGGCCGCATCGGCGTGTTCGCGCAAGAGGCGGACAGCGGGCGGACGCTGGCTTACCGGGCGGATGAGCGCTTCCCGATGTGCAGCACGTTCACGCTGCTGCTGGTGGGCGCCTTATTGCAACGCAGCGCGACGCAGCCGGATCTGCTCTACCGCCATGTCGGCTACCGGCGCGAGCAATTGATCGACTATTCGCCCATCGCCGAACAATACGTGGAGCAGGGCATGTCGGTGAAAGACTTGTGCGACGCGGCGATGCGCTTCGGCGACAACACCGCCGCCAATCTGCTGCTGGAGCAGTTGGGCGGGCCGCAGGAGGTGACCCGCTTCGCCCGTTCGTTGGGCGACGGCCTGAGCCGGCTTGACCGCGTCGAGCCGGAACTGAACCGCGCCGAGCCGGACGATCCGCGCGACACCACCACGCCGGCGGCGATGACGGCCAATCTGCGCGCGCTGCTGTTTTCCCCGCTATTGCCGGAGCGGCAGCGCGGTTTGCTGAACGACTGGCTGCTGGGCAACACCACCGGCAATCTGCGCATCCGCGCCGGCTTGCCGGCGGAGTGGCGGGTGGGCGACAAAACCGGCAGCGGCGGACACGGCGCGGCCAACAACGTGGCCGTGGCCTGGCGGCCGGGCAAGTCGCCGTTGTTGCTGTCGGTCTATTACTGGGGCTCGACGGCGATGATGGACGAGCGCAACGCGGTGATCGCCGCGGTGGCGAGGGTGGCGGCCGCCGAGTTCGCTTGAAACGCCGCGCGGGGCGGGCAGGTCCTGCCGGAATGAACGACGCCGCGGCCATGGCCGCGGCGTTGTCGCGCGCGGCTCCCTTGAGCGCTGGGCGTCCGCGCGGAACCTTGAATCGCGTTTAAGGCAGCCGCGCCGGCGCCACCACGATGCCGGCGCGCAGTCCGGGCTTGACCGTGGGATTGGGGAACAGGATGCGCTCATCGCCGCCGACGGCCACATAGCGGTGTTCGCCGTCCTCGGCGATCAGGAAGCCGTCCGGCAACGCGGTGAAGTTTTCCACGTCGTCGGCCAGGTGCAGGCGGAAGGCTTCGCTGTGTTTGACGATGTCGTACTTGGCCTGGAACAGCGGCAGGTCGCCGTCGCGGTAGCCGGGCAGTTCTTGCTCCGGCTCCGCCAGCAGCCGGCGCAGCGCCTGGTCGATGCCGGCGAAGCGGGACAGGTCGTTCTGGCCAAACGGCCGCGCCTTGCCCAGCTCCAGCGTGAAAGCGTCCGCCTGGCAGTGGCGGCTGGTGAAGTAGCTGAAGGTATTGGCCGGCTGGCTGTGCAGCAGCACGGTTTCCACCTGGCAGCTCTTCAGCCAGGCCAGTTGCGCGCGGCTGTGCGGGCGTTCGTGCAGATAGGGGTAGATGGCGAACTTCTCGAACACCGAGCCGCGGATCGCGGTGTGCAGATCGTAATGCCAGCGCCGGCCGCGGGCGGAGGCGAAAAAGTCCGCCGCCGCCTGTTCCAAACGCGCCGCGCGCGCCGCTTCGCGCGCTTCCGGCTGGCGCGCGTGCGCGCCGTTGAACAGCCGGTTCATATCGTAATCCAGGTAACGCTTGCCCAGCCGCATCGCGTCCAGATTGCCGAAGATCACCAGCAGCCGGCAGCGCAGCGCCAGCCTGCCGCCGGCGATGTCGGCCAGGATGGCGTTGAGCACCTCGATAGGCGCGGTCTCATTGCCGTGCACGCCGCTGGACAGCAGCAGGGAATCGTCGGCGGCGGCGAGGGGTTCCAGCTCGACGACGCCGTAATCCAGCCAGCGCGCCCGCACGCCGGAGTGGAGCTGCCATTCGGCGGAGGCCGGGGAGGCGGGATTCATGGTCCAGGACAGAAAATCGTGGTGATGCTCGCGCATGGGCTGGCTCGTGCTTGCGGCTAGTGATGACCGGGGCATTGTAACCAGAGCCGGCGCGGCAGGTGGCGGCGCGTGGCGCAGATTTGAAAAAACATGCCGTATTTGGGCTAAAAGCCTTGTTCGGCGCGGCTTGGCGCGCCGGGCCGCGCTGTGGTTTTTTGGCGCGGCGGAGCAAGGGGCCGGGGTGCGGCCTTGTTGAATATTTTGGACAAGTCCATTGCCGGAACCGCGAGGTCCCCGGCCGGAGAAACGGCCGCTTGCCGGCATGAGAAAAATATAGGGGGCTGTTTTTGCTCAAGCCTTGCCCGGCAAGGCTTGCCGGGCCGCCCGGCGCGGGCTTGTCGATTAAATTGGACATGCGGATTTTTATACATTTTTTTACTTGTCAAGCCGCGTGATGTTGTTACAATCCGCGCTCGTTTGCAGCTTTGCAAACCTACAATTCAATTGTTTCGCTCCGACATCCCAGGCCCACATAAAAGCTGTTCAGCCCGAAAGCCGCGCACTAAGGAGCGGGGTTATCCATCATAAGGATGCTCCTGCGGCTGGCTCATCGCTTTTTCGGCGGCGGCCTGGGCGCGTCCTTTGGAAATCCCTGTCCACCCATCATTGCGCGGGGTTCAGGGCTTTCCGTCAGTTCTTGAGGGGAAAACTCATGGCTTGGTCTGTGGCTGATAGCCGGGCGTTGTACGGCATCCGGCATTGGGGAGCGGGGTACTTCGACATGGGCGCCAACGGCAATATCGTCGTGCGTCCGAATGTGCGCCAAAACAAGGAAATCGACCTGCATCGCCTGGTGGGCGAACTGTCCGGCAAGGGCCTGGACCTGCCGTTGCTGGTGCGTTTTCCCGATATTCTGCAAGACCGCGTCACGCGTCTGTGCGCGGCCTTCGACAAGGCCATCGCCGAACAAGGCTACGGCAATCGTTATACCGCCATCTATCCGATCAAGGTCAACCAGCAAGAAGCGGTGGTGAAGAGCATCATCGCCACGCCGGACGTGTCCATCGGCCTGGAAGCCGGCTCCAAGCCGGAACTGATGGCGGTGCTGGCGCTGGCGCCCAAGGGCTGCACCATCGTCTGCAACGGCTACAAGGACCGCGACTACATCCGCCTGGCCCTGATGGGCGAACGTCTGGGCCACCAGGTGTTCATCGTCATCGAGAAAGAGTCCGAAGTGGAGCTGGTGATCGATGAATCCCGCAAGCTGGGCATCCGTCCCAATATCGGCATGCGCGTGCGTCTGTCCTCGCTGGCGTCCAGCAAGTGGGCGGACACCGGCGGCGAGAAGGGCAAGTTCGGCCTGTCCGCCGGCCAGCTGATCTCCGCCGCGGACAAGCTCACCGCCGCCGGCCTGGCCGACTGCGTGCGCCTGATGCACTTCCACATGGGGTCGCAGATCGCCCACATCGGCGATTACCGCAGCGGCTTTGGCGAGGCCATCCGCTACTTCGCGGAACTGCGCGCGCTGGGCCTGCCCATCGACCACGTGGACGTGGGCGGCGGCCTGGGCGTGGATTACGACGGCACCCATTCGCGCAACGACAGCTCCATCAACTACGATATGGACGAGTACGCGCACGTGATCGTGTCCATGCTGTCCGAGTTCTGCGGCGAGAACGGCATTCCGCATCCGCGCATCCTGTCCGAATCCGGCCGCGCGATGACCGCCCACCACGCCGTGCTGATCATGAACGTGACCGATGTGGAGCGCCTGCCGGACGAAGTGCCGCAGGTGGACGACATCGCCGCCTTGTCGCAGCCGGTGCGCAAGCTGTTTGAACTGGTTCAGCTCAACGACGACGACCTGGTCACCGAAATCTACTACCGCGCCAGCCACTACGTGTCGGAAGTCACCGATCTGTACGCCGCCGGCCGGCTGTCGCTGAAGGAAAAGGCGCTGGCCGAAGACGTGCACGCCGCCTTGTGCCGCCGCCTGCACAGCCAGCTGCAAGCCAGCCAGCGTTCGCAGCGCCAGGTGTACGACGAACTGACCGACCGTCTGGCCGACAAGTACTTCTGCAATTTCTCGGTGTTCCAGAGCCTGCCGGACACCTGGGCCATCGACCAGATTTTGCCGATCACCCCGCTGCACCGTCTGAACGAGCAGCCCACCCGCCGCGCGGTGCTGCAGGATCTGACCTGCGACTCCGACGGCAAGCTCAAGCAGTACGTGGACCAGCAGAGCATAGAATCCAGCCTGTCCGTGCACGAGGTGAAGCAGGGCGACGAGTATCTGATCGCCGTCTTCCTGGTGGGCGCTTACCAGGAAATCCTGGGCGATATGCACAATCTGTTCGGCGACACCGACTCGGTCAACGTCTATGTGCGCGACGGCGGCGAACTGGAGTTCTCCGGCGTGGAAGAGCACGACACCATAGAAGACATGCTGCGTTACGTGCACCTGTCGCCGGAAGACATCCTCAACCGCTACGAAGCCAAGTCGCGCGCCGCCGACCTCAGCAGCGAAGAGCGCAGCCTGTTCTTCGCCGAGTTCTGCCGCGGCCTGAAGCAATCGTCTTATTTGTCGGTCTGATCGACTGCTGGGACGGATCAAAACAGCCGGGCTGACGCCCGGCTGTTTTTGTTGGCGCCGCGTCTGTTGTCGAACAGACCGTTCTGTGCCGGATGACTTTAAGCAATTTCACTTATCGTCGTCTAAGTTCGTGTTTCTGATCGGATTTTTATCTGGATTTTACGCCGGGCGCGGCCGGTTTCGGGCCGGCGCTTGCAATACGGGCAAACCTTGCTAGTTTGAGAAAGCCAATAATTGATTGGCATAAACATGGGGGTTGCCATATGTCTTTCTCTAGCGTTCCTTACTTCCTCACCTATAGCCAAAACACCGCGCTGGGCATTACCGCCAAAGATTCGATGAGCGGTTCCCAGCTGTACCTGCAGCCCATCCAAGGCAACTTCCTGTCGCTGTTCAACATCGACTTCGCCAACGGCGTGTTCGCGCTGGCCACCAGCGGCAACCAGCTGGTGATCGACATTTCCGACCTGTCCAGCGGCAAGCCCTTGGTGCTGCGTCCGTACAATCCGTCTTCGCTCAGCCAGCAATGGGACCTGTTCTCCCGTCCGGGCTATATCTCCAGCCGTCAAAACAACAATCTGGTGATAGACAACCAAAGCCGCGGCGGCGTGGGCAGCCTGATCTGGCTGTACGAGTTCAACGCTTCGCCGGCTCAGCAATGGGCGCTCAAGCCGCTGACCTCGGCGCAACGCTCGGAACTGGTGCTGGAAACCGCTTAATCAGCGAAGGGCAAAGATCGCGGCGGCGGGCGCAAAGAGTCTGTTCAAGGTCTTGCGAGCAAGGGCGAAACAAGGCGAAAACGGCTGAGAAAGCGGAATGTACGGTTGGTACATGAGCATTTCGAAGGGGTTTTCAACGCCGTCTCGCCAACGCGCAGCAGATCGTAAACAGGTTCTAAGGCTCGCCGCCGCTTTTTGGGTTCATGCAAGGAGCAAACGATGGGTTTCAGCAGCACTTCGTATTTCATCACCTCGGCCTATTTCCCGGATTACGCCATTGTGGCCGAGGATTCGATCAAGGGCTCCCGGCTCAGCCTGCAGCCGTTCCAGAACAATTTCGCCGCCTTGTTCAATATCGACTTCGACCGCGGGCTGTTCGCGCTGGCCACCAGCGGCAATCAATTGGTGATCGCCGCCAATGAAGTGGCCGACGGCTCGCCCTTGCAACTGGATCTGCTGCCGGAGCCCGCGCTGCCCAGCCAGCGCTGGGATGTGTTCTCCCAGCCCGGCAACATCGTCAGCCAGGCCGATCGCACCCTGGCCTTCGGCTTCGGCATGGAAAAAATCTTCCCGCCGGCCTTGCGGCTGCGCAAGCTGCATCCCGGCCGGCCGCCGATGTGGATTCTGCGGCCGATGACCGCGCCCGGCGGCTGAGTCCTCGGCGTCCGCCGCGCCTGGCGTCACGCGCGGCGGCCTTGTCAGGAGCGCAGCAACTGCTCGCGCACCCAGACGGCGGCCAGGCCCAGCGGCCGCCGCCGCGACCACACCAGATCGATGTGGCGCGCCTTGGGCCAGCCCGGCGCATGCAGTTCGCTCAGCCGGCCGGCGCCGAAGGAATCCGCCAGCCAGCGCGGCAACTCGGCCCAGCCGGCGCCCAGGATCGCCATTTCCAGCAGCATCAGATAGCTGGGCGCAAACCAGCAGCGCCGGCTCAGCGTGTCCGGCTTGCTTTCGGTGTAAGTGTTCAGCCGCAACTCCCGGTGGCCGCTCAGCGCCTGCCGGTCCACCTGCTCCAGCGCCGCCAGCGGATGGCTGCGCGCCACGTACAAAGCCACTTCGCTGACCTCGCCCAGCGTGGCGTGGCCGATATCGGCCGGGTACTGCTCCAGCGCCGCCATGCAGCCCAGGTGCGCGCGTCCGGTCTGGATCAAGTCCAGCACGTCGTCCTGTTCGCCCACCAGGCATTCCAGCTCCAAGGCCTCGAAGTGCCGTTCCAACTGCCGGGTCACCTCCTGAAAGCGGGATGACTGGTAGGTGTCGGACAAGACCAGGGTCAGCCGCGGCTCCAGTCCGGCGGTCAGCAACTGCGCCTGCTGGTTCAATTCATCGCCTATGGCCAGCATCTGCCGCGCGTAGCCCAGCAGATGACGGCCGGCCTGGGTCAGCGCCGGCTGGCGGCTGCCGCGGTCGAACAACTGCACCGCCAGATCGATTTCCAGATTGGCGATGGCCTCGCTGATGGTGGACTGGCTCTTGCCCAGCCGCCGCGCAGCGGCGGAAAACGAGCCCAGTTCGGCGGCGTTGGCAAACGCCGCCAGCGCGTCTAGCGACATGCTCATATCGGTTTCTCCGATTTAACCCATCTTTATCCTATCCGAAAAACCAATAAAAATCGCGTCATTGTCTTGCCAATCAAGCCGCGGCGCAGCAGGTCGCACACCGCTTCCAAGCGCCGCGGCGGATCAAGGAGAATCGATGCAAGTAAAGAAATCCTGGCTGGAGCGCGCCTTCTACGCCGTGGCTTACGAACTGTGCGCCGTGATGTTGTTGATGCTCTTGGCCAGCTGGCTATTGAATCAGGACACCGCGCAGATCGGCGCGCTGGCCCTGATGATGACCACGGCGGCGATGTCGTGGAACATCGTCTTCAACGCGCTGTTCGAACGCGTGGAACGGCGGCGCGGCTGGACGCGGACCCCGGCGTTGCGGGCGGCGCACGCGCTCTTGTTCGAGGGCGGCTTGGTGATCCTGCTGGTGCCGCTGGCGGCCTGGTGGCTGGAGATCAGTTACTGGCAGGCCTTCTTGCTGGATATCGGCTTTTTCCTGTTCTTCCTGCCCTATACCTTTGTTTTCAACTGGCTGTACGACGGACTGCGCGCCAGCCTGTTGCGCCGCCTGAGCCGCGCCCGCGCCGGCATGGCTTGATGTATCGGTTTTATCGATGGTTATTATTTTTTAACCATCCGAAAAACCAATCAGAATAGCGACTATCTTGACGTTCACGATCTTGCGGACCATGGCGAGACAAGGCTTTGCGGCCGAGACAGCGGAATGCGCGAGCGCTTCATGCGCGTTTCGAAGCGGTCTTCAAGCCTCTGTCCAACAATCCCGCCGCGGCGCAGCGGATCGTGAACGGATTCTTTAAACGGTCATGATTGTGAAATAGTATGAACAAACAAAAATCCTGGCTGGAGCGAGGCTTCCACGCCGTGATGTACGAACTGTGCGCGATGGCCCTGCTGGTGCCCTTGGCTTCCTTGGTGATGGAACAAAGCCTGCTGCACATGGGCGCGCTGGCCTTCATGATGTCCACCGCGGCCATGTTGTGGAACGTGGTGTTCAATATGCTGTTCGACCGCCTGGAAGCGGCGATGGGCTGGAGCCGCACCGTGGGCGTGCGCTGCTTGCACGCGCTGATGTTCGAGGGCGGCCTGGTGTTCATGCTGGTGCCCTTGGCGGCCTGGTGGCTGAACGTCAGCTACTGGCAGGCTTTCTTGCTGGATTTGGGCTTCTTCGCCTTCTTCCTGCCTTACACTTATGTATTCAACTGGCTGTACGACGCCCTGCGCGCCAAGCTGCGCGAGCGCGGCGGCAAGCCTTGCGCCGAACTGGAGTCTTGAATGAAAACCTGGTTGTTCCTGGCCGTCGCCATCGTCAGCGAGGTGATCGCCACCTCCTCGCTGAAGGCCTCCGACGGCTTTACCCGGATCGGCCCATCCTTGCTGACGGCCGCCGGCTATATGCTGGCCTTCTACATGCTGTCGCTGACCCTGCGTCAGATCCCGGTGGGCGTGGCTTACGCGCTGTGGTCCGGCGTCGGCATCGTGCTGGTCTCCATCGTCGGCTGGGTCATGTACGGCCAGAAGCTGGACGCGCCGGCGATGATAGGCATGGGCCTGATCGTGGCCGGGGTCTTGGTGATGAATCTGATGTCCAAGTCCGTGGCGCATTGAGTCGAAGTCCCGCTCTCGGCCCGCGCGGCGGAAGAGGGCGGAACGCAAAAACCGGCCGGGAATCCCGGCCGGTTTTATTTTGCGTGATGGCGCCGCTCAGTGCGTCTTGGGATTGTGGAAGACCGGCTTGCCGGCCAGCCAGGTTTGATGCACCGGAATGTCGCGCAGCGATCCGGCCGGCACCGCCGGGTCCAGCGGGTCCTGTTCCAGGATGGCCAGGTCCGCCAGTTTGCCCGGTTCCAGCGAGCCGACGATGTGGTCCATATGGCACTGCCAGGCGGCGTCCAGCGTCACCGCGCGCAGCGCGGAGAGCCGGTCCAGACACTCCGCCGGATTCAGCGCCTGCCGCTCCGGGTCCGCCTCCATCACCCGCGTCACCGCCTGTTCCATCATCCGCAGCGTGCCCAGCGGCGACACGAAGTGATCCGAATGCAGGCTGATGCGCAGGCCGGCCTTGAGCGCGGACTGACAGCGGTCCAGCATCTGGGCGCGTTCGCGGCCCAGGATGGTGGTCTTGAAGGTGTGGCCCCAGTAACCGACGTGGCCGATCAGGAAGCTGGGCGACAGCTTCAGCCGCGCCATGGTGGCGATGCTGGCGTCGCTCAGCAGCGAGGCGTGTTCGATGCGCGAGCGCAGCGCCAGCTTGGGATTGGGCGCGCCGTCCTTGGCGTTTTCGTCGTACAGCGCCAGTTCGAAGGCGGCCAGCACGTAATCCACCGCCTGATCGCCGTTGGCGTGCACCAGCACCGGCCAGCCGGCGTTCAGCGCGCGCTGCAACTGGGCGGCGAAGGTGATGGGCGGCTCGAAGTTGAACAGGCCGCGCGGAGAGACATTGGGCACGCTGTGCTGGTCCGCGCAGCAATAGTCTTGCGATTGGTAGCCGGTCAGGCCCTGATTGGAGCCGTCGGCGATCAGCTTGAGCGCGCGGATGCTGAAGCGGTCGTCGTCGTGCGGAATGTGATTGGGCTGGAAGGTGTGCAGCCACTGCTCTTGCAGCCAGTCCTGGTTGGAGTACAGCGCCGCGCCGATGCGCACCGGCGCCAGCGGGCTTTGGGCGAAGGCGCGCAGCAGCGTGATTTCCAGCTGGCCCATGGCGGCGCCCAGGCCGGCGTCGAACAGCGTGGTCATGCCTCTGGACGCGGCCTCGTGCAGGATTTCCTGCAGCTTGCTCAGCAAGTGCGGAGCGGCCAGGCCGGGAATCACCGCCAGCACCTTGCCGACGTCGGCCTCGGTGGTGACCCCCTTGGTGTCGGGGTCCAGCCCGGCCAGCTTCATCGCCGGGGAGTTGGCGTAACCCAGGTGGCCGGAGGCGTTGATCAGGAAGATGGGCGTCTCGGTGCTGATCTGGTCCAGAAAGGGCTGATCCGGCTCCTGCCATTCCGTCATCAACGAAGGGTCCACGCCAAAGCCGGTCAGCCATTGCGGCGCGTCGGCGCGCGCGTGGCCGTGCCGGGCGGTCAGCTCGTTGCGCAGCTTCTCGGCAATCCAGCCCAGATTGTAGCCCGGGCGCAGGATCTGATCCTCGAAGGGGCTCAGATTGACCCAGTTACGGTACAGCGCGCTGGGCAGGATGTGCATATGCGGGTCCACCATGCCCGGCAGCAGGGTCTTGCCGCGCAGATCGATCCGCTCCGCGCGCGGCTGGGCCTGCATATCGGCCTCCACCTGCCGCAGGCTGCCCACTGACACCACCTTGCCGTGGGCGACGCCCAGCGCGTCCACCCGGCCGGGCTGTCCGCCTTGCAGCGTGTAGATGGGGCCGCCGTGGAAAATGGCCGCGTCCTGATGCAGCGCCAGCTTGGCGCGCTCGGCGGCGACGCGGATCAGGCCGGACAGGCTTTCGGTCCAGTTGTGATGTTGCAAGGCGTCCAGCTGGGTGGACAGCCGGGGCAGCGTGCAGCACGCGCAGCCGGGTTGATGGGGAAGGGACATGGGCGCTCCTGTGCATGGCGTCGGGACGGCGCGGCGGCGCCGCGCACAGGGCGAATTGTATGCCGATGGCAAGGGCGCCAGGCTGACAAAAGCTGAGCAAGGCCCGGCCCGCGCCGGGCCCTTGCGCCGCCGCGCGCCTCAGACGGGCGGCGCCGATTCCGTCGCGCAACCCAGCTTGGCGTTCAGATACACCGGCGCGCCGGAGCGCCAGGTCTGCAGCACCGCGATATCGCGCAGATTGCTCACCGCCGGGTCCAGCGGGTCCTGCTCCAGCACCACCAGATCCGCCAGCTTGCCCGGCTCAAGCGAACCCACGACGTGGTCCATATGGCATTGCCAGGCGGCGTCCAGCGTCACCGCGCGCAAGGCGCTGAGCCGGTCCAGCCGTTCCGCCGGGTTCAGCGCCGGCTTGCCGCCGGCCTGTTCCGGCGCCGCCTCCATCACCCGGAAAATCGCCTGCTCCATCATGCGCAAGCCGCCCAGCGGGGTGACGAAGTGATCCGAATGCAGGCTGATGCGCAGGCCGGCGCGCTTGGCGGACAGACAGCGGTCCAGCAGCTTGGCGCGCGCCTCGCCCAGAATGGTCTGCTGGAAGGCGTGGCCCCAATAGCCGACGTGGCCGATCAAAAAACTGGGCGACAACTGCAGCTGCGCCATCTGGGAAATGTGCTCGTCGGTCAATAGCGAAGCGTGTTCGATGCGATGGCGCAGCCGCGCGCCGGCGCAATCCGGGCGCAGCGGCGCGGACGGGTGATTGAGCGCGTGCTCATAAGCCTGCAGCACCTCGTCGATGGCGCGGTCGCCGTTGGCGTGCACCATGGCCGGCCAGCCGTGCTCCACCGCCTGCCGCAAATGCGGGGTAAAGGCGCTGGGCGGGCGGAAATTGAACAGGCCGGTGGCCGGCACATTGGGCACCTGGTGCTGCGGATAGCATTTATAGGCCTCGGTCTGATAGCCGGTCAGCCCCTGGTTGGACCCGTCCGACACCAGTTTCAGCGCCTTGATGCTGAAGCGCTTGTCCTCCATGCCGTCCAGGTCCGGGCGGAACAGCCGCGTCCACTCGTCCATCTGCCGCGTCTCGTTGGAAAACAGCGCGGCGGCGATGCGCACCGGGTTCAGCGCGGTCTGGGCCACCAGGTCCAGTAGCAAGACCTCGAACACCCCCTTGCCGGAACCCAGGCCGGCGTCGAACAGCGTGGTGTTGCCCATCTTGGCCGCGCCGTGCAGCACCTGGCTGATGCTGGCGAGCAGCGTGGTCGGGGACGGGGAGGGCAGCGCCGGCATCATCTGCAGCACCTGTTCCTCCACCAGCACGCCCTTGCACTCCTGGCTGATGCCGGCCTTGGCCAGCGCCGGCGCGTTGGCGTAGCCGATATGGCCGGAAGCGTTCATCAGGAAAATGGGGGTCTGATCGCCAAACTGGGCGAACCAGTCCAGATCCGGCTCGGTCCACTCCCGCATCAGCGAGGGATCCAGGCCGAAACCCAGCACCCAGGCCGCGCCGTCCTTGGCCTTTTGCTGTTTCTTGGGGTCGGCCAGCGCCGCGCGCACCGTGTCCACCACCCCGGCGATGTTGTAATCCGGCTTCAGCGTCTGGCCGGAGAACGCGCCCACGTATTGCCAGGATGAGAACAAGGCGCTGGGCAGGATATGCATGTGGGGATCGACGAAGCCGGGCAGCAGGGTGCCGCCTTCCAGCGACATCTCCTCCGGTTTCTTATGGCCGGCGGCGGCCATGGCCTGCCGCACCTCCTCGCGCGAACCCGTCGCCACGATGCGGCCCTTGGCGATGCCGACGGCGTCCACCGTCTGCCTCCCGCTGCTGGCCAGGGTATGGATGGGCCCGCCGTAAATGATCAGCGTCTGCGGCGGCGAGGGCGGCAACAACCGTTTTTCCTGCTGGCGGATCAGCCGTTTGGCCTCGTCCTGCCAGTCCGGCCGCTCAAACAGCTCATCGTGCAACTGAGCCAACAAGGGAAGAGTGCAGCAGGCGCAGCCTGGACCGTGCGGGTGATGATGACTCATGGCGGATGTCCGGTTGAAACGCCGGCTCCGGGAGAAGCGCGGGGCCGCGCGCGAGGAACGGAAAAAGCGATGTCATTATAGGCGGCGTCCCGGCGCAAAAAAACGCCGAACTGGCCATTCGGGCGGGGGCGGGCCGCCGCGCCCGGCCTCGCGGCGCACAGCGGATTGTGAACCGGCTCTCAGCCGCCGCACACCTGGTTGCGGCCGTGCTGCTTGGCGTGATACAGCCGCTCGTCCGCCAGCTTCAGCAGCCGGCTGACCTCGGGCATGTCGGACGCCGCCACGCCTATGCTCACCGTGTAGCGCAGCCCGCCCTTGGCGGTGGTCAGAATACAGCCCTCTATCGCCAGGCGCAGGCTCTCCAGCCGGCACACCATGTCCAGCTCGATGGGGCTGGGGCTGAGAATCACGAACTCCTCGCCGCCAAAGCGCGCCACGATGCCGTCCGGGAAAAACTGCTCCATCAGCCGCGCGGTGTTGCAGATCACCTGATCGCCCACATCGTGGCCGTATTGATCGTTCACCCGCTTGAAGTGATCGATGTCCAGCACCGCCACCCCGTAGCCGTTCTTCAGCTGCATCACCTGCTCAAAAAAATGCCGGCGGTTGGACAAATTGGTCAGCGGGTCGCGGTCCGCGGTTTCTTTCAGGGATTCCAGGTTCTCTACAAACTCCACATTGCGGGTGACGCGGCAGAAGAACTCCTCAAAGTTAAACGGCTTTTGCAGAAAGTCGTCCGCCCCGGCCTTGATGAAGCGCGTGGTCATGGTGGGGTCCTGGTTGCCGGAAATGCCGATGATGGCCAGGCGGTCGTGATCCAGGAAGCGGCGTATCGTGCTGGTCATGCGCACCCCGTCCATGCCCGGCATGTCGTTGTCGCTCAGCACCAGCTTGATGTGCTTGTCGCGGTGCAAAATCTCCAGCGCCTGCTTGGCGTCCTCCGCCTCCAGCACCTGATAGCGGTGGCGCTCCAGGTTTTCGCGCAGAAACTGGCGGTAGGACGCGGAATCGTCCACCACCAGCACCTTGATGCCCGGATTCTTGCGGATGCGGGTCAGCATCCGCATCACGTAATCAAAGGCCGCCGGGCTTTCCTTGCTGACGTAATCCACCACCGGCAGCTGCAAGATGCGGTCGCGTACCTCGCCGTCGGTACGCGAAGTCAGCACGATGGTGGGGATGGCCTCTTGAAACAGCAAGGGCAAATGCTCGCCGCCGGGCGAATCCGGCAAATTGTAATCCGCCACCGCGGCGAGGAAATGCTGGCCGGACGTCAGCGCTTCGCGCACCTCCAGCAGCGAACACACCGGCACCGGCGTAAGGCCGATTTCCTCCACCATGCGGCACAAGGGGCGGATCAACACCATACTGTCTTCAATCACCAAAACGCGCGTTTCTTCGCTCATCGTCCGCATATCCCTTGCCTACCGCCTGATCCGCCCGCGCCGGCTCTCGGAGAACACTCCAAAACCGGGTATAATCGACCCATTTTTTCCATTCTAGAAGAACTACGATTCATCACCATGGAACTTGCCAAAAGCTTTGAACCCGGCGACATCGAACGTCGCTGGTACGATCAGTGGGAACAGGCCGGCTACTTCAAGCCCAGCATGGACACCGCCAAACCGTCCTTCGCCATCCAGCTGCCGCCACCCAATGTGACCGGCACCCTGCACATGGGCCACGCCTTCAATCAGACTATTATGGACGGTCTGACCCGGTATTACCGGATGAAGGGCGACAACACCTTGTGGGTGCCCGGCACCGACCACGCCGGCATCGCCACCCAGATCGTGGTGGAGCGCCAACTGGCCGAGCAGGGCGTCAACCGCCACGACCTGGGCCGCGACGCCTTCACCTCCAAAGTGTGGGAATGGAAAGAGCAGTCCGGCGGCACCATCACCAGCCAGATGCGCCGCGTCGGCTGCTCCGTGGACTGGGACCGCGAATACTTCACCATGGACGACACCCGCGCCGAAGTGGTGACCGAAGTCTTCGTCCGCCTGTTCGAACAAGGCCTGATCTACCGCGGCAAGCGCCTGTCCAACTGGGACTCCAAGCTGGGCACCGCCATCTCCGACCTCGAAGTGGTTTCCGAGGAAGAAGACGGCCACATGTGGCACATCAAATACCCGGTGGTGGGTAGCGACGAGTTCGTCACCGTCGCCACCACCCGTCCGGAAACCCTGCTGGGCGACGTGGCCGTGGCCATCGCCCCGGACGACGAGCGCTATCAGCACCTGCTGGGCAAGCAGCTGGAACTGCCGCTCACCGGCCGCCAGATCCCGGTGATCGCCGACGAATACGTGGACAAAGAGTTCGGCACCGGCTTTGTCAAGATCACCCCGGCGCACGACTTCAACGACTACCAAGTGGGCAAGCGCCACAGCACCCAGCTCATCAACGTGATGAGCCTGGAAGCCAAAATCCTGGCCAAGGCGCAAATCTTCGGCTTCGACGGCAGCGCCCAGGGCGTGATCGAACTGCCGGCCGCCTACGCCGGCCTCAGCACCCAGGACGCGCGCAAAGCCATGCTGGCGGACCTGCAAGCCCAGGGCTATCTGCTGGACACCAAGCCGCACAAACTGATGGTTCCGCGCGGCGACCGCACCGGCACCGTGATCGAACCGCTGCTGACCGACCAATGGTTCGTCGCCATGGACAAAGTGGCGCTGGACAAAGACGGCAATCCGGATCCCACCGGCCAGTCCATCGCCGCCAAGGCGATTGAAGCCGTGGAAAGCGGCGAAGTGCGCTTCATCCCGGAAAACTGGGTCAACACCTACAACCAGTGGATGAAGAACATCCAGGACTGGTGCATCAGCCGCCAACTGTGGTGGGGCCACCAAATCCCGGCCTGGTACGACGAAGACGGCAATATCTACGTGGCCCGCAGCGAGGCCGACGCCCAGGCGCAAGCGCCGGGCAAGACCCTGCGCCGCGAACAAGACGTGCTGGACACCTGGTTCAGCTCCGCCCTGGTGCCGTTCTCCACCCTGGGCTGGCCGCAAGACACCCCCGAACTGCGCGCCTTCCTCACCTCCAACGTGCTGGTAACCGGCTACGAAATCATCTTCTTCTGGGTGGCCCGGATGATCATGATGACCAAGCACTTCACCGGCAAGGTTCCGTTCCGCGACGTGTACATCCACGGCATGGTGCGCGACCACGAAGGCAAGAAGATGTCCAAGTCCGAGGGCAACGTCATCGACCCGGTAGACCTGATCGACGGCATCGCGCTGGAACCGCTGGTGGCCAAGCGCACCACCGGCCTGCGCCGCCCGGAAAAAGCCCCGGCCATCGCCAAGGCCACGGAAAAACTGTTCCCGGAAGGCATCCCGGCTTACGGCACGGACGCGCTGCGCTTCACCATGGCCAGCTACGCCACCCTGGGCCGCAGCGTCAACTTCGACTTCAAACGCGCCGAAGGCTACCGCAACTTCTGCAACAAGCTGTGGAACGCCACCCGCTTCGTGATGATGAACGTGGAAGGCAAGGACTGCGGGCAGGACGAAAGCCTGCCGCTGGAGTTCTCCTTTGTTGACCAGTGGATCATCGGCCGCCTGCAACAGGCCGAGATCGACGTCACCAACGCGCTGGAAACCTACCGCTTCGACATCGCCGCCCAGACCATCTACGAATTCATCTGGAACGAGTACTGCGACTGGTACGTGGAACTGGCCAAGGTGCAGCTGCAAACCGGCAACGAAGCCCAGCAGCGCGCCACCCGCCGCACCATCGTCCGCGTGCTGGAAGTGGCGCTGCGCCTGACCCACCCGCTGATGCCCTTCATCACCGAAGAGCTGTGGCAGACCGTGGCCCCGCTGGCCAACGCCAAGACCACCCCGTCCATCATGCTGGCCCCGTGGCCGGTGGCGGACGCCGGCAAGATCAACGCCGCCGCCAACAGCCGCATGGACGCGTTCAAGGACATGGTCAACGCGGTGCGCAATCTGCGCGGCGAAATGGGCATCGGCCCGGCCGTCAAAGCGCCGCTGTTCATCGAAACCGGCGACGCCACGGTGGCGGACTTCGTGCCCTACCTCAAGCTGCTGGCGCGGCTGACCGAGGGTTCCATCGTGGCCGCGCTGCCGGAAGACGACGCCCCGGTGGCCATCTCCGGCGACGCCCGCCTGATGCTGAAAGTGGAAGTGGACAAGGCGGCGGAAACCGCGCGCCTGAGCAAAGAGCAGGGCAAGGCGGAAGCCGAACTGGCCAAGCTCACCGCCAAGCTGGAAAAGCCGGGCTATGTCGACAAAGCCCCGGCCCATCTGGTGGAGCGCGACAAGGCGCAGTTGGCCGAGTTGAACGACAAGCTGGACAAGATCAAGGTGCAGTTGGCGAAGTTGGCTTGAACTTAAGCCTGATCTGGAAGTGAAGAAACCCGCCGTGAGGCGGGTTTTTTATTGAAAATAAATCAATGGTAATTAAATGTGCTCAGTGATGCTGGCGCTTGGCACTGTTGAATCCCACGGTTTTTTTGTTCTAAATTTGGAGTTTTTCATGTCAGGGGGGGTAATGTCTTCGGAGAAGAATATTAGCTCCCTTCCTGCTTTGGTGGCGCTGTGAGCGCTATAGGTAAAATCCAATGTTTGTGTTTGACGATCGTTGTAGAGACTTTTAATGATGGGGTGGTCGTCGTAAGATACTATCCATGGTGTCTTGATTTTGTTTTGCACATGCTCTGCCAAAAGTTTGTGATCTTTTTCTTTGTAGTAATTCAAATAAAGCCCTGGGCCTTTTTTTACATACGGGGGGTCAAGATATATTAGGGAGTTTTTCGGGAGTTGTGGTGTGATCTTTTCTAAAAAACTTATGGCCTCAAGATTGTATAGCTCAATTCTTGATTTTAGCTGCCCGATTTTTTCTATCCGGCGAATAAGGTCAGAGGTATTGTACCTTGCATTCATCTTCCATTTTCCGGACTGCTCCTTGCCTCCAATTACTCCAGCATCCAGGATTCCAGATCTGTTAGTTCTATTTAAGAAGAAGGTGGCGAACGCCAAATCTGGCAATGGGGCTGCACTTCTGTTTTGCCAAACTTCTCTTTGTTTATTCCAAGTGTCAATATTGCAAGGGGTTGATTCTATTTTCTTGCATAGTTCTTTAGGGTTGTTTATTGTCTCGTGCCAAAATGCATAAATGGCTCGGTCCAAATCATTTAAGATGATTTTCCCAGCTGTGTAGCTGCAAAGTAACTCTAAAGCAAGTCCGCAACCACCACAAAAGGGCTCAACATAAACGGGGTCATGTAAATTGTTCTGTTTTATTATGTTGTGTAAATAAGGAAGGAGCTTAGTCTTTCCTCCTGGGTATCTGAGTGGAGTGGTGTTGGCCATTTTATGCGTCTTGATTTCTTTTGGAGGCATGGATGCGTTTCCACATCATTTCTAATCCTCCTTTGATTGTATCCCATGTTGCGCGAACATGCTCAGGGCTTATCTCGCTCACGGTACTGTGTGCAGTGTCAGATAGTTGTTCGTATGCATGGCTAGACTGCTGCATGCTCTTGGCAAGTGCTTTGGCATTAAACGGGTCCGTGGGGTGGTTGTTGCCAATTAAGTGGCCGCTTGCTTGTGTAATGATATGTGACTTGTTATCAGCTTTGGGCTTGATTTCAAAAGAATTTAAATATATGGAAGAGGTAATTTCAAGAATGGAGCGCACAAGCATCGAGCATGCATATGGAGCATCATTGACTGGAATTTTATTTCGTAACTCATCGATGATGACTCGACATTTGTTGTGAGAAACGGAAGTTAGTTCATCTTTTTGAATTAAATATTTTCTTTTTCGTTTTGAGCGTACTTTATCTTCTGATGGATTGCTTTTTGTTTTGTCGCTGCTGGCTGTGTTTTTCTGATCTAAGTCCGGTTTGTTATCTAAGGGACCTGTCGTATCGATATTTCCTAGTTGGGTGCTCTGTTTTTGAGAGGAAGTGTTTGGGGGAGAAGGGGGAGGTTGAGTAGGACTTTTTAAGGTAGACTCATCCTGCTCAATTTTTTCCGTTCTTGTAATGGTTCTGTCGATGTATCTTTTGATGCCTTCTATCTTTTCATATTCGCCACGTGTATCAACAATCTTTATTGCTACGTCATGGGCAATAAAAGAGATTGTTTTTAACGAATTTTCTTTTTTTGAGTTGTAGTGAAAAGTATTTTTATTGAAAGAAACATCTAGCTTTTCTTGAAAGTATGATGTTCCAATAATCCTATCTAGATTTGTGATTTGAAATAAACTGTTATCTAATTGATTTAAAACCTCAAGAGTTAGTAAGTTTTTTTCTCTTAATAGACTTAAACATTGCCATAGCGCGGTGTTGTCGAAGCGAGCAATCTGAAGGGCAGACCAGGCCGACCTGCCTGCACCCAAGTTCTCCCCGGTGTGTCTTAAACGAATAAAATAATTAGCTGCTTCTCGGCTATCAAACACAACCACATCAACTTCTTGCGGCCATCTGTTTGCATGTGAGGCAGCTAGGCGTTTAAATTTCTCCCGTAGAGCTCTGCTCAACTCTAGATCTTCTCTTTCAAGCAGCTGCTTTTGTGAGAGCAATCTTAGCGCAGTTACTCGTCTATTGCCATCTAATACAATGTATCTTTCCACCTCCTTTTTTGGTTGAAAGACGTAAAGGCTATCACCAGGATCGAGCGATCCTACTGAGCATATATCGAATGCTAGCTCGTAGACCTTTTCGCCATTGTTTTCAATTGACAAAAGACGGTTTATTGATTCTATTTGGCTTGCTGTTTCGTTTGTTCTAGGGTTATTTGTATCTAAATCAATTTTGTCTATCGATATTGTTTTTTTGATTGTTTTCATAAAAACTCCCATCCATGTATGAAGCACTTTATAAAACGAATGCATTGTGAAATTTTAGATTTTTATGATATTTCAATGGCCATGTTGAAGGCAAGGCTATCTTGGTGATGGCTGGCTTGAGGTGCACTGGATTGTGGTGGTGAAGAGTTTTTACTAACAAATTATGAGGTTAGCTGATCTTCCGTATCTACTCTATGGGGCTTTAGTCGACCCCATCTCCTTGACTCCCCCCTCCATCTAGCCAACAATGGTCCCCGCGCTGCCACACAAACAGCGCCGGGACTGGTCTCCTGAGTTTGTATCTTGGCGGACACGCCGCGAAAGCGGCATTTTCGTGTCCGGTTGCTATTGCTTTGCCTATTTGGGCGGGCCATGGCAGGGGCGCCCCATGGGCGCGCCGGACCAAGATACCGGTGAGACCAGCCTTGTCATGTGCCCGCCTTGCCGCTTTGCCGGCCAGGCCCTCTCATCCAAGGAGGTTGCAATGGCGAAGCCAGTCCGTCCGATGCCCAACATCGAATCCACTCCATCCCATTCCAAGGATCCCGCCGTCCAGCAGGACAGCGTTTCTCCGCAACAGCCGGCGCTGCGGCGCTCGCAGTACCGCTGTGTTTCCGTGGAAACCAAGGCAACCCGTCTGCCTTTTGTCCGCTTCATTCCGGGCCGCAATCATCCGCATTACTGGCAGCCGGCCGAACCCGAGGATTACGCCGAGGCCTGCATGCTGGGCCGCCAGTACGCCGCGCACCTGGCGCTGTGGCTGAAAAGCAATGAGCTGGACGCCGGCCGCGGCTTGCTGCTGCGCATTGCCAGAGATATGGACCACAGCGACCACAGCCACCGCAACGGCTTGCGCCGCGGCTTTTTCAACTATCTGGAGATCTTGCTGGGCGTGGCCGGGCGGCAGTTGAACCTGTACCGCCACGTGGAGGCGATGCACCAGTTGCAGCGCAGCCGGGATCTGATGGCGTGGCTGGAGGGCAAGCGCAAGCCCTGAGCCGCCGGAAGCTTGAGTGAAGAAACCCGCCGTGAGGCGGGTTTCTGCTTAGAACGTGTTTACGATCTCGCGAGCTAAGGTGAGACAAGGCGAAAACCGCTGAGAAAGCGGAGTGTACACACGGTACATGAGCATTTCGAAGGGGTACTCACCGTGTAACGTTCCACAACGCGCAGCAGATCGTAAACAGGTTCTTAGGTCTTTGTCAGGCTTACTTGTTGATCTTAAGCCGTGACCACAGCCGGCTTTGCAAGCTCATGATGGATTGGGGCAGCGGCTTGATCAGGGTCATATTCTTCAGCTCGGCTTCCGGCGGGTAAAGGATGGGGTCGTTGAGCAGGGCCGGGTTCACGTATTTGCGCGCCGCCTTATTGGCCGTCGGGTAGAAGGTTTCATTGGTGATCGCCGCGTTCACCTTGGGGTCCTCGATATAATTGACCCATTTCATCGCCAGCGCGGGATTCTTGGCGTCCTTGGGGATGGCCATCACGTCAAAGGCGAGCAAGCCGCCTTCCCGGACGTTGGCGAAGCGGATCGAATAGGGTTTTTTGGCCTCGCTGGCCCGCTTGCTGGCGATATAGACATCGCCGGAAAACCCCAGGGCCACGCAGATATCGCCGTTGGCGAGGTCATTGATGTAGCCGGAGGTGTTGAAGCGGGAGATATAGGGCCTGACCTTTTTGAGCAGCGCGTAGGCGTCCTCGTAATCCTTGGGGTTGGCGCTGCTCGGGTCTCGGCCCAGGTATTGCAAGGCGGCGGCGAAGACGTTGACCGGCCCGTCGACCACCGACAAGCCGCATTTCGACACCTTGGCCGCCAATTGCGGGTTGAACAGAACCGCCCAGGAGTTCATCTTGACGTTGCTGCCCAGCGCCTGGCTGACTTTCTGCTGGTTGTAACCGATGCCGACGGTCACATAAGCCCAGGGCACGCCGTAGAGGTTGCCGGGATCGGCGCCTTCAATCAGCTTCATCAGCACCGGGTCCAGATGCTTCAGATTGCCTATCTTGCTCTTGTCCAGCTTCTGGTAGATGCCGGTCTTGATTTGCCGCGCGAGAAAATTGGAGGTGGGCACCACCACATCGTATCCGGCGTTGCCCAGCAATAATTTGGCTTCCAAGGTGGTATTGCTGTCGTAATTGTCGTAGCGCACCTTGGCGTTCTGCTGTTTTTCAAAATTGGCGATGGTGTCCTTGGCGATGTAGTCCGACCAGTTGTAGACGTTCAGGATTTCGCCTGCATGAACGGGCGCGGCCAGCAAGCCGCTCAGCAGCAGGCCGGCGCGGGCGAAGGCGGTTCTTGATCGTGTTGTCCATTTCTCCATGATGCGTCTCCTTGCTTAGATTTCACTGCTGGACTTAAAGCGTTCGTAAGCGATTTTCAGGCTGGCGCCGATGTCCAGAAACGGCCTGGGCGGCAGCCAGCCCGGCGAACCGCGGGCGAGGACGTGGGCCAGCATCTCGCTGGAAACGCCCGACGCGTATTCGGCCAGCAGCTTGCCCCAGAGCGTGCCGCGCGCCAGGCCGGAGCCATTGCAGCCGGACACGGCGAACAGATTGGGGGCCATCTGTTTGAACAAGGGCCTGCCGCCGCGGGTGCCGCCGAGGTGGCCGGACCAGCTAAAGGCGATGGCCTGCTCGTCCAGCCAGGGGAAGCGCCGCTGCAAGCCGGATAGATGGCGCTGGCGTCGGGCGTGCAAGTCCGCCGCGGCCAGATCCCGGCGACGGAATTCCAGGGTGTTGCGTATCATCAAGCGCCTGTCCCGCGTCAGCCTGACGGTGGCGCCGGTCAGGGCCGCGGACAGCATGCCCCAGGGGCGAGGGTTGCCGATGGCGGCCAGTTCCGGCGGGCTCAAGGGCCGGGTCAAGGAGGCGCTGAGCTCCAGCGGCAGCACGTGCGCGCCTTGGAGGCCGGCTCTGCCGGCGAAGGCGCCGGCGCACACAATGATATGGTCGGCGCGGATGACCCGCCCGTTGCCATGGGCCTCCAGCGCGCCAAGCGGCCCGCTCCGAATTTGGCTGACGTTGAACTGCTCATACACTTCCACTTGGGCGGGCAAGGCGGCCAGCAGGCCCTGGACATATTTGGCGGGTTGAATCAGGGCGTTGCCGCCGGCGCAGTGTATGGCCAGCTGGTAAAAGTCCGTGCCCAAGGCATGGGCGAGCGATGCGCCCTGGCATAGCGTGGCTTGCGCGCCCACGGCTTCCAGCGTTTCCAGGAGGCGCGCGGGGCTGGACATTTTTCTGATATCGCTCACGCCAATGTAATAACCGGCGGCGTCGTAATCGCAGTCTATGTGGAATTGTTCAATGTATTGGGCAAGGAGTTGGCTGGCGGCCATGCCGAAGCGGGTTTCATGCCGGTAGTTTTCAAATCCGGCTTGTCGCCAATATTCGCCGTCGTCGGGTTTTTCATGGCAGACGACAAAGCCGGAGTTGCGCGAGGAGGCCCCTTGTCCCAATAATTGACGCTCCACGAGGGTGATGTGGGCGGAGGGGTTTAGCGTGGCCAGATTGATGGCGCAAGAAATGCCCGAGATTCCGCCGCCGATAATCAGGAAATGGGTTTTTAGATTTTTGTTCAAGCTGGGGAAGGTCTTGCTTGATTCCGTGGTTTCAATCCAGCCGCATTGATTCATTGCTTGCCCTGCTTATGGGGTATTGCCGATTTTTCTAGTGTAAGCAGCGGTTTGCGGCCATGACCAACAATTTGTTTTCATCCTATCATTCCGGGATTTCATGCTCATGATCATTCGTCCGCCCAATATTCAGTCCTTGCAAACCTTTCTGGTGTTGAGCGAATGCAGCTCGTTCACGGCGGCGGCGGAGCGGCTTCATCTGACCCAAAGCGCGGTCAGCCGGCAGATTCAATTGCTTGAAGAACATTATGGCGTGACTTTGTTCAAGCGGAGCGCGCGCAAGATCGAGCTGACCGCGGAGGGCGTGGGGCTGCTGCATTCGGCGGAATTGATTTTTCGCGAGCTGGGCAATGTGGAAAAGCGCTATTCCAAAAAAATCAGGCCGTTTCGTTTGAAGATCTACGCTTCATTGGCCATGAGGCTGTTTATCCCGCTGCTGAATCAATTTGCCGCGGATAACCCTGGGATGAGTTTGGCGGTGGAAACGGAAACCGATTTGATTTATGGCGACTTGGCGCAATACGACGCCTTTGTCAGTTATAAGGACGCCGCGGCAATCACGCAGGAGGATTGGCTCTTATTCGCCGAATCCCTGATTCCGGTCTGTCATCCGCAATCCGTGTGCGCCAAGCCCATGCCGACCCGGCTTGAGCAATTGCCGGACTATACGCTGCTGCATGGTTCGATGAACGGCATGGATTGGGAGCGCTGGTCTTTAAGCAAGAATCTGTGGCTGGACCCATCGCAGGCGCAAATCTTTTTCAATCTGGATGAATTGGCGATTGAAGCCGCCTTGCAAGGGGCGGGCATTGCCATGACGGATCAGCGGCTGGTGCAAGGGCTGCTGGAAGACGGTTCGCTCTGCTCCCCGTTTCCGAGCGCTTTGCAAACCGATAACGCCTATGTGTTGACCTTCAAAAAAGGCGGGGACGCCCATCCCAACGCCGCCGTGGTAAAGCGCTGGTTGCAGCGGCACTTGTGCGCGGATCATTAAAGCCATCCGGAGAGCCATCCGGCGTGGAGCGCGAACCGCTTCCATGGCCCGCCGTCACGGAACGCAGAGCGCGCCGGCGGGTATCGCCTACGGCGCCTCCCTCCCTGGAAGCGGCCGCTCGCCATGGGTAGGGTGGGAGGAGCGCAGCGATACCCACGCGGAAGGTTGTTGACGGGCCTTGGGGCGCTTTGGATGCGCGGCTTTCAAGGCCGCATCGTCCTATTGAAACAGGCTCTAAGCCGGCTGCGCGTCGCTCAGGGCGGGGTAGTCGGTATAACCCTGCTCGTTCCCGCCGTAGAAGCTGTTTTTGTCGGCCGCGTTCAGCGGCGCATTCCGCTTGAGCCGTTCCACAAAGTCCGGATTGGCCAACACCATGGCGCCGTAGGATTCCAGCTCCGCCAGGCCGGCGGCGATATCGGCGCCGATCTGCTCGCGCGGGCGGCCCGGGCGGTTGAGGATCAGCGCGCCTTGCCAGCGTTGGCGCAGATCGGCCAGCAAGACCTCGTCGCCCAGGTGCATCAGGTGCAGGTAGGCCAGTCCCAGCTTGTTCAGTTCGCTCACCAGATAGCGGTATAGCGCCGGGCCTTGTTCGCCCTCGTCTATGCCCCAGATGCTCAGGCCGGGCGACAGGCGGATGGCGGTTCTGTCCGGGCCGATTTCCTCGGCGATGGCGGTGGCCACTTCGATGGCGAAACGGGCGCGGTTTTCCAGGGAGCCGCCGTATTCGTCGTCGCGGGTGTTGGCGCTGGGCGCGAGGAATTGCTGGACCAGGTAGGCGTTGGCGCCGTGGATTTCCACGCCGTCGGCGCCGGCTTCAATGGCGCGGCGGGCGGCGTGGCGGAAGTCCTGCACCGTCTGGCGCACTTGTTCGGTGCTCAGCGCGCGCGGGTTGGGAATCGGCTGCATTCCCGTGGCGGTGAACATGCCGGCGCCGGGAGCGATGGCGGAGGGCGCGACGCCCAGCTCATGGCGCGGGGTGTTGTCCGGGTGGCTCATGCGGCCGGCGTGCATCAGCTGGATGAAGATACGCCCGCCCTGGGCATGGACGGCGTCCGTGGTGTGTTTCCAGCCGGCGACGTGGGCGTCGGTGTAGATGCCGGGCGTGGCGAGGTAGCCTTGGCCTTCGTCGGACGGCTGGGTGCCTTCGCTGATGATCAGGCCGAGGCCGGCGCGCTGGGCGTAATAGCGGGCGGCCAGCGGGCTCGGGCTGCCGTCCGCCTGGGCGCGGGAGCGGGTCATCGGGGCCATGACCAGGCGGTTGCTCAGGGTGAGGCCGGCGAGGCGGGCGGGGTCGAATACGGTGTTCATTGCGCTTTCTCCTATTGGTGGGGTGCTCTCATCATCGCCGGCTTTATTTGTGAGATAAATAGGGTATTTTGGATAATACTGATCCATTTTTGGAGCAATGAGGTGGAATTGCTAAACGATATGGCTTTGTTCGTCGAGGTGGTCAAGGCCAAGGGCTTCCGCAATGCGGCGGAGGCGATCGGGGTGCCGAACTCCACGCTGTCGCGGCGGATTGCCGCGCTGGAGAAGTCGATAGGGCTGCGGCTGCTGCATCGCACGACTCGCCGGATAGAGCTGACCGAGGCCGGGCTGCTTTACTACGAGCGCTGCCGGCGCATCGTCGACGAGGCCCGGCTGGCGCACGAGCAATTGGGCGAGATGCTGGCTCAGCCCAGCGGGGTGTTGCGCGCCTCGCTGCCGGTGGATTTCGCCGTGACCTATCTGGCGCCGATGATCGCCGAGTTTGCGCGGCTCCATCCCGGCATCGATTTCGATTTGGACCTGACTCCCCGGCGCGTCGATCTGGTGAGCGAGCCTTTCGACGTGGCGGTGCGCATGGGGACGCCGGAGAGTTCGCAATTGATCGCGCGGACCTTGGGCGCGCTGACGCCCGGGCTGTACGCCTCGCCCGGCTATCTGGCCCGCGCGGGCGAGCCGGCAAGCCCGGCGGAGCTGGCGGGGCATCAGTGCCTGAGCGTGCTGAAGCCCGACGCCTGGACCTTCCACGGCGAAGGGCGGGAGCTCGCCGTTGCGGCGGGCGGGCGCTTCGCCTTGAACAGCATAGGCCTGGCCAAGCGGCTGGCGACGCTGGACATGGGCATTGTGCTGATGCCGGAGGAGATTGTCGCGGACGAGGTGGCCAGCGGCGGCCTGCGCCGGATCATGCCCGGCTGGCACGGCACGCCGGTGCCGGTGTACGCGCTGACGGAAACCCGTTTGCTGCCGGCCAAGACCCAGCGCTTCATCGAGTTTTTACAGCAGCGCCTGCGTTGACGCCATGGCCGTCCGCCGTGAAGCGGCCGCGAGCGCCGGGCCGCCAAACGCCGACGGCGGCGGTGATCACGATCAGCAGGATGTTGAGCCCGCCGCCTATCGCCTCGCGCAGGGTGGCGGCCTGAAAGTCCGCGCCCGGCGCGCCGCCCGCCCCCTCAAGCAGCGCGGCTTGGGCCAGTTGATTGGCCATGTCCACCGCCGGCACCACCACGAAGCTGGCGTTGAGCAGGATCAGCAGCGTCAGGCCCAGCTTGAGCTGGAAGAAGCGGTTGCGCGGGCCGTAACGCCGGTAGCCCAGCAGCAGGCCGCTGATCAACATCAGCCACAGGCCGGGCACGGTCAGCGCCCAGGTGCCGATATGGATGTACTGCCGCGTCTGCGCCAGCAGGGCCGGGGCGGCCGGGCCGGTTTCGGATAGCACGATCCAGGCCAGAATGCTGCCCAGGAACAGGGCCAGCGCGATGAAGTGGATGAGTTTGAGGAAGCGGTTCATTTCTCTTCTCCAATGGGCGGGCTGAGCGTCTCCAGCACGCGCAGCAGTTGTTGCAGGGTTTGGCGGGCGGCGTCGAAGTCCGCGTCGGGCAGCTGTTGCGCCAGCTGCGCGGTCCACCGCGCCTGGCAATCTTGGGTGCCGGCCACGGTGCGTTCGCCCTTGGCGCTCAGCCGGTACAGCGGGGAGCGGGCGTGTTGGGGGTTGGGCAGCACGTCGAAATAGTCTTCCTCCACCAGCTTGTGCAGCTGTTTTTGCGCGCCTTGGCGGCTGATGCCCATGCGGGCGGCGATTTGCGGCGCGGTTTGCGGGCCGTCGGCCAGGCCCACCGCGCCGAGCACCTGCCAGCGCGCGCTATTGATGCCCAGGTGGGCCACCAGTTGGTCGCCTCTTTCCAGCAGGGCGCCGTTCAGGCGGAAGATCAGCAACATCAGCTCGGTGATGTCTTGAGGGCGATGGTTTTGTTGGGTGGACATGGGGTTTCTCTATTTGACAACCGGTTGCCATTATTGACAACCAGTTGTCAGATTGCAAGCTCATTTTGGTTTTGGCATGAATACGGTTGCTTGGAGGCGGCAAGGCAGGGCGGGGGCTTCAGGCCGGGCGGGCGCGTTCATTGAGCGGCAATGGATGATGAATGCGTATGTACTTGTAAATACAGTCAAAAATGAAAATGTAATTTCTATGTTAGCATCGTCGGCTTCCTAAAAAGCTCAGTTCAAAGCCAATGAAAAAATGCTTGCCCTTCTTGATGTTGCTCAGCCTGCACGCCCATGCCGATGATGAGGCGCTGCGCCAGATGTTCAATTGCGACGGCAGTTTCTTTCGCTACATCGCCCAGCCCGGCAAGGCCGTTCCCGGCCTGCCGGTGACGGTGGAAAACGGCCGCGCCGCGTTGCGGATGCAGCCTGTCCGCGATCAGGCGCAGGAGATGGAGGAGGACGTCAGCGGCGCGTCCGAAGGCTTGACGTCACTGCTGCGCCATTCCGCCATCGATCAGCCGGTGGCGTTGACGCCGCAGTGGGCCTTGCGCAATTACGTGGAAGAACACTTCCACAACACCAATGGTCCGATGGACGTCAACGGGGTGTTGGAGTCCTATAACTGGGGTTTCCGCTTGCTGGGGCAGCGGGATATGACGCTCCAGCAATTCGTCGCCCAGCGGCCGGATCTGACATTCAGCTGCGACAAGGAAAAGGGCGGCGTCTGTACGTTGTACCGCCAATGGGACAAGGGTGCGTGGAAAACCATCAAGCCCGAGCAGCAGTACGCGGACGTGCCGCGTTTGTTGTTGACGGCCTCCAAGTCCGACCCCCGGCATTTCTCGCTGGAGTGTTCCTTACTGGTGGAGGGCGAGCGTCTGCCGTCGGGCTTGATCAAGGCCTTGCAGCCGGATTGGGCTTTGAATTTCTGAGAACCTGTTTACGGTCTGCTGCGCGCCGTGAGACGCGGCACGGCGTGTACCGCTTCGAAATGCTCATATGCCGTGTGTACACTCCGCTTTCTCAGCGGTTTTCGCCTTGGCTCGCCTTAGCTCGCGAGATCGTAAACACGTTCTGAGAGCCGCTTTACGCTGCGCGTCTGTCCGTATGCTGACGCGATGCCCATGATGAATCCAGCCCCTACGCGGGGCTTTTTTCATGCGTGCGCGGCTTGGCCGGCGACGCCGAGCGGCTGGCCAAAGTCTGTTTGGCGATATGAAAATGATAAATGGGAATTTAGTTTGAAATATGAATTACGTAGTAATAACTAAAGCCTTGCCCTGGCGCGGGAGCCCTTGCTATACCGGCATTGGGCGGGGCAAGCGAAGCGGGCTCCGTGTTGTTTCCAGTGTTGGATAACTCATTACGGGAGCATGATCATGTCTGAACAATTGCTGGGTGGTTGGTCCGGTTTCCAGCCGGTGGATGAAAAAGACCGCAAGGTTTTCCATCAGGCCACGGAAGGTTTGCTGGGCGTGAAATACGTGCCGCTGGCGGTGTCCACGCAAGTGGTGGCCGGAGAGAACTATATTTTCCTGGCCAGCGCGGAGGTGGTGTATCCCGGCGCGCAGCCGCATCTGGTGGCGGTGTACATCTACCAGCCGCTGGGCGGCAAGCCGCCGCATGTGACCCGCATCGAGAACGTGCGTCTGTAGGCCCTTAGCCAAGACGCTGTTGCGCAACAAGCCCGCCGCCCGGCGGGCTTTTGTTTTGGGCCGCCGCAGCTTGTTCCAGCAGCCATTGTTTGAAGACGCCCATTTCCGGGTCGCGCATGAGGTCCGGACGGTGTATCAGGTAATAAGCGAGGGCGCTACGCAGCGGCGGCGCCGGCAGTTCCCGCAGCCGGCCGGCGGCCAGTTCGGCTTGCAGCAAGGAGCGCCGCGCCAGCGCGTAGCCGCGGCCGGCCAGCGCGGCCTCTATGGCGGCGTTGGAGTCCACGCAGACCACGCCTTGTTCGCAGTCCAGTTCCAGACCGGCGGCGCGGCTCCACAGCCGCCAGTCGCCGCGGTGTTCGTCGTGCAGCAGCCGCTCGCCGCCGAGGGCGTCCAGCCGCGCCGGCAGCGCGGGCGCGCATACCGGCGTCAGTTCGTCGTCCAGCAGCTTGCAGGCGCTGAGGCCGGGGTAATCGCCCAGGCCGTGGCGCACGGCGAAGTGGATGTTTTCGGCGGCGAGGTCGACCACGCGGTTGCCGGTGCTGACGTGGACGTCGATCCGCGGGTGCTCGCGCATGAAGCCCTGCAGCCGGGGCAGCAGCCATTGCGCGCCAAACGAGGGGGTGCAGCTGAGCAGGATTACGCGGCGGGCGCCGGTCAGCCGCGCGGTGGCGTGGTCTATCAGGTCCAGCGCTTGCCGGCAGGCGGCCAGGTAGTCGCGGCCGGCGGCGTTGAGCGTCAGGCCGCGCGCGCGGCGCTCGAACAGCGGCTGGCCCAGGCAGTCTTCCAGCTTGCGCAGTTGCTGGGAGACCGCGCCGGGGGTGACGTGCAGTTCTTCGGCGGCCAGCTTGACGCTGAGCCGGCGCGCGGCGGCTTCGAAGAAGCGCAGGGATTCCAGCGGCGGTTTGGGCATATGAGTTTAGATTTTCTAAATCGTCAATCAGGAAAAATCGTTTGTTTGCGGCATCTATGCGGTTGATGATTTCAGTATCTGGTTTAGCAAAGTTAAATACAAGGCGAAGGGAGAGGCATCATGGGAATGGCGAGCTTGGGTCGTTTGCTGTTGTTGGCGGCCTTGTGGGGCGGCAGCTTTTTGTTCATGCGCATCGCCGCGCCGGCGCTGGGCGCCTTGCCGACGGCGTTTGGCCGGGTGGCGCTGGGGGCGGCGGGCCTGCTGGGGCTGATCGCCTTGTTGCGGGTGGGGCTGTCCTTCAAGGGCAAGCTGGCCGCCACCTTGCTGCTGGGGGTGATCAATTCCGGCTTGCCCTTTCTGTTGTTCGCGCTGGCGGCCCGGGTGTTGCCGGCCGGCTATAGCGCGATCCTGAACGCCAGCACGCCGCTGATGGGGGTGTTGATCGGCGCGGCGGCGTTTGGGGAGCGCATTAGCGCCAACAAGCTGGCCGGCGTGCTGATCGGCCTGGCCGGCGTGGCGGTGCTGACGCAGACGGGCCCGCTGGCGACGGGAACGGCGGCTTTGTGGGGCGTGGCGGCCTGCCTGGCGGCCACCGCCTGTTACGGCCTGGCCGGTTTTCTGACCAAGCGCTGGATTGCGGACCGCGGCGGGCTGGACAGCCGCGTGGTGGCCCTGGGCAGCCAGTTGGGTGCGGTCTTGCTGCTATTGCCCTTGATGGCCTGGCAGGCGAGCTCCCAGCCGCTGGGGTGGCCGGAGGCGGGGGCGGAGGTGTGGCTGGCGATGCTGGCCTTGGGCCTGCTGTGCACGTCGCTGGCCTATGTTTTGTACTTCCGCTTGATAGCCGACGTCGGCCCGCTGAAGGCGCTGACGGTGACGTTTCTGATTCCGCCCTTCGGCATTTTCTGGAGCTGGCTGGCGCTGGGAGAGACGGCGACGCTGTCCCAGGCGCTGGGCGGCGCCTTGATCGCGCTGGCGCTGTGGCTGGTGCTGCGGCCGGAAGCGCCGGCGGCGCGCGCCGCCGCGCCGGACGAGGATTGGTCGATCTAGCGGCGGCGCGGCGCGGGCTTAATTGAGCAGCAGATAGCTGATCGGGCTTTCTCCGCAAGCCGCCAGCCCGCATTCCAGGAATACGGACAGGGCGTTGCCCAGCAGCAGGGCCATGGTCAGGGCGACGCCGGCCTTGGCCAGCCGGCCCAGCTGCGCCGGGGGCTGACGGTCGAAGCTGTGTTCGCGCTGACACTGCATCAGCAGCAGGCCGCAGCCGATGAAGACGGCGAAAAAGGCGATCGCGGCCCAGGTGTAGAAATGCAGGCCCAGGATGGGCGGGCCGAAGCCGGCGTCGCCGGGGGCGATGTGCAGCAGCACTTGACGGCCGGCCACGGCGAAGCCGGCGGCGGCGGCCAGCAGCATCATGCCGTAATGGCCGGGCTTGTCGCCCAGCAGCACATTGGCGGCCAGCGCCACCGCGATGGCGCACAAGGCCACGCGTTGCAGCAGGCAGAGCGGGCAGGGCAGCTCATGCTGGGCGAACTGGAAGTAGAAGGCGACCAGCAGCATCAGGTTGATCAGCAGCAGGCCCAGTTGGTTCAACTTGTCGGTGAGGTTGTGCGTCATGTCGGGCTCCTCACAGCGAAATGGGCAGACTGCTGGTGGCGTGGAACTTGAACCAGTACAGGGTGAGCGCGAAGGCCAGGCCCCAGCAGGCGTAGGCCCATTGGCGCTTGCGCAGGATCAAGGCCAGCAATGAGGCGGCCAATAGCAGAAACAGCAGGGTATCCATCGGGAATTCCTTAATGTGGCGGGCCGGCGGAGCCGGCCTGGGTGGTGGTTGCCAATCAATATTAGCGCTTGCTTAATGTTGTGTGAATAGCTTGTTTGCAGGCGGCAGTGCGAAATTTGCCGTTGAATCAGTACATTCGCCATTCGTATCGTATAAAACGGCGCGCAGGGCGGCGATGGGAAACGGCGGCCTTTTGCCGCGCGCGGCGGCGCTTGGCAGGCTTTTTGCATTAAAGCAGTTGTTAGCATTGCCTCAAGGCCGCCGCCATGTCCGCTTCCCATCCCGCGCCGCTTTACGCGGTGAAAGTTCGCCGCGATTACAACAGTTGGGTGGCGCGCGAGTCGCTGGAAGACTATGCCTTGCGCTATACCCCGCAGAGCTTCCGGCGCTGGTCGCCGTGGCGGGTGGCGCACACCGCGCTGGGCGGAGCCGCCGCTTTTCTGGTGTTGGAGGCGGTGGGCGCGGCGATGCTGACGGCGGGCGGCTTCGTCAATGCGGCCTGGGCCATTCTGGCGGTGGGGCTGGTGATTCTGCTGGCCGGCCTGCCTATCAGCGTTTACGCCGCCCGCTACGGCGTGGACATGGATCTGCTGACCCGCGGCGCCGGCTTCGGCTATCTGGGTTCCGCCGTCACCTCTTTGCTGTACGCGGCCTTCACCTTTATTTTCTTCGCGCTGGAAGCGGCCATCATGGCCTATGCGCTGGAGTTGGGCTTTGGCCTGCCGCCGGCCTGGGGCTATGTGCTGTGCACCGTGGCGGTGCTGCCGCTGGTGGCCCACGGCGTCACCGCCATCAGCCGGCTGCAAGTCTGGACCCAGCCGCTGTGGCTGGGCTTGTTGTTGCTGCCCTATGGTTTCGTGCTGGCGCGCCAGCCGGAGGCCTTGAGCGGCTTTTGGCACTACGCCGGGGCGGAAGGCGGTGCGGGCGGCTTCGATCTGCGTCGTTTTGGTGCGGCTTTCGGCATCGGCGTCGCCTTGATCGCGCAGATGGGGGAGCAGGCGGACTATCTGCGCTTCATGCCGCCGCCCGCCGCCGGCCAGCGCCGCCGCTGGTGGCTGGCCTGCCTGGCCGGCGGCCCCGGCTGGGTATTGCCCGGCATGCTGAAGATGTTGGGCGGCGCGCTGCTGGCCTGGCTGGTTCTGGACCATGGTCAGGTCGGCGGGCCGGCGCTGGATCCGGCGCGCCAGTATTGGTTCGGCTACGCCCGGATCTGGGGCGACGGCCGGCTGGCGCTGGCGGCGACGGTGCTGTTCGTGCTGCTGTCGCAGCTGAAGATCAATGTCACCAACGCCTACGCCGGTTCGCTGGCCTGGTCCAATTTCTTCGCGCGGCTGACCCATAGCCATCCGGGGCGGGTGGTGTGGGTGGCTTTCAATCTCTTGATCGCGCTCTTGCTGATGGAGCTGGAGATTTTCCAGGCGCTGGCGCACGTGCTGGCGCTGTTCGCCAATCTGGCCATCGCCTGGATGGTGACCGTGGCGGCGGATTTGGCCATCAACAAGCCGCTGGGGCTGAGCCCACCGGGCATTGAGTTCCGCCGCGGCTATCTTTACGACGTCAATCCGGTGGGACTGGGTTCGCTGCTCCTGGCCTCGGCGGTTTCGGTGTCGGCGCATCTGGGGGCGCTGGGCGAGCAGATGCAGCCGCTGGCCCCCTTCCTGTCTTTGCTGACCGCCTTGCTGGCCACGCCGGCGCTGGCCTGGCTCAGCGGCGGTCGTTATTACCTGGCGCGACAGCCGGCGTCGCCGCCGGCTCCGCCGCAGCGCTGCGTATTGTGCCGCCGCCTGTACGAGCCGCCGGACATGGTCAGTTGCCCGGCGTATCGCGGCTGGATCTGCTCCCTGTGCTGCACGCTGGACGCGCGTTGCGAGGACCGCTGCAAGCCCAAGGCGCGGCTGGACAAGCAGTGGCGCGCCTGGCTGAGCCGGCTGCTGCCGCGGGGCTGCCGGCCGTATCTGCAACGCGGCCTGGCCGATTATCTGCTGCTGATGACGCCCATGCTGGCGGGGCTGGGCCTGCTTATGGCCGGCTTGTCCTTTTGGGCGCGGAGCCGCCCGGCCTTAGAGGGGCTGGCGGCGCGGCTGCCGCAATTGGGCGCGGGCCTGCTGCTGGGCTGCAGCGTGCTGGCCTGGTGGCTGGTCTTGTTGCGGCAGAGCCGGCAGGTGGCGCGGCAAGAGTCCAAGCGGCAGACCCAGCGCTTATTGCGCGAGATCGCTTCCCACCGCCGCACCGACGCCTTGCTGCAAAAGGCGCGCCGCGACGCGGAGCAGGCCAATCAGGCCAAGAGCCGCTACGTGAGCACGCTCAGCCATGAGCTGCGCACGCCGCTGAACAGCATGCTGGGCTATGCGCAGATCCTGGACGGGGACCCGGAGATTCCGCCGTCGAAACGGCCGGCGCTGGCGGTGATCCGCCGCAGCGGGGATCACCTGCTGTCGGTGATCGAGGGCACGCTGGATCTGGCGCGGATAGAAAGCGGCCGGCTCAGCCTGGAGCCGCGGCCGCTGGACTTCGCCGCGCTGATCGGCCAATTGACGGCGATGTTCCAGCTGCAGGCGCGGGACAAGGGCCTGGGCTTCCGCTTTCTGCCGCAAGGCGAGTGGCCGGCGCTGGTGCGCGCCGACGAACGGCGGCTGCGGCAGATTCTGATCAATTTGCTGGGCAACGCGGTCAAGTTCACCGCGCATGGCGAGGTCAGCCTGGGCCTGCGTTATCAGGGCGAGGTGGCGTGTTTTGAAGTTGCCGACACCGGGCCCGGCATCGCGCCGGAGGAGGCCGAGCGCGTGTTCGAGCCGTTTGAGCGCGGCGGCGGGGCCGCCGGCCAGAGCGGCAGCGGGCTGGGCCTGACCATTGCGGGCATGCTGACCTCGCTGATGGGCGGGGAGCTGAGGCTGGACAGCCGGCCGGGCGGGGGCTGCGTGTTCACGTTGCGTCTGTTCCTGCCGCGGCTGGGCGCCGCGCCGGCGGCGCCCTTGTCGGCGCGCGTCGGCTACCAGGGTCGGAGGCGGCGGGTGCTGCTGGTGGACAATCATGAGCAGGACCGGGAGATGCTGGCCAGCGCTTTGTCGCCCCTGGGTTTCGAGGTGGAGCAGGCGGCCGGCGGCCAGGCTTGCCTGGACTGGCTGGAGCAGGCGCGGACGTTGCCGGATCTGGTGTGCATGGATCTGGCGATGCCGGGCCTGGACGGCTGGGAAACCCTGCGGCGTATCCGTCGCCGGCACGGCGACGCGCCTGCGCTGGCGGTGATTTCCGCCAACGCCTTCGAGCGGGGGCAGGACAACGACGCGGGCATCCGCGCCGAGGATTTCTTCGTCAAGCCCATCCGCGTCGAGCAGCTGCTGGACTGGATAGGCCGACGCTTGCAGCTGGAGTGGCTGAGCGGCGCGGAGCCGGCGCTGCGCTGGCCGCCGGAGGAGGCGCTGGACGAGTTGCGGCAGGCTTTGCGGCGCGGCTATCTGCGCGGCGCGCGCGCCGCCCTGCTGCGCTTGGAGGTGGGCGCGCTGGGGGCGGACCCGGCTTACGGGCCGTTTCTGGCGCGGGCGCGGTGCCTGCTGGACGGCTGCCGGCTGGACGAGTTGCTGCGATGGCTGCCGGGAGCGCCGGCGTGAGCGCGCCGCGGCCGGAGCGGGCGACGGCGCTGATCGTGGATGATCAGCCGGAAAACCTGGCCTTGCTGCACGATGCGCTGGACCTGGCCGGCTACCGGGTCTTGCTGGCCACGGACGGCGCGGCGGCCTTGGGCCGCGCCGCCGAGTGCCGGCCGGACATCATTCTGCTGGACGCGTTGATGCCGGGCATGGACGGTTTCGAGACGGCGCGGCGCTTGAAGGCGGGGGCGGAAACGCAGGCGATTCCCATCGTGTTCATGACCGGGCTCAGCGACAGCGAGCACGTGCTGGCGGCGTTTGCCGCCGGCGGCGCGGATTACGTGATCAAGCCGCTGCGGCCGGCGGAGGTGCTGGCGCGGCTGGCCGCCCATATCGGCAGCGCGCGCCAGTTATGCCGGGCGCGGCAGGCGCTGGAGGCTTCGGGCCAGGCCTTGCTGGCGGCGGACCCGGCCAGCGGCCGGCCGCTGTGGCTGACTGAGCGCGCGCGCGGCCTGCTGCAAGCCCACGGCTGGTCCGAGGCGGCGCTGGCGGCGCGTTGGCGGCCCTGGCTGGCCCAGGCCGCGGCGGGGGCCAGCCTGACCTTGGCGGAAGGCGGCGGCGCGGCCTTGCTGGCGCGGCGGCTGGCCGGGGACGAGTGCCTGCTGGCCTTGAGCGAGGCGGGAGATGGCGCCGCGCCGCGGCGCCTGATGCGGGCGCTGGGGCTGACTCCGCGCCAGGCTGAGGTGCTGCATTGGCTGAGCCTGGGCAAGACCAACCGCGATATCGGCGACATCCTCGGCATGAGTCCGCGCACCGTCAACAAGCACCTGGAGCATGTGTTCGCCCGCCTGGGGGTGGAGACCCGCACCTCGGCCGCGGCGCTGGCCTTGCGCAGCGCCGGCGGCGGGTGACGGGGCATACGTCATGTAACGTATTCCGGCCGGGCGGGCCGGGGCTTAGTCTGATCCTGCAGTGCAACAATTCCTCGCCGGGCCGGCCGGACGGCCTCCCGTCGCTTCAGGATCGCCCCAGGAGCTTCCCATGTTGATTCGCCCTCATGTCTTGTCTTCCCTTGCGCTGAGCCTGGCGCTGAGCGGCTTCGGCGCCGCGCCGGCTCTCGCCGCCGACACCATCAAGGTGGGGGTGCTGCACTCCCTGTCCGGCACCATGGCCATTTCCGAAACCTCGCTCAAGAATATGGCGCTGTTCGCCATCGACCAGATCAACGCCGAAGGCGGGGTCTTGGGCAAGAAGTTGGAGCCGGTGGTGGTGGACCCGGCGTCCAACTGGCCGCTGTTCGCGGAGAAGGCGCGCCAATTGCTGAGCCGCGACAAGGTGGCGGCGACCTTCGGCTGTTGGACTTCGGTGTCGCGCAAATCGGTGTTGCCGGTGTTCGAGGAGCTGAACGGCCTGCTGTTCTACCCGGTGCAGTACGAGGGCGAGGAAATGTCGCCCAATGTGTTCTACACCGGCGCCGCGCCCAATCAGCAGGCGATCCCGGCGGTGGAATACCTGATGAGCAAGGAGGGCGGCGGCGCGCGGCGCTTCTTCCTGCTGGGCACGGATTACGTCTATCCGCGCACCACCAACAAGATTCTGCGCGCCTTCCTCAAAACCAAGGGGGTCAAGGACGCGGACATCCAGGAGGCCTACACCCCGTTTGGCCATAACGATTACCAGACCATCGTCGCCAACATCAAGAAGTTCGCCGCCGGCGGCAAGACCGCGGTGGTGTCCACCATCAACGGCGACTCCAATGTGCCGTTCTACAAGGAGCTGGGCAATCAGGGCCTGAAGGCGGCCGAGGTGCCGGTGCTGGCGTTCTCGGTGGGCGAGGAGGAGCTGAAGGGCATCGACGCCAAACCGCTGGCCGGCCATCTGGCGGCCTGGAATTACTTCATGAGCGTGAGAAATCCGGTCAACGCCAAGTGGGTGGCGGACTACCGCGCCTGGGCGCGCAAGAAGGGCGTTGCCGGGGCGGACAAGCTGGTGACCAACGATCCGATGGAGGCGACCTATGTCGGGGTCCGGCTGTGGGCGCAGGCTGTGCGCAAGGCCGGCGGCACCGATACGGCCGCGGTGAGCAAGGCCCTGGCCGGGCTGCGGATGGACGCGCCGTCCGGCTTCACGCTGGAAATGGACGCCCGCAACCATCATTTGCGCAAGCCGGTGATGATTGGCGAGATTCAGCCCAACGGGCAGTTCTCGGTGGTGTGGAAGAGCCGGAGCGTGGTGCGCGCCCAGCCGTGGAGCCCGTACCTGCCCGGCAACGACAAGCGGCCGGACACCCCGGTGAAAAGCAAGTGAGCCGGAAAGGAGCCCGCCATGTCCTGGAGTAAAGCCCTGCCTTGGGCGCTGGCGCTGTGGTGCGCCGCGGCCGGCGCCGGCCCCTTGGCCGAGCTGGCCGGCGCCGATCCGGCCGAACGCGCCGGCTTGATTGAAAGCTGGGCGCCGCGCCCGGACGCCGAGCGCCGCGCGGCGGTGGCCGCCTTGGAGCAGGGCCGGCTATTGCAGTCCGCCGACGGTCTGCGCGTGCTGTGGCAGCGGCCGGACGGCGCGCTTGGCGACGCGGTGTCCGGCCAGCCGGCGGCGGGCGACGCCGCCAGCCTGGAACCGCTGCCGTTGAACAACCGGCTGCGCGGCGCCCTGGCGGTGTTTCACGCGGTCGACGAACTGGCTGCGGCCGATCCCGGGCGGCGGCTGGCCGCGGTCCGCGCGCTGGCCGACAGCGGGAACCCGGCGCTGCTGCCCTTGCTGAGGGAACGCTTGGCGAGGGAGGGTGACGCCGAGCTGCGGCGCGCGCTGGAACGGGCCGGCGCCCGCCTCTCGCTGAGCAGTCCGGACCCGGCGCAGCGGCGGGCCGCCGCCATGGCGCTGGCGGACAGCGGCGATCCGGCGGCCTTGGCCTTGCTGGCGCCCTTGACCGACGCCGTCGCGGAAAACGATGCCGAAGTGCGCGCCGCCGCGATGAGGGCGCAAGCGGCCATCCGCGCCAGCGTGCGGATAGACAATCTGCTGGGCGCGGCCTTCGCCGGCCTCAGCCTGGGTTCGGTGCTGCTGCTAGCGGCCTTGGGCCTGGCCGTCACTTACGGCCTGCTGGGGGTGATCAATATGGCGCATGGCGAGATGCTGATGCTGGGGGCCTATGTCGCCTACGCGGCGCAAAGCCTGTTCCACAGCCGCTGGCCGGCCGCCGCCGACGCCTATCTGGCGCTGGCCTTGCCGGCGGCCTTCCTGCTGACCGCCGCCGTGGGCATGGCGCTGGAGAGGCTGGTGATCCGCCACCTCTACGGCCGCCCGCTGGAAACGCTGCTGGCCACCTGGGGCATCAGCCTGGTGTTGATGCAGCTGGTGCGGACCTTGTTCGGCGCGCAAAACGTGGCGGTGGCCAACCCCGGCTGGCTGAACGGCGGCTGGGCCTTGAGCCCGGCGCTGACGCTGCCCTACAACCGCATCGCCGTCATTCTGTTCTCCGCGCTGACGCTGGGCCTGGTCTGGCTGGCGCTGAACCGCAGCCGGCTGGGCCTGTTTGTGCGCGCGGTGACTCAGAACCGGCGCATGGCGGACAGCCTGGGCGTGGCCACCGGGCGAGTGGACATGTTGGCCTTCGGCCTGGGCAGCGGCATCGCCGGCCTGGGCGGGGTGGCGCTGAGCCAGATCGGCAATGTCGGCCCGGACCTGGGTCAGGGCTATATCGTCGACAGCTTCATGGTGGTGGTGCTGGGCGGCGTGGGCCAGCTGGCCGGCGCGGCATGGGGCGCGCTGGGCCTGGGCGTGGCCAACAAGCTGTTGGAGCCGGCGCTGGGCGCGGTGCTGGGCAAGATTCTGATCCTGGCCGGCATCATTCTGTTCATCCAAAAACGTCCGCAAGGCCTGTTCGCCCTCAAGGGCCGGGCCGTGGATTAGGAGCCGCCATGCATCTTCCTTACTCTTTACGGCTCTTGTCCGGCCTGGGCCGACGGCGCTGGGGCGCGGCGGCGCTGGTGCTGGTCTGGCTCGGTCTGCTGGCCTTGCCCTTGCTGCATGTGTTCGCGCCGGCGGACAGCGGCTGGCGGGTGTCGGCCTATGTTCTGACCCTGGCGGGCAAGATTCTGTGCTACGCGGTGCTGGCCTTGGCCTTGGACCTGGTCTGGGGCTATGCAGGCTTGCTCAGCCTGGGCCACGGCCTGTTCTTCGCGCTGGGCGGCTACGGCATGGGCATGTATCTGATGCGTCAGATCGGCGGCGACGGCGTTTACCAGAGCGCGCTGCCGGATTTCATGGTGTCGCTGGACTGGCGGACGCTGCCGTGGTTCTGGCAGGGCAGCGAATACCTGGCCTGGGCCCTGTGCCTGGCGGTGGGCGCGCCTGGATTGTTGGCGCTGGGCTTTGGCTGGCTGGCTTTCCGTTCCCGCATCCGCGGCGTGTATTTTTCCATCATCACCCAGGCGCTGACCTATGCGGCGATGCTGCTGTTCTTCCGCAACGAAACCGGCTTTGGCGGCAATAACGGCTTTACCGGCTTCAAGCGCATCCTGGGCTTCGGCATCGCCGAGCCGGCCACCCGCGCCTGGCTGTTCGTCCTCAGCGCGCTCTTGCTGTCGCTGGCTTTGCTGGGGGCGTTCCGGCTGACGCGCGGCAAGTTCGGCCGCGTGCTCACCGCGGTGCGCGACGCGGAGTCGCGGCTGATGTTCTGCGGCTACCGGCCGCAAGACTACAAGCTGGCGGTATGGGTGTTGTCCGCCATGCTCTGCGGCCTGGCCGGGGCCTTGTACGTGCCGCAGGCCGGCATCATCAATCCGGGCGAGATGTCGCCGGGCAATTCGATCGAGGCCGCCGTCTGGGTGGCGGTGGGCGGCCGCGGCACCTTGATCGGACCGGTGCTGGGCGCCGTCTTGGTCAATGCCGCCAAGAGCTGGTTCACCGTGGCCTTTCCGGAGTACTGGCTGTTCTTCCTGGGCGGGCTGTTCATCGCCGGCACCCTGTTGCTGCCGCGCGGCTTGATGGGCTGGCTGATGCGAGGCCGCGGCGCTTGAGGCGGCCGCGCGTTTATTGATTTTCTGGATATGCGACATGAATACAGCAAGCGAAAATCCCGTTCCGCGCGGACAGTGGGAGGGCGAGGCGGTGGGCTTGTCCCGGCCATTGACGCCGGGGCTGGACATTCGGCACGGACAGATATTATATCTTGACGATGTCATAGTTGATTTCGACGGTTACCGCGCGCTGAACCGTTTGACGCTGTCGATCGCCGTCGGCGAATTGCGCGTGGTGATCGGCCCCAACGGCGCCGGCAAGACCACGATGATGGATGTGATCACCGGCAAGACCCGGCCGGACGCGGGCAGCGTGTTCTTCGGCCAGACCCTGGACCTGCGCAGATACGACGAGGCCGAGATCGCCCAACTGGGCATAGGGCGCAAATTCCAGAAGCCCACGGTGTTCGAGGCGATGACGGTGGCGGACAACCTGGAGCTGGCGCTGGCCGGAGACCGCTCGGTGCGCGCCAGCCTGCGCGCGCGCCTGGGCGCGGCTCAGCGCCGCCGCGTCGACGAACTGCTGGAACGGGTGCGGCTGCAGGAGCAGCGCGGCCGGCTGGCCGGCCTGCTGTCGCACGGCCAAAAGCAATGGCTGGAGATTGGCATGCTGCTTGCTCAGCAACCCAAGCTGCTCTTGCTGGACGAGCCGGTGGCAGGCATGAGCGACGCCGAAACCGAACAGACCGCGGAGCTGCTGCTGAGCCTGAAGGGCGAGCATTCCCTGATGGTGGTGGAACACGATATGGATTTTGTCGCCAGCCTGGGCGGCCGGGTGACGGTGCTGGCCGAAGGCGCGGTGCTGGCGGAGGGGACGCTGCGGCAGGTGCAGGCGGACGAGCGGGTGATCGAAGTGTATCTGGGGCGCTGACATGCTGGAAATCGACGGACTGGAACAGTATTACGGCGGCAGCCGCATCCTGCGCGGGATCAGCCTGCGCGCCGAGACGGGGCGGATCACCTGCCTGCTGGGGCGCAACGGCGCGGGCAAGAGCACGCTGCTCAAATGCCTGAGCGGGCAATTGCCGGTACGCGGCGGGCGCATGCGCTGGCGCGGCGAGGACATCGCCGCGCTGGCGCCGCATCAGCGCGCGGCGCGCGGCATCGCCTATGTGCCGCAGGGGCGCGAAATCTTTCCGCGGCTGACGGTGGAGGAAAACCTGCGCTTGGGGCTGGCGCGCTTCTCCGGCGCGGCCGGCCGCCGCTTGCCGGACAGCGTGTTCGAGATGTTCCCGGTGCTGTACGAGATGCGCGGCCGCCGCGGCGGCGACCTGTCCGGCGGCCAGCAGCAGCAATTGGCGATTGGCCGCGCCTTGGCCGGGCGGCCGTCGCTGCTGATGCTGGACGAGCCGACCGAAGGCATCCAGCCCTCCGTCATCAAGCAGATCGGCGCGGCGATCCGCCAATTGGCGGCCGGGGGCGAGATGGCCATCCTGCTGGTGGAACAGTATTACGACTTCGCCGAGGCGCTGGCGGACCGCTACCTGGTGATGGCGCGCGGCGAAGTGGTGCAAAGCGGCCTGGGCGGGGACATGCGGGCGGACGGCGTGCGCGGGCTGCTGGCGATCTGAGCGATGCGACGCGATGCCGCCGCCGTCGGCCTGCCGCCGCCCTGGGCCGCCGAACTGGAGCTGAGCTACCGGCGCCGCGACGGACGCACCATTCCGGTGCGGCGGCGGCATTGCGGCCCCTTGCGGGTGCAGCGCCACTTCACCGACGACGCCGGCCAGTGCCAGCACATCATCGTGCATCTGCCGGGAGGCATGGCCGGCGGCGACAGCCTGAGCCTGACGGTGACTTTGGAGGAGGGCGCGGACGCGTTGCTGACCAGCCCCGGCGCCGCCAAGTGGTACGACGGCTTCGGCCGCCCGGCCAGCCAGCGGCTGGAGCTGAGCTTGGCCGCCGGCGCGCGGTTGGAATGGCTGCCGCTGGAAACCATTCTGTTCGCCGGCGCGGAGGTGAGCTTGCAAGGCCGCGTCCAGCTGCAGGGCGACGCCGCGCTGCTGTACGGCGACGTGCTCTGCCTGGGGCTGCCGGCCTGCGGCGAGCGCTTCGACCGCGGGCTTTGGCGTCAAAGCCTGGACATAGAACGCGACGGCCGCTTGATCTGGTGCGAGCGCGCCGCCTTGGCCGGCGGCGACCGCATGCTGGACGCGGCGGTCGGAATGGGCGGCCAGACCGCGGTCGGCCTGCTGTTGTGGGCCGGGCCGGCGCTGCCGGAGGCCTTGCATCAGGCGGTATTGGCGCTGCCGCTGGCGGGCCGCGCCGCCGCCAGCCAACTGCCGGACGTCTGGCTGGCGCGCTTCATCGGCGACAGCGCCGAAGCCGCCCATCATTGGCTGCGGCGGGCGCGGCGCTTGCTTTACCCGTTCACCCACGGCCGCGCGGCGCAGGAGCCGCGCATCTGGGCGACTTGACCCTTCAATGAGAAATGGGACTTCACGATGGAATTGACGCCCAGAGAAAAAGACAAGCTCTTGATCTTCACCGCCGGCCTGCTGGCGGAACGCCGCCGCGCGCGCGGCCTGAAGCTGAATTATCCGGAGGCGGTGGCCTATATCAGCGCCGCCGTCATGGAGGGCGCGCGCGATGGGCGCAGCGTGGCGGAGCTGATGCATTACGGCGCCACCTTGCTGGGCCGCGAGGACGTGATGGACGGCGTGGCCGAGATGATCGCCGACATCCAGGTGGAAGCCACTTTTCCGGACGGCACCAAGCTGGTCACCGTCCACCAGCCCATTGTATGAGGAGGCCGCGATGATTCCCGGACAGATCCAGGCCGCCGAGGGCGAGATCGAGCTCAACGCCGGCCGCCGCACCCTGACGCTGACGGTGGCCAATACCGGCGACAGGCCGATCCAGGTGGGCTCGCATTATCACTTCGCCGAAACCAACGACGCCTTGCGGTTTGACCGCGAGGCCGCTCGCGGCTGCCGGCTGAACATCGCCGCGGGCACCGCGGTGCGCTTCGAGCCCGGGCAGGTCCGCAGCGTGGAGCTGGTGGAGCTGGCCGGCCGGCGCCGGGTGTACGGCTTTCAGGGCAAGGTGATGGGGGCCTTATGAAAATCAGCAGACAGGCGTACGCCGAGATGTTCGGCCCCACCGTCGGCGACCGGGTGCGCTTGGCCGACACCGAATTGTGGGTGGAAGTGGAGCGCGACTACACCGTATACGGCGAGGAGGTGAAGTTCGGCGGCGGCAAGGTGATACGCGACGGCATGGGCCAGGGCCAGGGCCTGGCGGCGGAAGTGGCCGACACGGTGCTGACCAATGCGCTGATCCTGGATCACTGGGGCATCGTCAAGGCCGACATCGGCCTCAAGGACGGCCGCATCGCCGCCATCGGCAAGGCCGGCAATCCGGACATCCAGCCCGGCGTCGACATCGCCATCGGCGCCGCCACCGAAATCATCGCCGCCGAAGGCATGATCGTCACCGCCGGCGGCATCGACAGCCATATCCATTTCATCTGCCCGCAGCAGATCGAAGACGCCCTGATGTCCGGCGTCACCACCATGATAGGCGGCGGCACCGGGCCGGCCACCGGCAGCAAGGCCACCACCTGCACGCCGGGGCCGTGGCATCTGGCGCGAATGCTGGAAGCGGCGGAAGCCTTTCCGATGAATCTGGGCTTCACCGGCAAGGGCAACGCCAGCCTGCCGGAGCCGCTGCGCGAGCAAGTGCGCGCCGGCGCCATCGGCCTCAAGCTGCACGAAGACTGGGGCAGCACCCCGGCGGCGATAGACAACTGCCTGACGGTGGCGGACGAGATGGACGTGCAAGTGGCCATCCACACCGACACCCTGAACGAATCCGGCTTCGTCGAGGCCACGCTGGCCGCGTTCAAGGGCCGCGCCATCCACACCTATCACACCGAGGGCGCCGGCGGCGGCCACGCGCCGGACATCATCAAGGCCTGCGGCCACGCCAATGTGCTGCCCAGCTCCACCAATCCCACCCGGCCGTTCACGGTCAACACCATAGACGAGCATCTGGACATGTTGATGGTCTGCCATCACCTGGATCCGGGCATCGCCGAGGACGTGGCCTTCGCCGAAAGCCGCATCCGGCGCGAAACCATCGCCGCCGAGGACATCCTGCACGATCTGGGCGCCTTCGCGATGATGTCCTCGGACAGCCAGGCGATGGGGCGGGTGGGGGAAACCATACTGCGCTGCTGGCAGACGGCGGACAAGATGCGGCGCCAGCGCGGCCCCTTGCCGGGCGACGGCCCCGGCCACAGCAATTTCCGGGTCAAGCGCTACCTGGCCAAGTACACCATCAATCCGGCCCTGACCCACGGCATCGCCCACGAGGTGGGCAGCGTCGAAGCCGGCAAGCTGGCCGATCTGGTGCTGTGGCGGCCGGCCTTCTTCGCGGTCAAGCCCAGCCTGATCCTCAAGGGCGGCGTCATCGCCGCCGCCGCGATGGGCGATCCCAACGCCAGCATCCCGACACCGCAGCCGGTGCACTACCGGCCGATGTTCGGCAGCTGCGGCGCGGCGGTGGCGCGCGGCAGCGTCACCTTCGTGTCGCAGGCGGCGCTGCAGGCCGGCGTCGGCGCGGAACTGGGCCTGCGCAAGCGGCTGGTGGCGGTGCGGGGCTGCCGTCAGCTGAGCAAGGCCGATCTGATCCACAACAATTACCTGCCGCATATCGAGGTGGACCCGCAAAACTACCAGGTGCGCGCCGACGGCGAATTGCTGTGGTGCGAACCGGCCGAGCGCCTGCCGCTGGCGCAGCGTTATTTCTTGTTTTGAGAGGATGCCATGTTGTTGCTGACACGCCGCGCCGACGATGCGAGCGCCTGGGACGATGAGTTGCTGATGAGTTACGAACTGCGCGGCAAGCGCCGGCTGCGCACCCGCAGCGCCGCCGGCGAAGACTGCGGCCTGTTTCTGGAACCGGGGCCGCCGCTGGCCGACGGCGAGGTGTTGCAGGCCGAGGATGGCCGCCGGGTGAGGGTGGCGGCCGCGACGGAGTCCTTGCTGCATGTCTGTTGCGCCGACGCCGTCGCGCTGACCCGCGCCGCCTACCACCTGGGCAACCGCCATGTGCATCTGCAAGTGGGCGAGGGCTGGCTGCGGCTGTTGGACGACGAGGTGCTGGCGCGGATGCTGGAGCAGATGGGCGCGCAGGTGCGAAAAATCGACGCGCCGTTCCAGCCGGAGTCCGGCGCTTACGGCGGCGGCCACCATCACTCCCACGGCAAGGAGGCGGCCTTCCAGTATCCGCCGCGGTTGCATCAGTACGGCGCGGCATGAGCGCGCTGGCGCGGCTGCAACTGATGCGGCTGGCCAGCCCCGGCCTGCCTATCGGCGCGTATAGCTATTCGCAAGGGCTGGAGAGCGCGTTGGAGCTGGGCCTGGTGCATGACGCCGCCAGCGCCGCCGCCTGGCTGGGCGATGCGCTGCAAGGACCGCTGTCCCGTTTCGAAGCCGCGCTGCTGGCCCAGGCCTGGCGCGCGCTGGCCGCCGACGAGCAGCCGGCGCTGACGCGGATCAATCAGCAATTGCTGGCCAGCCGCGACAGCCGCGAACTGCGGCAGGAAACCGTGCAGATGGGGTATTCGCTGCGCCGCCTGCTGCAAGCGTTGCCGGAATGCGCCGGTTTGCCGTGGCCGGCCGGGCTGGAGCAGCCGGAGCTGGCGCTGCCGGCGGTTTGGGCGCAGGCGGCGCGCGCCTTGGGCGTGGACGAGGCCGGCGCGGTGGACGCGTATCTATGGGGCTGGCTGGAGAATCAGGTCACGGTTCTGCTCAAGGCGATGCCGATGGGGCAGACGGCCGGCCAGCAATTATTGTCGGCCTTGTTGCCGGCGGCGGCGGCCGCAGGCGCCGAGGCACGGCGGCTGCCGGCGGACCAACTGAGCAATTTCGCCCCCGGCCTCGCCTGGGCGGCGATGAAGCATGAAACCCAGTACAGCAGGCTGTTCCGGTCTTGAGCCGGAGGCCGCTATCTCAAGGAGAAAGCAATGAACACGACAGGACTCGCCCAGGGCCGCGGGCCGTTGCGGGTGGGCATAGGCGGGCCGGTGGGCTCGGGCAAGACCCATCTGACCTGGGCGCTGTGCGCGGCGCTGCGCGACAAATACAATGTCGCCGCCGTCACCAACGACATCTACACCCAGGAAGACGCGCAATTCCTGGTCCAGCACCAGGCGCTGGCGGCGGATCGCATCATCGGCGTCGAGACCGGAGGCTGCCCGCACACCGCCATCCGCGAAGACGCGTCCATCAATCTGGAGGCGGTGGCGCGGCTGAACGCGCGCCATCCCGGCCTGGACCTGATCTTCATTGAAAGCGGCGGCGACAATCTGGCCGCCACCTTCAGCCCGGAGCTGTCCGATCTGACGCTGTACGTGATCGACGTGTCCGCTGGCGACAAGATTCCGCGCAAGGGCGGGCCGGGCATCTGCAAGTCGGACCTGCTGGTGATCAACAAGATCGATCTGGCGCCGCTGGTGGGGGCCTCGCTGGAGGTGATGGCGCGCGACGCCGGCCGCATGCGCGGCGAACGGCCCTTCGTGTTCTCCAATCTCAAGCTTGGCCAGGGGCTGAACGACATCATCGCCTTCATCGAAACCCAGGGCATGCTGCAACTTGACGTCTCGGGAGCTGAAAATGACCTTTCTGCGTAAATTCACGCCGGCCGCGCTGGCGCTATTGCTGGCCAGCGGACTGGCCCAGGCTCACCCCGGCCACGCCGTCGCCGGCTTTTCCAGCGGCCTCGAGCATCCGCTTGGCGGGTTGGACCATTTGCTGGCCATGCTGGCGGTGGGTTTGTGGTCGTGGCGGCTGGGCGGCGCGGCTCGCTGGCAAGGGCCCTTGACCTTCATGGCCATGTTGGCCGCGGGCGGCGTGTTGGGCTGGCTGGGCGTGAGCGTGGCGGCGCTGGAAAGCGGCATCGCCGCCAGCGTGATCGCGCTGGGCCTGCTGCTGGCCTTCGCCTTGCAGCCGCGGCGCGGCCTGGCCTTGGCGGCGATCGCCGGCTTCGCCTTGCTGCACGGCGTCGCCCACGGCCAGGAAATGCCGCACGACGCCTCCGGCCTGGCTTACGCCGCCGGTTTCGTGCTGGCCTCCGGCCTGCTGCACGCGGCCGGCTTGCTGCTGGGACGGACGGAAACGCGCCTTGCCTTGGGCGAGCGGCTGGGGCGCGTCGCCGGCGGCGGCATCGCCGCGTGCGGAGTGCTGATGCTGGGCGGCTGGGTCTAAGCGGCTTCTAAGCCGCTTCTAAGAACGTGTTTACGATCTCGTGAGCAAGAGCGAGACAAGGCGAAAACCGCTGAGAAATGAGCATTTCGAAGTGCTACTCGCCGCGCCCGGTTTCACGAAGCGCAGCAGATCGTAAACAGGTTCTAAGCGCGCGTCGCGGCGTCGCGGCCGGGCTGGGCCGCCCGCTCCCGGATCAGATCCAGCTCATTGTGGGCGTCCTGCGCCATCTCCGCCGCCAGCCGGCAGAGTTGGGCGATGTGCTCGCGCGTTTGAGAGTCAGCCGTTTCGTTCAGGCGTTCGATCGCGCGCATCAGCGAGGCCAGCGATTGCAGCGTGTCCATGGCGCTGGCGGCGACGGCGCGTTCCGCTTGAGTGGATAAGGGCATGGCGGCGTTCAAACGCTGAGCGCTTGCGGGCACACCTGGAGGCGCAGATTGGTGTGGCGCAGGCTGTAGCCGGTTTCCGCGCAGTAAAGCGCGCCGGTGTGGCGGTCCGCCCACAATCTCCGGCGCTGGATGCTGACCGCGCAGACCCGGCGCGGCAGCACGCCCTTGGGGGTGTGCAGCGCGGCCTTGACCACGGGCAGGGGTTTGAGCAGGCGCAGGCTCTCCACGGCGATGCAGCTGCCGTAGTCGGTAAGCCGGGGGCGAAGCGGCGGGAAGGTCATGCCAATCTCCATTCCTCACAAGGCGGTCGGCATAGCCTATCAATAAAGATATTAAGCAACAATAACCACTAGGTTATCTACGGCAGAGTGTTGCGTATCGGCCCATGGCCGCGCGCCGGCTCATTCCGCCGCGCCGCCCGCCCAAGCGTCCGCCGGCTGCGGCTGAGGGGGCTCCTGAGTCAGCGCTTCCACCATGCCGCGCAGGCTGATCAGCGCTTTGCGGCTGAGAGTCTGCCCGCGCACGCCGCGATGCAGATCGTCGATCAACAACTGCAGCAAGGCGCGTTCCGACAGCGCGGCCTCGAACTCCGCCACCCGCGCGTGCAGCGGCGGCAGGGCGTCGATGTCGCCTTCCTGATCCAGCCAGTAGCGGGGCAGGTTCAGCCGGTTTTCGATGTGGCGGGCCAGGTGTTCTCCCATGCCGCGGCCGCTGGGAGCGTCCGAGAACAGGCGGTAGATTTGCGGAGGGCGGCGATCGATCAGCTCCGCGAGTCGGGAAACGGTTCCGTCAAAATCGCGTTCGATCAACAGGCCCAGCTTGTGGCGGCGGATTTCGGTGGTGTTCATGTTTGCTATTCAAGCCTAAATATATCCGGCTGGTAAGCTGTCATATGGTTATTGATTTATATATCCGACAGGCCATGCCTGGGGTGGAGGAGCGATCGCCGCCGCTTGCGCGGCCATGAAAAAACGCCGGCAAGCCGGCGTTTTTCGCAGGGGCGGCAGGCGCGTTTCAAGCCTCGGCGCTGAGATGGGCCACGACGTTGAAGCCTTCCTGCGGGCTGGGCGGCACGAAGTAGCGGGTGATGTGGTCGAACTCCGCCTCGCTGACGCTGAACGGGTGGGAGCCCTTGGCGTTGCGCTGGCGCAAGCGCGCCTTGCAGGCCTCGTCGCTGACGTCCAGATGGTGCAGCTGGTGGGCGGCGCCGCTGGACTCGATCAGCTCGCGCATCCAGCGACGGCTGTCCAGGGTGTTGGCCGGCATGTCCAGCACCACGGACAGGCCCTGCCGCAGCAGAGCGGAGACATGGGGCGCCAGCGCGTCTTTCAGCGACTGCGAGCGGCGCACATAGTCGGTCAGCGTGCGGATCTCGCCGGGATAGAGCTTGGCCAGCCAGTCGTCTTCGCTGATCAGCACGGTGCGGGGCTGATCGGACAGGCGGCGGGTCAGCGTGGACTTGCCCGCCGCGATTTTGCCGCAAACCAAGTGCAGTGTCGCCTCAGTGGCCGTATCTTTGAATTGTTCATTGCTTGGCATGACAGTCTCCTTGGGAGAGGGGCATATATGAAAAAACCCGCCGGTTGGGGCGGGTTGCCGGGCTTCGTCTGGCCGCGCGCCAACCCGCCTCAAAAAAAGGCGTCAATCCAATCTTGGCTGGAGAAGGGGGCGAAACGGCGCATAGTGGCCTTATGGTGGCCGCTTGGGCCGGCCTTGTCAAACCGCTGAGGCGGGCCGGCCGGCGCGATATCCGGTAGACTGGACCGATGTGCGTCAATTATCTATGTCCCCATCCGGATCAACTGCCGTTGTTCGGCGTGGAGGCCGGCGAGCTGCTTTGGCAAGAAGAGGCCTGGCAGGATTACGCCGCGCCCTTCATCGTGGCCGGCCGCCGGGGCCTGGAGCCGCGGCTGGGCAATTACGGCCTGGTGCCCAAGCGTCATCAGCCGGAGGGCATGCGGCTGTCCACCACCAACGCGCGTTCGGAAACCGTGGCCGAACTGAAAAACTTCCGCTACCCGTGGCGGGCCGGCCAGCGTTGCCTGGTGCCGATGCGGGCCTTTTTCGAACCCTCGTATGAAAGCGGCCGCGCGGTGCGCTGGCGCATCGGCCTGGCCGACGACGCGCCGTTCGCGGTGGCCGGGCTGTGGCGGGCCTGGTCGGAGCCGGACGGTTCGATCAGCCACGCCTTCACCCAATTGACGGTCAACGCCGAGGCGCACGCGCTGATGCGCCGCACCCACAAGCCGGAGGACGAGAAGCGTTCGCTGGTGATTGTGCGGCCGGAGGATTACCAGGCCTGGCTGACGGCGCGGAGGCCGGAGGACGCGCAGCGCTTGCTGCGGCTGTATCCGGCGGAGGAGATGCGTGCCGAGGACGCGCCGCTGGCGCCGCGCCAGGGCGCGCCCAAGCCGGCGCCTCAGCCGCTGCCGCGAACCTTGGGTTTGTTCGACTGAACGCCGTATGAGCAAAGCCGCGAATGCTGGCGGGTATCGCTTATGGCTCCTCCCTCCCTACGCGCGGCGGTTTGCCATGGGTAGGGTGGGTGGAGCGTAGCGATCCCGCGCGGAGGTCTGTCGCAGAGGCCTGGGGCAGCCAGGATGCGCGGTTTTCTGTGCGCCAAGCCAGGTTCAGCGCACTGAAAAAGAGCTTAGATCATCGCCTTCGGATCCACCCACTGATCAAACTGCTCCGCCGTCACATAACCCAGCTCCAGCGCCGCCTGCTTGAGGGTGCCGCCGTTGGCGTGGGCCAGCTTGGCGATGGCGGCGGCCTTGTCATAGCCGATGTGCGGGTTGAGCGCGGTGACCAGCATCAGCGATTGCTCCAGCAATTGCTCGATGCGCGGGCGGTTGGCCTGCATGCCGCGCACGCAATGATGGTTGAGGCTGTCCATGCCGTCTGACAGCAGGCGCGCGCTTTGCAGGAAATTGTGGACAATCAGCGGCTTGAATACGTTCAATTCGAAATTGCCGGAGGCGGCGCCGATGGACAGCGCCACGTCGTTGCCCAGCACCTGGCAGCACAACATGGTCATCGCCTCGCACTGAGTGGGGTTGACCTTGCCCGGCATGATGGAGCTGCCCGGCTCGTTTTCCGGGATCAGCAATTCGCCCAGGCCGCTGCGCGGGCCGGAGGCCAGCCAGCGGATGTCGTTGGCGATCTTGATCAGCGCCGTGGCCAGTTGCTTGAGCGCGCCGTGGGAGTGCACCAGCGCGTCGTGGCCGGCCAGCGCGGCGAACTTGTTGCCGGCGCTGGCGAAGGGCAGGCCGCAGGCGCGATTGAGCTCCGCGGCCACGCGCGGGCCGAACTCCGGATGGGTGTTGAGGCCGGTGCCGACGGCGGTGCCGCCCACGGCCAGCTGGTAGAGGCCGGGCAGCGCGGCGCGGACGGCGTGTTCGGCTTGCTCCAGCTGGTCCACCCAGCCGGACAGCTCCTGGCCCAGGGTCAGCGGAGTGGCGTCCTGCAAATGGGTGCGGCCTATCTTGACGATGTCGGCGAAGGCGGCCGCCTTGTCCGTCAGCGCGGCGCGCAGCCGGCCCAGCGCCGGCAGCAGCCTGTCGTGCACCGCGCGCGCGGCGGCCACGTGCATGGCGGTGGGGTAGATGTCGTTGGAGGACTGGCCGCGGTTGACGTCGTCGTTGGGGTGGACGAGCCGGCCCGGGCCGCGCTCGCCGCCCAGCAGTTCGGACGCGCGGTTGGCCAGCACCTCGTTCATATTCATATTGCTCTGAGTGCCGGAGCCGGTTTGCCATACCGACAGCGGGAAGGCGTCCGGATGTTTGCCGGCCAGGACTTCGTCGGCGGCGGCGACGACGGCGTCGGCCTTGTTCGCCGGCAGTTTGCCCAATTCGCGGTTGGCCAGCGCGGCGGCGCGTTTGACCTGGGCCAGCGCCAGGATCAGTTCCGGCGGCATGGTTTCGCTGGAGATGGCGAAGTGGCCGAGCGAGCGCTGGGTCTGCGCGCCCCACAGCGCGTTGGCGGGGACTTCGATGTCGCCGAAGGAATCGTGTTCTATTCTGTGTGTCATGGCATGCCTTTCGCACGGGAATGAGGTTTCGATTGTATGCTAAATGCAAGTTAAGGGCTGAACCATTGACCCTTTTCCCGGTCTGAACATGAGGCGGAGCGCCTCGGACAGACCGCTTGTCGAGGCGCTCCCATGGTTTTCGCCCTTGAGTGCGTGTTTACGATCTCGCGAGACCAGGCGAAAACCGCTGAGAAAGCAAATGCGCAGGTGGCGCATGAGCGTTTCGAAGCGGGTTTCAAGGCCTTTGTCTAACATCCCGCCGCGGCGCGGCGGGTCGTAAACAGGTTCTTAGCTTGCATCTTGGCTTTCAACAGGAGTCCTTCATGTCGCTTCGTTCCGAATCCACTTTGCGTTCCTTTACCCTGGCCTCGGGCCAGTCCTGTCAATTCCATTCGCTGCCGGCGCTGGCGGAGCTGGGCGTCGGCGATGTCGGCCGGCTGCCGGTGTCGCTGCGCATCGTGCTGGAGTCTTTGCTGCGCCACCTGGACGGCCAGCGCGTAGCCGAGGAGCATGTGCGGCAGTTGGCCGGCTGGCGGCCGCAGGCGCCGCGCAGCGAGGAGATCCCCTTCGTGGTGGCGCGCATCGTGCTGCAGGATTTCACCGGCGTGCCGCTGCTGTGCGATCTGGCGGCGATGCGTTCGGTGGCCCAGCGCTTCGGCAAGCCGCCCAAGCGCATCGAACCGCTGGTGCCGGTGGACCTGGTGGTGGACCACTCGGTGCAGATCGACCACTTCCGCGAGAACAACGCCTTGGACCTTAACATGAAACTGGAATTCCGCCGCAACGCGGAACGCTACCGTTTCATCAAATGGGGGATGCAGGCCTTCGACACCTTCAAGGTGGTGCCGCCGGGCATCGGCATCGTGCACCAGGTGAACCTGGAGTATCTGGCGCGCGGAGTGTTGAGCAAGGGCGGGGTCTATTACCCGGACAGCCTGGTGGGCACGGATTCGCACACCACCATGATCAACGGCCTGGGCGTGGTGGGCTGGGGCGTGGGCGGCATCGAGGCGGAGGCCGGCATGTTGGGCCAGCCGGTGTATTTCCTGACGCCGGACGTGGTGGGCGTGCATTTGAAAGGCCGGCTGCGCGAGGGCGTGACCGCCACCGATCTGGTGCTGACCGTGACCGAGATGCTGCGCAAGGCGCAGGTGGTGGGCAAGTTCGTGGAGTTCTACGGCGCCGGCGCGGCCTCGCTGACTCTGCAGGATCGCGCCACGCTGGCGAACATGGCGCCGGAGTACGGCGCCACCATGGGCTTCTTCCCGCCGGACGAGCAGACAGCCGCCTATCTGACCGCCACCGGCCGCAGCGAGGCGGAAGTGGACGCGTTCCGCCGCTATTTCCAGGCGCAGCAAATGTTCGGCATGCCGCAGGAGGGCGAAATCGATTACAGCAGCGTGCTGGAGCTGGATCTGGCCACGGTCGCGCCCAGCGTGGCCGGCCCGCGCCGGCCGCAGGACCGCATCGCCCTGCCGGACTTGAAGACGCGTTTCAACGAGCTCTTGCACCAGCCGGCCAAAACCGGCGGTTACGGCAAGGAGGGCGCCGGCGGCTTCAGCGGCAAGCTGCGTCATGGTTCGGTGTTGATCGCGGCGATCACCTCTTGCACCAACACCTCCAACCCCGGGGTGATGCTGGCCGCCGGCCTGCTGGCGCAGAAGGCGGTGGCCAGCGGCCTGAGCGTGGCCGGTCACATCAAGACCTCGCTGGCCCCCGGCTCGCGGGTGGTGACCGACTACCTGGGCAAGGCGCATTTGCTGGCGCCGCTGGAGCAGCTGGGGTTCCGCGTGGCCGCCTACGGCTGCACCACCTGCATCGGCAACGCCGGCCCGCTGGAGCCGCAACTGGAGAGCGAGGTCAGCGGGCAGGACCTGATCTGCGCGTCGGTGCTGTCCGGCAACCGCAATTTCGAGGCGCGCATTCATCCGGCGATCAAGGCCAACTTCCTGATGAGTCCGCCGCTGGTGGTGGCCTTCGCCATCGCCGGCCGGGTGGACATCGATCTGGAGCATGAGCCCTTGGGCGTCGGCGTGGACGGCAAGCCGGTGTATCTGCGCGATGTCTGGCCCAGCCAGCAGGAGGTGGGCGCCGCCTTGCTGCAAGCGACGGATGCGACCACGTATCGCCGCTTGTACCAGGATTTCGCCAGCGGCAACCCGCTGTGGAACGATATCGCCGCCAGCGCGGGCGAGGTCTACGGCTGGGAGGCGTCCAGCTATATCGCCGAACCGCCGTTCTTCCAGGAGTTCGCGATGCAGCCCACGGCGCAGCCGCCTATCCGCGGCGCGCGCGCCTTGGCGATCTTCGGGGATTCGGTGACCACCGACCACATCAGCCCGGCCGGTTCGATCAAGCCGAGCTCGCCGGCCGGCCTGTATCTGCAAGGGCAGGGCATCCAGCCCGGCGATTTCAACAGCTACGGCTCGCGGCGCGGCCATCACGAGGTGATGATGCGCGGCACTTTCGCCAATGTGCGCATCCGCAACCTGATGCTGGCGCCGGACGCCGACGGCAAGCCGGTGGAGGGCGGCCTGACCCTGCTGCAGCCGGACGGCGAGCAAATGGCCATCTACGACGCGGCGATGAGCTATGTGCGCGCCGGCACGCCCACACTGATCTTCGCCGGCGAGGAGTACGGCACCGGCTCCAGCCGGGACTGGGCGGCCAAGGGCACGCGCCTGCTGGGCGTGCGCGCGGTGGTGGCCAAGAGCTTCGAGCGCATTCACCGTTCCAATCTGGTGGGCATGGGGGTGTTGCCGCTGCAGTTCCTGGACGGGGACAGCGCCGCCGGCCTCAAGGGCGACGAAACCTTCGAGCTGCGCGGGCTGGAGGACGGCATCGCGCCGCAGCAGCGGGTGCATTTGCTGATCCGAGACGCCGCCGGCGGCGAACGCGAACTGCCCTTGCTGCTGCGCATCGACACGCCGGTGGAGGTGGATTACTACCGGCACGGCGGCATCCTGCCCTATGTGTTGCGTCAGTTGCTGGCTTGAGCGCCGACATCTGACCGCGTTTTAAAGCACAACAGCCGCTTTGAGCGGCTGTTGTGCTTTGGCGGAGCCGCGCGGCTTCAGCTGCGGCCCAGCTTGAAGTTTTGCCAGAAACGGCCGTAGATGCGCAGGGTTTCCTGGCCCACGCTCTTCTGAATGAAGCTGTTTTTCAGGTCTTCGGAATTGGGGAAGATGGAGCGGTCGTTCAGGTACTGTTTGTTGACGAACTGCCGCGCCGGCAGGCTGCCCGGGGCGAAGGTCACGGTATTGGCGTTGTCCGCGGCGATCTTGGGCTCCAGGCTGTAGTTGATGAAGGACAGCGCGTTGGCCACGTTCTTGGCGTCCTTGGGGATGGCCATGCTGTCTACCCAGATGGCCACGCCCTGTTTGGGCATCAGCGGAACCACCTTGACGCCGTTCTTGGCGTCCGCGGCGCGGCGTTTGGCGATGTTGAGGTCGCCGCCGTAGCCCATGGCCAGGCAGACTTCGCCGCTGGCCATGTCGTTGATGTAGCCGGAGGAGGAGATGCGGGTGACGCTGGCGCGCATGGCGTTGAGCTGCGGCATGATGGCGCGGTAGTCGGCTTCCTTGGTGCTGCCCGGGTCCTTGCCGAAGTAGTGCAGCGCCATCGGGAAGAACTCGGACGGGGAGTCCAGAATGCTGACGCCGCAGGATTTGAGCTTGGACACGTACTCAGGTTTGAACAGCAGATCCCATTCATTGGCCGGCAGCTTGCCGCCCAGCGCTTTTTTGACCTTTTCCTCATTGATGCCCAGGGTGATCACGCCCCAGAAATACGGCACCGCGTATTTATTGCCCGGATCGGACACTTCCATCATTTTCAGCAGCGCCGGGTCTATGTTCTTGTAGTTGGGGATCTTGCTCTTGTCCAGCGGCTGAAACAGCCCGGCCTTGATGCCCAGGCCCAGCACATTATTGGACGGCACCACCAGATCGAAGCCGGAGCGGCCGGTCATCAGCTTGGCGTTCAGGGTTTCCATGCTGTCGTAGACGCTGTAATTGACCTTGACGCCGGTTTGCTTGCTGAAGGCCGGCACGGTGGTGGGAGCGATGTAGTCGGACCAGTTGTAGACGTTGACGGTATTGGCTTGGGCGTGGGCGGCGCCGGCGAGGCCGAGCGCGAGCAGACAGTGCTTCCAGGTATTCATGTTCTCTTCCTTCTCTCTCTTTGCATGGTTCTTTCCTGCGCCGTATCGCCAACGCGCGGCAGATCGTAAGCAGGTTCTTATGCGGCGGCCGGTAGGCCCGGCTCTGGCGCAAGGCGCCGGCGCGGGGCCGGATCTTGCCGAGCCAGCATATCGCCCCGCGCTGGTGGCGTCTATTATTTTTGCCATTTGATGTTTTTGTGTTAATTATCTGCATATTCCATGCAACCACGCCTGACGCGCGCGGTCCTGCCATAAGCGGGACCGGCCGGCGGACACGGCGGGACGCGCGCATTCGCGACGGCGCTTGAGCGCCGACGCGGGCACATAACAAGGCGAGGGCCGACGTTGCGACGCGGCCCCGGACAAAGGAGATGCACCATGCGTAATGTTGACAACGCGCTGCCGGCCCCGGACGGGGGAGGCTTGAGCGCCAAGGGTTTGCCCGCCGGCTCCATCGGCATTCTCGGGCTGGTGGTGATCGGCATTTCCGTATGCGCGCCGGCGTACACGCTGACCGCCTCGCTGGGGCCGGCGGCCTCCCAGGTGGGCAAGCAGATGCCGGCGGTGTTTTTCGTCAGCTTCATTCCCATGCTGTTGGTGGCGATAGGCTACCGCGAGCTGAACCGCGAGATGCCGGACGCCGGGACGTCCTTCACCTGGGCCACGCGCGCCTTCGGGCCGTGGATAGGCTGGATCGCCGGCTGGGGGCTGGTGGTGTCCACGGTGCTGGTGCTGTCCAACACCGCCGCGGTGGCGATGGATTTCATGTATCTGGCCTTGGGCCAGGCGCTGGGGCGGCCGGACATCGCGGCCCTGCCTGACAACACGGCGGTGAATATCGTCTCCTGCCTTGGCTTCATGGCGGTGGCCACCTGGATTTCCTGTCGCGGCCTGCAATCCACCAAACGGGTGCAGTATGTGTTGGTGTCGTTCCAGGTGCTGGTGCTGGCCTGGTTCGCATGGGCGGCGTTCAGCGCCGCCGCCGACGGCGGCCATCCGTATTCCATTCCGGTGGAGTGGAGCTGGTTCAATCCCTTCGCCGTGGAAAGCTTTTCCCAATTCGCCGCCGGGGTGGCGGTGTCCATCTTCGCCTATTGGGGCTGGGACACGGTGGTGACCATCAGCGAGGAGACCACCGGCGACAAGCGCGCCAATCTGTCCGGCAAGGCCGCCACGCTGGTGATGGTGCTGCTGGTGGGCTCTTATGTGTTGATCAGCGCGGCGGTGGTGTCCTTCGCCGGCGTGGGCACGGACGCCTCCGGCCTCGCCAACCCGGCCATCGCCGCCAATGTGTTCACCGCGCTGGCCGGGCCGGTGATGGGGCCGGCGGCCATTCTGCTGTCGCTGGCGGTGATGTCCAGTTCCGCGGCCTCCCTGCAGTCCACCTTTATGTCGCCGGCGCGCACCATGCTGGCGATGGGCCATTACCAGGCCTTGCCGGCCAGATACGCGGTGGTGGAGTCTCGCTTCAAGGCACCGGCTTACGCCACCGTGGTGTCCGCGCTGGTGGCTTCGGCGTTTTACGCGGTGATGCGGGTCTTGAGCGAAAACGTGCTGTCTGACACCATTACCGCGCTGGGCATGATGGTGTGTTTCTATTACGGCCTGACGGCCTTTGCCTGCGTCTGGTATTTCCGCAAGCAGGCGTTGACTTCGGCGCGCCATTTCCTGTTGCGCGGCCTGTGCCCGGGGCTGGGCGGCGTCCTGCTGTTCGTCGCCCTGATCCGCACCACGCTGGACAGCATGGATCCGGCTTTCGGCAGCGGCTCGCATATCGGCGGCCTGGGTCTGGTGTTCATCCTGGGCGTGACGGTGGCCTTGGTCGGCCTGCTGCTCATGCTGTACATGTACCGCAAGCATCCGGCCTTCTTCCGCGGCGAGGTGCTGAAGAAGGGCACGCCGGTGTTCAGCTTCGACGAAAAAATCTGAGCATCTGTTTGCGATCAGCTGCGCGTCGGCGGGGTGGTGTTGAAACCCGCTGAGCGCGCGCAAATGAAAAGCCGCCCGGGAGGGCGGCTTTGATGTTTGACTCGCGCCGGCGGCTCAGATGCGGAAGAAACGCACCGCCTGATGCAGGTTCTGGGCGATGTCGGACATCGAGCGCGAGCTGTCCGCCACATTGCTGACGATGGCGGTGTTTTCCTCGGCCATCTGCGCCACCTTCTCCATGTTCTGGGCAATCTCGGTGCTGGCCAGCTTCTGCTCCTGCACCGCGCTGACGATGGTGCCGGTGCTGTCGGTGGATTTGGCCACCGCCTGTTCGCCTTCTTGCAAGGCGGCTTCAACGGTGGAGACAAAGGATTGGCTGCTGCTCAGGGAGGCGAGGCTGCTGGTGATGGCGTCTTCCAGTTCCACCGACTGGGTGCCCAACACATGGGTGACCTGATCGATTTCCTTGGCGGATTCCGCCGAGCGTTCCGCCAGCACGCGCACTTCGTCGGCCACCACGGCGAAGCCGCGGCCCAGTTCGCCGGCGCGCGCGGCTTCGATGGCGGCGTTCAGCGCCAGCAGATTGGTCTGATCGGCGATGTCGCGCACCTGGCTGGTCATGCTGGTGATCTTGCGGGTGTTGGCGACGAAGTTCTTCACCGCTTCGGCGATGCCGTTGACCGCTTTCTCGACATTGTCGACTTCCTTGATCAGCAGGCTGAGCTGGGCGGTGCCGTTCTTGGCGGTGACCAGGCTGGTCTGCGCGTGTTCGCGCACTTCCTGGGCGGCTTCGGCCACGTGGCTGATGCTGACGGTGAGCTCTTCCACCGCGGCGGCGGAGCTGGCGGCGGCCTGGCTTTGCTGATGGGAGGCGGTCAGCACCTGGTCGGCGGATTCGGACAGCTGGCCGGCCACGCTATTGGCTTCTTCCGCGCCTTGCTGGACGTTGCCGATGGCTTTCACCAGTTGTTCGCGCATATCGGCCAGCGCGGCGATAACCTGGGCCGGCTCGTCCTTGCCGTCCGGCTGCAGCTCGATGCGCAGATTGCCGGCGGCCACTTCGCGCGCGGCTTCCACCGCGCTGTTCAGCGGGCGGGTGATGGAACGGGTCAGCAGCCAGCCTATCAGCACGGCCGCGCCCAGGCAGATGGCGGTGATGGTCAGCGAGGTGGCGCGCACGGCGGTGGCGCTGGTTTCAGCGTCCTTGCGGCTGTCCTGGGCGCGGTCGGCCAGCGCCTTGCTGAGGGCTTCCACCTTTTGTTCCAGCTGGTGGATCAGCGGGCGGTGCTCCCCGACCATGAAGGCTTCCGCCTCCTTGTTCTGGTTGGCCATCGCCAGCGCCATCAGCTTTTTAGTGGGGGCGTCCAGCGCCTCCTGGGCCTGGCCCACGTCTTTGAGCAGGGCGGCGGTGGCCGGTATCGGCGGGAACTTGGTGAAGTGGTCTTCCAGCGCCTTTTCGGCGTTGTTGAAGGCCTTGATGGTCTGGTCGGTCTGCGCCTTGATCTCGGCCATCTTGGCCGGATCGGTTTCAATGATCAGATCGCGCGCGCCGATGCGCTGCTGCTGCAGGTGGTGATCCAGCTGAGCGACTATCAGCAAGGATTCCAGCCGGTTGTCGGTGATGTCCTCCATGCTGTCGCTGATGGAGGAGAGCCCGTTGAGCATGACCACACTCATGATCAGCACCAGGGCGATCAGCGCGCCGAAGGCGAGGGCGAGTCTTTGTCCAATGCGCAGGTTTTTCATCAGTTTGTCCCGTGGTGACTTTATTGTGGTGCTTCCAATTTAATATATTTATGAAGTGATCAAAAAGTGAATAATTACTTATAGGACAGCGGATAAATTTTTGGAGACGTTTTTGCGTCTTCGCGCAAAAACCATGGGCATGAGGCGGCGCGCCGGCGAGGCGGGCCGGGGCGCGGCGCGGCGGCGGCGCTTATGCGACGGGTATGAAAAAAGCGGACCGGGGTCCGCTTGCTCTGGCTTGCCGCATTTTGCGGCTTACTTCTGGATTTGCGCCTTGGCTTTCAGCTCGGCGATCAGCTTTTCCACGCGGCCGCCCATGATGCGCTGGGTCAGCTGCGGGCGGATGTCGTCCAGCGCCGGCACATTGCGTTGCACGCGGGCGTCGTCCAGCTTGATCACGTGCCAGCCGAACTCGGTCTTCACCGGCTTGGCGGTCACTTCGCCCTTGGACAGCTTGGTCATGGCTTCGGAGAACGGCGCCACGAAGGTGCCGGCTTCCTGCCAGTCCAGATCGCCGCCCTTGTCCTTGCTGCCCGGATCCTGGGACTTCTCCTTGGCCAGCTTGTCGAAAGACTTGCCTTTCTTCAGCGCGTCGATCACCGCCTTGGCTTCGGCCTCGGTCTTCACCAGGATGTGGCGAGCGTGGTATTGCTTGGTTTCCGGCACGCTGGCCACCAGCTTGTCGTATTCGGCTTTCAGATCGGCGTCGCTGACCGGATTGGACTTTTCATAATCCTTGATCAGGCGGTTGGCCAGCGCCATCGCTTGCATATTGGCCAGTTCGGCGGCGAATTCCGACGACTTGTCCAGACCCTTCTTCACGGCTTCCTGGCGCAGCACTTCGGCGGTGACCAGTTGATCCTTGACCATGTCGCGCGCTTGCGGGTTGGCCGGCTGGCCCTGGGCTTCCATCATCTTGACCACGGCGTCGATGCGGGCGTCGGTGATGGCCTGGCCGTTGACGACCGGGCCGGCAACCACGATGGCGCTGCCGGCGAAGGCGGCGACGAGGGCGCTGGTCAGCAAGATTTTACGCATATTCTTAGATGTCCTGATGGGTTGGTTTATTGGATCTTGGCCTTGGCGCGCAGGTCTTCCACTGCCTTGGCGATGGCTTCTTCTTGCAGTTGGCGGCCGATTTGCGGCTTGGCCTCATCCAGCGACGGAAGCTTGGCGTCACGAATGTCTTCCACCTTGAACACATGCCAGCCCAGCGGGGACTGGTAGGGCTTGCCGCTGGTCTGGCCTTTGCGGATGTCTTTCAGCGCGGCGGCCAGCGGCGGGTCCATGCGGTTGAGGTTGCCCCAGCCCATTTCGCCGTTGCTTTGCTTGGCGTTGGGGTCGATGGAGCGGGTCTTCACCAGTTCGTCGAACTTGGCGCCTTTTTTCAGATCGGCGATCGCCTTCTGCGCGTCGGCCTCGCTCTTCAGCGTGATCTGGCGCGCGTGGACTTCCTTGCTGCCGGTCTGCTGGGCGGCGAGCTTGTCGTAGACGCCCTTGATCTGAGCGTCGGTCACCGGCGCCTGTTTGGCGATGTCGGCGAACAGCGCTTCGCGCAGCATTTCATTGCGGATGTCGTCCAGGCGCTGGGTGAACAGCGGTTGCTTGTCCAGCTGGCGCTTGCGCGCTTCCTGCAGAATCACTTCGCGGGTGATCAGCGAGGTTTTCAATTGCTCGCGCAGCTCAGGGTTGTCCTGGGCCTTGCCGCCGCTGCTTTGCACGATGTTGGCGACGGCCGCGTCCAGTTCCTTCTTGTCGATGGCGGCGCCGTTGACCACGGCGATGGATTCCGCGGCGGCGGGCAGGGCGACGGAGGCGGCCAGCGCGAGGGCGGCGATGCGGGAAAGCTTCATGGGGTATCTATCCTTCTTATGGAATCAAGTCAGATTTCTTCTGGCGTGAACGCTCTGATGGCCAGAGCGTGCACCTTGGTTTGCATCAAGTCGCCCAGCGTTTCGTAGATCAGCCGGTGGCGATGCACGCGGCTCAATCCCTGAAAGCGGGCGCTGACGATGGTTAGCGTGTAATGTCCGCCGCCGTCGCGCGCGCCGGCGTGTCCGGCGTGCAAGGCGCTGTCGTCCTGGATGTCCAGGTGTTCCGGCGTCAAGGCCTGCAAGGCGGCGCTGAGCAGTTCAACCGTGGCGCTCATTGCGGAAACACCTTGAGGAAGGGTTTGACGCTGACGTCGGCGTAGACGCCGGCCGCCACGTAGGGATCGGCGTCGGCCCAGGCCTGGGCGGCGTCCAGCGATTCGAATTCCGCGACGATCAGGCTGCCGCTGAAACCGGCCGGGCCGGGGCTGGCGCTGTCGATGGCGGGACAGGGGCCGGCCAGCACCAGGCGGCCGGCGTCCTGCAGCGCCTGCAAGCGCGCCAGGTGGGCCGGGCGGGCCTCCAGCCGGCGCGGCAGCGAATCTTCATGATCTTGGCCGATGATGGCGTAAAGCATTATTTCTTTTCCTCAATGTATTTGGCGAGGAACAGGCTTTGGGCGATGACGAAGGCCAGCATCAGGCCCAGGCCGCCAAACAGTTTGAAATTGACCCAGACGTCTTCGCTGAAGCGATAGGCGACAAAGAGGTTGAGCGCGCCCATGAAGGCGAAGAAGCCCACCCAGGCCCAGGTCAGCTTGCGCCAGACCGGGGCCGGCAATTGCAGCTGCTGGCCCATCATCAGCTTCAGGCCGTTCTTGCCCAGGAAGTCGCTGATCAGCAGGCCGGCGCCCATCACCCAGTACAGCACGGTGGGCTTCCACATGATGAAGTGCTTGTCGTGCAGCAGCAGGGTGGCGCCGCCCAGCACCACGATCAGGCCCAGGCTGACCCACTGCATGGTGTCCACCTTGCGGTGGCGCAGCCAGGTCCAGCCCACCAGCAAGGTGGTGGCGGCGATGGCGACGCCGGTGGCGATGAACATGTCGCGGCTCAGCCAGTAAGTGGCGAAGAACAGGACGACGGGAAACAGGTCGGTGAAGAATTTCATGCGCACGATTATGGGGGCGGCCCGGCGGATATTCAAGCCGGGCAAGGGTTGAAGAGTGAGGTGCGGGTTCTTGATCCGGCCGGCGCCCGCGAACGGGGCGCCGCCGGAGCGGCCTTTAGCGCGGGGCCTGGGTCTGCTTGACCACGCTCATCGCGCTGGCCACCAGCGAACCGACGTCGGCGACGTTGGCCGGCAGGATGATGGTGTTGTTTTCCTTGGCCAGTTTGCCGAAGGCGGCCACGTATTGTTCGGCCACTTTCAGGTTGACCGCTTCCAGGCCGCCCTCGGTGTGGATGGAGCTGGCCACGCGCTTGATCGCGTCGGCGGTGGCGTCCGCCACCAGGCGCAGCGCTTCGGCCTCGCCCAGCGCCTTGTTGATGGCGGCTTGCTTGTCGCCCTCGGAGTTGTTGATGGTGGCTTGCATCTCGCCCTGGGATTTCTGGATCGCCGCTTCGCGCGAGCCGTTGGCCAGGTTGATCTGCTCCATCTTCAAGCCTTCGGACTGGGCGATGCGCGCGCGCTTCTCCCGTTCCGCGGTGATCTGCGCCTGCATCGCGTGCAGGATGTCCTGCGGCGGCACCAGGTCCTTGATCTCGTAGCGCAGCACTTTCACGCCCCAGTTGACCGCGGCCTCGTCCAGCGCCGCCACCACGGTCTGGTTGATCTCGTCGCGTTCCTCAAAGGTCTTGTCCAGCTCCATCTTGCCGATCACCGAGCGCAGCGTGGTTTGCGACAGCTGGGTGATGGCGATGATGAAGTTGCTGGTGCCGTAGGAGGCGCGCTGGGCGTCGGTCACCTGGAAGTAGAGGATGCCGTCCACTTTCAGCTGGGTGTTGTCGCGGGTGATGCAGACCTGGCTGGGCACGTCCAGCGGCACTTCCTTCAAGCTGTGCTTGTAGGCGATGCGGTCGATGAAGGGAATGATGATGTTGAGGCCGGGCGCCAGGGTGCCGTGATAGCGGCCGAGGCGTTCGACGATGTAGGCGTTCTGCTGCGGCACCACGGCCAGCGATTTGAACACGAAGACGATGACGGCGGCGAGCAGGATCAGGGGCAGGAGTTCCATGGGTCTTATTGTTCCGGTTGGGTTGAACTGATTTTGAGCAGATTGCCGTCGCGGCCGACGATGTAGGCGGTGGCGCCGGCTTCCAGCGCGGCGCCGTCGACGGGAGACGCGTCCCAGGCCGCGCCGCGGTATTGCACGCGGACGTGGCCGGCGGGGGAGGCGTGGAGGATTTGCACCGGCTGGCCCAGATCGGGATCGTCCGCGCGCGGCTGGGCGGCGGCGGACGGATGACGGCGCTTGTAAGCGTAAACCAGCGCCACGCCGATCACGCCGGCAAGGCTGGCGATCACGTATTGGCTGGCCTCGGCCGCGCCCAGCCAAGCGGCAGCGCCGCCGCACAGCATGGCGACGGCGACGACCAGCAGGTAAAAGGTGCCGGAGAAGAACTCGGCGATCAGCGCGATCAGCGCGCTGGCAATCCAGATGGCGGTTAGCGGCAAAACAATGCCCTTGTCAAATTGAAGCGCTCATTTTCATGCCATCGCCGCAGAATGACAAGCGAGCGGGCGTCGACCGTCAAAAAAACAGGCGGACGCCTAGAGCCGGTTTACGGTCTCGCTCTTGCTCGCGAGACCCTGAAGCGGTTCTCAGACATGATCCTTGTCCGGCAGGTAATGAGACAGGCGAGCCTCTTCCTCCTCATCCAGCCAGAATTTGTCCAGCATGAACCAGACCACGGCAAGCAGCGAAGCGAGCACGACAAGCAGGATGATCATGGCTTTGGCTCCTCTAAGGTGAACAAGGCGCATTCCCGTTTTCATTGTAGTGCTTGCCCGGGCGCTTTGCCGGCGCTGGGGTACAATCCACTCCTTCGGACAGTCAGAGGGGCGGAATGTTCCATTTGCAAGCGTCGGCCCAGGCCGAGATCGAAATCAAGAAGAGCCGTTTCATCGGCATCGTGCAGCCGGTGAGCAGCCGGGAAGAGGCGTTGGCGCGGCTGGCGGAGATCCGCGCGCAATGGCCGGACGCGCGCCATTATTGCGCGGTGCTGCTGTGCGGCGCGGATTCCATGCTGGACGACGACGGCGAGCCTTCCGGCACCGCGGCGCGGCCGATGTACAACGTGTTGCGGCATAAGGACGTTTGCGATGTGCTGGCGGTGGTGGTCCGTTATTTCGGCGGAATTAAATTGGGTGCGGGCGGCTTGGTCAGAGCCTACACTCAAGCTGTCAACGCCGCGATGGACGCGGCCAGCCTGACGGCGGTGGTGCCGCGCGGCGATTACGCGGCGACGGTGGATTTCGCCGGCGAGGCGCGGCTGCGCCATTTGTGCCAAGAACTGGGCGTGCCGGTATCGGCGCCCGTTTACGGCGAGCGGGTGAGCTTGACGCTGAGCCTGCCGCTCGCGGAGGCGGAGGCCTTGCTGGCGGCGTTGACGGACGGGATGGCCGGCGCGCTGGAGGTGTCGCCGGCCGACTGAAGCGCCGTACGGCGCGGGCGGGGCCGCGCCGGCCCTTCAAGAGGGAGAGAGGGAACTCATGTCGCAACAGCAATATCGCCTGGTGACGCGCAGCGATTTCGACGGACTGGTGTGCGCGGTGCTGCTCAACGAACTGAATATGATCAACGAGATCAAGTTCGCCCACCCCAAGGACATGCAGGACGGCAAGGTGGAGATCACCGAGAACGACATCACCACCAACCTGCCTTACGTGGCGGCGGCGCATCTGGTCATCGACCACCATCTTTCCGAAACCCTGCGCAATTCCAGCGCGGACAATTACGTGATCGACCCCAAGGCGCCGTCGGCGGCGCGGGTGGTGTACAAGCACTTTGGCGGCAAGCAGGTGTTTCCCAATATCAGCGACGAGATGATGGAGGCGGTGGACAAGGCGGATTCCGCGCAGTACACCTTGCAGGAAGTGCTGCATCCGTCCGGCTGGGTGCTGCTCAACTATCTGATGGACGCGCGCACCGGCCTGGGGCGCTTCAAGGAGTTCCGCATCAGCAATTACCAGCTGATGCTGGACTTGATCCGTTATTGCCGCGACCACAGCATCGATCAAATCCTGGCCTTGCCGGACGTGCAGGAGCGGGTGGAGCTGTACGCCAAGCACGAGGCGCTGGCCAAGGAGCAGATCCGGCGCTGTTCCCGCGTCTACGGCAATCTGGTGGTGTTGAACCTGCTGCATGAGGACGTGATCCATCCCACCAACCGCTTCATGATTTACGCGCTGTTCCCGGACTGCAATATCTCCATCCACCAGCTATGGGGCGTCAACCGGCAGAACACGGTGTTCGCGGTGGGCAAGTCCATCATCAACCGCAGCTCGCGCACCAATGTGGGCGCGCTGATGCTGCAGTATGGCGGCGGCGGCCATGAAGCGGCCGGCACCTGCCAGGTGGGCAACGACCAGGCCGAAGATGTGCGCGACGAACTGGTCGCGCGCATCCGCGGCCACGGCTGAGCGCCCATTGACGATGGTGCGGATTAAGGCGTGACAAGGCGGTGCGGCTGAACTCGCCGTGCCGCGCCTCATCACGCGCCGCAGCTCGTATCAGGCCAGCTGTTGCAGCACTTCCAGCGCCTGGTGCAGGTCCTGGCATACCGCCAGCGCGTGATGGGTCTGGTCCGCCGGCGGCGTGACCAGGTCCGGCACCAGAATCACCCGCATGCCGGCGGCGACGCCGGCGTGCAGGCCGTAGATCGAGTCTTCCAGCACCACGCAGCGCAGCGGATCGACGCCCAGCTTGCGCGCGGCGGCCAGGTAAACGTCCGGCGCCGGCTTGGTGTGGGCGACTTCGTCGCCGGCCACCACGATGTCGAAATAACGCGATAGCCCGGTGCGGCCCAGCTTGATGTCCGCCAGCTGACGCTGGGTGGACGTGGCCACCGCGCGCGGCAGGTTTTGTCCGCGCGCCCAGTCCAGCAGCGCCTCGATGCCGCGCTTCAGCGGAATCTCCTCATGTTCCAGCATCTGCCAGTAATGCCGGCGGCCCACATTCTGCAGCGCGACGGCGTCGTCCTGGCTGCCCAGCCTTTCACTGAGGAATTCGGTGCAGCGGCGCATGGACAGGCCCACCATGTCCAGCAGCAGCTGATCGCTGAGCGTCATGTCCAGTTCGTCGGCGGCGCGGCGCCAGGACTCCATGGAAATTCTTTCGGTGTCTATCATCAAACCATCCATGTCGAACAGGATGGCGTCATAGTTTTGCGGCATGCGGACTCCTTTTCCGGGCTTCGACCTTAACCCGATCGCCCGGCTGCGGCAAGCGCTTCCCCTCTGGTATAGTGGGCCATCGCAAACGGCAGAGGAGGCGGATGTGCAATCGGTATTGGTGGCCAACCCCAAGGGCGGCAGCGGCAAATCGACCTTGGCGACCAATCTGGCCGGCTATTACGCCGCGCGCGGCAAGCGCGTGATGCTGGGCGATGTGGACCGGCAGCAATCCTCGCTGGGCTGGCTGGCGCAACGCGACGCGGCGTTGCCTTCCATCGCCGGCTGGGAGGTCAAGGCCGGAGAAGCGGCGCGGCCGCCCAAGGGCACGGAGGTGGTGGTGCTGGACAGCGCCGCGGGCCTGCACGGCAAAAAGCTGGCGGCCCTGGTGTCCCGGGTGGAGCGCATCCTGGTGCCCATCCAGCCGTCGCCGTTCGACATGTGGGCGAGCGAGGCTTTTTTCGAACAGCTGCTGGAAGAGAAGGCCATCCGCAAGAACAAGGCCTTCATGGCGGTGGTGGGCATGCGGGTGGACCCGCGCACCCGCTCCGCGCGCGAACTGGAGAAATTCCTGGCGGAGCATCAGGTGCCGGTGCTGACCTGGCTGCGGGACACCCAGCTTTACGTGCAGGCGGCGTCCAGCGGCTTGTCCCTGTTCGACCTGCCGCCGTCGCGCGCGCAGCGCGACCGCGAGGCCTGGCAGCCTCTGCTCAACTGGCTGGGCGAGGAGGACGGCAGCTGGTGCGACAAATGAAATGTTTTGTCTTGATCTGAAATAAAATCGCTTGACGTGAAGAAACCTGCGGCGTAAGGTGTGCCGGTAAGTGCGTGCGAGCCAAACGAGAGCGTCGCAGGGGACACTGTAAACGGGAGCCATCGAGCTCCCGTTTATGTTTGGGGCCCCTTGTTTTTTGACTCTTTTCCGCTTTGGGAGCACACGCATGATCAAGACAGAACTCAATTACGGCGACGTTTACCTGGTGCCGAAAAAAACCGTGGTGGACAGCCGCAAGGAGTGCGACACCTCGGTGCAATTCGGCCCGCGCCGTTTCGACATGCCGGTTTACGCGTCGAACATGAAGTCGGTGGTCTGCGCCGAAACCAGCGAGCTTTTCGCCGCTCGGAACTGGTTCTACACCATGCACCGCTTCAATGTGGACGCGGTGGCCTTTACCCGCGCCATGCAGGACAAGGGCCTGTTCGCCTCCATCAGCGTTGGCGTCAACGACGACACGCTGGAACAGCTGGCCGCGCTCAAGCAGGCCGGCCTCACTCCTGAATACATGACGCTGGACATCGCCAACGCCTGGTGCGTGAAGGCGGAGCGCATGATCAAGCACATCAAGCAGACCTTCCCCGAGACCTTTCTGATCGGCGGCAACATCGCCACCGGCGAAGCCGCGCGCGATCTGGAAAGCTGGGGCTGCGACGCGATCAAGGCCGGCATCGCCGGCGGCCGCGTCTGCATCACCAAGAACAAGACCGGTTTCCACCGCCCGATGATTTCCACGGTGCAGGACTGCGTGGCCGCGGTGTCCGTGCCGGTGATCGCCGACGGCGGCATCGTCGAGCACGGCGATATCGCCAAGGCGCTGGCCTGCGGCGCCAGCATGGTCATGGCGGGCTCGCTGTTCGCCGGCTACGACGAATCCGCCGGCGAGATCGTCGAGATCAACGGCAAGCACTACAAGGAATACTTCGGCAGCGCCTCTCAGTTCAACAAGGGCGCCTACGTCAACGTGGAAGGCAAGAAGATCCTTGTGGAGTACAAGGGCAGCATCGGCAAGCTGCTGCGCGAACTGCAGGAAGACCTGCAGTCCTCGATCAGCTACGCCGGCGGCAACACCCTGCAGGCCTTGCGCGGGGCGGAACTGATCCAGGTTCGCCGCTGATCCGGGCGGCGCGGCTCAGGCGTGCTGCGCCGCCGGGTGCGGCGCTTCTTCTGCTTGCGGCTGGGCGCGGCATTGCGCCCAGATCGAGCACTCCAGCTGCATCGCCACCTCGTCGCGCTGATTGACGGTGGTCCAGCGCACCTTCACCACGCCGAAGCCGGGCTGGCTGTTGGAGCGGCGCTTGTCCAGCACCTCCACGGTGACGCGCAAGGCGTCGCCGGCGCGGGTGGGCTGGGGCCAACGCATCTTGTCGATCTGCATGCCGATCAAGCCGTTGGCCATCTTGCCCAGCTCGGTCTGGGTCACCAGCCGCATGCTCAGGCTGCTGGTCTGCCAGCCGCTGGCGGCCAGGCCGCCGAACAGGCTGTCCGCCGCACGCTGCGGATCAGTGTGGAAGTATTGCGGATCATACTGCCGGGCGAAGCCGATCAGCTCGTCCTCGCTCAATACATGGGTGGGGCTGTGGAACAGCTGTCCGGCTTTCAAATCTTCAAAATAGAGCATATCGACTTACGTTTGCGTCATCTCGAGCGCGCAGCTTAACGCGGCCGGCGAAACGGGTCAAAATCCCTGGTGCGTTCAGCCCAGCAAGGGGGATATTTTGTCGCAAGATAGACAGTTGGAAGTGTGCGCCGGCTCGCTGGCGTCTTGCCTGGCCGCCGCTCAGGGCGGCGCGGCCCGGGTGGAATTGTGCGCCAGCCTGGAAACCGGCGGGCTCACGCCGTCGCCTGGCATGATTGCGCTGGCGAGGCAGAGGCTGGACATTGGCCTGCATGTGATCGTGCGTCCGCGCGGCGGCGATTTTCTGTATTCGGATGAGGAGTTCGACGTGATGCGCCGCGACGTGCTGGCCTGCCGCGAACTGGGGGCGGACGGCGTGGTGCTGGGCCTGCTGACCGCGGACGGCGAGGTGGACGTGGAGCGCAGCCGAGAACTGGTCCAGCTGGCCGGGCCGATGACGACCACCTTCCATCGCGCCTTCGACATGGCGCGGGATCCCGAGCAGGCGCTGGAGCAGATCATCGCCAGCGGCTGCCGGCGCTTGCTGAGCTCCGGCCAGGCGCCGGACGCGCTGGCGGGCGCGGCCCTGATCCGCCGGCTGAGCCGCCAGGCAGGCGAGCGGCTGATCCTGATGCCGGGCGGCGGCGTGCGGCCGGACAATCTGGCCGAACTCGCGCGTGCCACCGGCTGCCGAGAATTCCACGCCTCGGCCCGGGTCAAGGTGACCAGCGCGATGCGCTACCGCCAGACCGGGATCAGCATGGGCGCGGCGGGTCAGGACGAGTACGACAGACGGGAAAGCTGCGCCGAAACCATACGGATCATGACGGATTTGCTGCGCGGCCTGGATTGACGCTTGTCGGACGGCACGCATTTGCAGGATGATGCTGACATTTCCGGCCGCGGACCATTCAAGAGCCGCGGACCAAAATCTGAACCAAGGCGCGCCGACGCAAGCAGTGCAAGCCGTACGATCAGGAAGCGCAATGCAGGATCAGGGGTTTTGTCAGCGGTTTTAAGGAGCGCAAGATGAGCAAGCCGTCGCATGTGGTCAATATCGACCAAGTGGAAGCCGTGGACTACCGGGAGGGCGAAGGGTGGGGCGGCAGCTATCATCCGCTGACGCCGGCGCTGGACGCCTTGCCCGGCCGGCTGGGCGCCAATCTGACCCGTCTGCCGCCGGGGCATGCGGGCTGCCCCTTTCATTCCCACGCCCGCGAGGACGAGATTTTCTATGTGTTGTCCGGGCGCGGCGTGCTGCGACTGGGCGACAGCCTGCAGGAAATCGGGCCCGGCGACTGCATTTCCTGTCCGGCCGGCACCGGCGTCGCGCATCAAATCGCCAACCCCTTCGATCAGGACCTGGTCTACCTCGGCATCGGCGTCAACGACCCGCACGAGGTCTGCGTCTATCCGGACAGCGGCAAGGTGCTGGTCCGCCATCTGAAGCAGGTGGGGCGGCTGGAAAGCGCGCCGTACTACGACGGCGAGCCGGCGCGCCCCGGCATCTTCGACATGCTGGAGCGGGAACAGACGCTGGTCCGGAAATAGCCGGCTTGGCATGCGGCCGCGGCATGAGCGATAACGGAACCATCGTTCCTCCATGGATAAGGCAATGAAGAGGCGGGCATTGAGCCGCGCGGCGGCGGTGTTGGCGCTGGCGTGGCCGCTGGGCGCGGCGGCGGAGCCCTTGTCGTTCTGCTATGAGGATCAGGCTTCCTATCCCTGGCTGGACGGCCGCGGCGGCGGGCTGGACATTCAGTTGATCAAGCATGTGCAGAGCGCCTTGAAGCTGGAGCTGTATTTGCATCCGATGCCGTGGCGGCGCTGCATCAATATGCTGCGCCAAGGCAAGATGGACGGCGCTTTCGCCGCCAGCTTCGTGCCGGAGCGTTCGCAATGGGGGCTGTACCCCATGCTGCCGGACGGCGGACCGGACGCCGGCCAACGGCTGCACAGCGCCAGTTATTCCTTGTATCGGCTCAAGGGCACCACGGTGGATTGGGACGGCGCGCGCCTGTCCAGCGGCATGGCGCCGATAGGCATGCAGACCGATTTCTCCATCGGCCTCTTTTTGCGCAAGCAGCAGGTGGAGATAGACGACAGCAACCGCGATCCGCTGGCCATTCTGCAAAAGCTGCGCCTGAGGCGCTTGAGCGGAGCGGCCTTGCAGACGCCGCGCGCGGAGCAGATCCTGCGCGAGCATCCCGAGCTGACGGAGACGATAGAGCGCTGCCGGCTGCCCTTGGAAGAAAAGCCCTATTTCCTGATGTTGTCGCGCCAATTGGCGCACCGCGAACCCAGCCTGCCGGGCAGGATCTGGGCGGAACTGGAGCGGCAACGCGAGTCGCCGGCCTTTCTCGCCCAGCTGCGGGCGCTGGGCGCGCACCGCGACGCCGGCGGCGCGGCGCACAAATGATGATGGATTGTTCAGCGACTGCTTGCTATCAAAGTTAAAGCTTTTGCTTTATTATTTTCCGCTCCTTGATTTCCTTAGGAATCCCCATGCATAAGAAAACGCTTTTGGCCGCCGGCTGTCTATGGCTGGCCGCCGGTCCGGCCTTGGCGGAGGCCTGGTCCTATCCCGGTTGGCAGGACGGCCGAGACACCCGCGTCAAGGCGCTGGCCCTGCTGCAGACCTTGAACGCCACCTTGCTGAGCAATAGCAGCGCCACCCGCACCTTGCAGCAATGGTGCGCGGATCACCGGATGGCGTCTCCGGCGCAGATTCGCGCCTTGCGCAATCCGGCGGATCACAAGGAAGCCAGCCCGGAAGTGCGCGCCCAGTTGCAGGCGCGGCCGGACGAGCGCATCGCCTACCGCCGGGTGCGGCTGGCTTGCGGCGAGCATGTGTTGTCCGAGGCCGACAACTGGTATTTGCCGTCCAAGCTGAGCGCGGAGATGAACCGCCAACTGGACGGCAGCGACGTGCCGTTTGGCCGCGCGGTGGCGGCGCTGAACTTCCGCCGGCAAACCGAGGAAGTCAAATTGCTGTGGTCGCCGTTGCCGGCGGGCTGGGAAATGAAGCCCGCGGCTCAGGGCGTCGCCGCCGGCGGCCTGGATATCGCGCCGGAAGTGTTGCAACACCGCGCCGTGCTCTACCGCGGCAGCGACAACGCGCCGTTCAGCGTGGTGGTGGAGACGTATCAGCGAGACGTCTTCGCCTTCCCGCTGGCCTATTGAGGCCGCGTCGAACGAGTCTTGCGAGCAGGGCGCTGGCAGCGTCCGCTGCGCAAACAACAGAAGAAGAAAGCAAGCATGATGAAGAAATCACAGAAACTGGGCGGCCTGCTCTTGGCCGGCCTGATCGCCGGCCAGCCGGCGCTGGCGGACCGCCTGGACGATATCCTGCAACGCGGCAGCGTGCGGGTGGGCACCACCGGAGATTACCGTCCGTTCAGCGAGCGGGACGCGGCCAGCGGCGCCTATCGCGGCCTGGACATCGAGATGGCCGAGAGCCTGGCGCGGGCGCTGGGCGTCAAGCTGGAGCTGGTGGCCACCAGCTGGCCGACGCTGATGCGCGACCACGAGGCCGGCAAGTTCGACATCGCGATGAGCGGGGTGTCGATCAATCTGGAGCGGCAGAAGCGGGCGCTGTATTCGCAGCCCTATCTGAACGACGGCAAGACGCCGATCACCCGCTGCGAAAACGTCCAGCGTTTTCAGACCATCGCCCAGATCAACCAGCCCCGGGTCAAGCTGATCGTCAATCCGGGCGGCACCAATGAAAAGTTCGCGCGCGCCCGCCTGCCGGCGGCCGCGCTGACCGTGCATCCGGACAATGTCACCATTTTCCGGCAGATCATAGACGGCAAGGCCGATCTGATGGTGACCGACGCGGTGGAAACCCGTTATCAGCAGAGGCTGCATCCGGAGCTGTGCGCGGTGCACCCGGAGAAGCCGTTCGACTTTTCGCAAAAAGCCTATCTGCTGCCCAACGACTGGCGCTGGAAAGCCTGGGTGGATCAATGGCTGAGCCAGAGCCTGCAAAACGGCGAATTCGCCGGCCTGTCGGCCAAGTGGCTGGGGAAGTGAGTCTGACCTAGGCTTCGCTGCCTCGCAGTTGCTCGATATAGCAATTGAACAGCTCGGCGTGGCTGGCCACGCCGAGCTTCAGATACAGATTGCGGCGGTGAACCTTGACCGTTTCCGGCGAAATGGCCAGCTGTTGGGCAATGGCCTTGCTGGACAGGCCGCACAGCGTCAGCCGCGCCACCTCGGCCTCGCGCTCGGACAGCCTGCCGTGGCCAAAATGACTCAGCGTCTGCGTCAGTTGATCGGCCAGGCGCTGCGATGGCGGCGTGGGCGCGGAGCTCAGCTGCCAGTGACGCCGCATCGCGGACAGCAGCCAGGGCTGCATCACGCGCAGCTTGCCGATGTCGGCCGGCTCGAATGCGCTGGCCTTGCCCAGCGACAAGGTCAACACCAGGTCCGGAGCCAGGCGCAGCAGCAGCTGGACCTCGTCCACGCCCACCTCGCCGCTCATATAACGCTGAAAATACTCGCTTTGGCGAAAGTGGTCCGGCGCGATGTCGGGCAAGTGGTGGAGGCCGTCGGGAAAAGGCCGCTGCGCGTATTGATAGAAGGGGTCCAGCAGATACAGGCCCTGGCAGTAAAGCGCCATCGGCGACGGCGCGGCCAAGTGCTGAAAATCGCATTCCTCCAGAATCTGCGGCGGCGCGTTCGCGTGGAAACAGGCGGCCAGCGCATTGTCCAGCGGCACGCTGCCGCGCAACAGCAAGACCAGCTGACGCCAAAACCCGGGCAGACCGATGTGCGCCATCAGCTGCGCCAGATGATGGTGCAGCGGCAGTTCCTTCAACAAAGCTTCCATCCTGCAATCCCCGCTCGGGGTAACCCATCACGGTGATTGGGCGCCCTCCCGCGTCAAAATACACTGTCTCCCGCAAGTCTGACTACAAGACCATAGCGACAAGAGGAGAACACTATGAGCCAAGCCGCAAGCCGCCCCGGATTGCGCCGTTCATTGAGCGTGACGGACGTCGTGTTGATAACCGTGTCCGGCGTGACGCCGGCCAGTTCCATTTTCGTGATCGCGCCGTTTGCGCTGCAAGGCGCCGGCAGCGGGGCCTTTCTGGCCTTCGCGCTGGCGGCGGCGCTGGCCGTCGCGTTCGCGCTGTGCTACGCCGAGCTGGGCGCGGCCCACCCCAACGCCGGCGGCGAGTACGTGATCATCGAGCGGGTGTTCGGCCGCGCGCTCAGCCTGCAAATGTATCTGCTGATTCTATGCCTGCTGCTGTTCATCCCGGCGGTGCTGGCCACCGGGGCCGCGCCCTATCTGAACTCCGCGCTGGGCACCCGGCTGGACGGCGCCGAAGTGGCGCTGACCATGATCGTGCTGTGTTTCGGCATCGCGGTGCTGGACATCAAGCTGAACGCCTGGCTGACCGGCTCCTTCCTGCTGCTGGAGCTGGCCGCGCTGGCCTTGATCGCCTGGCTGGGCTTCAGCGAAGCGCAGCAGCCGGCGACGGTGCTGTGGCAGCCGGTGAAGGCGGCGGCGGACGGCGGCCTCGCCGCGGTGCCCGCCGCGGCGATCATCGCCATGGTGGGGACGGCGGTGTTCGCCTACAACGGCTTCGGCGGGGCGGTGTACTTTGCCGAGGACATGCGCGAAAGCGGCCGGCCGGTGGCGAAGGCGGTGCTGGCGGCGCTGTCCATCGTGGTGCTGGTGGAACTGATACCGGTGACCGCCCTGATCCTGGGCGCGCCCTCGCTGGCGGAAATGAGCCGGCAGGCCGATCCGATCAACTACGTGCTCAGTCATTTGAGCAGCCCGGGGCTGGCGCGGGTGATCAGCGGCGGCATCTTTCTGTCGGTGTTCAACGCCATCATCGCCATCGTGGTGCAAAGCGGCCGCTTCTTGTACTCCAGCGGCCGGGACGGCTTGTGGCCGGCGCCGGCGAGCCGGGCGCTGCAACGCATCCATCCGCGCTTCGGCACGCCTTGGGTGGCCACGCTGGCGCTGGCCGTCCCGTCCGCCTTGCTGACCTTTCATTCCAGCCTGGGCGATCTGGCGTCCTTCACCGTGATCATCCTGATGCTGAACTATCTATTGCTGGCGCTGGCGGCCCTGCGCAGCCGGCTGGGCCGGCATCCGCACCCTTACCGCATGCCCGGCTGGCCGTGGCCGCCCTTGTTGGCGGCGGCGGGCAGCCTCTCCCTATTATGGGCGGTGCTGCGAGACGCGCCCGCGCGGGACTGGTGGATTATCGGCGGCATTGCGCTGACCGGGCTTTTGCTGGCGGGCCGTAAGCAGCCCGCCGCCGTATTGATCGTTGAAGAACAGAAAGAGAGGTGAGTATGTTGAAACGAGCCAGAGCATTGGGCATTCGCATCGGCCAGGGCGAGCCCGGCCCCCTGAATGCGATTACGGACGTGCCCGGCGTGAGGGTGGGGCACGCCGCCGCCTGGGCGGACTTCGACGAAGGCCGCCGCGCGCGCACCGGGGTCACGGTGATCGAACCGCGGCCGGGTCTGGCGCGGCGCATGCCGTGCTTTGCCGGCGTGCATGTGTTGAACGGCAACGGCGACGCCAGCGGCCTGGAGTGGCTGCGCGAGGCCGGCGTGCTGAGCACGCCGATCGCGCTGACCAATACCCATAGCGTGGGCGTGGTGCGGGACGCCTTGATCGCCGGCGAGCGCGAGGCGGTGGCCGGCGAGCCGCAGCTGTATTGGACCATGCCGGTGGTGCTGGAAACCTTCGACGGCCTGCTCAACGACATCAACGGCTTTCACGTGAAGGCGGAACACGCGCGCGCCGCGCAAGCGGCGGCCAGCGGCGGCCTGCCGGCCGAGGGCAGCGTGGGCGGCGGCAGCGGCATGATCTGCCATGAGTTCAAGGGCGGCATCGGCACCGCTTCGCGACGGCTGCCGGCGGAGGCGGGCGGCTGGACGGTGGGGGCGCTAGTGCAGGCCAATCACGGCAAGCGCGGCTCCTTGCTGGTGGAGGGCTACCCGGTGGGCCGCCATCTGAGCTGCGCGGAGATTCCCTCGCCGTTTGACGCCGGACGGCTGCCGCAGCCGGGCATGGGCTCCATCGTGGCGGTGCTGGCCACCGACGCGCCCTTGCTGCCGGATCAATGCCGGCGGCTGGCGCAGCGCGCCGGCATCGGCATCGCCCGCACCGGCGGCGGCACCGAGGATTCCAGCGGCGACATCTTCGTGGCCTTCGCCACCGGCAACCAAGGCCTGCCGATGACCGATTACGCCGGCAAGGGCGCTTTGACCTGCGCGGTGGAAATGGTGAACGCGGACCATCTCTCGCCCTTGTTCGAGGCGGCGGCGGAAGCGGTGGAAGAAGCCATCGTCAACGCCTTGCTGGCGGCGGGCGATCTGAGCGGCCACCACGGCCACGCGGCGCATGGCCTCAAGGCCGAGCGCTTGCTGGCCGCTTTGCGGGAAAGCGGCTGGCGTCCGCGCTGACCGGCGCGTCGGCGCGCGGCCCCGGTGTTTTGTTTGCGTCATGAAATGCTATTATCATGGCATGGGGCCGCATCGGCGGCGGACACACAGCAGGAGGCGGAGATGAAGACACCGGACAGCCCGGCCGACGAACCGCAGCGCTTGGCGACCCTGCGCGCGCTGGGCGTGCTGGACACGGCGGCGGAGGAACGTTTCGACCGCCTGACCCGCATGGCCAAGCGTTTGTTTCGGGTGCCCATCGCCCTGGTCAGTCTGGTGGACGAGAACCGTCAGTGGTTCAAGTCCTGCGTCGGGCTGTCGGCGGCGGAAACCGGACGCGATATTTCTTTTTGCGGCCACGCCATACTGGGCGACGACATCTTCTACATCCCGGACGCGCTGGCGGACGAGCGCTTCGCCGACAACCCGCTGGTGACGGACGCGCCGTATATTCGCTTCTACGCCGGCTGCCCGCTGCACGCGGCCAACGGCGCCAAGGTGGGCACCCTGTGCGTGATCGATGTCCAGCCGCGCGAGTTCGATCACGACGACGCGCAGGCGCTGCACGATCTCGCGCGCATGGTGGAGGCGGAGCTGATCGCCTTCCAGGCCGCCACCACCGATGAGCTGACCGGTCTCTCCAACCGGCGCGGCTTCCGGCTGCTGGCGCAGTACAGCCTCAATTTCTGCGCGCGGCAAAACCTGCCGGTCAGCCTGGCCTTCATGGACCTGGACAAGTTCAAGGCGATCAACGACAGCTTCGGCCACGCCGCCGGGGACCATGCGCTGGCGGCTTTCGCCGAACAGATGCGCGCCTCCTTCCGCTCCGCGGACCTGCTGGCGCGGCTGGGCGGGGACGAGTTCGTGGTCTTGCTGTCCGATGTCGAGCATGAGCGGGCGCAGGCGGCGATGGCCAAATTCGCGCGTCACCTGGAGGCTTACAACGCCGGCGCCGGCCAGCCTTATCGGCTGGCGTTTTCCGACGGCATCGTGGAGCTGGACGCGGAACGCCACTTCTCCATCGAGGCGCTGCTGGCGGAGGGCGACGAGCTGATGTATTCGATCAAGGCCGCCAAACGCTAGCCGCGGGCGGCTTCCCGGACCGGCGCGCCCGCTTGTCCACGTGATTTTTACAGCGGAACTTTCACTTTTCATGCCCCTCTAGTCTGAAAACAAACTGCGCAGCATCCTGTGCGCCTAAATAAAAAATCCACACTAGGGAGGCGGCCGCCATGGTCCATGATGTGTCCTTGATTTCCACCATTGCGGCGGGCCTCGGCCTGTCCCTGATTCTGGGCCTGCTCTGCGAGCGGATGCGCATCCCGGCCCTGGTCGGCTATCTGCTGGCCGGCATCGTCATCGGCCCGGCCACGCCGGGCTTCGTCGCCGATATGAAGATCGCTGCGCAGCTGTCCGAAATCGGCGTGATGCTGCTGATGTTCGGCGTCGGCTTGCACTTTTCGATGAAGGACCTGCTGTCGGTCCGGCGCATCGCCGTGCCGGGCGCCATCGTGCAAATGAGCGCCGCCACCGGGCTGGCGCTGTTCATCGCCTGGTGCTGGGGCTGGAGCTGGTCCAGCGGCCTGATCTTCGGCCTGTCGCTGTCCTGCGCCAGCACCGTGGTGCTGCTCAAGGCACTGGAAGTGCGCGGCATCCTGGATACCATCAACGGCCGCATCGCCGTGGGCTGGCTGGTGGTGGAGGACCTGGCCTGCGTGCTGGTGCTGGTGCTGATGCCGCCGATGGCGGCGTTGTTGAGCGGCGCGCCCGCCGCCGCCAACGCCGCGCCGCTGTGGCAGACCATCATGCTGACCTTGCTGCAGGTGGCCGCCTTCATCGCCCTGATGCTGATCGCCGGCCGGCGCGCCTTGCCGTGGCTGCTGTGGCGGGTGGCCAAGACCGGATCGCGCGAGCTGTTCACGCTGGCCGTGACGGCGGCGGCCATCGGCATCGCCTTCGGCGCCGCCCATCTGTTCAACGTCTCCTTTGCGCTGGGCGCTTTCTTCGCCGGCATGATGATGCGGGAGTCCGAATTCAGCCACCGCGCCGCCCGCGAATCGCTGCCGCTGCGCGACGCCTTCTCCGTATTGTTCTTCGTGTCCGTGGGCATGCTGTTCGATCCGGCGATTCTGCTGGAACAGCCGCTGATGGTGCTGAGCGCGGTGGCCGTCATCATGCTGGGCAAAACCCTGGCGGCGCTGGCCCTGGTCATTCTGTACCGCTATCCCCTGAGCACGGCGCTGACCATTGCCGCCAGCCTGGCGCAGATCGGGGAATTCTCCTTCATCCTGGCCGGGCTGGGCGTGTCCTTGGGCCTGCTGTCGGCGCAGGGCATGAGCCTGGTGCTGGCCAGCGCCCTGATCTCCATTGGCCTCAACCCACTGTTGTTCGCCTTGCTGGAGCCCTTGCGCGGCTGGTTGCTGGCGCGCTCGGAATGGGCGCGCAGCCTGGAGCGCCGAGCGGACCCCTACGCCGAGCTGCCGATGAGCACCGAACGCAAATATCTGGAAGGCCAGGTGGTGCTGGTGGGCTACGGCCGCATCGGCCGCGGCGTGGCGGCGGAGCTGGAGCGCAACCGGGTGCCCTTTGTGGTGGTGGACCATAATCGCGAGCTGGTGGAAACGCTGCGCAATCAGGGCCGGGCGGCGGTGACCGGCGACGCCGCCGAGGCGGCCGTGTTGATCCAGGCGCATATCGTCAACGCCTCGGTGTTGGCGGTGACCACGGCGGACGCGCTCAATCTGCGACAGATGGTGGAGGTGGCGCGCACCTTGAACCCGGAGCTGCGCATCGCGCTGCGCGCGCGCAACGGGGAGGAAGCCGAACTATTGCGCGGAGAAGGGCTGGGCGCGGTGTTCCTGGCGGACGAGGAGCTGGCCGGCAGCATCGGCCGCCATGTGCTGCACTGCTTCACCGCGGAGTCGCCGCGGGCGGCGCACTGAGCCCTGCGGATTCATCCCGCTCCAGCCAGGCTTTGGCCGCGGCCAGATCGCGCGCCACCCAGTCGGCGTCGGCCTCGAATTGCGCGTCGTCGACGCCTGCTTGGCGAAACAGGGTCAACAGCAGCTCGCAACCCTCGTCGCGCGCCAGCAGGCGCAAGGGAACGTAGACCTCCGCCTGACCGGGCGGCGACACCCAGTGATCCAGCACGCCGTAGTCGTTGGCCGGCGAAAAGCGCAAGGGCATCACGCCCTGCGGCGTGTCCGCCAGCCAGCCGTCGCCGTCGCGGCGCAAGGCCCCGGCCAGGCCGGACGCCCAGCGCGGGAAGTTTTCCGGCGGCGCCAGCAAGGCGTAGGCGCGGGCGAAAGGGCAGGCAATACTGACGCTGAGATGGCGCGGCGGCGCGGGCATGGGGTTCTCCAATACGGCGATGCTACTTGAGTGTAGACGACGGCGGACCATGTGCCGTTGACATGCTTCGCGCCAACGGGCTATGGTCATTCCCGGTGCTCAAAACACCTATACTACTAGCGGCTACCGCACCCGTAAGATTCGCGGTTTTTTTGCGTCCATGGTTTTGGCAAACTCCCACTTGTGGGACAATGCGCGTCCATGGCCGGGTGTGCGGCTAATACAATACCCGCAAGGGGAATACGCCCGCCGACTAGTAGCGGTTTTGAGCACCCGGCCGCCCTCTCAAAAGGGGCGAAATCAAAAATGCTACTAGGAGGCCGCCATGGCCAAGATCGACACCCTCCGCGAGGCGCGTCGCGCCCTCAGGCATATTCGTGCCGCCCAATCCCATTTCAAACAATTGCCCGAGGCGCTGCGCCGGGAGATGTCCCGTCAACCGCCGCGTCAAACGCCGTTCATCGTAGAACTGTCCCCGGAGGTTTTGTGGAGCCTGCTGGAGGCGCGGTATGGCGTGGAGTGCGCGTATGAGCGGCTGCGCCTGCTGCTGGCGGCGGCGCAGACAGAAACCGTCAAATAGATTGCCGCCGGTGAGAGGGCGGGAATGAGAAAAGCCCGGACGATGCGTCCGGGCTTTTGATATGGGCGAAAGCGCTGAGACTTGGACTGACGGTGGACTCGCACTCAAGACAGTTTCAAGTCAGATTGTTTTTTGTGTAATTTCATTGGCCGGCATAATCCGCCAATTTTCACTATCCGCTGTGACTTATGTGGTTTGAATGTGGGCTAATTAATTCAGGCAGGCAGCGAAGACCCGCTAACAAAACCCCTGATCCTGCCTTGCACCTCCTTGTCGTACGACTGGTACTGCCTGCGTTGGCGCGCCTTAGCCCAGGTTCTCTGCGAGGTGTAGTGAGCTGCTCTAAATGGACTGAATATTATTTTATGCATTTTTCTAATTAGTAAGATCAGCAAGCACAAACCGTGCTGAAAGAATGTGAATAATAACTAACAAAAATTGAGAACGGAAGACATGCCAGTCAGTCCCTAAAGTGTGCGGCCGCATTGGTATTGGCTTGATTGTTAATACTAGTTGTGTTTTGACTGCCTTAATCAAGGCTTGTGTGAGTATCGAGGCAAGCGCCTTAAGGTATTCCTATTGCCTTAATTTTATTGTCAATATAGGGGTTTGTGAATTTTCTGCATCTTTCTAGCACATTTAAAGGAGTTTGATTATGAAGACTGTAAATATTCTGACTATTCCTTTTGCCGCCGTTCTTATGCTGGCGTCTTCCTTCGTTAGCGCATCACCCGCTGAATCGGCGAACGCCAAGGAGGCCGCATCCGCCATGCAACAAGCCGGCAAACCGCCTGCAACATTAAATGCTCTAGTCGATCAAATCCAGCCAAGAAAGCCGGGGCAGTGCTTCTCTGCAAAGAACTGCACGGGGAAAGTCATTGGCAACCACCAACATGCGCATAACTGCAAAAATGCAGGTGGCAAATCTTGGCGCAGCGGCGTGACAGGACAATGCAGTAATTTGTAATCTTTTCAGTTCTTAATCTTAAACAACAGCTTCGCGAGCTTTGGCTCGTGGAGCTGTTTTTCGTTAACAGGCTCTTCGCTTAGAGGGTTGTTGATTAATTGCTCTATTTTTCATGGGTTTATTGGGTGTTTCCATTGTGATTTTATGCTATTAAATTATGTTAAGTGGGTTTTGTAAACTAATATTTACACCCTGTTACGGAACTTGGCTAGTCAGTTGACAGAAGTAATACAAACGTTTGAAATAATTTGATGAAAATAAATGCCCAACCACCAACCAATAGATTGAAAATGAAAAAACTTATCATTGCTTCCATTCTGGGACTGTCCGCAGTTACCGCTCATGCGGCTGAGAGTGGCGCGTATGTTTTTGGTAATTTGGGCTATAACACGGAGAAGGTAAAGAGCCAAGAAGGAATCACTGACAATAAAAGCGCAGGAGGTATCTGGGAGGTCGGAGCCGGCTACCGCTTCGGCTCCTACTTTGCGACGGAAGTGTCATATCTCAACTTCGGCAAGATGCAATACTCTGCTGTCGACGAAGACGGGAAAACAAACTATTCGGTACCGATGCATGCTGAGAGGCTGGCTCTGGTCGGGATTCTGCCAGTGTCAGAAGATGTTGAACTTTTTGGCAAAGTCAGCCTCAATAACGTGCACACCTCAATCAAAGGAGAAGCCGGCGGAGTAAGTGACAGCATAAGTAAACGCAAAGTACTGCCTGGTATTGGCATTGGTGCTAGCTATGCGATCACAAAAAACTTTGCCCTGCGTGGTGAGTACGAGTATGTCAAGAGTGCGATGAACTCCATGAGTGAGGGTAGTAAGGATGTGACATCGGGCACCAATCTATTCAAGCTTGGTGTAAGCTACCAGTTCTAATTTGGTTGGCCCTCCATTTGGAGGGCTTCTTGATATTGTATAAGGATGGATATGCGGTTTTTGCTTTTAGGAAGTGTTCTCATGTCATTTTCGATAGTGGCTGGTGCGAAGGAAATGGATGCGGCCACATCCAAAAGATATGGGGTATGTGTTGGGGTTGCCAACTCGGTGGCTCAGACATTGACTGCTTTTTCTGATATGGGCAGTAGTGAAATCTGGTTGTGGCGAAACAGTAAAATTAGAAATTGTAAATACGATTCTAAGGAGGATGGTTATTTCTTTAAGGAAAGCCTAAAAGAAATGTGGAGTTTTGCGAATAAAAAAATAGAAAATGATAACAAGGCAAAAGTAAGAAATAGTGACTATTCCATGGAGCTGGAAAATTAGCCTTCTGTCAAGGATGCATTTGGTCCCTCGCCGCATAGAGCCCGGTCATAACTGGGCTTTATTTATTTTGGACAGCTGAAGAAGTGGAGCCTTTGAAGCAGGGCCATCATCAAAGTGCCGTGACAGGGCGCTTTGGTGTTCAGCAGCAAGGAGGGCATTGCGGAAGAGGGCAAGATTTTGCCCGCTGGGAGTGGGCTGGAAAGTTAAAGTCCACGCGGTAAAGGCCCCGAAACGGCAATAGCCCAAGCATAGGCTTGGGCTATTTATTTTGGCGGAAGCGGTGAGATTCGAACTCACGGTGGGCTCGCACCCACGACGGTTTTCAAGACCGTTGCATTAAACCACTCTGCCACGCTTCCCGATTCGGTAAGAGGGCGCAATTTTAGCGGGTCTTAGCCGCTTTGCCTAGAGGGCCGGCGCATTTGACGCCAGCATTTCCGCCGCGTGCTCGCGCGTGGTCTGGGTCAGCTCCACGCCGCCCAGCATGCGGGCGATTTCCAGCACCCGTTGTTCGCTGTTCAGCGGCTCGATGCGGCTCTTGACCCGGCCCTTGTGCTCGCTCTTGCTGACTTGCCAGTGATGGCTGCCGCAGGAGGCCACTTGGGGCAGGTGGGTGATGCACAGCACTTGGTAGCGCTGGCCCAGCTGGCGCAGCATGTGGCCGATGACTTCGGCGACGCGGCCGCCGATGCCGACGTCCACTTCGTCGAAGATCAGCGTGGGCACGCTGGCCACTTGGCTGATCACCACTTGCATGGCCAGGCTGATGCGGGACAGTTCGCCGCCGGAGGCCACTTTGGCCAGCGGGCGCAGGCTGGTGCCGGCGTTGGCGGCCACCAGGTATTCGATGGACTCCAGGCCGTGGGCGCCGGGTTCGGACAGGGCGGCCAGTTCGATGGCGAAGCGCGCGCCGCTCATCGCCAGGTGCTGCATTTCCGCGCCGATGCGGGCGGACAGCTCGCTGGCGGCCTGGCGGCGCTTGCCGGACAGGGCCTCGGCCTGCGCGCGGTAGCGCGCCAGCGTGGAGGCTTCGGCCAGCGCCAGCGCTTCGATGTCGGCGGAGGCTTCCAGCGCTTGCAGCTGTTGCTGCCAGTCGTCCAGTTTTTCCTGCAGGTCTTGCGGCTGCGCCCGGTATTTGCGCGCGGTGCTCATCAGCGCTTCCAGCCGGCCTTCCACTTCGGCCAGCTGGCCGGGGTTTTCGTCGATGTCGCTGGCGTAGTCGCGCAGGCTGTAGACCACTTCGCGCAACTCAGCGTCCACGGAGTCGAGCAGCGACAGGGTGTCCGCCAGCCGCGGGTCCAGATTGGCCAGCTTGCTGAGCCGGGTTTGCACCTGGGACAGCATGGTCAGGCAGCTATTGTCCATCTCGGACAGTGTGTCCACCGCCAGCTGGGCGCTTTGCGCCAGTTCGGCGGCGTTGGCCAGCCGGGAGTGGCTCTGGTTCAGCGCGCTCCATTCGTCCGGCTGCAGCTTGAGCTCGCTCAGTTCGTTGATCTGCCAGTTCAGCCGTTCGCGCTCGACTTCGGATTCGCGCGACAGCCGTTCGGCGTCGGCGCGGGCGCGGCGGGCGGTCTGCCAGTCTTGCCAGGCCTTGTTCACGTCGCGGGCCAGCGCGACGGAGCCGGCGTAGGCGTCCAGCAGCTGGCGCTGGGCGTCCGCCTTCATCAGCGATTGGTGGGCGTGCTGGCCGTGGATGTCGACCAGGAATTCGCCCAGCTGCTTGAGCTGGCTGAGGGTGGCGGCCTGGCCGTTGACGAAGCTGCGCGAGCGGCCGGATTTGTCCAGCAGCCGGCGCAGCAGGAGCACGTCGTCGTCGCCGTTGAGGCCGTTTTCGTCCAGCCAGGCGTCGATTTCAGGGCGGCCGCGGGTGTCGAATTCGGCGGTGATCTCGGCGCGCTCCGCGCCTTCGCGCACTTGCGCGCCTTCGGCGCGGTCGCCCAGCAGCAGGCTCAGGGCGTCCAGCAGAATGGATTTGCCGGCGCCGGTTTCGCCGGTGAGCACGGTGAAGCCGGCTTGGAAGTCCAGCGAGATGCTGTCGACGATGACGAAGTCTTTAACGGTCAGCGATAGGAGCATGGGGTGTTCGCGTCAGGTGTCAGAGCAGGCGCTCGCCCCAGTGGAGCTTGTGGCGCAGCATGTCGTAGTAGTTGTAACCCACCGGGTGCAGGATGCGCAGCGGGTTGCGGTAGCGGCGGATCAGCACGCGGTCCATTTCCATCAGGTCGCAATGGGATTGGCCGTCGAAGTGCACGCGCGCGTCCAGGCCGCGGGTGAGCATGAATTCCACTTCGCAGGAGTCGTTGACCGCGATCGGGCGGTTGCTCAGCGATTGCGGGCAGATGGGCACCAGGGCGATGGCCTGCAGCGTGGGGTGCAGGATGGGGCCGCCGGAGGCCAGCGAGTAGGCGGTGGAGCCGGTGGGGGTGGAGACGATCAGGCCGTCCGAACGCTGGCTGTAGACGAACTGGTTATCGATGAAGACTTCGAACTCTATCATCGAGCCCATGGCGCCGCGGCTGAACACCACGTCGTTGAAGGCCAGCGCGTTGGCCACTTCGGCGTCTTCGCGTATCACCGCGGCCTGCAGCAGGATGCGGTCTTCCGGCACGAAATCGCCGCGCAGGATGGCGTCCACGGAGTCCAGCATCTCGTGCAGCGGGATGTCGGTCATGAAGCCCAGCCGGCCCTGGTTGATGCCGATCAGCGGCACGCGGTAGGGGGCCAGCAGCCGGGCGATGGACAGCATGGTGCCGTCGCCGCCCAGCACAATGACGATGTCGGCCAGCTTGCCCATGTCGTTGCGGTCTATCAGCGCGTGCGGGCCGGCTTCCTGCTGGGTGGCGCTGTCCTTGTCGATCAGCACGGTGGCGCCGGAGGCGGACAGGTGGTCGGCCAGCTGGCGCAGGGATTCAACGATGGCGGGCTTGCTGTGCCGCGCCACCAGGCAGACGTGTTTGAACAGTCGTTCCATGGCGTTGTTTCAGTAAGGGGTGGGCGTATCGTTCAAAAAACTGTCGTCGTTGGGTTTCTTGCCGGTGGCTTCCAGCGCTTTCAGGTAGAAGCGCACCAGGTCCGCCAGAGAGTCTACACCGAGTTTGTTGAACAGGTTGGCCCTATGTACTTCTATGGTGCGCGGGGACAGGTCCAGCACCCGGGCGATTTCCTTGCTGGACATGCCGTCCGCCACCAGTTCCAGCACTTCGCGCTCGCGGCCGCTGATGCGGGCGAGCAGGCCCATCACTTCCTGGGTTTCCTCTTCCTTGCGGTGTTGCAGAATGCTCAGCCGTATGCCTTTGCGCAGGCTTTCTATCAGCCGCGCCTGGTCTATGGGCTTGGTCAGAAAGTCGATGGCGCCGGTCTGGAAGGCGCGGCGGCATTGTTCGATGTCGCCGTGGCCGGTGATGAAGACGATGGGCAGGGTCACGTTTTTGTCGATCAGCTGTTCTTGCAGCGCCAGGCCGGTGATTTGCGGCATGCGGATGTCCAGCACCAGGCAGGCGATGTCGTTGCCGCCGTAGTGGGCGAGAAACTCCATCGCGTTGGGAAAGGTGACGGTGCGCATGCCTTGCGCGGCGATCAGCATGGCCAGCGAGTCCAGCACGGCTGGGTCGTCGTCGACGATGTAGACGGTTGGCGTGGTGTTTTGCATTGTGTTTTTGACTCCTGCCGGTTACCCCGTTGACGGCGGCGCGTCCCGTTGCGGCAGTTCAATGATGAATTCCGCGCCGCCGGTTGATTTATTGCGCGCGCTCAGCTTGCCGCCGAACGCTTCTATGGCGGTCTGGCAGATGGCCAGGCCCAATCCCATGCCGCTGGCCTTGGTGCTGAAGAAGGGCGCGAAGATGCGGTCCAGCAATTCCGGCGCGATGCCGGCGCCGTTGTCGCCTATGCTCAGCCGGATCCAGCGGCCGTTCAGGCTGGTGGCGATGCTGAGCCGCCCCCAGGGGGCGACGGTTTCCATGGCGTCCAGCGCGTTGCGCATCAGGTTCAGCACCACTTGTTCCAGTTGTATGTTGTCAGCGTAGACCAATGGCAGGTCGTGGCAAATATTCTGCTCAATATGAATATCGTGGGTTTTCAGTTCGTATTCCAGCAGGTTGAGCGCATTGCCCACCACCTGGTTCAGGTCTATGGGGTTGAATTGCTGGGTTTTCTTGATCACGAACTCGCGCAGGCGCTGGATGATCTGGCCGGCGCGGCTGGCCTGGGTGACGGAGGAGTCCAGCGCGCGGCGCAGCATGGCCATGTCCGGTTCTTCGTCTTCCAGCAGGCTGAGCCCGGCCTGGCAGTAACTCATGATGGCGGACAGCGGCTGGTTGATCTCGTGGGCGATGCCGGAGGCCATCTCGCCCATGGTGTTGATGCGGGCGACGCGGGCCAGCTCCATTTCGTGCTGGCGCAGCCGGGTTTCGCTGGCTTCCAGCGCCGCCAGCATGCGGCGGCGGATGGGGGCGGTGTCGCGGAAGGTCAGCACCGCGCCCATCAGCCGGCCGTCGCGGCCGGGCAGCGGGGACACCGAGCCTTCGATCAGCAGTTTTTCGCCGTCGCTGCGTATCAGGTAGCAGTTTTGCGCCAGCAGCACGGTTTCGCGGCGCTGGATGGCCTTGTGCACCGGGTCTTCCTCCACCTGGCGCGCAAATTCGTAGTTGAGCCTCACCACTTGGTGCAGCTTGCGTTGCGCGGCGTCGAGCGCCTTCAGGCCGAGCAGGGTTTCCGCCGCCGGGTTGAGGTAGCGGATGCTCAGGTCGATGTCGATGCTGATCACCGCGTCGCTGATGCCGCTGAGCGCCACCATCGCGTATTCGCGCTCGCGGTGCAGCCGGTCTTGCGCCTGTTCCTGCGCCTGGCGGTTTTGCGCCAGCAGCGCCAGGATGATCAGCAGCAAGTAGGCCGGCACCATGGAGAAGAGGGCGCTGAGCAAGAGCTCCAGCGGCGCGGTGCGGTCGAAGCTGAGCTGGCGGCGCACCGTCAGCTCGTAGGGCAGATAGGGGGTGTCCAGGCTTTTGCGGATTTCCAGCGCCGGCAGCAGCCATTGCGCCAGCCAGCCGGGCCGGTCCTGCTGTTGGTGGCGGTAGATCAGCGGGTCGTAGCCGCTGGGCGCGCTGTCTTTGCGTTGCAGCGCCACGCTGTAGCGCGTCGCCATATTGGGGGTCAGGCTGACCAGTCTGTCCAGGGACAGCACCTGCACCACCATGCCGGCGGTCTGTTCGCTGCGCACCAGCGGCACCGGGGACGGCGCTTCGGTGTTGTAGACGGCGGAGAAGAAGGCCAGGCCCTGTTTGCCGTTGTTGAGGCGCAGCACCGGGGACACCGCTTCGCCCTGGCCCATCGCGCGGTGGACAGTGGGCGCCAGCACGCTGTCGGCCAGCAGGTCCAGCCCCATTTCGCGCCAGTCGTCCGAGGCGAGGCCGGGTTCGGCCATGCTCAGCGGCAGGTAGCGCGGCCGTTTGGCCGCCAGCCGCCAGGCTTGCTGCTGGTCCCAGGCGTTGTCCTGCTGGTGCTGGTAGTCGCGGATGCGGTAGGGCTGGCCTTGCAGCTGGCTGCGCATGCGCTCGAATTCGCGGCGGTAGGCGTGGCTGACCAGCGGCTGGTAGCCGATGAAGTAGAGCTGCGGCTGTTCGCGCGCCAGCGATTCCACCAAGAGGCGGATGCGTTGTTCGCGCAGGCTGTTTTCCTGATCGACGATGTCGACCACGCTTTGTTGCAGCATCTCGCTTTCCTGCAGCCGGGTTTGCAGGCTGGAGAGAATCAGGCCGTGCACCTGCTGGTGCTCCTGATGCTGCTGGTTGAGGTCCAGCGCCACCGATTGGCCCAGCAAGAGGGCGAAGGTGAGCAGCCACAACACGGCGCAGGCCAGGCGTCCGCGCGGGGAGGCGGTGCGCAACAGGTCCAGGTGACGGGTGAGGGCGGTGCGGAATGCAGTGATGATGCTGTGCTTGTCTGCCATGGGGAGATTGGGTTCGTCCGGCGCGCAGCCAATCTGGGCATCGCCGCTACTGAGCCGGATTATAGCGGCGATGCCCGGGGCGCGCGAACCAAGCCGGGAGCTGGGCTCGCCCCTGGCAGGGTGTGGCTTATTTCTTCAAGTAAACAGAAAAATATTGCTGAAACTTGGCCAATTTTGGCGCAACCACCATTTGACAATAGGGTTCGTGGCCATGTTGATCAAAGTATTGCTGGTGATAGTCTTCGGCCGGATAAAAGGGCGCGGCGGCTTCCAGCCGGGTGACGATGGGGGCCGGGTAATCGCCGGCCCGCTCCGCCATCATGCGCTCCGCCGCCTGGCGTTGTTCCTCGTCGTGATAGAACAGCACCGACGCGTATTGCGGGCCGACGTCGTTGCCCTGGCGGTTGAGGGTGGTGGGGTCGTGCAGGGCGAAGAAGGCGCGCAGCAGGGTGTCGTAGTCTATCTGGGCGGGATCGTAGCGGATTTGCACGGCTTCCACGTGGCCGCTGCGGCCGGCGCAGACTTCCTTGTAGCTGGGGTCGGCGCCGGGGCCGCCGGTATAGCCGGATACGGCGCTGTGGACGCCGGCCAGGCGATTGTAGGCGCTTTCTATGCACCAGAAGCAGCCGCCGGCGAAGGTTGCGGTTTTCATGTCGGACTCCATTGACGGGGTGGGTGTGTATGAGTCGCGCCGGGGCGGGCGATCTGTCCCTCGGCGCCGAAGATTTGCCAGGCCAGGCGCACGGTTTCGGTCTGGATCGCCACGGTGTCTTCTATGGGCACCGCGTAGCCGCCGCCCATGACGACGGCGACGGCGGCTTTGGACTGGCGACAGGCTTCCAGCACCATGCGGTCGCGCGCGGCCAGGCCGTCCCGGCTCAGCGCCAGCTTGCCCAGGCGGTCGCCGGCGTAGGGATCGGCGCCGGCCAGGTAAAAGACCAGGTCCGGATCGGCGGCGAACAGGCGCGGCAAGTGTTCGGCCAGGGCGGCGAGATAGGTCTGGTCGCCGGTTCCGTCCGGCAGTTCGATATCCAGATCGCCGGCTTCGCGGCGGAAGGGGAAATTGCCGGCGCCGTGCATGGAGAAGGTGAAGATGCGCGCGTCGCCGCGGGTGATGGCCGCGGTGCCGTCGCCCTGATGCACGTCCAGGTCCAGCACCAGCGCGCGGCGGGCCAGGCCCTCGTCCAGCATCAGCCGCGCGGCCACGGCGATATCGTTGAACACGCAAAACCCGCTGCCCATCGCGCGGCCGGCGTGGTGGGTGCCGCCGGCCAGGTTGACGCCGCAGCCGCGCGTCAGCGCCCAGCGGGCGGCGGCGATGGTGGCGCCCACCGAGCGGCGGCTGCGTTCCAGCAGTTGCGGGCTCCAGGGCAGGCCGATCTCGCGCTGCTCGGCGGCGCTGAGCGCGCCGTTGAACACCTTGTCCAGGTAGGCGTCGTCGTGGGCCAGCGCCAGCTCGTAGCGGCTGGCCGCCGGCGCGGCGTCCATCGCCTCGGCGGCGAAGCCGGCCACGGCCTGCGCCAGCAAGACGTACTTCTGCGCCGGGAAACGGTGTCCGGGCGGCAGCGGCAGCGCGAACTGATCGGTGCGGAAAATACGCATCGAGGCGCTCAGAAGGCCTTGACCAGGGCGAAGCGCGGCAGGGTCTGGCCCTCGTGCGCGACGCTTTCCTCGAACATGCCGGCCGGGCGCGCCCACAGGCCGAATTCGCCGTAGAGCGCGCGGTACATCACCAGCAGTTCGCCGGTTTCGGAGTGGGTGGCGGTGCCCAGCACTTCATAGAGCGGGCCTTTGTAATGGCGATAAATGCCGGGAGCGATTTTCATGGGGCCTCCTTGGGTTTACGGCAGATGGGAGAGGGCGTCGGCCATCAGCTGGAACAGGCCGTCGGAGTCCACCTCGGTCAGGTAGAGCGCGTTGGGCGCGCGGCCGGATTCGCCGTGCCAGTCCACCACGGTGGCGCCGGTGGTGTAGTGGCCGGCCAGTTCCACCACCACGTTGACTTCGCGGCCGCGGAACAGCTCGGGGCGCAGCAGATAGGCGATCACGCAGGGGTCGTGCACCGGCGCGCCGTCCTGGCCCAGCTTTTGCACATCGTAGCGCTCCAGCGAAGTCAGCAGCGCGGCCGCCAGCGGGCCGCAGCGGTTGGGCAGGCCGCGCAGCCATTCCACGCGCGCCGGCGTGGTCGTGGCCTGGTGGGTGACGTCCAGCGGCAAGATCACGATGGGCGCGCCGCAGCGCAGCACGATGTCGGCCGCGTGCGGGTCGGTGTGGATGTTGAACTCCGCCGCCGGAGTCATATTGCCGCCGGCGAAATAGCCGCCGCCCATCAGCACGATGCGGCCGATGCGTGCTGCGATGTCCGGCGCGCGGCGCAAGGCCAGCGCGATATTGCTCAGCGGGCCCACCGGGCACAGGGTGACGCTGCCGGCCGGTTCGCGGCGCAGGGTGTCCACGATGAAGTCCACTGCGTGTTCGGCGCGCACCGGCATGGCGGGCTCGTGCAGCGGCGCGCCGTCCAGGCCGCTGGCGCCGTGCACGTGTTCGGCGCCCTGATAGGGCTGGACCAGCGGCCGGTCGGCGCCGGCGTAGACGGGCACGTCGCCGCGGCCGGCCCATTCGCAGACGATGCGGGCGTTGCGGGTGGTCAGTTCCACGCCCACGTTGCCGGCCACCGTGGTCAGGCCGAGCAGCTCGATGTCGGCGCTCGCGCCCAGCAGGAACAGGATGGCGACCGCGTCGTCGAGGCCAGGGTCCGTGTCGAAGATGACGCGATGCTGTTTCATGTCGGCTCCATTGGGCAATGTCATCAAGGGGGCGAAGGATGCCGCAGCGCTTGGCGGCGCGTCAAGGCGAGCTCCGGCGCGCCCGGCTTATCCGGGGCTCCATTCATAGACCCGGAATTCGCTATCCAGTTTAAATCCTGATTGTTCGTACAGCCGCTGCGCGTTCAGATTGCCGTGCGCGGTTTGCAGCGTGAGGCCGCCGCCCAGCGCGGCGACATGGGCCTGGCAACGCTCCAGCAATACGCGGCCGACGCCGCCGCCGCGGCAGGCCGGCGATACGAACAAGTCGTGCAGCAGCCAGTGCGGGCGCAGGGAGAGCGAGGAGAAGCCGGGATAGAGCAGGGCGAAGCCTTGGACGCCGGCGGCGTCTTCCGCCAGGAAGACCACCGCTTCGCCCGTGCTCAGCCGCTGTTCCAGGAAGGCGGCGCAGGCTTCCGCCGGCTGCGCGACCTGATAGAAATCGAGATAAGCCAGAAACAAGGGCAGCCAGCAGCGGACGGATTCCGCGCCGGCCTGGCGGATGGCGATTTGCATTGAATGCCTTTCCCCGCTTTGCGGTACAATATTCGCCTTTTTTCCGGCGATGTTTGCAATGAAATTGGTTCTTGCCCCGATGGAGGGCCTGGTGGACGAGGCGATGCGCGATGTGCTGACCCGGGTGGGCGGCATTGATCTGTGCGTGACCGAGTTCGTCCGCGTCACCTCGGCGCTCCTGCCCACCCGCACTTTCATGCGGCTGGCCCCGGAGCTGGCGCGCGGCGGCAAGACCCGCGCCGGCGTCACGGTGCGGGTGCAATTGCTGGGTTCGGACCCGGCCTGTCTGGCCGAGAACGCCGCCAAGGCCGCCAGCCTGGGCGCGCCGGGCATAGACCTGAATTTCGGCTGTCCGGCGCCCACTGTCAACCGCCATCGCGGCGGCGCCGTCCTGCTCAACGATCCCGAGCTGTTGTTCCAGATCGTCCAGGCGGTGCGCGCGGCGGTGCCGGCCGAAATACCGGTCACCGCCAAAATGCGGCTGGGCTATGAAGACAAAAGCCGGGCCTTGGAATGCGCGCGGGCGCTGGAAGCCGGCGGCGCGCAGGAACTGGCGGTGCACGGCCGCACCAAGGTGGAGGGCTACCGGCCGCCGGCGCATTGGGACTGGATCGCCCGCATCCGCGAGAGCGTGGCGGTGCCGGTGGTGGCCAACGGCGAGGTGTGGACGCTGGACGATTACCGCGCCATCCGCGAGCAAAGCGGCTGCGACACGGTGATGATAGGCCGCGGCCTGGTGGCCTGCCCGGACCTGGCGCTGCGCATCAAGCGCGGGGACGGCGCCGAAGCCATGCCCTGGAGCGAGATGCAGCCCTGGGTGCTGGACCTGTTTCTGCAGTGCCGCGTCCAGTCCGAGGACGGACGCTACCCGGTGGCGCGCACCAAGCAATGGCTGGGGCAGCTCAAGCGCACCTGGCCCGAGGCCGGCGCCTTGTTCGAGCGCATCCGCAGGCTGACCACGCCGGACGATGTGGAACCTGTACTGCGAGACATGCTTGCTAAGTAAATGTACTCATATCTAAATGCTATGGGAATGTGTAGCATTCAATTGCGCGCTGCACTGGTATAGCAGGGCGCTGTGATTCCGGCGGCTCCCCAGCTCCGGCGATTACACTTCCCCGATACCTTGCAGCCCTCCCTACACGGGAGGGATTTTTTTTATCCGCCGCGATGGACTATCAATGAAAAGCGGCCGGCCTGTTGTTTCCCCCTCTTCCCTGCCGCAGCGGCGCCGCCATCGGCGGTTTCCCATCAAAGATTTCATCGCGGAGGCGGCATGGATACGGCCCCGACGGTTAGCTGGCTGGAAAAGCTGATCCCTCAGGCGTGGCACGACAGTCTGACGCTGTTCGTGGCGCTGACGGCCGCCTGCGCCGCCTTGCTCTATCTGCTGCGGCCGGAAGCCCGCAAGTCGACGCTGCGTTCGCTGCTGGCCGCCGCCGTTGCGCTGGTGGTGATCAATCTGGGTCCGCAGGGCGATCAGGCGGTGGCGGAGTGGATCAAGCAGGTGGCCATCATCGTGCTGGGCCTGGCGCTGATCCGGCTGTGGGCGATGATGTTGATGCGCTTGTTCCTGCCCTTGCTGCGCCTGCATCCGCCGCGCATTCTGGAAGACATCCTGCTGGTGCTGGGCTGCGTGGGCTGGGGCCTGGTGCTCTTGCGCCTGGCCGGCCTGGACCTGAGCCACATCGTCACCACCTCGGCGGTGATCACCGGCGTGCTGGCGTTTTCCATGCAGGACACGCTGGGCAATATCCTGGCCGGTCTGTCGCTGCAACTGGACAATTCGGTGGAGGTGGGGGACTGGATCAAGTCCGGCGAGCTGTCCGGCCGGGTGGTGGAAATCAATTGGCGCGCCACCCTGGTGGAAACCCGCAACTGGGAAACCGTGGTGATTCCCAACAGCCAGCTGATGAAGGGGCAGTTCGCCATCCTGGGCAAGCACCAGGGCGGCCCGCTGCAATGGCGGCGCTGGGTGTGGTTCAACATCAATTGGGACACGCTGCCCAATCAGATCATCACCGTGGTGGAGCGCTCCTTGCGCGAGGCGCAACTGCCCGGCGTGGCCTTGTCGCCGGAGCCCAACTGTATTTTGATGGGTTTCGAGAACGGCTACAGCAAGTACGCGGTGCGTTACTGGCTGACGGATCTCGCCGCCGACGATCTGACCGATTCCGTGGTGCGCACCCATATCGACGCCGCCTTGCGCCGCCATAATCTGAAAATGTCCTCGCCGCACTACAATGTGCTGACCATCAAGGACAATGAAAAGTATATGGAAGCGCGGATGAAGAAGCACCTGGAGGAGAGGGTGCAGGCGCTGCGCAAGGTGGAGCTGCTGACCAGCCTCAACGACGAGGAAATGGTGGTGTTGGCCGATCAGCTCAAGTTCACGCCCTTCGTCACCGGCGACATCATCATGCATCAGGGCGCGGTCGCGCATTGGCTCTACATCATGCTCAGCGGCGAGGTGGAGGTGTGGGTGAACCTGCCGGACGGCAGCCGCAAGCTGGTGGACGTGCTGGAGGGCGGCAATTTCTTCGGCGAGATGGGCTTGATGACCGGCGAGGCGCGCAGCGGCACCGTGATCGCGCGTTCCAATGTGGAGTGCCTGCGGCTGGACAAGGAATCCTTCCAGTCCATTCTGAGTTCGCGCAAGGAGTTGGCCGAGGCGATCTCGTCGATTCTGGCGGAACGCCTGGCCGAGCGCACCCGCAAGCTGCCGCAGGATTGGCAGGAGGGCCACGGCTCGCCGCAGCGGGCGGAGCTGGTGGACAAGATCCGGCGTTTCTTCGGCCTGGCCAAGCATTGACCGTCATTCAGCACCGCCTGGATGGGCTTGCCGCGCCAAATGCGTGGCGGCTGGTCTCCGGAGCCTTGTCAGCGGCCCCAAGGCGGGGCCGCGCGACAGTACTCAATCCAGCGGGTGGAAGTGCTTGAGGATGCTGGAGAAGTCCAGTTTGCCGAAGCCGGCCTGCGCGTGTTCCTCGTACAGATTGCGGGCCAGCGATCCCAGCGGATTGGCCGCGTGGCTGTGCAGCGCGGTTTCCTCGGCCAGGCCCAGGTCTTTCAGCATCAGTTCAGTCATGAAGCCGCCGCTGTAGCCGCGGCTGGCCGGCGCGTTCTCCATCACGCCGGGCCAGGGGTTGTACAGCTCGGTGGCCCAGTTGCGGCCGGAGCTCTGGCTGATGATGTCGGACAGCACCTTGGGGTCCAGCCCGTTCTTCACGCCCAGCGCCAGCGCCTCCGCGGTGCCGGCCATCAGGATGCCCAGCAGCATATTGTTGCAGATCTTGGCGGTCTGGCCGGCGCCGGCGGCGCCGGCGTGGAAGATGTTCTTGCCCATGGCTTGCAGCAGAGGCCGCGCCCGTTCCAGCTCGGCGGCGGCGCCGCCGACGATGAAGGTCAAGGTGCCGGCGGCGGCGCCGGCGGTGCCGCCGGACACCGGCGCGTCCAGCATCTTGAGGCCGGCGGCGTCGGCCGCGGCGGCCACCTTGCGCGCGGTGGCGGCGTCTATGGTGCTGCAATCGATGACCAGGGCGCCGGCCGGCAGTTGCGCGAACAGGCCGGACTCGCCCAGGTACAGGCCTTCCACGTGGCGGCCGGCCGGCAGCATGGAAATCACCGCGTCGGCGCCGCGGACGGCGTCGGCGGCGCTGGCGGCCGCGCGCGCGCCGGCGGCGACCAGCTTGGCCAGCGCGTCGGCGGACAGGTCGAACACGTTCAACTTATAACCCTGCTTCAGCAGGTTGGCGGCCATGGGGCCGCCCATATTGCCCAGGCCGATGAAGGCGATGGTTTGCATCTTCTCTCTCCTCGATTGTTATTGGAGCGCGGCCAGCGGGTGGTCGGCCTCCGTCCACGGCGAATCGAAATGGCTGTCCACCCAGCCCGGCGGAATATCGCCCAGCTCGCGGCAATGCCATTGCGGCGCGCGGTCCTTGTCCACCAGCAGCGCGCGCACGCCTTCGCGGAAGTCCGGCTTGGCGCAGAAGTTGACCGACAGCGCCAGCTCCATGCGCAGGACCTCGGCCAGGGACAGGTGTTTGGCGCGCTGGAAGATTTCCCAGCAGACGGCGGCGGACGTCGGGCAGCCGTGAGCGAAGCTCTTGGCGGCGCCGGCCAGCCACGGGTCTTCGAAGGCGGTGTCGCGCAGCGCGGCGGCCACCGCTTCCAGGCTGCCGCGGTTCATCAGCTGATGCACCGCCAGCAGATTGCGGCCGGCGTTGGCCTCCGGCAGCGCCACGTCGCGCTCCATCTCGTTGAGCAGGGCGCTGACCAGGCCGTGGTGGCGTTCCGCCGGCTGCTCCCAGGCCAGATCGCGCAGCGCGGTCAGCAGCGGGGTCTGGCCGTCGGCCGGCAGCACATGGTCGGCCAGATTGCACAGCAAGGCGTCGCCGGCGTTCAGCGGCGCGCCGGTCAGGCCCAGGAACAGGCCGAGCTTGGCCGGCATCCGTTGCAGGAACCAGCTGCCGGCCACGTCCGGGTACAGGCCTATGGTGATTTCCGGCATCGCGATGCGGGTGGCCGGGGTGGCCACGCGGTGGCTGGCGCCGGCCATCAGGCCCAGGCCGCCGCCCATGACGATGCCGCCGCCCCATACGATCAGCGGCTTGCGGTAGCGGTGGATGCGGTAGTCGAGCCGGTATTCCTCGCTGAAGAAGGCGACGGCGTGCGGGTTGGGATAGACCTCGCCGTCTTCCAGCAGCGCGGCGCGCAGCGAGCGCACGTCGCCGCCGGCGCAGAAGGCCTTGTCGCCGGCGCCGCGCAGCAGCACGGCCACCACGGCGTCGTCGTTCTCCCAGGCGCTCAAGCGCGCGTCCAGCAGCCGTATCATGTCCAGCGTCAGCGCGTTCAGCGATTTTTCCGCGTTCAGCGTGGCGATGGCGATGCGCTGGCCGCCTCGGACCGGCAGTTCTTCAAACAGTACCAGGTTGGACATGGCGGATTCGTCCTTGGGTGAGGGTCAGGCGTTCTTCCATTGCGGCGCGCGTTTTTCCAGGAAGGCGCGGGTGCCTTCGCCCTGGTCCTGGGTGTCGAACAGCTTGATGAAGCCTTCGCGCTCGTGGATCAGATTGTGAGCCGGCGGCTGCAGCCGCGCGCGCTGCACCAGTTGCTTGCACACCGCCACCGAGGACGGCGACTGGCGCGCGGCTTGTTCCGCCAGCTTGAGCGCGGCGTCCAGCGCCTGGCCCTTGGCCACCACTTCTTCCACCAGGCCGATGCGCTCGGCGGTGCGCGCGTCGATGCGCTCGCCGCACAGAATCATGCGCTTGGCCCAGCCTTCGCCCACCAGCCAGGGCAGGTTCTGGGTGCCGCCGGCGCAGGGCAGCAGGCCGACGCCGGCTTCCGGCAGCGCCATTTGCGCCTGTTCTTCGGCGATGCGGATGTCGCAGGCCAGCGCGCACTCCAGGCCGCCGCCCATCGCATAGCCGTTGACGGCGGCGATGCTGACGCCGCGGAAGGCGGACAAGGCCTCGAAGGCCTCGCCGAACAGCATGGTCATCTCGGTGGCCACCTTTTTGTCGCCGTCGGCGAACAGCTTGAGGTCTGCGCCGGCGGAGAAGAACTTCTCGCCCTGGCCGGTGATCACCAGCGCATAGATGTCGCGGTCGGCGTTCAGGTCCGCCACCAGCCGTTTCAGCGCGCTCAGGCTGTCGCGGTTCCAGGTGTTGGCCGGCGGATTGTCTATGGTGATCACGGCGGTGTGGCCGCGTTTTTCCACGTTCAGGTGGGCGTAGTGATTCATAGCGTATGCCTTTATGGATTCGGTGTGGATGAGGGAGGCCGGAAAACCCCGCGGCGAGCCGGCGCAACGCAGCATCAGGGATGTTTCCGGCTTCGCTCAGCGCAGGGTTTCCAGCGCGCCGTCCTGCAACAGCTTGCGCGCCACGATCATCCGCATCACTTCATTGGTGCCTTCCAGAATCTGGTGCACGCGCAGGTCGCGCACATGGCGTTCCAGCGGGAAGTCCTTCAGATAGCCGTAGCCGCCGAACAGTTGCAGCGCGTTGTTGGCCACATTGAAACTCAAATCGGTGGCCAGCCGCTTTGCCATGGCGCAATAAGCGCCGGCGTCCGGGCTGGCCTGGTCCAGTTTCCACGCCGCCAGCCGCACCATCTGCCGCGCGGCCACCAGCTCGGTCAGCATGTCCGCCAGCCGGAACTGCACGCTTTGCAGCTCGGCCAGCGGCTGGCCGAATTGCTGGCGTTCCTGCACATAGCGCTGGGCGGCGGCCAGCGCGGCCTGGGCGGTGCCCACCGCGCAGGTGGCGATATTGATGCGGCCGCCGTCCAGGCCCTTCATCGCGAAGGCGAAGCCCTGGCCTTCCTCGCCCAGCCGGTTGGCGGCCGGGATTTCCACATTGTCGAAGGTGATGGCGCGGGTGGGCTGGCTGTTCCAGCCCATTTTTTTCTCTTTCTTGCCGTATTGCACGCCGGGCGCGTCCGCCGGCACCACGAAGGCGGACACGCCCTTGGGGCCGGGGCCGCCGGTGCGCGCCATCACCACCAGCACCTGGGTGCTGCCGGCGCCGGAGATGAACATCTTGGAGCCGTTGAGCACATAGCTATCGCCCTTGCGCTCGGCGCGGGTCTTCAGCGAGGCGGCGTCGGAGCCGGCGCCGGGCTCGGTCAGGCAGTAGCTGCCCAGCAGCTCGCCGCTGACCATGCGCGGCACCCAGCGCTCGGCCAGTTCCGGGCTGCCGAAGCTGGCTATCATCCAGCTGACCATATTGTGGATGGTCAGATAGGCGGCGGTGGAGGTGCAGCCGGCGGCCAGTTCTTCAAAGACGATGGCGGAGTCCTGCCGCGACAGGCCCAGGCCGCCGTAGGCTTCCGGCGTGTACAGGCCGAGAAAGCCCATCTCGCCGCTGCGGCGGATCACCTCCAGCGGGAAGGTTTCCTCTTCGTCCCATTCCGCGGCGCGTGGCGCGAGCTCGCTGGCGGCGAAGTCGCGGGCGCTGTCCTGAAAGGCGATTTGTTCTTCGGTCAGTGCGAAATCCATGGCGGGCTCCCGGTCAGCGCAGCGAAATGGTGGTGTTGACCTTGCCGCCGCTGGCGGCGTCGTCGAACCAGCGGCTGGTGACGGTCTTGGTCTGGGTGTAGAACAGCACCACCTGCTTGCCGTAAGGGCCGAGGTCGCCCAGCTTGGAGCCGCGCGAGCCGGTGAAGCTGAACAGCGGCACCGGCACCGGGATGGGCACGTTGATGCCCACCTGGCCGACGTCGATCTCTTCCTGGAATTTGCGCGCCGCCGCGCCGCTCTGGGTGAACACCGCGGTGCCGTTGCCGTTGGGGTTGGCGTTGACGATGGCGATGGCGTCGTCCAGCGAATCCGCCGCCATCAGACACAGCACCGGGCCGAAGACTTCCTGGTGGTAGACGCTCATTTCCGGTTTGACGCCGGAGAAGATGGTGGGGCCGACGAAGTTGCCGCGCTCGTAGCCGGCCACCTGGATGTCGCGGCCGTCCAGTTCCAGGCGCGCGCCTTCTTCCACGCCGCGGCCGATCAGGCCGGCCACGCGTTCGCGGGCGGCGCAGGAGATCAGCGGGCCCAGGTCCGGGTTGTCCTTGCCGGCGCCCACGCTCAGGCCGCGCGCCTTGGCCACCAGCTCCGGTATCCACTGCTGGGCCTCGCCCACCAGCACCGCCACCGACAGCGCCATGCAGCGCTGGCCGGCGGCGCCGAAAGCGGCTCCGGTCAACTGGTTCAGCGCCTGTTCCTTATTGGCGTCCGGCAGCACGATGGCGTGGTTCTTGGCGCCCATCATGCACTGGGTGCGCTTGCCGTTGAGGCTGGCGCGCTGGTGCACATGGGTGCCCACCTTGGTGGAGCCGACGAAGGACACCGCCTTGATGTCGCGGTGGTCGCACAGCGCGTTGACCACCTGTTCGCCGCCGTGCACCACATTGAGCACGCCGGGCGGGATGCCGGCTTCCAGCGCCAGCTCCACCAGGCGCATGGTCACCATCGGGTCTTGTTCCGACGGTTTGAGCACAAAGGTGTTGCCGGTGGCGATGGCCATCGGGAACATCCACAGCGGAATCATCGCCGGGAAGTTGAACGGGGTGATGCCGGCGCAGACGCCCAGCGGCTGCAGCACGGTATAGGTGTCGACGCCGCCGGCGACGTTCTCCGCGTATTCGCCCAGTTGCAGATTGCCGATGGCGGACGCGTGCTCCACCACTTCCAGGCCGCGGAAGATGTCGCCCTCGGCGTCGGCCAGGGTCTTGCCTTGCTCGGCGGTCAGCAGCGCCGCCAGCTCCTTCATGTGCTCGCGGATCAGCTGCTGGTATTTCAGGAAGATGCGCGCGCGCGCGCCGATGGCGGTTTTCTTCCAGCCGGCGAAGGCGGTCTTGGCGGCGCTGACGGCGGCGTCGACTTCGTCCTGGGTGGCCATCGGCACCCGCGCCAGCACTTCCTGAGTGGCCGGGTTGACGATGTCACGCCATTCGGCGCTGCGGGATTCGACGAATTCGCCGCCGATCAGCAATTTGATGGTGGGGACTGCCTGGGTCATGGTGCTGCCTCCGTCTGATCTTGAATAAAGCCCGTTGCCGGCGGCGCCGGCTCAGGCGTAGCTGTAAAAGCCCTTGCCGCTCTTGCGGCCCAGGTGGCCGGCCTGCACCAGTTGGGCCAGCAGCGGGCAGGCGCGGTATTTGCTGTCGCGAAATTCGGTGTAGAGGATGTCCATGATGGACAGGCAGGTGTCCAGGCCGATCAGGTCCGCCAAGGCCAGCGGGCCGATGGGGTGGTTCATGCCCAGCTTCATCACGGTGTCGATGTCCTCGGCGCTGGCCAGGTTTTCGTGCAGCGTGAAGGCGGCCTCGTTGATCATCGGCATCAGCACCCGGTTGGAAACGAAGCCGGCGGCGTCCTTGACCGTGACCGGGGTCTTGCCCAGCGCCTGGCTCAATTCGTAGACCAGCCGGTAGGCGGCGTCGCCGGTTTGCAGCGCGCGGATGATTTCCACCAGCTGCATCACCGGCACCGGGTTCATGAAATGCATGCCCACCACGCGCTCCGGCTGGCTGACCCAGCTGGCGATGCGGGTCAGTGAAATCGACGAGGTGTTGGACGCCAGCACCGCGTCCGGGCGCACCACGGCGGCCAGTTCGCGGAAGATGCTTTCCTTGACCGCGGCGTTCTCGGTGGCGGCTTCCACTACCAGGTCGCGGTCGGCCAGATCAGCCAGGCGGGTGGTGGTCTGGATGCGGGCGAGAATGGCGGGGACGTCGGCCTCGGCTAGCTGGCCCTTCTTCACCAGGCGCGCCAGGCTGGAGGCGACGGCGGCCAGGCCCTTGTCCAGCGCGGCCTGGCTGACGTCGGCCAGGCGCACTTCGTAACCGTGGCTGGCGAAGACCTGGGCGATGCCGTTGCCCATGGTGCCGGCGCCCACCACTGCGATTTTGGCTTGCATGTTGTTTCCTCGACTATTTGCTCTATGCTGTATTCAAGATAGCTTGACGTTTACGTTAACGTCAATCAACAATGACAAGCGCAACGGCGAATGTTGCGCGAATGGTCCGGCGGCGCCGGGGAGGCGGGAGAGGAAGATGGCGGAGCAGACCTACAGCATTACCGAATTGGCGCAGGAGTTCGACGTGACCACGCGCACCATCCGCTTTTACGAAGACCAGCAATTGCTGGAGCCGCTGCGGGCGGGGCAGCGCCGCATCTACAGCCGGCGCGACCGGGTGCGGCTGATGCTGATTCTGCGCGGCAAGCGCATCGGCCTGTCCCTGCAGGAAATCCGCGAGCTGTTCGCGCTCTACGACGCGGCCAGCGACGACGCGCCGCAGCTGCACGAATTCATCCGCATCCTGCAACGCAAGGAACAGCAGCTGCTGGAGCAGATGGAAGACATCAAGGTGGTATTGAGCGAAATTTCCCAATTGCGGCATCAGTGCGAGAAAACGCTGGACAAGCGCGGCGCGGATGCCCGGCAATCGACTTGAGGAGTGAGCAATGCAACAGCAAGACATCGTGATCGTGGGCATGGCGCGCACCGCCATGGGTGGCTTCCAGGGCGCTTTGGCGGCCAAGACGGCGGCGGAGCTGGGCGCGGCGGCGATCCAGGCCGCGGTGGAGCGCGCCGGCGTGCCGGCGGCCGACATCGACGAAGCCATCGTCGGCTGCGTGCTGCCGGCCGGCCAGGGCCAGGCGCCGGCGCGTCAGGCGGCGCTGGGCGCGGGCCTGCCGCTGGCGGTGAACTGCACCACGGTCAACAAGATGTGCGGCTCCGGCATGAAGGCGGCGATGCTGGCCCATGATCTCTTGCGCGCCGGCAGCGCGCGGGTGATGGTGGCCGGCGGCATGGAGAGCATGAGCAACGCGCCTTATCTGATGACCAAGGCGCGGGCCGGCCTGCGCCTGGGCCATGGCGAAATCAAGGACCATATGTTCCTGGACGGCCTGGAGGACGCTTACGATAAGGGCAAGCTGATGGGAGTGTTCGCCGAATGGTGCGCGGAGAAGTACGGCTTCAGCCGCGAGGCCCAGGACGCCTTCGCCATCGCCTCGCTGAACCGCGCCCAGGCGGCCATCCGCGACGGCCTGTTCCGCGACGAGATCGCGCCGGTGACGGTCAGCGGCCGCGGCGGCGAGCAGGTGGTGGACACCGACGAGCAGCCCTTGAAGGCCAATGTCGACAAGATTCCGACGCTGAAACCGGCGTTCAAGAAGGACGGCACGGTGACGCCGGCCAACGCCAGCTCCATTTCCGACGGCGCCGCCGCGCTGGTGTTGATGACGGCGGAGGAGGCGGCGCGCCGCGGCCTGCGCCCGCTGGCCCGCATCGTCGGCCACGCCACCCACGCCCAGGAGCCGGGCTGGTTCACCACCGCGCCGGTGGAGGCGATCCGCAAGCTGCTGGCCCAGGCGGGCTGGAGCGCCGGCGACGTGGATCTCTACGAGATCAACGAAGCCTTCGCCGTGGTGACCATGGCGGCGATGCAGGATTTGGGCCTGCCGCACGACAAGGTCAACGTCCACGGCGGCGCCTGCGCGCTGGGCCACCCCATCGGCGCCTCCGGCGCGCGCATCATCATCACCTTGCTGTCGGCGCTGCGTCAGCGCGGCGGCAAGCGAGGCGTGGCCAGCCTGTGCATAGGCGGCGGCGAGGCGACGGCAATGGCGCTGGAGTTGCTGTAAGAGTTTTTCAGGCGGCGAAGCTTGGCTGGGCCTAGCCCTCGGCCCACCAGCCCGGCCGGCCGCCGCGCAGCACGCCGCGCACCGGCTTGCGGCGGGCGATCAGCTCGGCGGAGCAACAGGCGTCCACCAGGGTCAGATCGGCGGCGTCGCCGACTTGCGGCCACACGCGGCGGCCGGCGTCGTCCAGCGGCGTCAGGCCGCGGCTGATGTGGCGCAAGGCGCGGCTCAGCGAGTATTCATCGTTCCAGCCGTGGCGCTCGCCCAGACGGCTGGCGCGCTCGACGATGCTGCCGCTGTTGTAGGGCGTCCAGTGGTCGTTGATGTTGTCGTTGCCCAGGCTCAGCGGAATGCCGTGCGCGGCCAGGACGCGCGGCGGCGGCATCGGCACGTCGATGGGCGCCGCCGACACGATGGCGATGCCGCTGGCGGCCAGCGCCGCGCACACCTGGTTCAGCCGGGCCGGTTCCAGTTCCCCCAGACAGTAAGCGTGGCTGACGCTGACCCGGCCGGCCAGGCCGGCCGATTCGCTCAGCCGCGCCAGCCGTTCCAGCGTGTAGGCGCCCAGCTCGCCGCGCTCGTGCAGATGCAGGTCCACCGGCGCGCCGTGCTTGACCGCCAGCTCCAGCGTGGCATGGAGCGAACGTTCGATATCGCCATCCACGCTGGCCGGGTCCAGCCCGCCCACCACATCGAAACCGGAGGCCAGCGCCTGGTCCATCAGCTTGAGGGTGCCGCCGGACAGCAGGCCGTGCTGCGGGAAGGCGACCAGCTCGTAATCCAGCCAATGCTTGCGGCTGTCCAGCGCCAGACGCACTTGCTCCATGGTGGCGAGACCGGCCACCGGGTCCACATTGCAATGCACGCGGGCAAAGGCGACGCCGTCGGCGGCGATCAGGTCCAGCAGCGCTTCGGCGCGGCGCCGGGTGTCGGGCAGGAAATCCAGCAGAAAACCTTGTTCCTCGCGGATGCGCTCCGCCACGCTGACGAAGGGCGTGGCGGCGCGCCAAGGCCCGCCGTAATGGCCTTTGTCCAGGTGGATGTGCATGTCGGCGAAGGCCGGCAGCGCCAGCCAGCCGCGCGCGTCCCGGCGCGGCCGCCCGTCTTCCGGGGCCGCGTCGAAGCGCAGTTCGGCGATGCGGCCGTCGGCGATCAGCAAATGGGCGCGGCGGGTGGTGGTGGCGACGACTTGGCCGGCGGCGTTGCGTTCGAAGCCGTCTTCCAGCAATAAGGGGCCAAGCCAGTAGGCGGGTAGGGCGGTCATGCGCGGTGTCCTTGCGGCGGGAGTGGCGGTGTTGCGCGGCGCGCGCGCGACAATGGATTTTTTATCGCTAAGCACAGAAGGGATTGCACTTTATTACGTTCGAATAATTGCGTTAGCATGGTTCGACAAACCAACTCTAAGAGAATTCTGCGATGAAGCTTACCTTGATCTCGCTGGCTTTTGTCGCCGCCAGCCTGGCCTTGCCGGCGCAGGCGGCCTCCGCGCCGGTTGACGGCCACGCCTTGCCGCCCGGCATAGCCTGGCTGCAGGGCGATGTGGCGGCGGCCTTCGCCAAGGCCAAGTCGGAAAACAAGCCGCTGTTCCTGTACTGGGGCGCGGTATGGTGCCCGCCGTGCAACCAGGTCAAGGCCACCATTTTCAACCGCCAGGACTTCATCGCCCGCACCCGCCAGTTCGTGCCGGTCTACCTGGACGGGGACAGCCCGGACGCGCAAAAACTGGGCAGCGAATTCAAAGTGCGCGGCTACCCGACCATGATTCTGTTCCGGCCGGACGGCGCCGAGATCACTCGCCTGCCGGGCGAGGTGGACCCGGAGCGTTATCTGCGCACGCTGGAGCTGGGGCTGGCGGTGGTGCGGCCGGTGAAAGCGCTGCTGCAGGCGGCCTTGGCCGGGGACAAGCTGGCGGACGGCGATTGGCAATTGCTGGCGGATTATTCCTGGGACACCGATCAGGCGCAGATCGTGCCGGAGAAGCAGGTGGCGGCGACGCTGGCGGGTTTGGCGGACAAGGCGCCGGCGCAGCCGGCGGCCACCGCGCTGCGGCTGAAGCTGAAAGCGCTGGCCGCGGCTGCCGGCGAGGACGCTCCGGCGCCGGACCGCGCAGCGGGGCTAGCCGTCGCGCGCGCCGCCTTGGCGCAGCCGCGCGCCAACGCCGACATCCTGATCAATAGCGCCGCCGACATCGTCAAGGCGCTGAGCGCGGACGGGGCGGAGCGCCAGGCCTTGGCGGCGCAATGGGACGCCGCGCTGGAAAAACTGGCCGCGGACGCGGGCTTGTCCACCGCGGACCGCCTGGGCGCCTTGTCGTCGCGGCTGGCGCTGGCGCGTCTGAACCAGCCCAAGGGCGAGCTGCCGCGATCCTTGCGCGAGGAAGTCAAACAGCGGGTGGCGGCCGCGGACAAGGCCACCGGCAATCCTTACGAACGCCAGGCGGTGATCACCGCCGGCGCCGACCTGCTGACGCAAGCCGGCTGGCTGGACGAATCCGATACGCTGCTGAAAGCGGAACTGAGCCGCTCCCACGCGCCGTACTACCACATGCTGATCCTGGCCTCCAACGCCAAGCAGCGCGGCGACAAGGCCGCGGCGCTGGACTGGTACCGGCAGGCTTACGAAGCGGCCAACGGCCCGGCCACGCGGCTGCAATGGGGCGTCAGCTATCTGAGCGGGGCGATTGAACTGGCGCCGGCAGACGAGAAACGGATAGAGAGCACCGCCAGCGCCATTTTCAAGGAAGCGGGCGGCACGCCCAGCGCCTTCTACGAGCGCAACCGGCGCTCGCTGGAAAAAGCGGTGAACCGGCTCAAGGCCTGGGGCCGGCAGCAACAGCAGGCGGCGGCGCTGGCGCGGCTGGCCGGGCAGCTGGACGAGGTGTGCGCCAAGTTGCCGGCCGGCGATCCGCAAAAGCCGGTGTGCGAGGGCCTGGCGCAGTCCGCTCGCTCTTGAGTCAACCGGCGGCGGGCAGCGCCGACAGCATCACCTTGTCGCGGCCGTGATGCTTGGCCTGGTAGAGCATGGCGTCGGCCTCGCAGAACAGGCTTTCCAGCGAGGCGTGGCTGCTGTTCAGACAGGCCACGCCCAGGCTGGCGGTGAAACGCAGCCGCGCGCCGGCGTCCGGCAGCGGCAGTTCGATGCGGGCGATGGCGGCGCGCAAGCGCTCCGCCACCTGCGCCGCCTGCTCGCGGCCGGTGTCCGGCAGCAGAATGCAAAACTCCTCGCCGCCGTGGCGGCCGATCAGATCGGTCTGCCGCGCCTGCCGGCGCAGACAGTCCGCCAGCGCGGTCAGCGCCTGGTCGCCGGCCAGGTGGCCGTGGCGGTCGTTGATGCTTTTGAAATGGTCCAGATCCAGCACGATCAGCGACAAGGCGCGCCGCTCGCGCTGAGCCAGGCGGAAGGCCGTCACCGCCTCCTCGTCGAAGCTGCGCCGGTTCAGCAAGCGGGTCAGGCTGTCGCTGCGCGATTGCTGCAACAACTGATCCATCGCCCGTTCGTACACCAGGTAGAGCTGGCACACCACCACGCCGTAGCCGGACCACTGCGTCATCAGCAGCAAGAGATTCTGTCTTTGGCTGGCCACTTCCATTTCCGGCTGTCCGGAAGACAGGGCCAGCGCCAACTGCGTCAGCTCCAGCAGCAGGGTCAGCACCGCCAGCGCCGAGGCCAGGGATTTGCCGGCGCGCGGGCTGTCTTGTTCCGCCTGCCACAGCCGCCAGGCAATCAGCCCCCACAGCAGGCAGCCGCCCAGCGAGAAGATGGCGTGGCGGGCCAGCGCCGAATGCGCCAGTCCGTCGTGGGCGAACAGCAGCAGGGGGATGAAGATCAGCGCCAGCCCCAAGGGCAGGCTGTAATGGCTGGAGTGATTGTAAAAACGCTCGATGCTGATCAGCACCTGCAAGGCGGCCAGCTGGATCAACAGCTTGGCGCCGATGGAGATCAAGGCAGGGTCCAGATCCAGCGGGGCCAGGTAGAGCAGGCCGGCCGCCGCGTCCAGCAGGCCGCCGATGGCGAGCGCCAATACGGCGGGCTGGCGCTGGCTGCGTCGCCAGAACAGGAAGGTGACCAGGGAGATGACCAGGCTGTAGCCGGCGGTGCAAGCCAGCGTTGTCCGTGGGTCGAGGAAAAATGACATCGTGTTCTATGGGCAAGGAGCGTCTGGCAGGGTATCGGCCAGGCAAGCGCACGACAATAGCAGTCTATTGATATTCATACAATTTCACTCTGAAATAAAACGCCGCCCCATGCCATGGGATGCGGCGGGTGCGCTACAATTATCTCTTTTGATTGTTGGTCTGCATCATGGACAAGCCGCGGTATCCGATCAGCGAGCGCGAAGTGGAATTCAGCGCGATGCGCGCGCAAGGCGCGGGCGGGCAAAACGTCAACAAAGTGTCGTCGGCGGTGCACCTGCGCTTCGACGTGCGCGCCTCCTCCTTGCCGGAATGGCTGCGCGAGCGGCTGCTGGCCCAGCCGGACCAACGCTTGAACAAGGACGGGGTGCTGGTGATCAAGGCGCAGCAGCACCGCACTCAGGAATTGAACCGCGCCGACGCGCTGCAGCGCCTGCAGGCCTGGGTCGACGCCGCCAGCCACATCCCCAAGGCGCGCCGCGCCACCAAACCCACTTACGGCTCCAAGCAGCGGCGGCTGGCCGGCAAGACGCGGCGCGGCGAGGTCAAGTCCCTGCGCGGTAAAGTGGATCTATAGCCGGCCCAATTGCTTCGGCGGAATCGCGGGAATGTATTAGTGTTAATGCTGTGGGCATTAATATTGAGGCAAAGGGGCCGCGATGAAAGGCTTGACGATTAGGGCGCAGCTGCAGCTGCTGGCTTTCGGCATAGTGGTGTCCTGCCTGCTGATCGGCGCGGTCGGCTACCAAAGCACGGCGCACCTGGCGCGCAGCATCAATGAGTTGTTGGACAGCCAGGGCGCGGTGCGCCGGCAGATGGACGCCGACATGATGCACGACGCGGTGCACGGCGACGTTCTGGCGCTGATGCTGGCGCAGAAGAACGGCGATCGCGCCGCGCTGACGGAAATCCGCAAGGACGTGGACGAGCACCGCAAGCGCTTTCTCGGGGCGATGAAGGAAAACCAGGACAAGATCAACGATCCCGACGCCCGCGCCTTGCTGCAGCAGATCCTGCCGGTGGTGGAGCGCTACACCGCGGCCGCCGCCGCCATCGTCGCGGTCGGCTTCGACCAGCCGGAACAGGCGACGGCCAAGCTGAAGGATTTCCAGCAGGACTTCGCGCTGCTGGAAGACAAGATGGAAAAACTGGCCGACGCCATCGACAACGGTTCGCGGCGGCAGAACGACAGCACGGTGGCGCAGGTGGGCGTGGCCGCCGTGCTCATCATCGTCGCGGCGCTGGCCGCGGCCTTGCTGATGGCCTTGCTGTGCTGGTGGGTGGCGCGTTCGGTGCTGCCGCCGATCGAGCGGTTCAAGGACGCGGCGCAACGCATAGAGCGCAGCGGCGATCTGTCCATTCGCGCGCAGGCGGGGCGGCGCGACGAGCTGGGCGCCGCCATCGGCGAATTCAACACCTTGATGGACACCTTGCAAGGCATTGTCGGCAAGGTGGGCCAGACTTCCGGCGCGCTGGGAGACTCCGTCGACGAGATTTCCCAGCTCACCCAGAGCGTGGAGCAGGCCAGCCGGCTGCAAACCGATTCGGCGCAGTCCATGGCCGGCGCCATCCAGCAATTGGCCGACCACCTGGCCAGCGTGGCCGAGCACGCCGACAGCACTTTGCGGATCGCCGGCGAAGTGGGTCAATGCTCGAGCGAGGGCAGCAAGGCGGTGCAGCAGACCGTGGGCAATATCGGCAACCTGGCCCAGACCATTCATCACAGCGCCAACAGCGTGCAATTGCTGGAGGGCGACATCCGCAAGATAGGCGGCATGGTGGATTCGATCCGCGGCATTGCCGAGCAAACCAATCTCCTGGCCTTGAACGCCGCCATCGAAGCCGCGCGCGCCGGCGAATCCGGCCGCGGTTTCGCCGTGGTGGCCGACGAGGTGCGCGCGCTGGCGGAGCGCACTTCGCAGGCGACGGCGGACATCGTCAACGTCATTTCCCAGCTGCAAGCCACCTCGGAGCAAGTGGTCAGCGGCATGGAAAACGGCGTAGGCCAGGTGGAGCAGGGCGTGGAGCTGGTGAAGCAGTTGGGCGGCATGGTGGACCAGATCGGCCGCCAGGCCGGGGTGGCGGAGGAGCGCATCCGCAATATTTCCCGGCTGCTGGACAATCAAAAAGAGGCCGGCGCGCAAATCCTGGTCAACGTCGACGCGGTGACCCAGCATGCCGGCACCACCAGCCGTTCGGTGGAGCAGGTGCAGGATGAATTGCTGCAGCTGCGCGGCCATTTTGGCGAACTGAGCGAGTCCATCCGCCATATGCGGGTCTGATCCGGTTTGGCCGTCACGGCCGGCGCGGGTAGAATGCACGGTTTTTCGACACGCGAAAGCGATGTGAGGATTCGGCCATGGCCAAGAAACAAAAACAAGACGAGTTGGACGAGGAAACCCGCGCGTTGCTGGAATGGTGCGCCGAGGTGGAAACCCATCTGGTGGCGGCCGGCGCCACGGTGGCGGAGGCGCAGGAGCATATCGAGGAACAGGCGGAGTGGTACACCGACCAGTACTACGACGGCCTGAGCCCGGAAGAGGCGGCGCGGGCGGCGCTGAAATGAGTCGACGCATCGCCGTCATCGATTTCGAAACCAACGGCGCGTCCCCGGGACGCGACTGTCGCGCCACCGAAATCGGCGTGGCGCTGCTGGAGGACGGCCGCATCGTCGGCCGTTACCAAAGCCTGATCAACGCCGGGGTGTGGATTCCGCCGATGATTGAGCGGCTGACCGGCATCAGCAACGCGATGCTGCGCGACGCGCCGCCGCCGGCGGTGGCGATGGCCGAAGCGGCGCGCTTCGTCGGCGACACGCCGCTGGCCGCTCACAACGCCAGCTTCGACCGCAAGTTCTGGGATTACGAGCTGGCCCAGCTGGGCCTGTCGCGCAGCCAGGACTTCGCCTGCACCCTGCTGCTGTCGCGCCGGGTGCTGCCGCAGGCGCCGGACCACAAGCTGGGCACTTTGGCGCGCTGGCTGAGCCTGCCGGACACCGGCCGCGCCCACCGCGCGCTGGCCGACGCGGAAATGGCCGCGCATTTGCTATCGCATTTGCAGGGCGAACTGAGCAGCCGCTATGGCGCGCATCTGTGTGAGCACGGCCAGCTGTGCGGCATGCAGAAAGTCAGCGCGGCCAAGATAGGCCAGTATCTGCAAGCCCAGGCCGGCTGAACAGCGGTCCGCGTCGTGATGAGGCGGCGCAAATCTCAGCCGCCTTCGTCTGGCGCGACGACGCCAAACTCCGGTCTGGCCTCGAACCAGGCCAGCGCCCGTTCGCGCAAGGCGGCGACGGCCGGCGTCTCCGCGCGCTCCCGGAGGCAGGCGAGCACGATGCGTTGCGCCGGCAGCGGATCGGCGATGGGCCGCAGCGCCAGCGGCCGGCCGTCATAGCTGTGGTCGCCGCTGGGCCGGGTGTAGGCGATGGCCACGCCCAGGCCGTGAGCCACCATGCCGCGTTGCAGCTCAAGGCTGCGGACCGACTCCAGCCGGGCCGGCCGCAGGCCGTGCATGCGGAGCAAGTCCAGAAAATGCGGGCCGCTGTGCGCCTGCTCGGTCAGCAAAAGCGGCCATTCGCATAATTCCCTCAAGCCCACCTGTTCGTTTCGCGCCAGCGGATGATCGGCCGCCAGCAGCGCGTGGGGCGCCAGCGTGCGCAGTTCGGTCAGCGCCAGCGCGGGCGGCAGCGCCAGATCGTAGCTGATGGCGACGTCCAGCCCGCCTTGCAGCAATTGCGGGCCGATCAGGTCGAAGCCGCACTCCCGCGGCTCCACGCGCAAGGACGGATGCCGCTCGCGCAGCGCGCGCAGCAAGGGCGGCAGACAGTAGGGCGCCAGATCCTCGAAGCAAGCTAAGGCCAATTCCCCGGCCAAGGCGTCCGCGCCGTCGGCCAGCCCTTCCAACGCCATCGCGGCTTCCACGGTCCGCCGCGCCTGCGCCAGCGCTTGCCGGCCAAACGGCGTCGTCGCCATGCCGGAGCCGCGGGTGCGCACGAACAAGGCCTGTCCCAGGATGCCTTCCAGCTCTCCGACGGCGGCGGATACCGCCGGCTGGGAGACGTTCAGCCGTTCGGCCGCGGCGCTGATGCCGCCGTGACGGGCCACGGCCAGCGCGTAGCGCAATTGACGCAAGGTCAGCTTCATCGCTTTTTCCGAGGAGGATGATCAAAACATATTATTTTATTTTGGCATGGACTTGCGCTGATAGTGAGGGCAGTCGCCCGCAGTGGCGGCGTGTATCCATACAAGAGGAGGAGATGCCCATGTCAGCCTGTCCCGAAATGTCCATTGCCGACATCGCCGCCTTTCAGCGCGACGGCGCCGTCTGCCTGCGCGGCCTGTTCCGCGATTGGGTGGATGTCATCGCCGCCGGCATCGAGCGTAATCTGCATGCGCCCGGCCCCTACGCCGGCAATGTGGTCGCCGCCGGCGAGCCGGGCTCCTTCTTCGAGGATTATTGCAACTGGCGGCGTATTCCCGAATTCGAGGCGGTGGTGACGGAGTCGCCGGCCGCCGCCGTCGCGGCTACCCTGATGCGCTCGACCCGCGCGCAATTCTTCCACGAGCATGTGCTGGTCAAGGAGCCCGGCACCCACAAGCCCACGCCTTGGCATCAGGACATCCCGTATTACTTCGTCGACGGCGAACAGACCGCCAGTTTCTGGATTCCGGTGGACCCGGTGCGCGAAGCCACTTTGCGGCTGGTCGCCGGTTCGCATCGCTGGGAGGAATGGGTGCGGCCGGTGCGCTGGAAAGACGATTCCGGCTTCTACGAGGGCGACGCGCGCCGCTACCGCGATGCGCCGGATCCGGACAGCGAGCCGGGCATGCGGGTGCTGGAGTGGGCCTTGGAGCCGGGCGACGCGGTGCTGTTCGATTTCCGCACCGTGCACGGCGCGCGCGGCAATCCCGGCGGTGGACGGCGGCGGGCGCTGTCCTTGCGCTGGCTGGGCGACGACGCGCGTTACGCCGAGCGTCCGGGACGCACCTCGCCGCCGTATCCGGAGCACGGCATGAGGCCGGGCCAGCGCCTGCGCGAGGATTGGTTTCCGGTGCTGTGGCCGGCGGCCTGAGGTCTGTCAGGCGGTCCAGCGCATCAGGAATTCGCCGTCGGCGTATTGGATATCGACAAAGCCTAGGCGCAGGTAGAGCCGTCGCGCCGGATTACGCTCCAGCACGCTGAGTTCCAAGGCGGCTCCGGCGTGTTCGGCCTCGCGTTGCAGACTGCGGATCAGCTTGCCGCCCAGGCCGCGGCCATGGCAGTCCGGCAGCAGTTGCAACTGGATCAACCGCCAAGCGGGGAGCCGGCGCGCGACTTTGAGCAGACCGATGTCCCGTTCGCCTTCGAGGATGATGGAGGCGTGTTCGAAACCATCGTGGACTCGGCTCAGGAGTGCATCTTCATCACAGGGGCGGCCCGCCGTTTGCAGATGGGGACCCATGCTGGCGCGGCGCAGCGCCAGTAGGAAGGCGAGGTCGCCGCGGATGGCCGGGCGCAAGGTGATGGGTTGGCTCAGCGTTTTTCTCCTGAAGTCGACTTGGCGACGCGGTGCTTTGCACCATAGAGAACGGCCCGCCTAGGCGGGTCGTTTGTTCGGATCAGGCGTCCAGTCCTTGCTGGGCCAGCGCCGCGGCGCGCAGAACGGCGCGCGCCTTGTTCTGGGTTTCCTGCCATTCCATGTCCGGCGAGGAGTCGGCGACGATGCCGGCGCCGGCCTGCACATAGAGCATGCGGTTCTTCAACACCGCGGTGCGGATGGCGATGCACAGGTCCATATCGCCGTTGAAGCCCAGATAGCCGACCGCGCCGCCGTAGATGCCGCGCTTGCTGGGTTCGAACTGGTCGATGATCTCCATCGCCCGCACCTTGGGCGCGCCGGATAGGGTGCCGGCCGGAAAAGTGGCCTTGAGCACATCGATGTTCGACACCTCGGGGCCGACTTTGCCTTCCACGCTGGACACGATGTGCATCACATGGGAATAGCGCTCGATCGCCATATTGTCGGTGACGCGCACGCTGCCGGTGACGGCGACGCGGCCCACGTCGTTGCGGCCCAGATCCATCAGCATCACGTGTTCGGCGATTTCCTTGGGGTCGGCCAGCAATTCGGCCGCCAGCGCCTCGTCCTGCTCGCGGGTCTGGCCGCGCGGGCGGGTGCCGGCGATGGGGCGCACGGTGACGGTGTCCTGTTCGCGGCGCACCAGGATTTCCGGCGAGGCGCCCACCACGTGGAAGTCGTCGAAGTGATAGAGGAACATATAGGGCGACGGGTTCAGGCTGCGCAGCGCGCGGTAGAGGCTGAGCGGGGACTCCGCGAACGGCATCTGCATGCGCTGCGACAGCACCACCTGCATGATGTCGCCGTCGTGGATGTAGCGCTTGCAGGCGGACACCGCGTCCTTGAACGCCTGTTCGCCGTATTCCGACGCCGATTGCGTGCCTTGGGCCGGCAAGGACAAGGGCGCTTCCAGCGGTTCGCGCAGGCGGGCGCGCAGTTGCGCCAGCCGCGCCTCGGCTTTGAGCAGCGCGTTGGGCACTTCCGGATCGGCGTAGACGATCAGATAAAGCTTGCCGGACAGATTGTCCACCACGGCCAATTCCTCGGACACCATCAGCAGCATGTCCGGCGTGCCTATGGTGTCGGGCTTGCTGGTTTCGGACAGCCGCTTTTCGATGTGGCGTATGGTGTCGTAGCCGAAATAGCCGACCAGGCCGCCGGCGAAGCGCGGCAGGCCGGGTTGCGGCGGGGTGCGGAAGCGCTGTTGGAAGGCTTCGATGAAGGCCAGCGGATCGCCGCTGTGACGCTCGATCACCTTGTCGCCGTATTCCACCTGCACCTGCTGGCCGTTGACCCGCAAGCGGGTGGTGGACGGCAGGCCGATGAAGGAGTAGCGGCCAAAGCGCTCGCCGCCGACGACGGACTCCAAAAGATAGGAATAGGGCTGGTTGGCCAGCTTCAGGTAGACCGACATCGGAGTGTCGAGATCGGCGAACAATTCCAGGCTGACCGGAATGCGGTTGTAGCCGGCGGCGGCCAGGCGGTTGAATTCTTCATGGGTCATGGCGGGTCCTGCGCTCTTGTGGTCGTGGTGAGGTCGAATGCAGCTTGTCAAACAGGCATTGAGCGGCGCCATCGGCATCCAAGCCGGTATCCTTGCTTCGTCATGAAGTCGTCATCCGTAAAAGAAGTTATCAGCTGATCAGCTATTCTTCATCAAATCGTATAGTTCGGCAATATTGGACACCGTGAGATCGGCGCCCAGCGCGGCGGCGTCGGCATAGCCGTAGCTGACGGCCACGGCGGCGCAGCCGGCATTGCGGGCGGCCAGCACGTCGTTGGCGGAGTCGCCGACCATGGCCATCTGTTCAGGCTGTATGCCCAAAACCTGGCAAACGTGCAGCAAGGGCAGCGCCGACGGTTTCTTTTCCGCCAGGGTGTCGCCGCCGATGATCAGGCTGAAGCAATCGCGCAGCCCCAGTTGTTCCAGCAGCGGCAGCGCCAGCCGTTCGGATTTATTGGTGATCACCGCCAGCGGCAGCTGCAGCGCGCGCAGCAGGCCCAGGCCGTCGGTCACGCCCGGATAGATGGTGGTGTTGTCGCTCAGGTGTTCGCGGTAGTACTGGATGAAGAAGACGTAGCCGCGCTCCCACAGCGCCGGATCGGCCTGGCCGTCGCGCTCATTGGTCAGCGCGCGGTGCACCAGGCTGGCGATGCCGTCGCCGACGTGTTCTTGAATGCGCAGCGCCGGCAGCGGCGGCAGGTCCAGATGTTCGCGCATGGCGTTGGCGGCGGCGGCCAGATCCGGGATGGAGTCGACCAGGGTGCCGTCCAGATCGAAGGCGACGGCTTTGATGTGTTTCAGGTTCATAAGCGTTTCAGCGCGGCGGCCTTGGCCGCCGCCGGTTTGGTTTAGTTTAAGGCGGGCTTGCCGTGTCGCGCCTCGCTACGCGCGGCAGGTTTTGAACCGCTTCTCAGAACGTGTTTACGATCTCGCGAGCTAAGGCGAGACAAGGCGAAAACGGTTGAAGAAGCGGAATGTACAGGTGGTACATGAGCATTTTGAGCTTGGTTTCAACGCCCATTTCTATCCATCCCGCCGACGCGCAGCAGATCGTAAACAGGTCCTCAGCCCAGGTTGCGGATGTCCACCACGGTTTGCAGGCCAAAAGCCGGCGACAGCAGATGGTCGACGATGCGGCGCGCGGCGGCGGCCGGGGTGCTCAGTTCGCCGTCCGCCTTCAGCGCGTCGAAACGGGCTTTCTGCGGGAACTGCTCGGCGTCGCTGCCGCGGATGCTGGCCTGCATGTCGGTGTCCACCACGCCGGGGTAGAGCGCGACGATGTGCGCGGCGTTGTCCTGGCCGGCCTGTTCCGCGGCCACGCTGCGGCTGAAGTGGTCCAGCCCGGCCTTGGTGGTGCAATACACGCTCCAGCCCGGGTAGGGTTTGGCGGCGGCGCCTGAGGAAATGTTCAGGATGCGGCGGCGGGCCTTGAGGCCGGCGCTGGCGCGCAGCAGCGCGTCCGTAGCCAGCATCGGCGCCGCCAGATTGATCGCCAGCGCGCGGACCAGGTCTTCGGCCGGGTAATGGCCGGCCTGGGCGATGGGTGTCACCACGCCGGCGTTGTTGATCAGGTTGAGGCTGGCGCAGTCGGCCGGCTTCAGCTGTTCCAGCGCGGCGGCGATGGCCGGCGCCACCGCGGCGGCGTCGGAGAGGTCGGCGTCTATGGCGCTCAGGCGTTCCGGGTAACGGCGCGTCAGCGCGGCCAGCGCGTCCACGGCGCCGCGCGCCAGGCCGGCGACGCGGTAGCCGTCGGCGAGCAGGGCTTCGGTCAGCGCCAGGCCAAGGCCGCGGGAGGCGCCGGTCACGATGAAGGCGTGCATATTCTGTGCTCCTGGGGTGAGGGCCGGTTTCAGCGGAGTTGGGCCAGCTCGGCGCGCATCTCGTCGATCACGGTCTTGTAATCGGCCTGGCCGTAGATGGCGGAACCGGCGACGAAGGTGTCGGCGCCGGCTTCGGCCACCGCGCGGATATTGTCGGTCTTGATGCCACCGTCCACTTCCAGCCAGATTTCGCCGCCGTGCCTGGCGGTGTATTCATCGATGCGGCGGCGCGCCTCGCGCACCTTGTCCAGCGCGTGCGGGATGAACTTCTGGCCGCCGAAGCCCGGGTTCACCGACATGATCAGCACCATGTCTATCTTGTCCATCACATGGTCCAGATAGGACAAGGAGGTGGCCGGGTTGAACACCAGGCCGGCCTTGCAGCCGGCGTCCTTGATCAGGCCCAGCGTGCGGTCGACGTGCTCGGAGGCTTCCGGATGGAAGGTGATGATGTTCGCGCCGGCCTTGGCGAAGGCGGCGGCCAGGCTGTCCACCGGTTTCACCATCAGATGCACGTCGATGGGCGTGCCCTCGCAGTGCGGGCGGATGGCTTCGCACACCATAGGCCCTATGGTCAGGTTGGGCACGTAGTGATTGTCCATCACGTCGAAATGGATGATGTCGGCGCCGGCGGAGATCACGTCGCGAACCTCTTGGCCAAGACAGGAAAAATCGGCGGAAAGAATGCTGGGAGCAATACGGAAAGTGCGCATAGGGCGTTGCTTTGGGCAAGGATGAACACGGGATGGCCACATTCTACCGCGCCAAAAGCGTTCCGGCGGGATAAAATGAAGCACAAACAACAAAAGGAGCGCTGAACATGGCGGAAAAAACCTACCGTGTCGAAGTGGAAGCCGAACCGCATTACATCGAAGAACAATCCAATATGGCCAACGATATTTATGTGTTCGGCTATCGCATCCGCATCACCAATACCGGCAGCGAGCCGGCGCAGCTGGTCAGCCGCCACTGGATCATCGCCGACGCCAACGAGCAGGTTCAGGAAGTGCGCGGCATGGGGGTGGTGGGCGAGCAGCCGCGCATCGAGCCGGGCCAGTCTTTCGACTATTCCAGCGCCACCCATCTGAAAACGCCTTACGGCTCAATGAAGGGCAGCTATCAGTTTCTGGCCGACGACGGCAAGCGTTTCGAGGCGGAAATCCCCGAGATGAATCTGGTGGCGCCGCGCGTGCTGCATTGAGAACCCGTTCAAAGTCCGCCGAGCCTTGGCGATACAGCGTTGAAACCGGCTTAGGAATGCTCAATGCGCCGCTTGGCCATTGCGGATTTTCGGCCGCAACGCCTTGTCTCGCCCCCGCTCGCTGGACTTTGAACAGGCTCTGAGACTTCGCAAAGCCGGCGGCGCTATTTTTCCCTGGGCCAGGTCCACCACACGATGAAGGTGGCCAATCCGCCGGCAATCGCCGCTTCCAGCAATAATATCCACATGTCCGCGCCCCCTGGCGAGCGTTGATGATGTTCGCAAGACAACTCAACTCTCACTTTGGAACAGCTTGACGCAACAGGCAATCCCAAATATGCGTTTTACCCATTCCGGCCCGGCTCCGGACCACCGCAACGATATCGCCACCCTCAAGACGCTTGTGCCCTATTTATGGGTGTTCAAGTGGCGGGTGCTGTTGGCGCTGTCCTGTATGATTTTGGCCAAGGTGGCCGCGGTCAGCACGCCCTTGTACCTGAAAGACATCGTCGATCAACTCTCGGTGCCGGCCACCCTGTTGGCCTTGCCGGTGCTGGCGCTGGCCGGCTACGGCTGCGCCCGTCTGCTGTCCAGCGTGCTGGGCGAGCTGCGCGACGCGGTGTTCGCGCGGGTGATACAGGGCGCGGTGCGCAGCGTGGCCGGCGGCGTGTTCCAGCATCTGCTGCGGCTGTCGCTGCGCTTTCACCTGGAGCGTCAGACCGGGGGCATGAGCCGCGACATCGAGCGCGGCACCAAGGGCATAGGCTTTTTGCTGAACTTCACCGTGTTCAACATCCTGCCCACCTTGCTGGAAATCGGCATGGTCACCGCCATTCTGCTGCACCGCTACGCCTGGCCGTTCGCGCTGGTGACCTTCGGCACCATCGCCGTCTACATCGCCTTCACCCTGGTGGTGACCGAGTGGCGCACCGTCTACCGCCGCAGCATGAACGATCTGGACTCCAAGGCCAACGCCAAGGCGATAGACGCGCTGCTCAATTACGAGACGGTCAAATATTTCAACAACGAAGGCTACGAGGCGGCGCGCTACGACAAGAATCTGGCGGCCTGGGAAGCGTCGGCGATCAAGAACCAGGTGTCGCTGTCCATGCTCAACGCCGGCCAGGGCCTGATCATCGCCAGCGGCGTCACCCTGATCATGGTTTTGTCCGCGCGCGAGGTGGTGGCCGGGCGGATGACGGTGGGCGACGTGGTGCTGGTGGCCACCTTCATCACCCAGTTGTACGCGCCCTTGAACTTCCTCGGCTTCGTCTACCGCGAGATCAAGCATTCGCTGGCCGACATCGAGCGCATGTTCGCGCTGCTGGGCGCCAACGAGGAGGTGGCGGACGCGCCGGGAGCGGCGGTGCTGGCCGCGCCGGCGGCCGCGGTGCGCTTTGAACAGGTGGGCTTCGCTTACGAGAGCAAGCGGCGGATTCTGAACGAGGTCAGCTTCGACATCCCGGCCGGCAAGACGCTGGCGGTGGTCGGCGCCAGCGGCGCGGGCAAATCCACGCTGTCGCGGCTGCTGTTTCGCTATTACGACGTCGGCGAGGGCCGCATCCTGGTCAACGGCCGCGATATCCGCGAACTGAGCCAGGACAGCCTGCGTGCCCATATCGGCATCGTGCCGCAGGACACGGTGCTGTTCAACGACACGGTGTATTACAACATCGCCTACGGCCGGCCCGGCGCCAGCCGCGAGGAAGTGATGGAAGCGGCCAAGTCCGCGCACATCCACGATTTCGTCAGCAGTCTGCCGGACGGTTACGACACGATGGTGGGCGAGCGCGGCCTCAAGCTGTCCGGCGGGGAAAAACAGCGGGTGGCGATTGCGCGCACCATTCTGAAGAATCCGCCCATCCTGATCTTCGACGAGGCCACCAGCGCGCTGGATTCGCGCACCGAGAAGGCGATCCAGCGCGAATTGGCCGAGATCTCAGCCAACCGCACCACGCTGATCATCGCCCACCGGCTGTCCACCATCGTCGACGCCGACCAGATCCTGGTGATGGAGGCCGGGCGCGTGCTGGAGCAGGGCAGCCACCGCGAGCTGTTGGAGCGCGGCGGCCGCTACGCCGAGATGTGGCGTTTGCAGCAGACGGAGCAGCCGGTGGCCGACGACGTCTGAGAACCTGTTCCAAGTCTGCCGCGCTGGAGCGCCGCGGTCTTGAACCGGCTCAGGGCTGGCGTTGGCCGGCGGCCTTGAGTTCGCTCATCGCCGCCAGCACGGCGTCGGCCAGCGTCAGCATGCGCTGGCAGTCCGCGCTTTGAGGGTGGCCGGCGAAGTCCAGCGCGGGGGACAGCGCCTGTAAGGCGCGGCGGGCGCTGGCGGCCACGTCGGCGGCCAGATTGAAATCGCCGGGCGACAGCACCCGGCCGTTGCGGATTTTCTTGTAGTACACGGCCGCCATCTGCGCGTACTGCTCCGAGGTTTGCTGAGCGGCCAGGCTGGGCTGCAAAGCCTCCAGCAAGCTCATGATTTCGCGGCAGGCCTGCTCCGCGGCGTTCCAGCGCTTATCCTGTTGCTGGCGTTGCTGCGCCTGGGGCTTGGTCGCGGCTTTCTTGCTCGCCATCTTGGGCTCCTGGGAAAAAGTCAGAGCGCCGCATTCTAGCCATCCCGGCCGCGGCGCGCCACCGTCGCGCTAATCGTGCAGGTGGAAACCGAGCAGGGCGTCGTCTTCGCTGGGCAGCGACAGTTCGACGAAGTCGTTCAGGCAGAACAGGGTCAGTTTGCCGCCGTAGACGGCGCCGGTGTCCAGGTTCAACACATTGTCGAAGCGGGTGGCGCTGGTTTGCGGGGTATGGCCCACCAGCAGCAGGTCCACGCCGCGCACAACGCCGCCGCGGCCGTGGCGCGCGCGTTCCCGCGACCACAGCGCGACGTTGCGGCCGCTTTCCGGCAGCGTGCCGTTGGCTAGGCCGGCGGCCAGCGCGTCCCAGTCGTTGCCGGGGCAATCCGCGTGCACCACGCCGATCTTGCCGCCGTCCGCGTCACTGACCTCTATCGCGTAGGGCAGGCGCTGAAAAGCGGCCAGGCAGGCTTGTCGCTGAGGCGCGGGCAGGGTCAGCAACCAGGAGCCGCCGTTGTTGACGTGGCGGATTTCGGCTTGCTTGTCGCCCAGTATCGAATCGATCGCCAATTGTTCGTGATTGCCGCGCACCGCGTAGAACCACGGTTGCGCCAGCCACTCCAGCACCGCCGCGCTGTCGGCGCCGCGGTCTATCATGTCGCCGACCGACAACAGTCGGTCGCACTCGGGATTGAAGGCGGCCATTTTCAGCAAACGCGACAATTGGCGGAAGCAGCCGTGAATGTCGCCGACCGCCCAATCGCGGCCTTGGGTATTGCGTTGCAGCTTCAGAATCATGCTCGAACTCGGGGGTGGGGTGCGGCTATTTTGCGCCATGCCAATGGTTTTGTCATTGTGTTGATAGTTTCACAATTAGAATTGTTTTGATTTGACTATCAAAGGCTTACCGAGTTCGATGTCATCCGGGGCTAGGCGGTTCGCCATTCCTGGCAGAATTGCCGGCGGAAGTCCCGCAGCCACTGCAGCCGTTGCTCCGCCATCTTTCGGCCGGCCTCGGTTTGCATCATGGCCGGCAATTTGGCGAGCTTAACCTCGATGTGGTCCAGCGCCCAGCGGCGGTCGTCCAGCTGGCGGGCCTCGCCCAGCGGATCTTGCGGATGAGCCAGCGCCGAGTCCATGCGCCCGGCGGTGTAGAACAGCCGCGCCAGACCGACGGCGCCCAGCGCGTCCATGCGGTCGGCGTCCTGCACGATGCGGGCTTCCAGGCTCTGCGGCGGGATGGCCGCGCTGAAACTATGCGCCTCGATGGCGTGGGCCACGCCGTCCAGCCGTTCCGCCGGAAAATCGCCGGCGGCCAGCAGCGCGCGGGCGCGGGCGGCGGCCTGGCGCGAGGCCAGATGGCGTTCCGGATGGTTTTTCGGCAGGTTGACCAGGTCGTGCAGATAACAGGCGGCCAGCACGGTCAATGCGTCGCCGTCGGGATGGGCGTCCAGCAACTGCCGGGCGCAGGCCCAGACGCGATGGAAATGGTTGAGATCGTGGGCGCCGTCGTCGTCGCCCGGCTGTTGTTGCAGCAGGCCGATCAGGCGGACGCGCCAGTCGTCTAGCGTCGCGTCGGAAAGAATGGAGTTCATGGCGGCGGCAAGGATTGGGGCAGGGGATTACAGCCCCAATCCGCGTCGCCGTCAAGCCGGCGATTTAACAGTTCTCAGCCTGCGTTCAGTTCGCAGTAGCGCGCCGCGATCGCCGAGGCCAGGCGGGCGTTGTTCAGCACCAGCTGGATGTTGGCGGCCAGGCTGTTGCCGCCGGTCAGCTCGCAGACGCGAGCCAGCAGGAAGGGGGTGGACTCCTTGCCGGCCACGCCTTGCGCTTCGGCCTCGCCCAGCGCCTGCTCGATGGCGGCGTCGATCTTGTCGCGCGGCATCGCGTATTGCTCCGGAATCGGATTGGCCACCACCACGCCGCCGCGCAGTTGCAGGTTCCACTTGGCCTGCATCGTGGCGGCGATGTCGACGGCCTCGTCCAGACGGTGGTCCAGCTTGAAGGCGCTGTCGCGGGTGAAGAAGGCCGGCAGGTGGTCGCAGCGGTGGCCGATGACCGGCACGCCGTGGGTTTCCAGGTATTCCAGCGTCAGGCCCAGGTCCAGGATGGACTTGGCGCCGGCGCAGACCACGGCCACCGGGGTTTGAGCCAGTTCCTGCAGGTCGGCGGACACGTCGAAGCTGCGCTCGGCTCCGCGGTGCACGCCGCCGATGCCGCCGGTGGCGAACACGCGGATGCCGGCCATCGCGGCGATGATCATGGTGGTGGCCACGGTGGTGGCGCCGCTGCGTTTGCCGGCGACGATGAAGGGCAGGTCGCGGCGGCTGACCTTGGCGATGTCGCGGCCGCCCTTGCCCAGGTATTCGATCTCGTCCGCGCTCAGACCGGCCTTCAGATGTCCGTCGATGATGGCGATGGTGGCCGGCACCGCGCCGTGGGCGCGGATTTCCGCTTCCACTTGCAGCGCGGTTTCCACGTTCTGCGGATAAGGCATGCCGTGGGAAATGATGGTGGATTCCAACGCCACCACCGGGCGGTTGGCGGCCAGGGCGGCGGCGACTTCGGGATGGATGTCGAGATGGGCGTTGTGCATTGCGTGCTCCTTAGTTGATGACGAGATCAGGCGTTCAGATAGGCTTCCACCGCCGCGCGGGACAGGGAAGGGTTGTTGGTGGCGGCGGAGGACAACGTCAGCGCGGCGCAGCCGCGAGCAAAGCGCACGCTGTCCGCCAGCGACAGCTCATTGAGCCAACCCCAGGTCAGGCCGGCCATCAGCGCGTCGCCGGAGCCGGTGGTGTTGACGATGGCGCAGTCCGGCGCGTCCAGCCAGCCGTCGCCGGCTTCGCCGCTGTAATAGATGCCGGCGCCGGCCATGCTCAGCACTATGCGGCGCACGCCCTGGCCATGGAACCAGCGCGCCGCCTCCGGCGCGTGCTCCGCCCGTTCCAACGGCAGGCCGGACAAGGCGGCGGCTTCCAGGCGGTTGGGTTTCAGCGTGTGGATGCGCGACAGCCAGGGGCGGACGCGCTCGGCCTTGAACGCGGATACCGGATCGACGAACAGCGGCTTGTCGCCGCTTTCGGCGATCAGCCAGGCCAGCGCGTCGGCGCTCAGATTGGTGTCGGCCACCACCGCGCCGGCGTGGCGCACCAGCTCGCTCTGCGCTTGCAGGCGCTCAGGCGTCAGCCGGTTGAGAATGTCCATGTCGTTGATGGCCAGCGCCATGTCGCCGTCGGCCTGCTGGATGGACAGATAGGTGGAGGTGGCGGCGTCCGGCAGCGTCAGACAGCCGCGCACGTCGACGCCGGCGCGCTGGGTGGCTTCCAGCAGCGAGCGGCCGTGGATGTCGTCGCCCACCACCGAGACCAGCCGGCAGTCGGCGCCCAGCCGCGCCAGGTTTTCCGCGACGTTGCGCGCCACGCCGCCGGGCGAGCAGCGCACCTGGCCGGGATTGGAGTCGCCGTGGCGCAGCGCGGCGGCGGCGCTGCCGACGATGTCCATATTGGCGCCGCCGACGGCGGCGACATAGCGCTGTTCGGCCAGGATGTAGCCTTTGCCGCGGATATGCCCCTTTTGCACCAGATTCATGATATGCCCGGCCACCGCCGAGCGGCTGATGCCCAGTTGATCCGCCAGCTCCTGCTGCGGGATCAGCGGATCCAGGCGCAGCAGAGAGAGGATTTGTTGTTCCCGCTCAGTCATCAAACATTTGTCCGTTTTGCAAACATTTGTTTGATATTACGGCATTGGCATGCCGGAGGTCAAGGGCGGCGCATTTCCCATTGCGACAGCCACAGACGAGCGCCGCAAGACCGCAGCAGGCCGGCGCCGGCTTCGTCGTCGGCGTCTAGATTGCTGATGGCCAGCGCGGGCGCGGCGGTGTCCCGCTGAACGGCGGCCAGCAGCGAGCGGGCGACGCCGCGGCGCCGATGCGGCGGCGCAACCGCCAGTTCCGCGACGTCGCCGGCGGCGGAATAAAGCGCGTAGCCCAGCAAATCGCCGTTCTGTTTCGCCGTCATCAAGAGCAGCGGCGGCCGCGCGCGCTCCAGGCTGTCGCGGCTATTGGGCACGGCGGGCTCGCTGTGCAGCGGCCAGCGCGGCCATTGCGAGCGGTCAGCGGCTTCGCAGCGCCAGCCGGGCGCGGCGTCCACGGCCAGCGCGTGTTCAATGCGGTAACAGTCCAGCCGGCGGCGAGGACGGAAGCCCAGCTTCAGATAGGCGGCCATGGCCGCGGCGTTGTCGCTGATCACCTCCAGCTGTTGACGCTGTATGCCCCGGCTGGCCAGCCGCCGGCTGACCGCGGCGGCCATGGCTTGCAGCAGGCCTTGGCGGCGCGCGTCGGGCGTGACGCCGGTGGCGACGCAATAGCCGATCGGGCCGGCCTCGTCGCAGTGCAGCCCATGCAAATGGACGAAGAACAGCTGGCCGCCATGCTGCATCGGCGCGGCTGGCGCCCGGAGTTGAGCATCGGCGCCTGGCGCGACGGCGCGCTCGTCGGTCTGTGGCTGGCCGGCGTGCAGGTAGTCGCTGAATGCCAGCCTGAAGGCTTGATGGATGAGGGGGAAATCGATCAGGGACAGGCTGTGCAGGCGCATGGACGGGCTCGGATCAATAGGGATGGGCTGATTATGCGCGGCGAGGGCGCGGCGCGGTCGGCGCTGTCGTGAATTGGATACAAAAGACTAAATTCAGCGATGACAGCCGACGACGATGCGTCTAGACTATAGCCATGCGCATTGTGCGTGTTTCAGAGGGAGGCGAAGTATGGATGGATTGAGTCAGATCAGCGGGCAGGGCGTGTCCAACAGCATCCAGATCTACGCATTGAAAAAAGCCATGTCGGCGCAGTCGCAGTCGGCTTTGAGCTTGGTGCAAGGCGCGTCCGACAATATGGCGCAGGCCCAGGCCAGCAATCCGGCCCATCTGGGGCAGAATATCGATACCCGCGCCTGAGACGGCGGGGTGACTGGAAAAGCGGCCTAGGCCGCTTTTTTTATTGCCGGGTTCAGAACCTGTTCACGATGCGCATATGAGCATTTCGAAGCGGTGCTCGCCGCGCCACGTCTCATGACGCGCAGCAGATCGTAAACAGGTTATCAGGCGCTGAGCGCCTGATCCCAGTCTTCCGGAAATTGCCGTTCCAGCCAGTTCGCCAGCCATTCCGCCGCGCTCTCCCAGCGCGTGTCCAGCATCATCATATGGCCAAGATGGGGCAGGATGTCCGCCGCCACGTCCAGACGCCGCGCGGTGGCCACCACATCTTCCGGCCCCACCAGCCGGTCTTCGGCCGCGCCCAGCACCAGCGCCGGCAGCCGCGCCAGCGGCCGGTTGGCCAGCGGGTTGATCAGGGTCATGTCCATCAGCGCTCGCTGGCTTTCCTGCTGGCAACGGCTGATCAGCAGTTCCACCGCCGATTCCGGCGCGTCCGGCGACAGCAGCATGTCCTTCAGTTCGATGAACTCCGGATCGTACAGGCCGTGCTGGTACATATTGAGCTTGAGAAACAGCGCCGGCGCCTGCGTCAGCAGCCGCAGGCTGGACGAGGCGAGCCCCCCGGGCGGGACCGAGGCCAGCAAGGCCGCGCCGGGCAGCTTGCGGCGGCTCAGGTATTGCTGCACCACGTAGCCGCCCATGGAGTGGCCCACCATCACCGGCGCGGCCGGCAATTGCTTGAGCGCCGCGTCGAGATTGCGCACATAGTCGTCGACGCCGATCGCGGCCAGGTAATCCCGGCCCTCGCTGCCGCCGTGTCCCTCCAGGCTCAGCGCCCAGCAATCGTAGCCTTGCCGGGCGAACCAGGGCATGAAGTATTCCCGCCAGCACCAGGCGCCGCAAAAGGCGCCGTGCACGAACAACAACGGCGGCGCGAGACGCGCCGCCGTTGGCGCCGGGGCTTGATGCAGCAGCTCCAGGCGCGGGGACATCACAGCACTTCGGCGGCGTGGTCCGCCAGCCGCGAGCGCTCGCCGCGCTGCAGCGTGATGTGGCCGGAATGGCCCCAGCCCTTGAAGCGGTCCACCACATAGGTCAGGCCGGAACTGCCCTCGGTCAGGTAGGGGGTGTCGATCTGCGAGATATTGCCCAGGCAGACCACCTTGGTGCCGGGGCCGGCGCGGGTGATCAGGGTCTTCATCTGCTTGGGCGTCAGGTTTTGCGCCTCGTCGATGATCAGGTATTTGTTGAGGAAGGTGCGGCCGCGCATGAAGTTCAGCGATTTGACCTTGATGCGGGAGCGGATCAGGTCGCGGGTGGCGGCGCGGCCCCAGTCGCCGCCGTCGTCGTCGCTCTTGTTGAGCACGTCCAGATTATCCTCCAGCGCGCCCATCCACGGCGCCATCTTTTCCTCTTCGGTACCGGGCAGGAAGCCGATGTCCTCGCCCACCGGCACGGTGACCCGGGTCATGATGATTTCGGAGTACAGCTTCTGTTCCAGCGTCATCGCCAGGCCGGCGGCCAGCGTCAGCAGCGTCTTGCCGGTGCCGGCCTGGCCCAGCAGGGTGATGAAGTCCACCTCCGGGTCCATCAGCAGATTGAGGGCGAAGTTCTGCTCGCGGTTGCGCGCGGTGATGCCCCAGACATTGTTCTTGTGGTGGCTGTAGTCCTTCAGCGTCTGCAGCACCGCGGTCTTGCCCTCCACCTGGGTCACGCGCGCCTGCAGCGGCTGGGCGCCTTCCTGCCACAGCATCTGGTTAACGTAGAGGTTCTGGCCGTCCGGGCCCTTGACCTGGTAGTAGCTGCGGCCCTGTTCCTGCCAGGACTTCATGTCCTTGCCGTTGCGCTCCCAGAAGCTTTCGTCGATTTCCCGGGTGCCGGTGTAGAGCAGGTCGGTGTCTTCCAGCACCTTGTCGTTGAAATAGTCTTCCGCGTCCAGGCCCAGCGCGCGGGCCTTGATGCGCATATTGATGTCTTTGGACACCAGGATCACTGAGCGGCCTTGCTGCAACTCCTTCAAGGCCATCACGATGCCGAGGATCTGGTTGTCGGCCTTGCCCACCGGCAGAGACGGCGGCAGCACGCTGTGTATCGCCTGGGTCTGCAGGATCAGCTTGCCGGCGGCGGCGTCGCGGCTGGCGCTCTTCAGCGGAATGCCGGATTCGATCTTGGCTTCGGCCCCGCTGACGATCTCATCTAGGAAACGGCTGGCCTGGCGCGCGTTGCGCGCCACTTCGGACATCCCCTTCTTGTGGGTGTCCAGTTCTTCCAGCGTGATGATGGGGATGAACACATCGTGTTCTTCGAAGCGATACAAGCAGGTGGGGTCGTGCAGCAGCACGTTGGTGTCGAGAACAAACAGCTTGCTGGCGCTGATTTTTTTGCGGCTGGCCATGATGATCCCCTGGTTTTATCGCGGGGCGGGCCGGGAATCGGCCGACCCCGTCGCGGTTTTTAGAGCGTCTTGACGAAGTCCAGCACCGCCGCGGCGTGGCCTGGCACTTTGACGCCGCGCCATTCGCGCGCGATGTCGCCGTTCCGGCCAATCACGAAGGTGCTGCGTTCAATCCCTCTGACCTGTTTGCCATACATATTCTTCATCTTGATGACGCCAAACAGATTGCAAACAACCTCCTCTGCATCGGACAACAATTCGAATGGCAGCTCCAGCTTGGCTTTGAAGTTCTCGTGAGACTTCAGGCTGTCGCGGGAAATGCCGACAACGGCGGCGCCGGCGGCGGCGAATTCGGCGTGCAGATCGCGGAAATCCATGGTTTCGTTGGTGCAGCCGGGGGTGTTGTCTTTGGGGTAGAAGTAGATCACCAGCGGCTTGGGGCTGCTGGACAGCTGAAACGAGACGCCGGCGGTGCCGGGCAGGGTGAAGTCGGGGCAAGCAATGCCGGACATGCAGTAACTCCTGTGGTGGAACTGGGTTGGTGCGTCCGCCTTGTTTTGAGATTAGCGGATTCCCGCCCGGTTAGACAATGGGAATGGGTAACGAAATTTTCACGGCGCGTGTTCCCGCCGCAGCAGCACCAAGAGCGCGCCGGCGCCGCCCATGGATTCGCCGGCCTCGCAAAAGGCCAGCACGTCGGGGTGGTGCTTGAGCCAGGCGCGCACCATGCGCTTGAGCACGGGCTGGCCGTTGGAGCCGAAGCCCTTGCCGTGTATCACCCGCACGCAGGGGCCGTGGCGCCGCGCCTGGTGCAGGAACAGCGCCAAGGCGTCCTGGGCCTGGTAGCGGTCGCAACCGTGCAGGTCGAGCTGGCGACAGACCGGCCAGAAGCCTGCGCGCAGCTTTTTCAGCGTGGCGGAGGGCATGCCGGGCCGGGCGAAATGGGCGTCGATCTCGGCCGGTTCGAACCAGCCCACCATCTGCTGCAGCAAGGCCTGTTGCACCGCTTCCGACGTCTGGCCGTGTTGATGGCGGCGGCGCGGGTGCGGGCTGGGCTTGGGGCGAGGGCTGGCGTGGCGGTTGTCCGGCTTCAGCGGCTTGACGTCGCGGAACAGCTGGCGGAAATCCGGTTCCGGTTCGGCCGGCGGCGCGGCGGAAACGGAAACGCCAGCCGGCGCGCGGGAGTCGCGCACCTGCTGGCGCAGGCCTTGCAAGGCTTTCTTGAAGGCTTTCAAGCGTTTACTTCAGACTGTCCAGGTAACGTTCCGCGTCCAGGGCGGCCTGGCAGCCGGAGGCCGCGCTGGTCACCGCCTGGCGGTAGATGTGGTCCTGCACGTCGCCGGCGGCGAACACGCCCGCCGCGCTGGTGGCGGTGGCGTTGCCCTCGCGGCCGCTCTTGGTGATCAGGTAGCCGGTGCCGTCCATTTCCAGCTGGCCTTTGAAGATCTCGGTGTTCGGCTGGTGGCCGATGGCGACGAAGAGGCCCATCACCTTGATTTCTTCGGTGGAGGCGTCCTGCATGGACTTCAGGCGCAGGCCGGTGACGCCGGAAGCGTCGCCCAGCACTTCGTCCAGGGTGGCGTTCAGCTTCAGGCTGATCTTGCCTTCCTTGACGCGGCCCATCAGCTTGTCGATCAGAATCTTCTCGGCGCGGAAGGTTTCGCGGCGGTGGATCAGGGTCACGTGCTTGGCGATGTTGGCCAGGTACAGCGCTTCTTCCACCGCGGTGTTGCCGCCGCCGATCACCGCCACGTCCTGGTTGCGGTAGAAGAAGCCGTCGCAGGTGGCGCAGGCGGACACGCCCTTGCCCTTGAACGCTTCTTCGGAGGCCAGGCCCAGGTATTTGGCCGAGGCGCCGGTGGCGATGATCAGCGCGTCGCAGGTGTATTCGCCGGCGTCGCCCACCAGGCGGATCGGTTTTTCATGCAGATGGGTGGTGTGGATGTGGTCGAACAGGATTTCGGTGCCGAAGCGCTCGGCGTGCTGCTGAAAGCGCTGCATCAGTTCCGGGCCCATCACGCCGGCGGCGTCCGCGGGCCAGTTGTCCACGTCGGTGGTGGTCATCAACTGGCCGCCTTGCGCCAGGCCGGTGACCAGCACCGGCTTCAGGTTGGCGCGCGCCGCGTAAACGGCGGCGGTGTAGCCGGCGGGGCCGGAGCCAAGAATCAGCAGGGGGCTATGGCGAGTCGTGGTCATGATGTTTTCCTGTGTGAGAAGCGGGTAATGAAACCGATTGCGTCAAACCGGGGCTGCCGGTTGGGCGCCGAGGTCGAGTCGTTCAGTTCTGAAGTATGGTGTCTGTCCGTCGGAATCCAAGAGCAAGAGCGGACTATTCAGCCAGCGGGCCCGCGCGCGGGCGCCGGCGTTTCGGCTGACAATATACAAGAGCGGCGGGGCAAGGTTAAGCGTTGGCTTGATTGGAATATTCAACATTGCTGATTGAATTCCTTTATCGCCGTTCCCGGCCGTCCTATCGGCCGGGCTTGGTTCTGGCTGAAATCATTTGCTCATTCACGCGTCGATTCAAAAGCTTGCCGTTTTTCGGGGCGCCGTCATGCCGGAATCCGCGGCGGGGCTAGGCCCGCTTGGCCCGCCGCGGCCGCGCGGCGGCTACTTGCCAGCACCGGCCGCGTGCTATACTGTCCGTTTTCGCGTTGGGTGCGTGGTGTAACTCCGCGCAGCGCCACCTCTGAGGTGAGGCAATGTCCTTCGTGTCTGCCGATCCGTGGCGTCGTACCGTCCCAGATGACTAAACCTGTCACACACTTAAGGATTTAACATGCAAGTACAGCTGGAAACATTGAGCAATCTTGAGCGCCGCATGAATATCGCCCTGCCGATGGCGGCCATCGACACGCAAGTGGCCGAGCGCCTGAAGCGCGTGGCCCGCAACGCCAAGATTCAAGGTTTCCGCCCGGGCAAGGCTCCGCTGAAGATCGTGGAAATGAACTACGGCGCCCAGGTGCGTGAAGAAGTGATGGGTGAACAGGTTCAACAGGGTTTCTACTCCGCCGTGAGCGAGCAGAAGCTGCGCGTTGCCGGCTACCCGCGCTTCGAGCCGGTAGCCGCCGGCGACGACAAGGAAAACTTCAAGTTCGCCGCCACTTTCGAGGTTTACCCGGAAGTGAAGGTTGGCGAGCTGGCCGGCAAGGAAGTGGAAAAGCCGCTGACCCCGGTGACCGACGCCGAAATCGAGAAAACCATCGATATCCTGCGCAAGCAGCGCACCCGCTACAACCGCGTTGAGCGCGAAGCCGCCACCGGCGACCGCGTGATCATCGACTTCAAAGGCGCCATCGACGGCGTGCTCTTCGAAGGCGGTTCTTCCGAGAACTTCCCCTTCGTGCTGGGCCAAGGCCAGATGTTGGCCGAGTTTGAAGCGGGCGTCGCCGGCATGAAGGAAGGCGACATCAAGAGCGTGGAAGTGAGCTTCCCCGAGGATTACCACGGCAAGGACGTGGCCGGCAAAACCGCCGTGTTCGAAATCCTGCTGAAGAACGTGGCTGAAGCCGTGCTGCCGGAAGTGAACGAAGAGTTCGCCAAGCTGCTGGGCATCGCCGACGGCGACGTTGAGAAAATGCGCGCTGAAATCCGCAAGAACGTGGAACGCGAAGTGAAGCGCCGTTTGCAGGCCCGCACCAAGGAAAACGTGATGCAGGCGCTGTTGGACGCCACCGAGATCGAACTGCCGAAAGCCCTGGTCAGCCTGGAAATCGGCCGTCTGGTCGAGCAAGCCCGTCGCGACATGCAGCAACGCGGCATGAACGTCAAAGACATGCCGTTCCCGCCGGAACTGTTCGCTCAGCAAGCCGAGCGCCGCGTGGCTCTGGGTCTGATCCTGTCCGAAGTGGTGGAATCCAACAAGCTGGAAGCCAAGCAAGACCAAGTCAAGGCCATGATCACCGAGTTCGCCGACAGCTACGAAGATCCGGCTGAAGTGCTGACCTGGTATTACGCCAGCCCGGACCGCCTGGAAGGTCCGACTTCCATGGTACTGGAAGACAATGTGGTTGAATTTGTGCTGTCCAAGGCCAATGTTGTAGAGAAAGAACTGTCCTTCGACGCCCTGATGGGCAACAACGCCTGATAACAGCTGGAGTGGCCGATGAAATCGATGATGGAACCTCAAGGTCTGGGCCTGGTGCCCATGGTGGTGGAACAGAGCGGCCGCGGCGAGCGCGCGTATGACATCTACTCGCGTCTGCTGAAGGAACGCATCGTGTTCCTGGTGGGCCCTGTCACGGATGAGTCGGCCAACCTGGTTGTGGCGCAGATGTTGTTCCTTGAATCGGAAAATCCGGACAAGGACATCCACTTCTACATCAACTCGCCGGGTGGGTCGATTACCGCGGGCATGTCCATTTACGACACGATGAACTTCATCAAGCCGGATGTTTCCACCTTGTGCATTGGCCAGGCCGCCAGCATGGGCGCCTTCCTGCTCGCCGCCGGCGCGCAGGGCAAGCGCTTCGCGCTGGCCAATAGCCGGGTGATGATTCACCAGCCGCTGCTGTACGGCGGCGGCCTGTCCGGCCAGGTCACCGATATCGAGATCCATGCTCGCGAACTGGTCAAAGTCAAGGCCAAGATGAACGAGCTGCTGGCCAAACATAGCGGCCAGCAACTGGAGCGGGTGATCGCCGACACCGAGCGCGACAACTTCATGTCCGCCGACGAGGCACAGGCCTACGGCTTGATCGACAAAGTGCTGACGTCCCACAAGGACGTGAAAGCTTAAGGAGCGATGGAATCCGCCAATGGCTGATAAGAACAGCAATGAAAAGCTTCTCTACTGCTCTTTCTGCGGCAAGAGCCAGCATGAAGTCCAACGCCTGATCGCCGGGCCGCAGGTCTTCATCTGCAACGAATGCGTCGAGCTGTGCAACGACATCATTCGCGAGGAGCTGGAGAAGGGCGTCGGCGACGCCGCGTCCTCCTCCGAAGACAGTCCGCTGCCTACGCCTCAGGAAATCCGCGCGGATCTCGACCAATACATCATTGGTCAGGATTTCGCCAAGAAGACCCTGTCGGTGGCGGTGTACAACCACTACAAGCGTCTGAGCAGCCCGGCAAGCAAGAGCGAGGTCGAGCTGGCCAAGAGCAATATCCTGCTGATCGGTCCGACCGGTTCCGGCAAGACCTTGCTCGCCCAGTCTCTGGCCCGCCTGCTGGACGTGCCCTTCGTCATCGCCGACGCCACCACGCTGACTGAAGCGGGTTACGTGGGCGAGGATGTCGAGCACATCATCCAGAAGCTGCTGCAAAAATGCGACTACGACGTGGACAAGGCCCAGCGCGGCATCGTCTACATCGACGAGATCGACAAGATCTCGCGCAAGTCGGAAAACCCGTCCATCACCCGCGACGTATCAGGCGAGGGCGTGCAGCAGGCTTTGCTGAAGCTGATCGAGGGCACCGTGGCCTCGATTCCGCCGCAGGGCGGCCGCAAGCATCCGAATCAGGAATTCATCCAGGTGGACACCACCAACATCCTGTTCATTTGCGGCGGCGCTTTCGACGGGCTGGAGAAGATCATTCGCCAGCGCTCGGAAAAGGGCGGCATCGGCTTCGGCGCCGACATCAGCTCCAAGGACGACGGCAAGAGCTTGTCCATGTTGTTCCAGGAAGTGGAGCCGCAGGATCTGATCCGTTTCGGTCTTATTCCCGAGCTGATCGGCCGGCTGCCGGTGGCGGCCACGCTGGAGGAGCTGGACGAAGAGGCGCTGGTCACCATCCTGACCCAGCCGAAGAACGCGCTGATCAAGCAGTATCAGAAGCTGTTCTCGATGGAGTCGGTGGAGCTGGAAGTGCGTCCGTCCGCCTTGCGGGTGATCGCCAAGCAGGCGCTGAGCCGCAAGACCGGCGCGCGTGGTTTGCGCTCCATCCTGGAACGGGCGCTGCTCGACACCATGTACGAGCTGCCGTCCATGGCCGACGTGGAAAAAGTCGTGGTGGATGAAAAGGTTATCGACAAGGGCGACAAACCGCTGTTCATTTATCGCGACAAGGACGACAAGGCGCAATCGGCCTGATTGTCCGCCGCGACTCCGGAGACCGCCCAAACCGGGCGGTTTTTTATTTGTAGAGCCGGAAATCTGATTTAGTATGGGGGTGTTGAATTTTACTGTCCGCCCCCCATCTCCCAAGCATTGTTTCATAAGCAAGGTTAGGTGATATGCCGCAACCCGCAGAACTCAAAGAAGAAGCCACGCTGCCATTGCTGCCGCTGCGCGACGTGGTGGTCTTCCCCCATATGGTGATCCCGTTGTTCGTCGGCCGCGCCAAGTCCATCCGCGCGCTGGAACTGGCGATGGACGAGGGCAAGCAAATCCTCTTGGTGGCGCAGCGTTCCGCCTCCAAGGACGAACCGTCCGCCGACGACCTGTATCAAGTCGGCACCATCGCTTCGGTATTGCAGATGCTCAAGCTGCCGGACGGCACCGTCAAGGTGCTGGTCGAAGGCCGTCAGCGCGCGATGATCGAATCCGTGGGCGAAGAAAACGAATGCTTCGTCGGCGCCTTCAAGCCGCTGAGCCCGGAGGCCGAGGAATCGACCGAGACCGAGGCGATGCGCCGCGCGCTGCTCGCGCAGTTCGAGCAGTACGTCAAGCTGAACAAGAAGATTCCGCCGGAAGTGTTGAACTCGCTGGCCGGCATCGACCGCGCCGGCCGCATGGCCGACACCATCATCGCCCACCTGCCGCTGAAGCTGGAACAGAAGCAGGAAGTGCTGGAGATGTTCGACGTGCAGCAGCGTCTCGAGCACCTGATGTCGCAGCTGGAAGGCGAAATCGACATCCTGCAGGTGGAGAAGCGCATCCGCGGCCGTGTCAAGCGGCAGATGGAAAAGAGCCAGCGCGAGTACTATCTGAACGAGCAGGTCAAGGCGATTCAGAAAGAGCTGGGCGAGATGGACGAGGTCAGCGACCTCGACGAGCTGGAAAACAAGATCAAGGTCGCCGGCATGAGCAAGGAGGGTCGCGAGAAGGCGATGTCCGAGCTCAAGAAGCTGCGCATGATGTCGCCGATGTCGGCGGAAGCCACCGTGGTGCGCAACTACATCGACACCCTGCTCGAACTGCCGTGGAAGAAGAAGACCAAGATCAGCAAGGACGTGGCCAAGGCCGAGGAAGTGCTGGACGAGGATCACTTCGGCCTGGAGAAGGTCAAGGAGCGGATTCTGGAGTACCTGGCGGTGCAACAGCGAGTCGACAAGCTCAAGGCGCCGATTCTGTGCTTGGTGGGGCCGCCGGGCGTGGGCAAGACCTCGCTGGGCCAGTCCCTGGCGCGCGCCACCAACCGCAAGTTCGTGCGCATGGCGCTGGGCGGGGTGCGCGACGAGTCCGAGATCCGCGGCCATCGCCGCACCTATATCGGCTCCATGCCGGGCAAGGTGCTGCAGAACATGAGCAAGGCGGCGGTGAAGAACCCGTTGTTCCTGCTGGACGAAGTGGACAAGATGGGCGCGGATTTCCGCGGCGATCCGTCGTCGGCCTTGCTGGAGGTCTTGGACCCGGAGCAGAACCACTCCTTCATCGATCATTACGCCGAAGTCGAATTCGACTTGTCCGACGTGATGTTCGTGGCCACGGCCAACTCGCTGAACATTCCGCCGGCGCTGCTGGACCGGATGGAAATCATTCGTCTCGCCGGCTACACCGAGGACGAAAAGGTCAATATCGCCACCAAATACCTGCTGCCCAAGCAAATGAAGGCCAACGGCGTGCAGGAGGGCGAGCTGGCGGTGCAGGAGACCGCGCTGCGCGACATCGTGCGCTACTACACCCGTGAAGCCGGCGTGCGCAGCCTGGACCGCGAAATCGCCAAGATCTGCCGCAAGGTGGTGACCAGCGCCTCGCTGAAGGCCGGCAAGGCGAGCAAGGTGACCGTCAGCGGCCGCAACCTGGACAAATTCCTGGGCGTGCGCCGTTTCGATTACGGCATCGCCGAGGACGAGAACCGCATCGGCCAGGTCACCGGCTTGGCGTGGACCGAGGTGGGCGGCGAACTGCTGACCATCGAGGCGGTGTCGCTGCCGGGCAAGGGCAACATCATCCGCACCGGCCAGCTGGGCGAGGTGATGCAGGAGTCCATCACCGCGGCGATGAGCGTGGTGCGCAGCCGCGCGCGTTCGCTGGGCATCAAGCCGGACTTCTACGAGAAGAGCGATATGCACATCCACGTGCCGGAAGGCGCGACGCCCAAAGACGGGCCCAGCGCCGGCATCGCGATGACCACGGCCCTGGTGTCCATCCTGACAGGCATTCCGGTGCGCGCCGACGTGGCGATGACCGGCGAGATCACGCTGCGCGGCGAGGTATTGCCCATCGGCGGCCTGAAAGAGAAGCTGCTGGCGGCGCATCGCGGCGGGATCAAGCACGTGTTGATCCCCAAAGGCAACGAAAAAGATTTGGTTGAAATTCCCGCCAATATCAAGCATAAAATCGAAATCCATGCCGTTAAGTGGATAGACGAAGTCTTGGCTTTGGCCTTGGAGCGGCAACCGGAGCCTTTGTCGGAAGAAGAAAAGCCGGCGGAGGAGTTGCGAGGGACGCAGGAGGCAGCGCAAGGCGTGTCCGTGATGAAGCATTAAGAATCATGGCCTTAGCCGAACGCTGAATAACTTGTGTTCAAGCGGCTTTCCAGTGTGTTTGCGAAATGGCAAAATGCCCGTCAAAGCCGCTTGACACAAGGATTTCGCCCTTGCTATAAAGCAAGCGGTTTTTATCCGAATTACGTAGACCGAGAACGACGAAAGGGGACTTACGTGAACAAGTCTGAACTGATTGACGCTATTGCCGCTGAGGCCGATATCTCCAAAGCCGCCGCCGCCAAGGCGCTGGACGGCATGGTGGCCGCTGTAACCGACGCTCTGAAAAAGGGCGACACCGTGACCCTGGTGGGCTTCGGCACCTTCTACGTTGGCGAACGCGCTGAACGCAGCGGCCGCAACCCGAAGACCGGCGCCACCATCAAGATCCCGGCAGCTCGTTCGCCGAAGTTCCGTGCTGGCAAGGCACTGAAAGACGCGCTATAATTAGCGGCCTTGGCAGCCCCTAGCGGCTGGCAAGGTGTTTCGAGGGGCGTTTAGCTCAGTTGGTAGAGCGTCTGCCTTACAAGCAGAATGTCGGCGGTTCGACTCCGTCAACGCCCACCACAGTCCGGAGCGGTAGTTCAGTTGGTTAGAATACCGGCCTGTCACGCCGGGGGTCGCGGGTTCGAGTCCCGTCCGCTCCGCCAGAACTCACAAAAAGGTGAACGAAATACAGCGTTCACCTTTTTTTTTGACAAGGGTGGCTCAAGCCAATCGCCATGTTCGAGTTTGTCCAGAACAATAAAGTCTTCATTCAGGTTGTATTGGGAGCTGTTGCGTTGACCTTCGTGGGCTTCGGCGTGGGCAGCTATGAAGCAGCTTCCGACGACCCTTATCTCGCCAAGGTAGGTTCCGCCAAGATTTACAAGCGCGATCTGGATCGAGCCTTGGAGGGCCAGCCCACCGATCCGGCCAGCCGCCAGGCCGCGCTGGAAAACCTGATCCGTCAGGAACTGCTGCTGTCCGACGCGCATGACCGCGGCGTCACCGTCAGCCCCGAGCAGCTGCGCAAAGTCATCGCCTCCATTCCCGCCTTCCAGGACAACGGCAAGTTCAGCCCGGAACGCTATCGCGAATTCCTGCAAAACCGCTATCCGTCTCCGGAAGCCTTCGAAGCCCAGGTCAAGCGCGACATCGTGCTGCAAAGCCAGCTGACCGGCATCGCCGGCACCGAGTTCGTCGCCGGCACCGTGGTCAACCGTCTGGCCGGCCTGTTGGGCGAGGGCCGCGAAGTGCGCTCTTTGCTGTTGAAGCCGGCGGATTTCGCCGCCGAGGTCAAGACCGACGACGCCGCGCTCAAGGCCTTCTACGACGCCAACCTGAAGCGTTTCCGCGTACCGGAGCGGGTCAAGCTCGACTACGTGCTGCTGTCCCAGGACGCCTTGGCTCAAGGCCTTAAGCCCAGCGACGCCGAGCTGCAGAAATACTACGAAGAACACAAGGCCGAGTTCAGCAACGAACAGCGCCGCGCCTCCCATATCTTGCTGACGGTGGCCAAGGACGCCAAGCCGGAGCAGAAGGCCAAGATCAAGGCCGAAGCCGAGGCCTTGCTGAAGGATGTGCGCGCCAATCCGGCCCGTTTCGCCGAACTGGCCAAGGCCAAGTCGCAAGATCCGGGCTCCGCGGCCAATGGCGGCGATCTGGGTTTCTTCGGTCACGGCATGATGGTCAAGCCTTTCGACGACGCGGTGTTCCGCATGAAGCCGGGCCAGATCAGCGAAGTGATCGAAACCGAGTTCGGTTATCACATCATCAAGCTGGACGAAGTGAAGGCTCAGGACTTCGCCGAAGTGAAGGCGGCTATCGCCGAGAAGCTGCAGCGTCAGCAGGCGGGCAGCCTGTTCCGCAGCCAGGCCGACAAACTGACCGAACTGGCCTACCAGCAGGGCGATTCGCTGAAGGCGCTGCAAGAGCAGCTGAAGCTGCAGCCGCAGCATTCCGATTGGCTGAGCCGCGGCAAGCCGGCGGCGGACCCGCTGCTCAACAGCCCCAAGGTGCTTGAGGCGGCGTTCAGCGAAGACGTGCTGAAGAAGAAGCACAATAGCGAGCCGGTGGACATCGGCAACAGCCGCCTGTTGGTGGTGCGCGTGGCCGAACATCAGCCGGAGCGTCAGCAGACGATGGACGAGGTGCGCGAGGTGATCAAGGCCGAGCTGGTGGCCAAGGAAGGCGCCAAGCTGGCCGAGAAGAAGGGCCAGGCGCTGTTGGCCGAGCTGAAGGCGGGCAAGGGCGAGGGCAAGGCTTGGAGCGAAGCCAAGACCCTGCTGCGTCGCGATCCGGCCGGTCTGCCCATCGCCGACGCGCGGGCGGTGTTCGCCGCTCAGGCGGGCAAGCTGCCGGCCTTCGCCGGCGCCAAGCGCGACAACGGCGAATACGCGCTCTATCGCATCGACAAGGTGATTCCGGCGCCGGCGGCCAGCGAGGCCGAACGCGGCCAGCTGAGCGCGATCCTGGGCGAGATGAACGCCAACGCCCAGCTGTCCAGCTATCTGGACACCTTGCGTCAGAAGTACAGCGTGACGATGGGCAAGCAGGGTTTGTCCGACGCGCAATAAGTCCGGTTTGAACGATGTCCGATCGCCGCCGTCAGCGTTTGCTGGCGGCGGTTTTTCATATGCCGCACACTGATTTGCTTATAAGTTTGAGCGCTAAGCGGGCGATTTTTTTGAGCGGGATGAGATAATTTCAATCTTTTTTAGCCGGAACTATTGACTGGAAACGAAAATAGATGTTCAATCATAAACAAATTTAGTCGCCGATTTGAACACAGCTTGCGGGCGTAAAACAGCTAAAGCGTGGGTAAGCAGCCCCAGGACGTGATCCAGCATCTGCTTACAGTAATCTCGATTCCGTAGTGATTCCGAAGATTCCCATGCAAGGCCCGCCAAGTTCATTGGCGGGCCTTGTGTTTTTGGAGTATTTGGAATGATTCATCTGCAAAATGTTCGTAAGCGTTTCCGTCACCCCGAGGGGGGCTGGTTCGATGCGGTCACGGACACCTCTCTCACGATTCGTCCGGGCGAAGTCTTCGGACTGATCGGCTTTTCCGGCGCCGGCAAATCCACCTTGCTGCGCCTGATCAATCTGCTGGAGCGTCCGGACCACGGCGCCGTCATCGTCGATGGCGAAGATCTGACCAGCCTGTCCGCCAAGGCCTTGCGCCGCGCGCGCCAGAATATCGGCATGGTGTTCCAGCAATTCAATTTGATGGCCAACCGCACCGTGGCCGGCAACGTCGCCTTCCCGCTGGAAGTGGCGGGCTGGGCCAGGGCGGATATCGACAAGCGCGTCCATGAATGCCTGGAAGTGGTGGGCCTCTTGGACCGCGCCAATCACTATCCGGCGCAATTGTCCGGCGGCCAGAAGCAGCGCGTCGGCATCGCCCGCGCGCTGGCGCCCAATCCCAAGGTGATCCTGGCCGACGAGCCCACCTCGGCGCTGGACCCGAAAACCACTCAAGCCGTGCTGGATTGTCTGAAGGACATCAATCAACGCTTTGGCGTCACCATTGTCATCGTCACCCACGAGATGGGCGTGGTGAGGGCGATCTGCCATCGCGCGGCGGCACTGGACGCCGGCCGGGTGGTGGAAGTGGTGGATGTGTCGAATAACGAGGTGGCGGCGGATTCCGATCTGGCGCGCTCGCTGCTGGAGGCCGCGTAATGGATGCCGCAACCCTGAACGAAGCATTGCAAAACCTGGTGAGCATGGGGCCGGAAATCTGGCAGGCCTTCCAGGAAACGCTAGTGATGCTGGGCATAGGCCTGAGCGCGGCCGTCTTGCTGGGCGGTCCGCTCGGGATCGTGCTCTACCTGACCCAGCCGGGCCAGCAGTTCGCCAACCGTGCGCTGAACGGCGTGCTGGGCTGGGTGGTGAACCTGGTGCGTTCCTTCCCCTTCATCATCCTGATGGTGTCGCTGGTGCCGCTGACGCGAGCGCTGGTGGGCAGCACCATCGGTCCGGTGGCGGCTTCGGTGCCGCTGGCTTTTGCCGCGATTCCGTATTTCGGCCGCCTGGTCGAGCAGACGCTGCGCGAAATTCCGCGCGGCGTGGTGGAGGCGGCAGAGGCGATGGGCGCCAGCCCGCTGCAGATCATCTGCAAGGTCTTGCTCAACGAGGCGCGCTCCGGCCTGATTTCCAGTCTGACCATTCTGACCATCAGCTTCCTGAGCTATACCGCGGTGGCGGGGGTCGTGGGCGGCGGCGGCATCGGCGATCTGGCCATCCGTTACGGCTACTACCGTTATCAGACCGATGTGATGGTGGCCATGGTGCTGATGCTGGTGGCGCTGGTGCAAGTCATCCAGCTGCTGGGCAACCGGCTGGCCGCCAAGCTGGACAAACGTTGACATCCGCCGGCGTCAGGCGCCGGCAGGGCTAAGCTTTTACCTATCAATGGACAAGCAGGAGAAACAAATGCGTAGATTCGTGATCAAGGCAGTGGCGGCGTCGGTATTGGGTTTGGCGACGGCGGGTGTGGCGCTGGCGGCGGACCCGGCCAAGAAGGACATCGTGATCGGCACCACCGTCGGCGATTTCGGCGACATGGTCAAGCAATCGATCAAGCCCATCCTGGAAAAGCAGGGTTACAAGGTCAAGCTGGTGGAGTTCACCGATTACGTGCGTCCTAACCTGGCCTTGCAGGAAGGCGCGCTGGACGTGAATGTGTTCCAGCACAAGCCCTATCTGGACAACTTCGTCAAAGAGCACAAGCTGAACCTGAAAGAAGCGTTCCAGGTGCCGACCGCGCCGCTGGGCATCTACGCCGGCAAGATCAAGGCGCTGAAAGACGTCAAAGTGGGTTCCACCGTGGCCGCCCCCAACGATCCGTCCAATTTCGCCCGCGCGCTGGTGATGCTGGCCGATCTGGGCTGGGTCAAGCTGAAACCGGGCATCAACCCGCTGACCGCTTCCGAGCGCGACATCGCCGTCAATGTGAAGAAGATCAAGATCATTCCGCTGGAAGCCGCGCAACTGCCGCGTTCGCGCAGCGATGTGGACTTCTCGGTGATCAACGGCAATTACGCCACCAGCTCCGGCATCAAGCTGACCGAGGCAATCTATCAGGAAAAGAGCTACGCCTACGTCAACTGGGGCGCGGTGCGCACGGCGGACCTGGCCAAGCCTTGGGCCAAGGACGTGGTGGCGGCTTACAACTCGCCGGCGTTCAAGGCTTTCGCCAAGCAGAAGTACGCGGGCTACAAGCTGCCGCAGAACTGGAACTAAGCGAGATCGCTTATTCGCGCGCCGGCAGACGGCCGGCGGCGCAGGATTTCTTGTAACACTCCTGGCTACAAGACTTGATGGGAGGGCTTAGCCCTCCCAATTTTTTTGTGCGCTTAGAACGTGTTTACGATTTCGCGAGCTAAGGTGAGACAAGGCGAAAACCGCTGAGAAAGCGGAGTGTACACACGGTACATGAGCATTTCGAAGGGGCACTCACCGTGTGAGGTCTCACGACGCGCAGCAGATCGTAAACAGGTTTCTCAGGCCCGTTAACAAAACCCCTGATCCTGCGTTGCGTCTCCTTGTCGTACTACTGGTGCTGTCTGCGTCGGCGCGCCTTGGCTCAGGTGCGCTGCACGGTTTTGTTAGGGCTCTTATTTCAGATAGGAGCGCAAGACGCCCACCACCTGTTCCAGGTCCCGGCTGCGCTGCAGCGGGTCGTCGGCCTCAGGGCCCAGATGTTCGCGCAGATGGCCCTCCATCACTTCCATCATCAGCCCATTGACGGCGCCGCGCACCGCGGCGATCTGTTGCAGCACGGCCGAGCAATCGACTTCCTGTTCCAGCGCGCGTTCCAGCGCTTCCGCCTGGCCCTTGATGCGGCGGACGCGGGTCAATAATTTCTTCTTGTCTTTCACGGTATGCGGCATGCGAGCGGCTTCCTTCTATTGATAATATACTGGGGTATAGTATATTGACGCCAATCCGCCGCCGGACGCGTTGATTCCAATCGTCAGCGGCGGCCAAACGGAACTCATTGTAAAGAAGGTCAAAGATGCCGCCAATCGCCGAGCTGATCCAACAGGGCAACATCAATCTCTGGCTGTTCATTCCGTCCGCCATCCTGTTGGGCGCGCTGCACGGGCTGGAGCCCGGACATTCCAAGACCATGATGGCGTCTTTCATCATCGCCATCCGCGGCAGCATAGGCCAGGCGGTGCTGCTGGGTTTGTGCGCGGCCTTGTCGCATTCGCTGATCGTCTGGCTGCTGGCGGCGCTGGCGCTCCAATACGGCAATCAGTTGATCGCCGAACAGGCGGAGCCGTATCTGATGCTGTTTTCCGCCGTAGTGGTTTTGGCGGTGGCGGCCTGGATGTTGTGGCGCACCCGGCGGGACAATCTGGCGGCGCGGGCCATGCGGCGGCCGCCAAACGGCGGCAGCATGATAGACACCGGCCATGGTCTGGTCGAGGCCTTGCTTCTGCGCGAGGACGGTCTGCGCGTGGCCTTGTACCAGTACGGCGCCGGTCTGCGACGGCTGAAACCCGATGGGCGCGGCTTGGCGCTGGCGTGGCAAGGCGAGGAGGAGGCCGGGGAACTGGCTTTCGAAACTGAGGGGGAGTATCTGCTCAGCCCGCTCTTGCCGGCCGGGGCGATGGCGAAGGCCTTGCTCCTAAGCCATGGCGGCCACGTTCATCGCTATCCCGTGCGTTTCGCGCCGGCGGCCGGCGCCGAGGGAGCGGGGACGTATCGCCGGGCGGTGAGCGCGGGACCGGCCAAGCCGGCGCGAAGAGCGACGGCGACGCTGCCCGCCTATCAGGACGCGCATGAACGCGCGCACGCCGAGCACATCCAGCGGCGCTTCGCCGGCAGGAAGGTGGGTAATGCGCAGATCGCCTTGTTCGGCCTGACCGGCGGGCTGATACCGTGTCCGGCCTCGGTGACCATTTTGCTGCTATGCCTGCATCTGAAGCGCTTCTCCCTGGGCGCCACCATGGTGGCTTCGTTCAGCCTGGGGCTGGCCTTGGCGCTGGTCAGCGTCGGCGTGCTGGCGGCCTGGGGCGTGCGCCAGGCGGGCGCCCGTTTCGGCGGCCTGGGCGAGTGGGCGCGGCGCGCGCCCTATCTGTCGGCGGGGCTGATGTTGGTGGTGGGCTTGGCGATGGCCGCGCAGGCCGCGCGCGGCCTCGCCGCTTAGCGCTTGTTCAAGGTCTGCCGCGCTTCGTGGGGCGCGGCGCGGCGAGTACGGCTTCGAAATGCCCATGCAGCGCTTGCACGCTCCGCTTTCTCCGCCGCAAGGCCTTGTCCCGCTCTTGCTCGCGCGACTCTGAACGGTTTCCTAGGACGGCTGCCGCGCGGCGCCGGCGCGGCCCAGGTAACGTCCCAGCCAGCGGTCTTGTTCCCACAGCATGTGCAATATCGATTCGCGAGCGCGGTAGCCGTGGCTTTCCGCCGGCAGGGTCACCAGCCGCGCAACCGCGCCCAGGCCCTGCAGCGCCTGGTATAGACGCTCGCTTTGCAGCGGGAAGGTGCCTGGGTTGTTGTCCATTTCGCCGTGGATCAGCAGGAGCGGGTCCTTGATCTGATTGGCGTAGTTGAACGGCGACATGGCTTGATAAACCTCTTTGGCCTGCCAGAAATTGCGTTCCTCCGATTGGAAGCCGAAGGGCGTCAGCGTGCGGTTGTAGGCGCCGGAGCGGGCGATGCCGGCATGGAACAGCCGGGTGTGCGCCAGCAGATTGGCGCTCATGAAGGCGCCGTAGGAATGGCCGCCGACGGCGATGCGGGCCGGGTCGGCCACACCCAGGCGCACCACTTCGTCCACCGCGGCCTGGGCGTTCATTTTCAGCTGCGGCAGATAGCTGTCGTTCGGCTCTTTCTCGCCTTCTCCGACGATGGGCATGCCCGGATCGTCCAGCACCGCGTAGCCGCGCGCCAGCATGGCCAGCGGCCCCCAATAGCTGATCCGATTGAAGCGGTAGGGCGATTCCGTCACCTGGCTCGCCGCGGCGGCGGTTTTGAACTCGGTGGGATAGGCCCACATCAGCAGCGGCAGCGGGCCGTCGCGCTTGGCCTCGTAGCCGGGCGGCAAATAGAGGGTGGCGGTCAGCGCCACGCCGTCGGCGCGCCGGTAGCGCAGCAGTGTCTTGGCGACGTCCTTCAATTGCGGCGTCGGGTGCGGCACATGGGTCAGCGCCAGCGGCCCGGACGCTTGCCCCAGCGCCAGACGGTAGAGATTGGGCGGCTGGCTGACGGATTCGCGGCTGAGCAGCAGGTCCCGGCCTGCGTCGTCCAGCAGCGCGGCCGGCCGTTCGAACCAGGGCGCTTGCGATTGCCACAGCCGCGTGGCGCGTTTGTCGTCCAGCGCGTAGCGGTCGACGAAGGGGCGGTCGCCTTCGGGGCCGGCGCCTTCGCCCAATAGATAGATGGCCTTGCCGTCCGGCGTGGTTTGCAGCACGGATTGCCCGTTGGCGTTGCTGATCATGGCCGCCTCGCCGGGGTCGCTGTAGCGGTCTTCCGATTTGCGGCTGCTTAGCAGTTCCGGCGGACGGTCCTGGTCGGGGCGCGCGCGCCAGACTTTCAGTTCACGGCTTTTCCACCAGTGTTCGCGCACCAGGGCCAGGTCGCCGCGGCCCCAGCGGACGTCGGCGAAGCGGCTGGCCAGCCGCTGCAGCTGCCGCGGCGCTTGCTGGAAGGGCGCGGCTTGCAGATAGAGCGCGTCGCGCTCGGCGGCGTTTTGTCCGGGGTCGCCGCCGTCCAGCGCTTCGACCCAAAACAGGCTGGCCGGCGCGTCGGCGCGCCAGGCGATTTCGCGCGGGCCGGTCTCCACCGCGTCGTTGCCGGAAGGCATGCGTTCCAGCAGCGGCCGCTGGGTCACGGTATGCGCGATGCGGCCTTGCCGGTCCAATACGTCGACGCGCTTGGGGAAGCGGGAGATCGGCACCAGGCCGGAGTAGGGGCGTTGCAGGCGGGTGGCCAGCAGGTATTGGCGATTGGGCGAAGCGCTGACACCGAGATAGCGGTCGGGCTGGCCGATGGGGCTGAGCTTGCCGTCCAGGCTGAGCAAGGCCAATTGGCTTTGCAGCTGGTAGTCCAGCAGGTCGGCGTCGTACGGGGTCTTGAGCAGGTCGGGATAGGTCCGGGTCTGGGACGGCGCGCCGCCTTCGCTTTGCTGGATATTGGGGCCGCTCGGAGCCTGGGGCGGCCGCGGCGCCGGGCCTTGCTTCGCCGGCACGCGCTTGATCAGCAGCTGTTCGCCGAACCAGGCGAAGCCGGGGCCGGTGGCGGCGTTGAGGTGGACCTCGCCCAGCCGGCGCGCGCGGGCGTCGGCCACGTCCAACAGCCACAGCTCCACGCCCTTGGCGCCCCATAGGCTGAAAGCCACGCGGCTTTCGTCGGCGGACCAGGCGCTGTCGGCGATGCGGGCCCCGGCGGGCAGGCCGCGCACCGCGCGGCTGCGGCCCTGTTTCACGTCCAGCAGGCTTAGCGCGTTGCCGAAGTCGAAACGGCTGGCGGCGCGCATGGCGGGATTCAGGCGCAAGCCGGCCAGCTTGAGTTCGGGCTGGGCGACGTCGGCGATGCCGGGCAGACCGGGGCGATGGATTTGCAGCAGGGTCCGGCGCTTGGGGCCCAGGCTTTGCAAGGGCGGGCGCGGCGCGTCCACCAGGGCGCGCAATTCGGCGGGCGGGGTCTGATAGCCCTGTTCGGCGGCGCTTGACGGCGCCGCGGCCAGCAGGCCGGCGATCAGCGGCGCGCCGGCCAGCAGCGGAATACGAGGGGGCATGCGGGGCTCCTGTGAGGGATGGCGGGCAAGCGGAAAAACTTGCCCTAGTCTCGCAGGAGCGTCAAGGCGCGCCGCGCGCGGGCGGCGGGAGGCGCGAGCGCCCTAGAGCGGCGCGGAAACGCTAAGTAGTTCTTTTTGTTGCGGATTGGCCGGCGTCACCGGGTAGTCGAAGAACTGCAGCGTCAGGCCGCCGCCGTCCGCGCTGAAGCGGGCCGGGAAGCCCAGCGGCAGCGTGGTCTTGTCGTGGACATGACCAAAAGGAATGCCTGTCAGCACCGGAACGCCGGTCAGACGGCGGATTTCCGCCAGCACCGCGTCCAGGGTGTAGCCGGGGTCGTAGAGGTCGACCTGGCGGCTCATATTGAAATCGCCGATGAAAATGGCGCGCTGTTTGGCCAGCACACCGGCCAGATGCAGCTGCTGCAGCATGCGTTCGATGCGGTAGGGCTGTTCGGCGACGTCCTCCAGGAACAGCAGGCCACCCTTGATGTCCGGCAGATAGGGCGTGCCGACCAGGCTGCTGAGCACGCTGAGGTTGCCGCCCCAGAACACGCCTTCGCCGCTGGCGTTGTGGCGCTGCGGCGCGTCGACGCGCAGCTGGCGGTTGGCCGTGGTGGTGGTGGTCAGGAATTCGTTGAGGGTGAAGGCGCTGGGTTGTTTGGCGCCGAAGTCGCTGACCATGGGGCCGGCGAAACTGCCCAGCCCGCCCTTGGCCAGCAAGGCCAGCTGAATGGCGGTGAAGTCGCTGTAGCCGATCAGCTGGCTGCCGGATTCGCGCAGCAGCGGGCAGAGCCGGCCGTAGTCGATGTGGGGCAGCAGCCGCGTGGCACCGTAGCCGCCGCGGCCGGCCACCAGCAGCTGCGGCGCGCTGCGGCGCGAGATCAGCTGATTGAGGTCGGCCAGCCTTTGCGCGTCGCTGCCGGCGAAACGCTGATGGCGGCGGTCCAGCGCCTGGACGTTTTCCAGCTGATAGCCGGCCAGGCGCAGCCGCTCCACGGCTTGCTGCTTTTGGCGCGCGTCCGGCAAGGGGCCGGAGCAGGCGGTGAAATAGAGGCTGCTGCCGACGGCTGCCGGCGCGGGAAGGGATTGGTCAACCATGGTGCGACATCCTTGCAAGAGGCCAAGGCCGGCGCTGAGCGCGCCCATCTGGAGTAGTTGGCGACGAGAGTATTGAATGCGGGCAGTCATTGAATCCGGGGCCGAAGGGCCGGTGCAAACGGGGTTCGACAGCGCGAGGCTGCGTGAGTTGCGTCAGTATACGGCAAACGCCGCGACGGCGCAGAGCGCCGCCGCCGGCGTCGCCGCGCTCAAGCCAGCAGATTGGCCAGGCTGGAGGTGGATTGCTGCATGGCCGACAGCTCGCTGTTGAGCGCGGTGTATTCGTTCAGCAGCGAGCTTTTCTCGTTGGCCAACTGGTTGTTGAGCTGAGCCTGCAGATTGGTTTCGTCGTTGATCTTGACGTTGATGTCGCCCTGATCGGCGGTGATCATGCCGTTGGGGCCCAGCAGATTGTTGATGGCGGTGTTGAAGGCGTTGGCGTAGCCGTTGTTCTGGGCGTTGCCGAACAGATTGGCCACCGCGCCGGGATCGGCGTTCAGCGCGGTGGTGAAGGCGCTGGAATCCAGTTTCAGCGTGCCGTCCGCCTGCTGGGTGATGCCGACCTGGGCCAGATAGGCATAAGAGGAGGAGGCGTTGACGCCTGGCACCGGCGTGCTGAGCAGGCCGGACAGCTGCTCTTGCAGGCCGATGACGTCGCTATTGTTCTTCATGCTGCCGTTGAGGGCGGCGTTGCTGGCGCTGATCACCTGGTTGTAGGCGCTGACGAAGGTTTGCAGCGTGGAGGTGACGTTGGCGGTGTTCTGGCTCATGTTCAGCGTCACCTGGCCCAGCTTGTTGAGGTTGACGGTGGCGCCGTTGATCACATTGCTCAGGGTGTTGCTGCTGCTGGACACATTGACGCCGTTGACGGTGAGCAAGGCGTCCTGGGCCGCCGCGGATTCGCCGGCGGCCGCGCCGCTCTGGCTCAGGCCGGCCAGAGTGTTGCTGGACGCGGCGCCGCTGTCGCTGCCGCCGGCGGCGATGCTGAAGGCGTTGGCGGGGCCGGATTGCGCGGAGGCCAGTACCAGCGAGAACTTGCTGTTGTACTCCACCACCGAGGCGTTGACGCCGATGCCGGCGCTATTGATGCTGTCGGCGATGGAGGACAGCGAGACGGCGGAGCCGTTCTGGCCCAGTTGCACGGTGCTGGTGGTCCCGTTGACGGTGAAGCTCAGCGCGCCGGGCGCGCCGGCCAGCGCGGCGTTCTGGTCGGTGATGGCTTGCCCGCCCGAGGTTTGGTCGAACACCAGTTGTCTCGGCTGGGCCAACTGGGTGACGTTGAGCGCGTAATTGCCGGCCACGCCGCCGCTGGTGGCGCTGGCGCTGGCGATGGTGTTGTCGGTGGAGGCGATCTGGAATTGCTGCAGAAAGCTGCCGGAGGCCATGGCGGTGGAGGCGGTCTGCAGGCTGGACAGCGCGGAGCTGATCTGGCCGATGGAGCTGAGCTGGGACTGATAATTGCTGACCCGGCTCTGGCTTTGGGTCAGTGGTTGCGAGTCCACTGCGATCAACTGGCTGACAATGCTTTGCACGTCCAGCGGCCCTACGCTGGTGGTGATGGATGCCATGACGACGCCTCCCTGGCGCGCCGCTGCCGCTGGCGCGCTTGTCTTGCGAGAAAATCAAGCGTTGTGGTCGTTGCGTGTTCCATCACGGGGCCGCCGGCTGCCAGCCGGCGGGGGAATACTGTCATGTTATCGGCCGTTTGGCCGTCAACTTTAATCCCCGGCCCGACACTCGCAATAACGCGGGTCGGGCCGGGCGGTTGACGGCCCTGCGGCGGCTCAAGAGTGGTTTTTGAGCTCGGCGGCGGCGTCCGCGGCGGCGTCTTCCTGCGCGACGGTCTTGGGCGGCAGGAAGAAGGACAGCGGCGCGCTGAGGAAGCGCTTGAGCAGCATCGGCACCAGCGGCCACAGCAGGCTGCCGGACAGCTTGCGCGAGCGCAAGGCCACCCACAAAGCCAGCGAGAAGCTGACCGCCAGATTGGTCAGGCCGATCAGCGCCACGCCGGCGCAGCCGAGCAGCACGGTGGCCAGGGGCAGCTGGAAGTCCTGCGCCACGGTGGCGAAGGCCAGATTGGCGGCGGAGAAGGTGATGTGGCGGATATCGATGGGCAGGCCGAGGATGAAGCCTATGGTGCCGGTCAGGCCCAGGAACATGCCGAAGTAGAAGTTGCCGGCCAGCGCGCCCAGATTGTGTTCGATATAGTTGCCCAGTCTCCAGGCGCGGTTTTCGCCCAATAGCCGCTTCAGCCCGGCGTGGGAGGCGATGCGCTCAGGGATGCGGCGGTAGATCGCCTTGTTGTCGTAATAACCGGCGATCAGGCCGGACAGGAACAGAAACACCCCGGCGATGGCGGCGTGGGGCAGCGCCAGGCTGTGGATGGGGTCGATGTCGTGCAGCAGACTTTGCGCCTTGGCCACGTCCACCACCGGCGCGCCGAAGGCGGCCTGCCAGGCGAAGGCGATCAGGCCGGCGGTGGGGATGGCCAGCAGCACATTGCCGAGGATGGCGACGAACTGGGTGCGCATCACTTTGACCACCAGGTCGGCCAGGTCCTCCAGCTGCTTCTTTTGTCCGTTGTTTTCGTGCAGCACCGCGGCGATGCGCGCGGCGGTCATCGCCGGCTGCTTGGTGGCGATGGTCAGGTGCAGGATTTGCACGATGATGAAGCCGATCGCGTAGTTGAGGCCGAAGGCGATGCCTTCCCACAGCGGCGGCAGGTGGCCGCGGCTGAGCATCAGCTTGATCAGCGCCATGAAGCCGACGATGAGGCCGGCGCCCATCGCCGCCTTGGCCATGGCGGACCACTCCTTGCGGCTTTCCGCGATGTAGTGCTCGCCGTGGCGGCCGGCGTGCTCGGTGACTTGCAGCGCCAGCAGCTCCACATTGGATTTGAACAGATCGCGCAGGCTGTATTTGCGGTTTTCCGCGCGCGCGAAGGTGACGATGAGCTGGAACAAGTGCGGTTCCGCGGCCGGGTCGTGTTCCGGGTCCAGGATGGCCAGCAAGGCGCGGATGCGGGCGATGCTCTGCGCCAGCCGCAGACCGTGGTAGGTGAGGTTGACCGAGATGCCGAAGCGGCGCGCGTTCTTGCGCACCTTGTTGAGTATGCTTTCGCACTGGTCCAGCAGCACCAGCACGTGCTTGTCGTCCTCGGCGCGCGGCAGGCCCTCGATCAGATCGCGGCGGTAGCCGTCGACGTAGCGCTGCACTTCGGCGTTCAGATTGAGAAACGGCGATTCGAAGCGTTCGATGTCCGGATTGATGCGCACCAGCTCCGGCTCCAGGCCGATGGCGGTGATCTGGGCCGACAGCACTTGCACCGATTCCAGCAACTGCAGGCGGGTCTGTTGCCAGCCGTCGGCGTTGTCGTTCTCCTGCCAGGCCATCGCCCGCCACAGCGCGTGCCAGGTGGCGTCGGGGATGGCCGCCAGCCAGATGTAGTCCTGCTTCCAGCTGAACAGCCGGCTGAAGCGGTCCTGCAGCGAATCCGCCTTATAAGGCATGGGCAGAATGCGTTCGCCGACGCGTCGCAGCAAGGTGGAGCCGAAGCCTTCGTTGGCCAGGATGCCGCATTCGGTGTACAGCGGAATCTGCCGGGTTTCGGTCAGCAATTGCAGCAGCGCCTTGCGCAGGGCCGCGCGGTATTCGGCATGGTGTTCCAGCAGATAGGACAGCGCCTGCAGATTGACGACGGCTTGTTGCGGCTTGCCGGCGTCGTCGGGGCGCAGGCACTGCAGCAGCGCGGACAGGGCGTCGAGCTGGGCCGGCGCTTGGCTGATCTGGCGCAAGGCCTGCTCCAGGCTGGGGGACTGATTGTTTTCGCTCATCTAGGGTGCTGGTTAGGGGGCTAGTGGGTGATGGGGGCGCGATTTCGGCCCATGACCTTAATGGTAGGCGCAAGCGGGCTGATTTTCCGACGCGGCGCGGACGGCCGGCGGCGCGTGGAATCGGCATCGGGGTTTAGAGATGGGGACGATTGATTCAGTTTCCAGCTTTGCTTGCAAAATCGCGCAATTGACACCTTACTGACCAGTAAGTAGAGTGCTTCGCATGACTCAAGGCCCAGATCCCAAGACCGACACCCGCAAGCGCATCCTGGACATCGCCGAGCAATTGCTGCTCAGCCGGGGCTTCAACGCTTTCAGCTACCAGCACATCAGCTCGGAGCTGGGCGTGCGCAACGCCGCCATTCATTATCACTTCCCCAAGAAAAGCGATCTGGGCGTGGCCTTGATCCAGCGTTACCGCCGGCGTTTCCAGCGCTTCATCGACCAGCAGGCGGCGCTGGATCCCCAGGCGCAGCTGGAGGCGTATTTCGGTCTGAGCGACAGCTATTACCGGCAGCACCGGCAGATCTGTCCCAGCGGCATTCTCAGCACCGAATTCCTGACGCTGCCGGAGGAAATGCAGCGGGAAGCGGCGGCCTTCATCGACGAGATGCGGCTGTGGGCGGTGGACATCACTAGGCGCGGCGCGGCCAGCGGCCAGATGCGTTACGCCGGCACGCCGGAGGCCATCGGCATGATGCTGTTCTCCGCCTTGCAAGGGGCGCTGCAGCTGGCGCGCATAGATCAGCACGCGCTGGAGACCATCAAGCAGCAAGTGCGCGCGGTGCTGGGCCTGGGCGGGCATTGAGTGCCGGAATCACGACAACAACAGAGGGGCGCTACATGGAGTACAAGAAAAACAGCATGAGCCGCATTGCCGACAAAGTGGGCAAGTTGCCGGCGGGAATGCGCAGCACGGTATTGAGCATGATGTTCGGCAAGATCGTGCCGTTTCTGTCCACCGCGGGCCTGCGTTTCGAGGAGGTGGGCCATCAGCGTTTGACGGTGTCCATCCGTAACCGCAAGAAGGTGCAGAACCACATCCGCGGCGTGCACGCCGCGGCGATGGCGCTGCTGGCGGAGACCTCGACCGGCTTCGTCGTCGGCATGAATATGCCGGACGACAAGCTGATGCTGCTCAAATCGATGAAGGTCAACTACGTGCGCCGCTCGCAAGGCGATATGCGCGCGGTGGCCAGTCTGAACGCGGAGCAGATCCAGCTGATGCACGACACGGAAAAGGGCGAGGTGCTGGTGCCGGTGCTGGTCACCGACGAGTCCGGCGAATCGCCGATCGAATGCGAAATGCTGTGGGCGTGGATTCCCAAGAAACGTCCGGAACAAGGAGCGGCGGCATGATCAATCTGGAAACGATACGCGTCGAGCTGAACGAACACGTGGCCTTGATCCGCCTCAATCGCGCGGACAAGGCCAATGCGCTGAACCAGCGGATGTGGCAGGACTTGCGGGCCGCCTTCGAATGGCTGGACGACACCCCGGCCGCGCGCGTGGGCGTGCTGGCCGGCGAGGGCCGTCATTTCTGTTCCGGCATCGACCTGGGCATGCTGATGGGCGTGCAGGCGGAGATCGCCGACGATTGCGAGGCGCGTAAGCGCGAGAAATTGCGCCGTCTGATCCTGGATCTGCAGGGCTGCGTCAACAGCCTGGAGCGTTGCCGCAAGCCGGTGATCGCCGCGGTGCACGGCGCCTGCGTCGGCGGCGGCCTCGACATCGCGCTGGCGGCGGATTTCCGCTTCGCGGCCGCGGACGCGGTGTTTTCGGTGCGCGAGATCGACGTCGGCATGGTGGCGGACGTGGGCTCGCTGCAACGGCTGCCGCGGGTGGTGGGCGAAGGCCTGGCGCGCGAGCTGGCCTTGACCGGCCGCGACGCGACGGCGGAAGAAGCGTTGGCCATCCGCCTAGTCAACCGCGTGCTGCCGGATGCGGACGCGGTGCTGGCGGCGGCGCTGGAATCGGCGCGGCTGATCGCCGGCAAGTCGCCGCTGGCGATGCGCGGCTGCAAGGAGGTGCTCAATTACAGCCGGGACCACTCGGTGGCGGACGGCCTTGAATATGTGGCGAACTGGAACGCGGCGATGCTGATCTCCGAAGACATCCAGAAGGCCGGTATGGCCATCCTGACCGGGCACGCGGCGCAGTTCCGCGACTGAGCGAGGCTTGTCTCGCGGGTTTCCAATGGCGCCTTAGGGCGCCATTGTTCGTTCTTGGCCTCGCTCACCCGCCGCCGCGCTTCGAGAGCGGCGGGGCGCAAAAAAAAGAGGCGCGGAGCGCCTCTTCGGTTCAAGCGGTAGGACTGGGCTTACTGGGCGGCGCTGGCGGCCGGCGCGGCGGCGGCTTCGCCGCCGACGGTGGACACCACTTCCCACTTGCCGCCCTTGACCTGGTACACGGTCACCGCGCCGTTCTTGATGTCGCCCTTGTCGTCAAAGGCGATCTTGCCGGTCACGCCGGTGTAGCCGGTCTTGCCCACTTCGGCCAGATAGGTTTTGGGGTCGGTGGATTTGGCGCGTTTCATCGCGTCCACCAGCACCATCACCGCGTCGTACTCATACGGCGCGTAGATCTGCACCTCGGTGTTGAACTGCTTCTTGAACTTGTCGTTGAACGCCGCGAAGCCCGGCATCTTGTCGCGCGGCACGCCGCAGCTGGACGCGTACTGGCCGTCGGAAGCCTCGCCGGCCAGCTTGATGAATTCCGGCGTCTGCCAGCCGTCGCCGCCCATCAGCTTGGCCTTGAGGCCCAGGCGCTGCATCTGCTTCGCCAGCGGGCCGGCTTGCGCGTCCATGCCACCGTAGAAGATCAGGTCCGGCTTGCTGGCCTTGATCGAGGTCAGAATGGCGTTGAAGTCGGTGGCGGTGTTGGTGGTGAACTCGCGTTTCACCACTTCGGCGCCCTTGCCCTTGACCGCGGCCTCGAACTGATCGGCCAGGCCCTGGCCGTAGGCGGTGCGGTCGTCGATGATGGCGATCTTCTTGGCTTTCAGACCGGTGGCGGCGAATTCGCCCAGCGCGCGGCCTTGCTGCACGTCGTTGGCGATCACGCGGAAAGTGGTCTTGAAGCCTTGCTTGGTGTAGTCCGGGTTGGTGGCGGACGGAGAGATCTGCGGAATGCCGGCGTCGGAGTAAATCTTGGACGCGGGGATGGTGGTGCCGGAGTTCAGGTGGCCCACCACGCCGGCCACGCCGGCGTCAACCAGGCGCTGCGCTACTTGGGTGCCGATCTTCGGGTCGCCCTGGTCGTCTTCCGACACCAGTTCGAATTTGAGCTTCTTGCCGCCGATCTCCACGCCGGCGGCGTTCAGGTCGGCAATGGCCAGCTTGGCGCCGTATTCATTGTCCTTGCCCAGATGGGAAATCGGACCGGACATCGGCGATACCTGGCCGATCTTGACGACGGCGCCGTCGCCTGCGGCTTGAGCCGGGGCCGAAGCCGCCTGGTTGGCGGCCGGTTGCTCTTGCTTGCCGCAGGCGGCCAGGGTCATGGCGGCAGCGGCAATGACGCTGAGGCGGACATATTTGTTCATGTGATGTATCCCCTGATTCTCTATTCTGTAGACTCTAGTCATCTCTTTGTGGCCAACGGTATTTGGTGAAAATGACCATTGGTTGCGTTTGATTATGGGTAGCTGTTTGCGCGAGTGTCAATGTCAAAACCGGGGAGGGGGGCAACTATTTGTAAACTTCTTGGGTAATGGTGTGTCTAAAGCGCAAACGCCACCTGGAATAACTGCCAGGTGGCGTTTCTTGTTTTTCAAGTTTTTGAATTTAAACGACTTGTTCGGATTTTTGCCGGCAGTCCGGTTTCAGGTTTTGGCGCCCAAGGCCTTGGCCCGTTCCTGGCGCAGCGGGGCGTTTTCCTCCGGGGCCTCGCACCATCCCGCCAGATTCTGTTTGATCATAGTCGAGATTGCGTGAATCCATTGCGGGTTTTCATTCAAACACGAAATGTATCGATATTCGCCGCCGCCATGGCTGAGAAAGGTCTCCTTGCCTTCCATCGCGATTTCTTCCAGCGTTTCCAGGCAATCGGCGATAAAGCCGGGACAGAGAATATCCAGCTTGCCGGTCTTGTCTTTGCCCAACTGAGCCAATACTTCGCTGGTATAAGGCTGCAGCCATTCCGCGCGGCCGAAACGGCTTTGGAAACAGACTTGGTACTCCTGTTGCGTCAAGCCCAGCGCTTCCGCCAATAAGCGTCCGGTTTTCTGGCATTCGCAGTGATAGGGGTCGCCCTTGTCGCGGGTGAAGCGCGGCACGCCGTGGAAGCTCATCACCAATTTGTCGCCGCGGCCGTGTTCGCGCCAATGCGCGCGCACTTGTTCCGCCAGCGCGCGGATATAGCCGGGGTCGTCGTGGAAATGGCGAACGGTGCGCAGCTCCGGCATATTGCGCAGCTTCATCAGCGCGCGGAAGACCTGGTCCAAGGCGGTGGCGCTGGAGGAGGCCGCGTATTGCGGATACAAGGGCAGCACCAGCAGCCGTTCCACGCCTTGTTCGCGCATGCGGGCGATCACATTTTCCACCGAAGGCTCGCCGTAGCGCATGGCGAAGTCCACCGCCAGATTGCGCAAGCCCATCTCGCCCAACTGGCCCTTGATCAGCGCCGCCTGTTTGCGGGTATGGGTGTAGAGCGGCGAGCCGTCCTTTTCCCAGATCGCCGCGTATTTCTTGGCGGATTGGGCCGGGCGGGTGTTCAGGATCACGCCGTTGAGGATCAGCCACCAGAGCGCGCGCGGGATTTCGATCACGCGGCGGTCGGACAGGAATTCTTTCAGGTAGGGGCGCAGCGCCTTGGCGGTGGGCGCTTGCGGCGTGCCCAGATTCATCAGCAGTACGCCGGTCTTGGGCGCGTAGTCGTGACGAAACGGGGGTTCGGGCTTGAAATTCGCCATGCGGGACCTCTTGGTTGAGGCCGGGCGGCATGGCGCCCGGCCGGGTTTGGTGGCTTGTCTTAGTCTTCGCGGGACGGCGCCAGCACTGCGCGGTTGCCGTTGCTTTCCATCGCCGAAACCAGGCCGGCGGACTCCATTTGCTCGATCAGCCGCGCGGCGCGGTTGTAGCCTATGCGCAGATGACGCTGCACCGAGGAGATGGACGCCTTGCGCGTCTTGAGCACGATGGCGACGGCTTCATCGTAAAGCGGGTCGGCTTCGCCGTCGGATTCGCCGTCGAGGCCGGAGGACGCGCCGTCGTCGCCCTCGCTTTGGCCGGTGAGAATGCCTTCCACGTAATCCGGTCCGCCGGTGCTTTTCAGGAACTCCACCACATGGTGGACTTCCTCGTCGGCGACGAAGGCGCCGTGCACCCGCACCGGGTAGCCGGTGCCCGGCGGCAGATAGAGCATGTCGCCCTGGCCCAGCAGGGTTTCCGCGCCCATCTGGTCCAGAATGGTGCGGCTGTCTATCTTGCTGGACACCTGGAAGGCGATCCGCGTCGGGATATTGGCCTTGATCAGGCCGGTGATCACGTCCACCGACGGCCGCTGAGTGGCCAGGATCAGATGGATGCCGGCGGCGCGCGCCTTCTGCGCCAGCCGCGCGATCAATTCCTCGATCTTTTTGCCGGCCACCATCATCAGGTCGGCCAGCTCGTCGATCACCACCACGATCAGCGGCAGGGTGTCCAGCGGTTCAGGCGTTTCCGGCGACAGGCTGAAGGGGTTGGGGATCTTCTCGCCGGCCTTGTCCGCGTCCTTGATCTTCTGATTGAAGCCGGCCAGATTGCGCACGCCCAGCTTGGACATCAGCTTGTAGCGGCGCTCCATCTCCGCCACGCACCAGTTCAGCGCGTTGGCGGCCTGTTTCATATCGGTGACCACCGGGGCCAGCAGATGCGGAATGCCTTCGTAGATCGACAATTCCAGCATCTTGGGGTCGACCATGATCAGCCGCACTTCCTTGGGCGTGGACTTGTAGAGCAGGGACAAGATCATCGCGTTGATGGCCACGGATTTGCCGGAGCCGGTGGTGCCGGCCACCAGCACGTGCGGCATCTTGGCGAGGTCGGCGGACACGGGCTGGCCGGCGATGTCCTTGCCCAGCGCCATGGTCAGCCGGGAGGCCATGTTCTGGTAGCCGTCGGAGCCGACGATTTCCGACAGACGCACGATCTGGCGTTTGGGATTGGGCAGCTCCAGGCCCATATAGGTTTTGCCGGGAATGGTCTCCACCACGCGGATGGACACCAGGGACAGCGCGCGCGCCAGGTCCTTCATCAGGTTGACCACCTGAGCGCCCTTGACGCCCACCGCGGGCTCCACCTCGTAGCGGGTGATCACCGGGCCGGGATAGGCGGCCACCACTTTGACGTCGACGCCGAAGTCGGCCAGCTTGCGTTCGATTAGCCGCGAGGTGTATTCCACCGTGTCCTGCGATACCGGCTCCTGCTGCTCCTTGGGCGCTTCCAGCAGCGTCAGGCCGGGCAGCGCGCCGTCCTTGGGATCGGCGAACAAGGAGTGCTGCACCGGCTTTTGCGCCTTGGTGGACAGCGGCACGTCCAGCACCGGCGGTTCGATGCGCAGAGGGATTTTCTCTTCGTTCTTCTTTTTCTCGGTGGTGATCTTGGCTTCGCGCTTCTGCGCGATTTCCTTGCCGATTTCCCTGTCCTTGCGCGCCTGCCAGCTGTGCCACAGCTTCAAGGCGCCGTCTTCCAGCGCGCCGCCCAGGCGTTCCATGATGTCCAGCCAGGACAGGCCGGTGAACAGGGAGAAGCCGATGGCGGCCAGCACGCTGAGCAAGAGATAGGCGCCGGACAGGCCCAGGCCGTGGGCGATGCCTAGGCCGATGAAATGTCCCAGCATGCCGCCGGCGGACAGCGGCAGATTCAGCGCTTTTTCGGCCAGGATGATGGCTTCAATGCTGGCGCTGGAAAACAGCAGTAGCAGAAAGCCACCGATGGCGGCGACGGTGATGGGATTGAGCTTGAAGCCCAGGGTTTCCATCCGCTGATAGCCCCAGGCGATGGCCACCAGGCAGAACACCACCAGCCACCAGGCGGACAGGCCGAACACATAGAGCAGCATATCGGACAGCCAGGCGCCGAAAGCGCCGCCGTAGTTGCGCACCGTGGGGTCGGAAGAGCTATGGGACCAGGAGGGGTCGAGCGGGGAGTAGCTGGCCAGCACCAGCACCAGATAGACGGCCAGCACGGCCATCAGCAGCCACCACGCCTCGCGCAGCAGCGAGGCCAGCTGCGGCGGCAGCGGCGTCTGGCTGTTTTTGACTACGGCTTTGCGCTTGAAAAATCGCATTCTACTTGCAACCCATTGATTTTGTTGATTGCTCTTGCTTGGAAGCGCTCCAGAAGGGCTTTTGGTGATACTTTGAGTGATACTTTAGGTGATACATACCCGTTAGTCATGTGCCAAGATGGTGATTCACGCTGAGGATACCATGGGTTAGTATTGCTGTGGATAAGTAGCAAACGGTATCTAAATGGCATTGTTGAGCATGACGACCAGCACCCCTGTTCCCGCCTACACATATATCAACCCCGATGGAGTGTATTTTTTCCAACTACGCGTACCAAAAGATATAGCAGCACTACCGGCTTCACAGAGACATGGATTGCCTTCTAGCTTGATTCGTAAAAGTTTAAAAACGCATTCGCGGGTAGAAGCCGCCAAGCGGGTGGGTGGGCTGCTTGCCCATTACCTCACTCTGTTTGATCAGGTCAGGACTGACAGCGGTCTTGTGGTGCCGCCTAGAGGTTATCAAGAACCTGTTGTTCTTAAGCAGCTTACGCTATCAGAGGCTGAGTCTATTGCTTTGAAATACCGTGAAGCAACAGAGCGCAAAGCGCTCGAAGTTGCCCGCCCATTCATGGCGTTGACCCCAAATCAAGCAGATGAGTGGAAGGTAACTGTTGATCCTGGGATGGCAAGAGAATTGACTATTAGAGGTTCACAAGAAAGTCAGCCATGTCAAGACCTGGAGCGCTTTTATCAGCAGAATGCCATAGAAATTGATCATCCATCGAAACAGTTGGTAACAGCCCTTAGTGTCAGAACCTTAAATACGATGCTTCAGGAAGACGCTGTGACGGCCACGATTGAGCTTGCGAGGGCGAGAGAGGCGCAGCTTCCCACTAGCAAGCAAATGCCGCTACTAAGCCTTGTGAACGAGCTTGTAGCGCGTAAAAAACCAAGGCCGGACAGAGAGAGAGCATATAGGGCCGTTGCGGCAAGCTATGAAGAATACCTCAAGCGTAAGGCAATAGTTCCAGACGACTTTGAGAGGTCCAGGTTGTTGGAGTACCGTAACGATGTGTTACGCACAAACAAGATAAGCTCATGGAACGCTTATACGGCGTCAATCATGAATATGCTGATTAACCTTGCATTTGAGCTAGAGCTTATTTCTCGGCCATTTAGCATTCGACTGAGTGCGGATGAGGAAAAGGCTACAAGGCGAGCGTTGAAGCTTCCCATTCATGATCAGAGTGATGAGGAGAGGAGGGCATTCACAGATCAAGAGCTTAAGGCCATTAAGAGCTTTAGAGTGTACAGGCAGCATTCAGAGTATTTGGATTTTTTATTATTTACAGGCATGAGATGTACAGAAGCTGCGCAGCTAATGCCGTCAGATGTGATTGAGACAAAGGGGCATGGCTTGTTTGTGCGTGTTAGAGATACTGAGGGGCGAAGCGTAAAAACAGCTGCGTCTGTTCGAACAGTTCCTGTGCCCAATGGAAGTTTAACGGATTATATAAAGTCCAACATGGATAAGCAGTATCTTTTTCCACGAATCGCTCCAGATGATTGCCCGCCAGAAAAGAGGGCTAACCTTATTATTGATAAATTCAGTAGGCAAAAGCAAAGGGCCGGATTTGATAAGCAGGTTACGCTGTATAGTTTTCGCCATGCATGGAAACACAGGGCAAGAGCTGCAAGGGTTGAGGACTACCTATCCGACTATATCACCGGGCATAGCAATAAAAACAATCAAGTCGCCATGGACTATGGGCAAGGGTTTGATACGGTATATAACCGCCTTAGAGAGGCATCTGACGCGGTGCTTCAGAAAATTATCGAGGCAGATCAGGCCATCAACTAGTGACTAGCATTATTGTTGACCAAAGTGCAAGTTTTCCAAAGTGCTGGGGTTGGGGCTGCATTCCCACTAGTTGGTGTGATCAAGGGGGTTATTGTTTTTATCCCCCTTTTCAGCTTGGCAAGCTGAATATCACACTCGCTCATTAAATATCGAGGCTCTTATTGAGCACTAGCCACCGGGCGCACGCGAATAGTAGATGTAAGCTTTTCCCAAAGAGCAACGGCCTCATCATCCGTCAAGCTTGGATGCACTTCCCCAACTGTATTTCCTGAAACGCCCGTATTCATTGTGATTTCTACCACTGGGTGAAGTGGATCAAAGGTCGGTTTGCCTGCGTAATTGAATCTAAACTGATGATGCGACGGCGTAGAGCCATCTTCAGGCAGTCTTGACAATATCTCGTCTCCCTCCCAGCCAGCGATAACACGCGGTCCTTTTTGAAGGGTATCAACCCTATCCCAGAGCACTCCCTTTCCCTGTGATAATGCCTGCTCCTTCCCCTCTCTTAAAGCCCATTCTAAAGTATTGGTTTCGTTATATTGTTTTGTTTTGGAGGAGGACAGAGAAAAACTTACATCCGGAAACTCGGGAAACCGAAAGCCAATAGAAGTTTGCTCTTGGTACTTTGGCGTAGTGCCAGAAACAAAGCCTGCTTCAATACAGATTCCATCTTCTTTCGGCACTTCGTCATCGGTACTAACACTCATGCGCCCAGCAACATCTTGTAAAATGGCTACATGTTTTTTGTATAAAGTCTTGTCCAGCCTCAACCCCATTGATGCGGAGTCATCTCGAACACCAAGTGTTGCACCTTTCGCCTTTTGCACATAGGCATTTTTCCCCAATTGAATATAGGAATAAAGATTCGCACCGTAAGTGTCATCCGTACTTTCATAACCTACAACGATCTTGCTATCCGCATTCGGGCCATCAAACACGCCAATAAGCATGGATGGCTCCGTTTGATGCTTCTCCGCTTCAATCTCCTTTGTCTTATCCCGGGCTTCAATTCGCACTTTATACCCTTCTTTAGGATATGACACTATTTCATATTCAACACTTGTCGGCCCCCAAATGACCTGAGCACCTTTAGGGACATCTATCAAGTAGCGGCCGAAGCAGACCGGTTTGGTTTCTTTGAATAGGGCGTCAATTCTTTTTGGGGTGGCTGCCATTGCGTACGTCCGATTACGAAGAGGGTCAGAGTAAATGCGATGGGAAATGGCAAGTACTGCAACTGCAGCACCTATGCATGCCAGTCCCTTCCAAGGGATTCGAGTTGACATCAAGCACCTTCCCATTTCATTTGCTTGGCAATTTGAACAATGCTGTATAGCGTGGATGCCAAGGCATTCTTATCCTTATAGCTGGCCTGATGCTCATAACCTGTTTGACGAAAAACCCCCTTGAACTTGCCACTATTTAGTTGGTCATCCGCTGAGCGCATCGGCACTGTTTGATCGCCAGGGTCGGCAGGGTCACGAATAAATGCAGCGATGCTTTCCGGATACATCCCTCCACTTGGCTTTGCCTGCGGATGTTGCAGCTGTAGATTACCCTTCCCAGAGTCATGCAAAATTTGCAGTGCGTCCGGATTAGTAATGGGTTTGCTGCTTTTCACTTCCCACACCACTTTTTGAAATGCTTTTCTTTTGGCATCACATCCATAGTGGGCATAACTATTGGCATGATAATACCTCGTTAGTTTTTGATGAAAATCACGAGATTGACGGAGTAGCTTTCTCGTATTTTCACCTCCCGCCAAGGGGTTTCCAGCAGGATTAATCCACTCTTCCCGTAGCATGCCCCACCACACATCAGATCGGCTATAAATTTCCTCATACGGGTCTGACTGCGGCAGCTGTTTCAATGTTTGGCCATGCGTGCTGACGATGTGTAGCCAGTTCGCGCCATAAGAAACACTTGGCAACAGCTGAAGGCCACCGGGCGCATTACCCAGTACAGCCATCACATCAGGACCACTATTGCCCAGCACCGCCTTTTCTATCATGTTCCCACTTTCAAACCCGGCCAGCATCCGCCGATAAGCTGCGGGCGCCCCTGTAGCGGGCATCACCCCATGTACAATCCCCAATATCTTGTCTTGCAGATTGCCATAGCTAGGATGCGCTAGCGCCCGCCCCACCAAGCCTCCCATCGAATGGGTCACTATAATGACCTTTTCACAGCGACTGTGCTTCTGATAGCCGCTTATCAGCGCATTAATACGCTTGGCAATTAATTTGGCTGAGTCGCCATTTGATTGCAGCCAGTTGTAGCCAAAGGCATGTACAGGGAACCAGCAGCCTTTCGACGCCTGTTTGAGGTCGGCTTCAGTCAGCTTTGGAAGGCTACTTGCCGCCTGCCAGGCCCTGGGGTCCGCATCCACAATGTCCTTCCAGCCAGGCTGTAACTTGCCATTGGTGAACATTCGATTGAGCACGGTCTCGCAGGTATTCAACATTTGCCCATAGCTACTGTACATGACCTCACCCCAGCCGCGTTGGCGGGCCTCTTCCTGACTCAGGTGAGTCGCCTTTCCAGGCTTTACATTGTCATGACGATCAGCTGCGCTTTCCTTGGGGTCTCCGGTAGGGTTGGACTTAGGATCATAGATATCGACGACCGTAGCGGAGGGGTCTAGACGGAGCTGGCGTGATCGTGGAGTGTCTGCCGCTTGCATGATCGTATCGCCTTTTCGATCAGGGTTCCAAGCCACATTATTCTTTTTGTTCAGCCGCTGCTGCCTCTCCGCTGTCATCCTCAAATTACTGCCCATAATCCCCGGAATAAAGATGACGGGAATGACACGATCCGGGGCTAGATAATGATTCTGCAGGGTATCGGCTACATTTGGTGAAAGAGAGCCTTCACTTTGCCGAATACCATTCTTGCCAATCTTGCCGTTGATAGGTTGTTGTATCGCCATGATGAACAGGTCTCTCTTTTATTGTTCGGCCAGTAGTTCGAGCTTGTAGCGCGCAAAGCCAATTTCAGATTTGACATGCTGAGCAAAGCCGGAAGCATCCGTCTTGCCGCTGAGAACGCGTCCATCTTCAAGCTTCATTCGATATTGACGATTGGCTATCGGCTCCCCTCCGCCTTGCCAGAACAGCTGCACTTTTTGATCGTAATCGGCTTTACCGGACTTGAGGGCATTTTGCGGGCTGACGCTGGCAGGCCCATCCATGACATGACTTGCCGCATGATGGGTATTCGAGCCGGTAGTCTTGGCCGTAATGCCGCCCCCGTACTCTACACCCGCGCTCTGTGCTGTGATCTTCACTTGCGGGCCTTCGATGCTAACATCCTTCAGACCAACCAGACGCAAACGCTTGGCAGCGATAATTTCGATATCGTCGTTCTGTGCCTGAATGCGAATGGCACCGGAGGCAGAAATCAGCTTCATGCCTAGTTGCATGACGAAGATGGATAAAGACTGACCAATCCGCATACGCAGATGCTGGCCGATACTTTGATTGCTGTCTTTCGACGCGATCAGGTCATGCGAACTGCCGGTTGCAATGGAGATATTCGCTTCGCTCGCCACAGCAATGCCTTCCGGGGCCGTCAGCGCCAGAATGGCCTTATTGCCCCCCTTAGCATCCTTGGCGGTATTGCTGCCACCCTCCCACTGTTTAACATGATCTTTTAGCTGCTCTTGCGGCTTGGTGTCGGTTTCGTCCGCTTGATGGGCTTCAGCCTGCTTGGCTAAGGATTGGGCGATGGAGAGCGCCATCTCCAATTGGCCTATCAACTCTTCCCGGTCGAGCTGGTTGCCGCCCGCACCTTCCCGGCCATGCGCGCTGACCAGAACACCTTGAGCGGCACGAATCGCGCCTGACAAGTCTGTCCGTAGCTCGAAGCCTTGGCCGCGTGGCTCTGCTTTACCGTCTTTGCGCGGATGCGTCAAAAAGCCCTGGTTCAATTGGGTCTTGCCCGGCTCACTGGAAAGCTTGGCGCGGACTTCTCCAGGCGTATCATCAAACAGCAGTTCGCTGTAGCCGCCGCCTTGATGCTCTTTCGACTTGATGCCGGAGAGGGTCTTATTGGCGGGTAACGTGCCTGTGCCACTGAAGTCCGGTACAGGATGGCTGCCGTTATAGAGCACGCCTGTCACTACAGGTCTATCAATGTCGCCTTCGATGAAGTCAACCAAGACTTCCTGACCGATGCGAGGAATGAACTGATGCCCCCAACCCGCCCCCGCGCTTGGCATGACCACACGTAGCCAGCAAGACGAATTGTCATCGTGATTCGCGCCGTAGGTTGCGTGTTCTGCCGGTCTTTGCCAATGGAATTGCACTTTTATCCGGCCATGCTGATCCGTGTGAACTTCATCTTTATCAGGTCCGACCACGGTAGCGGTTTGCACGCCCAAACTGGTTGGCTTGGCTAGCTCAGTGTGCGCGTAAGGCGGCGTTAAGGGAATGCCTCTGCGCTGCGCTTGAAAGCGAGTCGTGAACGGTGCAGGCGTAGAGTTGCCACGCTCTTTCAATACTGCATCCGTGGCCCATCCCCCAGCCAGCAAAGCAGGTGCGGCTTGACTCAAGCGGCGGGTCAGATCGGCTGGTAAGTTGTTTTGCGCTTGGAAGGTTTGCCGCGTAACGACGAATTCACGCTGTTCGCTGGAATCGAATTCATGAGCAGGGTGATCTTCCAGCCGGAACCATTGCCCTGCCATCAAACCGCGCACCGAGCCAGAACCTTCAAACTGTTTGGCCTGCAAGTCATGGGCCTGCTGCCGCAGTTGTGCATAGCGGCTGAACTGGTCCGGCGATCTGGCATAGTAAAGCGCTTGCGGGTCATAGTCCTGCAAAGTCGATTGCAAAGCCTTGCCGCTCTGACCCTGCTCAATCTGGCTTTCGTCGAGGGCGTGACCCGTTGAAACCGGCTGATAATCGTAGCTGGCGAGCGCGACATTGCCCGGTACGATCTGGCGGGCGCTGTTCCAGCCAGTCAAGCCATCCTCTTCCTCTGTGGCATCGCTACGATGGAAGCGCACACGCTCCAACGCAGCCGCAGGCAGGTTGAAGGCATCGTCAAACACCACCAGCGCCACTTGCGGACTATCGCCCTCACGATGGTCGAAGCGCCAAGAAAAACCTTCCTCGTGCATCAGGCGCACCAAGAAGTCATAGTCCGATTCGCGGTATTGAAGGCAATAGCTGCGCTGGTCTTCTTCCTTCGCCGTGACTTGTAGGGTCAGCGCTTGGACCTTTGCGAAAATGGGATTGCTGGCCTGATGTTCAGATATGACCTGCTGGATGATGTCCGGGACCGTCATGTCCTGGAACACGCGAGACGTTCGACGATGCCTTAATAAGGCAAACGGCGGCTCAATGGTCAGGCCGTACTTCGCGAATCCGCCATCCGACCCTAGCAGTTCCGCCTTGGATACCACCCCGCAACGTACCGTTTCCACGCCTTTAGCATCTTCAATCCCGATGCGTACAGGCTGCCCCAGCAGCGACTTCAGTTCTATCGAGCCATCGGGCGACAGGCAAGTTAGCTGATAGCGGTAAGCTTCGGATACCCCTTCTTCGCCTTCCAGCGTGTACGGCAACAGTTGATTGGCGGAGATCGTTCCCTCGCCCATGCTCAAGGTGAACAGGCGTTTGTCTTGGGTGAAAGCGGAAGCGAAGCTGGCGAGAAGGGAGCTGATGTCCATCGGCATATCCTGTTGCAGAAATGGAAACACCCTCATTAGATGCGAGGGTGCTTAGCTTATTAGCGAATACGGATATAGTGCCGCGACATTTTAGAATCCGGTCAGGGGTAGAACAAGGCGCATGAGCAAGATTCGAACCGAACCTGACCTTTCTGCCAGCCAGCTGAACTTATCAGATTGGTCAGATTGCTCCCTTAGCTGGCCGAGTTCTTTGCTCGCTGGCTGGATGTTGAGTTCGCTGTCTGGTGTGACATGGAGATTTCGCCATGTCCTATATCAACGCTCTGACCGTATCCGCCGCTAACCAAACCCAGCCGATGACCAACAGCGAAGCGAGGACGCTCAGCATGAGCAGCCGCGAGATTGCCGAACTTGTGGAGAGCCGCCACGACGATGTAAAGCGCGCCATTACTCGCCTTGCTGACCGTGGCGTTATAGCACGTCCGCCAATGGCGGATATGCCCGCAAAGGTAGCGAATGGCCGCACCTATTACGAAACCGTGTACCAAGTTGGCAAGCGTGACTCTTACATTGTTGTCGCGCAGCTCTGCCCGGAATTCACAGCACGCCTTGTAGACCGCTGGCAAGAGCTTGAGGAGCAGGTTAGACAGCCTGCCGCGCCGTCCTTCCAGCTTCCGCAGACATTCGAAGACGCCTTGATCTTGGCCGGACAGGAGATGAAGCAGCGCAAGCAGTTGGAGGCCCTAACAGCATGCCATTTAATTAACACGCACCCGATTCGAATTTACACACAGTAGCAACGGAATACCCATCTTCGCACGCCTTCAGCCCACTCTCCCCCTAATTCTTCCGGCAATCACACAGCGCCGAAGGACGCTAAGCACCGCTGTCACAACCAACTACAATAAAAAGGAGACCATACCAATATGGCAAGACCCATCACGATCCATGATAACCAATCCGTTCAGAACTACCTCTGTGATTATTTGACGTTTAACCGCTACATGGAGGATGAAAGCAACCCGCAGTCAATGAGAAACGCTATGAACGATATTTTTAACGGAGTATCCCGATTGGACTATGGGGGCAATACACGCCCATTGAGTGTTTCGAAGATTTTTACACTACTATCAGCAATGCCGAAGATTACCGTCAACGCTATCCAAGAGGCTACCGGCCAATCTGAAAGACATTCTCAAAGACTCGCTCAGGCATTACGAGTTGCCTCAACAGCGATTCAGAACGCCATGATCAAAAACAACGCAACAAGTATGTTTGAAAAGAGTGAACCTGACTACCCGCATCTCAATTGACCTAGCGGATTTATCCAACTATGTCAACAGTTTAAAACGGTATGGGTGGGTTGAAATTGTGAAGAATAGTTTCCGCCACCTATATATATAAGAGAACACAAGAGCGGATAGCAAACAACCTATCATGTCAATAGTTTCGTAACTTAAAGGACTCTGAAAGAGTTTTCGCCACCTATATATAGAGCCCGAAAAGGAAGGTGCTAGAATAACATCATTGTCAACTACTTTATCAGCATGATGATCGACTTTATTATCAACTTATCTTCAAGTTGTTCTTGATTTAAACTTTGAACAAATACTTGAATAACCTTCCTTCGGAGGTGATCTCAAAGTTATCTCAAACCCATTCAAGTAACTTTGAAGCTGTATTGATCAATTTTATACAGATAGCCATTCTTAAACCTCTAATTCAAATACCTCTGTTCATGTTTTTTTAAAACACTCTTGTTCATGGGGTTTATGCCTTTGCGGGTTTCAAAGGTTCTAAAGGCTCTTATACAGCTTTTATAAGCCATCATCGACCTTAACGGCTATTAACAGCATCTGACTCCAGGGTTAAAAACTATGTTTTATGCCACCATGCATTCACTACATTTTATCCGCTCTGGTTATTAATACGGGTGTCCGATGTAGGCTTGATTAATCAGGGTTTGCTCTGTTTGTCAATAACTCATGAGGTGTTTCTATTGCCATTCTGATACAACTATCTTCCTGGATTTGATGGCCTTGGATCATGTTTTTTCTTAAAGAGGTTAGCCAAGTTCATTGAAGTTAGCCTAGCTTTGATACGCTACCGGATAAGAACTATCTTCAAAGTGGGCTAGAGTTGTACTGTAGTTGATGCAGCGCGGGACCTTTGTAAGCGGCTAAGGGAAGGAAGTCAGACAACAGTAAGGCTGTAGGTATGCCTCAGCGAGCCATCTAAATTAAAGATTTCAATAATAGGACCTTCTTTAATTGTTCCCATAATGTCCTTTACTCCAAACTGCGCTGTGTATCTTGCATGCGCGCCTCCAGCGTGAAGGCTGCCCCACGGCCCCTTGTAGGCGATGATAGGATAGCCTTCGATGGCTGTGTTCCAAGCGCCCACAGTGCCTACTATGTTTCCATCCCCATCAAAAAGGAAAGTGCCGTTTAGAACTGTCAGCGTGTCACCTATGGCGTAATACGCGCCTTCTTTCAGCTGGAACACAGGCATCCTCCTAGTTACAGTCTATATGAGCATGCAAAAGGCATTTCTTATTGAGTATGGGACATGGCTCTGAGGCGTGCAAGGTGGCTAAAAGTGCCGGAAAAATTTAAATGGGTATCTGAGATAAGAAGGGTGCGAACTACCCCCCAGGGGGTGTCTCGAAGGGGCTATATACTGACCAAGCTCATGTAAGCACTCTTGAAAACATGTGGGCTGTCTTTGTACCCAAAGGCTTACCAGATGCTCTTCCCGGCCTTCCATGGGGCGGCAGGGTACCTTTTGAAGGTGGCTCTTTGAGTACACCCTATGAGCCACAGTTCAGCCCCCATCACCAGTATGGATCAAAAGTGTTGATTTCAATCTGAGCCATGGCTAGAATGTGAGCCATAGTTTATGAGCCATTTGGAGCAGCAACCATGAGCCAGACCATCGCTTACCTTCGCGTCAGCACCGATGAACAAGACACAGCAGCCCAGCGCAAGACCATCGAGGACCGCTACAAGATTGAGCGCTTCTATTCCGATGATGGCGTTTCTGGCGCAGTAAAGGCCATGCTGCGGCCTGAGTTCAAGGCTTGCTTCGACTATGTGCGGGAAGGCGATACGCTTGTAGTGGCCGCTATAGACCGCTTGGGACGCGATACCATTGATGTTCTGTCCACGGTGGAAGCCCTACAAGCCAAAGGCGTGTCTGTAGTATCCATGCGGGAAGGCTTCGACCTATCTACACCCATCGGCAAGGCCATGCTGGCGATGCTGGCAGCTGTTGCCGAGCTTGAACGTGGCAACATCAAGGCCAGACAGATGGCAGGCATAGAGCGCGCCAAGGCCGAAGGAAAGGCTCTAGGCCGGGTAAAGACAATTGATGATGGTGAAGTGAGGGCATGGCGCATGGAGAACGGAGCCAGCATAAAGACGACTGCTGAACGTTTTGGGATATCTCCGGCTAGTGTGAAGCGGGCTTGCGCCTCTGATTAAATAATAGGCGACAGTTAATCTGTAATATTTTGTATGTTGACTATAAGTAAATTCAAAGGGCTTATATGGATAATGGAATTAAATGTTGCGCCTTATGCACAGTTCCGATTACGCCGGATATCGATTCCGATGAGCATGTTATTCCTGCATCGATTGGAGGGCGGTGGGTGGTTCGAGGTTTTATTTGCAAGTCATGCAATGATGAGGGAGGGTTAACTTCAGAGGCAGAGATTTCTAATCGGTTTGGCTGGTTTTCATTGACGGCCGGTATTAAAAGAGAGTCTGGTAAAAAAGCTCCTCGCCCTATTATCATGAAGACTGATGACGGCAAGAAAGTCTTGCTCAAGCCGAATGGTGTTATTGAATCCTGGGAGCGGACTCTAGAAAAAATACCAACTGATGATGGAAGGTTGTTGATAAGTGGTACCCGTCCATCCATGAATGAGCTTCGAGAGATGCTGAGTGGGTTAAAAAGAAAGCATCCTGATATAGATATTGAATCGGCTATTGGTAATGCAAGAGTTGAAGCTTCTTATAAGCCCATTACTCACAATTTTGGTGGGTTTGGAAGTGATGCTTTTTGGCGGTCGGTTGTCAAGACTGTTTGCGCCGTTGCTTGGAGTTTGGAGTTGAATGAGCAAGACTGTGAAGTGGCGGTCAATTATTTGAGAAAGGGCGAAGGCAAGCCATTTAACTTATTCTACGGCAGGGACGTTATTCTGAATCGTCCTATGGATCAATTGTTTCATTGTGTAAGCCTGCGTTCTGATAATGAAAGAAACTTACTTTTGGGGTACGTTGAGTATTTTGGAGTATTTAGAGGAGTAGTAATGCTGTCAGATAGTTACAAAGGAGGGGATGTTGATAGAACTTATGCTGTTGATCCTGTTTTGGGTAAAGAGATTGATTTGACTGTTGATTTGCATCTAAGTGATCAAGAAGTTGATCAATTTCAAGATGGCGCAATTCTGAATGGTGAAAATTATTTGGCTGCTTTCGAGCAGTCCATTGCTATTGCACTAAGTCTTTCTGAGAAGAGTAAGCTGGACATGGCTATAAATTCAGCAGTGGATAAGGTATGTAATGACATGGGGATTCAGTCTGAGCAAGAGATTGCACCAGAGCAAGCTCTAGAGTTTTCTAGGCGAATAGCAGAAGCTATGGCCCCATTTTTTTTGGATAGAATTAGAGCCAAACATTTTACTTTCGATTGATGGTTGCGTCATGTTTTGTCGCATTATTGCAACAAAATATATGATGCTCGGGTGCGATTGTTGGTGATACTTTAAGTGATACTTTGTGGCTGTTGTTTTTATAAGTCGTTGAATTTAAATGGTTGGGTATGGTCGTGTTGAATTGCGCTTGAAAAGTCGCATTTTTCTCTTGTTCGGCTATGACTGTCGCTGATTATAGCCTGACACGCCCGGTTTAAGCGTGTCGGAATGTATTCAGCTCCGCTGACAAGACTTGATGGCGTTCCCTATTGAAACGCTTAGCGGGGATACAGCGCGCCGAGCACGCGTCCGCCGGCTGCGCCGGTCACTTCCGGCAGGTTGCCGGCCAGGCGGCGCAAGAAGCGCCAGCCCAGCCAGGCGAAGGCGGCGGCCTCCACTTGGTGCTCGGGCAGGCCCAGCGCGGCGGTGCCGGCGATGGCTTGCTCCGGCAGCAGCGCGGCCAGCCGGCGCATCAGCGCGCCGTTGCGCGCGCCGCCGCCGCAGACGAAGACCGTCTGATTGCCGGGGCAGTGCAGGGCGATGGCCTGGGCGATGCCGCGCGCGCTCAGTTCCAGCAGCGTGGCTTGCACGTCCGCGGCGGGCACATGGCGGCCCAGCAGCTTTTGCTCCAGCCAGGGCAGGTCGAACAGATCGCGTCCGGTGCTCTTGGGCGGCGGCAGACGGAAGAAGGGTTCGTCCAGCAAGGCCTGCAGCAGCGAGTTCTCCACCGCGCCCTGCGCCGCCCACTGGCCGTCGGCGTCGTAGGGCCGGCCCTGGTGGCGCAGGCACCAGGCGTCCATCAGCATATTGCCGGGGCCGCAGTCGAAGCCGACCACCGCCTGGCCCGGATGCAGCCGGGTCAGATTGCTGATGCCGCCGATGTTCAGGATCACGCGGTTTTGTTTCGGCGCGCCGAACACCGCCTGGTGGAAGGCCGGCACCAAGGGCGCGCCTTGGCCGCCGGCGGCCAGGTCGCGGCTGCGGAAGTCGGCGATCACGTCGATGCCGCTCAGTTCGGCGAGGCGGGCCATATTGCCGATTTGCCAGGTGTAGCCGGCGTCCGGCGCGTGACGTATGGTCTGGCCGTGGCTGGCGACGGCGGCGATGTCGGCCGGCTTCAGTCCCTCGGCCGCCAGCAGGCCGTTGACGGCCTGAGCGTAGAGTTCGGCCAGTTCATTGGCCAACCGGGCGGCGCGGTCCAGTTCGTTGTCGCCGATCGCCTGCAGCGCCAGCGCCTGTTCGCGCAGCCGCGGCGGGTAGGCGACGAAGTGGTCGGCTTCCACGCTGGGCGCGCCCTGTTCGTCGAAGCGCACCAGCACGGCGTCGACGCCGTCCAGGCTGGTGCCGGACATCAGTCCGATCAAGCGTTCATTCATCAGTCTAGCAATGCGATATTGGTGGGCAGTTCGCGCAGCAGTTTCAGGTGCGCGGTCAGCGATTGGTTGCCGGATTTGAATTCGGCCAGCTGGGTGGCGCTCAGGCCCGGGGTCGGCAGCGCGTTGGTGGCCGGGTCCACCGCCTGGCCGTTGATCCGCACTTCAAAGTGCAGATGCGGGCCGGTGGAGCGGCCGGTGCTGCCGACATAGCCTATCACCTCGCCGGCCTTGACGCTCTTGCCGGAGCGGGCGCCTTGGGCGAAGCGGCTCATGTGCGCGTACAGCGTGGTCATTTTCTGATTGTGGCGGATTTCCACCATATTGCCATAGCCGTTTTGACGCTCCACCTTGACCATGGTGCCGTCGGCCGGGGCGATGATGGGGGTGCCGGTGACGGCGGCGTAGTCCACGCCGGAATGCAGGCGCAGCGAGCGCAGGATCGGGTGTTTGCGGAAGCCGAAGCCGGAGCTGATGCGGGCGTTGGCCACCGGCTGGTGGCTGAAGCCCTGTTTGATCGGCTTGCCTTGCGCGTCGTAATAGGCGCCGGATTCGCTGTCGTGGGCGAAGTAGAACGCCTGGTGTAGCTTGCCGGAGCGCTGGATTTCCACCGCCAGCAGGTTGCCGGCGGCGATGGGCGCGCCGTTGTAGAGCAGGGTTTCGTACACCAGATTGATGCGGTCGCCCTTGCCCAGGGAGTTGATGTTGAACTGATCGGCGAAGATTTCCGTCAGCTGGGCGCGGATGTCGCGCGGCACCTGGGCCTTGGCCAGCGCGGCGCCGACCGAGCGGGTGATCAGCAGCGAGCGCACCGTCTGCACCGCCTCGGTGGCGATCGGGTCGGCGCTGGCCTGCCATTCGCCTTTGACCTTTTCGATGGCCACCAGCACCTGTTCGCCGTTCTCGTCGTCATTGAGGAAGCGCAGGCCGAAGAGTTCGCCCAGATCGTTGGTTTGCACCGACAGCGTGGCGCCGGTCTTCAGCTTGAGCAGGTCCTTGGACAAGGGGCTGGAGTGCAGGAAGCGGTTGGCTTCGCTGTCGCGGATGCCCAGCCGGTTCAACACGCGGGCGATGGTGTCGCCTCGCTGTATCGCCTCGTCCCGCCAATAACGGGTGCCGCTCTCGCTGAAGCTGAAGGCGGGCAGGCTGAGTTGTTCGGTCACTTCTTTTTGCTGGATGTCCGCGGCGGCGGGTTGGGCGCCGTTCTGAGCCACGGCGAAAGCGGTGGCCATGCCGAACAAGGGCAGGGAGGCGGCCGCGCCGATCAAGCTCAGATGGTGGTTCATCAGCTTGTGGAAGCATTTTTGCGGGATATGTAGCAGTTTGCGATAATCCATCGTTCACTATAAAAGGCTGGCCATGAGCCAACCTTATGTAAATTCCGTATTTGCCAATCACAGGCCTTGCGGCCGCGTCTCAACATTTGGGGAGCTTGCGCGGCATAAGTTCCTGTGCAAACTGTAAATTATAGCCGCGATTCCGGATGCTATCCGCCTGATTTCGCCGGGCGCCCATGCCAGGGCGTTTTTGCAAGGCTTTGATATTACTTCGATCTTGTCATCCATGTGTAGCGATAAATGAAATTGACATTGTTGTTGCCCGGTCTGCTCTGGCTGGACGGCCACGACGGCGCCGATGTGTGCAAGGGCCTGGATTTGCCCGCCTTGCAGCGTCTGCTGGGCCAGGGCGAACGCGCCGCCAGGCCGGCGGCGCTGAGCGAACTGTTGACCGCGCCGTGGCGCGGCTCCGCGGCAGGTCTGGCGCGGCTGCGGGCGCGCGGCGCCGGCCTGCCGGCGGAGCGGGGGGACTGGCTGCTGGCCGATCCGGTGCATGTGCGCGTGGACCGCGACCGCGCCTTGCTGGCCGATATCGGCGTGATGAGCTTGAGCCAGGCCGAGGCTGAAACCCTGGCCGACGCGGCGAACCGTCATTTCGCCGACGACGGCTGGCGCATCCACCCGCTGGAGCCGGGCCGCTGGCTGCTGCAGCTGGACGCGCCGGCCGCCGCGAGCTTCAGTCCGCTGCCGGACGTGGTGGGCGAGGACATCAACGCGCATTTGCCGCAGGGCGAGCGCGGCCTGGACTGGAGCCGGCTGCTGAATGAATTGCAGATGCTGTTGTACGCCCATCCATTGAACGACGAGCGCGAGGCGCGCGGCGAACTCGGCGTCAACAGCCTGTGGCTGTGGGGCGGCGGCGCGGAGCCGGGCTGGCGCGCGCCGGCCGAGCAGGTGTTCGCCGACGAGGACTGGCTGGGCTGGATCGCCGCCGAGGCCGGCGAACCCTGCTTGCCGGCGCCTTACGATTTTTCCGGCTTCGTCGATCAGGCCGGCGGCCGCGACAGCCTGCTGGTGCTGGACGCGCTGCAGGCGGCGGCGCAGTACCGCGACGCCTGGGGCTGGCGCGAAGCGCTGCAGCGCCTGGAACGCGACTGGTTCGCGCCCTTGCTGCAGGCGCTGCGCCAGGGCCGGATCGACAGCCTGGTCTTGCGCGCGCACGGCCCCGAGGGGCTGGAGCTGAGGGCGCGCCGCAACGACCTGTGGAAATTCTGGAAGCGGCCGCTGCCGCTGTCCGCCTTGTATTGAGAAAACATGTCCCAAATCGTTTCCCGAACCATTCCCGCCGACACGCATGAGCAATTGCTGCGCCAGGGTCTGAGCCCGCTGATGGCGCGGCTGTACGCCGCGCGCGGCATTTGCGACTGCGCCGAGCTGGATTACGGCCTCAAGGCCTTGCTGCCCTATCAGAGCCTGAAGAACATCTTGCCGATGGCGCGCCGCCTGGCCGACGCCATCGCCGGCCGGCAACGGCTGCTGGTGGTGGCCGATTACGACGCCGACGGCGCCACCGCCTGCGCGGTAGCGGTCAAGGGCCTGTCCATGCTGGGCGCGCGCGTCGACTTCATCGTGCCCAACCGCTTCGAATACGGCTACGGCCTGACGCCGGAGATCGTTGAGCTGGCCGCGCGCCAAAACCCGGACATCATCGTCACCGTGGACAACGGCATCGCCAGCGTGGACGGCGTGCTCGCCGCCAAGGCGCGAGGCATCGAGGTGCTGGTCACCGATCACCACCTGCCGGGCGACACCTTGCCGGAGGCGCTGATCGTCAACCCCAATCAGCCGGGCTGCGAATTCCCGTCCAAGAACCTGGCCGGCGTCGGCGTGATGTTCTACGTGCTGATGGCCTTGCGCGCCGAAATGCGCCAGCGCGGCGTCTTCGACGAGCGCGGTCAGCCCAATCTGGGCGAACTGCTGGATTACGTGGCGCTGGGCACGGTGGCCGACGTGGTGCGGCTGGACCAGAACAACCGCACCCTGGTGGAAAACGGCCTCAAGCGCATGCGCGCCGGCCGCATGGCGCCGGGCATCGCCGCCTTGTTCCGCGTCGCCGGCCGCGCCCATTACAAGGCCAACACCTTCGATCTGGGGTTCACGCTGGGCCCGCGCTTGAACGCCGCCGGCCGTTTGGACGATATGAGCCTGGGCATCGCCTGCCTGCTGTCCGGCAACGAGGAGCAGGCGCAGCGGCTGGCGCAGCAGCTGGATCAGCTCAACCGCGAGCGGCGCAGCATAGAACACGGCATGCAGGACGAGGCGCTGGCGGCGCTGTCCGGCATCGACGCCGACAACCGCTATACGCTGACCCTGTTCCGCGACGACTGGCATCAGGGCGTGGTGGGCATCGTCGCCTCCCGGCTAAAGGAACGCTTCCACCGACCGGCCATCGTGTTCGCGCCCGGCGACAACGGCGAGATCAAGGGCTCGGGCCGCTCGATTCCCGGCTTCCATCTGCGCGACGCGCTGGACCTGGTGTTCAAGCGCCATCCCGGTCTGATCCTCAAGTTCGGCGGCCATGCGATGGCGGCCGGCCTTAGCCTGCGTCAATCGCGCTTTGACGAATTCCAGCGCGCCTTCGAGGCGGTGGCGCGCGAACTGCTGGAAGAGCGTCACCTGACCCGCACCATAGAAACCGACGGCAGCCTGGCGCCGCGCGAATTGAACCTGGCGTTCGCCGAGCAATTGGCGGCCGAAGTGTGGGGCCAGGGCTTCCCGGTGCCGTATTTTCACGACCGTTTCGCGGTGATGAGCCAGCGCGTGGTCGGCGACAAGCACCTGAAGCTGCGGCTGGCGCGCGACGGGGAGGAGTTCGACGCCATGCTGTTCAATCAGGTGGAGTGGCTGCCGGACAATGTCGACGCGGTCTACCAGTTGATCGCCAACGAGTGGCAGGGCCGCAAGGAACTGCAAGTGTATTTGCAGCACTGGGCGGCGACGTGAGTCGGCCGGCGGATTCGCGGCGGCTGGTGCTGACCGGCGGTCCGGGCGCCGGCAAGACCGCCTTGTTGGAAGCCTTGCGCGACGCCGGGTTTTCGGTGATGGACGAGGCCGGCCGCGCCGTCATCCAGGATCAGGCGTTGATCGGCGGCCGCGCCTTGCCCTGGGTGGACCCCGGCGCTTTCGCCGAGGCGATGCTGGCCTGGGAGTTGCGCAGCCTGCGGCTGGCCGAAGGTTTGCCCGGGCCGGTGTTCTTCGATCGCGGCTTGCCCGATGTCTTGGGCTATCTCGATTTGCAGGGCTTGCCGATACCTGCGCATATGCAAGCCGCCGCCGAGCGGTTTCCCTACCATCGCCAAGTGTTTTTGCTGCCGCCGTGGCGCGAAATCTTCATTCAGGATCAGGAGCGCAAGCAAAGCTTTGCCGAGGCGGAGCGCACTTGCGCCGCGATGGAGCGGACGTATCGGCGTCTGGCTTATCAAATCATCGAAGTGCCGCCGGCGCCCTTGGCCCAGCGACTCCGCTTCGTCATCGAACAATCGCGGCTTGGCCATGGAGAGCCGGCCGGCCAATTTAAGGCTTTATGATGGAAATGTTGGTGATCGGTCTGTTGCTGGGCTTGCTGGCCGCCGGCGCGGCCGCGGCCTTGATGCGCGGGCGCTTCGCGCGGGAGGGGGCGGATCTGCGGGCGCAGCAGGAGATGTCGCACCTGCAATTGGAAGAGTGTAGGCAGCGGGAACGGGCCGCGCTGGCACAAGTGCAGCAACAGGGGCAGCAACTGGGCGATGTTCAGACCCAGTTGGGCGCCTATGTGGCGCGCGCGCAGCGCGTGCCGGAGCTGGAGCGGCAGGCGCAGGAGCGGGAGAGGCAGCTGGAGCTGCTGCAGGCGGAGTTGCGCCGTGTTGGCGCGCAGCTGGCCGCCAGCGAGGAGCAGGGCAAGATGCTGGCCGTTTTGCAGGCGCGCGCGCAGACGCAGGGCGAGGAAATCACCCGGCTCACCGCGCGCGAGCAGGAGCTGGCGACCTTGCTGGAGCAGGAGCGCGGCCAGAACGCCGAAAAGCTGGCCTTGTTGACCGAGGCGCGCGAAAGCATGGCGGGGCAGTTCAAGGCCTTGGCCGGCGACATCCTGGAAGAGAAGGCCAAGCGCTTCACCGAGCAGAACCAGCAGAACCTCGGCCATCTGCTCGGGCCTTTGCAGCAGCGGCTGCAGGATTTCGGCAAGCTGGTGCAGGACAGTTATGAAAAAGACAGCCAGGGGCGCTTGTCGCTGGAGGCGGAGCTCAAGCGCCTGCAAGAACTCAACAGCCGGCTGGGCGACGACGCCATCGCGCTGACCAGGGCCTTGACCGGCGCCAGCAGCAAGGCGCAGGGCTCCTGGGGCGAGATGGTGCTGGAGCGGGTGCTGGAAACCTCCGGCCTGCACAAGGACCGCGAATACCGGGTGCAAGTGTCCGACGTGGTGGCCGGCGAGGACGGCAACCGCCGCTACCAGCCCGACGTGGTGATAGACCTGCCGGAAGGCAAGCAGCTGGTGGTGGATTCCAAGGTGTCCTTGAACGCCTATGTGCGCTACACCGCCGCCGAGGACGAGGCCGAGCGCGCGGCGGAAATGAAGGCGCATGTCGCGGCCATCCGCAACCACATCCGCACCTTGTCGGAGAAGCGCTACCAGGACCTGTACCGCTTGAACACCCTGGACTTCGTGTTCATGTTCATCCCGGTGGAGCCGGCCTATCTGCTGGCGGTGCAGCAGGACATGAGCTTGTTCAACGAGGCCTTCGAGCGCCGCATCATGATCGTCGGCCCCAGCACCCTGTTGGCGACGCTGCGCACCGTGGCCAGCATCTGGCGCTACGAATACCAGAACCAGAACGCCCAGGAGATCGCGCGCCAGGGCGGGGCGATGTACGACAAATTCGTCGGCTTCGCCGCCAATCTGGAAAAGCTGGGCAAGCAGCTGGACGTGGCGCGCGACAGCTTCGGCGACGCGATGAAGCAGCTGTCCAGCGGCCGCGGCAACCTGGTCGCCAGCGCCGAGCGCCTGCGCAAGCTGGGGGTGCGCAATAACAAGCAATTACAGCAGCATCTTAAACTGGGCGCGGCGGAAGACGAGGGCGCGGAAGGGGCGGAAGAGCCCGGTCCGGACTGACGGAAGTCCGTTGGAGATGACCGTTTCGTGATAGAATACGAGCTGTCATTACCTATGCTGGCCGCCCTGCGGCGGGCGCGTGAATGCACCCGCAATCGCAGCGCGGCCTGTTCATCCTTACGAATCAAGAAACTATGACCGATAACCAGTTCGCCAAGGAAACCATCCCCATCAGCCTCGAAGAGGAGATGCGCCGCTCTTATCTGGATTACGCGATGAGCGTGATCGTGGGCCGCGCCTTGCCTGATGTGCGCGATGGCCTGAAGCCGGTGCACCGTCGGGTGCTGTACGCCATGCACGAGCTGTCCAACGACTGGAACCGCGCGTACAAGAAATCGGCGCGTATCGTTGGCGACGTGATCGGTAAATACCACCCGCACGGCGATAGCGCGGTATACGACACCATCGTGCGTCTGGCGCAGGATTTTTCGCTGCGCTACCCCTTGGTGGATGGTCAGGGCAACTTCGGTTCGGTGGACGGCGACAACGCCGCCGCGATGCGGTACACCGAGATCCGCATGGCGCGCATCGCCCACGAGCTGCTGGCCGACATCGAGAAGGAAACCGTGGACTTCGGTCCCAACTACGACGGTTCCGAGCACGAGCCGCTGATTCTGCCGGCCAAGATCCCCAATCTGCTGATCAACGGTTCCTCCGGCATCGCCGTGGGCATGGCCACCAATATTCCGCCTCACAATCTGAACGAGGTGGTGGACGCCTGCCTGGCCTTGCTGGCCAACAGCGAGCTGACCATTGACGAGCTGATCGACATCATTCCGGCGCCGGACTTCCCCACCGCGGGCATCATCTACGGCACCGCCGGCGTCAAGGAAGGCTACCGCACCGGCCGCGGCCGCGTGATCATGCGCGCGCGCGTTCATTTCGAAGACATCGGCAAGGGCGACCGCCAGGCCATCATCGTCGACGAGATCCCGTACCAGGTGAACAAGGCGCGGCTGCTGGAACGCATCGGCGAGCTGGTGCGCGACAAGCAGATTGAAGGCATTTCCGACCTGCGCGACGAATCCGACAAGTCCGGCATGCGCGTGGTGATCGAGCTCAAGCGCGGCGAAATGCCGGAAGTGGTGCTCAACCACCTGTACAAGCTGACCCAGCTGCAAGACAGCTTCGGCATCAATATGGTGGCGCTGGTGGACGGCCAGCCGCGCTTGCTGAACCTGAAGCAGATCCTGGTGGAATTCCTGCGTCACCGCCGCGAAGTGGTGACCCGTCGCACCATCTTCGAACTGCGCAAGGCGCGCGAACGCGGCCACATCCTGGAAGGCCTGGCCGTCGCGCTGTCCAACGTCGACGAAATCATCGCGCTGATCAAGGCGTCTGAAACCCCGCCGCAAGCCAAGATCGCGCTGATGGAGCGCGAATGGCGTTCGCCGCTGGTGGAGGAAATGCTGTCCCGCGTGGATCAGGACAAGGCGCGCCCGGACGGGCTGGCGGAAGAGTTCGGCCTCAAGGCCAGCGGCTACCGCCTGTCCGACGCCCAGGCCCAGGCCATCCTGGAGATGCGCCTGCAACGCCTGACTGGTCTGGAACAGGACAAGATCGTCGCCGAATACCGCGACATCATGGCGGTGATCCTGGACCTCCTGGACATCCTGGCCAAGCCGGAGCGCATCAACCAGATCATCAGCGAAGAACTGACTGCCATCCGCGCCCAGTTCGGCGACGCGCGCCGTTCCGAGATCGAGCCTTTCGGCGGCGACATCAATATCGAGGACCTGATCACCCCGCAGGACATGGTGGTGACCATTTCCCATACCGGCTACATCAAGGCCCAGCCTATCGACGACTACAGCGCCCAGCGGCGCGGCGGCCGCGGCAAGCAGGCGGCGGCCACCAAGGACGACGATTTCATCGACACCTTGTTCGTGGCCAATACCCACGACTTCGTGCTGTGCTTCTCCAGCCGCGGCCGTTGCTACTGGCGCAAGGTTTACGATCTGCCGCAGGGCGGTCGTCAGAGCCGCGGCAAGCCCATGGTCAACGTGCTGCCGCTGGAAGAGGGCGAGAAGATCAACGCGCTGCTGCCGGTCAAGGAATTCCGCGACGACCAGTACGTGTTCATGGCCACCGCCGACGGCACCGTGAAGAAGACGCCGCTGCGCGCCTTCTCCAAGCCGCGCGCGGCCGGCATCATCGCCATCAATCTGGACGAAGGCAATTATCTGATCGGCGTGGCGCTGACCTGCGGCAAGAGCGTGGCCGGCCAGGGCGACGAGGATGACGAGGCCATCGTAGAAGAAGACATCGCGGTTGAAGGCGAGTTGATCGAGGACGGTCTGCCGGTCGAGGGCGATCAAGTGATGCTGTTCTCCGACGCCGGCAAATCGGTGCGCTTCAGCGAAAGCCAGGTGCGGCCGATGGGACGCACTTCCAGAGGCGTGCGCGGCATGAAGCTGGGCGAAGGCCAGAAGCTGATCTCCCTGCTGGTGACCAACTCCGAAGACCAGATGGTGCTGACCGCCAGCAACGGCGGCTACGGCAAACGCACCCGCACCGGCGACTTCCGCCTGACCAGCCGCGGCACCCAGGGCGTGATCGCCATGGACCTGACCGACAAGACCGGCTTCAAGCTGGTGGCCGCCAGCCTAGTGGAGGAAACCGACGACGTGATGCTGATCACCACCGGCGGCGTGCTGATCCGCACCAAGGTGGCCGAAGTGCGCGAAACCGGCCGTTCCGCCCAGGGCGTGCGCCTGATCAATCTGGACGAAGGCGAGCAGCTGATCGGCCTGGAGAAAGTGGCCGAGGGCGATAGCGACGACGAGGCGGACGCGCTGGAAGGCGAAGACGGCGTCGAAGCCGCCGATGAGGGCGGCGAGGCATGATTCCGACGCCGGCCAATCCCGAAGTGCTGGAGGTGATGAGCCAGCTTTTCGTCTCCTTTCCGCACTGTCGCGCCCTGGGTTTCCAGTACATCGGCACCGAGGGGCGCCGGCCCACTCTGAAAGTGGACTGGCGCGAGGACTTGGTCGGCAATCCGGTTACCGGCATCCTGCACGGCGGGGTGATCACCTCGCTGGTGGACACCTGCAGCGCGGTGGCGGTGACGGCGCATCTGCCGGAGATGGAAACCATCGCCACGCTGGATCTGCGCATCGACTACCTGAAGGCGGCCACGCCGGGCAAGCCCATCTTCTGCCGGGCGGAATGTTATCGCCTGGCCAGCCAGATCGCCTTTACCCGCGCCGTGTGCTATCACGAATCGCCCAGCGATCCGATCGCCCACGGCGTGGCCACCTTCATGCGCGAATCCAGCCGTACGCCGATGTTGCCGGAGGCCGCCGCATGAGCCGCTTCATGGAACGTTTCAACACGCTGCGCGATCAAAAAGCCTATGCGCTCATCGTGGAAGAACTGCCCTACATCAAGCTGATGGGGGTGGAACTGGGCGAGGACGAGGCCGGCGAGCTGTTGTTTCAGCTGCCCTTTTCCGAGCGCAACGTCGGCAACACCGCCTTGCCGGCGCTGCACGGCGGGCTGATCGGCGGCTTTCTGGAAAGCTCGGCGATGCTGCACCTGATGTGGAACCGGGAATCGCTGGAAACGCCGAAAATCGTCGATTTCTCGCTGGACTATCTGCGTCCGGGCCGGCCGCAAACCCTGTACGCCAAGTGCGAGATCACCAAGCAGGGCAAGCGGGTGGCCAATGTGCTGATCGAAGCCTGGCAAGAAGACCGGCGAAAGCCGGTTGCCGTGGCGAGAGCCCACTTCCTGCTCAGTCAGTAAGCTATAACAAAGGCCCGGCGCTTAGCGATCGGGCCTTGTCGCATACCAAGGCCCGAAAGTTCGCCGGTGCGGGCGCCAAGGGCCGTCAACGCAAATAGAGGATGAACATGGCCAAAGTGTACAACTTCTCCGCCGGCCCCGCCGTGCTGCCGCACCAGGTGCTGGCCGAAGCGCAAAGCGAAATGCTGGACTGGCACGGCTCCGGCATGTGCGTGATGGAAATGAGCCATCGCGGCAAGGAGTTCATGGAAATCATCCATGACGCCGAGCACGATCTGCGCGAGCTGATGGGCATTCCCGCCAACTACAAAGTGCTGTTCCTGCAAGGTGGCGCCTCGCTGCAGTTTTCCCAGGTGCCGCTGAACCTGCTGGGCGAGCGCGACAGCGTGGACATCGTCAACACCGGCCACTGGTCCAAGCTGGCGATCAAGGAAACGCGCCGCTACGCCAAGGTGAACGTGGCGGCCAGCAGCGAAGACCGCAATTTCGCCTACGTGCCGGACGAAGCCGGCTGGCAGCGCGATCCCAAGGCGGCCTATCTGCATTACACCTCCAACGAGACCATAGGCGGCCTGCAATTCCCCTTCGTGCCGCAAAGCCTGCCGGACGTGCCGCTGGTCTGCGACATGTCCTCGGACTTCCTGTCGCGGGAAGTGGACGTCAGCCAGTTCGGCCTGATCTACGCCGGCGCGCAGAAAAACATCGGTCCGTCCGGCCTGGTGGTGCTGATCGTGCGCGAAGACCTGCTGGGCAAGGCGCGGGCCGATTTGCCCACCATGCTCAACTACCAGGTGCACGCCGACGCCGATTCCATGTACAACACGCCGCCCACCTTCCCGATCTACATCTCCGGCCTGGTGTTCAAATGGCTGAAGGAGCAGGGCGGCGTCAAATCCATCGCCACCCGCAACGAGGAAAAGGCCGGCTTGCTCAATCATGTGATCGAGTCCAGCGGCGGCTTCTACCACACTCATATCGACGCGCCGTTCCGCTCGCGGATGAACGTGGTGTTCCGCTTGAAGGAAGAAGCGCTGGAGGAGACCTTTTTGCTGGAAGCGCGCAAGAACGGCCTGATCCAGCTGAAAGGACACCGCGCGGTGGGCGGCATCCGCGCCTCCATCTACAACGCGATGCCGATCGAGGGCGTCAAATCGCTGGCCAACTTTATGCAGGACTTCGCCCGCATGCACGGCTGAGCCGTAGCGCACGCCTTCCAGCCCGCCGTCAGGCGGGCTTTTTCATGGCGGAGGCGAACGAAGCCGCCGCGCCGCGGTCTATCCCCGGTCGCCGCCGAATGGCCGGCGGCCGGCAGCCAAGAACAGGAGTGAAATGATGAAATCCGCCGTATTCGCCGTACTGGCCCTGAGCAGCGCGGCCGCGCTGGCCAAACCGCTGACCTTGCCGGAGATCCCGGCCGGACAGCGCCAGATCGTCAACTACGTCTGCGCCGACGGCGCCAAGCTGACGGTCAAGTATTACAACGTCAAGAACGGCCAGAGCTTCGCCGTATTGCCGATCAAGGGCAAGACCATGCTGCTGAGCAATGTGCTGTCCGGTTCCGGCGCCAAATACGCGGCCGAGCAATACAGCTGGTGGACCAAGGGGCCGGAAGGATCGTTGCGCGACGAAATCGCCGACAAGGCCTTGCTGGACGACTGCAAGGAAAGCCGGCGCTAAGAGCCGGGCCTCAGACGCGCGGCAGATCGTAAACAGGTTCTAAGGCGCCGCGTCGGCGTCGGACGCCGCCGCCCGCGCGGCGTCCAGTTCCGGGCGCAGCAGAAACTCGCGCAGCGGCATCGGCCGCGCAAACAGATAGCCTTGCAGCCAGCCCACGTCCAGGCGGGTCAGGTAGGCGCGCTGGGCCTCGGTTTCCACCCCTTCCGCCACGATTTCCAATTTCAATTTGTGCGCCAGTTCCGCCACGCTGTCGACAATGTGGCTGGACGGCGCGTCCGCGCCTATGCTGGCGGTGAAGCTCTTGTCTATCTTGATGCCGTCCAGCGGCAGCTGTTGCAGATAGACCAGGCTGGAATGGCCGGTGCCGAAATCGTCTATCGCGATCTTCACCCCCAGCTCGCGCAGCCGCGCCAGCCGCGCGCAGGCCTCCGGCGTGGGCTCCACCATCTCTCTTTCCGTCAGCTCCAGCACCAGATTCAGCCCCCCGGGCGGGAAGTGGGCGAGAAATTGCCGGCAGTCCCCCAGCAAGACGTCGTCGCGCAGATGAGCGGCGGTGATGTTGATGCCCAGGTGAAATTGAGGCGGCAGCCGGCTCCGCCCCAGGGTCCGCGCCAGTTGGCGCATCATCTGCCGCGTCATCGGCACGATCATGCCGCAATCCTCGGCGCGCGGAATGAACAGGTCCGGCCGGATCAGGCCGTCGCGCGGATGGCGCCAGCGCATCAGCGCCTCCGCGCCTTGCCAGCCCAGCCCGTCCGAGCGCACCACTGGTTGCAAAAAGGGCTCGAACTCGCCGTTGTCCAGCGCGCGCTGCAATTCCACGGTGGGCGAGGCCGGCCGGTTCAGCTGCCAGCGCAGCGCGGCGGCCAGCACCAGGCCCAGGGCCGCCATGCTGAGAAACACCAGCTCGTAGCTGTTGGCCATCTGGCGGTACAGGTCGCGGTGGTTGAAGCCGCTGATCACGGCATAGGGGTGGCGGGGGGAGGCGCGTTCTATGGTGAGCAGATCGAAGGACGGGCTGGGGTTGAGGTGCACCGCGTGGTCCGGCCCTATCCAGTGCGGACCTACGCGCATATAGACCGGACTGTAGTCGCTGGCCATGTCCAGGCTGAACTGCAGATGCACGCCGTCGATGGCGATGTAGATGGCCGTCGGACCCGCTTGTTTGCGGTAGATGATCAAGGGCCGGTCCGGCGTCAGCTCGTTGCCGGACATCAGGCGCAGCTCGGTGGCCGACCGCGGCGTGTCCGGCGGCGAAATCTGCCGGTGGTAGACGCCGAACAGCGAGGAGCAATAAAGAATGCCGTCGCGTTCCAGGGTGACGCTGCGGATGAAGGGCACGATGGTGACTTGTTTGCGCAGCGCCTGTTCAATCCGCGAACACGGCTGGCCGGTCAGCGGGGCGACGGTGACGGTGGCCTGCTCCGCGTAGTCCAGCATCAGATCCAGCATGTTTTCCGCCTGGCTCGTCTGCAGGGTGGCCTGCTGCCGCAGCCGGTTGCTCTCCTGCCAGTAAACGATGGGGGTGATCACGGCCAGCGGCAGGAGCGCGGCGACGCCGATCAACAGCCAGCGGCTGATGCGGGCGGGCAGGGTGAGGCGGCGGGACATCATGGCGCGGATGCGGAAGTCGGCATGGTTCATGATATACGAGGGCCGCCGCCGTTGCCGGGCCGGCTAGCGCTCCGCCGCTTCCGGCTGCGACAGGTAGACCAGGCTCAGCAGGATGAAGCCGATGAAGGCGTAGGCCTTCATCTGGCCGTTCCACTGGCTGGCCCACATCGCGAAGTATTCTCCGCCTATCACCGCGAAGCCGGTGTACCAGACCAGCAGCGCCGGAACGCAGCCCAGCGTGAACAGCGTCTTGCCGCGCAGATAGGCGTCCTCGCGTCCGCATAGCGCGCCGCGCAGCATGGCGCCGCCGCCCCAGGCGCAGATCAGGCCGAACAGCAGCTCGCCGGCGATGATGGCCAGATAGGCGGCCTGCTGCAAGCCGGGATCGGTGATGGCCCGGCTTTTCAACGCGTGGCCGCTAAACCAGGGTTCCATTCCGTCCATGGCCAGCACATGGCGGACGAACTGCCAATTGCTGTCGTAGTCCAGCATATTGCCGCTGGCCGCCAGCAGGCCGAACAGGGCGATGGAGAGCGCGAGCAGGCTTTTCAGGCCTTGCTGGGCGCGGCGCAAAGAGGGCAGATGCATGGGATTTCCTTATCGTGAGGGATGGGGCGATTGTGCCAGCGCGGCAAGACGCTGGGAATGGCCGGCGCCGGCGTAAAAAAACCCCGCGCAAGCGGGGTTGGGACGGTTTTGGAGCACTGGCTTAGAACCAGCGGCCGTAGCGTTTGATGTAAAGGGTTTTGACGATCTGGGTCAGCGTCATATAGCCCATCATGGTCGCCAGCAGCCACCAGAAGTAGCTGGGGTCCAGCTTGACGAAGCCGATGCTGTCCGCCAGCGGCGAGAACGGCAGGTAGCAGCCGATGGCGATGGCCACCGAGGTGGACAGCAGGACCGGCAGCGAGGCGGTGCTTTGCAGGAAGGGGATCTTGCGCGTGCGCAGCATGTGCACCACCAGGGTCTGCGACACCAGGCCTTCGATGAACCAGCCGGAGTGCATGATGCTGGCGCCGCCGTCGCTGACGCCGTGGGCCAGGCCGGCGTAGTAGGCCGCGCCGGCGCCGAACACCGTCCACATCAGCGTGTAGGTGGTGATGTCGAACACCGAGGAGGTGGGGCCCAGCCACAGCATGAAGCGCTTGATGTTGTTGGCTTCCCACTTGCGCGGCTTCTTCAGGAACTCCGGATCCATCTTGTCCCAGGGCAATACCATCTGCGATACGTCGTAGACCAGGTTCTGGATCAAGAGGTGCATCGCCAGCATCGGCTCCCAAGGCAGCCAGGCCGAGGCCACCAGCACCGAGAACACATTGCCGAAATTGGAGCTGGCGGTCATGTTCAGGTACTTGAGGATGTTGCCGAAGGTTTCCCGGCCCTTGATCACGCCTTCTTCCAGCACCATCAGGCTCTTTTCCAGCAGGATGATGTCGGCGGTTTCCTTGGCGATGTCCGCGCCGCTGTCCACCGAGATGCCGACGTCGGCGTCGCGCAGCGCCGGCGCGTCGTTGATGCCGTCGCCCAGGAAGCCCACGGTGTGGCCGTTGGCCTGCAGGGCCTTGACCACGCGGGACTTCTGCAGCGGAGTCAGCTTGGCGAAGATGGTGGTGTGCTTGACCGCGCTGCACAGCGCCACGTCGTCCATCGCCTCGATGTCCTTGCCGATCAAGGGCACGCCGGGGCTGAGGCCGACGTCGCGGCACACTTTGGCGGTGATGATGGGATTGTCGCCGGTCAGCACCTTGACCGCCACGCCGTATTCCTTCAGCGCGCGGATGGCCGGCGCCGCGGAGTCCTTGGGCGGATCCAGGAAGGTCAGGAAGCCGCGCACCACCAGTTGGGCCTCGTCATTGGTCTTGTAGTTGCGCTTGGCTTCTTCGGCGGGGATGTCGCGGGTGGCGACCAGCAGCACGCGGTAGCCTTCGGCGTTGTAGTCCTGGCTGCGTTTGAGCAGGGCGGCGCGCTCCTCGGCGGTCAGCGGCTTGATCTGCGAACCGTCCTGAACATGGCTGGAGACGGCCAGCATTTCCTCCACCGCGCCTTTGGAGATCATCAACTGGCGGCCGCGCTGGTTTTCCACGATCACGGACAAGCGGCGGCGCACGAAATCGAACGGCATTTCGTCCACCTTGTTATAGCCGTCCGGCTTGACCCGGCTGCCCAGTTCGTCCGCGTGCTCCACCACGGCAATATCCATCAGGTTCTTCATGCCGCTCTGGTGGAAGCTGTTCAGCCAAGCCAGTTGCAGCACGCCTTCGTCTTTGAGCCCATGGATATTGTAATGGTGTTCCAGGATGATCTTGTCCTGGGTCAGGGTGCCGGTCTTGTCGGTGCACAGCACGTCCATCGCGCCGAAGTTCTGCACCGAGTTCAGCCGCTTGACCACCACCTTGCGTCGCGCCATCGCCACCGCGCCCTTGGCCAGGTTGGCGGACACGATCATCGGCAGCATTTCCGGGGTCAGGCCCACGGCCACCGCCAGCGCGAAGGTGAGGGCGGACATCCAGTCGCCCTTGGTCAGGCCGTTGATCATGAACACCACCGGCACCATCACCAGCATGAAGCGGATCAGCAGCCAGGATACGCTGTTGACGCCACGGTCAAAGCTGGTTTCCACGCGCTTGTGGCTGACCACGCTGCGCGCCAGCGAACCGAAATAGGTGTCGGTGCCGGTGGCCACCACGATGGCGGACGCCTTGCCGCTGACCACATTGGTGCCCATGAAGCAGACATTGGGCAGGTCCAGCAGATCGGCGTCGCCCTTGGCCTGGCCGTTGGCGGATTTCTCGGCCACCGCGCCCAGGGTGTCGTACTTCTCCACCGGCAGCGCTTCGCCGGTCAACACCGCCTGGCTGATGAACAGATCGCGGGATTCGATCAGCTTGATGTCGGCCGGAATCATGTCGCCGGCCTGCAGATGGACGATGTCGCCCACCACCAGCTCGCTCATCGCGATTTCCTGGCGGATCGGGCTGCTGCCGTTGGCCGGGCGCCGCTGCGCGGTGGCGGTGTTGCGCACCAGCGATTTCAGCTTTTCCGCCGCCTTGGCGGAGCGGAATTCCTGCCAGAAACGCAGCAGGCCGCTGATGCCGACCATGGTCAGCAGAATGATGATGCCGGTCCATTCCTCGTCGCCGGGGCTGGCGAAATAGACATCGGTGAAATAGCTGATGGCGGCCAGCACCATCAGCACCACGACAAAGGGGTTCTTGAACGCTTGCGCCAGCTGGATCAGCGGGTGCGGAGCCTTGTCGTGGGCCACCTCGTTGGGTCCGAACTGGGCGTAGCGCTGATGCGCCTCAGCCATGGTCAGACCGTCCTGGTGGCCGCGCACGCGTTGCAAGGTTTCTTCCACGGAGCTTTCGGCTTCCTGTACCGCGCGGATAACCGGTTTTTCCTGTTTTGCGCCTGGGGTGGCGACATAGCCTTTCAGCTTGTGTCGGCTGCTAGTGTGTTTCGTCATTGTTTCGTCTCCTGCGCGCCTGTTTCGCGCAGAGCGGTCGGGCCTGTTCAGGCCGGCCTGGTGTCTGGCGGACGCAGCACGGCGGGTGTTGCGGATGTTCCGGGTTGTTGTTTTGCGCCCGCCTGCGTTGTTGTCGGTGTGTGCAGGGCGGGCGGTAGCGGGTAACTGTCGTCGGTCATGGTGTTTCCTTCATGTGGGCTTGAAGCCCGCGCCGCCGCGGCTGGGCGGCGCGGGAGGGTGAATCAGGATTGGGCCAGCGGACGGACTCCGGCGGACCATTCGGGCCGGACCTGGCCGGGCAGGATGTCCAGCCGGACCCGGGCCAGCGGCAGGTTGCCGAGCCGCTGCATGACGGCTTCCAGGAAATGCATGGAGGCGTCGCCGCGGGAACGGAACTCGGTGGCCAGCATCCAGTTGGCCGGCGCGCCGGAGGCGTGGCATTCGCCGGCCAGCAGGGTTTCGTTCCAGCTGGACACTTTCAGCCCGTGGCCTTGGGCGGCGGCGCGGATTTCCCGGCGCGCGGCCTTGACCGCTTGCGTGGGGCAGATGACCGACAGTTGATAGCGCTGCGGCCGGATGTTGTGGCGGATGATGTCGTTCATGGCGATCTCCTTGCGATCCGGCTTCCGTCGCGTGCGGACGTGCCGGCCCCTGCCTGGCGGCATGCGATGACAGGGTTGTTTTTGACGGTGGCGAGGCGCGCGGGCCTATCCCGCCGCCGTCAGGCGGAGGAGATCAGGCGGTGCGGGCGGCCTCGGGTCTGCAAGATCGGGGTTCCGGTTCTTCAGACATGGCTGGCCTTTCTTGGCGGTGGGGTTGAACTCAATGGACGCTCAGGCGCTGGCCGCCCAGCGACGGGGCGTGGCCCGCGTCTCCGGCTTGCGGCGTCCCCAGCGGACGCGGTGAATCTCCGGCATCTTGCTCAGGCGCAGCGCCATTTCATTGAAGGCGCGGCGCAGGGCGACCGGGCAATCCAGGCGCACGCTCAGGCAGGCTTGTCCGGAGGCGGCGGCCGGGGTGATGGCGACGTGGGTCGCCGCCAGGCCCAGGGTGTGCATTTCCCAGAATAGTTGTTTGCGCAGCGCGGTAATGACCGGGATGTCGCAAATCACATTCAGGTGGCAGCTGGTTTCGTCTTGGCGTTTGCTTGGATTGCGCGCGAGATAATTGAATAACCAAGCCAGTTTATTGTGGCGCATATTTCACTCCTTCATTTTCATTTTGAAAATGCGACGGACAGCATTATTCCCTTTCTGTGTTTTATAGACGCAGAAATAAAAATAATTTAATGGTCGATTGCGATGGTCGGCGGCGGCTAATTGGCCGGTCCCGTTGTCGCAATAAGGGAGGGGCTCAGATCAGCAATTCGCCAAGGGCCGGCGCGGTCGCGGTTCAGGGTCTTCTATCAACATCGGAACCTCCTGCTGGCTGGCAGCGTTTGCGTTTAGTGGGATCGCGCGGACATGGCCGCGCGCGGGAAGTCGGGGTGGGTTCAGTGCGCCAAATGAGCCCGTTGGGCCAGCAAAAAGGCGCGGTTGGGCACGCGCGGACGCTGCGCGTGGCGCGCCCAGTGAACCCGGTTGACCTGAGGCAGCTGGCAAAAATGCGCGGCTAGCTGGTTCAGGCAACGGCTGGCCACGTCCGGACAGGCGAAGAGCACGCTCAGACAGGCCAGGTCGTTGTCGCCGGCGGTCAGGGCGATGCGTTCCACCTCCAGGCCGCGGGCGTGCAATTGCTTGGCCGCTTGCACGCGCAGCATGGTCAGGTCCGCATGGACGCAAAAAATGTTCAACTGGTAAACGGCGGCCGGGGCGGTGGTTTTGCCTGGGCGCAGCAGGGCTGCCAGTTTAGTGATCAAGCGCATGATGATTCCTCCCATTGGCGATGCAAGGAGGACGCGACGAAATCCGAAGGCAAACGCCGTCAAAGGGAATCCGTGCGCAATCAGGCGGCAAGCCGCCTGCGCGGCGCGAATCTGGGGATGTCTGAAAAGCTTGGCCGTTCGGCCTGGGGTCCGGCTCGCACTGGGCCGCGCGCTAGGCGGGTCGCTGATGTGCGTTGTTGCCGAATTTTAGACACCACACCCTGTCATTGCAGGATGTGGCAGAGAAAAGGTTCTGCTAAATCCTGCAAGACGGCGTTGCGATACAAGATCGACTACTTCCGTCGTTGTCCACGATGAACCTTTGCAGTATTTGAGATGCCCGGATTATAGGGGGCTTTACGAGGATAGGCAATCCTGAATCAAACTTTTTTACATTTTTGTGTGCGGCGCAACACTAAATAAGCCATGGGCATGGGATGGAATGAAAAACGGCGTCGCAATGCCTGAAGCCGGGTCTTCAATGCGGCGGATATTCGCCGTTTATTAATATAAGAAACGGTTCAAAGTCTCGCGAGCCAGAACAAGACAAGGCGAAAACGAGCGTAAGAGCGGAATTGCTCGTGGCGCATGAGCCTGTTGAGCTCGCACTCACCCTGCAAGGCTTCACGAAGCGCGGCAGACTTTGAGCCGGTTTCAGCAGGAATCAATCGTCGCCGTAAGCGTAAGGCCCGCCTTTTTCCAGCGCGGCCCGATAGGCCGGCCGCGCATGGACGCGGCGAAGGAAGTCCAGCGCATGCGGATGTTCCCGATTCAGATAACCGCGCGCGCGCGCGGCTTCCAGCGGAAAACTCATCTGGATGTCGGCGGCGCTGAAGACGGGGCCGGCGAACCAGCCGTGGCGGGCCAGGCAGCGGTCGGCATGGCTGAGCAGCGCGTCCAGCTGCGGTTGCAGATAGGCGCGACGGACGCCGGCGGCCAGTTTGCGCGCCAGCGGCCGCAGCAGCCAAGGGACCGGCGGCCGGTCCAGCCGCGAGAACACCAGGCTCATCACCAAGGGCGGCATCAGCGAGCCTTCGGCGTGGTGCAGCCAGAACAGGTAGTCGCTGTGCTCCGGTGCGCCGGCGGCGGGCTTGAGCCGGCCTGAGCCGTAGGTGTCCACCAGGTAGTCGACGATGGCGCCGGATTCGGCCAGGGTCAGCTCGCCGTCGCTGATCACCGGGGACTTGCCCAGAGGGTGCGCCGCCTTGAGTTCCGGCGGGGCGAGCAGGGTGAGCGGATCGCGCTGGTAGTGCTGAATGCGGTAGTGCAGGTTCAGCTCCTCCAGCAGCCAGAGCACGCGTTGCGAGCGGGAATTGTTCAAGTGGTGGACGGTGATCATGGGCGGGTTCTTCCATTGCGCCGGAGCGCGCTAGATGGGGAGCCGGCTGCCGGCCTTGACTTCGCGCAGCGCCAGGCTGGAGTGGATGGAGTGCAGGCCCGGGGTGCGGCGCAGCACGGTTTCGATGAAGTCGCTGTACGCGTCCAGATTAGGCGCGACCACTTGCAGCAGATAGTCGGCGTCGCCGGTGATCTTGTGGCAGGACAGCACCTCCGGGCGCTCCCGCATCCGGTCTTCAAAACGATTGGGCGCGTCGTCGGCGTGCTGGCCGAAGCTGAGCCGGACAAAGGCCAGCACATCATAGCCCAGCTTGCGGCGGTCCAGATTGGCCTGGTAGTCCTTGATGTAGCCGGCTTCCTCCAGCCGCTTCAGCCGCCGCCAGCAGGGGGTGACGCTGAGGGACAGCCGTTCGGCCAACTTGGGGTTGGACATCGCTCCGTCCTGCTGCAGCAAGCGCAACAGAGTTAGATCCGTATCATCCAGCGGGGTTTTGAGTCTATTCATGCTCAATAATCGCTTTCAATATTGCTTTCTTGCTCCAGATTAGCGCCGAAGGCGGGGCAAAAGCAAAACTATTCCAGCGGCCGCGGCGCATACTGGGGCCTTGCCTTATTCAAGCGAGAAACGAGGAGGGACGGGGATGTTGACGATTTACAGCGACGCGCACCATCTGCACCATGGTTGCGAGTTGAAAGACGGGGTCTTGATGCCCTGTTTCGAGCAGCCGGGGCGCGCCGACACCATCTTGGCGCGAGTGAGGGCGACGGGGCTGGGCCCGGTGGCCGCGCCGAGCGAATACGATAGCGAACGTTACGCCCGCGTGCACAGCCAGCGCTATGTACGTTTTCTGGAACGGGCCTGGGACGAATGGACCGCCGCCGGCCGCAGCCACGACGCCTTGCCGCTGATCTGGCCGGTGCGCGATCTGCGCGGCGACATCGAACCCGAATTCATCGACGGCAAGCTGGGTTTTTACGCGATGGACGCCGGGGTGGCGATTACCGCCGGCACCTGGAGGGCGGCGCGCGCCAGCGCCGACGTGGCCTTGACCGGCATGGACGCCTTGCTGGCGGGAGAGAAAAGCGCCTTCGCGCTGTGCCGGCCGCCCGGCCACCACGCGGCCGCCGAGTATATGGGCGGCTACTGCTATCTGAACAACGCGGCGATCGCGGCGCAGTCCTGCCTGGACGGCGGCGCGGCCAGGGTGGCCTTGCTGGACGTGGACTACCATCACGGCAACGGCGGGCAGAGCATTTTTTACGAGCGCGACGATGTGATGTTTCTGTCCTTGCACGGCGATCCCAAATCCTCCTACCCGTATTTTTCCGGCCATCGCGACGAGCGGGGGCGGGGCGCCGGCCTGGGCTTCAATCACAATTACCCGCTGCCGCACGGCACCGGCTGGCCGGCCTACGGCGAAGCCTTGCGCCACGCTTGCGGGCAAATAGCCGCTTATGCGCCGGACGCGCTGGTGGTGTCGCTGGGCGTGGACACCTTCAAGGATGACCCGATCAGCCAGTTCCGCCTGGAGAGCGAAGACTTCCTGCGTCTGGGCGCATGCATCGCCGGGCTGGGTTTGCCGACGCTGTTCGTGATGGAGGGCGGTTATATGGTGGACGATATCGGCGTCAACGCGGTGAATGTGTTGACGGGCTTCCAGGCGGGCGGCGTAGGCGTTTGACCTGGGTCAGCCCGGCGGCGAATAAATCGCCGGGCCGCCGGCCGGCAAGCCGAACTTGTGAAAAAAATGTAAAAAGCATAGAGTGGCGGGTGTAAAATTGCTTACACCCGACAACTTCAGAGTTATTTCTCATGAAAAGCGGCCATCCCGACTCCGCAGATCGAAGTCCCAGCGCGTTTTATCAGCATTTTTCGCCCAACCTGCCCCTGGCGGGCAAACGCCATGTCAAATGGCGGCTCAGCGCCCGACAGGAGGAAGTCTTGCTGCATGCGGCGTTGATCGCCTGTATCGCGCTGGTGGGGCTGTTCGCCTATCTACGCCACTAAGCGCCCGTTCCAAGGAATCCATTCAAAGTCCGCCGCGCTTCGTGAGGCGTGGCGCGGCGAGCGCCGGCGTTCGGCATGCTCGCGCGCCCCTCGTACATTCCGCTTTCTCAGCCGCAACGCCTTGTCTCGCCTTAGCTCGCGAGATCGTAAACACGTTCCAAGGCCCGCCGGCAAAGCCTTATCCTGCGTTGCGCAGCGCGAGGCGGGGCGAATTTTGAACGGCTTCTAAGCCGGCTGCGCCTGTTCCGCGAGATCGATTTCGCGTCGCAGCTGTTTCAGCGTCGGCGTCACGATGGCGATGAAGCTGGCCTCGCGCAGCCGGCGCTGCGCCGAATGCGACAGCAGAAAGCCGGCCGCGCCGGCGTGCAGCTGAGCCGACATCGCCGCGCGCAGACACAATTCGCCCACTGCGGCGCGCAAGCGCAGCACGCTCAAGGGTTGAACCTGGCCCGCCTCGGCCTGAGGCGCCAGCGTTTTCGCCTCGCGCCACAAACCGGCCAGTTCGGCCGCCAGATCCTGATACGAGTGGTCCAGCCAGCGATTCTGCTCGCCGTCGCGCAGATTGGCTTCCTGGATGTCGTCCAGGCAGCCTTGCACAATGCCCAGGCCCGCCGCCGCCTGCGCCAGCACGAAGCCGGGGCGGACGCGCCGTATGAAGGCGGCGAAGTCGGCTGGTTCCGCCGCCACCCGCTCGGCGGGCACCAACACCTTGTCCAGCCTCACGCTCAATGTGCGGGTGCCGGCCATGCCGGCGGTGGGCGGCCCGTCGCAGAGCCGTACCCCCGGCGCGTCGCAATCGGCGACGAAGACCAGCTTGCCGCCGTCCGAAGCGGCCGCCGCCGCGGCGAACACATGGCCGCCGCCGATATTGGACACCCAGGGCAGATCGCCGGATATCCGATACCCGCTGGGGCAAGGTTCGGCATGCAGCCGCAGCGGCTCAAGGCCGGCCAGGTGCTTGATGGCGTTGGACAGGCCGGGGCCGCCCAGCTGCCGGCCCGCGGCCAGTTCCGTCATCAGCGATCTCAGCTCCGCCCGCGGCGCCGCGTGGCGCAGCAGCCAGACGCTGGCGCTCTGGCACCAGGCTAGAAAGGCGGTGCTGCCGCAAACCGCGCCGACTTCGGCGATGGCCGCCATCGCCGCGACCAGGCCCGGCCCGTCGCCGGCTTCCGTCGGCAACAGGGCCGCGTAGGCGCCGTCTTCTCCCAGGCCGCGCAATATCTCCTCCGGATAATATCCTTGCTGATCGATGGCGGCGGCCAGCGGCGACAGTTGCAGGCGGACGCGTTGGTCTACGCGGCGGAGCAGGGCGAGGGATTCGGCTTGGTGCATGGCGCGGGGAGGGGCGTGGTTGATTTCAGCGGCATTCTGGGCGGGATAGACGGCGCTGTCTATGTGTACAGCATGACATCTGTCCCTGCCGATTGAGCGCGCGGCGGAACTTGTCCGCGCCATCGCGGCTCTATCTTTTTTATCATTGACACCGTTCCCGCCGCGCTTTGGCGCGGGCAGTTCATAAGCGCGGAACGGGGAAAGGTTCCGATGAGCGCATCTCCCACTCTATCCCTTGGCCTGCTGCTGGCCGCGCTAGGCCTGGCAGGCCCCAGTCTGGCGCTGGACCTGGACCTCAAGCCGACGCCGCCCGAAACGGCGAGCCCCGCGGCCAAGCCGCCGCCGGGCTGGAGCCTGGGCTACGACAGCAAACGCTTCAGCTATCCGCCGTCCGAGCGCACCCGCCTGCTGGCGGACCAGGCGCTGCGCAGCAAGCAAGAGCCCAAGACGCCGGTGGACTGCCAAAGCCATCCCGGCTATGCCTATTGCCAGCCCAAGGGCGCCGAGCGCGCCTACGCCTCCGCGCCGCCCCAGCCCATGGGCAGCGCCAAGCTTTGCGATCAGGACCCCTATTCGCCGCAATGCGCGGACAGCGCCTTGCAGCTGCATACCCGCAACAGCAATTGCGCGCCGGACGATAGAAACTGCCAGGGGCTGGGTCTCAGCCTCAAGTGGGGCGACTGAGCCGAGGTCCGGGACTGGACGGGACGCGGCAAGCCGGTAAACTGCCGGGCATTGAACCCACACAGCGGCCGGCATGCGCATCCTCCACACCTCGGACTGGCACTTGGGCCAGCATTTCATCGGCAAAACCCGCCTGGCGGAGCACCAGGCCTTCATCCACTGGCTGCTGGAGCAGGCCGACGTCCACCGGGCCGACGTCGTGCTGGTGGCCGGCGACATTTTCGACACCGGCGCGCCGCCCAGCTACGCGCGCGAACTCTACAACGGCCTGATCGCCGCCGCTCATCGCGCCGGCGTGCAACTGGTGCTGCTGGGCGGCAATCACGACTCCGTGGCCACGCTGGCGGAAAGCCGCGCGCTGCTGTCCTATCTGTCCGCCAGCGTGGTGCCGGCCCTGAGCGAGGACCCGGCCGATCAGGTCCTGATGCTCAAGCGCCGCGACGGCGAGCCGGGCGCGCTGCTGTGCGCTTTGCCCTATATCCGCCCGCGCGACGTGCTGCGCAGCCAGGCCGGCCAGAGCGCCGAGCAAAAGCAGCAATCCTTGCAGGACGCCATACGCGAACGCTACCGGCAGGTGTACGAGCAAGCGCTCCGCCGCCGCGAACAATTGGGCCTGCCCCTGCCCATCGTCGCCAGCGGCCACCTGACCACGGTGGGCGCCAGCGCCAGCGAATCCGTGCGCGAAATCTACGTCGGCGCGCTGGAAGCCTTTCCCAGCAACGCCTTCCCTCCGGCCGACTACATCGCCCTGGGCCACATCCACCGGCCGCAGAAAGTGGGCGGCCACGAGCACATCCGTTACAGCGGCTCGCCCATCCCGCTGAGCTTCGACGAAGCCGGCCAGGGCAAGGAGGTGTTGCTGGCGGAGCTGGACGAGCAGGGCCTAGGCTCCGTCCGGCCGCTGGCGGTGCCTTGCTTCCAGCCCTTGCGCTCGGTGCGCGGCAGCCTGGCGCAGTTGCCGGCGCTGTTGGCGCAGGCGGCGGAGGCCGGCAGCGCGGAACGGCCGGTCTGGCTGGAGATCGTGGTCAGCGCCGACGACTACCTGAGCGATCTGTCCGCCCGCGCGCAGGCGCTGTGCGCCGACCTGCCGCTGGAGCTCTTGCGCGTGCGGCGCGACCGCGGGCAGGCCGCCTCAGGGCTGGCCTCGGCCGCCGGCGAAACCCTGGACGAACTGACGCCGCTGGACGTGTTCGAGCGCCGGCTGGCGCTGGAAACCCTTGATCCGCCGCTGCAGGAGCAACTGCGGCTGCGCTATCGCGAAACCCTGGCCGCCTTGCGGGAGGAACAGGCATGAAGATACTGAGCCTGCGCCTGAAAAACCTCAACTCGCTGCAAGGCGAATGGAAGCTGGATTTCAGCGCCGAACCCTTCGCCGGCAGCGGCTTGTTCGCCATCACCGGCCCCACCGGCGCCGGCAAATCCACCTTGCTGGACGCCATCTGCCTGGCGCTCTACCACAAGACGCCAAGGCTGGACGCGGTGACCCAGGGCAGCAACGACATCATGAGCCGGCACACCGCGGACTGCCTGGCGGAGGTGGAGTTCGAAGTCAAAGGCCGGCGTTACCGCGCCTTCTGGAGCCAGCGCCGCGCCCGCGACAAGCCGGACGGCGCGCTGCAAGCGCCCAAGGTGGAGCTGGCCGACGCCGACGGCGAGATCCTCAGCAGCCAGGTGGCGGACAAGCTCAAGCGCGTCGAAGCTATCACCGGCCTGGATTACGAACGCTTCACCAAGTCCATGCTGCTGGCGCAAGGCGGTTTCGCCGCCTTCCTCAACGCCGACGCCAACGCGCGCGCGGAACTGCTGGAAGAACTGACCGGCAGCGAAATCTACGGCTTGATCTCGCAACAGGTGTTCGAGCGCGCCCGCGACGCGCGCCAGACCCTGGAGCAATGGCAGGCGCGCGCCGACGGCGTGGAGCTGCTGGAACCGGAGCGGCGCGCGGACATGGAGGCCAGGCTGGCCGCGCTGGGCGCGGCCTCGCGCCAGGCGCAGGCGGACTGGGAGCTGGCGCGCAAGCAATGGCAGTGGCGCGAAGCCCTTGAACAGGCGCGGCGTCAGAGCGCGGACGCCGACGAGGCGTGGCGACGGGCCTGCGAGCAGGAAGCGCGGGCGGAGCCGGAACTGGCGTGTTTGCGCCGCGACGAGCCGGCGCGGCGCATCCTGCCGCAATGGCGGGAAACGGAACAGGCGCGGGCGGAGCTGCTGCGTCTGAGCGCGGAAAGCCAGGCGCTTGGCCATGCGCAAGCGGCGCGGAACGCGGACTGGCAGGCCGGCCATTGGCGGGCCTTGAGCCAGGCCCGCCGGCTGGAGCGGACCCAAGGAGCGCGTCTGGACGCGCTCAAGGCCGCGGCGGAGGAACAAGAGGCCGCCGCCCGGCGTCTGGGACACCACGCTCGCCTGGGCGAGTTGCTGGAACGTTGGCGCGCCGGTTTCGATCAACAGCAGCGCTTGCGGCAACAGCGCGACGGCTGCGCCGCGCGCGTCGCGGAGCTGGACGCCCGGACGCTGAACCAGCGCCAGGGCCTGGCGGCCTTGAACGCGGAGACCGAGGCGGCGGAAGGGCGCGGCCTGGAGACCGCCGCCGCGCTGCGGCGGGCGGAAGAGGGCGGCCGGGCGGCGCTGGACGGCCGCAGCCTGGCCGAATGGCGCGAGCAATGGCAGCGCGCGCTGCGCCAAAACACGGCCTTGCGCGGCCTGGAGACGCTGGCCGCCGAGCTGAAGCCGCTGGAAGAGCGGCTGGCCGGCCGGCGCGAGGAAAGAGCGGCGCAGGAGGCCGAGCGAGCGCGCCGCGACGCCGACTTGCAGCGGCTGCGCGCCGATTACCGGCTGGCGCAGGAACAAACGGCGGACAAGCGGCGGCTGCTGGAGCAGGAGCGGCGCATTCTCAGCCTGGAACAGCACCGCGCCGCCTTGCGGCCGGGCGAACCCTGCCCCTTATGCGGCGCTTGCGAGCACCCGGCGGTGGCCGCCTATCAGGCGCTGGACATCGGCGCCGCCGAAGCGGCCTTGAACGCCAAGGAGGCCGCGCTGGAGACGCTGCGAGAACAAGGCCAGCAGGCGGCGGCGCAGCTGGCGCGCGACGAAGCGCAGCTGCGCCAGCTGGACGCGGCGACGGAACAGGAACAAGCGCGCCGCGAAACCCTGGCCGCGCAATGGCTGAGCGAGGGCGCGCCCTGGGGACTGGCGGACGGGGACTGGCGCGGACCGCGGCTGGAACAGGCCTGCCGGGACGCGGAAGGGCTGCAGCAGCGGCAGGAAAGCGCGCTGCGCGCCGCCGAACAGGCGGAAGCGGCGCTGGAACGGGCGCGCGCGGACGCGCGGCGGCAAAGCGAGGCCGTTCAGGCGCTGGGCCAGAAACGGGCCTTGCAAGAACACGGCCTGCGTAGCCTGGAACAGAGCCTGCAAACGCTGCGGGACGAGCTCGCGCAGCGCGAGGCCGAGCTGCGGGAACTGGCCGGCGGCCGCGACGCCGACATCGCCGCCGCCGGCTTCGACGCCCCGGAAGCGGGGCAGGAGGCCGGCTGGCTGGAACAGCGCGCCGCCGACTGGCGGGACTGGAAAGATTTGGAACAGGCTCGCCGGCAAGCGGAAACCGACGCGGAGGCCCAGGCCGCCGCGCACCGGCTCGCCGGAGAACGCGTCGCGGATTGGGACGCGCGCTGGCGGGCGCTGCGGCTGCCGGACGGCGCGCCGCCGCAGGAGGACGGCGACGCCGAGGCCGCCTGGCTGGCCGCGGTCGCGGATTGCGAGGAATCCGCGCGGACCCTGGCCCAGATCCAGGGCGCGCTGGAACGGGCGGAGAGCGACGCCGCGCGCCAGCGGCGGCGCGCCGAGGACGCGGAACAGGCTTGGGCCCAAGCCTTGGCCGCCAGCCCGTTTGCGGACGCCGCCGCCTTTCTGGCGGCGGCCTTGCCGGAGGCCGAGCGCGAGCGCTTGAGCGCGCTCGGCCGGCAACTGGAGCGGGAAAGGCTGAGCGCGGCGGCGCTGCGGCAACAGGCCGCGGAACGGCTGGCGGCGCTGGAGCGGGACAACGCCTCGCCGCAGCCGGAACCGGAATTGCGCCAGCGCATGGAAGCGCTGGACGCCGAGCGGCAAAGCCTGGCCGGCGAGGACGGCGCCTTGCGCGCCTTGCTCGACAACGACGCCGCGCGCCGCGACGGCCAGCGCGAGCTGTTCGCCCGCATCGACGGGCTGCGCGAGGAGGCCGACGTCTGGCAGCGCTTAAACGGCCTGATCGGCTCCGCCGGCGGCGACAAATACCGCCGCTTCGCCCAGGGTCTGACGCTGGAGCATCTGGTGGCGCTGGCCAACCGCCACCTGAGCCGGCTGCACGGCCGCTATTGGCTGCGCCGCCGCGCCGACGGCGAGCTGGAGCTGGAAATCGTCGACAGCTGGCAGGCCGACGCCGCGCGCGACACCCGCACCCTGTCCGGCGGCGAAAGCTTCCTGGTCAGCCTGGCGCTGGCGCTGGCCTTGTCCGACCTGGCCAGTCACAAAACCTCGATCGATTCGCTGTTCCTGGACGAGGGCTTCGGCACTCTGGACGGCGACACGCTGGAACTGGCGCTGGACGCCCTGGACGCGCTCAACGCCGGCGGCAAGACCATAGGCGTGATCAGCCATGTGGAGGCCTTGAAGGAGCGCATCCCGGTGCAGATCCGGGTGGGCCGGGCCGGCGCCGCCGGTTGCTCCGCGCTGACGGTGAGCGGCTAAGAAGCTGTTCACGATCGGCTGCGCGTCGTTGAGAGGCGACCGGGTGAGGGCCGCTTCGAAATGCTGATGCGCCGCGTGTGCATTCGGCTTCCTCAGCGGTTTTCGCCTCGCTCTGGCTTGGAGACCATGAACAGGCCCGCCTCAGCCGGCGGCGAAGTCGGCGAGCGCGGCGCCGTCCATCCGGTAACGCACCCATTCCGCCTGCGGCTTGGCGCCGATGGACAGGTAAAAGTCTATGGCCGGCTGGTTCCAGTCCAGCACGCTCCATTCGAAGCGGCCGCAGCCGTGTTCCACCGCCAGCTGGGCCAGGCGGCGCAGCATCAGCTTGCCGGCGCCGCCGCCGCGTTGCCGCGGCGAAATATACAGGTCTTCCAGATACAGGCCCTGCTTGGCTTGCCAGGTGGAATAGCTGAAGAAGTAGACGGCGTAGCCGGCCGGTTCGCCGTCCACCTCGCAAATCAGCGCCCGCGCCGGGCTGTCCGCGCCAAACAGGCTGGAGACGATGCTGTCCTCGGTGGCGGCCACTTGATCGCCGGCGCGTTCGTAGACGGCCAGTTCCTTGATGAGGCGCAGGATCAGCGCGGCGTCTTGGGCTTGGGCGGGGCGGATATGGATGGACATGGACGGAACCTGAATAGTGGTGAATGGATTAAGCGCTATACTACGGCCAAGACAAACTGCATGTGCTGCATTGTTTTCAAGTCATGATGAACATCCTGCATTCCGACCTGCGCCGCTTGGACCTGAATCTACTGCTGGTCTTCGACGCCTTGCTGCGCCAGCGCTCGGTCAGCGCCGCCGCCGACGAACTGGCGATGAGCCCGTCGGCGTTCAGCCACGCGCTGGCGCGGCTGCGCGCCGCCCTGGGCGACGATCTCTTTGTGCGCATCGGCAATGCGATGCAGCCCACCGCCTACGCGGAAAGACTGGCCGGCGCGGTGAGCGCCGCGCTGGAAACGCTGTCGCAGGGGCTGGCCGAGGCCGGCGGTTTCCAGCCGGAGCGCAGCGAACGGGCTTTTGTGATCGCGGTGACCGACTACACCGCCTTCGCGGTGATGCCGCGCCTGCTGGCGGGCTTGCAGCGGGCGGCGCCGCGGCTGCGCTTCAAGCTGGTGCATTCCCGCGGCCGCGAGTCCGCGGAAGACCTGGCCGCCGGCCGCATAGACTTCGCGCTGGGTTATGTCGAGGAGATTGCGGAGCCGGCGGCCGGGATTGAAAGCTTCGATTGGCTGGAAGACCGCTACGTGGCCATCGTCAGCCGCGCCCATCCGCGCATCCGGGACGGCCTCAGCCTGGATCAATACCTGGCGGCGCGCCACGTGGTGGTGACGCCCTGGGGAGAAAGCCGCGGCGGCATCGATCGCGCGCTGGAGCGCCGGGGCCTGCGCCGCGACGTGGCGCTGCAACTGCCGTCGGTGCTGGCCGCGCCCTTCATCATCGCGGAGTCCGAATGGATCATGACGCTGCCGCGGCTGGCGGCGCAGGCCTTGAGCCAGGCCGCGCCCATCGCCGCCCACGCCGCCCCGTTCGATATCCCGTCCTACACCCTCAAGGTGTATAGCCACGCCCGCCACGGCCGCAGCGCCGCCCATGATTGGCTGCGCGCGCAATTGCGCGCCTGCGCGCCGTCGCTTCAGGCTTAGAAGGTGTTCACGCTCTTGCGAGCGAGAGCGAGACAAGGCGTTGCGGCTGAAGAAGCGGAGTGTTCCAGAGGCGGACGAGCATTCTGACGCCGTACTCGCCGTGTAAGGCTCCACGACGTGCAGCAGATCGTAAACAGGCTCTTAGCGCCGGCTCAGCCCAGCCGTCGCGTCCAATGCCCCTGGATGCGCAGGGCCTGGAAATAGCGCTCCGGCGCGGCGAAACCGGCGTTTTGCAGCAAGGCCCGCTGTTCGGCCTCGGTCAAGGGGTGGAAATCGCGCTCCAGCTTGAGCCGCATCTGGGCGGCGTCCTCCGCGCTCATGCCCAGGCTTTGAGAAGCGTGGCCGCCGGCGGCGGCCAGCGCGGCGGACGGCGCCGCGGCAAGGTCGGCCAGCAGCAGCGGGGCCTCCGGCCGCAGCCTGGAACGGGCGGCGCTCAGCAGCGCCCGCTTGGCCGGAGAAGGCAGGAAATGCAGCACCAGCAGGCAGAGCGCCGCGTCGAACTCCGTTTCCGGCAAGGCGTCCAGCGCGCAGGGACGGAAATCCACGCGGGCGGCGACATCCGCTTGCTCCAGGCGCCGCCGCGCAATGGCCAGCATGTCGGCGGACGGGTCTTGCGCGCAAAAGCGCCAGCCGGAATGCCGCCGCGCCAGCGCGAGGGTGTCGCTGCCGGTGCCGGCGCCGACGATCAGCACGCGCGCATCGGCGGGCAACAGGCCGGCGAGCAAGGCCTCGCTCAATTGGTGCAGCAGGGCGTAGCCCGGAATCAGCCTGGCGATGCGCTCGTCGTAGCCGTCGGACCCGCCGCCTTGAAATCTGTCCATACCTTTTCCCCTTAAAAACGAGGCGCCCTGGGCGCAATGACAGGCGTGGCGGCGGCTGGGCCTGAAATGCGCTTATCATGGTGGCTTCAAGCATGCGCGGTCAAGCCGGGCCGTTGTTCGGGGCGGCCGCGCCAGGAGAAGCCGATGCAAGCAGAATGGAGCGGTCTGGACCGCTATTACACCGCGGCGCTGCGGGTGGAGGACGGCGTCTTGAACGGCGCGCTGGCGGCCAACGCCGCCGCCGGCCTGCCGGCGCAGGACGTGTCGCCGCTGCAAGGGCGCTTTCTGCATATTCTGGCGCGTTTGATGCAGGCGCGGCGGGTGCTGGAGATCGGCACCCTGGGCGGCTACAGCACCATCTGGCTGGCGCGGGCGCTGCCGGCAGACGGCCGGGTGGTGACCTTGGAAGCCAATCCGGCGCACGCGGACACGGCGCGGGCCAATCTGGCCGCCGCCGGCGTGGCGGACAAGGTGGAACTGCGGGAAGGCCCGGCGCTGGACAGCCTGCCGCTGCTGGCCGGGGGCGAGCCCTTCGATCTGATCTTCATCGACGCAGACAAACCCAACAACCCGGCTTATCTGGAATGGGCGCTGAAGCTGGCGCGCCCCGGAGCCGCCATCGTCGGCGACAATGTGGCGCGCGGCGGGGCGGTGGCCAATGTGGTCAGCCAAGACCCCGGCGTGCGCGGCGTGCGCCGCTTCATAGAAGACATGGGCGCCGAGCCGCGGCTGACAGCCACCGCGCTGCAAACCGTGGGCGTCAAGGGTTGGGACGGGTTTTCCATCGCCATCGTCAATGAAACGGCCTGAGAATCTGTTTACGATCTGCTGCGCGTCGTGAGACGTGACACGGTGAGTGCCGCTTCGAAATGCTGATGTACCGTGACACTCCGCTTTCTCAGCGGTTTTCGCCTTGTCTCGCCTGAGCTCGCAAGATCATAAACTCGTTCCGAGCGCCGGCTCGCGGGAAGGCAAACCGGCGCCCGCGCTCAAGAGCAGGCGGAGTCCAGCGCCGGATTCGCGTCCGTTTCCTCCGTCTGCGTCTGAGCGACGCCACGCAGGAACAGCGCCACCACCAGCGCGCTGAGCACGGTCAGGGCGGACAACAGCGTCAGCAGCCGTTGGAAGGCGGCGGCGTAAGCCTGGGACAGCGCCTCCGGCGCGAGGCCGGGCAAGAACTCGCCGACGGCGGCCAGCTTGCCCAGCGCCCCCTGGCTGGCGGCCGCGGCCAGCGCCTGGGGCGCCGCCGCGGACAAGGGGGCGAGGCGTTGTTGCAGCAGGGCCGCCAGCAGCGCGCCCACCAAGGCCAGCGCAATGCCTTCGCCCGCCACCCGCGTGGTGCTGAATATGCCGGCGGCCATGCCGGCGCGCTCCTTGGGCACCACGCTGACAGCCAGACCGTCCATCAGGCCCCAGGGCAGGCTGATGCCCACGCCTATCAGCAGCAAGGGCCACAAGGTCTGTTGCAGCGCGGACAGCTGCGGATAGCGGCTAAGCCACCACAGCCCCAGCGCGCACAGCAGCAGGCCGCCGGCGGACAGAACCGCGGCGGACAGCCAGCGCGTCAGCCAGGCCGCGCACAGCGGCAGCGCCAGCATGGGCGCGGACAAGGCCAGCATCACCCGGCCGGCCTCCGCCTCGCTGACGCCTTCCGCCCCCACCAGGCGCAGCGGCAGCAGCACCAGCAAGACCACGAAGGCGTAAGCCGGCGCGGCGGCCAGACATTGCACGCCGACAAAGCGCGGATAGCGGAACAGGCTCAGGTCCAGCATGGGACGCGCCGCGCGACGCTCCAGCGCCACGAACAGCCAGAACGCGGCTACGGCCCCCAAGAGCAGGGCAATCACCCGTGGGCTGCCCCAGCCCAGCTCCGGCGCCGCCAGCGCGCCGTAAGTCAGCAGGCTCAGCGCCAGCGTGAAGCTGAGCGCGCCCGGCCAATCCAGGCCGGCGGCCTGAGGGTCGCGCGATTCGCGCATGCAATAGACGGCCAGGCCCAAGGCGAGCAGGCCCACCAGGCCGGCCAGCGCGAAGATGGAACGCCAACCCAGCGCCTGAATCAGATAGCCGCACAGCAAGGGGCCAAAAGCCAGGCCGATGCCGAAGGTGGTGCCTATCAGGCTGAAGGCGCGCGTGCGCGCCGCGCCGGCGAAGCTTTGCGCCAGCGCCGCCAGGCCGCTGGCGAAGGACAGCGCCGCGCCCAGGCCCTGGGCCGCGCGCAGCAAGTCCAGCCACAGCAGGCTGCCGACCAGGAACAAGCCCAGCGAGGACAGGGAGAACAGGCCAATGCCGAGCAGAAACACCCGTTTGCGGCCGTATTGATCGGCCAGCGCGCCGGCCGCCATCAGGCAGCCGCCGAAAGTGAGCATGAAAGCGTTGGTGACCCAAGTCAGGGCCAGCGCGTCGCCGCCCAGCTCGCGGCCTATCGCGGTCAAGGCCAGCGCCGGGCCGGTGAAGCTGAGCGGCGTGGTCAGCGCGGCCAGGCAGACCGCGGCCAGGGTCAGTAAAGGAGCGCGTTGGGAGGGCGCCGGTTTGGAGGGATGCATGATTTCGCCTTTCAAAGAGTGGGACAAGCGCCCGCGCGGCGCGGCGGGCGGATGCGGATGGTCATTGGGCGAACACATGATAATTTGACGGCAATTGACGAAAAACAGGCGCTGTGTCCAAATTAAGCGGACAAAAAATCCTCAATAAGGACGTAGGCATGGATAGTTTGAGCAGTTTGGCCGCTTTTGTACGCGCCGCGGAGGCGCAAAGCTTTGTCGGCGCCGGCCGCGCGCTGGGCGTGTCCTCGTCCGCCGTGGGCAAGAGCGTGGCGCGGCTGGAAGAAAAACTGGGCGTGCGGCTGTTCCAGCGCAGCACCCGTCATGTGCGGCTGACGGCGGAGGGCGAATTGTTCTACGAACGCTGCCGCCGCATCCTGGACGATATCGACGACGCCGAGGCCGAACTGGCGCAGAGCCGCGCCGCGCCGCGCGGCAAGCTGCGGGTCAGCCTGCCGGTGGTGGGGTATCGCATGCTGCTGCCCATCCTGCCGGACTTCATGCGGCGTTATCCGGAAGTGGAGCTGGACCTGGATTTTTCCGACCGCATGGTGGACGTGATAGAAGAGGGCCTGGACGCGGTGGTGCGCAGCGGCCCGTTGGCGGATTCCCGGCTGATGGCGCGGCCCTTGGGGCCGTTCCGTCTGCTGGTGGTGGGCTCGCCGGGCTATCTGCGCGAGCGCGGCGCGCCGCAAAGCCCGGAGGACCTGGCCCATCACGCCTGCCTGCGCTATCGCTTCCCCAGCACCGGCAAGCTGCAGACCTGGGCGCTGGACGGCGCGCCGGCCGGCCAGGACTGGCCGCCGAGCAGCGCCTTGAGCTGCAACAATATCGAGGCGCTGATCTGCGCCGCCAGCCAGAATCAGGGCCTGGCCTACTTGCCGGACTTCATCGTGCGCGACGCGCTGGCCGCCGGGCGGCTGCAAATCGTGCTGGAGCCCTATCTGGGCCAGACCGGCATGTTCCATGTGCTGTGGCCGTCCAGCCGCCAGTTGTCGCCCAAGCTGCGCGTCTTCGTGGACTTCCTATGCCAGCGCATGTTCGCGGCGGCGGGCGGGGCTGCGTGAGGGCCGCCTACGCGCCGCGCTGACGGCGGAAAGCCCACCAGGCGGCCAAGAGGCTGAAACCGGCCACCAGCAGCACCAGCACCCAAAAGCCGTGCGGATGATTGGCCAGCGGCACGCCGCCCACGTTCATGCCGAAGAAGCCGGCGACGATATTGATGGGCAGCGCCAGCACCGTCACCAGGGTCAGCGTGAACAGGGTGCGGTTGCTCTGCTCATTCAGGCGCGCCGCCAGTTCTTCCTGCAAAAGCTTGATCCGTTCCACCAAGGCGGCCAGATCGTTCAGCGTCAGCGCAAATTCCTCGGAGGATTGGCGCAGCGCCTGCGCGTCGGCCGCGTCCAGCCAGGCCGGCGGCCGGTTCAGCAGGCGGAACAGCGCGCTGGGCTCGGGCGCCAGCAGGCGCTGCAAGCGCACCAGGGAACGCCGCATCGCCGCCAGCTGCGCGCGCTGATCGTCCAGCCTTTGCGCCAGCAGCCTGTCTTCCAGTACATCCACCTGCGCGCCGCTGGCGCGCACAATGCCGGCCAGCGCATCCGCCTGGTTCTGCAGCAAATGCACCAGCAAGGCCGCCGGCGAGCGGAAGGCCGCGCCGGCGCGCACCGCCGCGCGCAGCCGGTCCACCGAGTGCAGCGGCTTGACGCGCGCGGTGATCAGCACCCGCGGGTGAGCATGCGCCCACAGGGTGGCGATGTCCGACGAGGCCAGGCCAAAGCTGAAAGCCACGTCGTTGATTACCGCCAGCAAGGCCTGATCCAGCAATTCGATGCGGGTGGAGTTGGAGCCGCCGCGCAAGGCCTCGAAAAAATCCTCCTGCAAGGGCAAGGCCGCGCGCAGCCAGCGTTCGCTGGCGGCATTGGCCAGATTGAAATGCAGCCATAGAAAGGCGTCGCCGTCTGGCGGCGCGCGCAGCCAGGCTTGCGCCTGAGCGGAATCGATCTCTTCGCCGGCGCAATCCGGATGAAAACGAAAGCCGCAGATCAGCCCGGCCTGGTCCGAGCCGTATTGCTGCTGGGTAATGACGTGGTTCATGGCGCGCGGCCGACATGGTGGAATACAGCTCAGCTTAGGCGCGGCGGATGACGAAATGGTGACGATGAGATGAAGGGAAGGGGCCGAAGTTTTTGGGAGCGCGCTTTTGTTTTCTTATAGCGGGAAATGGTGCCGCTGATTTTGCTCAGCTTGGTGACGGTGAGGATTGACGTATGCAATAAAGCTTTTCTATTTTTATGGGTTCATTGAGGCGTCACGAGAGTATGGATCGTCTGGCGCAACTTGGCATTGCTCGTCCACATTGGCTGGCCAGGCAGGAACCTGGCTGGTACGCATGGCAAGCCATCGGCCGGGATAGCAGATTAAATAAATCAGCAAAAAGGCCAACCTCATTGACCACGGCATGGCGCTTACATAAAAAGCGGTGCGCTGCAGGCCAAACCAGAACGGTTCTCTCTGGTCTGCAATCGGCAGGCAAGCCTTGACTTCCTGGATGACGCTGGTCGGGCCTTCTTCCATATAGCGGCGGATGAACTCCCAATGCTGTTTCAGCAGCTCCCGGTCTTTCGCCCCTACCGCCAACTCTGAGAAGGCGAAAGTGGCGGACACCTTGCCTTCCGCATCCAGCTTGTGGCCCTGAATCTCCCAGGTATTGCTTTTGCCTAGGCCCAAGCAAAAAAAGCTGTGGTCCCAGTCAAACTCCACGATCTTTCCCCCAGGCTGAAACGCGAATATTTTTCTAGATTTCCTGTTTAGACGGATCGGGTAGTGGGTCAGCGCGAAGGCCTCTTTTCTTAACAGCCAGATCAAGATGCTGCCTATCAAGCCGGGGCCGAACAGCAGTAGCAATACCGTCTGGGTCCAGGCTTGTTGCGGGGAATAATAGGGGCTGGAATTGGCGCCGATGGCAATCAGGATGAAATCCAGCGCGATAGTGGCGCAGCCTATGGGAACGATGTAGAAGATGGCCAGCAGCACGCTGCTCATCACGCCCTTCCAGCGGAAATACTTGTCAACCAGCTCTAGATAAGTGCTGTTTATCTTGATCACGGCCAACTGATAAGCCAGCGGCAAATCCAGCTTTTGGTGAATATCCAGACCGTGCTCTTGCTCCAACCGGGTCAAGGGACGGTTGATGGTGTATTTTTGATATAAGCCGGTATATTCCATGGCGGTGAGAGTGTAATGGACGGCATGCCGTCCAGATTGGATTCAGTAGTTGAAGTACATCACGCCGAACGCACCAGGGTCGCCGGGTTTGCGTTTGGTTTTTTTGGGAAGGTCGATGTTGTCAGGGTCAGGCAATCCCATGGTTTTGAATACTTGTGTGGCCGCATTGACAAACATCATGAATCTTTTCCCGGTTACGAAAAAATATAGTCCAAATAAAGTGTAGAAAAATATGCAGGTGTATATGTAGTCAAGGCCAAAAAATAGTTTAATTAAATCGTAATTGGTGAAAATATTTACGATAAAAATAAATGCGGGAAATAATAAAAGCAACATGAAAGATACGGAAAGCGCCCACCATTTTATAATGTTTTTTATATGTGCTTTTTTTCCTCTAGAACAATGTGGGTAGAGTGCAATCATTCTATCCGTTGGTCGTAATATTGCTACAATCTCAAAATAACCCTCTTGTTGCGTTCCTATAACTTCCACTTCATCGCCCGCTTGAAATGGGCTAAACCAGACCCAGCCTTTCGCCGACTTGCCATCGACTTTCATTTCAACGTAGTCAGCCTCTTCGCGTAAATTTGCTGCATCTCTAGCCGTGCTTGCAGCCATGCCAGCAGCTCCGGCTAGTGCTCCTGCTATGGCGGCTAAGCCCATGATGCTGCGATCATGGTCGGTAAAAAAGAAATTGGCAAGTTCTCTGGTTTTTTTGTAGTGCGAGATTTTTCCGCTGATTTTGCTTAGCTTCATCGTTGATGAGGTGGGTACTAAGCTGCTAGGTGGTGACATCGCCATGCGGGGGGCTCAATAGTTAAAATACATCACGCCAAATGCACCTGGATCGCCAGGCTTGCGTTTTGTAAGTTTGGGTAAGTTGATGTTGTCAGGCTCTTGTAAACCTAATGCTTCAAAAACTTGAGTAGCAGCATGTACATACATCATGAATTTCTTACCGTTTACAAATGCAAAGGTTCCCGTCAGTAGACTTATCCCGATGGTAAAGTATGGGAAAGCTGTTGTGGATACGAAGTAGTCCATGCCATCGTTGGCAAGGGCTGCTATGGCAATATCAAAAACGATTGCAAAAATAATTGCCGCTAAGGTAATGAAAAACCACCATTTTATAATATTTCTTATATGAGCATTTTTTCCTCTTGAGCAGTGAGGGTAAAGTGCTATAGTCCTATCTTTTGTTCGGACTATTGCAATAAGTTCAAAGTAATCGTGCCGTTGATTTCCAATAACTTCAACCTCATCTCCATCTTGGAATGGGCTAAACCAAACCCACCCTTTAGCTAGTTGTCCATTAATTTCCATCTCAACATAGTCGGCTTGCTCGCGTAAGTTGCTTGCATCCCTAGCGGTGCTGGCGGCCATGCCGGCAGCGCCAGCCAGAGCACCCGCAATGGCTGACAGGCCCATGATGTTGCGGTCGTGGTCAGTAAAAAAGAAGTTGGCCATTTCTCGTGTTTTTTTGTAACGGGAAATTTTGCCGCTGATTTTGCTTAGCTCTATCGTTGATGGAGTGGGCGTTAAGCTGCTAGGTGGTGACATCACCATATCGGGAGACTTAATAGTTGAAATACATCACGCCAAATGCACCTGGATCGCCAGGCTTGCGTTTTGTGCGTTTGGGTAGGTCAATATTGTTGGGGTCTGGCAATCCTAATGCTTTAAAAATCTGTGTAGCCGCGTGCACATACATCATGAATTTTCTTCCAGTGACGAGCGAGTAGGTTCCAAATAGTAAGTACGCAAATATGGATGCGTAAAAATATTCTACGCCTAAAAAGCCAAGTATTTTTTCTTTTCCCCGGATAACTTCAAATATAGTCAGCAATGCTGGAGTAAATATGGCCACCAAAAATGTTGTTGCCATGAGCCACCATTTTATGATAGTGGTGATGTGGGCATTTTTGCCTCGGGAACAGTGAGGGTATAGGGCGATGGTGCGATCTTGAGGTCTCGCAATGGCGATGATTTCAAAGTAATCCCCTTGAAATGTCCCGATTAGCTCTACGTCGTCACCATCTTTAAATGGGCTGAACCATACCCAGCCTTTGGCGGGCAGTCCATTAATTTCCATCTCAATATAGTCGGCTTGCTCGCGTAAGTTGCTCGCATCCCTAGCGGTGTTAGCTGCCATACCGGCAGCGCCTGCCAGAGCCCCTGCAATAGCTGACAGGCCCATGATGTTGCGGTCGCGGTCAGTAAAAAAGAAGTTGGCCACTTCTCGTGTTTTTTTGTAACGGGAAATTTTGCCGCTGATTTTGCTTAGTGTCATGCTAGCTATGTTGGGGGCTAAGCTGATCGAACGAAATATGGCCATAGTGGAATCGGGCTTAGTAGTTGAAGTACATTACGCCGAATGCACCGGGGTCACCTGGTTTGCGTTTTGTGAATTTTGGTAGATTGACATTGTCAGGTTCATTTAAATTTAAAACTTTGAAAACTTGAGTTGCAGCATTGACATACATCATAAATTTTTTCCCATTAACAAAGGAAAAGGCGCCAGAAAGAGTGTACATTGCAGCGCACATATAAAGATAATTGCTATCTTGAAAAAGGTATGGTCCACTTTCTCCGGATATTAGATGGTAGAGCAAGATGATTAATGGGAAAATTATAAATACATAAATGGACATGCCTCCAAGCCACCATTTTATAATATTCTTGATGTGAGCATTTTTGCCGCGAGAGCAATGAGGGTAGAGAGAAATGACCCTGTCTTTTGGCCGGGCGATAGCGATGATTTCAAAATGGTCATCTTGCTGAGTTCCAATAAGTTCAACTTCATCACCATTTTGAAATGGACTAAACCAAACCCAACCTTTGGCAGGTTGTCCATTGATCTCCATCTCGACATAGTCAGCCTGCTCGCGTAAGTTAGCTGCATCTCTAGCGGTACTTGCCGCAACGCCGGCTGCGCCAGCTAGTGCCCCAGCAATGGCTGACAGGCCCATGATGTTGCGGTCACGATCAGTAAAGAAAAAATTGGCCATCTCTCGCGTTTTTTTGTAGCGGGAAATTTTGCCGCTGATTTTGCTTAGCTCGCTGGAGGGAGCGCGACTAACAGTGCTATTTACAATCATAAAAAATCCTCAAACTTGCTCAGCCGCCTTGGGCTTGGTAAATATTTTTTCAAGCGATTGATTCAGGTCTTTTATGTCTCTGGGGGCTTTCGAGTTTTTGTTATCTTTTCCAAATGGGGTTTGGCTGATCCAAATCTGTAAATCATCATCTTCTAGAGCCCAAATTACACCTTGTAGAACAAATATGGTTAAGCTGACCCAGCTGCCAACTGTCATGAAAACAAGGCGAGTAGCTAGTATTGCTGTTGAGCGTGCTCCCAGTGCGGCAGCGGTCTCTGCCACAACTACATTGCTGCTTACCCTCAAAATGATTGGTGCTGCATAGGTAAACGTTGAGAGCCCTGCCATTCCTAAGGCGACTCCTCCTGCCATCGCTTTTACCCCATATAAACCTGCAATTAAGCTTTGTCCTTTCTGTGAGGCTTGGTTGGCACTGCCAATATCTTGATAAACCCCAATTCCATTCGACGCCGCCATCAACAAACCGCCCATCAGTTTTAGGCGCTGTATGCTGCGGGCTTGCTCGCCGCCCTGCATGACCTTGCTCAGTGGCAGGCTCATGATATCGATGGCCTGGGCAGTCAAGGCCAGGCCGGAGGCGGCCAGGCTGGCGTAGACCGCGCCGTCCTTCTCGTTTTGCAGCAGCAAACGTCCCAGGTAGACCCCTTCTATCATCATCACGAGCAGAGTCAGGCGGGCGTCCTTGACCACGGACAGATGGTCTTTGGGCTTGTCCACCCGTAGCTTATCGTAGGCCTTTTGCAGTTTGGCTCCCTGAGTCCGGCGGTATTCCGCCTCTTTGCGCAATGCTTTTTGCAAGCGTTTGTTCTTGGTGCGCTGGCTTGGCTCTTTTTTCTTGTTGATATCCGCGCGTTGGCGGAAATCCGCATATTCGGCGGCCACCAAGGCCTTGATGTCGGCGGTGCTGACCAGCGCGCGGCAAGCCAACACCATTTGCAGCAGCTTTTCGCCCAGATAGATCTCGGCCTTGTCCAGTTTTAGGGCGGCGCCGGCGCGGCCGGCGGCTGGAGCGAAGGCCTTGATGATGGCGTTGCCGGCGGTAACGATCACATGGTCTATCTGCCCGGTGCGCGCGGTTTTGAGGCTGACGCCGAAGACGGTGTCGCCCTGCGGGCTGGCCGCGGCGATATTGGCCTGGTACAAGGCGGAGTTTTCCTTGTACATGTCCAGCAGCTTCTGGAAATAGTTCTTGGTGGTTTCTATGGTGCGCACTGCCGCATCGCTGTACGGCGTGTCCTGATTCTGCTTGGCGTCCTTCAGCGCGGTTTTCAGCTCGGTTTCTATTTTCTTCTGATTGAGCGCCAGCGCGCGGTAAAGCACATTGTTGCGCGCTATCGCCACGTCCTTGGCCCAGGCGTCCAGCTTGGCCTGGCCGCTGACGGTGACGTTGATGCCGCTGATGGCGTGGCCGATGACGGCTTCGAACTCGATGCCGTCCTTGGGATCGGCGTCGTGGTAGTCCTCCAAGGTGTCCAGGAACAAAGGCGCTTGCAGCCAGCGCAGCAAGGCGCCCACGGTTTTGTTCTGGCGCGCGCCGATGGCGGCGTCCAGCTCGTTTTGGAATTTCTGGAAGTTGGACAGGCGGTCCGGGTCGATTTTCTTGCGGTATTTGGGCCAACTGCGGTCGCCGGCCTGTTCGATGTTGTTGTCGTAGTTTTCGCCGCGTTTGGCGCGGAAGGCGGCCACCTTGGCCTTGAGCGCGGCGATCTGCTGGCTGCGTTGCGGTTCCGGGACGCGGCGCAGGTCGATGGCGTCCAGCTCATTGGGCGCGATAGAGGCCGGGATTTGCCAGCCGGCCCATTGGTCTAGCAGGTCGCACACTTCCAGGCGCTGGCGTTTCAGCACCGGGTCTTGCAGCTTGGCGATGGCGGCGCGGCGTTGGGCCATGACGGCAGGGTTGTACCAGGTGGCGGTATCGCGCCGCATCATGTCGTCCTGGAACTTCTCCTGTCCTTCCTGGGCCTGGGCGCTCAGCGATTTCCGGATGTTTTCCAATGCCTGGATTGCGTGCAATTGGAAGCTGCGCTCCTCGGCGAACAGCAGCGCCAGGCCGGCGCTGTCGTTGACGTATCCGTTAAGCTCCTGGGCGGTGCCGATGGCGTCCCACAGCGCCAGGATGTGCGGGGTGTTGTTGCCGCCGCTTTTCTTGGCGCGGGCCTGCATGAATTGCAGGCTTTCTTCGGCCTTGCCTCGGCGTGCGTGGATGGGGTAGCGCGCGTAGTTTTTGTCCACCCGGGCCTTGTCGTAGCTGCCGTCCTCCTTGCTGAAGGCGTCGGTCTTGGGGTCGTAGGCCAGCTGGGCGGGCTGGTAGCCGGGATGGTATTCCATCACCGCTTCGATCGCGGCCTTGCTGGCGGTGGTGCCGTGGGCGTTGGAGCTGCCGGCGGCCATGGCCTTGGGGTCTATGGCCTGCATGCGGGCGGCGCGCAACTTGGCGTCCTGAGCATAGCGCCGCAGTGTCAGGTCGCCCCATTTGTATTCGCTGAAGGCGATCCAGGCCGGGCCGCATTTTTCCGGCTGTTCGATGATCAGGTGGTGCAGCCGGCTATTGCTGTGGCCGGCGGTGTTGCAAACCACGCTTTTCCCAGCCGCTTGCGCGGCCTTGGGCGAGGGCTGTTTCAGCAGGACGCCGTCTTCGGTGACGCTATAGCATTCCCATAGATTGGAGCCGCGCGCGTGCTTGGCATAAAACAGGTAGACGAAGCCGGCGCGTAGGGTGCGCAGCGCGTAATGGAAGTCCGCGTCCAGCGCGATGTCTTTGACTTTATCGGCACAGGCCCAGGCGGGCAGGGCGGCTTTCACCGTTTTGGGCACCGGCGCGTAGCGTACCGGCATGATGGGCAGGCCGCTGGCCTGACAGGCTTTACACAGTTGGCTCATGATTTGCTGTGGTCCGGGTGTATGAGGTGCGTCATGTCGGCCGCGCTCAGGCGCTGGCGGCGATGGCCGCCCAGTCCGCTTCGCTGAGCGAATCCGTCAGCCCGCTGTAGAAATCATCCGCTTCGCGCCCCGCCAGCAGCGCTTGCACGCGGGGGTGCAGATAGAAGCGGGGGTGCACGGTGACGGCGTGCAGGGCGAAGCGGGACAAGTCTTCCTCGTCGTCAAAGCCCAGCGCGCCGGCATGGCGCAAGGCGGAGAACGCGTGCAGGCGCGCGGTTTCCAGCGTGCCCGCGTCGCATTCCGGCGCGTGCTCGCGCCACGCCAGCAGCGCGCGGTTGAGCGGGCCGATGCGGGCGATGTCTTCCCACAAGCCGGGCTCCCAGCGCGAGAGCGGCCGCGCCGCGCCTGTCGCGGGTGGCGTCGGCTCCAGACAGGTGAGTTCGCCGGCCGGGTTCAATAGCCACCAGCGGCTGACCGAGCCCAACAGGCCGCGCTGCTGCGCGGTGTTCAACAGCGGCCACAGCGCCCAGCTCACCGCCGGGTCGTGCAGGCGCAGCAGATGGGTCTCGCCATTGGGACTGCGGCGTATCATCTGGCGGCCAATATGGGCGGCGGCCAGTTTGGCGGAGCCGGTGATTTCCAGCCAGCCGGCCACGCGCCGGCCTTGCCCCAGCGCCAGCGCGTCCGGCTCGGCTTCCGCCAGCGCCTGAGCGATGCTGTCGGCCAGCGCTGGCGCGCCGGCGTTCAGCGGCAGCCAGGCCGGCTGGCGCGCTGGGTCCAGTTGCGGATGTTTCAGCGGCAGCAGCAGGCCTTGCTGCCGGGCTTGTTCGTTCAGTTCGGCTTCGGCGCCCGCCAGCGGGCGGCTGGGCGCGTCCAGGGCCAGCAGCAGTTGCGCGCCGGCCTGTTGGCGGGCTTGCAGCTGTTGCAGAATGGCGGCGTGTTTAGCGGATGCTTGCATGGCTCAGCCCAGGCGCACGGTGGCGGATTGGGTTGCGGCGGCGCTGTTCAGCGCTTGCTCGCAGCCTTTGTTGAATTTGGGCAAAGGCGCGTTCAGGCTGGTGGGGCCGCTGAGGTTATGGCTGGCGCCTTTCACCGTCACGGTGCCGGGGCAGTGCACTTCGATATCGCCGCCCTTGAGCCGGATGTAGCCGCCGCCGGCGGTGACCAGGATTTCCTCCTTGGCGGTGATGACGATGCGCTCCTTACAGGAGGTGATGGTGACGTCCTTGTCCGCGGTCACTTCGATAGTGTCGCTCTGCGCCTGCATCTGGATCTTGCCCTTGGCGGCGATCAGCTTCAGCGCGATCTTGTCTTGCAGGCCGGTGACGAACAGGCTGATTTTGTCGCCGACATTGTGGATCCAGCGCCGGCCCGAGGTTTGATTGGTGTCGCGCTGCGCCACCAGGTCCAGATTGGTTTCCGCGGCCAGGGTGAGGCTCTGTTGGCTCAGGCTGGCGATGCCGGCCGGCGCGGACAGAACCAGCAAGGGCTGGCGGCCGGAGATGTCCTGGCCGGTTTTGCCTTCTTTGTCGGTATTGGTTTCCGCCTCCCAGGCTTTCAGCGCCGCTTGCAGGTGCTGCAGGTGGCCGATCAACTGCTTGCCTTCCCGCTTATTGTCGTCGCCTATGCCTTCCGGCCCGGTTTCCATGGTGTCGGCCTGCTGGCTGGTGGCGGTTTCGCCCAGGCTTTGGCTCAGGGCCAAGGCCGCGTCCAGCTGGCTTTGCGCCTGTTCGCGTGCCAGTTGTTTGCCGGACGCGCCGTTCTGCGCTTCGGTGCTCAGCAGCAGGCCGTGGCCGGCGCGGATGGCGCCGTGGTTGTCGGTGCGCAGTTCGAAGCCATCACCGCGCGGCTCGGCCTTGCCGTTGCTGCGCGGCTGGGTGAGGAAGCCTTGGTTGAGTTGGGTTTTGCCCGGCTCGCTCGATAGCTTGGCGCGCACTTCGCCGGGGGTGTCGTCGAACAGCAGTTCGTTGTATTGGCCGCCCTGGTGTTCTTTGGACTTGATGCCGGACAGGGTTTTGTTGGCCGGCAAGGCGCCCGCGCCGCTGAAGTCCGGCGTCGGGTGGCTGCCGTTGTAGAGCACGCCGGTGATCACCGGGCGGTCGATATCGCCTTCGATGAAGTCGACCAGCACTTCCTGGCCGATGCGCGGGATGAATTGGTGGCCCCAGCCGGCGCCGGCGCTGGGCATCACCACCCGCAGCCAGCAGGAGGATTTGTCGTCCATCCCCGCGCCTATGCTCGGGTGTTCGTCCGGCCGCTGCCAGTGGAACTGCACCTTGATGCGGCCATGCTGGTCGGTGTGGACTTCTTCACCCTGGGGGCCGACCACGGTGGCGGTCTGCACGCCACGGGATTTGGGTTTGGCCAGTTCGGTATGGGCGTAGGCCGGGGTCAGCGGCACGCCGCGGCGCTGGGCGTCGAAGTCGGCGCGGAAGGGTTGGGCGTCCTCGGCTTTTGCCAGCGCTTTGAGGTCGGCCGGCAGGTTGTTGCGCGCGCTTAAAGCTTGGCGGGTGACGACGAATTCGCGCTGTTCGCTGCTGTCACCGTCGTGGGCCGGATGGTCGTCCAGGCGGAACCACTGGCCGGCGGCCAGGCCGCGCACGCTGCCGCCGCCGCTGAATTGCTTGGCGTTCAGGTCATGCGCTTGCTGGCGCAGCTGGGCGTAGTGGCTGAGCTGGTCGGCGTCGCCGGCGTAGTACAGCGATTGCGGGTCGTAGTCGTGCAAGGAGGATTGCAGCGCCTTGCCGTTCTGGCCCTGGTCGATGCGGCTGTCGTCGCCGCTGTGCTGGGTTTGCACCGGCTGGTAGTCGAAGCTGGCCAGCGCCACCGCGCCGGGGACGATCTGGCGCTGGGCGTTCCACTCGGTCAGGCCATCTTCGGCTTCGGTGGCGTCGCTGCGGTGGAAACGCACCCGCTCGGCGCCGGCCGGCGGCAGGCTGTAGGGATCGTCGAAGGCGACCAGTTGTACCTGGGGAACCTCGCCGTCGAGGTGATCGAAACGCCAGGCGTAACCCTCTTCATGCAGCAGGCGCACGATGAAGTCGTAATCGCTCTCGCGGTACTGCAGACAGTAGCTGCGCGGCGATGCCGGGCCAGTCTTGAAATCCTGAGCCTGGACGCGGGCGAACACCGGATTGGCCTGCTGATGCTCGCTCAGGATCTGCGTGACGATGTCCGGCACCGACTGATCCTGGAACACCCGCGAGCTGACGCGGTGACGCAGCAGCGCGAACGGCGGCTCTATGGTCAGCTGGTAGCGGCTGAAGCCGCCGTCCGAGCCCAGACACTCGGCCTTGGACACCACGCCGCAGCGCAGGCTCTCCGCGCCGGCGGCGCCCAGGATGCCGAGCCGGGCCGGCAGGCCGAGCAGGCTCTTGAGTTCGATCTTGCCATCCGGAGACAAACAGGTGAGCTGGTAGGCGTAAGACCGGGACACGCCTTCTTCGCCGGCCAAACTCAGCGGCAGCAATTGCTCGGCCGCCACGCTGCCGTCGCCCAGGCTGAGGGTGAGCAGGCGCTGGTCCTGGTTGAAGGCGGAGGCGAAGCTGGCGAGCAGGGTGCTTAAGTCCATGGGTTCAGGGCTCTATCTGGCGAAGGTTTGCGAGCAAGCGTTCAGGCGCCGTAGCGGCGGCATCGTGGCTTACGCGATAGCTGTTGATAGTTATTGTTAAAAAGCGAGCTTATTCTATGTGTTTTTACTGCTCCGCACAAAGGCTTTGATGCCAAAGGGATTTGGTTTTAATCAGTACCAGCCGGCAAGCCCGACGCGCGTCCGCCGTGCCGCGTCAGATCAAGTCCGGCCGGCTTTGGGTTTGCCTGCGATAGGCGGCGGGTGAGACAATCCGGCGCTGACATGGTTCACGCACTGTTCTACAATGCCAACCGTATATTTTTGACCCTGCCCGCGGGCAGGTTTTTTTATTGGGAGACGTCTGAGCCATGACTTGGCAGGATTTCAAGACGCAATACCTGGTGCGCTTCTGGGCGCCGGTGCCGGCGGTGATCGCCGCCGGGGTGTTGTCCGCATATTATTTCGGCATTACCGGCACTTTCTGGGCGGTGACCGGGGAGTTCACGCGCTGGGGCGGCCACGCCTTGCAGCTGTTTGGCTTCCATCCGGAAACCTGGGGCTATTTCAAGGTGATCCATCTTGAGGGCACGCCGCTGGACCGTGTGGACGGCATGATGATCATAGGCATGTTCGCCGGCTGTCTGTCCGCGGCCTTGTGGGCCAACAACGTCAAGCTGCGCATGCCGCATCATCGCGTCCGCATCGCGCAGGCGGTGCTGGGCGGCCTGATCGCCGGCTTTGGCGCGCGGCTGGCCATGGGCTGCAATCTGGCGGCCTTCTTCACCGGCATTCCGCAGTTTTCCCTGCATGCCTGGCTGTTTGCGCTGGCCACCGCGGCCGGTTCCTGGTTGGGCGCGCGCGTGACCATGCTGCCGGTGTTCCGCATTCCGGTGAAGCTGCAGAAGGTGAGCGCGCCGCAGCCCTTGCAGCAGCGCGAGGACCAGGCGCGGCGTCGTTTCCGCCTGGGCATGCTGATTTTCGTCGCCTTCACGCTGTGGGCGCTGGCCCGCACCTTCTCCATGCCCAAGCTGGGGCTGGCGGCCTTGTTCGGCCTGGCTTTCGGCCTGATCATCGAGCGCGCGCAAGTGTGCTTCACCTCGGCCTTCCGCGATCTGTGGCTGACCGGCCGCACCCAGATGGCCAAGGCCATCATCGCTGGCATGGCGGTGAGCGTGATTGGCGTGTACAGCTATGTGCAGCTGGGCGTGCCGCCCAAGATTCTGTGGGCCGGCCCCAATGCGGTGATAGGCGGGGTCTTGTTCGGCTTCGGCATCGTGCTGGCCGGCGGCTGCGAAACCGGCTGGATGTATCGCGCGGTGGAGGGCCAGGTGCATTACTGGTGGGTGGGGCTGGGCAATATCGTCGGCGCCACCTTGCTGGCGGCGTGGTGGGACGATATCGCGCCGGCGGTGGCCACTGATTACGCCAAGGTCAACCTGCTGGCGGTGTTTGGCCCGCAAGGCGGCCTGGTGCTCACTTACGCGATGTTGGCGCTGGCGATGCTGGCGGTGATGTGGTGGGAAAAACGCTTTTTCGCCAATAAGGCGCAGGCGGCTAGATTCAGCAAGGAGGCGGCATGAGCAAGCAGAGTTATACCCCAAATTACCGTTTGGACATGATGGGCGAGCCTTGCCCGTATCCGGCGGTGGCCACGCTGGAGGCGATGCCGCAGCTTCAGCCGGGCGAAATCCTGGAGGTGGTGACCGATTGCCCGCAGTCGATCAACAACATCCCGCTGGACGCCAAGAATCATGGCTACACCGTGCTGGAAATCCAGCAGGACGGCCCGACGATACGTTATCTGATCCAGCGTTGAGCCTGTGTAAATAGTGCCATTCCGCCGCAGGGGCGGAACCCGACGGCCTGTCGTTCACTCACTTATTAAGTGTTTTGGCGGCAGGCCGTTGTCGTATGCGGCCGGCCTTGGTTTCCCTTATTGAATAAAGGTGTTGCCATGTACTCATTCAGCCGCGGTCTCGCCCGCTTGGCTCTTGTCTGTGTTCCCATTGCGCCGGCGCTGGCCGGCACCGGGTCCGCCCATCTCAACTATCCCAATGTGTCCGCCGACATCCTGATGATGACGGTGAAGGTGTTGAACACGCATCAGCACACTTATTACGAGACCCTGGGTTGGAACGGCGGCCGCGATGCCGGCGGCTATACCGGCATTCAGAGCCACAACAACGGCGCGCCGGCCTATATCTTTTCAATCTGGGACCCGGTGTCGGTGCACGGCGTGCCGATACGCGCGGTGTACGCCAAGCCCGGCGCCAAGGTGGAGCGCTTTGGCGGAGAGGGCGAGGGGCTGAAGTATTTCGATTTGCAGACCAAGTGGACGCTGGGCCAGCCGGTAACGTCCCTGGTGCGCAATTGGCAGCAAAACGGCCACACTTACTTTGGCATGTGGACGCGGGACGCGGCCACGCGGATTTGGACCCATCACGCCACTTTCGATTTCCCGGCGGCCAATATCGACTTCGCCGCCCAGTCCGCCAACAGCTTCATCGAGAACTGGAGCGGCCAGGCCAAGGAGGTGACCCGCAGCGCCGAGTATTACGATGTCTGGGCGCGTGGCGCTCAGGGCTGGCAGGCGATCAATCGCGCCACGCCCACCGTCACGGAACTGACGCCGGCTCAGGCCAAGCAACACGCGGTGTCCGCGCAGGGCCGCTTTGTGATGCAGCAGGGCGCGCCGCTGGCCGGCTTCCAATCTCCGTTGATTTCCACCGCCCGGCGTCCGGCCGCGCCGGAAGCGGATCCGGCCAAGATCGATCAGTTGAACGCCGCTTACGACGCCGCCGCGCGCGCGGTGACGGCGAGCTGGCAAACCAGCCCCTATGGCGCGCCGCAGTTCAAATACCAGCTCAGCGTCAGCGACGCGGCCAGCGGCAAGATCCTGGCGCAGGGCGGCGAAATCGCCGGCGAGCGCCGCGCGGCCAGCTTGAAGCTGCCAGCGGGAACGCCGACGCCGGCCAAGCTGCAAGTGAATCTGACCGTGACCGACGTGCTGGACCGCAGCGACGCGCGCGCCGGCAAGCTGATAGACAGCAGTGCCGTCGGGCCGCAGGCGGGCAAGTCTTACCGGCTGCAGTCCCTGAGCAGCGGGCTGTGGCTGACGGTCAAGGACAATAGCGCGTCCGCCGGCGCGGCCGTCGTTCAGCAGGCCGCCGCAGGGCAAAACCAGGTGTGGCAGCTGGCCGCCAGCGGCGACGGTTATCAATTGGTCGCCGCGCATTCCCGGCAGTGTCTGGACGTGGAGGGCGGCGCCAAGCAGGACGGCGGCAAGCTGATTCAGTGGCCGTGCAGCGGCCAGGCCAATCAGCGCTTCAGCCTGAAGGCGGACGGAGCCGGCACGTACAGCCTGGTGGGCGCGCAGGCCGGCAAATGCCTGGACGTGGCCAATGCCTCGTCCCTGGCCGGCCAGCAACTGATTCAATGGAGCTGCCACGGCGGAGCGAATCAGCGCTGGCGTTTGCTGGCCGCGGAGTGAGCGTAGCCCGCGCCGTCAGGCGCGGGCGGCTGTTACGATCTGCTGCGCTGCGGCGATACGGCGTTGAAAACACCTTCGAAATGCTCATGTACCGCTTGACCATTCCGCTTTCTCAGCCGTTTTCGCCTTGTCTCGCGCTTGCTCGCGAGTCTTTGAGCCGCTTCTTAGCTTTCGCAGCTGGCGAGGAAGGCGCGGGTGGCGGCGGCGCCGGCCTGGAATAGCCGCTGATACTTGTCGTCGCCGGTCTTGATATTGAAGTCCGTGGCCAAGACACCTTCGGTGGGGATATTGATGCTGCGCGCCTGATCCCGCGGCGAATACTGATAGTTCAGGTTTTGCGCTTGCCAGGCGCTCTGGGCGATGTTCTGGATGTGCTGGATCAGGTTGGCGTCCGATGACGGCTTGCCCGGCGGCGCGTCGAAACGGGCGCCGAAGGTTTTCTCCTCCTCCTCATCTTCTCCCTGCTTGGGCTTTGCTGGGTACTTGTCGTCGAAGAAGTTGATCGGGTAGTTCCAGATGGTGCCGCCGTCGACGAATACGCCGGCTGGCTGGCCGGGGTAGCTGAAGTTTTGCGCTTCGAAGAAGAAGGGGATGGACATGGAGATGCGCACCGCCTCGGCCACTTCCACGTCCGGCGTCAGCTCGGCGGAGAATATTCTGGCCTGATGGGCGTTGGCGTCGCAGCCTATCACGTGGAGCTGGCGGAAGGGCTGGTCGTTTTTGTGCAGCGCCGGCTTGGCGAAGTCGGCGAAGGTGTATTTCTTGTCCGGCCGGCCGTCCTTGAACTGGCTGGCGACCACGCCTTTCAGCCAGTGGTAGAAGTAGTCGCTGGAATACCAGCCTTTCTTGTTGAACAGGCGCAGCAGGCAGATGAAGTCTTCGAGCGAGACGTTTTTGGCGTGCGGCTGCAAGGCCAGCTGGGCCTGAAAGGCCTTGTGCGCGGCCTGCAGTTGCGGCGTGGCCGGCTCAGCCGCTTTTTGCGGGATCTTGCTGTAGTCGAGGGAGTCGGACAGTTCCTGGGTCTTGGCCGCGCTGAGGCGGAAACTGATCAGCATGGAGGAGATGGCGCCGGCGGAGGCGCCGACCACGCGCTGGATCTGCGCCAGCGCGCCGGCCCGCTCCAGTTCCTCCAACATGCCCAGGTAGGCGATGCCCCAGACGCCGCCGCCGGACAGCGCCAGGTTTTCGAATGAATATTTCATATGCCGCTCCTTGTCGTTGAAATGGGAATGACTCGCCATTTATGTGTACGGCATGGCGCGGCGTTTGCCGCTATTAGTTGACGCGGGGCCCGGGCTTGCCGGCCTTTCGGCCAGGTGTGGCCACCGCGCCGCGTACTTCGAAACGGATTTTCTCCACCACCAGGCCCTTGGCGTCACGCAGTTCCAAGGCGTGGCGGCCGGGCCAGGGGAACCAGGCCAGACTGGCGCCGGCGCCCAGGCGCTTGCCGTTCAGCCACCATTGCGGGCGGGCCACGCCGCGCGCGCGCAATAACAGGCGCTGGTTGGCCGGCGGAATGTCCGGGTCCAGCGCGTAGACGCTGCCGTCCACCGGCGCGGCGATGCCCGGCGTCTGGCTGGCGGCGCTGCCGCGCTCCGGTACGATCAGCGCGCGTTCGGTGCCGGCCAGGAACCATTCGCGGCGGCTGGCTTCCACATCTCCTTCATAGCGCACGTTCTGGCTCACCACGCCGGCCGGCGGGGATGGCGGCAGCGAGGCCGGCGCGCCTTGCTGCGCGCGGTCCAGCACCGCCTGCCACACCGGCGCCGCGCCGTGCATGCCGGATACGTCCCACATCGGCTCGCCGGCGGCGTTGCCCACCCATACCGCCACCGTGCGCTGGCGCGAGAAGCCCACCGCCCAGTTGTCGCGCATGTCCTTGCTGGTGCCGGTTTTCACTGCGCTCCAGTAACGGGTGGACAGCGCGCTTTCCAGGCCGAAGGTGCGCGCGCGCGCGGTGCGGTCGGACAGGATGTCGGCGATGATGAAGCTGCTGGCGGCGTCCAGCTGCCGCTGCGGCTTGGGCTTGGGGTCCGCCAGCGTCCAGCGGGTCGGGCTGGCCAGGCCCTGGTTGGCCAGGGTGCGGTAGGCGTTGGCCAGCTCCAGCAGGCGGATGTCGGCGGCGCCCAGCGCCAGGCTGAAGCCGTAATAGTCGCCGTCCTGCTGCAGGCTGCTCAGGCCCAGCCGGTACAGGCGGTCGCGCAGCGCGTTGGGGCCCACCATTTCGATGGCGCGCACCGCCGGCACATTGAGGGAGGAGGCCAGCGCGGTGCGCGCCGACACCAGGCCCTTGAAGTCCTTGGCGTAGTTTTGCGGCGCGTACAAGCCGGCGCCGGTTTGCAGGCTTAGCGGGCTGTCGTCGAGCAGGGAGGCGGCGCTCAGGTAGCGTCGCTCCAGCGCCAGCTGATAGAGGAAGGGCTTGAGGGTGGAGCCGGCCTGGCGCAGCGAGGTGACGCCGTCCACTTCGGCGGCATTGGACAGGCCGCGGCCGCTGGAGCCCACCCAGGCCAGGATGTCGCCGCTGGCGTTGTCCAAGACCACCAGCGCGCCGTCCTGCACATTGCGCTGAGCCAGCGCGGCCAGATGGCGGCGCAATACCGAGGCGGCGTAGCGCTGTAGGCCCAGGTCCAGCGTGGAGGCGATGCGGCTGCCGGCCGTCAAGGGCTGGCGCTGCAGCAGCTTTTGGGCGAAGTGGGGCGCGTCCTGCTCCGCCAGCGGATTGGCGGCGCGGCTCTGCGCCAGCGCCTGGCGAGTGCGCACCGCCAGCGCCGCGCAATTGGGCTGGCGGCGCATGTTCTGCAGAATGCGGCAGGCGCGGGCGGCCACTTTGTCCGGCGCGGCGTTGGGCGCGCGGATCAGCGCCACCGCGATGGCGGACTCTTCCAGATTGAGGCCGGCCGGCAGTTTGCCGAACAAGGTGGCGGACAAGGCGGACAGGCCCACCAGCTCGCCGCGGAAGCCGACCAGATTGAGATAGGCCTCCAGGATCTGCGCCTTGCTCCAGTGGGTTTCCAGCCAGGCGGCGGACCAGCCCTGGCCCATCTTCTGCCACAGGCTGCGGCCGTTGCGGCCCACCTTGAGATCATTGTCCAGCAGGCCGGCCAGCTGCATGGTCAGCGTGGACGCGCCGCGGGTGCGGGTGTTCCACAGATTGCCCCAGGCCGCGGCGGCCACGCCGGACCAGTCCACGCCGCTGTGCTGATAGAAGCGCCGGTCTTCCGACACCACCAGCGCGTGGCGGAAGGCCGGCGAGGTATCGGCCAGGCCCGCCCAGTCCAGCCGTCGGCCTTGCTTGTCCACCCGCAGCCGCTGCAGCGGCTGGCCGTTGCGGTCCAGCACCACCACGTCCGACGGCCGCCATTCGGCCTTGACCTGCTGAAAACTGGGCTGGGCCAGCGCCGGCGCGGCGGCGGCGCACAGAATCAGCGCGGCCAGCCACTTCCCTCCCTTTATGGAGGTTTGCTTCCAAAGGCAGGCTTGGCGTGGAGGTTTAGAGCGCAGCAGTCGAAGAGGGAGGATGCGCGTCATGTGCGAGACCGAGTTTGTGGCTGAGTGGATGGCATGAAAGTGGAGCATGCATTGCATGTGGCCTTTACGGCAAATGATTTTGATTGTGATATTACGTAATAAAACATTTTAATATGCAATTAACTCTATCTGTATGTTGTCAATTAGGTATTTGCACTAGGTTCTATTCTCTTGATCCTGTCGTATCAATAAATGGCCTTGGGGCGAAGCGGCCTCTCCTAATTAATGATCTACATGTGGAGGAAAGAATGAGCAATATTGTCAACATTGAAATGGTGTTCGATACGCAAACCATTCTCAACAAGTATCCTGGCCCAAGCCAAAACTCTGGCCAGCCAACCGGCATCGCCCATAAAGATGTTTACATGGTGGCGGAGAGCCGCTTTGTAACAGGCGGACAAGCTTCCGCTGATTTGGCGGTGAAGGCCGAGGTGGATGACGTGATCCGGTGGCGCGCACTGTCTTTGTCTTCAAACGTCAGCCAAAGCGTTATCGTTTACAAAATTCAAAAATTCTCCGGCAGTCAGGTGACCTCCATCCCGGTTCCGACCGAGTCCAGACCTTGGGTGCCCATTCCCAATCAGAATGCGGACAAAGTGGTGGACCCGCTGAATTATACGGCGCAACAAATTCCAAACTACTATCTTGGCTGCAACGTAACGGATACGGGCACTGAAAATTATCAGGTTTGGTTCTATATCACCGAGCAAGTAAGCGGCAATCAAGTTAAAACGCTTGGTTATTTCTATTGGGATCCCGTTATTCAGGTTTCTTGAACTATCAGATTTCATTGAAACCGAAGTGCCGGCAAACTGTTCAGCTTGCCGGCACTTCACCTATTGTAAGGATGAATTATGAATCCGGTTATCGACTTGACCCTGGCGCTGCAACCGGACGTGCCGCAAAACGTCTTGGGTCTGCAGGAGGATTCGCCCGCAGCGGTCAATGAAGGCGCGGTACGGGTTTTTTCCAGTCATACCCTAGTCGAGGAGCGTTTACAGAATGGTCTGCTCCTATTGTCTCTGCCCGATGCCAGGGTGGGGAATACGATACGCTGGTATGGCGCGAGCGCCTCTCCAAGTCAGGGGATGGGCATCATCCCCTATGCCGTTGACCGTGTCGGAGGGCAAGCAGCCACCTCGATCACCGCTCCATGCCTCTGCAAAAGAGGGCAGTTGCTGCCCGAGCAGGATGCCGCCACTTCCGAAATCAATATGGAGCGGCTCCATGCTGAAAAAGCATCGTTTTTTTACTGGACTCATGATGTGACGGACTCTGGCCGAGAAGATTTCCGCATCACGCTCCATCTCTACGGCCGCCCCAAGTCTGACGGCTCCCATGGAGAAAGGCTGGGAACGCGCGTGCTCAGCGTGTCCATCGTCATTCCGTAAGCGGCGGCTGCCGGAGGCGGCGACCGCTGCCTTGAACGCAAGCGGTCGACGCGCGGGCATGAGGCATTGCCCGCTTGCGGCGCCCTCTCTTTGACATTGGCCAAAGAGGGGGCGCCGGCTTAATTTTCCCCTTTTCCTACCTTGAACACCGAGTTGGGCAACATGCCGAACACGTCCGGCGCGTACAGCGCTTCCACCCGCGTCGGCGGCAGCTTGAAGGCGCCGGGGTTGTTCAGTCGCATGGTGTAGCTGGCTTTCAGGCCGCCGCGCGGCACGTAGCCGTAGTAAGCGCGGTAGCCGGAGAAGCGGCGCTCCACGTAATCGGCGGGGTCGCCGTCGTTGTCCGCCTTGGTGTTGATCGCGGAATCCCGGCCCAGGCCGGAGCCCAGGATGGTGGCGCCGGCCGGGATCGGATCGTTGACCACCACCCAGGTCATATCGCTTTGCGCCTGGATCTCCAGCGTGACCTTGACCACGTCGCCGGGCTGGTACTGGCCGCTGGTTTTCTGGCTGACCGGGCTCAGCGTTTTCTTGATGCTGTAGCCGGCGTAGCGCGGGGCTTTGAGCGCGATGGCGGCCTCGGCCTGCACCGTGGCCCACGGCGCGCCGCCGCCGGCGTGCTTGAGCTGCAGGCTGCCGCCGCCCGCGGGCCAGGGCAGCAGGCCCAGCGCCTTGACGCCTTCCTGCGGCCAGCCCAGGTTCAGCTTGGCGCCGCCCAGCGCGGCGCTGGTCTGGCCGCTGACCGGCGTGGTTTCGAACTGACGCGAGAATTGCGCGACGGCCAGGCTGCCCCACAGATTGGAAGTGGTGGTGCCCCAATGGCCTTTTTGCTGACGCCCCAGCAGGCCGGTGAGCAGGCGCGGCATATCCGCCTGCCAGCCCGGCAGCTTGCGCACCGTCAGCAGCAGCTTGGCGGCGTTGACGTCGGCGCTGCCCATCAGCCACCAGGCGTTGTCGTTGGCCTCGGTGCTGAAGCCCATGCGCGTGCCCTGGTAGGTGAGCCGCGCGCGCAGCAGGTTTTCCGCCTCGCTCAGCCGCGCGGCGCGCTGCGGGATGTCCGCTGCGCGGTTCAGCAGGGCCAGCCAGTCCACCAGCATGGCGGTGCTCATCTTCTGCGGGTTGAGGTCCAGCACGTCCAGCATGGCCGGGCGGAAGCGGCCGTAGCGCGCCAGCGCCTCCATTGCGCTCAGGCGGCGGGCGTCTGCGTCCTGGCGGCCCAGCGGCAGATCGCGCTTGATCCGGCCCTCGACGAAGGCGGACAGGCCGTCCAGCAGCCGCGCGCGCTGGGCTTCGGGGATGACGACGCCGGCTTCGTGGGCGGCGGCCAGCAGATAGCCGCTGAGGATGTCGCTGCCGCGATCCGGCGCGCCTTCGGCCAGCGGGAAGTAGGCGGCGAGGCCGCTGCCGTCCAGATACAGCGGCAGTTCGCTCATCAGCTGATCCCAGCGCTTGGCGTCGGCCAGACCCAGCGCCACCGAGCTGCGCTGTTCCAGGCAGACATAGGGGTAGTCCTGGAACCAGCGGCGCACGCCGGGCAGTTCATTGCCCAGCTTGGCCTGCAGGCTGACGCGGATGCCGCCGCGGCCGGGCAGGGCGCCTGGCGGCAAGGCGACGGGGATGCTCAGTTCCGGCTCCACGCGTTGCAGCGTGGCCTGCTCCACGGTGATGGGCACCGCCGGCTCGATTTCCTGGCGCACCGCTAGCTTGTCGGCGGCCTTGCCGTCCACTTGCTGAGCGCTGAAGCTCCATTTCAGTTCCTTGACGTCGTTGGGCACCGTCACCGGCCAGCTCAAGAGCCGCGCCTCGCCCACCGGCAGGCTGATCTCCTGCGGCGGCAAGTCCGGCAGGCCGGGCGCGCCGGCCTGGACCTTGACCTTGAGCGGCTTGTCGCCGCCGTTACGCACGGTGACGCCGGCGCTGAACTGGTCGCCTTCGCGCGCCAGCGGCGGGATGCCGGAGCTCAGTTGTAGGTCCTGGGTGACGTTGAAGCCGGCTTCGCCGGTGCCGAACAGATCATTGCCCGCGTCGGCCACCGCCACCAGGCGGAAGCGGGTCAGCGCGTCGTTGATAGGTACTTTGACGCGAGCGCTGCCGTTGGCGTCCAGCACCACGCGCGGCTGCCACAGCAGCAGGGTGTCCAGCAGTTCACGGGTGGGCGCCTTGCCGCCGCCGCCGCCCGGCGGCAGCGATTTACGGCCGTAATGGCGCTTGCCCACCACTTCCAGTTGGGCGGTGGCGGTTTCCACGCCGTAGCTGTGGCGCTGGTACATGGCCTGCATCAGCTCCCAGCTGCGGTTGGGCTGCAATTCCAGCAGCGCCTCGTCCACCGCGGCGAAGGCCACTTCGGTGCCGGCCGGCGCCGGCTTACCGCCGGGCAGCTTGACCTGGATGCTCACGTCGGCGGTTTCGCGGATGCCGTAGCTCTTGCGCGCCGGACTCACCGTCACGTCCAGCAGCTTGGCGGCGTCGCCCACCTGGATTTCGGCGATGCCGTATTTAAAGGCCGGCCGCGACAGGTCCACCATGCTGGTGGGCGGGGTGTAATCGCCGCCTTCGTTCCAGTAGGCGTCCCACCACTCGCTCGGGGTTTTCCAGCCCCAGGTGAAGAAGGAGTACCACGGCACTTCGCGCACGCGGCCGCGCACCGCCAGCACCGAGACGTAGACGTTAGGGGTCCAGCCCGGCTCGACCTTGAGCTCGATCACCGGGTTCTTGCCTTCCAGCTCCACCACTCGGGTTTCGATCACGCCTTCGCGCTCTATCGCCAGCCAGGCGGTGGCTTTGCGGAAGGGCATGCGCACTTGGAAGCGGGCGGTTTCGCCGGGGGCGTAGCTGATTTTTTCCGGCAGGATGTCGATGCGGTCGTTGTTGTCCACGTCGAACCACAGCTCGTCGTGCTTGCTGACCCAGACCGATTGCGCGCTTTGCGCCAGATTGCCGTTGTCGTCGGCGGCTTCGGCGATCAGCTCCATGTCGCCGGCGTCCTTGAGGTTGATTTCGCAGAACATCAGGCCGCGGCCGTCGGTGCTGCCGCTGCACACCTTGCCCTTGTCGTCGGTTTCCTCGTTGTGGTCCCAGGCGTAGAAGCCGCCCACCAGCCGCTTGCGGCTGGACAGGTAGCGGTGTTCGCGCAGGCTGATCTTGACGTTCTTGCCGGCCAGCGGCTTGCCGGCGGTGTCCAGCACCACCGCCTTGAGCTGCAGCGCGCGGCCGGCGGTGATCCAACTGTCCACGCTGATGCCCACTTGCAGGCCGGCAGGCCACAGCGGAATGCGGCGGGTCAGGGTTTGCACTTCGCCGTTGGGGTCGCGGTAGGCGGCTTCGGTGACCAGGTCGTAGCGGCGGTCCAGCTTGGGCAGCTTGTCCAGCGTGGCCTTGCCGTTGCCGTTGGCGTCCAGTTGCAGCGCGGACTTGTCCAGCAGCACCTTGCCGTCCAGCGAGGATTCGGCCTGATCGCGCTGACGCTGCGGCGGCGAGAAGCTGTAAGCCTCATAGCCCTTGATGCGCTGATAGGCGTCGGCCAGCATGGCGCTGACTTCCACCGGCCAGCCCTTGGCCGGGCCGCCGTTGCCCCAGGACAGAGACACATTGAGCGGCAGCTGCTTGGGGGCGATGCCGGCGTTCTTCACCGTGGAGATGCGGCCGGTCATGGTGGGCAGGCGGAATTCCTCCACCCGGAAACCGCCGCTGCGCAGCGAGTAGCCGTCCAGCTCCGGGCTGGACGGTTTGTCCTTGTCGTCCGGACCGCGCGCGCCCTTGCGTTCCAGGTAGAGCGTGTATTCGCCCAGCTTGGCTTCCTTGGGCAGCGCGTAGCTGCTCTCCGCGTAGCGGCCGTTGCGCCAGCTCAGCGGCAGGCTGATTTCGTCGCCGCTGCCGTCGTGGACGATGCGCAATTGCTGCGGCAGCTGGCCGGGCTTGAGCTGGGCCAGACCGCGGCTGACCTGGGTGCGCAGCAGATGCTTCATCGACACGGTTTCGCCGGCGCGGAACAGGGCGCGGTCCAGAATGGTGTGGGCCAGGATGTTGGGGCTGTCGCTCCACTGGGTGGGGAAGGGGAAACGCCAGGATTCGATGCCGCGGTTCCAGCTGGAACGCACGAAGGACACGTCGTCGTTGCCCTTGGCGTCCTTGGCGGCGGCGGTGATGAAGAGGCCGGACAGCTCCTCGTTGTCGCACTCGCCGGCCGGCAGCACGGATTTGACCGCGGCCACGCCTTTGGCGTCGGTCTTGCCGGACCACAGCGCATTGCCCTTGCAATCGTAGATGTTGACGCGGGCGGCCGGCACCGGCTTGCCCTTGTCCAGCGTGGTCACCCACACCGCCGCGTTTTCCTTGGAGCTTTTGAAGTGCACCGCCATATTGGTGACCAGCGCGGCCGTGCGCACATACATGGGCTTGGTGCTGGCCAGCAGCGATTTGCCCAGCAGCCGCGACGATACTTCCACCACGTAGAGGCCGGGCTTGGGCAGCGGGATGCCCACCACTTCGAACGGCCATTTGCCTTGCTTGTCCGGCTGGCTGGGCAGCTTCAGCGGCTGGGCGGCTGGCTCCTTGGCCAGCAGCGACAAGCGACGGCTTTCTATGGTCTTGTCCTTGCCGGCGGGCAGGGCGCTCTCGTGATAGCGCAGCACCTTGGCCAGCCAGGCCATCATGTCCTGGTCTTTGTTCAGCCGCAGCGCCTGGCCGCCCAATTGCACGGATTTGATGTTGAGATCGCCTTCCACCCCGCGCAGGGTGATGGGCAGCGCCGCGTCCGCGCCGGACTCTATGATGCCGAACGGCGCGGCGGCGAATTTGGCCAGCGGGGGATAGTCGGCCAGCTTGATGGCCAGCGGGAAGCGCTCGGCGTTGACCAGCGGCCGGCCCACCTCGTCGCCAAAGTCCTTGGGCAGCTTCAGCGTCAGCGTTTCCAAGGGCGGGAACGGCGGCGCGAAGCTGATGCTGTCCACCGGCTCGCCCTTGCCGCGTGCTTCCGCCTGGGGCGCGCGTTCGGCGCCGGCGCCGCTCAGGCGCACCGCCATCGCCAGTTTTTCCGGCACCGGCGAGCTGAAGTTGAGGGTGATGGGCTTGAACGGGATGCAAGCGCCTTTAGCGTTCTCGCGCAGGCAGCTCATGCTGGCGGTGAACGGCGGCCGCACCTGGTAGTTGAGCCGGTCCGGCGCGGCCGCGCCGCGCAGATGCACCAGGGTGAGCTTGCTGTCCGGCGCCAGGCGCTGGCCGCAGCGCAGCGTCAGCACCTTGGCGGATTGTTGTTCCAGTTTCAGATGCTTGAGCAGCGCCGCGCGCTCGCCGGCCGGCAGGGGCTGGACCGGGATGCGTTCCGGCAGGCTGGAGGATTGGCAATACAAGGACGAGGCCGGCACGCCGACGCCGTTGAATTGGAGCACGAAGGCCTGGTCTTCCTCGATGCGGCCGTTGCGCGGCCAGCGTTCCACCACCACCGGCGCGCCGGTGTAGAAACGGAAGCTCAGGCCGGCGTCCACGGCCTTGCCCTGCAGATCCTTGAGGCCGGGCTTGGGCGTGAAGCGGCAGTCGGTATTGGCGGCCGGGGTTTCCGACACGTCCAGCACCCAGGTCTTATCGTCCACCCAATGGCCCTTGGCTTTCAGGCCGCAGCTCCAGGCGAACGGCGCCGGCGCGGCGCTATTGCCCAGCGGAATCATGCTGCTGTTGAAAGTGACGCGCACCTGCTGCACTTCTTTGACTTCGCCCTGGGGGCTGAAGGTGGTGACGCCGGCGGCAAGAGCGGCGGCGCCGACGAAACCCAAAAGCGCGGGCGCAAGGCGGAATGGCAAAGACATGGACGAGGCTCCGGAAAATACCATCGCAATTATACGCGGCTGGAGCGGCGGCAAGGAAAGAGATGTAAGCGCTAGATGTAAAAAAGACCGGCGACGGCCGGCCCTTTTGATCATGGGTGGAGCGGGTTTGAAGGAGTTTCAGATTTTCGTGATTTTCACTTTCAGGCCAAGCCGGCTGGGAGGGTGGGGCGAGACGCGGCGATAATGATTTTTATTTGATATTTCTAATGAAAACAAAATGTTTTGAATGCCTGGCGTGAAGATTCACATCCGCAAATTACGTAGTTATACGGATGGGCTTGAGTGGTGTTTGTCATAGAATCGCCCACTTTCAAGAAAAAACGCATTCTAAGTGTCGCACTTTCAATTAAAGCCGGTGGCCTGCCTGTGCAAGCGGCCAACCGGGGCCTTGCTCGCATCGCTAAGCGCGCTCTGCCTGGCCGCGCCGGCCTGGGCGAAACTGCCGGCGGAGTTGCCGTCCCCTGATCAACAGCTGATTTTGCAACAAGAACGCGAACGGACGCTGCAAGAGCAAGCGCAGCCGGCGGCGCCCGATGTGCGCCTGCCGCGCCAAGCCGATGCGCTGGCGGACTATCCCATTGGCGAAGTTCCATGCTTCGTCATCCGCGAGCTTAGGCTGGAGGGTGAACTGTCCGAGCGTTTCCGGTGGGCGCTGGCCGCCGCCGACGCCGCCGGCCGCTGTCTGGGCGCGCAAGGGGTGAACCTGGCGATGAAGCGGGTGCAGAACGCCTTGATCGCTCAGGGCTACGTCACCACCCGGGTGCTGGTCAAGCCTCAGGACTTGAAGCCGGGCGTGTTGACGTTGACGCTGATCCCCGGCCGCATTCATGCGATCCGCTTCGCCGAGCCCGCCTCGCGGCGCGCGCGCTGGTTCAACGCGCTGCCGGCGCGGCCGGGCGACGTGCTCAACCTGCGCGATATCGAGCAGGCGCTGGAAAACTTCAAACGGGTGCCGACGGCGGACGCCGACATCCAGATCGAACCGGCCGGCGCCGACGGCGAAAGCGATCTGGTGATCGTCTGGAAAGAAACCTTGCCCATCCGCCTGTCCTTGAGCCTGGACGACGGCGGCAGCGACGCCACCGGCCGCTACCAGGGCAGCGCCACCTTGTCGTTGGACAATCTGCTCACCGTCAATGACCTGTTCTATTACAGCCAGGGCAAGGATTTGTTCCAGCATGATCCGCTGGGCTCCAAAAGCCGCTCGCTACATTACTCGCTGCCCCTGGGTTATTGGCAGCTGGGCCTGACCCTCAACGATTACCGCTACCACCAGACCATAGCCGGCGCCAACGAGAAATACCTATACCGAGGCGACAGCGAGAACAGCCAGCTAAGCCTGTCGCGAGTGGTGTATCGCAGCCAGGCGCACAAGACCACGCTCAGCCTGCGCGCCTACCAGCGCAAATCGCGCAACTTCGTCGAAGACACGGAAATCCGCCTGCAGCATCGGCAGACCGCCGGCTGGGAACTGGGGCTGAACCAGCGTTCTTATCTGGGCGACGCCACCTTGGACGCCGGCCTCAACTGGCGGCGCGGCACCGGCATGCTGGGCGCCTTGCCCGCGCCGGAGGAAGAAACGGGCAACGGCGGCTCTCGGGCCAGCATCGTGACCGCGGACCTGAGCTATACCCAGCCGCTGCAAATCGGCGCGCAAAAGCTGCGGCTCAACAGCCAATGGCGCGGGCAGTGGAGCAAGGGCGCGCTAGTGCCGCAGGACCGCTTCGCCATTGGCGGACGCTACACCGTGCGCGGCTTCGACGGTGATCTGAGCCTGTCCAGCGAGCGCGGCTGGCTGTGGCGCAACGAGCTGTCCTGGGCAATGGGCCCCAGCGGGCAGGAACTGTATCTGGGCCTGGACCTGGGACGCGTCGGCGGGGCCGCAAGCAGCCAGCTGATAGGCCGGCAGCTGGCCGGCGGCGCAGTCGGCATGCGCGGCAGCCTGTTCAAGCGTCTGTCCTACGACATGTTCACCGGCTGGCCTATCCAGAAACCCGTCGGCTTCCAGACCGGCGCCGCCTCGGGCTTCAGCCTGAACCTGCAATTTTGATCTTTGAATTCGGGGCCGGTGGCAACGCTTTGCGTTGACGGCCTCGTCCTTGTCGAGAGTTTTGGTCATGAACCGTCTTTGTTACCGTCTGATTTTCAACCGCGCGCGGGGCCTGATCATGGCCGTCGCCGAGATCGTCAAGCCGATGGGCGCGGGCGGCGGCCGCTCCGCCGAGCCCGCGGCGGCAAGCCGGCGCTTAGGCGTGACCCTGCGCGGCATTGTCTGGGCCAGCTGGTGCGCGCTGGCCGGAACTTCCGCGCTGGCCGGCGGCATCGTGGCGGACCCGAACGCGCCGGCGGCGCAGCGCCCCAGCGTGATCAACACCGCCAACGGCCTGCCGCAAGTGAACATCCAGGCGCCCAGCGCCGCCGGAGTGTCGCGCAACCAGTACAGCCAGTTCGACGTCGACAAGGGCGGGGCCATTCTCAACAACAGCGCCACCAGCGTGCAGACCCAACTGGGCGGCTGGATCCAGGGCAACCCCAACCTCAATCCGGCCGCGCCGGCGCGGGTGATCCTCAACGAGGTCAACAGCGCCAACCCCAGCCAGTTGCGCGGCTTCCTGGAAGTGGCCGGCGGCCGCGCCCAGGTCATCGTGGCCAACCCCTCCGGCATTCTCTGCGACGGCTGCGGCACCATCAATGCAGGGCGCATGACCCTGACTACCGGTCGCCCGGAACTGAACCCGGACGGCAGCCTGGCCGGCTACCGCGTGGAAAGCGGCACCATCCGCATCGAGGGCGCCGGCATGCAGGCCGGCAGCACCGAGTACGCAGACCTGATGGCGCGGGCGGTGGAAGTGCGCGCCGGCATCTGGGCGCCTCAACTGAGCGTCAGCGCCGGCCGCAACCGCGTCAGCGCCGACCACCAAAACATCCAGGCTCTGGCGGCGGACAGCGCCGGACGGCCCGGTTTCGCCATCGATGTGGCGCAACTGGGCGGCATGTACGCCGGCAAGATCCGCCTGCTGGCCACCGAGGCCGGCGTCGGCGTGCGCAGCAGCGGACAACTGAGCGGCGGCGAGCAGCTGAAGCTGGACAGCGCCGGCCAACTGACCCTGAGCGGCCGCCAGAACGGCGGCGACATCCAATACCACGCCGCCGGCGACATCGAACACAACGGCGCCAGCTACAGCCGCGGCAAGCTGGAGTTGAGCGGCGACGCCGCCTTGCGCCAGAGCGGCACCGTGGCGGCGGCCGGCGATGTCACGGTCAAGGCGCGCAGCATCGCCGCCAGCGGCGATTTCGCCGCCGGCAGCGACGACAAGGGGCAAGTGGGCACGACAGGCGCGCTGAGCCTGAAAGCCGGCGACAGCCTGCAACTGAGCGGCCACGCGCTGGCCGGCTCCAGCCTGGACCTCAACGCGGCGGCGATCAAGGCCGCCGACGCCAAACTGCGCGCCAATGATAGCGTGACGCTGACGGCGGAGAACGGGCTGGGCCTCAGCCGCGCCAGCTTGAACACCGGCCGCTTGGTGGTTCAGGCCGGCGGGCAGATCGACAGCGACGCGGCCACGCTGCAAGCGGGCCAGTGGCAGGCCAGCGCCGCCGCGCTCAACAATCTGGGCGGCGTTTGGGAACAGATAGGCCAGGGCAGCGGCGACTTCCGCATCGGCCAGTTGCTGGATAACCGCGGCGGCCGCATCGAGGCCGACAGCCTGGCGTTGAGCATTGGCCGGCTGGACAACGGCGGCGGCAAATTGCTGGCCTTGGGCGACGCGGCGCAGTCCTGGAGCGTGCGGCAAGATCTGAGCAATCAGGGCGGCCTGATCGGCGGCAACGGAGACCTGAGCCTGAGCGCCGGCAGCTTGGACAATGCCGGCGGCGCCGTGCAAAGCGCCATCGCTTTAACGCTGACCACGGAGCGGGAACTGGACAACCGAGGCGGCGCGCTGCTGTCTGGCGCCGCTTTGAAACTGGACACGGCGCAGCTGGACAATAGCCGAGGGGGGCGGATAGACGGCGGCGGGCCGCTGACGCTCAAGGCGACAGGCAAGTTGAACAACCAGGCCGGCGCCATCCACGGCGGCGCGGACGTTGGCCTGCAAGCGGGCGAGATTGACAACGCCGGCGGCAAGGTGGAGAGCGAAAGCGCGTTGACCCTTCGTTCCGATGGCGGGATGGACAACAGCGCGGGCAAGTTGCTGAGCAACCGGGACCAGAAGATAGAGGCCGCGAGCCTCAATAACGGCGGCGGCGAGATCAGCAGCCGACAAGCGCTGACGCTGCGAGCGGGCGTCTTGGGCAATCAGGGCGGCGGCATCGTCAGCTTGGGAGACGGAGATATCCAACTGGCCGCGCTCGACAATAGCGGCGGCAAGCTGCAAAGCGGCGGCGCTCTGGCCGTGCGAGTCCAAGGCGAACTAGGCAACCGGGAAGGCCGCATCAGCGCTCAGCGCGCGATGCGGCTGGACGCCGGCGCGCTGAACAATCGGCAAGGCACCCTGGCGGGCGGCGAGCGCATCACCGTGCTGGCGGGCCAGATGGACAATCAAGGCGGCGCGGCGGCCAGCCAGCAAGGCCTGACGCTGACGCTGGGCGGGCTTAACAACCAGGGCGGCCAGATCCAGACCTTGGGCGATCTGGCGCTGGACGCCAGCGGCCTGCTGGACAATCAGGACGGCAAGCTGGTGGCGGACCAGGGCCAGCGCTTGCGCGCCGGCGAGCTGGACAACCGGCGCGGCCAGATCAGCAGCGGAATGGATCTGACGGTGGACGGCGGCCAGCTGAGCAACCAGCAAGGCAAGCTGATCAGCCGCGGCGACGCTTATTACCAACTGGCGGGGCTGCATAACGCGGAAGGCGAACTGCAGAGCGGCGGCGCGGCGCGGTTGACCATCAGCGACGCGCTGGACAACAAGCAAGGCAAGATCGTGGCGGACCAGGGGCTTGCGCTGCAAGCCGCCTCCGTGGACAACGCCGGCGGTCTGCTAAACAGCCGCGGCGCGCTGGAACTCAAGGCCGGTACGTTGAGCAACCGCTACGGCAGCCTGCTGAGCCTGGGCGACGTCAGCCTGGGACTGAGCAGTTTCGACAACCAATACGGCCAGATCCAAACCACCGGCGCGCTGGAGGCGGAACTGAGCGGTCAGATCGACAACCGCCAGGGCAAGCTGATCTCCAATCGCAATCAGAAGCTGAGCGCCAGCCGGCTCCACAACGAGGGCGGCGCGGTGAACAGCGGCCAGGCGCTGAGCCTGACCGCCGGGCAATTGGGCAACCAGGGCGGCAAAATGGCGGGGCAAAGCGGCCTCAGCCTGGACTTGCAGCAGGACTACGTCTTCCGCGACGGCGAGACGCTGTCTAGCCAGGGGACGCTGAGTTTCCGCACCAGCGGCAGCCTGCGCAACGAAAGCCAGTGGGCCAGCGCCGGCAACGTCAGCCTGCAAGCGGCCAGTTTCAGCAACGCCGCGGGCGCCAAGCTGGCCGCCAGCGGCCGCCTGGACATCAATAGCGCCGGCCTGGCGGTCAACCAGGGCCGGCTGGACGCGGAACAACTGACGCTGAACGCAGCGGCGCTGGACAACAGCGGCATGATCAGCGGCCGCGACGTCACGGTGAACGGCGGCGTCATCGACAACCACGGCGGCCAGGCGGTGCTGGCCGCCACCCGCAGCCTGAGCCTCAACGCCGGCACCCGCCTGAGCAACCGCGACAGCGGCTACATCTACAGCGGCGGCGCTTTGAGTCTGAGCAGCGGCGACCTGATCGAAAACATCTCCACCGCGATAGAAGCCGAAGGCGATGTTGCCATCCGCGCCGGCCGGTTCAATAACCAGCGCACCCACGTCAATATCCAGCGCGCGGCGGAAAGCGAGAACTATAGCTGGTACAAGTACAACTACTACTTTGATGTGTTTGAACGGGTGGGCGGCTGGGATTGGTCGGCCGTCACCAAATCCTTGCCGGTCAACGACGCGGAAGCGGCCAAAACGCGATACGGCACCATTCTGCAAGTGAATGAAGCCAAGAAGCAGGCCCTGGTCCGCTTCCAGGGCACTCAGGAACGCTGGGTCAATTACAACGCCATCAAGAAGAACGACAGCGGCGGCTACGACATGACCTTCTATCAAGGTTACAGCTGCTTCCAAGGGGCCGCCTGTCCCTATGAGCACACAGTGTGGCGCGAAGTATGGTCCGGCAGCAACGAACAATGGAACCCGGCCATTCATATCAATCCGCTGGAGCTGGATTTTGTCGACCCCGGCAACAAGTTCAACTTGCGCAACCGTTCCGCCAGCGGCACCAAGACCCGGGACAAGCTGATCTCAGTCGGCGAAGTGGCCAGCCTGAGCGCCGGCGGCAATATGACGGTGAACGTCAGCGGGCAATTGCTGAACGACGCCAGCCGCATCGCCGCCAACGGCGCCGTCACCATCAACGGGGCGGACAATGGCGGAGGCGACGCGCGCGTGATCAACCGCGCTTACTCCGTCAACGAGCGCACCCAGGAAACCGGCACGGACCACTACGACCGCAACACGCGGCACTGGTACCCCACATACACCCAGGACAAAACGGTGGCGTTGCAGACCATAGACGCCACCATCGCCGGTCATCAGGGCGTCAGCGTGCGCGCGCCCAGCATTGAAAACGTCACTGTCAATCCGGCCCAGGTCAGCGTGGCGGAAGCGGCCAAGGCCGCCGCGGAAGCGGAACCGGCGCGCTGGGACAAGCAAGACGTGGCGGCGGCCGCGGGCTCCGCCGCGGCCGGCGCGAAAGCCGGTCCGCTCAAAGGCGGCGCAGGCCAGCCTGGCCTGTTGGACCGCCTGCCCAACAACCAGCTGTTCCAGCAAAACCCCAGCCCCACGGCCTCCTATCTGATTGAAACCGATAGTCGCTTCACCCAGTACAACAACTTCATCAGCAGCGACTACATGCTGAAGCAGTTGAACTACGATCCGGTGGGCGCGCACAAGCGCCTGGGCGACGGCTATTACGAGCAAAAGCTGGTGCGCGACCAGATACTGGCGCTGACCGGCCGCCCGTCTCTGCGCGGAGAGGACGCCACCGAGCAATTCAAGACGCTGATGAACCAGGGCGTGAACGTGGCCAGGGACTTCCGGCTGACCACCGGCGTGGCGCTGACCCCGGCGCAAATCGCCGCTTTGCAGCAAGACATCGTCTGGATGGTCAGCGAAACCGTCAACACCGCCAACGGCCCGCAAACCGTATTGGTGCCCACCGTCTATCTGGCGCACAACACCGTGAGCCTCACCGGCGACGGCGCGGTGATCGCCGGCAAAGACCTCAGCCTGTCCGCCGCCAGCCTGAGCAATAGCGGCAAGCTGCAGGCGGACCAAAGCCTGGTGGCCAAGGCGGAGGTTCTGAGCAATACCGGAGGCCTGATCCAGGCCGACACCGTCAAGCTGTTGGCGGACAGCCTGAGGCTGGACACCGATCTGCAAAACGCCGGTCGGCAGGCCGCCGTCAGCGGGCGGGACGTCAGCCTGAGCGGCGCGGACATCGTTTTGAAGGGCGCCAAGGTGGACGCCTCGGAACAGCTGACGCTCAGCGCCAGCAACAACTTGACCTTGGGCGCCGCGCGCAGCCGCAAGGAAGGCCGCGTGGATCTGATCGCCGGCAGCATGGGCAACCGCGATGCCACGCTGGGCGCCGACGTGGGCGGCAGCGGCGTCGCCACCGTCAGCGGCGTGTGGGAAACCGCGCAGGGCAGCAGCCTGCAATCCGGCGGCAAGCTCAACCTGAGCGCGGGCAAGGATCTGACGTTGACCGGCTCCAGCGCCCAGGCCAAGGGTCAGCTCAATGTCAGCGCCGGCAACAAGCTTACGGTGCAGGCGGACAAAACCACCAACAACACCAAGCTCACCGCCGATAGCGCCAGCTCTCGGGTGGAGGCGCGCTATCAGGCCGATACGCTGATTGCCAGCCAGCTCAGCGGCGGAGCCGGCGTGGTCGCCGTGGCCGGCCAGGAACTGAGCGTGCAAGGCAGCCGAGTCGCCAGCGATCAGGGCCAGGTGCTGTTGTCCGGCACCCAAGTGGACATCGGCGCGACGGAGCGCCATGTGGAAATCGACGACTACGAAAACAATCACATCGGCCAGACCCGCAGCCAGCGTCAGCAAGCCATTCGCGACACGCAAGCGCAGGGCAGCCAAATCAGCGGCCAGCAAGGCGTCACCATCCAGGCGCGCAAGACGGACCTCACCGTGCAGGGCAGCGAACTGGCCAGCGACAACGGCGACCTCAAGCTCAGCGCCGCGCGGGATATCCGCGTGGGCGCGGCGGAAGAAAGCCGCAGCTTCCAGGAGCAAGCCGCCAGCACTCGCAAAAACCTGGCCAACAGCAAGCAAAGCCTCAGTCAGACCGACGAACGGCAAACGCTGGCCAAGGGCAGCAGCTTGTCCGGCGAAAGCATCAGCCTGCAAGCCGGGCAGGACCTGACCGTGGCCGGCAGCAGCGTGGCCGCCACTCATGACGTGGACCTGGTCGCCGGCCGCGACGTCAACGTCACCACAGCGGAAAACCGCCAGTACCAGCAGCACGACGAAAGCGTTAAACGATCCGGCCTGCTGGGCAGCGGCGGCATCGGCTTCACTATCGGCAGTCAGAAACAGCGAGACCAGGTGGGCGAAACCAGCGTCAGCCAAACCAATAGCACGGTGGGCAGCGTGCTGGGCAAGGTCAATATCGACGCCGGCCGCAACGCCTTGATCAAGGGCTCCGACCTGGTCGCCGGCGGCGACATCGACGTGCTGGCCCAGAACATCCGCGTGGAAGACGTGGCCAACCGCTATCAGCGCGACGAGAAGCACGAAGTCAGCAAGAGCGGCCTCACCGTGGCCTTGTCCGGCGTGGTGGGCGCCGCCGCCAACACCGCCGTGCAGCAGGCGCAGGACAGCAAAAAAGCCAGCGGCCGCCTGGCCGCGCTGCAAGGCGTTCAGGCCGGTTTATCAGGCTACCAGGCATATCAGGCCTACCAGCAGGAAGCGATGAAACCGGCGGCGGAACAAAGCTTTGTCGGCATCAGCTTGTCCGTGGGCAACCAGCAAAGCCAATCCCACAGCCAGCGTCAGCAAAGCCAGAGCCAGGGCAGCCAGCTCACCGCCGGCGGTAACCTCAGTTTGACCGCCACCGGCAGCGGCGCCAAAGACGCCCAGGGCCAGGCGCAGGACGGCGACATCAGCGTCACCGGCGGCCGTCTCAAGGCCGGCAAAGACCTGACGCTGGACGCCGCGCGGGATTTGCAACTGCAAGCCGGCCGCAATGAAGATTCCCAGAGCGGCGGCAACAAGAGCAGCGGCTGGAATGCCGGCCTCAGCATCGGTGTCAGCAATGGCAGTGCCGGCATCTCCATCTTCGCCAACGCCAACAAGGGCAGGGGCAAGGAAGAAGGCCAGGGCAGCCGCTGGAACGAAACCGTGCTCAGCGCCGGCGACACCCTGAGCCTGCAAAGTGGCCGCGACGCGAGCCTGACCGGCGCCAGCGCCAGCGGCAAGACTGTGGTGGCGGATATAGGCCGCAATCTGACGCTGCAGAGTCTGCAAGATCAGGACCGTTACCACAGCGAGCAGAGCAACGCTTCCGCCGGCGCCAGCTTCACCTTCGGCAGCATGAGCGGCAGCGCCTCCATCAGCATCAGCCGTCAAAAGGCCAATAGCGACTTTGTCAGCGTGCAGGAGCAAACCGGCCTCTACGCCGGCCAGGGCGGCTTCGACGTCAAGGTGGGCCGCCATACCCAGCTGGACGGCGCGGTGATCGCCAGCACCGCCAAGGCGGACAAAAACACGCTGGACACCGGCACCCTGGGCTTCAGCAACCAGCACAACCAGGCGGATTTCAAGGTGGAGAGCCAAAGCTTCGGCATCAGCAGCGGCGGCAACATCACCGACACGCTAAAAGGCACGCTGATGAGCCAGGGCGCCAGCAGCGTGCTGGGCGGCGGCAACAGCAGCGGCCATGCCGAATCCACCACCTACGCCGCGGTCAGCGAAGGCTCGATCAAGGTCCGCGACCAGGACACGCAACAACAAGACCTGAAAGACCTGAGCCGCGACGCCGAACACGCCGCCAACGGCCTGAGCCCGATCTTCGACAAGGAGAAGGAACTCAACCGCTTGCAGGAAGCGCAGCTGATTGGACAGATTGGCGCGCAAGCCACCCAGATTGTTGTCACTCAGATGATGATGAAGGCGAATGAGGACTTGCGACGGAATCCCAAATATGCGGACAGCAAAGAATATAAGGAGCTGAACGCTAAATGGGGGGCCGACAGCGATTTCCAGCGTGCCGCCCAAGCCGCCACCGCCGCGCTGCAAGGCCTGGCCGGCGGCAATGTGCAAGCCGCCCTCAGCGGCGCCGCCGCGCCTTACCTGGCTGGCGTAGTTAAAAACCTGACCGACGGCAATAAAGAAGCCAATGTGATGGCGCATGCCTTGCTGGGCGCGGCGCTGGCACAAATGAAGGGTGAGAGCGCGGCGGCAGGAGCTGCCGGCGGCGCAGCGGCTCCCATCGTGGCAGAATTGCTGTTAACTCAGCTATACCCTGGGAAAAAAGTTGAGGATCTCAACGAGTTCCAGAAACAGACCATTTCCGCGCTGACGACGATGGCGGGTAGCCTGGCGGGCTCGCTGGCAGGCGGTGATAGTGCTGGAGCCTTGACGGGTGCGCAGGCGGCCAAGAATGAAGTAGAGAACAATACACTAAGGCCCAAAGAAATTGATGCTTTGGGAAGAAAGCTTGCGACCCAGTGTGGAGGGAAATCAGGTGCAGCTAAGTCATTGTGTGAAAATGATTTAATTAAGGCTGCAGTTCAAGAAAGTGATCGGCGAAATAACTTTAGCCCAGAGTACCAAAAGTCGTTCAATGCCGCATTGAATAATGCAATGTCTAGTGTATCCTCAATTTGCAAGGCAGATAGTCAGTGTGTTACTGAGGTTGCAAACAGCTTGCAGTTGGCAAGGTTGACGTGTAGTACAGTTGAATGCGCCAATGATATGGCGGGAGGCGCAATACGTAACGCAGTCATGCGCTATGGTGGGGTTCTGGATGTTGTTAAGCTTGCGGTTGGTGATTTTGGTTGGTTAATAGGGTTGAAGGGGCCGAAGGCAATCGCTTCCGATGGGGCAAGTTCTGGGAGCTTGGCGACAGATGTGGCCGGTAGCTTGCAAACAGAAACAAATTCAATGTCAAGGGCTGGGTCGCGTATAGTTCTAGATCAGCGATATGTGTCAAACATTGGCAATGTGGCATGTGGCCCAACTTCTTGTACAATGATATTAAATGACACGGGGAAATGGGTTAATATCACGCAAATTGCAAAAGATGCGAATCTAATTCCTGGTGTAGGTACAGATGTGATTGGCTTAACTGGTGCATTGCAAAGAAATGGGTTGCCTTCAGCAAAGTGGGCAGTGGGACAGTCTGTTAATGATATTGCGGCAGGAACGTCTAGAGGTAATGCAGTAATAGCAAGGGTTTCGCTTGACTCCGGTGGTGGACATTTTGTTGTAGTGGATGGGGTGACTTCTAGACAGGGGCAGCGAGTGGTTGCAATCAGAGATCCTGGTACGGGGGCGCAATATTTCACTCCCGTTATTGATTTTGTGAAAAAATTTACAGGCCAAGTGGTTTACACACATTGATGGTTAGATGAATGGAAAATTTTATTCTGAGTAGTGGCTTTGATAAAGATGTTGAGATTAATTGCTGTTTTGCTATGGTCGCAGGGGTTGGATACTTGGTAGAGAGTAAGGAAGACGCGTTCTCTATGAAAAATGCTATAAAAATCCAGTATCCCGATCTTGAAAAAATACTTTTCTCCTTGGTTCCTGCCCTCGGTGGGAGTGAGTTCAGTTATTTGTGTGATGCAAGCATAATTGGTACCCTGCGAAAAAGTGAGGATGTAAAATTCCAAGGAGAGATTGTTGATATTAAAAAATTTAATTTAATTGTTAGTGGCCTGCATTTTGAGATTTTTTAAATTTAACGAATTGTTGTGGGCGTAAAGGCTGTCCTGCTTGCGGGGTTTGCGTTGAGAGAAGATTAATGTAATCCTGAGCTAAATTCATACCGGTTTGGTTGTTTTTCAATAAAGATCTACTTTGATGAATGGAATTTCTGGAAGCGAAGATGTGTTACACCATTCGGGAAGTGGAAAAGGTGGCGGAGCAAGCCGCTTCGGATTTGCGCGGAAATAAATTTTTTTATCTAATAGGGTAATGAATGGCAACGTATTCTTTTCTTGATGAAATGAAAAGTGATTTTCTAGAAATTATTAACGAAAAGTCTTCTAGTGCTATTGATGATTTGTCGATTGACTATGGTGCATCACTAGAAAATTTGCTATTGAAGTATATGGCACTTTGCCAGTCTAGAGCTGCTCTGCTTTCTGGTGCGAAAAGTGTTAACGATGAGTTGGCAATGCAATCGGCGTTGCTAAGGCTAAGGAGCTACGCTATGGGCTTGTCAAGTTTGTTTGATGCAATTGCTGATGATGCGAAAACTATACTTAAAACAGGGGAGTGGCCGGAGCTGTCTGAAGGATATGAACTGCCAGATTGCTATGGAAATTTGGGGAGTGATTAATCGCTAGGGTTATTGTGCTTGTTTAAGTGGGGTTATTGGAAAGGTATATGACAAAACAGAAATATAAAAGCAGATAAAGTGGCTGTTGTCATTGATGCTGAGGTCCATTTTTGGGTGGGGTTTAGAGCTTGCATTCTTTGCAAGTTGAATGTTGAATTGCAACGATGCACTTTTTAGATGAAACAAGTTATCCGACTTTCTCCCGAGTATTTCTGCCATTGCCTGTGGCGATTTTTTGATGGTGGCGGAATTGAGAATTTTCCGGCTGAGCGCCTTCCCATCAGTTTGGCCTTAAAAAATGAAGTGAAAAACTGGGAGGCTTGGTATCAGTCGAGCTACTGTGATGAGTACCCCGCTAACTCCGCCTTTCCTCACCCACAAGATGAAGCTGCGTTTTGGAGTGCCGGCATCTTGCTACAGCAGAAGCTACAAAAAGAGCTTGGTGCGGGCTATGAGGTTGTTTTTTATTTCAAAAACAATTAGGTGGAGTAGGTTATTGGAAAGTAAAGTGGTTAGGTAGAAATGAACATGGCCTTGAGGAAGTCATCGGAAGGTCGTATTTATGTCTTGGTCGAGGATGTTGGTTTGAATTGGCATGTATTTCCGGGGCTTGCCTCCGGCTTGCTTTCTAAAGTGTTATCCAAAATGTCTGGCATTTATTCGCAGGGAGGTGTTTGATGCGCATGTCTACCATTTTTAATGGCAAGGTGCCGAGTTTGAACTATTTTTTGATGAGCGGCCTGGAGTGTTTACGATCGAAGTCTTAAACTCAAGTCAAGTTGGTGAGCCATAAGGCATAGGGTTTTGTTTGGCCTCTTGTTGTGGTTAATAAAGCAACCCGCGTTCGCGGGTTTTTGCTTGTCTTGATCGCTATTTGCAAGATTTGCTGATCAAGGAGCGAGAGTGGCTGTTGAGATTTGAAGCCCCCCCAGAAGGCTGAACAGTTTTTGCAAGCTCGCCCCCGGAGCCTATGCGAAAGTGCTGGCATCGCGCATCTGCGCTTTTCCCTGTGTGCTCCCACTATGCCCATTCAACGCCCCGGCCTTAAACTGAATCTCCCTCCTTTGAATATGGGCGCGCCTGCCGCCAGTGCGCCAGCGCAGTCCAGCGCAGATCATCTTCGCGCCAATATGGAAGGCTTGCGTCAGCAACTGCGGGCGATGCCGCCCGCTGATTTTCGCGAGGCCCAGCACGCTCCGGACTATGCCGGCATGCGGCAAAGCGGTTTCGCCTGCATGAGCCACGGCTTTATGGTGAGCAGCGGCGGGCAGGATGTGTTCATGCATGCCCGGCGCGAGCAGGCGCAGAATCAGGGTGAATTCGCCGGCGATAAATTCCATCTCAGCGTGCAGCGGGACTTGGTGCCGCAGGCGTTTCAAGCGCTGTCCGGCTTGTTGTTTTCGGAGTCCAGCCCGATTGATAAATGGAAAGTGACGGATATGGCACGCGTGGAGCCGGAGGCCAGAGTAGGAGCGGGCGCGCAGTTGACTTTGTACGTGAAGCCCGATGGCGCGGATTCTCATTACAGCGCGCAGGGTTTGAGCCAGGTGCGCCAGTTTGTGGAGCGCCTGGAAACGACTTTGGCCGAGCATGGCATTGAGCCGGGCCAGCATCCGGAGTCCGATGTCCGTCCTGAACACTGGCGCTACGCCAGTTACCGCAATGAATTGCGCAGCGGCAGGGAAGGCGGCGATGCGCAAAGCCAGGCTTTGCGCGAGGAGCCCTTCTATCGCTTGATGACGGAGTAAGGCCCACCGCATCGCGCCCCTTTAACAGCCAGGGGCGCGTGGTGGTTTTAGAACGAGTAAATCAGCCCTACGCCCAGCGAGCGGATTTCGGCGTCGTAGAAGCTGATGTCGGCGTTGGATTTGCCGTAGGCCGCGCTGACGAAGGCGGACAGCGCTTTCTCGCCGAACAGCTGATGGCGCAGGTAGTTGAGGTCGACGGCGTAGGCATTGCTGTCGGCTTTTTTATTGCCGAACAGCGGGTTGCTCTGGTCGAAGCGCTGTTTGCGGAATTGCAGGCCGGCGCTGAAGGTGTTGAGGTCGCTGCTGTAGGCGTAGTCCAGGCTCAGGCCGTAGCTCTTGTTGCTCATCGCGCCGCCGTCCAGCTTGTCCTTGCCCCAGCTCAGACCCGGGGTCAGCGTTTGATTGGGGGCGAACGCCCATTCATAGCCCGCTTTCAGCAAGGTGGCGTCGCCGTTGCGGTTCAGCGTGGCGCGGTCCGCCGCGCTGAGGCCGGCCACGCTCTGGCCGCTGCGCTCGTCGTCTATCTTGATGTTGCGCTGGGTCAGCTGGGCCTTGAAGCCGGTGCCCATGATGTTTTCCCAGCCCAGCAACAGGCCGGTGGATTTGCGTTTGGTGCCGTCGCGGTCCACGCCCACGAGGTAGGGATCGGTCCAGGTGTTTTTGCTGAGGCCGCCGTAGAGCAGGCCGGCGGAGACGATGCCGTTGTTGCCCACTTGCTGGCGCACGCCCAGTTCCAGGGTGTCGTCCATGCCCAGCGGGTCGTGAATCTGGCTGTCGAACACGATCTGGGTACGGCTGGCGGCGAAGGTGTAGCTGAGATCCAGCACCGGCAGCGCGAAGGAGTCGTTGTGGGACTCCGGCGCGCTGTTCAGGCTGTTGGTTCTTTGATTTTTGTCCCCCTTGAAGAGGTTGGATTTGACGCGGTTGCCGCCCACGCCCAGGCCGATGCTGCCGGAGAAGCCGTTTTCTTCCGGTATCGGGTCCGCCACTGCGAGTTGAGCCGCCAACAAAGCCGACAGGCCTACGCATATAGTGCGCATATTCATCATCCTCAAAATAAAAGAGCTGCCATGGTTTCCGCCGACGCCGCGCCAAGCCGCATGGCGGGCGTCGCTTGTTTATGCAAAATGAATTGACTGTCCATATTAAGCCGGGGACCGGTCGAAATGTCGCTTCCCCCGCAAATTAAGCCTGAGATTGCTTTGTTTTAGCCGCGGCTTGTTGCGGAATTGCCATCGGCGGGCCTGCCGCCCGCAAGCCGGAAAGACTGTCGCTTTGCGGACTAAGCGAGCCCGCGGCAAGGCCGCCGATGCGATGGGGAAAGCGGTTTGTTTTTATGCATATATTAAGTTTGTGGCGGAGTTTGATGCAAGAGGCGCTGCAACGCCGCCTCGTAGGTGTTGAGCCGGTCGATGTACTCGAACACGTCCAGCGGCGCGATGCTTTGCGTCAGCACTTGCTCGATCAGGTGGAAGAAGCCGGTCCAGCAAGCGCTGGCCGCGTCCGGGGCGCTGAAGTCGACGTCTTCGGCAATGCGCGCCAGCAGGAAGCGGTCCGCGCTGCCGGGGTTGTCTTGCAGGAAAACCAGGTAATGGCCCGCGTACTCCCGTCCCAGCAGATAGGCTTGGCGGCGATCGGCCAACGGCTGCACGGTCCAGCAGTGGGGCCGGGCCTGGCCGGGCAGTTGCGCGGCGAAGGGCAGCGCATGGTAAGGCAGGGGTTGGGGATCGGGCTGATAACGGCGGCGAAGGGGGTGATTGCGTTTCATGAAGAGGCTCCTTTGCGAGGTTCATGCCCGCGACTCCGCTCTCATTCGGGATGGCGAGCACGTGACAGGGTTGAGAGACCGGCGCAAAGGACCCGGCAGACCATGAAGGCCTCCCCGCCACGGCTTGCCGAAAAATGGGCGCAGCAATGGCGCCGGTTGCGCTGAACAACCGGGAATCTTTGCAGAACGGGCTCTCAATCCCGGTGCCTGTAATCTCAAGCACGGGCGCATTATTGCCGGCTCGCGGCGTGCTAGGCAAGCGCGGCGTTTCGCCCGGACCGAGGTGCGCGAACCCGGGGTGGCGGGCGGAGCTGGAAATATTGGTGGTAGTATTGAACGATCAGCAACCATGCCGTGAAAGGGCTGGCATGACGAGGATTCGCCGCTTTGCCTGGGCCGTGCCGCTGTTGCTGGTCTTGTCCGCCTGTTCGCAGCAGCGTTCCGCCGATGGTTCGCTCCAACGCCGGCTGGATCTGCAGGAAGCGCTGGCTTTCGTGCATCAGGATGTGCCGCTGGCCGGCAACCATCTGGTGCTTCGCTCTTCGCTGGGCGGGCGCTTCGAGCTGAAATTCTATGATCGCCAACTGGTCGCGCCGCTGGACGCGCAATGGCGCCGGGTGCGCATCGCGGACGCCCGCGTCGTCGGCGAGGACGCGCTGGTGCTGTTGCGCGCGGACGATGCGGAATGCGCGCCGGCTTACCGCCTGCTGCAAGTGCGCGACTACCGGGTGCGCAGCTGGACGCTGGTGGCCAGCTGCAATCAGGAGGGGGCGATGACGGTGGACGAGGACGGCGGAGCATGGCGGGCGCGTCAGACGCGCAATCGCTTGAACGCGATGCTGTGGACCTGGCGCGGCGGGGCGCTGGAGGCCAGGCTGGAGCGCCCGGCCTCGGCCTATGATTCGCCGCGGACGCTTTCCCGCGGCGGCGGGCGGGTCGCGCGCGGTCCGCGTGGCGGCCGCGGCGAGATGCCGGACAGCGAGCGAGGGCTGCCTCCGGCGGAGTAGGCGCTTAGAACCTGTTCAAAGTCTGCTGCGCTTCAGCGATACGGCGTTGAAAACGACTTCAGAATGCTCATGTACCACCTGTACATTCCGCTTCTTCTGCCGTTTCCGCCTTGTCTCGCCCTTGCTCGCGAGACTTTGAACAGGCTCTAAGACCCGCTAACAAAGCCCCTAATCCCGCGTTGCGCCTCCTTGTCGTACGACTTGTACTGCCTGCGTCGGCGCTCCTTGGCTCAGATTCTCTGCGAGGTTTTGTTAGCGGCTCTTAGAACGTGTTTACGATCTCGCGTGCTAAGGCGAGACAAGGCGTTGCGGCTGAGAAAGCGGAATGCACACGTGGTACATGAGCATTTCGAAGCGGTACTCACCGTGCCACGTCTCACGACGCGCAGCAGATCGTAAACAGGTTCTTATTGCGCCGGCGTCACTCGCACCTTGATGCTGCGCTCCAGCTGCACATTGCTGCGGCTGACGCCGATGAGCACGGTTTCCTGGCCGCTTTGATCGCGGCCTATGCCGCCCACGGTCAACCATTCGCCCACCGCGCCTTCCACGGTGGTGGCCAATTTGGCGCTGTCCAGGTTCTGGCCGTTGAAGGCTTGCTGGCTGGCGGCCAGTTCCAGCGTCACCCGCTGGCCGTGCAGCCGCGGCCGGGCGTAGAAGCCGGTGACGGCGTCCTGATAGCGCACGCCCACCACTGGCCGGCCGTCAGGGCCGAACATCAGCCAGGGCAGCGGCCGGCTGCTGCCTATCTCGATGAAGCCGGTCTTGCCGTCCAGCATGCGCAAGGCCTGGCTGGCCTGCAGCCGGGTGTTGGACTGGCTGGCGCCGCCGGCGATCACCACTTGGCTGCCGGGGCGCACCGTCATCGGCTTGCCGGTGCTGATGCTGTAGCCGCCGCCCTGTACCTGGCCACCCAATTGCACCGCGGATTTGCTTTCTCGGCTGACGCCGTCCTGGGCCACTTCCACCAGCAGGGACGAGGATTTGACGTCCAGCTGGCGGATCAGCCGGCGCAATTCGGCACTACGTCCGGGCGGGGCGTCCAGGATCAGCTGGTTGCCCAGCGCGCCCAGTTTTTCGCCGTCGCGCAGTTGCGGCCGCAAGGCGGCGGCCACTTCGTCGCCGTCGCGCCAGTTGAGGGTGATCACGTCGGCGGCGTTGGCCGCGGCGGCGAGGCCCAGCAGCGCGACCGCCAATAGGGTTTTCTGTTTCGATCTCATGTCACAATTCCTTGCCGGAGCGCCAGATGGCCCATACCAGCCACACGCTGTTGAACATGGCCAGCATGAAGCCGACGAAGCCGAAGAAGGGCAGGCCGAACAATTTGGGCCCGGCGTTGACGGTCATCACGATGGAGGAGCCGATGATCAGACAGCCGGTGACGATGCCCATGGTCAGCCGGTTGGTGCTGCGGTCCAATTGACGGCCGAAGCTGTCCAGCCGCTGCAGGTCCAGATTGACGCGGAACTTGCCGTGGCGCATGTCCTTGCCCATGCGCATCAGGTCTCGCGGCAGGCTGGAGAGCATGGCCAGCGCTTCGCCCAGCGAATGGCGACCGCGTTTGAGCAGGGCCGCCGGGTGGTAGCGGGCGATGGAGAGCTCGCGCACAAAGGGGGTGATGTGGGCGATGAGCTGGAAATCCGGGTCCAGCTGGCGGCCCAGGCCTTCCAGGGTGATCAGCGCCTTGAACAACATGGCCATGTCCGGCGGCAGCAGGATGGAGTGGTCGCGGATCAGCGCCATGATGTCGGCGATCAGCTGGCTGATGTTGATGCCCTTGAGCGGCACGTGTTCGTACTGGAACAGGAATTCGCCCACGTCGTGGGCGAACTGGCGTTCGTTGACCGGGGTGTTGCCGGTCCATTCGATCAGCACGTCGATGATGCCGGCTTCGTCGCGGTTGGCCACGGCGGCGAGCAGATCGACGATTTCATCGCGGCGGCCATGGCTGATGCGGCCCACCATGCCGAAGTCGATGAAGGCGATGCGGTGTTCGGGCAGGAAGAAGACGTTGCCCGGATGCGGGTCCGCGTGGAAGAAGCCGTGGATCAGAATCATCTTCAGCACCGCGTCCGCGCCGCGCTGGGCCAGCAGCACCGGGTCCAGGCCGCTGTCGGCCAGTTGTTCCAGCCGGGCGGCCGGCACGCCGGCGATGTAGTCCTGCACGTTGACGGCGGCGTTGGTGTAGTCCCAATAGACCTTGGGTACCTGGACTTCCGGATCGTCGGCGAAGTCGCGGGCGAAGCGTTCTGAATTGCGGGCTTCCACCGCCAGGTCCATTTCCCGCTTCAGCGAGCGGGCGAACTGGCCGACGATTTCCACCGGCTGAAAGCGGCGCACGTCGGGAAATTCCAGTTCCAGCAGGCCGGCCAGGTGGTTGAGGATGCGCAGGTCCGCTTCCACCTTGTCCACAATGCCGGGGCGGCGCAGTTTCACCGCCACGTCGCTGCCGTCGTGCAGGGTGGCGCGGTGCACCTGGGCGATGGAGGCGGAGCCTATGGGGTTGAAGTCGAAGTGGGCGAACACGTTTTCAGGCTCGTCGCCCAGCGCGGCCTTGACCAGGCGGCGCACCGCTTCCGGACGCACCGGCGGCACTCTGTTCTGCAGTTTTTCAAACTCGGCGATCCAGTCCGGCGGGAACACGTCCACGCGGGTGGAGAGAATCTGGCCCAGCTTGATGAAGGTGGGGCCCAGCTCTTCAAAGGCCAGGCGCACGCGCACCGGGGTGGGCGGGCGGTTTTCCGCCTCCGGCAGGTTGAGGTTCAGCCATTGGCCGGCCTTTTCCACCGCGCGCGGTAATTTTAGCCTTTGGGCGAATTCGCCCAGGCCGTGACGGATCAGAATGCCGCTGATTTCCTTCAGTCGCGGCAGGTCGCGCATGGCGATCAGGGTTTCTCTCAGCATCGGTTCTGCCTTGTGGGCATTGGGTTTTCGCTCAAAAACAAAGGCTTGCCGTCCGGGCGCGCCGGCGCCGTCCCGCCGCGCGGTTTCGCCGCCGGCCATGCCAGTGCGATGGATTGTACGCCATTAGTGCCGGCTGTCTCGTCCAAGGTTCAAGCGGGCCGGCCCAAAGCGCTGGAAACGGCCTGCCTGCGGCTTTACACTACCGCCCCCGTCCGATAGAGTTCGGCCTATGAAATTGCAACTCCGCTTAATGACTCTGGTGCTGGCGGGCTTTATGGTATTCGCTGAAGCGGCGCCGGAAAAGGCCCCTCCGGAAGGGCGCCCCGCGGCGGAAGCTAGCGCGCAGTCTGGCCAGGACGACCCCATCTCGAAATTCTCCTCCCCCGCGGAAGACGCGGTGGGGGATTTGTTGTTGCAAGCCATGAGCCTATTGGGCGTGGCCTATCGTTTCGGCGGCAACTCGCCGGAAAACGGCCTGGATTGCAGCGGCTTCATCCGCTATGTGTTTCAAAAGTCCTTGAAAGTGAATCTGCCGCGCACTTCCGCTGAAATGGCCCGCGTTGGGAAATCCATCAACCGCAGCGAACTCGTGCCCGGCGATCTGGTCTTTTTCAATACCCGCGGCTTCAGTTATTCCCATGTCGGCATGTATATGGGCAACGGCAAATTCATCCACGCGCCGCGCACCGGCAAGAATATCGAAGTGGCCAACATCAACCAGAGTTACTGGAACGGCCGCTTCAACGGCGCGCGACGGGTGAACCGCAGCACGGCGGCGCAGGCGGCGGACACTTCCGACGATCTGACCGTGGCGACGCCGACGCGCAAGGCCGCGGCGGTAAGCGCTCCGGCGGCGAAGTGCCGCAAGGGCAAGAAGTGCAAGCCGGAGGTCTCCGCCAAGAAGGGCGGCAAGGCCGAAGCCAAGAAGTCCGGCAAGAGCGGCGGCAAAGCCGCGGCCAAGAAGGGCGGCAAGGCGGCCGGCGGCGCCAAGAAAAAAGCCAAGCGTTGATTGGCGGCTTAAGCTGATAAGGATGCAGGAACAACATTGCCCGCGTTGCGGGCAATGTGCTTTGGAGCGAAACGATGGCATTGAAAGTGGACATACCGGTGTGGAAAGACCCGCAAGGCAATGTGGTGGCCTGCGTGGAGAAGCTGAAAGTGATGCAGGAAAACCTGGAGGAGCTGGCCCAATTGGCGCAGGACGCCTTGGAGGACGCGGTGCTGATGGGCTGCGACGAAGGCCAGGTCAAGGATTTCCTGGTGCAGGTGATGCAAAGCCTGCACAACCCTTATCAAGGGCGCTGAGCGCCGTTTTCATCCACCCCCTCGGGCTACGCGCGGCGAGCCCGCGACTCGCTCCGGAAAGGAGCTTTTTTGATGCAGTGGCCTTTTGAAGCCTTTATCGGCCTGCGTTATCTGCGGGCCAAGCGCCGCAACGGTTTCATTTCCTTCATTTCCCTGATTTCCATCGTCGGCATCGCGCTGGGCGTGGCCGCGCTGATCATCGTGCTGTCGGTGATGAACGGCTTCCAGAAGGAAATCCGCGGCCGCATTCTGAGCGTGGCCTCGCATCTGGAGGTGAGCACTTACGACGGCCGGCTGGATCATTGGCGGCAGGTGGCCCAGCTGGGCGGCGCGCAGCCGCATGTGCTGGCCGGCGCGCCCTTCGTCAACAGCCAGGGCCTGTTTACCGCTTACGGCAATGTGCGCGGCGGCCTGGTGCGCGGCATCGAGCCGGCGCTGGAGGACAAGGTGGTGGACGTGGGCCAGCACATGGTGACCGGCAAGCTGGAGAATTTGCGCCCCGGCGAGTTCGGCGTGGCGCTGGGCGCGGAGCTGGCGCGCCAGCTCAATGTGGGCCTGGGCGACAAGGTGATGCTCTTCGTGCCGCAGGGCATGATCACGCCGGCGGGCATGTTGCCGCGCTCCAAGCAGTTCACCGTGGTGGGCATCTTCAAGGTGGACATGTTCGAGTTCGACTCCACCTTGGCGATGGTGAACCTGCGCGACGCCCAGGTGTTGTCGCGGATGGGGGACAGCGTCAGCGGCGTGCGCTTCAAGCTGGACGATCCGATGCTGGCGCCCACGGTGAAGCAGGCGCTGCGCGCCAAGCTGCCGCAAAACCTGGTGACGGATTGGACCGACACCAATTCCAATTACTTCCGCGCGGTGCAGATCGAGAAACGGATGATGACCATCATCCTGACGCTGATCGTGGCGGTGGCGGCGTTCAATCTGGTGTCCACGCTGGTGATGGTGGTGACGGACAAGCAGGCGGATATCGCCATTTTGCGCACCCTGGGCGCGTCGCCGGCCAGCATCATGAAAGTCTTCATGATTCAGGGTTCGGTGGCCGGGGTGCTGGGCACCTTGTCCGGCGTGGCCTCGGGCGTGTTGATCGCCTTGAACCTGGACGTGATCGTGCCGCTGATCGAACGCGTCATCGGCAGCAAGATTTTGTCCAGCGAGGTGTATATGATCGACTACCTGCCGTCCGACGTGCAGTGGGGCGATGTGTCCACCATCACCCTGATTTCCCTGTTGCTGGCCTTGTTCGCCACGCTGTACCCCAGCTGGCGCGCGGCGCGCACGCAACCGGCGGAGGCCTTGCGCTATGAGTAATGTGTTGTCGTGCCAAGGGCTGGGCAAGTCCTATAACGAAGGCAAGCTGCAGCTGACGGTGTTGTCCGATGTCAGCCTGACGGTGGAGAAGGGCGCCAGCCTGGCCATCGTCGGCGCGTCCGGCTCCGGCAAGAGCACGCTGCTGCACCTCTTGGGCGGGCTGGACACGCCCAGCCAGGGCCGCGTGGAGGTGTTGGGGCGGGATCTGGCGACGATGTCCGAGTCGGAGCGCGGCCGGATGCGCAACGCCTCCTTGGGCTTTGTCTATCAGTTCCATCATCTGCTGCCGGAATTCAGCGCGTTGGAAAACGCGATGATGCCGCTGCTGATCCGCCGCATGCCGCGCAAGCAGGCCGAGCGGGAGGCCGGCGAGATGCTGGGCCGCGTGGGCCTGGGCCAGCGCTTGCAGCACAAACCGGGCGAACTGTCCGGCGGCGAGCGTCAGCGGGCGGCGATTGCGCGCGCGCTGGTGACCCGGCCCGCCTGCCTGCTGGCGGACGAGCCCACCGGCAATCTGGACGTGCACACCGCCAAGCAGGTCTTCGATCTGATGCTGGAGCTGAACCGCACGCTGGGCACCAGCCTGATCATCGTCACCCACGATCTGGAGCTGGCGGCGCGCACTCAGCGCACGCTGCGGCTGAACGAGGGCCGGCTGATGGATATGGAGCAGGAGCGCGCGGCCGCCGGCCAGGCGCTTTGATGTTTAGAAACCGGTTCACGCTCCGTCGCAAGGCGAGCGGCGCGTCGGTCCGCCCTTGGCGGCGGCCCCGCTTCTGCTCGCTAGACTTTGAGCCGGTGCTTTGAAAACCGAGCAAACCAACTCTGGGAGAAACCACATTGCTGTTCAAGCGTGAAGAAATCGACTTCGATGCCTTGCTGGATATTTTGCAAACCCCGTCCGGCCTGATGGAGTCGGCGATAGGCGTCTTGTGCGTGTTCATCGCTTTCTATCTGGCCCGTTTCGCCTTCAAACAGTTTTTCGATCACAATCCGGAGCGCTATGAGCGCTTCTTGCCCTATGTGGGCTTCCGTCTGGTGCTGCCGGTGGCGGCGCAGGCGCTGGTGATGCTGTCCCGCTCCGCCTGGGTGCATCTGCTGCACGAGCGCGCGATGGTGCTGCACTTGCTGAGCGCGATGCTGTTCTGGCTGACCCTGATCCGGCTGTGCTGCGCGGTGGTGCGTCAGGCGCTGCCCAAGGGGCGTTTCGAACGCCATACCGAGCACTTCCTGGCTACGGTGCTGTGGCTGGGCTTTGTCAGCTGGGCCATCGGCTTCGACATGGTGGTGATCGAGTGGCTGGAGTCGATGTCGTTCTCGGTGGGCAAGACTCGTTTGAATATGCTGACCATACTCAACGGCCTGTTGTGGGTGTCCATCATCGTGATGGTGGCCTTGTGGGTCAGCCGTCTGATCGAGTCCCGCTTGCTGAATCTAAAGCAGTTGGACCCCAGCCTGCGCATCGTCATGGCCAAACTGACCCGCACGATATTGCTGGTTTTGGTGGTGCTGATCGCGCTGCCGGTGGTGGGCATCGATCTGACCGTACTGTCGATGTTCGCCAGTGCGATGGTGTTCGGCTTGAGCTTCGGCATGCAGAAGATCGCCAGCAACTTCGTGTCCGGCTTCATCATTCTGCTGGACCACTCCATCCGCATCGGCGACCGGCTGATGGTGGAGAACCGCGTCGGCTACGTAACCAAGATGACTTCCCGCTACGTGGTGCTCAAGGGCGCGGACGGCACCGAGGCGCTGATTCCCAATGATGTACTGATGACCAACACCGTGGTCAACCAGTCCTATTCCGACAAGAGCATGTGGACCAGCTTGCCGGTGTCCGTGGCTTACGGCACGGATCTGGACAAGGCGCTGGCTCTGCTGCAACAGGCGGCAAGCACACAGCAGCGGATTGTGCAGGACCCGGCGCCGCGCGGCTTCGTCACCTTGTTTGCCGACAGCAGCATCAATCTGGAGCTGGGCTTTTGGGTGGCGGACCCGGAAAACGGTTTCATGGGCTTGAAATCCGATCTGAATATGGCAATCTGGCGGCTGTTCCAGCAACATGGCATACAAATGCCGTTCCCGCAGCGGGAAATCCGCATTCTCAACGATAAGCCGCAAGACTAAGGCAGGGGAGACGCCGCCATGGCAGGCAAACGCTTGGCAATCATAGACGACGACGCCGCGGTGCGGGAGTCGCTGGTATGGCTGCTGGACGGCCAGGGTTATCTGGCCAGCGGCTTCGACAGCGCGGAGGAGTTTCTGGCCTGCCCGGACGGCGGCGACTTCAACGGCATCATCCTGGACCTGCGCTTGTCCGGCATGAGTGGCATCATGCTGCTGGAAAAACTGGCCGGCTGGCCTTACTGTCCGCCGGTGATCATGCTCACCGCCCACGGCGACGTGCCGCATGCGGTGGCGGCGCTGAAGCTGGGCGCGCTGGATTTCATGGAAAAGCCTTTCGACGACGAGCGCTTGCTGGAGCGCGCCGAGGCCGCGGTGCTGCGCGACGAGCAGAACCGCCTGCTGCACGGCCGCCGCAGCAAGGTGTCCGCCGCGCTGTCCTTGCTGACGGACCGCGAACGCGAAGTGATGCAGCTGATCCTCACCGGCAAGCTCAACAAGCAGATCGCCGAGGAACTGACCATCAGCATGAAAACGGTGGAAGTGCACCGCGCCCGCGTGTTCGACAAGATGGGCGTCAAATCCGCGGTGGAGCTGGCCGGCCTGCTGGCCAGCCAGAGCCCGGCCAACGGAGGCAAGCGCTGATGGGCGACAAACAACCGGTGTCGGTGCTGGTGGTGATTCACACCGCGGACGGCCAGGCGCTGTTGATCGAACGCGCCGACAAGCCCGGCTACTGGCAATCCGTGACCGGCAGCCGCGAAGGCGAGGAAGCCTTGCGCGACACCGCGCTGCGCGAACTGGCCGAGGAAACCGGCCTGATCCTGGCGCGTGACGACGCCCGGCTCAGCGACTGGGGCCTGGTCAACCGCTACGAAATCTATCCGCACTGGCGCCACCGTTATCCGGACGGCGTCACCCACAACGACGAGCATGTGTTCGGCCTGTGCCTGGAGCGGCCGCAGACGGTGACGCTGGCGCCGCGCGAGCATCTGGCCCAGCTCTGGCTGCCGTGGGACGCGGCCGCCGACAAGGTGTTTTCGCCGTCCAACGCCGAGGCGCTGCGGCTGTTGTCGCACAGGCTGGCGCCGGCGACGGCGCGGCCATGAAGCCGCTGATCTGGCTGGCCGAGGACGAGGCCGGCATCGCCGACACCCTGATTTACACGCTGGAGACGGACGGCTTCGGCGTCGAGTGGTTCGAGCGCGGCCTGCCGCTGCTGGAGCGGCTGGAGCGGGCCGTCCCGGCGCTGTGCATTCTGGACGTGGGCCTGCCGGACATCAACGGTTTCGACCTGTGCCGCCGCTTGCGCGAGCGCGCCGATGTGCCGCTGATGTTCCTGACCGCGCGCAGCGAGGAAATGGACCGCATCATCGGCCTGGAGATCGGCGCCGACGACTATGTGGCCAAGCCGTTTTCGCCGCGCGAAGTCAGCGCCCGCGCGCGCACCATCCTGCGGCGCTACGCCAAGGGCCAGGCGCCGGCCGCCGCGCCGGCGCCCGCCGGTTTCGAACTGGACGAGGCGCGCGCCTGCGTCCATTTCGCCGGCCGCAAGCTGAACCTGACCCGCTACGAATACCTGCTGCTGAAAACCCTGCTGGCGGAGCCGGGCCGGGTGTTTTCGCGCCAGCAGCTGATGGAGAGGGTGTGGCGCGACGCCGAGGACAGCTTCGACCGCACCGTGGACACCCACGTCAAGACCCTGCGCGCCAAGCTGCGCGACATCGACCCCGACGCCCAGCCCATCCAGACCCATCGCGGCCTGGGTTACAGCCTGGGCGAGTGAGATGCGCTTCGGCCTGCGGCTGTTCCTCGGCTATTTCCTGATCGTGGCGGTGGCCGGCTGGTTCGTGCTGGCCATTTTCACCCAGGAAGTGAAGCCGGGCGTGCGGCGCGCCACCGAGGGCACGCTGGTGGACAGCGCCAATGTGCTGGCCGGCATCGCCGCCGCCGACCTGGCCGACGGCGACATCGCCAACGGACGGCTGGCCCGCGCCTTCCGCGATAAGGCGCGGCCGCCCATCGCCGCCAATATTTCCGGCATCGTCAAAAACAATATGGAGTTCCGCGTCTACGTCACCGACGCGCGCGGCGTGGTGATTTTCGACTCCAGCGGCCGCGATCTGGGGCGGGACTACTCGCGCTGGAACGACGTCTACCGCACGCTGCGCGGCGAATACGGCGCGCGCAGCACCCGCAGCAGGCCGGACGATGAAAACAGCAGCGTGATGCACGTGGCCGCGCCGGTGCGGCTTGACGGTCGCATCGTCGGCTCGCTGACCGTGTCCAAGCCCAATGTGACGATGGAGCCGGTGATCCGCCGCAGCGAGCGCAAGATCATGCTGGCCGGCGGCGCGCTGCTGGGCGCGGCCTTGCTGATAGGCGCGGTGATGGTGTGGTGGATCAACCGCTCCATCCGCCGGCTGGTGGGCTACGCCGAGGCGGTGGCGGCCGGCCAGCCGGCCAATGTGCCGCGGCTGGGCAGCCCGGAACTGGACAGCCTGGGCCTGGCGGTGGAGGCGATGCGGCGCAAGCTGGAGGGCAAGGCCTATGTGGAAGGCTATGTGCACACGCTGAGCCATGAATTGAAAAGCCCGCTGGCGGCGATACGGGGCGCCGGCGAACTGCTGCGGGAAGACCCGCCGCCGGACACGCGCCGCCGCTTCGTCGACAACATCCTGGCGCAGAGCCTGCGCATGCAGCAGTTGATCGAAAGGCTGCTGTGGCAGGCGCGGGTGGAGTCGCGGCTGCGGCCGGACGCCCAGCCGCTGGACTGGCCGGCCTTGATCGCGGAAACCGTGGACGGCAAGGCGCTGGCCGCCGCCGGGCGCGACGTGAGCTTGGTTTGCCGGCTGACGCCGGCCCGGCTGAACGCGGACCGCCTGCTGCTGGCGCAGGCGCTGTCCAATCTATTGGACAACGCGCTGGAGTTCAGCCCGCCGGGCGGCGTCATCGAATTGAGCGGCGCGCCGGAAGAGGGCGGCTATCTGCTCCGCGTGCGCGACCACGGGCCGGGCGTGCCGGATTACGCGCTGGAACGGGTGTTCGAGCGCTTTTATTCGCTGCCGCGGCCGGACAGCGGCAAGAGCACCGGCCTGGGCCTGAGCCTGGTGCGCGAAGTGGCCCAGCTGCACGGCGGCCGCGCCGAACTGGCCAACCACGCCGACGGCGGCGCCGAGGCGCGGCTGTGGCTGCCGGCGGGCTGAGCCCGCTTCAATAGCGAGCGGCTTCGGCCAACTTCACCGAGACTTCACACGGGCTCATTCCCGCTTCATCGCCTGGATTTAGGCTGTCCCCCGTCATGCAACCAGGAGACAAGCGATGAAGAAAAACCCCTTATTGACCAAGATACTGATCCTGCTGGCGCTGTCTTTGGCGCTGCTGGTGCCGGTGAGCGCGATCAGCAATCTGATTTCCGAGCGCAAGCACTACCAGGAAGAAGCGGTGGAAAAAGTGGTGGCCAGCACCAGCGGCGAGCAAACCGTGATCGGCCCGGTGCTGGTGATCCCCTATGTGGAAACCGTGGAGGAGAAACAGAACGGCAAGACGCAAAGCGTCAAGCACGAACTGGAACGCTATGTGTTGCCGCGCCAGCTGGCGGTGGACGGCAAGCTCAAGGTCAGCCCGCGTTCGCTGGGCATTTATCAGGCGCTGATCTTCGGCAGCGAGGCCGGTTTCAGCGGCCATTTCGAGATCCCGCCGCAGCCTGAGCTGCTCAAACCGTCGATTCAGCTGAAAACCCCCTATCTGGCGGTGGGCATCAGCGATCCGCGCGGCATCGGCAAAGTGCCGCAGCTGAGCGCCGGCGGCAAGCCGCATCCGTTCGCGGCCGGCGCCGGCCTGCCGCGGATGAGCGAGGGCATACACGCGCCGCTGCCGCAGTTGCTGGACTTCGCCAAGCCGCAGACGCTGCCGTTCGCCTTCCAACTCAATTTGCAGGGTACGCGCAGCATCAGCTATGTGCCGGTGGGCGAGAGCAGCACGCTGAGCCTGACGTCCAACTGGCCGCACCCCAGCTTCATCGGCAACTTCCTGCCGGTGCAGCGCAGCGTGGACGCCAAGGGCTTCAAGGCGCAATGGGAGAGCAGCTGGTTCGCCAATAATCTGAACGACCGTTTCCAGCAGGCCGCCTTCAGCGACGGGAAATCCGGCCTGAGCGCCTTGCCGTCCTTCAGCACCGGCCTGGTGCAGCCGGTGGACCAGTACCAGCAGAACGAACGCTCGGTCAAATACGCGGTGCTGTTCATCGGTCTGACCTTCTTGTCCTTCTTCCTGCTGGAAACGCTGCGCAGCCTGCGCGTGCACCCCATCCAGTACGTGCTGGTGGGCATGGCGCTGGTGATGTTTTTCCTGATTCTGCTGGCCTTGTCCGAACACCTGGGCTTCGGACCGGCCTATCTGCTGGCGGCGACGGCCTGCGTCGGACAGATAGGCTTCTACGTCAGCCACATCCTGGGCGGCTGGAAACGCGGCCTGGGTTTCGCCGGACTGATCAGCCTGTTGTACGCGGTGCTGTACGGCCTCTTGCAGTCCGAAGACAACGCTTTGCTGCTGGGCAGCCTGCTGCTGTTCGCCGCGCTGACCGCCATCATGACGCTGACCCGGCGGCTGGATTGGTATCGTTTCTCCGCACGGAGCGAGGAGGCCGCCGCGCCGCTGGAACCGCCCCAGCCTTGAGCGCGCCAACGCATTGACAAAAGCATTTTTTGGCTAATTCACAAAACCGACATCATTAGGTAACGCGTTCTCGCTATCGTTTTCCCGCCCGGCCTCATCGCCGGGCTGGGCAAGGGCCTGGGATTCCGCCCCCGGGTCCTTGGTTTTTCACCGCGGCGCGCCGCGCCGCCACAAGACGATTGCACCCCGATGACGCTCACCACTCTTTCGCCCAGCTCCGCCCTTTGGGCGCGCCGGCTGGCCGCCTGTCTGCTGGCGGCCGCGCTCGCCGGCTGCCTGGGCGACAATCAGGACCAAGCCGGCCAACCGGGCAACGGCAATTCCAATCAAACCAAGCCGCCGGCCACGCTGCGCTGCGCGCCCTGAACCCGGATAGCCCGCCATGACCGACACTCCCGTTTCCGCTTCCCGCCGCCAGTTCATCAAGCGCGGCAGCGCGCTGGCCGCCAGTTCCTTGACCTTGTCCCTGCTGCCGGCCTCCATCCAGCGCGCGCTGGCCATTCCCGCGAACAACCGCACCGGCACCCTTCAGGATGTCGAGCACATCGTGATCCTGACCCAGGAAAACCGCGCCTTCGACCATTACTTCGGCAGCCTGGCCGGGGTGCGCGGCTTTGGCGACCGCTTCCCGCTGCCGCTGGCCGACAGCGCCTTGCTCAAGCGCAAGACTGTCTGGTATCAGACCAATCAGGGGAACAGCGCCACGCCGCCGCGAGTGGTGGCGCCGTTCCACCTCAACACCGCCCAGACTTTCGCCTATATGCGGGTGGAAGGCACGCCGCATGTGTGGTCGGACGCGCAATACGCCTGGGGCAAGGGCGTGATGAACGCCTGGCCCACCTATAAGCAGAACCACGCCATGGGCTACTTCAAGGAGACGGACCTGCCGTTCCAGTACGCGCTGGCCAACGCCTTCACCCTGTGCGACGCCTATCACTGCGCGTTTCAGGGCGGCACCAACCCCAATCGCGTCTTCCTGTGGTGCGGCGGCAACGACCCCTTGCAGAAGGGCAAGGGCCCGGTGATCGCCAACGCCTACGACTCCGTCGATTACAACCCCAAGGGCGGCTACACCTTCAGCACCTACGCCGAGCGGCTGGAAGCGGCCGGAGTGAGCTGGAAGATTTATCAGGACATGGCCGACAACTTCACCGACAACCCGGTGGCCGGCTTCCGCAGCTTCCGCGCCGCCTACTTCGGCGAGGCCGGCGCCAAGCCCGCGCTCAAGAGCAAGGGCTTGTCCACCTGGACGCTGGACGATCTGCGTCAGGACGTGTTGGCCAACCGGCTGCCCCAGGTCAGCTATATCGTCGCCACCGCCGACGGTTCCGAGCATCCCGGCCCGTCCAGCCCGGCGCAGGGCGCCGATTACACCGCCCGCGTGCTGGACGCGCTGACCGCCAATCCCGAGGTGTGGAGCAAGACGGTTTTCCTGGTCAATTTCGACGAAAACGACGGCTTTTTCGACCATCTGCCGCCGCCGGCCGCGCCCAGTTATCTGAGCTGGGACGCGGACCCGGCCAAAGCGGTGCTGGCCGGCGCTTCCACCGTGGCGACCGACGGCGAATACCATCATCTGCGCAGCAGCGAAACCGGCAATGAGCGCGCCGACCTGATCCACGTGCCTTACGGGCCGGGGCCGCGGGTGCCGATGTACGTGATCTCGCCGTGGAGCCGCGGCGGCTGGGTCAACTCCCAGGTGTTCGACCACACCTCGGTGATCCGCTTCATCGAACAGCGCTTCGGCGTCAAGGAGCCCAATATCACCGCCTGGCGGCGCGCGGTGTGCGGCGATCTGCTGTCCTGTTTCGACTTCGTCAATCCCAACGCCGAGCTGCCCAAGCTGCCGGCCACCGCCGCGCTGGCGGCGCGGGCGCGCGCCTTGCCCGGCCGCACCAAGCCCAACGCGCCGGCCTTGCCGGAACTGCCGGTCCAGGCCGTCGGCCTGCGCCGCTCGCGCGCCTTGCCTTACGAGCTGCACGCCAGCGCGCGGGTGGACGGCAACGCCGGCGCCGTGGAATTGATCTTCGCCAACAGCGGCAAGGCGGCGGCGGTGTTCCACGTGTACGACCGTCGCCATCTGGACGCGCCGCCGCGCCGCTACGCGGTGGAGGCCGGCAAGCAGCTGTCCGGGCTGTGGCGGGTCAATTACGACGCCAACCTTTACGATTTGTGGGTGCTGGGCCCCAACGGCTTTCATCGCCACTTCAGCGGCGACGCCGGCCAACTGGGCCGCGTGAGCAAGGCGCAGCCGGAGATTCAGGTCTGTTACGACCCGGCCGCCGGCGACGTTTATCTGAAGCTGCACAATAGCGGCCGCGAAAACTGCGAGTTCCTGGTGCGCGCCAACGCCTATGCCAAGACCGACCCGCAGCGCGTTACCGTGGGGCCGCAGGGCGAGGCGGTGTTGAACTGGCCGTTGAAAGACAGTCACGGCTGGTACGACGTCAGCGTCAGCGCGCCGGCGTTCCCCGGCTTCAGCCGCCGCTTCGCCGGCCGGGTGGAAACCGGCCGCGACGGTTATAGCGATCCGGCGATGGGCGGCGCGGCGCAGGGCGAGCAGTGGGCCACGTCCTGAGCCGGCCGGTCTTGCCGGTTTAAAACGGGCGGCGCCGACGGCGCCGCTTTTTTAATGGCCCGGCGTGCCCAGGCGCTCGAACCGCATCACCCTGGCCGGCGGCAGATTGCGCCAGATCAGTTGGCTGTCGCGCAGCGCAAAGCCCGCGCCCAGCCAGTCCGCCGACGCCTGCAAGGCGTAGCTGAATTGCAGCAGCGCGCCGCCGGCCGGCAATACGCGACGCCATTGTTCGACGATGGCCAAGGCCTCCGCTCGCGGCAGGGAGCGCAGCGGCAGGCTGGAGACGACGGCGTCTATCGCCGCGTGCTCCGGCAATAAGGCCGCCAGCCGAGCGGCGTCGCCCTGTATCACCTGGACCGAGGGAAAACGCTGCCGCAGATGCCGGGCAAAGGCCGGAGAGCGTTCGACCACCCGCAAGCGCTCGCGGCTCAGTCCTTGCGCCAGCAAGGCCTGGGTAATGGCGCCGGTGCCGCCGCCCAGCTCGATCACAAAACCGGTGCCGGACATCGGCGTCTGGGCGGCCATGCACTGCGCCAGGCGCTTGGAACTGGGCCAGACCGCGCCCACCCGCCCGGGCCGGTTTATCCATTCGCGAAGAAACAGGCGGGGAGCGCGGGCGGTCAAATGGGCCCGGCAGACGGCGGGCGCGTTCAGCGCTTTGGCGCAAATGGGGCAAAAGGCGGGGGAGGCTTCGAGTGGATCAGGGCTGCGCATGGGGCTTTCTCCGGTTTGACATGCTGGTTTGTCCTGGAGAAGCCATGCTAGAAAACAATGCTTAAGCGCAGCTGAAGCGCCGCGATGATTGTCGCATCGCGGCGCTTTGGGGTTTAACAACCGTTCACGATCTCGCTAGCCGTGCGCAGCTTCCTAGAAGAAGCCCAGCGGCTTGCCGTCAAAGCTCACCAACAGATTCTTGGTCTGCTGATAGTGGTCCAGCGCGCGCTTGTGGGTTTCGCGGCCGATGCCGGACTTTTTGTAACCGCCGAAGGCCGCGTGCGCCGGGTAGAGATGGTAGCAGTTGGTCCAGACCCGGCCGGCCTTGATCGCGCGGCCGACGCGGTAAGCGCGGTTGATGTCGCGGGTCCACACCCCGGCGCCCAGACCGAACTCGGTGTCGTTGGCGATGGCGACGGCTTCGGCCTCGTCCTTGAAGGTGGCGATGCTGACCACCGGCCCGAAGATCTCCTCCTGGAACACCCGCATCTTGTTATTGCCCTTCAATAAGGTGGGCTGGATGTAATAACCCTGCGCCAGGCCGCCCTCCAGCGGTTCCAGCTTGCCGCCGCTCAGCACCTCGGCGCCTTCCTGGCGCGCGATGTCCAGATAGGACAGGATTTTGTCGAACTGCTGCTGCGAAGCCTGGGCGCCCACCATGGTGTCGGTGTCCAGCGGATCGCCGCGCTTGATCGCCTTCACCTTCTTCAACACCTCGGCCATGAAGGCCGGATAGATGGATTCCTGCACCAAGGCGCGGGACGGGCAGGTGCAGACTTCGCCCTGATTGAAGAAGGCGAGCACCAGGCCTTCGGCGGCTTTCTCGATGAAGGACGGTTCCGCCTGCATGATGTCTTCAAAGAAGATATTGGGCGATTTGCCGCCCAGCTCCACGGTGGACGGGATGATATTCTCCGCCGCGCATTGCAGGATGTGACGGCCCACCGGGGTGGAGCCGGTGAAGGCGATCTTGGCGATGCGCTTGCTGGTGGCCAGCGCCTGGCCGGCCTCCTTGCCGAAGCCGTGGACCACGTTGATCACGCCCGGCGGTAGCAGATCGCCTATCACTTCCATCAGCACGGAAATGCCCAGCGGCGTTTGTTCCGCCGGTTTCAGCACCACGCAGTTGCCGGCGGCCAGCGCCGGCGCCAGCTTCCACGCCGCCATCAGGATGGGGAAGTTCCACGGGATGATCTGGCCCACCACGCCCAGCGGCTCGTGGATGTGATAGGCCATGGTGTTGTGATCGATTTCCGCCGCCGTGCCTTCCTGGGCGCGGATGCAGCCGGCGAAATAGCGGAAATGATCGGCCGCCAGCGGGATGTCGGCGTTCAGCGTCTCGCGCACCGGCTTGCCGTTGTCCCAGGTTTCGGTGACGGCCAGCACCTCCAGATTGGCTTCGATGCGGTCGGCGATCTGCAGCAGCAGATAGGAACGTTGTTGCGCCGAGGTCTGGCCCCAGGCGTCGGCGGCCGCGTGGGCGGCGTCCAGCGCTTTGTCGATGTCGGCGGCGTCGGAGCGCGGAAACTCGGCGATGGGCTGGCCGTTCACCGGCGAGGTGGTGGTGAAATGCTGGCCGTTGACCGGGGGCGTGAACTCGCCGCCGATATAGTTGCCGTAGCGGGGCTTGAAGGCGATCAACGCGCCGGGCGTGCCGGGGTGAGCGTAACGCATGGTGTTTCTCCTGTTGTGGATAGACCGCTTGCCGCGCAAGCTTGGGCGCGCAGCAGGGCATTGTAGAATGCGATGCGTCGGTTCGGGCGTGTCACCTGTCCTATTGGCCGTGTCGTTCAAAGGCGGCGGCGCCATCGCCGCCGGTCCGTCTTGACGGGCCGGATCTGGCGATGGCGGGTTGGGAAACGATCCAGTCCGCCGCGCGTCGTGAAGCGTGGCGCGCAGAGTTGACGGCAAGGCATCAGCCGTAGCCGCGCTGTTTCAGCGCCAGATAGAGCATGGCCGCGTTGATGGCGTCGTTGAGCGCGTCGTGGCGCGGCGGCGCGGGCATGTCCAGATCCCGGCAGATGCTGGCCAGCCGCAAATCGATGTGGGCGTCCGGGTTTTGCCGCAGCTTGTAGTCGTAATAGCGGCCGGAAATCTCGATGCGCCGCTGCGGCAGCGGCACGCCCAGCCAGGGACGGACGTAGCGGTTGAGCACGGCCAGGTCGTATTCCAGGTAATAGCCGAGCAACGGCCGGCCGCCGATGAAGTCCAGCAGCAGACGCACGGCGTCCCGGGCCGCCAGGCCCTGGCTGACGTCGATGGGACGCAGGCCGTGGATGCGCACATTGTCCGCCTGCGGCGCGCGTTCCGGCCGCACCAAGAGATAGAGCGCCTCGCTGGCGAGGATGCGGTTGCCGCGCAGTTTGACCGCGCCGATGGACAGCAGCTCGGCTTCCGCCGGATTCAGACTGGTGGTTTCGCAGTCCAGGCTGACCAGTTCGTCCGGGTGTTCGCTATACATGCCGGCGTAGGCCGGGTCGCGCAGCCGGCGGCGTTGCCATTGGCGCAGCAGGGCGGACAGCATCAGAAACTGCCCAGCCGGTAATGGTGGCGCAACTGCGTCTTGAATCGTTTGACCACGCCCAGCGCGTCTTTGAGCAGGTCCCGTTCCAGCGAGGACAATTTGTCCGGCTCCAGCAGATTGTCGGCCGCCTTGCCGGCGCTCATCCGTTCCAGCCCTTGTTCCAGTCTCAGTTGCATCAGATAGGACAGCGCCTCGCCCGCGTCTTCGGCCAGGCCTCGCTCCAGCCGGCCCTGGGCCGCCAGCGCCTGCAGTCTTTGCTGTGAATTGTTCTCGCTCACCCCGTACTCCAGCGCCAGCGCGCGGATGCCGTGCACCAGCGGAAAGATGCCGCCTTTTTTCAGGTCCAGCGCCGCCCGGCCGTCGCGTTCGCGGGTTTGCAGATGGGAGAACAGACCCAAGGGAGTGTCGAATTGTTCGACGGCGCGAGCGAAGCGGGAGAAGAAGCCGGCGTCGTCGCGCAAGGTGGCGCGCAGATAGTTTTGCGCGTCTTCCAGCAGCGCGGCGTCGCCGCAGACGGCTTCCGCGTCCACGAAGATGGCCAGCCGCATCAAGGCGTCTCCGTCCGGGCTGTGCACCCAGCGGTGCAGGCGGTCGCGCAGCTCGGCGCCGCTGAAGCGCCAATCCGGGTGGCTCAGCATGATGTTGCCGGGACAGGGCGGGTAGCCGAAGCGGGACAGCGCGGCGGAAAAGGCCTGGCAGCTGGCTTCCAGTTGCGGCCAGGGCGCGCCGTCGCGCAGCAGCAGCGCGTTGTCCTGGTCGGTTTTGAGTATCTGTTCGCCGCGGCCTTCCGAACCCAGCACCAGCAGGCAGCTGTTGGCCGCCAGCTCCGGCGGCGCGATCAGCCGCCAGGCGCGGGCGAACAGGCGGGCGTTGAGGCTTTGCACCAGCCGGCCCAGTTGCAGCGCTTTGACGCCGTGGCCGGACAGGATGCGCACCAGCCGCGGGATCTGCTCCGCCACTTCCGTCAGCTCGTCCAGCGTGGCCGCGCGCTCCAGCCGCTGCGCGATCAAGTGGGAGTGATTGGAAAAATAGGACAGCACGTCCACCTGGGCCAGCATGGCCACCGGCTCGCCGCGCTCGGTCACCACCAGGCGCCGCAAATTGCGCCGCGTCATCAGCAATAGGGCGTTGAACAGGAAGTCGTCTATGTCTATGGTCAGCAGCTCGTACTGGCAGTATTCCGCCGCCGGCGCGTCCGAAGGCACGCCGTTCAGCACGATGTCGCGAAAGTCCGTGGTGGTGAGGATGCCCAGCCGCCCGTCGCCGCGCAGCAGCACGGACTTGGATTTGTGTTCCTTCATCGCCGCCGCCGCGTCGCGAAGGCTGGCGCCGGCGTCCACGAACACCGGCTGGCGTCCGCCGGCGTCGCGCACGGTGGCCGCCAGCAGGGTTTGCAGTTCTCGCTGGCCGGCGCCTTGCGCCAGCCGGCCCAGCTTTTCCGACACGCTGGCGTAAAAGTAGGCGCCGAAGCGCGGGTTGCTCTCGGTCAGCGCCAGCACTTCGGCGCGCGGCAGGCTGTAGAGCAGCGCTTCCTCCTGGACGATGAAGCGGTGGCGGGTCTGGCCGGCGGCGGTGGCGCGGGCGTCGAAGCCGTCCTGCGCCCGGTACAGCGCGACGACCTCGTCGCCGGCCATTTCCCTGACCACGCCTTTGATCACCACGTACAGGGCGGTGACCGGCGCGTCCGGCGCCAGCACGGTTTGCTCGTCGGCGTAGAACAGGATGTCGGCGCAAGCCTCCAGCCTCAGGCGTTCGTCCGGGCTCAGGGCGTCGAATGGGGCGTGGCTGAAGTCGAATCGCTGCATGGCGGGCCTCGCGGAACAAGACGTTGCCGCCAGCATAACACCGGCGGCAAGGGCTTGTCGGCGGGCGCTCAGCCCGGCAGGTGTTGCAGCAGCGGAGAGCCGTCGCGGAACAGCAGCAGCTCGCCGGGGACGAGCGGCGTCCAGCTTTCGTTGTCCGTCAGCGGCTGGGTGGCGATCACCGCCACGCGGTCATGCGGGGTGGTGACCGAGGCGAAATCCACGCTGACGTCGTCGTCCACCAGGTGAGCGGTGTTGAACGGCGCCTGGCGGATGATGTAGTGCAGATGGGTGGAGCAGTGGGCGAACAGCGCCTCGCCGTTGCTCAGCATGAAGTTGAACACGCCGTGGCTGGAGATCTCCGCCGCCAGCCGCGCCACTTCGGCGAACAAATCGTCCAGCTGAGGTTGCTGGCACCATTTGGCGCGCAGCCGTTCCATCAGGTGGCAGAAGGCCCGCTCGGAGTCGGTGCTGCCCACCGGGTTGTAATGGCAGCCGGCCTCGGGCTGGAAGTTTTCCAGGTTGCCGTTGTGGGCGAAGATCCAGTAACGGCCCCACATCTCGCGCATGAAGGGGTGGGTGTTGGCCAGATTGACTTCGCCCTGGGTGGCCTTGCGGATGTGGGCGATCACGTTTTCCGACTTGATCGGATAGTTGCGCACCAGATTGGCCACCGGAGATTCCACCGACGGTTTGTCGTCCAGGAAGATGCGGCAGCCCTTGCTCTCGAAAAAGGCGATGCCCCAGCCGTCGGCGTGGTGGTCGGTCTGGCCGCCGCGGCGGTGAAAGCCTTCAAAGGAGAACAGGATATCGGTTGGGGTATTGCAATTCATGCCCAGTAACTGGCACATGGTTTCTGATTCCACGGTAAAGAGGTTGTCATGGCCGGCCCGCGCCGGCTGCGGTTTTGTTACAGAGCTTAGGCGATAAGCGGGGCCGCGGCAATCCCGCCGCGCCGGCCGTGGAGCCCGGGCGCGGCGGGAAAAGCGAAGCTCAGGCCGTCGAACGGACGAGGCCGCGCAGCTTGGCCCAGCCGCCCTGGCTCAGGCTGACGCCGAGCAGGATCAGGCCGCCGCCCAGCCAGTGGTAATCATGAATGGTTTCGCCCAGCAGCGCGCTGGCGATCACGGCGGTGAACAAGGGCAGCAAATTCATGAAGATGGCGGTGCGCTCGCTGCCCAGGCCCTGAATGCCGCGCATCCACAGATAGGGGGCCAGCACCGAGGAGGCGATGCCGGCGAAGGCGACCAGGCCCGCGCCTTGCGGCGGCACCGCCAGGCTGTCCGCGCTCAGCGCCACCGGCACCAGCATCAACACCGCCAGCAGCACCTGGATGTAAAGATTGGTCCAGCTGCCGAAGGGCGGCGCCCAGCGGCGCAGCAGAATGCCGTACAGCGCGTAGGAGAGCGAACCCACCAGCATCAGCGCGTCGCCGCGGTTGACGCCGCCGCTGAGCAGCTTCAGCGGCCGCCCCTGGCCCAGCAGATAGAGCACGCCCAGCAAGGACACCGCCACGCCGAACAGCGCGTGAGCGCCCACCGGCTGGCGGAAGGCGACGGCGTTCAGCGCCAGCCCCAGCAAGGGAATCAAGGCGCAGATCACGCCCATATTGGTGGCGCTGGTGCTGTGCGCGGCGTAATAAGCCAGGCATTGGTACATCACCATGCCGAGCGCGGCCAGCACGGCGAAGCGGCCCAGCCAGGGACGGATGGCGCGCCATTGGCGCAGCGCCGGCCGCAGGCTCAAGGGGGTGAGAATCAGCGCGGCCAGCAGCCAGCGGTAGAAGGAGATGGCGGCGGGGTCCAGCGCCTGGGCCGCGGCCTTGGACACCACGGTGTTGGCGGACCAGATCAGCACGGCCAGCATGGGAAACAATGAATACATGGGATGGCTCCGGATGCGGCTTTCGTCCGATCGGGCGGGCGAGAGCACAGAAAAGCATTGACAGTGCGCAGTGTAGCGCTGTCTGATTCAATGCATATAACGCAAACCAGACAAGACGATAGCGGGAAACCGACAAATTGGACTATTCCGAACTGGACCAGGGCTTGCCGGCGCCGGCGCCCATCCATCTGCGCTACGACCAGCTGACGCCGCAGACCGAGTTCTCGCCGCACAGCCATCCCTGGGGGCAGTTGAACTGCATCAGCCTGGGGGTGATCGAGTTGAGCCTGATCGAAGCCGGTCAGGCCGAACGCGCGCTGGCGGCGCCGGCGGAGTTTCTGATCTGGGTGCCGGCCGGGGTGCGCCACTCCGCCTCGGTGCGCCAGGCGATGCGCTACACCTCGGTCTACGTCGGCGCGGAGGAAGCCGCCGGGCTGCCCGCCCACCCCTGCCTGATTCCGCAAACGCCCTTGCTGCGCGCGCTGCTGGATGACTTCTGCCAGCGCGGCGTTACCGCGATCCGGGACCCGTGGGACCGGCGTCAGGCCGAGCTGCTGCTGGCGCGGCTGGCCCAGGCCGGCCACCAGGACAGCTATCTGCCGGACAGCCGGCATCGTCAGCTGGCGCCCATTCTGGCCGCCATCCGCGACAATCCGGCCGACGCGGCCACGCTGGCGCAGTGGGCGCGGCGCGTGCACGGCACCGAGCGCACGCTGGCGCGCCATTTTCAACGCGAGCTGGGCATGAGCTTTGTCCAGTGGCGCAACCGGGTGCGGCTGCTGCGGGCCCTGGCCTGGCTGCGCGAGGGGCGGGCGGTGCAGGACATCGCCGCCGATCTGGGCTACGGCACCGCTTCCGCCTTTATCGCCATGTTCAACAAGCAGTTGGGCTATTCCCCGGAGCGTTACCGGCGCTTGCTGACCGACGGCGCGCCTTGAGGGAGCTTGTTGCCCGTTTGGCATTGCGGCACACTGGAATGATTGTCAATCATAGAACCAGCCTTCTACGCCCCAAGCCATGAGCAAGAAAATCAAACAACTGGCCCGCCAATTGGGCGACGGCTGGAAGCTGCGCCGCCGCTTGCGGCAGGCCAGCGCGCTGAATTTCGCCTTCTCCGAGCGCATAGACTTTTTGAACGGACAACACTGGGATCAGCTGGCGGCCCGGCACGGGCTGCTGATGTCCCGCGATTACTGGCGCGCGCTGGAGCGGTCCGGGCTCGCCCATTTCGAAGTGCGCTACGCGCTGGCCTATCGCGACGGCGAGCCGGTGGCGGCGGTGGCGATGCAGCTGTTGGAAGTCAGCCTGGAAACCCTGCACGCCCATCCCGGGCCGCGGCCGGAAGGATCGCTGCGCGCGGCGCTGGCGCAAAACCTCAAGCCCAAGCTGCGGCAACGGCTGCTGGTCTGCGGCAATATGCTCAGCTACGGCCTGGACGGCGCGGCCTTCGCCGCCGATCTGGACCCGCAGACCCGCTGGCAGGCGGTGGCGGAGATTCTCTACCGCATCCGCCGCGCGGAGAAGCTGAACGGCCAGATTGACTTCGTGCTGGTCAAGGACATGGACGAAACGGCGCGGGAAGACAGCCGGGCGCTGGGCAAGCTCAGCTACAGCACCCTGGAGACGGAACCCAATATGGTGTTGCCGCTGGCCGAGGACTGGCGCGTTTACGACGACTACCTGGCCGGCATGACCTCCAAATACCGCAGCGCCATCCGCCAGCAGATCTTCAAGCCCGTGGAAGCCGCCGGCTGCGAGATCGGCGTGATGACGCCGGAACAGGTGGACGCGCAGGCGGAGCGGATGCAAGCGCTTTACCTGGCGGTGCAAGACAATGCCACGCTGCGGCCGGTGACGGTGAGCGCCGACTACTGGCGGCGGATGGCGGCGCTGGGGCCGGAGCGGGCGGAACTGCGCGGCTTGTGGCGGAACGGCGCGCTGCTGGGTTTCCTGCTGGTCTTGAAAGACGGCGCGGAAGTCACCGCCGCGCAGATAGGCTTCGACCGCGCCGCGGCCAAGGAGCTGCCGCTTTACCTGCGCCTGCTGCACACGGCGATCGAGTCGGCCTTGGCCGCCGGCGGACGGCGGGTGATCTTCGGCCGCACCGCGCTGGAGCCCAAGGCGCGGATGGGCTGCCAGCCTGTGCCCACCTCGCTGTGGATACGCCATCGCCAGCCTGTGCTCAATTCGCTGATCCGCAGCAGCTTCGGCATCGTCCAGCACGAGGACGCGCCGACGATCAATCCCTTCAAAAAATAATGGCCCAGCCCTTCGCGCCGCGCGGCGGGGAGGGCGTGTGCATCTTGGTCGCGGAAAGGACCTGATATGACTCAAACGGCGAGCGCCGTCGCGGCACCCGCGCGCAAACTGAACCGGAACGATTGCAAGACGCTGGGCTTGGCTTCGCTGGGCGGCGCGCTGGAATTTTACGATTTCATCATTTACGTGTTCTTCGCCCTGGTCTTGGGCAAGCTGTTCTTCCCCCACGACATTCCGGGCTGGCTGCGCCAATTGCAGGTGTTCGGCATTTTCGCCGCCGGCTACCTGGCGCGGCCGCTGGGCGGCATCGTCATGGCGCACTTTGGCGATTTGTTCGGCCGCAAGCGCATGTTCACGCTCAGCATTGTGCTGATGGCCTTGCCGACGCTGGCGATGGGCCTGCTGCCCACGTATCAGAGCATAGGGATATGGGCGCCGATCTTGCTGCTCCTGCTGCGCGTATTGCAGGGCGCGGCCATCGGCGGCGAGGTGCCGGGCGCCTGGGTGTTTGTCGCCGAGCACGCGCCGCCCAGCCGCACCGGCCTGGCTTGCGGCATCATCACCTCGGGGCTGACCATAGGCATTCTGTTCGGCTCCCTGATCGCGATGGCGATGAATCTGTTCTTCACGCCGCAGCAGCTGGAGGACGGCGCCTGGCGGATTCCCTTCTTGATCGGCGGCGTCTTCGGCCTGGTGGCGATGTATCTGCGCCGCTGGCTGCATGAGACGCCGGTGTTCAACGAAATGCAGGCGCGCAAGGCGCTGTCCGCCGAGCTGCCGCTGAAGGCGGCCTTGCGCGGCCATCGTCTGGGCATGGCCGTGTCGATGGCGGCCACCGCGATGCTGTCGGTCACCATCGTGGTGGTGATTCTGATGACGCCCACTTTTTTGCAAAAGCAGTTCGGCGTGCCGCCGGTGGAGGCCTTGTCCGCCAACAGCCTGGCCATCATCGTGCTGAGCGTGGGCTGCATCGTCGCCGGCCTGGCGGTGGACCGTTTCGGCGGCGGGCCGGTGTTCACCGCGGGCAGCCTGCTGCTGGGCGTCAGCAGCTGGTGTTTTTACCAGACCATGGGGCATGACGTGAGCTGCTTGCGCCCGCTGTACACGCTGACCGGCTTTTTCGCCGGCATTGTCGGCGCGGTGCCTTTTCTGATGGTGCGCGCCTTCCCGGCGCCCATCCGCTTCAGCGGCCTGTCGTTTTCCTACAATGTGGCTTACGCGGTGGTGGGCGGCTTCACGCCGGTCTTGCTGTCGGTGTGGATGGAGGCCAGCTCGCTGGCGCTGGCCGGCTATCTGATGATTTTCTGCCTGGTGGGGCTGGCGATGGGCTTGTTCCTGCTGGCCTGGGGGGATAGGCCGGGCTTGTCCCATCCGGTGCATTGAAACGCGCATAGAAAAACGGCGGCGTCGATAAAGACGCCGCCGTTTTCTCATGCCAGGGCGAGCCAGTTCAAGGTCTGGCGAGCATTAGCGCGGTAGTTCGCTCCACAGCTTCAACAGCCGCTTGGCGGACACCGGATACGGCGTTTTCAGCTCCTGGGCGAACAGGCTGACGCGCAGTTCCTCGATCTGCCAGCGGAAATCCAGCAGCGCCTGGGACGCGCCTTCGGCTTCATTGTCCTCGGCCACCCGGGTTTCCCATTTCTGCCATAGGTCGCGGATTTCCGCGCCGCGCTGGCCGTCGCGCTGCGGGTTGGCCGGCTGCTTGTCCATGCGCAAGCCCATCGCGCGCATATAGCGCGGCAGGTGAGGCAGCTGGCTCCACGGCGTGGCGGCCAGGAAGCCCTTGTAAACCAGCTTGGCCAATTGCTGCTGCAACTCGTAGCCCAGCTTGTGCTTCTGCATCTTGACGCTGAGCGGGCCGTATTCGGACGCCACCTGGCCCAGATACTGGGTCACCGCCTGGTTGACCGCCGGCAGCCGGGTGCGGGCGCGGGTTTTCTGCTCGTTGAAGGCTTTCTCATTGCGCGGCAGCGCGTCGTCGCCGATGAAGGCGCGGTCGCAGATGCAGGCGATGGCGTCGGCCAGCAATTCGTCGACATTGGCCACCGCGCGCAGTTGCAGACCCAGCTGGGTCATGCCGGGCAGGCCCTTGGACAGCTGCTTCATCTGTTCCTTGAGCTGCAGCTGCAGCAGCCGGATCACGCCCTGACGGTGATGGCGCTCGGCCATCAACTGGGTGTCGAACAGGCGGATCGCCACCTTGTCCTGCTCCAGCGTCAGCGCCGGGTAGCCGGTCAGCTGCTGGCGGCCGCGGGCGAACTGAATGCTTTCCGGCAGTTCGCCGAAATCCCAGCTGCTGACTTCGTCGCGCTCGAACTCCGCGCTGGTGTCGCGGAAGGTCAGCTGGGCGGCCTGGCCGAACTGCTTTTGCAGCGCCAGCAGATCGCGGCCCAGGCCGATTTCCTGCTTGCCGTCGTCAATGACGCGGAAGTTGAACAGCAGATGGGCCGGCAGCTCCTGGGCGCGGAAATCGTCGATGTCCACTTTGACGCCGCCGGTTTCGCGCAGGATGAAGCGCGCCAGCTGCGGCGCGATCGGCTGCTGTTGATCCGGATTGACGCTGAGGAAGCGGGTGACGAAGTCCGGCACCGGCACGCAGCAGCGGCGGATCTGCTTGGGCAGGCCCTTGATCAGCTGTTGCAGCTTCTCGCGCACCATGCCGGGCACCAGCCATTCGAAGGCGGCCGGCTGCAGGCGGTTGAGGATGGCCAGCGGCACGTCCAGGGTGACGCCGTCCAGCGGGTGGTTGGGTTCGAAGCGGTAGCGCAGCTTGAGGCGGCCGTCTTCCAGCTCCAGCCATTCCGGGAACTGGTTTTCGGTGACATGTTGCGCGGCGTGGCGCATCAGTTCTTCGCGCGTCAGGTGCAAGAGCTTGGCTTCGGTCTTTTCCGCCTCCTTGCGCCAGGCCTCGAAGCTGGCGGCGTCCACCACCTCGGCCGGAATCCGTTCGCTGTAGAAGGCGAACAGGGCCTCTTCGTCCACCAGCACGTCCTGACGCCGCGCCTTGTGCTCCAGCTGCTCCACTTCGCGGATCAATTGCTGATTGCGCTGGAAGAAGGGCGCGTTGCTGACATAGTCCATATTCACCAGCGCGCCGCGGATGAACAGCTCGCGCGCTTCTTCCGGCGCGATGCGGCCGTAGCTGACCGGCCGGCGTGGCACCAGGGTCAGGCCGTACAGGGTGACGCGTTCGCTGGCCACCACTTCGCCGCGGCTCTTTTCCCAGTGCGGGTCGAAGTAATGGTATTTGACCAGGTGCGGCGCCAGCTTTTCCACCCATTCCGGCTCGATCTTGGCCACGCAGCGGGCGTAGAGGCGGGTGGTTTCCACCAGTTCCGCCGCCACCAGCCATTTGGGCTTGGCCTTTTTCAGGCCGGAGCCGGGGAAGACGTGGAAGTTGACGCCGCGGGTGCCTTGGTAATCGTCGCCTTCCTGGTTTTTCATGCCCAGATTGCCGATCAGGCCGGTCACCAGCGCCTTGTGCAGGTTTTCATAAGCGACGGCGTCCAGCTGCTGGCGCTTTTTCTGCGTCATCTGCGCGTCCGGCTGCTCGGCGTCGGCGTGCGCCTGTTCGCGCTTGATCAGTCCCAGCTCGCCGGCGATGTCCGCCAGCTGCGCGTGCAGTTCGCGCCATTCGCGCAAGCGCAGATGGGACAGGAAGTGCTCGTGGCAGGTGTTGATCAGCAGACGGTTGGATTTCTTGTGCTTGAGCGCGTCGGAGAAGAAGTCCCACAGGTGCAGGAAGGACAGGAAGTCGGACTTCTCGTCGTTGAAGCGCGCCTGCGCGCGTTCGGCCGCCTCGCGCGCCTCGAACGGGCGTTCGCGCGGGTCTTGCACGCTGAGGGCGGCGGCGATGATCAGCACTTCGCGCACGCAGCCGAAGTCGCGGCCGGCCAGCAGCAGGCGGCCCACTTTCGGGTCCACCGGAATCCGCGCCAGCTCCTTGCCCACGCCGGTGAGTTCGCCCTTGTCGTCCACCGCGCCCAGTTCGGTCAGCACCTGGTAACCGTCGGCGATCAGCCGGCTGCTGGGCGCTTCGATGAAGGGGAAGGCGTCCACTTTGCCCAGCCGCAGCGCGGCCATGCGCAGGATGACCGCGGCCAGGTTGGAACGGACGATTTCCGGGTCGGTGAAGGCCGGGCGCTGATTGAAGTCGTCCTCGCCGTACAGGCGCACGCAGATGCCGGCCTCGACGCGGCCGCAACGGCCGGCGCGCTGCCGCGCCGCCGCCTGGGAGATTTTCTCCACTTGCAGCTGTTCCACCTTGGCGCGCGGGCTGTAGCGGTTGATGCGCGCCTGTCCGGTGTCGATCACGTATTTGATGCCCGGCACCGTCAGCGAGGTTTCGGCCACATTGGTGGCCAGCACGATGCGGCGGCCGCCGGAGGGCTTGAAGATCTTTTGCTGGTCCTCGTTGGACAGGCGGGCAAACAAGGGCAGGATTTCGTAGCCGCGGATGCCGGATTTACGCAGTTTTTCCGCGGTTTCGCGGATTTCGCGCTCGCCGGGCAGGAAGACCAGCATATCGCCCGGGCCCTGGCGCGACAGCTCGTCGACGGCGTCGACGATGGCGCCTTCCATTTCCACTTCGCGCTCGTCTTCGTCGCGTTGCGCCAATGGGCGGTAACGCACTTCCACCGGGTAAGTGCGGCCGGAGACTTCGATCACCGGCGCGCCGTCGAAATGGCGGGAGAAGCGGTCGGCGTCGATGGTGGCCGAGGTGATGATCACTTTCAGGTCCAGCCGGCGCGGCAGCAGCTGTTTCAGATAACCCAGCAGGAAGTCGATGTTGAGGCTGCGTTCATGCGCCTCGTCGATGATGATGGTGTCGTAGTTTTCCAGATAACGGTCGGTCTGGGTTTCCGCCAGCATGATGCCGTCGGTCATCAGCTTGATCACCGATTTGTCCGACAGCTTGTCGGTGAAGCGCACCTTGAAGCCGACATGCTCGCCCAGCGTGGATTTCAGCTCCTGGGCGATGCGGCTGGCCACCGAGCGCGCGGCCAGCCGGCGCGGCTGGGTGTGGCCGATCAGGCCGTGCACGCCGCGGCCCAGTTCCAGGCAGATCTTGGGCAGCTGGGTGGTTTTGCCGGAGCCGGTTTCGCCGCAGATGATCACCACCTGATGGCCGTCGATGGCGGCTTTGATGTCGGCCAGTTTCTGGTTGACCGGCAGGGCGTCGTCGAAATCGGGCTTGGGCAGATGGGCGCGGCGCGCGGCCACCTTGGCGGCGGAGCGCTCGATCTGCGTCTGGATATCGGCCAGCTGCCTGTCCGCGGGCTGGTTTTTCTTCAGCCGCTCGGCGGCGTCGCTCAGTTTGCGGCGCAAGGCGTGGCGGTCGCGGATCAGGCAGGAGGGGAGGTCGGCCTTGAGTTGGGCCAGCAGCTGGGCAGCAGTCATCGGGAAAAGAACACTGGATTACAGGAAAGCGGCGATTATAACAGCTGCGTGGCGGTCCGGCAGGCCTGGATTGCCGGCCGGACGCCGGCGGAACGGCTTATTTGCGCTGGCGGTAGCGGCCCAGCTCCGCTTTCAGCCAGCCGGCGCTGGCCACCGGTTGCGCCGAGCCGCAACGCACCTGATAGGCCTTGCCGCTGATGCTGCTCTGGGTGGCCGCGCGCTCGATGAAGCTTTCCGCGTTGCTGACCCAGTCTTTTTTCAGCAGATACTGGTATTTGTCGTTCAGATGATCGCGGGCCTCTTTAGAGCCGTACCAACTGCCGTTGCGATTGAATTCGCAGCCGGACTGGGCCAGATAGTCTAATAGATGGTTGATCTCGTTCTTGGCGGCCGGGGTGGGCGCGGCGACGGCCGCGCCGGCGCTCAAACAAAAAAACAGCCAGATCGGCAGCTTCGGGGTCATGCTTCGCTCCATTGCAATTGGAATGCGCAGACTATGCGCGATGGGGCGGGGCTTGTCCAACTTCCGCGCCGCCTTTATGCTGTGCCGGTCTTCAGGGCGGGGTGAAATTCCCCACCGGCGGTATGTCGCGGCGAATGCCGGCGACGAGCCCGCGAGCGCCGCGCAGCCGTTTCCACGATGCGCGGGTCAGCAGATTCGGTGAGAAGCCGAAGCCGACGGTGAGAGTCCGGATGAGAGAAGACGCGCGCCAGGCCGTGAGAGCCCGGCGCGCTTTTGCGCGTCGGCATGGCCGCGCGCCGCCCTGGGGCGCTTTCCTTAGAACCTGCTCAATGTCTGCTGCGCTTCAGCGATACGGCGTTGAAAACACCTTCGAAATGCTCATGTACCGTATGTACATTCCGCTTTCTCTGCTGTTTTCGCCTTGTCTCGCTCTTGCTCGCGAGACTTTGAACAGGCTCTTAGATTTTTTACGGAGCCTCCACATGCAGCAAAACATCTACGACCATCCAGTCTTTTTCTCCCAATACCAAGCCTTGCGCGACAGCGACACCGGGCTGAACGGCGTGCTGGAGCAGCCCGCCTTGCGCGGCGCGCTGCCGCCGCTGGCCGGCATCGACATCCTGGACCTGGGATGCGGTTTCGGCGATTTCGCCCGCTGGGCGCGCGGCGAGGGCGCGGCCAGCGTCACCGCGGTGGATTTGTCCGAACGCATGCTGGAACAGGCGCGGGCGCGCACCCAGGATCCCGCCATCCAATATCGGTGCGCGGGCATCGAGGATTTTCAGCCTCCGGCCGCCGCCTATGATCTGGCCGTGTCCTCGCTGGCCCTGCACTATGTGGAGGATTACGCGGCGGCGGCGGCGCGCGTGTTCGCCGCGCTGCGGCCCGGCGGCGTGTTCGCGCTGACGGTGGAGCACCCGATTTGCACGGCCAGCCCTCAGGGTTGGGCGCTGGACGCGGCGGGCGAGCCATCGCACTGGACGCTGGACGCCTACTTTCAGCAAGATGCGCGCGCAAGCCGCTGGTTCGTCGACGGCGTGATCAAACATCACCGCACGGTGGAAAGCTATGTGAAAGGCTTGCTGGACGCCGGCTTCCAACTGCTTCATCTGGGCGAGCCCGCGCCGGACCCGCAGACCCTGGCGCATCGGGACGGTTTGCGGCCGCACGCGCGCCGTCCGGCCCTGCTGCTGCTCTCCGCGCAAAAGCCGGCGCGTTAGCGCGGCCTTGCCGGACTGGCCCGAACCTGTTCAAAGTCTCGCGCAAGTCGCGGCAAGGCGAAAACGGCTGAAAAACGGCATGGCTGTTTTCAACGCTGTATCGCCGACGCGTAGCAGATCGCAAACAGGTTCTTAGAACCAAGCCGCGCATGCCCGGTCCAGCAATGATCGGGCAAGAATCAGGAGGAAGGCGATGAGAAGCGGATGGGTAGCGGGGATTCTGATTCTGGCCTTATCGACGGCGCCCGCCGTCGGCAAGACCCCGCCGGAACGGGCCGTCATCGAACCGGCCCACATCGTCGAGGCCATCAAGCTGCAGCAGGAGGCGGACGCCGCCAAGGACAGGCCGCCGCAAAACGGCGAGCCGTGGTTTACCGTATTGGAGGGCAAGCGTCCCATCATCGTCACCGCGCCGCACGCCACCAGCCCGTTCCGCGACGGGCAATACCGTTTCTCCGACGGCGGCGGCACCGCGGCCTTGGCGGCGATGCTGCACCAACTGGCCGGCGCCACCGCGATCTACACCACCCGCGCCTCGCCGTCCGACCCCAATTACGAAGACGACAACGCCTTCAAACGCAAGCTGGCGGCTTTGATCGCCGATCAGCGTCCCTTGCTGGTGCTGGACCTGCACGGCAGCCATCCTTACCGGCCTTACGACGTGGATTTCGGCACCTTGAACGGGGCTTCGCTCCTGGGCAAGCCCTGGCTGCAACAGCGGCTGGAGCAGCGTTTGCGAGGGCAGGGCGTGCTCAATGTCTCCGACAACTACTTCGCCGCGTCCAAGCATCAGACCATCGCCAAATTCGCTTCGCGGCTGGGCGTGCCCGCCATTCAGCTGGAAATCAGCAGCACCTGGCTCACGCCCTCGGACGGCAATCTGGCCGCGCATCGTTTCTCCCAGCTTTTGCAGGCGCTGGTGCGCTATGTGAGAGAGGTGGAGGACTAGGCGCGGCGCTCAGGCGTCGTGCCAGCGGGAGCGGTTTGGCACGGCGCAGCCGATATCGGCCTCAGGCTGGTTTGGGACCGATGGCGAATGCACCACCAGCAAGGACGCGTCGTCCAAGATGGCTTCGTTCTGGCGGTGGCGCTGCAGCGCCTGCAATACGGTATTGCCGATCCGTCCGGGCCAGCCGGCTTCCACCGCCTTGATCACGCCGTCCAGGCCAAACATCTGGCCATTGTCCGCCTGGGCCTCGGTAATGCCGTCCGAGCAGACGACCAGCGCATGCTCCGACTTCAACATGCTGGTTTCCAGCGAACGGTCGAACTGTCTAGCCGCCAAAATGCCCAGGGGCGGGTGCTCGGAACGGAATTGCTTGACCTTGCGCCCTTGTGGATCAAACATCAGCGCGCAGGGAATGCCGCCGTTCCAGACCTGCACAGACTGCGCGGCCGCGTCGATTCCGATGAGGATGCCGGCGACGAAGCGCCCGGAGGGCAGCAGGCGGTGCAGTTTGTCGTTGATGGCCGCCGCGATGTCGCCCAAGGCCGCTTGCGCCTGAGCCAGCTCGTAAAAGCACTCCACCGCCGGGATGGCGCTGATGGCCGCGGTCAGGCCGTGTCCGGTGCAATCGGCCAACATCAGGTATTCCCGATCTGCCGCGCGGGCATAGCAGACCAGATCGCCGTTGAACTGGGAAGCCGGCCGCAAATGGCGCCAGACATGGGCCGGCAGTTCCAGTTGTTGCCGATTCAGCCGCTCGATCAGCTCCAAGGCGTAGCTTTGTTCGCGCTCATTGTTCTGGAAGTAGCGCTCCAGGCGCACCGCGTCCTGGTTGATCTGCCGCTGCATTTGGGCGATGCGCAAAAATACCTGGATCTTGGCAGTCAGCAGGTCCGGGCTGACCGGTTTGGTCAGATAGTCGTCGCCGCCAGCCTTGAGGCCTTCGATCAGATCTTGCTGCTGGCTCAGGCCGGTCAGGAAGATGATGGGCACCCAGTGTTCTCCGAACAGGGTCCGCAGCTCCATCGTGGCCTGCAGTCCGTTCATCACCGGCATGATGATGTCCATCAGGATCAAGTCGTAGCCGACTGTCTTACACATGGCGACGGCCTCCCGGCCATTGCCGGCGAGATCGCATTGATAGCCCAGGTCTTCAACGAAGGTGCGGACCATCAGGCTATTGGTGGCGCTGTCGTCCACCAGCAAAATTTTGGGCTGGGGCATGCTGTTTCCATTACGTGCCAGGAAAGGGAAGCGAGCGGCGCAAACGAGCGCAAAGGCAATTACATTGGCATTGCACTGTGGGTATAGCATATGTGAGGCGGCGATGGCGCACTGCGGCAATAAAAATCAGTCCGCGCGGCGGATTGGACTTTGCACGCCGTCGTCAATTTCCGCCAGGGCGCGGGAAACCCCGTGCTAGTATGCGGGTTTTGGCGGCGCAAAGCGCGGCCCGTTTCATCCCAGAGAGCATTAGACCCCCGATCATGAAATTCGCGACGCACACCATTGCGCTGGCCTTGAGCCTGGCGTTGATCAGCCCGGCCAGCCTGGCCGAACCCGAAGACATGCCTTTGCCCGGCGACGTGCAGATGGCGCCGGCGAGCAAGCCCGCGCGCAAGGCCGCGCCGGCCAAAGCCGTTCAGGCGGCGGAACCGGCGCGCGCCAAAGAGCAAGCCAAGCCTGCTCGCCAGGCCAAAGGCAAGGCCAAGGCGAAATCCGCGAAGCAGGGCAAGCGTCAGGCCAAGGCCATTAGCGCCAAGCAGACGCGTCACGGCAAGGCGGCGGCCAAGCCGGCAACAAAAAAATCGACCGTCAAAAAATCGACAGCCAAAAAGCCGCGTCACGCAGCCAAAACCGCAAAGCGCGCGCCACAGGCCAAGGCGCCCGCTAAAAAAATCAGCAAAAACAAAAAGGTAGGCAAAAGCGTGAAGAAGGCGCATAAAAAGGCGCCGAAAAAGACGCGCTGACGGCTTGCCAAAGCCATTGAGGCAAGACATAATACGCCTCTCTTCGCCGGTGTAGCTCAGTTGGTAGAGCACCTGACTTGTAATCAGGGGGTCGCGAGTTCGATTCCTGCCGCCGGCACCAATAAAATCAAGGGCCTATAGAGTTTTCTCTATAGGCCCTTGGTGCGTTTTGGGGGAGCGCCGGCCACGTTGGCTGATATTTCCCACTGCGCCAAAATATCGCCGCCCCGCCGCTTCGCGCATTGTTACGCTTTTTCCCCATACTTCTTTAGCCAAGAATCGTCATCATCCCTACAAGCCGTCATAAAGCATTGTTTCTGTAGAAAAAATACTTTAGTCGGCTACTTATTGATGTAACGGCGACATTAATCGACACGCCAATCGTTAATTTGACGCACCCCTTATGGGAGACTGACAAATGACTGGAGATGGCAATTTCCTCACTCCGGAAGGAATGAGAGTCGATATCGAAACAAGCGCGGCCGAAACGCTGAGAATTCTGAATCAGAACTTTCCATGGGCGCCGAACTTGCAGTTCGACCTTATGGCTTTTAGAGAGTGCTGGAATTTTGCAACGGCAAGAATTGGCTGGCTGTGGTTACAGACCCAAAGGGAACTGCAGTTTCATTTAAATTGGAAAGCTGGGCGAGCAGGTTTCTTGCAAGCCACCCTGTGTGCGCTGAACAGCCTCGCGATCTACGAGGCCCGCACCTCTTCCAGTTGGACGGTATACGGGGCCGCCTTCACCAGCGCTTTGGCCAATTTTTTCGCTTACTACGATAAGGGCCCAAGCAAAAGAAGCAAGAAAAAATTCTTTGGGATGCTCTTGGTTTCTGCCGGATACGCCTTTCTTTCGTATGCCGGCAGCAATGCCTATCAATTCTTGCTTGCCTATGACTCGATCGCATTTTCAATTTGCGTCATTTTAGTCGGCCACCATCTTGCCATCAGGGGATAGGCCCCTTTTTCTAGGGCATAAAAAGACCCCAGCCAAATCAGGCTGGGGCTCATGGTCATAACAGGAGGCCGACATGAGGATGCCAGCTACTGCCTGTTATAGGCGGCCGGCATGCTTGTTCGAACTGACCAAAAGACGGGCGGCCATCATTGGCCGGCAGGCGAGCTCTTATTCCGAGAACGCTCTCGGCTTGAAGCGCAGCGGATTTTGAAACGCTTTTAAGCGGCAAAGCGCTTGCGCAGCCAGTAATCCGCGCTGACGTAGCGGCCGCCGCCGTAAAAGAACAGCACCAACAGCATGACGAAGTAGGTGGCGGCGAACTCCATCCCGTTGTTCAGGATGACCGGGTCGCCCAGTTCAGTGATGTAGTTGTAACGGCCGGGGAAGTTCTCCGCCAGCCAGGACAGGAAGCCAGCCAAGCGCTGGCTGGACTCCATGTCCTTGGCGGCAATGGCCAGCCAGCCGCGCGGCAGGTGCACCATGGCGCTGGCCGCGCTCATCAGCACCATCATGGGGATGGCCATCACCCGGGTGAACAAGCCGAGCGCGATGCAGACCAGGCCCAGCACCTCGGTGGCCGCGGCCAGAAAGGCGAACAGCACGGGGAAGGGCAGGCCCAGGCCGCCTTCGCTGGCCGGAGCGCCGAACCAGCTCACCGCCGCGCTGAAGCCGACCACCTTGGAATGGGCGCCGACGTAGATCACCGGCAGCAGATAGAGGCGGACGCCCAGCAGGGCGATGAAGTCGTATTGCTTGCAGGCCGCAAGCGCCCGGTCGAAACCATTCATTATCTTGGCAATCATTTTCGTATTCCTCATATTGGGCGGCCGGCGTCGGACGCCGGCGCGCGCATGTCGCGCATCTGTATCAAACCGGTGGCGAGCGCTTCCTTGAGCCAGGTCCGGAGCGCGTCGGGCGGAACTTCGGCCGACAGCGCCGGATAGGCGCAAGGCGTCCGCAAGGCCTCCAGCAGCCAGCGATCTAAGGCGCTCAGCGGTTTCCGGATCACCTGATGCCGGGCGTCGCGGAAGATGGCGTAAGGTCCGGCAAGCCCTGCGAAGTCCAGCTGCAGTTCAACGCAGGCCAGCGTGGGATTGAGCGAGAAAACGGAGCTTTCCGTCGCCAGCCCGGCGGAGGGCGGCGTCACGACGGCCTCGTCTATTTCCACGCTGAACAGCAGCCACTCGTATTCCAGGCATTGCCGCAGATCCGCGGGCAGGCCGGCTTGGGAGAAACAGAGAAACTCGGTAGCGATGTGGTGGAACTCGGGGCTGGACGAGGTGTGACCCGCCAAAAAGTCGTCGATGCGGCCGCGCAGCTGCTCAGCCGACAGCCTGGCGCAGAACAAGGGGAAAACATGGCTCAGCACTTCCTCGATATTGCCGCGCAGAAACTGGCGGTAAAGCTCGACGGAACGCTCGCCCAAGGCCTCCGGGCCGCCCCGCAGCCGCCGGCTGAAGGTTTCGATGTCCGATATCGCGTTCATGATGTCTCCTTTGCCGCGCTCAGGCGGCCTGGGCCGCCGGCAGGTGGATGCGGCGCCGCAGCGCGTTCGCTTCTTCGCATAGTTCCAGCCACGGCGGCAACTGGTTGTCGCGCTCCAGCAGCAGCGGACGGGAGCCGTGCAAAGCCACGGCGTGCCGGGCCAGTTCCAGCACCTCTTCGCATACGGCCGCGCCGTGGGTGTCGATCAGGATGCCGTCGTCGCGGCGCCAGTGGCCGGCGATGTGGAAGTAGCGGATGGCCTGGGACGGCAGATCGGCGATGAAACGTCGCGGGTCGTAACCGTGGTTGCAGGCGTTGACGTAGACGTTGTTGATGTCTAGCAGCAATTGGCAGCCGCTTTGTTCGACAACGGCGCGGATGAAGTCCGCTTCCTCCATCTGGCCAGCGTGGGCGTGGTAGTAGCTGATGTTTTCCAGGATCAACGGTCGATCCAGTAGGTCTTGAACCTGGCGTATCTTGGCGGCGACGCGCGCCGCGGCCGCTTCGCCGCGGGGGATCGGCAGCAGTTCGTATAAATAACCTTGCCGATCACGGGAGTAACTAAGGTGGTCGCCATGCAGGCGGATGCGATAGCGGTCGAGAAAGCGCTTGGCGCGCTGGAGATAGTCCGCGTCCAGCGGCAGCTCGTCGCCTATCGACAGGCTGAGCCCATGCGAGATCAACGGGTATTTCTCCGCCAGACGGTCCAGCTGTTCGCGTTTGCGGCCGCCGATGTCCATCCAGTTTTCCAGCGTGATTTCCAGGAAGTCGATTTCAGGCTGCGGGGGGTGATCGGCCAGCCATTGGGCATGTTCGGCGCGCAGCCCCACGCCGACGGCCTGGTGATTTATTGTCCGCATACGCCCTCCACCATTTTTCCCTTTCCGGTTTGGTCGGAGTGGACGCCTTGGCCGGTCTTGCCGCACTTGCCGTCGCGGGCGCGCACCAATTGATCTTGCGGATCGTGCTGGAGAGGGGCTTTCTCATACATCTTCACCGTGCCGCACTTGCCGCTGGCGCATTTGCCGCCATGGCCGCTTTGGCTTTTCACCGCTTGCGCCGGCTGGCTGGCTTCCGCCGCCAATGCGGCTTCGGCGCTCAGGCCGAGCAAGGATGTCATGGCGATGGAAAGAATGATCTGTTTTTTCATGTCGGTTCTCCTTTGGGATGGCGGCGCTCAATGCGCAGGGAAGCATGAAAGGTCGCGGCTGGCGTGGATCGGGCCTGGGTAATAACGGCGGACGATGGAGATCGATTGCTCCTTGAGCCGCAGGCCCTTGCCCATGAAATGGTTGAGCACCAACTGCTTGGGCTTCGCCGCGGCGGCGATACGGCCGACGACGGACGGCTTGGCGTGCAGGAAGGCGGAAGCGGGGTCCGCCTGCTCGTCGATGGCGAGCGGCATCACCAGAATGTCCGCGTTCTTGGCGAAATCGATAAAGCGAGGGTTGCCGCCGTTCTGATCGGCGGAGACGACGATGCTGCCGTCCTTGGTGTCGATCCGATAAGCGAGGCAGGGCACGTCGCCGTGCGGAATGCCGAGCGCGCTGATGCGGACGCCGTCTTTTTCATACACCGTGGTCGGCGTGGTCTTGCGGTAGTCCACATTGGACAGCGAGACCTTGAGCGGGATGTCGCCCTGGCCGGAGTAGAGGCCGGACAGATAGGCGTAAGCGCCGCTTTTGGCGTTGAACTGGGCGTTCATGAAGCCGCTCAGGCTGGGAAAGCCGGCGCCGCCCGTTGGGCCGGACATCTGAATGGCGCGGGGCGAGCTGAAAAAGTAGCTGCCCTTAAGCAGCGCGGGCAAGTCCGATACATGGTCGGTGTGAAAGTGGGTGAGGCCGATGAAGCCGACGTCTTCCAGCCGCGCGCCGGATTGGCCGAAGCGCAGAAAGGCGCCGCCGCCGGCGTCTATCAGCGCCACCGGCTTGCCCTTCCACCAGATCAGCGAGGCGGACGAAGCGCGGCCGTCGTCGGAGATCGGCCCGCCCGAGCCCAGCAATTGCAAGGCGTAGTCTTTGTTTTCGCATTGAGTTGGGCTGGCCAGGGAAGCGTTGGCGGCGCAGGCCAGCAAGAGGGATAAGGCAAGCATGCGGATTTTCATTTTGCGCTCCTTGTGCGGCGCGGTGATTGGGCCTGAGGAGGGAGGCCGGCCTGCGTCATCGCCGCCGTATTTCATTGAATTCGACGAGATGTCCCCTTGCAGGCGGGAGTCGCGTCGCTTTGGCTATGACTAAAGCTTATCACCGCGCTTATATCAGCATTACTTTTTGTATTTATAGATATGAGTAGAAAAACTTATATACAAGAATGGAGAGCCATTGAGCATTCGCCGATGGGCGGCGGCGGGAGAGCGCGGAGGAAGTAGACGGGGACAGCGTCAAAATGATGTGGAGGATCAAGCAGGCGCGCCGGCCTGCTTGTGATGGAAAGATGGATAGGGGTGTAGCGCGGGGGCGAGACGGAGGCCGTCCGCCATACGGCTAAGCAGCTAGGCCCGCCCCTCGTCCCGCGCGCGCAGCCACGCCACGGTGTGATTCAGCAATTGATAGGCGATGGAGATGGGCGTCGGCGTTTGCGGCAGGGCGTCGATGTCGAACCAGCCGGCGTCTTCGATCTCGCCCTCCTGAGGCTGGATGTCGCCGCTGTCGTACTCCGCGGTAAAACCCAGCATCAGCGAGTGGGGAAAGGGCCAGGATTGAGAGCAGACGTAGCGCAGATTCTTGATGCGCACGCCCACCTCTTCAAACGCCTCGCGGTGCACGCATTCCTCCAGGGTTTCGCCGGGCTCGACAAAGCCGGCCAGCGCGCTGTAGACGCCGGGGACGAAATGAGGGCTGCGCGCCAGCAACAATTGCCGGCCGCGATGGATTACCACCATCATCGCCGGCGACAGCTTGGGATAGTAGAGCTGGCCGCAGCTGGAACAGCGTTTGCCGCTATCGTCCGGCCGCTGAAGCAGGGGCCCGGCGCAACGGCCGCAATAACGATGAGTGCGCTGGAACTGGCGGATTTGCGCGGCGCGGGCGATGGCCGGCGTCAGCCCGGAGGGCAGGCTGAGCAAGGCCGGGCGCAGGGCCAGCCACTCGCAGCCGGCCGGAGGAGCGCCCACCAGTTCCGCCAGAAACAGATTGTGTTCCTCATGCACGCCGATGAACAGGATCTGGGCCAGCGGCCAGGCGCGCGCGCGGTCATCCGGCAGGGCCTGGTCCAGCAACAGGATCTTGGGCCCTTCGAAAATGCAGTAGCGGGCAGGCAGCGCGGGATCGGGCAGGGCGGGCAGGTCGAATGGCATGGCGGCTTGGTTAAGGTTTGAGCCCCTCAGTTTACGCCCACTCCTGGTGCCGCGTACATCCAGTGTTCGCTTTGCCGGCGCACCACCTCGGACAAAGAACCGCTGTCGTCGAACACCTGCCGCAGCCAGGCGCTGTCGGACTGCCGCTTCAACACCCGCTGGCGCAAGGCGGTCAACTGCGCCTGATTGCCCAGCGCCTCGGCCTGCGGCTCCAGCTGATTCAAGGTATTGAGCAAATCCTCTTGCAGCCCGATCTGGCTATTGTTGCCGGCATCCACCAGCATGCCGTCAAAGCCGAAGCGGCAGGCCTGGAAACGGTTGTAGCTATACGTCAGATAATGTTCCTGACACACCTCGTCCTGGCGTTCGCTCAGACAGCGGTGCGCCAGCATCTGCGCGTAAGCCGCCAGCAGCACCGGCGTCTCCACCGACAGCGGCGTGTCGCAGATGCGGATTTCCACCGTGCCGTACTCCGGCTTGGGCCGGATGTCCCAGTAAAAGTCCTTCATGCTGGCGACAATGCCGAGGTTGGCCATGCGCCGGAAATAGTCGTTGAACTGCGCCCAGTTGTTGACGCAAGGCATGCAGCCGGACAGCGGGAAGGCGTTGACGCTGGTCAGCCGCGAGGTCTGGAACAGCGTGTCCACCCCCTGGTAAAACGGAGAAGACGCGGACAGCGCGATGAAGTGCGGAATGTAGCGCGCCAGATAATGGGTCAGGCGCACCGCGCTGTCGCCGTCCGGGCAGCCGATGTGAATGTGCTGGCCGTAAACGGTGAACTGCTTGGCCAGATAGCCGTACAGCTCGGACACCAGGTGATAGCGCTCCTTGGGGTAGATGCGTTGCTCGTCCCAATGCTGGAACGGATGCGAGCCGCCGCCGGCCAGGCCCAGATTCAGTTTGCGCGCGCTGCTGACCAGCAGCTCGCGGATGGCCAGAATCTCCTCCAGCATCTTGTTGACGTCGCTGTGCACGGCGGTGCCGATCTCAATCATGCCCTGGGTGATTTCCGGCTTGATGTCGAAACCGTGCTGCAGGCGATTCACCTGCAACAGCAAATCGTCCGAGCCGCGGGTCAGATCGTAATCGCGCCGATTGAGAATCATCAGCTCCAGTTCCACCCCCAGGGTCAGCGGCTGACTGCGGTTGAATTCCAACATCGTCTCACTCCTGCGGCCGGGTTTCGCCGGCCAGCTTCAAGGCCAGGCGGGTCAGCACCGGCGCGCACAATTCATTGATCACCAAGATGGCCATCATCACTCCGCTGAAGTTTCCCGCGGCGGCGCCCAGGGAAATCGCGCCCAAGCTCATCAACAGCGAAGTGCCGCCGGACCAGGAGTTCAGCGCCAGGCCCAGGCAGGCGCCGTGGCGCTTGGGCAGGCCATTGGCGCCGGCCGCCAGCCACCAGATCAACACGGCGAAGCCGGTGCGCAGCAGCAGGCAGGCCAGGGCCACCGGCCAGAATTGCGCCAGCGACTGCGGCGCCAGTTGCGCGCCGGCGGCCACGAAGAACGCCACGGTAAAGATATGGGCGGACGACATGATGCCGCGTTCGGTCACGGTATGGCCGTGCTTGAGGTTGCGCGTGGCCAGGCCGGCCGTGAGCAAGGCCAGGGACGGCAAGACCTGCAGCATGTCCGCCACGCCGACCACCAGCGCGATCAAACCGAACAGCATGACTTTCTGCGATTCCCGCTGCCGGCCGCCCAGCCAGCGATTAAGCTGGATCGCCGCGAGACCGGCCAACAGGCCCAGCGCACAGGAGGCCAAGGTCAGCCAGCCCGGCAGCAGAATGCCGCTTTCCACGCCGTTGTTGCCGGACAGATGACCATAGGACAAGGCCAGCGCGAAGCAGGGCAGGGCCAGCAGATTGGACAATGCCGTGGCCACCAGCAGGCGTTCGCTGACCTGGCCGTCCGCGTTAGACTCCCGCACAATCTCCAGCGTGACCACCGGCGAAGTGGCCACGCCCAGCGCGGCCAGCATCAGGCTGGCCGCCAGACCCAGGCCGAACAGCTGCAAGGCGGCGAACAGGCCAAGCAAGGTCAGCAGGCAATAGAACAAGGTGGTCAGCAACAAGGTGCGTTCCACCCGCAGCCAGCGCAAATCCACACGGCGCCCGGCCTCAAACAGCGCAATGCCCAAGGCCAGGTGCACGAAGATGGACGCTTGCTGCAATAGTTGCTCGTCCAATAGCCGCAGGCTGTGCGGACCAATCAGCAAGCCGGTCAGCACATAACCGACGATGGCGGGCAGACGCGCCACCCGCACGGCGATCTGGCCGCCAATCACGCCCAGCGACAACAGCACGCCGAATGCCGCCAAAGGATTGAGCGCCAGCGTTTGCCAAGGCAGGCTCATGATAATTCCCCCGTTTATTTTTGATTTTGACTGACGCGCCAGCCTGAGCCGGCGCAGCGAAAGCGGAATGTTGACGTCTTGCGACGGATCGGATGGGACGCGCATTGAAATGCGCGAAATCGCCCTCAGAGTATGAGAGACGATAAAACGGGACGAGAGTTCATGGTGATTGAGTGGATTCGCCGCGCGCTATCCGGCAAAACCGCTCCGGAAACGATGGCCGCGCTGCGAGAGCAGGCCGCGCGCATGCCGCTGCTGGCCGGGCTGAACGAGGCGGAGCTATCGCGCCTGATCGAACTGGCGGCCTGGGTTTTGCGCAGCAAAAGCTTCTCCGGCCAAGACGGGGTGCGCTTAAGCGCCCGCTCATGCGCCAGCGTGGCCCTGCAAATGGCGCTGCCCGCCATGAATCTGGGCAAAGCCGCCCTGAGCGGCTGGAACGACGTGGTGCTGTACCCGTCGCCGTTTGTCGCGCGCGACATCTGGATGGATGGCATAGGCCTGCAGCATGAAAGCGAGAGCGTGCTGATAGGCCAGGCCCGTCAGGACGGCCCGGTGGTGTTGTCGCTGCCGGACGCGCGCGCTTCCGAGCAGCTGGACGGCTGGAACGTGGTAATTCACGAAGTGGCGCACAAGCTGGACATGCTCAACGGCCCGGCCAACGGTTCGCCGCCCTTGCACAAGGGCATGCAACAGGCGCAATGGAGCCGCGTCTGGTCCCGGGGCTATCGCCTGTTGTGCCGCATGCTGGACCGCGGCATCGACCCCGGCTGGCTGGACCCGTACGCGGCGGAGAACCCGGCCGAGTTCTTCGCCGTGTTGAGCGAAGCTTTTTTCGAGCTGCCGCACCAACTCAAGTTGGACAGCCCGGAGCTGTACGAGCAGCTTGTCTTGTTCTACCGCCAAGATCCGGCGGCGAGGTTGCCCGAGCCCGAGGCGGAACCCGCCCAGGGCCCGGCGTTCTGATCAACCGGCGCGCGGCGCCGGCAGCTTCTCCAGGTCATCCAGCAAGCCCAGCAACTGGCTCAGCTTTTCCTGGCCCAAATGGCTTTCTATCTGGCGATAACAGTCTTCCGCCAGCGGGGAGATCTGTTGAATCAGGTCACGGCCGTCCCGCGACATTGAAATGATCAGACGTCGGCTGTCCACATGGTCGCGCTGACGATGGATCAGCCCCGCTTTTTCCATGCGGACCAGGATGCCGGTCAGGCTTGGCGGCAGGATACAAGCCCGGTCCGCGATAACGCCGGCCTCCTGATCTCCAAAGTCCTCCAGCACTCGCAGAATGCGCCACTGTTGCTCTGTCACCCCGTAACGGTTGAGGATCGGGCGGAAGTATGCCATCACCGATTCCCTGGCCCGCAGCAGGTGCTGGGGCAGCCGTTGATTATGTAGTTTTATGTTTTTGTTGGTCATTTAGATCGTTGCTTCCGGCTGCGCGCAGCCAGTGTTGCTGGTTATCGCCCGAGAGGGCGAACTCGACAAATAAAATGCCATGCAAATACCTGTCACATATTTACTTTATTCCAAATTTTAATCCAAAAACAAAAAAAATAGCATCTCAATACCATATATTCATTGAATTAATTATGCATACCGGGCGAAGTAACGGGCAAAAGCGCCAAGTGGCCTAGCCTCCAAGAGCATAATTTGCGTTACGGTGACGATAATTTTGAATTTACGTCACAGTGACGCATAATTAACTTGGACCAACAGGCACAAACGGGCAGAGGAGGGCGGGCAATGAAGGAAGAACAGCGACAAGGCGAAGCCGCCGCAGCCAGGAAGCGCGGCCGTCCTAGTACCGGCCTTGCAATGTCCGGGGCGGAACGGCAACGAAAGTACCGGGCAAATACCGTCACTGTAACGTTAAATGATAAGGAATGGGCCCACCTGACCAATATGTTGGAGCAGGCGCTGAAAGCTGACCCATCGCGTTACGGCGAGTCCGATTTCGCGCTGGCCAGAAAAATCTACAGCGCCGCCATCAAGGGCAACCCGCCGCCGGATTGTTTTCACAAGCCCGCGACCAAGCGTCAAAACGAAACATAGTCATTCCAGGACGCAACCATCCCAATGGCCACTGCGCAAGACGCCGCCTGGCTTATGCTGATGAGTGTTGTTTTTTGCGTGAGACCAAGAAGATGAACGCCTCTTACAGTCCAAGCGGAGTCTGCGTTGAAGCCGCTCCGGCCGGCGCGCATGGCTTTGACGCCGATACGCCGCTGTCCCTGGAGCTTGCCCGGCAGTTCGCCGCCTCCGGCTACCAGTTTTGCGTTCGTTATCTCACGCTAGGGTCCGATGAGTACGTCTCAGACCTGTCCGCAAGCGAAGCGCAGGATGTTCTTGAAGCGGGCCTGGCCTTGATGGCCGTGCAACATGTGAGAGAGCCCGGCTGGTCGCCGAATGCGGCCATGGGCAAAAGCGACGGCCAGAACACGGCCGCGCATGCGAAAACGGTCGGATTATTGCCCGGCGTGAACATCTGGTGCGATCTGGAAGGCGTGGCGGACGGGACGGCGGCGCAGGATGTGGCCGACTATTGTTCGCAATGGTTTGAAGCGGTGTCCGCCGCGGGCTACGCGCCAGGCTTGTATGTGGGGTCCGACGCGGGATTGAGCGGAGCGCAGTTGTATGAATTGCCTTTCCAGCATTACTGGCAATCTTGCAGCAGCGTGCCGGAGATCCCGCAACGGGGCTACCAAATGGTGCAGACCCTGGTGCCTCAGCCGGTGAACGGGATCGGCATCGACGCCGATCAGACGCAAAACGACCAGTTGGGCGGCACGGTGAGATGGCAGGTTCTGGCGGAGAGGGCTTGACGATGAAGGCGGTGAAGAACTTGGAGAGCTTTTCCCTAGCTTCCTTTATTTGACGCAATATACAAATGGCGTGTTGCAACAACGCTTTAATAATGCATTTGACATCAAATGTGGCGCACTAGCATTGTCAGCACTTAGACTCCCCATCCGCATCGCCTCCGCCGCCAGCCCGCCCAGGGCGCGGGCGCCCATCTTTTTTCGCAGGTCTTCCCCAACGTCCTTACGTGCTTGATTTTTCTCGCGTGCCATCTGTGCCGCGGCGATGACGATCATGCCGTCAATACCCAAAATTTTGGCGACCATGATGCAGGCGAAGTCGTCCATCGTCCGCACACCGGTCATGCATTGGCTAGACGACAAAGTCCAAGCCCTTCGTTTTTGTCTGTCGTACCGGCTTTGTCTTCGCTTCTCGGCCAGCCTGTCCGCTTTCATCGATTACACCTCGATCTCGCCGCTGCACCCGGGTCGACTTAACCCCGAGACCGGGGAAGTCGAGCCGACTTTGCCGCTCATGGATTCGGGTGTGGTCGGGAAGTCGGGCAGGGACATGGAAACCGGCGACCTGATTGACAACCCAGAGTGGGTCAGTCTTCAAAGCTGCTCCTGCGCGGCTCTTCCGACAGCTTGGTTATCGTCAAGTTTATGCCTATTGCGACTCGCCACGGCCGCCACAAACCAAATCAGTAGCCGTTGCATCTCCAAACATGGGCGCTGCGGTATCTGCTGCCGGGGATGGAGTAAAGCAAGATCTCCATGATGGTGGCTCTTTGACGGGTTAAAAGGTAAATAGCTGGACTTTCAGTAAGCTGTGACTTCTTGATCGTGACTCACTCTGGACAAGTCACACCAGGAGAGTCACACTGAACCATCACGTTTTTACTGTTTTGGGGTACTTGTGACTGACCAGGTAGCTTTGCCAGCAGCTCCGTCACAGCTCGTCTTGAGCCTTTTTCCTGGCGTTGATCTTCTGGGCCGAGGATTTGAAGCTGAGGGCTTCTCGGTTGTTCGTGGACCTGACCTCATTTATGGCAATGACATCCGGCAATTTAGGGTTGTTGCTGGTCGTTTTGATGGTGTCATCGGTGGTCCGCCGTGCCCTGATTTCAGCAAAGCCCGCCGCTCTGAGCCGTCCGGCTACGGCCTTGAAATGCTTGCCGAGTTCCGTCGCGTTGTGCTTGAGGCCCGCCCGACCTGGTGGCTCATGGAAAATGTTGCCGGTGTACCGGACATGGTGTTGCCGGGCTACAGTCACCAGCGCATTGATATCAACGCATCGGAATGCGGTTTGCAGCAGAATCGGTTGCGGCATTTTCAGTTCGGCCACTGTGACGGCCTTGTACTTACCGTGAAGCGTCTTCCTGTTCGTACTGACGTTGAGCCGTGTTGTACTGCAAGCGAAGGCTCACAACTGGGTAAGCGTGATTGGCTTCGCTTCTGTCAGTTGCAAGGCTTGCGCGATGGCATAGATTTACCGGCGTTTACTCTTGGCGCGCGTTACCGTGCTGTCGGGAATGGTGTGCCGGTTGATATGGCCAGGATGATGGCCTCCGGCATTTTGTCACTGCGTGGTTCTGATGATGTTCGTGTGTGTCAGTGCGGTTGTGGCCGTGAAGTTGAGGGTAGGGCACGTTTAGCAAAGCCAGCTTGTCGTAAGCGCCAGCAGCGTAAACGTGACTCTGTCGGCGTCATTCGTTCGAGCTCAGTCACGTTGTGACCAACTGCGGTTGGCTGTTACCAAGATCGTCACTGTGACTTGCTGGCCGCGACACCTTCCCGGGCAGTCACGTGACCCTCTTGGTGTGACAGATTCTGGATGAGTCACACCAGATCTGTCACGTGACCGAGCTGCGGTGACGGTGAAGTGAAGGACTACATTACTACCAACGGCCTAAAAAGACAGGAGATGAAGCATGCTAAAAAAAATTGGAATTTTAGCTTTTTCACTTATTGGTACAGCAGCCTCCGCGGATAACACCGTCAGACACGCCAAAATATTCTATAGCGGCGACATGAAAACTTCGTCCGTCAGCGAACTGACAAAAGCAATCGACGACGCCAACGCCAACGATCATGTTGACCGGATAAATATTTATATAAACAGCTATGGCGGCGACATGGACTCCGGTTTGATGGCAGCCGCAGCTATTCGAAGCTCAAAAAAAACTGTCACAACTGTTGCCATGACCACAGTGGGCTCATCGGCAACGTTAATGTTATGTGCGGCGAAAGATAGGAGAGCTTTGCGCGAAGCCAGTATCTACTTACACCCGTCTTTTATCGAATATAAAGGCGAACTAAGGCCCGATACCCTCAAACAACTAGTCAAGGAAAATGAACGATTCAATAACGTGTTCAAAACCGCCTATAAAAAATGTACGTCGTTGGACAGCCAAAAAATTAATGATATTCTTTATAGCGAATCAAACAAGGTGACATTTACCCCGCAAGAGGCTATAAAGGTAGGCCTCATCTCAGCAATTGATGAAAAAATAATAGACACGCCAGAGACCTACTACATCACAGCAGACTAGAGCATTCCCCTTCCAGTCACGTGAACGTCTTGGAACGAAAACTCCACACGTAAAAAAGCCCAGGTCTGTCCCTGGGCTTTTTCCTCTTTACTTCGTCCTGGCTTCAGATCCTGCAACCATTCTCATACATCTCTTTTTGTACATCTCTTTTTGTACATCTCTTTTTGTACATCTCTTTTTGTACATCTCTTTTTGTACATCTCTTTTTGTACATCTCTGAGCTTTTGCATTGTGTCCGGCTCTTTGTTCATTCCTGGCTCAAGCATTCGATCGTAGTAGTTTCTTAGCTGCTTAAGCGTCTCACAGCTCCGCTTGGCCTGGATAACTGGCGCGTTTTGCCGCCGTTGCATGACAGCGATGCTTGGATCACGTGTATTGAAGTTGATGCCCTTGAAGCGTGTTCCAGGCGGACAAAATTGTGCTGTCGTGTACATGATTTGAGAGTCTCCCACGTAGCACTCCAGTACGCCGGCTTGCAAGTTCGGTCGTTGCACAGGCCTGGGCGCCGGCGGGGACGTCCTTAGGGGCTCGTCACCATTTTTCATTTGGCGCTTGAATGTTGCTCCTGCAGGGCAAGTGGCCTCGTTTGTCAGCACGCTTCTACCATTTTTGTCTGTGCACTCGATTACCCCGGCCTGTGACACAGTGCAAGCTAATGCTATGGCGGCACCTAACCGTTTCATCACAGCACCTCTCCACATAAAGTATTCAAGCACGCTCAAGCGTCCTTTCTTCCTTGGGGTGCATTTTTCTAAGCACGTTAGCGTACTCGTCCAGTGTTCTTTGAGGGGGTGTTCTTGGGATCCGTAGCGGCATGAGTCCTATCTGCCTGATGATCGAATCTCTTTGCCTGTCTTTATCCTCTTTCCCAATGTGCGACCTGTCATCAAGCTCGATGATCGCGATCATTGTGAGGTCTGTCTTGCAGATCACGAAGTCAGCTACCTTCTGGCTCATTGTTCTGCGCAGCCCTTCGTTGTCGAATTTGCTTCCCCCTTCAGTGTCGATAATCTGGCTAAAGGCTACTTGAGGAAAAACGAGGAAGTCAGGGGAAAGGCTTTTTGTCAGGCGGTTAAAGCACTCTTGCTCACGCTGTGTGAGCAGAGTTTTCCCTTTGATTTTGAACCTCGCTGAGCCGAACTTCCTTGGGATTGTTACATCGTTGAATGAGCGCTTGGGTGCTTTGCTTTTCTTCGCGCCACTCATCGCTATAGCTGCGATAGCCATCAAGATGAAGATGATGACGATTGTTGTCATGCTTTTTCTCATCACGTTACGTTAACGATGATGCTATACGAATAAACTCTGTCTGCAAATTCGTCTTATTCGTCACCGTAACGAAAATTTAGGGAAGCCACGCCCCCGGCTCTTTTGCAGACAGTAAAAACCGTGTAGAGCGATCGCCCATGGCCAGCCCCGCGCTCGCGCGCCCCTAGGGGCCCCGCCTGGGCGTTCTTATCCAGGAAGGGGTAGGGGGACTAGCTCGGCCTTGGCCGAGCGTAGTAGGGCGTTGCAACCTGTTGGCGTCGCGCCGCCTTCGGGCCGCATAGCGGCCTAACGGTGGCAGTTCTCGCGGTAGAAGTCCCGTTCAATCATGAGCCGTTCGATCAGCTCCGCTTGTTGTACGGCAAGGCGCTTGGCCCAACGATAGTCCCGCATTAGGGCGACTTCTTCGTAGTTGATGCGCTCGCCAGTCGCTGGACAAATGAGCGCTTGGCCATCGTCCAGAATGAACCGAACTGCTTACCTAGCACTGTCGACGCTTTGTGAGCCAGTCTCAGCGGCAATTTCCGTTACGTCACGAAAACAAACAGCCCTGATCAAGTCATCAGGGCTGCACGGGAACTCACACCACGGTAGATTGCGTTTCATTTTGCTGCGGACAGTTGTTGCTCGAACCCACAACGATGGAAAGTCAGGGAATTGAACCGTTGGAGCAGCCTGTATACCCTGCGTCGTATGTTTCCAAAATTTGACATAATATACATTATGCGAACTGCGACGCAGAAAAAAAAGAGGCCCACTCTCGATCAAGCTGCGACTCATGAAAGCGCAGATCATCGCGGCCCATCGCTTCAATCGCTTTGCAGTACAAGCGGCCAAGCTTTTGCCAATATTCCGGCGTGTCCGGGTCATCTCCAAACATAGGGCTACGGAGTGACCCGCACACTTGTTTATGACCAAGTTGAACAACCTTACCGCCAGCCTCGATACACTCACGAACGAAGTCACGCAAACCGATGTCTTCACGCCAAGTATCGTGAGCGACTGAAACGAAGGTCTTTACATCCATTGGCGTTACCGTAACGCCTCTACGCTTGCCATCGAACTGGACGATAAACGGCGAAGCCATCCAAACACCCGTAAGCATACTGATCCAGCCACCGCCGACCGCACGGCGTACCATGTAGTCTTTACTATCCCAAACAGCACGAACCCAGCCAGGCGCCAATATGTAAGCCCGCTCTTCGCGCTGATCATCCGTAAAGCCCCCGGCGCCGTAGAGCCTTGCACCCGGAGGCAACATGCTATCGTCCCCGCCCTTGCTCGCGTACTTAGACAAGTAACCAACAGCAGTGCGCGCCCATTCAATCCGCGTTGAGCCATGCGGCCACCAGCCTTGCTTATCGGGCTTAGGCAGCGTCAGGCCGCGAGGCAGGAAGAACACTACGTGATAATGCGGCTTGCCGGCCTTTGTCAGCTCCAGAACCCACACATACCGCAACTGGTGGCAGCCGCGACGCTTGAGCCACTTGCGCACGCGATCAAGCAGATCGGAAACGTGACGAGGGCTGTAATCGGCGTCTGGACGGTATGTGAGAGTCAGCATTGCCGCTTTGGGCTTCCTGAAGCCATTCGCAGAGACGTGTTGGGCATGAATGCGGGCCGATGTGATCACCGTCCTTTTCATGCGTTTGAGGCGGCTAGCATGAGCGTCAAAAAAGCGCTGCTCATGCGTCGCACTTGTTGAATATAAGACAAGCCCATGCGGACGCTTCGCGTCCTTACGACTAAGAGGCTTGGAAATCGGACCTTCCGGGTATATAGTTTCGGTGTGCATGGCAGCCTGTATCTGTCGTGTTCGCAACACCCCCCAGTCTCTGTTGGCGCAGAACTGGGGGTTTTTCATTTTGAATGACAAAAAGATTATGGACCCACTATGGGTCCGATGCAAGCAGGCATAGACGCCCTACTACGGCCGCTCGCTGGCGGCCTAGTCCCCCTACCCCCATCTGTGGCACAAAACGCCACAGCGGGGCCCCTAGGGGCGCGCGAGCGCGGGGCTACGGTAGCGAGCGAGTGAGGGAGCTATGGAATGTCTGCAAGAAGGGGGTCGGGTCGATCTTGGCTAATGATTTTCGTTCAAATTTACAGATGATTTATTAGTCTTTTAATGCCTTCATACATGGCATAAAAAATAATAGCCAAGCAAATAATAAGCAAAAGGATAAATGCAACTTTACTCATTTGTATTGTCCAGTTGGCTTGGTTCAATTTCAGGGGCTTGGTAAAGATCGTTCTTTTCACTTACCTGTATCTTGTAAAACTCCATGGCTGCATTATAAGCGGCAATATATTGAAGCACTTGCATGCTATTGGCTTTAAGTCCGGAAGCTTTTAAATGAGCTACAGCAACGCCTAGAGTGAGTGACATTTTATGAATCCTTATTTAAATGAACGTGGGAAATTGTCTTTCGTGCCGAAATCTTTTACAGCGGGCTGAGGCTGGGTAGAGGCTAATTCAACAGGTTTATTCGTGACCTGAGTCGAAGCCATCTCTCTGCGCTCATGCTGCTCATTAGGCGAAAGATACGGATCAAACCAACCTTTATCGACGTAGTAACGACAGCGGTACTCTTCCATCTCTATAGGACTTCCTTGCTGATTAAAGCAAGAGCATTTCAGCTTAGAGGCAATGCAAGCTGTGACTTTCGGGAAAGTCCTGGGTTGCGTTAATTCGTCGTATGCTGGGGCTGAATCTGGCATACCAGGAACGCGCGGCTGACGATCATTCAAGAAAGTAGCAGCAGTCTTAATCACCCTCCCCTGTTGATTATTCGTAGCAACCGTAGGACTAAGCGTAGGACTTGCAGCGGATGCAGCCGGAGCGGATGTTTCATGCTTGGCCATAGCATCGGCCTGCTCTTTGGGTTTTGCATATAGATTTCGATAAATAAAGTAAGAGGCAGTAACAACAGCAAGAATAGAGAAAACAATCATAAATAACATTTGCTTCAAACGAAGTGGCATTTGAAACTTATGGGTATGCATTTCACTAGACTTATACCAAGAATAAACCTCTTTCGGAAAAACAAAAGTCTTGCGATCCAAGCAAGTTTTTTGAGCAGTCTTAGCGTTGGGATTTTCCTGGCAACCCTCCTGCCATGTCAAAACCGTTGAGCGTTCAGCGCCAAACTGTCTAACAAGGTGTATGTGAGTGCCAATTAAGCGGCGAATAAATGAGTCTACAAGCGTTGGGTGCTGAGTGATAAATACAATGTCCACGCCTTTATGCCGATGCTTTGCAAGGAGCTCAACAGACCGAGGCGTTTCTTTGCCCGACCTACGAACAGGAAAAGGCTCTTGGCATTCATCAATGACAAGGTAAGAACCAGGAAGCAATTCCGGCCAACGGTGCGGATCATCAATTTCAATCCACTGGGTAATCTCTTTACCCTTTTGAGTAAGCGGAATGTTGTAGTAATAAACCTGCCTGTTTTCCTTTTCAGCCTTAGATTTAAGCCAATTCAAAAGGAAAAGCGTTTTGCCAGAACCAGGAACAGCAGTTACCAAGTAAAGCATTATTTGCCCCCACCAAAGCCGCTGAATTTCGTGACAGCGAAATTGCCAGCTTTATCAACACCGTCAAGCGTCATGCGAATTGCGAAAGCACTGAGAACAACAGAAATGCCAACGCCTACGCCAGACATTCCAAGAATATTAAGGGCATCAGCACCCATGCCAGAAACGATCGAAGAAAGAGCAACTTTCACTTTGCCAAGAATAAAAGTTGCCCCCATGAAGCTCACAGAACCAATCCCTAGGGCGGTAACAACCCTAGCAATCACAGAGTTAAGAAGAGCCGTTATAACGCCCCATATAATAGGAATTAACCAGGCCGGCATAATTAGCCCCTCTTAAAGATAATGAAAAGCGCTGTGAGCATAGAAACCGCTATAACACCTGGGCGCATCATGAGAATGAAACGGCAAAGCGGATCATATTCAACATTCCAATTCCAAACAGAAAACCCGACATTGACTGATAAGACATGAGGAGCCGGGCAAGAACCACCGCCGAAGAAATCAGACGTATCTAACATGCCGGAAATGTCGCCGCCGTTTTCAGTAGTTGGGCCTTGATTGCCCTCAGGGCCGGACAACCCATCACCTAGGCCGCAAACCCATTTCAAACCGGCGGGAAACTGTTCATCGCAAGGCTTATCAGACGGCTTATCAGGCGCAGGGCTAGAGCTATCGCCTTTACCTGGAGTTGTGCCCCCAGGACTGCTGGAATCGCCCTTCCCAGGCTTATCACCACCGGGCTTGGGCCCGCCAGAATGACCAGAAGAACCGCCAGAACCAGGAGTAGAAGAAGGAGCGGGTTTATCAGGCGTACCTTGACATGTCGTCATACCACCCTGAGTAACTTTGTAAGTGCCGTCAGGGCAAGGATTTTTAGCACCATTATCAGCAGGATCAACGCACCCTATGGGCTTTCCAGTGCCAACATCAACAATACTGACCGAGCCTTTAGGGCATGAACCAGGGGAAGTCGTTTCTGGAGCCTGTTTACCGGGTTCCTGTCGGCTATTCAGGCAAGTCGGCACGTCATTGACTTCGCCATATACCTGACCCTCTGGACAAACCCTATTTTTGGGGGGCGTTTTAATGTATGAGCCATCAGCCAAGGTGCCATCGGGTTTGCAATAAGCGCCGGTATAAACATGAGCCAAATATGCTGCAGTAGGCGTCACAACCTGGCGCGTTGTCATGCCGCACCCAGCACCACATTGCTGCATTTGACTATTGCCGCCACTCGTATCACAACCCGGGCCCATGGTCGGGTTAATCATGCCCTTTTGCTGATATTTACCCGCCAGCGCATTACAAGTAATGGCCATCAGGTCAGGCGGGGGGCATTCTTTTGGTAAGTCAGGCTTTGGCGGGTCAGGGCGATAACATTGAGCGCCGTTTAACTCGGGTGTATATCCCAGAGGGCAATCGCCACGATATGTATCTGTAATTGGAGAGATAACACGACCGTTATCGCATACAGCAAAGTCGGGAAAACTTTGTCTAACTCCGGAGCCGAAATAAGAACAAGCAGAAGAAGGGCTTTTCTGCTGACAAGCAGGAGCATTTGCAACAGCATCGTCAGAATTACAAACGCCACCAGCAACCCACCAATATGAATGGCTACGGGTAGGAGCCGGAATTGTTTCCGCATTAGCGGCGGGTGAATAGAATCCAAAAAGCACCCAGGAAAGCAATAAGAACGAAATAGCCCGCCACATTGATTCACCCCAAAAAAACGGGGGCCGAAGCCCCCCAGGAAGCCCAAACAGGGCACGAATTAGCGTTATGTAACGCTAATTAGGTGCGAGCCAACGCGGACTTAACATAGCCCCAGAGGACCAAAACGCCATTCAGCCCCATCTTGGCACCACCAACAGCAGCAATAATTGCGACACCGCCAGCGATGAGGGCCACGGTCGTGGAAACATCGATCGAACCACCATCAGCAGCGAAAGCCGGCACCGAGGCGGAAGCGAGCAGAAAAGGCAGAGCGAAACGGCGGAATGTGTTGAAGCGTTTCAGTTTCATGAGTTATCTCCAGAAGGTGAATAAACAAAATTGTTAACAGTCGCCCACAACCAAGCAGCAGCCCACAGACCTATAATCGCGGTAGAAATAGCTACACCATCCGAGATCGACAAAGGAACGAAGACTGACTGCATAGAAGCCACCTCTTGAGGCGATAACAAGAGATAGCCCTGACACGCGGAAGGCGAATCCGACGTGAAAATCAATGTGTTGTTCTGGCCCTCGATGACACAGCGGCTCATAGCTCACCCCCCTGGCCCGTGGGGACAAGCCCCTTCCGGGCCGAGGCGGTGTGACTATGAGCCATCGTTAATCCTCGATAGCCGAGAAGACATTGATGACGGCGCGCTTCTTAACGATCTCGCCAGTCACCTTGTCTTTGCTGTCAAACGGCTTGCCGTAGTAGCCGGTACACTGAACCTTGATGTGAACATCTTGTCCGATGTCGCCCAGGCGCTTGCGAGAGCGAACCTCTACGACCCCCGGCATGCTGTATTCATCCGGGGCAGGCTGTATCACTTCTGTGTGAACGAAATCATCGGACTTGCGGACAGCTTTGATACGGCCAATGACCACGGCCATATTTGCCGAAAGAGACGGTTTGGAAGTCGGTTGTTCAGCCATTTGAGAACCTCTAGCACGTTGGAATATCGGTGCAGCTGGCGGGCTGCAACGCTGATAAAATGATCTGTCAAGAACAACTGCGGACCCACAATGGGTCTGCACAGAACGAAGGCTGGACCCATACTGGGTCCGAGTCAAGAAATTTTAGGATAACGACATGAAGACATTCAAAGATTACGTTGAAGAAATAAAGGAAAAACAAGGACTTACGTCGAATCATCAAGTTGCAAAATTGCTACTAATTGATACGCATAAGATGGGGGACATAATGAAAGGGATAAGACAGCCGCCACCCGTTGCAGGATACGTGATAGCGGACGTACTAGGATTGGACGCAAGAGAAGTAAAGGCTTGTTTGGACTATGAAAACACGAAAGACCCGGTAGCAAAAGAATACATCAAGAGCATTTTTTTGCGACATTCGCGCAACGTTGCCGCTTTGTTCCTAGCGATTACGATGCTCGCAGGCGCGCACGATTCAAGAGCATCTACAACCGCTAAAACCAGTATGCATAATGGGCATAACGTCCCATTATGCGAATATCAGGATAAACCAAGGTAGCGCCAGAACCCACCTGAAACCCACCCCTGGGCTTCAGTGGTTCAATCGCCTTTAGGCAAGCCGCTGATGATAGGCCCAAGGTCCAAAAACTGTTCCAGCATGTCCGCCAGCTTGTCGATATTGGTCTCGCGCAGCGCCGGGTAATCCAGCGCCACGGGGTCTTGCAATCCGGCCCAGCGCAGGATGGCCTGGCAGGCGGCCGGCTCGTCGAAGACGCCGTGCAGATAAGTGGCCAGGATCTGATCATCTTCCGAGCGCGCGCCGTCCGCGCCGCCGTCCTTGAAATGCAGCGCCGGCCGCTGCAGCGCCGGGCCGGAGCTGACGCCCATGTGGATTTCGTAGCCGGCGGCCTCGGCGTGGTCCAAGGTCAGCCGGCCGCACACACGCGTCAGTCGCTTTTCCGGCGCCAGCGTGGTTTCCATATCCAGCCAGCCCAGTCCGTCGCCGCTGCCCGGTTCGCCTTCCAGCCCGTCTGGATCGTGGAGCTTGCGGCCCAGCATTTGCAGGCCGCCGCAAATGCCCAGCACCTTGCCGCCGTAGCGCAGATGGCGGCGTATCGCTTCTTCCCAGCCCTGCGCCCGCAGCCAGGCCAGGTCCGCCAACACGCTCTTACTGCCGGGTAGCACGATCAGATCGGCCGGCGGGATGGGCGCGCCGGCGCGCACCAGAGTGAATTCCACCTGCGGATGCAGACGCAAGGGGTCGAAGTCGGTGTGATTGCTAAGCCGCGGCGCGGCCGGGGCGATGACGCGCAGCTTGTCGCCGGCGCCGCTCGCGCCGCCCGGCTTGTCCAGGCCCATGCTGTCCTCGGCCTCCAGGTGCAAATCGTGCAAATACGGCAGCACGCCCAGCACGGGCTTGCCGGTATGCCGTTCCAGCCAATCGATGCCGCTCTTGAGCAGGCTGGGGTCGCCGCGGAAGCGGTTGATCACCAGGCCGATCACCCTGGCGCGCTCGGATTCCGACAGCAGCGCCAAGGTGCCGGCCAGGTGGGCGAATACGCCGCCGCGCTCGATGTCGGCCACCAGGATCACCGGGCAGTCCACCGCCTCGGCGAAGCCCATATTGGCGATGTCGCGGTCGCGCAGATTGATCTCGGCCGGGCTGCCGGCGCCCTCGGCGATGATGCACTGGTATTGAGCCGCCAGCCTGGCGTGGGACGCCAGCACCGCCTTCATCGCCACCGGTTTGTAGTCGTGATAGCCGCGAGCCTCCATATTTCCTATCGCCCGCCCGTGGATGATGACCTGAGAACCGGTATGGCTGTTGGGCTTCAACAGTACCGGGTTCATATCGGTATGCGGCTCCAGCCCGCAGGCCTGCGCTTGCACCGCCTGCGAGCGGCCGATCTCGCCGCCGTCCACCGTCACCGCGCTGTTCAATGCCATGTTCTGCGGCTTGAACGGCGCCACCCTCACGCCACGGCGCGCCAACAGCCGGCACAAGCCGGTGGCCAGCGCGCTCTTGCCGGCATCGGACGTGGCGCCCTGAATCATGATGGTCTTGGCCATGGCATTCCCCCTGCACATAGATGGCGAACAAGGCTTAGAATGGCGGCTTGATTCATTCCGGCCATCCCGAACCCTAAAAATTTGCGCATTGGATGCCTCCAAGCGGCGGTCGGCCATTATATAAGGTTGTGTGTTGAATTCCGCATTGTTTCTACCGCTAGCGCTGTTGCTGGACCGCCTGCTGGGCGAGCCGCGGCGGTGGCATCCATTGGTCGGCTTCGGTAGGCTGACCCGGGCCGTTGAGCGCCTTGGCTACCCCTCCTCGCCCGATGCCGAGCCCCGCTGGCGCATGCGTCTGCGCGGCGCCCTCTCCGTTTCACTCTTGATCCTGCCTCTGACGCTGGCGGCCTGGCTGCTGGCCCGGCTGCCGCTGCTGTCAGCCATTGTCCCGCTTGTTCTGCTCTACCTGGCGGTGGGCGCCAGGAGCTTGGCTCAGCATGCGGAGGTGGTCAGACAGGCGCTGGCCGACGGCGATCTCGCCTTGGCCCGTGAACGGGTGGGCTGGATTGTCAGCCGCGACACGAGCGAGCTGGATGAGGCCGGAATCGCCCGCGCCACCATTGAGTCGGTGCTGGAAAATGGCTGCGACGCGGTCTTTGCCGCGCTGTTCTGGTTTCTGCTGCTGGGCGCGCCCGGGGCGGTGCTGTACCGGCTGTCCAACACGCTGGATGCGATGTGGGGCTATAAGAACGCGCGCTATTTGCATTTTGGCTGGGCCGCCGCCCGCCTTGACGATGTGTTGAACTATGTCCCGGCGCGGCTGACCGCCCTCACCTATCTGTTGCTGGGCCACGCGGCAAGCGGCTGGCGCTGCTGGAGAACGCAGGCGCCCACTTGGTACAGTCCCAACGCCGGCCCCGTGATGGCGGCCGGCGCCGGCGCGCTGGGCGTCTCCCTTGGCGGCGGCGCGCGCTACCATGGCCAGTGGAAGGAGCGCCCGCCCTTGGGCTGCGGCCCCGCGCCCACCCATCAGGACATCGGCCGCGCGGTGCGCTTGGTCAGCCGCGGCGCATGGTTATGGGCTGGTCTTTCCCTATTGTGGGCTGTTTTGATTGGAGTCATGCATGCTTGAACACGGAGGCGGCCTGCTGCGCGCGGCCGCTGAATACGGTATTCCGCCTGGGGATTGGCTGGACCTGTCCACCGGCGTCAACCCCAATGGCTGGCCAGTGCCGCCGCTGTCCGCCGACGGCTGGCTGCGGCTGCCGCAGGACCACGACGGGCTGGAAGCGGCGGCGGCGGAATATTACGGTTGCGAGCAACTGCTGCCGGTGGCCGGTTCTCAACCCGCCATCCAGGTGCTGCCGCGGCTGCGAGCGCCCTGCCGCGTCGGCATGTTGACCTTGTGCTACGCCGAACACCCCTACCAGTGGCAAAGGCGCGGACACAGCGTGGAACGGTTCACGCCGGACGGGCTGGCCGCGAATATTGATCAGCTGGACGTGGTTCAAATCTGCAACCCCAACAACCCCACCGGAGACCGTTTTGAACCGGCTTTGCTGGAAGACTGGCGGCAAAGGCTGGCGGAACGCGGCGGCTGGCTGCTGGTCGACGAAGCGTTTCTGGATGCGTCGCCGCGGGACAGCATGCTCCCCCATATCGGCAAGCCGGGCCTGATCGTGCTGCGCTCGGTCGGCAAATTCTTCGGCCTGGCCGGCGCCCGCGCCGGTTTCGTGTTCGCCCAGGCGGCGCTGCTTCAAGCGCTGGCCGAGGAACTGGGGCCTTGGGCCATGGCGGGTCCGGCGCGCGAAGCGGTGACGCTGGCGCTTGGCGACACCGCGTGGCAGCAATCCATGAGGAGCCAGCTGCTGCGCGATAGCGCGCGGCTGCGAGACTGTCTGGAGCGGCACAGGCTCGCCCCGGCCGGCGGCTGCGAACTGTTCCAGTGGGTTCCCGGCGAGGCCAGCCTGCCCTTGCATCGCCATCTGGCGGGGCGCGGCATCTTGAGCCGTTATTTCGAGTCCCTGCCCAGCTTGCGCTTTGGCCTGCCTAGCGGCGAACAGGACTGGGCGCGGCTGGAACAGGCCTTGGCGGATTGGCGGCGATTGTAATTAAAATCAAAACGCCAGCTGTTCACAGCCTGGTTTTTGTCACGTATCATCCGACCCCATCATGACGGTGCCCCAAAAACCTGTGTGCGAGCTCGCCAGCCAAGACGCGCGGCAGCTCGTAAACAGGTCCTCAGAGGGTGAAACGGGAACGCGGTGCAAGACCGCGGCTGCCCCCGCAACTGTAAGCGCAGAGTCCACGCCTAACGCCACTGGTCCCTAAACGGGCCGGGAAGGCGGCGCCGGACGGCGACGCGCGAGCCAGGAGACCGGCCGTCATACGTGTCGACGCAAGCAGAAACCGGGCGGGGTGTACCGGGGGATACGCACATGCGCCGCTCATGAACACTCGGCGACCTGTGCCCTCGTTTGCGCGACGGAAATCGTCTCCGAGGGCACCATGCATTCATCCACCGCGCCGTCCGCCGGCCGCCGTCTGGCGCAGCACGCGCCGATACTCGCCGGGCTGATCCTGGCCAATCTATTGGCCTGGGCCTGGGCTTTCGCCGCCTTCGCCGATCATCCGGCCCAACTCGCCACCGCCCTGCTCGCCTATCTGTTCGGCCTGCGCCACGCGGTGGACGCCGATCACATCGCCGCCATCGACAACACCGTGCGCAAGCTGATGCAGGAAGGCCGCCGACCGTCGGCGGTGGGCCTGTTCTTCTCCGCCGGCCATTCCGCGGTGGTGGTCATCGCCGTCGCCCTGATCGTGTTCGCCGCCAGCGCGCTGCAAAGCCGCGTCGCCGGCTTCAAGGAGATAGGCGGCGTCATCGGCACCAGCGTGTCGGCCTTCTTTCTGCTGACGCTGGCGCTGATCAATCTGTCCTCCTTGCGCGCGGTATGGGGCGCTTTCCGCCGCGCCCGCGCCGGCGAGGCCATTTGCGACGAGCAGCTGAATCTGCTGCTGAACAACCGCGGCCTGATCGCGCGCCTGCTCAAGCCCTTGTTTCGCATGGTGACCAAGAGCTGGCATATGTTGCCCATCGGCTTTTTGTTCGGCCTGGGTTTCGACACCGCCACTGAAATCGGCCTGTTCGCCATCGCCACCTCGCAAAGCGCCAACGGCGTGGCGCTGTGGCACATCATGGTGTTCCCGGCGCTGTTCGCCGCCGGCATGGCGCTGGTGGACACGCTGGACAGCATGATGATGGTGGAAGTCTACGGCTGGGCCTTCGTCAATCCGGTGCGCAAGCTCTGGTACAACCTGACCATCACCTTCGTTTCCGTTCTCGTCGCCGTCGGCATTGGCGGGCTGGAGGGCCTGGGCCTGCTGGCGGACAAGCTGCAGCTCACCGGCGGCTTCTGGGACCTGATCTCAGCGCTCAACGACGATCTGGCTCATTTCGGCTACTTCGTCATCGGCGTGTTCCTGCTGACGTGGCTTGTCTCCGCCGCCATTTATAAATGGAAGCGTTTTGACCAACTGACGCCGGAGGCGCGATGAGAACCCACGACAAACACGTGCTGATGTGCACCGGCCCGCGCTGCACGCCGGACGGCCAGGGTTCGGAAGCGATGTTCCTGCACCTGGGCCGCAGCATAGACGCTTGCGAAGGCCTGCGCGCCAAGCGCACCCGCAGCCACTGCTTCGCCGTGTGCAAGGAAGGCCCGGTGATGGTGGTGTATCCGGACGGGGTCTGGTACCGCAAGGTGAATGAAAGCGATATCGAACGCATCGTCTGCCAGCATCTGAAGGGCGGCGTTCCGGTCGAGGAATTGGTGTTCCATAAAACCGGCGTCGGCGACATCGAAACGGAGGCGCAGGCATGAGCGCCGCACTCGCCCTGTTGAGCCACGCCGGCACCGATCTCGCCGCGCTGTCGCGCGCGCGCTGGCCGGAAGATTTTCCCCTTGTCGCCGGCATCTCGCTGCAAGGCATTGCCGACGAGGCCGCGATGCAAACGCTGCTGGACGGCCAACTGGCCCAGGTCCGCGCCATCGTGCTGCGCGTGCTGGGCCGCGCCGACGCGATACCCGGCCTGGAGCGATTGCTGGCCCACGCGCGCCGGCTGCAGGCCGCGGTCATCGTGCTCAGCGGCACCGGCGAGCCGGACCCGGAGCTGCAAGCGCTATGCAGCGCGCCGGTATCGCTGCAGCAGGACGTCCACGCCTATCTGCAGGCCGGCGGCAGCGCCAATCTGGGCGAGCTGATGCGCTGCCTGGCGGACAGGCTGCTGCTGACCGGCTTCGGCTACCAGCCGCCGCTGCCGCTGCCCGAGCACGGCGTTTACCACCCGGAGCTGAGCGCGCCCTGCTCGCTCGCCGACTGGCTGGAAATCCGCAACCCGGACTGGCCCACCGTGGGCCTGTGCTTCTACCGCGCCCACTGGCTGTCCGGCAACACCCGCTTCATTGATCTATTGGTCGATTGCCTGGCCGAGCGCGGCGTCAACGCGCTGCCGGTGTTCACCTCGTCCTTGCGCACGATTCAAGACGGCGGCCTGCCGGCGGCGCTGGCGCTGCTGGCCGATCCGCGCGCCAAGGTGTCCTTGCTGATCAACACCACCTCGTTCGCGATGGGCGACATCAACAACGACGGCCCCACCCAGCCCGGCTGGGCGGTGGAGGCTTCGGACCGGTTGAACCTGCCGGTGCTGCAGGCCATCACCAGCAGCATGACGCGCGAGCAATGGGAAGCCTCGGACCGCGGCTTCAACCCGCTGGACACCGCGATGAACGTGGCGCTGCCGGAATTCGACGGCCGCATCATCGGCGTGCCGCTGAGCTTCAAGCAGCCGGCCATGATGGACCAGCCCGGCCAGGCCGAACAATACGCGCCGCTGCCGGACCGCGCCCGCCGCCTGGCCGGCATCGCCGCCCGCCTGACGCGGCTGCGCCATGTGGAAAACGCCGACAAACGCATCGCCTTCATCTTCACCAACTCCAATAGCAAAGCCTCGCAGATAGGCAATGCGGTGGGGCTGGATTCGCCCGCGTCTCTATACGCTATGCTGCGCGGCATGCAGGGCCGCGGCTACCAGATGGACCCGCTGCCGCCGGACAGCGACGCGCTGATGCACGAGCTGATAGACCGCGGCGCCTACGATCAGGACTACCTGAGCGCCGAGCAGATGAAAAACGCCGCCGCCCGCGTGCCGGCCCAGCGCTACCAGGCCTGGTTCGACGAGCTGCCGGACAGCCTGCGCGACAAGATGCTGCAGCGCTGGGGCCAGCCGCCGGGCGGCGCCTACGTCGACGGCGACGAACTGGTGTTTTCCGGCCTGGATTACGGTCATGTCTTCGTCGCGCTGCAGCCGCCGCGCGGCTACGGCATGGACCCGGACGCCATCTACCACACGCCGGACCTGCCGCCCACCCACCACTACTACGCGCTGTACCGCTGGCTGCGCGACGACTGGCGCGCCGACGCCATCGTCCACGTCGGCAAGCACGGCACGCTGGAATGGCTGCCGGGCAAGGGGGTGGGCCTGTCGCAGAACTGCTTCCCGGATGCGCTCTTGGGCGACATGCCGCTGTTTTACCCCTTCATCGTCAACGATCCGGGTGAAGGCTCGCAGGCCAAACGCCGCGGCCACGCGGTGATCATCGACCACCTGACGCCGACGATGACCACCGCCGACAGCTACGGCCCGCTGGCGCAGCTGACCCAGTTGGTGGACGAGTACTACCAGGTGGAGCTGCTGGACCCGAACAAGCTGCCGCTGTTGCAGCAACAAATCTGGGACCTGATCAAGGAGGCCAAGCTCGACACCGACCTGGCGGCGATGCTGAAACATGATCACGAGCATGAGCACGAACATGAGCACGAGCACGAGCCTCGCCACGATCATGATCACCCGCACCCGCATGGCGGACATCATCACGCGCCCGCCGCCGTCCACGGCAAATACCGGCCGCAGGCGGCCAAACCGGCTGCCGCGATGAAACCGGCGACGGCCGCGGCGGCGAAGTATCGCCCAGCCAAGGCCGCGCACGGCCACGATCATGGCCACCACCATCACCATCATGGCGACCACGACCATCACCGCGGCCACCATGATCACCATCACCATGACCATCACGGCCACAGCCACGACCACCACGATCATGACCACGACTGGGACGACACGCTGAACGAAGACGGCGTGCCCTTGAGCCTGGCCAAGATGGACGGCGTCGACGTCGCCCACCTGATCGAAGACATCGACGGCTATCTGTGCGAACTGGGCGCGGCGCAGATCCGCGACGGCCTGCACGTGCTGGGCAACGCACCGCAGGGCGAGGCCTTGGTCGACATGCTGCTGGCACTGACCCGCTTGCCCAATCTGGGCATCCCCGGCCTGCCCGCCAGCGTGGCGGCGGCCTGCGGCGGCGACTGGACGCTGTGGCAGCAGGATCAGGGCAAACGGCTGAGCGACACCCCCGCGGCCTTGCAGGCGCTGGCCGGCCTGCCCCTGGTCACCCGCGCCGACGCACACGACGCGGCGCTGAAGCTGGCGCGCGGCTTGATCGCCGAGCTGGCCGCGCGCGGCTACGACAGCGCCGCCGTGCCGGTCGCCGTCGCCGCCATGCTGCCCGGCATCGAACCGAACGCCGATCTGGAACGCGTGCTGACCTTCGTCTGCGCTGAGCTGTGCCTGAAGCTGGCCCGCACCGCCGAAGAGATAGACAATCTCTTGCGCGGCCTGGAGGGCGGCTATGTGCCGGCCGGCCCCAGCGGCGCGCCCACGCGCGGCATGGCCCACATTCTGCCCACCGGCCGCAATTTCTACTCGGTGGACCCGCGCAGCCTGCCCTCCAACGCCGCCTGGCGCATAGGCGACGGCCTGGCGCGCGAGATGCTGGCCCGCCATCTGAAGGAAACCGGCCAGTATCCGGAATCGGTGGCCATCAGCGTGTGGGGCACCAGCGCGATGCGCACCCATGGCGACGACATCGCCGAAATCCTGTCCCTGCTCGGCGTCAAGCCGCGCTGGCAGCAGGAAAGCCGCCGGGTGCAGGGCCTGGAAGTCATTCCCCTGGCCGAACTGGGCCGGCCGCGCATCGACGTCACCGTGCGCATCAGCGGCTTCTTCCGCGACGCCTTCCCGCATCTGATTGCGCTGATCGACGAGGCGGTGCACACCGTGGCGCGGCTGGACGAGCCGCTGGAGCAGAACTTCCTGCGCAAGCACTACCTGGCCGACCTGAAGAACGAACTGCTGGGCGCCCTGCCCGACGCCGACGCGCAAGCGCTGTACCGCGTGTTCGGCGCCAAACCGGGCAGCTACGGCGCCGGCATCCTGCCGCTGATCAACGAGCAGAACTGGCAGAACGACGCCGACTTCGCCACCGCCTACGTCAACTGGGGCGGCTACGCCTACGGCCGCGAGGCCAACGGCGCCGACGCCCGCGACGCGCTGCGCCACCGGCTGGCCGGTGTGGAAGTGGCGCTGCACAACCAGGACAACCGCGAACACGATATCTTCGACAGCGACGACTACCTGCAATACCACGGCGGCATGATCGCGACGATACGCAGCCTCAGCGGCCGCCAGCCGCGCGCCTTCTTCGGCGACAGCCACAATCCGGCAGCGCCGGCGGTGCGCGGGCTGAAGGAGGAAGTGCTGCGCGTGTTCCGTTCGCGGGTGGCCAACCCCAAGTGGATAGCCGGCATCCAGAAGCACGGCTACAAGGGCGCGCTGGAGCTGACCGCCACCGTCGATTATCTGTTCGGCTACGACGCCACCGCCCAGGTGGTGGACGACTGGGTGTATGAGCAACTGGCGCAAAGCTACGCGCTGGACCCGGCGATGCAGCAGTTCTTCGCCGACAGCAACCCCTGGGCGCTGAACGCCATCACCGACCGTCTGCTGGAAGCCGCGCAGCGCCAGTTGTGGGCGGAGCCGGACCCGGAGACGCTGGCCGCCCTGCGCCAGCTGCACCTGGATAGCGAGGCGCTGCTGGAAGCGCGCGGAGAGAGCAAAGCATGAAACCCCAAAACTCAATGAGCCAGGGCAACACTTGGAAGGCAGGGAAATGAAAACCGGAAAAATCCCATCGTTTCCCGGAGCATGGGCGCAGAAGCATCCACATCGCCCCGCTGCGCCCAATTCCGTGTCTTTCCGTGTGCTTCCGTGGCAAATAAGGGTTTCAGCATGAGCCCGATTTACCCCTTCGCCGCCGTCGTCGGCCAGCAACAACTGAAGCAGGCGCTGCTGATCTGCGCGGTGGACCCCACCGTCGGCGGTGTGCTGGTGCGCGGCGACAAGGGCAGCGCCAAGAGCACCGCCGCGCGCGGCCTGGCCGCCGTGCTGCCGCCCATCCGCCGCGCCGCCGGCTGCGGCTACAACTGCGAGCCGGACCACCCGCTGCCGCTGTGCCCGGTGTGTTCCGGCGACGCGCGCGCGCTGCATGACGGCCCGGTGCCCTTCATCAACCTGCCGCTGGGCGCCACCGAGGACCGGGTGCTGGGCAGCCTGGACTTCGAAAAGGCGCTGCAAGGCGGCCAGCAGGCCTTCAAGCCCGGCCTGCTGGCCGCAGCCCACCGCGGCATGCTCTACATCGACGAAGTGAATCTGTTGGCCGACCATCTGGTGGACGTGCTGCTGGACGCCGCCGCGATGGGCGTCAACACCGTGGAGCGCGAGGGCCTGGCGGTCAGCCACCCGGCGCGGGTGACGCTGCTTGGCACCATGAACCAGGAAGAAGGCGATTTGCGGCCGCAGCTGCTGGACCGCTTCGGCCTGATGGTGGACGTGGCCGCGCCGCGCGAGCCTCTTCAGCGCGCCGAGGTAGTGCGCCGCCGCCTGGCCTTCGAGGCCGATCCGGCCGGCTTCGCCGCGCAGTGGCAGGCCGACAGCGAGGCGCTGCGCGCCAAGATCGCCGCCGGCCGCGCCTTGCTGCCGCAAACCCGGCTCAGCGATCAACTATTTCACTTCGTCAGCGAGCTGTGCTGCGAATTCGAAGTCAGCAGCTTGCGCGCCGACATCGTGCTGAACAAGGCCGCCCGCGCGCTGGCGGCGCTGGACGGCCGCGTCGACGCCTCCGCCGAGGATGTCCGCGACGCCGCCCGGCTGGTGCTGCCGCATCGCCGCCGCAGCAAGCCGTTCGAACAGAGCGGGCTGGATCAGGACAAGCTGGAACAGATGACGCGGCAAGCGTCGAATCCGCCGCCGCCGCAGGAGCGGAACGGCGCCGACCAGCCGCCGCCGGATGGCGACGGCGAACAGCAAGCGGACACGTCCGGCCATGGCGCCGAGCAAATCTTCGCCGCTGCGCCGGCCGGCGACATCGCCCGCATCCGCGTCCAGGCTCCCTCCTCCGGCGACGCCGCCGGCCGCCGCAGCGACGGCGCCAGCCGTCAGCGCGGCCATTACGTCCGCGCCGAAGCCAATCCGCAGCCGGCCCAGCTGGCGGTGGACGCCACCCTGCGCCACGCGCTGCTGCGCGACCCCAACAACTTCGCGGTCACCCGCGCCGACCTGCACGACAAGGTCCGCGTCGCCAAACAGGGCAATCTGATCCTGCTGGTCGTCGACGCGTCGGGATCGATGGCCGCCCGCCAGCGCATGGAGCAGGTCAAGGGCACGGTGCTGAGCCTGCTGGAAGACGCTTACCGCCGCCGCGATCAGGTGGCGCTGATCGCCTTCCGCGGCCAGCAGGCGGAACTGCTGCTGCCGCCGTGCAACCGCGTGGAGCAGGCCGAACGGGCGCTGCGCGAGCTGCCCACCGGCGGCCGCACCCCGCTGGCGCACGCGCTGGCGCTGGCCGCCGACACGCTGTCCCGCCAGCTGGGCGGCCCGGCGCCGCTGCTGGTCATCCTGAGCGACGGCCGCGCCAATGTGGCGCTGGACGGAGACGGCGACCCCTGGCGGCAAGCGTTGGACCTGGCCGGCCAGCTGGCCGGCACGCCGACGCTGGTGCTGGACACCGAGCAGGACTTCGTCCGCCTGGGCCGCGCCCGCGAACTGGCCGAGGCGCTGGGCGCCGAATACCTGGCTTGCGACACCCTGACCGGCGAGCAACTGACATTGACGATTCGACAAAGACTGGGCCGCTGAGATGACGGGCAAGGTTTATCTGATAGGCGCCGGTCCCGGCGACCTGGACATGCTGACGCTGAAGGCCGCGCGCTGCCTGCGGCTGGCCGATGTGGCACTGGTGGACGATCTGGTGCATCCGGATATTCACACCATGCTGCGGCCGGACGCTGAAATCGTGCCGGTGGGCAAGCGCGGCGGCCGGCCGTCTACGCCGCAGGCCGTCATCGAGCAAAGAATGATGGACGAGGCCCGAGCCGGCAAGACGGTGGCGCGCCTCAAGGGCGGCGACCCCTTCGTCTTCGGCCGCGGCGGCGAGGAAATGCTGACGCTGCAAGCGGCCGGCATCGAGGTGGAAATCGTCAACGGCCTCAGCGCCGGCCTGGCGGTGCCGGCCACGCTGGGCATTCCGCTGACCCACCGCCATTTCGTCCACGGCGTCACTTTTGTCTCCGGCCACCCGCATCAGGACGGCGACGAGCCCAACTGGCGGGCGCTGGCGCAAAGCGGCATGACGCTGGTGATCTATATGGGCGTCAAGCGGCTGCCCTTGATCCGCGCCGAACTGCTGCGCCACGGCCTGAAACCCGACACTCCGGCGGCGGCGATAGAAAACGGCACCCTGCCGCAGCAGCGCCAGGTGCTGAGCACCCTGGACGCGCTGGAACAAGACATGAGCGCGGCCGGCATCCACAGCCCGGCGCTGATCGTCATCGGACCGACGGTGGCGCTGGCGTCCTGTAGCCCGTCCGCCGCCAATGAAACAAGGAAGGAATACGCATGATCATCTGCATAGGCGCCGGCCCCGGCGACATCGGCTACCTGCCGCAACGCTCCGCCCAACTGATACGCGAGGCCGACGTGGTGGCCGGCTTCAACGCGGTGGTGGACGTGGTGCGCCCGCTGATCCCGGACACGGCCGAAGTGATCCAGATGGGCTACCGCGACCAGGTGGCCCAGCTGGACATCGTCGCCGAGCGCCACCGCGCCGGCAAAAACTGCGTGGTGGCGTTCATGGGCGACATCCACTTCAGCGGCTTTCAGTATCTGGAGCGGGTGGAGCGCGCCTGCGGCCACCCGGTGGAAACGATACCCGGCATCTCGTCGGCGCAGATCCTGGCCTCGCGCGGCAAGGTGTGCTTCGACGAAACCAGCTTCATCACCTTCCACCGCCGCGGCGACCTGACGCCGTTCAAGCGCCACCTGGTGCATGTGCTGCAGGACGGCCGCAACGCCATCGTGATCCCCTGCCCCTGGGACGAGGCGCGTTCCTTCATGCCCTGGCACATCGCCGCCTATCTGCTGGAAAACGGCATCCCGGCCGGCCAGCAGGTGGAAGTGTGGGAAAACCTGACCCGCAACGAGGCGGAATGGCGCGGCACGCTGGCCGAGTGCGCGGAGCAGCGCTTCTCCGACATGAGCATCATGCTGATCCGCACGCTCGCGCCCATGGACAGCCAGATCGAGCCGACCCACAAATGAGCCAGCAAGACTACGCCATCGTATTGGCCGGCCACGGCAGCCGCGACCCGGACGGGGTGAACGAATTCATGCAATTGGTGGCCGCGTTGAAGGCGCGCGCCGGCGAGCGCCCGGTGGCTCACGGCTTTCTGGAGTTCGCCCGCCCCACCATAGACGAGGCGGTGGACCAGGTGCTGGCCGCCGGCGCCAAGACCGTGGTGATGGTGCCCGGCGTGCTCTTGGCCGCCACCCACGCCAAGAACGACATGCCCAGCGAGCTGCTGGCGCTGCGGCAGGCGCATCCGGGCATAGCCTTTCACTTCGGCGCGGCGCTGGACCTGCATCCGCGGCTGTTGGCGCTGTGTCGTCAACGCATCGTCGAGGCCGAGGCGGCGTCGCCGCACACCGTGTCGCGCAACGACGCCTGTCTGGTCGTCGTCGGCCGCGGCACTTCGGACCCGGACGCCAACTCCGAAATCTCCAAGCTCACGCGCATGCTGGAAGAAGGCCTGGGCTTCGCCGCGTCTTTCGTCTGCTATTCCGGCACCGCCAAACCCTTGGTGGCCGACGGCCTGCGCGCCGCCGCCATGCTGGGCTACCGCCGCATCGTGATGCTGCCCTACTTTCTGTTCGACGGCGTGCTGGTCAAGCGCATCTACGGCGCGGCGGCGGACCTGGCGGCGCGCCATCCGGAGATCGAGGTGCTGAGCGCCGGCTACCTGGGCCCGGACGAGCAAGTGGCCGAGGTGTTTCTGGAACGCGCGCAGGAGGGCGTGGAAGGCCGCGCGGCGATGAACTGCGCGCTGTGCAAGTACCGGGTGCAGATCGTCGGCTTCGAACAACAAGTGGGCGAGCCGCAGCGCGGCCACCACGGCAAGGTGCGCGGCCTGCTGGAGCGCGAGCCCAGCTCCAGCCAGCCGCCGGCCTGGAAACGCTACACCCCGCACCCGATAGAAGCGGAAAGCATGCGCATCATCAATGAGGGCCGCGACTGGTCGGCCTTCCCGGCCGAGCAGCGCACCGCGCTGATGCGGCTGGTGCACACCACCGGCGACTTCAACAGCGTGGACGAGCTGTTTTTCTCGCCTGGCGCCTGTGAAACCGGCATGCGCGCGCTGCTGCGCTGCCGCCGCGTGGTCACCGACGTCACCATGGTGGAAACCGGCCTCAAGCGCGAGGTGCTGCGCCAGCTGGAAGTGGAAACCTGGTGCGGCGTGCACGACGAGGAAACCCGGCTTTTGGCCGAAGCCAACGGCATCACCCGCTCCGCCGCCGGCATCCGCCGCGCCTGGCAGAAGTTCGGCAACGACTGCGTGGTGGCGATAGGCGACGCGCCCACCGCCATCCGCGAGGTGGTGCGCCTGGTGCGCGATCACGGCTGGCGGCCGCAGCTGGTGGTGGGCCTGCCGGTGGGCTTCGTCGGCACCCGCGAATGCAAGGACGAGCTGCGCGCGCTGCTGCAAGTGCCGCGCATCACCAACCGCGGCACCCGCGGCGGCTCGCCGTGGGCGGCCACCGTGGTCAACGCGCTGATGATAGACGCGATCGAACACGTGTATCAGCAGCAGGAAGCCTGAGCCCGGTGCGCCAGCCCTACGACCTCGCCGCCCTCGCCCCCAACGGCATGCGCCGCGGCCGCACCACCGGCAGCTGCGCCACCGCCGCCGTCAAGGCAGCGCTGATGCTGCTGCTGGACGGCGTGGACGCCGATGAGGTCTTCATCAGCCTGCCGGACCCGGATTTCTATTTGGCGGTGCCGATACAGCGCGTGGCCTGGCTGGACGAAAACACCGTGCGCGCCGAAGTGCTGAAGTACGCCGGCGACGACCCGGACAACACCGACGGCGCGACGATCTTCGCCGAGGTAAAAGTAAACGGCAGCGGCGCGCTGCGCTTCCTGGCCGCGGCCGGCGTCGGCATGGTCACCCAGCCCGGCCTGCGCATCCCGCCCGGCGAGCCGGCGATCAACCCGGTGCCGCGGCAGATGATGCGGCTGGCGCTGGCCGAGACGCTGGCCGGCCGGCCCGATCCGGGCTTCGATCTGGCGATAGGCTGCGTCGACGGCGACAAGATCGCCAAGCGCACCTTCAACCCGATGCTGGGCATCGTCGGCGGCATCTCGATACTGGGCACCAGCGGCATCGTCGAGCCGATGTCGCAGGCGGCGTGGATCGCCTCCATCGAAGTCTATGTGCGGGTGGCGCTGGGCGAGTTGCCGGCCGCCATCGCCTTCACCCCCGGCAAGATAGGCCGCGGCTACGCCGCCGACACGCTGGGGCTGGAGAAAAAGCAGGTGGTGCAGATCGCCAACTTCGTCGGCGACTCGCTGGACTTCGCCGAATCGGTGCTGCTCGAACAGGGCCGCATCCTAGACACGCTGTGGGTGCTGGGCCACCCGGGCAAGATCGCCAAGCTGCTGGACGGGGTGTGGAACACCCACTCCGGCAAGAGCGGCATGGCGATGGACGCCGTCGCCGCCGTCGCCGCCGAGCTGGCTTATGCGCCCGAGCTGGTGGCCGCCATCAAACAAGCGAATACCGTGGAGAACGTAGTGCAGATCATGAGCAGCCAGCCGGACGCGCGCGGCTACTGGATGGAAATAGAACGCCGCACCGCGGCGCTGATGGCCGCGAAAGTGCCCAGCGCGCGGCAGGTGGCGGTGCGCCTGTTCAGCATGGACGGCACCCCGCTGGGAGCAGCGGCATGAAGCTGGGACGATTGATAGGCATAGGCGTCGGCCCCGGACCGGCCGGCTTGATTCCGGTGGCGGCGCTGGCCGCCTTGCGCGAGGCCGACATCGTCTACCTGCCGCGCGCCACCTCCAGCGACACATCGGTCGCCCGGCAATGCCTGGCCGGGCTGGATCTGGATGAGGACCGTTTCCGCGAGATCGAATTCGAAATGAATCCGGACCGCGGCGCGCTGTCCCGCCATTACGGCGCGCTGGCCGAGCGGCTGGCCGCCGAACTGAAAACCGGCCGGAACGTCGCCTACCTGACCATAGGCGACTCGATGACCTACTCCACCTACGGCTACCTGCTGGCGGCGCTGCGCGAAATGCTGCCGGCGCTGGAAACCCAGACCTTCCCCGGCGTCACCAGCTTCGCCGCCACCGCGTCGGCGCTGTCCTGGCCCTTGGGCGAAGGCAAGGAACGCATCCTGATCCTGCCCTGCCCGGACAACATGGCCGCGCTGCGGGCCGATATCGACAGCCATGACCTCATCGTGCTGATGAAGATAGGCAAGCGGTTGCCGGATGTGCTGGCGCTGCTGAACGAGATGGGCATCGCCCATCTGTGCGCCTTCGCCCGCCGCATCGGCCTGCCCGGCGAAGTGCTGTGCGCCGACGTCTCGCAACTGAGCGCAGACGCCAGCGGCTACCTCGCCACCATGCTGATCCGCAAGACAGCCAGAGAAAGACGCCATTCATGAAAGTGTATTTCATCGGCGCCGGCCCCGGCGCCGCCGACCTGATCACGCTGCGCGGCAGCCGCCTGTTGGGCGCGGCGCCCATGGTGCTGTACGCCGGCTCGCTGGTGCCGGCGGAGATGCTGAGCCACTGCCGCCCGGACGCGGAAATCCACGACACCGCCGAACTGAACCTGGACCAGCAGGAAGCGCTGTACCGCCGCGCCCAGGCCGAGGACAAGGACGTGGCGCGGCTGCACTCCGGCGATCCGGCGATCTACGGCGCCACCAACGAGCAGATGCGCCGGCTGGAAGCGCTGGGCATCGCCTATGAAGTGGTACCCGGGGTGTCCTCCTTCACCGCCGCCGCCGCCGCATTGGGCAGCGAACTGACCCGGCCCGAGGTGTCCCAGTCCATCATTCTGACCCGCACCAGCGGCCGCGCCAGCGCGGTGCCGGAAACCGAGTCGATCGCCAGCTTCGCCGCCCACCGCGCGACGATGTGCATCTTCCTGTCCGGCCAGCGGCTGAAGCAGACCGTCGCCGATCTGTCGCTGCATTACCCGCCGGATACCCCGGTGGCGCTGGTGCGCCGCGCCAGCTGGCCGGACCAGTCCGTCCACCGCTCCACGCTGGGCCAGATGCTGTCCGAGGTGAAGCAGAAAGACTGGCTACTGACCACGCTGCTCTTGGTCGGCGCAGCGCTGTCGCGCGAAGGCGGCGTTGAATCCAGCCTGTACGCGGCCGGCTTCACCCACATCTTCCGCGACGGCGACGCGCGCAAGACCAAGCGGGCCAGCCTTCAGAAAGAAACGCAGGCATGAGCCGCGCCGTGTGGCTGGTGCGCGCCGAGGCGCTGCCGCTGGGGCAAAAGCTGGCGGCGGCGCTGGACGCCAGGCTGTACCAGCCGTGGCTGCAAGCCGAGACCGGCGCGCGCGAGCAATTCCGCGCCGCCTTCCATGCGCACAGCCACTGGGTGCTGGTGATGGCCAGCGGCATCGCCGTCCGCTACCTGGACGGCCTGCCGCAAAGCAAATACAGCGACCCGGCGGTGGTGGTGATGGACGAAGCCGCCCGTTTCTCCATCCCGCTCTTGTCCGGCCATGAAGGCGGCGCCAATGCGCTGGCTTATGAAGCGGCGCGGCTGACCGGCGCCATCCCGGCCATCACCACCGCCACCGAAGCGATGAAACCGCTGACGCTGGGAATCGGCTGCCGCCGCGGCAAAAGCGCGGAGGCCATCGAACAAGCGGTTCTACAGGCCTTGGCCGGCCGGCCGATGTCCGCCGTGCGCGAAGTGGCGACGATAGACCTGAAGGCCGACGAAGCCGGCCTGCTGGCGTTCTGCGCCCGCCACGCGCTGCCCTTGCGCGTCATCGCCCGCGCCGACGTCGCCGCCCGCGGCTGGACCGGCGCGCCTTCGGATTGGGTGCGGCGGAACGTCGGCGTGGACGGCGTGTGCGAGCCCTGCGCGCTGATCGCCAGCCCCAGGGGCGGGCTGATCGTGCCCAAGACCGCGCGCGACGGGGTGACGGTGGCGGTGGTGGAGGATGGGCCGATTGTTTGAGTTCAAAAAACAGGATGTGCCTGCTACGCGGGCACGAGCCCATGACAAAAATGACTTTCGGCAGAACACCTTGGACTTCCGCCCTACGCAACAATGGATGACAGAATGACCGGCAAACTCTACCTCGTCTCGGTCGGCCCCGGCCGCGCCGAACTGATCCCCGATCTCGCCCGCCAGGCGCTGGCGGCGAGCGAGGTGATCGTGTCCTACGATCTCTACCTGACCTGGGTGCAACCGTGGATAACCGGCAAGGACATCCGCACCCTGCCGCTGACCCAGGAGCGCGAGCGCGCCCAGCTGGCGCTGGCGGAAGCCCGCGCCGGCAAAACGGTCGCTCTGCTGTCCAGCGGCGACATCGGCGTCTACGCGATGGCCACGCTGGCTTACGAGGACATGCGCGAGGACGATGGCTTCGACGTGCAGCTGATCCCCGGCATCACCTCGGCCAACTCCTGCGCCTCCCTGCTCGGCGCGCCGCTGTCGCACGACTTCGCCACGCTCAGCCTGTCCGACCTGCTGTGCCCGTGGGAATGGATTGAAACCCGCGCCCGCCACATCGCCCAGGCGGATCTGGCGGTAGTGTTCTACAACGTGCAAAGCCGCCAGCGCCAGGAAGGCGTCTACCGCATCCTGGACATCATGCTGCAGCACAAGAAGCCGGAAACGCTGTGCGGCATCGTCCGCAATGCTTACCGCGAGGACCAGGCGGTGGAAATCGTTACCCTGGCCGAGCTGCGCACCCGCCGCTTCGACATGCTGACCAGCATCGTCATCGGCAACCGCTTCACCCGCCGCAAACGGAACTGGATGTTCACCCCGCGCGGCTACTTCAACTGGGACGACACTCAGGACACGGTGAAGGCCGACGCGCTGCCCGCCGCCGCGGCCTGGGTGTTCTCCGGCACCAGCGACGGCAACGCGCTGTCCCGCGCCATCGCGGAAACCGGCCGCGCGGTGGTGATCAGCAGCGCCAGCGATTACGGCAATGAGCAGGCGCAGCAGGCGGCGCCCGGCGTCGCCACCGTCAGCGGCCGGCTGGGCGTGGAGCGCCGCCGCGAACTGCTGTCCGGCAGCCGGGCCAGCGCCATCGTCGACGCTACCCACCCCTACGCCAGCGAGATGTCGCAGCAACTGATGGCGCTGGCCAAGGAACTGGCCCTGCCCTATCTGCGCTATGAGCGGCCGGCCAGCGCCAGCGCGCATCCGCTCATTCGCTGCGCCGACAGCGATGCGGCCGCCAGGCTGGCGATGGCTAAAGGAAAACGCCTGTTCCTCGCCACCGGCAGCAAGGAGCTGCACCGCTTCGTCGCCGCCGACGCCGACCGCAAGCATGAATGGTTCGTCCGGCTGGCGCCGGACCCGCAACACCTGCAACGGGCGCTGGAGCTGGGCATCCCGCGCTCGCGCGTCTGCGCGATGCAAGGCCCGTTCTCGCAGGCGGCCAACGAGGCGCTGTGGCGCGACTGGGGCATAGATTGCGTGATCAGCAAGGACGGCGGCGCGGCCGGCGGCTTTGACGCCAAGGCCGCCGCCGCGGCCGCGCTGGGCATCCCCTTCATCGTGATCGACCGGCCCCGCTTGGATTATCCGCAGGCCTTCGACGACTTCGCCGGCGTGCTGGCGGCCTTGCCCGCAGGAGAGCCCGCATGAGCGCGCCGCGCCTGCCCGTTACCGTGTTGACCGGCTTCCTCGGCGCCGGCAAGACCACGCTGTTGAGCAAATTGCTGGAAAACAATAAGCAGCGCCGGCTGGCCATCCTGGTCAATGAATTCGGCGAGGTGTCGATAGACGGCGGCCTGCTGCGCGGCGGCGACGCCGGCGGCGTGGAAATCCACGATCTCGCCCAGGGCCTGGTGGCTTACGACGACGACGCCGACTTCCTGCCCACCATGCTGGCGCTGTGGCAGCGCCGCCAGCAGATCGACCACGTGCTGATCGAAACCTCGGGCCTGGCGCTGCCCAGCGCGGTAATGGCCCAGTTGCAAAGCGAGGCGCTGGCGCCCTATTTCGTGCTGGACGCCACGCTGGCGGTGGTTGACACCCCCTTGCTGCTGGCCGGGCATTTCGCGCCGGCCGGCGACGGCGGCAAGGCCGACGCGGTGGCGGGTTTGTTCGAGCAACAACTGGGGCACGCCGACATCGTAGTGCTGAACAAGATAGACGCGCTGTCCGCCGACGCGCTGCTGGCGGCGGAAGACGCCGTGCGCCGGCAAGCGCCGTCGATACGCTTCATCGAACTGGCCTACCAGGCCAAGCTGGACACCCGGCTGACGCTGGGCCTGCACCTGCACGAAGCCGCGCCGGCCGCGCACCGCCATTACGGCCCGGTGGCCAGCATGCCGGGGCTGGCGATGCGGCCGCTGGCCAACCAGGCCTTGCTGGACGGTCACAGCCACGGCGGCCAGGCCGCGCACAGCCATGGACTGTCCACCCACAAGCATTTCCACGAGCAAGACCCGGGCTGGCAATCATTCATGATCCGCAGCAAGGAAGCGCAAAACGCCGACAAGCTGGCCGCGGCGCTGGAGGCCATCGCCGGCGAGGAGCCGCTGCTCAGAATCAAGGGCTTCGCCGCTTGCGCGGAAGGCCCCGGCCGCTTGCTGGCCCAGGGCGTGCGCAGCCGCATCGAACTCAGCCGCGACGAGACGCTGGCCGCGCCGCGCCAGGCGCAGCTGGTCTTCATCGGCTACCACCCCAGCCGCCCGCAGGTGCTGGCGCTGCTGCGCGACATCACCGGCGCGCACTGGAGCTAGCCGATGAGCGCCTTGGAACTATGCGGCCTGGACTGGTCGCCGGACCCCGCCGTGGCGCCCGAGACCCGGCTGCTGCGCGACATCGCGCTGACGGTGCGGCCCGGCGAATTCGTCGGCGTCATCGGTCCCAACGGCAGCGGCAAGACCAGCACCTTGCGCTGCGCCTTCCGTTTCAACAAGCCGCTGGCCGGCGAGGCCAGGCTGGACGGCGCCGACATCTGGTCCCAGTCCGCCGCCGCCTTCGCCCGCCGCGTGGCGGTGGTGCTGCAGGAATTCCCCGAGGACTTCGGCCTGACCGTGCGCGAGGTGGCGGACATGGGCCGCATCCCGCACCAGTCGCTGCTGCGCGGCGGATCGCCGGCTGATCACGCCATCGTCGACGAGGCGCTGGCCCAGGTGGGACTGACGGCGCAGCAGCACCAGCCTTTCGCCACCCTGTCCGGCGGCGAAAAGCAGCGCGCGCTGTTGGCGCGGGCGCTGGCGCAGCAGCCCGAGCTGCTGATCCTGGACGAACCCACCAACCACCTGGACCTGCGTCACCAGCTATCGCTGTTGCGCCTGGTGCGCCGGCTGGGCATCGCCGCCGTCGCCACCCTGCACGACCTGAACCTGGCGGCCGCCTTCTGTCACCGCCTGTACGCGCTGAAGGCCGGCCGCATCGTCGCCAGCGGCGCGCCGGAAACCGTCTTGACGCCCCGGCTCCTGGCCGAGGTGTTCGGCGTGCGCGCGCTGGTGGACCGCCACCCGCAGGCCGGCCACCCCCGCATCACTCTGTTGGAAGAAGAAAACCTATGAAACTGAATCCGCCTTCGCTCATCGCCTGCGGCCTGGCCGCGCTGCTGGCCTCCCAGGCCCAAGCCAGCGCCTACCCGCTGACCGTGGACAGCTGCAACCGCAAGGTCGTCTTTCAGCGCGCGCCGCAGCGCGCGGTCAGCCACGACATCAATCTGACCGAGATGATGGTGGCGCTGGGCCTGCAAAACCGCATGGTCGGCTATACCGGCATCAGCGCCTGGAACAAGCTGAACGCGCCGTTGAAACAGGCGCTGGGCAAGCTGCCGGAACTGGCCGGCGACTACCCCTCGTCGGAAGCGCTGCTGGCCCGCAACGCCGACTTTTTCTTCGCCGGCTGGAACTACGGCCTGCGCGTGGGCGGCCCGGTGACGCCGGCCTCGCTGGCGCCCTTGGGCATCAATGTCTACGAGCTCAGCGAATCCTGCGCCCATGTGATGAAACGCCCGGCGGCGAGCCTGGACGACGTTTATCGCGACATCCATAATCTGGGCCGCATCTTCGACGTGGAGCCGCGCGCGCAAAAAGTGGTGGCCGAGATGAGGGCCAAGGTGGACGCCGTCGCCGCCCGCGTCGCCAAACGCAAGGCCACGCCGTCGGTCTTCGTCTACGACAGCGGCGAGGATCGCCCCTTCAGCGCCGGCCGGCTGGCGATGCCCGACGCGCTGATCCAGGCCGCCGGCGGCCGCAACATCCTGAACGACGTCAACGCCAGCTGGACCCGCGTCGACTGGGAAACCGTGGTGGCGCGCAATCCGCAAGTGGTCGTGATCATCGACTACGGCAAGGTCACCGCCCAGCAGAAGATCGCCTTCCTGCAGAAACACCCGGCGCTGAACAAGATGGCGGCGGTGCGCGACAAGCGCTTCATCGTGCTGCCCTACGACAGCGCCACGCCCGGCATCGCCAACGCCGACGCCATCAGCGCGCTGGCGCGCGGCCTGCACCCGGAAGTCTTCGCCAAGTGATCCGCGCCATCGCCAACCGTCCGCCGGCCTGGCCCTTGCTGAGCCTCTTGCTGGCCCTGCTGGCGCTGTCGCTGCCGCTGGCCTCCGGCCTGGGCGCCGCGCCGGTTGAATTCGCCGTCAGTTCCAATGTGCTGCTACACCAGCTGGGCCTGCCGGTGGAACCGGCCTGGCAGCCGGGCCAGGATCTGATCATCTGGCAGCTGCGGCTGCCTCGCGTGCTGCTGGGCGGCATGGTCGGCGCCGGCCTGGCCTTGGTGGGCGCGGCCTTGCAGGCCACCACCCGCAACCAGCTGGCCGATCCCCACCTGTTGGGCGTCAGCTCCGGCGCCACGCTGGGCGCGGTGACGGTGCTGCTGTTCAGCGGCAATGTGCTGGGCGGCGCCACCCTGCCGCTGGCCGCCTTCACCGGCGCCTTGCTGGCCACCCTGCTGGTCACCGGCATCGCCGTGCGCCAGCGCCGCTTGCAGGCCGAGCGTCTGCTGCTGGCCGGCGTGGCCGTGTCCTTCCTGCTGATGGCCCTGGCCAATCTGATGCTCTATCTGGGCGACCACCGCTCGGCCTCGGCCGTGCTGTTCTGGATGCTGGGCGGCCTGGGCCAGGCGCGCTGGGAGCTGCTGCCGGCGCCGCTGGCCGCGCTGTGCCTGGGGCTCGCCGCCTTGCTGACCGTGGCGCGGCCGCTGAACGCCCTGATGGCCGGCGAGCAGACCGCGGTCACCCTGGGCATACGCGTGACTCGGCTGCGGCTGGCGGTGTTCGCCGCCTCCTCGCTGCTGACCGGCACCATGGTCGCGGTCAGCGGCGCGATAGGCTTTGTCGGCCTGATGATCCCGCATATCGCCCGCCGCTGCGTCGGCGCCGACCACCGCCGCCTGCTGCCGGCCTGCGCGCTATTGGGCGCGCTGTTCCTGATCTGGGTGGACGCCGCCGCGCGCACCCTGATCGCGCCGGAAGACATCCCGGTGGGCGTCGGCACTGCCGCCGTCGGCGGTGCCTTCTTTATCTGGCTGCTGCGCCGCTGACGGCGCCGGCCCCACACAAGGACGACACGATGAAAACCGATCCGGCTTCCCACCAGCGCATGACCGAGAAGCGCAAGGCGGGCTTTGAAAAGAAAAAGGCCGCCGCCACCGGCGAAAAAGGCCTGCTCATCGTCAACACCGGCACCGGCAAGGGCAAGAGCAGCGCCGCCTTCGGCATGGGCTTGCGCGCCGTCGGCCACGGCATGCGCCTGGGCGTGGTGCAGTTCATCAAGGGCGCGCTGCATACCGCCGAGCGCGATCTGCTGGGCGGCTTCGACAACTGCGACTTCCATACCATGGGCGAAGGCTATACCTGGAACACTCAGGACCGCGAGGCCGACATCGCCACCGCGCGCAAGGGCTGGGCGCAGGCGCTGGCGATGCTGGAGAGCGAGGATTACGAGATGGTAATCCTCGACGAATTGAACGTGGTGCTGAAGTACGAATACCTGCCGCTGGACGAAGTGCTGGCCGCCTTCGCCGCCCGGCCGGCGATGCAACACGTGGTGGTCACCGGCCGCCATGCGCCGGAAGCCTTGCTTGAGGCGGCGGATCTGGTCACCGAAATGCGCTTGGTCAAACACCCCTACCGCGAGCAAGGCATCAAGGCGCAACGCGGGGTGGAGTTCTGATGACGTCCTTGCGCTGCCCGGCGCTGTTCCTGACCGCCCCCGCCTCGCACCAGGGCAAGACCACGCTGACGGCGGCGCTGGCCCGCCATCACCGCAATCAGGGCCGCCGGGTCCGCGTGTTCAAGACCGGGCCGGACTTCCTGGACCCCTATGTGCTGGAGCGGGCCAGCGGCCACACCGTCTATGGCCTGGACTTGTGGATGAACGGGGAGGACGATTGCCGCGCCCGCCTGTACAAGGCCGCCGCCGAGGCCGACCTGATCCTGATCGAAGGCAGCATGGGCTTGTTCGACGGCACGCCCAGCAGCGCCGATCTGGCCGCCTTGCTCGGCGTGCCGCTGGTGGCGGTGATAGACGCCGCCGGCATGGCGCAGAGCTTCGCCGCCGTCGCCCACGGCCTGGCCAGCTTCCGCCCCGGCCTGACCTTTCACGGTTTTATCGCCAACCATGTCGCCAGCGATCGCCACGCCGAAATGCTGGCCCAGCAGTTGCCGGCCCATCTGCCCTTGCTGGCCGCGCTGCGCCGGGACGAGGCGGCGCGGCTGCCGGAGCGTCATCTGGGTCTGGTGCAGGCGCAGGAGATCGCCGACCTCGACGTGCGTCTCGAACGCATGGCGGGCCAGGTCGCCACCACCGCCTTGGCCGCGCTGCCGCCGGCGGTGGCCTTTCCCCCCGCCGCGCCCGCCGAGCCGCCGAAACTGCTGGCCGGCCGGCGCATCGCCATCGCCCGCGACGCCGCCTTCGCCTTTGTCTACCCGGCCAACCTCGAAACGCTGCTCCAGCTGGGCGCGGAGCTGAGCTTCTTCTCGCCGCTGGCCGACACGGCGCTGCCGGACTGCGACGCCGTTTACCTGCCCGGCGGCTATCCGGAACTGCATCTGGACACGCTGGCCGCCAACACCGCGCTGAAAGCGGGGCTGCATGGACATATAGCGGCCGGCAAGCCGCTCTACGCCGAGTGCGGCGGCATGCTCTATCTGCTGGACCGGCTGACCCGCCGCGACGGCGACAGCGCGTCTATGCTGGGCCTGCTGCCCGGCCGCGCGGTCCTTCAAGACAGGCTATGCGGGCTGGGACTTCAGCAAATGACCTTCCCAGGCGGCGCGCTGCGCGGCCACACCTTCCACTACACCCGGCTGGACACGGCGCTGGAGCCGATCGCCCGCGCCGCGCGCGCCAGCGGCGCCGGAACCGGCGAGGCCTTGTACCGCAGCGGCAGCCTGTTGGCCAGCTATTTCCACGCCTATTTCCCGTCCAATCCCCTTGCCGCGGCAAGCCTGTTTCTGCCCTCAGCCGTTGCCTGAGCCCTTGCCCGCGATCCGAGACGCGGCCGGCTCGCCCTCATGACTTGCCTTGCTCCCAGGTTTCCCACCACGACAAGACCTTGGCGGCCGGCATCGGCTTGGCGATGCTGAAGCCCTGGGCCAGGCAGCAACCCAGTTGCATCAAGACCGGCCAATACTTTTTACGCTCAACGCCTTCGACAATGAAGTCAATGGCGCGGCTTTGACAGAAGACCGCCATGCACTGAATCAAGGAGGCGTTGAAGGAGCCCGGCTCCAAGTCCTGCGCAAACGCCTTGTCCAGCTTGATCTCGGTGATGGGGCAGCTTTTCAGATAGGTAAAGGAGGTGAAGCCCGCGCCGAAGTCGTCTATCGACAAGGAAACGCCCTGAGCGTGCAGTTGTTCTATCATTTCCTTGGCCTTGACCGGGTTGATGACCAGCGCGGTTTCCGTCAACTCCAGCACCAGCAGGCTGGGCGGAACCTTGTAGAGCGCCAGCCGCGCCATCACTTCTTCGACAAACCGATTGTCCTCCAGCATCCGCGCGGAAATGTTCACCGCCACCTTGAACGGCTTTTGTCGCTGGCTGATCCAGCTTTGTTGCTGGGACAGCACCAGCTCCAGCGTCAGATAAGTGAAGCGGCTCAAGAGATTGCATGACTCCAGCGTGGGCATGAAATCGTCGGGGTTTACCCGGCCTTGCGCCGGGCTGTTCCATCTGACCAGGGCTTCGAAACCCACCACCTCTTCGGTATCCAGCCTGACCTTGGGCTGATAATGCATTTCCAGCTCGCCTTGCTGGATCGCCCGGGTCAATTGCGTGATCAGGGCCTGGGTGGTTTGCCCCGCCTTGGGCCAGGGCTTGTCCTTTTCCCCCGCGTACAAGGCGACGGCGCCCAGATGGCTCTTGGCCTGATACATCGCGATATCGGCGCGGGACAGCAATTGGGCGGGATCGCAGCCGTGCTGCGGGCACATCGCCACGCCGAAGGACGCGCCTATCGACAAGGCGTGCTCGCCCACCAGAATGGGCGCGTCCAGCGTATGGCCCACTTTTTCCGCCATGGCCAGCGCGCATTCCGCGCTATCCACTTCCAGCAGCAAGGCGGCGAATTCGTCGCCGCCCAGGCGCGCGATGGTGTCCGAGCCGCGCAGCAGGGTGGCGAAACGCGCCCCCACCTCCCGCAGCACCAAATCCCCGGCCTGATGGCCCAGCTTGTCGTTGACCTCCTTGAAGCGGTCCAGGTCTATCATCAGCACGGCGAACGGCAGTTGATTGCGAGCGTGCAAGGCGCACAGCTGATCCAGGCGGTCGAGAAACAGATTGCGGTTGGGCAGATCGGTCAGCGAGTCGTACAGACTGCGGTGTTGCAGCAGTTGTTCGGTTTCGCGCAGCTTGGCCTGTATCGCCGCCACCCGCACGCCGTCGCTGATGGTCTGGCGCAGGCGGTCCTCGGTCAGTTCGAACTTGGGCAGGTATTCGTAGACGCCCAGCTTGATCGCCTCGGCGGCGATGCGTTCATTGCCGGTGCCGGTGACCGCCACGATCAGACAGGATTGGTTGCGTTGCTGGATGGACGGCACCAGTTCGCGGCCGTCGCCGTCGTCCAGCTTGAAGTCCAGAAACACAAAGTCGAACAACTCCCGGCCCAGCAGCTTCAAGGCGCTGGCCTTGGAGTCCGCTTCCAGAATCTGGGAGCACAGGGCGTTTCGGTGCAGCAGGCGGATGATGCGCTCGCGGTCGACGTCGTCGTCGTCCACCACCAGCACGCTGACTTGCGGCGGCGTTTCCAACAGGCATTCGACATCGTCGATCATCTTGATTACCGGGCGGGTAAAACCACGGACTGGGCGTAGGAATGCAGCAGCTCCATCAGTTTCACGAACTGCGGGCCCACGGCGGACTTCATCATATAACCCGCCACGTTTTCCTCGTAGGCGCGCATGCGGTCCGCGTCCCGCGAGGAGGTGGTCAGCACGAAGATCACCGAGTTGCGCAACTGGCTGTCCGCGCGGATGGTTTCCAGGAATTGAAAACCGTCCATGCGCGGCATATTGAGATCCAGCAGGATCAGAAAGGGGCTGGTGATCCGCTTGCTGTCATGCGCGCCGCGCAGGATTTGCAAGGCCTCCAGGCCATCGCAGGCGGTGACCATCTTGCATTCAAGCCCTTGTCGGCGCACGCCGCGCAAGACGCCCTCAATGGCCACATCGTCGTCGTCCACCAGCAAAACCGTGATATCGCTCGCTACCGCCACGCTTGCCATCATCCCACCTCCTTGAGCGGAAACCGCGGCCAGCGGATGCGGAAACAGGCGCCGCCCAGCGTGCCGTGTCTATCCAGCACCACCGTGCCGCCATTGCTATTGACCATGCGACGCGTCACCGCCAGCCCCACTCCATGCCCTTCCGCCTGGCTGCTGGCGCGGTGAAACAGCTTGAAAATGCGTTCTTCCGAGCCTGGCGGCACGCCTACGCCGTCGTCTTCCACCGTGAACAGATTGAAGCGCCCGTCCTCCTCCACCGCGATGCGGATCACGCCCTTGCCGCCACCGTGATGCTTGCAGGCGTTGGACAGCACATTGCGGATCGCCAGCGACAGCGGCGTGCGCGCGGCGGGAAACGGCCGGGCCTTGATTTCCACTTCCACTTGAAAGCCCGGGGGGATATCGAGCAGCTCCAGGGTCTCGCGCACCAGCAGGCCGGGATCGACTTCCTCGACGCGTTCGTCCTGGCGCCCGGCCCGCGCGTATTCCAGCAGGTCTTCTATCATGCGTTCGGCGCGGGCGATGCGTTCCTCGGCGCGGACAAAGTTTCTCTCGATGTCCGCGCTCAGCTGGGACGGGTCCAGGTCTTCGCGTATCCAGGAGATCAGGTCGGCAATGCCGCGCAAAGGCGAGCGCAAATCATGGGAGGCCACATAGGTGAACTCTTCCAGCTGGGCGTTGGCCTGCTGCAGCGTCTCCTCAAATTTCTTGCGCAGGGAGATGTCGGTGATCGCGGCCAGCACCAGCCGCTCTCCTTCCGTTTCCAGCGGGGTCAAGCCCACTTCCACCGGGAATTCGCTGCCGTTCTTATGCTGGGCCAGCAGATCGCGCCCCGAGCCCATCGCCCGGACTTCCGGCGCCTTGGCGAAGGCGGCCCGCAAAGCCGGGTGGCCCTGCCGCACGCGTTGCGGCAGCAGCACCTCCACCGGCTGGCCGGTCAATTCTCCCGGCGAGTAGCCGAACAGGGCGTCCAGCGCCTGGTTGGTCATTGAGATCTTGCCGTCCGCGCCTGCCATCAGCAGGCCGATGGGCAGCGAGGCCACCACCTTGGCGAAGCGATGCTCCAGCCGGCGCCGCGGCGTGATGTCGCTGACAAAGGCCACCGCGCAGATTTCATCTTCGTGCGGCATGGAGCCGAGGCCGATTTCAATGGGAAACTGGCGGCCATCCGCATGCTGGGCGAACAGCTCGCGGCCGCTGCCCATGGTTCTGGGCGTGGGATGGGAGAAAAACAGCTGGCGAAAATCGAGATGGCGTTCGCGGATATCGGCCGGCAGCAGCATTTCCACCGCCTGGCCCAGCAACTGGGCCTTGCTGTAGCCAAACATATTCTCCAGCGCGCTGTTGACGTAGAGCATGCGGCCGTCGGCCGCCACCACCAGCACGCCCACCGGAGCGGCCTCCACCACGGAGGCCAGCCCGGCATTGCCGGAAGCGCCGGCGGGCGCCCTTTCCGGAAATTTGAACGACATGACAGCCTGCTTTCGCCTATGTCTTATTGCTGTAGGTTTAGCATAGGGTTTTCCGCCGCGCAGTTAATTCTGATGTCCTATCCGCGTCGTTCTCGCCGCACTGCTCACACCGCCAGCAGCGCCAGTTCCGCCGCGGCCTCGCGCAGCACCGGCAAGATGCGCAACAGCAAATCCTCGCGGCTGACGCGCGCCGCCTGCACCCCCACATTGATGGCCGCCGCGGCGCGGCCGTCGGCGCCGATGATGGGCACGGCGATGGAGCGCAGGCCGATTTCCAGCTCCTGATCGATGATGGCGTAACCCTGCTCCGCCACCCGCGCCAGTTCCGCCTCCAGCGCCGGCCGCTCAATCAGGGTGTGCGGCGTGTGCCGGACCAGCCGCGCCCGGTCCAACAAGAGGGCAAGCTCGGCGGCGGGCAGCCGGCTCAGCATCGCCCGGCCCATCGAGGTGCTGACCGCCGGCAGGCGGCTGCCGATGTCCAGATCCACCGTCATGATGCGGCTGGTGAAGGCGCGCGCGATGTAAAGGATGTCGTCGCCGTCCAGAATGGCGATGGAGCTGGATTCGTTGACGCTGCTGCTGACGTGGCGCAGCACCGGCTGGCCGGCGCGCGCCAGCGGCGTGGAGCCCAGATAGGCGTGGCCCAGCGCCAGAATGCGCGGCCGCAAGGCGAAATGGCGGCCGTCCTCGCTGTCCACGAAACCCAGCTTGGCCAGGGTGTACAGGCAGCGCCGCACCGCCGCGCGCGGAATGCCGGTGCGCTGGCTGATCTGCGAGGTGGACAACAGGCGGCGCTGCGCCGAGAACGCCTGAATCACCGCCAGGCCGCGCGCCAGCGAGGCCATGTAATTGGGATCGCCGCTGAAGTTCTCTTCCACGCCCTCCTCGGCCGCCGCCTCTTGCCACTGTTGCATCTTGTCACCTTTTATCGTCGTTGAGCGATCACCGCACACTATTGCGATCATCGTATTGACCCTGCGGCAGGCCGGCAAGCATGCTGAATGCGCGATTAAAAACATATCGTTCGATAATCGCACAAAATCCTTTCCATTCATGGCTGCACGCAGCCCGCAAAGGACAGTCGATGATAGATAAAACGGTAAGCTCGGCCGCAGCCGCCATTGCCGACATCCACGACGACGCCACAGTGATGATCGGCGGCTTCGGCGTCGCCGGCCAGCCGGCGGAGTTGATAGACGCGCTGATAGACCACGGCGCGCGCAATCTCACCATCGTCAACAACAACGCCGGCAACGGTGAGGCCGGCCTGGCCGCGCTGCTGCGCGCGCGCCGGGTGCGCAAGATCGTCTGCTCGTTTCCGCGCCAGGCGGATTCCCAGGTCTTCGACGCGCTCTACCGCGCCGGCGACATCGAACTGGAACTGGTGCCGCAGGGCAATCTGGCCGCCCGCATCCAGGCCGCCGGCGCCGGCCTGGGCGCCATCTTCACCCCCACCGGCTACGGCACCCTGCTGGCGGAAGGCAAGGAAACCCGCCGCATCGCGGGCCGCGACTATGTGCTGGAATACCCGATCCACGCCGACTTCGCGCTGATCAAGGCCTGGCGCGGCGACCGCTGGGGCAATCTGCAATACCGCAAGGCGGCGCGCAATTTCGGCCCCATCATGGCCGCCGCCGCGCGCCAGACCATCGTCCAGGTGGGGCAATTGCTGCCGCTGGGCGAAATGGACCCGGAAACCGTGGTGACGCCGGGCATCTTCGTTCACAAGCTGGTCTGCGTCGCCGGTCAGCCCATGCAAGGAGGCCGGCATGCATAAGCGACTGGACCGCGAACAGATGGCGGCGCGGGTGGCGCGCGACATCCCCGAAGGCGCTTACGTCAACCTGGGCATAGGCCTGCCCACCCGGGTGGCCGACTATCTGCCGCCGGAACTGGATATCTTCCTGCACAGCGAGAACGGCCTGCTGGGCATGGGCCCGGCGCCGGAACCCGGCCAGGCGGACCCGGACCTGATCAACGCCGGCAAGGAGCCGGTCACCCTATTGCCCGGCGGCTGTTTCTTCCACCACGGCGACTCCTTCGCCATGATGCGCGGCGGCCATCTGGACATCTGCGTGCTGGGCGCCTTCCAGGTGTCGCGGCGCGGCGATCTGGCCAACTGGCACACCGGCGCGGCGGACGCCATCCCGGCGGTGGGCGGCGCGATGGACCTGGCCATCGGCGCCAAGCGGGTGTTCGTCATGATGGAGCATCTGAACAAGCAGGGAGACTGCAAGCTGGTGGAAGCCTGCAGCTACCCGCTGACCGGCGTCGGCTGCGTGCACCGGGTGTATACCGATCTGGCGGTGATCGACCTCCGCGACGGCGAGCTCTTGGTGCGCGAATGCGTGCCCGGCCTGGATTTCGACGAATTGCAGCGGCTGACGCCGCTGCCCCTGACCGACGCCCGCCAAGGAGAGACGCCATGAGCCAGGCCTATATCTGCGACGCCATCCGCACCCCTTTCGGCCGCTACGGCGGCGGCTTGTCCTCCCTGCGCGCCGACGATCTGGCCGCCCTGCCGCTGAGCGCGCTGCGACAACGCAACCCGGGCGTGGACTGGGACTTGCTGGACGACGTGCTCTACGGCTGCGCCAACCAGGCCGGCGAGGACAACCGCAACGTGGCGCGCATGGCCGTCTTGCTGGCCGGCCTGCCGCCGTCCACGCCGGCCAGTACCGTCAACCGCCTGTGCGGCTCCAGCCTGGACGCCATCGGCCAGGCCGCGCGCGCGCTCAAGAGCGGCGAGGCCGAGCTGATGATAGCCGGCGGCGTGGAAAGCATGAGCCGCGCGCCCTATGTGATGGGCAAGGCGGACAGCGCCTTCGCCCGCAATCTGCGCATCGAGGACAGCACCATGGGCTGGCGCTTCGTCAACCCGTTGCTGCGCGAGCGCTACGGCGTGGACTCGATGCCGGAAACCGCGGAAAACGTGGCCGAACAATTCCGCATCTCGCGCGCGGATCAGGACGCCTTCGCGCTGCGCAGCCAGCTGCGCGCCGCCGCGGCGCAGGAAGCCGGCCGGCTGGACGACGAGTTGATGGAAGTGACGATTCCGCGGCTCAAGGGCGAGCCGCTGCGTGTTGTCCGCGACGAACATCCGCGCGCCACCTCGCTGGAGGCGCTAGCCCGGCTCAAGGGCGTGGTGCGGCCCGAGGGCAGCGTTACCGCCGGCAACGCCTCCGGCATCAACGACGGCGCGGCCGCCTTGCTGCTGGCCAATGAGGCCGCGCTGCAGCGCCATGGACTGACGCCACGCGCGCGGGTGCTGGCCATGGCCTGCGCCGGCGTGGAGCCGCGCATCATGGGCTTCGGCCCGGCGCCGGCGATACGCAAGGTCTTGGCCCTGGCCGGGCTGCGCCTGGAACAGATGGACGTGATCGAGCTGAACGAGGCCTTCGCCGCCCAGGCGCTGGCGGTGCTGCGCGAACTGGGCCTGCCGGACGACGCCGAACACCTCAATCCCAACGGCGGCGCCATCGCCCTGGGCCATCCGCTGGGCGCCAGCGGCGCGCGGCTGGCGGCCACCGCGCTCTATCAGTTGCAACGCGGCGGCGGCCGCTACGCCTTGTGCAGCATGTGCATCGGCGTGGGGCAAGGCATCGCGCTGATCATGGAGCGCGTCTGAGAACCTATTCAAAGTCTGCTGCGCTTCAGCGATACGGCGTTAAAAACAAGCTCAAAATGCTCATGTACCACTCGTACATTCCGCTTTTTCACTCGTTTTCGCCTTGTCTCGCCCTTGCTCGCGAGACATTGAACAGGCGCTGATAGCTTGTTCAAAGGCTGCTGCGCGTCGGCGCTCCCGGCGCGCCCTCTTTCATAGGAGCTTCCCATGCAGGACAAGCCCATAGACATCAGCGAGTTCATCGACAACAGCCCGCTGTCCCGCTACCAGATCATGGTGTTGACGCTGTGCTTTCTCATTGTGCTGCTGGATGGCTTCGACACCGCCGCCATTGGCTATATCGCGCCGGAACTGATCAGCCAGTGGGGCATTTCCCGCGGCCAGCTGGCGCCGGCTTTCGGCGCCGGCCTGTTCGGCATGCTGATAGGCAATTTCGCCTTCGGCCCGGTGGCGGACCGCCTGGGCCGCAAACGGGTGTTGCTGCTGTGCACGCTGATTTTCGGCCTGGGCACGCTGGTCTCGGCGCGCTCGGAGTCGATAACAGAGTTGGCGCTGCTGCGTTTCGCCACCGGCATCGGCCTGGGCGGCGTGCTGCCCAATTGCATCACGCTAAGCTCGGAATACTCGCCGGCGCGCCACCGCATGTTGCTGGTCACGCTCAGCTACGCCGGTTTCACCGCCGGCCTAGCGCTGGGCGGCGGCGTCGCCAGCCAGATCATTCCGCTGTGGGGCTGGCAAGGCGTGCTGGCGGCCGGCGGCCTGGCGCCCTTGCTCCTGCTGCCCTTCATCGCCTGGCTGCTGCCGGAATCGGTGTGCTATCTCGCCGGCAGGCCGGACAAGGCCGCCGCGCTGCGCCGCATCGTCGCCCGCATCAATCCGGACCCGCGCTGGCGGGGCAGGGTCTTCCGCCACGAAAACGCCGTCCCGGCCGGCCGCTCGCCGGCGGGCCTGCTCTTCATCGCCGGAACGCGCGCCCGCACCCTGTTGCTGTGGCTGACCTTCTTCTGCTGTCTGTTCGTGTTTTACCTGCTCACCAACTGGATGCCCACCATTCTGCGGGATCACGGCTACAGCACGGCGCAGGCGGCGCGCATCAGCGCCATGGTGCCGCTGGGCGGCGCGGTGGGCGGTGTGCTCATGGCCATGCTGATGGATAGAATCGGCGCGCGCCGGGTACTGCCCTGGCTGTGCCTGCTGGCGGCGCTGGCGCTGTCCGCCGTGGGCGCGGCGCTGGGCGACGGCGGCTGGTTGTTCGCCACCGTGTTCCTGGTGGGCTTCAGCCTGACCGGGGCCTTGAACAATCTGAGCATACTCGCCGCCACGCTCTACCCCACCCAGGCCCGCGCCACCGGGGTAAGCTGGGCGCTGGCCGCCGGCCGCGCCGGCTCCATCATCGGCTCGATGACTGGCGCCCTGTTGTTCGCCGCCGCCGGTTCGGCGCAGGGCTTCTTCGCCTGGGCCGCCGCGCCGGTATTGGCCGGCGCCTTGGCCTTGTTCGCGATGTCGCGGCTGGACGCCGCCCCAGCGGCTTTGAAACCCCAGGTATAGAAAGGAGATCCGTCATGCCCATGCTGAAACTCGGCACGCACGCGCTGCACTACCAAGTGGACGGGCCGGCCGGCGCGCCGGCGCTGCTGCTGTCCAACTCGCTTGGCACCACGCTGGAAATGTGGCGGCCGCAACTGGCGGCGCTGAGCCACCGCTACCGCGTGCTGCGCTACGACGCGCGCGGCCACGGCGGCAGCGGCGTCGGGACCGTTCCGCCCCGGCTGGCCGACCTCGCCGGCGACGCGCTGTCCTTGCTGGACGCGCTGGACATCGAACGCGCTCATTTCTGCGGCATTTCGATGGGCGGCCTCACCGGCCTGTGGCTGGGCGCCCACGCGCCGGAACGCCTGCAATGCCTGGTGGTCAGCAATAGCGCCGCCAAGATAGGCGCAAGCGAAGCCTGGCGGCAACGCGCCGCCCAGGTGCGCGGCGGCGGCCTGGCCGAACTGGCCGCCAGCGCGCATCAACGCTGGTTCAGCGCCGACTTTTGCGCCCAGGCGCCGGACATCGTCGAGCAGGCGCGCGTCTGGCTGGCGGCCACCGCGCCGGACGGCTACGCCGCCTGCTGCGAGGCGCTGGCCGACGCCGACCTGCGCGCGGACTTGCCGCGCATCGCCGCGCCCGCGCTACTGATCGCCGGACTGCTCGATCCGGTGACCACAGTGGCTGAGGCGGAAGCCATGGCCGCGGCGATGCCTGACGCCCGCCTGGCGCGGCTGCCCGCCTCCCATCTGTCCAATCTGGAAGCGCCGCTCGCCTTCGAGCGGGCCTTGCTGGACTTTCTGGACGCGGCCTGAGCCGTCCGATTGTTCAGCCGGCCGCGCCTAGCCGCAGGCCCTCCAGCAAGGGTTCAAGCGCGTCCAGCGTCTGGGCCAGCGCCTCCGCCGGCCGCTCGGCGCCGGACGCCCAGCCGGCGCCTTCCACCAGCGCGCCGTGGATCAGCCGCGCCAGCGCCTGCGGGTCGGCGCGGCGGATCAGGCCGGCGTCCATCAAGGCGCGCAAACGCTCGGCGATATTGCTCACGCACTGCCGCTGGCCGGCCTGCGCGTACTCCGCGCCCAGCGCCGCCGGCGCGTCGCGCAGCAGAATGCGCTGCGCCTCCGGCTGGGTGGCCGCTTGCAGATATGCGCGGCAGCGGCGCTTGAAGCCCTGCCACGGGTCCGCCGCCTCGCGTTCCGCCAGCGCCAGGCCGGCCTCGATCTCGGCGTCCAATTCTTGGGCCACCGCCAGCAACAGGCCTTTCTTGTCGCCAAAGTGGTGGTAGAGCGCGCCGCGGGTCACGCCGGCCGCGGCGGTCAGCTCATCCATCACCGTGGCCGCATAGCCGTCGGCGCCAAAGCTGCGGCGCGCGGACAGCAACAGCCTGCGCCGGGTTTCCTCCATGGCTTCGCTGCGTGTTTTGCTCATCATCCCGCTCCCCTGTTTCCGCATTGACCGTCGCGCCGCTGTTGACATACGGCGCGTATGTCAATTAGTTTAGCATACGTCGCGTATATTAAAACAGCGGACCAGGCGAGATCAGCGCCGTCCGCCACAAGGAAACCCGATGGCCAACCCCTACCTCAGCCTGTTCTCCCACCCCGGCAGCCTGGCCTTCTCCGCCGCCGCCTGGGTGGCGCGCATGCCCATTTCCATGACCGGCATCGGCATCATCACCATGTTGTCGCAAACCTCGGGCTCCTACTGGCTGGCCGGCGCCGTCGCCGCCACCTTCACCTTTTCGATGGCGCTGCTGGCGCCGCAGGTGTCGCGGGCGGTGGACCGCTACGGCCAGCGCCGGGTCTTGCCCGCGGCCACCGCGCTCAGCGTGGCGGCGATGCTGTCGCTCCTGTTCTGCAGCTGGGCGCAATGGCCGGCCTGGACGCTATTCGTCTCCGCCGCCTTCGCCGGCTGCATGCCCAGCATGTCGGCGATGGCGCGCGCGCGCTGGACCGAGATTTACCGCGGCACGCCGCGCCTGCACACTGCGTTTTCGCTGGAATCGGTGCTGGACGAGGTCTGCTTCATCGTCGGCCCGCCCATCGCCGTGGGCCTGAGCGTGGCGGCGTTTCCGCAGGCCGGCCCGCTGCTGGCCGCCGTCTTGCTGGCCGTCGGCGTCGCCGCCTTCTGCGCGCAAACCGGCACCGAACCGCCGGTGCACCCCGCAACCCAAGAACGGCGCGGCTCCGTCGCCGCCCTGACCGGCATGCGGGTGCTGATCTTCGCCCTGGTGGCGCTGGGCGCCATCGCCGGCGCCGTGGACGTGATCAGCGTCGCCTTCGCCCAGCAGCAGGGACAGCCGGCGGCGGCCAGCATCGTCTTGTCGGTGTACGCGATAGGCTCTTGCCTGGCCGGCCTGCTGTTCGGCGCGCGCAAGGCCAGCATGCCGCTGGCGCGGCTCTTCGTCTGGGCGGCCGCCGCCACGGCGCTGGCCACCCTGCCCTTGCTGCTGGTCTCCAATCTATGGATGTTGAGCGCCGGCGTCTTGCTGGCCGGCGTGTTCTTCGCGCCCACCATGATCGTGGCCATGGGCTTGGTGGAGGAGATGGCGCCGCCGGCGCAACTGACCGAGGGCCTGACCTGGCTGATCACCGGCCTCGCCAGCGGCGTGGCGCTGGGCGCGGCGGCGACGGGATGGGTGGTGGACCATGTCGGCGTGCGCGCCGGTTTCGGCGTGACCCTGGCCGCCGGCGCGCTGATGGCCGTGATCGCGCTGGCCGGGCAGCGCCGGATAGCCCGCTCTTTGCAAGAGAAAACGGCCTAGGCCGCGGCATCGAACGGCAAGGGCCGCCTCAACCCGCCCCTGCGGCGATGGCGGCCTGCCCTACTCCTCCAGCGCCTCCTCGCGCGGCAGCAGCTCGCGCAATAAACGCCGGATCAGGGCCAGCTCCTCGGAGCGGTCCCCGCGCCGCGCGCTCATGATCAGCGGCGAGGCCAGGCCTTCATCCGTCAGCGGCCGGTACACCACGTCGTCGCGGCGCAGCCTCAGCACGCTGGCCGGCACCACGCACACCCCCATGCCGGCGGCCACCAGGCCCAGCGCGGTTTGCAATTCTCTCACTTCCAGCGCGTAAGCCGGCTCCAGCGCGCGCTGGCGGAAGGCGGCCAGCACCTGGTCGGCGTAGCTGGGCCGCGGCTGGCGCGGATAGATCAGCACGGTTTCCTCCGCCGCGTCGCGCAGGCGCAAGGGCCCTTCGCGCCGCGCCAGCGGGTGCTCCAGCGGCAAGGCCAGCCACAAGGGCTCCTCGGCCAGCACTTCGCGCTCCACCGCCGGGTCGTCGAACAAGAGCCGGCCGAAGCCCACGTCGATGCGGCCGGCCTTCAGGGCCTCCACCTGCTCCAAGGACGTCATTTCCAGCAAGGACAGCTCGGTGTCGACATGGATGGCGCGGAAGCGGCGTATCACCTCCGGCAAGGGCCGGTACAAGGTGGAGCCGACATACCCTATCACCAGCTGCCGGCGCGCCAGCGCGATCTTGCGCGTCATCGCGCGCATGCCCTGGGCCTGGGCCAGCAGATTGCGCGCCTGGGCGTAGAAGAAGCGGCCGGCCTCGGTCAGTTGCAAGGGCCGCGCGCCGCGGTCCAGCAGCAATAGGCCCAGCTCCTCCTCCAGTTGCTGGATCTGCCGGCTTAGCGGCGGCTGGGCGATGTGCAGCCGTTCCGCCGCGCGGGTGAAGTTGAGCTCTTCGGCGACGGCGACGAAGTAGCGCAGATGGCGCAATTCCATTCAATACCTCACAGGTATGGAAGCAGACGAAAACGGTGTTGGACCCGCGGTTCCACAGGCTTGCATGATATCCGAAACCACGGGAGCGCAATCTTGATACCTGATACCGCGATAGACACGGTGGAGACCATTCTGGTTGATCTGCCCACCATCCGCCCGCACCAGTTGTCGGTGGCCACCCTGCGCGGCCAGACGCTGGCCCTGGTCCGCATCCGCTGCCGCGACGGACAAGAAGGCTGGGGCGAGGCCACCACCATAGGCGGGCTGCAATACGGCGAAGAAAGCCCGGAAAGCGTCAAGACCAATATCGACTGCTACCTGGCGCCGCTGCTGCTGGGCGAGGACGCCCGCGACTTCGGCCGCCTGCTGGGCAAGCTGCGCCGTGGCGCCCGCGGCAACCGCTTCGCCAAGTGCGCGCTGGAAACCGCCTTGCTGGACATCCAGGCGCGGCGGCTGGAGGTGCCGCTGAGCGAGCTGCTGGGCGGCCGGGTGCGCGACAGCCTGCCGGTGGCCTGGACCCTGGCCAGCGGCGACACCGGCCGCGACATCGCCGAGGCCGAGGCCATGCTGGAGCGGCGCCGCCACCGCGCGTTCAAGCTGAAGATAGGCTTGCGCGCGCCGGAAGACGACGTGGCCCATGTGCTGGCGATACGCCGCGCGCTGGACGGCCGCGCCGGCGTGCGCGTCGACGTCAACCAGGCCTGGAGCGAGATGCAGGCCGAGCGCGCCATCGCCCGGCTGCAGGACGGCGGCGTGGAGCTGATCGAACAGCCGGTGCCGCGCGAACACCCGGCGGCGCTGGCCCGGCTGGCGCGGCGCTTCGAGGTGCCCATCATGGCGGACGAATCCCTGCACGGCCCGGCGGACGCCAATCAGCTGGCGCGCCGGGACGCCGCCGACGTGTTCGCGGTGAAGATAGCGCAGTCCGGCGGCCTGTTCGCCGCGCGCCAGGTGGCCGAGATCGCCGTCGTCAACGGCTTGGGCCTCTACGGCGGCACCATGCTGGAAGGCGGCATCGGCACCATCGCCTCGGCCCAGTTGTTCTCCACCTTCGAACGGCTGGACTGGGGCAGCGAGCTGTTCGGCCCGCTGCTGCTGACCGAGGAATTGCTGAGCGAGCCGCTCTGCTACCGCGATTTCGAACTGCAACTGCCGTCCGGCCCCGGCCTGGGCGTGCGCCCGGACCCGGACAAGCTGGCGGCCCTGCGCCGCGACCGGACCGCGCCGCGCCTGCACGCGGTCTGACACCCGACACTCCAAGGAGACCACCATGCTGTTTCATGTGGAAATGCAAGTACAACTGCCGCACGACCTGGACCCGGAACGGGCGGCGGCCTTGAAGCTGGACGAGCGCGAACGCGCGCAAGCGCTGCAACGCAGCGGTCAATGGCGCCATCTATGGAGGCTCAGCGGCCAGTACGCCAACATCAGCGTATTCGACGTCGCCGACGCCGAAGAACTGCACCAATTGCTGTCCAGCCTGCCGCTCTTCCCCTTCATGCGCATCGAGGTCAGGCCCTTGAACCGGCATCCGTCCAGCATCCACGCCGACGACCGCTAGGCGCCCGCTTTCGCGGTCCACTGCGGCGGCGGCAAAACACAAGACCCCCGCCCCGCCCGTCAACAAAGGAGAAACACCATGGAACGCGCCGAAATCGACGCCCTGCTGCAACGCTTCGACCAAACCGCCAGCGAGCAGGCCAATCCGCGCACCCGCGCCATCGTCAACCGCTTGATGCGCGAGCTGTGCTACGCGATCGAGGACTTCGACATCCAGCCGTCGGAGTTCTGGAGCGCGGTGGAGCTGTTGGCCGACGCCGGCCGCAGCGGCGAGCTGGGCCTGATCGTGCCCGGTCTCGGGCTGGAACACTTCCTGGACCTGCGCGCCGACGAGGCCGAACGCAAGGCCGGCCTGCTCGGCGGCACGCCGCGCACCATAGAAGGGCCGCTCTACGTGGCCGGCGCGCCGCTGTGCGAATGCGAGGCGCGGCTGGACGACGGCAAGGACGACGGCGAACCCTTGTTCATGCGCGGCCAGGTGCGGGACGACGCCGGCCGGCCGGTGCCGCACGCGCTGGTGGAGGTATGGCACGCCAACAGCCTGGGCAATTACTCCTACTTCGATAAAACCCAGAGCGATTTCAATCTGCGCCGCGGCATCCGCGCCGACGAGCAAGGCCGCTACCGCTTCCGCAGCATCATGCCCTGTGGCTACAGCGTGCCGCCGGGCGGCGCCACCGACCGGCTGCTGCGGCAGCTGGGCCGTCACGGCCACCGTCCGGCCCACGTTCACTTCTTCGTGTCCGCGCCGGGCTTCCGCAAGCTGACCACCCAGATCAACATCCAGGACGATCCGCATCTGTGGGACGACTTCGCCTTCGGCACCCGCGAAGGGCTGGTGCCGGACGTCCAGCGCGTCAGCGCGCCGGAAGAACTGCGCCAGAGCGGCGTGGGCAAGCCTTTCGCCCGCATCGAGTTCAATTTCACCCTGCACCGCGAAGCGGCTCCGGCCCCCTCCACCGAGGTCAGCCGCGCCCGCGCCCAGGCCTGATGGACCAAGGCTGATGGACTGATTGAAACCGCGGCCCGCCGCCCGGCGCGGCGGGCCCGCCGGAACGCAGAACCTGTTCAAGGACATTACGATGAGCACAACCTTCCGCACCACGGCGCAATGGCGCAGCTTCGTCGGCGGCTGCCTGGACTTCCGCCCGGACGACGGCGTCTACCGCATCGCCCGCGATATGTTCACCGACGCTCAGCTGTTCGAGCTGGAGATGGAGCTGATCTTCGAGAAAGTCTGGATCTACGCCTGTCACGAAAGCGAAATCGCCGAGCCCAACGACTTCATCACCCTGCAGGCCGGCCGCCAGCCGCTGATCGTCAGCCGCGACGCCAACGGCGGCCTGCACGCGCTGGTCAACGCCTGCCAGCACCGCGGCGCCACCCTGGTGCGCCAGTGCAAGGGCAATCAATCCACCTTCACCTGCCCCTTCCACGCCTGGTGCTACAAGAACGACGGCCGCCTGCTCAAGGTCAAGGCCCCGGGCGAATACCCGGCGGATTTCGACAAGGCCGGCCGATCGCTGAAACAGGCGCGCGTCGCCAGCTACAAGGGCTTCGTCTTCGTCAGCCTGGACACGGACGGCGCGGACGCGCTGGAAGACTATCTGGGCGACGCCAAGGTCTTTTTCGACATGATGGTGGCGCAATCCCCCAGCGGCGAGCTGGAAGTGCTGCCCGGCAAATCCAGCTACACCTACGACGGCAACTGGAAGCTGCAAAACGAAAACGGCCTGGACGGCTACCACGTCAGCACCGTGCATTACAACTACGTGGCCACGGTGCAGCACCGCCAGGAAGTCAGCCGCCAGCAAGGCGAGGCGCAGGCCGCCACGCTGGACTACAGCAAGCTGGGCGCCGGCGACGCCGCCACCGACGACGGCTGGTTCTCCTTCCCCAACGGCCACAGTCTGCTGTTCAGCGACATGCCCAACCCCGCGGTGCGGCCCGGCTACGCCGGCATCATGCCGCGGCTGGTGGCCGAACACGGCCAGGCCAAGGCGGAATGGATGATGCACCGGCTGCGCAATCTCAACATCTACCCCAGCCTGTTCTTCATGGACCAGATCAGCTCCCAGCTGCGCATCATCCGCCCGCTGGCCTGGAACAAGACCCTGGTGCAAAGCCAATGCCTGGGCGTCAAGGGCGAATCCGCCGCCGACCGCGAAAACCGCATCCGCCAGTTCGAGGACTTCTTCAATGTGTCCGGCATGGGCACGCCGGACGATCTGACCGAGTTCCGCGAGGCCCAGCGCGGCTTCCAGGGGCGGCTGGAGCGCTGGAGCGACATCTCGCGCGGCCACCCGCGCTGGCAGACCGGCGCCACGCCCAATAGCCTGACCCTGGGCATCCGCCCCTGCCTGACCGGAACCGAAATCACCCATGAGGGCCTGTACGTCAACCAGCACAGCGCCTGGCGGCAATGCCTGCTGCAAGGGCTGGAGCGGCGCGCCGCCGCCGAGGAGGCCGAGCAATGAATATCGAACTGCATTATCAGGTGGAGCAGTTCCTCTACCGCCACGCCGAGCGCTGCGACAGCCAGGACTGGGACGCCTACCTGGCCGATTACGCACCGGACTGCGAATACCACGTGCCGCAATGGGACGCCGAGCATGTGTACACCACCGACCCCAAGCGCGAGATGTCGCTGATCTACTACGCCAGCCGCGCCGGCCTGGAAGACCGGGTATTCCGCATCCGCACCGGCAAATCCGCCGCCTGCAACCCGATGCCGCGCACCTTGCACCAGTTGGCCAATCTCCGCGTGGAACGCGGCGCGGACGGGCTGGTGGAGGCGCGCGTCAACTGGGCCACCTTCTACACCCGCTTTGGCGAGACCCGCTATTTTTACGGCCGCGCCGCGTACACGCTGGCGCGAAACGGCGACGGCTGGCTGATCCGGCGTCAGCATGTGCTCTTGCTGAACGATACCGTCAACGCGGTGTTGGACTTCTACCATCTTTGAATCGGAAAGCGCCGATATGCATCAAGTGGCTTTGAATTTTCTCGATGGCAGAACGCTATTTCTGGAAGCGCGGCCGGGGGAATTGCTGCTGGACGCCGCGCTGCGCCAGGGCATCAAGATCCCGATGGACTGCCGCGAGGGCGTGTGCGCCACCTGCCGCGGCCGCTGCGACCGCGGCGATTACAGCCAGGACTATGTCGACCCCGAGGCGCTGTCCGCGGAGGAATTGGCGGAACGCAGCGTGCTGTCCTGCCAGACCCGGGTGCTGTCGGACGCGGCCTTTTCCTTCGACTTCGACTCCAGCCTGTGCCGCGGCGCGCCGGCCGCCCGTCTCAGCGCCGTGGTCAGCCGGGTGGAGCCGGTGTCGGACAGCTGCGCCGTGCTGTGCCTGGACGCCTCCGCCGCAGCAGGCGCGCTGTCCTTCCTGCCCGGCCAGTACGCCAGGCTGCGCGTGCCCGGCGGCGAGCAGTGGCGCGCCTACTCCTTCGCCCACGCCCCCGGCGCGGACAAGCAGCTGCGCTTTCTGGTGCGGCTGCTGCCGGACGGCGCGATGAGCAATTATCTGCGCGACGGCTGGCGGGCCGGCGACCGCATCGAGCTGGAGGCGCCGCTGGGCAGCTTCTATCTGCGCCACATCGACAAGCCGGTGCTGATGCTGGCCGGCGGCACCGGCCTGTCCGCCTTTCTCGGCATGCTGGATCAATTGGCGGAACAAGGCGGCTGCGGCCAGCCGGTGACGCTGTACTACGGCGTCAACCGCGAAGGCGATCTGTGCGAGCTGCCGCGCTTGCGCGGCCTGGCCGAACGGCTGCCCGGCTTTGTCTGGCATCCGGTGGTGACGGCGCCGGGAGAGAATTGGAGCGGCAAGCGCGGGCTGATCCCGGATCATCTGGACGCGGACGCGCTGCGCGCGCGGGCCGCCGACATCTATCTCTGCGGCCCGCCGCCGATGGTGGACGCGATGCGCGACTGGCTGCGCCGTCACGGCTGCGAGCGCCTCAAGCTCTACTTGGAGAAGTTCGCCGACAGCGGCGGCTGAACGGCGGCCAGGGCCCGGGGCGGGGATGCGCCCCGGGCTCCCGCCCGTCCCGTCTATTTCTTCATGAAGGGCGCGAAGAAGGCTTCCGGCATTTCCGTGGGGAAACCCTTGGCGTCGCTGGGGCGCAGGTCGGACATGTCCGGCTGGAAGTCGTAAGTCTTCTGCCGGCGCTGCTGGTCCTGGTGCACCGCCACCTGCTTGTCCACCGCGGACTTGATCGCCGTCATGTGATCCAGCATCTGACGGCCCACGTCCTGCACATTGCCTATCATATTGCTGGCGTTGCTGCCGGAGGCGGTGGACATGCCCGGCACCGAGTTCATGAACGGCTCTGCCATGGAGCCGCCGGCGCTCTGGCCGTACTGGTGGGCGGCGCTGCACGCCTTGAGGATTTCCGCCGGGTTGATCATGTTTTCTGCGGCCTTGGTCATGGTGTTTCCTTTCAGTGGGTCATGGAATGAAGCAAACGGCGGCAATGCTGCCCGGGACCGGCCGCGCCGGCCCCGGAGCCGTTGTCAGCCGCCTTGCGGACAACGGAAGGACTGGATCAGCCCGGACCACAGCGGCGACGGCGAGGACAGCGACTGCCACTCGATGCGCACCGAACCCAGGCTGCCCTGGTACAGACGCTCGCGGCGGTCCGCGGTCCCGCCCACGCCGCGGCCGGCGTCGAAGAAGCGGAACAGCGCCCACGGACCGTCGTATTGCAGGGTGTTGACCCGGCCGTCCACCGACTTCATCTGCAGCCGTATCGCCAGCTTCTGGCTCTGGCCGTTCCAGTCGATGCGCTGCGGCGTGGTGGCGCCGTGGGCGAAGCGCAGGGTCTGGCCGGCCAGATCCAGTTGCACCTCGGCCAATTGCGGGTCCATGTCCAGGAAGCGCAAGACCGTGGGCACGCGCAAGCGTCCGCCGTCGTCCAGCATCGCGTCGCGGATGCGGCTGGCGCTCTCGTAAGCGCCTATCACGTCCGGGCTCAGCAGCGCCTGCTTGCCGCCGTCCACGCTGCGCGCCTTCCACGGCGTGACCGAGGTGTCGACATAGGCGGCCAGATGCTCGCGGAAATACACCGCCATCGCGCCCTGCGGCGCGAACAGCCGCTCAAAGCCTTCCACGCTGGCGTCCGCGCCGGCGCCGCGGCGGAAGGGATAGCGTCCGGTCAGGCCCTGGTCGCAGGCGCTGCGGGTGGCGCCGGCCGCCCCCTTGTTGAGCACCGCCTGGGTCTGGCTGGAGGTGGCGGCGCTGCCGTTGTTGATCAGGTCCAGCATGATGCCGCGCACCGGTTCCGGCTGCAGGCCGGCGTCGCCGCGCAGCTTGGTGAACACATCGTATTGCGCCGGCAGCACCTGGCCGGTTTGCAGCGCGCCGTTGACCAGGCCCAGCTGGCGGTACAGCGAATCGAACAGCCTCGCCAGCGGATTGCTGCCGCTGTTGTCGTTCTTCTCCAATTGCTTGGCGATCTGGCGCAAGGACTGGAAGTGCTCCTCCACCGCGTGTTCCGGCAGCAAGGTGGTCCGGTAGCGCTCGCCGTTGATCTCGCCCACCAGCGAGCGGCGGCTTTTCTCCAGCCGCGCCTTCTGGCGGTCTATCCAGCTGTCCATGCCGCCGTCGTAGTTGCCGGTCAACATGGTTTCGCGTCCGGCGAAGCGCAGCAGATTGGCCAGCGGGGACTGCGAGTTCATCATCGACGCCGCCAGTTGCGCGGCGTCGTCGAGGCCGGTGACGGAGCGCACGCTGACATTGGCCAGAAAGCTTTGCCAGGCGGTGATGTAGTCCTGCAGATACTGGTTGCGGGCGCTGTCGGCCAGCTTCTGCACCAGGCTGTCGATTTCAAAGCCGTTGCCGCGCAGCGGTTCGTTGCGCAGCACCCAGCTCTGCTCCTCCAGCATGGCGCGGGCGCTGGTCTCCAGCCGCGGCAGGAAGGCGTCGACATAGCCGGCGCGGGTGTACCAGCCGGAAACGGCGCTGTCGGTGTCCGGCACATTGTTGCGCATGCGCAAGCTCATCGCGGAGCCGAAGCCGGCCGCGCGCGCCAGCGAGATGTCCTGAATCTGCGCCGGCAGGCCCTGCTCCCGCACATGGTTGAGCACCCGGGTCACCACCGGAATCTGCGAGGCGCGGGCGCGGGCCGTCTGCACCAGATTGGCGTCCTCCGGCGCCGCCGGCAGGCCGGGCAGCGCGATCAGCGCGCGCGCGTCGGCGATCAGCATGCGCCGGTCCTCGTCGTTGTACTGGCCTTCGGACAACGCCTCCCAGCGCCCGGCGATCCAGCGCTCCACCGCGTCGGCGGAGCGGTATTGCGGCCGGCACAGCATCAAGTAAACCTTGAGCGTCAAGAAGATATCGCCGGGGCTGCCCTCGGTCTGCGCCAGCAAGGTGCGTTTCACCTCGTTGTACAGCTCCGGCATCAGCGTTTTCTGCAGATGGCGGTGATAGGTGGCGGTGGCGGTTTCAGCCACGCGGCGGTGCTCGAAATACGGGGTTCTCATCCCGCGTTCGGCGCTTTCCGCCTGAGCCTGGGCATAACGCATCTGCGCGGCCACCGCCAGCAGCGGCGATCCGGCGCTGGGCGCGCTGCCGGCCTGTTCCCGCGCCAGCGTCTTGCCCTCGCTGAACTGGGCCCAGACGTATTCCAGATAGTTGCGCTCGGCGAAATAGCCCCAGGCCACCCAGACCAGCAGGCCCAGCGCCAAGGCCGGCAAGGCCGCCCAGCGCAGCGCGTTCAGCAGGCGGCGCTTGCGCGAGGGCGGCGCGGGCGGGGCCGGCCGTTCCCGCGCCTGGCGCTCGGCCGCGGTCAGGTTCTGCTCCATCAACTGCCGTTCCACCGCCACCTGGCGCAGCAAGGGCGTCCACAGCTCGCCCAGCGGCCGCGTCGCCGGTTCCGGTCCGTCGATTTCGATGTCGGCCACTTCCGCCACCGAGCCCAGCCACAGGCCGCGCAGATGAGCCGCGTCCTCGTCGCCGTCGCGGGCGAACAGCGGCGGCAGCAGGCCCTGCAAGGCCTGGCGCAGCCGGCCCAGCGCTTCCACGAAGCGCAGCTGGGCGTGGTTGGCCTCCACCTCGCCGGCCAGGGGCGCGGCGAACTGCACCTGGCGCTGCACTCTTTGCTCCAGACTGTGCAAGGCCGGCGCCCAGGCGCCGGCGGCATCCGCGCCGGCTTCCAGCGGCAGCGGGAAGCCGATGCCGCGCGCCCAACGCTCCGGCCGCATCTGGTTCAGCATCGCCAGCGCGCCGTCCAGCCGGTCCGCCCCGGTCAGGGCCAGGTAAACATTGGGGGTGCGCCCCAGGCCGTCGCGCAGCTTGAGCAGGCGCTGGCGCAAGGTGGCGGCCATTTGCTGACGGCGTTTGGACGCCATGGAAATCAAATCGTCGCCGCCCACGCACAGCACCACGCCGCTGACGCTGACCTTATCGCGCAGGGCCGCCAAGCCGGCCAGCAGCTTGTCCCAGGCGGCGGAGGCTTCCTGATCGTAGCCTTCGCCGACGTTCCACTGGCCCTGGGTGTCCAGCCACACTGCGTCCGAAGACAGGCGGAAATCCAGGCCCAGGCCCTGCCCTATCGCCGTCGCCGGCGCCGCGCCGTCGCGCAGCGTCCAGGACAGCAGGCTGCTTTTGCCGCTGCCGGCGGCGCCCAAGAGCAGATAGCACGGCAGCGGCGCGCCGCCGCGGCGGCTCAGCTGGCGTTCCAGTTGCTGCAAGGTGTCGCTGATATAGTCCGGCGGGCCGGGGTCCGGCTCCGGTTCCGGCGCGGGTTTGGGCGCGCGTCGGAAGGCGCGCGGCGCGGCGGTCAGCCGGCCCCACAGCCAGCTCAGCAGCGGCCAGAAGCCCCAGATCAGCGCCGCCGCCACCAGGATGTGCCGCAGCAAGGCCCAGCCCAGCGGCCGGTAGACGCCGATGGAGATCAGCGGGCCTATCCACCAGATCGCCAGCGCGATCAAAAGCGCGATCAAGACGCGCATGCTTTGCCGGATCATGGTTGTTGCTCCTTATAGCCGGGCTCCAGCGGGCTGGGGCCGTTGGCGATGCCGACGCCGGGCGCCAGCGCCAGCGGGGCCGGCGTCTGAGCGCTTTGACCGGGCGACGGGGCGGCGGCCGCCGCGCCCTTGGCCGCGTCCACCACTTTCCACAACACGTCGACGCGACGGTTGCGCTCATAGGCGGCCGGCGTTTGCGCCGCGTCCAGCGGCGCGCTGTCGCCGCGGCCGGAGGAATCGATGCGCCGCGCCACCGCGTTGTCGGGCGCTTGCGCGCCGCCGGGAATCGCGGTCTGGCGCAGGGTGTCCGCCACCGAGCGCGCGCGCGCCTCGGACAGGCGCTGATTGCTGGGGAAGGCGCTGGTCTGGATCGGCTGGCGGTCGGTATGGCCTATCACCTCCAGATCGCCCGGCCACGGCGCGAAAGCCTGGCCCAGCCGTTCGATGTTTTTCTGGAAGGACGCCCTCACCTCGGCCTTGCCCACGTCGAAGGCGCCGTCGCTGCGGAAGACCAGCAGCCAGCCTTGCGGATGCTTATAGGCCACCAGCCAGCCTTCGGACAGCAGCTGCGGCAGCGGCGGCGGCAAAGTGGTTGCCAGATTGATGCTGCGCAAGGGCGGGGTCCAGGCCGCCAGCGCTTCGCGTATCGGCCGGCCCAGCAGGTCCAGGCTGATATTGGCCGCGCCGTAGGCCAGCGCCACCACGCCCAGCGCGATGGCGCCACCGCGCAGCGGGGTCAGCCAGCGCTGGCGCGGCGGGGCTTCGGGTTCCGGCGGCGGCGGGGGCGGCGGCGGCGCGATCAATTCCGCGCCCAGCGGCTCCGGCTCCCGCTGGCGCCAGATCGCCGCGTGCAGCTGCGAGCGCAAGTCCTGCAGCAGCGTCTCGCCGCGATCCAGCACCCGGTAACGGCCTTGCCAGCCCAGGGCCAGCACCAATTCGTACAGCTCCAGCAAGGGGGTGGGCGACGGCTCGTGGCGCAGCCAGCGCTGCAGGTCGGCGAAGGCGTCTTCCCCGCCCCAGGCGTCGTCGTGGAACTCCACCAGCAGGCTGCGCTCGCCGTCGTAGGGCTGTTGGCCGGCGCCGCGCGCCGCGTCGTTGCAGACCTCGTCCAGATAGGTGCACAGCAGGTAGGAAGCGTCCTGGGCCTGTTGCCACTCGCAGCCGGAGGCCGCCAGGCGTTCGCGGTAGAGCTTGAGTTCCAGGCCCAGCTGGGCGCGGATCTGCGCCTGGCTCTCCGCCGCGCCGCCTTGCAGCCGCTGCAATTGCAGCACCGCCGGCAAGGCGTGGGAGATGAAGGGATTGTCCCATTGCGCCTGTTGCAGGCCGGCCTTGAGCAGGCCGCCGCGCGCGCCGGAGCGCTGATAGATCACTGGCGCGTCGTCGGGCTCGGCCTGCGCCCTGCCCGCGCCCGCCGTCGGCGGCGCGGCGGGCGGCAGCGCCAGCGGCAAGGCGTCCAGTGTCTCAGGCTCCGGCTGGGCGTCCAGCGTGGACACTTGCTGGCCCGGCATCAGCAGCGGCAGGTTTTCCAGCCGGCTGCGCATCGCGCCTTCCAGCATGCCGCTGTTCAGGTGCGCGGTGGAGGCCCGGCGAAAGATGGAGGAAAAATTATGCAGCAGATTCATTTAGGTTCACTCTTTCGGCTATTGGGTTTTGAACCTGTTTACGAGCTTGCGAGCTAAGGCGAGACAAGGCGAAAACGGCTGAGAAAGCGGAATGTACGGTTGGTACATGAGCATTTCGAAGACGTTTTCAACGCCGTATCGCCGACGCGCAGCCGATCGTAAACAGGTTCTAAGCGACCTTGCCTTCGCGCAACCCCCAAGCCTCAAACCTCAAGTCCTGGAAGTCCCCGACGATGCGCAGCGCCAGCGCCGAGCCGGCGAAGGCCTGCGCCCAGAACGGGTCGCTGGATTCCACTTCGAAATACACGCTCTGCGCGTAGTACGGCACCTGGCGCGGCGGATTGGGCGCAGGGATCAGGCGCGCGCCCGGCAATTGCAGGTCCACCAGTTTCTGGATCTGCTCCACCGCGCCCAGCTTGGCCTGCTGCGGCAGCAATTGGCGCAGCTTGTCCGCCGGCATCGCCGCGGAGAAGGCGAACACCATCTTCTGCAGCTTCCACTGGCGGTCCACCACGCAGACGTGGACCTGGTCGCCGCGGTCCTCGAACTTCAGCGGCAGCACCGGGGTTTCGATCACCCTGGCCAGCGCGTAGCGCAAGGTGGCCGCCAGCGGCTCGAACCCGGCTTGCAGGTCGTTGTGCTGATAGACGAACTGCCGCTCGGCCAGGGCCTCGTCCACGCCGGGCAGCACGCTGAGACGGCCCAACAGGCCGATCAGCTCCTGGAACAACAAGGCCGGCGGCAGCGGGTCGAAGGCGTCCAGGTGGGCCAGCCGCATCCGGTATTCGGCAATGCCCTGGCGCAGCATCAATTCCACCAGATCGGCCAGGCCGCCGCCGGCGGACAGCAGGCGCAAGCCGGCGCTGCCGGCCAGCCGCACTTGCAGCGTGCTTTGCAATTCCTCGATCAGCGCGCGCAGCGTCTGGTGGGCGCGGCTGTCCAGCAGCGGCGGGATGAAGCGCGGGTCCAGCAGCAGGGTCAGCGCGCTGCTGCGCCCGGCCACCCGGGCGAAGGGCAAGGCGGTTTCATCGGCGCGCAATTGCGATTGCCAGCACAGCCGCGTCATCATGCGGCCGGTTTCCAGCGTCAGCCGCCGCGGCGAGCCCGGCGCGTCCAGGCCCACGCTGAGGTCGGGCACTTCGGTGGCGGCGGCGTGGTAGCGCGCGGCGGCCGGCGCGTCGCCGAAGGCCATTTCCGGGCCGCCGCAGCCGGCGGCCGGCAAAGCCAGGCAGGCGATGTCGCCGGCCTGGGCCTCCGAGGTGTCCAGCGGCGCCGGCAAGGGGTCGTGCGCCGGCAGCGCGAACGGGGTGCCGTCCGGCAGCACGCCTTCGGCGGCGCGCAGGCCCAGCCGGCCCAGGCCCAGGCCCAGGCCGTCGCTGTCCACGTCCAGCCGGAAAAAACCCCAGCCGTGGTTGGAGGTCTGGCGCATCCGCAGGCCGAACTGATGGGCCAGATGGCGTTCCTGCTGCTGAAAATGCTGGGTTTCTATCAACATGCCGTCGCTCCAGGCGACGGGTCCTACCGGCAAAGCGCTCATGGGCTTTCCTCCAGATGGGCGATGGGCGCCTTGCGCGTTTTGCGCCAAGGCTTGCGGCCGGGCTTGGCCGGCGGCGGCGACGCGGCGGGCGCCGCCGCGGGGGCGTCCGCCGGCAAGGGGGCGGGCCGCAGCGCGTCGACGATGCGGCTGCGCTCCAGCAGCACCGCCAGATGGATCAGCTGACGGCCGTCCACCCGGATGCGCAGCGGCGCGTAGCCGGGTGGCTTGCTGGCGAAGTCCGCGTCCGCCAGCAGCCAGACCGGGTCCGAGCCGGAGGCCGGCAGCAGCACTTGCTGCACTTGATTGGGCGCCACCACGTGGCGGGATTCGGCCGCCACTTCGCGGCCGCGCTGGGCGCAGCTGGAATCCTCCAGCCCGGCCGGCGGCAGCCAGTTGGCCTCCCGCACCACGTACAGGCAGACCTGCACCGGCCGCGGGCCGCCGCCGCTGTTGTTCAGCTGGCCGCCGCCCACCAGGGTGACGTGCAGCTGGCGCGGCCCCTCGTCGCTCCGCGAGGAGAACAGCGAGGAGCAGCCCGCCAGGCCGGCCAGCGCGCACAGCAGCAGCGCGCGCCGGACAAAGGAGAAGGAGGTCATTAGCTCAAGGTCATGGTGATGGTCTGAGAAGGAGCCACCGTCTGCCCGGCGGTGTTCTGGTTATTGGGCAGATTGGTGTCGGTCAGCCGCGTCTGCGGCGCGCCCTGGATCAGCACCTTGCCGGAGCCGGTCACGTGGCGGGACAACGCCGCCACGGTGCCGGAAGCCACGCCGCCCATCGAACCGCCCTCGTCGCCGTGGGTCATCGGGATGATGGTGTTGAGGTTGTGCACCGGGCCGCCGGCGTAAATGATGGTCGGCACATTGGGCACCGCCTCCGGCTTGTTGGCGATATTGGCGTAGGTGGACGGAATCCCCAGCGGCGGGGTCTTGCAGACGTCGGAGGCCGCCAGGGCCATGCCGCCCGCGGAACAATTGGCGAACATCGCGATTCTCCTCAAGCTACGTGGATCTGGCCGGCGTCCAGCTTCAACAGCGAAGCCGAACTCAGCGCCGTGCTCTTGGCGTGCAGCCCCATGTGGCGGTCCGCGTGCAGCAGCAGGCTGCCGCAGTGCGCGGCGTCGGTGCCGCCGATATGGGTCTGCCGCTCCTGTGCCGCGGTGGCGATGGCCTGGGCGCGGCTGTTGAGCTGCCGGCCGTTCAGGCTCAGTTCGCCGTCGGCGCACAGATGCAGTTCGGCGGCGTGCAGCTGCACGCTGGCCGCGCCCAGTTCCAGCCGGCAGACGCCGCCCGGCTGCGGGCGCTCCAGCACGGCCAGCACCCAGCACCCCTCTTCCGACGCCGCCAATTGCACCAGATCGCCGCGCTGCGGCCTCACCAGGCAGCTGAAGGCGGCGCGCGCCTGGCGCAGCGCGCCGGTCGGCAGCCGGACCAGCCATTCGCCGTCTCCCTCGCCTTGGGCGCACACCCGCGCCGGCAGCCATTCCTGGCTGGGGCGCGGCGTCGGCGCGGCCACGCGCAGCGCGCGCAGCACCGGATCGGATTCGGCCGGGGTTTCAGCCCAGGCCAGGGCGCTCTCTTGCATCCATGTCATCATGCGGCTCCTCTAGGTCCGGGCTGCGCCTGTTGCCGCCAGGCCCGGTCTTGCTCAAGTTTGCTATCGTCGAACAGCGCGCCGGCGGTGTCCGCCGCGCTCCATGCGCCGCGCGGCTGGCCTATCAGCCTGCCGCCGCGGCAATCGCAGCCGGACAGCTTCACCGACTGCAGCGCGGCGCCGCTGGCGTCCAGCCCGCGCAAATTGGCGCCGGACAGATTGACCTGTTCCAGCCGCGCCTGCCGCAGCGACAGCCGCGGCGCGCTCAGTTGCTCGAAGGCGCAGTCCTCCAGCCGCGCGCCGTCGAACAGGGCCTGCTCCAGATCGGCCTCGCGCGCTTGCACCCGCCGCAGCCGGGCCTGGTCGAAACTGGCGCCGGCAAGACGGCTGGCGCGGATGGCGCCGCCGTTCCAGACGCTGTGTGACCAGGCCGCCTGGCGCAGCTCGCAGTGGTCCAGCGCCATATGCTCCAGCTCGCAATCTATCCAGCGCGCGTTCAGGCCCCGGCAGGCGCTCAGCGCCACGCGCCGCGCCCGGCTCTGGCCGTGGATGAAGTTGCGCAGCTCCGCGCCTTCCACGCTGAAACCGTCCAGCTGATTGCGGATCCAGGCGCTGTCCGACCAGCGCCCGCCCTGCAACTGCCACTCGCGCAGCCGGCAATCGACGAAGGAGCCGTGCGCGCTGTGCACATCGCTCAGCCGCCAATCGGCCGCGTCCAGCTCCACGCAGGAAAAGTCGCGCTGCCGCCCGCCGCGCCACTGGGCCCCGGACGCGCTCACCCGCTGCCAGCCCACCCGTTCCAGTTCGCATTCGTCCCAAACGCAGTCGATGAACTGGCTGTCGGCGCAGCCCAGCTCGCGCCAGACGCAGCGTTCGAAACGGTTGGCCTCGAAACGGCAGTTGACGAAGCGGACCTCCTCGAAGCGGCACCGCCGCCAGTGAACGCCTTCGAAACGGCAGTCGATGTAGACGGCGCGGTTCAACGTCGCCGCCGGCGGCGCGTCGAAACGCAGCCCCTCCACCACCGCCGGCAACTGCCCGGCCAGCTCCCGCAAGACCTCCTCTCCCGCCGCGCTCATGGCGCCCTCCTCGGCCAGTCCTGGCGTCCGGTTTCCAGATTGCCTCTCCAGCCGCCGCCGGACGGCGGCCGCATCCAGGCGGTTTTGGCGTCGATCAGATTGCAGCCCTCCATCCGGCTGTCCTCCAGGCTTGCGCCGTAGAACAGCGCGTCCTTCAAGGCGCAGGCCTCGAAGCGGGCGCGCGTCAGATCGGCGTGGGTGGCGTTGAGGCCGTCCAGCGCGCAGCCCCGCCACAGCGAATCCGGCGCCCGCAGCCGCTGAGCGTGCAATTGCGGGCAGGCGCAGTGCTCCATCCGCAGCTGCGCCGCGTCCAGTTCCTGCCAGCTGCACGACAGCAGTTCGCAGTCTTCCAGCCTCGCCTGGCGCAGCGAGCTGCCGTGCGACACCACGCCGAAGCGTTGCTGGCAGCGCTGCCAGACGCTGGCGGACAGATCGGTGTCCAGCGCGCTGAACTTCAGCAGCCGGCATTGCCGCCAGCCGCTGCGCGGCAGCTGGCATTCCACCAGCCCCAGGCCGTCGGCCTGCAGTCCGGTGAAGCGCCAGTCCTCGGCGCGCACCCGGCACCAATTGACCTGATCCCAGCGCAGCTGGCCGATCCGGCCGCCGGCGCCGCCCTCGCCCTGCACGGTGACCGCGCGCCAGGCGCCGCCGTTGACCGCGATGTCGTCCAGCCGGCAATCCTCTATGCCCAGCTGCGCCAGCTCCACGCCGTTCCAGACGCTGGCGCCCAGATTGCAGCGGTTCAAGCCGCCGCCGCTCCAGCGCACCGCTTCCAGCACGGCGCCGGCCAGCGAGCAATCGACGAACTGCACCTGCTCCAGCCGGCATTGCCGCCAGCGGCCGTGATCCAGCTTGCAGCGTTCGAAGCGGACCTGGTTCAGTTCGCGGCCGTCGATGACCAGACCGCTCAGATCGGCGTCGCGTATGGTCAGCTCGCTCCAGGGGCCGCGCTCGCTTTGCAGCCGCGCGCGCCAGTCTTCCTCGTCGGCCGCCGCCTGCGGCAGGCCGGCCAAGGCGTTTTCATTGGCGCGGACAAAGGACTGCAGCCGGCTTTGCGCCGCCTGCGCCTCGCGCAAATCCTCGCGGTTCTGTTCCAGCCGCGCGCGGATCTCGGCGCGATCGCGCGGCGGCGGCGCGAAGCGCGGATGGTCGGCGGAGTCCAGGATCTGTTCCCAGACCCAGCCGCGCGCGGGGTCCGGCATCAGCGCGTGATCGGCCAGCAAGAGCGGGTCCTGGTCGTCCAGCCGCGCGCGGCGCTCGGCGAAGGCGGCAAGCTCCGCCGGCCGCTCCGGCTCGGCGGCGTCCTTGAAGCCCAGCGCCAGCCGGCCGACGCTGTCGTCCAGCACGTAATCCAGCGGCAGGAAGCCGTTCCACCACATCACGCCCAGATCCGCGTCCGGCAGCAGCCATACGGTTTGCAGCCTCAGTTCCGGGCGCTCGTCCAGCGGGCCGTCGCCGCGCCCGGCCAGCAGCAGCGGCCGCAGGGCCGGCAAGCGGCCCTGAAGCTCGCCGCCGCGAAAACCGCTGAGCGCGTACGGCGCTTGCGCCGGCCAGCAAGCCTGCTCCGACCATTGGTCCGGCGCCGCCTGCTGGAAGAAGCGCAGATCGGTGGCCGCCGGCCAGCCCATATGGCTGCCGTCCTCCGCCATCGCCTGCGGCGAGCCGGCGAAGCGCGGCTGCCATTGGCGGCGTTCCGGCCAGTCGCTGCCCAGCGGCCCCATCGCCGCCAGCGGCGCCGGGCTCACGCTCAGGCCGCGGACCCGTTGCAAGGGCGGCGCCGCGTGGCGTTGGCCGAAAGGGTTTTCGCCCTGCAGGCCGGCGGCGGCCTGACGCGGGTCCAGCGCCAGGCTGGCCTCGGCGCGGCCGCCGTCCACGCGCGGCCGCGCCCGGCAACTCGCGATCTTGCGCACGCCGCCCAGCTCGGCCTCGGCCAGCCAGTCCAGCGCGCCGGCGCCGGCCGCCGGGCCGCGATAATGCGCGCTGCCCAGCAACAGCCATTCGGCGCGCAGCTTGGGCATGGCCGGCTCGAACAGCGGCAGCGCCGGCTCCGCGGCCTTGATCGCCTCCCAGCACGCGGCCTCGTGCGCCAGGATGAAGGGATCGCTCAGGCGGAAGCCGACGCCGACGCCGACGCGCAACATGGCTTGAGCGCCGATCTGGGTGCGCGACGAGGACACGAGCGCCGCCTGGGGTTTGATATGACGCAAGGGCATCAGCTTTTGACCTCCATGCCGACTTTTTTCAGATCCACGCCGGTGTCCGAGTAGGACGCGCCGGTGTAGGAGTATTTGAAACCGGTGGTGGAGTTGCTGAAGCCGGTGCTGCTGACCTCAGACCCCACCGAACTGATGCTGGAACCGGTGGTGGACATCTTGCTGCCCACCGCCTTGGTCTCGGAACCCGTCATCGAGGTATCGCTGCCCACCAACTTGACCGAAGCGCCGGTGGTGGACACCGAACAGCCGGTGACGCCGACGTCGGACCCGGTGGTGGACATCTTGCTGCCGGTCACGCTGGTGGACGAGCCGGTGGTGGACATCGAGGTGCCGGTGATGCTGACCGAGGAACCGGTGTCCGACATCGAAGTGCCGGTCACGCTCTTGGAGGTGCCGGTCACCGACATCTTGCTGCCGGTGACGCTGGTGGAGGTGCCGGTATAAGAGGACGACACCCCGGTCATGCTTTGCGACATGCCGGTGGCCGACACGCTGGTACCGGTCATCGAGGTGGAAATGCCGGTCATGCCCTGCGAGGTGCCGGTCACCGAGGTGCGCGTGCCGGTCAGGCTGGTGGACACGCCGGTAAAGCTGGTGGACACCCCGGTGAAACCGGTGGAAATGCCGGTGAAGCTGGTGGACACGCCGGTAAAACCGGTGGACACCCCGGTAAAGCCGGTGGAGACGCCGGTAAAGCTGGTGGACACCCCGGTGAAACTGGTGGACAGGCCGGTGAAGCTGGTGGATACCCCGGTGAAGCTGACCGACAGGCCGGTGAAGGACACCGACACCCCGGTGAACTTGATCGACGCGCCGGTGACCGAGGTCGACGTGCCTTTCACATCGATGTTCTGGTCCTGGCCCACCGCTTCCGAGCTGTTGCGCTCGGTGGTCTGCTGCATGTCCCGCTCGGCGTGCACCATCACCCGCTCCGCGCCGCGCTGGTCGTCGAAGGTGATCTGGCTGGCGTTGCTGTAACGGCCCTGCTTCAAGGAACGCGTGACCAGACCGGTGTAGCGGATGTCTTTCGGCAGGTCGTAAGGCGTTGGATTGTCGCCGTTGTAGACAATGCCGGTGACCATGGGCCGGTCCAGATCGCCGTCGACATAGGTGACCAGCACTTCCTGGCCCACCCGAGGCATGGCCAGCACGCCCCAGCCCTTGCCGGCCCAGGCTTGCGACACCCGGATCCAGCACGAGGCGTCTTCTTCCTGGGTCTTGTAACGGTCCCAGTGGAAGTGCACGCGGATGCGGCCCAGCTTGTCGGTATGCACTTCCGCGTCCACCGGCCCCACCACGGTGGCGCTCTGGATGCCGGGCAGGATGGGCTTGGCCGTCAGCCGCAGCGGGCGGAACGGACGGTCGTCCGCCATCGCGCGGAACACGGCCATCACATTGCGGCCCTGGCCGCTGCTGTCCGGCCCGTCCTGCAAGAAAGTCAGCTGGCTGGCGGTCACGTAGTAGCGGCGGTTGCGCGCCGCGTCCGGGTGGCCGTCCAGCGTGAAGGCGCCGCCGGTGGCCAGGCCACGGGCGTTGGCGGTGCCGGTGAGCTGGTGGGAATCCGCCTGCAAGGCCTCCAGCCGCAGCCGCGCCAGCCGGTCGCCGCCGGCCTGATCGCTATAGCCGGCGCCGTAGTCGTAATGCTCCAGCCGGATGCCATCCAGGCTGGCTTGCGCCTCCTGGGCGTCGCTGTCCAGCCGGTTGGACGGCGCGTGGTAGTCGAAATCGCGCAGCGCGACATTGGTCGGCCGCACCCGCCGCCCGCGTTGCAGCCGCTGCACGCCTTCGCGGCCCGGCACCGGACGGAATTCGTCGCCGTCCGGCAGGAAGCGCAGCAGGCCGTAGCCGGCGGCCAGATCGTCGAAACGCTGGGTGTCGGACAGCACCACCACATGACGCTCCGGCTGGTGCTCGATCCAGAAGTAAATGCCCTCGTCCTCCAGCAGCCGCTTGACGAAGTTGAGGTCGGTCTCCAGGAACTGCACGCAGTATTCTCGCGGCTCGTAAGCGTGCTCCAGTTCGAAACGGAAGTCCGGCCGCTGATGTTCGCCGAAGACCTGCTCGACGATCTGCGGCACCGTCAACTGCTGGAACACGCGGCAGTTCTGGTTCTCCGCCAGGAAGGACAGCCAGCTGCCCAGTTCCAGCGTGTAGGTGTAGCTGTCCTGGGTCTGGCCGCTGTCGTAGCCGCCCAGCACCTGGCAGTGGAAGGGCCGGACGCCCTCGTCGCCCAGGTCGATGTCCACCGTCAGCCGCGAGCCGAGCAGCCCGTCCAGGTCCAGCGCCGGGTCGGCGCAGGCGATGTCGAGCTGGTAACTGGGCTCCTGCGACAGACGCTCGTCCGCCTTGAAGCTCAGCGCGACGCTGTCCGCGTCCAGCAAGGGGCTGTGCAGTTCGATCAAGCGCATGTCCGCTCTCCTTTCCCGTGTCCAAGCCTGCGCCGCCTCATCAGCTTTTCACCTGCATGCCCAGCTTCTTCAGATCCACTCCGGTGTCCGAATAGGACGCGCCGGTGTAGGAATAGCTGACCCCGGTGGTGGAGCAGCTGGAGCCGGTGCTGGACACGCTGGAACCGGTGCTGCTGACCGAGGAACCGGTGGTGGACATGCTGGAGCCGGTGACCCCGGTGGACGAGCCGGTGACCGAGACCGACGAGCCGGTGACGCTGGCGGAAGCGCCGGTGGTGGACACCGAGCAACCGGTGACGCTGGCGGACGAGCCGGTGGTGGACATCGAGGTGCCGGTGACGCTGGTGGACGAACCGGTGGTGGACATCGAAGTGCCGGTGATGCTGGTGGACGAGCCGGTGTCCGACATCGAGGTGCCGGTCACGCTCTTGGAGGTGCCGGTGACCGAGGTGCTGGTCCCGGTGACGCTGGTGGAGGTGCCGGTATAAGAGGAGGACACCCCGGTCATGCTCTGCGACATGCCGGTGGCCGACACGCTGGTGCCGGTCATCGAGGTGGAAATGCCGGTCATGCTCTGCGAGGTGCCGGTCACCGAGGTGCTGGTGCCGGTCAGGCTGGTGGACACGCCGGTAAAGCTGGTGGACACCCCGGTGAAACCGGTGGAAATGCCAGTGAAGCTGGTGGAGACGCCGGTAAAACCGGTGGACACCCCGGTGAAGCCGGTGGAGACGCCGGTAAAGCTGGTGGACACCCCGGTGAAACTGGTGGACAGGCCGGTGAAGCTGGTCGATACCCCGGTGAAGCTGACCGACAGGCCGGTGAAGGACACCGACACCCCGGTGTAGCTGATCGAGGCGCCGGTGACCGAGGTGGACGTGCCCTTGACCGAGGTGTTCTTGTCCTGGCCCACCGCCTCCGAGCTGTTGCGCTCGGTGGTCTGCTGCATGTCCCGCTCGGCGTGCACCATCACCCGCTCCGCGCCGCGCTGGTCGTCGAAGGTGATCTGGCTGGCGTTGCTGTAACGGCCCTGCTTCAAGGAGCGCGTGACCAGGCCGGTGTAGCGGATGTCTTTCGGCAGGTCGTAAGGCGTCGGATTGTCGCCGTTGTAGACGATGCCGGTGATCATCGGCCGGTCCAGATCGCCGTCCACATAGGTGACCAGCACTTCCTGGCCCACCCGAGGCATGGCCAGCACGCCCCAGCCCTTGCCGGCCCAGGCTTGCGACACCCGGATCCAGCATGAGGCGTCTTCTTCCTGGGTCTTGTAACGGTCCCAGTGGAAGTGCACGCGGATGCGGCCCAGCTTGTCGGTATGCACTTCCGCGTCCACCGGCCCCACCACGGTGGCGCTCTGGATGCCCGGCAGGATGGGCTTGGCCGTCAGCCGCAGCGGGCGGAACGGACGGTCGTCCGTCATCGCCCGGAACACGGCCATCACATTGCGGCCCTGGCCGCTGCTGTCCGGCCCGTCCTGCAAGAAAGTCAGTTGACTGGCGGTCACGTAGTAGCGGCGGTTGCGCGCCGCGTCCGGGTGGCCGTCCAGCGTGAAAGCGCCGCCGGTGGCCAGGCCGCGGGCGTTGGCCGTGCCGGTGAGCTGGTGGGAATCCGCCTGCAAAGCCTCCAGCCGCAGCCGCGCCAGCCGGTCGCCGCCGGCCTGATCGCTATAGCCGGCGCCGTAGTCGTAATGCTCCAGCCGGATGCCGTCCAGGCTGGCTTGCGCCTCCTGGGCGTCGCTGTCCAGCCGGTTGGACGGCGCGTGGTAGTCGAAATCGCGCAGCGCAACATTGGTCGGCCGCACCCGCCGCCCGCGTTGCAGCCGCTGCACGCCTTCGCGGCCCGGCACCGGACGGAATTCGTCGCCGTCCGGCAGGAAGCGCAGCAGGCCGTAGCCGGCGGTCAGATCGTCGAAGCGCTGGGTGTCGGACAGCACCACCACATGACGCTCCGGCTGGTGCTCGATCCAGAAGTAAATGCCCTCGTCCTCCAGCAGCCGCTTGACGAAGTTGAGGTCGGTCTCCAGGAACTGCACGCAGTATTCGCGCGGCTCGTAAGCGTGTTCCAGCTCGAAACGGAAGTCCGGCCGCTGATGCTCGCCGAAGACCTGCTCGACGATCTGCGGCACCGTCAACTGCTGGAACACGCGGCAGTTCTGGTTCTCCGCCAGGAAGGACAACCAGCTGCCCAGCTCCAGCGTGTAGGTGTAGCTGTCCTGGGTCTGGCCGCTGTCGTAGCCGCCCAGCACCTGGCAGTGGAAAGGCCGGACGCCCTCGTCGCCCAGGTCGATGTCCACCGTCAGCCGCGAGCCGAGCAGCCCGTCCAGGTCCAGCGCCGGGTCGGCGCAGGCGATGTCGAGCTGGTAACTGGGTTCCTGCGACAGGCGTTCGTCCGCCTTGAAGCTCAACGCGACGCTGTCCGCGTCCAGCAAGAGGCTGTGCAATTCGATCAAACGCATGCGGTTTCTCCCGGGGCGGCGGATTCGGCCGGCGCGGCCGGCGGCAGCGGCACGCCCTCCCCGTCGTCGAAAATCAGTTCCAGTTTTTCGGCGGCGCTCAGGCGCACGCTGTGCAGGGCGCGGTCGGCGGCGCGCGCTTCCAGCACGCCGCGAGCGATGGCCGGCATCACCCGCTGGCGCAATAGATCGCCCACCGCGCGGCCGCTGGCCGGGTGCCTGGCCACCGCTCGGGCGATCCAGTCCGCGGCCTCGGCGTCGGCGCGCCAGTCCAGACCGTTGGCGCTCAGGCGCTGGCCGATGTCGTCCAGGGCCTGGCGCGCGATGCCGGCCAGCGCCGGCTCGCCCAGCGGCCGGAAGGCCACCACCCGCATCCGCGCCAGCAAGGCCGGCGCGAAACGGCGCTGCAAGCGTTCGCGCGCCAACGCGTCCAGCCGGGACTGAGAGACTTCGGGCTCGGCGGCGCAGGCGGCTTCGATCTCGGCGTCGCCCAGATTGCTGGTCAGCAGGATCAGGCAGTTGCGGAAATTGATGTGCCGCCCCTCGCCGTCCTCCATCCAGCCCTGATCGAACACCTGGTAGAACATTTCGTGCACGTCCGGATGGGCGCGGTCGAACTCGTCCAGCAAGAGCACGCTGTAAGGTTTTTTGCGCACCGCCTCGGTCAGGCGGCCGCCTCGGCCGTAGCCGACATAGCCCGGCGGCGCGCCCTTCAGCGTGGACACGGTGTGGGCTTCCTGGAATTCGTTCATATTGAAGCGCAAGAGATTGCGTTCGCCGCCGAACAGCGCCTGCGCCAGCTCGGCCGCGGTCTGGCTCTTGCCGGTGCCGGTGGGGCCGGCCAGCAGCATCACCGCCATCGGCCGCCGCGGATCACCCAGGCCGGAGTGCGCCACTTGCAGCGCCTCCACGATGGCGTCCAGCCCGCTTTCCTGGCCCTGGATGCGCTGGTTCAGCCCTTCGCGCAGCGCCATCAGCCGCCGCGCCTCGTCCTGAGCCATCTGGGTGACCGGCACCTGGGTCCATTCCGACAGCACTTCGGCGATGGCCTGCGCGTCCACCCACGGCCGCACCAGCCGTTCGGCCCCGCTCAGGGCCTCGGCCCGCTCCGGATCGGCGCCGCCCGTTTCCAGATCCTCCAGCCAGGCGCCCACCTCGGCGCGCTGCTCGCTCAGGGCCGCGTCCAGCGCGTCGGCGCGCGCGGCGGTTTCCTCGCGCTCCCTTTCCAGTTCCGCGCCGTCCGCCGGCGCGGCCAGGCCCAGCCGCGCGTCGCTGGCGCGCCAGTTCAGCGCCTGCTCCAGCGTCATCGCGCGATGGCGCAGCCGGTCCAGCGCCGCCGGCTGGCAGCTCTGGCTCATCGCCACCCGCGCGCAAGCGGTGTCCAGCAGGCCGATGGCCTTGTCCGGCAGCTGCCGCGACGGCAGATAGCGGCGCGACAGCGTCACCGCGGCGCGCAAGGCGGCGTCGACGATGCGCACGCCGTGATGGCCGGCGAAGCGCGGCGCGATCATGCGCAGCATGTCCACCGCGGTGTCGTCGTCGGGCTCGTCCACGGCCACGGTCTGGAAGCGGCGCACCAAGGCGGCGTCCGGCTCGATGAACTGCTTGTATTCCGACCAGGTGGTGGCGGCCACCATGCGCAGCTGGCCGCGCGCCAGCATCGGTTTGATCAGATTGGCGGCGTCGCCGGTGCCGGCGTTGCCGCCGGCGCCGATCAGGGTGTGGGTTTCGTCGCAGAACAGGATGACGGGCGCCGGCGCGGCGATCACCGCGTCTATCACCGAGCGCAGCCGCTGTTCGAACTCGCCGCGCGCGCCGGCGCCGGCTTGCAGCCTGGCCACGTCCAAGGCCCAGATCTGCGCGCCGCGCAGGCCCGGCGGCACTTCGCCGCGATGGATGCGCTGGGCCAGCGCCTCCGCCACCGCGGTTTTGCCGACGCCGGCCTCGCCCACCAGGATGGGATTGTTCTGCCGCCGCCGCGACAACACGTCGATCACCGCGCGCAATTCGGCGTCGCGGCCTATCACCGGGTCCAATTCGCCGGCCGCCGCCTGATCGCTCAGGCTGACCGCCCATTGCCGCAGCACCGCGGCCGGATCGGCGGCTTCGCCTGCGGCCCCCTGGGCGGCGGTTCCGGCGGGCGCGTCGGCCGCTTCCGGCCAAGCGCCGGCCAGCGCCTCGTAACGCGCGACGATATCGTCCAGCGACAGCTTGGCCAGCGCCTGACCGATGCGATGCTGCAGCCAGCGCCGCGTCGGCTCCTCGTCCAGCCAGGCCAGCAAGAGATGGCCGCTGCGCACCTTGGCGGCCGGCGCGGCCACCTGGCTCCAGCTGATGGCCGGCGCCACGCTGCGCTCCAGCGCCGGCGAGATGTCGCGCAGCGATTCGCCGCCGGCCTCGGCGGCGTCCAGCGCCTTGCCCACGCGTTGCAAAGCGGCGGCCGGCTCGCAGTCCAGCGCCTCCAGCAAGAGCGCGACGTCGCCGCCGCCGCGGCGCAGCAGGCAAAGCAGCCAATGATCTAGGTCCACCAGCGCGTGCCGGCGCGAGCGCCCCAGGGCGGTGGCTTCCACCAAGGTGTCGTATGCGGTTGGGCCTAAGCGGCCGAAAATGCGTTCTCGGTTCACAGCGGATCCTGGAAAGATTCATACACGGTGAGAGTCCGGAGCGAGACGCCTGGGCGGGACCATGCGTCCACCCCCAGGCGCATGCGCCCCACCTTGCCTGCCAGTTCCGGCCGGGTGCGGACCTGGACCTTGATGACCGGGGCGGCCCGGCCATCGGCGAAATCTGCGGCGACGGCGAACATCGCCAGCACCGCGGGCGCGCCGCGCCGCCAGCGGGAAAACTCGGCGGCGTCGATCGGCCCTATGGTGATGTCCAGCGCGTGCTGGGCGTCCCAGATCCGGCTGCCCACGCGCCAGCTCCCCAGCCGGCGCGGCCCGCCTGCGCCTTCCCGCAGCGGAATCCAGCGGCCCTGGCGCGGCGACAAGCGCACCGGCGCGCCGAAATAGCCGGCCAGGATTTTCTGCAAGTCCGCCAGCGAGCGGCGCGGCGCGTGATAAGCGCCGGGATGGCTGCGCCGGCAGGCGGCGGCGTGCGGGTCCAGCAGCGGCTCCGCCTCCGGCGCGGCGCCGGCCAGCGCGGACACGCGCTCGGCGAAGGGATGGCGGCCGCGCTCGTAGCCCAGCGCCGGATGCATCGCCGCGCGGGCGGCGTAGTGCAGCCAGGCCAGATCGCCGCAGGCCAGGTTGACGAAGCGTTCGAAGGCGGCGTTGCGTTCCAGCCGGCGCTCGTGCAGCGCGTGCTCGGTGATGTGCAGCGGCAAGGGCCCGTAGGGCGCGAACAGGCCGAAATGGCGGCAGACCACGCTGACGCGCGGCGCGGCGTCGTCCTCCGCCTCTTCCACCTTCACCCCGCTGATCTCGCTGCTGGCGAAGTGCATGTCGGCGGCCTGTTCCAGGCCCAGCCAGTCCGGCCGGCGCCGCAGCCGGCCCGCCGCGGCGGCGTCCGGCAGCCGCCATTGCCAGGTTTCCACGCGGCGCATCAGTTCGAAGAAGGTGCGCTGCGGCTTAAGCTCCCGGATCATCTGCTGTCGTTTCATTGCAGTTCTCCGTCCGCGCGTTGGGTGTTGCCGTGCCGGCTGACCGGTTCGCCGTCCAGCCTCAGGCTGACCTCGATGCCGTCGTTGAGCGTGACCGCCTGGGCCAGCGCCTGGGCCAGCAGCCGGCCGAACAGCCAGCCGCCGCGGTCCGCGTGCATCACGGCGGCGATGTCGATGTCCACCAGGGAGGCGCGCACCAGGGCCTGCGGCGAACCGCGGCCGGCGGGCAGGAAGCCGGCTTGCAGATGCGCGGCCTTCAGGCTGTCTATGCGCTGGCGGTCCAGCGCCAGTTCCGGCTGCGCGGCCAGCCGCAGCTGCTCCGCCAGCCGCGCGGCGATGTCCTGACGGCCGGCGCCGCGCAGGCTCAACGGGTTCTGGCCGATATGGGCCACCGCCTGCCAGCAGCGCTCCAGGTCCGGAATCGGCCGCGGCGCGCTGGCCGGCCACAGGCACTCCAGCCGCGCCACCGCGCCGCCCTCGGCGCGCAGCTCCGCCGCCGGCAGGTCTTCCGGCCGCCAGCCGCGGTCCGCCACCAGCGCGCGCCCGGTCAGGGTGGCGATGTCGTCCAGGCCCAGATCGCCGGCGCAGGCGGAAATGGTGATCAGATCATGGCTGCCCAGCGCGTCCGGGCGCGCCTGGCGCGGCCCCTCGCTTTGCAGCGCCGGCTCGCGGCGCAGCGAATAGCGCGCCGCCGCCGGGGCGCTCTGGTAGCCGCCGGCGTCCAGCGCCGGCCGCGCTTCCCGCGAGCGGCCGTTGCTGTCGCAGACATTGATTTCCAGCAAACGCCACAGGTGGTGTTCGGCCGGCCGCATCCGGTCCACCGGAATCCATTGCTCGGTCTGGTTCGGATCGTAGGGCACCGGGTCCAGGCGCTTGGGATAGAGATTGATCGCCGGGGTGGCGAACAGGCGGAACTGGCCGGCGTCCACCTCGCCTATCAGGTCCAGCGGCGCCTGGCGCAAGGCCAGGATCAGCTCGAAGCCGCGCGCCGACGGCGCCCGCGCCGCCAAAGCCGCCAGCGCGTCCAATTCCACGCTGAGCAGCCGCGCCGGCTGGGCGAAGTATTCGCGCAGCAAGCGCAAGCCCGGCAAGCCGCCCGCCTCGGCCGGCAGCAGGGCCTCGCCCTCGTCGGCGGCGGACAGGCGCAGGCCGCCAAGCGGCAATTCCAGCAGGACTTCGCCGCCGCGGCCGTCGTCGGCCGTCGCGTACCAGGCGCCGACGTCGGCCAGCATTGCGCGGTGCAGCGCGTAAGCGCGCGGCAGATCGCCGGCCAGGCTCAGGTGCAGCGGCTTGGCGCCGCCCTCCGTCGCGGCCAGATCGCCCAGCGACACCGTGCCCTCCAGTTTGAAGCTCAGGCGCAAGGCGGCCTGGGACGAGGCCAGCCGCCGCGCCAGCTCGGCGGACAGCCGGGTCAGGCCGCGGCCGCACTCCGCCCGCTCCAGCCGCAGCGGCAGCAGGGTCACCTCGCGCCCGGTGGCGAAGGTGATGGGCCGGGTCGAACCCGGCAAGGTCGCCTGGATCAGGGTGCCGCGCGGCAGGCTGCGGCCGCGGAAGGCTTCCGGCGAGGCGAAGTCCGGATGGAAGGCGAAGCTGCTGATCGCCGGCGTGGCGCTCAGATACAGCGGGCAGACCTGGGCCAGCGCCTGACGCGCGAATTCCGCGCACTCCAGATCCAGCCGGGTCTGCACTCGGGCGGACAGAAAGGCCACGCCCTCCAGCAGGCGCTCGACGAAGGGATCGGCGACCGAGTTCGGCCGCAGGCCGAGCGCCGGCGCGATCTGCGGATGCTCGCGGGCGAAACGCGCGCCGGCCTCGCGCAGATGGCGCAATTCATTATTGTAGTGATCGAGGAAATTCATCCGGCCGCCCCCGCCTCCGCGGCGCGCGGCAGGCCGAAATAACCGTCCAGATAATCCAGCGTCAGGCTGAGCCGCAGCGCTTCGCCGCCGTCGCGGGTCACCGCGGCCACATCGAAATACAGCAGCTGCCGCGCCTGCGGCCCGCTGCCGGCGCGCGCGCTCACTTCCAGCCGTTCCGGGTCCAGCCGCGGCTCGAAGCGGCGGATGGCGTCGCGGATGTGGGCGCTGACGCGCGCCGGGTCGATCCGGCTCGACTTTCTCTCCGCCAGCGGCGGCCGTCCGTAATTCCACACCGAAGTCTCCAGCTGGCTGCCCGCCGCCAGCGGCAGGCGCGCGCCGCGCAGCGCGGCGTTCATCAAATGCGCCAGATCGCGCGCGATGCTGGCGGCGAGCGTCTCGCGCCCTGCGCGGGCGGACAGTTGGTCGAATAATCGTGGCGTCATGGCTGCCCGGCGCCGCCTGGGCGACGCCGTCCCGATAGAGAGGAAAGAAGGCCGGAAAGTCCCGGCTCATAGCGCTTAAACGGCTGCGTTCAGCTTCAGGTCGTAACCCGCCTTGATCACCGCGCCCATGGTTCCGTCATTGCGCTGTTCGCGGTATTCGAACTCGATCTTGGCGAAGTTGATCTTGATCTCGTCGGTGGGCAGCACGCTTTCCACATCGCCGCTGCCGTGGCCCATGATGGCGTACGGCATATTGCCCAGCGTGCGGAAGGAGGACACCAGACCGCTGGCGAAGGTGATGATCATGAAGTCCTGCTGGCCGTTGCCGGACTTGCGGCAGATCAGTTTGGCGCGCGGGATGTGTTCGCCGGTGGCGCACATCAGGAACAGCTTGGGCGAGGCCTTGTTCGAGACCATGCGGAACTCGAAGTCCTTCATTTCCACCTTGCCGGCGCCGCCGCCGCTGCCGAAGCCCCATTTGCCCGAGTTCTCCTCGGCCCATTGCCAGCTCTGGATCTGGATCAGGCCCGAGTACTGCTGGTCAGTTGATTCCCCCTCGACTCCTTCAATCTGCAGAAAGTAGTCAACCAATGCATTTGCCATGTTGCGATACTCCGAAAAAAAGTGATGGACAAGCCAGACCTGAAACGGAATGCAAGCGCCGGGGCGACTCAGGTCGTTCCCGCCCCGCGCCAAACCGGCCGCCGTCAGCTCTTGCTTAAGCTAAGCGCGGCGGTGAATGAACGGGCTATCGGAAGCGAGCCGCGCGCTAGCGAGCCCCCTCCTGCTTGGCCGACGGCAGCTTGGAAACCAGCCGCAGCGACACGGTCAAGCCTTCCAGCTGGAAGTGCGGCCGCAGGAAGAACTGGGCGCGGTAGTAGCCGGGGTTGTCCGGCAGCTCATCCACCAGCACCTCGGCCGCGGACAGCGGGCGCTTGGATTTGGTGACCTCGCTGGAAATGCTGGGATCGCCGTCCACGTAGTTCATCAGCCAATCGTTGAGCCAGCGCTGAGTGTCTTCCCGCGATTTGAAGGAGCCGATCTTGTCGCGCACGATGCACTTCAGGTAATGAGCGAAGCGGCAGGTGGCGAAGATATAAGGCAGGCGCGAGGACAGATTGGCGTTGGCGGTGGCGTCGTCGTCCTCGTACACCGCCGGCCGGTGCACGGTCTTGGCGCCGATGAAGGCCGCCATGTCCGAGTTCTTGCGGTAAACCAGCGGCATCAGGCCGGATTCGGACAGCTCGTGCTCGCGGCGGTCGGAGATGGCGATCTCGGTGGGGCAATGCAACTCCACTTCCTTGTCCTGCGAGGGCAGCACGAATTTGGGCAGCACCTCCACCGCGCCGCCGGACTCCACGCCGCGGATCTTGGTGCACCAGCCGTAGGTGCTGAAGGCGCGGGTGATGTTGGCGGCCATCGCGTAGGCGGAATTGGCCCAGCAAAAATCGCTGGCGCGGTTGGGGTCCACCTTCTCCTCGAAGCCGAACTCCTCTATCGGCTGGGTCTTGGGCCCGTAAGGCACCCGCGCCAGGAAGCGCGGCAAGGTCAGCGCCAGGTAGCGCGAATCGTTGCTTTCCCGCAGCCGGCGCCAGAACGCGTATTCGGTGGCGGTGAATATCTTGGACACGTCGCGCGGATTGCCCAGCTCGCTCCAGTCGTCCATCTGCAACAAGCTGGGCGCGGCGGCGGAGATGAAGGGTGTGTGCGCGGCGGCGGCGATCTTGGACATCTCGGTCAGCAAGGCCACGTCCTGCGCGCTGTGGTCGAAGTGATAATCGCCCACCAGGCAGCCGAAGGGCTCGCCGCCGAACTGACCGTACTCCTGCTCGTAAATCATCTTGAAGATGGGGCTCTGGTCCCAGACCACACCCTTGTAGCGGCGCAGGGTCTTGCCCAACTCTTTCTTGGAGACGTTCAGGTAGCGGATCTTCAGATTCTCGGTGGTGTCGGTGTTGGACACCAGGTAGTGCAGGCCGCGCCAGGCGCCTTCCAGTTTTTGGAAGTGCTCGTTGTGCAAGACCAGGGTCAGCTGCTCCGAAATCTTGCGGTCCAGCTCGGCCACCAATTGCTCCACCGTCTGCGCCACGTCCTCGCGCACCACCACCCGGCTGCGGCGCGCATAGGCCAGCAAGGTCTGCACCGCGCTTTGCACCGCCTCGGCGGCTTCATTGGTGCGCGGCCGGAACGAGCGGCGCAGGATGTCCTTCAGGCCGTCGTCCACCGTGGTTTCGGTCTGGCCGGCCGCGGCCGGCGCCTGCATCTCGGCATGGGTGCTCATCTCGCCTCCCCGTCGGCCTGGGCCGCCTCGCCCGCCGCGGCGTCGTCCGCGGGCAGATGCAGGTCCTTCAGCAGCTGCTCGATCAACTCCTCGGCCGCCACCTTGCCGTCCATATAAGTCAACAATTCCTTCAACTGGCTGCGCGCGTCCAACAGCACCGCCAGCTCGGGGATTTTCTTCACCACCTCGGCCGGCTCGAAGGACTCCATGGAGTCGAAGCTCAAGTCGATCGGGATCAAGGTTCCGTCATCGGTGATCACGTTCTTCACGTGGTAGCTGAGTTCCGGCGCGATCTGCGCCATCCGCAAGTCGAAGTTCTCCACGTCGATCTCGGTGAAACGGCGGTCCTCCACCGCGCCCAGCGCTTCGATGTTGTCGCCGGACAAGTCCGCCAACACCCCGGCTACAAAAGGCAGCTCCACCTTTTTCTGCGAACCGTAGACTTCCACGTCGTATTCGATCTGCACGCGGGGCGCACGGCTTTCCCCGATGAACTTCTGCGCATCCTTCTGTCGCGCCATGGCATATGTCCTTTCCCTGATATTGCTTGACTACCCTTGTAAAGGCCGGGGGCGATCCAATTTCGCCACCAGCGCATCCGATTCGGCGAACAGCTCCGCCATCAACTCCTCAAAGCCCGCGCCCAACATCCGCTTGGCGCGCAGCAGAAAGATAGGCGCCGGGTGCCCGGGCTCGTGCTCGCGGAAATACGCGACGATCAAGTCCAGCGCCGCCGCCACCTCCTCGCGGCTGTTCAAGGCGCCGGCCGGCAACGCGCGCGCCGCCGGGGCGGCCTCGCTCAAGACGGGCGCTTCTGCGGGGACCGCGGCAAGCATCGGCGTCAGCGCCGCTTCCAGCTCATCCAACAAGGCGATCAGACCGGCGCAGTCAAACTGCTCGGCGAAACCCTCGCGCTCGCTCAAGTCCGTCAAGGCGGCCAGTCCGGCGCGCAGCCGGGACAGATCCCGCAACGCCCGCTCGCGCTCCGCCGGCGGCGCGGCGGCCGGGTCCTTGGCCAATTGACCGACGCGCAGCTCGCTGTCCGCGCTCAGCCGGCTGTGCGCCAGCTGATGCAGGAAGGCCGGCCCGCACAGCCAGGCCAGATGCAGCGCGTGGGTTTCACCCGCCGGCGCGTCCGGCTGCCCGGCCGGCCGGATGTTTTCCAGCGGCTGCGCCGCGATCGCGGCCAGCGCCGCCAGTCCTTCCGCCGCCCCGGCCAGACCGCGCTGGGCCAGCGCCGCGCGCAGCAGCCAAACACCAACCCGCACATCCGCGGCCTTGCCAAGCAGGCCGCGGCAGGCGCTTTCCACGCTGGTCCAGTGGAAGGGCTCCGCGCCCTTGCGCAAAGGCACCTGGCCCACCGCGTCGTATTCGCAGATCGCGGCGTCGACGCGGGCGAAGTCCGCGTCGAAATCCAGCTCTTCCGCGGCCGGGGTGTCCGGCAAGGCGATATCGGCGATGGCGTGGTTCATGGTTTCAGCGTTCATGACGAAAGTTTGCTTCCAACGGCGGCCCTGCCCGGCCCGCCTCAATGTTTTGAATAAGGCGCCAATAAACGGCTGGCGCGCTTTCACAAAAACTCGAGAACAAAGTTATAAGCAAACGCTTGAGTCTGTCCAAATAAACGCCCGGCGGCGGGTTTACCGGTAAACACCGGGGAAACGGGGCGAAACCGCACGGCAATACAAATGCATAAACCGTTTTTCATGACGGCCGCGCATGCAAGGACTTGAGGAAATAGTTAAGCGCGCAGCCGGAAGAATGGCTTGCGGCAGAGCAGAATACGGAAGGAAGGCGCTGAGTTTGACGCGTCCGCCAGCTTAATCGGCGTCGATTTTCAAGGCCGGCCGATAAAATAAGATCGGCAATCGCAAGCGCAAGATTTTATTTGCATTTTTAGCGAATATCGGCCGCGCCCGCGCGATGCTCGGTGAGTGCGCAAGCACGGCGGCGCCAGTCGCGGCGCGCCGCGCGCTCGTCGGCGCGGCTTGCCGGATCAAAGAAGCGATCCAGGCGGCGGACAATGTGCAAAACACATACTTATTAGGACAATTTGGAGAAAAGTTTTTAATGCCGAGACTTGTTTGGTGTAAATTGGCATAAGCCGTCTATTTTCTAAAACGCTTATGCGAAAATGGCGATTTTATTAAGCCAAGACTTAATAAATCATGGAAAGACGGATCTTAAGCGGCTAAAACGTGGAAAGTGCAAATTCACATTTTGCTCAAACTTTGTTGCATTTGATACACAAAACCCAGGCATTGGGAATAACGCTTTTTCCGCACGTTAGCATATTTAGATAGTCCCGCATATCCGCGCGCCTTATTTGCATAAATCAAAAACAAGATCAGGGTTTTCCCTAATGATCGGCAATAAAATAAACGATTGTTTAATTTTGTAACCGTTTAGTAATTTTTATTAAATATCCTGGACGCGCTAAAAAAAATAAACCCCGTCAATGACGGGGTTTAGGATTCAGCGATTTTCATTCATTTCGCTTGCGCCGCGGCACATCGCCGCCGCGCGTTCAAGCCGGCTCACATCAGTTCGCCGGCCTCCAGCGTTTTGCCCACCAGGCGTTCGCGCAGATCGAGGATTTCCTTGACCAGGGCGGCGCGCAGCTCCAGCACCAGGGCCAATAAGGTGGCCATGCGCCGGCGCGGCTCCAGCTTGGCCAGATCCTTGGGCTTCATCTGCCGGCCCTCGGCCGCCAGCCTGCCCATCCTCTGTTGCGACACCAGATTCTGCAAACCGGCGGGCAGGGACAAAGCGTCAATCGCCTTCAGTTTTTCCAGGTTCTGCAACATGCGCAGCAGAGCCGCGCGCGCCTGCAGCACGATGGCCACCAGGGTGGCCATGCGCCGCGGCGGCTCCAGTTCGGCCAGATCATGGCAGCTCATGCCGTCGCCGGCGCGGGCCAATTCCTGCATCCGCCCCGGCCCCACCAACTGAGTCAGGTGGGCCGGCAAGGCCAGCGCTTCCACCACTTGCAAGCGCTCCAGCTGCGGCGCCGCGCCGCGCGCGCGGTCCGCGTTCAGCCGCAGCCAGGCCAGCGTCGTCAACTTGCCGCCCTCCCGCAGCTCCAGCAAGGCGTCCAGCCGTTGGCGCTGGCAGGCGCTCAAGGCTTCGTTGAGCCGGGAGTAGACTTGACGCGACCCCAGGGTCAGCGCCGCCGCGCAACTGCGGTCAATCACGCCTATGGCCGGCAGCACGATGCGCCTCTGGCGCAGCCAGGACACCATGGCCTGCGCCAGGCATAGCGGCTGATCGGTTTGAGTGGCCAGCCGGGCCAGGTGGCGCAAGACCGCCTGGCCGTCCTCGGCCCGGTACGGCCTCAATCCCAGATAGGCGTAGAGTTTGACCAGATGCTCGCGCCGGGTCTGATCGCGGGTGGCGTAGCGTTCCCAGTCCTCCTCGCGCGCGCCCAGCGCGGCCGCCACCCGCCGCAACAAACGTGGTGCGGGCTGGCAGCCCTCGTCCAGCGCGATGCCGGGATGGCGCAGATAGCACAGCAGCACGGCCACGCCCAAGCGGTTGGCGCTGCCGCGGTGCTGCTGGATCAAGGCGAAATCCTGTTCGCTGAAGGCGGTTAACTGATCTAACTCGTATTCGTCGTCTGGAGGCTCCAGCAAGCTGGCGCGCTCTGGCGGCGAGAGCAACGGACGTCTCGGCATAGTTCTCTTCCCCTGGCCTTGGCCAATGCGCGAAGCGCCGGCGTTTCTGCGGGCCGGCTGCCTCGCTTGGGCTCCACCGCTCTGACGGCGGCACTGGAGCCGGTGACGCCCTTTGCCGGCCATGTCCGCCGACGAAAGGGCTAACTAAAACATTATGAAGTTCAAGTTGCTTCACTGGTAAGCATTACTTTGTGATGGACCGCATTTGCGGTAGTTCCCGGAAATATGCCGATTTCTTAATTTGAATAGTGAATTAGTCACACGACAAAGGTTTTCACCCCCATAAAATGCCATTGTATTTATTTTTGCCATGATAAGTCCGGGTAAAAATAGCCGATGGGCGATTAGAATCACCGCATAAGGGTGCGCGCCGCGCGCTCGCCGCGGGAAAGACGGGAACTTCTGTCATTCCAAACGAATCCCATGCTTCCATAAAGTGCTTAATATTGTCAGTTTCGCGCGCGAAGCGGGCCGCCGGTCCGACGCCGCCCACGCCTTGCAAGGAAGACGCCGATGTTCGAGTCCTGGATCCGTTTTTCCGTGCTCCTGTCGATAGGAGTCACCGTGTTGTCGCTGGCCATCACCGGCTTTCTGCTGTTTCGCTCTTTCGACTGGACCTCGCAATTGCGCGGACTGTCCGGTCCCTGGCAGCGAGAAAGCGTGAAAGACGGCGTCCGTCTCAACGCCGACGTCTTGTCGATCCGGCAAACCGGCCTGCTGGTGAACCAGGTGCCGATGATGCGATTGGAGTTGAGGGTGTGGCAGGACGGCTTCAGCCGGGAACTGACGATTGAACAACTGATAGATCTGGGCAATATGCCGCGCGCCGGCGAACGGGTGGAAGTCATGGTGGACCGCCAGGACCCGTCCCGCGCGTCCTATCTGCGGCTGGCGCCGGCGGGCGACGCGCCGCCTGCTCGCCTGCCTTGAAAACCGGCAAAGTCCGCCTCGCGCGGCGGACGAGCGCTCGCGAGGCGGGGCGCTCCTTCCGCTCGCGCGGCGCTAGGCCCGGGTGGGTTTGCGCGGCCGCCGCGCGCGCCGCTGCAACAATTCCTCCAGTTGCGCGCTGATTTCCAGCGAGGCCTTCGCGCCCAGACCCTGCTGCAGCGCGTCGCGCTGCGGCGGCGCCGCCTGGGCGAACAGCATGGTTTCCCGCAACAGGGCGTTCATCGAATCCAGCCCGCCCTGCGCATGCGTCTGCAAGCGCGCGTTGATGCGGCGCAGGCTGTCGGACACGTCGATGGAATCCGTGACCGCGCTGTTCAAACGCATCAGCTGCCCTATCTTCAGATAATCCTGCAGCTTGATGGTGCCGCTTTGGTTCATGGTCAGCACCAGGCCTTCGATAATCCTCTCCAGCGCGGCTTGCCGCGCAACCAGCATCTCCAGAATGTCATCCATATCCACTCCTCAATATCAGGCGCGTCAAAGGCAGACTAACAAGTAAACAGTTTTAAATACATATTAATTTAGACCAGTTTACGCGGCTGCCTTATCACGCCGGGTTTTTATCGGCTTATGGCATTAAATATTCAATATGGGAAATGGGTTTGGCAAGCGAAATACCGCAGGATCCGGCTATCGCCGGCGCGGTTGTCGCCAAATTGCGTCGGGAAACGGATAAAAAAAGACGGCGGGCATTGCCCGCCGCCGTTTGGAAGCTAAATCATTATTACATTAGATTCTGTTCCGCCACGTTCAGGTTCAGATCGATCATATGTTCGCTGCCGCCCTGCTCCGCCCCGGCCTTGCCGTCCAGACGCTCGGCCTCGATCGCGTCCAGATAGGCCGGCGTGATGTCGCCGGTGATGTATTCGCCGTTGAAGCAGGAGGTTTCGTAGCAGCTCAGCTTGGGGTTGACGCTGCTGACCGCCTCTTCCAGCGCGGACAGGTCCTGATAGATCACCGCGTCGGCGCCGATCTCGCGCGCGATCTCGGCCTCGTCGCGGCCGGTGGCCAGCAGTTCCGCCCGCGTCGGCATGTCGATGCCGTAGACGTTGGGGAAGCGCACCGCCGGAGCGGCCGAGGCGAAATACACTTTCTTGGCGCCGGCGTCGCGCGCCATCTGCACGATTTCCTTGGACGTGGTGCCGCGCACGATGGAATCGTCCACCAGCAGCACATTGCGGCCCTTGAATTCGCAGGCCACCGGGTTGAGCTTCTGGCGCACCGATTTCTTGCGCACCGCCTGGCCCGGCATGATGAAGGTGCGGCCGATGTAGCGGTTCTTGATGAAGCCCTCGCGGTACGGCAGGCCCAGGTGGTTGGCCAGTTGCAGCGCGCTGGGGCGACTGGTGTCCGGGATGGGCATCACCACGTCGATGTCCAGCTCCGGCAAGGCGCGGCGGATTTTCTCGGCCAGCTTCTCGCCCATCACGATGCGCGCCTGGTAGACCGAAGCGCCGTCTATCACCGAATCCGGGCGCGCGAAGTACACGTATTCGAACAGGCAAGGCGCGTGGCGGGTGTCGCTGGCGCAGCTGCGGGCGTGGAATTCGCCGTCGAAGCTGACGAAGACGCCTTCGCCCGGCTGCACGTCGCGCAGCAGGCTGAAACCGGAACAGTCCAGCGCCACGGATTCCGACGCGAACATGTATTCGGTCTTGCCGCTGTTGACGCAAGTGCCTATCACCAGCGGGCGGATGCCGTTGGGGTCGCGGAAGGCCACCAGGCCGTAGCCGGCGATCATCGCCACCACCGCGTAAGCGCCGCGCACGCGGCGGTGCACCGCCTCGATGGCGCCGAACACCGCGTCCACGCTCAATTCGTTGGCGCTGAGGCGCTGGGTCAGCTCATGGGCGAACACGTTCAACAACACCTCGGAATCGGAATTGGTGTTGATGTGGCGCAGATCGTGGCGGAACATGTCCGCCTTGAGCTCTTCGGTATTGGTCAGGTTGCCGTTGTGCGCCAGCACGATGCCGAACGGCGAGTTGACGTAGAACGGCTGCGCCTCGGCCAGGCAGGAGGCGGAGCCGGCGGTGGGATAGCGCACATGGGCGATGCCGGCCGCGCCCAATAGGGAACGCATATTGCGCGTGCGGAACACGTCGCGCACCATGCCGCTGCCCTTGTGCATGTGAAAGGTCTTGCCATTGGCGGTCACGATGCCGGCGGCGTCCTGACCTCGATGTTGCAGCACCTGCAAACCGTCATACAGCAACTGGTTGACCGGAGCCTGACCGACCACGCCTAGAATTCCACACATCTTTTGCTCTCTTCCCTACTACTAAAGAAACGGACAAAAAAACAAGACAAAGAAAAAGGCGGAATCTTGAAGTGAAGATATCAAGATATTCCGCCTTGTTCACCAGCTACCCGGTGTAGTGGAGGTTATCGGCCAGCATCGCCGGTAACCAGGGCCTTAATGATAAGGCCACCGATTCAAATGGCGCCGAGAGCACGGCATTCCTCCACATGGGTTGTCGCGGCAGATCGCTCAAGCCGCCCACCAAAACCAGGGCCGTCACCAGCACCAGCCCGCGAGCCAGGCCGAACACCGCCCCGAACAATCGATTGACCCCGCCCAGCCCCACGCTGTCCAGCATGCCGGTCAGCGTGACCCGCAGCAAGGCCGTGGCCAGCCAGGCCAGGAAAAACACCGCCACGAAACCGGCCACCAGCCGCAAGCCTTCCGAACTCAATTCGCCGGGCAAAAACGCCGACACCACCGGCGAAAACTGCTTGGCGCACCAGAAGGCGATCAGCCAGGAGCCCAGCGACAGCACTTCGGCCACCAGGCCGCGCATCATCGCCACCAGGATGGAACCGGCGATGATGGCGATGGCAATATAGTCGAAGATGGTCATGACGGCTACTTGGTCACGATAATGCCGTTAACGCCGGCCTTGGCCAGCTTCTGCAAGGTGGCTTGCGCCTCGGCGCGGCTGTTGAACGGGCCCACCCGCACCCGGGTCACCTCGCCCTTGCTGGTCTGCACCTTGCTGAAATGCGCGGACACGCCTATCGACGACAGCTTGGACTTCAAGGCGTCGGCCTTGTCCGGGTCCGACAGCGCCGCCAGCTGGATCACCGATTTGCTCTCGCCCTTGGCCGCCGGCTCCTCTTTCTTCGCCGCCGGCTTGTCCAGCGAATCGAAGCGTCCTTCCAGGATAGCCGCCGGGTCCGGCTTGCGGGCCGGCTTTTCGTCCAGCTTGATTTCGGGCTTTTTATGCTCGGGCTTGGCCGGTTTCGGCTCCGGCTTGTGTTCGGGTTTGGGCTTGGCCTCCGGCTTGGGCTCCGGTTTGACTTCCGGCTTGGGCTCGGGTTTCGCCGCGGGGGCCGGCTGCGCGGCCGGCATCGCCGGCGTCATCGTGGACAGATTGGCCGCCAGTTCGGTGGCGCCGGGCTTGGCCGCGGGCGAGACTTCGGCCAGCGCGGCGGAGGCCGCGGACGGCTGGGCCGGCGGCGGCAAGGCGCCCGCCGGCGCTTCGGCGTGATTGGCGGCCGGCGCGGAAGCGCCCGCGCCCAGCACTTCTATGGACTCCGGCTTCATCTGCTGCTCGGGCAGGCGTCCCACCACGTTCCACAAAACGACGGTGGCGACGGTAACCAAGACGACAGCGCCCACCAGACGGCGTCTGGCGCGCTTGCGCAACAGGATCAACTCCTCGTGGGTGGATAAAGCCATGCTTTCCTCAAGCCGGGTGTTGCCGGGCTTCCATCACCTCGGCAACGGTGTGGAAGGAACCAAAAACGACAATTCTATCACTCTCCTCCGCCTGCGATAAGGCCGCCGACCAGGCTTGCGCCACGGTGGCGAAGGATTGCACCCTCTCAACGCCCATTTCCGCCAGCCTGGCGGCGATGCGTTCGCCGCTCTGGCCGCGGGGCATGTCGAGGCCGCCGACGAACCAGGCGTCGAACTCCTCGCGCGCCAAGGCCGCCACCTGTTCCAGGTCCTTGTCTTCCAGCATGGAGAACACCGCCAGCCGGTTGCGGGCGAACGGCAGCTGTTTCAGGCTGGCCGTCATCGCCTTGACCGCGTGCGGATTGTGGCCCACGTCCAGCACCACCGCCGGACGGCCCGGCAGCACCTGGAAACGGCCCGGCCACTCCACTTCCAGCAGGCCGCGCTTGACCGCGCCCAGGTTCACCGGCAGCCGCGGCTTCAAGCACTCCAGCACGGCCAGCGCCGCCGAGGCGTTGACCATCTGATAGCCGCCGCGCAGCGCCGGCAAGGGCAAGGCGTGGCGATGGGCGTCGCCCATGTGGAAGGACCATTGATTGTCCATGCGCTGATAGCCGAAGTCCGGCCCGTACAGCTTCAGGTCCGCGCCGATGGCGCGCGCGTGCTCGATCAGCCTGGCCGGCGGATTCGGGTCCGCGCACAAGGCCGGCTTGCCGGCGCGGTAGACGCCGGCTTTCTCAAAGCCGATGTCCTCGCGGTTGTCGCCCAGGATGGCCTGGTGGTCTATGTCCACGCTGACCACCACCGACACGTCCGGCTCGAAGATGTTGACCGCGTCCAGGCGTCCGCCCAGGCCCACCTCCAGCACGATCACGTCCACTTTTTCGGCGACGAAGCTGTGCACCGCCGCCAGGGTGCCGAACTCGAAATACGTCAGCGAGGTGTCGCCGCGCGCGGCGTCTATCGCCTCGAAGCTGGCGACGATGCGCTCATCGCTGGCGGGCGCCAGATCGATGGCGATGCGCTCGTTGTAACGCAGGATGTGGGGAGAGGTGTAAGTGCCCACCTTGAAGCCGGCGCAATGCAGCATGGCGGACAGCATCGCGCAGACCGAGCCCTTGCCGTTGGTGCCGGCCACCATCACCACCGGGCAGGACGGTTGCAGTTTCATCGCGGCGCGCACCCGCTCCACGCGGGCCAGGCCCATATCGATGGCGGTGGCGTGCAGGCTTTCCTGCCAGCTCAGCCACTCGGCCAGAGTCTTGTGTCCAGTCATTTCGTCTCAGTGTCGTCCGCGGCTTGAAACCACAGCAAATAAGTCCGCAAGCGGCGGCGGCCGTCCGCCGGCGCCGAATCCGGCCACACCATCAAGGCGCGCCGGCGGCCGCCGATGCGCACATTCAATATCGTCAGCCAAGGGGTGACGAAGCAATCGTCCAAGGCCTGCGCCGGCAGCGCGGCTTCGCGCCACACGCTCAGCCGCCCCAGGCCGTCCACTTCCAGCCGCCGGAAACGGCCAGCGTCGCCCCAGCCGTCGGCGCGCAGCGCCCGCATAAGCAAGAAGACCTCGGCCGGCAACAAGGCCAGCCAGATGGGCGGCAGATGGCGGATCACCGCCCAGGCCAGCAGCGCGGCGGCGGAAACCGTCAGCGCCAGCCAAAGGCGCGAAGGCCTCAGCTCGAAGCCGAAGGGCTCCAGCCGGGGCCGCCGGTTCATGGTTTAGAGATCCAGCGCCGGGGTGTTGCTGATGTCGGCGTCCACGCTGTCTATCACCGTGGAGTGGATCTCCACGTCGAACCATTCCCAGAAGGCTTTCAAGGACAGATCCTTGGGCCATGTGTCTTCGTCCTCGTACCAGGACGCCAGTTCCATCTTGAACAATTGTTCGTAGATTTCGTCGATGTAGGCGACGCCCTCTTCCGGCTCGTCGAACTCCGGCAGCAGGATCACGGTGCAGTCGGTGCGCAGGCTGTCCAGCGCCAGATCCATGTCGTTGTCCGGGGCCTGGTTCAGCCAGTCCAGGAACGGTTGTTTCGGTTTGATCACGGCCACCGAGCGGTCAACGAAGTACATAGCATGCCTTTCATTCAAGTTTGGCCGGCATTGTAACAGCACAAACCGCGCGGCGCTAAGCGTGGAAAGGTGAAGCCCATGTTACAATCCGCCCAACTTTCCATACAGAAAACAACACGCACCATGGCTCTGATTACCGTCGAAAAAGCCTGCCTGGCTTTTGGTCACCACGCATTGCTGGATAACGTCGATTTCGCGCTGGAACCGGGCGAAGTGGTCGGCCTGATCGGCCGCAACGGCGCCGGCAAGTCCTCGCTGCTCAAGAGCGTGGCCGGCGCGGTGGCGCTGGACGACGGCCGCGTCAACATCAAGGGCGACGTCAAAGTGGCCTATGTGCCGCAAGAGCCTGAGCTGGCGCCGGAACACACGGTGTTCGAAGCCGTGGCCGAAGGCCTGGGCGAACTGAAAAGCCTGCTCACCGAATACCACCAAGTCACCCATCAGCTGACCCAGGCCGACGCCGACCACGAACAGGCGCTGGCGCGGATGGAGCACATCCAGCACGAGCTGGAGGCCCGCGGCGGCTGGCAGTTCGACGCGCTGATCTCCTCCACCCTGTCCCATCTGGGCCTGAACCCGGACGCGCGGATCGAGGAGCTGTCCGGCGGCTGGAAAAAACGCGTGGCGCTGGCGCGCGCGCTGGCCGCCAGGCCCGACGTGCTGCTGCTGGACGAACCCACCAACCACCTGGACGTGTCCGCCATCGAATGGCTGGAAACCCTGATCAAGAACTACGGCGGCAGCGTGCTCTTGATCACCCACGACCGCCGCTTCCTGGACAATGTGGCCACCCGCATCGTGGAACTGGACCGCGGCCTGCTGCGCAGCTACCCGGGCAGCTTCTCCAGCTACCATGTGCGCAAGGCGGAAGAACTGGCCGTCGAGGAAGAGCAAAACCGCATCTTCGACAAATTCCACGCCCAGGAAGAGGTGTGGATCCGCAAGGGCATCGAGGCGCGCCGCACCCGCAACGAAGGCCGGGTGCGCCGGCTGGAGGCCATCCGCCGCGAGCGCTCGGCGCGGCGCGAGCGCGTGGGCCAGGTCAACTTCCAGCTGGACGCCGGCGAACGCTCCGGCAAGCTGGTGGCGGAGCTGGAACACGTCGGCAAGGGCTTCGAGGGCAAGACCCTGATCCGCGACTTCACCACCCGCATCCTGCGCGGCGACAAGATCGGCCTGATCGGCCCCAACGGCGCCGGCAAGACCACGCTGCTCAAGCTGATTCTGGGCCAGCTGGACGCGGACAGCGGCAGCGTCAAGCAGGGCAGCAAGCTGGAGATCGCCTACTTCGACCAGTTCCGCGAACAGCTGGACGAGGAAACCAGCGTCGCCGACATCATCAGCCAGGGCAACGACTTCGTTGAAATCGGCGGCGTAAAGAAACACGTGATGAGCTATCTGGAAGACTTCCTGTTCTCGCCGCAGCGCGCGCGCAGCCCGGTGCGCTCGCTGTCCGGCGGCGAACGCAACCGCCTGCTGCTGGCCCGGCTGTTCACCCGGCCGGCCAATGTGCTGGTGCTGGACGAGCCCACCAACGACCTGGACATCGACACGCTGGAACTTCTGGAAGACGTGATCGCTCAATACTCGGGAACCGTGTTCCTGGTCAGCCACGACCGCGCCTTCCTGGACAACGTGGTCACCCAGGTGATCGCCTTCGAAGGCGACGGCCGGCTGGAAGAGTATCCGGGCGGCTACCAGGACTGGATCGACACCAAGGCGCGCATGGCGGCGATGAAGCCGGCGGAGAAGCCGCGGGACGCCTCGGCCCCGCAGGAAAAACCCAAGGACAAGCCCAAGTCCGCGCGCAATAAACTGTCCTACAATGAGACGCGAGAGCTCGCCGCGCTGCCGGACGAGATCGCCGCGCTGGAAACCGAGCAAGCCAGCCTGAATCAGCAATTGCTGGACCCCAACTGCTACCGCGACACGCCCAAGGAGGCCATCGCCTGGCAGCGCCGGGTGGAGGAAATCGACGAATTGCTGATGGACAAGCTGGCGCGCTGGGAAGAACTGGAGTCAAAGCAACAATGAGCAAAACCCTGCCGCCTTCGCCCTCTTCGCCGTTGGACCGCCGCGCGCTGCTGCGCGGCGCCGCGCTGCTGTCGCTGGCCGGCCTGCTGGCCGCCTGCGGCACCACGCCCTCCAAGGTGGCCGGCGGCCGCAAGCCCCGCCCTTCCGGCGACCTCAGCCTGTCCGGGCTGAAGGCCGACGGCGCCAGCCGGGAAATCCTGATCTATACGCTGGGCCTGCTGGGCCTGGACTACAAGTTCGGCGGCACCAACCCCGAGGCCGGCCTGGATTGCAGCGGCATGGTCGGCTACATCTACCAGAACGCCGTCGGCGTCACGCTGCCGCGCACCGCGGCCGAGATCGCCGGCGTGGCGCGGCCCATCCCGGACAGCCGGATGCGGGTCGGCGACCTGGTGTTCTTCAACACCATGAACCGCCCGTTCTCGCATATGGGCATCTTCATCGGCGACGGCAAGTTCGTGCACGCGCCGCGCACCAACAGCTCCATCCGCGTGGCGCGGCTGGACAATAGCTATTTCGCCGCCCGTTACGAGGGCGCGCGCACGCTGTTCAGCTAAGAAGCTGTTTACGATCTGCTGCGCGTCGGTAGAGACATTGTGCGATGAGTGCCGTCCTCGAAATGCTCATGTACCGCTTGTACATTCCGCTTTCTCAGCCACAACGCCTTGTCTCGCTCTTGCTCGCGAGATCGTAAACACCTTCTAAGAACCTGTTTACGATCTGCGGCGCGTCGGTAGAGAGATTGTGCGATGAGTGCCGTCCTCGAAATGCTCATGTACCACGCGTACATTCCGCTTTCTCAGCCGCAACGCCTTGCCTCGCTCTTGCTCGCGAGATCGTAAACACCTTCTAAGCGCCTCCCAAGCGCTCGCTAGCCCGGCGCCAGCGCCGGCGTCGCGCTAGCGCTTTCCGCCCCGCGCTCAGCCCGTCCCAACAAGGCCTCCTCCACGCCGTCCAACAGCGCCCGCGTCGCTTCCGCGCCGGCCGCCATGCGCAAGGCCAGCTCGCGGCAGGCCGGGCCTGGGCCCGGCTCGGCCAATAAGCGCGCCAACAAACGCTCCATTCTCCCCGCGGACACGCACTGCGCGTGCAAGACCTCGGCCACGCCCAGGCGCTTGGCGCGCTGGCCGTTGTCGAACTGATCGTAGGCGTAAGGCACGATCAATTGCGGGATCCCGGCGCGCATCGCGTCCGCCATGGTGCTGACGCCGCCGTGATGCGTCAGCGCCGCCGCCCGCGGCAACAGCGCGGCGAAAGGCGCGTGCGCCTGCCACAGCACATCGGCCGGCAAAGCCGGCGGCAACTGCGCCGCGTGCGGCGTGACGAAAATCCCGCGCCGGCCCAGCCGCCGCAAGGCCCGCAGCGCGGCGTCGAAGAAGGCCGCGGCGTGCCGATGGCCGGTGCCCGGCGTGAACACGACGGGCGCATCGCCGGCGGCCAGAAAGGCCTCCAGCTCGGCGGACAGCCCCGCGCCCCGCTGCGCGGCGGGCAGCAGGAAATCCCCTTCGAAGAACGGCCGCGGCCAATCCGGCTGCAAGGCGGCGAACCAGCGGGGAAACAGACCTATCGAGGCGCTGGGGGCTCTCAGCATATGCTCGAAAAAATGCGGCTCCGCCGGCAGGCCGCGCTGTGCGCGCGCCGCGTTCAGACTGGGCAAGGTCTGGGCGTTGAACCAGCGATGCAGCGCCCACCACAGCAGGCCGGCTCCGGCCGGCGGCAGCCAGCCGGGAATCCGCAAGGAGCCCAGGGTGAGCAGGTCGTGGCGGCTGCACAGATTGGACGGCGCGAGATAGGCCGTCACAATGCGCAAATCCGGCCGCGCCGCTCGCGCCAGCGCCGCCATCGGCACCAGGACGGGGTGGCACAAGACCACGCAGTCCTCATCCGCCGGCAGATCCCTCACCCGCTCCCGCAAGGCGTCCAGATCCGGCGCCAGGCTATCCCAGAGCACGCCCCAGCTCTTGCGCTCATGCCATAGATCGGGGTTGTCCAACGCCGCCTGTTCCCGCTCGACGCTGCCGAACAGCCAGTACGGCAGGCCGGCCGCCCGCGCCGCTTCCTCCTGCAAGGCCGGCGCCAGCATCCGCACCCGGTGGCCGCGCTCGCTCAAGCCGCGCGCCAGCGCGACGAAGGGCTGTATGTCCCCGCCGGTGCCGCTGGACGCCACGATGATCAAAGGACCGCGCGCCGGGTCCGCGCCGGCATGAGACAACGACAGCTCCCGCTCCATGACCCGCCTCCTTCCTTTAGGACGACAAGCCACTTTACGCCAATGTCATTTATCTGGCAAAAAGAAAACCGCCCGAGGGCGGTTGCGTGCGCATGGCGACCCTGCGCCGCGCCATGGCTTAGAGCCTGTTCAAAGTCTCGCGAGCAAGAGCGAGACAAGGCGAAAACAGCAGAGAAAGCGGAATGTACATACGGTACATGAGCATTTCGAAGTTGTTTTCAACACCGTATCGCCGAAGCGCAGCAGACATTGAACAGGTTCTTAGAGCGTGAACTGCTGTACCACGCCGCGCAAAGACACCCCGCGCTCCAACAGATTGACCACGCCCTGCTGAGCCTCTTCCGCCGCCAGCCGGTTTTCCTCGGCCGAGCTGCTGACCGACTCCACGCTGCCGGCCAGGTGCTGCGAAGCGTTGGCCTGCTCGCGCACCGCCGCCGAGATATCGCCCATGCCGCGCGACACGCCCTGGATCTGCACCGAGAAACCCTGCAAAGTGTCCTGCGCCTCGCCGGCGTGATTGACGCTGGCGTCCACGCGGTCCACCGCCGCGCGCATGCCGGAGATGGCGGAGGCCGAATCCTGCTGCACCGAAGCGATCATCGAGCCGATCTCCACCGTGGCGTTGGCGGTGCGTTCAGACAGCTTGCGCACCTCGTCCGCCACCACCGCGAAACCGCGGCCCTGCTCGCCGGCCCGCGCCGCCTCGATCGCCGCGTTCAAGGCCAGCAGATTGGTCTGATCGGCGATGTCCTTGATCACCGCCACAATCATATTGATCTCATTGGTGCGCGAATCCAGCTGATCCAGCTTGCCTGCCAGTTGGGTCACTTCCTGCTGCACCGTCCGCATGCCTTCCACCGCGTTCTGGATGTATTGCACCGTGGTCTGGGTCTGGCCTTCGAACGAAGACATCAGCGTGGCCGCGTCCTCGGCGATTTCCGAGACATGGGCGATGCTCACCGCCAGCTCCTCCACCGCCGCCGCGCTGCCGCGCACGTCCTCGGCCTGCTGGCCGGAACGCGCGGCCACGCCGCCCACCAGCTGATCGATGTGCTGGGATTCGCTCTGCACCGCGTCGGATTCGCCGCGGATCTCCAGCAAGCGCTCACGCAGGGCCGCCATGAAGGTGTTGAAGGAGGACGCGATGCGGCCCACTTCGTCGCGGCTGCGCACCGGCATGCTGCGCACCAGGTTCCAGTCGCCGCCGGCCAGTTGCTGCAGGGCCACGTTCAACTCGTTCACCGGCTGCACCATGCGGTTGGCCAGCAACAGGGCCGCCAGCTGAGACATCAGCAGCAGGCCCAGGCCCACCGCGCCGCTTTGCCACAGCACCTGGGTGCGCAAGGCCTCCACTTTTTGCAAGGACGTGTCCACCCCCACCACGTAGCGCATGCCGCTGGCCGAGGTGAAGGGCACGAACACCGAGCGGAACAGGCCGAACTCGCCCTGGTATTCCTCAAACTGGGTGGAGCCGCTGCGCAAGGCCGCGGCCAGGCCGGCCGGCACATCCTTGTATTCCGCCAGGAACCACTGTTGGTACTGGCCGGACTTCACCTCGTCGGGGCTGGCGGAAGAACTGGTGTACAACACGCGGCCGCCGCGCTGAATGGTGGAATAGGCGTAGGCCAGACCGCTGTCGCGCGCAAAATCGGTCAGCTGCTTGGTGGTGACCTGGCTATTGGGGTTGCTGTCCGGCAATTGGTCGTGGAAGTTCTCGCCCACCATCTGGCGCGCCGCGTAGGCGGCGGTCAGCAGGGTCTGATCCACGCCCTTCATTTCGGAGTCGACCGTGCTGCGATAAGCGTAGATCGAATAAACCGCCACGATCAGCAGGCTCACCAGAGTAAAAGCGGCGGATAGTTTGGCCCGCAAGCCCCAGTCCTTGTTCAAGACACTCATACGGATGCATTCCTTCGACATTCATTCCAAAAACGGCTCCCCGCCGCCGGCGGCGCATCCGGAGCGCGCCGGACCGGCGCCGCAGGTCCAGGCAGTGGATCAGGCAGTAATCGACAAGAGACGATGACGGCGCCGCGAAGTGGTGCGGAGCGGGCGGGGAAAGATAGACAGGCGGCGGCGCGCCGGGACAAGCGGCCCAGTGCGGCGGCGAGCGCTGAATATGGAAAGTGATGATAACGCCAATTAAACGCGAATCAATGCGACTGGCTTTGGTAGTTTGCACATAGCAAGTGCATAATCGCTTTTTCTCGAGGTGAAGCGACCCGCGCCGGCTTTGTTTTTAAAAGGTTTTTTACAAATAGACGCCGGCAAGCATCGGTATTTACGTAAAAACACCTATCGAATCTGTATCTATCTTGAGGGCCGCGTCCGCCGCCGCGCGGCGGACCATGGACAGGTTCTCAGGCGCGCAGACCCTGCAACAGCCGCGCCAGGCGCTCCAGAGACATCACCTCGTCCACCCCGCCACGGGCGATGGCCGCCTGCGGCATGCCGAACACCACGCAGGACGCCTCGTCCTGGGCCAGCGTGCGCGCGCCGGCGTCGTGCATCTCGCGCATGCCGCGCGCGCCGTCGTCGCCCATGCCGGTAAGGATCACGCCCACCGCGTTGGCCCCGGCGCTCACCGCCACCGAGCGGAACAACACATCCACCGACGGCCGGTGCCGCGACACCGGCGGCCCGCCCTTGACCTCCGCGACAAACTGCTTCTGCCGGCGATGCAAGAGCAGATGCTGGCCTCCCGGCGCAATCAGCACCGTGCCGGCGCTGAGCACGTCGCCGTTCTTCGCCTCCCTCACCTCCACCTGGGCCAGCTGGTTGAGCCGGCCGGCGAAGATGGAAGTGAAGCCCTCAGGCATATGCTGCACCACCACCATGCCCGGGCAATGCGGCGGCAGCCGCTGCAACAGGAACTCCAGCGCCTGGGTGCCGCCGGTGGACGCGCCCAGCGCGATGACGCGCTCCGTGCCCTGCGCCGGCCGCCGGCGCTCCGGCGGCGCGTCCAGAATGGCGTCGGCGGTCAGCTTGGGCGCCGGATAGCCGGACGGAGACGTCTGCTTCAAGGCCTCCACCCTCACCCGCGCCGCCGCGTACACCTCCTCCACCAGCCGCTTGGCGTTCTCGACGAAATTCGTCCTCGCATTGACCAGCGGCTTGAGCAGCACCGACACCGCGCCGGCGCTCATCGCCTCCAGCGACACCAGCGCGCCCTCGGTGGTCAAGGCCGAGCAGATGATCACCGGCGTGGGCCGCTCCGCCATCACCTGGCGCAGAAAGGTCAGGCCGTCCATCCGCGGCATGGCCAGATCCAGGATGATCACGTCCGGCCAGCGGATCTTCATCCGGCTCATCGCGTAAATGGGGTCCGGCGACGCGCCCAGCAGCTTGATGTCCGGCGCGGTGGCCAGCATCTGGCCCAGCATCTCCCGCGCCACCGCGGAGTCGTCAACAATCAGAACACTGATGCTCATCGATTCTTCCGCCCGCCAAGTGGGCATCCAGCCGGTAGCGCGACGGCGCCTCCTGCGCCAAGGGCAGCGCCAGGTGCCGGATGGATTCCGAATGCCCGATGATCAAATGTCCGCCCTGCCGCAGCTTGTCGCACAGCGACAGCAAAACCCGCAGCTTGGTGGCCTCGTCGAAATAAATCAGCACATTGCGCAGGAAAATCACATCGAAATGACTATGGTTGAAGTCCGTCGCGTGCAGCAGGTTCAGATTGGCGAAACTCACCTTCTTCGCCAGCTCCGGCGCCACCTTGACCATGCCGGCGTATTCGTCGCGGCCGCGCAGGAAATAACGCCGCCACAGCTCCGGCGGCGTCCTGCGCGCGCGCTCCACCGAGTAAACCCCGCGCCGGGCCAGATGCGTGACCCGGGTATTGATATCGGTGGCGTACACCCGCCACTGGCCCAGCAGGCCCAGCGCCTCCGCCAGGATCATCGCCACCGTGTACGGCTCCTCGCCGGTGGAGCAGGCCGCCGACCACACCCGAAACTCGCCCTTGCCCTGCAGCCGCGCCGCCTCTTGCCGCAGCCAGGCGAAGTGTTCCGGCTCGCGGAAAAAATAGGTTTCATTGGTGGACAGCAGATTGATCGCGTACTGCCGCTCCGTCACATTGGCCGGGTCCGAGATCAGACGCCAGTAAGCCGCGTAGCTGTTCAGCCGCAAATGGCGGATGCGCTTGGCCAGGCGCGACTGGATCAGCGAACGCTTGCTCATCGGCATGGCGATGCCGGCGGTCTGGTAGATGAAGCGGCGCAGCTGGAAAAACTCCCCATCCGTCAACAAAGGCGCGGCGGCCAGCGTCTCTTCCAGGGCGAACATCTACAGCGCCTCGATGTCGTCGCTCAGAAACTGCTGGGTCACCGCCTCCGCCATCGCGCTGAGCTCGGACACCGACAGCGCCTGGCGCACATTCAGCAGAATGGCGAAGCGCTGATTGATGGTGGCGATGCCCTGGATGAAGTCGCTGCGGATATTGGAGCCGAAGCTGGGCGAGGGATCGATCTCGCTTTGCGGGATCTCCAGCACCTCGCACACCGAATCCAGCAGAATGCCGATGTCGGCGTAGCCGCCCTCCAGGCCCGGCAAGGACAGGATGGCCACGCAGGTGGACGACTTCAAGGCCGTCTGGCCGCGGCCGAAGCGCACCGACAAATCGATCACCGGCACCACCGCGCCGCGCAGATTGATGATGCCGCGCACGAAGTTGGGCATCATCGGCACCTCGGTGATGCCGTCGAACTCGATGATCTCCCGGATGAAGTTGATCTGAATGCCGAACAAATCCTCGCCCAGGATGAATGTGACGCAATGGAATTTCTGGTCGCCGCCGTCCTGGCCGGCCGGCTGGTCACTGTTTCTCATCGCCGTCTTCCTCCCTCTCAATACTTGGAGAACTTGTCCTCGTCCACGGTCAGATCCATATCGTCATCGTCGTCCATCGGCGGCGGCGGCGCGGCCTTGCCGCCGTGCAAGTGGCCGATGTGCACCAGCCGGGACTTGCGGCCGCCGCGGGTGTTGCGCAGCTTGAACTGCTGCATCAAATCCTGCAGCTGCATCGCCGCGGAACTCAGTTCCTCGGAGGTGGAGCTCAGTTCCTCGGCCGACGTGGCCGAAGACTGCATGCCGCTGCTGATCTGCGTCACCGCGCTGTTGATCTGATCAATGCCGGTGCGCTGCTCGCGCGAGGCCGCGGAAATCTCCTGCACCAGGCTGGCGGTCTGGTCTATGCCGGGCAACATCTCCTGCAGCAAGGTGCCGGCCTTCTCCGCCACGCTCACCGAGCGGCTGGCCAGATCGCCTATCTCCTTGGCCGCCACCTGGGAGCGCTCCGCCAGCTTCCTCACCTCCACCGCCACCGTGGCGAAGCCCTTGCCGTGCTCGCCTGCGCGCGCCGCCTCGATCGCCGCGTTGATGGCCAGCAGATCCGTCTTGTTGGCGATATCGTTGATCACCGTGATCCGCGACGCGATCTCCTTCATCGCGTGCACCATATCGCTGACCGCGCTGCCGCCCTGGGTGGCGCTGGACGCGGATTTGGACGCGATGCCCTCGGTCACCCGCGCATTGTCGGCGTTCTGCGTCACCGTGGCCGCCATCTCCTCCACCGAGGCGCTGGTCTGCTCGATGCTGGACGACAGCTCGGACGAAGTCTGCGCCAGGGAGTTGGCGGTGGACGACACCTCCTCGGACGCCGAGCCTATCGCCTCCGACATCGCGCTGACCTCGGACAGGGTCTCGGACAGCCGGTGCGCCATGGATTTGATCGAATACAGCAGGCTGGAAGTATCGTCCGGATGCAGCTTCACCGGCACCGACAAATCCCCGGCCGCCACCCGGCTCACCACCTGCACGGTGTAGGACGGGTCGCCGCCCAATTGCTTGAGCAGGCTGCGCGTCACCATCACCCCCAGCGCGATGCTCAGCAGCACCGCCGCCACCGCGATGGCCACCAGCACCCGCAAAGCGTCCGTGCTGATCGCCTTGGTTTCCACCAGGGAGTTGTCGGCCAGCTTGGCGTTGAGGTTCACCATCTCGGTCAGCACCGCGTCCACCGCCTGGAAGGCCGGCCAGCCCTTTTCCGACATCAGCTTCAACGCAATCTTATTGTTCTCGCCGTCGCCGCGGTCGGTATAGGACAGCCGCTTCACCTCGGTGGCGTAGGGCTGGTAAATGGCCCAGGCGGCGTCGAAACGGCGTATCGCGTCCACCTCGGGCGGCGTCAGGTCCGTCTTGCGGTAGGCGTCTATGCTGGCGTTCATGTTTTTCTCAAACCCCGCCATTTCCAAGCCCACCTCGTCCATGGTTCTGGTGTCGGTTTCGGCGATATAGCGGTACAAGGAGCGGTTGCTGGCCATCGCGTTGCGCGCCGCGTTGCCGATATCCTTGATCGGCGTCAGCTGGTTGTCGAACAGATTCACCATCACGCCGGTGATGCGCTCCGTGGCGGTGTAGCTGATGAAGCCCAGCGCCAACAAGAAACACAGCACCACGCCAAACGACAGACCCAGCTTGGTCTTGACCTGCGCATTGTGAAACCACTGCATGACTACCTCCCGGCGCGCATCGGCGCGCTAAATGACGTCGCTCGCCTGCGCCTCGCTGGACTGGCGAATCCGCCGCCGCTCGCGGCGGCAGGCGTGGTGGATCAACTGCGGAACGTCCAGCACCAGCGCCGGCTTGCCGTTGCCCAGGATGGTGGAGCCGCTGATGCCGCGCAGCGATCGGAAAATCTCGCCCAAGGGCTTGATCACCGCCTGCACCTCGCCCATCAGCCGGTCCACCACCACGCCGGCGCGGTTTTCCCCGTAATGCACAATCACCACGTACTCCGGCTGCGTGGCCGGCGGCAGATTGAACAACTCCCGCAAGGACACGAAAGGCAGCCAATCGCCGCGCACATTGATCTGGCGCGCGTTCTGCCGCATCGCCTCCTCCGGCATGTCCACGCACTCGATCATCATGTCCAGCGGCATCACCAGCGAGGAATCGCTCACCTCCACCCGGAAGCCGTCGATGATGGCCAGCGTCAGCGGCAGCCGCAGCCGGAACGTGGCGCCCTGTCCCGGCTGGGAAAAAATTTCGATCTCGCCGCGCAAGAGTTCGATATTGCGTTTCACCACGTCCAGGCCCATGCCGCGGCCGGACAGATCGCTCAACGCATGCGCGGTGGAAAAGCCGGGCAGGAAGATCAACTGCAGGGTTTCCTGCTCGCTCAACTGCCGGCCCTCGCTCAACAAGCCGCGTTCCAGCGCCTTGGCCAGCACCTTGTCGCGGTCTATGCCGCGGCCGTCGTCCTTGATTTCCACCACCACCGAGCCGGCGTCGTGAAAGGCGTTGAGCACCACCTTGCCGGTTTCCGGCTTGCCCGCCTCCCGCCGCTCCGCCGCCGTTTCCAGGCCGTGGTCCACCGCGTTGCGCACCAAGTGCATCAGCGGGTCGGTCAAGCGCTCCACCATGGATTTGTCGATCTCGGTGTCCGCGCCCTGAATCGTCAGCTGTATGGATTTGCCCAACTGCCGCGACACCTCGCGCACCATGCGCGGAAACCGGCAGAACACCTCGTCCACCGGCACCATGCGCAAGGTCAGCGCGTCGTCGCGTATGCTTTCCACCAGCGTGTTGATGATGGCCACCGACTCCAGCAGCTCCGCGTCGCAGCGGCTCTGCGCAATCAGCTTGGTGCCGGCGGACGCGATCACCAGTTCGCCCACCCGGTTGATCAGCCGGTCCAGCTTGCCGGCCTCCACCCGGATATAGTGACTGTCGCCGCGGGCCGGCCGGCCCGCCGCGGCGCCCGGCTCCCCGCTCCGCCCGCTCTCCGGCCGCGCCAGCCAGGGCGCCTCCCGCACCCGTTCCGCCTCCGCCGCGGTCAAGGCCCCGCGCGCCAGCCAGCGCGACAGCTGCGGCTCTATCGATTCCCCCAGGCGCTCCGCCAGCGAGCGGAAGGCCGCCAGCGGCGCGTGCGGCGGCAGAATGCCCAGCATGCTGTCTTCGGCGACAAACTCGAACACGTCGCGCACCTGCTCCAGGCTGGCCGCGGATTCCAGGCTCAACTCCAGGCCGATGAAGCAATCCGTCGGCTCCAAGTCGGCGAAGGCCGGCAGCGGCGGCCAGACCAGCTCCACCTCGCGCAGCGTGCCCAACTGGCTGAGGAAACGCAGGCAGGACAACGGATCGAAGCCGTCACGGAACAGATCGGGATAAAAGCGCAGCGACAACTGCCACAGCGGCGTGGCGGCGGCGTCCAGCGCCTCCTCGCCGGCCACCGCGCAGGGGGCCCCGTCCAGCAGGAACAGCTGCAAACGCTGCAACAGCGGCATGCCGTCCGGCCAGGCCGGCTCCGCGTCCAGCGCGGAGGCCTCCACCGCCTCCAGCATCCGCCGCAGATGATCGTTGCAGGCCAGCAGCAGGCTGACCAGATCGTCGCCCAGCGCGATCTTGCCGCCGCGCAGCCGTTCCAGCACGCTCTCCATCGCATGGGCGAAGGCCACCAGCGCGTCGAAGCCGAAGGTGCCGGCGGAGCCCTTGATCGTGTGCGCGGTGCGCAGCAGCAGGTTGAAAGTCTCGGCGTCGGCGGGAAAGGCGGCCGGGTCCAGCAGCGCGCCTTCCAGCGCGTCGCACAGCTCGCGAGACTCCTCCAGGAAAATCGCCCTGGCCTTACTCCAGTCCATCCTCGCCTCCCGCCGTCGGCGCCGTCAGCGCCGTCAGCGCCACGCCCAGCAACTGAAAGGCCTCGCTGACCAGGGGGTTGTCCGCCAGCAGCTCCAGCCGCCGCAGCTGCCGGCCAAAGACCAGCAGCAACTGCAAGGCGCAGCCGTCCACCTCCGTCACCTCGGCGAAGCTCAACGACACCGACTCCTGCCCCAGCAAGGGCAGGAGCTCGCTTTTCAGCTGCTCCACCGTGTAAATGCTCAATTCGCCGCTCAGGCTGGCCCTGGCCCAACCCTCGCCGGTTTCGACATGCAAGGTCATTCCGCGCCCCCAAACCAAACGCCAAGCGGGTGTTAACTCACTGTTTTTACTTAAGTGTCCACACTAAAAGTAGTCAAGAAACAGATTGTTTTATAAAAAACAGTAAGCAAGCCAACGCGCGACGGTGCGAACACGGCAACAGCAGCATGGCGGGAGGCCTATGAAACTGAGCATCAAATCCCTGCTGACGGCCAGCGCCGGCGTCTTCGCCCTGCTTTTGCTGCTGCTCCTGCTGTGCACCCTGCGCCTGCGGCATGAGCTGGATCTGCAAGCCCAGGCGGAATCTCAGCGCAATCAAAGCTATCTCTTGGCCAACGAACTGCGGCAAAGCTCGGACGACCTCACCCGCCTGGTCCGCACCTACGCGGAAACCGCGGACCCGCGCTACGAGCGGCAATACTGGGCGGTGCTGGCGATACGCAACGGCCAGCAGCCGCGCCCGCAGCACTACAACCGCATCTACTGGGACTTCATGGCGGCTAGCGACAACAAGCCGCAGCCGGACGGCCCCGCCGTGCCGCTGCAACAGCTGATGCGGCAGGCCGGCTTCACCCAGCAGGAATTCGACCAGCTCGGGCTGGCCCAGGCCAACTCGGACCGGCTGGTCAACACCGAAACCGTGGCGATGAACGCGATGAAGGGACGCTTCGCCGACGGCCAGGGCGGCTTCAGCCGCCAAGGCCCGCCGGACCCGGAACTGGCCCGGCGCATCCTGCACGACCGCCAATACCATCTGGACAAGGCCGCCATCATGCAGCCGGTGGACGCCTTCTACCGGCTGATGGAAGAGCGCACCAACCAGGCCGTCGCCCAATCCCGGACCCAGGCCGGGCTATGGCTGGCCATCGTCATCGGCCTGATGCTGGGCTGCTGCGCGCTGGGCCTGTTGATGTTCTGGACCATTTACCGGCGCCTGTTCGCCATGCTGGGCGACGAGCCCTTGCGCGTCACCCGGCTGATGCGGGCGGTGGCGGCCGGCGATCTGGCCGCCGCGGCCCCGCCCGGCGGCTACCCCAGGGACAGCCTGGCGGAAGCCATGCTCCAGACCGTGACCACGCTCAGCCGCGCGATAGCGGATTCCCAGCGCGGCGCCGGCCATCTGTCCATGATGTCGGCCCAGATCAACCACAGCTCCCAGCAGCTGTCCCTCAACACCAACGGCCAGGCGGCCAGCCTGTCCGAGGCCGCCTGCTCGCTGGAGCAGATCTCCTCCGCCATCAACCAGAGCAGCGACAACGCCAAGCTCACCGAAACCATGGCCGTCCAGGCGGCGGACGACGCGCGCCAGGGCGGCGAAATCGTCGAACACACCGTGCGCAGCATGCGGCGCATCGCGGAACACATCTCGGTGATAGACGACATCGCCTATCAAACCAATCTGCTGGCGCTCAACGCCGCCATCGAAGCCGCCCGCGCCGGCGCCCAGGGCAACGGCTTCTCCATCGTGGCCCAGGAAGTGCGCAAACTGGCGGAGCGCAGCCAGCTGGCGGCCAGAGAGATCAGCGGCATGGCCGCCAGCGGCGTACAGCTCGCCGGCCAGGCCGGCGCGCAACTGGCCGCCATCGTCTCCTCCAGCGGCAAGACCGCCAGCCTGATCCAGCAAATCGCCGTGGCCGCCAACGAACAGGCGCAAGGCGTGGGACAAATCAACGCCACCATTCAGCAACTGAGCGCCGCCACCCGGCAAAACGCCAGCCTGGTGGAAGAACTCGCCGCCATCTCGGCGGACAGCCGCGGCCATGCGGACCAAGTGCAAGCCCAGATGCAGCGCTTCCACGCCGCCGCCCCCACTCTCCCCAGAGGAGAAACCAGCGCCGCCGGCCGCGTCACCGCGGGCCATGGAACCCGATATTGACCGGCCACCACAACTATCGTTCAGCCGCACTGCGAGGACCTCTCCACATGAAAAATTTTCGCGCCAACCAGGCCATCACCGGCCTGCTGATTCTCATCGCGCTCACCTTTATCGGCGTGATCTACACCTTCATTTCCATGCGCCAGGCGGTGGACGTGATGAGCGCCGCCAGCGAAAGCCGTTATCACTCCTACCTGCTGGCCTCGGAACTACGGCAAAGCTCGGACGACCTGACCCGGCTGGGCCGCACCTACGTCGTCACCGGCGACCCCGGCTATGAGCAGCAATACAACCGCGTGCTGGACATCCGCAACGGCAAGGCGCCGCGTCCGCAGGAATACAACCGCATCTATTGGGACTTCGTCGCCGCCGGCCAGGAAAAACCCCGGCAGGACAGCGAAACCGTGCCGCTGCAAACCCTGATGCAGCAAGCCGGCTTCACCGAAGGCGAGTTCGCCAAGCTCAAGGAGGCGCAAGCCAACTCGGACGGCCTGGTCAAGCTGGAAGTGCGGGCGATGAACGCGGTCAAGGGCAAGTTCGCCGACGCCCAGGGGCAGTACAGCGTCAGCGGCCAGCCGGACATGGAACTGGCGCGCAAACTGGTGCACAGCAAGGAATACCACCAGTTCAAAGCCCAGATCATGAAGCCCATCGACGACTTCTTCGTGCTGCTGGACCAACGCACCAACGCCGCGCTGGCCCAGGCTAAGGACCGGCTGTCCAGCGCCCAGCTTCAGTTCCTCACCGCCATCGTGCTGCTGGTGGGCGAAATCCTGCTGCTGATCCTGCTGGGCCGCCGCCAGATCCATACCCAGCTGGGCGGATCGGTCACCGACATCGAAGGCGTGTTGCAGGAAATCGCCTCCGGCAACCTGGCCGTGGACGTGCCCAAGGCGCCGGAAGCCAGCGCGCTGGGCCAGATCGGCGTGATGAATCAGCGGCTGCGCCGCTTGATAGGCGAAGTCAACAACAACGCCGGCCAGCTGGTCAGCGCCGTCGGCTCCCTGCACCAGACCACCAACCGCATCAGCGAGGACGCGGACCAGGTCAACCAGGCCATCAGCTCCAGCGCCGCCACCATTGAGCAGATCACCGTCAGCGTCACCCATGTGGCCGACACCACCGCCGACGCCAACGCCATCATCTCCCAGGCCAATAGCAGCGCGGAGCGCGGCCGCCACGCCATGCATCAGGTTTCGGCCGAGGTGGGCAAACTGTCCCAGGCCATGTCCACCCTCAGCGACACGCTGAACTCGCTGGGCACCCGCTCCGAGGAAATCAGCTCCATCGTCAACGTGATCAAGGACATCGCCGACCAGACCAACCTCTTGGCGCTCAACGCCGCCATCGAAGCCGCGCGCGCCGGCGAAATGGGCCGCGGCTTCGCCGTGGTGGCGGACGAAGTGCGCAAACTGGCCGAGCGCACCGCCCAGGCCACCACCGAAATCACCCAGATGACCCAGGGCATGCGCCAGCAAACCGCCGGCACCGTGGCCAGCATGCAGCAGGCCCGCTCCACCGTGGACCAAAGCGTGGGCCTGGCCCAGGGCGCGGCCAGCGAGATTGAAAACATCGGCGGCCTGATGCGGCAAGTGGTGGACACCTTCACCCAGATCACCCACGCCACCCGCGAGCAATCCACCGCCGTCGGCAACATCGCCCACAACACCGAGCACATCAACGGCATGACCCGCAGCACCTCCGAGGTGGCGCAAGGCGCCAGCGCCACCCTGAGCGAGCTGAACGGCCACGCCAGCAAGCTGAAGAACGTGGTGGAGCGCTTCCACCTCTAAACCGGTCCGTGACAAAGCGACAGGGCTCCGCAATGCGGAGCCCTGTTTTCCTTCATTGGACTCTCAGAACCGGTTCAAAGTCTATCCCTCAAATCGGCGCCAAACTGGCGGACAGCGGCAAATGATCGGACAAGCGCGACCACGGCGCGCCCTTCAGCACCTCCGCCCCCAAGGGCTTCAGCCCGCGCACATAGATCCGGTCCAGCGGCAACATGGGCATGCGCGCCGGAAAGCTGCGCGCATGGCGGCCGAACAACTGATCGAACACCTCCACCATGCCCAGGCTGTCCATCAGGTGATCCGTCGCCTCTTCCCGCCAGTCGTTGAAATCGCCGGCCAGAATCAGCGGCGCGTCCGCCGGCACGTTCTCGCGCACATAGCGCGCCAGGTCCAGATACTGCTTGCGCCGGTCCCGCGCCAACAGATTGAAATGGCCGCACAAGGTCACCACCGGCCGCTTCCAGCCCGCCGGCGTCAGCTGACAGTGCAGCAGGCCGCGGTTCTCGAAGCGGTTGACCGAGATATCGCGGTTGCACCAGGTATTGATGGGAAAGCGCGTCAGCAAGGCGTTGCCGTGATGGCCGTGCTCATAGGCCGCGTTCAGGCCGTAAGCCGCCTTGTGATCCAGCCGGCGCGCCAGGAAATGATGCTGCGGCAGCTTGGGCCAGCTGGCGTGCTGCAAGGCGCGTTCTATGTTCTTGCCCTGCACCTCCTGCAAGAACAACACGTCGGCGTCTATGGATTCCAGCGCGGAGGCCATATCGCCCAGCCGCACATGGCGGTTCAGCGGCGACATGCCCTTGTGGATGTTGTAAGTGGCTACGGTAATGGCTTTCATGCGATACGCTTCTTTTGACCCGCTAACAAAACCCCTGCTCCCGCGTGGCGCCTCCTTGCCGTACGGCTTGTACTGCCTGCGTCGGCGCGCCTTGGCTCAGGGTCTCTGCGAGGTTCTGTTAGTGGCTCTTAATCGGGCGGGCGCACCGCCCGCCGCTTCTAAACTGCCCCGTGAACAAGCTAACTCAGACCGCCGGCCGCCCGCCCCGTTCCCCGCGCCCATTGTCCGCCGCCTCAGTTTCAAAGATAAGCGCTGGCCGCGCAATTTCAATCTCCGCTCCCAGGCGGACATGGAACTGAAAATCATTCGCCTAGAACGAACTGCCCGTCTGCAAAATTTCCTACATCAAGCATTGCAAGATGAATACAGCTGCACTACACACTTATAACAGTAGCTAGAAAACAATGCGTGGTTATCGGCGGAAGTTAGGGAGCGAGCGATGGGAAACTTTCTTGCGCAGTTCAGCATCAAGGTCAAGATTTTCGGCCTGATCCTGTTGGGCGTTCTGGCCAGCGTGGCCATTGGGGTGGTGGGCGTCAGCAGCACCTCGGAAATGAACCAACTGACCGTCAGCATGCACGCCAACCAGTTGATGCCGGTCAACTGGGTGGCCGTGGCCAACCAATACGCCATCTACGCCAGCCGCTCCGATTACCGCTTCATCGCCGAAACCGAAAAAGCCACGATGGATCAAGTCGCCATCAACCGCGCCAAATACGTGAAGGAAATGAACCGGCTGATGGATCTCTACCGCCAAACGGTGCTCTCGCCGCAGGAAGTGGACGCGCTCAAACGCTTTGACGCCGCCTGGCCGCCAATGGAAGAAGCCTGCAAAAAGGTGCGCGACCTCAGCTACAGCGACACCGGCGACGGCGCCAACAACAAGAAAGCGCTGGCGCTGATGGCCAAGGAGTGCCGGCCCAAATTCCAAGTGGCCGACGACATCATGAGCGAGATCGTCGCCATCAACGTCAAGCTGGCCGACCAAGCCTTGCAAGACGCCGCGGCCAAATACGAACGCGCGCGCAACACCGTCGTCGCCGTGCTGGTGGCGGCCGTGCTCGTGCTGCTGTCACTGGGCGTGGTGATACAGAACGGCATCATCGGCAGCCTGAAAAAAGGCATGGCGGCGCTGTTCCAGCTGGGCAACGGCGACCTGACCGGCACCATTGAGGTGCAAGGCCGGGACGAAGTGGCCCAGATGATGCAATCGCTGTCCGACACCCAGAAAAAACTGCGCGTCACCGTGGGCGACATCATCAACTCCGCCTCCAGCGTGGCCGCCACCGCCGAGGAACTGGCCGCCTCCACCGAGCAAGTCAGCGCCAGCATCGGTCAGCAGGTCAACGCCACCTCCAGCGCCGCCGCCTCGATCGAAGAGCTGACCGTTAGCATCGACCAATGCTCCAACAACGCCTCGCTGGCGGACTCCCAGGCCAGCGAAGCCGGCAGTCAGGCCAAGATAGGCAATAAGGAAGTGCAGGACTCCACCCAGCAAGTGCGCAAGGTCAACGACAGCGTGGCCGCCTCCGCCAACAACCTGGAATCGCTGTCCGAACAGGCGCAAATGATCAGCAGCATCGCCACCGTGATCAAGGAAGTGGCGGATCAGACCAACCTCTTGGCGCTCAACGCCGCCATCGAGGCCGCGCGCGCCGGCGAACAGGGCCGCGGCTTTGCCGTGGTGGCCGACGAAGTGCGCAAGCTGGCCGAGCGCACCACCGGCTCCGCCACCGAAATCACCCAGATGATCGCCAAGATCCAGGCCGGGGCGAAGGAGGCGGTGGACAGCATGCGCAATAGCCGCCACATCGTCAGCCAGGTGGTGGAATCGTCGGAACATGTGTCCACCACCATCAGTTCGGTGGAAGTGCGGGCGGAGGAAGTGGTGGGCGCCATCAGCGACATCGCGCTGGCGATGCAGGAACAACGCCAGGCCAGCACCGATCTGGCCGGCCGCGTGGAGGCCATCGCCCAGATGTCCAAGGAAAACGGCGTGGCCGTGGACGTGTTCTCGCAAGCCACCCGCGAACTGGCGGTGGTGGCGGAGCGGCTGCAGCAGACCACGCTGGCCTTCAAGCTCTAAGCCCGCGATTCAACGGCTTCATCCCCCGCCCCGCCGGCCTGATCCGCGGGGCGGTTTTTTCACGGATGCCGTCCCTTCATTGACAGCAAAGCCCCGCCTCGCCAACAATAGCCGCGCGCCGCTGCAATTGCGGCGCTCGGGCTTGGACTCCCGACATTGAGACGACTCCGGCAGACCGCGGCCTCCCCGCGCTCTGCCTCGCTATTGCTTTGCCTATTCGGGCGGGCCATGGCGAGGGCACCTCATGGTGCGCCGGTCTTTGGAGTAGTCTCCCGGTAGTCCAACCTTGTCATGCGCCCGCCTAGCCGCGCCCCGCGGCCAGGCCGGCATCCGCTTGAGGAGGTAGCAATGTCGAAATCCATTCGGCGCGTATCCCGCCCCGCGTCCCCGTCTTTCCCCGCATCCGCGCTTGCCGGCTTCAACCAGGAGACCCGCCATGAGTAAAACCAAGGAAGAACTGCGCGCCTTCTACCGTTTGCTGGAAGCCCGCGAAGCCAAGTTGCCCTTTGTCGGCCCCTCGCCCGCGCGCAGCCGGCCGCATTACTGGCGTGTGCCTCTGTGCCGGGATTTCCCGGAGGCCTACGCGCTGGGAGAGCGTCACGGCCGCGCGCTGGTTGAGCTGTTCCGCCAGCACCCGGAGCACGCCGGCCACGGCCTGCTCAGCCGCATCGCCCATGATATGAATTTGTTCGACTTCAGCCCGCAGCGCGGCGCTTGGGCCGGTTTCTTCGACCATCTGGAAGTGTTGATCGCGGTCAGCATCCGCATGCATGAGTCGGACGCGGAGGCGCAAGCCGCGCTTCCCTAAGCCGCAAAACGCGCCCGGACGGCCCTCGTCCGGGCGGCAATGGGGAATGTGACAATGGCTGGCGCCGGCAATCTATGGTAAAAAGCCTGCAATCCTTGCTGGAAAGCGCTGGCAAGGCGGCTGCGCGAGTCACCTGTTTGATCCATTCACCCTCCCTCTTGGTGCCGGATAAAAACCACAGGCGGGTGACTCGCCCAGCCGAAATGCTTGTCATTCCCGTCCCCTCCCCCAGCGGCTTTCACGCCCAAGCCCATCCGTCAATGGCCTAAAGACCCGGTGCTTATTCCCCCCGACGCCTTACCATGGGGCTTCGATTCATCAATCCGTAAAGGAGAGTCAGATGGCCAAGAACAAGCGCGCCGCCAAGAAACTGGCGGCGCTGGCGGACAAGGTGCGCGGACAGAAGAAGGCCACCAAATCGGCCAGGAAGCTGGCCGCCAAGGTGCTGAAGCACCCGATGACCGACAAACCGGCCAAGAAGAAGGAGCTAAAACGCGCCAAGCGGGACAAGGCCGACAAGCAGGCTGAATAAGCCGGCTCCCACACGCCAAAAGGCGGCGAACGGCAAGCATGCCGCGCCGCCTTTTGGCATTCCGGCGCCGGGCTTCACACCTGATAGGCCGACACCGTCTGCAAGATCACCCGCGCCTGCTTGCTCAACTGACCCGCCGCGTCCGCCGATCCGCTGGACGCCGACGAATTTTCCTCGGCCATCTGCGCAATCTGCTCCACGCGCTGGGCGATGGTGTTGCTGGCCACGCTCTGCTCGGAAATGCTGTTGGAGATGTCGCGCACCAATTCCATCGCCTTGCCGCTGCTGTCCCGTATGCCGTCGATGGCGTCGTTGGCGGCACGGGTGTTGGCGGTCTCCTGATGCACCTGCTCCACCACTTTCTCCATGCTCTGCACCGCTTCCAGCGTGCTGCCCTGCATTTTGTTGATGATGGCGGCGATCTCGGTGGTGGAGCTGGCGGTGCGCTCGGCCAGCTTGCGCACCTCGTCCGCCACCACGGCGAAGCCGCGGCCCATCTCCCCGGCCCGCGCCGCCTCGATCGCCGCGTTCAGCGCCAAGAGATTGGTCTGATCCGCAATATCCTTGATCACCCCCATCACCGAGGCGATGGTGGCGCTGTCTTCCTTCAACTGCCCAATGCGTTGCGCGGCGTCGGTAATCGCGCCGGCCACCTCGGTGATGCCGCGCACGGTGGCGGAAATCACCTGACCGCCCTCGGTCGCCCTCTCGCCGGCCTGCTGCGCCTGCCCGCGCGCTTCCACCGCGCTGGAGGCGACATGGTTGATGCTCACCGTCATCTGCTCCACCGCCGCCGCCATCGCCGCCGCGGATTCGCTTTGCATTTCCGAACTACGCGCGATTTCATGAGTATTGTTGGCCAGGCCGGACATCGCGCCGTCTATGGCGCCTATGCTGTCGCGGATGTCCCGGAAACTGCGCTGCAGATTCTCCAGCAGCTGGTTGAAGGCGGAGGCGGTTTCGCCCACCTCGTCCATGCGTCCCACCGGCGCGCGCAAGGTGAAGTCTTTGTGCTGATTCACCTTGAACAGCGTGGAGCGGATCTGGTGCAAGCTGGTCCGGATATGGCTGAACAAGAGCCAGCCCAGGCCGCCGCTCAGCAGCAGACAGGCGGCGATTACCGCCACCGAGCTGCCGAAGGCCATGCTGTAAGCGGCGGCGTTGTCCTTGGACAGGCTGTCCGCCATGGAGTAATTGAAGTCGATGTGGTCGTTGAGGTCTTTGGCCAGGGCCTTGGCGGAGTCCGGTATCGGCCCGGCCACCAGCATGGCCTGCGTCGCCGGCCCCGGATGCTCGCGCGAAGCCTTCAAAAAGCTTTCGCGATTATTGCGGTAGGCTTGCAGATCCGCCCGGTCCTGTTGCAGCAGCTTGCGGTCCGCGTCGTTGGACAGCAGGTCTTTCTCGTAAGCGGCCAACACCTGATCCAGGATCTTGTCGCCTTCGGCGATCTGCGCTTCGGCGTCCGCCTTGCTCTTGGCGTCCGCGGCGATGCCGTGGCGGTAAGCCGCCACCCGCATCTTGGTCAAGGCCAGCAGACCCTGGTCCAGCGCCTGTATGCTGGGAAAGGTGTTGTTCTTCAAATAGTTGAAACGTTCATTGCCGCTGTGCAACTGCCACAGGCCGTAACTGCCGACGCCGATCAAGGCCAGCATGGCCACCATCAAGGTCAGCATGAGTCGCTGTGAGATATTCATCCTTATTCTCCGTGTCTTCGCCCGATACCACATGTAGCTTTGTTATAGGCGCAGTCAGAAAACAGGAGAAAGTACTAAGTGAGAATATCTATTAAGAACAAATATTGAGCGTCGGCCCGGCCCTACACTTGATATTGGGTCACGGTGTTCAGGATATTCTTGGCCTGCTGCTGCAATTGCTCCGCCGCGTCCGCCGAGGCGCTGGAGGCGGACGCGTTTTCTTCCGCCATCTGCGCAATCTGCTCCACTTTTTGGGCAATGGTGTTGCTGGCGGTGCTTTGCTCATTGATGCTGCCGGAAATGTCCTTGACCAGTTCCATCGCCTGGCCGCTGCTGTCTTGAATCTTCTCTATCACGCTGCTGGCTTCGCGGGCGTTGTCGGTTTCCTGATGCACCTGTTCCACCACTTTTTCCATGCTTTGCACCGCTTCCAGCGTGCTGCTTTGCATCTTGTTGATGATGGAGCCGATTTCCGTGGTGGAACTGGCGGTGCGCTCGGCCAGCTTGCGCACCTCGTCCGCCACCACGGCGAAGCCGCGGCCGGTTTCGCCGGCCCGCGCCGCCTCGATGGCCGCGTTCAGCGCCAAAAGGTTGGTCTGGTCCGCAATGTCCTTGATCACGCCCATCACCGAGGCGATGGTGGCGCTGTCTTCCTTCAATTGCCCAATGCGATGCGAGGCGTCGCTGATCGCGCCCGCCACCTCGGAAATGCCCAGCACGGTGGCGGAGATCACCTGGCCGCCCTCGGTGGCCATGCTGCCCGCCTGCTGCGCCTGGGTGCGCGCCTCCACCGCGTTGTCCGCCACATGGTTGATGCTCACCGTCATCTGCTCCACCGCCGCCGCCATCGCCCCGGCGGATTCGCTCTGCACCTCCGAGCTGCGCGCTATCTGATTGGTGTTGGCCGCCAGGCCGGAGGTGGCTTTGTCGATTTCCGAAATATTGTCGCGTATGCCGCGGAAGCTATGCTGCAGATCGTCCAGCAAATGGTTGAAGGCGGCGGCGGTGCGGCCGATCTCGTCCTTGCGCAAGACCTTGGCCCGCAGGCGGAAATCCTTGCTGGCGCTGACCTGATCCAGGGTTTCGCCAATCTGGTTCAGGCTGCTGCGTATGCTGCGGAACAGCGCGAAGCCCAGCGCCCCGCTCAGAATCAGGGCGCCCACAATCACCACCAGGGAGGACACGAAAGCCTCCTGATACGCCGTGGCGTTCTCGCCCGCCAATTTCTTGGCCAGGCCGTAGTTGAATTCAATATGCTCCTTGATGTCCTTGACCACGGTCTTGGCCGTGGCCAACAGCGGACCGCCCACCAGCTCCCGCCGCGTGGTTTCCGGCGGCTGCTCGCGGGAGATCTTGAACACGGTGTCGCGCTGCTGGCGGTAGATCCGGATGTCCGCTCGGTCTTTTTCTATCATCCGCCTGTCCTCGTCGTCGGACACCAGGTCTTTCTGGTAATGATCCAGCGCCGTGTCCATCTGCTTGTCCAGCTGCGCGATATTGGCTTCGATATCGGCCTTGACCTTGGGATCTTCGCTGATGCCGTGGCGGTAGGTCAGCACCCGCATATCGGTTTGCGCCTGCAAGGCCTGATCCAGGGTGTGGATGCTGGGAAAGGTGTTGGCCTGCAGATAGTCGAAGCGCTCATTGGCCCGGTGCAGCTGGAGCAGCCCGAAGCTGCCCACAATGAACAAGCCGAGCAAGGCGACCGCCAGGGTCAGCAGCAAACGTTGGGATATGCTCATGGTAGCCCCCTAGGTGATGACTTATGAAACTCGATTCTTTATAGGCGTGTCTGCTTGGGATTTTCAAATCATTTGGCATGGAAAATCAGGCTTTTGCGACAGGCGGCGGCACCGTAGAATGTTCTCGCAATCACAACATTCATAAAACGCCAACAACAAAGGAGAATCACCATGACGCCATTCCGTCCCCGCCCCAGACTGCTGCTGAGCGCGCTGGCCCTGAGCCTGGGCCTGAGCCTGGGCTTCAACGCCCCGGCCCTGGCGCTGAGCCCGCCGGCGCCGCCGCAGGTCAAATACGATTACGACTACGATGTCTTCCACCCGGTCTACGCCCGCAACGGCATGGTGGCCACCGAACAGGGCCTGGCCACCCAGGTGGGCCTGGACATTCTGCGCCAGGGCGGCAATGCGGTGGACGCCGCGGTGGCGGTGGGCTTTGCGCTGGCGGTGACGCTGCCCAACGCCGGCAACCTGGGCGGCGGCGGCTTCATGGTGCTGCACGACGCCAAGAGCGGCCGCAATATCGCGCTGGATTTCCGCGAGATCGCGCCGGCCAAGGCCAGCCGCGACATGTATCTGGACGCGCAGGGCAAGGTCGTGGACGGCCGCTCGCTGTACACCCATCTGGCGGTGGGCGTGCCCGGCACCGTGGCCGGCCTGGCCCACGCTCAGCAGCGCTGGGGCAGCCTGCCGCTGGCCAAGGTGATTGCGCCGGCGGTGAAGCTGGCGGAGCAAGGTTTCCCGGTGTCTCAGACGCTGGCGGAAATGCTGGAAGTGGAAAAAGACAATCTGGGCCGCTGGGACAGCAGCCGGGCGGTGTTCTTCCGCGACGGCCGCCCGCTGCGCGCCGGCGAGAAGCTGGTGCAGCGCGATCTGGGCAAATCGCTGCGCCTGATCGCGCGACAAGGACCCAAAGCCTTCTACCAGGGCGACATCGCCGACAAGATCGTGGCGGAAATGGCGCGCCACGGCGGCCTGATCAACAAGGCCGATCTGGCCGGCTACAAGGTGGAGGAGCGCGCGCCGGTCAGCGGCACGTATCGCGGCTACCAAGTGGTATCCATGCCGCCGCCCAGCTCCGGCGGCATCCACATCGTCCAGATCCTGAACCTGCTGGAACGCTATCCGCTGGCCGACTACGGCCCCAACAGCGCGCAGACCATCCACTATCTGGCCGAGGCGATGAAGCTGGCCTACGCCGACCGCTCGGAATACCTGGGCGACCCGGCCTTCGTCAAAGTGCCGCAGGCCGGCCTGACCTCCAAGCGCTACGCCGATCAGCTGGCCACGACGATAGACCCGGTCAAGGCCCGCCCCGCCGCCGAGATCAAACCCGGCAAGCCGCAGCCCTATGAGAGCGACCAGACCACCCATTACTCCATCGTGGACAAGCAAGGCAACGCGGTGGCGGTGACTTACACGCTGAACCTGAATTTCGGCAGCGGCATCGTCGCCGGCGGCACCGGCATTCTGCTCAACAACGAGATGGACGACTTTTCCGTCAAGCCCGGCGTGCCCAACGCCTTCGGCCTGATCGGCGGCGACGCCAACGCGGTGGCGGCCGGCAAGCGGCCGCTGTCCTCGATGTCGCCGACGCTGGTGCTGAAAAACGGCAAGCCCTGGCTGGTCACCGGCAGCCCGGGCGGCGCGCGCATCATCACCACCACTTTGCAGACCATCGTCAACGCCGTCGATTTCGGCATGAACCCGGCGGAAGCCGCGTCCACGCCGCGGGTGCACCATCAATGGCTGCCGGACGAATTGCGGGTGGAAAAGGGCCTGAGCCCGGATACGCTGCGCCTGCTGCGCGAACAAGGCTACAAGATCGCGCTCAAGCCCAGCATGGGCCGGACCCAGACCATACAGCTGCGCGACGGCGGCTTGTACGGCTATTCCGACCCGCGCAACCCTGACGGCGCCACGATGGGCTATTAAGACGCGCCGGCCGGGCGCCGTTCAAGGACGCGCCCGGCCGGCCGATAAAGCGAGAAACCGGCGTCAAAACTCAACCATAATGTAATAAGGAAACTGTTCAAAGTCTGCCGCGCTGCGGCGATACGGCGTTAAAACCGGCTTTCGCCTGAGCGCCGCCGGCCCCGCGCCGTCACAGGGGAGAAGCCCGCACATGCTGAAATTGTCGAGCAGCGCCGCGCTGGTCTTGTCGCTGTCGCTCCCCGTCAACGCGGCCACCCTGCACTTCGTCACCCAGGATTTTCCGCCCTTCATCGAGGTGACCGACAAACCCCAGCCCCAAGGCCTGATGGTGGATACGCTGGTGGCCGTCTGCCAGCGGCTGAACTGGAACTGCGAAATCCAGGCCATGGTCTGGCGCCGCGCCCTGCTGCTGGCCGATGAAGGCAAGGTGGACGGCATTTTCCCGGTGCAGGACACGCCCGAGCGCAGGATGTCGCTGGCCTTGAGCGCCCCGGTGTACAACAGCAGTTACGGCCTGTTCGCCACCGCCAGCTCCACCTTCCGCTACCAGCGCCCCCAGGACCTGCTCAACCACCGCATCGCGGTCTACGGCCCGTCCATCTCTCAAAACGCCCTGGACAAGCTGATCGCCGGCTTGCCCAATATGAACATCTCCGTGGAAAACAATCAGGAAACGGTGTTAAAGAAATTGGCCGCCATGCGTTACGGCGCGGACGCGGTGGTTTTCGCCAACGAAGACGTCACTCGCTACATCATCCGGCGCGAAGCGCTGAGCGGCCTGCGCCCGCTGGCCACCATACAGCCGCTGACCTATCTATACGGATTCCCTTTGAAATCAGTGAAACCCGGCATGGTGGCGGACTTCAACCAAGCCTTGAACGCGCTGTGCCACGACGGCACGCTGCCGCGCCTGGCGCGCCGCTACAACGTCAGGATGGCCGCGTGCAAATAGCATTTGAAAGTTTTTGCTATCAATTAAATTGAACAACTATTAGCGTTGTGTTATATTTGTTCAAAATATCAAACAGCCACCATAAGCGCCTCGCCTTTGACAGGCGCTTATCTTGCGCTTCAATGCGATAAACAACCCTTCTGCCCCAGACGGTTTCACGGGGCAGCCTAAGCGACCGACTGTCTTTGCTGACGGCGTCATCCGCGCTTTTAGCGGAGCGTTGTTGCGCCTCTAGCGCATGTGGCTTCCGGATTTCCAATCACAGGAGCGTAGCATGCAAACTCAATCGTCTTCCCCAGCCTGGCTGGGCTGGGCCTTTCTACTGGTGGCCATCGCCACCGAAATCCTGGGCACGTCCTTCATGGCCTACGCCGCCCGCACCGAGAGCTACTGGGGCTACGGCGTGATGGCGGCGGCGCTGGCGCTGTCCTATTACTTCCTGTCCCTCGCCATCCGCACCATTTCCGTGGGCGTCGCCTACGCCGCCTGGGAAGCCCTGGGTCTGGCCGGCCTGGCGCTGATCGGCGTCCATCTGTTCGGCGAAACGCTGCTGACGCAGGAAATCATCGGACTGGCCTTGTCCGTGGTGGGCATCGCCTGCGTGGTGGCCGGCGAAGCCGATGAACACACTCAGGAGCAAAGCGCATGAAAACCGTATTTTATGTATTCGTGGTGTCCTCGGCCCTGATCGAGGTGGCCGCCAACCTGATGCTGGAAAAATCCAACGGCTTCCGCAACAAGGCCTGGGGCTTCGGCGCCATCGCCATGGTCTGGGTGGCTTTCGCCCTGCTGGGCCAGGCGGTGCGCGGCATCGATCTGGCCGTGGCCTACGCGCTGTGGGGCGCGCTGGGCATCATCGGCACCGCCATCGGCGCGCGCATCTTCTTTGGCCAGCGGCTCAAGCCGCTGGGCTGGGTGGGCATGGCGGTGGTGATTTCCTCGGTGGTGGTGCTGACCACCGCCTGATAAGCGACGGCGGCGTTCAGTGACGCTTTTATGACGCGCCGCCCAGCCCGACCTGTCCTATCTGAGTATGGCGACCCGCGCCATAACGGTTTAGGGTACGGGCTCCATCCAAGCAATGAAAGGCTGAGACATGCAACAGTATCAAGTCTTGAGCGGCATGAGCCAAGAGTCCTTGGAAAACACCCAAGCCTTGCTCACCCTCTGCGAGCACTGCGCCAGCGATGTCGGCATCCTGGCCATCCACGGCGAAACGGATCAACCTTGCGAGCTGTGCGGCGAGGTAGACTAAGCCGCGCCTCCCCCTCCATACCGGGCCGGCCTTGCCGGCCCTTTGTTTTTTCCGACGTCGCCGCGTCGGCACAGGAAGCCTTATGCAGATTCAAAAACTGGACCACGCCACCCTGCCAGACTGGGCGGCGCTGCGCCAACAACTCTGGCCGCACCATGCGTCCGCCGCCCACTACCGCGACGGCGAGGCCATCCTAGCGTCGGACCACCTTGCCGCCTTCCTGGCGCGGAATGCCGCCGGCCTGGCGGTGGGCTTCGCCGACGCCGCCATCCGGCACGACTATGTCAATGGTTGCGCCGACAGCCCGGTCGCCTTCCTGGAAGGCATTTTCGTGTTGCCCGTCTGCCGGCGAAACGGCATCGCCCGGCAATTGGTGGCGGCGGTGCAGGCCTGGGGCTTGGAACACGACTGCATGGAACTGGCGTCCGACGCGCCGCTGAGCAATGTCGATTCGCAGCGCATGCACGCCTGCCTGGGTTTCGAGGAAACCGAAAGAGTGGTGTTTTTCAGGAAGGCGCTATCCTAAAGCCAATTCCTCCCCCTCGCCACGCATCGAAGAGGCACGATTGAAAACGGTCGGCCTTCCACTTGCCTTCAAGGCACCGCCCTACCCTATGATGATGCAATGGCGAAAAAACTACATAAGTTAATCAAATCACTTGCACCATAGAATTCCATCTCCTAGTATCCGCCTCAGACAGCACATGGACTATCCATTTTAAATATGCTTGACCTATTTCATAAGCAATATGACCGAATCACCCCATCGTAAGGGATGCATTGACGCGGCCTGAGGCTTAGCGACGAAAAGATTGGTCAAGAGCAACCGCTGGGAGGAAATGGCCTTGACCCCTCATCCATCCTCATATCCCACCGTCTGCATCGCCAATGCAATCGACACCCTGCGGCCCATCATTCAGCGCGCGCCAACCGCGTCTGAGCAGGCACGGCTCATCAAGTCGCTCTTCCCGCAGCAGGATCAAGCGGTCTTCTGGCGGCCATTGGATAAACTAACTATATCCGAGCAGCCAATAGCAGGATTCCCGTGGCTCGGCGCCTTCCTTGGCGCCTCTCACGCGCAAAACATCAGCCCCAAACACCCCAGCGGCAACCTCTTTCGGGACGTGGTACTCGACTCTGCATTGCAGGCCGCCATCGTACAGTGGAGCGGCGCGGAGCGCTGCATCCAGCTCATCGTCCACACCACTACCCAAGACCTCTGGCCTATGGTGCAGTTTCTGCGACATCAGCTGAAACTGACCGTGATGCTTCCTGAAAGCTGTTCCGATCAGGCCTTGAGGGACCGCCTGGATTCCAAATCCGGCTTTCGCCAATTCGCCTCTGATCATGGCTTCAGCGTCGGCAGAGCCAGAATCGCCAAAGGCCAGAGTTGCGCTACGCGCGCAGATGCTGCCATCGCCATTGCCGACCTGTTGGCGACGGGCAGGCCTGTCATTGCCAAGCCGGACCGCGGCGAGGCCAGCGTTGGCCTGAACGTATTCCAACCCGACGCTAGCGGGTCCATCCTGCGCGATACGCTAGGCGCCAATTCTTTTTTTGGCGACGAACCTATCGTCATTGAGGAATACATTCAAGGCGAGGAACTTATTTTTCCCTCGGTGGAATACTTTGTCCCCAAGAAGAGCGACCAAGCGCCCTACCTGACTTATGCCTGCTCCATGCTATTCAGCGACATGATGGAGCTATGCGGTAACTTCGTGTCTCCTGAACACAGCCATGCGCCTTGGTACGAGCCGCTGTGCAATGCAGGTCTCGGCCTTGCGCAAGCCATGCAAGATACCGGTTATGTCGGTTATTTCGATATCGATGCGGTCGCATTGCCAAATGGGGACAGCATCATGCTTGACCTGAATCCGCGCCGCACCGGTGCAACGCATGTGCACGAGTTTGCCTCGGCCACGCTGGGCGCAGGCTACCAACGCACCCACACGGTTGGCGCCATCGATTTATACGGACAGCGCCCTGTTCAATTCGAAGAAGTTCTCTCCAAGCTGGGCTCATCTATTCGCAGCCCACTGACCGCAACCGAAGGTTGCATACCCTGTGAGCTCACCGGACTTCAAGAAGGCCGCATCAGCCTCATGCTGTGGGGTCCCACTGCCGAGTCGGTCTTATCCTTGAAACAAACCGCCCTGGCAGCTCTGCAACAACTGGGGTTCCCACTGGACGGCACATAGCATTTCACCTACGGCAGTCACCGTGCGATGACTCACGAAGCGCGGCCGATTTTGAACGAACCCCACGCTCAGTAAGGCGCGCGATCACGACAATAGATTAGAAGGAAAGTCCCATGACTGCTTACCAAGTCTGTGGCCTGCCACTGCTATCTCCTTTGATTGTCGGGTCTGGTCCCATCACCGACAATGAGCGCAATATCCGGCGTTTCCTGCGCGCGGGCGCGGGCGCCGTCGTCACCAAGACCATTCACCCCAAGCCGCCCAAAGACAATGATGAAAAAGTGATTGCCATTCCAAGCGGCTGGTTGAATAGCACGACCTATTCCCAGCGCCCCGTCAGCGGGTGGATAACCATTCTCTCCCGCCTAGCAGCGGATAATGCGCCGGTCATGGCTTCCATCCATGCCGACTCGCCTGGCGAACTCGCATCGTTGGCCGCGGCCATTGCGACAACCGGCTGCCAAGCTCTGGAGCTCGGTATTTCCTGCCTTAACGAGGCTGAGAAGTTGATGGATACCCCCAAGCGGGTTTTCGACTATGCGCTAGCGGTAAGAAGAGCCGTTAAGCTACCTTTCAGCGTAAAACTAGCCATCAGCAGCACGCTCCGGCAGCGCGTCGACGCCGCCATCAGCGCTGGGGCGAATGCGATTACCTTGAGCGACACGGTTCTTGGACTCGCCGTGGACCCCCGCACATCGCAAATCCGCCTGGGAGGCGCATACGGTTACTCGGGGCCAGGCATCCGCCCACTGGTGCAAGCCGCCATTTATGAGCTGCGCAAAACCGGAGTCTCCATACCCATCTTTGGGTCGGGAGGCGTGATGTCGTCAAGCGACGCCATCGAGTACTTATGCATAGGCGCGAATGCGGTCCAGATTTACTCTGTGTTGCAGACCAAAAACCATTCTGTCGCGCAAATATCGACAGGAATCACCCAGCTGTTGGCCGAACGGCAGATCCCACTCTCTCAATTGATAGGCAGCAGCTTGTATTTGGAGGAGCAGACATGCTGATTAACGCTCGCCACTTGGCAGACCTGACCAGCGCTGAACTCCCCGCCATGGTGAAACATTCCACCGTGGTCTGGGGGGTGGGAAGCATAGAGCAGCATGGGCCACACCTGCCTTTATCCGTCGATCTTGACATCGCGGCGGCCCTCTGTGAGGCCGTCGCCACGCGCCTGGACAATGCTTACCTTGCTCCCGCGCAGGCTTTTGGCGCCCGGTCATTGCCACAAAGTGGCGGCGGCCTGTTCTATCCGGGAACGCTGTACCTGACCGGCTCCACCCTCATCGATTATCTGCAGGAAATCATCACCGGCCTGGCCCAACTGGAATGCTCGCATCTGCTGATAATCAATGGGCACTACGAGAACGAGGCTTTCCTATTCGAGGCGATAGACCACTGTCGTCAGGCTGGCCAGTTAACGCATATCCGAGTTTCCGCCTTCAGCTGGTGGAGCCTGGTACAAGCTGATTGGATCTGCCAATACATTGGCCCCCGCTTCCCCGGCTGGCATGCCGAACATGCCGGACTGACAGAAACGAGCCTGATGCTTTACCTGCGTCCCGATGTCGTCAGGGTAGAACGCCCCATCCATGACACCCCTCCGCTCCCCGGCCTCTACTCCCACCCTGCAGATCCCAACATGACCAGCAACAACGGGGTCTTGTCTTCCACTTTGGGCTCCTCAATGGAGCTGGGCAAAGCCTTGTTCGAGCACGTGGTGGAACAAGTGCTCAAACACGCCACCCATCAAACGGCATAGCCATGGAGACTGGGATGAATCACTCGATAGCACCGCACATTTCACCCGCTAGTACGGAGGGCGTTTCTGTCTTCGTTGGCGGCCCCATTCAACATGCACTGAAAAAAGAGGGAATGACGGCGGAAGCGGCATCACCGATCAAGGCCGTCCATGACGCCATTCATGGGATGAGGCTGCACTTGCTTTCTGCTCACCTTGCCGAGCGCTTTGGGCAAGATAGCCACAACTACTCGCCTACCGAGGTGGTGCTGCGCGACTATGACTGGATGGTGCAATGTTCACTCTTCATCGCCATCTTGCCTTGCGACAGCCAGAGCCAACTGATCCGGACAGATGGCACCCATATCGAGCTTGGCTGGGCCTCCGCCCTCAAGAAACCGATATTGATTCTTGCCCAGTCGCACAGCCATGCCCAGCTGTCCCATCTTGTCAAAGGGCTGGCGTGCGTCGCTCCTGTCAAGATACTTGACCTTGGCGGTATCGTGCATAAACCGCAAATCTTACAAGAGGAGATCCAGGCACAACTGCTGCCAGCAGATCAGGACATGGGCCCCAGCCACTTGATGAGAAATCCCGCCCTTTGAACGAAACGGCCGGCCAGGTTTTTCCTTCATTGCCATTGGAGGCGACCCTACCATGCGTCTACATCAATTAGTCAAGGACATACACTTCGACGACCCTCTCTGGCAGGAGCGCCATACCATTACCCGGCCAGAACAGCTGCGAGAGGTGCTGGATGAGATCTTGCGCCCATCGGCGCTAGACGACATGATTGCCGGCCTGCACCAAGCATCGATGTCTGTTCGTATCAACCCCTATCTGCTTGATCTGATTAATTGGCAAGATATGGAACATGATCCTATCCGTAGACAGTTTTTACCCCTCGCCTCGGAAATGACTGCATCGCACCCGTTGCAGTCGCTTGATGCCTTGGATGAAACAGCAGACTCCCCCGTGGAAGGCTTGGTCCATCGTTATCCGGACCGAGCCTTGTTGCTGGTGACGGATCGCTGCCCGGTTTACTGTCGATTCTGCACCCGCAGCTACAATGTCGGCGTAGATACCAGTTCAGTCATCAAGATTCGCGCCCAATCCATATCGCATCGATGGCAGTCCATCCTGTCCCATCTGCGCATGACCCCACGCATTGTGGATGTTGTCGTATCGGGAGGAGATTGCGCCCGGCTCAAAGCCAGCCAATTACTAGAAATAGGAAGAGGTCTCCTCTCCATCCCATCCATTCGGCGCATCCGCTTTGCTTCAAAAGGGCTCTCTGTATTGCCGATGAAGATCACCCGGGATCACGCCTGGACCGATGCCTTAACCGTGGTAAGCGATGAGGGCCGGCGCCAAGGCGTGGAAGTCTCCCTGCAAACCCACTTCAATCACCCTATTGAAATCACGCCTTCCGTATTGTCCGCGGCCAATCTTCTATTTGCCAAAGGCGTGATGGTACGAAATCAATCCGTCCTGCTACGCGGAGTCAATGACGATGCAAGCGTGCTTGGTCTTCTCATCAAACATCTGGGGGATTTGCACATACATCCATATTATGTGTACCTATGCGACCCGGTTCCCGGCATTGAAGACATGCGAGTTGACTTGGCAACGGCCTGCCAGCTGGAAAAAGCAGTGAGGGGTTTGACTGCGGGTTACAATATGCCCGCATTTGTCGTCGACGCCCCAGGTGGTGGCGGCAAGCGCCTTATTCATAGTTATGAGCGCTATGATCGTTACTCCGGCCTATCCACGTTTACCGCCCCTGCAGTGAAAGCGGGCCGCCTCTTCCTATATCCGGATCCGCTGCACGCGCTCAGCCCGGATGCCCGCAGGGATTGGCTCGATCCGCAACGGGCACAGGCAATGGTGGCCGATATGCAGCGCCAAAGCGCTTAAAAGCACCGCCAATGCCCGGCCTCTCCCGCTCGCCAGCCCGCCATGTGCGGCGATCTCTGCTTTTGCAGCGCCGCTTGCTCAAGGGCTCGCTGCCGGTGATCAGCTTCTATCTGGCCGAAGTGGCGATGACGCTTACCGATGCGGCCTTCGTCGGCCATCTCGGGAACACGGAGCTGGCGGCGATAGGTCTTTCCATCGGCACGCTGTTTCCATTGATATTTGGCGGCATGGCCTTGGTCTCGACCGGGTGCATCTTCGTTTCCGAGGCCCATGCGCGCGGTGATCACGCCGGTACCCAGGCGGCGCTCGATCTCAGTCTATGGGCCTGCCTCGCCCTGTCCCCGGCGCTGATTGCCGCCGCCTTGCTGCTGCCGGCGGCGTTCCGGCTGGCCGGCCAGGACCCGGCCGTGGTCGCCTTGTGCGCGCAATACCTTGCCATCGCCGGCTGGAGCATTCCCGCCATGCTGGGTTTCAGCGTCTACCGCGCCTATGTTTCGGCGCTGGGCACGAACCGGGTGATCTTCGTCGTCAGCCTGGGCGGCGTGCTGCTGAATGCCGCGCTCAATTATGGACTGGTTTTCGGAGCGCTCGGCCTGCCCACCCTTGGTCTGCCCGGCGCGGCGATAGGAACCGCCTTGGCCAGTTGGGCGATGTTGTTCGCCATTGTTCGCCACTGCCGGCATCGACTCGGCTACCGCTTTCGCTGGCGCTCGCTGTCGGGGCTGGACAGACAAACCTGCCGCGACCTGCTCCGCATCGGCCTGCCCTCCTTCGCTGTTGGCTTGTTCGAAAGCAGCTTGTTCGGCGTGGTGACGCTGCTGGCGGGCTACTTCGGCGTGGCCTTCATGGCCGCCACCACCATAGCCATCTACGTTGGCGATCTTTTCATCATCCTGGCGCTGGGAATAGGCGATTTACTCACCGTGCAACTGGCCGCCAAGGCGGCGCGGGGCGATGTGCGCGGCGGCCGCCGGCTGGCCTGGAGCGCCCTGCTCTTAATCAGCGCGCTGACCGCGCCCTTGGCCGCGCTTTGCTGGTGGGGGCCGGGCTGGATTGCCGGCATCTTCATCGATACCGCCAAGGCCGAGGCGGCCGAGGTGTTGCGATACGCCCAAATCCTGCTGGGCATTCTTGCCTGGTTCTTGCTGGCGGATGCCGCTCAAATCATCTTGTCGCGCAGTCTGAAAGGCTTGCGCGACACGCTGGCGCCAATGTGGATTGCCAGCATTGGCTATTGGCTGATAGGCATAGGCGGCGGCTGGATGCTGGCCACCCAGGGAGGGCTGGGCGGCGTCGGCCTCTGGTATGGGCTGGCCGCGGGGCTCAGCCTGGCGGCGCTGGCGCTGGCGTGCCGGCTAGGCGCATGGACTCCACCCCAGGCCTTATCCGCGCGCAGATAAAGACGGCGCGCAAACATCCGCGCTTATTGATCTTTCTTCGGTACATTCATTTCCCGCGGCCATTGGGAAAAGGCCATGAACCAAAGCGCGACGATGCCGAAAAAGGGAAACGCGAAAAGCAGGCCGGCCCATCTTGAATACCCCATCCTCGACATCACGATTCCGGACAGCACCACCGTCAGAATCGTGATCGCCGCGATCAAGAGCAGAATGATCCCCATTATCGCCATCACTTGACTCCTTCAAACGCCGGCCATTTCGACCTTGCCAGAATCCACAGCGCTACCAGCATGCCCAAAACCGGCACCACCACTACCAGCGCATAATAAGGCGGCAAGCCGACCCGCTTGAAGATGCGCCACAAGGGATAAGCCGTCACCACAACGGCCATGACCAGGTTCACCAGAAATTCCACCAAGCGCCTCCTTGCTCAAAAGCATTCGCCATCGGATAAAGGGCGGCATTTTAGCACGCTCGGCCGGCATGCATTTCAGGCCATGCCGCACCAAAACTGCCGCCCCGAAGCGATGCGCGCCTCAGCGGCAGGCGGCCGCCTGCTGGCACGGGGGCGCCGTCCGCTCCGGCTTGCTGCTCACACGGATGGGTTCAAGGAAAGACTCGATCGCCGCCGCCAGCGCGAGCGGCGTAGATAGGTGTCCGCCATCAGCCGGGCATTGAACGTGGGATCATGCTCCCCCACCAAGACTTTCACCGGATGCCGGCCGCTGATCTGCTCGCTGAAATCGGTGTCGGCCCACGCGCGTAGATAGGCGGCGAATGCTTGCCGGGAGGAGCGCGACGCCGAATAGGCCGCCTTCCATTCGACCCAGGACGACGGCAGCCGGCCGCCGGTGCTGCGATTGATGATGGTTTTGCGGCTGTCCACATGTTCCGCGGCGTCTTCGAGCAAACGCCGCGTCGCGGCATCGTAAACCATGCCGCCGCAAGGCACCGGCGCCACGGCAAGCATGGACAGCACGAGCTCCGGGGCCAGTGTCGCGATCCTTTCGCTCGCCATGCCTCCCATCGAATGGCCGATCAGGCTAAAAGCCGGATAGCCAAGCGCATCCGCCAGCGCCAGCGCGTCGGCGGCGATTTCGTCCATGGTGTAGGCGCCCCGCGCTTCCCGCATGCCGCCATAGCCGCGGCAATCCATGAAGATGTAGCTGAAACGCTGGCCAGATAGCCATGGCTCTATCGGCTTGAACGAGTGCGCATCGCCGAACCAGCCATGCAGCACGATGACAGGGTGAGGGCCATTCCCCACGCGGAGAAAGGTATTGGGCATATCGCCTCCGGTATGTGCATATTCGCCGCGACGGGTGCCGCCGCTGGCGCCATTGCGCCGTGCAGGCACGGCGATAACGCATCCTAAACCAGCCGGAATCGGCCCGCTTTCTATCAAAAGCCATTTACTGTAGGGCTTGGGCCATGAGAAACACCTTGCTTGATCCTTACGAAAACATCCCGCGCGGCGTGGTGGTGACCGCCAACGATTACGCGGCCGGCACCCTGTTTCCAGCGCATGCGCATCGCCGCGGGCAGTTTGCCTTCGCCTCTAGCGGCGCCATCAGCGTGGCCACACCCGAAGGCCGCTGGCTCGTGCCGCCGCGGCGCGCTTGCTGGCTGCCCGCCGACATGAGCCATGCCATGACGATGAGCGGGCCAGTGACCATGCTCAATGCTTTTGTGTCGCGCGAAGAGCCAGCAATTGCGGGCATGCCACCGCGGTGCGGCGTCTATGGCGTCTCCCCCCTGTTGCGGCAATTGCTTGAGGAGGCTGTCGATCTGCCCGCCCTATATGACCGGGATGGCCGTGACGGCAAGCTGATGAGCCTGCTGGTGGCGGAAATCGCATCGATGCCGCGTCTGTCGCTGCATGCGCCTTTGCCCGCGGACCCTCGACTCGCTCGGGCCTGCCAGCGGCTGTTTGATGCGCCATCGATAGGCGTCGATCCGGATGCGGTGGCCATCGACGCGGGAATGAGCCGGCGCACCTTCACCCGGCAGTTCCGCGCCCAGACCGGGGTGAGTTTCGCCGAGTGGCGTCAGCAGGTTTGCCTGCTCGCCGCCATCGAGCACTTGAGCGCCGGTCAAGCGATGACGCGGGTTGCGCTGGACCTGGGCTATGCCAGCCCCAGCGCCTTTTCCTCAGCCTTCCGCCGTGTGCTCGGCGAAACGCCTACTCAGTATTTGGAGACGCGCCGGCCGGTCTGAGAACCCGTTCAAAGTCTGCTGCGCTTCGTGAGACGTGGCACGGTGAGTACCGCTTCGAAATGCTCATGTACCACGCGTACATTCCGCTTTCTCAGCCGTTTTCGCCTTGTCTCGCTCTGGCTCGCGAGACTTTGAACAGGCTCTGAGATGCTTTCTTGAATGGCTGCCGCCAAAAAAATACCCCGCTGGCGCGGGGTATTTTCCTGGGCTAGGCCTGGGAACATTCCCCAGGCATCTCTCCAAGGCTCTGGCATCAAACCATCGCCTGGCTTACACCTTCACGGTATCGGCCAGTTCCTGGTAGTCGGCGATCTCGTTGAAGTTCATGTAGCGGTACACTTCGCCGGCCTTCTGGTTGAGCACGCCGATGTCGGCCATGTATTCCTCCTTGGTCGGGATGCGACCCAGACGGGAGCAGATCGCGGCCAGTTCGGCGGAACCCAGGTAGACGTTGGAGTTCTTGCCCAGACGGTTGGGGAAGTTGCGGGTGGAGGTGGACATCACGGTGGCGCCCTCCTTCACCTGCGCCTGGTTGCCCATGCACAGCGAGCAGCCCGGCATTTCCATCCGCGCGCCGGCGGTGCCGAAGGTGCCGTAATGGCCTTCCGCGGTCAGCTGTTCGGCGTCCATCTTGGTCGGCGGCGCCACCCACAGTTTCACCGGGATGTCGCGCTTGCCTTCCAGCAGCTTGGAAGCGGCGCGGAAGTGGCCGATATTGGTCATGCAAGAACCGATGAACACTTCGTCGATCTTGGCGCCGGCCACGTCGGACAGGGTTTTCACATCGTCCGGGTCGTTCGGGCAGGCCACGATGGGCTCGTGGATATCGGCCAGATCGATCTCGATCACCGCCGCGTATTCCGCGTCGGCGTCGCCCTTCAGCAGCTGCGGATTGGCGATCCAGGCCTCCATCGCCTTGATGCGGCGCTCCAGCGTGCGCGCGTCCTGATAGCCGTTGGCGATCATGGTCTTCATCAGGGTGATGTTGGAGGTCATGTATTCGATGATCGGCGCTTTGTCCAGATGCACGGTGCAACCGGCGGCGGAACGCTCGGCGGAAGCGTCGGACAGCTCAAACGCTTGCTCCACCTTCAGATCCGGCAAGCCTTCGATTTCCAGGATGCGCCCGGAGAAGGCGTTTTTCTTGCCGGCCTTGGCCACGGTCAGCAGGCCTTGCTTGATCGCGTACAGCGGAATGGCGTTGACCAGATCGCGCAGGGTCACGCCCGGCTGCATCTTGCCCTTGAAGCGCACCAGCACCGATTCAGGCATGTCCAGCGGCATCACGCCGGTGGCGGCGGCGAAGGCCACCAGGCCGGAGCCGGCCGGGAAGGAGATGCCGATCGGGAAACGGGTGTGGCTGTCGCCGCCGGTGCCCACGGTGTCCGGCAGCAACAGGCGGTTCAGCCAGCTGTGGATCACGCCGTCGCCCGGACGCAGCGACACGCCGCCGCGGGTAGAGATGAAGGCCGGCAGTTCCTTGTGCATCTTCACGTCCACCGGCTTGGGATAAGCGGCGGTGTGGCAGAAGGACTGCATCACCAGGTCGGCGGAGAAGCCCAGGCAAGCCAGGTCTTTCAGTTCGTCGCGGGTCATCGGGCCGGTGGTGTCCTGGGAGCCGACGGTGGTCATCTTCGGTTCGCAGTAGGTGCCCGGGCGCACGCCCTGGCCTTCCGGCAGGCCACAGGCGCGGCCGACCATTTTTTGCGCCAGGCTGAAGCCCTTGCCGGAATCCACTGGGGATTTGGGCAGGCGGAATTCCGTGGACGCCGGCAGGCCCAGCGCTTCGCGCGCCTTGCCGGTCAAACCGCGGCCGATGATCAGGTTGATGCGGCCGCCGGCGCGCACTTCGTCCAGGATCACCTCGGACTTGAGCGCGAAGTCGGCGATCTTCTGGCCGGCCTTCTCGATCTTGCCTTCATACGGATAGATGTCGATCACATCGCCCATGTCCATCTTGGACACGTCCACTTCGATCGGCAGCGCGCCGGAGTCTTCCTGGGTGTTGAAGAAGATGGGGGCGATCTTACCGCCCAGGCACACGCCGCCGAAGCGCTTGTTGGGCACGTAAGGAATGTCTTCGCCGGTGCCCCAGATCACGCTGTTGGTGGCGGATTTGCGACTGGAGCCGGTGCCGACGACATCGCCGACGTAGGCGACCAGATGGCCTTTTTGCTTCAGGTCTTCGATGAACTGCATCGGGCCGCGCTTGCCGTCTTCTTCCGGGGTAATGCCGGGACGGGCGTTTTTCAGCATGGCGAGGTAATGCAGCGGGATGTCCGGGCGGCTCCAGGCGTCCGGCGCCGGGGACAGGTCGTCGGTATTGGTTTCGCCGGTGACCTTGAACACGGTGACGGTGATTTTATCGGCCACCGCCGGACGGCTAGTGAACCATTCGGCATTGGCCCAGGATTCCACCACCTGCTTGGCGTGGGCGTTGCCCTTGTCCATTTTCTCCTTCACGTCGTGGAAGGCGTCGAACATCAGCAGGGTTTTCTTCAGGCCGTCGGCGGCGATCTGCGCCACGGCGGCGTCGTCCAGCAGGTCGATCAGCGGCTTGATGTTGTAGCCGCCCAGCATGGTGCCCAGCAGCTGAGTGGCCAGCTCGCGGGAGATCAGCGGGGATTGGGCGTCGCCCTCGGCCACGGCGGCCAGGAAGGAAGCCTTGACCTTGGCGGCGTCGTCCACGCCCGGCGGCACGCGATGGGTGATCAGTTCGACCAGGGTGCTTTCCTCGCCCTTGGGCGGGTTTTTCAGCAGTTCCACCAGCGCTTCCACCTGCTTGGCGGACAGCGGCAGCGGCGGGATGCCCAGCGCGGCGCGCTCGGCCACGTGTTGACGGTAAGCTTCCAGCATGACTTTTGACCTTTATGGCTTGGGTTGTTGGCAGCGTCCCCGGCAAGGCCGGGACTCCGACGCTGCGGGACAATGAGGTAAGGCTATGGCTGCGGCCATCAAGACCGCGCCGCAACGCCGGGCGGCGGCCTTGATTTCATGCCTGAAGATTACGCTGTTAGCCGTCCGCTTTCAAACGAGTTATCGCAACATAGATTGTGAGTTAAAATCACAGCATGAGCACTTACCCCCCTCTCAACACCCTGCGTATTTTTGAGGCAGCGGCCCGGCTGGAGAGCTTTTCCGCCGCCGCCGGCGAACTCTTCGTCACCCACGGGGCTGTGAGCAAGCAGATCAAGCAGCTGGAGGATTGGCTGGGCGTGCCGCTGTTCGAGCGCAGCGGCGGCAGAGTCAAGCTGACCGACCCCGGCTGGCGCTATCTGGTGCAGGTGCAGGACGGCCTGGATCTGATCGCCAACGCCACCTCTCAGCTGCTGCAGGCGGACCGCCGCCGCCGGATCAGCATCAATTCCACGCCCACCTTCGCCATGCACTGGCTGCTGCCGCGGCTGAGCCGTTTTCGCGAGCAGTTTCCGGAGCTGGAGCTGCATCTGGCCACCTCGGACCGCGACATCAGCCGGCTGGACAGTCCGTTCGACATCGCCATCCGCCGCGGCCCCGGCGATTGGCCCGGCCACATCGCCAAGCCCTTTCTGAAGGAATGGGAGCTGCCGCTGTGCGGTCCGGCGCTGCTGGCCGCCGCGCCCATCGCCAGCCCGGCGGATCTGGCGCGGCATACCCTGCTCTACGCGGACACCCGCCCCACCGCCTGGCAGCGCTGGCTGACCCTGGCCGGGGTGCCGGAGCTGAAGCCGGCCAGCGCCATGCATTTCGACAGTTTCTCGCTGGCCTTGCAGGCGGCGATGGACGGCCTGGGCGTGGTGCTGGGGCCGATGCCGATGGCGCAGGCGCAGATAGACGCCGGCGTGCTGTTGTCGCCGTTGCCGGCGCCGGTGGCCACGGTGCGCGACTACTGCTGGGTGGCGCCGCGCGCGGCGGCGGAGGACGCCGCCGTCGCGGCCTTCTGCCGCTGGCTGGAGGGCGAGGCCGTCCGCCCGGACGCGGCCGCCTGAGTCAATGCGCGGAACCGAGGGGCAGGCCAATCAGCTTGAGCTCCATCGGCGCCGCGTCGCGCGGCAGCCATTTGTTGTAGATGCGCTTGAAGCTGCCGTCTTTCTTGACGGCGGCGAAGGCGGTCTGCCAGCGTTTCACTTCCGCCGCCGAGGTGCCGCGCGAAAACGCCAGGTAGAGTTCCAGCGTTTCCAGCACCCGCACCACTTCCACCGCCTCCGGCGGCTGGTGGATGTCTTTCAGCACCGAGGCCACGACGAAGCCGCCTTCCGACCACATATCGTAGCGGCCGACCAGCAGCTTCTGCGCGGTGATCTGCGGGGTGGGCGCCAGATCCACCTCGATGAAGCCGGCCGCGATCGCCGCGTCGGCGAAGATGCTGCCGCGATAAGCGCCCACCGGCCGGTGATAAATGCCGTTGCCCAGCGCCAGCAGGCCGGCCGCCTCGCCCTTGCGCGCCAGCAGCACGGTCTGCGAGATGGCGATGGGGCCCAGCAGCGTCATCTGTTTTTCCCGGGTGTCGTTGCGCCCCACGGTGAACAGCATCACTCCGGGCGTGGTCAGCAGCTCTTTATAGCCTCGCGCCCAGGGCACCACGTCGATGGCGCTGTTGTCGTGCATGCGCGTCTGGATTTCGCGCACCACTTCCACCGCCATGCCGTCCGGCACGCCGTTGTGCTGGAATGTGATGGGCGGCCAGTCTTCGGTGTAGATGGTGATGGCCCGCGCCTGCCAGGCCGCCAGCAGCAATAGCAGCGTCAATAAACCCTTAGCCATGGTCTTTCCCCGTACCGCGTGAACCCGATTTTATTCATAGCCGTTCCACGCGCCGCCTGCCTGCGATTTCCGCCCGCCCCCGCGCGCCCGGGGGCATGACGACCGCAACTCGCTTATCCGTTATAATGTGGCGGTCAAGCCGGCTCATGCCGGCATATCGAGCATTTGTTTCGCGCACCCACCCAAAGCTAAGGATTGCCATGAGCCGCATCACCCTCTCCCGCTTTTTGATCGAACAGCAACGCAAGGCCGGCACGCTGCCGCCTGAGTTGCGCCTGCTGATCGAAACCGTAGGCCGCGCCTGCAAGGCCATCAGCTATTCGGTGAACAAGGGGGCGCTGGCCGACGTGCTGGGCGAAGCCGGCACCGGCAATATCCAGGGCGAGGCGCAGAAGAAGCTGGACGTGATCGCCAACGATTACCTGCTGGACGCCAATGAATGGGGCGGCAGCCTGGCGGCGATGGCCTCCGAGGAAATGGAGCTGCCTTACCACATCCCCGGCGAATACCCGAAGGGCGAGTACCTGTTGATGTTCGATCCGCTGGACGGCTCATCCAATATCGACGTCAACATCTCGGTGGGCACCATTTTCTCCATCCTGCGCTGCCCGCAAGGCATTGACCACGCCACCGAGGGCGCCTTCCTGCAGCCGGGCACCGAGCAAGTGGCCGCCGGCTACACCGTGTACGGCCCGCAAACCCTGCTGGTGCTGACCTTCGGCAGCGGCGTCCACGGCTTCACGCTGGACCGCGAACAAGGCTCTTTCGTGCTGACCCACCCGGACATGAAAGTGCCGGAAAGCACCGGTGAGTTCGCCATCAATATGTCCAATATGCGTCACTGGGATGCGCCGGTGAAACGCTATGTCGACGAATTGCTGGCCGGCAGCACCGGTCCGCGCGGCCGCGATTTCAATATGCGCTGGGTGGCGTCCATGGTGGCCGAGGTGCATCGCATCCTGACCCGCGGCGGCATCTTCATGTATCCGCGCGACGCGCGCACCCCGGACCAGGCCGGCAAGCTGCGGCTGATGTACGAAGGCAATCCGATGGCCTTCGTGGTGGAACAGGCCGGCGGCGCCGCCACCAACGGCCATCAGCGCATCATGGACATCCAGCCGCAGAAGCTGCACGAGCGGGTGGCGGTTTTCCTCGGCTCCAAGGAAGAAGTGGAACGCGTCACCGCCTACCACGCCGAGCAGCAGTAAGCGGCTCCGCCCAACAAAAAACCCTGCCGAAACCGGCAGGGTTTTTTTAATGTCGTCCGCAGGCGCTAACGCAGGCGTTCGCGCACTTCCATCAGGGCGAAGCCCAGCAGATTGCTGCCGTCCCACATGTCCGGCAGACTGGCCTGCGGGTCGTCCTCGGCCCAGCCTATGCCCCAGATGCAGTCCACCGGGCTGGCCTCCACCAGGATGGCGTCACCGGTGCCGCGCAGGAAATCGCCCAGCGCCGGATTTTGCTCGAACTTGGCCAGATTGCCCCGCATCACCACCTCGCAACAGCGCTGCTGCCACAAGGCGGAATCAAAGCCGCGCACCTGGCGGCCCAAGGCCTTGGCGTCCGCCGGCGTGGCCGCGGCCAGTATCCTGCCCCGGGTTTCCGCGTCTTCGAACAAGCGGGCTTTCTCCGCCATCATATAATGCTCGGCGCTGGCGTAGCTCACGCCGTCCAGCTCGAAGCCCACCGGAAACCACTGACTCAGGCAGCTCTTGCAGACGCCGTCCTCGTGTTTGGGCCTGTGTCCCCAGAAAAACAGAAAATCCAGCGTTTCGCCGGCCGCAGCCCGCTTGCGCAACTCGCTTACTGTCCGGATCGCCATGGTCCGCGTCCTCCACTTCCTGCGCGGCCATATGCCGCAAAAAATGTCAAGAGCCCCTCTTTGTCCGCTGTCGCCGCGGCGCTGAACATCTTCATGGCCATCACTATAAGGAGCCGGAACCGGGTTCGACAAGCGCGGCGCGAAGCCGGGCCGCGCGTGCGTCCGCCGATTTCGATGCAAACAGACGAAAACAATGATTAATTACCGCGTCGCGATGATTTCGCCGTCGCCGCCCGCTTCGCGAGCGCAGTGGATACGCAACACCGCCCTACCAACATAGGTCCGTCCACCCCGCTTGCCCATAGGTAAAACTACTCAGCGCGGACGCAACCGTCCGCATTGCCACAGGACGGCGTAGCGGAGTATGTTTCCCCACATAAGCCTGTAAGCCGCTGTTGGAAAAGACATTAAAAACCCTGGGGAGACCGGCATGGCTATCGTGATCACGCTGGACGTCATGCTGGCGCAACGCAAGATCAAATCCAAGGATCTGGCGCGGGCCATCGGCATCACGCCGCACAATCTGTCGCTGTTGAAGCTGGGCAAGGTCAAGAGCCTGCGCCTGGACACGCTGGACGCGCTGTGCCGGCAGCTGGGCTGCCAGCCAGGAGATTTGTTGAGCCACTCGCCGGAAGCGGACCCGGCCGACGGAGAGCCATCGGTCTGACTCTCCGCCCTTCCCGCCTCAGCCCGCCGGCTGACGCGCGCCGCGCGTCGAGGTGCGGCCCGAGTTCAGATAGCCGGCGATGTAGTCTTGCGACACTTCGCCGTTGTAGCGGCCGTCGTCGTCCAGCACCGGCATCCAGGTCAGATTGTGCTCGTACAGGCGGGACAGCACCACGCGCAGGTTTTCGCCCGCCGCCGCGGTCACGCTCACCGGCTTGATCTTGTCCGCGCACACGCCGTCCGCGCCGCGCGCGTCGCGGCGCCGGACAAAGCCCAAGGGCTGTCCGTCCGCGTCCACCACGGTCAGGTGCATCAGGTCGTTGTCGTCCATCAGGCCGTAAGCGGCCGCCAGCGGCGTGTCCAGCCGCGCGGTCAGCGTTTCCTGCTGATCCGCCACCTCGCCGGCCTGCACCAGCAGCAGACGCTTGAGCGTGCGGTCCTGGCCGACGAAGCTGGCGACGAAATCGTCCGCCGGCCGCGCCAGGATCTCGTCGGAGCCGGCGCACTGCACCATGCGGCCCTGACGGAACACGGCGATGCGGTCGCCCAGCTTGATCGCTTCGTCGATATCGTGGCTGACCAGCATCACGGTCTTGCCCAGTTGGCGTTGCATTTGCAGGAACTCGTTCTGGATCTGTTCGCGGTTGATCGGGTCCACCGCGCCGAAGGGCTCATCCATCAGCAAGACCGGCGCGTCGGCCGCCAGCGCGCGGATTACGCCGATGCGCTGCTGCTGGCCGCCGGACATCTCGCGCGGATAACGTTGCAAGAAGCGGTTGGGGTCCAGAGCCACCATGCTCATCAGTTCGTGCGCCCGCTCGCGGCAGCGCTTCTTGTCCCAGCCCAGCATCCGAGGCACCACGGTGATGTTGTCCTCGATGGTCATATTGGGGAACAGGCCGATCTGCTGGATCACGTAGCCGATCTGGCGGCGCAGCGTCACGCTGTCTATGCCGGCGGTGTCCTCGCCGTTGATCAGCACCTTGCCCGAGGTGGGCTCGATCAGGCGGTTGATCATTTTCATGGTGGTGGTCTTGCCGCAGCCGGACGGGCCCAGCAGCACGCAGATTTCGCCTTCCGGCACGTGCAGATTGACCTTGTCCACCGCCTGGAAGACCTGGCCGTTTTTCTGGGTAAATTGCTTGCAGAGATTTTGCAGTTCAATCATCAACGAATTCCTTTCGGGGTCAGCGCGCGCTGAGCGCGCAGCAACAACCAATCCATCGCGACGGCGAGCACGCTCACCGCCACCGCGCCGGCAATCAGCTTGCGAATGTCGCTCTGACTGATGCCGTGCAATATCAAAGTGCCCAGGCCGCCGGCGCCGACGATGGCGGCAATCGCCATCACGCCGATGTTCAGCACCACCGCGGTGCGGATGCCGCCGAAGATCAGCGGCGTGGCCAGCGGCAGTTCCACCCAGCGCAGGCGCTGCCAGAAGGTCAGGCCCAGGCCGCGGCCGGCTTCTCTCACGCCGGGCTCCAGATGGGTCAGCGCGGTGTGGGTGTTGCGCACGATGGGCAGCAGGGAGTACAGGAAGGCGGCGGTAATGGCCGGCACCGCGCCGATGCCCTGCCCGATCATGGAAAACAGCGGCACCATCAGGCCGAACAAGGCGATGGCCGGAATGGTCAGCACCACGGTGGCCAGGCCCAGCACCAGGCCGGCCAGCGCCTGAAAGCGGACGATCAGCACGCCCAGGGGCACGCCCAGCACCACCGCCAAACCGACGGCGATGCCCACCAGCCTCAGATGTTGTTCCGCCAAGGCGGCGATTTGCGGCAGGTCTTGCCAGATGAACTGGCAGGTTTGCAATAGGGTTTCCATGCGGCCTCCTTTAGATCAGGCCGCGCTGGCGCAGGAATTCGCTGGCGACTTCCTTCACCGGACGGTGTTCGATGTCCACTTTGGCGTTGAGCTCGGACATGGTGTCGTTGTCCAGCAGCGCGGCCAGCTTGTTCAGTTCCTCGGCCAGGCCGGGGTTGCGTTCCAGCGTGTCCCGGCGCACCACCGGCGTGGCGGCGTAAGCCGGGAAATAGCCCATATCGTCCTGCAGCACCACCAGGTCGAAGCCTTTGACGCGGCCGTCGGTGGTGTAGACCAGGCCGGCGTCGACGAAGCCGTCGCGGATGGCGTTGTAAACCAGGCCCGGGTCCATCTGGCGGATCTGCGGCCGGCTCAATTCCATGCCGTACAGCTGCTGCATCGGCTTGAGGCCGTCCGGCCGCCCGGCGAACTCCATGTCGAAGCCCAGCTGCCAGCGTTTGGACGAACCGTTGTTTTCATTGACCCGCCGCGCCAGGTCGGACAGCGTGCGCACGCCCTCGGCTTCGGCGCGCACGCGCTTCATCGCCAGCGCATACGTGTTGTTGAGCGGAGCCGGGTTCAGCCAGATCAGCCCCAGGGGCTCGTCCAGCTTCTTGACCGTGGCGTAAGCCTCCTCGTTGCTCATTTTTTTCTGGATGCCGTGATGGATGATCAGGCCGGTGCCGGTGTAATCCCACACCAGATCCAGTTGGCGGTTTTCCAGCGCGTTGCGCAGGATCACCGTCGCCAGGTCCGGCTTTTGCGTGACCTGGTAGCCCTTGCTGCCCAGGTACTGCGTGGTGATGTCGGACAGCAGATGCTGTTCGGTGAAGTTCTTGCTGCCCAGCACCAGGCCGGCGGCGAAGGCCGGCGCGGCGGTCAGCAAGGCCGCCAGCGTCAGCGCGCGGCGCGCCAGCCGACGCCAGGGCGAAAAGGAAAGTGCTTTTGTCATAGGGGTCCTCCGTGCGAGCGCCCGCCGGAACGGGCGACAAGGGGGTTCGAATCAGGCCAGGCCGCGGGCGGCGGCCAGGCGGCCCAGGCCGGCCAGCGTCAGGTCCAGCGTCAGCGCGATCAGCGCGGTGCCGCCGGCGCCCAGCAGCAGCGCGGTGTGGTTGTTCAGGTAGATGCCGGGGAAGATCAGTTCGCCGTAGCTGCTGGCGCCGATCAGGAAGGCCAGCGGCGCGGTGCCCACGTTCAGCGCCAGCGCCACCCGCACGCCGGTCAGAATCACCGGCAAGGCGTTGGGCAGCTCCACCCGCCACAGCCGTTGACGCGGGGTCATGCCCAGCGCGTCGGCGGCCTCCAGCAAGGCCGGCTGCAGGCCGGCCAGGCCGGCGTAAGTATTGCGCACGATGGGCAGCAAGGACGCCAGGAACAGCGCCACGATGGCCGGCGCGTCGCCGATGCCGACCAAGGCCATCGCCAACGCCAGCACCGCCATGGGCGGCAGGGTGTTGCCGATATTGAAAATCTGCATCCAGTGCTCGGCGCTGCCCCGCAGCCGCTGACGGCTGAGCAGCACGCCGCTGGGCAGGCCCACGGCGAGAGCCAGCGCCATGGAGACGCCCACCAGATAGAGATGCTGCCGGCCCAGGTAGATCAGATCTTCCCGGTACTCGGTCCATACGGCTGGGCTTACACCGTAAATCAATCCCGCCGCCGCTACGGCGACCAGGATCAGCCCGATCATGCTGCGCTTGCTAAACGCTCTTTTGTGCATCTGCGTCCTCCTTGGCGAAAGCAATGGCCGGCAAGGCCACGGCGATCCGCTGTAATGATCGCGACAACTAGAGAGCTGCCAGTAAATAGACGTCCGGCGCGGGCCGGACATGAGGTGCGTTTAAGGCGAGGCTCGACGGCGCGAAACCGTCGATTTTGAGTGGCGCGGTGTGCGCCTGATGAAAAACCTAATAAGTTATAACACTGTTTGTATCGAACATGCAAATTTTCTAATGTACTTCGCCGCACTTGACAGATAAGGACAAGGCCTTGAAAACGCTTTATTTCTTTCCGTTCACGTCAAACCAAATGGATAAGCCGGCCGCGCTCCGCCGCTCCGCCCTATAAGGAACGCGCGCGGCGCCGTCCCAACGGCCACTTGCCGCCCTCCCGCCCCCGGCCCACAATGCTCTGTTTCGCCCATTGCAACAATCACGGCAAAAAACATGGATAGATTGCACTTGATGACCGTATTCATCGCGGTGGCGGAAGCGGAAAGCTTTGCCGGCGCGGCGCGCAAGCTGGGCATGTCGCCGCCGGCGGTGACGCGCGCGGTGGCGGCGCTGGAGACGCGGCTGCAAGCCCGTCTGCTCAACCGCAGCACCCGCCATGTTCGCGTCACCGAGGCCGGCCAGCGTTATCTGGAGGACGCGCGCCGGGTGATCGCCTCCGCGGACGAGGCGGACGAAGCCGCCTCCGGCGGCAAGGCGCCGCCGCGCGGTTTGCTGACCGTCACCGCGCCGGCCTTGTTCGGCTTGCGCTACGTGATGCCGGGCATCAACGACTACCTGCGCCGCCATCCCGAGGTGACGGTGGACGCCTTGCTGCTGGACCGGGTGGTCAATCTGCTGGAAGAAGGCGTGGACGTGGCCATCCGCATCGGCGAACTGCCGGACTCCAATCTGCGCGCCCTGCGCGTCGGCCAGGTGCGGCGGGTGGTCTGCGCGTCGCCGGCCTATCTCGCCGAGCGCGGCGTTCCGCTCACCCCGGCGGATTTGCAGCGCCACGCGCTGATCGCCTCGCGCGGCGTGGGCTCCTGCCACGAATGGCGCTTCAGCGACGGCGGCAAGCCGCAGAGCGTCCGCCTCAAACCCCGGCTCACCGTCAGCAACAACGAGGCGGCCATCGCCGCCGCCGCGGCCGGACTCGGCGTCACCCGCCTGCTGTCTTATCAAGTGGCGCCGCAATTGGCCGCCGGCCAATTGCTGCCGCTGCTGGCCGAATACGACGACGCCAGCCAGCCCATCCACATCCTGCATCAGGAAGGCCGGCTGGCCTCGGCCAAGACCCGCGCCTTCATCGAACTGATGGCGGAGCGGCTGCGCGGCCATCCCGAGCTGCGCTAACGCCATCGACATCGCCATCCCCCTCAAGGAGATTCATCATGTTGACCCCGCTTCAAGACAAAAACGTTCTCATCACCGGCGGCACCGCCGGCATCGGCCTGGGCCTGGCCCGGGCCTTCGCCCGCGCCGGCGCGCGCGTCACCATCAGCGGCCGCAGCCGGGACAAGCTGGACGCCGCGCTGGCCCGCCTGCGCGCCGACGGCCTGAACGCCGTCGGTCGCGTCGCCGACGTGGCCCGTCCCGAAGACGTGGCCCGCCTGCTGGCGGACACCGCCGCGTCCAACGGCCTGGACGTGTTGTGCTGCAACGCCGGCATCTTCCCGTCCGCGCCGCTGGAGAGCATGAGCGCGGAGGAATGGGATCAGGTGCAGCACACCAATGTGCGCGGCAACTTCCTTTGCGTGCAGGCGGCGCTGCCCTATCTGCGCCAGGCCGAGTACGGCCGCGTGATCCTGACCTCCTCCATCACCGGCCCGGTCACCGGCTACGCCGGCTGGAGCCATTACGGCGCCAGCAAGGCCGCGCAACTGGGCTTCATGCGCAGCGCGGCGCTGGAGCTGGCGCGCGACGACATCACCATCAACGCGGTGATGCCGGGCAATGTGCTGACCGAGGGGCTGCGCGAGCTGGGCGAGGACTATCTGGACAAGATGGCGGCGGCGGTGCCGCTGCGGCGGCTGGGCAGCGTGGACGACATCGCCAACGCCGCGCTGTTCTTCGCCAGCAAAGAGGCGGGCTTCATCACCGGCCAGACCCTGATCGTGGACGGCGGCCAGGTCTTGCCGGAGTCTCTGGACGCGCTGACCGGCTAACCCTGGTAGACATCCGGCCGGTGCAGCTCCATATAGCGCTCCGGGTGTTCCAGCGCGGCGAAGCCGAAGGGCCGGTAGACCGCGTGGGCGTTGGAGGTCACCAGCACGATGCGACGCAGCCGGGCCAAGGCCGGCTCGGCCGCGACGCCGCGCATCAGCTGCCGCGCATAGCCGCGGCCGCGGTGCTCCGGCGTCACGAACACGTCGCACAGATAGCCGAAGGTGGCCAGATCGGTCACCACGCGGGCGAAGCCCACTTGCCGCCCGTCCAGATAGGCGCCGAAGCACAGCGAGCCGGCGATGGCCTGCTCCACCGTGGCGCGCGAAATGCCCTTGGCCCAGGGCGCGTGATCGTGCAAGAAGGCGTGGATCAGCGCCAGGTCCAGCCGGTGCTTGTCGGTGGAAATCTCCAGTTCTGCCTCCTTCATCGCGGCGCGGTCCTCTTGTTCAGTTGGACGGCCAGCCAGCCGCGCGCGGCGTCCAGTTTGCCGGCGTAAGTGTTCAAGGCCAGCGCGGCGACGATCAAGGCCGACGCGACGATGCTGAGCGCGTCGTAATGTTCATGCAGGATCCAATAGCCGCCCAGCAGGCCGAAAACCGGGCTGAGCAGCGAAAACGGTGCCACCAGCGTGGCCGGATACAGGCTGAGCAGCTTGCCCCAGCTGCCCAGCGCGAACAGGGTGCCGACCAGGGCCAGGAACAACAGCGCCAGCGTGGCGGTCCAGCCGAAGCCGGCCACGGCGCTCCAGGCCGCCGCCGGTCCGCCCTCCAGCGCGAAGGACAGCAGCAGCAGGGGCAGCGGCGGCACCAGGCTCATCCACACCGTGAAGGCGAACATGTCCACCTTGCCGGCGCGCTTGAGCTCCACATTGCCCCAGGCGAAGCCGGCCGAGCCGATCAAGGCCAGCGCCAGCGGCAGCAAGGGCAAGGCGTCCTGGTAACGGGCGTAGCCCAGCAGCAAGACGCCCAGCAACGCCAGCGCCATCACCGCCTTTTGCAGCCGGGAGCGCGTTTCGCCCAGCAGCAGACTGGCCAGCAGCAAGGTGATGAACACCTGCAACTGGGCCAGCACCGACACGATGCCGGCCGGCATGCCCAGCTTGATGGCGGAAAACAGGCCGGCGAACTGGATCACGCCCAGGCACAGCCCGGCGCGCAGATACCAGCGCCAGGGCAAGGACGGCCGCGTGAACCACCAGGCCCCGACCGCGAACACCACCACGAAGCGCAGCGCCGCCAGCAAAAGCGGCGGACACTCGGTCAGCCCTATCTTCACCACGATGAAGCTCAGGCCCCAGATGGCCGCCACCAGCACCGCCAGCAATACGTGTCGTATCTTCATGATGTCGTCGCCTCTTGTTCCAGCGCGGCGATGGCGCGCCGGCAGGCTTCCAGGAAAAAGTCCAACTCGGCTTCCGCCACATTCAAGGGCGGCAGCAAGCGCAGCGCGGCGGCGTCGTGCGCCGCCGGCACCGTCAGCACGCCTTCTTGCAGCAATTGCAGCCACAGCAGGCCAGCGGCGCCCTCGCCCAGCCGGTCTTGCGCCGCCGGACCGGCGCGCAGCGCCAGCATCAGGCCCTGGCCCTCCAACTCGAAGCCCTCCAGCCCGGCCTCCCGCCAACGCCGCCGCAAGGCCCTGCCGCTCTCCCGCGCCCGCGCCGGCGCGTCCAGCTGGCGCAACAGCTCCAGCATGCGCAGGCCGCAGCTCAAGGCCAGCCGGTTGCCGCCGAAGGTGGAGCCGTGGATTTTGGCGCAGCCGGGCCGGGCGAACACCGCCTGGTAAATGTCTTGGCGGAACAGCAGCGCCGACACCGGCAGCACGCCGCCGCTCAGGCCCTTGGCGACAATCAGCAGGTCCGGCGCCGGCGCGCCCAGTGCCTGATAGGCGAACCAGGCGCCGCAGCGGCCCAGGCCGGACAGCGCCTCGTCGTAGATCAGCCGCGCGCCGTGGCGGCGGCACAAGGCGGCCAGCTCGGCCAGATCCTCGCCGCGCCAGGCACGCGCGCCGGCGCTGCCCTGCACCGGCTCCAGCAGCACCGCGGCCACGTCGCCGCGCGCCAGCTCCGCCGCCGCCGCGGCCAGATCGCCCCAGGGCAAGACCGCGCAGTCCTCGCGCCGCGGCAGGCCCTGCCGCCAGAAATCGCCGCCGGCCAGTTCGGTGGCTTCCAGGGTCAGCCCGTGAAAGCCGCCGTCGAAACTCAAGGCGCGCCGCCGGCCGCCGGCCATCCGCGCCAGCTTCAGCGCGCCCTCCACCGCCTCCGCGCCGGTGCTGGCGAACAGGGCCTTGCCGTCGGCGAAGCCGGCCAGCGTCAGCAGCGCCGCGGCCAGATCGCCGGCCAGGCCGGAAAAGCCCAGCGGATGCAGATTGGGCGCCGGATCGAACAGGTCTTCCGCCAGGCCGGACAGCAGCGCCCGCGGGCGATGTCCCAGCGCCGCCGCGCCGTAGCCGGCGACGAAGTCCAGCCAGCGCCGGCCGTCCTCCAGCCGCAGCCAAGCGCCCTCCGCCTCCAGCGGCCGGGCGTCCAGCCCGCACTGCTTCAGCGTTTCCAGCCAGGCCGGATTGACGCTGGCGGCGTAGGCGGCTTGCGTCGCCGCGCGTTCAGCCGGCGACGGCATAGCCGTCCAGCGAGCAGACGGCCAGCTGCGCCTGCGGACCGTAGAAGTCCGCCACCTGGTCCATCGCCCGCAGATTGAGCTCCAGCAGGTACGCCAGATTGGCCTCTGCGCGCTGCTGCGTCCGCGGCGACAAGGCGCTGATTTCGCGGAAGAACAGCCGGGACAAGGCGGCGTGGTTGAGCTCCAGATTCAAATCGTCGTGGCGCTTGGCCACGCGCTGGTAATCGGCGCGGAACTCCACCAGCGACTCCAGCCGCTCGTGCACCGGATTATCCACGCCCAACATGCCCTCGGTGACCATGATGGAGCTCAGATAGCCGATGGGGTCGTAACGGCCCAGCACGGTGAAGGCGTCGACATAGGCCTGGAACAAGGGCAGCGGCAGCGCCTGGTCCAGCCAGGCCGGCGGCACGCCCAGCGCTTCGCAGGTGGCGCGCTCGTAGACTTCGTGGCCCAGCTCCTCCTGGAAATAACGGTAGACCCGTTGCTTCAGCGGGCTGCGCAGCCGCTTGGTCATCAGCGGCGCGATGATTTCCACGAAGCGCTGGGTGACGTGGTATTGCTCGATGAACAGGCCTTGCACCAGGGGGCCGAAGCCGGCGTCGTCGGCGTTCACCCTGCGCACATAGCGCGATTCGCCCAGCTCGGCCAGGCCGTCCAGCGCAAACTGCTCGGCGCGGCGCATGAAGTTGACGCCGCTGTCCACCGCCGAGGCCGGCTCGCGGCAGAGGAGCCGCCGCCGCGCCTCGGGCTTGGGCGCCAGCAGCAGCAGATCCACCAGGCACAGCGCATAGGCCTCCAGATGCGCCGGGCAGTAAAAGCCCTCGCTGGCCGGCATCTCCGCCGCGCCGGCCTCGCGGCGGCTGAGCCCGACGAAGCCGGCCCCGTCGGCGAAGCCGTTGAGCACCCGCCGCCACAGCGTCAGCGCCTGCGGCAGATTGTCGGCCAGGTACAGCTTTTGCAGATAGAAGGTTTGCAGCGCGAAATTGTCGCGCCACTCCGGCGCGCCCGCCTCGTCTATGCAAAAGGCGTCGGCCTGCGGCGCCGGCTCGTCCAGCAGGCGCAGCATGTTCAGCACCACCGGCGCGTAAGCGCCGCGCGCCGCGCCGGCGGTGGCCGCCAACAGCTTGTCCACGCAGCGGCGGCTCAGCGCCTCCCACTGCCGGCGCTGCCGCTCCAGCGCCGCCGGGTCCGCCGGCGCGTCGCGGATCAGCGACAGCGCGTCCAGCTGTTCCGCCAGCGACAGCTGCCAGGACGGCGCCGATCCGGCGTGGATGTCGAACCAGATTTCCGCGTCCGGATTGGCCATCGCCAGCACGCTGTCCAGCACCCGGCCGCCGTCCACGCCGGAAAACTGGATTTCATACTCCTTGGCGTCCGCCGCCAGCACCACGGTCTGGCCGTCGTCGGCCAGATGGGCGCTGAAGGGCACCAGGTGGGGCGCGCGATAATGGGTGACTTGCCAGGCTTCCATCGTTCTCTCCTTGGCTGCCGTCTCGAGGACTACTGCGGGGGATTACAAATAGAGCCGCGGCATCAAGGCGTCCGGCCGGCTGTAGTAATCGACGATTTCCTCGTCCTGCAGCGCCATGGTTTCTATGGTCAGCACCAGGTTTTTCTCCACCACCAGCTGCTCCTCGCGACTGATGGCGCTGATGTCCTGCAGCAGTTCGGAGGTGATGTCGTCGTGCCCCAGCGTATCGTTGAGGTAGGCGTGGCGCAGCAGCGGCTCCCAGAAGCCCTTGTCCAGTCCGGCGCGTTCGCAACAGCGCACCAGCGCGCGGTTGAACTCGTCGCCGGGCATTTCGAACAGAAACAACACGCTCTTGAACGACAGCAGATGCTGACGCGCGAACACGCCCAAGGCCGCGCACAAGGCGAAGGTGGACGGCAGGGGCTGCAGATGGTCCAGGCCCTCCACTTCCATGTCCACGCTGGCCAGGCTCTCGGCCAGCATCTGATCATGATCCAGCTCCGACACCAGGAAGCGCTGGATGCTGCGCTGGTTCTGCCGGCTGTCCGCGTGCGACAGCGCGGAGGCGATCAGGCCCGGCGCCGCGCGCACCAGGTAGTAATACTCCAGCGCGTAGCCGATCAGCACATTGCGCGGCGCGCTGCCGTCGGACAGCATGCCGTACAGCCGGGAATGGCCGCGCTTGCGCATCGCCCTTTGCGCCAGATTGCGCAGCCGGGTGTTGAACTCGCAACCGGACAGCGCGTCGTCCGGCAATTCGAAGCTGGCCTCGGTCACCAGGCCCAGGCGGTCCAACTCCTCCAGCAGGCCGGGAATCGTCCCCGCCAATTCCGGATGGGCGGCGCGCAGCGCCGACATGCTGGCCGGCGCGCGCTGCAGATCGTCCAGCAGGGCCAGCAATTGCAGCCGCCCTTCGTCGGCCACTTGCAGATCGCAGGACTGCTCGCGGTACAGCAGGGCCACGCCGCCGTCCTGCGGCTGGATTTCCACCCCGGGCCGCAGCGCCGGGTAACGAAACAGATCATGGGTGCCGGGGCCGTGCATAATGCCTCCTCAATAATGCTCGATGCGGCGCAGCAAGGTGTCGGCGTGCAGATAGTGCCGCCAGACCGCGCTGTAGAAAGCGTCGTAGAGCTCGACGAACAAATGGGTTTGCGCCAGCAGGCGTCGCGCCGTTTCCTGATCCACCACCGGGATCTGCGCGAAGATCTTGCGGGTCAGGCTGCCGTGCTCGCCCTTCAGATTGATGTCCGAGTGCGCCTTCACCGGGCGCAGGAAATCCGCGTCCACGCCCAGCCGGTAAGCGGCGTCCAGGAAGGAGTCCTGACGGATGTCCTTACCTTCCAAAATGCCCAGCGTGGTGAAGAAGAACAGCGGATCGTTGTGCGACCAATAGGCCAGCGCGTTGCACAGCGCCATGGTCTGCGGCAGCGGCACGGCGTGCGCCAGGTCCTCGCGGCTGATGCCGATGCGGTTCAAGGCCTGCAGCAGCAGCTCGTCGTGGCCGTACTCCTCGGCGAAGAAGGCGTTCATCGCCAGCCGCGCCTGGGTATTGGGCACATAGGACAGCACCGGCGCGTCGAAATAGCTTTCGCGGAACAAAAAGTGATAGTTCTCTATCACCATGCCGTGGAACACCCGCTCCGGAATATCCCCCGGCTGGCTGGCGTTCTGGCAATGGGTCCAGAACGGATTGCGGTACAGCGTCTGGTAGAGCAGGCGGTTGGACAGGTCCTCCACCTCCAGCAGCACTTCCAGCCCGGTCTTGCCGCGCGCCGGCGCCAGCGGGCGGATCACGCCGTAGTTTTCCAGGCTGACCAGCAAACGACGCACCTCGTCGGCGGACTGGCGCGGCAGGAGGCGCTCCGCGTCCCGCTGGCTGCAGCCGCCGGCCAGGCGCGCCATCAGCGCGCTGACCTCCTCCGTGCTGGCAAGGCCTGCGGAAATCTCCAATTCCTCGTCGCCGGCGGTTTTGACCACCAGCGGCGATTGCGAAATCACATCGCCGTTCAGGCAAAAACGAAGATCGGACGGATGGGACACAAAGGAGTCTCCTCTTAAAGATGAGCGCGGCCGCCGGCAAGCCGGCGGCGCGGAATCCGGATCGGCCCAGGGCTTTGCGCCTGAAACGGCGGCCCCGTTCCTACCCGATTACAAGTGGACCGGCACCAGGACCGGACGCGGATTGCGGGGTTTGACCACAACCACCGCTTCTTGCGTGCTGGCTTGCATTTGGCTCTCCTTGGCTTAAGAGAAAACAAAAACGCCCTTTTGCAGGCCTCCCTATCTTATGCCTGCCGCCGCAATGCAGAAACGCCTGAAAACTGACACAAATAACTGTTTTTAAATATTATTCTTAAAAATGCGCCCAGCTCGTCGAAACGAAAATCTCAAATGCGGGCGCGCTTACGCCGCAGCGCACGATTGACGCCGGGGCAACATTCTATATGCTGGCAGGGTCTTCCGTTCCCGCCTTAGTCGCTTGAATCCGGCATCAAACGGGCATCCCAAACGCATGCCGGGCCGCCAAAACGGCGGGAATCGGACAGATGAACAAATAGAAAGCCCCCAAGGGCCTGCCAAGCACTCATGAAGAAGGCGTCCGCGCCCTTCACCGCTCTGCAAATAGGGAAATAGCAATGAGAAAGATCCAACCGCAATTGTTGGCCGCGGCCTGCTGCGCCGCTTTCGCCGTCTCCGTCCAGGCCGCCGGCACCCTGGTCTACTGCTCCGAAGCCAGCCCGGACGGCTTCGACTCCGCCCAGTTCACCTCAGGCACCACCTTCGACGCGGCCGGCCACGCGCTGTTCGACCGCCTGGTGGGTTTCGAGAAAGGCTCGACCAAGGCCATTCCCAGCCTGGCCACCTCCTGGAGCGCCTCGCCGGACGGCAAGGTCTACACCTTCAAGCTGCGCCAGGGCGTGAAGTTCCACACCACCGACTATTTCAAGCCGACGCGCGACTTCAACGCCGACGACGTGGTGTTCACCTTCATGCGCATGTTCGACAAGAACCACCCCTTCCGCAAAGCCTACAACACGGAATTCCCCTACGCGGTGGACACCGGCCTGGCCAGCAACGTCAGCGCCGTGGAAAAAGTGGACGCGCAGACGGTGCGCTTCGTCTTGAAAGCGCCGGACGCCGACCTGGCGATCAAGATCGCCATGCCCTTCGCCTCCATCCTGTCCGCCGAATACGCCGAGCAGCTGCTCAAGGCCGGCCGCGCCGCCGACATCAATCAGAAACCGGTGGGCACCGGCCCCTTCATCTTCAAGCGCTACCAGAAGGACGCCCAGATCCGCTACGCCGGCAACAAGGCTTACTGGGACAAGAGTGCGGTGAAGGTGGACAATCTGGTGTTCGCCATCGCCACCGATCCCTCGGTGCGCTACCAGAAAATGAAGGCCGGCGAGTGCCAGATCATGTCCTATCCGCGCCCCAGCGATCTGGCGGTGATGAAGACCGATCCCAAGCTGAAAATGCTGACCGCGCCCGGTTTCAATATCGGCTACCTCAGCTACAACCTGGACAAGCCGCAGTTCCAGAAGCGCGAGGTGCGCCAGGCGCTGGACATGGCGATCAACCGCCAGGCCATCATAGACGCGGTCTACCAGGGCCAGGGCCAGGCCGCCAGCAACCCCTTCCCGTCCTCGCTGTGGTCCTACAACAAGAGCCTGAAGAACGCGCCCTATAATGTGGCCGCCGCCAAGGCGCTGCTGGCCAAGGCCGGCTACCCCAACGGCTTCGAGCTGAGCTTGTGGGCAATGCCGGTGCAACGGCCGTACAACCCCAACGCCAAACTGATGGCGGAGATGATCCAGTCCGACTGGGCCAAGATCGGCGTCAAGGCCAAGATCGTGTCCTATGAATGGGGCGAATACCTGAAGCGGATGAAGCGCGGCGAGCACGACGCCGGCCTGATGGGCTGGACCGGCGACTACGCCAGCCCGGACAACTTCCTGGGCGTGCTGCTCAGCTGCGAGGCGGTGAACGGCTCCAACTACTCGCGCTACTGCAATAAGGAGTTCGACGCGCTGATCATCAAGGCCCGCACCCTGAACGACCAGGCCGAGCGCGCCAAGCTGTACTCGCAGGCGCAAACCCTCTTCAAGCGCGATCTGCCGTGGACCACCATCGCCCACTCCATCATCAATCAACCGATGCGCAAGGAAGTGAACGGCTTCAAGATCAGCCCCTTTGGCGATTATCAGTTCAGCGGCGTCAGCGTGAAGTAAGCCTCAACAGGGCGTCGTCCAGCGGCGCCCTGTCTGGCGGCTACTTGAACAGTCTACGGGCCGCCGCACCCCGGCGGCTAAATACTATGTTGGCTCACCCGCAGAGATAAGGCTTCGGCGCTTTCCTTACGCTCGCTGTAACGATCCGTCAGATAGGGAGAAACATCGCGGGTCAACAGTGTGAACTTCATCAACTCCTCCATCACATCCACCACCCGGTCGTAGTAGGCTGACGGTTTCATCCGGCCTCCCTCGTCGAACTCCAGAAAAGCCTTGGGCACCGAGGACTGATTTGGAATGGTCAGCATCCTCATCCAGCGTCCCAAAATGCGCAGTTGGTTGACCGCATTGAACGACTGAGAACCGCCGGACACCTCCAGCACCGCCAAAGTCTTGCCCTGAGTGGGACGAACGGCCCCAGCGGACAGCGGAATCCAGTCGATTTGTGTCTTCATGACGCCCGTCATCGCCCCATGTCTTTCCGGGGTACACCACACCATGCCTTCGGCCCACAAGACCAACTCACGCAACTCCTGCACCTTGGGATGACTGTCCGGAGCCTCATCCGGCAAGGGCAAACCCTTGGGATCGAACATCCTGACCTCCGCCCCCATCGCAAGCAACAAACGGCCCGCCTCCTCAGCCAAGAAACGGCTGTATGAACGCTCGCGCAACGAGCCGTACAGCAGTAAAAAGCGGGGCGCATGCTTGGATGCGGGCACCGCAGACAACGGCGAATACGACGGGCTTTCAAATAGATCAGCCCGGACATTGGGCAAATCGGGGGAATGGATGAACATAGCGGCCTCCTGCAGATAACGAGTCAATCCCCCTGTGCGGACCCCGCGTTGCGGCCTCACAAGGGTGAGCGGAACGCAGGCCATGATAATGGATCTAGACATTATTTCAATAATTCTTGTATAGTTGAACCATGAAAAACACAACCGCGACCCAAATCTTCGAATCCCTGTCTTCCAGCATCCGGCTCGACATTTACCGCTTGCTGGTCAGGCAAGGACTGGAAGGCATGGTGGCTGGCCAAATCGCCGGCACGCTCAACCTTCCTCCCAACAATGTGTCCTTTCACCTCAAGGGCATGAGCCATGCAGGCTTGGTTTCGGTGGAGCAGGAAGGACGCTACCAGCGCTATCGCGCCAATTTGACCTTGATGCTGGAATTGATCGCCTATTTGACCGAAGAGTGCTGCGCCGGCCATCCGGAGCAATGCGTCGACATGCGTGCGGACTCATGCTGCCCCGAAGCCGCCTTGCCCCCATCATCCAAAACTGAAACGGAAAACTGACCCCATGAACGTGCTTTTCCTGTGCACCGGAAACGCCTGCCGCTCCATCCTGGGCGAAGCCGTTTTCAACCACCTGGCGCCGGCCGGCTGGAAAGCCATGAGCGCGGGCAGCCAACCCACAGGGCAAGTGCATCCGCGCTCGCTGGCGCTATTGAGGCGCGAAGGGATGGCTGCCGAGGGCTGCCGCAGCAAATCCTGGGACAATCTGCCAGCCACCCCCGACATCGTCATCACCGTCTGCGCCGGCGCCGCCGGCGAAACCTGCCCCGCCTACCTGGGGCCGACGCTGCGCAGTCACTGGGGAGTGGAAGATCCCGCCCAGGCCACCGGCTCCGACGCGGAAATCGACGCGGCCTTCATGGCGGCCTACCGCATTCTGCGCACCCGGATCGAAGCCTTCCTGGCTTTGCCGCTGGCCGAGCTGCAACAAGACCCCGCGCGCCTGAAAACGGAACTGGATCGTATCGGCGGCTTGCTGCCCTGAAGGCAAAGCGCCAGGCGGCATGACGGCCATGACCACGCAAGCCATCAGCGCGCGGCCAAGCGGCTGCCCCGATCAAGGCAATCGCAAAATCCCGATCAGCCCGCACGTTTGAAAAAGGAGAATTGTTTTGTCTACCCCTTGCGACGCCGCTCTTCGCCGGGACGGCCCGGCGTCGATGAGCAGGTTTGAACGCTACCTGACCCTCTGGGTTTTTCTTTGCATCATCGCGGGAATCGCGCTGGGACAAACGCTGCCGCAGCTATTCCAGGCTATCGGCAAGCTGGAAATCGCCCAGGTCAACCTGCCCGTCGGTTTACTGATTTGGGTGATGATCATTCCCATGCTGGTCAAAGTCGATTTTGGCGCGCTGCACGAAGTGCGCCATCATGTCCGCGGCATTGGCGTGACCCTGGTGGTGAATTGGCTGCTTAAGCCGTTCTCCATGGCGTTTCTGGGCTGGCTGTTCATTCGCAACCTATTTGCAGACATGCTCCCGGCGGAACAACTGGACAGTTATATTGCCGGACTGATCCTGCTGGCCGCCGCGCCCTGCACCGCCATGGTCTTTGTGTGGAGCCGGCTGAGCAATGGCGACCCCTTGTTCACGCTGTCCCAGGTCGCCCTGAACGATAGCATTATGGTTGTGGCGTTCGCGCCGCTCGTCGGCCTCCTGCTCGGCATCTCCGCGATCACCGTGCCATGGGACACCCTGCTGGTATCGGTCGTGCTTTACATCGTGATTCCGGTCATCCTGGCGCAATTATGGCGCAAGGCGCTGCTAGCCAAGGGGCAGGCGGCTTTCGATGCCGCCATGAGCAAGATTGGCCCTTGGTCTATCACCGCCTTGCTCGCAACCTTGGTTCTGCTCTTCGCCTTTCAGGGCGAAGCGATATTGAAGCAGCCGCTAGTCATTGCCTTGCTGGCGGTCCCCATTTTGATCCAAGTGTTCTTTAACTCCGCCCTGGCCTACTGGCTCAACCGGCTCGTCGGAGAAAAGCATAGCGTGGCCTGCCCGTCCGCTTTGATTGGCGCGTCCAACTTCTTTGAACTATCGGTGGCCACCGCCATCAGCCTGTTCGGATTTCATTCCGGAGCGGCGCTGGCCACTGTTGTCGGCGTGCTGGTTGAAGTCCCCGCCATGCTGCTGGTTGTTCGCATCGTGAACGCCAGCAAAGACTGGTATGAAAGAGGCGCGTAGTCGCTAAACACGCTCAGGCCGTTCGGTACCTGCCGCAAAGCCGCGACGCTGCCGGAGCCGTGCGGCAGCGTCTGAACCGTGGATTGAGTTGTCCGGCCTAGCCTCCCTCCCGAACGAGCCGCGACGGAACGCGTTCCCGGCCCTTGCCGGGGCAGCCGCTAGCGGACGCGCGGCAGGAACAGCTCGGCCAGCATGCAGCGGCAGCTGCCGCCGCCCACCGCCTCTATGGTGGGAATGGGGTTGACCACCGGCTGCCCGTGGCGCTCCAGCGTTCTTTGCTGCGCCGGCGTGAAGCCGTTCCAGGCCTGCTCCGACATCGCGATCAGCGGCTGGCCGCCGGCGCCGCGCAGTTGCAGGATATTGCCGCAGAAGCTGCGCTCCACCTGGGCCAGGCTGATGTCGATCACCTCGTGGTGCTCGCTCAGCGCGCTCAGCACTTGCCGCCGCTGCTCCGGCCGGTGCAGGCTTTCGGAGCAGATCACCGCGAAGCCCTCGCCCACGCTCATCATCACATTGGTGTGGTAGATGGGCACGCCGCGGCTGTCCACGGTGTCGAACAGGTGCACCGCTTCCAGACCGCGCCGGCGCGCGTAACGGTAGAGCGCGCCCGGATGGCAGCGCTGCGAGCGCGCCGCGTACACGCGCTTGCGCGGATGGTCGAACACCATCACCCCGGTGCCTTCCAGGATCAGTTCCTCTTCCAGCGGATGGCCGGCCCACACCACTTGCTCCACCTCGTAGCCGTGGCTCAGCAGCAATTGGCACAGCTCCTCCACCCGCCGTTCCCGGCGGCGGTTCAGCGTGTGCATCGGGTAGACGTGCAGGCTGCCGTCCACGCTGGTGCTGAACCAGTTGTTGGGAAACACCGCGTCCGGGGTTGGATAGCCGTCCGGACTTTTTTCCAGCACCAGCACTTCGACGCCACGGTCGCGCAGCCGCTGCGCCATGGCATCGAATTCCGCCAGCGCCCGCGCGGTGACCTGGACCGGCGGCAGTTGCAGCCGGTGCTGGAACACATTGTCGGCGCCGGTTTGTTCATTGAAGGCGAAATCGTGAGGACGCACCATCACGACGGCGCGGGCCAATTGGCCTTGTCTGGCGCGGAGCCAGATGGGCTCCAGGTTTTCTTGCGCCGGCGCGTCGGCGGCGGCGATGGCTTGGGCTTGCATGGTGGGCGGCTCTTGGGTGGGGGTTCGCATGGCCGCCCGCGGGCGGCAAATCATTCTACTGACAGTACGCGTTGCGGCCATGCCGGAAACATGACGCAAACGTTCAAGCAAGCGACACGCGCGCGCCGGCGTCGGCCCGGCCCAGAATGCGGCACAGCTCCATGCCGGCCTGGGCGTAGCGCAGCGGGTGGCTGACGTAGAGCAGGCCCGCCGCCGGGCTGAGCACCGGGACGACCCGGTTTTCCAGCGGGTCGATCAGCTCCAGCAGCGGCTGGCCGCGCTCCACTTCCGCGCCGACCGCGCAATGGCGCAGCACCAGGCCGGGCGCGGGCGCGCTCACGCTGGTCATGCCGCGCCAGGTCCATGGCGCGGGCACCGGCGGCGGCAAGGCCGGCGCGGCGCCGGCGATGTGGCCGCGGCTTTGCAGATAGGCGTACAAAGCCTCAGCGTCCCGCCGCGCCTGGCCGTGGTCCAGATCGCCCTGCCCGCGCAGCTCCACCGTGGCGGCCACGCAGCCCAGCGGCAGCGGATGCGCCGGCCCCAGTTCGCCGGCCAGCCGCCACCAGCTCTGGCCGCAGGATTCCTCGAAAGTCGTGCCGCCCGGCGCCTCGTTCAAGACCGCCGCGGCCACGCCCAGATAGCGCGCCAGCGGCTCCAGCGCCGGCCAGAACGGCGCGTCGGCGTACACGTGCAGCAGCGCCTGGCTGTCGCAATGCAGGTCCAGCACCAGATCGCTGTCCAGCGCCAGCCGGCTCAGGGCAAGGCGCAGCGCCTCCAGTTCCGTGACCGGGGTTTGCGCGTCCAGCGTGGCGCGCATCCGGGCGCGCACCGTCCGCAGATTGGCGGCGGCGGCGTCGCCAAGATTGGCTTCCAGGCCGGGGCGCAGCAGCGGGTGGAAATCGGTGAAGCGGCGGTTGAAGTTCTCGCCGCTGCGCAGTTCGAAACGCCCGGGCTGCTGCTGCAACAGCGCCTGGGCCAGCCCGATGGGATTGGCCGCCGGCACCAGCACGATTTCGCCGCGCAGCAGGCCGGCCGCTTCGGCCTGGTCCAGCAGCCGGCGCAGATGGTGGATCACCAGCATGCCGGGCAGTTCGTCCGCGTGCAGGCTGGCCTGCAAATAGGCCTTGGGCCCGGCGCCGCGCCGGCCGTAATGCAGGCTCAAGAGTTCGCGCCGCATGCCTATGCTGGCCTGCGGCAACGCCTGGGTGACGAGCTCCATAAAACGCCCTCCCTTTACATGTCATTGAAATATCAAAACCACGCTGGACGCGCCGCCTTGACACTGTCGGCGCCTGAGGCTCAAATCATCAGGCAGCCCATCCATCCTGAAACCCGCCATGAACGACAAGAAACCCAGCCTGGACCGTATCGACCTGAAAATCCTCGCCGCTTTGCAAGCCGACGGCCGCATGTCCTTTCAACGTTTGTCCGAGCAGGTCAACCTGACGCCTCGGCCCTGCCTGGAGCGCGTGCGCCGGCTGGAAAAAGCCGGCGTGATCCGCGGCTACCGCGCCGTGGTGCAGCTGCCGGAACCGGCCTACCCCGTCATCGTGGTGGCCCAGGTGGCGCTGGCCGATCACGCGCTGTCGCAGCAGGCCTTCATCAAGGAACTGCAGCGCAGCGAGGCGGTGCTGGACGCCTGGCTGGTGGCCGGCAGCTTCGATTTCCAGGTGCGCGTCGGCTGTCGCGACATCCAGCAATACCGCGAGCTGGCCGAGCAATGGCTGAACAGCGCCGCCTTCAAGATCGACAAGATCATCACCATCACCGAGCTGCAGGAGATCAAGCGCAGCGCCGGCGCGCTAGGCTGAGCGCGGCCGCAGGAACTTCAGCCAGCGGCGTTCCGCCTGACGAAAGCCCGCCAGCAGCGCGAAGGTGCAGCCCAGGTAGATCGCCGCCGCCATCAGAAAAGGGAAAAACGGCGCGTAGGTGGCCGCGTACAAGGCGCGCGCCACGCCGGTGACGTCCAAGAGCGTGACCGTGGACGATAAGGCGGTGGCGTGCAGCAAAAACACCATTTCATTGCTCAGCACCGGTATCGAGCGCCGCAGCGCGCCGGGCAAGACGATGCGGCGGATGACCTGCGCCCGCGACATGCCGAAGGCCTCCGCCGCCATGATTTCCTCGCGCGGGTAGCCGGCGAGCGCGCCGGACAGGATTTCCTGCGCGTAAGCGGCGGTGTTCAACACATAGGCGAGGATGGCGCAGAAGGTGGCGTCGCGGAACAGCAGCCAGAACGGGTCTTCCGCCTGCCAGCCTTCTATCACCCAGCTGAATTGCGACACGCCGTAATAGATCAGCATCAGCTGCATGAACAAGGGCGTGCCGCGGAAGAAATAGCTGAAGGCGGCCACCGCCCAGCGCAGCGGCGCCGGGCCGTAGACCCTGAGCAGCGCCAGCAGCACCGCCAGCAACATGCCCAGGCCGCCGGACACCAGGAACAGCTTGGCGGTGAGCGCCAGCCCGCTCCATTGGCCGCCCTCTCCCCATAAATAGCTGGGCAAGGCGCGCAGGATTTCGTCTAGCGTCATCGTTTCCCCCTCAAAGCAGGCCGCGGCTGTAATGCAGCCTCAGCCAGCGGAACACCCCGCCGGAGGCGGCGGTGAACAGCAAATAGACCAGGCAGACCAGGAAATAGAACAGGAAAGGCATTTGGGTGGCGCGGCCGGCCTGCTCGGCGAGCCAGGCCATGTCCTCCAGGCCGATCAGCGAGACCAGCACCGCCGACTTCATCAGCGCCAGCCAGTTGTTGTTGATGCCGGGCAAGGCGTGGCGCAGCATCCGCGGAAACAGGATGCGCCGAAACAGCCACCATGGCCGCATGCCGTAGGCGACGCCGGCCTCCAACTGGCCGCGCGGCACCGCCAGGAAGGCGCTGCGGAAGGTTTCGGTGTAATAGGCGCCGAAGATGAAGCCTATGGTCAGCACCCCGGCCAGGAATTTGTCGAACTCCACCGCCGGCAGCCCCAAGGCCGCCAGCAGCAGATTGAAGACTTTCTCGCCGCCGTAGAACAGCAGCAGCATCATCACCAGTTCCGGAATGCCGCGGATCACCGTGGTGTAAGCGATGGACGCCGCCCGCAGCCAACGCGGCCCGAACAGCTTGACGCAGGCGTTGGCGAGGCCGAACAGCAGGGCCAGCCCCAGCGCGGCCAGCGCCACGCGCAGGCTGAGCCAGGCCCCGCTCAGCAACAGGGGCAGATAGGACGCCACCATGGCCGCCCTCCTTGGGGAAGCGGCCGGCGGGCGCCGGCCGGGGGTGGATAGGGATGGAAGCGGTACGCACGCCGCGCAGCAGACGATGAACTGGCTCTATAGAGCCTGTTCAAAGTCTCGCGAGCTAAGGCGAGGCAAGGCGAAAACAGCTGAGAAAGCGGAATGTACGCGTGGTACATGAGCATTTCGAAGCGGTACTCACCGTGCCACGTCTCACGAAGCGCAGCAGACATTGAACAGGTGCTTAGTGGTAGATATCGAAGCCGAAGTACTTCTTGCGTATCCCCTCGTACACCCCGTTGGCGCGGATGGCGGCGATGGCGCGGTTGATCGCCGCCTTCAGTTCCGGATCGTTCTTGCGCACCGCGACGGCCACCGGATTGGACTCGCCCAGCTTGGGACCGGCGAAGGCGAACTGCCGGCCGCGCTCAGTGCGCAGAAAGCTGGTCTCGGCCTGGATATTGTCCTGCAAGGCGGCGTCGATGCGGCCGGAGGCCAGGTCCAGGTAGACATTGTCCTGGTTGGCGTAGGTGACGATCTTGACCTTGCCGCCGCCCCAGTTGGCCTTGGCGTACTGCTCGTGCACCGAACCGGACTGCACGCCCACGGTCTTGCCGGCCAGCGACTGCGGCGTGGGCCGCAGCGGGCTGCCCTTGCGCGCCACCAGCTGCGAGGCGGACGCGTAGTATTTGTCGCTGAAATCCACCTGCTTCCGCCGCTCCGCCGTCACGTTGAGCGAGGCGATGACGGCATCGAACTTATTGGCGTTGAGCGCCGCTATCATGCTGTCGAACGGCTGCTTGACGAAAACGCAGCGGGCCTTGAGTTCGGCGCAGACGGCTTTGGCGATGTCCGGATCGAAGCCGGTGATCTCGCCGTTGGGCGCCAGCACGTCGAAGGGCGGGTAGCCGCCATCCACGCCCCAGCGGATTTGCTTGATGTCCTTGGCCAGCGACGGGCCGGCGCTCAGCGCCAGCAAGAGCGCGATGCTGATGGTTTTCATCTGGTTTCTCCTTGAGAGCCTGTTCCTCGCCGGCTCAGCGTCGGCGACAGGTTCTGAATCTTCCCGGCTCTGCGGCCGGTGGCGAATGAAACGGCGCTGCTTTTAGAACGTGTTTATGATCTAGCGAGCTAGAGCGAGACAAGGCGAAAACGGCTGAAAAAGCGGAGTGTACACACGGTACATGAGCATTTTGAAGCCGTACTCACTGTGTGACGCTCCACGACGCGCAGCAGATCGTAAACAGGTTCTTAGAAACGCAGGGACATGCAGGTCAAGCCCCCGTCCATCTTGCGGATTTCGCTGGTGTCGGTCTCGATGATGGGCAGGCCCAGGGTCTTCAGCTTGCGCAGAGTGTCCGGGTAGCCGCTGGGCGTGATCAGGGTGTCGTTGATCCACAGGGTGTTGCCGGCGTACTCCTCGTCCCTGGCCAGCACGATCTGCTGATAGCCGTGGAACACCGGATCGTCGGCGCGGTCTTCGGACAGGATCAGTGTGTTGCGGCCCACGTAGTTGACGATGGATTTCAGATGCAGGCCGGCGCTGACTTCCACCGCGGTGACGACATAGCCGAACTTTTCCACCGCGGCGGCGAACTGGCTGACCCCGGCCTCGTTGGTGCGGCTGGTCAGGCCCACGAAGAAACGCTTGTCTATCATCAGCACGTCGCCGCCGTCCATGCGCGCGTCGCCGTCCATCGATACGGCGTGGCGGAAGCGGGACACCAGCGGCGCGATGCTGCGCACCTCGCCGCGGCGAGACGGCGCGCCGGGTTGGGTGAGCACCGCCAGTTCCGGCATCAGCACCGCGGTGTCTTCAACGAAATGGGCGTCGGGATAATCGGGCTGGGCCGGCAGCGTGCTGACGGTCAGGCCCAGGCTCAGCAGAATGTCCACGTAGTCGCGGAACTGGGCGCGGGTCAGCGCCGGGTCCGGCGCGCCGATATCGGCGGTGGTCAGGCCGCCGGCCACGGTGTCGGCCGGCAAACGGGTGATCGCGTGGGTGAAATGCATGGGCAGGCTCCTTGGTCGGGCGGCCCGGCAAGCGAATGATTGCCGGGGACGGCGCGGGGCCGTTCTCGCTCGAACCATTCTAGGCAGCGCCCCTTGCGGGTGTCGGCCGTATGCGGCGGCCGGCACAGCCGGTTTCGGCTGTTTTCCGGCCCAATACAGCCGTTTGCGCGGCCCGCCGCGGGGGGCGGCGGCGGCAGGATTTTGCTAAACTATCCCAACTACCAGTCGTCCAAAACCGGTATTTGCTTGAAATTGAGCATATCCATGCACAGGCGAGCCCATATGCCGTATATCAAACTCTCCATCCTCCTCGTTTTCGCGCTCTGTACCGTCTACATCCACTATCGCGGCCGCCAACGTCTGGGTTTCTGGCGGCAGTTGACCGATCACTCCACCTTCATGGCGCCGATCAACTGCTTCTGCTACTTGTTCTCCACCTTGCCGGCCCGCCCCTATTTGCCCTTGCAACAGTTTCCGGAATTGCGGACGCTGAACGACAACTGGCAGCGCATCCGCACCGAGGCGCTGGCCCTGTCCGACGGCGGCGCGATCAAGGCCTCCGACCGTTACGACGATCTGGGCTTCAATTCCTTCTTCAAAACCGGCTGGAAGCGCTTCTATCTCAAGTGGTACGACCAGCCGCACCCGTCCGCGGCCAAGCTGTGTCCGTACACCACCGCCTTGCTGGAGGGCATTCCCACGGTGAAGGCGGCGATGTTCGCCAGCCTGCCGCCGGGCAGCCGCCTGGTGCGCCACCGCGACCCCTTCGCCGGATCGGTGCGCTTCCACCTGGGCCTGTCCACGCCGCAAAGCGAGGCCTGCTACATCGAGGTGGACGGCGAGCGCTATAGCTGGCGCGACGGCGAGGCGGTGCTGTTCGACGAAACCTATTTGCACCACGCCGAAAACGCCACCAAGCACCAGCGCATCATCCTGTTCTGCGATATCGAACGGCCGATGCGCTTCCGGCTCGCCGCCTGGTTCAACCGCCAGCTCAGCCGCCTGCTGCTGGGCGCCGCCAGCGCCCCCAATCAGGACGGGGACCGCACCGGCGCGCTCAACCGCCTGTTCCGCTATGTGCAGGCGGTGCGGCTGTTCGGCAAGCGCATCAAGGCGCAGAGCCGCCTCGGCTATTACGCGCTGAAATGGCTGTTGTTCGGCGGCTTGTTGCTGGGCTGGCTGCTGAGTTGAGCCGCCCTATAAACTGAAGAAGGCCCGCGCATTGTCCGCCAGCAGCCGCCGGCGGACCTCGGCGTCCGCCACCGTCTCGCGGATCAGGCCGCCCACCGTCTGCTCGCCCAGCGGAAAAGGCGCGTCCGAGCCCAGCATCACCCGCTCCGCGCCCATGGTGTCGATCAATAGCCGCAGCGCGCCGGGATCGAACACCGCGGAATCCACGTAAAACCGGTCCAGATAGCTGGACGGCCGCCGCGGACAGTCTTCGCGCACGATGTCGCGCTGCTCCCAGGCGTTGTCCACCCGGCCCAATAGATAGGCGAAGCTGCCGCCGCCGTGGGCGAAGCAGATTTTCAGGCTGGCCGGCAGGCGTTCGAAAGCGCCGGACAGGATGAGCGACAGGATGGCCAGCTGGGTTTCCGCCGGCATCGACACCAGCCAGGGCAGCATCCAGCGCTTCATCCGCGCGCCGGCGCCCATCATGTCCCATGGATGCACCAGCAGCGGGATGTTCTCGGCCGCGCAATGACTGAGAAACGTCAGCAGGCCCGCGTCGTCCAGATCCCGCTCGCCGACGTGGTTGCCGATCTGCACGCCGATGTGGCCGGCGTCGCGGGCGCGGCTGGCTTCGCGGCAGGCGGCGTCCACGTCCTGCAAGGGCACTTGCGCCAGCACTTTCAAGCGTTGCGGCGCGATGGCCGCCATGTCCAGCGCACGGTCGTTCATCAGCTGCGCCCACGGCAAGGCGCGTTCTATCGGCGCGGCGTAGGCGAACATCACCGGCGTCGCGCACATGATCTGGATGTCTATGCCCTGCTCGTCCAGCCAGGCCAGCCGGCGCGCGCCGTCCCAAAGCGCGTCGTGCACCGGCCGGAACGGCTGCTCGCCCACCATGATCTGCCCGTTGCGGCCGGAGGTCTCCAGCCAGGGCCCGCGCCGCGGGTCCAGCCGGGCCGCCTCGGCCTGGCTGATCCGCGGGAAGAAATGGGAGTGGATGTCTATCATGGCTGCGTTTCTCGGTTAATTAAGCTTGCTTCAAGAATCGGTTCCCGTCTTGCGAGCTAGGGCGGGAACGCGGCGGTCATGGAACGGACGCTCAATGACGGGAGCGCTGCCGCAACTCATGCCAGGCGGCGTAATCCTTGCCGGGGTGGACGGTGCCGCAATGGCGGCAGCGGCGCTCGTCCTCGCTCAAGGCGTAAAACAGCTGATAGGCCTTGGGCAGATCGTCCACCAGGCTTTCCAGCTGCTTGGAGAAACGCCAGATCTCGGCGGCGCAGACCGGGCAGTACCATTGCAGGCTGTCGTACTGGCCGACCGGCCGCGGCTTCTCCACCAACAGGCATAGGCCGGGCTCGGGCCGTTGCGGCGAGTGGATGACGTGGGCCGGCAGCAGGAAGGCGTCGCCTTCGCGCAGCTCGATGCGATCGAAGCGCCCGCGGTCCCAGATCTCCAGATAGGCGTTGCCCTGGATCTGGTAGAAAATCTCCTCGGTGGGGTTGTCGTGAAAATCGGTGCGGGTATTCGGCCCGCCCACCATATTGATGATGTAGTCGCCGTCCGACCAAACGGCCGCATTGCACACCGGCGGCTTGAGCAGACCCTGGTTGCGCTGCGCCCAGTCCAGCAGATTGAGCGGCATGCCGTATTGCAGTTCCATCTCCTCTCTCCTTCTCTTGTGCTTGATTACACCTAAAAGAACCTACTCGCCGCCGTAAACACGTTCTTAAAGCGGCTTGTAGGCGATCGCCTTGATCTCAATGCGCAAATGCGGATGCGGCAGCTGATGCACCGCCACCGTGGTCCGCGTCGGCCCTTCCTCGTCGAAGTAGTCGGCGTAAACCCGGTTGTATGCGGCGAAATCGTTCATATCCACCAGGTAGGCGCTGATTTCAACCACATCGGCCAGCCCGGCGCCGGCCGTGGCCAGGATGTCGCGGATATTCTCGATCACCGCCCGGGTTTGCAAGGCGATGTCCAGCCGCGTCGCGCCCATGGCGTCGGCCTCGGCGCCGGCGATGCTGTTGTCCGGCCGCCGCGAACTGGTGCCGGAGACAAAGAGGAAGTCCCCGGCCCGCTTCAGGTGCGGAAAGCGGCCGCGCGGCGCGGCCTTGCCGCTGACGGTGGTGGCTTGGGTGCTCATGCGGCGCTCCCTTCGGTTTCAAACTCGCAGCGGCCCAGGCCGGCGATCTCCACGCCAACGTGCAGGCCTGCGCGCAAGGGCTCGGCCGCGGTGGCCGCGCCGGCCAGCAGCAAGGAGCCGGCCGGCAGCGTGCGCCCTTCCGCGTGCAGCAGCGCGGACACTTCCATCAGCGCGCGCAGCGGCTGGCCCAGGATGGCGGCGCTGCTGCCCAGCTGCACCGGCCGGCCGTTGAAGCGCAGCGTCACGCCCAGATTGTCCAGCGGCGTGTCCGGCGGGCTCAGCGGGCCGACGACGAAATGGGACGATGAGCAGTTGTCCGCCACCACGTCCTCCAGGCTGAAACGGAAGTCGCGGTAGCGCGAATCGATGATTTCCAGCGCCGGCGCCACGCCGGCCAGCGCCAGCCCGGCCTCGGCCAGGGACAGCGGCCGCGAGATCTCCTGCGCGGTGATGAAGGCGATTTCCGGCTCCACCCGCGGATGGATCAGGCGGCCCAGCGCCAGTTCGCCTCCGTCCGCCAGTTGCATGGCGTCGGTCAGCTCGCCCCAGATCAGCGCGTCCACGCCCATTTGCACGCGCTTGGCCCGGCTGGTGAAGCCCAGCTTCAAGCCCAGCGCGCGCTCGCCGCGTTGCTGGCGCAGCGCGATGCCGGCCTGCTGGATGCGGTAGGCCTGCGCCAGATCGAAAGACCGCCGCGCGCTCAGTTGATCGACGGCTTCGCCGGTTTGGGTCGCGATGTCCAGTTCGCGGGCGCAGTTTTGAACAAAGTCCGTCATGCCGCGCCTCCTTTGGCCTTGAGCAAGTCCAGCGCCACGTCGACTATCATGTCCTCCTGCCCGCCCACCATGCGGCGGCGTCCCACTTCCAGCAGGATGTCCAGGGTTTTCAAGCCGTATTGCGCCGCCGCCGTTTCCGCATGGCGCAGGAAGCTGGAGTAGACGCCGGCGTAGCCCAGCGCCAGCGTCTCGCGGTCCACCCGCACCGGGCGGTCCTGGGTGGGCCGCACCAGATCGTCGGCCGCGTCCATCAGCCGGATCAGCTCGCAGCCGTGGTTCCAGCCCAGGCGCTCGGCGGCGGCGATGAACACTTCCAGCGGCGCGTTGCCGGCGCCGGCGCCCTGGCCGGCCAGCGAGGCGTCGACGCGGCGGCAGCCTTCTTCCACCGCCACAATGCTGTTGGCCACGCCCAGGGACAGATTGTGATGGGCGTGGATGCCGGTTTCCGTCTCCGGCCGCAGCACGTCGCGCAAGGCGCGGAAGCGGTCGCGCACCTGCTGCATCAGCAGAGCGCCGCCGGAATCCACCACGTAGACGCAATGGGCGCCGTAACTTTCCATCAGCTTGGCCTGCTCGGCCAATCGCTGCGGCGTGGTCATGTGCGACATCATCAGAAAGCCGACGGCGTCCATGCCCAGTTCCCGCGCGTAGCCGATGTGCTGTCTGGCGATGTCGGCCTCGGTGCAGTGGGTGGCGATGCGCGCAATGCGCGCGCCGGCGTCGTAGGCCTCGCGCAAGGCGCGCACGGTGGCGATGCCGGGCAGCAGCAAGGTGGCGATCTTGCTGTTGCGCACGGATTCGGCCGCCGCGGCGATCCACTCCACGTCGCTATGGGCGCCGAAGCCGTAGTTGAAGCTGGAACCCTCCAAGCCATCGCCGTGCGCCACCTCGATGGAGTCCACCCCGGCCGCGTCCAGCGCCGCGGCGATGGCGCGCACCTGGGCCAGCGAATAACGGTGACGGACCGCGTGCGAGCCGTCGCGCAGGGTCACGTCGGAAATATACAGTTTGTCCATGCCGGGCTCCTCAGGCTTGCAGCAGGCGGGCGGCGACGCGTTCGCCGCAGGCCATCGCCGCCGATGTCATGATGTCCAGATTGCCGGCGTAGGCCGGCAGATAGTGGGCCGCGCCTTCCACCTCGATGAAGACGGACACCTTGAGCCCGCCGCTCCGCGCCAGTTCCGGATAGGCCGTCAGCGCTTCCGCCGGCAGCGCCTCGAACTGCACCTCCTGCTTCAGCCGGTAGCCGGGCACATAGGCGCTGACCTTGTCCGCCATCGCGGCCACCGAACGGGCGATGGCGTCCCGGTCCGCCGGCGCGGTCAGGCAAAACACCGTGTCCCGCATCATCAGCGGCGGCTCCGCCGGGTTCAGGATGATGATGGCCTTGCCGCTGCGCGCGCCGCCGACGCCGACAATCGCCTGGGCGGTGGTTTCGGTGAATTCGTCGATATTGGCGCGCGTGCCGGGGCCGGCGGATTTGCTGGCGATGGAGGCGACGATTTCGCCGTAGAACACCGGCGTCGCCGCGGCCACCGCGGCCACGATGGGAATGGTGGCCTGGCCGCCGCAGGTGACCATATTGATGTTGGGCGCGTCCAGATGCGCGTCCAGGTTCACCGCCGGCACCACATGGGGGCCGATGGCGGCGGGCGTCAGGTCTATCACCCGGACGCCGCGCGGCCGCAGCAGCTGTTCGTGGCGCGCGTGGGCGCCGGCCGAGGTGGCGTCGAACACCAGGCGGATGTCGGCGGCGCCGGGCATGGCCAACAGACCTTCCACGCCCTGGTGGCTGGTGGCCAGGCCCAGGCGGCGCGCGCGGGCCAGGCCGTCGGAATCCGGATCGATGCCTATCATGGCGGCCAATTCCAGCTGCTGGCCGTGACGCAGGAGTTTGACCATCAGATCGCAACCGATATTGCCGGAACCGATGATGGCCGCTTTGACGCGAGCGGGATGGCTCATGAGGATGCTCCCTGAAGTGGGGCGAAGCGGGCCGACACTTCGCCCAGGCCCTGAATGCGGGCGGTGAACACGTCGCCGGCGCGCGCCGGCGCCATCGGCCCCAAGGCGCCGGTCAGCACGATGTCGCCGGCCTTGAGCGGCTCGCCGCGCCGCGCCATCGTGTCCGCCAGCCACAGCGCGGCCAATAAGGGATTGCCGAGACAGGCCGCGCCGGCGCCCACCGAGACCGGCTCGCCGCGCAGCTCCAATGTCATGCCGCAGCCGAGCAGATCGACGTCGGCCAGCCGCCGCGGCCGGTTGCCCAGCACGAAGAGGCCGCTGGACGCGTTGTCGGCGATGGTGTCGCTGATGCGGATATCCCAGCCGGCGATGCGGCTGTCCACGATCTCCAGCGCCGGCAAGACCGCGTCCACCGCCCGGAACAGATCCGCCAGCGTATGTTTGTCATGGTCCAGATCGCGCCCCAGCAGCAGCGCCACTTCCGCCTCTATCTTGGGCTGCAGCAGCCGCCGGCTGTCGATCTCCTCGCCGTCGCACACCGCCATGTCGGCAAACAGGCGGCCGAAATCCGGCTGCGCCACGCCCAGCTGCCGCTGCACCGCGGCCGAGGTCAGGCCGATCTTGCTGCCCACCAGCCGCCGGCCCTGGGCCTGCGCATGCCGGACATTCAGCGTTTGCACCTGATAGGCGGCGTCGACGTCTCCCTCGCCGAGCAGGCCGCGCACCGGCGCGCAGGGCTGGCCGGCGTCGGCGGCGCGACGCAGCTGCTCGGCGGCGGCTTGCAATGCGGATGGTGAAACTGGGCTCAAGGCGTTCTCCTTATTCAAGCGCTCCGGCGCGGACCAAACCGGCCGTATCAGTGGGACGCGTCCAGTCTATGGAGCGCGACGATAAGGAGAAAATGAATATCCGGGCTTCTGCTATTCCCTAAAGTTATGCCATAGTCTTCTGTCGCGCCGTCCCAACCGCACAGGAGCGCCGATGGACCCTCTCACGCCCTTTTCCGTTCACGATATGGTGTTGAACCGGCTCAAGCTGCGGCCGCTCTTGGTGTTCGACCGGGTGCTGCGCTGCCAGTCCATCGCCCGCGCCGCGCGCGAGCTGCACCTGACCCAGCCGGCGGTGACCAAGGCGATACGCGAGCTGGAGCAGCAGCTGGACACCGTGCTCTTCCTGCGCGGCAACCGCGGCGTGACGCCCACCGAATACGGGCTGCTGCTGGGCGAGCGCGTCAAGTCGGTGATCGCCGAGCTGCGCTATCTGACCGACGAGATCAACGCCTTCAAGGGCGGCATTTGCGGCCATGTCATCATCGGCACCCAGATCTCCGCCAGCGCCAGCCTGCTGCCGCAGGCCATCCTGCGGCTGAAGGCCCACGCGCCCAAGCTGCTGGTCACCGTGCGCGAGGGACCGCAGGATTATCTGTTCCCGGCGCTGGCCGCCGGCGAGCTGGACCTGGTGGTGGGCCGCCTGCCGGACCCGGAAGCGCCGCTCACCCGCAAGCTGCCCTTGCGCCACCAGCCGCTCTATCTGAACCGGCTGTGCATCGTGGCCGGCGGCCACCATCCGCTGCTGGCCGCGCCGCCGTCCCGCCTCGCCGAACTGCGCGACTGGCCGTGGATTCTGCCGCCGCCGGATTCGCCGGCCCGCCTGGTGGCCGAGCAGTTCTTCCACGACGCCGGCCTCCCGCTGCCGGACAATCTGCTGGAATCGCTGTCCTTGCTGACCAATGTCAATCTGCTGGTGGATTCGGACTGCCTGGGCCTGATGCCGCGGCTGGCGGCGCGCCGCTTCGCCGCCGCCAAGCTGCTGGCGGTGCTGCCGCTGGACGAGGTGGGGCCGCCCACCGCCGTCGGCTACTCGGTGCGCGCCGACAAGCCGCTGACGCCGGCGGCCCGGCAGATGATAGACAGCCTGAAACTGGCCGCCGCCGCGCTGGACGCGGCGGATCAGGTATAAGCGCGGGGAATAGCAAGACTCGATTTATTCATTTTCGCGCCCAAGGCCGCCTTTCCTACACTCGCCAATATTGCGTCGTCCCTTAAGAACGTGTTTACGATCTCGCGAGCTAAGGCGAGACAAGGCGAAAACGGTTGAGACAGCGGAGTGTACAGACGGTGCATGAGCATTTCGAAACCATTTTCAACGCCGTATCGCCGACGCGCAGCAGATCGTAAACAGGTTCTAAGACCGCGGCGTCCACCCCCCGTTGACGAGGATAGAAACCATGAGCCGCCCCGCCCTGCTGCCGCTGTACATCAATGGCCGATTCGAAGAGGAAGGCCAGCGCTTCGACAATATCAGCCCGGTGGACGGCCGGCTGTTGAACCAGGCGGTAGAAGCCGACGCCGTCCAGGTGGCCCGCGCCGTCCAGGCCGCCAGCGACGCGCTGCAAGGACCCTGGGGCCGCTATAGCGCGCCGGAGCGCGCCGCGCTGCTGCACAAGGTGGCCGACGGCATCCAGGCGCGTTTCGACGACTTCGTCGCCGCCGAGGTGGCCGACACCGGCCGGCCGCTGCACCTGGCGCGCACCTTGGACCTGCCGCGCGCCATCGCCAATTTCCGGACCTTCGCCGATCTCGCCGTCGCCCAGGTGGACGACTGCTGCGAAACGCCGCAGGCCGACGGCGGCCTGCTGTTCAACTACACCGTGCGCAAGCCGCTGGGCGTGGTGGCGGTGATCGCGCCGTGGAACCTGCCGCTGTTGCTGCTGACCTGGAAGCTGGGCCCCGCGCTGGCGATGGGCAATACCGTGGTGTGCAAGCCCTCCGAGGAAACGCCGTCGTCGGCCGCCCTGCTGGCCGAGGTGATGGACGCGGCCGGCGTTCCCGCCGGCGTGTTCAATCTGGTGCACGGCTTCGGCCCCGGCTCGGCCGGGGAACACCTGACCCGCGCGCCGCAAATCAGCGCCGTGTCCTTCACCGGCGAATCGCGCACCGGCAGCGCCATCATGAAGGCGGTGGCCGACGGCGTGAAGGACATCTCCTTCGAGCTGGGCGGCAAGAACGCCGCCGTGGTGTTCGCCGACGCCGACTTCGACGCGGCGGTGGCCGGGGTGGCCAGATCGTCCTTCTTCAATACCGGGCAGGTCTGCCTGTGCACCGAGCGGGTCTATGTGGAGCGCCCTATCTTCGAACGCTTCGTCGCCGCGCTGAAAGCCCGCGCCGAGGGCCTGAAACTGGGCTATCCGGACGAGGACGGCGTGGACCTGGGCCCGCTGGTGTCGCGCCAGCACCGCGAGAAGGTGCTGTCTTATTTCACGCTGGCGCGCGAGGAAGGCGCGGCGGTGGTGACCGGCGGCGAAACGCCGCAGTTCGGCGACGCGCGCGATCAAGGCGCTTATGTGCGCCCGACGATCTGGACCGGCCTGCCTGACCACGCCCGCTGCGTGCGCGAGGAAATCTTCGGCCCGGTCTGCCACATCGCGCCCTTCGACGACGACGAGGAGATCCTGCGCCGCGTCAACGACAGTCCCTACGGCCTGGCCTGCGCGCTGTGGACCCAGCGGCTGGACCGCGCCCACAGGCTGGCGCGGCGCGTCCAGGTCGGCATCGTCTGGGTCAACGCCTGGTACGCGCGCGATCTGCGCACCCCCTTCGGCGGCAGCAAGCTGTCCGGCCTCGGCCGCGAAGGCGGCCGCCATTCGCTGGATTTCTACTCCGACATCAGCAATGTCTGCGTCAAGCTGTGACGCGCCGGGAGAACGCCGCCATGTCCGCCGCCCTGGATGTTGACCGCTTCATCGACCGAAGCCGCCTGGGACCCTTTCACGCCGTCTTGCTGACGCTGTGCTTTCTGGTCATGTTCGCCGACGGCTACGACCTGGCGGCCCTGTCCTACATTGCACCCGCGCTGATGGAGCAGTGGGGGCTGAGCAAGCCGCAGCTGGGCCAGGCGCTCAGCGCCGCCCTGTTCGGCCTAGCCGGCGGCGCCTTGCTGGGCGGGCCGCTGGCCGACCGCCTGGGCCGCAAGCCCGCGGTGATCGCGTCGACGCTGCTGTTCGGCGTCGGCAGCCTGCTGACCGCGGCGGCGGACTCGCTGAACGCGCTCACCGTCTACCGCCTGTTCACCGGCATCGGCCTGGGCGCGGCGCTGCCCAATACCATCACCCTGCTGTCCGAATACAGCCCGGCGCGACGCCGCGCGCTGCTGGTCAGCGCCATGTTGTGCGGTTTTCCGCTGGGCGCCGGCGCCGGAGGCCTGTGCGCCGGCTGGCTGATTCCCTCTTACGGCTGGCGCGCGCCGCTGTGGCTGGGCGGGGTGTTCCCGCTGCTGCTGGCGCTGGCGCTATACCGCTGGCTGCCGGAATCGGTGCGCTATCTGGCGGCGCGCCGGCGCTCAGTCAACGAGATTAAAGCGCGGCTGCGCCGCCTCGCCGCCACGCCGGAACTGGAGCAAGCCGTCGCTTTCCGCCTGGGCGACGACGGCGACGCGCCGCGCGCCGGCCTGCGCGCGGTGCTGAGCCGGCCCTTGACGGCCGGCACCTTGCTGCTCTGGCTCAGCTGCTTCATGAGCATGTTGATCTATTACCTGGTGGTGAACTGGATGCCGCTGCTGTTGAAGGAGGCGGGCCTCTCGCTGAGCCGCTTCGCCTGGATCAGCGCGCTGTTTCCGCTGGGCGGCGGCGTCGGCTCCATTCTGCTGGGCTGGTGGATGGGCCGCGCCGAGCCGCACCGCCTGCTGGCGGCCAACTTCGCCGTCGCCGGCCTGCTGGCCTGGGCGATAGGCGCCGCCGTCGCCCAGGGCGAGCAAGGCGGACAGCTGGGCTTGCTGGTGTTCTGCATGGGCTTCGCCTCCGGCGGCGGGCAATCGGCGCTGGCCTCGCTGTCCGCCGCCTTTTATCCAACCCGCTGCCGCGCCAGCGGAGTGGGCGGCATGTACGGCGTCGGCCGCGGCGGCGCCATCTTCGGAGTGCTGGCCGGCGCCGAGCTGATGCGTCAGCAGGTGCGCCCGGACTGGATTTTCAGCATGCTGCTGTTGCCGGCCGCGCTCATCGCCGTCGCCCTCTTGTTCAAACGGCGAAGCTACGCCCCAGGCCCGGCCCGCGAGACTTGAACGGGCCCTACTCGGCCGGCGCCGCGCCGCCGGCCTTCAAGTCCTCCTCGTTGAAACTCATTTCCATCATCTCCCCGGCGGAGTCCCGGCACCCCACCGCGAAATCGGGCCGTTCCGGGCTCTTGCTCCCCGGGTGAATCCGGACGGAGACCACCTCCATGCAGTGCCGCGCCAGCGTCGCCCGGCGCCCCACCGCCGCCAGCTCCGACGCCCAGCGGCAAAAAGCGCCGGCGGCGAAGGCCTCGCCGCCGCACAGCTCCTCCTTGGCCTGCTCCGCGCCCGGCAACACCACGCCGGCGATTTCCCTCAGTTCCGCCTCGTTCCTGGCCTCGGCCTGCTGCTGGCTGGGCCAGACCGTGTACGTCAAGCCCGCCGCGCCGGCCAGCAGGACGACGATCACCGCGCCCGCATGCGCCCATTTGAGCCGGGACGCCGGCTCCGGCTCGCGCCGCGGCAACGGCTGCGGATACATTTCCTGATAAGGCGCCTGACACAGCGGGCAGGCGTAAGCCGGCGCCCTCCTATCGCGCGGCGCGTCGCCGCGCCAGTACCCGCAATGAAGGCATTGTTTCTTTTCCATGGGCACAACTCCCCAGATTGAAGCCGACCGCGCTCTCCGGCGCTTCGGGCCCGCTTCTCAAACGTTATTAGCGCCCGCATGCATATGTCCTCACATGCTAACAAAAAAATGCCATTGCAGTTTCACACCGTAATCCCGGCCCGGGCACTAGCGCTTCGGTCAGGTGCATTCCGGCGGAACCCTGCGATCGACGCCTGCGGATCCGCCCAATCCGCTACGGCCTCGGCCCGCTGGCGAATGAGCGCCTGACTCGCCCAATATTAAACCAATTGATTTAAACAAATATTTAACTTTGTTTCTAGCGAAACCTGTGCTAGCTTAATTTAAACAAACAAAAACAGTAGTTTTAACAAAACAAACAAAGTCAGCCGTATCAAGGCCCTGGAATCGCTGCAATGGAGACAATATGTTTACTGTACTGACAATCTTTGGCACCCGTCCGGAGGCCATCAAGATGGTGCCCGTGATCCACGCGCTGCAAGACTGCCCGGGCGTGGCGTCAAAAGTGTGCGTGACCGGCCAGCACCGCGAGATGCTGGATCAGGTCTTGGATTTTTTCGAGATCAAGCCGGACTTCGACCTGAAGCTGATGCAACAGGCTCAAGGCTTGGCCTCTTTGACCGCCAGACTGGTGGAAACCGTCGACAAGGTACTGGAGGAAGTCCAGCCCGACGTCGTGCTGGTTCACGGCGACACCGCCACCACGCTGGGCGCCAGCCTGGCGGCGTTTTACCGCAGGATTCCGATTGGACACGTGGAAGCGGGCTTGCGGACCGGAGACTTGTACTCCCCCTGGCCGGAGGAGATGAACCGCCGCGTCACCGATATTCTGGCGTCCTGGCATTTCGCCCCGACAGAGGAGTCTTGTCTCAATCTGCGCAATGAAAAGGTCGACCCCGAGCGGATCTTCATCACCGGCAACAGCGTCGTCGACACCCTGCTGCTGACGGTGAAGAAATTGGAGCAGCAGCCGGAGCTCAAGGCCGGCGTCGCCGCCGCCTTCTCCTATCTGCGGCCGGAGGCGAGAGTGGTGCTGGTCACCGGCCACCGCAGGGAGAAGTTCGGCGAGAAGTTCGAAAGCTTCTGCCGCGCGCTGGTCCAATTGGCGGAACGTTATCCGGACGTGGACATCGTCTACCCGGTGCATTTGAATCCCAATGTTCGCCAACCGGTGTACGCGCTGCTGTCCCGGGTGCGCAACATTCACCTGATCGAGCCGCTGCAATACCTGCCCTTCGTCTACCTGATGGCCCGTTGCCACCTGATCATCACCGACTCCGGCGGCATACAGGAAGAGGCGCCGGCGCTGGGCAAACCGGTTCTGGTCACCCGGGACACCACGGAAAGGCCTGAAGCGCTCGCGGCCGGCACCGCCAAGCTGGTGGGCACCGAAACGGATCTTATCGTCCGCCACGCCAGCGCCTTGCTGGACGACCAGGCGGCTTACCAGCGCATGTCTCAAGCCCACAACCCCTATGGCGACGGCAGCGCCGGCAGACGCATCGCCGCCATTCTCTCCGCCTTGCCGCGCCCGCGGCAGGCCGCCAGCGCTCACGCCTCCGCGCCGGGGAGATAGGAATGGCACCGCGAGCCCTGCTCTGGCTGATCCTGCTGATTTTCTGTTCGCCGGCCTGGTCCGCCAAGGAGCCGGCCGCCGCCGCCGGCCATCACGCTTCCCGGCGCGGCGCGGCCGCGTCGTCGGAAAGCCGGGCCGCCATGGAGGCGCTGCCCATGGACCCGGACGCGCTCCCCGCCGCCGTCCGTCCCTCCGTCAGCATCAAGGGGGCGTCGGACAACGTCGACCTGCGCCATACCCAGCAGCTGATCCTGGATCAGATCGAAGAAGCGCGCCGCCGCACGGTCAGCCAGGAGGACGATCCCCTGCTGCTGCGCGCCAGCGCCCAACCCTTCATCTGGCCCTTGCGCACGCTGAACCTGGTGCTGTACGGCGTGGTGCTCCTGATCATGGTGTACGCGGCGCGGCATATGGCCTTCACCTTGAACCGGCTGTTCGGCCATCAGCGTCATCCTTATCTGGACATTGAGACGGCGCATTGGCCCAAAGTCACGGTCTTCATCGCGGCGCACAACGAGGAGGCCGTGATCGCCGATGCGATGGAGGCCTTGCTCGAGTCCGACTACCCGCCGGGGCAAATGATCATCATGCCGGTCAACGACCGCTCGACGGACGGCACCCGCGCCATCATAGACCGCATCGCGGCGCGCAGGCCGGACGTGATCAGGCCCTTCCACCGCAGCCAGGGCAAGCCCGGCAAGGCCGCGGCGCTGAAGGACGCGACGGCCTTGATCGACACCGAGCTGTTCATCGTCTTCGACGCCGATTACCTGCCAAGCCGCGGCTTGCTCAAGCAATTGATCGCGCCGTTTTTCGATCCCGAGGTCGGCGCGGTGATGGGCCGCGTGGTGCCCTTGAATCCGGGCGCCAATCTGCTGACCCGCATGCTGGACATGGAGCGCGCCGGCGGCTATCAGGTGGACCAGCAGGCCAGGATGAATATGAAGCTGGTGCCGCAGTACGGCGGCACGGTCGGCGGCATCCGCGTCGCCGCGCTCAACAGCGTGGGCGGCTGGCACGACGACGTGCTGGCCGAAGACACCGATCTGACCTACCGGCTGCTGATCGGCGGCTGGCTCACGGTCTACACCAATCGCTCCGAGTGTTACGAGGAGGTGCCAGAAAGCTGGCCGGTGCGCATCCGGCAATTGATGCGCTGGACGCGCGGCCACAACCAGGCGCTGGCGCGGCACGTCGGCCGCCTGCTGAGCACCCGCGGGGTGCAAAAGCGGGAAAAACTGGACGGGCTCCTGCTGCTGGGCACTTACGCCATGTCCCCGCTCTTGCTGCTGGGCTGGGCCATTACCCTGCTGCTGTTCTTTTTCGACAGCATGTTGCCGTCTCCCGGCGTGTTGCTGATCCTGGCCCTGGTCTGCTACAGCGCGATGGGCAATTTCGCCGCCTTCTTCGAGATCGGCGTCGCCTGTTATCTGGACGGCAACGGCAAAAGGCTGCGCATTTTGCCTTTCGCCATTCTGGGTTTTCTCGTCAGCCTGGTCACCATTTCCCGCGCCACGCTGCAGCAGTCGCTGATCGAACCCTTCAAGAAAAACAGAACGCTGCATTGGGACAAAACCAAGCGTTATCGGAGGCAGCCGGGATGATGGCCTTGATCTATATCTTGGGCGTCGCGCCGCTGGTCGCCCTGCCGCTCTTGCCCGGCCTGCTGGAATTGCTGCGCAAGACCGACACCTCCGCGCTGGGCATCAACCGGCTGCATATCGGCACAGCCAACGTCTTCGCCCGCAACTATCGGCAGCGGCTGGACGCGCTGGACTCGGACGAATGGCGGCAAGACTGGAACGCCCGCCTGGAAGCCCTCGGACAAACACCCCGCCCCGTCGTGGACGAAGAAGTCTTGGCCGCGGGCGCGTTGCGCATCCCCGCCCACTTCAGCTTTCTGAAGGAAATCCATTGCGATGACGACATTGCCACCGGACCGGGCGCGATCCTGCGCAGCGTCCTGGCCGACGGCGAGCTGAGCCTGGGGCGAGGCAGCTCCATCCTGCGCTGGGCCGGCGCCCGGAACGTCCGCATCGAACCGGACAGCCAGCTGTTCGGACGGGCCGTGGCGGAGGAAACGCTGGACATTGCCGGCCCCATCCTGTTCCAGCGCATCCAAGCCGCAAACATACGCCTGGGAGACGCGCCGCCGCAGCAGGCCGCGGCCGGGCCGCTCAGGGAGGTGGACATCGGCGGCTTGCCCGCGGCCCATCCCTTTAACGCGGAAATGCGCCGGGCGGTGGTGGACGGCGATTTCCAGTTGCCGGCAAACAGCTTGTTGCGCGGCCACCTGGTGGTGCGCGGCGGCTTGCGCATCCGCGCCGGCTGCCGGATAGAAGGCAGCGTCAAGGCCAGCGGGCCGGTGCGCCTGGCCCGCGGTGTGGTCGTGACCGGCGCCGTCGTGTCCGACCACTCCATCATCTGCCGGGAACACTGCCAGCTGCTGGGCCCGGTCGTGGCGGACCGGCTCGTCGCCATCGGCGCCCATTCCGCGCTGGGCGCGCCGGACGCGCCCAACACCGTTTCTTCGCGCCGGGTCTTGCTGACACCGCCTCTGCGCGCGCACGGCACCATCTGGGCCCGCGTCCGTGGCAAGGTGCGCGGATGATGAAGCGTCTCTATCTGCTGCTGGCCTTGTGCTGCGGGGCGGGACAGGCCGCAGCCGGCCTGCTCAGCTGGCCCGGCTATCAAGACGAGGACGGCGCCATCCTGCTGCAAGCGCATGGTCGCCATGTCGACCCTTATTTCGCGATGAAAGCCTTGCTGACGGCCGACGAGCTGGGCCTGTCCATCGCCTCCGCCGCGGACGCCTGGACGGCGTGGCTGGTGCCCAGACAGGAAAGCAACGGCAGTTTTCCCCGTTTCGAACGCCAGGCCGATGGCGTTTGGCGTCGGGCGGCCGACGCCGACGCCGACGACTCCACGCTGGCCATGTGGATTTCCTTGCTGAACCGACGCTACCGGCGACAAGAAATGCCGCCGGCCCTGCAGGCCTCGCTGGCGCGCGCCCGGCGCGCGCTGTGGCGGCTGAGGCAAGCGCGCAGCGGCGTTTACGATTACACAGCCGGCGCCAAGCTGGCTTACCTGATGGACAACGTCGAGGTCTACGCGGCGCTGCGCGACGACTGCGTCAACGCCGGCGCCAGCTGCCGGAGGATGCGCCAGCTGGCCGCGGCGCTGCCCAAGACCTTTTGGGAGGCGAAAACCCGGCGTTGGCGCGTCGCCAGCCGCGACATCCCGCCCATCGCCTTCTACCCGGAAGCCGCCGCGCAACTCTTCCCCGACATGGCGGATTTGCCGGCGATGCCGGGGCAGGCCTCCTTCGACGCCTGGCTGCGCGGCGAAGGCCGGCCCTGGCTTGTCCAGGACAAGGCTCATCTGGACTTTCCCTGGGGCGTGCTGGCCCTGGCCGCGCTGAGAGGCGGCCGCGAGGACGCGGCGCGCGCCTGGCTGCGACAGGCGGCGCCGGCGCGCGGAACGCCGCGCTGGAACGTGCTGGAGGAAGCGGTTTTTCAAGGATTGACGCACCGCCTGGCGACAGCGGCGGAGCAAGAACAAAGGCAGGAAGAATGAACAAGATTCGATCATGTCCTCTTTGGGTGTTCATCATCCTATTGCTTGGACTATTGCTGGCGGCAAGCGCGATCTGGCACAAGCTGAGCGCAAGCCGGACGCCGCCGCCCAGGGCCTTCATCGCCCTATTGCTGCCCGACAAGCCGGCCAGCAACAAATACGCGCTGGCCTGGCAGGACGCGGCCAACGAAGGCGGCGTGGCGATGATGCAGATCACCGCCAGCCAATTGGTGGACATGGAGCCGGAACAACGCGCCCGCATCCGCGGCATCATCTTGCCGGACACCATTCACCGCCATGTCGACGCGGCGCTGGCCGGGGTGCTGGAGGAATACGTGCAGGCGGGCGGCGCCTTATGGATCAATTACGACGCCGCCAGCGAAAACGCCGGCGGCCGCTTTCTGGACAAGCCGACGCTCGCTCGCATGGTGGGCGTGGATTATCTGCTGTACCGGGAACTGGGCAAGCAGATGGTGCGCAGGGACCTGATGCTGATGTCGCCGTCCACGGTGGCCGAACTCGGCATCACCCCCGGCCGCTTCCAGCCCTATGCCGGCGGCAAGCCCTCCTTGCTGCAGGCCTCGACCTACGGCTACGACCAGGCCGCCTTCAGTTATCTGGCGACCCGCGGTTCTTTCCAGGGACGGGTGCTGGCCGAAGGCCCGGACGGCACCTTGATTGCCGGCCTGCGGGATTACGGCCGCGGCAAAGTCTTGTTCGTCAATCTGCCGGTCACCTTTCTCAAGATACGCACCGACGGCCTGTGGCTGCAGTCCTATCTGAACTTTTTCAATACGCGGGTGCTGCATCTGCCTCAGCTCGCCTCGGTGCCGGACGGCGTCGGCGGCCTGGTGATGAACTGGCACGTGGACGACGCCAACGCCATCCCCTATCTGGACCTGCTGAAAAAACTGGGCTTTCTCGAGCAAGGCCCCTATTCCGTCCATTTCACCACCGGTCCGGACACCAATCAGCCCGGCGACCACCGGGGCATGGACCTTGCCCATAACGCGCAAGCCCAGGACTGGGTTCGCCGCTTGCGGGCGCTGGGTTACGACATCGGCGCGCACGGCGGCTGGATGCACAACTACTTCGCCTTCAACATCAACGAGCACAACGGCAAGCAGTGGGCGTCCTATCTCGCCAACAACAAGCAAGACCTGGAAAACCTCACCCAGCAAGCGCTCACCGAGTATTCGGCGCCCAACGGCCACCATCCGGACTGGGTGACCGCCTGGCTGCGCCAACACGGGGTGCTGGCTTATTACTATGTGGGCGATCTGTCCATGGGCCCCACCCGGACCTATATCGACCCCGCCGACATGCATGGCCGGCCCTGGGCCTTCCCGGTGTCGGCCAACGGCGGCATCGCCTCCTTCGAAGAAGCGGTGCGCAATAAGCTGCCCAGCGAGCAAATGACGCTTTGGCTGCAGGACATGACCCGCTTCGCCGTGCAACAGCGAGTGGCGCGCCTGGTCTATTTCCACCCGCCGGGCGTCTACTTCTATCAGCAGACGGTCAAGCAATGGCTGGCTCAAACCCGGGCGCTGCGCGACCAGGGCGTCTTTCACTGGTACACGATGACCCAGCTGTCCCGCTTCCTGTCCCAGCGCGAACTGACTCAATGGCAAGTCGCGCCGGCGGAAGGCCGGGACGCGTCCTGGGTCAGCGTGAGCGCGCACAACCCAGGCAGCCTGGCGCGGCAAAGCTGGCTGCTGCCCAAAAGCTCGGCAAGACCGGTGCTGCGCTCCGGCAAAGCGGAGATAGAAGCGCTGCCGGACGCCTGGCGCGTCAGCGCCCAATCCGGGCAGGACCTGCGCTTTGACTATCTGCAAACAACGAGCGACACGACGGAGACCCGCCATGCTCAGTAAACCACTCGCCCACCTCTGCCTATTGGCCTGCTGCCTTGCCGGCCAAGCCCGCGCCGACGAGGCCGCCGCCCCGGAGGCGGCCGAAGCCTCGCCGGCCGCCGCCGATGTCGAGACGGAAGCCTCGACGCCGGAGCCGTACTCCTGGGCGCGCAGCATCGAAATCGGCGGACAGCATTCCAGCCTCACCGCAAACAATCCCGCCTGGAACGGCGTCTATCTGTCCGGGGTATGGCAAACCGACGCCGGCAACGTCTTCGACTGGATCGCGGAGCAGGACAGCCGTTTCGGCGAACACGGCATCGCCTTGAACGCGGGCTGGAACCACGACATCAACCCGGACTGGTACAGCCGGCTGGAATTGGGGCGCAGCAGCAGCGGCACCTTCTGGCCCGGCACCCATTACGGCGCCGCCCTCAACCGCAAATGGCTGCCCGGCCGCAATCTGGTCAGCACCTTCGGCCTGGCCTACAACGACAACCGCCAAGGCTATAGCGATCGCATTCTGACCCTGGGCATGGCTTATTACTTCGACTCGCCCTGGGTGGTGGAAGGCGGCGTGCACCGCACGCTGAGCAATCCCGGCAGCGTGAGTTCGATGCAGGCTTACGGCGCGGTGACCTATGGACGCGACCGCTGGCGCCTGATCACCCTGGCCGTCAACGCCGGCGGCGAGGGCTATATGCCCATCGGCGTCGACCAGCCCAAGCAAAGCTTCGACAGCCAGCTCTATCAACTGAGCTGGAGGGAATGGATAGGCCGGCATTGGGGCATCCATGTCGGGGTCGAGCGCTACCACAGCCCTTATTACGACCGCTCCGGCATCACCACCGCCGTGTTCTGGAACCTGCCATGAGCCTTCAAGAACGTCTGCAACACTTCAAGGCGGTCCGCCACACCGGTCACGGCGGCGAGCGCATCTCCCTGCACCGGGCCATGCGCACCGAGCCGTTCCGGCGTCTGCGCTGGCTGGAAATCCTCGGCTTGCCGCTGCTGTTCAATCTCTTGCTGCTCGCCTTCCTGCCGCAGACGCTCGCCTTTTGGCAGGCGGTTACGGAGTGGAGCATCGCGGCGACCGGCGTGCCCGCCCAGCTCTCCCGCCTGGAGATACTGGACGGGCGGATACCGGGTTTATGGCTGCCGTGGCTGGATCTGCCGGCCTCGGTGCCCTCGTTCTGGCAATGGTGGAGCAATGGGCTTGCCGGCTTGCTGCTGCTGTTGCTGTCGTTCTTGATCAGCCCGGAAAACATGCCGCTGCGCTATCTGCTGCGCTTATTCGTCATCATCCAGGCTTGCGCCTGCGTGTACTTCGCCTTCTTGCCGGCGGCCTTCAGCCACTCGCTTCCCGAATATCACAGCTCCTGCCTGACCTTTGTGCTGACCTTGCTGTTCTTGATGCCCTGGGTGCACGCGCTGACCTTTCACGTGCTGGAAAAGCCGCTCTGGCACAAGCTTGCCCTGAGCGGCGCGTCCCTCGCCTACCTGTTGCTGGAAGCGCCGCTGCATTATTTCGCCACCGCCTTGGTGCTGCATTACGGCTCGCTGCTGTTCATGCCCCTGCTCTTCATACTGGGCAGCCTGATGATGGAAGTCATGATGATGATTGCGCTGTACGCCTGGGCGATGAGTTGGGAATAAGAACCTGTTTACGATCCGCTGCGCGTCGTGAAACGTGACACGGCGAGTACCGCTTCGAAATGCTCACCTACCCCTTGTACATTCCGCTTTCTCAGCCGTTTTCGCCTTGTCTCGCTCTAGCTCGCGAGATCGTAAACACGTTCTAAGAGCGGCATCGGCGCGAAACATCTCCGCCGCCTCTCATTCAAACCGCGCGGCGCGTGTATCCTGTTAGGCGGACCGCAATCAAGACCGGGAGACCGCATGGGTTTCAGCGCAGAGGAGAAAGACAAGATGGTGGCTTTGAAAGGCGTGGGCGCCACCGTGGTTTCAAGGCTGGAGCAAATCGGCTTTTCTTCCTTGCCGCAACTGGCGGACCAGGACCCGGCCTTGCTGACCCGCCAGATCGCCGACATGATGGGCTCCAGCTGCTGGCACAACAGCCCGCAGGCCAGGGCCGCGATCCAGGCCGTCGTCGATCTGGCGCGAGCGGAGCGCGGCCAGGCCGCGGCGGCGGACCTTGACCCGATCGCCGGATAGGCAGGCCGCCAAGCTAGCTGCGCACTTTTGCCCGATCCGGTATATTGATTCTCATGCTCCAACCGCCTCCCCGTTCGGCCCGCGCTCAAACGCGCGGACGCCGCCGGAGGCATCAAATAGCTGGCAAACCCTTTAAGGCCAGTGAAATCAAAGGTTTAAGCCAAACATGCTATTGATGATCGACAACTACGACTCCTTCACCTACAACCTGGTCCAGTACTTCGGCGAACTGGGCCAGGAGGTCAAGGTGTTCCGCAACGACGAAATCGGCTTGCAGCAAATCGAAGTGCTGCAGCCCAAATACCTGGTGATCTCCCCCGGTCCCTGCACGCCCAACGAGGCCGGCGTTTCGGTGCCGGCCATCCGGCACTTCGCCGGCAAACTGCCCATCATGGGCGTATGCCTGGGCCATCAGGGCATAGGCCAGGCTTTCGGCGGCCGCATCGTCCACGCCAAACAACTGATGCACGGCAAGGTGTCGCCGGTCAAACACCGCGATGTCGGCATGTTCCGCGGCCTGCCCAATCCCGTGACCTGCACCCGCTATCACTCGCTGGTGATCGAGCGCGAGACGCTGCCGGACTGCCTGGACGTCACCGCCTGGACCGACGACGGCGAAATCATGGGCGTGCGCCACAAGACGCTGCCGATCGAAGGCGTGCAGTTCCACCCGGAATCCATCCTCACCGATCACGGCCACTCGATGCTGGTCAATTTTCTGAAAGAGTTCGCCTGATGAAGAGGATGTTGATGCTGGCCGCCCTGGCGCTGCCGGCCGTCTGCGGCGCCGGCGCGCTGGACGACTGCATGCGGGCCGAGGCGCAAAGCCCGGCCGTGTCCGTCTGTCTGCAACAGCGCTTGAGCAAGGCCGAGGCCGAGCTGAGCCGCGGCGAGAACCAGGCCGCCGCGGCGATGCGCGAACTGGACCAGATCACCGGCAACCGCTACCGCGCCCGGCTGGCGCTCAGCCAATCCGGCCGCGCCTTCAAGACCTATCTGGACAAGCAGTGCCGCTGGGTGGCCAGCAGCTACGCCAGCGGCAACGGCGCGGATCAGGCGCGGACCGCCTGCCGCGTCGATCTGATCGAGCAGCGCCTCTCCCAACTGGCGGCGCACGCCGGCAATTGAATCACCGGACGGCGAGCCTTCGCGCGACGCCGCCCACGCAAGCAAAAGGACTCCCCCGATGATTACCCCGCAGGCCGCGCTGAACCGTCTGATCGACGGCAACGAGCTGTTCTATGACGAAATGCTGGACTTGATGCGCCAGATCATGCGCGGCGAACTGACGCCGGCGCAAACCGCGGCCATCCTGATCGGCCTGCGCGTCAAGGTGGAGTCGGTGCTGGAAATCGCCGCCGCCGCCACGGTGATGCGCGAGTTCGCCACCCCGGTGCCCATCAGCCAACGCGACCACCTGGTGGACACCTGCGGCACCGGCGGCGACAAATCGCATACCTTCAATATCTCCACCACCTCCGCCTTCGTCGCCGCGGCGGCCGGCGCCCGCGTGGCCAAGCACGGCGGCCGCTCGGTGTCGTCCAGCTCCGGCAGCGCCGACGTGCTGGAGTCGCTGGGCGTCAAGCTGAGCTTGAACGCCGAGCAAGTGGGCCGTTGCGTCGACGAAATCGGCATCGGCTTCATGTTCGCCCCCAACCACCACACCGCGATGCGCCACGTGGCCCCCATCCGCAAGGAGCTGGGCGCCCGCACCATCTTCAACATCCTCGGGCCGCTGACCAATCCGGCCGACGCCGAAAACCAGTTGATGGGCGTGTTCCACCCGGACCTGGTGGGCATCCAGGCGCGGGTGCTGAAACAGCTGGGCAGCCGCCACGCGCTGATCGTGCACGGCCTGGACGGCCTGGACGAGCTGACCCTGTCCGGCCCCAGCATGGTGGCTGAACTAAAGAACGGGCAAATCGAAGAGTACGAGCTGGACCCGCGCGAACTGGGCCTGGACTTCGCCGAACTCAAGCAGTTGCGCGCGGACACCGCCGCCGCCTCGCGCGACATTCTGCTGTCGGTGCTTGACGGCCAAGCCGGCCCGGCGCGCGACATCGTCTGCCTCAACGCCGCCGCCGCCATCTACACGGCCGGCGTTTCCCCTACCCTGGCCGACGGTGTTACCATGGCGCGCGAAGCGCTCGACTCCGGACAGGCGCGCGCCAAGCTGGACCAATTGATCAGCCTGAGCGCCGCGCTGGCCGCCTGAGCCCCTAATTTCCGACGCGGAGCACCGCCGCTCCGCGCGCCTCTTTCATTTCGATTGCATAAGAACGCCATGAGCAAACTGTCCAAAGACATCTTCAAGGCCTATGACATCCGCGGCATCGTCGGCAAGACCCTGACCAATGAAGTCGCCCGCCAGATCGGCCAGGCCGTCGGGTCCGAAGCCAAGGCCCGCAAAGTGAAAACCGTTGTGGTCGGCCGCGACGGCCGCCTGTCCGGCCCGGATCTGTGCCAGGCGCTGGCCGAAGGCATCCAGGCCGCCGGCGTCGACGTGATCGACGTCGGCCGCGTCGCCACCCCCATGCTGTACTTCGCCGCTCACGAACTGGGTTCGGTGTCCGGCGTCATGGTCACCGGCAGCCACAACCCGCCGGACTACAACGGCTTCAAGATGATGCTGGCCGGCAACACCCTGGCCGGCGACGACATCCAGAAGCTGTACCAGCGCATCGTCGACGGCGATCTCGCCAGCGGCGAAGGCGGCTACGGCACCCACGACATCGCGGAAGCCTATCTGGATCGCATCACCTCCGACATCAAGCTGGAGCGCCCGCTCAACATCGTGGTGGACTGCGGCAACGGCGTGCCCGGCGCTTTCGCCCCGGTGCTGTTCCGCCGCCTGGGCTGCCGCGTGCGCGAGTTGTTCTGCGACGTGGACGGCAATTTCCCCAATCACCACCCGGATCCGGCCAAGCCGGAAAACCTGCAGGACGTGATCGACGCGCTGCAGAAGACCGACGCCGAAATCGGCCTGGCCTTCGACGGCGACGGCGACCGCCTGGGCGTGGTGACCAAGGACGGCACCATCATCTGGCCGGACCGCCAGCTGATGCTGTTCGCCGCCGACGTGCTGGAGCGCAACCCCAAGGCCAAGATCATCTACGACGTGAAATCCACCCGTCTGCTCAAGCCCTGGATCAAACAGAACGGCGGCGTGCCGGTGATGGCGCGCACCGGTCACAGCTTCATCAAGGCCAAAATCAAGGAAACCGGCGCGCTGCTGGCCGGCGAGATGAGCGGCCACGTCTTCTTCAAGGAGCGCTGGTACGGCTTCGACGACGGCATGTACGCCGGCGCCCGCCTGCTGGAAGTGCTGTCCCGCGTGGACGACCCGAGCGAACTGCTCAACGCCTTGCCCAATGCGGTGTCCACGCCGGAATTGAATCTGAAAATGGCCAAGGAAGGCGAAAACCACGCCTTGATCGCCAAGCTGCAGGCTTCCGCCCGCTTCGACGGCGCCGAAGAGGTCAACACCCTGGACGGCCTGCGCGTGGAATACAAGGACGGCTTCGGCCTGGCGCGCGCCTCCAACACCACGCCGGTGATCGTGCTGCGCTTCGAGGCCGACAACGACGCGGCGCTGGAACGCATCAAGGGCGACTTCCGCCGCGTGCTGGGCACCGCCACCGACGCCAAGCTGCCGTTCTGACGCCGACGGCCCAGCCACATTGACCGCGCTCCGCGCGAGCGCGAACCCACACCGCCGGGGACATGGCCGCCGCCATGTCCCTGTTGTATTGAAAGGAAAACCATGTACGCCCAGGCTGCATCCAGCTTCAACACCTTGCGCGACCTGCTGCGTTTCGCCGTGTCCCGCTTCAACGACGCCGGCCTGTTCTACGGCCACGGCACCCAGAACGCCTACGACGAAGCCGCCTATCTGACGCTGTCCGCGCTCAAGCTGCCGGTGGACCAGCTCGAGCCCTTCCTGGACGCCAAGCTGCTGCCCACCGAGGTCAAGGACGTGATCGACATGATCGAGCGCCGCGCCGAACAGCGCGTGCCGGTGGCCTATCTGACCCACGAAGCCTGGCAGGGCGATTTCAACTTCTACGTGGACGAACGCGTGCTGGTGCCGCGCTCCTTCATCTACGAACTGCTGGGCGAACCGCTGCAGCCGTGGATCGAACACCCGGAGCTGGTCCAACGCGCGCTGGACCTGTGCACCGGCTCCGGCTGCCTGGCGATTCAATTGGCTCACCACTACCCGGACGCGGAAATCGACGCGGTGGACATTTCGCTGGACGCGCTGGAAGTGGCGGCCATCAATGTGCAGAACTACGGCCTGGACGAGCGCGTGCAGCTGATCCACACCGATATGTTCGAGGGCATCGAGGACAAGTACGATCTGATCATCTCCAACCCGCCCTATGTCGACGCCGAATCGGTGGACGCCTTGCCGCCGGAATACCTGCACGAACCGGAACTGGCGCTGGGCTCCGGCGAAGACGGCCTGGACGCCACCCGCGAAATCCTGCGCCGCGCGCCGGACTTCCTGAACGACAAGGGCGTGCTGCTGGTGGAAATCGGCCACAACCGCGACATGCTGGAAGAATGCTTCCCCACCCTGCCCTTCATGTGGATGGAAACCGAAAGCGGCGACGGCTTCGTCTTCCTGATCACCCGCGAGGATCTGGTGGCCGGCCTGGCCGCCGACGCGCAGTAAAAACGTGTCAAAGTCCGCTGCGCTCCAGCGGAATTGTTGGACAAGGGCGTGGAAAACGCCAAGCTTCGGCTAAGAACCTGTTCATAGTCTGCTGTGCTTCGGCGATACGGCGTTGAAAACATCCTCAAAATGCTCATGTACCACTTGTACATTCCGCTTTTTCGCTTGTTTTCGCCTTGTCTCGCCATTGCTCGCGAGACGTTGAACAGGCTCTAAGGAGAAAACCGGCGACACCCTTGCGGATGTCGCCGGTTTTTTGCGACCGCTAGCCCTTGGACTGAACCGCGCCCGGATGCAGTTCACGCCAGATCTGCTCGGCCCGCTCCGCCGCCGCGGCTTTCTGCCCGGCGTTCAACTGCCGGTAGTCCTTGGTGGTCAGAAACCAGTCCGCGCTCAGCGCGTCCCCGGCTCGCCGCGCCACCAGATTCCAGGCCGCGGCCTCCAAGGGCTGCCGCTCCAGCAGATAGCTCTCGGAGATCATCGCCGCCGCATGCCGGTTGCCCAGCCGATACGCTTGCTGCAAGGCGGCGCGCGCCTCCTCACGGTAACGCATCTCCGGCTCGAAGCCCGGCCGCTGCGGCTTGCCGTCCAGCTCGAACAAATAGCGTTCGGCCAGATGGGTCAGGGCCTGGACATTGCCGGCGGCGGCCAGCTTGCGCAAGTCGGCCAGGGACATCCGGTAGAAGCGCTCGTCGATGGCATAGCCCAGCTGGCGCAAGGCCTGCTTGCGCTGGCGTTCGGCCTTGCTCTCCGGCAAGGGCTCCGCCGGGGCCGCGGCCGGCGGCGGGCCGTCGCCCACCGCGAAGCTCAGGCCCTGGTAAGCCCGCGCCGGACCGGCGCCCTTGGCCGGCGCGGCCGTCCACGATTGAGCGGCGACAAAGGCCACAGGAGCCTCCGGCGCCGGCTCGCTCAGACCCAGCCGCGCGCGGACCGGCTCAGGCAGGCTGAGCCAGGCCAAGCCCAGCAAGGCCAGCCCGCCGGCCAGCCCCCACGCTCGCTTGCCCATTATCGATCAGATCGAGTTCAGGCAAGCGTTGAGGCCGTTGGCGTGGCCGTAGCGCGAATAGTAATCGCGCTGCGACGGCGTGCCGTGCTCGCCGTAATCGGCGGCGTTGCGCGCCGAAGCCACCGCGTTCTCGATGAAGCTCGGATAACGCAGATTGGTTTCGGCGTACTTGGCGAAGGTGCCGCCCACGCAGTCGGCCTGCAGCTCCTGCATCGGCGCCTGACGGTAGATGTTATGGGTGAACTGGATGGAATGGCCCCATTCGTGCGCCAGAATGAACTTGGCCACATAGTTGCCATAGCTGTTTTCCTGCTGCTGCAGGAAGCCGGTGCCCACGCTGATGGTGTAAGGACCGCACGCCATCGCGCTGAGTTGAGGCTCGCGGCAGGCATACTGGTTGACGTAGACCGTTGGCCGCGCGTAGCCGCCGAGGAAGCCGCGGATCTCATTGGCGCTGGACTGGATATAACTGTTGTTCACCGGGGCTGCCACCACCGGGGAAGACAGACCGCCCAACACGGAAACCGCCATCAGACTGGCTTGAATCAAAGCTTTCATGACTAACTCTCCTTATGTTGTTCACAACGGAGATTTAGTTATGGTAAATGATTTGGTATTTACAAAGTTATTTTGCAATTCCAAATGAATATTTACGCAGTGAAAAATTACCTTGTCACGACAAACCGCATATGAAAAAGTGACGGGTTGCCCAAAAGCAAGCCGTCACTTTCAAAAAACCGCGCGTCAAACACCTTCTCAGCCGCTCAGGCCATCCCTTCAAAACCGTAATTGCGCAACAACATGAAGGCGGTGAACAACATCACCAGACCGATCACGCAATCCAGCACCCGCCAGCTTTGCGGCCGCTGGAACAAGGGGGCCAGCTTGCCGGCGAAGCAGCCGATGCCGCCGAACCACAGCACCGAGGCGCTGAGGCTGCCCAAGAGGAAGGACGGCGCGGCGCTCTCGCCGTAGATGGCGGACACGCCGCCGATCAACACCACGGTATCCAGCCAGGTATAGGGATTGAGCAGGGTCACCGCCAGCACAGTACGGATGGCGCGCTTGCGGTCCCGCTCCACGCCGCCGGCCAGCGACATCGCGCCCGGCGTCAGCGCGGAACGGAAGGCCTTGTAGCCCAGCCACAGGATGAAGCCCGCGCCCAGCCAGGTCACAGTGACGATGAAGCCGGGAATGGCGTTGAGCAGCTTGCCCACCCCCATCACCCCGCAGGCGATCAGAAACACGTCGGCGACGATGCAGATGACGATGATGGGCAGGATGTGGCTGCGGCCTATGCCCTGCCGCAGCACGAAGGCATTCTGCGGCCCAATGCCGACGATCTGCCCGATGGATAGCCCAAGGGCAGACAGATAAACGCTGAAGTTGAACACGTACCGCTCCCGGAAAGTTTGGACACAGACTAAGGGAGCGACGTATCAAAGTAAAACTAATAAAAATTATTATATATAAGCTGAATTAATACTTACCCGGCGCTCCCAGTCCGCGATCCACGCCGGCAAGTGCTTGGGGTCCACCGGAGGCGAAATTTCGTAGCCCTGCCCGTCCAGGCAGCCTATCTCCAGCAGACGGTCCCAGATCGCCCGGCTCTCCACGCCCTCCACCACCAGCTTGCGGCCGGTGTAATGGGCGAAGGACACCATGCTGCGGATGATGGCCTCGTTGCCCGGCGTATCCAGCAGCAGCCGGACGAAGCGCTGATCGATCTTGATGGTGTCGAAGGGCAGCTGCTGCAAATGCACCAGCGAGGACGCGCCGGTGCCGAAGTCGTCCAAGGCGATGGACAGGCCCAGGTCGCGGCAATGCTCCAGCTTGGCGGTGATCTGCTCCGCCTCCTGCTGGGTCACGCTCTCCAGCACCTCCAGCTCCAGATAACCGGCCGGCAAGGGATAGGCCTGCAACAAGGCCTGGATGCCGGGCACGAAGCCCTCGTGTTTCAAGGTGATGGCGGACAGATTGACGCTGACCGGAATATGGCGGCCGTCCGCCAGCCATTCGCCGGACTGGCGCAAGGCCTCGCGCAGCACCCACCAGTCCAGCTCCCGCATCAGATCGGTGTTTTCTATCGCCGGGAAGAAGGCGCCCGGCATTTCCAGCCGGCCGTCCCGGCGCCAGCGCACCAGCGCTTCCACGCCCTCGATGCGGTTGTCGCGCAGATTGATCTTGGGCTGGTAGAACAGCGCCAGTTCATCGCGGGCGATGGCCACGGCGAAGGCGTTGCGCACCGCGTGCATGTGCTGGATTTCTTCGTCCATGGTCACATGGTAGTAACGACAGTGGCCGCCGCCGGCTTCCTTGGCCCGGCTCAGCGCCAGCTCGCCGCGCCGCAGCAGCGCCGCGGCGTCGCTGCGCCCGTTCACCGGCTCCACCACGATGCCCATGCTGCAACGGGTGTGGATCACCACCCCCATGCAGTCCACCGGCTGCTGCAGACTGCCCATCAGGCTGTCCACCAATTGGTCCAGCTGCTCGTGACGGTCGCTGCAGGCGACAAAGCGCGAAGCGCCCACCCGGCCGACGTAGCCATAGGGATAGATGCAGCGCCGCAGCCGGTTGGCCACCTCGCACAGCACCGCGTCCCCGCCCTCGTGGCCCAGGCGGGCGTTGATTTCGTGAAAGCCCTCGATGGACAGCACCAGCACCGCCAGCCGCGCGTTGGCGCGGCGGATCTGCAGCTGCTTGTTGATGTGTTCCTTCATCAGGTGCCGGTTGGGCAGGCCGGTCAGCGGATCGTGGAAGGACAGGAAGGCCAATTCGGATTCGGCGCGATGGCTGCGCTCCAGCGCGTCCTGGCGCTCCAGCGCGCGGCTGATCTCCCGCGCCATGGTGTCCACCAGCGCCACCTTGGTGTCGTCGAAAAACCCCGGCTGGCCGGAGTAAAGCGACAAGGTGCCGATCACCTGCTCGCGCAGCGTCAGCGGCGCCACCAGCGCGCTGCGCACATTCCTGGCGTTGAGCACCCGCATCCACGGCTGCATCGACGGGTCTTCGCCGCAATCGTTGACCACCTGGACCGCCAGGCCGCGGATGGCCCGGCCGCTGGGGCCGCGGCCATGCAGGCTTTCGGACAGCGCGGAGACTTGCAGCCGGGGAATGAAGGCTTCGGCGTGAACGCCGGCCATCGCCGCCGGACGCACGCACTGGGAGTCGGCGTCCAAGAGGCCCACCCAGGCATGGGAGAAATCGCCCTCGCGGACGCAGACGTCGCAAATCGCCTGGAACAGTTCGCGGCGCTCAGAGCAGCGCACCAGGGCCATGCTGACCCCGCTGAGAGTGGCGTACAGGCCGGACATGGTCTGCAAATGGCGGTGCTTGCTGTCCACCGCCTCCTGCAAGGACTGCTGATGGCCGTGCAGTTGCAGCATCTGGTCCAGCAGAATGCGCTTGCGCAAGAGCCGCGACAGCGCGGCAAGCTCGTCCAGGGCCAGCCCGGCCTCGGTCAAGCGCGCCAGGAAATGCGCCTGGCAGCGCTCGTAAGCGCCCACCACCCACATCAGGCCCACGCCCAGCTGGCGCATCAAACGCCCTTGCTCCACCACGCGCCGGGCGGCGCGTCCGTTGACCGGGCGGGTCAGCATCCGCTCGCAATACTGCAATAAGGCGTCCACCAGCGAATCGATGCCGCCCGGCAGGCGCTCGCTCAGCAGCGCCAGCGTGTCCGGGCATTTCATCGCATACCAGTAGAACTCCTTGCCCAAGGCCTCCTTGCGCGACAACAACAACGGAGCATGGGCGCTGAGCGTCGCCATATGATCCGCCCGAACTCCGATAAAACGGCACATGCCATCCAATAGTGCCTTATTATCTGCTTGCATCTTCAACATGCCTGTCATTGGCCATGAGCCGCCGGCGCCAGCCGATCAGAACCGTCGCCGCCAGCCGCTCTAATTATTTTTATGCCGCCACCGCGTGCAGGCAAACCTTTGCACCGTCCGTGTTCGGACGAAGCAGCACAACATGCCATAGGTGGCGGCGATAAGGCAAGAAACACCGTGGAATTATCACGGCAAGGACGTAAAAACATGCTTGATCCGAAACAACTGGAAACCTTATCGGCCGTCGCCGAAACCGGAGGCTTCGACAAGGCGGCCAAAAAGCTGTTCCTGACCCAGTCCGCCATTTCCCAACGCATCCGCCAGCTGGAAGAACAACTGGGCCAGCCGGTGCTGACCCGCACCATCCCGGCCGAACCCACCGAGGCCGGCCGCCAGCTGCTGCAATACTTCCGCCAGATCAGCCTGATGGAAAACCAGCTGATGAACACCCTGCTGCCCAGCGGACCGCGGCCGGAGTTCACCACCCTCGCCATCGCCGTCAACGCCGACAGCCTGGCCACCTGGTTCTTGCAGGCGGTGCAGCCAGTGCTGGACAGCCAGCCGGTGCTGCTGGACATCATGGTGGACGATCAGGATTACACCCATGAGTTGATGCGCGCCGGCCACGTGGTCGGCTGCGTCAGCACCCGGCCGCAGCCTATCCAGGGCGGCGACAGTCTGTTCCTGGGCCATATGCGCTATCTATGCGTCGCCACCCGCGATTTCGCCCGCCGCTACTTTCCGGACGGCGTCACCGAAACGGCGCTGGCCGCCGCGCCCACCATTCTGTACAGCCGCAAGGACGACGTGCACCGCGAATTCCTGCTGCACACCGTGTCCTATCACGGCGGCTTCCCCTATCTGACGGTGCCCACGCCGCAGGGCTTCGTCGAAATCACCCGCCAGGGCCTGGCCTACAGCCTGCTGCCCGAACTGATGCTGGAAGACGACATCGCCTCCGGCCGGCTGATCGATCTGTTTCCGCAGCAGCATCTGGACATTCCGCTGTATTGGCACCACTGGCGGGTGGAGTCGGCCTTGTCGCAGGCGCTGGCCGACGCGATGGCGCGGTATTGCCGGGACCACCTGCGCCAATGACCAGTCGGCGCGGCTTGCGCCGGAGCGGACGCCTCTGCTGTACTGAAGCCGGACGCGCGCGCCGCGGCGGGATATTGACAGCCCGGCCGCGCGCGGCGCAACATGCCACGCCAACCGCAACGGAGGCAATATGACCGGCAACACACCCAACAACGAGCAATGGGCCGAGTTGGAAATGGCCGCCCGCCTGGCGGCTCGCCAGGCTTATGTCCCTTACAGCAAGTTCGCCGTCGGCGCCGCCATTCTGGACGGCGCCGGCAAGATCCACATTGGCTGCAATGTGGAAAACGCCTCCTACGGCCTGACCAATTGCGCCGAGCGCACCGCGATCTACGCCGCGCGCGCCAACCACGGCATCCAGGATGTCCTGGCGGTCTGCATTTACACCCCCACCGCCACGCCTACGCCGCCCTGCGGCGCCTGCCGCCAGGTGCTGAACGAATTCGGCCCGTCCATGCGCGTGCGCGCCATCTGCGACGGCGAGGATCAGATAGACACCACGCTGAAAGTGCTGCTGCCGGGCGCTTTCGGACCCAAAAACCTCAAGGACGCGAGCTAAAGCCCGCTCACGGCGCGCGCGGCGCCGGCCTCAGCTGGTAGCCGCGCTGCCGCAGCTGGCGCACCAAGCCCTGGGGGCCGGCCAGATGCAGCGCGCCCACCGCCACGAACAGCCGCTTTGAAGCCGCCCAGTCGTCTATGCGGCGCGCCATCGCCAGATTGCGGCGGTCCAGCATTTCATGCTGGGTCCAGGCGCTGAGCCGCGGATAGCCGGGCAGCGCCACCAAGGCCTGCAAGGCGTCCAGATCGCCGCGCTCCCAAGCTGAAATCAAATCCCGGTAATAACGATCCGCCTCCTCCGCGCCCTGCCATTCGGCGCTCTGACGCACCCATTCGCGCAGCGCCGGCGCCGGCATCTCAAACAATAAACGGCTCTGCTGACCGGCCGTTTCCAGGGCCAGCACCGGCCGCCTGGCCGCGCGCGCCATCTCCAGCAACATCGCTTCGCGGCTGTGCTGCGCCTGCTGCCCCATGCGCTGGTATTCCCGCAGCGCCAGCTGCATCAGCCACAAGCTGGGCGCCAGGCCGCGCGCCTGCTCGCGCGCCACGCCCATCTGATCCAACTGACTCAGCAAGGAGTCCCGGCTGCCGGCGTCCAGCTGCCGCCACTGCCTGGGCGCGGCGGCGCCGGCCAGCGCCGTCACCTCGGCCACCGCCGCCTCCGCCGTCGGGTCCAATTCCAGCACCAGCGCGTCGCTGGCGCTCAGCGCCTGTTTCAAGCCCCAATCCGGCGCGTCGGAGCCCGGCCGGCCCACATGCATGGTGCCGTACAGATAATGGGTGCGGCCCTGCTTGCTGAAGGTGAACAAGGGGCCGTAGGCCGGCGCCGCCGCGGCCAAGGCCGCCGGCAGAAGCCAGCACAGCGCCAGCCAGACGCCCCAAAGGCAATGCCATCGTTTCATGTCTGCGATCCAAATCAAAACCGGTCAAGGATACCAGCTTGGCGCCTTCCCGCCGGCGCGCTTTCAAGCCCTTGCCGCGCCAAAGCCCGGCCACTTGCAAGCGGCGCTTCAAATAAGTAATTGCCCCGAGGTAAAAACTGTTCTTTAGGACAGTTCGAAAGCTTTGCGGTTTGCTAATCCGAATACACCGCCTCACCGCCAGCCTTAGCCACTCCCGCCTCGGCCGCGCCGGAACGGCGTTCGCATCGAGGAGAACGACATGGCTCGCGTCCGCAAAGACATCTTGAAAATGAGCAATCCCTGGGACCCCACCGTGCTGTGGTACGCGCGGGCGGTGCGGGAAATGCAGAAACGCCCGATCAAGGACCCCACCAGCTGGCGTTACCTGGCCGCCATCCACGGCTTCGATTCCCAGCTCTGGCAACAACACGGTTATCTGCAAGCCGGCGAAGCGCTGCCCAGCGCCGCCGATCAGAACACCTACTGGCGGCAATGCCAGCACCAGAGCTGGTATTTCATGCCCTGGCACCGCGGCTATCTGGCGGCCTTCGAAGCCATTGTGCTGGCGGAGATCGTCAAGCTGGGCGGCCCCGCCGACTGGGCCTTGCCCTATTGGAACTACAGCGACGGCGCCAACGCCAAGGCGCGCGACCTGCCCACCTGTTTCCAGTCCAAGACCTTGCCGGACGGCGGCGCCAATCCCTTGTGGCTGGCCCAACGCTACGGCTGGAACAACCAGCCCAATCACATCACGCTGCGCCCGGAAACCGTGCAGCTCACCGCCTTGAAGGACGCGCAGTTCATCGGCACCGCCAACGGCATTCCGCCGGGCTACGGCGGGCCGCAAACGCCGTTCTGGCACGGCGGAGGCAATAGCGGCGGGCTGGAAAACCTGCCGCACAATCCGGTGCACACCAATATCGGCGGCCGCAACGGCCTGATGTCGGACCCCGACCTCGCAGGCCTGGACCCGGTGTTCTGGATCCACCACTCCAATATCGACCGGCTGTGGCAGGTATGGCTCAATCGCAATCCCGGCCACAAAAACCCCAGCAACGACAATTGGCTGGAAGGCCCGGTCAACCGCAAGTTCGCGATGCCGCGCCCCAACGGCAGCGGCTACACCTTTGTCGCCAAGGACATGCTCAACACCCAGGCGCCGAACCTGAACTACGTCTACCAGGACGTATCGGACCCTCTCGGCGGCGCCAGCCGTGTCGCGCAGCGCATGCAGACGCTGGCGGCCATCCATCCCGACACCGCGGCGGCAAACACCATGGCGAACAATCCGAAAACCGAACTGCTGGGCGCCAACGCCGCGGCGATCAAACTGGGCAACAACACCGTCCACGCGCAGATGCAGCTGGACGACGACGCCAAGAACAAGGTGCTGAGCAGCTTCCAGGCCAGCCAGGCCGCCGCCCGCCAGTTCAAGGCCCAGCCAGACGCCGCGCCGCAAGAGCCGGACCGCGTCTTTCTCAGCCTGGAGAACATCCGCTGCAAAGTGGACGGCGGCACGTTCAACGTCTACGTCGGCCTGCCCCAGGGCGCCGACCCGGCGCAACACCCGCAGAACCTGGCCGGCACCATCGCGCTGTTCGGCGCGCGCAAGGCCTCGCTGGCCGAGCACGGCGGCAACGGCGTCAGCCAGACGCTGGAGATCACCGACATCGTGGACCGCATGTGTCAAAGCCAGACGCTGGACACGGCGCCGATGGGGGTGCAATTGGTGCCGGTGTCCGACATCGAGGACGACGACGAGGTGACGATAGGCCGCATCAGCGTCTACCGCCACGGCCAGTAAGCGTCCATGCCGGTCAAAACCCTGATCGCCGCGCTGCGGGACACGCCCTGGCCGCTGCGCTGCGCCAGCCTCTTGGGCTGGCTCGGCCTGATCGCCCTGGAGCGGCGGCTGACCGCGCCGGGTTATTGCGGCGCCTGGGTTCTGGAGCGTCCCGGCGGCGGCTGGGACGCGCTGACCGGCGCGCTGTGGCTGAATCCGCCGGCGCAATGGCTGCCGTCCTGGCAGTTGATGCTGCTGGCGATGATGGCGCCGCTGCTGGCCGACCCGCTGCGGCAACTGTGGCTGCGCAGCCTGGCGCGCAAGCGCGCGCTGGCGCTGGCCATGTTCTGCTGCGGCTATCTACTGCCCTGGCTCGTCGCCGGCCTGCTGCTGCACCTGCTCGGCCTGGCGCTGCTGACCTTCAGCGCCGCGCCGTGGCAGGCCTTCGTCGTCGCCTGCGGCGTCGCGGGGCTCTGGCAGGCGGCGCCGCAGCGGCTGCGCTGCCTGCAAGCCTGCCACCGCCAGCCCAGGCTGTCGCCGTTCGGCTGGCCGGCCGCGCTGTCGGCGCTGCGCGCCGGCCTCGCCGCCGGCGTCTGGTGCGCGGGCGCCTGCTGGGCCTGGATGTTGCCGCCTTTGCTCGCGGGGCCAGGGCATCTGCCCTTGATGGCGGCGATCGGCCTGTGGCTGCTGCTGGAACGCCGCCGGCCGGAGGGCGCGCCGCCCTTGTTGTCCATCCCCAAAGCTTGGCGCCCAGGCAGGCGCGAGCGCCCGGCCGGCGGCGTGAAAGGCCATGCGGCGGAAAACCCCTAGCGCCAAAGACAACGGCCCGCGATTGCGGGCCGTTTCAGCGCGTTCTCAGCCAAGCGGCGGATTCAAGACACTGCGGCAATGATCCCTAAACGCCTTCCTTAACGGCGCTCCGCCGCGATGGCCTGCGCCACCGCCTCCGCCACCTTGATGCCGTCCACCCCGGCGGACAGAATCCCCCCGGCGTAGCCGGCGCCCTCGCCGGCCGGGTACAGGCCGCGCACGTTCAAGCTCTGGCAATCCTCGCCGCGGGTGATGCGCAGCGGCGAGCTGGTGCGGGTTTCCACCCCGGTCAGCACCGCGTCGTGCATATCGTAACCGCGGATTTTCTTGCCGAACTCCGGCAGCGCCTCGCGCATCGCCGCGATGCAATAATCCGGCAAGGCCGCGGCCAGATCGGTCCAGTGCACGCCGGGTTGATAGGACGGCGGCACCGAACCCACCTGGGTGGACGGCTTGCCGGCCAGGAAATCGCCCACCAGCTGCGCCGGCGCTTCGTAAGTGCCGCCGCCCAGCACATAGGCGCGGCTTTCCAGCTCGCGCTGGAAGGCGATGCCGGCCAGCGGATCGCCCGGATAATCGTCCGGACCGATGCTGACCACCAGGCCGGAATTGGCGTTGCGCTCGGCGCGCGAGTATTGGCTCATGCCATTGGTCACCACGCGGCCCTCTTCCGAGGTGGCGGCCACCACCTGGCCGCCCGGGCACATGCAGAAACTGTACACCGCCCGGCCGTTGCCGGCGTGGTGCACCAGCTTGTAATCCGCCGCGCCCAATAGCGGGTGGCCGGCGTATTTGCCCCAGCGCGCCTTGTCGATCAGCGTCTGCGGGTGTTCGATGCGGAAGCCCACCGAGAACGGCTTGGCTTCCATATACACGCCGTGGCCGTGCAGCATCTCGAAACTGTCGCGCGCGCTGTGGCCCAGGGCCAGCACGATGTGATCGGCGCGGATCTGCTCGCCGCTGGCCAAGGTCAGGCCGCGCGCCACTTTGCGCCCGTCCGGACCGTCTTCCAGATGAATGTCGGCGACGCGCTGCTGGAAGCGGATTTCGCCGCCCAGCTCCTCGATCTCGGCGCGCATTTTTTCCACCATGCTCACCAGGCGGAAGGTGCCGATATGCGGCTTGGCCACGTAGAGGATTTCCTCCGGCGCGCCGGCTTTGACGAACTCGGTCAGCACCTTGCGGCCCAGATGACGCGGGTCCTTGATCTGGCTGTACAGTTTGCCGTCGGAGAAGGTGCCGGCGCCGCCTTCGCCGAATTGCACATTGGACTCGGGGTTCAAGACCTTGTTGCGCCACAGGCCCCAGGTGTCCTTGGTGCGCTCGCGCACCTTCTTGCCGCGCTCCAGCACGATGGGCTTGAAGCCCATCTGCGCCAGCAGCAGCGCGGCGAAGATGCCACAGGGGCCGAACCCCACCACCACCGGGCGGCGCTCCAGGTTTTCCGGCGCCTGCCCCACATAGTGATATTGGGTGTCCGGCGTCGGCATCACGTGCTTGTCGGACTTGAAGCGGGCCAGCAGACGGGCCTCGTTGGCCACGTCGATGTCGACGATGTAGGCCAGGTTCATCATGCCCTTGCGCGCGTCGTAGCTGCGCTTGAAGACGACGACCTGGCGGATGTCCTGCTCCGGCACGCCCAGATAAGCCGCGATCGCGGCGTTCAGTTCTTCCGGAGCGTGTTCCAGCGGCAGTTTCAATTCGGTAATGCGCAACATCTTGAATTCCAGTACGGGTTGGTGTCTATTCAACGAGGCGGTATTGTAGCGGCAAACCGCTCTTAACCCTATCGCCAAGTCGCAAACTTCCCGTAAGAATCTGTTCGCCGGCCTGCCGCGCGCCGTCTACCGCGCTACACCTGGAATCCGGCCACCGTCTGCCGCAGGCCGCCGGTCACCTCGTCCATGCTCTGAATGCCGCTGGACGCCTGGGTGGCGGCGGCGGCGTTGCCGGCGGCCACCTGGGCGATCTGCTCCACGTGGCGGGCGATGTCCTGGCTGGCCACGCCTTGCTCCTGCAGCGCGTGGGAGATATCGCGCACCACTTGCACCACCTGGCCGGCGCTGCCACGGATTTGCTGAATCATCTCCCCGCCCTGCTCGGCCAGCGCCAGCCCGGCGCGCACCCGCTCCACGGTCTGGCTCATATTGGCGCGCGACTGATCTGAGCTGAGCTGGATCTCGTCTATCATGCCGGCGATCTCCTCGGTGGCCTGCGCGGTGCGTTCGGACAGTTTGCGCACCTCGTCCGCCACCACCGCGAAACCGCGGCCGGTTTCGCCGGCGCGCGCCGCCTCGATCGCCGCGTTCAGGGCCAGGAGATTGGTTTGATCGGCAATGTCCTTGATCACCTGCATGATGCTGGAGATGGTGGCGGTCTTGTCCGCCAGCGCCGAGATCGCCCCAGCGGTCAGGTCCACCGTCTCGCTGATGCCCTTCATCTCCGCCACGGCCTTGGCGATCACTTCGCCGCCCTCGTCCGACAAACTGCCGGACTGCTGCGACACCTGGCGCGCGTCCTGCGCGTATTGGGAGATGTGGTTGATGCTCACCGTCAGCTCTTCGATCGACGCCGCCATCGAAGTGGCGCTCTCGCTTTGCTGCTGGGAGTTGTCCGCCACCGCCTGCGCGCCGGTCACCACCTCCTCGCTCAGCCGCCCCAGTTCGCCGGCGCTGGCCACGATGTCGGCCACCATCTGCCGCAAAGCCTGCTGCATATGGGCGATATTGGCCATCAGGCTGTCCGCGTCGCCCGCCCGCACCGGCACCGGCACATCCAGCCGCCCGCCGGCGATTTCCCGCACCACGGCCGCGGTCTGCGCCGGCTCCGCGCCCAATTGCCGCATCACGCTGCGGAACAGCCACCAGCCCAGGCCGCCGCACACCGCGGCGATCAGCAGCACCTGGACCGCCACGCCCAGCAATTGCACGCGCAAGGCCGCCCATACGTCATCCATATACAGGCCGGTGCCCACCACCCAGCCCCAGCGCGGGCTGGACTGCAAATACGCCAGCTTGGGCTGGGGCTCCGCCGAGCCGGGCTTGTCCCAGACGAATTCCGCGAAGCCCTTGCCCTGCCCCTGCCTCAGGGTCTGGTCGAACTTGTCGCCCAGGCTGCTGCCGCTGGAATCCTTGACCGCGTGCATGTCCTTGCCCACCAGCTTGGGGTTGACCCCGTGCGCCAGCCAGACCAGCCCCTTGTCCAGGGTGAAAAAATACTCCTTGCCGGCGAAACGCAGCCGGGTCAGCGCCAGCAGCGCCTGGCGCTGCGCCTCCGCCTCCGGCATGGCGCCGGCCGCCGCCCGCTCCTCGTAATTGGCCACCAGGCTCAAGGCGTTCTCCACCTGGCCGCGGATCAGATCCTGCCGGTCCGCCATCATTTGCTGATGCATGCTGCGCAGCACCAGGCCGCCCAGCAGACAAGTCAACGCGATCACGCTAAAAATCAATAACAACAAACGCTGCTTCAAGGAAAGGCCCGCTTGCATGATGTCTCCAAAAATCGCTGACGAGGCGGCAAACCGGGTCGCAGGCATGCCGCGGCGGTCCGGTTTATTCGCTGGTTTTATTAAGCAAACCCAAATAATACACCCGTCATTAATCAGCTGACCATGATTAATGACATATGCTTGATTTGCGTCAGTCACAAGCGGCCCGGCCAGGCGCATGACTTGGCCGCTTCGCGATACCGCATCGATTTTATATTTTACAAATGTAATATCTACAAATAAAATATACACAGATGTAAAACATGGATAGACAGATGAAGCCGTTTTCCGCCACCCTCGCCCTTGCCGGCGCGCTCCTGCTCAGCGCCTGCGCCCAAATGGACGCCGTCAAACCGCAGTCCCAGCTCAAAACGCCGCCCGCCGTGAACGCGCCCTGGGCCGGCATGCCCGCGGCGGCCTGGTGGCGGCAATGGCGGGATCCCCAACTGGAGCGGCTGATCCGCCAGGCCTTGCAGGACAACCCCGGCCTGCGCGGGGCCGAGGCGCGGCTGCGCCAGGCTCAGGCGCTGAGCGAGGTCAGCGCCGCCGCCTCCCAGCCGCAAATCAACGCGCAATGGCAAAGCACCCGGCAGCTGCACGCGGAGAAAAACCTGGTGGCGCCGGCGGGTCACGGCAACTACGACTGGCAGACCCGCGCCGCCGTCAACCTCAGCTACGATCTGGACGCCTGGGGGCGCGAACGCCAGGCGCTGTCCGCCTCGCTGAGCGACGCCCAGATGGCCGCGGCCGACGCCCGGCTAAGCGCGCTGAACCTGGAGAGCGCCATCATCCGCGGCTATCTGCAGCTGGCCGAGCAATATCAGCAGCGAGATCTGGCGGCGGCGGAGCTGGAACAGCAGCAGGCGCTGCTGGACCTCAGCCTGCGCCGCAAGGCCGCCGGGCTGGCCGCCCAGCCGGAGGTGGAACAGCAGCGCGGCAGGCTGCCGGCCGGCCGCGTCCAGCTGGCTCAAATCGACGAACGCATCGCCACCTTGGGCAATCAGCTGGCCGCGCTCAGCGGGCAAGCGCCCGACGCCGGAAACCGGCCGACGCGCCCCGCGCTGCGTCTGGACCAGGCGCTGGACCCGCTCGCCGCGGTGCCGGCCCAATTGCTGGGCCGGCGGCCGGACCTGAGTGCGCAACGCTGGCGGGTGGAGGCCGAGGCCGCGCGCATCAAGGTCGCCCGCGCCGCCTTCTATCCCAATATCAATCTCAGCGCCTTCGCCGGCTATCAGGCGATAGGCTTCGCCGACTTGCTGTCCCCGGCCGCCGCTCTGCGCGGCTTCGCCCCGGCGATCAGCCTGCCGATATTCGAAGGCGGCCGCCTCCGCGGCCAGCTGCGCGCCCAAACCGCCACCTACGATCAGGCGGTGGAAAGCTACAACGCCGCCTTGATCAACGCCCTGAGCGAAACCGCCAGCGCCATCGTCCGCGCCCGCTCCGCGGACCAGCAAAGCCGGCAGGCCGAACAGGCGCTGGACGCAGCCAGCCGCGAACGGGCGCTGGCCGAACAGGCTTACCGCGCCGGCCTCAGCGATCAGAGCGCGGTGCGCCAGCTGCGGCTGAACGAGCTGTCCGCCCGGCAAAAGCGCGCTCAGGCCCAAGCCCAGCGCCTGGACAGCTACGCCGCGCTGATGGCCGCGCTGGGCGGCGGCGTCGAATCCCCCAATCCCATCGTCGGCGGAGAAAACCCATGAGCCACTTCGAAGAAACCCGCAAACGCCTGCTCCGCGTCAAGACCAGAATTCCGGAATTTCCGCTGGCGCTGCTGACCTTGACGCGGCTGAACTACCACGTGCAAAAACGCCTTCAGGACCTGACCAACGCCGCCCTGCGCAAACACGGGCTGACCGAGAGCAGCTATCTGGTGCTGGCGGTGCTCTACGGCTCCGAGCAAGAGACGACGACGCCCGGCTCTCTGGCGGAGACCTGCTCGCAAAAACCGGCCAATATGACCCGCATCTGCAACGACCTGGAAAAGCAGGGCCTGATCCGTCGCGGCGGCCTCAGCGACGATCGCCGCGCGGTCGCCGTCACCCTCAGCGACGCCGGCCGCGAACGCATCCGCAAGCTGCTGCCCGATGTCTGGGGCAACCTGGGCAATACCTTCGCCGGCTTCAGCGCCGAGGAAATGCAGCAGCAGGAACAGTTCTACCTGCGCCAGCTCAGCAATTTGAACCAGGCGGCGCCCAACGATGAGCACGACTAGCCTCGCCGCCCGGCGCCGCTGGCTGGGCCGGGCGCTGCGCGGCGCCGGACAGGACTGGCTGCGGCAGGAGGGCGAGCGCTGGATCTTCATCCTCAAGACGCTGCTGGCCTGCTTCGCCGCGCTGTGGCTAGCCTTCCGCCTGGGCTTCGATTCGCCGGGCACCGCGCTGATCACCGTGCTCATCGTCGGTTCGCCGCAAAGCGGCCTGGTGCTGGAAAAAGGCTTTTACCGGCTCTTGGGCACGCTGGCCGGCTGCGCGGCGGCCTTGATCCTGGTCGGCATGCTGGCCTCGCAGCCGGTCTTGCTGCTGGCGGCGCTGTCGCTCTGGATAGGCCTGTGCGCCGGCTGCGCCACCTTGTACCGCAACTCGCGCTCCTACGGTTTCGTGCTGGCCGGCTACACCGCCTGCATCATCGCGCTGCCGGCCATCGGCCGCCCGCTGACGGTGTTCGACCTGGCGGTGACCCGGGTCTCGGAAATCTCGCTGGGCCTGATCTGCAGCGCGGTGGTCTACGACATCGTGTTTCCGCGCTACCAGGCGGAGCTGGTGGTCAGCAATGTGCGCGGCCGCTATCTACGCTTCATCCTGCTGTGCCAGGACGCGCTGGCGCAGAAGCTGCACGCCAGCGATCTGGAGCAGGCCCAGCTCAAGTTCGCCGCCGACATCGCCGCGCTGGAGGCCGGCCGCGCCACCGCCTTTTTCGAAGCCGGACACGTGCGTTCGCGCAGCAATCAGCTGCACGCCTTCAACGCCACCTTCATGGCCGCGCTGACCACCTTCCACACCCTGCACCGGCAAATGGAGCGGCTGCGCCGCGACGCGGACTCGCCGCTGCCCGGCCTGCTGCTGCCGCTGTTCTCCGAGGTGGCCGCGGTGCTCAGCGGCGTCGACGGCCCGGCGCGCAACGCCGCGGAAGCCCGGGACACCGAGGCGCAGCTGGGCCGGCTCCGCGCCGGCTGGCCGCGCCGCATAGACGCCGCCCGCGCGCTGCTTCCGGGCGGCGAGCGGGCCGAGCACTGGCGGATAGACTTCGACACCGCCACCGAGCTGCTGAGCCGCTTCATCGAGGAAATGCACGCCTTCGTCGGCGTCTACCACGGCTTCGCCAGCAAGACGCCGCAGCAGATCGACGCGCTGGCCGCCTATGTGCCGGGCACGCCGCTGCCGGTGGCCGTCGCCGGCGGCGTGCGCGCGGCGCTGACCCTGGGCACCCTGTCCGTCGCCTGGTATTGGCTGGCCTGGCCCAGCGCGCTGGAGGCGGTGCTGCTGGCCACCGTGCTCTGCGGTCTCGCCGCCTCCTCGCCGCGGCCGGTGCTGATGGTCAAACAATTCCTGACCGGCTTCGCGCTGGGCACGCCGCTGGCCTATGTCAGCCTGTTCTGGCTGCTGAGCGAGGGCAATGGCTTCCCGATACTGATGCTGGGCCTGCTGCCCTTCCTGGCGCTGGGCAGCTATCTGAAATGCCTGCCCAAATACGCCGGCGTCGGCGCCGGCATGACCATCGTGCTGGCCAGCGCCGTCAACCCGCAAAACCCGATGAATTACGACATCGTGGCCTTTCTCAACAACGGCATCGCCCGCATCCTCGGGCTGGCGCTGGCGGCGGCCTTCTTCCAGCTGGTGCTGCCCGAACACACCATGGGTTCGCCGCGCCACATCGCCGCCGCCTTGTGGCGGGAAGCGCGCCGCGCCTGCGACGCCAAGCTGCCCCACTTGAAGCAGCGCTACGAGAACCGCATCCGCGACCTGCTCAATCTGCTGAACACGCTGAGCCCGGCCCAGGCCGAACTGAAACAGGCGATCACCGCCCAGGCCATCACCTTGCTGGAGCTGGGCCTGGCGGTGATCAATCTGCGCGCGCTGACCGCGGAATCGCCGTCGCCGCAGTTGCGCGCCGATCTGGAACACACGGTGGCGCAGCTGGAACGCTATTTCGCCTCGCCGTCGCCGGAACGGCTGCAACAGGCCATCGCCACCATGCGCGCGGCCGGACCGGCGCTGCGCGCCCATCTGGCGCTGGCGGAACCCGAACGCGCCGCGCGCATCCAGCGGGCACTGACCGATCTGCACCTGATCCACACCTCATTGCTGGACGTGGCCGAAGCCGCCGCAACCGCTGCGCAAGGAACTGAGCATGACTCGTGAAATCGCCGTATTCGGCATCCTGATCCCCACCCTGCTGCCGCTGTTCCTGTTCAGCCTGCTGTGCCAGGCCGGGCTGGACTGGCTGCTGGGCCGGGCCGGTCTTTACCGCCGGGTCTGGCACCCGGCCTTGTTCCGTCTCAGCCTGCTGATCTGCGTGTTCAGCGGCCTGGCTCTGCTGCTGTACTGAATACGCCTCCGGCCCACCCCGAACACCCTTCCGGATAATCAATATGCGAATCAACACTCTCATCCGCTACCTGATCACCTTGCTGCTGCTGGCGCTCGCCGTCTGGCTGGGCAAGGCGCTATGGGACCACTACATGCACTCGCCGTGGACCCGCGACGGCCGCGTGCGCGCCGACGTGATCACGCTCTCCGCCGACGTGGCCGGCCTGGTGACCCAGGTGGCGGTCAAGGACAACCAGCCGGTGCGCAAGGGCGACGTGCTCTTCGTCGTCGACCGCAGCCGCTACGCGGCGGCGCTGACCCAGGCCGAGGCCGCGCTGGAGGGGCAGCGCACCGAGAAAAACCGCCGCGGCAAGGAGGCGGCGCGTCGCGACGGCCTGGACAGCGCCGTGGTGTCCGCCGAAAACCGCGAAACCGCGGCCTTCGCCGCCGCCTCGGCCGGCTCCCAATACCAGGCGGCGCTGGCGGCGCGCGATCTGGCCCGGCTCAATCTGGAACGCACCGTGGTGCGCGCCCCGGTGGACGGCTATGTGACCAATCTCAATGTCCATGCCGGCGACTTCGCCGCCGTCGGCGCGCCCAAGCTGGCGCTGATAGACCGCAACTCCTATCGCGTGGAAGGCTATTTCGAGGAAACCAAGCTGCCGATGCTCAAACCCGGCGCCAAGGTGGAGATCACCCTGCTCAGCGGCGGCCCGACCTTGAGCGGCCGCGTCGCCAGCATCGCCCGCGGCATCACCGACCGCGACGCCGGCACCGGCCGCGAACTGCTGGCCGACGTCAATCCCACTTTCAACTGGGTGCGGCTGGCGCAGCGGGTACCGGTGCGCATCGAGCTGGACGCGCTGCCGGCCGGGCAGCTGCTGGTGGCTGGCACCACCTGCACCGTGGTGGTGCGCTAGCTCCGCGACAAGCATGAAAAATGGGGCCGTTGGCCCCATTTTTCATTTCCCCACTGAGCCGCTGTTACAGCCGCCGCGCGCGGAAGGTATCGCACTGCGCCATGTCGCCGCTGTCGAAGCCGCGGCGGAACCAGCGCACCCGCTGCTCGCCGCTGCCGTGAGTGAAGGAGTCCGGCACCACTTCGCGGCCGGCCGAACGCTGCAAGGCGTCGTCGCCTATCCTGGCCGCGGCGGTCAGCGCCGTTTCCAGATCGCCCGGCTCCAGAATCCTCCTCGCCTGATCGGCGTGATGCCCCCATACCCCGGCCAGGCAATCCGCCTGCAACTCCTGCCGCACCGACAAGGCATTGGCCCGACTCTCGCTGCTGCGCGCCATTTCCTCGTCCACCTTGGCGGAAATGCCGAGCTGATGCTGGACATGGTGGCCGACTTCATGCGCGATCACATACGCTTGGGCGAATTCGCCCGGCGCGCCCAACTCTCGGCCCAGGGTCTGGAAGAAAGACAGATCGATGTAGATTTTCTCGTCGCCGGGGCAATAGAAGGGACCGATGGCCGCGTCGCCGCGGCCGCAAGCCGTCGGCGTCGCGCCGGTGAACATCACCAGCTTGGGCGGCCGGTAACGCTCGCCTTGCGCCTGGAGCAAGGGCCGCCACACGTCTTCGGTGTCCGCCAGCATCACGCGGATGAACTTGGCGTCGCGGTCGTCCGGCGCGCTGGCCCTGGCCGGCGCCTGCTGTTCGGCCGCCGGCTCCATCTCGCTGATCAGATTGATCACCGTTATCGGATTGACGTCGAACACCAGCCAGGCCACCAGGCCGATCAAGACCGCGCCGATGCCGAACGCCCCGCCGCCGCCGCCGCCCCCGCCGCGTTCGCCGCGGCGGTCTTCCACATTATCGCTTTCCCGGTTCCCATCCCAACGCATGCCTACCCCCCCAAGTCCATTCTCGCCCGCTCAGGCCGCTTCGCCGCGGAGCCTTAGAACAAGGACATCAAAAAGTCCCGCATGCTACGCGTTTGACTTGAAACCGGCCAGACCCGCCCGGCGAACGCAGCGGACCTTGAACCCGTTCTTACAGCAGGCGCCAAATGCCCCACTGCACCGCCAGCGCGAACAAGGCCGCCAGCAAATCGTCCACCATCACGCCGAAACCGCCGCCCACATGACGGTCCAGCCAGCGGATAGGCCAGGGCTTGAGAATGTCGAAAAAGCGGAACAAGACAAAGGCCAGCAACCAGGCCAAGGGCGTGGCCGGCGCGAAGGCCAGCACCAGCAGCATGGCGACGATCTCGTCCCAGACGATGCCGCCGTAATCGTGCACGCCCAGCGCCCGGCCGCTGTAGCCGCAGATCCAGATCCCGGCGATGAACAGCGGCAGGCACAGCGCCGCCAGCGCCAGTCCCTGCACCCCCAGCGCGTTCAGCACAAAGAACAAGGGATAGGCGGCCACCGTGCCCCAGGTGCCGGGCGCTTTGCGCGCCAGGCCGCTACCGAAGCCGAAGGCCAGGAAATGGGCGGGATGGCTCAGGACGAAGCGCCAGTCCGGCTGCAGTTTCAGGGTTTCGGTCTCATTTGAAATGGTCATAGCCGGTGCTTTCCAGTTGAATGATGTTGCCCTCGCCGTCCAGCAGGCTGACGCCCTGGCCGGCAACGATGCGGCCGATGCGGCTGAGACGGCAGCCCGCCGTCGCGGCGCAGGCCTCGATCTGCGCCCGGCGCTCGGCCGGCGCGGTGAATACCAGTTCGTAATCGTCGCCGCCCGCGGCCAGGCAATCCAGCCATTGCCCGCGCGCGGCCTCCGCCAGCGGGTGGGACGGCAAGGCCTCGGCCCAGACTTCCGCGCCCACCCGGGAGGCGGCGGCGATATGGCCGAGATCCGACAGCAGGCCGTCGGACACGTCGGCGGCGGCGTGCGCCAAGGGCAGCAAAGCCCGCCCCAGGGCAATGCGCGGCTCCGGGTATTCCAGCTTGCGCCAGGCCGCCTCGCGCAAACCGTCCGGCAAGGGCGCGAGCTTGCCCAGCCGGCTGCGCACCGCCATCGCGCCCAGACCCAGCTCGCCGCTGACCCAGACATCGTCGCCCGCGCGGGCGGCGGCGCGGCGCAGCGCCTGACCGCCCGGCGTCTCCCCGCCCACGGTCACCGACAGCGTCAAGGGGCCGCGCGTGGTGTCGCCGCCTATCACGTCAACGCCGTAACGCTCCGCCAATGCGAAGAATCCTTGGGAAAACCCGGCGGCCCAGGCCTCGTCCATCGCCGGCAAGGCCAGCGACAGCACCACCCAGCGCGGCGCGGCGCCCATTGCCGCCATATCGGACAAGTTCACCGCCAGCGTCTTATGGCCCAAGGCCTCCGGCGCGACGTCGGCGAAGAAATGCCGCCCTTCCACCAGCATGTCCACCGAGACATGCAGATCGCAGCCCGGCGTCGGCCGCAGGATGGCGGCGTCGTCGCCGACGCCCAGGACCGCGCCGCCGGCCGGCCGCGTGAAATAACGGCGGATCAATTCAAATTCATTCATCACGATCTTTCTGCCCGGCCGATATGAAAACACCCGCGGCAGCGGGTGTGTTCTGGTCTGACGGCGCCGGCGACAAGGCCTTAGTTCTGACGACGCGCCTTCTGCGACGCCACTTCGTCGGCGCGCACTTCGGCGGCCAGCTTGTCCAGCACGCCGTTGACGAACTTATGACCGTCGGTGCCGCCGAAGGTCTTGGTGATTTCAATGGCTTCGTTGATGATCACCGGATACGGGGTTTCCGGATGCTGGGTCAGTTCCAGCGCGGCCATCAACAGCACGGCGCGTTCCACCGGGCTGACTTCGTCTTCGGCGCGTTCGTAATAGTGGCCGATCTGCTTGGACAGCGCGCCCACGTCTTTCAGCACGCCGTACAGGATTTCGCGGAACAGGGCTTCATCGGCCTTGGCGAAGTATTCATTCTCGCGCAGATGCTTTTCGATCAGGGAGGCCGGACGATCCGGGTTCAGCTCCCATTCGTAAATGCCTTGGATGGCAAATTCGCGGGCGCGGCGGCGAGCGGTTTTCATAGAGGTTCCTTGTAAAGAGCGGTGAGCCGGGCACGCCCGGCTCCGGTATCTTGGCGGGAGCCGATCAGCCGCGCTGGATGCGCTTGCGCAGATTCGCCATCTCCACCGCCACGGCAGCGGCCTCGCGGCCTTTGACTTCCATGCGCACTTCGGCCTGCTCGTCGGTTTCGGTGGTCAGAATCGCGTTGGCGATCGGGATGTCGAAGTCCAGGCCGACGCGGGTCACGCCCGCGCCGGATTCGTTCGACACCAGTTCGAAATGGTAGGTTTCGCCGCGGATCACCGCTCCAAGCGCCACCAGCGCGTCGAAGCGGCCGCTCTTGGCCATGGTCTGCAACACCAGCGGCGCTTCCAGCGCGCCCGGCACCGTGGCCAGGGTCACGTCCTCGGCGACCACGCCCAGCCGGGCCAGCTCGCCCAAGCAGGCGTCGCGCAAGCCTTCGCAAACCGGGGTGTTGAAACGCGACATCACAACGCCGATTTTCAGGCCCTTGCCCGTCAGATCGGGTTCTATACGCTGGATAGCTTGAAGCATCTTGTTCCTCGCGGCGGAATCACTACGGAAAACCGGAGATTCTACCTCAATCCCCGGGCCTTAGCCATTGCGCAGCCGCTCATTCTTCATCCACGTGGAAGGCGCTCGGCTGGCAAAAGCCGGTCACTTCCAGGTCAAAACCGGTCATAGACGGCAGGCTGACCGGAGCGGTCATCAGCTTCATCTTGCCCACGCCCAGCGCCTTGAGCATTTGCGCGCCGATGCCGAAGGTCTTGCTGTCCCAACGCTGCTTCTGCTGCTCCTGGCCCAGCGCGCGCTGCGCCAGCGCCTCGCCGGTTTCGTCGCGATACAAGAGCACCACCACGCCGTGACCGGCCTCCTCGATCATTTCCAAGGCATTGGGCACGGTCCAGGAGTGCTGGCTGCACAAGGGCGCCAGCACGTCGATCACCGACAAGGGCTCGTGCACGCGCACCAGGGTTTCGCGCTGCGCCTGGATCTCGCCCTTGACCAGGGCCAGATGGGTGGCGCGGGTGGTGATGTCGCGGAACACGTGCAGCTCGAATGCGCCGAACGGCGTATCCACCGGCCGCTGGCCCACTTTTTCCACCAGCGATTCGGTGCGGCTGCGGTACTGGATCAGGTCGGCGATGGTGCCCACCTTCAAACCGTGCTCGCCGGCGAACTCCACCAGTTCCGGCAAGCGCGCCATGGTGCCGTCGTCGTTCATGATTTCGCAGATCACGCCGGCCGGCTCCAGGCCGGCCAGCATCGCCAGATCGCAACCGGCCTCGGTGTGGCCGGCGCGGATCAGCACGCCGCCTTTTTGCGCCTTCAGCGGGAAGATGTGGCCCGGCTGCACCAGGTCCGCCGGCTTGGCCAGCCGCGCCACCGCGACCTGCACGGTGCGAGCGCGGTCCGCGGCGGAAATGCCAGTGGTCACGCCTTCGGCAGCTTCGATGGACACAGTGAAGTTGGTGCTGTACGGAGTGCCGTTATTGCTGACCATCAGCGGCAGGTTCAATTGCTGGCAACGCTCCTCGGTCAAGGTCAGACAGATCAGCCCGCGGCCGTGCTTGGCCATGAAGTTGATCGCCTCCGGGGTGACGAACTCCGCCGCCATCACCAGATCGCCTTCGTTCTCGCGGTCTTCGGCGTCCACCAGCACCACCATCTTGCCGGCCTTGATGTCGGCGATAACGTCCTGAATCGGGGAAATAGTCATACCGTCTTCCTTCGTAAGCACTTGTTTTTGGCGCGGGCCGCCGCCCGCCTGAATTCATTATCAGTACCTGTTCAAAGTCTCGCGGGCCAAGGCGAAAACAACTGAAGCGCGTATACGGCGCATCCGCATTCTGCAGCGCTAACTCGCCGTGCCGCGCCCTCGCGAAGCGCAACAGACTTTGAACAGTTTCTCAGCCGGGCAACAGGTCCAGGCTGACATAATCTCCATGGCGATGGATGTCGCCGTCGCGCAAACGCAAGGGCCGCGCGAACAAGGGCCCGTCCGTCGCCAATGTGTGAAACTCGCCGGCCTCGGCGCAAGGGTCCAAACCTTCCGCCAACATCCGGTCCACCACCTCGCGGCTCAACTCGCGACCCAGCCACTCTTCGCTCGCCAGCCGGGTGTTCACCACCACGATGCGGGCGCGAAAGCCCGCGTCGATGAATTCGCGCACCAGCTCGGCGCGCGGCTGCTGCCACAACGGCAGCCAAGCTTGCAGGCCGGCGGCGGCGCAAACCTTCTCCTCCCACTCGCGATGGGCGTCCAGATCGATGTCGCCGAACACCGCGGCCTCGCAGCCGTCGGCGCGCGCCTCCTCCAGCCGGGCGATGAACTCGGCCTCATAACCGTCCCAGCTCGCGCGGCCCACCCGCAAGGGCAGGCCCAGCGCCGCGGCTTGCAGCGCCAGCACTTCCGGACGCACCCCATGCGAGCGCGAGCGCCGGCCATCCTCGTCCATCATGGTCAGCAAGGCCTGCGGGCTGGCGCCGGCGCTCACCGCTCGCCACAAGGCCAGGCAAGAATCCTTGCCGCCGCTCCAGGAGGCCAGCACGCGCCGGCCGGCTCTGTTCACTCAGCGGCTCCGCGCTGGGCCAGCACCCGTTCCACCGTTTCCACGATGGCCTGGGTTTGCGGGTCCACTTCGATATTGATCAGATCGCCCACTTTGCGCGACTTGATGATGGTGCGCTCCAGGGTTTCCGGAATCAGATGCACGCAGAAACGGTTGTCCGTCACCTCGCCTATGGTCAGGCTGATGCCGTCAATACCGATATAGCCCTTGGCGAACACGTATTTGATGTGTTCCGCCGGCAATTCGAACCAGACGGTGCGATTATTGGGCAGATCGATCACTCGGGACACCTTGGCCAGGCACAAGATATGGCCGGACATCGCGTGGCCGCCGATTTCATCGCCGAAACGCGCGGCGCGCTCGATATTGACCAGGTCGCCCGCTTGCAGCAGGCCAAGATTGGTGACGCGCAGGGTTTCGCGCATCAGGTCGAAGGAAACTTGATCGCCGTTGATGGCGGTGACGGTAAGGCAGCAGCCGTTGTGGGCCACCGAGGCGCCCAGTTCCAGACCGGGCAACAGCGCGTCGGGCAAGCGCAGCGTATGAGTGCGGAAGTCCTGCTTCTCCGTGATGGCGATCACTTCCGCCACCCCTTGGACGATACCGGTAAACACGAAGACGCTCCTTTGCTAGGGATTCGGAGCGCCATTGTAACGCAAGGAGGGGCGCGCGGCCCCTCCTGGTCTTAAATCGGACTCAAGCTTTTTCCCGGCATTAGAAACGCCAGGACACGCTGGTGCGGATTGCGCGTCCCATGCCCTCGGCGCCCTCGGTCAGATAGGGTGTGTACTCTCGATTGTACAAATTATCCACCGCAGCCCGCACTTCGACGCCCTTAAGCCTGCCCGTCGGCTGCCAGCTGGCAAACAGTCCCGCCAAGGCGTAGCCATGTTGCGGGGCAAAGCCGTACATTACCTCTGGATTAACCGCTTGCGGAACCCTATCTTGAGCGCGAACAAACTTGCCCTGCCCGCCCACGGTAAGCCCCAGTTTCCGGAAGGTGTGTCCGAAAGTCAGCACCGCCTTGCGCGGGGGAATTTGCACCATAGGCTCGGACTTGCCCCAGGGGTCACGCAGGCTGTGCGCATGCTGCCCCGTCATCGCCGACAAGGAGAGGCTGCCGAACCAGCCGCGCCACTGATAGTGGCTTTCCAACTCAAAGCCCTGAATGACATAACCCGGCAGGTTTCGGTAAAACCCCGTGCCTTTCGGCGGCTCGACACCTGGCGCGTCGCCCGTCCGCTGATTGCCCAGGCGCATCCAAATATTGTCATGCACGTTTTGCTGGAACCAGGCCAAAGAGGTAGATAGCCGGTCACCGCCCGCCAGCACGCTCTCTCCATCAAAGCTTACCCCCAGACGCAAAGCATCCAGCGTTTCGGGCTTCAGTTGACGACTTGTGCCTGACAGCTGGGAGCGCCAGGTCTGAACGTGGTAGACCTCGTCCACATTAGGCGCTCGCCAAGTATGGGCATAAGCCGCATCCACCGTCCAACTGGGCGCGAACTGCCAGGCCAACGCCAGACGCGGCGACCAGCCGGCATAACTCACCGGTCGGTAATCGTGCCCAGCCGATGCGTCGTTATAAATGGGAGCAAGATTGGGACGCCCTTGCAGTTCTACATGGTCATAACGCAGCGACGGCGCGATCTTCAGCCCCTCCAATGGTCTCCACTCATGCACCCAGTACGCGGAACGCATGGTCTCCTTGCCCTTGGAGGCGCCATATGGATTGATCCAACCGTAGTTGTAGTCCGCGTTTTTGGCCTGAGGCGCCAGATAGGATAAGGGATCCCAATCTTTCTGCGACCAACTCACCCCCGTGGTAATCGTTTGACTTGCCCAGCCCTCCCCTATGCTGGCGACATTACGAAACTCTAGCGTCTTGTCGCGTTGCGTCACCCAACTTTCCTGGCCGTAAGAATTACGGAAATCAACCTTCCACGCACTTTCCGGACGGCGGTCATGCTGGAAACGCCGGGATTGACTATAAGTCAGTTGCCAATCCAGCCACGATACGTCTGGGCTGGCATAGCGCCACTCGGCGCTCACAGAGTCAACATCCTGCTCACGCCATACCGTTTTCTTCAGCCAAGCTTCTTCCAAACCCAGCTTTTGGATTTCCCATTCGGTAGGTGCGGGGATGTCGCCTCCACGCGCAGCCCATGGCGTTCTCAATTGCTCGCTTTGCTGCACAAAGCCCAGCTTGAACTGGTGCCCGGTCGCCGGCCTCCATGTCAACTTCAGCATCCCGGAACGTTGGGAGCCCCCCGAGAAATGATAGGTGCGGCCATTGGCCTGCTCGCCATCGCCGCCACGGCTGTGCGTGATGTAAGCCAGCAAATCCAGCGGCTTGCCGGCTCCGCCGGCATAAGCGGCCAAAGACTGGCCAAAGCGATGGCCGTTATCTTGATAAGACAGCTTGGAGAAGCCGCCCACCGACTTACCCGGCAGCAGCAACTCGCTTACTGTTTTGGTTTCCGCCTTGACCACGCCCCCAAACGCGCCGTTGCCGTAGAACGGAGAATGCCCGCCTTTCAACACCTCTACCGAACCCAACAGTTCAGGGTCCACAAATGATGTGCCCTGTTGGTATTTATCAAAATTCTGAGCGGTGCCATCCAGTGTTACCGGGACATGCTCAACCGCATCGAAGCCCCAGACATTGATGGTCTGCCCTCCGGGGCGCTGCGAGCCGCCGGCGTTGACGCCGGGCAGAGCGTCCAGCACTTCGGCCAGCGAACGGGCTTGCGGTCGCTCGATTTCTTCGCGGTCCAGCTTATTGCTGCCCACCCGCGCCTGCGGACCGTCGGCGGTAACGTGGACGGTGTCCAGGCGCGCCGGCGCCTCGGCGGCCCAGACGCCGGGCGCGGCCAGGCAGGCCAGGCTGAGCACGAGCGCCTTGGGGCGGAAACGCGGCGGATTTTGAGCGAGGGAAATGGAATCGGGGCAAGACGAGAAAAGGTAGCAGCCAGGCATCACGGTTTTGTTATATTAATGATAATCATTCTCAATATTAACATAAAACTTCCACCTTAAGGCAAGTCCGGTAAAATAGCCGGCTTTATCGAATTCCAATACAAGCATCCCCATGTCCGCCGAACTCGCCCGCATCGCCGAAGAAGTGTCCCACCGCCGCACCTTCGCCATCATTTCCCACCCTGACGCCGGTAAGACCACGCTGACCGAAAAGCTGCTGCTGTTCTCCGGCGCCATCCAGATGGCCGGCACCGTCAAGGGCAAGAAAGGCGGCAAGTTCGCCACCTCCGACTGGATGGAGATCGAGAAGCAGCGCGGCATCTCGGTGGCGTCCTCGGTGATGCAGTTCGAATACCGCGACCACACCGTCAACCTGCTGGACACCCCGGGCCACCAGGACTTCTCCGAAGACACCTACCGCGTGCTGACGGCGGTGGACAGCGCCCTGATGGTGATAGACGCGGCCAAGGGCGTGGAGGAGCAGACCATCAAGCTGCTGAACGTCTGCCGCCTGCGCAGCACGCCCATCGTCACCTTCATGAACAAATACGACCGCGAGGTGCGCGACAGCCTGGAGCTGCTGGACGAGGTGGAAAACGTGCTGAAGATCCGCTGCGCGCCCATCACCTGGCCCATCGGCATGGGCAAGGCTTTCCGCGGCGTTTACAGCCTGTTGAACGATGAAGTCATCCTGTTCGAACCGGGCGCGGAAAAACTGATCACCGACGTGGAAGTGATCAAGGGCATAGACAATCCCCGCCTGGACCAGCTGTTCCCGCTGGAAATGGAACAACTGCGCATGGAGATCGAGCTGGTCAAGGGCGCGTCCAACGAGTGGAATCTGGACCAATTCCTGGCCGGCGAACTGACACCGGTGTTCTTCGGCTCCGCCATCAACAACTTCGGCGTGCGCGAAATCCTGGACGCGCTGATCAACTGGGCGCCGGCGCCGCAGCTGCGGGACGCCACCGTGCGCGATGTCGCGCCCACCGAAGGCAAATTCTCCGGCTTCGTGTTCAAGATCCAGGCCAATATGGATCCCAAGCACCGCGACCGCATCGCCTTCCTGCGCGTGTGTTCCGGCCAGTTCGAGCGCGGCATGAAGATGAAGCATCTGCGCCTGAACCGCGACATCGCCGCCTCCAGCGTGGTGACCTTCATGTCCCACGACCGCGAGATCGTAGAAGAAGCGTTTGCCGGCGACATCATCGGCATCCCCAACCACGGCAATATCCAGATCGGCGACAGCTTCTCCGAAGGCGAGGAACTGACCTTTACCGGCATTCCCTTCTTCGCGCCGGAACTGTTTCGCGGCGTGCGCATCAAAAACCCTTTGAAGCTGAAACAGTTGCAGAAAGGCTTGCAGCAACTGGGCGAGGAAGGCGCGGTGCAAGTATTCAAGCCGCACAGCGGCGGCGACCTGATTCTGGGCGCGGTGGGCGTGCTGCAGTTTGAAGTGGTGGCCTCGCGCCTGGCCGCCGAATACGGCGTGGACGCGATGTTCGAATCCGCCAGCATCTGGTCCGCGCGCTGGTTCAGCTGCGAGGACCGCAAGAAGCTGGACGAATTCGTCAAGGCGCTGCAGATCAACATCGCCACCGACGCCGGCGGCAACCTCGCCTACCTGGCCCCCAACCGCGTCAACCTGCAACTGACCCAGGAACGCTGGCCGGACATCGTATTCCACGAAACCCGCGAACACGCGGTCAAACTCAACGACTGAAGCTGAAACCGACGCCCGACATGGAGCCCAAGGCCACCCTATTCGACTTGATAGGCTATCTGCGCGACAACTACTCGCACGAGATAGCGCGCTCGCTGATCCTGATCGCCGCCCTGCTGATCATCCGCCTGGTGATGGACCGGCTGCTGGCGGCCAACAACAGCATAGCGATCGAGTCGAAACGGCGCTGGTCGGTGAACACCCGCAACATCCTGTTCATCTCCGGCCTGGCGGGCATCGGCCTGATCTGGGCCAGCGAGCTGCAAACCATCGCGGTGTCGATGCTGGCCTTCGCCGCCGCGCTGATCCTGGCCACCAAGGAACTGATCATGTGCCTGTCCGGCGGCCTGGTGCGCCAGACCTCCAACAGCTACAGCCTGGGCGACCACATCGAAGTGGGCGCGGTGCGCGGCCGGGTGGTGGACATCGGCCTGCTGTCCACCACGGTGATGGAGATCGGACCCAATCACAGCTCGCACCAGATGACCGGGCGCGCGCTGACCTTCCCCAACAGCCTGCTGCTGTCCACGCCGGTGATCCGCGAAAACTATATGGGCGACTATGTGATGCACATCGTCAACGTGCCCATGGCCTACACCGTGCCGCCCATCCGCGCCGAACGCCTCTTGATGGCGGCGGCGGAAGAATCCTGCCAACCCCACCTGGAAGTGGCGCGTCAGCACATGGAAGACATGGCCAAACGCAATCTGGTGGACATCCCGTCGGTGGAGCCGCGCATCGCCTTGCAGCCGGTGGATGAAAAACGCTATCAGTTGATCTTGCGCATCGCCATTCCGGCCCGAGACCGGCATCGTATCGAACAAACCATCCTGCACAGTTTTCTGGCGCAATGCTTTCCGGAGCAGAACGACGCCGCCCAGGCCTGAAGCGAAGGCGTATCGCGCGCAAATAATTAGAGCAAGAACTCCAAATTTGCGTTAGAATGGCGCATCGCGAATGTCATTGAACAGCCCAAGCGCATCATGAGCAAAAACAGAATCAAAACCTACGACCGCATCATCCAGGAGAGCCTCAAGCTGTTCAACGAACAGGGCGAGCGCAGCATCACCACCAATCACATCGCCGCGCATCTGGGCATCAGTCCGGGCAATCTGTACTACCACTTCCGCAACAAGGAAGAAATCGTCTACCAGATCTTCCTGATGTACCGCGAGTTCATCAACCAGCGTCTGGCGGTGCCGGAAAACCGCGAAATGACGGTGGACGATCTGGTCAACTACCTGGACACCGCCTTCCTGGCGATGTGGCAGTTCCGCTTCATGTTCTACGACCTGCCGGGCATGCTGGCGCGCAACCCTCAGATGCAGTCGGAGTACCACCAGTTCGTCAACACCGAGCTGAAAAACATCCTGGCCGAGCACTTTCGCGAATTCATCCGCCTGGGCCTGCTGGAAATGGACGAGGAAGACATCGAACCGGTCAGCATCAATATCTGGCTGGTGGTGAAGTTCTGGTTCGCCTTTGAACAGACCGCGCGCCCCAAGGCGCCGATCACCGAGGAATCCGGCCACCGCGGCGTGCTGCAGGTGCTGGCCCTGCTCAAGCCCTATGTGCAGGATCAGTATATGGGCGCCTTCCAGGCGCTGTGCGAGCGCCACAAAGTGTGACGCCCCGCCTCCGCGAAAAGAGCAAAGCCGCGTAATCGCGGCTTTTTTCATGCGTCGGCGCTTCTAAAGCGGATTACAGGCTACGCCCCAAGGCCGCCGCCAAGGGCCGCAATTCCGCCATCAGGGCGGCCAAACCGTCCGGCGTCAAGGCCTGATCGGCCTCGCACAAGGCGGCTTCCGGCTGCGGATGCATGTCCAGCAGCAAGCCGTCCGCGCCGGCGGCCAGGGCCGCCTTGGCCAGAGCGGGCACCAGCCAGGCTTTGCCGGCGGCGTGGCTGGGATCGACGATCACCGGCAAATGGGTCTCGCGCTTGAGCAGGGGGATCGCGCTGACGTCCAGCATGGCACGGTAGGCCGGCTCGAAGCTGCGAATGCCGCGCTCGCAGAACACAATGTTGTGGTTGCCGCCGGCGGCGATGTATTCGGCCGCCATCAGCCAGTCACCCAAGGTCGCGGCGACGCCGCGCTTGAGGATGACCGGTTTGTTCAAACGTCCCACTTCCTTCAACAACTCCACGTTCTGCATGCTGCGCGAGCCGATCTGGATGATGTCCACGCCCTGCTCCAGAAACACATCCAGCATGCGCACGTCGGCCAATTCGGACACCACCGGCAAACCTTCGGCGCGGCCGGCGGCGATCAACTGCTCGATGCCCTCCACGCCCAAGCCCTGGAAACCGTAAGGGCTGGGATGCTGCTTGAACACCCCGCCGTGCAGCAGCCGGCAGCCGGCGGCCCGCGCCGCGGTCGCGGCCTGAGCGATTTGCGACGCCGACTCCACGGCCGACGGACCGGCGATCACCTGCAAGGCCTCGCCGCCGAAAGCCAGGCCTCGCGCCTGCACCACGCTGTTCTGCGGATGGGTTTCCCGCGACACGATGCGGTATTCCCGCACCACTCGCATCGCCCGCTCCACGCCAGGCATGGATTCAAACATTTCCGGCGACAGGCTGCGCTCGTCGCCCACCGCGCCGATGATGGTGCGTTCCGCGCCGCGCGACACATGCTCGCTGAGTCCCGCCCCGCGGATCTTGGCCACCACGGCCGCCACTTCGCTTTCCGGCGCCTGCCGGTTCATGATGATGATCATCCGCTACCCCGTTCAAAACCCTTCATCGCCGCCAGCGCCGGGCCAAACGCCGTCCCAGCCGCGACCAGAACGACGGACGCTGCGCGCCGCGCCGGAAAAAGCCGGCCAGCGCATGCGCCAGCCGCCACGGCGCCGAAGCATGCAAGCGTTCGAAAATGCGCCCGCGCCAGTAAACGAAGCCATTATACAGCCGCAGGAACCAGGCCACCCGCATCAGCGCAGGCCGGGTCAGCGCAAACAGCCGCGCCGCCAGCGCGGTGCCGCCCAGCTTGGCCAGCAGAATGATCAGCAAGCCCAGCAGCGCGTGGCCGCGTCCGATCAGGAACAGCGCCGCCAGCTTGACCGGCAGCAGCAAGGCGGCCGGCAAGGCGAACATCGCCAAGGCCGCCCACGGCGGCAAGGCGGCGATGCGCCGCTCCAGCGCCGCCAGCGGCGGCCAGGTCGCCAAGCGTCCCAGCGCCGCGGACAACTCGTCCCAGGCGTATTCCTCGAACAGGATGATCAAGGCCGCCAGCAAGGCCGGCGGCCAGGTCAACACCCGTTTCAGCCGGCGCCAGCCCAGCGCCGCCGTTTCCCTTGCGCGCATCTCGGTTTCAGCGCCGGCTCAGGCCTTGGCCAGGTCCAGCCACTTGGCCACCTCTTGCGGCCGGTAGGCGCGCATCTCCGTCAGCAGCGTGGGCAGGTCCTCGCTGATGCGGAACAGGTCCATATTGCCGGGGCGGGCGAAGCCTTCGGCCACCGCGTGCTCCATCATCCGGTGCAAGGGCTGGTAATAGCCGGCGGCGTCGAGCAGGCCCACCGGCTTGCCGTGCAAGGACAGCTGGCCCCAGGTCAGGATCTCGAACAATTCGTCGAAGGTGCCGAAGCCGCCCGGCAAGGCGATGAAGCCGTCGGACAACTCCGCCATCAGCGCCTTGCGCTGATGCATGGTTTCGGTGACATGAATCTCCGTCAGGCCGGTATGCGCCACTTCCTTGGCCTTGAGAAACTCCGGAATCACGCCGACGACCTTGCCGCCGGCCGCCAGCGCGGCGTCCGCCGCCACGCCCATCAGGCCGACCTTGCCGGCGCCGTAAACCAGGGTCACGCCCTGCTCGGCCAAGGTGCGGCCAAAATCGCGCGCGGCCGCTTCGTATTCGGGCTTGGCGCCCTTATTGGAGCCGCAAAACAGACAGATGGCTTTCATTTTTATTTTTCCCCTATTGAAACATCAGCGTCAAAAACACAACGGGCCGCTGCGCGGCCCGCTTGCATCCCCCTCCGGCGCTCAAAGCACCGCGAGCGGATAAGAACCCAATACCTTGACGAAGGAAGTGCACTCGGCGAGGCCGGCCAAGGCCTGGCGCACATTGGCGTCGTCTCTATGCCCCTCCATATCGATGAAGAACACATAGTCCCACAGCCCGGCCCGCGAAGGCCGCGACTCGAACTTGCTCATGGACACGCCATTGCCGGCGATGGGCGCCAGCAGATGGTGCACCGCGCCTGGGCGGTTGGGCGCGGACACCACGACCGAAGTCTTGTCCTGACCGGTCACGCCCACGTCCTGCAGCCCCAGCACCAGGAAACGAGTGGTGTTGTTGGGCTCGTCCTCGATATTGGACGCCAGCTTCAGCAAAGCGTAGCGCTCGGCCGCGGCCTGACCGGCGATCGCCGCCGCGCCCTCGTCTTCGGCCGCCAGGCGCGCCGCTTCGGCGTTGCTGGCCACCGACACCCGCTCCACCGCCTCCGGCAGATTCTTGTTCAGCCACTCGTGACACTGCGCCAGCGCCTGGGCGTGGGCGTACACGCGGCGGATGCCATCCAGGCCCTCCACCTTGCGCAGCAAATGGTGATGGATGCGCAGCACCACTTCGCCGCAAATCTTCAGCGGGCTGGTCACCATCAGGTCCAACGTGCGGCCCACCGCGCCTTCGGTGGAGTTTTCCACCGGCGCCACCACGTAATCCAGGCCGCGCGACTCCACCAGGCGGAAGGCCTCGTCGATCGAGCTACAGGCCACGGTGCGCGCCGCGTGGCCGAAATGCTTGAGCGTGGCCAGCTGGCTGAACGTGCCTTCCGGCCCCAGATAGGCGATGGACAAGGGCTTTTCCAGCGCCAGGCATTCGGACATCACCTCGCGGAACAAGCGCGCCACCGACTCGCCCGGCAAGGGGCCGGGATTCAGTTCTTTGACGCGGCGCAGCACCTGCGCCTCGCGCTCGGGCCGATAAATGATGCCGCCGCCCTTGATCTCGCCGATTTCGCGCGCATGGGTGGCGCGCTGGTTCAGCAGATTGAGGATTTCCACATCGATGTTGTCGATGGCGTCGCGGTGCTGTTTAAGTAAATGTTCCGACACGGCTTCCAGTCTTTCTCTATTGCACACATCCTGTGAAGACGCGCCGCCCGGCTTGGCCGCGAGCGCGTCTCTAAACACTCAGTTTCCGCGAGATGAGCCAGGCTCGCAAGCCTTTGTCGCGAGAAAACCCAAGAGACCGGCCCGCGCTTAGAACGTGTTTACGATCTTGCGAGCTAGAGCGAGACAAGGCGAAAACGACGGAGAAAGCGGAGTGCGCCGGCACTCCAAAGACGCTCTCAACACCGTATCGCCGAAACGCCGCGGACCTTGAACCGCTTCCTAGCCAAAGCAGGTCCACACCCGGTTGGCCAGATCCACCACGAAATCCGCGCGCAGATACATCCCGGTCAGCCAGGCCAGCAGCAAGACCGCGCCGATGGAAAACAACCAGGTTCTCACGCGTCCTCCTTGGCGAAACTGGCCGACGGGGTTTCCCGCACCGGCAGATTGGCGGCGGCGGCCAGCAAGCCCAGCGCTATCGCCAGCATCCACACCAGATCGTAGTTGCCGAGCAGATCGTAAAGCGCCCCGCCCAGCCACACCCCCAGGAAGCTGCCCACCTGATGCGAGAAAAACACCGCGCCGGACAACATACCCAAGTGACGCACGCCAAACATGCCGGCGATCACCCCATTGGTCAGCGGCACCGTGGACAGCCACAGAAAGCCCATCGCCGCGGCGAACACCGCCACCGAAACGCCGCTGAGCGGCAGCAGAAGGAAGACCGCGATCACCACGCTGCGCGCCAGGTAAATGAAACTGAGCAGGCCGGGCTTGGACCAGCGGCTGCCCAGTTCGCCAAAAGCCATGGTGCCGAAGATGTTGAACAGGCCGATCAAGGCCAGCGCCAGGCTGGCGACGCCGCCGCCCAGGCCGTGGTCGCGCAGATAGGCCGGCAGATGCACGCCGATGAACACCACCTGGAAGCCGCAGACGAAATAACCGGCCATCAAGAGGCGGAAGCCGCGCTCCGCCCAGGCGGCGGCGAAGGTATCGGCCATGCTGCGCAACAAATGCGCGCTCGCAGCGCTTTGCGCCGGCCGGTCCTCGCGCGCCAGCCAGCCGGACAAGGGCAGCATCAAGGCCGCGCAGCCGGCCAGAATCAGCAAGGCCGGCAACCAGCCCAGGCCGTCGATCAAGCCCTGCTCCACCGGAATCATCGCGAACTGGCCGAAAGAGCCCGCCGCCGCGACGATGCCCATCGCCCGCGAGCGATAGGCCGGCGGCACGCTGCGCGCCACCACGCCGAAAATCACGCTGTAGGTGACACAGGACAAGGCCAGGCCGAGCAACACGCCGGCCGACAGAGAAAACAGCAAGGGCGTGCCGGACACCGTCATCAAAGCCAGGCCGGCGACGTAAAGCAAGGCCCCGCCCAGCAACACCTTGCCGGAGCCGTGCCTATCCGCCAGCGCGCCGGCGAAGGGCTGCGCCAGGCCCCAGACCAGGTTTTGCAGGCCCAGCGCGAAGGCGAAGGCTTCCCGGCTCCAGCCGAAGGCCTGAGTCATGGGCGGCATGAAAAAGCCGAAGCCATGGCGTATGCCCATGGCCAGCGACACGATCAGGCCGCCGGTCAGCAATAATCGCTTGATGGAATCGTTCATCGCTTGTCTCCATGCGGAAAGATGAGCCTGTTCAAAATCTCGCGCACCAGGGCGAGGCAAGGCCTTGCGGCTGAAAAAGCGATGAGCGGGTTTTCAACGCCCCTTTACCATCCGTCTCGCGCTACGCAGCGGACTTTGAACAAGGACTAACAGCGGCGCGGCTGTCGTGATCAGTTGTGATCATAGGGCAAAACCAGGACGGCAAAAACAAAACCGGCCAGCGCTGGCGCCGGCCGGTGTTCGCGTCAAACCGTCGAGGACCGCGATTTAGCGCGCGGGCACCGCGGCCAGCACCGCCTTCAGCAAATGCCAGGCCTTGCCCACCGACTCCACTTCCACGCGCTCGCCCGGCGCGTGCGCGCCGCGGATATTGGGGCCGAAGGACACCATGTCCATGCCCGGATACTTGGAGCCCAGGATGCCGCACTCCAGGCCGGCGTGGATCACCTGCACCTGGGCCTCGCCGCCGAACTCGCTGGCGTAGACTTGCTGGAACAGGGCCAGCAGCTTGGATTGCGGATTAGGCGCCCAGCCCGGGTAGCCGCCTTCCATGTCCACCTGGCAGCCGGCCAGCAGGAACAGGCTTTCCACTTCGCGCGCCAGCATCCAGGTGCCGGAATCCAGCAAGGAGCGCACCATCAGGTTGGCGAACAGCTTGCCGTCCTCCAGCACCACCACGCCCAGATTGTTGGAGGTTTCCACCACGCCCTCGACGCGCTGGCTCATGCGCTTGACGCCATGCGGCGCCGCGTGCAGCGCGGCGAAGATGGCGCCTTGGTCGGCGCGCGCCAGTACCTTGTCCAGCTCAATCCGCTCCTGCACCACGGTGACGCCTTCGTCGACGCCGGCCAGTTCGAAACGCAGCAGGCTTTGGAAGGCGTCCAGCTTGGCCGCCACCTTGGCCGCGTCGGCGGCCGGGAAGGCCACTGCGGCGAAAGCCTCGCGCGACAAGGCGTTGCGCGCGGTGCCGCCCTTGAACGAGGCCACGCGCAGATCGGTTTCCGCTTCCAGTTCGCGAATCAGGCGGATCAGAATCTTGTTGGCGTTGCCGCGTCCCAGGTGGATGTCGGCGCCGGAATGGCCGCCGCGCAGCCCCTTGATCACCAGGCTGGCGGCCTGGTAGCCGGCGGGCAGCGTCTCGCTCGCGTAGCCGCGGCTGACATTGACGTCCACGCCGCCGGCGCAGCCCATATAGAACTCGCCCCACTCCTCGGTATCGATATTGATCAGGTACTGGCCTTGCAGCAGGCCGGTGCCCAGACCCAGCGCGCCGCCCATGCCGGCTTCCTCGTCCAGCGTCAAGAGCACCTCGATCGGACCGTGCGGCACCTCCTCGCTATTGAGCACCGCCATGCCCAGCGCCACGCCTATGCCGTTGTCGGCGCCCAGCGTGGTGTTTTCCGCCACCAGCCAGCCGTCTTGCAGCGTCGGGCGGATCGGGTCTTTGAAGAAGTCGTGCTCAGTGCCGGTGTTGGCCTGGCACACCATGTCCAGATGGCCTTGCAGCACCACGCCGACGCGGTTTTCGTAGCCCGGGGTCGCCGGCTTGCGAATAATCAGGTTGCCCACCTCGTCCACCACGGTGTCCAGGCCGCGCAGTTCCGCCCAGCCTTTCAGGTAGTCGCGCAATTGCTGCTCATGCTTGGACGGACGCGGGATTTCACACAGGGTCTGGAAGTGCTCCCAGACGACTTTGGGTTCTAGTTCTGCAATTCGGGTCACGGAAAGTCCTCTAAATCATCAAGATGCGATAGCGGTTCGGGCTATGGCCGAACGCGCCGCGCCAGGCGCGGCGACGTTGGAATTCAGACTGTCCACTTTATCACGCCCGCATGCGCCGCGTCATGTGGGAAACTCATGCCAAAAGCGTCTAATCCGCTGAATCGCTTGACCGAAGTCATGAGTCCGCCTGCAAGCGCCGCCATGCTATTTGCCAGCTGTGACAAAGCCGCTATCCTCCGACACTGAATAATCCCCACATCTGTTTGTCAGAGCCTGTTCAAAGGCTGGCGGGCTGGAGCGCCGCAGACTTGAACAGCATCTAAAGAAAGGCCCGCCATGCACCGTTACCCCGATCAAGACATCGCCGCCATTTACCGGGTGATAGAGCAGCGGCGCGATATGCGCCATTTTCTGCCGGACCCGGTGGACCCGGCGCTGCTGCGCCGCCTCTTGGAAGCCGCCCACCACGCGCCCAGCGTCGGCTATATGCAGCCGTGGCGCTTCATCCGCATCGCGGACCGCGGCCTGCGCGAAAAAATAGGCGCGCTGGTGGACGCGGAGCGCTTGCGCACCGCGGATCAACTGGGAGAGCGCCAGGCGGAATTCCTTCGCCTGAAAGTGGAAGGCATCCGCGACTGCGGCGAGGTGCTGGTGGCCGCCCTGATGGACGGCCGCGAACGCCATGTGTTCGGCCGCCGCACCTTGCCGGAGATGGATCTGGCCTCGGTGGCCTGCGCCATCCAGAACCTGTGGCTGGCGGCGCGCGCCGAAGGCCTGGGCATGGGCTGGGTGTCCCTGTTCGACCCCGTCGCGCTCTCCGCGCTGCTGGGCATGCCGGAAGGCGCCAAGCCCATCGCCGTGCTCTGCCTCGGCCATGTCGCCGAGTTCTACGCCCAACCGATGCTGGAGCAGGAAAAGTGGGCCAGCCGCCAGCCGCTGGAGCAACTGGTGTTCGAAGACCGCTGGCGCGACCATTGAGCTGCCGGCCGGCGCCATGCTAGCCTGAGACGATGGAACACGCTCTGTACGACTTTCTCGATCAGCACCAGATCCGCCATCAGCGCTTCGACCACCCGCCGGTCTACACCTGCGAAGAAGCCGCGCGCCTGACGCCGGGCCTGCCCGGCGCGGAATGCAAAAACCTGTTTCTGTGCGACGCCAAGGGCCGCCAGCACGTGTTGCTGGCGGTGCCGGCCGACGCCGGCGTCGACATCAAGGCCCTGGGCGAGCAACTGGAGCTCAAAGGCCTGCGCTTCGCCTCGCCGGAGCGCCTGCAGCGCTATCTGGGCCTGACCCCGGGCGCGGTGACGCTATTGGCCGCCTTCAACGACCGCGACCGCCAGGTCGCCATCGTCGTCGATCAGGACTTGAGCCACCGGGACGCCATCCTCTGCCACCCCCTGGTCAATACCAGCACGCTGGCGCTGCCGATGGCTGAGCTGATGCGCTTCCTGGACCTGACCGGCCACGCGCCGCGCATCGTCGAGGTGCCGCGCCGGCAGAAGCAAGCCAGCCGGCCCTGAGCGCCGCGGCTTGTCAAGGCCACGGCAGTTCCTGCATGATGGTCGTTTCTTTCGATTCGCCCGGATTGCAGACCCAAGCATGTCAGACATACTCAACACCATCATCGCCACCAAGCGTGAAGAAATCGCCGCCGCCTTGCGCCAGCAATCGCTGAGCGCGGTCCGCGCCGCCGCGGAAGCGCGCAGCGGCGATCGTCGCGATTTTGTCGCCGCGCTGCGCGCCAAACACGCGCTGGGCCAAGCCGCGGTCATCGCCGAGATCAAAAAAGCCAGCCCGAGCAAGGGCGTGATCCGCGAGGACTTCCGTCCGGCCGACATCGCCGCCAGCTACGCCGAACACGGCGCGGCCTGCCTGTCGGTGCTGACCGACCGCCAGTATTTCCAGGGCGACGCCGCCTATCTGCAGGCCGCCCGCGCCGCCTGCCGGCTGCCGGTGCTGCGCAAGGACTTCATCGTCGACCCCTACCAGGTATACGAAGCCCGCGCGATGGGGGCCGATTGTATTCTGCTGATCGCCGCCGCGCTGGAACTGCCGCTGATGCGCGAACTGGAGGCCTTGGCAATGGAACTGGGCATGGCGGTGCTGGCCGAGGTGCACGACGCCGAGGAACTGGAACAGGCGCTGCAACTCCAAACCGAGCTGATCGGCGTCAACAACCGCAATCTGCGCAGCTTCGAAGTCAGCCTGGCCACCACGCTGAAGCTGCTGCCGCAAATCGAGAACGGCCGCATCGCCATCACCGAAAGCGGCATCGCCACCGTCGACGACGTGAGGCTGATGCGCAGCCACGAGGTGCACACCTTCCTGGTGGGCGAAGCCTTCATGCGCGAAAAAGAGCCGGGAGAAGGACTCTCCCGGCTGTTTCGAAACCCGACGGACCGCTAAAACATTGCCGGCTATTGCGGCGGGAGGAAAGCGTCCAGCCGCAATTGCTCCTGCGCATTGAAGCGTTGCACGCGCAAGGCGGTCAGCGCCTGCTGTCTTTGCGCGGCGTCCAGACCGGGCGCCGCCCGCAAGCGCTGCGCCTCCCGTCGGTAGCCGTCTATGCGCGCCTGCCACTGAGCCTGTTCGCGGTCCAGCTGCGACAAACGGTCGGCGGCGGCCTGCCCCACTATGCCGGCGCGCAAGGCGTACAACTCCTGCTCGCCGCCGCCCTTCTTCCTCAGAGCCGCCTCCGCCTCCGCCAGCGCCAGATGCTTGACCGGCTCCTGCCGCGCCGCGCGCAGCTCGGCCGGCAAAGCCGCCTCCAAGGCCTTGAGCCTAGCCGCCTTCTGCTCCGCGCTCAAACCGGCGTCGGCGGCGATGCGCAGCCGCTGGACGGTGAAGTCGTCGTAGACGTCCTCATCGCCAAACAAGCCCGCCACCTCGCTTGCGGACAAGAATTGCAGACGCAGCGCCCTCATCCGCTGCAAACCCTCGGCCGCGTTCCCCGCCGCCAGCTTGGTCTCGCTCAAGGCTCGCCGATAAGCGACGTAACGGTCGAACAAGGCCAAAGCCTGCCCCAAGGCCGCGGCGCCCAATTGCGATTGCAAGGCCTGCTGCACCGCCTTGCGCACCGCCGGCAAGTCCCGCTCCCCCAGCGTCGCCAACTGGTAATCGAACAAGCGCCGCAGCTCCGCGTCCACTCTCAGCGCCCCGCTCGCCTCCACGCGCGCTTGGCCATCCGCCTGGGTGCCGCGCAAGGACGGCGCCGCCGCCGGCGCGGCGACTCCGGTTTGCGCCGCCGCGTCGTCAGCTCCGGACACGCACAGCCAGCCCAGCGCGGCCAGCAGCAGCGCGCAGCCCCACCCCATCCAGGCCCGCAACATCACAGGCCCGTGTTCTTCAGGCGATTGGCCTGCTGCCGGTACAAGCTCACCGGGCTGACCTCGAACAGGCTGACCAGACCAAAGCTCTGATTGATCTCGTTGACGTGGTTCATCCGGTAGTTATCGCGGATCACCTGACCCAGATGCGCGGAGCAGGCGCTGACCAGGCCATCGGTGGGCGTGGAGCCGAAGGCCAGACCCAGCACGCCCATCGGCACCGACAGCGGATCCAGCACATTGGTGACGGTGGCCGAACCGGTCCATGAATAGTAGCGGATGCCGTTGACCTGATAATCGCCCTCGCCGCAAGCGCTGGTCGGCACCCCTTGCGGGAATTTGGCGCTGAAGGCGGAGGCTCCCGCCGTGGTCAGGGAATCCAACGCGCCCACCGGATATTGCGGCTGCCCGGTGGTGCCGGCGAAGAACTGCATTACCGCGGTCAAGGCCTTGGCCACCGCGGACGCCACCGCCTCGGACACCGATCCCGGAGGCGCGACGCCGCGCACGATGTCGGCCACCGCCGACCCCTTGTTGACCCCGCCCACCGAAGTGACCGAAGCCACCAGGTCCGGCCGCACCCCGGCCACGTAGCGCGCCGTGGGCGCGCCCTGGCTATGGCCGATCAGATTGACCTTGGCGGCGCCGGTGATGGCGATGATTTTTTGCACCTGCTGCAGCAACTGCTCGCCGCGCGCCTCATTGCTGTTCAGCGCAGACACCTCGGCCACGAACACCTGCGCGCCGTCGGCGCGCAAGGCCGCCGGCACTTGATAAAAATAATCCACTCCCAACAACTGACCGAAACCGAACAAGCCATGCACCAGCACGATGGGGTAGCGCGTCTGGGTATAGCCGCTGGCGGCGTGGGCGGCGGACAGGGGCAACAGCAGGCCCAGGCACAGCAATGCTCCGTGTAACAACTTCTTCATGGTGTTTCTCCTCTAGTTGATCAATGCGGGCTGAGTAATTGCTCTTATTTGCATGCCCAAGATTGGTAATAGGAGAAAGCGGCCCAAAACACCAGAATTATTCAAACGTTTGTATTTTTACGTCACATATCAACAACAGAAAATACAAGAACTTAAAATTCAACCGTCCGAAAGATCGATAAGCGTGGGCTGGAGCGGCCGTTCGCCCCCACCAGGCCAAGAAAAACAAAACGCTATATGGCGGCTGCCATATAGCGTTTTTAGTTTGATGAGCCTCAGTCCAAAGCCACAATCGACTCAGTAGTCGGACCCCAGATACAGATAGGCGGTGGGTTTGCCGCCCTTGGCGGTGCCAACGCCAAGGAAGAACGGCCCGATGATGGTGTCCGCGGCGAGGAAGACCGATCCGGCGGGAATCCAGTTAGTATCGTGCGACGAGAGGTCTTCAGCTCGCACTCGGCCCCAAATCTTGCCCAGCTCCATCGAGATACCGGCGTAAACGCCGGAGCCAATCGCCGACGGCAGGCTGGACGCTCGCCAATACAGCATCGAGCGGAAAAGGGACGAGCGATCGCCAATCAGTTCGGAGTCCTGATAACCGCTCAGATTCAAGAAACCGCCCAGCGATCTGGGCAAGGTCTGGGCATCCTCTCTGTCGTCGAGATTCAAAGCGCCCTTGTTCTTGGCGGTCAAGCGCATCGTCACACTGCCCAGAGTCTTGACATACTCCATGGTCGTATCGTAGTTGGTCAGATTGACATCGCTGCCCCAGGACGGAATGCTCTTGGTCAACCGGCCACTGAAGAAGTAGCCAGAGCGCGGCCAGCGCGGATTGTCGAACTGATCCACCACCAGGCTGGTGCCCACCCCGGTATCCCGAAAGTTTGACGGCACCAAGCCAGGAAACCAAGATACCCGCGAGCCGAAGTGATTATCGTCCCGGTACGCGCCAATCCGCCACTCGCCGTAACGCCCCAAGGCCACTCCGCCATCCAGACGCACGCTGCCCACATCATTGTTCCACTCCGTATTCAACGAATGGTCAGCGTTATAAATCGACAAAAAATCCTGTCGATACCCAAAGGACGCCGCGCCGAACACCGGGCTGCCCTCGTACAGCGGCTGGTACCACTCGGTCTTGAACAGCTTGTTCTGGCCGATGGACACATCGTTGCGCCAGGCGCCGCCGGCGCTATTGGCGTTGCGCCATTCATGCGAAGCCAAAAAGTTGAAATTGCTCTCGCCCGGCGTCGCGCTGCTCAGATTCAGGCCGAAGCGCAGAAAGTTCGGACCTATGCTGCGCTCCAGCGGCGACACCGTCATCACATTGCGGCCGGACACACTGTCCACGCGGTAGGTCAGCCGGTCGTAGTCGCCGCCGGCGAACACGCCGCGCAGACGGGTCTGAGCGCTGCTGACCGGCTCCACCACCGAGGAGAAAGCCAGCGATTTGGCCAGTTGCTCCGGCTTGGTGAACTGGCCGGGCTTGCCTTCCACCTGAATCTTGTCGATCAAGGGGAAGTGCGGCCGCTCCAAGCGGCGCTTCCACGCCGCGTACTCTTCTTCCGACACCGAATAGGCCGACAGCTGCTTGGCCAGAGCCTTGGCCGCCTCCTCGCCGCGCTGGGTGATTGCCTGGTGTTCGCTGAAAGAGGCCGCGGTATAGCCGCTCAAATCCGGCTTGATCACCAGATCGCGCTTATCCAGCTTCCGCAACTGCTCCTTGGCGTTGCGGCTGACCATCAGATTGGAAGTCTGCGCCACCACATCGAACAGGCTGTTGATCTCTTTCGCCTTCATCAGCGGCGTGGACACGTCGACGACGATCACCCGATCGGCGCAGCGGCCTTTGACATCCTGAATCGGCAGATTGCGCGCCAGGCCGCCGTCCACCAGCAGGCGGCCATCGTCGTCTTCTATCAGATCGAACAAGCCCGGCACCGCCATGCTGGCGCGCAGCGCGCGCGCCAGCGAGCCCTGCGCGAACACCACCGGTTCGCCGGTGGCCAGATCGGTGGCCACCGCGCGAAACGGGATCGGCAACTGATCAAAACTGCCCACCACGCGATCACGCGTCAGCTTGTGGATGTACAGCTCGATTTCCTGCGAATTGATCGCGCTGCGCGGCACTTTCAGACCGTCCTTCTTCAAGCCGAAGGTAACGTCCAGATAGTTCTTGTAATCGTCGCGCTTGCGATCGTAGGGCACGTCCGCCCGCGTCGGCTTGCCGGAGAGCAAGGCGTCCCAATCGGCGGCGTCGAACTCGTGCTCCATCTGCGCCAAAGGCAAGCCATTTGCATAAATACCACCAATCAAGGCGCCGGCGCTGGTCCCCGCGATACAGGCGATGGGAATCCGCAAACGCTCCAGTTCCTTCAGCACCCCCAGGTGGGCGAAACCGCGCGCGCCGCCGCCGCCCAGCACCAAACCCACGCCTTGCGGCGGATACGCGCCAAGCTCTTCCCCGTTGCCCGCCCAGGTCGTTTGCGACAAAACCCCGAGCAACAGCAGCGATGTCAGCCGCTGTCGCCGATTCCAGCGATTGTTATTTGTAAGCATATGGGTAAATAATGAGAATTACCGTTTCACCCACGCCTGCGCGTGGCGTAAGATATAGCGATATGCCAATGAAAACATAATTTCCTATAAAGCCGGGCTAAATGTTTGACTTCAAATCACTAGTCAGTTCCCTACTGAACAAAAACACGACTGCCTCCGAAGTGGCGCAGTCTGCAACGCTATTAGTGCGCGACCTGCCTGAAACCGAGTATTTCGGCGCCTTGGTGGAAATCATCAAAGCCGTCGCCAAAATCAATACCGACACCGATATCTCGCTGAAAGAGCGCGTCAAGACCCTGGTCTACGTCGACGACAAGGCCAACAACATCCATCGCCAGCTGTGCCGGGACTATTTGCAGTCCAAAGGCGGCAGCAAAGGCTATCTGCCCACCATCCTCGCCTACTGGCACGAGCTGTCCTCCGCCTACCAGATCTGCCTGAGACTGTACAAAAGCCACCCCAACGCGGTGCCGGAAGACGAAATCCGCATCGTCACCATCCGCGGCCTGCATCACCAGATGCGGCTGATCGCCTGGAACTCCCTGCGCTATCTGAAGCCGGAAGGCGCCGCCTGGCAAAACGGGTTCCGCTTTTTCAGCCAGGCGGAGGAAAGCGGTTTTTCCCGGCACCCGATCAAGCTTTATCTGAACAGCCCGGACGAATTCAGCTGTGAACAACTGCTGATCCAAGCCGGCATGCTCTTCCTGGCGCAGACCGACAATATGCTGCACAAGGAGATCATCGCGGTAGACCAGTTGCTGATGATGCTGAGCCAGAGCATTCCGCTGGACAAACAGCCGCCGGTGGAAGAGCCCATCTTCGTCTACAACCTGTCGATGCCCGAACCGCCGCAAGCCATGCTGCGCGGCATGGCCGGCAAATGGCACCGCTACTGGTCCGCTTACGAGATCACCAGCCGCCTGGCAGATCTGATGTTCGATCTGGACAGACGGATCCCTCCCGCCCTGGCGGCCATGGACGGCGGGCTGGAGCGCGAGGAATGGGCCATTCTATGCGAAAAACTGGCCATTCGCTGGTCTACCGACGGCGGCAAATCGCTGCGCAAGTCGGAGCGCTCGCTGCACGCGTCCAACGCCCACGTCAGCATAGGCTTCGAACGCGTCGCCTATCAGGTCAAGGTTCAGGACGTGCCGACGCAGGATCCCGAGCGCGCCAGCGATTGGCGCATCAACGACATCAGTTCCACCGGCATGGGCCTCACCTTCATCGGCAAGGCGGTGGAGCAGCTGGCCATCGGCCGCGTCATCCTGGTCAAAGCGGACAATCACCCGCAGCTGCTGGGCGTGATCCGCCGCATCCTGCGCCAAAGCAACGGCACCAAGGTGGGCATAGAAATCCTCGGGCAAAACCCCGTCGGCGTATCGCTGCTGGACCCCGAGCACTCGGAATCCCCGCCCTCCACCGCCATCTACATCACCCAGCCCAACTCCCGCAAAGGCCAGCGCTACTTCCTGATGCCCAAGGCCCTGACGCTGCCGGACAAGCAATTGGTGCTGGCGGCGCAAGGCAAGTCCTATCAGATTCGCCTCAAAACGCCACAGCACGAATACGAGGACTGCAGCCACAGCGACTTCGACACGCTGTCCAAGGTGGACTAAGCCCCGCCCTCCGCCGCGCGGCGGGCAATAAAAAACCGGCTCGCCATGGCGAGCCGGTTTTTTTACGCGAGAACCGTCCCGCTTACAAGACTTCGATGATGCCGGCGGCGCCCATGCCGGTGCCGATGCACATGGTCACCATGCCGTAGCCCTTCTGGCCGGCGTCGCGCATGCCGTGCACCAGGGTGGCGGTGCGGATGGCGCCGGTGGCGCCCAGCGGGTGACCCAGAGCGATGGCGCCGCCATGCGGGTTGACCTTGGAGGCATCCAGCTCCAGATCGCGGATCACCGCCAAAGCCTGAGCCGCAAACGCCTCGTTCAGTTCGATCCACTTCAGATCGTCCTGCTTCAGGCCCGCCTGGCTCAACGCGGCCGGGATCGCCTCTTTCGGACCAATGCCCATGATTTCCGGCGGCACGCCCTTGACCGCGAAAGTGACGTAGCGGCCCAGCGGAGTCAGATTGAACTCCTTGAGCACGCGCTCGGACACCAGAATCACCGCGCCGGCGCCGTCGGACATCTGCGAGGAATTGCCGGCGGTGACCGAACCCTTGGCGTCGAACACCGTTTTCAGCTTGGCCAGGCCTTCCAGCGTGGTCTCGCGACGCGGGCCTTCGTCGGTGTCCAGCACGCGGGTCTTGACCGCCACTTCGCCGGTTTCCAGATTGGGCGTGCGGTAGGTCGCCTCCAGCGGCGTGATCTCGCTCTTGAACTTGCCGCCGTCGATCGCGGCCAGCGCGCGGCGGTGCGATTCCACCGCGAACGCGTCCTGGTCTTCGCGCGACACGCCCCACTGCTGCGCCACTTTTTCGGCGGTCAGGCCCATGCCGTAAGCGATGCCGTAGTTTTCATCCTTGGCGAAGATTTCCGGGTTCAGCGACACCTTGTTGCCCATCATAGGCACCAGCGACATCGACTCGGCGCCCGCGGCGATCACCACGTCGGCCTCGCCCAGGCGGATACGGTCGGCGGCCATCTGCACCGCGTTGATGCCCGACGAGCAGTAACGGTTGATGGTGATGCCGCCCACGGTATTGGGCAGGCCGGCCAGCAACACGCCGATACGCGCCATGTTCAGACCCTGTTCCGCTTCCGGGAAGGCGCAGCCCACAACGCAGTCGGAAATCAGCTTCGGATCCAGATTAGGCACCTGGGCCAGCGCGCCGGTGATCACGTGCGCCAGCATATCGTCCGGACGCACATGACGCATCATGCCGCGCGGCGCCTTGCCCACCGGCGTGCGGGTGACGGCGACGATGTAAGCTTCTTGTACTTGTTTGCTCATTTTGATTCTCCTGTCGGCGGCCTGACCCGCGCTCCGGCGATCAGGCTGCCTTTCATCTGGCTATTGGCCGTGCTTGCGGGAGGATTCGTCGCGAGCGGGCCGAGATCGAAGCGAGAAGCGCAGCCGTACATGCGGTACGGCGAGCATCGCAGCATTCGATATCGGCGCGCGCAGCAGAATCACCCCCAAGCACTTAGTTGCGCAGCGGCTTGCCGGTGGTCAACATATTGGCGATGCGATCCTGGGTCTTGGAGTTCTTCAGCAAGGTCATGAAGGCCTTGCGCTCCAGATCCAGAATCCACTGCTCATTGACCAGGGTGCCGGCCTCGACGTCGCCGCCGGTCATCACGTCGGCGATCAGGCCGGCGATGAAGAAGTCATGCTTGGAAATGAAGTTGCCTTCCAGCATGTTCACCAACTGGCCCTTGATGGACGCGGCGCCGCTGCGGCCGGCCACCGGGAAGCCCTTGACCTTGAGCGGCGGACGGTAGCCGGCCTCGGCCAGCGCGATCGCCTGCTGTTTGGCCACGTGCAACAGCTCGTAAGCGTTGAACACCACCGGGTCGCCGTTGCGGAAGAAACCGATTTCCTGCGCTTCGAAGCCGCTGGTGGCCACTTTGGCGGTGGCGATGGCCATGAAGTAGTCCTTCAGCGCGGCCAGCACGTCGCCGCGCGCCTCCTGAGCGGCGCGCAGGGCGAATTCTTTGCAGCCGCCGCCGCCCGGCAGCAGGCCGACGCCCACTTCCACCAGACCGACATAGGATTCCAGCGCCGCCACGGTCTTGTCGCAGTGCATCGCGAATTCGCAGCCGCCGCCGAACACATAGCCCTGGGTCGCCGCCACCGTCGGCACCTGGCAATAGCGCAGGCGCATCGAGGTTTCCTGGAAGCGGCGCACCGTCGCGTCGATCGCGTCCCAATCGCCCATCATGAAGGCCGGCATCATAGACTGCAGATCGGCGCCGACGGAGAACGGCTCCTCGGTCTGCCAGATCACCAGGCCCTTGAAGCGGTCTTCAGCGATGTCGATGGCCTTGTTCAGACCCTCGATCACGGCCGGGCCGATTGTATGCGCCTTGGACTTGAACGACACCACCAACACTTCGTCGCCAGTAGTGAAGGCGCGCATGCCCTCGTTTTCGAACACGGTTTCGCCCAGCGGCGCCGCCGCCTCGCCCAGCACCTTGGCCGGCGCCAGCTGACGCTGGTACACGTCCAGCGTGGAGCGGCCCACCAGCTTGTTGCCGGCCGGATCGTAAGAGCCTTCGGCGAAGTGCACGCCGGCACGGTCGCCCTGCAGCACCCAGGCCGGCAGCGCGGCGGCGCTCAGCGCCTTGCCGGCTTTCACGTCCTCGTCCAGCCACTTGGCCACTTGCTGCCAGCCGGCGGCCTGCCAGGTTTCAAACGGACCCACGCTCCAGCCGAAGCCCCAGCGGATGGCGAAGTCGACGTCGCGCGCGCTATTGGCGATATCGGCCAGATGGTGGGAAATGTAATGGAACACATCGCGGAAACATGCCCACAGGAATTGCGCCTGCGGATGGCTGCTCTCGCGCAGTTTCTGGAATTTTTCTGCCGGATTGGCGATCTTCAGGATTTCCTTGACCGCGTCGTCGCCCTTCTCGCCGGAGCCAACGTACTCGCCCTTGGCCGGGTCCAGCACCAACATGCGCTTGCCGTCTTTCTTATAGATGCCGGCCTTGGTCTTGGCGCCCAGCGCGCCGGCGGCGATCAGCTTCTGCATCCATTCCGGAGTCTGGAACAGGCCGTGCCACGGGTCTTGCGGCAGGGTGTCCTGCATGGTTTTGACCACGTGGGCGAAAGTGTCCAGGCCCACCACGTCGGCGGTGCGGAAGGTGGCCGATTTAGGGCGGCCCAGACGCGGACCGGTCAGGTCGTCCACCACGTCGAAGCGGATGCCGAACTTGTCGGCGTTGGCGATGGTGGCCAGCATCGAGAATACGCCGATGCGGTTGGCGACGAAGTTGGGGGTGTCCTTGGCGCGAACCACGCCCTTGCCCAGACTGGACACCAGGAAGCGCTCCAGATTATCCAGGATGTGCGCGTCCGAGGTCAGGCAGGGAATGATTTCCACCAGATGCATATAGCGCGGCGGATTGAAAAAGTGCACGCCGCAGAAACGCGGGCGTACATTATCCGGGCAGCTTTGCGCCAGCGTGTTGATCGACAGGCCGGACGTATTGGTGGCGAAAATGGTGTGTTCGCCCAGATGCGGCGCCACTTTGTGGTACAGATCCGCTTTCCAGTCCATGCGCTCGGCGATGGCTTCGATCACCAGGTCGCAATCCTTCAAGAGGTGCAGGTGGTCGTCGTAGTTGGCCGGCTGAATGTGGTTGACGGCATCCTTATTGGCCAAGGGAGCCGGCTTCTGCTTTTTCAAGCCTTCCAGCGCCTTGAGCACGATGCCGTTCTTGTCGCCTTCCTTGGCGGGCAAGTCGAACAGGATGGTCGGAACTTTGGCATTCACCAGATGGGCGGCGATTTGAGCCCCCATCACGCCAGCGCCTAACACGGCTACCTTGCGTACGTTGAACTTGGTTTGAGACATGGTTTCCTCGTTTTGTTGAAACACAACATGAGACAGGCCCCTCTCGCCTGCTCAGCCTGCCTCAAGGACGGGCGTTGTTCGTCCTTGCGCTGAGTCGGCGGCGCGCCGCCGCTGCAGCCGGCACAACTCGGCCGGCCGGGAGAATGATTATGATGAAGCCCGGCCCGCCCGGAAGCCTGGCGAGAGATGGTTTTCCCACCGCCGCGGACATCCGTCAATCTACTGAAAAACCGCGCCGGCAGCCACTATCGCGGCGGATCAAGCGCAGCTGGAAAAGATCTGCATTGAAAAATATCAAACACTCGCTTTTCTCTCAAATAAGTCTAACCCAATTTGGGCAAAAAAACAGGGGGTTCATGGAAAAATAGAGAGAGAAAACAAGCGGAAAAACCGGCGCGGCGCAAACGCAAAAACCGGGCGAGCGCCACCGCGCCCGCCCGACCCGAAATCCGCGCGCCCAGCGGCGCCGATTCAATTAAAACCGATAGTTGTACTGCAAGCCGATCAGCTGCAGATAGGTCTTGTAGCTGCCTTTGACCGTGCCGCCGTTGCCGGTACACAACTGGCCATTGGACATCTGGCCGCTAGGATTGCAAGTATCCGTGTAATTGACGTTAGCGTTCGTAAAGTTAATGAAGCTATACGCGACGTCGATCGAGCTTTGCTTGTTGATCTTGTAGTTGGCGCCCAGCGACAGCCACAGACGATCGCTATCCGGCAAGGCCGGATGACGGTCGCTATCGGACTGCAACGGCGATTGCTCCCAAGCCACGCCGCCGCGGAACAGCCAGGCATCGCTGTACTGGTAGTTGGCGCCCAAGGACACGCGCCAGGTATCGCGCCAGTTCTGATGAATCACCATATCGCCCTGAGCCACGCCGCCCACCGTGGACTGCTGGATCACAATCTCTTTCATTTGCGAGTTGGCCACCCAGGTCACATCGCCCATCACCGCCCATTTCGGATTCAGCTGATGGAAGAAGTTGGCGGACGCGGTTTCCGGGGTAGTCACATCCACCTTGGCCGTAGCATCCGGGTGCTTGCTCTTGGCCAGCGCACCGGCCCCATTCTGCGGCAGACCAGGAATGGCGTTATTGGTGACATTATTGAATGTCCAAGTGGACGAACCGCTCAAAGATTGCTTGATACTGGAACGGTAGGCCAAACCAAAACGGGTGTTTTCATTCAGCTGGAACATATAGCCGATATTCCAGCCAAAGCCCCAATCATCGCCTTCCACGTGAGCCAGGCCATCCCCATTGACCGCCGCCGCCCCAACCGCGCCGCGCGCCTGAGCCAGAGCCACCGCTTGCGAAGCACCTCCCGCCAACGCTTGTTGGTAAGCCGTCTGGAAAATACGGGCGTTCACACCAGTCGTAGCATCCGCCATCTGATCCAGCGACGCATTCATGTATTGAGCGGAAATACCAAAGCCAAAGGAGTGGCGATCATCCAGCTTGAACGACATCGACGGGTTGATGTTGAAGGACTGCAGATTCACGCTCTTCAGCGCATAACGGCCGGCCCAGTCGAAACCATAATCCAGCTTGGCGCCATAGGGCACGAATATGCCCAAGCCCAGATTGATCTTGTCGTTTACTTTGTGCGACAGATAGAAGTTGGGCGCCGCCACGGCCTTGGGCGCAAAAGAGCCGCCATTGCTGCCGCCAGCCGGTTGGGCAGTCGCGCCAGGAATCAATACAGCCCGAGTGGAACCGTTATCGGTGTACTCGGAATGCGGCACGACCAAGGTCGCGCCACCGGAAAACTGCGTGCCCTCCAGCCGGGACAGACCGGCCGGGTTGGCGAAAATAGTGGAAGGATCGTTGGCCTCGGCGCCGTTGGCATGCGCCGTGCCCTGGCCGGACACGCTCTGCGAACCAAACTGATAACCCGAGGCCACGGCCTGGGTGGACATTAGACCGAATGTTGCGCCCATGACCATCACGGACAGGCTGAGGTGCTTGAGTTTCATGTTCTCCCTCTCTCTTTGGCGTTGCTATAGTGTTCTTAGGTGTTAGATGACCAATAACAAGCACTGGTCATATTTGATGCTACCAGAGAATTAGAGCAATTCCACAAGGTTTTGGAGTGTTTGTTCCAAACAAACGTTTAATGAGACATTTCTGCAACAAGCACGCAAAAAAGCATGGAAATGAGCTAAATATCACCTAAAAGACGCGATTTTCCATCGCAATCCACCGCCACATAGGTGGCCACCACTTCGGTGATCGCCTCGTGCGAGCCATCGATGCGCTCCGCTTCGACGGTGATTTTCAGGGTGATGGATTTCTGGCCTATTCTCAGCCGTTCCACATAAAGGTCCACCACGTCGCCCAGCAGGATGGGCGCGGCGAATTGAAAGGTGTTGACCGCCACCGTGGTCACCGGGCCGCGCGACAGGCGCTCGGCGTCAAGGCTGCCGGCCATGTCGATCTGATTCATCAGCCAACCGGCCTGGACTCGGCCATAAGCGTTGGTGCTGGTTGGCAGCGCGCGCACGCGCAGCGTGGGAATCCGGACTTCAGGGCGGTCCATGCTCACTCCTTTGTTCTTGTTCATCGCTCGATCTTGGCGACTTTTCATCATTTCACGCCAGCGGCCGTCTGCCAGCCGCTGGCGTGAAATGCCGGGACGAATCCCGGCAAATCTTACCCCTTACGCTCAGAAGATCAAGCGTTGCAGCAGCTTATCGTCATGTTGCTCCAGCATCTTGTCGAAATCGTCCACCATGATCACGTCGCGCTTGAGCTTGCGCGCGCGGCTGACGGCGTCGAACTCGGCCTGATTGAGCAAACCGGCCGCCAAGGCTTCCGCCAGGCGCTCGCGCGCGGTCACCGACACGAACTTGCCGTCGCGCGCCAGCTTGCGCAGCTTCTGCTCCAGCGGCTCGGTGGCCAGCACCGCCTCCAGCGCGTGCGCCAGCACGCCCACCGCATCGGTTTCCTCCTTGGGCAGATACATGCCGCGCGTCAGCCGCTCGCGGGTCGCGCCCGGCTCCATCATCGCGCGCGCCACCTGGGTGCCGACGCGGTCGGACGCCGGCTTGAGCGTCAGGCCCCACGGGAAGATCAGCTTGCGCAACACCGCCGCCAGCATGCGGCTGGGCAAGTTGGCCAGGAAGCCGTCCATCGCCTGCTGCACATCGTACAAGGCGTTTTCCACCGACCACTGCAACACCGCCAGGTCTTCCTTGGGCGCGCCGTCGCGCTCGAAGCGCTTCAGGCAGGCGGAGGCGATGTAAAGACCAGACAGCATGTCGCCCAGACGCGCGGACAGCTTCTCGCGGAACTTCAGGCTGCCGCCCAGGCTGAACATCGCCATATCGGACAGCAAGGCGAAGGCGCTGGAGAAACGGGTCAGCCGGCGATAGTAGGCGCCGACTTCGCCGCCGCGCGGCGCGCCGACGAAACGGGCGCCGCTCAGACCCAGCCACAGCGAACGCACCACATTGCTGATCACGAAGTTGATGTGACCGGTGATGGCGGCGTCGAATTCCTTGCCGTCGTCGGTCATCGCCGCCTTCATTTCGCGCAGCACGAAGGGATGGCAGCGGATCGCGCCCTGGCCGTAGATGATCATCGAACGGGTCAGGATGTTGGCGCCTTCCACGGTGATGCCGATCGGAATCGCCTGATAGGCGCGCGCCAGATAGTTGCGCGGTCCCAGCACCACGGCCTTGCCGCCATGGATGTCCATCGCGTCGTTGATGGCTTTGCGCATGCGCTCGGTGTTGTGGTACTTGAGGATGGCGGACAGCACCGACGGCTTCTCGCCGGTATCGAGACCGGTCAAGGCCAGGTCCTGCGAGGCCTCCATCTGATAGGTGTAGCCGCCGATGCGCGCCATCGCCTCGTCCACGCCCTCGAACTTGCCGATGGGCAGACCGAACTGATCGCGGATGCGCGCGTAAGCGCCGGTGACGAAGGTGCTCATCTTGCCGGAAGCCACCGACATCGCCGGCAGGGAAATGCAGCGGCCCACCGACAAGCACTCAACCAGCATGCGCCAGCCCTGGCCGGCGAACTCGCGGCCGCCGATGATCCAGTCCAGCGGAATGAACACATCCTTGCCCCAGGTCGGGCCGTTCATGAAGGCGGCGCCGCCCGGGAAATGGCGACGGCCGATGGCCACGCCCTCGTGTTCGGTGGGCACCAGCGCGCAGGTGATGCCCAGGTCTTCTTTATCGCCCAGCAGATGCTCGGGATCGTACATCTTGAACGCCAGGCCCAGGATGGTGGCCACCGGGGCCAAGGTGATCCAGCGCTTTTCCCAGCTGACGCGCAGGCCCAGCACGTCGTCGAAACGCTCGCCGGTGCGCGGATGGGTGTAGGAACCGCGGCAGACGATGCCGTAGTCGGGAATGCTGCCGGCGTCCGAGCCCGCATAGGGGCTGGTCAGCGCGAAGCAGGGAATCTCCAGACCCTTGGCCAGGCGCGGCAGATAATAATCCTTCTGCTCCTCGGTGCCGTAGTGCTGCAGCAATTCGCCCGGGCCCAGGGAGTTGGGCACCATCACCGATACCGCGGCGGTGCCGCCGCGGGTGGCGATCTTGGTGACCACTTTGGCGTGAGCGTAGTTGGAGAACTCCAGACCGCCGTACTGCTTTTTGACGATCATGCCCAGGAAGCCGTTGTCCTTGATGAATTGCCATACTTCCGGCGGCAGATCCTTCAGCTCGTGGGTGATCTTCCAATCGTCAATCATCGCGCACAGCTGTTCGGTGGGGCCGTCGATGAAGGCCTGTTCTTCCGGCGTCAGCTTGGGATCGGGAAAGGACAGCAGGCGGTTCCAGTCCGGCTTGCCGGAAAACAGGTCGCGATCCCACCAGACCGTGCCGGCGTTGATGGCTTCCTGCTCGGTCTGGGACATCGCCGGCGTGATTTTCTTGAACACGCCGAACACCGGGCCGGTGAACACGGCGCGGCGCAAGGGCGGAAGATTGAGAACGGCGGCGATCACCGCGAAAACAGCCCAGGCCGCCGGCGGCAGCGGGCAATGGAGGACGAACTGGAGCGCGGCTAGCCAGGCGGCCAGCCCCACGGTCCAGGCCAGAACAGGCGCGCGGAAATACGCCAGCGCGCCCAGCAGCACGACCAGAACAACGGCAGATATCATTTTGTTTTACCCTCGTGTTGACCCTTCCATTCCGGCGGCAACAGCAAGGGACGCGGCCTTGGTCGACGCGTCCTGCCCTGCGCTCCGGAATCAGCCTTCCATGGGCGCGACCAGGCCAGCCATGACAAAGGGCACGAGGTATTTGACGATCATGTCCGGATCCCGCGCGCTGACGATCTGACTGCGAGTGAAGATCTTCAGCACATCGTTGCCGGCGAAGGCATTGAACATGACGCTGAACGCAAGATGCATTCTCCAGGCCAACTGCTCCGTGTCCAGCAAGGGCAAGGCGCGCTGAAACGCGCGACTGTAACGCTGGACGAACACGCTGTACTGCTGGGAGATGGTTTCGCGCAACAGGCGGTGGTTCTCCACCAAGGTGCGCGACAACAGGCGCACGAACATCGCCCCGCCGCGCGACGGGTCCTTGGACAGCGACAGGCAGGGCCGTATGAACGACAGCACCAAGCCTTCCACCGACAGTTTCTCCTCCGAGGCCTCCGCCTCCAGCTTGTCCAGTTCCGCCAGGCAGTCCGCTATCAGCGGGGCCAGTCTGCGCATGAACACGGACTCGAACAACGCGTCCTTGGAGCCGAAGTGGTAATTCACCGCGGCCAGGTTTACCTCGGCTTGCTGGGTGATCATGCGCAGCGAGGTCGCTTCGAAACCGTGCTCCACAAACAAGCGTTCTGCAACGTCCAGAATGCGGGTGGCGGTATCGGGGCGGCTTGCTTCCATGTTCTCCAGTGCCTTTTTTGTATTTGCTGGTTTTATGGTCTTGCTCATTTCAGCTTTCGAACAAGCGTTTCAAACTTACGTTTTAATTTGACGAATGTCAAGACATGTCTCGACGGCGCTCGGGCCAAACTCTCAGGGTGGCAACAAAAGCGGCAGTCCGTATTTTAGACTGCCGTTTGAATGAAACACATGTTGAAAGCGATTAGTCAAGGCCGCGCGCCAAATCCCGCTTCAGATCCTCGACATGCTCCAGGCCCACCGCCACCCGCAACAGGCCTTCGACGATGCCGGCCTTGGACCTGGCTTCCGGCGTGATGCGGGCGTGGGTAGTGGACGCGGGATGCGTAATGGTGGACTTGACGTCGCCCAGATTAGCGGTGCGGGAAATCAGCTGGACCCGGTCCACCACGCGCCAGGCTTCGGCCCTGCCCCCCTTGACCACGAAGGACACCACCGCGCCGCCGCCGCTTTGCTGACGCAAGGCCAGTTCATATTGCGGATGGCTGGCCAGCCCTGGATAAAACACCCGCTCCACCGCCGGCTGCGCTTCCAGCCAGCGCGCCAACTCCAGCGCGTTGGCGCTGTGCTTTTCCATCCGCAGATGCAGGGTTTCCATGCCGGAGAGCAGAGCCCAGGCGTTGAACGGCGCCAAGGTGGGGCCGGCGGTGCGCACGTGCAGGTAGATCTGTTCGATCAGCGCGTCGCTGCCCACCACCGCGCCGCCCATCACCCGGCCATGGCCGTCCAGATATTTGGTGGCGGAGTGCATCACCAGGTCCGCGCCCAGTTTCAGCGGCTGCTGCAAGGCCGGGGAACAGAAGCTGTTGTCCACCACCAGCAGGGCCTCATGCTGATGGGCAATAGCCGCGATGGCGGCGATGTCGGCGATTTCCGTCAGAGGATTGGACGGCGTCTCCAGAAACAACAAACGGGTATTGGGCCGCGCCGCGTCGCGCCAGGCTTGCAGGTCGGTGGCGTCGACGAAGGTGGTTTCCACGCCGAACTTGGCCAATAGGCCGGCAAACAGATTGGTGGTGGAACCGAACAGGCTTTGCGAGGACAGGATGTGATCGCCGGCCTTGAGCAAGCTCATCATGATGGCCTGGATCGCCGCCATGCCGGTGGCGGTGGCGATGGCGCGCTCGCCGCCCTCCATCAGCGCCAGCCGCTGCTGAAAGGCCGCGACGGTGGGATTGGTGAAGCGGGAATAGGTGTAGCCGTCCAGTTCGCCCAGGAACATGGCCGCGGCCTGTTCCGCCGAATCGTAGGTGAAGCTGGAAGTCAGATGCAGGCTTTGGCTGTGCTCGCGATAATCGCTGATTTCGCGGCCGCCGCGGATTGCCTGGGTTTCCGGGTGCCAACAGGCTTGTTCGATATTGTCGGATGCCATTGATGTTTCTCTGCGGGTGCTTCTAAGAATTTGTTCACGATCGGCTGCGCGTCATGAGACCTGGCGCGGCGAGTACTGCTTCGAAAGGCTCATGCGCCGTGCGCACACTCCGCTTTCCCAGCCGCAAGGCCTTGTCTCGCCTTGCCTCGCAGGAGCATGAACAGGCGACCAACGGCCATATTGCCTGAAAATCCGCGGTTTGCTAAATGCCTGCCGGGCATAAAGCCGCCGGCCCGGCGGCATTAGCGCCAGCCGGCGACGGCGGCCGGCTCACTCGATCAGCAGCATATGCGCACGCACCCAGTCGCGATCCGCCGCCTCGAAGTGCCACCACTCGGTGGCGATGCCGTTGAAGCCGGCCTGGCTCATGCAATGGCGCAACAGCTGACGGTTGGCCACTTGCGCCTCGCTCAGCCTGCCGGTCCGCAGCAGCTCCGCCTCGCGCTGCGGCTGCGCCCGTTCGGTGAAGTCGTCGAAACCGGTGCCCATGTCCAGCTCGCCCCCGTCGGCATCCTCCACGCTCAGGTCCACCGCCATGCCGAAGCTGTGGATCGAACCGCGCGCCGGGTCGGCGACGTAGATGCGCTGCGGCGTGTCCTTGACGATGTCCCACAGCACCCGCTGCACCCGTCCCGGCCTCAGCGCGTCGAAAACCAGCAAATGGAAGCCGGGACGCAGCCGGCGCAGCTCGCGCGCGGCCATGGCCAGGCCTTCGGCCGCGCGGCGGTGCAATAAGGCCGGCGCCGCCTCGCCGTAAAGGTTTCGCCCCACGAAATTGTTGGCGCAGGCATAGCGCAGGTCCAGTCTCACCCCGTCGATGTCCGCTATCGACAGGTATTCCGGATGCGCCGCCAAGTCCTCCATCCCGATCACCGCTTTCATGCTCGCCTCGCTTCCCTCGTCCATCCCCCGACCCTCACTCCCCCGCCATCTCCCGCGCCAGCCGCTCGGCACTGCCCAGGGCCAAGGTGAAACCCAAGGCGCCGTGTCCCAGATTCAGCCACAGATTGGCCGGTCCGCCGGGCGCGCGGCCTATCATGGGCACCCCGTCCGGCGTGGCCGGCCTCAAGCCGGCCCATTCCGCCGCCTGTTCCAGGCGGCCCGCCCGCGGCCAATCTCGCATCACTTGCCGGCGCAAGCCGGCCACGCGCCGCGGGTCCGGGCTTTCGTCATAGCCAACCAGGTCCGCCGCCGCCGCCACCCGCAGACGGCCGCCTATCGGCGCGTACAAGATCTTGCGCTCGAAATCGGTGACGCTGAGCGCGGGCAAACCCTCACCCGCCGGCATGTCCAGGCTATAGCCCTTCAGCGGGTAGAGCGGCAGCCGCAGGCCCAGTTTGCGCGCCAGCCCCGTGCCGCCGACGCCGGCGGCCAGCACCAGATGGCAGCAAGGCAGAGCGCCTCCAGGCAGCCAAACTTGCCGCACCCGCCCCTGGGCCAGTTCGAAGCCTACGACCTCCTCGCCGAAGCGGAACTCTACGTCCAGACCCTCGTCGCGCATTCTTCGCTGCATGGCCAGGCAGAACAGCCGGCAATCCGCCACCTCCTCGTCCGGGGTATGCACCCCGCCGGCCAGCGGCCCGCTCAAGCCGGCCAAGGCCGGCTCCAGCGCGCGGCAGGCGTCCGCGTCCAGCAAGCGCTGGCACGCGCCCAGCTCGCTCAAGGCCGCCACGCCTTGTCCCGCATGCTCCAGCGCCGCCGCGCCGCGGTACAGCACCAGCTTGCCGTTGCGCCGCCAGGCGAAACCGTCCAGGCCTTCCGCGCGCAGCGCGTCCAACTGCTGGCGGCTGCTTTGCGCCAAACGCCACAATTGGGCGCTGCCAGCGCGGTTGGCCTCGCGGTTGCAGGCGCGGTAGAAGCGCCACAGCCATTGCCACTGGGCCGCGTCCCAACGCGGGCGCAAACGCATCGGCGCGTCCGCGCTCAGCAGCCAGGCCAGCGCCTTGGCCGGCACCCCGGCGTCGGCCAGCGGCGCCACATAGCTGTAGCTTAGCTGGCCGCCGTTGGCGTGGCTGGCGCCGGCCGCCGCTTCGCCGCGCCGTTCCAGCACCGTGACCGGCCAGCCCGCCCGCGCCAGCCGCCACGCGCTGCACAGTCCAATCACGCCGGCGCCCACGATCAGCACCCTCGCTTCGTCCATTCCGCCCCCTCGCAAAGTCCGTCAAACCGCAAAGTCGGCTTTCGACGCCGGGAACCAATCGCCAAGACCTTGGACCGACAGCGGTAGATGACGGACAATTCGCCTGCCGCGAACAAGAACTCAGGATAGCGTAAATGACAAAATCGATCCTCTCCCTTTCCCTGTTGCTGGCCGGCGCGCTGCCCGCCGCCGCGCTGGCGGCCAAGCCCCTGGTCTTTTGCGCGGAAGCCGCGCCGGAAGGCTTCGACCCGGCGATGTGGGACACCGCCTCCACCTACAACATCGTCAAGCCCGTCTTTCAGGGTCTGACCGAATTCAAACGCGGCGGCGTGGCGCTGCGCCCTGGGCTGGCGGAAAGCTGGAGCGTGTCGGCGGACGGACTGGAATACACTTTCAAGCTGCGCCGCGGCGTCAAATTCCATCAAACCGATTACTTCAAGCCCAGCCGCGACTTCTCCGCCGACGACGTGGTTTTCACCGTCAACCGCTGGATCCGGCCGGAGCTGCCGTTCAACCAAGCGCTCAAGACCCCGCTGACCGGCCCGGACGGCTACGGCCTGGTCAAGCTGATAGACTCGGTGCAAAAGCTGGACCCGAGCACCGTCAAGATCCGGCTGAAAGAACGCAACGCCACCTTCCTGACCTTCTTCGCGATGGGTTTCGCCGGCATGCAGTCAGCGGAGTACGCCCAGCAGTTGCTGCAGGCCGGCAAGCCCGCGCAGATCAATCTGCAGCCCATAGGCACCGGCCCCTACCGCTTCAAGAGCTACGCCAAGGACTCGACCGTGCGCTACGAGGCCAACCCCCAGTACTGGGGCGCGCCGCAGAAAACCCGCAGCCTGATTTTCGCCATCGTCACCGATCCTCAAGTGCGCATCCAGAAACTGAAAGCCAATGAATGCCAGGTGGCCGCGGCGGTGCGCGAGGCCGATCTGGACACCTTGGCCGCCGACAAGAACATCAAGATCGCCGCCACCGGCGCCAGCAATATTTCCTATCTGGCCTACAATCTGAAACGGCCGCAATTCGCCAAGCGCGAAGTGCGCGTGGCGCTGGACATCGCCATCAACCGCGACGCTCTGTTCAAGGCGATGTTCCCCAAGGGCGGCGCCACCCAGGCGGTCAACCCCTATCCGCCGTCCACCTGGAGCTGGAACCCCAAAACCCGCAATGAATACAACCCGGCCAAGGCCAAGGCGCTGCTGGCCCAGGCCGGCTACCCCAACGGCTTCGCCCTCGATCTGTGGGCGCTGCCGGTGCAAAGGCCGACCAACCCCAACGGCAAGCTGATGGCGCAGATGATCCAGCAGGACTGGGCCAGGATAGGCGTCAAGGCCAATATTCGATCCTACGAATGGGGCGAATACCTGAAACGCGCCGCCGCCGGCGAACACGATGTCTATATGTCCGGCCTGACCAGCAACTCCGGCGACCCGGACGATTTCCTGTGGAATTCGCTGTCCTGCAGCGTCAGCAAGGGCGGCCAGCGCTTTTGCAACCCCGAGTTCGACAAGCTGCTGCTGCTGGGCCGGCAGGCCACCGAGCAGAAGCAACGCGCCCAGTACTATTTGAAAGCCCAGGAGATTTTCAAATACGAGCGCCCCTGGATCACCATGGCCCATTCCCGCATTTACATTCCGCTGCGCAACAATGTGCAGGGTTTCGTGATGAATCCCAACGGTTCTTTCGACTTCGAGGACGTATGGCTCAAATAAACCCAAGCTGGCCGCCCTATTTCGTCAGCCACCGCTATCAGGGCTTGCGAGCCGGCCCCCGCCTGATCGTCACCGCCGCCGTGCACGGCAACGAGGGCTGCGGCACGCTCGCCGTCCGCCGGCTGATGGCGGAGCTGGAACAAGGCGCGCTGACCTTGCGCGCCGGCCGGCTGACCCTGGTCCCGGTGAGCAATCCGCTGGCCTTTCAGTTGGGCCAGCGCGGCGGCGAACGCAATCTGAACCGCCATCTCGCCCCCAGCGACGCGCCGCGCGATTACGAAGACCATGTCGCCAACTGGCTATGTCCGCTGCTGGCGGAGCACGAGGTTTTGCTGGACTTGCACTCCTTCCAGTCCCAGGGCCAGGCTTTCGTGTTCCTGGGACCGCGCGACAACGCCGGCGAGCTGGAGCCCTTCGCCCTGGCCGCGCAAGAAGAAGCGCTGGCGCAAAGGCTGGGCGTGGCCCGCGCGGTGGACGGCTGGCTCGCCACTTACGCGCTGGGGGTGAGCCGACGCGGCAAGACCCCGGACGGCGACGTCCGCTACGGCGTCGGCACCACCGAGTACATGCGCCAACAAGGCGGCTGGGCGCTGACGCTGGAGTGCGGCCAGCACGACGACCCGGCCGCGCCGAGCGTCGCCTACCAGGCCATCGTCAACACCTTGGCTCATCTGGGCATGTTGGACGCGCCGCCGCCCGCGGCCGGCCCCTTGGAGGCGCTCAGCCTGTACGAGGTGGTGGACAAGCTCGACGACGGAGACCGCTTCGCTCGCGACTGGACCAGCTTCGACCCGGTGAGCCGAGGCGAGCTGATAGGCTGGCGCGCCGACGGCAGCCCGGTAACGGCGCTGGACGACGGCCGCATCGTCTTCCCCAACCCCCGCAGCCCTAGCGGCCAGGAGTGGTTCTATCTGGCCCGGGCGTCCTCCCGCTTTTGAGAAGCTGTTGACGATCCGCCGCGCGCAGCGAGGCGCGGCCACCGCTTCGGAATGCTCATGCGCCGCATGAGCATTTCACTTTCCAAGACCGGCTCCCAGCGCCATTCTGCACGACTCAGCATTTCCACTTAAGTATTTGTTTTTCATAAAAACCGCCATTTAGGCCAGCACGCCCCCCATCCCAACTGCTACACCGATAAGCACTGCCGCGCGGCCGGCAGCCGCTACCGCGCCCGGTCGTCCCTGGCCGTGCGTCCACCTCAAATCATTCAGCGCAAGGAAGTGAACACCATGAGCCATCTTCCCACGCATCAAACGCTGCCTTATGGCGTCGCCATTCATCAGGCGATCGCCGAAGGCAACCTGGCGCAGATGAAAACCTTGCTGGAGCAAGGCGAACAGCATCTGCACCAATACGGCGATCTGCACGCCGCCATTGAGCAATTGAAGCTGGAAATCACTCGTCTGGAACGGCGCTGAGCGCCGCGCAGCCCGAGGCATCCCTCACCTTTCGTTTTGGAGGTCTTATGTCAGGCAATACTCAGACTGAAATCGGATTGTTCCCCGTCAGCTACCTCATCGGCAACGATCTGGCGGGCGCGCCGACGCTGCTCTTGAACCTGCTGGTGGCGCCCCCCACCCACTCGGTGACCGGCAGCGCCCACGTCGTCAACCAAAGCCTCCACCCGCCGCTGAACCTGCACTCCCATGTTCACGGCCAATACGCCTACCTGGGCGTGGTGCCGACCAGCGAGGGCCGTATCCTGATCTCCGCCCAAGGCCACAACGGCAACACCACCAACTTCAAATTGCACCTGGTGCTCAGCCACGACTGGAAAAAGGGCATCGCCAATTACAGCTATCTCGACGGCTCCACATGGGTGGAAGTGGACAATGTGCCGGCCAAGCTGAACCCGGAACTGAAATCCCGCTATTTCCCGCTGCCGCTGGAACCCGGCCCGGTGATCCTGCCCAATCCGCCCATCAACGCCCTGTACGGCGTGCCGATCCAAAGCGCCATCGCCAGCGGCGACCTGGCCCATATGAAAACCCTGGCCGCTTACGCCAAACAGCAGCTGGACGCCCAGCCGCAACTGCGCAAGGAACTGGATGCGCTGAAGGCGGAAATCACCAAGCTGGACCGCAAATAAGCAGGCGCGCGCGCCGATACCTTCCCATTCGTCAAGGAGTGCTCCATGTCAGCAACAGGATTGTTCCATGTCCGTTACCTCATTTCCCAACCGGTGCTGGGCGCGCCGGTCCTGACCCTGGACTTGCTGGTCGACACGCCGCAGAAAAAGATCAGCGGCCACGCCAGCATCACCCAGAGCGTCAGTCCGCCGCTGCAGTTCCAGGCCAATGTCTGGGGCCATTACAGCCAGGCCAAGCTGGACCCGTCGGCCGAACATCACATCGTGCTGTCGCTGAACGGCAGCCCCAGTTCGCCCAATAGCCAGATCGCCGAAACCTTCCATCTGCAAGGCATCCTCGATCAGGACTGGCAGGACGGCCACGCCAGCTACCGCTTCTTCTACCAGGAAGCCTGGCACACTGTCGCGCACGCCATCGTCACCGAAGCGCCGGCCGTGCACCCGGAGCCGCGCGCCGGCAGCAAGCCCTATCCGCACCCCATCCCGCTGTACGCCGCCGCGCTGCAACAATCGCGCGTCAGCAGCAATCTGGCGCAGATGAAGTCCTTGGCCGGCCAGGCGGAAGAGCAGCTGAAGCAGCACGACAATATCGAGGCCGCGCTGAAGCAGCTGCATGCTGAAATCGCCCGCCTCGAAGGCAGGCACTAGACCGCCCCGCCTCATCCGCGCGTGTTCAAAGCCCAGGAGCGCCCGCCGGGCGCTCCTCGCCCTCTCTCAAGGACCCGCCCATGCTAGATGACAGCCCCGCCGTCCGCCCGGCACGCTATCTGGACGACGAAGACTTCAAGCGCTACGTCCCGGTGCACGTGGTTTGGGAAATCACCCTGGCCTGCGATCTGAAATGCCTGCACTGCGGCTCCCGCGCCGGCCACCGCCGCCCCAATGAGCTGTCCACCGCCGAATGCCTGGAAGTGATAGACGCGCTGGCGGCGCTGGGCACCCGCGAAATCACCTTGATAGGCGGCGAGGCCTATCTGCGCAAGGACTGGACCCAGCTGATCCGCGCCATCCGCGGCCACGGCATGTATTGCGCGATTCAGACCGGCGGCCGCAATCTGAACCCCGCCCGGCTGCAACAGGCGATAGACGCCGGCCTCAACGGCGTCGGCGTGTCGCTGGACGGCCTCGCGCCCCTGCACGACAAGGTGCGCAATGTGCCGGGCGCTTTCGACAAGGCGGTGGACGCCTTGCGCCGCGCCAAGGCCTCCGGCCTCGCCGTCAGCGTCAACACCCAGATCGGCGCGGCCACCATGCCGGACTTGCCGGCGCTGATGGATCAGATCATCGAACTGGGCGCCACCCACTGGCAAATCCAGCTGACGGTGGCGATGGGCAATGCGGTGGACAACGACGAACTCTTGCTGCAGCCCTACCAATTGCTGGAGCTGATGCCCTTGCTGGCGCGGCTTTACCGCGAGGGGGTGGAACGCGGCCTGTTGATGAACGTGGGCAACAATATCGGCTACTACGGCCCTTACGAGCGGCTGTGGCGCGGCTTCGGCGACGAGCGGGTGCACTGGAGCGGCTGCGCCGCCGGTCAGACCGTGCTGGCGCTGGAGGCGGACGGCACCGTCAAGGGCTGTCCCTCGCTGGCCACCGTCGGCTTTTCCGGCGGCAATGTGCGCGACATGAGCCTGGACGACATCTGGCATCACAGCGAGGGCATCCATTTCGGCCGGCTGCGCTCGGTGGACGATTTATGGGGCTATTGCCGCGGCTGCTACTACAACGACGTCTGCCGCGGCGGCTGCACCTGGACCTCCCACTCGCTGCTGGGCAAGCCCGGCAACAACCCCTACTGCCATTACCGCGCGCTGGAACTGGAAAAACAGGGCCTGCGCGAGCGCATCGTCAAACTGCAGGACGCCGCGCCGGCCTCCTTCGCCGTCGGGCGTTTCGACCTGATCACCGAGGACATCGCCAGCGGCCAGGAAGTCAGCCGCATCAGCCGCAGCGGCCAGGTGATCGCGCTGACTTGGAAAAACAAGGGCAAGACCGCGCCGCGCGAGGGCCGGCCGCCGGCCAAGCTGGCGCTGTGCCGGCAGTGCCAGCAATACATCCACCCCGACGAGACCTGTTGTCCGCACTGCGCGGCCGACGTCGCCGCCGCCGAACGCGATTACCTGCAAGAACAGGCCAAACGCCAGCAGGTGATCAACAATCTGCGCCGCCTGCTGGGTTTGCCGGACGATTAAGACGCCGCGCCGGCGCCGAAACGCGGTTTTATGCCAAAAAACTCGGCGCCGCCGCCACGGCCATCCACTGGCCATAGCTCATTTGACGAAAATCGGTCTACAATCGCGGCTTGCCTAGCCTCACCACGCCGCCATGGGAGCCCGATGCCCGCATGAACCGTTTCGCGCCGTTCGCCCTATCCCCGGAAGCCGTCGCTTCCGCCTTGCCGGGCCCGCGTCATGAGCGATAAGCCGCGCCGCCCGTCGCTGCAGGACATCGCCGACCGGGTAGGCACTTCCAAGATGACGGTCAGCCGTTATCTGCGCAACGCCAGCCTGGTGTCGGACGCCACCGGCCAGCGCATCGCCGGCGCGATGGAGCAACTGGGCTATATCCCCAACCGGGTGCCGGACCTGCTGGCCCGCGCCAAGAGCCGCGCCATCGGCGTGCTCTTGCCGTCCATGTCCAATCAGGTGTTCTCCAGCCTGGTGCACGGCGTCGAAGCCATGACCCGCGAGGCCGGCTACCACACGCTTTACGGCCATTACTGCTACGACATCGAACAGGAAACCCGGCAAGTGGAGCAGTTGCTGTCCTTTCAGGTGGACGGGCTGATCCTGTGCGAAACCGTTCACTCCGAACGCACTTTGCGCATGCTGCAGGTGGCGGCCATCCCGGTGGTGGAAGTGATGGAGCTGCCGACCCAGCCCATAGACCTGGCCGTGGGCCTGGACCATAGGGCCGCCGCCGAGGACATGACCCGGGCCATGATCGCGCGCGGCAAGCGGCGCATCGCCTATCTGGCCGCCCGCCTCGACCGCCGCACCCGCTTGCGCGCCGCCGGCTACCGGGCGGCGATGGAGCAGGCCGGGCTGATCCCGCTGGAGATCCAGACCGAACAACATTCCAGCTTTCAGCTTGGCGGCGAAATGCTGCGCCAGGCCATGGCCTCCGCGCCGGATCTGGACGGCGTGTTCTGCACCAACGACGACATCGCCGCCGGCGCGCTGCTGGAGGCCCAGGCCATGGGCCTGGCGGTGCCGGAGCGCATCGCCGTCGCCGGCTTCAACGCGCTGGACATCGGCGCCGCGCTGCACCCGCGGCTGGCCAGCGTGGTCACGCCGCGCGAAGCGATAGGCCGGCTGGCGGCGCAACGCCTGCTCGGCCGCATCCACGGCCAGCGTTACGCCGATCCGGTCGTGGACCTGGGCTATACCCTGAGCCTGGGCGGCAGCGTCTAAGCCGGTGCCGGAATACGACACCGGCCTCCCCGTAAAATCCCTTAGCAATCAAGCCCTCAAGCGATGACGCCGGTTCCGGATCAAGCCCGGCGCTCAAAACGCTTGCCTGCTCGCCGCAAAGCCGACATATTATCATCGGCATGATGTTACCGGTAACAATTACGATCCGCCTTCAAACGAAAGCGACAACTCATTGGAGTGGCTTCATGAATTCCACACCACATCAGGTTTACGTGCTGATGGGCGTCTCCGGCTGCGGCAAATCGGCGCTCGCCGCGCGGCTGGCCCAACACCTGACATGCGCCGTGCTGGACGGCGATTTCCTGCATCCGCGCGCCAATATCGACAAAATGGCCGCCGGAACGCCGCTGGACGACGCCGATAGGCTGCCCTGGCTTGCCGCGCTCAGCGACGCCGCCTACGCCATGCAACGCAGCAACGCGCTGTCCATCATCGTCTGCTCCGCGCTGAAACGGCGATACCGCGACCAGCTGCGCACCGGCAATCCCCAGCTGTCCTTCCTCTATCTGAAAGGCGACTTCGACTTGATCCTGCAACGGCTTCAAGCCCGGCAAGGCCATTTCCAGAGGGCCGACATGCTGGCCTCTCAATTCGCCGCGCTGGAAGAGCCGGGGCCGGACGAGACCGACGTCCACGCCCTGGATATCCGCCCCGAGCTGGACAGCGTCGTCGCCAGCGCGCTGCGCCTGATCCAGTCCCGCCAGGAGCGCTGACATGTCCATCGCAACCCTGGTATTGACCGCGCTGGGCTCGGTCGCTCTGTTGTTGTTGCTGGTGATGAAGGCGCGCCTGCACGCCTTCATCGCGCTGATGCTGGTCTCGATCGGCGCCGGCGTGGCCTCCGGCATGCCGGTGGAGAAAATCGCCGACACCATGCAAAAAGGCATGGCCGGCACGCTGGGCTTCCTCGCCGTGGTGGTGGCGCTGGGCGCCATGTTCGGCAAGATCCTGCACGAAACCGGCGCGCTCGATCAGATCGCCGACCGGCTGCTGAGCCGCTTCGGCGAACGGCGCGCGCATTACGCGCTGGGCGTGGCCGGCCTGGTCTGCGCGTTGCCGCTGTTCTTCGACGTCGCCATCGTGCTGTTGATCGGCGTGGTGTTCGCGGTGGCGCGCCGCACCGGCGGCAATGTGGTCAAGCTGGCGGTGCCGCTGTTCGCCGGCGTGGCCGCGGCGGCGGCCTTCCTCTTGCCCGGTCCCACGCCCATGCTGCTGGCTTCGCAGATGCAGGCCGACTTCGGCTGGATGATTCTGATCGGGCTGGCGGCGGCGATTCCCGGCATGCTGCTGGCCGGACCGCTGTTCGGCAGCTTCATCAGCCGGCACGTCAGCCTGGCGCTGCCGGACGACATCAGCGAGCCGGCTCTGGACCGCAGCCGCATGCCCTCCTTCGCCTTCAGCCTGACCCTGGTGCTGTTCCCGCTGGTCATGGTGGCCTGCAAGACCCTGGGCAGCCATCTGGCCGCGCCGGGCTCGGCCGTCTACCACTGGCTGCAGTTCATCGGCCACCCGTTCAGCGCCATCCTGGCCGCCTGCCTGATCGCCATCTACGGCCTGGCGATCCGCCGCGGCATGGACGCGGAACAGGTCATGCGCGTCTGCAACGCCGCGCTGCAACCGGCCGGCATCATCCTATTGGTGACCGGCGCCGGCGGCGTGTTCAAGCAGGTGCTGGTGGATTCGGGCGTGGGGCCGGCGCTGGGCAACGCGCTGATCGGCGCCGGCCTGCCCATCGCCGTCGCCTGCTTCGCGCTGGCGGCCGCGGTCAGGGTCATACAGGGCTCGGCCACCGTCGCCTGCCTGACCACGGTGGGCCTGGTGCTGCCGGCCATCGAAACCATGGGCTTGTCCGGCGCGCAGCTGGCGGCGCTGTCCATCTGCATCGCCGGCGGCTCCATCGTGCTCAGCCACGTCAACGACTCCGGCTTCTGGCTGTTCGGCAAATTCACCGGCGCCGACGAGGCTCAGACGCTGAAAACCTGGTCGCTGATGGAGACCATACTGGGCACGACCGGCGCGCTGGTCGGCATGGCGGCCTTCGCCATGCTGTGACGCGCGGCATGCGCCTTGGCAAGCATGGCCGCCGGGTACGATACTCACTGAAACACGCTTGAGTAGCCCACCGCCATGACGGACCCCCTCTGCACCACCCTGCTTGCCTTGCTGGACGACAGCGCGGTCCTGATCGCGCTGTTCGACCCGCAAGACATGCTGCGCTACGCCAACACCGCCTTTCGCCAAAGCTTCTTCCTGTCCCAAGAGGAACACCTGAGTTGGGCGGAACTCATGCGACGAAACTACCGGCAGAAGCAAGGCTCGCGGATAGAAACCGACGATATCGAAGCCTGGCTGCGCTCCGCCTGTTCGCGCCGCGGCAAACTGCCTTACCGCGCTTTCGAGGCCGATCTATGCGACGGCCGCTGGATGTGGATGACGGAAACCATGAGCGCGGACGGCTGGATGCTGTGCCAGGCCAGCGACATCACCGAACTGCGCGCCGACAAGCGCGAACTGCGCCAGGCCCGCGACGTGGCCGTGCGCGCCGCCCAGACCGACCCGATGACCGGCATCAGCAACCGCACCCATCTGATGCAGTTATTGCAACTGCTGTTGCAGCAGCGGCTTCAACACGCGGCGCCGGCCTGTCTCGCCATTCTCGATCTCGACCACTTCAAGCGCATCAACGACCTGGAGGGCCATCCGGCCGGCGACCACGTCATCTGCGGCTTCGTCCAGACCGCGCGCGCTCAGCTGCGGCAAAGAGACGGCTTCGGCCGCTTGGGCGGCGAGGAATTCATGCTGCTGCTGCCGCAAACCTCGCTGCTGGAGGCCGAGCAATGCTGTGAACGGATTCTCGCCGCCGCGCGGCTGGACCGCCCCCTGGCGGCCAAGCCCGAGCTGGGCTACACCTGCTCGATCGGGCTGACCGAGCTGCGGCCCGACGACGACATCGCCAGCTGCTACGCGCGCGCCGACGAAGCGCTGTACCACGCCAAGGGCAGCGGGCGGGATTGCGTGAGCAGCGTGCGTTAAAACCGGCTCAGTCGGCCGCGGCCAACAGCTCGGACGCTTGCCAGCGCTGGAATCGCCGCTGCGCCGCCGCCACGCTGGACGCGGTCAGCGTCAGGCCGCCGCAAGCCGGCGCCCAGTCTTCCGCGCGCTCCGGCGCGTCGTCGAAGGCCAGCAAATGCGGCGCGCCGCCGGCCGCCATGCCCGCGCCCAGCAACACCGCGCCGTCCGGATTGCCGGCGCTTTCCACCAGGCCCACCCGCCCCTCGTTCAGCAGCATCGGGAAGCGATGGCTGGCCGCCACCGCCTGGCGCGCGTCGCGAGCGATCTGCAGCTTGTCCGCGTCGCCGGGCTCCAGCAATACCGGGCATGGCAGCGCCGAAGCCAGCTCCCGATGAATCTGACTCTCGATCACGGTGGGCGGCAGCAACACCGCGCTGACCAGATCGCTCAGATACGCCATCTCATTGGGCTGAATCAAGACATGCGCCAAGGGAACGCCCGCGACCAGGCATTGCAGATAAACCTTTCTTTGCTCCAACAGCGCTTGTCGTCCGCGCCCCGTCGTCGCGACGGCAAGCGGCTGGGCCAACACGCTCCAGCCCGCCTCCCGCGACAGCCAGGCGCTCAGCTGTTCAGCCTGCTCCAGCAAGGCCGGCAGCGGCAAACGCAGCAACAGCAGGCGGCGCGTCCCCGCTCCGGCTGTCGCGGCCTGAGTCAGGCGGCGGCCGCGCGCCACCGTCTCCCGCGCCCTGTCGTCCGCCATCGCGTCGGCCATCAGTTCCCGCGGCGAGGGCAAGCGCAGCAAGCCCATCGGCTCCGCCGCCTGCGCACTATCGGGAACACCGTCCATGCTGTCGCTGCCTTCAAAATACATTGTCGTTCTCCATCCTGCGCCTGCCATGCAAGCGGTTCAATTGGCGGCTACGATATTTTTATTGAGAATGATTGTCAATTGCGTTTTTACCAAAATTAGTCCAATCCCTCGGCATGAGACACCGCCTCCCGCCCTTGCTCAGCATGCCAAAAAGTAGCTGAGAACGGCCTCTGGCGCGCCTTTGAGATGACGTCAACATGACGCGGCGCCGCCAAATCCGGACCTGCGCCTCCACGAAGTCCTAGAGCAAAAATGTGGAATCAATATCATCTGTACGCAATATCACCGTATTGCAATGGATAACGATTATCATTTATATTCGCCCTCGACGCTCAGACGAGCCATCCCCCACCTACCCAGTGGACTCAGGAATAGCGATGAACCAAACCTCACTCGACCCAGCCTATAGCGGCGAACACAATCTGTTGGCCGCCTACCAGGCCGATTCCGCCTTCTTCTTCGCCTCGCCATGCCACACCCTGCTGGCCGAAGGCATCCAGCAAGTGATCACCGACACCGATCCCAGCGCCGCCATCGCCGCCGCGCTGGCCGCCCAGCCGGACCCGGCTCAGGCCGTGGTCGTCGGCGCCATCCCCTTCATGCCGGAACAACAGCCGTGGTTGTTCGTGCCGCAACAAGTGCGCCGCGCCGACGCGCTGAGTCAGGATCAGCGCAGCGCCCTGCGCCAGCCCTTGCAAGCCGATTGCCAATTGACGCCGCAGCCGGCGCCGGCCGCTTACTGCCAGGGCGTCAGCGATGCGCTGGCCCGCATCGGCAGCGGCGCGCTGGACAAGGTGGTGCTGTCGCGCACCTTAGAGCTTTCCGCCAAGCAGGCCATAGACCAGCGTCAATTGCTGCTCAATCTGGCCAGCCAGAACCAGCACGGCTACACCTTCGCCGTGCAGCTGAGCGAAGACGGCGCGCCGCGCCGCGCGCTGATGGGCGCCAGCCCGGAACTGCTGCTGGCCCGCTACGGCCGGCAAGTGATCACCAATCCGCTGGCCGGCTCCGCCGCGCGCAGCCCGGACCCGGCGGAAGACCGCCGCCGCGCCGACGCGCTGCTGGAGTCCGGCAAGGACTTGTTCGAGCACAAGCTGGTGATCGACGCCGTGGTCGAGGCGCTGGCGCCGTACTGCCGCGATCTGCAAGTGCCGGCCGGCCCGTCCCTGGTCTCCACCGCCACCATGTGGCATCTGTCCACCCGCATCAGCGGCGAGCTGATCGATCCGGCGGTGGGTTCCTTCGAACTGGCGCGCGCGCTGCACCCCACCCCGGCGGTGTGCGGTTTCCCGGCCGACCCGGCGCGCAGCCTGATCCGCGAGATCGAACCCTTCGACCGCGGCTTCTTCACCGGCATGGTGGGCTGGTGCGACGGCAAGGGAGACGGCGAATGGGCGGTCACCATCCGCTGCGCCGAAATCGCCGAACGCACGCTGCGCCTGTTCGCCGGCGCCGGCATCGTCACCGGCTCGCTGCCGGAAAGCGAATTGGCCGAAACCGCGGCCAAATTCCGCACCATGCTGCGCGCAATGGGCCTGGCCGACCTGGCGGAGGCGGCATGAGCGAGCAACAACTGGACTGGACGCCGTGGCCTGAAGATTTCGCCCGCCGCTACCGCGAGGCCGGTTATTGGCAAGGCCAAACCCTGTTTTCCATGCTGGCGGCCCAGGCCGAGCAACAGCCGGAAAAACTGGCGCTGGTGGCCGGCAAGCAGCGGCTGAACTACCGCGAGCTCAAGCTCTACGCCGAGCGCCTGGCCGCCGGTCTGTACGCCCGCGGCCTGCGTCCCGGCCAGCGTGCCGTGGTGCAGCTGCCCAATTGCGCCGAATTCTTCATCGTCGCCTTCGCGCTGTTCCGCCTCGGCATGCTGCCGGTGTTCGCTTTGCCGGCGCACCGCCGCGCCGAAGTGTCCTACTTCTGCCAGCACACCGACGCCGCGGTCTATATCTGCGCCGATCAGCACGCCGGCTTCGACTACCGCGCGCTGGCGGCCGAGCTGCTGCCGCTGGCGCCCTCGCTGCAGCAGGTGATCGTCGCCGGCGACGCCGGCGACTACACCCCGCTCAACAGCCTCTACCTGATGGACCAGCCCTTGCCGGCGGAGCCGGACCCCAGCGGCCTGGCCTTCTTCCAGCTCTCCGGCGGCAGCACCGGCGTGCCCAAGCTGATTCCGCGCACCCATGACGACTATCTGTACAGCTTCGCCGCCAGCGCCGAGATCTGCGGCCTGAGCCGCGACAGCGTCTATCTGTGCGTGCTGCCAGCCGGCCACAACTTCCCGATGAGCTCGCCCGGCAGCTTCGGCGTCTTCCACGCCGGCGGCACCGTGGTGCTGGCTTCCGGCCCCAGCGTCGACGAATCCTTCGAGCTGATCGAGACCGAGGCCGTCACCATCGCCGCCCTGGTGCCGCCGCTGGTGCCGCTGTGGCTGGACGCCGCCGCCAAGCAGCCGGGCAAGCTCGCCAGCCTGCGCCTGCTGCAAGTGGGCGGCGCCAAGTTCGGCCCCGAGCTCGCCGCCCGCGTCGAGCCCGCGCTGGGCTGCAAACTGCAGCAGGTCTTCGGCATGGCCGAAGGCCTGGTCAACTACACCCGGCTGGACGACGGCCCGGAGCAGGTGCTGAACACACAAGGCCGGCCGATCAGCGCCGACGACGAAGTGCGCATCGTCGACGACGAGGACCAGCCGGTGGCGCCGGGCGAAGTCGGCCACCTGCTGACGCGCGGCCCCTACACCATCCGCGGCTACTGGCGCGCCGCCGACCACAATCAGCGCGCCTTCACCGCCGACGGCTTCTACCGCACCGGCGACCTGGTCAGCATGAACGCCGACGGCTATCTGACGGTGGAAGGCCGCGCCAAGGACCAGATCAACCGCGGCGGCGAGAAAATCTCCGCCGAGGAAGTGGAAAACCACCTGCTGGCCCACCCGCTGGTGCGCGACGTCGCCATCGTGGCGATGAGCGACCCCTATCTGGGCGAGCGCTCCTGCGCCTTCATCATCCCGCGCGAGCAACAGGCGATCCGCCTGCCCCAGGTGGCCGCCTTCCTGCGCGAGCGCGGCCTCGCCGCCTACAAGATTCCGGACCGGCTGGAGCTGGTCGACACCCTGCCGCAAACCAGCGTCGGCAAGGTCAGCAAGAAAACCCTGCGCCAGATGCTGGAACAGAAACTGGCCGCGCAGCCCACCCAAAGGTCACAAGCATGAGCATTCCCCGCATCGCCCCCTACGCCATCCCGTCGCAATTGCCGGACAACCGCGTCAACTGGACGGTGGCGCCGCAGCGCGCCGCGCTGCTGATCCACGACATGCAGGAATACTTCCTGGATTTCTATGACCGCGACGCCGAACCGGTGGCCACCGCGCTGCGCAATATCGCCGCCATCCGCGCACGCTGCCGCGAGCTGAACATCCCGGTGTTCTACACCGCCCAGCCGGCGGAACAGGCCGACAGCGACCGCGGCCTGCTCAACGATATGTGGGGCCCCGGCCTGCCGGCGCGCCCGGAACGCCACCCCATCGTGGCCAGCCTGAGCCCGGCCGCCGACGACACCGTGCTGACCAAGTGGCGCTACAGCGCCTTCCAGCGCTCGCCCTTCCTCAATCTGCTGCGCCAGCAAGGCCGCGACCAGCTGATCATCTGCGGCATCTACGCCCACATCGGCTGCATGAGCACCGCGCTGGACGCCTTCATGTACGACATCCAGCCCTTCTTCGTCGCCGACGGCCTGGCCGACTTCTCCGCCGACCGCCACGCGATGGCGCTGGAATACGTGGCCCAGCGCTGCGGCGTGACCCTGGACAGCCAGCGTCTGCTGGGCCAGCTGGGCCAGCTGGACCAGCAGGCCGCACCGGCCAGCGCCGCGCCCAGCGCGGAAGCGCTGCGCGCCGCCATCGCCGAACTGCTGCAACAGCCGGCCAGCGACATCGGCCTGGACGACAATCTGCTGGACTGGGGCCTGGACTCCATCCGCCTGATGAGCTTGCTGGAACAATGGCGCGCGCTGGGCGCGGAAATCGACTTCATCGAACTGGCGCAACAACCCACCGTCAACGCCTGGCAGGCGCTGCTGGCGCGCCAGCTGGACGGGGCCGCCGCATGAGCGCCAGCTACCCGGAATTCCACGGCCGGCTGGCCGTGGTCAGCGGCGCGGCCCAGGGCATAGGCGCGGCGCTGGCGCGCTCGCTGGCGGACCAGGGCTGCCGCGTGGCGGCGCTGGACCTGCGCGCCGACGGCCTGCAGCAACTAGCGCTGCATACGCCGGCCCACGCCGACGGCCGCATCATCCCGCTGCCGCTGGACATCCGCGACGGCGCGGCGGTGGAACAGGCGGTGGCCCGCATCGAAGACGAGATCGGCGCCATCGACATGCTGGCCAATGTCGCCGGCGTGCTGCGTCTGGGCACGGTGGAACAGCTCAGCGACGAGGACTGGCTGCAAAGTTTCGCCGTCAACACTCACGGCGTGTTCTTCCTCAGCCGCGCGGTGGCGCGGCGCATGCAGGCTCGCCGCCGGGGCGGCATCGTCACCGTGGGCTCCAACGCCGCCGAAGTGCCGCGCACCCAGATGGCGGCCTACGCCGCGTCCAAGGCCGCCACCACCCAGTTCAGCAAATGCCTGGGCCTGGAGCTGGCCGAGTTCGGCGTGCGTTGCAACATCGTGTCGCCCGGCTCCACCGACACCGCGATGCAGCGCCAGTTGTGGAGCGACGACGCCATCCCGCCGGCCATTCTGCAAGGCTCGCTGGAGCAGTACCGCACCGGCATCCCGCTGCAACGCATCGCCGCGCCGCAGGACGTGGCCAATGCCGCGCTGTTCCTGCTGTCGGATCAGGCGCGTCACATCACGCTGCATAATCTGTACGTGGACGGCGGCGCGACGCTGGGGATCTAAGCACCTATTCACGATCCGCAAAGAAAAACGGGCAAGACCAAAGGTCTTGCCCGTTGTCACGTCGCCGCGCCAAGCGCGGCGCCAAGCGCGGCGCGGCTCCGGCGGATCAGTTCACCGGGCAGCGGTTGGCGGCGCGGTAATCCACCACCTTGATCTTGCCGCTGACGATGTCCTTGCGCGCCTGCAGAATCTTCTTCTCCATCTCAGGCGTGATCAGCGAACGGTTGTATTGGTCCAGCGCCCAGTCCACGCCGTTTTCCTTCAGGCCCATCAGCTTGACGTCCGGCTTCCACGCGCCGTTCTTGGCGTCGCGCATGGTTTCGTACACCGCGTTGTCCACGCGCTTGACCATGGAGGTCAGCACCACGCCCGGCTGCAGATAGTTCTGATTGCTGTCCACGCCGATGTAGAACTTCTTGGCGCCCTTGGCCGCCTGGATCACGCCCATATTGGACAGCGCCGCCGCGGCGAACACCACGTCCACGCCGCGATCGAACTGGCTCTTGGCCAATTCCCCGCCGCGCGCCGGGTCGTTGAAGGCGGCGTGGGTGGTGCCTATCATGTTCTGCATCACCACCGCCTTGGGATTGGCGTACTTGGCGCCCTGGGCGTAACCGCAGCCGAAGGCGCGGATCAGCGGCACGTCCATGCCGCCCAGATAGCCCACCTTGCCGCTCTTGGACTTGAGCGCGGCGGCCATGCCCACCAGGAAGGAGCCTTCCTGCTCCTTGAAGGCGATGCTCTGCACATTCGGGCCCTTGGCCACCGAATCCACCAGCGTGAACTTCACCTTGGGGAATTCCTTGGCCACGGTCTCGATGGACTGGGTGTAGGCGAAGCCCACCGCCACCACCAGGTCGGCGCCCTTGCGCGCCATATTGCGCAGCATCTGCTCTTTCTGAGCGTCGTTGCTGACCTGGCCTTCGCGGTAGTTGATGTGGAATTCTTTCTTGAAACGTTCGGCGCCGTTGAATGCCGCTTCATTGAAGCTCTTGTCGAACTTGCCCGCCTGATCGTAGATCACGGCGACAGTGAAATCCTTGGCTGCAACCGGGCCTGCCAGCAAGATGGCAGCGGTTGCGCCTGCGATGTGTTTCAGCGCAAACGTCATGTTTTATCTTTTCTATGTGGATTACAGGCGATGCGACAGCGCCGCGGGCGGCGTTGCCGGCGCTTCAAGCGAAAGACGGAGGGGGAAACCGAGTGGACCGCGGCTGCCGGAGCAGACGGGACGAAACAGAACCACGCCGCTGCGAACCGCAGCGGATACAACGCGCCAATTGAAGCTGCCGGATTGTAGGCAGCCCGCCGCCGGCTGTAAACCGGCGTGGCCGAATCCTGCAACAACAGGTCGAAAAACGGACAGCCCGCCGTATGAGAGGCGGCACGGCGAGTGCGGCTTCGAAATGCTCATATACCAAACGTACATTCCGCTTTCTCAGCCGCGGCACCTTGTCCCGCTCCCGCTCGCTAGACTTTGAACAGGCTCTGAAAACTAGGGCGACGGGCCGTCGGCAGCGCTCACCCCCCGCTCAGCGCGGAAACAGCTGGCCGATGTCCTTGGCCTCCCAGTGCGGGAAGTATTTGCGCACCAGCGCGTTCAACTCCAGCTCGAAGGCGCGCAAGCGCTGCAATTCGTCCTGCGGCGCGGCCGCCTGCTCCGTCCTGGCCGCCGTGATCATGCCGGCGCCGGCGGTGGCGTTGCTCAGCCGGTCGATCACGATGAAGCTGCCGGTGCCGCGGCAGGCGGCGTAAGCGTCTATCACCGCCGGCGCGTTCAGGCTGATCCGGCACAGCGCGATCTCGTTCAGGTGCAGCGCCTCGGCCGGCTTCTGCTCCAGCGTGTTGACGTCCACCTGGTGCAGGATGGCCTCCACCCGGCCGGTGACGAATTTGCCGGCCAGCTTGAAGCCGTACTCCTTGCCGGCGCGCAAGGGCGCGTCCTGCATCCACACCAGATGCGCGTCCAGGCTGGCCGCCACCGCCGGCGGCGGCTGGTCGGCGCGCACCAGCATATCGCCGCGCGACACGTCGATCTCGTCTTCCAGCGTCAGCGTGATCGCCTCGCCGGCCCCGGCCGCGGCCAGTTCGCCCTCGTAAGCCACCACGGCCTTGACCTTGCTGCGGCGGCCGGACGGCAGCGCCAGCACCTCGTCGCCGGGGCGGATCTCGCCGGCGGCGATAGTGCCGCAGAAGCCGCGGAAGTCCAGATTGGGCCGGTTCACGTACTGCACCGGCAGGCGGAAGCCTTCCAGCGCCGCGTCGCTGCGCACTTCCACCGTTTCCAGCAACTGCATCAGCGTCGGCCCCTGATACCAGGGCGCGCCCTCGCCGCGGCTGACCACATTGTCGCCGCGCAGCGCGGAGATCGGCACAAAGCGGATGTCCGGAATCGCCAGGCCCTCGGCGAAGGCCAGATACTCGTCGCGAATGCGCTCGAACACCGCCGGATCGTAATCCACCAGGTCCATTTTGTTCACCGCCACGATCACATGACGGATGCCCAGCAAACTGACGATGTAGCTGTGGCGGCGGGTCTGGGTCTGCACCCCGCGCCGCGCGTCGATCAGAATGATGGCCAGATTGCTGGTGGACGCGCCGGTGGCCATATTGCGGGTGTACTGCTCATGGCCCGGGCAATCGGCGATGATGAACTTGCGCTTGTCGGTGCTGAAATAGCGGTAGGCGACGTCGATGGTGATGCCCTGCTCGCGCTCCGCCTGCAAACCGTCCACCAGCAAGGCCAGGTCTATCTCCTGATCGGTGGTGTTGTATTTCTTGGAGTCGCGCTCTATCGCCGCCAGCTGATCCTCGAAGATCAGCTTGGAATCGTGCAGCAGCCGGCCGATCAAGGTGGACTTGCCGTCGTCCACGTTGCCACAGGTGATGAAGCGCAGCAGATCCTTGTTTTCGTGCTGGCGCAGGTATTCCAGGATGTCGCCGGCGATCAGATCGGATTGGTGGGTCATCAGAAATATCCTTCCATCTTTTTCTTTTCCATCGAACCGGCGCTGTCGTGGTCTATCACCCGGCCCTGACGCTCGGAAGTGCGGGTCAGCAGCATCTCCTGAATGATGTCCGGCAGTGTGGCCGCCTGCGATTCCACCGCGCCGGTCAGCGGATAACAGCCCAGGGTGCGGAAGCGGACGCGGCGGGTTTCAATGCTCGCCTTCTCCGCCGGGCTCAGATAATCCAGTATCCGCTCGTCGTCTATCATGATCAGCGTGCCGTCGCGCGCTATCACCGGCCGTTCGGCGGCGAAGTACAGCGGCACGATCTCGATGTTTTCCAGGAAGATGTATTGCCAGATATCCAGCTCGGTCCAGTTGGACAGCGGGAACACCCGTATGCTCTCACCCTTGTCTATCTTGCTGTTGTAGATGTTCCAGAGCTCGGGCCGCTGGTTCTTCGGGTCCCAGCGGTGGTTGCGGTCGCGGAAGGAATACACCCGCTCCTTGGCCCGGCTTTTTTCCTCGTCGCGGCGAGCGCCGCCGAAAGCGGCGTCGAAACCGTATTTGTTCAAAGCCTGCTTCAGGCCCTCGGTCTTCATCACGTCGGTGTGCTTGGCGCTGCCGGCGGTGAACGGATTGATGCCGGCGTCCACGCCCTCCTGGTTGACGTGGACGATCAGATCCCAGCCGTACTCTCGCGCCTGCTTGTCGCGCAGCGCGATCATTTCCTTGAACTTCCAGGTGGTGTCCACGTGCATCAAGGGAAACGGCGGCTTGCCCGGCGCAAACGCTTTCTTGGCCAGATGCAGCATCACCGCCGAATCCTTGCCTATCGAATACAGCATCACCGGGTTTTCGAATTCCGCGGCCACTTCGCGAATGATGTGGATAGACTCCGCTTCCAACTGCTTGAGGTGAGTCAGCCTCTGTTGACCGATGTTCATGCTTCCTGCCCATCCTGTAGATGCGCTCAAATCTACCGAAAGCCCATCGGCGCATCAAAACCGATGGGTTATATCAATATGCTCTTAGCAAATCAACAATTAGTCCAAAGGGCAATAAGAACGCCAGGACGGACGCTGCGGAATCTTCGGCCCACGCTGCAATAACTGTCTACATTAGTACAAATACGCAAGCCGCACGGAGACAGCGATGAGCCCCGCCGCAGAGCCGGAATACCAAATCGTCGCCACGCTGCACTGCCCGGACGGCCTGTCGGTGCTGCTGGCCAGCCGCGACGGCGCGGCGCTGGCGCTGGTGGAGTCCGCGTCCGAGCTGCCGGACGCGCCGCCGCGCCCGGCCTTCCGCCATCCCTTGCTACAAGCCTGGCAGGGCCAGGCCCGCCTGGACGGCAAACCCTACGCCGTCTACCGGCAGGACACGCTGCAGCCCTTGCGTCTGAAGGCGCTGGCCGCGCTGCCGCTGGCCGAGCGCATCGGCCTGGCCTGCGACATCCTGGAGCCGCTGATCCACCTGCACGCCAGCGGCAAATGCCTGGGGCGGCTCTATCCCGAAACCGTGCTCGCCGACATCCACCAGCGCGTCGCGCTGCTGGGCGAACACGCCTGCCAGGCCTTGAACCCGGAACGGCTGCGCCAAGAGCTGTCTCAGGCCGAACAACTGCTGCGCTGGCTGATCAGCGCCGGCGCGCCGGAACGGGACTGCGATCCGGAGCTGGAGCAATGGCTGGACGCGCTGCGCGACCCGGCGGCCGACGCCGGCGCCTGCCGCCGCGCGCTGGCCGGGCTGCAGGACTGGCTGGCCCGCCATCAACGCTTCAACCGCCAGGAAGGCGGCCGCGCCGCGCTGGACCACTTGCTGCAACGCATGCGCCACGCGCCGGACTTTCCGGCGCTGTCCCAGGCCATCGCCGCCATCAACAAGAGCAACAACGCCGACAGCGAGCGCCTGCAAGCGCTGTCCAGCGCCATCCTCAAAGATGTGTCGCTGACCAATAAGCTGCTGAAAGTGGTGAATTCCGCCAATTTCAGCCAGTACGGCGGCGCGGTCAGCACCATCTCGCGCGCCATCGTGATCCTGGGCTTCGACACCATACGCAATCTGGCGCTCAGCCTGCTGCTGTTCGAACACCTGCACAACCGCGCCCACGCCGACGAGATCCGCGACGTGGCGATCAAGACCTTGTTCACCGGCCTGCTGGCCCGCTCGCTGGCGCCGGCCTGCGGCGTGCGCGAGGCGGAAGAAGCCTTGATTTGCGGCATGCTGCAAAACCTGGGCGAACTGCTGTGCGTCAACTACTTCCGCGACGAGTACCGGCAAATCCAGACGCTGATCGCCGCCGGCGCCGGCGTCGACCAGGCCGCGCACCAGACGCTGGGCGCCCATTACGCCGACCTGGGCGCCGCCACCGCCGCCTTGTGGCGTTTTCCGGAACGGATTCTGACCGGCATGGAACCGATGCCGGCCGGCGCGGTGCGCCAGCCGCAAACCGGCGAGATGCGGATGAAGGCGCTAAGCTCGCTGTGCCGCGAACTGGTCTGCCAGCTGACCCAGAGCGGCATCGACCAGGCCGACGCCAGCCGCAAGCTGCTGCAACGCTACAGCCGGGCGCTGGCGCTGGAGTGGGCGCCGCTGGAACGGGAACTGGCGCAGGCGCAAACCCAGCTCACCGCCTATCTGGCGGAACTGGGCCCGGAAGCCGGCCAAGGGCCGCGCTCGCAGGCCTTGCGCCAGGCCAGGCTGGACAAGAGCGCGCCGCCGCCCAGCCCCGCCGCGCCGCCGCCGCCCGCGCCGGACCCCACCCGGCTGCAGGCCACCGCCGGCTCCGCCGGCCGGATCGCTGTGCTGTCCGCCGGCGTGCAGGACATCACCAACACCCTGCTGGGCGATTACAAGCTCAACGACCTGCTGCGCATCATTCTGGAAACCATGTACCGCGGACTGGGCTTCGACCACGCGCTGATCTGCGCGCGCAGCGGGGCCGATCTGCCGCTGCAGGCGCGCTTCGGTTTCGGCGAAAAAGTGGAGTTGCTGCTGCCGGCGCTGCGCGCCGACATCGACAGCGGCGACAGCCTGTTCCGCAAGGCGCTGGAACGCAACGCCGACATGCTGATAGACGACATCGACGCGCCGGCCATCGCCCAGCACATCCCGGCCTGGTTCCGCCAGATGGGCGTCGCCCATACCTTTGTGCTGCTGCCGCTGTCCTTGGACAAACGCAAGCTGGGCATACTCTACGGCGACCGCCGCCAGGCCGGCTCGCTGGCCATCGCGCCGGAGCAGCTCAGCCTGCTGAAGACGCTGCGCAATCAGGCCTTGCTCGCCATCCGCCAACAGCCCGCGCGCTAAGAAGCGGTTTACGATCTGCTGCGCGTCGTGAGACGTGGCACGGTGAGCACCGCTTCGAAATGCTCATCCCCCCTTGTACACTCCGCTTTCTCAGCCGCAACGCCTTGTTCCGCTCTGGCTCGCGAAGGGTTGAACCGGCGCTAAACCACCTCGCCGGCGAAACCGTCCAAGGCCTCCAGCAGGCGATCGATGTCGGCGAACTCCGCGTCCGGACACAGCAGCAACATATTGTGGAAGGGCGTGATCAGGAAACCGCGGTTGAGCAGGTAAAGATGGATCACCCGCTCCAGCTCCTCGTCCAGCATCGCCCCCGCCTCGCTGCCGTTGCGCGGCGGGCGCGGGGAAAACTGGAACTCGCAGCGCGCGCCGACGCGGCTCACGCACCACGGCAGCCGCCAGCGTTCTATCCAGTCCTGCAAGCCGTCCGCCAGATGCTGGGCCAGCGCGAACATCCGCTGATAGGCGGCGTCGCTCATCACCTCGGCCAGGTTGGCGCGCATCGCCGCCGCGGCCAGCATATTGCCGCTCAAGGTGGTGCCGATGCCGGAATGACCGGGCGCGGCCGCGCGCTTGGCGCGCTGCGCCCGCTCCGCCAATTCCGCGCTGAAGCCGTACACCGCGCACGGCAGGCCGCCGCCCAGCGGCTTGCCCAACACCAGAGCGTCCGGCTTCAGGCCGTAGGCCGCGCCGTAGCCGCCCGGCCCGCTGCTGATGGTGTGGGTTTCGTCCAAGAGCAGATAGCTGCCGTAGCGGCGGATCAAATCCTGGGCCTCGCTCCAGTAACCGGGATCCGGCAACACCATGCCGATATTGGTCATCACCGGCTCGGCCAGCACGCAGGCCGTCCGCTCGTCGCTGAGGGCCCGCTCCAGCGCTTCCAGATCGTTGAACTCCACCACCCGGGTATGCGCGGCCGGATCGTGGACCTGGCCCAGCAGGCTGGCGCGCCGCCTGGGCCGGCCGTCGACCAGATCGACGAAGGCATCGTCCACCGTGCCGTGGTAACAGCCGTTGAACACGACGACCTGATCCCGGCCGCTGGCGGCGCGCAGCCAGCGCAGCGCGAAGCGGTTGGCGTCGCTGGCGCTGAGGGCGAACTGCCAGTGCGACAGGCCGAAGCGCCGCGCCAGTTCCTCCGCCACCCAGACCGCGTCCGGCGACGGCAGCATGGCGGTCAGGCCGCGCGCCGCCTGTTCGGCGATGGCGCGCGCCACCGGCTCCGGCGAATGGCCGAACATCGCGCCGGTGTCGCCCAGGCAGAAATCCAGGTATTCATGGCCGTCCACGTCGCGCAGCCGCGCGCCCCGGGCCTCTTCCACGTAGAGATTGAAGGGAGTGGACCAGTCCGCCATCCAGTGCAAGGGCGCGCCGAACAGCAAATGCTCGCCGCCGGCGGCGGACAGCTGCCGCGAACGCGGGCGCCGCTCGGAAAACATCGCCAGTTCCTGCCGGTGCAAGGCCTGGGCCTTGTCGAAATCGATGCCGTGACGCAAAGCCATGAAGCTCTCCTTGAAGGGGAAGACTGCGCGTCAGTATATCCAGATGCCGTCGACGGCGGCAGCGGCGCCGGCCCTCCCCGGCACAAGGAACAGCCTGAATGCGACGAAGCCCGGCCGAGGCCGGGCTTTGTCAGCGCCGCAATGGCGGCTTTACAAGGGCAGATGGCCTGCCAGAGCGTTGATTTTTTGCAGCGCGCGGCGGAAGCGGCTGTGAGCGCGGGACACGGTGGACTCGCTGATGTCCATTTGCTGGGCGGCGAAGTAGCCGGTCATGCCCTCCACCTCCATCAGCCACACCGCTTCGCGCGAGCGTTTTTTCAGGCCGATCAGATCGGCCACCTGGTTGAAATCGTCAAGCTTCATCGCGCTGTTCTCCTCAGGCGTTCGCCTTCGCATCATGACAATCCATGCAGTGGGCGGCTTTCTCGACAATGACGTGGCCGCGCGTTTCGCGCGACATTACCAGTATAGGGGCTTGCAAAAAAAATGCAGGCAGCGCTCCGTGTAAATACGCAGTCGCCGCCTATTGCGCTGGCGTGGACGCAACAGGCCTCAAGCCTGCCGCATCCAGCGCAGCACGCCGCCGGCGGCGGCGCGCCCGGTGGAAAAGCAGGCGGTCAGCAGATAACCGCCGGTGGGCGCTTCCCAATCCAGCATCTCGCCGGCGCAGAACACGCCGGGCATCGCCTGCAACATCAGATTGTCGTCCAGCGCGCCGAAGGTCACGCCGCCGGCGGTGCTGATCGCCTCGTCCAGCGGCCGCGGCGCCAGCAAGCGCAAAGGCAAGGCCTTGATGCCCTCGGCCAGCTTGGCGGGGTCGTTGAACACGTCCTTGTCCAGGCATTCGCGCAGCAAGCCCATGCGCACGCCCTTCAGACCCAAGCGGCTTTGCAAATGGCTGGACATCGAACGCGAACCCCGCGGCCGCGCCACCTCGCCCAGAATGCGCTGCAAGCTCCAGTCCGGCATCAGGTCCAGATAACACAAGGCCGCGCCGCTGCGCGCGATTTCGTCGCGGATGGCGCCGGAGCAGGCGTAAATCAGATTGCCCTCCACGCCGCCGGCGGTGATGACGAACTCGCCGCGGCGGCTGAACGGATGGCCGACGGCCGGATGGAACTGCAAGGTCACCGATTTCAACGGCGCGCCGGCGAATTTGTCGGCGAAATACTCGCTCCAGCCGGCGTCGAAGCCGCAGTTGGACGGCTGCAGCTTGGACACCTCCACGCCGCGTTCGCGCAGCATCGCCGCCCAGCTGCCGTCCGAACCCAGCTTGCGCCAGCTGCCGCCGCCCATGGCCAGCACCACGGCGTCGGCCTCGGCCAGGCGCTCGCCGTCCGGCGACGACAGCCGCAGGCGGCCGCGCTCGTCCCAGCCCAGGAAACGATGGCGCACGTGGAAGCTCACCCCCGCCTCGCGCAAGCGCGTCAGCCAGGAGCGCAGCAGCGGCGCCGCCTTCATTTCCTTGGGAAACACCTTGCCGGAACTGCCGATGAAGGTTTCTATGCCCAGGCCGTGCACCCAGGCGCGCACATGCTCGCCGTTGAACACGTCCAGCATGGGCCGCAACTCGGCGCTGTGAGCGCCGTAGCGCTGCACAAAGCTGGCGTGGGGCTCGGAATGGGTGATGTTCATGCCGCCCACGCCGGCCAGCAGGAATTTGCGGCCGACCGACGGCATCGCGTCGTAGACATCGACCCGCACGCCCGCCGCCGCCAGTTGCTCGGCGGCGGCCAGGCCGGCCGGCCCGCCGCCGATGATGGCTACGCGGCGTCCGCTTGTGTCACCCATATACTGCGCTCCTTGAAATCCATGGTGAAGAATGCGCCCAAACTGCGGCGAGGGCGGGATTTTCACAGAAAACCGCCGCAAACCCAAGCCTAATCGTTTTAACTATAAGTTTGATTTAAACCAACATTCCTACGTCATCAAATCACTACCATCGCGCTGCGACCCATTTCAATAAACCTATAGCGGCAATCGCGCGATTCTACAAACACACCAGGAGAACGGACCCTCCGTCCGCACACGCATGCGCAAATTTTCCGATTGGCCGATCTGGCTGAAACTGACCATGGCGGTATGGTGCTGCCTGGTCCTGGCCTGGAGCGGGCTGATAGCCTGGGAAACCAGCGTCAGCCGGGACATCGCCGTGGAACAGGCGCAAGACCTGGCCCACAGCATGAATGAAATGACCATGGCCGGGCTCACCGGCATGATGATTACCGGCACCGTGGGCCAACGCGACGTTTTTCTGGACCAGATCAAGGAACTGTCCGCGGTGCGCGATCTGAGAGTGATCCGCGCCCCGGCCGTCAGCAAGCAGTTCGGCCCCGGCAACGCCGGCGACAAGAATCTGAACGGCGACGCGGTGGAGCAACAGGCGCTGCGGGACGGCAAGCCTCATATCCGGATTGAATCCACGCCGGCGCTGGGCGAACATCTGCGCGTGGTCTATCCGGCGCTGGCCTCGCGCAACTATCTGGGCAAAAACTGCATGATGTGCCACCAGGTGGCGGACAAGACGCCGCTGGGCGTGGTCAGCATGCGCGTCTCCCTGGAGAAGCCTTACGCCTCGGTCAGCCGTTTCCGCGATCAGAGCATTCTGTTCGCCATCCTGGCTTCCCTGCCCCTGATGGCGGTGGTCTTCCTGCTGGCGCGCCGCCTCGTCACCCGCCCGCTGCAGGCGATGTCGGCCGGGCTCGCCGAACTGGCCCAGGGCGAAGGCGATCTGACGCGACGGCTGCCGGTGCGCAGCCGCGACGAAATCGGCGACACCGCCTTGCGCTTCAACCAGATGCTGGCCGCCATCGCCGAGCTGGTGCGCCACGTCGGCGCCTCCGCCGGCGCGGTGTCCCAGTCCTCGCGCCAGTTAGCCGACGGCGCCGCCCACCTGGCGGAAAGCTCGCACAGGCAAAACCGCCAGTCCCAGTCCGCCGCCGGCGCGGTGGAGCAGCTGGCCAGCCATATCGGCGAAATCGCCGGCAAGGCCGAGGACGTCAGCGCCGAAGCCGACCAGAGCCTGCAACGCTCCGAAGACGGCCGCGCCAGCCTGAGCCAGCTGCAACGCGAAGTCAGCCAGGTGGAGCAGGCGGTGCGGCTGATGGCGCAGGCGGAAACCGAGCTGGCCAGTTCCACCTCCAGCATCACCAATATGACCAAGGAAGTGCGCGAGATCGCCGAACAGACCAATCTGCTGGCGCTGAACGCGGCGATCGAGGCCGCGCGCGCCGGCGAACAGGGCCGCGGCTTCGCGGTGGTGGCCGACGAGGTGCGCAAGCTGGCGGAGAAATCGGCCCGCTCCGCCAGCGAGATCGACGCCGTGACCGGCGCGCTCAACCAGAAAACCGACGCGGTGCGCGCCGCGGTCAACGCCGGCCTCAGCTCGCTGGCCGCCAGCCGCCAGTCCGCCGACAGCGTGTCCAGCGTGCTGGACGCCGCCAATCAATCGGTGGCCGAGGTGCGCCAGGGCCTGCGCCAGATCGTCGCCGTCACCGAGCAGCAGCGCGCCGCCAGCCAATCCGTAACCGGCAGCATAGACGCCATCGCCGAAATGGCGCAGACCAACGATCAGGAGATCGGCCAAACCGTGAACGCCGCCGAACAACTGGAACAATTGGCCCAGCGGCTGACGGAATCGGTGTCGCGCTTCACCGTGTGAATCCAACTCCATGGAGCCGCCAGTCAATTTCTGGCCCCGTTCGCGCGGGGCCTCCGCCTTCTTGCGGGCTGGAGCCGAAATAAATCCGCCGGCGGCGGATATCCGATTTGGCCGTTGGCCGCCGGCCTGTTACACTCGCAGCCCGATACCGTAATACGCCAAGTCATTGTGAAAAAAGCCGCTTTCTCCACCCTGCCCCTGTCCGCCGCCCTCTTATCCAATCTGGACAGCCTGGGCTACCACAGCATGACCGCCATCCAGGCGGCCAGCCTGCCGGCCATTCTGGACGGCCAGGACCTGATCGCCCAGGCCAAGACCGGCAGCGGCAAGACAGCGGCTTTTGGACTCGGCATCCTAGCGCGCTTGAACCCGCGCTGGTTCGGCGTGCAAGCGCTGGTGCTCTGCCCCACCCGTGAGCTGGCCGACCAGGTAGCGCAGGAAATCCGCCGGCTGGCGCGCAGCATAGACAATGTCAAAGTGGTTACCCTGACCGGCGGCAGCCCGATGGGCCCGCAAATCGGCTCGCTGGAACACGGCGCCCACATCGTGGTGGGGACCCCCGGCCGGCTGCAGGATCACCTGTTCCGCGGCTCGCTGAATCTGTCCGGCGTCGGCACCCTGGTGCTGGACGAGGCGGACCGCATGGTGGACATGGGCTTCATCGAGGAAATCGTCGGCATCGTGCGCGCCTGCCCGCGCCAGCGCCAGACCCTGATGTTCTCCGCCACCTATCCGGAAAATATCCGCAAGATCAGCGCCCAGTTCATGCGCCGGCCGCAGGAAATCCAGGTGGAATCGCTGCACAGCGGCGAACGCATCGAACAATGGTTCTACAAGATCAAGCCGGAACAGCGGCTGGAAACCGTCACCACCATCCTGCGGCACCTGCGCCCGACGTCCGCGCTGGCCTTCTGCAACACCAAGGAACGCTGCAAGGAACTGGTGCGAGACCTGCAGGCGCGCGGCTTCAGCGCGCTGGCGCTGTACGGCGACCTGGAGCAGCGCGAACGCGACCAGATCCTGCTGCGCTTCGCCAACAAGAGCGCCACCGTGCTGGTGGCCACCGATGTCGCCGCGCGTGGCCTGGACATCAAGGAACTGGACTTGGTGATCAACGTCGACGTCACCCATGATCCGGAAATCCACATCCACCGCATCGGCCGCACCGGCCGCGGCGAGGCGATGGGCCTGGCGCTGACCCTGACCGCCGACAACGACGACAAGCGGCTGGCGCTGATCGAAAGCTATCAGCAGGCGCCGCTGACCTGGGCCAAGCTGGAACAGCTGACCCCGGCCCCTGGCGGCCCGCTGCTGCCGCCGATGGTCACGCTGGAAATCGCCGGCGGCAAGCGCGAAAAACTGCGCCCCGGCGACATCCTCGGCGCGCTGACCGGCGACGCCGGCTTTAGCGGCGCCCAGATCGGCAAGATCAGCATCTTCGAATTCGCCAGCTTCGTCGCGCTGGACCGCGCCATCGCCGAGCAGGCGCTGGAGCGCCTGTCCGCCGGCAAGATCAAGGGCAAGCAGTTCAAGATGCGCCTGATTTGAACGACGACGCGCCCCCGGCCCGACAAGCACTGCCGGGCCGGGGGCGTTTTTGCTAGAATACGTCTCATTAGCCGCAGACACGCACATCACCAGAATCCCATGAGCATCCAACTGAAAAACGCCCAAGACATCGAAAAGATGCGGATCGCCGGCCGCCTGGCGTCGGAAGTCCTCGACTACATCACCCCCTTCATCAAGCCCGGCGTCACCACCGAAGCCATCGACAAGCTGTGCCACGACTACATCGTCAATGAGCAGGGCGCGATCCCGGCGCCGCTGAACTACGCGCCGGACGGCCACAATCCCTACCCCAAATCCGTGTGCACCTCGGTCAACCACGTGATCTGCCACGGCATCCCGAACGACAAGCCCCTGAAGAGCGGCGACATCATGAATCTGGATGTCACCGTGATCAAGGACGGCTACCACGGCGACACCAGCCGCATGTACCACGTCGGCAACGTTAGCGAACACGCCCGCCGCCTGTCCCGCATCACTTACGAATGCATGTGGCGCGGCATCGACAAGGTCAAGCCGGGCGCCACGCTGGGCGATATCGGCTACGCCATCCAGCAGCACGCGGAAAACTCCGGCTACAGCGTGGTGCAGGAATTCTGCGGCCACGGCATCGGCACCAAATTCCACGAAGAGCCGCAAGTGCTGCACTACGGCCGCCCCGGCACCGGGCTGGAACTGCAGGCCGGCATGATCTTCACCATCGAGCCCATGATCAACCAGGGCAAGCGCCACCTGCGCATGCTGGGCGACGGCTGGACCGTGGTCACCAAGGACCGCAGCCTGTCCGCGCAATGGGAGCACACCGTGCTGGTCACCGACAGCGGCTACGAGATCCTGACCCAGTCCGCGGGCACGCCGCCCAAGCCCGGCAAATAAGCCGGAAACGCATCCCCAGCCCGGCGCCGCCGGGCTTTTTCACGCCCATGCCCGCGCCATCCGCCGCGACGCGACTTTACCCAAAACCCGGCTTGCCCTGCCCCGCGCGCTTTCTTACACTGAAGAAGTGAAACCACATCCAGCGGGAGCCGGCCATGGCACTGACCATCAATAGCAATCTGAGCGCGCTGCAGGGGCAGAACCAGCTGAACCAGACCCAGAAAGCCAAAGACAAGCTGCTGGCTCAACTCTCGGCCGGCAAGACCACCAACAACGCCGCCAACAATCCGGCCAACGCCGCCATTTCCGAAGCGCTGCTGGCCCAGATCAACGGCAACAATCAGGCGATCAACAACGCCAACGACGGCATCTCGCTGGCGCAAACCGCCGACGGCGCGCTCAATCAGCTGCAAAGCAATACCCAGCAAATCCAGGAGCTGGCGATCCAGGCCGGCAACGGCGCGCTCAGCGCCAGCAACCGCCAGGCGCTGCAACAGCAGGTGGACCAGCTGACCCAGGCCAATTCCGCCATCGTGCAAAGCACCGAATTCAACGGCACCCCGCTGCTGAACAGCAACGCCTCCACCACCTTCCAGGTGGGCCCCAACGGCAGCGCGGACAACCAGGTGAACATCTCCGGCGTCAATCTGTCCGCCGCGCCGGCCAGCGGCGGGCTCAACAGCTACAACGCCAATCTGAACGCCACCGGCACCATAGACATCAGCACCCAGGCCGGCGCGCTGGCCGCGCAGCAAAGCACCAACGCCGATCTGAACACCCTGGCCAACACCCGCAGCACGCTGGGCTCGATCAGCAACCGTTTCGAGGCCAGCATCAACAATCTGCAAACCGCCTCGGTCAACACCGCCGCCGCCAATAGCCGGATCAGCGACACCGACTTCGCCGCCGCGACGGCGCAGCTGGCGGCCAAACAGATCCTGGGGCAAACCGGCCTCGCCACCCAGGCCCAGGCCAATGTCGGCCCGCGCGCGGCGCTGTCCCTGCTGGGCTGAAGCGCGAGGCCGGCCCCCCCCCGGCCCAAAGCCCAGTATTAGCGGCGATTGCGCCGCCAAGCCTTGTTACACGCGGTTACAAGCGATATCATTGGCACACACGCTTTTCGCGCACTAAATCATCGGGCACCCTGTGGTGCCCTTTGTCTATCTGAAGGAGTTGCATATGTCGACAAGCCCGGCCATCACGGTGTCCTCTCTGGACTATGAGCGCCTCGCCGCGCTGCTGGAGGATTGCGAGAGCGGCCACCCCACCGCGGCCGCGCTGGAAGCCGAGCTGGAGCGCGCCGATGTGGTGGAGCCCGCCGCCATGCCCGCCGGCATCATCACCATGAACAGCTGCGCGCGGGTCAAGCTGGACGACGCCCAGGAAAAAACCCTGACCCTGGTCTACCCACGCGAAGCGGACAGCGAACAAGGCAAGATCTCGGTGCTGGCGCCCATCGGCGCCGCGCTGCTCGGCCTCTCCGCCGGACAGAGCATAGATTGGCCGACGCCGGCCGGCAGCATCCGCCTGAAGGTGCTGGAAGTCACCTACCAGCCAGAAGCCGCGGGCGAACTGCACCGCTGATAAAAAAACCGGCCATCGCATGGATGACCGGTTTTTTTGCGCCAGGGCCTGACGACGCCCTACCAACAGCGCTGAATCGTCTGCGCCAGCTGCACCAGGCGGCCATGGAAGAAATGGCCGGCGCCGGGAAACACCACCACCGGCAAACCTTGCGGCCGCGCCCATGCCATCACCGCGGACAGCGGAATCACCTCGTCCTCCTCGCCGTGAATCACCAGCGCATCGGCCGGCACCTCCGGCGTCGGCGTTTCGTACTTGCCCACCGCCACGCCCATCAGCAGCAATTTGTCCGACGCTATGCGCGCGCGGGTGCGCGCCGCGACGAAGCCGCCGAAGGAAAAACCGGCCAGCGCCAGCGGCAGATCGCCCTGCTCGCGGCGCGCGTGTTCCACCACGGCGATCACGTCCTCCACCTCGCCGAGGCCGTAATCGTGCTGTCCCTCGCTGTCGCCCACGCCGCGCAGATTCGGGCAGTAGCAGACATAGCCCAGCTGCGACAAGGCCTTGGCCGCGGTCTGCACCACCTTGTTGGTGTTGGTGCCGCCTTGCAGCGGGTTGGGATGGCAGATCACCGCAATGCCGCGCGCCTCGGCCTGGGCCGCCACCACGATGGTTTCCAGACCGCCGGCGGGCCCGGCCACCACTTGCTTGTTCATCGCCTTCAACATCAGATCTTCAACCTTTCCACCACGCGCCCGCCCACCATGTGCTCGGCGACGATTTCGTCGATGTCTTCCTTGTCGACGAAGGTGTACCAGGTCTCCTCCGGATACACCACCATCACCGGGCCGTCGTCGCAGCGCCCAAGACAGCCCGCCTTGTTGACGCGGATCTTGCCCTCGCCGGCCAGGCCCAGGACCTTGACCTTGTCCTTCATATAGCCCAGCAGTTCGCTGGCGCCGTGATTATTGCAGCAATCCTCGCAGCCGGCGCGCTGATTACAGCAGATGAATACATGCTTGTCGAAAAAGCTCATGAAATGCCTCGTATGCTCACAGAACCATCTTAGAACGTGTTTACGATCTCGCGAGCTAAGGCGAGACAAGGCGAAAACGGTTGAGAAAGCGGAGTGTACAGACGGTACATGAGCATTTCGAAACCATTTTCAACGCCGTATCGCCGACGCGCAGCAGATCGTAACAGGTTCTTAGGAGTCGCTGTCCGCCCAACCGCTGACGCCCAGCGTGGCGGCGTTGTCGAACTTGGCGTACTTGCCGACGAAGGCCAGCCGCACCGCGCCGGTGGGACCGTTACGGTGCTTGCCGATGATGGCCTCGGCCAGGCCCTTCACTTCCTGGTTCTCCGGGTTGTAATACTCTTCCCGGTACATGAAGACGATCAAGTCGGCATCCTGCTCGATGGCGCCGGATTCCCGCAAGTCCGACATCATCGGCCGCTTGTTGGGACGCTGCTCCACCGCCCGCGACAGCTGGGACAGCGCGATCACCGGCACCTGCAGCTCCTTGGCCAGGCCTTTCAGGCCGCGCGAAATCTCGCCCAGCTCGGCGGTGCGGTTGTCGCCGCGGCCCGAGCCCGACATCAGCTGCAAGTAGTCGATCACGATCAGACCCAGCTTGCCGCCGTGCTGGCGCGCCAGACGGCGCGCGCGCGCGCGCACTTCCAGCGCGGTCAGCGCAGCGGTTTCGTCGATGTACATCGGCGCCTCGGACAGCTTGCCTATCGCGTAAGTCAGCTTCTGCCAGTCATCGTCGCCCAGCTTGCCGGTACGCAACGTGTGCTGATCCAGCCGCCCCACCGAACCCAGCATACGCATCACCAGCTGCGTGCCGCCCATCTCCATCGAGAACACCGCCACCGGCAGATGCTGCTCCACCGCCACATGCTCGGCGATATTCATCGAGAACGCGGTCTTGCCCATGGACGGACGTCCGGCGACGATGATCAGATCGCCCGCTTGCAGGCCCGAGGTCTTGGCGTCCAGATCAATGAAGCCGGTGGGCACGCCGGTGACCTCGTCCGGGTTCTCCCGGCTGTAGAGCATGTCGATGCGCTCCACCACCTCTTTCAACAGGCCCGGCATCTCCAGGAAACCCTGCTTGGACTTGGCGGTGGATTCGGCGATCTGGAACACCTTGCCCTCGGCCTCGTCCAGCAGCTGCGAGGCGTCGCGCCCCATCGGCGCGTAGGCGGCCTCGGCGATCTCGGTGCCCACCAGCGCCAGCTGGCGCATGATGGAGCGCTCGCGCACGATCTCGGCGTAGCGGCGGATATTGGCGGCGGACGGCGTGTTCTGCGCCAGCGTGGCCAGATAGGACAGGCCGCCGATATTGCCCAGTTCGCCGTTCTTGTCCAGGCTTTCGGAAACGGTGACCACGTCGGCCGGACGCGCCAGTTCCACCAGCCTGGCCACGTGCTTGTAGATCAGCCGGTGGTCATGGCGGTAAAAGTCCGCCTCGGACACCACGTCGGCGATCTTGTCCCAGGCGCTGTTGTCCAGCAACAAGCCGCCCAGCACCGATTGCTCGGCTTCGATCGAATGAGGCGGCGTGCGGATCGCCGCCATCTCGCTGTCAAAATTCTCGTACGATTCAGTCATGTAGACTCGGAGTGATGGCGCGGCCTGGCCGCGCGAATGAAGCAAGCCTGGATCAGGCAAAACCCGATTTTAACCCGAAACCGCCACTCGCTGAGCATGCGTTGACAAGCGCCCCGCGCGGCCCCAGCATCGAAGCTTCGTTCATCTGGAGCCGCCATGACGCCCACCGCCCTCGTCCAAAGACAACTCGACGCTTACAACCAACGCCAGCTGGAGCCCTTTCTCGCCGTCTACGCCGACGACGTGACGGTGTACCGGCTGCCCGGCGCGGAGCCCAGCCTGCGCGGCAAAGCCGCCCTGAGAGATTTCTACGCCGGCCAGCGCTTCAACTTGCCGGACCTGCACGCCGAACTGGTCAAACGCATCGAGTTCGGCAACAAGGTAATCGACCACGAACGCGTTAGCGGCGTGGCCGAACAGCCCTTCGAAGTGGCGGCCGTCTATGAAATCATCGACGGCAAGATCCAGAACGTGTGGTTCCTGGCGGCGGACTAAGAACCTGTTTACGATCTGCTACGCGTCGGCGATACGGCGTTGAAAACATCTCCAAAATGCTCATGTACCGTATGTACACTCCGCTTTTTCAGCCGTTTTCGCCTTGTCTCGCCCTTGCTCGCGAGATCATAAACAGGCTCCAAGATCAGCAATGCATCCCGGCCACATAGCCTGACGACCAGGCCCACTGGAAATTGTAGCCGCCCAGCCAGCCGGTGACGTCCACCACCTCGCCGATGAAGAACAGGCCGGGCACCGCGTTGGCCATCATGGTCTTGGACGACAGCGCCTTGGTCGACACCCCGCCCAGCGTCACCTCGGCCTTTTTATAGCCTTGGGTGCCGTTGGGTTTGACCCGCCAGCCGTGCAAGCGCTCGGCCAGCTGCTGACGCTGCTTGGGCGACAAGTCCTTCAGCCGCTTATTGCAGCCCTCGCGCTCAAGCCAGGCCTCGGCGAAGCGCTTGGGCCAGCCGAACTCGGCCAGCGCGTTGGCGATAAGCTGCTCGCTGCCGGCCTTTTGCTCCAGCCAGGCCGCGGCGTCCGCGTCCGGCAGCAGGTCCAGTTCCAGCGTCATGCCCGGCTGCCAATAGGACGACACTTGCAGAATGGCCGGGCCGGACACGCCCTTGTGAGTGAACAACACGTTCTCGCGGAAGCGCCCCTTGCCGGCGCGCGCTTCCACTTCCAAAGACACGCCGGCCAGCGGCGCGAACGCTTCCGCGTCCTCCACGTGAAAGGTCAGCGGCACCAGGGCCGGCGTCAGCGGCGTCAGCTCCAGGCCGAACTGTTCGGCCAACTGGTAGCCGAACGGCGTCGCGCCGATCTGCGGGATGGACAAACCGCCGGTCGCCACCACCAGCGACGCCGCGCGAAAAACGCCGGCGCCGGTCTCCAGCGCGAAACCGTCCGCGTCCCGGCTCACCCGCAGAACCTGCGCCTCCATGCGCCGGTCCACCCCGCCCAGCCGGCACTCCTCGTCCAGCATGGCGATGATGCGTTCGCTGCCGTCGTCGCAGAACAGCTGGCCCAGCTTTTTCTCGTGATAGCCGATGCCGTGACGCTCGACCATGGCGATGAAATCCTGCGGCGTGTACTGCGCCAGCGCCGAACGGCAAAAATGCGGATTGGCCGACAGATAACAGTCGAAACGGGCGTGGAGATTGGTGAAATTGCAGCGGCCGCCGCCGGAAATGCGGATCTTCTCGGCCAGCTTGCGCGCATGGTCCAGCAAGAGCACGCGCCGGCCGCGCTGGCCCGCGGTGGCCGCGCACATCAGGCCGGCGGCGCCGGCTCCAATGACAATAACATCATACTGCAATGGCGTTCATCCTTACTTTACTTTTTTAGTCAACTATTGGCGACCAGCGGCTTAATCCAGTAAACTTGCGGCTAAAGCATCCGCTTATGCGGCTTACTTTCTCAACAAGGAGAGCATAATGGAACACAAACTGCCGGAACTGCCGTACGCGCTGGACGCGCTTGCCCCGCACATTTCCAAGGAAACCCTGGAATTCCACTACGGCAAGCATCATCAGACCTACATCACCAACCTGAACAACCTGGTCAAGGGCACCGAGTTTGAAAACGCCTCCCTGGAAGAGATCGTGAAGAAATCCTCCGGCGGCATCTTCAACAACGCGGCCCAAGTTTGGAACCACACCTTCTACTGGCTGGGCTTCGCCCCCAACGCCGGCGAAGAGCGCAAGCCCACCGGCGCGCTGGCCGACGCCATCAACGCCAAATGGGGTTCCCACGACGAATTCAAGAAAGCCTTCACCCAAACCGCCATCGGCACCTTCGGTTCCGGCTGGGCCTGGCTGGTGAAGAACACCGACGGCTCGCTGGACCTGGTATCCACCAGCAACGCCGCCACCCCGCTGACCACCGACAAGAAGCCGCTGCTGACCTGTGATGTGTGGGAGCACGCGTATTATATCGATTACCGCAACAGCCGCCCGAACTATCTGGACAGCTTCTGGAAGCTGGTGAACTGGGACTTCGTCGCCAAGAACTTCGCCTGATTCGACGCTGCCTGACAGCCTGATGCAAAAGGGACCTCCGCGGTCCCTTTTTTGTCGCCCTCGCGCCATGGCCTCTCAGGTTTTTACGCCCTGCATCCGCTGCCGCAAGGCCGCCACCGCGCGCAGGGCGAAGGCGTAAATGGACAGCTGCGGATTGGCCCCCACGCTGCTGGGAAACACCGAACCGTCCACCACGGTCAGATTGTCCAGTTGCCAATGCCGCCCCCATTCGTCCACCACCCCGGACTCGGCGTCGCCCGACATCGCCAAGCCCCCCATCACATGAGCGCTGACCACCTTGGCCAGCAAGGGCTTGAGCGTCAGCCCCGCAATCATGCTCCGGGCCTCGCCCCAGCTGCGGGCCAGGCCGGCCTGCTCATGCACCGTCAGCACCTGCCTGGCGCCGGCCGCGAACTGGATCTCGGCCATGCTCAACCAGGCGCGGCGCGCGCCCTCCCACAAGACCTCGTTCAAGGGATAGTCCAGCTCCGGCGAACCATCGCCGCGCAAGCGCACCTGGCCGCCGCGGCTTTCCGGGTGAAAACCGTCGCGCAACAAGGCCAGCGTCGCGTGCAGATGCGGCAAGCGCCGCAGCAAGGCCGGCTGCGCCGCGCCGAAGCCGGGAAAGGTGATGCCGGCCAGCAAGGGATGGATGGGCGGCACCTCCAGCTTGTAGCCCAAGGGGCCGTCCAGCGCGTGAACATGCATGAAGTGATCGCTGTACACCGTCTGCGGCGCGCCGTTGAACGGCTCCACCGGTTCCGGCATCAAGGCCGCCGACAGCAGCACCGGGTGCAGAAAGGTCCGCGTCCCGGTATGGCCGCCCGGATCGATCAGGCCGCTGCGCAGCAGGATGGCCGGCGAACCGATGGCGCCGGCGGCCAGCACCACCTGAGCCGCCCTCACCTTGAAGCGGCGCCCGGTTTCCCCCACCCCGTCCGCCGCCAGAAAACGTCCTTCCAGCCCTTCCAGCCGGGTTCTGGCGGCATTGGCGCGCAAACGATCCACCCGCGCCCGGCTGATCAGCCTGGCGCCATGCTCCAGCGCGGCGGGAATCGCCGTCACCAGCATGGACTGCTTGGCGTTGGTGGGGCAGCCCATGCCGCAATAACCCAGGTTCCAACAGCCGCGCACATTGCGGCGGATGCGCGCATGGGCGATGCCCAAGGCCGCGCAGCCGCGGGCCAGCACCGCGTTGTTGGGGTTCGGGTCCGGCAGCCAGTCGGCGATGCCCAGCCGCGCCTCGGCTTGCTCAAACCAGGGCCGCATCGCCTCCTCGCCCACGCCGCTCAAACGGTGGCGCTCCCGCCACCAGTTCAGCGTGTCCGGCGGCGTGCGGAAGGAACTGGTCCAGTTGACCACGGTGCTCCCGCCCACGGCCCGGCCCTGCAGGATGGAAATCCCCTTGTCCGCCGTTTTGCGACAGGCGGACTCCTGATACAGCTCCGGGTAGGCCTTGGCTTCCAACAGACGAAAATCGCGCGAGCTGTACAGGCCGCCCTCCTCCAACAGCAGCACGTCCAACCCGGCCGCGGCCAATTGCTCGGCCGCCATGCCTCCGCCGGCGCCGCTGCCGACGATGACCACATCGGCCCGCAGCTCCAGATCGGGCAGGCTCGCGCCGTCCAGCGCCTTCCAGCCCGCGACGACGCCGGCGGCCACCGGATCGGGTATCGTCGCGCGGCTCACGGCAGCATCTCCATCACCGCCGCCGGCTGCCGATAGCCCAGCGCCGGCCAACTGGCCGGATTGCCGTACCAGGCCGCGTTCAGCAATTGGTGCAGGGCCTGATAGCCGCTGCGCAGCAAGGGAAAAACGCTGCCGCGCCAGCGCCGCAGAAAGGCTTCGATGTCCTCGACCGACGCCTGCCGCCACGGCGCGGACACTCCGGCGATCCAGCGCCGCCCCCAGGGGTTGCCGAGCAAATCCAGCAATTGACGCAGTTCGGCCCGCATCGCCGGCGGCAAGCCGGCCACCGCGCGGTCCACGCCGCGCACCACGTCCTCGGGCGGCGCGACGCCCGCCCCCAGGACGCCCGGGGCGATCGCCGCCAGCAACTGGGCGTCCCGCGGCGTCAAGGCGCGCAGCTTCAAGGGCTTGGCCCAGTCCTCGGCCGGGCCGTCCGGCTGCGGCGAGGCCAACAAGGTGGCCAGCGCCAAGGCCGCGGCGCCGCCCAGACCGGTTTTGAGCAATTGGCGGCGGCTCAGCATCTCAGCGCAGCATCCACTTCAACAGCCGCTCCACGCCGGCGCCGTAAGGCGCGCGCGTCAAGACGGTGCCGGCCCAGCGGCTTTGCCGGAACACCGGCTTGAGCTTGGAGAAGGCCATAAAGCCCTCCTTGGCGTGACAATGCCCCATCCCGGACGGGCCGACGCCGCCGAAAGGCAAATCCTCCTGCACCACCTGCAGGGCGATGTCGTTGATCGCCACCCCGCCCGACACGGTTTCGCGCAAGGTTTTCTCTATGCGCAGCGCATCCCGGTCGAACAGATACAAGGCCAGCGGCCGCGGCCGCACGTTGACGTAGGCCAGCGCCTCGTCGAATTTGTCGTAACTCAGCACCGGCAGAATCGGCCCGAAAATCTCCTCCCGCAACAAAGTCGCGTCTTCCGGACAACCCTGCACCAGGGTCAGCGGGAATTTGCGGCTGGGCCGCCAGTCCTCCGCCGCCGGGTTGATCTGCTCCACCTCGGCCCCGGCCGCGCGCGCCTCCTCCAGCCATTGCAGCAGGCGCTGGCAATGACGCTCGTTGATGATGGCGCTGTAATCGGGATTGTCCGCCAGCGTTGGATAGGCGCGCCGCGCCGCGCCGCGCAACTCTTCCAGCAGAGCGGCGCGGTCCTTATCGTTGACCAGCACATAGTCCGGCGCCACGCAGGTCTGGCCGGCGTTCAGCATTTTGCCGGCGACGATGGCCTCGGCCGCGTGACGCAGATCGGCGCCCCGGGCGACGATGACCGGCGATTTGCCGCCCAGCTCCAAGGTCACCGGCGTCAGATTCTCCGCCGCCGCGCGCATGACGTGACGGCCCACCGCGGTGGAGCCGGTAAAGAACAGGTGGTCGAAAGGCAGCCGGCTGAAGTCCTGGGCCAGTTCGGCGTCGCCGTTGACCACGACCATCACCTCCGGCCCCAGGTAGCGCTCGGCCAGGCGCTGCAACAGCGCGCCGGTTGCCGGCGTGTATTCCGACATCTTCACCATCACCCGGTTGCCGGCCGCCAAGGCGGACACCACCGGCCCCAGCGCCAGAAACAAGGGATAGTTCCACGGCACCAGCACGCCGATGACGCCCAAGGGCTGCGGCATCACGCTGTTGCCGGCCGGCTGGAACCACATAGACACCCCGCGCCGTTCCGGCCGCATCCAGCGCCGCAGCCGCCGACGCGCGTAACGTATGGCCTCCAGCGAGGGAAACAGCTCGGCCAGCCGGGTTTCCACCGCGCTGCGGTGGCCGAAGTCCTGGCTGATGGCGTCGACGAAAGCCTGGCGGTTGTCCTGCAACATGCTCTCCAGGCGCTTGAGCCAATCCTGGCGCTGCTCCAGCGGCGGAAACGCTGAAGCCCGGCTAAGGCGGTACAGGCGGGAAAACTCCGCTTGCAGATGATCATCCCGGCAAATGGGCATGGCGGCGGCATTCATTGTATTATCCTTAGGATAGCAGTATCCGAACGATTGTTTAGAGCCGTGACTCTAAAACAAGAATATCATCGCCCACCCACGCTGTCACCCTCTAGCCGCGCCATGTTGATCGATTTTTTTTACGCCCTGCGCGAGGCCGGCCTGCCGGTCACGCTGAAAGAATTCCTCACCTTGCTGGAGGCGCTGCAAAAACGCGTCGCCTTCGGCGATCTGGACGCGTTTTACTATCTGGCGCGCACCGCGCTGATCAAGGATGAGAAACACTTCGACCGCTTCGACCAAGTGTTCGGCAGCCATTTCAAAGGCCTGTCACTGGCGCTGGACGAACTGAAAACCGGCATCCCGGATGACTGGCTGCGCAAGCAGGTGGAAAAACACCTGTCCGAGGAAGACAAGCGCCGCCTGGAAGCGCTGGGCTGGGAGCAGTTGATGGACACCCTGCGCCAGCGGCTGCAAGAGCAGCAGGAACGGCACCAGGGCGGCAATAAATGGATAGGCACCGGCGGCACCAGCCCCTTCGGCGCCTTCGGCTACAACCCTGCCGGCATCCGCATCGGCCAGCATGAGTCGCGCCATCGCCGCGCGGTGAAAGTGTGGGACCAGCGCGAATTCCGCAATTTCGACGACTCGGTCGAACTGGGCACCCGCAATCTCAAGATCGCGCTGCGCCGGCTGCGCGAGTTCGCCCGCGACGGCGCAGAGGAAGTGCTGGATCTGGACGCCACCATCGCCGCCACCGCCGGCAAGGCCGGCATGCTGGACCTGCGCATGCAGCGCGAGCTGCGCAACGCGGTCAAGGTGCTGGTGCTGTTCGACATCGGCGGCTCGATGGACGACCACGTCAAGGCCTGCGAGGAACTGTTCTCGGCGGTGAAGTCCGAGTTCAAGCACCTAGAGTATTTCTACTTCCACAACTGCGTTTACGAAGCGGTATGGAAGGACAACGCCCGCCGCCACACCCAGACCCTGCCCACCTGGGACCTGATCCATACTTTCGGCGGCGATTACAAACTGATCATCGTCGGCGACGCCACCATGAGCCCCTATGAGATCAGCTATCCGGGCGGCAGCGTGGAACACATGAACCAGGAGGCCGGCGAAGTCTGGCTGCGCCGCCTGCTCGCTCACTTCAAGCACGCCGCCTGGCTCAACCCGGTGCCGGAAGCGCACTGGGACTACACCCAATCGCTGCACATGCTGCGGCAACTGATGTCCGGCCGCATGTACGGGCTGACGTTGCAAGGCATTGATCAGGCGATGCGGGCGCTGAAGCGCAGCGCGCCTTGAATTTTAACTTTCCGACACAAATTATTACTTGAGCTTGCGGCGGCTTGTGTTCCAGAATGAAATCACAGGGGGCCGCCATAGACGACTTTGCTTCCAGGCCGATTGGCCGGCAATCGTCTTCACCAACAAGTTCGTACTCAAGCCTCGGGGAGCCATGCCATGGAAATTTTGCTTTTATTCGCCCTCATCGCCGCTGTGGTCGTCGTCGCCAAGATGTTGAGCGGCCCGGTGGAAGACCAGGACCAACTGGCTCCGATCCGCATTCGCAACGATCAGGACCAGCGCCGTCGCTGACCCCCGTCCACGCATAAAAAACGAAAAAGCGCGCCGCTAGGGCGCGCTTTTTTCATGCGGCGACACGCGGATCAGAACTCGCGCTGCGGCACCAGCACCGTCCGGTTGCCGTTGCTTTCCATCGGGCTGACGATGCCCGCCGCTTCCATTTCCTCGATCAGCCGCGCGGCGCGGTTATAGCCTATGCGCAAATGACGCTGCACCGATGAAATAGACGGCTTGCGGGTGCGCATCACGATTTCCACCGCCTCGTCGTACAGCGGGTCGCTTTCCGTCGCCGCCTGCGCCTTGGCCGTGGCCGCGGCGGACTCCTCCTCAGCCTCGCTCTCGCCGGTCAGCAGGCCTTCCACGTAATCGGGCTCGCCGAACTGCTTCAGATGTTCGACGATGGCGTGCACTTCGTCGTCGGTGACGAAGGCGCCGTGCACGCGCTGCGGATAACCGGTGCCCGGCGGCAGGAACAGCATATCGCCCTGTCCCAGCAGGCTTTCCGCGCCCATCTGGTCCAGAATGGTGCGGCTGTCCACCTTGCTGGACACCTGGAAGGCGATCCGCGTCGGAATATTGGCCTTGATCAGACCGGTGATCACGTCCACCGACGGCCGCTGAGTGGCCAGGATCAAATGGATGCCGGCGGCGCGCGCCTTCTGCGCCAGCCGCGCAATCAATTCCTCGATCTTCTTGCCGGCCACCATCATCAGGTCGGCGAACTCGTCCACCACCACCACGATGAAGGGCAAGGCTTCCAAGGGTTCCGGCGTTTCCGGCGTCAGGCTGAACGGATTGCCGATACGCTGCCCCATGGCTTCGGCCTCGCTCACCTTGTCGTTGTAGCCGGCCAGATTGCGCACGCCCAGCGCGCTCATCAGCCGGTAGCGGCGCTCCATCTCGCCCACGCACCAGTTCAAGGCGTTGGCCGCCAGCTTCATATCGGTGACCACCGGAGCCAGCAGATGCGGGATGTCGTTGTACACCGACAGTTCCAGCATCTTGGGATCTATCATGATGAAGCGCACTTCGTCCGGCCGCGCCTTGTACAGCATGGACAGAATCATCGCGTTGACGCCCACCGATTTGCCGGAGCCGGTGGTGCCGGCCACCAATAGATGCGGCGCCTTGGCCAGATCCATCGCCACCGGCTGGCCGGTGATGTCCTTGCCCAAGGCCAGAGTAAGGCGCGAACGCGGCTGCTGGAACACTTCGGAGGAGAAGATCTCGGACAAACGTATCATCTGGCGCTTGGGATTGGGCAGCTCCAGACCCATGCAGGTTTTGCCGGGTATGGTTTCCACCACCCGGATCGCGGCCAGGCCCAGCGCGCGCGACAAATCCTTCATCAGATTGACCACCTGATTGCCGCGCACGCCCACCGCCGGCTCCACCTCGTAACGGGTGATCACCGGGCCGGCGTAAGCGTCCACCACGCTGACCTTGACCTTGAACTCGGCCAGCTTTTCCTCGATGACGATGCCGCGCTCCAGCAATTCCTCCTCCGAGCACGTCACCGTCGCCTCGTCCGCCGGGCGCAGCAAATCCAGCCCCGGCAAACCGTAATCGTCGTATACCGGCCGCGGCTTGGCTTCCGCTTTGGCGTCCGGCGTCGCCGCCTGCTCCACCTCGGCCTGCGCCTGCCGCGCCCATGCCTCGGACGCCTCCGGCGCCGGCTCGGCGTCCCAGGGCGGACGAAGCTCGGCCAAGACTTCCGCCGGCTTCGCTTCCGCCGCCGGCGGCTCGATCAAGACCCAGGGCATGGGTTTGGCCGCCAGCTGCCGCGCCGCGGCCGCCGCCGAAGGCGGCTCTTCCGCCGGCAACACCGCCTGCTGCACCACCGCGGGCTTTTCATCCTCCTGCACCAGAACCGAACGCGTTTGCGGCCAGCGCCACGGCGCCGGCTCCGGCGGCCGCGTCGGCTCCGCCTCGTCTACGGTCTGCGGAACGGAAACCGGAACCGGGTCGATAAGCGGCAACGCCGCCTCGTCAGCCGCGGGAGCCGGCGGCGCGGCCTCGGCCGGCGGCGCCCATTCCTGCTCGGACCTGGGCTCCACGTCAAGCAGAAACGCCGGCGCGGCGGGCTCGACCGGCGCGAATACCGGCGACGCCGGCTCCGACGACGGGGCCTGGGCCTCGTCCTCCGGCCTAGGCGGCGCGATCTCCGCCATCGGCGCGGATATCTCCTCGAACGCCACCACTTCGGGCTCGATCAACGGCGGCGCCGGTCGCGCCTGCGCAGGCGGCGGAGACAGCCAGCCGTGATGCGCGGGCCGCGCGCTGGCCGGCAATTCATGCCGCACCACGGGCGGCGGCACGATTTGCGGCTCCTCCGCCTCTTGCGGCTTCAGCGCCTGGGGGCGAATCACGAAAGCTTGAGGCGCGGCCATGGTTTTGCCGCGCTTGGAATGGATGTGGCGCAACTGCTCGCGCACCTCGCTGGGCTCGATCACCGGCAAAGCGGACGCGCCCTGATCCTTGGCGCTCTGCGTCAGAACCCGGGAGGCCTGGCGGCGACGGTAATCCGACTGCAGATTATGTTGCAGCTCATGCAGGCCGATCACCGGCAGATCCTTGGCCTGTTCTTGCTCGGCCGACGGCTGGCGCACGCGCTTGCGGTATTCGCGGGACAGTTCCAGGGTCGGCAGTTCCGGCTTGGCCTGCGGCGGCGCGGCCGGCCGTTTCGGCAAGACTACGGTTTCGCGCTCGACGGCGGCCGGCGGCGCTACGCGTTCAGGGGACGGCTGCGGCGCGGACGGTCTAGCCGGCTCCGGCTCGGCTGAAGCGGGAGACGCGTCGCGGGGCGCGATCGGCTCGGTCCGAGGACGGCTCCACGCCTCCGCGGCGAGCGGCACGGCGTCGGCCTCCTCCGCGAAGTAGTCCGGCTCATGACGCTCCGTCGGCGACATGCCCAACAAGCGATCCAGCTTTTGGGTCCATTCGGACAAGACGACGCGGCCGGTATACACCAGCCAAGCCAGCGCACCCAGCACCAACAGCAGCACACACAGCACAAACCACACAGTTCACAACCTCTGACGATGTCGAAAATTAACGGCCGGACCCGCACCCGCTGCGGGCCCGACTGCGGCGATTGTACCGTTTTTTATAGTGTTCGCGGCAGGCGCGCGCGGACGATGAGCGCCCAGGCGGAGAAAAAAATTAAGCCGCGGCATGATGCGGCGGCTTAATCCCTGCTGGCGGCGCGGTCCGGCTAGGCGGCCAGTTGCAAATACCCCTGCAGCTGACCATTGGCCAACAAGCGGCGCAGATGGCTGCCCGGCGTGGGGCCGGCGTAGGCGACGCCGGCCTGTTTGCAACGCAGCACCTGGCCGGTGGCCAGGGTCACGAGCTCCATTTCCAACACCCAGGCCTGAACGTCGTCCACGCCTTCGACTTCCGGCTCCAGCGTCGCGGTCAGGCGATAGCGGCCATCGCCGGAGTTCACATCCAACAAGCCCATCAGCCCCAGATTGTTGCGCACATCGGCATCGTCCGCGTCAAAAGCGCCCGTCGCCAACGCGGCGGCCGGCAGCTTGTCTTTAACAGTGTTTGCAACCATGACAGTTAATCCCCTTTGATGTTGTTATCGTTTGCCGCTTTGGGCTGGCCGCGGTTCAAAGCGCCGCGCGGGCGCGGGCTTCCGAACTAAATCAGCCGCGGAGACGGGAAACGCCGCAACATCATGCTGCATTTCATTGGCCTACTGCAATCCCTTGCCAGAGGCCTCTGCGTTGCGAGACGGACAAACTGTCCTTTTTGCCACTTCTTCACATTGCGGGACGATTACAGCAAACGCGGATTTAGCGTATAGCGGCCGCTCAAGCTGGCCGAGGCCAACACATGGCCGCCCAAAGCCGCGACGATGTTGGCAGGCGTCAAGGCGCCGTCCACCGGCAAAGCTGCCACATCCAAGGCGTAGACGGTGAAAACGTAGCGGTGCTCCAGGCTGTCGTTCCACGGCGGGCAGGGGCCATCGTAGCCGTAGTAGTCGCCGGCCATAGCCGCGTCGCCGGCGAACCAGCCGGTGTAGTCGTTGATGCCGTGACGCAAGCCCTGCGGCGCGTCCGGACCGCTCTTGCCGCGCGCGCTCACCCCCGCGCTGTGGCCGCCCTCGGCGATCTCGCTCTGTCCGGCGGGAATGTCCAGCAGCAGCCAGTGATAGAAGTCCACCCGCGGCAGATCCGCCGGCACCTCCCTGCCCTCCTGATTGACGTCGTCGCCGCGCGACGGCACGTCCGGATCATGGCATATCAGCGCGAACGAGCGCGTCCCCTCCGGCGCTCCGCTCCAGACCAGATGCGGGTTGAGGTTGTCGGACAGCGCGACATGGCTGTCGGCGTCCGGCACGCAGAAGGCCAGGCGGCCCGGAATGCGTTCCCCGTCTTGAAAGCTGCGGCTGTGCAATTGCATGAATCTGCTCCTTGACTACGGCCGGCGATAGGCCGATTGAAAAAAAGCCCCGACTTGCGGGGCTTTGGCGATGCTGGATATCAAAACCGGCCAGGCTTAGCCCGCCTTCACCACCTGGGCGATGGCGGAAGCCACATAGGTCAGGTTCTTGCTGTTCAACGCCGCCAGGCAGATGCGGCCGGTGGACACGGCGTAGATGCCGAAGTCGGCGCGCAAGCGCTCCACCTGGGCCGCGCTCAGGCCGGTATAGGAGAACATGCCGCGCTGCTGGGCGACAAAGGAGAAGTCCTGAGCCACGCCTTCGGCCTTGATCGCCTCGACCAAGCCGACGCGCATCGCGCGAATGCGATCGCGCATGCCGGCCAGTTCGTCTTCCCACAACTGACGCAGTTCAGGGTTGGACAGCACCGCGGCCACCACCGCGCCGCCGTGAATCGGCGGGTTGGAATAGTTGGTGCGGATCACGCGCTTCAGTTGGGACAGCACGCGCGCGGATTCTTCCTTGCCGGCGGTGACGATGGACAAGGCGCCCACGCGCTCGCCGTACAGCGAGAAGCTCTTGGAGAAGGAGCTGGACACGAAGAACTGCAGGCCGGAGGCCGAGAACAGGCGCACGGCGACGGCGTCGGCGTCGATGCCGTCGGCAAAGCCCTGATAAGCCATATCCAGGAAAGGCACCAGGCCGCGCTCGCGGCAGACCCGCACCACCTCGGCCCATTGCGCGTCGGACAGGTCGGCGCCGGTGGGATTGTGGCAGCAAGCGTGCAGCACGATCACGGAGCCGGCCGGCAGTTGCGCCAGGAAGGCGCGCATGCCGTCGAAATCGACGCCGCGGGTGGCCGCGTCGTAATACGGGTAGTTTTCCACCTCGAAGCCGGCGGACTCGAACAGCGCGCGGTGGTTTTCCCAGCTCGGATTGCTGATATAGACCTTGGCCGCCGGGTTCAGGCGCTTCAGGAAGTCCGCGCCGATTTTCAGGGCGCCGGTGCCGCCCAGCGCTTGAGCTGTCACCACCTGGCCCGCCTTGATCAGCTCGCTGTCCGCGCCGAACAGCAGGTTCTGCACCGCGCTGTCGTAAGCCTGAGCGCCTTCGATCGGCTGGTAGCCGCGCGGCGGCATGGTTTCAAGACGCGCCTTCTCCGCCGCCTTTACCGCCGCCAACAGCGGAATCTTGCCGTTGTCGTCGGAATAAACGCCAACGCCCAGATTCACCTTGGTGGTGCGGGTGTCGGCGTTGAATGCTTCGTTCAGGCCCAGGATAGGGTCGCGCGGCGCCAGTTCTACGGCGGAGAAGATCGAGGTCATGCAAGGCTCCATTACTTTACGCAACAACCGGCCAAAAGCGCTCGCCCTGGCCGGCTGGACAAGAAAAACCGGATGGCCACAGTCTAACATGGAGAGCCGTTCTCCGGGCTCTCATCCACCGTCGCCGCGTTTTGACAGTGCGTCGCCCGGCCATTACCCTGACATCAGCCACCCAAGCATTTCCTTGCGGCAGCCACAGGAGCATGACTCAATGAAAAAAGGCATCTTGCTGTTCTGGCCCTCCTTCATCATCGCCATTCTGGCGACAGGGGTGTTCTTCTCCATTTTCGATCCGGCCGAGCTCAGTCTGCACGGCAAAACCCTGTTCAACGACAAGCTATCGGCCTACTCGGTGTTTTTCCTGGTCAGCTGGGCTTTCGGCGCGCTCAACACCAGCATTGTGCTGCTGTTGGAAAAAAACGCCCGCGAACTGAACGGCTTCACCCCGCCGCCGGTGGTGATACCGGAAGACGACGCCGCCCAGCCCTAAACCCCTGCCGGCCGGCATGAAAAAAGGAGCCTCGCGGCTCCTTTTTCTATTTGACGGCACGGGCTCAAATCACGCCCAGGCCCTTCAGCATCACCACCAGGATCAACAGCGGCGACACATAGCGCAGCACGAAGAACAGCGCTTTCAACAAGCCCTCGTTCTTCAGGGCGCCCTGATTGCTCAGCGCCTGCTTCAGCTGTTCGAAACCCCACACCCAGCCGACGAACAGGCAGAGGAAGATGCCGCCCAATGGCATCAGCAGATTGGAGGTCACGAAGTCGAACAGATCGAACAAGGTCATGCCGAAGAGCTTGAAACCGGACAGCGTGCTGTTGGACAAGGCGCAGCCCGCGCCCACCAAGGCCAGCAGCAGCAGGTTGATCACCGTGGCCTTGACGCGGCTGATGCCGAAGCGCTCGCTGAACACCGATACTGGCACTTCCAGAATGGACAGCATCGCGCCGGTGGCGGCGATCGCGGCCAGCACGAAGAAGGCCACCATGAACACATTGCCCAGCGGCATGCTGGCGAACACCGCCGGGATGGTGATGAAGAGCAGCGACGGGCCGGCCGCCGGCTCAAAGCCGAAAGCGAACACCGCGGGGAAAATGGCGATGCCTGCCAGCAGGGAAACGAACAGGTCCGCGCACATCACCCGGAAGGTGGTGACCGGGATGTTCTGATCATCGCGGAAATAGCTGCCGTAGGTAATCATGGTGCCCATACCTATGGACAGCTTGAAGAAGGCCAGCCCCACCGCGGTCAACACCACCGCGCCGCTGATCTTGGAAAAATCGGGGGTAAACAGGAAGTCCAGCCCTTTGGCCGCGCCGGGCAGCATCAGGCTGCGCGCGCCTATCACCAGCAACAGCAGGAACAGCAAGGGCATCAGCTTCTTGGTCACCGCCTCGATGCCCTTGGACACCCCCATCAGCAGAATGCCGCCTATCAGCAGCAAGACCAGCCATTGCCACAGCAAGGATTGCACCGGATCGGAGATCAAGGCGCCAAACGCCTGCGAGGTCACCTTGGGATCGCTGGACAAGAGGCCGCCGCCCAAGGACTTGAACACATAGGCGAAGACCCAGGCCGCCACTTCGGAATAGAAAGCCATGATCAGGAAGGCGGCCAGCACGCCGAATGCGCTGATCAGCCACCAGGGCTGACCGGCCGGCGCCAGCGTCTTCAGCGCCGTCACCGCGTCACGCTTGGCTTTGCGGCCCAGCATGATCTCGGCGATCATCACCGGCAAACCCACCAGCAGCGTGGCCAGCACATACACCACCAAAAAACCGGCGCCGCCATTGGTGCCGGTCAGATAAGGAAACTTCCAGATATTGCCGAGGCCCACGGCGGAACCGAGAGTCGCCGCCAACACGCCAAAGCTGGAGGTGAAGCCGTCTCGCGACTTGGCCGCGCCTCCCTGCCGCACAGATCCCACGTTCTGACTCATTTATTTTTTCTTTCTGACTACCGCGGCGCCAACGCTCGCCGGCCCCTTGGGACCGGGCGTTGAACAGCTGCTCACGCCGCCATAAAACAAGCCCGCCTAAGGGATCCCCCCGGCGGGCAACTTGAGTGTTCGGCTTGTCGCCGGCAGCGATTTTGCGGCTATTCGGTCATCAGCGCAAAAAAATCTTCACGGTTTTTGCGTCAGCTCATCTCCCAGTCGCCGCAACCAGGCCGCGCACTGCTCCAGTTGATCGATGTCGATGTATTCGTCGGGCCGGTGCGCTTGTTCGATGTTGCCGGGCCCCAACACCACGCAAGCGATGCCGGCCTCGCTGAACAGGCCGGCCTCAGTGGTGTAGGCGACGCCCTTGCCGCCGTCGCAGCCGCACAAGCGCGCCACGGTGCGACGCACCGCGCTGTCTTCAGACGATTCGAAGGCCGGGCTGTACACCACCCGTTCGATCTCGATCTGCGCCTCCGGCGCCACCTCGCGCATCTCCAGCAACAAGGTGGCGGCGTAGTCCCGGACGGAACTGACAAAACGCTCAGGCCCATCGCCCGGCAACCAGCGGCACTCGAACATGAATTCGCAATCCTTGGGCACGATATTGCAGGCGGTGCCGCCATGAATGGTGCCGGTCTGCAAGGTGGTGAACGGCACATCATATGAGGACTGACGATGGCCGAAGGACGCTTCGGCGTCGGCCAGCTTGCGGATATGGGTGATCAGCCGCGCGGCGAACTCGATGGCGTTGACGCCTTGCGGGGTAAGCGAGGAATGCGCGGCGCGGCCGCCCACCTTGCACAGGAAATGAGCGATGCCCTTGTGTGCGATCACCGGCTGCATGCTGGTGGGCTCGCCGACGATGCAGCCCGACACCTTGACCCCGTCCGCCGCCAGGCGGTCTATCAGCCGGCCCACGCCCAGGCAGCCGACTTCCTCGTCGTAAGACAGGGCGATGCCTATGCCCTGCCTTAATTCTCCGCGCGCGGCCAACTCCGCGAACCAGGGCGCCAGCGACAGCACGCAGGCGATGAAGCCCTTCATATCGGCGGAGCCGCGGCCATACAAGCGCCCATCGCCCTTATCGGTCAGAACGAAGGGATCGCTGCTCCAGACCTGGCCGTCCACCGGCACCACGTCGCTATGGCCGGACAGCACCACCAGCGGCAGTTCCGGCGCGCCGATGCGGGCGAACAGATTGGCCTTGCTGCCCTCGTCGTTGAAGGTCAGCGTGGACTCCACGCCCAATTGCGACAGATAAGCGCGCGTCCACTCGATCAATTGCAGATTGGAATGCCGGCTGGTGGTGTCGAAGCGGATCAGTTCCGCCAACAGTTCTTGCGCCGATTGAACCATCACACACTCCCACGCTTGCCGCGGTATTAATATAGATGCCGCCCAGTCTGCCTGCGCGGCCGCGCTTCGGCAACCGACGCCGCGGCCGGCGTCGCGACAAAAACGCACGCCGAGCTTGGCAAAACGGCCGCTTGTCGTTAGAATGCGTCTTCTCTTGAGGCGGGTCTCCCCGCATTGCGCGATAGCGAACCTGGTCAGGTCCGGAAGGAAGCAGCCACAGTTATTTAGCGCAAGTGCCGGGGGTCAGGCTCGCCGCCCCTCCCCTTTTTTTTCAGTCTCAAATGCCAAAACGCTTTACAAAAAAGCGACCACACAGTATCTTTTTGCGTCTCGACCTGCAAATCCCATTGTCCTTGACAATAAGAATCCACTAACATTGCAAAAAACGAAGTCGACTCTTAACGGAACTTCATGAACTTTTTTGCATCAGAATTATTCCTGATGGATTTTTTTTGCTATTTTTAGGGTGCAGGGCACGAAACCTAAAAAATATTAGAACCAATATTCTTTGATACTGAGAGGAACACTCATGAAACTGTTTGAAAAGATCCCCAACCCGCGTGAGATCCGCCGCAAGCTCGGCCTGAACCAGCAAGAATTCTGGAGCCGCATCGGCGTGACCCAGTCCGGCGGCTCCCGCTACGAAAGCGGCCGCAACATGCCCAAGCCGGTGCGCGAACTGTTGCGCCTGGTTCACGTCGAGCAGATCGACCTGTCCAAGGTTCGCCGCGAAGACTTCGAAATCGTCGAGTACCTGAAGGAAACCCACCCGGACCTGTACAAGAGTCTGCGCAAAGCGGTTCGCACCAAGCTGGAAGCCCAGGACGGCAGCGTGGAAGCCACCGCCGGCTGATCCCCTTCCGCGAGGAAAGCCAGCCCGCAGCGATGCCGGCTGGCTTTATTTTTGCCCGCGTGATTGTCCGACAAGCAACGGCGCGCCTCACTCCGTCCATGCAAGGCGCCCGCCATGCCATCAGCCTAGTCCCCCGGGTTGCGCACCAGCAACACCGGCACGTCCGCCAGTTTAAGCACGCCCTCCGCCACGCTGCCCATCAGCAAATGCATTAAGCCGCTCCAGCCATGGGTACCCATCACTATCAAATCGGCGCCCCAGACGCCGGCGTCGTCCACCAGCACCGCGGCGATTTTGTCGCCCCAGCTTTCCAGAATCTTGCAATCCGCCGTCACGCCCAGCTCTTTGGCCTTGGCCCCGGCCTGGCCCAACACCTGCTCGCCCGCCTGCTTGATCGATTTCTGCAGCTCGGTCGCGTCCAGAAACTCGGTGCCGCCCCAGCCGAACTGGGCCAAATCCACCACATGCACCAACTTCAGGCTGGCGCCCACCTCCTTGGCCAGATGGCAAGCCTCGTGCAATGCCAGGTTGGAGGTTTCACTATCATCCACGGGTACGAATATGCGCTGATACATGACTCTGCTCCTTGTTGTATTTGCCTTACACTTGCAGTCTATCAAACCATGCCACTGCCCTGTTGACTCAGGTTAAGACAAACAACTCAGCCAAACCACTCGCCCAAAGCCCACACCATGCCCAGAATCCAGATTGTCCTGCCTGAGCGCTTCGCATTCGAAACCCGCGTCGACATCCGCATCGGAGACATCAACTACGCCGGCCACCTAGGCAACGACGCCGTGCTGAGACTGGCTCAGGAAGCGCGGCTGCGCTTTTTACAAAGTCTAGGCTATCCGCACGAACTCAGCATCGAGGGCCTGGGCGTCGTGGTGGCGGACACCGCCATCCTCTATCGCGCGGAGGCCTTTCACGGCGAGGTGCTGCGCTTCGCGCTGGCCGTGGACGACCTCGGCGCGCGCGGTTTCGATCTGCTCTATCAGGCAAGCAATGACAAAACCGGGAAAGAAGTGGCAAGATTGAAGACAGGCCTAGTCTTCTTCGACTACGTCAGCCGCAAGCCTGCCGCCATGCCCCCAGCGTTTCTGGAGCGGCTAGGCGTCACATCAGAATAAAGGAAAGGCGTCATGAGAAAATACGCACTCAATAGCCCGGAAGCACTGGCGCGCCTGCTGGCCATGTTTATGATCACGGATGGCAATATGGACCCGCGCGAGCTGGAGCTGCTGGAGAAACTCCACGTCTACGACCTGATCGGCCTGCCGCGCAAGCAGTTCACCAAGGTGCTGGTGGATTACTGCGACGACGTCTCCGACGAAGCCAACGACGACGGCACCATTCATTTGCTGGACGCGGAGCGCATCAACGGCCTGCTGGCCGAGGTGAGCGACCACCGCAAACGCATCCTGGCCTGCGTGCTGGCCATGGACATCAGCAAGTCAGACGGCACCATCAGCGAGCCGGAAATGGCCTTGCTGAGCCATATGATGAAAAGCTGGGGCATTTCGCTGGACGATCTGGAACGCGAATTCGCCCGTTAACCCCTTTCCGCGCCAAAGCAGCCGTCCGCGCGGCTGCTTTGGCCATTTTGAAGCCTCCCCCGCCCATGACGAGCAATACCCGATTTTCCGGTACCGACAACTACATCGCCACCGAAGACCTGATGATGGCGGTGAACGCCGCCATCACGCTGGAGCGCCCGCTCCTGATCAAGGGCGAACCCGGCACCGGCAAGACCATGCTGGCCGAGGAAGTGGCCCGCAGCCTGGGCCGAGAGTTGATTGTCTGGCCGATCAAGTCCACCACCAAGGCGCAGCACGGCCTGTACGAATACGACGCGGTCTCGCGGCTGCGCGACTCGCAGCTGGGCGACGCCCGCGTGCACGACATCCGCAACTACATCGTCAAGGGCAAGCTGTGGCAGGCTTTCGACGCCGACTCCGCCCCGGTGCTGCTGATCGACGAAATCGACAAGGCCGACATCGAATTCCCCAACGATCTGCTGCGCGAACTGGACCAGATGGAGTTCTTCGTCCACGAAACCCAGGAGTTCGTGCGCGCCCGCCAGCGCCCCATCATCATCATCACCTCCAATAATGAAAAAGAGCTGCCGGACGCCTTCTTGCGCCGCTGCTTCTTCCATTACATTCGCTTCCCGGACCGGGACACCATGCAGGCCATCATCGACGCCCACTTCCCCGCCCTGCGCCAGCAACTGGTCAGCGAAGCGCTGGAGGTGTTCTTCTCCATACGCGAGCTGCCGGGCCTAAAGAAGAAACCCAGCACCTCGGAATTGCTGGACTGGCTGAAACTGCTGTCGGCGGAAAACATGGACGCCGCCGCGCTGAAGCAGCGCCATCAGGACAACGCCCCGCCGCCGCTGGCGGGCGCGCTGCTCAAGAGCGAACAGGATCTGCAATTGTTCGAGCGCCTGATGCAGATGGCCAGGCTGCGCCGCTGAAATGGACATCCTGGAGCGCTTCGCCGCCTCGCTGGCGCTGGCTGGCCGCAGCGGCCACACCGCCGCCGCCTACCTGCGCGATCTGGAACAACTGGCCGCCCTGCTGAGCCCCGCTCCGCTGGAGCGGGCCGAACACGCCCAGTTGCGCAGAATCCTGGCCAAGCTGCACGCGCAAGGCCTGCACAGCCGCAGCCTGGCGCGCAAGCTCTCCGCCTGGCGCCGCTTCTACCAATGGCTGTTGGACAACGGACAGCGCGGGGACGACCCCAGCCAGGGTCTGCGCGCGCCCAAACAGGACAAGCCGCTGCCCAAGGCCTTGCCGGTGGACAGCACCGCGGCCTTGCTGGACCGCATCGACGACGACGACGCGCTCTCCATACGCGACCGCGCGCTGTTCGAGCTGATGTATTCCTGCGGGCTGCGCCTGTCCGAAGCGGTGGGATTGAATCTGGAAGACCTGGACTTTTCCGACGATCTGCTGCGCATCCGCGGCAAGGGCGGCAAGGAACGCATTGCGCCGCTGGGCGCCGAGGCGCGCGCCTGCCTGCAGCGCTGGCTGGCGCAACGCCAGGCGGCGCAGGAGGAGCGCGCGGTCTTCATCGCCCGCCACGGCGGACGGCTGGGCGGACGGCAAGTGGAAAAACGCCTGCGTGACTGGGCGATCAAGACCGGCGCGCAACAACACGTGCATCCGCATATGCTGCGCCACTCCTTCGCCTCTCACCTGCTGCAATCATCCGGGGACTTGCGCGCGGTGCAAGAACTGCTGGGGCACGCCAATCTGTCCAGCACCCAGATCTACACCGCGCTGGACTTCCAGCACCTAGCCAAGGTCTACGACGGCGCGCACCCGCGCGCGCGCAAAAAACCGGACAACAAAGACTAAGAGCCTGTTCAAAGCCCGCCGCACTTCAGCAGGTGGACGCTAAGCGGCGCGGCTGCGCGCGGCCAACAGCTCGTCCAGACGCTGCAAGGCGCGGATCACGGTTTGCGCGCGCACCTGCGCGCGATCGCCGTCGAAGCGGCAGCGGAAAGCCTCGCTCCAGCCGTCAGGACCGGCGATGCCGAACCAGACCAGCCCCACCGGCTTGGCCGCCGTGCCGCCGCCGGGGCCGGCGACGCCGGACACCGCCACGCTCCAATCCGCGCCGGACAACGTCTGCGCGCCGGCGGCCATCTGCCTCACCACCGCCTCGCTGACCGCGCCGTGCTCGCGCAAGGTGCCGTCCTCCACCCGCAGCAGACGCTGCTTGGCCTCATTGCTGTAAGTGACCACGCCGTAGCCGAACCAGGCGGAACTGCCGGCGATGTCGGTCAGCGCCGCGGCGATCATGCCGCCGGTGCAGGATTCGGCGGCGGCGACGCTCTCGCCCGCCGCCAACAAACGCCCGCCCAGACGGCGAGCCAATTCCAGACTTTCTTGCATGGCCATCCTCTCAGCCTCGCCGCGCTTTGAAATGGCGGATCAAGCCGTTGGTGGAGCTGTCGTGCGCCAGCGCGTCGTCGCCGGCGGCCAGCTCCGGCAGAATGCGGCGCGCCAGTTGCTTGCCGTACTCCACCCCCCATTGATCGAAGGAGTTGATGCCCCAGATCACGCCCTGCACGAACACCTTGTGCTCGTACAGCGCCAGCAGCATGCCCACGCTGCGCGGACTCACCTCGTCCAGCGCCAGGGTGTTGGACGGCTGATTGCCCGGGAAGAGCTTCTGCGGCAACAACATGTCTAGCTGCTCGCCCGGCAAATGCGCCAGCTCCCGCATCGCCTCGGCCTCGCTCTTGCCGCGCATCAAGGCTTCGGTCTGGGCCAGGCAGTTGGCCACCAGCACCTGGTGCTGGTCCGCTACCGGATAATGACTGCGCATCGGGATGATGAAGTCGCAAGGCACCAGTCGCGTGCCCTGATGCAGCAGCTGGAAAAAGGCGTGCTGGCTATTGGCCCCCTCTTCGCCCCAGATCACCGGGCCGGTGTCGAAATCCAGCGCTTCGCCGTAACGGCCGACGCGCTTGCCGTTGGACTCCATGTCCAATTGCTGCACATGGGCCGGCAAACGCCGCAAGCCGTGGTCGTAAGGCATGATGGCGTGGGTATGGGCGCGGTAGAAGGTGTTGTACCAGACGCCGATCAGCGCCAGCAGCACCGGCATATTGGCGGCGAAGGGCGCGCTGAAGAAATGCCGGTCCATCGCGTGACCGCCGGCCAGGAATTCCTGGAAGCGGTCGAAGCCTATCGACAGCATCACCGGCAGGCCGATGGCCGACCACGTGGAGTAGCGGCCGCCCACCCAGTCCCAAAAGCCGAACATATGCGCCGGATCGATGCCGAAAGCCTGCACCGCCGGCTGATTGGTGGACACCGCGACGAAATGACGCGCGATATCGGCCTCGCTCCCCGCCTGCAAAAACCACTGCCGCGCCGCCTGGGCGTTCAGCAGCGTCTCCGGCGTGGTGAAGGATTTGGACGCGATGATGAACAGGGTTTCGGCGGGGTCCAGCCGCTGCAGCGTGCGCGCGACGTGCGCGCCGTCCACATTGGAGACGAAATGCACGTCCAGCTCCGGCGACGCGTACGCGGCCAGCGCCTCTTTCACCATCAGCGGCCCCAGATCGGAACCGCCTATGCCCAGATTGACCACGTGACGGATGCGCCGGCCGCTGAAGCCTTTCCACTCGCCGCCGCGCACCTGTTCGCTGAAAGCGCGCATCCGCGCGAGCACCGCCTGCACCTCGGCCACCAGCTCGCAGCCGTCCAGCAGCAGGCTCTCGCCGGCCGGCAGCCGCAAGGCGGTGTGCAGCACCGCGCGGTCCTCGCTGACGTTGATGCGCTCGCCACCGCGCATTTTCTCCATCCAGCCGGCCAGATCGGCCTCGCGCGCCAATTCGAACAACAGCTCCAGCGTGCGTTCGGTGATGCGGTTCTTGGAGTAGTCCAGCAACAGGCCGTCCAGCTCCAGCGAAAAGCGCTGGAAACGCTGCGGATCGGCGTCGAACAACTCGCGCATATGCATGTGCCGGGTCGCGCGCTGATGCTGATGCAGCCGGGCCCAGACCCGGGTGGAATTAATGTCGGAACTGCGTTGCGAAGCCATATGGATTGCCGCTGGAATAAGTGTTCGCCAATAAAAAGGAGCAAGCTCCGCTGCGGAGCCGCTCCTGTGGGACAGTACCCCGCTTAAAACGTGTCTACGATCTCGCGAGCTAGAGCGGGACAAGGCGTTGCAGCTGAGAAAGCGGAATGTACTCGTGGCACATGCGCATTTCGAAGCGGCACTCGCCGTGCCACGTTTCACGACGCGCGGCGGATCGTAAACAGGTTCTTAGAGCTTGAGGAAATGCTCACGGTAGTAACGCAACTCCTCGATGGACTCCAGGATGTCCGCCAGCGCCTCGTGCTTGCCGCGTTTGACCACGCCGCGCGCCACCTCCGGCTTCCAACGCTTGCACAACTCTTTCAGCGTAGACACATCCAGGTTGCGATAGTGGAAATACTCTTCCAGCTTGGGCATCCAGCGCACCATGAAACGACGATCCTGGTGGATGGTGTTGCCGCACATCGGCGTGATCCGCGGCGGCACGTGCAGAGCCATGAAATCCAGCAGGATTTGCTCGGCCTCGGCTTCGCCCAGCGTGGAGGCCTTGACCTTTTCGATCAGGCCGCTCTTGCCGTGGGTGTTCTTGTTCCAGTCGTCCATGCCGTCCAACACCTCGTCGGGCTGGTGGATCACCAACACCGGCGATTCCGCCACCACGTTCAGCTGGCTGTCGGTCACGATCATCGCCACTTCGATGATGCGGTCGGTCTCTGGATTCAGGCCCGTCATTTCCATGTCGAGCCAGATGAGGTTCATTTGATCTTGTGTCATACTTGCCAATCTTTGCAAAACCCTTCTATTTTCCTTCATTGCCGCGCTGGCGGCAAACCTGACAGCAGATAACGGACTCCGATGACCGAGGCATTCAGCTCTCTCTTCCTGGCCGCGCTGGCGGCCACACTCGCGCTAAAACTCTGGCTGGGCTGGCGCCACGCCCGCCACATCGCCCGCCACCGCGCGGAAGTGCCCGCCGCTTTTCGCGACGCCATCGCCTTGCAACAACATCAATTGGCCGCCGATTATTGCATCGCCAAGACCCGTTTCGGCCTGTTTTCCGCCGTGCTGGACAGCCTGGTGATCCTGGCGCTGACCTTTGGCGGCGTGCTGCAATGGCTGGCCGGCGCCGTGGCCGCCGCAGGCGTCTCGCCGCTGCCGTCCGGCCTGCTGCTGATCGTGGGCGTGGCGGCGCTGACCGGCTGCGTCAGCTTTCCGCTCAGCCTGTACTCCACCTTTGGCATCGAGGCCCGCTTCGGCTTCAACAAGACCACGCCCAGGCTGTTCATCATCGACCAGATCAAGGGCCTGCTGCTGGGCGCCGTCATCGGCTTGCCGCTGGTGGCGCTGGTGCTGTGGCTGATGGACATTTCCGGCCCGCTGTGGTGGCTGTGGGTCTGGCTGGTCTGGACCGGCTTCCAGCTGCTGATGGTGGCGATCTACCCGACGCTGATCGCGCCGCTGTTCAATAAATTCACCCCGCTGGAAGACCTGGAGCTCAAGGCGCGCATCGAAGCGCTGCTGCGACGCGCCGGCTTCCAGAGCCAGGGCGTCTTCGTGATGGACGGCTCCCGCCGCTCCAGCCACGGCAACGCCTACTTCACCGGCTTTGGCGCCGGCAAGCGCATCGTGTTCTTCGACACCTTGCTGGGGCAATTGGACCATCAGGAAATCGAAGCGGTGCTGGCTCACGAGCTTGGCCATTTCAAGCGCCGCCACATCGTCAAGCGCATCGCGCTGGCCTTCGCGCTGTCGCTGGGCTTCCTATTCCTGCTGGGGCAGCTGCTGGACGCGCCCTGGTTCTACGCCGGCCTGGGCGTCTCCACGCCCAGCACCGCGATGGCGCTGATCCTGTTCTTCACCGCGGTGCCGGCCTTCACCTTTCCGTTCACCCCGCTGTCCAGCAGCCTGTCGCGCCGCCATGAATACGAGGCCGACGACTTCGCCGCCAGCGAAACCGACGCCGGCAAACTGGTGTCCGCCCTGGTCAAACTTTATCGCGACAACGCGTCCACGCTGACGCCGGACCCGCTGCATTCCGCTTTTTACGACTCGCACCCGCCCGCCGCGCTGCGCATCAACCATCTACAAGGAAACCGCTGACATGAACCTGCTCGAACTGTCCTGCGAAGCCCAACACGGCGCCAGCCCGCTGGCCGCCAGCACCGTCAACCAATTGATGGGTTCCCTGCCCGGCTGGAACATCCGCGGCATCGAACTGACCAAGACCTTTCCCTTCGCCAACTTCCACGACACCATGGCCTTCGTCAACGCGCTGGCCTGGATCGCCCACCGCGAAGACCACCACCCGGACCTGTCGGTGCATTACAACCGCGTCGTCGTCAACTTCAGCACCCACGACGCCGGCGGCCTGACCCTGAACGACTTCATCTGCGCCGCCAAGACCGAAGCGCTGCTGGCCCGCCCATGACAGGTCAGACCGGACAAATCATCCGCAGCCACGGCCGCCGCTTCATCGTTGAATCCGACGGCCAGGTTTACGATTGCACCACCCGCGGCAAACGCGTCGATTTCGCCTGTGGCGACTGGGTGGACATCCTGGTGCAGAACAAGGAACAGGCCGTCATCGAGCGCTCACAAGAGCGACGCAGCCTGCTCTACCGCCAGGACGACTGGAAAACCAAGGTCATCGCCGCCAATGTGACCCGCATCCTGTTCGTGATCGCCGCCGTGCCCAGCCCCAACGAAGAACTGCTGGGCCGCTGCCTGATCGCCGCGGAAGCCGGCGACATCGATCCCGTCATCGTGGTCAACAAGGCCGACCTGCCGGAAACCGAGGGCTTGCTGCGCAAGTTGGAGCTGTACCGCCAACTGGGCTACCAAGTGGTCACCCTGTCCGCCAAGCAGGACGTCGCGCCGCTGCTGCCCTTGCTGCAAGGCCAGACCAGCGTCTTCGTCGGCCAGTCCGGCATGGGCAAGTCCACGCTGACCAATGCGCTGCTGCCGGACGCCAACGCCCGCATCGGCGACATTTCCACCGCGCTGGACTCCGGCCGCCACACCACGACTCACGCCACGCTTTACCATCTGAACGCGGACAGTCATCTGATCGATTCCCCCGGCCTGCAGGAGTTTGGCCTCAAGCATTTGAAGGCCGCCGAACTAACCCGCTACTTCCCGGAAATACGCCCGTTGATTGGTCAATGCCGCTTCCACAATTGTTCGCACCGCGTGGAACCGAACTGTGCCATCATGACCGCATGTGAATCGGGCGCCATCGCCAAGTCCCGGCTCTCTTTGCTGCAACGTCTAACGGATGAACTTTCACCGTCCAAGCCGTGACGAAGGGTGTGCGTACTTTCCATTCACATACGCGGGTAATTCACTTATCCTAAAAAACTGAAAGTCGTATCGCATAAGCATATCCAGACAGACAGCCAAAAAAGGAGCCAGCACTATGACTAAGCGAATCGCACTCGTAACCGGCGGCATGGGCGGTATTGGCACCGCCATCTGCAAAGCCCTGGCGGAAAGCGGTCACATCGTAGTCACCACCTACAGCAAGCCCGGCCGCGAACAAGCCTGGCTCGCCGACATGAAGGGGCTGGGACTCAAGGATATCCACGCCTACCAATGCGACGTCACCGACACCGCAGCCTGCAAGGCACTGGCCGAAAAGGTGGCCAAAGACCTGGGGCCGGTGGACGTGCTGGTCAACAACGCCGGCATCACCCGCGACTGCAGTTTCAAGAAGCAGACCAAGGACGATTGGGACGCGGTGCTGCGCACCAATCTGGACTCCCTGTTCAATATGACCAAGCCGGTGGTGGACGGCATGGGCGACCGCGGCTTCGGCCGTATCATCAACATCTCCTCGATCAACGGTCAGAAGGGGCAGTTCGGCCAGACCAACTACTCCGCCGCCAAAGCCGGCATGCACGGCTTCACCATGGCCCTGGCGCAGGAAGTGGCGCGCAAGGGCGTGACCGTCAACACCATTTCGCCCGGCTATATCGCCACCGATATGGTGATGGCGGTGGCGGAGGAGACGCGCAACAAGATCGTGGCGCAGATTCCGGTGGGCCGTCTGGGCAAGCCCGAGGAAATCGCCGCCCTGGTCGCCTTCCTCGCCTCCGAACAGGCCGGCTTCATCACCGGCGCCAACGTGGCGATGAACGGCGGTCAACACATGATGTAAACGGGCCCCAGCCCGCCGCGCGACGCCGCCCCGCCGGGCGGCGTTTTCTTTTGCCCGCCCGCTGTGTATGCTGTCGCTTTCCCAAGCCACACCCCGACGACACCCCATGGCAGAACAGCTGATCATCCACGGCGCCGACAAACAAGAGCGCTATCAAACCCTATTGCCGCAGGCGCTGGCGCTGATTGAGTCCGAGACTGATCAGATCGCCGCGCTGGCCAATCTCTGCGCCGCCTTGCACAGCAGCTTCGACTGGCTGTGGACCGGCTTCTACCTGGTCAAGCACAAGCAACTGGTGCTTGGCCCCTTCCAGGGCCCGATCGCCTGCACTCGCATCCCGTTTGGCAAAGGGGTGTGCGGCAGCGCCTGGCAGGCCGAAAAAACCCTGGTGGTGGATGATGTCGACGCTTTCCCCGGTCATATCGCCTGCTCCTCCAGCGCCCGTTCGGAAATCGTGGTGCCCATCCGCAACGCCGCAGGCGAAGTGGTCGCGGTGCTGGATGTGGATTCCAGCGAACCGGCCAGCTTCGACGCGGTGGACGCCGAATACCTGGAGCGCATCGCCGCGGGGCTGGCCCGCTTGTTCTGAGAAAGCCCGCAAACCGGCCTCAAGAGCTTTCGAGGCCGCCGCGGCCATGAAAAAAGCGCGCCCTTTGGCGCGCTTTTCATTGCCGGCCCTTGCCGCCGGCTACGACTGCAAATGCATAGGGTCTCGCCCCTCGCGGGATCTCGACCACGCGCGTCCCGCCAGCTCCAGAACCCAGAACACGGCCAGACCGGACAGAATGGACAAATTCTTGCCCGCGGCCATCGCCAGCAAACCCTGCCAGAAAGAGCCGCCGTCCGCCCAGCACAAGCCGCACCACACGAACAAGGCCAGCAGGGAGATCAGCGCCGGCGCGCGATAATATTCGACGAAAGTCATATTGCCTCCAATCAAGACAATCCTCACGTCAAACTAGCAAAGCCGGCTTCCGCCGGCATCGTGGCAAGCACTTAGTAGAAACACGCGTCCGGAGCGCGCTAGCCCAGCAGGGGCAATTGCAGTTGCCGCCCCAGCCATTCGCGCAAGCCGGCCTCGTCCAGCGCCAACAGCTCCTGGCGCGAACCGGCCAGAATCTCGACCAAACGCGCCAGCTGCCGCTCGGCGCCCAGATTCACCTCGCCGGCCAGCCGGCTGTTCTCGCTGGCCATATCCAGCAAGCGCGCCGAAGTCTGCTCCAACTGCACCGCCTGCCGCAACGCATCCTGCTCCAAGGCGGCATTGCGCCCTTCCAGCCACTCCAGCCTCGCCTCCAAACGGCCGTTGTCTCGCTCGCGCTCCGCCAGACGGTCGCGCCACTCGCCTTCCAGCCGCGTCCGCTCGCGCCGGCTTTGTTGCAAAGCCTCTTCCTGGCGCGCCTGCGCCTGCTGCATCGCCCGACGCTCCTCTTCCATCTGTTCATAGAGCCGCAGCCGCAAACCTTCCAGCCGCTCATAGGCCAGCGCCTCGCGCCGCGCGGCTTCCTCCCGCGCCTCCTGCACTTTCAGCTCGGCGCGCTCTTCCAGTTCCTGCTGACGTTGCTCCGCCTGACGCCTAAGCTCGGACAGCTCCTTCCTGGACTGCTCCAGCCTCGACTCCTGCTCCATCTGCGCCCGCTCCAGCATCTGGCGCCGGGTTTCCTCGCCCTGCAAGCGTCCTTCCAAATCCGCCAGCCTCGCGGCGCGCAACTCCAGCTCGCGCAAGGCGGACTGCAACTCGGCCTGGCGCGCCGCCAGCCCGGCTTCCAGCTCGCGGGTCTCCGCCGCTGCCTGGGCCACCGCGGTTTCCGCGTCCTGACGCAAAGACTCCAGCCGGCCGTCCGCCTCGTCGCAGGCCCGCTGCCACACTTGTTCAAAGGCTTCGGCCAGGCCGGCCGGCCAATCCGGCCGCCGCGACGACACCGCCACCCGCGACAGAAACTCCTGTCGCCATTCTTTCAAGGTGTTGTTGATCGTGGTGTTGGAGCCCGCGCCTATCCTGGCCCTCACCTCCATCACCGTCGGCCATACACCTTCGCCCACCAGCTCGAACGCCGCCTGCCGGATGCGCGAATAAATATCTGTCGCCATGCCTGAAAATGCCCGTTTGTCGTGACCGACATTCTAGCAAAGCGTCGCTTTAAAATATATTACGTATTACATTTAAAATTTAACAGACAGCCTGCGTATGCCTCGGCCGAAAAACACAAAGGGCGGCGCGCCGTTTACGGCGCCCGCCCCGCGTCGCTCCGTCCGCCCGCGTCAACCGCGCGCGGCTTCGCCCACGAAGATTTCCACCCGCCGGTTCTTCGCCCGCCCCGAGGCGCTGGCGTTGCTCGCCACCGGCTCATGCGAGCCGCGGCCGGCGATGCTGATCCGCCCCTCCGCCACGCCGCGCGCGGTCAGATAGTCGCGCGTGGCGCGGGCGCGGTTCAGCGACAGCGGGTCATTGACCGCATTGGAGCCGGTGTTGTCGGTATGGCCGACGATCTTCACCGTGGTCACCGGGTTCTGGTTCAAGGTGGCGGCGAAACGGTCCAGAATCGGCCGCAGATTGGGCTTGATGTCGTAGCGGCCCACGTCAAAAGACACATCGCTGGGGATGTCCAGCTTCAGCTGATTGTCCGCGGTCTGGCTGACGCTGACGCCCGAACCCTTGGTCGCCTGCTCCATCGCCGCCTTCTGCTCCTGCATGTGCTTGGACCACAAATAGCCGCCGCCGGCGCCCAGCGCCGCGCCCAGGGCCGCGCCGGTGGCGGCGCTGCGGCCAGGATTGCCGCCGGCGGTCAGGCCGCCCAGCACCGCGCCGGCCACCGCGCCAATCGCCGCGCCGGTACCAGTGTCTTTCTGGGTTTCGGACATGTTCGCGCAGCCGGACAGACCGCCGCTCCCCAGCGCCAATGCAACAAACATCACGATCAGTTTATTCATGCCTGGATCCTTTCCATTCAGTCCATTACCCGCCCCGGCTCCTGCGGGACGCGCTTTCAGCATATACCCATTGCGTTGCGGCCACCGCGCGTCCCGGCCAAAAGACAGGCGCGGCCAAAGCCGCCAAAGCGACAAAACGCTTGATTCGGTTGCCAAAGCCTTCCCTTGCCGCGCCAATCCGCGTACCATCGCGCCTCGCTTTACGGGAGGGAATATGAACACGCAGACTACGGCCCGCGCCTGCGGCATTGACTTTGGCACATCCAACTCCACCGTGGGGTGGCTGCGCCCGAACCAAGCCACTCTATTGACGCTGGAGGACGGCAAGATCACCTTGCCCTCGGTGGTTTTCTTCAATTACGAGGAAGATCATTCCGTGTTCGGCCGGCTAGCGCTGCAGGAATACATGGAAGGCTATGAAGGCCGGCTGATGCGCTCGCTGAAAAGCCTGCTAGGCTCCAACCTGATCGACAGCCAAACCGAAGTGCAAGGCAAGGCCCTGCCTTTCCGCCACCTGCTCAGCCTGTTCATCCAGGAATTGAAGCTGCGCGCCGACCGCGCCGCCGAGCGCCCGTTCGAACAAGTGGTGCTGGGCCGCCCGGTGCACTTTGTCGACGACAACCCCAAGGCCGATGCCGAAGCCGAGACCACGCTGGGCGAGATCGCGCGCCAGGTGGGCTTCAAGGACGTGTCCTTCCAGTTCGAACCCATCGCCGCCGCCTTCGACTACGAAGCCCGGCTGGAACGCGAAGAGCTGGTGCTGATCGTCGACATCGGCGGCGGCACCTCGGACTTCACCCTGATCCGCCTGGCGCCCGAGCGCCACCGCCTGGACGAGCGCCTCGACGACATTCTCGCCACCGGCGGCGTCCACATCGGCGGCACGGACTTCGACAAGCAATTGAGCCTGCACGGCGTGATGCCCCTGTTCGGCTTCAAGAGCCGGCTGCGCAACAACGCGGAGATGCCGTCCAGCCAGTACTTCAACCTGGCCACCTGGCACACCATCAACTTCGCCTACACCCGCAAGGCCTGGATGGACCTGCAGGACGTGCACCGCGACGCGGCGCAGCCGCAGGTGCTGGACCGCCTGTTCCGCCTGATCCAGGACCGCGCCGGCCACCGACTGGCGATGCAGGTGGAAGCCGCCAAGATCGCGCTGTCGGACGAGGCGCAGCACCGGCTGGACCTGGGGCATATCGAGGCCGGCCTGCATTGCGAGTTGAGCCGCGATCAATTCAATCACAGCATAGACGCGATGCTGGGCCAGATCGGCGCCACCGTGCGCCAATTGCTGACCGACGCCTGCGCGCAGGCCGACGACATCGACACCGTCTTCTTCACCGGCGGCTCCAGCGGCGTGCCGGCGCTGCGCGACAGCATCAAGCGCCTGCTGCCCCAGGCCCGCCATGTGGAAGGCGACCTCTTCGGCAGCATCGGCAGCGGCCTGGCGATCGAGGCCGCCAAACGCTACGGTTAAGACACGATTCGCGCCCGGCCCGCCGGGCCCTGAAACGCCAAAGGCCGAGCATGCTTGCTCGGCCTTTTCGCTTATTCGCACAGCGGCGGCGCTTACGCGCCGGAACCGCCGCTAGTCTTCTTGCCTTTGCGCCGCGCCTCCGGCGGCAGATCGAACTCGAACAACTGCGCGGTGCGCCCGGTCTGCGATTGACAGGCTATCATCAGCGCGCGGTTGATCGCCTCCTTCTTGCTGACACCCCACCACTCTATCATTTTATCCAGCGACTTCTGCGCATCCCGGCTCAGCTCCACCGTCACCGACAGCTCCTGCAGACGGCTGCGGCGCAGTTCGCGGCTGCGCCGCTTGCGCTCGGCCACCGTCATCGCGCGCTCGCCCAAAGGCTTGCGTCCCGGCTTTTTGCGGACGCCGCCAATCAGATCGAAGGTGTAGTGATCGCAAGGATCTTTCATGGCTTGAGTGACGGGTCACGGTCGTTGCTGAAGAGGGGCGCAAGGATAGCACAAAGCAAGCCCTGGCGGGCGTTTCACGCATTCCCGGCGCAAAATATCCCATTGCGATGCGGCGGGCGCAAAAAAACCCCGGCCTGGTGCCGGGGCAGACTCAATCAGCCGCCCTGAAGGCTGATCGAAAGCGACTATACAGTTCCAGCATAGCCCTTGTTTCGGCTTTGCACAGCCCGCTTTGGCATAGCCGGGCCCCGTCTCAGTCGCTGCCGAATTCCCGCTCCAGTTCCGCCAGCGCCTGGCGCGTCACCCGCACCGGCATCAAGGCGCGGCGCAAAGGTTGGGTCTGCCCCAACACCAGCTCCTCGAACTCCAGTTCGGTGGCGTCTTCGCCCGGCGCGTCCTGCTTGATCCCCATGCGGTTCAGGTACAAGGTCCGCCATTCCAGCCGAAAATATTCGGCCGGATGCTCCAGCACATGGCGCACCGTCTCCAGCAAGCCCTCAAGGCTCAGCGCGCCGCGCGCCTCGCGCAATTGGGGCTCGATCTCGGCCATGCGCCGCTGCACCCCTTCGCAGGTATCGGGCAAGGGCGAACCGTCCGAGGAGCCGTCCACCACGGTGCCGGCCTCGCAACGCAGCACGCTCAAGCGCAATTGCAGCCGCGACATCTCGTTGTCCAAGGTCTGGCGCAACTGCTCCAGCAGGCTCAGCCGCCGCGCGATCACCGTGACCAGCATTTCCTCGCTGCGCCGCGCGCTGCTCTCAAGCAGCAGCTCGCGCGACGCGCAGGGCATGGCCAGCCTATGACCGTCGAAGCTCACCACCTGCTGCGGCACTTCGCGGCGCAGCTCCCCGCCCTCCATCGCCACGCCCAGGCGGCCGGTTTCGCTGCGCGCCATCGACAACAAGGCCCAGGCCTCGTCGCCCTGGCTGGCGGACAGGAAGAAATTGCGCAAGGCTTCGCTCTGCCGCAGGCAGGACAAAAGGCTGGCCGGCCCGGAAAACAGCAAGCCCAGCCGCGGGTCCTGCGCAAAGCCGCGCAAGGACAGCGTCAGCGGCTCCGGCATTCGGCTGGGCAACTCGGCCAGATAGGCCTGGGTGACGCGCATGCCCGGGGCCAGCGCGTCCAGATAGCCGGGAGACAGGCGCAAACGCTTGTCCGTGCCGTCGACCAGGCTCTCTATCGCCTGCGTCAACTCCCGCTGCTGCTGCCGGCTTTCGGCATCCAGCCCCCATCTTTGCAACAAGCGCCCTAACATGCGTCCCCCACTGACAACCGGCCGTCCGGCCGGATCAAAACGATTCGTCGTCGCGCAGATAGCGCCATTGGCCGGTGGGCAGATTGCCCAGCTTGACCTTGCCGATGCGAATCCGCTTCAGGCCTACCACGCGCAAGCCCACCAGTTCGCACATGCGGCGGATCTGGCGTTTCTTGCCCTCGCGCAGCACAAAACGCAACTGATCCTCGTTTTGCCAAGCCACGGTGGCAGGCAGCAATTTTTTACCATCCAGCTCCAGACCGTGATTGAGCAGACTCAAACCTTCTTCGGAAAGTTCGCCCTCCACCCGCACCAGGTACTCCTTGTCCACGCTGGAATGCTCGCCGATGATCTGCTTGGCCACCCGGCCGTCCTGGGTCAGGATCAACAGGCCCACCGAATCGATGTCCAGACGGCCGGCCGGCGCCAGCCCTCTCAGATGCTGCGCAGAAAACCGGCGGCGGCTCTTGTCCTCCGCCCACTGGTTTTCCGGTTTGACCAGCACCACCGCCGGCTCGTAGCCGTCCTCGGCCTGGCCGGACACGTAACCCATGGGCTTGTTCAGCAGGATGGTGACGCGCGAGGCTTGAGCGTCCTGCGCCTTCTTGTCCACTTCGATCAGATTGTGCGGCAGCACTTTCTGCCCGAGGACGGCCACCTCGCCGTCCACTTTCACCCACCCTTGTTCGATATAGCTATCGGCCTCGCGGCGCGAGCACAAACCCAACTCGGCCATGCGTTTCGACAGGCGCACTGGTTCCATCATTTCGTTCCGTAATAAAAAAAGCGGCTTGCGCCCGCTGCGGCGCCCGCTCCGTCTCCATCTTCCAAGACAGACGCTCGGGCCACCCGCAACCACCGGCAAGTCCGCTGTTGCATTCCCGCTATTGTAGGGGATGCCACTGCAACTGGCTATGCGCCAACCATCACCCTCCTGTTGGGGACTTGTTCAGCACCCCGGTACCACGCACCTCCTCTCTGGTGGACAAGCGCCACTGCAGCACCTTACCCCCAACGTCAAACAATAACACCAGCTCCTTGTCGTAACGGTTCTGCGCACTGAACAAGGGCCCCAGGTCGGTGAAGTTTTGCAACTGAGGCCGATGCTGAACATAGCTGTACACCCACAATTCACGATTGCTGGAAAAACGTATTCGGTCCTGCGGCTCCCCAAAAGCATCAAGCACCTCGCGCCGGCTGCCTCCGCTTTGCAGCATTCGCTTCACCGCCGGTTCATCCACTTCCGCCAACTGCCTGCTTCCGCTGCTGGCGCACCCCATCAACCAACAAACGCAACATAGCGCCCACCATCGCTTTTTCATTTGCCGCCCTCCCCAATCATGGGTTCCAACACGACTTGCGCATCGTCAGACCATGCCCCTACATCCAGCGGCACCGAATACAAATACTCACGCGGGTACGGCCATTGAAAGAACGGTGTGAACGACTCAGCGCGACCGTAAAGCCAGATGACGGGCAAGGTGAACTGCTTGCCACGCTCCAACAAGGTAACGCTGAACACCGGCTTGTCAGCAATGAACAAGTATTGAACGCGCCCTTGCTCATAAGGGTTTTTCTCGCTCTGCAAGCGCGCCAGCCCCTTGAGCATCGCCTCGCCCAAGGCCGCTGAAGCCTTGCGCGCGCAGGCCACCACATCCTCCTGACACGCGGCCTCCACCACCGGCAAGCAGGCCACCTCCCTCTCATCCCGCAAGCTCACCCTACTCTGGACCCCCACCAAGCACTCCAGTCGCAAATCTCCCAGCCGCCGGGTATTGGCGGGCAGACCTTTGCTGCGTACCACCGGACGCCAACTCAACTCCACCGGGGGCAGGTTCGCCACCAACAGTGCTTTGCGCTGCGCCAGCCCCGCCAGCTCATCCAGGGCAAAGCTGTAGTCGCTGGCGAGCTTGACCATGCCTTTGCCCCCACTGCCATCGCGCCAAAATAGCCCTACTCCCGCCCGCGGCGGATGTGGATAAAGGCGATAGCGCAGCGAGGAGCCCGGTGCCAGCGCGCGGAATGCGTCGAAAGCCGCCCGCCCCTTAGCCAATTCGGCATAGGCGTAAACCGACTCCTTGCGCGGGGCCTGCGAGTGTCCTGGTGTTTCGGCAACCGCCCCGACCGCCATCAGCAAACCCAAGAAACCAACTCCCGCCCTCAGATTGCGCATTGCCACGCCTCCCCCGTAAAATTCATATTGCATCATCAAGACAAGAAAACCATCGCATTCGATTTTATTTAGTCGCAATCAGTACATCAAGCCGTCTTGTTCGACTATGCTGGTACGCCATGGAGCGCCAGCCAAGCCCCCGGAGGCAGGCATGAACTGTTTCAATGAATACGAAGACTACGACGGCATTGGCCTGGCCCAGCTGATCGCCGGCGGCCAGATCAGCGCCGGCGAGGCCGCGGCCGCCGCCCAGGCACGGCTGGAGCGCTGGAATCCGGCGCTGAACGCGGTCTGCCTGCCGCTGCCGGAACAGGCTCAGGCCCAGTTGCGGCAAGCGCAAGGCGCCGGCCCGCTTGCCGGCTGCCCGGTGCTGATCAAGGATTTGCTGGCCGACATCGCCGGCGTGCCCACTCGCAACGGCAGCCGCCTGTTCGACGGCTATGTCGCGCCGCGCGACGCCGACATCATCCAACGTTATCGCCAGGGCGGCCTGATCTTCATCGGCAAGACCACCACGCCTGAACTGGGCCTCAGTCCCTACACCGAATCCGAGGTCTACGGCCTCAGCCGCAATCCCTGGGACCTGACCCGCACCCCGGGCGGCTCCAGCGGCGGCTCGGCCGCGGCGGTGGCCGCCGGCATCGTGCCCATCGCCCACGGCGGCGACGGCGGCGGCTCCATCCGCATTCCCGCCTCCAACTGCGGCGTGTTCGGCCTCAAGCCCAGCCGCGGACGCGGCCCGGCCGGACCGGACTACAGCGAGGGCTGGCAGGGCCTGGTCTGCCAACACGCGCTGACGCGCAGCGTGCGCGACAGCGCGGCGATGCTGGACCTGCTGGCCGGCGGCCCGCGCGGCGGCGAGGCCTATTACTGGCCGGCGCCGGAGCAAAGCTTTTTCGCCGCGCATCAGCGCGAGCCCGGCAAGCTGCGCATCGCCTGGAGCAAGCGCCCCATCCTGGGCGGCGCGCTGCACCCGGACTGCGCCGCCGCGCTGGACGACGCGCTGGCCTTGCTGACCGAGCTGGGACACGAGGTGGAAGAAGCGTCGCCGCCGCTGGCGTCGCCGGAGGAATACAACCGCGCGATGCTGGCCATCATCTGCGGCGAGATGGCCGGCCTGCTGCGCGACATCGAGCGCCGCACCGGCAAGCCGGCGCGCCACCAGCAACTGGAAGCGGCCAGCTGGGCGCTGGCGCGCTACGGCGAGCGGCTCAGCGCCGGTGAGCTGGCCTGGGCGCGCGGTTTCGCCTGGGAGCAGGCCCGGATCATGGAAACCTTCCACCAGCGCTACGACGCGCTGGCCACCCCGACCCTGAACCAGCCGCCCGCCCTCGTCGGCGGCCTGGGGCCCAGCGCCGCCGAAACCGCGATCTCGCGCTGGATGCTGGGCAAGCTGGGCTGGGACTGGACTTTGCGCTTCGGCCAGTTGATTCCGGCCACTTCGCGCCGTCTGATGGAGTATCTGGGCTGGACCATACCCTTCAATATGAGCGGACAGCCGGCAATGAGCGTGCCGCTGTACTGGAGCCAGGCCGGGCTGCCGATAGGCGTGCAATTCGTCGCGCGCTGCGGCGACGACCTGACCCTGCTGCGGCTGGCCCGCCAGTTGGAGCAGGCCAGACCGTGGGCGCAACGGCGCCCGCCGGCCCCGCCTAGCGCTTGAAGCCGGCCAGAGCCGGCCCCAACTCGCCGGCCAGCCGGCGGCCCAGCTCGGTCACCAGCGTCTGCAGGCCGGCCGCGGCCGCCGCGGCGTCCGGCGTCGCCAAAGGCTGACTCTGCAGGAAATAACCGCTGGCCAGCGGCCGTTTGTCGCCCTGCGTCGGCAGCGCCTGCCAAGCCACTTCCAGCGAGGCGTCGCGCCCCGGACGCAGGCGCAGCTGGCGCACGTCCAGCAATAAGCGGACGTCCCCGCCGCCCATGCCCGGTTGCGGATAGGCGTAGATGCTGGCCAGGCCCAGCGAGCGGGACAGGTCCGCCGCCACGGCTTGCGTCAGCATGCGGTCCAGCGGACCGGCCCAGCGTTGCAAGTCCAGCAATTCAACATTGCCGGCGGCGTCTTCCACCACCAGCTGGGGCCGCTCCAGTCCCGCGGGCAGGCTTGCCGGCCCCACCATCACGCTGACGCCCAGCACGGGGGTCGCGGCCGCCGTCGACAGCGCCGGCCGCAATTGATGGAAGGTGGTGGGCGGCGAGGCGCAGGCGCTTAGCAGCGCCAGCATGATCAAGCTCAGCGCGATGGATTTCATTTTTTCTCTCCCTTGCCACGTATCAACGCTTCCGGATGGCGGTCCAGGTAATCGGCCAGCGCGCGGAAACTGCGCGCCGTTTCCGACACTTCCTGCGCCGCCGCGCGCACATCCTGCTGCAGCGGCGAATCCGCCTGCATCGTCTGGCGCGTGCTTTCCAGCGTTTTCTGCAAGTCTTCCAGCGTTTTCACCGCCTGCGGCAGCACCTTGCCGTCCATGTTCTCGGACAGCTTGCGCATGCTGTCCAGCGTCTGGTGCAGCGATTTCAACGATTGATTCAGCTCCTCGCCGATGCTGTCGAACGGCACCTTGTCCAGCCGGCGCGCAATGCGCTGCAATACTCGTTGCAGTTCTTCCAGATCGCCCGGCAGCGTCGGCAGCTCGGTCATGCCGTTGCGCACCGCCACCTTGGCCGGCTTGGCCTCGGGGAAGAAGTCCAGCGCCACGTAAAGCTGACCGGTGATCAGACTGCCGGAGCGCAGCTGGGCGCGCAGGCCGTTGCGCACCAGCGATTCCACGGAAATCTTGGCCGACAGGCTGTGATCGCCGGACAGGGTGTTGAGCCGGCTGGGATAGGTGCGGATGTCCACCGTCATGTCGAAGTCCTTGCGCGCCGCCGCGTATTCGATGCCGATGGCGGTGACTTCGCCGAAGGTGATTCCGCGGAAATCCACCGGCGCGCCCACGGTCAGGCCGCGCACCGACTGCCGGAACTTCAGCCGGAAGGACTGGGTTTCCCGGTCGCGGTTCTGCAGCGCTTTTTCGCGGGTTTCATTGAGCAGGAACAGGTATTTGGCGTCCGGCGCCTTGTCCGGCCCGTCGCTGAGCGGGGTTTCAAAGGCGATGCCGCCCAGCGCGATCGCCGCCAAGGATTGGGTGTTGACGCTCAGGCCGTTGGCGCCGATGGCCACGTCGATGCCGCTGGCGTGCCAGAAGCGGCTGTTGACGGTGACGAAGTGATCATAGGGCGCGTTGACGAAGACCGACAGCTTCACCGCGCTGCCGGCCGGGTCCAGCTCGTAGCCCACCACCTGGCCCACCGGCACGCGGCGGAAATACACCGGCGAGCCGGCGTTGAGCGAGCCCAGATTGTCGGAGCGCAGCACGAACATCTTGCCCGGTAGGTCCGCGTTGATGATGGGCGGCACTTCCAGGCCCTTGAACTCGGTGCGGCGCTCCTTGCTCTTACCCACGTCCATGCCGATGTAGGAGCCGCCCAGCACCGTGCCCAGACCGGACACGCTGCCGCCGGAGATGCGCGGCCGCACCACCCAGAAACGGCTGTCCGCCACCAGGTAATCGTCCACGTTCTTGCTCAGCTCCGCGGTGACCAGGATGGACTGGCGGTCCGGGCTCACCGACACCGCCTTCACCTCGCCTATCTCCACGTCCTTGTACTTGATCCGGGTTTTGCCCGCCTCCAGCCCTTCCGCGTTCTGGAAGGCGATGGTGATGGTGGGCCCGCGCGACAAGACCGCGCTCACCGCCAGCCAGCCGCCTATCACCGCCGCCACCACCGGAATCAGCCACACCAGCGACGGCGACCAGCGCCGCCGCTTCACCGGCACCGCGACCGGCAAGTCCTCGCCGGCTGCGGCCGGTTTTTCGGGTTGATCACTGCTCATCGTCTTCCTTTACCTGATCCCAGATCAGCCTGGGATCGAAACTCATCGCCGCCACCATGGTCAGCACCACCACCGTGCCGAAGGCGATCGCCCCCGGCCCGGCCTTGATCGACGCCAGCGACTGCCATTGCACCAGCGCCACCATCAGGGCCACCACGTAAATGTCCAACATCGACCACGGGCCGATCACCTCCACCACCCGATACAGCCGCGTCCGTTGCCGCGGCGCCCAGCCGGAACCCAGCTGCACCGTCACCAGCAAGAGCAGCAAGGCCAGAATCTTCAACAGCGGCACCAGCACGCTGGCGGTGAACACCACCAGCGCCAGCGGCCAGGAGCCGGATTTCCACAAATACACCACCCCGCTCATGATGGTGTCGTTCTGCATGCCCATGATGGTGGAGGTTTCCATGATAGGCAGCAGATTGGCGGGCAGATAGGCCACCATCGCCGCCAGCAGCAAGGCCCAGCTGCGCTGCAGGCTGTGCGGCTTGCGCGAGTGCAGCGCGGCGTGGCAGCGCGGGCAGGATTGGGCGCCTTCTCCGGCCCGGCACAGCAGCCCGCAGCCGTGGCACAGCCACAGGCCGGACTGCGCGGCGGTTTTCACGCGGTAGTCCGACATTGCTGACAACGCTCCCACAAGTCTTCCGGATTGAAACGACTGGCGCTGGCCGCCATCAACACGATCAAGGCGAACAAGGCCATCAGGCCCACGCCCACGTGCACGGTGGCCAGGCTGACCAGTTTGACCAAGGACACCAGGATGCCCAGCAAAAACACTTCCACCATGCACCATGGGCGGGTCAGTATCTTCAGCCGCATCAGCCAGGGAAAGCCGCGCGGCACATGGCCGAAGGCCAGCGGCAGCCGCACATAGAGCATGCTGCCCAGCTCCAGCGACGGCATCACGATGCCGGTGAACATCACCAGCATCGCCACCGACAACATGCCCTGGCGCTCCAGCGCCACCACCGTCTGCCACAAGGTGGCCGCGCTGCGGGCTCCGGCGGCCTCCAGGGTCACCACCGGATAGACGTTGGCCAGCAGAAAGGCGATCACCCCGGTCAGCAGCAGCGCCAGTTCGGCGTCCTGCCGCTGCGCGCCGTAACGGCGCACCAAAGCGCCGCAGCGCGGGCAGCACGCCCGGCCCTCCCCCTTCAACGCCACCCGCATCAGTAGATCGCAATCGTGGCAGGCGGTCAGCTTGGAATCGGCGTCCGGCCGCGTCATCAGTAGCCGCCTTTCGCCTTGCGCTCGGCGGTGAAGCTCCACCACGGCCGCGCCTCGTCGCTGTCCATGTAATGGACCACCGACATCAGCGTATCCAGCACGCACGGGTCCTGCCGGGTTCCGGTCAGTTCGCACAAACGGTGGTACAGCCGCAAAGGCTCGGCGCCGCGCAATTGGCGCGGCTCTTCGATGCCGAGCAAGCGCAAATCTTCGGCCAGGCTGGGGCCGATATTGGGCAGCTCGCGCAAATGCCGCGCCCGCGCCGCGGGCGGACAACGTGATGGATGCATAAACTCTCTGCGCAGATGGCGACAACCCGCATCATAAAGGAGGCCGCGCCAGAGTTCAAAAGCCGGCCCGGCCCGGAGGCCGTTCAACATCCCGAGAATTAGGCGAGACAAGGAGGGAGGAAAGGAAGAAACGGAAGGGAGGCGGCGCATGCGCCTTGCGCAACGGCGCCCGCCGCGCCCGGTCCAGCACGGCGGACTTGAACAGACGCTCAGCCGTGGAAGATGTCCCAGCCCAGCTTGAGGATCAAGGTGCTGGTCAACAGCAGGAACAGCACCCGCACAAAGCCGGTGCCCTTCTTCATCGCCACCCAGGTGCCCACCGTCGCGCCGGCCATATTGCACACCGCCATCGGCAGCGCGTACTGGAACAGCACATGGCCGGCGGGGATGAAGAACAGCAGCGCCGCGCAGTTGGTGGTCAGGTTCACCACCTTGGCCGAGGCCGAGGCGTGCAGAAAATCGAAAGCGAAGAAGCGGATGAACAAAAACATCAGAAAGCTGCCGGTGCCGGGGCCGAACAGGCCGTCGTAAAAACCGATGGCGCCGCCAATGGCCATGCCTATCGCCATTTCGCGCCGGCCTATCGCCACCGGCTTGTGCAGGGAGCCGAAGTCCTTCTTCCACAAGGTGTACACCGCCATCACCACCAGGAGCGCCAACACCAGGGGGCGCAGCACGGCCTTGTCGATCAGGCTGACCGTGGCCGCGCCGGCGATGGACATGAAGAAGGCCGCCACCGCCGCCGGCAGCACCAAGCGCCACGGCACCTTGACCCGCTTCAGATAGGAACGCGCGGCGGACAAGGTGCCCATGGCCGCCGCCAGCTTATTGGTGCCGAACACCGTGGCCGGCGCCAGATTGGGCAAGGCGCTGAACAAGGCCGGAATCTGAATCAGGCCGCCACCGCCCACCGCCGCGTCCACCAGGCCGGCGGCGAAGGCAATCACGCACAAAAAACTCAAGGTCAACAGCATCCACTTCTCCCGGCTCCGCGCCGCTTACAGTTAGGACAAGATTCTATGCCTTGCCAGCCAAGCGTGCTTGCAATACCGTATTGCGAAAATCGCAATCAGAATGCCGGGGCCGGGATGAAATCCTTATGGGAATTGCGCGTGTTCTGCGCGGTGGTGGAAAGAAAAAGCTTTGTCGCCGCCGCGCGCCAGCTGGGCACATCGCCCAGCAGCGCCACACGCGCGGTGCAGACACTGGAAGAAGCGCTGGGCGGCAGCCTGCTGGCGCGCTCGCAAAAACAGGTCAATCTGACCCTGGCCGGCGAAAGCTATTACGCCGCGGCGCGCAAGATGCTGGACCTGCAGGAAGAAGCCGAGGACGAGCTGGCGGCCTTGAGCGAGGCGCCGCGCGGCCTGCTGCGCTTTTCCGCGCCGGAGGCGATGAGCCACGCTCTCTTGCCGCCGGTGCTGACCCGCATGGCCGACGCCAACCCGGAGCTGCGCTTCGACGTGCTGTACAGCGACACCATACTGGACCCGATACGCGAGAAGCTGGACTTCAGCATCCGCGGCGCCTTCCCCGCCTCCAGCGAGCTGATCGGCTACCCGCTGTGGGATTACCAGCGCCACCTCTACGCCAGCCCGGCCTATGTCGAGCGCCACGGCGCGCCGCAAACGCCGGAACAACTGCCGGAGCACCGGGTGCTGATCCACTCCGCGCCGCGCGTGCTGAAAGCCTGGAACTTCGTGTCCGCCGGCCACCAGCTCAGCCTCAATCTGACGCCCTGGCACCGCGTCAGCTCCGGCAGCGCCGTGCTCCACGCCGTGCTGGCCGGCCTGGGCGTCGCCCGCCTGGGCGATTGGCTGGCCGAGCCGCTGGTGCGCGCCGGCCAGCTGCTGCGGCTGTGCCCGGATTACCGCATCGTCTCCAGCCACGGCGACAACCCGCAGATGCACGCCGTCTTCGCCAACCGTCGCATTCCGCGCAAAGCCCGGCTATTGCTGGAGGAGGTGCGCGCAGCCGCCCGCGACGCCGGCTACGGGCTTAAAGCGCGCTGAACCATAAAAAAAACGGAAGCCAAAGCTTCCGTTTCGATCATGTTCACCATGGGCCGGAACACCGGCCCACCATGGCCCCGCTCAACCCACCCAGCGGCGGGCGGCGGCGAACATCCGGTACCAAGCGCCGTTCTCGCCCCAATCCGCCGGGTGCCAGCTGTTCTGCACCGTGCGGAACACCCGTTCCGGGTGCGGCATCATGATGGTGAAGCGGCCGTCGGCCGTGGTCACCCCGGTGATGCCCGCCGGCGAGCCGTTGGGGTTCAGCGGATAGGTCTGGGTGGCGCGGCCGTCGAAATCGACATAGCGCAACGCCGTCAGCGCCTGCTCCTGCGCGCCCGGCGCGAACACCGCGCGGCCCTCGCCGTGGCTGACCACCACCGGCAGCTGGCTGCCCACCATATCGCCCAGGAAGATGGACGGCGAGGCCGTCACTTCCACCATGGCGAAGCGCGCCTCGAACTGCTCGGAAGCGTTGCGGTGGAACTTGGGCCAGTGTTCGGCGCCCGGGATGATGGACGACAGATTGGACATCATCTGGCAGCCGTTGCACACGCCCAGCGCGAAAGTGTCGCCGCGGCCGAAGAAGGCCTCGAACTGATCGCGGGCGCGCGGATTGAACAGAATGCTCTTGGCCCAGCCTTCGCCGGCGCCCAGCACGTCGCCGTAGCTGAAGCCGCCGCAGGCGGCCAGGCCCTTGAAATCCGCCAGCGACACGCGGCCGCTGATGACGTCGCTCATATGCACGTCCACGGTGTCGAAACCGGCGCGGTCGAAAGCGGCCGCCATCTCCAGCTGACCGTTGACGCCCTGCTCGCGCAGCACCGCCAGGCGCGGACGCGCGCCGCCGGCGACGAAGGGCGCCGCCGGATCGGCGTGCACGTCGAAGCTCAGCTTGGCGCTCAGACCCGGCGCTTTCGGGCTGGAACGCAGCAGGTGTTCACTGTCGGCGCAGGCAGGGTTGTCGCGCAGGCGCTGCATGCGGGCGCTGGTCTCGGACCATTCGCGGTGCAGATCGGAACGGCTCTCGTTGAACAACTCCACGCCGCGGTGCTTGATCACCAGGCGGTCCTTGTTGTTCACGCGGCCGATCACGAACAGCTCGCGGCCGATGCCGGCCTTCATGAAGCGCGAAATCACTTCCGGCGTGTCGGATTTCTTCACCTGCAACACCGCGCCCAACTCTTCATTGAACAGCACCCGCATCAGGCGGCCATGGGTGGCGGCTTCCTGAGTGGGCTGCACGAAGTCGTCGATGATGCGCTGGGTGTTCTTGCGCTCGATCACCAGTTCCTGCAGATCGATGGTGACGCCGATATGGCCGGCGAACATCATTTCCGACAAGGTCACGAACAGGCCGCCGTCGGAGCGGTCGTGATAGGCCAGCAACATATCGTCGCGCAACAGCGTCTGCACGGTGTTGAAGAAGGCCGCCAACTGGTGCGGGCTTTCCACGTCCGGCGCCTTGCCTTCCATCGCCTTCCATACCTGGCCGTAGATGGAACCGCCCAGACGGCAGCGGCCGTAGCCCAGGTCGATCAGGATCAGATCGGTGTCTTTGTCCTCTTTCAGCTCCGGCGTCGCGGTTTTGCGCACGTCTTCCACCGGGGAGAAAGCGGAAATGATCAGCGACAGCGGCGCGGTCACGGCTTTCTTCTCGCCGGCCTCTTCCCACACCGTCTTCATCGACAAGGAATCCTTGCCCACCGGGATGCTGATGCCCAGGTCCTGGCTCAGCTTGGACACCGCGTCCACCGTGCGGTACAGGCGCGCTTCCTCGCCCGGGTGGCCGGCGGCGGCCATCCAGTTAGCGGACAGCTTGACGTTGCCCAGGTGGCCGACAAAAGAGGCGGCGATATTGGTCAGCGCCTCGCCTATCGCCATGCGGCCGGAGGCCGGCGCGTCGAACAACGCGGTGGGCGTGCGTTCGCCCATCGCCATCGCTTCGCCGCGGTAGGTGTTGAAACCCATGGTGGTGACGGCCACGTCCGCCACCGGCACCTGCCAGCGGCCCACCATCTGATCGCGCGCGGTCATACCGCCCACGGTGCGGTCGCCGATGGTGATCAGGAAGGATTTGTCCGCCACCGTCGGGTTGCGCAGCACGCGCAGCGCGGTTTCCTTCAATTCAAAGCGCGAGGCGTCGAAGATGGCCAGATCGCGTTCGCGGGTGCTCACGTCGCGGGTCATCCGCGGCGGCTTGCCCAGCAACACCTCCAGCGGCATGTCCACCGGATGGTTGTCGAAGTGATCGTCGCGCACCTGCAGATGGCCGTCGTCGGTGGCCACGCCCAGCACCGCGAACGGGCATCGCTCGCGTTCACACAGCGCGGTGAAGCGTTCCAGATCCTGCGGCAGCACCGCCATCACATAGCGCTCCTGCGACTCGTTGGACCAGATCTGCATCGGCGTCATGCCCTTTTCTTCCAGGTGCACTTTGCGCAAATGGAAGACGGCGCCGCGGCCGGCGTCGTTCACCAGCTCCGGGAAGGCGTTGGACAGGCCGCCGGCGCCCACGTCGTGAATCGATACGATGGGGTTGGCGTCGCCCATCTGCCAGCAGCGGTCGATCACTTCCTGGCAACGGCGTTCGATTTCCGGGTTGCCGCGCTGCACGGAGTCGAAGTCCAGGTCCGCGCTATTGGCGCCGGTGTCCATGGACGAAGCCGCGCCGCCGCCCAGGCCGATCAGCAGGCTGGGGCCGCCCAGCTGAATCAGCAGCGCGCCTTCCGGAATCTCGTTCTTGTGGATTTGCTGCTGCTGGATATTGCCCAGGCCGCCGGCGATCATGATCGGCTTGTGATAGCCGCGCATCTCGCCTTCCACCACTTCTTCGAAGGTGCGGAAATAGCCGGTCAGATTGGGACGGCCGAACTCATTATTGAACGCCGCGCCGCCAATCGGGCCTTCCAGCATGATCTGCAAGGCGGAGGCGATGCGCTCCGGCTTGCCGTATTGCGCCGCTACGTCGCTGTAACGCTCCCACGGCTGCACAAAGCCGGGGATGTTCAGATTGGACACGGTGAAACCGGTCATGCCGGCCTTGGGACGCGAGCCGCGGCCGGTGGCGCCCTCGTCGCGGATTTCGCCGCCGTTGCCGGTGGACGCGCCGGCGAACGGCGAAATCGCCGTCGGGTGGTTATGGGTTTCCACCTTCATCAGAATATCGGTGGGCTCGCTGTGGTAAGCGTAGCCGTGGCCGTCCGGCTGCGGATAGAAGCGCTCGATGAAAGCGCCTTCGATCACCGAGGCGTTGTCCTTGTACGCCACCAGCGTGCCTTGCGGATTGGCGTCGTGGGTGTCCCGGATCATGCGGAACAGCGACTTTTCCTGCTCCTCGCCGTCGATGATGAATTTGGCGTTAAAGATCTTGTGGCGGCAGTGCTCGGAGTTGGCCTGCGCGAACATCATCAATTCCACGTCGGTGGGATTGCGGCGCATCTTGGTGAAGTTTTCCACCAGATATTCCACCTCGTCCTCGGACAGGGCCAGGCCCAGATCGGCGTTGGCCGCCTCCAGCGCCGCGCGGCCGCCGGCGAGAATGTCCACGCTGCTCATCGGCTGCGGATCTTGATGGACAAACAGGCGGGCGGCGTCGTCCAGCGAGGCCAACACCGTTTCCGTCATCCTATCGTGCAAGAGGCCCGTCAAAATATGACGAGCCTCTTCATTTAAAGATTGTTGCGCGGACTTAACCCAGAAGGCGGTGCCGCGTTCGATGCGGTGAATCCCTCCCAGCCCGCAGTGCTGGGCGATATCGGTGGCCTTGGAGGCCCAGGGCGACAAAGTGCCCAATCGCGGCGTCACCAGAAACAGTTCGCCATCCGGCTGGCCGGCCAACGGCGCTTCGCCGTAACTCAGCAACTTGCCCAAGGTGGCCTGCTCTTCCAGCGTCAGTTCGGTTTCGCTTTCGGCGAAATGCCAGAATTCGGCACTGATGCTGAGATCCGGCAGCCCGGCTTCGGCGGCTGCGGCAAGCAGTTTTTCAAGACGGAACGGCGACAGCGCAACGCCGCCACGGAGCTTGGTAAGGTAAGACATTAGACACCCGCGACAAGTATCAGGAAAGCGCGTCATAATACAGCAATTCACTGTTTGTTTTAAGCGGCTAATTGCCCGGATGTCCGCCGCTTAATAAAATAATCCGCATTTAGACAGCATTTCTTCTCATCAGCAAGGAGCTTCCAGCATGAAAAAGGTTGAAGCCGTGATCAAGCCGTTCAAACTGGACGAGGTGCGCGAGGCCCTGTCCGAGCTGGGCATCAACGGCCTGACCGTCACCGAGGTCAAGGGCTTTGGCCGCCAGAAGGGCCATACCGAGCTCTATCGCGGCGCCGAATACGTGGTGGACTTTTTACCCAAGGTGAAAGTGGAAGTGATCCTGCCGGACGACCTGGTGGAGCGCGCCATCGAAACCATCGTCGCCACCGCCCGCACCGGCAAGATAGGCGACGGCAAGATCTTCGTCACCCCGGTGGAGCAAGTGGTGCGCATCCGCACCGGCGAAACCAACGAACAAGCAATCTAAGAACCGTTTACGATCTGCAGCGCGTCGTGAAGCGTTGCACGGTGAGTACCCGCTCAAAATGCTCATGTACCACGAGTACATTCCGTTTTTTTGCGCGTTTCGACTTAGCTCGCGAGAGCGTAAACACGTTCTAAAAGCGGCAGGCCGACAGCCTGCCGCTTTGTCTTTCAACGCCCCTTCAGTTGATCGCCCGAGCCGGCGAGTACATCCACCCGGGATTCCGGCCGCCGGCGCATTGCTCCAACTTCACCGTCTTATAGGTGCAAAACGCCTTCCCCGGCGCATTGCGGTTTGAATGCTCCACCCCGTCCCAGCATACGGCCGCCGTGCCTTCGATCAGATAATTGGGATGCGGCGTCTTGCCGTCCGTTTGCGCATAGTCCTGCCCCGTGCAGTCGCCGATGCCGCCAGCCTGCCACTTCATGGCGGCGACCTTGGCCGGCGCGTACACCCAACCGGGGTTGCGCCCGCCCGTGCAGCTTTCCACCGTTGCCGATTTGTAAGTGCAGAACGCCTGACCGGGGTTATTGACGTTGTTGTACGTCTTGCCATCCCAGCACACCGCTATCGTTCCCGCCGTGGCCAGCGCCTTGGAAGGCAAGCTGGAGCCATAACTCGCGTTCACGTCTCGACCGGCGCAATCTCCAATCCCCTTCTCCTCCCAGGCGAACTCCTTGACGGGCGCCGCGGCGTACGCCTTGCCGGTATTGACGCCGCCGACGCATGCGGCGCGGCTGATGTTCTTATAGGTGCAGAATGCAACGCCGGGGCTATTGCGGTTCGAATACGTCTTTCCGTCCCAACATACGGCGGTCAGTCCGCTTGCCGCATAATGATTATCGGGAACGCTGCCGCTGGTGCTGCCCACATCCCGCCCCGTGCAATCCGTCAAGCCCGTGTCCAGCCATTCGAAATCCGCCGCGCTTGCGCCGACGGCAAACAATGCCAGGCTAATCGCCAACACTCTCTGTTTCATATTTCATCCACCCTGATAGTCGGTTAAAACGCGCCACGCCCTCGATCGAGGCGCGCAAGCCAGAATCATAGCCATGGCAAGAAACATTCAAAAACCAGAATATTCACAAAACATAACGAATTGACCCAAGGCATCCCAAAGGATTGGGCTTACAGGCGGCGCGGACCATCAAGCACGCCTGCGATCTCACGGACAAGCACCAGCCGGGTCTTAATCCAAAGGCCCGAACAGGCAGGTATGCGTATCCTGCCCCGCGGCCACCACCTTGCCGTCCCCGGACATGACGATGTGGCTGCTGCTCCGCTCCTCGCCCGGGCAGAACAGGCGCTGCGTCTTGGGCGCGCCAAAGCGCCAGCGCAAAGTCGCGTAGCCGCCCTGCTCCGGCTGGGTGGAGATGCCCGCCACCACGCGGCCGTCCTGACTATAAGCGGTCAGCGTCAGATCGCCGATCACCGGCGAGAACGGCGCCAGCTTGCCGTTTTCCAAGCGCAGCGGGTGTTCTCCGTCCGTAGCGGACGCGCTCAGCCATACGCGGCGGCCATCCTCGGAAACCGAACGCAAGAACATCCCAAGGCTCTCCTTGCGGGTTTCCGCGCGCACCGCCGCCTCCAGATCCGCCTCGCCCTCCGGCGAGATTTGCACGAAGGCGCGCCTATGGTCGTTTTCCCGGTCAAAGGACACAAAAACCGTGCGCCCGTCCGCGGACAAGCCCTCCAGCACCGACTTGGCGCGGATCACGCTGACGCCCTCGCCCGCACGCCAACGCACGGCGTCGCTTTCCGTGACGATCTTCCCGTCTGCGCCGCTCATGCCGGCCCAGGCCAACACTTGCGCGTCGCGCTGCGCGTCATCCATCTTGCCTTCCGCCTCGACCGGCCACGGCAAGGGTTCGCGCCGGCTTGGCTTGCCCTCGTCCGGATTCCAGACAAAGCCGTGCCACACGCCGGAGTCGGCATGTTTGAAGTAGCCGGCCACATCGCCGCGCCCCAGATGGACGCCGGAAACATGCAGCTGAGTCGCCGCGCCATCGCTCATCAGCGGGCTTTCGTTCATGAAATCTTGCATGCGCCGCATCCGCCGCAGCGTGTCCAGATCGCCGCGCAGGGCGATGCCGGCCGTTACGGCCCCATCCGCGCTCAGCGCCAGCGGCAGGCTCATGGGCTCCGGCAACAAGCTGAAGCCCTTGCCCTCCACCCATTGGAAGCCGCGCGGCATGGCTCCTTTATCGCTCAGCAGCCAGCCAATCACCGTGCGGCCGTCGGCGCTGATGTCGGTGACGCCGGACAGCCAGGCCTGGCCGGCAGGCACCAGCGTTTCCAACGTCCCGCCGCGCCGCCAGCGCACCGCCTCCAGCTTGCCGTCCCGGCCGCTTCCAAAAGCCAAGGTCAGGCCGTCTCGCGACATCGCCACATAGCTGGCGGTGAAATAGCCGCCCTTGGGCAAAGGCAGGGCCGCCTCCGCGCGCCCCTGACGCAAGCTCAGGCCATTGGCCGAACGCAGCGCCCACAGCTCATGCCAGGGAAAACGCAGCTTGAGCGCGTCGATCAAACCCATGGCGGAATCGTTCAGTTCGCCGCCGCCGGCGCTCAGCAGCTGCGCCGAGCCGTCGTAGGACAGCTTTTCCGGGTAACGCGCCTTCAATAGGACGAAGTCTGGTTTTGCGGCGGCGGCAAGCGGCGCGCACAAGACGGCCAGCCCCAATAGGGAGGCGAAGGTTTTGGACATGACTAATTATGATTATCAGCTTAAAGGGCGAAACCATATCATCCCGCAGGCATTGCCCTCAAACCCTTGCCCCGCTGCGCCTGCGCGACATCAAACAAAAAGCCCCCGGATTCCGGGGGCTTTCAAACCATTTAAGGTCGGCTTACTTCCACAGCTTCCACCACGGCATGTCCTCGATGGACCAGCCTTCTTTCAGGTATTCGCTATTAGGGTAGTTCAGCGCCAGCACGCGCTTGGCGTCGTCGCGCAGCTGCGGCATGGACAGCTTGTCGTAAGCCGCCACCATGATGCCCAACGCCTCTTCCGGATACTTGGTGTTGGCGTAACTCTTCACCACGCCCTGGGCGCGGTTGGCCGCCGCCAGGTAAGCGCCGCGCTTCATGTAATAACGGGCCACGTGCATCTCGTTGCCGCCCAGCGCGTCCAGCAGCCGCTCCATCTTCTTGGAGGCGTCTTCCTTGTAAATGCTGTTGGGGAAGCGCGTCACCAGCTCGCGGAAGGCGGCGAAAGCCTCGCGCGCGGCGCGCGGATCGCGCTCGCTCATGTCCTGACCGGCCCATTTGGCCAGCAGCCCGGAATCATCGTTGTAAAACACCAAGCCTTTCAGATAATAGATGTAGTCCAGGTTTGGATGGGTGGGATGAAGCTTGATGAAACGGTCGGCGGAGGCGATGGCCTGCTCCGGCTCATTATCCTTGTAATGGGTGTAAGCCAGGTCCATCTGCGCCTGCTGGGCGTAGCGCCCGTAAGGGAAACGCGCTTCCAGCGTTTCGTAGAGCTTGACAGCGCGGGTATAATTGCCGCTGTTCAACTCATCATGCGCTTCCGAATACAGCTTTTCCACGGTCCAGCCGCGAGTCTCATCGTAGGTTTCCGTGGTTGCACAACCGGCAAGCCCCATCACCAACATTGCAGCGACAACGTATCTTTTCATGACTGATCCTTACTTTGACCCGGACGATTATAGCGACATCTCGGAAAACGAGGTATCCGCTACACAACAACTTGATGTTCCGCTGTCGCTGTGCGGCGAACGGCTGGACGCCGCGCTGGCGAAATTGATGCCGGAATACTCCCGCAGCCGGCTGACGCAATGGATCAAGGACGGCCATGTGCTGCTGGACGGCAAACCCGCCGCGCCCAAGACCAAAGTGCTGGGCGGCGAAAAGCTGGACGTCACCCTGATGCGCAGCAACGAGGAGATGGCCTTCCAGGCGGAAGCCATGGACCTGCCCATCATCTTTGAAGACGATCATATCCTGGTGATCAACAAACCGGCCGGTTTGGTGGTCCACCCCGCCTCCGGCAACTGGAGCGGCACCCTGCTCAACGGCCTGCTCCACCACTGCCCGGCGCTGGCCCAGGTGCCGCGCGCCGGCATTGTGCACCGGCTGGACAAGGACACGAGCGGCCTGATGGTGGTGGCCAAGACGCTGCCGGCCCAGACCGAGCTGGTGCGCCAGTTGCAGGCGCGCACCGTCAAGCGCATCTACCGCGCCATCGCCGACGGCAACGTGCCGTTTGACGGCACCATAGAAACCCAGATGGGACGCGATCCGCACAACCGCCTGAAAATGGCCGTGCTGAAGTTTGGCGGCAAACAGGCCATCACCCATGTGCGGGTGCTGGAACGCTTCGCCAGTCACTCCTACATTGAATGCAAGCTGGAAACCGGCCGCACCCACCAGATCCGCGTGCACATGCGCGAGGCCAACCACCCGCTGGCCGGCGATCCGGTCTACGGCAACCTGCGCCACAAGATGGACGAAGGCGTGGCCGCCGTGGTGAAGACGCTGGGCCGCCAGGCGCTGCACGCTTACTCCCTGACCCTGGTGCACCCGGCCAGCGGCGAAGAACGCAACTGGAAAGCCCCGCTGCCGGACGACCTGCGCCACCTGCTGGACGTGTTGCGCGGAGACGGCGACACCGCCGACGCCGCGCCGCTGCCGCAATTGCAGGACGAGCCGGAAGACGAGGATTGGGACGAAGAGGACGATGAAGACGACGGCGACGTGGAGGTGATCTATGTCCGCTGAGCTGCCCGCCGAACAAGCGCCGGACTGGCTGGAGGCCGACTGGCCGGCGCCGCCCAATGTGCGCACCCTGATCACCACCCGCAACGGCGGCGTCAGCGCCGCGCCCTTCCACAGCCTGAACCTAGGCCAGCACGTGGGCGACGACCCGGCCGCCGTGGCCGCCAACCGCGCGCTGCTGCGCCAGCAACTGCCGGCGGAGCCGGCCTGGCTGAACCAGGTGCACGGCGTGACGGTGCTGAACGCGGCCGAGGTGGGCGCCCAGCCGCCGGACGCCGACGCCAGCTTCAGCCGCCAGCCCGGCGCGGTGTGCGCGGTGATGACCGCGGACTGCCTGCCGCTCCTGCTGTGCAATAGCGAAGGCACGGTGGTGGCCGCCGCCCACGCCGGCTGGCGCGGCTTGTGCGAGGGCGTGATAGAAGCCGCCGTGGCCGCCTGCCAGGAACGCCCGGCGCGGCTGATGGCCTGGCTGGGCCCCGCCATCGGCCCGGACGCCTTTGAAGTGGGCGCGGAAGTGCGCGCCGCCTTCATGGAACGCGACCCTGCCGCCGCGACCGCCTTCAGCGATATCGGCGACGGCAAATTCCTGGCCGACATCTACGCGCTGGCGCGTCAGCGCCTGAACGCCGCCGGCGTGGAACAGATCTACGGCGGCGAAGAATGCACGGTGATAGACCGAGCTCGCTTCTTCTCCTACCGCCGCGACGGCCAGACCGGACGTATGGCCAGCCTGATCTGGCTGGAGTAAGAACCTGTTTACGATCTAAGAGCGTGTTTACGATCTCGCGAGCAAGAGCGAGACAAGGCGAAAACGGCTGAGAAAGCGGAGTGTACATACGGTACATGAGCATTTCGAATCCGGTTTCAACGCCGTATCGCCGACGCGCAGCAGATCGTAAACAGGTTCTAAGCCACCCTCCCCACAACCCCGCCGCCCGCGGGGCTTTTTATTGACCGCGCGGTCGGACAGGCCAAAAACCCAACACACCAATTACGCACCAATTTCCGCCAGCGCGACGCCGTCCGCGCCCTGATGCAAATCCACAACATCTAGTGGCCCGCGCCGCCCTCCCCGCTGCGGCTTGTTTCAGCAAGGTTTCCTGCCTACAGAGTGAAATGTGTCGGCCGGCCAAAAAAAATCTCAGGCCCCGCAAAGCCAACAACCACGGGCTTTCGCCCCTCGTCCGCGCCAAAACAGCCATTAAATCTTCCGCTGTCAAGACTTGTACTGCCCCATACTCAACACTAGAATTTGGGTGTTCCGCGAGCTACAAACAATACATATTGTGTTTACCCACAGCTCGCGCACAGCTTTTCAACAGATTTGTCCACAGCCGGCCTGCCCCTCGGGAAACGCAGCAACGGAAGGACGCAACCACCCACCTTATCGAGGGCTACATGCAATTGACCACCTTTGAAGGGCAGACCGCCGCAGAACTCGGCCGCGCAGCCGCGCCCAAGGCCGATTTCAGCCAGTACAAAACCATCCGTCGCAACGGTGCGGTGGTGCCGTTCGAGCCCGTCAAGATCTCCATCGCCATGACCAAAGCCTTCCTGGCCGTCATGGGCCATCAAGGCGCCACCTCCGCCAGCCTGCGCGAAAAAGTCGCCCAGCTGAGCGAACAAGTGGCCAGCGCCCTGATGCGCCGCAAGCCGGAAGGCGGCGCCATCCACATCGAAGACATCCAGGACCAAGTGGAACTGTCTCTGATGCGCTTTGGCGAGCATGATGTAGCCCGCGCCTACGTGCTGTACCGCGAACAGCGCGCCCAAGAGCGCGCCGCCCGCGGCGAAGCGCTGACCCAGGTGCAGATCAACGTGGTGCGTAAAGACGGCCGCAAGCTGCCGCTGGACATCGCCCGCCTGCGCGCCACCATCGAATCCGCCAGCCAGAACCTGGCCGGCATCGATATCGACGCCATCCTGAGCGAAACCCTGAAGAACATCTACGACGGCGTCAGCGAAGACGAAGTCAACAAATCCGCCATCCTGGCCGCCCGCTCCATGATTGAGCAGGACCCGGCTTACGATTACGTGACCGCCCGCCTGCTGCTGAACAACATCCGCCTGGAAATCCTGGGCGAAGCCGTCAGCCAGGAAGAAATGGCCAAGCAGTACGCGCTGTACTTCCCCACCTTCATCAAGAACGGCATCGACGCCGAACTGCTGGATGAAAAACTGGGCGAATACGACCTGAAAAAAATGGGCGCCGCGCTGGACGCCAACCGCGACCTGAAATTTGGCTACCTGGGCCTGCAAACCCTGTTTGACCGCTACTTCCTGCACGTGGACGGCAACCGCATCGAAATGCCGCAGGCCTTCTACATGCGCGTGGCCATGGGCCTGGCGCTGAACGAAGTGAACCGCGAAGAGCGCGCCATCGAGTTCTACAACGTGCTCTCCAGCTTCGACTTCATGTCGTCCACCCCCACCCTGTTCAACTCCGGCACCCGTCGCAGCCAGCTGTCCAGCTGCTACCTGACCACCATTGCCGACGACCTGGACGGCATCTACGAAGGCATCAAGGAAAACGCCCTGCTGTCCAAGTTTGCCGGCGGTCTGGGCAATGACTGGACCTCCGTGCGCGCCATGGGCTCCCACATCAAGGGCACCAACGGCAAATCCCAAGGCGTGGTGCCCTTCCTGAAAGTGGTCAACGACACCGCCGTGGCGGTGAACCAGGGCGGCAAGCGCAAAGGCGCCGTCTGCGCCTACCTGGAAACCTGGCACGCGGACATTGAAGAATTCCTGGAGCTGCGCAAGAACACCGGCGACGACCGCCGCCGCACCCACGACATGAACACCGCCAACTGGATTCCGGACCTGTTCATGAAGCGCGTGATGGAAGGCGCGGACTGGGCCCTGCTGTCCCCGTCCGAAGCCCCGGACCTGCACGACCTGTACGGCGCGGCCTTCGAGAAGCGCTACAAAGAATACGAAGCCATGGGCGAGCGCGGCGAGCTCAAGGTGTACAAGCGCATCCCGGCGCTGTCCCTGTGGCGCAAAATGCTGACCATGCTGTTTGAAACCGGCCACCCGTGGATGACCTTCAAGGACCCGTGCAACATCCGCAGCCCGCAGCAGCACATGGGCGTGGTGCACAGCTCCAACCTTTGCACCGAGATCACCCTCAACACCAATGAGGACGAAATCGCGGTCTGCAACCTGGGTTCCGTCAACCTGTCCGCCCACCTGAAGGCGGACGGCGGCCTGGACTCCGAAAAACTACAGCGCACCATCCGCATCGCCCTGCGCATGCTGGACAACGTGATCGACATCAACTTCTACCCGGTGAAGAAGGCTCGCAACTCCAACCTGAAACACCGTCCGGTGGGCATGGGCATCATGGGCTTCCAGGACTGCCTGCACCAGAAGCGCGTGGCCTACGGCTCCGACGCCGCGGTGGAGTTTGCCGACGAATCCATGGAAATGGTGGCCTACTACGCTTACTGGGCGTCCACCGAACTGGCGGAAGAACGCGGCCGCTACCCGTCCTACAAGGGCAGCCTGTGGGACCGCGGCATCCTGCCGCACGACAGCATCAACCTGCTGGCGGCCGAACGCGGCGGCTTCCTGGAAGTGGACCGCAGCGAACGCATGGACTGGAACGCGCTGCGTGAACGCGTGAAAACCCACGGCATGCGCAACAGCAACTGCCTGGCCATCGCGCCCACCGCCACCATCGCCAACATCATCGGCGTATCGGCGAGCATTGAGCCGACCTACCAGAACCTGTTCGTCAAATCCAACCTGTCCGGCGAATTCACCGTCACCAACGAATACCTGGTGCGCGATCTGAAAGCCGCCGGCCTGTGGGACGAAGTGATGGTAGCCGACCTCAAATACTTTGACGGCAGCCTGGGCCAAATCGACCGCGTGCCGGCCGAGCTGAAAGCCATCTACGCCACCGCCTTTGAACTGGACCCGCGCTGGCTGGTGGAAGCGGCCTCCCGCCGCCAGAAGTGGATCGACCAGGCTCAGTCCCTGAACCTGTACATGGCGGGCGCCTCCGGCAAGAAACTGGACGAACTGTACAAGCACGCCTGGTTGCGCGGCCTGAAAACCACCTACTACCTGCGCACCCTGGCCGCCACCAGCGCCGAGAAATCCACCGGCCGCGGCGGCGAGCTGAACGCGGTGTCCAACAGCCACAGCCAAGCGGCCGCGGCTCCGGAAGCCATGGTGGACAATACCCCGGCCACCGACGCCAAGTTCTGCAGCATCGACAACCCGGATTGCGAGAGCTGCCAGTAAGGTGTGAAACGCCAAGTGCCCCACCGTTGCTTCGGGGCACTTGGTAATAAAGGTTAGATTGCAGTCGTTTGTTATTTAGACATTTGTATTTTTCAATCCAACTGGGCAGGAGAACTCGAATGGCAACAAATACCGGCAAAGACTATCGCCAAGGCTCTGTGAAAGATCGGACTCAGGTTCACAACCCCAAAACTGACTCTTGGGTGAAGCGAGACACGGGTAATGGTCAGTTTATCGACAGCAAGCAAGGAGAGCCTTTTAAAGGCGTCGCCAAGGAAATAGATCACCGCCGTAAGTAACGACAAGCACTTAACCCCCAGCCTGGCCCCGGCCAGGCTCCATCTCACAGCCCGTTGCACACAGCCGGCTGTGACATGGCCCCGTAATCCGGCCGCCCCACCCATTGGCCAGCCGCCTGCCCGTCCAGACGGCTGGCCAATGGGGAACGCAGCAACAACCCGCGCCAGACCGTAAGGGCAAGGGAAGCCGCACACACACAAAACCAGGGGAAACCGGATGAACATAGAGGAATTTTTCAACAGCTACGCCGTTGGCTACAGCCAGCTGGATGTACCCCAAGTGACCGCGCACTTCACCGTGCCCTTCACCGCCATCCACCAGGGAGACCTGAGCAGCTGGGAAGACATGGCATCGCTGCGCGACACCACCACCGCCTTGCTGGCGTGGTACCGCAGCCAGGGCTTTCTCAGCGCCAGCCACCAGCTGGACAGCGTGCTGAATTTTGGCGAAGACGCCGCCAGCGCCCGCGTGCGCTGGATTGTGCAGCGCCAGGACCAGCCGGCCTGGGAATACTGCACCGGCTACCACCTGAAACGGGTGGACGGCCAGTGGAAGATTTACGGCCTGGTCCAGTACCAGGACGCGCCGCAGCAGTAAGTAGCGCCCAGCCTCAAGCCGCTTGCCCTCAGGCGGCTTCGGGATGGAAACGCCGCCGGCCCGCGATGCGGGCGACGGAAACAGCTCAAGGCCAAGCAAGCAAGCGCGGCGGGTGTTGAGCGGGTTCCAGGAAGACGAGGCCCACGGCCCCGCCGCCACAAGCCAGGCTTCAGCAGGAGGTCAGATGCAAACGTTTGAAAACATCCGGATCAACGGGTTTTGCGAACAAAGAACCCACAACCCCGACAAGCAGTTTGTGCTGTTCAATATGTACCTGACGCTGAACCAGGCCCCGCCCTGCGAATGGAAGGACCTGTTCAACGAAGCCCGCCGCCTGCCGCGCCAGAAAGTATGGCGCAAAGCCTGGGTGGAAGCGGACGCGCTGGTGGTGTACTGCCAGCCGGAAGAACTGCAGCAGCAAATAGAGCTGCTCAAGCAAGACATAGAACAAGCCAACCGGCAATACCGCCAGCTGCTGAAGCTGCGGCAGCCGCGCGGCAGCCAGGTGGAGCAGGAGGAAAGCAGCGAACGCCAGCTGATCCACCGCCTCAGCCAACAGCTGCGCTTCTGAAAGGACGCCGCTCATGAGCGCCACCGCATTCTGTATCGCCCGCCATGGCGAAAATGGCAAAGACGCAGGCTACCGCAAACTGGGCAGCCTGCACGTGGACCTGGACCCGGTGCCGGCAATCGCCGCCGCGCCGCGCCAGATACAAATACTGCGCAAAAGCAGCCTGCCGCTCAGCCCCAGCCTGGCTGGCGACAAGCAGCCGCTGCCGCCCCAAATCACCGCGCCGGACGCGGAGTAAATCCAGACAGGAGCCCTTAATGCTGAACTTTGACGACACCATCGAAACCAAACCGGCCGCCCCCTCCGCGGGCGCCAACGCCGCCGGCCGCGTCAACGTGGTGGACAAAAAAGTGATCAACGGCACCACCGACGTCAACCAGCTCGTGCCCTTCAAACACAAATGGGCATGGGAAAAATACCTGGCCCAATGCGCCAACCACTGGATGCCGCAAGAAGTGAACATGCAGCGTGACATTGAACAGTGGAAAACCGGCCAACTGACCGAAGACGAAATGCGCATCGTCAAGCGCAACCTCGGCTTCTTCGTGACCGCGGACTCCCTGGCCGCCAACAACATCGTGCTGGGCACCTACCGCCAGATCACCAGCCCGGAATGCCGCCAGTTCCTGCTGCGCCAGGCCTTTGACGAAGCCATCCACACCCACGCCTACCAATACATCGTGGAAAGCCTGGGCCTGGACGAAGGCGAAGTCTTCAACGCCTACAACGAAATCAAATCCATCCGCGACAAAGATGAATTCCTGATCCCCTTCATCGATGTACTGTGCGACCCGGCCTTCAAGACCGGCACGCTGGAAAACGACCAGAAGCTGCTCAAATCCCTGATCGTGTTCGCCTGCATCATGGAAGGCCTGTTCTTCTACGTGGGCTTTGTGCAAATCCTGGCGCTGGGCCGCCAGAACAAAATGACCGGCGCGGCGGAACAGTACCAGTACATCCTGCGCGACGAGTCCATGCACTGCAATTTCGGCATCGACCTGATCAACACCATCAAGCTGGAACAGCCGGAAATCTGGACCGAAAGCTTCAAGGCCGAGATCACCGAACTGTTCAAGCACGCGGTGGAACTGGAATACGCCTACGCCGAAGACACCATGCCGCGCGGCGTGCTGGGCCTGAACGCCAGCATGTTCAAGGAATACCTGCGCTTCATCGCCAACCGCCGCATGCAGCAGATTGGCCTGGACCAGCTCTACCCCGGCGTGAACAATCCCTTCCCGTGGATGAGCGAGATGATCGACTTGAAGAAAGAGAAGAACTTCTTTGAGACTCGCGTGACCGAGTACCAGACTGGCGGGGCATTGAGCTGGGATTGATTCAGATTGTCGGAAATCGGAAAGGTTAAAATTTTGTAGTCAAAATTTGCTCTTCCCGATCACCAAAGTACGAAATCTTACTTGGCGTGACGAAAGGCCCTGCTTCTTCAGGGCCTTTTTCATAGAAAGAAGAGTAAGCCAACATAGAATTATCCGTGACCTCATTAAAACATCATAAACCTTTTCAGGTCACTTCATTCTCAGCATAGAAAAGCGGCCAAGAACACTAGACTTTATATCGCACAAATAGTATTGCACCTTCTGAACAGGAGAGACAGCATGACTACAGCCGAGATCTTTAGAACCTTCTTAGGCAATCTTCGCATTGAAAATCATACTCAAATTGAGGATCGCTACGGAGAAATAACAGCTGCTCTTAACAAGAATTTCAGAGATACTGAATCGAAAACCGCAAATAGTTTGCAAGTTGGCTCTTATGGTAGATGGACTGCCATCAAAGGTATTTCCGATCTCGATATGGTGTACATCGTTCCTGCATCAAAATGGGACACCTACAATAAAAACGGTGGACAATCCAAACTTCTTGCAGACACAAAGAAAGCCATTCAATCCAGGTACCCTAGAACTAATATTTATGTAGATCGCTTGGTTGTTTGTGTGCTTTACACTAACTTTCATATCGAAGTTCAGCCTGTCTTCGAATTAGAAGATGGTAGCTTCAAATACCCCAACACCAAAAATGGTGGCAGTTGGAAAATAACAAAACCTAGAGAAGAAATAAGAGCAACCAAAGAGTTCATCGACAACAAGAATAAAAACTTACGCCACCTATGCAAAATACTAAGGGCATGGAAAAACAAACACGGCGTAGGTATTGGCGGGCTCTTAATTGACACTCTAGCGCATAATTTCTTAGCATCCACAGATGCATACGACAATAAAAGCTATAACTATCATGACTACATGGTCAGAGATTTTTTCCAATACGCATCAAACTTGCAAGGTCAAGACTACTACCTAGCTCTCGGCAGTAAACAACGAGTTAGAGTAAAACAAAAATTTCAGCGCCCTGCGAAGAAAGCCTATGATCTTTGCTGCGAAGCCATAAATGCTACGGGCCAAGATAATGAAGGAGACAAATGGAAAAAGGTGTTTGGTTCAGACTTTCCAAGCACACGATCCAGCGTTACCAAAGCCACAATGGAGTCTGCAAATAATTTTGCATTCAGCAACACCGAGCAATTCATCGAGGATCAGCACCCTATTGACATTCGATACCCGCTGACAATCGACTGTGAAGTCTCACAAAATGGTTTCCGCGAGAGATTACTAAGTGAAATCTTACATCTAAATCACCCGCTAAAATCGAAAAAAAGTTTAAAGTTTTTCATCAAAAACAAAGAGATACCGGGCGATTATTCCATCAAGTGGAAAGTACTAAATCAAGGACCTGAGGCTCAAAGAAGAGACTGTATAAGAGGACAAATAATCTTTGACACTGGCCGTGAGGAAATTAAAGAGTCCACCAGTTTCAAAGGGGATCATATCGTGGATTGCTATATCATTAAAAATAATGTGGTCATTGCAAAAGACAGCATTCAAGTACCAATCAGCGAGAATTTATGACCAAAGATCAACTATTAAAAAACATTGCTGAGACAGGCTACAACGTTGGCTTTGGTGGCAGAAAGCACTGGGCTACTTACGATATCGTTGATAAGATCCCAGGCTTCATTGGCTTCTTTTCACTAGCCATTGGCATTTTCGCACTGATACATGATGAACTATCGACAAAGAATCTCTCTGCAGCCCTCACAATTATTGGCCTTATTGGACTCTATATTACATTCTACGATTCCAAAAAAAGCGATTATGAAAAAACCGCCACCGAATTAACTAAACTATTCAATTTATTGCGAGACCTCTACAGAGAGGTAGATGGCATTGAAGACCCCAAAGACTCTGAGCTAGATAAGCACAATGCAACCTTGAAAGAAATCGAGAACAAATACTATAGCATAGCGATAAGCAAACAAATACTATTCAGCGACTGGTATGCTCATTATAAGTTTTTTTGGCAATACCAAATCGACTGGATAAACAAAGAAAAGCAATTTCGCTTCTGGCGAGACAAAGTACCTCTCACTGGGTGGATTGCCGTATTAATTTCATCTTTTGTACTGATTTTTTACTTAGCGAAGGCATTGCCAGTTGCATTCAACTGCATCAAATTTTATTAAATAACGATGATGAGGCATGAATACTACTTGACGCACCGCCCACATTGGAATCCGCTTCGCGGATAATATTTGGCATGCCGGTTCCGCCCAGCGGACGGGCAAGGGGATTGCGCGGCCAATCCCCTTGCAACCCCAGGCTGTCCCTGCAGCACTCAAAACCTCGTCTTTCAAATCAGACTCGGAGAGCTGTCGGAACTAGCGGGGCGCTACCGTCGCCCCGCGTCGAACAACCGGCAGCTTAAAACCCCGAGTCTGATTCGAAAGCCGACTTGCCCGAAAGGGAATTGATAAGTTAGTTCGGTTTCAATTCTCAAAAAGCCAACAAACCACCCTAATTCTTCTTGAACGTCAATGTCTACCTTGCGTAAAATGAAGATTTACCACCGGCTTATTTTCTTTACCCCAACAGCACAACCAATCAATAAATATTTTGTCCATGATGAAGCTAAAAACCATACTAATAATATTAACCGTTACATCCATAGCAGGCTGTGCAACCAACATATCAAACATGTACAGTGGCAATACTCGCCCCAACAGTGAAGTTGCAATTTACTCTCCGCTGAACAGAGCACACTTTAATGGTCCATCAATCACGACCACTCACATTGACGGTAAGATAATTAAGACATACTTTCCACCCGGCCATCCATTTGGACCTTATATCGGGATGCTGCCTGGAGAGAAAACCGTAAGAATTACATTTCAGGATTTTGACAATGTGATTCCCGCAATCATTGCGCCAAACCTAACCAACATGTCAATAAGAAACTTCCAAGGATACTATGATGTAACGTTTAAAGTAGTAGCAGGAAAATTTTACGCACCCATTTTTAATTACAACCTACCACAAGACAAAATGATGTCGGAAGTCTGCATCGCAGAGCTGGATCAAACCGCATCACTAAGTGAGACAAGGCATCCGCAAAAATATGCGGCATGCTCAAAGGCATCTATCCCTCCGACTGAGGAAAACATAAAAGTATGCCAAGAAATAAATACAAAGACTGGTACAGTAAAGCTATTTGAAGAAGCCTGCCAAGGTCTTATTAGCAAATAAATTAAAACCTAAAAGCCAGGTTGTCATTTACGCCAGCACGGTAGATTAGGCTGAGCTTGTAAAGCTTAACATTTACTGTGAAATTGCGGCAATCTATTGAAATAGCCGTTATATTTTGGAATCCGCTTCGCGGATAATATTTGGCATGCCGGTTCCGCCCAGCGGACGGGCAAGGGGATTGCGCGGCCAATCCCCTTGCAACCCCAGGCCGCCCCTAGAGCGCTGCGAAACCCCGTCTTTCAAACCAGACTCGGGGAGCCGCCGGAACTAGCGGGGCGCTACCGTCGCCCCGCGTCGAACAACCGGCAACTTAAAGCCCCGAGTCTGGCTTAAAGACCGGCTTGCGCTGAAGGGGATTGCTGGCAAATTGGTTCGATCGTCCTCCTAAGCTTATCATTCAGCATCCGTAGACCATAAATACTTCCCACAATCATCAACCCAGACTAAATCACCTTCTATCCAAGCATGTGTCTTTGACACTCCATCACTGTCGTATGGCAGTACAGTCAAAAATTGATCATCATCGAACTCATCATCATCAGGCCAGCAGCTCTCCATCATCTTAAGAACAAGATTAAAATCTTGAACAATCTCAGATCGACAGCCCCATTTAACTAGGTTTGAATCAAAAAATAAGCGTAAGATATAAAGAAATATTTCTCTTTTCTTTTCCATACTTAGGGCTGATTCAATCTGACACCAAACAGCAGCAACACCCATTCCATGGGCATTTTCGTGAAATTCATTAAGCTGCGATTTTAACCTCTCCCGCTCATGCACTAACAACACTCTCACACCTCTCCTACAGAGTCATGGCTAACCAAAAGTCCAGTTCCAAATGACGATGCTTCCATAATTGCCACTGTCTCGGATTGATAGATGTAATTTTTGAATCCAACAGCAAGAACATCATCAATACCGCTTATGATTTTTGAAATACACGAAGCTGGAATTTCCAAAATGGGAACAGCAGCATCATCCCAAAAAATATAAAGCCCCCCACTTTCCTTATTGAATTCACCCAACAGCTTCCTGGCCTCTCCTCTCATCGACAGGTACTCATCGCCGACTTGAAGACCACCAGACACTGAAAATATAAATTTCTTTTCAATATCAGAAAAAACAACTTCAGCATCGCTGGCATTTACAACCTTCGCATCACCACCCAAAGCTTGCAAACATTCGGCAAATAAAACTGACATAACCATCTCCAAAGCCAAGTTACTCTCCATTCTACCTGAGTGGATTGACCCCAAGCTGCCACACTGTTAGATTGCACACTGGTGCTCAACACACCTCTCCGTCAGCGGTTAGCCCGCGCCCGTAAGTCGTGGCTTTTTTGCGTCCATAGGTTTCCTGTCGTGCCGCTATCCTGGCACGTCCAAAGCTTATGGCCGGGTAGCGTGCAGCCATACAATACCCCGGCAACGGGGGAAATCTGCGGGCCGTCTGACGGCGGTGTTGAAGTGCCCGGCCGCCCCTCTCAACAGGGGGCGCTTTAGACAAAACCGTCAGGAGTCCATAACCATGGATGCTCGTCTTATATTTGTCGTCTCTATCTCCCCTCCCCTTATTTACTCTCCCCACCGCCTATCACATGCCTGCTTGCGACTGCGTGCCGCGTATCGCCATGCGTTTCTGGCAGCGCGGCTCCCACGTTTCATTGGGGAGGCTCGGCCATGAATGCCGCTATCAATCTGGAAGTGAATACCCCGCTACGGCTGGATTTCGCCAAGGATTTGGCCATGCGGGTGCTGCGACGGCCGGAGGGGTTCTGGTTTGTAGCAGCGGAGGTGGCTGCGTCCATGAAGCTGGAGGTGAAGGATTTTCAGCAGGCCTTGGGCGAGCCGCTGGGACAAGCCTTCTGCCTGACGGATGAGGCGGAACCGGTGTTGTGCCTGTCCGAAAGCGAGCTGGACGAGGTGCTCCGCCGTATCAAGAAGCCCGGTGCGCGGCGGCTGCGGCGCTGGTGGCTGGAGGAAACCCGCCCGGCCTTGCTGCATCAAGCCGGCGCGGCTGGCACCGCGGAAGCCCTGCACCTGGCGCTCGCCCTCGCCGCGGAGGCGGCGCAACAGGTCAGCCGCGCGGTGTTGGACACCGTTCTGCGCGAACCCGGCCCATGGCTGCATTCACGCTGGGTGCTGACACTGGATTACGCGCCCAGCAACAAGCAGCGCTGGCCGCAAGGCAGGCTGATCGGCCTGGATAGCAGCGTCTCCACGCTCAGCGGCATGGCGGAGCTGATCGCCCCGCCCGGCAAGATACCGGTCAGCAAGGCGGAACTGGTGAAGCTAGCCACCGCCTGCCAGTTGCGTTTGGCGGAGCGCATAGGCAGTTAGAGCGGCTCACAAAAGCCCTGATGCTGCGTTGCGCCGACTTGCCGTACTCAAGGTACTGTCTGCCTCGGCCCGCCTTGCCTCAGCCGTAAAACTGAGTTTTGTTAGCCACTCTTAGTCGGCTAATCGCGCAGCGTAATAAGAAACACCGCTTCACTATTGCGAAGCGGTGTTTTCATCAAAAGAGTCCTAGTAGTTTACATGCGACCTACCCGTCGGCTTCTTTCTCAAAGTATTGACTTGGATATGCGGCCAGCGCGTCACTTGCCCGTTGGAGCCGAACATGAACTCAAAAAACAGCACTTGCTCATATTGAAGCTGCAACACCTCACAGCCGTCGCTGTCTATCACCGTCTGTATCCATAAATTCAGATTCATTTCCGTAACATTGGCAAAGGTGCTCACAAAGGGCGTATTTAAAATCCCGCCTTGCGGCCCGCCATTGTGCTTGCTGCTGAGCTGAATCAGCGTGTATTTTTTGATGCGCTGGTCTTTGATCACATCACGCAACCGCAAATCAGGTCGCACGGAATACGGGTAGTTTGGATCAGCGACAATCCGTTGGAAATAAGTCAGATTGCTGTCCGGCTGGGTGGCCGGCAATGACTTGTCAAACGCCCAAGCCGGCGCGGGTTCATCCAGATTAAGCGGCGCGGCCGGCGCACCCTCCTGAACCGACAGCAGTGCGGCTGCGCCCATGCTGGGTGAAATGGCGAGCGGAGACCCAGCCAGGGGCACGGGGTTGGCAGCAACGGCAGCCGGCACCGTATTATTGTCTTGCGGCGGAGGAGTCGTTGGCCACGAGTTGCTAAAGGGCTGAGTCCAACAGTCGGTGCCGGTGGGATATTCCGGTTTGCCGGGAATGTCCGCCTGAAATCCGCCGGTGATCATCATCGCACTGCCATGGGGTATGGTCCCGCTACGCGCAATGGAATAAGGCGGCACATAATTTGGCCCGTTGGCGCCGGCGCCAATGGCAATCCCAGGGAAACCGTTATCAGAAATGACGGATTCCTCAGTAGCCGCATGGTTGTACATCGGGTTCATCCACAAATACATGCCATCTTCTTCGTGAATGCCCACGCCGTCACTGACGCGCTGTATGCTTTGATTGTATTTCACCGCGCCCGCAAACTGCTCATTGGTGCCGCCCCGATTCCGCACCCCGCCATCCACCAGGGAAAACGTGAGTTCTTCGGTATAGTTTTCACAGAGGAAGTGGAATATGCCGAAAATGGTTTCAGAATTTGTCCCTGGAGACGGCATACAGGTGGTATGCAAACCCCAGCCCAGATTTGTCTTGTCCGGATTGTAGTTAACCCATGTGCCTTCCAGCTGCTTCAGCACACCATAATCAGCCGGCTGATCCAGTACTTTATCCGAATATTCTGGATAGGGCGGAGCCGGCGTTTGAACCACATTGTTTTCAGGCATACACACCTCGCATGATCATTCATTTTGATAAAGGGCGGTGCAGCGAAAAGACGATAAAAGCCGTGTCAGCTTTACGGGACTTGCTGTACAAATAAAAACACGTCAATGAAAGACTGGTTTTCTAGCAAAATTTGTATTTGCATGACTGAAATATTCTGCAAATCTTCAGCCATAAAATGAAGTAAATTCCGCCATACAAAAATCCTAGCACTAGACATGACAATGTCAAGGCAAATTCTATTGATTATTTTATTATGAATAGAGAACGTCTAAGTTAGGCGAAATTTTCTGAAAAACCATCTTTGGAGAGAATGCGGTCATGGGGACGGTAGAACCGAAACCCAAGCACAGTGGAGGTGATATCGCCCTCCCGGGCGATTGTGGTACAGCCGCCGTCTTCCATCCGTACCTCGCTTTCGCCAAACAACAACAGCCCGTAAGCCACTCCTTGCCTATGGCTGGCACTTGCGAAGACTAGAAACGGGAAGGATGCAGCTGGAGCGATGAGTACGCCTATGCGGGGGACTGCGCGCATCGGTGTGATAGAAAACGGGGCACGGAACTGATTGGTGCAGGCTCTTCCACAGCAATCAATGAAGTTATGCCTGCACTGACAGGGTTAAGAATTTTCGTGGCTTGATGAAGTTCTTCAAGGGTCTATATTTAAAGTCCATCCACGAATAGCAAAGCCCTCCGCGCTCGCCAATCTTTATCAAGTACTTCTTAACGTTCTTGTATTTTTCAAAACAAAACCCATCGTTCCTCAGCTGATAGTTATCTATATGACCGGGATTACCCTCAAACCAAATTATATACATACAATCCAGAACTTTAAAATCGGCATCCAGCAGGTAAAAGGTATAATCATCACCTTCCCAATAGCTATTCTCCAGTACAACTAGATACCTATTATTTTCTGCTAAGCGATACTGTGCAAAGACAGTTTCACAATAAGTCCTCACCTCAGTTTTAGCGCCATCAAACAACAGGAAATAATATATATTTCCATCATTTGATGGCTTCTCATCTTTTAGCAAGCTGAAGTTTATTATCTCAGACACCACCTTGCCCTCCTTTACGCCTCACCCTACCACAACAATCGAAACCTTAAATAGCCGCATTACACTTCAGTTAGTGAAAAATATTTTTTCAGGCGAAGAAAATCAAAAAACGATCTACTCTTCAGGTCTCTTGCCGAATAAAAAAACCTTCCTACACGGTCAATTTTCAAGACATGTTTTTTCGCATTACCGGCTCTTTTGAAAGTGAACTCATCTCCGTCAAGCCTATGGTAAACGATAAATCTCTCTTCACAATCATCAGAAGCAAATTGTCGCACACAGTCTAAAATCGAGAAATCATAACCCAAGAGATAAAACTGATAATTAGTATCCTCCCAGGAGTCATTTTCCAACACAACAAAATAGCGCCCCTCCTCCAACTGATATTGGGCAAAAACAGCATTATAGTAAATAGACCTGATACCGACATCTTCTCCTTCACACAAAAGCACATACTCCACCTCTCCAGACTTGGAGAGATGGGCATTACGTTCTTCTATACTGAAATGATTTATTGTTACTGCCAATTTGAAAGCACCTCCTCCCAGACGACCAACTGAGCCCTGATTAAAAGAAACTATGCCTACCCTGTCAGGGTTAAGAATTTTCGTGGCCTGATGAAGTCAAGCAGGGCCCTATATTTGAAATCCCCTCCTGAATAACGAAACTCACCACCATCGCTAATCTTCAGCGCATATTTTTTATTGTTCAGAGATCTCTCAAAGCAAAACACACCATCATTCAGCTGATAGCTCTGTATAAACCCCCTATCCAATTCAGACCAATCCAGACACAAGCAATCCAAGACATGAATATTGGCGTCAAACAAATAAACAATATAATTTACAGCATCAAAACACTCATTTTCCAAAATAACAAAAAATCGCCCACCTTCGCCTAAACGATGCTGGATAAAGACAGTTTCACAATATGTTCTTACTCCTGCCCTATCGCCATCAAACAGTAGAAAGTAATAAGCATTCCCATCATTTGATGTTTTCTCATCTTTAAGCAAGCTGAAGTTAGTTATTGTATATTGCACTTTGCATGCCACTCTAGTTCCTCATCTAAAGCTATCCACTACACATTTCAGCAAATAGTCTAGCAGCAGCAACTCCCACACAGTTGCACTCAAGACAAAATCACGGCACTTCCATCAGCATCAAGTATTTTTTCAAACGAAGGAAATCAAAAAATGATCTACCCCTAAAGTCACTCATTGAATAAAAAAACCCACCTTTGCGGTCTATTTTCAAAACATACTTTTTGGAATTACCTGTTCTTTTGAAAGAAAATATTCCTTCTGAAAAATGCTTATCAGTCATAAATCCATCACACCCATAAGACTGAAATTGCTTCACACAATCCAAAGTCGAAAGACCTTTACCCAACAGATAAAAAGCATAGTTCACAATCTCAAAATGTTCATTCTTCAGCACGACAAAAAAACATCCGTCCATTAATTGATATTGAACGACAATATCGTGATAGTAGATAGATTTGATACCAGTGTCCGCTCCTTCATACAAAAGTGTATACTCAACATCTCTTGATTCAGAAAGGTAGACATCACGTTTAGCTATGCTGAAACCGTTTATTGCAGCTGCCAATTTGCAAACTCCTCCAATTCCTCATCTAGACTATCAACCACCGTTTCAGACAATGCTCCACCAGCAATACTACCCGCCAAAACTACCGCAATCGCACAAAATGGAGCACCTGGACCGCAAATAGTAGAAACCGCCAGTCCAGCAGCCGCTCCCCCTAGCACACCCCCACTAATGATAGCACCCTGCCTTACAGCTTCTTTCTTCTTGTTCTCTGCCTCTGCTATTGAATAAGTCGCTAGTGTTGCGGTCACTACCCAGCCCACCTTCCCCATAACTTTTAATTTCTTTGCGACTCCATCAAACCCATCATTTGTTCGAGCCGAAGAGTTAATAATCTTATAATAAATACTTGTTTTTTTCGAGCGAGTCAATTTTTCAAAATCCTTACCATACATATCCTTGGCGTATTTATCTAGCAACTCCCTCTCACTCACCCCCTTGGGCTTATGCTTTTCCGCTAAGGCAACTCCTTGCCTTGAAGTCACCGCTCGGTGCTCCAGCATGATTTTGTTACGCATTTGGATGGAAAAGCTCATACCATCTTTTGCCGTTATGTTACCGGCACTCACTTCATCAAGCACTGCCTGTCCCATGCGGTGAATATTATTCTGATAAGAAATCCGTACATTCCCATCATTAATAGCATCCGTCGCAAAGCGCGCCGCAGCAGCTTCAAGAGCTTCAATGCTTTTCTTGAGAGGCGACTCCAGTTCATGCCGCAGATTAACCTGATAGTAACCTCGGTACTCGATCTTATATTCGGGGACGCTGGCCCCGCTGGTGGTGGAAGTGCCAGCACTGCGGCTTCTGCCATAGGTCACGGAATCAGTCATGTCTCAGCCCTCAATCAGATTAATGAATTGGTTAAAGAGGCATTCGCCATTATCTTCGTCATCCGGAATTTCCACATGGACACCCGCCACCTCGGCCATGGAGTCAATCCGCAAGCAGCTGGCCTGGTCAAACGTCATGTCTTTGGAACTGCCGTCGTTGAAGTTGATCGTGCAGGCCAAGCCTTGGTAGTTCTCCTGGGCGGGCAAAGCGAACTCGATCCAGTTCGGGCCTTGCGCCAGCATGGGCGCTCCCGCCGCAATCATCGCGCTCAGCGGCCCCGGCACCCTCTTGGCTGCGCCAGGGTCGGTATCTACCGTGGCTTGAGACTGGGAGGCAATCAGGACTGCGCCGCAGGAAGTGAGCATCCCTTCCACCGCCACATTCTTGCCCATGAAGATGACGTTTTGCGCCCCGGCCACGATGACGAACTCTGTCTTGCACTGCGGACAGTAGCCACGGTGGCCGATGCCGGATGCGTTCTTGCCATAGATATTGAAGTTGGGGAATGACTCCAGCACGGTGCCGCCATGTGAAGTGGTATCGCCCTCCCGGACGATTGCGCGCGCAGCCATAGTTTTCCTTTCCATTCAAGAAAGTAGCTTCCGGCACGCCACGGGCATTCTCGGCAATTATTCTTAAGATATCAACTAAACGAAGTCCCCTGCTCCGATTTGTCCATACGGAGGCAACCGAACCTAGCGGCTCCGCCGCTGTATAGGTTCGTCTGGCTGCGCCCTCGTCGTACCCGCAAGAAGGCCAAGCCTGACGGCTGCCGTAGTAGATTGCGGTCTTGCAACCTTGTCGCGCGCCGGGTCAAGCCTCTCCCGGCCGGCGCCAAAGTTGACCAGGAGGCCGCAATAACGCCTTTCCCTCCGCACTCCGCTGCGTATGCCTCGTCCATGGGATATGCCGGGCCGCCGGTCATCAAAGCATTGCGGGGCCTCAGCCAGCGCTTGCTCGCGCAACAGGAGCAAAACCCCTTGCCGCAGCTAGCCGTCCAAGCAAAGCGGCTTGCGGCACAGGAGGCTTTCCCACGTTATGGCGCCCGGAATGTGGTGGTCCAGGCGGCGAACTGCTCAGCCGGCATCGGCGCGGCAATAAAATACCCCTGAGCATAGTCGCAGCCCAGCTCACGCAGGCTCTGCCAGTCAGCGGCGGACTCCACTCCCTCCGCCACCACCAGCCGTCCCAGATGGTGGACAAGTTCGATGGTGGATTTCACGATCATGGCGGAGTCTTTGTCCTGCGACATATTCATCACAAAAGACTGATCAATCTTGATGTAATCCACCGGCAGTTTTTGCAGATAGCTCAACGACGAGTAGCCGGTGCCAAAATCATCCACATACAGTGCGACACCAGCGCATCGCAGTTCATGCAACAAGGCCAGCGCCAGCTCCGGGTCCAGCATCACGGAGCTTTCCGTGATTTCCAGCTCCAGCAAGCCGGTGCGAATCGAACGCTGTTCCTGCCAAAGCCGCAGCTTGTCCGGCAAGGCGTCGTCTTGCAGATTGCGCACCGATAAATTGACCGCGATGGGCAGCATCAGCCGCTGCCTCTGCCAGGCTTGCAGAAGCTCCAGCGTTGCCGTAATGACCCACTCGGTCAGCGGGTGGATAAGCCCGGACCGCTCAGCGATATCAATGAAGGCGCTGGGCCCCAACAAGCCGTGCTGCGGATGCTGCCAGCGCACCAAGGCCTCGGCGCCGCAGATCCGGCCATCGGCCAGGCTGACCTTGGGCTGCAGGTATAGCCGCAGCTCGCCCTGCGCTATGGCATGGCGGAGTTCTCTGGCCAGCGTCAGCCGCTCCGCCTGCGTCTCGCCCTTGCCCGGTTCGTACAGGCAATAAGCCACCCCTCGCTGCTTGGCCTGCTGTGCGGCCTTGCCCATATGACGCAACAAATCGTGTACGTTCCCCCCATGTTGAGGGAACAGCGCGATTCCCACTCTTGCAGCAACGTCCAGGGTCAGCCCCGCCACTTCAAAAGCGGTGGTCATCGTCCAGGTGACCGCCGTGACCAGCACCAAGGCCTCTTGCGCGTCGGCGCCGGGGAGCAAGACCGCAAATTCGTCGCCTCGCACGCGCGCGGCCAACGCGGCGGCGGGCAGGCAAGCCCTCAGGCGAGCGCCAAACTCACGCAATACCTGGTCGCCCTGCGCAAAGCCGAGCACCTCGTTGATTTCCCCCAGCCGCTCGATATTGAACTGCAGCACGGCCAGCATGCGGCCCTCCTGGCTGGCGTGCACAACGGCCAGCGTCAATGCCTCTTCAAACTGCAACATATTGGGCAGGCCGGTCAGTTGATCATGGCGCAGCATTTGCTGCATGGCTGCGCGGGCCTGCTCTCGTTCCCGCTGCGCACGCAAGGAGCCGATGCCGAACGCGAGATCGGCGCTGGCCTCAATCAGCAAATCAATCTCGTCGTCGTCAAAGGTATCCGCCTGCTTGTCGTAAATGGTCAGGGCGCCGATCACGCGGCCGTCCACCCGCAACGGGCAGGCCAGGCCGGATGCCGCCCCATACATCAAGGCCCGCAGCGCCCCATACCGGCTGTCGTTCTGCATGTCGCGCGCCAGTTGCACCTTGCCGGTACGCACGGCAGTCGGCGTGATGCTGATGCCGCCGGCGGCATCGGCTCTGCCCAGGACAATGCCTTTCAGTTCGTCCAGCCCGCCGGCAAAGCCGCATTGAGCCATCGGCTGTAGCTCTTGCGCCTCTCCGTCGCCATACCAGATCACCGCCGTGTCGTAACCGCCGGCCTCAACAATGGCCCGGCAGCTGCTGTCCAGCAACTCCTGCTCGTCCTTGGCGCGCAACATGGCGCGGTTGCCAGCGCTGAGGGTACGCAAGGCGCGGGAAACATGCTCCAGCTCGCGCACTTGCTGAGACAGTTCGTTGTTGAGCAGCTGGATATGCTCCTCTGCCGCCTTGCGCTCGGTGACGTCGATGCCCAGCACGTAATAACCGATCACCTCCTCCTGCTCATTGCGTTTGGGCACATAGCGTATGTTTTGCCAAACCCCTGGAAAAGGCTGCCAGTCATAGTCCAGCGGCTCGCCTGCCAGCGCCTTGTCAATGCGCGGACAGGCTATGTCGTAACGCTCTTCCCCCAGAATTTCCTTCACGGCGCAGCCGGTGATGTTCACGCGCTCTGGCGCAAAGCGCTGCCGGTACTGTTCGTTGACATACACATAGAGGCGATCGGCATTGACATAGGCAATCAGCACCGGCACTGCGCTGAGGATGGCGTCCAGATGCGCCTCGCTTTCCACCAAGCGCAAGGACCGGTCCTGCACTCTCTCGGTAAGCAGGGCATTCTGCGCCAGTATGGTCAGCCGGGCATCCCGTTCCGCGGTGGAGTCATGGAATACGACCACCACGCCGTTCAGTTGACCGCCGCTGGCGATAATCGGGGCCACGGTGTAGCTGATCGGGCACTGCCGGCCGTCGCGCGCCACCAGTTCCCCATGCCAGGACTCCGGCATGTGCAAGGCCTGAGTCACCATTCTTGTGCCGCACGCCAATAAATCGATAGCCCGGTCGTCTTTATCCCGCCGCACGGTCAATATCTGTGACAGGGGCACGCCGACGGCCTCGGCGGCAGGCCAACCCGTGAGCAACTCGGCCACCCGGTTGCAACGGGTAATCAAGCCAGCCGCATTGACGGAAACAACCGCGTCCCCAATCGAATGCAGCGTGGCGGCCAGGCTTTCCTCGCTGGACGCCAATGCCTCCCGGCTGGCCTTGAGCGCCCGCCATTGCCGCCGCACCATGAAAAAAGTCCCGGCCAGCAGCAGGTAAAGCGTGATGCCGCTCAGGCCGTTCCACCATAGCTGCCACTGCTGTGAGCGCTCATAATCGATCTGCCTCCGTTCCAACACGTGGTGCTCTTCCCGGTCCATTTCGTCCAGCAAGCGATATACCTGTGTGCGGGAGGCGCGTAGCGGCGCTTGCGTCGCATAGGCGCTGGCTGCGGTTCCGCCCTGCTGGCGATACAAGCGCTCAACCTCACGGGAGATTGCCAATCGCTGATTGACGACTCTGCGCAGAGCCATCCAACGCTTAAGCTGTTCCGGGCTATCGCCGACTCGCACACGAAGCTGCGCCAGCAAGCGCTCGCGTGCGTCAATTGCCCTGTCGCGCTCCTTTAAATTGGATTCATCGCCTGTCAGACGATAGTTCTGAGTGCTCATTTCCACTTGCGTGGTATCGCCGCGGATATGCGCCAACTGGTCCATGACCAGAACGCTGTTCGCCAGCCAGTGCGCGGCTTGACTGGCGTTGTCGACAACCTTCCAGATGGAAAGCGACAGCGCCGCTACAAACAACATGGCAACGGCAATGGCGACTCGCAACTTGGCTTCAAATCGGTCTGGCAAAATGTCCACCCCGGCGTGCTGACCCCAATCAATATCCTATATAGATAGTAAATTCCGCCACGGTAGAACAAGGCATTAACCAAGGGTTTGGTCTTGAGGCCCCACAAACTCCAGTCCGCTCCCCCTTGAAAATTCCAACTTGATGAACCACGACGCATCCTTTGAAGGATGACAATCAAGAAACCCTCCTCTCCTCCGCCATTGGCTTGACGCCCCACCCCCGCCTCAGTACCCTGTGCCTCGCGCTGCGCCCAATACGCTGCGTAGGGCTGGCAAGCCCAGAAATGTATGATCGCAGACTCTTTTGTGTCCGCTTTGGCACAACTACGTCTGCTGCCACGCTGTACCCATTCGGGTAGGCCGTGGCAGGGAGCTCCTTGTGGGCTGCCGGTCCTTGATCATACATACCGGTCTTGCCACCTTGTCACGTGCCTGTCCATGCCTCTCCGGGCAGGCTCTAAAGCTGACTAGGAGACCGCAATGACCCCTTCCCATCCGCACTCCGCTTTCGCCAAACCACCGCCTGATCCACAGAGCCAAACCCTGGCCGCCTGCGCCCTGGCCTTGAACTGCCTCGCCACCCTGCGTCACGCGCTTGACGCCTTCCAATCCCACGCCGCACAGTCACATCAACCCCGTTTGCAGCATCTGGCCTGCGCCGCCACCGCGGTGCTGGACAATTGCGCCAGCCAGTTGCACAGTCTTTGCCCCGACGCCGTTCCCTGCCCGCGGAACGACAGGTTTCCAACACTGACTTGGAGACCGCAATGACGCCTTCCCTCTCTTTCGCCACTGCCGCTAAACCGCCCCCGGCTGCCCGCTCTGTCAGACGCCCGCATCAGTCGGCGTTGAATTGTCATATTTTTAACAAATTAAGTTGTCATTCCTACCATCCTATGGTCTTATGCGTTGATGACAGCTGGGACCAAAGCCGTGACAGGGTTCCCGCGTCGTCAAACCGGATGTATGTGCTCAAGGATTGTTACTGCGCAAGCAGGCAAAACCTGATGACTTGGCTGAGGCCAAGCCGTCAGGTTTTTTTGTTTTCAGGGTGTGCGCTATGAAAATCAGCAAAATCTTGAACAACAACGCGGCCCTCGTGTTGGACGAACACCAGCATGAGTTGGTGGCCATGGGCTGCGGCCTGGGGTTCCAAAAGCGCCCGGGAGACGCGCTGGACCCGGCCCGGATCGAAAAACTCTTCGCCTTGCAAAACCATGAGCTGACATCCCGCTTGAGCGAAGTCTTGAGCGGCATCCCCGCGGAGGTGATGGCGGTGTGCGCCGATATCCTCAGCCTGGCGAAAAAGCAATTGGGCAAACTGCCCGAGGAGGTGTATCTGGCGCTGCTGGATCACTGCCATTTCGCGATTGAACGCCAGCGCCAGGGCATTGCCCTCCACAACGCGCTGCAATGGGAAATGCGCAGGCTCTACCCAAGAGAGTTCGCCCTTGGCCAGCAAGCGCTGATGCTGATTGAGCAGCGCCTGGGTCTGAGCCTGCCGGAAGATGAAGCGGGGTTCATCGCCTGGCATTTGACCAATGCCCAAATATCAACCGAGGCTCTCGGGATGCAAGCCATTTCCCAATTGATGCAGCAGATACTCCGGATTGTCACCTACCAGCAAGGGCGTGAGCTTGACGAGCAAATGCTGAACTACCACCGCTTCATTGCCCACCTGAAGTTTTTTGCGCAACGCGTGTTGTCGCAGCAGACATTGCCTGTTGGAGACGCCTCCTTGCATGCGGCGGTGAAGGCAAGCTACCCGCAGGCGTGGCGCAGCGCGGAAAGCGTTAGAGGCTTTATTTGGGAGCAGTACCAGAAGGAACTTGAGTTGGACGAGATGATGTTCCTCGCCATTCACATCAGCCGCCTGTAAGCCTGATCTTTACTCGCCGGCGGCTTTGAGCCGCAGAGACATCAATAGGGTTGTTACTGTCTAGAACAGGCAAAACCTGACCACGCCGCCCCCATTGCGGGCGGGCGCGGTCAGGTTTTTTTTTGAGCGTTCGCTCGCCATAGGGAGGAGAACAATGGACATACTCGCCAAGCTGATCGTCGCGGGAGTGGGCGGCAAGGACAATATTCTGAGCCTGGTGCACTGCGCCACCCGTCTGCGCTTCAAATTGCGCAACCCAGGGCTGGCCCATGCCGAAAGCTTGAACAGCCTGCCCGACGTTCTCATTGCGCTGGAGAGCGGCGGGCAATTCCAGGTGGTGATCGGCAACCGGGTGGCGGAGGTCTATGCCGAGATACAGCCGCTGATGGGTGCCCAGGAGGACGCCGATAAGGAAGAAAAGGATGGGCTGTTCAATCGTTTTATCAGCCTGGTATCGGCCATCTTCATGCCCGTCCTGGGCATTCTTACCGCCTCCGGTGTTTTAAAAGGGCTGCTGGCTCTGTTCGTGGCTTGCGCTTGGCTGAGCAAGAGCAGCGGCACTTATTTACTCTTGTTCACCGCCAGCGACGCCTTGTTTTATTTCCTGCCGATGGCGCTGGGCTATACCGCCGGCAAAAAATTTGGCGGTAATCCTCTGTTCACCATGGCGATTGGCGGCGCCTTGGTGCATCCACAAGCGCTCCGTGCTTTTGAGGCCGCCAAAGACCCGGGGACGGCGGCTTTGGATTTTCTCGGCCTGCCCGTGACCTTGATGAATTACAGCTCCTCGGTGATGCCCATCCTGTTTGCGGCCTGGGTCAGTTGCCAAGTCGAGCGTAGGCTCCGTCCACGCCTGCATGACTCGGTGCGCAACATCCTGACGCCCCTGGCCTGCCTGATCCTGGTTGTGCCGCTCACCTTCATTCTGATAGGACCGCTGGCCACTTGGGCCAGCCAAACACTGGCGGGCGGCATTCAGGTCTTGTACGGCTTCATGCCCATGCTTGCGGGCGCCGCCTTGGGCGCGGGCTGGCAGGTCTTGGTGATCTTCGGCCTGCACTGGGGCTTCATCCCGCTGTTCTACAACAATCTGAGCGCGCTGGGCTACGACACCTTGACGCCCATGTTGATCCCCGCTGTTTTAGGGCAGGCTGGCGCAGCCTTTGGGGTGATGCTGCGCAGCCGCGACGCCAAAAAACGCGCCCTGGCCGGCTCGGCGGTCACGTCCGGCCTGTTCGGCATTACCGAACCGGCCATCTATGCCATCAATTTGCCGGCCAAACGCCCTTTCATCTTCGGCTGCGTGGGAGGCTCGCTAGGCGGCCTGTTTGTCGGCTATGTGCAGGCAAAAAAATACTCGATGGGTCTGGCCAGCATTTTTTCCTTTGCTCAACTCATTCCCGACAGCGGCATCGACTATACGGTTTGGGGAGCGATTGCCGGCAGCCTGCTGGCGGCGAGTCTCGCCGCGCTGCTCACTTTCTTCTTCGGCCAGCCCAAGGCCGAGGCGGCGGCCGCCGCGACGACAGAGCCTCCAACCGCGGTCGATGCCGCATCGTCTTATCAAGTCCTTTCCCCGATTCATGGCCAGCCCCAGGCGCTCAACACGGTACCGGACCCCGCCTTCGCCAGCGGCGTGCTGGGCAAGGGCGTGGCTATCTTGCCGCACAGCGGTCGGGTGGTGGCGCCGTTTGGCGGCCGGGTCAAATCCCTATTCCACTCTTGCCACGCCCTGGCGCTCGTCGCCGACGACGGCACCGAAATGCTGATCCATATCGGCATCAACACCGTCAAGCTCGATGGCCGCCACTTCAACGCCCATGTCCGGACTGGCGACGCCATCACGGCGGGCGATCTGCTGTTGGAGTTTGACCGCGCCGCCATTGCCGAGGCCGGCTTCGACATGACCAGCTTGGTGCTGATCAGCAACCCCGGCTGCCCGCAAGTGCAGCCTCTCACCATGGCCGAGGTGGCGGAGTTGGCGCCTCTGCTGGCCGTCAGCCGTTAACCACCGCATCAGGAGATGAGAGATGACATTGTTTCCCGCTGATTTTCTATGGGGCGGCGCTTTGGCCGCCAATCAGGCTGAAGGCGCTTACCTGGCCGACGGCAAAGGCCTGTCCACCTCGGATGTGCTGCCGCAAGGGGTGTTTGGCCCCATCGCCCAGCGCGTGGCCGGCGACAGCGGCCTCAAGGACCAGGCCATAGACTTTTATCACCGCTATCCGGAGGACATCGCTCTGTTCGCCGAGATGGGTTTTAGCTGCCTGCGCGTGTCCATCGCCTGGAGCCGCATCTTTCCCCAAGGCGACGAGGACGCGCCCAACGAGGCCGGGCTGGCGTTTTATGATCGCCTGTTCGACGAAATGGCCAAGCACGGGATTCAACCCTTGGTCACGCTGTCGCACTTCGAAATGCCCTATGCGCTGACCCAGCGACACGGCGGCTGGGCCAGCCGCCAGACCATCGCCTTTTTTGAGCATTACGCCCGCACCGTATTCGCCCGCTATCGCGACAAGGTCAAATACTGGCTGACCTTCAATGAGATCAATATGGCGCTGCACGCGCCGTTTACCGGTGTTGGCCTGCCGCCGGACAGCGGCAAGCAAGCGATTTACCAAGCCATTCACCACCAACTGGTGGCTAGCGCCCGCACCGTCAAAGCCTGCCATGAACTGATACCGGGCGCCCGGATCGGCAATATGTTGTTGGGAGGCGTTCGTTACCCGCTCACGTGCCGGCCGGAAGACGTGCAGGAAGCTTTGCGGCAAAACCGAAAGTGGCTGTTCTTTGGCGATGTGCAGGCAAGAGGCGCTTATCCGGCCTATATGCAGCGCTTCTTCCGCGAGGCAGGCATCGCGTTGGATATCCGCGCTGCCGACCTTGACGACCTGCGCGCCACCGTGGATTTCATCTCCTTCAGCTACTACATGTCCGGCTGCGCCTCAGCCGATCCCACAGTGGGCCAACAGGCAAACGGCGTGCTGGGCATGGTGCCCAACCCTCACCTGCCCAGTTCGGAATGGGGCTGGCAGATCGACCCGCAGGGCCTGCGCTACTTGCTCAATCTGCTTTACGACCGCTACCAGAAGCCGCTGTTCATCGTGGAGAACGGCCTGGGCGCGCGCGACGAGGTGACGCCGGACGGCCGCATCCACGACCCCTACCGCATCCAATACCTCAACGATCACCTGCTGCAAGCGGCCGAGGCCCTGGACGACGGCGTGGAACTCCTTGGCTACACCAGTTGGGGGCCTATTGATCTGGTCAGCGCCTCCAAGGCGGAGATGTCCAAACGCTACGGCTTCATCCACGTCGATCTGGACGACCAAGGCCAAGGCAGCCTGGAGCGTAGGCGCAAGGACAGCTTTTACTGGTATCGAGACGTGATACGCAGCCGGGGACAAACGCTTAAGCCGGCCGGCTAATCGCAGAAACGGGAACATTCGCGGCCCGCCAACAGCGGGCCAAGCCATAGCAGGCGCTGCCATAGGCCAGGAGCGGGCTTTGCCCGCGCCTAGGCAGCCGCCGGAAAGATCAGGAGACAAACATGCCTACCTTGTTCTCTACCGCCCCGCGTCGCGGTCCCTTGGCTTTGGCGCTGAGCTTAGGGGTATTGCTAAGCCCCGATGTCATTCAAGCCGAAAGCCAAAACCCGGCCTGGAACGGCACGGTTCTGGGCTTCGAACCGCAGGCCGGCGACTTGCTCAGCACCGATACCGGTATTCGCAACCGGCTGGAACAATATGGTTTTCGTTATCGCCTGGCCCACGTCAGCCAAACCGCCTACAACGCCAAAGGCGGTTACAACAAGGACAAGAAAGCCGAATACATCGACCAGTTTTCGCTGACCTTCAGCCAAAGCCTGGAGGCGCTGACCGGCATGCCCGATGCCGCGATCGAGGGCAATATCGTCAACCGCAATCATGACAACAATCTGACCAGCACGCGGCTGCAAGACCCACGCGTCGGTTTCAACGATCTGGCGCAGGAAAGCTGGGGCGGCCAGTCCATTACCCGGCTGGGCTGGCTGACCTTCCGTCGCAGCTTTCTCGACGGCAGATTGCAGTGGCGGATAGGACTGATGAACAAGGTGCAGGACTTCGACCAGATCATTCCCTGCGATTTCCAGACCTTGAATCTGTGCGGAGGAAAATCCGCCGGCTCGCGCACTTGGTACAACTGGAACGTGCACTACTGGGGCACAAGCTTACAGTACCGGCTCACTCCGGAAGTCACCCTGAAAACCGGCCTGCTGGAACAGAACCCGCAAGCGCCATCACGCAGCCACGCCTGGAGCGTATCCACCGACGGCAGCCGCGGCATCCTGCTGCCGCTGGAAGCGGAATGGAAAACCCGCCATTTTGGCCTGCCAGGCATTTACATGCTGGGATTGCTCTATACCAATGCCAAGCAACGCGACTTCTACGCCGGAGCATCCGGAGGCGCGGGAACGGACGACCCCGCGGGGTATCGGCACTACCGCAATACTTGGTATCTGTACACCGGCTTCAATCAACAGCTGACTCGCCGCCTTGAAACAGCCAACCGCGGGCTCAGCCTCTCCTGGAGCTTGGGCGTGGCCGATCAACGCAGCAACGCCCGGTCCTATGCCAGCTCCTTGTCCTTACGCTATCGCGGACCATTTGATGCCCGGCCAAATGACTGGCTGGCCTTGGGCGTATCCAAATTTCAGGCCAGCCCCAACTGGCGCCGCAGCCAGAACCTGCTGAATCAGCGAGCCGGCGTCAGCGACTATCAGGACCCGCTTTACGCGCCGCTGCCGGAATCCTCGGTCAACGCCGAATTGATCTACCGCTACCAGGTCTGGCCCTGGCTGGAGTTGCAACCCGGACTCCAATACTGGGTGCGGCCGGGAGGGCTGGTTCAGACGCCCAATGCCTGGGTCGTGGGCCTAAAAACCACCCTCAACTTCTGATATCGCCAATCTTCTTGAGTTTTTCAGAGGGGTCAAACCTAAGGAATGCCATGACAACGACCTTGCCCGCCATGGAGCAATTAAGGCGCTTGAACCAGAACCTGAGCAATACACAGGACCAGAGCGCCTTGCCGCAGCTTGGCCGGCAACTGGCCCGGCAATGCGAAGAGATGGACGCCCGTCTGACGCAGGGCCTGATCGACATCCGAGCCGCCCATCTCGGCCTGCAGGCCATCCTGACCCTGCTGCAGCGCCGCGACGAGCCCTTGCTGTGGAGCAGCGAGGAAGCCGCGGCGCTGCTGGAGCCGCTGCAACAGCGCCTGAGCCAGGGCTTAAGCCGCATCAACCGCCTGGTCTAGCCCGCCTGGCCTCCCTGCCGGCGGCCGGCGGGCCTCAGGTGCCGCTCTCGCTCAACAGCCCCGCCAGGGTCAGCAGCCCGGACGCGCCGGTGGCGCCGTTGGGATCGGCGACATCCTCGCTCTGCGGGATGACCGACGCATCCGTCGGGCCCAGCCACAGCGGGGCCAGCCGGCTGAGGCCGCCTTGCATCAGCAGATCCGAGATCAGATCAAAGGCCGCGGCGGGCGATTGCAGGCGCAGCCATTCCGAGGCCGGCAGCCCCGCCGCGTCCGTTGGGCTCACCTGCAGCTTGGCCGCCATCAGTTGCCGGCGGAAGGCGCTCACCTTGCGGCTGTAACCGCCGGCGATGTCCCGATCGAACGAGGCCACCGCCATGCTGCCGTCGAAGGTCATGCCGCGGCGCCGAAAATGGGTGGCGCCGCTCAGGCACCAGACGTCGTCGACAATGACGGTGGTGGTGCGCAGCTGCGCCCAGCGGCCGGGGAAGCCGCGCGGGTGGAACACCGCCACGCGCGCCGCGCCGGCGCTTTGCAGGATGTCCACGGCGTCCTTGCGCTGGGCGATCGCCCTGCGCACAAAGGGCGCGTACGCGGGCGCGAAGTCCGTCTCGCGCGGCAGGCAGACAATCACTTTCAGATTGGGGTTGGCCGCCATCCGGTCCGCTATCTTTTGCGCAAGGTCTATCTCATAGGCGGCGGGCGGGCCGCTGGGCCGCGCGGTGCGGGCGAAACCGGCGGTCTCGATGTAGATCAGTTCATCGGCCTCGCCGATGGCGCGGGTCAGCGCCCAGAGCGAATCGCGGTTGCCGTGCTTGGAGACGAAGAATTCGCGCCGCACCGCGTTGATCAGCCGGTCTTCGTTGGAGATGGTGATGGACGGCGCGCTGCCCAGCCCCAAGGCGGCGGCCAGCTGGTTGAGCAGGTTCTGGAAGGTGATAGGCGAGGACGAGCCCAGCGGGTTGTCGTCGGGCAGCAAGGACAGCTCCGGCGTTTCGCATACCGCGCACACCGTTTCCAGCGCCACGCCCGAGGAGCTGCCGGGCGTGGCCGCCGGCGCGGCGGCGGGCGGGTTGAAGTTGTTGCCGCCGGACATGGCGATCCAGCCCGGCGTGCTGTCTCCGGGCAAGGGAAAGATGGGCTGGACGCGGCGCAGCGCGTGCTGGGCCAGGTCGTAAGCCAGCGCGCCGGTGACGCGCACGCCCGGCGCATGGGTGTCCGGGCCGGCGGGGTTGCCGGGGTTGGCGTTGGCGTGGTCCGCCGATCGGCTTTCGCGCGCCCAGCGGCCGCCGCTGAGCACCGCGTCCCAGTCCAGCCCCGCCGATACGTTGGCGCTGGGGACGCCGGTGACGACGATCGCGTCGAAGCGCGCCATGGTGGGCATGCGCGGCCCTTGGCGCGGCTGGGTTTCGGACATCAGCGCGCGCGCCAGGTCCGCCGCGGTGGCCGGGGAGCCGCCCGGCGGCGTCACGGTGCGCGGCAGGCCGAAGAGCGGCACCGGGCAGATGGATTTGATGTTGTCCGGCCAGGCCGCCAGCGGGTCTCCGGCGGCGAAGGGGTCGGCCGGCGCGGCCGCCGGCCCGGCGGCGATGACGGCGCGCTGCGCCGCCCACATGCGCCGCCGCCCGGTGCGCGGCGCGATCACCAGGTCATAGACCAGGGTGCCGGGGCTGGGCAGCGGGTCCCCGGGCTTCAGGCCAAACGGGTTGCGCACCAGCACCTGCACCGGGCTGCCCGCCGCGGCGATCGCCGCGCCGCCGTCCGCGCGCAGGAAGGAGAGCTCCTCGCCTATGGCCTGGATCAGCTGGAAGCGCTGCGCGAAAACGCGCACGGTGGCGCCGCTGGGCGCGAAATCGGCCGGGATGGCCACCACCACGTCGTTGGTTCCGGACCAGGCGGCGGTGACGCCGGCTGGCGGCGCCATGCCCGCGCCAAAGCCGGCATTGGTGTTGGGGCCGGGAAAAGCCGGCCAGTGCGCGCCCGCGCCCGGCGCGGCGGCGGTGCCCACGCCGGATTCAAAGGTGGGCGACACGGCGAACATCAGCGCGCCGGCGCCGGCCCCCATCATGCGTCCCGCCGTCTGAGACGCCGCGGCCAACATGTCCGGGCCGTCCGCCAGGTAATCCACGGTTACGCCGTCCCTGACCTGGGGCTGCAGGTCCGCCGGTATTTTCTGGTCGTCCGCGGGGATGCCGTTGACCGCGGAGGCGGTGCGGTTGCCGCGCAAATGCCAATCCAGGTCCACGGCGAAGGCGCGGACGAACTGGCGCGCCAGCGTCACGCCCGCCGGCAGATTGGGCACGGTGAGCGGTCCGGCCGACATGGTGCCGCCGCCGGCCCAGCCCAGGCGCAGCCTGGCCGCCGCGCCGGCTCCCGTGCCCGCCAGTTGCTGGCCGGCGCTCATGGCCACCAGCCCTGCCGCGCCCAGCGCCGTGGACGAGCCGCCGCCGGACGCCTGCCTTTCCACGCCGGGGCCGCCGCCCACCGCTGAAAACGCGCGCCCGTGCAACGTGGCCACCTGGGCGAGCACGCCGCCGGCCAGGCCGGCAATGCTGCGCACCCCGCCCGCCGCCGCGGGCGATACCGCGCCGGCGCTGATATCCAGCGCGGGAAACGCCGTTTGCAGATCGTCCAGCATGGCGGCCACCGCGACGGGGTCGACGATGAGTCCGCGCGCATCGTGAAAACTCAGCGCCGCGCCCGCGGCCCCGGCCGGCAGGTCATCGCCCGGATCGTAGCTGTGCGGCGAGACGTTGTCCGTCAGGCCGCGGACAATCAGGGTATGCGGCACGGCGCGCACCTGGGGCTGCCCGGGCGCGGCGTAACGGCCGGCGGCCAGCGTCTCCAGCCGCGCCGCCGCCTGCGGATGCAGGCGCAGCGCCGCGCCGGCCCCGCTCAGGGGCGCGCCGTCCGCCGCGCGGAACGCGGCCAGGCTGTCCAGGTATTCAAGAATGCCGCGCCACGGCGCTTTGGGCGCGCCGGCAAAGGCGAGCGTGAGCGCCGCGCCGTCAAACGCGGGGTTGGCCCCGCCCCAGCGAGGCCCCAGCCGCAGCGCGGTCAGCCCCAGCGCGTCCAGTCCGTGGTCCTTGAGCGCCTGCGCGGCGCCCGCCGGCGTCAACGTGAAAACCGTCACCATGGCGCGCTCCTTATCCGTGGGCCCGTTGTTCGACCGTGCGGCCGTCGGGCGTGATGATGCGAACCAAGACGCCGCGCAAGGCCAGCGCCGAGACGATGGCGAAATGGTCGTGCGCCGGCGCGGCCTGCCGCGCCACGGCCGGCCCCGACGCGCCGAGGACGGGCCTGCCGGACACGGTGGGCACCGAGCCCAGCTCCGCCTCGAACACATAGACCCCGTTGATCAGCTTGAACTGGGACGGCGCGGGACGCGGGCCGATGATGATGGGTGGGATTCCTATGCCGCCTATGCCGCCCAGCCCGGGCGGCAGCCGCGGCGAGAGGGGCGGAATGGTCGGCAAGGGCCGGATGGGCGGTATCGGCGTAATGGGCGGAACCGACGGTTCGGGCGTCAGTTCTATGCGCAGACGATAGACCCCGCCCGCATCGCTGTCCGGCGCGTTGCTGCTAAAGGTGTAGGCCTTGCCGGATGGCGACAGGGCCGCGCCGACGATGGGCGACAACAGCGGCAGCGGGACGATGGAGCCGGACGGGATGGCCAGCGTACGCTCGCTCGCGCGTCCCAGCGGGTCCGTCATCCGCACCGTCACCGACACCGCGTCGCCCATGGCGGCGCGACGCACCAGCAGCCGGTATTGGGTGGGGCCGCCGTCTATGCGCCAGACGTCCGTGCCGGTGACGGGCGGCGCCAGGCCCAGCTTGTCGAGCGCCGTCTGCCGCCGCAACAGGGGCGCGCCGCCGGCCAGGACGGCTTCCACCGACAGCATGTGCGGCCCGGCCGGCGTGGCCGCCACCGGCGCGTTGGAGCTGAACTGCAGCAGCACCGCGGCCGGATCGCCGCCGGGCCAGCTCATCGTCAGCGGGGACAGGTCCGGCGGCCCGGCCGGCGGGATCAGCACCGACACCGCGGGCGACGGCCGCGAACGCCCCTTGAGCACGCCGCGCAGCGCGTCGTCGTCGCTCCAGGCCACGGCGCGATACCAGACATTGCGCCATGAGCCGCTGGGGCGGTCTTCGCCGGCCAGGCGGGCGATCCAGTCGCCGCCGCCGTCCGGCGCGCTCACCGTCCAGCCGCCGCCGCTGGCCATGACGCTGGCGATTGGCGGGCCCATGCTGTCCAGCGCGCGCGCCGCGTCGTCCACGCGCACGCGGTACAGGTCTATGCGCTTGGGCCGCGCGCCGGCACCGCCGCGCGTGCCCACCCGGATGCGCGCCCGGTAGTCCGGCGCGGCGGGCGGTTTGTCGAACACCATCTGCACTTCTATCGTTGGCGGCGCGGGCTCGGCCACGCGCGGCGCGGCGTAGGCGATGAGCGCCTGATCCGCGTTCGGCCCGCTGGGCCAGGCCGCTTCGTGGCCGCCCGCCATCATGGGCAGCACGGTGTAGACGTGGATGTCGCGCGAGCCGCGCGGCATCGTCACGTCGGCGGCGGTGACGGTGATCAGTTCGGCGTTGCGGCGGATGAAGTCCCGGCGGATGGGGTTGGCCTTGAACGCCTGCTTGATCGTGCTCAGCCGCTGGCTGAGCGTGCGTTCCGGCGTGGGTTCCGGCTGCCCGGGGTGGCTGCTGAGGATGCGGGTTTCGGTGCTTTCGTACACCGCGTAGCCCACGGCGCCGGCCACGGCCGCCCAGCTCAGGTGCGCGTGGCATTCGCCGGCGGCGTCCGGCAGGCTGGCGAGCTGGACGATGTCCACGACGGTGGGCCGCGCGCGCGGATCGGAGGCGTAAGCCAGGCGCGGCGTAGGCGGCCAGGGGCCGCTGCGGTGCGGCGCGATGGCCTCCACCGCGCGCGCCTCCAGCACCAGGCCGATATGCGGCGTGGCGCCGAAGTCCAGCGAGAAGCCTGGAATCGTCAGCCGGTAACGCCGGCTGCTGCCCTGCGCGGCGTGGCCGGGCGTCACCACCGCCGCGCCTTCCGCGTCCAGCGCATCCACCGTGCCGCCGGCCAGCGCGGGCGCGTCGCCGGCGAAAGTCAGCTGCATGGCCGCCGCCGCGCCGCCCAGCGATTTTTGCAGCCCCGCCGGCGCGGGCGCGGCCGGCGGAGCGCTGCTGCGCGTGGCCGCGGCGAACAGGCGGCCGCGCAGATCGATGCGCGACGGGGTGCGCACGCGCCAGTCCACCGATATCTCGCACACCAGGGACGCCGCGCAGACGCTGCCACTGCCCGGGTCCGTCGCGCGCAGGTCGGCGGACAGGAACTGCACCGGCGAGAGGTCCGGCTGGCCCACGGTGATGGCCGCCGCCGCCCAGGGGCTCCAGATGCCGAAAATATTCTGGGTGGCCGCCGCATACGTCATGGCCACGCTGCCCGGATCATTGGGGACGGCGAGCGCGCCGTCGGTGGCGCTCTGGCGCGTCGGCTCCGGGTCGCGGTCGTTGCGCGCGCTGCCGATGGGGCGATGGCCGCCGGCCTGAGCGTGCTTTTGCAGCAGCGCCTCGGCCGCGCCGGGCGCGCCGTTGCGGCGCCGCGCCGCGGCGTAGCTGGCCACCGCGCTCAGCTGGTTCAAGGGAAAGCGCTCCCAGCTCGCCCGGATCGACGCCAGCCAGTCCCGGTCCGCCTGAGACGGCCGCAGATTGGCCTGGAAGTCCACCGCGAAATCCGCCGGCGTGGGCGCGGGCAAGGCCAGGCCCGGACGCGGCACCAGCGCGGCGAACTCCACCGGCCCCGACGCCCCGTCCAGCCCCTTGTCCCACAGGCCGGTGATCAGCCAGTCCCAATCGCTGCGGCTGGCGTCGCCGAACAGCTGGCTGCTGGCGAAGTTGATGGGCGGAATGTCCTCGTCCGCGTAGCCGGTGCCGTAGCCCAGCGTCACGGCCAGCAGCGGATCGGTCGACGCCGCCATCGCCAACAGCCCCACCGGCGACAGATCGGCCTTGCCCGGGTCCGTGGCGGGCATGGTTTCGCCGGCCGGGTTCTGCGGCGGATCGATGGTGAAGGTGAAGCGTTTGGCCGCCTGCTGATTGGGCGGCAGCGAGGCCACGTCATGCAGCATGGGCAGCAGTTCGATGGCGCTCTCGTCCACCAGCTTGGCCGGGTCCGGCAATTGCCACATCGGCGCCGGCGCGGCGTCCGGAAACGCCGGCCACCAGCCCAGCGGATTGACGCCGCGCTGGTAGCGGTCCACCGCCGCGTCCGGCGCCGGCATTTCCGCGCCCACCCTGCCCTGTTTGACGCCGTGGCGCTGGCCCAGCCCCGCCCAGTCCGCCTCCGCCACCGGCAGCCCCACCGTTTCCACCAGCTGCCAGCCTTCCACTTTTTCCAGTTCGTCGGCGTTGAGCCCGGTGGGCGCGTCGTAGCTGGAGACGTTGACCAGCATCAGCCCGGTGATCAGCGGCGCCTGAAACTCCAGGGTGTCGCTGCCGCCCGCGGCCAGGGTGCGGGACTGCACGGCCACGATGGCCTCCAGCACCGGCGGTCCGGCCAGCACGGCCACGCTGAGCATGCCGCCGGCGCTGGAATGCACGGTCAGCCGCGCCGAAGCCAGCGGCGCGTCGAACTGAATGATGCGGAACAGCGGCGGCAAGGCCAGTTCTTCATAGCCCACCGGATGCGGCTGGCCCAGCGGCGTGGCCGGACGGCGCCAAACCTTGAAGGGCTCGCTGGGCAGCCCGGCCGCGGGGCTGGTCTGCCAGCGCAGCAGCAGCGCGCGCCGTTTGGGCGGCACCATGGTCGCCGCGCCGATATTGGGGTTGACTCCGCCGCGCTGGCGCAGGAGGGCGGTGAAATCCACCAGGGCGCCTTGCGCGTTCAGGATCGCGGGGTCGTAGATACGGGTCGCCATCTCGGGGCTCCTCAGAACTCTTCCCACGGCGCATGCGCCAGCGGTTCGTCGACGATCACAAAATCGGTGGGCGCGGCGCCCGCGCCATCGAGATAAGCCGCCTTGAAGACCTTGCGCTCCAGCGCCAGGCGCAGCCGCTGACCGCGCGCGCCCGCGCCCAGGCGGATCAGCGCGCGCTGATTGCCCGGCGCCCACAGCGTCTGGCTCACGCCGGCCGCATTGCCGGCCGCCGGGGTCAGATCCAGCCAGACTTGCTCGGTCATCTGCCAGCGTTTGCTGGGCGGCGTGTCGCCGCTGGGCTCCTCGCTGGGCAGCGGGCGGGTGCGGCGCATGGGTTCGGGGGCGTCTATCATCACCGCCACCGGCTGCGGCGTGGCCGCGGGGTTGGCCTGTTCCCAGAACACGACGACGCGCGGCTCCTTGGGCACCGGCATCGGCTCCAGCCCGGCGGCCATCATCGCCTGATCCAGCTCCGGCCCCTGCGGGTCCCGGCTGGCGAAGGCGGCGGTGGCGAAAATGCCCTGCATGGCCCCCGTCGGCGCGTAACGATGCTCGGTCAGCACGCCCTGGAAGGCGGTGGCGAACGCGTCGAAGGTGCCGAAGGCGCCGGTTGAGAAATGCCGCCGCAGCACGCGCTCGCCCACGGCATTCTTGGGCGCGCCCATGGGCACGGCTTCGATGTCCAGCACGTAGTCGGTGTAGGGATCGAGCGGGATCGGGAGGGTCAGCTCGCTGTGACGCGAGCGGTCGACATCGACCGGGATGCACGGCCCGAACTCGGCCAGCTTGTCCACCAGCGCGCCTTCGAACGGCGACATCACGCTCGCCTTCACATCGCCCAGCTTGGGCTGGATGCCGGCGCCGCCCCCGGCGGGATGGACGATGGGCACAGGATGCTCGATGCCCGGCACGTTCACCTGGGCGAACGAGGCGGCCTTCAGGCGCACGCGCAATTCCTTGCCGTAGGCCCCCCACAATTTGTCCACATCGTTGGTCCCGAACACCAGGCGCACGTGCTCCTCGCCAAAATAATGCGCTTCCCCGGCGGCCGGCAGCGTGCACAGCATCCACGGTTCCAGCGATTTGGGGCTGTTGGCGTCGGTGCGGAACCAGAAGTCCTGCGTCTGCGCGCCGCCGTCGGTTTCGTTGCCGGCTTTGTCGCGGGCGCGGATATGGACCGTGGTGCGCAGGTGGTACAGCTCGTCCGGCGCCAGCAAGGCCACGTCGCCGCTGGCGGCGCCCAGCAATTGCTCCAGCACGCCGCGGTTGCGCTGGGTCTGGCGTTGATCCCAGTCTTCGCGCGCGGCCTCGGCCCAGCGGGTGAACTCCAGCGCGGCCACATAGTACGGCCGCCCGCTCACCTCGCGTTTCTTGGCCGCGGCCGGGTCCTTCGCGTGCGGCACGCCGATCTCGATGCGGTCCAGCTTCTCCGCCTTGTCCAGGTGGATCAGATACGGCACATAGCCCTGCGCCTGCATCAGCTGGGATTGCAGCACCACGTGGGACACCGGATCCACCCACGGCCCGTTGGCGTCCGTCCAGCGCGGCGGCAGGCCGAGCAGGCCAAGCGCGTCGGCGTTGCTCACCACGCGGCGGCCGATCTCGGCGCCGCTCACGTCCAGCAGACGCAGCACCAGGCCGCGCGCCGGCGTGGGGTTGGGCGGCAGTTCGCGCCGGGCCAGCAGCAGGATGCGGCCGTCGACGATGGCGCCGCAGCTCACCACGATCACATCGTCCAGCGGGCCTTGCTTGAAGCCGGCCTGCTCCAGTTGCGCGGCCACCTCGCCCGCGCGGCGCTTGTCGCCGAACACCACCGGCAGGCCGATGTCGTACAGCGGAGACGCCAGCAGACGGCTGTCGCAGCGGCGCGGCGGCACGGTGGCGGCGCCCGGCGCGGCGGCCGACGGCGCCAGCGTGGCCAGGCCGGCGCTGATCTGCGTCAGCGCCGCTCGGTTGATGACGGTGCTGCTCGCCAGCTGGCGCACGGTGTCGGCAAACGCGACCGGGGCGACGTCGATGCGGTCGGTCCGGCGCAGCGCGATGGACGGCGCGGTGGCGGCTTCCAGCACCGCGCGTCCGACGGCGAGACGGCTGGCGAAACCCGACAGATTAAGCGGCGCGGCGACGCCCGCGGGCACGGTGGAGGACGGCAGTCCGGGCTTCTGGCGGCACGGCACTTGCGTGCCCGCGATGACGGCCGGCACGATGCCGCGCTGGCGGTCCAGCTGGCGCTGGCCGGTGCGCCAGCGTTCGCTCACCTCCAGCTCCAGGTCCGGCGCTTCCGAGCGCTTGGTCTTGTCCGGGTCCGGCCAGGCGATGCCGTCCACCTGCCAGCCGGTTTCCGACGGGCCACTGGGTTCGTGCTCGAAGGTCCAGAGCACGGCGGCGGCGGGCGCGGCGTCGTGGCAGACGGTACCCCAGCGTTCGGTGATGTTTTCTTCCAGGAACTGGCTGCGCTCCAGCGCCTTGGGCGTGGGGTTGGGCACCCAGTTCAGCAGGGACAGATTGGCGACGAGATTGCCTTCGGTGGGGTCGTTCAGCGTCCACCAGGTCGACGGCGTCGGCCCCGGGCCGACCGCGACGCCGCCGTCGGCGCGCGTCAGCTCCACGGCGGTCACGTCGTAACGGTAGGCGTAGTCGCCGCGCTTGACGAAGCCGTCGGCCGGCGCGCCGGGCGATCCGCCCGGCGTCTGGCCCAGAATCGTCAGCGCGTCGTCCACCGGGGTGGCCGACATCGTGATCACCGGAATGGCGTCAATGGGCACCACCGGCAAGGCCGGATTGTTGGCGGCCGGCTGCGACGCGCCGCGCAGCGCGTCGCCGATTTTCGAATCAATGCCGCGGTCCACCCCGGTGCCCACCACCAGCGCGGGCGAACGGCTGACCAGGCTCACCGCCCGGACCAGCTCGGGCGCGGCCGGGATGATGGGGTTTTGCTCGCCGATGTGGAAATCGACGCAGCCCTTGATGCTGAAGAAGAACAGATCGATCTCGCCGCAGATCTCGCCGTCTATCCGCGAGATCTGCGAGCCGTCGGACTTGGTGCCGATCTGCACCGTCAGATCCGCCGACGCGCTGATGCTGATGATGAACAGGTGCAAGTCCCCGCGGACGTAGAGCAGGCCGCCCACGTAGAACGGGTCGAAACCGAGCACCGCGTTGAAACCGGCGGTGGCGCGCAGATAAAGGTTGATCGAGGTGTTGCCCCAGGTGATGGACACCTCCAGGCCCACGGCCAAGCCCACGCCCGAGACCGCCGACAAGCCCTTGTACGCCGGGATGCCGTGCCCAGACACCATCACATAGCCCTGGCCGTCGAACACCTTGAGGATGTTGGCGTGGATGGGGCCCGGCAGCGGACGGTTCATGCTGTCGCTGCCCGGGAAGGTGCCCAGGTAGACGTGCCAGTCGCCGCCGTGATTGAGGTTGAAATACGCCTCGATCGGGATGGTGATCTGCACGATGGGGGTGATCTTGAAATCGATGGACAGCCCAATGGTCAGCGTGCCGCGGCCGAAGTCGAGATCGATCACGCACAGGAAGGTGCCTTCGGCGGTTTTGTCCTTGAGGTCCGGCAGCTTGGCCAGCAGATTGGCCTTGACCACCAGCAGCAGGCGCGGCCCCGGCAGTTCCAGCAGGACCATCCCCTTGACGTTGAAGATGATGCCGCCTTCCATCGTGCCCAGGATGGCGCCCACGCCGAAGGCCCAATGGTCTATCTGCGGCTTCCACGCCTGAAGGTTGGTCGGATTGCCCTGGGCCCGGTCCTTGAGCCAGGTGAGCGCGGGCGTCAGCGAGGTGATGCCGTCCTCGTTGCGGGTGTAGTGCATGGCGAACAGGCCGAGGAAGCCGTAAATGCCGAAGCCGGACTGCGCCAGCGGTATCGCCACCGGCAGCTCCAGTTCCAGCGAGATCGCCACCGCCGTGGCCGGCCCGCCCAGGGCCGCCGGGATGTCGGACACCGCGATGCCCGCCGCCAGCCGCAGCTTGATGGGCACCAGCGATACGTCGATCTGCCCCTTGATCTCGAACGGGTTGGCGTTGATCTCCATATAGCCGCGCCCTTCTATGGTGCCCGGCACCTTCAGGCTGGCGGCGAAGGCCGTCAATTCCGGCGGACCCGCCGGATCCACGGGAATGCGCACCCGCGCGCGTTCTATGGTGATCACGCCCAGGTTGACCGCGAAACCGAGATCCACTTCGAAGGTCAGCGGATTGGTCCGCGCGATGCGCGCGCCCAACACCTGGATGATCTGGCCCAGCGGGTCCGGCACGCGCACCGCGCCCGGCCCCGACAGGTCGATGGAATAACCCTTGGACGAATCGAACATCGGCCGCAGCTGGAAGCGGTTGGCCGAGCCCGGCGGATAGCCCATCTGCAGACCTATCGCCTTGTAGCGCACCGCCAGCGGCTTGTTGCGCGGAATCTCCAGCAGCTGGAAGCCGCCGATGGAGACATTGGCCGACACCGCCGTTTCCACGTCGAACAGCAGCGTGGAAACCCACTGCCCCGCTCGCGTCGTCACATGCAACTCGCCGCCGTACAACACCACGCGCTCCACATTGAACAGGCCCAGCTCCGCCAGCGTGATGGGCAGCGCGAGCGCGGCCCCGGTCAGCACCAGGGCGCCGACGTCGCCGTCGGCCGGATTGGCGGGCGCGGTGGCGGCCAGCAGCGGCGTGAACACCGTGGTCATGCCCAGCACGTTGCGGCCGGTGCTGGGGGCTTGCAGCGGCTGGCCGGCCAGCTGCCCCGTCATCACCAGGCCGTCGCGGTCGTTGGGATCGGCGCCCAGGTAGAGCTTGACCTCGTCGGTCTGGCTGGCCGGATCGCGCTGGTAGAGGATCTGGTAATTGACGATGCCGTCCGACGGGTTCTGGCTGCCCAGGCCCTGGAAGGTGGGGATGTCGCCCTGGGCGACGCCGCCGTTGCGCAGCCGCTGTTCGGCCGCGGTTTCAAAGTCGATCGACCCGCTCAATTCAATGGCGACGAACTGATCGCGCACGATGCGCACCTTGAGCGCGGCGGAGCGGAACCAGTCCGGCGGCGGCGGCGTGGCGGGCGCGGGATCCCGCGTGGGGATGGTGGGCGGCGGCGGCGGCGGGGCCGCCGGCCGCGTGGCGTCGCCCTGGGTGACGGTGCCCGGCAAGGCGATGGGCCCGAAGCCGCCGATGCTCGCCTTCCACCACAGATTGCGCGCGCCGGAATGCGTCTGCCAGTCCGCGGTCCAGGCCGGCGGCGGCTCCGCCGCGCCGATGTCGGGCGGGTCCAGCGTCAGCGTAAAGCTGGGGATGCGCAGATTGGCGTCCGGATTGGCCGCCTCCGCGCTCAGGATCTGCTGCAGCGCCCGCGCGCGGCGGCGCGAGAGCAGGTAGTTGTACTTGGCCTTGGCCACATTGCCTTCGAAGCTGGCCACGCCGGTCAGCGTCAGCGCGGCGGCGGAAATGCGTTTGAGCGCCGCGCGGTACTGCTGCATGAACGGCGTCGCCGGCGGCGTCCAGACGGCGCTGCCGCTCGGGTCCACCGCCGGCGAGCTGTTGGTGTTGTCGGGGATCAGCGCGTAGTCGGCCGGATCGCTGTCATTGGGGTGATCGAAGCGGTAGTAGCAGGTAATGCCGGTCACGGAGCCGCTGCTCAGCTCCGCGCGTATCGCCCGGGTTTGCCCGGCGGACACCGGGATCGTCACCGTGGCGCCGGGGCTCTGCGCCGCGCCGTCCACGGTCCAGGCCGTGGCCGGATTGGCCGGGTTGAGGCTGACGGTGACGGAGCTCGCGTCCTGACGGACGAGCAACAGCTCGGGCGTGGTCTGCGGCTGCCCTTCCAGCGTAATGGAGGTGGTGCGCACCGTGGCCGGCTGGCCGGGCGCGGCGCCGGGCGCGGGCAGGCTCTGCGCGGCCTGCTCCCTCCGCGCGGTGATGGTGAGGGTGGCGCTTTTCTGCGGATTGGACGCGTCGGTGGCGGTGACGCCTATGCTCATGTCGGCGGCGCCGGACAGATCGATGTCGTGCACCAGGCCGTTATGCGCGCCGCCGCCGAAGCTTGCCTGCCCGACATAGGGCGCGCGGCCCCCCGTGATGTCGATCACCATGCGCGTGCGCGCGGGCAAGGACGCCTCGGCGGTGTGCTCGCCGGTGCGGCGGATGCCGATGGCGGCGCCGTCCGGCGTGAAAAAGCGCGCCGACACATTGAGCTGGCCAGCGCCCTGATTGATCACCATCAGCTCGAAATCGCCGGTCACGCCGCTGGATTGGCCGAAGCCGATCAGGAAGTTGCGCACCCCGGCGTCCACGGCGAAGTCCTGCATGCCGTTGGGGGCCACGAACAGGCGGATCTCCGGCAGATAAAGCCCGGTCCAGCTCTCGTCGAAGCCAAACTGGTCCAGCACCTCCGGCGGCGTGTAGCCGTCGGCCAGGTCCAGCGTGGCGGAGCGGAATCCGAAGCCCACCACCTGCCCGTCGCCGACGAAGGCATAGGGCGGCGTCATCGTAATCAGCTGCGCGGCGCCGATGTCGCCGGGATCGTCTATGCCGGTGACGCCCAGCGAGGCGATGGACACGTTCAGCGCCGCGGCGGCGTCGCTGCCTTGCGACAGGCGCAGCTTGATCTTGGGCAGGGTGAAGAAGACGTCGCTGCGCGAGGCGTCCGGCACCAGCAGGCCGTCGCTCTCCATCTTGGCCGGCTTGAGGAAGGGAGGCCGCAGCACGATGCCGGCCAGCACCAGGTCCAGCGTGAAGCCGGTGCCGGGATAGTCCGAGGGCGGCGCGTCGCCGGGGATCGGGTCCCAGGCGTTGAGCACGGCGCGCACCGGCGCGAAACCCGCGTCGCCGCCGGGAATGCCGCCCACGCCGTTGGCGATGATGGCGCCCGCCGCGCGCGGCACCGACAGGGCGAACTCGACGTGGGTGTCGGTGATGTCGAACCAGGGGTCGCGCCGGCCGGGCTGGCTGCGCGGGTGCCCTTCGGTATTGGACGCCTCTGCGCGCAGCGTGCCGCTGGACGGATCGAAGCTGATCTCGACATCGCCGGAGAAGCGCGCCACGCCGCGGATGACCGTGCCTTCCACGCCAAACGCCGTCTCGAAACTCTCGACATACAGGACGGACAGCACGGCATGCCAATCCGTGTTCTCGCCCTTGAGCAGATAGGGGCGGAACAAATCCACGAGCGCAAGTTCGGTAACCATCAGAGCTCCCTTTCTTGAAAAGGAGTCAACGCGTCGGCGGGGCGCTAGAGACTGATCAGGAAAGCATAGGCCACTGTCAGCAGATATTCCATTAAGTTTGTAAATTCAATAGGATATGGTTTATGGAAAGCCTTTTTGCTGATTGAATGCGTCAACAAACCCGGCGGTAATTGACGGCTTCCGCCCGCCTGCGGGCCATCGACCGGCCCGCCCCTTCACCGCGGCATGAGCGCCTGGCCACATGCGCGGCGTATCTGCCGATGGCGGCTGGGGGCACGCGGTTGCTCCCGCCCTCCTTCTTCCGCAGGCCGGCAGATACGGCGCATGAGCGCTACGACAGACGCCGTTTGCCCAAGCCCGCCGACGCGGCCGCCATTGTCTATACCTGAGAGGAGTCCCGGCGCTTAAGTTGGCATAGCGTAAAGAAACCATTGAAAATGGGGAGTCCATGCTCAGTTCGTTTTTCATTGACGCTTACCAGTCCTATTTATTTCTACCGACCCAATACAATCTGTGGCTGGTGGCGCTGTCCTTGCTGGTCGCCGTTTTCACCTCTTGTCTGGCGCTGCAGATCGCCGGCCTGGCCCGCGAGGCCAGCGATCGCTGGCTGCGCCGGGTCGCCCTCGCCACCGGTTCTTGCGCCATGGGCGGCGGCATCTGGGCCATGCACTTTGTCGGCATGCTGGCTTTCAGCGTTTGCAGCACGGTCCAATACGCGCTGCTGCCCACTCTCTTGTCCATGCTTCCCGCCGTCGCCGCCTCGCTGATTGCCTTGCACTTGCTGTCTCAGCCCAAGATCGACGGCAGGCAGTTGCTGATCAGCGGAGTGCTGGTGGGGAGCGGCATCGGCACCATGCATTATTCCGGCATGGCGGCCATGCGGATGACGCCGCTGCTGCGCTACGACCCGCTGTGGTTCTCCGTTTCCATCCTGCTCGCCGTTTTGCTGAGCACCTTGTCGCTGTGGATACGCTTTGGCCTGGACAATAAAAAAATCGGCAAGGGATGGATGACGCTGCTCAGCGGCGCGGTAATGGGGGTGGCCATTGCCGGCATGCATTATTTCGGCATGGAGGCCGCCCGCTTCATCGGCACGCCGGACCCGGCGTTCCGCAACGCCTTGGACAACAACGCCGGCCTGGCCGTCGCCATCGCCATCACGGTGCTCCTGCTTGGCAATATGGTCTTCGTCGGCAATGTGTTGCTGCGTTACCGTCCCTTGTACCTCAGAACGCAAAGCAATGAATTGAAGCTGCAAGCCACCTTCAACACCTCGCTGGACGGCATCATCACCATTGATGAAAAAGGCCGCATCTTGACGGCCAACCCGGCGGTGGAGCGCTTGTTTGGCTGGAAGGTCGACGAGTTGCTGGGCAAGAACATCAAGCTATTGATGCCGGAGCCGCATCACTCCGAGCATGACCGTTTCCTCTCCGACTACAAGCAGACTCAGATTGCGAAGCTGATCGGCAGGGAGCGCGAGGAGATGGCGCTCAGAAAAGACGGCGTCCAGTTTCCCATCCGGCTATCGATAGGCAAGGTGTTGCTGCCCGATCAGGTGATCTACGTCGGTTTCATCGGCGACATCAGCGAACGCTACCGCATCCAGCAAGAGCTGGAGGACCGTGAAAAGCAGTTCCGCACCTTGATAGACAACATTCCCGGCGTCGCCTTTCGCAGCCACTGCCTGGAACCCTGGAAGACCATCTTCATCAGCGAGGACATCGAGAAGCTCTGCGGCTGGTCGGCCAAATCCTTTCTGGACGGCCGCATCCAGCTGCTGGACATCATCCATCCGGAGGACCGGGACAGGGTGCGCGAAACCATCCGCGCCGCCCTGGAGCAGCGGCAGCTCTATGTTCTCGAATATCGTTTGCTATGCCTGAACGAGGAGGAGCGCTGGGTGTTGGAGAGCGCTCGCGGCGTCTACGACGACGCCGGCGCGCCGCTGTTGATTGACGGGGTGATTCTGGATATTTCGGAGAAAAAGGCGGCGGAGTTCGCCTTGATCGAGGCCAAGAATCGCGCGCTGTCGGCGGTCAAATCCAAAAGCGCCTTCCTGGCCAATATGAGCCATGAGATCAGGACGCCGATGAACGCCATCATCGGCTACACCGATTTGCTGCAAGACACCGAGCTGGACGCTCAGCAAAAAAGCATGCTGAAAACCGTCAACCACTCCGCCAAAAGCTTGCTGGGCCTGCTCAACGATGTCCTCGACACCGCGAAGCTCGAACAAAACGCCCTGGAGCTGGAGGAAGCGCCCTTTTCATTGCGCGAGGTGGCGGAACACGTGATCGACATCCTGCGGCTGAGCGCCAGCAAAAAAGGCATCAGCTTGCAGTTGAAATACCCGGCCATTATCCAGCAGGCCTTTATCGGCGACGCTTTCCGGGTGCGGCAAATCTTGATGAACCTGGTTGGCAACGCCATCAAGTTCACCGCTCAGGGCGGGGTTTGGCTGACGGTGCTGTCCGCGGGGGAAAACGTGGTCATCCTGATCCGCGACAGCGGCATCGGCATGAGCAAGGACACCCTGGCCAAATTGTTCGAACCCTTTTCCCAGGCGGACGCCTCCACCACCCGCCGCTTTGGCGGCACCGGCCTGGGCACCACCATCGCCTTGCAGCTGGCCCAGAAAATGGGCGGCCGGATCGAGGTGCAAAGCACCCCGGACAAAGGCTCCATCTTTCAGGTTTACCTCCCCTTGCGCCCGGCGCCGCCGGACGCCCTGTCCTGCCTGGAGCCGGCGGCGACGGAGCTCATGCCCAAGCCGCCGTCCCCCCTGAACATCCTGGTGGCCGATGACGATGCGATCAATCTGGACATCGTCACCATCCTGCTCAAAAAATACGGGCACCGCATCTATACCGCGTCCAATGGCAAAGAGGTCATCAACGCGTGGCAGCACCACGACATCGACCTCATCTTGATGGACATTCAGATGCCGGTGATGGACGGCATCACCGCCTGCAAGTTCATCCGTCAGGTGGACCCCGACAGCGACAAGCGCGCCACGCCCATTATCGCCTTGACCGCCGGAGCGTTTCAGGAGGACCGCGAGGCGGCCATGGCCGCCGGCATGGACGGCTTCATGACCAAGCCCATAGACGTCATCCGGCTGCAAGATGAAATCGAACGCGTGATGAAGCGCATGGCCGGCTAGCCGCCGGCGTTCCCGGCCGAGGGCGGCGGCGGGGCCGCCGCGCGCCGTGGCAGCTTGCGCGATGAGCGCCGCATCGAACCCCTCTCGCCGTACGCGCATTCCGCCCCTCTGCGTTTTTCTCCCTGCCCCGCTCCGCCTCGCCATAGTCCATTTATTGCGATAAAACCATATTTATTTAATGACATGTTCATTTTGTATTGATATGCTGTTCAGATATTTCTGCGCATTGACGCAGACAAACCTCATGAGACAGCCACAGGGAGAAGTGTCATGGCGAACCCGTTTGACAATAAGGAAGGCGTTTTTTTCGCCCTGGTCAACGATGAGGGCCAGTACTCGCTCTGGCCCGAGTTCGCTCCGGTTCCGGAGGGTTGGCAAGCCTGTTTCGGCCCCTCCGACCGCCAGTCCTGTCTGGACCACATCGAACAAAACTGGATAGACATGCGGCCCGCCAGTCTGGCCCGCGCTCAGGACGCCTTGCTCTCCACCGGCTGATTCCCGCCCCGGCTCAAGGGGGCCATGCCGGGACGCGCCCGCTTTCAGGACAAAGCGCGGCACCGCTCTCGCCATCTCGCGGCGGCGCGTTCGCCGCGCGCCCTACCCGCCATCCCGCTCCACACCGAAAAAAACGCCGCCCGGCCGCGCATGCGCGGAAGGTTGCGGCCTCACGCCCTGTTCCGCAAGCCATTCAAGGTGCGATATGAACGACAACGCCGTTTTCCCCTCCCGCAATCCGCACGCCGCGGTCGCCCCGGCTGAAACCTTCGCCGCCCTGTTCGCCCGAAGCGCGGCGGACCATCCCGACGCCATCGCGCTGCGACACGGCGCGCGCGCGCTCAGCTACCGCGAGCTGGACGGCCAGGCCAACCGTCTGGCCCATTATCTGCGGGAGCTGGGCATAGACCGCGAAACGCCGGTGGGGCTGTGCCTGGACCGCTCGCCCGAACAAATCATCGCCATGCTGGCCATTTTCAAGGCCGGCGGCGCTTATCTGCCGCTGGACCCTGATTACCCGCGGGAAAGGCTGGCCTATATTCTCAACGACGCCATGCCGGCCGCACTGCTGACGCGGGCCGCGCTGACCGAACAACTGCCGGTCCACTGGGCGCGGGTGGTGGAACTGGATACCGAGCAGCCCATATGGCAGGCGCAGCCGGATCAGGCGCTTCCGCTTCACGATTTCCCGGACCAGCTGGCGTACCTGATCTACACCTCGGGCTCCACCGGCCAGCCCAAGGGCGTGGCGGTGACTCACCGCGGCATAGGCGCGCTGGCGCGCGCGCAGAGCCGCCGCTTCGGCATCGCCGCCGGCGCCCGCGTGCTGCAATTCGCGTCTTCCAGTTTCGACGCGGCCTTCTCCGAAGTCGCCATGACCTTGCTCTCCGGCGCCTGTCTGGTCACCGCGCCGGCGGCGGAATTGACGCCGGGCGCGGCGCTGGCGGACTTGCTCGCCCGCCAGAAAATCAGCCATCTGACCCTGCCTCCCAGCGCGCTGGCCCTCATGCCGGACGGCGGCATCCCACAGGATTGCGGCCTGATCGTCGCCGGCGAGGCCTGCCCGGCGGCCCAGGTGCGGCGCTGGTCCGCCGGCCGGACCATGCTTAACGCCTACGGCCCCACCGAGGCCACCGTGTGCGCGACGATGAGCGGCCAGATGCGGGACGAGGCGCCCGCCGACATCGGCGCGCCGCTGCCCGGCGTCCAGGCTTACGTGCTGGACGACGCCCTGCGGCCGCTGCCGCCGGGCGTCGAGGGCGAGCTGTATCTTGCCGGCGACGGGCTGGCCCGCGGCTATCTGGGCCGGCCGTCGCTGAGCGCCGAGCGCTTCGTCGCCAATCCCTTCGGCCCCGCCGGCAGCCGCTTGTACCGCAGCGGCGACCTGGCGCGGCTGCGCGCCGACGGCGCGCTGGACTACCTGGGACGGGCGGACGAACAGCTCAAGCTGCGCGGCTACCGCATCGAGCCCGGCGAGATCGAACACCTGCTGACCCAGCAAGCCGGCGTGAGCCAGGCCGTGGTCCGCCTGCGCGAAGACCTGCCCGGCATCAAGCAGTTGATCGCCTACGTCGTTTCCCGCGCCGGCCTGCAAGCCGACGGCGCGGCCTTGCGCGCGGCGCTGGCCGAGCAACTGCCGGATTACATGGTGCCGGCGGCGGTGGTGCCGCTGGAGCGCCTGCCGCTGACCCCCAACGGCAAGGTGGACAAACAGGCGCTGCCCGCGCCGGATTTCGAAAACGCCGACGCCGGCGAGGCGCGGGACTGGCTGGAGAAAACGCTGGCCAAGCTGTACGCGGAAGTGCTGGGGCTGTCCAGGGTGGGTCTGGGCCAGGGTTTCTTCGATCTGGGCGGCGACAGCATCAGCGCCATTCTGCTGGTCAGCCGCGCCCGCGCCCACGGCCTGCAATTCAGCCCGCAGGACGTGTTCGACCACCCCTGCATCGAGCGTCTGGCGCTCCGGGTCCGCCCGGTGGACGCCGACGCGGCGGCGGGCGAATTGCCGCCGCCCAGCGCCGCGGACCTGGAAAGCATCCGCGCCCGCTATCCGGCGGTCAGCGCGGTGCTGCCGCTGTCGCCGCTGCAGCGGGGCCTGCTGTTCCACCTGCTGTACGACGAAGGTCAAAGCGACGTCTATCTGATACAGATGGGCTTCCAGCTGGACGGCCCGCTGGACGCGGACAAGCTGCGGGCGGCCGCCGAAGGCTTGCTGCAACGCCATCACCATCTGCGCGCCGCCTTCTCCGCGGACGGGCTGGAGCAGCCGGCGCAAATCGTGCTGGAGCGCGTGGAGACGCCCTGGCGCGAGCTGGACCTGTCCGCGCATCAGGCTGATGAACAGCAGCGCGCCCTGGAACGGCTGCGCGCGGACGACTACGCCGCCGGCGTGGACCCGGCGCGCGCGCCGCTGCTGCGCTTTACCTTGGTCAAGCTGGACGCGGAGCGCCACCAGCTGCTGTGGAGCTTCCACCACCTGCTGTTCGACGGCTGGTCGGTGCCGGTGCTGCTGCGCGAACTGTTCGCCCTCTACCGCGGCGACGCGCTGCCGCCCGCCATTCCCTACCGCGATTACCTGGCCTGGCTGCACACCCGCGACCGCGACGCCGCCAAGCGCCAATGGATCAAGCATCTGGCCGGGCTGGAGCAGCCGGCGCGCCTGGCGCCCAACGCGTCCCAAAGCCGGCAGCTGCCGCGCAACCACAATGTGACGGCGGACCCGGCGGTCTACGCCGCGCTGGAACGGCTGGCCCGCCGGCAAGGCCTCACCCTCAACACCTTGTTGCAAGCCGCCTGGGCCATTCTGCTCGCCCGCCTCTCCGCCTCAGACGACGTCGTTTTCGGCGTCACCGTCTCCGGACGCCCGCCGGAACTGCCCGGCGTCGAGCGCATGGTCGGCCTGCTGATCAACACCGTCCCGCTGCGCCTGCGGCTGCAGCCCGAGGAAACCCTGACCGCCCTGCTGCAACGCTTGCAGGCCCAGCAGGCCGCGCTGATTGAGCATCAACACCTCAGCCTCGCCGAGATCCAACAGGCGGCCGGCCTTGGCGATTTGTTCGACACCCTGCTGGTCTTTGAAAACTATCCGATCGCCGATGACGATCGCCGCGTGGACGACGCGCTGTCCATCGGCTATCTGGGCGGCCAGGGCGTGGACACCTCGCACTATCCGCTCAACCTGTGCGCCGTCCCCGGACCCGAACTCGAGCTGCGCTTCGGCTATCGACCCGACCTCTTCTCCGCCGACGCCGTAGACGGCATCGCCCGGCAATTGCTGGAACTGCTGCGCCTGATCGCCGAACAGCCCGAGCTGCCGCTCGCCCGCATCCCGCCGGCCACGCCGGCCCAGCAAGACGCGCTCGCCGCCTGGAACCGCACCGACGCCCCGCTGCCCGCCGCCACCCTGACCCAGTTGCTGGAACGTCAGGCCGCGCTCAGCCCCGACGCCGAGGCGCTGCGCTTCGACGAGGCCACCCTCAGCTACCGCCAGCTGCACCAGCGCGCCAACCGCCTCGCCCGCCGCCTGCGCTCCGACGGCGTCGGCCCCGAAACCCTGGTCGCCGTCGCGCTGCCCCGCTCCATCGATCTGGTCGTGGCCCTGCTCGCCGTGCTCAAGGCCGGCGGCGCTTATCTGCCGATCGATCTCGACTACCCGCCCGAACGCATCGCCTTCATGCTGGCCGACGCCCAGCCCGCGGTGGTCCTGTCCCGCTCCGAGCTGCTGGCCGGCCTGCCGGTCGAACACGCCTTATGCCTGGACCAACTCGACGATGCGCTCGAGACCCTGTCCGATACGCCGCTGGAGCTCCCCGGCGACGACAGGCATCCGGCCTACGTCATCTACACCTCCGGCTCCACCGGCCGCCCCAAGGGCGCCGTCAACAGCCATCGCGCCATCGTCAACCGCCTGTTGTGGATGCAGCACGTCTACCCGCTGGCCGACGACGACGTGGTGCTGCAAAAAACCCCGTCCAGCTTCGACGTCTCGGTCTGGGAGTTCTTCTGGCCGCTGCTCGCCGGCGCCTCGCTGCTGCTGGCCCGGCCCGACGGCCATCGCGATCCCGTCTATCTGGCCGAGCTGATCCGCCGCCGCGGCGTCACCACCCTGCATTTCGTCCCCTCCATGCTGGACGCCTTCCTGCAGGAGCCCGCCAGCGCCGGCTGCGCCAGCCTGCGCCGCGTGCTGTGCAGCGGCGAAGCCTTGCCCGCGCCGCTGCTGGCCCGCGCCGCCCAGACGCTGCCCTGCCCGCTGCATAATCTCTACGGCCCCACCGAGGCCGCCGTCGACGTCACCGCCTGGACTTGCGATCCGACGCGCGACAGCCGCTCGGTGCCCATCGGCCATCCCATCTGGAACACCCAGCTCTTCGTGCTCGACGCCATGCTGCGGCCCTTGCCGCCCGGCATTCCCGGCGAGCTGTATCTGGGCGGCGTCGGCCTGGCCCGCGGCTATCTGCGCCGTCCGGCGCTGACTGCCGAGCGCTTCGTCGCCCACCCCTTCGCCGCCGGACAACGGCTGTACCGCACCGGCGACCGCGTCGTCCGCCGCGAGGACGGCGCGCTGGACTACCTGGGCCGCCTAGACCATCAGGTCAAGCTGCGCGGACTGCGCATCGAGCTGGGCGAGATCGAAGCCGCGCTGCTGGACCAGCCCGGCGTCGCCCAGGCTGTGGTCCTGATCCGCGAGGACGCGCCCGGGCAGCGCCGGCTGGTCGCCTACGCGGTGTCCGCCGCCGGCGTCCAGGCCGACGTCGCGCGCTGGCGCGACGCGCTGGCCGCCCGCCTGCCCGACTACATGGTGCCCGCCGCCTGGGTGGCGCTGGACGCGCTGCCGCTGACGCCCAACGGCAAGCTGGACCGTCGCGCCCTGCCGGCGCCGGAGCTGACGCTGGCCGAGCACCGCGAGCCGGTCACCGAAAAAGAAAAACTGTTGGCCGAAGCCTTCGCCCAAACCCTGGGCCTGGAGCGCGTCGGTCTGGACGACAGCTTCTTCCATCTCGGCGGCGACAGCATCAGCTCCATCCAGCTGGTGAGCCTGGCCCGCAAGCGGGGCTTGGGCCTGACGCCGCGCCAGGTATTCGAACACCCCAGCGTCCGCGGCCTCGCCCAAGTTGCGGCCGAGGCCTCGGCCCTGGCCGTTGACGCGCGCGCCGACGCGCCGCTGCTGCGGCTGGAGCCGGCCGAAATCGAGCGCCTGAGCCGCCGCCGCCCCGGCCTCGCCGAACTGCTGCCGCTGACGCCGCTGCAGCAAGGCCTGCTGTTCCACGCGCTCTACGACCACTCCGCCGCCAACCCCTATGTGGTGCAGATGCGCATCGAGCTGGACGGCGCGCTGGACAGCGCCGCGCTGCGCCGCGCCGTCGAACGTCTGCTTAGCCGCCACCCGCATCTGCTGGCCTCCTTCATTCACGAGGACACCCAGCAACCGATGCAGGCCTTGAGCCTGGACAGCGCCGCGCCGTGGCGGGAAGCCGATTTGTCGGCGCTCGGCGACGACGAGGCGCGCGCGCGGCTGGAAAACATGCAGACGGCCGATCATGGGGAGAGCATGCCGCCGGACCGCGGGCCGCTGCTGCGCTTCACCCTGATCCGGCTGGCGCCGGAGCGCCACCGCCTGCTCTGGACTTTCCACCACCTCTTGCTCGACGGCTGGTCCCTTCCCGTGCTGCTGGAAGAACTGTTCGCGCTCTACCGCCAGGGAGAATCGGCCGCGCTGCCGCCCGCGCCGGCCTACCGCGATTACCTGCTCTGGCTATCCGGCCGCGATCAGGCCGCCGCCCGCCAGGCCTGGGGCCAATACCTGCGCGGCGTGGACGAGCCCACCCTGGTGGCGCCCGGCCTCCCCGCCGCGGAACGGCGGCCGGATCTGCACACCGCCGCGCTGACGGCGGAGCTCAGCGCCGCGCTGTCCGCCCAGGCGCGGCGTCGCGGGCTGACCCTCAACACCCTGGCCCAGGCCGCGTGGGGCCTGCTGCTGGCCCGCCTGACCGGCCGCGACGATCTGGTGTTCGGCATCACTGTGTCCGGACGGACCGCCCCGCTGGAAGACATCGCGCGGCTGCCCGGCCTGCTGATCAACACCGTGCCGCTGCGCCTGAAACTGGAACCGTCGGCCACGCTGGCCGGCTGGCTGGACGATCTGCAATCGCGCCAGGCCGCGATGATGGAGCATCAGCATCTCGGACTCGGCGACATCCAGCAGCTGACGGACATGGAGGAATTGTTCGACACGCTGATGGTGTTCGAAAACTATCCGCAGCTCGACGCGCTGCGCCAAAGCCGCGCCGGAGACGGCCTGAGTGTGCGCCCCGTCGACGGTTTGGGCGGCGATGTGTCGCATTACCCGCTGGGCCTCTGCGTGGTGCCGGGGGAAAGACTGGAACTCCGGCTGGGCTGCCGCGCCGACGCCTTCCCGCCGGCCGCGGCCGAGCGCATTCTCGCCAGCCTGACGCGCCTGTTCCAGGCGCTGGCCGGCGATCTTGAGCGGCCGCTGGCCAGCCTGCGCTGGCTGGACGAGGCCGAGAGCCGCCAGCTGGACGGCTGGAACGCCACCACTCGCGCCACCGCGCCGGCGACGCTGCCCGAGCTGTTCCGCCGGCAGGCCCGGCTGACGCCGGACGCCGTCGCGGTCTGCGCCGGCGACGTTCGCCTGAGCTACCGCCAGCTGGATCTGCAATCCAACGCGCTGGCCCACCGCTTGCGCGCGGCCGGCGTGACCGTGGAAACGCCGGTGGCGCTGTGGCTGCGGCGCGGCCCGCTGCTGCCGGTGGCCATCCTCGGCGTGCTCAAGGCCGGCGGCTGCTATATCCCGCTGCACACCGCCCAGCCGGAAGAGCGGCGTGCCTGGACCCTGACCCAGTCGCGCGCCGCTTTGCTGCTGGCCGACGAGACACCGGCGCCGGCCATGCTGCCGCCGGGCCTGCCGGTGCTGCGGATAGACGGTCCGTCCGACAGCGCCGAGCACCCGCCCCGCCTGGAGCTGACCCCCGACGCGCTGGCCTATGTGATGTACACCTCCGGCTCCACCGGCGTGCCCAAGGGCATAGCCGTCAGCCACGCCAACGTCAGGGATCTGGCGCTGGACCGCCGCTGGGAGGGCGTATCCCAAAGCAAGGTGCTGCTGCACTCTCCGCATGCCTTCGACGCCTCCACCTACGAGCTGTGGACCCCCTTGCTGCACGGCGGCCAGGCGACGCTGGCGCCGCCGGGGGACAACGACATCGACTCGCTGGCGGACGTCCTGCGGCGGGAAAGCGTCACCGCGGCCTTCCTGACCACCGCGCTGTTCAACCTGCTGGCCGAGGAGCGGCCGGACTGCTTCGCCAGCCTGCGCACGCTGTGGACCGGCGGCGAAGCCGCCTCGCTGCGCGCCTTCCAGCGGGTGCGGGAGCGCCATCCGGAGCTGGAGCTGGTCCACGTCTACGGCCCCACCGAGACCACCACCTTCGCCACCTGCTGCCCGCTGCCGCGCGATCAGCCACTGGCTGCGCCGCTGCCGATAGGCGCGCCGATGGACAATACCCGCGCCTATGTGCTCGATTCCGCGCTGCGCCCGCTGCCCGTCGGCGCGCCCGGCGAACTCTATCTGGCCGGCAGCGGCCTGGCGCGCGGCTATCTGGATCAGCCGGCGCTCAGCGCCGAGCGCTTCGTGGCCAACCCCTTCGGCCCCGCCGGCAGCCGGCTCTACCGCAGCGGCGACCGGGCGCGCTGGCGCGCCGACGGCCAGCTGGAATTCCTCGGCCGCGCCGATCAACAAATCAAGCTGCGCGGCTTCCGCATCGAACTGAGCGAAATCGAGGCCAGGCTGAGCGAACACCCGGCCGTGTCCCAGGCGCGGGCGGTGCTGCGCGAGACGGACGGCGCGCCGCGCCAGCTGCTCGCCTATGTCGCGCTCCACCCCGGCGCCGACATCGCCCCGTCCTCGCTCAGACAAGCCCTGGCGGCGCAGCTGCCCGACTATATGGTGCCGGCCGCCGTCGTCGCGCTGGACGCGCTGCCGCTGACCCCCAACGGCAAGCTGGACCACCGCGCGCTGCCCGCGCCCGATTTCCAGGCCGGCGAGCGGCGGCCTCCGCGCAGCGACGCCGAGCACATCCTGGCTGGCCTGTACGCCGAGTTGCTGGGCCTGGACGAAGTCGGTCTGGACGACGGCTTCTTCGATCTCGGCGGCGACAGCATCGCCTCCATCCTGCTGGTCAGCCGCGCACGGCGGCAAGGCTTGCTGCTCAGCCCGCGCGAGGTCTTCCTCCATCCTCGGGTGGAGGCGCTGGCCGCCGTCGCCCGGCCGGTCGTCGCCGTCGCGGCCGAGGACACCGCGGAGGGCCCGCTGCCGGCGACGCCCATCATCCGCTGGTGGCTGGAGCGCGGCGGCCCGCAAAGCGGCTTCTACCAATCCATGCTGTTGCAAACCCCCGCCGGATTGGAACAAGCCCATCTGCTGCAGGCGCTGCAAGCCTTGCTGGACAAACACGACGCGCTGCGGATGCGGCTGGATGCCGACAACGGCCTGAGCGTGCCGCCGGTCGGCTCGACATCGGCGCAGGACTGCCTGCGCCGCATCGCGGCGGACGCGCATCTGGAGATCCCGCCGGCCGACATCGCCACCGCGGCGCGGCAGCTGGACCCCGCCGCCGGCGCCATGTTGCGGGCGCTGTGGCTGGACGCCGGCCCGGACGCGCCGGGCAGGCTGTGGCTGGGCATCCATCACCTGGCGGTGGACGGCGTTTCCTGGCGCATCCTGCTGCCCGACCTGGCCTCCGCCTGGCGCGAGGCCCGCGCCGGCCAAGCCATCCGGCTGGATCCGGTGGCTACTTCCTTCCGCCGCTGGGCGCTGCTGCTGAACGAGGACGCTGTCCGCGCCGCCCGCGCGGCCGAAACGCCGATGTGGGCGGCCATCCAAGACCAGCCCGATCCGCCGCTGTCGCCCTGCCGGCTGGACCCGGCGCTGGACACGGCCGGCGCCAGCCGGCGTCTGAGCGTCGCGCTGCCTTCCGCCGTCACCGCCGATCTGCTGACCCGGGTGCCGGCGCTGTTCCACGCCGGCATCAACGACGTGCTGCTCACCGGCTTCGCGCTGGCGGTGGCGCGCTGGCGGCATGGCCGGGGACGGGACGGCGGCTCCGCGGTGCGCCTGGAATTGGAAGGCCACGGCCGCGAGGAGCTGGGCGAGCATTGCGATCTTTCCCGCACCGTGGGCTGGTTCACCAGCCTGTTCCCCGTCTGTCTCGACCCCGGCGCCTCCGCCGCGGCCGCCCTGGACGACGACGCCGTGCTGGGCGCGGCGTTGAAGCGGGTCAAGGAGCAATTGCGCGCGCTGCCGGACCGGGGCCTGGGATACGGCTTGCTGCGCTATCTCAATCCGGAGACCGCCGCCCGGCTGAGCGGCGCCGCGCCGGCGCAACTCGGCTTCAACTACCTGGGACGCTTCGCCACGCCGGCGCGCGGCGACTGGATGCCGGCGCCGGAAGCGGCCGGGCTGGACGGAAACAGCGATCCTTCGACGCCGCAGACCCACGCCATCGAGCTCAACGCCGCCACCCACGACGGCCCGGACGGACCGGAACTGGTGGCCACCTGGCTGTGGGCCGGCCGCCTGTTCGACCGGCAGGAGATCGAGAAGCTGGCGGAGGACTGGTTCGACGCGCTGCGCGCCTTGGCCAGGCTGGGCCGCGCGCCGGACGCCGGCGGCAGCACCCCGTCCGACCACCCCCTGGCCGGCGGGCTGTCGCAGGAGGAGATAGACCTGATCGAAGCCGGCTTCTAAGAACCTGTTCAATGTCTGCTGCGCTTCAGCGATACGGCGTTGAAAACCAGCTCAAAATGCTCATGTACCACATGTACATTCCGCTTTTTCGCTCGTTTTCGCCTTGTCTCGCCCTTGCTCGCGAGACTTTGAACAGGCTCTAAGAGCCTGTTCCAAATACTTTCCGGGGGGCCGCCGACGGCGGCCGCCCATTGCGAGGTTCACGATGTCGAAGATCGCCGAAATCCTGCCGCTGTCGCCATTGCAGCAAGGATTGCTGTTTCACGCGCTGTACGACGAACGCGAGGTGGACGCCTATCATGTCCGCAACCGCTTCGAGCTGCGCGGCGTCCTGGACGCCGGCCGGCTCAGGCGCGCGGCGGAGGCGCTGCTGCAACGCCATCCCAATCTGCGCGCCGCCTTCGTCTACAAGGGGCTGGCGCAGCCGCGTCAGGTGGTGCCCCGCGAGTTCGAGCTGGATTGGCGCGAGGAAGATCTGTCCGGCCGGGACGCCGCCGCGCTGGACACGCTGCTGGAGGCGGATCTGCGCCGCCGCTTCGATCCGGGCAAGCCGCCGCTGCTGCGCTTCATCCTGGTCAAGCTGGACGCGGAACACCATCAACTGCTGTGGAGCTTCCACCACCTGCTGTTCGACGGCTGGTCCATGCCCATCCTGATGGACGAGCTGTTCGCGCTCTACCGCCAGGGAGAATCGGCCGCGCTGCCGCCGGCCGCGCCCTACCGCGATTATCTGGCCTGGCTGCAACAGCAGGACAAGGCCGCCGCCGCCCGCGCCTGGGCCGCCAGCCTGGACGCGCTGGACGAGCCGGCCAAACTGGGCGCCGCCGCCGCGGGGGAACGCCAGCTGATCCTGTCCCGTCAAACCGAAACCGCCCCGCTGCAGGCGCGGGCCCGCCAACTGGGCGTCACCCTCAACACCTTGCTGCAAGCGGCCTGGGCCATTCTGCTCGCCCGCCTCTCCGCCTCAGACGACGTCGTTTTCGGCGTCACCGTCTCCGGACGCCCGCCGGAGCTGCCCGGCGTCGAGCGCATGGTCGGCCTGCTGATCAACACCGTCCCGCTGCGCCTGAAGCTGCGGCCCGAGGAAACCCTGGCCGCCCTGCTGCAACGCCTGCAGGCCCAGCAGGCCGCGCTGATCGAGCATCAGCACCTCAGCCTCGCCGAGATCCAGCAGGCGGCGGGAAGAACGGAGCTGTTCGACACTCTGCTGGTTTTCGAAAGCTATCCGGCGCTGCCCGGCGCGGCCGACGGCGAGGTGGCCGACGGCCTGGCCTTGATTCCGCTCGGCGGCGACGGCGCGGACACCTCGCACTACCCGCTCAGCCTGTGCGCCGTCCCCGGACCCGAACTCGAGCTGCGCTTCGGCTACCGACCCGATCTCTTCTCCGCCGACGCCGTCGACGGCATCGCCCGGCAGTTGCTGGAGCTGCTGCGCCTGATCGCCGAACAGCCCGAGCTGCCGCTCGCCCGCATCCAGCCGGCCACGCCGGCCCAACAAGACGCGCTCGCCGCCTGGAACCGCACCGACGCCCCGCTGCCCGCCGCCACCCTGACCCAGTTGCTGGAACGCCAGGCGGAACTCAGCCCCGACGCCGAGGCGCTGCGCTTCGACGAGGCCGCCCTCAGCTACCGCCAGCTGCACCAACGCGCCAACCGCCTCGCCCGCCGCCTGCGCGCCGACGGCGTCGGCCCGGAAACCCTGGTCGCCGTCGCGCTGCCCCGCTCCATCGATCTGGTCGTGGCCCTGCTCGCCGTGCTCAAGGCCGGCGGCGCTTATCTGCCGATCGATCTCGACTATCCGGCCGAACGCATCGCCTTCATGCTGGCCGACGCCCAGCCCGCCGTGGTCCTGTCTCGCTCCGAGCTGCTGGCCGGCCTGCCGGTCGAACGCGCACTGTGTCTGGACCAACTCGACGAGACCCTGTCCGATGCGCCGCTGGACCTCGCCGGCGACGACAGGCATCCGGCCTACGTCATCTACACCTCCGGCTCCACCGGCCGCCCCAAGGGCGCCGTCAACAGCCATCGCGCCATCGTCAACCGCCTGTTGTGGATGCAGCACGCCTACCCGCTGGCCGCCGACGACGTGGTGCTGCAAAAAACCCCGTCCAGCTTCGACGTCTCGGTCTGGGAGTTCTTCTGGCCGCTGCTCGCCGGCGCCTCGCTGCTGCTGGCCCGGCCCGACGGCCATCGCGACCCCGTCTATCTGGCCGAGCTGATCCGCCGCCGCGGCGTCACCACCCTGCATTTCGTCCCCTCCATGCTGGACGCCTTCCTGCAGGAACCCGCCAGCGCCGGCTGCGCCAGCCTGCGCCGCGTGCTGTGCAGCGGCGAAGCCTTGCCCGCGCCGCTGCTGGCCCGCGCCGCCCAGACGCTGCCCTGCCCGCTGCATAATCTCTACGGCCCCACCGAAGCCGCCGTCGACGTCACCGCCTGGACTTGCGATCCGACGCGCGACAGCCGCTCGGTGCCCATCGGCCATCCGATCTGGAACACCCAGCTCTTCGTGCTCGACGCCATGCTGCGGCCCTTGCCGCCCGGCATCCCCGGCGAGCTGTACCTGGGCGGCGTCGGCCTGGCCCGCGGCTATCTGCGCCGTCCGGCGCTGACTGCCGAGCGCTTCGTCGCCCACCCCTTCGCCGCCGGACAACGGCTGTACCGCACCGGCGACCGCGTCGTCCGCCGCGAGGACGGCGCGCTGGACTATCTGGGCCGTCTAGACCATCAGGTCAAGCTGCGCGGACTGCGCATCGAGCTGGGCGAGATCGAAGCCGCGCTGCTGGACCAGCCCGGCGTCGCCCAGGCCGTGGTCCTGATCCGCGAGGACGCGCCCGGGCAGCGCCGGCTGGTCGCCTACGCGGTGCCCGCCGCCGGCGTCCAGGCCGACGTCGCGCGCTGGCGCGACGCGCTGGCCGCCCGTCTGCCCGACTACATGGCGCCCGCCGCCTGGGTGGCGCTGGACGCGCTGCCGCTGACGCCCAACGGCAAGCTGGACCGCCGCGCCCTGCCGGCGCCGGAGCTGACGCTGGCCGAGCACCGCGAGCCGGTCACCGAAAAAGAAAAACTGCTGGCCGAAGCCTTCGCCCAGACCCTGGGCCTGGAGCGCGTCGGTCTGGACGACAGCTTCTTCAACCTCGGCGGCGATTCGCTGCTGGCCTTGCGGCTGAAGGGCCTGGCGCTCAAAGCCGGCGTCTCCTTCGAACTGGCCAGCCTGTTCGAACACCACAGCGTGGCGCTGCTGGCCACCCATGCGGAACAGGCGGCTGCCGCCGCCGCGCCGGCCGAACCCTTTTCCTTGCTGGACCCCACCGACCGCCGGCGGTTGCCGCCGGACGCGGTGGACGCCTACCCGCTCAGCCAATTGCAACAGGGCATGCTGTTCCACAGCGCCTTCCGCGACGGCTCGACCCTATACCACAACATCGTCGGGCTGGCGGTGTCCCTGCCTTACGACGCCGCCGCGCTGCGCCGCGCGTTGGACGCGCTGTGCCGGCGGCACGAGTTGCTGCGCACCCGCTTCGCGCTGGACGGCTATCTCGAACCCTTGCAACTGGTATTGGCCACGGCCGCCATTCCGCTGGCAGAGAGCGATCTCGGACAGCTGCCGCCCGCCGCGCAGCAAGAAACCCTTACGGCCTTCATCGCCGCCTGGTCGAAACAAGCTTTCGATCCCGGGGCCGCGCCGCTGCTGCACGCCCACGCCCACCGGCTGGGCGAACGGCGCTTCCATCTGACGCTGCGCATCCACCACGCCATCCTCGACGGCTGGAGCGACTCCGTCTTCATCGTCGAACTCGCCCAGCTCTACCAGGCCGAGTTGGCCGGCCGGCCCTGCCGGCTGCCCGCGCTGTCCAGCCGCTACCGCGACTACATCGCGCTGGAACGCGAGGCGATGACCTCGCCGGCCAGCCGGGATTTCTGGCGGGAACAGCTGCGAGGCTACGAAGCCGCCGCCGCGCTGCTCGCGCGGGAGGACAGCGCCGCCGCGGCCGACGGCCCGCTGCAGATCCACGCCGACATCGCCATAGACGAGCCGGTTTCGACGGCGCTGACCGCGCTGGCGCGCCGCTTGAACGCGCCGCTGAAATCGGTGCTGCTGGCCGCCCACCTGGCGGCGCTGGCCATGCTGACCGGCAAAAGCGGCGCCTGCACCGCGCTGGTCACCAACGGCCGGCCGGAAACCGCGGACGCGGAGCATATGGTGGGCCTGTTCCTGAACTCGGTGCCGCTGCGCATGGAGATCCGGCGCGAACCCTGGACCCGGCTGATAAGCCGCGTGATAGACGCGGAACGGGCGCTGCTGCCGCACCGGCGTTATCCGCTGGCCACCATGTTGCGCGACGCCGGCCTGCGCGACGCCGGCGAGGCCATCTTCAATTACACGCATTTCCAGGCGCTGGAAGCGCTGGCCGACTGGCGCCAGCAGGACAGCGCGATGGACAACAGCTTCGCGCTGCAAATCAATTTCCGCCCCGACGGCGCGCGCATCGCCGGCAGCCTGACCGCCCACCGCGACGCCCACGACGCCGACGCGCTGCGGCGCTACGCTCGCTGCTACGCCGCCGTGCTCGCGCAGCTGGCCGGCGACCCCGACGGCCCGGTGCGCCGTCTGGACCTGCTGGGCGAGGACGAGCGCCGCCTGCTGCTGGATGACCAGGCCAGCGCCCGCGACATCGCGCCGCTGCCGCTGTGCGAGCTGTTCGAGCGGCAAGTCCGCCGCGCGCCGGACACGCCGGCGCTGGACTGCGACGGCGAAACCTTGAGCTACGCCGAGCTCAACCGCCGGGCCAACCGGCTGGGCCGGCGGCTGATCGCCGCGGGCGTCGGCCCTGGTCGGCTGGTGGCGGTCGCGCTGCCCAAATCGGCGGCGCTGCTCGTCGCGCAACTGGCGACTCTGAAAGCCGGCGCCGCCTATCTGCCGCTGGACCTCAACTACCCGGCGGAGCGGCTGGCGCTGATGCTGGACGACGCCCGCCCGGCCCTGGTGCTGAGCGACGCCGGCTCCGCCGCCCGCCTGCCGCAAACCGCCGGGCCGGTGATGGCGCCGGAGGCCGACGATAGCTTCGCGGACGGCGACATCGGCCAGCAAGAAAGGCTGCGCCCGCTGACGGCGGACGATCTGGCCTACGTGATCTACACCTCCGGCTCCACCGGCCGGCCCAAAGGCGTCGCGGTCGGCCACGCCGGACTGGCCAGCCTGGCGCAAGACCTGAAAGAGCGCTGCGCGCTGGACGCGTCCGCGCGCGTGCTGCAATTCTCCTCGCCGGGCTTTGACGCCTCGGTGCTGGAAATGCTGATGGCCTTCGCCGGCGGCGCCTGCCTGGTGCCCGCCAACGCCAGGCAGCTGGACGCCGACAGCCTGCCGGGCACGCTGCGAGCCGCGCGCGTCAGCCACGCGCTGCTGCCGCCGGCGCTGCTGGCCATGCTGGAACCGGCGCCGGATCTGCTGCCCGGCGCCTTGCTGGTCGGCGCCGACGCCTGCCCCGCCGAGGTGGTGGCCAAATGGGCGCGCGGCCGCCGGATGATCAACGCCTACGGCCCCACTGAATCCACCATCTGCGCCACCCTGAGCGACCGCCTGACCGACGGCGCGCCGCCCATAGGCCGGCCGGTGCTCAACAGCCAGGTCTATCTGCTGGACGAGGCCTTGCAGCCGGTGCCCGCCGGCGTCGCCGGCGAGCTGTACGTGGCCGGCGCCGGCCTGGCGCGCGGCTATCTGGGCCGCCCCGCGCTCAGCGCCGAGCGTTTCGTCGCCAATCCCTTCGGCGCGCCCGGCAGCCGGCTCTACCGCAGCGGCGACAAGGCGCGCCGCCTGGCGGACGGCCAGCTGGAATTCCTGGGCCGGCTCGATCAGCAGATCAAGCTGCGCGGCTATCGCATCGAGCCGGGCGAGATCGAGGCCGCGCTGCGCTCGCAAACCGGCGTGGCCCAGGCCGTGGTCTTGCCTGTCGACGACGACGGCCGCAAGCGCCTGGTCGCCTACGCCGTCCCGCGCGCCGGCGCCAGCCTGGACGGCGCGCGGCTGCGCGCCGGGCTGGCCGCCGGCCTGCCCGACTACATGGTGCCCGCCGCGGTGACGGTCTTGCCCGCGCTGCCTTTGAACGCCCACGGCAAGCTGGACCGCGGCGCGCTGCCGGCGCCGGTCTTCGCGGCCGCGCCGCAACGCTTGCCGGCCACGCCGCTTGAACAGACGCTGGCGGCCTTGTTCGCAGAGACGCTGCGGCTGCCGGCCGTGGATCTGGACGCCGGCTTCTTCGAACTGGGCGGCGACTCGCTGCTGGCGATGCGGCTGGCCGCCCTCATCCGCGGCAAGCTGGGCGTCAGGCTGTCGATGGAACAGCTCTTCCTCGCCCCCAGCGTCGCCGAATTGGCGCGGCGCCCGGCGTTTGGCCGCCCGGACGAACCATCGTCGGCGGCCGGCGGCCGCTCGTTCTGGCTGACCGTCCGCCGACAAGACGGCGCGCCGGTCTCGCTGCGCTGCGACGGCGAGCTGGAGCTGCCGGCCTTGCGCCAGGCCTTGCGCGAGCTGGGCCGCCGTCACGCCGCCCTGAACGCGCCGGCCGAAACAGGGGCGACGATCAAGACCGCCAACGGCCTGGCCTTGCCCGCCGCGCTGCGCCAGGCCGCGGACAGCGGCGCCGGCGCGCCGATCGCGCCGCTGCTGCGGGAGCTGGCCCAGGCTTACGCCGCCCGCGCCGACGGCGGCGCCCCCGATTGGACGCCGCTGCCGCGGCCATACGCCGACTACGCGGACTACGCCGCGTCGCAGGCAGGACACAGCGAGGCGACGGCCCCGTCCGGCACGCCGGCTTCGCGCCCTTTCCCTCCCTCTTCCACGACATTGGAGCAAGCATGAACACTCCCCATCCCGACGCGGCCGTCTACCTGAAAAGCGGCGTCAAACTGGAACCGCTGTTCCACCGCTGGTACGCCTGGAGTCATCTGGTGTCGCCGGTCCAGCAGGCGATCAATCTGGCCTTCCGCCAGATTCCGCTGCTGCGCTCCTTCATCGCCAACCCCAATGTGCACATCGCCGCCTCCAAGAACCCCCAGATGCTGGGCGGCCCCTTCCTGGAACTGCCGGCCAGCGATCTGCCCGCGGTGCGCCGCCTGCTGCAGGACACGCTGAAGGACGCGGCGCCGCTGCTCCGCTTCGCCGAAGATCTGCAAAAGCTCAATCGCCAGCTGCAGCAAACCGCCAGCGGCCACAGCCTGGACGCGGTCTACGCCGAGTTGCCGCCCACGCTGGCTGGCCTGGTCGAAGTCAGCTACGACCTCAACCATCACCCCGGCCTCCGCGTGCTGGACCCATTGCTGAGCTATCCGGCCGCCGCGGACGCGGACCGGCAGGCGCTGGCCTTCAGCACCGAGCACGACGAGCAGCGCCATTTCTTTCTGAACACGCCCCGGCTGGACGGAGACGCCAGGCTGGTGCTCCCGCTGCCCTTCGCCGCTCCTCATCACGAAGCGCTCGCCGCCAGCCGGATACGCGCCGTCCCTTACGCGGAACTGAAGCAGGCGCTGAAGGTGCCGGCGGAACAGGAAGCCCGCTTCCGCGGCTTCTTCGACACCGAAGCGCCGCGGCGCGAGCAGCCCGAGTATCACGGCGGCGACGTGCGCATCCGTTATTTCGGCCACGCCTGCGTCTTGTTGCAAACGGCGTCCACCTCGGTCCTGATCGATCCCTTCGTCACCTGGGACCGGGACGGCGAGCCGCAGCGGCTGACTTTCGACGATCTGCCCGACCATATCGACTACGTGTTCATCACCCACAACCATCAGGACCACTTCAGCCCGGAGCTGCTGCTGCAATTGCGCGGCCGCATCGGCCGCCTCCTGGTGCCGCGCCACAACAGCCGCAGCCTGGCCGATCCGTCGATGAAGCTCACGCTGCGCGCGCTCGGCTTCCGCAACGTGTCCGAACTCGAGCCGATGGAAAGCGTGCGCTTCGACGACGGCGAAATCGTCAGCCTGCCGTTTTACGGCGAGCACGCCGACCTGGACATCGAAAGCAAGCACGGCATGTTCCTGCGGCTGAAAAACCGCCGCTTCCTGTTCCTGGCGGACTCGGACTGCAAGGACCGCGCGCTCTACCGCCGCATTGTGGAGCGTCTGGGCAAGGCGGACACGCTGTTCATCGGCATGGAGTGCGACGGCGCGCCGCTCAGCTGGCTGTACGGCCCGTACACCGGCAGCCCGCTCAGCCGGCGCGACGACGAATCCCGCACCTTGTCCGGTTCCGACTGCGAGCACGCCTGGAGCATCGTCGAGGAGTTCGACTGTAAGAAGATCTACGTCTACGCGATGGGGCAAGAACCCTGGATGCGCTTCGTCACCGGCCTGGAGTATTCGGCCGACAGCAAGCAGATCGTCGAGTCGAACAAGTTTCTCGAGCGCTGCCGCGCCGCGGGCCTGAGCGCGGAACGGCTGTACGGCTGCAGCAGCTTCAGCTGCTGAGCCTGTTCAATGTCCGCCGCGCGCCGTAAAAGCTTCCAGGACGCCGTCGCCGGCTTGGGGCGCGGGGCTGAATAAAGGCTTGTTCTTGTCGACTGATTGCCGACCCAAGGTATTCGCTTATGAAATTTTCACTCGATGCCGGCTACGGCTGGCTTGCGTCCTTGCAACAGGAACGACTGTTCCACCTGGATCCGCTGGCGCCGGACGCCGCCTCATGCTCGTTTCCCGTCGTGCTGCGGATAAGCGGCGCGCTGGACGCCGCGGCATTGGAGACGGCCCTGGCCGCGGTCGTGGCCAAACACGAGGCCTTGCGCACGACGATGGCCTTCGACGGCGACGAGCTGCTTTGCTCGACGCGGCACGCCTGGCCCGGCCCCTTGCTCCAGCCGACGCGCCTGGAACCGGCGAGCGGGGACGGCGCCGGCCTGGCCGCGGCCGTCCGGGAAGTCATCGACCGCCCCTTCGATCTGGCGACGGGGCCTTTATTTCGCTTTGCTCTCTTTCAGCCGGCGGATGATGAGGCGAGCCTGGTCATGGTGTTCCATCAGGCTGTTTTTGACGCCTGGTCGGCCGGCATCCTGGCTACAGACCTGGACACGGCTTATGCCGCCGCCTTGAACGGCGGCGATGTCGAGCTCGCGCCCAATGCGCTCGATTACGCGGACTTCGCCCATTGGCAGCGCGAACCATGGCGCGCCGGCGCGCCCCGGCCTTCACGATTGGGCGCGGACCATCCGTTGCCGGCCACGATATCGACGGACGGCGCGGAGTTGACACTCAAGCTCCCCTCCGAGCAAGAACAACAATTGCGCCGGCTTCAACAGGAAACGGGAGACGCCTTGCTGGTCGTTTTCTCATCCTTGCTCGGTCTTTTCCTGGGCGCGGAAAGCGGCCGGGATGAAATCCTCATCGACGCGTCCGTCCCGGGGCGACGCCACGCGGAAGCCAATGACATCATCGGCCTGTTTGAAACCCCGCTCCCGCTGCGCTTGCGCCTGGACGCCAAGCCCACTCTGCGGGAGATGCTGGACCAGGTCCGCACGCAGGCCGCGCAGGGCGCGGAGAACCGGAACATGGCGTTTGAACCCTCCGCCGCCTTGGAGCCGCCGGGGTTTCAAGTCGCCGCGCGGGTGCGAAAACGCCCGCTCTGGCGTCTCGCCGGCCTGCGGCTGACCGAGCAGGCGGCGCATGCCGGAGGCGCGAAACGCGACTTGAGCTTTGTGCTGGACGAACGCGACGACGGCGTCTGGCTGACGCTAGAGTACGCCGACGCCTTGTTCGAAGCCTCGGCCGCCCAGCGGCTCTTGAACGGGCTGGTCCGCTTCGCCGCGCAATGCCTTGCCGATCCCGCCCGCCGGCCGGACGCCTTGCCGACGGCTGATGAGCAAGAACTCGCCAGCCGCGGACAAGAGCGGGGCACCGGCGCGCTCGCGGCGTTGGCGCGGCCCCAGGCCGACGCCCGGCTGGGCCAGCTGTCCAGCAATCAGCAAAGCCTGTATTTCTTTGAGAAACTGGCCCCGGACCGCGCCTTGTACAATGTCCCGCTGCATCTGGAGATGCGCGGCCAGCTGGACCCCGCCCGCCTGGAGGCGGCGCTGGAACAGCTGCTGAAACGCCATGAAGCCCTGCGCGCGCGCTTTGTGGAAACCCCGGCCGGCCTGCGGCAGGACATCGGCGCGCCGCCCTCCCGCGTACTCGAAACCGCGGATCTCGGCCAACTGCCGCCGGACCGCCGCGACGCCGGCTTCGCCAGCCTGGAACGGGATGTCAGCTCGACCCCCTTCGACCTCGCCGCCGGCCGGCTCTTCCGCTTTTGCCTGGCGCGCCGCGACCGCGATCACTGGGTGTTGCTGATGGTGTTTCACCACATGGCGTTTGACGGCCATTCCGCGCAGATATGGCTGCGCGATCTGCGTACCCTGCTGCGAGGCGGCGCCTTGCCCGCCGTGGGGCCGGCGATGACGGTGAGAGAGGCCGCCGCCGAGGAGCGGGCCTGGCAGCGCAGCCGCGACTACCAGAAGGCGCTGAGCCGCTGGCTAGACCGCCTGGCGGGAACTGCGGCCCCGCTCAATCTCAGGCCGGACCGCCCGCGCCCGCTGCGACGCGACTACGCCGGGGCCTTCCTGGAGTGCGCCTTGCCCCAGGCGCTGCTGGGCGAGCACATCCAGCGCGCCGCCCAGCTTGGCGCCTCGCCGTTCATGGCCGTCGCCGCCCTGCTCGCCGCCTATCTGTCCGCGCGCGGCAATCAGGCCGACGTCTGCCTGGGCTTCCCCCATGGTGGACGCGGCGACGGCGCGATCGAGGACACCATAGGCAATTTCGTCAATTTGCTCGCCATGCCGGTGCGGATAGAGACCGCCGACACCCCGCGCAACATCATTGAAAAAGTGCGCCAAACCGCCCAGGCGAGCTACGCCGGCTACCGGGTGCCGTTCTCCTCCCTCGTCGATCGGCTTGGCCTGGAGCGCGTTCCCGGCCAACACCCGGTCTTCCAGGCGGTGGTCACCGTCGATCAAGACTTCGACGGCTGGACGCAGGACGGCCTGACCGTGGCCTTGCTGCCGGGCAGCAACCCTATCGCCAAGTTCGACCTGGCCTTCGGCTTCAATCTGGCGCGCAGTTGCGTCCGCATCGAGTACGCGACCGATATGTTCGACCCGGCGTCGATTGAAGCCATGGGCGCGGAACTATCGGCCTTGCTGTCCCAGTGCGTGCGGGGCTTCGACGCGCCGCTGCGGCAGGCCGCCGGCGCGACGGCCGCCGGGGAGGTGCCGCGCGCCGCGCCCAAGCTGCTGAGAAAACCCAAGCCGGCCGGCGCCGGGAACGCCGGCTTGGCGACGGACGCGACGTGAGCCCATGTCGAGCGCCGACAACTGACCAACCGCCGGAGGGCGCAAAACGCTCTAGCCGGCAGGACATGCAAAACCAATGACTCATCCAACAGAACCCAGCGCCTGCCAAACGCTTGCCGAGGCCTTCTCCCGCTCGGTCCAGCGCTTTCCCGACCGCATCGCCGTGCAATGCGCGGCGGCTTCGCTCAGCTACCGGCAACTGGATCAGCGGGCGGACGCCCTGGCCCGCCGCCTCCGCGCCATGGGCGTGACCGCCGAAACCCTGGTGGGCTTGTCCGTGCGCAGATCGTCCGATCTGATCGTCGCCATGCTGGCCATTCTGAAAGCCGGCGGCGCCTACCTTCCGCTGGACCCGGAGTATCCGGCGGAGCGGCTGGACTACCTCGTCGGCGACGCCCGACCCAAGCTCATCGTCGTGGATGCGGCATCGCGGGAACGGCTGGCCGCCGCCGCGTCCGCCAAGGACATCCCGCAGCTTGATCTGGACGCTTTTGCGCCATCGCGCGACGAGATGCCCGTGGGCGGCGGCGCGCCGCATCGCGACAACCTGGCTTACGTCATCTATACCTCGGGCTCGACCGGAGGCCCCAAAGGCAGCCTGATCACCCACCGCAATGTGCTGCGGCTGTTTGCCGAGTCCCAGCCTTATTACGACTTTGGGCCGGAGGACGTCTGGCCCTTGCTGCATTCCTACGCCTTCGATTTTTCGGTCTGGGAAATCTTCGGCGCGCTCTTGCATGGCGGAGCCCTGCTGGTCCCGGACCTGGCCACCATTCGAGACCCCTCCGCGCTGCTGGCGTATTTGCGGCGGCATGGCGCGACGGTGCTCAACCAGACGCCGTCCTTCTTCTATCAGCTGGCCCTGTATCTGAGCGAACATCCGGAACAGCGCGAGGCCCTGGAATCGCTGGCCTTCGTGGTGTTTGGCGGCGAGCGGCTGGACCTGACCCAGCTCAAGCCCTGGTTCAAGACCATGGGCGACGAAGGCCCGGTGCTGGTCAATATGTACGGCATCACCGAGACCACCGTGCACGTCACCTTGCACGTGGTCGACGCCGACGAGACGAAGCATAGGAAGTCCGCCGGCATCGGCTCGGCCTTGCCGGACTTGTCGCTATTCCTGCTCGACGAGGACTTGCAGCCGGTGGCGGCCGGCGAGGTCGGCGAGCTGTATGTCGCCGGTCCGGGACTGGCGCGCGGCTATCACGGCCGGCCTGGCCTGACCGCCGAGGCCTTCATTCCCTGCCCCTTTCCCGGCCGCGAAGGCCAGCGGATGTACAAAACCCAGGATCTGGCGAAGATCGATCCGCACGGCGAGCTGGTTTACGAATCGCGCAAGGGCGGCTACCTGAAGATCCGCGGTTTCCGGGTTTCGCTGGCGGAGATCGAATCCGCGCTCTGCGAGCTGGACGGCGTCGCCAACGCGGTGGTCCAGGCCTCGTCCGAGGATGGGCGAGATCTGGTGTCGGCCTATATCCGCTTTGCGTCCGCGCCGATGAGCTTGCGGGAACTCCGCCAGGCGCTGGCGGAAAAGCTGCCCGGCTTCATGATGCCGCACCACTTTCATTGCATCGACAGCCTGCCGCTGACCGCTCACGGCAAGATCGATCGCAGCCGTTTGCCGCACATGGCGCGGGCCCTGAGCGACGAACGCCCGCCGGACGCGCCGGCCTCGGCCGATGAAGCCGACATGACGGCGATCTGGCGCCGGGTGCTCGGCGTGGAACGTCTTGGTCCTAACGATGATTTCTTCGCCTTGGGCGGGGACTCCATCCGCGCCGTGGAACTGATCATGGCGCTGAATCGCGCCGGCTGGGCTGCCACGGTGGAAGACGTGTTTCACTCGCCCAATGTCCGGGACCTGAACGACCGCAGCCTGCGGGGCGAAACCGGCTTGCCGCCAACGCAGGCGAAACGCGCGAACGCCGCGTCCGACATGCAGCGCCTGATGCTGGAGCACTATCAAGCGGCCCCGGCAGGGCTGGGCGTCTATCACGTGCAGCAGTGGTTTGACTGCGTGGACGCGGCGCTCGACATCGGGCGGCTCATGGAGGCCTTCCGCTTGGAGTTTTCCCGGCATCCCGTCTTCCGCACGCTCTTCGTCCGCGACGGCGACGCGATTCTCCGCACCGACGCGGGCAGGGAACGGGTGCGCCTGGACGCCGTCGACCTCCGGCGCGACGCCCCTGCCCGGCGGCGGGCGCGGATTGCCGAATACGCACGCGCCGATCTCCACGCGCCATTCGCGCCCTTCGAGGCGGCAAGCGAAACGGCGCGGCTGCGCTTCTTCCAAACCGAGGACAGCCGCTGCGTCGTTTTCCTGAGCATCCACCACGCAATAGACGACGGCTGGGGGCAGCAACGCTTTTTCGACGCGGTATTCCAGCGCTATCAGCGCCATGACGCCATCGCGCCGCCGGCGCGCGCGGACGTGTTTTCCGAATACGTCGCCCTCCAGCAGCGCATGGCCCTGGACCCGGCGGCGATTGAATACTGGCGGCGAGCGCCGTTTGCCGGCGCGCAGACGCTTGAGCGACGGAGAACACCGCCGGCCGGAATGACGGAGCACAAAAAACGCATCGCGCCCCGGCTGGTGGCCCGCGTCGGCCACTGCGCGCGCGCGCGGCGCATCCAGACGCGATCCTTGTATTTGGCCGCCGCCGGGCAAGCGATCGCGCGCGCGACCCGGGACCCTCAGGTCTTGATCGGAATGGTGGTCAACGGCCGGGTGCCGGAACTGAGCGATCCGCTGGACGCGGTGGGCCTGTTCTGGAATTTGCAGCCGCTGTCGTTTCAGGCCTTGGCGTGCCCGCTGGAGACGGCTGAGGCCATCCACCAGCGCCTGCTGCTGCAGGAGAAATACGCGCTCTACCCGCTCAGCGCGATTTTCGATGCGCGCAGCCCCGGCCGGGAGTTCCTTTACACCTTCAACTTCACGAATTTCCGGGCGCGGGATTCGAAAACGGCGGATTTGCGGGACTGGGACGGCGTGGATCGCTTCCACTACCCCGTCAATATCGCCGTCCATCTGGACGAGGGCTCGGACATCGCCGAATTCCGGCTGAGCGGCGATCCCGCTTATTGCGGCGAGGCCGCGGCGGACGCGCTGTTCCAGGCTTTCGAAGAAGCACTGGGCGTCGCCGTCGGGGAGCTGGCCGGCCTAGGCGCTTGACGCGGCCGCGCGAGGCCGGCGCTCCCGGCCTCAGCGCGACAGCAAGGCGGCCACTCGCTTGGCGGTGGCCTTGGCCGACTGCGGGTTTTGCCCGGTCACCAGCCGGCCGTCCACCACCACCTTGGGCATGAACGGCAGCCAGGCTTTTTCATAGCGGGCGCCGCGCCGCCTCATTTCCTCCTCGGCGTTGTAGGGCACTTTGCCGGCCACGCCGGCCAACACTTCCTCCCGCCAGGAAAAGCCGGTCAGCCGGCGGCCGGCCACCAGCAGCGCGCCGTCGGACAAGCGGATATTCAGCAGGCCGCAATAACCGTGGCACACCGAGGAAACGACGCCGCCCTGCTCGTAGATCTCGCGGGCGAGCCGCTGCAGGCCGGCGTGCTCCGGAAAATCCCACATCACCGCGTGGCCGCCGGTGAAATAGATCGCGTCGAACGCCGCCGGGGCGATGTCTTCCGGCTTGGCGGTATCCGCCAGCAAGGCCCGCTTATCGGCGCTGGCCAGCCAGGCCCGCGCCGAGGCGTCGGCGTTCGGCCATTTCAGCGAGCGCGGCTCCAAGGGAGAGGCGCCGCCCAGCGGACTGATCAACTGCTGCTCCCAGCCTTGCGCGGCGAACACCTCGTAAGCGTGGCTCAATTCAGACAGCCACAAACCGGTGGCTTCGGACGGATCGGCGTAGTGAGCGACATTGCTCACCACATGCAGAATGCGCTTGCTCATGACGGCTTCTCCTCATCAAAGCGCCGCTGGGGTTTGAACATGGTTTGCGTCGGCCGTTTCCGGCGGCGGGCCTGCGCCACCTTAAGCTTCAAGTCCGCTAGAGGGTCAAGGCATTTCACCTGAGCCTAAGCGCCCGTTTACGACTTTTCCGGGAGCGGGCCTTGCCCGCTTCCCGGCGCTCCGCCCGCCGCGCCGTCCTCGTCGCGCAGGCGGTTCAACACCCATTGGGCCCGCTCGTCGCAGGCCAGCCCTTCCGGCCCGTTCTCCATGCCGGCGATCACCCGCCGCAACTGGGCCTTGTTCTGCTCCAGCCGCTGCTGCAAGCGTTCGATCTCGGCCACTTTGCGCATGAGCCCCGCCAGCAGGTCCTCATGCTGCCAGGCCTTAGGCTCCGTCGGCAGCAGACGGCGAATTTCCTCCAGGGAAAAGCCGGCGCTCTGGGCGCTGGCGATGATGTCCAATACCCACAGCGCTTCCGGGCCGTAATCGCGGTAGCCGTTGGCCCCGCGCGCCACCGCCCGGATCAGGCCGCTGGCTTCGTAAAAGCGAATGCGGGAGGCGGTCATGCCGCAGCGCTTCGCCAATTCTCCAATTTTCATCCGCGTTCTCGATCGGGGCTTGACATTAAAGTTAACTTTAAACCTATGGTTGAGCCAAGATCAAACCCGGAGCGCGCGCTCATGCCCCTATTCAGCCCCTTGACCCTTCCCAACGGCTCCAGCCTGCCCAACCGCATCGCCAAGGCGGCGATGGAAGAAAACATGGCGGACGCGGACCAGGCCCCGTCCGATGCCTTGATGAGGCTCTACCAGGCCTGGGCGGACGGCGGCGCCGGCCTGCTGATCAGCGGCAACGTGATGGTGGACGGCCGCGCGATGACCGGGCCGGGCGGCGTGGTGCTGGAGGACGAGCGCCAGATGGAGCGCTTCCGGCGCTGGGCCCGGATCGGCCGCTCCCGCGGCGCGCAGTTCTGGTTGCAAATCAACCATCCCGGCCGTCAGATGCCGGCCAATCTGGGCCAGGCCACCTGGGCGCCGTCCGCGGTGCCGCTGGACCTGGGCAAGATGTCCAGGCATTTCGCCCTGCCGCAGGCGATGACGCCGCAGGGGATCGCCGATGTGATACGGCGCTTCGCCCGCAGCGCGGGCCTCGCCGAGCAGGCCGGTTTCGACGGCGTGGAAATCCACGCGGCCCACGGCTATCTGCTCAGCCAGTTCCTGTCCCCGCTGTCCAACCAAAGAACGGACGCCTGGGGCGGCCCGCTGGAAAACCGGGCCCGCCTGTTGCTGGAGATCGTCAAAGCGGTGCGCGCGGAGGTGTCCCCGGGCTTCGCCGTGGCGGTCAAGCTCAATTCCGCCGATTTCCAGCGCGGCGGCTTCAGCGCCGACGACGCCCGCCAGGTGGTGCTCTGGCTCAATGAGCTGGCGGTGGATCTGGTCGAGCTTTCCGGCGGCAGTTACGAAGCGCCGGCGATGCAGGGCGAGGCCCGCGACGGGCGCACCCTGGCCCGCGAGGCCTATTTCCTGACGTTCGCCCAAGCGCTCCAAACCGTGGCCGCCATGCCGGTGATGGTCACCGGCGGCATCCGCCGCCGGCCGGTGGCCGAACAGGTGGTGGCCAGCGGCGTGGCCATGGCGGGCATCGCCACCGCGCTGGCCCTGGACCCCAGGCTGCCCAGCGACTGGCGCCAGGGCAAGGACACCGCTCCGGCGCTGCCGCCCATCGCCTGGCGCAACAAGCCGCTGGCGGCGCTCGCCAATATGGCCGCGGTGAAGTTTCAGCTGCGCCGGCTCAGCCAGGGCAAGACGCCCAAGCCCCAGGTGTCGCCGCTGCGGGCGCTGATCCAGCAGCAGCTGGCCGCCGCCTGCCGCGCCCGCCGCTATCGACGCTGGGCGGCGCAACGCTGAGCCGGCGGCCTCAAGCGCCCGGCAGCGCGGCCAGAAAGCGCTTCAGCGCCGGGTTGGCCGCGTCCTTGCGGCTGACGAAGCTCAGCGGCATCGGCAAGGACAAATCCCGCAGCCGGAAGAAGCGCGCCTGGGCCGGCGGCCGGCCCAGATTGGCCGAGTTGACGATGGCGGCGCCGATGCCGGCGCAGACCAGCGACAAGATCGCCGTTTCGGTGCCGGCCTCCTGCGCCACCCTAAGACGCACGTCCAGTTGCCGGCAAGCGCTGATCAGGCGGTCGTAATAGCCGGGATAGGCTTCGCGCGGCATGGTGACGAAGGGCCGGTCCGCCAGGCTGCGCAGCGCGATGGGGCGGCTCTCGTCATGGCCGGTGTCCCAGCAGCGCGGCAGCGCCAGCACCACGTCGTGCTCCAGCAAGGGCAGGCCGGCCAGGCTTTCCGGCAAGTCTTCGTATTGGTAGATGAAGCCGCCGTCCAGCGCGCCCTCCTCCAGCGCGCTCAATTGCTGCGGCGTGTTCAGCACGCTCAGCTCCAGCGCCACCTCCGGCGCCTCCGCCTGGAAGCGGCTGAAAGCCTGGGGCACCAGGCCGTCCCAACCGGCGTTCTCCACGCAGCCCAGCCGCAGCCGGCCCAAAAGGCCGGCGGCCACGCGCCGCGCGCTCTCGGCCGCGTCGTCCAGCGCGGCCATCGCTTTGCGCACCTCGCGCAAATAGCTTGCGCCGGCCGCGGTCAGCTTGAGGCCGCGCGGCGAACGCTCAAACAGCGGCAGGCCCAGCTCTTGTTCCAGGTCCTGGATCTGCCGCGACACCGCCGGCTGGGTGATGTGCAGATGCTCGGAGGCCAGGCGCACGCTTTGGTGCTCGGCCACGGCGATGAAGTAACGAAGATGGCGCAATTCCATGCGGGGTCTTTCGGCTTGGCTATGCCTTTAAGTTATCACGAATTAATAATTCGGCATTGGAAAGCATGGATAATTTCCGCGATAGTGACGGTCAAGCCGCCGGCCGCGCCGGCGCGCATCCTAGCCGCAGAGACCCAAATGGACACCATCAGCCCCACTTATCAACTTGGCGACGCCAAGATCACCCGCGTGACGGACACCCTGCTGCACGGCCTGGCCCCGTCCTTCCTCTACCGCGACTGGAACGAGACGCTGCTGGCGCAAGAGCCGGGCTTGCGCGGTCTGCTGGACGCCGACGGCGCGCGCCTCACCCTGAGCGTGCACAGCTGGGCGGTGGAATGGGCCGGCCAGGTTTTCCTGATCGACACCGGCGTCGGCAATGACAAGGAACGCGCGTTCAACCCGCTGTTCCACCGGCTGCAAACCCCCTTTCTGGAACGCCTGGCCCGCGCGGGCATCCAGCCCGCGGACGTCGACCACGTGTTGCTGACCCATTTGCACGCGGACCATGTGGGCTGGAACACGCGGCTGATCAACGGCCAGTGGACGCCCACCTTCCCCAAGGCCCTCTATGCTTTGCCGCAAGGCGATCTGGATTTCTTCGCCACGCCGGAAGCGGACAGCCGGCGCATGGTGTTCGACGACAGCGTGGCGCCGGTGATCGCCTCCGGTCAGGCGCGCGCGATCGGCCTGGACGGCGGCGACTACCAGGACGGTTTCCGCTTCCACCCCACGCCCGGCCATTGCGCCGGCCATATGTCGATTTCGCTGAGTTCGCGCGGTGAGACGGCGCTGTTCTGCGGCGATGTGATGCATACGCCGATGCAGGTGTACCGGCCGGAATGGAATTCGGTGTTCTGCCGGGAGCAGGACGCGGCGCGGGCATCCCGGCGCTGGCTGCTGGACTTCGCCGCCGAGCGCCGCGCCCTGGTGTTCAGCGCCCACTTCGCCGACAGCTCCGCCGGCCGGGTGACGCGCCGGGACGGCGGCTTCGGCTGGACCTTCCTCTAGAGGCGCCGCTTAACGATCCGCCGCCTCCGTGGGGCGTCCCCGTCCACGCGGCTTTGAAACGCCGACGACAAGCTGCTCTAATCCTTAATCTCAATGCCTTGCGCCAGGCCTTGCACAGGCCCCCAACCTAGGAGCTCCTCATGGCCCTTCCCACCCTCGCGCCGGAGGCCGTCGCCGCCCTGGCCCAGGCCGCCGGCCTCAAGCTCGCCCCCGATCGCCTGGAGGCCGTCGCCGCCACCCTGGCCTTCATCCGCGCGGAAATCGCCAAGCTGGACCGGCTGAGCCCGGCCGACGCGCGCTCAGCGCCCCCCTTCGACCCGGACTGGAGGTAAACGCCGTGCAAGCCTATCAATTGAGCATTGTGGACGCGGCCCGGCAGATAGCGGACGGCCAGTTGTCGCCGGTGGAGCTGACCCGCTCGGTGCTGGAGCGGGCGCAAGAGAAAGAAGACCAGCTGTCCGCCTATGTCACGCTCGCCGCGGATCAGGCCATGGACGCCGCGCGGCGGGCCGAGCAGGAAATCCGCCGCAAGGAATACCGCGGCGTCTTGCACGGCATCCCCTACGCGCTGAAAGACCTGATAGACGCGGCCGGCCTGCCCACCACCGCCAGTTCGCAAGTGCGCCGGCATCACCTCGCCGCCGCCGACAGCGAGGTGGCCGCCCGGCTCAAACAGGCGGGCATGATCTTGACCGGCAAGACCCATACCCATGAATTCGCCTTTGGCCTGACCACGCCGCAAACCAACAATCCCTGGGCGCCGGAGCGTTCCCCCGGCGGCTCCAGCGGCGGTTCCGCCGCCGCGGTGGCTTATGGCGGCGCGCTGGCGGCGCTGGGCACCGACACCGGCGGCTCCATCCGGGTGCCGGCCGCCTTGTGCGGGCTGGTGGGCCTGAAGCCCACTTACGAACTGGTGTCCCGCCAAGGCGTGGTGCCGCTGTCCGGCTCGCTGGACCATGTCGGCCCCATCACCCGCACCGTGGCGGACGCCGCGGCCTTATTGGACGCCATCGCGACGCGACGGCCGCCATCGGCCGACAGCTACCGCCAGGGCCTGGGCCAGGGGGTGGACGGGCTGCGCGTCGGCGTGGCCGGCAATTATTTCTGCGAGCATATCGCGCCGGACATCCAGGCCGCGCTCCAGGATCAGCAGGCCGAACTCGCCGCCGCCGGCGCGACGCTGGTGGAGGTCGAGATCCCGCTGACCGATTTCATCCTGCCCATCCAATGGGGCCTGATAGCGCCGGAAGCCGCCGCCTATCACCGGGACGCGCTGCGCCGCGCGCCGCAGCTGTACGGCGACGAGGTGAGGACGCTGCTGGAAGCCTGCATGCTGGTGCCGCAGAATGAACACGCCCAGGCCCAGGCCGCGCGGATCGCGCTACAAACCGCCTGGCGCCGGCTTTTCGCCGGCATCGACCTGCTCATGGTCCCCACCGTGCCGCACACCGCGCCGCTGCACGGCCAGGACAGTTTCGTCTGGCCGGACGGCGTCGAAGAGAGCGTGGTATCCGCCTATATACGGCTGAGCACGCCCGCCAATGTGCTGGGCCTGCCGGCGCTGACGGTGCCGGCCGGCCTGGACCGGGCCGGGCTGCCGTTCGGCGTACAGCTGATTGGCCGGCCTTTCGACGAGCTCACGGTGCTGCGCGCCGGCCAGCTGATAGAGAGCCGCTGCCAAACCCGGTTTGACCTGCCGCGGGCCTAAGAAGCTGTTCACAGCCTGCCGCGCTTCGCGACGCGTGGCGCGGCGGGCGCCGCTTAAACATGCTCGTGCGCCGCCTGCGCATTCCGCTTTCTCAGCGGCTTTCGCCTTGTCTCGCCCTGGCCCGCGAGGCTTTGAACAGGCTTGTGGACTGTCCGCATCGCGCCCGCTCACAAACCGCCCAGCGAACCGTCGCGCAGGCTCTTGGCCATGGTTTTGCAGGTGTGGAGAAAAGCCGCCACCGCCGGACTGACGTGCTTCCGGCTGGGCACCGCCAGGCCCACCGCGCGCCGCACCATGGGCGCCAGCGGCTTTTTCACCACGCCGGGGCATAAGGCCAGCAAGGGCGCCGGCACCGCGAGATCGGCGACGATGGACACCCCGGCGCCGTTCTCCACCATTTTGACGATGGTGAGAATCTGGGCGTAGCGGTGCTTGACCATGGGCCGCAGGCCGGCGGTTTCAAACAATCTCTCAATCAGCGCGGTATTGCCCGCCAGCGTCATGATGAAGGGCATGTCGCACAAATCCGCCAGCCGCGCCGCCGGCTGGCCGGCCAGCGGATGGCCGGCCGGAATCAAGGCCACGAACTGGTCCTCCACCAGCGGCAAGGTGTCGAAACGATCGTCCGGCAGCACCACGAAGCCCACGTCCACCCGGCGCTCGCTGACCCATTGCGCCACCTCGTCGTCCTCGCCCTCTTCCACGAACACGTCGATTTCCGGATAGCTGGCGCGGAACTGCTCGAGGATGCGCGGCAACAGCAGCAACGAGGAGGTGGTGCCGAAGGAGCCGATGCGCAGCACGCCGCGGTTCAGGCCGCGCGCCGCCGACGCCTCCTGACGGATCGCCTCGGCCACGCCCAAGAGCTCGCGCACGCGCAGCAGCAGGCTGTTGCCGGCCTCGGTGGCCTCGATGCCGGCCTGGCCGCGCGTCAGCAGGGTCAGCCCCCATTCCTTCTCCAATTGCCTGATCGCGTGCGACACCGCGGATTGGCTGATGCCCAGTTTGTCCGCCGCCGCGGTGAAGCCGCCCAGCTCCGCCACCAGCGCAAAGATTTCCAGCTGCGTAAAGGTCATGACCGTCTCGTCCACCCATGAGCAAATGCTCATTTTTCCATGAATTCAAACAATCAATAGTATATACGCACCCACATAGCATCAGGAGGCCGGGCGGCTCGCCCGGCGCCCACCATGAACCACTCAAGCACCCTCGCCGTCGCGGCGCAGCCCGCCCGCGCGCAAACCGCGCTCAGGCCGGCCCTGTCTCTGAAACTGGCGCTGACCGCGCTGTTCTGGGGCGGCACCTTCATCGCCGGCAGAGTGCTGGCGCAATCCATGCCGCTGATGACTGCCGCCTTCGGCCGCTTCCTGGTGGCCGCCCTGCTGCTGGTGCTGGTGGCTTGCCGGCTGGAAGGCGGGCTGCCGCGGCTGAACCGCTCGCAGATCGCCGTCACCGCGTTTCTGGGCTTTACCGGCATTTTTCTCTACAACGCCTGTTTCTTCGGCGCGCTGGCGCGCATTCCCGCCGGCCGCACCGCCTTGTTCGTCAGCCTCAATCCCATCATGACCGCGCTGGCCGCCAGCCTGATTTTCCGCGAACGCCTGGGCCTGCGCCGCTGGGCCGGCATCGCCGTGGCCTTGCTGGGCGCCATGGTGGTCATCACCCGCGGCGATCTCGTCGGCACGGTCCACGATTTCAGCCAGTCCTTCGGCGCCGGCGAAGCCCTGATGAGCCTGGCGGTGCTGAGCTGGGCGGCCTATACGCTGGGCTCGCGCAAGGCGATGGAAACCCTGAGTCCGATCGCGGCCACCACCTACGCCACGCTGTGGGGCCTGGCCTTCCTGTCTCTGGGCGCGGCCGGCGAGATCGGCTCCGTTCCCTGGGCCTCCTTCGGCTGGCGGATCTGGCTGTCCATGCTCTATCTGGGGGCCATAGGCACCGTGGTGGGCTTTATCTGGTATTACCAGGGCATCCGGGAGATCGGCCCCTCGCGCGCCGCCGTGTTCACCAATCTGGTGCCCGCCTTCGGCGTGCTGCTGTCCGCGGGGCTGCTGGGCGAACCCATCCTGGCGTCCATGCTGGCGGGCGGCGCGCTGGCGGCGGCGGGCGTGTCCCTGACCAACCGCAAGTGAGCGTTCGGCCGCGCCCGCCCCCGCCGGGCGCGGCCCTCGGGCAAGCCCTTAGTACGAATACCTAAACCACGGCCATTGATTTGCAAAACGAATAAAATCGCATTGACAGTCAAGGTCGCGCTGCTAGGCTTCAATTCCCAAACCCCTTAGGGAGAAGCCCCATGGCCAGCCCGCTCACCCTGTTGATGCCGGTCATTCCCGGCACCAGCCTGGAAGCCATCGCCGCCACTCTGGCGGAATACGAACCCACCCTGCATCAAGCGCTGACTTCGATCGGCACCGTCCATTACGCGCGCACCTTGCTCCTGGACCGCTCCGCCGCCAATCTGCAGCCTACCGGCAAAAGCAGCGACAACTACGTGATCGCGGTCATCACCGAGTACGACGGCAGCTTCAACGCCTACATCAACGACTTCGTCGCCCAGGTGGGCACCGTCTTCGACGCACTGCTGCAATTCGTGGTGGGAGGCAAGGCGCTGACCCCGGTGGCCAATAATGTGGCGGCCTTTCAGGCCTTCATCGCCCAGAACGACGCGTCCCAGCATATTCCCAACAACGGCGGCGGCGGCAAGGACGACAACGGCTTGTACCAGGCCTATCCGTACACGGTGCAGACCATACTCGCCGCGCTGGACTGAAGCGCGCCCGCCAGGCGCAGGCGGCCCGCCCGCTTGCGCCTTAGAGCCTGTTCAAAGCCTCGCGAGCAAGCGCGAGTCAAGGCGAAAACGAGCGAAAAAGCGGAATGTACGCGTGGTACATGAGCGGGTACTCGCCGAGCAGCGCTTCACGAAGCGCAGCGGACTTTGAACAGCCTCTTACACCCGTCCCATTGCTGAAAGGCATGCCATGAACAGCCCCGACCTCCCGTACGACGACATCCAAGGCACGATTCTGCGCGGCTACCGCGTGGACCTGGCCCGGCATTTCATTCTGAGCGTTAGCGACAAGGCCGCCGCCGGCGAGCTGATCCTGAAACTGGTGGAGGGCCGGGACGGCCTGCCGAGCATCACCAGCGCCAAGCGCTGGCTGCAAAAACCGAACAGCTTCCTGAACATAGGCTTCACCTGTCCCGGGCTGCGCATGCTGGGCGTCGGCGCCGAGCAGCTGGCCAGTTTCGAATCGACCTTCCAACGCGGCGCCACCGATGGCGACACCGCCAGCCTCGTTGGCGACATCGGCGCCAGCGCGCCTGAAAAATGGATAGGCGGCCTGGCCAATGGCGAGCAGGTGCACATCGTGCTCAGCTTGTGGGTGGCCAAGGACCCGGCGCTGCTGGAAAGCCTCAGCGCGCGGCTGCGTCAGGCCTTCGCCGGCGCCGTCAGCGAACTATCCGCCCATGACGCCCAGGCGCTGCCTGACAATCAGGTGCACTTCGGTTACCGCGACAGCATCGCCCAGCCCACCATCGCCGGCGCGCCGCCGCGCAAGCGCCCGGAACCGGACGATCAGGCCGTCATCGCCACCGGGGAATTCCTGCTCGGCTACACCAACGAGGGCAAGGGCGTGTACTCGGTGCAACCGCCCGAACTCAGCCGCAACAGCAGCTATGCCGCTTTCCGCATCCTGGAACAGGACGTGGCCGCTTTCGACGCGTTCCTGAGCGAATACGCGGCCAAGGCCGGCATCGATCCCGAACTGCTGGCGGCCAAGGTATGCGGACGCTGGCGCAACGGCAACCCGCTGACGCTGCGGCCGGACGAGGCCGGCGCCACGCTGCCGACCAGTCAATTGAACGACTTCAACTACGTCAATGCCCAGCCGTCCCAAGACGACACCCTGGGCCTGAAATGTCCGATAGGCTCCCACATCCGCCGCAACAATCCGCGCAACGGCGCGGTGGTGGGCACCGACAGCGCCCACCACCGCATCGTGCGCCGGGCCATGCCTTACGGCCCGGCCTACGACCCCGAACACCCCTCGGCCGCGGCCCGCGGCCTGATCGGCTACTTCATCAACGCCAGCCTGAGCAATCAGTTCGAATTTCTCAGCAGCCAGTGGAACCTGCTCAGCGACTTCGTCAAATCCGCCACGGAACCGGGCAATCCGGACGCCGGCAACGCGGTGTTCAACATCAGCGGAGAAGACGTCTTCCTCGGCGTCAACGACCCCGCGGACAGCAGCTTCACCCTGGCCGCGCCCGGCCGCTCGGGCAAGAACAACACCGTGTTGCAGGGCTTCTCGCGGATGATCATCACCCGCGGCGGCGCGTATTGCTTCCTTCCCGGCATCGGCGGCCTGCGCTACCTGGCGCGGCTGGCCAGCGGCTAAGAGCCTGTTCAAAGTCTGCTGCGCGTCGTGAAGCCTTGCACGGTGAGTACGAGCTCAAAATGCTCATGTACCACGTGTACATTCCGCTTTTTCGCTCGTTTTCGCCTTGTCTCGCCCTTGCTCGCGAGACTTTGAGCAGGCTCTAAGACGCGTCGGCCGGCCGCCCGTACTGCTCGTGGATGAAGTCCGTCATGTGCGCGGCCAGGATCTGGTGCACCTCCTGGCTGGGGTGCACCTCGTCGTGGAACAGGTGGCGATGCGAGCTGTCCAGCGGCCGCGCGTCGCCGGCGAAGCCGAGCACGCGCGGCAGGTCGATATAGCCCTCGTGCTTATTGTGCATCGTGTCGTAATCCACTGTTTCCGCCAGCTCCATCAGGTAATCCAGCTTGGCGCCGATATCGAAGAAACGGAGGGTCACCCCGGCGTCGCGGTAGCGGGCTTGCAACGCCTCCACCGCCTGGCTCAGCTGCCGGTTATGCCGCTGAGACAAGTCGTGCAGCTTTTCGGCCTCCGCCGGCGGCTGTTTGCGCGCGTTCACGGTTTTGGACAGATCCGGCGCGCCGGCCACCAGGATGTCCTTGACCCCCTTGGCCACCAGCTTGTCGATCTGCCGCTCGTAGGTGCGGATCACCTTGTCCACGTCGGTCTTGCCGAAAGTCATGTAGTCGTTGGAGCCCAGGGCCAGCACCGCCATATCGCCCGGCTGGAAGTGGTGCTTATTGATCTGGCGCTCCATATGGGAGATGAACATGAAGGCCGGGTTCCACTTGGAGTACTTGCCGGCCACCGCGCCGCCCTCGGCGTAATTGACCACCGGCTTCCCCAGAAAAGCCCTGGACGCCAGGAAGTCCGGCCAGGCGAAGCCATTGGTGAAACGCCCTTCGTAGTACTGGCGCGAGGACGGCATCACCCCCAGGGTTTTGCTGAGCATGCGGCCTTCGGAGTCCGACAGGCTGTCGCCTATCACCACCAGGCGCTGGATATGCCCCAGGCTCTTGCCCTCCCCGGCGGCCGCGGCCGGCGTCTTGGCCTGCACCGCCTGGTTTTTCAGCGCCAGCGCGAACAGCGCTTTTTTGTCGAAGCCAAGCGAGGCGACGGAGTCCGAGCGCGACAGCGTGGAAGGCTCGTGCCGCAATTGCCGCAGCCGCATGATCAGCCTGGACGCCTCCGCCAAGCGCGCCTCCTCGCGCCGGGCGCAGTGCCTGGGAACCAGCAGTTTTCCGGGTACGAGTTTGCAAGTCATCGGCATGGCGTAAGCTCCTGTGCGCGATCCGCGGCGCGGTCAATGGGTTTTCAATGTGCCGCAGCATGCCCAAGCGCGAGCCCGCAAGCTTGCTTAAAACGATCACGCCGCCGGTCAAGGCGCGCAAAAAAGCCCTGCCGAGGCAGGGCGCTTGCCGTAGGCCGCCGCGATCAGCGGCTCTTATCCCGATGAAACGCCAGATGCTCGCTGGCGTAACGCCTCTGCTCCCGCAAGAAGCCCTGAATGCCCTGCCGCATCGCCACCGCCATGTCCGGCCGCTTTTCCGGCTTGCAGATATAGGTCCACAGAAAATCCTCCTGCGTGTCCGGCTGGATGTCCTCCATCTTGGCGTGCTCGAACTCGGTTTCCCGCGATTCGCCGTTCACATCGAAAGCCACCGTCATCGGCATCATGATCAGGCGCTGCCGGCAATGGATCTCGTACAGGGACTGGCTGTAGGCGTAAGCCGTCATCGGCTTGTCCGCCTCGAATCTGGGCGCGCACAGCGTCCAGAACTTGACGGTGCCGTGCGGCGATTGCGCAATGCTGTCGGTATCGATCAACAAGCCGCCCTCGCTGGGGTTGAAGTAGGTGAAATCCCAGCTGGAGGCGCTGGCCATGGAGGACAACAAGATAAAAACGCAGGCAATGACTTTCAACATTCTGATTCCCAATATTTTTCCAATCGATACGCGCAATGCAGCGGCGGCGGGCATGATAACAGCCCTGGTTTTTCCTTGTGAATGGCCGGGCGCGCTCTGAGTCAAGCCCGCGGAGCCGAAACACGGCAAGGCGAATCGTCGCAGCACAGGGCCAAGGCTGGTAAATGGGTCGCGGATCAAGGGCGTTTTCTTACACTTGAGCCAGCCGTCCATCGGCCCGTGGCCGGAATCGTTTTCTGAAAGTATTCCCCGCCGCTCAGCCTTCACACTGCGCCCCAATAAAATAACCATGCGGCAAACCTGGGTTCGCTCCCCAGCGCGTCCGTCGCCGTCCGCTTCGGACGGCGCGCCGAGACGCCGCCGCTCCAAATCTGCACCTCGCCGGGAAAACCGCCATGAGCACCATTCCAACCGCCATCCAACTGCGGGCGCAGCAGTACGACCTGTCCCGCCTGCAAGACCACAAGGAACACAGCCGCGTCGGCATGCGCAAAGACGGCATGCTGGTGCTGTACACCGGCCGCAGCTATCTGCTGCACCCGGAACAAACCCGGCGCGCCAGGGACTTTCTCCGCGCCCGGGGAGCCGTCGTCGGCTCCGGCCCGCTCAAGCTGTCCGCTTTATTGCGCCTGAGCCCGCCCGTCGTCGCGCCCCGCAACGCTCCGCCGCCGGCTGGGGACAGGAGCTCTTGCCTGCTGCTGCGCAGCCTGATGCAACAGCAAGTCCGCCTGATTCGAGAAGAACTGGGCCTGCTGCGCAGCGCCTGCGTGGTGACGCGGGCCAAACAACGCCTCGCCCAGCCAGAGACCAAGGCGGACGCCCCGCTCCCGCAAGCCATGCCGCCGGCGCTGCTGCGCCGCTTCAAGATGGTGGGCGTGGCTTTCGAGCGTCCGCCGGCAAGCTACGCCGAATTGTTGTCCGGCATCCGGGCCTGCGGCCGGCCGAAACAGATCGCCGTCGCGGAAAGAAAACTGGGCAAGGTCGATCTCAGCTCCGCGCCCAAGCCCGGCAAGGTCAAAAGCCTGCTCGCCGCGCTGGCGCGCGCATCGGAGGACGCCTGGACCCAATGCGCGCGGGCGCATGGCGGCGAGCAGGCGCGCGCCTTCCGGCAAACAGCGTTCATCCAGGGGTCGACGATAGGCGAACAAGGCGTTTGCTTCCCGCTGGTCGTCAAATGGTTGGCCAGCCAGCGCAGCTGGCCAAACGAGGCCGAGGCCTTTTTCCGCGACATCGAAACCGAGGGCGGACGGGACGAGGTGATGGAACTGGCGGTCAACAGCTATGTGTGGCGAAGCGTAGACGCCATCGCCGACTATTTCGCCGTCTATGGCTTGAGCCCTCGCGGCCACAGCGAAAGCCCGGGCTTCAAGATCGCGCTGGAGCGCGACGGCCTGTACAACATCGGCATCCGCCCCGCCCAAGGCGTCGGCCACGCCTTGGCGGCCAGGGTGGATCATGCCGCGCGGACATTCCGGTTTTTCGATCCCAATAGCGGGGAATACACGCTGCCGTCCGCCGAGGCCCTGGCCGGCTTTGCGCAAGACTACCTGGCGCTGGCCTACCCTGCGCTGGACAAGGGCAGCGATGTGATGCGGCTGGAGTAGCGCCCGCTCCAAACCTCATCGTCTGAATTTTCCGCGCGCCAATCCGCATAGAATGCGCTTGCTGCGCGCGGCGCTACTTCCCTCTTCCAACGCTGAAACGCCGATAGGAGGCCCATCTACTTGCGCGCGTCCGCGCCGCCCGTTCCATTTGCCAGTCCCCCCCTCTTTCGCCAATAAAATCCGTATGGCATTTTGTGCGTTTTCCCGGCTCGCGCCGCCCTACCTCTGTCTACCGGAGAACGTTTTGAAACGCACACTTTCGATGCTGGCCCTGGCCGGCGCCGGCTGGCTGGCCTGCGCCGGCGCATCCTGGGCGCAAGCCTCTCCCGCCGGCAGCGCTCCCAGGCTGGCGGCGCGGCTGGCGGTCTGCGCCGCGCCGTGGAAGGCCGCCACGCCCTATCCGGCCGGCAGCGTGGCCAGCCATCACGGCGTCAACTTCACCGCCGTTTACTGGACCCAGGGCAACACGCCGGACGCCAGCAGCGGCGCGGCGGAAATAGGCCAGCCCTGGACCGCCGGCGCGCGCTGCGCGCTGCCCGGCAAGGCCAAAGCGGCCAATCCGGACGCCAACTTCTCCCCCAGCACGCTGAAATTCCTGAAAGCCAACACCGGGCTGGACGGCGAGCAGTGGAACAACATCATGAAGTTAGTGAACAAGCCGGAGCAAGACTCGCTGGATTGGCCCAAGTTTTACGGCTATTGCGAGGACATCGACGACGAACGCGGCTTCACCATCGGCATTTTCGGCGCCACCACCGGCGGCCCGCGCGATCAGGGGCCGGACGGCCCGACGCTGTTCAAGGAGTTCGACGCCGCCAGCGGCGCCGGCAATCCCTCTATTGCCGGCGGACTGGCGCGCGCCGGGGTGCGCGGCGGCATGCAAGGGCCGGTGCTCAAGATCAGCGACAGCGAGAAGGTGTTCTGCGGCAAGATAGCCGCGCTGCAAAACAACGCCGCCTGGCGCGAAGCGATGTGGCAGACCTTTTACAAGGTCTACATCCAATACAGCGTGCAACAGGCGCGCCAGCGCGGTTTCGGCAGCGCGCTGACGATAGGCTCCTTCGTGGACACCGCGCTGAACCAGGGCGCCAGCGGCGGTTCCGACACGCTGCAGGGACTGCTGTCCCGTTCCGGCGGCAGCGGCGACGAAAAAACCTTCATGAACCGTTTCCACGCCGAGCGCAGCAAGGTGGTGGACACGAATGAATACAACCAGCCGCCCAATGGCAAGAATCGCGTCAAACAATGGAGCGGCCTGCTGAGCCAGGGCGAGACCGATCTGAAAGACGCCGACGCCGCGGTGCTGAAAGCCACCAGCTGGAAGATGAAGTAAACCTAGAAAAGGCCCTGGCCCGCGCGGCGAAACTCCCCGCGAGGGCCGGGCCTGGGCATGGAGGCTTGACCGATGAAGGGCTGGGACATGCGCTTCCGCCCAGGAGATTGACTACGGCGTCAACAGCGCTCGAATGTGACGATCGGCTGTTCTGGTGCTAATCAGCGTATCCAAAGCGTTCAAGCCATGGTTCAGCTCGGCCGAGCGCTCCGTCTGCCCAAGATTCGGAACAATCTGATAAGCCATGCGCCCGCTAAAAGGCTGGCGTCCGATAATTCTTTCCGCCACCGCCTGCTTCAACTCCGCGCCGCCCAACTCCGCTCCAGCCTCTTTAACGGCTTCGGCCAATGGTTGTTTCCATGGCTGCATATCGTAGTAAGGCATTTTTCCGGTCAAGGACAGAAACTCGCCCAAGGATTGATCGCCACTGGCCATGCCTGAATGAGCAAGACACATGAAGTCATGGAAAATATTCTGCGGCAAGGCATTGGCAAAGACAATATTGAGCTGCCCCTGTCCCTCGCCCTTGATTTCCATCTTGTTTTCAAGCCGGCCCGTATCAGGATCGGCAAACGCGATATTGGCCTTGGCGAACAAGGCCGGAAAATCATGTTGCTGGCTGCGCAGGTTCAATATTTCACTGACCTTGTTTGGCAACACCTTCTTGGCGTATCCATCCAGCTGCCTCAACACCATGACGTAATTGGCGTCTTTCCCACTCCCCTTGTTCTCAGTGAGGGTGTTGGCGATAAAAACTTGCGACGCAGTAATACAAGTATCCGAACTGATGTAGGCCAGATGATAGTGACTGTCTTTCGCCAACGAAAGATTGCAGCTATCCAGCAGCTTGACCAGCTCCCCTTCAAAACGGTCTTTGACAGTATTGACAGTAAGCGGATCAACGGGCAGATAACCAATCGCCCCCTTGCCGAAACCCAGATTGAACGCGTCAACCTTGCCAAACCCCATTTTCTGCAACAATTCCTGGCGCTCCGGCAACTGCTGACTGGGAGAAGCCAATAAATCCATTTCCTCAATGAGAGCAATGTCACCCTTGGGAAATTGATATTGATCGCATAATCGATTGATGGTCTCGCCCAGCTTTTCGGTTGTCAAAATACCCACGGGAGCCACGATGAATACCGGATTACTAAGGCTGCTGGCATCGTGACCACCCCCATGCAGAGAGATATTGCGCTGACCGGAATCACTTTCGCCACCTCCATTAGCGGAGACGGGCACAATCGTCACGCGGCAGCCTTCCTCTAAAGCAAGATTGGCTATTTTATTCGCCAAGGCATGATCCCCGCCTCCCTCGCAGAATGGGTTGATTAAGACCACGTCGCGGCCACGGATTGATTTGCCTGAGAAATCCTGAACAGGCTGATTTTCGCTATTGGGTACGACAGTTTGAGGCGTATAGGCTGCGATATGATTGATCGGCATGACAAAGCTCCTTTGGTTTCAGCAAAGTTACCAAGGAAGCCAGAAAGCGGCTTGTAAAAAACACTCACGCCAAAAATCAAAAACCATGCGAAACAAATAGACGTGTTGCCGATAAAAAAAACACACAACGATTTATCGAGCGGCCAAGATCAGGCAAGCACGCCTCATGCGAATAAAATAACGGCCTGCTGGCCAGAGCCAATGCTTCCGATGAAGATGCGCCCCGCAGTGCCGGCAGACAATAGATGGTCAGGCCTCGCCCGCCGGCTCCAGGCCCTCCTCCGCCGGCGCCGAAGCCTGCGGCGCGCGGCGCAGCCAACCCAGCGCCCGCGGATGGTCCACCCGCGGGACGCCCTGCTCCATGAGCAAGGGCAGCCGCTCGCGGGCCTCGCCGAACGGGCCGGGGTTCTGCTGGATGATCTCGATGAAATCCGGCCCGATCCGACTGACGATGGCGACGTGGCCGTAACGGTTGAACACCCAGGGCGCGAACACGATCAGGTCTTCCGCCCGCGGCGCGTCGCCGCCGCCGTTGCGGTATTGCAGCAGACCGCGCTCGGGATTGAGCGCGCCGTTGTCCAGACGGGACTGGAAGAAATCCCGGGCATGGCCCTTGTCTTGCGGCATCTTGTGGCCAAAACGCTGATAGTAATAGCGTTTGACGAACTCCACGCACTGATAGCGCAGGCCCAGATTGTAGCCGTCCGGCGCCAGATTGCGCCCTTCCACATGCTGCACGCCGCCGTTGTAATACACGGCGACGCCGTTGAAGGCGTCCACAGGCTCGCCCACCGCGCGGCCCCAGTTGCTGTTCAGATGCGTGGCCGCCCAGTAGGCGCCGCTCAGCAGCGCGAGCAGCGTCAGCGCCGCCTTGCCCTTGCTCAGCTTCATTGCGGTCCGGGCCCGGCTTTGACCGGCTCGTCCAGCCAATCCTCCAGATGACAGGACTCGCCGGAACGGATCGCGTCGATGCGCTCCACTTGCAAGGCCGGCTTGCCGTCCCGCTCCGTGAATTCGCCCAGGATCCGGGCCGAGGTTTTGGCCTGTTCTTCCAGCGCCTGCGGCGACAGGCCCGGCCATTCCGCCAAGGGCCGGCCTTCCTGGCTCAGCAACTGATAGATAGGTTTGCCGATGCTGCAGCGGGTCAGCCGCAAGCTCCCCTCGTGCGCGCTCAGCATGCCGATATAAATATCCGCCGCCATGGCGGCAAACGGCGTCAGCGCGCCAAGGACAAACAGCATCGGTTTTCGCGGGAACATATCGGTCTCCTTGCGGCCGCCATCGAGACAGGCGGCCTAAAATTCGATCGGCATGTTAACAGTTGCCGTGCCGATGAACCAGCCTCGCCCGGAGCGCGGCTAGCCGCCGCCGGCCGCTCTTGTTATATTGGCGGCCTTCCGTCCTCAGCCCGAACGCCGCCCATGTCCGTCCCCGCCCGTTTCCTTTTTGCCAGCCTGGCGCCGGCCCTGCTCGTTCTGCTGGCCGGCTGCAAGCCGCAGGCGATGCAGGCCAGTTACCACTGCGCCGACGCCACCCGCTTCCACTTCAGCCGCCAGAGCCAGACGGTGGAGCTGATTCGCGGCGAACAGCGTTTTCAGGGCTATATGGACGAACGCGGGCTGCTGACCTGGCCGCGCGACAAGGCCGGCCTGGCGCTGCCGGACAGCTTTTTCATCACGCGCAAGCTGCCGGATGAAATGAAGCTCTACGGCGGCTTCGCCGGCACCGGCCTGGCCTGCAAGCTGGATAAAGGCCGCTGAGCGCCGGCAAGCTATCCGAAGTTCCCCTAGCCGACCTCGCCGAAAGATCAGCGGCTAAAACCCCCATCGCCAACTTTAATGAAATAAGCATATTCCTCGCGCCGTCGGCGCGACGTCGAATCTGCTTTCTCTCACTTTCATTTTGGAGATTCACCATGGCTTGGACCGGTACTGTCGCTGCGAACAATCCCAACGGGGAACCCACCACCATCACTTACAATCCCGGCGATGTGATCACCATTGTCGCGTCGGGCTGGGCAGGCTACGGCCCGCAGCCCAACTGGGGCCCGCAGGGCGACAAGAGCCACCCCAATCAGGGCCTGATCTGCGGCGACGCCTACTGCGGCGCGCTGGTGATGAAGATCGGCGCCGGCGGCTTCATCCCGGTGAACACCGGCCTGTTCCGCTGGAAAGCGCCGGCCAACGCGCAAGGCCAGATCACGCTGTACTACAACGATGTGCCCAGCACCTACGGCAACAACTCCGGTTCCTTCCAGGTAAGCATCGGCAAAGACGCGGTCTGATCGCGCTCTTCCGCTCGCAAGCAGCCCCGCAAGGGGCTGCTCCGCGTCCTTTCCCCGCCTTCACGCTGTCCGAGCCGCTACGCGCTCAATGCTGCGCCGCCAGCCAGGCCAGAGCCGCCTCTCTATCGTCGAACACGCGAAACTGCCGGCCACGGCGCGCTTCGCTCAGGTATTCGCCAAAACGTTCGCCGTAGGCGGCGCCGTCGACGAACACCCCGGCCACGGCAAGACGGTAGTTGACCAGCTTCTGAACGAACTCGCCGGCGAAGCGGCTGCTCAAGTCGAAAAAAGCCGGCGGTAAGGCCTCTTCCGCCAGCAGCACGCGCGGCGCGTCGTGCTCCGCGCACAAGGCCACCAAATCCAGCGCCTGGTCCAGGCTCGCCACCCCGGCGCTGCACTCGATCAACTTCGTCTGCTTGACGGTCGTCACTCGGATTTCCATCGGCACGCTCTCCCTTGCATGAAAAACAAAAGCAAATCATGACTAAGACATGGCCGCACGACAAGCGCCGTTTGAGCATGGCTCTTAAGACCTGCTCAAAGGCTCGCGAGCAAGAACGCGCCTAGACGGCAAGCACAGAGAGAAACGTGTTTAACACCGCGTCGCCGAAGCGCGACGGACCTTGAACTGGCTCCTAGATCATTCATGCGGATTTTCAATATGGTGGTAGTACCTATATCGGCAGTCTGGTCCTTAAACCATATTGATGTCTGCGCAAGCGTAAAAGAAACCGGGCCGGCGGCCGCTCCGTCCGGACCGCCGCGGCGCTCAATGCAAGCAAGGGTTCCGTTCATGCACCGTCTCAGCCAGATCATCATGCCGGTATTGCGGGATTTGCCCGCGTCCCACCTCAAGCGCGAGCTGCTGCAAGCCTTTGAACGGCACGGCAGCCACTTCGACGCGATCGAATCCGGCTTTGCGCGCCTGACCGCGCGGCGGCAAAGCCCGGAAACGCTGCGGCGCTTTTTCCAGAGCTGGAGCCAGACCAACAATAGCGCGATGACGGTGGCCGGCATCAGCAACCGGCTGACGCTGCTGGTCCACACCGGCCAGCCGGTGGCGGACCGCGAGGCCTTGTTCGCCGCCATGGTCTGTTTGAACCGCATCGTGGACGAGGATTTGGCGGTCACGCACAAGGTGCTGCACGCGCAGATGTACTACAACATGGCCACGGGCATTGTCGGAGATGACCAGTGGCTGTCCCATGCCTATCTCCACCCCAGCGCCAAGGCCTTCAAAAGCTGGAAGGATCATCAGTCGCTGCGCGAGCCGGACCTGGCCGTCGCGCTGCTGACCACGCTGACGCACGAGATCTACACCCATGGCGAGGTGGAATTCATCCTGCCGCTGTTCCGCCGCTGGCTGACCCGGACGCTGGGCTTCGCCGAGCGAGACGCCACCCGCACGCTGGGCTGGATCAGCGTGCACTGCGGCCCCACCGAGAAAAACCACTTCTTCCACGCCATGAACGCCCTAAACCACTACGCGCGGGCCATGGCGCTGGACCTGGAGCGCTACAGCCTGGACGGCATCGTCGGCGCCTATCTGGAGCAAAAGGCGGCGGTGCTGGCGACGGTGCCGCGGGACGCCGCCGCGGAGGCGCTGTGAGCCGGCCGCGGCCTCCGCTTTTGCGGCTGGCGGACCAGGCCGCCGCGCCGCCGCCCTGGCCGCCGGGCGCGCCGCCCCTGTTCGCCCCGGAACAGTTGGCGCGCGCCCGCGTGGAGGTGTCCGCCGACTATCTGAGCAGCCTGCGGCGCCTGAGCGCGCTGCTGGACGCCGCCTTCCGCGCCATTGTCGGCCGCTACTTTCTGGATCCACGCATCCGGGCGCTCTATCAGCTGCCCAAGGCCATGGAAGCGCTGCTGCGGCGCGCGCACGGCCGGCCTTACCGCGTGGGCTTCTACCGTCCGGACTTCATCTACGACCGCCATGGCCAGCCGCGCATTTGCGAGGTGGGCGCGCGCTACCCGATGAACGGCTGGATGATCAGCCGCTGGCTGGGTCAGCCGGCCGGAGACGACGCCTTCTTGCAAACCTTGCGTCAATGGCATCCGCCCGGCTGCGTGGTGGCGCTGACGCACGCCCGCGAACCCGGCACCGAGATTTTCCTGCTGGCGGAAACGCTGCGCCGCGACGGCGTCCACTTTCTGTCCGCCCGGCCGGAGGCGCTCAGCGTCCGCGACGGCAAGCTGCGGCTGGACGGCCGGACGGTGAACCGCTGCATCCTGGAAATGGATCGCAGCGAACTGCCGCTGCTGCCGGACCGGGTGCTGGACCAGCTACTGGACGGCGGCGCGTATTTCAACGACATCCGCACGCTGATCCTGGTGCACGACAAGCGGGTGCTGGCGGTCCTGAATCGCGAGGACATCATGCGGGACTGCCTGGACGCCGACGATTACGCGGCCTTGCGCCCCTTTCTGATCCCCTCCTTCGCGCCGGCCTCGCGGGACGAGGCCGAGGCCCTGCTGGCGCGCGCCGGCGACTTCATCGCCAAACCCAGCAGCGGCGGCCGCGGCCTGGGCTCGCTGGTGCGCTCCGCCTGCGGCGAAACCGCCTGGCGCGAACTGGTGCTGGGGCAATGGCCGCAATACATGTTCCAGGACTACATCGAGCAAAGCGAGTTCGTGGACCCGGAAAGCCGGCAGCGCATCCGACTGGTGGGCATGCAGCTGTGCCGCGACGCGGAAAGCTACGGCCCCGGCGTGTTTCGCGGCTCGGACGAGTTGATCATCAATCTGCACCAGCGCCGCGGCAAGCTGTACTCCGCCGCTGCGACGGCCTGAACCGGTTTCGCGCACAGGGGGCTTCATGCGGCATTCCGTCATTATTCCGCTGTACAACAAACGCGCCTACATCGGCGAGACCATCGCCTCGCTGGCGGCGCAGGAAAAGGCGCCGCACGAGATCATCATCGTCGACGACGCCAGCACCGACGACGGCGCGGAGGCGGCGGAGCAGGCCTTGCGCCACCACGCCCAGGATTTGAGCCGTACCCGCAGCGTGCTGCTGCGGCTGCCGCGCAACAGCGGCCCCGGCGCGGCGCGCAACGCCGGCCTGGCGCGGGCCGGCGGCGAACTAGTGAGCTTCCTGGACGCCGACGACTGCTACCGGCCGGACTGCCTGCGCTTGCTGGAGCAGAAAATGAACGAGCACCGGCTGGACCTGGCGGTGCTGGGCTACGACAGCGCGCCGCCTGAGGAACGCTTTCCGCAGCTGGACGCCTTGCGCGCCGAACTGGAGCCTTTGGAGGACGAAGCCTTCCTGCTGCCCCGCCCGCTGCGCACCGCCGGCCACCCGGACTTCTTCATGGGCCGGGCCAGCAATGTGGCCGCGCGGCGGCAATGGCTGCTGACGCAACGCTATGTGGCCGGCGCGCGGCTGAACGAGGGCATCGATTTCTGGTACCGGGTGCTGAAAGAGATCGTCGCGCACGGCGGACGCGCCGGCCTGCTGTCCGCGCCGCTGATCCGCTTCCGCATTCTGGCGGACAGCCTGTCGCACCGGCCGTGCCGGGACTGGCGGCTGCTGGCCACCCCGCCCACGGTGCTGCGCTACGCGGGCAGCCAGGACGCGGACGAATTGCGCCTGGCTCGCATGCTGGCGCAGCGCTGGCTGGACTACGCGCAAGAAGCGCTGCCGGACGCGGCGCAGCGGCGCGCCTTCCTGAGCCGCCACCGTCCGCTGCTGATCCAGCTGGGACTGACGCCGATGGACGCGGCCAGGCTGCCGGCATGAAGGCGCCGCCCGCCCAGCCGCCCGCGCCGGCCCGCCAGCAGGCCTTGCTGCGCGAGTGCTTCGAACTGGCCCGCGCCCACCCCTTCTATCGAACGCTTTACCGCGGCGTGGCTTGCGCCGAAGACGCGCCGCCGCTGGAGAAGGCGACGCTGCAAGCCGCGCTGGAGACGTTTTCGCCGGAGCGGGAAGCGTCCGGCCTCTATCTGGTGCGCTCCGGCGGCAGCACCCGGGCGGCGCTGATCTTCCCGGTGGACATTGCGGAAAACCTGGCCCAGCGGCAGGCGCTGGCGGACCGGCTGCGCGCCGACGGGGTGTTCGGTCCCGCCAGCATCGCCTTGAACCTGTTCGGCTACGCCAATCTCTACCGCACCGCGGCCATCGTCGACGATGTGCTGGAACGTTGTCAGGCCACCACGCTGCCGATGAGCGCCCACGCCGCCGACGCCGACATCCTGGCCGCGGCGCGGCGATTCCGCCCCAGCCACGTGCTGGGCACCCCGTCGCGGCTGGCCTTGTTCGCCGCCCATCTGGCAGCCGCCGGCGAGCGGCTGGAGATTCCGCAGCTGCTGTACGCCGGCGAAACCCTGCACGCGTCCACGCTGGCGCGGCTGCGCGCCGCGCTGGGCGCGGCCCAGGTCTGGTCGCTGTACGGCGGCGCGGAAACCGGCATCTGGGCCTGGAGCGACGCCAGCCGCCGCCCCGGCCTGTTCCGGGTGCTGCCTCGGGTGGCGGCGGAGATCCTGCAACCGGACGCCGCCGGTTACGGCCGCATCGCGGTCAGCAACGCCTGGCGGCGGCGCTTCCCGGTGTTCCGTTACTGCTTGGGCGACATCGGCCGCTGGGTGGAGTGCGACGGCGAACGCTGGCTGGAATTGCGCGGCCGCGACGGCCGGTCCTTCCGCCTCAATGAAACCACGTACGAGTTGGACGATTTCGCGCAACTGACCGGCGCGGAGCACGCTTTCCAGATCCAGCTGGACCGCGACCCGGCCGGCCGCGAGCGGCTGACCCTGCTTTTGGCCGAACATCTGGACGCCGGCCCGGAAGCGGCCTTGCGCGCGCGCCTGGCGGCTTTGCTGGGCCTGGCGCCGGATGACGGCGCCTTCGCGCTCGGCTTGACCGCGCGGGCGCGATGGCGGCTGGACCCCGTCACCAGCAAGACGCCGCCCATCGTGGATTTGCGGGACTGAAGCCGCCGGCGGACCGCCGTCCCGGCCGTCCGCCGCCCTTGCCCGCCGCGCGCTTACAAGGTCTGGAAGTAGAAGCGGTAATCGCCCTGGCCGAACAACATCGACATGCTGGTCAGATTGCTGTTGGCCGGCGTGCCCACCAGGGTCAGGATGGGAATGGAATCGTGACCGTACTGGTAGGCCTGGGTCTGCGGGTTGTAGCCGAACTGGTAGAAGGTGTCCACGCTGCCCACCTTGAAGGCGTACAAGCGGTACGTGCTGCCGTCGAACAACATCGACCAGCGGTGGAAGTCGGTGTCTCCCGGCGCGCCGGTGACGTTCAGAGTGGGAATGGAGTTGTAGCCGTACTCATAGTGGTTGGTGGAGCGGTTGAAACCGAACTGGTACAGCACCGTGGGCGCGCCCAGGCGCCGCAAATACAAGCGATAGGTGCTGGTGCTGCTGTCGTAGAGCATGGACACGCTGCTGGCGTCCGCGTCCGGCGGCGCGCCGGTGATCTTCAACTCCGGGATGGAGTGGAAGCCGAACTCGTACTTGGACGTGGCCGGATTGAACGCGGCCTGGTACAAGGTGTCCGCGCTGCTGCCCTTGAAGAAATACATCCGGTAATACTCGCCGTCGTTGAGCATGGTCCAGCGCGCCCAATTGGTGTCGCTGGGCATATTGGCGATCGACATATTGGGAATGGAGCCGCCATAGGCGAACTTATACGTGCTGGTGTTGGGCACATAGGCGAACTGATTGACTGATGGCATGACGCTTTCCTCCAAAGTGAGTCAGCTGCCCAGGCGCGGGCCCAAGGCCGGCAACCTCCCTACGGCAACAGCAGCTGACAAAACCCGCGCAAACGGCATGACGCCGGCGCGGCGCGCGGGCTGGCGCGTTCAAGCGGGTTTTGCCAGCGGTTCTACCCCTGGCTTGAGATGATGATTGCGTGATTGCGCATGGATCTCTCCTCCCCCGCGCGGCGGCGCGGGCGAACAAACAGCCACTAAGTCGTCAATCAGGGGCGGGCGCCTTGGCGCGGACGAGGCGGGGCCGATAATGGCGGCGATAGGGACTTCGACTAGCCAGTAATAGCATCTTGAAAACCGGGCGTGCCTGTACTTTCGGACTGGGTCGGCGGCTCTGGTTACAGTCGTTACATATTGCGCGCTATGCCGTCCACCGCCTCCCCCCTAAAATGCACGCCATCTGACGGCGCCGCCGGCGCGCCACCTCATCCAAGGGAAAGCAAGATCAATGAGAACAAAGGGATTCATCAGCCTGGCCCTGGCCGCCCTGCCGGCCTTGAGCCAGGCCGCCATGCCCATCGCCCAACTGAACCAGCACGCCGAGCGGATTTTCAAGGATAGCCAGGCGGTGGGCATGGTGATGGTGGTCGTCGACAAACAAGGCGGCCTGCAACGCTTTTACGGAGAAACCCGCCCGGGCAGCCGCCAGACGCCGGACGCCAATTCGCTGCTGCGCATCGCCAGCCTCAGCAAGCTGATGACCAGCGAAGTGCTGGCGGCCATGGTCCTGGACCAACGGCTCAAGCTGGACGATCCGCTGCGGAAGTTCGCGCCGGCGGGAAGCGCGCAGTCCAAGGCCCTGGCCGGCCAGCCCATCACCCTGCTCCACCTGGCCACCCACACCAGCGGCTTCCCGCGCGAACTGCCGGGCGTCAAGCCGCGCGACACGCCGGTTTTCGTCTGGCCCAATCAGCAGCAGCGCTGGCGCTGGCTGGCCAAGACCAAGGCCCGCTTCGCGCCGGGTCAGAGCGCGCAATACTCTAATCTGGCTTACGACTACCTGGCCGACGCGCTGGCCGTCGCCGCCGGCAAGCCCTATCCGGCGCTGCTGCGCGACACCGTCACCGGGCCGCTGGCCATGCGCGACACCACCTTCAGCCCCAGCCCCGCCCAATGCGCGCGCCTGCTGCGCGGCGTGGAGGCCAGTCCCTGCGTCAACACCAGCGCGGCCATAGGCAGCGGCGGCGTCTATTCCACCGCCGCCGACATGCAACGCTGGCTGCAGGACCTGGTGCGGCCGCAAAACGAGCAGCGCAAGCGCCTGTACCAGCAAACCTTCCAGATGCGCTATCAGCGCGCCGAATTGCGCAGCCTCGCCGGCATGGACGTTCCCGGCAAGGCCGACGCGCTGGGCCTGGGCTGGGTGGCGATGCACGAACAGCCGGACACCCGGCCCTTCCTGCAAAAAACCGCCGGCGGCGGCGGCTTTTTCAGCTACGTCGCCATCGATCCCCAGCGGGGGACCGCGGTATGGGTGGCGCTGACCCGCGGCAAGCAGACCCGCTACCAGGCGATGAGCGACGGCGTGAACCAGTTGCTGCTGGCGCTGAACCGCTCCTAAGAAAGCCGCTTGCGATTCGCTGCGCGTCGCGGGGCCCGATGCGGCAGACACCGTTTCGAAATCCCCCTATCGCCCAGGCGCATGCGGCTTGATCGGACGCAAGGCCTCGCCTCGCTCGCGGGGCCTTGAACAGACGCCAAACGGCCCTGGCGACGCGCAGACGCCATGACTCGCGCCGCTCCTTCTTTTCCCACATCCTCATCGACAAGGAGGCATCGTCATGCCCGCAATGAATCGCCGCGTCCTGCTGCTGGCCTGCGCCGCGCTATCCGCCCACGCCCTGGCCGCCGCGCCTTCGCCCCAAGCCGCCGTCGACGCGGAAATCCCGGCGCTGATGCGCAAGCACGGCATCCCCGGCATGGCGGTGGGCCTCGCCGTCGACAGCGGTGTTCAGGTTTACAACTACGGCGTCGCCTCCAAGGCCGACCATAGGCCGGTAACGCGCGCCACGCTGTTCGAGATCGGCTCGCTCAGCAAAACCTTCACCGCCGCGCTGGCCAGCTATGCCCAGGCCGAAGGCCGGCTCTCGCTGGCCGACCCCGTGACCCAGCACCTGCCGGCGCTGGCCGGCGGCGGCCTGGAACGGGTCACGCTGCTGAACCTGGGCACTCAGACCTCAGGCCTGCCCTTGTTCGTGCCGGACGACGTCGACAACGCCGGCACATTGCGGCGATTCATGCGGCGCTGGCGCCCCAGGCAGCCGGCGGGCGGGCAGCGGGTCTATTCCAATATCGGCATCGGCGTCCTGGGCCAGATCGCCGCCGCCAGCATGCGCATGCCCTACGCGGCGGCGGTGGAAGGCAGGATCTTCGCCAAGCTGGGCATGGACAGCAGCTTCGTCAACGTCCCCGCCCAGAGAATGCGCGACTACGCCCAGGGCTACGACAAGAACGACAGGCCCGCGCGGCTGACTCCGGCCCTGCTGGCGGACGAGGCCTACGGCGTCAGGACCAGCGCCGCCGACCTGGCGCGCTTCCTCAACGCCAATATGGGCCTGCTGCCCATGGCGCCCAAGCTGCGGGCCGCGCTCGAGGACACCCATATCGGCTACTACCGCGCCGGGGTGCTGACCCAAGGCCTGATCTGGGAACAATACCCGTATCCGGTGGACCTGCCGCGGCTGCTGAGCGGCAATGCCCCCGCCTATATCTATCAGGGCATGCCGGCGCAGCGCCTGGATCCGCCGCTGCCGCCGCAAACGCGGGCCTTCATCAACAAGACCGGGTCCACCAACGGCTTTTCGGCTTACGCCGCCTATATCCCGGAAAAACGACTGGGCATCGTGCTCTTGGCCAACAAGTCCTATCCGCTGGCCGAGCGAGTGAGCGCCGCCTACCGCATCCTGGCGCGGCTGGACGGCGGACTCGCGCCCGCCGCTCAACCATGATCCCGCACGGCCGTCGTCGCTAGCCGGCGGTCTTGAGCACAACGATGGACGCGACCAGCAGCGACAGATAGGCAAGCTTTTTATTGCTCTTTTTATCGCCCCAGAACAGGATGCCGGTCACCACCGTGCCCACCACGCCAATCCCGGTATAAGCGGCGTAAGCAATCGACATGTCTATGGTTTTCATCGCCAGATAGAGAAGGAACAAGGAGCTGCTCAAGCCCGTCGCATACAGCGCGCAGCCCCTGACATACCGCTTCAGCGCGATGTCCCGGATCCCCACCACCACCAGAATTTCCAGCACGCCCGCCGCCAACAGATAAAGCCAGTCCATTTCAGTCTTTCACTTGCTTGAGTTGCACCACCGAAAACAGGATCACCGCAATCGCCAGCATCGCCACCGGACTGAACGGCTTGCCGAACAAGGCCACATCCAACAGATAAGCGCCTACGGTTCCGAAGATCACAAAAAACACATAGGCGGTCGACGCGCCCATTCTCTTGGTCGCCAGCACCAGCAAGGAGAAACTGCCGATGATGCAGACAATGGTCGCCAACCATTCCAATACGCTTTCCGAGCGCTTCAAACCCGCGGCCCACAGTACTTCCAAACCGCTGGCAAACAGCAACAACACCCAGCTAAGCATCTTTAAACGCCCCTTCCCCGACTCAATCATCAAAGCCCGTTCAGCCGTCGCGGCACACGCCCGGAGCCTGTTTACGCACCCTCGGGCAAGAACGGAAAAACCCTGCGGCGGCCCACTTGATAATGAGCGCGCCAAGAACGTCTTCAGCGCTCCGCCAATCGCTCGATATCTTGGAACGCGTCCCGCCACTCCTGCTCGCTCATCTCGGCCAGGCCGAAGTAGCGCAGCATGAACGCCCCTTCCACCGCCAGATAGGCCACGCGCGCGCGGCGGCCCTCCTCGGTGGCCACGTCCAGCTTGCCCAAGCGCTCGGCATGCCAGGCCCGCACCCAGTCTTTCTGATCCTTGGACTCCAGCATGGCGCTCAGATGGCAGGCGGCGCGGGCGATCAAGGCCTCTTCCGTCGCGGTGATGCGGACATGGGTTTTGACTTGCTCGACGCTGGACAGCTGTTCGGCGGCGACACCCGCGGTTTTCTCGAAACACGCGTCGTAGTGCTTGCCCCAGCGCTCCAACATGGCGTTGACCAGATTGCGCTTGGCGCCGAAACAGGACTGGACCCCGCCCTTGCTGATGCCCACGGCCTTGGCCACGGCGTCTATGGTGAGGGCGGCCGCCCCCTTGCGTTCTATGATCTCTTCCGCCGCGTCCAACACCTGATTGCGATCGATGGATCTGGGTTTGCTCACGATGCCTCCCGGTTCATTGAATACATACGTATGTATTCTATTGAACCCCAGGAAATAGCGTCAAGCGCGCGATGGGCGTCGCAACTAGGCCGGCGCCAGCTCCTGAGTGAACAAGGTCTGGCCGGCCACGTCCTTCAGCCTCACCGTCATCGCGCGGCTGCGGGCGTCTATGTCCACCTGGCCGAAGAACTGCATGCCGGCCAGCGGCGACAGGTTCTGCGTCTCCGGCGCCTTCTGGTACACCACCTTGGGGCCGAAAGTCATGTCCAGCGGATTGGGACCGAAGGTGCCGGCGTTCAACGGACCGGAGACGAACTCCCAGAACGGATTGAAGTCCGCGAAAGCGGCGCGTTCCGGATGGTAATGATGGGCGGCGGTGTAATGCACGTCGGCGGTGAACCACACCACGTTGCGGATATCGCGTCGCTTGATCTCGCCCAGCAGCAAGGCCAGCTCCAGTTCGCGCCCCAGCGGCCGGCCGTGGTCGCCGTTGGCCATCGCCTCCCAGCGCGCGCTGCCGTCCGCGTTCTTGCCGTCGGCCACCTGCAAGCCCAGCGGCATGTCCGCCATCACCGCCTTCCAGACGCCCTTGGAAGCCTGCAAGCCTTCCAACAACCATTGCAGCTGCGCCCGGCCCATGAAGTTCGCGCCCGGCTCGCCCTCCCGCTGTAGATTGGCGCCGTTGGCGTCGCGATAGCTGCGCATGTCCAGCACGAAGACATCCAGCAACGGCCCTTGCGGCAGATGGCGATACACCCGCTCGTCCTCGCCGTTGCCGTGAAGCCGCAGCGGCGCGTACTCCAGAAAGGCGCGGGTGGCGCGCGCCTGCAACACGCCTATGTTTTTCTCGCGGTAACGCGGGTCGGCGGACAAGTCCTTGCCGTCGGACCAGTTGTTGACCACCTCGTGGTCGTCCCATTGCCAGATCTGCGGCACCTCGGCGGCAAAGCGCCTCACATTGGCGTCCATCAGGTTGTAGCGGTAGCGGCCGCGGTATTCGTCCAGCGTCTCCGCCACCTTGCTCACTTCCGGCGTCAGCAGATTGCGCCAGATCTTGCCGCCCTCCACCGCCGTCTCGGCCGCCATCGGGCCGTCTGCGTAAATGGTGTCGCCGCAATGCACGAAGAAATCCGGCCGCTGCCGGCGCATGGTTTCGTAGATGCGCATGCCGCCCCAGTCCGGATTGATGCCGTAGCCCTGGCCGGCGGTGTCGCCGGACCAGACGAAGCGCAGATCGCGCGCCGTTTCCGCCACAGTGCGAAAGCTCCCTGTCACCGGCTCGGACCAGGCCCGCGGATGGACCGCGTCTTCAAAACGCGCTCTCACATACAGCCGCTCGCCGGCCGGCAGGCCGCTCAGATCCACGCGCGCGGTGAAGTCGCCGGCCTCGGTCGCCCAGGGGCCCCGCACCTGGCGCGGGCTGGCGAAGCGCTCGCTGCGGTCCCACTCCACCACCAGGCGCGCGGTCCGGTCGGAGCGCGCCCAGACGATGGCGCGGTCCGCGCTCGCGTCGCCGATCTGGATGCCGGAATTCATCAGCGGGCGCAGACGGTCCGAGGTGACGACGGCCGGCGCGGCCAGCGCCGGCCCGGCCAGCAACAGGCCACCTCCGGCAAGCGAGGTTTTCAAAAAACGGCGGCGATCCATGGCGTTCTCCGGTGCTGATCAAGACAGTCAAAACGCCGATCTTGCCGCGGCAAGATGACGCCAGGATGTCCCGCTAGCGGGTTTTACGTATTTCATTCGCGCGCTTGATCGCATATACCTCAAACACCCCGCCGCGCGGCCCTCCGAGCCGGCCCGCAGTCAACGGGCTCCGCCAACAGGTTCAAAGGAAAGCACATGCTCTGGGACCCCGGGCCGCCCCCGCCTTTCTCCTCGCTGTTCGAGCACGCTCCGCTGGCAAGCTATCAGGCTCTCCCGGCCAAATTCCGCCTGGAATGGGGCCCCGTCTACTACCGCGGCCGCCTGGACGGCAGCGCCAAGGTGCTGATCGTGGGACAGGACCCGTCCGCCGATGAAAACCTGACGCGCCGCGCCATGGTCGGCACCGCCGGCCAGCGGGTGCAGGGCTTTTTGCGCAAGCTGGGCCTGGACCGTTCCTACGTGATCGTCAACGCCAGCCTGTACAGCATTTACGGCCAGTTCGACGCCGAGATGGCCGGCTTCATGGACCAGGCCGCCGTGCGCGCCTGGCGCAATCAATTGCTGGACCAGCTCAAGCAACCCGGCCTGCAAGCGGTGATCGGCTTTGGCAAGGCGGCGGCCAAGGTGCTGGACGACTGGCCCGGCGCGGCGTCCTTCAAGGCCGCGCAGCGGCTGTTCCAGCCGCAGCATCCCACCGCGCGCTCGCCCGGCGCGCTGCTCAAATCCTGGAACCAGACCCTGGCCGCGCTGGCGCCTTTGCTGAACCCGGACCCCGGCCTTGCGCCGGACCCCACCCCCTATGAGCTGACGGGCTTTCGCGAGCAGGATCTAGCGCGGATTCCCGCCGCGGACCTGCCCTTCGGCATGCCGGCCTGGCTGGGCCAGGGCGATATGGCCACGCGGGTGATCAAGGGCCAGGCCAAACTGAAAACCCCGGCCGCCAACGCCTCCATTCTGTGGACGGCGCAGGCGGACCAGGGCTGAACCGGCGGGAGAAGCAAATGAAAAGCCTGGGATGGCTGCTGTGCACCGCCGCGCTGTTGCCGGCCCACGCCGGGGTGACGGTGACGCCGGGCGACGACGAACACTTGGTGATACGCGGCCGCCTGGTGCTGGCGGAACAAGAGAGCGACGGCCGGCTGGTGCTGGCCGGCGACCGCATCGTCTGCGCCGGCGCGGACTGCGCCGAGCCCCCCGGCGCCACCGTGCTGGACGTGAGCGAGGGCTACGTCTTTCCCGGCTTCATCGACGCCCACAACCACGTGGCCTACAACGCGCTGCCCAAGTGGACGCCGCCCAAGCTCTACCAGAACCGCGGGCAATGGCAGCGCGCCGCCGCCTACAAAACCTTCAAACGTCCCTACGATCAATTGAAGAAAAGCGGCCTGATCTGCGAAATGGTGAAATACGGCGAGGCCAAGGCGCTGATCAGCGGCGTCACCACCATACAGGGCTCGCCCGCCGGCCGCTGCCTGCAAGGGCTGATCCGCAATGCGGAGAACCCCCAGTCCGGCCTGCCAGTCTCCTCCGCCCACGTCCGCACCTTCATCCTGGACGTCGGCGGCGCGCCCAAGATCGACTGGAACGCGACCGACGCCTTCCTGATCCACGTCGCCGAAGGCGTGGACGCCGACGCGCTGGCGGAATTCTCCACGCTCAAGGCCAAGGGCCTGCTCGCCCCCGGCACCGCCGTCATCCACGGCACCGCCTTCGGCGACGAGGAGTTCCGCCAGATGGGCGCGGCGGGCAGCAAGCTGATCTGGTCCCCGCAAAGCAATCTGGCCCTGTACGGCCGCACCACCCGCGTCGACCTCGCCTTGCGCCACGGCGTGCCGGTCTCGCTGGGCGTGGATTGGAACCCCACCGGCAGCGACAATCTGTTCGACGAACTGCGCGTGGCGGAAAGCGTCAACCGCCGGCAATTCCAAAGCGCGATCCGGGAACGGGACTGGGTGGCCATGATCACCCGCCACCCGGCGCGGGCGCTGGCCCTGGACGACTACATCGGCGAACTGCGCGCCGGCCTGAAAGCCGACGTCGTCATCCTGTCCAGCCGCGCCGCCGCCCCCGGCCAGGCGCTGCTGGACGCCAGGCTGCGCGACGTGGCCGCGGTGCTGGTGGACGGCCGGCTGCTTTACGGCGACAGCGACGCGATGGCGGCGGCCGGCCGCGCCGATTGCGACGCGCTGACCGTGGACGGCGCGCCCAAACGGCTCTGCATGCAAACCGCCAAAACGCCCAAGGGCGAGCAGCGGCTGGACGACGTCCGCGCCGCGCTGCGCAAGGTCTACGCCGGCGTGGCGCCGCTGGCGCCCTGAGCCCGCCGCTCAAAGTCCGCGCTCCGCGACAGCGCCGATCCGGCGGCGCGCGCCCATGCCCGCCGGTCCCCGCGGCGTCTCCGGCAAGCGTGGATACCCAATGGACATTCCACTCCCTGCTTACGAGTGCATATGCTATAAAACAGCAAAATATGATTAATTCATAAACACCAAATCCGTTGATCAATGGAGCTTTGGCGCATGCAGCAAACTCCCGCCTCCGGCAACGACGCCTTCGAGTTTCTGTCCACGCTGCCGCCCAGCCGCGCGCAGCGCCGGCTGGCCCTGGCCGCCATCGTGGTATCCATGCTGGTCTTCGTCTGCGCGCTGCCCTTCGCCAAGCTGCCCCTGCCCAAGGTGCCCGCCTTCATTCCCGCCTATCAGGCGGCGATGGCGGTCTGCGATCTGGTCACCGCGGCGCTGTTGTTCGGCCAGTACGCGATCTTGCGCGCTCGCGCCCTGCTGGCCTTGGCGACGGGCTATTTGTTCACCGCGCTGATGGCGATGGCGCATTCACTGACCTTCCCCGGCGTGTTCGCGCCGGGCGGCCTGCTGGGCGCCGGGCCGCAGACCACGGCCTGGATGTATATGTTCTGGCACGGCGGCTTTCCGCTGATGGTGCTGGCCTACGCGCTGCTCGCCCAGCGCAACGACGGCCCCAAGCGCTTCGCCAGCGCGCTGCCGGCGGTGCTGGGCTGCGTCGCCGGCTCGCTGGCGCTGATGGCGGCGCTGACGGCACTGGCCACGCTGGGCCACCCCTGGTTTCCCCCCATCATGCAAGGCAGCCGCTACACCCCCATCATGTTCGGCGTGGTGTCCGCGGTTTGGGGCTTCAGCGCGCTGGCGCTGCTGCTCTTGCTGCGGCGCTGGACGCGCACCTTGCTGGATGTCTGGCTGGCGGTGGTGATGACGGCCTGGCTGTGCGACATCGCCCTGTCCGCCATGCTCAACGCCAGCCGCTTCGACCTGGGCTTTTACGCCGGCCGCGGCTACGGCCTCTTGTCCGCCAGCTTCGTGCTGATCATCCTGCTGCTGGAAAACGGCCTGCTTTACGCGCGGCTGGCGGACACCGCCGGGCAATTGCGCGTGGCCAAGCAGCAGGCGGAAGACGCCACCCAGGCCAAATCGATGTTCCTGGCCAATATGAGCCATGAAATCCGCACGCCGATGAACGCCATCATCGGCATGTCCTATCTGGCGCTTAAAACCAAGCTGAGCGGGCAACAGCGCGACTACGTCAACAAAATCCACAACGCCGGCACCTCCCTGCTGGGCATCATCAACGACATTCTGGATTTCTCCAAGGTGGAGGCCGGCAAGCTGGAAATGGAGGCCGAACCGTTCTGGCTGGACGATGTGCTGGAGGCGGTGTCCTCGCTGGTGGCGCAAAAGGCGACGGACAAATCGCTGGAATTGCTGTTCGAAGTGGGCTCGGACGTGCCCAAGGGGCTGGTGGGCGACGCCCTGCGGCTCAGCCAGGTGCTGATCAATTTGAGCAATAACGCGATCAAGTTCACGGAAAAGGGCCAAGTGGCCATCATCATCAGCCGGCTGGAACAAGTGGGCGACAAGGTCCAGCTGCGTTTCTGCGTGCACGACACCGGCATCGGCATGAGCGAGGAACAGGCGGCGCGGCTGTTCCAGCCGTTCAGCCAGGCCGACGGCTCCACCACCCGCCGTTTTGGCGGCACCGGCCTGGGCCTGACCATCGCCAAGCGGCTGGTGGAGCTGATGGGCGGCTCCATCCGGGTGGAATCCGCCCCCGGCTGGGGCAGCCTGTTCATGTTCAACGCCTGGCTGGGCGTGTCCTCCGCCGTGGACACCCGCCGCCAGGGCCTGCCCGGAGAGATCAAGGGCCTGCGCGTGCTGGTGGTGGACGACAACGCCTCGGCGCGGGACATCCTGTCCGACCAGCTGCGCTCGCTGGGCTTCTACGCCCACGCCTGCGCCTCCGGGCCGGAGGCGGTGGCGGCGATCGCCCAGGCCAATCTGGACCGGCCTTTCGACGCGGTCTTCGTGGACTGGATGATGCCGGGCATGAACGGGGTGGAAACCATCTCACAGATTCGCAGCATCAGCCGCAGCATCAAGGTGGTGCTGGCCACCGCCTTCGGCCGCGACGACGTGCGCGCCCAGGGCGAGCTGAGCGGCTGCGACGCGGTCCTGATCAAGCCCGTCAGCCTGTCCTCGCTCTACGACGTGGTGCTGGCGATGTTCGGACCGCAGCGGGACCACGGCCTGGTGGCGCTGACCGAGGAATTGCCGCGGCTGGACGGCGTGCGCCTGCTCTTGGTGGAAGACAATCTGGTGAATCAGCAGATCGCCGTGGAACTGCTGGGCGACGCGGGCGCGCTGGTGACCTTGGCCAATCACGGCGGCGAAGCGCTGGCGCGTCTGGCCGCGATGGGGCCGCAAGGCTTCGACGCGGTATTGATGGATGTGCAGATGCCGGTGCTGGACGGCATCTCGGCCACCCGGCAGATCAAGGCCGATCCCCAGTTCGCCTCCTTGCCGGTGCTGGCGATGACGGCCGACGCGCTGTCGGAGGAGCGGGAGGACTGCATGAGCGCCGGCATGGACGACTACATCGCCAAGCCGATAGACCCGCATACGATGTTCCAGACCCTGCTGCGCTGGGTGAAGCCGATACCGCCGGGCGCGGAGATCCACCGCGCCTCCTCGTCCGCGCTGGCGCTGCCGGACATCCCCGGCCTGGATCAACAGGCCGGCTTGAAACGCGTGGCCGGCAAGCGCGAGCTGTATCTGCACCTGCTGCGCCAATTCATCGCCGAGGAAGCGGACGCCGCCGCGCGGCTGTCCGCGGCGCTGGAAATCGGCGACTACGTCCAGGCCGAACGCACCGTGCACACGCTCAAAGGCGTCAGCGGCAATGTGGGCTGCGTGCAGTTGCAGGAGGCGGCCACCGTGCTGGAGCGGGATTTGCGCGCGCGCGGCGCCATTCATCTGGCGCCGCTGGAACAGGCGCTGGAACAGGTGATGACGGCGCTGCGCGCCGGTCTGGAAGCGGAAGACCGCTTATCCGACGCCGGCACGCCGACGGCGGACGCGCCGGCCGGCCCGGCGCTGCTGCAACAACTGGCCGCCCTGCTGGCCGCCAGCGACGGCGACGCGCTGGAACTGTTCCTGCAACAGACGCCGGCGCTGCGCGCCCTGTTCGGCCCCGATGAATTCGCCGACTTCGAAAAAGCGCTGAACCACTTTGACTTCGTCAACGCGCTGACACTGTTGCGCCACGCCGCGGCCGCCCAGCGCATCCCCTTGCCGGAGGACATAAGATGACGGACTCCGCCCCGGCGGCCCCGCGTCAGACCGTTCTGATCGTGGACGACACCCCGGAAAACCTCACCTTGCTGTATGGCTTGCTGAAAGACCATTATCGGACCCAAATCGCCAACAGCGGCGAGCGCGCGCTGGAGCTGCTGGAAGGCGACGCGCTGCCGGATTTGCTGCTCTTGGATGTGATGATGCCCGGCATCGGCGGCTTCGAGACTTGCCGCCAGGTCAAGGCCAACCCGCGCACCGCGCGCATCCCGGTGATCTTTCTGACCGCGATGGGCGAGAACGAGAACGAACAGGCCGGCTTCGACGCCGGCGCGGTGGATTACATCATCAAGCCCATCTCGCCGCCCATCGTGCTGGCCCGGGTCAAAACCCATCTGAGGCTCAAGGCCGCCGCCGACTTTCTGGAAGACAAGGCCGCCTTCCTGCAAACCGAAGTGGAACGCCGCATCCACGAAGTGCAAGTGGTTCAGGACGTCACCATCCTGGCGCTGGCCTCGCTGGCGGAAACTCGCGACCATGAAACCGGCAACCATCTGCGCCGGACGCAGAACTACGTGCTCGCCCTGTGCACCCAATTGCGCAATCACCCGCGCTTCCAGGCCGTGCTGGAAGAGGAGACCATCCAGGAGTTGTTCAAATCCGCGCCCTTGCACGATATCGGCAAGGTGGGCATTCCGGACGACATCCTGCTCAAACCGGGCAAGCTGACGCCGGAAGAGTTCGAAATCATGAAAACCCACACCACGCTGGGACGCGACACCATCGCCGCGGCGGAGCGGCTGCTGGACTCTCCCAGCAGCTTTCTGCGCCACGCCAAGGAGATCGCCTACAGTCATCAGGAGAAATGGGACGGCAGCGGCTACCCCCAGGGCCTGACCGGCGACGACATTCCGGTGTCCGCCCGGCTGATGGCGGTGGCGGACGTCTACGACGCCCTGATATCCCGCCGCGTCTACAAGCCCCCCTTCCCCCATGAGCAGGCGGTCGCCATCATCCGCGAAGGCAGCGGCAAGCATTTCGACCCGGACATCGTCGCCGCCTTCCTGAGCATGACGGAAACCTTCCGCGCCATCGCCCTGCGCTATACCGACTAAGAACCGCCTCCCAACCAAGCGCCGCGCGCAAAATCGCGCAGCTTCCCGGCGACACAATAAAAAAGCCGGCAAGCAAGCTTGCCGGCTGTTCGCGGTATCGCGGGTCTTAGAACGTGTTTACGATCTCGCGAGCCAGAGCGAGACAAGGCGAAAACCGCTGAGAAAGCGGAATGTACAGAGGGTATATGAGCATTTCGAAGCGGTACTCACCGTGCCAAGATTCACGAAGCGCAGCAGATCGTAAACAGGTTCTTACTTCTGGATCAGGAACTCCACCAGCACGTTCTTGAACAGGAAGCCGGACACGCCGAAGCCCAGCACCAGGAACAGGATGAACATGCCCATCTTGCCGGCCTGAGCCTTCTTGCCCAGGTCCCAGATGATGAAGCCCATGAAAATGATCAGGCCGCCCAGGCACACGATCATGGAAATATTGGTGAATTGTTCTTCCGACACTTGTTGTCCTTTGCGTCCACAGCAGATCACGGACCGGCGGGGTCTTAGCGATGCGCCCCGCCTGGCCGTAATAAGATACTCGCCATCGCCCTCCGGCTCAATGCCCGCGCGCGGCTATCGGCGCCAGCGCAACCTCTGCAGCACCAGGGCGACGCCCAGCGCGGCCAACAGCATGCCGCCCACCGCCAACAGGCTCAGCTGTTCGTCGAACAGCCACCAGGCCTGCACCGCGGCCAGGCCCGGCGTCAGATAGAAATAGCTGGCCACCTTGCTGACATCGCCGTCCTTCAGCATGCGCATCAGCAGCAGGATGGCCAGCACCGACAGCGCCAGCACGCTCCAGCCCAGGGCCAGCGCCAGTTGCGCGTTCCAGTGGATGGCCTCGCCGCGCTCCAGCCCCAGGGCCAGCGCGCCGGTAATCAGAAAGGCCGCCAGGTATTGATGGAAGGCGCCGGTCAACGGATGCACGCCCTGGCCGAAGCGTTTCTGGTACAAGGTGCCGGCAGTGATCGCGCACAAGGCCAGCGCGGTCAGCCACAGGCCGGGATTGGCGCCTAACTGCAAGCCCTTGCCGCCCAGCACCACCAGCAGCGCGCCGCCAAAACCTATCGCCAGACCCAGCCATTGCATGCGGCTCAGCCGCTGCTCGCCCATCAGCCAGCTCAGTATCGCAGTCAGTATCGGCTGCAGGCCGACGATCAGCGCGGTGATGCCGGCCGGCACCGCCAGCTTGATGCCGGCGAAGCTGGCGCCCAGATAAAGGCCGTGCAGCATCGCGCCGCAAGCCCATTGGTGCTTGGCCGCCGCCAGGCCCGGCCAAGCGGGCCGGAAGCAGGCGATCAGCGCGCCGAAGCACAGCAGGGTCAGACCCATCCGTATCGCCAAAAAGGTGAACGGGCCGATGAAAGGCAGGCCTAGTTTGGCGCCGATGAAGCCGGTGCTCCACAGCAGCACGAAGGCCCAGGGGATCCAGGCATTGGATCGATGATTGGTTTCCATATTTTGCGTCATTAAAAAAAGCCCCCTGCGGGGGCTTTTGGGGTCCAACGCGGCGCTTTAGCCGCGTTTCTGTTTGGCGTTGCCGGCAATCCGCATCCGCAACGCGTTCAGGCGGATGAAACCGGCCGCGTCGGCGTGATTGTAGGCGCCGCCGTCTTCGTCGAAGGTGGCGATGGCGGGGTCGAACAGCGAGTCGGTCTTGGATTCGCGGCCCACCACGATCACATTGCCCTTGTACAGTTTCAGCCGCACCCAGCCGTTGACCGTGGCCTGGGAGGCGTCGATCATGCCTTGCAGCATCAGACGCTCCGGGCTCCACCAGTAGCCGGTGTAGACCAGCTTGGCGTACTTGGGCATCAGTTCGTCCTTCAGGTGGGCCACTTCGCGGTCCAGGGTGATGGATTCGATCGCGCGGTGCGCCTTCAACATGATGGAGCCGCCCGGGGTTTCGTAGCAGCCGCGGGACTTCATGCCCACATAGCGGTTTTCCACGATGTCCAGCCGGCCGATGCCGTGCTTGCCGCCCAGGCGGTTCAGCTCGGTCAGCACCTGGGCCGGGCTCATCGCCACGCCGTTGATCGCGGTGATGTCGCCCTTCTCATAGCTCAGCTCGATGTATTCGGCCTGATCCGGCGCGTTCTCCGGGCTCACCGTCCACAGCCACATATCCTCTTCCGGCTCCGCCGCCGGGTCTTCCAGCACCGTGCCTTCATAGGAGATGTGCAGCAGGTTGGCGTCCATCGAATACGGGCTGCCGCCGTTCTTCTTCTTGCTGATGTCGATGCCGTGGGTTTCCGCGTAGTTCAGCAGTTTTTCCCGCGACAGCAGGTCCCATTCCCGCCACGGCGCGATCACCTTGACGTCCGGCTTCAGCGCGTAATAGCCCAGCTCAAAGCGCACCTGGTCGTTGCCCTTGCCGGTGGCGCCGTGAGACACCGCGTCGGCGCCCACCTGATTGGCGATCTCGATCTGGCGCTTGGCGATCAGCGGCCGCGCGATCGAGGTGCCCAGCAGGTACTCGCCTTCGTAAACGGCGTTGGCGCGGAACATCGGAAACACGAAGTCGCGGACAAACTCCTCGCGCAGATCGTCAATGAAGATGTTTTCCGGCTTGATGCCCAGCGACACCGCCTTCTTGCGCGCCGGTTCCACTTCTTCGCCCTGGCCGATGTCGGCGGTGAAGGTCACCACCTCGCATTGATAGGTATCCTGCAGCCACTTGAGAATTACCGAAGTATCCAGACCGCCGGAGTAAGCCAGTACCACTTTCTTGATGTCAGACATTTTGTATTCTTTCAAATCCATTGATTGCCGGATCCGGCCCGCGCCTGGCGCGGCCTTGCCGAATCGCGTAAACGGCGGGCTCGCCCGCGTCGTCAGTTCAGTCGTAGCGCTGGCCCAGCAGCAGGAACTCGATCAGCGCCTTCTGCACGTGCATGCGGTTTTCCGCCTCGTCCCAGACCACGCTCTGCGGCCCGTCTATCACCGCGGCAGCCACTTCCTCACCCCGGTGCGCCGGCAAACAGTGCATGAACAAGGCGTCCGGCTTGGCCAGCTTCATCAGCTCCGGCGTCACCTGGTAGTCGCGGAAGGCTTCCAGCCGCGCTTCCTTCTCCGCCTCGAAACCCATGCTGGTGAACACATCGGTAGTCACCAGGTCCGCGCCGGTCGCCGCATGGCTGGCGCTGTGGCTGGGTTCGAAGTGCTCGGGGCCGTAATGCTGGCCGTCCAAGGCCTTGAGCTCGAAGCCCACCGGCGTCGCCACCTTGAGCTTGAAGCCCAGGATGCGAGCCGCCTGCAGCCAGGTGCGGCAGACATTGTTGCCGTCGCCTATCCAGGCCACGGTTTTGCCCTTGATCGAGCCGCGCTGCTCGATATAGGTGAAGATGTCCGCCAGAATCTGGCACGGGTGGTATTCGTTGGTCAGGCCGTTGATCACCGGCACCTTGGAATGCGCGGCCAGCCGCTGCACCAGCGCCTGCTCGTAGGTGCGGATCATGATGATGTCGCTCATCCGGGACAGCACGCGGGCGGTGTCCTCGATGGGCTCGCCGCGGCCCATCTGCGAGCTTTGCGAGTCCAGGAACATCGCGTGGCCGCCCAGTTGCGCCATGCCCGCTTCGAAAGAAACGCGGGTGCGGGTGGAGTTCTTCTCGAACACCATGGACATCACCTTGCCGACGAGCGGCTGGTACAGCTGGCCGTCGCTACGTCGTCGTTTCAGGACCTTGCTGCGCTCGAAGAGATGGCGGTATTCCTCGTGGGTCAGGTCGCTGAATTGCAAGTAATGCCTAGGGGACGTCATGGTGCTCCATTTCAAAAAAAAAGCCACCGCGCGTTCGACACCGTTTCAGTGTCCTTCATGCGCGATGGCACATTACTACACGCTGGTCTCAAGTCATTCACAGGCGTCGCAAGCATGCCTACGCAAAGCGCATGATTTACATAATTGCGACAAGACTTATATTTATCGGAAATCAGCCTGTCTGACAAGCATTCATTTGAACAAGGCGCGTCCAGGCAGTTGCGCCAGCTCCCCTTCTTTGAGCACTCGCAGCAAAAACTCGCCGCCATCCTCGGCCAAACCGTGCATTTCTATGGATTTCTGGGTTTTTTGCAGCCGCGCCAAATACGCGAGAATGGTGTCGTCTATCACCTGGCCGGGCACCAGCACCGGAATGCCGGGCGGATACGGCACGATCTGGTCGCAGCAGACCCGTCCGACCAGGGCCGCGTTGGGGCGGCCGTCGTCGTCTAGCAGCGGCAAGCGCTCGCCGGCCTCGTAAAAAGCGTCGCGCGGCAAGCTGGCCAGACTGGAGAAACGCGGAATCTCCGGCATCCTTCCCAGCGGTCGCGGCGGACGCTTTTCCTTGGTCAAACGCAGCATGGCGTCATAAAGCCGCGACACCTTGCTGCGGGTGGTGCCCAGAGTCAGCAGCAGGGTGATGGTGCTGAACGTGGATTTCTCCACCTGGATGTTGTAGCGCTCGAACAGCGCCTGCTGCAATTCGTCCGCGGTGAAGCCGGACTGGGTGATGTCCACGGTCAGCTTGGTCGGGTCCAGCTGGATGCCGTCCTCCCTCACCTCCTCCGGCAATAGGTCCGACAGTTCCAGCACCCGGAAAGCGCCGGTGGAGTTGATCTTGTCGCGCAACTCCTGCGCCAGTTTCAGCGTGCGGTCCAACAGCCGGTAGCCCTCCATCACCGCCTGTTTGCGCGCCACGTCCAGGCTGGCGATCAGGTTGTACTGCGGGCTGGTCGACGCGTGCATATTGAAGTTCTCGCGGAACAGATGCGCGTCGAAGCCGGGGTCGTTGACGTGAATCATGCTGGCCTGGGAGAACGCCGACAGCACCTTGTGCGTGCTCTGGGTCACGTAGTCGGCGCCGGACTCCAGCGCCGTCGGCCGGAACGCCGGGTGGAAACGGGCGAAGCCGTACCAGGCCTCGTCGACGATGACCTTGATGCCCTGCTCGTGCGCGGCCTCGATGATGGGCTTCAGATCGTAGCGCAGCCCGTCGTAGGTGCAGGAGGTCAGGATCAGCACCCGCGCGTCGGGGTTGGCGTCGATCGCGGCGAAGATGGTTTCCTTGGGCACCGGTCCGAAAATGCCGAACTGCTTGTTGATCGAGGAATCCAGATACACCGGCAGCGCGCCGGACAGGATCACGCCGTGATGCACCGATTTGTGACAATTGCGGTCCAGCAGCAGCTTGTCGCCGGGCGCCAGCAAGGTCTGGAAAATCACTTTGTTGGAGGTGGAGGTGCCGTTGGTGGCGAAGTAGGTGCGCTTGGCGCCGAAGGCCTTGGCCGCCAGCATCTGCGCCTCCTCTATCACCCCGGTGGGGTGCAGCAGAGAATCCAGCATCGGCACCGACACCGACAGGTCGGCGCGCAGCATGCTCTCGCCGACGAAGTCGTGAAAATCGCCGACCCAGGGGCTGCCTTTCAAGGAATCGCCGCCGGAATGGCCCGGCGTGTGCCAGGAGTCCTTGGCCATGCGCACGTATTGCTTGAGCTTGTCGTAGAACGGCGTCGCGGACTTTTCCGCCAGCTCCGCCGACAGAATGCGAAACCAGCCGTGGAAATCCAGCTCGTCGCGGTAGAAATAGCCGTCCACCGCGTGGCTGGCCAGGTCTTCCACCAGCGCGCGCTCGTCGTCGTCGAACAATAAGACATACAGCGAAATTTCCGGACGGAAGGCGCTGATGCGGTTGGCCAGCTGCGCCGCCGCCTGACTGACGCCCTTCTCCTGCAACTGCTTGTCCACCAGCACCACCTGGACGTCGCCGTCTCGGGCGATCTGATCCAGCGCGTCCTGACTGCGCGCGACGCCGACGAAAGTCAGGCCGTAGGGGTTTTCCAGCCGGACCGCGGCGGCGCCCAGTCCGGCCAGCACATCGGCCTGCCATTTGGCGTCGTCGCTGACCACCAGCACTCGGCTAACGGGTGTCATGATCGGGTTTCTCCTGTTGATATTGCTTTGCGCTGTTATTGATGGATTTGTCTGCCTAAGTCGCTCGCGCAATTTCGCTTGTTTTTATATTTGCCTATCCTATCCACATCCGCGCATCGCCGTCATTTTGCAGTCGCACATCAGGATTTCCCCATATTCGACGCCCGGCTTGGCGCGGCCAGACAAGGCCGCCCCCTTGCGGTACAATCGCCGCCATGCTGACCCCTGCTGAAAAAGACGCGATTCGCGACCATTACCGGACCATAGCCGACAACTTGCCGGGCTTCCGCCCGCGCGCCGCGCAACGCCGCATGCTGGCGGAGATCGCCAACGCGCTGTCGCGCAGCAAGGACAAGGAAGGCGACGACTGGCCGGAGCGCGCCGGCGAAAGCATCGCCGTGATCGAAGGCCCCACCGGGGTCGGCAAAAGCCTGGCCTATCTGCTGGCCGGCGGCGTGATGGCCAAATCCCGCGCCAAGAAACTGGTGGTCACCAGCGCCACCGTCGCCCTGCAAGAGCAACTGGTCAACCGCGACCTGCCCTTCGTCGTCGAAAACAGCGGCCTGCCGCTGACCTTCGCCCTGGCCAAGGGCCGCGGCCGCTATCTGTGTCCGCAGCGCATTTACGCGCTGACCGCCGAGAACGCCCAAGGCCAGTTGCTGGACCTGGACCCGATGCTGGCGCTATGGGACCGCAAGCCGGAAGCCGGCGAAATCGAAACCCTGCGCCAGCTGGCCGACGCCTTCTATTACCGCCGCTGGAACGGCGACCGCGACGCCTGGGAAAGCGTGATAGAGGACGGCCTGTGGTCGCGCGTCACCAACGACCGCCACGGCTGTTTGAAAGCCGCCTGTCCCAACCGGCCGGAATGCCCGTTCTATCTGGCGCGCGACGTGCTGGAAAACGTGGACGTGGTGGTGGCCAACCACGACCTGATGCTGGCCGACGTGTCCATGGGCGGCGGCGTCATCCTGCCGGCGCCGGAAGAAAGTTACTACTGTATCGACGAGGCGCACCACCTGGCCAAAAAGGCGGTTAACCAGTTTTCCGCCGAACATTCGCTGGCTCAGGCCATGTCCTGGCTGGACAAAGTGGCCGCCGCCGCCATCCGCGTGGAGGCGCTGACCGACAAGGTGGACATCGTCAGCCAGGCGATAGAAGCCGCCAGCGCCTGCTCCGAAACGCTGACCGAGTGGCTGTGGCTGCTGGAGGGCGAAGACGCGCTGGCCGCCTCCAGCGACAATCTGGAGCCCACCTGGCTGATAGAGGACGGCGTGCTGCCGGAACGCTTCCAGGGCCCCACCGCCAATATGGCCACCTCGGCCCGCTCGCTGTTCAAACAGCTGAGCCTGCTGACCGACGCGCTGGGCGAGGCGCGCAAGGACAAGGGCGGCGAAGCGGCGCAAGTCGACAAGACCGCCTCCGACCTGGGCTTTCTGACCGCGCGCGCCGAACAACTGCTGGCGGTGTGGGAGTTGTTTGAAAAAGAAACCGAGCCCGCCAGCCCGCCCATCGCCAAATGGATCACCCGCCGCGCCGAAGGCAAGGGTGATTACCTGTTCTCCGCCTCGCCGGTCAGCGCCGCCGCCAGCCTGGCCGCCACGCTGTGGCGCCGCGCCGCCGGCGCCATCCTGACCTCGGCCACGCTGCGCTCGCTGGGCGAATTCGACCTGCTGCTGTCGCAGACCGGCCTGAAATGGATGCCGGAAGTCAGCTGCGTGGCGCTGGACTCCCCTTTCAATTTCGACGAGCAGGGCGAGCTGTATCTGCCGCCGATGCTGGCCAGCCCCAAGGACGCCGGCGGCCATACCCGCGAAATCGTGGAATGGCTGCCCAAGCTGATCGATGTGAAAGAACCGGTCGGCACCCTGGTGCTGTTCTCCTCCCGCAAACAAATGCAGGAGGTCGCCGCCGGCCTGCCGGCCGCGCTGCGCGAGCGGCTGCTGATTCAGGGCGAAATCCCCAAGAGCCTGCTGATAGAACAGCACCATCAGCGGCTGAAACAGAGCGAACCCAGCGTGATCTTCGGCCTGGATTCCTTCTCCGAAGGCCTGGACCTGCCCGGCGAAAGCTGCGTGCACGTGATTATTGCCAAACTGCCGTTCGCAATGCCGGACGATCCAGTGGGCAAAACTCTGTCGCGCTGGATAGAGAAACGCGGCGGCAATCCCTTCATCGAGATCACGGTGCCGGAAGCTTCGATCAAGCTGGTGCAGGCCGTGGGCCGGCTGATCCGCACCGAACGCGACTACGGCCGCGTCACCATTCTGGACAACCGCTTGCAAAAACAAAGCTACGGCAAGCGGCTGCTAGCCTCGCTGCCGCCATTCAAGCGCATCTGATTTTCGGGTAAAATGCTAAATATTCAGCAACAAACAAAACGCCTGAACATAAAACGCCAAGCGCAAATCGCTTAGCAGACGATAAAAAACAGGCTAAACCAAAAGCAAACACTCCGGTCCACCGCCATGATCTGCAATCCATACGAAATAGTCATCCAGGGCATCACTTCCGAGGGGCGCACCTTCCGCCCCAGCGACTGGGCCGAACGCCTGGCCGGCATCCTAGCCTCCTTCGACGATCAGAAACTGCACTACCACGCCCATGTCCGCCCGATGATGCTGGACGGCGTGCGCTGCGTGGCGGTGGACAAGAAACTGGAGAAAATCAGCCCGCAGGTGTTTTGCTTTCTGATGGACTTCGCCAAGGACAACGATCTGCGCATCGTCGATTGCCGCACCCTGCTGGACGAGGTCTACCCCAATCAATTCTTGGCGTAATTGCAACACTACCCCTGTCCGAATTGTCTTGATGCAACAACATTGCAACACCCACGTCATATTTTGTAGCTAAACTAAGACATGTGTTGTGGCGATACCGCACTTATCTATTATAGATATTGCAGGTCCGCCAGCTTCGGCACCTGACTTTAGTAAAGCAAAAACTGACTTGGAGCATTCAAGATGCAAAAGAAAAATCTGGCAGCCCTGCTTGCCGCAATGTTCGCCTTGCCCGTTGTCGCCCACGCTGACGTAACCATCTACGGTTTCCTCAGCGGCGGCATCGAATCGAGCAAAGCCACCGGTTCCGGCGGCAGCGAATACAGCAGCCGCACCCGCATCGTCGACCACAACTCCCGCATCGGCTTCAAGGGCTTTGAAGACATCGGCGGCGGCACCAAGGCGATCTGGCAGGTGGAAAACAGCCTGCGCAACTTCGAACAAGGCGGCACCAACGACAAAGGTCAGAGCGCGACCTTCGCCACCCGCAACACCTTCATCGGCCTCGACAACGGCGATTTCGGCCGCGTGCTGCTGGGCCAACACGACTCCGCCTACAAGATGTTCACCGGCAGCAGCAACAGCGCGCTGGGCACCGACCTGATGGTCAACACCACCGCCGACAACTTCGGCAGCAGCTCGGTCAACAGCCGCGGCGAAGCGCGTATGGCCAACTCCGTACACTACTTCTCCCCGAGCTGGGCCGGCTTCAAGCTGGGCGCGTCCTGGGGCGTGGACGAGAGCCGCGTATCCGGCAACGACTCCAAACGCATCTCCCTGGGCCTGGGCTACACCTGGCAAGGCCTGAACCTGGCCGCCGCCTGGGATCGCCAGTACGATACGGCCGTTATCGCCAACAGCAACTCGTACAACAACTCCAGCCCGGCGGTACTGTCGCTGAACTCCGGCAAGAACGTCACCTTCTACGGCCTGGCCGCCAGCTATAAGTTCGACACCGGCACCTTCGTCGGCGGCAACTACGAATGGGGCACCTACGACCAGGTAGGCGGCGGCCAAGTTAAGCAAGACGACTGGCTGATCGCGCTGGGTCAGGACTTCGGCGCGGCTTCGGTCAAGCTGTCCTACGGCCAGCTGGGCACGCTGAAGAACACTTCCGCCGGCGTTAACGGCGACGACTTCAAGGCCAAGCAATGGACTCTGGGCGGCACTTACAACCTGTCCAAAACCACTCAAGTGCTGGCTTACTACACCAAGATCAGCAACAACGCCAAGGCCAAGGCCAACTTCGCCAACAACCCGGTATACGATAGCAATCTGGGCGCCAGCAACGCTTCGTTGACCGCCGGCAACGACCCGCAAGCCTTCGGCGTAGGCTTCAAGATCGCCTTCTGATCCTGAACGACTGCCGCTCCAATCACGCCGCCGGCCCTGCCGGCGGCGTTTTTCATTTGCTCAGGCTGGCGCGCAAGGCCTCGATCGCGTAACGCACTTTGGCCGGCTGAATGTCGCGGCGCGGCGTCACCGCGTAAATCGCCAGCGGCGGCAAGCTCCACTCCGGCAATACTCGCAATAAGCGGCCGTCAGCCAGTTCCTGACGTATCTCCGGCTCCGGCTGCACCGCCACCCCCATGCCGGCCAGCACGAACTGGCGCGCGGCGACGATATTGTTGCTGACCAGGCGCGCGTCCGGCTCGGCGGTGAAGCGGCTGCCGTCCGCATGCTCGAAGGCCAGCCAACCCAGCTTGCGATCCGACAAAGCCACCCACTGCAGCGCGGACAATTGCTCCGGCCGCGTGATCGCCGGCTGACGCGCGAGATAAGCCGGCGACGCGCACAGCACATTGGGCCAATCCGCGAGGTGGCGCGCCACCAGGCTGGAGTCCTTGAGCACGCCGGCGCGCAAAGCCAGATCGATGCGGTTGTCCACCAGATCTATCATTTCATCGTGGAAGAACAAACGCAGCTTCAGGCCCGAGTGCGCGCTCAGCAGCGGCGTCAGCGCCTCGCTCAACAGCGCGCCGGCAAAACCGGTGGGCGCGGCGATGCGCAGCTCGCCCACCGGCGCGTCGCGCAGCTCCAGCAAACGCTGCTCGGCCAGCTGCGCCGCGGCCAGCATATCGGCGCAGCCCTGATAGAACAGGCTGCCGGCCTCGGTCAGCGTCAGCTTACGCGTGGTCCGGTGCAGCAGGCTGACGCCGTGCTGCTGCTCCAGCTTGCTGATGTGCTGGCTGACCGCCGACGGCGTCATGCCCAGTTCGCGCGCCGCGCCGTTCATCGAACCCTTGTCCACCACCATGGCGAAGACCGCCATCCGTCTCAACGCATCCATTATTAAGTCCATCTAAACTATCAATCTTATTTTTGCCGGATTATCGCTCTATAATCAAGCTGCTATTCTGAACGCCATCAAACTTCATCACGTTTATCGCGAAAAGGAATCCCCATGAAAATCGCTCTGATCGGCGCCAGCGGCTTTGTCGGCTCGGCCGTCTTGCAAGAACTGCTGGCTCGCAATCATCAAGTCAGCGCCATCGTCACCACGCTGTCCAAGCTGCCGCAACACCCGCAACTGAGCGGCGTGGCCGCCGATGCCTACCAGGCCGGCCAGATCGCCGCCGCCGTGGCCGGCCACGACGCCGTGGTCAGCGCCTTCAATCCCGGCTGGGACAAGGCCGACATCCAGGCGCTGGCCGTCAAGGGCCACGACGCCATCGTCGCCGGCGTCAAGCAGGCGGGCGTCAAGCGCTTCCTGGAAGTGGGCGGTGCCGGCAGCCTGGAAGTGGCGCCCGGCGTGCAATTGGTGGACACCCCGGAATTCCCGGCGGAATGGAAGGAAGGCGCGCTGGGCGTGCGCGAGGCGCTGCGCCGCCTGCGCGAGGAAAGCACGCTGGACTGGACCTTCGTCTCCCCGCCGGCCTTCCTCCACCCGGGCGAGCGCAGCGGCAAATACCGGCTGGGCGGCGATCAGCTGCTGTTCAACGGCGACAAGCCGGCCGATATCAGCGTGGAAGACCTGGCCGTGGCCATCGTCGACGAACTGGAAAAACCGCAGCATCTGCGCCGCCGCTTCACCGCCGCCGCAGTCTAAGAGGCGGTTCAAAGTCTTGCGAGCAAGAGCGAGACAAGGCGAAAACGAGAGAAAAAGCGGAATGTACACGTGGTACATGAGCATTTTGAGCTCGGTTTCAACGCTGTATCGCCGAAGCGCAGCAGACCTTGAACAGGTTCTAAGAACGTGTTTACGATCTCGCGAGCTAGGGCGAGACAAGGCGAAAGCGGCTGAGAACGCGGAATGTACGCGTGGTGCATGAGCATTTCGAAAGGGTACTCACCGTGTCACGTCTCACGACGCGCAGCAGATCGTAAACAGGTTCTAAGCTCCAAGCCCGGCTCGCCCGGGCTTTTTCACGCCCCATTCCCCTCCTCGCCTTGTACAAAGGGCCTCCCACCCGCCCGGTTCATGCCGTCCGAATGCGAAGCGGTTTCAACTCGTCGAATCCCCGACGCAACTTAGTCCTGACTCTATAATTCTAAATTGACAGCCGTCGCCGGCTTGTCTAGATTGCCCGGCTGCCGCAAGATGGCGAGGCGCAGGCCGGCCCTCGCGCCAAAGCCGTGCGAAACCATGACAACGACAATAATAAGGACGGCCCAGGCCGTCCGGACAACAACCCGCTTAGCGGGACACAGCCCTTAAAGAGAAGCATTATGGCCATCAGTGTTTTTGATTTGTTCAAGATAGGCATCGGCCCGTCCAGCTCCCACACGGTTGGACCGATGCGCGCCGCGCGCCAATTCATCGCCCGGCTGGAAAAAGACGAGTTGCTGGCTCAGACCGCCAGCGTGCGCGCCGAAATGTTCGGTTCGCTGGGCGCCACCGGCAAGGGCCACGGCACCGACGTCGCGGTCTTGCTGGGCCTGCAGGGCGAACAGCCCGACCTGGTGGACACCGACGCGGTGGACGGCATGCTGGCCGCCATCCGCGCCGACAAATCCGTCGCCCTGCTGGGCAAGCAGACCGTGCCCTTCGTCGAAGGCGAACACCTGATTCTGCACAAGAAAAAAACCCTGCCCTACCACCCCAACGGCATGATTTTCGAAGCCTTCGACGCCGCCGGCGCCAGCCTGTCCAAGCGCGCTTATTACTCGGTGGGCGGCGGCTTTGTGGTCGACGAGGCCGCCATCGACGCCGGCTTCGTGCCGCCGGGCGTCACCGAGCTCAAGCACCCGTTCAAGAGCGCGGCGGAATTGCTGGCCTTGTGTCAGCGCCACGGCAAATCCATCAGCCAGATCATGCTGGAGAACGAGCTGGCCTGGCGCAGCGAGGAACAAGTGCGCGCCGAGCTGCTGAAGATCTGGCAAGTGATGCAGGACTGCGTCAAGCGCGGCTGCGAGCGCGAAGGCATCCTGCCCGGCGGCATGAAGGTGAAGCGCCGCGCCGCCGACATGCACCGCAAGCTGCTGGCCTCGCCCGAGGCGGCGCTGCGCGACCCGCTGACGGTGATGGACTGGGTCAATCTGTACGCGCTGGCGGTGAACGAGGAAAACGCCGGCGGCGGCCGCGTGGTCACCGCGCCCACCAACGGCGCGGCCGGCATCATCCCGGCGGTGATGCACTATTACGCCCGCTTCGTGCCCGGCGCCAGCGACGACGGCATTGTGCGCTTCCTGCTCACCGCCGGCGCCATCGGCGTGCTGTTCAAGCTCAACGCCTCCATCTCCGGCGCCGAAGTGGGCTGCCAGGGCGAAGTGGGCTCGGCCTGCTCGATGGCCGCGGGCGCCTTGGCCGAAGTGCTGGGCGGCACCCCGGAACAGGTGGAAAACGCCGCCGAGATCGGCATGGAGCACAATCTGGGCCTGACCTGCGATCCGGTGGGCGGCCTGGTGCAAGTGCCCTGCATCGAACGCAACGCCATGGCCTCGGTCAAGGCCATCAACGCGGCGCGCATGGCGCTGCGCGGCGACGGCCAGCACTTCGTGTCGCTGGACCGGGTGATCAAGACCATGCGCGACACCGGCATGGACATGAGCACCAAGTACAAGGAAACCGCGCGCGGCGGCCTGGCCATCAATGTCATCGAAGTGCCGGTGAATATTGTTGAGTGCTGAGCCGCAGGCCTGTTAGCATCAAAGCCGATGGCGCTTGCGCCGTCGGCTTTTTTTACGACCTCATCCCGCGAAATCCGAACCAGCCATGCATCACATCGCCACCGCCAGACTGCAACTGCGTCCGCTGCACGCCAGCGACGCCCCCTTCATGCTCAAGCTGCTGAACGAGCCGGCCTTCATCGCCAATATCGGCGACAAGGACGCCCACGATCTGCTCGGCGCGCTGCGCTATATCGAGGAAGGCCCGCAAACCAGCTATCGCAAGCACGGCCACGGCCTCTTGCTGGTGGAACGGCTGGACGACTGCGCCCCGGTCGGCATCTGCGGCCTAGTCAAGCGCGACGGCCTGGACTACCCGGACATCGGCTACGCCTTCCTGGAGCAATACTGGGGCTGCGGCTACGCCAGCGAAGCCGCGCTGGCCGCCATAGAACACGGCCGCGAGCAACTGGGCCACGTGGTGGTGGTGGGCATCACCGCGCCGCACAACCAGGCATCCATCCGCGTGCTGGAGAAAATCGGCCTGCTTTATCAGGGCCGGATCGAACTGCCCGGCATCGACGGCGACAGCTGTTACTTCGTGCCGCCGGCCCTGTTCAAAGATCAGCCCGCCTGAGCAGGCGCCGCCGGCCGCAGCCAGCGCCGGCACAGCAACACGCCCAGCGCGGCGGCGGCCGTCGACATCGCGAACGTCGTCGCCATGCCGCCGTGCGGCCACACCAGCCCGCCGATCAGGCCGCCGGCGCTGCCGCCAACCCCAAACGAGGCGATGATGTACAGACCCTGGGCGCGGCCGTGGTGATGTGGGTCGAACATGCGGTGGATCAAGCCCACCGAGGCGGCGTGGTGCAGGCCGAAAGTCAGCGCGTGCAACAGCTGCGCGCCTATCGCCACCCAGGCCAGCTCGGCCGCGGCGGCGATCAAGGCGAAACGCAGCGCCGCCGCCAATAGCGACGCCAGCATCAGCGTTTCCAAACGCGCGCGCGCCATGATCTTGGGCATCAGCAGGAATACCGCCACCTCGCTGACCACGCCCAGCCCCCACAGCATGCCGATCGCGCCTTGCTCATAACCCGCCTGCTTCAGGCCGATGGAGAAAAAAGTGTAGTAAGGGCCGTGGGCGAAGGCCATCAGGAAGCAGCAGCCGAACAAGGCCATCACCTCCGGCCGCCGCAGCGTGGCCGCTATCGGCGCCGACGGTCCGCTCTTGCGCTCGGCGGCCACTTCCGGCACCCGCCAGGCCGCCGCGGCCACCAGGGCCAGCAGCGCGCACAGCGCCCAGGGCAGATTGCCAATGCCGATGCCATCCAGCAGCAGGCCGCCGCTCATCGCCAGACAGACGAAGCCTATCGAGCCCCAGACCCGCACCCGGCTGTAACGCCCCGGCTGCGCGCGCGTCAGGTGGGCGGTGCTGGCCTCCACCAGCGGCAGCGCCGCCGCCCAGAAGAAGTGGGACACCGCCAGGCTGACGAACACCCACCAGAAAGCGCGGTCCAGTCCCACCAGCAGGAAGGCCGCCGCCGACAGCAGCGACGTCGTCAGAATGATGGCGCGCCGGCGGCCGCGCCGGTCCGCCAGCCAGCCCCAGAAGCCGGGCGCCACGATGCGCGCCAGCGTGGACAAGGCCATCAGCACCGAGATCTGCCAGGCGGAGAAGGACAGCGATTGCAGATAGAGCCCCCAGAACGGACTGAACAGGCCCTGGAAGGCGAAATAACTGAAATAGAACAGGCTGAACGGCAGCAGGGATACGGCGGGTGACGCGGAAGACGACATGATCTGAAGCTCGGCCCTTGACGGGTTTCTGGTTGAAAATGGCGCGCAGACTTTGAGCGGCTTTTTAGAGCCTGTTCAAAGTCTCGCCAGCTAGAGCGAGACAAGGCGAAAACGTTTTCAACGCCGTATCGCCGACGCGCAGCGGACTGTGAACCGCCTCTTAAAATTGCCCTTTGAACTTGCCGATATCCCGCCGCGCCTTCTTGGTGGGACGGCCGTCCCCGTGCGGGAAGCTGGCGCGCTCCGACTTCAACAGCAGCACCTGCTCTTCACGCGCGCGCTGAGAAGCCTCGTCCTCGCGGTAGAGCAGCCGCGCCTCCTGCGCCGGCCGGCGCTGGGTGCTCAGCGCCAGCACCTCGACGCGGTATTCCAGCTGATGGATGCGCATCACCAGCTGGTCCCCCTCCTTGACCACCCGCGACGCCTTGACCCGGTCGCCGTTGACCTGCACCCGCCCCAGCTCCAGCGCCTCGTGCGCCAGCTGCCGGGTCTTGAAGAAACGGGCAGCCCACAGCCATTTGTCGAGACGGACCTTGCCCTCGTCCTCGCCTGAGGCCGCCATCAGAGCACGCTCCATTCGGCGGCGGCCAGGCCCTCCAGCTTCAGGCTGAGCCGGTCGCCGGAACGCACCGCGGCCACGCCTTCCGGCGTGCCGGTATAAATCAGATCGCCGGCCTGCAGGCCGTAGATCCGCGACAGATAGGCGATGACGGCGGCCACCGGGAACAGCATCAGGCCGGTGTCGCCCTGCTGGCGCAGTTCGCCGTTGACGCGCAACTCGAAGCTCAGCCGCTGCGGATCGGCCACCCGCTCCGCCGGCGCCAAACGAGACAGGCAGGCGGCGGTGGGAAAGCCCTTGGCCTTGGTCCAGGGCTGCCCCTTGCTCTTGGCCGCCGATTGCACATCGCGCGCCGTCATGTCCAGACCGATGCCGTAGCCGGCCACATGGCCGAGCGCTTCGGACTCCGCAATGTCGCGGCCGCCCTTGCCTATCAGCAGCACCAGTTCGCACTCGTGGTGAACGTCGCGGGAATAGTCGGGCAAACGCAGGGGCTCGCCCTCTCCGGCCAGCGCCGACGTCGGTTTCAGGAACACCAGCGGCTCGTCCTCCAGCGGGTTGTTCAATTCCGCCGCGTGGGCGGCGTAATTGCGCCCGATGCAGAAGATATTGCCCACCGCGACCTCCTGATCGCCCAAGCGCGCCTTGAATGCCGTCATGACCATCCTTTCCCGTTCTGTTCAACGCCAAGCTTACCAGCTCGCGATTATCCCATAATTTCCACCCCCCCGGCATGCCAGGCCGAAAGGACAGCTAGGCAGATTGTGCACTGCGGCAACAAGATGCGGCTTTCGACGCGCCTTATCGTCCTCCTCCCGGTGAAAATGTCATGCAACCCTGTTACAGTCATGGCGTACCTTGCGACCGCACACTTTGTTACACGGTCCAATGCAGGAAAGCTTCGATAACGCTTCGGCACGTTTCAGGAGACAGCTTTGACCCAAGAAAGTACAAACCCGCTGGATAGTTTCTTCGCCAGCCTATCCGAGGCCAACCAGCAATGGATGCAGCAGTTCGTCAACAACCTGCCGCTGCCGCCGCAACCTGGAAATGCTGAACTGCCGCTGGCCAACGCCTGGGGCGCCATGCTCAGCAACGCCGGCCAGCTGTTCGCCTGGCAAAGCAGCTTGTATCAGCAGCAGATGAATCTGTGGTCGCAATTCCTGGGCCAGGCGCCCGCCAACGGCGACGCCTCGGCGAAAAAGGGCGATCGCCGCTTCGCCTCGCCGGAATGGGACGAACACCCGTTCTACCATTTCCTCAAGCAAGGCTATCTGCTCACCAGCAAATGGATGACCGAGCTGGTGGACAACGCCCAGCTGGAGGAAGAAGCCAAGGACAAGCTGGCCTTCGCCACCCGCCAATACCTGGACGCGGTCTCCCCCAGCAACTTCATGCTGACCAACCCGGACGTGATGAAACGGGCGATAGAGACCAAGGGCGAAAGCCTGGTCGACGGCATGAAGAACATGCTGGAGGATTTCCAGAAGGGCCATATCTCGATGTCGGACGAGAGCCAGTTCGAGATCGGCAAAAACATCGTGGTCACCCCGGGCGAGGTGGTGTTCCGCAATGAATTGATCGAACTGATCCAGTACACCCCCACCACCGGCCAGGTCTACGAAAAGCCGCTGCTGATCGTGCCGCCCTGCATCAACAAGTACTACTTGATGGATTTGCAGCCGGACAACTCCATGGTCCGTCACTTCGTCGCCCAGGGTTACCGCGTATTCCTGATCAGCTGGCGCTCGGCGGAACCGGAGATGAAGCACTTCACCTGGGAAAGCTATATCGAGAAAGGCGTGATCGCCGCGGCGGAAACCGTGCGCAAGATCAGCAAGCAGGACAGCATGAACGCGCTGGGCTTCTGTGTCGGCGGCGTGATCCTGACCACCACCCAGTGCGTGCTGCAGGCGCGCGGACTCAAATACTTCGACTCCACCACCTTCATGACCTCGCTGATAGATCACGCCGAGCCGGGCGAGATCTCCTACTTCATCGACGAGAATCTGGTGGCCAGCCGCGAAGCCAAGATCGCCGCCGGCGGCATCATCAGCGGCAAGGAGATAGGCCGCACCTTCGCCAGCCTGCGCGCCAACGATCTGGTGTGGAACTACGTGGTCAACAACTATCTGCTGGGCAAGACGCCGGCGCCGTTCGACCTGCTCTACTGGAACAACGACGCGGTGGACCTGCCGCTGCCGATGCACACCTTCATGCTGCGCCAGTTCTACATGAACAACGCGCTGACCAAGCCGGGTTCCATCACCCTGTGCGGCGTGCCCATCGACGTTTCCAAGATCGACATCCCTGTCTACATCTTCGCCGCGCGCGAAGATCACATCGTGTTGTGGAGCTCCGCCTACTCCGGCATCCACTACCTGACCGGCGCGCCGTCGCGGCGCTTCGTGCTGGGCGCCTCCGGCCATATCGCCGGTTCGATCAACCCGGTGACCAAGGACAAGCGCAATTACTGGGTCAACGACGCCCAGCCCCAGCACGCGGACGCCTGGCTGGAAACCGCGGAAAGCCGCCCCGGCAGCTGGTGGAAGGACTGGGACGCCTGGCTGGCCCCTCAATCCGGCAAGAAAGTCGCCGCGCCCAAGAGCCTGGGCAGCAAAGACTTCCCGCCGCTGCAAGCGGCGCCGGGCAGCTATGTGCTGGCCAAGGCCATGCCCAGCGTGGTGGCCAGCCTGCAATAAGAACCTGATTACGATCTGCTGCGCGTCGGCGGGATGGATAGACATGGGCGTTGAAACCGAGCTCAAAATGCTCATGTACCACGTGCACATTCCGCTTTTCGCTCGTTTTCGCCTTGTCTCGCCTTAGCTCGCGAGATCATAAACAGGCTCTAAGAAAAACTGTTCAAAGTCTGCCGCGCCTCGGCGGGATAGTTGGGCAAGGGCGTTGAAAGCCGCTTCGAAACGCTTTAGCGGCTTCCCCGCCCCGCCGCCGACGCGCTGGCCGACACACCGACCTTCGCGGTCACATTGAAGAGAGAGACGGAGAAAAACATGGAAGTCGTGATTGTCGCAGCAACCCGCACCGCCATCGGCAGTTTCGGCGGCGCGCTGGCCAAGATCCCGGCCCCGGAACTGGGCGCCACCGTCATCAAATCCCTGCTGGCCAAAACCGGCCTGAAACCGGAAGACGTCAGTGAAGTCATTCTCGGCCAGGTGCTGACCGCCGGCAGCGGCCAGAACCCGGCGCGCCAGGCGCTGATCAAGGCCGGCCTGCCGGTCACCACCCCGGCTACCACCCTCAACGTGGTCTGCGGCTCCGGCCTGCGCGCCGTGCACCTGGGCGCCCAGGCCATCGCCAACGGCGACGCCGACATCGTCATCGCCGGCGGCCAGGAAAGCATGTCCCTGTCGCCGCACATCCTGCCCGGCTCGCGCGACGGCTTCCGCATGGGCAACGCCCAGCTGATCGACACCATGGTCAACGACGGCCTGACCGACGCCTACAACGCCTACCACATGGGCATCACCGCTGAAAACGTGGCGGAAAAGTACGGCATCGGCCGCGAAGAGCAGGACGCGCTGGCGCTGGCCTCGCAGCAACGCGCCGCCGCCGCTCAGAAAGCCGGCAAGTTCAAGGACGAAATCACCCCGGTGCTGGTGCCGCAGCGCAAGGGCGATCCGCTGGCCTTCGACAACGACGAGTTCATCAAGCACGACGCCAGCGCCGAAGGCCTGGCCAAGCTGCGCGCAGCCTTCAAGAAGGAAGGCACCGTCACCGCCGGCAACGCTTCCGGCATCAATGACGGCGCCGCCGCGGTGCTGCTGATGTCGGCCCAGAAGGCGGACCAGCTGGGCCTGAAGCCGCTGGCCGCGATCAAGGGCTACGCGCTGACCGGCTGCGCGCCGGAAATCATGGGCATAGGCCCGGTGGCCGCCACCCGCAAGGCGCTGGACAAGGCCGGCTGGAAGGTGGAAGAGCTGGATCTGGTGGAAGCCAACGAAGCCTTCGCCGCCCAGGCGCTGGGCGTGGCGCGCGAACTGGGCTGGGGCCCGGACAAGGTCAACGTCAACGGCGGCGCCATCGCGCTGGGCCACCCGATCGGCGCTTCCGGCTGCCGCGTGCTGGTCACCCTGCTGCATGAAATGCAGCGCCGCGACGCCAAGAAGGGCCTGGCCACGCTGTGCATAGGCGGCGGCATGGGCGTGGCGCTGGCGGTGGAACGGCGCTAAAACCGGTACCCGTCAATCACAAAACCCACCGGCTCCGGCCGGTGGGTTTTGTTTTGGCCGCGCCCGCCGCGGCTAGCCCGAGCGCCCGTTGTCGCCGTGCTGGTGCAGAAAGTCCATGTTCAACTCCAGCGGCGCGCCCAGCCACATGGCGAAGTCGCTGTGGTCCTCGACATCGTCGCCGGTCAGCGGATGCAGCAGCACGCTCAGCCCTTCCCGGTTCAGCATCAGCCACGGCACGATCTCGCCGAACAAGGCCGGCGCGAAGGCGATCTGATACGCGCCCACCGGATGCGGCCCGTAAGCCTGCTCTCGCCAGCGCCCCAATTCCACGGCGAAGCGCTGCGCCACCGCCTCGCGCAGCCGCCGCGCCGCGGCTTGCTGCGCCGCGTCGAAATACACATGGGCGTGATAGCCCGTCGCCTCGATGACCTGTTGCATCGCCTGTCCCCCGCCCCGCCGCGTTCACGGCGGCCGGCCCCGAATAAAGCCGGTAAAGCTATCGTCTCCGCCGAAAAAAATCAACAAGCATATTTTGGCGGCGCGCGCCTGCCCTTGATCCGCAAGCAATCCGCGCCAAACAAAAACCTCCTGGCCGCAAAGGCAGGAGGTTTGGGCGATTGGCCGGCCCGCTGGCCGGCGTAGACGGTCGCATGGACCGTGAAGGGAAACAGCGCACGGATCAAAACCAGCGAGGCGCTCAGCACATCAAGGCAGCCGCATCGCCGCGGCGCTCGCCTTAGTGAGGGACAATGATGGGCGCCCCGTCCGGCCCATGCTTCTTCTGATGTTTGGCCGCCCGCTTCTCCTTGGGCGTCATCAACGGCTGTTTTTTGGCTTCCTTGCTGCTGTGTCTTGATTTACTCATGATCAGCTCCTTGGCGTGCATCGGCGGTGCCAATGCCGGCTCCAGTATAGACCTCATCCGGGCTTGCCATGGCGATAAAATACCCATCCGGGCGTCAAGGCCAGAGCGGCGGTTCCAATCGTCTTTTAAATGGTTCAATCAATACTTACACCTGAAACAAAGTCGCCGCCAAGGCCGGGATCGCCACGGCGAAACCCTCCGGCCCCAGTTGGCGAAAATGCTGCTGCGTCGCGCTAATAAAATCCTGGATGAAAGCGGGTTTTTCCCGACCATGTTTATCCTGCACGATCAGCGTGGGCGCGGGGCTGAAATCGGAGAACGGTCTTCGTATCAACGCCGGTCCGTCCCGAGTGGCGCTGCCGGACGGGCACATATTCAGGATGGAACAGCCGAATCCCGCGGAAACCGCCGCGCGCACGGTTTCATAAGAGCGCGTCCTGAAGCGCACATGAGGCTGACAAGGCGATATCGCGAACAAGGCCAGCAAATACGCCGCCGTCTGCGGCAAATCCAGCAATACCAACGGCCGCAGCGCCAAATCCGCCAAGGAGACCGACTCTTGTTCCGCCAGCGGGTCTTGTCTCGACAGCAAGGCATGACAGGGCACTTTGCAGATACGGCTGACCTCCTCGTCCAAGTGAAAGCCGATATCGTAGGTCACGATCAAATCCACCTCGTCGGCCGCCAGCCAGCCGCGCAGTTGCGACTGATCTCCTTCCCGCAGCTGGATGTCGACTTCGCCCTGGCCCTGTATATAGCGCTTCAGCACATCCGGCATGAATAAAGCGCCAAACGGCTCAAAACAGCCAATCCGCAATTGTACGGCGCCCGGCCGCGTCAGATTGGCGATGCTGCGATTAAACGTCGACTTCGCCTCCAACATATCCTGCGCCGCCAGCATGAATTGCTTGCCCGCCGGGGTGATTTTTACGCCTCGCGCCGGGCGGCGTTCAAAAATCCGAAATCCGATTTGGTGTTCCACATGAATGATGGCGCTCAACAAGGCGGATTTGGAAATCGGTATCGACTCCGCCGCCGCCGCGATGCTGCCCGTCAACGCCACCTCATAGACATAACGGATTTGTCTAATCGAAATATTCATGGCCCCGCCCCCTCGCCGGCATTGAGCAGCTTGTTAAAAGTCCGCCGCGCTTCAGCGATACGGCCTTGAAAACAGCTTCAGAATGCTCATGCACCGTATGACCATTCCGCTTCTTCAGCCGCAACGCTTTGTCTCGCTCTCGCTCGCAAGACTTTGAACAGGCTCTTACACATAAAAACAGCGCAACTTGCCGCGAAAAATGCGTTTTTCCGCGCCGCCCCGTTTGCTTACCATCATCGCCAGGCAACACCACCGCCCAGTCATGCCATTGCGGCCACGCCGCTCCTTACCTTGGAGCTGAGTATGTCATCTATTTCTACAAATCCGCTGGCGGACGCGTCCCCGCTCTGCCGGCTGAACGTGCAAACCATGACCGCCCGCTACGCCGCGGCAAGCCTTTCTCCGCTTGAAGTCGCGGACGCGGCGCTGGCCAGGGCCTCGGCGGTCCAAGACCGATACAACGCCTTCGCTTCCATCGACCGCGCCGGCGCGCTCGCCGCCGCCGCCGCGGCCGATGAGCGTTGGCGGCGGGGCCGTCCCTTGTCGCCCATCGATGGCGTGCCGGTCACGATCAAGGACATCGTCCAGGTGCAAGGCTGGAGCGTGCGCTATGGCAGCCACAGCAGCAGCGCGGCGGTTTGCGACAGCGACGCGCCGTCGGTGGCTCGCTTGCGCGCCGCCGGCGCCGTCTTGCTGGGCATGACGACAACGCCGGAATTCGGCTGGAAAGCCGTCACCGATAATCCGCTGCATGGGATTACGCGCAATCCTTGGCGGCCTGAGCTGACGCCGGGCGGCTCTTCCGGCGGCGCGGCCGTGGCGGCCGCCGCCGGCGCGGGCGTATTGCACCTGGGGACGGACGGCGGCGGGTCCATTCGCATCCCGGCGGCCTTCTGCGGCCTGGTCGGACACAAGCCGAGCTTTGGCCGGGTGCCCGCCTATCCCGGCAGCGCCTTCGGCACCCTGGCGCATCTTGGTCCGATCGCGCGCTGCGTCGGCGACGTCAGCGCCATGCTGGACGCGATGAGCGGCCGCGACCTGCGCGACTGGCATCAGCCCATCGGCAACCCGCCCGCCTTCCCGCCCTTGGCGCTCAGCCGGGCCAGAGTGGCGTACTGGTCCACCCCGGCCTGCGGCCAGCTGCGGCCGGAAGTGGCCGCGGTCATGGAACGGGCCTTGAGTCTGCTGCGCTCCTTGGGGGTGGAGATCCAGCCATTCGAGCTCCCCGATATCGATCTGCTCGATGTTTTCCAAAAGCACTGGTTCAGCGGCGCGGCCAACCGGCTGTCCAGGGTGGCGCCGGCCCTGCGCGGACAACTGGACCCGGGCTTTGTCGAGATAGCCGAACGCGGCCTGGCCCTGAGCGCGGCGGACTTGGTCGCGGCTCAGACCCGGCGCGCCGAGTTTGGCGCCTTCATGGACCAGACGATGAGCCGGTTCGATCTGCTGCTGGCGCCGGCCACTCCCTTGGCGGCCTTCCCCATCGCCTCGCGACAGCCGGCCGGCGATGGCGCGGCCTGGACGGAGTGGGCCGGCTTCAGCTTCCCGCTCAATCTGAGCCAGCATCCCGCCTGCGTCGTCCCCTGCGGCCTGACTCCGGACGGCAGACCGCTTGGGCTGCAATTCATCGGCGCGCGCGGGGCGGACCGGCAATTGCTGTCGCTGGCCGGCCAGTTTGAAGCGCTGGGCGCCTTTCCCCATCTATTAGACTCAGGAGCCGACGATGAGCGCTGAACCCCTATCCGCCGCCGACTGGCGCGCCCTGGCCAAGGAGTCGCCCTTGGAACTGGGGCTGTTCATTGACGGGGATTTTCGCCAGGCGCGTTCCGGCCGGCGCTTCGCCAGCGTCAATCCCAGCAATGACCAAATCCTGGCCGAGCTGCCCAGCGCCGATGGCCAGGATGTGGATCTCGCCGTCAATTCCGCGCGGCGCGCGTTTCAATCCGGCGCCTGGTCCAGACGGCCGCCGCGGGAGCGTATGGCCGTGCTCAATCGGCTCGCCGATTTGATCGAACAACATCAGCGCACCTTCGCCTTGCTGGACTGCCTGGACATGGGCAAGCCGATCAGCGAGATGCTGACGGTGGACCTGCCCCTGAGCGTGCAATGCCTGCGCTTTACCGCGGAATCCATCGACAAGGTGCAGGGCACGGTGGGCGCAACCGCCCACCACATCCATAGCTTTGTGCTGCGTCAGCCCTTGGGCGTGGTGGCCTGCGTGGTGCCCTGGAATTACCCCCTGCTGATGAGCTGCTGGAAGATCGCGCCCGCGCTGGCGGCCGGCAACTCCGTGGTGCTCAAGCCGGCGGAGGAGTCTCCGCTCAGCGCTTTATGGCTGGCCAAGCTCTTCATCGAGGCCGGCGGCCCGCCCGGGGCATTCAATGTGCTGACCGGCGACGGGCCTGGCTGCGGCCGGCCGCTGGCCTTGCATCGGGATGTCGACAAGATCGCCTTCACCGGTTCGGTGGAAGTGGGCAAGCTGATGCTGGGCTACGCGGGCCAGTCCAATATGAAGCAACTGTCCTTGGAGTGCGGCGGCAAGTCCCCCCATGTGATTCTGGCCGATGTCCAGGACCTGGAGGCCGCCGCGCGCTGGGCGGCCATGGGCGTATTCGGCAATCAAGGCCAGGTATGCTGCGCCGGCTCCCGCCTGTTGGTGGAGCAAAGCATTCTTCCTGATTTCCTCGACGCCTTCCTAAGCGCCGCGCGCAGCCATCACCTCCCGGGAGACCCGCTGGACCCGGCCACCAGCATGGGCCCGCTGGTGAGCCGCGGTCAGCAGCGGCGCGTGCTGGATTACATCGCGCTGGGCCGGCAAGCCGGCGCGCAATGCCTGTTGGGCGGCGACGCTCCGCGCCACCTGGAACACGGCGCCTACGTCAACCCCACGGTGTTCGCCGGCGTGGACAACGGCATGCGCATCGCGCGGGAAGAGATCTTTGGCCCGGTGGCCTGCGTGATGCCGGTATCCGGCTTGGACCAGGCCATCGCCATCGCCAATGACAGCCGCTTTGGCCTGGCGGCGGGCATCTGGACCCAAAACCTCAACCACGCGCATCGCTTCGCGCGCGAGGTCGAAGCCGGCATGGTCTACGTCAACAGCTATATGGACGGCGATATGCAACTGCCGTTCGGCGGCTGGAAAGAGTCCGGCAATGGCCGCGACAAATGCTTTGACGCGTTGCTGGCCTACACCCAGACCAAGGGGGTGTGGATGACGCTGAATCAGGAGCAGTAGGACAGCAGAACGCCGGCCATCGAAACCAACCGGCGCCGCATCGTAAAACCGAGGAGAGAACATCATGAGCAGCACGGCCAATCGCCATCCCACCGGCCATCTCTTGTACCCCTTCGCCAATGCCAGCCATATTGCCGCGCATCCGCCGTTGCGGATCGATCGCGCTTCGGGTTGCCATGTCTTCGATCAAACCGGGAAACGCTATCTTGATGGGCAAGGCGGCTTGTGGAATGTGAACGTCGGGCACGACCATCCGGAAATCAAGGAGGCGATCACCCAACAATTGAACCAGCTGGGTTTTTATTCGATTTTTGGCGGCACCACCACGCAGCCGGCCCTGGCGCTGGCCGAACGCTTATGCCGGATGACGGAGCCGGAAGGCATGAGCGCCGCCTTTTTCTCCTCCGGCGGCTCGGAAGCCAATGAGGCGGCGTTTAAACTGGCCCGCCAGTACTGGCGGCAAAGCGGCGAGCCGGAGCGCCATAAAATCATCTCGCTGAAGCAGGCTTACCACGGCGTCACCCTGGGAGCCTTGTCGGCGAACGGCAGCACCGCTTATCGCCAGGCTTACGAGCCCTTGCTGGCGGGCTTCAGCCAAGTGGACACCCCCCATCTATACCGCAACCCCTACACCGACGATTCAGACACCCTAGGCCGCTTATGCGCGCAATTGCTGGAGCGGGAAATCCTGCATCAGGGCCCCGGCAGCGTGGCGGCCTTCATTGCCGAACCGGTGCAAGGCGCCGGCGGCGTCATCGTCCCGCCCGCCAATTACTGGCCCTTGGTGCGCGAGGTGTGCGACCGCCATCGCGTGCTCCTGATCGCGGACGAAGTGGTCACCGGTTTCGGCCGCATTGGCAAGCTGTTCGGCAGCCGGCATTGGGGAGTGAAGCCGGACATCATGGTATTCGCCAAAGGGATTAACAGCGGCTACATCCCGCTGGGCGCGACTTTGATCAACCAGCGGGTGGAGTCGGCGTTTCACTCCAGCGACGCCCGCCAGTTCAGCCCAACCGCCTTCTATCACGGCAACACCTATGCCGGCCATCCGCTGGCCTGCGCGGCGGCGCTGGCCAATCTGGAGATCATCGAAAGGGACAAGCTGACGGCAAACGCGGCCAAGGTGGGCGGTCATTTATTGCAGCGCCTGACAAGGATAAAGAACACGCATCCCCATATGGGCGATGTCCGCGGCCTGGGCCTGATGATAGGCGTGGAACTGGTGGCCGACCCCGCCGGCAAACAGCCTTTTGATCTGGATCTGGGCTTCGGCGCCTATATCTCCGACTACTGCCGTCAACACGGGGTGTTGATACGCAATCTGGCGGACACCTTCATCATTTCGCCGCCGTTGACCCTGAGCCTGGAGCAGGCCGATCTCATCGCGGACACTTTCGAGCAAGCCGTCGAGGCCGCGGAGAAAGCCTTGCTACGATAAGCGCCATGGATAGCAAGCGGCTTGAATCGACAACAATAGCCGGTCCCAAGAGACGGTTAACGACGCGCAGCGGACTTTGGACAGGCGCCAAAGCGCTGGCCGACAATAGAGGAGCATCATGATGCCAGGATCCCCCCCGTTCCCCATGACGGCGCCCGCGCAGCCCCTGCCCTACGCCGGATCGCTGCGCCGAGTCTTATCGCTGCCGGCGCTGACCTTGTTTGGCCTGGTCTATATGGTGCCCTTGACCGTATTCACCACCTATGGCGTGGTCACTCAAGTCACCGGCGGCCGCACCGCTTTGGCTTATCTGCTCACCTTGTTGTCCATTTTTTTCACCGCGCTGTCTTACAGCCGCATGGTCGGCCGTTACCCGGTTGCAGGCTCGGCCTATTCTTACGCCCGTAAAAGCTTTGGTCCGATGGCGGGCTTTCTGGCCGGCTGGTCTTTATTGCTCGATTACCTGTTTTTACCGATGATCAATTATCTGGTGATCGGCATCTACCTGCATCAAAGCTTTCCTCAAGTGCCGGCCTGGGGCTTTATCGTGACCATGATCGCGCTGGTCACGGTGTTTAATGTGCTGGGCATTCAATCGGTGTCGCGTTTCGGCAATGTGCTGGTGGCCGCTCAACTCGTCTTTGTTCTGGTGTTTGTCGCGCTGGCCGCCCGGCAGATCATGACTCAGAGCAGCGTGGATCTGCTGGCCCCGTGGCAGGGGGACGGCAGCGCCATCGGCCTGGCTCCGGTGCTGGCCGGCGCGGCCATCCTGTGTTTGTCCTTTCTGGGCTTTGACGCGGTGTCCACTTTGGCGGAAGAGGCGCGGGAACCGCACCGCGACATCCCGCGGGCCATCATCATCACGACGATAGCAGCGGGACTGCTGTTCATCCTGCTGGCGGCCATCAGCCAGCTGGCTTTCCCCGGCAGCCGGTTCCAGCATGCGGACTCCGCCGCCAATGAAGTGATGCAGCGCATCGCCGGCCCCTATTTCGTCAGTTTTTTCACCGCCAGCTATGTGGCCGGGGCTTTTGGATCGGCGCTGGCCTCCCAAGCCTCGGTCTCGCGCATTCTGTACAGCATGGGCAGGGATCGCGTCTTGCCGCACCGGGTCTTCGCCGGTCTGTCGCAACGCTTCAACACCCCGATCTGGTCGATACTGGTGGTATCCCTTTGTTCCCTGCTGGCGCTGGTGATGGATTTGGCCACCCTGGCCTCCCTGATCAGTTTCGGCGCGCTGGTCGCGTTCTCGGTGGTCAATCTGGCGGTGATCAAAACCTATCTGCTGGACGGCAAGCCGCATCCATTCAGCGCCTGGCTGCGTTATGGCTTGCCTGCGGCGATTGGATTTGCCCTGACGCTATGGCTATGGACCAGCCTATCGGCGCTCACCCTGCAAATCGGCCTGGCCTGGCTCGCCGCGGGCGTGGCGTATTTGCTGTGCCTGACGCACGGCCTGCGCAAAGCCGTGCCCACGGTTCAATTCGACGACAGCGGGTCTTGAGCGAAGGCGGGCGTCCGACGCCCGCGCCCCCAGCCAAAATGACATGGCAATCATCAGCTATGCTCATACTCTTGCGCCCCGGTTTCATTAGCCACAGAATGCATGGCATACATCCCCCGGAGCCGGCATGAACACCCTCGCAACCCCGCAATTGGACACCATTCCGCAACGCATCGCCTCTTTGCGCGCCGCCATGAAGAACGCCGGCGTCGACGCCTGTCTGGTGCCCTCCTCGGACCCGCATCTGTCGGAATACCTGCCGGCGCGCTGGCAGGCCCGCCAATGGCTGTCCGGCTTCACCGGCTCCATGGGCACGCTGATCGTCACCCGCGACTTCGCCGGCGTCTGGGCCGATAGCCGCTACTGGGTGCAAGCGGAAGCCGAATTGGCCGGCAGCGGCATCCAGCTGGTCAAGATCGTCAGCGCCGCCAGCGCCGACCACCTGGGCTGGATCGCCAAGACCCTGAGCGCCGGCCAAACGCTGGCGGTGGACGGCGACTCGCTGGGCCTGGCCGCGGCCAAGGCGCTGCAAGCCGCGCTGGAACAGGCCGGCGCCCGGCTGCGCACCGATCTGGACCTGATAGACGCCATCGACCCGCAGCGCCCGCCGCTGCCGGACGCGCCGGTCTATCAACATGAATCGGCCTTCGCGCCGCAAAGCCGCGCCGACAAGCTGGCGCGCTTGCGCGCCGCCATGGACGAGGCCGGCGCCGACTGGCACTTCCTGTCCACGCTGGACGACATCGCCTGGAGCTTCAATCTGCGCGGCAGCGACGTCAACTACAATCCGGTCTTCATCAGCCACGCGCTGCTGAGCCGTCGGCAGGCCACCCTCTTCGTCGGCGAAGGCAAGATTTCCGCCGAGCTGCGCGCCCAACTGGCGGCCGACGGCGTCGAAGTGCGACCTTACGCCCAGGCCAAACCGGCGCTCGCCGCCTTGCCGGCCGGCGCCAGCCTGCTGCTGGACCCGCGCCGCGTGACCCTGGGCCTGCGCCAGGCGGTCAACCCGGCCGCCCGCGTGATCGAGGCGATCAATCCCAGCACCCTGTTCAAGTCCTGCAAGACGGAGGAAGAGGCCGCCCACATCCGCGGCGCGATGGAACAGGACGGCGCGGCCCTGTGCGAGTTCTTCGCCTGGTTCGAAGGCGAGGTCAACCGCAGCCGCGTCACCGAGCTGACCATAGACGAGGAAATCACCGCCGCGCGCGCGCGCCGGCCCGGCTTCGTGTCGCCCAGCTTCGGCACCATCGCCGGCTTCAACGCCAACGGCGCGCTGCCGCACTACCACGCCACCGAAGCCGCCCACAGCGAGATCAAGGGCGACGGCCTGCTGCTGATAGACTCCGGCGGCCAATACCTGGGCGGCACCACCGACATCACCCGCGTGGTGGCGGTCGGCGCGCCGTCCGCCGAGCAGAAGCGCGACTTCACCCTGGTGCTGAAAGGCACCATAGGCCTGTCCATGGCTCATTTCCCGCGCGGCACCCTGTCGCCGATGCTGGACGCGCTGGCGCGCGCGCCGCTGTGGCAGCAGGACATCGACTTCGGCCACGGCACCGGCCACGGCGTCGGCTACTTCCTCAATGTGCACGAAGGCCCGCAAAGCATTTCCCGCGCGGTGCCGGACGCCAATATGGCGATGCAGGAAGGCATGGTCACCTCGATCGAGCCCGGCGTCTACCGCCCGGGCCGCTGGGGCGTGCGCATCGAGAACCTGGTGCTGAACGTGGCCTCGTCGCAGAACGAATTCGGCGACTTCCTGCGCTTCGAAACCCTGACCCTGTGCCCCATCGACACCCGCTGCCTGGACTTCAACCTGCTGTCCCGCGCCGAGGTGGACTGGCTGAACCAGTACCACGCCGAGGTGCGCGCGCGCTTGCTGCCGCTGGTGGACGGCGCGGCGCGCGAATGGCTGCTGGCCAATACCGAAACCATTTAAACCCCTCCCCGCCCGGGCGCTGCCGCGCCCGGGCCACGCTCATGCTCGATCGACTCAACGACCTACGCCTCTTCCTCGACGCCGCCCAACTGGGCAGCTTCTCCGCCGCCGGCCGCAAGCAAGGCCTGTCCCCCGCCGCCGCCAGCGCCTGCATCCAGCGGCTGGAGGCCGCGCTGGACAGCCGGCTGTTCCAGCGCACCACCCGCCAGCTGCGGCTGACCGAGGCCGGCGAAGTCTTCCGCGACCACTGCCAGCGCGCGCTGGACACCCTGCAGCAAGGCCAGGACCGGCTGCAGCGCGAGCAGCGCGAACTCAGCGGCCTGATCCGGCTGTCGGCGCCGTCGGACCTGGGCCGCCACGCCTTGCTGGACTGCCTGGACGAATTCCGCCGCCTGCACCCGGCGGTGCATTTCGCCTTGCAGCTGGACGACACCCCGGCCGATTTGATCGGCGAGGACATCGACATCGCCATCCGCTACGGCCAGCCGGCGGACAGCAGCCTGATCGCGCGCGAACTGGCCGCCAGCCGCCGCGTGGTTTGCGCCGCGCCGGCGCTGCTGGCGCGCACCGGCATGCCCAGCCATCCGCGGCAGCTGGCCGAGCTGCCGACGCTGACCCTGGTCACCGGCGACGGCCCGATGCACGAATGGCCGTACCGAGAGCACGGCCAGCGCCGCGCGCTGCGGCTGGAGCGCGCGCAGCAGAGCAACGACGGCGAGGTGATCCGCCGCTGGGCGCTGCAAGGCCAGGGCTTCGCCTACAAATCGCTGCTGGACATCGCCGACGATCTGCGCCAGGGCCGCCTGCTCACGGTGCTGGACGAGTACTTCACCGACAGCGCGCCGCTGCACCTGCTCTACCCCGGCCAGCGCGGCCAGCCGCTGCGCATTCGTCGGCTGATCGATTTCCTGCGCGAGCGGCTGTCGACGCTGCCGGCCACCGCCCTGCTGCCGGAGGCCGGCGCCCAATTGTAAGAACCTGTTTACGATCTGCTGCGCGTCGGCGATACAGCGTTGAAAACGCTTTCAGAATGCTCATGTAACACCTGTACATTCCGCTTCTTCAACCGTTTTCGCCTTGTCTCGCCTTAGCTCGCGAGATCGTAAACAGGCTCTAAGAAAACCGCGGCGCGGCCAATGGCCGTCCCGCGGTTGTGGAACGCGACTCAAGACCCAAGGCTCTCAGTCCGCCGGCACCTTGTCCGCCTGCAAGGCGTAGCGCGCGATCTCGTCCTTGCGCATGAAGGCGACGCCGGCATGGCTCTGCGCATAGCGGATGAACTGCTCCAGCGCCTTGACCCGCGCCGGCGAGCCGGAAATGCGGTCGTGGGTGCTGATCGACATCATCCGCCGCCGCGAACCCGCCTCGGCGTAGAGCACGTCGAATTCGGCCTTCAGATCCGACAGATAAGCCTCATTGCTCAGCGCCGGCGAGTCGAAACGCACGATGTCGTTGTTGCGCAAGGTATAGGGCACCACCACGAACGGCTGGCCCTTGACCGCCACCGTGAACGGCTCGTCGCGGCTGACGTTGTCGATGTGATAGAGAAAGCCCAGTTGCTGCAGAATGCTCAGGGTATTGGGCGTGCCGCGCAGCCAGAAGGCGTTGAAGCCCACCGGCCGCGTGCCGGTGGCGCGCTCGATGCTGGCGATATTGGCGCTGTAGGCCGCCAGTTCCTGCTCCGGCGTCATCGGGTATTGCGGCTCCCAGGTTTGGCCGTGCGCCGCCGCCTCGTGGCCGCGCGCCACGATCTCGCGCGCCAGCCGCGGGCTGCGGTCCACCGCCTGCCCCACCATGTGCGAAGTCACCTTGACCCCGGTGCGGTCCCACAAGTCCAGCAGCCGCGGAATGCCCTCCTTCACGCCGTAGTCGTACCAGCTTTGCATCGGCAGATCCGCGTACTTGGGGTCCAGCGGCGGAAACGGCCCGCTGGCGCCGCGCTCCGGCTGCGCACCGGCCTCGAACTGCATGGAAATCGAAATCGCCAGGCGGGCGCCGTTCGGCCAGAAGGCGCCGCCGCTTGTTGAAATTGTCGTCATCTTGCTTGCTCCTGTCGCCGCCAGCGCCGCGCCGTGCGCCAGCATCAGCGCGGTGCCGCCCGCGGCCGCGCCGGCCAGGAACTGGCGACGATTAATGGGTAGGGTATCGGACATCTCGAGTCCTCTCTCTTGGGCCAGGGCCTACAACAAGGCCCCGCCCTCCACGTCCAGCACCGCGCCGGAGATGAAGCCGTTGGCCATCGCCAGCAGATAGGCTTGCGCCAATTCCCGCGGCTGGCCGACGCGGCCGACGGGCAGGCCCTGGCCGATGCGCGCCAACGTCGCCTGGCGCGCGACCGAGCCGGCCTCGCCCCATAGCTCGGTGTCCACCACGCCGGGGCTGACCACGTTGACGCGGCGCGGCGCCAGCTCCTTGGCCAGATTCTTGGCCGCCGCTTCCAGCGCGGCGTTGACCGTGCTTTTCAGCAGGCCGCCGCTGGAGAATTTGCGCGCCAGCAAGCCGGAGGTGAAGGTCACCGACGCCCGCTCCGTCAGATAGGGCAAGGCCTCGCGCACCGCCAGCAGGCTGCCGAACAGCTTGACGTCAAAAGTCTGCCGCAAAGCCTCCTCGCTCAACTCGGCCAAGGCCGGCGCGCCGACCCGGGCGCCGGCGGTCAGCACCAGATGATCGATGCGGCCGATGTCGGCGAAGGCCCGGGCCAATGCCCGGCTGTCGGTCATGTCCGCCTGGATGCCTTCACGATCCGACTCAGATTGGGCGCTGCGTCCCAGCACATAGACCCGCGCGCCGGCCGCCGCGGCCGCGTCCGCCACCGCCCGGCCGATGCCGGAGCCGCCGCCCAACACCGCCACGGTCTGGCCGTGGAAAGCAAAATCCCCCGCGCTCATGGCTTCACCACGCCCAGTTGCTGCATCAGGGTCAGATTGTCTTCCAGGTGCCAGTTCTCGGCGATGCGGCCGTTCTTGACACGGTACAGGTCGAAGGCCTGGAACTCCACCGGCTGGCCCTGGCCTTGCACGTCGCCGAAGCGGCCGCTGAAATGGCCCTGGAAATGCAGGCGCAGCGCGACGCGGTCGCCGGCCAGCACCATGTCGGTGACGTCCACCTTCAAATCCGGCACCGCGGCGCGGAACTGGCGCGAGGCCTGCAAGGGCCCGGCCACGCCCTGCTGACGGCCGGAGGGCAGGGTGCGGTCGATGAAGTCGGGGTCCAAGGCCAGTTCGGCGTAACGCGGATCGCCGCTGTTCCAGAACGCCGCGTAACGCAGCGCGGCCAGTTTCACCGCCGCCGTGCTGCCGGCCGGACGGTCCGCCCACACCCGCGCCGGTTGCGGCAGGTTTTCCGCCGCGCCGGCGAAGGCCGCGGTCAAGGCCAGGCCGAAGCCCAGCGCCAAGGTCAAAGCTTTCATCATCGTCTCCCGATTGCGGCGTCGCCAACACGGCGACACCGGACCAGCGCATTGTGTCGCCGCCGAAGGGATTTGATAATTGGCTTTAAATTTGGATGATCTGCTTGTTCAATTTGAAAATAGGCGTAAAAAAAGGCGAAGCTCCAGCGCTTCGCCTTTCTCAAAGAACCTGTTTACGCAGGTTCTTAGAGCCTGTTCACAATCTCGCGAGCAAGAGCGAGACAAGGCAAAAACGAGCGAAAAAGCGGAATGTACACGTGGTACATGAGCATTTTGAGCTTGTTTTTAACGCTGTATCGCCGCAGCGCAGTAGATCGTGAACAGGTTCTTAGCCGCCGGTGCCGCCCACGGTCAGGCCGCCGTCTATGCGCAGCGTGGGCTGGCCCACGCCCACCGGCACGCTCTGGCCTTCCTTGCCGCAGACGCCGACGCCCTGATCCAGCTGCAAATCATTGCCTATCATGCTGACGTAGTTGAGCACGTCCGGCCCGTTGCCTATCAGGGTGGCGCCCTTGACCGGATAGCTGAGCTTGCCGTTTTCGATGCGCCAGGCTTCCGACGCGGAAAACACGAACTTGCCGCTGGTGATGTCCACCTGGCCGCCGCCGAAATTGACCGCGTACAGGCCGTCCTTGACCGAGGCGATGATTTCCTGCGGATCGTGCTGGCCGGCCAGCATATAGGTATTGGTCATCCGCGGCATCGGGATGTGGGCGTAGGACTCGCGGCGGCCGTTGCCGGTGGCGCCCACCTGCATCAGGCGCGAATTCATCGCGTCCTGCATATAACCCTTGAGCACGCCGTCCTCTATCAGCACGGTGCGCTGAGTGGGATTGCCCTCGTCGTCTATCGCCAGAGAACCGCGGCGCTCTTCCATCACCCCGTCGTCCACCACCGTGACGCCCGGCGCCGCCACCCGCTGGCCGATCTTGCCGGAAAAGGCCGAAGTGCCCTTGCGGTTGAAATCGCCTTCCAGGCCATGGCCTATCGCCTCGTGCAAGAGCACGCCGGGCCAACCCGGCCCCAGCACCACGGTCATCTGGCCCGCCGGCGCCGGCCGCGAATCCAGATTGGTCAGCGCCTGATGCACCGCCTGGCGCGCGTAGCGCTCCAGCACCTCGTCGTCGAAGTAGGCCAGGTCGAAGCGGCCGCCGCCGCCGCTGGAGCCCTGCTCGCGGCGGCCGTTCTGCTCGGCGATCACCATCACCGACAGCCGCACCAGCGGCCGCACGTCGGCGGCGCGCACGCCGTCGTGGCGCGCCACGTAGACCACGTCGTATTCGCTGGCCATGCCGGCCATCACCTGGATCACCCGCGGGTCCTGCGCCCGCGCCATCCGCTCCACTTTTTCCAGCAAGGCCACCTTGGCCGCCGCCTCCAGGCTGTGGCAGGGGTCCAGCGCCGGGTACAGCGGCTTGGGCGCGCGCCGGGTCTGCGCGCCGGCGGAACCGTCCCCGCCCGCCTGACCGATGGCGCGCACCGCGTCGGCGGAGCGGCTCAGCGCTTCCAGGCTGATGGCGTCGGAATAGGCGAAGGCGGTCTTGTCACCGGCCACCGCGCGCACGCCCACGCCTTGGTCAATGCTGAAGCTGCCGGACTTGACGATGCCCTCTTCCAGGCTCCAGGCCTCGCTGCGGGTGTATTGAAAATAGAGATCGGCGTAGTCGATGGCGTGGTGGCGCATGCGCGCCAGCGTGGCTTCCAAAGCCGCCTCGTCCAGACCGTAAGGCTTGAGCAGCAGGCTGTCTGCCGCGGAGAAAGCATCTTGCATAGTGTCGGGTTCTTTCACGCGAGTACGCGGTGCGCCAGCGCCGGCAGGCGGGTGCGCACCGACTGGATCAATGTCGGGTCGATTTCGGCGAGGATCACGCCCTCGCCCTTGTCTATTTCGGCCAGCACGCGGCCCCAGGGATCGATGATCATCGAATGCCCGTGGGTCTTGCGGCCGTTGTCGTGTTCTCCGCCCTGCGCCGAGGCCAGCACATAGCTCTGGTTCTCGATAGCGCGCGCGCGCAACAGCGGCTCCCAATGCGCCTCGCCGGTGGTGGCGGTGAAGGCCGCCGGCAAAATCATCAGATCATAGGGCGACAACTGGCGGAACAGTTCAGGGAAACGCAGATCGTAGCAGATGCCGAAGGCCATCTCGGCGAAACCCAGATCCGCCTTGACCGGCTGCTCGCCCGGACGGATGGTGTTGGATTCGCAATAACTCTCGCCCAGGCCGGAGAAGCCGAACAAATGGATCTTGTCGTAGCGGGCGCGCACCTCGCCGTCCGGGTCGAACAGCAAGGTGGTGTTCAGCACCCGCTGCGGTTCCGGGCTGCGCAAGGGCACGGTGCCGGCCGCCAGCCACACGCCGTTCTCCTGCGCCATCCTCGCCAGCGCGCTCTGGATGGGGCCGTCGCCGTAGGCTTCGCACACGGCCACCTTATCGGTTTCCTGCCGCCCCATCAGGCAAAAATACTCGGGCAAGACCACCAGCCGCGCGCCCTTGCCGGCGGCTTCCGCCACCCAATGCGCGGCGCGCTGCAAATTGGCCGTCACGTCGGAGCCGGACACCATCTGCACCGCCGCCGCCAGGAATTTTTGCTTCATGGTTTCCCCCCTTTGTTCTGCTGTATCGGACCGATCGCCGTGCGCACCACCTTGGGGTCGCGCAAGGAGCCGCTCACTTCGTAATCCACCGACAGGATGCGGCCCACCGGATCGCGCAGCACTTTCTGCGCCGCCAGCGTGGCGATGCCCACCACCGGATTGAGCAGGGCCGCCCCCGCCGCCAGCGCCACGCTTTCCGCCAGCCGCGGCACCACGTGCACTTTCAAGGCCTGGCTTTCCTTGCCCAGGTCCAGTTCTCCGGAAATCGTCACGTCCGCGCCCGGCCCCTTCATCTCCACCTTGGACGAAGTGAACAGACCGTTGCGCGCCTGCGCCTCGCCTTTCAGGCTGTCGAAGGCGAAGCCGTCGCTGAACACGTCGGTGAAGTCCAGCCGGATGCGGCGCGGCAGCGATTGCAGGCTGAGCGCGCCCAGGAGCTTGACCACGCCCGGGTCCACCTTGGCGAAGCGTCCGTCCTTGAAGTCTAGCGCCAATTCGCCGGATACCTTGGCCAAATCCAGATCGCCCAGGCCGCCGGGCCAATTCAAGCGGCCGTTGAGCGTGCCCTGGCCGTTGCGGAAAATCTCGCCCTGACCCAGCCGCGTCAGCAGCTTGCCGGCGTCGCCGACGAGCAATTCGAAGCGGGCGTCGACATTGCCGGCGCCGCGCGCGTCCGAACGCACCGTGGCCTTCAGCGTGCCGTCGTTGGTGGTCAGCCGCAAGGGCGCCATCTGCCAGACGCTGCCGTCGCGGCGCGCCTCCAGCTCCAGCCGGCCCACCGAGCGCCCCTGCAACACCAGTTCGCCGACGCGCACCTTCATCTCCGGCAGCCGGCGGTTCAGCACCGAGGCTTCGCCGCCGGCCGCGGCCTTGGCCTCCGCCGCGCCCTCCTTCTTCTCCTTGTCCGCCGGCAGGTTCAAGGCCAGACGACTGAGATTGGCCTGCAGCAGGCCGTTGCCTTCCGGCCGGTAGCTGGCGTCGCCGCTCATCTCGTTGGAGCGCAGCTGTACGGTCCAGGCCTTGGACAGCTCGCGGTTGCCCAAGCGGGCGTTGACCTTGTGCAGGCTCAGGCCCGGCAATACCAATTCCGGCGTTTCCAGTTCCAGCTGCAAGGCCGGCAGGGCCGCAGGCTCTCCGCCGCCGCTGGACTGCGCGGCGCCGTCGGCCAGTTTCAGCCAATCGTCCAGCACCACCTTGGGCTGCGCCACCCGCACCGCCAGGCCGGACGCCGCCGGCTCGCCCGGCGCGCGGCCCACGCCCAGCGCGCCGGCCTGCAAATCGCCGTGTTCGTTCAAACGCAGGCGGCCGGCTATCATGCCGTCCAGACTGAAGTCCAGCCGCTGGGTCTGGACGCCGCGCATCTGCTGCGGCCGCAGCTGCAATTGCAGCGGCAAGGCCGCGCCGGCGCTCTTGGCCAGCGGCGGCGGCAAATCGAAGGCGGTGCCCTGCAAGTCCGAACTCACCGCCAGGCTTTCCAAGCCCTGCTTGACGATGAACTGCGCGCGGTAGCCGGACTTGCCCGACACCTGCTCCGCCAGCGCCGGCAGATACTGCTTCAGCACTTGACGCGAATCGGCCTGGCCGGCCAGTTCGAAACGCATGCGCTTGTCTGCGCCGGTGTTGGCCTTCAACTGGAACGGACCGCCGAAGCCGACGAACTGCAGGCCCGGGCTGTCCACGCCGCGTTCGGTAAAGGTCAGCCGGCCGCGCGCCTTGCTCAGCGGCGGAATCGGCAGGGATTTGAAGCGCAGCGCGTTGTCGGCGAAGCGGATGTCGCCGCGCACCGTCACGCCCTGTTCGCCGGCCAGCGGTATCCCCAGTTTCAAGTCCAGGCTGGCGTCGCCGCCGGCTTCGATCTGGCCGGTGAAGCCATCCAGCCAGCCGTCCACCGGGCTTTGCGTGGTGAAGGCCAGCATGCGCTGCAGACGGTCGGCCGCGCGGCCCTCCACCGTCAGCATGGGCACGTCGGCGCCCAGATTGTCTATCACCGCCTTGACGCCGCTCAGCGGCACGCCCACGGTGACGGCGCGGCGCGCGTTCACCTCCATCCGTTCATTGCGGAACAGCAATTGGGCGTCGATGTCGTCGATGCGCGGCCAGCCGGACTGATAGCTGAGACGCGCGCGCTCCACCTCGGCCTCCACCAGAAACTCGCCGCCCTTGCCGCCGGCAAAGGGGAACTGCTCCAGATCGCCGCGCAGCTTCATCGTCGCCTGGCGCAGCTGCCCGCCCTGCAAGGCCTGGCGCAGCCAGCGCAAAGTGTGCTCGCCCACCTCGTGCGGCAGATACTCCGCCACCCTGGCCGCCGGCACTCCGGCAATGCTGGCGCGCAGATCGGCTACGCCGGCCCCGGCGCCCTGATGCCGATAACTGCCTTGCAGGCTGCCGGACAAATCGGCGTTGGAGAAGGCGGCCTGGCGGAAGTCCAAGACCACCGCCTGCCCTTCCCGCCGCCAGCCCACGTCGGCGGTCAGCTTGTCGAAATTCAACGGCGCGACAAAAACCGATGGATAGCTGACCTGGGACTTGCCGGTGTCCAGCTGCAGGCGGCCACCTTTTTCGTCGAAGCTGATCGCGCCGCTGACGCCGGACACGCCGGGCAGCTCCCCGAACGGCTGCCAGGCCAGCTTTTCAAAACGGGATTTGAGTTTGAAGGCCTTGGGCGCTTCCAACGCGCCCTTCCAGCTGACGGTCAGGTCGCGCAGCGCGCCGCTGGGCGAGAAACGCGCGAACAAGGGGTTGCGGTCGGCGCCCAGCGCGTGGATGAAGGGGGTCAGGTGGCTGAGGTCCACATTGTCCAGCGTCAGTTGGCCGAAGCCTTGCTCGCCGTAACGCCACTCGCCGTCGATATTGGAATTGTCGAAAGCCAGGCCGCTGGCGCTGGCCAGGCTCAGCCGGCTGGCCTTGACCTTATAGCTGCCGCTGAGCTGGCGCGTCAGCTGCAACTCGCCCTGCAGCCGCGGCAGCACCAGTTCGTGGGAATCCGGCGGCGTGTAGGCGGCGTCGTGGACGTTGACGCTGGCTTTCAAGGCGTCGATGGCGCCGTCGGAGAAGGACATCTCCACCGTGCCGCTGCCCTCGCCGCTGCGCAGCATGCCCAGTTGTTGCAGATAACGCGTCCACGACCCCACCTTGGCGCCGTCCAGCGCCACCTTGAGCGAGCCCGACCACTGCTGCCAGGCGGCGATGTCGTCGCCGCGCCAGGACGCCGTCAGATCGAAGCCCTTGCCCAAGGACGCCGCCGGCTGGCCGGACAGCTTCAGGCCGTGGCCGAACAGGCCGGCGCTCAGCTTGAGCTGGCCCTGGCTCAGGTCCAGCCGCGGCAGGCCCAGCAATTCATCCTGCCAGCTCAGCCGCGCGTCGCTGATCTCCAGGCTGGGCTGGCGCAGCAGCCAATTGCCCAGGCCGCTGTCGGCGGAGCCGGAACTCAGATCGAAGCCGTTCAGATAGATCACGCCCTGGCGCGAGCGCAGCAGCTCCACCGTAGGGCCCTTGACCACCACGCTGGCCAGCCGCGGCTCCAGCGCCAGCAAGGAACGCCACGACGGCTCCAGCGACACCTGGCGCAAGGTCAGCGCCTTGCCGTCCTGCGGATTGGCGATGGTGACGCCGCCCAGCTCGAAACGCGGCCCCACGGTCAGCCATTCGCCGGACAAGGCCGCCACCTGCACCGGCCGCCCCAGCGACTGGCTCAGATAACGCTCCAGCGGCTGGCGAAACTGGTTCAGATTGGGCAGCACCCAGAAAGTGAACGCGCAAAAGGCCGCCAGCAGCAGCGTCAAGGCGGCGGCGGCGGCCATTCCCAACAGCGCACAGGTCCGTTTCAGGACCTTGATCACATGGATATGGGACAGAACGGAGAAGAGCTTTTCCAAATGCGGCAAACCGTTACAATGTGGCCATCAAGAATTGACATGCCGTAGAGGCCTATTATGCCAGCAAACACGGCCGCTGCCATTGCCCGCAGCCGCGAGTTCTCTCACTATCTGCAGCGTCTGCTGACCGCCCGCCCCGAAGAATTGGAGCGGCTGCAAGCCAGGCTAGGCCGGCCTTTCGACGCGGCGGAGATGGAAGCCTTCGCCGACTGGCAGGCACTGAGCGACGCCGAAGGGCTGGCGCCGGCGCTGCGGCGGCTGCGCCAGGCGGTGGTGGCGCGGCTGATCTGCCGCGATCTCAACGGCCTGGCGGATCTGGACGAAGTGGTGTCCACCGTCAGCGCGCTGGCCGATTTCGCCGTCGAACGGGCGCTGGTCTGCGCCCGCGCCGGCCTCGCCCACTACGGCCAGCCGATAGGCGAGGATAGCGGCGAGGTCCAGCAATTGATCGTCATCGGCATGGGCAAGCTGGGCGGCGGCGAACTCAACGTCAGTTCCGACATCGACCTGATCTTCGTCTACCCGGAAAGCGGCGACACCGACGGCGCCGCCCATGGCGGCCGCGCCATCAGCAACCACGAATACTTCACCCAGGTGGGCAAGAAGCTGATCGCCCTGCTCAACGACGTCACCGCCGACGGCCAGGTGTTCCGCGTCGACATGCGGCTGCGGCCCTACGGCGACTCCGGCCCGCTGGCGATGAGCTTCGCCGCCTTGGAAAACTATCTGCTGAGCCAGGGCCGGGAATGGGAGCGCTACGCCTGGATCAAGGCCAGGCCGCTCAGCGGCGACGCGGCGGCGCTGGCCGACACGGCGCGCCCCTTCGTCTACCGCAAATACCTGGACTACAGCGCCTACGGCGCGATGCGCGAACTGCACGCGCAGATCCGCCGCGAAGTGGCCCGCCGCGACATGGCCGACAACATCAAGCTGGGCCCCGGCGGCATCCGCGAAGTGGAATTCATCGCCCAGGTCTTCCAGCTGATACGCGGCGGCCGCGACCGCAGCCTGCAACTGCGCGGCACCCGCGAAACCTTGCGCCGGCTGGGCGAACTGCGGCTGCTGGAACCCGCCGCCGTCGCCGAACTGCAGGAAGCCTACGCCTTCCTGCGCAATCTGGAACACCGGCTGCAATATCTGGACGATCAACAGACCCAGACCCTGCCCGCCGCCGCGGACAACCGCGCCCGCATCGCCGCCGCCATGGGCTGCGCCGACTGGGAGCAGTTCATGAACCGGCTCAACCAGCAGCGCCGCAAAGTCACCCGCCACTTCGAGCAAGTGTTCATCCTGCCCACCGAGGGCGCCGCCGACCATCCGCTCACCGAACTCTGGAGCGACATCGCCGAGGAATTGCCGGTGGAGAGGCTGCGCCAGCTGGGCTTCGCCGAACCGGAACAAGTGGCGCGCCAGCTGCAAAGCCTGGCCCAGGGGCAGCGCTACCAGCAGATGCCGCTGAACGGCCGCAAGCAGTTCGATCAATTGATGCCGGCGCTGATCGAAGTCGCCTCCCGTTTCGACAACGCCGACGCCACGCTGACCCGCATCATCGCCTTGATGGAAGCGATCAGCCGCCGCGCCTCCTACCTGGCGCTGCTGACCGAATACCCGCAGACCCTGCAACGGCTGGCCTCGCTCTACTCGTCCAGCGCCTGGGTTTCCGGCTATCTGACCCGCCACCCGATACTGCTGGACGAGCTATTGGACGCGCGCGTGCTCTACGCCACGCCGGACTGGCCGCAGCTGGCGGAACAACTGGAACAGCAGCTGAGCCAGGCCGACGGCGACGTGGAGGCCAAGATGGACGCGCTGCGCCACTTCCAGCACGCGCAATCCTTCCGCCTGGTGGCGCAGGACCTGGCCGGCATGTGGACGGTGGAGGCGCTGTCCGATCAACTGTCGCTGCTGGCCGACATCGTGCTGGCGGCCACGCTGCGCCACGCCTGGCTGGACATCCCCAGCCGCCACTGCGACACGCCGCGTTTCGCCATCATCGGCTACGGCAAGCTGGGCGGCAAAGAGCTGGGCTACGCCTCGGACCTGGACCTGATCTTCCTCTACGACGACGAGCACCCGGACGCCGCCGAACTCTATTCGCGGCTGGCGCGCAAAATGTCCACCTGGCTGACCAGCGCCACCGCCGCCGGCGTGCTCTACGACATCGACCTGCGGCTGCGCCCCAACGGCGCCAGCGGCCTGCTGGTCAGCTCGGTCAACGCCTTCCGCCAATACCAGGAGCAACAGGCCTGGGTCTGGGAACACCAGGCGCTGACCCGCGCCCGCTACGTGGCCGGCGACGCCGAAGTCGGCGTCCAGTTCGAACAGGAACGCCACGCCATCCTCACCCGTCGGCGCGAGCCGGCCGTGTTGCGAGACGAGGTGCTGGCGATGCGCCAGCGCATGCTGGACAGCCACCCCGCCCGCGACGAAGACCCCAAGAACGCGCGCGGCGGCATCATAGACATCGAATTCCTGGTCCAATACCTGATCCTGACCCACGCCCACGCGCTGCCGGCGCTGACCGCCAACGCCGGCAATATCGCGCTGCTGGCCACCGCCGCCGAGGCCGGGCTGATCCCCGCCGCCGACGCCGAAGCCGCGCGCAACGCCTACCGCCACTACCGCCGGCTGCAACACGCCGCCCGACTCAACGAAAAGCAGACCGTGACGCCGGACGCCGCCTTGCTGGAGGACTACGGCCTCTGCCGATCCTTGTGGCGGCAAGTATTCGAGCAAGCGCTCAAATAACGGTTCACAGCGTCATGAGGGCGAGATAAACTCATTGGATAAGAACCTAGTTCAAAGTCTGCTGCGCTTCAGCGATACGGCGTTGAAAACCAGCTCAAAATGCTCATGTACCACGAGTACATTCCGCTTTTTCGCTCGTTTTCGCCTTGTCTCGCCCTTGCTCGCGAGACTTTGAAAAGGTTCTGAGGTCGGACAAGATCCGGCCCCATCCCAAAGCGAAAACACAATATTGGAGAACACCAAGATGTCGATGGCTGATCGTGACGGAAAAATCTGGTATGACGGCGAAATGGTGGACTGGCGCGACGCCACCACCCACGTGCTGACCCACACCCTGCACTACGGCATGGGCGTGTTCGAAGGCGTGCGCGCTTACGAAACCCCCAAGGGTCCGGCCATCTTCCGTCTGGAAGACCATACCGCGCGGCTGTTCCGCTCCGCCAAGATCCTGGGTATGGCGCTGCCGTTCACGCCGGAACAGATCAGCCAGGCCCATCTGGACGTGGTCAAGGCCAACGGCCTGAAATCCTGCTATTTCCGCCCGATGGCCTTCTACGGCTCCGGCAAGCTGGGTGTGGCGCCGCTGAAGAACGACGTGCGCGTGATCGTGGCCGCCTGGCCCTGGGGCGCCTATCTGGGCGACGAAGGCCTGGAAAAAGGCATACGCGTGAAGACCTCCTCCTTCACCCGCCACCACGTCAACATCACCATGTGCAAGGCCAAGGCCAACGGCAACTACATGAACTCCATCCTGGCCAACAACGAAGCCACCGCCGACGGCTACGACGAGGCGCTGCTGCTGGACGTGGATGGTTTCGTGGCGGAAGGTTCCGGCGAAAACATCTTCATCATCCGCAAGGGCAAGCTGTACACTCCGGACCTGACCAGCGCGCTGGAAGGCATCACTCGCGACACCGTGGTGCAGATCTCCAAGGAAATGGGCCTGGAACTGATAGAAAAGCGCATCACCCGCGACGAGGTCTACAGCGCGGACGAAGCCTTCTTCACCGGCACCGCCGCCGAAGTGACCCCGATCCGCGAACTCGACAGACGCGCGATCGGCGACGGCAATCGTGGTACCATCACCGCCGAAATCCAGAAGCGCTACTTCGACATCGTCAAAGGACTGGATGCCGAACACCAGCACTGGCTGACCTACGTCAACTAAGCAAGACGAGCCGCCCGTGCGGCGGCTCCGCAAGGAATACAGAATGGCTGAACAGAAAGAAAACACTCAACGCGTGATCGAAGTCACCCAGCACGACCTGCCGCTGCATTGCCCGATGCCGGACATGGTGTCCTGGAACTCCCACCCGCGCGTGTTCCTGCCCGTGCACAAGACCGGCGAAGCGCTGTGCCCCTATTGCGGCACCCGCTACAAGCTGAACGGCCCGGCAGGCGGCCACCACTGAGACCGGCTCCGCGCCGGCAACGCAGCTAAGGTGTGGCGCGAGCCGCACCTTTTTTGCTTGCCGGCCCGCCTCGTCTGCAAACCCAAGCCGGGCCGCGCCCCGGTTTCGGTTTGCAATCGGAACATCTGCAATGAAGAAGAAAATCCTCGTCATCGGCCCTTCCTGGGTCGGCGACAGCGTCATGGCGCAACCGCTGTACCAAAGACTGCACCAACGCCACCCCGATCTGGAGCTGCACGTGTTCGCGCCGGCCTGGACCCTGCCCTTGCTGGCGCGGATGCCGGAAGTGGCCAAGGCCCATCTCAACCCCTTCGGCCACGGCGCGCTGCGCCTGGGCGAGCGCTGGAAAGTGGCGCGCCAGCTGGCCGCCGAACGCTTCGATCAAGCCATCGTGCTGCCCAACTCGCTGAAATCCGCCTTGATTCCGCTGTTCGCCGGCATCCCGCTGCGCACCGGCTTCCTCGGCGAATCGCGCTACTGGATTCTCAACGACGCGCGCGAACTGGACGAGCAGGCGCTGCCGATGATGGTGGAACGCTTTTGCGCGCTGGCCGAAGACAAGGGCGAGCCGCTGCCGCGGCCGCTCAGCCATCCGCGGCTGGCGCTCACCGACGCCAGCCAGCGGGCGGCGCTGGACAAGCTGCAACTGGACGCCGGCCGCCCCGCGGTCGCCTTCTGCCCCGGCGCCGAGTACGGCCCGGCCAAGCGCTGGCCGGCCCGGCACTTCGCCGAACTGGCGCGCCGCTTCGACGCCGCCGGCTACGCGGTGTGGCTGTTCGGCTCCGGCAAGGACCGCGAAGTGGGCGACGACATCAGCCGCCTGTCCGGCGGCCTGGCCGTCAACCTCTGCGGCGCCACCGGTCTGGAAGAAGCGATAGACCTGATAGGCCTGACCCGGCTCGCCGTCTGCAACGATTCCGGCCTGATGCACGTGGCCGCGGCGCTGGACAAGCCGCTGGTGGCGCTGTACGGCTCCTCCAGCCCCGACTTCACACCGCCCTTGTCGACGCGGGCCGCCATCGTCTCCCTCAACCTGGATTGCAGCCCCTGTTTCGAACGGACCTGTCCGTACGGCCATACCGATTGCCTGGAAAAAATGGAGCCGGAACGGGTCTGGCAAGCCGCGCTTCCGCTGCTGCCCGCCCACTCCCAAGAAAAAACACAATAATGAGCACAGACAACACCGCACCCGTCGAAGAAAACAGCCGCCGCATGGAGCTGATCCGCGCCGCGGCGATACTGTTCCGCGACCAGGGCTACGAGCGCACCACGGTGCGCGACCTGGGCAACGCGGTCGGCATGCAGTCCGGCAGCCTGTTCTACCACTTCCGCACCAAGGAGGAAATCCTGGTCGCGGTGATGGCGCTGGGCATCACCAGCACCACCGAACAGCTGAAGCGCGCGCTGGACGCGGCCGGATCGCCGCGGGCCAAGCTGGCCGCGCTGTTCCGCGTCCACCTCAATTCGCTGCTGGGAGACAATCAGGCGGCGCTGGAAGTGATGCTCTACGAATGGCGCAGCGTGTCCGCCGCCGCCCGGCCCGGCCTGATCGTGTTGCGCGACCGCTACGAAGCGCTGTGGCAGCAAGCGCTGGACGAAGCCGCCGCCGCCGGCCTGGTCAAGCCCGACACCGCGCTACTGCGCCGCACCCTGCTGGGCAGCCTGCACTGGTCGGTGCAGTGGTACCGCTCCCAAGGGCCGCTGAGCGTGGATCAATTGGCCGAACGCATGCTGGAATTGGTATTACTGCCACAAATCTGACCTTTAGGCCTGAAAAAATTCGGCAATCCGGTAAAAAAGATTCTAGAATCAGCGATATAGGGCAACTGGGCTCTATACCGTCCTGCGCGACGGCAACGGCACCCACGGTTTGGAGAGAGCGATATGGCAAGCACCGGCAGCATAGGCAGCCTCAACTCTCTGCAGCAATTGCAATCGCTGCAGAACACGCGGCCTGAGCAAAAGACGCTGGAAGAACCGCGGTCCGCCACTCCTGCGGTTTCCCAGCAAAACGTCAGCCAGGCCGCGGTCCGGCAGAACCCCGACACCGCGCGGGTCGAACAGCAGCTGCAACGCCAGCTGAACACCGCGCAGACCAATGCCGCGCAAACCCGCAACGGCGAGCAGCAAAGGGTCAGCCAGGAACAGGCGCAAACCGCCGCCCTGGCCAGCTCCGCCGCGCCGGCCGCCGCGGCCAACGACACCCCGCGGGCTCAGCAGCGCGCGGCGGAAGCGGCCAGCGCCAATCGCGCCGCCAGCGCCCCGCCGGCGACGCCGCCGCGCCCGAACACGGTGCCGGCGGCCAATGAGCAGCAAGCCGTCAACAATCAGGCGGAACAGCAGACCAATCAGACCAACAACAACGCGAACAACGCGGTGGCCCGTTCCCAACAGCAGAACGCCAGCGGCCAGCTGGCGGTCACCCAGTACCAGACCACCCAGTCCCTGCTGCAGAACAGCACCTACCGTCCGCGGGTTTCGGAAGTGGCCTGAGGCCTCCTCACTGAAAAAAACGGCAATCCATGCGGATTGCCGTTTTTCTTGCCGGATCGCCGCTCGGACCATCCCGCCGACGCGCAGCAGACATCGAACAGCCTCTCAGGCCTCTCCGGTTTTGCGCCCCGGTCGCCACAGCACGTCCGGCTCGCCGGCCTGACGGTTCAGATAACGCGACAGCACGAACAGCAGATCGGACAGACGGTTCAGATAACGGCGCGCGGCGTCGGACACCGTCTCCCGCTGCGCCAGCGCCACCACCGCGCGCTCGGCGCGGCGGCATGCCGAACGCGCCTGGTGCGACAGCGCCGCCGCCCGGCAGCCGCCGGGCAGGATGAACTCCTTCAGCGGCGGCAAATCCTCGTTGAGGAAGGCCACCACAGCCTCCAGCGCCTGCACGTGCTCGGCGCCCAAGGCGCTGTAGCCGGGCACCGCCAGCTCCGAGCCCAGGTCGAACAAGTCGTGCTGCGCCTCGGACAGCCAGGTCCTGACCTCATCCGGCAAGGTCTCCGCCAGCAACACGCCCAGCACCGAGTTCAACTCGTCCACCTCGCCCAGCGCGCAAATGCGCAAGCTGTCCTTGCCCACCCTGCTGCCGTCGCCCAGGCCGGTGCTGCCATCGTCGCCGGTGCGGGTGACGATATGCGATAACCTATCACTCATCGCGTTTCCCATCCTTTTCAATCTTGCCCAAAGAATTGATGGTCTGGCGCAAGCTCTCCTTCAAGGCCTCGCCGAACAACATCTCGTAATCCTCCTTGAGCTGATGCATCACGCCGGACAACATCTGCTTGGCCTGCAACTCCAAAGCGTCCTGCAACCACAAGGACAGCTCCACCTTCATCCGCGGCAGCATTTTCTCGTACATGGACTGCAACAAGGCCTGCTCGTCTATCACCGCCACCGTGCCCGGCGGCGCATTCACCGCCTGAGGCGCCATCATCGCGGCGGCCGCGGCGGCCGAAGCCACCTCGGACACTTTCAAGACTTCCACGCCGCGCGCCGGCGGCGCGTCGGAAACGGCTTCCCGCTCGGGTTCTCCCGACGACGCCGCGCCGGCAGCCAGCGCCAGGCCCGCGGCGGCCAGCGCCCCGGCTCCCGCAGCCAACTCCGCGGCCCCCGTCCCATCCGTCTCGGTCTCGGGTTCGGACTCCAGCACCGTCAGTTCGGGAATCTCGCCCTCGGCCAGGGCCAAGGACTCGGGCTCGGCGTCCGCCAAGGGCATTGTCGGCTCAGCCGCTTGCGGCTCCAGCATTTGATCCAATACAGGTTCGGCTACCGCTTCGACTTCCGCCTGCTCGGCAAACTCAGCGTCCAGTTGCGGGGCTTCCGGCTCGGCGGCTTGCAGCTCCAACGCCTCGTCCAGCACAGGCTCGGCTACCGCTTCGGCTTCCGCCGACTCGGCAAACGCAGCGTCCAGATGCGGGGCTTCCGGTTCGGCAGCTTGCGGCTCCAGCGCCTCGTCCAGCACAGGCTCGGCTACCGTTTCGGCTTCCACCGGCTCGGCAAACTCAGCGTCCAGATGCGGGACGTCCAACTCGGCGGCTTGCGGCTCCAGCGCCTCGTCCAACACAGGCGCGGCTACCGCTTCGGCTTCCGCCGGCTCGGCAAACCCAGCATCCAGATGCGGGACTTCCGGCTCAGCGGCTTGCGACTCCAGCACCTCGTCCAGCACAGGCTCTGCTACCGCTTCGGCTTCCGCCTGCTCAGCAAACTCAGCGTCCAGCTGCGGGACTTCCAACTCGGCGGCTTGCGGCTCCAGCACATCTTCCAGTACAGGTTCTGCCGCCGCTTCGGCTTCCGCCGGCTCGGCAAACCCAGCGTCCAGCTGCGAAACGTCCAACTCGGCGGCTTGCGGTTCCAGCGCCTCGTCCAGCACCGGCTCGGCTACCGCTTCAACTTCCGCCGGCTCGGCAAACGCAGCGTCCAGCTGCGGAACTTCCGGTTCGGCAGCTTGCGGCTCCAGCACTTCGCCCAACTCAGGCTCGGCTACCGCTTCGGCTTCCGCCGGCTCGGCAAACGCCGCGTCCAGATGCGGGGCTTCCGTCTCAGCGGCTTGCGGCTCCAGCGCCTCGTCCAGCACAGGCGCGGCTACCGCTTCGGCTTCCGCCGGCTCGGCAAACGCAGCGTCCAGCTGCGGGACTTCCGACTCGGCGGCTTGCGGCTCCAACGCCTCGTCCAGCACAGGCTCTGCTACCGCTTCGGCTTCCGCCGGCTCGGCAAACCCAGCGTCCAGCTGCGGGGCTTCCAGTTCGGCAGCTTGCGACTCCAGCGCCTCATCCAGCACAGGCTCTGCTACCGCTTCGGCTTCCGCCGGCTCGGCAAATTCAGCGTCCAGATGCGGGACTTCCAACTCAGCGGCTTGCGGCTCCAACGCCTCGTCCAGCACAGGCTCGGCTACCGCTTCGGCCTCCACCGGCTCGGCAAACCCAGCGCCCAGATGCGGGGCTTCCAGCTCGGCCACTTGCGGTTCCAGCGCCTCGTCCAACACCGGCTCTGCCGCCGCTTCGGCAAACGCGGCGTCCATCATTGGCGCTTCCGTCTCAGCCGGAGGCTCATGCGCCTCCGCCTCAACGGCCTCCGGCATCGCCAAGACAGGCTCCGTCTGCAAGCCCGCCAGCGCCTGGTCGATCTCGGCCAGCAAGGGCTCCTCTCCCGGCGCGGCAAGCGCCGCGGCGACGGCGGACTCCGGCGAAATCATCGCATCGGGAAGCGCCACCGCCGGTTCAAACACCGCTTCGGGCGCTACGGCCGGCGCGACGTCAAACGCCGGCACAGGCAGCACATCCATCTCGGGCGGCGCTTCGACGGCGCTCTCGCCCTGGAGCGGCGCAAATTGTTCCAGATCGTCCGCCGGCGCACCGGCGGACGGGGCCTCGGCGGGTTCCGGCCAGACGGGGGCGGCTTCCTCCGCCGGGCTCTCCGGCCAATTCGGCAGCAAGCTGTCCACCTGGGTTTCCGGCCCGACTCCGCCGCCCAGCACGCCGGTGGGCAGGCTATCCAAGGAAATGGAAGTGAAAGGCGTCGGCGCGGGCGGCTCGATCAGCGTCTCGGCCACGCCGACATCCGGCGCGGGCGGTACGGCGGTCGGCGCCTCCGCGTCCGGAATCTCGATGCCAACAGGCTCCGGTTCGGCGGCCGCAGGCGCGGCGGCCATTGCCGGCTCAGCCTCGGCGACTAGCGGCACGGCATCGAGCGCCGGAGCAGGCGCCACGGCCGGCGGCTCTTCCGCGATGGACGCGGACTCGTCGGCCAAAGCCTCCGCCGGCGGCTCCTCGCCGGCCGGCTGCAGCGAAAATTCGAAATCGCCGGCTTCCGCCGCTGGCAGCGCCGCCTCCGGCAAGGCCGCGGCGGGGTTCCAGCCGGGCAGCACTTGCTCGATGCCCAGTTCGGAGGCCGGCATGTCGTCCAGATCCAGCGACGGCAGCGAAGCCAGGTCCAGCAAAGGCTCTTCGCCGGGAACGGGAGCGGCGATCAGCTCCTCCAGGCTCAGTTCGGGAATTTCCAGTTCGGCGGGCAGGTCCTGCGGCGGCTCGCCCAACTGGTCGGCCAGCGCGTCCAGTTCGCTGGAGAAATCAAAATCGGGGATGTCGATGACTTCGTCGCCCAAGGTAGGCACTTGCGACTCATCCACCACCTCGGTCAACACCGGCAGGTTGAGGCCGGACCAGTCAGGCTCTTTGGGCTTTGACGGCTCGCTCATGGTCACTTATTGCTCATGTCGTGATGTTCGATTGCATAACCGCGCTCGCGATACGCCTTGAACCGCAGGCGCGCCGTCTCCAGCGACGCTTCGTCGCGTCCGACTATTTCCAGAATACGATCAAAGCGCTCCATCCGCTCCGGCAAATTCGAACCCAGGTTCAACAATACCGGGTGCTCCAGCGCGTCCGGCAGGCGAGCGGTCAGCCAGATCGGCGTGTCCGCCGCCTCGTCGGCGCCCAGCCTGCAGTGCGGCACGAAGCGGGTATCGCCGAAGCTCCACAGCTGCCGGCTGAAGGTGTCGAGCTGCTGCTCGCTGTCGAACCAGATCAGCAGCCGCTCCCCCTTGCGCATCACCGTGGCCGCCAGCAGGCAGGCGAAGCCCTGCGGGTCGGCCACTTTGGTGTAAAAATCAATCCTGCTCATCGTCCACCGTTTCAGGGGTTTCGCGGCGCGGACGGCCGCGGCGCACCACATTGCCCAGCGCGATGTCGGCGCGGTCTTGCAGGAACTGCACCAGCAAAGGCACCGGACGCGCGGTGGCGCCCTTGTCCTTGCCGCCCTTCCAGGCGGTGCCGGCGATGTCCAGATGCGCCCAGTCGTATGCTTTGGCGTAGCGCGACAGGAAGCAGGCGGCGGTGATGCTGCCGCCCGGACGGCCGCCGATGTTCGCCATGTCGGCGAACGGGCTCTTCAGCATGTCCTGATACTCGTCCCACAACGGCATATGCCAGGCGCGATCGGCCACTTCCTCGCCGGCGGCCAGCAGTTCGCGCGCCAGACTGTCCTGATTGCTGTACAGCGCGGTGGCGATATGGCCCAGCGCGATCACGCAGGCGCCGGTCAGCGTAGCCACGTCGATCACGGTTGCCGGGTCGAAGCGCTCGGCGTAGGTCAGCGCGTCGCACAGGATCAGCCGGCCCTCGGCGTCGGTGTTCAGAATCTCGATGGTCTGGCCGGACATCGAGGTGACGATGTCGCCCGGCTTCAGCGCGTTGCCGTTGGGCATGTTCTCGCAAGTGGGTACGATGGCGACCAGGTTCAGCGGCAGGTTCATTTCCACCGCGGCGCGGAAAGCGCCCAGCACGGTGGCCGCGCCGCACATATCGTACTTCATCTCGTCCATGCCCTCGCCCGGTTTCAGCGAGATGCCGCCGGAGTCGAAGGTAATGCCCTTGCCCACCATCACGATGGGCTTGTCGCCTTTGTCCTTGGCGCCGTGATGGCGCAGCACGATCAGACGAGCCTCTTCCACGCTACCCTTGGCCACGGACAGGAAGGAGCCCATGCCCAGTTCCGCGATGTCCTTGGGGCCCAGGATTTCGGCGTCGGCGCCGAAGGCCGCGGCCATCTGGCGCGCTTCTTCGCCCAGATAGCTGGGGGTGCAGACATTGCCCGGCAGATTGCCCAGGTCCTTGGCCAGCTTCATGCCGCTGCCGATGGCCAGGCCGCGTTGCAGGCCTTTTTCGCCGTCGGCGAGATCGCTGCGGCGCGGCACCGCCAGCGTCAGTTTGCGCGGCTCGCGCACCGATTCGTCCACCTTGCTCTTGAAGCGGTCGAAACGGTACAAGGCGTCCAGCGTCACCACCGCCGCCTGTTCTATCATCCACTCGACGTCGTGTTTCTTGACTGTCAGTTCGCTCAGGTAGCTGACCGCCTCCACCGCCGAAGTCTGGGTCAAGGCCTTGACCGAGGCGCGCACCGCCTCGCGGTATTCCTTGGCGCGGAACTCCCGCTCCTTGCCCAGGCCCACCAGCATCACCCGGTCGCACAGGGTGTGCGGCACCGAATGCAGCACCAGCGTGCTGCCCAGTTTGCCCTCCATATCGCCGTGGCGCAGCACGTCGCTGATGAAGCCGTTGGAGATGCGATCCAGCAGGTCCGCGGCGAAGGTCAGCTTGCGGGATTCGTACACGCCGACGATAACGCAAGCTACCCGTTGCTTTTCCGGACTGCCGCTTTTTATGTTAAATTCCATTGAGAACTCCCGTGTAGAGCGAGTGTCTGTAGCTCCACCTCTTAACCGGCCGTCGATGCGCGGGTAGAATCCTGACGGCCCGGCCTTCCGGTGAAGACGGATTTTGTTGTTGATTCCGAAATCGTCCGTTTTTGACGTTTCTGGATGGTCCCCGGAATTATCACAATGCTTTTCATGAAAAGTCAAAAAGGCACTGAATAAATGGTTTTTCAAAAAAGCCTGACTCGCGAGCTGACTTTGAGCGCTTTAGGCGTTTTCATCGTGCTCCTGGCGATTATCGTTTCCACTCAGGCAGTCAATCTGCTGGGCCGCGCGGCCGAAGGACAGATGGCCAACGAGGCCGTTGCCGCGGTGCTTGGCTTCACTACGCTGGGCTTTTTCCCGGTATTGATGATTTTGACGGTTTTCGCCACCATTTTAGTGGTGTTGACCCGTATTTGGCGCGATCACGAGATGGTGGTCTGGCTCAGTTCCGGCCTGTCTCTGAGCAATTGGGTGTGGCCGGTGATGCGCTTCACCCTGCCGCTGGCGGTGCTGATCGCCGGCGTCACCCTGTTCATCGGTCCCTGGGCCGATCAGCGCAGCCAGGACTATGCAGAACAGATCAAACGCCGCGAGGAGGTTTCCGCGATCTCTCCCGGCGTGTTCAAGGAATCGGCCTCGTCCAACAAGGTGTATTTCATCGAGAACTACTCCGGCGAGCACGGCGCGGCCACCAATATTTTCATGCAGGAAATCACCGACGGCAAAGTGGCGACGATTTTCGCCAAATCCGGTTTTATTACCACTAAGCCGGACGGCGAGCGCGTGGTGGTGCTGGAACACGGCCAACGCTACGTCGGCGAACCCGGCAGCGCCAACTACGAGGTGGCGGAATTCCAGCGCTACACCGCCGGCATCGGCGAAAGCCAGCAGATGCCGGGCCCGTCCGGCAATCGCCAGGCCATTCCCACCGCCCAGCTGCTGAGCCAGGACTCCGCCGACTACCGCGCCGAGCTGGCCTGGCGGCTGTCCATGCCGATCAGCTGCGTGATCCTGGCCCTGCTGGCGATTCCGATGTCCTATTTCAACCCGCGCAGCGGCCAGACCTACAATCTCTTGCTGTCGCTGCTGGTTTTCTTCGTTTATCAGAACGGACTGACCGTGGCCCGCAACTGGGTGGCCCAGGGCAAGGCCGGCGTCTGGCTGGTGCTTCTGGTGCATCTGGCCATGCTGGCGCTGGCGCTGGCGCTATTGAGCTACCGCAACCGCCCGGCCCGTCCCATCGGCCAGGCCTTGTCCCTGCTGTTCCGGAAATCCTGATCCCGTCATGAAACTGATTCATCGCTACATCGTCGCCACCCTGAGCCAGGCGACCTTGTTCACCCTGCTGGCCCTGCTGGGCCTGTACGGCTTCTTCGACCTGCTGGCCGAGGTGCCCAATCTGGGCAAGGGCACTTACACCCTGGGCAAGATGCTGGGCTATGTCGCGCTGCTGATGCCCGGCCACGCCTATGAACTGATGCCGCTGGCGGTCTTGATCGGCGGCATGGTGGCGATGACCCAGCTGGCCACCAACAGCGAATACACGGTGATACGCACCAGCGGCGTGACCCTGCCGCAGATCGCCGCCACGCTGTTGAAATTCGGCCTCGGCTTCGCCCTGCTCACCGTGCTGCTGGGCGAGGTGGTGGCGCCGCGCACCGGCCAGCAGGCGCAGAGCCTGAAGCTGTCCGCCACCCACTCCATGGTGGCGCAGGAGTTCCGTTCCGGCATCTGGGTCAAGGACAATCAGAACTTCATCAACGTCCATGAAATGCTGCCGGACACCTCGCTGCTGGGCGTGCGCATCTACACCTACGACGATAATTTCCGCCTGGTGCGCACCCGTTACGCCGAACGCGGCTCCTTCTCCAAAGACGAGCAGCAATGGCGGCTGATCAATGTGCGCGAAACCACGCTGACCGCGGACCAGGCCGTCAGCCGTCATTACCCCGAGCTGTCCTGGAAATCCATCGTCGAGCCGGAAATCCTGTCCGTGCTGCTGGTGGTGCCGGAACAGATGTCGGCCAGCGCGCTGCTGACCTATCTGGAGCATTTGCGCAGCAATAAACAGCAAACCCAGCGCTACGAGATCGCCTTGTGGAGCAAGCTGTTCTATCCGCTGGCCTGCATCTCAATGGCGCTGGTGGCCCTGGCCTTCACTCCGCAGCAGCGCCGCCACGGCCAACTGGGCATCCGTCTGTTCGGCGGCATCTGCCTGGGCATCGCCTTTCACTTCGTGAATCGCCTGTTCGGCCATCTGGGCCTGTTGTACGACTGGAACCCCATCCTGTCCGCCACCCTGCCCACCTTGCTGTTCCTGGTGGCCGGCGTCGCCATCATCGCCAGACAGGAAAGGCGCTGACATGAGTTCGCCGGCCGCGGAATCCCTCGCCCGCATGCGCCAGGAACTGGCCGGCAAACGTCAGGCGCTGGCCGAGCAATACCGGCAGCAGCGCAATCCCCAGGAATATCTGAAACGGCACAGCCAGACCGTGGACGCCGCGCTGCAGGCGCTGTGGGCGCAGTCCGGCCTGGACGGCGCCGCCAGCCTGATCGCGGTGGGCGGCTACGGCCGCGGCCAGCTCTTCCCCTATTCCGACATCGACCTGCTGGTGCTGCTGGACCAGCCGCCGTCGCCGGAGCTGGGCGAACGCGTAGGCGCCTTCATCAGCCTGCTGTGGGACGTGGGCCTGGAAATCGGCCACAGCGTGCGCACCGTCGAGGAATGCCTGACCGAGGCCCGCGGCGACATCACCATTGAGACCAATCTGCTGGAAAACCGGCTGATCGCCGGCGACGCCGCGCCCTGGCGGCGCATGAGCGCGCTGCTGGACCGCCAACGCGACCCGCTGGCCTTTTTCGAGGGCAAGACCCAGGAGCAACAGCAGCGCCACACCCGCCACTTCGGCGTCGGCAACAATCTGGAACCCAATATCAAGGAAAGCCCGGGCGGGCTGCGCGATCTGCACACCATTCTGTGGATCAGCAAGGCCATAGGCCTGGGCGACAACTGGGACGCGCTGGTGCGCCGCGGCATCCTGACCCTGGCCGAAGCGCGCCTGATCAAGCACAGCGAACGCCAATTGCTGGGCCTGCGCATCGAACTGCACTTGCTGGCGCGCCGGCGCGAGGACAGGCTGATCTTCGATCTGCAACAACAGCTGGGCCAGGCGCTGGGCCTGCAGGACACGCCGGCCAAACGCGCCAGCGAACAGGCGATGCAGCTGTATTACCGCGCCGCCAAGACCGTCAACCAGCTCAACGGCATCCTGCTGCCCAATCTGCGCGGCCGGATTTATTCGCAAGTGCCGCGCGTCACTCAGAACCTGAACGAACGCTTCTACTCGGTCAACGGCATGCTGGGCATCCGCCAGCCGGACGTGTTCGAAAAATACCCGTCCGCCATCCTGGAAGCTTTTCTGATGCTGCAGCGCAACCCGGAACTGAGCGGCTTCGCGCCGCGCATGTTGCGCGCGCTGTGGCACGCCCGCAGCCACATCAACGAGCGCTTCCGCAACAACCCGCGCAACCGCGAGCTGTTCCTGCAACTGTTCCGCGAGCCCAACGGGCTGACGCGCTGCCTGCGGCGGATGAATCTATACGGGGTGCTGGGCCGCTACCTGCCCAATTTCGGCCACATCGTCGGCCAGATGCAGCACGATCTGTTCCACGTCTACACTGTGGACGAACACATTCTGATGGTGGTGCGCAATCTGCGCCGCTTCGCCAGCAGCGCCTTCACCCACGAATACCCGCTGATGTCCCGGCTGATCAACGACTTCGAACGCCCGGAAACCCTGTATCTGGCCGGCTTGTTCCACGACATCGCCAAGGGCCGCGGCGGCGATCATTCGGCGCTGGGCACGGTGGACGCGGCGGACTTTTGCCGCCAGCACGGCTTGCCGGCCGAGGACGGCGAGCTGGTGGCCTGGCTGGTGGGCCAACATCTGACCATGTCCAGCGTGGCGCAGAAGCAGGATATCTACGACCCGGAAACCGTGCGCCGCTTCGCCGAGCTGGTCGGCACGCCGCGCCGGCTGACCGCGCTCTACCTGCTCACCGTGGCCGATATCCGCGGCACCAGCCCCAAAGTCTGGAACGCGTGGAAAGCCAAGCTGCTGGAAGACCTTTACCACGCGGCGATGCGCCAACTGGTGCGCGGCGGCCAGTTGGACGTCGCCTCGGAGCTGGAGGAACGCAAACACCAGGCCCAGGCGCTGCTGCGCTTGCACGCGGTGCCCGGCGGCGTGGAGGCCGCGCTGTGGCAGGAGCTGGACACTGTTTACTTCCTGCGCCACGAGGCCAAGGAGATCGCCTGGCACGCGCGCCTGCTCAACCGCTTCGTCCACGCCGAGCAGCCCCTGGTCCGCGCCCGGCTGTCCGACGACCACGAGGGCATACAGGTGCTGATCTACACCCGGGACCGGCCGGAACTGTTCGCCCGCGCCTGCGCCTTCTTCGGCCGCACCCACTACAGCATCGCCGACGCCAAGGTCTACACCACCCGCCACGGCTACGCGCTGGACACCTTCCACGTCTTCGTGCCCGAGCATCATGACGGCGATTACCGCGACATGATCAATTTCATCGAGTTCGAACTGGCCGAATGCCTGCGCCAGGAGGGCGAACTGAGCTTGCCCGCCTCCGGCCGCATCAGCCGCCACCTCAAACACTTCCCGATCACGCCGCAAATCCTGATCCGCCCGGACGACAAGGCCAGCTTCTACGTGCTGTCCATCGTCGCCGGCGACCGCCCCGGCCTGCTGGCCCGCATCGCCAAAGTGCTGTCCGACTACCGGATGAATGTGCAATCCGCCAAGATCATGACCTTGGGCAGCCGCGCCGAGGACTCCTTCCTGATCTCCGGCCCCGGTCTTAGCGACGACAAAACCGTGCTGGCGCTGGAAAACGCCTTGCTGGCCGCGCTGCGGCTGTAAGCGCCCGTTTAACGCCAGGCGGGCAGGCGCCAGACAAAGCGTTTGCGGCCATGGCGGCGACTCTTCGAAATACTCATGCCGCTCATGAGCAAAGCGCTTCCCCGCTTACCCCTATCTTGCGCGCCAGGTCTTGAATAGACCCAGAACGCAAGCCGCAAACCATCAGGCATACTCATTAAACCAATTAGAAAAATGCATTGCCATTGTCATTTTTTTGCGTTTTGCATACAGATTCGACGCTGATCAACAATTTACTTGTCATCGATTGAGATTTGGGATTACACATTCAGCGTTCCCCATCGGGAGCAGCCCTTCCGCACCAAGGGCAACCAACCTGGACCAAAGGCGCGCCGTCGAGCGACTACAAGCCCGGTCCAAGGGCCCTGCCCAAGCGCAGGCCCGCGCGGTACTTCTTCAGAGGAGAAGTGAATGTTTGCCAAGCAATACACGGCCGCACTGGTGTCCGCCGCTTTCTTCAGCATCGCGGCGCAAGCAGCAAACCTCAACTGGCAATCCACCAACACCCTGGCTCACCCGGTACAGACGCTGACCCCGCAGGCGCAAGACAGCGGCGAAGTCGCCGCCGGCCAGAGCGTCCACGTCGCGGTGGCGCTGAAAGTGCGCAACAAGGCGCAGCTGGACGCGCTGACCCAGGACATCCTTCAAGGCCGCAGCAAGCGCTACCTGAGCAAGGCCGAGTTTCTGAGCCAGTTCTCCCCCACCGAGGCCCAGGCGCAAACCGTGGTCAAACACTTGCAGGCCAGCGGCTTCCGCAACATCAAAGTGGCGCCCAACCGGCTGCTGATCACCGCCGACGGCAGCGCCGCCACGGTCAAGGCCGGCTTCCAGACCTCGCTGCACCGCTACGACATCAATGGCCGCCAAGCCTTCGCCAATGTCGCCAACGCCCAGGTGCCCGGCGCGCTGGCCGACATCGTGCTGGCGGTGCACGGCCTGCAGAACGTGCATCAATTCCACACCGCGCTGCGCCATCCGACGCCGCAGGCCTTCAAGACGACCAGCGTCAGCGGCCACGCTCCCACCGACTTCCCGTCCATCTACAACGCGAACAGCCTGCCGCCGGCCAGCAACACCACCGTCGGCATCATCGCCGAAGGCGACCTGAGCCAGACGCTGAGCGATCTGCAGGACTTCGCCAGCGGCGCAGGCTACGGCGCGGTGGCCACCTCGGTGATCAATAGCGGCACGCCCAGCAGCGACACCTCCGGCACCGAGGAATGGAACCTGGACAGCCAGGACATCCTCGCCGCCGCCGGCGGCGCGGTGCAGCAGATGAACTTCTACGTGGCGCCGTCAATGACCAACGCCGACATCACCGCCGCCTTCAACGCCGCGGTCAGCGACGGCACGGCCAAGGTGGTCAACGTTTCGCTGGGCGAATGCGAGACCAGCGCCCAGAGCGACGGCATGACCGCCAGCGCCGACCAGATCTTCCAGGCGGCGGTGGCCCAGGGCCAGACCTTCTCGGTGTCCACCGGCGACTCCGGCTCCTACGAGTGCGGCGGCCGCACCGCGCGCCAGAGCTATCCGGCGGTGTCGCCCTACGTGATCGCGGTGGGCGGCACCACCCTGTCCACCAGCGGCAAGACCGCGTATCTGTCGGAAAGCACCTGGAACGGCGGCGGCGGCGGCCCCAGCTACACCGAAAACGCTCCGGCCTGGCAAAGCAGCGCCGGCGTGCTGACCATTTCCAAGACCAAGCGCGGCGTGCCCGACGTCTCCTTCGACGCCGACCCCAATAGCGGCGCGCTGGTCCTGGTCAACGGCGGCACTTCGCAGATCGGCGGCACCAGTCTGGCGGCGCCCTTGTTCACCGGCTTCTGGGCGCGGATAGAGTCGGCCAACGGCAACAACATCCACTCGCCGGCGCCGTCGATCTACAAATACTTCAAGGCCAACCCCGCGCTGTACCACGACGTCACCAGCGGCAGCAACGGCGCTTACAGCGCCGCCAAGGGCTGGGACTACACCACCGGCTGGGGCAGCCTGAACATCGCCAATCTGAACGCCTTCATCGCGCGGACCCCCGGTTTTTAAAGCAGCGCTCTCTCGCCTTGAGCCCCGGTCCTCCGGGGCTTTTTTGCGCCCGGCAGCGGCGCCGGCTAAGATGGGCCCACCTCGCGCCGGAAACCAAACATGAAAATCCCGCCCTCAGCCGCCGTCCATCTGCTGCACCGCTGTGTCCACGCCAGCCTGGCCACCCACAGCACTCAACTGGCCGGCTATCCCTACGCCACGCCGATACCCTGCGTGCCCGATCTGCGCCACCGCCCCACGCTCTGCCTCAGCGCGCTGGCCGAGCACAGCAAGAATCTGCAAGCCGATCCGCGCTGCAGCGTGGCCTTGCTGGACCCGGCGGCGGCGTCCAGCCAGAGCGGCGCGCGCCTGACTCTGCTGGGCGATATGGAAGCCTTCCAACCCACGCCGCTGGAACTGGCGCGCCATCTGCGCTACCAGCCGGAGGCCGAAGACTGGCTGCAGCTGGACTTCGCCTTCTACCGACTGCAGCCGCAACGGCTGCGCTATATCGAAGGCTTCGGCCGCATGGGCTGGCTGGAGGCCGAGCAGTGGCTGGACGGCCCGACGCTGGAGCCGGAACAAGAGGCGGAGCTGCTGACGCAGAGCGCCGCCTTGCCCGCCGGTGTCCGCTTGCTGGGGGCCGACTGCCACGGCATCGATTACGAGATCGCCGCCGCGCGCCGCCGGCTGGCCTTTCCCGCCGCGTTGGCGGCGGACGAGCTGGCCGCCCGCTGGACAGCGCTCTGCGCGGCGCTGGCATGAAAAACGGGAGCCTGTCGGCTCCCGTTCGCGCACTCCCCGGCGGCGCCGTTCCGGCGCGGCCGCTCACTTGAACAACATATGGCCCAGCTTGCTGGCCTTGGTGTCCAGATAACGGTCGTTGTGCGGATTGCGCCCCACTTCCAGCGGCACCCGTTCCACCACATCGATGCCGGCATTGCGCAGGGTTTCGATCTTGCGCGGATTATTGGTCATCACCCGCACCCGCGACACGCCCAGCTGGTCCAGCATGTGGCGGGCGATGCGGAAATCGCGCATGTCGGCGGGGAAGCCCAGCCGCTCGTTGGCTTCCACGGTGTCGGCGCCGCCGTCCTGCAGCTGGTAGGCGCGAATCTTGTTGATCAGGCCGATGCCGCGGCCTTCCTGACGCAGATACAGCAAGGCGCCGCGGCCTTCGGCGGCGATGGCGGACAAGGCCGCCTCCAGTTGGAAGCCGCAGTCGCAGCGCAGCGAAAACAGCGCGTCGCCGGTCAGGCACTCCGAATGCAGGCGCGACAGCACCGGCTCGCCGTCGTCTATCGTGCCCAGGGTCAGCGCGACGTGCTCGCGCCCCCCCACTTCCTCAAAACCATGCATGGTGAACTCACCCCAGGGGGTGGGCAGCTTGCAACTCGCGATGTACTCCATCCTCGGCTCATCAGCGCTGAGCTCGACAGCAGGCAATGACATTGTTTCTCCGCTAAACCTGATGAACGCGCCTGAATCCGCGCGCGATAATCTTTATTAACTGTGGTCGGCTTCCGGATTTTCAAGCGCCAGCGGCAAGGCGGCGAAAGGCTCGGCCAGCACAATGGCCAGCGCGGCCAGCCACACCAGCCGCTCCGGCGTGAAGAAACCGGCGCTGGACGCCTCGGCGTCCAGAATGCCCAGCACATTGTCGTCCTGACCCAGCACCGGCAGGCAAACCTCGCTCATCACCTTGGGATCGCACTCGTAATAGCCGCCGCCCTCCGCGCGCCAGGCTTTGACGTCCTCGATCAGCACCGCCCAGCCGGTCAGGCCCACCCGGCTGTTGTTGCTGTACTCGGCGAAGGCCTCGGTCAAAGGAAACTCCGCGCGGCTGGGCACTCCCTGATAAGCCAGCTTGACCAGCTTGGCCTGCTGACCCTTGCCTATCTTGCGATACACGCCCAGCCAGTCCGCGCCCACCTTGAGGTTCACCGACTCCACCAGCGCCAGCAGATTGCGCAGCGCCGCCGTCGCCTCCGGACTTTCGCCGCCGAACAGCGGCGCCAGGTCGTAAGGCTCGTCGGCCAGTTCCTCGAACAAGGAGCAACTGCCGTCCTCGCTCAATTTGGGCACCCGGTAGCGGTACAAATCCTGCCGCGCCGCCGGCTTGTCCGCGTTCAACACCGCGGACAGGGTCAGCACCGCGATCTGCAGCTCGGTGCGATCCAGATCCAGGCTCTGCTCGCGCAGATAGTCGGCCAGTTGGCTTACGGGTATCATGACTGTGCTCCTGAAGGCGGCCGCGCCGCCCGATGCGAATGAATATCGAAACCCAGCAGGATACCAAAAACCGCCCCGCGCTGGCCAACCCCAGCCCAGAATAAAACACCATGCCCGCCATCCATATCCCTTACCCGCCTCTCGTGATCAAGGCCGGCGCGCACGCCCGCAAGCTGCTGGCACGCCAGGGTCTGCCCGCCGCCAGCGTGGCCACCCTGCCCGGCGCCGCCGGCGGCCCCAAGGCGATAGGCATCACCGGCCTGGACCAGGCGGTGTTCGAATGGCTGAACCGCAGCCCGCGCCAGCGCGAGCTGGTCGGCGCCTCCATCGGCGGCTGGCGCTTCGCCTGCGCGATGCAGGCCGAACCGCGTCAGGCGCTGGCCCGGCTGGCGGAGCGCTACACCGCTGAAACCTACGCGGCCAAGATCGGCGTAGCCGACATCACCCGCCAGACCCGCCTGATGCTGGACGAGGTGCTGCCGCCCGAGGCGCGCGGCGCGCTGATCGATCACCCTCACTATCAGCTTAGCCTGTTGCTGGTGCGTTCCCACGGCCTGCTCGCCAGCGAGGCGCGCGCGGCGCTGCTGGGCGGCCTGGCGCTGAGCGCCGCGCTCAACGCCGTGTCCCGCGGCCTGCTGCGCCACGCCTTCAGCCGGGTGATCTGCCACGACCCGCGCAGCGACTTGCGCTTCAAGCCCGCGGACGACATCCCTACGCTGTGCCAACCGCTGGGAGCGGACAATCTGGACGCCGCGCTGATGGGCACCATCGCCATTCCCGGCGTGCTCAACGGTGTACAGTTGCCGGGCGCGCCGGCGGCCACTTATCGCGACGGCGGCCTGACCGACTACCACTTGGACTTTCCCTTCGCCCAGGGCGACGACATCGTGCTCTACCCTCATTTCACCGAGCGCATCGTGCCCGGCTGGTTCGACAAATTCCTACCCTGGCGCCGGTCCAGTCCGGCCCACCACGCCAACACCGTGCTGATCTCGCCGTCGCGCGACTACCTGGCGCGCCTGCCCGGCGGCAAACTGCCGGACCGCAACGACTTCCACCGCTACCTGGGCCGGGACGCTCAGCGCCAGCAGGTCTGGCGCCAGGCCACCGCCGAGAGCCAAAGGCTGGGCGACGCCTTCATGGCGTGGCTGGAGCGGCCGGATCCGGGCCAGGTTCAAGCGCTCTAAAACAAAAAGAGCCGGGAATCTCCCGGCTCTTTTCATTCATGCCTCAGACACGCCTCAACCGGCGCGGGCCCAGCACGCCTCGTCCGATATATTCACCGGCGTCGCCAGCAACTGCACCACCACGTCCCGCGTTTGCGCGCCCTTGCGCACGCGCACGGTGATCTGGTCGGCCACGCCCGGCTGGTCCTGATCGCGGCGGTAGTTGAAGGCGCCGTGGTCGGCCATGACGGCGCGGCCCAGCTTGGGACCGCTCACCAGGCTATAGCCGTCCGGCTCGCCCACGCCTTGCAGCTGGCCGCGCAGGCAGCGCACAGGGCTGGAATAGCTGAGCTTGGCCAAACCCAGCTTGGCGTCGCCGCCGCCCGGCTGCGACGGCTGCGACGCGACCGGACCCAGCGGGCCTTCGCAGCGCAGCGCGGCGCGCTTGGCCTTGAAGTCGTAGTCGGTGGCCGCGCAGTTGAGCGCCATCATATTGTTGATGCCGCTGCCGCGCAGCAGGTTCTGCAAGGCGGAGTCCAGGGTCTTGTCCAGCTCCTGGCGCGCCAAGGTGGCGGTGCCGGAGCGCAAGGGCAAGACGCCGTCGCATTCGAAGCGGCGCAGAGCGCTGCGTTCGCCGTCGGCCCAGACGCGGCACGCCACCGGCAGATGACGGCGCATCGCGCCCTCGATCGCGCCGATCTCGCCGGCCTGCCACTCCGCCTGTTTCAGCCAGTCCACGCCCCGCTCGGTCGAGGTATTGCCCAGTTGACCGGCGCGCTGCGCCTCCACCTGGCGGCCCACATAATCGTGGAAGCCCTGCACCAGACCGGCGTCGCGGCCCATTTCCGCCACCAGGGCGTCGAAGCGCTTGACGTCGTCGGCGCGCAGCGAGGCCAGGATCTCGGCGATGCGGCCCGGCTGTTGCTGGTTCAGGTAGTAGAACCACAAGGCGGAATGGCTGTAGAAGTCCCAACCGTCGCTATAGCTGGAACGCATGATGCGGGACGGTTCCAGATAGCTTTGCGGCCAGCCGTTGGCCACCACGTCCACCACGTGGCCGCGCACCTTGATACCGTCGCGCGACGTGCTCCAGGCCATGAATTCGGCGAAGCCCTCGTCGTACCAGGCCATGCGGCGGTCGTCGCGGTAGAAGTCCGAGCTGCCCCACATGCCCGGCTGGATAAAGCGGCCGGACAGATAGTGCACGTACTCGTGGCGCACCAGTTCTTCCAGGCTCAGATAGCTCTCGCGCGGCACTTCGCGCTGGAAGGTGTAGAAGGTGCCGTCCTTTTCGATGTAAATGCCGCCGTTGTCGGTGGACAATTCATTGAGCAGGCCCTGGAAGCGCTGGTAGGCGGTCTTGCTGCCGTAGATCACCATGCGCAATTTGGCGTTGGTGTCGCCGTTCACCGGCTGGCTGATGCCGCTGACCCGGCCCAATTGCGCCTGCACCTGCTTCATCGCGTAGTACAGCGGCTCCACTTCGGCCAGCGCCAGCGGGGTTTCGAACACCAGATTGCCGTTGTCGAAGCTCCAGCTATGCGGGAACAGATGCGTTTTCAGCTCCTGTTCCGCCTGGCAGATGCCGTAGCGCTCGCACGGCACCTTGCCCAGTTTCTTCAAGGCGTACACCGCTTCCGCCCACGAAGCGCCGAACTTCTCCCCGCCCAGCAGGCCGGCCACCGCGTCTTCCGCCAGTTTGGCGGTGCGCGGGTATTGCATGAAGCGGCCGGTTTCACGCACGGTGTTCAGATACATCTGTTCGTCGGCGAAGGCCGGCTGGCCGGCGCGGGTCAGCCCTGCCAGGCTGGTCGCCAGCGCGTCCAGTTGACCGGCGCCCGCCTTGTCTGCGAAGCCCTCGGTGTAATGCATATTGAACAGGGTGGTCTGCATCGGATGCAGCGCGATGCGCGCCCAGTTGTTCTTAGCCGCGGCGTTGTAGCGGCCGAAGAAGCGCTGCAGCAGCGGCAGCGCGTATTCCTGCTTGCGCACCGAATCCGCCAGAATCATGGTTTCCGCCACCGACTGACGCAGATCGGTCGCCAGATACCAGGCATCGTGGTCGCCGCTGCCGTCGCGCACCGGCTCGCTCCACAGCGCCGGGTTTTCCGCCAGCGCGCTCACCGCCTGCATCACCGGCTCGTCCACCGGACGGCCGTAATCGCCCACTTCCGCGGCGTGGCTGTACTGGGTGAAGTAGCCGGCTTTCAGGAACACCGCCAGCGGCCACAAGCCGTTGGCGCTCTTGCCGTCCCAGCTTTGCGCGCGGGCGCGGGCCTCGGCCGCCACTTCCCGCATATTCGCCGGCGACACCACCCGGTAGCTGAAGGCGTCCGCCTGGAACAGGCGATTCATGCACGTGCCCTGCACGCTGGCGACATAGCGCGCCAGCGCCGCGCCGGACAACTGGCCCAGCTTGGCCTCCTCGCAGGCGGCGTACTGCGGCCCGGCCGCGGCCTCCTTGGCGCGGCGCGCGCCGGTCTGCTGCATCGGGCCTTGCGGCTTGGCGCCGGGACCGGCGCCGTCGGCCGGCGCGCCGGGCGGCAGGCCGTGCGGATAAGACGGTTTCTCCGACAAAGCCGGAGAATGCGAGGAGTGGCCGGCCTGAGGCAGATTGGCCTGCGGCGCCGGCTGGCTGGCCGCTGTTTTTTCGGAATCGCTGACGCAACCGGCCAATAAGGCGGCCGCCATCACGGAAAGACTCAGTGCGCGCACGCCGCTGAGCGAAGCTGTTTTTATCATGACGCTATCCAAGACATTAATAATGTCGCATCAATATTCAGATGCGCATTTCAAATCATATAGAATAGCCATCGTCATGAGAATTCAGTTTAAAATAAAACACACAATTTAAACCATAATTACAACATTGGTATTTTTACCCTGTTTTTCACCGAAAAAAGGGCGTAAAAAAAGCCGCGCAAGCGGCTTCGATAAAGTTTGTTGCCCAACCAAGGGACAGGCGTCAATGCCTGGCCTCGCGCGCGGCGGCGATCACGTCGTAATCAAACAGACGGTTGGCGTCGTCCTCGTCGTAAACGTAATGCTGGTTGCAGTAGTCGCAGACGATTTCCACGCTGCCCTGTTCCAGCAACACCTCGCCCACCTCCTGGCCGCCCAACATCTTCAGCATGTCGCCGACGCGTTCGCGGCTGCAGTTGCAGGCGAAGCTCACCGTCTCCTGATCGAACACCCGCACCGTTTCCTCGTGGAACAGGCGGTGCAGGACGTCCTCGGCCGGCAGGCCCAGCAGTTCGTCCGCCCTTAGCGTGGCGCCCAGCATCTGGATGCGCTCCCAGCCTTCCGGATCGCCATGGCCTTCCGGCAGTTTCTGCAACAGCATGCCGGCGGCGGTTTCGTCGCTGGAGGCCAGGATCAGCCGGGTTTCCAGCTGCTCGGAACGCAGCATGTAGTTCTCCAGCATCTCGCCTATGCTGTCGCCCTCCAGCGCCACGATGCCCTGCCAGGTTTGCGCCTTGTCCACGCGCGGCTCCAGCGTCACCACAAAACGCCCGTGCCCACCCAGCAAGGACTGGATGGAAGCGTCGTCGGCAATGCCGTCGTCCCACTTGGCGGTGGCGCGGATGGTGCGGTCGTTATTGCACTCCACCACCGCCAGCTTCAGGGCGCCGGCGCCGTGAAGCTGCAGGATCAGCGCGCCGTCGAACTTGAGGTTGGCGGCCATCAGCTCGGCCGCCGCCATCATTTCGCCGACGATCTTCTTCATGGCCGGCGGGTAGCTGCGGCGGGCCAGCACCTGCTGCCAGGCGCCGTCCAGGCGCACCAAGGCGCCGCGCACCGGCGCGCCGTCAAACAAAAATCGTTGCAATCTGTCTTGTGTGCTCATGCTGTGTCTTTCTTTTCCTTGTCCGCCGCCAGCTCTACGGTATAGACCGTCATCGGCATCGAAGAGCTGACGTCGAATTCGCAGCCGGCGCGCACGCCGATTTCGGCGATTTCGCGCGCGCTCAGCGCCTGGTCGTACACCGCGTACATCGCGCCCATCGCGAACTTGCGGCCGGAGCCTATCGCCCAGATGCGGGAAAACTCATAGATCTCGCGCATGGGGTAAACCCCGAAAATACCGTGACGGTTGGCGATCACCACCATCATCTGGCTAGATTCGTACGGATCTTCCTCGTCCTCCTCGGGACGCAGGTAGAAACCGTCCTTCAGCTTGGGATGCAGCTTGCGGAAGGTCTCGAAAATGCCCTGGCGGCTGCTCAAGTCTTTTTTCTTCAACTCCTTCAGCGCGCCTTGCAGCACCAGGTCGTGCGCGGCCGAGCCGGAGATGGCCAGATAGCTGTCCCCGTGCTGGAAAATCTTGTTGTGGAAACAATCATAGCCGGCCAGCAGCTTCTGGTCGTCGCCAAAAGTGGTCTGGCTGTCCGCGGCGATCGCAATCTGATCGCCCTTTCTTACCGCCACGATGGTAGTCATCCCTGCGCCTTTTTCGTCGATGGCGGCCCCGGGTTCGGCGGCCGCGCAAAACCGCCTATTGTATCGGCTTACGCCCGGCAACCCAAGCTTTGCGCCCGCGGCCGACTTTGGGGGAGATGGGGACCGCCGGCGCGAATCTCAAGGCCGCGCCGCGGCCGCGACGAGATGACAAAGCGGGTTTTTATCGATACAATGATATTGATTCTCATTTACAAAAAAGCCATGCAATTCCACGCTCAAGACTTTCCCATCGTCTGGCTGGATCGCCGCCGCCCGGATGGACAGCAGCCCACCGACATCTTCGCCACGCTGGACCAGCTGCTGCTCCAGCAACGCCCCTTCGTCTTCATCGCCAAGGAACCGGCCCCCACCGAGCTGGACCTGCACGCGCGCATCATCCGCAAGATGGCGGCGCTGTGGGTCAAGGACAACCGGCTGCAAATCCGCCAGCTGATCAGGGGCACCATCGTGATCGCTCCTCTGACCGATCAACAGCGCTATCTGGACGAGTTCGCGCCGCGCTTCGAAAAATTCTGGGGCTATCCGCTGCGCCACCGCCCGGACTGCGACGCGGCGCTGAACCTGGCGGCGGAACTGCTGGCCGGCCCGCCCGCCGTCGGCCACGCGCTCAGGCGTCGCGCAGTTCGAAATCGTGGCTGATGTCGGCGGTCTTGCCCAGCATGATGGAGGCGGAACAGTATTTCTCCGCCGACAGCCTGATCGCCCGCTCCACCGCGTCCGCCTTCAGTTCGCGCCCGCTCACCACAAAGTGGAAATGAATGCGGGTGAACACCTTGGGTTCCTCCTCGGCGCGCTCGGCCTCGATCTCCACCCAGCAATCGCTGACCTGCTGCCGCGATTTCTTCAGAATGGTGATCACATCGTAGCTGGTGCAGCCGGCGGTGCCCAAGAGCAACAGCTCCATGGGCCGCGGCCCCAGATTCCTGCCGCCGCCCTCCGGCGCGCCGTCCATCACCACCGCGTGACCGCTGCCGCTTTCGCCCAGAAAACACACGCCGTCCACCCACTTCAACCTGGCTTTCATCCCCGCCTCTCCTCATAGTAGGAATTCCGAAACGGCCTAGCCTAACATCCGGATTTGGGCGAACAAAGATTCACCGGTAAAATAGAAAGATTGTCCCGCTATATCCGAGCTGCGCCCAAACATGCTGGTACTAGGTATTGAATCTTCCTGCGACGAAACCGGAGTCGCTTTGTACGACACAGACGGCGGCCTGCTGGCCCACCAACTGCACACTCAGATGGCCATGCACGCCGAATACGGCGGCGTGGTCCCCGAGCTGGCCAGCCGCGACCACATCCGCCGCGCCATCCCGCTGACCGAGGCCTGCCTGGCCGAGGCCGGCAAGACCCTGGCCGACCTCGACGCCATCGCCTACACCCAGGGCCCCGGCCTAGGTGGCGCGCTGCTGGTGGGCGCCAGCGTGGCCAACGCGCTGGCCTTCGGCCTGAACATCCCGGTGCTGGGCGTCCATCATCTAGAAGGCCATCTGCTGTCTCCGCTGCTGGCCGAGCCCAAGCCCGAGTTCCCCTTTCTGGCCCTGCTGGTTTCCGGCGGCCACACGCAGCTGATGGCGGTGCGCGGCGTCGGCGACTACCAAATCCTGGGCGAAACCCTGGACGACGCCGCCGGCGAGGCCTTCGACAAGACCGCCAAACTGCTGGGCCTGCCCTATCCCGGCGGCCCGCTGCTGTCGCGGCTGGCCGAGGAAGGCGATCCGGCCCGCTTCACCCTGCCGCGGCCGATGCTGAACTCCGGCGATCTGGACATGAGCTTTTCCGGCCTGAAAACCGCGGTGCTGACGCTGAGCAAGCAGGTGGCGGACGCCGACGGCCATATCGACGAACAGACGCGCAAAGACATCTGCCGCGCCTTCCAGGAAGCCATCGTCGAAGTGCTGACCAAGAAATCGCTGGCCGCGCTCAAACAGTGCGGCATGAAGCGGCTGGTGGTGGCCGGCGGCGTCGGCGCCAACAAGCAGCTGCGCGCCGCGCTGGACGAGGCCGCGCGCCGGCGCCGCTTCGAAGTCTTCTACCCGCCGCTGGCGCTGTGCACCGACAACGGCGCGATGATCGCCTTCGCCGGCGCGATGCGGCTGAAACACGCCCAAGCCCCCGGCAGTTACTCGATCAAGCCGCGCTGGGATCTCAGCGCGCTGCCGCCGGCCTGACCCACACCCATGCGCCGCGCCGGCCGCGAACGCCGGCGCGGCCGTTCGGACTCCTATGATTCAACTCAAAAACCTCAACCTGCGCCGCGGCCTGAAAGAATTGCTGCTAGGCGCCAACCTGACGCTCAACCCCGGCTACAAGACCGGCCTCACCGGCGCCAACGGCGCCGGCAAATCCAGCCTGTTCGCGCTCTTGATGGGCGAATTGCACGCCGACAGCGGCGACGCGTTGCTGCCGCCGCACTGGACCATCGCCCATGTGGCGCAGGAAACGCCGGCGCTGGAACGCTCGGCGCTGGACTACGTGCTGGACGGCGACCATGAGTTGCGCCAGCTGGAACAGGGGCTGCTGGACGCCGAAGAGCGGCACGACGGCAACGCCATCGGCCATCTGCACGGCGAGCTGGCGCGCATCGACGCCTACGCCGCGCCGGCGCGCGCCGGCAAGCTGCTGACCGGCCTGGGCTTCGACGTGGACGCCCAGCAACGGCCGGTGGCCAGCTTCTCCGGCGGCTGGCGCATGCGCCTCAACCTGGCCCAGGCGCTGATGTGCCGCTCCGACCTGCTGCTGCTGGACGAACCCACCAACCACCTGGACCTGGAAACCGTGCTGTGGCTGGAAGACTGGCTGCAAGGCTATCCGGGCACCCTGCTGATGATTTCCCACGACCGCGACTTCCTGGACAGCGTCTGCGACCACATCGTTGAAGTCGCCAACCAGGAACTGACGCTGTACACCGGCAACTACAGCCAGTTCGAAGTGATGCGCGCGGAAAAACTGGCGCGCCAGCAAGGCGAATACGAAAAGCAGCAGCACCAGATCGCCCACCTGGAATCCTTCGTCAACCGCTTCAAGGCCAAGGCGTCCAAGGCGCGCCAGGCGCAAAGCCGGGTCAAGGCGCTGGAAAAGCTGGAGCGCATCGCGCCGGCCCACGTGGCCTCGCCGTTCGACTTCCACTTCGACAGCCCGGACAACCTGCCCAATCCGCTGCTGAAGCTGGAACAGGCCGACGTCGGCTACGGCTCCGCCGCCATTCTTAGCGGGCTGAACCTGTCGGTGGAGGCCGGCGCGCGCATCGGCCTGCTCGGCGTCAACGGCGCTGGCAAATCCACCCTGGTCAAGCTGCTGTCCGGCGACCTTGCGCCGCTGCGGGGCGAAGTCGTCAACGCGCAGACACTGAAGATAGGCTATTTCGCCCAGCACACGCTGGAAACCCTGCGCGAAGACGAGACGCCGCTGCAGCATATGCAAAGACTGGCGCCCACCACGCGCGAACTGGAGTTGCGCAGCTTCCTGGGCGGCTTCAACTTCCGCGGCGACGCCGCCACCGATCCGGTGGGCCCGATGTCCGGCGGCGAGAAAGCGCGGCTGGCGCTGGCGATGATAGTCTGGCAAAAACCCAATCTGCTGCTGCTGGACGAACCCACTAACCACCTGGACCTGGAAATGCGCCACGCGCTGACCATGGCCTTGCAGGATTTCAGCGGCGCGCTGATCGTGGTGTCCCACGACCGCAGCCTGCTGGAAGCCACCACCGACATCTTCTGGCTGGTCAGCCACGGCAAGGTGCAGCCCTTCGACGGCGATCTGGAGGATTATCGCCAGTGGCGGCTGACCCTGCTCGCCGACGCCGGCAAGCCCTCGTCCGGAGACGCCCAGGGCCTGAATCGCAAGGAACAGAAACGCCAGGAGGCGGAAGCGCGGCAGCGGCTGTCCCTGCTGCGCAAACCGCTGCAGAACAAGTTGAACAAGCTGGAAAAGGAACTGGACCAGCTCAGCGCGGCGAAAGCCGAACTGGACGGCTTCATGGCCTCCGCCGACGCCTACGAGGACGCCAACCGGCAACGACTGGCCGACGCGGTGCGCCGCCAGGGCGAGGTGGCGACCCGCCTGGCCGAAGTGGAGGAAGCCTGGCTGGACGCCCAGACCGAACTGGAGGCCTTGGAACAGGCGGAATGAAGGCGGCGGCGGCCCGGGTTTTCCACAGCAATCGCCGGATAACTGTGTGGATAACCCCGGCCGGACGCCAAAAAAACTTTTGCAATTAGCCACTTGCCTCTTACGCTTATAAAAAAGGCAAATCCGGGGAACTTTCCCACCTTGCCAATGGGCAAATCTGGTGACAGCATGTGGATAAGACCGGCAACTCCATGATTGCAAAAAACAAATGACTGCCGCCCATTTTTTAAGCAAGGCCGCGCAACGCCTTCCCCGCCGCCACGCATGTCCGTCGCCCGTCCGACGCGTCCTGCTTGCCGGCCTGCTGCTCGTCGGCGCCGCCGCCGCCGAGCCCCCCATCCGGCTCAACACCCATCAGCAAGCTCCGCTTTCCTTCCGCAAGGAGGACGGCAGCGCCGACGGCCTGGCGGTGCAAGTGGTGCAATGCGCGCTCAAACAACTGCAACGCCCCTACTCCATCGCCTTCCTGCCGTGGCCTCGCGCGCAATGGCAGGTGCAGCACCAGCAGGCCGACGCCTTCTTCACCGCCACGCCGTCCGCGGAGCGCGACGGCTACGCGGTGTTGTCCGCCCCCATCCTGCCTTACGAGCGGCGCTGGTATCTGCTGAAGGACAATCCGCAATCCCCGTCCGGCAGCGATTTCAAGCGCCAGGGCCGCACCGCCGCCTTCAACGGCTCCAATATGGACGACTGGCTGCGCGAACACGGCTACCAGCTCACCTCCACCCCGCCCAATAGCGAACAGCTGGTCAAGATGCTGCTGAGCCGCCGCGTCGACGCCATTCTCGGCAACGCCTACGTGGTGGACGCGCTGATCGCCAAGATGGGCGTGCAGGAGCAGCTGCGCAGCGAACTGGCGCAAAGCCTGCCCTTCGGCGTCTACTTCGGCAAAGCCTTTCTCGCCCGCGAGTCGCCGCAGTTCCTGACGCAATTCAATCGCGCGGTGCAAACCTGCCGCGCCAAATAAAAAAGCCGCCATCTCTGGCGGCTTTTCAATGCGGCTTGGCTGCGGATCAGACCGGAGCCGGCTCCTTCATCAGCAGCGTGGACAGCTCCGCCAGCTTGCGCTTCAGCTCGCGGCGGTCCACCACCATGTCCACCGCGCCCTTGCTCAGCAGGAACTCGGCGCGCTGAAAGCCTTCCGGCAAGGTTTCGCGCACGGTTTGCTCGATCACCCGCGCGCCGGCGAAGCCGATGCGCGCCTTGGGCTCGGCCAGCACCACGTCGCCCAGGAAGGCGAAGGAGGCGGACACGCCGCCCATGGTCGGGTCGGTCAGGATCGAGATGAAGGGCAGCTTGGCGTCGGTCAGCAGCTGCAAGGCCGCGCTGGTCTTGGCCATCTGCATCAGCGAGTTCAAGCCTTCCTGCATCCGCGCGCCGCCGGAAGCGGCCACGCAGATGAAGGGTGCCTTGGCCTCCACCGCGGCGCGCACGCCGCGCACGAAGCGCTCACCCACCACCGAGCCCATGGAGCCGCCGATGAATTTGAATTCAAACGCGGCCACCACCACCGGCATCGATTCGATGCTGCCCTGCATCACCACCAGCGCGTCGTCCTCGCCGGTGTCGCTCTTGGCGGCGGTCAGGCGGTCCGGATATTTCTTGCTGTCCTTGAACTTCAGGATATCCACCGGCTTGACCTCTTCGCCCAACTCGCGACGGCCTTCTTCATCCAGCAGCAGGTTCAGACGTTCGCGCGCGGTCAGCGGATGGTGGTGATTACACTTGGGACACACCTGCAGATTGCTCTCCAGATCGGTGTAATACAACACGGCTTCGCATTCCGGGCACTTGCTCCAAAGCCCCTCCGGTACCGCGGAAGGTTTGTCGGCGCGGTTGTCGCGCTTGATCTTCGGCGGCAGGAGCTTATTCAACCAGCTCATGCTGACTCCTTGATTCTTGGGCCCGCCGCCAAACGGCGGGCACAGTAAAACGGGGGCTGAGCCCCCGCAGTGTTCTATCGGATGGCGGCCTTCAGTTCGGCCACCAGACGGGTTAACCGCTCTTTGGCGGTTTCGGGTGTCGCCGCCTCAATTTCCTGCACCAAACGGCTGCCCACCACCACCGCGTCAGCGGCGGCGGAGATCGCCTTGGCTGTCGCACCGTCGCGAATGCCAAAGCCGACGCCTATCGGTACGGTCAAATATTCTCTAAGGGCAGCAATTTTACGCGCTACGTCGTCAATGTCCAGATGCCCGGCGCCGGTCACCCCCTTCAGAGACACATAATAGACGTATCCGCGCGCCAGTTTGGCGATTTCCGCCACACGTTGCGGCGGCGTGGTGGGCGCGATCAGAAATACCGGATCCAGGCCGTTGGCGGTCAAGGCCGCCGACAGATCGGCGGATTCCTCCGGCGGGCTGTCCACAGTCAGCACCCCGTCGACGCCGGCGGCCTTGGCCGCCGCGGCGAAGTCCTGATAGCCCATGGCGAACACCGGATTCAGATAACCCATCAGCACCACCGGGGTGTGATCGTTGTCGCGGCGGAACGCCGCCACCAGCTCCAGCACCTGGCGCAAACCCACTTTGTGGACCAGAGCGCGCTCGGAGGCGCGCTGGATCACAGGGCCGTCGGCCATCGGATCGGAAAACGGCACCCCCAGCTCGATGATGTCGGCGCCGCCCTCCACCAGGCCGTGCATCAGTTGCACGGTCAGCTGCGGCGACGGGTCGCCGGCGGTGATGAAGGGGATCAGCGCCTTGCCGCCGGCCAGCGCTTCAAAACATTTGGCGATACGTGACATAGCGCCTCCTTACAGAGTGATGCCGGCAAGACCGGCCACAGTGTTGATGTCCTTGTCGCCGCGGCCGGACAGATTGACCAGAATCACCTGGTCCTTGCCCATCTTCGGCGCTTCCTTGACGGCCCAGGCCAGCGCGTGGCTGGATTCCAGCGCCGGGATGATGCCCTCGAAGTGACAACAGTCGTGGAAGGCGCGCAAAGCCTCGTCGTCGTTGATCGCCACGTAGTCGGCGCGGCCGATGTCCTTCAGATAGCTGTGCTCCGGCCCCACGCCCGGATAATCCAGGCCGGCGGACACCGAATGGGTTTCCACCACCTGGCCGTTCTCGTCCTGCATCAGATAGCTCTTGGCGCCGTGCAACACGCCCAGGGGCGCGCCGCCGGAAATCGGTGCCGCGTGCTTGCCGGAATCCAGGCCCAGACCGCCGGCCTCTACGCCCACCATGCGCACGCCGTCCACGCCGATATACGGGTAGAACATGCCGATGGCGTTGGAGCCGCCGCCGACACAAGCCACCACCACATCCGGCTGGCGGCCGATCACTTCCGGCATCTGCACCTTGGCCTCCTCGCCGATCACCGACACGAAATCGCGCACCAGCATCGGATAGGGATGCGGACCGGCCGCGGTGCCCAGGATGTAGAAGGTGCTGTCGATATTGGTCACCCAGTCTCGCATCGCCTCGTTCAAGGCGTCCTTCAGCGTCTTGGAACCGGACTCCACCGGCACCACGGTGGCGCCCAGCAGCTTCATGCGGAACACATTGGGCGATTGGCGCTTGATGTCCTCGGCGCCCATATACACCACGCACTCCATGCCGTAGCGCGCCGCCACGGTGGCGGAGGCCACGCCGTGCTGGCCGGCGCCGGTTTCGGCGATCACCCGCTTCTTGCCCATGCGCCGCGCCAGCAGCGCCTGGCCGATGGCGTTGTTGATCTTGTGCGCGCCGGTGTGGTTCAGGTCTTCGCGCTTCAGATAGATCTGCGCGCCGCCCAGTTGCTCGGACCAGCGCTTGGCGTGGTAGACCGGACTGGGCCGGCCGACGTAGTGCTTAAGCTCGTGGCGGAATTCTTCCCAGAACGACGGGTCGGCCTTGACGCGAGCGTACTCGTTTTTCAGCTCGTCCAGCGCCGCCATCAAGGTTTCGGCGACATAGACGCCGCCATGCGGGCCAAAATGGCCCTGGGCGTCCGGCAGGTCATAACGATCCATGTCTAACTCCTGATATGAACGCCGCCATTCTGGCGGCATCTTTGATTCCCTTGGACGCCTCCACACCGCTGGAGACGTCGACCGCGGCCGGGCGCACCTGCGCCACCGCCGCCGCCACATTGTGTTCGTCCAGGCCTCCGGACAGGATTAGCGGCAGAGGCAAGGCCTCCGGCAGCAAGCTCCAGTCGAAGGTGGCGCCGGTGCCGCCGTGCGCGCCTTCGACGAAGGCGTCGCTCAGCACCGCGCGCGCGTCCGGGTAGGCGGCGGCGATCTCGGCCAGGTCCACGCCCGGCTTCACCCGCACCGCTTTCAGATAAGGCCGCTGGAAAGAGCGGCAGAAGGCGGCGTCTTCCTCGCCGTGGAACTGCAAGATGTCGATCGCGCAGGCGGCCAGCACTTCGCGCACGTACTCCGGCTCCGGATTGACAAACAAGGCCACCACGCTGACGAAGGGCGGCAGCGCCGCGATCACCGCCCGCGCCTGCTCGAGGTCGACATGGCGCGGGCTCTTGGCGTAGAACACCAGGCCGATGGCGTCGGCGCCCAGCCGCGCAGCCTCGACGCCGTCTTCCGGCCGGGTAATGCCGCAAATCTTGATTCGGGTCGTGCCGCCCACTCTCATCTCCACAAAGCCAGCCGCGCGGCGTCCGCCTGCGACGGCAAATCATATGTTTCCGGATAACCCACGCCGGTCAGGTACAAACCGTCCGGCATGAAGGTGGGCGGCGCGAAGGTACGGTCGCGCGCGGCCAGCAAACCCGCCATCTCATCCGCGCGCAAAGCGCCCTTGCCCACGTAGACCAGCGCGCCGACGATATTGCGCACCATATGATGCAGGAAGGCGTCCGCCAGCAGATCGAAGCGGATCAGGCCGTCTTGCTCGCTGATGTCCAGCCGCTGCAAATCCTTGAGCGGCGATTTGGCCTGGCACTCCGAGGCGCGAAAACTGGAAAAATCATGCCGCCCCAACAGATGGGCCGCCGCCTCTCGCATCGCCGCCACGTCCAGCGCCTGATGAAACCAGCCCATCTTGCCGGCCAGCAGACAGGGTCGCACCGGGCTGGTCAGCAGAAAATAACTGTAACTGCGGGAAAACGCCGAAAAACGCGCGTGAAAATCCGCCGACACCTCCCGCGCCCACACCACCGCCACCTCAGCCGGCAGCAAGGCGTTGACGCCGCGCACCCAGGCGTTCAGCGGCCGCTCGGCCGGGCTGTCGAAATGCACCACTTGCATGGCCGCATGCACGCCGGCGTCGGTCCTGCCCGCGGCCAGCGTGCCGACGGCCTCCACGCCGGCGATCTGCGCGATCGCCTGATTCAATCTGTCCTGCACCGTATTGCCATGCGGCTGAGTCTGCCAGCCGGCGAACGCCCGACCGTCATACTCGATGCCGAGCGCTATCCTCATACCCACACCTTCTTCAAACTCCGACGCGGCGCGCCGCGTCGTTTCAGCAATAAAGCACTCACTCTACCTTATCCTGCCCGGTTTGCGCCACGCCCAAACGATGACGTTTGCTGCGAACGCACGAGAAAAGCGCCCAACCGCGGCATAAGACGCCGTCGAAGCAAAACGAAAAGAGGCCGGCTCGCGTCAAGCGCGGCCGACCTCTTCCATGCGCGCGGGCGCGACCGGCGCTTTAGCGGCCGGCCTCCTTCATCAAGGCGTCCGCGGTTTCTTTGTCGCCCATCTCCAGATACAACTTGGCCAACTCCATTTTCTCCTCGTCCGGGCTCGCCGCGGCTGCCGGGGCGGGCGTCGGCGCTGCCGCGACGGGCGCGGGTGCCGGTGTGGGCGCTGCCGCGACGGGGGCCGCGGGAGCGGCCACAGGCGCAGGCTCGGCGGCCGCGGGCGGCGGCGCATCCGCCGCTGGCTCGGGCTTGGCCTGGGCGAACAGCGGATGGCCTGGCGCGACGGTCTGGCCGATTTCGCACACCCTCATCCATAAGGTGCTGTCCTTGCCGAACACGCCCTTGGCGGTGGTGGCCTCGGCGATGAACATCTGCTTGTCCTGCTGGGTGGACAAGACTTCCAGCAATTTGTAGCGCAAATCCTGCCGCATCGGCTCGTGAGCCAAGCCTTCGCGCAGAATCTCCAAAGCCTGGTCGTCGCGGCCGTAGGCCAGGTAGACGTCGGCTTCGGCCACCCGGTCCACCGAGGACAGGTCGATGCCGTCGCCCTTCTTCAAGGAGCTCATCAAGGTTGTCAACGGCCCCAACATCGACGCGCCCGCCGCCGTGCCGCTCAAGGCCGGCGCGGCGGGCTCGTCCTTGCCGCCGCCCTTGCGTTTGCGCCGCGCCAGCAGCAAGGCCACCAGGCCCAGCGCCGCCGCGGCCCCGCCCAGCTTCCAGCGCATGGACTCGTCGGACAAGGCCGCGGCCAATTCGTCCGTCCAGCCATTGGCCGCCGCCGTGACCGGCGCAGCCTTGCTGTCGACAGGCGTGGCCGGCGGCGGCTCGTGCTGAGCGGCCGCTTCGACAACCGGAGGCTTCTCCGCGTGTTCCGCCGTCGCCGCCTGCGGCGCGGACGCCGCCGCGACCGGCATGGAACTGACGGCCGCCACCTTGGGTTCCGGCTTGGGTTCCGGCTTGGTCTCGACCTTGGGCTCCGGCGCGGACTCGGGGCCGGGCTCTCTTTCCGCCGGCGCTGGGGCCGGCGCGGCCTTGGCCGCCGCCTGGCGCTGGTAATCCTGGATTTTCTGTTCCAGCGCCTTGGCCCGCTGCTCGGCTTGCTGCAGGGCCTGGTCTTGCCGCTGCAGCATCTGCTGCAAATGCCTCTCCTGCTGCGACGGCGCGGCCGCTTGCCTCGGGGCTTCCGCCGCCGGAGCCGGTTTGGACGCTTCCTTGGCGACAGGCGGATGCGCCGGCGCGAGCGGAGCGGCCGGCTTGGCCGCCGATTTGGCCTCTACGGGTTTGTGCTCCTGCGGTTTGGATTCCGGTGGCTTGTGTTCCTGCCGCGCGGCTTCCGGCGGCTTGCGTTCCGGGGGCTTCTGCGCCGGAGGCTGATGCTCCTGCGGCGCTCGCGCCTGGGGCTTGCTGTCTTGCGGCGCGCTTTTCTCAGCCGCGCGGGCCTCGGGCGAAACCGCCGGCCGCTTAGGCTCCGCGGCGCGGGCGGCGCTCTGGCCGCGCAGTTGCCACTCCGACGGATATTCCAGCGCCACGCCGGCGCGCAGGCGATTGGCGTCTCCGGCGATGAAGGCCTCGGGATTGCCTTGCAATAGTTGCTGCGCCACCGCGCCCGACTCCCCGCCGCCGCGCACGCGGCTGGCGATGCCGGACAGCGTGTCGCCCTTGAGCACCCGGTACACTTTCAAACCCTGCGTCTTGGCGACGGGGGCCGGCTTGGCCGCCGAATGGGGATCCAGCAACACCGAGTAGTTTTTCTGCGCTTTGAGCTTGCCCGCCGCCACCTCCAGCCGGAAGGCCAGCATCGGCTCGGTCACCGGCTGCTCAGTGCGTAATTGCACATTGAACCGGCCTTTGGCCACTTTTTCGACATGGGGCACAATGGAAGCCACCAGACGCACTTGCTGGGCGTTGGGCTCGCCCTGCGCCGCCACAGCGAACAAGGCCAGCCGCGGCGGTTCCGCCTGATCCAAGGCACTGCCCTGCAAAGTCAGCTCCAACAGCAAGGGTTCGCCCAGACGGGAACGCAGGCGGGCGTCGCTCAGGCCCAAGGAATCCAGCCGCGGCGAGGCGTCGACGCCGGCCAGCGGCTTCTTGCCCTCCTCCCGCGCCGGCGCGGGCTTGTTGCGCGGGCCGTCTCGCCGATAATCCACTTCGAATTCGCGCACTAACCGGCCCGCCGGCCAACTCAGATCCACGGCGAAGCGCAACAGCGGCTCCGGATAACTGGCGGCGCCCTTGACCTGGATTTTCTGAACATTGCCGTCCGGTTTGCGGACGATGGAAAACTGCAGGCTGCCGGCGGAACCGCTGTAAGTGGACAACAGCGGATAGCGGTTGCGATCCGCCAGGCCCACCAGCACATTGTCGGAGGGCTCCTCGTCCACCACCGGAATTTCCGCCAGGAAAGGCTCGCCATCGGCGGACAACACCCGGATCGGCCCCAAGCCGGCCGTAGCGGCCGCCGCCAGACCAAGACCGGCCAGCAGCGACGCGATTTGACTCATGCGTGTCTTGAAAGACATGAACGAATTTCCCCACCCTCATTCTTCGAAGCCGCCGCGCCGCTTGCCTTGGCCGGCAGCCGGGTCTCGACAGGCCCTTATAACGTTTTAATTATTGCAACGAAACTATACAACAACCACTTAGCGAGGATAAATCGGGCGTCCCCGTCTCATTGCATCCAGGCAATGGCCAAAAAAGCCACACATTTTCCGGTTTTTCGCCTAAAAACCACGCACCGGCGCGAGATCGTCAAGCGGCGGGAGGAGTAACTCCATCCCGCCGCTCATTGCCTTTGAAGCCGCCCCATGTCCGCAGCGCCGCGTCGGACGTTCACGACGAGCGCCGCTTCGCAATCCTCATGCGCCAAGCGGACACCCGCTTTCTCAGCCGTTTTCGCCTTGGCTCGCGAGACATTGAACCGGCTCTCAGCCTCTGTCTCAGGCGCTGATCGTGGCCAGCAAGGCCTCGGCCTCCGCCTTGAGCGGTCCCTGCGCCTCGGCGATCAGATCCTGCAATACTTCTTTGGCGCCGTCGCGGTCTCCCATGTCCAGATAAACCTTGGCCAGGTCCAGCTTGGTGGCCAGCGGGTCGTCCAGCACCGACATGCCTTCGGCCTGCGCCGCCGCAGGGGCTTCCGCCTCGGCGGCCGGCGTTTCCGCCAACATGTCCTCGTACAGGGACTCGAAGCCCGCGGGCGGGGCCGCTTGCGGCGCCGGCGCTTCCGCTGCGGCCGGCGCTTCCGCCGCCATGCCTTCCAGATTGAAGTCGAAGTCCAGCAAATTGTTTTCCGCCGGCGCCGCGGGCGCGGGCTCCGGCTTGGGTTCGGCCGCGGGCGGCGTCAGCTCCGTGTCCAGATCGAAATTGAGCAGATTGGCTTCCTCCGCCTTCTCCTCCTCGGCCTGGGGTTCGGCGAACAGCGCGGCCAAGGGATCGTTCTCGGGCGCGGCCGCTTCCGGCGCGGCAATCGGTTCAGGCGCGGCGGCCGGCTCCGTCGGCGCGGCCTCGGGCTCGCCGAACAATTCCCGGTCCAGATCGATGCCGCCCGGGGGCGACGTCGGCGCGGGCGCGGCTTCGATGTCCTCGCCCTCGCCGTCCGACAAGTACAAAGAGTTGGTCGGGTCTATCGAGCGCCCCATCGCCGCGGCCTTGGCCCAGATCGGTCCATGGCCGTCGAAGGTGGCGTGCATTTCCCGCGCCAGTTTTTCAAAGCTGGCGACGTCCGGCCGCGCCGCGTAGATCTCCATCAGCTTCAGCCTGACTTCCTGGCGCGACGGATCTTTGGCCAGCGCGTCCTTGAGGATGTCCTCGGCCTGCACGTCGCGGCCGTAGGCGATGTACACCTCGGCTTCCGCCACCGGGTCGACCTCGGCCGCGTCGATGGCGCCGGCCGCCTGGGTGAAGTTGCTCATGAAGGAATGGCCGCCGCCCACCGACGGCGGCTCCATGCCGGAAGACGCGCCGCGGCTCAGGGCGGCGCTGGTATTGTTGGCGGACAGCGACAAGGGCTTGCCGCCCTTGCGCCTGCGCGCCAGCAGCAGGCCCAGAGCGCCCAACAGGCCCAGGCCGGCCACGCCGCCGCCCACTAGCGGCAGGTGGTCTATCACTTTATCCAGCAGCGAAGGTTCCGGCGGCGGAGGCGGCGCCGCCGGCTTGGCCGCGGGCTTGTGCTCCGCCGGGGCGGGCTTGGCCGCGGGCGCCGGGGCCGGCGCGCTGGCGGCGTGCGCGGGAGCGCTGGCCGCCGCCGGCTCGGCCGCGGCCGGAACGGCGCTGGGGCTGGAGCTGGGCATGGCCGGCAAGGGCTTGCCGGCCTGCAAGGCCTTCAATTGCTCTTCCAGCGCGCTGATGCGCGCCTCCGCGTTTTTCAGCGCCTGCTCGCGCGCCGCCACTTGCTGCTCGAGATCGGTCAGCTTGCCGCCGCCCGGCTCGCTGGGCACCAGCTTCAGCACATCCGAGCCGGCCTTGGCTTCGCCCGCCGGCGCAGCGGGCTGGCCGCCCAGAATGCTGGCCACCTGAGCGGCGCTCAGGGCTTTGATCTTGCGGCTGGTCGGCACTTTCAGCACCGCGCCCAGCTTGAGGCGGCTGACGTCGCCGTCGACAAAGGCGTCGGGGTTGGCCTGGGCCAGCGCGGCCATGGTCTGGTCCAGCGTGGCGCCGCGCGGCCTCACCTTGCCGGCCAGGCCGCGCAGGGTGGAGCCGGACTTCACTTTGAGAATGCCGGGCTGCGGCCGCGCGATGGGCGCGACGTTGCCGCGGTAGCGGCTGGACAGATTGTTGTCGGCGTAGCTGGGCACGTCCTGCACGATGTTGGCGGACGGCGAGGCCATAGAGTAATTGCTGGGGTCCAACAGCACGGTGTACTCGCGCACCGCGCGTCCCGACGAGGTCTTGGCCTCCACCACGAAGCGCAGATAGGGGTCGTTGATGGGGCCGGAAGAACTGATGCGTATCATGGCGCCGCGCGAACTGGGCGCCACGCTGAAGCGCAGCATATTGAGCACCGTGGCGTAATCGACGTTCAAATCCTGAAACGTATCCGCCCCGGCCAGCCCTATCCTCGCGCTCTCCAGTTCCGCCGCCCTTACCCCGGTCAATTCGATATCGGCGCGGAACGGCTCGCCCAGATTGGACCTGACGTTGATTTTCCCCAGCCCTGCCCAGGCGCTGGCGGAGCAGGCCAAAGCCACCGCCAGAACGCCGATTCTGATTTTTGCCTGATGTGTCACTGTCAACCTTCCGGCACGGTTTATCTTGATTTTATTTGCGCTGGCCCAGCGGGCGCAGACGGTAACTGTTGCAATCTTAGGCCCTGCGGCTGTTTTTAGCTAGATTTCATAATGACGCCGTTTACCCGCGATTTCCGCCGCAGCCATGAAACAGGGCGGCACTCTCGCGAATGCCGCCCTCTGTCCGCGCGATGCGCGGCTTCAGCCAAACCGCCGGATCAGATCAAGCCATTCTGCTTTAACAGAGTTTCGGCGATATTCACGCAATTGAGCGCGGCGCCGGCCTTCACATTGTCGGCGGCCAGCCAGAAACTCAGCGTCCGGCCCTTGCCGCGCAGGCGGCTGACCCACACCGCCTCGTTGCCGGTGGCTTCCATCGGCGTCACATAGCCGCCCAGCTTATCCGCGGCCACCACTTGCAAGCCTGCCGCAAGCAGACGTTTGCGCGCTTGCTCCATGTCAAATTCATGTTCGAATGCCGCGTTCACCGCCCAGGCGTGGCCAAAGAACACCGGCACGCGCACGCAGGTGGCCTCCACTTGCAACTGCGGCAGATCCAGCAGCCGCGTCAATTCGCGCTCCACCGAGCGCTCTTCCTCGGACGCGCCGTCCGCGTCCAGCGCGCCGATCTGCGGCAATACATTGAAGGCGATGCGCTTGTCGTAGACCCGGCTTTCGGTCTCGCGCTGGGAGAACAGCGCCGTGGTCTGGTCCGCCAGCTCTTCCATCGCCGCCTGGCCGCTGCCGGACACCGATTGATAAGTGGCCACCGACACGCGCTGCAAACCCAGCGGGCGCAGCGCCGCGAGCGCCAGCGCCAGCGGCGTCACCGTGCAATTGGGCGCGGCGGCCAGCGCGGCTTCGCCGGCGTCCGCCAGCAAGGCGCCGTTGATGGCGGGAATCACCAGCGGTACGCTGTCGTCCTCGCGGAAGGCGGAACTGAAATCCACCACCGCCGCGCCGGCCGCGCGCGCCAGCGGCGCGTACTCGCGCGCCAGCTCGCTGCCGGCCGCGAAGATGGCCAGCGCCACGTTTTCAAAGGCGAAACCGTCGATGGGATGCACGTCCAGCTCCAGATTGCCGTAGGCGGCGGTCTCGCCTTCCTTGTCCGCCGCGTCCACGGCAAAGACCCGGCCAACAGGCAATTGGCGCTGGGCCAGCAGTTCCAGTACCGCCTGGCCCACCAGGCCGGTGGCGCCGACTACGGCGAGCTGAATAGAGTTCGACATCGCTTTACTTTCTCAATCAATCATTGCAAACAGAATACCGCGCGCAAAAAAGGGCACCTCAGTGCCCTTTTCAACTAGGCCGCGCGTTTGACGCGCGGCTCGGCAGTAGGTGCTCGCCAAGGCGAGCCCCAGGCTGCCGCCATTCTACCCTGTCAGCGCTCGATCAGGATACGCAACATGCGACGCAGCGGTTCGGCCGCGCCCCACAGCAGTTGGTCGCCCACGGTGAAGGCGGACAGGTATTCGCCGCCCATCGCCATCTTGCGCAGGCGGCCCACCGGCGTGGCCAACGTGCCGGTCACCGCCGCCGGGGTCAGCTCGGCCATCGAGGCCTCGCGGGTATTGGGCACCACTTTGGCCCAGGGATTGGCGGCGGCCAGCATGGCTTCGATCTCGTCCAGCGGCACATCGCGCTTGAGCTTGATGGTCAAGGCCTGGCTGTGGCAACGCATCGCGCCCACGCGCACGCACAAGCCGTCCACCGGCACCGGGTTGGCGGAGCGGCCCAGGATCTTGTTGGTTTCCACTCCGCCCTTCCATTCTTCCTTGGATTGGCCGTTGCCCAGGTCCTTGTCTATCCAAGGGATCAGGCTGCCGGCCAGCGGCACGCCGAAGTTCTGGCTGGGGAAATCGTCCGCGCGCAGGAAGTCCGACACTTTGCGGTCGATGTCCAGAATGGCGGACGCCGGGTCCGCCAGCAGGCCGGATACCTGGGCGTTGATCGCGCCCATGCCAGACAGCAGTTCGCGCATATTCTGCGCGCCGGCGCCGGAGGCGGCCTGATAGGTCATGGAGGTGGCCCACTCCACCAGATCGTTCTGGAACAGGCCGCCCAGCGCCATCAGCATCAGCGACACGGTACAGTTGCCGCCGACGTAGTCCTTGACGCCGCGCGCCAGGCCCTGCTCGATCACCGCTTTATTGACCGGGTCCAGGATAATGATGGCATTGTCTTCCATGCGCAGCGCGGAAGCCGCGTCCACCCAGTAACCGTTCCAGCCGGCGGCGCGCAGCTGCGGATAGACTTCATTGGTGTAATCGCCGCCCTGGCAGGTGACGATCACGTCCATGGTCTTGAGTTCGGCGATGTCCTTCGCGTCTTTCAGCGCCGGGGCGTCGCGGCCGATGTCGGGGGCTTTGCCGCCCACATTGGAGGTGGTGAAGAACACCGGCTCGGCGATCGCCGCAAAATCGTTCTCTTCGCGCATGCGCTGCATCAGCACGGAACCCACCATGCCGCGCCAGCCAACAAAACCTACTCTCACTGGGTCTCTCCTGGTATCTGTCTGTCAAATCGTCGCGCCCGCCTGTGCGGCGGGCGGCTGTAATGTTGTCACCCCATTGTGCAGCGCGATAAAGCGTCAGGCAATGGGGTATTTCGTTTTTATTGTATTCAAATCAGAACAGACGGTTCGCCCGGCGCAAGCCGGGCGGACCACTGCCATTTACAGCGCCGACACCACCGCATCCCCCATCGCCGAGCAGCTGACCTTCTCGCAGCCGGCCTCGTAGATGTCGGCGGTGCGCAGGCCGCGCGCCAGCACGGTTTTCACCGCGTTTTCCACCCGCTGCGCCGCGTCTTCCAGGCCGAAGGTGTAGCGCAGCATCATCGCCGCGGACAGGATGGTGGCCAGCGGATTGGCCAGATTCTGCCCGGCGATGTCCGGCGCCGAGCCGTGCGAGGGCTCGTACAGGCCCTTGTTGTTTTCGTCCAGCGAGGCCGACGGCAACATGCCGATGGAGCCGGTCAGCATCGAGGCCTCGTCCGACAGGATGTCGCCGAAGATATTGCCGGTCACCATCACGTCGAACTGCTTGGGATTGCGCACCAGCTGCATCGCCGCGTTGTCCACGTACATATGGGACAACTCCACCTGCGGATACTCCTTGGCCACATCTATCATCACCTCTTTCCAGAACTCGGTGGTTTCCAGCACATTGGCCTTGTCCACCGAGCACAAGCGCTTGTCGCGCTTCATTGCGATGCCGAAGGCGACATGGGCGATGCGGCGCACCTCGCCCTCGCTGTAGCGCATGGTGTTGTAGGCCTCGCGCTCGCCCAGCTCGTTGACGGCGATGCCGCGCGGCTGGCCAAAGTAAATGTCGCCGGTCAGCTCCCGCACAATCATGATGTCCAGGCCGGACACCACTTCCGGCTTCAGCGTGGAGGCGTTGGCCAGTTCCGGGTACAGGATGGCCGGCCGCAGGTTGGCGAACAGGTTCAAATCCTTGCGGATGGCCAGCAGGCCGCGCTCCGGCCGCAGCGGACGCTCCAGCTTGTCGTAGGCCGGGCCGCCCACCGCGCCCAGCAGCACCGCGTCGGATTCGCGGCACAGCTTCTGGGTGAACTCCGGATACGGCTGGCCGAAGGCGTCGTAGCCGGCCCCGCCCAAGGGCGCCTGTTCGGTTTCGATGGGCAGACCGTCCTTGCGCAGCACTTCCAGCACGCGCTGCGCCTGGGCGATGATTTCCGGACCGATGCCGTCACCCGGCAAAATGGCGATTTTCATACTGTTTTCCTTTTCAGTCTTGAGGACCGCGCCGGGTCAGCCGCTCCACCAGCGCCCGCTCGCAACATTTGAATACGATATAAGCCGCCATCGCGGCATAGCCGGACGCCAGCAGTTCCAGCAACTGGCGCAGCGCGCCGTCCATCGCCGCCTGCCAGCCGGCGTCCAGCCACAGCTTGAAATTCAATTGCAACAACAGGGCCAGATTGACCGTGCCCGCGCCGAACACTAGAAAGCTCAAGCCCAGCAGCGCGAAGGCCCAGCAGGGATGGCGGTGCAGCCAGGCCATCGCGCCGCGCCGGCCGTCGCCGCGGGCGGCGTTCATGTTCTGGCCCACGACACCATCACGTCGGCGCTGAAGCTGCCGTCCGCCTCGATGGCGAAATAATCGCGCACCTCCCGGCCCATGCGCTGCTGCAGCAGGCGGATGGCCGCGGCCATCTCCGGCGGCGTGCGCATGCGCGCGGTCCAGGCGTCGAAGGCCAGCCGCAGCCGCTGACGGCGCAGGCTGTCCACCGCGAAGCCGGCCTCGGCCAGCATCGCCAGCCATTCTCCGGCGCTGTAATCGCGCACATGGCTGGAATCCCGCAGCACCTCCACCGCCTGCAGATGCGTGTCCAGCAAGGGCTGCCCCGGCGACATCACGTCGATCAGCGCCAGCCGGCCGCCCGGCTTCAGCACGCGCCGCGCCTCGCGCAGCGCCAGGCCCACATCGCCCCAGTGATGGGCGGAATAGCGGCTGAACACCAGATCGAAATCGCCGTCGGCAAAAGGCAGCCGCTCCGCCGCGCCCTGCCGCGTGCTCAGATTGTCCAGGCCGCGCCGGGCCGCTTCAGCCGCCACCACCTCCAACATGGCGGCCGACAAATCGTAAGCCACCACCTCCCGCGCCGGCTCCGCCACCTGAAAGCCGACATGGCCGGCGCCGCAGCCCAGGTCCAGCACCCGCGCCGCGCCATGCTCCGCCGCCGCTTGGCGCAGCTCGGCGAACTCCGCGCCTTCCGCATGCACTTGGCTGCTCAGATAGGCGGCGGCCTGGCCGCCGAACTGCTGCTCCACGTGCTGCTTATGCGCGTGGCCGCCCTGCTGTAGCGCGCTCATCGCCGGCCGCCATTCAGGCGAACAGCCACGGCTGCTCGCCGCGGCGCTTGGCTTCGAAAGCCTTGATTTCGTCCGCGTGCCGCAGGGTCAGGCCAATCTCGTCCAGGCCGCCCAGCAGGCAGTGCTTGCGGTGCTCGGTGATGTCGAAGGGGAATACCTGCCCGGCCGGCGTGCTCACCGTCTGCGCCGCCAGGTCCACGGTCAGCTGATAGCCTTCGGCGGCCGCGCATTCGCGGAACAGCTGATCCACCGCGTCCGCCGCCAGCACGATGGGCAGCAGACCGTTCTTGTAGCAGTTGTTGAAGAAGATGTCGGCGAAACTGGGCGCGATCACCACGCGGAAGCCCTGGTCGTCCAGCGCCCACGGCGCGTGCTCGCGGCTGGAGCCGCAGCCGAAGTTCTCGCGCGCCAGCAACACCTGCGCGCCCTGATAGCGCGGCAGGTTAAGCACGAAGTCGGGGTTCAGCGGCCGCTTGCTGTTGTCCATGCCCGGCTCGCCGTGGTCCAGGTAACGCCATTCGTCGAACAGATTGGGACCGAAGCCCGAGCGCTTGATGGATTTCAAGAACTGCTTGGGAATAATGGCGTCGGTATCCACATTGGCGCGGTCCAAGGGACAGGCCAAACCGGTCAGGGTGGTAAATGCTTTCATCGTCAATGCCGTTTCCGGGCGCTAGCGCCCGCCTTCATTAGAGAGTGCGAGGAGACAACCGCCCCGGCGGACGCCGGGGGCGGGCCGCCGCATCACATTTTGTTGGACACGTCCTTGGCGGCGTTTTCAATCGCCTGCCCGCCCTTGGACACGTCCTGGCCCACGCCCTTCACCGTATTGCAAGCGCTCAGGGTCAGCGCGGCCAGTACCAACAACAGCAGTTTTTGCATGATTCTCTCCTTGGAACGGTTACAACGAACGCACATCGACGAAATGACCGGTGACGGCGGCGGCCGCCGCCATCGCCGGGCTGACCAGATGCGTGCGGCCGCCCTGCCCCTGACGGCCCTCGAAATTGCGGTTGGACGTGGACGCGCAGCGCTCGCCAGGCTGTAGACGGTCCGCGTTCATCGCCAGGCACATGGAGCAGCCCGGCTCGCGCCACTCGAAGCCGGCGGCCAGGAACACCTGGTCCAGGCCCTCGGCCTCGGCCTGCGCCTTCACCAGGCCGGAGCCCGGAACCACCAGCACCTGCTTCACGTTGGCGGCCTTATGGCGGCCCTTGGCCACGCTGGCGGCCTCGCGCAAATCCTCGATGCGGCTATTGGTACAGGAGCCGATGAAGACAATGTCCACCGCGATGTCGTGAATGGGAGTATTGGCCTGCAAGCCCATATAGCTGAGCGCGCGCTCAATGCCGTTTTTCTTCACCGGATCGCTTTCCCGCGCCGGGTCCGGCACCGCGCCGTCGATATCCACCACCATCTCCGGCGAAGTGCCCCAGGTCACCTGCGGCAGAATCTCCTCCGCGCGCAGCACCACTTCCGCGTCGAATACGGCGCCCGGATCGGAACGCAAAGTGCGCCAATACGCCACCGCCTGCTCCCACTGCTCGCCTTTAGGCGCAAACGGCCGGCCTTTTACATAATCGATGGTCTTCTGGTCCGCCGCCACCATGCCCGAACGCGCGCCGGCCTCGATCGCCATATTGCACAAGCTCATCCGGCCTTCCATAGACAGGCTCTCGATGGCCTCGCCGGCGAACTCGATCGCATAGCCGGTGCCGCCGGCGGTGCCAATCTTGCCGATGATGGCCAGCGCCACATCCTTGCCGGTGATGCCGCGGCCCAGCTTGCCGTCCACCCGCACCAGCATATTCTTGGATTTCTTGGCCACCAGACACTGCGTGGCCATCACATGCTCCACCTCGGAGGTGCCGATGCCATGCGCCAGCGCGGCGAAAGCGCCGTGAGTGGAAGTGTGGCTGTCGCCGCACACCACCGTCATGCCCGGCAGCGTGGCGCCCTGCTCCGGCCCCATCACGTGGACGATGCCCTGGCCCTTGTCCTTGAACGGGAAGTACGCCAGCGCGCCGAAGGCCTTGATGTTGGCGTCCAGCGTTTCCACCTGCTGGCGCGAGATCGGGTCCTTGATGCCCTCGTCCCAATGATCGGTGGGCGTGTTGTGGTCCGCGGTGGACACCACCGAATCCACGCGCCACAGCGGGCGGCCCGCCAGCTTCAGCCCCTCGAACGCCTGCGGGCTGGTCACCTCATGCACCAGGTGGCGGTCGATGTACAGCAAGGCCGTGCCGTCCGCCTCCTGGCGCACCACGTGGCTGTTCCATAATTTGTCGTACAAGGTCTGTGCGGTCATGGTGTTTGCTCGAATCCGGTTATTCAACTTGAGACTGCCGCCGGCGCCGCGGGTTTCCGCGCGCCGGGCACAAGGCTCTGCTCCGTGGACTTATCTTGGAGCCAAACTTTCCCGGCAACAAGCCAGTTGCTTATACTAGTAGCGATACTAATACCCAGAGCCCTACGCCCATGACCGCCAGCAAAGACAGCGCGCCGCTGGGCCAATTCATCCGCGCCCACCGCGAACGGCTGAGCCCGGAACAAGCCGGCCTGCCGCCCGGCCAGCGCCGCCGCGCCAAAGGCCTGCGCCGCGAAGAAGTGGCCGCGCTGTGCGACATCAGCACCACCTGGCTGACCTGGATAGAACAGGGCCGCACCCAATCCGTGTCCGCGCCCACCCTGGCCCGGCTGGCCGAGGCGCTGCGCCTGACCGCCGCCGAGCGCGACTACCTGTTCAATCTGGCAGGCCTCAAAGACCCGGAACCGGAATGGCGCGGCCCGTCCGAACAGGCCAAGGCACTGTTAAAGCAGGCCACCGCCCATATCGATTCCCCCGCCTACGTGCTGGACGCCGAATGGCGCGCCGTGGCCTGGAACCCGCCGGCCCAAAGGCTGTTCCGGGACTGGCTGGGCCGGCCGGACGCCAGCCGCAGCCTGCTGGACTTCATCTTCCTGGCCCCGGAAGCGCGCAGCTTCATCGACCAATGGGCGGAGCGCGCCGGCCGCATCGTCGCAGAACTGCGCGCCGATCTCAGCCCGCGGCTGAATCAGCCCGCCATGGCCGCGATGATTGCGGCGCTGGAAGCGAAAAGCCCGGAATTCCGCCAATACTGGCAGCAACAGGACGTACAAGGCCGCGAAGGCGGCAGCCGCGTGTTCCACCACCCCAGCGCCGGCCGCATCGAGCACCAGCAAATCACCCTCAAACTGGCCCAGGCGCCGGAGTACAAGCTGGTGATGCTGCTCTGAGCGCATGCCGGGGACATGGCCATTTCTTTATATTGAACGCTCCCGGGTTTGGGCACACTGCGCCGCACCAACAAAAAGGCGGCGCTAAACGCCGCCCATCCCGCCTCAGGAGCGCTTATGAAAATTTCAGACCTATTGCTCAGCTGCATTCACCCGCGCGGTTCCGCGGACCCGGACACCCCGCCGCAAACCGCGCTGGCCGGCGAACTCAAACGCGCGCAGAACAGCGACGCCAACGCCGCCCTGCTGCGCGCCGCGCCCAGCTCAAGCGCCGCTCGCTCCCGCGCCCACGACAGCGCGCTGAACCAAGCCAGACGCCGCTTCGCCACCGCCGCGCCAGCCGGCGTGGACCCGGCGTTCAAACCCGCCCAGCAACGCTTCGCCCACTGGCTGAACCAGCAACCGCTCAATACCTGGCGCCAACTGCTGCACAATCACCAAGCCCGCGAAGTGCACGCCTTCATTGACGCCCACACCGAAGACATGGCGCGCCGCGACCTGGCCAGGATGCCCGGCGCGGACGCCAAGGCCCTGATCCAGGCTTACCGCGAAGCCATGATCGCCGCCGCCGCCCAACTCTACCCGCAACAAGCCGAGCGCTTCCGCCAGGGCGGCGTCAGCACCCTCAGCCAGCAACTGGAGCAACTCAGCCAGCAGGCAGGACTGGACTGCAGCAACAAACGCCCGCTGCAACAGCAGGCGCTTCAGGAGCTGATACGCGCCACGGCGGACCAAATAGCCGACGCGCTGGAGCAGACCAAACCGCAGTTGCTGCGCAAAGCGCTGGAACAGGCCAGCAACGCCTACCAGGCGCACCCGGCCGCCACCCGCCGGCAAGCCGCTTGCCAAGCCGCCGCCCAAACCTTATCCGGCGAACGCGAAGCCAGCGACCAAAGCACGCTGGGGCTGTCGCTGCGCCGCGCCGGCGGCACCCGTCTCAGCCGCCGTCATTACGACTCCATCCGCCTGAGCCGGGAAGCCTTCGCCCAGCGCCGGATCACCCTGGGCAAGCGCGCCGGCTAAGCCTGTCCAAAACCCCCGCCCAGTGCCCGCCGCATCACCGGCGGCTGGGACCGGGGCGGCTTGGCCACAAGCCCAAGCCCAAAACTCGGCGGCCGCGTGCCCTTGACCCGCCCCGCCCGCGCCGCCACAATCGCCTGCGTGCCGACCCACATCCGGCACTGGGACTGGAACCCCAAAAAACTTCACTCTCAGCGAACGGGCCGCTTTGCGGCCCTTATTGTTCGCCGCCTGAGCACGCCCATACGGCGGGCGCAGGCTGCGGGAACGGCTTCGGCCGTGCCGAGAAGAGAGTGATCGGTGTTCCAGTCCTGTGGTCTTGCGCCCGCCTCCCGACTGGAACCGAGAAGCGGGGACATCATGCACACTCTCATAGGAGTCTCCCTAATGTCCCAAGCACTTCCCCCGCGCCGTCATTACCGTCCCAAGCCTCACGAAACCCAGGCCACGCAGCTGCCCTTCGTCCGCCACCTGCCTCAACGCGGCCAGCCCCACCATTGGCAGATGCCGCCGGCCGACGACTACGTGGACGCCTGCGCCTACGGCCGCGAATGTGCCGCCCACTTGGCCCAGTACCTGAAAGACAATCTGGACCGCCACAACAAGGGCCTGCTCGGCAAGATCGCCTACGACATCGACTTCCGCGACCCTCACCACGCCCGCGGCTATTGGGTGGGTTTCTTCAACTACGCGGAGCAGTTGATGGTGTTGGGCGCGCTGCGCTGCGACGTCTTCCAGCACGTGGACAGCGTGCACGCGATGCAACGCGCGCTAATCGCCAAAACCGAGCTGGAAGGCAAAACGCCCGGCCGCAATAGCTAAGGCGTAAAAAAAGCGGCGCGCCGGATTGGCGCGCCGCTTTCAAATTCTCGCTCATTAAAAAATCTTAACCCCAGCAATTCAAATCAGCCCAACTTTGTTAAAAACACCTCTGTAATCAACTCCATATCTTCTCTCAGCCCATCCGCCTCCTCGTGGTAGGTTTCAAAAAACTGCTCATCCACGCCCATATAAATTTCCTTCAGCTCATGCAACACATCCCAGTCAAATGGATCATCCACTGCAAATCCATCACTTATACCTCTCACTCGCTTAAATAGCGCAGTATAAATAGCAACCTTTCTGAATTGCGACCCAAGTTTACATGGCCTCTCTAGTTCATCATAAGCACATGCGAACTGCTGCCCAAGGTCGTAGCCGAAACTAGCGCCCCTTGAAAACTCAGAGTCAACTGTCTTTAACACTGCCGCATAAGTACGATAACACTCAAAATCTACCTTTTTTTCTGGAATCACGGCTTCTCATTGCAAAATTAATCATTCCTGCAGCGCCCCAAGAGGTAGCACCACCCTAGGACACACTCCCTCACCCCACCACTTACCTACAACATGCTAGCTCACACCACATATCCAACTTAGAGCCGGCCCTCGCTCCACATATGCCGACGAATCTCCAGCAATTCATAACCTTCTGCTGATGGAGTCAAGCCATACTCGCTAATTAAGCCCCCCTTCACATCCCACTCTTTTCTTTCTATCAAAATTCCACACTCATAGCTACAAGTGATCTTCACCCCGCCATGCTCAAACCACTCCACGCAGCATCCATGGAAATAATTCCTGCGATACGACTCTTCTTTAAACGGCTTGCCAGAGGAATACCAGATATTGACCGTCCCATCTAGCAGACCATCCACATACATAGTCTCACTGATTAAGACATCCTTTATCTCTTCGTATGCAACACCACTAAAAGGCGCCCCAGCATAAATGCAAATTCGCTCAACCGAATAGTCCAACTCACCCTCATCAACCCTCAACATTTACCCCACCTCTCCGAACCTTATCCGCTTACAAAACAACAAGACCTGAACAACTCGCAGAAACAATTCACACTCGTTCAACACAATCAAAAGATGACTTACCTGATTTTTTAAAATTTGAATATATTTTTTTACTCAGCAACTTCAGGCTCTGGGCTGCACGAACACCCAGATCCGGGCGCTGTTTCAACACTTCCTCTTCAAGCACGCCAAACTCACCCGTTACTTTATAAGCATGGCTCAATATATCATGGCACAAAAAAATCTATTCTGCATCACTCTTTTAAAATTCCAAAAAACACCGGCACACTCTTCCTTTGCCGCCACTGAAATCAAATCATACATATAGGTCGTATCATCCGGGTGCACGTGTTTCATCACTTACAAAAACACCTAGATCCTTCCTAAAGCCGCCATGAGAATTATTACGCCCACAGCCAAGCTCAGCAATAAATTCTCAAACTAATTTGCGCTCTGAAGCAAAGACAAGCCATTAATACTTTCCTCGGGCAACCCTCTTACACAGACCCAGCAAAGCCTTCCTGAAAATCCAACCCCAAATTCAACACAATCAGACACGGCAATCCACTCCGTCGCATCAACATCAGCCCAAGCAATCATTATCTTATTTGAATCATAGAAAACCCGAACCTCAGCCCTCTCATCCAAAAGCATCTCTTCATGCCACCAATCAACCGAAAAACATGGCACTCCAATCTCTTCTCGCAATGAAGTACTCAGCTCAGGAACTCCACGCTCAAAACAATCAAAAATCACCAAAGAGAAGCTGGTCACCACCCCACTTTTTCGATCAACCCCTATTTCAATTAATGAACTCTTAAAATTACCTAGCCTCCAATAAACACAATTACAACTCTCTCCATCAGTCAAATCAAATTTAAATGGAAGATAATCTCCAAATTCAGCGACCACCTTCTTGCCTCGTTTCGATCCTATTATTTTCAACAGTTCACACTCTTCTGCCAAGGCGTAAAAAGTAGCGAATCACATTCAAATCCTCACGGACTATTTTTATGTAAATAATCTTCAGCCACTCAAAATCCAGATCATGCACACAACTACCTTTTAAGTTTTGGAAGAAAGAACTCCTTTCCTGTTTCTCTATCTACAAACACATCCACACCATCATCTTGTCGCAAAAACACCAAATTTGATGGAGCATCAACGCCAGCCACAAATTTGCCATTAGCACTCAAAGAGTCTGCATAACGCCATCCTTCTGGCGCCATGACTTTTGCTTTAACAGCCGGAGGCACAAAGCAAACTGCAACGGGTTGCCTTGGATCATCATCCCAATCCGCGCAACCGAACCCTAACCAGTCACAAGAAACCATCGGCCCATGCATTTGATCAACAACCACAAGATCCACAGCTGCTCCATCATCGCCCTTGTACCTCAAGCCCATTTCGCTTAGAGTTTCCACATAACTTCGCGTCTCATGAGGACTCACAAAGTGAACGCATGCCAGTTCACCATCCGAGCGGAGTGTTTTATTTGGGAGCATCCGCATAAAATGCGCAATACCCCCAGGCACCTTCTCAATAATCGATCGACAACGAATAACTACCGATATACCTTCAATTAATACTGCCATCATTCACTCCAGTTTATTTAGAACGTTGCACCCTATGCCATTGAGTAAACGCCCTCTCGTCAGGTTCATTGCCTAAAGCTTCATAAAACTGAATTCTATCTGCCATGAGCAAAGACTCTTCTCTACAAAAAAACTCTACCGTTTGAACAGATTGATTATATAAAGCACAAAACGATGGATCAGTAAATTTTTTATAATAATCACACACTAGGCCAATCGCCCCTTCCTCTGTGTGACCATAATCCTTCTGCAGTTGAAAAACTATTCGTTCAAACAACCAAGCCTCATCCTCACCTGTTGATGGAAGCAACAATTTTATCTCCTTAGCATATATTTATTAAACAAATCCACCGCTTCTTTTGTATGTATGCTTGTTTGATTACCTCTAGCAGGCAATGTTCTTATCCCATTTCTGCCAACCCCACCAAACATTGGCCCTGTTACCAAATCAAAAGTATACTTCCACTCATCAGGCGGAAGGTAAGGAACAGTTGTCAATTGCCTATTCATTGCAACAAAGTCAGCCCATTCTCCATTTGCCCCTCCAAAAACCTTGCTATTTAGTTTTTCAAGCTCTGATTTAGGCACTGAGAATTCAACGACATCTTGCGAATTTTTGCTCATCATAGTTGCGGAACTAATAGCTTCATCACGAGAGGTTGTCATATAAAAACCAGGACCAAAATCATTGGTCAATTTCGACTCAGACAAATCCACACCTATCGATCGAATATTGGCGGCATTCTTTGGCGATGTGCCATGATAAAACATTACGAAATCATTCGCTGCAGATGAAGCATCTAATCCACTCGCAGTGCCGACTCTCCCTCGGAGACTAGCAAGGCCCTCACTCCCCAGCAATGGTCCTGTCGCAGCCTTAAACGCTCCACGCAAAACACCAAATCCAGCAAACAGATCCAACTCTGGCATTGTCTGCACTAGGCCAGGCTCGCCATTCTTGATGGTGTGCTCAGACGAAACAATGTTTGCAATCTGCTGCAACACTCCCTGCTCTCGTTTGGTCTCTCGGATTAAAAGCTGAGTAAACGCGAGCTTTGCCTGATTAGCTTCCAGATCACACTTGACAGCCACAATGGAACAACCCGACTCGACTCTCTTCTGGAGTTCCTGCGCCTGCGCCTCCAACTGCTCCAATTGTTTTTTCTGATCATCTATATTTCCGATCAAAGGCCCTAAACCAGAGAATGCGCCAAGCATGCCCTCGTCACCTTCTCGCGCCAGCTTATCAATTTCAGCATTACGCGTGGCATCCAACCATTTTAGCTGATCCCGAACCTGGCACGCGTTTGCATCCCCCTCACGGCATGCCGCCTCCACCGCGATTAACACTTTCTTCTCGGGTAGGGACAGCGTGTTGTTCTCCATCTCCGTTTTAGCCGCATTCACCGTAGTCGCGGCGGTGCTGCCACCACCAGTGGCGGTAGACAAACCAGCCAGCAGACCACTGACCAGGTTCTCGCGTTGCAGTTTCTCCGCTGCCGTCATCTTGCTAGCGTCGGTTTTCTGCAGCTGATCCAAAGCACTATTCAGCGCCACCGCGGCGGCGGCCCCGGCAGCGCCCGCGCCACAGCTCTGGCCGCTGGCGCTGGCTCCGCCGCAGGCCAGCGCGGCATGCAATACCGCGCGGACGGTTTCGCCTTCCGGCGTTTTGGCGCCGCCCTCCATCCCGTCAACCAGTGCTTTCACCTGCTGAGCGCCCAGGCCTTGCAGATAGGCGATGCCCGCGTTTTGCGCCATGCCGCCAAGACCGTTGGCCAGGTTGCCGCCGATGCCGGCGGTGACCGCGGTCAGAATTTGACCATAGGCGCCGCCTGGCGCCCATTTGTCGGCGTCGGCCTTGGTGTCCGCGGCGGCGCGTTCCAGCCGCTCAAGATCGCTGGCCGAGGCGGTCGGATCTTTGCGCGCGGCGTCCAACGCGTCCTGAGTGGCCTTGGCCGCCTGCGCCTTATTGGACAGGAAGGTGCCCACTTGTTCGTGCAGCGCGGCGGCGGCATCGAACAGCGCTTGCACCTGCTCCTTGTCGAAGTTGTTGGCCAGCTTGCCGCTGCCATCGGTGGCGCTATCCACATTACGGTTGAGCTTGGCGGCGGCATCCGCCGCGCTTTGACCGGTCAATGTTTGTTGCAGCGCATTATTGGTGATCTCCAGCTTGCCGCCGCTGATGCCGCTGCGCGTGGTGCTGGCATCGTGATCCGATGCCGCCATCGCCATGCCGGTGACGCCGCCAGAACCTGCGGTGACGGTCACGCTGCTGGCGGTGAAGTCGGCATGATTGTCGATGTCCTTGGTGACCAGCGCGCCGGTGCTCAAGCTGTTCTTGCCTTGCTGGATGGATGCCGCGCTGCCGGCGATGACCGCGCCGGTGAGTTGGGTGCTGCCCTTGACTCTGAGCTGGAAACCGCCATCCCCGGCCTTGATACCGGACTGCTGCTGCACGCTGGCGTAGTCCGCATCCATTTTTTGCTGGCTAAGCGACACCGAACCGCCACTGCCATAACCAATAGTCACACTGCCACTTATGCTTTGATTCAGGCTGTGATAACTACTGGTATCTTGCAGACTTTCCAGTTTCAGATCACCGGCAATGGAGCCAACTATTTGCTGACCTCTAGCCTCTCCTTGCAACGTAAAGTCTCCGCCGGATCGAATATCCAACCTGCCGCCGGCGTTGAGTTGGCTGAGCTGGTTTTGTGTACCATTGCCATCAGCCTTGCCTCGGCTAGCACTGCCATTGGCTGTAAAGCCGAATGTCGGTTTGTTATTTTCAATACCAATCACTACTCCCACCCCTCCACTACTGGATTTGGAGGTAGTGCGTTCACTGCTGGTGCTTTGCGCGGCCAGCAGAGTAATTGCGCCATCGGCTCTGATAGTGAGGTCCTTGCCTGCCAGCAATTGAGCTCCATGGCCGGCAATGGTGCTGTCCTGGCCCGCACCCGCAGCCTGCGTGAACAGATTACCGCCGGCCTTAAGCAGGCTACCGCTTTCCGTATGACTGTCGCTGACGGTGGTGCTTTCGCTCTGGCTCCCACCCACAGTAATACTGAGCTTGATACCGCCTCCGTTCTGGGTAGGATTGCCCCCCGCCATGGCTTGTTGATAGGCGGTGTAACTGTTGTAGCCGGCCAGGCCGGCGGTGGCGGCGGACAAGGCTTTCACCCTATCGTCCTTGCTGCTGACCAAGGTGTCGGTGGCCGCGGCAACGGCCTGCAGGCCGCTGAGCAGCGGGCTAGTGATCTGCACGGTGAGGCCGCTGGATTTGCTGGTGGTTTTCTGCACGCTGTGCCAAGTGTCCACCGCCGCGTCCAGTTGTTGTTTCTTGGCATCCACCAACAGGTTGCCGCCGGCGGTGACGTCACTGCCTTGCAAGGTGAGCACACCGCCGGCTTTCAATTGCAGGTCGCCGTTGATGCTGCCCACCAGGCTGCGGTTCTGGCTCTGGGTACTGCCCGCGCCGTTCATTTCCTGGGTCAGCTCCTTGCTGCCGACCGTGAAGCCGATGCCGCCACCGGAGAAGAAGCCGGAGGTTTTTTCCTGATGGAACTGGAACACGCGCTGGGTATCAGTGCCGGAACGGATGCTAAGATCGCGCCCCGCCGTCAGACTGACCGTACCGCTGCCAGCCACCTGGCTAGCCTGGATATTGAGGTCCTGTCCGCTTTGCATTGCAATCTTGTCGGCGGAAACGGTGGAGCCGATTTGGGTGGTATTGTCATGCGCGCTGATATCCACCGTGGTTTTGCGGCTGAACGCGCCACCGGAGCTGCGCACGGTTTTGTGGTAATCGCTGTGACGGTTTTCCGCGCTGCCCAGCGTGATGTCGCGGCCGGCCAACAGCGTGGCCTGGCCATCGCTGCCAAGGCTGGCGGCCTGGGTCGTGATGTCACGGCCTGCATTAAGGGTCAAACCACTGGCGCCAGACAGCGCGCTGCCGTGCTGGCTAAGGTCGTAGTTGTTATGGATATCGCCATTGGTGTAGTAGTTGTCGCTGCGGCTTTGGGTAGCCACCGCCCCCAGGCGGATATCCTGGCCTACATTCAGCGTCAAACCGCCATGGCTGCCTAGGCTGGCGCCGTTCAGCACGGCGGCGTCGCCGGCTTGCAACTGCAGATTGCCCTGGCTGGTCAGGCCAGCCACGGTAAGGCTGTCCGTTTGCCAGCTGTGACCATAGCCCTTGGAACCCATCTGCACATTGAGCTGATCTTGTCGGCTGTTGACTTCGCTTTGCACGGTCAACTGCTTGCCGGCCAGCGCCAGCAGGCCACCGCCGGCCTGGGCTTGGGAGCCGTTGAGGGCTAGATTGCCACCGGCTTGCAGCAGCATATCGCCGCCGGCCTGCAGCTGGGTGGCATGGCGGATCTGGTCCAGTGTCGAGTACGCGCCCCAACCCCAGCCGTTCCAGCTGCCCTGGCCTTGCTTGCTGTCCAGTGTAGATTGCAGGGTCAGCTCATTGGCGGCCACGGCCAGCAACTTGCCGCCAGCCTTGACCTCCGCGCCGCTAAGCGTGAGGTCGTGCCCGGCGTTAAAGCCCAGGCTGCCACCCACTTGCAGCGTGCTGCCCACATGGTCGACCTGCTGGTAACTGTACTGGCTGCGGCCGGTGTTGCCTGCATAGCTGTAGCGGTTTTCGCGGCTGGCGATGTCCAGATCGCGGCCGGCCTGCAGTTTCGCGTCGCCGCTGACCCGCAGCTGCGCGGCTTGCAGCTTGAGATCATTGCCGGCCTGCAGCTGCAAGCTGCCTGCCTGGATCACGCTGCCGGCCTGGCTGTGTTGCTTGTCGTCGCTAACGCTCAGGTTGTAGCGAGCGCCAAGGCCCAGATCGCCGCCGGCCAGCACTTTGCCGCCTTCGATGCGGATATCGCCCGCCTGCGCCAACAGACTGTTGTCCGCCTTCAGGGTGCCGCTGTTGATCAGCGAGCCATCGGCCAGCAGCTCCATATGGCTGCCGGCCAGCACCGCGCCCTGGCCGCGCAGCGATTGCTCCTGCGCCTTGGCCAGGTACACCACCGGCACCAACACGTCATGACCGTCGACATTCTGCTTGACCAGCCACACAATGTCCGCGGTGAGTCGGGACATCTGCTCCGCGGACAGCGCCACGCCCGGCGTCAATTGGAATTGCTTGGCGTATTCCGCGCCCTGGCTCATCAATTGCTGGTATTGCTGCGTCGCGTTGGCGTTGCCGCCGATGAAGCGCTTGCCGGTCAGTTCCGTCACCGCGCGGCTGACCAGTTGCTGCTCGTAGAAACCGTCGCCCAGGCGCTTTTCCACGCGGCTGGGGTCGTAGCCCAATTGTTTGAGCAGATAATCCGACGAAATGAAATTGCCGTATTGGGTAAAGCGCGGATCGGTTTCCACCAAATAAGGCTGCGCCGGCGCCGGACGGGTCTGGAACAGTCCGTTATTGGGCAGGCTATAACCGCCGGCTACCGGGTTGGCCGCCTTGGTGCCGGCGGACTCCAGCAATACTTGCTGCGGCAGCACCGAGGTTTTGACTCCATCCCACTGCGCGCCGGTCAGGCCGCCCACCGCTGATTTTTGCAGATCCGCCGCTGCTTGCGCGCCAGTCAGCTGCCCGGCCAAGGTTTGCGTGGAGGCGACGGCATCCGGCGGCTTGCCGCCCAGATTCTTGCCCTCGCTGGCCATGTCGCCATCGGCTTGCGCCAAAGCCTTGCCCGCTGCGGTGTTTACCGCCGTCGCTTTGGACTGGCTGTCGCCGGTAGTTAGAGAGATATCGAGCTGAGAAGCCTTGCCGTTGGAAATGGTGGGGGCTTGTAATGTGAGTTTTTTGCCGGTGCTAATGGTCGCGTCCAGTGAGGCTAGGACTTCAGTACGCGTTGTGACGGTTGTAGCCCCCACTCTACCAGCAGGGAAAACAGCTTGAGTCGTTTCGGTTACTGTCTTCAACAGCTTTTGACCAACATTATTTACTTGATTGCCAGCCACCAAAACCAAGTCACCGCCAGCTGAAATTGAACTATATTTATTAAAAACACCTGAAGACTGAATAGATAAATCACCTGCAACCAACAGTCTCGCAACGCCCCCTCCCCCAGCAGCCATATCGGTCTTAACTGAAACCGAGTAATTCCTTGCCATTTCACCTGGAACGCCAACCTCATCTCTACCAGCCACTGAAATAGGTAGCGGGTAAATATTTATTTTCGGCGCGGCGCTATAACCATCAACAACACCACCAGATATAAATGACTCTGCCACACCATAACCAAAAATCATTGGATCCAAATTACCCGATAGCAGCTGACGTGAAGTAGTCGGTAGAATATGTTTTTTAGGATCATAACCCGGCAAATAATAATAACCTGCCTGCCAACCACTTCCCACCTTTAAAAAATATGGAATTGACACCAACTTAGAGCCAACAGAATCTTTAACAGTAATATACTTTCTTTCCTCATCAACTGATGCCACCCCATTCAAAGAAACAAAGCCAACATAGGACATGCTGCGATCACATTGACCAGCGCCATCCTTTCCACAACTCACATGCTCATAAACCACAGAAGGAAGCATATATAATGTTTTTCTATAGCTTTCGACACTTTCTTTACTTGGCAGCACTTCTACTGGATTTGCCTCATTACTCACCCTCCCCGCATCAATAAACATATTGCCATCGGACTGCAGGGTCGCCACATGGTTAATCACCTGCCCTGTGGCCGCCCCTGCCTTGCCTATGCGCATATCACCCTGGCTATACAACCAGCTGCCGTCGTGATTATTCAAGGTTTGTCCGATATCCAGCACCATATTGCCGGCAGAGGCGATCAGCCCCTGGTTGCCGCCGTTGTCCAGGCTGGCGGCCTGGATGGAGATATCGCCGCCGGTGATGGAGTGGGTGTTCAGCACGCTGGCGGCGTTCAGTTGCAAACTGCCGGCGCTGAGCTTGCCGCTATTGCTGAGCGCCTGGCTCAGTGCAGTGCTAAGTTTGCCGCCTGCGTTGACCTCGCCGCTATTGGTCCAGCTGACGCCGTTCAAAACCAAATCGCCGCCGGCCTGCAACTGGCCGCTGTTGATCAGATTTCCGCCGCTGCTGATGCTGAGCTTGCCATTGGCTTGCAGCTTGCTGCCCGACGCGTGGATGAAGTCGCTGGCGAGGGTCAGGCTCAAATCCTTGCCGGCCAGGAAGGAGCCGGAATTGCCCAGGCTCACGGTGTCGATGCCCAGGCTGCCCACGCTCAGCAGGCTGCCGCCGGCATTGTCCAGTCCTTGCGCCTTGATCCGCCAATCGCCGTTGCCGGCGATCTGGCCGCCGTTGTTCAATTGCCCGCTGAGGGTCACACGGCTGTCGCCGCTGCCCAGCGCCAACAGCTTGCCGCCCTGGTTGAGCAGACTGCCGCTGTCCAAGGCCAAAGTGTGGCCGGCCTGGATCAGGCCGCCGGCGTTGTCCACGCTGGCGCTGTCCAACTTCAAGGCGCCGTTGCTGCCCAAAGCCCCCTGGCGATTGTCCAGCACTCCACTCGCGCTGAGCTGCAGATCGCCCTGACTGCTGAGCGTGCCGCCAGCATTCAGCAGGCCCGCCGCCGTCACCTGCAGTTGACCGTTGGACAGCACCTTGCCCTGCAGACTGTTGTCCAGCTGGCCGCTTAACTCCAGCTTGGCCGCGCCGTCTCCCGCTTGACTGAGCAAGCCCTGCTGGTTGTTCAGCTCCGCGGCTTTCAGTTGCAGTTGCCCGGCCTGGATCTTGCCGCCCTGGTTCTGCGCCACTTGCGCCACTTGTACGCCCAGCTTGGCCGCGCTTTGCAAAACGCCTTGACGGTTGTCCAAGGCCGCGGCGTTCACCTCCAGACCGCCATTGCCGGCCAACAAACCCTGTGCGGAGTTGTCCAGCGTCCCGCTGATGTTGACCTTGCCGTCGCCGCTTCCCAACACCTTGATGCTGCCGCCCTGATTACCCAGGCCAGCCGCGTGCATTTGCAAGGACTCGGCTTGCACCGTGCCGCCTTGGTTGCTCAAGGCCGCGCCCAGCTGCAGTTGCAGCCCTTGTCCGCTAACCAGGGCGCCGCCCTGATTGTCCAGACCTTGGGCCAATTGCAATGATTGCGCGCCCAGGCTGCTCAACGAGCCCTGCTGGTTGTTCAAGGATTGAGCCGCAAGCGTCAGGCCGCCGTTGCTGAACAGCGTGCCTTGCTGATTGTCGAGACGCTGGCGCACCTGCCATTGCGCCATGGTCTGTCCCAGGTGGCGGATTTCGCCGCCCTTGTTGCTGAGCGTATCCGCCTTCAGGTTCAGGTCTTTAGCGACGATGTGGCCGCCGTCGTTGTTCAAGCCGGCTTGCTTCTCCAGCTTCAACTCCCCGGCCGATTGCAGCGTGCCGCCGTGGTTGTCGATGTCAGCGGCCTTGATGTCCAGCCCGGCATTGCCGGCGATCTTGCCCTGGTTGTTCAGCTGGCCGCTGATCTCCAGGCTGCTGGCGGCGTCCTTGCCCAAGGCCAGAATCTGGCCCTTGTCGGCGTTGCTGACGCTGGCCGCCGTCAGTTGCAAATCCTTGCCGGCCTGGATCAGGCCTGCGCCGTTCTCCAGTTGCCCAGCCGTCAGTTTGAACTGGCCGTCGCTGCCTAGCAGGCCATCATTGCGCAGCACTTCGCTGGCGCTAAGACTCAGACTTTGCGAGCCGATCAGGCTGCCCTTGGCGTTGTTCAGCTGCAGCAGCTTGGCGTCCAGCGCTTGCTGGGCGAAGACTTCGCCGCCCTGATTGCTGAGCGTGCCCGCTTTCAGGTTCAGGTCTTTGGCGACGATGTGGCCGCCGTCGTTGTTCAGGCTGGCTTGCTTCTCCAGCTTCAACTCACCGGCCGACTGCAGCGTGCCGACGTGGTTGTTGATGTCGGCGGCCTTGATGTCCAGCCCGGCGTTGCCGGCGATCTTGCCCTGGTTGTTCAGCTGGCCGCTGATCTCCAGGCTGCTGGCGGCATCCTTGCCCAGCGCCAGAATCTGGCCCTTGTCGGCGTTGTCGACGCTGGCCGCAGTCAGCTGCAAATCCTTGCCCGCCTGGATCAGGCCCACGCCGTTCTCCAGCTGCCCGGCCGTTAACGTGAACTGGCCGTCGCTGCCGAGCAGGCCATCGTTGCGCAACACCTCGCTGACGCTGAGGTTCAGGTTTTGCGAACCAATCAGGCTGCCCTTGGCGTTGTTCAGCTGACTCAGTTGAGCATCCAACTGTTGCTGGGCAAACACTTCCCCGCCCTGATTGCTGAGCGTATCCGCCTTCAGGTTCAGGTCTTTGGCGACGATGTGGCCGCCGTCGTTGTTCAGACTGGCTTGCTTCTCCAGCTTCAACTCGCCGGCCGACTGCAGCGTGCCGCCGTGGTTGTCGATGTCGGCGGCCTTGATGTCCAGCCCGGCATTGCCGGCGATCTTGCCCTGATTGTTCAACTGGCCGTTGATCTCCAGGCTGCTCGCTGTGTCCTTGCCCAGCGCCAGAATCTGGCCTTTATCGGCGTTGCTGACGCTGGCCGCCGTCAGTTGCAAATCCTTGCCCGCCTGGATCAGGCCTGCGCCGTTCTCCAACTGCCCGGCCGTTAGCTTGAACTGGCCGTCGCTACCCAATAGGCCATCGTTGCGCAGCACATCGCTGGCGCTAAGACTCAGACTTTGCGAGCCGATCAGGCTGCCCTTGGCGTTGTTCAGCTGCTGCAGCTTGGCGTCCAGCGCTTGCTGGGCGAAGACTTCGCCGCCCTGATTGCTGAGCGTATCCGCCTTCAGGCTCAGGTCTTTGGCCACGATGTGGCCGCCATCGTTGTTCAAGCTGGCTTGCTTCTCCAGCTTCAACTCCCCGGCAGACTGCAGCGTGCCGCCGTGGTTGTCGATGCCGGCGGCCTTGATGTCCAGCCCGGCATTGCCGGCGATCTTGCCCTGATTGTTCAGCTGGCCGCTGATCTCCAGGCTGCTGGCGGCGTCCTTGCCCAAGGCCAGGATCTGGCCCTTGTCGGCGTTGCTGACGCTGGCCGCCGTCAGTTGCAAATCCTTGCCGGCCTGGATCAGGCCCGCGCCGTTCTCCAACTGCCCGGCCGTCAGCTTGAGCTGGCCGTCGCTACCCAATAGACCATCGTTGCGCAGCACATCGCTGGCGCTAAGACTCAGACTTTGCGAGCCGATCAAGCTGCCCTTGGCGTTGTTCAGCTGCTGCAGCTTGGCGTCCAGTGCTTGCTGGGCGAAGACTTCGCCGCCCTGATTGCTGAGCGTGCCCGCTTTCAGGTTCAGGTCTTTGGCCACGATGTGGCCGCCGTCGTTGTTCAAGCTGGCTTGCTTCTCCAGCTTCAACTCCCCAGCCGATTGCAAGGTGCCACCGTGGTTGTCGATGTCGGCGGCCTTGATGTCCAGCCCGGCATTGCCGGCGATCTTGCCCTGATTGTTCAGCTGGCCGCTGATCTCCAGCTTGCTGGCCGCGTCCTTGCCCAGCGCCAAGATTTGCCCTTTATCAGCGTTGCTGACGCTGGCCGCCGTCAGTTGCAAATCCTTGCCCGCCTGGATCAGGCCCACGCCATTCTCCAGCTGCCCAGCCGTCAGCTTGAACTGGCCGTCGCTGCCGAGCAGGCCATCGTTGCGCAACACATCGCTGGCGCTAAGACTCAGGCCCTGCAAGGCGGTCAATCGCCCTTGCGCGTTGTCGAGCTCCGCCGTCTTGAGCTCGGCTTTGGCGTCGCTGTGCAGCTTGCCTTGCTCGCGGTTGTCGATTTTGTCCGCGCTCACTCGCAGCGTGTCCGCGCCGGCGTGGCTGATCTCGCCATGCCGGTTGTCGATGGCCGTAGCCTCCACGTCCAGCGTTTTGCCCTGGCTGGAGATCACCCCGTCGCGGTTGTCCAACACGCCCTGCAAACGTACGGAGCCGGCCGCCGCGCCGCTTTGCGCGATCAGGCCGCCGCGGTTGTCCAGCGCCCTCGCCTGCAGTTCTAACTGCCCGGCGCTCAAGGCGCCTTCTTGCAGCTTGATGTCCTCGCCGGCTTGCATGCGGGCCAGGCCTCGGGCGCCCAGCTTGGCTTGCGAGGCGTTCAACTCGCCGCCCGTCGTCACCCGCAAATCGCCGTGGCGGGCGCCTACAACCGCCCCCTGCAACTGGGCGCTGCCCGCCTGAATGCTCACATCGCCGCCGGCCAACAGCTCCCCATGGAAATCCAGGCCCTCGCGGCTGCGCAGCGTCAGCGCGCCGGCCTCGCCCAATTTGCCGTCGGCTTGGGCGCCGGCGGCTACGCTGCCCTTGCCCGCCACCGCGGCCGCTTCAATGCCGAGCGCGCCGCCCGCCGTCAGGCTGCCTTCCAGTTGGGCCGTGTCGGCGGCGGTCACTTGCAAGGCGCCCTGGCTGCGGGTCTGGCCGCTGTGTTCCAGCTTGCCCACGCTGTTGAGCTTGATGTCCTGCTGGCTGAAGGTCTTGCCCTTCAGCACCAGGTCGCCGGCGCTGCTCAGCTGCAGATCGCCGGCCCGCGCCGCCATCTCGCCTTGCTGCTTGACGCCCACCCCGGCCTCGGTGCCCACCAGGCGGATGGCGTTGGCGTACATGCCGCCCAGTTGCGCCACGTCCAGCGCGAAGGCCGGCGCGGCGGAACCGTCGGCCGCCAGCGGTCGCGCCTGCAGGGTGTCGGCGTCCACCTGGTTGCGGCCCAGCACCAGCTCCAACTGCTTGGCGTGCAGGTCGGCGTTCACTTGCAGCGCGCGGCTGATGATGGCGAATTTATCGACATTGCCGGCGTTCAGGCCGGCGCCGCTGATATTGACGGCGCCGCCGTTGACCTGAAAACCGGTCAGCGCGCCCTGGGCGTTGAGTTGCGGCGTGCCGGTGCTCAGCATGGCTTGCTGGGTGTTGATGAAGCCGCAGCCGCTGCAGCTGATGCCCCACGGGTTGGCCACTACCACTTGCGCGCGCTGGCCCGCCACTTCCAGATAACCGTTCAACTGCGAGGGGTTGGCGTGGGTGACTTCGTTGAGGATGATGCGGGCGCTGCCGCCGGCCAGATTGGGATTGCCGCCGACATAGCCGGCCAGCTGGGTATTGACGACTTGCACGCTGTTGTTGAGCACCGCCCCTTTGGGGCCGACGTTGAACTGCTGGTACTGGTTGTGGGACACGCCGGCGGCGGTGGGGGCGGCGATCTGCACCACCGGCAACCCGTTGTTGGCCTGAGTCACTGTCGGCCGTTTGCCGGCCGCCGCGCCGGGATCCGCCGCAATGTCCGCCGCCAGCGCGACGCTGCCCAGGCCGACGCCCACCCACAGCGCGCATAGTTTGAAGCCGAAGCCGCGCGCGGCGGCGAATCTCGCCCCCGCCGCATTCAGGCCTCGGCCGCCGCCCTTGCCCTGCCCGCTTGCGGTTTCCTGCACCGCCATCAGTTGGCCGCGCGCTTGGTTGAAGATGATGCGATAGAGTGTTTTGTTCATGATGGCGTCGTCGAAACGGGACAGGGCCCGGCCTTGAACGCACGCTCAAGGCCGGGAGCTCGGCAAAACGGGCTTATTGCCAGAGCAGGGTCAGATTGAAATGGGTAATGGCGGACCGGTTCCAGCCTTGCGGCTGGCGCATTGCGCGTTCGTGGCTGAGTTCGGCGCTGAGTTTGCCCGCCAACTGCGCGCGCAGGCCGGCGGCCCAGCCGGAAAGGCTGCGGCTGCTGTCGTCGGCGTAAGCCGGATGCGACACCCGGCCGGCGTCCAAGCCCAGATAGCCTTCCAGCTGCGCGCCGGCCAAGGCCGGCAGCGGCGCGCTCAGCTCATTGCGCCAGTACAGGCCGCCGCGGCCGCTGAGGCTGTTGCTGTTGAAGCCGCGCACGGTGTAACGGCTGCCGATGGAAAACTGTTCCGAAGGCAGCAGCGGATCGGCGCTGTACTGGCCGCGCAGCTCGCTACTCCAACGCCAGGTTTGGCTGCCCAAGCGCAGCGGCAGCTGCAAGGCCAGACGGCTTTGAAACAGTTCATGGCGGGCGGTGAAGCCGGAGGCGGCCGTTTGCTCTTCGTTTTGCGCGCCCCAGCCGCCGATGCCGCGCTGATACGCCAGCGAGGCGTCCAGCACCGCTTCGCCCAGATAGCGGCGATGACTCAGCTCCAGGCCGGCGATGGTCAGATCGCGGCGCTGCTGCGCGATTTCCGCGTCTTCGATAAAACTGCGCGAGGCCTTGCGGGTCAGGCTGGCCTTGAGTTCGGTCTTGCTGCTCTGGTCTCGGTGAAGCAAGCGCGCCAGCGATAGCAGGGTATTGCGGCTATGGCCGCTGGAAGAGAAGGATTGGTTGACGCCCTGCACCGTTTGCCGGTACGCGAACGCGCTATAGCTGGCGAAGGCGGTCCAATCGCCCCAAGGCAGCAGCCAGGACACGGTATGCGCCTGGCTCAGCGGGTGGGCGATATGCTCGGCGTCCTGACTCCAGGACAGGGACAGCAGATCGTTGAAGCCGGTGGCGCCGCCCAGCAGCAGGCTTGCGTTGCTCTGCAGCCTGCCGGTGGCGGGCTGGCCGCTGTCGTCCAGGCTCAGTTGCCCGGTCAGCTGGCGCGCGCGGCTGCGGCTGACCGCCACATCGCTTTCGCCCGGCTGTTCTCCGGGGACGATTTCCATCGTCGCCTGCTGGGTGGGCACCCGCCCCAGCTGTTCCAGCCCCTGCTCCAGCGCGCGCACATTGAGGATGTCGCCGGCGCCAAGCGGAAAGGCGGACGCCAGGCCGCGGTCGCCCGGCCCGTCCTTGAGCCGGACTTGATGGATGCGGCCGGGCACCACCGCCAGCCGCAAGCGCCCCTGCGTCAGGTTTTGCTCCGGCAGATACACCCGGCTAGTGACATAGCCGCGCTCCACCATCGCATTGCTCAGCTCCGCCACCACTTGGTCCAGTTGGACCAAGCCCAGGCATTGGCCTTGCCAGCGGGCCGCCGCCACAGGCAGCCAGCCGCGCCAGGCGGCGGGCATGCCCTCTAATACAAGTACCCGAATGGGGAAGCATTCGCCACCGTAATATTGTTCTACAATTTCAGACTTGGACTTAACTTGTGATTGAAAAGCATCTGGACGCTCTTGCAGTTCTTGACGCTGAAGCTCCAATTGCTGCTGATGGTTTATAAGTGGCTGATCAAAAACACGACCATCGAGAGGTGCGGCTTGTACAGCAGGCAAGACAAAGCCGCCAAGAGTGGCGGCAATCAAGTTCTTCATAGTCAGGGAACGGCTTAGCGCATTTATCTTAAATTATTCAAATACAATTTTCTCCGGTATTTTAAATAAAAATGCTTATACAAGAATTACGTAAAAACACGTAGCTGCGAATAAAAAAGACGGGAGCTCATGCTCCCGTCTTCTTCATGAAACCGCTCAGTTTATGCGACGACCCTACTTTCCAGCTCCGGCAAGGCGATTTTGTGATCCTTGCTGTATTGGTAGTCGTGGAACACGTGCTCGGCGCTGAGCAGTTGATAGCCGCCGTCTTCGCGCCGGACTGTGGTGTCTTTGAGACGATAGGCGTTGTGGCCGCAGGTCCAGCAATCGAAATTGCGCATCTGCGTGCACAAACAGGTCTTGTCCCACACCTTGATGCGGCGCTCGCCGGGGTGGGCCGCCACTTCGCGGTTATAGGCCTCGATATAGGAACAGCCGCCCTTGGCGTCCAGCAGATAGCCGTAGGCCTCGCAATTGGGCCGGATGCCGTCGCCGATGGCCGGACAGTGCTTGATCATCCGCATCGGATAGCCGGTGGGCGACAGCTGGTTGACTTCGATGTCGTCCTCGTTGGCCTTGAAGTATTCCTGCTGCACCTTCTCCGGCAGGCCGCATTCGCGCGCCACGGTAAAGCGGGTGGCCACCTGCACCGCGCCGGCGCCCATTTCCAGGAACTGAGTCGCATCGCTGCCGGTGAACACGCCGCCGGCCGGAATCAGCGGGATATCCAGTTGTTCCGCCCGCAGCCAGTCGCGGATTTCCACGACGATGGCGGCCAGATCGTATTGCGCCCAGTCCATGCCGAAGCCGAGGTGGCCGCCGGCCAGCGGGCCTTCCACCACCACGTAGTCCGGCAAGCGGTTGCTGCGCGCGCTCTTTTTCAGGAAGAGCTGCAGGGCGCGCAGCGAGGAGACGATGATGCCGAGTTTGGCGTCGCGAAAGCGCGGGTGGTCTTCCATCAGCGCGAAGGAGCCCAGGTGCAGACCGGCGGCCAGGGTGATGCCGTCGATGCCGGCGTCCAGCGCGGCGTGCATGCGCGTGCGCAAGGTTTCCTTGGGCGCGTTCATGGTCAGCTTTTCCATGCAGTTGATGAAGACCAGGCCGTCGCCGCGTTTGGCTTCCATGGTCTTGCCCACATGCATGCGGGTGGCCTCAGCCAGCAGGCCCAAGTCGAACTGCACGACGGATTTGTCGCTGTTCTCGACATTGAATTTGTACTGCTTGAGCTTGTCTTTGACGTATTTGGTGTTGAAGCGGCGGTCGGTCACCGTGGGCACCATGGCGTCGGAAATATGGCCCACGCCGCCCAGCCTGGCCGCTTCCAGCGCCAGCGCCGAGGTGGAGATGTCCACACCCATGCCGCCTATCATGATGGGCACCAGCTCCTGCTTGCCCAGCCGCAGTCTGAAATCGTCAACGCACTTCATTAAATCAGCCTATCTCTCCTGAATGCTGGCGGGCATTATCCCCCCGCATTGTGGGAAAATCCATTTTTTTAGAGTTTTTGCTCCGAGCTCTCGGCCGGGGCCGAGACCGCCGGGCCGCAATCTGGACTTTAGCCCGCCCAAGCCACTATGCGCCCGCCAGATTGCAGCCGTGCTACGCGCCTGCCATTGAAAAAGCCGGGAGACCCCGGCTTTTTCCAGCCCGCCGACGCGCGGCGGGCATTGCGCCGGCGCTTACCAAATTCGAATGCGCTCGTCCTGGGGCTTGAACATCTTGTCGCCAGGCTTGACCTCGAAGGTTTCGGCGAAGGCGTCGCTATTGCTCGCCGCGCCGATGGCGCGGAACTCCCCCGGCGAATGCGGATCGGTCACCAAACGCGACAACAAGGCCTCGTCGCGAATCTTGGTGCGCCACACTTGGGCGAAACCGTAGAAGAAACGCTGGTCGCCGCTCATGCCGTCTATCGTCGGCGCGCGCTTGCCGTCCAGGGACAGCAGGTAGGCTTTGTAGGCGATTTGCAGGCCGGCGTTGTCGGCGATGTTCTCCCCCAGCGTCAGTTCGCCGTTGATATGCTTACCCGGCAAGGGTTCGTAGCCGCTGTACTGCGCCACCAGCTTGCCGGTCAGCTGGTCGAAACGGGCCCGGTCTTCCGCCGTCCACCAATTGCGCATATTGCCGTCGCCGTCGAATTGGCTGCCCTGATCGTCGAAACCGTGACTGATTTCATGCCCGATCACCGCGCCGATGCCGCCGTAATTGGCGGCGTCGTCCGCCTTGGCGTCAAAGAACGGCGGCTGCAGAATGGCGGCCGGAAACACGATTTCGTTCAGCGACGGGTTGTAGTAGGCGTTGACGGTTTGCGGCGTCATCCCCCACTCCTCGCGGTCCACCGGCTTGCCCAAGCGGGCCAGCATGCGGCGGTATTCGAACATCGAGCCGCGCTTGATATTGCCCACCAGATCGTCCCGCTTGATCTCCAGGCCGCCGTAGTCTCTCCACTTGTTGGGATAGCCTATCTTCAGCATGTATTTGGACAGTTTTTCCTGCGCGGCCTTCTTGGTGGCCGGGCTCATCCAGCTGAGCGTGTCTATGCTCTGGGCGTAGGCCTTCATCAGATTGCCCACCAGCGCTTCCATCTTGGCCTTGGACTCCGGCGGGAAGTAAGCCTGCACATAGAGCTTGCCCAGGGCTTCGCCCAGATTGCCCTCCACCGCCTTCACCCCGCGCTTCCAGCGCGGCTGTTGCTCCAGCGTGCCGGCCAGCGCCTTGCCGTGAAAATCGAAACGGGTCTGCGCCAGGACGCCGTCCAGATAAGGCGCGTAGGCGTCCAGCGTCTGCGCCGTCAGATAATCCTGCCAGTCTTGCAGCGGCAACGCGGCCGCCAGCTTGGCCCAGGCTTCTGCATAGCTGGGCTGATTGACGTTGACGGCGCTGATGCCGCCGGCCTCGGCCGCGTCCAGAAAAGCTTGCCAGTCAAAGCCCGGCGCCCGCTTTTTCAGCTCGGCCACGCTCATCTTGTTGTAAGTCTTTTGCGGGTCCCGGTTCTGCACCTTGCTCCACTGGGCTTCCGCCAGCTTGGTTTCCAGCGCGAACACGCGCTGGGCGCGCTGCTCCGCGTCGGCGTAGCCGCCCAGCTTGAATAGTTTGACCAGATAGGCGCGATAGGCCTGGCGCGCCTTCTCGAAGCGCGCGTCCTTGCCCAGATAGTAGTCGCGGTCCGGCATGCTTAGGCCGTTCTGATACAGGCCGGCCAGGTATTGGCGCGCGTCCTTGGCGTCCGCTTCAACGTAAAAAGCCAAGGGCTGTTGCACGCCCAGGCCCTGCGCCGCGCCCATCCAGGCCGCCAAGGCGCTCTTGTCCTTCAAGGCGGCGATGGCCGTCAGTTCGCCGCGCATCGGCGTCAGGCCCAGCTTGTCCAGCGCGGCCTCGTCCATGAAGCTGTGATACAGATCGCCGATCTTTTGCGCCTCATCCGACGCCTTCGGCTTGGCGGCGGCCTCCTCTATCAGCTTGCGGCTGCGTTCCAGGCTCAGATCGCGCAATTGCTTGAAAGCGCCGTCGTTGTCTTCGGACGCCGGCAACACCGCGTGCTTGACCCAGGCGCCGTTGACCGCGTGATAGATATCGTCTTGCGGACGCACCGCGCTGTCGAAATGCTGTTTGTCGATGCCGGACACGGCGCTGGCTTGCGCTTGCCAAGCCAGCAACAGGCTGGCGGCCATCAGGGCTAACTTCATTTTCATCGGGGTTCCTTTCACTCCATTTCTCTGCGGCCCTGTTTTCCTTGTTTTGGTTCCGGTGAAAATGCCGGGCCGGCTCGCAATTGCGAAATAAAGGCAGCCCGAAGGCTGCCTTTTCCTCACAAAGGGTCAAACATCAATTTCATGACAAAGACAATATATGGATCAAGACAAGTTATATAAAGCGTGTCTTGGCCGGACTCGCGGGATCACTGCACAAACTGCTCGGAGCCCACGATGCCCAATTTAGTCACACCCAAACGCTGAGATTCCGCCAGCACCATCGCCACCGGCTCATACCCCGCGTCCTTGTTCGGCTTGATGTGGAACTCCGGCTGCGGCGCCCGCGCCGCCGCTTCCGTCAGCTTCTTCTCCAAAGCCTCCCGGTTCGCCAAACGCTCTCCGTTCCACAAGATCCCGTTGTCCGCCGCAATGTCGATCTGCACCACCACCGGCTTCTCCATCGGCTTCGCCGGACTGCTCACCGGCATGTCCAGCTTCACCGCGTGCGTCTGGATCGGGATGGTGATAATCAGCATGATCAGCAGCACCAGCATCACGTCGATCAAGGGCGTGGTGTTCATCTCCACCATCAGCTCGTCGTCGGACGAGCCTACATTCATACCCATCTTGCTCTCCCTTCTAGTTGCGCGGCGGCGGTTCGGTAATAAAGGCGATCTTCACGATCCCCGCCTGCTGCACCGCCAGCACGATCCGGCCGATCGGGCTGTACTTCGCCGCCAGATCCCCGCGGATGTGCACTTCCGGCTGCGGCTCCTTCTTCGCCTCCTTCACCAGCCGCGCCAGCAGCTCTTCCTGCGTCTTCACCGGCGTGGTGTTCCAGTAAATGGTGTTGCCGGTGTCCACCCCCAGCACGATGTTCTCCGGCTTGGTCTGCGTCGGGATATTGCTTTCCTTCGGCAAGGCCATCTTCACCGTCTGCGTCACCACCGGCACCGTGATCAGGAAGATGATCAGCAGCACCAGCATCACGTCCACCAGCGGCGTGGTGTTGATCGCGGACATCACCGCGTCTTCGTCGCCCTTGCCGTGGCCTTGGCCGAATCTTGCGTTGCGCCCCTTCATCGCCGTCGCCTCAGCGCGCGTTCAGCAGGCTGGCGTGCAGGCGGCCGGCCACCACGCGCACCATGTCCAGCACCAGCTTGTTGCGACGCACCAGCCAGTTGTATCCCAGCACCGCCGGCACCGCCACGCCCAGACCGATCGCGGTCATGATCAGCGCCTCGCCCACCGGGCCCGCCACTTTGTCGATGGACGCCTGGCCGGACATGCCGATCGCGGTCAGCGCGTGGTAAATGCCCCATACCGTGCCGAACAGGCCGACGAACGGAGCGGTGGAACCCACGGTGGCCACCACCGACAGGCCGTTTTGCATATGGTGGCTGGCGGAGTCCACCGCGTCGGAGATGGCCATCGACACCCAGGTGTTGAGGTCCACGCGGCCGGCCAGTTCGCCCTTGTGCTCGGCCGCCGCGTCAATGCCGGCCACCGCCACCGCGCTGAACATGCCTTCGTCGGCCAGTTCGCTCGCGCGTTTTTGCAGTTCCGCGCCGTGAGACGCCAGCAGTTCCCGGCCTTGCTTGAGCAGGCGGCGCTGTTCCAGCAGTTTGACGATGCCCACGTACCAGGTGGCCGCGGACATGATCAGCAGAATGATCAGGGTGCCGCGCGCGACGATGTCGCCTTGCGCCCACAGGGCGTCGATGCCGTACGGGTTGCTGGTCACGTGCGCGGTTTCGGCGGCCAGGACAGGCAGGCTGGCCAGCAGGGCCAGGGCGGCAAAGGCGGTGCGAGTGGTCTTGGTCATGCTTTGGTTCTCCTAAGAGTTGCTGTGCTCCGGTCGAGGCGCGCTCGCGCTCATTCGCCGGAGTCGAGTTTGAAGCCGAATTCCTGGCTCAACAGGCTGTTGGGTTTGCAGCTATAGCCTTGCAGCGCGGCGCTGATCGCCGACTGGAAGCCGCTGCGGTAACGCGGCGGGATGCCGCCGTCGAACGAGATGTTGGCGATGTGGCTGAAGCGGCCGTTGTCGCCCACCTGGAAGGCCACGCGCACCACGCCCTGGATCTCGTCCTGCTGCGCCTTGCTCGGGTATTCCGGGGCTTGCAGCTGGGTGCAGTTGGCCTTGGCCGACACCGGGCCCTTGGGCGCTTCCACCGCCGGGGCGGGGGTGGGCGCCGGCTGCGGCGCCGGGTCCGAGGTGGTGGACTGGATCGCGTTGGCCGTGGAGGTGACCGGCGGCGGATTGACCACCGGCGGCACATAGGCCTGCGGCTTGGGCGCGGCGGTGGGCTGCACCACTTTTTCTATTTTGGGGGGCGGAGGCGGCGGAGGCGGCGGCGGTTCGCTGATGACCGCCACTTCCACTTTTTGCTGGATCACTTTGACCACGCCCTGGGCCAGGCCCGACACCAGCGCGTAGATCAACAGTGCATGGAAGACGATCACGCCGACCAAGCCCGCGATGCGGCGCTTGGGCGGGGGACCACCGATTCCTCTGGCTGTGATGCTCGTCATGTTTATATCCACTGTCTTCTGATTCGCCCGGCGGCGGCGCGCCACCGGGCCCGAGAACGGGACGGACCCCAGTCCGCCCCATCCAGTTTCCCGCCGCCTTAGAGCTTGTAATTAGCCTTGAGGAAGAAGGAACGGCCCATCGGATCGGTAAAGCGCGGATCGTAGTTCTGCTGAGTCGAACGCGTTAACTGATTGGAGTAAGGCGGCTCTTGATCGAACAGATTCTTGATGCCGGCGGTCACCGTCAGCTTTTTGTTCCAGGTATAGGAACCAGACATATTCCAGGTGGAGTAAGGTCTGACGTTGTGGTTCTGACCTGCCGGGTTGGCATCGGTGTAACCGGACTTGTAGTTCTGGGCCAGCATCGCGCCCCACGGGCCGTAAGCCCAGCCCAAAGTCAGGTTATGCTGCCAACGGAAAGTCGGACCGCCGTCGATGTACGAGCCCAGACTGCTGTAATACGGGCCGTTTTTCTCATTCTGGTAGGAGTATTTGGACAGATAAGTGCCGTCCAGCGTCGCGGAGAAGGTGCCGGCGGCGGTCTTGGGCAATACCCAGTTCAGCTTGACGTCGACGCCGGCGGCGCTCAGATTGCCCAGGTTGTCGTAGTCGTCGATGATGTAGGACAGATTGCCGTTGCCGTCGCGGACAAAGTTTTTAGAGTACTTGACCGGATCCGCGAAGATGGCGGTTTCGTCCAGAATGCTGATCTGACCCTTGATCATGGTCCACCAGAAATCCGCGCTGGCGGTGAAGTCCTTGACCGGTTCGATCACCATGCCGAAGGACAAGGAGGACGACTTTTCCGGTTCCAACTTCTTGTTGCCCGCAATGCGCTTATTGCGCTGCATCTTGGTGCAAGCGGTGCCGTCTGCGCCCGGCGCAGGATTCACGCCGTCCGGACAAGCGCCGTAATCAACGTAGCTGCTGCTGGTCAGCTGCAACTGGTTGGGGCGGTAGATATTGTACAGCGACGGCGCGCGGAAGCCGGTGCTGGCCGAGCCGCGGAACATCACTTGCGAGCTGGGCTGGAACTTGAAGGCGACTTTCGGGTTGATCGAGCTGTCGGTATCGCTGTAGTGGTCGTAGCGCGCGGCCAGTTGCACATCCAGGTTCTTCAGCACCGGAATGTCCGCCTCGCCGTAGAAAGCGTAGGCGGAACGGCTGCCGCTGGAATCTTCAGTCTTGTCCTGGCCCGTGCTCAAGGCGTCGCGGGTCACCGCTTTGTTGTAGATCGTGCTCAAGGACTCGCGGCGCACTTCCGCGCCCAGCGCGATCGCCAGCATGCCGGCCGGCAGTTGCAACACTTCGCGGCTGGCCTTGATGTCGGCCATGTCGATGGTGGACTTGGCTTCCTTGGTCTGGCCGGTCATGCCCACCGAGCGCCAGGCAGCGAGGTTGTTGCCGGACAGATCGAACGGATCCAGCGCGCCGCTATCGACCGCGGACTGCATCTTGCTCTTGCTGACGTAGCCGGAGGTCAGGTTTTCCTTGATCAGGTTTTCCGAACGGCCGATGCCGGCGCGGTAATCCCAACCGGCGATCAGGCCTTCCATATTCAGCATCAGGCGCTGCGTGACCGAGTTGGCCTCGGTCTCGCGATTGCCCAGCGGAATGGTGCGCACATACAGCTTGTCGCGCTTGCTCGGGTCCACCGCGTTGGCGCGGGTGATGTCGCCAGCGGTCGGCAGCGGCGCGTTCTGCGCAGTGGTGATGGTTTCGGTGCGGGTGTATTGCAGCGACAGCTCGTGGTTGTCGCCAATGCGCTTGGTGGCCTTGATCAGGCCGGAAATCTGCTCCACCTGCGGGATGATGCTGGGGTACAAAGAAAAATACTCAACGCAGCGCCCGCCTACGTACTGCGAAAAGGGCGGCGCGCATTTCGGCGCGGAAGGCGTCACCCACTTGTTGGTTCTGCCGTCCAGATAGTTGCCGGGCCATGCATTGGGGCTGGTGCTGGTATAGGGGGTGATTTGCTTGGCGAAATCACGCTGGCCCGCCATCACCATATCCTGCTTCAGGTAGTCGATGGCGCCGTAGACGTTGAAACCGTCCTGATTCAAGTCGCCGATGCCGTAGGAGGCGTTGACGCGCTTTTCATCGCCGCCGCCATGCTGCGGATTGGCCAGGCTGCCGCCGATGCTGAAGCCCTTCAAGCTCTTCTTGGTGATGAAGTTCATCACCCCGCCGATGGCGTCGGTGCCGTAGATGGCGGAGGCGCCGTCCAGCAACACTTCCACGCGCTCGATGGCGGACAGCGGAATGGCGTTCAGGTCGGCGGAGGTGCCGTCAATCGCCTGATTGGCCATGCGGCGGCCGTCCAGCAGCACCAGCGTGTATTGATTGCCCAGGCCGCGCAAGCTGGCGAAAGAGCCGCCGCCGGAGGACGCGCCGACCGAGGCGCTGGCCCCTTGCGACGACTGGTTGGCGGCGATGCTGTTGACCACCTGCTCCACCGTGGTCAGACCCTGCTTGGCCAGGTCTTCGGTTTTGAGAATGGTGACGGGCAGCGCCTTTTCCTGCTTGATGCTGCGCTTGATGTTGGAACCGGTGATCTCCACCCGGTCCAGTTGACCGGAGTTCGCCTCAGCGGCGAATGCGAACGGCGCATGGCTCGCCATGCCGGCCATGGCCAGGGCAAGCACTAGCTGCTTCTTTTGACTTCTCAACTTGATTTCTCCTTAACTGCACACGGAAACCAGCAGCGCTTCTGACGAACGTTTGCTGGATACTGCAGGTCGTCGACAATCGAACGTCATGACCGTGTTTCGAGTGTGTTAAGGATTGTTGCTCCCCGTCAATATTTGTTGAGGGGCGATCCTGCTCGTCCGGCGCCCCGTTTAAACGCGCCTTTTGACGGAGAAATGCGCAAAAATCATGTTAGCGCTTGAAAATCAATAGACTATGCCCCTGATTTTTGCCAGCAGCTTTTACAGAAAGCCGCTAATTCCATGTCATTTTCCATGGTGAGAACAACTTGCCATTGTTGCTTTTTTGCATTTTTACGACAAATTCGTACAAGAATTTCAGATTAGACTAATTTTGTAAAAACTTATGCATTCGTTTTTTTAATGGCAGGCATGTAAAAAAACATTCATATCCAATCTAAACAACGCCAACTTAGCTGCATACCACCAGCCAAATTCATTCCAAAAACATAAAACCCCGCCACGCCAAACGGCGCGACGGGGCTTGATCAAACCGCCTTGGCGAGGCTTAGAGCTTGTAGCTGGCTTTCAGGAAGTAGGCGCGCCCCACCGGGTCCGCCACCACCGGATCAAAGCCGTACTGGAAGGTTTTGGTCTGGTTGCTGAACGGCGGCTCCTGGTCGAACAGATTGCGGATGCCGGCGGTAATGGTCAGCTTCTTGTCCCACACATAGCTGCCGGACAGGTTCCAGTTGGAGTACGGGCGCACATTATGGCCTTCATCGTTGGGATTCAGGTCGGTGTAGCCGGACGAGTAGTTCTGCACCAATACCCCGCTCCACGGCCCCTGGGCCCAGTTGAACGCCAGGCTGTGCTTCCAGCGCAAGGTCGGCTGCAGAATATTCTGATACCAACCGCCCAGCGAGCTCAGATAAGGGCCCTTGGGCTCCATTTGCTGCTGGTACTTGGAGGTGTAGGTGCCGTCCAGATTGACGCCGAAATTGCCCCAAGCCATCTTGGGCAGACGGAAAGCCAGACTGATGTCCACGCCGGCCGCGCTCAAAGTGCCCAGGTTCTGGGTGGTGGTGATCACATGGTTGAGCGAACCGTCGGGGTTGCGCACGAACTTGTCCGCGTACTTGCCCGGATCGGCGAAAATCACACCCGGATCCAGCGCGCCGATGGTGTCCTTCACCGTGGTCCACCAGAAGTCCGCGCTGGCGGTGATTTCCTTGATCGGCTCGATCACGATGCCGAAGGTCAGCGAGCTGGCCTTCTCCGGCGACAAATTGTTGTTGCCGCCCTGCAAGGCTTCGAACTGGGTGTTGCAATCGTCCACCTTGTTGCCGCCGTTGGCCGGCGTGCCGCCCGGGCAGCGCAAGGGGTCGTTGAACTTGTTGGCGGTATAGGTCTTGCTGTTGGGCGTGAACACGTCGTACAGCGTCGGCGCGCGGAAGCCCTTGCTGGCCGAGGAGCGGAACAAGACCTGAGGGATAGGCTGATACTTGACGGCGATCTTGGGGTTGAAGGAGCTGCCGAAGTCGGTGTAGCGGTCGTAACGCGCCGCCAGCTGGGCGTCGAAGTTCTTGAAGATGGGGATGTCCGCTTCGACATAGGCCGCGGTCACGCCGCGGCTGCCGCTGGTGGACTTGGAATCGGCGATGCCGGAGCCCAGCGCGAACTGAGCGATGTCCTGGATCTGGCTGTCCAGCTTCTCACGCCGGGTTTCCACGCCGAAAGCCGTCGCCACCATGCCGGCCGGCAACTGAAACACCTCCTTGCTGACCTTGAAGTCCGCCATCACCGTCTGATATTTGGCGATCCAGCCATCGCCCTTCAGCTCGGTGCTCTGCCAGGCGCCCGGCGCGGAATCGCCAAAGGGGTTGATGGTGCCGTCCTGGAAGGCGGCGGCGATCTTGTCGCCGTGCACATAGCCGGACTTGTAATTGATGATGGTCTTGTTCTCGGAGTAGGCCACCCCGCCGCGGTAATCCCAGCCCGCCAGCAAGCCTTCGGCGTTGAAAGCCAGCCGCTGCGTGGTGGACAGACTCTCGGTCACGCGCGGCCCCAACGGCACCGCGCGCGAGTTGATCACCACGTCGCTGCCGTCGGTGGGCGTGCCGTCCGGCAAATGGGTCGGATAATACTTGTCGCCCGCCTTCAGGGTGGCGATCTTGGCCAGCGGCGCCGGCGAGATGCGCGTGGTGCTCAGGTTGCGCGCCCCCATGTACTGCAGCGACAGGGTATGTTCCCCAATCTGCTTGGTGCCCTTGGCGAAGGCGGTCAGTTGCTCCACCTCCGGCGTCAAGTCCATGTAGAGGGTGGCGTTCTCGCCACAGGAGTTGGCGTCTATCGGCTTGGCGTACGGCGGTTTGCAATTCGGCGCCGTCGGGTTGTAGGCGTTGCCCTTGTAGGTGAAGTTGGACGGGAAGACCCGGCCGCTCAGATTGTCCGCGGTCAGGTATTTGTTGGCGAAGGAACGGTTCAGCGTGGTGATGGCGTCCAGCTTCTGATAACTCAGGGAGCCGTAAACGTTGTAGCCGTCCTTGTTCAGATCGCCGATGCCGGCGGTGATGCTGGCGCTGCCGGTATTGCCGCCCTTGTGGTCGGTGGACACCAGCTCGCCCGCCACCGTCACGCCCTGATAGCTTTTCTTGGTGATGAAGTTGATCACGCCGCCGATGGCGTCGGTGCCGTAGATGGCGGAGGCGCCGTCGCGCAGCACCTCGATGCGCTCAATCGCCGACAGCGGGATGGCGTTCAAATCCGTGGCGTAGCCGCCAATCGCCTGGCTGGCGACGCGGCGGCCGTCCAGCAGCACCAGCGTGTACTGCGAGCCCAGGCCGCGCAGGCTGGCGTAGGAGGCGCCGCCCGACACCGTCTGCACCGACGAAGCGCCCACCATGCTGGACTGGTTGCTGGCCAGCGAATTCACCACCTGCTCCACCGTGGTGAAGCCCTGCTTGCTCATTTCCTCGGTGCGAACCACCGTCACCGGCAGCGCTTTTTCCTGCTTGATGCTGCGCTTGATATTAGACCCGGTGATTTCCACCCGGTCCAGGGTGCCGCTGCTCGATTCCGCCGCCCAAACGCTGCCGGCTTGGCCGCCCAGGCCTGCCAGGGCCAGGGCCAGCACCAACTTCTTCTTGCTAGTTCTCATGATTTCTCCAGTCATGTGTCTAACCTGCTTAGCGCGCTTCTCTAGACACGCTTTCGGCAGATCATCCAGCCGCAGACTATTTGTCATATGGCCTGACACGATGCTTGGAGCATTTATTACAGACGGTCAATCGACATCATGAATCGTCACATACCGTCTTTCCGCCCACGGCGGCGTCCTGGATGAAAACCGTCGCGCCGCCATCGGCCGGAAAGGCCGCCGGCAAAGGCTTACGCCCGATGGCGGCGCGCAGGCCGCCGCTGTGGCGTTTACAGCGGCGCGTTGTCATTTTGCCAATGCGCTGTGTGGCACGATATTTTTATGACATGTGTAAAAATCAGATAGACGATTAAATCAATGCGTTTAACTCATGCCTGCGGAACACCGGGCCAAACAGCGGTCCATCAGGCCGGAGCCGGCTCGCAATCCTTTAAGGAAACCGTGCGCTCCGGCTGCCCGGACAGTTGCACCCGCATCGCCCGGCCGGCCAGTTCGCGTCCTTCCAGCTGCCGCGGCTCGGCGCTGAAATTCACCGTCAAGCGGCTGCCGTCCGCAAAGCGGGTCTGTTGCGACAAGCGGTCCGGCGTCAGCCAGGCAAAACCAGTCATGGCCTGGGTCGCCAGTTGCCGGTGCAGCGGCCGGAACACCTGATCGGCGCAGCGCATCAGCGGCAGCCGCTTTTCCAGGCTCTCCACGCTCAGGTGCCAGAGCGGCGGCGTGTTGTACAGCCATTGCGTCAGCAGATTGTCGGCATAGGCGTTGCTGAACTTCAGGTTGTCGTACAGCCAGTGATTGCTGGTGACGATGGAGTCGTGGAACGCCGCCTGGTAAAGCGGCAAGCGGTAGCCCGGCTGGTAGTAAATATTCAGATACGGCTGTTTCAGGGGCACGGCGCGAAAAAACACCTCAGGCTGATTCGCCGGAAACCAGCGGCCCAGGAAGTACGGCGATTTGGGATTTTTCTGCAGATCGGGATCGCCCCAGCCCAGCACCGGCACCTGCATGCCGTGCGCGAAGGCGATGCCGCGCGAGGTGGCGGCGTTGCCGTTTTCCGAACCCACCGGCACGCCGAAGCGGTCCCGCACCCAGGCCATGCTGCGTTCATTGCCGGCCGCCACGCCGGCCTGGCTGGTCCGCCGGCCGGGGCTGTGATCGTCGAACACCATGCCGGTGGCGTAGGCGTCCAGAAACCAGCTGTTGAAACCCAGCGCCTGATGCAGCGCCTGGCTGCGCTGACGCAAGACCGGCCGCACGCAATCCGGGTTGGTGTAATAGCCGGACTGCTGGAAGCCGCTCTTGCGCCGGCCGCTGGCCAAGGTAATGCCGCAGTTCCGGTACGCGGCGGCGCCCTGCTGCGCCGTCAGCCAATCCTCGCGCTGCCCGGGCGGCAAGGCGGTTTCATAGGAATCGTAGGCCGCCATCAGATAGCCGGCGCGCACGCCCGCCTTCATCGCTTGCGGCTGCCACAAGCCGCCCTCCCAATTGTCCATGCCCAGCCACAGGCGCTCCAGGCCGGCCGCGCGCAAGGCCCGCAGCGTGCGGAGCGACAAGCCGCCGCCCCAATCGTCAGGCTCGCCCAAGGCCGCGCCGAACACTTCCCTCACCTCGCGCCGCAGGCGGCGGTAAGGCTCGGCCAGCTTGTTCCACGCCGGCGCGGCGCTCAGCCAGCCGGCGCGCGCCTCCGCCGTGGCCGCCTGATTGAAGGCCGCCAACAGCGCCCGGCGCTGGTAGGCGTCGGGCCGGGCCGAGGCCGTCCGCAGCGCCGCGGCGGCTTCGGCGTCGAAGCGCCCTCTCAGCCGCCGCGCCAGCGCGCTGTCGCCGCGCAGCAAGCTCAGCCAGCGTCCCCAGTCGCGCACATCCTCCGCGCCCAGCAAATCGTTGCCCCATAGATAGACATGGCTGGCGCCCACCAGCTTGGCGGTTTCCGGCTGCGCGCGCATCTTGTCGGCCAGGCTTTCGAAACGCCCCGCCCCGATCAGCCATTGCCGATAACGCTTGGCCCCGGCCAAGAGGTCCCCGTCCGCCAGATGCAAGAGCAAGATCATCGGCTCCCGCCGGTTCAAGGCGTTGAAATCATGGCTGAGCGCCAGCCCCAGGCCGGCGCCGTCCCGGCTTACCTTCAAACGGTTGTTGAAGGGATTGAGCAGCAGCCAATGCAGGCTGCTCGCGCCGTAGTCCATGCCCCACAAGGGCAAGCTGAGGTTTTCCGAGGTGTTTAGCCCGTCGCCGGCGAAGCGCGGCAGGAAATCCAGCCACAGCGGGTCGCCGGCCGGCGCATAACTGCCCTCGGCCAAGGGCAGCAGCAAGCCGCGCCCCATCGCCGCCGCCGGCTGCCGCAGCAGCGGCACGGTCTCCGCTGCGCCGGCTCCGGCTTGAACCGTCAGCGTCAGGTCCGGCCCGTCCAGGCGCGCGCTCAAGCGATAACGGCCGCGCTCCCAGGACCAGGCGGCGCCGGCCGCGTCCGCGTTCAGATCCGCCACCGCGCGCGCCGGGCCGCCGCTCGACACCGCCAGCGGCGGCTGTCCGGCCGGCGTCGCGGTCACCGCCAGGGTGGCCGGGTCCAGCGCCACCCTCCATTGCGCGTTCTCCAGCCGGATCTGCGCCCAGGCGCTCAGGGACAGACACATCGCCGCCAGCGCAAAAACAAGGGAATGAGGGGATATCGGCATTGCGGGCACTCTCCGTATGGGAATCAAGACGGAGAGATTAAAAAGGCAAAGGCCGCCCCGATTGTCAGGCCAATGTCAGGATTTCAGCGCGGCCCCACCTGACGGTGCGCCAGCCTCAACACCAATTGACCGCGCGCCTCGGCGCGCACCAGGGCCACGCTCTGCCATAGCTCGCCCCGGCCGGGCGGCCAGCGCAGCGCCTCGCCCAGCTCGCGCCGCCGCCACCAGACAAAGCCGTAGTCGCTGCGACGCAACAGCGATTGCTCCAGCCAGGGCTGGGCGCAGGCCGCGCGCGGCGGCGGCAAGCGCGACACCGCCAGCGGGCTGCGCGACAGCCAATCCAGATTGGCCACCTCAGGCAAGGCCAGCTCGGCCTGCCATTGCCGGCCGGCGGCGCTGAGCTGCAAGCGGTAAGCGCCCGCCGCCAGCGGCCGGCTCAGGTCCGCGCTTTCCAGGCGGAAGCCTTGGCCGTCTTCCCGCTCCAGCAAGCCGCCGCGCAGCAAATCATGCCCCTGAGCGTCCAATAGCCGGGCGTCCTCCAGCGCGCCGCGGCCGCTCAGCACCACCCGGTAGGCGCGCGCCAGCGGCATGTCGCGCTGCGCCAGCTCCAGCGTCAGCTGCGGCAGCCAAGCCGGCAGCGTCAGCGGCGCGTCCTTGCCGCAGTGCTCGGCGCTCAGCGCCGCCAAGGCCTGCGCCCAGGCTTGCCGCTGCGCCTGGCTGCGCAAGGCCGGCCAGCTCTCGGACAGCGCCTGCCAGGCGGCCGCGTCGTCCGCGCCCAGCAAGGCGCGGTTCAAGGTCGCCAGCGGATCCGCGACGGCCGGCGCGGCCAGCGCCAGCCACAAACACCATGCGCGCAGCATCAGTTCTTCTCCAAACGGTAGCCGACGCCGCGCACGGTTTCGATGGCGATGCCGGGCAGCTTCTGCCGCAATTGCAGGATGTGAGTGTCCACGGTGCGCGTGGACGGAAAGCTGTCGTAGCCCCAGACCTGATTCAGCAATTCGTCGCGGCTCATCACTCGTCCGGCCATGCGCGCCAACAACGCCAGCAGTTCGAACTCGGTGCGCGTCAACGCCACCTCCCGTCCTTGCCAGTTCGCCGATTGCCTGGCCGGCTGCAGGCTCAAGGCCCCCAGGCTCAGACTGCCGTCGCCCAAAGGCCGCAACTGGGCGCGAATCCGCGCCAGCAACTCGGCATGGGCGAAAGGCTTGCTCAGATAGTCGCGCGCGCCCGCCTCCAGCCCGGCCACCCGGTCGCCCACCTCCACCCGCGCCGTCAGCACAATCACCGGCAAGGCTTTCTGCGCCAGCCAGCCGGGCAAATGCCGCAGGCTGTCGCCGTCCGGCAGGCTGCGGTCCAGGATGACCAGATCGGCGCGCAGCCACTGCGCGGCCGCGTCCTCCGCCCGCCGCAGCCACAGGCAGCGATAACCCGCGTCCTCCAGAAAGCGGCTCAGGCCGTCGCCCAGCGTTGCGTCGTCTTCAATCAAGAGCAAGGTGTTCATCGCGGGGAATCCTGTCGCGGCACCCGCTTGACGGGCAGTTGCAAGCTAAAGCGCGTGGGCGGCCCGGACAGGCTCAACCGGCCGCCCAGCCGCTTCAGCACCCGCCGGACGATGGCCAGACCCAGCCCCATGCCCTCGCCGCCGCCGTCGCGCCGCGCCAGTCGGCGCAGCCGGTAATCCCTCAGGCGGCCGCCGTCGCACACCGTCAGCGTCAAATTGCGGCCGTCCCAATCCGCCTGCACGCGCCAGGGCGGCCGGCCATGCCGGCGCGCGTTGGCCAGCAAATTGTCCAGGCACAAGCCCAGCCAATAGGCCGGCAACAGCACGGTCGCGTCCTCGTTCAGACAAAACGCGGCCTGATGCCGCTCCGCGATCGCGTCCAGCCATTCCGCCAGCCGCACCGCTTGCCGCCCTTCGTCCAGACGTTCGGCGGACAAGTAATGGCGGCTGGCTTCGGCCAACTGACGCAGGCGGCTGACGCCGCCGGCCAAATGTCCGAACTGATCTTGAGCGGAATCCGGCAGGCGGTCGAAATCCCGGCGCAGCCCCTCCACCACGCCGGCCAGACCGGCGATGGGGGTGCGCAATTCATGAGTGAGCATCTGCAAGGCGAAACGCCGCTCCCGTTCCAGGCGCCGCCGCTGCCAGGCCAGCCAGCCGCCGGCGGCCAGCGCCAGCCCGGCGAGGCCCGCCAGCAAAGCCCGCCAGGGCCAGGCCGGCGCCGGCGTCGGGTTCAAGCACAGTCCGTCCTGGCGCTCCGCGCAGGCGCCCGCGCCGGCCGCGGACACCCTGACCCCGGCCGCTTCCGCCCGTTCCCGCCAGGCGGCGGCCGGGTACAGCCGCCATTGGCCGTCCCGCAGCCGCCACAGCGCGCCGTCCTGCCACAGCCAACGCGCGCCGGCCAGCAAGGCGTCCAGATTGTCGTCCGACAGCCCGCCCAACAGCCCCAGATCGTCGTCGCGTTCGCGCACATGCAGCCAGTCCGCCACCGCCGCCCGCGGCCGGCCCTGCCGCCAGTGCGCGGCGCTGCTGCCGCCCAAGGGATGAACCGGATGCAGGCGCAGCCAGTCGTCCGGCAGACGTCCGTCCGCGCAGCGCCGACGTTCGAAATCCCGCCACAGCGCCGGCAGAGCAGACAGGTCCCCCTCGCAGCGGCGCTCGTGCGCCTCCAGCTGCCGCAAGGCGCGCAGGCTGTAGCGGGACCAGGCCGGCTGCAACGACGCCGGCGCGATCAGCCCCTCGTCCAGCGACTGAATCCGCGTCAGCGCCAAAGACCGCGCCGGCCGCGACTCGGCCAAGGCGGCGTCCAGCCGCGACGACAGCTCGCCGGCCCAGGCCGCGTGGCAGATCAATAGGCAACAACACAGACGTAGCTTCATGCGCCGCATTATACGGAAAACCCGCCGCCGCTCGGCTGACAGGCCGGCGCGAATCCGCTAGCATGCGTTTCCGGCTCATGACACAAGATCGGCATCCCCGTGAAAGCAGGCTTTTCCTTCTTCGCCACCCGGCGCTTCTTCCCGCTGTTCGGCACCCAGTTCCTGGGCGCCTTCAACGACAATCTGCTGAAAACCGCCATCGTGGTGCTGATCAGCTTTCACGGACTCAGCCTGGCCGGGCTGCCGCCGGAACAACTGGTCAATCTGGCCGCCGGCGTGTTCATCCTGCCCTTTTTCCTGTTTTCCGCCACCGCCGGCAAATTGTCGGAGCGCTACGACAAGGCCGCCATCGCCCGCTGGATCAAGCTGGCCGAGATCGCCATCATGCTGCTGGCCGGAACCGGCTTCTTCCTGCACTCCGCCGGCCTCTTGCTTTCCGCGCTGTTCCTGATGGGCGCCCACTCCGCCTTTTTCGGCCCGCTCAAATACTCGGTGCTGCCGCAGTATCTGAAAGAACAAGAACTGGTGGGCGGCAACGGCCTGATCGAGATGGGCACTTTTCTCGCCATCCTGATCGGCCAGATCGGCGGCAGCATGCTGACCAACGGCGGCCCTCTGCTGATCACCGCCACCTTGCTGGCCACCGCCATGCTCGGTTACGGCGCCAGCCGCGAGATGCCGCCGGCCCAGCCCGGCGCGCCGCAGCTGAAGCTGTCCTTCAACTTCCTCAAAGACTCCGTGCTGCTGATGCGCGACGCCTGGCGCATCCGCGACGTGCGCTGCGCCATCCTCGGCATTTCCTGGTTCTGGCTGATGGGCGCGGTCTACACCACCCAGCTGCCCACCTTCACCCGCCTGCATCTGGGCGGGGACGCCGCCGTCTACACCCTGCTGCTGGCCTTGTTCTCCATCGGCATCGGCCTGGGTTCGGTGGTGTGCGCCAAGCTGTCGCAAGGCAAACTGCAACTGGGCATGGTGCTGGTGGGCAGCGTCGGCATGACGCTGTTCGGCGGCGATCTGGCGCTGTCCGCGCTGCCGCACTACCGCGGCGAGCTGATCGGCCTGGCCGATTACCTGGCCCGCGCCGGCAGCTGGCGCAATATGGTCGACGTGGCGCTGCTGGGCTTCTTCGGCGGCTTCTTCACCGTGCCGCTGTACACCTGGCTGCAAACCGCCAGCCCGGATGATTTCCGCTCCCAGGCCGTGGCCGCCAACAATATCGCCAACGGCTTCTACATGGTGGCCGCCGCCATCGGCAGCGCGCTGGCGCTGAAGCTTTACGACAGCATCGCCATCCTGCTGCTGGCCACCGCCGCGCTCAACATCCTGGCCACCCTGCACCTGCTCAGCGCCGCGCCGGTGATCTGGCGACAGCGGCTGGACTGGCTGCGCGCGCTGCGCGACTGAGACCGGCGCTTCATTCCGCGGCGGAGGCCTGTAGTTCGAACACTCCGTCCATCCGCCAGCGCTCCCGCTCGCGGGCATGCGTCGCGCCAGCCGGCAAGAGCGGCTGGACTTCCAGCTCCAAGCGCAAGGCCCGCCCCGTCCCGCCGCCGCTGTCCGGATACACCCGCACCAGCTGGCCGGGGCGTAGCGGGGCCGAGCGCAGGCGCTCGCCGCCGCTCTCCCCCTCCACGCGGAAATAGGCGTCGCGGCCATCCAGCGTCGCCGCGCGCAAGATCAGACGCGCCGCGCCCTGAGGCCCGAAGCGGAACGAGGCCGCGTCCGCCGCCGGGCCGTTGAAACGCAGGGCCAAAGCCCGGGGCCCTTCGCAAACGGCCTGCAAACTCAAGGTACGCGCCTCTAGGCCGCCCCCCGGCGCGCCCCGGCCGAAGCCCTCTCGCAAGGCGGCCAAGGGCAGCACGCCATAGTCCAGATTGGGCGTGCTCAAGCTCAACGCGCACGGCCCTTCCTCGGCCGCCGCGCCCGCGCTCAAGGCCGCCAGCGCCATCAAAACCCATTTTCCCATGCTCATCCCTCAACTCCTCGGTCTCCGACGCCACGCTCCGACGCGTCCGCTTCAAGCAGCGAACCCGGCGCGCAGCGCGCCCTGACGGTTTGGTACAAGGCGGAAGCGTCCTCGTCCGGCAAGACATAGTCCAAGCGACAGCGCCGCCTTGGCGGAGACTCCACATACAGGCCGTTCCGCGCGGTCGCCTGATCCAGAAACACCTCGCCCCCGCTCCCGGTGAGCGTGATGAAACGCCCCTCCCCATCCACCACGCTCAGGCCGGACGCCAAGGCCTCGCCGTCCTCCGCCGCGATCTGGATCAGCAAGCGCTGGGTCTTGAGCACCGAGAACTCCGCCCGGCTGACCGAGCCATGCCCGGCGCGCACTACTTTCAAGCCGTTCGCCACGTCCGCATTGCGCGGCAGGCTAGGCGTCTGCAGTTCCACTCGGGTATCGGCGTAAGCGTTCAGATTGGCCAATACCGCGTGGCCGTCGCCATCGCTCCACACCGGGCCGCTGGGCGTGCTGAACTTCACGCCGGGCAAGCCGCCCACCGACAGCACCCCGACGCTGTCGCGCAGCGGATAGGGAGAGAAGGTCAGTCCGCCCTCATGCAGCAGCGCGCCGCCGCGCAGGCTGGCGTTGTACGACTGCGCGCCGCCGCGCTGGCTCATGCCCAGGCCCAGCTGGGCGTAACGCGGAATCCAGTGCAGATTGCCGTTGAAGCCGGTGCTGTTCCGGTCCGCGTCGCGATCCACCGCCACGCCGTAATTCAAGCTGTCGCTGACGACTTCGCGGTAGCTGCTCCCCAAAGTTTGGCTTTGGCCATAGCGTTGCAGATACGCGCTCAGGCTGGCGCGCTCCAGCGGCAGATCCACGTTCAAGTAAAACTGATTGCGATGCGCGCCCGCGCCCCGACTCAAATCTCGGCCCACGTTCAAAGAGACATTGGCGCCCCACATCCGCCGCGACCAGCCGCCGTTCAAGCGCTGCGAGGCCTCGCCGCCGTGATGCGAGCGGGTCGCGCCCAGGCTGAACGCGCCCATGAGTTCATGATGGTAGGACAGGGACAGGCCGTACTGCGTCAGCGCGGCCGGCACCTCTTGTTGACGAGCCGCGTAATCCGACAGCGTGCGGAAGTGGGCGCTCTGCCGGCTCAGGTTCAGCGCGCCGGACAGGCGCTCGCCCCAGCTCGCGCTCAAGGACGCGCTGTATTGCGCGCCGCTCCGCCCCGCCTCGCCGTCGCGGGAGGCCACCGCGCGCATGCCGGCCACCAGCCCGGGGCTCAACAGATAAGACAAGGCCCCGCCGACGGAATGAAAGCGTTCGGACCACAGGCCGCCCAGGCTGAGGTCCAGTTCCCGGCCCAGCCGCCAGCTGCGGCTGCCGGAAAACAGCCACGGCGTGTCGCCGTCCTGGCCGCCAAACTGACGCATCTTGCCCGCCGCCATATTGAAGCCCTCGACGTCGCCGCCCGGGCTGGCGAAAAACGCCGCCGCCGGCACGGTGAAGGCGTGCTGGCCGCCATCGCTTTCGGTGACGGTGACATTCAGATCGAAGCCCGCCGACAGGATGGGCACATCGTTCAATTCGAAAGCGCCGGGCGGCACCAGCGTGCTGTACACCAAAGCGCCGGCCTGCCTCACCTCCACCCGGGCCTCGCTCTGAGCGATGCCCCTGACCTGCGGCCGATTGCCGCGCGGCAGCAAGGCTCCTTGCGGCAGCCACTGCGCGCCGGAAAAATTCACGCCGGCAAACAGGGGGTTGTTCAGCGACAACTCGCCCACTTGCAGGATGGCCTTGCTGTCCACCAGGGTCTTCTGCGCATAGCTGTACAGATACTGGAAACGATTGCTCGCCTCGTTGCGCGCGAAGCTTTGCCGGCTGCGCACCATCCAGTCCCGCCAATTGAAGCCGATTTCCGTGAAACCTTGCAGATACTGCTGGCTCCGCCCGCCTCCGCTGCTGCGCATGGCCAGCACCTCGTAATTGAACAGGCCGGCCGTGCCGCCGCTGTCGTAGCCGCCCAGTGGCTCCTGCTCGCGCCGCAAGGCGCCGCTGGGCGCCAGGATGTCCACCCGCGCCAGCTCCGGCCGCAGCTTGACCACCGCCTGCGGATAAAAAGCTGTCAACTCCCGACAGCCGGCCTCCGCCGGCGGTTGGCCGGCCGCGGGCAGCAAGCCGGCTGCCGTCCAGAATCCGTCGTCGACGCACAGGCGGCCGCCCTCGTCTATGCTCACCTCGGCGCCGCCGCGACCGGCGCCGTTGACGAATAAGGACACCCGATTCCTGCCCGGCGCAAAGCGCGCGCCCAGGCTGAAGTACTCCGCCACGCCGGGGTCGATGCCGCTCGCCTTCAACACGCCCAGGTCAAACTGCACGCCCTCGCCGGGCGCGTCGCGCGCCCCGGTCTCCGCCAGCGACGCCGTCGGGAACGCCCCGGCCAGCCACAGTAATAGCGGAATGGGTCTGAGCAGCCATTCAATTGAACACTTCATCTAACAGGACCCAAGATTGGATGGATGGAGACGTCAGGGATAGAAGACCGTGACAGTGGCGTGGCCGTCCAAGCGCACCGGTTCGCGCGCGCTGAGCGCCTGCCGCCCCCTGAGCGCCGCGCCGACGCGCAGCTTGAACACGTGGGTGCCGGCCGGCTGCAGCGCCTGACGCTGCGGCGAGCCCAAGGCATAGCCGTAACGCAGGTTTAGCGGTTCGCCGCCGGCCTGCGACCAGCCTTCCTGCCGGCCGGCGCTGCGCATCAGCGTCGCCGGACGCTCGTCCGCATGAGCCTCGATCAGGCTCAGCCACCAATAGCCCAGCGCTTGCTTGCGGCTGTCCCGGCCCAGGCCCAGAGTCTGCTCCGCCTCCGCCGGCAGCGACGGCGATGCGGCCCCCGTCGTCTGAAGCCCGGCCATGGCGACGATGCCGGCGCGGCTGTCGCCGCGGTTGTCCCGTATGCTCAAACCCACCAGCGCCGGCTGATCGCACTGCACATGCAAGCTGATCTCCCGCTCGCCCAACAGCGTCGCGCCTGGATTCAAGGCCGACCAGGGGATGAGGCCGTAATCGACCACGCCGTTATGGGAAAAGCCGGGCGTGCAGCTGGGCGGCACCACCTCGGCCGTCAGCGCGAATGGCGCGTTCGCCGCCAGTACCGGCATGGATGCGCATAGCGCGGCGGCGATTGCTTGGCGATATTTCATCACGGGCTAGGCCGCTCAGTTCAAGGCTGCGGTAAAGGAGTCCACCGCATAGCCGTAGCTGGTCGCCGGCCACAGCTTGACGTGAGTGGCGTCCAAGGGCGTCTGGCCGGCCGACGCCAGCTGCAAGCGCTCGCCGGGCAGGATATAGGCCTTGGGCAGCTCCAGCCCTTGCCGTCCGGGCTGCAACTCCACCTTGTGCGTGGACAGGCGCACCACGTAAGGACTGTCGTTTTTGACCTCCACCCGGCCGTCTTCCGTCAGGCCCCACTGCAGCTTGACCCAAGGTTCCCGCTCGCGCGGCAGGCCCTTGGGACGGATCAGTACCGGCAGGTTCTGATTGAAAGTCATCTGAATGCGATGCCCCTTATCGGCGGACACCGCGGGAATCCCCTCGAAGGACGCCCGCATCAGCCGCTCGGTCCGCAGCGGCTGCGGCGATTTCAACAAAAAGCGGACCAGTTGTTTCTCCCCGCCTTCCACCCGGGAAATCGGCGGCGTCGCCAGCAATAGCTGCTCCGGGTCTTCGGGCAGGTTTTCCAGCCGGACATACATCAGGCTGGCGTGGGCGTCGGTATTCTTGACGTTGATCACGCCCTCGCCGTCGCCTTCCTCCACCACCACCAGCGAGGTTTCCGGCACCACGCCGGCGGACCAGGCCGCCGCGGGCTGCAGGGCCAGCGCCAAGGCGCCGGCCATAGCGCCGCCGCGGACCGCAACGGCGAACACATTCAGCGCATGCATCATATGAAACTCTTTTCCATCAAGGACGGCGTTGATTCACCGCGTCAAACCGTATCAACCGGGCCGGCAAGCATGCCGCCGGCCCGTATTCAAGCACGCTGACTCAAGACTTATTCAGCGCCGACTCGCGCAACCCAATCACTGGTAATAAATAGTGAAAGTACCCTTGCCGTCCAGCTTAGTGTCGTCCTTCACGCTCAAGCGCCCCTTGGTGTTCAATGCCGCCCCCACCACCATGGGGAACTCATGTACGGAGGCTACCGCAGGGGTATTGATCGTTTTTCCTTTGATGGCGAAAGTGGTGACATTGGCGCCGCCGTAATGCGAGTTAAGCGGAGTGGTATTCGTCTCCCCCCAACTCGAGCCATTATTAGACGAGTACAATAGTTTGGTATCGCCCACCTCCGCGTTCGCGCTATTGGTCGCCTTCAGCTTGTCAAACTCCATGCTCAGCCACCAAACGCCCAGTTTTCCCGCCTCCGCATCGTTCCCCAAACCCATGGTTTGCTCGTTGAGGCTAGCGACCGCATGGCTACCGGAAGGCTTAGTCGGCCTCGGGATTTCGCTAACCAGCAAGGGCTTGCTCTCCGCGCGGGCATCGGTGATGCGGATGCCCAGCGCGGTATCCTCTTGGCAGGTCACCGTCAGGCTGACATTGCGATCTTCCAGCGTGTACGCGTCACGATTGCTCAGGTTGGACACCGGGATATTGCCATAATCAATCACCGCGCCGCCGCTCAAAGCCGGCGTGCACGCGGGCGGCACCAGCTTGCCGGTAATCAGCAAATCTGCGCTATTTGCCGAAGCCCATTGAGCGGCTCCGGCAAAAACCGTGGCCACCACCAAAATCATATTCTGCTTCTTCACGATTCAACCTCCAATTAGATGAAAGTTCGCAATCAAATCATTCGCATTAAACGATGTTTTCTTGCAAGACAGCCGCCCCATTCCGGCGACATCCGCTTATTGATTCGCGGCGAGGTCATCTTGCTTTTTCGTAAGAATGCCTACAATAGGATTTTTCCTAAAAAAACAACAAGCACACCAATTTCATTTCAATATTCACAAATAAAAAACACACAACAAACCTCAGTCACATCACTTCAAAAAAATCAACAAATCTAAATAATTAATATATTAATATTTAGAGTTGTTGAGGATTTACCTCATGGTCTTCCACTTAGAGCCGCTAACAAGCCGCGCAGCGTAGCTGAGCCAAGGCGCGCCGACGCAGGCAGCGCCAGCCGTACGACAAGGAGGCGCAACACAGGATCAGGGGTTTGGTTAGCGGGTCTTAGGCGGACGCAAAAAAGCCCGCCATGGCGGGGACCATGGACGGGCGGAAAAACGGCGACATCCCGCTTGGGAATGCCGCCGGCAAGACTCAGTCTTGCGCCAGCTTGGTGGCGGCGTCGCGCAGCGCGGTGCGCAAGCCTTCTTCTATCACCGGGTGATAGAAGGGCATCTCCAGCATCTGGGCAACGGTCAGGCCTTGCTGATGGCTCCAGGCCAGCAAGTGAGCCAGGTTCTCGGCGCGCGGACCTATCATTTCCGCGCCCAGGAAGCGGCCGCTGCCGCGCTCGGCGTATACATGCAGCAGGCCCTGGTTGACGCCCATCACCCGGCTGCGGCCCTGGTCTTCAAAACTGACGGCGCCCGCCACGAAGCCATCCGCCGGCAAATCGGCGAAGCGGCTGCCCACCATCATCATCTGCGGATCGGAAAACACCACGGCGATGCTGGAGCGGCGCAGGCCGGGCTGTACTGCCGGATACTGCGCGGCATTGTCGCCGGCGGTCTTGCCTTCGTCGGCGGCCTCGTGCAGCAGCGGCAGGATGTTGTTGGCGTCGCCGGCGATGAAAATCGGCGAATTCCCGCACTGTAGCGTCCGCGGATCGAACTTGGGCACGCCGCCCGTGTCCAGTTCCAGGCCGGCGTTTTCCAGCGCCAGACCGCGCACATTGGGCGCCCGGCCGGTGGCGGCCAGCACGTAATCGAAACGCTCGCAGACTTCTTCGCCGTCCAGATTGACGTAGCGGATTTGCGCCTTGTCGTCGACCAGGCCCATTTCCAGCACCTTGGCGTCCGGGTCCAGATAGAACTCCCGGCCCAGCGCCCGGCTGGCGTAGTCGCGCACAGCGGGGTCCGACAGCGGGCCGACGCCGCCGCCGCGGCCGAACACGCGAACCTTGACGCCCAGGCGGGACAGCGCCTGCCCCAGTTCCAGACCGATGACGCCGGGGCCAAACACCGCCACGCTGTCCGGCAGCGTGTCCCAATCGAACACATCGTCGTTGATGATCAATCTATCGCCGAATACCTGGAACGGCGGCGGGATCAAAGGCGAGGAACCGGTGGCGATCACCACGCGGCGCGCCTGCACCAGCGTGTGCTCGTCCACTTGCAAGGTGGTGTTGTCGATGAAGCGCGCGTAGCCGCGCAGCCGGTCTTGCGGCGGAATGCTTTCCACGCCCTTGAGCACGAAGCCGACGAAACGGTCGCGCTCGCGCTTGACGCGGTCCATCACCTCGCGGCCGTCGATGCGCACGTCCCCGTCCACATGTACGCCGAAAGGCGCGCTGTGACGCAGTTCGTGCGCGGCCTCGGCGGCGGCGATCAGCAGCTTGGACGGCATGCAGCCGACGCGGGCGCAAGTGGTGCCGTAAGGACCGCCTTCAATCACCACGGCGCTGGCGCCGCGAGCCTTGGCGGCGCGGTAGGCTGCGAGGCCGGCGGTGCCGGCGCCGATCACGGCGACATCGATGTTCAAGGTATGCATTTCATTCCTTTCGGTATCGGGATACGGCACGGCACGCTGGGCATGCCGTCTCGTATCCCGGTAAAAAAAGGGCCGGACGGAGCATCCGGCCCGCAACAACTCCGGTGGCATCAGGGCCCGAGCCACCGGGGACGAACACAGTTGAGGCTTACTTGGAGAAGTACTTTTCCACTTCGTCGGCGGAGCCGATCAGCTGGCCGTTGATGAACACCTGCGGCGCGGTCATCTTGCCGGCCACGGCGCCCAGCACCTTGCCGCGCACCTTGTTGTCCAGCGGCACTTCGACGAAGTCGTAGCCGTTTTCGCTCAGCACCGCCTTGGCGCGCGCGCAGTGCGGGCAACCCGTCTTGGAGAACACCACCACTTGGTCCGGCTTCTTGGCGCTGGGATTGACGTAGTCCAGCAGAGTGTCGGCGTCGGACACCTTGAACGGATCGCCCGGCTCTTGCGGCTCGATGAACATCTTGTCCACCACGCCGTCCTTCACCAGCATGGAGTAGCGCCAGCTGCGCTTGCCGAAGCCCAGGTCCTGCTTGTCCACCAGCATGCCCATGCCCGCGGTGAAATCGCCGTTGCCGTCCGGGATCATCACCAGGTTCTGCGCTTCCTGATCCTTGGCCCATTCGTTCATCACGAAGGTGTCGTTAACCGATACGCAGAGGATGGCGTCCACGCCGTTGGCGAAGAAGGCCGGCGCCAGCTCGTTGAAGCGCGGCAGGTGGGTGGAGGAACATGTGGGGGTGAACGCGCCCGGCAGCGAAAACACCGCTACGGTTTTGCCGTCGAACAGTTCGGCGGTGCTGACATCTTTCCACTCGTTGTTGTCACGAACACGGAAAGTGACATTCGGTACGCGTTGGCCTTCACGGTTTTGCAACATGGCGAGACTCCTTGTTTGGATTGACTGACAGGTTTAATAAATCGATGGGTGCATTCTGATAGCTGAGAGCAAATTCGTCTAATTGATTGTGGCAAGGCTGCTGATTTGCTTTTTTAATCGACAAGCAAGCGGCCGCGCTAACCGTTAAAATTGCATAAACGACTCAAACGGCCAGGCAAGACGGTGAAGATTCTGATTCTCGGCGGCGGACAAGTGGGCGCCAATGTGGCGGAGAACCTGCTTTCGGAAAATAACGACATCACGGTGGTGGATCAGGATTCGGCGCGGCTCAAGCAGCTGCAGGACAGGCTGGACATCCGCACCGTGGCCGGCAACGCCGCCCATCCTCAGGTGCTGGCCGATGCCGGCGCGGCGGACAGCGACATGGTGCTGGCGCTGACCCGCGACGACGAAACCAATCTGGTGGCCTGCAAAATGGCCGAAGCCTGTTTCAACATCCCCACCCGCATCGCCCGCATCCGCTCCAGCGACTACCTGGAATCCGAGCACGGCGATCCGCTCGCCCACTTCGGCATCGAATCCGCCATCTGTCCGGAACAGATCGTCACCGACCACATCTATCAGTTGTTCGCCTACCCCGGCGCGCTGCAAGTGCTGGACTTCGCCGACGGCAAGCTGCAACTGGTGGTGTCCCGCGCCCACTCCGGCGGCAAGCTGCTGGGCATGCCGCTGCGCCATATACGCGAACACATGCCGGACGCGGATTGCCGCGTCTGCGCCGTCCACCGCCGGGACACGCTTTTGGTGCCGGACGGCGACACCGTGCTGGAGGAAGGCGACGAGGTCTTCTTCGTCGCCGCGCGCGAGCACGTGCAGGCCATGCTCAAGGAACTGCGCTTCAGCGAACGGCCCTTGCGGCGCATCATGATCGCCGGCGGCGGCAATATCGGCTACCGGCTGGCCAAACTGCTGGAGAACGATTTCAGCGTCAAAGTGATAGAAGCGCGGCCGGAACGCGCGCAATGGTTGGCGGAACGGCTGGAACACGCGCTGGTGCTGCGCGGCGAGGCCACCGACGAAGAGCTGCTGGACGCCGAGAACGTGGACGAGATGGATGTGTTCTGCGCGCTGACCAACGACGACGAAGACAACATCATGTCCACGCTGCTGGCCAAGCGCATGGGCGCGCGCCGGGTGGTGGCCCTGGTCAACCGCACCAGCTATGTGGACCTGCTGGAAGGCCACCGCATCGACATCGTGATTTCGCCCCACCTGTCCACCATAGGCTCCATCCTGGCCCATATCCGCCAGGGCGACGTGGAGGCGGTGCACCCGCTGCGCCGCGGCGCGTCGGAGGCGATGGAAGTCATCATCCACGGCGACGCGCAGCAATCGCGGCTGACCGGCCGCCGCATCGACCAGATCGACATGCCGCACGGCAGCCACATCGTGGCGGCCATCCGCGGTGAACAGGTGCTGATGGCGCACCACGATCTGACGGTGGAAAACGGCGACCATCTGATCATCTTCCTGTCGCGCCGCCGGGTGATCCGCCAGGTGGAAAAACTCATTCAGGTCAAACTGGGCTTTCTGTGACCATGCATCTGACCGGCCTGCACCACGTGGCGATCATCGCCTCCGACTACGCCCGCTCGCGCGACTTCTACCACCGCGTCCTCGGCCTGCCCATCCTGGCCGAACACTGGCGCGCCGAACGCCAGTCCTGGAAGCTGGACCTGGCCGCGCCGGGCGGCGGCCAGCTGGAATTGTTCAGCTTTCCCTCGCCGCCGCCCCGCCCCACGCGGCCGGAAGCCTGCGGCCTGCGCCACCTGGCCTTCGCCTGCGCCGATCTCGCCGCCTGTCGCCAAAGCCTGCTGGCCGAGGGCGTGGCGGTGGAGGATGTCCGCGTGGACGAATACACCGGCGCGCGCTTTTTCTTCTGCGCGGACCCGGACGGCTTGCCGCTCGAGTTCTACCAGCCGCGGGACTGAGACATGCGCAAGATACTCGCCATCCTCTATGTGCTGTCCAAGCTGATCATGCTGTTCTCCTGCACCTTCCTCGCGCCGGCGCTGGTCTCCATCCTGTACCGCGACGGCGCGCTGGACACCTTCGTCACCGCCGCCGTGGCCGGCCTGGCCATCGGCCTCGCCTTGTGGTCCGCCACCCGGCGCTACCAGCGCGAACTGAAGCCGCGCGACGGCTTCATCCTGGTCACCACGCTGTGGGTGGGTTTCGCCATCACCGCCTCCTTCCCCTTCATGCTGGCGCGGCCGGACATGTCCTTCAGCCACGCCTTCTTCGAGGCGATGTCCGGCCTCACCACCACCGGCTCCACCGTGATCAGCGGCCTGGACGCCCTGCCGGCCTCGCTCAATTTCTGGCGCCACTTCCTCAATTGGATGGGCGGCATGGGCATCATCGTGCTGGCGGTGGCCATCCTGCCCATCCTCGGCATCGGCGGCATGCAGCTGTACAAGGCGGAAACGCCGGGGCCGATGAAGGACAGCAAGCTGGCGCCGCGCATCACCGAAACCGCCAAGAACCTGTGGCTGGTCTACAGCGGCTGGACGCTGGCGGTGGCCCTGGCCCTGAAAGCCGCCGGCCTGAGCTGGCTGGACGCGGTGTGCCACGCCTTCGCCGCGCTGTCCCTGGGCGGCTTCTCCACCCGGGACAGCAGCGTGGGCGCATTCGACTCCCTGCCGGTGGAACTGATCCTGAGCTTCGGCATGATAGTCGGCGCGATGAACTTCGCCACCCACTTCCTGGCGCTGCGTCAACGCTCGCTGCGCGCCTATCTGCGCGACCCGGAGGCCAAGGCCATGTTGTGGCTGCTGCTGGGCAGCATTCTGGCGATGAGCGCCTATCTGTGGGCCCACCGCGTCTACGACTTCCCCACCGCTCTGCGCCACGTCAGCTTCAATCTGATCTCCATCGCCACCGACAGCGGCTTCGCCAGCGTGGACTACGCGCGCTGGCCTATTTTCGTGCCATTGTGGATGCTGTTCCTGTCCAGCGTCACCGCCTGCTCCGGCTCCACCGGCGGCGGCATCAAGATGGTGCGCACCCTGATGCTGAGCAAGCAAAGCGTCAATGAAATGACGCGGCTACTGCATCCGGCTGCGGTGCGCCCGGTGAAAATCGGCGGCAAAGTGGTGCCGCAAGACGTGATGCTGTCGGTAATGGGCTTCATATTTGTCTACTGCATGTGCATAGTGATACTAAGCTTCGCGCTGATCGCCAGCGGCCTGGATTTTCTCAGCGCCTTCACCGCGGTGATCGCCTCGATCAACAATGCCGGGCCCGGGCTCGGCGTGGTCGGACCGGCGTCGAACTACGCGTCGCTGTCCGACTTCCAGATATGGACTTGCAGCCTGGCCATGCTCCTGGGCCGGCTGGAAGTGTTTACCCTGCTGATCCTGTTCACGCCGGCCTTCTGGCGCAAATAGGACGCGAAGAATTTACCCGCCGCGCGCGGGTCTGAACCAAAGCGGCGCCCCGCGCCGGATAATAAAGACGAAACCGGATCATGAACCCTATGACATTCACCGCCCCCAGCCGCATGCTCGCCCTCAGCCTGGCGCTGACGGCCGCCCTGCCCGCCTTCGCCGGCGCCGACGACGAACTGATCGCCGCCCGCGACGCCTTTCGCGGCAACAAGCTGGGCCAGTTGGCCAGCCTGGCGGGCGGCATGCCGTCCAACTACCCCTTGAAGGACTACCCGGCTTACTGGCTGGCGCTCAAGGCGCTGGACGGCGACGACGACGGCCCGGCCCAGAACTTCCTGGCCCGCGTGGACGAAGGCCTGATGCCGGAGCGCGTGCGCAACGAATGGCTGAAAAAACTGGCCGCGCGCGAAAGCTGGAGCCGCTTCGCCTCGGAGTGGAAAAAACTGCCGCCGGAAGGCCGGGACGAAGAATCCAGCTGCTACGGTCAGCTCAACGAGCTGAATCAGGGCAAGGCGCCGACGGATCTGGACCGCTTCCTGGAAAGCCGTCCGCTGCCGGAAGGCTGCAACCGCCTGATCGCCGAGGCCGCGCGCCGCGGCGTCGTGAAGCGCGACTGGCTGTGGCAGCGCGCCCGCCTGCTCCTGGCCGGCAACTACCTGAGCCAGGCGCGCCAACTGGCCGCCAACACCGGCCTGCCGCTGGACAACGCCGCGCTCAGCAAGCCGGCCAACGCCGATCTGTCCACCCCCGGCGGCCAGGAAGCGGCGGTCTACGACATCGTGATCAAGGGCAAGGCCAATATCAGCAACGGCCTGGGCAAACTGCTCGATCACGAAAAGTCCTTGAGCAAGGAACGCGCCGGCTTCGCCTGGGGCCAACTGGCCTTGCTGTCCGCGCGCAAACAGCAGGCGGCGCAAGCGCTGCAGTGGTTCGACAAGGCCGACGCCGACCAGCTGACCGCCGAGCAATGGGAGTGGTGGGCGCGCTCGGCGCTGCGCCTGGAGCAATGGACCCAGCTGGAGAAAATCATCCGCGCCATGCCTGTCACCGTCAGCGCCAAACCGGCCTGGCGCTACTGGCGCGGCCGCTCGCTGCAACAGCTGGGCCGGCAGAACGAGGCGACGCCGCTGTTCAGCCAGGCCAGCATCGGCCACAACTACTACGCGCTGCTGTCGCTGGAAGAACTGGGCAACAGCCTGTCCACCCCGGCCAGCAAAAGCGGCCCGGCCAAGGACGACATCAAGCAGATGAGCGAGGAGCCGGCGATCAAACGCGCGCTGGCGTTGCTGGAGCTGGCCGAACGCCACGTCAAGCCCGAGTTCCGCGCCGACGCACAGCGCGAATGGCGCTGGGCGATGCGCAACCGCAGCGACATCGAACTGCTGGCCGCCGCCGAAGTGGGCCGCCGCGCCAGCTTCTACGATATGGCCATCTACAGCGCCGAACGCACCAAGGAAGAACACGATTACTCCTTGCGCTACCTGACGCCCTACCGCGACGTCACCCAGCGCTACGCCAAGCAACTGGACATCGACGACGCCTGGGTCTACGGCCTGATCCGCCAGGAAAGCCGCTTCATCACCATGGCGCGCTCCGGCGTCGGCGCTTCCGGCCTGATGCAGCTGATGCCGGCCACCGCCAAATGGGTGGCCAAGAAAATCGGCCTGGGCCAATACGCGGTCAACGACATCGAAACCAATGTGCAACTGGGCACCTGGTATCTGCGCTACGTGCTGGACAGCTTGTCCAGCAACGAAGTGATGGCCACCGCCGCCTACAACGCCGGCCCGGGGCGCGCGCGCGCCTGGCAGGCGGACCGCACGCTGGACGGCACCATCTACGCCGAAACCATCCCCTTCACCGAGACCCGCGACTACGTGCAGAAAGTGATGGCCAACGCCGCTTATTACTCCAGCACCTTCGGCCACGCCAACATCTCGCTGAAAAACCGGATGGGCGTGGTGCCGTCCCGCTGAAAGCCTGCGCCGCCCAAGGGCGGCGCGCCCTCCCACAAGTACCATAAAGAACCTGTTCAAGGGCTAGCGAGCGAGAGCGAGACAAGGCGAAAACGATAGAGAAAGCGGAATGTACATGCGGTGCATGAGCATTTCGAAATCGTTTTTAACGCCGTATCGCCAACGCGCAGCAGGCTTTGAACAGGCTCGAAGAAAGGGAACCCATGACTTATCAACGCATCTGCGTCATCGGCGGCAGCGGCTTCATCGGCAGCTACATCGCGGAACGGCTGACCGAACAAGACTGCCAGCTGACCATCGCCACCCGCCGGCGCGAACGCGCCAAGGCCTCGCTGCTGGTGCTGCCCGGCGCGCAGCTGGTGGAAGCGGACATCCACCGTCCGGAAGCGCTGGAACAACTGATTTCCGGCCACGACGCGGTGATCAATATGGTGGGCATCCTGCACGGCAGCGCCGCGCAGTTCGACAAAGCCCATGTGCAATTGACCGAGAAGGTGATCGCGGCCTGCCGCAGCCAGGGCGTGCGCCGGCTGATCCACATCAGCGCGCTGGGCGCCGACGAGCGCGGCCCCAGCCTGTACCAGCAAAGCAAGGGCCGCGCCGAAGCGCGCGTGCGCGAAAGCGGCCTGGAATGGACCCTCTTGCGGCCGTCCGTGGTGTTCGGCCACGGCGACAGCTTCCTCAATATGTTCGCCGGCCTGCTGCGCAAAGCGCCCTTTCTGCCCTTGGCCGGCGCAAAGACGCGCTTCGCGCCGATCTGGGCCGGCGACGTCGCCCACGCGGTGGCGGCCAGCCTGTCGCGCCGCGCCACCATCGGCCAAAGCCTGGACCTGGCCGGCCCCGGCGTTTACACGCTGGCCGAGCTGGTAAGCCTGGTGGGCCGCCATATCGGCAAGCCGCGCCCGGTGATCGCGCTGCCGCAGGGCCTGGCCATGCTGCAGGCCGCATTGATGGAATGCCTGCCCGGTCCCGCGCTGATCAGCCGCGACAATGTGCGCTCGCTGAGCGTGGACAATGTCAGCGACCAGCCCTTCCCCGCCGCTCTGCTGGGCTTCAGCCCCACGGCGCTGGAAGCGCTGGCGCCGGCCTTGCTGGGCACGGAGGAATTCAATCTGCAGATGTCCGCCTACCGCCGCCAGATCGCGCGCTGAACGGGAAACGGATCAATGCAATGCTATATCGTCGGCGGCGCCGTGCGCGACCGCCTGCTGAAACTGCCGGTGAAAGACCGCGACTGGGTGGTGGTGGGCGCCAGCCCGCAAGACCTGCTGGCGCTGGGCTATAAGCCGGTGGGCAAGGACTTTCCGGTGTTCCTGCACCCGGACACCCACGAGGAATACGCGCTGGCGCGCACCGAGCGCAAAACCGGCAAGGGCTACCACGGCTTCGCCGTCTACGCCGCGCCGGACGTGACGCTGGAACAGGATCTGGCCCGACGCGACCTGACCATCAACGCCATCGCCGAGGCGGCGGACGGCAGCCTGATCGACCCCTACCACGGCCGGCGCGACCTCGAGGCCGGCGTCCTGCGCCACGTCAGCCCCGCCTTCGCCGAAGACCCGGTGCGCATCCTGCGGCTGGCGCGCTTCGCCGCCCGTTTCGGCTTCGCCGTGGCCGAGGACACCATGGCGCTGATGCGGCAAATGGTGGCGGACGGCGAAGCCGACGCCCTGGTAGCGGAGCGGGTGTGGCAGGAGCTGGCCAAGGGCCTGATGGAGGAGCGGCCGTCGCGCATGTTCCTGGTCCTGCGCGCCTGCGGCGCCCTCGCCCGCGTGCTGCCGGAGCTGGATGCGCTGTTCGGCGTGCCGCAGCGGGCCGACCACCACCCGGAAATCGACACCGGCGACCACGTGATGCGGGCGCTGGACTGCGCCGCCGAGCAAGGCCTGCCGCTGGCGGCGCGCTTCGCCGCGCTGACCCATGACCTGGGCAAGGCGCTGACGCCGGCGGACATGCTGCCGCGCCACATCGGCCACGAGGCCGCCGGCGAAGCCCCGCTGCTGACGCTGTGTCAGCGTTTGCGGGTGCCGGCCGACTGTCGCGACCTGGCGCGCGTCACGCTGTTGAGCCATACCAAAGTACACTGTGCTTTCGAATTGAAGCCAAGCACAATATTGAGATTGTTCAAGCAAACCGACGCCTTGCGGCGGCCGGAACGCTTCTTGCTGATGCTGGACGCCTGCCGCGCGGACGCGCGCGGACGCCTGGGCTTCCACGACCGGCCCTATCCGCAGGCGGACTACCTGTCCGCGCTGCTGGACGCGGCGCTGGCGGTGGACGCCGGCGGCATCGCCCGCCAGTGGGAAGACAAGCGCACGCTGCCGGAAGCGATAGATCGCGCCCGGACCCGCGCCATCGCCGTCCGCAAGGAGCAACTGGAGACGCACTGACATGGCCGCGACCTACCGTCTGCCGTCCACGCTGATGCGCGGCGGCACCAGCAAGGGTCTGTTCATCCGCGCCGATGCGCTGCCCGAGGACACCTCCTCCTGGGAACGCATGCTCTTGCGCGCCATCGGCAGCCCGGACCCGCATGGCAAGCAGATCGACGGCCTGGGCACCGGCCGGGCCAGCACCAGCAAGGTGATGATACTCAGCCCGTCGCGGCGCGACGATTGCGACGTCGATTGCCTGTTCGGCCATGTATCGATAGAGGATGCGATGATCGACTGGTCCGGCAACTGCGGCAACCTCAGCGCCGCGGTGCCGCTGTTCGCGGTGATGGAAAAACTGGTAGAGCCGCGCGACGGCGTGGCCTCCATCGGCATCTGGCAAGCCAATGTCGGCAAGCGCATCGTCGCCGAACTGGAAATCATGCACGGCCAGCCGGTCTGGCAAGGCGACTACCGCATCGACGGCGTCGCCTTTCCCGGCGCGCCGATCCGGCTGCGTTTCCTGGACCCGGCCGGCGGCAGCTCCGGCGAACTCTACCCCACCGGCAAGCTGGTGGACGAATTGACGCTGCCGGACGGCAGCCGGGTGGAAGCCACCCTGGTGGACGCCGGCAATCCCACGGTGTTCGTCCGCGCCCGGGACTTCGGCCTCAAGGGCGACGAAGAAATGGCGGCCTTGCCTGAGACAGCGCGCCACCGGCTGGAGTGGGCGCGGGAAATCGCCGCCGTGGTCATGGGCCTGGCGCCCGACATTTTCGCCGCCCGGCGGGAACGGCCCGGCTCGCCGCGGATCAGCCTGCTATCGGAAAGCCGGGACGAGGATTGCCAGATCAACGCCCGCATCCTGACCTCCGGCCGCTCGCTGCACCACGCCTACACCGGCACCGGCGCCATCGCGCTGGCCTGCGCCTGCGCCACCGAAGGCACGCTGCCGCAGCAAGTGGCCGGCGCGCCGGTGCGCGGCATGCCGCTGACCTTCAGCCACGCCAGCGGCAGACAAACGGTGGAAGCGGTGCTGGGCCACTCGGACGAATACGGCTGGACTATCAGCGAAGTGGTGATGACCCGCACCGCCAGGCCGCTGATGCGCGGCGAAGTCTACATCCCGCTGGACTAGCCGGCCAGCGGACCGCCGCGTCAAGGCTGCGCGGGCTCCGCGGCAGGCGCTTGACGCAGCTGCGCCGCCAACTCGCTCAGATCTTCGGACCCCAGCGCCTGGCTCGCCTGATGCGCGCCCAGCGCCGCCGCGCCGGCCAAGGCCGCGAACATCAACAGCCGCGGCAGCGGACGCAGGCGCAGCCAGCCCAGCACGCCCAAGGGCAAGCCGGCCAGGAGGCCGCCGATATGGCAGGCCTGGTCCACGCCGGACACCATGAAACCCATGCCCAGGTTCAGCAGCACCACTTGCGCCAAGGCCTTGCCCTGCGAGCCGCCCATGTCGGCGTCGCTGAGGCCGGCCACGCACATCGCCCCGGCCAGGCCCATCAAGGCGCCGGACGCGCCGACGCTGGCCACCAGGCGGATGCTGCTCTGCATCAGCAGATTGGTCACCGGATGCGTGCCGTACCACCAGGCGCTGACCAGGCCCGCCGTCAGGCCGGTGGCGAGATAAATCGCCAGAAAGCCGATGCCGCCGAAGCGCTTCTGCGCCAAGGGACCGATCAGCAGCAACATATACATATTGAGCAGCAGGTGCATGGCGCCGCCGTGCACGAACATGCTGCTCAGCAGCCGCCAGCTTTCGCCGCCCAGGGTGAACGGCGCCAGATTGGCGCCCCAGCTCACCAGTTGCTCGGGATCGGGCTCAGTCCAGGAAACGCCCGAGGTGCCCATCCAGACGTAAACGATCAGATTGGCGAGCACCAGGCCGATGGTGGCCCACTGCTGCCGCAGAAAAGAAGAAAGCCCGCCGAAGCGGGATGAGGAAGAATCAAGCGCGGTCTCATTCATCTGTGCTGGTTTCCTTTGTTTCAATTTGCCGTTTAAATATCTCCGGCGCATGATAAAGCAAACCAGGCAAAATAAAAATCAAACGCTACTCAATTTTCATGCGCAAGGCTTCAAGCCCTTGCCGGGTCGCGCAACAACGCCCACTCCACCTGCCGCAGCATGCGCCGGCGGATCAGGCCGCTGACCGGACGAATCAGATACCAGTACGGCGCAAAACGCCAACGGGTGCCCGCGTCGGGGCAATGCACGCGGGTCTGAGTCGACAGGCGCACGCCTTCGGCGACGGTTTCGCAGTGAAAGCTCAGCAACAGCCGAGCCACGCCCGGCTCATTCAAAGCCATGAAATCCTCAAGGCCGCCGATCTCGCGCAGGCCGAAGTCCGCGCGCCAGAAGGCGCCCGCCAGGCCCAGCGTCAATTCGCTATCGCCGTCGCGCGCTAGCGGCGTGAAGCTGTGCATGCCGAACGGCGGACGATTGCCGGGCAAGGCGCCGCTCAGGCGGCCGGGCAGTTCGCGCAGCGCCATGAAGCGCCGCGCCCAAGGGTCGTCCGCCGGCGCGACGCGTTGCACCGCGTCCAGCGTCGAGGCCGCATCGGCGGCCAGAATGCGGGAATGCGTCTCGACAAACTGATAATTGGGCAGAATGCGCTCCGCCAGCGCGAACCTAGTCATATATCCCCCCTAGTCCAGCGTTCTCAATGCTCAGGATGAGAAATCCGTCTCCAGCTGCCTCACCCGCTCGAACAAACACACTGTCGCCGCCATCGCCACATTCAGCGATTCGGCGTGGCCCGGCATCGGAATCCGCACCCGCGCATCGGCCAGAGCCAGCGCCTCCGCGCTGACACCGGCGCCCTCGTTGCCGAACACGAAAGCCACCGGTCCGCGCAGGTCCTGCGCGTACAAAGAAGTCGAGCCTTCCAGATGGGTGACCAGCTTGCGGCCGTCGTAGCGCGCCAGTTCGGCGCAAAGATCGGCCTGCTCGTGGATATTGAGCACGAAGTGCGCGCCCATGCCGGCGCGCAGCACCTTGGGCGAATAGACGTCGACGCAGCCCTTGGACAACATCAGTTCGCTGACGCCAGCCGCCGCCGCGCACCGCAGAATGGTGCCCAGATTGCCCGGATCCTGGATATCCTCCAGCATCACCCGCGACGCGGCTTCCGGGCAGGGCCGCGCTTGCGGCCGCGGGCACAAGGCCAGCAATTCCCCGGCGCTGGCCAGCGCGGTGGCCTTGGCCAACACCGCTTCCGGCACCGTGACCACGACCGTCGGCGCGCTCAGGCGCCGCAACAAGGCCTGCACCTCAGGATGCGCTTGCGCCGCCTCGTTGAGATACACCCGCTCGGGAACGATGCCGGCGTCCAGGCAGGACTCGGTCAGATGAATGCCCTCCAGCAACATCAACTGTTGCTTGCGGCGTTCGCGCGGGCTTTGCGCCAGGCGCGCCAATTGCTTGATTTCGTCGTTATGGGCGGAAGTGATGGTTTTGCTGATGTACGACATGTGTCCTATTGCGGCAGCAGGGTCAGGCGCGCCACTAAATCCTTGAAACGGTGGTAACTGTCCTCGTCGATCGCCTGGCCGCTATGGCCGTTGTCGACATAGAACACGCCGGACAGCGCATGTCCGACAAACAGGGTGATCAGGGCGAATTCATTGTCCCCGACATGCTCGAAAAACAGATCCTCGTAGCGCCGCTCCAACTGCTGGCGCACCAGGGCCGGCGCGTGGAAGCTTTGCGGCTTGCTGGTCAACACCGCGAAGAAAGAGCCCGGCTCCAACCCCAGGGCCAGCTTGCGCAGCGGATGGCTGTCGCCCAGGCCCAGCTGATAACGCAGCTTCAGCGCATGCGCGTCCTGATCGTAACGGTAGTACAACACCCGCTCGAACTTGAGATCGTTGGCCAGGTGGCGGATGGATTCGCGTATCGCTTTTTCCATCTGCTCCGCGTCGCTCAAGGCCGCGGTTTTCTGCAAGCTGGGCCGCTTGTACTCCCCTTCCAGCATCAACAGACTGCGCACCGGGTACATATAGCCCACCGCCCGGGGGTGGCGCGCCACCGACAAGGCCGCGTGCACCACCGCCTGATGCGCCAGATGCGGCGCGCAGCCTATCAGCTTGGCCGCGGCCTCCACGCCCACCTGCCAGGTGCTGCGCCAAATGCCTTGCTCCAGAGAGTTGGCGGTGGCCATCGCCAGGCGCAGCAATTGGCGGCGCTTGGTCGGACTCCCCGGCCCCAGCAGGGCGTTCAGGCCGGTGGGCAAGGGCATCAGCTTGATGAATTGCTCCAGCACCTGGGCGTAATCGCAATCGAAGGCGTTGGACATTTCCTGCAGCAGCGGGCGGTCCGGCAATTGATTGCGCTGCATCATGAACAGGCAGGCGGGCAGATTGTACAGCAAGGCGGCCACGAAACAGTCTTCCACCTTGTGATCGCCCTGCAGGGACAGCCACTCCTTGATCAGCAAGGCGGCCACCCGGGAACGGCCCAGCCAGTCCTCCACCGCCTCCAGCACCTCGGCGTCCAGCTTGTCCGGCACCGCCTCCAGCGCAGCGACGCGGCCAAAGCGGTTGGTCACAGCCTCCAGCCCCATCAGCAGCAGCGTCTGCTCCACCGAGGGAATGCTTTCATTGCGCTGCAAGGCGCGCGAACCGCCCACCACCCGGACCAGGTCCAACAGCAGAAAGGGGTCGGACAGACAGAGATTGGCGAGGTCGGTGAAATTGATCAGATCGCTGTGGCGAGCGCAGATGTCCTTCAGCTCGCCCAGCGTATTGGGCAGAATCGGCCAACGCCGTTCGGCGATGGACTTGATCCAGTTAGCAAGCTCCATGTGGGTGGCGCCAGATCAGTAATTCGGTTTGCAAAGCGCCTCCCAGCGGGATGCGTTCATCGGGTTCGACATCGGGCACGGCGAAGGTGTTGCTGACCAGCAGGCTGCCGGGCCGGCCTTCCGCCACAAACTTGCGCCAGACCTTAGCCATCGGCTCCGGGGACAGAAACACGTACACCGCATCGTACTCTCCCCAAGATTCCCTCCAAAAACTGCGGCAGGCGAACTCCAGCCGCCGCGGCCGCCGCGCCAGCCACCAGCGCGCGCGGGCCAACAACCAGCTGCCCCAGGCGCTTTCCAGCGCCCTAACCCTGACATCCGGCCGCAGCCGGCACAGCCAGACCGCCAGCCTGCCGTCTCCACAGCCTGCCTCCAGCAAGGCGGCCCGCCCCGGCAGGCGCTCGGCCAGGCGCTCCGCCGCCTGAGCGGAAGAGCGATACAAGGGCACGCGTTCCAGCACGGCGTTGCGGCCCAGCGCGAAAGTCAGCGCCAGCCCCAGCAAATACACCCAAGGCGGCAAGGCCGCCTGATGCATCAAGGCCAGCGCCGGCACGAACAGCCCGTGCAGCAAACGCTGCCAGCCCGGCAGGCGCATGAAAATGGCCAAGGCCGCCGCGCACAGGCCCTGCAGGATCGCCCAAGCCAAGGGCTGGGCGGCGGGGGCGACGAAATACATCGCCGCCAAGGCCGCCAGCACTTGCAGGCCCAGATGGCGCAAGCGGCTCAACAAGGCAACGCTCGCATCGGCATTATTTGGCCGGCGCTTCCGCCGGCGCCTCTGCCGGCTCCGCCCCGCCCTCCGCGGGCCCGCCAATCACATCCTGGTTCATCTGCGGCTTGTAGCCGTCGTTGAGGATATTGCTCTCGGCTTCCTTGTTCAGCACCACGATGGCGATGCGCCGGTTTTCCGGGCTGAACACATTGGTCTTCACCAGCGGGTTGGCCGAGGACAGGCCCACCACGCGCAAGACCTTGTTGTCCTGCAGGCCGCCCGCCACCAGCTCGCGCCGCGCCGCGTTGGCGCGGTCCGCCGACAGCTCCCAGTTGCTGTAGCCGCCCTGGCCGCTGCCGAATGGCTTGGCGTCGGTATGGCCGGAGATGCTGATCTTGTTCGGCATCATGTTCAGCTCTTTCGCCAGCTGCTGCAGCAAGACGCGGGTATGCGGCAGCATGCGCGAACTCCCGGAGTCGAACATCGAACGGTTCTGCTCATCCACGATCTGGATCTTCAGCCCGTCCGGGGTGATTTCCAGCTTGAGCTGGTTCTTGTACTCCTTGAGCAGCTCGCTGTGATCCACCGTGCTCTGGATCTTGTTCTGCAGCTGCTCCATCGAAGCTTTTTCCTGCTGCTTGCGCATGATCTCGTCTTGCGGCGAGCCGGACTTGTTGACCTGGCCGGTCTGCTTGGTCAAATCATTGCCGCCGCCCTTGATCACCGAGGTGGCGTCGCCGGCGCCGGCGCCGCCGGACAGCGCCACCTTCAGCGGCGTCTTGAAGTATTCGGCGATGCCGTTCAAAGTGCCCTGCGACGCGGAACCCAGCAGCCACATCAGCAGGAAGAAGGCCATCATCGCGGTCACGAAGTCGGCGTAGGCGATCTTCCAGGCGCCGCCATGGTGGCCGTGGCCGCCCTTCTTGATGCGTTTGACGATAATGGGCCGTTGCGATTCGTCAGCCATGATCGCGCCCCCCGCTTATTTCTTCGCCTGTTTCACATGGTCTTCCAGTTCCTTGAAGGACGGACGATCATGCGAAGCCAGCACTTTGCGGCCAAACTCCACCGCCACTTGCGGCGCGTAGCCGTTGAGGCTGGCCAGAATGGTGACCTTGATGGTTTGGTAGACTCGGGTGCCGTCGCCCAGCTTGTGCTCCAGAATGGTGGCCAGCGGGCCGACAAAGCCGTAGGCCAGCAAAATACCGAGGAAGGTGCCCACCAGCGCGTGGGCGATCAGCATGCCCAGCTCGGACGGCGGCGCGCCCACGGACTCCATAGTGTGCACCACCCCCATCACCGCCGCCACGATACCAAAGGCCGGCAAGCCGTCGGCCAGGCCCTTGACCGCGTTGACCGGCACTTCGCCCTCGTGATGGTGGGTTTCGATCTCCACGTCCATCAGGTTCTCGATCTCGAAAGCGTTGAGGTTGCCGCCCACCATCAGGCGCAGGTAATCACAGATGAATTCCACCACGTGGTGGTCGTGCAGAACGGTGGTGTATTTGGAAAAGACAGGACTGGCTTCCGGATTCTCGACATCGGCCTCGATGGACATCAGGCCTTCCTTGCGCACCTTGGTCAGAATCTCGAACAGCAGCGAGAACAACTCCATGTAGAAGGCCTTGCTGTAAGGCGTGCCCTTGAACACGGTGGGGAAAGCCTTCATCGTGGCCTTCAGCGGCGCGCCGCCGTTGGCCACCACGAAAGCGCCGAGCGCGGCGCCCGCGATCATCACCACCTCCAGCGGCTGCATCAACGCGGCGAGATGCCCCCCCGCAGCGACGAATCCCCCCAGCACGGAGCCAAGAATTATGAGGTACCCGATTCCGACGAACATGCGTCAAGTCCTGTCTTTGTGATTTTTCGGATCGCTGCGATTTCCATTACAGCACGACTTTTATTCTATTCATAATAGAAAAAGCGGATTGAATTGTATCAATCCGCTTTCCCAGCTGCAAAAAACATGGAAGGTGATATTCACTAGCGCTGAAAAATGACGAAGCCAAGTATCGGCGAGGCTCCGAGACGATTACAACAACGTCATTTCAAGCTGATCGTCCTGCCCCGCCGCCAGCGCAATCCGCGCCGGCATGCCCCCCCGCTCCAAACGCCACTGCAAACACTGCGCCGCCATTCCCGGCAACAACTGCTGCCGGATCAGATGATCCAGGCCTCTCGCGCCGTTGTCTCGCCTACCGCAAGCGCCGGCCATCGCCCGCGCGCAGTCCTCTCCGGCCTCAAGCTCAATGCCTTGCGACTCCTTCAGATGCGCGGCCAGCGTCGCCAGCTTCAATTGAGCGATCTCCGCCAAGGCGGACTCGGACAGCAGCCCAAACGGCACCACCTGCATCCTCGCCAGCAGCGGCGCCTGGAAATGGGCCAGCAACACGGGGCGCAACGCGTCCAGCCAGGCCCCGCGCTCCCGCTCCCCCTCCTGTTCCAGCAACAGCTCGCTGCCAAGATTCGACGTCATCAGAAACAGGGTATTGCGAAAATCGATCTCGCGGCCCTCCCCATCCCGCATGAAACCCCGATCAAACGCCTGGTAGAACAGGTTCAGCACATCGCGGTGCGCTTTTTCCACCTCGTCCAGCAAGATCACGCTGTACGGCCGACGCCTCACCGCCTCGGTCAGCACCCCGCCCTGGCCATAGCCGACATAACCCGGCGGCGAGCCTTTCAATTGCGAGACGGTATGCGCCTCCTGATACTCGGATAGATTGATGGTCAGCAAGGCCTGCTCGCCGCCAAACAATAGATCGGCCAAGGCCAGGCCGGTTTCGGTCTTGCCGACGCCGGACGGCCCGGTCAGCAAGAACACGCCCAAAGGGCCTCGCCCCGGCGCCAATCCGGACTTGGCCGCCAGCAGGGACTGGGCGATCTCGGCCACCGCGGCCTCCTGACCGCGCACTCGTTCCCGCAAGGCCGGCGCCAAACCCAATAGATTGGCCGCGTCATCCGCCAGCAGCTTGCCCACCGGCACCCCGGTCCAATCGGCAATCACCTCCGCCACCAAGGCGGCGTCCACGTCGGCGGCCGCCAAGCGGCGTTCCCCTTGCAAAGCCGCCAGATCGGCCCGCGCCTGGGCCAGCCGCGCCGCGCCGTCCGGCCGGCCGGCCCACTCCCGGCATAGCCTGCGCAGCGCCTCGGCGCCCTGCCGTTCCTGCTGGTAACGCCCTTGCAAAGCCTCGTTCTCAAGCCGCGCCGCCGCCAGTTCCGACTCGATCGCCCTCAGGCGGGACTCAAGCTGCGCGTTGCCCGCGCCCAGCCGCGCATCCTCCCGCAAAGCCTCGCTCTCGCTTTCCAGCGCCAAGACCCGCGCCTGCGCGCCCTGCAGCTCCGCCGCGGCCCCTTCCAGGCTCATCCGCGCCCGCGCCGCCGCCGTGTCGATCAAATCCACGGCCTTGTCCGGCAACTGCCGGCCGGCCAGGTAGCGCCGCGACAAGCTCACCGCCGCCGTGATCGCCTCGTCGCGGATCGCCACCCCGTGATGCTCGGCATAGCGCGGCTTCAAGCCCCGCAGCATCAAACAGGCCGCGGCATCGTCCGGCTCGTCCACCCTCACCATCTGGAAACGACGCTCCAGCGCCGCGTCCTGCTCGAAATACTGCTTGTACTCGGACCAGGTGGTGGCGGCTATCGTCCGCAGCTCGCCGCGCGCCAGCGCCGGCTTCAGCAGATTGGCCGCATCGCTGCCGCCGGCGGAATTGCCGGCGCCCACCAGCACATGCGCTTCGTCGATGAACAGCAAAATCGGTTCCGCCGCCGTGCGCACCGCCTCTATCACCTGCTTCAACCTCTGTTCGAACTCGCCCTTGACCCCGGCACCGGCCTGCAACAAACCCAGATCAAGCGCGAGCAGACGCACCCGGCGCAATGCCTCCGGCACCTCGCCCGCCGCAATGCGCAAGGCCAGGCCCTCGGCCAAAGCCGTCTTGCCCACCCCCGGCTCGCCCACCAGGATCGGATTGTTCTTGCGCCGACGCAGCAAGATATCCACCATCTGGCGCACTTCCTTGTCGCGCCCCAACACGGGATCGATCAAACCCTCGCGCGCCTTGGCTGTCAGGTCGCCGGCAAAACGGCTCAACACCTCAGGCAGCTCATCCGCCGCCGCGGCCCCGTCGCGGCCGGCCTCCGGCGGCGCAGACGCCGCGGCCTCCACAGATCCCAACGCCTCGGATTCCGCCGACACCTGCTCCAGCCAGGCCCAGCGCGCGCGCACCTGCGCGGCGGACAAACTGAATAATGGCCAGGCCTGCCGGCAAGACAAACGCTCCGGCGCCGCCAGCAAGGCGAGGTATAGATGAGCGGAACGCATCTGCCGGCCGCCGAAATCCAGCGAAGCGATCAACCAGGCGGCCTGCAGCAACTCCTGCAGCCCTCGCGACAAGCCCGGCTTGCCGCGCCGGTCCCGCGGCAGGCGCTCCAGCGCGGCCAGCAAGCCTTGCCAGATCTCATCCACGTCGATCTCGTAATGCCGCAGCAAAGCGGCCAGATCGCCGTCTCCCTGCTCCAATAACTTCACCAGCCAGTGCTCAACCGTGATTTCGGCATGCGTGCGCGCCTGGCACAACCCGGCCGCCGCCTCCAGCGCCCGGGCGCAGTGCTCGTTCAGTCTCCGCAGCAAATGAACAGAATCGAGAGTCATGTCCGTCTTTTCCCAAACAAAGCGCATGCCGGCCAGAAAGGCCGGCATCGCTAATTCCCTTGGACCCCCGCCGGCAAGCGCGAGGCGCTGCGACGAACCGCCAAGCCGGCCGCTCGCCTAAGCCCCGCGCTTGCCGTGCGCGGCGGCGCTAACGGTTTTCAATCCAGCTGTCGGAGTGGATGATGTTGCCGTCCTTGTAAGCCCAAGTTATTTTCTCGTAGCGCATTTCCACCTCCTCCAAGTGGTTGTAGCGCTCGCGGTCCGGGTCCTTGATGTTGTACATCTTAGGCGCCACCGACACGACCTTGACGTTGTCCAGCTTGATGTTGAAGTACTCCTGCTCGCTGCCGGCGTCGTCGATCTGATACCACTTGAACTCGACCTCCTTCAGCGTCTGGCCGCTGGTCACCGCCTTGTACAGATAAGGCGATGAAGCATCGAACTCCTTGACCAGGGTCAGCGCCTCATGCACGCGGGTGCCGGTCAACTTGCCGGTGTTGCCATCGGTGGGAATGCGCACCGCGTGGTCGAACTCCACCACCTCCACGCTGTTCTCCCGGCCTTGCACCGTCACAGAACCCTTGATGTCCGCGCCACCGTCGTCTTTCAACCACATATACGCTGGTATCGCCATATCAAACCCTCCTTGGCTTAACTTAATAACTTAAGTTTAAACAAGCTCGCTCGCCGTCTCGTCCTAGCTCGACGCCGCGGAGCGAGCGCGCCGCACCCTGCGGCCTCCTCGCCGCCTGCCGCCCGTCACCTGACGGGCAGCGCCGGCAGCAAGGTAATCTCTACTCGCCGGTTGCGCGCCCGGCCCTCCTCATCCTCATTGCCCGCCAGCGGCCGCGTAGCGCCGTAGCCCTGGATGGCAAAACGGGTCAGCGGCAAGCCGGTCTCCTGCGCCAGCCAGTCGCGCACCGCCGCGGCGCGCTGCAACGACAAGCGCTGATTCGCTTCCGCCTGGCCCACGCTGTCGGTATGGCCGGCCACCAGCACATTTCGCTCCGGATAAAGCGCCAGCGCCGCCAATGCGGGCTGCAACGCCGCCTCCGCTCCGGCGCGCAACACCGCCTTGCCGCTATCGAACAAGGACAGGCTGTCCAGCGACACCGAGGCCGGAGCCGCCGCCGGCGGGCGGTAATCGGCTATCAGCCGGGCAATGCGTTCCCGCCACGGCTGAGCCCGGTAAAAGCCGAATCCCAAGCGCAAAGGCACGCCGAGATCGACATGGCTCCGCAACTCGCGCGCGTCGCCTTCCAGCGTCAGCAGCGCCTGGCGACGCGCCTCGTCCCGCTCTATCGGCAGCGCGCGATAATGCGCGACATTGGCCGACAAGCGCTCCAGCAACGCTCGGTTGGACCAGGCCGAAGCGGCGAACGCCGCCACGGCCGTCAGGCAAGCCAAGAGCCAAAGACTCAAAACCAGCCGCCAGACGGCAGGCAGGCGCGCGCCCGGCGCCAAACCGAACAGCCAGCTTCCAGGCACGCCTTCCGGCTCGCCCGTGTCCAGGCTGAGCGAACGCACGGCCAAACCGCTCAAGGCCTGCCGGCAACGGCCCCACGGCGACAACGCCGCGTCCCGCCCTTGAGCCGGCAGCAAGGCGATGCCCTGCAAGCCGGGCGCCGGGGCCGGCGTCGCCCCCTGCAATATGGCGGGCAAGACCTGAGCGCCCAGCCAGCCTCCCACCGCGCCGGCGCGCAAACGCAAATCGAAAAGCGCTCGCGCGCCCTCGTCGCCCAAGGCCGGCGGCTGCAGTTCCATCCGGCCGCGCCAATCCTCCAACCGCTCTCGCCACTGCCGCAGGCTGGCGCACGGAGCGCCTTGCAACACCACGCCCAGAGCGCCGTCCATGCCTGCGCTGCGCGCCGGCGCGGGGAATCCCACCAATAAATAAACCGGCAAGCGGCAAGCCAAACGACGTTCCACGTCGGCAATCGCCTGTCGCCACGCCTGCAAGCGCCCCAACCAGGCCGGCTCGCTGCATTCGGCCGCCGCGTCCAGACGCAAGGCCAAGGCGTCCGGCGGCGAACCCCGCCGCCAGGCCACCAGTTCCGCTACCGCGCGCTCCAGCAAAGCCGGGGTCGGCACCATCACCCTCAGCACGCCGTCCTCCACCGCCACATAGGCGCCGCGCCGGCTTTCCAGTTCCACCACCGCAGCGCGTCCGCTGCGCCAGCCCTGCGGCAAGTCCAGCAAACCCGGCAGCAACAGCTCCCACGTCGCGCCGTCGCGGCGCCAGCGCCGCAGCCTCAAGCCTGCCCAGCCCAAGCAGAACGCCGTAGCCGCCAGCCCCGCGCCCAGGCGCGCCGCGCCGCTCCACGGCGCCATTTGCGCCAACCACCACAAGGCCGCCGCCAGCGACAGCGCCCATAAACAGAAAAAATGCGCGTGAATACGCATCGCCCGCCCCCTTTACGTCAACGCCAAGGCGGCATCGGCGGCATTCAACCAACCGCTCAGCGCGGCATGCGCAAGCCACACCGCAAGCAAGCCCGCCCCAGCCGCGGCCAGCGGCAAAGCCAAGCGCCGGAAACGCCGGGACGCGCCGCCGCGCAACATGGCAACCCCGCCGTCGAATTCGCCGGAAGGCAGCGGCAAGGGCGCAGGCAGGCCCGCGCTCAACTGCCCCAACAGGACCTGACTGGCCGCGTCGTCCTCCCCGCCGCGAAACCCCAAGGCCAGCACCATCGCATAGCACCAGCCCAGCGCCGGCTCCGCGGCCGGCTGCGCCAAATGCGCCCGCATCTGTCCCAGCAGCACCTCGCCGGCCTGATAACTGTTGAAAAAGCGCACTTGCAAAGGCTCCCGCGCCCAAGCCGCCCGCTTCGCGCCCTCAAGTCGGCGCAGTGCCGCCTCGTCCAGCAAGGCGCATTGCGCGTAACTGGCCCGCTCGATCAAAGCCTCGCCTGCGCCGGCCTGACGCAGCGCCTCGCGCGTCGCGCTCACCAGTCCGGCCGCGTGCTCGCGCCAATCCTCCACATGCTCCGGCGCGTCCTTGTCGGCCAACATCGACACCGTCAGCGCGGTGTCCCGGAAACTGCGGGCCAAAGCCTCCGGCGGAAATTGCTTGCTCATGATTTCAACACCACGAAGAGTTCAACCACCACGCCCGGCAAAGACGCGGGCACATAGCAAGAGCACGCCTGCGCGGCCAGCATGCGCTGGAAGGCCGGATGGCCGGCGTCCAGAACGAAGTACAGGTTTTCCATCCGCACCGGCAAGGCGGCGGGCAAACGCGGCGGCACGCTCAAAGGCACGCCGCCGGAAGCGGTGCTGACCACGGTCTCCACATCCTCCGGTGCGCCGATCTTGCACACCGCCGGAAAACGCTCCAGCAACTGCGCCGGCGGCATATCCGCCCTCACCGACAGATAAAAGCCGCCCTGCTCGCCCAGCCTGGGATCAGCCAACTGGCCATGCCACATCGACGACTCCCCTTTCTGCAGAGGCACCGACACCACCTGGGAGGGGATCACCGTATCCAGGCAGCCCCTGATCCAGTCTTCCAGCCGCAGGAAACCCGGCCTGGCGTCTTCATGCCGGTAAGCGGGAATATCCGCCAGATCTTGCTGTAGCGAAAACGTGGACAGCATGCCGCACAACTGCGCCAACGCTCGGTGCAGCGTTTCCGGGTGGCTGGCCGGCGTCTGCCGCAAATGCGCCAGCACCGGCCAGGCGCTGTTCACGCAGTGCAAAAACCAGAATAGGCCCGCGTCCGACACTGAAAAATCCACCAAGCCGTGTCCGCGCTCGCGGCGGCGCTCCGACAACTGGCGGCTGCGCGCCAGCAGCATCTCCTCTATCCGCCCAAGCATGTCCAGCAAACCCGGCGCGGTGTCCAAACGCAGCGCCGGCGGCCAGAACGTCGCATCCCGCGTCCATCTTCCCTGACCGTTGCGGCTCAAACGCAGCAAGGGGCAACAGACATAGTCCGCCCGCTCCTCAAACTCCAACAGCAAGCGCAAATTGCCGCGCTCCACCGCCAGCTCCGCCGGCGGGCCGTCGTACAAGTCCTCCACTTCCAGGTATTCGCAACGTTGCCGCCTGGGCCGCGCCGGCGTCTCGCCTTCGCGCTCGCAATTGCCTCCCCCGGCCTCCCACAAAGGCAAGCCCAGAAAAACCTGCACGCTCAGCGCCTCGGCCGGCGCGGCAAAATCCCGCGCCGGCGGCAAGCGGTCCGCCTCGGCGCAGTCGACCACGGCGCCGTCCGGCAGGACCAAACGCAGTCTTTCCAGCTTCAGCTTGCCCAGGCTCAGCGCGGCCTCATCCCACTCCACCTCCCAACAGCCCCAAAAATAGGGCTGAGCCAAACGTCCGAACAAGGCCGCCAAATGGGAAAACCACAAGGACTGCTGCTGAAAATGCTGAGGGGACAATAAAGCGCCCTCCACCCACATCGGACGAAAAACTTTCATGTGGACAACCTCTGATTAGGCTCTGAACAGCACGCCGCAACATTGAAAAACAGCGCACGGAGTTTTTGAAAATTCACAGCAAGCCAATCACAATAAAAATCAAAAATAAATAACCAATAAAAACAAAAAACATTTTCAAAAATTAAACCATAAAATCAATCCCAAAAAACAAATAAACTATTTATGACATTGAAATCAACAAGGCACGAAACCATAAACATGGCGTATTCTAGCCACCAAACAAGCCACCCTGTCAACCCAACGACCATATTGCCTCAAACCCCATAATCTGGTTAACATTGAAAAATAAAACGAAACATACATAAATACAAAATCAAATAACGCAAGCTTGTTGACCTAAATAAAATAGGGAAAAACACAAAATATCCGCCAGATCGCGCATCGCCAAAAAACACGGCGACGACGCGAAATATGGCCAACCGCCCATTTGCCCGCATGGGAAATGGACATGCTTCAAACCTTGATCGCAGGAGGAAACACCATGGCTGAAAGCTTTCAAAATGAAGTGCCCGCCGCGCGGGTCAACATCAAGCTGGATCTGCATACCGGCGGAGCGCAGAAGAAAGTCGAACTCCCGCTGAAACTGCTGGTGGCGGGGGACTACAGCCATGGCCAGGAACAGCGGCCTCTGGCGGAACGGGAAAAGGTGTCCATCGACAAAAACAACTTCGACGCGGTACTGGCCGAACTCAACCCCAAGGCCAAGCTGGTGGTGGAAAACACGCTGGCCGGCGACGGTTCCGAAATGGCGGTGGAACTGGACTTCAAGGCCATGAAGGACTTTCACCCGGAACAGGTGGCGGCGCGGATTCCGGAACTGCGCGCGCTGCTGGCGATGCGCAATCTGCTGCGCGACCTCAAAGCCAATCTGCTGGACAACGCCTCCTTCCGCCGCGAGCTGGAAAAAATCCTGCGCGACGACTCCCTCTCCGCCAACCTGCGCAGCGAACTGGAACGCATCATCCCGCTCAGCCAAGCCGCCCACTAAATCAGGAGCCCGCTCATGTCGACCCAAAAACAACAGCAGCCCGAGGACACCATCGTGCTGGAGTCCCCGGCCAGCGTGTATGAATCGCTATGCGCCAAGATCAACCTGTCCCCGGTGGCCAGCGCCCAGCCCATCGAGGCTTACCAAACCGCGGAAGCGATGTCGGACGCGCCGCTGGACGAGCGCATCGCCGTGGCGGTGAACGTATTCCTGAAAATGATTCAGGAATCCTCGCAAAAAGTGGACCGCCTGGACAAAAGCCTGCTGGACTTCCACATCGCCCGCATCGACGCGCAAATCAGCCGTCAGCTGGACGCGGTGATGCACAACCCGTCCTTCCAGCAAATCGAATCCGCCTGGCGCGGACTGCGTTTCCTGGTGGACCGCACCGACTTCCGCAAAAACGTCAAGATCGAAGTGCTGGACGTCAGCAAGGAAGACCTGCGCAACGACTTTGACGACGCGCCGGAAGTGATTCAGAGCGGCCTGTACCAACACACCTACATCCAGGAATACGACACCCCCGGCGGCGAACCGATAGGCGCCATCATCTCCAACTACGAATTCGACCGCGGCCCGCAGGACATCGCCCTGCTGCGCGACATCGCCAAAGTGTCCGCCGCCGCCCACATGCCCTTCATCGGCGCCGTGGGGCCGGCCTTCTTCGGCAAGGAGAGCATGGACGAAGTCGCCGCCATCCAGGACGTGGCCAACTACTTCGACCGCTCGGAATACATCAAATGGCGCAGCTTCCGCGATAGCGACGACGCCCGCTACATCGGTCTCGCCTTGCCGCGCTTCCTGGCCCGCCTGCCTTACGGCCCCGACACCGTGCCGGTGCGCAGCTTCAACTACGCCGAAAACGTCAAAGGCCCGGACCATCAGCGCTACCTATGGACCAACGCCGGCTTCGCCTTTGCCGCCAATATGGTGCGCAGCTTCATCGGCAACGGCTGGTGCGTGCAAGTGCGCGGCCCGCAGGCCGGCGGCCTGGTGGAAGACTTGCCCATCCACCTGTACGACCTGGGCATAGGCAATCAGGTGAAGATCCCCACCGAAGTGCTGATACCGGAAACCCGCGAATTCGAATTCGCCAACCTGGGCTTCATCCCGCTGTCCTTCTACAAAAACCGTGATTACGCCTGCTTTTTCTCCGCCAACTCCACGCAAAAACCGGCGCTGTACGACACCAAGCAAGCCAGCGCCAACAGCCGCATCAACGCGCGGCTGCCCTACATCTTCCTGCTGTCGCGGCTGGCGCACTACCTGAAGCTGATCCAGCGCGAAAACATCGGCGCCACCAAGGACCGCCGTCTGCTGGAACTGGAACTCAACACCTGGATCAAGCTCCTGGTCACGGAGATGACCGACCCCAGCGACGAGCTGCAAGCCTCGCACCCGCTGCGCGACGCCCAGGTCGTCGTCGAAGATATCGAAGACAATCCGGGCTTCTTCAAGGTCAAGCTGTTCATCGTGCCGCACTTCCAGGTGGAAGGCCTGGACATCAACCTGTCCCTGGTCTCGCAAATGCCCAAGGCCAAGAACTAAGCGCTCCCTCGGGCCGCCTCCACGGCCCGAGGGGCAAGTCCACCTGGAGACTCCGCCATGCCGCCGCAACAGTTTTATCACCTGAAGATCGCCGAACTGCCGGCCGAGCTGCTGTCGGTCGAATCCTTCACCCTGGACGAAACCCTGGGCCGGCCCTTCGCCGCCGACATCCGCTTCACCTCCGCCCAGCAAGACATCGACCTCGTCTCCCTGCTGGACCGCTACGCGCTGTTCTCCATCCACGGACCCCACCCGGACGCCGCCCTCTTTCCCGACACCCCGCCCCAACTGCTGCGCCGTTGGCGCGGCGTGGTCAGCCATGCCCAGCGCCTCAGCGCCAACCGCGACGAGGCGCTATATCAGGTCCGCGTCGAATCCCAGCTCGCCCGCCTGGCCGAAGGCCGCTTCTCCCGCATCTTCCAGCAGCAAACCGTACCGGACATCATCGAAACCGTGCTGCGACGCCACGGCTATCGCGGCCATGAAGTCGCCTGGCGGCTGCGCCCCTTGTTCGGCCAAGACCCCAACCCCTATCCCAAGCTGGAGTTCGTCACCCAGTATCAGGAGTCCGATCTGGACTTCATCCATCGGCTGGCCGAGAAAGCCGGCCTCTATTACTACCTGCTCACCGAACCCGACAACGCCGCCTGGGAAACCATTGTCTTCGGCGACGACATCGACGCCTACGTCCGCACCGGCCGCGATCCCGCCCAGCCGCCCCAGGGCGGCGTCAAGCTCAAGCTCCGCCCCCAGGCCGGCATGGCCGACAACGAAGAAACCCTGAGCCGTTTCGAACTGGCCGCCCAGCCCATCCGCGCCCGCCTCCAGCGCAAGGACTACAACTACCGCGACGCCAACCAGCCGCTGTTGGCCGAAGGCGGCCCGCCGGCCAAGACCCCCGGCGCCCGCGGCGTCGATTACCAGTGGGGCGAGCATTACAAAAACCCGGAGCAGGGACTGCGCGCGGTGCTGATCGCCCAGCAGCGCGAGCATTGCCGCCAGTGGATCGCCGCCGGCGACGGCAACTGCCTGCAAGCCTTCGCCCCCGGCCAGATCTTCAAGCACGACGGCCCGGCGCTGGCTCCAGCCCCGGACGGCTGGCTGCTGGTCTCGGTCCAACACCAGGGCGGCCGCCGCGACGCCTACCGCAACGCCTTCACCGCCACCCCCGCCGACCGGCCCTATCGCCAGGAACGGCTGACCCCGGTGCCGCGCCTCTCCGGCGCGCTGCCGTCCCGCGTCGTCGCCCCGGAAAAAACCTATTACGGCGCTATCGACCTGCAAGGCCGCTACTGCGTGCGCCTGCCTTTCGATCTGGACGAATGGTCGCCCGGCGGCGACAGCCGCCCGCTGCGGCTGGCCCGGCCTTACGCCGGCCCGGAATACGGCCTGCACTTCCCGCTGCACCCAGGCACCGAGGTGCTGGTCAGCTTTGTGCTGGGCGATGTGGACCGGCCCTATATCAGCGGCTGCCTGCACAATTCCGAGCTCACCGACAGCAACCCCGGCGCGCACTGGGACAGCCGCAACCTGATCCGCACCTGGGCCAACAACAAGCTGCGGCTGGAAGACCGCAAGGGCCAGGAGCACATCAAGCTGGCCACCGAGTTCGACAAGAGCCAGCTCAATCTGGGCCACGCCGTGGACGGCCAGCGCGCGCCGCGCGGCGAAGGCTTTGAACTCAGAACCGACGGCTGGGGCGCGCTGCGCGCCGCCAAGGGGCTGTTCCTCAGCACCGACGCCCAACCCAAGGCGCGCGGCAAGCAACTGGACATGCAGGCGGCGCTGGATCAGTTGGACGCCGCCATGAACCAGGCGCGGGAACTGCTGCGCCTGGCCGGCGAGCACCGCAATCCCAAACCCATGCTGGACACCCTGCAAACCCTGCTAGACAACAGCAAGCAACTAGCCGGATCGGCGCTGTTGGCGCACGCGCCGGCCGGCATCGCCCACGCCACCCCCGCCTCCCTCCTCGCCAGCGCCGGCCAGGCCATCCACCTTCAGGCCGGCGACGACATCAATCTGGGCAGCGGCGAATCGCTGCACGCGGTGGCGGTCAAGGCCATCGCCCTGCTGGCGCAAAGCCAGGGCATGCGGCTGGTGGCCGGCCAGGGCAAGCTGCAACTGGAAGCCCACGGCGACGCGCTGGACCTGAGCAGCGAAAAAAACATGACGCTGCAAACCGTCAACGGCCAACTACTGCTCAACGCCAAGAACGGCATCACCCTGGCCAGCGGCGGCGCCTTCATCCGCCTGCAAGACGGCAAGATCGACATCCACAGCCCCGGCGACCTCAAACTGCGCGGCGTCTACGACATGGCCCCGCCCGGCGGCCAGACCCTGCCCTTGCCGGAACTGCCGGCCTCGGTGTGCAAGGAATGCCTGCGCCTGGCCTTGGCGAACGCCAATCCGCTGGTCCCGCTGGAAACCGCCGCCTAGGAAAGGAAGCGACATGACCGAACCTCACCACCGCTATCTCGACCAGATCAGCGCCGCCGCGGCGCAGCGGCGCTACGGCCATCTGGACCTGCTGCTGGACCCGGCCGCCGACGGCGACAACTGGCTCCGCCGCATCGCCATGATCCAGCCGCGGCTGGAATGCCTGCGCCTGTTCGACGACACCCCCTTTAGCGATCTGCGGCAGGACTCGCCGCTGCTGGTGCGGGTGATGCTGTCGCAGCCCAGCCATTGCGACTGGCTGGACGGCTCTCTCAGCCTGCTGTGGTCGCAGCCACAGTGGATCGTGCTGCTCAGCTCAAGCTCGCAACCGGCGCTGGCCGCCCACCTGCGCCGCTTCCTGACCGTCAAGCTGGACGACGGAGGCTTGACCCTGCTGCGCTATTACGACCCGCGCCTGCTGCGCATCGTGATCAACGCGCTGACGCCGACACAAGGCGCCGCGCTCGGCCAGCGCATTGATCTATGGCTCTGGCGCAATCGCGACGGCGCACTTGAGCGCTGGACCGCGCCCAGCGACCACCCCGCCCCACTACCCTCCAGCCACCAGCCGCTGCCACTGGACAGCACGCAGCGCGTACAGCTGGAGTCCTATGTGGAAGCCCATGCCAGCCTGATCCAACTGCTAAGCCTGGAGCCGGTACGCGCCACGCAATCTCAGGAACAACTACTCGATGAACTGGCCCGGCTCAACCGGCAAGCCGATGTCGAAAGCCGCTGGAACAGCGTGGAACGCATGGAGTGGATCGCCCAGCAGTTGGCTGACCAAGCAAGCCTCCCACAGGAACAATGATGATAACCAGCCGCCACCCCCTCACCAGCCTCCGCGCCCTGCTGGGCCGGCTCGCCTTGCTGACCCTGCTCGGCTTAAGCCTGGCTGGTTGCGTGATTCCCCTGGTGAAAGAACTCCCCACCAGCAAGGGCATCAATCCCAAAGAATTTGAGCGCGAACCCTATGGCCGCATGGTGATCTCTTTGCCCGAAGCATTCACTATTGAAAAAGCGACCTTCAGCTATCAGAGTAGCAGCGGCGCACTCCCCATCGTCTACCCTACCGGCCTCCCAAAGATCACGACGCCGATCCCGTTTCTTTTTGGCTGGGACTTCGCGCGGCCAGGCCCCAGCGGCCGCTTCGGCCCGCTTCCTGTCACCACCACAGCAAACGGCAACTTTGCGCTAACGCTACCCAAAATTAAAGGCCAGAACTTGAGCGCAATCTCCTTCTCCATCGCCCGCAAGGATGGCGAATATATCGAAGCGCCTCAGCTGTACCTCTCCTTCAGCAAGGGCGGCAGCGACACCTGCCGGGCAGCGGAATACCGACATGCCGCCAGATGCGAGCCCTTTAACCTACACGGACATGACGCCAATGGCCGCTTCGAACACACCGCCTTTCTGCTGCTGGACACTCCAAGCCTGTGTTTCCAGTTATTGCCAGCGACGGGACAGCGGTCCCCGTTTCAAGCCTCCTCCTCACGTCCTGCCGCCCACCAAGCGGATGGCCCTTGCGCGCAGGAAGAAACCAAGCCATGACACCGAAAACAAAACAACCACTCAGCACCACGACCCGCTCAGCGGTGTTGGCCCTGCCTATTCTGTTGGCACTCAGCCTACTAACACCGCTGGCCCATGCCACTGACAATCCGCCCGCCGCAAAGCCGATTGCGGCCAAGATCACCGGCCAGAACCATACCCCGGCCATCATCAATCACTTTCGCGTCAATAAAACCGACGCCTCAAAGCTGTACCCGGGCGAGTCCGGAAACTCTCAAAGCTGCTGCGTGTACCTGCCGCCCCAATGGCAGCCAGGCCAAACCGTTACCATTGAATGGAAAAAAAACCTCAACCCGCCGCCCAATCCCACTCAGGAACCCAGGCATCCTAATGAACCGCTGGATGAAGGCGATGCCGATAACTACTCGGTGCACCGCTCCGTCGTCGAAATTCCGCCTTATTCGCAGTTCAAGACTCTTCTGGTCCACTTCCTGCCCTGCAATCAAGTCAAAGTGGCCGCCAATAACACCATCCCCTATCCCTACAACTTCCCAAGACGGATGGAGGAACCCAAGACATGTCCCAAGTAAATCAGCGTCCCGCGCCGGCAATGGTACAACTGCGCACCGAGCCCTTCCCCGACAACGGCCTGCTGCCGCTCAATTACCGGCAGCGGCTAAACAATGAGCAGTTGAAGGAGCACGACCTCAGCGACGAGAAATACCGCCGCCGCAAGGCCGCCACCGAGGGCGGACGGGTCTATGCCTCGCCCACCTGCACCAAGAGCCTGGCTATTTCACTGTTCTTCGACAGCACCAATAATCACGAGGACTCCGATAGCCAGGCCAAGCCGCGCTCTACCTCCAATATCGCCCGGCTGCCCCATGCCGTTTTTGCCACGGAAACACACGGAAGGACATGGACAACCCCCACAAAGCCCGCACCGTGTTTTTCCCTGTGTTTCCGTGCTTACCAGCTTGTGCCGTTTCCCCTCACTGCAAGAAAGGAGTTGACCATGTCTGAGTTCGCCACCTGGCGGTCCTCCCAAGCCAGCCTGGCCCTGCTGGCCTTCGCCGTTCTGCTGCCGGCCCAGGCCATGGGCAATAAGCCGTCCACCGAAATGGTTCCCGCCGGCGTCGAGGGCTATAACCACACCTCCGCCGCCATCAACCGCTTCAGCGTCAACCGCGCCGGCGGGCACAACATTGGTCCGTTCAACAACGGTGGCGGCTCACAATCCTGCTGTGCCTCGCTGCCGCGCCAGTGGCGGCCGGGCCTGATGGCCACCGTCGAATGGGAAAAAGACCCCAATCCCAATTCACCGATTAAGCGGGATAGAAATGGGCAGATCCTCCCATCAGAAGCGATACGCATCCGTTCGGAATTCACCCAACACCGCGCCGTCGTTGAAATCCCGCGCTACGACGAACCCTGTGCAATTCAAGTCCACTTCCTGCCCTGCGATCAGGTTCGCGCCACGGCCACCTGCCACAAGCCCAGCAGCCCTAATTTCCCCCATAAGGATTGGTACCAAATCAAGGAACCCAAGACATGCCCCAAGTAGATCAACGTCCCGTCCCCGAAGCCGTCCACCTCCGTGCCGAGCCCTTCCCCGACAACAGCCTGCTGCCGCTCAATTACCGGCAGCGGCTAAACAATGAGCAGTTGAAAGAGCGCGACCTCAGCGACGAGAAATACCACCGCCGCAAGGCCGCCGCCGAGGGCGGCCCGGTCTACGCCTCGCCCACCTGCACCAAGAGCCTGACCATCTCGCTGTTCTTCGACGGCACCAATAATCACGAGGAGTCCGATAGCCAGGCCAAGCCGCGCTCTACCTCGAACATCGCCCGGCTGCTCCATGCCGTTTTTGCCACGGAAACACACAGAAGGACACGGACAACCCCCACAAAGCCCGCGCCGTGTTTTTCCGTGTTTTTCCCTGTGTTTCCGTGCTTACCAGCTTGTGCCGTTTCCCCTCACTGCAAGAAAGGAGTTGACCATGTCTGAGTTCGCCACCTGGCGGTCCTCCCAAGCCAGCCTGGCCCTGCTGACCTTCGCCATGCTGTTGCCGGCCCAGGCCATGGGCACCAACCCGGCCACGGAGATGGTCCCCGCCGGCGTCGAGGGCTACAACCACACCTCGGCCGCCATCAACCGCTTCAGCGTCAACCGCGCGGGCGGGCACAACATCGGCCCGTTCAATAGTTATGGAGGCTCACAATCCTGCTGCGCCTCGCTGCCGCGCCAGTGGCGGCCCGGACTGATGGCCACCGTCGAGTGGGAAAAAGACCCCAATCCCAATTCACCGATTAAGCGGGATAAAAATGGGCAGATCCTCCCATCAGAAGCGATACGCATCCGTTCGGAATTCACCCAACACCGCGCCGTCGTCGAAATCCCCCGCTATGAGAAATCCTGCGGCGTGCAAGTCCACTTCCTGCCCTGTGATGAGGTGCGCGTGGTCAGTTCCTGCCGTACTCCAGATCATCCAGACTACCCCTACAAGGCGTTCTACCAGGTCAAGGAACCCAAGACATGTCCCAAATAGATCAGCGTCCCGCCCCCGAAGCCGTCCACCTCCGTGCCGAGCCCTTCCCCGACAACGGCCTGTTGCCGCTCAATTACCGGCAGCGGCTGAACAATGAGCAGTTGAAGGAGCGCGACCTCAGCGACGAGAAATACCGCCGCCGCAAGGCCGCCGCCGAGGGCGGGCCGGTCTACGCCTCGCCCACCTGCACCAAGAGCCTGACCATCTCGCTGTTCTTCGACGGCACCAATAACCATGAGGAGTCCGATAGCCAGGCCAAGCCGCGTTCTACCTCCAATATCGCCCGGTTATTCCACGCCACCCTGGGCAGCGGCAACGGCGGCAGCGCCCAGCCCGATCCTAAGCTGGCTGAAAAAGGACTTTACCGCTACTACATCCCCGGCGTTGGCACCCGCTTCCCCGAGATCGGCGAGCTGAAGCCGATGAGCAGCGGCCTGATCTTCGCCAATGGCGGCGAGGACCGCATCAACTGGGGGCTGACCCGCATCATTGATGCTTTGCTGATCAACTACACCCAAAACCGCCTAGACGATAATGTCGCCAAGGAACTGGTGATCCAGCGCATGCGCAATCCGGTGTCGCAGCCGGACGGCTATGTCCAGCGCGCCGACGCGCTGCGCCCGCAGCTGGAGGCGCTGGCCGAGGCCCGCTACGCCAAACCCCGACCCACGGTGCTAGGCATCCGCCTGTTCGTCTACGGCTTCTCCCGCGGCGCCGCCGAAGCCAGGGTGTTCGCCCGCTGGCTGGAGGCGCTGACCCGGCCCGAGGACGCGCTGCCTGACGCGGTGGAGGTCCAGCACCGCCTGATCGGCATCCCGATCTCCATCCGCTTTATGGGCCTGTTCGATACCGTCGCCACCGTCGGCCTGGCCAATAGCCTGCCGATGGCCGACGGCCACATGGCCTGGGCCGGCGACAGCCAGTTGCGCTTGTCCGATAACCCCCTGTTCCTGGAGCAGTGCCAGCACTTCGTCGCCGCCCATGAGCAGCGCGCCAGCTTTCCATTGGACAGCATCCGCCGCCGCGACGACCCCAAGCAGGCCAATGGCCCGTCACGCTACCGCGCCGGCTGCGTTGAAACCCTGTATCCCGGCATGCACAGCGATGTCGGCGGCGGCTACCCGCCCGGCGAACAGGGCAAGAGCGTGGATAGTATCGATCCAGAAAACAGCCGACAGTTGCTATCCCAGATACCGCTGCACGATATGTACCGTGCCGCCTTCGAGGCCGGCGCGCCCTTGCAGGTGCCGGAGATCGCGCTGGCCGAGAACGAACGTCTGGACAAGTGCTGGCTGGTAATGGAGCGTGATACTCAGCTGGAGTTCATGGTCGCCCCGGAAGTCATCACCCGCTTCAACGCCTGGCTGGAACAAGCCCAGGCCGGCGGACTGGAAGACGTGTTGCGCGGCCAGATCGCCTGGATCACCGGCTGGCGCATCCACCGCTGGATCGCCGGGTCGCGCTGTATTTACGAGTACGAACATGATCAGGCGCGGCAGGACTATTTCAAGCGCTGCGACGGCAAGGACCAGCCCAAGCCGCTGCGCCAGGCGCTGGAGCGCGAGCATGGCCGGCAATTGCAGGAGGACCTGGCCCGGCGCGACAACAAGCCGCCGCCGACACTGTCGCCGGAGCAGCAGGAGCAGCGCGATAAGGACCTGACCTTGATCGCGGCGGCCCAGCAACGGGTCAATATCGACAAGGGTTTTGAGCCGGTGATCGACCAGCAGCAGCTGGAGCACGGCGCCAAGGACTTCCGCAAGGATTATGTGCCGGAGTGGCAGTTGTCCGGCGACCCCAGCAGCGTCATCGACGGAGTGCTGGACCTGCTGCTGGGCGGCACCGTTTACCTGCTCAACAGCGACGACGAGGCCGCCGAGTACGCCAGCATCCGCGAGGGCGGCCAGGCCAAGGAAAAAACCTTGTTCGGCCAACGCGAGCTGCGCGATCTGGTGCTGCTGTACGACGAGCACATCCACGATTCGCGCGCCTGGTTCATGTACTCCAGCTGGATTGGCTCCCGCGAGCCGTGGACCGACTACTTCCGCTACCGCACGGTGTTCTACGACGACGAATCCAACAAGCCGCTGTCGCCGCTGATGATAGCCGGCCGGGTGGTGGGGCTGGCGGTGACGCTGGGCAGCGTCGGCTTCGCGATCAAGCGCAAGGACCCGCGCTATCTGCTGGGTGTGATGCTGCCGTCGCTGGGCTTGCCGGTATTGAGCGGGCGCGGCTGGCCGCAGTGGCCGGCCGGGGCGCTGCCGGAGTTGAAGTTCACCGACCCGCAGAGCGGAGCGGCCTTGCCGATGGCGGAACTGGACCCGGCGTTGCGGGCCTTCAGCCAGCGGCCGGCGGCGGCGGAAGCGGCGCTCAGGGCGGCGTGGCGCGCCGAACCGCGGCTGCCGGAGTTCGGCGCCGAGCCGTGGCAGCCGACGCCGCTGATGCTAAGGGCCTGGGAGGCGCGTAAGCAGGACATGGCGGAACTGGAAGCCTGGCGCGCCTTGACGCCGCCGCACCCCAACGACCCGGATGCGCCGCCGCTTCCGCCGCGGCCGTGGTCATGGTGAGGCCTTCTTTCCCCCTAAAACTTAATACATGCATAAAACACTCTCTCATGACTATGAATCAACGCTGGAAATGACTCGCTACCCCGGATTTCATGGCGTTCTTTGTTCCGCCCGCTGCAGGGTCTCTTGCCGGGCACTGATTGCCCGCCGTCCGCCATAGGGTTTGAGTCCGGCCGGGTTCCTTGACTCTGTCAATTTTTAAAGAAAGGAAAACCATCCATGTCCCGCGTGATTCGTCAGGGTGACCGCCTTAGCAGCGGCGGCACGGTATTGCAGGGCAGCAGCCTGGGCGGCCATCTCCAGCAGCCGCTGGCCCGCAAGGGCGACCCGGTGTTCTGCCCGTTGAAGGACCATGGCCATAACCGCATCGCCGAAGGCGCGGCGCACTGGTTGCTGGACGGCCGGCCGGTGGCGCTGGAAGGCCACCGCTGCGAATGCGGCTGCACGCTGCTCAGCAGCAGCGACGGCATCGAGGTGCATTGAAATGCGCGTACGGCCAAGCTTGCCCTTATTGCCGCCGCCCAAGCGGCTGTCGCCATGGGCCTGGGCGGCGCTGCTGCTGTTGTTCTGCGCCGCCGGCGCCGGCCTCGCGCTATGGCGCTGGCCGGCGGACGCCCCAACCAACACGCTGGAGTTCTGGTTCTGGACCGCGGCTTTCGGCCCGCTGCTGTGGGCCTTCCTGCTCTGTCTGCGCGGTGTCGCTTATTACTCGGCGGACAATGACGCCGCCTTCTTCAAGGATGAGTTGGCGCAGCGCCAGCAATACTGGCTGGCCCATCACCGCCAGACGGCCAGCCTGGCCGCCTGGGCGCTGCTGACGCCGCAAGCCCGCGGCGCGGCGGAATGGGCGGCGCTGTGCGCGGCCGCCGCGCCGCCGCCGCCCGCGCCCTTGCGGCAACAACCGCCCGGCTGGGAAACCGCGCCAGGCCACGCCGAAATAGAGACCCGTCTAGCCAACCGGCTGGCCCAGTCTCTGCTGACCCATCCCCGCTGCCCCGCCGCGCCGCTGGCGCTGGAACTGTACTGGCAAGGGACCGACGCCGGCAGAACCCGGTTTATCGATGCCTTGCTTGCGCATTGGTCCGGCTTGAACGTGGATTCGCTAAGGCGCTGGGAGTCCATGCAAACGCTGGACACGGCCATTGAACGGCTGCACACCCCGACGGCGGACGGCTCCGCGCCGGCGGCGGTGCTATGCGCCGGCTTGGCGCTGGACCCGGCGCAACCGGCGCGGCAAGCAGGTTTCGCCTGGCTGCTGCGCCGCCCCAGTGCCGACGACACGGTGCGATTCAGCCGGCCGGAATGGAGCGACGGCGGCGAGGATGTCTGCGACGGCGCCACGCGCAACGCCGAGCAAGCCCCGGCCGTCTGCCTGGGCCTGGACAAGTTGACGCCGACCGCCGCCCCCTGGCCCGCGCCGGACAAGGCGCTGCGGCCATGGTGGAACGGCCCGCCGGAACTGGACGGCCCGGCGCTGTGCACGCTGGCCGCCATCCACGCCGCCGCCCAACGGCAACCCTGTGGCTGGCTCTTGCAAGAGCAAAGCGTGCTTTATGCCGGGATGGCGCTGCCGACGGCCTCACTCTCCAACAATAAGGACAAGGCATGAGCGCACCTTCAAAACCCCATGGCCTGCTGATCATGCTGTTGGCGCTGGCGCTGCTGCTCTTGTTGCTGGGCATCCCGCTCTGGCTGTACCGCGACGCCTGGATCGGCGCCGACGCCGCCGGCAACAGCCGCCCGGCCTTGTGGCCGCTGCTGTCCTTGGCCGCCGCCGGGCTGCTGGCTTACGGCCTGTTCCGCCTGCTCAAGAAGCAAGGTCTGCTGTCCGGCCTGGAACGGGTGCTGCGCTGGGGCACCCCGCCGCCCCGGCTGCCGGACGCCGATGCGCCGACCCCGCCCACTCCCTGGGCCGGCCTGGCGCTCATCGCCCAAGACTGGCGCCAGCGCCCGGCCCGGCAGCGTCCGCACTGGCTGCTGCTCTGCGGCGCGCCCGAGGCCGTCCACCAGGCGGTGCCGGCGCTGGCCCGGCAACCCTGGCTGGAAACCGACGGCATGGTCTTGATCGACGCCTCCGCCGCCCCGCCTCCAGGCGGCTGGCGGCGGCTGCGCGGACGCTGGCGGACGCCCGCCGACGCCGTCATCGCCCTGCTCCCCGACGCCGCCGACGCCGCCGCGCTGGCGGAGCGCGCCGAACAGCTGTCCATCGCCTGCGGCTGGACCCTGCCGCTGACCCTGTGTCAGCGCGCGCCCGACAACGCCGGCCCCGGCATCGCCGGCTGGCCCTTGCCCACGCTTCCCGCCAACGCCGACGGCTGGGCCGCTCAGGCCAGGGCCTGGGCCGATCTGCTTCCCTTGCGCGGCATTCCGCGTCACCCCGGCGCGGCGGCCCAGCCCTTTCTGCTGCGCTGCTCGCAGTGGCTGGAACGCGAGCTTCAGGGACTCGCCTCCGCCTGGCAGCGCTGGCGCGACGGCCTGGCCGCGCCCTCCGCCGTCAAGGCGCTGGCCTTGGCCACCTGGCCGGCCGACGTCCGGCTGTGGAGCGGCGCGATCAGCCAGGGCTCCGCCTTTGCCCCGCGCCGCCGCAGCCGCCCTTGGCAACGCCGGCTGGCCGCCGTCATCGGCGCGCTATGCCTGTTCTGGCTGGCCGGCATGCTGGTTTCCGCCTATCAAAACCATGGCTTGATCGCCGAGGCCCAGGCCGCCGTCAACGCCCAGCCCAAAACCGCCACGCTGGACAGCGCGCTGCGGCTGCAACGGTTGCTGGAGAAGCTGGAAACCCGCCAGCAACTCGGCGCGCCGTGGTCGGCCCGCTTCGGCCTGAACCGCGACGCCGCCTTGCTGGAGCGCTTGCGGCCGCATTACGCCCGCGCCATCGGCCAGGCGCTGATCGTACCGGCGCGCGGCCGCTGGGCGCAGCAGCTGCAAGCGCTGAACCAGACCCCCAGCGCGGAACTGGCCGCCGATCCGGCCCGGACCGAACAAGGCTATCAGGCGCTGAAAGCCTATCTGACGCTGGACCAGCCGGCGCGCGCCGAACCGGCCTTCCTCGCCGCCCAGCTGGCGGCGCGAAATGACGGTTTCTCCCCGGCGCTGCTGCGCGCCATGGCGCAGTTCTACGCCGAGCGGCTGGCCGGCCAGCCCGCCTGGCGCATCCCCGCCGACGCGGCGCTGGCCGGGGCCAGCCGCCAGACCCTGATCGGCCAGTTGGGCCGCCAACAGGCCGACGACACCCGCTATCAGCAGATCCTGGCCGAAGCCGAAGCCAAGCATCCGCCGCAGACGCTGGCCGCCTTGCTGCCGGGCCAGGACTTGCGCGGCCTGTGGCGCAGCGAATCCAGCCTGCCCGGCGTGTTCACCCGCAAAGCCTGGGACGAGCATCTGCGCGCCGCCTTCGCCAACGCGCACCGCCGCCAAGGCAGTGCCGGCGACTGGGTGCTGGGCGCCGGCGAGGCCGGTCAGGGCAGCGCCGGCAAGGCGCTGGAAGCCGCGCTGCGCCAGCGCTATTTCGCCGACTACGCCCGCGCCTGGCAACAATTCCTCAACGCGGTGTCCTGGCAGACGGAGGCCAAGCTGGCCGCCAACGCCCAGCAATTGCAGGTCTACGCCGATCCGCAGCGCTCGCCGCTGCGCGCCTTGATGGCGCTGGTGCGCGACAACGCCCGCACCGGCGAGCGCGTGGACAGCCTGGGCGCCAATCTGGTGGACAAGGCCCAGGCGCTGCTGGGCAAGGCCGACGCCAGCGCGCCGCAGCTGGAGGGGGCAACGGGCAAACAGGAAGCCGCGCCGCTGGCGCAAAGCTTCGGCCCGCTGCTGCGACTGCTGGAGGAACGCCAGGACGGCTCCGCGCTCAGCCTGCAACGCTATCTGGAGCGGGTGGCGGCCACCCGGCTCAAGTTGCAGCAAGTGGCCGCCGCGCCGGACCCGGACGCCGCCGCCCGCGCGCTGGCGCAGGCGGTGTTCCAGGGCAAGGGCGGCGAACTGGCCGAGAGCCGCGATTACGCCGCCCAATTGGCCGCCAGCCTGGGCGAAGACTGGCAGGGCCTGGGCCGGCACCTGTTCCTGCAACCCTTGGACCAATCCTGGCACACCCTGCTGCAACCGGCGGCGGCCAGCCTCAACCAGCTGTGGGACCAGAGCATTGTCCGGCCGTGGCAGGCCAGCTTCGCCGGCCGCTACCCCTTCCACCGCAGCGACGCCGACGCCTCCTTGCCGGAGCTGGGCCGTTTCCTGCACCCCGGCGACGGCCTGGTGCAGCAGTTCGTGCGCCAGCAATTGGGCGGGGTGCTGGAACAACAAGGCGATCAATGGTCGCCGGACCCGGCGGCGGCGCAGGCGCTGCGCTTCGACCTGAACTTCCTCAACGAATTGAACCGCCTGTCGCGGCTGTCCAGCCTGCTCTACGCCCAGGGCGACGCCGGCATCCGCTTCGAACTGAAGCCCACCGCCACCATCGGCCTGGAGAAAACCCTGCTGCAACTGGATCAGCACAGCCTGCACTACTTCAATCAGATGACAAGCTGGAAGGCGCTGAGCTGGCCCGGCGATCCGCTGAAGGCCGGCGCCAGCCTGCAATGGCAGACCGAGAAGACCGGCCTGCGCCAGACCCAGGACCATCCCGGCCGCTGGGGCGTGCTGCGCCTGCTGGAGCAGGCCCAGCGCGAACAGATTGACCGCGCCAGCTGGCAGTTGAGCTGGGCCTTGCCGGACGGGCATCAGGCACGCTACCAGCTGCGCAGCGAGGCCGGAGCCGGCCCGCTGGCCTTGTTGCAGCTGATCCAGTTCCAGCTGCCGGCGCGGATTTTTATCGTGGAGCCTAACTCGCCGCCCGCCGCGGCCAAGCCGGCCCGGCGGCCCCAACCTTGAGGAGACGCGAATCATGACGCCCAAGTCCTTGCCGACACACAAACCTCTCGTCGAATGGAACGCGCGCGAACTGGAAGTGCTGCGCCAGGAGTACCCCTTGATAGGCGCCGCCTGTCAAAGCTTGCTGCCTGATCGCAGCCCCGCCGCCATCCACGCTCAAGCCAAGGCTCTGGGCCTGAGGCCGCCGCACCGCTGGAGCGAGGAGGAACTGAGCATTCTCCGGCGCGAATATCCGCTGCGAGGCGAAGCCTGCCGCGCCATGCTGCCGGGCCGCGGCGCGCTCGCCATCAATGTCCAGGCTTACCGGATGGGTTTGCGGCCGGCCACGCTGTCCGCGCGCCGAACGCCGTCCGGCAAGACGCCGCGAGGGTGCCAGTGAGCTGGGTGCGCGCGCTGCTGGGCCTGAACACCGCGCCGGAAGAAGAAGCCCGCCAGCGGCTGCCGCGTTGGGCCGCCTGGCTGAAGCCGATTTCCGACGCCGCGCCCTGCGGCGAGGACCTGTCCCACGACGACGAGTTTCAGGCCTTGAAAGAGGAAGTGACCCGCCTCTCCGGCATGAACGCGCCGCTGGCCTTGGCGCATGCGGAAACCTTGCTGAAAACCCGCGGCAAGGATTTGCGCGTGGCCGCCTACTACGCCTGCGCCCGGCTGCGCCAGGACGGCGTGGCCGGCCTGGCGGACGGGCTGGAGCTGAGCGCCGCCTTGCTGGAGCGCTACCCGGACACGGTCTGGCCGCGCCAGCCGGCGCGGCGGCGCAATGCGCTGGAGTGGTTGGCCAGCGAACGCTTCACCGATCAGCTGGCGGTGCTGGCAGACGACGACGGCGAAGCGTGGCGGCGGGCCGCGGCCGCCTTGCTGCTGCTGCAGCGGCTCGCGGCCGACAGCCCGGCGCCGCCGCTGCGGCTGGATGCCCTGGGCCGCAGCCTTCAACCGCGCCTGCCAAGCCCCGCCGCCGGCAATGCGGCCATGGACGCGCCCGCCCCCGCCCCCACAACGGCCGACGCGCCGCCGCCGGGCGCCGACGATGTCGGCTCCTGGCGCGAACTGCTGGAGCAGGCGCGCCGGATGGCGGTGTTTCTGCGCCAACAGCCGGAAGGCCAGGCCGCCGCCCTGCGCCTGCTGCGCGCCGTGCGCTGGGAGGCGCTGAGCAGCCCGCCGCCCGGCGACGCCGACGGCGGCAGCCGGCTGCCGCCGCCGCGCGCCGAGCTGCGCCAGCAACTGAAGCGCCTGCTCTTGCAACAACAATGGCGGGATTTGAGCGAGCGGGCGGAAAGCGCCTTCGCGGAAGGAGCCAATCACTGGTGGCTGGACCTGCAGCGTTACGCCTGGCTGGCCTACCAGCACGGCGGCGAAATGACCGCGCCGCTGGCGGAGCTGATCCGCGACGATATTCAACGGCTGTGCCAGCGGCTGCCCGGCGTGGAGAAACTGAGCTTCAGCGACGGCAGTCCGTTCGCGGAGGACGCCACGCTGGAATGGCTGGCGCAATGGCGGCGGCCGGACTCCGCCGCTCTCGCCGCGCCGGCGGCGGACGACCGCGCGGACTGGCCGGAAACCGAAACCCAGGCCCACGCCATCGCCGCGCAGCAGGGCTTGCCCGCCGCCTTCGCCTGGGTGCAGGCCCTGCCCGCCGCCGCGGGCGGCCGCGAACGCTGCCTGCGGCAATTGTTGCTGGCCCGGCTGGCGGAACGCCACGGCCGCGCCGAAATGGCCGTCCATTTGCTGGAGGCGCTGCTGCGCCAGGCGGACGGCCACCAGTTGGACGTCTGGGAACCGGAGCTGGCCTTCGAACTGCTGGCGCAGTTGGCGCGGCTGCTGCGCCAACGCATGCAGCGCAAGGACGCGGACCGCGCCGCCCTGGGCCAGCAACTGGAACGGCTCAACGCGCGCCTGGCCGCGCTGGACCCGGCCCGGGCGCTGTCCGGGGCCTTGCCGTGAAGCCGTCCGCGCCGCGAGCGGCGCTTTTCCCACCCGCCGATGAAAGCCGTCTATGGATGACCTGACCCTGCGCTATTACGAAGCGGAAATGCGCTATCTGCGCGAAGCCGGCAAGGAGTTCGCCCGCGCCCACCCGGACCGCGCCGCCCTGCTGAATATCGACCGGGTGGGCAAGCGCGATCCGTATGTGGAGCGTCTGTTCGAAGGCTTCGCCTTTCTCACCGGCCGCATCCGCCAGAAATTGGACGACGACTTCCCGGAACTGACCGAAGGCCTGGTCAATATGCTGTGGCCGCATTATCTGCGCATGGTGCCGTCGCTGACCGTGCTGGAGCTGCGCGCCGACGCCCATGCGCTGCAACAGGCCAAACCGGTGGAAGCCGGATTGAGCGTGCGCACCGCGCCGCTGGGCGCGAGCGGGGTGCGCTGCGCCTACCGCACCACCCAGCCGGCGACGATTCAACCCTTGCTGCTGAGCCAGGCCGGCGCGCGTCTGGACGGCGAAGGACGCTCGGTGCTGGAGCTGCGCTTTGAGCTGGGCGCGGCGGCCAAGCGCGAGGCGCTGGACCTGTCCCGCCTGCGCTTGTTCCTCGCCGCCGATCCGCCCATCGCCTTCGCGCTGCGTCACGCGCTGACCCGGCAGTTGGGCCGCGCGCGCTTGCGGCCTTTGGGCCAGGCCCCGCATCCGCCCCGGGAAGCGCCGGCCTTGCGCTTCGAGCCGGCGGGCTTCGACGACGCGGACCGGCTCTGGCCCAAGGCCGACAACGCCTTTGGCGGCTATCAGCTGCTGCTGGAGTACTTTTGCTTCCGCGAAAAGTTCCAGTTTCTCGATCTGGCCGGGCTGGACGCCGCTCTGCTGCCCGGAGACGCGACCGGCTTTGCGCTGGAGTTGACCCTGACGCAGCGCTATCCGGCGGACATGCCGTTCACTGCCGACAATCTGCGCTTGCACTGCGTGCCGGCGATCAATCTGTTCCCGCTGGAAGCCGAGCCGCTGCATGTCGACCACTTGAGCCATGAATACCGGGTGGTGCCGCTGGCGAGCCAGGGGCCGGAGATCGAGGCCTGGTCGGTGGACGAGGTCGTCTCCATGGACACCGAAAACGGCGGCCGCCACGCCTACTTGCCGTTCTCCAGCTTCCAGCACCGGGGCGGCATGCTGCGCGACGAGGCGCCGGAACGCTTCTACCATGCCCGAACCCGGCTTGGCGCGGCCGGCAGGCCGGAAACCTGGCTGGTGCTGGGCGGCCATCTATGGGATTCGCCGTCGGCGGCGAGGCGTGCAGAGATCCTGTCGCTGCGCGTCACCGGCACCAACGGCATGCTGCCGCGCAAAGCGCTGCGCGAGGCGCAAATCCTGGAGCGCTCGCCGTCCACGCCGCTGACCCGGATCGCCAATCTGACCCCGCCCACCCTTCCCTGCTACCCGCAGGCGGAAGACCGTTATCAATGGCGGGTGCTCTCGCACCTGGCGCCCAACTTTCTGTCGCTGCTGGACGTGGAAGTACTGCGCGGCACGCTGGCGCTGTACGACTGGACCGAGGACGAATTGAACCGCCAACGGCTGAACGGACTGCTGGAGGTCAGGCATCAACTGGTCAGCCGGGTGAAGCAAGGCTGCATGGAGCGCGGGGTCCGCATCGAGCTGGCGGTGGACCGGACCTGCTTCGCCGGACCGGGCGACCTCCATCTGTTCGGGGATCTGATGCACCGTTTCTTCGCCGCCTACGCCGACATGAATCTGTTCACCCGCTTCGAACTGCGCATCCTGCCGGAAAACGAACGGGTTTCTTGGCCGGACAGCAAGACGGAGGCGCCTCCGCTATGACAGAAGCCGAATTTTACGCCTGGCTGCAATCCGCTCCCTCGTACAACTTTTTTCAATTCTGCCGCGTGCTGGAGCGCTTGCCCGGCGACCGGCGCCTGGGCGCGGCCGACAGCCCGGCCGACGAGCCGGTGCGGCTGCTGCCCTCGCCGTCTCTGGGCTTTCCCGCCGGCGAGATCGTCCGCGCCGAACCGGCCGACCCCGACACCGGCCGCCCTCCGGTGCTGCGCACCGCCTTCATGGGGCTTTACGGAGTCGACGCCGTGCTGCCCTATTACTTTCTGGACGACATCGCCGCCCGCCGCGAGGGCCACGAAGCGCTGGCGGCGATGCTGGATCTGTTCAGCCATCGCCTCACCGCCCTGCTCTATCGCGCCTGGGGCAAATACCGTTACCCACTGGCCTTCCGGCCCGGCGCGCGCGACCCGCTGTCCAAGGCCCTGCTGGGCCTGATCGGCATGGGCGTGGGCGAGGCGGCTGAGCGCCGGCAGCTGCCCGCCGGGCGCATGCTAGGCTTGCTCGCCTTGCTGGGCCAGCGCACCCGGCCGGCTTCCGGCCTGGCCAGCGTGATCCGCCACGCCTTGCCCGCGGCCGACATCCGGGTGCGGGAGTTCCTGCCCCGCTGGGCGGCGCTGGACGAGCCGCCCCCTCTTTCCGCCCGGCCGCCGCTGCGCGCCGGCGAATTCGTCCTGGGCCGCCGGCTGCGCGCCGCCAATCACGCGATCGCCGTGACCGTCCGCCCGGCTCAGGCCGACTGCGTGCCCGCCCTGTTGCCCGGCGGCCCCTTGCACCGGGATGTGCTGGCGCTGACCCGCGTTTACCTGGGATGGCGGCTGGAGGCGGAAATCTGGCTGGAGCTGCCCGCCAACTGGTTGCCGGCCAGCCGCCTGGACACCCGCGCCCGGCCCAGGCTGGGCTTGGGCGCCACCCTGGCCGGTGAGGCGGGCCGGCGCTGGCGCCGCTTGCGCATCGGTCATTATCAACCGCTGTCGGACGTCTGCGACCGGCAGCCAGGAGAACCCGGATGAAACATCGCCTTCCCGCCCTGAGCGCCGGACTGGTCTGGCTGGGGCTGGCGCTGCCGCTGAGCGGCTGCGGCCTGTGGCAAAGCACCAAGAACGTCACCGTCAGCGCCGCTCAAAAGATCTTCCTCACCCGCGTCGAGCGTCTGAACCTGGATTTGATCGCGAGCGAGGAGCTGAACACCGAAGCCGGGCAGCGGCCGCTGTCGGTGGTGGTGAGGGTGTATCAGCTGAAGGACAAGGCCGCCTTTCTGGCCGCGCCCTACTCGACGCTGCTGGAGCAGGATCAGTCCGTGCTCGCCGACGACTTGTTGGCCAGCCACCAAGTACTGCTGCGGCCGGGCGCGGCGGTCAGCCTGCGCGAGCCTTACCGCCAGGACGCGGCCTACGTCGGCGTGATCGCGCTGTTCCGGCAAGCCGGCCCGGAACGGCAATGGCGGCTGCTGCTGGACAAGAAGGAGCTGGACAACGACAAGCCGCTGCAACTGGAGTTGCGCGGCTATGCGCTGGAACGCCGTCGGGCGGAGGGCTGAGCATGGGGGCTTCACTGTATGAAATGCTGACCGGGCAGTTTGCCGACGGCCAAGCGCTGGATCGCCTTGCGCCGGAGCAGCAGTTCTCCCGCAGCGTGGTGGACAGCATTCGGCGCATCCTGAACGCGCGCGCCGGTTCGCTCAAGCATTTGCCCGATTACGGCCTGCCGGACCTGGGCCACGTTTATCGCCATTTGCCCGCCAGCGCCCATCAGCTGATGCGCAGCATCGAGCAGACCCTGCTGCGCTACGAACCCAGGCTGGACGCGGTCGAGGTCGATTTCCGCGGCGACCACGAGCAAATGGTGTTGCGCTACCGGCTGCGTTGCCGCTTGAAACCGCACGGCGAATTGTTGCTGGATGCGAGCTTCACGCCCGAGGGCGGCGTCAGGCTAAGCACCTACCGGCACTGAGAACCCGTTCAAAGCCCGCTGCGCCTCAGCGACACGGCGAGCGCCGCATGGGAACGCTCGTCACCCTGCGGCCGCGAGCCGCAGCGGCCTGGCCCCAAGAAAAAAGCCGGGGCTGACCGCCCCGGCTTGATGCCGGCCCATGCGCGAATTCCGCTCAGACCAGACCGCTGTCCTTCAATTTGCGCTCGAACGTCTCCATGCAGCGCGCGGCCACGCCCAGCATTTCATCGATTTCAGCCTTGCTGATCACCAGCGGCGGCGCGGACACGATGTGGTCGCCGCAGGCGCGCATGATCAGGTTGTTGCCGAAGAAGATGTCGCGGCACATCAGGCCGACGTCGCCGAACTCCGGGAACAGCTCGCGCTTGCTCTTGTCTTTGACCAGGGTGAACGCCTGGATCAGGCCGACGCCGCGCACATCGTCCACGTGCTCGAACTGGCTGAAGGTCTCGCGCCAGCGCTTCTGCATATAGGGACCGGTTTCGTTCTTGACGCGGTCGATGATGCCTTCGTCGCGCAGCAGTTCCACATTGGCGCGCGCCACCGCGCTGGCCACCGGGTGGCCGGAGTAGGTGAAGCCGTGGTTGAAATCGCCGCCGGCGATCAGGCCCTGGGCCACGCGCTCGCCCACGAAGACCGCGCCGATGGGCAGATAGCCGGAGGACAGGCCTTTGGCGGTGGTGAAGATGTCCGGACGGAAGCCGAAGTGCTCGAAGCCGAACCACTCGCCGGTGCGGCCAAAGCCGCAGATCACTTCGTCGGCCACCAGCAGCACATCGTATTTGCGGCAGATGCGTTCCACTTCCGGCCAGTAAGTGGCCGGCGGGATGATCACGCCGCCGGCGCCCTGGATGGGTTCGCCCACGAAGGCGGCCACTTTTTCCGGGCCGATTTCCAGGATTTTCTCTTCCACCCAGCGCGCGGCCACCACGCCGAACTCGTCCGGGCTCAGATCCTTGCCGTATTTGTACCACCACGGCTGCTCAACGTGGGCCATGCCCGGAATCGGCAGGTCGCCCTGCTCGTGCATATACTTCATGCCACCCAGGCTGGAGCCGCCGATGGTGGAGCCGTGATAGCCGTTCCAGCGGCCGATCAGGGTTTTCTTCTCCTTCTTGCCCTGCACGTCCCAGTAATGGCGCACCATGCGTATCATGGTGTCCACCGCCTCGGAGCCGGAGTTGGTGTAGAACACATGTTCGTAGCCGGCCGGCGTCACTTGCGCCAGCAGGTGGGACAGTTCCACCACCGCCGGGTGGGTGGTCTTGAAGAAGGTGTTGTAGAAGGGCAGTTCGTCCATCTGGCTCTTGGCCACATCGGACAGTTCCTTGCGGCCGTAGCCGATATTGACGCACCACAGGCCGGCCATGCCGTCGATGATCTTATTGCCCTCGGAATCCCACAGGTAAATCCCCTCGCTGCGAGTCATCACCCGCGCGCCCTGCTGGTTCAACGATTGGGTATCGGTAAACGGATGCAGATGATGCGCTGCGTCCAGTTGGCGCCATTGTTCGGTCGTGCGTTGTTGATTCTGCATAGGACTTCCTTCCAGTATTCTCCAACGGGGCGGAGATGTTCTCTGCCGCCCCTCCTTCGCCATTGGCGTATTTTCAGTGCTTATCCTGGCTGTCCGGGCTGATTCTAACGGACAAATCAGCCCAATGTCATAGCTAAATCACACGTGCAGCAGCAGGAACTTGCGCTCCCACGGGCTGATCACGCGGAAGTATTCGGAGAACTCCTTCTCCTTCATGCCCACGTACATGCTGACGAAGCGCTCGCCCAGCACCTCGGCCATTTCCTTGCAAGACGCCAGCTGCTGCAAGGACTCCTCCGAGGAGTTGGGAAACTGGTAAGGCAGCTCGTAGGCATCGGTCTGCCGCGGCTCGCTGGGCTGCAGCTTGTTGATGATGCCCAGGTAGCCGCAGGCCAGCGTCGCGGCCATGGCGATATAGGGATTGACGTCCACGCCCGGCACCCGGTTTTCGATGCGGCGCGCCGCCGGCGAGGAATGCGGCACGCGCAGGCCCACGGTGCGGTTGTCGTAACCCCATTCGACGTTGGTCGGCGCCGCGGTGTAGCGCGACAAACGGCGGAATGAGTTCACGTAGGGCGCGAACAGCGGCATGGACTTGGGCACGTATTTCTGCAGGCCGGCGATGTAGTGGAAGAACAGGTCGGACGGGCTGCCGTCCTCATTGGTGAACACATTGCGGCCGGTGTTCTTGTCCACCAGGCTCTGGTGCATGTGCATGGCGGAGCCCGGCTCGTTCTCCATCGGCTTGGCCATGAAGGTGGCGTACATATTGTGGCGGAACGCCGCCTCGCGCACGGTGCGCTTGAACAGGAACACCTGGTCGGCCAGTTCCAGCGGGTTGCCGTGCAGGAAGTTGATTTCCATCTGCGCGGTGCCCACCTCGTGAATCAGGGTGTCCACTTCCAGGTTCTGCGCGTGGCAGTAGTCGTAGATGTCTTCGAACAGCGGGTCGAACTCGTTGACCGCGTCGATGGAGTAGGAGCGGCGGCCGAACTCGGCGCGGCCGGTGCGCCCCACCGGCGCGGCCAGCGGGATGTCCGGGTCCGGATTGGGGGACAGCAGGTAGAATTCCATTTCCGGAGCCAGCACCGGCTCCAGACCCATCTCGTCGAACAGGCCGATCACGCGCTTGAGCACATTGCGCGGCGCCACGTCCACCGGGCTGCCGTCGGCGCGCAGACAGTCGTAGATCAATTGAGCGGTGGGATCCACGGCCCAGGGCACGAAGCGCAGGGTGTTCGGATCCGGCGCCAGCACCATGTCCGGGTCGGTCAGGTCCAGCATGCTGTCGTCGGGGTAGTCCCCGGTCACAGTCTGGATCAGCACGACTTCGGGCAGGCGCATTTCCGGGTCGGACACGAACTTGTCCTTGGGCACGATCTTGCCGCGCGCCACGCCGGTCATGTCGGGGACGATACACTCGACTTCAGTGATCCGGTGCTCTCGCAGCCATTCATTGATCTGATGGGTCATGATGTTCTCTTCCTCTGTGTGTGTTATTCCGAGTGGTGACACAAGGTCTCGGTTAATTGCGGCCCGCGTTGCCGCTGTTCGCGGCGTTGGCGGCAGGCGTCGCCAAATGCTTTGAAGATGGCCATGGACAGCGGGTTGTCCCAGTACTTCCATTCCGGATGCCATTGCGCGGCGAAGGCGAAGCCCTTGGCGTCGCGCACGCGGTAGGCCTCCACCAGGCCGTCGTCGGCGACGGCCTCGCAGATCAGGCGATCGGACAGCCGCTTGATGCCCTGCTGGTGCAGGGAGTTGACCATGGCGGACTCCTGGCCGGTCCATTGCCGCAGCAGGCCGTCCTCGGCGAAGCGCACCGGGTGGGACAGGGCGTACATCGCATCCAGATCCGGCGTGTCCGGCTCGCGGTGGTCGCGCTTGCCTTCTTCTTCCTGCACGTGCTGGTACAGTTCGCCGCCCATCGCCACATTGATTTCCTGGAAGCCGCGGCAGATGCCCAGCAGGGGAATGCCCTGCTCCAGCACTTGCTGGATCAGCGGCAGCGTGGTGGCGTCGCGCATGGGGTCGTGCATGGTGCCGGGCCGGCTGGGCGCGCCGCCGTAGCGGTGCGGTTCGACATTGGACAGGGAGCCCGGCAGCAACACGCCGTCCACCAGTTCCAGCACGTCTCTCAGCGCGGTCTTGTCGCCCAGCGCCGGCAGCAGCACCGGCACGCCGCCGGCGCCGCCGGCCGCGGCGGCGATGTATTTCTCGCCCACGGAGTGGAAGGGCAGCGGGCCTACCATCTTGATGTCACAGGGTATGCCGATGATAGCTTGCAACATTTCGAATCCTTGATACGGGTCAGGAAGCCGCCTTGATGGCTTCGATCGGGTCGATGAACGGGTGGCCCAGCGCCTGGGCCACCGCCTGGTAAGTGAGCCGGCCGCGGCAGACGTTGAGGCCGTTGCGCAGATGGGCGTTGTCCAGCAAAGCCTGGCGCCAGCCCTTGTTGGCCAGCTCCAGCGTGTACGGCAAGGTGGCGTTGGTCAGCGCCTGAGTGGAGGTGCGCGCCACGCCGCCGGGCATATTGGCCACGCAGTAATGGACGATGCCGTCCACCACGTAAATGGGGTCTTGGTGCGTGGTGGCCCGGCTGGTCTCGAAGCAGCCGCCCTGGTCTATCGCCACATCCACCAGCACCGCGCCGGGCTTCATGATTTTCAGCATCGGCCGCGTCACCAGCTTGGGCGCCGCCGCGCCCGGAATCAGCACCGCGCCGATCACCAGGTCCGCCTCGCGCAGGCTGTCTTCGATATTGGCGGAGTTGGACACCAGCGTCTTGATGCGGCCGCCGAACACCATGTCGATTTCCTTCAGGCGCGGCAGCGATTTGTCCAGAATGGTGACCTCGGCGCCGGCGCCCATGGCCATGCGCGCGGCGTTCAGTCCCACCACGCCGCCGCCTATCACCACCACCCGCGCCGGGGCCACGCCCGGCACGCCGCCCAGCAAGACGCCGCGGCCGCCCTGGGCCTTTTCCAGCGCGTGCGCGCCGGCCTGTATCGCCATGCGGCCGGCCACTTCCGACATCGGCGCCAGCAACGGCAGGCCGCCGCGCTCGTCGGTGACGGTTTCGTAAGCGATGGCGATGGCATCCGATTCCAGCAATAATTTGGTCTGCTCCGGGTCCGGCGCCAAATGCAGATAGGTGAACAGGAGCTGATCCCGGCGCAGCATCCGGCATTCCACCGGCTGCGGCTCTTTCACCTTGACGATCATGTCGCTGCGTTCGAAGGTTTCTTCGGCGCTGGAGGCAATGGAGGCGCCGGCCTGGATATACTGTTCATCGGTGAAACCGATGGCGAGGCCGGCCTGGGTCTGGACCAAAACCTTGTGACCGTTGGCGACTAACTCCCGGACTCCAGACGGGGTTAGGCCAACACGATACTCGTGGTTCTTGATCTCCTTGGGAACACCGATCAGCATGTCGCTCTCCTCACTTAGATTTGTTGCGGAAGTGCCGCGCAAGCGTTTAAGAAAATTCACAATACGCTTGCCCCTTGTTTCTGATTCTGACTATAAACCCCCACCGATGCAAAGATATTCGATTTTGCGTCGCAGCAAGTAGTGCAGAGTCCGTACAAAATAATTATCATAAAGCGTCTAAAATTATTAACATACTGACGGAGCAGGAATCCATGGACGTTGGCGCGAGATTACGCATGGTCAGGGATCGTTTCGGGCTGTCGCAGCGGGAACTGGCCAAACGAGCCGGAGTCACCAACGGCACCATTTCGCTGATCGAACAAAATCGGGTCAGCCCATCGGTCAGCTCGCTGAAAAAGGTGCTGGAAGGGCTGCCGATGACGCTGGCGGATTTTTTCACCTTTGATTCCGACCCGGAACAGGCGCGCGTGTTCTACCAGGCCCACGAATTACCCAATCTGGGCAATGAGCAGATCCGGCTGCTGCTGGTGGGCACCGCCCACGACAAGCGCGACATCGCCATCCTGCGCGAAGTCTACGAAACCGGCGCCGACACCGGGCCGGACATGTTGACGCACGATGGCCAGGAAGGCGGCGTCATCATCAAAGGAAGTATAGAAGTGACGGTGAACAACGAGAGCCGCATCCTGGGGCCGGGCGACGCGTATTACTTCGACAGCCGGCTGCCCCATCGCTTTCGCAACGTCGGCGCCGAAACCTGCGAGGTGGTCAGCGCCAGTTCGCCGCCCACATTCTAAGAACCATTAAGAACAAGAAGCGCCGGCAAGACCGCATCCGGCGACCAGCAGGCCATAAGGCCAGGCCGGGGAGCTTTGCCCGCCCCGCCGGCTCCAAGCCCACGACAGACGACAAAGCAGTCAAACCCGCGTCAAGCGATACCGGCGCCGCCAACGGACGGCGCAGGATCATCAAAGGAGAGAGTAAATGGCTAGAACGCATGCCGAATGGAAGCAATTCGCCGCTCAACTGAAGATCGAAGGGCGCGCCTTCATCGCCGGCGAGTACTGCGCGGCGCAAGACGGCAAAAGCTTTGCCTGCAACAACCCCGCCAACGGCGAGAAGCTGGCCGACGTGGCCTGGTGCGGCGAGGCCGACGTGGAGCGCGCGGTGCGCGCCGCGCGCCAAGCCTTCGACTCCGGCGCCTGGTCCGGCCTGCCGCCGCGCGAGCGCGGCCGCATCCTCAAGCGCTTCGCCGCGCTGATCTACGAGCACGGCGATGAATTGGCCCTGCTGGAAACCCTGGACGTGGGCAAGCCCATCAGCGACACCCTCAGCGTGGACCTGCCCGGCAGCGCCTATTGCGTGGAATGGTTCGCCGAAGCCATAGACAAGATAGGCGGCGAAGTGGCGCCGGTGGACCCCAAGGTGGTGGGCCTGGTCACCCGCGAAGCCATCGGCGTGGTGGCCGCCATCGTGCCGTGGAACTACCCCATCATGATGGCCAGCTGGAAGTTTGGCCCGGCGCTGGCGGCCGGCAACCCGGTGATCATCAAGCCCTCGGAAAAATCCCCGCTCACCGCCATCCGCCTGGCGGCGCTGGCCAAACAGGCCGGCATTCCCGACGGCGTGTTCCAGGTGCTGCCCGGCGCCGGCGACGTGGGCAAATTGCTGGCGCTGCACATGGACGTGGACTGCGTCGCCTTCACCGGCTCCACCGGCGTGGGCAAGCTGATCGCCGGCTACGCCGCGCAATCCAACCTCAAGCGCGTCTGGCTGGAGCTGGGCGGCAAATCGCCCAACATCATCCTGCCGGACTGCCCGGACGTCGCCCAGGCGGCGCGCGCCGCCGCCGGCGGCATCTTCTACAATATGGGCGAAGTCTGCACCGCCGGCTCCCGCGTGCTGGTCCACCGCGACATCAAGGCGCGCTTCCTGCAGGAGCTGGAAGCGGCCGCGGCCCGCTACTATCCGCAAGACCCCTTGGACCCGGCCACCAATATGGGCGCCATCGTGGACCGCATCCAGTACGACAAGGTGCTGTCCTATATCGGCAAGGGGGACAGCGAGGGCGCCAAGAAGCTGTTCGGCGGCAAAGCGGCCCACGCCGACACCGGCTTGTTCATCGAACCGACGGCGTTTGACTGCCCCAGCGCCGATCTGACCATCTGCCGCGAGGAGATCTTCGGCCCGGTGCTGTCCGTCATCACCTTCGACGACGTGGAAGACGCCATCCGCATCGCCAACGACACCGACTACGGCCTGGCGGCCGCGGTGTGGACCTCCAACGTCAGCACCGCGCACCAGGTGTCGCGCCGCCTGCGCGCCGGCACGGTGTGGGTGAATTGCTATGATGAAGGCGGGGACATGAACTTCCCCTTCGGCGGCTTCAAGCAATCCGGCAACGGCCGCGACAAGTCGCTGCACGCGCTGGAAAAATACACTGAGCTGAAGAGCACGCTGATCAAGCTGTAAACCGCGTTTACAGCGCCGCCGACAGGCTGCCCTTCCGGCAGCCTGTCTTGTTTTCGTCCACCCTCGGCAAAGGAAGCGCCATGAGCAAGCACCTGACCGCCCTCCTCTGCCTTTGCGCCGCCGCGGCGCAGGCCGGCGCCGCCGCGCCCGCCTGTCCGGCGGAGGGACTGAAGGTTGGATACTACCCGACGACCACCGCCTATGAAGGCGGCAAGGGTTACGACGTGGACCTGGTCCACGAACTGGCGCGCAGGCTGGGCTGCAAGATCCGCGAAGAACGCGAATACCCGCGCCTGCGCGTGCTGCTGCTGGTGCAACACGGCAAGCTCAATCTGGCCACCTCCACCATCCCGCTGCAAAAGCGGCTGCGCTACGCCTGGGTGCTGCCCTATACCCGCGACCGCAACATGACCCTGCTCAGCCCGGCGGTGCAAGGCAAAACGCCTGAGCAATGGCTGAACGACCCCAAGCTGAAATGGGGCGCCGTCATCGGCTACCGCAACAGCCCCTTGCAGGACTATTTCCTGCAGCAGATGGCCAAGCGCGACAAACTGATCTGCGCCGCCAACGAGGAAGACCTGCTGGACATGCTGCGCAGCGGCTCCATTTCCGCCGCCTTCTCCCAGCCCCAGGTCTACGACCACTGGCTCAACGGCCAGCCGCGCGCCCGGCTGCAAGTCAAGGTCATGGACCCCTTCCGCGACAGCAGCCTGGAGAACGGCCTGGTGCTGTCCCACCGCAGCTTCAGCGAACCCCAGATGCGCCGCTGGCGGACGGAACTGGACGCGATGCGCGCGGACGGCAGCCTGCAGCGCATTCTGCGCAAATACCTGAGCGAAGACAGCGTGCGCGGCATGCTGGAATAACAATCACTCGCATGCGGCAAGACCCGACGAATCCGGCTATAGCTAAACGGAACGCGTACGGGAGAACGGCATGAAAGCACACTGGGCGGCGCTGCTGGGCGGCGCGCTGGCATCGGCGGCGGCGCTGGGCGATTCGCCCTGCCCGGCCGACGGCCTGAAAGTGGGTTACTACCTGATTGGCAGCGCCTATGAAAACGGCCACGGCTATGACGTGGACCTGGTGCACGAGCTGGCGCGCCGGCTGGGCTGCAATATCGTCCAGGAAGACGTTTACCCCCGCATCCGCGTGCTGAAAATGCTGGAGCACGGCCAATTGAATCTGGGCACCTCCACCATCCCCACCGCTGACCGCCGCAAATACGCCTGGATCTATCCCTACTTCTACAGCAAGAACATGATCTTGCTGTCCAAGCAGATCGGCGCGCGCACCCTGGAGCAGTTGCTGGCCGAACCGGCGGTCAAATGGGGCGTGATCCGCGGCTACCGCCACAGCCCGGAGCAAGACGCCTTCATCGAACAACTGGCCAAACGCGGCAAGGTGGTGATGGCCAACGACGAACGCGACCTCTACGCCATGTTGTCCCAACGCATCGTCACCGCCGCCTTCGCCCACCCTTTCAGCTACGACAGCTGGCTCAACTCCCCGGCCCTGTCCGGCCAGGTGACGGTGCTGGACCTGTTCCCCAACTCGGAACGCATCGCCGGCGGCCTGATGCTGGCGCACAGCGCCTTCAGCCCGCAGCAGGCGGAACAATGGCAGGCCCAGCTGCAGCAAATGCTCAAGGACGGCGCCCTGCGCAAGATCTTCGGCAAATACCTGAGCGCGGACAGCGTGGCCCAGTTGCAGCTGCAACCCTGATCCTTGTTCCAGCTTGCGCCGCCGCCGTCCGCTGCGGGACACTGAGCGGGTTTCGACTCAACGGACCCCGCGATGAAACTCTCCCGCCTCAGCCTGCTGTTGGCCATGCTGGCCAGCCCCCTGCTGCACGCCGCCCCGGCGCCGCAGACCCAGACGCTGGTCATGCTGCGCCACGGTGAAAAACCCGAGGGCGGCTACGGCCAGCTCAATTGCAAGGGCTTCAACCGCTCTTTGGAACTGGCCAAGCTGCTGCCCAAAAAATACGGACGGGCCGACCAGATCTTCGCGCCCTCCACCGCCAGCCAGACCCGGGACCCCGCCGGCACCTTCAACTACATCCGCCCGCTGGCCACCATCGAGCCCACCGCCATCTCCCTGGGCCTGCCGGTGAACAGCAACTTCGACATGGAGGCCATCGACGCGCTGCAACAGCAACTGGTCAACCCGCTGCAGCACGGCAAAACCGTCTACATCGCCTGGGAGCACAAGCTGCTGCGCGAACTCGCCGTCAGCCTGATGCAGGATTACGGCGACAAGGGCTCGGCAGACAAGGTGCCCAAATGGGACAAGAACGACTTCGACAGCCTCTACGTCGTCACCCTCGACTACAGCCACACGCCGCCCAAGGCCAGTTTCCGCCACGAGCAGCAGGGGCTGGACAAGCTGTTGGACAGCTGCAAGCTGCCCTGAGAGGCTGTTTACGATCTGCTGCGCGTCGGCGGGCTAACCCGACAAAGGCATTGAGCAGATTCTCCGCTCGCGCCAGACGCAAAACAGCCGGCCCATCAAGGGCCGGCTGTCTTCGTTTGCGGCAGGAGAATTACAGCGCCAGTTTGGCGATGGCGTCCTTGGCCGCGTGGATGGCGGTGGCGCGCTTGTCTTCGCCCATATTCACCGCTTCGGCGCGGACAAAAGCCACGTCGTTCACGCCCAGGAAGCCCATCACCGTCTTCAGGTAGTCTTCCTGGAAGTCCATCAGCTGGCCCTGCTCGGTGCTGTAAACGCCGCCGCGCGAGGACACCACGATCACCTTCTTGCCGCCGGCCAGGCCCACCGGGCCGTTCTCGGTGTATTTGAACGTGCGGCCGGAGGCGGCCACGCGGTCCACCCAGGCTTTCAATTGCGACGGGATGGAGAAGTTGTACATCGGCGCGCCGATCACCACCACGTCCGCGGCCAGGAATTCTTCGATCAGCTCATTGCTCAGCGCGGCTTCGCTGCGCTGGGTGGCGGTCCAGTCCGCCTCGGCGGTGAAATTGGCGCCGATGATTTCGCCGGACAGGTGGGCGATGGGCTGGCCGGCCAGATCGCGGTAAGCGGTTTCCACATTGGCGTGACGCTGGCGCAGGGTGTCGGCGACAACGGCGGTCAGTTGGCGGGAAACCGAGTTGGCGGCGAGGATGCTGGAGTCGAGATGCAACAGTTTCATGGTCGGGTCCTTGGTGTCTTGGTAGAGAAAGTGATTGCATGATAGTTTTCCGAACCAATCCGCACTAGACTGCAAAAATCGGAAACATTGTTCCATCAGCGAGACAATCATGCAGGACCTGAACGATCTGCTCTACTTCGCCAAAGTGGTTGAGCACGGCGGCTTCATGGCCGCCGGCCGCGTGCTGGGCATCCCCAAATCCCGGCTGTCCCGCCGCGTGGCGGAGCTGGAGCAGCGGCTGGGCGTGCGCCTGCTGCAAAGAACCACCCGCCGCCTGTCGCTGACCGAGATCGGCCAGCAGTACTACCAACACTGTCAGGCGATGCTGGAGGAAGCCGAAGCCGCCGACGAGGCCATCGCCCGCAGCAGCGCGGAGCCGCGCGGCCTGATCAAGGTCAGCTGTCCGGAACTGCTGTCCAAGACCCTGCTGGCCCCGGCCTTGCCCCGCTTCATGGCCCGCCACCCGCTGCTGCGGGTGCAGCTGGATTCCAGCAACCGGCGCGTGGACCTGATAGAAGAAGGGGTGGACGTGGCCATCCGCGTGCGCAATGTGATCGAGGACAGCGCCAATCTGGTGGTGCGCCGACTGGCCACCGCCCAGACCTCCCTGGTGGCCAGCCCGGCCTTGCTGGCCGAGCGCCCGGCGCCCAGGCATCCGGCCGACATGGCCGGCTGGCCGGCCTTGACCATGAGCCGGCCCGACGGCCGCGGCCAATGGGCCTTGCTGGATCAGGCCGGCCACGCCTACACCGTGCAGATAGACAGCCCCCGGCTGATGACCGACGATCTGATCGTGCTGCGCGACGCCGCCATCGCCGGCCTGGGCGTGGCCGCGCTGCCGGAACTGGTCTGCCACGAGGCGCTGCAGGCCGGCCAGCTGGTGCGGCTGCTGCCGGACTACGACATTCCCTGGGGCATTCTGCACGCCGCCTTCCCCACCCGCCGCGGCCTGCTGCCGGCGGTGCGCGCCTTCATCGATTTCCTCGCCACCGAGCTGATTCCGCCGGACCACCCGGTCTATCAAGTCGCGCCTTAAAGGACGAGACAAGGCGAAAACAAGCGAAAAGCGGAAGGTAGGCGTGGCACATGAGCATTTTGAGGATGTTTTCAACGCCGTATCGCCGAAGCGCAGCAGACATTGCCAGACTCTTACAGGTCGTAGGATAAGGGCACTGGCACGCCGTCCAGCGGCTGCGGCCGGGGCCCGCCGGCTTGCGGCCGGATGTCGAAATCGAAGATGTCCGTCGGCAGCCACAGCGTGGCGCAGGCGTTGGGCACGTCCACCACCCCGCTGATATGCCCCTGCACCGGCGCGCAGCCGAGAATGCTGTAGGCCTGGGCGCGCGAATAGCCGAACTTGCCCAGATAGTCGATGGCGTTCAGGCAGGCCTGGCGATAAGCCACTTGCACATCCAGATAATGCTGGCCGCCACGCTCGTCCACCGACACGCCCTCGAAAATCAGGTAATCGCCGTGACGCGGCGCCAGCGGGCTGGGCTGGAACACCGGATTGCGGATGCCGTAGGCCGCCACCCCGCCCTTGATCAGATCCACCTTCAGATGCGCCCAACCCGCCATCTCGATGGCGCCGCAAAAGGTGATCTCCCCGTCGCCCTGGCTGAAGTGCAGATCGCCCACCGACAGGCCGGCGCCGTCGACATAGACCGGCAGAAACACGCGGGCGCCGCGCGACAAGTCCTTGATGTCGCAATTGCCGCCATGCTCGCGCGGCGGCACCGTGCGCGCCGCCTCCTCCGCCGCGCGCCGCGCCGTCTCGCCGCCCAGGCGCCCCATATGCGCGCTGGGCGCGAAAGGCAGATGCGCCACCGCGCGCGGATTCTCGCGCAGCAATTCGGCCTCGCGCCGGTTCCACTCCTCCAGCAACGGCCGGCTGGGCAGGCAGCCTATCAGACCGGGATGGATCAGCCCGGCGAAACGGACGCCGGGAATATGGCGGCTGCGGGCGTAAAGCCCCTGGAAATCCCATATCGTCTTTTGCGCGTGCGGAAAATGCTCGCTGAGAAAACCGCCGCCGTTGCTGCGCGAGAAAATACCGTTGAAACCCCATTGCCGCTCCGGCAAGGCGCCGATGTCCAGCAAATCCACCACCAGCAAGTCGCCGGGCTGCGCGCCGGCCACGCCCACCGGGCCGGACAGGAAATGCACGGCGCTCAGATCCAGGTCGCGGATGTCCTCGGCGCAATCGTCGTTGCGCACCTGGCCGCCGGTCCAGTCGTAGCACTCCAGCACGAAATCGTCGCCGGGCAGCACCCAGCAGGCCATGGGGATGTCAGGATGCCAGCGGTTGTGGATCTGCGGATTGTCGTAAGGGGATTGATCGAGATCGATCTTGATCAGGGTAGTCGTCATGACGCTTGCTCCGGCACGGTCGGGACCACGCGGGCCCCGCTTGCGAAAGTCCGCAACCGGCCGCCGCCGGCTGTGGCCCATCCCCGCGCCGGCGACGCTGACGCCGCGGCGATCCGCGGCCTGCGCCGCGTGTTTTTGCGTATCGCCGGCGCCGCCCGACAGGCCGCGCCGGCCATCTTGAACAAGCTCTTAAGAGCCTGTTCCAAGTCTCGCGGGCAAAAGCGAGACCAGGCGAAAACGAGCGAAAAAGCGGAATACGCTCGTGGCACATGAGCGTTTCGAAGCGGTACTCACCGTGAGACGTCTCGCCAAGCGCAGCAGATCGTAAACAGACTCTTAGCCAGCGGCCTTGTCGGACATCTGCTCCAAACAGCCCAAGGCCCGCGCCGCCAGCGGGACCAGCCCGCTTGCCGCGCCGGCGCTCCGCCAATGCGTCAGCAGGCCTGCGCGCATCGCCGGCGTCCAGAAACGCCGCAGATGCTGGGCGACCTCGGCCGCCGCGTCCTCCCCCTGCGCGTCCTCGAAGAAGCGCGCGATCTCGTTGACCATCTTCACCAGCGGCTCCGGCCTCATTCCGTCTGGCTCCCCGTCCGCCGCCCGGCGGCCAGCAGTCTTTGCTGCTCGTCGCCGAAGCCGTGGAAACGGCGCTGCCACTCCGACGGCCGCGCGGTCTTCCTCACCTCCACCGCGGTGACCTTGTACTCCGGACAGTTGGTGGCCCAATCCGAGTTGTCGGTGGTCACCACATTGGCGCCGGACTCCGGGTGATGGAAGGTGGTGTACACCACGCCCGGCGCCACCCGTTCGGTCACCTTGGCGCGCAGGGCGGTGTCGCCGGCGCGGCTGTGCACCGCCACCCAGTCGCCGTCGACGACGCCCCTCGCCTCGGCGTCGGCCGGATGGATTTCCAGCCTGTCCTCGGCGTGCCAAAGCCGGTTTTCGGTGCGCCGGGTCTGCGCGCCGACATTGTACTGACTGAGAATCCGCCCGGTGGTCAGCAAGAGCGGGAAGCGCTTGCCCGCCCGCTCCGAAGTCGCCACGTAGCGGGTGACGACGAAGCGCCCCAGGCCGCGGGAGAAACGGTCGACGTGCATCACCGGCGTGCCCTCGGGCGCCGCCTCGTTGCACGGCCATTGCAGGCTGCCCAGCCGGTCCAGCTTGGCGTAGCTGACCCCGGCGAAGCTGGGCGTCAGCCGCGCGATCTCGTCCATGATTTCCGACGGGTGCGCATAAGCCATCGGATAGCCCAGCGCCGCCGCCAGCGCCGCGGTCACCTCCCAATCCGCCATGCCGGCCAGCGGACGCATCGCCCGGCGCACCCGCGAGATGCGCCGCTCGGCATTGGTGAAGGTGCCGTCCTTTTCCAGGAAGGAGCTGCCGGGCAGAAACACATGGGCGTATTTGGCGGTTTCGTTCAAAAACAGGTCCTGCACCACCACGCACTCCATCGCCGTCAGCGCGGCGGCCACGTGCTGGGTGTTGGGGTCGCTCTGCGCGATGTCCTCGCCCTGGCAATACAAGCCCTTGAAACCGCCGTCCAGCGCCGCGTCCAGCATATTGGGAATCCGCAGCCCCGGCTCCGGCTGCAAGTCCACGCCCCAGTCCGCCTCGAAGCGCGCGCGCACCGCGTCGTCGGACACATGGCGGTAGCCGGGCAGTTCATGCGGGAAAGAGCCCATGTCGCAGGAGCCCTGCACATTGTTCTGGCCGCGCAGCGGGTTGACGCCGACGCCGGCGCGGCCAAGATTGCCGGTGGCCATGGCCAGATTGGCGATGGCCATCACCGCGGTGCTGCCCTGGCTGTGTTCGGTGACGCCCAGTCCGTAGTAGATGGCGGCGTTGCCGCCGCCCGCGTACAGCCGCGCCCCCTCGCGGATCAGCGCCGCCGGCACCCCGCTGGCCTCGGCGACGCGCTCCGGCGCATTGTCCGCTTCTGCCGCGAAGTCGCGCCAGAGCCGGAAGGCCTCGGTCTCGCAGCGCTGGGCGATGAAGTCTTGATCCAACAGGTTTTCGCTCACCAGCACATGGGCCAGCGCGTTGAGCACGGCCACATTGCTGCCGGGCCGCAAGGCCAGATGCAGCGCCGGCGCCGCGTGCGGCGAATCGGCCAGATCGATGCGGCGCGGGTCGATGACGATCAGCCGCGCGCCCTCGCGCAGCCGTCGCCGCAGCAGCGAGCCGAACACCGGGTGGGCGTCGCTGGGATTGGCGCCTATCACCAGGATCACGTCGGCGCTCAGCACCGAATCGAAATCCTGGGTGCCTGCGGATTCGCCCAGAGTCTGCTTGAGGCCGTAGCCGGTGGGCGAGTGGCAGACGCGGGCGCAGGTGTCGATATTGTTGTTGCCGAAGGCGGCGCGCACCAGCTTCTGCACCAGATAGGTTTCCTCATTGGTGCAGCGGCTGGAGCTGATGCCGCCGACGGCGTCGCGGCCGTAGCGCGTCTGCAGGCGGCGGAACTCGCCGGCCACATGCTCCAGCGCCTGTTCCCAGCTCACCTCCCGCCAGGGCTCGTGGATGCCGGCGCGCAGCATGGGTTTGACGATGCGGTCCGGATGGGTGGCGTAGCCCCAGGCGAAGCGGCCCTTGACGCAGGAATGGCCGTGATTGGCGCGGCCGTCCCGGTCCGGCGTCATCCTCACCACGCGCTCGCCCTTGAGTTCGGCGCGGAAGCCGCAGCCCACGCCGCAATAAGCGCAGGTGGTCGCCACGCTGCGCTCCGGCTGCCCCTGCGCGACCACGCTTTTCTCCACCAGCGTGGCGGTGGGACAGGCTTGCACGCAGGCGCCGCAGGACACGCATTCCGAGCCGAGGAAGTCCGCGCCGCCGGCGGCGCGGACGCGGGAATCGAAACCGCGGCCGACGATGCTCAGCGCGAAAGTCCCCTGGGTTTCCTCGCAGGCGCGCACGCAGCGGTTGCAGACGATGCACTTGGCCGGGTCGTAATCGAAATAAGGATTGGACTCATCCTTGGCATCGGCCAGATGATTGGCCCCGGCCAGACCGTAGCGCACTTCGCGCAGCCCCACCTGGCCGGCCACGGTCTGCAGTTCGCAATCGCCGTTGGCGGCGCAGCCCAGGCAATCCAGCGGGTGGTCGGACACATAGAGTTCCATCACGCCGCGCCGCAGCCTGGCCAAGGCCTCGCTCTGCGTGCGCACCGCCATGCCCGCGCTCACCGGCGTGGTGCAGGCGGCCGGATAGCCGCGCTGGCCGTCTATTTCCACCAGGCACATGCGACAGGAGCCGAACGGCTCCAGGCTGTCGGTGGCGCACAGCCTGGGCAGGCGCGCGCCCTGCAGCGCGGCGGCGCGCAGCACCGAGGTGCCGGCCGGCACGGTGATCTCGACGCCGTCTATGCTCAGGCTCACCGGCGCGCCCTCGCGCGCCGGCGTGCCCAGGTCCGCCGTCGGGACCGGCTTGGGGTCAAACTGGCAGCTCATGGCGCATCCTCCTCGACGATGGCCGGGTCCAGGCCGAAATCCGCGGGGAAACCCCGCGCCGCGCTCAACACCGGCAAGGGCGTCAAACCGCCCAGCGCGCACAGCGAACCGTGCCGCATGGTCTCGCACAAATCCCGCAACAGGGTCCAATGCCGGCGCCGCTCCGCGGCGTCGCCGGCCGCCAACAGCCGGTCCATCACCTCCACGCCGCGGGTGGAGCCGATGCGACAGGGCGTGCACTTGCCGCAAGACTCCTCGGCGCAAAACCGCATGGCGAAACGCGCCATGCGCGCCATGTCGACGCTGTCGTCGCACACCACCACGCCGCCGTGGCCGAGCATGGCGCCGACGGCGGCGAAAGCCTCGTAGTCCAGCGCGGTGTCGAACTGCGACGGGCTCAGCCAGGCGCCCAGCGGCCCGCCCACCTGCGCCGCCTTGACCGGCCGGCCGCTGGCGCAGCCGCCGCCGTAGTCCTCGATCAACTCGCGCAGGCTCAGGCCGAAGCCGCGCTCCACCAGGCCGCCGCGCCGCACATTGCCGGCCAGCTGGAACGCCATGGTGCCGCGCGAGCGGCCCACCCCGAAATCGCGGTAATACGGCGCGCCGCGGGCCAGGATGGTGGGCACCGAGGCCAGGGTCAACACGTTGTGCACCAGGGTGGGACGGCCGAACAGGCCGCTGAGCGCGGGCAGCGGCGGCTTGGCCCGGACTTCGCCGCGCCGGCCCTCCAGCGATTCCAGCATGGCCGTTTCTTCGCCGCAGATATACGCGCCCGCGCCCAGGCGCAGCTCCAGTTCCAGCTCGCGGCCGCTGCCTTGCAGATCGGGCCCCAAATAGCCGCGTCGGCGGGCGATCTCCAACGCCCGCCGCAGCGTCTCCGCCGCCGCGGCGTATTCGGAGCGGACATAGAGGTAGCCGCGGGTCGCCCCCACCGCCAGCGCCGCGATAGTCATGCCCTCGATCAACAAAAAGGGGTCGCCCTCCATCAGCATGCGGTCGGCGAAGCTGCCGGAATCGCCCTCGTCGGCGTTGCACACCACGTATTTGCCGTCCGCCGCCGCCTCGCGCACCGTGCGCCATTTGACGCCGGCGGGAAAGGCCGCGCCGCCGCGGCCGCGCAGGCCGGATTCCAGCACGCAGTCCAGCGTGCCCTCGCCGCCCAGTTCCAGCGCGTGGGCCAGGCCGCGATAGCCGCCGTGGTCCAGATAATCGTCCAGCGACAAGGGACGGGTCAGCCCGGCGCGCGCGAACAACAGCCGCTGCTGGCCGGCCAGATAGGGCAGGCGCTCCAGCAAGCCCAGCGCCAGCGGATGCTGGCCGTCCGCCTCCAGCACGGCGCTCAGCACGCTGTCCGCCTGCGCCGCCGTCAAGGGCCCGAAGCCGACGCGGCCTTGCGGCGTGTCCATTTCCAGCAAGGGCTCCAGCCAGTACAGGCCGCGCGAACTATTGCGCCGGATGTCCACTTCCAGGCCGCGTCGCGCCGCCGCCTCGGCCAGCGCCCGCGCGGTCCGGTCCGCGCCCAGCGCCCGCGCCGCGGAATCACAGGGTAGATGGAAGGTCAGCATGCGCCGCCCTCCTCCAGACAGCCGGCCAGCAAGGCGTCCAACGCGGCGGCGTCGATCCGCGCGTGCAATTCGCCGTCCAGCAGCAAGGCCGGCGCGCAGGCGCAGGCGCCCAGACAGTACACCGGCCGCAGTTCCAGGCCGCCGTCGGCGCTGCGGCCGGCGTCGTCCAGGCCGGTGCGCGCCCGCAGCCTTTGCGCCAGCGCCTCTGAACCCATGCTCTGACAGGCCTCCGCCCGGCATAGCCGCAGCTCATGGCGCGCCGGCGGCTCGTCGCGGAAATCGTGGTAGAAGCTGAGCACGCCGCGCACTTCGGCGCGGCTCAGGCGGAAGGCGCGGGCGATGTCCGGCGTCGCGGCGTCCGGCACATGGCCCAACTCGTCCTGCACGGCGTGCAGCAAGGGCAGCAAACCGCCCGGCTGCGTTTGATGATCCGATACCAGCGCGGCGATGCGCGCCTGTTGTTCCGCGGTCAAGGACATGGCGATTCCCAGTGAGTGCAAGCAGGCCCCCGCTTCGCTTACCTGATCTGCTCGGCCAAACGCAGCAGCCAAGCCGAATTATAGGTTTGCCGCGCATCGGGGCCGACCTCGTCCCATACTTTGAGGCTGTAAAGCTTTTGCCGGCTGGCCCAGCTCAGCTCGGACACCGGCTTGCCGGAGGGCGTGCTCCTGAGCTGAAAACGGGCCGGATGGCCCCGCACGCTCATATTCATGTCTTCCCGCAGCGCCAGCACGCCGCCGCCGTCGGCGACGAAATCCCATTCGCTCAACACCAGCAACACGCCGTCGGGCCGGGTGAACACCCAGTCGAAGCTGCTCCAGGGCCCGCGCCGGTTCGGCCCCTGCGGCACGATGCCTTCGAGGCGGTAAGCGCTCAACTCGCTGGCGCTGATGTCGCTGAGCCGGGATTTAGCATGCGCCCGAACCGCCTCGGGGTTCAAGTGGCGGTTCCGGCAGGCGCTGGAGAGCAGCGCGGCTTCGTCCTCCGGCGGAGAGACGTCGCTCGTCCAGGACGTTGACGGCAGCCCGGGACCCAGGCTCGCCCTGGGCGCCACCATGCGCTGCCCCGGCGCGATGCCGCCGGGCAGCGGGCTGGTCGCGGACGCATCCCAAGCCTGCGCGTCCAGGACCAGGCCGCCCATGCCCAGCCAACAGAGCAGGCTAGCGCAACTGCCCATGCGGATCGATGACGAATTTCTTCGGCGCGCCGCCGTCGAACTCGGCGTAGCCTCTGGGCGCGTTGTCCAGGCTGATGATCTCCACGCCCACCACTTCGGCGATGGGGATGCGGTCCCACAGAATCGCCTGCATCAACGCGCGGTTGTACTTCATCACCGGAGTCTGGCCGGTGAAGAAGCTGTGCGACTTGGCCCAGCCCAGGCCAAAGCGCACCGACAGGCTGCCCTGCTTGGCCGCCGCGTCCACCGCGCCGGGGTCGTCGGTCACGTAGAGCCCGGGAATGCCGATGCGCCCGGCCTCGCGCGTCACTTCCATCAAGGCGTTGAGCACGGTGGCCGGCGCCTCCTGCCGCGAGGCGGCGTGGCCGTGGCCGCGCGCCTCGAAACCGACGGCGTCGATCGCGCAATCCACCTCCGGCACGCCCAGGATGGCGGCGATCTGTTCGCCCAGCGTCGCGTCCTGCGACAGATCCGCGGTTTCAAAGCCGACGGCGCGGGCATGGGCCAGCCGCGCCGGATTGACGTCGCCGACGATGACCACCGCCGCGCCCAGCAGGCGCGCGGAAGCCGCCGCCGCCAAACCCACCGGGCCCGCGCCGGCCACGTAGACCGTGCTGCCCGGCCCCACGCCGGCCGACACCGCGCCGTGATAGCCGGTGGGCAGGATGTCGGACAAGCAGGTCAGGTCTCGGATCTTGGCCAGCGCCTGATCCCGGTCCGGAAATTTCAGCAGGTTGAAGTCGGCGTAAGGCACCATCACGTATTCCGCCTGGCCGCCCACCCAGCCGCCCATGTCGACGTAGCCGTAAGCGCCGCCGGCCCGCGCCGGGTTCACCGACAGGCACACGCCGGTATCCTGCTCCTTGCAGCAGCGGCAGCGTCCGCACGCCACATTGAACGGCACCGACACCAGATCGCCGATGCGCAGCGTTTCCACATCGCCGCCCGTCTCTATCACCTCGCCGGTGATTTCATGCCCCAGCACCAGACCGGCCGGGGCCGTGGTGCGGCCGCGCACCATATGCTGGTCCGAGCCGCAGATATTGGTGCTCAGCACCTTGAGAATGACGCCGTGGCCGAGCTTGCGCCCGGCCGGGGACGCCAGTTCCGGAAAGGGTATGGAGCGCACTTCCACCTGGCCCGGCGCCAGGTACACCACTCCGCGATTGCCTGTCATCATCGTCTCCTCGCTGCCGCGCCGGCGGATACCGGCGACATCTGCTCCCGATGCTAGGAAAGAAAGCGACGCCGGCCTTGAGTCAAAGCGACCCCTTTGCGATCAAACGCGCCACGATCGTAAACAGGTTCTCAGCGCGCCAGCGCCTGGCCGACGACGCTCAGCCCAGGCCGGCCGTCGAAGGTGTCCACTCCCGCCAGCCAGCTCGTCAGCACCGCCGGGTTCTTTTTCAAATACTCCCGCGCCGCCACCTCCGGCCTGATCTTGTCCATGATCGGCCCCATCACCCGGTTTTCCATATCGGTGCTGAAGCGCAGATTGCGCAGCAAGCGGCCGACATTGGCGCAACGCGCTTCGTAATCCGGCGGCAGCGCGGTGAAGACCCTGGCCGCGCCGAAATTGGGGCCGAACACCGCGTCGCCGCCGGACAGATAGCGCAGCTTGTGCCTGACGTTCATCGGGTGCGGCTCCCAGGCCAGGAACACCATCCATTTCTTCCGCCGCTCGGCGCGTTCCAGTTCGGCCAGCATGCCGGCCTCGCTGGACTCCACCAGCTTGAAGCCGCCCAAGCCGTACTGTTGCTTGCGGATCATGTCCTCGATCAGGCGGTTGCCGTCGTTGCCGGCTTCGATGCCGTAGATCTTGCCGTCCAGCTGCGCCTTGAAACGGGCGATGTCCTTGAAATCCCGCAGGCCGGCGGCGGCCACGTAGTCCGGCACCGCCAGCGTGTACTTGGCCCCGCTCAGATTGGGCTCGGTCAGCACCTTGATCTGGCCCGCTTTCAGATAGGGTTCGATCAACGGCGTCATCGACGGGCTCCAATACCCGAGGAACACGTCGATCTGCCGGCTCTTGAGCCCGGAGAAGGCGATGGGCACCGAGGCCATGGTCACGCTGGGGCGGTAGCCCAGGGCCTCCAACACCACGCTGGCCATGCCGGTGGTGGCCGCGATGTCGGTCCAGCCGACATCGGCGAAACGCACATTGCGGCAGGCGGCCGGCTCCCGTGCCGCCGCGCTGCCGGCGATGGCCAGCAGCAGCGCCGCGGACATTGCTTTGAATCGATTCATCCCTTCCTCCCGGGCAGCGATGATGGCGAAAGTCCGCCCGGCGGCCGCTGCCGCGCCGCCCATTAGGTTTCCAGCACCCGTTCAAGGTCTCGCGAGCCGGAACGAGACAAGGCGCGGCCGGCCTTGAACAGGCGTTCAGGCGATGGCCCCGGCCGCCACCAGGTATTGTTGCCGCTCGCGGCTGGGCGGGTAGCCGAACAGCCCGCGGTAGGACTTGGAAAAATGCGAGGAGGACAGAAAACCGCAGGCCACGGTGACTTCCATCACGCTCATATTGGTTTGCAGCAGCAGCTCGCGCGCCCGGCGCAGGCGGAGATCCAAATAGTATTGCGCCGGCGTGGTGCTCAGATAGCGCTTGAACAAGCGCTCCAGATGGCGCAGCGACACGCCCAGCTCCGCCGCCAGATGCTCCAGCGAGCGCGGGTTCTCGATATTGCTCTCCATCGACAAGGCGGCGTCCAGCAAGGCTTCGTGCCCGGTGCCGATGCGCGCCAGCAGCGGGATGTGCTGGCGGTCGCCGTCGTCGCGCAGCCGGTCCACGATGAATTGCACCGAGACGTCGGCCGCCAGGCTCTTGCCGCCCTTGTGGCGGATCAGATGGCACATGAAATCCAGCGGCGCGGTGCCGCCGCTACAGGTGAAGCGGTCCCGGTCCAGCACAAACAGGTCCGAGGTGAAGCGGGTGCGGGGGAATTCCTCGCTGATGGACAGCAGGTTTTCCCAATGGATGGCGCAACGGTAGCCGTTCAGCACCCCGGCCCGGGCCAGCGCGAAGGTGCCGGTGCAGATCGATCCCAGCGGCACGCCCTGGGCGGCGAAGCGGCGGATCAGCGCCTGCACCTTGTCGGTGGCCGCCTCGCGCACCTGGCAGCCGCCGCAGACGATGAGCATGTCGTACTGCTGCGGAGGGCCCGGCGCGGAGATCGGCGACAGGCTCAGGCCGTTGCTGGCGCTGACCGGCTCGCCGTCCGCCGACAGCAGGCTCCAGCGGTACAGCTTCTTGCGCGACAGGTAGTTGGCCATGCGCAAAGGCTCCACCGCGTTGGAGAACGCGATCATTGAAAACCGGTCCAGCAGCAAAAAGGCGATATGCGACAACGAGGCGATCTGTTGCGGTCCCATCACGACCTCCAATGTGTGCGTTGCGAGGATTGTTGTTCTGCTCCGAAGCGGTTCGCAGCCGGCCTTGAAAACCGTTGCGCAGGTATTGTTTCGTCCCTGGTTTCCTCCTGTTTCATCCTCAGCCGTCGGCCGCGGCGCCCGCTTCCGGCGCGCGGCCGAAGCTTTCGGTGATCCGGTCCAGGATGATGGCCAGCAGCACCACCGCCAGCCCGCTCTCGAAACCGAGGCCGACGTCCAGCCGCTGTATGCTGGCCAGGACATCGTTGCCCAGGCCGCCGGCCCCCACCATGGAGGCGATGATCACCATGGACAGCGCCATCATGATGGTCTGATTGACCCCGGCCATGATGGACGGCAGCGCGATGGGCAGCTGCACCTTGAACAGCAATTGCCAAGAGGTGCAGCCGAAGGCGTTGCCCGCCTCCACCAGCTCCCGGTTCACCTGGCGGATGCCCAGATTGGTCAAGCGCACCGCCGGCGGCACCGCGAACACTACCGTGGCCAGGATGCCCGGCACCCGCCCCAGTCCGAAGAACATTGCCGCGGGAATCAGATAAACGAAAGCCGGCATGGTCTGCATGAAGTCCAGCGCCGGCCGCACCAGGGCGTTGACCCAGCGCCAGCGTGCGCAGCAGATGCCCAGCGGCACCCCCAGCATCAGGCTGACGCAGGTGGCGGACAGGGTCAGCGCCAACGTGGCGACGGTCTGGCTCCAGAAGCCGGTGGCCCAGATCAGGCCCAGCGCCGCGCAGACGAAGACGGCGAACTTCCAGCCCAGCCGCCACAGGCCGACGCCGGCGAACACGCCGGCCAGCGCCCATGGCGGCACGCCCTGCAACAAGGCCTCCACCTGGGTGGCGAACCAGTCGATGCCGCCGCCGACGGCGTCGAAGGCGCCGGCGTTGTTTTCCAGCAGAAAATGGATGATCTGGTTGACCCAGCTGCCTATCGGCAGCGGGGATTGGGGACTGGTGTCGGCCATGCGGCGTGCTCCTCGTCTCGCCGGACGCGCTCAGGACGGCGAGAGCCACACGCCCCCGCGCCGGCGACGCCCGTTGGGGTTCAGTGGTGGGCGGCCGCGCTAGGGCGGTGCTGGGACAGCTTGTTGAGCACGCTGCTGGGGGTGATCACGCCCAGGCAGCGGCCGTCGTCGTCGCGCACCTGCAGCGGTTCGGCCTGCCCCTGGAGCCGCAACAGCACATCGGACAGGCTACAGGACGGCTCCACGTGCGGAGCGGCCGTCGCGCGCGGCGGCGGCGCGGCTTCGATCAGATCCTTGGCCTGCAGATAGCGCGAGGTGTCCACGCTCTTGAAGAAGTTGCGCACATAGTCGTCGGCCGGGCATTCGATGATTTCGCGCGGGCTGCCCACCTGTACCAGCCGGCCGCCCTCCATGATGGCGATGCGGCTGCCGATGCGCAGCGCCTCTTCCAGATCATGGGAGACGAAGACGATGGTGCGGCGCTGCTCGCGCTGCAATTGCAGCAGCAAGTCCTGCAGCTCGGCGCGCTTGAGCGGGTCCAGCGCCGAGAAGGCCTCGTCCATCAGCATCAGCGAGGGATTGACCGCCAGCGCGCGCACCAGACCCACCCGCTGCTGCATGCCGCCGGAGAGCTGATGCGGGTACTTGCCGGCGAAGGCGGCCAGCCCCACTTGCTCCAGCACTTCCCGCGCCCGCGCCTCGCGGGCCTTGCGCCCGAGGCCGGCCACTTCCAGGCCGAAGGCGGCGTTGTCCAGCACCGTGCGGTGCGGCATCAGCGCGAAGCTCTGGAACACCATGCTCATGTCGCGGCGGCGCAAGGCCACCAATTGCCTGGGTGACAGCCGGGTCAGGTCCTGGCCGTCCAGCAGGATCTGGCCGGCGCTGGGCTCCAGCAAGCGGTTGATCAGGCGGATCAGCGTGGATTTGCCGGAACCGGACAGGCCCATCAGCACGAAGATTTCGCCGGCGCGCACCGAGAACGACACGTCGTTGACGCCCACCACCGCCCCGGTGCGCCGAAACACTTCGTCCTTGCTCTCGCCGGCCCGCAGCAAGGACATCACTTCCGCCGGCTTGCCGCCGAACACCTTGTGGAGGTTTCTGACCTCGACCTTGATCGTTTGCATCCCGGCTCCCTTCGGCGCGGCCGCTGACAATTCGAAGAATGTTTAATGTAAATCAAGGTTCAAGATAGGAAGGAAGGGCTGGGCCAAGTAAGGGTATTCCGACAACAAGCCGTCCAAATCCGACATCCGCGCGCAAAACCGGCCGGCATAGGCCTGGCCGCCAAATCCAGCGCCGGCTTTCGTCTCCGGCCCGGCCGGCCGGTGTCGTAAAAAAACCGCAATCCGCCGCCGGCGGCAAAAACAAAAACGCCGGCCGCGGCCGGACAGGCGTGAAGGACGGGGAGGCGACGGACGCGCGCGCGGAAGCGGTCAAAGACGGCTGCGCTTCGTGAAGCGTTGTATGGTGAGTACCCGCTCAAAACACGCAATGCCGCTTGTACATGCCGCTTTTTCGCTCGTTTCCGCCTTGTTTCGCCCTGGCTCGCGAGACTTTGGACAGGCGCTCAGCGATCCACCACCAGATCGCTCAAGGGCAGGCTGCAGCAAGGCAGGAAATAGCCCTGCTCCACTTCGCGCGGCCGGATGCCGCCCTGGTGCCGCATGTCCACCCGGCCTTCCAGCAGACGGCTCTTGCAACTGCCGCACACGCCGCGGGTGCAGGAGGCCGGCAGGCGCATGCCCTTGGCCAGCGCCGCCGCCAGCACCGTCTGCCCCGGCGCCACCGATAAATCGTCCCCCGTTTTGGCGAAGCGCACATTGAAGCCGCGGCCCTCGACGCCGGGCTGCGGCGTCCGCACCGCCTCGTCCGGCGGCGCCGCGCTGAGTTCGGCGAAATTGAAGCTTTCCTCGTGATAGCGGCTCATGTCGAAACCGCACTGGCGCAGCAGCTCGCGCACCGCGGCCATATAGGGTGCGGGGCCGCAGCAGAACACCTGGCGCGCGTGCAGATCCGGCGCCATGCGCTCGATCAGCGTCCGGTCCAGCCGGCCGATCAGGCCGGCCCAATCCGGCTCTCCCGCCCGGTTTTCGCAAATCACCGCCTGGCTGAAAGTGGGGTGGATGCTGGCCAGCAGGCTCAATTCCTTGCGAAACACGATGTCGCGCGGCGAGCGCGCGCTGTGCACGAACAGGATGTCGGCGCCGGAGGCCAGATCGGTCAGCGCCCGGGTCATCGACATCAGCGGGGTGATGCCGCTGCCGGCGGACAGAAAGAGATAGGGCGAAGCGGCGTGGCGCGCATAGCTGAACTCGCCGGCCGGCCCCAACACCCGCAGCGCCATTTCCGGGCGCAGATGCTCGTGCAGCCAAGAGGAAACGACGCCGCCGGGAATGCGCTTGACGGTGATGGACACCCGGTCCGGCCGGGTGGGCGTGGACGACAGCGTGTAACAGCGGTTGACCGCGGCGCCGTCGATGTCCAGTTCCAGCGTGATGAACTGGCCGGGCAGATAAGGGAAGCGGCGCGGCGGCTCGGCGCGGAACACGAAGGTTTTGACATCGTGGGTTTCCTCCCGCGCCTGAACGCAGACGAGCAGGCTGTCCTCGCCGGCCCGCCACAGCGGCAGGTCGGCGGCTGACGGGAGATCATCCAATGGGCTGGCCGGCGGCGCGCTATTCATGGTCGCGCCGTTCCCGCTCCAGGCCGTCGCCCAGCCGCTGCGCGTACCAGTGGGTGAATTTCTCCACCAAGGCCTCGGTGTAGGGCGAATAAGGACCAGGCCGATAGGCGGAGCCGTTGATGCCGCGCTGCGACTCCTCCACCAGCCGGCGGTCCTGCTGATTGGTGGCTTTCCATACCCGGGTGAGGTTGTCCACCTCGTAGTCCACGCCCTCCTCCGCGTCCTTGCGCACCAGCCAGGTGGTGCGCACCAGCGTGCTTTCCGCCGACAGCGGCAAGGCGGTGAAGGTGACGATGTGGTCGGCCATGAAATGGTGCCAGGAGTTGGGCTGGGTCCAGAACGACAGGCCGCCGGACGCCGGGTCGCGCAGATCGCCCAGCAGCTTGCGACAGGCCGCGCCGGTGTCCACGGTCTGGGACTGGCCCTTGCGGTCCAGCGGCATGCGCATCGCGCGGAAGCCGGACACTTCGGACAGGCGCTCGATCTCGGCCGAGGGCAAGCCGCCGGCCTCCCAGCGCGCGTGGTGCTCGGCGACGACGCGCTGGTAATCGGCCAGCCCGGAGGCCTGCTCGGCCCGGGGCGCGAAGCCGTAGCTGTAGGCGTACAGCGAGACGGTCAGCTCCGGATGGTTGGCGGTGCAGTGATAGCACTCGCGGTTGTTCTCCATGGTCAGCTTCCAGTTGCCCGCCTCGACGATGTCCACCTGGGCCGCCACCTTGCAATCGTCGATGCGGTGCGGCGCGATATAGGGCGCCATCCGCGCCATCATCTCGTCGATGTCCTCCGGCGGCCGCTCGGCCAGGCAGATGAACAGCAGCCCTTCCAGATTTTTCAGCGCCACCGGCTTGAGGCTGTGATGCGAGGGGTCGAAGCCGTCCGCCATGTGATCGGCGAAGATCAGCCGGCCGGACAGATCGTAAGTCCATTGATGGTAGGGGCAGACCAGATTGCCCACCGAGCCCTGACGCTCGGCGCACAGCCGCGAGCCGCGGTGGCGGCAGACATTGTGAAAAGCGCGTATGGCCATGTCGTCGTCGCGCAGGATCAGGATGGGATCGCGCCCCAGCTCCACGGTCAGGTAGTCGCCCGGTTCGGGTATTTCCGCGCTGACGCCGACATAGATCCAGTGGCGGCGGAAGATGTATTCGAGATCAGCCTCGAACACCTGCGGCGAGCGGTAGAACGGCGCTTCCAGGCTGTGGCCGGGACGGCGGCGGGCCAGCAGTTCGCGCAGCGGGGCCGTCGTCGCTGCCGGGAAGGGAATGACGCTGTGGGACATGTCTCGCTCCTTTGATGGCGGGCGGCTCAAAAATCGACGAGCCGATGTTGACGCAGGTAATCCAGCACCGCTTGCGCTTTCTCGACGGAATCCCCCTGTTTTACGACGCGCCCCCCGGCGGTCGCGTCGTCGCCGGCAATCGCCCCCAGCAGGCGCTCCAGGCCGCTGCCGCGCTGCGCCGCCAGCGCCCGCGCGCGCCGCGCCGGCTCCAGCCTGGGCGCGGGCATGGGCTCCCCCGCCGCCGCGCGGCGCGTCACCACGCCGCATTGCAAGCCGGCCCAGGACCAGCGCGGCTCCGCGCCGTCCGGCTTGACGCTGGCCAACAGCGGCGCCTGGGCCGCCAGCCGTCGCCGCCGCCCCCTGGCCAGGCCTTGCAGCGCCCGCCATTCTCCGTCCTCCTCCGTCAAGGACAGCACGCCGGGCAAGAGCGGACGGTCCAGGCCTTCGGCCAATAGATAGGGCAGCAGCGCCGACGCCTCGCCGCCGCCGGAGCGTTCGCCGCACAGAATCAGTTCGAAATCGCCCAGCGCGGCGATCAGCGCCGGCGTCGGGTCGCTGTCCGCCGGCGGCTGCAGCACGGCGATGGCCGCCGCGCCCTGGGCCAGGTAGTCGGCCAGCGCCTCCTTGTCCGCGTCCCCTGCGTGCAAGACGACGAAGGCGCGGCCCAGCCGGCGCGCCAGCGCCAGCGCCGCCAGATCGCCCGGGCCGGCGCAGGGCCGCCCGCTGACCGGATGCGGCGCCGGGGCCACCAGCACCGCCGTTTTCGCCGCCGTTCCGGCGGAAAGCGCCGTCTCGCTCATGGTCCGATCTCCTTGTTCTCAAGCTCCAGCAAGGCCTGCAAGGCCTGAATGAAGGACTGGCAGTCGTCGATCACGCTCAGGTCCGCGCGCTTGACCATGGGCGCGGCCGCGTCCAGATTGACCGCGATCACATGGCGGCAGGCCTTGATGCCTTGCAGGTGCTGCACCGCGCCGGAAATGCCCAGCGCCAGATAGGCGCTGGCCTGCACGCTGCGGCCGGTGGCGCCCACTTGCTGGTCGCGGCGGAAACGCCCGTCGTCCACCGCCACCCGCGAGGCGCCCACCGCCGCGCCCATGGATTCCGCCAGCCGCAGGAAGGCCGGCACGTCGCTGACCCCGTTGCCGGCGGCCAGGATCAGGTCAGCTTCTTCCAGCGCCAGTTGCGAGGCCGGGCTGGCGACGCCGCCCAGGTCCCGCACCCGCTCCTCCGCCGCCTCCGGCGCGCAAGCCTGCCGCAGCCCGCGCCCGACGAAGGGCAGGCGGACGTCGGCCACCCCGCGCGCGAGCAAGAGCGCCTGGGCGCGCGGATGCACGCTGAAGCCCGCGCCCGGCCGGCGGCGGCGCACGCCGTCGGCGGCGATTTCCACCACATCGGTCAGCACCGACAGGCGCTCGCGGCAGGCGAAGCGCCGGCCCAGATCGGCGTCCTCGCCGCGGTCGGCGAACAGCACATGGCTCGGTTGCTCCCGCCGCCACAGCCGCCGCAACAAGGCCAGCTTGGCTTCCGGCGCAAAGCCCGGATCGGCCGGCGTCAAGACGCGGTCCAAGGCCAGTTCCGCCAGTTCGGCGTCGGCGCAGCCTTCCATGCCGAACAAGACCGCCAGCACCTCCTCGCGCGGGCCGGCCAGCAGGGCGGCGGCGGCGATGGCCTCGCGCGCCGCCTCGTCCAGCTGACCGCGCTCGGCGTGCGCCACCACCAACAGCCGTCCATCGAACGGTCCGGCGCTGCGCAGCGGCTTGAGCCTGGCCGCGCTCGCCGGCGGCGCGTCGCGCAGGCCGCCGTCCTCGCCCAGCACGATGCGCTTGAGCCCGCCCGGCGAACGCACCCAGGGCCGGCGCGGGTCCACCCGCGGCGCGGTCTGCTTCATCTTCATGCCTCCTCCTTCGCCAGCCGGCCTTGCGCCGCCGCGCGCCGCACATCGCCCCGCTCTTGCCCGGCCTCCGGGCCGGTCTCCAGACGCTCCGCCACCAGTTCCGCCAATTCCACCACCTCCGCCCGCGCGCCGCTGACGCCTTCCAGCATCGCGGTGCAGTTGGGGCAAGCCACCGCGACGCGGCCGGCGCCGGCGGCGCGGACGTCATCCATGCGCATGTCCGGAATCCGGCGCGGCCCGGGCACGTCGGTAAAGGCCGCCCCGCCGCCCCAGCCGCAGCAGCGAGCGTCGCGGCCGGAGCGGCTCATCTCCACCACCTGGATGCCGATGCCGGCCAGCACGCGGCGCGGCGCGCCGTAGCCCTCGTTGTAGCGGCCCAGATAACAGGGGTCGTGATAGCTCAGCGGCTCGGCCGAGTCGCGGGAGCGCACGCGGATCGCCCGCGTCTCCAGCAGTTGGTCCAGCAGCCGGCTGTGATGCCAGACTTCGTAATGTCCGCCCAGCGCCGGGTACTCATTGGCCAGGCAATGAAAAACATGCGGGTCCGGCGTGACGATGCGGGTGAAGCGATAGCGGCCCAGCGTGGCGATATTGGCCAGCGCCAGCCGCTGAAAACCCGCCTCGTCGCCCAGGCGGCGCGCCAGGTCGCCGCAGTCGCGCTCGGCTTCGCCCAGCGCCGCCACGCGCAGGCCGGCAGCCTTGAGCACGGTCAGCAGGGCGCGCAAGGCGCGCTGATAGCGCATGTCGAAAGCGCCCTCGCCCGCCAGCAACAGCCAATCGACGGACTCGCCCTCCCGCAGCAGCGTCAGGTCCAGGTCCGCCGCCCAGTGGTAGCGCGCGCGCAGCGGATGGCCGCCGACGGTGTCGGTATGGCGCAGATTGGCCAGCGCCGCCGCGCCCTTGCCCGGCAGTTCGCCCCGCGTCAGGGTCTGGTGCCGGCGCAGATCGATCACCGCGTCGACGTGCTCGATCAGCATCGGGCAGTTTTCCACGCAAGCGCGGCAGGTGGTGCAGGACCACAAGGTGTCCGCCGCCAACGCGCCGCCGACGATGTCCCGGTCCGCGCTCGCGGCCGCGGCCGCCGGCCGGCCCGGATGCGGGCTGCCGGCGTAGGCCGGACCGCCGCCGCCCATGGACGCCACCAGGTCCTGGATCAGACGCTTGGGATTGAGCGGCTGGCCGGCGGCGAAGGCCGGACAGGCGGCTTCGCATTTGCCGCATTGCACGCAGGCGTCGAAGGACAGCAGCCGGTTCCAGGCGAAATCGGCCGCCCGCGCCACGCCCAACTCGCCGGCGGCCAGGTTCAAGGGCTTCAGATCGGCGGACTTGCCGGCGAAGCGCTCGGCGCGCGGATGGAAGGCCAGGTGCAGCAAACCGGCCACCGCGTGCTTCATCGGCCGGCCCAGGCCTATGCCCAGGGCCAGCTCCGCGCCGCCCAAGGCCAGCAGCGACAACGCGACGGCGGCCAGCCCTTGCCCGGCGGCGCTCAGCCAGACCTCGCCGCCGGCCAGCGCCGCCACCAGCAGCGCGCCCAGCGCGAAACAGGCCAGCCGCGCCGGCAGCCGCTGCCATTCTCCCAACGACAGCCGGGCCGGCGGCGCGCGGCGACGCGCGCGCATCAAGGCCGCGCCGATCAGCATCAGAACGGCCGACGCCGCCAGCAGCAGGTCCAGCCAGCGCTGATGCAACAGCAGGCCGTAATTGAGCGCGATCAGCAGCAGCGCCGCCGTCCCGCCGCCGGCCGCCGCCACATGGGCGCGCGCCGCGGCCGGATCGCGGGCCACCACGCGGTGCAGGTCCACGAAGTAACGCTTGGGCGCGGCCAGCAGGCCGCGCCAGGACGCCGGCGCGGCGCGCCCCCGCCGCCACAGCCGCGCGCGCCGGAGCAGCCCGGCGCTCAGCAGCAGCGCGCCCAACCAGAACAGGCCGCTGAGAAGGTAGGGAAAACTCATGTCAGAAATCCTTGGCCAGCCGCAGCGCGTCGTAGAGCGCGCCGTGGATGTTGTGCATGGAAACGCAGTCGCCGACGCGGAACAGCAGGAATTCCCCGGCCGCCAGCGGCCAGTCCAGACAGGGCTGCGGCTCGGCGGCGAACAGCGCCCGCACATCGGTCTGGCCGCGGTTGCGCGACAAGGGCTTCAGCTGCCCGTACAGGGCGTCGTCCGGCAGCACGCCGTTGTCTATCACCACCTGGTCCACCGCCCGCTCTTCCAGCGCTTCGGTGTATTCGTTGCGCAGCACGGCGATTTTCTTGTCGCCTTCGGCGTAAACCGCCTCCAGCCAGACATTGGGGGTGGGGATGATGCCTTGGGCGTACAGGCGGCGGTAGAAGATGGGAAAGGTGGTTCCGCCGGTGTCGTCGCCCACCTTCACGTCCGGCGTGACGATTTCCACCGTGCTGCCGCGGCTGGCCAGATAGTCGGCGACGCCGAAGCCGGCGTGGGTGCTCAGCGCGTCGTAGACCAGCACGTTGCGGGCCGGCTCCACCTGGCCGGACAGGATGTCCCAGCTGCTGACGGCCAGCCCCTCCGCCACGCCCCAGGCCGGCACCTGGCCGGTGTGCGGCCGGCCGCCGGTGGCCAGCACCACGATATCCGGCCGCTCGTCCATGATCATGGAGCGGTCCGCCGCCGCGCCCAGCCGGCGGTCCACGCCCAGGCGCTGGGTTTCCATGTCCAGCCAGCGCACGATGCCGGCCATCTGTTCGCGCTGCGGCGCGCGCGCCGCCAGCAGGATCTGACCGCCCACCTGCGGCTGCCGCTCGAACAGCACCACCTCGTGGCCGCGCTCGCGCGCCACCCGCGCCGCCTCCAGCCCGGCCGGCCCGGCGCCCACCACCGCCACCCGGCGCGGCCGCGCCGCCCGGGAGATCAGATGGGGCATGGTGGACTCGCGGCTGGTGGCGGCGTTCTGGATGCACAGCACATCCTGGCCGTAGTACTGGCGGTCTATGCAGTAATTGGCGCCCACGCACTGGCGGATCTGGTCTTCCTTGCCGTCCCGGATCTTGATCACCAGATGCGGGTCGGCCATGTGGGCGCGGGTCATGCCCACCATGTCCACCATGCCGGCGGCCAGGATGCGTTCCGCCTGCACCGGGTCGCGTATGCTCTGCGCGTGCATCACCGGCACCTTGGACACCGATTTGATGCCGGCGGCCAGATGCACGAAAGGCTCGGGCGGCAGCGCCATCGGCGGCATGCAGTTGGCCAGGCTGTTGTGGGTGTCTGCGCCGGAGCCTATCACCGACAGATAGTCGATCAGCCCGGTTTCGGACATGGCGGCGGCAATCTCCTTGAGCATGTCGTGGCTGAGGCCGTCTTCGTGGAACTCGTCGCCGCTCATTCTCAGGCCGACGCAGAAGTCCGCGCCCACCTCGGCGCGCACCGCCTGCAGCACCTCCATGCCGAAGCGCAGCCGGTTGCCCAGGCTGCCGCCCCATTCGTCCTCGCGCTGATTGGTGCGCGGGCTCCAGAACTGGTCGATCAGGTGCTGGTGGGCGGCGGCGATTTCGATGCCGTCCAGGCCGGCGGCCTTGACCCGCCGCGCCGCCAGCGCGAAATCCGCGATCACGCGATGGATGTCCTCCGTCTCCATGATCTTGGCGTTGCCGCGGTGCACCGGCTCGCGCACGCCGGAGGGGCTGAGCAGATGCGGCCAGTGTTCGCCTTGATAGCTGGAGCGCCGCCCCATGTGGGTGGCCTGGATCATGATCTTGGCGCCGTGGCGGTGCATGGCTTCCGCCAGCCGCGCCAGCGGTTCTATCACCGCGTCGCTGGCCAGGTTCACCGATTTCCACCAGCCCTGCGGGCTGTCGATGGACACCGGGCTGGAACCGCCGCAAATCGCCAGCGCCAGGCCGCCCTTGGCTTTTTCTTCGTAGTAGCGGATGTAGCGCTCGCCCGGCAGACCGCCGGCTTCGGCGTAGACCTCGGCGTGGGCGGTACTGACGATGCGGTTGCGCAAGGTCAGCCGGTTCAGGGTGATGGGTTCGAACAAATGCGGGTAAGACATGGCCGGCTCCTAAGGGTCTGTTGACGTATGTTTTCCCCGCCGCGCTGACCGAGAAAAGTGCACTCTACAAGGCGGAGGGCGCAGGCCTTGGTAAACCAAGGCCAAGCCTGACAACGCCGTAGAGGGGGCTTTCCTCGGTCAGCCCTCCGGGTTCGTCCCCAGCAGGTGCCTCGCTTTGTCGGCCGCCGCATCCGGCTGGGGACGAACGCAGCGGTAAAACATACGTCAACAGACCCTGACTACAAGGGATGGACCGTGAACGCGCAGTACGGCGCGCCCTGCCCGGCGCACTGGCTTTCGCGGCAGACGGTGCGGTAGTCGCGCCCCAGGCTTTCCCCCACCCAGTCCATCGCGCCGGCGAACCAGCCGGCGAACAGATAGCAGGCCATGTGCTCGCTTTGCGGCGCGCCGGCCTCGCCCTGGGCCAGCACGAAACAGGAGTGGTCCAGCCGGATATGGGCGTTGCCGCTGGCCACGTCGGCCTCCAAAAAGCGGAAGCGGCCCCAGCCGCGCAGGGACAGCCGGCTCAGGTAGTGCTCGAACACGGCCAGGCCGGCCAGACCGTGGGTGGCCGCCTCGCTGGCGCACCAGAAGTGGGCGGAGCGATGGCCGGCCTGGTAGAGCGCGTCCGCGTACTGGTAACGGCCCAGCGCCGCCTCCATGGCCAGGTGGTTGTTGATGAAGAAATGACGCGGCACATACAACATGGGCAGGCCGTTGGTGCGCCAGACGCCGCTGTCGGGGTCCACGTCGATGGGAAGTTGCGGTTGCATGCCGTTCTCCTGAGAGCCTGTTCAAGGTCTGCTGCGCTTCGTCGGACATGGCGTGGTGAGTACGGCTTCAGAATGCCCATATGCCGCATGACCCTTCCGCTTCCTCAGCGGTTTTCGCCTTGTCTCGCCCTTGCTCGCCAGACGGTGAACCGGCTCTGAGCAAGTCGGGCGCAGCCCGTCATTGCCGGCATCTTGCCGCAGGCCATTCCGGGCCGGAGCCGTCGGCGCGACCGGTTTTTGCCCATTGCCGACACCTCGCGGCGCGGGCGCAAAAAAGGCGGACCACGGTCCGCCAAGGGGAGGCATGTCATTGAACGCGCAGTGGTTCAGGGCACCCACTCCGCCACCCGCTCCGGATGGGCCCGAATCCAGGAGGCCGCCGCCGCAGCGGGTTTGGCGCCGGTTTCCACCGCCAGCATCAGCGGGCCGATCTCTTCCGGCCGCCAGCGGAAGCGCTGCAGGAAGGCCAGCACCCGCGGCGCCTTGGCGCTCAGGCCGGGATGGGCCACGTTGTTGACGTGCTCGGCCTCGCCGAATACTTTTTGCGGGTCGTCGAGAAAACGCAGCTTCCATTTGGCGAACATCCAGTGCGGCACCCAGCCGGTCACCACGATGGGCTTGCGGGCGTTGATCGCGCGCGCCAGTTCCGCCGTCATGCCCGGCCCGGAGCTGGGCATCAGCGTCAAATTCAGCCGGTAGGCCTTGATCGCCGCCTCGGTCTTTTGCATCACCCCGGCGCCGGCGTCTATGCCGACGATACGTCCCTGATACGCCGCGCGCTCGGCGTTGAGATCCCCTATGGCGCGGGCGGCCACATAGTCCGGCACCACCAGGCCGATGCGGGCGTCGACGTAATTGGGCCCCAGGTCCAGCACCTTATCCTTGAACTGCCGGTAATACGCGCCCTGGGTCACCGGCAGCCAGGCCGACAGCGTGGCGTCCAGATCGCCGCGCGCCACGCCCTGCCACATGATGCCGGCGGCCACCGGCATCAGTTCCACCGGGTGGCCCAGCCGGCCGCGAATGATCTGGGCCGCCACCTGAGTGGTGACCACGCTGTCCGCCCAGCCTTCAACGTAGCCGATCTTGATGAGCGGTTTGCCGGGCGTGGCCTCGGCCGCGTGGGCCGGCACGCACAAGAGCAGCAGTAGGATGCAACACCATTGCCTCAACATATTCGTTTCCTCCCTTAAGACCCGCTAAGCCAACCCCGACCCTGCGTTGCGCCTGCTGGTACTGCCTGCGTCGGCGCGCCTTGGTCCAGCGTCTCTACGAGGTTTTGTTAGCGGCGCTAAAGCGGTTCAAGGTCTGATACAAGCTTGCCAGCGGCGTGAGCATGCCCATGCGCCCCATTCCGCGTCTTCCAGCGCTTATTGAATCTGCTCCGGCTTCACCACCAGCCAGTTGCGGTCCGCCGTCGCCGGCTGGCCCAGCTTGCGCTGCTGCCTGGCCGCTTCCCGGCTCCAGCTGCGGATCCGATCCCAATAGCCCGCTTTGCGGTCTACCCAGAGCCGCAAGCCGCCCTTGGCCGTGTCGGTGCCGTTCAGCAGCATGTAGCCATCGGACTGCGGCGTGTCGCCGGCCACCAGCACCGGCTTGCGCCATTGGTCTATCCAACCCAGGATGGTCCCGGCCTTGCCCTCGTACCAGGTCATCGGGTTCATCAGATAGGGGGTCAGTTCCAGGTCCAGATTGCGTTCCGGCTCATAGCCGCCGCGCTTGATCTGCAAACGCGAGGTGGTCAGCGCGCCGTTCGTTCGGTCTTTCAGCAGCAGATTGACGCCCAGCACGTTCTGCGGCGGCGCCCGGTAGCCGTAGCGCGGATCGCTGGCCACCATACGCACCAGTTCTTCGCTGGCCGCGGTCATCACGTAGACGGCGATGCCGTTCTCCTGCAGCTTGGCGTACAGCTCGACCATGCCGGTGAACACGCGCGGCGCCGGCACGCTGCCCTCCACCGGCTTGCCCTGATGGAAATACCTGACCGGCACCGGAGCGCCGCTGGCCATCAGCGCGTCCACCTGGGTCTTGAGTTGGCGCAGCGTCAGTCCGGAAAACACCTGCGCCGCCCAGGGGTAGCAGATCAGTTCGTCAATCTCGCACAGCCGCAGATAGTAGCTGTACAGGCTTTCCGGCCGGTCCGGCTCGTCGCGGAAGGGAATCAGCTTCAGGGACGGGTCCAGCCGCTCGCGGCTCAGCAAGCCCTTGGCCTCCATATAAGGCAGCAGCGCTTCTTCCAGATCGTAGCGATAGCTGGTGTTGTCCATGTCGAACACCGCGTATTCGCCCTTATGGGCATTGGCCTTGATCATGGCGTTCAGCCGTTCCGCGATCTTGGGCGGCCAGTGCTTCAGCTCGGTCTCCGCCGCCGCCGGCTGGGTCCAAAGCGCGGCCGACAACAGCAAAGCCCCCAATACTTTAACTTGCTTCATAAGTCCTCCTGAATGTGCTTCGGATGCGGCGGGCCCGCCTTGGAACCTGTTCAAAGTCTGCTGCGCTTCAGCGATACGGCGTTGAAAACCAGCTCAAAATGCTCATGTACCACGTGTACATTCCGCTTTTTCGCTCGTTTTCGCCTTGTCTCGCCCTTGCTCGCGAGACTTTGAACGGCTCTTTAAGAAATACCCATGCGCCGCTTGCGCGCGAGGAGGCTCAACGCGGGATCAGGGCCGTGGCCGGGGGGCTAAGCCCCCCATACCTCGCCAAACACCCGCAACCAGTTCTCGCCCAGCACTTTGCGGATCTTGCGCTCAGGCCAGCCGGCCCGCTGCATCGCCGCGGTCAGATTGGGCGTTTCGCCTATGGTGCGAATGCCTTCCGGGTTGAGGATGGTGCCGAAATCGGTCAGCCGGCGATACCGGCCTTTGTCGTGGGTGATCCAGTCGAAGAAGCCCTGATCGTAGCCCTGGGTGAAGTCGGTGCCGTAGCCGACGCAGTCTTCGCCCACCAGCGCAATCACGTAATCCATTGCTTCCACGTAGTCGTCCACGGTGGCTTCGATGCCGCGGCGCAGAAAGGGCGGAAACATGGTGACGCCGATGAAGCCGCCGTGATCCGCGATGAAGCGCAACTCCTCGTCGCTCTTGTTGCGCGGATGCGGCTTGAGGCCCGAGGGCAGGCAATGGGAGTAACAGACCGGCTTTTTCGATTCCAGAACGGCTTCGCGCGAAGTCAGGCCGCCCACATGGGACAGGTCCACCATGATGCCGACGCGGTTCATTTCCGCAATGACTTCGCGGCCGAAGCCGGACAGGCCGCCGTCGCGTTCGTAACAGCCGGTGCCGATCAGGTTTTGCGTGTTGTAGCACAGCTGCACCACGCGCACGCCCATGTCGGCGAAGGCTTCGACGGACTCCAGCCTGTCCTCGAAGGCGTGGGCGTTCTGAAAACCCAGGATGACGCCGGTGCGGCCCTCCGCCTTGGCGCGGCGGATATCCTCGACGCCGCGCACCAGGGTCAAGAGATCGCCATGCTCGCGAATCAGCCCTTTCATCTCGGCGATATTGTTCACGGTGTCCTGAAAGCCCTCCCACACCGACACGGTGCAATTGGCGGCGCTCAAGCCGCCGCGGCGCATGTCCTCGAACACCGGCCGCGCCCATTTGGCGATGATCAGTCCGTCTATCACCAGCGCGTCTGCGTGCAAATCCATTGCCATCTCCTTCTAGCTTGTCCACATCTCGGTCCAACTATCCCGCCGCAGCGCCGCGGACTTTGAATAATTTTTTAAGAACTCTCGCTCAGGACCGCCGCCAGCGCCGGCCGCGCCAGTTGCGCCCACAGCGGATGGCCGGCGTCTTCCGGCAGCTCGCACACCGCGAAGCCGTAAGGCCGGGCCGCGCGCCGCAACAGCAGCCAGACGTAGTCGGCAAAGCTGCGGCGGCAGACCACGAACACGCCGTCGCCGTCCAGACGCAGCACTTGAACCGCCGCCTTGCCCAGCAAGGTGCCGACGCCCTGGCCGGGACGCAGCGCTTCGAAATCGTAGCCGCCCAGGTGGCGCAGCACGGCCAGGTGCGGCTCGCCGCACAGGTAGACGGCGGTGAAGCCGCCGCTGACGTCCAGCGCCTGGGCGAACAGGCGCAGCTCGGCGAAGCCCCGCTCCAGCGCCGGCAGCCAGCCGGCCAGGCACTGGCGGCGGCTGATCAGCAGCCATTCGTCCGGCGACAGCCACAGCAGCGCGCCGCCCTCCCCCTGGCTCAAGGTCTTGGGCCGGCGCGGCGGCTCCAGCCCGGTGATCCGCGCCGTCAGCTCGAAAAACCCGGCCTCGGCGCCGTCGCCGCGCAGCAGCGCGTAGCCCAGATTGGGCGCTTCATTGCCCCAGACGCGGCCGTCGGCGCAGCGCGCTTCGGCCGCTTCCGGCAAATCCAGATGCCGCAAGGGCGATTCCAGCACAGGCTTGAATGTGGATTCAGACATGCTGACGCTCTCCTTCCTTGTCGACGAAGACTGCGGACGCCACCCGCGCCGGCGCGCTATGGCCCTGCCACCACACGTGCACGGTGTCGCCTTCGCGGCGGACGCCGTCCTTCAACACCGCCATGGCGATGGAGCGGCCCAGGCATTCGCTGTGGTAGCTGGAGGTGACATGGCCCTGCATCGCCGCCGGCGCGGCGTCCTTGCCGTCGTTGAGGATTTGCGCGCCTTCCGGCAACACCAGCCGCGGGTCCTCCGTCAGCAGGCCCACCAACTGCTTGCGGCCCGCGCCGGCGGTGTCGGCGCGCAGCAAGGAGCGGCGGCCGAGGAAGCTGAACGGCTTTTTCATGCCCACCGCCCAGCCCATGGCCAGATCGTTGGGGCTCATCGAGCCGTCGCTGTCCTGGCCGACGATGATGAAGCCCTTCTCGGCGCGCAAGACGTGCATGGCCTCGGTGCCGTAGGGCGTGATGCCGAACTCGGCCCCGGCCCGCATCGCCTCCTCCCACAGATAACGGCCGTAGCCGGCGTCCACATTGATCTCATAAGCCAGTTCGCCGGAGAAACTGATGCGGAACACCCGCGCCGGCACGCCGGCCACGGTGCCGACGCGGCCCTCCATGAACCGGAAGGTCTGAGGGTCGAGATCAATATCCGTGCACAGCTTGCGCAGCACCTCCCGGCTTTGCGGGCCCACCAGCGCCGTGGTGGCCCAGTGATCGGTGATGGAGCTGAAACGCACCTTGAGTTCCGGCCATTCGGTCTGGTGCCAGCGCTCCAGCCAGCTGTAAACCCGGGCCGCGCCGCCGGTGGTGGTGGTCATGTGGAAATGGTCGTCCGCCAGGCAGGCGGTGACGCCGTCGTCCATCACCATGCCGTTTTCGTCCAGCATCAGCCCGTAGCGGCATTTGCCCGGCTCCAGCTTGCTCCAAGCGTTGCTGTAGACGCGGCCCAGAAACTCGCGCGCGTCCGGGCCGCGCACATCGATCTTGCCCAGGGTGGAGGCGTCCATCACCGCCACTCCCTGGCGGGCGGCGCGGCATTCGCGGCGCACCGCCGCGTGCAGGTCCTCGCCCGGCCACGGGAAATACCAGGGCCGCAGCCACTGCCCCACCAGCTCGTATTCGGCGCCGCGCGCGGTATGGCTGTCGTGCATGGCGGTGTAGCGGCGCGGGTCGAAGGTCTCGCCGACATGGGCGCCGGCCAGCGCGCCAAAGCTAACCGGGGTGTAGGCCGGCCGGTAGGTAGTGGTGCCCACCTCGGCGATGGGCTTGCCCAGCGCCTCGGCGGCGATGGCGAAGCCGTTGACGTTGGACAGCTTGCCCTGATCGGTGCCGAAGCCCAGCGCGGTGTAGCGCTTGACGTGCTCGATGGAGCGGTAGTTTTCGCGCACCGCCAGATGGATGTCGGCGGCGGCCACGTCGTTCTGGAAATCGACGAAGGCCTTGGCGCCGACGCCTTCGCGCCGCCCGTCCGGCAAGCGGAAGATTTCACGCGGCGCGGCCACCTCCTCCGCCTCCACCCGCGGCGCGGCGCCCAGACCGCGCTGGCTTCCCCAGCCAAGCTGGGCCAGCATGGCGGCATGGCATTGGGCCAGGGCCTCGCCCAGCTCCCAGCGCCCGGTGACCGCGCCCACGCAGACGACGCCGGGCCGGCCCGCGTCCGGGCAAACGAAGGACAGACGGTCCGGACGCCACAGCGGACGGCCGCCGTTGTGGCAGAACAGATGCACGGTGGCGCTGAGCCCGCCGGAGGAGAGCACGCCGTCCAGCTCCAGCCGCGGCCCCTTGCCGGCCACGCTCCGGCCATCCGCGGCCAGCTTCACCAAGTCCGCGCCGCCGACGCCGGCGCCGCCGTTCACCCGGGCGATGCCGTAACCGGCCAGCAACTCCACGCCGGCATTCTGCGCGGCGCGGCTGCGCCAGGCCGCCGCGCCGGCTGGGCGAGCATCGGCCAGCGTCACCGCCGCCCCGGCCAAGGCCAGCTCCAGCGCCGCGTCGTAGGCGGCGTCGTTCTGGGTCTGCAGCAGCAGCCGGCGCCCCACCGCCACGCCGTAACGGTTCAAATAACTGTGGCCGGCGGCGGCGGTCATCACCCCGGGCAGATCGTTGTTGCCGAACACCAGCGGCCGTTCGATGGCGCCGCTGGCCAAGACCAGTTGGCCCGCGCGTATCTTGTGCAGGCGCTGGCGCGGCCGGGCCGGATCGCGCTCGGACGGCGGCAGGTGGTCCTGCAACAACTCCACCGCCAAGGCCAGATTGCCCTCATGCAAGGCGAAGACGGTGGCGCGCGGCAAGCGCTGGACATTGGGCAGCGCCGCCAGCTCCTGCAAGCGCTGCTGCGTCCATTCCATCGCCTCCAGGCCGTCGATGCGCAGCCGGCGCTCGCTCAGCAGCCAGCCGCCCATCTCCGCCTGTTCGTCCAGCAGCAGCGTTTTCAGGCCGGCGCGCCCCGCCAGCGTGGCCGCCCACAAGCCGGCCGCGCCGCCGCCCACCACCAGCAGGTCCACATGGTGGTGCAGATGATCGTAATGCTCCGGGTCCGGCAGCCGCGGCGCTTGGCCGTAACCGGCGGCTTCGCGGATGCGGCGCTCGTAAAACGGCCAGGCCCCCGCCGGCTGCATGAAGGTCTTGTAATAAAAACCCGGCGGCATGAAACGCTCCAGCCGGCCCAACGCGCCCTTGAGCCGCATGCCCCAGGACGCGTCCCCCAAGCCGCTGAAGGCCTGCAAGCCTTGATACAGCTCCACCTGGGTGGCTTTGAGATCCGGCGTGCTCAAGGCGCCACTTTCCAGCTGGATCAAGGCGTTGGGCTCTTCCGCGCCAAACCCGACGATGCCGCGCGGCCGGCCGTACTTGAAGCTGCGGCCCAATAGCCGCACGCCGTTGGCCAGCAGCGCCGAGGCCAGGGTGTCGCCGGCGAAGCCGTGATAGGCCGCGCGCTCCAGGGTGAAGGCCAGCGGCCGATTGCGGTCGATGCGCTCGCCGGGACGATGGATGCGATAGCCGCTCACGTCTGATCCTCCTGCAAATAACGGGCCTTGCCCTCGGCCAGCGTCCAGCTGCCGGCGATCTCGTAGCTGACGGTGTGACGCCGGACGGCGAACACCTTGCGGCAGCCGGCGGCGTGCTGCCATTGCTCCCAATGCCAGCCGCGCGGGTTCTTGCGGCAGAACAGGTAATCGCCCCAGGCCTCGTCGTCCACCTGCTCCGGCGCCGCCGGGCGGACGATGAAGGCCTCCCCGGCGTAGTCGAACTCCTCCTCTTCCCGCGCCTCCCCGCAATGCGGGCAATGAATCAGCAGCATCGGCGTCTCCCTCAATGCGCCACGGCGGCGGCGCCGTGTTCGTCTATCAAGCGGCCGGAGGCGAAGCGCTCCAGCGAAAAAGCCGCGTTCAGCGGATGCGGCTGGTCATGAGCGATGGTGTGGGCGAATACGTGGCCGGAACCCGGCGTGGCCTTGAAGCCGCCGGTGCCCCAGCCGCAGTTGAAATACAGGCCCTGGATCCGGGTCTTGCCGATGATGGGGCAGGCGTCCGGCGACACGTCCACGATGCCGCCCCACTGCCGGTTCATCCGCAGCCGCGAGAAGGACGGAAACAGCTCGACGATGGCCGCCGCCGTGTGCTCGATCACATGCGGGCTGCCGCGCTGGCCGTAACCCAGATAGCTGTCTATGCCCGCGCCTATCACCAGTTCGCCCTTGTCCGACTGGCTGATGTAGCCGTGCACCGCGCCGGACATCACCACCGTGTCCAGGCAGGGTTTCAGCGATTCGGACACAAAGGCCTGCAAGGGATGGCTTTCCAGCGGCAGCCGCAAGCCGGCCATCCGCGCCAGCGTGGAACTGTTGCCGGCGGCCACGCAGCCCACCTTGTCGGCGCGGATCTCGCCGCGCCCGGTTCGCACCCCCCGCACCCGGCCGCCCTCGATCAACAAGCCGGTCACCTCGCATTCCTCGATGATGTCCACGCCCAATTTGCTGGCGGCGCGGGCGAAGCCCCAGGCCACCGCGTCATGGCGCGCCACCCCGCCGCGCGGCTGATAGCTGGCGCCCAGGATCGGATAGCGGACGTCGCCGCCGATGGCGATCAAGGGCACCCGCTCCTTGATCTCCCGCGGGGACAGCACCTCGGCGTCCACGCCGTTGAGCAGGTTGGCGTTGACCCGGCGCTCGATGTCGCGCATGTCCTGCAGGCTGTGGCCCAGGTTCATCACTCCGCGCTGGCTGAACATCACATTGAAGTTCAGTTCCTGGGACAGGCCCTCCCACAGCTTGAGCGCGTGCTCGTACAGCTGCGAAGACTCGTCCCACAGATAGTTGGAGCGGATGATGGTGGTGTTGCGCGCGGTGTTGCCGCCGCCCAAATAGCCTTTTTCCAGCACCGCCACCTTGCGGACGCCGTACATGCGGGCCAGGTAATAGGCGGTGGCCAGGCCGTGGCCGCCGCCGCCGACGATGATGACGTCGTAGCTGCTTTCCGGCTGCGGACTGCGCCAGGCCGGCTGCCAGCCCTGGTGATGCCCAAGCCCGTGCCGGATCAGGCTCCACAGCGAATATCGGTTTGCCATCTGCGCTCCCGCCGCCGGGCCGCCATGGGCCCGCGCCGCTGCTGTCGAGGTTGAGGAAGGCCTCATTCTCAGGGCGACGCCGCCGGCGCATTTGGCTGGAAAGGACGGCCTCTTGCCCGCACGCGACACGGCGATGTCCAAAATCCACGCAAAGCGGACGCATGGCGGACAGCGCGCGCGCGGGACAAGGCCTAGATTGGCCCGTGCCGCCCTACAAACAGGACACGCCAATGACCTCAGACGCCCCCTCCTACGTGCTCAGCTTCGCCTGCCGCAGCGCCTCCGGCCAGGTGGCCGGCTTCTCCGCCTTGCTGGAGCAGCAAGGCTGCTATATCGATGAACTGGCGGTATTCGACGACGCCCGCAGCCGGCGCTTCTTCGTGCGCTGCGTCTTCCACCCAGAGCGGCCGGACTTCGCCCCGGAACGGCTGGCCGACGGCATGGCGCGGATGAGCGGCCACTATCAAGACCTGCAATGGCGGCTGCACGACCGGCGCCAACGCGCGCGGGTGCTGATCATGGTGTCCAAACTGGACCACTGCCTGAACGATTTGCTCTATCGCCAGAAGATGGGCGATCTGGACATGACGGTGGCCGCCGTCGTCTCCAATCACCGCGACCTCGCCCCCATCGCCGAAGCCTACGGCCTGCCCTTCCACCATCTGCCGCTCACCCCGGACAACAAGCCGCGCCAGGAAGCCGCGCTGCTGGCGCTGATGGACGACAGCCAGGCGGAACTGCTGGTGCTGGCCCGCTATATGCAGGTGCTCTCCAGCGCCGCCGCCGCAAAACTGGCCGGCCGCGCCATCAATATCCATCACTCCTTCCTGCCCGGCTTCAAGGGGGCGCGGCCGTATCAGCAGGCGCACGAGCGCGGCGTCAAACTGATAGGCGCCACCGCCCACTACATCACCGACGATCTGGACGAAGGCCCGATCATCGAACAAGTGGTGGAACGGGTGGACCACGCCTACAGCCCGGAGCAATTGCAGGCCGCCGGCCGCGACATGGAGTGCCAGGCGCTGGCGCGCGCGGTGCGCAGCCACTTGGAGCGGCGCGTCTTCATCACCGAGCGGCGCACTGTGGTGTTGCGCTGACAGTTGTTCGCCTGGCAGGAACTTTGTCTATTGCAACGCAACAAAAGCAGGGTACAGTAGCCAGTTATCCGTCATACCAACCAAGAGGTGCCGTATGTGGTCGCAAACAGCCGTCTGGTCCAAGCTCTTCTCCTCCAACCCGGTCGCCGACTACTGGCGCGACGCCTGCGAGCGCAGCATCCTCTACTGGGACGTGCTGCATGACCGCGGCGCGGACTATCTGCAACACGTGCAAAGCGGCAAGCCGCCGGTCTTGGTGTTCGACTACAAAATCATCCTGGACGGCCGCAGCCTGCCGGACCCGGCCAACTACGCGCTGGCAGCCATCCTGCCGCCGGCCGGCTGCCCGGCCACCAATCCGGCGCTGCGCCCCTTCGTGGTGATAGACCCGCGCGCCGGCCACGGCCCCGGCATCGGCGGCTTCAAGATGGACAGCGAAATCGGCATCGCGCTGCAACAGGGCCACCCCTGCTACTTCATCATGTTCTTCCCCCAGCCGGTGCCCAGCCAGACCATAGAAAGCGTCAGCCGCGCCGAATACGTCTTCCTCGGCAAGGTCAGGGAACTGCACCCGGACAGCGACGGCAAGCCCTTCGTCATCGGCAACTGCCAGGGCGGCTGGGCGCTGGCCATGCTGGCCTCGGTGGCGCCGGAGCTGTGCGGCCCCATCCTGCTGGCCGGCACCCCGCTGTCCTACTGGGCCGGCGTCACCGGCAAATACCCGATGCGCTACTCCGGCGGCATGCTGGGCGGCACCTGGACCGCCTCCCTGGCCGGCGATCTGGGCAACGGCAAGTTCGACGGCGCCCATCTGGTCAACAACTTTGAAAAGCTGGACCCGGCCAACACCCTGTGGAAGAAGCCCTACAATCTGTACGCCAAGGTGGACACCGAGCGCGAACGCTATCTGGGCTTTGAACGCTGGTGGGGCGGCCACTACCTGCTGAACAAGCAGGAAATGGAATGGATTTCCCAGCAGCTCTTCGTGGGCAACCACCTGGTGGAAGGCAAGATCGTCAGCAGCGACCAGCACCGCGTGGACATGCGCAACATCCGCTCCCCCATCATCGTGTTCGCCTCCTGGGGCGACAACATCACCCCGCCGCAACAGGCGCTGAACTGGATACCGGACCTGTACGACAACGCGGAAGACATCCGCGACAACGAACAAACCATCATTTACTGCCTGCACAACAAGGTGGGCCACCTGGGCATCTTCGTCTCCGCCGGCATCGCCAACCGCGAGCACAGCGAGTTCGCCAGCGCGCTGGACCTGATCGACGTGCTGGCCCCCGGCCTGTACGAGGCCGTCATCGAAGACGTGGCCCCCAACACCCCCGGCCAGGAATACATCAAGGGCCGCTACATCATCCGTTTCGAAGCCCGCGAAGTGGCCGACATCCTGGCGCTGGACGACGGCCGCGAAGACGAACGCGCCTTTGAAGCGGTGCGCCGCGTCTCCGAAATCAACCAGGGCATTTACAACCGCTTCGTTTCCCCGGCCGTGCGCGCCGTCAGCAACGAAGCCAGCGCCCAATGGCTGCGCCAGCTCAACCCGGCGCGGCTGGAACGCACGCTGATCTCCCCGCTCAATCCCTGGCTCGGCTGGCTCAAACCCGCCGCGGAATACGTGCGCGCCCACCGCCAGCCGGTGAGCGCGGACAACCCCTTGTGGCGGTTGCAAGAACAGTGGTCTAGCTGGATGACGCAAAGCCTGGACCGCTACCGCGACCTGCGCGACGCCGCCACCGAACACTGCTTCAAAGCCGTGTACGAATCCCCGTGGCTGGCCTCCGTCGTGGGCGTGCAGCCCGCGCGCGAAGCCCGCGCCGCCCGCTGCGACAGCTGGAACAAACAGGAAAGGCTGCAACTCAAGCGCCAGGTGCTGGACCCCGCTTACGAAAGCGGCTCCCTGGCCGACGGCTTCGTGCGCTTGCTCACCTATGTGGCGATTGGCCGCGGCATCATAGACGAGCGCCCGTTCAACGCCATCCGCCGCATCATGCGCGACATCCGCCACGAATACCCGCTGACCCTGATGGAGCTGAAAGACATCGCCCGCAAGCAGGTTTTCCTGGTGCGGCTGGACGAAGCCCGCGCGCTGGCCGGCCTGCCCAAGCTGCTGCCGGAAGAACACCGCCGCCGCCAGGCCTGGCAGCTGGCGCATGAACTGCTGGCGCTCAGCGGCGACATCGCCCCGGAACAACAGCTCAGGCTGGACCAAGCGGCCCACGCGCTGCAACTGGACACCCGCGCGCCGGCGGCGCCGGCCATCCTGCCGCCCGCCGAGCCGGCCATAGCGGCAGCCTCAACCGTTCCCGCCGCGGCCCCCGCCGCCAAGGCCAGCGCGCCCGCCAAGAAAGCGGCGCCGCCGCGCAAGCCGGCCGCCAAAGCCCCGGCCAAGCCCACCGCCGGCAAGCCCAGCGCCGCTGCCGCCAAACCCGCTCCGGCCGCCAAACCCGCCAGCAGCAAACCGGCCGCGGCCAAGCCGGCGCCCGGCAAACCCCCGGCGGCCAAAACCGCCAAAGCGCCAGCGGGCAAAGCCAGCGTGGCCAAAGCCCCCGCAGCCAAAACCCCGGCCGCGCGCAAACCCGCCGCCGGCAAGGACGCGGCCAAGCCCAAAACGCCGAGCAACTAAGCATCAGCCAGCGCAAAAACGCCCGGACAGCCAAACCGCCGTCCGGGCGTTTTCATGTTGATATCGCACTGCAACATTTTTGCCTCGCCCCATGTATACAGTCGTTGACTGAACAATACAGCAAACGCTAATATCCTTGCCTGCTGCGGGAGAGAGGGGCATGCGCCCCCGCCGAAGACGCAAACTCCCATAATCGCTCAGGCAACAGTACCGCAGCCCATGGATACCAGCCGATTGGAGAGAGGCCCTAAGCGCCCGTTCATCATCTGCTACGCTTCAGCGAGAGCGCGTCGGATGATGTGACCGGCCCTTAGCCGCCCACCGAAGGGGCAAGTGACACCCGGCAAGGCCCGCACACAGGCCGCGCCCGTCATCTAACTCTCAGGTAAAAGGACAAGGGGAGAGGCAATGCCGGCAGCGCCGCGCCCATGCGCGGCCCGCCGGCCGTGCTCAGAACGTGCTCACGATCTCGCGAGCAAGGACGAGACAAGGCGAAAACAGCTGAGAAAGCGGAATGTACGAGTAGTACATGAGCATTTCGAAGCGGGTTTCAATGTCGTATCGTCGCAGCGCAGCAGATCGTGCACCAGCTCTCAAGGAAAACCCGTGTTCGAAACTCTTGCCCAGGCTGCGCGCCACCTGGCATGGCCCGCCCATTGCCAACCCATTTTCCCACCCGGCTTCGCCGCGCATCTCGGCGCCAGCCTGTTTGACCATTGCAACTACATGCTTACCCTGATCTATCTGATCGCCATCACCGCGGAAGCGATGACCGGCGCGTTGGCGGCCGGCCGCCGCAATATGGACATCTTCGGCGTTACCGTCATCGCCTTCCTCACCGCCCTGGGCGGCGGCACCGTGCGCGACATCGTGCTGGGCCGCTACCCGATAGGCTGGACCCAACACCCGGAATACGTCGGCCTGGTCATCGCCGGCGGCCTGGCCGCCGTGTTCGTGGCCCGCTATATGAAACGCCTCAGCCGCGTGTTCCTGGTGCTGGACGCGCTGGGCCTGATCGCCTTCACCATCATAGGCTGCGGCGTGGCCCAGTCCATGGACTACCACCCGGTGGTGGTGGTGATGGCCGGCATGATCACCGGCATTGCCGGCGGCATCCTGCGCGACGTGCTGTGCAACCGCGTGCCGGTGGTCTTCCGCCAGGAGCTGTACGCCAGCGTCTCCTTCGCCGTGGCCCTGCTCTACCTGGGCCTGATCAAGCTGGGCGTGCCGCATGATCTCAACGTGCTGGCCAGCTTCGCCGTCGGTCTCGCCATCCGTCTGGCCGCCATCTGGCGCGAATGGCGGCTGCCGGTGTTCATGTATCGGCACGACCTGCACTGACTAAGAGCCGCTAACAAAACCTCGCAGAGAACCTGAGCCAAGGCGCGCCGACGCAGGCAGTACAAGTGGTACGACAAGGAGGCGCAACGCAGGATCAGGGGTTTTGTTAGCGGGTCTAAGCGCCTCTGTTTACCGCTGCGCCGCGGCATCAGGCTTGAATCCCCGCCAGCAGCAGAAACAAGGCCGCCTGACTGGACACGCCCAGCTTGGCGTACAGATGGCGGCGGTGCACCTTGGCGGTTTCCAGCGAGATGCCCAGCTCGCGCGCCACGCCCTTGGTGGAGTGGCCGCCGAGTATCAGCAGCGCCACCTCCCGCTTGGTCAACGGCGAGGAGCCCTGCGCGTGCAGCGCCTCCTCCAGCTGCCGGCGGCTCTGCCTGCCCGCGTTAGCCGCCGGCTGACGCAGCCCTTCGTCCAGACGCGCGGCCAGACGCGACAAGGGCAGCAACCAGGGCGCGAACAGATTGCAAACGCCCAGTTCCTGCTCGCTGAAGCGGCGTTTGCTGCCCAGCGACAGAGACAGCACGCCCTCCGGCAACACTTGCAGAAACTGGATTTCATCCGCCACCACATTGCGCGAAAAGTAACGGCGAAAGTACTCCGTCTCCCGGAAACGGTCCGGCGCCACCTCGTCCAGCCGGTACACGCCGGCGGCCGGGCGCTTCAGCGCAAAACCGTAAAACGGGTCCAGCAGATACAGGCCGCGCCGGTAGTCGGCGAACAAATCGTCGGCGGCGTAATTGGCCGCGTGATCCGCCAGCACCCACGGCGGCGCCTCCTGGCGAAACAGCACCGCCACCCAGGTATCGAAACTCAGGCGTTCCCGTAGAAACGCGGCCAACCCTTGCCAAAAGGCCGCGTTGTCGACGCCGTCCAACAAGCGCCCCAATTGCTGGTGAAACACCAGATCCGCCACATTCAGCTGCATGCCAGCTACCCCGATCAGGTTAGTCCCGCCTTCCGCTCTAACGCTTTCGCGTGATGTCCGCCGCCAAGGGGACTGACTAGTATGGCTCCAGCCTGCGCGACAAGACCAGCCGTGATGTGAGCGCTTCCCCCACCCCGTCGCGCCGCCTGAACAGGAGTGATCGCCATGCCCATGCAGGATCTGGCCTACTGGCAAGGCCGCGCCGCCGATTTGCGCCCGCCTTGCCTCGCCTTCATCAACGGCCGCTTCGTGCCCGCCGCCAACCAGCGCACCTTCACCGACATCAGCCCCATCCACGGCCGGCCCCTGGCCGAGATCGCCCGCTGCGGCGAGGCCGATGTCGAACGGGCGGCGCGGGCCGCCCGCGCCAGCTTCGAATCCGGCCTCTGGTCGCGCTGTCACCCGCGCCAGCGCAAGACCGTGCTGCAAAAACTGGCGGCGCTGATCCGCCGGCATGGCGACGAACTGGCGCTGCTGGACTGCCTGGACATCGGCAAGCCCATTGCCGATGCGCTCCATATCGATGTGCCGGGCGCCGCCGGCGTGTTCGACTGGTACGCCGAAGCCGCCGACAAGCTATACGGCGAGGCCGCCCCCGGCGCCGACGACGCGCTGGCCCTGATCACCCGGGAACCGCTGGGCGTGGCGGCGGCGGTGATCCCGTGGAATTTCCCGCTGGACATGGCCGCGTGGAAGCTGGCGCCGGCGCTGATGGCCGGCAATAGCGTGATCCTGAAGCCGGCCGAGCAATCCCCGCTGTCGGCCTTGCGCCTGGCCCAACTGGCCCAGGAGGCCGGCCTGCCGGACGGCGTGCTCAACGTCTTGCCGGGCTACGGCGATGAGGTGGGGCGGCCGCTGGGCCTGCACCCGGACGTGGATTGCCTGAGCTTCACCGGCTCCAGCGAAGTGGGCAAAGCCTTTCTGCGCTACGCGGCGGACTCCAATATGAAAAGAGTGGCGCTGGAGTGCGGCGGCAAAAGCCCCAATCTGGTGTTCGACGACTGCGACCTGGACGCCGCCGCCCGGCGCGCCGCCTTCGGCGTTTTCTTCAATCAGGGCCAGGTGTGCTCGGCCAACTCGCGGCTCTTGCTGCAACGCTCCATTCAAGACGCCTTCCTGGAACGCCTGCTGCGCGAGGCGGCCGCGCTGCAACCGGGCAACCCGCTGGACCCGGCCACCCGCAGCGGCTGCATCGTCGACGCCCGCCAGGCGGAGCGCATCATGGCCCACATCGACCAAGCCCACCGCCAAGGCGCCCGCCTGCTGTGCGGCGGCGAGCGCTTCAGCCTGGACGGCGGCGACTGCTACATCCGCCCCACCGTCTTCACCGATGTCCGCCCGGACATGGCGCTGGCGCGCGAGGAAGTCTTCGGCCCGGTGTTGGCGGTGATGCCCTTCGACAGCGAAGCCGAGGCCGTGGCCATCGCCAACGACAGCCCTTACGGCTTGGCCGCCTCGGTGTGGACCCGGGACCTGTCGCGCGCCCACCGCGTGGCGCGCCGGCTACGCGCCGGCACCGTCTCGGTCAACACCGTGGACGCGCTGGACCCCGGCCTGCCGTTTGGCGGCTGCAAGCAGTCCGGCTTTGGCCGCGACCTGTCGCTGCACGCCATCGACCACTACACCCACCTCAAAACCACCTGGGTGCAATGGCAAGACGAATAAGCGCCGTCCCGCAGTCGGCACAACAAGATAGTAGGAGACCCACCATGCGCACACCGCAAGCCCACCTTGCCCCGCCGCCGGCCCCCGCCCCCTTTCGCGCCAGCCTGGGCCTCGCCCCGCTGCTCGCCGTCGCCATCGGCCTCGTCGTATCCCAAGGCGTGATGGTGCTGATGCTGCAAGGCGCCGGCATGGCCGGCATCGGCTTTCTGATCCCGCTGAGCCTGGCCTTCCTGCTGGCGCTCTGCTACGCCGTATCCTTCTCCGAGCTGGCGCTGATGATTCCCCGCGCCGGCAGCCTCAGCAGCTACACCGAGGTGGCCCTGGGCCAGTTCCCCGCCATCCTGGCCACCTTTTCCGGCTATGTGGTGGTGGCGATGTTCGCGCTGTCGGCCGAACTCCTGCTGCTCGACCGCATCGTCAACCAGGTCTATCCCGGCGTCTTTCCCCTCAACGGCGTCGCCTACGGCGTGCTGCTGATCTTCACCCTGCTCAATCTGCTGGGCATTGATGTGTTCGCCCGCCTGCAATCGGCGCTGGCCCTGGTGATGATCGTCGCGCTGCTGGCGCTGGGCAGCACTGCGCTGAGCGGCGGCGGCCCGCCGGCGCTGGCCCAGGCCGCCAACCGCGACTGGAACCCGCTGGGCGCCGGCGTGCTGACGCTGGGAGCGCTGGCGATCTGGGGTTTTGTCGGCGCGGAATTCACCTGCCCGCTGGTGGAGGAAAGCCGCCGCCCGCAACGCGATATCCCGCTGGCGATGATGCTGGGCCTCAGCGTGATCTTCATCACCATCGCCCTCTACTGCATGGGCGCGCTCTACCACCTGCCGCGCGCCGCCCTGACCGCAGCGCCGCTGCCGCACCTGCAATACGCCACCGCGCTGCTGGGCCAGGCCGGCAAGCTGACCGTGGTGGTGATCGCCTTCACCGCCACCTGCAGCACGCTCAACAGCTCCCTGGCGGCGGTGCCGCGCATGCTGTACGGCATGGCGTGCAACGGCCAGGTCTTTCCTCAGTTCAAACAGCTGAGCCGGCGCTACCGCACCCCATGGGTGGCGGTGCTCTTCGTCGCCCTGATCACCGGCGCGCCGGTGCTGCTGATGGGCGACGACCCCGACACCATAGGCCTGCTGTTGCTGGCGGCGGCTATCGCCTGGCTGCTGGCCTACATCATCTGCCACCTGGACGTGATCGCCCTGCGCCGCCGCTACCCCACGCTGGCCCGCCCCTTCAAAACCCCGTTCTACCCGCTGCCGCAATGCCTGGGCATCGTCGGCATGCTGATCGCCATCTACCACGTGTCGCCCAGCCCGGACATGAGCGCCGCCATCTTCGCCAGCGCCGGCCTCGTGCTGGGCCTGGTGTCCTTGATCGCCGTCCTGTGGATCAAGCTGGTGATGCGCAAGCCGCTGTTCCGCCCGGAACCATTGGACCAGGCGCTGACCCGGCACTAGCCAAACGCCTAACGCCGGGCCTGGCCCGGCCCCATCCCCGACAAGGAGACCGTCATGACCGCTTCCACGCCCCGCCGCAGCACCCGCGACTACCAGCAACTGGACGCCGCCCACCACATCAACGCCTTTCTAGACCAGAAAGCCCTGAACCAGGAGGGCCCGCGGGTGATGGCCGAGGGCCGGGGCGTGTATCTATGGGACACCGACGGCAAGCGCTACCTGGACGGCATGTCCGGCCTGTGGTGCACCCAGGTGGGCTACGGCCGGCAGGAGCTGATTGCCGCCGCCGCCCGGCAGCTGCAACAGCTCAGCTACTACAATGTGTTCTTCCACACCACCCACCCGGCGGTGAACGAACTCTCCGAGCGGCTGTTCTCCCTGCTGCCCGGCGACTACCGCCACGTGATCTACACCAACTCCGGCTCCGAATCCAACGAGTTGCTGATCCGCTGCGTGCGCCGTTATTGGGACGTGATGGGCAAGCCGGACAAGAAAATCTTCATCGGCCGCCACAACGGCTACCATGGCTCCACCGTGGGCAGTGCCAGCCTGGGCGGCATGAAGTTCATGCACGAGATGGGAGACCTGCCCATCCCCGGCGTGGAGCACATCGGCGAGCCCTACTGGTTCGCCCACGGCGGCGGGCTGTGCCCGGAAGCGTTTGGCCGTCAATGCGCGCAAGAACTGGAAGACAAGATCCTGGCGCTGGGCGCCGACAAGGTGGCCGCCTTCGTGGCCGAACCCTTCCAGGGCGCCGGCGGCATGATCTTCCCGCCGGACAGCTATTGGCCGGAAATCCAGCGCATCTGCCGCCAGTACGAGGTGCTGCTATGCGCCGACGAGGTGATAGGCGGCTTTGGCCGCACCGGGGAATGGTTCGCCCACCAGCATTTCCACTTTCAGCCGGACACGCTCAGCATCGCCAAGGGCCTGACCTCTGGCTACATCCCCATGGGCGGCCTGGTGCTGTCGCGCCGCATCGGTGAAACGCTGGTGGAGCAAGGCGGCGTCTTCGCCCACGGCCTGACCTACTCCGGCCACCCGGTGGCCGCCGCCGTGGCGCTGGCCAACCTGGGCGTGCTGCAAGACGAAGGACTGGTCGAGCGCACCAGGACGGACACCGGCCCCTATCTGCAAGCCTGCCTGCGCGAGGTGTTTGGCCAGCACTCGCTGGTGGGCGAAATCCAGGGCGCCGGCCTGGTGGCGGCCTTGCAGTTCTGCCGCGACAAAGCCACGCGGCAGCGCTTCGCCGACGAAACCGACATCAGCTGGCGCTGCCGCAGTATAGGCTTTGATGAGGGCGTGATCCTACGCTCCACGCTTGGCCGCATGATCATGGCGCCGGCGCTGGTGATCAGCCGGAGCGAGATCGACGAACTCATAGACAAGACCCGCATCGCCGTGGACCGCACCGCGGAGGAGATGGGCGTGCGCTAGAGGGACAGATGAGCGCGCGGCTAGGCCAGGCGGCTGCCTGGCCTTTTCATTTGAAAACTTGGAAAAATCTGACGAGAAAACCACCAGACCAAGCTATTCGCCACTTAGAACAGCTTTGCATCAACCGATGCCGCCTCTATTCAGCGGAATAAGCCAGCCTGTCCCTGAGACGGGCGATGATGTCCATTCGCTCATGCAAGACGGCAAGAATCAAAGCCGGACCGTTCACCCGAGGAAGACAGAAAATGTAATGGCGCCCAGCCGCCTTCACCCTTAGGCCGGGAAGCAGCGAACTCATATCCTTGAACACCCCTTTGCCAGTTGCCACAGCGGCGGCGGCCTTCTCGATCTGCTCGATATAGATCCGACACTGCGAATCGCCCCAGTGCTTAGCGGTGTAGCGAGCGAGCTCTCGAATATCGGCGGCGGCGCTCTTGGTAAGGATATAAGGCCTGCTCACACAGACTTGCTCGATGCCAGCGCTTCACTGGCAATATCGGTGATGCTGCGGTCGATCACCTCCCCGCTCTGCGCCTCGGCCATGCGGAGGGCCAGCAGCGCTTTCAAATCTTCAAGCGCCTGGCCCTCGTCGGATGCCGAAGGAAACAGCCGCTCAAGAGCGTACTGCTTGATCGTTTTACCTTGCAACGCGGCCGCCGCCTTGAGAGCCTGGTGCTGCTGCTCGGTCACATCAATGGTCAAACGACTCATGGCCTATTACTCCAGATAGATAGATCAGTACCACATTATCACAAATGTGTTTTTGTGGATGAACAAACGGCCAAAGTCCCCTCAGAGCCTGTTCAAAGCCTCGCGAGCAAGAGCAAGACAAGGCGGAAACGAGCGAAAAAGCGGAATGTACAAGTGGTACATGAGCATTTTGAGCTCGGTTTCAACGCCGTATCGCCGAAGCGCAGCAGACTTTGAACAGGTTCTTAGGGCGTCCCTCGTCGGCAGCGCCTCCCAATAGTTGCAAACATAGCTCGCGCACCGCCTCCGCCTTGCGCGTCAGCCTCAAGGCCTGCGGCCAGGCCAGCATGATGGGCAGCCGCGGCACCTCGTCGGCAATGTCCAGGCAGACCAGCTTGCCGCCGCCGTAAGCCAGGTCCACCTCCGGCCGCAAATTGAGCAAGGCGTAACCGAAGCCCGCCGCCACCAGCCCGCGCGCCAGCTCGAAATTGATGGTGCGCAGCCCCACTTTCGGCTCCAGCCGCTGCTGCCGGAACAAGGACAGGAAATACTCGCGGCTGTGCGGCAGGTCCAGCAGTACCAAGGGCTCCGCCGCCAGCTCCGCCAGCGACACCTTGCCGCGCCCGACCAGCGGATGATCCCCCGCCACCAAGGCGTAAGGACGCGCGCCGGACAGCGGCAGCTTGTGCAAGCCTTCCGGCAGCCCCAGGTCATAGGCCAAAGCCAGCTCGATCCGCCCGTCCGCCAGCGCCTCCCGCAGCTGCCGAGCGTCGCCCTCCAGCAAATCCACTTCCAACTCCGGGTGAGCGTCGCGCAAAGCGGACAACAGCCGCGGCAGCAAGATGGGCGCGATGGTGGTGAAACAGCCCAGCGTCACCCGGCCGCGCAAGGACTGGCTGATCTCCTGCGCTTGCGGCGTCAAATCCTCCGCCTGCTTCAGCAACTGACGCGCGGCGGCGATGAAGCTGCGCCCGGCCGGCGTCAGCGACACGCCGCGCGCGTGGTGACGCATGAACAGCTGCAGGCCGAACACCTCCTCCAGCTGGGCGATGGCGCTGGACACGCCGGGCTGCGACGTGTGCAGCGCCTTGGCCGCCTCAGTGACGCTGCCGTGATCCGCCACGGCGACCAGATAAGCCAATTGCCTCAGGGTGTATTGCATAATTAAAAATTATCCAATGCAGAAGATATAACTATTTTCCGTATCCAGACTGGCTTCGTAGACTGCCCTTGTCAAGCACGCGACAGGAGGCGTCAAGATGGCAATCGAAACGACAGACACGCTGATCATCGGCGCCGGCCAGGCCGGCATCGCCATCAGCGAACACCTGAGCCGCCACGATGTGCCCCACATCGTGCTGGAGCGCCACCGCATCGCCGAACGCTGGCGCAGCCAACGCTGGGATTCGCTGGTCTGCAACGGCCCGGCCTGGCATGACCGCTTTCCCGGCCTGGAGTTCGCCGGCCTGGCCCCGGACGCCTTCGCGCCCAAGGAACGCGTGGCGGACTACCTGGCCGCCTACGCCCAAAAATTCAACGCGCCCATCCGCACCGGGGTGGAGGTGCTGAAAGTCAGCCGCCACCCGGACCGGTCCGGCTTCATCGTGGAAACCTCGGCCGGCGCCTTCCAGGCCGAACGCGTGGTGGCCGCCACCGGCCCTTTCCAACAGCCCGTCATCCCGGCCATCGCACCCAAGGACGACACGCTGACGCAAATCCACTCCGCCCACTACCGCGCGCCGGAACAGCTGCCGGAGGGCGCGGTGCTGGTGGTGGGGGCCGGTTCCTCCGGCGTGCAGATCGCCGACGAACTACAACGCGCCGGCAAGCGCGTCTATCTCTCCGTGGGCGCGCACAACCGCCCGCCGCGCGCCTACCGCCAGCGCGACTTCTGCTGGTGGCTGGGCGTATTGGGCGAATGGACCGCCACCGCCCCCAAACCGGACGCCGCCCACGTCACCATCGCCGTCAGCGGCGCGCGCGGCGGCCGCACCGTGGACTTCCGCGCGCTGGCGCATGAAGGCCTCACCCTGCTGGGCAGCGCCCAAGCGTTTGAACGCGGCGTGGCCCGTTTCGCCCCGGATCTGGCCGACAACCTCGCCCGCGGCGACGCCAACTACCTGGCCCTGCTGGCGGCGGCGGACGCCTATATCGAACGCAACCGGCTGGACCTGCCGGAGGAACCGGCCGCGCGCCATATGCCGCCGGACCCGGAATGCGTGACCCGCCCCATCCTTGAGCTGGACCTGGCCGCGGCCGGCGTCGCCAGCATCGTCTGGGCCACCGGCTACGCCGCGGACTACAGCTGGCTGCAAGTCCCGGCCTTCAACGAACAAGGCCAGCCGCAACACCAGCGCGGCGTGTCCAGCGAGCCGGGCGTCTACTTCCTGGGCCTGCCCTGGCTGTCTCACCGCGGCTCCTCCTTCCTCTGGGGGGTATGGCACGACGCCCGCTTCATTGCCGATCACATCGCCACCCAGCGCCAATACGCCGCCTACCGCGACGCCGGCCAACGCGCACAACCCTAACGGAGCCCGCCATGACCCACACCCGCATCCGCCCGTTCAACACCCGGCAAACCTATCCGGAGCAAAATCTGGACAACGATCTGTGTCAGGCCGTGGTGGCCGGCAATCTCGTCTTCCTGCGCGGCCAGATCGGCCAGGACCTGGACAGTCGCGAATCCGTAGGCATAGGCGACGTGGCCGCCCAGGCCGAACAAGCGATGGCCAATGTGAAACTGCTGCTGGAAGAAGCCGGCAGCGAGCTGGGCGACATCTGCAAAATCGTGATCTACCTCACCGACCCGCGCTACCGCGAAGCCGTTTATCTAGTGGTGGGCCGATGGCTGAAAGGCGTCTACCCGGTGTCCACCGGCCTGGTGGTGTCGGCGCTGGCGCGCCCGGAATGGCTGGTGGAAATCGACGTCACCGCCGTCATCCCCGAGGAGCGCTGCCGATGACCTTCTCCATCGCGGCCCGCTGCCGGGACAGCGGCATGGTGGGCGTCGCCATCGCCTCCTCCAGCATCTGCGTGGCCAGCCGTTGCGCCCATGTGCGCGCCGGCGTGGGCGCCGCGCTGAGCCAGAACGTCAGCAACCCGCTGCTGGGCCCGCTGGCGCTGGAACGGATGGCGGCCGGCGGCGCGGACGACGCGCTGCGCGCCGACCTGCTGGCGGCGGACCCTCACCTGGAATGGCGGCAACTGGTGCTGGCCCCGCTTCAAGGCCGGCCGCAAGTCATCACCGGCCGGCACGCGCTGGGCCTGCATGGCGCCGCCATCGGCCGAGACTGCGCCGCCGGCGGCAACCTGCTGGCCACGGCCGAACTGCCCCAAGCCATGGTGGCCGCCTACGAGGCCGCCGGCGGCGGCCTGCCGGAACGCCTGCTGGCGGCGCTGCAAGCCGCGGTGGCCGCCGGCGGAGAAGCCGGCCCCATCCATTCCGCCGGCCTGCTGGCCACAGCCGATACCACATGGCCGGCCATCAATCTGCGCATAGACTGGAGCGACGGCCAGCCGGTGGCGGAACTGGCCGAGCTATGGCGCCGCTACCAGCCGCAGATGGACGCCTACCTTGCCCGGGCGCTGACCCCGCAGCATGCGCCCAGCTACGGCGTGGCGGGAGATCCATGATGCAACGCTACAGCTCGCTGGCCATGCTGGAGCGGCTGGTCGGCTTCGACACCGTCAGCCACCGCTCCAACCTGGAGCTGATCCGCTTCGTGCGCGACTACCTGGCCGGCTGGGGCATCTCCAGCCAGCTGATCCGCAGCGAAGACGGCGGCAAGGCCAACCTCTACGCCACCATCGGCCCCGCGGACCGGGGCGGCGTGATGCTGGCCGGCCACACCGACGTGGTGCCGGTGGACGGCCAAGCCTGGAGCGGCGACCCCTTCCGCCTCCAAATACGGGAGCAGCGCGCCTACGGCCGCGGCAGCGCCGACATGAAAGGCTTCATCGCCGCCGTGCTGGCCGCCGCGCCGGACTTCGCCGCCGCCGGGCTGCACACCCCGCTGCACATCGCGCTGAGCTACGACGAAGAAATCGGCTGCATCGGCGTGCGCCGGCTGCTGGACGTGCTGGGCGGGCTGCCGGCCCTGCCCAGAATGGCCATCGTCGGCGAACCCACCCTCATGCGCGTGGTGGCCGCCCATAAGGGCAAGCTCGCCTACCATGTGCGCCTGCGCGGCAAGGCCGGCCATTCCAGCCTGCCCCAGGCCGGCGTCAATGCCGTGGAATACGCGGCGGAACTCATCGTCTTCATCCGCCAACTGGCGCGCCAGCGCGCGGCGGAAGGCCCGTTCGACCCGCTCTACCCCGCGCCCCACACCACCCTGCACGTGGGCGCCATGCGCGGCGGCAGCGCGCTCAACATCATCCCCGAGCACAGCGAATTCGAATTTGAAATCCGCCACCTGCCGGAAGACGAGCCGCAAGCGCTGCTGTCCGCCATCATGGACTTTGCCCGCCAACAACTGCTGCCCGCCATGCGCGCGGTGGACCCCGACGCCGACATCGTTTTCACCGAACGCAGCGCCTACCCCGGCCTGCTCACCGCGCCGGACGCCGACGTGGTGCGCTTCGCGCAATCGCTGCTGGGCGACGCCCGCGCGCCGGCCAAGGTTTCCTTCGGCACCGAAGCCGGGCTGTTCTCCCAGCAAGCCGGCATCCCCGCCGTGGTGCTGGGCCCTGGCGGCATCGCCCAGGCGCACCAGCCGGACGAATGGCTGGCGCTGGAACAACTGAGCGCCTGCGACAAGCTCCTCGACGCCCTGCGGCGGCGGCTGAGCGAGCCCGCGCGCTGAGACGACGGGCCCCGACCTCCTTCAGAACCACGCGCCAAGAACGAGTCCAAACAAGCCTGCCGAAAAAGATCACGATCTGCCTTGCCCCATTAGACAATGCACATAGCATGGAATATGCTTGCACATGTCTCCAATTGACTAACGGGAAATGAGCAGGCTATTGGCATGGCAGAACCAACAATCAGCGTGATAGAGCTTGCCCGCCCCTACCAATGGCACCCTATCTCCTTGCCCTTTCCCGTGACGTCGGAAGAACTCGCCTCAGCCCTGATATTCTGTCCCGGCGCCACGAGAGTCTCTTTGGATGAGAACGACGTCCCGGCCTTGGAGGCAGCCATAGAAAATGAACTGTCCGCAGCAGCGTTTCAACAACGTTTGATTCAGGCCCTTCTTGATCAAAGGCTGAGAAAAGAAATTCACTTGAAGTCCTGTACAGACATCCGCGCGTCGATTGAAGGCATCCTACGCCGAACACTGGGGCGCTAAGATGCCACTCTCGCCTTCTGTATACCCGTTTCAATTCCGGCGGCTCCCTGACGCTTCTCTCGTCGCAATCAGCGCCACCGGCGATCATGCCTTCCTGCAAGCGACGGAGCTGGACATGCTGATCAACGCGCCGGCCAACCTTCCTCATACCAAGCGCGCCGAACTGCAATCCAAATTCTTCATGGGCAGCGCCCATTCACGCGGCTCTCTGCGCTTACTAGCCTCCCGCATCGCCGCCAAGCGTGAAACCGTGCTGACAGGCCCAAGCCTGCACCTGATCGTCCCCACCTTGCAGTGCGCTCACACCTGTCGCTACTGCCAGGTCAGCCGCTCTCTTGAAGACGATGGCCATTCCATGTCGCCGGCCGACCTCATTGCCGCCTGCGACACCATCTTTGAAAGCCCATCTCCCACCTTGACGGTGGAGTTCCAGGGCGGAGACCCTCTGCTGCGTTTCGACCTGATACGTCAGGCCGTGGACTACCTGCTGGAACGCAATCAAAGCGAGCAACGCCGGCTGCGCTTCGTGGTCGCGTCGACATTGCACCAACTGACGCCCGCAATGTGCGACTTCTTCCGACAGCATCAAATCTATTTGTCCACCAGCATCGATGGTCCAGCCTCGCTCCACAACAAAAACCGCCCAACCCCTACACGCAACGCCTATGAGCGAACGGTAGCCGGCATTGAAATGGCTAGGGAGCTACTGGGCCACGACGCCGTCTCCGCCTTGATGACCACCACGCGGGACTCCCTAAGCCAGGCGGAAGCCATTGTCGATGAATATGTAGAGCTGGGGTTTGGCGACATTTTTATCCGGAGGCTAAGCTCCTACGGCTTCGCTCGCCGCAACCAAGTCAAATTGGGCTACAGCCTGGAGGAATTCCAGACTTTCTATCAAGCCGCACTGGAACGGGTCTTGTATTGGAACCGGCAGGGCACGCCCTTGGTGGAAGTCTCCGCGGCAATCCACCTGAACAAAATTCTCTCCCCTTTCGATGGCGGCTTCGTCGATCTGCAAAGCCCCACCGGCGCCGGCCTGGCTTGCTTGCTCTACAACTACGACGGCTTTGTCTACCCCGGAGACGAAGCTCGCATGTTGAAAGAAATGGGAGACAACTCCCTACGGCTTGGCCGTATTGGAGAGCCGCTTGAGTCGCTGCTGAACTCGGAAACGCAGCGCAACTTGATCCAAGCCAGCCTGGTGGAATTCACCCCCGGCTGCCAAAGCTGCGCTTACAACGCTTACTGCGGCCCTGATCCCGTCAACGCCCAAAGTCAGTTCGGCAGCCCCTACGCCCCGGTACACTTCACCGAGCATTGCCAGAAAAGCCAATGGATGTTCGACCTGATGTTCACCCTGCTGCAAGAGGGCCAGCCAGCGTTCCTCGATATTGCGCATCGCTGGGCCCACCCAAGAGCGGAGGGCGAAGCCCATGCGTAAACTGGCAGTCAAGCTGCAGGGCATCCAACGACGTCAACTCTGCCGCGTCTGCACGCTTTCCGGCTTACAGCAAGAATGGGAACCGGATTTGAATTTTCTGGTGCCCGCATCCTCCCCGGAAGAACTGCGTCAACTGGAAACGTTGACGCAAGCCGGCCTGAGCAATGTGGCCGCCTACCTCCCAAACAACGATGCGGCGCTCCTAAGCGCCATGCCGGCGGTTATCGGACCTCCCGACAGCCTGGAACAAGAAGACATCCTTACCCTGACCCCAGGCTCAAAACACGCCCACATCATTTATCGCCAAAGCGATCTACACCACTCCCTGTTTCTGACCAACCGGTGCAATAGCTATTGTTTGATGTGTTCGCAACCGCCCACTCAGCACGACGACTCCTGGCTGGTAGACGAAGCCTTGCAACTGGCTCGCCACATCAAGACATCGCCCTCCCTGCTTGGCATCAGCGGCGGCGAGCCGCTGCTGACGGGGCCCGCGCTGAGAGAAGTGATCGACACCTTTCAGCGCCTGCACCCGCAAACCGGTCTGGAGGTCCTCACCAATGGCCGGCTCTTTGCCAAAGCGCCGCTGGCGCAAAGCCTGCTGCAGGATTTGGCACAACCCGTGCGCTGGCTCGTGCCACTTTACGGACACGTTGATTTCTTGCATGACTTCGTCGTGCAGTCCCCCGGCGCTTTTGAACAGACGCTGGAAGGTTTGCTGACGCTGCAAGACTTCCAGCAACCCATACAGCTGCGCATCGTCCTCATTGAACCGGTGCTGCGAGAGTTGTCCGAACTCTGCCACTTCATTGCCCGCAACCTGCCCTTTGTCCAGCAAGTGGCCCTCATGGGCTGTGAACCCATCGGCTTTGCGTTGGCCAACCGCGAGCTCTGCGAAGTCGACTTGCGCGCCTGGCAGCCCCAACTGCTTGCCGGCGCCACCGCTTTGCGCCGCGGCCGTGTGCCTTACGTACTCATGAACGCCCCGCTGTGCGCCTTGCCGGAAACGCTCTGGCCTGATGCGCATCGCAGCATTTCGGACTGGAAGCAAGTTTATGCCCCCGAATGCCAAGGCTGCTCCGTTCAATCCTCCTGTTCCGGTCTTTTCGCCTGGCATGAGCGCGGCTGGAAACCCACTGCAATCAAAGCCATTTCAATGAGGCACACCCATGAGCAAGTTCATTAAATCACTCACCCTCTTCCTGGCCGGACTACCGCTGGTCTCGGGAAAGGCAAGCGCCGCCACGCTGAACGATGCGCCGGCGTTAGAGCCGCTGAAACTTGACCCGGTGCAACTCCGCCCGCTGAACGGCCCGCTGGACAATCTGTTCGCATCGCACCGCTCCCACTCCAGCCATAGCTCACATTCATCGCACTCCTCCCACTCTTCTCATTACTCCGGGTCTGGTGGCGGCTACAGCTATAACCCCGCCCCCATAGACGACAGCGGCAGTTCATCCAACAGCACGATCTACCCGCGCAGCCACTCAACCCCCTCTTACAACCGTTCCAGGCCCACCGCCGCGGCCAGCGCCCCTGCCACGCAAACCAACTCGGTTCAATCCTTGGCCGAAAAGAGAAGGCTGCAAATCATGCGGGTACAGATTGCACTGACCCGCCTGAAGCTTTACAGCGGCGGCATTGACGGCGTGTTCGGCACGGCAACCCGGGCGGCGCTCACCCGCTACCAAACCATGCAAGGCCTGCCGGTCACCAGCTTGATGACGACCGAAACCTTGAACAGCCTGGGAGTGCCCGCCGCGCGCTAAGCTCAAATCCAGCAGCGGCAGACCCGCTGTGGCTTGAAACCGGAACTTCCCCGCCCGGCGACGGCCTACCCAAACCCATCACCCGCCGAAAGCGCCCCGCATGTTGAGCCTCGCCCCGCAAAACCCGCGCTTGGAAAGCGCCATCGCCTGGGCGCACAGCCGCCCGGACGTGGACGCGCTGATCCTCACCGGCTCCTTTGCCCGCGACGACGGCAGCGCCGACATTCACTCCGATCTGGACCTGGAAATCATCGGCCCGAACCCGGCGGCGCTGGCCGCGAACGACGGCTGGCTGCGCGACATCGGCCCCCTGCTCACCGTGCTGCGCCTGGGCGAAGGCCAAGCCTGGCCCACCCGCCTGGCCATCTACGGCGACGGCGTCAAACTCGACCTCACCCTGGCCGGCCCCGCCCGGCTGCAAGCCATGCGCGAGCATGGGCTGGACCCGCTGTACCAGCGCGGCTACCGCGTGCTGCTGGACAAAACCGGCGTGGCCCAAGACCTGCCCGCGCCGCAAGGCCGCCCCGCCGCTCCGGCCTTGCCCAGCGAGGAGCGCTTCCGCGAACGGGTGGAGGAATTCTGGTTCGAGGCCTTTCACATCCCCACATACCTGGCGCGCGGCGAGCTGTTCGTCGTCAAATTCAGGGACTGGACCATGAAGGAACTGCTGCTGGAAATGCTGGAATGGCACGCCCATAGCCGCCCCGGCGCAGCGGCGGACTGCTGGCATATCGGCACCCGGCTGCAACACTGGGCCGAGCCGGCACACTGGCAGGCGCTGCATCAGGTATTTGGCCGCTTCGACGCCGCCGACGCCGAACGCGCCTTCCACGCCACGCTGCGGCTGTACAGCCAAGTGGCGCGCGAAGTGGCCGCCCGCGCCGGCTTCGACTACCCGGCCGCGGTGGAAGCCGGCATCCGCGACTTGATCCGCGCGCCGGCCTAAACCCACGCTCCCGCGACGCCCCCTTGCCCACGCGCTGCGCCAGGCGGCGGATTTTCCGTGGGCTTGACCTTTGTCCATGGTTAGATAGAATCCTCTATCTTTCAGGCGTTCGCTTCCGTCCGCCTGTCTTCAGTCCAGCCACGCGCCTCCTCACAGCGGAAGCGCGCCAGCCAAGCCATACAGCCAAGCGCCGCGTCCCCCGCGGCCAGATACTTTGTCAGGAACAAGATGCGTATCCACGCCCTTCTGCTGCCGCTAGCGCTTTACAGCACGGCGGTCTCCGCGGATTCATTCTCCCCCTCTCACCCGGCGTTCAAGCAAATCCACCAATCCATAACGGACAGTTTGCGCATGCAGCAGCAACTGATGCGGATGCCAAGCCCGCCCGATATGTTCAAGAGAGAGAACAAAGAGGCATCGTCGCCTCAGCACGAGGCGGAGAACGTTGAGCGCCGGCAGGCTGAGCCGGTGATGACGCCGCAACAGCAGCCACGCCCAGATGAGCAGGCGAATAGCGATTAAATCGATGACCTTTTCAACGCCGACCGCGCCGGCGCGCGGCAGACATTGAACGGGGGCTTACAACGGGGCGATTTCGCTGACTTCATGCTGAAACACATAAGGATCGGACAACAGCTCAAACTGCTCATCGTCCGGGTAAGTGACGGCGACATGGCAGTTGTCGCCGGCAAACGCCTTGACCGCCTCCAAATCCACCCAGTAAGTCGCCAAAAAGAAATGCGTCCACTCCCCCTGCTCTTCCTGGCGGACAAAAGCCCCCAGGTTGCCGGCGATGCTTCTGGAGTGCTGGACGCCGGTCTGTTCCAGGTGCGCAGCAAACCCCGTCTCGTGCCGCCGCGGCACACAGCCATGCCATGTTCTGACAATCATGTTCAAGCTCCGTCTGAGATGGAACTATCGATTCTAGCCCGCCGCCGCCAACACCCCCAGCCGGCTTGCTCCGCTCAGCATGCCGGCTGAAACGCGGCCGCCGCGCCTTGACCCTGCCCGCATAGTCGGCAACAATCCCCGCGTGCCGCAAAAAACGGCACCGAGATTGGCATCTCGCAGCGCGTCAACAGCAGGCATGTACGTTCACGTACATGCTTGTGTTTTGCCATGACCTGACGGCAGGTGCATGGTGGGAGAGCGCTATGCGCTCGCCGTTGACGTGCCGGTAATGCCAATCCCATCACGCGCCTGCCAAATCCTTTCCTGGATAGGCAGCTTGTTAATCTTGTTTCATCGCAGGAGTAACGACATGCCGCAATCCCTCTTCCCGCGCCGACGGCGCTACCGCACCCCGGCCCTAGAAACCCAGGAAGTCCTGCTGCCCTTCGTCATCCGCCTTCCCGGACGCACCTACCCGCATTACTGGCACATGCCGTCCGCGCCGGCCACCCCCGCCCAGGCCCAGGCCTACGGCCGGGAATGCGCCGCCCATCTGCTGCAATGGTTCAAGGACAACCCGGCTTACGTGGGCCAGGGCCTGCTCAGCCGAGTCGCCCGCGACATCGACTTCAGCCGCACCGAGCAGCGCGGCTACTGGCTGGGCTTTTTCAACCACCTTGAGCGGCTGATCTCGCTCAGCGCAAGGCGGATGAATGTCTACGCCTACACCGACCATCAGCACCGGATGATGGACGCGCAGGTGGAGCGCTCCTTGCTGGAGCGACGGGTGTTGAAGAAGAGTCCGTAAAGGGAGGCCCCCGGCGGGAGCTGGGGGCATGGGCTTACTAAGCGGGAAAAAACGGCTTCCTGCCCAAACAAGCATCCGGCGGCCATGCGACAGCTAGCTCGCCGATACGCACATTGCTGCTGAGCAATAAAAAAAGCCGGTCTTTAAGACCGGCTTTTTCATTTACTCGACATCTATGCATACGCAAAAAGCCCCATACGGGGCTTTTTTATTGCAGCGATAATGCTTAGAGCGGCTGGATCGCGGTTGCAGCCGGGCCTTTCTGGCCCATTGCTCGGGTGTAGCTTACTTTTTGACCTTCATGCAGGGACTTGAAGCCGTCTGCGCGAATTTCGGAAAAGTGAGCGAAAAGATCATCGCCGCCATTGTCCGGGGTAATAAAGCCAAAACCTTTTGCGTCATTGAAAAATTTAACGATACCAGTTTCCATAATTCACTCCTTGGTGTTCAGATTAAGGGCAATAAATTGCCTGAAAGCATGATAGTCAAGGAATAGATAAGGAAACAAAGCAGACCAACTTGTATGGACAACTGAGGTATCGATAGATATAGCGCTTGAAAATCGCGACAAGAATACTCGCAAAACACCGGCTTGGTCAATAGCAATATTTGAATTTTGCAATTTGAGCAGGAATTTGTTGCCAAAAAGCGAGCAGTAGCCAAAGACAAACCGCGCTGGGTTTGCTAGATGCGGGCATGGCTTCACCCCCACAACCGTGGGGAACACACCAGACGATCAAAAAGGCGGTGCAAGTCATCCGGCTCATCCCCACACCCGTGGGGAACACGGAGTGACCGTGTCTCTAGCCATGGACTTGTTCGGTTCATCCCCGCACCCGTGGGGAACACAGCACGCCGCCGCTGGTGCGGTGGCCAGCCACCGGTTCATCCCCACTCCCGTGGGGAACACAGGTCGGCCTGCTTGTAGAAATTGTGGATCATCGGTTCATCCCCACACCCGTGGGGAACACAGCGATCTGGGTAATGTGGGGCTGGGACGGGTCGGTTCATCCCCACACCCGTGGGGAACACGGCTTGGACGTCGGCATGGTGCAGAGCTGCCTGCGGTTCATCCCCACACCCGTGGGGAACACGAGGACGAGCAAGGGGCGCTTGCGTCTTGCAGCGGTTCATCCCCACACCCGTGGGGAACACCGTTACCCGCGGCTGATTGAGCAGCAACACACCGGTTCATCCCCACACCCGTGGGGAACACGGTCACCGAGGACCACTGCAAGTCCTCTTCCCAGGTTCATCCCCACACCCGTGGGGAACACGGCATTGAGAAAACAAGCCCGCCATGAGCGGGCGGTTCATCCCCACACCCGTGGGGAACACTATCAGCAGGCTGTGATCGACATGCGCCGCGACGGTTCATCCCCACACCCGTGGGGAACACGTCGCCCAGGTTGGTCCATTGGATGCCCAGCGCGGTTCATCCCCACACCCGTGGGGAACACGAGAGTCCGGGCGCGGTGGCGCTGGCCACCAGCGGTTCATCCCCACACCCGTGGGGAACACACCGCGTAGCCGTGTTCAGTTCGAACTACGCGCGGTTCATCCCCACACCCGTGGGGAACACAAGGGGCCGGTGCGTCAAGCGACGGGAGACAGCGGTTCATCCCCACACCCGTGGGGAACACCGCTTTCAACACCTCCCTCATCCCTGGCGCGTTCGGTTCATCCCCACACCCGTGGGGAACACGTTGCCCGCTACCTGGCTGTCGATTGGGAGCCCGGTTCATCCCCACACCCGTGGGGAACACACCATTTACAAGAGATTGATTTTAAATACGAAAAATGACACCCCAAAAGCCACCAACTTTTATCGCTTGCTAACCGGATTCTCACGGTGCAGGAAATGAGGCCGATGCCTCGACGGCGTCATCGGTTGGTAGAGGTAGAAAAGAAACCAGCTGTGCGCCGTCGAAAGCCACCGGCATGCGGCGGTTGACGCCCAGGGTGACAAAATCGAAGCCGGCTTCATTGACGGTTTGCCAGGCCATGACGGCATTGCCGTCTTCCAGCCCGGTTTCCACTTGCTGCCACAAGTAGTCGCGAATCTTGCGATTGTAAGCGCCCACATAAACGCCGGCGCGAATTTCCAGCAGCCAGATGGCCAGCCGGCCGCGCAGTCTGGGGGGAGCGTTTTCAAGTACGATGACCAGCATCTCCCAACCCTTCCTCCTCAGGGAAAGCGGCTTCCACCACGCCCTGCTGCTGCGGCGCGTCCAGACCACCGGCCGCCAGCAGCGTTTCAATGTCCGGGATGATGCGTTCCAACAGCCTGGTTTTGCGGAACATGTCGCGGCAGCGCTGCCTCACTTCCCGCTCCACATTTGCCGACGGCTTGGCCGCCACCGCAAACGCCACCGGCGCCACGGTTTCAAATTTGTAGATGTCGGCCACATCGTATACGAAGGACAGCGGCTTGCCGCTGTGGATGAAGCCGATGGCGGGAGCGTAGCCGGCGGCCAGCACCGCCGCTTCGGCCACGCCATACAGGCAGGCGGTGGCGGCCGACAGGCAGCGGTTGGGGACATCGGCCTGGTCCCAGTCTTCGCGGTCGTAATTGCGCGCCCGCCATTTCACGCCATAGTGCTGGGCCAGTTGCTGGTATAGGGCGCGCACCCGCGCGCCTTCAATGCCGCGCAATTGCTCCACGCTGCGCCGTTGCGGCGGTTCCTCTCCAAACCGGCGGCGGTACATTTCCCGCACCACTTTGAGCCGGGCGTCGTCGTCCAGCGCCAGCCGGGCCTGATAGAGCAGGCGATCGGCCCGCGCGCCGCCGGGCTGGCCGGCGGAATAGAGCCGGACGCCGGCCTCGCCCACCCACACCAGCAGCGTGCCCACTTGGGCTGCCAGCTTGCAGGCGGCGTGGGAGGCGCGGACGCCGGGTTCCAGCATCAGGCAGGCCACGCCGCCCACCGGGATGTGGGTGCGCACGCCGCCCGCGTCCACGGCGACAAAGGCGCCGTCCAGCACATCCAACTGACAGCGTTCGACAAACAGCACCGACAGCCGCTCCTTGATGGGGAGCGGCTTGAGCGGCGGCAGCCATTGCGCCATCGCCGCCGTCCTTAAGCCGGAGCCAGGGACAGCAGGCCCAGGCCCATGGCCTTGGCGTGCCCCAGGCCGGCGGCCACCGCCGCGCGCAGCCGTTGGGCGTTGTCCACCGCCAGCACGCCGTCGAAACGCGCCGCTTGCAGGGTGATGACGCCGCCCGGCTTGCGCAGCCGCCACTGCTGGCTGAGACTGCGCTCCACCCGCTGCGGCACGGCGCCGGCCTGCTGCAACTGCCGCGTCAGCCAGGCCAGTTGCTCTTCTTCCCGCAGCAGACCATAGCGTTTGCCGCCACGGGTGACGGTGGGATTGGCCAGCAGGCGGAAACGATAGCGGCGATCCGTCTCGATCAGTTGCTCCAGCGGCAGCGGCTTGCATTGTACGGCTCGCACTTGCGCCAGTGCCTGCCAATGGCCAGGCTCCGGCGATTGCAGCAGCAATACGGCTACGCCGGCTTCTGCGTCGCAGCGTTCCAGCCGCCACAGAAAGCGCGGCGGGATATCGTCGGCCGCGGCGACGAAGGCGCGGCATAGGCTGCGGTGCATGTCGTAGGCATTGGCCAGATCCCGCCGCGCGGCGGGGTGGCCGGGGTCAAGCGTCAGTTGTGTCAGGTACATCCGCCACCTCCGATTTGACAAAGCGGGGGCCGAAGCGGCGTTCGGCAAACGGCGCCACGGGTTGGTCCAGCCTCACCGCGCCTTCCGACGGATGTTCCAACATCAGGCGCAGCGGCTGACCGGCTTGCTCGCGCTGGGGCGGAGCCAAGCGCGGCCAACGATGGCGCAGGCAATCTTCCAGCTCATGCTCCTGCACGCCCTCTTCCAGCCAAACCGGCTGCGACGGCGGCATGGATTTGCGGCCTAAGGCCAGCGGCCAATGCGGCTGACGCAAGGCTTGCTGGATATGGCGCAGCAGGCCGGCGTCGCCTTCCAGCCCCACCAGAAACACCGCGTCGGCCAGGTAGTAGCGGGGGCTGATCACGGTGCGCTTGAGATCGGCCTTGCCTGAAGCGAGCAATACGCCGGTGGCGGTTTGGTAGTCGCGCATCAGCAGGCCCTCTCTATCCACCCGGACCCCCATGCGCAGCGCGGCCAGATCGTCCACCGCTTGCGCGCGGTCGCGCCCCAGCGCAGCGCAGATCAAGCCGATAACGCCGGACTTGGAGGGTTCCAGACCGCTGTCGCGTTCGTCGAAGCGGCTGGTGGTGCCCCAGGCTTGCATGGGGCCGGCCAGCCTGAGCAGCAGGGTGGCCATATCACCGCTCCCATGCGGCGCCGGCCTGTTGGGCGGCCCAATCCGCCAGCGCCGCCAGGCTGGTTTGCCGCTCGCCTTTGGCCTGCGGCCAGGCGTCGGTCAGGTCGATATAGGCCCAGGCGTCGCGCGCGTCGCCATAGGGACCGGCCAGCTTGTCATCGTAACCCGCGAGCGCCGCCACGGATTGGCCGGTGAGCGCTTCGCCGTTGCGGGCGTAAACAGGTTTTTCAAAAGCATTGGCCAGGTTGAGCGGGCTGGCATGGCGGACGGCGATGCCGATGAAGCTGGGCGGGTTGTGGGCGGCAAAGGTGTTTTGCTTGCCGCTGGGAATGGCGCGGGCCATGGCTTGCACCAGCGCGCGCACGCCGGCGAGCGCCAGCTCACGGTCGCCTTGCAGATTGCCCGCCAGCTTGGCCGGGTCCAGCGCGGCGTAGCGGTAGAAGGTGGCGGAGTTGAATTCCACCTGGCCTATCATGCCGGCGCCGGTTTCATCGGCACTGCCTTTGTCGTCCACGGCGGTGAAGTAGTCGAAGTCACGCACCACTTGATGGGTGCTGATGGCGTGCGCCACCTGGCAGGCGGCATCCTGGTTGACTTCCGGCAGGTCCGCCAGCATGCGGCCGAACAAGGCCACGTCCAGCGCCTTGCCGCCGTTCATGATGGCCTTGGCCTGTTTGGCCAGTTCCGGCGGCACATTGGCCTTGACGTCTTTCTTGCTCTTTTTCTCGCCATTGGCCGACGGGGCCAGCTCATCCCAGTGGGCGTGAATCAGGCTGGCGAAACCGTCTATCTCCTGCTGGCCCAAAAAGAGCAGGTATTCGGTCTTGCCGTCTTCCTTGAGTTTGAGCCCGGCGGCGGCCAATGCGCTTTCAATGCGGCCGTCCAGTTCTTCCCCGGCCAGGCCGAAACGCTGCTGGAGTTGCTCACGCAGCAGTTCCAGCAGTTTTTTGGTGCGCACGCCTTGATTGGCGGCGGGAAAATCCGCTTGCAGACGTACAGCGCGTTTGAAGCACTGGCTGCTGACGCGCGCGCGGCGGTAGCCGCCGAAAACGGCGTCCTTGGGCGCGCCGGTATCGTCGCGGTTAAGATTGGACGGCGCGAAGTTCTGAATCAGATGAAATTCGATAAACAGACTCATGGCTCTCTCCATACGGGGCTGGGGTTCAGTCGTTCAGGGGGGCGGATTGGCGATAAAAGTCTCGCGCCCAGTTACGGCGCACCAGATCGCGGCCGCTGACGCCGTCGTAGCGCTGCGGCTGCCAGGACGATAGCCAGCGGGCCAGATCTTGCAGCAGCGCGGCGTAGTCCAAGCCTTGCTGCTCAGCCGCCAATAGCGAGAAGGCTTGCCTCAGATAGTTGGGCAGTGTTTCCGGTTCGGCATCCAGCAGCGTGACGAAGCGCTGCTCCAGGCTGGCGCTGTCCCGCTGCCGCCACAGCGCGCCAAAGGCCTGGGCAAAGCTGCGGCCGGTTTGTTGCTTGGGCAGTTGGGCAAACAGCGCGGCGGTCAGGTAGAGCGCGCGGCGGAAGCTATCCTCGGCATGGCTGTCCGTTGGCACAAAGCGCTCGACATGGGGGTAGGCCGGCGGGTAGGCGCCCGGCGCGAAACCGGCGCTGCGGCGCAGCTCGGCCAGTGCGCCGCGGTTGCGCTCCGCCAGGGTTTGCAGGTGTTTGACGAAGTCCTGCGCCAGTTCAGACATGATTGTTCTCCTCTTGCGTGGATGCTTGGGTCAAGGGACGGATCAAAGCCAGGTAGCCGGGCTCGGCCAGCGCCAGCGCTTTCAGCGCGGCGGCGTTGCCGCCCAATTGGCGGCAAGCGGCGTCCCAGGCCAGCTTGGCCGCACGGCGCAGCGCGTCCCGCCAATAGACGTCGGCGTGTTCCAACGCTTCCGCGCCTATCCGCTCCAACAACTGCGGCCAGCGGCTTTCCAGCGCGCTGAAGTAGGCCGCCGGCGCCGGGCCGGCGTCCAGTTGCGCCCGCGCCCGGCCTCGCGTGTCCTTGTGGCCCGGGTCTGGCATGACGGCGGCCAACATGCCGGCCATGACCAGGCGCAGCTTGCTGTACAGTTCTTCGGCTTCGCGCAGCTTGCCGCGGACTTCTTCCGCGCCCTCCGCTTGCTCCAGCACGCGTTGTGGCAGTTCAAAACGCTCGGCGCGCCAGCGCTCCAGCTTGGCCTGATTGCTGGACAGACCCAAGATCATCACGCTCAGCGGCTCGGTCTGCCCCAGTCTGTGCTGCAAATGCCGGGCCCAGCCCAGGGTGGCCGCCGCCAGCGAATGCGCTTTGTCGTCGGCGGAGTTCGGCGGCAGCAAGGCGCCCAAATCGCGCCAAAACGCCCGGCCCTCGCCAAAGCTCAGCCGCACCATATTGTTGACGCCCATGCGATAGCTGGCCATGGCGTCCGGCGCTTGTTCGTTGTCGGCCAACGCCAACCCAGCGGCAAAACGCAGCTGCCGCACAGTGACGCCATCGGGCTCGGGCAGCAGCAACACGGCACGGCTCAGCCGGGTGTAGCGGTCGTTGTGGCCGCTGGCCAGCGTGGGTTCGGCGCGTAATTGGGCTATGGTGGGCTGGGGTTTTTCCCAGGCAGGCAGGTCATCGTCCGGCCCCGACGGGTGCAGGGCCAACAACAGGGTTTGCGCCAGGGTTTGCCCTAGGGGCAGACTGGCGGCGGTATTGGCCAGCGGCCCGGCCTTGTCGGAGTCGCGCAGGGTTTTCACCAAGCCACCCGGGGTGAACTGCAAAAAGCCCAGCAAATGGCGTAGCGCTTCGGCAGCGGGAATGGCGGAGGGTTGACTATCAATAGAATGATCAAAGAGCACCGGGCTGTTGCCGATGCTGCTGGCCAGGGAAATCTGCGACCAAGGCTTGGCCTTGTCGCGAGTGGCTTCGTCTTGGGCCAGGGCCGCCACCTGCATAAAGGGGCGCTGCGGATCGAACAGATTGAAGGCGCCGCGCCAATGCTCCAGATAGTCGTGAATGGCGGCCACCGGCAGGCCTTCGCGGTAGCAGCGCGCCAGATCGGCACTATCCCAGCGCCCAAAGCCGCGCCGCAGCGCACGATTGAGGATGGCCAGCAGCAGACGGTACTCGGCTAGCAGACTGGGCGGCGCGGTGTCGGCCAGGGCGGCGATGCGGTCGGTATCGGCGAATAGCTGCACCAGGCCGATCTCGGCCACGCGCCCATCCAGGTAGCGGACCGGGAGCCAAGCGGCGTCCAGTAGGTTGACAGTTTTATTCATAAAAACCCTCACCAGTTAATGCCATAGACATCAATTTAACAATCCGCTCCAAATCACGCAAGTATCGTTTTTTTAAAGGAGGAAATTTCGTTGCTTTTGAGGGAAACAGCCGTGCTAGAGTGATGCGGGCTTGGCGAGGGGATGAACCTTATCGGTTATTGAAAGGCTCATTTCTACAATGGCCTTCCCCTCTCCAGCCCTCCTCTCATGCCCGCAACCCATAAATCAGCCCCAAGCGCGGGTCCAGCGATACGCGCACCTCTCCCATCTGGTAATCGCCGTCCTTTGTCAACGGCAATACATGGCAATGACTGAGCAAGGGATGCTCGCTCAAAGCCGGATACCCAGGTTGCTCCAGTAAATGCAGGACCAGCTGTCGGCGCGACAATTTGATGTGCCGTTCAAACAGTCTTTGGGCAAGCGCATCCGACACGGCTTGCTGCGGATCGAACGATGCGCCATCCGGCTCAGGCCGCCAGCGCCCATCGGCATCGACCCAGACCGGAATCACGGTCAGGCTGTCATCCCCCAGCCGGGTGCGGTTGCGCAAGGCCAAGGTATCGTCTTCATCAGCGCCATGCGGCTTGCCGATGTAAGCGATGGCGGCCTCACTCTGTAGATCCAGCGCAATCTGCTGCGCCAACTGCGCCTGAAAATTGGCCTTGGCGCCATGACGGGTGCGTTCCACCATTTCAAGCCGTTCGCGCAAGGCCTCCGGCAAATGATCCAAATCCGGCCAGGGCGCGTACACCGCCTGCACCAGGCGGTCGATGTCCTGCGGCAGCCGCCAGACTGGCTCGTTTTGCAGCACGGCCCAGGTCACCAGGCAGAGGTAATCGCCATACACCCGTCCCCAGCCGGTCTGCTCCAGTTCGGGCACCACGTCGGCTAGCAAGCCGGCCACTTGCAATCGTGGTTGCGCGTGCGCCGCCGGGCGTTGTTTGCGTTGATGCCGGTGCAAGCGGCCGGCGCGTTGCAATAGAAGGTCGACGGGACAGAGATCGGAAATCATGAAATCGAAATCAATGTCCAGGCTTTGCTCCGCCACTTGCGTCGCAATCAGCAAAGCACGCTTGGGACGCGAGCCCATGGCGGGAGAGGAGCCGAAAGTGGACAACACTTGCTGCTCCAGCTGCCGGCGCTGCTCGGCGGGGAAGCGGGCATGAAACAGCAACAGCATGCCATCTGACGGACAATATGGCCGCAATAGCTGGTACAGCTGCTGTGCCCGGTCCACGGTATTCACGATGACCACGCCACACCCGTCCTGCTCCAAGGCAAGCCGCGCGGCGGCGGCGATGTGGTCCAAGCCCTCCGGGAGGCCGGTCACGGCGATAGGCTGCTGTTCACGCGCGTTAAAGGTGGCGCCACGCGCTCCGGCGTCATCCACCAGCAATATCCGCGGATAGGCCGGCGACGGCAGCTCGCGCTCATCCACGCCCCAGGCCTGCAATAAACGCGCGCGCCGTGTATCCGGCAAAGTGGCGCTCATCAAGATGACCGAGCAACCCAAGGCTTTCAGCCAAGCCAGCAAGGTTTCAATCAAGCGACCGGTATAGGTGTCGTAGGCATGCACCTCGTCCAAAACCACCACCTTATTGGCCAGCCCCCATAGCCGGACAAAGTGATGTTTGACGTTCAATACAGAAAACAAGGCCTGGTCCACAGTGCCCACGCCATAGGGAGACAACAAGCCGCGCCGACGTTGGGCAAACCAGCCGGAGGAGCCCACCGCGTCATTACCATGCTGATCCCAGATCTCGCGCAAATGCGCAACGGTCTGATTCATGGCGGCCCCGCCATGCAATAGCTGGATATCCTGCCGCTCCCCGGAGGCGAATGCGCGCAGAAAGGCCAAGGTCCGCTCGAACATGGCATTGCCGGTGGCTTGGGTAGGCAGCGCCAGATAGAAGCCACGGTGATGTTGGCGCGCCTGCAAACGCAAGGCCGCGATAAAAGCCAGTTCGGTCTTGCCTTCTCCCATCGGCGCTTCCACCAACATTAGCGCCGGGCCGCTTCCCTGAACCAACAAAGCGTCGCCGGTTAGTTGCAGCGGCCTCGCCTGTACAGAGGCCTCCGCGCTCAGCAGCCGCGCCAATATCGCGTCACAAGAACAGGCCTGTTGATGCAATAAGAGCCGGCTGGATGGCCAGCCTAGTTTGTCAGGGGAAGACAGCGCCGATTCCGCCAAACGTCTGGCGGCGTGATAGTGGGCGGATGGCGTATCGCCTCGCTCTCCAGGCGGAAACCAGTCAGCGTTAGAGCCGATCCAATCGCATACGCTAGTCAGACCGGCCAGCCACTCCACTGCAAGCAGCGGCAATGAATGATCCGGCGGAACATCAGACGGCGCCAGGGTGTGCCAATAGGCCTGGAATAGACTCTGCCTTGTCTGCTTCCAAATAGCCGGTTCGCGCAGCGGAGCACCAGCGCCCAAGGAGGTAAAGTTGAAACCGTGGTGGGCGCTGACAGCCTGTGCCGCATCCTGCGCCCATAATCGCGGCACGCCCTCGGCCTGCAACAAGCCCGGCAGCAAGGCCGCACTGGCCAAGTCATGCCGGTCTTGCGCCAGCGCCACCACCGATGAGAATGGCAAGCCGGCGCGCTCAACTTGTAAGCGCCCGGCTTCCCACTTGGCCTGAAACCCCGGAGTGGCTTTGCCGAGATCATGCAAACCCACCAAGGCGGCCAGCCACCCATTCAGGGACTCTGACGGCAGGCCAAACCAGTCCGGAGCCGTCTCTGGCGCAGCCAGGCACCACTCCAACAGCACGGAGGCTACGGCAGCCACATCCAACATGTGACACAGCAGGCCATGTCCACTCTCTTCGCCACTTTTGGCCCACAAGCTGCGCACCGCCACACTCAATGATGTTTCCATGCACTCAACCCTTGCTGCCGCTCGTACCTAAACAACGGCAGCGCTTCAGGGCCGCCTTGGAGCTCAAAACAAAGCGGAAACGGATAGCCGCCTTGATGAGTGCTCAATTATGCCGAAAGCAACACTGATAAGCGAAGGAACGCGTTTGACATTGCGCAAGGCAAGCCGGATGCGAGTCGATCAGGCTGGTTCTAACGCTGGCGTTCGCAGTCAGGAAGGATAGACAGGCAATTTAGGCATGGAGGCAAGACGCGGCCACCCAAGCAGCCGCCCCTCATCCCCCCCGCTTGAGCTGCTCCAACATCTCCTGCCACAGCTCCCGGTACACCGGATTGCTGGCGCCTTCGCCATGTCCGGGGTTGTCGGCGTTGGGGCGGCGTATCGGTTTATTCAGCGCAAACTGATGGTCGGCCGGGATGCGCATCGCGTTATAGGAATTGCGGATGAGATCGGCAAAGCGCTCTTGCACGTGATAGGTGCCGAACAACCTGTCCGGCGGCGTGGCGCCGGGAGAGGCGTACCAGGAGGCGATGCGATTGTTGGCGCGCATGTCCCAGCCGCCGGAAAAGTCGATCACGCCTCTGACCGCCACGCGCTTGGCGATATAGGCGGCCATGCCGCCGCCTTGGGATTGTCCGGACAGCACGATCTTGCTCCAGTCCACGGCTTGCTTGTCCAGGTACTGCTCCCAACGGCCTTGAGGATCGGTCTTGGCCAGGTAGCGCAGCAGAGCGGTCAGTCTATGGACAATGGCGTCTTTGGGTTTGTCCTGGATCAGCGGGGTGGCGTTTTCCCCAAAGGCGCGCTTCTGGCGCATTTGTGCCGCGCAGTCCGGATTGGTCGCCAGCACCAGCCGGGTGCAAACCTGGGAAACGGCCGGCGTGTCGATGTAGGACAGGATGATGAAGCGGTAGCCCTGAGCCAGGGCGGTGTCGATGAAAGCCTGTTCGCCCACCACGGTGCGCGTGGTTTCGCCGCCGGTTCCAGGCAGGAAGACCAGCAGCGGCGCGCGTCCGCCCCTTTCCGTTGAAAAAACGATGTGCGGCCCGCTGTTCGCCACGATCCCGCCATCGGTATCCGCGGGAAGAATATCCTTGCGGACAGCGTCCGCCCACGTGGCCGTGGCGATACTGAACAGCAGCGCCGCCGCGGCCGTCTTGCCGGCCCATTTCCAAACTGTCATTGCATTCCTCGCATCTTCAATAAAAGCGGCTAACAAACTCAGTTTCACATCTGAGGCCAGGCGCGCAGACACAGGCAATACTTGAGCGCAACGCGGCATCAGGGGTTTGTCAGCCGCTCTGTAAGTGGGTTGAATTGCCCCGACGGCCTTGGGCCTACGTGAGCCCTTGGCTAGTTTTCTCAGAACCTGTTCAAAGTCTGCTGCGCTTCAGCGATACGGCGTTAAAAACAAGCTCAAAATGCTCATGTACCACCTGTACATTCCGCTTTTTCGCTCGTTTTCGCCTTGTCTCGCCCTTGCTCGCGAGACTTTGAACAGGCTCTAAGAATCGGTTTACGATCTGCTGCGCGTCGGCGATACGGCGTTGAAAACAACTTCAGAATGCTCATGTATCCCTTGTACATTCCGTCTTCTCGGCCGCTTTCGCCTTGCCTCGTTCTGGCTCGCGAGATCGTAAACACGCTCTCCGACTCTACTCGCGCTGTCCTGCGCGCAAAAGCGCGGCAAGGCGGATTTATGCCAAGAATTTGTTTACAATTGTTTACATCGAAAAGTTTAAAAATAGCAAGACAAGGCACAGACCGTTGGACAAGCGGAAGGTAGGCACGGCGGGGTCTTCATCAAGACTTCAGGCGCGCATCCCAAGGCACGTCCTGCACGTTGAGTATCCGGCAGGCGCCGGCGTCCGGATGGAGGGGGTTGAGCAGGTAGTTGTGGGCGTTGGGGGCCACCGCGCTGGGCACTTGCAGCGCGGCGGAGGCCTGACGTTGCAGCCAGTGATGGCCCAGGCCCTGGGTGAGCGCGGGTTGCAGGGTCCAGTCAGCCGGCAGGCTGGCCTGGTCCAGCGTCTGCACCAGCCGGTCCGGCAGTTCCACTTGCAGCAGGGTGAAGGTGGCGGGCAGGACGGCCACTTCCAGGTGCACCAGCGCTTCCAGCATGGCGCTGGCCGGGTGGTCCGCCAGGTAAACGATGGGCTGGCCGGCGGGATGCCAGCGGCCGGGCCAGCGCAGCCCGCCCAGGCCCTTGAGGTCTGCGTAGCGGCTGATGCGCCAGGCAATCACGCCGCGTAGCCTTCGTTGGCTTGGGCGATCAGTTGTTCCACCAGCCGCGCGCCGGGCTCGGTATGGGCCATGTCCAGCGGCGATTTGCCCTCAAAGCGGTGCAGCGGCTTGCGCAGCCATTGGGCGGCGGCGTCCTTGTCGCCGAACAGGTCTTCCGCCAGCAGCAGCAGCTTGGCCACGCGCACGCCGCGTTCGGATTCCTCGGTATTCAGCGTCTGGCCCTTCTTGATGCGATGGGACAGGGTGCGCGGCGGGATGACGAACTCCAGTTCGCCACGGCTGAGGCCGGCGTCCACCAGGCGCTCCAGCATGCCGGTGTCCACGCCCAGCTCCACCACTTTGGCCACGTCGAAATCGTTGAGCATTTCCTGCCCCACCAACACGCTCAGTTCCTGCAACAGGCTGTGTTCCACCATGGGCGGGACCGGCGTCTCCGGCACGAATACTTGCAGCGCTTTCATGGCCCCTCCTTGATTTGGCAATTTGCTCATTTATTATCGGCATTTTGCCAAAACAAAACAAGGGCGCGGCTTGACCGGCTTCCCTCTTCTGACTCTAAGAGCCGCGAACAAAACCTCGCAGAGAACCTGAGCCAAGGCGCGCCGACGCAGGCAGTACAAGTAGTACGGCAAGGAGGCGCAACGCAGGATCAGGGGTTTTGTTAGCGGGTCTAAACGCAACAGAAGCTGCACGCCGGACGCTTGGATTAGGCCGCCCCAATCTTGACGTTTGAAAGCGGCAATGCGGATTTTATGTCTTTTACATTGCGCTGGGCATGAAAAAACCTCATATCGGCCCCATGCCCAGCCTTGGCAGCCCGCCTTGCCCCGCTTGCCCGGACATACACCCTATGTTCCCGCTTTGCGATGCAAAAATAACCATTAGGACTATCGGCGCGGCGTGAATTATGATTGCGCCTATTCAATGAACGTCGCACCGCTTCCGCCTCCGCACGAGGAGGGGCGCTGGCATTGAAACACTCCGTCATTCCGGCCTGTGGGCCCGTTCCCGATGTTCCAGAGTCCCGGCCCAAGCTGGAGTCCGTGCCGGCACGAAGCGCTGCGTCTTCACACATTGATGCAATCGCCAATTCATAGGCGTTTGCTATGAAAAAAGATGAATATCAGCGCCTATGGGGGGCATTATGTTAAGTCAATTCACGATCGGGCAGCGCATCGCCGCGCTGGCGGGCAGCCTGCTGTTTGCAGTGGCTCTGGTGGGCGGTTCCGGCTGGTGGTCGCTGAACCAGATGGATGGCGAGCTGACCTCGCTGTTTGACCAGAAAATCGCGTTCCGCTACCAGATGAACGCCATGCAAAGCAATATGCTGCACATCCGCCAGGATGAGAAGAACATCTTCATCAGCATCGGCAATCCGGACAACTCGGATCAGAGCATCCAGACCAATAAGCAGTTGCTGGACAAGCACATCGCCGAGTTCAAGAACCAGGCGGCCACCGCCAAGTCCATGGCCATGGCCGCGGATCACCAGAAAACCTTCGACAGCATGCTGACCGGCATCTCCGGCTACGAGCAGGGCATGAACGGGCTGTATCAGAAGATCGCCAGCGGCGAGATCAGCCGGGCCAATGTCGGCGACGCCGGCATCACCCCGTTCAAGCCCAAGCTCTACGAGGCGCGCGACGCGCTCAACAGCCTGAGCAAGCTGGCGGACGAGTCCGCGCAGTCCGCGGAGGACGCGCTGGCGGTCAGCATGAAGAACACCCGCAATATGATGCTGACCATTCTGGGCCTGGCCCTGGTGGTGGGCGTCGCGCTGGCCTTCGCCATCGTCCGTTCCATCACCCGTCCCTTGCAGGCCATGCAGCAGACCATGCGCCACGCGGCGGAGAAGAACGATCTGACGGTGACGGTGGATCAAACCGGCCGCGACGAAGTCAGCGAAACCGGCCGCGCGCTGGCGCAGCTGCTGGGCAATCTGCGCGCCTTTCTGCAGCAGACCCGCGAGGACGCCAAGCAGGTGAACGACACTGCCCACGCGCTGTCCGGCGTGTCCAAGCGCATTGCCGAGGCGTCCCAGGTGCAGACCGACGCTTCTTCGTCCACCGCCGCCGCGGTGGAGGAGATGACGGTCAGCATCAATCTGGTGGCCGAGCACGCGGTGGAAATGGCCGGCGAGGCCAAGAGCAGCATGAACGAGGCGGTGAGCGGCAGCGAGGTGGCCGGCCAGGCCGCGCAGCAGATGTCCGAGATCGCCAGCGTAATCAGCCGCTCCGAGACCATCATCATCGGCCTGAACCAGCGTTCCGATGAGATCGGCAACATCGTGGACGTGATCCACGACATCGCCGAGCAGACCAATCTGCTGGCCTTGAACGCGGCCATCGAGGCGGCGCGCGCCGGCGAAACCGGCCGCGGCTTCGCCGTGGTGGCGGACGAGGTGCGCAAGCTGGCGGAACGCACCGCGCAGGCCACCGGCGAAATCTCCGAAAAAATCAAGGCGGTGCAAGGCGACACCACCACGGCGGTGGCCAGCATGCGCGAGGCCACCGAACGAGTGGAAACCGGCGTGGCGCTGAGCGGCACGCTGTCCGAGCGCCTGGCGCAGATCCGCGTGCTGTCCACCCGTCTGCTGGAGAAAACCAGCGAGATCGCCGAGGCGATGCGCGAGCAGAGCACGGCCAGCAACGACGCCGCCAAGAACGTGGAGCGCATCGCCAATATGGGCACGGAAAACGGCTTGTCGGTGGAGGAATCCTCCGCCATGGCGCAGCAGTTGTCCGGCCTGGCGCATGGGCTGGATGCGGCGATTAACCGCTTCCGCGCGGATTAAAAACAAGAAGCTCCAGCCCTTGAACGCCTTCTAAACATCCAGCCTCTCAAGCTTGAGGGCGCGTCCGGCTTGGTCCGGGCGCGCCCGCAGAACGTGTTTACAATCTCGCGAGCAAGAGCGAGACAAGGCGAAAACGAGCGAAAAAGCGGAATGTACAAGTGGTACATGAGCATTTTGAGGGCGTTTTCAACGCTGTATCGCCGAAGCGCAGCAGATCGTAAACAGGTTCTCATGCCACAATCCAGGTTTTCGCCCGCCCTCTTCTTCCCATGTCCGTCCTCGAGCCGCTGTACGCGCCGTTCGCCCCCTCTCCCGCCGTGCTGCTGTGGCCGGCGCTGTTCCTGTTGCTCAGCCGTCAGTTGCGCCGCCGCGCCTGGTTCTGGCCCTATGTGGCGCTGTCGTTGCCGGGCACGGTGCTGCACGAGCTCTGCCACTTCCTGGTGGGCTGGCTGCTGCGGGCGCGGCCCAGCCGCTTCAGCGTGTGGCCGCGCCGCAACGGCCGGCAGCTGACGCTGGGTCAGGTGGGCTTCAACCGGCTGACGTGGTGGAACGCGCTGCCCATCGGCATTGCGCCCTTGCTGTTGCTGCCGCTGGGTTGGGGCCTGCTGGCGCTGGCGGCGCGCTGGCCGTGGCTGAGCCCGGCCGCGGCCGGACTGGGCTTTCTGGCGGCGCAGTGCTGGGACGGCTGCCTGCCCAGCAGCACGGACTTGAGCCACGCCGGCCGCTCCGCCCTGGCTTACGGCGCGCTGGCCTGTATCCTGTTTGGCGCTTACGCGCTGCTGCATTACGGTTTCCGCGCGCTGGCCGGACAATAAAAAACCGCCGGTTTCCCGGCGGTTTTGTGCGAATGGCCGTCAGCGCTTAGGCCGGCGCCATGCCCACCCAGCCTTGCGGGATGGACTCCAACAACTTGCGGGTATAGCTCTGCCGCGGCTCGCGGTAAATCTGATCCGCGTCCGCCTGCTCCACCACCTCACCCTTGTTCATCACCATCACTTGGTCGGAGATATGCTTCACCACCGCCAGATCGTGCGAGATGAACAGATAGGACAGGCCGTATTCGTCCTGCAGGTCTTGCAGCAGGTTCAGCACTTGCGCCTGCACCGACACGTCCAGCGCCGACACCGATTCGTCGCAGATCAGCACTTCCGGCTTCAAGGTCAGGCAGCGCGCAATCGCGATGCGCTGACGCTGGCCGCCGGAGAATTCGTGCGGGTATTTCTGCAGCGCCCCGGCCGGCATGCCCACCTTGTCCAGCAGTTCCTGCGCCAGCTTGCGCCGCTCGCCGCCGTCGCGGCCGATGCCGTGCAGCTGCATCGGTTCGCTCAGGATCTGCTCCACGGTGAAGCGCGGGTTCAGCGAGGCGTAGGGGTTCTGGAAGATGATCTGGATGCGCCGCTTATAGGCGTGGAAGGCCTTGGCGTCCATGCCCAGCAGGTCCTGGCCGTGGAACAGCGCCTGGCCGCCGCTGGCCTGGTGCAGCCGCACCAGGGTCAGACCGACGGTGGTCTTGCCGGAGCCGGATTCGCCGACGATGCCCAGGGTCTTGCCGCGGGCCAGCTTGAAGGACACGTCCTTGACCGCGTGGAACTGGCGTTTGCCGAACAAGCCTTCGCGCACGTCGAAGGATTTGCTCAGCCCGCGCACGTCCAGGATGATTTCGTCGTCGTCCCGGTAGCCGCGCTCGCGCTGCGGCGGTTCCACATAGCCGCCCGGCTGCAGGAAGTCGTCGATCACCGCCAGCCGCTGCGGCCGCCGGTCAAGGTGTGGGCGGCAGGCCAGCAGCGCCTTGGTGTAGGCGTCCTGCGGCGCGTCGAAGATTTGCTGCACGCTGCCCTGTTCGCGGATTTCGCCGTGACGCATGACGATGACTTCGTCGGCGAACTCGCCCACCACGCCCAGATCGTGGGTGATGAACAGCACCGCCATATCGTGTTTCTTCTGCAGATCCGCGATCAGTTGCAGGATCTGCTTCTGGATGGTCACGTCCAGCGCGGTGGTGGGTTCGTCGGCAATCAGCAGCTTGGGTTCGCAGGCGATGGCCATCGCGATCATCACCCGCTGCTGCTGGCCGCCGGACAGCTGGTGCGGGTAGCTGTCCACCTTGCTTTCCGGTTCCGGCAGGCCCACTTCGCGCAACAGTTCGATCGCGCGCCGGCGCGCGGCGCGGCGGCCCAGCTTGGCGTGCAGCATCAGGGCTTCCATGATCTGCTCGCCCACGCTGAACACCGGGTTCAGCGAGCTCATCGGCTCCTGGAAGATCATCGCGATGTCTTTGCCGCGCAGCGCCCGCATCTCGGCGCCGCCGGCCTTGAGCAGATCCCGCCCTTGCAGCAGGATCTGGCTGTCCGGGTGGATACTGGCGTGCTGCGGCGACAGCAGGCGCATGATGGCCATGGAGGTCACCGATTTGCCGGAGCCGGATTCGCCCACCAAGGCCACGGTGCGCTTGGCCGGGATGTCGAAGCTGACGCCCTTGAGCGCCTGGAAATCGCCGCCGTTCTCCTGACGGAACGCCACTTTGAGATTGCGCACCGACAGCAGGGTCTGGTTCTGAGTCATAGTCTGTTCTCCCCGCTCACTTCGCCGCCGCGCGCGGGTCCAGCGCGTCGCGCAGCGCATCGGTCAACATGCTGAAGGCGGTCACCAGGGTGGACATGAACACCACCACCATGGCCAGCTGCCACCAATAGCCTTGCAACAGCTCTTCCGGCACTTCCGCCAGCATGGAGCCCCAGCTCACTTGGCGCACGTCCACGCCGAAACCCAGGAAGGACAGGATCACTTCGTACTTGATCAGGCCCACCATCAAGAGGGAGAACTGCACCAGCAGCAGGTGGGAGACATTGGGCAGGATGTGGATGAACATGCGGCGGCTGTGGCTGGCGCCGATCGCGTCCGCCGCCTGCACGTACTCGCGCGAGCGGTTCTTGATGAACTCGGCCCGCACCAGGCGGAAGGTGCCGGTCCAGCTGGTCAGCGACAGCACCAGAATGACGGTGGCGATGCCGCGCCCGGCCACGGCGGCGAAGGCGAGCAGCAACAGCATGTCCGGCACCGAGGTGAACACGCTGTAGAACCACATCAGGAAGTCGTCCACCTTGCGGCCGAAATAGCCGGCCATCGCGCCCAGCGAGGTGCCGATCAGGATGGACAGCAGCGCGCCGAAGAAGCCCACCAGCAGCGAAGTGGCGGTGCCCTTAATCACCTTGTCCAGGATGTCGCGGCCGCGCTGGTCCGCGCCGAAGGTCAGCGACGCCACTTTCTTCACTTCCGGCACCGCGTACTGGGCGGCGTGCGGGCGCGCGGCTTCCAGCCAGTCGTGAATGGGATCTTCCGACGGTTTCAAGCGTTCGGTGGGCACGATGGCGGTGGACTGGCCGCCGGCCGCGGCCGGCGTTTCCTGCTGGCGGTATTTCTCCAGCAATAAAGTGGGCGGCGCGTAGGAGGCGGCGATTTCGTCGTTCCAGCCGCGGCCGGCCAGATTGAGCCAGCCGGCGGCGGCCAGCAGCATGAAGGCGGCCACCACCCACAGGGAGACGAAGCCGATGCGGTCGCGCTTCAAGCGTTGCCAGCCCAGCGCCCACAGGCTGCGCGAGGGGGCGGCCGGCGGCGCGCCGGCGGTATTGTGCAATGTTGTCATGTCTTGTGCTCCGCGCTCACTTGAGTTGCACGCGTGGATCGATCCACTTGTAGATGATGTCGGCCAGCAGGTTGAACACCATGGCGGCGGCGGCGATGGTCACGGTAATGGCCTTGATCACCGGGAAATCGCTCTTGTCCACCGCCATCAGCAGTTCATTGCCCATGCCGGGAATGCCGAAAAAGCGCTCCAGCAGCATCGAGCCCAGCACCAGGAAGGGCAAGGACATCATCACCGCGGTGACCACCGGGATCAGCGCGTTGCGCAGCACGTGCTTGAACAGCACGGTTTTTTCCGACAAGCCCTTGGCGCGCGCGGTGCGCACGTAGTCGTGGCCCAGTTCTTCCACCACGAAGCTGCGGTAGAAGCGCACATTGGGCGCCAGCGACACCAGCATGCCCAGGATCAGCGGCAGCGGCACATAGATCAGCAGGCTGCGCAGCAGGCTGTCGTCGTCCCAGCCCATCACCGGGAACCAGTCCAGTTTGAAGGCCAGCAGGTACTGGCCGACGATGATGTAGGCCAGCGAGCTGACGGACATGGCCACGGTGCAGATCAGCGTCACCATGCGGTCGGTCAGCGTGCCGCGGTAGTAAGCCACGACGATGGCGATGGGCAGCGCGGTCAGCAGTTCGAACACCAGCAAGGTGCCGGTCAGCGTCAGCGAGGGGCCGATGCGCGAAGCCAGCGTGGCGGTGACGGACTGCTGGGTGGACCAGGAGGTGCCGAAGTCGAAGGTGGCCACTTGCTTGACGAAGAGCCAGAACTGCTGCGGCAGGCTCAGGTCCAGGCCCAGCTGGGCGCGGATATTGGCCATGATTTCCGGCGTCAGGCGTTTGCCGGCCAGGATGTAGGTGGGGTCTCCGCCCACCCAGTTGAACAGCACGAACACCAGCAGCATGACGCCGAACATCGTCGGCACCATCTGCCAGATTCGGCGGATGATGAAATTGAACATCTGCTTCTCCAGAATATAGCGGCGCGGCTGCGCCCCGGATCAAGGCGCTTAGCGGCGCTTGCTCAGGTCGATGTCGACATAACGCCAGGACACCCCAATCGTGGCCAGCGGATGCGGCTTGTAACCCTTGAGATAGTCGTGGCTGACGACGTTTTCGAAGCGGGTCACGCCCAGCACATAGGGCTGGTAAGCGGCCACCACCCGGTTCATGCGGTCGAACAGCGCGTCGCGTTCCGGCCCGTTGGGCAGCACTTGCGATGCTTCATAGGCCTTGTCGAACTCCGGCCGGCTGAAGAAGGGCAGGTTGCCGATGCCGATCTGCTTGGTCCACAGGCCGGTGACGAAGTCGTCGCCGTCCGGAATGGCGGCGGAACCGCCCAAGGACCACATCTGCACCTTGCCGGCGTAGGCGGCCTTGAGGTTTTCATTCCATTTGGCCACTTTGAAGGTGACGCGCAGCTTGATGCTGTCAAAGGCCTTCTGCCAGATCTGGTTGAACTGCTTGTCGAAAGCGCTGCCCTGGGTGGCCTGGGTGATCAGCAGCGGCTGGCCGTTGGGCTGGCGGCGGTAGCCGTCCGGACCGATCTTGTAGCCGGCCTGGTCCAGCAGCGCGTTGGCCAGCGCCGGATCGAAGTCCGCCGCGCCGTGAAAGCGCGGATCGTTGCCCACCATGTTCAAGGGCACCAGGTTTTGCAGCTGGATGGCCTGGCCGCTGTACAAGAGCTTGATCACTTCCTTGCTGGGGTAGGCCATGGCGATGGCGCGGCGCAAGGCGATCTTTTGCTTGCTGTAGCCGCCCACCACCGGGTCACGCATATTGAAGAAGGCGTAAGTCAGGTCCATGCCCAGATTGTGGTGCAGGCGGATGCCGCGCTGCGCCAGCGTCGGGTTGAGGCTGGCCTGGAAGGGATTGGCCTCGCTGCTGTGCACGGTGGACGGGATGGCGGACTTGGGCACGCCGATGTAGTCGATCTGCTTGTTGAGGAAGGACAGCCAGCGCGGCTGTTCTTCTTCTATCACCTTGATGTCCACGCGGCCGATGACAGGCAGGGTCTTGCCGCGCAGTTGCTCGGCGATTTCGCGGTCCTGCGGCGGCGCGTCGGCGGCCGGCTCGTCGGCGAACACTTCCTTGCGGTAGCCGGGGTTGGCTTCCAGGATGATGCGGTTGCCCGGCTTCCATTCCTTCAGCACAAACGGCCCGGTGCCCACCGGGTGGGCGTTGGTGTTGCTGTCGTAGGTTTCAATCACCTCGCGCGCCACCGCGCCGCTGAATTTGGCGGCCACGGTGTAGAGGAAGTTGTAATTGGGCTTTTTCAGCGTCAGCTGCAGGGTGTAGCGGTCCAGCGCCTTGATGCCTTCGATAGGCTTGTCGTAGTCGAAGCGCCCTTTCTTGCTGGCGGCGCTGCCCGCCTCCGCCAATCCCAGCACGTAGTCGGTATAGGAAGTGGCGTTGGGCGAGCTGACCTTGGGGTCGGCGAAGCGCTTGATGCTGTAGGCGTAGTCCGCCGCGGTCAGCTCGCGCTTCTTGCCCTTGAAGGCCGGGTCGTCGGCAAAATAAATGCCGGGCCGGACCTTGAAGGTGAACACCTGGCCGTCCGCCGAGATCTCCGGCAGGGCCACGGCGGTGCCCGGCTTGAGCTTGAGCGGCCGCGCCAGATAGTCGTACCTGAGCAGGTTGTCGAAAATGTTCTCGATCACGCCCAGCGAATAAATATCGCTCATCTTGGCCGGGTCGAATCCGGTCTCGGGCGCCAGGAAGGACACCTTTAGCGTCTTGCTCATATCGGCCGCTTGCGCGGACGCGAGCAGGCCCGCCCCCGCCAGCAGCAGGGGCAGCCATTTCCAGCGATTCATCTCGCTTACTCCTTTGTGTCACGGAGCCGGGAAACCCGGCGTCTCTATTGTTATGCCTGCTCCGGCATGAGGAAATGCCATGAGCAAGTGCCGTGACTGTAAAGCGAATCCGCGGGCTAGATCAACAAGAAACTATCAAAATGGCATCAAAGAAAATACATGTCTATGCATAGAAAAACTCATGCTAAGCCAAGGACTTGGCGCCGCCTCAGGTGGCCGCGCGCAATGCCCAGTCAAAACAACGGGTTGGCAGCAGGCGACGCAGCCACCAATACAATTTGGTGGGGAAAGTCACCCGGTAGCGCGCCGCCGGCTTGGCCGCCGTGATGGCGCGGTGCACCGCCTCCGCCACCGCGCTGGCCGGCAGGGTGAACGGCGCGGCGTGGCCCTCTTTCTTCAGCCGCGCCAGCTGCTGCTGATAGGCCTCGCGGTGAAAACTGGCGTCGATGTCCACGTTCTTCAGGAAACGCGCCAGCGCATTGGGGCGGAAGCGGCTTTCTATCGGCCCCGGCTCCACCAAGGACACATGGATGTCGGTGCCGTGCAGCTCGTGGCGCAGGGTGTCGCACAGGCCTTCCATCGCGAACTTGCTGGCGTTGTAAGCGCCGCGCCAGCGCATGGCGGCGAAGCCCAGAATGGAGCTGTTGAACACGATGCGGCCATGACCCTGGGCGCGCATCACTTTGAGCGCGGCGTTGCTCAGCTCCCAGGGGCCGAACAGATTGGTTTCGAACTGCTCGCGCATCGCCGCGCGGCTGATGTCCTCCACCGCGCCCGGCTGGCCGAAGCCCGCGTTGTTGAACAAGGCGTCCAGGCGGCCGCCGGCCAGTTCCACCGCCTGGGCCAGGCCGTCGCGGATGGAGTCGGCGTCGTCCACGTCCAGCCGGATGCAAGTCATGCCCTCGCTGCGCAGGCGCTCCACGTCGGCCGCGGCGCGGCAGCTGGCGATCACGCGCCAGCCGCGCTGGGCCAGGATGACGGCGGTGTGGTAGCCGATGCCGCTGGAGCAGCCGGTGATCAGAATGGATGGTTGCGAATGCATGCTGGCCCCTGTCGTTTTCAATTGGCGACACCCTACCGCAAATGCGGGCGGCGGGGAATTGTCCGCTAGGCGCGTTCACTTTCCGCGCCGCCGGCATCTCCACGGCATTCGCGCTTGCCAAAAGCGCTCAATCGCCTCTGTCGCCGCACCGGGAAATTGGACTAGAATGACGGCCTTAAAGAGCCGCCCGCGCCCTCGCGACACCGATAGAACACGCACGGCCCGGCCACCACAAAGCACAATAAGGAAAACGCCATGGCTAAAGCCAGCAAAGCGCCGGCCAGTTTCGAAACCGCACTGGCCCAACTGGAAGACATCATCCAGGCGATGGAAAGCGGCGACATGCCGCTGGAAACGGCGCTCGGCTCCTACAAGCAGGGCATAGAATTGATCAAGTTCTGCCAGACCAAACTGGCCGACGCGGAACAGCAGCTGAAAATCCTGGAAAACAACGAACTCAAACCGCTGGAATTGTCCAATGGACAATAAACCGTTCATGGCCTGGATGACCGAGATCCAGCAGCAAGTGGAAGGCGCGCTGGAGCGCCTGCTGCCCTCCCCCCAGCACACGCCGCAAAAATTGCACGAAGCGATGCGCTACGTCTGCCTGGGCGGCGGCAAGCGGGTGCGCCCGCTGCTGGTGTTCGCCGCCGGCGAACTGGTGGGCGCCAGCGCCGACAATCTGGCCCGCATCGGCTCCGCGCTGGAGATGGTCCACGTCTATTCCCTGGTGCACGACGATATGCCCTGTATGGACGACGACGTGCTGCGCCGCGGCAAGCCCACTTGCCACGTGGCTTACGACGAGGCCACCGCGCTCCTGGTGGGCGACGCGCTGCAAACCCTGGCTTTCGACGTGCTCTCCGCGCCCATGGCCGGCGTGGAGGCCTCCGCCCAGCTGGCGATGACGCATACGCTGGCGCGCGCCGCCGGCCACGCCGGCATGGCCGGCGGCCAGGCCATCGATCTGGCCAGCGTGGGCAAGGCGCTGAATCAGCCTGAGCTGGAGTATATGCATTTGCTGAAAACCGGCGCGCTGATCCGCGCGTCGGTGCTGCTGGGCGCCATGGCCGGCCGGCCGCTGAGCGAAGACGAGACCGCCCGCCTGGACGTATTCGCCAAGCGCATGGGCCTGGCCTTCCAGGTGGTGGACGACGTGCTGGACTGCGAAGCGGACACCGCCACCCTGGGCAAGACCGCCGGCAAGGACGCCGCCCACGACAAGCCCACCTACGTCAGCCTGATGGGGCTGTCCGAAGCCAAGCAGTTTGCCCGCGACTTGCGCGACGAGGCGTTTGCCGCGCTGGAAGGATTTGGCGATTCCGCCCAACGATTGAAGGAACTGGCCGACTACATCGTCGCGCGCTCGTTCTGAGAAGCAGAAAACTATGTATCCCTTGCTCGAGACCATTCAAAGCCCCGCCGACCTGCGCAAGCTGTCGCGCCAGCAGCTTGCGCCGCTGGCCACGGAACTGCGCGACTTCCTGGTGGAAAGCGTCAGCAAGACCGGCGGCCACTTCGCCTCCAACCTGGGCAGCATTGAGCTGACCATCGCCCTGCACTATGTGTTCAACACCCCGGACGACCGCCTGGTGTGGGACGTGGGCCATCAAACCTACCCGCACAAGATTCTGACCGGCCGCCGCGAACGCATGGGCAGCATGCGCCAGAAAGGCGGCCTGGCCGGCTTTCCCAAGCGCGACGAATCGCCGTACGACACCTTCGGCGTCGGCCATTCCTCCACCTCCATCGGCGCGGCGCTGGGCATGGCGGTGGCCGCCAAGACCCAGGGCATTGAGCGCAAGTGCGTGGCCATCATCGGCGACGGCTCCATGACCGCCGGCCAGGCCTTCGAGGCCCTCAACAACGCCGGCGCGATGGACACCGATCTGCTGGTGGTGCTCAACGACAACGAGATGTCGATCTCGCCCAATGTCGGCGCGCTGAACAACTACCTGGCCAAGCTGATGTCCGGCCGCTTCTACGCGGCGATGCGCGAAGGCTCCAGCAAGGTGCTGGGCATCGCCCCGCCGCTGAAGGAGATCGCCAGCAAGGTGGAGGAGCACGTCAAGGGCTTCTTCACCCCCGGCACCCTGTTCGAGGAGTTCGGCTTCAACTACATCGGCCCGATCGACGGTCACGACGTGGACGTGCTGGTGGACACCCTGAGCAATATCCGCAGCCTCAAAGGCCCGCAGTTCCTGCACATCGTCACCAAGAAGGGCCACGGCTACAAGCTGGCGGAGAGCGACCCGGTCAAATACCACGGCGTCACCAAGTTCGACCCCAGCAACGGCCTGGCCAGCGGCAAGGGCGGCGGCAAGCCGCAATACACCCAGGTGTTCGGCGACTGGATCTGCGACATGGCCAAGCGCGACCCGCGCCTGGTGGGCATCACTCCGGCGATGCGCGAGGGCTCCGGCCTGGTGCGCTTCGAGCAGGAGCACGCGGACCGCTATTACGACGTGGCCATCGCCGAACAGCACGCGGTCACCTTCGCCGCCGGCCTGGCCTGCGACGGCGTCAAGCCGGTGGTGGCGATCTACTCCACCTTCCTGCAGCGCGCTTACGACCAGCTGATCCACGACGTGGCGCTGCAGAATCTGCCGGTGCTGTTCGCCATCGACCGCGCCGGCCTGGTGGGCGCGGACGGCCCCACCCACGCGGGCGCCTTCGATCTGTCCTTCCTGCGCTGCATTCCCAATCTGACGGTGATGGCGCCCTCGGACGAGAACGAATGCCGGCAGATGCTGTACACCGGCTTCCAGATGAACAGCCCGGCCGCGGTGCGCTATCCGCGCGGCACCGGCCCCGGCGCCGAGATCCAGGCGGAGATGACGGCGCTGCCGCTGGGCAAGGGCCTGCTGCGCCGCCAGGGCGAAAAAGTGGCCTTCCTCGCCTTCGGCAGCATGGTGACGCCGGCCCTGGCCGCCGCCGAGGCGCTGAACGCCACCGTGGCCGACATGCGCTTCGTCAAGCCGCTGGACGCGGAACTGGTATGCCGGCTGGCGGAGAGCCACGATCTGATCATCACCGTGGAGGAAAACGTGGTGATGGGCGGCGCCGGCTCGGCCTGTTTGGAGGCGATGCAGGCGATGGGCATCCTCAAGCCGGTATTGCAACTGGGCCTGCCGGATGATTACGTGGAGCACGGCGACCCGGCCGGCATGCTGACCGATTGCGGCCTGGACGCCGCCGGCATCGAGCGCAGCGTGCGCCAGCGGCTGGCGATGCTGTAAGAAGGTTTGTCGTCCAACTTCAACGCCCGGCACCGCCGGGCGTTTTGCTTTGCCCCCTGAGAACCCACGCCAAGCGCCCATGCCGCCCGCCGTCGCTGAAGCGGCGTTCAGCTTTTGTCAGCCGCGCACATTTGCCACCGACATACAATCCATTCAGAGCGCGACACCGCCGCGCCATTCAACCGCAATGGAGTCATTCAATGTCGAACTATTGGGATTATATTGCCGAGTTTAAGAATGATATTGATGAGCTGCTGGAGAAGATCAGACAGCGCACCGATGAACTGTCGCGGGCCAATCATCACATTATCGCCGCCGTGGCCGACGAGAAAGAAAATCCGGCCAAGGGCGTGGTGTTTTATGCGCCGGCCAACCAGGGCAATATCCAGAAGAACAATGCCGGCTGGCAGAAACTCTATATCGAGGCCAAGCCCAAAGGCGACGATCAGGCCGCCTACAATACAGAATTATTCGACAAGATTCGCAACAAACTGAACAGCTTGTCGCCAGCCGAGGCTTTCGGCGCCAAGCTCTTGCTGTCGGACAGCAAGGGCGGCAAGGCCACCATCACCCTGTTCTATCCCACCACCCACATCAAACTGCCCGTCATCAAGCCGCCCATCCCGCTGCCTGCCTGGCTATACACCTGCTACTTCGAGCCCTATATCGAAAACGTGGCCGACAAGCTGAATTCCGCCCTGAATCTCAGCGGCCCTAGCTTCTCCCTGCTCGCTTACTCCGACGAGGACGGCTCGGACGCCAAAGGCGTCATTTATAACAAACTGGGACTGAGCAACCCCGAGCTGGCCCATGTCGGCCATGCTTGGGCGCTGAAAACCTATTCCAGCAAAGCCGGTGGCCGCGACCAAGCCACCTACAAGGCCGAGCTGTTCGACAAGATCAAGACCGACCTGAACTCCCTGCCGGAACAGCATCTGTTGTTGGCCCAGCTCTTCTTGACCGACCGCTCCGAAGGCAGAGCCCATATCGCCCTGCTCTACCCGCAAGAAATCCGCCCCATCTAGCCCGCCTGAAACCGGCGGCGCTTCGCCGCTCAAACGCAAGCCGCAGTCAAAACGGAAGCCCTGGGGCTTCCGTTTTTTGCGCCGCCGGATCCCGGCTCAGGCCTCCAGCAGATCCAGGATGCGCCGCGCCGTTTCCACCGGCCGTTCCAGCGGAAACAGATGGCTGCCCTGCTGCATCTGCACCTGGATATTGAAGTGCTTGCGCATGAAGCGCAGGTCCGCCGGTTTCAACACGTCGGAGCCGACGCCGGCGATAAAAGCCGCCGGCACTTTCAATTGGCCGCGATAACGCGGAAAATCATGCGGCAGCGAACAATAGATGTCATGTTCGATCCGCGGACGGAATTTAAGCTTGCGTCCGCCCTGGCCGTCGTCCACCGTGCCGTGCTCGGCGTAGTCAGCCAGGCAGTCCGGATCGAAGCGGGCGAACATGGACTTGCGGGCGAAGTAGTCGTGAACCATGGCCACCGACGCCCAGTTGTCGCGCCGCTTCAGGGTGTTGCCGCCCGGGGTGATGCGATCGATGAAGCCCAGCTTCTTGGCCAGCCAGATGCCGCGCGAGCGGAACGGCCCCATCAGCGGCGAATCCAGGATCACGATGCGCTTGAACAGCTCCGGCCGGCGCAAGGCGGCGTAGAACATCAGGAAGCCGCCCAGAGAATGGCCGACGCCGACGATAGGGCCCTGATAGTGGCTTTCGATGTGGGCGATGGTTTCCTCCACCAGATGCGGCCAGCAGTCGGTGACCGGATAGGCCGGATCGTGGCCGATGGCGTCGAGGAAGCCCACCTGGCAGCGCTCGCCCAGCGCGTCCAGGAATTTGCGGTAAACCGAGGCCGGGAAACTGTTGGCATGAGCAAAGTGAATCGTTTCTCGCATGATGTCTGGTGTTGCGCCCTAGTTTTTATATAAATATTCTATCTTACCGTTTGCCCGTTATTTGAATTTAATGCATATTGTTTTCGCATAGCAAGACGCGGCCGCGACCAAGTCCGCCGCCTTCCGCACCCCGCCCGGCCGCCATGGAACCAATGCCTGCGCGCGCCGGTCATTCAAACGCTAACGACCATAAACCATAGAGTCATCCCGTGCCAATCAACTTATCGCTACTCTCATCCCGGATCGTGGGCTTGCTCGCGGTCACGCTGGCCTGCCTGGGCTTGAGCCTGCCCGCGCACGCCGTCAACCAGGACGACTTGCTGCCGGCCGAACAAGCCTTCGCTGCCAAGGTTGAGCGCGCCGGCGACCAGCTTCAGCTGACGCTGGACGTGGCCCCCGGCTACTACCTGTACCGCGACCGCACCCAGATCAGCAGCCAGCCGGCCAATCTGGTGGGCGCGCCGCAATTCCCCGCCGGCAAGGAAAAGAACGACCAGTACTTCGGCAAGCAGACCGTGTTCATCGGCAAGAACGTGGTGACCGTGCCCCTGCAGCCCAACGCGCCGGCCGAATTCGAACTGCAGGTCAAACTGCAAGGCTGCGCCGACGCCGGCGTGTGCTACCCGCCCTACACCCACAAGCTCAAGGTGGGCGGCACGCCGGCCGCCGGCGGCAAGCTAGGCGAATGGCTGTCGGAGGCCTCCCCGCAGGGAAAGTCCTCGGCCGGCAACAATGAGCTGGCAGCCCAGGGTTGGCTGACCACATTGGGCACCTTTCTGCTGGCGGGCATAGGCATGGCCTTCACCGCCTGCATGTATCCGCTACTGCCCATCGTTTCCTCATTGATTGCCGGCCAGGGCGCAACGCTGACCCGCCGCCGCGGTTTCCTGTTGTCCTTCACCTATGTGCAAGGCCTGGCGCTGACCTATACCCTGGTCGGCGTGGTCGCCGGCCTCACCGGCGCGCTGCTGACCGTGTGGCTGCAACAGCCGGCGGTGGTGCTGAGCGCCAGCGCGCTGATGGTGGTGTTCGCGCTGTCCATGTTCGATCTGTTCACCATCCAGCTGCCGTCGGCGCTGCAGTCGCGGCTGGCCGACACCTCCAACCGCATGTCCGGCGGCAAGTTCGCCACCGTGTTCATCATGGGCGCGCTGTCCGCGCTGATCATCGGCCCCTGCGTCGCGCCGCCGCTGGCGCTGGCGCTGGGCTATATCGGCAGCACCGGCGACGCCGCGCTGGGCGGGGCCGCGCTGTACGCGATGGCGCTGGGCCTGGGCCTGCCGCTGATCCTGATCGGCACCTTCGGCGGCCAGGTGCTGCCGCGCGCCGGCGGCTGGATGAAAACCGTCAAGGCCTGCTTCGGCGTGGTGATGCTGGGCCTGGCCATCTGGCTGGCCACGCCCTTCCTGCCGGGCGCGCTGGTGATGCTGCTGTGGGCCTTGCTGCTGATAGGCAGCGCGGTGTCCCTGGGCGCGCTGGAAGCGCTGCCCGGCAACGCCGGCGCGCCGCGGCGGCTGGGCAAGGCCGCCGGCGTGGCGCTGCTGCTGATAGGCGCGGCCCAATTGGCCGGCCTGCTGGCCGGCGCCGACAACCCGCGCTACCCCTTGCGCTGGCTGGGCCAGGGCCAGGCGGAAGCCAAGGCCGCCGCCGTGTTCCAGCCGGTGGCGAACAGCGCTCAGCTGGACGCGCTGCTGGCCAGGGCCAAGACGGAGGGCAAGCCGCTGCTGCTGGACTTCTACGCCGACTGGTGCGTGTCCTGCAAGGAGATGGAGGCGGAAACCTTCCCGGACGCCGCGGTCAGCCGCCAGATGCAGGGCTATGTGCTGGCCAAGGCCGACGTGACCGCCAACAACGCCGAGCACCAGGCGCTGCTCAAACGCTTCGGCCTGTTCGGCCCGCCGGGCATCATCCTGTTCGACAAGCTGGGCCAGGAGGCGGACCGCGTGATCGGCTTCACCCCGGCGGAAGCCTTCGCCAAGACCTTGGCGGCGGCGAATCCGCAATAGCCGCAAGCGCCAATTGCATTCACGCCCATTGCATTGCAGAATCAGCGGGCCGGTCTTCCGATCGGCCCGTTTTCATTTTCCGAGAGCCCCATGGCCATCAATAAAGCGTTCTCCAATGTCAGCATTCTGGCCGTGTTCCAGATCGCCATCATCGCCCTGCTGGTGATGTCTTGCCTGCGCGTGATCCAACCCTTTCTCGGCGCCCTGACCTGGGCCTCCATCATCGCCATTTCCGCCTGGCCGCTGCATTGCCGGCTGCGGCAAAAACTGGGGGAGCGCCACAAGCTGGCCGCCCTGCTCATCGTGCTGGCGCTGGCGCTGGCGCTGGCCATCCCCATCGGCCTGATGGCGCTGACCTTGGCGGACACCCTGCCCCATCTGTCCGGCCTCACCCATGATCTGACCCAGCTGACCCTGCCCAACGCGCCGGCCTGGCTGGCCAATATCCCGGTGGTGGGCGAAAGCCTGCAAAAGCTGTGGGGCAGTGTGCAGGCCGACTTGCCCGGCTTCTTCGAAAAGATCCGCCCGGCGGTGAACCAGGGTGCGCTGTGGCTGTTGTCCGGCGGCGCCAATCTCAGCCTGAGCCTGCTGGAGATCGTGCTGGCCATCATTGTGTCCGGCCTGCTGTTGATCAACGGCGACCGGCTGTGGGACATGGTGGAGCTGATCGTGATCAAGCTGGGCGGCGCGCCGGCCGGCGAACTGCCGGACGTGATCGCCCGCACCATACGCAGCGTCACCACCGGGGTGGTGGGCACCGCGCTGGCGCAGACCATTCTGTGCGTGATCGGCCTCTTGATCGCCGGCGTGCCCGGCGCGCTGGTGCTGGGCTTCCTCTGCTTCATCGTCGCGGTGGCGCAGATGCCGACGCTGATCGTCTGGCTGCCGGCCGCCGCCTGGGTGTTTTACATCGGCAACACCGGCCTGGGCATCTTTCTGCTGGTCTGGGGCTTTTTGCTGATCAACACCATAGACAACATCCTGAAGCCCTTGCTGATCAGCCAGGGCGCGCAGATGCCGCTGTCGCTGATCTTCCTGGGCGTGATCGGCGGCCTGATCGCCTGGGGGGTGATAGGCCTGTTCATCGGCCCCACCCTGCTGGCGGTGGCCCTGACCATGCTGCGCCACTGGCTGCGTCCGGAATGTCCGGAACCCAAGGCCGGCGAGGCCGAAGCGCGCGGCGAGCGGCAGACCGCGGATTAAGAGATCGATACCGGACGGAGACTTGTTCATGACTTTCGCCACCCTGCTCGCCTTCGCCTTCATCATGTCCGTCGGCATTCTCACCCCGGGGCCGACGGTGTTGCTCGCGCTGAGCAACGGTTCCCGCTTCGGTCTGCGCTACGCGCTGTACGGCATGCTGGGCGCGGTCTTGGCCGACTTGCTGCTGGTGCTGTTGGTGGGTCTGGGTTTCGGCGCGCTGCTGGCGGCGTCCGAAACGCTATTTCAGATCGTCAAATGGCTGGGCGTGACTTTTCTCGCCTATGTCGGCCTGCAGATGCTACGCGCCAAAGACGGGCCGGCCTTGATCCGAGACGCCGCGCGCCAGCCTTCGCGCGGGGCCGCCGTCGCCAAAAGCTTTTCCGTGGCCATGGGCAACCCCAAGTATTATTTCTTCATGTCCGCGCTATTGCCTCAGTTCGTCTCGCCGGCCGAAGCCCAGTTGCCCCAGTACCTGGCCTTGGCCGCCGTGATCGTGGCGATAGACGTGTTGGCGATGAGCGGCTACGCGCTGCTGGGCGCGAAGTCTCTGCAACTGTGGCGGGAAAACGGCGTGAAGTGGCTGAACCGCATCAGCGGCGGCACCTTGCTGGCTTTGGCGGGGTCGATCGCGCTGTACCGCAGGAGCGCTTGAGCGCCCAATGCAATAAACAAGGGCCCCTACGGGCCCTTTTTGTTGGCGCTCAAAACGCCGGACACTCCACTTCCCAATCCTCCTCGCTCAGATGCAGGTGGCAGGCCAGCCGCCAAGGCCGCGCCTCGGTCCAGCATTCGCTGGCGGCCTGAGCCGCGTCTATGGCGCCGGCGCGCAGCAGCACATTGCGTTCCTTACGGCTGGGCCGCTGCTCCGCCTCCGGCGTCGCCAGCCTCACCTTGCAGGTGCCGCAAGTGCCCTGGCCGCAACGCCAGTGCAGGGGCACGTCCGCCAGCCGCGCCAGGTCCAGCAGATTGTCTCCGGGCATGGCCTGCTGCTCGCCGAGCAGCGCGCCGGTTTCATCGACGAAGCGGACGACGGGCACGGCTTACTGCACCAGCGGCAGATAGACCAGCATGTCGCCGCGCGCCACCGCCTGGCCCGGCTCCAGCCGCACCAGGCCATCGGCCCAGGCGCAGGACATCAGCACGCCGGAGCCTTGCTGCGGGTACAGTTCCAGCTGCCAGCGGCCGTCGACGCACACGCGCCGCACGCGGATGAACTCGCTGCGGCGCGCGTCCGGCCGGGTCCAGTCGAAGGCCGCCGGATACGGGCCTTCCGGCGCCAGCGCCGAGACCGGCAGGCCGGCGCGCCGTTCCAGGAAGGCGCGCGCCAGCACCTGGAAGGTGACGAAGCCGGACACCGGATTGCCCGGCAGGCCGATGAAGTCCGCCTGCCCCACCTTGCCGTAAGCCAGCGGCTTGCCCGGCTTGATCGCCAGCTTCCACAGGTCCAACGAGCCCTCGGCCTCCACCGCGGCCTTGACGTGGTCTTCCTCGCCCACCGACACCCCGCCGCAGGTCATGATCACGTCGGCGGCGTCGGCGGCGTCGCGCAGCGCCTCTCGGGTGGCGCCCAGGGAATCGCGGACGATGCCCAGATCGATCACCTCGCAGCCCAGGCGCATCAGCGCCGGCGCCAGCCAGTAGCGGTTGGAGTTGTAGATCTGGCCGGCGGCCAGCGGCCGGCCCGGCTCCACCAGTTCGTCGCCGGTGAAGAACACCGCCACCCGCAGCGGGCGGCGCACCGTCAGCGTTTCCACGCCGATGGACGCGGCCAGGCCGATGTCGGCCGGGTTCAGCACTTTGCCGGCCGGCAGGATTTCCTGGCCGGCGCGGATGTCCTCGCCGCGACGGCGGATGTTCTGGCCGGCGCTGGCCGGTTGGCTGAAGCTCACCGTGCCGTCGGCGGCGGTTTCCGCCTGTTCCTGCATGATGACGGCGTCCGCGCCGGGCGGAATGGGCGCGCCGGTGAAGATGCGCGCCACGCTGCCGGCGGCCAGCGCCTGCGGCACGCTGCCGGCCGGCACCCGCTGCGACACCGGCATCGCCGCCGCTTGTTCGTCGGCGCGCAAGGCGTAGCCGTCCATCGCGCTATTGTCGTGCGGCGGCACGTCCAGCGTGGCCAGCACAGGCTCGGCCAGCACGCGGCCGGCGGCGGCCAGCAATTCGACTTGTTCGGTGGCGCTCAGCGGCTGGGCGCGCTCCAGCAGCCAGTCACGGGCTTGTTCAAAGCTCAGCATGGGGCAGATCCAATCGTGAAATCAGGAAGGCGGCGACGGCGTCGACGTCGTCGCGGTGAAACCAGGGAAGGTCCAGCGTTTGCGGCAGATCGCCGACCACGGCCAGAACTTGCGGATCAACAGGATGCAAGGCCGGCGCGGCCAGCGCGCTGTTGACCACTTCTATCTTGGGAATGGCTTCGTGTTTGAAGCCTTCGGCCAATACCAGATCGCAAGGGCCCAGCATGGCCAGGTGGGCGGCCAGCGGCAGATCGTTGCTGTCCGCCAACTCCTCCACCAGCATGCGACGGCGGGCCGAGGCCAGCAGCACTTGCGCGGCGCCGGCCTGGCGATGCCGCCAGCTGTCCTTGCCCGGCGTGTCCCAGTCCACGTCGTGGTGGGTGTGTTTGACCACGGCGACGCGCAGGCCGCGGGCGGTCAGACGGGGAATCAGTTTTTCCAGCAAGGTGGTCTTGCCGCTGCCGGAATAGCCGGCGAAACCCAATACATGCATAGCGCCGACGCCCCCATAAAGATTCAGGCGGCCATGATAGCATGGCCGCCTGCGGGCTTGACTCCTACCAAAGAGCTAGCCGCCTAGAGCATGTTTACGATCCTGCGAGCTAGAGCGAGACAAGGCGAAAACAGCTGAGAAAGCGGAGCGTACATACAGTACGTGAGCATTTCGAAGTTGTTTTCAACGCCGTATCGCCGAAGCGCAGCAGATCGTAAACGGGCTCTTAGGCCGCGTGAGCGAGCTTACCGGCCTGCTCCGGCGTTTCAAAACGTTTCCAGTCCACGATCATCACCTGGGTCAGGCCGCAGTCCACCGCCAGCTGCGCCTCGATCTCCTCCAGCACCTGATGGCAATGGATCACGCCGTTGATCACCACTTCGGCCCGGCGCATCACGCTGTCGTCCGGCGTGACAAACCATATGCAGTAATGGCCCATATTCGCTCCCCCAGGTGGTTTCATCGCGACGGCCGACGCATTGTCCCGCCGTCAACTACAAATATCGTCCCAGTTGCCGCCAAACTTCAAGTTTTCTGTCAAAGGCCAGGGTATGCGCCGGGCTGGAAGAAGGCAAGGCCAGGATGTCCAGCCCCAGACCGTCCAGCTGTCCGGCCGCGCGCGCAGCGGTGGCGCCGTTGAAGGCGACCGCGCGCAACCGCGGCAGGCTTTGCGCCAGTTCCCGCAGATCGTTGGCCTGCTGATCGCGGATGTCGGCGTCCAGGCTGCCGCGCCGCCGCGCGCTGGCGATCACGTCCCATAAGGCCACGCCGGCCTGTTGCAGCGCGTTCAGACGTTCGGCGTAGGCCAGCTCGACCAGCGGCCGGCCGGTGATCGCCTGCAGCAGCGGCCAGAATTGATTGCGGGGATGAGCGTAGTACTGGCCGGCCTGCAAGGAGGCGTCGCCGGGCAAGGAGCCCAGCACCAAGACGCGGGCGTCCGGCCGCGCCACCGGCGGGAAACAGGATTTGGCGGCCGCGCCGCTCAAAACAGCTGCCCCTGCTGACGCAGCAGCCAGGCCTTGACCGGGCCGAAGCTTTTGCGATGCGCCGGCAAGGCGCCGTGCTGCTCCAGCGCGGCCAGGTGTTCGGCGGTGGGGTAGCCTTTGTGGCGGGCGAAGCCGTATTGCGGATGCAGGGCGTCCAGCGCCACCAGTTCGGCGTCGCGCGCGGTCTTGGCCAGGATGGAGGCGGCGGAGATGGCCACCACCTTGGCGTCGCCCTTGACGATGGCTTCTCCCGGCACCGGCAGGCCCTTGGGCACGCGGTTGCCGTCGATCAGCGCGCGCGTCGCCTGCGGCTGCAGGCCTTGCACCGCCCGCGTCATCGCCAGCATGGTGGCGTGCAGGATGTTGAGCGTGTCGATTTCCTCGACGCTGGCGCTGGCGATGCACCAGGCCAGCGCGTCGCGCTTGATCAGCGGCGCCAGTTCATCGCGGCGGGCCTCGCTCAGCACTTTGGAATCGGCCAGGCCGGCGATGGGCTTGGCCGGGTCCAGAATCACCGCGGCGGCGAACACCGCGCCGGCCAGCGGACCGCGGCCGGCTTCGTCGACGCCGGCGATCCGCTCAAGATCCAGCCCGCTCATTGCCGCCCCGCCACTTGCAACACCGCGTCCGCGGCCAGCGCGGCGGTGTCCTGGCGCAGCGACTGATGCAGCTCGGTGAAGGTCTGCACCATCTCGCGGCGCGCGTCCTGATCTTCGTACAGCCTTTGCATCTCCGCCGCCAGCTTGGCCGGCGTGGCCTGTTTCTGCAGCAGTTCCGGCACCACGAAGCGGCCGCACAGGATATTGGGCAGGCCGACGTAGGGCAGACGGATCTTGCGTTTGACCAGGCGGTAAGTCAGCGGGGACAGCTTGTAGCTGATCACCATCGGCTTCTTGGTCAGCGCCACTTCCAGCGTGGCGGTGCCGCTGGTGACCAGCACCGCGTCGCTGGCGATCATCGCCATCTGCGCGTGGCCGAACAGCTTGCGCAAGGGCAGATCCCAGCCCTTGCAGCGGCTCAACATGCGGTCGAACAGCTCCATGGTGGGGCGGGTGGCCAGCGGCACCAGGAACTGGGCGTCCGGATAGCTTTTCAGCAGCAGCTTGGCGGTTTCGATGTACAGCGGCGCCATGTGCTCCAGTTCGCCGATGCGGCTGCCCGGCATCAGGGTGAACACCGGCGCGCGCTGCGGCAGCCCCAGCTGCTCGCGCATCGCGCCCTGATCCGGGCGCAGCGGAATCTCGCTGGCCAGCGGGTGGCCGACATAGGTGACCGGCACCCCGGCCTGACGGTATAAGGGCGGCTCCATCGGGAACAGGCACAGCATGTGGCTGACGCTGCGGCCTATCTTCTGCACCCGCTCCGGCCGCCAGGCCCAGACCGAGGGGCTGACGTAGTGAACGGTGGGAATGCCGGCGCGCTTGAGCGCGGCCTCCAGGTCCAGATTGAAGTCCGGCGCGTCGATGCCGATGAAAACGTCCGGCTTTTCCGCGATCAGGCGGTCGCGCAGAGTGCGGCGGATACGCAGCAGTTCCGGCAGGCGCTTGAGCACTTCGGCATAGCCCATCACCGCCAGCCGGCTTTGCGGCGCATGGCTGACAAAACCTCTGGCCTCCATCCGCGGGCCGCCGATGCCGGCGAACTCGATGTCGGGATAGCGCGCCAGCAGCGCGTCCATCAGGTGGGCGGCAAGAAGGTCGCCAGAGGCTTCCCCAGCCACCATGGCGACCTTCAGTGCCCGCTTGCTTTTAAACAAAGTGTCGGGCATGGATCTCAGCGAATGATGCCTCTGGCGGACTGGCCAAAGAAGCGGGTGAACGGAGCCAGTTCATCGTGGCCGGCGGCGGCTTCCGCCAGGATGGCGGCCTTGGCGTCCTCGAAGGACAGGCCCTGGCGGTACAGCGTCTTGTAGACGCCCCGCACGCGGCGGATCTGCTCGGCGCTGAAGCCGCGGCGCTTCATGCCTTCGGCGTTGATGCCGGAGGGCACCGCGCGGTTGCCGTGCGCCATCACGAACGGCGGCACGTCCTGGGCCACGGCGCTGGCGAAGGCGGTCATCGCATGCTCGCCGATGATGGCGAACTGGTGCACGCTGGTGAAGCCGCCCAGAATCACCCAGTCGCCCAGCTGCACATGGCCGGCCAGCGTGGCGTTGTTGGCCAGGATCACGTTATTGCCCACCTGGCAGTCATGCGCGACGTGCACATAGGCCATCACCCAGTTGTCGTTGCCGACGCGGGTCACGCCCGCGTCCTGGGCGGTGCCGGTGTTGAAGGTGCAGAATTCGCGAATGGTGTTGTTGTCGCCGATTTCCAGACGGGTCGGCTCGCCGGCGTACTTCTTGTCCTGCGGCTGGGCGCCCAGCGAACAGAACTGGAAGATGCGGTTGTTCTTGCCGATGGCGGTGTGGCCCTCGATCACCACGTGAGGGCCCACCCAGCTGCCGCTGCCGATGCTGACGTTGGGGCCGATGATGGTGTAAGGGCCGATTTCCACGTCGTCGGCGATCTGAGCCTTGGGGTCGACGATGGCGGTTGGATGGATGGCCATGATCACACCTCGCGCTTGGCGCACATGATTTCGGCTTCGCAAGCCAGTTGGCCGTCCACCAGCGCGCGGGCGGAATACTTGCCGATGCCGCGCTTGCTGGTGATCAGTTCCACTTCGAAGGTCAGCTGGTCGCCCGGCACCACTTGGCGCTTGAAGCGGGCGTTGTCGATGCCGACGAAGAAATACAGCTCGTTCTCGGCGCGCTCGCCCTGGCTGCGGATGGCCAGGATGCCGGCGGCCTGGGCCATCGCCTCGATGATCAGCACGCCCGGCATCACCGGGTATTGCTCGAAGTGGCCGACGAAGAACGGCTCGTTGATGGTGACGTTCTTCAGCGCCTTGATGCGCTTGTTTTCCTCGAACTCGGTGACACGGTCCACCAGCAGGAAAGGATAGCGATGCGGCAGATAGCGCATGATCTCGCGGACATCGATGGTGACGGCGTGTTCAGACATTGGGGGATTCCTCCTGATTCTTCATTTCTTTGAGCTCGCGCTCGAGCTGCTTGAGCCGCTTGGCCATATCGTCCAGATGACGGACGTGCACGGCGTTGGCCAGCCACTCTTTCATAGGTTGCAAGGGGTAAGACGAGGCGTAAGTGCCCGGCGTCTTGATCGACTTCGACACCAGGGTGCCGCCGCCGATATGAGTTTTGTCCGTAATCTCGATGTGGCCGACGAACATCGCCGCGCCGCCCACGGTGCAATAAGCGCCGATCTTGGCGCTGCCGGCGATGCCGACGCAGCCGGCGATGGCGGAATGCTCGCCGATCTGCACGTTATGGGCGATCTGTACCAGATTATCCACCTTGGCGCCCTTGCGGATCACGGTGTCCGCCATCGCGCCGCGGTCCACCGTGGTGTTGGCGCCGATTTCCACGTCGTCCTCAATGATGACGCGGCCGGTTTGCGGAATTTTGAACCAGTGATCCTTATCCCAGGCCAGACCGAAGCCGTCGGCGCCGATCACGCTGCCGGAGTGCACGCCCACGCGGTGGCCCAGCACGCAGCCGTGATAAAGCGTGACGTTGGGATAGAGCACTACATCGTCGCCCAGCACGCAGTCGTCGCCCACCACCACGCCCGGCATCAGCCGGCAGCGCTCGCCGATGACCGCGTTGCGGCCGATGCTGACGTGCTCGCGCACCTCCGCGCTGGCCGCCACCCGCGCGCCCTCGCCCAGCACCGCGCTGGGATGCACGCCGGCGCGGGCCAGCGGCTGCGGGTGGAATAGCGCGGCCAACCGCGCGAAGTAGAGATAAGGGTCCGCGGCGACGATCCAGGAGCGCTGCTTCCAGACCTCGGTCTGCGCCAGCTCTTCCGCCATCTTGGGCGCGACGATCACCGCGCTGGCGGCGCTGTCGTCCAGCTGCTTGCGATACTTGGGATTGGCCAGAAAGGCGATGTCGCCGGCCGCGGCCGCTTCCAGCGGCGCCAGGCGGCCCACCGTCAGGTCCGGGCCGGCCAGTTCGCCGCCCAGCTGCCCGGTAATGAATGAGAGGGTATAAGCCATCAAAAACGAAAGCCGACCTGGGGTCGGCTTGCTCCCGTAATGTGAGTTGGCGCGCGGCCATGGCCGCGCGCATTCGGAACGGCCCTTGCGCCGCCCCGCCCTGCCTTCAGCGGTCCAGTTCTTTCAGAACCTTGGGCGTCAGGTCGTACTTGGGGTTCACATACACCACGTCTTGCAGGATCAGGTCGTACTGCTCGCGCTCGGCAAGCTGCTTGAGCGCGCGATTGGCCCGCTCCTGCACCGAAGCGAACTCCTCGTTGCGGCGCTGGTTGAAGTCCTCGGACAGCTCGCGGCCCTTGGCCCGGTAATCCCGGTCCAGCGCCGCGTATTCACGCTCGTAGCGCTTGCGGTCGTCGGAATTCAAGCTGCTCTTGGCCAGCTGAGACTCCAGCTCCTTGGCGCGCGCCTCCATCTTCTTCAGCTCGTTGCGCCGCTCGCCAAACTCCTTGTCCAGACGTTTCTGGATGGCGATCGCCGGCGCCGCTTCGCGATAGATGCGCTCGGTGTTGACATAGCCCATTTTGAGATCGGCCGCCTGGGCCGACATAGCGACTGCCGATACGATGGCGGCCGCCCACAGCAATGCTTTCATATAACAACCCCGTCAATTTTAGAACACGGTACCCAGCTGGAATTGGAAGCGCTGGACTTTGTCGTTGTCCTTCTTCTTCAGCGGATTGGCGATACTGAATTTCATCGGTCCGATCGGAGACAGCCAGGTCAACGCCACGCCTGCGGAGTAGCGCATACCGTCGCCGGCGGAACTGCCGGCCACCGACGGATCCCACAAGGTGCCGGCGTCGAAGAACAGGCTGGTGCGCACCGACTTATTGTCCTTCATTCCCGGGAAGGGGAACAGCACTTCAGCGTTGGCCACCGCCTTGCGGGTACCGCCCAGGTAGTCGCCGTTGGTGTCGCGCGGGCCGATACTGCTGGTGTCGTAACCGCGCACCGAGCCCAGACCGCCCATGTAGAAGTTCTGGAAGAACGGCAGACGCGAAGTCTTGCCGTAGCCGTCGGCATAGCCCAGCTCGCCGTTCAGCATCAGCGTAAAGGTCTTGGTCAGCGGGAAGAACCAGGTCTGCTGATGGGTCAGGCGGTAGTACTGCAGATCGCCGCCCGGCAGGCCGGCGTCCGCGCCCACCTTGATCACCGCGCCGCGAGTCGGCCACAGCGCGCTGTCGCGGGTGTCGCGGCCCCAGCTGATGGTGCCCAGCAGCGTGTTGTTGCTGGCGCCGTACTGGTTGACGAAGTCCTTGTAACGCTGCGGACTGTTGTCGTAGGTGCTGATCTTGGTGTTTTCCGCGCCGATGCTGAAGTTGATGCGGTCGTACTCGGTCACCGGCACCCCGAAGCGCACCGCGCCGCCGATGGTGCTGGTCTTGTACGCGGAAATATTGGTGGCGTCAGGGTTGTAGACGCGGTTGTACAGGTCGTAGCCCAGGCTGACGCCGTCCGGCGTGAAGTACGGATCGGTGAAGGACAGCGACAGGTTCTTGTTCACCTTGCCGGTGGACAGGCCCAGCGACATATACTTGCCGGAGCCGAAGATATTGCTCTGCGACAGGTTGGCGGACAATTGCACGCCCTCGCCCTGCACGAAGCCGATACCGGCGGACACGCTGCCCGTGGAGCGTTCCTTCAGGCTGATGTTCATATCCACCTGGTCGGCGGCGTCCGGCACGGCCGGGGTTTCGATGTTGACGTCCTCGAAATAACCCAGCAGCTCCACGCGCTCCTTGCTGCGCTTGATCTTGTCGGCGCCGTAAGGCGCGCCTTCCAGCTGGCGCAGTTCGCGGCGGATCACTTCATCGCGGGTCTTGGTGTTGCCGGCGATGTTGACGCGGCGCACATAGGTCTTGCGGCCCGGATCCACGAAGAAGGTGAAGGCCACGGTCTGTTTGTCGTGGTCGATGTCGGGCAGCACGTTGACGTTGGCGAAGGCGTAGCCGGCCTGGCCCAGGCGGTCGCTCAGCGACTTCACCGACTCGGTGATTCTTTCATTGTTGAAAGTGTCCCCGGCCTTGGCCTGGATCAGCTTGCGCAGATCGGCTTCCGGCACTTTGAGGTCGCCGGCCAGCTTGATGTCGGAGATGGTGAATTTCTTGCCTTCGTGAATATTCACCGTCAGGAACATATCCTGCTTGTCGGCGCTGATCGACACCTGGGTGGAGTCGATGTTGAATTCCAGATAGCCCTGGTTCTGATAGAAGGCCTTGAGCTTTTCCAGATCGCCGGTCAGTTTCTGCTTGGAGTACTGGTCGTCCTTGGTCACCCAGGACAGCCAGCCGCCGGTGGTCAGGCTGAACTGGTCCACCAGGTCGGACTGCTTGAAGGCGCTGGCGCCGACGATGCGGATTTCCTTGATGCGCGCGGTCACGCCCTCGTTGATGTCCAGCGTCACCGCCACGCGGTTGCGTTCCAGCTTGGTCACCGACGGGGTCACTTCCACGGAGTACTTGCCGCGGCTGTAATACTGGCGCTTGAGTTCCTGCACCGCGCCGTCCAGCAGCGCCTGATCGAAGATCAGCGACTCGGCGAAGCCGTTGTCCTTCAAGGCCTTTTTCAGCTGGTCCTTGCTGAACTCCTTGGCGCCGTTGATGTTGAGCTGGCTGACCACCGGGCGCTCGGCCACGGCCACGATCACCACGCTGTCGCGCGATTCGATGCGCACATCGTTGAAGAAGCCGGTGGCGAACAGGGCCTTGATCGCCTCGTTGGCCTTCTGGTCATTGAAGGTGTCGCCCACCTTGACCGGCAGATAGTTGAATACGGTGCCGGGCTCGGTGCGCTGCAAGCCTTCAACGCGAATGTCTTTGATGACAAAAGGATCAGCAGCCCAGGCCATGGAGGCCGAAGTCAGGCCCAGTACGGCTGCTGCAAGCAATTTCAATTTCATAGATCGGTTTTAACCCCCAAATAGGCGGCTGAAATCATTCAGCAAAGCGAACGCCATCAAAGACGCCAGCAAGATGAAGCCAATTTTTTGTCCGAACAATTGCGCCCGCTCACTGACGGGGCGGCCTCTGATCAACTCCGCGACATAATACATTAAGTGCCCGCCATCCAGAACTGGAATCGGCAGCAGATTCAGCACGCCTATGCTGATGCTGATCAGCGCCAGGAACTCCAGATAAGGCGTCAGGCCCTCGCGCGCGGTCTGGCCGGCGACGTTGGCGATGGTCAGCGGGCCGGACAGATTATCCAGCGAGGCCTGGCCCATCAGCATGCGTCCCATGAACTTGACGCTCATCCAGCTGGTGTCCCAGGTCTTGGCCAAGGCGGCCAAACCCGCCTGCGCCGCGGAATAGTGTTCGGTGTACAGCAACTGACGACCCCAGCCGGCGTCCGGCTGCGGCGCGGCGCCGATGCGCCCCACCACTTCGCCGTCCTGCTGGTGCGCCTGCGGCCGCACTTTGATGTTCAGCGTCTCCGCGCCGCGCTGGACTTTCACGTCCAGATCGCGCCCCGGGCTGTTGCGCACCTGCGCCACCCAGCCTTCCCAGCTGTTCAGCGCCTGGCCGTTGAGCGCCAGCAGCTTGTCGCCCGGCTTGAGGCCGGCGCTTTGCGCGGCGCCGCCCTCCTCCAGCGCGCCTATCACCGGCAGGAAACGCCCCGGCGTCAGGCCGGTGTTGCCCTGTTGCATCGCGGTCACCGCCTTGTCGCCGAAGCGGGCGGGGTCGATGCGGCGATCGGCCTTGGCGCCGGCCGCGGTTTCCACTTGCACCACGGTGGCGTCCGGCGACATCGCCGCCTCCACCAGGGCGAGACGGATCTGCTGCCAGTTGGCCACCGGCTGGCCGGCCACGCTCAGGATGCGGTCGCCGGGCGCGAAGCCGGCCGCCGCGGCCGGCGTCTGCGCCACCACGGTGCCGACCAGAGGCTTGACCTGGGTCACGCCCTGGCCCATCACCACCCAGTACAGCAGCACCGCCAGCAAGAGATTGGCCAGCGGACCGGCGGCGACGATGGCGATGCGCTTCAACACATGCTGATTATTGAAGGCTTGCGGGCGCAGTTCTTCCGTCACCGGGCCTTCGCGCTCGTCCAGCATGCGCACATAGCCGCCCAGCGGGATCGGACAGATCACCCACTCGGTGCCCTTGCGCCAGTAAGTCCACAGCGGCTTGCCGAAGCCGATGGAGAAACGCAGCACCTTGACGCCGCACAGCCGAGCCACCCAGTAGTGGCCCAGTTCGTGAAAGGTCACCAGCACGCCAATGGCCACCAGGAAGGCGAGCAGGGTCAGCATGCGGCCACCCGCTGCAGCGCGAAGGCGCGCGCTTCCTCATCCTTGGCCAGCAAGGCCTCGACCGAGCCGCTGCCGGCCAGGCTGACGCCGTCCAGCGCGGCGGACACCACGGCGGGGATGTCGACGAAACGCAGCCGCCCATGCAGGAAGGCGTCCACCGCCACCTCGTTAGCTGCGTTCAGCACCGCCGGCGCGTCGCCGCCCAGGCGCAGCACGTCGAAAGCCAGCTTCAGACAGGGGAAGCGCTCCAGGTCCGGCGCCTCGAAAGTGAGGTTGGACAGCGAGAAAAAGTCCAGCGAACCCACGCCCGCCTCGATGCGCTCCGGCCAGGCCAGCGCGCAGGCGATGGGCGTGCGCATGTCCGGCGAACCCAGCTGGGCCATCACCGAACCATCGCGATACTGCACCATGGAATGAATCACGCTTTGCGGATGCACCACCACGTCGATGCGCTCCGGCGGCGCGGAGAACAGCCAGTGCGCCTCGATCACCTCCAGGCCCTTGTTCATCAGCGAGGCGGAATCGACGGAAATCTTGCGCCCCATCACCCAATTGGGGTGGCGGCAGGCGTCGTCCGGAGTCACGCGCAGCAAGTCCTCGGCCGAAGACTGGCGGAAGGGGCCGCCGGAAGCGGTGAGAATGATTTTGCGGATGCCGGCGGCGTCCAGATTGCCGGCGTAGTCGTGGGGCAGCGATTGAAAGATGGCGCTGTGCTCGCTGTCCACCGGCAGTAGGGTCGCGCCGTGGCGGCGCGCCGCGTCCATGAACAGACGGCCGGCCACCACCAGGGATTCCTTGTTGGCCAGCAAGATGCGCTTGCCGGCGCGCGCCGCCGCCATGGCGGACGGCAGACCGGCGGCGCCAACGATGGCGGCCATCACCACCTCGGCCTCCGGCAAGGCCGCCACCTGGACCAGCGCGGCCGGGCCGTGCAGCACCTCGGCGTTCACCCCCGCCTCGGCCAGCCGGCCGCGCAGAGCGTCGGCGGACGCGGCGTCGCCGGTCACCACGTAGGCAGGCCGGAATTGCAAAGCCTGTTGGAACAGGCGATCCACCTGGCGGTTGCCGGTCAGCGCCACCACCCGGTAACGCTCGGGGTGGCGCGCCACCACGTCCAGCGTATTGACGCCCACGCTGCCGGTGGCGCCGAGAACGACAATCCCTTGCGGTTTCGTCATTTGAGTTTCCTGCGGTTACATGCCGCCCAGAACGCGCAGCGCGTTGCTGACGGCGAGGACGGCGATAAGACTGTCGATGCGGTCGTACACGCCGCCGTGGCCGGGCAGCAAGCGGCTGCTGTCCTTGATGCCCGACGCGCGCTTGAACCAGGATTCCAGCAGATCGCCCATCACGCTGACCGCGGTCAGCGGCAAGGCCAGCAACAGCAGCGCCCACACCGGCAAGCCGGTGTCTATCCAGCCCAGATGGTCCACCAGCGCCACGTACAGCGCCACGCAGATCACGCCGCCGTAGACGCCCTCCCAGCTCTTGCCCGGGCTGATGGACGGCGCCAGCTTGCGCCGGCCGAAAGCCTTGCCGGAAAAGTAGGCGGCGATGTCCGCCACCCACACCAGGCCCATCACCGCCAGCAGGGCGAAGGCGTCCGCCGCGCCAGGCTGCGGCCGCCACTCCAGGAAGGCGAACCAGGCCGGCAGCATCAGCAGCCAACCCAGCAACCAGGCCAACGGGCCCGGGGGGATGCGCCAGCGCTTGGCCAGCCAGCACGGCACCAGCAACAGCCAGAAACCCAGCGTCAGAACGTGCTCAAGCGGGCCCAGCCGGTAATGGCCGAACCAGGCGGCCGCGGCCAGGCCGCTGCTCGCCGCCAGATACAGCCATTTGCCGGCGCCGGTCATGCCGGCCATGCGGCTGAACTCCCACATGGCCAAAACGACGATCAGCCAGGAGAAGCCCGCCCAGGCCTCGGCCGGGAACAGAAACAGCGCCGCCAGCATCAGGGGCAGCAAGACCAGAGCCGTCAGAACGCGTGTCAGCAGCATGGCTTAACGCCCGTCCCGACGCAGATGCTCGGGCAGTTGCTCGCTGGTGCGTCCGAAGCGGCGCTCGCGGCATTGGTATGAATCAATGGCGGTTTCCAGCGCCGCGCGGTCGAAGTCCGGCCACAGCGTCTCGGTGAAGTAGAGCTCGGAATAAGCCAGCTGCCACAGCAGGAAGTTGCTGATGCGCTGTTCGCCGCCGGTGCGGATGAACAAATCCGGCTCCGGCGCCCACGGCATCGACAGGCGCTGGCTCAGCGCCTCCTCCTCGATATGGGTGGCGCCCTCGGCGATCAGGCCGTTGACCGCGTTGAGGATGTCCCAGCGGCCGCCGTAGTCGGCGGCGATGTTCAAGGCCAGACCGTCGTTGCCGGCGGTCTTTTCCTCGGCGCGCAGGATGCGCTCCTGCAAGTCCGCGCTGAAACGCTCGCGCGAACCCAATACCCGCAAGCGGATATTATTGCTGTGCAGCTTGCTGACCTCGTGCTCGAGCGCGCGGATGAACAGGTCCATCAGAAAGGACACTTCCTCCTGCGGACGCCGCCAGTTCTCGGTGGAGAAGGCGAACAGGGTCAGGCATTCGACGCCCAGTTCCTTGCAGGCTCCGACGATCTCGCGCACGGTGTCCAGGCCCCGCTTGTGGCCGGCCACCCGCGGCAGAAAACGCTTTTTGGCCCAGCGGCCGTTGCCATCCATGATGATGGCGATATGCCGAGGCACGGAACGCACCTCCGGCACATCCTTGGTAGAGCTTGCAAACAAGGTACGGCGCTCCTTAGACGGCCATCAGGTCGGCTTCCTTGGCGGCCAGGGCCTTGTCGATTTCGACGGTGTACTTGTCGGTCAGCTTCTGGATCTCATCCTGGCCGCGACGCTCGTCGTCCTCGGTAATGGCCTTGTCTTTAAGCAGGTTCTTGAATTCGTTGTTGGCGTCGCGGCGGATATTGCGCACGGCCACGCGCGCGCCCTCGGCCTCGCCGCGCACGACTTTGATCAGATCCTTGCGGCGCTCTTCGGTCAGCATCGGCATCGGCACGCGGATGATCTCGCCCATGGAGGCCGGGTTCAGGCCCAGGTCGGAGTCGCGGATCGCTTTTTCGATCTTGGCCAGCATCGGCTTTTCCCAGGGTTGCACGCCGATAGTGCGCGCGTCCACCAGGGTCACGTTGGCCACCTGGCTGATGGGCACGTCGCTGCCATAGTAGTCCACCATGACATGATCAAGAATGCCGGTATGGGCGCGACCGGTGCGCACCTTGCTCAGGTCGGTCTTGAACGCGTCCAGCGACTTCTGCATTTTCTGCTCGGCCGATTTCTTGATGTCGTTAATCATGTCCACTCCAAATCGAAACTTAAAAAGACAAGGCGAAAACGGCCATTGCCGCTTTCGCCTTCAGCAATTTTCAAACTCAGCAGTGTACCAGCGTGCCTTCGTCTTCGCCAAGCACGACCCGGGTCAGCGCGCCGCTCTTGAAGATGCTGAACACCTTGATGTTCAGGTTCTGGTCGCGGCACAGCGCGAAGGCGGTGGCGTCCATCACCTTCAGGTTGCGCGAGATCGCCTCGTCGAAGGTCAGGGTCTGGTAACGTATCGCGTCCGGGTTCTTTTTCGGATCGTCGGTGTACACGCCGTCCACCTTGGTGGCTTTCAGCATGATGTCCACGTTCATTTCCATGCCGCGCAGCGCCGCGGCGGTGTCCGTGGTGAAGAAGGGGTTGCCGGTGCCGGCGGCGAAGATCACCACCTTGCCCTCTTCCAGGTATTGCATCGCCTTGCCGCGCACATAGGGCTCGGCGATCTGCTGCATGGTCAGCGCCGACTGCACGCGCGCGATCAACCCAGCCTTGGTCATCGCGTCCTTCAACGCCAGCGCGTTCATCACCGTGGCCATCATGCCCATGTAGTCCGCGGTGGCGCGATCCATGCCCGCGGCCGCCGGCGCGACGCCGCGGAAGATGTTGCCGCCGCCGATCACCACGCCCACTTCCACGCCAAGCTCCACGACTTCCTTGATCTGACCGACGATCTGCTCGATCGTGGCACGGTTGATGCCATAGCTGTCATCGCCCATCAGGGCCTCGCCTGAAAGTTTCAGCAGGATGCGTTTATAGGCAGGAACTTGGCTCATGGTAACCTCGGTTTGGCTGGATATTCGGTTTTCAGTTTGCAAAACGGCACCCTGCAGGCAGGGTGCCGTCAATACGTCTCGCGACTGGGCGCTTACAGCTTGGCGGCTGCAGCCACTTCAGCGGCGTAGTCTACTACTTTCTTCTCAATGCCTTCGCCCACTACGAACATGGCGAACGCCTTGACCGAGGCTTTCTTCTCGGCCAACAGTTTTTCCACGGTCTGGTCCGGGTTCTTGACGAAGGGCTGGCCCATCAGGGTCACTTCGGCCAGGAACTTGTTGACGCGGCCTTCAACCATCTTGGCGACGATGTCGGCCGGCTTGCCGGATTCGGCGGCCTGAGCGGTGTAGATCTTGCGCTCTTGTTCCAGGATGTCGGCGGAAACCTGATCCTTGGACACGCAGATCGGCTTGGAAGCGGCGATGTGCATGGCCACGTCCTTGCCCACTTGCTCTTCGCCGGCGAAGTCGACGATCACGCCGATCTTGGCGCCGTGCAGGTAGGTGGCGATCGCGCCTTCGGTCTGGTAGCGAACGAAACGACGGATGGTCATGTTCTCGCCCAGCTTGGCGATGGCGGCCTTGCGGATGTCTTCAACGGACTGACCGTCGATTTCCACGGCGGACAGCGCTTCCACGTCGGCCGGGTTGGCTACGACCACAGCCTTGGCGGCGGCGGCGGCCAGGGCCAGGAAGGTCGGGTCCTTGGCAACGAAGTCGGTTTCACAGTTGACTTCCACCAGGGCGCCAACGCCGCCTTCAACGAAGGAACCGATGATGCCTTCGGCAGCCACGCGGCCAGCCATCTTGGAAGCCTTGTTGCCGGACTTGATGCGCAGAATTTCTTCAGCCTTGGCAGCGTCGCCTTCGGCTTCCACCAGGGCTTTTTTGCATTCCATCATGCCGAGGCCGGTGGCCGCGCGCAGATCCGAAACCATTTTTGCGGTAATGTCCGCCATACTTCGTACTCCTGAATGATTTTGATTACGTGGGTCTAAAAAAAGGGGCTTACGCCCCTTTTCGTCTGCTTACTCGGCTTGAGCCGATTCAGCAGCCACGATCTCGTGCAGAGACTGGGCGCGGCCTTCCAGCACCGCGTCGGCCATGCCGCGAGCGTACAGGCGGATGGCGCGGCTGGAGTCGTCGTTGCCCGGGATCACGTAATCGATGCCGTCCGGGGTGTTGTTGGTGTCAACAACGCCGATAACCGGGATACCCAGTTTCTTGGCTTCGACGATGGTGCCCTTCTGGTAACCAGTGTCGATAACGAAGATGGCGTCCGGCAGGCCCTTCATATCCTTGATGCCGCCCAGCGAACGCTCCAGCTTGTCGACTTCGCGTTGCAGGTCCAGCAGTTCTTTCTTGTTGTAACCGGTATCGCCAGCGGATTCCAGAATGGCGCGCTTCTCTTCAAGACGCTTGATCGACTGCTTCACGGTCTTGTAGTTGGTCAGCATGCCGCCCAGCCAGCGGTGGTCAACAAACGGCATGCCGCAACGGGCAGCTTCTTCACGTACGATCTCACGAGCCTGACGCTTGGTGCCCACGAACATGATGGAACCTTTGTTGGCGGCCAGACGACGCACATAGTCCTGGGCTTCTACGAACAGCGGCAGAGTCTTTTCCAGGTTGATGATGTGAATCTTGTTGCGGCTGCCGAAGATGTACTTGGCCATCTTCGGGTTCCAGAAGCGGGTTTGGTGGCCGAAGTGAACGCCGGCCTCAAGCATTTGACGCATGGTAACGTTGGTGGACATGCAAAAACTCCTTAAAGGGTTAAGCCTCCATCCGCGCAGACAACCTCGAAACGAGGCACCCTTTGGCGCGGATGTGCGTAATAGATGATTTTCCCCCGCCAGGATGGCAAGGGACGCGGGATTCTAACACCGGACGGCGGAGCGCTCAAGCCTCCTCGCGCGCCTCGCGGGCTTTTTCCCGCTGACGGCGCAGCTTGCGCCGCGTCATCCGCGCCACAAAGAAGGTGGGCAGCACGCCCAGAAAGAACACGGTGGACAGCGAAGCCAGCACGCTGTGCTGCGCCACCGCCAGCATCAGCACCACATAGAGCCAGCCCAGCAACACGATCAGCAACATATTTAAACAATCGTTTGAATTTTCCGGCAAAGCCGACAACAATGACAGCGCCGGGTCAAACCCGCTGCGCCCGCCAACCCCAGACCGACAGACATTGTAAAGCGAGCCCCGCCCCATGCAAACCGCCATCACCCGCCTGCTCGGCATCCAGCGCCCGCTGATCTGCCCCGGCATGAGCTATATCGCCACCCCGGAACTGGTGGCCGCCGTCGGCAACGCCGGCGGCCTGGGCATACTCGCCACCGGCCCACTGACGCCGGAGCTGACGCGGCAAGCCATCCGCCGCGTGCGCGAGCTGAGCGACGCCCCCTTCGGCGTCGGCTGCACGCTAATGATGCCCGGCGCCAAGGAAAACGCCATGGTCGCGTTGGAAGAGCGCGTGCCGGTAATCAATTTTTCCCTGGGCAAGGGGGATTGGCTGATTGAGCGCGCCCACGCCTATGGCGGCAAGGTCATCGCCACCGTGGTGACGGAGAAGCACGCGCGTTCGGCGCAGGCGTCCGGAGCCGACGCCCTGCTGGTCACCGGCCACGAGGCCGCCGCCCACGGCGGCGCCGTCACCTCGCTGACGCTGATTCCGGCCATCCGAAAAGTCTGCGAGCTGCCCCTCATCGCCGCCGGCGGCTTTGCCGACGGCCGGGGCCTGATCGCCGCGCTGGCGCTGGGCGCCGACGCCGTGGCCATGGGCACGCGACTGGCGATGAGCCGGGAAAGCCCGGTGCACCAGCGCACCAAGGAGATGATCCGTCAACGCGGCGTGGCCGACACCTTGTATTCCAAGAATTTCGACGGCCTGTGGTGCCGGGTGATGGACACCCCGGCCGCCCGCCAGGCCACGCGCAAGCCGCTCAGCCTGTTCGCCGCCGCCTGGCGCGCCAGCGCCGCCGCGCGCAAGCTGGGCATGCCCATCGCCAAAGTGGTGCTGGGCGGCCTGCTGAGCCAGCCGCAAGCGCTGCGTCAGCTGGCTCAATTCGGCGCCGCCACCGAGTCCATCCGCCTGGCGATAGAGGACGGCGACCTCGACAAGGGCGTGCAGCTGATCGGCCAGGCTCAGGGCCTGATCGACGACGCGCCCAGCGTGGCCGAGCTGTTCGAACGCATCCTGGCCGAGGCGGACGCTTGTCGGCGACGGCTGAACGCCTTAAGCGACTAAGAGCCTGCTCAAAGTCCGCTGCGCTTCGGCGATACGGCGTTGAAACCGAGCTCAAAATGCTCATGTACCACGTGTACATTCCGCTTTTTCGCTCGTTTTCGCCTTGTCTCGCTCTGGCTCGCGAGACTTTGAACAGGCTCTAAGAACCCGCTCAATGCCCGCCGCGCCTCATGAAGCCCCGCACGGCGAGCACACACTCCAAGACATAAAAAAACCGCCGCCCCATCAAGGGTACGGCGGTTTTTGCCAGACCGGCGCCGATCAGGACGCGGCGTTGGCCTTGGCCATCTTGCGACGATCCGATTCGTTCAGGTAACGCTTGCGGATGCGGATGGACTTCGGCGTGATCTCCACCAGCTCGTCGTCGTCGATGAATTCAACGGCGGATTCCAGCGTCAGCTTGATCGGCGTGGTCAGACGCACGGCTTCGTCGGTGCCGGAGGCGCGCACGTTGGTCAGCTGCTTGCCCTTGACCGGGTTCACCACCAGGTCGTTGTCGCGGCTGTGAATGCCGATGATCATGCCTTCGTACAACTTCTCGCCCGGAGCCACGAACATGCGGCCGCGGTCTTCCAGCTTCCACAGCGCGTAAGCCACGGCCTCGCCGTTCTCTTGCGAGATCAGCACGCCGTTGTGACGGCCCGGCATGTCCGGCTTGACCGGCGCGTAGTCGTCGAACACGTGGCTCATCAGGCCGGTGCCGCGGGTCATGGTCATGAAGTCGGACTGGAAGCCGATCAGACCGCGCGCCGGAATATGGTATTCCAGGCGGGTGCGGCCATTGCCGTCGGATTCCATATTGGTCAGTTCGCCGCGGCGACGACCGATCTCTTCCATCACGCCGCCCTGGTGATCGTCTTCCAGGTCGATGGTCAGGTTCTCGTACGGCTCGCTCTTCTGGCCGTCGATTTCCTTGAACACCACGCGCGGCTTGGCCACGGCCATTTCAAAGCCTTCGCGACGCATGTTTTCCAGCAGAATGGTCAGGTGCAGTTCGCCGCGACCGGACACGCGGAATACGTCGGAGTCGCCGGTGTCTTCCACGCGCAGCGCCACATTGGTCAGCAGTTCCTTGGTCAGACGGTCGCGGATTTGACGCGAGGTCACGAACTTGCCCTCGGTGCCGGCCAGCGGCGAGGAGTTCACCATGAAGTCCATGGTCAGCGTCGGCTCGTCCACGGACAGCATGGGCAGGCCTACCGGCTGCTCCTTGTCGCAGATGGTCACGCCGATGCCGATGTCTTCCAGGCCGGAGATGATGATGATGTCGCCCGCTTCGGCTTCTTCAACCGGCACGCGGTCCAGACCCTGGTAACCCAGCACCTGGTTGATGCGGCCGGTGGCCACTTGATCGTCATGGTTCATCACCACCACTTGCTGACCCGGCTTGATGCGGCCGTTCAGCACGCGGCCCACGCCCAGGCGGCCGGTGTAGGTGGAGTAATCCAGAGCGGAAATCTGCAGCTGCAGCGGCGCGTCGGCGCTGCCCGGCGGGGTCGGCACGTGCTTGAGCACGGTGTCGAACAGCGGGCGCATATTGTCGGACTCTTCCTCCAGCTCCAGCTTGGCGAAGCCGTTCAGGCCGGAAGCGTAGATGATCGGGAAGTCCAGCTGTTCGTCAGTCGCGCCCAGCTTGTCGAACAGGTCGAAAGTCTGATCCACCACCCAGTCCGGACGCGCGCCCGGACGGTCCACCTTGTTGATCACCACGATCGGGCGCAGACCCAGCGCCAGCGCTTTCTTGGTAACGAAACGGGTTTGCGGCATCGGGCCTTCTACGGCGTCCACCAGCAGCAGCACGCCGTCCACCATGCCCAACACGCGCTCAACTTCGCCGCCGAAGTCGGCGTGTCCCGGAGTGTCGACGATATTGATGTGCACGCCTTCGTATTCGATGGCGGTGTTCTTGGCCAGAATGGTAATGCCGCGTTCTTTTTCAAGATCGTTGCTGTCCATTACACGCTCGTCCACTTGCTGGTTCTCGCGGAAGGTGCCGGATTGGCGCAGCAATTGGTCTACAAGCGTGGTCTTGCCATGGTCGACGTGGGCGATGATGGCGATATTGCGAATTTGTCGGGTCATTTTAGGAAGGAGGATGGATACAGAAAAATCGCTGGATAATAGCACAAAAAACTGTCCATACCAAAAATTCCAGCGGGCGACAAGCGCTGGGCTTTTGCGTACACTGCGCGGCAAACCGACTTCGACGAGGAAACGCTCCATGTACGACTGGAACGCCTTATGGCATGAACACGAAGCCTACCGCACCGGCTACGCCGTTCAGCACAACGATGCCAACCAACTGGCCGACGCCCTGCCCGCCCAACTGATCAAGCCGGCCGCCGGCATAGACGACGTGGCCGTTTACGACGATGGCGACCGCTACCTGCTGGCTGGCCACAAGGACGGCCTGCAATTGCTGGACATCGCCAAGCACAGCCTGTTCGACATCACGCTGCGCTTCGTCACCGAGGAAGAAGATCAGGACATCGCCCCGCCCTATGTCGAAATCCACGTCGACAACCTGGCCACCGAAGAGCAAGCGGTCTGGCGCGCCGCGGTCAGCCGCGACGAGGAAGGCCGGATCTGGGTGGGCAAGCGCGCGCTGGACGAAGGCGTGGTGCCGGCCATGCCCTTCGACGAACTGTCCTTCACCGACAACGCCCGCTTCCGCGAAGAACTGACCCGGGTCTGGCATGAAGACCTGCCGCAACTGAAGCCGGCGCTGGAAGCCTGGTTCCAGCACGGCGCGCTGAGCGCGCCGGCCGACGAGCCGGCCCATTACGGCGACGCCCCGCGGGTACAGCAGATCTGCGACCGCTACGCCGAGATCGTTCGGCGCGAACAAGCGCTGCTGTCGCGCCAGTTCAGCGATCCGGAACTGCATCTGATCGCCCAGGTACTAAAAGGCGTGCGCTTCGACGACGCGGCCTCCTGCCGCGGCGTGTGGCTGGCGGTGGAGGCGCGCATCATCGAGGAAGAGCTGGACCAGCAATGGAAAGTGGACGGCGAAAAACTCCTGACCAAGATGAAGGCGCTCAGCTACGCGCAGGAAGTGGCCTTGATAGAAGCACTGTCGCCGCTGGCGTCCGACTGAACACCTCAAACCGGATCGCGGGTAGAATGCCCCCGATCCGAGCAATCACTCCAAACACATCCAAGTGACCGGCCCCGCCATCACGCGCCGCGCCGGTCCGCATCGAGAAAGATAAAGACATGGCTCAAACCAGCGCCCTGAGACAGCTTCCGCAAAGCACCCTGTTCCGCTCCGGCGACGTCTTCGTCCTGTTCGGCGAACTCTTCGGCCGCGGCTACGCCAACGGTCTGATCAATGAAGCGCGCAAAGCCGGCATGGACATCATCGGCATGACCGTGGGCCGCCGCGACGAGAACAACCAGCTGCGCCCGCTGAACGAGGAAGAGCTGGCCGCGGCCGAAGCCAATCTCGGCGGCCGCGTGATCAATGTGCCGCTGATGGCCGGCTTCGACCAGGACGGCGCGCCGACGCCGACCGAGCTGCTGGCCTCCCTGACGCTGAAAAGCTGGCAGGACGACAAGCTGGACTGGGAACACATCGAGCAATGCCGCCAAATCGGCGTGCAGCGCTTCAAGGACGGCGTCGCCCAGGCGATGGCGCAGCTGGACGGCATGATAGCCGACGGCCGCAATGTGTTCTTCGCCCACACCATGGCCGGCGGCATTCCCAAGGCCAAGGTCTTCCTGGCCATCGCCAACCGCGTCTACAAGGGCCGCGGCGAGCGCTTCCTGTCCACCCAGGCGCTGTTGGACAGCGATCTGGGCAAGCTGATCCTGCAAAACTTCGACGAAGTCACCGCCAACACCTTCCAGCACCTGATCGACGGCAGCGCCGCGCTGCGCGGCCGGCTGGAAGCCGCCGGCGGCCAGGTACGCTACACCGCCTACGGCTACCACGGCACCGAGATCCTGATCGACGGCGATTACCAGTGGCAGACCTACACCAACTACACCCAGGGCTACGCCAAGATGCGGCTGGAAAACGTCGCCCGCGCCGCCTGGGAGCAAGGCGTCAAGGCCACGGTGTTCAACTGCCCGGAAATCCGCACCAACTCCTCGGACATCTTCGTCGGCGTGGAGCTGCCGCTGCTGGCGCTGCTGCGCGCGCTGAAGCGCGAGGACGGCGGCGCCTGGGCCGACGCGCAATGGCAGGCCTGCGCCGCCCTGCTGCAGGACGGCCATACGCTGGAAGAGGTGCTGGGGAAGATAGACGCGCTCAATAGCGGCGAGGTGATGCGCGGCTTCCGCAATTTCGAAGCCTGGCCAATGCCGAACAGCCCGGAACTGGCCGAGGTGATGATAGGCACCTCCGACGCCATCGTGGACCTGCATCAGGACAAGAAGGCCTTGATCACCGACCATCTGAGCAGCCTGGTGATCGACGCCACCGGCCCGCTGATGTTCCACGAAGCCGCCGCGCCCGCCGGCCCGGTGCTGTGGCTGAACCATGACATCATCGCGCGCCAGCTGAACCGGATGCATGCTTAAAACCACCTCGGCCGATGGCTGACACAAAACGGCGCGCCCATTTGGGCGCGCTTTTTTTTAAGGTGTCACCCAGCCAGCACCGGAAACAGCGTCAACACCACCTTGCCCAGATTGCGATTGGCCTCCACATACGCATGCGCGTCGCCCACCTGGGCCAAGGGGTAGCTGGAATCCAGCGTCAGGCGCAGCCTGCCCTGCTCCAGCGCCGGCAAGATCCGGGTTTCCAAAGCCCGCGCCAAGCGCGCCTTCACCTCCAGTGGCTGCGGCCGCAGCGTGGAGCCGATCAAGGCGATGCGCTTCATCAGCAGCGCGCCCAGGTTCAACTCCGCCTTGGCGCCGCCGAGCAGGCCGATATTGACCAGCCGCCCATCCGGCTTCAAGGCCGACAGATTGTCGTTCAGATAGCTGGCGCCCACCGGGTCCAGCACCACGTCGGCGCCGCCCCAGTCCTTGACCATGGGGCCGAAGGCCGGCGTTTGCCGGTAGTTGAACACCCGCGCCGCGCCCAGCTCGCGGCAGAACCCGGTCTTCTCCTCGCTGCCCGCACTGGCGAAAGCCTGCGCGCCCAACAGGCCGGCCAGCTGGATCGCCGCCGCGCCGACGCCGCTGGCGCCGGCGTGCACCAGCACGGTCTCGCCGGCCTGCAAGCCGGCCTTTTCCACCAGATTGAACCAGGCCGTCATCCAGGCCTCGGGCAGGCTGGCCGCCTCCACCCAGGACAGCCAGTCCGGCTTGGCGATCGCCAAAGCCTCGTCCAGCAGCGCGTATTCGGCGTAAGCTCCGCCGCCGATCAGGCCGAACACCGCATCGCCGGGCTGGAAACGCGAATCCGCGTCAGCTTCCTCCACCACGCCCGCCACTTCCAGGCCCAGAATCGGGCTGGCGCCCGGCGGCGGCGGATACTGCCCGGCCCGTTGCGCCAGGTCCGCGCGGTTGACGCCCGCCGCCATCACTCGCAACAGCAATTGCCCGGCGGCGCGAACCGGCGGCGCGATCTCGTCCAAACGCAAGGTGTCGACTCCGCCCGGAGCCGACTGCACAACTGCCAACATACCCCCTCCTTTCGCTCTCAAGCGACTGATTAGCAATGTCAAATACCTTTGCCAAGGCGGACGCAGGCGCGTATCATCTCCGCCCTTGCCCTGTTCCAGCCTCGCCGGACCAGGCCAACCGAATCTGCATTGGGTTCCCTCACCCCAATCCAATAAAAAGGCCGACATCATGTTTAGCTTTACCCGCCAACAGCGGCTGTCCGCGCTGCTGTGGCTGTCCTTGTTCCACATCGCCATCATCGCGTCCAGCAACTACCTGGTGCAATTGCCCATCACCGTGTTCGGCTTCCACACCACCTGGGGTGCGTTCACCTTTCCCTTTATTTTCCTGGCCACCGATCTGACCGTGCGCGTATTCGGCGCGCCGCTGGCCCGCCGCATCATTTTCGCGGCGATGCTGCCGGCGCTGGCGATCTCCTACCTGATCTCCACCCTGTTCTACCAGGGCGCCTGGCAAGGCGCGTCGGCCCTGGCCAGCTTCAATGTATTCGTCGCCCGCATCGCCGTCGCCAGCTTCGCCGCCTACGCGCTGGGCCAGGTGCTGGACGTGCAGGTGTTCAACCGCCTGCGCCAGCTGAAAACCTGGTGGATCGCCCCCGCCTCGGCCATGTTGTTCGGCAATATCAGCGACACGCTGGCCTTCTTCTTCATCGCCTTCTACAAGAGCAGCGATCCCTTCATGGCCGCCAACTGGGTGGAGATCGCGCTGGTGGACTACAGCTTCAAGCTGCTGATCTGCCTGCTGTTCTTCCTGCCCATGTACGGCGTGATCCTGAACCGCATCCTCAAGCAGCTCAGTTTGCGCGGCGTGGAAGCTCAATTGCACGCGGCTTAAACGACTCCAAGCCCGGGCCGGACGCCCCCAGCAAATGGGGGCTGCCGCGGCTGATTCCAACACGCTAGCGCAAGCCAAACGCGGCCGGATTGATTACAATCGGCCATCATGAGTGAAAACTGCTTCCACTGCGGCCTGCCGGTGCCGCCCGACGTCCGGTTCCCGGTCAAATACCGCGAAGTCGATCAGCCCACCTGTTGCGCCGGCTGCCAGGCGGTAGCCGTCACCATCATCCAGTCCGGCCTGTCCGATTACTATCAGCACCGCACCGAGGGCGCGCGCCAGGCCGAGCCGGTGCCGCTCGAACTGCTGGAGCAGATCAAACTCTACGATTCCGACGAGCTTCAGCGCAGCTTCGTGCGCTTCGAGGCCGAAAACCTGCGCGAGGCCTCCTTGATGCTGGAAGGCATCACCTGCGCCGCCTGCGTCTGGCTCAACGAGCAGCACATCCGCCAGCTGCCCGGCATCGTCAGCGTCGACATCAATTACAGCAATCACCGCGCCCGCGTGCGCTGGGACAATAGCCGGGTCCAGCTGTCCGCTATCCTGGAGGCGGTCAGCGCCATCGGCTACCGCGCCCACCCCTACGACGCCGAACGCCAGGAAGCGCTGAACCAGAAAGAGCGCAAGCAGGCGATCAACCGCCTGTGGGCGGCCGGCCTGTCCATGATGCAGGTGATGATGTACGCGGTGCCCATCTATCTGGCGCCGGACGGCGAGATTTCGCCGGACTTCCTGTGGCTGCTGCACTGGTCCAGCTTCATCCTGACGCTGCCGGTGGTGCTCTACTCCGCCGTGCCCTTCTACCGCGCCACCTGGCGCGACCTCAAGACCCGGCGCGTGGGCATGGACACCCCGGTGACCATAGGCATTCTCACCGCCTTCCTGTCCAGCTTCTGGGCCTTGATCAACAAGGTGGAGCACGGCGTCTATTTCGACTCGGTGTCCATGTTCGTGTTCCTGCTGCTGGGCGGCCGTTATCTGGAAGGCATCGCCCGGCGCAAGGCCGGCGAAGCCACCGAAAGCCTGGTCAAGCTGATCCCCGCCTTCGCCCACCGCCTGGCCGGCTGGCCCGCCAGCCGTCAAAGCGAGGAAACCACGGTGACGCAGCTGCGTCCCGGCGACGTGATTCTGATCAAACCCGGCGAGACCATTCCTGCCGACGGCGTGGTGCTGGACGGCCACAGCGCCAGCAACGAGGCGCTGCTGACCGGCGAGAGCCGGCCGGTGAGCAAGGACGTCGGCGCCGCGGTGATCGCCGGCAGCGTCAACGCCGCCAGCCCGCTGGTGGTGCGAGTGGACCAGACCGGCCAGGACACCCGGCTGGCCGGCATCGTGCGGCTGCTGGACCAGGCGCTGGCGGAGAAGCCGCGGCTGGCGGTGATCGCCGACCGCTTCGCCAGCTGGTTCGTGGCCCTGCTGCTGCTGGCCGCCGCTGGCACTTACATCGGCTGGCACTATATCGAGCCGGACCGCGCGCTGTGGATCATGGTGGCGGTGCTGGTGATTTCCTGTCCCTGCGCGCTGTCGCTGGCCACCCCGGCGGCGCTGACCGCCGCCTCCGGCCACCTGGCGGCGCTGGGCGTGCTGACCACCCGCGGCCACGCGTTGGAAACCCTGCCCAAGATCAGCGATGTGGTGTTCGACAAAACCGGCACCCTGACCCATGGCGATATGCGGCTGCTGGACAGCTGGACCGCGCCCGGCCGCGACGCGGCGGCGGCGCTGGCCACGGCGGCGGCGCTGGAACAGGGTTCGGAACACCCAGTGGCGCGCGCGCTGCTGGCCGCCGCCGGCGACGGCCCGTACCAGGCGGCGGACGCGCTGCGCAACCATCCCGGCCAGGGCGTGACCGGCCAGCTGGATGGCCGCGCCTGGCGCATAGGCTCGCCGGAATTCATCGCCGCCCAGCTGGGCGACTGCCCGCTGCCGGCCGCCGACTGGCACGGCGACAAGACCCTGATCGCGCTGGCGGACGAAACCGAACTGGTGGCGCTGTTCGCCATCGGCGACGCGGTACGCGCCGACGCGGCGCCGCTGTTGCGCCAGCTGAAACAGCGCGGCCTGCGCGTACACCTGCTCAGCGGCGACGGCGCCGGCGCGGTGGCCAGCCTGGCGCGCCAGCTGGACATGGACGCCCACATCGCCCGCGCCGCGCCGGAGGATAAGCTGGCCTATGTCGGCCGGCTGCAAGCCGCCGGCAAGCGCGTGCTGATGGTGGGCGACGGCATCAACGACGCGCCGGTGCTGGCCAAGGCCGACGTATCCATCGCCATGGGCGGCGGCACCGACGTGGCGCGCGCCAGCGGCGACATGGTGCTGATAGGCGACCGGCTGGGGCTGATCGCCAGCGCTTTCGAGCTGTCGCGCAAGACCTTGTCTGTGATTCGTCAAAACCTGTGGTGGGCCGCCGCTTACAATATCGTGGCGCTGCCCTTGGCCATCGCCGGCCATGTAACGCCGTGGATCGCCAGCCTGGGCATGGCGTCCAGCTCACTCATCGTAGTCGGCAACGCCCTCCGACTGGTCAAACGGAGACCCTGATGGAAAGCCTGTATCTGCTCATCCCGCTCAGCCTGGTGCTGGCCTTCGTCATCGGCGGCATTTTCTGGTGGGCCACCCGCAACGGCCAGTTCGACGATATGGAGGGCCCGGCCCACCGCATCCTGATGGACGACGATAAGCCCAAGGACGCCAAGGACGAGACGCCGCGGCGCGACTGAGGCCCCGCGCTCGCCCAAACCCCTCCCGGCGCACCCCCGCGCCGGGATTTTTTTGCTCCGACGCGGCGCGCCCGCATGTCCCGCCGCCGGCCCAATCTTCACCCAAATCGAATAAAATCAAGGACAAAGCGTCGCAATCGCTTTCGTTATCCGATTTTTGCTGTAAAATCGCGCCCCTTGAGCAATATTAGCTAATCATCATCTAATAATCGTTGGATCCGCCTTGTCCGGCGCCGCGCGCCGGCTTGTCAACTTCCGCACCATCATCTCAGGGTTGTTCGTGAATACCTTACAAGCTCTCGTCGGCATGTTGTTCCTGCTGGGCACCGCCTATGCGCTGTCCACCAATCGCAAAGCCATCAATTGGCGCATCGTGCTGATCGGTCTGATCATGCAAAGTTCGCTGTTCCTGGTCATCAACTACGTGCCCGCCGCGCGCGCGGTGTTCGAAGCCTTCGGCTCCGGCTTCGCCAAAGTGCTGACCTTCTCCGGCGAAGGCGCCAGCTTCGTGTTCGGCGACCTGGCCAAACCCAGCGGCAGCATGGGCTTTTTGTTCGCCTTCATGGTGTTGCCGGTCATCATCTTCTTCTCCGCCTTCAGTGCCCTGCTCTACCATCTGGGCATCCTGCAACGCGTGGTGGCCGGCATGGCCTGGGTGATGAAGCGCAGCATGAAGCTGTCCGGCCCGGAAAGCCTGACCGTGGCCGGCAACATCTTCCTCGGCCAGACCGAGGCCCCGCTGCTGATCCGCCCCTACATCCAGCACATGAGCCGCTCCGAGCTGGCTTGCGTGATGATCGCCGGCATGTCCACGCTGGCCGGCGGCGTGCTGGCCGCCTACGTCGCCTTCCTCGGCGGCAGCAATCCGGCGGAGCAAGCCAAGTTCGCCACCTATCTGCTGATGGCCTCCTTCATGAACGCGCCGGCCGCCGCGGTGTTCGCCAAGATCATCTACCCGGAAACCGACCGCGACCATGCCTCCAGCGACAAGCTGGACTACAGCCAGGACGACGATCAGGGCAGCTTCATCAACGCCATCGTCAACGGCGCGATGTCCGGCATGAAGATGGCCGCCGCGGTGGCCACCATCATCCTGGCCATCGTGTCCATGATCGCGCTGGCCAACTTCGTGGTGAAGGACGGCATCGGCGCCGCGCTGGGCGTCAACGAAATGATCAAGGCCTCCACCAATGGCGTGTTCGACGGCCTGACGCTGCAATACCTGTTTGGCCAGGCCTTCCGCGTGTTCGCCTTCATGATGGGCGTGAGCTGGCACGAAACCCTGGAAGTGGGCAGCCTGCTGGGCCAGAAGATCGTGGTCAACGAGTTCATCTCCTATCTGGACCTGGCCAAGATGAAGGCCGCCGGCACCCTGTCGCCGCAGGCCATCCTGATTTCCACCTTCGCGCTGTCCAGCTTCTCCAACTTCAGCTCGGTGGGCATCTGCGTCGCCGGCATCGGCGCGCTAGCGCCGTCGCGGCAGAAGGAACTGGCCCAGATCGGCATGCGCGCGCTGGCCGCCGCGGTGATGGCGGGTTTCATGACTGCGACCACCGCCGGCCTGTGGATGTCCATTTTCTAAGAACCTGTTTACGATCTGCTGCGCGTCGTGGAGCGTTACACGGTGAGTACAGCTTCGAAATGCTCATGTACCACGCGTACATTCCGCTTTCTCAGCCGTTTTCGCCTTGTCTCGCCTTAGCTCGCGAGATCGTAAACCAGTTCTAAAAGCAATCACCGCGTTTTGATCTAGTTGTAGCGTGGACAAGCCCAAAGGACTTGCCCACGCTACGAACTCAGGCCTTTGTCCGCGGCGTCTTAATCTTTTTGCCACCCCGCGCTCCGGCGCGGGGTTTTTCATTAACCCGCGGCGGCGTGCTAAGCTGCCGCCATTTTCACGCGCGGCACCGCCAATGGAACGCAAACACTGGGATATCTTCTGCGCCGTGGTCGACAACTACGGCGACATCGGCGTCGCCTGGCGGCTGGCGCGCCGGCTGGCCCACGACTTCGGCCTGGAAGTGCGGCTATGGGTGGACGACCTGGCCAGCTTCGCCCGCATCGCGCCCGATCTGGATCCGGCCCTGCCGGCCCAGCGTCTGGCCGACATCGACGTCCGCCACTGGCCGGCGGAGGGCCCGCCCGCGGACACCGTGCCCGCCGAGGTGGTGATCGAGGCCTTCGGCTGCCGGCTGCCGGAGCACTTTGAACAGGCGATGGCCGCCAAGGCGGTCAAGCCGGTGTGGATCAATCTGGAATACCTGTCGGCGGAAGACTGGACCCGCGGCTGCCACCGCCAGCCCTCGCCGCATCCGCGGCTGCCGCTGACCAAGCATTTCTTCTTTCCCGGCTTCGAGGCCGACACCGGCGGCCTGATCTGCGAACAGGGCCTGCTCGACGTCCGCCGCCAATGGCAGGACGACGCGCTGGCGCGCCGCGCCTACTGGCAGTTGCTGGAACTGCCCGAGCCGGCCGCGGACGAGTGGCGGGTCAGCCTGTTCGCCTATGAAAACCCGGCGGTCACCAGCCTGCTGGCCGCCTGGGCGCTGGGCGAGCGTCCGGTCACCTGCCTGCTGCCGGAAGGCAAGGCGCTGCCGGACGCCGCCCGCGTCTTCGGCTACCCCTTGCGCGCCGGCATGCTGGCGCGCCAGGGCCAGCTGACGGTCAAGGTGCTGCCGATGACCGACCAGGACAGCTACGACCTGCTGCTATGGTCCTGCGACCTCAATCTGGTGCGCGGCGAAGACAGCTTCGTGCGCGCGCAATGGGCCGGCCGGCCGTTTCTGTGGCACATCTACCCGCAGGACGACGCCGCCCATCTGGCCAAGCTTGATGCCTTTTTGTTACAGTACGGCGCGGCGCTGCCCGCCGGCGCGGCGCAGGCGCTGAGCGCCGCCAGCCATGCCTGGAACCACGGCGCCGACATGGCCGCCGCCTGGACGGAACTGGCCGCCTGGCTGCCCGCCTGGCGCGAGCATGCCGCCGCCTGGCCGGAAAAATTGCTGGCGGACGGCGATCTGGGCGACAGACTGCTGCACTTTGTCCGGGAAATCGGCTAGAATACGCCGTTTTTCGGAAACCTTTTTTTCCGACTTCAATCAAGAGTTTGGGACTTTTAGTAATGAAAACCGCACAAGAACTCCGCGCCGGCAACGTATTCATGGTAGGCAGCGACCCGATGGTCGTGCAGAAGGCTGAATTCAGCAAATCCGGCCGCAACGCCTCCGTTGTGAAAATGAAGATGAAGAACCTGTTGACCGGCGCCGGCAGCGAAGCCGTATACCGCGCCGACGACAAGTTCGACGTCATCGTGCTGGACCGCAAGGACTGCACCTACTCCTACTTCGCCGATCCGATGTACGTGTTCATGGACACCGAATTCAATCAGTACGAAGTGGAAGCCGACAACCTGGGCGACACGCTGAACTTCATCGTCGACGGCATGGAAGAAGTGTGCCAAGTGACCTTCTACGACGGCAAGGCCATCTCGGTTGAACTGCCGACCACCGTGGTTCGCGAAGTGGAATACACCGAACCGGCCGTACGCGGCGACACCTCCGGCAAAGTGCTGAAGCCGGCTCGCCTGGTGGGCACCACCTTCGAAGTTCAGGTTCCGGCCTTCGTCAACACCGGCGAAAAGATCGAAATCGACACCCGCACCAACGAATTCAAGAAGCGCGCCTAAGCGCCCTCTTGCTTCGCAGTGCCCAAAGCCGCCCGGCGCCATGCACCGGGCGGCTTTTGTTTTGAGCGCAACGTGTCAGCGACAGGCCATCAGCGCTTGATCCTGGATAAGGGGTCGTCCGGCCGGTAAGTCGGCGTCATCGGCCGCGGCGATCCCACCATCACACAGAGCAAGGCGTCGTCGTCGCCCACATTCTCTTCGCCGCGGTAGATCCCCGGCGGAATCGAGATCAGATCCCGCGGGCCGACGACCGCCTCCCAACGCTCCCCTTCCAAAGATTCGCAAAACAGCTTCACCGTGCCTTGCAACACAAAGAAGATCTCCTCCGCGTCGGTGTGCAGATGCAGGGGGCCGATATGGCCGGGCGGAATCTTCATCGTGGAAAAAGTGAAGTGCACCGCCGGCACGGTATTGCCGTCGGCGGCCACCCCGGTGGCGCCGGTGCCGACATAGCGCATCTGCGCGCGGCCGTACTCCGGCTTGAAATCCGCCTGAAACTTCAAGGCGTCCCAGTCGTAACGGCGGGTGGAGCGCAACACGCAACGCGACGCCATCCACTCGGCAAAGCTCTTGCCGGCCGGCCTGGCCAAGGAAGGCAGAGCCTCCCGCACCAATTCATTCAAACGATCATTGTTCATGGTGGTCTTTCAACGGCGGGCAGCCTGCTCGCAGGCTGGAATGTCGAAACCGGAACGCAGGGCGCGGCGCTGGGCGCCCCATTTGTTCCGTCTATGAAACATGATTTCATTAATGAAATCTTCTATAGCCTAGGCAAGCCGAACCCAGGCCAAACATTAGGGAAAACCCTAATATTTTGCTCGGTTTTCACCTCATAAAGTCGATCATGTTCCACAAATAAATCCTTGTTTTATAGGTGGAACAAAAATAAAAACCGGCGCATTCAATGACGACCAGGTTTATGAGGAGAAACAGCAATGCCCCCTATCCGCTTGCCCTGTACTCGACCGTCCCGCGTCCGACGCCCCCGGACGCTGGCCGCGCTCTGCCTGGCCCTGTCCGCGCCCGCCTACGCCGCGGACTGGTCCGACACCTTCATCGGCTACCGCTTCGGCAACGCCTATCAGGAGCCCGGCAACAACCGGGACATCCGCAAACAGATCCTCACCCTCAACCACAGTTCCGCCTATCGCTTAGGCAGCAATTTCTTCGTGCTGGATTACCTGCGCTCCAACGGCGCCGACCCGTCCAGCTCCGGCGCGGACAACGGCGCCACCGAGTTCTATCTCGCCTACCGCCATCAGCTGCAATGGAAAAAGCTCAGCGGCAGCACCGCCGACTTCGGCCCGATCCGCGACTTCTCGCTGCAAGCCGGCTTCGACGTGGAAACCAAGAACTCCGCCTTTTCCCCGGCCAAACGCATGCTGGTCATCGGCCCCACCGCGCAGTTCGACGTGCCCGGCTACCTCAATCTGGCCCTGCTCTACGCGCGGGAATGGGGCGAATGCGGCCTGAACCCCTGCCGCCAGGCGGGCAACAGCAATAGCGTCGCCTTCGATCCCTTTCCGCGCCTGGAACTGGCCTGGGGCCTGCCCTTCCAGTGGGCCGGGCTGCCGCTGAAATTCCAGGGCTACGCCTTTTACAACGCCAAAAAGGGCAAGGATTACCAGAACCGGGACACCGCCGCCGAATACCTGATCCGCCCCTCGCTGATGGCCGATATCGGCCTGCTGGCCTTCAAGGCCAAGAACGCGCTCTGGCTGGGCCTGGGTTACGAGCTGCGCCGCAACACCTACGGCAACAGCGGCGGTCCCGGCATCGACACCAATACGCCCAGCCTGAATCTGGAATGGCATTTCTAATCCGTAAACGGCCTCGCGCCCACGCTAACCCTTTCAAGGAGATTTCATGCCGGACAACCTCAAGGACAGACGCATTCTGATCACCGGCGGCGCGCGCGGCCTGGGGCTCGCCTTCGCCGAAAGCGCGGCGCGCGAAGGCGCCGCGGTGGCGATAGCGGACCTGCGCCATGAACAGGCGCAGGCCCAGGCCGAACGACTGCGCGCGGCCGGGCATCAAGCCTGGGCGCTGCCGCTGGATCTGGCCGACCCGGACGCCATCCGCCGCTGCGCCGAGGACGCCGTCCAGCGCCTGGGCGGCTTGGACGGCCTGGTCAACAACGGCGCGGTCACCGATTCCGGCGGCGTCTCCGCCGCCGAGCTGGATATTGAGTGCTGGGACCGGGTGATGGCGGTGAACGTGCGCGGCGTCTGGCTGATGACCATGGCCTGTTCCCAGGCGCTGGGCGCGTCCGGGCGCGGCGCGGTGGTCAACCTCGCTTCCGACACCGCCTTGTGGGGCGCGCCGCGGCTGCTGGCCTACGCCGCCAGCAAGGGCGCGGTCATCGCCATGAGCCGCAGCCTGGCCCGCGAACTGGGGCCGGCCGGCATCACCGTCAACGCCGTCGCGCCCGGGCTGACCCTGGGCGAAGCCACCGAGCAGGTGGCGGCCGAGCGCCACCGCCACTATGTGGCGCAACGCGCGCTGGAACGGCCGCAAACCCCGGACGACGTCTGCGGCGCCGTGCTGTTCTGTCTATCCGACCTGTCCCGCTTCGTCACCGGCCAATTGCTGGCGGTCAACGGCGGTTTCGTCATGCACTGAAGGAAAACCGCCATGAGCGCACTGGACCTGCCCGCTAACGCCGATGAAACCCTGCTCCTCAAACTGCGCCGACGCTTGCGCCAATGTTTTCCGGAACGCCGGCTCCAGGTGAACGACCGCGTCGTCGCCTACCGCGAATGCGGCACCGGCGACGCCACCGTCGTGCTGCTGCACGGCATAGGCTCCACTTCGGCCAGCTGGATGGAGGTGGCCGCCGCGCTCGCCCCCCGCGCCCGCGTGCTGGCCTGGGATGCCCCCGGCTACGGCGACACCAGCCCCTTGCCGCAGGCCCGCCCCAAGGCAGACGACTACGCGCAGGCGCTGGAAGGCTTTCTCAAAGCCGCCGGCGTCACCCGCTGCGCCCTGGTCGGCCATTCCCTGGGCGGACTGATGGCCGCCGCCCATGCGCGCCGGCATCCGCAGCGGCTGGAACGGCTGCTGCTGGTCTCGCCGGCCCAAGGCTACGGCGCGGCCGATCGGCGCGCCGACGGCGCGCGCGTCCGCGGCGAACGGCTACGCGCGCTGCACGCCCAGGGCCTGGCCCAAGTGGCGGACCAGGCGCCGGCCAGGCTGCTCTCCGCCTCTGCCGACGCCGCCGCGCGCGCCTGGGTGCGCTGGAATATGGCCCAACTCAAGGAGGGCGGCTACGGCCAAGCCGTCGAACTGCTGACTGGCGACGACATCGCCCGCTACGCGCCTTCGCCGCTGCCGGTGACGGTGTTCTGCGGCGAGCGCGATCTGGCCACGCCGCCGGCGGATTGCCAGACCGTGGCCGCCGCCTTCAACGCGCCCTTCCATCTGATTCCCGGCTGCGGCCACGCCTGTCACGTGGAGGCGCCGGCGGCGCTCGCCGACTTGCTCAGCGCCGCTCTCGCCCCGTCCCACCCCCACACCAAGGAAGCCCATCATGGATGAGCAGAACCCCAACGACGCGGCCGCCCGCTATACCGTGCCGGCCCTGGAGCGCGGCCTGCGCCTGCTGGGCGAATTCAGCCGCGGCGAGCCCACGCTGAGCGCGCCGGAGCTGGCGCGCCGGCTGGCGCTGCCGCGCTCCACCGTGTTCCGCATGCTGGCCACGCTGGAACAGCTGGGCTTCATCGAACGCGCGGAAGGCGGCCGCGACTATCGGCTGGGCATCGCCGTGCTGCGCCTGGGTTTCGAATACCTGTCCTCGCTGGAACTGACCGAACTGGGCCTGCCGGTGCTGGGCCGGCTGCGCGACCGGATCGGCCACGCCTGCAGCCTGGTGGTGCGCGACGGACGCTCCATCGTCTACGTCGCCAAGGTCAACCCACCGTCCTGGATCGCCTCCAACATCAATATCGGCGCCCGGCTGCCCGCTCACGCCACCGTGTTCGGCCGCATCCTGCTGTCGGAACTGCCGCTGGAGAAACTGCGCGAGCTGTATCCGGAAGAGCATCTGGACATCCATTCCAGCCAGACCCCGCGCAACACGCTGGAGCTGTTCCACCTGCTGCAGCAAGACCGGGAGCGCACCTGCCTGGTGGGCGAAGGCTTCTTCGAAACCAATATCTCCACCGTGGCGGCTCCGGTGCGCAACCACGGCGGCGCCATCATCGCCGCCATCGGCGCCACCCTCCCCATGCCCAGGCTGGAGCCCGGCCAAGCCGATGCGCTGGCCGGCCACATCCGCGCCGCCGCCGCCGAGCTGTCCCGCGCGCTGGGCCACGCCGGCGGCGGCATGGGCAAAGTCATCCACCTGTGAACGGAGCCTCCGATGAGCTTTTGCGATCTTGATCAGTCCGTCGCCGTCATCACCGGCGGCTCCTCCGGCATCGGCCTCGCCTGCGTCGAACAATTTCTCGCCGCCGGCGCCGCGGTGGCTTTTTGCGGCCGCGATCCCGCCCGGCTGGCTCAGGCCGAAGCGCTGCTGCGGCAACGCTTCCCCGCCGCCCGGCTGCTGGCCCGCGCCTGCGACGTGCTCGACCGCGAAGCGGTGAACGCCTTCGCCGCGGAAACGGAGGCCGAGCTGGGCCCGGCGTCCATCCTGGTCAACAACGCCGGCCAGGGCCGCGTGTCCACCTTCGCCGACACCAGCGATGAAGACTGGCTGGACGAGCTGCGGCTGAAATTCCTGTCGGTCATCCATCCCACCCGCGGCTTCCTGCCGCAGCTGGAGCGCCGCGCGCCGGCCGCCATCGTCTGCGTCAACTCCCTGCTGGCCCTGCAGCCGGAACCGCATATGGTCGCCACCTCCGCCGCCCGCGCCGGCGTGCTCAATCTGGTTCGCTCGCTGGCCACCGAGTTCGCCCCGCGCGGCGTGCGCGTCAACGGCATCCTGATCGGCCTGGTCGACTCCGGACAATGGCGGCGACGCTTCGCCGAGCGCGAGGACCCAACACAAGACTGGGACCAATGGAGCGCCGCGCTCGCCGCGCGCAAACAAATTCCGCTCGGCCGGCTGGGCCTGCCGCAAGAGGCCGCCCAAGCCGTGTTCTTCCTCGCATCCCCGCTCTCTTCCTACACCACGGGAAGCCATCTCGACATCTCTGGAGGCCTGTCGCGTCATGCCCGATAAACACACTGTCACCGTCGGCGAAGCGCTGGCGATCTTCCTCGAAAACTGCGGCGTCAAAGCCGCCTTCGGGGTGATCTCCATCCACAATATGCCCATACTCGACGCGCTGAACCAACGCGGCCGCATCCGCTTCGTGCCGGCGCGCGGAGAGGCCGGCGCCGCCAATATGGCCGACGCCTGCGCCCGCACCACCGGGCGGCTGGGCGTCTGTCTGACCAGCACCGGCACCGCCGCCGGCAACGCCGCCGGCGGCATGGTGGAGGCGCTGACCGCCGGCACGCCGCTGCTGCACATCACCGGCCAGATCGAAACGCCCTATCTGGACCAGGAGCTGGCCTACATCCATGAAGCGCCCGAGCAGCTCGGCATGCTGCGCGCCGTGTCCAAGGCCGCCTTCCGCGTGCGCAACGCGCAAACCGCGGTCGGCGTGTTCAAACAGGCGGCGCGCGCCGCGCTGAGCGCGCCCTGCGGACCGGTCAGCATAGAAATCCCCATCGACATCCAGGCCGAGCGCATCCCGCTGCCGGCCGATCTTACGCCGCTGCCGCCCTTGATCGCCGTCCCGTCCGAGGCCGCGCTCGACGCGCTGGCGGACCGGCTGGCCGCGGCGCGCCGGCCGCTGCTGTGGCTGGGCGGCGGCGCGCGCGGCGCGGCCGACGCGGCTCAGCGCTTGCTGCGCCTGGGTTTTGGCGTGGTCAGCAGCACCCAGGGGCGCGGCATCGTGCCGGAAGACGATGAACGCAGCCTGGGCGCTTACAACCTGCACCCGCCGGTGGAGACCCTCTATCAAAGCTGCGACGCCATGCTGGTGGTCGGCTCCCGCCTGCGCGGCAATGAAACCCTGAAATACCAGCTCAAGCTGCCGCGCCCCTTATACCGCATCGACGCGGACCCCGCGGCGGAAGGCCGCGGCTACGTCGACGACGTCTTCGTCTGCGGCGACGCCGCATTGGCGCTGGACGGGCTGGCGCGGCGGCTGGAAGGCCGGATGCGCGTGGACCCGGCCCTGCCCGCCGATCTGTGGCGCGCGCGCCAGGCCGCCGTGGACGCGCTGCTGGACGGGCTGGGGCCCTATCGCCGCCTGGTGGAAACCTTGCAAGCCCGCATCGGCCGCGACTTCAACTGGGTGCGCGACGTCACCGTCTCCAACAGCACCTGGGGCAACCGCCAGCTGCGGCTGTTCTCCGCCACCGCCGGCGTCCACGCGCTGGGCGGCGGCATCGGCCAGGGGCTGGCGATGAGCATAGGCGCCGCCATCGGCGCGGCCGCTTACTGCAGCGGCCGCAAAACCCTGGGCCTGGCCGGCGACGGCGGCTTCATCCTCAATCTGGGCGAGCTGGCCACTGCGGTTCAGGAGCAGGCGGACCTGGTGATGATTCTGATGAACGACCAGGGCTACGGCGTGATCAAGAACATCCAGGACGCCCACTACGGCGGCCGCCGCTGCTATGTGGACCTGCACACCCCGGACTACGCCCAGCTGTGCGCCTCGCTGCGGCTGCCGCACCGCAAAGTGAGCCGGCTGGAGGAGCTGGATCAGGCGCTGACCGCGGCGCTGGAGCACAGCGGCCCCTTCCTGCTGGAAATCGACATGCTGGCGATAGGCCGCTTCAAAAGCGTCTTCGCCGGCCCGCCCACCAAGCAACAGGACTGAGCCCATGGACCGCTCTCATCCCAAACCCGTGCTGGACATCGCCCTGGTGGGCTGCGGCGCCGTCGGCGCCGGCGTGCTGGAAGGGATCGCGGCGGAGCCGGCCCTGCGCGTCGGCCAGGTGCTGGTGCCCGCGCCGGACGACGCCCGCGTCCGCGACACCCTGGCCCGCCTCGCCCCGCAGGCGAGGCCGCGGCGCGCGCTGGACCCGGACGCGGACGCGCCGGATCTGCTGGTGGAATGCGCCGGCCACGCCGCCGTCGCCCAACACGTGCTGCCGGCGCTGGAGCGCGGCATCGACTGCCTGATCGTCTCCGCCGGCGCGCTGACCGAAGACGGCTTGGCGGAACGGCTGGAACAGGCGGCCCGGCGCGGCGGCGCGCAAGCGCGCCTGCTCTCCGGCGCCGTCGGCGCCATCGACGCGCTGGCCGCCGCTCGTCTGGGGGGGCTGGAACAGGTGAGCTACACCGGCCGCAAGCCGCCGCTGGCCTGGCGCGGCACGCCGGCGGAACGGGATTGGGATCTGGCGGCCTTGAGCCAGGCGCAATTGATCTTCTCCGGCAGCGCGCGGGAAGCGGCGCGGCGTTTTCCCAAGAACGCCAACGTCGCCGCCACCGTGGCGCTGGCCAGCCTGGGCCTGGACCGGGTGCAGGTCCGGCTCTACGCCGACCCGGCCGCCCACGGCAACCAGCATTGCATAGACGCCCGCGGCGGCTTCGGCGAGCTCAGTCTCAGCCTGCAAGGCCAAGCGCTGCCCGGCAATCCGAAAACCTCCGCCCTCACGGTTTACAGCGTGGTCCGAGCCTTGCTCAACCATGTCCGGGCCATCGCCATCTAGGAGCCATCATGAGCACACTCCCCTCCCCCCTGCCCATTTGCATTGCCGGCGCGTGGCGGCCAGGCCGCGGCGATCTCTATCACAGCCGCTACCCCGCCACCGACGAAGCCGTGGCCGGTCTGCACGCCGCCAGCCTGGACGATGTGGAAGAAGCCGTCCAGGGCGCGCAACGCGCCTTCGACGCCAGCGGCTGGCCGCAGTGGAAGCCGCACCAACGCGCGCGGGTGCTCTACCGCGTGGCCGAAGGCATCCGCGCGCGCGCCGAAGAACTGGCCCAGTTGCAAAGGCTGGACAACGGCAAACCCATCCGGGAAACCCGCGCCTTGGTGGCCAGCGCCGCCGACACCTTTCAATTCTTCGCCGCCGCCTGCGAAACGCTGGAAGACAGCGTCACCCCCTCGCGCGGCGATTATCTGAGCCTGAGCCTGCACGAGCCCATGGGCGTGGTGGCCGCCATCACCCCCTGGAACTCCCCCATCGCCAGCGAGGCGCAAAAACTGGCTCCGGCCCTAGCCGCCGGCAACGCCGTGGTGCTGAAACCGGCCGAGGCCACGCCGCTGCTGGCGCTGGAGCTGGCCAGGATCTGCGAACAGGCCGGCCTGCCCAAGGGCCTGCTCAGCGTGCTGCCCGGCAAGGGCTCGCTGATCGGCGATGCCATCGTGCGTCATCCGCTGGTGCGGCGCGTGGCCTTTACCGGCGGCACCGCCACCGGCCGCCATATCGCCGCGCTGGCGGCGCAAAAACTGATGCCGGTCTCGCTGGAGCTGGGCGGCAAGTCCCCGACCATCGTGTTTGCCGACGCCGACCTCGACCACGCCGTGGCCGGCGTGCTCTACGGCATCTTCAGCTCCTCCGGCGAATCCTGCGTCGCCGGCTCCCGGCTCTTCATCGCCCGCCCGCTGTACGCCGATTTCATCGCCCGGCTGTCGGCCGGCGCCCGGCGCTTGCGCCTGGGCGACCCGGCCGACCCCCTCACCCAGATGGGACCGCTGATCAGCGCCGCCCACCGCGAACAGGTGGAAGCCCATGTGGCGCGCGCGCTGGAGGACGGCGGCCGCCTGCTCTGCGGCGGCGAGCGTCCGCGCGGCGCCCTGTTTGATCGCGGCCATTACTACCCGCCCACCATCGTCGACGGCCTGGACAACCAGGCGCGGCTATGCCGGGACGAAGTCTTCGGCCCGGTGCTGGCGGCGCTGCCCTTCGACGACGAGGCCGATCTGATCGCCCAGGCCAACGACAGCGTCTACGCGCTGGCGGCCGGCGTCTGGACCCGCGACGCGCAGCGCGCCTGGCGCCTGGCGCGCGCGCTGCAGGCCGGCACCGTATGGATCAACACCTACAAGCAGTTCTCGGCGGCCACCCCTTTCGGCGGCTGGCGCGACAGCGGGCTGGGCCGCGAAAAAGGCCGGCACGGCATCTTGCAATACATGGAGCAGAAAGGCGTGTACTGGGGGCTGAATCCGGAACCGCTGCCCTGGGCCAACTAAGAGTCCGCTCACAAAACCCCTAGCTGGGCTCAGGCTCTCTACGCGGTTTTGCCAGCGGCTCCAAACCGCATTCCACCGGCTTCACAACAAGAGGAGGATCCGCCATGGCGGTGCTTGGCATAGACGAAGTGAACTATCGCGCGGCCGATCTGGCCGCCTGCAAACGCTTTTTCCTGGATTGGGGACTGCGCCTGGAGCGGGAAAGCGATCAGCAACTGGAATTCCGCAGCCTCAACGACTGCGTGGTGCGCGTCTCCCACCCGGACCTGCCCGGACTGCCCGCCGGCCTGGAGGAAGGGCCCACCTTGGTGGAAGTGGTCTGGGGAGTGGAAAGCGCCGGCGATCTGGATCAATACGCCGCGCAGTTGCGCAATCTGCCCGGCTTCCGGCGCGAAGCGGAGCGGCTGCGCTGCCAGGACCCTTGCGGCCTGAGCATCGCGCTGCAAGTCAGCCGCAAGCGCCCGCTGCAACTGGACTGCGCCCGCTTCAACAGCTGGAGCGAACGGCCGCGCGTGGATCAGCGCGCCCCGGTTTACGAACGCGCCCAACCGATAGAAGTGGGTCATGTGGTGCTCTTCGTCGACCAGCGCGAAGCCATGGTGCGCTTTTACTGCGACCGGCTGGGCTTCGCCCTGTCCGACCAATACCCGCAACGCGGCAGCTTTCTGCGCTGCGCGCCGCGCGGTGGCCACCATGACCTATTCCTGCTGCAATTGCCCAGCGGCAAGAAAGGCCTCAACCACGTGGCCTTCGCCGTGCGCGACATACACGAAGTGATAGGCGGCGGCCTGGCCATGGACCGGCTCGGCTGGAAAACCGAACTGGGCCCCGGCCGCCACCCCATCTCCTCGGCCTACTTCTGGTACTTCGAGAACCCGGCCGGTGGCCTGGTCGAGTACTACAGCGACGAAGACGAACTGACCGAAGCCTGGCAGCCGCGCGATTTCGAGCCCGGGCCGGAACGCTTCGCGGAATGGGCGGTGACCGGCGGCCTGGACGGCCATACCCGCCGCCCCAAACACGCAGAGACGCCGCGCCGGGGCTTTCTCACCGACAAAACCGGCGAAACCGACCGCTAAACCGCACCCCGTCCCAAGGAGAACCCCATGAGCCGAGTCATCCCGTCCCGCTACCTGGAGCCCCGCCAGGCGCAGCAAACCGCCCCCACGCCTTACGAAGATCTGCTGGGCGACGCCCTGGAGCGCGCTTACGCGCAGGAAATCCACGATCTGAACGCCTTGCTTGCCCACCTGAACCAGCACGGCCCGTCCGCGCCCAACGGCGGCAGCTGGAACGAAGCGCTGTTCCGCGCCGAAATGGCGCGCCTGGCTCAATAAACCCATCGAGGAGAACATCATGAGCGATTTCAGCATGGAACAAATCGACGCCTATCTGGCCAAGGGCCTCAAAGACCGCTGGCACATGGTCTGTCCGTCCCGCTTCGTCGGCGACCGCGCCGTCAGCCTGCGCCGCCTCGGATACAAGCTGGCGCTGTGGCGCGAGCCGGCCAACGGCAAGGTCCACTGCCTGGAAGACCACTGCCCGCACCGCGGCGCGCCGCTGTCCATGGGCTTTGTGCTGGGAGACCGCCTGGGCTGCGCCTATCACGGCGTGGAGGTGGACTGCCGCGGCACCGTCACCCGGGTGCCGGGCAGCCCCGGCTGCAAGCTGGAAGGCGCCAAGGCCGCTCGCGCTTTTCACGTGGAGGAGCAGGCCGGCATGATCTTCATCTACAACGCCAGCCAAGAGGTGGCCGCGCCGCCTCCGCTGCGGCTGCCGGAGTATCTGAACTCCGACGAATGGAGCCACTTTCCCTGCTATGTGGAATGGGGCAACGACTACCGCTACGTGGCCGACAATGTGATGGACCCGATGCACGGCGCCTTCCTGCACAAGCAATCCCACACCATGTCCGAGGGCGCCAGCCAGGCCGAATTCGCCATCCGGGACCTGGAGCAAGGCTTCGTCTTTGAAAAAACCGGCCAAAAGAACGTCAACTTCGACTGGACCGAACTCATAGACGACGGCACGGCGATGTGGCACCGGCTGGAAATCCCCTATCCCAAGACCGGCGGCCCCGGCGGCAACTTCACCATCATCGGCATGTACACCCCGATCAGCCGCGAACTGTGCGCCGTGGTGTTCTGGCGCTGCCGCAAGGTCAGCGGCTGGCAGCGCGACACCTGGCGCTTTCTGTATAAAAACCGGCTGGAGGCGCGCCACTGGCAGGTGCTGGAACAAGACCGTGTAGCCTTGGAAAACATGGAGCTGGACGCCTGGGACCGGGAGTTCCTGTACCAGCACGATATGGGCATCGTGCGTCAGCGCCGCTATCTGCGCCGCCTCGCCGCCGAACAAATGGCCGCCGCTCAAGGCTGAACCCCGCGTCGGAGCGGCCATGCCGCTCCGCGCCCGCAACGAGATCCCGCCATGACTCAAACCCTGCTCACCCTGCGCCTGGAGGCGATGCGTCGCGAAGCCGACGGCGTGCTCAGCCTGGAGCTGGCCCGGCCGGACGGCGGCCCGCTGCCGCAAGCCGAGGCCGGCGCCCACATTGATCTGCACCTGCCCAACGGCATGGCGCGCAGCTACTCGCTGGTCACGCCGCGCTGCGCGCCGCGCGCCTACGTGGTGGCCGTCCAGCTGGACCGCGCCAGCCGCGGCGGCTCTCTCTACATCCATCAGCAGCTGCGCGTCGGCGCGGAACTGCCGGCTTCCGCGCCCCGCAATCATTTCCGGCTGGAAGAAAGCGCCGGCCAAACCGTGCTGATCGCCGGCGGCATCGGCATCACCCCCATCTACAGCATGTACGCGCGGATGCGCGAACTGGGCCGGCCGGTCAGCCTGCTCTACTGCGCCCGCACCCGCGAACAGGCGGCCCTGGCCGACGACATCGCCCGCGGCGGCCAGCCGATAGACTGGCATATCGACGCCGAAGCCGGCTGCCCGCCCAAGCTCGCCGGCTTTCTGGAGCGCTTCCCCGCCGACAGCCATTTCTATTGCTGCGGCCCCGGCCCCATGCTGGACAGCTTTGAGCAAATATGCGCGGACCTGGCCCTGCCCCATGTCCACATCGAACGCTTCGCCGCCAAGCCCGCCGCGCAGGCCGACGCCGCCGAACGCGCGCCCTACGAAGTGGTGCTGGCCCAAAGCGGGCGCAAGCTCAATGTGGCCGCCGGCCAATCCCTGCTCGACGCCTTGCTGGCCCACGGCGTCAAGGTGGACTGCAGCTGCCGGGAAGGCATTTGCGGCGCTTGCGAAACCCGGGTGCTGGACGGCGAGCCGGAGCACCACGACTCGGTGCTGAGCCCGGCCGAGCGCCGGGCCGGCAACACCATGATGATCTGCGTCTCCGGCTGCAAGAGCCGGCAGCTGGTCCTGGATCTCTAAACGCGCGCCCGCGATGGGCGCGACGGTCTCCCCCTTCACCACAACCGGCCCCAAGCGGGCCGGCGGGGAGCCTTTGCGCCCGCTGCCGGCGCGCCTCGAGCGGCGACAAGACCGCCCCACGCAATAGGAGAAAGAGCAATGAACACACGCAATCAACGCTGGCTGGGCGTGGCCACGCTGTTCCTGGTGGTCGCCATTTCCTACGTCGACCGGATCAATATCGCGGTGCTGATCACCCAGAACGACTTTCTGCGCCACCTGGGCATCACCGTGCACGATCGCGGCGCGCAAGGCTTGCTGGCCACCGCCTTCATGGCCGGTTACGGCCTGTCCGCCATCCTGTTCACCCCATTTTGCGCCGCTTTGTTCGGCGTGCGCCGCAGCCTGATCTACGGGCTGTGCCTTTGGGGGCTGATCACCTTTGTTTCACCCTGGTTCAACAGCTACGGCATGTTGCTGACGTCTCGCGCGCTGCTCGGCTTCGCCGAAGGGCCGCTGTTCGCGCTGGGCTCCTCCTATATCAAGGCCCACTTCGACAGCGGGGAAAGCGGCAAGCCCAACGCCCTGTTCAATATGGGCACCGGCCTCGGGCTGGCGGTCGGCTATCCGCTGATCGGCTACACCGTGGCGCTGCTGGACTGGGAATCGTCCTTCCACCTGCTGGGTCTGCTCAATGTGCTGCTGGGCGTGCCGCTGGTGCTGGCCTTCGTGCGCATGCCCCTCTCTTACGCCGCCTTGCCGCGGCCGGAGTCCCCGCGCGCCGCGCTCGCCACCGTGGCCGATCTATTCCGGGGGGCCTTCCACACCCGCCACATCCTGACCATGACCCTGCTCACCGCCGCTTTTCTCGCCTATCTATGGGGCAGCAGCAACTGGCTGCCGGCCTATTTGCAGCAGGCCCGGGGCTTCTCCCTGCGTGAAATGGGCTGGCTGGCCTCGCTGCCGCAATACGCGGTGGTGCTGGGCGTGCTGCTGGGCGGCCTGCTGCTGGATCTGACCCCGCGCCGCCGCGTGCCTTTGATCTTCATCTTCGCCAGTATGGGCGTGGCGCTGGCGGTGCTGCTGGCCATCAACAGCGCGGACCGCTACACCGCCGCCTATTGCCTGACCGCCGCCGGGCTGTGCTGGGGACTGCAAAGCCCGGCCATTCCCAGCACCGTCCAGTACTACTCGCGGGCCGAGCACGTGGCCTGCGCCTTCGGCATCACCAATGGCGTAGGCGGGCTGACGGCCGGCCTCATGCCGGTGTTGATGGGCTGGCTGATCAGCCTGAGCGGGGACAGCGGCGGCGGCTTCGCCATGGGTTTCGCCAGCCTGATCGGCACCCAGGTGGTGGTGATCGCCTGCGGCCTGGCCTTGCTGCGCGGAGACGCCGTCGCGACGGCTCAGACGCAAGCCAGGCCGGCGGTCTGAGGCCTGCCGGCGTCGGAATGGGAACAGCGCGCCGCGCGCGGCGCTTGTAAACCGGATATCAGAGCGTGTTTACGATCTCGCGAGCTAAGGCGAGACAAGGCGTTGCGGCTGAAAAAGCGGAGTGTACACACGGTACATGAGCATTTTGAAGCTGCTTTCAACGCCGTATCGCCGACGCGCAGCAGATCGTAAGCAGGCTCTCAGACGCCGGCCCGCCGCCGCGCGAACTCCAGCCACAGGGCGGCCACCCGGCGCGGCTGTTCCATCATCGGCAGATGGCCCACCTGCTCCAGCACCTGCTTTTCGCTGCCGGCGATGGCGGCGGCGAAGCAATCCGCGTCCTCCACGTGCAGGATGCGGTCCTCGCGGCCCCAGACAATCAAGGTCGGCGCCTGGATGCTCGCCAGCACCGGCCGCTGATCCACGCTGTCGAACAGATCGTCGAAAATCCTGCGCTCCACCTCGGCGCGTTCCGCCTTGCGCGCCGCCGTCACCTCGATGGCGAAGCCGGGCACCGGCGGCGGCCGGTACATCGCCCAGTCCAGCATCGCCCTCACCCCGTCCGCGCTCGTCATGTCCAGCATCGGGTTGTCCCCGCTGCGCTGCCACGACTCGGCCATTTCACTGGCGCTGACGCCGGCGCCGGCGGCGTTGAGCAGGGTCAGACTGGCCACCGACTGCGGATAGCGCGCGGCGAAGTTGGCGGCGATGGCGCCGCCCATGGAATTGCCGATCAGATGGACGCTCTCCACGCCCCAAGCCTCCAGGAAAACGCGCAGCCGGTCCGCCTGCGCCTCCACCCGGTAGCTGATGTCCAGGCCGGACATGCTGTCGCCGTGGCCGGGCAAATCCGGCAGGATCAAACGGAAGGTCTTGGGCAGGCAGCGCGCCAGCATCGCCCAATGGTCTTTCTCCGCGCCGAAACCGTGCAGCATCAGCACCGTAGGCGCGCCGGCCGGCGCCGGACGCTCCAGCCAGCTCAACTCGCCCTGCTCCAGCCGCAGCCGCCGCGGCCTCAAGCCGGCCCAGCGCCGCTGCTGGCGCACGCCCCAGTCAAACAACCATTGCTTGCCGTTCCAGATCCAGCGTCGCCACATTGCGGCCTCCTTGGAGAAACATTGATGGTGAATAGTGCTTAGAACGTGTTTACGATCTCGCGAGCTAAGGCGAGACAAGGCGAAAACGAGCGAAAAAGCGGAATGTACTCGTGGTACATGCGCATTTTGAGCTTGGTTTCAACGCCCATTTCTATCCATCCCGCCGACGCGCGGCAGATCGTAAACAGCTTCTCAGCCGCGCTCCAGCACCTCGGCCACCCGCTGCCGCAAAGCCGGCAGCAGCTCGGCCTCGAACCAGGGATGACGGCGGAACCACAGCTGATTGCGCGGGCTGGGGTGCGGCAGCGGCAGCAAGGCCGGCCAATGTTCGCGCCAACGCTCCACCGCCTCGGTCAGCCGCGGATAGCGGCCCGGCAGGTGATAGCGCTGCGCGTACTGCCCCAGCAAAATCGTCAATTGCAGATGCGGCAGGCCGGCCAGCAAGGGCCGGCGCCAGGCGGCCGCGCATTGCGGCGGCGGCGGCAGATCGCCGGATGGGCCGGTGCCGGGATAACAGAAGGCCATCGGCAGGATGGCGATGCGGGTTTCATCGTAAAACACCGTCTTGTCCACGCCCAGCCAATCGCGCAGCCGCTCGCCGCTGGGGTCGTCGAAAGGCAGGCCGGACGCATGCACGCGCCGCCCCGGCGCCTGGCCGGCGATCAGGATGCGCGCGTCCGGATGCCATTGCAGCACCGGGCGCGGGCCGTGCGGCAGGCTGTCCGCACACAGCCGGCAGGCGCGCACTGCTTGCAGCAGGCCGGCGGCGTCCATGTCCGCGGCCGTTTACAGCACCACGCCGACCGGCGGCTGGTCGTGGGTCTGGCCGACGGACTGGTGCGGCAGCTCCAGATAGCTGCGCGATTGCATCTCGGTCAGCCGGCTGGCGGTACGGAAGAATTCGCCGGCCTGCAGCCCCTCGGTGTACAGCTGTTCCGGCTCGGCGGCGGCGGAGGCCACCAGCTTGACGCGGTTGTCGTAGAACACGTCCACCAGCCAGGTGAAGCGGCGGGCGATGGACGCCTCGCGCGCGGTGATCTTGGGGATGCCGCTGACGAAGACGGTATGGTATTCGGTGGCGATTTCCAGGTAATCGGTCTGCGCGCGCGGGCCGTCGCACAAGGCCAGGAAATCGAACCAGATCGCCCCGGCGGCCAGGCGCTTGACCGGAATCTCGCGGCCCAGCACCTCGATGGCGCGTTTTTTCTGCTCCACGCCGTGGCTCAGGCGCTGGAACAGCTGCTCCATCTTCTCCTCGCTGGCCGCGTCCGCCGGCACCATGAACAGCGGTTCGCGCGTCAGCTCGCGCAGCCGGTAATCGTTGCCGCCGTCCACGTTCAGCACTTTCAGCTCGCGCTTGATCAGTTCAATGGTGGGCAGGAAGTTCTGCCTTTGCAGGCCGTTGGGATAGAGGCCGTCCGGCGCGTAGTTGGAGGTGGTGACCAGCACCACGCCGCGCTCGAACAAGGCCGACAGCAGCCGGCCCAACATCATCGCGTCGGCGATGTCGCTGACGTGGAATTCATCGAAGCACAGCAGACGGGTATCGCGGGCGATCTTGTCGGCATAGGCCAGCAAGGGGTCCTTGCTGCCGGCCAGCGCGCGCAACTCGCGGTGCACCTCGGCCATGAAATTGTGGAAATGAATGCGGCGCTTGCGGCGGTAAGGCACGCAGGCGTAGAAGGCGTCCATCAGAAAGCTCTTGCCGCGCCCCACCCCGCCCCAGAAATACAGGCCTTTGGGCACGTCCGGGCTGCGCAGGCTGCGCCCGAGGAAGCGGTTGCGCTTGTTCTTGAACTCCACCAGCTGATGCCACAGCAGGTCCAGCTCCTCGATCGCCGCCGCCTGGGCCGCGTCGTGGATGAAGCCGGGTTTTTCGCTGGCGGCCTGATACCAGGCCTTGGGGCTGAGATGGGCGTTCCCATCCGGGGAGAAAGTATGCTGGGACATGGGCGGCGGAGTGTGCAAACGCTATAAACGATACGGTCCGCCATCATACCCCGTTTGGACCTGCGGGCAAAAACGATGCGGCCGCCCGATAAGGCGGCTGCGTGCTATCAAGAAGCGGCTCAATGCCCGCCGCGCATGGCGATGCGGCATTGAACCGCTTGTCGAAACATTCAGACCTGGCCGTTTCTTTGCGCCCTCACCTTGGCCAGCAGCGCGTCCAGCACTTTCCGCGTCTGCACCGGCTGGGCCGCGGCGAGCACGTATTTGCCGTCCACCACCAGCATGGGCGTGCTGCTAATCCGGTAATCCTTGGTGAACTTGGCGGCGGCTTCCACCTGGGCTTTGACCGCGAAGGAATGGTATACCGCCATGGTCTTGGCGGCGTCCACGCCCGGCTGGCGGCGCAGCCATTTCTCAAACTCCGCCTCCTTGCCCAGATTGATCTTGTCGTGCTGCACCGCGCGGAAGGCGGCCACATGCAAACGATCCGCCAAACCCGCGGCGTTCAGGGTGGCGAACACCCGGGCGAAGCCTTCCATCGGCCGGCCCCACACCACATGCTTGCGCACCACGTTCACATCCTTGGGCTGAGCCTTCAACCAGGCCGTGATCGCGGCGTCCTGAGCGTAACAATAGTGACAGGGATAGGAGAAAAACTCCGCCACCTCGATCTTGTCGCCGCTGGACACCGGATGCGGCTTGGGCAGCACCAGATAATCCTTGCCCACCGTCGGCTGCGCTTGCGCCGCGCCCAAGGCCAATAAAAACCAGCACAACAGCAAAAATGCTCTCATGAAAACTCCGCTCATATGGAATCCGCCGCCGGCCGGCCGCCCCAGTCAGATTCAGGCCGTGGCCAGCAAAGTCGGCACTTCGGCCGTCTTTTCCACCTTGTTCAGCTTGGGCTCGGTCTTGCCCAGCGAGCGCAGGCGCTGCAACTCTTCCCTCAACAGCTTGATTTCTTCCTGCATTTTCTGACGCATGTCCGCCTCCGCCTTGCGTACGTCCAGGCTCAGTTTTTTGTCCATTTCCGACGTCAACTTCTCATCGAGAAACGATTCGTACTTTTTGAACAACTCATCGCGGTAAACATCCAGCTGCAAACGCAACATGAGGTTTTCCTCCTCCATTTCGGCCAATTTGTGCTGGAACTGGGCGACATTCATATTGAAGTTCATGCTTTCTCCTAGCAGATGGCTCGCAAACGGCGCGATCAGCTCGTGCCGACAGGCCGGAGCGGGATTCCGGTTAAAAAAATATCCCTCTCCACGCAGGGAGAGGGAGGCAAACATAATGGGTTTGCAATAGACACTAGGCAGCTCAACACCGGGGGATCGGCGTGAGACCCTATGCGGCAGGGCGCCGCACAAGATGAGGCAAGTATGCGCAAGCGCGCCGTCAAAAAATATCTGACCAGTACGAAAAGCCGGCCCCGACGCGCTGTTGCGCGCGCATCGCCGCGGCGGGGCTCAAACCAGGCGGTTAAGAACGTTCAAGCCCTGGCTCAGCCGCTGCTGCACCGGCTCCAGCAAGGCCGCCGCCTCCTCGCTGCGGAACAACAAGGGTTCGTCGCGGCGTTGCAGCACGGTCAGGATGGCTTGCAAACCGACATGGGCTGAGCGGATCTCCATCAAGCCCTGCAACAGGCAGGCGTCCATCTCCGCGCACTGCAAAGCCATCTGCCGGCCAAGATGAAACAGCGCGTGCTGATCCGGCTGGGCGTCGAGCAAATCCTGGTTCAACAGCTTCAGTTGCTCCATCATGGGTAATTGGCCTTTCATCACCGTTCTCCTTAGACCCGCTAACAAAACCCCTGATCCTGCGTTGCGCCTCCTTGCCGTACGACTTGTACTGCCTGCGTCGGCGCGCCTTGGCTCAGGTTCTCTGCGAGGTTTTATTCGCGGCTCTTAATGAACCTGTTCAACGTCTGCCACATCGCATGATGAGTGCCGGCTTCAGAACGCTCATGCCCCACTTGCGCACTCCGCTTCTTCAGCCGTTTTCGCCTTGTCTCCCTCTCGCGCGCCAGACCTTGAACCGGCCCGGTTCAACACTCCAACACGCGCTCAATGCCGGCGGCGATTTTCAGGGTATGGGTGTCGCGGCCATGCAACCCGCACACGCTCAAACCGATCTGAGCCGTCAGCGGCAGGCTGAGCGCGCAGCCGTCCAGCAGATTGGCCACAGCGCTGTTGCGCTGAGCCAGCCGGTTCAAACGGCCGTAGTCCTCGTCGTCGTCCAGCTCCGCCAGCCTGGGCGGCAGAATCGCCACCGTGGGCATCAGCCAGGCGTCGGCCATGGACAGGCGATGCGCGGCGACGGCTTGCAGCGTGCGGCGACGCTCCAGCAGCTCCAGATACCTGACCGCGCTCTGACCGGCCCCCTGCCGCAGATGTCGGACCACGCGCGGGTCGTAGTAAGCGCCGTCCTCGCTCTCCAGCCGCTCGCCATGCTCGTGCCAGGCCTCGGCCGCCGCCAGCCCGCCCTGGGCGTCCATGTCCGCAATCCAGCCAAGCTCGGGGAAATCGAAACGTATGATGCGGGCGCCGGCCTGGGACAAACGCGCCAGGGCCTCGTCAAAAGCCTGGGCCACGGCGAGGTCCAGATGCTCGGCAAGATAGTCTTCGGTCACGTAAAGCCGGCGTTTTTTCACGTCGGGGGGCTGACCGCGCGCATGAGAGGGCGTCCAGCCGCTACAAAGCACCGCGTCCAGGATGGCGCAGCAAGAAACCGAGCGCCCCAGCGTTCCGATGGAATCCAGCGACGGCGACAAGGGCAGGCAGCCCTGCATCGGCACCCGCTTCGCCGTGGGCTTGAAACCGACCAGGCCGCAAAAGGCGGCGGGAATGCGCGCCGAGCCGCCGGTGTCCGAGCCCAGCGCGGCAACGCTCATGTCCAGGGCCACGCTGACGGCCGCGCCGGAACTGGACCCGCCCGCCACGCGTTCCGGATCGCCGGGATTGCGCGGGGTGCCGTAATGCGGATTCAAGCCCAGGCTGGAGCAAGCGAACTCGCTCATATTGGTGCGCCCCAGCAGCACCGCGCCGGCCGCGCGCAGCTTCGCCACCACGGTTGCATCCTGCTGCACCGGCGGATTTTGCTTCCGCACCACGGAGCCGGCGGTGGTGATCTGGCCCTGGACGTCGAACAGGTCTTTGACCGACAGGGGAAGACCCGCCAGCGGCGTGGGATAGAGACCGACGGCGTCGATGTGCCGGGCGGCGGCCAGCGCAGCTTGGGCGTCCACATGGGTAAACGCCGCGCCTCCTGCCGCCCTATGGCCGGCGATGACGGTCAGCGCCTGCTCCGTCAGCGCCACGCTGCTGGTTCTGCCCAATTGCAAATCCCGATGCAACTGCATCACGGTCGCTTTCATGCCGTGCCCTCCCCGGCGTTGACGCGGCGGGCATCTCTCCCCTGCGGTTTCTCCACCGACGCCCGGCTGCGGCGCGCCCCAAACTCATGATGTTGCGACATGACGATCTCCCGACTACATGCGATGGCTAAAGTGAACTCCTCGTGAAAATGTGAAATCCGCGCGCAGGCGCGGGCCGCCCTTGTTTAACGGGCGGCGTCCGGCTTCAAGCACGACGCGGCGGCGGCCTCCGAATGGGCCGGCGCGGGCGGCGCGGTCTTGAGCGCCTCATCAGTTTCGATGTAAAGGGTTTGCAGGCGGGCGGCGCAATCGTCCAGCACCTCAAGCGAGAGGCGCGCCAACAATTGCAGATGGGACGGTTCGCTGCCGCTGCGCTTGGCTTGGATCGCCATGAGCGCGGAACGCAATACAGTGAAGCAATTCAAGGCCTGCGCGCAAGCAAACGCGGTTTGGGACAGCAAGTACTGGCGTTCTTGGCAAGCGGCCGGGGGTGGTTTGGCAAAAGCGGGGGAAAAATCAGAAGGAGTCATTGCAGTCTCCAAGTCAGCTTTGGAAGCCTGCTCGGATACGAGCAGGAGCGTGACAAGGTGGCAAGACCGGTTCCCTTATTAAGGCCGGCAGCCCCGAGAGGCTCCCTGCCACGCCCTGCCCAGATGCAAGTGCGTGGCAACAGACGTGCGGGGTCCTGGCGGACTCTGCGGGTCTGCGAATAAGGGAAAAATAGGCTTGCCTGCCCGGCGCGGCGTTATTTGGCGCAGCGCGAGGCAAAGAGTACTGAGACGGGGGCGGAGCGTCAAGCCGGAGACGGCCGCCCGGCCAGGCGGGAGATCAAACGGGGGAAATGAAGAAGCGGTTCAAAGCCCGGCAAGCCAAAGCGGGACTTTGAACAGCCTCTTGGCAGGCTTCAAATGGCGGACAGCAGCTTCAACACGGCGGCGGACAGCCGCTCCGCGCGCAACTCAATGCCATGCTCGGGCGTACCCGTATCGTGCCATCGGCTGTCAATAATATTGCTGACCGCCCGCAGCACCAGCACCGGCGTGGAGCCCAGCCGGCGGGCGGCGCGCATCACGCCGGAGGCTTCCATCTCAATCACGCCGCCTCCCAACTCCAACATCAAGGGAAATAGGGAGGAAGGGACTGGGAACTGGTTGCTGCTGAAGATCAGCCCCGGCTTCACCCCAGGCAGCGCTGTCAGCTTCTCCAGCCAATAGCGGTCCACGTCCCATTCCGTCTCCAGCGGAGCATGGGTATTGCTGTTAAACAGACAGGATTCAAACAGCGTGCCTTTCAGGATCTTGTCGATGCCGTAAAGATCCATCTGCACGACTTTGCTGCCGGCGACGACATCGCCTATCTCCCAATGATCTCCCACTGCGCCTGAAGTCCCCAGCAACAAGACCAGATCGATATCCCGTTGCAGCAGCACCGCTTGAGTGGTCAAGGCGGCGTCTTCCGTGCCCACGCCGGTTTCGGCCAGATAGAGCTGGTGGAGATTGTATTGAAGGCTGCGACAGGACAAAGCGCCGAGCATGGGCTCAGGCTCCCACGCGGCGGACAGCTGTTGCGACAGCAGGGCGGATTCGGCGGGAAAGGCCGACAATAGCAAGATATTCATGTTGTGCCCTAATAAGAGCCTGTTCAAAGTCTCGCGAGCAAGAGCGAGACAAGGCGAAAATGAGCGAAAAAGCGGAATGTACTCGTGGTACATGAGCATTTCGAAGCGGTACTCACCGTGTGACGTCTCACGACGCGCGGCAGAGCGTAAACAGGTTCTGAGAGAGCCCATTGCGGATACGCCTGCGCCCCTGGAGCCAGGCCGTGAACAGCCTGCCCGGCGCCGGCTTGCTCAAGGTCGATTTCATCGGCTGATCTTGAGCCCGCAGACGCCAACCTACCAATGATCTCCGGAGGCTCCGGATAGCACGGTGTGCTGAGGGGACTTACGCGCTTCTGTCGGCAAGGCGTAAGCGCGCCATGGGGCATGCATGGATCTCAGAACATCCTGCTCGCACAAACCAGAAGCAAGCCGCAAGACAATGGTGGTCATTCCATTGTCCGCCTTGATCCCCTCCACCGAAAAAGCCGCGCTATGGGTAACAATGCCTTCAATATCGCCCCGGCTTAAGGTGATGTCGCTGACTTTATGATGGCCAATGCCGATGCTTAGCTGAATGTGCTGGTTCTCATGGGAAAACGCGTTGAGTAAAGAGTCGTCGACTGCGACCTGAAATGACTTCAGCATGATTTCTATACCTTTGCCTAAGAGCGTATTCATGACCTGGCCAGCAAGAGCGAGACAAGCCGAAATCACAACTGACATGCCTCACGGCCAGGAATAATGCTAGGCGCAACGCTACGCTTAATTTTTCCGGATTTTAATAGGACGGGTACTAAATTAAGGCAGCAAAGGATATTTCATATCGATACCGTTTTTGACAGCGTTCTCTTCTCGCCAGCAAGACCGGCAGACGCAAGGCGGGATGGGGAATCCGTTGGCGGCCCTACAGGCTTGAGACATCAGTGGGCGGAGAAAAAGTCAGGCTCCGCCCAAGCGCTTGATCGGTTCAGGCCCGCCCAAACAGGAACGACGCCTGGAGCGGCAAACACACCCCTGAGGCTGCGTCGGCGCGTCTTGCCTCAGCCGTAACGCCGATTTTTATTAACCGCTCTTTAACGGTCGTCCCTCTCCAGCAACAGGCGCCCGCCGCTGCTCAAATGCTCCACATCGCGCGCGCGCAGCGTATCGGCCGTCACCTGGGCGTCCACCCAGATTTGCGCGGTAAACAGCTTGCCGCGGGCCGGCTTGCCGTCCGCCACCGCCCATATTTTATGTTCGGCGTCCACCGCCACCTCCGCCGCAGCCTGCTCCAGCGCCGCCTGTCCGGTACGCACGGCGGCCAGCAACACCGGCTGGCCATCCAATTGCGCCGCGCCCATGCTCATCCGGTAGTGGCCCTTGCCGTTCCACAAGGCCATGCCCTTGGCGGCCGGCTCCGCCTCCAGCCGCAGCCGGATGGCGCTTGGCTGCTCGCATTGAACGCTCAGCGTCATCCGCCGCTTGCCCAAGGCCAACACCCCGGACTTGGCCCTCTTGAACTGGCCTTTGTTCAACACGCCGTAATCCAACTGCTCGCCGCTCAAGCGCATCACGCAGTTGTCGGCCAACACGGCCTGGCACAAGAGCAGGCCGCCCAGACCGGCCGTTGCCCGCTTAATCATCGACTTCATTCCTTGCTCCTCGCTCACGCTTCCGCCCGGCATACCGCGTTCAACTGCTCGTAAAACACCTGCTCGTCCACCGTTTCCGACAGCGCGAAATCCAGCTGGCAACGGTTGCCGTTGGACGTGGTCACGGTCAGAACTTGCCCCGGCTCGGCATTGTCCAGAAACACCTTGCCGCCCTCCACCACGGTGGTGACGAAACGGTTGTCCGCCGTCAGCACCGATCCGCCGGCGCTCAGCGGCTGGCCCAAGCTATCCTTGACCTCCAACAACACGCGGCGGGTCTGGAACACGTCGAACTCCACATGACGCACCGCGCCGCGGCTGACTTTCAACTCCTTGTAGCCGTTTTTGAGTTCCACCGTGCGCGGCAGGCTTTTCACATCCACTTCCAGCCGGCTGACGTCGTAAGCCGTCAAGCTGGGGATCACCGCGCGGCCGCCGGCGTCGGTCCATACCGCGCCGCCCGGCGTGTTGACCCGTACCCCGGACACCTTGCCGGTGGACAACACGCCAAAGCTGTCCTGGATCTGCGCCGGGGAGGCGGTGACGCCGTCGCGGTGGAAGGCCAGGCCGCCGCTCAGCCCGGCGGAAAAATGGCGGCCGGCGTAGTTCTGCCCCACGCCCAGCCGGGCGCTGGCGTAACGCGGCTGCACGTTGACATTGGCGCTCACCCCGGTGCCGCGGCGGCTCTGTTCCGCGCTCAACTGATAACCCCAATACTCGTTGACGGTTTCGCTGACCGAGGTATTCAGGCTGGTGTCGCCGCCGCTGCTACGCACCGTGCTGTTGATGCGGCGTTTTTCCAGCGGCAGGCTGAAGTTCAGATACCAGGCTTGATAACGGCGGCCGTCAAAGGAGTTGCGGCCGTTCTCCACGTTCAGATTCAGCGACATCCGCTTGAAAGACTTGCCCCAGCTGCCCAGCCAGCGGCTGCTGACATGTCCGTCAAAGCTGCGGCTGGTGGAATAGGACAGCCGGAAGCTGCCGGCGCGCTGATGGCTCCAGCCCAGGGAGGCGGAGTACTGGGCGCGGGTGCGGCGCTTGCGCGCTTGGCCGGCTTGCTCTCGACCGTAAGCCGTCGTCGCCTCGCCCAGATCGCGGTAGCCCTCGGATTGAAACGAGGCCGATAAGGAGGCGCTCATCGCCTCGCTCATCCGCGTGCTCATCGCCCAGTTGGATTGATGGCCGAACACGCCCTCTTCCCGCGCCATGGAGGCCACGCCGCGCGCGCTCAAGGTCGTGTCGACGCCCAGGCCGACATCCGCCCCCAGGCCCAGGGCCTGGTATTGCGGCGTGCCGAGCGCGCCCAGCGTCCCTTGCGCCCGTTGTCCCAGCGCCCAACTGCCGGAGCCGGTCAGCAGCAAGGGTTCCTCGCCGTCGTCGGCAACATCGCGCAAGCGGCCGATGGCCAGCGAATAGCCCAGCGGCGCGGCCGCATCCAGCGCCAGGCTTGCCGCCGGCACCGTGAAGCGCCGCTCGCCGCCGTCGCTCTCCACCACCGTCACTTCCAGATCGACATGGCGGTTGTTGAGGCGGATATGGTCAAAAGAGAAGGGCCCGGCCGGCACTTGCGCAATATGGATCAACACCCCCGCCTGCCGCACCTCCACCCGCGCCACGCTATTGGCGACGCCCTCCACCCGCGCGCCGGGGCCGCCCTGCTCCAGGCCGCTCTCCGGCGTCCACTGCGCGCCCAGCAACTGGCCGGCGGCAAACAGCGGGCTGTCGACATTGATCACACCCAACTGCAAACGCGCGCGCTGGGAGATGAAGGAGCGTTGGGCGTAAGCGCCCAGATCGCTGAACTGCCCTTGACCGTTATTGGAGTAGTAGAACTGGCGGCTGCGCACAATCCAGTCGCCAATATTGACGCCGGCCTCGGTGTCCAGCGACAAGCTGCGGCTGCCGCTGCCCAGGCCCTGATAGCTGCTCGCGCTGAAGTCGTAGTTCAGCATGCCGCCGACGCCGCCGCTTTCCAGCTGAATCTCTTCTTGCGGCTGCGGCAGAATGGCCGCGGTGGGCACCAACAGCGCCACCCGGTTCAGATTGGGGTTTAGCTGCACCTGGGTCTGCGGCCAAGCGCCGACAAAGTCGTAGCAGGCCGGCGCCACGGAGACGCCCTCCGCCTCATCCGGGGGCGGACCTTGCAAGCGCGCCTGTTCCAACAAAGCCGGGCTGAAGCAAAGCTGGCCTTGCGCGTCGAACTCCGCCTCCACCTCGCCCAATGCCTCGCCATTGAGCGACAAACTCACTGGCTGACGCCCCTCGGCAAAACGCGGCTTGCCGCGGAAGTACTCGGCCAAGGCCGGGTCCAGACCGCGCGCGCGCAAAACATCGGCATCGAACATCGCGTCTTCGGCCGCTTCGGCGCCCAGCGCCAGCGACGGCGTCGCGCCCAAGGCCAGCAGCAAGGCCGCCGCCAGCGGCCGGCGTTTCCAGGGCCTTGTCGGCAGCCGGGCACCCGCCCACGCCTCCCCACGCCCGCAGTAGGCCGGGCGCTCTTGCCAAACCGCCAATTAGCCGGCCTTGGCCGTCAACGGCGCGTCGTAGCTGTCCACGCTGAAGCCGTACAGAGTGGCCGGGTACAGCCTAACTGCCTCGGCCCCGGTATCCGTAACCGGGAACGACAGCGTCTGCCCCGGCAACACATAGCTGCGCTCCAATTGCACTGCGGTGCCCTGCGGCTGGAGATTCACGACCTGAGCCATCCGCACCACATAAGGACTGTCGTTTGCCAATGTCAGCTGGCCGTCACTCAAGGACCACTTTAATAATTTCCATGGTTCGCGGTTTACCGGCAAGCCCTTTGGGTGAATCACCAATGGGAGGTTTTGCCGTACTGCAATCGCCACTTGCGCTCGATCCGCTCTTGATTTTTGTGGTATCCCCTCAAAAATCACGCGCTTCAAACGCTGCGTTTGCAAAGGTTTTTTAAGCTGCAACATAAAGCGCACTTGTTGCCACTCCCCAGCCTCAACTCTAGCCACAGGCGGCGTCAACATCACCAACGGCTTCTCGCCCTCATCCTCCGGCAGGTTTTCAATTTTTGAGTACAAAAGCAAGGGCCGCTTATCGGTATTTTGCAACAACATGGCACCAGCAACATCGGCTTCATTTAGCAACAAGACCGAAGTAGCTGGCTGCATACCTCCCGCCATACAGTTAGCGGCGACTCCCAATATGGCAATACACCAGCCCACTACTACTCTTTTTTTCAACCTACCCATATACACACTCTTAAAAAAACACCCCCGTATAAATCTTTGCAGCCGGGGGTGTCAAATCAGCCAATGCAAAAGCATCTATTTACCCAAAGTTAGATACTTATGCACCAACCAATAAAATTAATCAACAAGCATTAAAGGTAATTCAGTTCCAATGTCGCCACCCCCTCGAACTCAGCCTTATCTTTCACCGCCAACTTTCTATCAATAAAAATAGTAGGCTTCACAGCAGAATGCCATTCTTTAAAACCAAGAGGGGTCGCTGTGTCACCATCCTTCTTCATAGGGGTATAATAATACCCGGAGAAAACCTTATCTGCATTAGGTTCCTTCACCCAAGAACCGTCCAGATTGGTCTCAGACCTAGCATAATCAGCCTTAACCGAATCTTCCCCTTCACCTACTATCACCTTATTATGATCATTCGAAACAGTAAAACGAAAATACCCTACCTTAGCATCCCCAATAAAACCCAAACCAAATCTGTCTTTATGCCCATCACCATGAACAGAACCCGGATTATTATCGACAAACCTGACTGACATCTGTTGCACAGCATCACATCTTACTTTAAAAGGCATAACATCACCCTTTTTTTCCAGAAAACCATCTCCTCCTTGCAAACTCTTCGAATCAAACACTCCAAAATCCTGAACCTCTTTGCCGTAAAAATCCACCACACAAGCCGCCGGCTCAATAGTGCCTTTTAAAATAAACTGCCCATGCGCCAACGGGCCTTCCGACTTAGCCAGACCCGCACAAAAAATAGTGAATGTAGCTGCCACACAAACCACACCTTTTGAATTCAACATAACAATCTCAATATAAAAACTAATAGGAAAAAATACTATACCCTTCTAGTTCAACACAAAATATCTGACCAGTACTAAACCAACAAAAACCATCCAACTTCACGCAAAACACCACTGAAGCGCCCTATTCAAGGCCCATAAGATTCAGCATTTTTTAAAAAACCCTTAATTACACCACCCCACGCAGCACTATCACTCCGATAACAAGCATCATGATCACCCCCTTGCATAAACAACTTGGCTTTAGGCTGAGGACTGAGTTGATATAGACGTTCACCCAACTCCATCGGCACCACTTCATCTCCAGAGCAATGGATGAATAGTTTCGGCGCGGCAATGGCCGGCAGTTTGGAATAGGAGGAGAAGTTATGGCGGATCAGCGCGTCAAACGGCAGCCATGAGGCGGTATAGGATTTGGCGATGTCCGCGACGGACAAGAAGCCGCCGTCGATAATCACTCCGTCCACGCCCAGCGACACCGCCGCCATATCCATGGCGATGGCCCCGCCCAGCGAGTGGCCGTACACCAGGTGCTTGGACGCCTCCGGCACCAGCTTCTTGAAGGCCTGCCAGGCCACCCTGGCATCGGTGTAGACCGAACGCTGCGAGGGCAGATACCAGGCGCCGTCGCCGTAGCCGCGGTAGTCGATCGCCATCACCGCCAGGCCCAGCCGACGCAGGCTGAGGATTAAATCGACATCGGTGTGCAGCGTGCTGTCGTTGCCGTGCAAGAACAGCACCGCCGGCGCGGCGGACGATTCGGCCGGCAACCACCATGCATGCACCAGGCCGCCGCCTTCCGTCTTGGCGACCGGCAGCCAGGTTTCCTGGTAAGTCACCCCGTAATCTTGCGGGGTTTTGCCGGTTTGATACGAGGGGCTGAGGATGAAGTATCGCTGCGCCAGCTCCCATAAGCTCAGCGCCAGCAAAACGGCGGCCAACAAGGCCAGGATTCTTTTAAACGCGCCCATGCGCACACCAGACTTTGAAACGCCACCCGCCATCAACAGAGCACCCAGTTCAATATAAACGCCATGCTCGCCTGCTTGCCGTCTTTCAGGCCAGGCGAAATCCAATCCGGCAGCTTAGCCATGCTCGGTGCGGGGGGATATTTGACCAGTACGAAATGCGCGCCGCGCGGCGGGGATCTCACCTTAAAACGACTATACTGGCCGACCTATGCGTGAGCAGACACGCAGGATGCGCGGGAACCCGCGGCGGGGAAGCGGCACCAAGAAAGGGCCGCCGGGAGAAAAGAAAGGTATCAGGGCTTGAACAGCAGCAGCAGGTCCGCGTCGCGCTCCGCGCCCAGTTTACGCATGGCGCTGGCCTTCTGGGTGCTGATGGTTTGCTTGCTGCGCTTGAGTTTGGCCGCGATGTCGTTCACCGTCAGGCCGGCGACGAAGAGCCGCACCACTTCGGCTTCGCGCGCGGTCAAGGCGCGCTTGTCGGCGGGCTGGGCCAGGTGGTCGGCCTCCAGCAAACGCTCCACCGCCGGGGAGAAGTAGGCCGTTTTGGCCATGGCGCCGTACACCGCCGGCAATAGGTGCTCGATGGCGTCGGATTTGCTCAGGATGCAGTGAATGCCCAGGCCGCGCAGCGAGCGCACCACCAGGGCGTTGTCCATCATGGTGAGCACCACGATGCCCAGTTCCGGGTACAGCCGGCGCAAGCGCTCGAACATGGCCGCGCCGTCGCCGGATTCACAGCCGGGCATGGAGTAATCGGACACCAGCACGTCGCAAGGCTGGCTGGCCAGCATGTCCCACAGAGCGGTGGCGCTATTGGCCTTGCCCGCCACGCGGATGGAGCGCTGCCCTTGCAAGGCGTGCTCCAAGCCGCTGAGCACCGAGGGATGATCATCCACTAAGAAGACTTTTATTTCCGCTGTCGCCATGTCGTTCACATGAAATTTAAACAATTGTTTTCAAGACATTCTATTTTTATAGCTAAGCAAATATCCTGAAAATGGTCAACCGCCCAGCCAAGCCCCACGCCGAAAACCGTATGCGCAACTCAAGCCAGCCCTCCCCTCAAAGCCAGCCGCTCAGCCGCCTGCGGCGCATCCAGCGCATTACTTTGTTTGGCGGGGGCGTCGCCATTTCTCTGGCGCTGCTGGCTTTGACTTTGCTGACGCTCTGGCTGGCCGGCAAGGAAATGCTGGCGGACCGGCACCGGATGTTCGATGCGGAAAATACGACGCTGAAGGTACTGCTCAGAGGGCATGCGATCGATCTCCACCACCAGGTTAGCCAGGCCGAGACGGCATGGAAGGCGCTGCCCAAAGCCAGCCCGGCGCTGCAGCGCCAATTCACCGCGCAGAATGGGGAAGCCTGGCTGCAAGCCTCCCAGGCTCACCCTCCGATGCTGGCCTTGGGCAAGCTCTCCGCCCCCTACCCGGCCCCCCGTTTCGAGCCTTATCTGGCGCTGGCGGAACATGCCGCCAGCGCGATGTGCGGCGGCGATTGCGAGTTGAGAAAATCGGTAACCGTTTCTTTGTATAGTCCGGACCAGCGGTTTCTGGCGATTATCTCCCCCAGCTTCTCCTCTGCGGCGCCCGCCCAGCTAGGCAGCAAAGAAACGCTCTGGCAAAGGACTTTCACCAATATGCCCAATCCAACGGCCGCCAACGGCCAAGCCGGCCGTCAGCCGGCTTGGCTGGCCGCCGTCGCCGCGCCGCTGACCCGCCGGCCCGCCATCCGTCTGGCGCAGGCCGCCGTGGTGGACGGCGCGCCTGTCGCCGTGTTCGTCAGGGATATCCGCATCGATAACTTGCTGAATACCTGGCGGCCGGACATCAGCGATGAAACCACCTTGCTCGCCAGTCCTATGGGGCCGCTTCACATCAGCTTTGGCTGGCAAGCGCAGCAAGGCGTGAAGCTGATCGCAAGGCTCCGCGCCATGGACCTGCCCGTAATCAACGACGCGGTATCCGATATCCAGTATCGCGACGGCCTGTTCATCCTCCGCGCCCGTCTGCCCACCCCGGGCTGGGTTCATATTCAAGTCTTCCCATGGTATAGCCTGCTGAATGATTTGAGGCTGCCGCTGATCATTGATCTCAGCACGCTGCTGGTTGCCTTGACTTGCTTATGGACCTTCATTCTGTTGCTGGATCGCAAGATCTTCAAACCGGCTTTTTCCAACGCCCAGCGCATTTTTGAAAGCGAGAACCTGAACCGCATCATGGTGGACACCGCGCCCTCGGGCCTGACGCTGCTGTCCATCGCGGACGGCACGGTGCTGCTGGAAAACGAGGTGATGCGGCAATGGACGCGGATGGGTTCAATTGCCCGCTCGTCCCTGCACCTGCAGTTGCTGGACACCCACCAGACCGCGTCCCCGCTCGGCACCACGCCTTGCCACCGGGACATCCAGTTTGAGCTGGCGGACGGCAGCGCCATGGAGCTGCACAGCACCACCATGGCCACGCATTACCAGGGCATCCGGGTTCTGCTGTGCAATGTGGTGGACATTACCCCGCGCAAGGCGCTGGAGCGCCAGCTGGAAAGCGCGCGCCAAACGGCGGAGGCGGCCAGCCAGGCGAAATCTTCCTTTGTGGCCATGGTCAGCCATGAAATCCGCACCCCGCTGCACGCCATCGTCAGCAGCCTGGATTTGCTCGGCCGCGCCCAACTGGCCGCGCCGCAACAACAGCGCCTGGCGGTAGCCAATCATTCGTCCCAGGCCTTGCTGGCCATCATCAACGACATTCTGGACTTGTCCAAGGTGGAGTCCGGGCTGATGAGCGTGGAGCGGATTCCCTTCGATCTGGCCGCGCTCGGCCGCGAAGCGGCGGCCAGCATGGAGCCGTTGGCCCGCGCCAAGGGCCTGGAATTCTCCTGCATGATAGACGCGCAATTGGCGCCGGCTTATCTGGGCGATCCCGGCCGCGTCCGGCAGATCATGCTGAATCTGCTGGGCAACGCGATCAAGTTCACGCTCAGCGGCGAGGTGTTGCTGGAGGTCTATCCGCAGGATGACGACCGCGCGGATTCGCCGGTGCGCATTGGCGTGACGGACAGCGGCGTGGGCATCCCCGCCGAGTACCACGACCAGGTGTTCACCGAGTTTTCCCAGGCGGACGCCTCCATCACCCGCCGCTTCGGCGGCACCGGCCTGGGCCTGTCGCTCTGCAAGAAACTGGCGGAATTGCTGGCGGGCACGATTGAATTCACCTCCACTCCCGGGGTGGGCAGCACCTTCGTCGTGACCCTGCCCTTGCCGCCCTGCGCCGCCGCGCCGGCTGCCGAGCCGCCCGCCGTCGCGGCCGGCCCGGCCGCGCCGGCGGCCCGCATCCTGGTGGTGGACGACCACCCGGCGATCCGGGCGCTCATCCAGGACCAGCTCCGCGAGCTGGGCCATCAGGCGGACACCGCCGCCAACGGCGCCGCCGCGCTGGCGCTGGCCGCCCGTCAGGCCTACGCCCTGGTGCTGACCGATCTGAGCATGCCTGACATCAGCGGTTACAGCCTGGCCCGGGCGCTACGCGACAGCGGCTTCGCCGCCCCCATCGTCGCCATCACCGCGCAGGCCGGCAGCGCGGAACAGCCGCTCTGCGCGCAAGCCGGCATCGACGAGCTCATGCTCAAGCCCTTTACCCTGGAGGAGCTGGACCGCGTGATCCGCAAACGCCTGGCCTTGCGCCCCGCCGAAGACCGCCCGGCCGCCAGACCGCCCGCGCCCTTGTCCGCCGCCCGGCGCGCCGAACTGCTGGACGCGCTGGATCATTCCCTGCAGCTGATGAGGCAAGCTTTGGAGCAGATGGACTCCGCCCCGCTGACGCAGCAGTTGCACGCCACCAAGGGGGCTTTCGCCATGGCCGGCTTGGCGCCGGTGGCGGAGCTGTGTACGGAAATCGAGCAAGCGGTGGCGGCCGGCCTGCGCGAAGAAACCGGCGCGCTGCTGGATCGGCTGGAGGCGCTGGCGCACGCTAGACTTTGAACAGGCTCTAAGGCCGCTATCGCGGCCCGGGAACATCGGCGACAATGGCCAGGCGCTTAGACCCCCTACCCAAGAGGAGCCGCCATGAAAATATCCGATCTTCCATTCGGCATCAGCGATTGGTCCGCGCTGGAACCCACCCAGCATGCCGGCGAAACCGGCTGCGCCTATTGGCGCACCCAGCGCTTTGGGGACATCCGCGTCCGCATGGTGGAATACACGCCGGGCTACCGCGCGGATCACTGGTGCGTCAAAGGCCACATTCTGCTGTGTCTGGAAGGGGTGCTGCACACCACGCTGGCGGACGGCCGCAGCTTCACCTTGACGCCCGGCCTCAGCTACCAGGTGGCCGACGACGCGGAACCGCATCTGTCCCATACCGAAACCGGCGCCAAGCTGTTCATCGTCGATTAAGGCCGGGCGCGCCGGCTTCCGCCCTTTTGCCGCACCCTCGGAACGAGCTTGCGGCAAGGAGAGGAAGCGCCGAGCGCCATTTCCTTTGAAAAGATCACGCCGCGAGCGCCTGCCGCGGCGGCTCGTCGGAACCGGGACATCCAGCAATGACAAACGAGGTGCTCATCCGGCTGCTCAGCCAAGATCAGGTCTCCCTGGCGCTGTGGAAGATCTCCAGCCCCGCCTCCCAGCCGCGTCATCTGTTCATGACGCACGGCACTTTTTCGGATAGGCGCATCTGCCTGGGCCTGGCGAGACATCTGGCGGAGCGGGGATTCACTTGCTGGATTCTTGAATGGCGCGGCCACGGAGACAGCCAGCGGGACCCGCCTCCTTTCAATTTTGAGACCGTCGCGCTGTTTGACGTGGCTGCGGCGCTGCGCTATCTGCTGGAAGAGGAAGGCGTCGCCCGCCTCCACTGCGTGACCCACAGCGGAGGGGGATTGGCGCTGGCGATGTGCTTGTTGCGCCATCCTCATTTCAACCAAGCCATCGGGAAAATAGCGCTCTTCGCCTGCCAAGCAGGCTATGCCGCCCAGACGCCCTGGCGACGGCTGCGCCTTATCGGCATGAGGGAAGCCTGTCGCCTGGCGGGCAGGCTGCCCGGGAAAAGGCTGGGAATCGGCGTTCAGGACGAGTCCTGGCACATGATGCGTCAATGGTTTGACTGGAACATCCACAGACGCTTCAATGGCGCAGACGGCTTTGATTATCTGCGGCGTTTACCGCAAATCTCAGCGCCCATCCTCGCGGTCTTTGCCGAAAACGACTCTCTCATTGCCCCGCCCTCCGCCTGCCGGCAGTTTCTGGCGGCCTTTAAAGGGCAAGAGAACCAGGCGCTATTCTGTTCGGTCGCGGCCGGGTTCAGCGCGGGCTACAACCATGCCAGGGTGATGCACTCCTCCTCCGCCAGCAAAGAGGTGTGGCCCTTGCTGCTGGACTGGCTGGAAAAACCCGAGGCCCGCGCGCTCGCCGCAGCGACTTGACCCCTCCCTCGCTCCGTATCTTTTATAAACAGCTTAAGGAACGCCATGAGAACCCTCGGCCTGCTGGGCGGCATCAGTTGGGTATCGACGCTGGATTACTATCGCTATCTGAACGAAGGCGTCAACACCGCCCTGGGCGGCCTCAATTTTGCCGAGTGCGTCGTCTACTCGCTGAATTTCAACGATATCCAGCAGCGCGGCTGGGACGACTGGGAGCACACCTATGCGCTGCTGCTCAAAGGCTGCCTGCATTTAAAAGCCGCCGGGGCCGAGGCCATCGTGCTGTGCGCCAATACCGCGCACGTCGTGGCCGAGCGCCTGGAAACGGCCGCGGGCCTCCCCATCATCCATATCGCCGCCGCCACGGCGCGGGAAGTCGCCAAGCAGCGGCTGCGGACCGTCGGCCTGCTCGGCACTCAATTCACCATGGAGCTGCCGTTTTTCCGGGACAAGATGCGGCAAAACGGCATTGAGACCTTGATCCCGGAGGCTCAGCACACCCGCGCTTTCATTCAGCGCACCCTGCGCGACGAGCTGGGCCGCGGCGTGGCGTCGCCGGCCACCAAGGCCGCTTATCTGGAGGCGATCCAACAGTTGATAGCGCGCGGCGCCGAGGGCATCGTCTTCGGCTGCACCGAGCTTCCGCTGCTGTTGAGCCAGGCCGACGTGCCGGTGCCGGTGTTCGACACCACCCGGATTCATGTCGAGGCCGCGCTTGAGTTCGCGCTCGCGGACGCCGCTGGCCGGCGATAGACGCCGAGCCGCGGCTGTTCTCGGTCTCGCGGACCCAGGCGAGACCTTGGACGAACCATAGGCCGAAATAGCTGCCAACGCGCCGCCCGCTTCCGCATATACTGTCCGCACATCGCCAATGACGCCACCACCCATCCGACATCAAGGACCTCCGATGCTCACCAGCGCCCGTAATCAGTTCGCCGGCAAAGTCACCGCCATCCATCCCGGAGCGGTCAACGACGAGATCGACCTCACCCTGCCGGGCGGCGAGGTGATCACCGCCGTCATCACCCAGCGCAGCACCGCCAACCTGGGCCTGACCGTGGGCTGCGACGCGCTGGCCATCATCAAGGCCCCCTGGGTGATCCTGGCCAATCCCGAAGCCGGCATCAAGCTCTCCACCCGCAACCGCCTGGAAGGCCGGGTGTCCGCGCTGCGTCCGGGCGCGGTCAACGCCGAGGTCGAAATCAAGCTCAACGGCGGCGACGCCCTGGTGGCCATCGTCACCCAGGAGAGCGCGGACGACCTTGGCCTGGCCGTCGGCAAAACCATCGTCGCCTTCTTCAAGGCCTCCCACGTGATTGTCGGCGTCCGGATCTGAGCCCGGCATGAAGCCCTCCTCCGCGGCCGAGCGCGCGCCGGCCTCCGCCCTGATAGACCGCAGAATCGCCGAACTCGGCGACTGGCGCGGCGCGGCCTTGGCGCGGATGCGGCGGCTGATCCGGGAAGCCGCCCCGGACGTGATCGAAGAATGGAAATGGATGGGCACCCCGGTCTGGTCCTTGCGGGGCATCCTCTGCACCGGCGAGTCTTACACTTCCGTCGTTAAACTGACCTTCATCAAAGGCGCGGCGCTGCCGGACCCGGCCCAATTGTTCAACGCCAGCCTGGACGGCAAGGCCAGGCGGGCGATCGATATCCGCGAGGGCGAGGAAGTGGACGCGGAGGCGTTCAAGGCGCTGATTCTGGCCGCCGTCGCGCTCAATGCCGGCGGCGGCAAAAGCAAGCCGGCCTAGAGCCTCGACCGCTCCGCGGCCGCGCGCCGCCTGTCTCGCAGATAACGCCACACGCCGTTCAGAATGGCCGTCGGCGACAGCTCGGCCATGGCCAGCAAGCCGTGGCCCTCATGGTAGTCCGGGTTGTGCTCGACAAAATAGCGCGCCGCCGGGCGCGGGTGCTGCAGCCAGAATTGCCGGTCGGTCTGGCTGTCCCGGGTCAAAATGCCCAGCTTCACCACAAAGGGACGCTCCGCCGCGGGCGCCGCCATGCCGAAACTGCCGCACAACTCCGCCGCCAGCCGCGCCAGCGGCTGCTCCATGCCCCGCTCCGGGCTGGGCCACATGCCGGCGGCGTACTTGTGCATCTGGATGAAGCTGGACGGATGGATCATCGCGCCCAGGAAATACATGGGCCGCCACGGGCTGCGCAGCCAGTAGCGCAACATGCAGCCGGCCAGGAAAGGCATATTGCTGTTGCGGCCGCGGTAGTCTTTGAGCAGCCCGGCCTGCCCGCGCAAAACCTTGACTTCGCGCCCCGCCGCGCGGCGCTGGAACAGGTGGACGGCGCAATAGCCCACCGCCTGACCGTGTTCGCCGCGATGCAGCAGGATGCTGCTGTGCTCGGACTCCGGCAACACCATCTTGCGGAAGGCCGCCCGGTCCATGCCGCTGAAAACGGCGTCGTGCACTTGATAGGCTTCATCCACCAGGCGCTCGCGCCCGGCCATGGTCAACAAGTGCGGATATAGGGTGTCTGAGTGAGTGATGGTGCCCATGGCTCCTCGCGCGGGGTGGGACGTCGAAACGCAGCGCATGGTAAGCAGCGGGTCCGGACATCACCACTGACAGATATGCCAATGTTGTTTTTAATTCACTCAAGGCCGCAGGCCCGCGCCCAGGTCAAGCATGAAAAAACCCCGCCAAGGCGGGGTTTGTCTTTGCACGTTGCGGATCAGGACTTGGCCGGGGCTTCCCAGCCGCCGCCCAGCGCCTTGTACAGGCTCACCACGGCATTCAGTTGGTCCAGCTTGGCGCTCACCAGGCCCAGCTCCGCCTGGAAGCTGTTGCGTTGCGCGTCCAGCACGTCCAGATAGCTGGCGTAGCCGTTGTCGTAGCGCAGATTGGCCAGGCGCAGCGATTTGTTCAAGGCCTGGAACTGCGTGGTCTGCGCCGCCTGGATCTCCCGCGCCGCGCCGTAGCCGGACAGTGCGTCCAGCGCGTCCTTGAACGCGCTTTGCACCGTCTTCTGATACTGCGCCAGCGCCTGCTTCTGCCGCGCGCTGGCCGCGTCCACCGCGTAGCCGGTCTGGCCGAAGTTGAACACCGGCGCCGCCAGATTGCCGACAAAGCTCCAGGTCCGCGTCGGGCCGGTGAACAGGGTGTCCAGCGACAGGCTTTGCGAACCCAGCGCCCCGCTCAGGCTGATGCTGGGGAAGTAGGCCGCGCGCGCCACGCCGATGCGGGCGTTGGCGGCGACCAGCTGCTGCTCGCTGGCGGCGATGTCCGGCCGACGCTCCAGCAGGCTGGAGGACAGGCCGGCCGGCACTTCCGGCGGGGCGGACAGCGCGTCCAGGCTTTGGCCGCGCTGAATGCCGCCGGCCACCAGCTGCTTGGGCGAGTGGCCGAGCAGCACGCCCAGCGCGCTTTCGGTCTGCTCCAGCGCGCTGGCGATCTGCGGCACCTTGGCGCGGGCCGAGGCCGCCTCGGCCTCGGCCTGCTGCTGGTCCAGCTCCGAGATCAAGCCGCCCTTGAAGCGCTTGGTCTGCAGCTTCAGCGATTCCTCGCGGCTTTGCAGCGTGCGCTTGGCGATGTCCAGCTGGGCGTCGTAGGCGCGCAGCTGGAAATAGGTCTGCGCGGTTTGCGCGGCGATCGCCAGCTTCGAGCTGTCGCGGGCGAAACGGCTGGCGGCGAAGTCGGCGCGTGCCGCTTCATTGCCGCGGCGCAGCTTGCCCCACAGGTCCAGTTCCCAAGACGCGGTGAGCTTGGCGTTGCGCACGTCGCTGACCAGCGGCGCGCCCGGCGTGCTTGTCGTGCTGGAAGCGCGGCCGCGTTGATAACCGGCGTTGGCGTTCAGCGCCGGCAGCAGCTGGGCGCGGGCGATGCCGGCCTGGGCGGCGACTTCGTCGACGCGGGCGGAGGCGGCGGCCAGGTCCTGGTTGTGTTCCAGGGCTTGGGCGATCAACTGATCCAGCACCGGATCGTTGAACTGCTTCCACCAGTCCAGGGCGATGGCCGGGTTCTGGACCGCAATGTGGACCTGTCCGCTGTCCGGCAGCTCCAGTTTGGGGCGGCTGTAGTCGGGGCCGACCGCGCAAGCGCTCAGCGCCAGCGCCGCCAATGAGGGCATCAGCACGCGTTTAAGCATTGTCGGCCTCCTCCGCCGCAGCCGGCGCTTTGCGCCGCTCCGACGCCTGCATGATCAAGCGGAAAAACAGCGGCACGAAGAAAGTGGCGATAAAGGTGGCGGCCAGCATGCCGCCCACCACCGGCGTGCCCAGCGCGCGGCGGCTGGCGGAGCCCGCGCCGCTGGATATCACCAAGGGCACGCAGCCCAGGATGAAGGCCAGCGAAGTCATCACGATGGGACGGAAGCGCAACCGCGCCGCTTCCAGCGCGGCGTCCATAAGCGGCAAGCCCTGTTGGCGCTGCTGCACCGCGAACTCCACGATCAGGATGGCGTTCTTGGCGGCCAGGCCCACCAGGGTGACGACGCCGATCTGGAAATAGACGTTGTTGTCCTGATGGCCGATGACGGCGGCGAGCAAGGCGCCGAACAGCGCGAAGGGCACCGAGGTCACCACCGCCAGCGGCAGGCTCCAGCGTTCGTACTGCGCCGCCAGGATCAGGAAGACCATCAGGATGCCGAACAGGAAGGCGGTGGCGGCGGTGCCGCCGGCCAGTTTTTCCTGATAGGCGCTGCCGCTCCAGGCCAGCGCATAGTCGTTGCCCAACACTTGCCGGGTCACCTCTTCCAGCGCCTGGATCGCCTGGCCGGAACTGACGCCGGGCGCGGGCTGGGCCAGGATTTTGGCGGCGTTGAAGATGTTGAAGCGGTCCACCAGCTCCGGCCCGTAGCTGGATTTGACCTCCACCAGGCTGGACAGCGGCACCATCACGCCCTCGGCGGAGCGCACATAGATATTGGCGATGTCTTCCGGCCGCGCGCGGAAGTCCGCCTCGGACTGCAGCTGCACCTTGTAAGTGCGGCCGAACTTGTTGAAGTCGTTGACGTAGAGCTGGCCGAAAGTGGCTTGCAGGGTGTCGAACACTTGGTTGATGTCCACGCCCAGCGCCTTGGTCTTTTCGCGGTCCAGGTCCAGATACTTCTGCGGCACATTGGCGCGGAAGGTGGTGGCCACGCTGGCGAACTCCGGCCGCTGCCGCGCCGCGGCCAGCAGTTTTTCCGCCGCCTGGCTGAGCTTTTGCGCGCCCTGGTCGCCGCGGTCCTGCAAATAGGCTTCCAGGCCGCCGGTGGTGGACATGCCGATGATGGGCGCTGGATTGAAGGCGCTCATCACGCCGGCCTGCACGCTGCGGCCCAGGCGATTGAACTCGGCGGCCACGGAGAAGGAATCCTCGCCCTTGGCCTTGCGCTGGTCCCAGTCCTTGAGGGTGACGAAGCTGGTGCCGCGGTTGGTCTGCTTGGAGCCGGACAAGATGTCGAAACCGGTGAAGGTGGTGACGCTTTCCACATTGGGATTGGCCATCATCAGCCGGTCGAATTCCGCCGTGGCCTTGGCGGTGCGGGTCAGCGCGGCCGCGTCCGGCAAGGCGGTGTTGGCGAACAGCGTGCCCATGTCCTCATTGGGCACCAGCGAGCCCGGCACTTTCTGATACAGGCCGACGGTGGCGGCCAGAACGACGGCGATCAGGCCGAAGGCGACGCCGACACGGCGGTTGAGAAACAACACGCCCAGCACGTAGCGGCCGGTCAGGCGTTCGAAAGCGCGGTTGAACCACTGGAAAAAGCGCGGCGGCTGGTGATGGCCGGGCTTGAGCAGCAAGGCGCACAAGGCCGGGGTCAGCGTCAGCGCGACAATGCCGGAAATGATCACCGACATGGCGATGGTGACGGCGAACTGCTTGTACATCACCCCGGTCATGCCGCCCATGAAGGCCACCGGCAGGAAGACCGCGCACAAGACCAGCACGATGGCCACCAGCGCGCCGGACACCTCGCCCATCGCCAGCACCGCGGCTTCCTTGGCGCCGCAGCGGCGTTCGCTCATGATGCGTTCGACGTTTTCCAGCACCACGATGGCGTCGTCCACCACGATGCCGATGGCCAGCACCATGCCGAACAGGGTCAGCAGATTGATGGAGAAGCCCAAGAGCAGCATGCCGGCGAAGGTGCCGACCAGCGACACCGGCACCGCGATGCAGGGAATCAGCGTGGCGCGGAAATTCTGCAGGAACAAATACACCACCAGAAACACCAGCACGGTGGCTTCCAGCAGGGTTTCCACCACGCCGTCGATGGAGACTTTGACGAATTTGGTGGTGTCGAAGGGAATGGTGTAGTCCACGCCGGCCGGGAAGCGGACCTTGAGCTCCTCCATCTTGGCGGCGATGGCGGCGGACACCTTGAGCGCGTTGGCGCTGGGTTGCAGATAGGTGGTGATGCCCACGCTGGGCTTGCCGTTGCGGGTGCCGATCACATCGTAGTCGTTGCCGCCCATCTCCACTCGCGCCACATCCTTGACGCGGATCTTGGAGCCGTCCGGCATCGAGCGCACGATGATGTTCTCAAACTCCTTGGGTTCGCTGAGCCGGCCCTTGGCGTTGACGGTGTAGGTGAAGCTGATGGGCGCGCTGGTGGGCTGGGCGCCGATCTTGCCGGCGGCGAACTGAGCGTTCTGCTCGCGCACCGCCTTGGCCACGTCGGACGGGGTCAGGCCCAGCTGGGCCATGCGGTCCGGCCGCAGCCACAGCCGCATCGCGTAGTCGGTGCCGCCCATCATCGCCACGTCGCCCACGCCGGGAATGCGCTTGAGCTCGTCCATCACGTTGAGCAGGGCGAAATTGGACAGATAGTTGCGGTCGTACTGGCCGGTGGGCGAGCCGATGGAGATCACGCTGAGCACCGAGGTGGATTTCTTGCGCACGGTGACGCCCTGGCGCTGCACTTCGTCCGGCAGCTGTTTCATCGCCGCCTGCACCCGGTTGTTGACGTCGATGGTGGCCTGGTCCGGATCCGTGCCCACGGCGAAATAGACATTGAGGCTGAGCTGGCCGTTGGAGGCAGCGCTGGATTGCATGTAAAGCATGTTTTCCACGCCGTTGAGCTGCTGCTCCAAGGGCGCGGCCACGGTCTGGGCGATGGTTTCCGGCGTGGCGCCCGGATAGTTGGCCGACACCGACACCACGGCCGGAACGATCTGCGGGTACTGCTCCACCGGCAGCGCGCGCATCGCCGCCAGGCCGGCCAGCACAATGACGATGGACAGCACGCTGGCGAAAATGGGGCGGTTGATGAAGAAACGCGAAAACATGGCTAGCTCCTCACGCCTTGGCCGGCGCGGCGGCCACCGGCTTGACCACGGCGCCGGGGCGGGCCTGCATCAGGCCGTCCACAATCACCTTCTCTCCAGCCTTGAGGCCGGATTCGATCACCACCCGGCCGCCCACCTGAGCGCCCAGCTTGACCATTCTGGCCTGCACCTTGTTGTCCGCGCCCACCACCATCAGCTGATTGTCCGCCTGGGCCTGGACAACGGCCTGTTCCGGCACGGTCAGCACGTTCTTGCGCACGCCCAGATCCAGCATCACGCGCACGAATTGCCCGGGCAGCAGACGCTCGTCTTCATTGGGAAATTGCGCGCGCGCGCTGATGGTGCCGGTCTTGGGATCCACGCGGTTGTCGCGGAAATCCAGCTTGCCGCTTTGCGGAAAGACGCGGCCGTCCGCCAGACGGATCCGCACCGGATGGCGGCTGCCGTCTTCCGCGCTCACTTTGCCGGTGGACAGGCTGTGTTCGTAATTGAGGCTGTCCTGCTCGGAAATGGAGAAATTGACGTAGATGGGATTGAGCTGGGAAATGGTGGTCAGCGGCTCGGCGGCGTCCACGCGGATCAGGCTGCCTTCGGATTGCACCTGCTTGCTGGTCAGGCCCGGAATCGGCGCGGTGACGCGGGTGTAGTCCAGATTGAGCTGGGCTTCCTTGACCTTGGCGTCGGCGGACTGCTTAGCCGCCTTGACGGAGTTCAGCGCCGCCACCGCGTTGTCGTAATCCATTTTGGACACCGCCTGCTCCTGGTACAGCGGGCGGATGCGCGTCAGATCGGCGTCGGCTTTTTGCAGCGCGGCCAACTGCACCGCCTGCGCGCCCTTGGCCTGTTCCAGCTGCGCCTGATACGGCGCGGGGTCGATCTGGAACAGCGTCTGTCCCTGCTTCACCGGCTGGCCTTCCACATAAGTGCGCTTGAGCAGAATGCCCCCCACGCGGGCGCGCACCTCGATATCGCGATAACCGGCGGTTTCGCCCACCAGTTCCATGGTCATCGGCACATCGCCGGGCGCGGCGGTTTCCACAGTGACTTGCGGGACGGCGGCGGCCTTTTGCTGCGGCGAGCCGCAAGCGGTCAGCCAGACCGGCGCAGACAATAGCAGGGCAAGCGACAATAGCTGCCGCGACGGATAGCGCATTATTATTTCTCCATATGAGCGGGTATTCGGGAATGGCGGGCAAACCCAGGGCGCAAGCAAGCAGCCTTGTCGACAAAGACGCGGACGGTCCCGCGAGGCGCGGGCCGTGCCTTATTTAGGGATGGCTTAGCAGTGCCTTATTAAAACAGCCGCTTGTGAAGGGTGTTTTTTAAAAATCGGCGTTTTTGTAAATTGCGGGTAAATTCGCGGGAAAACGATGTGAAGAGTTGTGAATGCGAATCAAATGCGCGGCGTGGACGCCGCCGCGGCCGGCCTCCGGCTTGCCCGCCGCGCCGCCCTCATTTCGCCGGCGGCGCAGGCTGAAAGCGGCGAAGCATGCGCTCGTAACTGCCGTCGCCGCGCATGGCGCGCAGGCCGGCCTCGAACTGGTCCGCGTACGCCCTGCCCTTGGGCCGCGCCTTGGAGAAGGCCAGCCAGAAACCATCCTGGCTGATCCGCCCCGCCTGCCGGACCCGCCCGGCCGCGAACGGGTTGCCGCGGATGCGCAATTGTCCGGGGCGCGCGTTCATCAACACATAGTCCACGCGCCGGGCCAACAGCATGCGAATCAGGTCCTCATCGGAATGAGCCACCGATTTGACGATCTTGGGATCGCGCATGAAAACGCTGGGATAGGTGTAATCCTGGGTGATGCCCACCCTGCGGCCGGCCAAATCGCGCAGGCCCAGCCCGGCTCCGCCGGCGGCGAGCGCGAAGATGGCCAGTTCTTCGGTGAACATCGGCGTTTGATGCCACCAGAATTGCTCGCGATTATCATCGGTAATGGTGGCGCTGAGGCAGCCGTCGGCGCGGCCGACGCGCGCCAGCATCAGGCAGCGCGCAAACGGCACCAGCACAAAGCGGACCTCGACGCCCCGGCGGCGGAACGCCTCGCGCGCCAGTTGCGGCGCCAGCCCCTGCGCGGCGCCGTCGGCGCCGCGCGCCGAATACGGCGGCCAATCGTCCTCCACGGCGATGAGCAGGGCCGGAGCCGCATCGGCCGCCTGCGCCGCAACGGCCAGCAGGCCCGCGCACAGGGCTCGTCGAAACCACGCTTGCATCTGAACCCTCCCGCCGAGAAGCCGCGAGCCGGAGATGGACAAACGCCGCGCGCGCCAATGCTTAATATCGACAACTTTACACTACAAACCGCGCATGAAGGCGCCTCGCCTGCGACGGGAATCGTGTCACGCCGCTGGACGGCGACGCGGCGTGGGTGCGCCATCCAAGCGGATCGCGCGGTTTTTCGATGCGCGGGGCCGCATAGAACAAGCGGCCGGCTTTCCGCGTCGCCGCTTGAGCCCAAGCGGGCTTGCGGCAAAGCGCTTGACCCCCGCGCGCGGGCAATGCCAAGATCATGAACCGCCCCGCCTTCACGCTAACCGCTGCCGCCCGAGGAGATTGGTTTGGAACCGTTTTGCCATCCGCTGGAAGTGCGCTGGTCCGACTGCGACGCTAACCAGCACGTCCGCCATACCGCCTACGCCGATTTCTGTACCCATGCCCGCATAGAATGGCTGCGCGGCCAAGGCTTTGGCTTTGAACAATTTCAGGCGCTGGGGTTCGGCCCGGTCATTTTCAAGGAGTGGACCGAGTATTTCAAGGAACTGCGGCTGAGCGAGCGCATTCACGTGCGCCTGGCCATCGCCGGCCTGAGCCAGGACGGCAAGCGCTTTTGCATCCGCCACGAGATTTACAAGGAGGACGACCGCCTGGCCGCGCGTCACGAAGTCAGCGGCTCCTGGATAGACCTGACGCTGCGCAAGCTGACCGCGCCGCCGCCGGAATTGAGCGCCATTTTCGCCTGGGCGGAGCGAACCGAGGATTTCCAGGCGCTGGATTGAGGCATGCCGGACGCGAAAAAGCCCTGACTATGCAGTCAGGGCTTTTTTGCTTGCTTTGGCGGAGAGGGGGGGATTCGAACCCCCGTTAGGGTATTACCCTAAACACGCTTTCCAGGCGTGCGACTTAAACCACTCATCCACCTCTCCGGAGGTGTCTTGCTTGTTTGCGCCGGTCGGGCCGGAGCAATAAAAAAACCGCCAGGGCAGTTTTTGTTGATTCTGGCGGAGAGGGGGGGATTCGAACCCCCGTTAGGGTATTACCCTAAACACGCTTTCCAGGCGTGCGACTTAAACCACTCATCCACCTCTCCAGAATCCCCGTGAAACAAGGCGCTTGGCGTTTCGTTCACAGAGGCTGCGCAGTATATAAGCCCTATTCATCCGGCGCAAGTGTTTTGTAAGCGGAATGAGAAAAAAGGGCGTCGACATACTCGCCCACCCCTTCCCGCTCGCGCCGCAACCAGCCGGCAATCGCCGCGCGGAAACGCGGATCGGCGATGTAATGGGCAGACCAGGTGCGCTCCGGCTCAAAGCCCCGCGCCAGCTTGTGCTCGCCCTGGGCGCCGCCCTCGAAGCATTGCAGGCCGGCGCGGATCGCGTACTCCAGGCCCTGGTAGTAACACAGTTCGAAATGCAGGCAGGGAATATCGGCCACCGCGCCCCAGTATCGCCCGTACAGCACGCCGTCCTGCACCAGGCACAGGCTGGCCGCCAGCGGCGCGCCGTCCCGCTCGGCGACGAACATCAGGCAATGCAAACCCAGCCGCTCCGCCAGCAGCGCGAAGAAGGCCGGATTCAGATAGGGCGCGGAACGGCGTTCCAGATAGGTCTGCCGGTAGCAACGGTAGAAAAACGCCCAGTCCTCGGCGGCGATGGCCTCCCCGCGCAATGTCCGCACGCTGACGCCGGCCTCGGCCACCTTGCGCCGCTCCTGACGGATCTTCTTGCGCTTGTCGCGGCTCAGCGTGGCCAGGAAGGCGTCGAAGTCGGCATAGCCGCGATTGCGCCAGTGGAACTGCACGCCTTCGCGCAGCAGCCAGCCGGCCTCGTCCAGGGCCTGCGCCTCCTCCCGCGCGGGAAACAGCACGTGGGCCGACGACAGGCCGTGCTCGTCCACCACTTGCTCCAGGCCGGCGATCAATTGCGGCCAGGCCGCCGCGTCGCCCAGCAGCCGCCGGCCGCCCACCGGGCTGAACGGCGAGGCCACCACCAGCTTGGGATAATAGTCCAGACCGGCGCGGGCATAGGCTTCCGCCCAGGCCCAGTCGAACACGTATTCGCCGCGCGGATGCCGCTTCAAATAGGCCGGCGCCAGCGCCTGCAAGCGGCCGTCCCGCTCCAGACCCAGCGGCAAGGGCAGCCAGCCGCTGGCCTCGCCCACGCAAGCCGCCCGCTCCAGCGCCTCCAGCCACGGCCGGCCCACAAACAGATTGCCGCCTTCCCCCAGGCCCGCCCATTGTTCCGCGCTCCAGGCGCCCACTCTCTCGTGCAATTGCAAGGACACCATGATTCCTCTCGGGCGTTTGCGCCGTCTATCAGGTAAAATTCCATCTATCTCGAAACATTCGGTTCCCTATCAAGATGCGTATCGCGCTCGCCCAGTTCAACCCCGTTGTCGGCGATATCCCCGGCAACACCCGCAAAATCCTCGACCTCGCCCACGCGGCCATCGCCCAGGGCGCGGACGTGCTGGTCACGCCGGAGCTGGCCTTGACCGGCTACAGCCCGGAAGACCTGCTGCTGCGCGACAGTTTCTACCGCGCCTGCAGCCAGGCGCTGGACGAACTGCTGGAATTGGACGGCATCACCCTGGTGGTGGGCCATCCGGCCCGGATGGGCGCGGATCGCTTCAACGCCGCCACCGTGCTGCGCGACGGCAACCGTCTGGGCCAGTATCACAAGATGCTGCTGCCCAACGATGAAGTGTTCGACGAATGCCGCTACTTCACCCCCGGTGCCGCGCCGCTGGTGTTCCAGCAGGGCGAGGCCAAGGTGGGCGTGCTGATCTGCGAGGACGTCTGGTCCGTCGACCCGGCCGCCGAGGCCGCCGACGCCGGCGCCGACGTGGTGGTGGTGCTCAACGCCTCGCCTTTCCATCGCAACAAGATTGAAACCCGCCACGACGTGGTGCGCTTCCGCGCCGAGGAAACCGGCCTGCCCTTCGCCTACGTCAATCTGACCGGAGGCCAGGACGAACTGGTGTTCGACGGCGCCTCCTTCGCCGTCAACCGCGCCGGCGAGGTGGTGGCCCAGGCCGCCGCCTATGACGACGAACTACTGATCGTCGATTTCGACGGCGGCGATCTGCTGCCCGGCGCCAAGGCGGCCCTGCCCGGCCCGCTGGAAAGCGTTTACCGCACCCTGGTGGCCGGCGTGCGCGACTACATCGGCAAAAACGGCTTCCCCGGCGCGCTGCTGGGCCTGTCCGGCGGCATAGACTCCGCGCTGACCCTGGCAGTGGCGGTGGACGCGCTGGGCGCGGACAAGGTGCACGCGGTGATGATGCCCTCGCGCTACACCGCGGACATCTCGGTGACCGATTCCCGCGACATGGTGCAGCGCCTGGGCGTGAAGTACGACGAGATCGAAATCTGGCCGATGTACGAAAGCTTCGTCCAGGCGCTGGCGCCCAGCTTCGCCGGCCTGGCCGAGGACACCACAGAGGAAAACCTGCAGGCCCGCATCCGCGGCACCCTGCTGATGGCGCTGTCCAACAAGAGCGGCAAGCTGGTGCTCACCACCGGCAACAAATCGGAAATGACCACCGGCTACTGCACCCTGTACGGCGACATGGCCGGCGGTTTCGCCGTGCTCAAGGACGTGGCCAAGACCCTGGTGTTCGAACTGTGCCGCTGGCGCAATCTGCAAGGCGAGATCATCCCGGAACGCATCATCACCCGGCCGCCGTCGGCGGAATTGCGCCCGGACCAGACCGACCAGGACAGCCTGCCGCCCTACGAGGTGCTGGACGCCATCATGGCGCGCTACGTGGAGGAAAACCTGTCCGCCGAGGCCATCATCGCCGAAGGCTACGCCGAGGCCGATGTGCGCCGCGTGGTGCGGCTGCTGAAGATCAACGAGTACAAACGCCGCCAGGCGCCGGTGGGCCCGCGCGTGACCCACCGCGGTTTCGGCAAGGACTGGCGCTACCCCATCACCAATAAATTCAGCTGATCCCCCAGCCGGGACCGCCCCGCCCCGGCCCCGCGCATGACATAGGCGATGCCGGATGCGTTAAACTGTCCGGCTCGCGCCGGACCGACCCCACCCGCCCGGCGCAGAATCTCGCTCAAGGAAACAATAATGCGTCTAAAAAAACTGGGACTATGCGCCGCGCTGTGCGGCATCGCGCTGCTGACCGGCTGCGTCTCGCCGATCGCCAACAAAAGCGCGGACCAGGCCGTCCGCAAGATCATGCTGCAAAACTGGAACAGCAAGGGCTACAACCTGGACGCCGACATCGGCTTCGATGAGCTGAGCGTCGCCGACGTCGACAAGGCCAAGGAAGACGGCAGCACGCTGGAACAGGCCGCCGCCTCCGCCGCCGATCAAATCGCCCGCAGCATGCGCCTCAACATCAAGGCCGCGCTGGACGTGCCGGGCGGCAAGCTGGAACTGATTCCGGCGCTGCGCCTGGAGCGCCGCAACCTGCTGACCAGCGTGCAACTGCCGCTGCAATTCCACGCCAAGGACCTGTCCTTGCTGGTGGACCCGTCCGCCGCCTATCTGTTCGTGCCGGAAATGCAAGCCTACGAAGGCAAGTTCCTGCGCGTGCGGCTGCCGCAGCGCGTGGCCGACAACTTCCCGCTGCAGGCCATGTACCAGGCGATGCCGAAACTGCTGGACGAAGCCTACGCCAAGGTGGACAAGCAGGCGTTCAGCTTCCAGCCGCTGGACTCGCGCGCCGCGGAACTGGGCGCGCGCTACCGGCTGCGCATCGCCATGAACCGCGCCCAGGAAAACCAGCTGGCTTCCCACATCATCGCCGGCCTGATCCAGGTCGCGCGCCAGGAAGCCGCGCGCAAGCCGCAGATCAAACCCGGTCCGCTGGGCAGCGAAAGCCTGCTGCAGATGATCGACAGCCTGATCAAGGCCTCCGAGGCCAATCCGCTGAACAGCAACACCGTCAGCGATCTTTACGTCAGCCGCGGCGGCGACCTGCTGGCCATCCGCCAGACCATACGCTTCAACAGCCCGGGCTTCCGCGGTCAGGCCCACGCCGACATCCGCTACAGCAACCAGGGCAAGCCGGTGTTCGCCTACCAGCCCGCCGAGGCCGACATCCTGGACCTGGAACGCCTGGACAAGCCGGAGTGGCTGAAATCGCTGGGCCTGGCGCTGCACGCGCTCAACCAGCCGCCGGCGGCCGACGAAGAGGCGACGGCCGCGGAAGAAACCGCCGCGCAATAATCGCTAACAAAACGGCGTCGCCGCCGACGCGCGCGCGGAAACCGCGCGCCGTCCCGGCGGTCCCATCTTGGTCACGCGGCCCGGGCCGCCCACCGCAAGGATTTCCCCGCATGAAGATGAAACTGATCTCAGCCGCAGTCGCCCTCTCCGCGCTGGCGCTGCCGGCCGCCTCCCACGCCGCCGCCATCGCCCAGCTCAAAGCCTTCGTCGCCGGCAACAAAACCCTGAGCGCCGACTTCAAGCAAGTGGTCAGCAACAAGAGCAAGCGCGAGGAAGCCAGCGGCCGGCTGGAAATCGCCCGTCCCGGCAAATTCCGCTGGGAGTACAGCAAGCCCTATGAACAATTGATCGTCGGCGACGGCAAGACGCTGTGGGTCTACGACAAGGATCTGGCGCAAGTCACCCGCAAGGCCCAGGGCGCGGCGCTGGGCTCCAGCCCGGCGGCCTTGCTGGCCGGCAACAACGCCATCGAGCGGAACTACCAGTTGCAGGAAGCCGGCAAAACCGGCGAAGTGGAATGGCTGTCCGCCAGCCCCAAGCAGGCCGATAACAGCTTCAGCGCCATCCGCATGGGCTTCAAGGCCAATATGCTGGTGGAAATGGAGCTGACCGACAGCTTCGGCAACCACACCAAGGTCAGCTTCAGCGCGCCGCAGCAGAACCCGCCGCTGCCCGCCTCCCGCTTCGCCTTCGTGCCGCCCAAGGGCGTGGACGTGGTCAGCGGCGACTAAGCCGCCCCGCCGCCCTCCAGCCGCCTCCGGGCGGCTTTTCTTTTAGAACCTGTTCAAAGTCGCTGCGCTTCAGCGCTACGGCCTTGAAAACGTCTTCGGAGCGCTCATGTGCTTCTTGCGCACTCCGCCTCCTCAGCCGCTTTCGCCTGGTCCCGCTCTTGCTCGCGAGGCGTGGACCGATGCGGGCATCGTGCCAAAAACGCCACAAATTCTCACCGCCCTTGCTGAGCCGGCTTGACTTTATCCTATCTAAAAACATATCTTAAGATATATTTTTTCAGGAGAGCCGTCATGCCTCACCGTCTCGACACCCTGCTGCGCCGCCTGGGCGGACGCAACGCGCATCATCGTCTCCACGCGATGGCCCGGCACGGCCACGGCGGCGGCCATGGCCGACACGGAGGATTCGGCGGCTTTGGCGGCGGCGACGACGAAAGCATGACCCGCGGCCGCAAATTCAGCTCCGACGAATTGCAGCTGCTGTTGCTGGCCCTGCTGGAAGAACGCCCCAGCCACGGCTACGAACTGATCAAGGCGCTGCAAAGCCGCAGCAACGGCTTTTACAGCCCCAGCCCGGGCATGGTTTACCCGGCGCTGACCTATCTGGAAGAACTGGGCCATATCTCGGTGAGCGAGGAAGGCAAGCGCAAATGCTATGCGCTGACAGAGACCGGCCGCGACTATCTGGAACAGAACCGCGAACAAGTGGAATGGATGATGGCGCGGCTGCAGCACATCGCGCGCAAGATGAACTCGATCCGCCGCGCGCTGACCGGGGAAATGCCGCCGCCGGACGACGCCGTCGGCAGCTGGATTCCGGAACTGACCCGGGCCCGCGGCGACTTGAAGCAAGCGCTGATGCGCACCGCCAACGTCGACGAGGACGAACAACGCCGCATCGCCGCCATCCTGAGGCAAGCCTGTGAGCAAATTCTGGGCGACACCGGCTAATAAGGTGCTGACGGCCAGTTACGCACCGGCGAGAGGGATTCAGCAAGGCCTTGAAACCCGCTTTGAAACGCTTATGCGCCGTACGCGCATTCCGCTTTCTCAGCCGCAAAGTCCCCCGCTCTTGCCCGCATGGCCGTAAACAGCGTCCAAGAAGCTGTTCACGCCCCCAAGCCGCCCAGCCATGACTTCAAGACAGGATTCTCTATGACCACACCCGATCTGACCGTGCAACGCCTGCGCCACCCGCTGCGCTTCCGCCTGCTGCAAGTGCGCGCCATCCGCCCGCTCGGCCCCAAGCTGCTCCGTGTCACCCTGGGCGGCGAGGAACTGGCGGGCTTCGCCACCGCCTCCTTCGACGACCACCTCAAAGTGTTCTTCCCCGAGCATCCGGACGCCAAACCCGCGCTGCCGGCGCTGGTGGACGAAACCCTGATTTATCCGGAAGGCCAGCCGCGCCCCACCGCGCGCGACTACACCCCCTGCCGCTTCGACCCGGAGCGGTTGGAGCTGGACCTGGAGTTCGTACTGCACGAGGCCGGCCCCGCCACCAGCTGGGCGGCTCAGGCCAAGCCCGGCCAATACCTGGGCATAGGCGGCCCGCGCGGCTCCTTGGTCATTCCGGCGGCTTTCGACTGGCACCTGCTGATCGGCGACGAGTCCGCCTTGCCGGCCATCCGCCGCCGCCTGGCCGAGCTGCCGCCCGCGGCCAAGGTCATCGCCCTGCTGCAAACCAGCGAGGCGGGTCAAAGCTGCGAACTGCCCGCCCATCCCAATGCCGACATCCGCTGGGTGCACCAAGGCGCCGACGCCGAGCCCGCGCTGCTCTCCGCGCTCAAGCCGCTGACGCTGCCGGCGGGCGAAGGCTTTGTCTGGGCCGCCGGCGAATACCACGCCATCCGCGCAGTGCGCCAATACCTGCGCGAGGAGCGCGGCATAGACAAGAGCCGCATCCGCGCCGCCAGCTACTGGCGGGAAGGCAAGGCCGCCAGCCACGAAACCCTGGAAGACTGACACGACAAAGCCCCCGAGATGGGGGCTTTGCTTATCCGTCGGACCCGCTTAACCCAGCGGCCAGTTCAATACCACGATGGAGTCGTTGTAGTCCTGGTCCGCGCCGTCTTCCGCGCCCACCAAGGCCAGGTTCAGACGATTGGCCAACACCACCTGGCTGGACACCAGGTCGGACTGCTTGCCGTTGACCGTCACCGCCACCCTCACCGCACCGGAACCGGAGTTGATCACCCGCGTGCCCAGATTGCGGTCGTCCACGCCACTGCCGCTGAACGTGGCGCGCGGCTCGTTGTCCACGTATACGGTGATGTTTTGCTGATAAGCCGCATTGGTCAACGCGGTCACGCCGAAGTTGATGCGCGGGGGAAGAGTGAATACGCCTTGCTGAGCCATCGTCGTTCTCCTGTAAGGGTTCAAACGCCAAACTTCTCAGAGCCTGTTTGAAGTCTCGCGAACTAGAGCGAGACAAGGCGTTGCGGCGGAAAAAGCGGCATGCACTCCTGGCACATGAGCGCCTCGAAACTGTTTTCAACGCCGTATCGCCGACGCGCAGCAGTCATTGAACAGGCTCCCAGGCCGGTTTCCGCGCGCCGACGCGCAGAAGAAGCCCTCCGTCTCAAGCTGCCACTGCCTCCATTACCGTAGGCAAGCGCGCCCGCGTATTCACCGGGCCCAAAGGTCAGGACAAATACAGACTATCCGAACCAGACCACGCTGAGCGGGCGCTCACAGCCCGGCATGCTATAGTTTGAAACCCTTTTGCAGCGCTTGCGCGGCCCGCTTCGGCTCCCTCTCCCACCCTCACAGATAGGACATTTGAGTTCAATAAAACAATAAATAATTAATATATTAAATTAAAAGGAAAAATGCATGTTAGATAACACCCGCCCACTTCCCGTCAATCAAAACCCGTCCACGGATTCCGGCCTGGAAGTTCACCCCATCGGCTCCCTGGAAACCATAGGCATCATCGTCGGCACCAATATCGGCGCCGGCGTGCTGGGCATTGCTTTCGCCGCCCGCAAAACGGGTTACCTGCCCTTGCTGGCCTGCCTGATCCTCACTTGCGTCATCTGCATCATCACCATGCTCTACACCGCCGAGGCCTGTTTGCGCACCCGCGGCAACCACCAACTCAGCGGCCTGGCTCAACGCTACCTGGGCGGCATCGGCGCTTGGCTGATTTTCATCGCCGTCGCCGCCAACAGCTATGGCGCGCTCACCGCTTATATGAGCGGCAGCGGCAACATCCTCGCCGATTTCTTCAATGAATACGGCCTAAGCCCGCAGCTGGGCAGCCTGTTGTTCTTCATTCCCTCCGCCTTGATTCTGTACCTGGGCCTGAAAGCCTTGGGCGCCGGCCAAAAACTGATCAGCGGCGCGATGATGACCATCGTCCTCGTCCTCATTTTCGCCACGATCTCCCATCCCTCGTCCAACGTCGCCTATCTGCTGCAAAGGGAATGGGAATACGTGATCCCGGTGTTCAATCTGGCGGTCTTCGTCTTTGGCGCGCAATTCCTGGTGCCGGAACTGGTGCGCGGCAATCAGCATCAAGCCCGTCAACTGCCGCGCCTGATCGTGGCCGGCATGCTGGCCACTTTGCTGCTGGTGGCGGCCATTCCCGCTTCGGTGATCGCACTGGTCGGCAACGACAACGTCAGCCAGGTGGCCACGCTCAACTGGGGGCGCGCCCTGGGCAATTGGGCGTATTACACCGCCAATATCTTCGCGCTGCTGGCCATGATGACCTCTTACTGGGGGCTGGGCGGCTGCCTGCTCACCAATATCTTCGACCATTTCCGTCTGGGTCCGGAAGGCCACCCCGTCAAACGCTGCCTGGTGCTGGCGGCGGTCGCGCTGCCGCCGTTTCTGTTCGCCTATTCCGGCGCCTCCAGCTTTGTCGGCGCGCTGTACTTCGCCGGCACCTTCGGCGGCGTGCTGATGGGCATCATGCCCATCATCCTGCTGAATCGGGCGCGCCGCCACGGCGAAACCGTTCCCGCCTTCCGCTGCGGTTGGTACGCCCATCCGCTGATCCAGGCCTTGATCGCGGCGACCTTCGCCGGCAGCGGCCTGTACGCCATCGCCGCCGCCATGGGCTGGCTGCCGGCTAGTTGGTAACACCCCCAAGAAAGCCCGCATATGAAACGTTCTCTCTGGCTGCAAGAAGTCTCCGCCGACCTGACCGACGGCAATGCATTGGACCGCGACTTGCACGTGGACATCGCCATCATCGGCGGCGGCTTCGTCGGCCTGTGGACTGCGCTGCAGATACTGGAAAAACGCCCGGCCACGCAAATCGCCATTGTCGAGCAGGATGTCTGCGGCGGCGGCGCTTCCGGCCGCAACGGCGGCTTCGTCATGTCCTGGTGGCCCAAGATCCGTTCTCTGAGCGCCATCTGCGGCCCGGGCGAGGCGCTGCGCCTGGTTCTGGCCTCAGAACAGGCCATCGACGATATCGACGCCTTTTGCCGCCGACACGCCATCGATGCCCACTTCCGCCGCGCCGGCTGGCTGTGGACCGCCACCACCCCGGCGCAGCACGGCGCCTGGCTTGACGTGCAGCAATTGGCGGAGCGCCTGGGGTACCCCACTTTCGTGCCGCTGCCGGCGGAGGAAGTCGCCCGCCGCAGCGGCTCGCCGCAACACCTGCAAGGCGTGATCGAGACCGGCAACGCCACCGTGCAGCCGGCCCGGCTGGCGCGCGGCCTGCGCCGCGTCGCGCTGGAAAACGGCGTGCGCATCTTCGAACACAGTCCGGTGCGGCGGATAGAACGCGGACAGCCGGCCCGGCTGATCACGCCGGGCGGCACGCTGAGCGCGGACAAAGTCGTGATCGCGAGCAATGCCTGGGCCGTTTCCGTCCCGGAGTTGGCGCGCAGCGTCCTGCCCGTCACCAGCACCCTGCTGGCTACGCCGCCCATTCCCGAGCGGCTGACGGAGATAGGCTGGACCGGCGGCGAGGCCATCACCGATTCGCAACTGCTGGTCGATTATTACCGCACCACCCGCGACCACCGCATCGTCTTTGGCAAGGGCACCGGTCGCTTTGGCTTCAACAGCCGCATCGACGCGGGCTTCGACGATGATCCAGCGCTGAACGCCTTGACCGAGAGCGACTTCCGCCGCGTCTACCCGACGCTGGCCGACGTGGCCGTTGAGCACAGCTGGTCCGGCCCCATAGACCGCAGCTACGACAGCCTGCCGCTATTCGGCCGCCTACCGGACGCGCCCCACCTCGTCTACGGCATAGGGTGGAGCGGCAATGGCGTAGGCCCCAGCCGCATCGGCGCGCAGATTCTCAGCAGCCTGGCGCTGGATCTGGACGATGCGTGGAGCCGCTGCCCGCTGGTGGGCCGCGCTGTGCGCCAATTCCCGCCGGAGCCTTTTCGTTATCTGGGCGGCAAGCTGGTCCGCGCCGCGGTGCTGCGCAAGGAAGCCGCTGAGGCCGAACGACGCCCCGCCGCCGGCCTGGACCGCCTGCTCAGCCGGCTGGCGCCAGCCGGCCTGGAGGATAAGGGCTAGACGCCCAAATAAAAACCGCAGCCTCCCTGGCTGCGGTTTTCATGACCGGCACCGCTCTGACCGCGCTCAGTTGCGCGTCACTGCGTCCCCGGGCGCGTAAGCGCCGGCGTCTATCGGCGAATGCGCGGCGATGTACTCGCGCAGCATCTCGGCGTCGACGAAGCCGGTGTTGACGTAGCCCGGATGCTTGTTCATCAGCGGGTAACCGTCGCCGCCGGCGGCGATGAAGCTGTTGATCGCCATCCGGTAGGTCTTGGCCGGATCGATGGGCTGGCCGCCGATCAGCGCCTGCTGCAGCTCGCCGCCGACGATGCGCAGCTTGACGCCGGCGAACTGGCCAAAGGCGCCGGCGCCGGGCGTCATCCGCGCGGCGGCCTTCAGGTAATCCAGCGCTTCCTGGCCGTTCAGGTCCACATAGACCAGGGTGCTGCCGAAGGGGAACACCTTCAGCACGTCGCGGTAGTTGATCGCGCCGGCCGGCAGCGAATCGCGGATGCCGCCGGAATTGGACACGGCGAAGTCCGCCTTGACCTTGTCCATCATCACCCGGCCGACGAAGACGCCCAGATTGGTGGGCTGGCTGCGCACCACGCCGCGGTCGCCGTCCAGCTTGGCGCTGGTCCGCCCCACCGGCACATCCAGCGCCGCCTGGCCCTTGTTCTGATAACTTTGCAGGAAGTTGCGCAGCTTGCCGTCTTCCTCGATCAGCTGGGTGTACGGCACTTTCTGATCCTTGCCGTCCACGCCCTTGACGCTTTTCTTCAGATTGACCGGAATCAGCCGGTATTTGGAGAGCTTGAGTTTACCGTTGCGGAACTCGAAATCGGCACGGCCCACGTATTTGCCCCACTCGTGCGCCTGCACGATCCAGGCGCCGTTCTGGCGGTCCGGCGCGCAGGGCGCGCCCGGCACATAGGCGTCGTCGCGCTGGTTTTCCGCCTTCATGCACACCGGGTTCTGACTGTGGCCGCCCACGATCAGGTCCAGCCCCTTCACCGCGCGGGCCATCTCCACGTCGCCCGGCGCGTTCACGCCGTGCTGGCCGTCGGTGTAATGGCCCATATGGGTGGCGGCGATGACGATGTCGGCCTGCTGGCGCAGCTCCGGCACCAGCTTGCCGGCCTCGGCGATGGGGCTGCGGAACTCGATGCCCTTGACCTGCTCCGGGTTCACCATCTTGGCGGTGTCGTCGGTGGTCAGGCCCAGCACCGCCACCCTCACCCCGCCCAGATTGAACATCGCGTACGGGTCGAACATTCGCTTGCCGTCCTGGTAGATGTTGGCGGACAGCATGGGGAAGTTGATCCACTTGCGCTGTTTCATCAACACCGGCACCGGCTTGTCGAACTCGTGGTTGCCCACCGCCATCGCGTCGTAGCCTATGCGGCTCATGCCGCGGAAATCCGGCTCCGCGTCCTGCAGATCGGACTCCGGCACCCCGGTATTGATGTCGCCGCCGGACAGCAGCAGCATATAGCCGCCGTCGGCCTTGACCTCGGCGCGCACCTGGTCCACCAGGGTCTTCTGCGCGGCCAGGCCGTATTCGCCGTCGCTATTGGGCCAGAAACGGCCGTGGTGGTCGTTGGTGTGCAGGATGGTGATCTTGTAAGTCTTGTCTTCGACATAATTGCCCTTGCCGGGCGTGGCGGCGCAGGCGGAGAGCAGGCCGGCGGCCAGCAGGGACAGGGCAAGCAGTTTCACGGATAGTTTCATCGTTGATCCTTGGTTTTTATTGGAATGCATGCACGCCGCAAAAATGGCGGACCCGCGGGCCCGCCATTGCTGAAAGTCATTCCCTCGCCGGACGCGCACAGCTTCCGGCCGGGCGTCCAAGCTTATTTGCTCCAGCTGTCCTTCAGGCCCACACTGCGGTTGAACACCGCCTTGACCCCCGGCTGATGCTCGTAACGGTCGGTGACGAAATAACCCAGGCGTTCAAACTGGAAGCGCGATTCCGGCTCGGCCTGCAGCACCGAGGCCTCGACATAGGTCGGCACCAGTTTCAGCGATTCCGGGTTCAGGAACTGGCGGAAGTCCAGATATTCGCCGTCCTCGCCGCGCACCGCGTCCGGACGCGGCTCGGTGAACAGGCGCTCGTACCAGCGCACATCGGCCTCAATCGCGTGCTCGGCGGACACCCAGTGGATCACGCCCTTGACCTTGCGGCCTTCCGGGTTCTTGCCCAGCGTGTCGTGGTCGATGCTGCACTTGAGTTCCACCACCTTGCCGGCCGCGTCCTTAACCACTTCCTCGCACTTGATCACGTAGGAATAACGCAGGCGCACTTCGCCGCCAACGGTCAGGCGCTGCCACTTGGGCGGCGGCACTTCGGCGAAGTCGTCCTGCTCAATCCAGATCTCGCGGGCGATCGGCACTTCGCGCTCGCCGAACTCCGGATGATGCGGATGGAAGGGCGCGCTGCGGCTGGCGGTGACGGCGGCATCGTAATTGCTCAGCGTCACTTTCAGCGGATTCACCACCGCCATCACGCGCGGCGAATCGTTTTCCAACGTCTCGCGCACCGCGCCTTCCAGAATGGTCATGTCGATGATGTTTTCGCTCTTGGACACGCCGATGCGCTGAGCGAACAGCTTGATGCCGGCCGGACTGTAGCCGCGGCGGCGCATGCCGGCCACGGTAGGCATGCGCGGATCGTCCCAGCCGCTCACCGCGCCCTCGTTGACCAGCGCCAGCAGCTTGCGCTTGGAGGTCAGCGTATACAGCAGTTCCAGGCGCGACGATTCATACTGACGCGGATGGCAGCCGATGCTGATATTGTCCAGCACCCAGTCGTACAAGGGACGATGGTCTTCGAACTCCAGCGTACACAAGGAGTGGGTGATGCCCTCGATGGCGTCCGAAATGCAATGGGTGTAGTCGTACATCGGGTAGATGCACCACTTGTCGCCGGTGCGGTGATGATGCGCGCGGCGGATGCGGTAGATGGCCGGATCGCGCAGATTGATGTTGCCGGAAGACATGTCTATCTTCAGGCGCAACGTCTTGCTGCCGTCCGGAAACTCGCCGTTCTTCATGCGGGAGAACAGGTCCAGATTCTCCTCCACGCTGCGCTCGCGGTAGGGGCTGTTCTTGCCCGGCTCGGTCAGGCTGCCGCGGTACTGGCGCATTTCCTCGGCGGACAGATCGTCCACATAGGCCTTGCCGGCCTGGATCAGCTCCACCGCATAACCGTACAGGCGGTCGAAGTAGTCGGAAGCGAAGCGCACGTCGCCGTCCCACTTGAAACCCATCCAGCTGATGTCGTCGATGAAGGACTGCACGTACTCCGGCGATTCTTTCTCCGGATTGGTGTCGTCCATGCGCAGATTGCACTTGCCCTGGTAGTCCTCGGCCAGGCCGAAGTTCAGGCAAATGGCCTTGGCGTGGCCGATATGGGCGAAGCCGTTGGGTTCCGGCGGGAAGCGGGTGACGATGCTGCTGTGCTTGCCGGAGGCCAGGTCCTCGTCAATGATGTTGCGGATGAAGTTGCTGACAACCGGCGCGTTGTTTTCCGTGCTCATTGTTTTGTGCGGTGCGAGTTTATGACTAATCGAAGATTGTAACCGATTTCGCCCCCGCTGGGAGCGGACCGGCCTCGCCCGCCCCGCCTTTGGCCGCCTTACAACAAAGCCCGGCCCGACAACTGCTCCAGCAAGGCCAGCGGCGACTGCTGCGGCTGGGCCATCTCCGCCACCGGCAACCAGAAAGTCTGCTCCAGCATGAACTGGCCGGACATCACCGCGTGCGACGCGTGATCCGAGAAACAGACCCAGGCGCAACCGGGCGGGAACGGCATGGTTTCCTGCGGACATTGGCGCTGATAATCCAGGTCCGCCTTCATCGCGTCGTGCAGATGCAGCATGATGTGATCGTAAGCGCTGCGCTTGCGCTTGGTGATCCTCAAGCCCGCCAGCAAGGCCGCCGAACCCGGCCACTGCCGCGGCACCCGCGGCAACATGCGCCGCGCCATATCGGTGAACGGTTCGCCCACCCGCCACACCCGGGGCTCGCCATCGGGGTTGATATTGCAGAACACCCGCAGAATGCGTTCGCCGTAATTGGGACGGGACGGAAACGCGTCAACATGCAGCCGGCTATCGTCCTTGCGCCAGGACGTCCGGCGGTCCTCCACCCGCATCAGCCGCAGGCTGGTGGGCGCCGCGCGCAGCTTGCCCTGGTATTCCGGCAACAAGCGCGCGGCCAGGTCCGCGGCGGCCCGCTGGTAACGCGCGATCAAGCCGCGCACCTCCGCCTCCCGTTCCGCGCCGCCCACCACGCCGTGCAAAGCGCCGTTGTCCGGCTCCAGGCTGATGTTCTTGCGTTTGGGATCGGCGACGGCCGGGTCCAGCAAGCGGCCCTCCTCGGCCAGCAGCTTGAAATCGAAGCTGGGCAGATACAAGACCTTGCCCTGCTCCAACTCATCCACATAGCGGCCTTGCGCCGCGCCGTCCACCCATACGATCTGGCTCGTCATCTGAGCTCCTAGCTGAAACAATGATTTCCACGCGGCAAGGAGCGGCTGACAAAGCCGACTGGCCCGAGGCCAGACCCGCTTTACAAGTCGCTCACCCTCGGCCGCGTCTATAGAACCTGTCCAAAATCCCGCGAGCACGCGCGAGACATAAACTTGGCGAAAATCGCTGAGAACCCGGCATGCGCTCGTGACACGGGAGCATGTCGCATGCGGCGCTCACCGTGCCGCGTCTCACGGAAGCGCAGCAGACTTTGAACAGGCCCTAAGCGGCCACCCCGCCCCGCCAAGCCGTTTACCGGCCCTGCAAGCGGGCCGCTAGGATACGCCTGCGGCCGGGGAATGTCATGTGGGAACCCCGGCGCCCCGTTCCTGCGGCCAGGGCGCGCAGCGCCTTGATTTTGATGGGCAAAACCGCCCTTGCGGCAAAACCCTACTGCAACCAAGGCAATTTCCAATAAAAAACAAGCGCTTAATCCACAAGCAAGCGGCAACTATGGCATAATAGCGGGTTGTCTGAACTTCAGCCTTTTGCCAGCATGACGACCGCACACGCCGCCAAACCGATCACCTCCTACCGCAAGTACTGGGCCAGCCGCTTCGGCGCCGCCCCGTTCCTGCCGATGACCCGCGCCGAAATGGAGCAGCTGGGTTGGGACTCCTGTGACATCATCCTGATCACCGGCGACGGTTATATCGACCACCCCAGCTTCGGCATGGCGCTGGTGGGCCGGCTGCTGGAAGACCAGGGCTTCCGCGTGGGCATCATCGCCCAGCCGGATTGGCACTCGGCGGACGCCTTCCGCGAACTGGGCAAGCCCAATCTGTTCTTCGGCGTCACCGCCGGCAATATGGACTCCATGATCAACCGCTACACCGCGGACCGCCGCCCGCGCTCGGACGACGCCTACACCCCGCACGCCGCGGCCAACAAGCGCCCGGACCGCGCCGTCACCGTCTACGCCCAGCGCTGCCGCGAAGCCTATCCCGGCGTGGGCGTGATGGTGGGCAGCATCGAGGCCAGCCTGCGCCGCATCGCCCACTACGACTACTGGAGCGAGAAAGTGCGCCCGTCGGTGCTGATCAACTCCAAGGCCGACCTGCTGCTGTACGGCAACGCCGAACGCGCGCTGGTGGAAGTGGCGCACCGCGCCGCCAGGGGCGAGAAGCTGAGCGAGATCCGCGACGTGCGCGGCACCGCCTTCATCGTGCCACACGGCTGGCGCCCGGATGAAGAATGGCAGGAAATGGACTCCAGCGTGGTGGACCTGCCGGGCAAGGTGGACGTCCACCTCAACCCCTACCAGGAAATCCCGGAACAGGCGGCCGAAGCCACCAAGGACCAGGACCCGTCCAAGCCGCAGGTAATCCGCATCGAATCCCGCGAAGAGCGCCTGGCCAAGCGCCGCGCCGAACGCGCCAAGACCGTGATCCGCATCCCGGCCTACGAGGCCGTGGCCCACGACCCGGTGCTGTACGCCCACGCCAGCCGCACCCTGCACCTGGAATCCAACCCCGGCAACGCCCGCGCGCTGGTGCAGATGCACGGTGAGCGCGACGTGTGGCTGACCCCGCCGCCCATTCCGCTCTCCACCGAGGAAATGGACCACGTTTACGGCCTGCCCTACGCCCGCAACCCGCACCCCAGCTACGGCGACGCCAATATCCCGGCCTGGGAAATGATCAAATACTCGGTCAACATCATGCGCGGCTGTTTCGGCGGCTGTACCTTCTGCTCCATCACCGAGCACGAAGGCCGCATCATCCAGAGCCGTTCCGAGGAATCCATCCTCAAGGAAATCGAGGAAATCCGCGACAAGACCCCGGGCTTCACCGGCCATATCTCGGACCTGGGCGGCCCGACCGCGAATATGTACCGCCTCTCCTGCAAGGACCCGAAGATCGAGCGCTCCTGTAGGAAGCTGTCCTGCGTGTTCCCGGACATCTGCGAAAACCTGAACACCGACCACAGCCACCTGATCCAGCTTTACCGCAAGGCGCGCGCGCTGCCGGGTGTGAAGAAGATCAACATCCAGTCCGGCCTGCGCTACGACCTGGCCGTGCGTTCGCCCGAGTACATCAAGGAATTGGTGCAGCACCATGTGGGCGGCTATCTGAAGATCGCCCCGGAACATACCGAGGACGGTCCGCTGTCCATGATGATGAAGCCGGGCATGGGCGCGTACGACAAGTTCAAGGAACTGTTCGAACGCTTCAGCCGTCAGGCCGGCAAGGAACAGTATCTGATTCCCTACTTCATCGCCGCCCACCCCGGCACCAGCGACGAAGACATGATGAACCTGGCGCTGTGGCTGAAGAAGAACAACTTCCGCCTGGACCAGGTGCAAACCTTCACCCCCACGCCGATGGCGATGGCCACCACCATGTGGCACACCCGCCGCAATCCGCTCAAGCGCCTGTCGCGCAGCTCGGAAAAAGTGGACGTGGTGCGCGACGGCTACCGCCGCAAGCTGCACAAGGCCTTCCTGCGCTACCACCACCCGGACAACTGGCAGATCCTCCACGACGCGCTGATTCAGATGGGCCGAAGCGACCTGATCGGCCACAGCAAGCACTGCCTGATTCCGCCGACGCCGCCGGGCGACAAGGCCGCCGCCGTGCGCCACCGCATGGGTGCGCCGCTGTCGCGCAACAAGGCCCCAGGCCAGCGCGCCGCCGCCCCCGCCGGTCACGGACAGCGCGGCAAGCCCGCGCAGGCCAAAGCCATGGCCAAGCCCGGCGCCGGCCAAGCGCCGGCCGGACGCGGCAAGCCCGCGAAACCCGGCAGCAAACCGGCCGGCAAGGGCCGCAGTCGTTAAATCCAGCCGCCCACGGGCGGCTTTTTGCCGGCCGGCGGCCGGGCACTTTGCCCCGCCGCCGGCGTCTCAATCCAATACCCCGCCCAGCGAGCCCGCCATGATCCACATCGACTTCGACCACAGCTACGCCCGCGACCTGCCCGACGCCTGCGCGCCGGTGCAGCCAGAACGCCCGCCCGCGCCGGCCCTGCTGTACTGGAACGCCGAACTGGCGCAAGAGCTGGGCCTGGACAGCGGCCAGGCCGACGCCGCCGAGCTGGCCGCCGCCTTCTCCGGCGCCGCCTTGCCGGCCGGCGCCAAGCCGGTGGCCCAAGCCTATGCCGGCCACCAGTTCGGCGGCCTGTCGCCGTCGCTGGGCGACGGCCGCGCGCTGCTGCTGGGCGAAGTCATCGACCGCAACGGCCAACGCCGCGACATCGCCTTCAAGGGCAGCGGCCGCACTCCGTTCTCGCGCCGCGGCGACGGCAAGGCCGCGGTGGGGCCGATGCTGCGCGAACTGATCATCGGCGAAGCCATGCACGCGCTCGCCATCCCCAGCACCCGCGCGCTGGCCGTCACCGCCACCGGCGAAACCGTCTACCGCGAACAAGCGCTGCCCGGCGCGGTGCTGACCCGCGTCGCCGCCAGCCATCTGCGCGTCGGCACCTTCCAGTACTTCGCCCTCCGCGGCGAACGCGACATGCTGCGCCAGGTGGCCGACTACACCCTGGCGCGCCACTATCCCGAACTGGCCGGCGCCGAGCAGCCCTATCTGGCGCTGCTGCAAGCTGCGGCGGAACGCCAGGCGGAACTGATCGCCCGCTGGATGCACGCCGGCTTCATCCACGGCGTGATGAACACTGACAATATGGCGCTCAGCGGCCAAACCATAGACTACGGCCCCTGCGCCTTCATGGACGTCCATCATCCGTCCTCCGTGTTCAGCTCCATCGACAGCGGCGGCCGCTACGCCTACGGCAACCAGCCGGCCATCGCCCAATGGAACCTGGCCCGGCTGGCGGAAACCCTGCTGCCGCTGCTGGACCCGGACGAGCCCAAGAACGCGGTGCCGGCGGCCACCGCCGTCATCGAAGACTTCGCCGAGCGCTACCAGGCCCACTGGCTGCGACAGGCGCGCCGCAAGCTGGGCCTGAGCCAGGCGCAGGACATCGACCAGGAGCTGGCCGAAGACTGGCTGGCGCTGCTGGCGCGCCAGGACGCCGACCACACTCTGGCCTGGCGCCGGCTGGCCGACGCCGCCGAAGGCCAAGACCAGGCACTGACTCAGCTCTTCAACGACCCGGCCGCCGCCGCGCCCTGGCTGGCGCGCTGGCGCCAGCGGCTGGACGCCGAACCGCAAGCCGCCGCCGAACGCGCCGCCGCGCTGCGCCAGGCCAACCCGCTCTACATCCCGCGCAACCACCTGGTGGAAGAAGCGCTGGCCGCCGCCAGCGACCACGGCGACATGGGCCCGACGCTGGCGCTGCTGGACGCGCTGCGTCAACCGTTCACCGAACGCGCCGGCCTGGAGCGCTACACGCTGCCGGCCGCGCCGGAAGTGGCGCAGGGGTATCGGACCTTCTGCGGCACCTGATTACCGCCAGCCGCAGCCGATAAAACAAAAAGCGCAAGGCTCACCACCTTGCGCTTCCCCGCCAGCCCTGCTCAACAGCCTTCAAGCCAAGCGCTTCTCCATCACGTCGTCGTCCATCACAAAGCCGTTGCCGATGTCGAACACCGCCTGCTCCCGCAAGGTGAAACCACGCTGCTTGTACACCGCGATGGCGCCGGCATTGTGCTTGTTCACCGTCAAGACCAGGGTATGGCAGCCGCGCTGCCGCGCAGCCCGTTCCACCGCGTCCAGCATATAAGCGCCCAGGCCGCGGCCGCGCGTCTCCGCCAATAGATACAGCTGCTCCAGCTTCATCTCCCCCGGCGTCGCCGTCAGCGCGTGACTGCAATAACCCACCAGCCTGCCGTCCAGCCTCAACAGGCCAAACCAGCGGTCCGGCGCGCCCAGATAGGCGGACAGCTTTTCCGGCACATAACGGCCGGCCAGCATGTATTCGATCTGCTCGCGGCTGATCATGCTGATGAAATGCTGATGCCAGATCTCGCCGGCCAGTTCGGCCAGGGCGGAAAAATCGGCGGCGGTCAACGGATCCAGACAAACGTTTTGGCTCATGCGCGGCACTCTCCAGGTTGAACGGTCATAAAAGGAAAATGTGGGCGATACCGCTCGCAGACAAGTCCGGAGGCATTCGATTCAGCGCGGCGGCTTCACCCTAGTTGCCAAGACAGTTAGAATACAAACATCATAAAACGGCGCTAAAAACCCGCCGCCGCCACCTTCCCGCAGCGAGACTTCATGCACTTCATCTTTGATATCGACGGCACCATTTGCTTCAACGGCAGGACCATCAGCCCGGCCATCCAGGACGCGCTGGACAGCCTGCGCCGGCACGGCCACCAGTTGGGCTTTGCTTCCGCCCGCCCCTACCGCGACATCCTGCCCTTGCTGGATGCTCGCTTCCACGATGTGCTGATCATCGGCGCCAACGGCGCGATGAGCCATCGGCAAGGCCAGTTGCACCGGCTGAACCCCATCCCGGACCCGGTGTTCGCCGACGTCACCCAACTGGCGCAACGCTTCGCCGCGTCCTATCTGGTGGACCTGAGCTGGAACTACCACTACAACGGCGACGCCAGCCACCCCTTCCTCAACAAGGTGGACCCCGGCAAACTGGCCAGCCATGTCGGCGCCGAAGACATCCGCCAGCCGGCCAAGCTGCTGATCACCGCCTGCGCCGACGTCCCCGGCCTGCGCCGGGAACTGGACGCCCACGCCGGCGTGGAGCTGCACCACCATTCCGACGAACAGATCTTCGACATCACCGCCGCCGGCGTCAGCAAGATGGCCGCGCTGCGCCAATGCGGCATTGCCGCCGAGGAGCTGATCTGCTTCGGCAACGACAGCAACGATGTCAGCATGTTCCTGGACGCCGGCCACTCGGTGCAGGTAGGCGCCCATCCGCGGCTGGCGGAACTGGCCAGCGAACGCTTGCCGTTGGACCAGGACATTGAAGCGCGGCTGGTGGACGCCATCGCGCGGCTGAGCAGCGAACGCGCGCCGGCGCGGCGGGATTGAAAAAGCGCGCTCCGCCGAGGATAAAGAAGATGGGGCCGCTCACAAAGAGGCCGCGTTGCGACGATTCGCCGTTGATGCACGGCCTGCGTTTGCGCGCCTTGTCCCTGGCTCTCTGCAAGATGGCGTGAGCGGAGCCAAGCAGGTTCCCGCCGTCTCCCTACCCGCCTCAATTCCGTGGAGCGCCCATGGCCGCCACCCTAAAGCTGTCCGAACTGATCAGCTCGCTGAGCTACGCGCTGGACATCACCGAAGGCCAGCCCGAAGGCCATTGCATCCGCAGCTGCTGGATAGGCATGCATATCGGCCAATGCATAGGCCTGCCGCCGCAACGGCTATGGGATTTGTACTACGCCATCCTGCTCAAGGACCTGGGCTGCAGCAGCAACGCGGCGCGCATTTGCGAGCTCTACCAGACCGACGATCGCAGCTTCAAACAAGACTTCAAGCAAGTGGGCGCCGGCCTGCCGCAGCTGCTGGGCTTTGTGTTCAAGAACACCGGCACCCACAGCGAGGGCTGGGCGCGGCGCGCGGCTTCCGTTCTCAAAGTGCTGCGCCACGGCAGGACGATGGCGGACGAACTGATCAACACCCGCTGCCACCGCGGCGCCGACATCGCCCGCCAGCTGCGTTTCAATGAAAACGTGGCGCGCGGCATTCAATCGCTGGACGAACACTGGGACGGCTCCGGCCGGCCGCTGGGGCTGCGCGGCGACGCCATTCCGCTGAATTCGCGCATCGCGCTGCTGGCCCAGGTGATAGACGTGTTCCACATCACCCACGGCCGCCAGGCGGCGCTGGAGCAGGCGCTGCGCCGCGCCGGCGGCTGGTTCGATCCGGAACTGGTGGCCGCCTTCCGCCGCGTAGGCGCCCGGCCGGACTTCTGGCGGCAGCTGGAGGCCGACGACATCGACCAGGCGGTGCTGAGGCTGGAGCCGGCCCAATACGCGGTGCCGCTGGACGAGGACTATCTGGACGAGATCGCCGAGGGTTTCGGCCAGGTGGTGGATTCCAAAAGCCCGTTCACCGCCGGCCACAGCCAAAGAGTGGGCCATTACGCCGACCAGATCGCCGCGGAACTGGAGCTGGGCCAGGAACGGCGACGCTGGCTGAAACGCGGCGCGCTCCTGCACGACGTGGGCAAGCTGGGCGTCAGCAACATCATACTGGACAAGCCCGGCAAGCTGGAGGCGGACGAATGGGAGGCGGTCAAACGCCACGCCGCTTACACCGAAGCCATCCTGGGCCGCATCGAACACTTCGCCGAACTGGCCTGGGTGGCCGGCGCCCACCACGAGCGCCCGGACGGCGGCGGCTACCCGCGCGGCCTGTCCGGCGACGCCATCGCGCTGGAAACCCGCATCATCACCGCCGCGGACATCTTCGACGCCATCAACGCGGAACGCCCCTACCACCCGGCCACCCCCGCGCCGCAAACGCTGGACATCATGCGCCGGCACCTGGGCAGCGCCATCGACCCCGCCTGCTTCGCCGCGCTGGAACAAGTGCTGCGCCAGGAGGGCGCGCTGTCTTGAGCGCATAAAAAACCGCCGGCGCAAGACCGGCGGTTTTAGTTTCGGATGACGGTTGTCACTCCAGTTGTTCGTTCAGCTTGAGCTTGCCCACCAGCCAGGTGTGATCGTAGCTGACGATCTCGAACGGATTGCCGAAGGGATCGACAAAGGACAGCGAGCAGAAAAAGCGATGGTCGCGCACGGAGTCCCGGGCGATGGTCTGGCCGTCGCGATTGGTGACGCGCTCGCCGGCCAGCTGGTCTATCCACTCCAGAAAATCCTGGCCGCTCACCACAAAGGCGATGTCGCCCTGATGATTGGCCGCCCCGCTCTTGTCTTCGCTCACCGCCAGGCGCACCGCGCCGTTGGCGTTGGCCAACATCACCGCTCCGTGCGGGCCTTCGCGCATGTGCTTATAGCGCGGGTCCGGGGCCATGGCCAGCACGCGCTGATACCATTTCAGGGCCTTGGGCACGTCAGTCACACGAATGTGGATGTGATCGATCTTGCCTAAAGTCAGCATGACTTCCTCATATTGTTTTTGATGCGATGGCCCTTGGGCGACGCGCCGTTCAGCTGGGCTGGCGACGCTATTCGCCCCTTGCCACCGCCGGTATTTCTTTATAACAGCAAGCTGTCTATCCGCGCATTGTACTTGATTGCCATCAGCCTTGCTCGCGCTGCAACAAAGGCTGCAAATAGCGCCCGGTATGGCTGACCGGATTGGCCGCCACTTGTTCCGGCGTGCCGGTGGCGATGATCTGGCCGCCGCCGGCGCCGCCTTCCGGCCCCAAATCTATCAGCCAGTCCGCGGTTTTGACCACGTCCAGATTATGCTCGATCACCACGACGGTGTTGCCGCTTTCGCGCAGGCGGTGCAGCACTTGCAACAGCAGGTCGATGTCATGGAAATGCAGGCCGGTGGTGGGCTCGTCCAGGATATACAGAGTGCGGCCGGTGTCGCGCTTGGACAATTCCAGCCCCAGCTTGACGCGCTGGGCCTCGCCGCCGGACAGGGTGGTGGCGCTCTGCCCCAGGCGGATATAGCCCAGGCCCACGTCCATCAGCGTTTTCAGCTTGCGCGCCACGGTGGGCACCACGCTGAAGAAGTCCAGCGCCTGTTCCACCGTCATTTCCAGCACTTCGTGAATGCTCTTGCCCTTGTATTGCACTTCCAGGGTTTCGCGGTTGTAGCGCTTGCCGTGGCATACGTCGCAAGGCACGTAGACATCCGGCAGGAAGTGCATTTCCACCTTGATCACGCCGTCGCCCTGGCAGGCCTCGCAGCGGCCGCCCTTGACGTTGAAGGAGAAGCGACCCGGCCCGTAGCCGCGCTCGCGCGACAGCGGCACGCCGGCGAACAGTTCGCGAATGGGGGTGAACAAGCCGGTGTAGGTGGCCGGGTTGGAGCGCGGGGTGCGGCCGATCGGGCTCTGGTCTACGTTGATCACCTTGTCCAGCTGCTTCAGGCCCTGGATGTCCTGGTAGGCCGCCGGTTCTTCGCTGGCGCCGTTGAGTTCGCGCGCGGTGATCTTGTACAGGGTGTCGTTGATCAATGTGGACTTGCCGGAGCCGGACACGCCGGTAATGCACACCAGCATGCCCAAGGGCAGGTCCAGGGTGACGTCCTTGAGGTTGTTGCCGCTGGCGCCGATCAGGCGCAGCATGCGCTCCGGATCCACCTCGCGGCGCTCGCCGCCCAGCGCGATGCGGCGGCGGCCGGACAAGTAATCGCCGGTGACGGAATGGGCGCAGGCGGCCACTTCCGCCGGGGTGCCGGCCACCAACACTTCGCCGCCGTGCTCGCCGGCGCCCGGCCCCATGTCCACCAGGTAGTCCGCGGCGCGGATGGCGTCTTCGTCGTGCTCGACCACGATCACGCTATTGCCCAGATCGCGCAGCCGCATCAAGGTGGCCAGCAGGCGGTCGTTGTCGCGTTGATGCAGGCCGATGGACGGCTCGTCCAGCACGTACATCACCCCGGTCAGGCCGGAGCCGATCTGGCTGGCCAGGCGGATGCGCTGCGCCTCGCCGCCGGACAGGGTGTCCGCGGAACGGGACAGGTTCAGGTAGTCCAGGCCCACATTATTGAGGAAGGACACCCGCTCGCTGATCTCCTTGACGATTTTCTCCGCCACCGCCTGTTTCTGGCCGCTGAAAGCCAGTTGGGCGAAAAAGCCGGCGGTGTCCTTCAGCGGCATCTGGTTGATCTCGTACAGCGTCTTGTCGCCGACGAAGACATGGCGCGCCTCCAGGCGCAGCCGCGAGCCCTGACAGTGCGGGCAGGGCTGGTTGTTCTGGTACTTGGCCAGTTCCTCGCGCACCGCGGAGGAGTCGGTTTCGCGGTAGCGGCGCTCCAGATTGGGGATGATGCCCTCAAACGGATGCGCGCGGCTGAATTTGGTGCCCTTCTCCGACATATAGCTGAACTCGATGCTGTCGCGGCCGGAGCCGTGCAGCACCACGTTGCGCACTTTTTCCGGCAGGTCTTCAAAGGCGAGTTCGGCCACGGAAAAACCGTAATGCTCGCCCAGCGCCATCAGCATCTGGAAATAGAACTGGTTGCGCTTGTCCCAGCCCTTGATCGCGCCGGCGGCCAGGCTCAGTTCCGGATGCGCCACCACCCGGCGCGGATCGAAGAAGGTGATTTCGCCCAGGCCGTCGCACTTGGGGCAGGCGCCCATGGGGTTGTTGAAGGAGAACAGCCGCGGCTCCAGCTCCGGCAGGCTGTAGGAGCACACCGGGCAGGCGAACTTGGCGGAAAACCAGTGTTCCTTGGCGCTGTCCATTTCCACGGCGATGGCGCGGCCCTCGGCGTGGCGCAGCGCGGTTTCAAAGCTTTCCGCCAGCCGCTGTTTCATGTCCTCGCGCACTTTCAGGCGGTCTATCACCACTTCTATGGTGTGCTTCTTGTTCTTGTCCAGCTTGGGCACGGCGTCGAGTTCAAACACTTCGCCGTCCACCCGCACCCGCACGAAGCCCTGGGCGCGCAGGTCTTCGAACAAGTCCAGATTCTCCCCCTTGCGGCCGACGATGACCGGGGCCAGGATCATCACCCGGCTTTCCTCCGGCAAGGCCAGCACATGGTCCACCATCTGGCTGACGGTTTGCGAGGACAGCGGCACGCCGTGCTCCGGGCAGTGCGGCTCGCCGACGCGCGCGTACAGCAGACGCAGGTAGTCGTGGATTTCGGTGACGGTGCCCACGGTGGAACGCGGGTTGTGGCTGGTGGCCTTCTGTTCGATGGAGATCGCCGGCGACAGGCCTTCGATCAGGTCCACGTCCGGCTTTTCCATCAATTGCAGGAACTGGCGCGCATAGGCGGACAGGCTTTCCACGTAACGGCGCTGCCCTTCCGCGTACAGGGTGTCGAAGGCCAGCGAGGATTTGCCGGAGCCGGACAGGCCGGTAATCACGATCAATTGGTGGCGGGGCAAATCCAGGTTGATGTTCTTCAGATTGTGCGTGCGTGCGCCGCGAATGCGAATGCTGTCCATATTGGAGCGTAACTCACCGTCGGTCAGGGAACCTGTTAATATACCTGACTTGGCAAGTCTGACTCCACCAGTCTTTAACGCGCGGCGTCATCCGGAACGGCGCCGGACCGTTACTAGAACCATGGGGCGCGGCCCGCAGGCCGCAGCCCGCCAGCAACACAAACGACGCACACAAGAATGAACGCAACAGAACTCCGGGCCAGCCTTGGCCTCGCCGGCATCTACGCCCTGCGCATGCTGGGCATGTTCCTGATCCTGCCGGTATTCGCCCTGTACGCCCAAACCCTGGAAGGCGCGGACAATCACACGCTGATCGGCATCGCGCTGGGCAGTTACGGCCTGACCCAGGCCTTGCTGCAACTGCCGCTGGGCATGCTCTCCGACAAGATAGGCCGCAAGAAGGTGATTTACGGCGGCTTGCTGCTGTTCGCGCTGGGCAGCTTCGTCGCCGCCGGCGCCCACGACATCGCCACCCTGACCGTGGGCCGGGTCATCCAGGGCGCCGGCGCCATTTCCGCCGCCATCACCGCGCTGCTGGCGGACCTGACCCGCGAGGAAAACCGCACCAAGGCGATGGCGATGATAGGCATGTCCATCGGCACCACCTTCGCCGCCAGCCTGGTGCTGGGGCCGCTCTTGGCCAAATATATCGGGGTCAACGGCATTTTCGCGCTCACCGGCGTGCTGTCGCTGGCGGCGCTGATCGGCGTCTGGCTGATCATCCCGGACCCGGTCAGCTCCCGCTTCCACTCCGACACCGAGGCCAACGCCAAACGGCTGCCGGCGGTGCTGAAAGACCCGCAGCTGCTGCAGCTCAATTACGGCATCTTCGCCTTGCACGCGGCGCAGATGGCGATGTTCGTCACCATCCCCTTCGCGCTGATCAAGACCGCGCACCTGGACAAGACCCAGCACTGGCAGGTGTATCTGCCGGTGACGGTGATCGGTTTCCTGCTGATGGTGCCGGCCATCATCTACGGCGAGAAAAAGGCCAGGCTCAAGCAGGTGTTCGTCGGCGCCATCGCGCTGATGGCCGCCGCCCAACTGGGCATGGCGATGGCGCTGGACAGCTTCTGGCAGATCGTGGCCTGGCTGGGCCTGTATTTCATCGCCTTCAATATTCTTGAAGCCACGCTGCCGTCCTTGATTTCCAAGATCGCCCCGGCGGATGCCAAGGGAACCGCGATTGGCGTGTATAATACCGCCCAATCCCTTGGCCTGTTCCTGGGCGCGGCCGTCGGCGGCTGGCTGTACACCCGCTTTGGTCCGGCCGGCGTGTTCGGCTTCACCAGCCTGCTGATGCTCACCTGGCTGCTGTGGTCGCTGGCCATGCGGCCGCCCAAGCCGGTGCGCTCGGTGATGTATCACATCGGCGAGGACTGGCGTGGCGACGCCGGCGATCTGTCCCGCCAATTGGCCGGCGTGACCGGCGTGCATGAAGCCGTGGTCGTGTTGGAAGACCGCGTGGCCTACCTGAAGGTATCGCAGCGGCAGTGGGACGAGGCGACGGTGCAGCGCCTGATCGGAGCCACGTTCTGAGCTGCGGCGACAGGCCAAATATTTAGATTTTTATTCGGAGACATCTGATGAACAGCATCACCTTTGACGGCCGTCTGGCCGCCGACGCCGAACTGCGCTACACCCCCAGCGGTGAGCCGGTACTGTCGTTCCGCGTAGCCAGCGACATCGGCTTTGGCGAGCGCAAGAGCACCAACTGGTTCAGCTGCCAGGTATGGGGCAAGCGCGGTGAATCGCTGAAGAACTACCTGGCAAAAGGCCAGCAAGTAACCGTTTACGGCCAACTGACCCTGCGCGAATGGCAGGACAAAGAAGGCAATAAACGCCTGTCCCCGGACGTGCGCGTCAATGAACTGAGCCTGCAGGGCGGCCGCAATGAAATGGGCGGTTCCGGCGGCGGCATGAGCGGCGGCGGCATGGACGACGGTTACGGCTACAACGCCCCGGCCCCGCGCCAGGAAGCCCCGCCCGCGCCGCGCCGCCAGGAGCAGCGCCCGGCGCCCAAGCAACTGGACGACATGGACGACGACATTCCGTTCTAAACACCGGATCGTCACTGTCAAACAAGACCGAAACACAGGGCGCCGTCAGCGGATGGCGCCGGATTTCGGTCTTTTTCTTTGCTGTTTCGCCCTAACCCCCGCCCGCCCCGCTTATCCGGACCGGAGGCAAGCCGGACTTGAACGCCGCGCTGGCAAGCGCGTCAGCGTCCTCCTCTGTTCGCCAATCGGCATGCATCTCCCTCCCGCCACCCCTGTCCGCAGCCAAGCCAGGGCGCAGCTTGCTGCGCCGCATCGTACTATCTCGGAACATTAAGCGCCTGCCGTGTCTAGCTTTGGCTGTACTTGAGCCGATATCGACACTCTCGAAATGTGCGTTTGCACAAATGAGACAAATCCACTTCGCCGACATATGTCGAGTGAATTTTACTGTGTCAATTTCATGCCGTATTGATATAATTTCCACGTATTATCAAAACGACATATTCGGCCTGTCTTATACGACATGTGCAGGGCACCCATGAAAAACGCCGCATCGCGCACCGTACTCCGTCAGCCACGCCAATCCACGGCGTCGCCAACCGACCCGCCCCTCTCCGGGCCTATCCGCCGCCCGTAAAACCCATCCCGTACTAAAGCCGCAACGATAGCGGCGACGCGTCCTTCTTTTTTGTCGCGCCTTCATTCGCCCTTAACTTTATTTTAAATAAATACCAACAACTGTAAAAACCATATTGGAAACATTATGCTAGACGATAAATCGATCTGCCCGCTGAGCGCCGCCCAGCAGGAAGTCTGCCTGGCCATCGGCCAGGAAGGCCGTAATCTCCATTATCACCTGTGCGATGTGATCGAATTCACCGGCGACTTGCAGGCCCCGCTGCTGGAACAGGCCATCAAGACCGTGTGCAGACAAGTGGAAACCCTGCGCGCCGCCTTCGAAACGGACGCGGTCACCGGCCAATACCGGCAGCACCTGCGCCCCGAATTGCACGACGCCTATTTCTCCTGGCGCGACCTATCGGCCGAAGCAGACCCCGAGCAGGCCTACGCCGCCATGCTGAACGGCTTGCTGGCCGACGATATGGACCTGGCCCGACAACCGCTGATCCGCTATCTGATCGTCAAACTGAGCGACCGTCGCCACCGCATGATAGAGCTGGGCTCCCATCTGGTGGTGGACGGTTTCGGCCACGCCATCCTGTTCAAGCACATCACCGATTGCTATGTCCGGCTGGCGCGCGGCGAAGCCATCGAAGCGCTACCGGCGCAGCCGCTGAGCCAGGTGTTCGAGGCGGAGCAGGCCTATCGCCAGAGCGAGTCCTATCTCAAGGACCAGTCTTACTGGCGCCAATACTGCCTGGACCTGCCCGACGCCACCCAACTGGTCCCCGGCGACGCGCCCCTGCGCAAGCTGAACCGCCTGCGCAAGGCCTTCTCCGGCGCGGCGGTGGACGGGCTGCGGGAAACCGCCGGCCAACACCGCCTACGTCTGTCCAGCCTGCTGCTGGCGGCCTGCGCCACCTATCTGCACCGCATGACCGGCCAGAGCGAACTGGCGGTGGGCATGCCGGTGGCGGCCCGTCAGCTGAAAGCCCTGCGCGAGATTCCGGCCATGGTGGCCAACATCCTGCCGCTGCGCATCTCCTTCGCGCCGGACGCCACGGTGCTGTCGGTTGCGGCGGACATCCAGCGCCAGCTGCGCCGCCATCTGCTGCATCAGGGCTACCGCTCAGAGGCCATGATCCGCGACCTGTACGCGGAACGCGGTCACAAGCCGCTGTTCAACACCCTGCTCAATATCGTGGCTTATGACCAGGAAGTGAGCTTCGACGGCTGCGAAGCCACGGTGCAGAATGTCGCCAACGGTCCGGCCGATCATCTCGGCATCGACATTTTCGACCGCAACGCCGACGGGCGGCTGGAGATAGGCTTCAACGCCAACGCCGATCTCTACCCGCTAGAGGCGCTAGAACTGCACTATCAGCGGATGATTCTGCTGCTCGAGCATTTCGTCGCCAACCCGGAAACCCTCGCCGCGGATTACCAACTGCTGCTGCCGGGCGAACGAGAACGCCGCTATCCGCTGCCGGCGCGCGCCGACGCGCAACCGGTCTTCGCCGACGCCTTCGCCGCCTCTGCGCTAAGCCACGCCCATCGGCCGGCGCTGCGCCAGGGAGAGCGCGAACTCAGCTACGCCGAGCTGGACGAGCGCGCCAACCGCCTGGCCAGCCTGCTGCTGACGCGCGGCGTGCGCCCCGGGGACGATGTCGCCGTCATCGTGTCGCGCAGCATAGAGTGGGCGGTCGCGGCCGTTGCGCTGTTCAAGCTGGGCGCAGGCTATGTGCCGGTGGACCCCGACCTGCCGGAAGCCCGCATCGAATACATTCTGGCCGACGCCTCGCCGGCCGCGGTCATCGTCGCCGGCGGCGGCGCCGTCAAGGCAGGGATCGCGCCGGAAAAACAGCTGCTCCTGGACGCCGCGGCGTTGGACGCGCTGCCGCCGGCCACCCTACCGCTTCCCCGCGTAGACCCCGCCGCGCCCGGCTATTTGATCTACACCTCCGGCTCCACCGGTAAGCCCAAGGGCGTGGAAGTGAGCCACCGCAACCTGGTGCCCATCGCCGACACCGCCATCCGGGCGGCGGGGCTGCAAGCCGGCCAGCGCGTGCTGCAATTCATCGCCGCCGGCTTCGACATGTCGGTGCTGGAAATCATGATGACGCTGCTGGCCGGCGCCACCCTGGTCATCTGCGACAAAGTCGCCAGCGCGCCCGGCAAACCGCTGGCCGCGCTGGTCAAACGGGAAAACATCAAGCTCGTGGTCATGACGCCCAGCCTGCTGGCCTACCACCAGACCGAGGACTTCCCGCAAGACACCGTCCTGATGCTGGGCGGCGAGCCTTGCACGCCGGCGCTGCTGGCGCGCTTCTCCCACTGCCGCCTGCTCAATGTCTACGGACCGACCGAAACCTCCTTCGCCACCTCGATCAACGCCGACTACGGCGACGGCGACCTGTCCATCGGACCCGCCACCGCCAATACCCGGCTCTATGTGGTGGACCCGCGGCAGCGGCTGCTGCCGCCCGGCGCCTGGGGCGATCTGTTCATCGGCGGCCCCGGCGTTGCCCGCGGTTACCGCAACAGCCCGGAGCTGACGGCCAAAGGCTTCGTTCCCGATCTGCTGGACCCCGCCGACACCATGTATCGGGCCGGCGACCGCGTGTTCTTCGACCACGCCGGCCGCATCCACTATCAGGGCCGCCAGGACAATCAGATCAAGCTGCGCGGGCTGCGCATCGAGCTGGACGAAATCAAGAACGCCCTGCTGGGCTGCGGCGGCGTAGAGGACGCCGTCGCCTTGCTGCGGGACCTGCCCCACGGCCCGGCCATCGTCGGCTATGTGGCCAACCAACAGCTGGACCTGGACAGCGAAGGCCTGAAACAGGCGCTGAGCCGGCAATTGCCGCATCATATGATCCCCAGCGTCATCATGGTGGTGCCCGTCTTCCCGCTGACGCCCAACGGCAAGCTGGCCACCGGCGAGCTGCCGACGCCGACGCTGCTGGACGACGGCGAACAGGCTCCGCCGCGCACGCCTGAAGAGGAAATCATGTGCCGCTTGTTCGCAACGGCGCTGGAATGCGGCGAGGTCTACGCCAATCAGAACTTCTTCGCGCTGGGCGGCCATTCGCTGCTGGGGCTGCAACTGATCAACCGCGTCAGGGAAACCTTCGGCGTCTCGCTGGGCATCGCCGACTTCCTAGCCGCCCCCACGCCGCGCCAGCTGGCCCTGCGCCTGCAACGGCCCGCCGCTTTCAGCGATCCTTTCGACGCCATGTTGCCGCTGCGCGTCCAGGGCGGCCGCCCGCCGCTGTTCTGCATTCACCCGGGCGGCGGCATCGCCTGGCCCTATGCCGGCCTGCTGCCCTTCCTGCCCGAGGACCAGCCGCTGTACGCCATCCAGTCGCCGATACTGCGCGACCCGGAACGCGTCGTCGAATCGCTGGACGAACTGGCGGAGGAGTACCGGCAACGCATCCAGGCGGTGCAGCCGCAGGGACCGTATCAGCTGGCGGGCTGGTCGGTGGGCGGCAATCTGGCGCTGCGCCTGGCCGCCATGCTGCAGGCCGACGGCCACGAAGTCAGCTTCCTGTGCATGTTCGACAGCTATCCGCTGCAGGGCGGGCCGGCCTCGCTGAAACTGGACGACGCCACCATCATCACCCGCATGACCCGGGCCATCGTCGGCGCGCCGCGCGCCGGCATCAAGGGGCTGAAGAGCGCAATGGAAGAAGCGCTGGGCGGCAGCCAGGTCGGCGAGGAGTTTCTGACCCGGCTGGTGAACGACTCCAAGCTGATGCTGGAGCTGCTCGCCCGCTGCCGCTACCAGCGTTACGACGGCGACCTGATCTTCATCCGCGCCACCACCGACATCCTGCGCCCCGAAGACCAGCAACCGTCGCTCTGGCAGCCTTACGTCTCCGGCAAGCTGATTGAGTACGAGGTGAACGCGCCGCATGAATGCCTGCTGCAACGCCAATATCTGGAACAATTCGGCGCGCAATTCGCCGCCGAGCTGCAGCGACGGACGCCGCTCAGCCCCACCCCGCAGCGGCAGGCGCAGCCGGCCTAAGCCCCATCGCCCCACCCCGCCCGCGGCACGCCGCGGGCTTTTTCATTCCGGCTCAATCCCAAGCCGCTGTTCCAAAACCTCGCAAGTCAGCGCGAGACAAGGCCCTGCCGCTGAAAAAGCGGCAGGGCCGTACGGTGATGAACATTTCAAAAACATGCCCGCCGCCTCGTCTCCGACAAGGCGCTACAGGCTTTGGAGCGCGTCTAGCCGCCGGCGCGCTTCACCGTCCAGCCGCGCTGCTTGAGCAAGCCCAGCACCTGCTCGCAATGATCGCCCTGGATCTCGATGACGCCGTCCTTGACCGTGCCGCCGCTGCCGCAGGCGTTTTTCAGCTGTTTGCCCAACTGCGCCAGTTCCAGCGCGTTCAACGGCGCGCCCTGAATCACGGTGACCGCCTTGCCGTTGCGGCCCTTGGTTTCCCTGCGCACCCGCACCACGCCGTCGCCGGCCGGCGCCTCCTGCTTGCCGCATTGGCATTGGGCGACGGCAAAGCCGCACTGCGGACACATGCGGCCGTGTTCGGTGGAATACACCAAGCCGCCGGAAACTTTGCGCGATTTCATGAGTTCAAACCCCGAGCCATTGATGAAACGGCCTGCATCGTCGCGGTTTTGCCCGGCTTTGGCAAGCCCGCCCCGCCAGCCCTCTCATCACGGCGCTGGCAAATACGCAAGTCCTTTGGCATATTTAAAATCCACCCTTGCCCCAGCCTGACCATGGACAAGCTTTATCGCGACCCGGCGCCGGAACGCGCCGAACTGGATGCCCAGCCCGGCGTCACCGTGCTGGAATTCGGCGCGCCCTGGTGCGGCCACTGCCAGGCGGCTCAGCCTCTGATTCGACAAGCCTTGGCGGCCTATCCCGACGTCCGTCATTTGCAAATCGAAGACGGGCCGGGCCGCCGCCTGGGACGCAGCTACCGCGTCAAGCTGTGGCCTACGCTGATTTTCCTGCGCCACGGCCAGGAAACCGCTCGCCTGACCCGGCCGGCAACGGTGGAAGCCGTCAACAATGCGCTGCGGCAATGCCTGCAAGCCTGAAACACGGCCGCCCCTCCCCACCCACCAGGAGTCTCCCTGATGAAAACCCTGCTGCCCTACATCAACTTCCACGGCCAGTGCGAACAGGCGCTGGCCTTCTACCGCCAATGCTTCAACGGCGAAATCGTGGCGCTCATGCGCTTCGGCGACGCGGACTTCCCCAACCCGGACGAGGCCAAGAACAAGATTCTGCACGCCGAGTTCAAAGCCGAAGGCGTTCATTTCATGGCCTCCGACGGCATGCCGGGCCGCACGCCCGCCATCGGTGAAAACATCACGCTAAATTTCATGCTGGACAGCGAGACGGAGCAGACCGCGATCTTTGAAGCCCTGGCCCAGGGCGGCCAGATCAACGAGCCGCTGCACGACGCCTTCTGGGGCGCCCGCTTCGGCATGCTGGTGGACCGCTTCGGCATACGCTGGATGAGCAACTGTCAGAAACAAGGCTAGAGCCGGCCTCGGCGTCGCTGGCGGCGCCGTTTTCTCGCCGACTTATCTATACAAACATAGCTATGTTAAAATAGAAAAATGCCTAACTCATCGATCCCGGCGGAGGCCGTGTCCCGGCTGCGCCTGCAACTGATGGCCTTGACGCGCCGCTTGCGCCAGGAGGCCCAAGACGACGAACTGCCGTTTGCCCAGCTTTCGCTGCTGGCCAGCATCGAACGCGCGGACGGCGCCGCAACGCCATCTGCGCTGGCCCGCGCGGAAAAGCTGCGCAGTTCCAACCTGGCCAGCCTGCTGCGCGAACTCGACGCCGGCGGCCTGATTCTGCGCGCCGGCGACCCCGAAGACGGCCGCAAAGTCCGGATTCGCCTGAGCGGCGCCGGCCGCCAGGTCCTTGACGCTCACCGCCTGCGCAAAGACGACTGGCTGCGCGCCGCGCTGGCCGAACTGCCGCCGCAGCGCCTGGAACTGCTGCTCGCCGCCGGCGAGCTGCTGGCGGAACTGGCCGCGGCTGAAACGCCGGCCGTTCGCCGGTCTTGATCAATACGCCATAAGGAACTCAGCGATGAACACCGCTTTTATCGGACTGGACTATATTCGCGACATCATGATGGACGGCGGCAAGGTCGCCCGCTGCGCCGAGCACGCGCGTCAACGCGGCGTCATCGCCGCCGCCAACCAGGCCATCGCCGAGGCGCGCCGCCGCCGCTGGCTGGTGGCGCAGGTGAAAGTGGGCTTCGCGCCCTCCTATGTGGAACAACCCAAGGCCTCGCCGCTGTTCGGCCGCGCTCACGAATTCGGCGCGCTGGATCTGTCCGGCCCCGGCACCGCCTTCCACCCGGAGCTGGACGTAAGGCCGGAAGACGCCATCGTGATCAAGCCGCGCGTCAGCGCCTTCTACGCCACCTCGCTGGAAGCGGTGCTGCGCGCCCATCACATCGAACGCCTGATCCTGTCCGGCGTCAGCAGCACTTGGGCGGTGCAGGCCGCCGCGCGCGACGCTCACGACCGCGATTACCAGGTGCTGGTGCTGGAGGACGGCTGCGCCGCCGCCAGCGAGGAAGAGCATCAGATCTCAATGCGCCAGCTGGCGACGATAGCCCGCATCATCAGCCTGGACGAGCTGGCCGCGCTGTAAGAACCTGTTTACGACCTGCTGCGCTTCGTGAGATGCGGCACGATGAGTACGCCTTGTCTCGCCTTAGCTCGCTAGATCGTAAACACGTTCTAAACTATGCGGCTCGATGGCTCAATACAGATAAATACCCTGCTGCGACGGCGCCGGAGCCGCCACTTCCTCGCCCTGCATCTCGCGCAAGGAGGCTTCGATGCCGTGGCAGAGCGCGGACAGCGGCAGGTCGTTGCCCTCCTTGCCAAACGGCTCCTCCAGCTCCTCGCCTATCACTTCCAGCGCCAGATAGGTGTAGGCGATGAAGACCGCGATCGCCGGCGTCAGCCAGCCTATGCTGGTGACCAGGCCGGCCGGCAGCAGCAGGCTATACACCGTGACGGTGCGGTTGAGCAGCACCCGGTAAGTGAAGGGAATGGGCGTGGAGGCGATGCGCTCGCAGCCGCCCAGCACTTCCGACAGCGAGTTCAGATTACGGTCCAGCGCATGCCATTGCATATCGCCCAACACGCCGTCGCCGCGCATGCGCGCGGCCAATTGCCCTAGCCAGGACAGGATCAGCGCCGGCTTGAAGCGCGCCGCCAACGCCTTGTCCAGAATCTCCTCCGGCAGCAAACGGCGCAGATGGGCGTCGGCGTCGTCGCCGCGCAACTGCGCCTTGAGCGCGTAGGCGAAGGCGCAACAGCCGTCTATCAGACGCCGCGCGTCCGCATTGTCCGGCGCCAGCGACAGAACCTGCCGCGCCAGCGAGCGGTTGACGATCAGCAAGCTGCCCCACAGCTTGCGCGCCTCCCAAAAGCGCTCGTAGCTGACCGAGTTGCGAAAACCCAGGAAGATGGCCAGCGACACCCCCATCAAGGTAAAGGCGGGAATGCTGAGCGCGGAGTCCGCGTGTTCGCTCAGCCACCAGCCGCGCACGGCGGCGGCGGCGATGGAAATGAAGAAGACCAGCAGCAGGCGCGGCATGATGCGCGGCAGCACCGAACCGTGCCAGACAAACAACAGGCGCAGCCAGGAAGAAGTGGATCTAACAATCATGGCGGGAATATGACGAAGTAAGAACGTGTTTACGATCTCGCGAGCCAAGGCGAGACAAGGCGAAAACAGCTGAGAAAGCGGAATGTACACACGGTACATGAGCATTTCGAAGAGGTTTTCAACGCCGTATCGCCAACGCGCAGCTGATCGTAAACAGGTTCTAAAATGGTTGACCGGCCTCCATGATAGGGCAGCTTGCCCCTGCGCCGCCATGTTTGCGCCCGATTCACACAAGATGCGGCGCCAGCGCCTCCGCCAGCCAATCCATGAAAACCTGCGCCCGGCGCGGCAGGTTGCGGCGGTGGGCGTACAACAGCGTGACCGGCATCGGAGCGGCGCGGTAGTCCGGCAGCACTTCCACCAGTTCGCCGCTGTCCAGCAAATGGCGCACGCCGGACTCCGGCGCCTGAATCAGGCCCAGCCCGGCCAGACAGGCGGCCTGGTAGGCGTCGGCGTTATTGACGATGACGCTGCCGGCCATGGCCAGCCAATGGCTGCCGTTGCCGTCCCGCCACTCCCAGCCGGCCGGGCGCGCGCCCAGGGTGGAAACGTAGTGAACCAGCCGGTGCCGCGCCAGGTCCTCCAGGCCGGCCGGCGCGCCGTAACGCGCCAGATAGCCGGGGCTGGCGCAATTGAGCTGCCGAAAACGTCCCAGCGGCCGCGCCACCAGGCTGGAGTCGCCAAGCTCCCCCACGCGCAGCACGCAATCGAAACCTTCTCGCACGATGTCCACCTTGCGGTCGGTGCTGCTCAGCTCCAGCTCCAAACGCGGGTGGCGCTGCAGGAATTCGTCCAGCCGCGGCAATACCTGATAGCGCGCCACGCCGCTGGGCATGTCCACCCTCAGCCGCCCGCCCAGCGCCTCCTCGCCGCGCTGGAACATGCTTTGCAACTCGTCCATGTCCGCCAGCACGTCCTTGCAACGCTCGTAAAAAGCCTGCCCGTCCTGGGTCATCTGCACTTTGCGCGTGGTCCGGTGCAGCAGGCGCGCGCCCAGCCAGGATTCGGTCTGCTTGACCGCCACCGAGATGCTGGCCTTGGGCAGACCCAAGCTGTCCGCCGCCTGCGTGAAGCTGGACAACTCGGCCACCCGGACAAAAATCTGCATCGCTTCCAGCTTGTTCATGCCGCCGCCAATTGTTATCAATATACGAACACTATAATTTAAATAATCATATTTGTTTATCAAAAACCATACAATAAACTGAGCTCATCGGGTCCAAGCCTGCACCCGCCCCCTACAGGAGATTCCCATGAGCAAGAAAATCGCAGTCATCACCGGCGGCAGCCGCGGCCTGGGCAAAAGCGCGGCCCTGCACCTGGCGCGCCAGGGCGTGGACGTGGTCATCACCTACCAAAGCCGCGCCGCCGACGCCGAGGCGGTGGTCGCCGAGATTCAAGCACTGGGCGGCCAGGCCGCCGCGCTGGCGCTGGACGTCGGCCAGAGCGCCGGCTTCGCCGCCTTCGCCGAGCGGCTGCGCCAGACGCTGGCCGAGCAATGGCGACGCGCCGACTTCGATTTTCTGGTCAACAACGCCGGCATCGGCATCCACGCCGCCTTCGCCGACACCAGCGAGGCGCAGTTCGACCAACTGATGAACATCCAGCTCAAAGGCCCGTTCTTCCTGACCCAAACGCTACTGCCGCTGATCGCCGACGGCGGCCGCATTCTCAACGTCTCCACCGGCCTGACCCGCTTCGCCCTGCCCGGCTACGCCGCCTACGCGGCGATGAAGGGCGGCGTGGAGGTGCTGACCCGCTACCTGGCCAAGGAGCTGGGGCCGCGCGGCATCGCGGTCAACGTCATCGCCCCCGGCGCGATTGAAACCGACTTCGGCGGCGGCCTGGTGCGCGACAACGAACAGGTCAACGCCCATATCGCCGCGCAAACCGCTCTGGGCCGCGTCGGCCGCCCCGACGACATCGGCGGCGCCATCGCCACCCTGCTCAGCGACGGCGCCGCCTGGGTCAACGGTCAGCGCGTGGAAGCCTCCGGCGGCATGTTCCTTTAAAAGAAGCAACAATCTCTGCAGCTCGGGACCATTGCCCAAGATATTGAATCCGCTTAAGCGGATAGGGATCTGGATTATCGGGACGGTCCTGAGCAGCAGGACGAACGCTGCGCCGAAAATCAGAGTGGGGAGGGACGTGCTCGCAGACTAAGAACCTGTTCAATGCCTGTTGTGCTCTGAAAGACGCGACAAGGTGAATATCGTATCGAAACGCTCATGCACCACGTGTGCATTCCGCTTCTTCAGCCGTTTTCGCCTTGTCTCGTTCTTGCCCGCGACGCTTTGAACAGGTTCTCAGACTTCCCAATACTCCTTCTGACGCCCCTGCGAGCCGGGGTTCAACTGCTCGCGCAGGCTGCGCAGCTTGTCCGGCTCGCCGCGCACGCGGAACCAGCTGCCCTCTTCCTCCGCGCGTTCTTCCAGCACCTGGCAGTGGCTGTAGATTTCGCCGCGCAGTTGCTGGGCGGACCACGGCAGCAGCAGTTCGCCTTCCTCCAGATCTCGCTGGAAGAAGGCCACGATCAGCGCGCGCAGCGCCGCCACTTCCTCGGGGCGGCGCGCGCTCATCACCACGCAGTCCGGATAGCGTTGCCGCAGCTCGGCGGCCCAGGCCGCCTGCTCGGCCGCGTCGCCGACATGATCTATCTTGTTGAACACCCGGATGCGCGGCACTTCGTCGGCGCCGATTTCCTTCAAGACCTCGTCGGTCACTTCCAGCTGACGCTGGAAGCCCGGGTCGCTGGCGTCGATCACATGCAGCAGCAGGGCCGCGTCCAACGCTTCTTCCAGCGTGGACTTGAACGAGGCCACCAGGCCGTGAGGCAGGTTCTTGATGAAGCCCACGGTATCGCTGACCAGCACCCGCGGCACGCTTTCCGGGTAGATGGCGCGCACCGTGGTGTCCAGGGTGGCGAACAGCTTATTGGCCACCAGCACTTCGCTGCCGGTCAAGGCGCGCATCAGCGTGGACTTGCCGGCATTGGTGTAGCCCACCAGCGACACCCCGCCCAGACCCTGGCCCTGGCGCTCCAGCCGGCGCGCGCGCTGGGTCTTGCGCTCCAGCTCCATCGCGACGATTTCGCGCTGCAGCTCGGCGATACGGTCGCGCACCTTGCGACGATCCAGCTCGGTATGCGATTCGCCGGCGCCGCGCCCGCCCATGCCACTGCGCTGCCGGCCTTGCGGCCCGGCCAGCTTGGCCGCCTCGCGCAAGCGCGGCGCCATATAACCGAGACGGGCGATTTCCACCTGGGCGCGCGCCGCGCGCGAGCGGGCGTTGCGGTGGAAGATCTCCAGAATCACCATGGTGCGGTCCATCACCTCGCAGCCGACGGCCAGCTCCAGATTGCGCGCCTGCGACGGCGAGATTTCGTGGTCCACCAGCAAGGCGTCGATCTCCACCGTACCGGCGTCCAAGACCGGCGGCGCGTCCTCCAGCTCGTCGTTGCGAAGACCGCGATTGACGAACTGGCTGATTTCCTCCAGCTTGCCCACGCCCATATAGGCGGTGCGGTCGAAGCTGTTACGCTTTTGCACAAAGGTCCGCACCACTTGGAAGCCCAGGGTCTTGGCCAGTTCGCTCAGTTCGGTGAGCGAGGCCTCGAACTCGACATCGCTGACATCGGGCAACTGGACCGAGGCCACCAGGGCGTAGCGGGGTTTCTCTTTGACTTCTGTTTGCATGTGCGTATGACTTTAACTTGATAGCGAGCCCAGATAGTACTCGCAAACGGGACTTCCCGCTGCGCAACGCGCGTTGCGGCGACGCCACGCCCCGCTTGACCCGACCGCGGGCAGCGTCGATACTCCTGCCGCTTCAAGTCCATCGCCGTCAACGCCAATCCATGTCATTCACCTCACTGGGCCTGTCGCCCGCCCTGGCCCAGGCCGCCAGCGATCAGGGCTACCCGGCCCCCACCGCGGTTCAGCTCGCCGCCGTCCCCGCCGTTTTGCAAGGCCACGATGTGCTGGCCACCGCGCAAACCGGTTCCGGCAAAACCGCGGCCTACTGCCTGCCGCTGTTGCAGCAATGGCTGGCTGGCCGCCAGGCCTCGCCTCGCCAGACGCAAACGCTGATCCTGCTCCCCACCCGGGAACTGGCGGCGCAAGTGGGCGACGCCCTGCGCCAGCTGGCCCAGGGCCTGCCGCGCCGGCCCAAGATCGCCGTGGTCTTCGGCGGCGTCTCCATCAATCCTCAGATGATGGCCTTGCGCGGCGGCGCCGACATCGTGGCGGCCACGCCCGGCCGGCTGCTGGACCTGCTGGCGCACAATGCGCTGCGGCTCGCCGCCGTCGACACCCTGGTGCTGGACGAGGCCGACCGCCTGCTCGACCTCGGCTTCGCCGACGAACTGGCCCGCTTGCTGGCGCAGCTGCCGCCCTACCGGCAAAACCTGATGTTTTCCGCCACCTTCCCGCCCGCCGTGCGCGCGCTGGCGGAGCAACTGCTGAACCAGCCGCGGCATATCGACATCGCGCCCGGCGACGTCGCCGCGCCGGACATCCGCCAGCGCGTCATAGAGGTGGACGCCGGCCGGCGCACCATGTTGTTGCGCCATCTGCTGCACACCCATGGCTGGGAGCGGGCTCTGGTCTTCGTGGCCAGCCGCCACACCGCAGACCGAGTGGCCGGCAAGCTGCAGGCCGCCGGCGTCCGCGCCGCCGCGCTGCACGGCGATTGCAGCCAGGGACAACGCGGCCAGGTGCTGGCCGACCTCAAGTCCGGCCGTCTGCAAGTTCTGGTAGCCACCGATGTGGCCGCGCGCGGCATCGACATCGCCCGCCTGCCGGTGGTGGTGAACTACGATCTGCCGCGCTCGCCGGTGGACTACACCCACCGCATCGGTCGCACCGGCCGCGCCGGCGCCAGCGGCGAGGCCATCAGCTTCGTCAGCGCCGATTGCGCCGCGCATTTCCAATTGATAGAGAAACGCCAGCAACTGCGACTGCCGCGCGAACGGATCGCCGGTTTCGAACCCATCGCCGCCAGCCCGGCCGCGGCCGCGAGCGCCGCCACGAACCCGGCAGCCGACAACGGCGGCGTCAAGGGCAAACGCAAGAGCAAGAAGGACAAATTGCGGGAAGCCGCGGTCCAAGCCGAGCAGCGCTGAGCGCCTCGCCGGGCCGAGCGGGATCTAGACGGCAAACAAACAGGGCCGCCCCCAAACGGGAGCGGCCCTGTTTTCGTCCGACGCCGGCCTGACCGGCCATGGCTTGTTCAAAGCCTCGCGACGCGCAACAGAACGTAGCCAGGCTCTTACAAGGCCCCCGGATCAATCTCCGCCACGCTCTCGAACACATAGTCCGGCTGGTAGGGAAACTGCTCCATGGATTCGCGCGACGACACGCCGGACAACACCAGCGCGGTGCCCATGCCGGCTTCTATGCCGCCGACGATGTCGGTGTCCATCCGGTCGCCTATCATCACCGCCTCCTCCGGATGCACGCCCAGCTTGCGGGTGGCCAGCATCATCATCAGCGAGTTCGGCTTGCCCACGATGTAGGGCTTCTTGCCGGTGGCGGCCTCGATGGCGGCCAGCAGCGTGCCGGCGGCCGGCTCGTAGCCGCCGCCCTCTATCGGATCGATCATATCCGGGTTGGTGCCGATGAATTTGGCGCCCTGGTCGATAAAACGCACCGCCTTCTTGATCTGCTCGAAACTGAAGGTCTGGGACTTGGCCACCACCACGTAATCCGGATGGGATTCGGAAATGGAAAACCCCACCTTGTACAGCTCGTTGATCAGGCCGGCGCCGCCCACCACGTAGGCGGTGGGCATGGCCTTGCGCGTCTGGCTGCGCAGAAACATCGCCGTGGCCATCGCGCTGGTGATGAAGTTGTCTTCCGTCACGCCGTTGATGCCCAGGCTCTCCAGCTTCAGCCTCAGATCCAGCGGCGTCTGCTCCGCGTTATTGGTCAGAAACAGGAAGGGCGTGCCGCCCTGCGTCAGGCGGTTGACGAAATCGCGCGCGCCCGGAATCAGTTGCTTGCCCCGATAAATCACTCCGTCCATGTCGGAAATGATGCTTTTGCTCATACGGTCCATCCAAAACTGCAAGTGCCGACTCCGCCGGCACGGTGGCGGGCCGCGGCTCATTCGCCGCAACGGCGACAGCATAGCACGGCGGCGCGGTGGCCGGCGCCCTCCTTGCCGCCGAGCGGAAAGACAGCGGCCGGGCGCGCGGCGTCGTCCCAATGGACAGGCGACGCCGCGCCAAGCTATCTGTATGGGATCTTTGCCTGTACCATCGGAGCCAGATGCACGCATGCCCGTCGGGCCGTTCCGCCGGCGGGCTCCTTTCGCAGCAGCGGCCGCGCCGTCCCGGCGCGACCTTTTGCCATCCAGGGAGCGCAGCACGTATGAACATCGACGCCATCCGCGAGCAGGCCTTCGCCATGCCGCTGACCAACCCCGCCTTCCCCCGCGGCCCCTACCGCTTCACCAACCGCGAATTCTTCATCATCACTTATCGCACCGATCCGGCCAAACTGCGCGAGGCGGTGCCGGAACCGCTGCAGCCGGCCTCGGATCTGGTCAACTTCGAGTTCATCCGCATGCCGGACTCCACCGGCTTTGGCGACTACACCGAAAGCGGCCAGGTGATCCCGGTTCTGCTGGGTGGCGTGGCCGGCAATTACACCCACGCGATGTATCTGAACGACCATCCGCCCATCGCCGGCGGCCGCGAACTGTGGGGCTTTCCCAAGAAGCTGGCCTGCCCGCGGCTGCAAGTGCGCACCGACACCCTGGTGGGCGAACTGGACTACGGCCCGGTGCGGGTGGCCACCGCCACCATGGGCTACAAACATCACGCCCAGGACGCCAGCGCGCTGCAGCGCTCCATGGTCAACACGCCCAACTTCCTCTTGAAGATCATCCCGCATGTGGACGGCAGCGTTCGCATCTGCGAGCTGGTGCGCTTTCACCTCAAGGACGTCACCGTGCACGGCGCCTGGAGCGGGCCGGCGGCGCTGGCGCTGTTTCCCCACGCGCTGGCCCCGGTGGCGGAACTGCCGGTGCTGGAAGTGGTGGAGGCACGCCACATCGTCGCCGACCTGACCCTGGGCCTGGGCGAAGTGGAATTCGATTACCTGAACTAAGCGCCTGTACTTACAGAACCTGTTCAAAGTCTCGCGAGCAAGGACGAGACGAGGCGGAAACCGGCGCCAAGCCGCTATGCGGCGCACCCCACCCGACGACAAGGAGAGCAGCATGCAATTGAACGGCAAAGTGGCATTGATCACCGGCGCGGCCAGCGGCATAGGCAAAGCCATTGCGGAAACCTACGCCCGCGCCGGCGCGGCGGTGGCCATCGCCGACATCAACCTGACGGCGGCGCAGGCCGCGGCGGAAGAGATCAAGGCCGCCGGCGGCAAGGCGGTGGGCGTGGCGATGGACGTGACCCATGAGGAATCCGTCAACGCCGGCACCCAGGCGGCGGTGGACGCGCTGGGCGGGCTGGACATCCTGATCTCCAACGCCGGCATCCAGATCGTCAACCCGCTGGTGGACTACTCGTTTTCCGACTGGAAGAAGATGCAGGCCATCCACGTGGACGGCGCCTTTCTCACCACCAAGGCCGCGCTGCGCCATATGTATCAGGACAAGCGCGGCGGCACCGTGATCTATATGGGGTCGGTGCACTCCCACGAGGCGTCCAAACTCAAATCCGCCTACGTCACCGCCAAACACGCGCTGCTGGGCCTGTGCCGGGTGCTGGCCAAGGAAGGCGCGGAATACAATGTGCGCGCCCACGTGATCTGCCCGGGCTTCGTGCGCACGCCGCTGGTGGAGAAGCAGATTCCGGAGCAGGCCAAAGAGCTGGGCATCAGCGAGGAAGAAGTGATCAAGCGCGTGATGCTGGGCAATACCGTGGACGGGGTGTTCACCACGGTGGAAGACGTGGCCCAGACCGCGCTGTTCCTGGCCGCCTTCCCCAGCGCCGCGCTCACCGGACAATCGGTGATTGTCAGCCACGGCTGGTATATGCAATGACGCCGCCGCACAACCCCGCCTGCCCGCAGAGCGGCGGCCTGTACCAGAGCCGCAGCCTGCCGCCCGGCCACCGCTACCAGGTGCTGGCGCTGGTGCTGCAGGGCGGCGGCGCGCTGGGCTCCTATCAGCCCGGCGTCTACCAGGGCCTGGCCGAGGCCGAGTTGCACCCCAACTGGGTGGCCGGCATTTCCATCGGCGCGCTCAACGCCGCCATCATCGCCGGCAACCCGCCGGAGCGGCGGGTGGAGCAGTTGCGCGCCTTCTGGGACACCATCTGCCGGCCGCCGTTTCTGCCGGCCAGCCCCTTCAGCCAACTGGACACCCACCATTGGCCGGCGGGGCTGAACGGACTGATGGCGAGCTGGGAGGCCTGGCGCGCGCTGACCGAGGGCCAGAACGGCTTCTTCCTGCCGCGCTCGCCCTGGCCAAGCGGCGCGCCCTCGCCCGCCAATTGCAGCCTTTACGACACCGCTCCGCTGAAGGGCACGCTGGAACGTTTCGCCGATTTCGACCGCATCAACGACAGCGATCAGATGCGGGTGTCGGTGGGCGCGGTCAATCTGCGCAGCGGCAACTTCGTCTACTTCGACAATACCCGCCAAAAACTGCGCGCCGAGCATTTCATGGCTTCCGGCGCGCTGCCGCCGGGCTTTCCGGCGGTGGAGATAGACGGCGAGTACTACTGGGACGGCGGCCTGGTGTCCAATACGCCGCTGAAGCAGATACTGAGCACCGAGCCGCGCAAGAACTCGCTGGTGTTCCAGGTGGACCTGTGGAGCGCCAAGGGCGAACCGCCCACGGACATGAAGGCGATCGCGATGCGGCAGAAGGACATCCAGTACTCCAGCCGCACCCGGCAGATCACCGACACGATGAAACGGGAACAGAACTACCGCGGCTTGCTGCGGCAGCTGATGGAACTGGTGCCGGAGGCGCAACGCGAACACCCGGCCTACCGCCACGCCCACGAACTGGCCTGCGGCCGGCTGTTGAAGGTGATACACCTGATCTACCAGGACAAGGAGTACGAAGACCACCACAAGGATTATCAATTCGGCGCCCAGACCATGCGCGCGCACTGGGCCAGCGGCTATCAGGACATCCGCCGCACACTACGCCATCCGGACTGGCTGGAGATGCCGTCGCCGGACCGGCCCTTCGTCACCCACGACGTGCATCGCTGAAACGGCAGTCCAGACGCGGGCGCGCGCTCAGCCTTTCAAGCCGAGGCCGCCCGCCGTCCCAGCGCCAGCCAGTCCTGCACCGCCGGCCGCCGCCATTGGCGCTCGGCGTAGGCGGCCAAGCGCGGCGGCAGCACATCGTCGTATTGCAGCCGTTTCAGCATTAGCGCGAGATCGGTATCGGCCAGACACCAGGCGCCGAACAGCTCGCCGCCGTCGGCCGGCAGCAATTGCTCCGCGGCCGCGATCAGCTTGCCGGCCGCCTGGCGCGCTTCCGGCGCCAGCGTGCCCGCCGCCGGACGCAGAAACACCACCTCGGTGTTGCGGTCTTCCCGCAGCGCCATCAGATCGCTGCGCAGCCAGGCTTGCAACTGGCGCGCGCGAGCGCGCTGGCGCAAGTCCTGCGGGTATAGCCGCGCGCGTTCGGGATAAGCGTCTTCCAGATATTCGGCAATGGCCGAGGATTCGCTGAGACGGAACTCGCCGTCTTCCAGCATGGGCACGCGGGCGGTCAGCGACTGACGCCGATAGTCGGCCGCCAGATTGGCCTGCGCCTCCAGGCTGACGGTCGATAGTTCGAAAGTCAGCCCCTTTTCTTTCAGGGCGACAAAGGCGGACAGCGCGTAAGGGCTGAGAAAACGGGAATCGACATGCAGCAGCATCGGAGCCTCCGGGACGGGGACAATGGACTCCCGATGCTAGCGACATGAGGCGCCGGACGCCAGCGCCAAAACGCGAACACTGCGTTCCGCCGCGCCGTCCGTCTTGTGACGCGGTTCACAAGCGCCTTGGCCGGAAGGGGCGTGAACCCTCGCTCTCAGCCGAACAGTCCGGTGGACAGGTAACGGTCGCCGCGGTCGCAGATGATGGAGACGATGACCGCGTTCTCCAGCTGACGCGACAGGCGCAGCGCCACCGCCAAGGCGCCGCCGGACGAAGGCCCGGCCAGGATGCCCTCCTCGCGCGCCAGTTGCCGCGCCATATCCTCGGCCTCCTGCTGGCCGACGTGCTGCAAATCGTCCAGTTGCGAGAAGTCGCAAATCTTGGGCACGTAGGGGTCTTCCCATTTACGGATGCCGGCGATCTGGCTGCCCGGCTCCGGATGCACGCCCACGATCTGGATCGCCGGATTTTGCTGCTTCAGATAGCGGCTGGTGCCCATGACGGTGCCGGTGGTGCCCATGCTGGATACGAAGTGGGTGACGCCGCCCCGGGTGTCATGCCAGATTTCCGGCCCGGTGCTTTCATAGTGGGCCAGCGGATTGTCCGGATTGGAGAATTGATCGAGGATGCGGCCCTGGCCGGCGGCTTCCATCTTGCGAGCCAGGTCGATGGAACCCGGCATGGAGGCTTCCTTGGGGGTCAGGACCACTTCCGCGCCGTAGGCGCGCATCGCCTGCACCCGCTCGGCGCTGGAGTTCTCCGGCATGATGAGGATCATCTTATAGCCCATCATCGCCGCCGCCATCGCCAACGCGATGCCAGTGTTGCCGCTGGTGGGTTCGATCAGCGTATCGCCCGGCTGAATCTCGCCGCGCTCTTCCGCGCGACGGATCATGGACAGCGCCGGCCGGTCTTTGACCGAGCCCGCCGGGTTATTGCCTTCCAGCTTGACCAGCACGATGTTGCTGGTGACGCCGGGCAGGCGCTTGAGTCTGACCAAGGGGGTGTGGCCGACGAAATCTTCCAGATGCTTGTACACGACGCGTTCTCCAACGGGGAACGGCCATTATACCGATTGGCTATCAGCAAAGACGGAATCCTTATGTCTAAGCAAATAACCGTTGCTGCAACTATCAGCCCGCGGACGCTTCCGCCAGCATCACCAGCAAGTCCTCAGGGAAATAGCGCGCGCCGGACGCGGCCAGTTCCTCCGGCGGCCACCAACGGCCCCGCCCCATCACCCGCCGCTCAAGCTCGGTCCAGCCGCCGTCGTCCAGCCTCGCGTGTTCGACGCGGATCAGGAAGAAATGCTCAAGCGCCCGCACCCGTTCTCCGTCCAACAGCGTCAACTCGAATGAGCGGCGGGCCACCGGCGAGCCGGGATCGGCGATAAGGTGACCGGTCTCTTCACGGCATTCGCGCCGGGCCGCGTCCGCCAGGCTTTCGCCGGCTTCGAGTTCGCCGCCCGGCGTGAACCAGTATTCGGCCCGGTCCGCCGGCTGATAGGGAAAGAGCAGCACCCTGCCCGCCGGGTCCAGCATCAGCAGCCGCGCCGCCTGCCGGACGCGCAGCGTCATTGCTTGATCAGCCAATCCACGTAGCGATCCACGCCCTGCTCGACGTCAAACAGCTCGGCGCCGTAACCGGCGCTGCGCAGTTTGCCGATGTCGGCCTGGGTGAAACTCTGATATTTGCCCTTGAGCGCGTCTGGGAAGTCCACGTATTCGACGATGCCCTGAGCCGCCATCTCGTCCAGGCTCAGCGCCGGCTGGCCGTCATGGCGGCGGCAGGCGTTGACGGTGGCCACGGCCACGTCGTTGAACGGCTGCGAGCGGCCGGAACCCAGGTTGAAGATGCCGCTCTTTTCCGGGTGGTCCAGGAAATACAGATTGATCTTGGCCACATCCTCCACCGACACGAAGTCGCGGCTTTGCATGCCGTTGCCCCAGCCGTCCCAGCCGCCGAACAGCTTGACCTTGCCGTGTTCGCGATACTGATTGAAGTGGTGGAAGGCCACCGAGGCCATCCGGCCCTTGTGCTGCTCGCGCGGGCCGTAGACGTTGAAATAGCGGAAGCCCACCGCCTGCGCGCTCAGGCCTTCCTTCATGCGTTGGCGCAGCACTTGGTCGAACAGGAATTTGGAATAGCCGTAGACATTGAGCGGGCCTTCGTACTGGCGCTCTTCCTTGAACACGGTGCCCTTGCCGTAGGTGGCGGCGCTGGAGGCGTAGAGGAACTGAATCTCCTCGTGCTGACAGTAGTCGAACAGGGCCAGCGTGTACTGATAGTTGTTATCCATCATGTACTTGCCGTCGTGGTTCATGGTGTCGGAACACGCGCCCTGGTGCAGGATGGCGGACAGTTCGCCCTCGAACTCGCCTTCCAGCAGCAAGGCCAGGAAGTCGTGCTTGTCCATATAGTGGGCGATTTCGCAATCCACCAGATTGCGGAACTTGTCGCCGCTGGACAGATTGTCCACGGCGATGATGTCGGTGACGCCGCGCTCGTTCAGCGCCTTGACCAGGTTGGAACCGATAAAACCGGCGGCGCCGGTGACGACGATAGTCATGTTTTGCCTTTCCGCCGCCGGCCATCGCCGACGGCGCGAGAATATTGCTGCGCGTTTAAAAACCGGCGCCGGGCTCGGCCAGATAGGCCTTCTCGTCCGGCGTGTCCGTCCGGCCCAGCGCGGCGTTGCGATGCGGGAAGCGTCCGAAGCGGACGATCACGTCCCGGTGGCGGTGCGCGTAATCGATAAAACTCGCCATGGCCGCGTCCTCGGCCATGGTTTCAAACAAGCGCACGGCTTCGTCCTGATCCGCCAGCGACTCGCTGTGCTCGAACGGCAGATAGACGAAGGTGCGGGCGATATGCGGCAGTTGCCGGTCCAGGCCGCGCGCCACCATCTCGCGCGCCAGCGCCAGCGCCTGGCCGTCGGTGGCGAAGGCCTCGGCCGAGCCGCGGAACAGATTGCGCGGGAATTGATCGGTCAGAATCAGCCAGGCCAGACCGCGGCGAGCGTCGCCGGCCTCCGCCGGCAGTTCCCCGGCGCGCGCCTGTCGCCACGCGTCCAGGAAGCGTTCGCGGATAATGCCGTCGAACACTTCATCCTTCTTGAACCAGGCGCTGCGCGGCACCGACAGGAAACTGTCGTCGCCGCCGCCAAACCAGAACGCCAAGATGGCATCGGTATAGTGCTTCATGTGTTCTCCTTCAGGATCCAGCCTGACTGGACGGGATCACACGGCGAAAAGTTCGCGCTGGCTGCACACCGCGGTGCCCAGCTTGCCCACCACCACGCCGGCGGCGGCGTTGGCGAGACTCATCGCCACCGGAAGCGGCTGGCCGGCGGCCAGCCCCAGGCCTAGCGTGCCGATCACGGTGTCGCCGGCGCCGGACACGTCGTAGACTTCGCGCGCGAAGGTGGGCTGATGCACCACGCCCTCGTCGCGGAACAAGGTCATGCCCTCCTCGCTGCGCGTCACCAGCAAGGCGTCCAGCGCCAAGTCCGCGCGCAAGGCCTGCGCCTTGGCGGTCAGCTCGCTCTCCGACGCCCAGCGGCCGGCCACCTGGCGGAACTCGCTGCGATTGGGCGTCAACAGCGTGGCGCCGGCGTATTTGCTGTAGTCGTCGCCCTTAGGATCGATCAACACCGGCTTGCCGGCCTGGCGCGCCAGTTCGATCATCTTGCTGACGTGGGTCAGCCCGCCCTTGCCGTAATCGGACAGGATCACCACGTCGTGCTCGGCCAGGATCTGCTGATACTCTTCCAGCTTGCCGGCCAGGATCTCATGGCTGGGCGCGTCCTCGAAGTCGAGGCGGATCAGCTGTTGCTGCCGCGCCACCACGCGCAACTTGATGGTGGTGGCGATGCTGGGGTCGCGCTTCAGCGAGGTGGCGATGCCGTCCGCGGCCAGCAGGCGCTCCAGCGCCGAGGCGGCTTCGTCGTCGCCCACCACCGACAGCAAGGTGGCCTTGCCGCCCAGGCCGGCGATATTGCGCGCCACGTTGGCGGCGCCGCCGGCGCGCTCTTCAATGCGCTCGATCTTGGCCACCGGCACCGGCGCTTCCGGCGAAATGCGGGTGGCGTCGCCGAACCAATAACGGTCCAGCATCACATCGCCCACCACCAGGACTTTCGCTTGCGCCAGTTCGGCGGCCAGTTTGGAGCTGTCCAGCCCCAAGTCTTGCATCAGGCCCATGATTATCCTCAGCGGCCGATCGCGAAGTAATCGAAGCCCTGCTCGCGCATCCAGGCCGGATCGTACATATTGCGGCCGTCGAACACTAAGGGCTGCTTCAGCGCTTGCTTGACCGCGCTCAGGTCCGGCGCGCGGAACATCTTCCATTCGGTGACGATCAGCAAGGCGTCGGCCTGCCGCAACGCCGCCATCATGTCGTCGGCGAAGCTCAGGCCGGCGATGTCGCCCATCACCCGCTGCGCTTCATGGACGGCCACCGGATCGAAGGCCACCACTTCCGCGCCGCGGCGGCTCAGTTCTTCCGCGATCACGCGGCTGGGCGCTTCGCGCATATCGTCGGTGTTGGGCTTGAAGGCCAGGCCCCACATCGCGAAGCGGCGGCCGGACAGATCTTGGCCAAAACGCGCCAGCACCTTGTCCACCAGGCGCAGCTTTTGCAGATCGTTGGCCTCTTCCACCGCGCTCAACACGCGCAAGTCATGGCCGTTTTCCTTGGCGGTCTGCACCAGGGCCTTGACGTCCTTGGGGAAGCAGGAGCCGCCGTAGCCCACGCCCGGATACAGGAAGTGATAGCCGATGCGCGGATCCGAGCCCATGCCCAACCGCACTTGCTCGATGTCGGCGCCCAGGCTCTCGGCCAGATTGGCCAATTCGTTCATGAAGGAGATGCGCGTCGCCAGCATGGCGTTGGCCGCGTACTTGGTCAGTTCGGCGGAGCGCACGTCCATCAGCAGCACGCGCTCGTGATTGCGCTGGAACGGCGCGTACAGCCGGCGCATCATCGCGGCCGCGCGCTCGTCGTCTACGCCGATCACCACGCGGTCCGGACGCATGAAGTCGTCGATGGCCGCGCCTTCCTTCAGGAATTCCGGGTTGGACACCACGCTGAATTCCAACGCCTCGCCGCGCTCGGCCAGGGTTTCCGCCACCGCCGCCTTGACCAGGTCGGCGGTGCCCACCGGCACCGTGGACTTGTCGACGATGACCTTGTAGTCCGTCATGTGGCGGCCGATATTGCGCGCGGCGGCCAGCACGTATTGCAGGTCGGCGGAGCCGTCCTCGTCCGGCGGGGTGCCGACGGCGATGAACTGCACGTCGCCGAAGGCCACAGACTCGGCGATGTCAGTGGTGAAGCTGAGCCGGCCGGCGGCGACGTTGCGCCGCACCATGTCTTCCAGACCGGGTTCGAAAATCGGAATGCCGCCCTGTTTCAGGATGGCGATCTTATTGGGATCCACATCCAGGCAGCACACGTGATAGCCGGTTTCCGCCAGACACGTGCCGGTCACCAGACCGACATACCCCGTACCGATAACTGTGATTTTCATATTTTATTGAGCCTGATAGTGCTGAATGTCTTGATTGATCGCGCGCAACACGGCCAGCGGGTCGGCGGCGCGGGTGATGGGCCGGCCTATCACCAGATAATCGGAGCCTGCGGCCAGCGCGGTCGTCGGCGTCATCACCCGGCGCTGATCGTCGGCGACGCTGTCCGCCAGGCGGATGCCCGGCGTCACCAGTTTGAATTCGCGGCCCAGCGCGGCTTTCAGTTCGCCGGCTTCCTGGGCCGAACACACCACGCCGTCCAGCCCGCAGTCGCGGGTCAGCGCGGCCAGCCGCAGCACATGCTCTTGCGGCGAAGCGGCGATGCCGATTTCGGCCAGATCCGCCGCTTCCATGCTGGTCAGCACCGTCACCGCGATCAAGAGCGGACGCTGGCTGTACGGCGCCAGCGCCTCGCGCGCGGCCTCCATCATCCGGCGGCCGCCGGAGGCGTGCACATTGACCATCCAGACGCCGGCTTCCGCCGCCGCCTTGCAAGCATGGGCCACGGTATTGGGAATATCGTGGAACTTCAAATCCAGAAACACCTGAAACCCTCTGGCCACCAGACTCTCCACCAGGCTGCGGCCGGAGGAGGTGAACAGCTCCTTGCCCACCTTGAGGCGACACTCGCTCGGGTCCAGGCGGCTGGCGAAGCGCAAGGCGCTGTCCGCGTCGGCAAAGTCCAGGGCCACGACGACGGGCGAAGTCGGCTGCGCCGCGTCGGCTGCGATCAAAGGATTCATGCTTGCTCCATTCTTGCCGCCGACGCTCGCCGACGGCCGGTATTCAAATCAGCGCAGCCGCTCTCTGGCGGCTGCACAACTATCCCTACGCCCAAGCCGCTGACAACACCTCGCGGAGAAGCAGAGGCAAGGCGCGCAGACGTAAGCAGTACATCTAGGCGTTTTGTTCAGCGGCGCTGCTGCTTACTGCGATTCCGTCCGGTTGGCGGTGAAGCCCTCCCACTCGCCGCAGGCCGGGCAATGCCAGAAGAAGGCGCGCGAGCGGAAGTTGCAGCATTTGCAACGGTGCACGCTCAGGCGCTGCGCGTGCTTGAGCACCAAGGCGCGCGCCACTTCCGCGTCCATCCGCCCTTCCGGGCTCAATTCGTCCATCTGCGCCTCGATCAAGCGGTAGACGCCGGACAGGCTGGGACGGGCGTGCACGCCCTCGCGCGCCACTTCCAGCGCTTTTTCCTCGCCCTCGTAAGTGGCGATCTTCTGGTACAGCAGATCGGTCAGTTCCAGCTGCGGGAATGTCTTCTGATAGCCGCGCAGCAAGGCGATGCCTTCCAGCGGCTTGTCCAGCCGCTCATAGGCGTCGAACAGCCGCTCGGCGGCCATCGACAAGTATTCGTAATTCTGCTTTTCAATGTTCTGCCAGGCCGCGATCGCCGCCTCCACATGACCGCCGGCGAACTCGATATCTCCGAGGATCAAGCTGGCGCGCACGCACTTGCGGTTGGCCGTGAACGCTTCTTCCACATAGTGGCGCGCTTGTTCGCTATTGGATTTGTACAACTCGCCCTGGGCCAGTTCGCAATAGAACTGCGCCACCTCGTGCTGGAAGGAATGCGCGTCGCTGCGCAACTCCTTGGCGGTGGCGATGGCCTTGTGCCAATCGCGGTCCTGCTGGTAGATGTCCAGCAGCTGACGCCGCGCGGCCAGGCCCATATTGCCGTCCTGCAGCTTGATCAGAATCTCTTCCGCCCGGTCCACCAGACCCGCTTTACGGAAATCCTGGGCCAATTCGAAGCGCACCGCGTCGCGGTGCTCGGCCGGCAGATCCGGCGCGTCCAGCATGCGCTGATGCAACCGGATGGCGCGGTCGTTCTCCCCGCGCTTGCGGTAGAGCTTGCCCAAGGTGTGCTGCAACTCCAGCGCCGACCCTTGCTGGCGCGCCACTTCGGCCAGGGCCGAGGCGGCGATATCGGTCTTGTCCTCCACCAGCGCGTCCAGGCCGCGGAAAAATCCGGTCGGCACCGCCTTCGCCTGTTTCAGCACCGTGCGCATGTCCACGCGCGCGGCAAACCAACCCAGGCCGAAAAAGGCCGGAAACAATAGCAACCACCACAAATCCAGTTCCAACAGCAATCCTTTCCGGACAAACAACAACAGCCGCTCCCGGGCGGCATCATCAAGAACGACGGATTCCATCGCGGCGGCGCCTAGGCGCGGCGCCGGCTCGCTCCGCCGCTCGCGCTAGGCTCAATCGGCGATCGCGTCGCTGGGGTCGCTGATCACCTTGCTGGCGGGGGGACGGTTGCGCAATTCTTTTTTCAATTGGGACAGCTCTTTCCGGCTGCGCAGATAATAGCCGAGCGTGGCGAGCAGACCGACCAGCGCGCCAACCACGAAAAACAGCAGCAGAAACACAATCAGCGGCGCGGACCAGGACTGGCCGAAGAACAATTTGAATTCAACCGCATGGCTGTTTTGCACGGTGACCGCGATCAGGAATACCAACAGGGCCAATTCAACGATACGAAGCAGGTAACGCATGATCTCGCTCGATTTGTTTGCCGGAGTGCAAGTTTAAACGATAGCCCGGCGCAACCCAAGCTGGAATTTCAGCCGCGCAAAGAAAAAGCGCCGCAAAAAGCGGCGCTTCGGATTCGCTAGACAGGGCTTGAACGCCTAGGCTTCGCTCTGCTCCAACAGGGACAGATCGACGCGTTCGCGCAATTCTTTACCCGCCTTGAAATGCGGCACATATTTCTCAGGAACCGAGACGCTGGTGCCCGACTTGGGGTTGCGGCCAATCCGCGGCGGACGGTAGTTCAAATCGAAACTGCCGAAACCGCGGATTTCAATCCGGTTTCCCTGCGCCAGGTTATTGGCCATCGCATCCAAAATGGTTTTGACGGCCAACTCAGCGTCTTTGTAGACCAACTGAGAATTGCGCTCGGCGAGTCGTTCCGACAGCCTAGCGATCAGCTCAGATTTGGTCATGTCTCAATTACTCGTTAGAGCCGGACAGTTTTGCCTTCAGCAAGGCACCCAGATTGGTGGTGCCAGCGGAAGCGCTGTCAACGGACAGGCTCTTCAGAGCAACGTTGTCTTCCTGAGCGTCTTTAGCCTTGATGGACAGGCTGATGTTGCGGGACTTGCGGTCCACGGCAATGATCACGGCTTCCACTTCTTCGCCGTCCTTCAGAACGGAGCGAGCGTCTTCCACGCGGTCGCGGGACAGTTCGGAAGCGCGCAGGTAGCCTTCAACATCGGTGTCCAGAGTCACGACGGCGCCTTTGGCGTCAACGGACTTCACGGTGCCCTTAACCAGAGCGCCCTTGTCGTTCATCGCAACGAAGTTGTTGAACGGATCGCCTTCCATCTGCTTGATGCCCAGGGAAATGCGCTCTTTCTCAACGTCGATGGACAGAACAACGGCTTCAACCTCGTCGCCCTTCTTGAACTTGCGCACGGCTTCTTCGCCAGCTTCGTTCCAGGACAGGTCGGACAGGTGAACCAGGCCGTCGATGCCGCCCGGCAGGCCAACGAACACGCCGAAGTCGGTGATGGACTTGATCGCGCCCTTCAGCTTGTCGCCTTTGTGGAAGTTGTCGGCAAACTCGTTCCACGGGTTGGCCAGGCACTGCTTCATGCCCAGGGAGATGCGACGACGGTCTTCGTCGATTTCCAGGATCATCACTTCCACTTCGTCGCCAACCTGAACAACCTTGGACGGGTGTACGTTCTTGTTGGTCCAGTCCATTTCGGACACGTGCACCAGGCCTTCGATGCCCTGTTCGATTTCCACGAACGCGCCGTAGTCGGTCAGGTTGGTCACCTTGCCGAACAGACGGGTGCCGGACGGGTAGCGGCGGGACAGGCCCACCCACGGATCTTCGCCCAGTTGCTTCAGACCCAGGGATACGCGGTTCTTCTCTTGGTCGAACTTCAGTACCTTGGCTTCCACTTCGTCGCCCACGGCCAGAACTTCGGACGGGTGCTTCACGCGGCGCCATGCCAGGTCGGTGATGTGCAGCAGACCATCGATGCCGCCCAGGTCAACGAACGCACCGTAGTCGGTGATGTTCTTGACGATACCCTTGATGATGGCGCCCTCTTTCAGGGTTTCCAGCAGAGCTTTGCGCTCTTCGCCCAGGGTTTCTTCCAGCACGGAACGACGGGACACAACAACGTTGTTGCGCTTGCGATCCAGCTTGATGACCTTGAATTCGATCTGTTTGTTTTCGTACGGGGTGGTGTCTTTCACCGGACGCACGTCAACCAGGGAACCCGGCAGGAAGGCGCGGATGCCGTTGACCATAACGGTCAGGCCGCCTTTGACTTTGCCGCTGATCAGACCGGACAGGATCTTGCCGGTTTCCAGAGCCTCTTCCAGCTCCACCCAAGCGGCCAGGCGCTTGGCTTTTTCGCGGGACAGCTTGGTTTCGCCAAAGCCGTTTTCCAGCGCGTCGATGGCGACGGTAACGAAGTCGCCGATGGCCACTTCGACCACGCCTTGGTCGTTCTTGAATTCTTCAGCCGGAATCAGGGACTCGGACTTGAGGCCTGCGTTCACGGTTACAAAGTTGGAATCAACTGCCACCACTTCGGCAGTGATCACCTCGCCCACGCGCATGTCGTGAAGGGTCAGGCTTTCCTCAAACAGCTGAGCGAAGTTTTCCATGGAGAGGGTAGTCATCAAGCGTACTCTCGGTGCGCGCCTTGCGGCGTGCGGGGTTAGGGTTGCACAACGGGTTTATTGCCTTGCAGCATTTTCACCCGACAAAAAAATCATAGGCCGGAGACCTGTCTTTCCTCGAACCAACGTAGAACCTGTGCGACCGCCTGGTCGATGGTCAGCTCCGTGGTGTCGAGCAAAAAGGCGTCCGGCTCCTGGCGCAGCGGCGCTACCGGCCGGGCGGCATCGCGCGCGTCCCGATCGATAATGTCCTGCAGAATCCGTGGGAGATTAGCAGAATCTCCCTTGCCGATCAACTGCTTATAGCGGCGCTCGGCGCGTTCCTCGGCGCTGGCGGTCAAAAACACCTTCAAGGCGGCGGCGGGAAACACCACCGAACCCATGTCGCGGCCGTCCGTCACCAGGCCCGGCAACTGGCAGAAATCGCGTTGGCGCTGCAACAGCGCGGCGCGCACCGCCGGCAGCGCGCCCACCTTGGACGCGCCGATGCCGATTTCCTCGCTGCGTATCGCCGCGCTGGCGTCGTTGCTCTCCAGCCACACCGCCCCGTCGGCGAACTCCACCGGCAAGCCGGAGGCGGCCGCGGCCAGGCCCGGCTCGTCGTCCCAGCCTATATTGTGACGCTGCGCGAACAGCGCCAGCAGCCGGTAGAGCGAGCCCGAATCCAGATAATGAAAACCCAGCCGCGCGGCGACCAGGGCGGCGACGGTGCCCTTGCCCGAGGCGGACGGGCCGTCGATGGCGATGACAGGTGCGGTCATGTACAGACGATGTCCTTGCAGAAATTCGCGCCGGCCGCCGCGACGGGCAACCGGCCAAACCGTCGATTTTATCTCAAAGCCGCGGGCCGGCGCAGCAAGATTCTACGACGCGCGCCGCGCCGACGCGCCGCCACGCGGGTTTGCGCAAAGACCTTCCTGGCGGTTACATTGTCCGACGGGCGCCGCGTCGCCCTTCGCCAACCCCAAGAACACAAGATCCCGAACCGCCATGGAACAACTGCATCTCGCCCCCGTCCTCCGCCTGTCCGGCGCCATCAAGCTCCCCGGCTCGAAAAGCATCTCCAACCGCACCCTGCTGCTGGCCGCGCTGGGCAGCGGCAGCACCCTGGTGCGCGATCTGCTGGATTCGGACGACATCCGCCACATGCTGGCGGCGCTGAAGCTGCTGGGCGTGGAGATCGAACAGATAGGCGACAGCCGCGACTTCCGCGTGCAGGGCGTGGGCGGCGAATTTCCGGTTAAAAGCGCAGATCTATTCCTCGGCAACGCCGGCACCGCCTTCCGCCCGCTGACCGCCGCGCTGGCGCTGATGCAGGGCGACTACCAACTCAGCGGCGTGCCGCGCATGCACGAACGGCCGATCGGCGATCTGGTGGACGCGCTGCGCGTGGCCGGCGCCAAGATTCAGTACCAAGGCCAGCCCGGCTACCCGCCGCTGACCATCGCGCCGGCGCAACTGGAGGCCGGCCGGATCATCCCGGTCAAGGGCAATGTGTCCAGCCAGTTCCTCACCGCCTTGCTGATGGCGCTGCCGCTGACCGGCGAAACCGCGGTCATCGAAGTCAGCGGCGAGCTGATCTCCAAGCCCTATATCGAAATCACCCTCAACCTGATGGCGCGCTTCGGCGTGCGGGTTGAGCGCGACGGCTGGCGCCGCTTCACCATCCCCGGCGGCCAGACTTACATCTCCCCGGGAGAGGTTCACGTGGAAGGCGACGCCTCCAGCGCGTCCTATTTCCTCGCCGCCGGCGCGCTGGCGGGCGGCCCGGTGCGGGTGGAGGGCGTGGGCGCGGACAGCATTCAGGGCGACGTCAAGTTCGCCGACGCGCTGCGCCTGATGGGCGCCGAAGTCAGCATGGGGCCCAATTGGATAGAAGCCCGCGCCAGCCTCCCGCTCAAGGCGATAGACGCCGACTTCAACCACATCCCGGACGCGGCGATGACCTTGGCGGTGGCGGCGCTGGCCGCCGACGGCACCAGCACGCTGCGCAATATCGAGAGCTGGCGCGTCAAGGAAACCGACCGCCTGAGCGCGATGGCCGCCGAGCTGCGCAAGGTCGGCGCCGTGGTGGAAGAAGGCCAGGACTACATCCGCATCACCCCGCCGCCGGCCTTGACGCCGAACGCCGAGATCGACACCTACGACGACCACCGCATGGCGATGTGCTTCTCCCTGATTTCGCTGCTGGGCGCCCCGGTCACCATCAACGACCCCAAATGCGTGGCCAAGACCTTCCCCGATTACTTCGACGCGCTGGCCGCGCTGAGCGCTCAGGCATAAACGCCGCAGCGCCCCGATCCAGCCCCGCCCCGGCGGGGCTTTGTTTTGCCCGCCGCTTGCGCCCCGCCCGCCGATAAAACACAATATATGGATCACAAAAACAGAAAGACGCTAAATAATGGAAAACTTCTTCGCCCTACGCCGCCAATTCATGCAGCAGTTCGACATCCCCAGCCCGGCTCAGCCGCAATGGCAGCCGCAGCAGCTGGCGATGTGGGAGACCATGCTGGGCGAAGAGCTGGCGGAATTCCAGCAAGCGCTGGCCGACTACAAGCGCCAGGACGGCGATGATGCGAAACGCGCGCGGCGGATGGCGGAGCTGCTGGCCGAGGGCGTGGACGTGCTCAATGTGCTCAGCGGCCTGCTGATGTCGCAAGGCCTGCCGCTGGAAGAGATGACGCGGGAGATCCACGCCGCCAATATGCGCAAATGCGTGGACGGCAAGATTGTGCGCCGCGAGGACGGCAAGGTGCTGAAGCCGGCCGGCTGGCGGCCGGCCGACAAGGAAGGAGTGATACGCCGGGCGCTGGAGTCCTGAAAACCTGTTTACGTTCTGCTGCGCGTCGTGAAACGTGACGCGGCGAGTACCGCTTCGAAATGCTCATGCACCACGTGTACATTCCGCTTTCTCAGCCGCAACGCCTTGTCTCATCTTAGCTCGCGAGATCGTAAACAGGTTCTGAGAGCCCGATAAAGCCCGCCGCGCGTCGGCGGCAACGGCGCTCAATGATCCCGCCGCGCGAACAGCCGGGCGATGCCGTGGTAATGCGGCTGCCCATGGCCGACATCCAGCGCATACTCCTCTTGATAGGCCAGCAGGCTCAGCGCCGAGAACTGACGGCGCAGCTCTCCCGGCTGGTAGTAATGCTTGACGTAGGAGGCCGTCTCGCTGGCCACCCGGCCCAGGGCGTCGCACCCCGGATCGTCGACCGTGAACACCGATACGAACAGATGGCCGCCCGGCTCCAGCGCGGCGGCCATCTGGCGCGCCAGCGCCTCGCCCTCGTCCGCACCCAAATGATCCAGCGAAGTATTCGCGACGATCAGCCGGAAACGCCCCGGCTCCAGCTCCAGGCCGGCCAGATCCGCCACCCTGCCGCTTACGTTCAGCCTGCGCTCGTCCGCCGCCTCGCCCAGACTCGCGATCGCCTCCGCTGAACCGTCCACCGCCGTCATCGCGAAGCCCCGCTGAGCCAGAAACAAGGCGTTGCGACCCTGGCCGCAGCCCAGATCCAGGCCGGCTCCGTCGCCCGCCACATGATATTTTTCCAGATACTGGACCAAGGACGGGGACGGCTTGTCCCCGTAGAAGGACGTGCTCGAACGATACACGCCGTCGAAACCCGCTGCTGTCATGATGATGCCCCCGTCTCGGCTGCCCGCCTACGGCCTACCCCGGCCCGGGTGCATCCCAGGATACCTGTACGATAAGCCACCTACCCTTTTGGACAGCATAGACGATGTCCCCAGCAAGAACATCCCTATCGATTTAGCTATTCATCAAATCATTTGCGGCAGCGCGTGCAAGGACTGCGCCGGCAGCATTTCCAGCAACAGCCAGATCGCGGTTCCCGCCAGCATCGCCGCCATGCCGCAATTGAAAACCCTCAACCGGCGCGGCGACGCCAGGAAGCGGCGCGCGGCCACGCCGGACCCCGCCCACAGCGCGATGCACGGCAGGCCGATGACGAAAGTCAGCGCCGCGAACAGCAGGCCGGCATGCCAGGCGTTCATCTTGGCCGGCAGAAACACCATCGCGATATTGAAACCCATCAGCCACACCTTGGGATTCAACCAGTTGAACAGCACCCCGCCCCAAAACCCCATAGGCGCGCCGCCGGACTCGCCCGCGGACGGCGCCGAGCGCGCCATGCCCCAGGACAGCCACAGCAAATACAGGCAGCCGGCCATGGCCAGGTAAATCTGCACCGAAGCGATGACGGCGACCAGGCTGCCCAGGAACACCGTCAACAAGCCCACCTGCACCGACAGGCCCAGCGACATGCCCAGCAAGGCCGGCACCGTGCGGGAAAAACCATGATTGACCCCGGACGAGGCCAATACCAGATTGTTCGGCCCCGGCGTGATCGACATCACCAACAGATAAGTCACCAACGCAACAAAGTTCATTACCGCTCCAAACCATAGCCAGCGGCCGGACAATCCGGACGCGACATGTTTTCAATGCTGGCCATGATAACGCCGCCGCAACATCGAATACAGATTCAGAAAAATTGAATTGGAACCATAACAGTTTTACAATTTCAAAACTGTTATGGTCGTTTTTGCGGAAAATTGTACCGATGGCGACCCCCACATCTGTCAGCGAGGCCCCCAGCATGAGCGACGAACCCCTCTATCAGCAGTTGGTCAACGAATGGATCACCCTGATCCAGACCGGCGTGGTGCAACCCGGAGAACGGCTGCCCTCGGTGCGCAAGGCCTGCGAAATGCACAAGGTCAGCCCGTCCACCATCCTGATGACTTACCGCACGCTGGAGGACCGCGGCCTGATCGAGGCGCGGCCGCAATCCGGCTTCTACGTCAAATCCGCCGCCACCCTGCCGCTGCCGCGCATGCGCCGGCAAAGCGCCGCCCACCACGCCGGCGAGGTGGTGGACCAGATCGAAGCGGTGATGACGGCGCAGACGCGGGAGGATTTCATCGACCTGTCCTTGGCCAGCCCGCGCGGCAGCGACTTCTACCCCACCACCCGCTTCAAGCACATCATGGGGCGGCTGCTGCGCCAGCACCCGGAGCTGACCACCGATTACCCGTTTCCGCCCGGCTCGGAACGGCTGCGCCGCCAGATCGCCCAGCGCGCGGTCAGCTGGGGCTGCGTGCTGGCCGCCGAGGACTTGGTGATCACCAACGGCTGCACCGAGGCGCTGCAACTGGCCTTGCGCGCCTGCTGCAAGCCGGGCGACACCGTGGGCCTGGAATCGCCCACTTATTTCGCGCTGCTGCCCACGCTGAAGAACCTGGGCCTGAGCGTGATCGAAATTCCCACCCATCCGGCCAACGGCCTGTCGCTGGACGCGCTGGAACTCTTGCTGTCGGAGAAAAGGCTGAACGCCATCGTGGCCATGCCCACCGTGCACAATCCGCTGGGCTGCACCATGCCGGCCGAGGCCAAGCAAAGGCTGGCGGCGCTGGTCAACGAACACCAGGTGCCGCTGATCGAGGACGTGCCGCACGCCGATCTGCACTACGACGGCGCCACCCCGGACGCGGTCAAGGCCTATGACCGCGACGGCTGGGTGCTGCTGTGCTCCAGCTACAGCAAGACCCTGGCGCCGGGTTTTCGCATCGGCTGGATCGCGCCCGGGCGCTTCTTGCGGGAAGTGACGCGGCTGAAGTTCGCCAGCTCGCTGGCCCAGCCGCGCTTACTGGAGGAAACGCTGGCGGAATATCTGGAAACCGGCGGCTACGACCACCACCTGCGGCTGATCCGCCGCCACTTCATGAGCCAGATGGAAAGGCTGCGCGGCACCGTCGCCAGCTGCTTCCCGGCTCAGACGCGGGCCACCTCGCCGTCCGGCGGCTGCCTGCTGTGGGTGGAGCTGCCCAGCGGCGTGGACACCATGACATTGTTCCAGACAGCGCTGGCCGAACGCATCACCATCGCGCCCGGCACGCTGTACTCGGCCAAGGGGCGCTACCGCAATTGCGTGCGGCTGTCCTGCTGCTATCCGTGGAACCCGGCGTACGAACGCGCCTTGCGGCGCGTGGGGGAACTGGCGGGAGAGATGGCCGACTGAATCAGGCCGGACGGCCGCTACGCGGCGGCTGGGCGCGCACCGCGGCGCGCGAAGAGGACGGCGCGGACGACGGCGCCACCGCCGGCGCATGCTGCGGCGCGGACGCCGGCGGCGTGGCCTGCGACGGCAACGGACCGCCCGGCTCGCGGCCGGCCGGTTCGCGCGCGAACTGAGTATCGTCCGCCTTGCCCGGCGACAGCCAGCGCACCGCGGACAGATCGCCGTCCACCTTGGCCTTGGCCACGTCCTTGCAAGTCAGACACACCGGCACGCCCTTGCGCGCCTTCAAAGCCTGGTCCACCCGCGCGCCGAACACCACCGCGGACTTTTGCTTCTGCCAGGCCAGCAGCGTTTCGGCCAACATCGGGAAGGAAGGATCGTCCTGCTTGTAGTGATTGCGGTAAGCGGTCAGCCACAGTTCGCCGGCGGCGTCCTGATTCAGCAACACGGTCTGATAAGCCACCGTGACCGCGTCGCCGCGGCCCACAGTCTTGGACAGCAGCAAGGCGTCGTCGTTTTTCATGCGCACGCAGCCATGGCTGCGGAAACCGGGCACCGAGCCGGGCGCGTTGGTGCCGTGAAAGCCCAGGCCCAGCTTGGCCTCGCCGAAACGAATGAAGACCGGCCCCAGCGGGTTCTTGGGCCCCGGCGGCACCACGGTCTGCACTTCCTTGCCGCTGCGGCGCATTTCTTCCTGGATGGAGCGCGGCACATGCCAGGCCGGCGCCTTGTAAATGCCGGTAATGTCAAAGCTGCCGATCGGCGTCTGGGTCAGCATCTTGCCCACCGCCACCGGATAGATCTTGGACAGCCTGCCGTCCTGGTACTGGAACAGCCGCGCCTGCGGCAGGTTCAGCACCAAGTGCAGGCCCGCGGGGTTGACCTGCACATCAGGCTCGGGAATCACCGCCGCGCCGACAAACGGCGCCACGCCAAGCCCAAGCCAACCCAACAGCCCAACACATCGCTTCAACATACCGCACCATATCTAAAATCACTATTGTTCGATTCTAACAGAAAGCGTGGGAAAGCAAGATTCTGACTATTACCAAGCCCCTGCCGCCTCCGGGCCGTCGCTAATATTGTCGGTTTTACGCCAGCATAGCCGGCTTGAGCTCAAAACGCAGGCCAATGCGCCAAAACCCAGGCCGCCGCGTACAGGCCCAGGCCGAAACTGGCGTGCGCCGCCAGGCTGCGCCGGCGCGACAGCCATGGCCGCGGTGTTTTCGACGCGAAGAAACCCGCGCCCATCGCCGGCTGCATCAGCAGGAAAGGCGCCGCCGCGCTGGCGAGGCCGAACAAGAGCGCGGGCCCCGGCGTCGGCGCGCGCCACCAAAGCTCGCCGCACGCGGCCAGCAACAACAGCGCGAAGACGACGCCAATCAAATAATGCGCCAGCCAGCCCAGCGCCCGCTCGCCGCGCGCCGGCTCGGCGCGGGCGATGCTTGCGTGGCGGAAGCGGCCGCGCCGCCAATGCGCCATCCAGCGCCCCACCAGCGCGTAATCCAGCGACGGCGTGCCAAAGCTTCGCCGCAGCCAGTACGCCCACGCGTCCATCACCGCCGTGGCGCCTACGCCCACCAGCGCGCCGCGCGCCAACCATTCCGTCACCGCATCCATGCCCTCTCCCCATCAACCATTCAATGCCCACGCCGCGCCCGACGCGACGCCGGCGCTGACAAACGCCAGCCAATAGACTATCATTAAATAGATTGATTGAATGATATTTTGAAGGCCGTCCATGACCAGCACTCTCCCGCCCGCTCCGGAACGCTTCGCCGACCTGGCCGACCTGGCCCGCACGCTGAGCCACGCCCACCGACTGTTGCTGCTGGAACACATCGCCCAAAGCGAGCGCCCGGTTGAGCGGCTGGCCGAGCTGGCCGGCCTGTCCATCGCCAACGCCTCGCAACACCTGCAACACCTGAAGCGCGCCGGACTGGTCCTATCGCGCCGCGACGGCAAGCGCGTGATGTACCGGCTGGGCGACGGCCCCATTCTGTCCGTGCTGGACGCGCTGCGCCGTCAGGCCGAGCACCGCCGCGCCGCCGTCCGCGCGCTGCTGGACGACGCCGCCGCCCGGCCCGAGACGCTGGACGGCGTCACGCTGGACGAGCTGCTGCGCCGCTTGGGCGACGGCGACCTCATCCTGCTGGATGTGCGGCCGGCGGACGAGTACGCCGCCGGCCATCTGCCCGGCGCGCTCAACCTGCCGCCGGAGCGGTTGGAACACGGCCTGGAACAGCTCAGCGCCGGCGCCGAAATCATCGCCTATTGCCGCGGCCCCTTCTGCATGCTGTCCACCCAGGCGGTGGCCGCCTTGCGCGCCCGCGGCCTGAACGCCAGGCGGCTGGACAGCGGCTTCCCGCAATGGAAAGCGGCCGGGCTGGAGGTCGAAACCGGCGCGCCGGCCGGCGCGGACAAAAAACCCCTGCGCGTTGCCGGATAATTTGAGAAAATCGCCGCTTTCCGTTTGATTTTCCAAGCAACACCATGACGCACAAACAGACTATCGCCCAGGTCGAGTCGCTGGACCACGAAGGCCGGGGAGTCGCCCACGTCGATGGCAAGACCATCTTCATCGACGGCGCGCTGCCTTATGAAACCGTGGTCTACAGCGCCTATCGCAAAAAGTCTTCCTACGAGAACGCCAACACCAGCCAGGTGCTGAAGGAAAGCTTTCTGCGCACACAGCCGCGCTGTCCGCATTACGGCACCTGCGGCGGCTGTTCGATGCAGCATGTGGAGTTCTCCGCCCAAGTGGCGGTCAAGCAAAGGGTGCTGGAAGACAATCTGGCCCGCATCGGCCGGGTCAAGCCGCAACAGGTACTGACGCCCATCGCCGGCCCGGCCTGGCACTACCGCCACCGCGCGCGGATGTCGGCGCGGCTGGTGGAGAAAAAGGGCGGCGTGCTGGTGGGCTTCCACGAGAAGCGCTCCACCTACATCACCGACATGAGCGAATGCCACATCCTGCCGCGTCATATCTCGGACCTGATCGTGCCGCTGCGCGAGATGATCTACAAGCTGTCGATCAACAACCGCATGCCCCAGGTGGAGCTGGCGGTGGGCGACAAGGTGGACATCCTGGTGTTCCGCAATATGGAAGCCATCAACGACGCCGACCACGCGCTGCTGCGCGCCTTCTCCGACGCCCACGGCAGCAAGGAGCGGCCCTTGCAGATGTGGCTGCAGCCCAAGGGCCCGGACACCTGTTATCCGGTCTACCCGCTGGACGCGCCCAAGCTGACTTACAGCCTGCCGGAATACCGCGTGGAGATGCCCTACTACCCCACCGAGTTCACCCAGGTGAACCCCGAGATCAACGCGGTCATGGTGGCGCGCGCGCTGAAATTCCTGGACCCGCGGCCGGGCGAGCGCATCGCCGACATGTTCTGCGGCATCGGCAACTTCACCCTGCCCATCGCCCGGTCCGGCGCCGAGGTGCACGGCATGGAAGGCAGCCAGCCCCTGGTCAAGCGCGCGGTGGAAAACGCCACCCACAACGGCCTGCAGGACAAGGTCAGCTATGAGATGGCCAATCTGTTCGAAGTCACCGAGGAGTCCTTCGCCGCGCTCGGCCGCTTCGACAAGATGCTGGTGGACCCGCCGCGCGACGGCGCGGTGCAGCTGCTGAAGGCCATCACCGAGGACACCGCGCCCAAACGCATCGTCTACGTGTCCTGTAATCCGGCCACGCTGGCGCGCGACGCCAATGTGCTGGTGCACACCAAGGGCTACACGCTGAAGGCGGCCGGCATCATCAATATGTTCCCGCACACCGCCCACGTGGAGTCCGTGGCCTGGTTCGAAAAAACCGGCCCGTGCAAGAGCCGCAGCGAAATCGCCGCGATCGAAGCCGCCGAGGAAGCCGAACGCGAGGCGGTGAAAGCGGCGCAGCGCGCCGAGGCGGCGGCGGAAGCCGCCAAGAAGGAGCAGGAGCTGGCTGAAAAGGCCGCGGCCAAGCAGGCCCGCCGCGATTATTATTTCGCCGAACAAGCCCGCCGCGAAGCGGAACAGCAAGCGCAATAGTCCCGCATGCGACAAGCCTCCGGCCATGGCCGGGGGCTTTATTTTTGAGCCGGCCGCACAGCTTGTTTGATCAAACCGGCTGGTTTGCGACAGCGGATAAGCGCACAGTGGCGGGCGAATGCGTTTTACATGGAAGCGGCAATCGCTTCATGTCAAAATTCGCCGTTCGCCAATCAACAACACAAGCACACACACAGCGGGCGCGCCCGCCAACATCGCCGCTCCTGCCTGAAGGACGGCCCATCAAGGCAATAGATATGCACATACTTCAATTCGTCTTCGGACTGCTGGTTGTCTTCCTGCTGACCCAAGTGGTGGCGCGCGACCGCAAGAACATCAAGATCCGCTACGTGCTGCAACTGATCGTGGTGGAGATGGCGCTGGCCTACTTCCTGCTGCACTCCAGCTACGGCCTGACCCTGGTGGGCGGCGTGGCCGGCGTGTTCGATAAATTGATGAGCTACGCCGGCGAAGGCACCAACTTCGTGTTCGGCGGCCTGCTCAATCAGGGCGAGTTCAGCTTCTTCCTCAAGGTGCTGATGCCCATCGTCTACATCTCGGTGCTGATCGGCATCCTGCAGCACATCCGCGTGCTGCCCTGGGTGATACGCGGCATCGGCTGGGTGCTGGCCAAGATCAGCGGCATGGGCAAGATCGAGTCCTTCAACGCCGTCGGCTCCATGATCGTGGGCCAGTCCGAGAACTTCATCGCCTACAAGAACATCATCGGCAGCTTCTCGGAAAAGCGCATGTACACGCTGGCCGCCACCGCCATGTCCACGGTGTCCATGTCCATCGTCGGCTCCTATATGCAGATCATCCAGCCGCGTTTCGTGGTCACCGCGCTGATTCTCAATCTGTTCAGCACCTTCGTCATCCTGTCGCTGATCAACCCCTACGACGCCAGCCGCGACGACGATGAACTGATCAGCGCCGAAGCCGCCCACCGCATGTCCTTCTTCGAAATGCTGGGCGACTACATCATGGCCGGCTTCAAGATCGCCGTGATCGTCGGCGCGATGCTGATCGGCTTCATCGCGCTGATCACCACCGTCAACCACCTCTTCGACGCCGTCTTCGGCGTGAACTTCCAGTATGTGCTGGGCTATGTGTTCTATCCCTTCGCCTGGTTGATGGGCATTCCGGCCGCCGACATCATGCCGGCCAGCAGCATCATGGCCACCAAATTGGTGACCAATGAGTTCGTGGCGATGATGGAATTGAAAAAGCTCACCGCCCAGCTGTCGGAATACACCATAGGCGTGATCTCCATCTTCCTGGTGTCCTTCGCCAACTTCAGCTCCATCGGCATCATCGCCGGCGCGGTCAAGGGCCTGGACGAGGAGCGCGGCAATATGGTGTCCCGCTTCGGCCTGAAGCTGGTGTACGGTTCCACCCTGGTCAGCATTCTGTCGGCGCTGATCGGCGGCCTGGTGCTCTAAACCGGCCCCTCCTCCGCCAACAGGCCCGGTCTATGCCGGGCCTGTTTCATTTCCCGCCTCAAGCCACCTTGTCGAGGAAAATCAGCTTGATCGGCTCAGCCAGCAATTCATCGAAGCGCTTTTCGAAGGCCCGGAAGTAAGGCGCGGCCAAATGCTCGTCCAGCGCGGCGCGGCTGACGAAGGCTTCCCGCATGTAAAAGCTGCCCGGCTCGTCCGTGAGTTCGAACAAGGTGTAATCGAGGTTGCCCGCCTCGCGGCGAGTGGGCTCGACCAAGGCGGTCAAGGCCTCGCGCAAGGCGTCGCGCTGGCCGGGCTTGGCCTTGAGCACGGCGATGCTGGTCAGGGGTAATGTCGTCATGATGCGGTTCTCCGTTCTTAGAGCCTGTTCAAAGTCTGCTGCGCTTCGGCGATACGGCGTTGAAACCGAGCTCAAAATGCTCATGTACCGCTTGTACATTCCGCTTTCTCGCTCGTTTTCGCCTTGTCTCGCTCTGGCTCGCAAGACTTTGAACAGGCTCTTGGGATGATGATGCGGCGGCGGCGCGCTGGCCTACGCCTCAAACCGTCAGTATGAAGACGCCGCGCAAGGCCAAACAGACCGGCCGCGCGCAGACTCTTTCAATCCGGGTTTGAAAACGCCGCGCCACGCGCCACCCGGCGCCGGGCAATAAAAAAACCCGGCGCAAGCCGGGTTTTCCATCCAGTGCTTCCCGCCCTCACACCTTGGGCCAGGCGATGGGCCGATAATCCGGCAATCCATCCTTGAACGGCGGAATCCGCTCGCCCTCCATCAAGGGCCGCACATAATCGAGGAAGGCCGGCGTGACGCTGAAGCCGTCGGCGCCGATGAACTCCGGCGGCAGCCGCTTCTCCTGATCGCCCACCACCGCCAACGGCACCTCCACCACGTCCCAGCAATAGGGATGGTTCTGGATGCGCTTGATGCCGGCCATCACGCCGCTCTTGCCGGCCAACAGCCACTCCACCGCCCGCTCGCCCATGATGTAGGCCTGACGCACATCCATGCTGGAACCCAGATGACCGCCGGCGCGTTGCAGATAATCCACCTGCGCCACGTGCGCGGAAATGCCGCGCTCGCGCAGCAGCAGCTGGGCGATCCAGTGGCCGGCGCCGCCCAGTTGCTCATGGCCGTAGACTTCGGATTTCTTGGCCTCGGCGACGAAGCGGCCGTCGGCGTCGGTAATGCCCTCCGCCACCGCGATCGCGCACTGGCCGAAGCGCGCCAGCCTGTCGTCCACCGCGGCGAGGAAACGCTCGGCGTCGAAAGCCACTTCCGGCAGCAGCAGCAAATGCGGCGCTTCGCGCTCATTGCGCGCCGCCGCGGCGCAGGCCGCCGCCAGCCAGCCGGTATGGCGGCCCATGGTTTCCATGATGAAGACCCGGCCCCAGCCCATGCTGGTCATGTCCAGGCCCACCTCGCGCATCGCGCTGGCCAGGAATTTGGCGGAGGAGCCGTAGCCGGGGCTGTTGTCGGTGCCCACCAGATCGTTGTCTATGGTCTTGGGAACGCCCACCACCTTGAGCGGATAGCCCATGTGGCGCTCGAACTCCGCCAGACGCTCGGCGCAGCCCAGCGAACCGTTGCCGCCGTTGACCAGCAGATAATGGATGTCGTGCCGGGCCAACACTTCGCGCAGCCGCCGCCAGTCGTCGCCGGCCTCGGCGAAGCTCCCTATCATGCGCCGGCTGACGCCGAAGCTGCCGCCGGGCATGAAGGCCAGTTGGGCGATGGCCTCGTCCGATACCGCGTCGGTATTGCACAAGCGGTCCTCCAGCAGGCCGGCCAGACCGTCGAAAGCGCCGTACATCGACAGGCCGCGCTGGCGCGCGGTTTCTATCGCGCCCTGCGCGGAAGCGTTCAACACCGCAGTCGGACCGCCCGACTGCAAATATACGGCACGGGGTTTGGACATCATCGCCACCTGGAGAAATGGAGAATCAAACGGCGCGGCGCGCGGCCGGGCCGGGAATACCACAAACATACCACTGGCCGGAAAGCCGCCTCAAGCCGGACGGCGGCGCCATTCCCCATTTCCTTGACCGGCGGCAAATCCGCGCGCAAGTTGCCGCCGCGCTACAGGCGGCCTTGGCCCTCCTAATCCCAGCGCGGGCTGAACTCCGGATCTGCCAGCCGCTCGCCGCGCTCCAGGCCGGCGATGGCGTCCATATCGGCCTTGCTCAAACTCAGCGTCTCCGCCTGCAGATTGGCGGCCAGATTGGCGCGCCGGGTGGACGATGGAATCACGGCCAGCCCCTGGCGCAACAACCAGGCCAAGGCCAGCTGCGCCGGGCTGGCCCGATGCCGCGCGGCGATTTCGCGCAATAGCGGCTCGTCCATCACCTTGCCGTAAGCCAGCGGCATATAGGCGGTGACCGGCACCCCCTGCTCTCGGCAAAAATCCAGCAGCTTGCGGTTTTGCAGGAAAGGATGCACTTCCACCTGCTGGCTGGCGATCTCCCCCGGCCCCACCGCGGCCAGCGCCCGGCGCAGATGGGCGATGGTGAAATTGGACACGCCTATCCGCCGCGTCAGCCCTTGCTGCTTGGCCAGGGCCAGCGCTTCCATATATTCCGCCACCGGCAGCGCGTCGCCGGGCGACGGCCAGTGGATCAGAGTCATGTCCACCTGCTCCACGCCCAGCAAGTCCAGGCTGCGGCGCAGGCTGTCCGCCAGCCGCTCGCGCCCCAGGTTCTCGGTCCAGATCTTGGTGGTCAGAAACACTTGCTCGCGCGGCAAGCCGCTCTGGCGCAGCGCCTGCCCCACCTCGGCCTCGTTGCCGTAGATCTGCGCAGTGTCGATGTGGCGGTAGCCCAGCTCCAGCCCGGTCAATACCGAATCCACCACTTGTTGCCCTTCCAGGCGGAAGGTGCCCAAACCTATTTTTGGCATATCCATGATGAAACGTCCTTTCAATTGCGCGCCCTGCGGCGCTTTATTTCCATTGTCCTGCTCCGGCGGTCAAGCCGCCTGCGAACACATTGCCGGCGTCCGCGCCGCGCGGCGGTCCAGCGCGCCGGACCAAGTGGTCAGGGCCAAGGCGGCCAACACCACCAGCGCGCCTATCCACGGCGTGGCCAGCAGGCCCAGCTCCGCCACCACCCAGCCGCCGGCCCAGGCGCCGCCGGCGATGCCCACATTGAAGGCGGCGATGTTCAGGCCGGAAGCCACGTTCACCGCCTGCGGCGCGTCGCGTTCCGCCTGCCGCACCACATAGAGCTGCAGGCCGGCCACATTGCCGAAAGCCACCGCGCCCCAGGCCAGCACCGTGACCAGCACCCACGCCGGCGACGGCGCGGTGAAGCTCAGCGCCAGCAGCACCAGCGCCAGCAAGGCGAAGATGATCTGCAAGGCGCGCACCGGCCCCTTGCGGTCCGCCAGCCGGCCGCCCCAGATATTGCCCGCCGCCACCGACACGCCGTACACCAGCATCACCAGCCCCACCCGCGACGGCGCGAAACCGCTGACCTGCTCCAGAATGGGCGCCAGATAGGTGAAGGCGATGAAAGAACCGCCGTAGCCCAAGGCCGTCATCGCGTACACCAGCAACAGCCGCGGCCGTTTCAGCACCGCCAGCTGCGCGGCCAGCGAGGCCGGCGGCGGTTGGGGAATGTCCTTGGGCACCAGCAGCAGGCTGCCGATGAAGGCCAGCACCCCCAGCATGGACACCGCCAGAAAAGTGGCTTGCCAACCCAGGGTCTGGCCGATGAAGGTGCCCAGCGGCACCCCGCTCACCAGCGCCACCGTCAGGCCGCTGAACATCAGCGCGATGGCGCTGGCCGCCTTGTCCTTGCTCACCAGGCCGGTGGCGATGGTGGAGCCGATGGAAAAGAACACCCCGTGCGCCAGGCCGGTCAGCACCCGCGCCGCCATCAGCGCCTGGTAGCCCGGCGCCTGCCAGGCCACCAGATTCCCCAGGGTGAACAAAGCCATCAGCCCCAGCAGCAAGGGCTTGCGCGGCACGCGGCCGGTCAGCGCGGTCAACAGCGGCGCGCCCACCGCCACGCCCAAGGCGTAAAGACTGACCAATAGGCCGGCGGACGGCAGCGACACTCCCAGGCTGGAAGCGATGGTGGGAATCAGGCCCACGATGACGAATTCGGTGGTGCCAATGGCGAAGGCGCTCAAGGTCAGCGCCCATAAGGCAAGCGGCATGGTGTTCTCCCAAAGAAAAGCCGAGTCGGGCCCGCCGCGGCGGGCAAACGAATAAGGCCGCATTCTCCACGCTTGCCAGCCGCGGAAAAATCCGCTTCACTGACAAAAACTTTTGCTCAGGAATCAACAATGCTACCCATGGAAGCGCTGATTGCATTTGTCTCAGTCATAGACGCCGGCTCCTTCTCCGCCGCCGCGGAGCGTCTGGGCCAGACCCCGTCCGGCATCAGCCGCAGCGTCAGCCGGCTGGAAAAACAGTTGGGCGTGGCGCTGATCACCCGCACCACCCGCCGGCTGGACCTGACCGCGGAAGGCCGCTGGCTGCTGGAACGCGCGCGCCGCATTCTGGCCGAGCTGCATGACACCGAGGCTCAGTTGGCCGCCAGCCTGGCCCAGCCCAGCGGCCTGCTGCGCGTCAACGCCGCCACCCCCATCCTCACCCGGCTGATCGCGCCGCTGGCCGCCGGCTTTCTGGAACGCTACCCGCAGGTGCGCCTGGAGTTGACGGGCGCGGAAGGCATCGTCGATCTGATAGAAGAGCGGGCCGACGTCGCCATTCGCGTCGGCATGGGCGCGCTGGCGGACTCCAGCCTCAGCGCCCGCCGCCTGGGCGACAGCCGCATCCGCCTGGTGGCCTCGCCGGACTATCTGAGCCGCCGCGGCGCGCCGGACAGCGCCGATGCGCTGGCGCGGCACCGGCTGTTGGGCTTCACCGCGCCGGACACCCTCAATCAATGGCCGCTGCGCCACCGCGGCGGCAACGGGCTGGCCATTCAGCCCGCGCTGACCGCCTCCAGCGGCGAAACCCTGTTGCACCTGGCCTTGCACGGCGCCGGCATCGCCTGCCTCAACGACCTGCTCACCGCCGAAGATCTGCAAAGCGGCCGCTTGTTGCCGGTGCTGGACGCCGTCAGCCTGCCGTGGAGCCAGACTATCTGGGCGGTGTTCTACAAACAGGGCGCGCTGGCGCCGCGCGTCGGCGCCTGGGTGGATTATCTGGCCGCGGAGCTGGGCCAGAGGCTGGGACAGCCGACGACGATGGAAAAAAATCCGCGTCCTTCATGAAGTTCAGGAACTGAATTAATTTTTCACTTACAAAAACAATAAGATAGATCCATTACGGCGGCCTCCGCCCGCTTGCGCCATGACCACCCTGCCCCCCAAACTCATCGTCGCCATCGACGGCGTCGCCATGGAGTACATCGCCGTCGGCGCCGCCGCGCCGCCCATCGTGCTGATCAACGACGCTGGCACGCCGATGGAGGGCTGGTACAAAGTGCTGCCGGCGCTGGAAACGCTCAGCGGCGTGTTCGCCTACAACCGCTGCGGCATAGGCAACAGCGGCAACGCCCGCGAGGCGCAGACCGGCGCCGCGATGATGGAAACCCTGCGCGCGCTGTTGTTCAAGGCGGACCTAGCCCCGCCCTATGTGCTGGTGGCCCACGCCTTGGGCGGCCTGATCGCCAATCTGTTCGCCCGCAGCTACGCCGGCGAAGTGGCCGCCGTGGTGCTGCTGGACGCCGCCGTGCCGGAGGACATCAGCGCGCTGGATGCGCGGCAAGGCCGGCTGGGCCAGTTGCTGCGCCGGGCGCTGGACCTGGCTCAGGATCGGGACACCCTGAACGAGACCGGCCACCTGCGCCGTAGCGCGGAACAGATCGCTGAAGCGCCGCCCTTCCCCGACATCCCTCTGTTTGTGATCAGCGGCGGCGCGCCGGGCTTGTCCTGGCTCACCTCCAAGGCGGTGCTGGACGCGCGCGCCGAGGGCCAGCGCCGGTTGGCGGCGCTGTCGCCGCGAGGCCGCCACGTCATCGCCGCCCGCAGCGGCCATTTTCCGCAATTCTCGGAACCGGAACGGGTCGTCTCCGCGGTGCGCGACGCGCTGACGGCTATCGCCTCTAGCTAAACGCCCGTCCCATGATGGCGTTGGCCAACAAGCTCCGACGCCTCACAAGCGCTTGAAGTAATAGGCGGTGGGGTGCAGGCGTCCGTCCGGACGGGCGGCGTAATCCGGGATCTCCCCGCTCTTGCTCCAGCCCAGTTTGCGGTAGACGTCCTCCGCGCCGGAACCGGCCTCGGTGTCCAGCACCAGCAGGCGAATGCCCTGTTTGTGTGCATGATCCTCCAGCGTCGCCATCAATTGGCGCGCCACGCCGCGGCCGCGGCGGGCGGAATGCACCAAGAGCTTCTGCACCTCGGCGCGGTGGCGGCCGTTGCCGCGCTGGCAAGGCGCCAGTTGCACGCAGCCCAGCAGTTCCTCGCCCTCTTCCGCCAGCCATAATTGCAGGCCGGCGCCCAGCAGCGCGTCCACCTGCGCCCAGTAAGCGGCGGCCTCGGCCTCAGGCAAGGGCGCGAGGAAGCCCACCGACGCGCCGCCGGTCACGCAGTCGGCCAATAAGGCGCTCAGGCGCGAGTAATCCCGGGCCGCCAGCGCCGGCGTCATTCTGATCGTGCTCATCTTTTTTCCCCCTTGAACGCCGCGCGCGGACCGCGGCCACAAGCCGGGACAAGCAGTTTTCATGCCGGAGCGCGGCGCGGCAAACCTGCTAGTCTGGAACAAACCCTATCGGACGCTGCCATGGTTTGGTCCCCGATGCGCCTGGCGCTGATCTGCTGCGCCGTTCTCGCCCCGCCCTGCCTCGCCGCCGCGCCGCCGCCGGCGCGGGAGGTGGTGCTGGCCAGCGGGGAGTGGCCGCCCTATCTATCCGCCAAGCTGCCGCAGCAGGGCTATGCCTCCCACATTGTCAGCGAAGCCTTCCGCCTGGCCGGGATCACCGTGCGCTACCGGCATTTCCCCTGGGCCCGGGCCGAGGCCATGGTGCGCGGCGGCGAAATCGCGGGATCGGTGGTGTGGTCGATCACGCCGGAGCGCGAGCGATTCGCGCTGTTCAGCCTGCCGGTGGTGGTGGATGAGGAGGTGGCGTTTCACTTGGCCAAACGCCCGCTTTCTCCGACGGAGATGCCGGAGTTGTACGGCTTGCGCATGGCCACGCCCAACGGTTCCAAACTGGGGGTATGGGGCGAGGCGGTGCGCGCCGGCCATATTCGCAACGACAGCACTCAGGACATAGAAAGCGGCATGCGGCAGTTGCTGGCGGAGCGCATCGATTTTTTCCCCCTGGTCAAATCGGTGGGGCAATCCTTGCTGCGCCGGCGCTTCACGCCGGAGCAGCGCGCCGCCATCGTCTACGCGCCCAAGGTGTGGGAACGCAACGAGTACCGCCTGATGCTGAGCCGGGCGCAGCCGCAAAGCCAGTGGCTGCTGGACCGCTTCAACGAAGGCCTGGTCCGGCTTAAAAACAGCGCCCAATACCGGCGGATGGAGCGGGATTTCGAGGATGGGGCTTACGATCAGCCGGTCTCTACGGCAAAACCTTGAAGCCTCCCGGCTTACATGCGCTGAAAGAGATGGGCATAGCTGCGGCTGACTTCCAGCGGTTCCGGATAGCCGCGCAATTGCAGCATGAGGCCGCGCTGGCCGTCGTCGCGCTTGATCTGTTCGATGGCGTCCACCCGCACCAGGGTGGAGCGGTGGATCTGCCAGAATTCGTCCGGGTCCAGCGCCTGCAACAGCTCTTTGATCGGCATGCGGATCAAGGCTTCGCAGCCGACGGTCTGCACCCGGGTGTATTTTTCGTCGGATTGAAAAAACAGCACTTCGCCGGTGCTGATCATGCGCAGGCTATTGCCCACCGAGGCCTTGATCCAGCGCAGATAGTCCGGCCGCGCCAGTTGACGGCTCAGCTGCTGCAAGGAGGCCTGCCAGTGCGTCGGCAGCGCCAACTGCCGCTGCTCCCAGCGCTGGCGCGTGCGCAACAGCCGCTCGTCCTCCACCGGCTTGAGCAGATAATCCACCGCGCCTTCTTCAAAGGCCTTGATCGCGTATTGGTCGTAAGCGGTGACGAACACCACCGGGCACAGGCCGTCTATCTCCATCGCCGCGGCGATGCCGTTCTGCACCGGCATGGTGATGTCCAGAAAAGCCAGGTCCGGCCTATGCTCTCGAACCAACTCCACCGCCTCCGCGCCGTCGCGGGCCTCGGCCACTATCCTCAACTCCGGCCACACCCGTTGCAGGGCCATGCGCAGTTGCTCGCGCATCAGGCGCTCGTCGTCGGCGATCACCGCGCTCAATTTGCTCATTAACGCTGTCCTCTTTACAAGCGGGCCGCTCACACCAAGGCGAACGGCAGGCCTATGGTGGCGCGGGTGCCGCCTGTCGGCAACACCTCCAGCAACAGCTGCGCGCGCTCGCCGTGCAACATGGCCAGACGCTCGCGGATATTGCTCAGGCCCAGGCCCTGCCCCGGCTGCTCCGGGAAGCCGACGCCGCTGTCGCTGACCGCCACCCTAAGCTCGCCGGCCAGCACCTTGGCGTCGATGAGGATCTCGCCGCCTTCGGCCTTGGGCTCCAGGCCGTGTTTGATCGCGTTCTCCACCAGGGTTTGCAGCATCATCACCGGAAAGCGCGCGTCCAGCAGCGACTCCGGCACCTCCAGCCGCACCCGCAGCCGGTCTTCCATCCGCAGCTGCATGATGTCCAGATAGGCGCGCGACAATTCCAGCTGCTGGCCCAGGCTGGTTTCCGCCGGGGACTCCCGCCACTCCGGCAGCGAGGAGCGCAGATAGCGGATCAGCGCCTTTTGCATCAGCAAGGCGCGCTCCGGCGCGGTTTCCATCAACTGGCACACCGAGGACAGGGTGTTGAACAGGAAGTGCGGCTCGATCTGCGCCTGCAGCGCCCCCATCCGCGCTTCCGCCAGCTGGCGTTGCAGCGCCTCCACCTCGGCCAGCTCCTCCGCCTGCCGGCTGCGCACCACCGCCGCGTCGGCGCGCTGCTCCGCCCGGCGCTTGCCTCTGGCCACGATCTTGACGATGCAGACGGTCACGCCCAGGAAGAAGGCCAGCGCGGGAATCCCGATGATGCCGCCCAGGATCAGGCCCAGAAAGCAGATCAGCAGCAGCCGTCCCCAGCCGACGGCGGCCAGCCAGTCGAAAAACAGCCACCAGTAGATGGAAGCCTTGTGGCTGACGAGTTCAATGCCCGCCAGCGCCTCCGCATGTTTTTGCCTATCCATGATACGCCCCCCGGTCTTGCTTCATTTCTTCCTCGGTCCCCTGCGTCAGCGCCGCCGGCCTCGACGGCTTCCGCGCGACGCAGGCCTTGACCAGGAAGGACATCAGTATCAAAAAAACCACGGCGCCGCTCAAGGCCAGCACGCCGCTCAAAATCAAGGCCAGCAGCGAGACCAAGGCCAGCCGCCCCCAGCCGAGGCCGGCCAGCCAGTCTACATAAAGCCGCCAGTAAATGGCGATTTTGTGCTTGACGCCGTTCAGTCCGTCCAGGGCTTCCGCGTGTTTTTCCCGATCCATGTTCAGCTCCTTGCAATGCGTTGTGGTTGACGCTGCTCACTGTAGCCAGCGCCAAACGCGGCCGACAGCGGCTTGCGACGAAACGCGCAAGGCGATGGATGAAGCGGCGAAACACGCGACGAACGGGCGGCGTTTTTAACGCCGCCCTTCGCGTTACAAGCCCAGCTCCCGTTCCAGCGCCCCCATCTCCCGCCGCCATTCACGCTGCAATTGCGGCTTCTGATGCTTGGGCTTGCGCGCCAGATCCGCGCTCAGCAAGGCCTCCAGTTGATACAGGCGCTCCAGCTGCCGCTCCGCGCCCTTGGGAACGGACGCGTCGCCGGACGCCGTCGGCTGATCGGCCACGGCCGCGACGGCCTGCGGAGTGAACAGCTGGGCGTAGGCGCCGGCGGCGTCCGGCCACTCGCGCAGCCGGCCCTCGCTGACCACCCAGAAGCGGTTGCACGATTGTTCGATCAACTCGCGGTCGTGCGACACCAGCAGGAAGCCGCCGGCAAAGTCCGCCAGCGCCTCCGCCAGTTCCCGCTTGCCGTCCAGATCCAGGTGGTTGGTCGGCTCGTCCAGCCACAGCAGATGGTAGCTGGCCAGCGACAGCGCCAGGAACAGCAGCCGCGCGCGCTCTCCGCCGCTGAGAGTGGCCACGGTCTGTCCGTGGCGCGCATAGGCGAAACCGGCGGAAATCAGCGCCTGCCGCCGCTCCGCCTCGCTCAGCGGCGCGAAGGGGTACAGCGCGTCCGACAGCGCGGCCGCGTCGTCCAGCCGGCGCAGCGACTGATCGTAATACGCGACGCGCGCCGCCGGGTGCGGCCGCCAGCCCGCGCCGGCCTCGCCTTGCAGCCAGTCCTGCCAGCACTGGCGCAACAAGGAGGACTTGCCCGCGCCGTTGGCGCCCAGCAAGGCCACTTTGTCGCCGCTGCGCAGGCTCAGCTCGTCGGCCTCGAACAAGGCCGGCAAGCCGGGCGCGGCGCTCACCTGCAAGCCCTCGAAAGCCTGCAAGCGGTCCGCCGCCAGCGCTTGGCCTTGCAGCCGCAAGCGCCACGGACTGCCGCGGCTGACGAAGGCTTGCTCCTCCTTCAGCCGGTCCACCCGCTTCTGCATGGACTTGGCCTTGCGCACCAGCTTTTCGTTGTCGTGCTCGCGGCCCCAGATCGCCAGCCGCTTGCTGCTGGCGTTCAGACGGTCTATCTCCTTCTGCTCGCCGGCGCGGCGCGCGCGCGCGGCGTCGTCCGCCTCCGCCAGCGCGGCCCGCGCCTGGCTGCACGGCAGCTCGAAGCGGTACAGGCGCTGGTCCCGCAGAATCCAGCTGTGCGAAGTCACCGCGTCCAATAGCCGCGCGTCGTGGGACACCAGGATGAAGCCGCCCTGCCAGCGGCGCAGAAAGTCTTCCAGCCACAGCAGCGACGGCAGGTCCAGATGGTTGCTGGGCTCGTCCAGCAGCAGCAGATTGGGCTGGCGCAGCACCGCGCGCCCCAGCAGCAGCCGGGTGTGCTGGCCGCCGCTGAGACTGGCCGCCGGGGTGTCGGCCGCGGCCGACAATTCCAGTTCGTCCAGCAGGCTGTCCACCCGCCAGTGCTGCTCCGGCTGGCGGTCCACCGCCTCCAGCAGCGCCGAGCGCGCGCTTAAGCCCGCCAGCCTCGCCGGCAGGTGTTGCTCTACGTATTGCAGCCGGCACAGGCCGGCGTATTGCACCGCGCCTGCATTGGCTTCGCGCTGGCCGGCCAGCACGTCCAGCAAGCTGCTCTTGCCGCAGCCGTTATGGCCCAGCAGGCCGATGCGGTCGCCCAGTTTTACGGTAAAGGAAAGGTCCTGGAACAGCGGGCCGTGGCCGGCGTCCAGTTGCAGGGATTGCGCGGAAATCAGGGTTGTCATGCTCTTGCTCTCGTTTTTTCGGGACGTGGCAGTCCCTGTCAACAGGAGCGCTGGCGACAACATGGGAGTCGGGAAAGACTCGGCGAGTGAAACTCGAAGTGAAGAGTGGCTTTGCTCCGACCCGGTTATCGCAGCGCGATGGAACTCGGGCAAGAGCCGGCAAATGCGCTAAACAAGCGAACCGACATTTCTGGGCGCGCAAATTGAAGCATATTTACCTCCTTTCTTTTTTATTCAAGGTGATGGAAACCCGAAGTGTAAACCAAGCGCGGCCGCCTATTCCAGTCCCGCCCGCGTCCGGCGACGCCGGCGGCGCGCTCCTGCTAGACTGGAGCGCCCTTCCCACCCCGCAATCACTCAAAGGCCCGCCATGACGCTCATCCGCCTGCAAGACTGCCCGCCCAGCCCGTGGAAAAACGGCGGCGGCAGCACCCGGCAATTGCTGATCTCCCCGGCCGGGGCCGGCCTGGACGATTTCGACTACCGCGTCAGCCTGGCCAGCGTGGCCAGCGACGGGCCGTTCTCGCGCTTCGACGGCGTGGACCGGCAGTTGCTGATCCTGCAAGGCGCGGGGCTGGAGTTGGAATTGGACGGCCGCGGCCGTCTGCGGCTGACGCCGGGCGGCGAGCCGCTGGCCTTCGCCGGCGAAACCCCGGCGCAAAGCCGGCTGCTGGACGGCCCGCTGACCGATTTCAACGTGATGACGCGGCGCGGCCGCTACCGCTCGCGCTTGGACAGGCTGACGCTGGACGGCGCGCTGGAATTACGCGCCGACGCCGAGCTGACCCTGCTGCTGGCGCTGGAGGACGGCGCGCGGCTGTGGCATGACGGCCGGCCGCAGCCGCTGGCGGCCTGGGACGCCGCCGTCGCCCGGCGCGGCGAAACGCTGCGGCTGCAAGCCGCGCGACCGCTGTCGCTGTGGCAAGTGGAACTGGAAGCCGTCGATCCGGCCTGATCCGGCCTATAATCGTTTAGGCCGTTGAAATAGGCCAAAAGGCTTTTTCACCACAAAAGGAGATTCCCATGGCATCACCTGTTTCCTATATCGAGATCGGCGCCGGAGACGCGGCCCCTGTCGGCGCCTTCTTCGCCGAACTGTTCGGCTGGAGCTTCCATCCGATGGGCACGGACGGCGGCGGCTGGTTTCAGGCCGGATCGATTAAAGCCGGCCTGCACGGGGGGGATGCCGCGCCCCGGATCGATCTCTTCTTCCAGGTGCCGGACCTCACGGCCGCCGTGGAGCGCGTGCGGGCCTTGGGCGGCCAAATCGACGGCGGCATCGCGGAGGAGCCGGGCTTCGGCAAATTCGCTCAATGCCATGCGCCCGGCGGCCTGAGCTTTGGCTTGCATCAGCCCGAAGCCGCCGCGTCCGCGTCGACATAAGCAAAGACCGGCGCCACGCCAACGACGGGATCTCGGTCCGCCCCCGCCACGGAGCGCGGGCGGACCGAGCCCGCTTATTTCTGCCGCGTCACCCAGCTGCGCAGCGACACGCCGCCGGGAATGCCGCGGCACTGCGGCGCCTCGGCGGCGTGCATCAGTTCGAAGCGGCCGCCGGTCCAGGCCCAGGCGCTGCTGACGTTGCAATCGCCTATGCCCCGCCCCTTGGCGTAGCTGCTGAGCACGCCCTGATTGAATTCGGCGTTCATCAAATAGGCGGCGTCGCCGTCGGCCAGCTTGGCCAGCGCCGGCCGATACGGCGGCTTATCGTTGGCTATCCACACGCTGAAGCCGCCCTGATAAGCGCCGCGGCCGCATTCGCGCAGCACCAGCACCTTGTCGGAGCTCAAGCGGTGGACGTCTATCGTCGGGTTCTCCGCATCCGGCATATCCTCCCAGCAGCCGCGCTCGCGCACCGCTTTGAGAATGGGCGCCGCCAGCGCGGCGTCGCCGGGCCGGGCCGCCGCCGCCACCGGTTTCAGCAAAGGCGTCGGCAAGGCCGGCGGCACCGAGGCTTCCGGCTTCGCGCCCTTTTTTACCAGCGCGCCGGGCGTGCCCAGGCGGCCCTGGACCTCGTCCATCTTCAGCAAGGCGGCCTTGAGGCCGGCCAGCGACAGCGTCCATTGCAGCTTGCCGTCGCCTAGGCTGATCGCGTCCGCGTTGAGCATGCGCGGCAGCAGCTGCGCCATCTGCCCGGCGCTCAAGCTCTGCTCCGTTTTCAAGCCGCTCAGTTTGAAATCGCCCAGCCGCAGCGTCAGCGGCCCCGCCTTGCCGTCGTCGGCGTCCGCCGCGATCAACTCCCCGGTCAGCGGCGCATTGGGGCCGCCGTCGCGCTTGAGCAAGAGGCTGACCGGATTGTCGCCGTCCGCGGCCTGGGTGCCGTTGGCTTCGCAATGGCGGGTGTTGTCGCAGGCCACCGCCCAGTCCTTGTACGACTCCGTCTTGGCCCATGCCGCGGCGGGCAGATTCAGCGCCGCCAAGGCGGCCATGATGTGTATTCGCATGATTACCCTTCGTTGTATTCCATGCCGGCCGCGCAGCGGCGAGGCCAGACCGCCAAAGCGCAGCAGGCATGACGCAAACGCTCAGTCCCGCTGGCACACCCGGAGCCGATGCCCGTCCGGATCCAGCATCAGGAAAGTGCGGCCGAAGACCTCGGTGCTCGGCGGCTGCGCGATGCGCAGATCGGGATCGTTCCGCCAGACCTGATAGAGCTGGTCCACCGCCTCGCCGGATGCCAGCATGATACCGGCTTCGACGAATCTCGGGACGTCGGCATGCGGCGCGTCCCCGCCGCTCCACAGGGCGAACAGCGCCTCGCCGCCGGCGCTGAAGGCGACGTAACGCGGGCTGACGAACACCGGATCGGCGGCGAACAAACGGCGGTACAGCGCGGCGGAGCGCTGGATATCCGTCGCATACAGCAATTGCAGATTGGGTTGGGGGGTCAAGGTCATGACTTGCTCCTTTTCACTGGAATGCGGCTTGCGCCGTGGAAAAGAACCAGTCTGCCTGCCCCCTGCTGACAGCGTGTCGTCAGCAGAGCGCGGCTTTTCTGCGCCCATGCGCCGACGCCAACAGCGCCAGCAGCATCAGCGCCGCCGCCAGCCCAAAAGCGGCGCGCGCGCCGGCGGCCACTTGCTGCGGCGCAGCGGCGGCGATGTCCGCGGCTCCGCTGGCCGCGGCGAACACCGCGCCCATCAAGGACGCGCCGGTGATCAAACCCAGATTGCGCGACAGACTGAGCAGGCCGGACACCAGGCCGCGCTGCCGCGCCGCGGCGCCGGTCAGCGCCTGAGTGTTGTTGGCGGCCTGGAACAAGGCGTAGGCGGCGGTGATCAGGGTCAGCGGCAACAGATAGCCGGCCAGGCCCAGGCTGGCCGGCAGCAAGGCCAGCGCCAGCGCGCCCGCGCCTATGCCCGCCAGGCCGGAACGCGCCGCGATGTCCGAGCCATAGCGGTCCACCATCCGCCCGGCCGGCACGCCGCTCAAGGCCGCCACCAGCGGCCCCAGCGACATCGCCAGGCCGACGCCGGCGGCGTCCAGGCCCAGCCCCCGCGCCAGATAGAACGGCCCCACCACCAGGGTGGCCATCATCACCGTGGACACCAGGGCGTTGCCGAGCAGACCGGCGGCCAGCGCCGGGTCTCTTAGCAGAGCCAGGTTCAGCAAGGGCGAGGCGGCCTTGGACTCGGCCCGCAAGAAGGCGCGGCCGCCGACGACGGCCGTCAGCAACAAGACGGCGTTGAGCGCGCCGAAGCCCCCCTGGGCGTGATCGGGCTTCAGGGTCAAGCCCAGCGCGTAGGCGGCCAGGGTCAGCGCCAGCCAGCCGCTGCCGGCGAGGTCGAAACCGACGCGCTCGGCGGCGGGGCCGCTTGGCGCCGGCACGCTGCGCCAGATCAGGCCGAAAGCCAGCGCGCCCAGCGGCAACATCGGCCAGAACATCGCGCGCCAGCCAAAGCCCGCGATCAGCGCGCCGCCCAGCGACGGGCCCAGCGCGGTGCCGACGGCGGACATGGCGCCCAACAATCCCATCGCCCGCCCCACTTCGCCCTGCGGGGCGATGTCCGCGACAAAAGCCATGCCCAGAGCCAGCATCAAGGCCGCGCCTACGCCCTGCAAGGCGCGTCCGGCGATCAGCGCCCAGAAGGCGTCGGCCGCGCCGCAGCCGGCCGAGGCCGCGACGAACAAGGCGATGCCGGCCAGCAAGGCGCGCCGGCGGCCGAACTGATCGCCCAGCCGGCCGGCGTTGACGCTGGCCAGCGTGATCAGCAACAGATAGGCCAGCACCACCCATTGCGCTTGCTGGAAGCTGATCCGAAAGGCCGCGGCCAAGGCCGGCAGGCCGACGTTGGCCACGCTGGCGCCCAGCGAGGCCAGCAGGATAGACAGCGCCAGGCCGGCCAGCGCGGCGGAGGAAGAAGACGAAGAGGATGGAGAAACAGACATGAGGGCGGCTCCCGCCCGCATCCGGCCCCGAACGCCGGGGCCGTCGACACGGACCCGATACAGGCTACGCCGCCGCCACAGCAGGCGGAAGACGCATGGTTTACACTAAATAGTTGCGTTTGGCGCCAGGTATCGCTGTACTAAGAGTGGCTAACAAAAATCAGTTTCACGACTGAGGCAAGGCGCGCCGACGCAGGCAGTACTTGAGTACGGCAAGTCGGCGCAACGCAGCATCAGGGGTTTGTTAGCCGCTCTAATGAGTCTGTGTACCATCTGCTGCGTTGCGGCGGGATTGTAGACAAGGGCGTTGAAAACGGCTTCGAAATGCTCATCTACCACGTGTACATTCCGCTTTCTCAGCCGTTTTCGTCTTGCCCTTGCTCGCGAGACATTGAATAGGCTCTTTAAGGCGAAGCCATGCCCATACCCGATCTCAATCTGCTGATCACCCTGGACGCGCTGCTGAACGAAGGCAGCGTGGCCCGCGCCGCGCGCCGCCTGCAGCTCAGCCCCTCGGCGATGAGCCGCGCGCTGGCGCGCTTGCGCGAGGTCACCGGCGACCCGCTGCTGGTGCGCGCCGGCCGCGGCCTGACGCCGACGCCGCGCGCGCTGGAACTGCGCGAACGGGTGCACGCGCTGGTGCTGGACGCGGAAAGCGCGCTGCGCCCGGCCGGAACGCTGCGGCTGGACCGCTTGCAACGCAGCTTCACCCTGCGCTGCAGCGACGGTTTCGTCGAAAACTTCGGCCCGCGGCTGCTGGCGCGGCTGCAAGGCGAGGCGCCGGGCGTGCGTCTGCATTTCCTGCCCAAGCGCGACAAGGACAACGCGCCGCTGCGCGACGGCGCGGTGGATCTGGACACCGGCGTGGTGGGCCACGAAGCCGGGCCGGAGTTGCGGGTGCGCATGTTGTTCCGCGACCGCTTCGTCGGCGTGGTGCGCGCCGGCCATCCGCTGGCGGCCGACGCCGTCGACATCGCCCGCTACGCCGCCGGCCGCCATGTGTTGGTGGCCCGCCGCGGCGGGCTGGTCGGGCCGGTGGACGAGGCCCTGAACGCGCAGGGGCTGCGCCGCGACGTCGCGGTCACCGTGGGCGGCTTCGCCGCCGCGCTGGCGCTGGCGCGCGCCAGCGATTTGATCGCCACCGTGCCGGAGCGCCACACCGGCCATCTGCGCGCCGGCCTGCACAGCTTCGCGCTGCCGCTGGCGGTGGCGGAGATCACCATTTCCATGATCTGGCATCCGCGCCTGGACGCGGACCCGGCGCAGCAATGGCTGCGCGCCTGCGTCAAGGCGGTGTGCGATGAACAATTGGCGGCGGAAGCCGCCGTTTGAAGCGCGCCGCTCTAAAAACCTGTTTACCTGCGTATCGCCGACGCGCAGCAGATCGTAAACAGGTTCTAAAGCGCTTCAGTAAGCTGGCGACTCCATGACTCGCTTCAACGCTGACTCGCTTACCAATCCATTAGGCAGCCAATCAACTTCTGATCACTCATATTCAGTGAGGTAAAGTATGCATAGTTTTTATAAGACACTGATGGTCACATCTTTTTGCTTAATTCCGGCAACTTGCTTTTCTTCTGAGAAAGGGGCTCAAATGAAATCAGATTCATTCGGCTATTATGATTTAAATATTGGCGATTATTCAGTGCCTGAACAACATCACGACCTGCCTAAAGAAGGGAATGGCCATATTGAAGTCAACTTGGATCGTATTTTTTCGATTACCTTTCCTGACAATCCCTCAACAGGAGCCTCTTGGGGCTTAAGGACACTTCCTGCGGAATTGATGTTTCTGAGTTCCAGCCATAAACCATCTGACAAATGCGGCGTCGTCAACAATGAGGGCGTGCCGCCAGTTGGATGTGGCGGGTTTACAAGCTATATATTTAAAGCGTTAGAAAAAGGAACCGGGACAGTAAGATTTGAGTATGGTCAACAGTGGAGCAAGGGCGCTAAAAAAGTCATAACGGTAAAAGTTACTGTTAAATAACGAAATAGTTCCGAGCGATCATATCGGCACTATTCTCTCAGAACCTGTTTACGATCTCGGGAGCTAAGGCGAGACAAGGCGAAAACGAGCGAAAAAGCGGAATGTACGCGTGGTATATAAGCATTTTGAGCTTGTACTCACCTGCAACGCTTCACAAAACGCGGCAGGCATTGAACCGGCTCTAAACGTAAATCTCGCCCCTCAGATACAGCCGCGCCTGCCCCAGCAAAGCCACTTCCGCGCCTTCCAGCCGGCATTCCAGGCTGCCGCGGCGCGCGCCGCCCTGGCGCGCCTGCAAGCGGGTCTTGCCCAGCACGCCGGCCCAGTACGGCGCCAGCCAGCAGTGGGCCGAGCCGGTGACCGGGTCTTCGTCGACGCCGACGCCGGGGCCGAACCAGCGGCTGACGAAATCGCAGTCCGCGCCGCGCGCGGTCACCGCCACCCCGCGCTTGGGCAAGCCGCGCAGCCGCTGGAAGTCCGGCCGCAGCGCCGCCAGCCGCGCCGCGTCGTCCAGCACCACGATGTAATCGTCGGCGGCCAGCACCTGGCCGGCGTCCAGGCCCAGCGCCGCCAGCAGGCCGGGCGGCTCGGCGCAGGGGCGCGGCGTCACCGCGGGGAAGCGCAGCTCGATGCGCTCGCCGTCGCGCCGCGCCGTCAATTCGCCGCTGCGGGTCTGGAAGACGATGCGTTCGCCGCGCCAGCCCAACTCATGGAACAAGACCCAGGCGCTGGCCAGCGTGGCGTGACCGCACAAATCCACCTCGGTGGTGGGCGTGAACCAGCGCAGCGCCATTCGTTCGCCCTCCGCCACCAGGAAGGCGGTCTCGGACAGATTGTTTTCCATGGCGATGGCTTGCAGCGCGGCGTCCGGCAGCCAGGCCGGCAAGGGACACACCGCCGCCGGATTGCCGTGGAACACCGCGTCGCAGAACGCGTCCACCTGGTAGATGGGAATCTTCATGCCTTGTCCTCCCGCGCATCGCCGCGGATTTCGTCCAGATAGTTGTAGACGGTGTAGCGGCTGACGCCCAGCGCCTCCGCCGCGCGCTCCACCCCGCCTTTGACGATGAACAGGCCCTGCTCCAGCATCTGCGCCACCGCCTGTTTCTTGTCCGCCTTTTTCATCCGCGCCAGCGGCTTGCCGCCGCGCTCCAGCGCCTGGGCGATGATGTCCTGCATCGCCTCGTCCATGGCCGGCGGCTCCGGCGCGGCCGGAGGCGGCGGCGGCGCGCGGCCCGCCAGCGCCTGCAGGCAGGCCAGCGCCGCTTCCAGCTGGCTGCGGTCGCTGTTCAGGCACAGCGCGGCGAAGGGTTCGCCGGCGGCGGTCTTGAAGACGGCGCTGGCGGACAGCAGCCGCCGGCCGTCGCGGCTCAGGGTGTGGTAGCCGGACACCAGCGCCGGTTCCGCGCCGCCCTGACGCATCGCCTGTTCGATGGCGGCGAAGCCGCGGTCGCCGGCCGGGCCGCCCAGGATGGCGTCCCCTAGACGGCGGCCGGACACATGGCCGTTCTCGATGGCGACGACGGAGCGCTCCGGCCGGCTCAGATCATGCAGCACCACCTCGGTGTGCGCGTCCACCATGGCCCCCACCAATTTGACCGCGGCGCTCAAGGCGCGCAGCACCGCCTGTTTTTCCGCCTGGGCCGGATCGGCCGCCGGTTTCGGGTCTTCCATGCGGCCGCCCGTCAACGGTAAAGACTGAATTTGCGCGTCAGCGCGCCCAACGCCGCCTCGTCGCCGCACAAGGCCACGCCCCAGTATTCCAGCGCGGCGGCCGGGGTGGCCGCGGTGCGGCGCAGTTGTTCGGCGCTGCCGCCCTCGCCCATGGTGTCGGTGAAGTCGACGCAGACCACGCCGGCCTCGGCGGCGGCCTGGCGCAGCCGCTCCAGCTTGGCGGAGTTGTCCGCGCGCAGCACGATGAAGGGATCGGCCGAAATCGCCGGGTGCACGCCGCCGTCGGCGTCCACATAGTCCACGTGGTTTGCCGCCGCGTCCGCGCGCCGCAGCCGGCAGGCCAGGGCCAGCGCCAGATGGCCCAGCACATTCATCGCCCGGCCCGGCTCCAGCCGCTTGTGGATCACCGCCACGTATTTGCGTTCCGCCTCACTCATCGCCGCCGTCCTCCGCCTCATGCTCCGCGCGCAACAAGGCGTAATTGGCCAGCGACAGATAGCGGCCGTCCTTCCATTCGCACTCGCGGCTGACGCCCTCCAGGGTAAAGCCGACGCTCCGCAACAGTTTGCCGGAGCCCAGATTGTCCACTTCCACTTGCGCGTAGACGCGGTTGAGCGGGAAGCGGCGATAGGCCAGCCTCAGGAAACCGCGCAGGGCTTCCCGCATATAGCCGCGGCCCCAGTGTTCCGGCAGCAGCCAATAGCCCAGTTCGGCGCAATGGTGCTGTTCCGACCAGGAGCTGATGCCCACCGCGCCCAGGAAGCGCTCATCCTCCCGCGTTTCCAGCGCCAGCCACAGGCCGCTGCCGTCGGCGCGGATGTCGTCGAACCAGCGCATCTGCGCGCGGCAGTCCTCCTCGCTGGCGTAATGGATGCCGTAATGCTTGATCACTTCCGGGTGCGACAGCCCGTAAAACACATTGGGCAAATCCTCGGCGCGAAATTCGCGCAGCGTCAGCCGTTCCAATTGCAACATCGTTTCCCCTTCACGCCAGCGGCCCAAGCTCGAATCTTGCCGGGCTTGGGCCGCCACAATTCAACAATTTGTTGAAATCTACATTTTTGGTTGAATTATTGCAAGAGGGGCGCCACGCCGTAGACCGCGTCGCGCAGATCGGCGACGAAGCGCCCGGACATGCCTTCGTACAAGGTGTTGGTGAAGGCCACCACGCTCAGGCCGCGCGCGCGGTCCACAAACCAGGAGTGGCCGTAAGCGCCGCCCCAGCGCCAGGTGCCGGGCGATTCCGGCGAGGCGGCGGCGGCCGGATCGCGCAGCACCGAGAAGCCCAGGCCGAAACCGAAGCCGGGCATTTCCGGCAGTTCCTGCGCTCCGGTGTGATTGCGCGCCATCTCCTCCACCCACTCCGGCGGCAGCAAGGGCGCGCCGCCCTGCCGCAACGCCTCCAGCAGGCGCAGGAAATCGTCGGCGCTGCCCACCATGCCGGCGCCGCCGGACGGATAGGCGCCGGCGTCCAGCGCCCGCTGCGGCGCAAAGCGTATGCCCACCGTGCCTTCGAACGGCGCCACGATCGCCGGCTGCTCCATCCGCCACGGTTCGGCCTCGCCGTTGACGTAGACCGCGGCCAGGCGGCCCGGCTCCAGCGCGTGAAAATCGGTGTCGTCCATGCCCAGCGGCGCTGTGACCCAGCGGCGCACCGCCTGCGGCAGCGGCTGGTCCGCCACCCGCTCCACCAGCGCGCCCAGCACATCGGTGGCCAGCGAATAGCCCCAGGACTGGCCCGGCGTATACAGCAGCGGCACGCTGGCGATGCGGCGCAGATTCTCCGTCAGGGTGAGGCCGTCGGCATCCATGCCGTCGGACACTCCGGCGCGGGCGTAGGGACCGTCGCCGTCCTCCTCGAAAAAGCGATAGCCCAGGCCGGCGGTATGGCTGAGCAGCTGCCGCGGCGTGATCCGCGCCGGCGCGCCGTCCGCCAGCCGCGCCCGGAATTCCGGCAGCCAACGGGCGATGTCTTCGTCTAAGTCCAGCCGCCGCCGCGCCGCCAGCGCCATCGCCGCCGTGGAAACAATGGGCTTGCTGACGGAGGCGAGCCGAAACAGCGCGTCCTCCCGCATCGGCAAGCCGGCCTCCCGGTCCGCCCAGCCGGCCGCGCGGCGGTAAGCCGGCGCGCCGTCCTTGGCCACCAGCACCACCGCCCCCACCAGCCGCCGCTCGCTCAGCGCCTGTTCCAGCACCGCGTCCACCCGCGCGTCCAGGCCCGCTTCCAGACGGCTGGGCCGCACGCCGCATTCCACATTCGACATATCGCTTCCTTTGGCTTCAAAACAGCCACCACGATAAGCGACGGCCGCGCCGGGAAAAAGCGGGCGGCGCTCCGCGCTATCGTGAGAAATTGTCCGGAATGGGAGACCGGCGCTTCAGAGGCTGGCGCGTATGATGTCCGCCGCCCGCTCCACCTGCCCGCGCGTCACCAGGCTGCTGCTGATGAAGCGCACCAGATCCGGTTTCCAGGCCAGCGCCAGCACGCCCCGCTCCGCCAGTCTGGCCACCATGGCCTTGGCGTCCGCCGCTTCGATGAACACCATATTGGTCTCCACCGGGTACTTCAGCCGCGCCGCCGCGCTCAATTTGTCGCCCAGGATGCGGGCCTTTTCATTGTCTTCCTGCGTCACCTGCTGCCAGCGCCGCATCTTGTCCAGCGCGATGCCGGCCATCAGGCCGGATTGGTGCAGGCAGCCGCCGTACCATTTGCGGAAGACCTTGGCCGCCTCTATCTTGCGGGCCGGGCCGGCCAGGATGGAGCCGAAGGGCGCGCCCACGCCCTTGGAGAAGCAGAAATTCAGCATGTCCGCCGGCCCCAAGTAACGCGCCGGCGACAGGTCCAGATGGCTGCAAGCGTTGAGCACCCGCGCGCCGTCCAGGTACAGGCTCAGCCCCATTTCGTCGCACAGCGCGCGCATGCGCAGCATTTCCGCCGCCGGATAGACGATGCCGCCGTAGGTGTTGATGCTGCTTTCTATCGCCACCGCCTTGGGCTCCGCGTACAGGCTGGACCAGCGCGCCTTGGCGTGAATGGCCCGGCGCGCGTCGTCGGCGGTGAGGATGCCGTCCGCGCTGTGGTAGGGGTTCAGCACCAGGCCGCTATTGGCGCTGACGGCGGAGGATTCGAAGAAATTGATGTGGTAGCCCACCTCGGTGACGATCTCGTCGCCGGGCCCGGCCAGGCAGCGCAGCCCCACTTGATTGCTCATGGTGCCTGAGGGCATGAACAAGGCCGCTTCCTTGCCGAACAAGTCCGCGCAGTAGGCTTCCAGCTCGCGCACATAGCGGTCTTCGCCGTAGCAGTCGTCGCCGATCTTGGCGAAATCCAGCGTCTCCACGTCGCTCTTGCTGACCCGCGTCAGGGTGTCGCTTCTCAAATCGATGATGTCCGGCATGTCTGGCTCCGTTCGTGAACGTCGGCTGGAGGATGGCAAGCGGCGGCAAGGAAAGCGTCTGGCGAGCGCGCGCGTCGGCGCCCGTCGTCCAGTCCGCGCCATTGGCGTGCCAATGAAACGCGAAGCCGATGCTAGGGGCCGGACATCAATGATTCAACACTACTTTTGATAAGGTAGCCGCCGGTCGGCGCGCTAGTTATTCGTACGGAGTGCGATTTTACGCTGGAGAACTACCATGGTAGCCACGCCGCCAATCAGCGAGGCCATCATGAAAAACCTGAAATATCACGGCTTGTGGGCAGGCCTGTTGCTGCTGGACATCGCCGCGCTGTACGGGCTGTCGCTGCTGATGGCGCAGCCCTTTTCCCGCCCGCAGCACGCCAGTCATTTCGCGCTGGGCCTGCTGACCACCGCGCTGGCGGCCGCGCCGATGATCCGCTTCCTGGTCATAGGCTGGGGCGCCCGCTACGAGGAATTCCGCAACCGGCTCAACAACGGCGCGCTGATCTATTATCTGCGCCAGTTCTGGCAGCCGCGCACCGACAAACACCCGCAGCTGAACGCCTGGCCGCTGCCGGAAAACGAGGAGGTGGAGGCCGCCGCCGAGCAATTGTTCGAACAGATCTACCGCGAGCACTACGGCCGCGCCGCCTTTCTCACCCCGATGATGCTGATGCTGATCGCCACCCTGTGCATGAGCGTGCTTTATCTGCTCGCCGTCAACGGGCAGCTGGACCTGCCCTTCGGCACCCAGATCGTCTGCGCCGCCATCGCCGGCGCCTATCTGTTCGTGGTCAGCGATATGGTGCTGAGCGTGCGCAAGCGCAGCCTCAATGTGGCGGACGTGTACTGGTACGCGCTGCGCATGATGCTGGCCATTCCCATCGGCGCGGCCGTCAGCGCCGCCGGCGACTCCGAAACCGTCTCCGCCGCGCAGACCGTGGCCGCCTTCGCCGTCGGCGCCTTTCCGATGGACTCCCTGTTCAAGCTGCTGCGCCGGCTGGTGGCGCTGAACCTGAACGCCAAGGAACAGCCGCAGGAAAACGACCAACTGATCCAGCTGGAAGGCGTGACCGCCAATATTTCCGCCGCGCTGGCGGCCGAGGGCGTCAACTCGATAGAACAATTGGTGTGCATAGACCCGGTGCTGCTCTCCATCCGCACCGGCTTTCCGTTCAAGTTCGTGTTGCGGCTGGGCTCCCAGGCCATCGTCTGGCGGCACTTCGGCCAACACGCCGCCGCCCTGTCCGCCATGGGGCTGGCGGACGCGCCCGCCATCGTCACCCTCAACGAGATGCTGAAAAAAGAAGCGGGCTCGGCGCTGCGCCAGCAGGCGGACAATGTGGTCGCCGACATCGTCGCCCGCTTGCAGGCCAAAGACGGCGCCGCGCTCTCTGCCGACACCGTCAAATTCAACTTCCGCCAGGTGGGCAAGGAAAACTACACCCGCTTTCTGATGGCGGCGCAAAAACAGGGCGGCTACGCCCGGCCGCCCTTGCGGCCGGTGCACGGTTTCCCGCACGCGGCCTGAGAACCCCTTGACGGTCAAGCGCGTCTCAGGCCTGGGCCTCCAGCACGCATTTGGCGATCTGCGCGTCCTGCACCGCCAGTCCGGTCAGGTCCGCCAGCGTGATCTCGTCCTCGCTTTGCCGGCCCGCCAGCTCGCCGGCCAGCACCCGCCCCAGCTCCGCCAAGCGTTCGCGCTCCAGCAGGCCGGCGGCCAGCGCGTGCGACACCTCGCCGTAAGCCGCGCACTGCGCGACGGAGTCCACCACGATGCGGTCCGCGGTGGCCACCCATTCCGTCTCCAGTTCCTGCTTGCCGGCGGCGTCCGCGCCCACCGCGGTGACATGGCTGCCGGGCCGCAGCCAGCCGGCCCGCAGAATGGGCCGGGCGGACGGCGTGCAGGTGACGATCAGCCGGCAGGCGCGCGCCAGCGGCTCCGCGTCCAGCGTGGTCCGCACACGGTAGCCCTCGGCTTCGAACTCGGCGGCGAAAGCCGCCAGTTCGGTCTCGGAACGCCCCCACACCCACGTCTCCCGGCACGGCGTCACCGCCTGCAAGGCGCGCAATTGCAAGCGCGCCTGCAAGCCGGTGCCGACAATGCCTATCGCCTCCACCCGGCTGGGCGCCAAGACCCGCGCCGCCAGCCTGCCGGCCAGCGCGGTGCGCCAGGCGGTGAGCCAGCCCTCGTCCCGCAGCAGCGCCAACGGCGCGCCGGTGCGGGCGCAGAAGCACAGCACCAGGCCCTGATTGCTGGGCAGGCCGCGCTTGGGATTGTCGTAGAAACCGGACGACACCTTGACCGCGAACAGGCTCTCGCCCTCCACATAGCCGGATTTCACGCAGCAATCGCCGTTGGCCGCGGCAAAGGCGAAATGCTGCACCGGCGGCAGTTGCGCGCGGCCGGCGGAATAGGCGATGAAACCCTGGCGCAGCAGCGCTTCCGCCCGCTCCAGATCCAGCCGCGCCAGGATTTCATCCTTGTTGAAGGTTTTCATGACACCGCCTTCAAAAACTTATCCAGCACGATGTTGCGGCCGCACAGCACCACCGCCACCTTTTTGCCCTGGTAGCGCGGCGCCTGCCGCAACAGGCCGGCCAGCGCCACGCCCGCCGCGCCCTCCGTCATCCAGCGCTCGCTTTGGGCCAGCAAGCGCAGCGCCGCGCGGATCTCCGCCTCGCTGACCAGCGCGCAACGGCGGATCAAGGCCTGGCACAGCTCGAAAGTCACCGCGCCCGGCTCCACCCCGCCGGCGGTGCCGTCGGACAGGGTGTCGCCCTCGTCCACCTCGACGATGCGGCCGGCTTGCAGGCTGGCGTGCATGGTGGCCGCCGCCTCCGGCCAGCAGCCCACCAGTTCCGCGCCGGGCGCCAGGCGCCGCAAGGCCGCGCCGATGCCGGAAATCAGGCCGCCGCCGCCCACGGAGACAAAGACCGCGTCCAGCTCCGGGCACTGCTCGGCCAGTTCCATGCCCACCGTGCCCTGGCCGGCCACCACGTCCAGATCGTTGTACGGCGACACAAAGGGCAGACCCGCCCGCCGCGCCGCCTCGCCGGCGCTCAGTTCCGCCTCCAGCGCGCCGCCGTCCACCAGCTTGAGCTCCGCGCCCAGCGCGCGGATGGCGTCCAGCTTCACCGCGGCGGCGGACGCCGGCGCGTACACCGTCACCGGCACTTGCAACAGCCCGCCGGCCAAGGCCACCGCCTGGCCGTGGTTGCCGGTGGACGCGGCGATCACCCCTTCCCGCCGCGCCGCCGGGTCCAGCAGCCGCAGCTTGTTGCTGGCGCCGCGGAATTTGAAGGAGCCGGTGCGCTGCAGATGCTCGCACTTCAGATACACCTCGCAGCCGGTCAGGGCGGACAAGGCCGGGCTGTGCTCCAGCGGCGTGACCCGCGCCTGCGGGCGGATGGCTTGGTGGGCGGCGGCGATGGCGTCGAACAGGGAATCCAGTGTCATGCTTGCTCCTTCAGCTCTTTCAAATGCTTGAAAACCGTGGCGCGGCCCATGCCCAGCACATTGGCCACGTAGTTGGCGGCGTTCTTGCCGCGAAACGCGCCCTCGTGCAGCAGCGCCTCCACCAGCTCGCGCTTGTGCTCGCGGTTGAGAATGGACAGGCTCAGCTGGCGCTGTTGCAGCCAGCCGTGGATGAAACGGTTGATGCGCTCCTGCCAGTCGTCCTCGAACAACAAGGCCGGCTGCGCCACCAGCTTGCTGCCGGACAGAAACAGGTCCAGCGCCGCCCGCGCGCCCTCGAACACCGAGATGTCCAGGTTCACGCACATCATGCCGAGCACGGCTCCGGCGTCGTCGCGCAGCACCACGCTGATGGAGCGCAGCTTGCGGCCGTCCCAGTTCAGTTTTTCGTAAGGACCGATCACCGTCGCGTCCGGCGTGTTTTCCAGCTCGTCCAGGCCGGAATCGTCGCCCAGCTCGCGCTTGGAGAAATTGTTGGCGATATAGGCCACGGACTGGGTGGCCAGGTCGTGCAGCACCACTTCGGCATAGGGATAGAACAAGGTGGCGATGGCGTCGGCGATGGACTGGTAACGGGACAGCATGGCGGCACTCACAATTGGATCAATGAATCCATAGTAGACTTTGAAATCCAAAATGTAAACAAAAAAATCCAGATTGGACTAAAAAATACAAAACATGAGAAAAATAAAAGCCGGCTCAGCCGGCTTCGAGATCTGGCGCAGGCGGCCAAACCGCCCGCCCAAGCGCGATCAGCGCCCCAGTTGCAAACGCGGCGCGCCAAACGGCACCGGCTCGCCGTTGGGATAGGCGTGCGGCCACACCAAGGGCGGCGTGCTCCAGGCGAAATCCTGGCCCTCGAACTCGATGAAATAAGCCTGCCAGCCCGGCTGCGAAGCGTCCGGCTTGAACTCGAAGCGGCAGTTGCCGCGGCGGCACTGGCCTTCAATCGCCTTGGGCTGATAACGGATGCCGGAATTGAAGCGGAAATCCCGGCTCGCGGGGTTATGCGCCAGCCACAGCGTCGCCTTGCCCGCCTCGCGCTCCGCCACGCTGACGCGCAGCCGGCCGCTGGCCGGGTCCGCGTCCACCTGCGCCCGCGGCATCGGCTTGCCGGCCAGCCAGCGGCGCATGAACTGCCGCAAGGCCTTGCCGATCTGATCGCCCTTCACATAGTGCGACTGATTGGGCAGATAGCGCAGCTGGGTGGGGCCGGCGAAGTCCGGCAGATAGCTCCAGGCGGAGTCCGGCACAGCGAAGTCGTCGCCGGAAGCGGAAATCATATACTTGCTCAAACGCGCCATCCCGGCGCGGTAATTGACCACGTCCTCGAAGCGCAACAAGGCGTCCAGACCCGGCCCTCCCTGCAGCACATCCTCGGTGATGCCGTTGCGCTGATAATCGCGCAGCGCCGCCGGCCACTGCTGGCCGTAGCTGTTGTAGACATGGGTGAAGTTGACGCGCACGTTCCAGAAATCCGCCACCACCGGCACGATGGCGCTCACCCGCTTATCGTTCAGACCGGCCAGCCAAGCGGCCCAGCCGCGCTTGGACGCGCCGGCCACCACGAAACGCTCGCTGCCCGGCAGGCTGCGCTGCAAGGCGTCCATCGTCGCGCTCACCGCCTGCGTCATCGGCAGATGCAGGGAGCTGAAACGCTCCACCTGCGGCTGATCCACCGTTTTGCGCCAGGTATAGGCCACCAGCGCGTCCTCGCGGCCGGCCGGCTGCTCGTCCAATTGCAAATCCTGGTTCGGCACGAAATACAGCTCGGCCACCGGCACGCCCAGATCGCGCGCCAGCGCTTCCGCCGGCAAGCGGTCCGGCAGTTTGGGCGGCTGCGCGTGATTGCTGCCGCCGTTGACGTACAGCAGCACCGGCGCGCCCGGCTTGCGCGTCAAGGGCAGGACCAGCTTGTACTGCTGCTCCCACAGCGGCGCATTGCTCCCAATGCCGCTGCCGGCTCCCGGCCATTGCTGCGACACCATCCGGTACATGCGCACCTCCACCCCGTCCTCCACCACCGAGCTGAGCAGCTCGGCCGGCTGCTGACTGGCCTTGGCCTGTTGCAGATAGTCGGCGACCACGGTGGAGGCGGGCGGAACCGGCAAGGACTTGGCCGGCGCGACGGCGGGCCATGACAAGCACAACGCGGCGCAGGCGCGCAGCGCGAGGGAAAGAGAAATGTTCATCGGCGGAATGTATTAATTGTTAGAGAGTAGGTGCTAGATTTTGCAGGGATTAGGGTAAACACTCAAGCGCTACTCCACACGCCTCCGCCAAGCGTCCTTTACGGCCATGTTTCCATAACAGCCGCCGCTGCGGCAGAGCTTGGCCTGCCCCCATCATGACGACGCCCATCGATGACGAGAGTGAGGCCAAACCCCTCAAATGCATGGATAGTCCGCTCCTGCCGCCCTCCCCGCTGTGCTCTATAAAGAAGCCATATCCTTGAGCCTGGCCGCGCGGCCGGGCCTGGCCGGCGGCTTGCCGGCGCATTCATTCGACAGGCGGGGGAGCTCCATGCGGCGGCGCGCGTTTTTACTGGCATCTCTGGGCCTGCTGGCCTGGCCCCGGCTGGCGGCGGCCGCGACGAAGCCCGCGGTGACCCTGGTGCTCAAATCGCTGAGAAACCCCTTCTTCAGCGTGATGACGGCCGGCGCGCGCAGGCACCACGCGCAGCACAGCGGCGACTATCAGCTGACGATAGACGGGGTGCAGGGGGAGACCGATCTGGCCGGGCAGATCAAGATCGTTGAGGCCTGCATCGCCCGCCGCGAGCAGATCCTGCTGATCACGCCAGCGGACTCCCGCGCCATCATCCCGGCGCTGATCAAGGCGGTGCAAAGCGGCCTGTTGGTGATCAATCTGGACAACAAGCTGGATGACCGGGCGCTGGCCAGCCACGGCGTCAACATTCCCTTTGTCGGCCCCAGCAATTTCAGCGGCGCGCGCGCGGTGGGAGACTATGTGCTGCGGGCCTTGAAGCCGCGCAGCAAGGCGGCCATCATCGAGGGCCTGCCCGGCTCCATCAACGCCAAGGCGCGCAGCGACGGTTACCGGGAGGCGATAGCCAGCGCCAATATGACGCTGGCCGCCCTCGCCTGGGGCGATTGGGAGCGGGACGCCGGCCGGGCGGCGGCGCTGAAGCTGATGAAACAGACGCCGGACCTGGCCGCGCTCTTGTGCGGCAACGACAATATGGCGATTGGCGCGGCGCAGGCGGTGACGGAATTGAAGCGGGACGGCAAGGTCTTGATCGGCGGCTACGACAATATCCCGGAGATGGCCGCGCTGCTGGCGTCCAAGCGCATTTACGCCACCGCGGACCAGCACCCGGCCTTGCAGGCGGAGTACGCCATCCGCCTGGGGCTGGAATCCTTCAACAAGCGGCTGACGCAAAGCGAGATGCAGAGCATTGTGCGCACGCCGGTGGATCTGGTGAAGTCTTGAGCCCGCCGCCCGCGTTCAGACGGCTGGCGGCGGCGCTGGCCGGCGCCGCCTGCCTGGCCCAGGCCCAGCCGCTGCTGACCGTGGTGGCGGACGCGCATCCGCCCTATCTGACGCCGGCCCGAGACGGCCTCGGCGGCCCCTACGCCGACGCTTTCCGCTACCTGACGGCCAAGGCCGGGCTGGAGGTGGCGCTGAAAGGCGTGCCGGCCAAGCGCGCGTATTTCCTGGCCGCCGCGGAGAAGAACACCTGCGCGCTGGATGTGAACTTCGACCAGGGCAAGGCGGAAACCGTCAGCTATGTGGCCGCCATCTCGCCGGTGGTCTTGCAGGCCTACGTGGCCCGCGGCAACGCGGCGCCGTTCAAGAATCTGCGCGATATGCAGGGCATGACCCTGGGCACGGTGGACATCGCGGAAGCGCGCGATCTGCTCAGTTCCGCCCAGCTGAGCTACATCCCCATCGCCAAACCGGCGCTGGGTTTCAAAATGCTGGCGGCCAAGCGGCTGGAGGTCTTCGTCAGCGACACCCCGCCCGCGCCGGAGGACGGCCCGCCGCCGCGCAAGGCGCTGGCGCTGACGCCGGCCGAGCGCTGGCTGATCTGCCATCCGGACACGCCGCCGGCGATTCTGGCCAAGCTCAGGCAGGCTTTGCGCGCCGGCTTGTTCGCCAAGGAAACGGCCTTCATCTGGGACAAATACCGGCTGCACGGCTTGTTCCTGGAAACCCAGGCCGCCTGGGAGCGGAGCCGCCAGTAGGACGCCCTTCCCCGCAAACCGGGCCGAGGCGGGGCCTTGCGGCTGAGACGGCGGCTTGGCGCATGGCCGGCCTCAGCCGCCGCCCCGGAATATCGCCCAAGCACTCCTCTCCCTAACCGCCCCGCGCGGAAGTCGTTCTCAAGGCCGCGCCGCCAACGCTGGACGCCTCCTCGGCCAGGCTTCGGCGCACGGCGCTCGCCCGCCACCTGTCCCAAAGCGCAGGCATCATTAATGCCTTTTGCATTAATCTTCAACGATAAATCGCGTCATGCCCTGTTGGCGCAATAACTTACAGCCGCCCGCTTTTAAAAAACCCCATCGGGCCTGCGCGCCCGACGTTTTCAGGATTCCCTCATGCCCAATCGCCTCCTCCCAATCTGTTCCGGCGCCGCGCTGACGGCGCTGACCCTATGCCTGTTGTCCGCTGCGCCGGTTCAGGCGGCGGATTGCCGCGTCACCCCGGATGTGAACGCCAGCGTCAAATCCATGGCGGACAACACCGCGATGGAAGGCCATGTCAGCATCCATATCCGCGGCCAACCCACCCAGGCGGGCAAATCGCAGTTCGACAGCTGGGACCAGTTCAAGGCCGCCTTCACCACCTGGCAGGGTTATCCCGGGCCCAAAGGCCCCAAACCGGCCATATGCGGCACCCGGGCGGCGGAGTCCGATTGCGTGCCGGAGGGCACTCTCTATCCCAAGGGCTGGCCCGGCGCGCGACCCAGCACCTGCAAGACAGTGAACGCGGCCGGAGTCTGCACCCTGTCCACCCCGTTTCCCGCCGGGGAGCCCATTTACCTATCTTTCCGCTATGCCAAGAACAGCAAGGGCAAGTGGATCCTGAATACCGCCTATCCCAGCCTGAACTCGAATTGCTCCTAAGAACCTGTTCACGATCTACTGCGCTGCGGCGATACCGCGTTGAACAGGCTCTAAGCCGCGGGCCTGGCCGCGCTTGGTAAAACTGCCAAGCGCGGCCGCGCTGCACCGCTCTCGCTTCCGGCTATGCTGGGCGCTCGACAAACTCGCGCGAGATGAGCGATGAAAAGCAAGATGGCGGCAGCCGCCGCGATTACGGCGCTGCTGAGCGGCGGCGCAGCCGCGGCCAATTGGCAGTTGGCGTGGCAGGACGAATTCAACGGCGCGGCGCTGGACGGCGCCAAATGGCGGCTGGAATCCGGCCCCGGCCCGTGGGGCCTGCATGAGCTGCAGTACTACACCGCCGGGGACAATGTGGCCGTGCGCGACGGCGCGCTGCATATCGCCGCGCGGCGGCAGGCTTACGGCGGCCGCGACTATACCTCGGCGCGCCTGCGCAGCCAGGCCGCCTGGCGCTACGGCCGGATCGAGGCGCGCATCAAGCTGCCTTACGGCCAGGGCATGTTTCCGGCGTTCTGGATGCTGAACCAGCGCTGGGATCAGCCCGCGCATTACGGCGAGATCGACATCCTGGAAATGGTGGGCAGCGAGGCCGGCGCGGAAAACGCCACCGTCTGGGGCAGCGCGCACCGGCCCAAGCCCGGCGCGCCGGCCGGGACGGTGCAAACGGCGTCGGCCTCCTATGTCACGCCGGATCTGGGCTGGTTCAACGACCGTTTCCACGATTTCGCCGTGGAGTGGTCGCCGGCGGCGATCCGCTACTTCGTCGACGGCCAACTCTATCAGACCGTGACGATGAAAACCGACGGCGGCGACGGCTGGAGCGCCTTGCAAGAACCGGCCTTCATCGTGCTGAATCTGGCGGTGGGCGGGGATTGGGCCGGCGCGCCGGACGCGTCCACGCGCTGGCCGCAGGAGATGGTGGTGGACTATGTGCGGGTGTACCGGGACGCCGCCGAACCCGCCGCGCGCCGTCGGGCGCCGGCGTCGGCCGCCTCGCCGCTGCGTTGAGCCGTCATCCCGCTGTCACGGGCGGCGGATATATTGGCCGGAGGGTTCAGGAACAAGTCCTCCCCTCCTTTGTATCTATCGATGTCCTCTTGCCGCCCCCAGGGGCGGCTTTTTGTCGCGCCCGGCGATAGGCCCACATCAAAAAACCCGCCGGATTCAGCGGGTTTTCCATGGAGGCAAAGCGGCGCGCTCAGCTCATATCGCTGCGGCGGTACAGGCTGAGGCCGATGGCCAGCACCGCCAGCATGCCGGCGCAGCTGCGATTGATCCAGCCCATCACGCGGGCGGAGAAGGTGCGCATCGCGTGGCGGCCGCCGTAGGCGTAGATGAACATCATCACGCAGTCCACGCTGGCGGTGACCACGGCCAGAATCATGTATTGCGGCACCGCCGGCTGGTCCTGGCGGATGAACTGCGGCAGGAAGGCGGTGAAGAACAACAGGCCCTTGGGATTGGACAGGCCCACCACCAGGGAACGCAAAAACGTGCCGCGGCCGCTGGCCTCGCCGCTCTGGGCGCTGGCGGCCAGCGCCTGGGTGGGCGCGCGCCACATCATCCAGGCCAGGTAGACCAGATAGGCGGCGCCGCCCCATTTGACGATGGAAAACAGTTGTTCCGACGCTTGCAGCAAGGCGCCCAGGCCGCAGCCCACGGCGGCGATCAGCAGCAGATCGGACAGCACCGCGCCGGCAAAGCCGTAGCTGGCGATGCGCATGCCGTGGCTGGCGCCGTTGTTGAGCGCCAGCAGCATGGACGGACCGGGGGTGATCATCACGGCGCTGACGGCGACGATGTACAGCAATAAGGTGGCGAAACTCATTCAAAACTCCAGGACGGCTATCATCTATGACTTGGCGCGGCCACCCGGAAACAGTCGACGACGACGGCGCGCGAAACGCGGCGTCTTGGCATGAAGCAGGGAACTGGGTAATGCGGACAGGGGCGGCAAACAACGCAGAGCCGGCATCATAATATAAAAGCCGGCGCGGCTGTAGTGGCATATTGGCTTATGCTTATGCGCTTAAAGAAGAAGCGCTCCCTCTTTACTTGCCCGCCACGCGCCTCCGGACGCCCGGGAACGCGCGTATCCGGCACGCCCCCGGCCCCTTCAGTCTCGTCGCCGGAGGCGCGCCTCGCTCAGCCCTCGCGCCGCTTTTCGTACAACAGGTCCCCGCCCTCGGCCGGGCCGGCCTGCCGCCAGCCCTGACGCTGGTAAAAGCCGTTGGCGCGGATGGCCGCGTCGCCGTCGGTCGTCAGCCGGATCACCGGATGGCGTTTAAACAGCGCGGCCTCGGCCTGGCTCAGCAGTTGCCGGCCCAGGCCCAGGCCCTCGAACGCCGGCTTGATGAACAAGGCGAACACTTCGCCGGCGTCCAGGTCCGCCATGGCGAAGCCGGCCGGCTGGCCGTCCTGCTCCGCGATCCAGGCGCAGGGCGCGGCGGCGATGGTTTCGGCGATGGTCTCGGGCGTGATGCCCAGGTCGGCCAGTTGCTCGATGGAAAGATGGTTTTGCCGGACGCTGGTGCGGATGTCGAACAGCGCGGCGATGTCGGCGCGGACGGCCGGACGGATGGTGGAACTCATATGCTTCCTTGCGGGCCGCCGCCTCCCCGGATCGGCAGGCGGCTCTAAATTAAAGAACATAACCGGGCCGGGTGGGACCGCCCGCCGGCGGCATAGTTCACCCACCGCGGCCCCGCGTCGGGAACCAGCGTCCGGCCAGCCGCTCCATATTGCTATTCCGTCCGCAAGCGCGGGCGGCCCTCTGCCAAGGAGCCGTATCGATGCGATTGATTGCGCTGCTGTTGTTTGCCCTGCTGGCCTACTGGCTGATCCGCCGGGCGCTGAGCCCGGCGCGGCCGGATGCCCCGCCGTCCGGCGCCGTCTCCGAGACCGAGCGCGCCTGCCAGGTGCTGCAAGTCGCCTGGCCCTGCTCCGCGGAAGAACTGAAAGCCGCTTACCGGGCGCGGATGGCGGAATACCATCCGGACAAGGTCAGCGCTCTGGGCCTGGAGCTGCGCGAACTGGCGGAACGCAAGAGCAAGGACATCAACGCCGCCTATCAGCGGCTGCTGCCGCTGTGCGCCGACCGGCGCTAAGAACCTGTTTACGATCTCGCGAGCTAAAGCGAGACAAGGCGAAAACGGCTGAGAAAGCGGAATGTACAAATGGTACATGAGCATTTCGAAGGTGTGCTCACCGTGTAAGGCTCCACGACGCGCAGCAGATCGTAAACAGGTTCTAAGCGCGCCCCGCCAACGCCGGCCCCGGCCCGTCGGTTGACCCCGCAACAAAATCTTCATCAAACCCTCTCCTGGCCGAAACATGCGCCCACTATGCTGTGCCGGTTTTTTTCATGCCCGGAACATAACATCATGCGCATCCTCAGCCTGACCCTGGCCGTGACGGCCGCCATCGGCCTGGCCGCCTGCGGCAGCAGCGGCGGCACCGCCAGCGGCTCCGCCAACAACAACCAGGGCCTCCGTCCCGCCGCCAAGAACGTGATCTTCTTCCTGGGCGACGGCATGGGCATCAACACCACCACCGCCGCCCGCATTTACTCCGTGGGCGAAGACGGCGAGCTGACCATGGACACGCTGCCGGAGAGCGGCTTTGTCAAAACCTTCTCCAACGACGCCCAAGTCACCGACAGCGCGCCGTCCATGTCCGCCTACATGACCGGCGTGAAGATGAACAACGAAGTCATCTCCATGTCCACCGACACCCAGGCCAAATCCCCCACCACGGACTTCACCTCCAACTGCGGCAGCGGCAACGGCCAGCCGGTCAGCACCCTGCTGGAGCTGGCCAAGGCCGGCGGCAAGGCCACCGGCGTGGTCACCACCACCCGCGTCACCCACGCCACCCCGGCCGCCACTTACTCCCACGTTTGCCACCGCGACGCCGAATCCGACATCGCCGCCCAATTGGTGCCGGGCGGCGCGCTCTTCAACGCCAAACTGCAAGACGGCGTGGACGTGGTGTTTGGCGGCGGCCGCCAGTTCTTCCTGCCCAAGGCCGCCGGCGGCAAGCGCGCCGACGGCCGCGATCTGGTGGCGGAGCTCAAAGCCAAGGGCTACGGCTACGCCGCGGACAAAACCGGCTTCAACGCGCTGGACCCGGCCAAGACCACCCGCGCCGTGGGCCTGTTCACCAGCAGCCACATGAGCTACGACCTGGACCGCGACGCCTCCAAGGAACCCAGCCTGGCCGAGATGACAGCCAAGGCCATCTCCATGCTGGCGGACCGCAAGGACAAGCAAGGCTTCTTCCTGATGGTGGAAGGCGGCCGCATCGACCACGCGCTGCATGAAACCACCGCCAAGAAAGCGCTGCAGGACACCGTGGCCTTCGATCAGGCGATCAAGACCGCCATCGACACGATGAAACAGCGCGATCCGGACCTGAAAAACACCCTGATCGTGGTGACCGCGGACCATGACCACACCCTGGTGCTCAACGGCTACGCCCAGCGCACCGGCAAGACCACGGCCGGCAACCCCGGCGTGCTGGGCCTGGTGAAGAACTACAGCAACGGCAGCCTGGCCACCGACGCCGACGGCATGCCCTATTCCATCATCGGTTTCGGCAACGGCGAAAACCGCGTCAACGGCAACCGCAACGCCGCCGCCGCGCTGACCGACGCCGTGGTGTCCGCCAACGACTACCACCAGGAAGCGGCGGTGCGCATGCCGGCCGGCGGCGAAACCCACGGCGGCACCGATGTCTACATCGGCGCCATCGGCCAGGGTTCGGACGCCTTCCACGGCTTCCTGGAAAACATCGACGTGTTTGGCCTGGTGAAGAAAGCGGCCGCGCTCTGAGAACCTGTTTACGATCTCGCAAGCAAGGGCGAGACAAGGCGAAAATGGCTGAAAAAGCGGAGTGTACACACGGTACACGAGCATTTTGAAGACATTTTCAACGCCGTATCGCTGACGCGCAGCAGACCGTAAACAGGTTCTGAGCCGCCGCCCCCAAACGCTACATAAACCCATACAAGAGAACCGCAATGAAACCGATGATGAAACCGCTGCTCAGCGTCGCCGCGCTGGCCGCCGCCCTGCACGCGCTGCCGGCCCAGGCCGCGGGCGAAGCCAAGAACGTGATCTTCTTCCTGGGCGACGGCATGGGCCCCACCACCGTCACCGCCTCGCGCATCTACAAATACGGCGAAGCCGGCAAGCTGAACATGGAACAGCTGGCCCGCACCGCCCGCGTCAAGACCTTCTCCAACGACGCGCAAACCACCGACAGCGCGCCGTCCATGTCCGCCTATATGACCGGCGTGAAGATGAACAACGAAGTCATCTCCATGTCCGCCGACACCCGCGCCATCGACCCCAATAGCAACGGCACCGGCAATTGCGGCAGCAGCAACGGCCAGCCGGCGACCACCCTGCTGGAACTGGCCAAGGCCAAGGGCAAGGCCATCGGCGCGGTGACCACCACCCGCGTCACCCACGCCACCCCGGCCGCCACTTACTCCCACGTCTGCCACCGCGACGCCGAATCCGACATCGCCGCCCAGGCGGCGCCGGGCGGCGCCGGCTACAACGCCAAGCTGGGCGCCGGCCTGGACGTGCTGATGGGCGGCGGCGGCAAATTCTTCCTGCCCACCGCCTCCGGCGGCAAGCGCCCGGACGGCCGCAATCTGCTGACCGAAATGCAGGCCAAGGGCTACACCCTGGTGAGCAGCGGCAGCGAGCTGGCCGCCTTCAACCCGCAGTCCGGCAACAAACTGCTGGGCATCTTCAACAAGGACCACATGGACTATGAGCTGGACCGGGTGAAGAACAGCCTGAACCAGCCCAGCCTGGCCGACATGACCGCCAAGGCCATCGACACCCTGGCCCGCAACGGCAACGGCTATGTGCTGATGGTGGAAGGCGGCCGCATCGACCACGCGCTGCACGGCACCAACGCCAAGCGCGCGCTGGAAGACACCATCGCCTTCGACAACGCCATCAAGACCGCGCTGGCCAAGGTGGACCTGAACAACACCCTGATCGTGGTCACCGCGGACCATGACCACACCATGACCATCAACGGCTACGCCAAGCGCGGCAACCCCATCCACGACATCGTGCGCGGCTACGCCGACGGCAAGGAATCCAAGGACGCGGACGGCGCCACTTACACCGCGCTGGTGTTCGGCAACGGCCCCAACCGCAAGGCCAGCCGCGTGTCGGTGGACTCCGCCACCGCGATGGGCGACGACTACCAGCAGGAAACCGGCATCCGCCTGTCCAGCGAAACCCACGGCGGCGGCGACGTGATGCTGATGTCCGGCGGCGCCGGCTCCAAGGGCTTCAAGGGCGTGATGGACAACACCAAGGTGTTCGGCCTGGTGAAAAGCGCGCTGGGCCTGTAAGAACCTGTTTACGATCTGCTGCGCGTCGTGAAGCGTTGCATGGTGAGTACCAGCTCAAAATGCTCATGTACCACGTGTACATTCCGCTTTTTCACTCGTTTTCGCCTTGTCTCGCTCTAGCTCGCGAAATCGTAAACAGGCTCTAAGCCCCCGCCTCCGCGCCGGCGCCGCTCCAGGCCCGGCGCGGCCGTCCCGGATGCACCCCATTCGGCTTGCCCACGGGCAAGCCTACTTTTACGTATGAAGAAAGACCGCGATGAAAATCCTGCTGCCGCTGGCCCTGCTGGCCCTGTCCCCGGCGCTGCGCGCCGCCGCGCCGGATCTGGTGGCCACCATCCGCTACGAAACCGTCACCATCGGCAAAGACGGCGTGGAAAAAACCATACGCTATCGGGAAAAACTGACCCGCCAGGGCAAGCACGTCTGGCGCGAACGGCTGAACGCCCCCGCCGACGACCACGATCACGACGACGGCCACGGCCATGAGGACGGCCACGACCACATCGACTACGCCGCCGCCAGCCGCCACGTCTGGCTGGACGCCAAAGGCCAGCCGCGGCTGGAGTTCGCCCTGCCGCAACAGCGGCTGCTGGTGCAAGTGGGGCAGCGCGAATGGAGCGACGTGGGCTTCGACGGCTCCTGGATCCTGGCCAGCCAGCTGGTGGACATTGAAAAACTGAAAGGCTTCACCGTCAGCCCCGGCGCGGACGGCAGCCGCTGGTATCGCAAAACCGCCAAGGGCCACAGCAAGCAATTGCAATGGAGCGCGCGCTGGGCGATGCCGCTGCGGGTGGAATCGCGTTCGCAGGACGGCCGCCATCGCGAAAGCATGCGCGTGGAGATCCGCCCGCTGGCCGCCGGCCAGCCGCTGCCCTGGGCGCAAACCGGGCGGCTGCGCGGCAAGGACTATATGGACACGCTGGACTGAGCCCTTGCCCGCGCCGTCCTTCCGGGCCAGGCATCCTGGCCTTGAAGTCCGTTCGCGGTCCGCTGCGCGCGGCGCAGCGCGCCATGCGAGCAAGCCGCTTTCCCAAGCGGCCTCGCCCTAGCTCGCGGGAGCGTGAACGCGCTCCAGCAGCTGGCAGGGCCAGCCGTCCACATCGAATGCGGCGATGCGCTCATAACCGCAGGACTCGTAAAAACGCGCCAGGGCCCCCGTGCCCCCGCCATAGCAATCCACGCGCAAGCGCTTGACGCCGGCCAGCCTCGCCTGTTCGTCCGCGAAAGCCATCAAACGCCGGCCGACGCCCCGCGCGCCGGAGCGGCGGGAGGCGACCAGCAAGCGCACGTAGATTTCGGGCTCCGTCGCGGCCGGCGCATAGGGCATGGCCTCCCCCAGCACCAGGGCGGCCAACACGGTGCCGCCTTCCTCCTCCGCCACCCACGCTCCCGGCAGCGAGCACGCCTCGACCACCCGCTCCACTTGTCGCGGCTGGCTTGACCACGGCTCGCTTCCCCATTGCTCCGCGTTGCCCATGGCGACGAACCAGGCGATGATTTCATCGAAAATTTCCAATACCGCGGGCGCGTCGGCCGCGCTCGCGCGGCGGATGATCAGCCCCTTCCACTCCACATTCGCCATCTGGCCGTCCTTCACTGAATGCTCGTCAAGCGGGAGGCGGCTTCTCCGCCTCAAGTCCCATTTTTCAACGCCTGCTCAAAGCCTCGCGCACAAGGGCGAGACAAGGCGAAAACAAGCGAAAAAGCGAAGTGTACAAGAGGCAATGAGCATGTTGAGCTTGTTCTCAACACCGTATCCCCGACGCGCAGCAGACTTTGCACAGGCTCTGAGAACGTGTTTACGATCTCGCGAGCTAAGGCGAGACAGGGCGAAAACGAGTGAAAAAGCGGAATGTACACGGGGTACATGAGCATTTTGAGCTTGGTTTCAACGCCCCTTTCTATCCATCCCGCCGACGCGCAGCAGATCGTAAACAGGTTCTGAGAACGTGTTTACGATCTCGCGAGCTAAGGCGAGACAAGGCGAAAACGAGCGAAAAAGCGGAGTGTACTCGTGGTACATGAGCATTTTGAGCTCGGTTTCAACGCCGTATCGCCGACGCGCAGCAGATCGTAAACAGGTTCTAAGGCAACACCCCCAGCAGGGACCACAACCGCCGCGCCTCGGCGTCGCTGTCTATCAGCTCCGCCAGCAGCTCCCGCAATGGCTTCTCCCCCCACTCCACCGCGCGGTAGATCAGATAGGGCACCGGGCTGTGCGGCTCGGTGCGCGCCAGATAATCGGCGATGCCGCGCAACTGGCGGTAAGCGTCCTCCCGCCCCTGCGGCTCGCGCTGGGCGAAAACGGGCGCGGACGCCGGCGGCGGCGCGCCGTGGCCGGCTTCGGCCAGGGCCGGCGGCGCGGCGGTTTCGGCCTGGTCGACGGCGGCGGCTTCCGGCTCCGGCGGCGGGCCGGGATGCAGGACGGCCAGCTCCTGCAAGGCTTGCGCCGCCTGCTCCAGCGTCTGGCTCAAGGGCGCGTAGGACGGCGCGTCCGCGCCCATGCGCTCGTCGCACCAGCTCTGCAGCCGCGCCAGCCATTGCCGGCTGCGCGCCAGCGCGCCGCGGCTCTCCTCCAGCGCGGCCGGCGGCAGCGCGCGCACCCAGTCGTTCAGCTTCTGCTGCTCGTGGCGCGCCTGTTCACGCTCCAGCTTGCCCTCGTCGCCGCCGGCCAGCAGCCGGCGGTTGAGGTCCTGCCACTGCCGCAGGGTCAGCGGCTGCCGCTCCTGCGGCGGCGGCGCGTTCAGCAAGGGCACCTGGGCCGCCAGCGTGGCGGCGTAGGTTTTGGCCAGCCATTCCAGCGGGCCGGTGCGAAAGCTCAGATCGTCTTGCTGCGGCAAGGGGTGCAGGCTGTCCCAATACTGCTCGCAGCACTGCGCGCTCAACGCCAGCGCCGCTTCCAGGCCGGGCAGGCCCAGCAGGTGCAGCCAGGATTCCCCCAGCCAGCCGGCCACCATCAAATCCTTGCTGCGCTCGGCCAGCAGCGCGGAGGCGAGGCGCTCCACGCCGGACCAGTCCGCGCGTTTCAAATCGCTTTCCCAGATGCCGGCGGGCAGGCTGGGATCGTCCTCGCGCCGCAGTTCGCGCAGTTGGTCGTATTCCGGCGCGTAGCGCAGCGGCTCGCCGCCGGGATTGTCCGCGGCGATGGGTTGCAACAGGGTTTCCAGACGCGACATGGCGCTCATGGCCGTTTCCTCAAGGTGTTCAAAGCGCGCATCAGCTGCCCTCTATCGCGGCCAGCCGCGGATTGGCGGCCGCGCGGAACGGCGACGGCGGCGCGGCGTACGGCAGGCTGGCCACGGCCAGGCCGCTCTTGCCGCCCGGCGCCTGCAAGGTCAGCCGCAAAAACATCTGCGCGTCGCCGTTGCCCAGCAAGGCCGGGTTGCGCACCGGCAGCGCCAGCATCAGGCCCACGTCGTTGACGCCTTCCACGCTATTGGTGCGCAGCGGCGAATTGTTCTCGCGCAATAAGCGCAGCAAGCCCCATTGTCCGCCGTAGTTCCAGCTGGCCAGCCGGTCGAACACGGTCAGCCCGCTTTGCGTCGAATCCTCCACCGGCGCCTGTTGCGATTCCTTGGCCCAGCGCAGGGTCGCCGTCACCGGCTGGCCGATGTTCCAGTGCAGGCGCTGGCCGTCGCCGCCGGGGTAGCGCAGGCGCTGGCCGCCGCTGGCCAGCGTCCATTCGATCACCTGGTCCGCCGCCTGTTCGTGTTCGCGGTCGGTGCGCCAGCGCACTTCCACGTCCACGCCCTGCCACGGCCCGCCGCCCTCGCGGGCGAACATCGGGCCCAGCCAGGCGCGCGCCGCCTTGGCCGCGTCCAGGAAGCGCCGCGCCGCCTGAGCCTGGCCGGACTTGAGGTCCTGCAGGCCGGCGGCCGCCAGCCCGCCGCTGTCGTCCATCAGGCGCATGAATTCCGCCACTCGTTCCGGCGCGGCGTCCGGCGCCGCCAGCTTGGCGGCGAAGGGGAAGCGGTTGGCCAGGTATTGATTGAAGAAGGCGCTCAGCTTCTGGTAGGCGGCGGCGCCGGCCTGGGTGCGCAGCGCGCCGCAGCGGTCGCTGGCCAGGCTGACCAGGGTCTGGGCGCGGTCGGAGAAGACGTTGCCGGCGGCCGGCAGCTCCACCTGGTCCAGCACCGCGCGGCAATTGCCCACGTCCATCTCGTTGAAATCCTTGACGATCATGGTTTCCAGCACCGCCGGCGCGCTGTTGGCGGCCTTTTCCTTGTAGTGGCGCAGTTCGACGGCGGCGCTTTGCCAGCGTTGCTGCAATTGCTGGTCGCTGACCGGCAACGAGGATTTGTGCGAGGCCAGCCAGCTCAGCGCCGGCGCCTGGGCCTGGGTCAGATTGCCCACCAGCTCCAGCTGCGCGCCCAGGTATTGCTGCAGCTCGCGCGCGCCGCCGGCGCGGAAGGCGCGGGCGCCGGCGTTGCGCGAGCCGTCCCACCAGCGGAAGCTGCCCTGCAGCGGCTGGTACAAGCCCAGCCCTTGCAGGCTGCGCTCCGCGTGGCGCAAGGATTGCAGCGCGCGCCGGTCCATCTCGCGCAGCACGCTGTCGCGGAAAGCGGGCTGGGCCAGTTCGTCCAGCGCCGCCAGCACCGGGGTGGCGGCCTTGGCCTGGGCGTCGAAGGCGTTGCCCTCGTCGATGGAACCGCCGTTCAGGCCAACCGACGGCTCGGCGCGGCGGCTGCTCAGGGCGGCCCACATCGCCCGCGCCGCGCTGTCCTGCAAGGCGCGCTCCAGGCCCTTGCGGTAGGCCGGCGGCATCTGGCCGGCGCTGCCGGCCAGGTATTTCTGATAGCCGTCGTAATGACGCAGCGCCGCCGTCATCGCGTCGGCGTCCATATTCGCCAGCCCGCCCGCCGTCGGACCGCTTTCGCCCTGCGCCCGCGCGCTGGCGACGAAGTCCTGCTTCAGCAGCGAGGCCAGGGTCACGTTCAGCTTGAGCACCTGGTCCTGCAGCTCCAGGCCGCCGGACGGCCCTTGCGCCAGCAGCGCCGAGCTGGCGCCCACGCCGCCCAGCCAGCGCTTGCGGAATTCCTGGCGCGCCACCGCGGAATGGTCCACCACCCGCGCCACCGCGTCGCGCCCTATCAGGCTGGAGCGGCGCGCGCCGTCCAGCATCGCGCTGTAGCCGGGCACCAAGTCCTGGCCGGCGGCGCGGCTCCAGGCGCTGTTGGTGGCGTTGACCAGGCTTTGCAGCAGGCCGATATGGCCGGCCACGCTGTCCAGTTCCGGCAAGGAGTTGCCTTGGCCGGACTCCAGCATCAGCAGCTGTTTCTGCAATTGCTGGGCGGTGAGGTCAAAGGTCTGATTGGTGTAGAGCTGGCCGAGCCAGGCTTGCATCAGGCCGCTGAAGTGTTCGCCCACCTGCGGCCGGATCTTGGAGAGGTCGATCGGCGCGGCCACCAGTTGATCGCTGGACAGCAGGATGCGGCGCAGATTGTCGCGCTGGGCGTTCTGCGGCGCGCGCAGGCTGAGGCCGAACAGGCCGTTGGCCAGCTCCGCCGCCTCGTCCAGCGTGGTGTTGCCGTCGCGCACCGCGTGGTTGAACTGGTTGACGCGCTGTTCCAGCTTGACCGCGTCGCCGGCCAGTTGCCGCGCCAGCAGATAGGCCGGCCATTTCTCCGGCGCGGCGGTGTCGTCGCTGACGCTGTCCGCGCCGGCCTCGCCCAAGCGCCGAACTTGTTCGGCGTCGCGCAGCAGCCGCTGTTGCAAGGGCAGCATCACCGAGCGGCGCAGCGCGTATTCGATGGTGTCGTCGATGCGGCCGTCCACCGGGGACATCAGCGAGGTGGGCAGCAGCAAGGTGCCGAAACGGCGCGAGGGCGCGTCCTTGAGCGCGCGCCAGAAGGCGGCGACGCTTTGCCGCGCCGCCGCGTCGTTGCCCAGTTCCGGCCGCGGCCCGCCGCGGTCCAGTTGCAGAATGCGCAGCTGGCGGCCCAGCGCGTCGGCGTCGTCGGTGGCCGCGTGCCAGTACCAGCTGATGCCGGCCAGCCACAGGGCGGCGAACAAGCCCATGCCGGCCAGGGTCCAGCGGTGCCAGCGCTGGCGCAGCCGCAGGATGCGCGGCACCGGCTGGGCCAGGCCCTGCTCCGCCAGCACCCGCTGGCGCAGCAGCCGGCCGGCGAACAGGGGCAGCGCCGGCGGCGCGACGGTTTCTTCCAGATCGTCCTGCGGCGCGGCCTGGGCGCCGGTGAAGTAGATGCCGCGCAACTGCGGCGCCTCGCCCAGCGCGTTGCCGCGGAACACCGGATCGCACAACGCCTGCAGATTGGCGCGCACCGCTTCGAAGCTGCGCGGCAGCAGGTACAGGTCCGTGGACACGCCGCCTTGCAGGGCGCCGAATTCGGCTATGGTTTCGCTCAGGGTCAGCCGCAGCCGCGTCAAAGCCTGTTCTATCCAGTCGGATTGATAGGCGGCGCTGGCGGCGTAGGGCGAGGACCAGCCCAGCATCGCGTCGCGCGCTTCGCGGGGCAGCGCCTGCGCCAGCTCCAGGAAGCCCGGCGCCTGCTCGGTCTCGGTCACCACCAGATAGATGGGCAGGCTCAGGCCCAGCCGTCTTTGCAGATCGGAAAACTTCTTGGCCGCGGCCAGGCCGGCGCTGACCGCCAGGTGCTCGCTCCACAGCTGGCCGGCGGACACGGTCCAGATCAGCGCGTCCAGCGGCCGCGCGGCGCGGCTGCGCAAGAGCACGCCCAAGAGCCGCCGCCAGGCCGACAGCGGCGCCAGCGCGCCTTCCGGATGGCTGAACATATCGTCCGGTATCACCAGCACCGCGCCGTCCCCGCCGTACCACCAGCGGCCGAACCAATTGGCCTCGCCCTCGCTCTTCAGCTGCAGCGAGGCGCACAAGGCCTCCACATTGCGCACCCGGTCGCCCACCGCCAGCACCCAGGGGGTCTGGTAGCGGTCTTCCGCGCCGATCTCGCGCTCGAAGCGGCGCACCGAGCCGCGGAAGCTGCGCCGCGCCGGATCGGCCTCGCGCCGCAGCCACCAGATCAGCGCCGCCAGCGCCAGCAGGATCAACAGGGTCAGCAGCACAATGCCGGCTAGGGTCTGTATCGTCATTTGCTCTGCCCGTCCCCGTCCGCCCCGCGGTACAGCATGGGCTCCACCCGCGACACGATGTCGTGCCAGAACGCGTGCCCCACCACCGACATGCCCACCAGGATGGCGGCCACGCCCACGGCCAGCCGGAAGCCGTCCGGCAGCATGCGCCGCACCGTCAGCCGCAGCGGCGGCACATTGCTGCTGCGCTCCAGCGCCGGCGCCAGGCTGCGGATGTCGGCGTCCCGCTGGTAGGCGAAGGCGAACAGCTCGCGCCGCCATTCCTCGTGCTGGGCCAGCCCGCCCGGCCCGCGCAGCCGGCCGTAGAAACCCAGGGTCAGCGTTTGCAGGCAGACATTGGCCAGATCGCGCCCGGCCGGATCGCGCTCGCGCAAGACCCGCTCGATCAGCGCCGGCACCTTGTCGCCGGCGGCGCGGCTGCCGAACAGCCGCTGCTCCAGCGGCGTGGCCTGCCACAGGCTCTGCCCCGGCCAGTCCTCGAACAACAGCCGCTCGTCTATCAGCGCGACGAACAGATACTGCAAGGCCTCGATCTGGCTCTGCCCGGCCGCGCCCACGCGCGCGCCGGCGGCGCGGCTCAAGCGCCGCGCCAGCAGCCCGCCCTGCTCGGCCGCCAGTTCGGCGGCGGTTTCGGCCTTGTGGCCGCCGCCGGCCAGTTCCCGGAACACTTGCAGCCATTCGGCGTAAGCGTCTTCGAAAGTGGCGCTCAGCGGCGCTTGCGCCAGCGCCCCCAGCGGCTGGGACAGCGCGCTATCCAGCATGGCGTTCTCCATCGGCGTCCTCGCGCGGGTCCGCGACGAAGAGCAGCGCCTCCCACGGCTCCAGCGCCGCGCCGCCGGCCGGCAGCGTCATCCTCAGCGGCTGATCCGCTTGCAGCCAGTCGCCGTTGGCCAGCACGGCGAACAGCCGGGTGTCGTCGCCCACGCTGTAAGCCACTTGTTCGGCGCGGTCCAGCGGCTGGAAGGACAAGCCGCGCATGCGCTGGCGCGCCAGCGTGGCCACATGGGATTCGGAGGCGATGATGGCCTGGCCCAGCCATTGCTGAGCGGCGGAATCCGGCGCGCCGCCGGGCATGCGCAGGCCCACGATCAAGCGCCCGCTGTCGCGCGCGGCCTCCGGCAATACGATCCAGAAACCTTCTTCGTCGCGGTTGAACGGCAGGCTGCGGTAACCGGCGCGCACCCGGTCCAGCGCGGCGGACAGCCAGTTCAGCAGCGGCTCGTAGCTGGCCAGCAGTTCCTGGTAGTTGAAGGCCGGGAACACCGGCGCGCCGGCGCCCGGGTCCAGCGCGGTCAGCGAGCCGGCCATGCCGGCCAGCAGGCCGAACAGGGCGGCCGGATGGGCGGCGCGGCTGCCCAGCGCGGCTTCCGTCTCCGGCAGCCGCGCCCACAGCGCCGCCAGCTGGCGGCGGATTTCGTCGATGTCGTCGTCCTTGCCGGCCTCCTTGGCCTGGCGCAGACGTCCGCTGAGGAAGACGCATTTTTCGCGCGCCTTGGCGCACAGCGCCGCCACCTTGCGCCCCAGCAGGCTGTCCGGCAGCAGCCGCGGCGACGGCGGCGCGTAGGCGCGGCGGGCAAAGCCGCCGCCTTGCTGGGCGATGCGCAACAGCGGCAGGCAGATCATGTCGGCGCGTTCGGCCTCGGTGACCAGGCGGATGTCCGGCCGCCACAGCGTCAGGCTGGCCGGGTTCTCCCCGCTGCTCAAATCCGGCACCGCCTCGCTGTTTTCCGAGCGGAAACGCCCGGCGGCCGGGTCCAGCCGGCCGGCGCGCCACAGGGGCGGCAAAGCCAGGTAAACCGTCACCGTGCGGCCCGGCGCCTCCGCCGCGGCGGCCGTCACGTCGCAGCTGAGCGCCGCGCCGTCGCCGGCGTCGAAGCGCAGCGGCAAGCCGTCCGGCAACACCGCCTCCAGCGCGGACACCCGCGCCACGCCGCCGGCCAGCGCCGCCTCGTCCAGCTCCAGCTCCAGCACGCCCCAATACAGCGGCTGGGCCGCCGCCGCCAGCGCCGCGGACACCCCGTCCGCCCTCAGCGCCTGCCATTGAAAATGCTGGGGCAGCAACTGCATCCCCTCGTACCAACACACCGCCTGTGGCACTGCTTTCAAACCGCTCTCCCCCCGCTACGGCTCCATCAGCCGCATATTCTTGCTTTCAAAGCGCAGCCAGACCTTCTTGCGCGCGTCCAGGCTCAGCCGGTGCATGCCCGGTCCGGCGTAGCTGGCGTACACCAGCAGGCCGGCCGCGGATTCGCCCCGTATCGGCACGTCCTCGGTTTCCAGATGCTGGCCCGGCACCAGCTCCAGCTCCCACACCTTGAGATCCGCCGGGTAGTCGCGCAGCAGCTGCTCGCGCTGCTCAAACCACTTGGCCGCCGGCAGCCCCAGCAGCAGCTTGTACAGCTCCGGGTCCTTGGCGGCGACGAAGTCCACCGCCAGCGGCGTGTCGTCGTTGGCCATGCTGACCACGTCCAGCGTGGCCGCCTGCAATTTGACCGAGGGGCCGAAGCCCAGCGACGAGCACCCGCCCAAGCCCAAAGCCAAAGCGCAGAACAGCCCAGCCAGATACCCGTTGCGCATCCGCATCACCCCGACGCCATTATCCATTGCAAATAATATTGGCAAAAAAACGCCGACAGTTCTATAGGAATTGTTAAGCCATGGTCATTGAAAAATGCAAGTTGCAAGCATTTGTCAGCAAAAAGGGCTTCCATGCGGCGGCTTGAGCCGGCTTCAATGGAAAAGAACGACCAGGCCCGGCCGGGCAACAATGGTCTGACAATCATGCAGTTTCGCCCAAGCGGACCGGATACGCGGCCCGCCGTCGGCGTCCCCAGCTTCCCAACCGATCGAGGTCTGTTATGGCAGAGAGCACACAGCACAAGCTGGACCGGATTCGTCCGCCCCGCGTGCAAATCACGTATGACGTGGAAATCGGCAACGCCCTGGAAAAACGGGAGCTGCCGCTGGTGGTAGGCATCATGGCGGACCTGGCCGGCAAGCAGGAGCAGCCGCTGCCCAAGCTCAGCGAGCGCCGCTTCGTGGAGATAGACCGCGACAACTTCAACGCCGTGCTGGCCTCGCTGACGCCGCGCGTCACCGCCCAGGTGGACAACGCGCTGTCCGACGACGGCAGCAAGCTCAATGTGGAGCTGAAGTTCAACCACTTCGACGACTTCGACCCGGTCAACATCGTCAAGCAAGTCACCCCGCTGCGCCGGCTGTACGAGGCGCGCCAGAAGCTGCGCGACCTGCTGACCAAGCTGGACGGCAACGACGAATTGGACAAGCTCTTGCAGGACGTGGTGGCCAACACCGAGGAACTGCAAAAGATCAAGAGCGCCCGCCCGGAGGCCCCGGCCGCCGCGGAAGCCGCCCCGGCGCCGGACGCGCCGCCGGCCGCCTGACGCCCCGCCCGCCCCCCTGATACCGGAGACATCTCATGGCTAAGACCCAAGCCGAAGCGCCCAGCGGCGACGCCGCCTCGCTGTCGCTGCTGGACCGCATCATCCAGGAAGGCCGCATGGCCCACGACGACATCCAGCAGGAGTACGCCAAGGACCTGCTGTCCGAATTCGCCACCCAGGTGTTGGACGAAGGCATGGCCATCGACAAAGACACCGTGGCCATGATCAACCACCGCATCGCCATCATCGACCAATTGCTGAGCAAGCAGCTCAACAACATCCTGCACCACCCGGAGGTGCAGAAGATGGAAGCCTCCTGGCGCGGCCTGCACTTCCTGGTGATGAACACCGAAACCAGCAGCCGCCTGAAGCTGCGCCTGCTCAACGCCACCAAGGACGAGCTGCAGAACGATCTGGAAAAGGCGGTGGAATTCGACCAGAGCGCGCTGTTCAAGAAGATTTACGAGGAAGAGTACGGCACCTTCGGCGGCCACCCCATCAGCCTGCTGATCGGCGATTACGAATTCGGCCGCCATCCGCAGGACGTGGCGCTGCTGGAGAAGCTGTCCAATGTGGCCGCCGCCGCGCACGCGCCGCTGATCTCCGCCGCCAGCCCGCGCCTGTTCGACATGAGCAGCTTCACCGAACTGGCGGTGCCGCGCGACCTGTCCAAGGCTTTTGAAAGCGCCGAGCTGATCAAATGGCGCTCCTTCCGCGCCAGCGAGGACTCCCGCTACGTCAGCCTGGTGCTGCCGCACATCCTGCTGCGCCTGCCCTACGGCCCGGACACCAAGCCCACCGAGGGCATGAACTACGTGGAAGACGTCAACGGCACCGACCACGGCAAATACCTGTGGGGCAACGCCGCCTACGCGCTGGGCCAACGCATCACCGACGCCTTCGCCAAATACGGCTGGTGCGCGGCCATCCGCGGCGTGGAAGGCGGCGGCGCGGTGGAAGGCCTGCCGGCCCACACCTTCGGCACCGTGTCCGGCGACATCGCGCTCAAATGCCCGACCGAGATCGCCATCACCGACCGCCGCGAGAAAGAACTGGACGGCCTGGGCTTCATCGCGCTGTGCCACAAGAAAAACACCGATCTGGCGGTGTTCTTCGGCGGCCAGAGCGCCAACCAGCCCAAGGTCTACAACACCAACGCCGCCAACGCCAACGCCCGCATCTCCGCGATGCTGCCCTATGTGCTGGCCGCCTCGCGCTTCGCCCACTACATCAAGGTGATCATGCGCGACAAGATCGGCAGCTTCCTGACCCGCGACAATGTGGAAACCTATCTGAACAACTGGATAGCGGACTACGTGCTGGTCAACGACAACGCGCCGCAGGAAGTGAAAGCCCAGTACCCGCTGCGCGAAGCGCGGGTGGACGTGACCGAAGTGCCGGGCAAGCCCGGCGCCTACCGCGCCACCGTCTTCCTGCGCCCGCACTTCCAGCTGGAAGAGCTGACCGCGTCCATCCGCCTGGTGGCGGAGCTGCCGCCGCCGGCCGCCGCCTGACGCCACACCAAGGGCCCGCCGCGCGGCGGGCCCAATACTTCTCATAACACGGAGAACACATAGCAATGGACGCCATCATTCTGGACCTGGGCAGCGACATCAAGGGCGAGTGCAAGCTGGAAGGCTACACCGACAAGATCGAAGTGCTGTCCTACAGCCACAACGTGGCCATGCAGGTGACCAACGACGTCAGCAACACCGAACGCACCTCCGGCAAGCCGCATATCGGCGAATTCAGCCTGACCAAGTTCACCGACAAATCCACGCCGGAACTCAACGCCTACTGCTGCCAGGGCAAGAACATCCCCGAGGTCAAGATCACCATCGGCCGCAACGCGGCCGACAGCAGCGGCAAGGTGCTGCCCTACATCGTCTACACCCTGACCAACGCCATCCTGTCCAATGTCAGCGTCAGCGGCGGCACCGGCGGCAAGCCGGTGGAAAACCTCTCGCTCAACTTCACCAAGATCAAGTGGGAGCTGACCACCCAGAAAGACACCGGCGCCAAGGACGGCAACGCCGCCGCGGTGTGGGACCTGGCCGCCAACAAGTACTCCAAATAAGTCGATTGAATCCGCCGCGGAAGCCCATCAGCACAGCGGGCGTTCCGGGGTCTTTTGGCCACGGCAGCACACGGAAGAACACGGACAAACCCAAAGGAAGCATCGGGCTTGCATGGACTTCATGACCACGGGTGTTGTCTTGTTCCGTGCTTTCCGTGCGCTTCCGTGGCAAAGAAGATTTTTCGTGTCTTTACGTGGGTTTTGTGGCTTAGCCACGGAAAAACACGGACAAACCCAAAGGCGGCGCCTGGCTTGCGTGAGCGATGACCACGGCTGTTGTCTTGTTCCGTGTTTTCCGTGCGCTTCCGTGGCAAGAAAGATTTCTTTCCTGTCTTTACGTGGGTTTCGGGGCCAAGCGTTTTTCCATGGCCCATGCACTTTTAGGATACCGCGATGCGCCAAGCCGCCCAGTTTCGCCCGGGTCTGTTCGAACTGCTGGCCGACGCCGAACCGCGGCAGCGGCTGGAGGCCGAGCCGCTGCTGCGGGTGGACCGCCGCCGGCTGCAAGAATCGGTGCGGGCGGAACTGGCGCGGCTGCTGTCCAGCCGCCGCGCGGCACAGCCCTACCTGGCCGAACTCAGCGTCATCGACTACGGCGTGGCGGACTGGAGCGCGCTGCACCCGGAGCGCGCCGAAGACCGCCAGCGGCTGGCGCGTGAGATCCGCCAGGCGATACGCAGCTTCGAACCCCGGCTGGCCGCGCCGCGCGTCAGCGTGGACACCGTGCCGGGCCGCGGCCTGCTTCTCAGCGTGCGCATAGACGGCGAACTCCAGGCCGAGGGCAGCCGCTGGCCGGCCGCCTTCGTCGCCGAGCTGGACCCGTCCGGCGCGCGGCTCACCGCCTGCGAGGACGCAGGCTGATGGAATCGCTGGACCCGCGCCTGCTGGACTACTACCAACGCGAACTCGCCTACCTGCGCCACGCCGGCGGCGAATTCGCCCAACGCTACCCCAAGGTGGCCCACCGCCTGCAACTGAGCGACGGCGAATGCCCGGACCCGCAAGTGGAACGGCTGCTGGAAGGCTTCGCCCTGCTGTGCGCTCGCCTGCAACGCCGGCTGGACGACGACTATTCCGAACTCACCGACGCGCTGCTGGAACAGCTCTACCCGCACGCGCTGCGGCCCATGCCCTCCTGCGCCATCGCCCGCTTCGAGCCGGACCCGGACAAGGGCAAGCTGGACGCCGGCTACCGCATCGAACGCGGCACCCCGCTGTTCGTGGCCACCACCGCCGGCGACAGCCTGCGTTTCCGCACCAGCGCCGCCGTCACCCTGTGGCCGCTGCGGCTCGCCGACGCCAGCCTGCTGACCGAGGACGAAGCCCAGGCCGCCAGCGGCCTGGCCCAGGCGCGCGCCGCCCTGGTGCTGCGGCTGGAGAAACTGGGGCCGGAGCCGCTGGGCGCGCTGCCGCTGAACAGCCTGCGCATCCACCTGGCCGGCTCCCCGCTCAACGCCGCCGCGCTTTACGACCTACTGTCCGCCCACAGCCTGCAAATCAGCTGCCGGCTGCCGGAGCGGCCCAGCCTCGCGCCCTCCATCCGCCCCGGCGCGCTGCCGCGCGCCTGCGGCTTTGGCGCCGACGAAGCGCTGCTGCCGGCCGAGGACGGCGTGCACCCGGCGCACGCGCTGCTGGCGGAATACTTCGCCTGCCCGGAAAAATTCGCCTTCTTCGACCTGCCGCTGAGCCTGCCGCGCCAGGCGGAGCGGCAGCTGGAAATCGTCATCGCCTTCGAGCGCGCGCCGGCCGGCCGCCTGGGCATCCAGCACGGCGACATCGCGCTGGGCTGCGCGCCGGTGATCAATCTGTTTCCGCACACCTCGGAGCCGCTGCGCCCGGACGGCAGCCGCAGCGAATACCTGCTGGTGGCCGACGCCCACCGCGACCACAGCGTGGAAATCCACTCCATCCGCCAGCTGCGCGCCGCCGGCCCGGACGGCGCGCGCCGCATCGCCCCCTACTTCGCCTGCAGCCACGGCGAGGGCGGCGACGGCCGCTACTGGCACGCGCGCCGCGTGCGCGGCCTCAACCGCCTGCGCCCCGGCAGCGACATGCTGCTCACCCTGGTGGACGCCGATTTCGACCCGCTGGCCGCCAGCGAACTCAGCCTCACCGCCGAGCTGCTGTGCACCAACCGCCACCTGGCCGAGCAACTGCCGGCCGGCGCGCCGCTGATGTTCGAACTGCCCGGCCCGGTGGGCCAGGCGCGGCTGCTGCGCCCGCCGCGGCCGCAAACCGAAGCCGCGCTGGACGGCGCCTCGCGCTGGAAACTGGTGTCCCAGCTCAGCCTCAACCACCTGTCGCTGAGCGAAGGCCCGCAGGCGCTGGCCGCGCTGCGCGAAATGCTGGCGCTGCACAATCTGGGCGAACAGCCGGCCGCGCGCCGCCAGATCGAAGGCATCGTCGCGCTCGGCAGCGAACGCATCGTCGACCACGTCGGCGCCGACGCCTGGCGCGGCTGGCGCAACGGCCTGCTGCTGACGCTGGAGCTGGACCCGGCCTGCTTCGCCGGCGGCAGCCGCGTGCTGTTCGCCGCCGTGCTCGCCCACTTCTTCGCCCTCTACGCCCACGCCAACCGCTTCGTGCGCACCCGACTCGTCCACCAGCAACAGGAGATCCAGACATGGCAGCCCCCGCCCGGCCCCAGCCTGGTTCTGTAGCCGAGCGGCTGCTGACGCGGCCGCAGGGCTTTGAATTCGCCCAGGCGGTGATGCTGCTGGAACGGCTGACGCCGCAAGCCGCGCCGCTGGGCCAGGGCGCGGACCCGGCGCGCGAGGCGCTGCGGCTGCGCGGCCCGCTGCTGCCCGCCTTCGCCGCCAGCGAACTGAGCGCGCTGGAACCGGGCGCGCTGGGCGGCGACGCGCGCGACGGCCAGCCGGCGCTCGATGTCGAATCCTTCGGCCTGGGCGGTCCGGACGGCCCGCTGCCCTACGCCTACCAGGAATGGCTGCAACAGCGCCGCCAGGACAAAGACCACGCGCCGGCGGAATTCCTGCAACTGTTCCAGCACCGGCTGCTGGCCCTGCTCTACCGCGCCCAGCGCAAATACCGGCTGGCGCCCAGCTTCGCCGCGCCGCGGCTCAGCCCGGCGCGGCCGCTGCTGCTCAGCCTGTGCGGCCTGCTGCCCGCCGGCCTGCAACAACGCCAGGCGGTGCCGGACGCCGCGCTGCTGGCCCGCGCCGCGCTGCTGGCGGACCGCCGCCGCTCGCTGGCCGGCTTCGCCGCCTTGGCCAGCCGCCACCTGGCCGCGCCGGTGCAGGCCAGCCCCTACGCCGGCGGCTGGCGCGAGATCCCGCCGACCAGCCGCACCAGCATCGGCCCCAACGGCCGCAACGCCGCGCTGGGCCAGGGCGCGCTGGCCGGCCGCCGCGCCTGGGACGAACACGCTGGCATCCGCCTCACCGTGGGCCCGCTGGACCCGGCCGGCTACCGCGCCTTCCTGCCCGGCGGCGAACGCCACCGCGCGCTGGCCGCGCTGGCGGACTTCTACTTTGGCCCGGACCTGGACATCCAGCTCAGCCTGCTGTGGCAGGCGCCGGCCGCCGCGCTCAAGCTGCAAGCCCGCGCCGCGCCGCGGCTGAGCTGGGACAGCTGGCTGGGCGGCCCCGGCGGAGCGCGACAGCTGGACACCCGGCTGCAACGGCCGCCCCCGGCCGGCGAGGACCCGGCATGAGCGCCGAACTGTCCGAACTGGTGGCCCGCCTCAACCCCAGCTGCCGCAAGGCGCTGGAGCTGGCCGCCCAGCGCTGCCTGCAGCAAAGCCACTACTACGTGGAAATCGAACACGTGCTGCTGGAGCTGCTGGAGCTGCCCAACGGCGACCTGCCGCTGCTGCTGCCCAAGCTGGGCCTGAGCCCGGACCAGCTGAGCGCGGAGCTGCGCCGCAGCCTGGACCAGTTCAAGCGCGGCGAAACCCGCGCCCCGGCCTTCTCCAGCCACACCGTGGCCTGGCTCAAGGAAGCGCTGCTGCTGGCCACGCTGCGCCAGCAGGCCAGCATCCGCTCCGGCCTGCTGCTGCTCACCCTGCTGGAGCGCGACGAACTGCGCAATCTGCTGCTGATCGGCGCGCCCTGCCTGCTGCGCGCGCCGCGCCAGCCGCTGAGCGAACAGCTGGACGCCTGGGCCGCCGCCTCGCGCGAAGCCCCGTCCGCCGCCGCGGCGGAGCCGGCCGGCGCGCTGGCGCGCTTCACCCACGACCTGGTGGCCGACGCCCGCGCCGGCCGCATCGACCCCATCGTGGGCCGCGACGGCGAAATCCGCCAATGCCTGGACATCCTGCTGCGCCGCCGCCAGAACAACCCCATCCTGGTGGGCGCGCCCGGCGTGGGCAAAACCGCGGTGGCGGAAGGCCTGGCGCTGCGCATCGCCCACGAGGAAGTGCCGCCGGCGCTGGCCGGCGTCGGCCTGCTGGCGCTGGACCTGGGCCTGCTGCAAGCCGGCGCCGGGCTCAAGGGCGAATTCGAACAAAGGCTGCAAAGCGTGATGGACGACATCCGCGCCGCCGCCCGGCCCATCATCCTGTTCATCGACGAAGCCCACACCCTGGTGGGCGCCGGCGCGGCCGAGGGCCACAGCGACGCCGCCAACCTGCTCAAGCCGGCGCTGGCGCGCGGCGAACTGCGCACCGTGGCCGCCACCACCTGGCAGGAATACAAGAAATACTTCGAACGCGACCCGGCGTTGGCGCGGCGCTTCCAGCCGGTGCAAGTGGAAGAACCGGACGAAGACCGCGCCGTGGCCATGCTGCGCGGCGTCGCCGCCCGGCTGGAACAGCACCACGGCGTGCGCATCCTGGACGCCGCCATCCACGACGCGGTCAAGCTGTCCCACCGCTACATCTCCGGCCGCCAGCTGCCGGACAAAGCCATCAGCGTGCTGGACACCGCCTGCGCCCGCGTGGCGCTGGCCCAGCACGACCAGCCGCCGCAGCTGGAAAACCTGCGCCACCGCCAGACCATGCTGGACGAGGAACTGGAGCGGCTGCTGAACGAACAGGCCACCGGCCTGGACCACGCCACCCGCATCGCCGCGCTGCGCCAAGACAGCGCGCGCCAGCTGCAAGCCATGCGCGAACTGACCGTGCGCTGGCAAGACGAATTGCGCGCGGTGCGCGAAATCCTGCGCACCCGCCAGCAACTGCTGGACTTCCTGGCCAGCGAGCCCGAGCTGCCCGCCGGCGAACCGCCGCTGCTGCTGGAAGAAGCGGAAGACGAGACCGCGACCGCCGACGAGGACGAAGCCGCGGACCCGGCGCTGCGGCTGGCGGAACAACTGGCGCGGCTGGAAGCCGGCCTGGACGCGCTGCGCCAGGACGACCCGCTGGTACCGGAACACGTGGACTCCAAAGCCGTGGCCGCCGTCATCGCCGGCTGGACCGGCATCCCGGTGGGCAAGATGCTGGCCGACGAAGCCTACGCCATCCGCACCCTGGCCCAGCGCATGGGCCAGCGCGTGATCGGCCAGCCGGCCGCGCTGGGCAAGATCGCCCAACGCATCCAGGCCTACCGCGCCGGCCTCACCGACCCCGGCAAACCGGTGGGCGTGTTCCTGCTGCTCGGCCCCACCGGCGTGGGCAAAACCGAAACCGCCTACGCGCTGGCCGACGCCCTCTACGGCGGCGAACGCAATCTGATCGTGGTCAACCTGGCGGAATACCAGGAAGCCCACAGCGTCAGCCAGCTCAAGGGCGCGCCGCCCGGCTATGTCGGCTACGGCCAGGGCGGCGTGCTGACCGAAGCGGTGCGGCGCAAACCCTACAGCGTGGTGCTGCTGGACGAAATCGAAAAAGCCCACCCGGACGTGCTGGAAGCCTTCTACAACGTGTTCGACAAGGGCGTCATGGAAGACGGCACCGGCCTGACGGTGGACTTCAACAACACCATCATCCTGGCCACCAGCAATGTGGGGGCGGAGCTATTGCAAACCACGCCAGGCGAACAACTCGCCACCCAGCAGTTCGACGAACGCCTGCGCAAAACGCTGTTACAAGCCTTCCGCCCCGCCTTCCTCGCCCGCATGACCGTGGTGCCCTATCCGCCATTGGCGGAACGCACATTGGAAAACATCGTGATCAATAAGCTGGAAAAACTGCAAGCCCGCTATAAGGCGGCGACAGGGAAACAATTCGACTTCGACCCGGCCATTGTGAAAGCGGTTTTGGCTAAATGCAGCTCTGCCGGCGCGCGGGATATCGAGAACGTGTTGATGGCGCAGGTGACGGGGAAGTTGGCGGAGTGGGTGTTGGAGTAACTACGCATTCAAATAGAAAACGCAAAGTTTCCCTAGCCGAACGAATGCAAAAATAGACATACAAAAGGAGCGCGAAAATGCTTAATGCACTAAACACAATCAATCAGAACAAATATGCTTCCTGCAACTTCGCCAAAGCACACAAAATCTACTACATCAGTGAAAATGGACAAAAAACGGAAATTCCTTCCTTAACCATAAAGACTGTAACCTCTCCCATCACCCATCAGAGCTTTGGATTCCAAGTTGGTGGAATACAGCATTTTGGAGCTTATGAGCAACAAAGTGGCAAATCTGTTTCAATACCCGACTGGAATGAGTTACAACGTCAAGCAGGCATTCTAGATAGCTTAACGACCACATTGTCTCGCAGCAACTACAGAAACATAATTGACCTGCCAGCATGGCAACAAATATATAAACCCACCATTACCTCAAGACAAAGATGGAACTGGCAGACCAATTCAGTTGAAACCGTGAACTCCAATGATCTCTACGCCTGTCGGCATTGCGGAGTCATACTTGAGAAAGAGCAAATAGAAATTGACCATCAGCGCTCAAAAACCATTGGCAAAGATCAGCTTCCAGAAAAAAATCTTTGGGGTGCAACTTTAAAACTTTTTCGCTACGCAGGCTTGACCAATGATGGTGCCACTGGATACAAGGCTAAAAAGTTTGGCTTACTAGGGTTATCAAACTCTGCACTAGACAAATATCAATTAAATGAAAATGGAATATTCATATTTTCGCTACTCTTAAGCTCGAAAAGTGATTTTGAAATACAAAGTGCAGCTGAAACAGCTATCCCGAACCTTCGCCCATTATGCGGCGGATGCAACAAGCGAGACGGTGAACCTCATAGTGGCTTACCTTGGAACAAATAGCCCAACCAAGCTCTAAGAATCTCTCAAAAGATAACCGATATCTGCTATTTGAACTCTCCATTAGCTGAGCGAAATTCTTGATGCCCCGCCCCACTGACACCAATACCGGCCTCTCCCTCCGCGCCTCCGCCCTGACGGATCTTTATCCCCAGACGCTTTCGGGGGACAAGGCGTTGAACGAGTTGGGCAGCCTGGCTCTCAACGGTGATAGCGCCACCGCGCTGACATTGAGCAGTGCCAATGAACGCAATCCATTAAACCCCCATGCCCCGCTCCTCTGACAAAACCGCCCCGCTCTCGCTCAGCGCCTCGCCGCTGAAAGAGTTGTACCCGGACAGCTTGTCCGGCGACGAGGCGCTGAACGCACTGGGTAGTTTCACCTTGGCCGGCTTCAGTGACAGCATGCTGACGCTAAACAAAGCTCTTCCACCCTAGTTAGCAAGATGGCAGAGCAAATTTAGAACCGATGTGATGGTTTTAGCAGCACCCGGCAAAACATCAACTCATTGGAAGCAAAAACAGGGAGGCCGCATGATTACCGTAATGACCCTCAGTGGTGGCTCGGGCACCATGTTTTGCAGTTGCAAGAATGGGGACTGCCAAGACCACAGCCTCATTTCCATTAGCACTCAAAACCATGAGGTCTATCAGTTTCAATACTCCGCCGGCCATCAAAAAATGCATCTCAGAACCGCCAAGGATAAGATCACCCAGTTTTGGGCCAACACCAAAGCCGCGCACATCCGGGTCCGGCATGTGATTTACATCCCCAGCAAGAATGAAGTGGCGCACATTCTAAGAAGCAAGCCGCCGGAAATCGGCATCCCGCCAACCAGCGCCATCGGCAGGCCTCCGCCAAGCCATCAAAGCATGGACGCGGTGCCGCCACCCAGCATGACCATGCGTCGCGGCGATGATGTCTTGATTGACATTGGCGGCAGCCATGGCGATGAAAAGGCCTTCTCGCATAAGCCGCTATTAAAAAAAACGCCGACGGCGCTGGGCTTGGATCAAGACAGAATGATCCAATTCATGAAAGAAAATAATGGAAAAAACCTAGGCAACTGCGCGGAGGTGGTGGCGGCGGTGCTTGAAGCCGGCATCACCGACGCTCGGGATAGGCCGCTGACCACCGGCTACACGCTGCCCTTATGCGCTTGCATCTGCTGCTGCCATTCGCCCACCTCGGTGAGCAAGCTGGCCTTTAACATCCAGAAAAACACCCTGGCGCAACTCAGCGAACAAGGCCTGCTGAGCACGGACTTGCTGGGCTACGCCCCCAATAAAATCTCCCAAGCCGGGAAAAGTCAACGTGACGAATTCGACTTATTCGATATCGACTTTGACTCGCTGTCTTACTACCAGAAAGATGACAATTGCTGCACCTCCCTGATTAAAATCATCTGGGACACTTTATCCATGTGCACCTTCAGCACCTACTCCAGAGCGCATGGCGGGGGCCAAGACAAGCAGCACTAACTTAAACGGTCAAGGAGCAACGATGCGCGTAGCCAGCTTCAATCTGGAAAAAAACGGCGAATCCTCGCCGCTGGATAAAAAGGCGCAGGTCGAGACCTTCATCCACCAATGCTGCTCCAACGACAGCTGGGACGTTGACGTGGTGTTTCTGTGCGAAGTGCACTCCGCCAGGCTGGACGACTATTACGATTATTTACGCGGCGTGTATCAAAACTATGATGTCCACGCCTTTGCCGGCGGCCACTCCAACGGCTACATCGTGATAACCAGAAAAGGGCTACATCTCGAAGTTGTCAGCCAGGGACACTTGAAAGGCCTGAACCGGGACTTGATCGCGGTCGTGGCCCAAGGCGTCAACGGCTACACCGGCCTCTTGTTTCTGGCTCACTTCAAATCCGGCCAGGGCGGGCTGACCAAGAGCCAGTTGCGGGACTGCACCAGCCTGGACGGACACTGGGTGGCCACCGGCGATCTGAACCTGGACTACACCCGTGTAGAGGAGCTGGACACCCCCGGCGTGGCCTATGAATGCTGGCAAGGACAGGCCACCCACGCCAAAGGCGGCATCCTGGATTGGGTGCTGGCCTCGGTCGACGTCAAAGTCGCGCCTTTCGACATCAGCGGCTGGGCGGACGCGTTCGACATGAGCGGCCCGGACCATCGCCCCATCGTCTTCGACGTCCTCAGCTGAGCGCCGCTGCCGCGAGATCCCATGCCCCGCCATCAGCCTGACTGATTATTCGACAAAGCAATACTAAGCCCACCTTTGAGGAGCATAGCGATGAGTCTAAGGTTGAGATTTGAATTGCTGAAGAGCCTGGTGAATGTCACATCGATAGAAGGCGACGGCAAGTTTCCCGGCAATGCCAACAGCAGCTGCACCGGTCAGGTGCTGACCTGGTTTCGCGCCTTGAGCGGCAACTTGAAAAGCGGCACCGGCCTTAGCGAATCGCTATTAAGTCCGCAGCAACAGGCCACCCAATTGCATTTTGAACAGCTGAATAACGGCAACACCAGAATACTGGCGTCGATAGCGGAGAAAACCGTCAATATGCGCGGGCAAAACTCCGCGGAAAACATCAAAGACAAAACCCCATGGTCAGGCAAATACAAGCTCTACATCATCGCCAGTTCCAAAGGCAGCGGCCATGCGTTGGGCGTCTATTTTCCCTGGACGGGCAGAGTCCAGTTTTACGACCCCAACCTGCTAGTGTGCGAGATGAAGAAAGACGACGACATTTACCCTTTATTATCGCAATGGGTCAGGATGTACGACGGGCTGGACGCGCCGGACTCGATATGGGGGCACGAAGACCTGTACGTCATTCCCGAATCCAAATTAAAAACCGCCTATATCGTATGACGCGGCAATCGCAAGCATCGATGCGCGCTAGCCCCCGAGCCGGGTCAGAGGCAAAGCAATGAAACACCGCATCCCATTCCCCGCCTCAAGCCGGCCTGGCCAGCGGCAAGCCACCCTATTGGCCATCTTGCCGCCAAAAACGCCTAGGCAGGAGAAGAGTCAATCCCGCCGCGCCGCTCATGCTCTCTTTCCCAATATTTGAGAACCGCCATGCCCCGCCCTTCCGACAAAACCACCCCGCTCTCGCTCAGCGCCTCCGCGCTGAAAGAGCTGTACCCGGACAGCCTGTCCGGCGACGAGGCGCTGAACGCGCTGGGCAGCTTCACCCTGGCCGGCTTCAGCGACAGCGCGCTGACGCTGGACAAGGCGGTGGCTTCCCACCTGACGCTGAGCCTGCGCCGCGACGACGACACCCGGCCGCTGGACGGCCTGTGCGCGGCGATACGCCAACTGCCGGGCGACGCCACCGCGGACCGCTACAGCGTGACGCTGCGGCCCTGGCTGTGGTGGCTGAGCCTGGCCGGCAACAACCGCATCTTCCAGAACCAGAGCGTGCCGGACATCGTAAAAGCGGTCTTCGCCGGCCACGGCTTCAGCGACTACCAACTGAAGCTGGATGCGACTTATCCCAAGCGCGAATACTGCGTGCAGTTTGGCGAGAGCGATCTCAATTTTGTGATGCGGCTGCTGGAAGACGCCGGCATCTTCTGGTTCTTCACCCACGCCGACGGCAAGCACACCCTGGTGCTGGCGGACGGCAACAGCCATTTCCCTGACTGCCCCAATAACGCCAAAATCCCCTACCTGGGCCAGGACCTGGGCGGGCGCGAGCTGGAAGGCGTGCGCAGCGCCGGCATCAGCCGCCAGGCGGTGGCCGGCGGCTACCGCGCCGGCGATTACGAATTCACCACCGCCAGCGCCTCGCTGTACGCGCAGGCGCTGGCCAAATCCGATCTGCCCAATCTCTACCAATACCCGGGCGGCTACACCAAGAAGGCGGACGGCGACGCGCTGGCCAAGCAGCGCAGCGACGGCCTGCGCGCCGAGGAAGTGGAACTGGTGGGCGACAGCGACTGCCGCTGGCTGATCCCCGGCCACTGCTTCACCCTGAGCGGCCACCCGGACCCGGCCTGCAATATCGCCTGGGTAATCACCCGCGTCAGCCACGAAGCCGGCCAGCAGCATTACCGCAACCGCTTCGCCGCCATCCCCAAGGCCACGCCCTACCGCCCGCCGCGGCTCAGCCCCAAGCCGGTGATGCACCCGCAGGTGGCCAAGGTAGTGGGCAAGGCCGGCGAGGAGATCTGGACCGATAAATACGGCCGCGTCAAAGTGCAATTCCCCTGGGACCGCGACGGCAAGGACGACGAATCCAGCTCCTGCTGGCTGCGGGTGATGCAGCCGTGGAGCGGCAAGGGCTTTGGCATGCAGTTCATCCCGCGCATCGGCCAGGAAGTGATTGTCAGCTTCATCGACGGCGACCCGGACAAGCCGCTGGTCAGCGGCTGCGTCTACAACGGCGACAACGCGCTGCCCTACGAACTGCCGGCCAAGCAGGCGCAGTCCGGCCTCAAGACCAACTCGACAAAAGGCGGCGGCGGCTTCAACGAACTACGCTTCGACGACAGCAAGGACAAGGAGGAAGTGTTCTTCCAGGCGCAGAAGGACTACACGGTGAAAGTGCTCAACGACGCGGCCGCCGACGTGGGCCACGACGAAACCCTGGTGGTGAAGAACGAGCGCAAGCGCAGCGTCACCGAGGGCAACGACAGCCTCAGCGTGGACAAGGGCAACCGCACCGTGGAAGTGAAAACCGGCAATGAAACCCTCAACGTCAAAGGCAAGCGCACGGTCAAGGTGGAGGGCGACCAGAGCCACAGCACCGGCGGCAATCACGAACACAAGGTCAGCGGCAACTACACGCTGACCGTGGACGGCAACCTCACCATCAAGGTCAGCGGCACCCTCACCCTGCAAAGCGGCGGCGCCTTCACCGCCAAGAGCGACGCCGCCTACACCGCCCAGGCCGGCACCAGCCTGACCAATAAGGCCGGCACCGGGCTCACCAACCAGGCGGGCACCGAGCTGACCAATAAAGCCGGCACCACCCTGACCAACGACGCCGGGGTGTCGCTGACCAACAAGGCCAGCGCCAGCCAGACCGTGGACGGCGGCGGCATGCTCACCCTCAAGGGCGGGCTGATCCAGCAGAACTGACGCGATGGCGGAACCGATAGACCTCCAGCAAGACCAGCAGCGCTTCGTCGGCCAGCTGGCCGACGGCAAGCTGCAAGGCCCGGCGCGCATCGACCAGGCCGGCGCGCCGCTGGCGCGCTTCCACTACCAGGACGGCCAGCTGCACGGCCCGGCCACCCTGCTGCACCCCGGCGGCCAGCCCTCGGCCCAGCTGCATTACCAGCGCGGCCAGCTGCACGGCGCCGCGCAGTATTGGTCGCCGGAGGGCGCGCTGCAACGCCAGGCCCATTACCGCCACGGCCTGCCGCACGGCGAAACCCGCACCCTGTTTCCCAACGGCCAGGCGGCGGAGCTGGCGGTCTACCGCAACGGCCTCAAGCACGGCCTGCAACAGCGCTACCATCCCAACGGCGCGCTGGCGGAACGGCAGAATTTTGTCGAGGGCAAACCGCTGGGGCCGCCGGAACGCTTCGCCGACGACGGCCGGCCGCTGAACGCGGACGGCAAGCCGATGGCGCGCTGGCGCTGGTGGTGGAGAAAGATGATGGGGTGAGCGCGGGGCCTAAGAACCTGTTTACGATCTGCTGCGCGTCGGCGATACGGCGTTAAAAACAAGCTCAAAATGCTCATGTACCACGTGTACATTCCGCTTTTTCGCTCGTTTTCGCCTTGTCTCGCTCTTGCTCGCAAGATCGTAAACACGTTCTAAGAGCGGCTAACATTGTCAGTTTCACATCTTTCGACAATCAGGACGGCTCTACATTTCTTGGACGAACATCACCGTGTTTCCGGCTGGATCGCTGACTTGCGCAAGCTTTATGAATCCTAGGTCCTGTGTTTCGCTAGCGGCAATACCAGCATCTTGACAAACGGCCCTCTGTGCTTCGATATCGTGGACACCGCATACCACAGATGATTTACCCGCAAGGCTAGGGTCAGGAGCCAGCGAAACTTGAATCCAAGCATTTTCCGCCAGCTGCCATTCGGCGACGCCCTCATAAGGGGTCACATCTGGTTTGCGCCCAAGCCATTTGGCGTACCATTCAATGGCTCCGTCAAAATCATTCACGTGAAGAACGGAAACTACACTCGTAAAGTTGTTATTCGACATTTCCTTATTCTCCTTCGCAAATAAAAATATCCGTTTTTTAAACTTGTAGGCGAGCGCTACACCTGCCGCCCCAGCCACACCACCCGTCCCAACACCGAGAAATCCGCCGGCGGCGCGGCCAGGTCCACCTCGAACGGCGGATAAGCCTCATTGGCGCTGGACAGCCCCAGCTTGCCGCCCGGCAGCCGCTGCGCCCGGCGCACCACCACCTCGCCATTCAGCTCCAGCGCGTACAAGCCGCTGCCCGGCTGCGTCTCCGCCCGGTTGACCAGGGCCAGATCGCCGTCGTTCAACACCCCGGCCATCGCGTCGCCGGCCACCGCCACCACCGCCAGCTGCTCGGCCGGCAGCTTGAGCCGGGACGCCAGCCAGCCCTGCGCCAGCGGCAAGGCCGCGCCGGCGCCGTAACACGGCACCTCCACATGCGCGCCCTGCGGCGCATAGCGCTCCACCGTCTCGCCGGTCCGCGGACCGGCCTCGCCCGGCAAGGCCTCGCCCTCGCCGAACAACAGCCAATCCGCCCGCACGCCGGTCAAACGCGAAAACTTGGCCACCAGCACGGCGGACGGCTGGCGCGCGCCGCCTTCGTAGTTTTGCAGCGACACCAGCGAGATGCCCAGTTTCTGCGCGGTGACGTCGCGCGCTTCTTTCAGCACCGTATCGCGGATAAACCTCAGTCGTTTGCCAAGAGATTCCACTGCCCACCCCCTCAGATTCAACAACGGACCCAGCTGATAGACGGAAAAACAACATTCGCGGTCCATGCAATGCATTGACTTTATTGAATATCTTTATTTTTCCGCATGACGGACCACGCTCGCATTTGCAATAAACCTCAATCGTGGTCAGATGTTTCCATGCCGATGACAAGAAGCGGCCGACGCCGTCAAGGCTGAGCCGGCCCAGGCCCGGCGGCCATCCGCCAGGCCGCGCTTGCGTCAAGGCCAAACCAGGCGCCGACACGATTCGTGCATTCTAAGCCCGCCCTCTGGAAAGCGCGAATCCGGCCGGTCCAGCCCCGGCCGGCGCGCCGGCGGCAAGCCGGCCGCGCCGCTGGCCCCCTTTAGGAGCAGCCATGCCGATACGCACCCTCCTCGCCCGATTCGCCAAGCCGCCGCCGGCCAAGCCGCTCGCCCGCCTGATCAAGACCGTGCAGCAATTGCACGCGCAGCGCGCCGACAACCCCGCCCTCGCCGCCATCGATCTAGAGCTCGCCTATCTGTCCCGCTGCTGCGAGCATTACGACGACATCGCGGACGAGCTGCGCCAGTGCTGCGAGGCGCTGAGCGCGCTGCTGCTGATGCTGCGCCACACCGAAAACGCGCAACTGCGCGGCAAGGCGCTGTGGGCCTTGCTGGAGCCGCTGCAGCAACGTTTGCAGCTGGCGGCGGCCAAGCTGGAGGCGGTGACCTCCTGAGCGGCGGCATGACCGTCGCGCCAGCCAGCGCGAGACTAGCGCTTGCGGCCGAGACGGCGGCCAGCGCAAACGGCGCCCATGCGTTTTAGAAGCCGCGCTCGCCGCGCCGCGGCTCACGCTGCGCAAGAGAGACGGGCCGGTTCCAAGCCCGCCCGCGCTCATGCGCGCCGCCTTTCAGAGCCAGCTCAAAGTCTCGCGAGCCAGGGCGAGACAAGGCGAAAATGAGTGAAAAAGCGGAATGTACACGTGGCACAAAGCATTTTGAGCGTGTACTCACCGTGCAACGCTCCACGAAGCGCAGCAGATCGTAAACAGCTTCTTAGAGGCCGCTGGCCTCATCCTTCCAGCATCTTGCGCGCGCAGGCCTCGTCGGTGACCAGGCCGGACAGCCATTCTCCGCGCAGCGCCGCCAGGATGGCCGCCGCCTTGCCCTCGCCGCCGGCGAAGGCGATCACCGGCTTGTCCGGCCGCTGCCGCAAGGCCAGGCTGGTCACCCGCTGCTGCACCGCTTCGCCCACCAGCCGGCCGGCGCTGTCCATCGGCCGGCCCAGCAGCTCCGCCACCGCCTGGCGCGCCATCAGCCCGGCAATCTCCTCCTGATCCAGAAAGCCGTCCTCCTGCAAGGGGCAGCCCGGTTCAATGGCGCCGATGCCGATGAAAGCCACGTCGGCCTCCGCGCCCAGCGCCTCCACCGCGCGGTACAGCCGGTGGTGGCACCATTGCGCGCGGTCGTCGGCGCTGTCGGCGTACAAGGGCGCCGGCAGCAGGTAGTAACGGCTTTGGGTTTTCTGCGCCGCCGGCAAGGCCACGTCGTAGCGGTTGGAGCAGCCGTCGTGGGCGATGGTGCCGATCAGCGACACCAGCCGGTGCTGCGGGCTGTGGATGTCGCCCAGCTCGTCGATCACGGCCTTGAGCGTGCGGCCGGAGCCCAGCGCCGCCACCAGCGGGCGCGGCTGCTGCAAATAGCGCTCGAACACGCGCGCGCCGGCCACCGCCAGCTTCTTGCGCAGTTCGGCCGGCGTGTCGCCGTCTGCCGGCACCACCTCGCACAGTTGCAGGCCGAAACGCCGGCGCAAGGCTTCCGCCAATTCCAGGCAGGCCGCCACCGGATGCGTCACCGTCACCTTGACCAGGCCCTGCTCCACCGCCGCCGCCACCAGCCGCTGCGCCACTTGGCGCGACACTTGCAGCTGCTCGGCGATCTCGTGCTGGGTCTTGCCCGCCACGTAATACAGCCAGGCGGCCCGCGCCGCCTGGTCCAGCTTTTCCTGCTGTTTGGACAAAACACCCTCCTCGCTTGGTTTGGCCCTCGCCCGCGTCCGCGTCCGCAACGCAGAGAGGCACATTCTAAACGATTGGCGCGCCGCGCTTCATTCGCCGCAAGCACGAAGAAATAGGCTTTTAAAATCATGCTGCTATGCAGCACTTCTTTTTCGCCCTCTGCGCTTGACAGCCTTCTTCATTTTATCGAATATTTGCCCACAACAAGAGCAAATGCTCAAAAACAATCTTTGGAGGAGAAAGCATGAAGTTGAAACACAAGGTGGCCATCGTCACCGGCGCGGCCGGCGGCATCGGGCTGGCGGTGGCGCGCCGCTATCTGGCCGAAGGCGCGCGCTGCCTGCTGGTGGACCTGCGGCTGAGCCCGGAACTGCTGGCGCTGGCCGGCGGGGCGGACGCGGACAACACGGCCTTGCTGGCCGCCGACATCGGCAAGCGCGACGATATCGAACACATCGTCCGCGCCGCGATCGAGCGCTTCGGCCGCGTGGACATCCTCTACAACAACGCGGCGCTGTTCGACCTGGCCCCGCTGCTGGAAGCCAGCTGGGACAGCTATGAGCGGCTGTTCGCCGTCAACGTCAAGGGCATGTTCTTCCTGATGCAGGCGGCGGCGCGGCAAATGGCGGCCCAGGGCGAGGGCGGCAAGATCATCAATCTGTCGTCCCAGGCCGGCCGCCGCGGCGAGGCGCTGGTGGCCCATTACTGCGCCAGCAAGGCGGCGGTGATCAGCTACACCCAGTCCGCCGCCCTGGCGCTGGCGCCGCACGGCATCAACGTCAACGCCATCGCGCCCGGCGTGGTGGACACGCCGATGTGGGATCAGGTGGACGCGCAGTTCGCCCTTTACGAGAGCCTTGGCCCCGGCGAGAAAAAACGGCGGGTGGGCGCGGCGGTGCCGCTGGGCCGCATGGGCAGGCCGGAGGATTTATGCGGCGCGGCGGTGTTTCTCGCCTCCGCCGACGCGGACTACATCACCGCCCAGACGCTGAACGTGGACGGCGGCAACTGGATGAGCTGAGCCGCCACGCCGGCAAACCGCCCTGATTCACGCCTCAAGACCCGATCCAGAACCGCAGACACCGCCCCGAGCGGGTCCGAGCCGCCGCCGCATCGCGCCCGGCAAGCCGGCCGCACCAGCTTTGTCCGCAACGCTTCAAGCAAGGAGAAACGCCATGACCAGACCCTGCCGCTTCCCGCTGGCCGCCACCCTGCTGCTGGCCGGCTCCGCCCACGCCGCCACCCTCACCATCGCCACGCTGAACAACCCGGACATGATCACGCTGAAAAAGCTGTCCCCGGCCTTCGAGGCGCAAAACCCCGGCATCAAGCTCAACTGGGTGGTGCTGGAGGAAAACATGCTGCGCCAGCGCGTCACCACCGACATCGCCACCAAGAGCGGCAAATTCGATCTGATGACGATAGGCACCTACGAAGCGCCGATCTGGGCCCAAAAAGGCTGGTTGCAGCCCATGGATCAACTGGCGCCCGGCTATGAACTGGCCGATGTGGTCAAGACCGCGCGCGACGCGCTGTCCTACAAGGGCCAGCTGTACGCGCTGCCCTTCTACGTGGAAAGCTCGATGACCTATTACCGCAAGGACTTGTTCGCCAAACTGGGGCTGAACATGCCGGAGCGGCCCACTTACCAGCAGATCGCCGGCTTCGCCAAAACGCTGAAGGAAAAAGGCGGGGTGTACGGCATCTGCCTGCGCGGCAAGGCCGGCTGGGGCGAGAACATGGCCTATCTGTCCACCCTGATCCACACCAACGGCGGCCGCTGGTTCGACGAGCAATGGCGGCCGACGATAGACAGCCCGGAGTGGAAGCAGTCGCTGAACTTCTACGTGGACCTGATGCGCCGCTACGGCCCGCCCGGCGCCAGCACCAACGGCTTCAACGAGAACCTGACCCTGTTCGCCAGCGGCAAATGCGGCATCTGGATAGACGCCACCGTGGCCGCCGGACTCTTGTTCAACCCCAAGGAATCCCAGGTGGCGGACAAGGTGGGCTTCGCCCAAGCGCCGACGGGGGTGACGCCCAAGGGCTCCAGCTGGCTGTGGTCCTGGGCGCTGGCGGTGCCCAAGTCCTCGCGCCAGCAGGCGGCGGCCAAGCAGTTCGCGCAATGGGCCACCTCCAAGGACTACATCCGGCTGGTGGCCAAGGATCAGGGCTGGACCTCGGTGCCGCCCGGCACCCGCCTGTCCACTTACCAGCAGCCGGAATACCAAAAGGCCGCGCCCTTCGCCAAATTCGTGCTGGCGGCGATCCAGCAGGCCAATCCCAATGAGCCGGCGCTGAAAAAAGTGCCCTATACCGGCATCCAGTATGTCGGCATCCCGGAGTTCCAGTCCTTCGGCACCGTGGTGGGCCAGGCCGTTTCCGGCGCGCTGGCCGGTCAAAGCAGCGTGGACGCGGCGCTGAAAGCCGGCCAGGCGGCGGCGGACCGGGCGGTGCGGCAAGGCGGTTATCAGAAGCCGTAAGAACCTACGGAGTCTGCCCCCAGCGCTTCGCCGCTCCCATCCACCCACGACCGCCGTCGCGGCGGTCCGGAGGAAAACCCATGCCCTCTCCCGCTCACACTTTGCGCGCCGACGCCGGCGCGGCCCCGCCGCCCAGGCCGCGCCGCGGCGGCGTACAGCGCTGGCTGCTGGCCCCGGCGGTGCTCAGCCTGTTGCTGTGGTCGCTGGTGCCGCTGGCGATGACCCTGTATTTCTCGGTCAACCGCTACAGCCTGCTGAGCCCGGACGAATCCGGCTTCGCCGGCCTGGACAATTACCGCTTCCTGTGGAGCGATCCGGCCTTTGTCCCCTCCATCGCCAACACCTTGCTGCTGACCGGCGCGGTGCTGCTGATCTCCGTCGTCGGCGGCGTGCTGATGGCGGTGCTGTTCGACCAGCCCTGCTTCGGCCGCGGCCCGGCCCGGCTGCTGGCCATCGCGCCCTTCTTCGTGATGCCCACCGTGGGCGCGCTGATCTGGAAGAACATGCTGCTGCACCCGGTCTACGGCCTGTTCGCCGCCGCCGCGCAAGCGCTGGGCCTGCCGCCGGTGGACTGGCTGGGCCAGTACCCGATGTTCTCTCTCATCCTGATCGTCAGCTGGCAATGGCTGCCCTTTGCCTTCCTGATCCTGCTCACCGCCATCCAGTCGCTGGACCCGGAGCAGAAGGAAGCCGCCCAGATCGACGGCGCCGGCCCGCTGGCCATGTTCTTCCACATCGTCCTGCCGCATCTGAGGCGGCCCATCGGCGTGGTGGTGATGATTGAAACCATCTTTTTGCTATCGGTGTTCGCGGAAATCTACGCCACCACCGGCGGCGGCCCCGGCACCTCCACCACCACGCTGTCCTTTTTGATCTACGCGGTGGGCTTGCAGCAATTCGATGTCGGCCTGGCGTCCACCGGCGGCGTGCTGGCGGTGGTGCTGGCCAATATCGTGGCGGTGTTCCTGATCCGCATGCTGGCGCAGAACTTCAAGGAGGAGCGACAAACATGAACGCGAGAGCGACGCTGTCCTGGCGCTACGCCGCCACCTCCGCCGCGGCCTGGCTGATCGCCCTGCTGCTGTTCTTCCCCATCCTGTGGATGCTGCTGACCGCCTTCAAGACCGAGGCCCAGGCCTACCAGCTCAGCCTGTGGTTCCAGCCCACGCTGGACAGCTTCCGCGAGGTGTTCGCCCGCAGCGACTACCTGGCCTTTGCCGGCCATTCCATCGCCGTGTCCTTCGGCGCCACCGCGCTCAGCCTGCTGCTGGCGGTGCCGGCCGCCTATAGCCTGGCCTTCCATCCCGGCGCGCGCGCGCAGCCGCTGCTGCTGTGGATGCTGTCCACCAAGATGCTGCCTTCGGTGGGCGTGCTGCTGCCGGTCTATCTGCTGCTGAAACAGGGCGGCCTGCTGGATACCGTGACCGGGCTGGCGCTGGTCTACGCGCTGGCCAATCTGCCGATCGCGGTGTGGATGGCCTACACCTATTTCTGCGAAGTGCCGCGCGAAATCCTGGAGGCGGCGCGCATGGACGGCGCCGGCCTGTGGCAGGAAATCATGCATATGCTGCTGCCGATGGCCCTGCCCGGCCTGGCGTCCACCAGCTTGCTGTTGCTGATTCTGAGCTGGAACGAGGCGTTCTGGAGCATCAATCTGTCCAGCGCCCACGCCGCGCCGCTGACGGTGTTCATCGCCTCCTACTCCAGCCCGGAGGGCCTGTTCTGGGCCAAGCTGTCCGCCGCCTCGCTGCTGGCGGTGGCGCCCATCCTGGCGCTGGGCTGGCTGACGCAAAAGCAGCTGGTGCGCGGCCTCACTTTCGGAGCGGTCAAATGAGCGCCGCCGTCTCCCATCTGGTCTGCGATTGCGACGGGGTGCTGCTGGACAGCGAGGCCGCCGCCCAGCGCGCGCTGCAAACGCAGCTGGCGGCGCGCCTGCCGTCCGGCGTGGACGCGGCCGCGGTGATCCAGCCGCGGCTGGGCATGACGCTGGAAGCGCTGTTGGCCGACATCGCCCGCCAGCACCCCTTGCCGCTGACGCCGGACGAGATCGCGCGCATCCGCCGGGCGGTGGACGCCGAGGTGGCGGCGCGGCTGCGGGCCGTACCCGGCGTGGCCGCCGCCTTGCGCGCCATCCCCTTGCCCAAGGCGGTGGCCAGCAACAGCGCCGGGGCGCGGGTGCGCGCGGCGTTGCGCCGCACCGGGCTGTGGCCCTTGTTCCAGGGCCGCGTGCATTGCGCCGACGAGGTGGGCGCGGCCAAGCCGGCGCCGGATGTCTACCTGGCGGCCTGCCGCTCGCTGCGCGCCGCGCCGGATCGCTGCCTGGCGCTGGAGGACAGCGTCACCGGCGTCACCGCCGCCCGCGCCGCCGGCCTGCGCGTGCTGGGCTTCGCCGGCGCCGGCCACATCGCCGCCGGCCACGCAGAGCGGCTGCTGGCCGCCGGGGCCGGCCTGGTCTTCGACGATATGCGGCGGCTGCCGGAGCTGGTGCGCCGGCTGCAAGCCCGTCCGTTCTGAAATACTGATAAGGAGAAAACACATGGCAAGCGTCCAATTGCGCCATGTCGGCAAACGCTACGGCGACGGTCCGGAAGTGATGTCCGACATTCAACTGCACATCGACGACGGCGAGTTCGTCGTCTTCGTCGGCCCGTCCGGCTGCGGCAAGTCCACGCTGCTGCGCATGATCGCCGGCCTGGAGGAGATCAGCGACGGCGAGCTGGAGATAGGCGGCGAACGCATGAACGAGGTGCCGGCGGCCAAGCGCGGCATCGCCATGGTGTTCCAGTCCTACGCGCTCTACCCGCATATGAGCTTGTACGACAATATGGCCTTCGGCCTCAAACTGGCCGGCAAGAGCCGCGCCGAGATCGACGCCGCGGTGCGCCGCGCCGCCGCCATCCTGCACATCGACCACCTGCTGGAGCGCAAGCCCAAGGCCCTGTCCGGCGGCCAGCGCCAACGGGTGGCCATAGGCCGCGCCATCACCCGCCAGCCCAAGGTGTTCTTGTTCGACGAGCCGCTGTCCAATCTGGACGCGGCGCTGCGGGTCAAAATGCGGCTGGAGTTCGCCCGCCTGCACCAGCAACTGAAAACCACCATGATCTACGTGACCCACGACCAGGTGGAGGCGATGACGCTGGCGGACAAGATTGTGGTGCTGTCGGCCGGCCGCGTCGAACAAGTGGGCGCGCCGCGCGCGCTCTACCACCATCCGGCCAACCGTTTCGTCGCCGGCTTCATCGGCTCGCCGCGGATGAATTTTCTGCCGGGCCGCGTGTTGAGCATCCAGCCGGCAGGCGTGGCCGTGCGTCTGGACGGCGGCGGCGAGCTGCTGGCGGCGGTGACGGCGCAAGACCTGAAGCCCGGCGACGCCGTCGCCGTCGGCGTCCGCCCGGAACACCTGCAACCGGCCCCCGGGCCAGCGGCGCTGCGCGCCCGCGTGGCCGCGGTGGAAAGCCTGGGCGACTGCGCCTATCTGTACGCCGAGGCGCCGGACGCCGACGAGCCGCTGATCAGCCGGATCTCGGACGCGCAGGACTTCGCCGCCGGCGACGAAACGGGCTTCAGCGCACAGCCGCATCACTGCCACCTGTTCCGCGAGGACGGCCTGGCCCTGCCGCGCCTGCCGCGCTAAACCCCGCCATGGAACCCGCGATGACACTTGCCCCCACCCCGCCGCGCTGGCTGCATATCGGCGCCGGCGCCTTCCACCGCGCCCACCAGGCCGTCTATCTGGACCAACTGGCCGGCGCCGACGCCGAGCCCTGGCGGCTGGCCGTCGGCAATATCCGCGCCGACCTGAACCCGCTGCTGGAGCAGTTGGCGGCGCAGCAAGGCCAGTACACGCTGGAAACCGTCAGCCCGGCCGGCGAGCGCCGCTACCGGCGCATCCGCGCCATCGACGCGGTGCTGCCCTGGGATCGCCAACTGAGCGCGCTGATAGGCGAAGGCGCGCACCCGGCCACCCGGGTGATCTCCTTCACCGTCACCGAAGCCGGCTACTACCTGAACCAGGAGCAGGCGCTGGACACCGCCAATCCGGAGCTGGCGGACGATTTGCACGGTGGGCTCAACACCCTGTACGGCGCCGTCGCCGCGATTTTGCGCGCGCGCGCGGCGCGCGGCGGCGGCGCGCTCACCTTGCTCAACTGCGACAATCTGCGCCACAACGGCGAGCGCTTCCGCCAGGGCCTGGAACAGTTTCTGACCCTGCGCCAGGAAACCGAGCTGCTGGCGTGGACACGCCGCCACAGCAGCTGCCCCAACGCCATGGTGGACCGCATCACCCCGCGGCCGCCGCCGGAGCTGGCGGAGCGGGTGGCCGCCGCCACCGGCTGGCGCGACCCCTGCGCGATCACCGCCGAATCCTTCACCCAGTGGGTGATAGAGGACCGCTTCGCCGCCGGCCGCCCGGCGCTGGAGCGCGTCGGCGCGCAGCTGGTGGCCGATGTCCAGCCCTATGAGGAAGCCAAGATCCGCATCCTCAACGCCAGCCACAGCGGCATCGCCTGGGCCGGCAGCCTGCTGGGCCTGGACTTCATCCACCAGGGCGCGGCGGACCCGGACATCCGGCAACTGGCTCACGACTACGTCAGCCAGGACGTGATCCCCTGCCTCAGCCCCAGCCCGCTGGACCTGGCCGGCTACCGCGACAGCGTGCTGGAGCGCTTCGGCAATCCGGCGCTGGGCGACAGCAATCAGCGCGTGGCGGCGGACGGCTACGCCAAGCTGCCCGGCTTCATCGCGCCCACGCTGCGGGAATCCATCGACGCCGGCCGCCGGCCGGACGCCTGCGCCATGCTGCCGGCGCTGTTCCTGCGCTTTTTGCAACGCTGGCGCGCCGGCCGGCTGGGCTACGCCTACCGGGACGGCAGCATGGACATCGCCGCCTGCCATCGCATGCTGGCGGCCGCCGACCCGGTGGCCGCCTACTGCGCGGACCCGGCGCTCTGGGGCCCCTTGGCCGGCAGCCCGGCGCTGGTCGCGCCCTTGCGCGCCGCATTGGCGCGGGTGGACAGCTGGCTGGACGGCCGCGGACGGGGATAGACTGCGCGAGAGAGCCGCCATCCGGCCGTCCGCCACTCCCTCCAAGGACAAAACCATGTATCTGGGCATCGATCTGGGCACTTCGGAAATCAAGGCCGTGCTGCTGGACGGCGACAACCGCCCGCTCGCCAGCGCCGGCGCGGCGCTGGACGTGTCGCGGCCGCGGCCGGGCTGGGCCGAGCAAGACCCGGAAGACTGGTGGCGCGCCGCCTGCGCGGCGGTCGCCAAGCTGCGCGAGCAGGCGCCGGCCGCGCTGGCCGCCACCCGCGCCGTCGGCCTGTCCGGCCAGATGCACGGCGCGGTGCTGCTGGACAGCAGGGACCGCGTGTTGCGGCCGGCCATCTTGTGGAACGATTTGCGCAGCGTGGCCGAATGCGCCGAACTGACCGCCGCCGCGCCGCGGCTCCACGCCGTCGCCGGCAACCTGGCCATGCCCGGCTTCACCGCGCCCAAATTGCGCTGGCTGGCGCGGCATGAGCCGGAGAGCTTCCGCGCCGTCGCCACCGTGCTGCTGCCCAAGGACTATCTGCGCCTGCGCCTGTGCGGCGACAAGATCACCGACACCTCGGACGCCTCCGGCACCTTGTGGCTGGACGTGGGCCGCCGCGACTGGTCCGAGGAGCTGCTGGACGCCGGCGGACTGTCGCGCCGCCAGATGCCGCGGCTGGTGGAGGGGCTGGCGCCGGCCGGACGGCTGAGCCCGGCCGCGGCCGCCGCCTGGGGCATCGCTCAGCCGCCGCTGATCGCCGGCGGCGCCGGGGACGGCGCGGCCAGCGCCGTCGGCATCGGCGCGATCGCCCCCGGCGACGGCTTCCTGTCCCTGGGCACCTCCGGGGTGATCTTCGTCGTCGACGACCGTTTCCGCCCCAATCCGGCGCAGGCGCTGCACGCCTTCTGCCATGCGCTGCCCCGGCGCTGGAGCCTGATGAGCGTGATGCTGTCCGCCGCCAGCTGCCTGCGCTGGTTCTGCCGGCTGGCCGGCGTGGACGAGGCGACGCTGCTGACGGAAATCGAGCAGCTGAGCCCGGCGGAACAAGCCGCCGCGCCGGTGTTCCTGCCCTATTTGTCCGGCGAGCGCACTCCGCACAACGACCCCTTCGCCCCGGGCGCCTTCTGGGGCCTGAGCCAGGCGCACGGCCGCGCCGCGCTCGGCTACGCGGTGCTGGAGGGCGTCGCCTTCGGCATGGCGGACGGGCTGGACGCGCTGCGCGCCGCCGGCGCCGCGCCGCGAGCCTTGTCCCTGGTGGGCGGCGGCGCGCGCAGCCCGTTCTGGGCGCAGTTGCTGGCCGACGCGCTGGACGCCGAAATCCTCACCCATCAGGGCGGCGAAGCCGGCGCCGCGCTGGGCGCGGCCCGCCTGGGCTGGCTGGCGGACGGCGGCGACCTCGGCGCCGTCTGCGCCAAACCGCCGCTGCGGGCGCGCTGCGCGCCGGACGCCGCCCGGCATCAGGCCTTGCAAGCTCGCCTGCGTCACTTTCGCGCCCTCTACCAGGCGCGGCCCCCCTCATTTGCGGAGACCTCCCCATGATTCTGTGCTGCGGCGAAGCCCTGTACGATTTTTTCCTGGAACCCGGCGCGGCGGAATGGCCGCAGCTGAACTACCGCGCCGTGCCCGGCGGCTCGCCGTTCAATGTGGCCGTGGGCCTGGCGCGGCTGGGCCGGCGCGCGGCCCTGCTGACGCCCTTGTCCAACGATTATCTGGGCGCGCAGCTGCGGCGGCTGTTGGAGCGGGAGGGGGTGGACGGACGCTATCTGCTGCCGCGCGATCTGCCCACCACTTTGGCGATGGTGAGCGTGGACGCAGGCGGCCAGCCGCAATACGGCTTCTACGGCGAGCGCGCGCCGGAAGCCAGCCTGCGCCCGGAGGAGCTGCCGACGCTGGACGACGAAGTCGCCGCCGTCCACTTCGGCTCCTACGCCTTGGTGGGCCGCCCCGGCGGCGAGGCGCTGCAAGCGCTGGCGGCCCGCGAAAGCGGCCGGCGGCTGATCTCGCTGGATCCCAATCTGCGGCTGAACGTGGAGCCGGAACGGGCGCGCTGGCGGCAATGCCTGGACATCCATCGCCGCCACGCCCATCTGATCAAGGTCAGCGCCGAGGATCTGGCCCTGCTGTATCCGGGACAGGAGATCGAAGCCTGCGCCCGCGGCTGGCTCGCCCCGCCATGCCAGTTGCTGCTGCTGACCCGCGGCGAACAAGGCGTGCGCGTGTTCAGCCGCCGTCACGGCGAATGGGAACAGCCGGCCGCCGCCGTCCAGGTGGTGGACACCGTGGGCGCCGGCGACAGCTTCCAGGCCGCGCTGCTGTGCCGGCTGGCCGAGCTGGGCCGGCTGAGCCCGGACGGGCTGGCGGCGCTGAGCCGGGCGGAAACCGAGGATCTGGTCCGCTTCGCAACGCGCGCCGCCGCCCTCACCTGCGCGCGGCGCGGGCCGGACCTGCCGCGACGGGCGCAGCTGGCGGACTAAGCGCCTGTTCAAAGCCTCGCGAGCGAGGGCGAGGCCAGGCGTTGCGGCGGAGAAAGCGGAATGTGCTCGCGGCGCATGAGCATTTCGAAGCGGCGCTCGCCGCGCCGCGTTTCACGAATAGCGGCAGACTGTGAACAGGTTCTAAAGCGGCGCCGACTCGCCGCCGCCCTCTGCCCGCAGCCAATCGAACAGATTCGCCATCGCCTCGCTGCGCAGCGCGTCGCGCGGCCGGGACAACCACCATTGCGCGCCGGGCCGGCGCGGGTAGCCGGCCAGCTCGCGCAGCCGGCCGTCGGCCAGCGCCTCCTCCAAGGCCGGCGACGGCAGACAGGCGATGCCGTGGCCGCGCAGGGCCGCGTCCAGCGCCAGCTGCGGCGCATCGTAAACGGCGGCGACGCCGAAACGCGGCAGCAGCGCTTGCACCGCGGCCTCCGCCTCCTCCGGCATGCGCGTCTTTTCCAGGCAGATCAAACGCGCCAGCTGCGGATGGCGCTCGGCCGGCAACGCCGCCAGCTGTTCCGCCAAGGCCGGCGCGGCGACGAAACGCCAGTCCTCGCGCAGCCAGGCCGCGTCTTCCCAGCCGGCCGTCGCCATCGGCTGCCGGCCGATGACGATGTCCACGTCGATCTCATCGGCCTGGCCCGGCTCCTCGTCTATGGATAACAAGGGCACGATGTCGGGATGGGCGGCGCGCAGCCGGTCCAAGCGTCCCTGCAGCCAGCCGTGCAGTAAAAAAGCCGGCCCCACCAGCACCACCAGGCCCGGGTCCGTGTAGACCGCGATGCGGTCCAGCCCGCGCCGCAGCGTGTCCAGCGCGCGCCGCACGCTTTGTTGCAGCATTTCGCCGGCAAAGGTCAGTTCGATGCCGCGGCCCACTCGCTGGAACAAAGGCTGGCCGACAAAGGCCTCCAGCTGTTGAATCTGATGACTGACCGCGGACTGCGACAGATGCAGCGCCTCGGCGGCGCGGGAAACGCTGCCCAGGCGCGCGGCGGCTTCGAAGCCGGTCAGCAGCCGCAGCGAGGGCAGGCGGCCAAGCGCGCCCGTCGCCGGGTCTTCCCGCTCGGCCGCCTGCGGCCCGCCGCTGTTATCGCCTCTCTCCATCCGAATATGTCCTCCTGATTTCCGGTCGGCGCGGACGCGCAGCGGGCTGTGAACGCATGCTCAAGCCGGTTGCTGCTGGGTCGCGCAATGAATGCCCCCGCCGCCGGCGGCGATGCCGTCGATGTTCAGCTGCACCACCTCGCGTTGCGGGAAGAGCTCGCGCAAGGCCGCGCCCGCGTTGCGGTCCGCCTTGGCGTCGCCGAACTCCGGCGCGATCACCGCCCCGTTGCAGACGTAGAAATTGATATAGCCGGCCGCCATCTCGTGGCCCTCGTACTCCGGCCTCACCCGCTCCGGCCCCGGCAAGACCACCACCTCCAACTTGCGGCCGCGCGCGTCCCGCGCCTGGCGCAGCAGGCTCAGATGACGGCGCGTCACCTGGTAATCGTAAGACTGCGGGTCCGTCTCCAGGCCGGCCACCACCACGCCGGGGCGAGCGAAACGGGCGTAAAAATCGGTATGGCCGTCGGTGATGTCGCGGCCGGCGATGCCGGGCAGCCAGATCACCTTGTCCACGCCCAGCAGCCGGCGCAGTTCGCGCTCGCACTGCGCCTTGCTCAGGCCCGGGTTGCGATTGGGATTGAGCACGCAGCTTTCGGTGATGATGGCGGTGCCCTCGCCGTCCACCTCGATGCCGCCGCCCTCCAGCACCAGCGAGGTCCGCACGACCGGCGCGCCGCTCTTGGCCGCCACCGCGGCCGCCACCTTGGCGTCCCTACGGTGCGCCTGCTTGCCGCCCCAGCCGTTGAAGTTGAAATCCACCGCCGCCGCCCCGCCCTTGCCCTTGACGAAGATCGGGCCGCTGTCGCGTATCCACAGATCGTCCAGCGGCTGCTCCACCAGTTCCACCTTGGGGCCGCACAGCTTGGCCGCCAGCGCCATGTCCTCGGCGCGCGTCAGCATGCGCACCGGCTCGTGGGCGGCGATGGCCTGGGCCACTCGCGCCAGATCCCGCCGCACCACCGGCAGCAAACTCGTGCCCCACACCTCCAGGCTGGGACCGAAGGCCATCCAGGTGGCGGCGTGGCCCTCGCCCTCGTCCGGCATGCGGTAGCCGGCCGCGTTCGGCTCCGCGCTCCAAGCGCGGGCGGCCATCATGCCGCCCGCCGTCAACAGGCTTGCGCCCAGGAATTGTCGTCTAGTGCTCATCGCCGTGTCTCCAAGGCCGGTTTCCAGCCACATGGCCGTGCTTGGCATTGTGCAAGCGGACATGCATTTGAAAAAGCGATGAATTTTGCGGAAACCTATCTATTTCTATCATGTATTTGCCGCCGCCGCGCGCCGGCGGGAAGAATGACATAAGCTGAAGACGGAATACAGGAGGGGCCGGCATGCGTCTCGCGCTTTGCATCATCATCGCCGTCATCGCGGCCCAGGCCCGCCTGGCCCTGGCGCAAGATCCGGAACTGGTGATGGGCTACCGCACCAATGAACGGCGTCCCTATATCGACGACGACAACGACGAAGGCATCTATAAAACCCTGTACAGCCGCGCCTGCCAAAGAATCGGCTGCACGCTGAAAGTGGTGCGCCTGCCAAAGAAGCGCGTGCTGCAAGCGCTGGCGCAGGGCGAGGTGGACTTCTATCCCGGCTACACCTACAACGCGGAGCGCGAGCCCATCGCCCTGTTCCTGCCCAACGGCCTGCGCGAGCGCCATGTCGTCATTACCCGCGCCAGCCACCCCGCGGTACGCGGCTACGCCGATCTGGACAATGGCGTGGAACTACGCAGCCTGGGCAACCCGGACCTGATTCCCCTGCCGTGGCAAGCGCGCATCAAGGTTCTGCAAGTGCCGGAAATGGATGTGGAGCGCGCCTTTCGCCTGATCAGCGCCGGCAAGGCGGATTTCTACATCTACGACGAACTGACGCTGCGCTTCTACTGGGAGCGGCTGCGGCCGGCCGGACTGACGCTGCACCCGTCGCTGGAGCCCTGGCAAGCCATGCATATGGGCTTTTCCAAACACTCCCGCTTTTACCGCGCGCAGCCCAATCCGGATTACCGCGCCGACCAGCCCTTAAGCCCGGACAACTACCCGCTGCGGCTGGACCCGGCCTCGCTGGCCGGCAGACTGACGGCCGCCTTGCAGGCGATGAAGCAATCCGGCGAAACCGAACGCATCGTCGAACACTTTCTCCAGACGCCGGCCCGGTAAATGGAAAGCCACCGGCTCCCACCCCCATAAACAAAACCCCTGACGCCGCCGTACGGCGCGTCAGGGGTCCCTGCGGCAGACTTTAAGAACCTGTTTACGATCTCGCGAGCAAGGGCGAGACAAGACGGAAACGAGTGAGAAAGCGGAATGTACAGGTGGTACATGAGCATTTCAAAACCATTTTCAACGCCGTATCGCCGACGCGCAGCAGACTATGAACAGATTCTAAGAGCCTGTTCACGATCTCGCGAGCAAGAGCGAGACAAGGCGAAAACATGCGAAAAAGCGGAATGTACTCGTGGTACATGAGCATTTTGAGCATGTTTTTAACGCCGTATCGCCGACGCACAGCAGATCGTAAGCAGGTTCTAAGGCGTGACCCGCATATAGGGCGTCGTGCTCAACGTCGCGCTGATGGAGCAACCGCCGGACAGCTGGGCCGCATCCAGGCCGATCACGGTTTCGCTGCCGTTGTCGGCAACGCTGCCGACTATCTTGGTGGGCCCGCACAGGCCGCCGGCGATCGGCGATTTCACGTTCACCGCCACATTGTCCAAGGTCAGCTGGGTGGCGGTGTCCACATGGCCGGTCCACGGCGAGGCGAGCGAGGCGGAGGGCTTGATCACCTTGCACAGCGCGCCGCCGCTGAACGAGGCGCTGGTGATGGCCACATTGCCGTAGCCGTCCACGGTGCCGCTGAACACCGCCTTGCAGTCCAGATCGATGCCGAACTTGCCCACCTTGGCCGGCCCCACCGCGGAAAACGGCATAGGCGCGCCGCCGGGACCGGGCGGAGTGATGGTGACGGCGAAGGCGGAAGCGGCGGCCAGGCTGAGTGCCAGAGCGGCGCCATGAGAAAACAGTGCGAATCCTTGCATGAATGCCCTTTCAATATCGGCGTTGAAAACAACAGGCATTTTTCGTCAAACAAAAAATGACAAATTGATATTTATCAAGTTCGCCATTGCCGCATTACGGACAACTGACATTTAGGCTGATAAAAAATGCCTGCACACCTAAAGGCTTCCTTTATTTGCTACTGATTCTTAAAATCATCTCGCTCACCCGTCAATTAAAAGCCAGCGCTTTCCATTGGATAAATCAACCACAAAACTGTACTACAGCAAATATTCTTAGTAATCGCACGTAGTCATTTAAACTTGATCTAATTAGAACAATGTGACTATACCCAATAAGCCAAGCCGCCTCACGGTGCTGGCTCGGCAATCATCTCTTCTGTTAAAACACTCACCATGCGTCAAAAAGTGCTTAGAATTTTCATCAAAACCATTTTTGAATTTTATAAATATCGAAACAATACACTATGAAATACCAAAAGATGGGAACGGCTCTTATTAAAAAACACCATGGCGATGCTATTTAACTTGTCATGTTTTGATTTTTACAGTCCCTTGTATTTTCCACCAGCCATAAGTCAGCCCGCACCGAAGCCCCCTTCACACCGTTCTATGGCAACGGAGCGCGCGTGTTTCTTTGGGAGAACACCATGAGCGACTCGATTTTCGTATCCAACGAACAGTATGAAGAAACCATGTCCATGCCGGCCGATAAAACCCGGTCACAAGTGGACTTAAAGCAGAACAACGTGTTTGAAATCGGCCTCTGTCTGGCCGGTGCGGTGTCGGCGGGCGCGTATACCGCCGGCGTGCTTGATTTTTTGCTGGAGGCGCTGGAGGCGTGGCAGCAGGCTAAAGCGGACCCTGCGCAAAACCCTCCCTCCCACAGCGTCAAACTCAGCGTGATGGCCGGCGCTTCCGCCGGCAGCGTCGTGGCCGCGCTGTTGGCCTGCTCCTTGCACAAGAATTTCGCTCACGGCCCTCGCTCCGACAACCCGCTGTACCACAATTGGGTGGAAGCCGTGGACATCCTGAATCTGCTCGGCACTCAGGACTTGCAAGACCAAAACTCCGGCTTTCCTTCTTTACTGGATTGCAGCCGACTGGATCAATTGGCCGAGGAGGCACGGTCTCAAACCACACTCGGTGCGCCGTATCGGCGCGATCATGTAGCCGACACCCTGCGACTGGCGTTTTGCCAAGCCAATCTGTCCGGCGTGCCTTACGACTTGGCCATGTCCAGTGACTCCGACGCGCCAGGAGCCCATGGCCTGGATATGACAGCGCACGCCGATCACATCCTGTTTGCGCTGAACACTCGGCCGGACAGCGCGCAGACGCCTCTGCAACCCGATGAATATCCGCTTTCCACGAACACGCCAGACCAGAACTGGCGCAAAATGCTGCAACACGCGCTAGGTTCCAGCGCCTTTCCTGGCGGCCTGCGCCACCGCTTGCTGGAACGACACGCCAGCGACTATTTATATCGCTTCATCCCTCACAATGGACGCTTGATTCGGCTGCGGCCTTCCTGCCAACTGACGGGCAATTACTCCTATCTATGCGTCGATGGCGGAACCATGAACAACGAACCGGTGGCGCTGACACATCAGTTGCTCTGCGGCCCGCTGGGGCATCTAGAAACCTCGGATGGCATCGCCACCCGCGCCATGATAATGATCGATCCCTTCCCGGAGAGCGCCGCCTATCACGCGCCGGAGAAAACCGACGATTTGTTCTCCGCCTTGCCCAAACTGCTGACGGCCTGGAAAGATCAGTGTCGCACCGACAGCGCTGAAAGCATGCTCGCCGATGATGACCATGTTTACAGCCGCTTCCTGATTTCGCCTAACCGGGGAGCAGCCTGGCAGCAGCAAGACCCCAAACTGCCACACCTCGCCTCCTCCAGCCTCGGCGCCTTCGGCGGCTTTCTGCACCAAGCTTATCGCCATCACGACTTCATGCTGGGCCGCCGCAATTGCCAGCAGTTTCTGAAGCAGCATTTCACCCTGCCGGCCGGCCACCCCTTGTTCCGCTCGGGTGAACAGCAGCAAGCCAGGGCGCAGCAAGGTCAAGGGCAGGAAGAATGGCGAATCCTTCCTTTGCTGGGATCCGTCGGTGAAGAGCTGCCGGCACCTCAGCCGGAGTGGCCGGTCGACGCGCTGGATCAAGCCCGGCTGGGGCAGATTCGCGATGGCGTCAAAACCAGGTTCAAGGCCCTGCTCCAAGCGGACAAGCTGCCCCTCTCCAATGCGCCCCGCTGGCTTTCATCTTTGCTGCCCATCCCGCGAGCGCTGTTTGGCTGGTTGGTCTACGACAAAGTAATGGATACCATCATCGCGGCTCAACACACAGCCGGCTTGCTTAGTCCAAATCAGTCAGCGCCAACCCGGCAGGCCGCTTCGCCGGTCCAGCCTTTAGGCCGAGCCACTCCGACCGCTTAAACCTGCTCAGGGAATCATCACCGTGAACTGACCGGGCGCGTTGATCTTGATCACCCCGCCCCAGTTGCACATCAGCATGCTGTTGCTGTCCAGCGCCGGCATATTGCCTATCAGCACCGTGGGCGCGCCCGGCGTCCACGGCGCGGCGGTGACCGGGATGCAGGGCATGGGCGTCAGCACGCCCATGGCGGCGGCGGTGGCGGCCGCCACCATCGGGTTGGCCGGGCTTTGGCACATGCCGAAGGGCATGACGTTGAGCATGGGCACGTTGTCCATGATGTTGGCGGCCGGCACGCCGCCGGCCATCACCCGGTTGGCGGGCAACACCACCAGGCTGCTGGGGGCGACGCCGAAGCTGCATTGCAGCATCGCGCCCATGCACACTTGCGGACATCCCATGTGCGTCTCCTCACTCCGGCGGGCCAAGACATGACATCGTCACGCCAAAGCAAACCGCAGTCAAGCGCGGCCGCGCCAGCCCTGGCCGCGCCGGCACAAGAGCCGTTCCAGCCTCAGCAGCAAGAGCGAAACCGCGGCCGAACTCAAGGCGATCAGCGTGGCCATCGCCGCCGCCGCCGCGGTGTCGCCGGCGTCGTCCATGGTGACGATGGCCACCGCGGCCAGGCTGTTGTCCGGACTGGCGATGAAGATCAGCGCCGACAGCGTGGTCATCGCGGACACGAAGAGATAGCGCATCACATCCAACAGCGCCGGCAGGCACACCGGCAAGCTCACCCGCCGCAGCGTCACCCAGAACGGCACTTTGAGCGAGGCGGCCACCGCTTCGAACTCCCCGTCCAGCTGCTTGAGCGCGGTGCTCATGGTCAGGTGGCCGGTGGTGTAGAAGTGGGCGATGGTGCAGGCGGCCATCAGCGTCATGCCGCCGTAAAGCGCATGCAGCGGATTGTCCGGATGGTTGAAGAAGAACACATAGCCCAGACCCAGCACCAGGCCGGGCACCGCCATCGGCAGCATGGCGAAGAAGCGCAGCAGCGCGCGGCCCAGCGGCGCGGCCGGCAGCTTCTCGCAGGCGTAAGCGCCGGCGAACACCAGCAGACTGCCCGCGCCGGCGGTGAGGCAGGCCAGCTTCAGACTGTTGAAATAAGCGCTCCAGCCGCCGCCGTCCACGCTGTCGAACTGATAATGCGCCAGCGTCAGGCTTAAGTCGTAAGGCCAGTATTTGATGAAGGAGGCGGCAACGCCGACGCCCAGCAAGGCCAACAGCGGTACTGAGATCATCGCCAACAACAGCCAGGCGGCCAGGTCGCGGCCCGACGACGGCCCCGGCGAAAACGGCACCGCGCGCGCGCCCAGCGCCGCCTGCTGGCGGCGCGCCATGCGCCGCTCGATGAAGAATGAAAACACCGCCGGCAGCAGCAGCATCAGGCCCACCACCGCGCCGCGCGGGAAGTGTTGCTGCCCCACCACCTGCTTAAAGGCTTCCACCGCCAGCACGTTGTAGTCCCCGCCCACGATCTTGGGCACGCCGAAATCGGTGATCACCAGGGTGAACACCACCAGGCCCGCCGAGACCAGACCGTAGCGCGCGCCCGGCAGGGTGATGGTGAGAAAACGGCGCAGCGCGCCGGCGCCCAGCGCGCGGCCGGCCTCGTACAAACGCGCGTCCGACGCCGACAAGGCGGTCAACAGGATCAACAGCGCATGCGGAAAGGTATAGAAGGCCTCGCCCAGCACCACGCCCCAAAAACCGTAGACGCTGCCGCCGGCCAGCCAGGATTTGAGCAGGCCCTGGTTGCCGAACAAATACACCAGCGAGATGGCCGGCATCAGCGACGGCGCCAAGAGCGGCGACAAGGCGATCTGGCGAAACACCCCTCGGCCCCAAACGCGGCTGCGGCTCAAGCCCCAGGCAAAGGCGAAGGCCAGCGGCAGCACCAGGGCGGTGACGGTCAGCGCCAGCCACAGGCTGTGGCGGGCGGCGCGCATCAGGCCCGGGCTGTCCAGCACCTGGACGAAGTTGGCCAGGCCGACGAAGCCCCCGTCCATGTCCAATACCGATTTGCCGAAGATGAACAGCAGCGGCAGGCCCAGCGCCAAGGCCAGCAAGGCCGTCAGCGTCCATACCAACGCGGCGGCGACGCGGCGCTCGCCGTCGGCCGGCGCCGCGCGCCGGCCTGGCAAGGCGCGGCTCAGCATGCGCCCTCTCCGGCATAGGCGCGCAGCAGCGCGGCCGGCAATTCCACCGGCACCACCTCGCCCGGCGTCAGCGGCTGGCGTTGCAGCATGGACGGGCAGATTTCAGCGTGCAGCAGTTGGCCGGGCATGCCTTCCGGCTGCAGGCGCAGCCGGGTCATCGCGCCGCCGAAGCTGATGTCGGCCACCCTCGCCAGCAAGGTGTTGGGCGCGCCGTCCCAGCGCGCCTTGACGATGATGTCTTCCGGCCGCAGGAACAGGGTCAGCGCCTCGGCCTGCGGCAAGGGCGCGTCCAGCCGCAACAGGCAGTTGCCGACGGCGGCGCCGTGGGCGTCCCGCCGCCGCGCCGGCAGCCAGTTGGCGGCGCCGACGAATTCGGCGACGAAGCGGCTGGCCGGCCGGCGGTAGATTTCGGCCGGCGTGCCGATCTGCTCGATGCGGCCGGCGTTCATCACCACCACCCGGTCGGCGATGGCCAGCGCCTCGGCCTGATCGTGGGTCACCATCAGCGTGGTGACGCCCAGCCGTTTTTGCAGGCCCTTGAGTTCGTCGCGCAGCTTGTCGCGCACCCGCGCGTCCAGCGCGGACAGCGGTTCGTCCAGCAGCAGCAGGCCGGGCGAGGTGGCCAGCGCCCGCGCCAGCGCCACGCGCTGCTGCTGGCCGCCGGACAACTGGGCCGGGTATTTGTCCTCGGCGCCGGGCAGGCCCGCCAGGTCCAGGAGTTCGCGCACGCGGCGGGCGTGGCGCGCGCCGCCGCCGCGCGGCTTGAGGCCGTAGGCGATATTGTCGGCGACGCTGAGATTGGGGAATAGCGCGTAGCTCTGGAACACGATGCCGTAGTCGCGGCGCGCCGGCGGCTCGTCGGTAATATCGCGCTCCAGCAAATGGACGCTGCCGGCGTCCGGCCGTTCCAGCCCGGCGATCAGCCGCAGCAAGGTGGTCTTGCCGCAGCCGGACGGGCCCAGCAGACAGACAAATTCGCCTTTGCGGATGGACAGCGATACGCCGTCCAAAGCGGTAAAGCCGCCAAAACGGCGGCTGAGGCCGCGGACGGACAGGTGTTCGGACAAGCCGTCCAGGCTATCGGCCGGTTTCATGCGCAACTCCAGGGTGTCTTAGAACCTGTTTACGATCTCGCGAGCAAGGGCGAGACAAGGCGACAACGGCTGAAAAAGCGGAGCGCACACACGGTATATGAGCATTTTGAAGACGCACTCACCGTGTAACGCTCCACGACGCGCAGCAGATCGTAAACAGGTTTTTAAAAAGAAACGACGCCGCCCGGCGGGCGGCGCAATGACGGAAGCCGGCTCAGCTCTTGGGTTCGGCCTTGCTTTCGTAGCGGCGCGACCATTCGCGCAGGATGGCCTCGCGCTGCTTGGCGGCCCAGGCGAAATTGTTCTTGCTCAGACGCTGGGCGTAATCGGCGGGGATGAAGGGATTGGGCTTGGCCACGCCGGGCATGGCCAGCACCGCGTAGTTCTTTTCATACAAGCGCATCGCCGGCAGGCTGACCGAGAAGTCCGCCAGCTTTTGCGCGGCGGCCAGCTTCTTGCTGCCCTTGATGATGGCGGTGGCCTCCAGGTCCCAGCCCAGGCCTTCCTTCGGGTAGATCAGGTCGATGGGCGCGCCCTTTTCCTTCAGTTGGGCGCCGCGGTATTCGAAGGAAATGCCTATCGGGTACTCGCCGGCGGCGGCCATCTTGCACGGCTTGGAGCCGGAGTGGACGTACTGGGCCATATTGGCGTGCAGCTTGTCCATATAATCCCAGCCCTTTTTCTCGCCCATCATCTGCAGCCAGGCGGACACGTCCAGATAACCGGTGCCGGAGGACGCCGGATGCGGCATCACGATCTGGCCCTTATAGACCGGCTTGGCGAGGTCGGCCCAGCTCTCCGGCTTGGGCAGGTTTTTCTTGGCGGCTTCCACGGTGTTGAAACAGAGGGCGGCGGCCCACACGTCCATGCCGGTCCACTTGGGCGGCTTGGCCTTGTCGACGAATTCCGGGCTCAGCTTTTCCACGCCCTTGGGCGCGTAAGGCTGCAGCATGCCCTGCTGGTCCAGAATCATCAGGCTGGTGGCGGCCAGGCCCCATACCGCGTCGGCTTGCGGATTGTTTTTCTCGGACAACAGCTTGGCGGTGATGATGCCGGTGGATTCGCGCACGAAACGGATTTCGATGTCCGGGTTGGCCTTCTCGAAAGCCTCTTTGTATTCCTTGACCTGGTCCGCCTCCAGCGCGGTGTACACGGTCAGGGTGGTGGCGGCCTGCGCCAGCGGGGCCGTCAGGCCGGACAGGGCCAGGCCGGCGGCCAGGACAATCAGCTGTTTCATCGACATCGCTCCAATGGGTTTAGACGTATAGACCTCATGGTCCATGCGCCGTCCGTCAATCAGCCGCCACCTTACGACGCGCCGATGACAGCGCGGTGACGGCCGGGTGAAGCTTGTCTTGCGCGGCTGGATGTCCTGCCCGCCGGCGCGGCGGCCTACCAGGCCAGCGGCCCTTTCTCGCCGTTGGCGTGCTCGCCGTAATACAGCGACGGCAAGAACCGCGCCAGGCAGCTGAACTCGTTGTAGCAATGGCGCATCAGCTCCAGGCCCAGGCGTTCCGGCACCGGCTCGCCGCTGCCGTCGGCCGCGCCCAGCAAAAAGCGGCTGCGCAGCACCGCGCCGTGGGCGGTGTCCCGCGTCAGGTGCACCATCTCGCCGTCCAGCGGGTCGCCGTCGGCGCTGAGCCGCGGTTCGTTGCCGAAAGCGATGCGCGCACACACCGCGGCCGAGGCCTCGCCGCGCGCCAGCGCCGCGCTCAAGCGGCCGGCGCCGAAGAAGGTTTCCGGCGGGTGGAACTTCAACACCGCCGCCACCGGCGGAATCTCGCCCAGCGCCTCCACCGCGCGCACGGTGGAGCCGATATAGCCGCGGCCGGCGCGGCGGCGGCCGTCCCAGCCGCGCAGCTCCACATGGTCGTGCGGATGCCACCAGCGGATGTGCCGGGTGGAATCGAAGAAGGTGAACCACCAGTCGAACATGCGGCCGGCGCAGCCGGGCATTTCGGTGCGCGCGGCCACCAGCAAGCGGCCGTCGTCCAGACGGCGCACGCCGGTTTCCAGCATCAGCGGGCCGGGCTGCAACAGCTCATCGTAAGATGTTTCATAGTGAGAATTCACAGTACACTCCTTGGCTTGAAGATCAGCGCGGCGCGACGCCGGCGCTGGTAAATTAAGAAACGCATTGCGTTTCCATATTGAGGAAACCTTACCCCGATGTCAAGCCAGGATCAGGCCTCGCCGCGCGCGCGCGGCCGCCCCGCCGCGCCGGAACACGCTTTGAAGCAACAGGTGCTGGACGCCGCCACCGAACTCTTGCTGAGCCAGGGCTACCAGGCCGCCACCATGGCGGCGGTGGCGCAGCGGGCCGGGGTGGCCAAGAAAACGGTGTACCGCTTCGCCGACAACAGCGAGCAGTTGCTGGGCGCGGTCATCCACGGCTGGACCGACGCCTTCGTCGCGCCGATGAGCGAGCCGCTGACGGAGGCCGCCGCGCTGCCGCAGGCCTTGGAAGCGCTGCTGAACACCGTGGCGGCCAAGGTGCTCACGCGCGAGGCGGTGGGATTGTTCCGCCTGCTGATAGGAGACTTTCCCGGCCGGGAACAGGCGCTGGCGCAGTACGCCGAGCACGGCGTGCAGCGCTGCGCCGCGCTCTTGGCCGGCTGGCTGGAGCGCCAGGCGGAACAGGGCTTGATCCGCTGCCCGCAGCCGGCGCAAACCGCCGAACTGCTGCTGGCGATGACGATAGCGGAACCGCTGCGCCGGATGGCGCTGGGCCTGACGCCGCCGCTGCCGGAGCACGAGCCCGGCGAGCGCATCCGCGCCGCGGTGGCGCTGTGTTGCGCCGGCCTGCTGCCGCGCTGAGCCGCCCCGCCGGGCCCGGGCATACAAGGCCCGAAACCTTGACTAAACTGTCTTGAAGACAACCTTATTTGCGACCATGAGCCTGCGCCGCGTCCTTGATAGCATCGTTACCCGCTTGCTGCTGCTGGCGCTGGGCATCGTGGTGGCCGGCGCGGTGGCGCGCTACTACGCGCTCAGCCAGTTTCTGCGCGAGGATTTGAGCAAGGTGGTGCAGAACCAGCAGATGGCGCTGGCCAGCTACGTCGCCCGCGACGTGGACTTCAAGATCCAGCAGCGCCAGGCCTTGCTTCAGCGGTTGGCCGCCAGCCTGCCCCAGGAGCTGCTGCAACGCCCGGCGGAACTGCAAGCCTGGCTGCGCCTGCATTGCGACTTCCAATGCCCGTTCTCGCAAGGCCTGTACGTGGTGACGCCGGACGGGCGCGCCATCGCCGACTATCCGTCCATGCCCGGCCGCGTGGGTCGGGACTATTCCGACCGGGACTATATCCGCGTCGCCCTGTCCAGCCCGCCCAATCTGGACCGCGTCGTCATCGGCCGCCCGCTCATCGGCCGCATCAGCAAAAAACCGGTGCTGCCGATGGCGGCGGCGCTGCCCTGGCGCGACGGCCGCCCGCAAGGTGCGCTGGCCGGCATTACCGCGCTGGCCGCGCCGGGCTTCATGGACTTGCTGCTGGCCTCCCACATCGGCGGGCCCAATAGCGGCTTTTTGCTGATCTCGCCGCAGGACAAGATCTTCGTCGCCTCCTCCCAGCCGGACATGGTGCTCAAACCCACGCCGCCGGCGGGGATCAATCCCTTGCACGACCGGGCGATGACGGGGTTTCGCGGCGTGGGCATCACCGTCAACGCCCAGGGGCGCGAGGAAGTCTCCGCCATCGCCTCGGTGCCCAGCACCGGCTGGTTCGTGGTGGCGCGGCTGCCCAGCAGCGAGGCCTTCGCCACCGTGGGACGGGCGCAAGCCTTTTTGCTGAAAAACGCGGTGATCGCCGTGCTGGTGTTCGCCCTGGCCGCGGGCGCGGGCCTGTATCTGCTGTTCCGCCCGCTGTTCCGCGCCGCCAGCCACGCGGACCGCATGACCCGCGGCGAACTGCCGCTGGAACCGCTGCCGGTCAAGCGCAACGACGAGGTGGGCTATCTGCTGGCCGCCTTCAACCGGCTGCTGAGCAAGCTGGACCAGCATCAGGCGGAACTGGCGCGCATGGCCCATCACGACACCCTGACCGGCCTGCCCAACCGCGCCTTGCTGGCCGACCGCCTGACCATGGCGCTGGCGCGCGCGCAGCGCAATGCAAGCCGGCTGGGCTTGTTGTTTCTGGATCTGGATGGCTTCAAGCAGATCAACGACGGCTACGGCCACAAGGCCGGCGACAAAGTGTTGTGGCAGGCGGCGCAGCGCCTGGGCGGCATCGTGCGCCAGACCGACACCCTGGCGCGCATCGGCGGCGACGAGTTCGTGCTGTTGATCGGCGATCTGGGCGAGGACGCGGAGGAAGCGGCCCGCATCGTGGCGGCCAAATGCATAGAGACGATGCAAACGCCTTTCGACATCGGCGGCGAACAACGCCAGTTGGGCATTTCCGTCGGCATCGCGCTGGGCAACGGCGACAGCAGCGCGGACAGCCTGCTGCAGGCGGCGGACCAGGCGATGTACCGGGCCAAGAAGTCCGGCCGCAGCGGCTGCGAAAGCGTCACGCTGTAAAACCCGTTTACGATCCCGCAAGCCGTCCGGCGGCCCTGCCAGGCCGCCGTGACTGCCGCTGTCTATACGATTTCGGGGATGGGCTCGATATAAGCCACCCGCTCGTTATTGTGCAGCACTTCCACCGCCGTGTACTTGGGCGCGCCCGGCGGCAGCACCCTGTCGTAGTGGGCGTGCGCCACCGCCAACACCTGCGGCCACATGCCGGGCTTTTGCACCAGGTGCAAGTCCAGCATCAGGATGGCCGGGTTGATGCCTTGCGGCTCGCGCATGCACAGCAGCGCCTCCACGCCGGGGTTGGCCACCACCACGTCGCCTGCCACATGCAAGCTCTTGGGGTGACCCGGCATCACGTTCAGCCAGGCATGCCAGTTTCTCGATTGCAAAGCCATATCCATTCTCCTGCCAACGGCGGGACGACCATTGCATGCGCACCGCTCAGAACCTGTTTACGATCTGCTGCGCGTCGGCGATACAGCGTTGAAAACCACTTCGAAATGCTCATGTACCACCTGTACATTCCGCTTTCTCAGCGGTTTTCGCCTTGTCTCGCCTTAGCTCGCGAAATCGTAAACACGTTCTCCGGCGTCCCGCCAGCCGGAGACGGCGCGCGGCTCGCCGCCACGCGGCCGGCGAACTGCCCCGGTTATAGCAAGCGGCGGCGGCTTCGCCGGCGCGGTTTTCCAGGTATTAAGGACAGTCCGCCTCCCTGCCCCGCGTCAGCAGCCGCAGCAGCCGCTCGCCGGCCTCGGCCAGTTCGCCGTCGTTTTGCAGCACCGCCGCGTCCGGCGGCGGCGTCAGCGCGGCGGCCTCCTCCAGCCGCAGGGCGACGCGCTCGGCCGATTCCCGGCCGCGGCCGGCCAGCCGCGCCGCCAGCGCCGCCGGGCTGGCGACGACCCACACCGGCCGCAGGCCGGGAAAACGCCGCGCCGCCAGCGGCAGCGCCGAGCGCGAGCCGTTGACCACCACGTCCAGCCCCTGTTCCAACCACAGCGCCACTTCCATGCCCAGGCCATAGGCCAGACCATGCCGCCGCCAGCTCAGGGCGAAGCAGCCGCTGCGCTCGCGTTGTTCAAACTCTTCCCGGCTCAAGGCCACGTGGTTCTCGCCGCCGGCGTCGGCCGGCCGGGTGATGTAGCGGTGGGCGAACACCAGCCGGCCGGAGGCCGGCAGCCGCGCCCGCGCATAAGCCAGCAGGCTGTCCTTGCCGGCGCCGGACGGGCCGATCACATACCACAGCGCGCCGGGCTCAGGCTTCATAGCGCGCCACCTGTCCGTCAAAGCCGCAATGCGCGAGGTAGCGGAAAGCCTCGCCCGCCGCCGGCTCGACAAACACCGCCACGCCGTCCACCCGCGCGCGGGAGAAAGCGGCGAAATGCCCGCGCGCCGCCTGTTCCAGCGCCCGCCCCGTCGCGCTGTCCAGCCTCAGCCGGCCGCTCAGCGTCAGGTGAAAGCGGTAGTGTTCGAACACATAGGGATACCCCCAGCGCAAGCTTAGCCGCTCCTGGCGCGGGTCCAGCCCGGCGCGCGTTTTCCGCGGCGATTCGCGATCGGCCAAGGGCTCCAGCTCCACCACGCAGGCGGCGGCCAGTTCCGCCAGCTCCGGCGGCGGCGCCGGCGGCCGCAACGCCAGAAAATCCGCCAGCCAGGCCACCTCCAGCGCCAGCTCGAAGGGCTGGAAGCGTTGCGCCAATGCCGCGGTCCGCGCCAGCAGCGCCGCCTCGTCCGCGCCGGCGCGCAAGGCGAACGGCGCTTTCAGCGTGGCGTGCCATCCGTAACGGGCCGGCGCCGCGGTCAGCTCCGCCCAGACTTCGGCGTCCAGGCCCGGCGCGTGCGGCGGCAACACTTGCAGGCCGCTGTGCGCGTCCTGGCCCAGCCAGCCGCTGCCGGCGCGCCAGAAGGCGCTGTCCGGCCGCGGCGCGTAATACAGCGCGTAACGCATCAGGCCTCCTCCATCACCAGTTGCACCAGATCGCCGTTGAAGCAGGTGATCCCGTATTGCACCGGCCGCCCCTGCGGGTCCACGTTCAAGGACTTCACATGCAGCACCGGCCGGTTCTTGGGCAGCCCCAGATAGTCCACCGTCTCGCTGTCCGGCAGCCGCGCGCTGACGCGGGTGAAGCGCCGGGTGTAATCGTCTACGCCGAAATGCGCCAGCGCGCGCGTCACCGAGCGCTCGCGCCGGTAAATCTCCGGCAGGCCGGGAAAGCGCGCCGCCGGAAAGAACAAGATCGCCCAGTCCACCACCCGCAACGCCACCCGGCTCAGGGTCTTGATCCGCAGCAGCGGCTCGCCCACCGCCACTTGCAGCAAATCGGCCAGTTCGGCGTTGGCCGGCACCGTGTCGCTGGCCAGGACGTCGATGTCCGAGTTCAGGTTCTGACTGGCCATGTTCTGGGAAAAACGGGTGCGCTTGCTGATCGCGTAGTCGATCGCATTGTCCTGGACGAAGGTGCCGCGCCCCTGCTCCACCCGCAACAGGCCGCGCTCCACCAGCGTGGCCACCGCGCGCCGTATGGTGTGGCGGTTGACACGAAAGCGCTGGGCCAGTTGCAGCTCGGTGGCCAATTGCTCGCCGGCGCGGATCGCACCGCTGGCGATCTCCTCCGCCAGGCTGTTTTCTATCTGCCGCCAGACGGCGACCCCGGAACCGCGTTCAATCATCGTTCTCGCCCTCTCGTTCCCATGGCGGCCAAGGTCTAGCCCCGCCACCCAATCGTCACAAAACCTTCATCGCCGCATGCTGTTTGCGCCTTATCGCCGGCCATTATCATGGATACGTCTATACGTTTATATGAATTTTTGTTGAAACCGCACAGGGGAATACCCGATATGGAAACCTCGACCCGACAAGACTGGCTCAGCGTGCTGGCCCACACCCCGCCGCCGCGGCTGCGCCGGCTGCTGGGCCCGCAATTGCCGCCGGCGCCGCAAGTGGAATGGCTGCGCCGCGCCGAAACCGGCCTTGTCATGCTGCAGGGCCGCGCCGGCGGCGGCGGCGCCCGCTTCAATCTGGGCGAAGCCAGCGTCAGCCGCGCCAGTTGCCGGATCAACGGCCGCCTGGGCCACGGCTGGGCGCTGGGCAGCAACGGCGAACACGCCGAATTGATCGCCCAGGCCGACGCGCTGCTGCAAGACCCGGCGCGGCGGGACGGTTTGCTCGCGCAATGGATAACGCCCTTGCGCGCCGAACGCGCCGCGCGCCGCGAACAGGCGGCGCGCGAAGCCGCCGCCAGCAAGGTGGAGTTCTTCACCCTGGTCCGGGGGGAATGAGATGAATGAAATGCGCGCCGCCTTCTCCGACCCGGTTCACGACAGTCAGCGCTGCTTCCGCGCCGCGCTGGCCGCGCTGGCCGAACCCCTACTGCCGCAAACGCTGCCTGCGCTGCCGGCCGAGCTGCCCGGCCTGATGCCGGCCACCGCCGCCCTGCTCTATGCCCTGCTGGACCAGGACGTCAGCGTCTGGCTGCCGCCGCTGCCGGCGGACACCCTGGCCAGCCTGCGCTTCCACACCGGCCTGCGCCTGGCCGCCGCGCCGGAACAGGCCGACTTCGTGGTGCTGCCGCTGGGCGCGCCGCCGCCGCCGCTGGCCGCGCTCAAGGCCGGCGAGCCCGAATACCCGGACCGCTCCGCCACCGTGCTGCTGGAAACCGCCGGCTTCAACGCCGAACAGGTGGAAGCCGACGGCCCGGGCTTCGCCGCGCCGCGCCGTTTCGGCGTGAACGGCGCGCCGGACGGTTTCTGGCGGCAATGGCGGGACAATCACGCCCGTTTTCCGCGGGGCGTGGACATTTTTCTGATCTGCGGCGAGCGCGTGGCCGGCCTGCCGCGCAGCACCCGCGTCAAGGAGGGTTGAGATGTACGTAGCCGTCAAAGGCGGAGAAACCGCCATCGCCCGCTCCTGGGACCTGCTGGCCGCCAAGCGCCGCGGCGACGCGGCGACGCCGGAACTGAGCCTCGCCCAGATCCGCGGCCAATTGCGGCTGGCGCTGGCCAGGACGATGCAGGAAGGTTCGCTGTACGACGAGGAGTTGGCGGCGCTGGCGCTGAAACAGGCGGCCGGCGACTGCGTGGAGGCGGCCTTCCTGCTGCGCGCCTTCCGCACCACCCTGCCGCGCTTCGCCGCCAGCCGGCCACTGGACACCGCAGCGATGCGGGTGCGCCGCCGCGTGTCCGGCACCTTCAAGGACGTGCCCGGCGGCCAAGTGCTGGGCCCCACCGCCGACTACACCCAGCGGCTGCTGGACTTCGGCCTGGCCCAGGCCGGCGAGCCGCCGCGGCCGACGCTGGCGGACGCGCCGCTGCCGGAACGGCTGCCCTGCGTGCTGGACACCCTGGCCCAGGAAGGGCTGATCGAGCCGGAAACGCCGCCGCCGGGCGATCCGGAACCGGCCGACCTGACCCGCGAGCCGCTGCTGTTCCCGGCCGGCCGCGCCGCCCGGCTGCAAAACCTGGCGCGCGGCGACGAGGGCTGGCTGCTGGGCCTGGCCTACTCCACCCAGCGCGGCTACGCCGAAAGCCACCCCTTCGCCGGCGAAATCCGCATGGGCGAAGTCAGCGTCGTGGTCTGCCCGGAAGAACTGGGCTTCGACGTCGACATCGGCGAAATCACCCTGACCGAATGCCAGATGATCAACCAGTTCGCCGGCAGCCGCAGCGCGCCGCCGCAGTTCACCCGCGGCTACGGCCTGAGCTTCGGCGAGGCCGAACGCAAGGCGATGGCGATGGCCCTGGTGGACCGCAGCCTGCGCGCCGCCGAACTCGGCGAAACGGCGCACGCGCCGGCGCAGCAGCCGGAATTCGCGCTGTGCCACAGCGACAACGTCGAAGCCTCCGGCTTCGTCCAGCATCTCAAGCTGCCGCACTACGTCGACTTCCAGGCCGAGCTGTCGCTGATACGCCAGCTGCGCCGCGAACACGCCGCCAAGGAGACACAAGCATGAGCACCGTCGCGCCATGGGCGTACAACTTCGGCTTCCTCGACGAAAACACCAAGCGCATGCTGCGCCGCGCCCTGCTCAAGGCCGTGGCCGTGCCCGGCTATCAAGTGCCCTTCGGCGGCCGCGAAATGCCGCTGCCCTACGGCTGGGGCACCGGCGGCATCCAGGTGACGGCCAGCGTGATCGGCCGCGACGACGTGCTCAAGGTCATAGACCAGGGCGCGGACGACACCACCAACGCGGTCAATATCCGCCGCTTCTTCGCCCGCGTCGCCGGCGTGGCCACCACCACCCGCAGCGCCGAAGCCAGCCTGATCCAGACCCGGCACCGCGTCCCGGAAACCCCGCTGCGCGCCGGCCAGGTGCTGGTGTTTCAGGTGCCGGAGCCGGAGCCTCTGCGCACGCTGGAGGCCAGCGAACAGGAAACCCGCAAGCTGCACGCCCACCAGGATTACGGCCTGATGCACGTCAAGCTGTACGAGGACATCGCCCGCTACGGCCACATCGCCGCCAGCTACGACTACCCGGTGCTGGTCAACGGCCGCTACCTGGCTTCGCCCTCGCCCATTCCCAAGTTCGACAATCCCAAGCTGGACATGAACCCGGCGCTGCTGCTGTTCGGCGCCGGCCGCGAAAAACGGCTGTACGCGATCCCGCCGCACACCCGGGTGGAAAGCCTGGCCTTCGACGACCATCCGTTCCAGGTGCAGCGCTGGGAACAGGCCTGCGCGCTGTGCGGCGCCGGCGACAGCTATCTGGACGAAATCATCACCGACGACGCCGGCGCGCGCCAATACGTCTGCTCCGACAGCGACCACTGCCGGCAGCGCCGCGACACACAGGAAAGCCCGCAATGAACCCGCCCCTACTCAGCGTCCGCGGCCTCGGCAAGGACTACGGCAACGGCAACGGCTGCTTCGGCGTCGATTTCGACCTCTACGCCGGCGAAGTGCTGTGCGTGGTCGGCGAATCCGGCTCCGGCAAATCCACGCTGCTGGCCGCGCTGGCCGGCAAGCTGGCCGCCGACGCCGGCAGCGCGCGCTTTCGCGAACGCGACGGCCGCGAGCACGAACTCACCGCCATCGCCGAATCCGAGCGCCGCCGGCTGGCGCGCAGCGAATGGGGCTTCGTGTCCCAGCACGCCCGCGACGGCCTGCGCATGAACGTCTCCGCCGGCGCCAATATCGGCGAGCGGCTGATGGCGCTGGGCCAGCGCCATTACGGCCGGCTGCGCCAGACCGCCGGCGACTGGCTGGAACGGGTGGAAATCGGCCGCTCGCGGCTGGACGATCCGCCCAGCGCCTTCTCCGGCGGCATGCAGCAGCGGCTGCAGATCGCCCGCAGCCTGGCCACCCATCCGCGGCTGGTCTTCATGGACGAACCCACCGGCGGCCTGGACGTCTCGGTGCAGGCCCGCTTCCTGGACCTGACCCGAAGACTGGTGCGCGACAGCGGCATCGCCGTCATCATGGTCACCCACGACCTGGCCGTGGCCCGTCTGCTGGCGCAACGCACGCTGGTGATGCAAGGCGGCCGCGTGGTGGAAGCCGGCCTCACCGATCAAATCCTGGACGATCCGCAGCATCCGTACTCCCAGCTGCTGGTATCCTCCATCCTGCAGGCCTGAAGCCATGAAGCTATTGATAGACGCAAGGCAAGTGAGCAAGACTTTCACCCTGCACCAACAAGGCGGCCTGACGCTGCCGGTGCTCGACGAGGTCTCCCTGCAGGCCGCCGCCGGCGAATGCGTGGCGCTGGCCGGCCCTTCCGGCGCCGGCAAGAGCACGCTGCTCAAGGCGCTGTACGCCAATTACCTGGTGGAGCGCGGCAGCATACGCATCCGCCACCGCGACGCCTGGCTGGACATGGCCGCCGCCTTGCCGCACGAGATCGCAGACGCCCGCCGCCACACCCTGGGCTACGTCAGCCAGTTCCTGCGCGCCATCCCGCGGGTGCCGGCGCTGGACATCGTCGCCGAGCCGCTGCGCGAATGGGGCGTGGACGCCGACGCGGCGCGGCGCGAGGCCGGCGCTTTGCTCGCGCGGCTGAACATACCGGAACGGCTGTGGCGGCTGCCGCCGGCCACTTTTTCCGGCGGCGAACAGCAGCGGGTCAATATCGCGCGCGGCATGATAGCGCCGCGGCCCATCCTGCTGCTGGACGAGCCCACCGCCTCGCTGGACGCCGCCAACCGCGCGGTGGTGATTGAACTGATGCGCGAAGCGCTGGCGCGCGGCGCGGCGCTGGTGGGCATCTTCCACGACGAACCCACCCGCGACGCCGTCGCCGACCGCGTGTTTGAAGTCCCGCTGGCAAACAAATCGGAACACCTAGCATGAAACGGATATTGAACAATGCCCGGCTGATCCTGGCCGACGGCGTCGTCGAACGCGGCGCGCTGGAAATAGACAACGGCGTGATCGCCGCCGTCCATGCCCAAGCGCTGAGCGCCCCCCCGCCCCACAGCGAAGATCTGGACGGCGACGACCTGCTGCCCGGCCTGGTGGAAGTGCACACCGACAATCTGGAAAAACACCTGATGCCGCGCAACGGCGTGCTGTGGCCGACGCTGCCGGCCGTGGTCACCCACGACGCGCAATGCGTGGCAGCCGGCATCACCACCGTGCTGGACGCGCTGTCGGTGGGCGATCTGGAAGGCGACAGCGTGCGGCTGGATACCTTGCAAAGCGCCTTCGAGGCGATAGACGCCGGCATGCGCCGCCGCGTCTTCCGCGCCGAGCACCTGTTCCACCTGCGTTGCGAACTGGCCTATCCCACGCTGCTGGACGCGCTGTCCCCCTTGATCGGCCATCCGGCGGTGCGTCTGGTGTCGCTGATGGACCACACCCCCGGCCAGCGCCAATACCGCGACCTGGCGCAGTACAAAAAGTACTACGCCAAGAAAAACGTCAGCTGGAACGACGACACCTTCCTCGCCGCGGTGGAGCAACGCAAGCTCAAGCAAGACCGCTACGCCGAAAGCCACCGCCAGGCGGTGGTGGAACTGGCGCGCGCGCGCGGCATAGCCCTGGCCAGCCACGACGACACCGAGCTCAGCCATATCGACGAGGCGGTGCGCGACGGCGTGGCCATGTCCGAATTCCCCACCACCCTGACCGCCGCGCGCGCCGCGCGCGAACAGGGGCTGATGACGGTGATGGGCGCGCCCAACATCGTCCGCGGCGGCTCCCACTCCGGCAATGTCGCCGCCCTGGAACTGGCCGGCCACGGCCTGCTGGACATCCTGTCCTCGGACTACGTGCCGGCCAGCCTCTTGCACGCCGCCTACCTGCTGGGCCGCCAGCCGGGCTGGGACCCAAGCCGCGCCGTCGCCACCGTCACGCGCAACCCGGCCCGGGCGGTGGGATTGGCGGACCGCGGCGCCATCGCCGTCGGCCAGCGCGCGGACCTGGTCCAGGCGCGCGAGCGGGACGGCATTCCGCTGGTGCGCCAAGTGTGGAGCGCCGGCCTGCGCGTATTCTGATAAACGGCGTCCACGCCAAAAGGGCCGCGTTATCGCAACGCGGCCCCATTTCATTTCAATCCGACAATCCCCATTTCGCCCGCTCCGGCGGGGCGAGGAGAAGCCCGCGCCTGACTTTGCTGCCACAAACCAGGCGCAGGCGCTCACTCGCGCCGCAAGGGCGCATTCAAAGCCTTCTCCTTGCCAATATGCAAGAGCAGCATCAAAACGCCTATGCCCAGCGCCTTCATCCCGCACCAGAACAAAGCGATGCTAAATACGCGACAACATACAAAACCGATCAGCGACACAATTGATTTCCCAATCCAAAAATAAACGCCACTACTGACCAATAATCAAATGGAAAACGCTTCCGACTTCACCGCCCAATAAATATCCAAACGCTCCTTGCGCGTCAGATACACCTTGCCGCCCACGCCGCCGCCTTTCAGGGCGACGCTGCATATTCTCAAAGCGCGATAGAGTCCAGGCACCACCGCGCCCATGGCGGAGGTTTTTCTAATCAGGTTTTCGATATAAACCGTCAAGCTCTCCAAATCCTGCCGCCAAATCATCTCCCGCTCTTGGGCCAAGCCTTCCAATACTTTTTCATTTCCCGCCATTAACACGGCCACTGCCTCCAAAAAACATCAGCGGCCAGCTTAACCCTGTTGATACTAAATGTCTTTATCCAAACCAGTACAATTTATTATCAGCCATTAGAAATGATTATCGTTTTGGCCGCCGCCCCAGGTCCGATATCGGCCCGAACAGGGCCAACAACGGCCGCAGCAATCATTATCATTCCTTACCACCCCTGGCAAAAAGCTTAATTCTCAAGGCTTGCGCCCCCGCTCATCCAAACTGCATGCTATGATCTCCGCTCTGTTCCGTGGGCGCGAAATCCGCTTTCGACTGCCTAAATGTATTGAATAACAACACACATCATTCAGCATGCAATATAAAAACAAAGACCACGCCAACGCCGGCAATCCTTTAATGGAGCAACTCGCCAACAGCGCCAAACTCTCCGCGCTGATCCTATGTCTGGATCAGGCGCAATTGCTGAGCGAGCAACTGTTAAACGAACTTAACAGCAGAGATAAAAGAATTAATGCGATAGAGCAGGAGCTGCTGCGAGCGCAACAAGAAATCACACAGCTTAAATCCACGCATTAAGCCAAAAGCGCCGCTGGTTTTAACAAGCGGCCGCAGCCATTTGCCAGAGCCGTCAATTCCACTCAGTCCTCAATAGCAAGCGACAGGCCATCTTATTGGCGGCTCCCTTATCCCGGTTTTTCATGCGCGCTTCGCGCCGGACTCGCCTCGGCGGGCGTCTCGGCTCCGTTCCGGCGCCGGCGCGCTGTAATCGCGTCGCTACAATTCCGTAGTCATCGCCGGCCGCTCCGGCCTTTCGCCAAATCCATGGTTTTCGTTGCGGGCCGGCCACGCCGAATACGCCGGATTCCCCGACGCCGCCATCCCGGCGGCAATGCCCTACAGGCCTGAGTTCCAGCGGACTTCGCCGTCCGTTCGCGCATGCGGTCCGCGCGGCGAACGCGGCCATCCTCTTGAAAAGAAGCGGATTCTGTTGGAAAATATTTGACGTCAAATCAAGAGCGCGCCCGGCGCTCTTGTCATTTCCGCTTACCTTTCGGCTCCCCCGCAACATCACTTGGCAAGGCCAGCTTGGCAGTTGGGTATTGCTACCTATAATCGATTTAGAGCAAATTACCTATGGGGTAATTTAAAATATCGCCGAACCCGTCCTGGCCGTAATATCAAATGCCGCAAGGCGTTTCCAATACCGGCCGCGGCGTGGGAAGAAAGATTATAAAAATGAGATTCCATATTGAAGACAAAGTCGTCTTCGACCCTGACGAGGGCAGCCTGCTGCCCGGGGATCAAGACAAGATCATCCTGAAATACAATGAAGCGCTGCTGCTCAAGCTCTTGCTCTCCGGACTGTTCGAAAAAAACGAGCTGATTGAAAACGTATGGGGGAAAACCATCGTCACCGACTCCAGCTACCACAAGCTGGTATTCGATCTGCGCGCGCAGCTTGAGAAAAGCGGGCTGGATCCCAAGATCATCAAGACCATTCCGAGGCGCGGCTGCCAATTCGTCGGCGCCTTCGCCACGCTGGAGCCGCGGGAGGACGCCGACGGCGCCCTGCCCGCGCCGGAAAGCCTCCCGCCCGCGGCCGGAGCCGCGCCGGCGCCCAAGCGGCGCATGGCGCGCTGGCGGCTGCCGGTCCGTGTCGATCGCCGCCAGGCGCTGGCCCTGCTGGCCATCACCGCCGCGGGTCTGCTCTTGGGCTGGCACGCCTCTTGGTGGATTCCGCAAATGAACATTCATAAAATGCGCGACGGCGCGCGCAGCCTGTTCGTGGTGGGCAATGTCTACCGCGACGCGCCCAAGCTGCCGGAAAGCGGCGGCGACGCCTTCTACATCAAGAGCGGCAAATGCACGGCGAGTTATCTGTGCGACAAGAAATACGGGAGCGATCTCAATTGCAAAAACAAAATCGTGTTCTGATCGCTCTCGGACTGTTTCTGATCGCGCTCTATCTGGGCTATGCCGGCCACAACTACATCATGGACAGCCGCACCATCTGCACCGCCCGCATCTCCGAGCTCAAATTCCCGCGCAATAGCGGCGAGACGGCGATCACCAGCGGCTTCATCGATCTGGACATGAAGAACGAGACCATCCACTTCTTCCTGCATTCGCCCACCGGCGACTACATCAACCGCCTGCTGCAGTTCAACACCAGCTACGGCTGGAACGGCGAGGCCAACGCGGTCACCATCGTCAAAAAGACCAAGTCGCCGTCCGAGTACGGCAGCCTGGCCAGCGAATACCATATCTTCGACATCGGCACCCGCCACCTGATCAATATGGTGCCGGTCACCAACCATGTCACCCAGGTCAATTTCGACTCGATCAGCTTCTTCTGCGAAAACCAGGAAATCCTGTAAGCCCGGCCCGGCGCGTCCACGCCGCCGGGCCTTGAGCCGGGTTCTCAGAACCTGTTTACGATCTCCGAGCCTGTTCAAAGTCTCGCGAGCAAGAGCGAGACAAGGCGAAAACGAGCGAAAAAGCGGAATGTACACGTGGTACATGAGCATTTTGAGCTTGTTTTTAACGCCGTATCGCTGAAGCGCAGCAGACATTGAACAGGTTCTCAGAAATACGCCATCGCGTAAGTCATCGCCCCCACCAGGCTGCAAAAGATCAGGCTGTGCTTGAGGGTGAAGCGGAACAGGTCCGCCTCCTTGCCCACCAGGCCCACCGCCGCGCAGGCCACGGCGATGGACTGCGGCGAAATCATCTTGCCGGTCACGCCGCCGGTGGTGTTGGCCGCCACCAGCAGAATGTCCGACACGCCCAACTGATGCGCGGTGGACGCCTGCAGTGCCGAGAACAAGGCGTTGGACGAGGTATCGGAACCGGTCAGGAACACGCCCAGCCAGCCCAGGAAGGGCGAGAAAAAGGGAAAGGCCTTGCCGGTATTGGCCAGGCACAAGGCCAGCGTGCTGGACATGCCGGAATAATTGGCGACAAAGGCGAAGGCCAGCACCATGCCGATGGACAGGATGGGCCGCTTTAGTTCCAGCAGGGTTTCGCCGAAGGCGGCGGCGGCCTGCGCCGGCCGGAAGCGCAGCAACACGATGGACAGCAAGGCCGCGACGAAAATGGCGGTGCCCACGGCGGACAGCAGGTCCAGCTTGTACAGCGCCTCGTAAGGCTTGTCCGCGGCCACGATGGGCGCGGTCTTGATCACCAGATTGTCCAGGTAGGGCACATGGAACTTCAGCACCCAATGCTCCAGCGCGCCGCCCTTGGCGAACAAGGCCTTGAACGGTTTCAGGCTCCACAGCGTCACCAGCGCGGTCAGGATCAGGAACGGCCCCCAGGCGCGGGCGATCCGGCCCAGGCCGAAGCCGGAAGGCCGGCGCGGGCTGGGCGCGCGGCGACCGGCGAAAGTGAAGATCTCGCGCGGCTGCCACACTTTCAGGAACAGCGTCAGACACACCAGGCTGACCAGGGCCGAAGTGATGTCCGGCAGTTCCGGCCCGATGTAGTTGGAGGTGAAATACTGAGTGACGGCGAAGGAGCCGCCGGCCACCAGCACCGCCGGCCAGGTTTGGCGCACGCCTTTGAGGCCGTCCATCATCATCACCAGCCAGAACGGCACCAGCACCGACAGAAACGGCAGTTGATGTCCGGCCTTGGCGCCGATGGCGAAAGGGTCCAGCCCGGTGACCTGACCGGCGACGATGATGGGAATGCCCATGGCGCCGAAAGCCACCGGCGCGGTATTGGCGATCAGGCACAGGCCGGCCGCGTACAGCGGATTGAAGCCCAGGCCCACCAGCAGCGCGGCGGTGATAGCCACCGGCGCGCCGAAGCCGGCGGCGCCCTCCAGAAAGGCGCCGAAGGAAAAGCCCACCAGCAGCATCTGCAGCCGTTGATCCTCGGTCACCGACAACACCGAGGCGCGGATGATGTCGAACTGCCCGGTCTTGACGGTGATCTTGTACAGAAACACCGCGGCGATGATGATCCAGGCGATGGGCCACAGGCCGTAGGCGAAGCCGAAACCGGCGGCGGCCAGCGCCATGTCCGCCGGCATGCCGTAGAACAGCGTGGCCACCAGCAAGGCCAGCAGCACGGTCAGGCTGCCGGCGACATGGCCCTTGAGCCGGAACACCGCCAGCGCCAGGAAAAAGAAAATAATCGGCAAGGCCGCCATCAGCGCCGACAGCGCCATGCCGCCGGACGGAAAGTAGTTTTGGGTCCAGATCATGATGTCTCCTCTGTAGTCTCTCCTTCTTCTTGCGCGCACAAACATCCGCGCGGCGGCGGACCAGCCGCGGCCGTGTGGACGGAATGCGTTCAGGGAAGGATGTTTACCGGCGTTTCAACTCGGCGCCGGCCGCCCGGGCGGCGGCGCCAACGATGCGGCCTTCGTAGCGGGCCGCTTTTAGAGCCTGTTTACGATCTGCTGCGCGTCGGCGATACGGCGTTGAAAACACCTTCGAAATGCTCATGTACCATCTGTACATTCCGCTTTCTCAGCCGTTTTCGCCTCGTCTCGCCTTAGCTCGCTAGATCGTAAACACGCTCCAGGGGTGGTGCAAAAATCCAGCAGCGCCTCGATGCTGCGGTATTCAAAGCCGGCGTGCTCGCTCAGGCCGATCTGACAAGTGCGGCTCATCGACACGCCGTGGCGGCAGCCCTGGGGCAAGGCCGGCGGCAGCCGTCGCAAGCTGTGCGCGTTCAGCTCCGGCACGGTGAAGCCCTTGTCGCCGGCGAAGCCGCAGCAGGCGATGTCCGGCACCGTCAGCCGCTCGGCGCAGCGGCCGGCCAGCCGCTTGAGCGCGTCCGCCGCGCCCATCTCGGCGGCGCTGCAGGGGATGTGCAGCGCCAGTTGCGCCAGCTTGCGCGTCACCGCCAGCCGCGGCGCGACGAAGGCGTCCAGGAAGCGGGCCGCGTCGAACAGACGCAAGCGCGCGTCCAGCCGGCCTTGGCGCTGGGCGGACAGGATGCGCGCCGCGCACGGCCCGTTGTCCAGGTAAACCGGATGGCGGCCGTCTTCGCTGGCGGCCAGCAAGGCCAGGTTCAGCGCGTTCTGACTGATGTCCAGCGCCTCCGCGGCATTGGCCGAGGCGAAGGGCTGGCCGCAGCACAGGCCATCCTGGCCGGACGGATAGCGAGGGCTGAAACCGGCGCGGCGCAGCAAGGCCAGCGTGGGCGCGGCGGCGTTGCCGCCGTCGGCGTCCGCGGCCAGCGCGCGGTTGACGCAGCTGAGGAAGAGCACCACCGGCTCGCCGTCGCCGCCGGCGGCGGGCAGACGGCCGGCCGGCCGCGGCAGATGCGCGGGCAGCAAGGGAATCACCTTGTGGCGGCGACGCAGCCGCAAGCTGATGCGGTGCAGCCGCTCCGGCCCGAATAGATGCGCCAGCGCCAGGCCGGCGCGGACGGCGGACGCGGCGGCGCCGATGTGGCGGGCGGCGAAGCGCGCGGCGCGGGGCCGCGGCGACGGGCCTTGCAAGCGCTTCATCAGATCGCCGGTATTGATGCCCACCGGACAGCGCGTCGCGCACATGCCGGTGGCGGCGCAGGTATCGATGGCGCGGTAGCGGAAATCGGCGCGCAGCGCGGCCAGCTCTTCCGCCGCGCCGCCGTCGCGGCTCAATTGCTGGATGCGGCGCCAGGCGACGATGCGCTGGCGCGGGCTCAGCGTCAGCCCGTGCGACGGACAAGCCGCCTCGCAAAAGCCGCATTCGATGCAGCGGTCGACGATGGGATCGGCCGCCGGCAAGGGCTTGAGGTTTTCCAGGTGCAGCCGCTCGTTGTCGGTGATGATCACGCCGGGATTGAGCAGACCGTCCGGGTCGAACAAGGCCTTGATGCGGCGCATGATGTTCCAGGCGGCGTCTCCCCACTCCTGGCGCACAAAGGGCGCGACATTGCGGCCAGTGCCGTGCTCGGCCTTCAGCGAGCCGTCGTATTCGCCGGCCACCAGCGCGCTGACGTCCTGCATGAAAGCGTCGTAACGCGCCACCTCGCGCTCGCTGTCGAAGCTGGGCGCGAACACGAAATGCAGATTGCCGTCCAAGGCATGGCCGAACAACAAGGCCTCGTCATAGCCGTGGCGGTCGAACAAGGCCGTCAGCCTGGCCACGCCGTCGGCCAGCTGCGGAATCGGAAACGCCACGTCCTCGATCACCACGGTGCTGCCCAGCGGCCGCACCGCGCCCACCGCTGGAAACAGGCCCTTGCGCAAGGCCCAATAGCTGTCGCATACCGTGGCCTCGCGGCTGAAGCCGCTGGACAGACGCGGCGCGAAACCCGCCAGCAGTTGGTCTATTGCCGCGCAATGGCGCTCCAGCTCCGCCTCGGAGCCGGCGCGCGCCTCAATCAGCAAACAGGCCTCCTCCGGACCGAACGGCCGCGCCAGGAAATCCGGCAGCCCCGGCTTGCCGTGCAAGGCGCGCAGGCTGCGGCTGTCTATCAGCTCCACCGCCGCCACGCCGTGGGCGTTTGCGGCCGCGCTCAGCGCCGACACCGCGCGGCAGCACGGCTCCAGCGCGTCGAACAGCAGCAAGGCCGAGGCCTTGTGCGGATGCTCGATCACGCTGTGGAAGGTGATTTCGCTGATGAAGCCCAGCGTGCCCTCGGAACCGATCAACACATGGCTGAGCATGTCCACCGGGTCGTCGAAATCCAGCAAGGCGTTGATGCCGTAGCCCGTGGTGTTCTTCAGCCGGTATTTGCGGCGCACCCGCTCGGCCAGCGCCGCGTCGGCGCGCAATTCGGCCGCCAGGCCGGACAAGCCGGCCAGCAGCGCGGCGTGGGACTGGCGGAAAGCCGCCACGCTGGCGGCGTCGCCGGTGTCCAGCGCGGCGCCGTCCAGCAGCAGCAGGCGCATCGCCGCCAGCGTGTGATAGCTGTTGTCGCGGGTGCCGCAGCACATGCCGCTGGAGTTGTTGGCGGCGATGCCGCCGATCTTGGCGCTATTGATCGACGCCGGGTCCGGGCCGATCTTGCGGCCGTAAGGCGCCAGCAGGGCGTTGGCGTGGCTGCCTATCATCGCCGGCCCCAGCCGGACGCGCGCACCGTCGTCCAAGACCTGGCCATGGTTGAAGCCATCGCCCAGCAAGACCAGCACCGAATCGCTGACCGCCTGGCCGGACAAGCTGGTGCCGGCGGCGCGGAAGGTCAGCGCCACTCGGTGGCGGCGCGCCAGCGCCAGGATGGCAGCCACTTCCGCCTCGCAGTCGACGCGGGCGACGATTTGCGGCCGCAGCCGGTAGAAGCTGGCGTCGGTGCCGTAAGCCAATGTGGACAGCGGGTCGGTGTAGATGCGCGCCGCCGGCATCGCCGCCAGCAAATCCTGATGGAAAGCCTGATGCGCCGGGCTCATGCTCATGGCCGCTCCCCGGCGGCGCGGCGCGCTTCGCGTTCGCGCACCAGCTCGTGCAGGGTCTTGGGCGCCGGCGTCAGCGGCGCGTGGTTCTGGGTCCAGCCCAACTGGCCGCCAAGCGCGAGCTTGCGCAGCCGGGTGGCGCCCCAGCCGAACCAGCGGTACAGCCGCGGCGAGGCGTGGACCTGGCGCCAGCCCTTCCAGGCCAGCCGCTCCGCCGCGCTGGCCGCCGCGCCCTGGCCGCGCAGCGGATGGCTGACCGCCTCCCCGGCCGGACGTTGGCTTTCCTCGCGCAGCCGCATCAGCATCTCGGGGATGGGGATCTTCACCGGGCAGACCTCGCCGCAAGCGCCGCACAGGCTGGAGGCGGTGGGCAGATCGCGGGTGTTTTCCAGGCCCAGCAGATGCGGCGAAATGATCTCGCCGATCGGCCCCGGATAGGTGGTGCCGTAAGCGTGGCCGCCGATGCGGGCGTAGACCGGGCAATGATTCATGCAGGCGCCGCAGCGTATGCATTGCAGCGTCTTGCGCAATTGCGCGTCGGCGTAGGCCTGGCTGCGGCCGTTGTCCAGCAGCACCAGATGCACTTCACGCGGACCGTCTTTTTCGCCGGCGCGGCGCGGGCCGCTGATCATATTGAAATAAGTGGTGATGGGCTGGCCGATGGCAGAGCGGGTCAGCAGGCTGTACAAGGGCGGCACGTCGGCCAGCTTCTCCACCACTTTCTCTATGCCGGTGATGGCGATGTGCAGGTCCGGCACCGTGGTGCACATGCGGCCGTTGCCCTCGTTCTCCACCAGGCACAGCGTGCCGGTTTCCGCCACCGCGAAGTTGACGCCGGACAGGCCGACGTCGGCGTCCAGATAGAGCCGGCGCAGCGCGCCGCGGCCTATCTGTATCAACTCGTCCACGTCCTCGGTGTAGGGCGTGCCCGGCAGCTTGTCGTGGAATAGCCTCGCGATGTCGGCCTTGGTCTTGTGTATCGCCGGCATGATGATGTGAGTGGGCTTTTCGCCGGCCAGCTGCACGATGTACTCGCCCATATCGCTTTCCACCGCGGCGACGCCGCGCGCTTCCAGATAATGGTTGAGTTCGATTTCCTCGCTGACCATGGACTTGCCCTTGACCATCAGCCGGCCGGCGCGCGCCGCCACCAGACCGTGGATGATGCGATTGGCCTCGTCCGCGGTCTCGGCCCAATGCACTTGCACGCCGTTGGCGCTCAGCCTCGCCTCCAACTGCTCCAGCAAGTCCGGCAGCCGCGACAGGCAACGCTGGCGAATGGCCTCGCCCAGCGCGCGCAAGGCGTCCAGTTCCGCCGGATCGTCGAAGGCCGACAAACGCTTGGCCATCAGAAAATCCATCGCCCCGCGCAGGCTGTGGCGCAGTTCGCCGTCGGCCAATGCCGCGCGCGCCTGCTGCTTGAATTGGCGCGAGGGATAAAGCTCGATCTTGTGCTCGCTCATGGTCGGGCCTCCTCCGCCTGCTCCAGCTGCGCCGGATCGATGTGCTCGGGCAGCTGCGCCAGCACCAGCAGTTCACGCGGGCCGTGCGCGCCGTAGGCCAGCGTCAGCTGGATGTCGGCGGTCTTGGACGGACCGGAAATCAGCAAGGCGTTGGTAGGCATGCCGTCCTGCCAGTTTTCACAACGCATCGCGCTGTAGAAGTCCGGATAGAGCGTGGCGGTGTCGAACAGGATGATGTGCAGCGGCGGCACCAGGCTCATGGTCCGCGGCTCCTGCGCGTCCGGCCACAGCACCAGGGTGCCGGTGGCGGCGATGCCGCAGCGCGCCGCGGTGAACGCGGCCTCGATCTCGAACAGCTCGGCCTTCCAGCCGTCGACGGCGCGGTCGAAGAAACGCAGCGCCGGCGGCGTCGGCAAGCCTTGCAGCACCGCCTCGGCGCGGCGGCCGTGCGCGGTGTCGGACAGCAGCAAGGAGGCCGGCCGCCGCTGCGCGATCCACACCGCCAGCCGCGTGTGCCAGTCGTCGGCGCGCACCCACAGCACCTCGGTCTTCACCGCCCGCATCGCCCGCGCCCAGCCGCGCAAGGCATCCAGGCTGTGCTGCGGCGGCGCGAAGCGCCGGAAATGCGCGTCCAGTTCCGGCCGCGGCAACTCCTCGCGCGGCGCGGCGCGCAGCTTGGCCAGAATGGCCTCGCGGGCGCTCATGCCTTGCCTCCCACGCGCTCCAGCAGAAAGCTGGCCAGATGCCGGCCCCGAAACGCCCTGCCCTCCTTGGCCAGCTTGCCGTTGATATTGAGCAGACAGCCGCCGTCCGCGGTGATGAACTCCACCGCGCCGCTGTCCCGCAGCGCGGCGGCCTTGTCCGTCACCATCGCCCCGGCGATGTCAGGATGCTTGATCGAAAAAGTGCCGCCGAAACCGCAGCACTCGGATTCATGGTCGTGCACCACCCGTTCCACATTGGCCAGCCGCTCCAGCAAGGCCCAAGAGGACAGATGCACATTCATTTCACGGCGGGCGGAACAGGAGGTGTGCACCGCCACCTTCACCTTGGGGCCCTGATCTTGCGGCCGCCAGTCCAGATGGTTGAGCAGAAAATCGCTGAACTCCACCACCCGCGCGGCCGCCGCGCAGGCGCGCGCCTCGTCCGGCTGGCCGGCGAACAGCTTGGGCCAGTGGTGCTTGATCATGCCGCCGCAGGAGCCGGACGGCACCACGATGGGCCAGTCCTCGGCAAAGCAGTCCAGCTGCGCCCGCGCCACCGCCAGCGCTTCCGCCGGATGGCCGCTGGTATAGGCCGGCTGGCCGCAGCAGCTCTGTTGCTGCGGAAAGTGCACTCGCAAGCCCAGGCCTTCCAGCAAGGCGATGGCGTCCACGCCGGCCTGCGGCAAAAACAGGTCCAGCAGACAGGTGCCGAACAGATACACGTTGGCAGGCTTCATCCGGTTTCCTTTGTAAATTGGTAAGACCAATTATTTTTATTAAAACAACTCTAGAGTGATTGCTTGAGTCCGTCAATATGACGACGCGGATTCCCGCACCGGCTGTGGTAAGCTGCACTCACTCTGGTCTGACCAATTTTTCCGAACCGACAAGCCCGGCGCCATGGCCTATCCCAAACTGAACATCCCCAAACTCTCCGGCGTCATCGTCGAACAACTGGAAAAGCGCATTCTGGACGGCGTGCTCAAACCGGGAGACCGCCTGCCGCCGGAACGGCAGCTGGCCGAGGAGTTCGGCGTGTCCCGGCCCTCGCTGCGCGAGGCGATCCAGCAACTGGCGTCGCGCGGCCTGCTCAGCAGCCGCCAGGGCGGCGGCACCTGGGTGACGGACCGGCTGGAAACCGCGTTTTCCGACCCCTGGGAAAAGCTGCTGAACCAGCATCAGGACTTGCACGGAGACTTATTGGAATTCAGGCGGGTGCTGGAGGGCGCGGCGGCGCGCAGCGCGGCCAACCGCGCCACGCCGGCCGACCTACAGCGTCTGGAACATTGCGTGAACCAATTGCAGAGCGCCTACGACGGCGGAGATCTGGCCCAACAGGCGCAGGCCGACGTGCGCTTTCACCAGGCGGTGGCCGAGGCCTCGCACAATGTCTTGTTCGCCCATCTGAGCGGCAGCCTGCTGGCCATGCTGCATCGGCACGTCAAGGACAATATCGCCGATTTGTTCGCGGTGGGAGAAGTGGCGGACGCGCTGCGCGCGCAGCATCTGGCCATCTGGGAAGCTATCCGCGACAAGCAGCCGGACGCCGCGCAGCAAGCGGTGGAACAACATCTGGACTTTGTCGCCACCACGCTGCAAAGCAGGCAGCGGCAAGCGGAGCGCGATGCGCGGGCGCGCATGCGCCTGGAACATCAGGACCCTTGAAACGCGCCTGCGCCGGCCGCCGCGGCGCCAGCATCCATTCAAGGTCTCGCAGGCCAGCGCGAGACAAAGTGAAAACAGCGGAAGAAGCGGAACGCGCTCGCGGCGCATGAGCATTTCGAAGCGGCGCTCGCCATGCCAGGCTTCACGAGGCGCGGCAGATGGTGAATGCTGCTAGACCTGCCCCAATCTCTTCTGACTCTTGATCACAAAGCGCTCGCGGTCCTCTCCCCTGGCCTCCGCCTCCACCAGCCACACCGGCGGCCTGCCGCGGCCGGACCAGGTCTGGTGCGGCATCGCCGGGTTCTGATATTTGGGCGTCACGCCGTTTTTGGCGTAGAGCTTGGGCAGAATCAGGCCGTAAGCCATGGCCAGCCGCTCAATTTCTTCTATCCCTTTCTGCTGACGCAACTGAACGCGGTCCGTCAGGGTGTTCAGCAGGAAAACCGCGGCTTCTTTCAAAGCCTGGTCCGAGGAGGAGTCCAGCAAGTCCTCGTTGATCAACTGTTTTTTATTCATGCACGCCTCCTAAGCTTTGCCGGACTGTCGCGTCCCTTCCCACCCCGGCCAATCCGCGCCCGGCATTCTCATGTCTATGCCATCCATCGTTAGCCGCCGATTTGAGCCAGGCTTTAACCTTGTCCGGCATTAACTCTTTGCGCTAATGCCGGACGTGAATTGTTTTTCCGCGGATATTCTATCCCCGCCACCCCAATGGCTTGGAATAGGAATAAACTGATTTTTCCCAGAAAATCACGGCTTTGCGGCCAGCGGCGTCAAAAGCCGCCGCCGCCGCCCCTTAAACCCTCTTTCTCACCCGGCGCCCACCAAGGGAAATATTTTGAGAAAAGCCTTGCGCGGCCTGAAAAGCCTAGGTATAGTTCGCTTCCTGTCGAGACCGACCGGGCGAAAGCCGGGAAGGACGAAACACTCCGTGGGGGTATAGCTCAGCTGGGAGAGCGCTTGCATGGCATGCAAGAGGTCAGCGGTTCGATCCCGCTTATCTCCACCACAATTCAGTCCCCATCGTCTAGAGGCCTAGGACATCGCCCTTTCACGGCGGTAACCGGGGTTCGAATCCCCGTGGGGACGCCAGCAATACCGGGGGTATAGCTCAGCTGGGAGAGCGCTTGCATGGCATGCAAGAGGTCAGCGGTTCGATCCCGCTTATCTCCACCAAATATAAAAGCCGAAATCTCGCGATTTCGGCTTTTATTCTTTCCCGCGCGGATTTTATTCCGCCGCCATCCTGAATTCGTTCTTACCCGCCCTCTTGGCCTGGTACATCGCCCGGTCGGCCGCATGCAGCAAACCGCCCAGATCGCCGCCGTTTTCCGGAAAGAACGCCACCCCTATGCTGGCCGACACCGCGCACTCGTCGTCACCCAAAGCCACCGGCTGCGCCAACACCGTCAAGAGCCGCCCCACCATCACGCTGCAGGACTCTCCGCGATCCAAGCCCGGCGCCACCACCAGAAATTCGTCTCCACCCAGGCGCACCACCAAATCCTCGCCGCGCACATGCTGACGCAGACGCTCGGCCATCGCCACCAGCAACGCGTCGCCCGCCTCGTGCCCCCAGCCGTCGTTCACCGCCTTGAAGCCGTCCAGATCGATGAACAAGAGCGCGATGCGCTCATTGCGGCGCTTGGCCCTGGCAATCTCCTTATCCAGTTCCACCTGCAGAAAATGGCGATTGCCCAAACCGGTCAGCTGATCATGGTAGGCCAGGAAATGAATATGCGCTTCCGCCGCGCGTATCGCCGAAATATCGGAGATGGCCAGCACGTAATGACTGACCGCCCCCTCCCCGTCCCGCACCACCGACGCATGCTGCCAGCAAGGAAAGGTTTCACCCCGGCGGCGACACACCACCTCGCCCTGCCAGAAATGCCGCTCACCCTCCAGCCGGCGGTAAAAACTCTCGCCATGCGGCTCCACATGCAGGCAATCGTCCGGATCACTGCCCAACGACTCTTCCGCGCTCAAGCCCGTCAATCGGTAAAAGGATTCGTTCGCCGACACGATGCAACGCCGATGATCCAATACCAGAATCCCCTCCGCGCTGGCCTGAAACACCACGCTGGCTTGCCGCAGGCTGGCCTCGCTCAAATGCGCGTCGGTCACGTCTCGCGCCACCCCCACCCAACGCGCCGGCTCGCCCTGCGCGGCGAAATTGCGCCCGCACAGCTCAAGCCAGCGCTCCGCGCCCTCCGCGTCCAGCTTCACTGTTTTCTGCAAGACCCGCTCGGACTCCAAGATCCGCGTCAACTCGGCGGCGTCGGCCTCGGCCATGCCGAGCAAACCGGGCAGCCCGTCCTCGGCGACGGCGAACGGGAACGCGTCCAGAAACTCCTGCTCCCACGCCATCTCGCCGCGCCGGCCGCCCCATTCCCACACCCCCAGCCGGGCCGCCTCCACCGCCATGCGCAAGCGACGGCGCTGACGCTGCTCCTCCACCTCCGCCCTGCGCCGCGCCAGCCCCATGCGCACCGAGGCGTTCAGCTCCCGCAACTGATACGGCTTGAGCAGATAGCCGTAGGGCGCGCTGCCTTCCGCGTTGCGCAGCATATCGTCCTCGGCGTAGGCGGTCAGAAAGATGGACGGGATCTGGAAACGCTCGCGTATCACGCGCGCCGCCTCGGTGCCCGGCACGTCGCCGTCCAGATGAATGTCCATCAACACCAGATCCGGCCGATCCGCCCCCGCCCGCCGCACCGCGTCGTCCGCATTGGCGCAGACGCCGAGCACCCGGTAACCCAAAGACTCCAGACTGGTCTGCAAGTCCAGCGCCACCACCCCTTCGTCTTCCACGATCAACAAACCGTTGTCCATATTCATTCCGCGCTCTCCGGCTCATCGCTGAACGCGATCTCCACGCAGGCCCCGCCCGCCTCAGGCCGCAGCAAGCGAGCCTCCCCCTTCAACTGACCCACCAGGGTGGGAATCAGGCGAAACCCCAAGGAACTGACCTCGCCCAGCTTCACCGACTCCGGAATGCCGACGCCGTCGTCCGACACCAGAATCCGGCAACGCCCGCCGTCCTCCCGCTCCAGCGCCACCTCCACCGTGCCGCGCCGATCGGGAAACGCATGCTTGAGCGCATTGGTCACCAACTCGTTCACCAGCAAGCCGCAGGGAATCGCCCGCTGCATGCCCAGATACACCGCGGCGCCCATGCCGCGGCAGCGCAAGCGCACCCCGACGTCCGACACGCTGCCGCTGAGCAACTGAGTCAGCCGCTCCAGGTAAACCCCCACGTGAATCCGGGAAAAGTCGCCGTGCTCGTACAAGAGCTGATGGATCAGCGCCATCGCGCGCACATGATTCTGACACTCGGTCAGGACCGCCACCGCCTCCGGCGGCGCCGAGCGCGTTTGCAGATTGAGCAGACTGGAAATGACTTGCAGATTGTTTTTGACCCGGTGGTGCACCTCGTTGAGCAAGGCGGTCTTTTCCTTCAAGGCCAGCTCCAGACTGGCCTGCGCCGCCTTGCGCGCACTGATGTCGGTAATGGTGGCCAGCACTTGCAACTCCCCGCCGTCGCGCACCGGCGTCAGGCCGATTTCGGCCGGGAACTCGCCGCCGTCGCGCCGCACCCCGAAGATTTCCTGCTGGCGCGCCATCTCCCGCGCCTCCGGGCGGCGCATATAATTTTCGATCAGCCGCCCATGGCCGTCGCGGAAGCGCTCCGGCACCAGGCCGGAAATCATCAGACCCTCCATGCCGACGCCCAGATAATCGAACATCACCTCCGCCCGATGATTCGCCATCCGGATGCGCCCGCCCTGGTCTATCATCACCAAGCCGTCCAGCGCGGAATCCACCACCATTCGCAAGCGGGCCTCGCCCTCGCCACGCAGACGCTCGGCCCGCCGCTCCGCCGCCACGTCCCTGACCACCGCCAACACCCCCGCCACCTCGTCCGCCGAGGCGCAATACGGCAGATAGCTGATCTGCCACTCCCTGAGCGCGCCCTTGCCGCCGGCGCCCACCCTGGAATTGACGCAAACATCCAGCACCGGCTCGCCGCTCTCCATCACCTGCCGCATCAGCGATTCCAGATATTCGCCGATCTGCGGCAGCGTTTCCGCCACGCCGCGCCCCAGATGGGCCGAATGCGGCAGGCCGTTGGCCTCCGCCAGACGTTGGTTGAGCAATCGATAACGCATCTGGCCGTCAATCAGCGCCAGTCCCACCGGAACCGCTTCCAGCACATCGGACAACACCTGTTCGGCGCAATCCAAGGCGCTGCCTTCGCCCTTCAGGGATCCAGCCACCCGGCCTCCTCACGCCGCCCCCAGCTCGCCGCGCCGCGCAGCCGGAAACGGCCGCGCTCAAGCGCGCGCAAACGAGGCGGTCAAGTTGTCACCAGCTTGTGTTATATGACGTATGGAATGGGAAGCAAACTGTTAAAATTGCTTAGCGCAATCAATTGGGACAGGCGCGCCAGGGCGCCGAGAACTCGGCGGAAAACCGCGACGAACGCGCGGAAACGCAAAAAGGCCACGCGATGCGTGGCCTTTTGAATTCTGGCTCCCCGAGCAGGGCTCGAACCTGCGACCTGCGGATTAACAGTCCGTCGCTCTACCAACTGAGCTATCAGGGAACATCTCTTGCGAGAGAGGGGTATATTAACCAAACCCCTGAGCGGCGTCAACACCCGGAGCGCTAAATAGCAGCGCTCCGGGCCTCAGACTACGTTCAAGGATTGCGGGTTTCCACCTGCACCAGGTCAGCCGGAGCGGCGCCTTGCTGAGCCTGACGAGTCACGTCGCGACGACGCGGCCCCGCCGGCAATACCGGCTCCTGCGCCGCGGGCGCCTCGACTACCGACTTGGTGGACACCATGACCAAGCCGCCCAGGCTTGCCGGCTCCGCCGCGGCAACGGCGCGGGTCTCGACCACGGCCGGCGCCTCGACTGCCGGCTCGACCGGCTCGGCCTGTTCCGGCTCGCTCTGCGCAGCGGCAACTTCCGGCGCAGGCGCGGGTTCCGCCGCGACAAACGCCTCGACAGCCTCCAGCACCGAAACCACTTCAACCGCCGGAGCCGCCTCAAGCACCGGAGCCGCTTCCACGACCGGGGCCAGCTCAATCGCCGGAGCCGCGTCAACAGCCGGCTGTTCCGGCTCAACCGCCGCAACAGGCTCGAACGCTTCCCGCGCCGGCTGGACCGCTTCAACCGCCGCGGATTCAACCGCCGCCGCTTCCTCGCGCTGCTCAGCCGCTGCCGCCGGCGCTTCAGCCGGCGCCTCGGCCACCGCCTCGACGACGGCTTCCACCGCTACCGCGCTGACAACGGCCGCGACCGCGATCGGCGCCGCTTCCGCCGCCGGCAGGGCAAGACCCTCTTCCTGCGGCGCTGCGGCCGGATCATCGCGACGACGGTCGCGACGGCTGCGACGACGACGACGCTCATTGCGCTCCTGCTGCTCGGCGTCGCCTTCGGCGCGAGCCTCGTCGACAACCGGCTTGCTCAGCTCCAAAGCCTGCTCTTCCGCCTGCGGCGCCTGACGACGACGCGGTTCCTGCTGCGGACGCTCCTGCTTCTCCAGCTTTTCCGGACGCTCCTGCGGCGCTTCCTCACGCGCCGGCTGTTGACGCTGCGCGTCCTTCAGCTCGCGCGGTTCGCGGCCTTCGCGAGTCTCGCGGCCATTGTCGCGCTCGCGGCCATTGTCGCGCTCGCGGCGGCGGCCGTTGCGCGGCTGCTCGCCGCGCTCCTGGCGCTCCTCGCGTTGCGGCGGCTCTTTGCGCTCCGGACGCTCCTGGCGTTCCTGACGCTCGCCGTCCTGGCGCTCACCGCGTTCGGCGCGCTCCGGACGACGCGGTTTCTCATCGGCACCTTGACGACGCTGTTCGTGTTCGCGACGCGCCTGACCGCCCGGACGGCGGTCGCCGTTGCGCTGGCGGTTGCCGCGTTGCTGAGACTGGGCCGCCGGCTTTTTCTTCTCGGCCGGCTGAGCCGCTTGCTCCGGCTCGGCGAACAGGCTCTTGACCCAAGCGCCCAGCTTGCCGAACAGACCCGGCTCCGGCTCGGCCGCCTTGGCCGCCACCGTCGGCGCCGGCTGCTGAGGCGTAATGCCCTTGACCGCGGCTTCCTGACGCTCCAGCTTCGGCTTTTCATGGCCGAAGTTGGTGATCACGTCTTCTTCCTGCACTTCCACCCGCTTGTAGCTCGGCGCTTCGCCGGCTTCGGCCAAGTCGTCGTGGCGCACGCGCACGATCTTGTAATGCGGGGTTTCCAGATGGATGTTCGGGATCAGCACCACGTCCACGTCCAGACGCTCTTCGATCGAATGGATCTCGGAACGCTTTTCGTTGAGCAGGAAGGTGGCCACGTCCACCGGCACCTGCGCGTGAACCGCGCCGGTGTTTTCCTTCATCGCCTCTTCCTGAATGATGCGCAGGATGTGCAGCGCGGAGGACTCGGTGCCGCGGATGAAGCCGATGCCGTGACAGCGCGGGCAGGTCTCGTGGCTGGTCTCGCCCAGGCTGGGCTGCAGACGCTGACGCGACAATTCCAGCAGGCCGAAACGGGACAGCTTGCCCATTTGGACGCGAGCGCGGTCGTGCTTGAGCACGTCGCGCAGGCGGTTTTCCACGTCGCGCTGGTTCTTGGCGCTTTCCATGTCGATGAAGTCGATCACCACCAGGCCGCCCAGGTCGCGCAAGCGCAGCTGGCGGGCGATTTCCTCGGCCGCCTCCAGGTTGGTCTTGACCGCGGTGTCTTCGATGTCGGCGCCCTTGGTGGCGCGCGCGGAGTTGACGTCGATGGACACCAGCGCTTCGGTGTGGTCGATCACGATGGCGCCGCCGGACGGCAGCTGCACGCTGCGCGCGAAGGCGGTTTCGATCTGGTGTTCGATCTGGAAACGGGAGAACAGCGGCACATGATCCTTGTACAGCTTCACACGCGACAGCATGTTGGGCATCACATGGCTCATGAACTGACGGGCCTGATCGTAGATTTCCTCGGTGTCGATCAGCACTTCGCCGATGTCCGGATGGAAGTAATCGCGGATCGCGCGGATCACCAGGCTGCCTTCCTGCAGAATCAGGAACGGCGCGTTCTGAGCGCCGGCCGCGCCTTCAATCGCGCGCCACAGCTGCATCAGGTAACCCAGATCCCACTGCAGTTCTTCCAGATTGCGGCCGATGCCGGCGGTACGGGCGATCAGGCTCATGCCGTGCGGCACTTCCAGCTGAGACAAGAGGTCCTTCAGCTCCTGACGCTCCTCGCCCTCGATGCGGCGCGATACGCCGCCGCCGCGCGGGTTGTTGGGCATCAGCACCAGATAACGACCGGCCAGGCTGATATAGGTGGTCAGCGCGGCGCCTTTGTTGCCGCGCTCGTCCTTCTCCACCTGCACGATGACTTCCATGCCTTCGCGCAGCACATCCTGAATGCGCGGACGGCCGCCGTCATAGCCCTGGAAATAGGAACGGGACACCTCTTTGAACGGCAGGAAGCCGTGGCGTTCGGTGCCGTAATCGACAAAACAAGCCTCAAGGGAGGGCTCGATACGGGTAATCACACCCTTATAGATATTCCCCTTGCGCTGCTCCTTGCCTACAGTCTCGATATCGAGGTCGACGAGCTTTTGTCCGTCGACGATAGCAACGCGCAGCTCTTCAGCTTGCGTTGCGTTGAACAACATGCGTTTCATTTACATTCCTTGCGCGGCACTCACGCAAGGGATGCAGCCAGTATTTGACGGCCCAGTGACTATTGATGGGCGCTTTCCGAAAGAAGTGTCGATGTAAAGATCGAAAAAAACAGTTTTGACAAGCCTACTTCCTGAAAATCGATCACACGCAGACCTGACTCATGTGCGCAATTGGCGCTCCGGGATCGCCGGCCTGCCTCAAAGGGCAGGACATACAGTGCAGGGGGGCTAGCATGCCGGGTCAAACTTCGCTGCAAAATTTCCTGACTGGCTTAGCATCAGGAAATGGAATACTCGTGAGTGCGTTATGCGTACAAATGCATTACCATCGCTGCTTTTCGGTGAGCGAGTTAACCTTGGCTGCAAACGTCGCGAGCGGCATCAGGTCAGGGTCTGTAAATCCCTGCCGGCCGTCTCCAACCTCTTGCAGCAGCGCCACGCAACATGCCGTGACCTTGGCTTGACATTTCGCCGTCATCTTGGTGCAACACACCTTGGGACAGCGCCAGAAGTATAAGCAATATGACAGACATTCGCAAAGATTCCGTCTCCTTCGTCCAAGTGGACGACGGCGACGCCGGCCAACGCATCGACAACTACCTGGTGCGTTTGCTCAAGGGCGTGCCCAAGAGCCACATCTACCGCATCCTGCGCTCCGGCGAGGTGAGGGTGAACAAGGGCCGCATCGACGCCGCCTACCGCGTGCAGGCGGGCGACGAGCTGCGCATTCCGCCCATACGCGTGGCCGAGCGCGCGGAAAAGAACGTGCCGGCCGCCACCTTCCCGGTGGTGTACGAAGACAACGCGCTGCTGGTGATAGACAAACCGGCCGGCGTGGCGGTGCACGGCGGCAGCGGCGTGTCCTTCGGCGTGATCGAACAACTGCGCCAGGCGCATCCGGACTGGCGCTATCTTGAGCTGGTGCACCGGCTGGACCGTGAAACCTCCGGCCTCCTGATGCTGGCCAAGAAGCGCTCGGCGCTGACCAAGCTGCACGACATGATGCGCGCCAATGTGCCGGACAAGCGCTATCTGGCGCTGGGCCTAGGCCAGTGGCCGGACGACGCGCGCCAGGTCAAACTGCCGCTGTTCAAGTTCCACACCCCGGACGGCGAGCGCCGCGTGAAAGTCAGCGACGCCGAAAACGGCCAGTACGCGCACACCAATTTCGCGGTCAAGGAACGTTTTGCCGAGTTCACGCTGGTGGAAGCCCACCTGCGCACCGGCCGCACCCACCAGATCCGCGTGCACATGCAGGCCAACGGCTGCGCGATCGCCGGCGACGAGAAATACGGCGACTTCGCGCTGAACAAGGAACTGGCCAAACGCGGCCTGAAACGCATGTTCCTGCACGCGCGCAGCCTGTCCCTGCCCCATCCGCTGACCGGCGAGCCGCTGAAACTGGAAGCGCCGCTGCCGCCGGAGCTGGAGCGCTTCCTGAAAAGCCTGAGGTCTTGAGATGAACACTCGCTTCGATCTGGTCGTTTTCGACTGGGACGGTACCCTGATGGACTCCACCGCTCACATCAGCCAGTCCATCCAGCAGGCTTGCGCCGACCTGTCCCTGCCCGTCCCCAGCCGCGAGCAGGCCAGCCACGTCATCGGCCTGCGCCTGGCCGAGGCGCTGCAACAGGCCTGTCCGGCCGCCGCCCCGGAGCAACTGCCGCGGCTGACCGAAGCCTTCCGCCATCATTACCACGCCAACCAGCATCAGGTGACCCTGTTCGACGGCGCCGTGGACTGCCTGAACGCCATCGCCGCCAGCGGCGTTTTCCTGGCGGTGGCCACCGGCAACAGCCGCGCCGGCCTCAACCGCTTGCTGGAGCAGACCGGGCTCGGCCCGCTGTTCCACGCCACCCGCACCGTGGACGAATGCCATTCCAAGCCTCATCCGGAGATGCTGTTGTCGCTGACCGAGATGCTGGGCGCGGACCCGCGCCGCACGCTGATGATAGGCGACACCAGCCACGACCTGCTGATGGCCGGCAACGCCGGCTGCCACGGCGTAGGCGTCGGCTTCGGCGCCCACGACAGCGAGCACCTGGAAAGCTGCGGACCGCTGGCCTTGTTCCATTCCTACCCCGAGCTGCAGACATGGCTGCTGCCGAAACTCGGATAATCTGCTCCGCGGCCGAGCTGCAGGACGGCGGCCGCGCCTGGCGCTTCGAGATCGAACAGACGGACGGCGCCCCGCCGCTGCCCGCCTTCGCCGTACGCTACCGCGGCAAGGTCTACGCCTACGTCAACGCCTGCCGCCACATCCCGGTGGAACTGGATTTGCGCGACGGCGAAGTCTTCGACCTCAGCGGCCATTATCTGGTGTGCAGCATGCACGGCGCCTGCTACGAAGCGCACACCGGCTATTGCGTCTCCGGCCCCTGCCGCGGCCAGCGGCTGATCGCCGTGCCCGTCTTCGAACAGGACGGCAACATCTGCATCAATGTCATGCCGTCGTGAACTTTGCTAGACTCCTGGAATTATTCAGGGAGCACCCACACATGAGCGACACCTCCAACCATTGGGAACGCCAATTGCTGGAAAAACTGGCCAGCGCCGCGTTGGTGGAACAACGCCGCGCCCGCCAGTGGAAAATTTTCTTCCGCATGATCTGGCTGATCATCATCGGCTTCATCCTGTTCAGCCTGTTCATGCGCAACGAGGACAAGGCCACCGCCGGCATCGTCGGCTCCGGGCACACCGCCGTCATCACGCTGGAAGGCGTGATCGACAGCCAGAGCGACACCGCCAACAAGCTGAGCCAGGCCCTGACCGACGCCTACGGCGACAAGAGCACCAAGGGCATCATCATCGACGCCAACAGCCCGGGCGGCAGCCCGGCGCTGTCCGGCATGGCCTATGACGAAATCCGCCGCCAGAAGAAGCTGCACCCGTCGGTGCCGGTTTACGTGGTGGTCAGCGAGGTCTGCGCGTCCGGCTGCTATTACATCGCCTCCGCCGCCGACAAGATCTTCGTCGACAAGGCCAGCATCATCGGCTCCATCGGCGTGCTGTCCGACGGCTTTGGCTTCACCGGCGCCATGGAAAAACTGGGTGTGGACCGCCGCCTGCGCACCTCCGGCGAAAACAAGGCGATGGGCGATCCCTTCTCCCCGGTCAACCCCAAGCAAGAAGCCATCCGCCAGCAATTGCTGGACGACATCCACCAGCAATTCATCGCGGCGGTCCAGGCTGGCCGCGGCCAGCGCCTGGCCAAGAACCCGCAACTGTTCTCCGGCATGGTGTGGCTGGGCGACAAGAGCATCCCGCTGGGCCTGGCCGACGGCCTGGGCACGGTGCGCTCGGTGGCGCGCGACGTGATCAAGGCGGAGAAAACCGTCGACTATACTCAGCAAGACGATCTGTCCAGCCGCGTGGCGCGCAAGATCGGCGTGGAGTTCGCCGGCGGCGTGAAGAGTCTGTTCGACACCAAGCTGTTCTGACCAACCGGCAAGGCACACCATGGCGCGCAGAAGAAAACGACAGGAAGAAGAACACGAGAACCATGAACGTTGGCTGGTTTCCTACGCCGACTTCATCACCCTGCTGTTCGCCTTCTTCGTGGTGATGTACGCGATCTCCTCGGTCAACGAGGGCAAGTACCGCGTGCTTTCCTCCGCCATCGTGGATGCCTTCCGCTCCGGCTCCACCATCAGCGTCAACACCACCCCGCCCAGCGGCGGGGCCAACACCATGATAGAGATCCCCGAGACCAAGCCCATCGCCAAGGCGGTCAAGGGGGAACACCAGACCGAGAAAAAAGCCAACACCGGCTCCGCCCAGGGCGACGAAAAAACCCGGCTCGCCAACCTGACCCAGGATCTGGCCAAAGTGATGGACCCGCTGGTCAAGAGCGGCCAGGTCACCATCACCCACAGCAGCAAGGGCGTCACCATCGACATCCGCGACACCGCGCTCTTCCCCACCGGACAGGCGCAGCCCAACGAACAGTCGCGCCAGCTGATGGCCAATATGGCGCTGCAGCTGGCCAAGGTGGACAATCCGATCCGGGTGGAAGGCTTCACCGACACCGTGCCCATCCGCAATTCCTACTTCCCGTCCAACTGGGAACTGTCCGCCTCGCGCGCCGGCAGCGTGGTGCGCCTGTTCCAGGAAAACGGCATCAAGCCGGAACGGCTGGTGGCGGTGGGCCGAGGCGCCAACCTGCCGGTGGGCGACAACGCCACCGCCGACGGCCGCGCCAGCAACCGCCGCGTCGCCATCACCGTGCTGGCGAGCGGGCTGAGCGACGCCGAAGTGCTGTCGCCGCAAGACGCATCCATGGCCAATGGCCGCTAACACCCCTGTTTCTCAAGAGGAGCACGATATGAGCACCCCGATTCATCATTCCGCGCTGGAACAGCTGTTCCTCAACGCCCGCACCCACAGCCACTGGCAGGACCGCCCGGTCACCGCCGAAACGCTGCACCAGCTGTTCGACCTGCTGAAAATGGCGCCCACCAGCGCCAACTGCTCGCCGGCGCGCTTCATCTTCGTGCAAAGCGACGCCGCCAAGGCCAAGCTCAAGCCCTGCCTGGCCGAAGGCAACGTCGAAAAAACCATGGCCGCGCCGGTCTGCGTGATCGTGGCTCAGGACATGCGCTTCTACGAGCACCTGCCCAAGCTCTACCCGCACGCCGACGCCAGAAGCTGGTTCGAAGGCAACGACGCGGCGATCCAGGCCACCGCCTCGCGCAACAGCAGCCTGCAAGGCGGCTACCTGTTGCTGGCCGCGCGCTCGCTGGGGCTGGACTGCGGTCCGATGTCCGGCTTCGACAACGCCGCGGTGGACCAGGCCTTCTTCCCGGACGGCCGCTTCAAATCCAACTTCCTGGTCAACCTGGGCTACGGCGCCGCGGACAAGCTCTACCCGCGCTCGCCGCGCTTCGAGTTTGACGACGCCTGCCAGATTCTTTAATCCCCCCCGCCCCATGCCCGGTTATAATGCCGGGCATTTTGCTGCCTGGAGAAACAAGATGCTCTATTCGCTTCTGCGCCCGCTGCTGTTCCGCTTTGACGCAGAGACCGCCCACGAACAGACGCTGGCCATGCTGGACCAGGCGCACAAGCTGCGCCTGAGCACGCTGACCTGCCACAGCGCCGCGCGCAAGCCGGTGCAAGCCATGGGCCTGACCTTCCCCAACGCGGTGGGACTCGCCGCCGGGCTGGACAAGAATGGAGCGCATATCGACGCCTTGGCCGCGCTGGGTTTCGGCTTCATCGAAATCGGCACCGTCACCCCGCGGCCCCAGCCGGGCAATCCCAAGCCGCGGCTGTTCCGCCTGCCGGAGCACCAGGCCATCATCAACCGCATGGGCTTCAACAATCTGGGCGTGGACACCCTGCTGGACAATGTCCGCCGCTGCAAATTCCAGGGCGTGCTCGGCATCAATATCGGCAAGAACGCCGCCACCCCGATAGAAAACGCCGCCGACGACTACCTGGCCTGCCTGGACAAGGTCTACGCCTACGCCAGCTATGTCGCCGTCAACATTTCCTCGCCCAACACCAAGAACCTGCGCCAGTTGCAGGAGGGCGACGAACTGGGCCGCCTGTTGGCGCAATTGAAGCAGCGCCAGCAGGCGCTGGCCGACAAGCACGGCCGCCACGTGCCGCTGGCGCTGAAGATCGCGCCGGATCTGGACGACGATCAGATCGTCGCCATCGCCCGCCTGCTGACCGAACACCGCATCGACGGCGTCATCGCCACCAACACCACGCTCTCACGCGAGGCGGTGGCCGGCCACCCGTTGGCGGAGCAGGCCGGCGGCCTGTCCGGCGCGCCGGTCAAAGACCGTTCCACAACAGTTATTCGCAAATTAGCCAAGGAACTTGACGGCGCTCTGCCTATCATAGGAGTTGGCGGCATCCTGTCCGGGCGGGACGCCGTGGAAAAACTGGACGCCGGCGCCAGCCTGGTGCAAGTCTACAGCGGCCTGATCTACCGAGGCCCGGCGCTGGTGGCCGAATGCGCGAATGCGATCGCAGCGCGCGCCAAACCCTGAACAACAGCACGCGCGGCCGCGCACGGGCCCTCCCTCAGGAAGCCCGGCGACAGGCCCGCGGCGACCATCCCGGGGCAAACCGGCTCGCTTATATAACATGGGACTCACTCATATGAACGCAAAACAACTGATTCGTCTTTCCGCCGTCGCGCTGCTGAGCGCCGGCGTGCTCACCGGCTGCGCCACCTCCGACTCCGCCGCCGTCTACTCCAAAGGCCAGATGCGCCAGGCGCAGACCGTGCAGCTGGGCACCGTGGTGTCGGTGCAAAACGTGAAAATGGAAGGCAGCAACAATGAGCTGCTGACCCTGGGCGGCGCCGCACTGGGCGGCCTGGCCGGCAGCAATATCGGCGGCGGCAAGGGCCAGATCGCCGGCGGCATCGTAGGCGCGCTGGCCGGCGGCTTCGGCGCCCAGGCCGCTCAACGCGGCCTGAGCAAGAACGCGCTGGAAATCACCGTCAAGCTGGACGGTTCCGGCCGCATGATCTCCATCGTGCAGGAAGCCGACATTCCGTTCTCCGCCAACCAGCGCGTGCGCGTGCTGACCGGCGGCGGCAACGACCGCGTGGTGCCGTTCTAAGCATCCGCTCAAGGCCCGCCGTCGCACGTCTTCGACTCGCAGGCCTTGAACAGGCTCTGACGCGGACCGCGTCAGCAATGAAAAAGCCGGCGCTCGCGCCGGCTTTTTCATTGGGTCCGCTCACTCGTCCCGCGGCCTGGACAACTCCACCCAACGCCCGTCCATCAAGGCCTGCAGGGGCTGATACATCGCCTTGTAGGACATCTTCTGGCATTCGCGTATCCAATAGCCCAGATACAGGTGCGGCAGCCCCAGCCGCCGCGTCAGCTCCGCCTGCCACAACACATTGAACACGCCCAGGCTGGATTTGGCGTCTTCCGGATCGTAAAAGGTGTACACCGCGGACAGGCCGTCGGCCAGGCGGTCGATCAGGCTCACCATCTTCAATTCGCCGTCCAGGCGGAACTCCGCCAGCATGCTGTCCACCCCGCTTTTCAGGATGAACTCCGAATACTGCTGCGGATCGTCGTCCGACATGCCGCCGCCGGCGTGCCGCGACTGCTGATACCAGCGATACAGCGCATAGTGTTCGGCGTCGAACTCCAGCGGCAGCAGGCGCACCTGCATCGCCTCCAGCCGGCGCGCCACCTTGCGCTGAGTGCGGCTGGGCGCGAAGCGCTCCACCGGAATCCGCACCGGCACGCAAGCCTGGCAACTGTCGCAATACGGCCGATAGGTATACAGGCCGCTGCGGCGGAAGCCCAGCTTCACCAACTGGCTGTAAACCTCGCCATCGATCGCCTCCGCCGGGATCGCCACCTGCGAACGCGCCTGACGCCCGGCCAGATAACTACAGGGATAGGGCGCGGTGGCGTAGAAATGGATGGCCACTGTCGGGCCGGGATCACGATGGCTCATTGGTATACCGGTAGTTCCACATCGCGGCGGGCTGCGCCCGTCGGGCATTCTCTTTCAGAGTAGCAAGAAATGTCTGACGCGAAACCAACTTGGCGCCCAAGCTCTGCAAATGGCGGGTGTGCATCTGACAATCTATCATCGTCACCCCCTGCGTCCGCAAATGGCGCACCATGTGGATGAAGGCCAGCTTGGACGCGTTGCTGCGCCGGGAAAACATGGATTCGCCGTAGAACATCAAGCCCAGGCCGATGCCGTACAGACCGCCGACCAGCTCGCCGTCCATCCAGGTCTCGAAAGAATGCGCGTAGCCCAGCCGGTGCAGACGGCAATAGGCGTCCACCATCTCCGGCACGATCCAGGTGCCCTGCTGCTGGGTTCTGGGTTCGGCGCAGGCCGATATCACCTCGCGAAACGCAGTGTCCACGCGGATTTCATAAGGTTGGTTGCGCAGCACTTTGTCCATGGAACGGCTGACTTTGAGCTCGTCCGGACTCAGCACCATGCGCGGCGCCGGCGACCACCACAGAATGGGCTCGCCTTCGGAAAACCAGGGGAAAATGCCTTGGGAGTAAGCAGCCAGGATGCGCTGCGGGGACAAATCGCCTCCGGCGGCCAGCAAACCATTGGGTTCGCGCAGAGCCAGCCGCACCGGAGGGAAGACCGGCTCAGGACCGAGCCAGGGAATCATGCCTTCTTGGCGTTAAGGCAGTCCGGGCACTCGCCGTACATGTACAGCGCGTGATCGACGATGCGGAAACCATGCTGCTCGGCGATGCGGTCTTGCAAAGCCTCGATCTCCGGATCGAAGAACTCGACCACCTTGCCGCAGCTGACGCACACCATGTGATCGTGATGACCGCCCTGGTTCAGCTCGTACACCGCTTTGCCGGTTTCGAAATGGTGGCGCACCAGAATGCCCGCCTGCTCGAACTGCGTCAGCACGCGGTAAATGGTGGCAAGGCCGATGTCGATATTTTCCGCGAGCAGCTTGCGGTAGACATCTTCCGCCGACATGTGGCCGGCGTGCTCCTCCTCGAACAGATCGAGGATTTTCAAACGCGGGCCGGTGGCCTTGAGGCCGATATCTTTAAGGTGACTGGCTTTGCTCATCGTGATATAAAGTGGGTCGATTTCAGATCATGATAAAGCCTTTTCACGGCTTTGCCTAATTACCGCCTCATAACTTTTAGGTCACGGAGTATCATGCGCGCCCTGATTTTTGTCGCCGTCCTTGCCCTCTCCGGCTGCAGCTCAATGAACCCTCTGAACTGGCTCAGCCCGCACAAGATGGAAATCCAGCAGGGCAATTATGTCACAGAGGATGCCGTCGCCAAACTTAAACCGGGCATGACACGCTCGCAAGTGCGTTTCCTGTTGGGTTCTCCGCTACTGGCCGACGCGTTTCACGCCAATCGCTGGGATTACACCTATAGCGACATCAAGCAGGGCAAGCTGGATAAAAACAGCAACCGCCTGTTGACCATCCACTTCAACGGCGACGTGCTGGAGCGCGTGGAAGGCCAGGCGCAGCCGGCCGAACGCCCGCCGCTGACCGCCTCCGCGCCGGCCCAGGAAGCCAAGCCATGAGCGCCTCCCCGCTGAAACTGGTGGTGGTCGGCGCCGGCGGCCGCATGGGCAAGGCCCTGATTGAAGCGGCGCTGGCCGCGCCCGGCGTGGCTCTGCACGCCGCGGTGGACCGCCCCGGCTCGGAATTCATCGGCCAGGACGCCGGCCTGTTCATCGGCAAGCACACCGGCGTCAAGATAGGCGGCGACTTCCTCCAGGCGCTGGAAGGCGCCGACGCCGTCATCGACTTCACCCGCCCGGAAGGCACGCTGGAACACCTGGCCGCCTGCGCCGAGCGCGGCGTGCAGATGATCATCGGCACCACCGGCTTCGACGAGTCCGGCAAGGCGGCGATCCGCGCCGCCGGCGACCGGATCGGCATCGTGTTCGCCTCCAATTTCAGCGTTGGCGTCAACCTCACCTTCAAGCTGCTGGACATGGCGGCGCGAGTGCTGGACGACGGCTACGACATCGAAATCATCGAAGCCCACCACCGTCATAAAGTGGACGCGCCGTCCGGCACCGCGCTGCGCATGGGCGAAGTCATCGCCGACGCGCTGGGCCGCGACTTGAAAGAATGCGCGGTTTACGGCCGCGAAGGCGTGACCGGCGAGCGCGATCCGCACACCATAGGCTTCGCCACCGTGCGCGGCGGCGACGTGGTCGGCGACCACACCGCCTTGTTCGCCGCCATCGGCGAACGCGTGGAAATCAGCCACAAGGCCTCCAGCCGCGCCACCTTCGCCAACGGCGCGGTGCGCGCCGCGCGCTGGCTGGCCGGCAAACCGCGCGGCCTGTTCGATATGCAGGACGTGCTGGGCCTGCGCTAAGCGCCGGCGGGGAGCCTCCTCCCCGCCCCCCTTTCCATGCGCCTCTTCCCGCTGACCCTGGCCCTCGCGGCCGGCCTGATTCTCCTCTCTCTCGCCTCGCTGCTGCACGGCAGCGGCATGGACGCGTCCCGTTTGCTGGCCGGCCAGCCCTTGCCGGAACTGGAATGGCAATTGCTGTGGCAGCTGCGGCTGCCGCGCCTGCTGGCCAGCGCCAGCGCCGGCGCCTTGTTGGCCAGCGCCGGCGCGGCGGTGCAGGCGCGTTTCCGCAACCCGCTGGCCGAACCCGGCCTGATCGGCATCAACAGCGGCGCGGCGCTGGCCGCCGCCGCCGCGCTGAGCCTGGGCGCCGGCCTCTACGCGGTGTCCGCGTCCGCCTTCGCCGGCGGCCTGTTCTCCTTATTGCTGATCCGCCTGCTGGGCCAGACCCAACAAGGCGGCAGCCGGCTGATCCTCAGCGGTCTCGCCATCAGCTCCTTGCTGGGCAGCCTGCTGACCCTGCTGATCACCACCCTGCCCGACGGCTCCTTGCGCGTGGTGATTTTCTGGCTGATGGGCAGCTTCGCCAGCGTGGACTGGCCGCAAACCGTCTTGCTGTGCGCGGCCGCGCCGCTGGTCTGGCTGGCGCTGCACCGGCAATGGCGCTTTCTCAACGCGCTGCAATTGGGCGAAACCGCCGCCTTTCACCTGGGCTTTGAAGTGCGTCGCCGCGAATGGCAGGTGGTGATCCTGGCGGCCCTGGCCGCCGGCCTGGTGGTGTCCGCCTGCGGCATGATCGGTTTCATCGGCCTGATGGGCCCGCACCTGGCGCGCCAACTGGTGGGCGGCAACGCGCGCCGGCTGCTGTGGATCGCGCCCATGCTGGGCGCGCTGCTGGCCATCGCCTCGGACTGGCTGGCGCGCAGCCTGCTGGCGCCCAGCGAACTGCCGGTGGGCGTGATCACCAGCCTGATAGGCGCGCCCTTCTTCCTGTGGCTGCTGCGGCAAAGCGCGGAAAAGGACGCCCATGCTTGAAGCGCGCGCCCTCAGCCTTTCCCGCCAGGGCCGCCTCTTGGTGGAGGCGGTGTCCCTGCGCGTGGTGCCGGGCGAACTCAATATCGTGCTAGGCCCCAACGGGGCCGGTAAAAGCAGCTTGCTGGGCATGCTGGCTGGTCTGCACGCGCCCAGCGCCGGCGAGGCGTGGATGGCCGGACGGCCGCTGCGCGGCCAATCCGCCGCGCAACTGGCGCGCCAGCGCGCGGTGGTGGAGCAAAATCCGCTGACGCCGGCCGGCTGGAGCACGATGGAGCTGATCCAGTCCGGCGCTTATCTGCTGGGCGACGCCGGCGAGGCCTGCCGCCAGGCGATGGAACTCACCTGCACCGCGGAGCTGGCGCAACGCCAGGCGCGCACCCTGTCCGGCGGCGAACAGCAACGCGCCCACCTGGCGCGCGCGCTGTGCCAGTTGCTGGCCTCTGCGGACGCGGAACGCTATCTATTGCTGGACGAACCCACCGCCGCGCTGGACTTCGCCATGGCCGACGCGCTGCTGGCGCAGGTGGCCCGCATCTGCCGCGAGCTGAACATCGGCGCGCTGGCCGTGGTGCACGATCTGAACCTGGCGCTGCGCCACGCCGACAATGTGCTGCTGCTGAACGAAGGACGCGCCGCCGGCTTCGGGCCCACGCCCGAAATCATGCGGCGGGAAACGCTGGAGGCGGTTTACGGCGTGCGGCTGGCGGAGCTGAGCAGCCGGGAGCACGCCTTGCGGGCTTTCGTGCCCTTGCCCCACCCGCACCAAGAGTAAACGCTCAGCGGTGCGAGGCCTGCTTGCACTCGCTGAGAAAACGCGCGCGGTCGGCCTCGCCCACTTCTCCGGCGAAGCCCTGGGTGATCACCGCCTCCGCGCCGCGCCGGTTTTCCCCCAGTTGCAAACACATCTGCTTGGCCTGGATCACACAGGCCGCGCCCTTGGCCATGCCGTGCCGCACCAGCGCGTCCGCCACTTCCTGGCAAATCCATTCCTGGTAATTCAAGCGGTGCGAGATCACGTCGATCAGCCGCGCGATGCGGCCGAAGCCGTGCAGCCGTCCGCCCGGAATGTAGGCGACGTGGGCGATGCCTTCGAAGGGCACCAGATGGTGCGGACACAGGCTGTGGATGGAGATATTGCTGATGATGACCATCTCGCGGGAGTCGTCTTCAAAACCGCAGCCCAGCACCTCGCTCGGATCGGCGGCGTAGCCGTCCAGCAAGCGGTCGCGCCAAAACGCGCCGACACGTTCCGCGGTCCTGCCCAGATGTGGATCGCCTTGCGGCTGAAAGCCGCAGGCGGTCAGCAAATCGGTCACCGCGCGCTCAAACGCCTCCTTGTCGAAGGGCCGCAAGCGTTCCACGCCCACCTTGGGCGCGCGCTCCGGCGCTGGATGATCGCAATGCTGGTGGTCCATATCGTCTCCCTTGTGAGCGCTGGTTCAAAGTCCGCCGCGCGCCGGCGAGTCAGAGCGCGGCCGGGGCCACCTCGCGTGAAGCGAAACAGGCTTTGCGGCGGCGACGCGCAATCGAAATAGGAATTCGAGAGCGGCCCGGAGGGAAAGTTGCATCCGCCGGCGGCATGAAAAACCCGGGGGCGACGACCGCCGGCCCCGGGTTTTCGACTATATCACAGGCCGCCGCGGCTACACGCGCGCGCCATCCAGGTTGGATTTCATCTCGTAGCTCTGCTTGACATCGCCATTGCCGTCCACGCTTTCCAGCCTCACGTCGAAGCCCCACAGCCGGCACACATGCTTGAGCACCTCGTTGGCGCTGTTGTCGTCCAGCGGCCGCCTGTTGTGCATGGTGTGGCGCAGCACCAGGCTGCGGTCGCCGCGCACATTGACCGACCACACCTGGATATTGGGCTCGCGCGAACCCAGATTGTACTGCTCCGCCAGCTTGCCGCGGATGTCGCGGTAGCCCATGTCGTCGTGGATGGCGGACACTTCCAGCTTGTCGTCGTGGTCGTCGTCGCGGATGGAGAACAGACGGAAATCGCGAATCAGCTTGGGCGACAGATACTGCGAGATAAAGCTCTCGTCCTTGAAGTTCTTCATCGCGAACTCCAGGGACTCCCGCCACGGCGTGCCGGCCAGGTCCGGGAACCAGGCGCGGTCCTCGTCGGTGGGGGCTTCGCAAATGCGCTTGATGTCCTGATACATGGAGAAGCCCAGCGCGTACGGGTTGATGCCGTTGTACCAACGCGCCGTCACCGGCGGCTGGTACACCACATTGGTGTGGCTCTGCAAAAACTCCATCATAAAGCCGTCGGTGACCATGCCCTTGTCGTACAGGCGATTGAGGATGGTGTAATGCCAGAACGTGGCCCAGCCCTCGTTCATCACCTGGGTCTGCCGCTGCGGGTAGAAATACTGCGCCACCTTGCGCACGATGCGCACCACCTCGCGCTGCCAAGGCTCCAGCAGCGGCGCGGATTTCTCGATGAAGTACAGCAGGTTTTCCTGCGGCTCCGGCGGAAAACGCGGCGGCGCCTTGTCGCTGCCGTCCTTGTCGCGCTTGGGAATGGTGCGCCACAGATCGTTGACCTGGGTTTGCAGGTATTGCTCGCGCTCTTCCTGGCGCGCCTGCTCCTTGGCCAGCGACAGCTTCTGCGGCCGCTTGTAGCGGTCCACGCCGTAATTCATCAGCGCGTGGCAGCTGTCCAGCAAGTCCTCCACCGCGTCTATGCCGTAGCGCTCCTCGCACTTGGTGATGTAGCTCTTGGCGAACACCAGATAGTCGATGATGGCCGAGGCGTCGGTCCAGGCGCGGAACAGGTAGTTGCCCTTGAAAAAGCTGTTGTGGCCGTAAGCGGCGTGGGCGATCACCAGCGCCTGCATCGTCATGGAGTTTTCCTCCATCAGATAGGCGATGCAGGGGTTGGAGTTGATCACAATCTCATAGGCCAGCCCCATCTGGCCGCGCTTATAGCTCTTTTCGGTGGCGACGAAATGCTTGCCGTAGCTCCAGTGATGGTAGTTGACCGGCATGCCCACCGAGGCGTAGGCGTCCATCATCTGCTCGGCGGTGATGACTTCCAGCTGGTTGGGATAGACATCCAGCTTGAATTCATCCACCGCGATGGTGCGTATCTGCCGGTCGTACTCGTCGACCAGGTCGAAGGTCCATTCGGACCCGGTAGAAATCGGTGTCATGTTGCTCCCCCCTTGGCAAGACCGCTCAGAACCTGTTTACGATCTGCTGCGCGTCGGCGATACCGCGTTGAAACCGAGCTCAAAATGCTCATGTACCACGTGTACATTCCGCTTTTTCGCTCGTTTCCGCCTTGTCTCGCGAGATCATAAACACGTTCTCAGGCGGTGGCGGCGCGGCCATTGGCCGGCTGGCGCTTGAACAGTTCCCGGAAGACCGGGTAGATGTCGGAAGCCGAACGAATTTTCTGCATGGCGAACTGGCGGTTGCGTTCCTGCACCTTCAAGTATTCGTACCAGAGGTTTTGCGGCTCTCCTTCGGTGATCTCGATGTAGGCGAAGTACTGGCAGTAAGGCAGCAGGTCCTCCTCCATGATGCGGCCGCAGTTGGCGGAATCGCTGTCCCAGTTGTCGCCGTCGGACGCCTGGGCGGCGTAGATATTCCATTCGCTGCCGGCGTAGCGTTTCTTGACGATCTCCGCCATCAGATTGAGCGCCGAGGACACCACGGTGCCGCCGGATTCGCGCGAGTGGAAGAAATCCTCCTCGCTCACCTCCACCGCACTGGTGTGATGGCGGATGAACACCACCTCGATCTTCTCGTAATTGCGCTGCAGGAACAGGTAAAGCAGGATGAAGAAGCGCTTGGCCATGTCCTTTTTCTGCTCGTCCATGGAGCCGGACACGTCCATGATGCAGAACATCACCGCCTGACTGGTGGGCTTGGGCTGCTTGACCCGGTTGTTGTAGCGCAGGTCGAACGGGTCTATCCACGGAATGCTGGCGATGCGTTCGCGCAGCCGGTGAATGCTTTGCCGTTTTTCGCGGATTTCCGAGGTGTTGTCCTCGTCATCCTCCATCAGGGTGTCGAGTTCCTCCTCCGCATCGCCCAGCGTGGCCATGGTGGGCGCGGCCATCGCCACCCGCCGCGCCAGCGCGCCGCGCAGCGAACGCACGATATTGATGTTGGCCGGCGTGCCGTCGTTGGTGTAACCGGCGCGCACCGTCTTCATCTCCTCAATGCCCATCAGCTGGGTCTTGATCAGATTGGGCAGGGCCAGGTCGTCGAAGAACACGTTCATGAACTCTTCGCGCGACAGCTGGAACACGAAATCGTCCTCGCCCTCGCCGTCCTGGCTGGCCTTGCTGCCGCCTCCGCCCCCGCCGCCCTGTGGCCGCGGCAGGCGGTCGCCCTTGACGAACTCCTCATTGCCCGGGTGCACGTTTTCCGTCATGCCGCCCTTGCCGTGATGAAACACGGGTTCGGAAATATCCTTTACCGGAATCGAGACCTTCTCCCCGCTCTCGATATCGGTAATGCTGCGCCCCTTGACCGCCTTGGCGACGGCCTCCTTGATTTGGGCCTTGAAACGGCGCAGAAACCGTTCGCGGTTGACCGCGGACTTGTTCTTGCCGTTGAGGCGCCGATCGATGATGTGGGACATAAGCACCTCGCTTTGCCTGTGCCGACGGCGGCCGCCCGCGGGCGGCCATCGCCTGGCTTGCTGTTGTTATATTCTTCACCGCCCGGCGGCGACAGCGGCCGCGCGGGCGATTTCCGGCGCCGCCCCAGGCGGCGCCGGATCAGCGACGGCTTACGAGGACTTGCGCACTCGCAGATACCATTCGCACAACAGACGCACTTGCTTGGCGGTGTAGCCTTTTTCCACCATGCGGTTGACGAAGTCCTCGTGCTTCTTCGCATCCTCGGCGCTGGCCTTGGCGTTGAAGGAGATCACCGGCAGCAGCTCCTCGGTGTTGGAGAACATCTTCTTCTCTATCACCGTGCGCAGCTTCTCGTAGCTGGTCCAGGTGGGATTCTTGCCGCCGTTGTTGGCCCGCGCCCGCAACACGAAGTTGACGATCTCGTTGCGGAAGTCTTTGGGGTTGGAAATCCCGGCCGGCTTCTCTATCTTCTCCAGCTCCGCGTTCAAGGAGGTTCGGTCGAAAATCTCGCCGGTGTCCTGATCGCGGTACTCCTGATCCTGAATCCAGAAGTCCGCGAAGCTGACGTAGCGGTCGAAGATGTTCTGGCCGTATTCGGAGTAGCTTTCCAGATAAGCGGTTTGAATCTCCTTGCCGATGAACTCCACGTACTTGGGCGCCAGGTACTCCTTCAGGAAGGTCAGATACTTCTGCTCGATTTCCGCCGGGAACTGCTCGCGCTCAACCTGCTGCTCGATCACGTACAGCAAGTGCACCGGGTTGGCCGCCACTTCGCTGTGATCGAAGTTGAACACCTTGGACAGAATCTTGTAGGCGAAGCGCGTGGACAAGCCGCTCATGCCCTCGTCCACCCCCGCGTAATCGCGGTATTCCTGGATGGATTTGGCCTTGGGATCCGTATCCTTCAGATTGTCCCCGTCGTACACCTGCATCTTGCTGAACAGGCTGGAGTTTTCCGGCTCTTTCAGCCGCGACAACACCGCGAACTGCGACATCATCTTCAGCGTGCCCGGCGCGCACGGCGCGCGGCCCAGCGAAGAGTTGCGGATCAGCTTGTCGTAGATCTTGATCTCGTCGGACACGCGCAGGCAATACGGCACCTTGACGATGTAGATCCGATCCAGGAAAGCCTCGTTGTTCTTGTTGTTGCGGAACTGCTTCCACTCGGATTCGTTGGAGTGGGCCAGGATCACGCCTTCAAACGGAATCGCGCCAAAGCCCTCGGTGCCCTTGAAGTTGCCTTCCTGGGTGGCCGTCAGCAGCGGGTGCAAGACCTTGATCGGCGCCTTGAACATCTCCACGAATTCCAGCAAGCCCTGGTTGGCCAGGCACAAGCCGCCGGAGTAGCTGTAAGCGTCCGGGTCGTCTTGCGCGTATTTCTCCAGCTTGCGGATATCCACCTTGCCCACCAGCGACGAAATATCCTGATTGTTCTCGTCGCCCGGCTCGGTCTTGGCCACCGCGATCTGCTTGAGCACGGACGGATAGCGTTTGACCACGCGGAACTGGCCGATGTCGCCGTTGAACTCATGCAGCCGCTTCACCGCCCACGGGCTGGGGATGCTCTTCAGATAACGGCGCGGAATGCCGTATTCCTCTTCCAGCAGCGCCCCGTCCTCGTCGTAGTTGAACAGCGCCAGCGGAGACTCGTTGACCGGGCTGCCTTTCAGGCAATAGAACGGCACCAGCTCCATCAGCTCTTTCAGCTTCTCGGCAATGGACGATTTGCCGCCGCCCACCGGACCCAGCAAATAGAGGATCTGCTTCTTCTCTTCCAGGCCTTGCGCGGCGTGGCGGAAGTAGGACACCACCTGTTCGATCACCTCCTCGGTGCCGTAAAAATCACGGAACGCGGGATAGACCTTGATGACTTTGTTGGAAAAGATGCGGGACAGACGCGAATCGTGCCGAGTGTCCACCAGCTCCGGCTCGCCTATGGCGGCCAGCATGCGCTCTGCGGCGGTGGCGTAAGCGCCGGGGTCTTTCTTGCAGAGCTCCAGGTACTCCTGGATGGTGTACTCCTCCTCACGAGTCTTGTCGTAACGAGCAGCGTAGTGACTGAAGATATCCGGGTGCATGGCTCTCTCCTGGCAGGTAGCAGAGGCGCAAACGATATGCACGCGGCATCCGCTGCTCCCCTTGCTGAATTAGAGTATTCACATTGTTTCCGGCTTTCTTTTTCTGGGTATAGCATAACGCACAGCCTGGCAGGGCAAAACCGCGCCTGCACACAAAATATGAGATCGTGAGCCAGATTCAATACAAGTATTTGAAATGGATGGTGAATTCCGCCAGCTTTTTTTTGTAACGGAAGACGAGCGGCGTGTAAGCGGGAGTAAACGGAAATCGGCCCTAAAAAAACGCTTTGAGAATCAAACGTTTCCATCGCGGCGATTGAAACATTCACGCCGCGCAGCGCGGCGGAAAAAGAGAAGGGAATATAAAGGATGCGCCGCGCCCGCGCGGACTGCGGCGCTCAGCCTTTGCGCTGCACAATGCGCACGCCGATTTCATAGATGCGGCCGCGCTGCACCTCATTGCAGCGCTTCACCTCCACCACCGCCTCCAAGGGCTTGCCCGGCATGCCACCCACGCCCGGGGCCAGCACGATCACGGACAGACGCTCGCCGAACTGCGGCACAAAGGACGAGCGCAAGGCCATGCCGTCCACCGACAAATCCACGCACTCGCCGTAATGGGTTTCGCCGCTGATCAAAGAACGGATGCGAGCCTTGCAGCCCATGCTGATGCGACGCCCGCGCCGTCGATCCCGGTAAGGATCAAACGGCGACACCCGGCATCCTCCCGGCCTGGTGCGCCGCCAGCCAGTGCAGGCCCACGATGGACTTGCTGTCGCAGATCGCCCCGCTCAGCGTCATCTCCATCGCCTGGGCCACCGGCACCGTCAGCACCTCCAGGAATTCGCCCTCGTCCAGCCGGCTGCCCTGCTGGCTCAGCCCTTCCGCCAGGTAATAACTGATGCGCTCGTTGGAATAGCCAATGCACGGATAAGCGGTGCCCAGATACGTCCAGCGCTCCGCCGCGTAGCCGGTTTCCTCCAACAGCTCCCGCCTGGCCGTGGCCGCCGGGTCCTCGTCCGGGTCTATCTTGCCGGCGGGAATCTCCACGAACTCGCGGCCGGTCGGATAACGGTACTGGCGCTCCAGCACCAGCTTGCCGTCCGGCGTCAGCGCCAGCACCGCCACCGCGCCGGGGTGCAGAATGTATTCGCGCGTGGACGCCGCGCCGTCCGGCAGCGCCACCTCGTCTTTATGAACCTTGAGAAAACCGCCCTGATACACCAGCTCCGACGACAACTGCTTTTCAACCAGATCCACAATCACCCCTTAAAGTGTTCTGCAATGCCTGCTTTTCCAGGCGCTGATCACCGCCCAGCGCCACAGCAGCCGCGTCAACGCGTAGCCGATCACGGCAAAGGTCAGGCCCAGCGCCGGCAATCCCACCAGCAAGGGCCAGCCCAGCTCCGCCAGCCAATTCAGGCAGGCGTGCCACCAATCCGGCAAGCTCATCCGGTCCCAATTGGGCGGCGGCGTCATTGTACCCGCAGCCGGATTGCCCAGTAAAAGCTTGCCATAAGCATAAGCCAGAAAGTACAGCGGCAATACGGTCAAAGGGTTAGTGTACAGCGTGAACAACACCGCCACCGGCAGATTCACCCGCATCAGCAAAGCCAGCGCCACCGCCGTCACCTTTTGCGTGGGGCCGGGCATCAGCCCGGCGAACAAACCCACCCCCACCCCCATCGCCACCTTGCGGCGGTTCAGCGACCAATACGCCGGCCGGTCCAGATAGGGCGCCAGCCGTCGCAGGCCCGGCTTCTGAAACCAATGGTGCCGATAGGCAACCCATTTGCGTACCTTGCGTCTAAACCAAGTCATCTGGAATGTTTTGATCCTTGTGCGCGCGCGTTGCCGTTAAACCACACTCGGCGACGGGTAAAACGCGAAAAGCTTGTCAAAGCCACGTCGATAATTTAAACAAGCGTTTGAATTATTCGCCCAAGCGCAGGGCGAACCCAAACACGACAGACCTGGGCCGGATCGTCCAGGCCGCGCAAACCAACAGGAGAGACCCATGCCTGCATACCAAGCCCCGCTGCGGGATTTCGATTTCGTGCTCCACGAGCTGATCAAGGTACAGGACATCATCCCCACCCTGCCCGGCTACGAAGAAGCCACCCAGGACATCTTCCGCTCCTATCTGGAGGCCGCCGCCCAGTTCTGTGAAAGCGAACTGGCGCCGCTGAACCGCCAGGGCGACGAAGAAGGCTGTCACTACGACAGCACCACCAAATCCGTCACCACCCCGCCCGGCTTCAAGGAAGCCTACCAGCAATACTGTGAACTGGGCTTCCCGGCGCTGGACTGCGACCCGGCCTACGGCGGCCAGGGCATGCCCAAGGCGCTGGGCTTCCCCATCATGGAAATGCAGTGCTCCAGCAACGTGGCCTGGTCCATGTACCCCGGCCTGTCCCACGGCGCGTATTCTGCCATTCATGCCCACGGAACCGAAGCGCAAAAAGCGGCCTACCTGCCCAAACTGGTGGACGGCAGCTGGACCGGCACCATGTGCCTGACCGAACCGCACTGCGGCACCGACCTGGGCCTGCTCAAAACCCGCGCCGAACCCAACGGCGACGGCAGCTACAGCATTACCGGCACCAAGATTTTCATCTCCGCCGGTGAACATGATATGTCCGACAACATTATCCACCTGGTGCTGGCCCGCCTGCCGGACTCGCCCAAGGACGTGAAAGGCATCTCCCTGTTCATCGTGCCCAAATTCCATGACGACGGCAGCCGCAACCCCGTGGCCTGCGGCAGCCTGGAACACAAGATGGGCATCAAGGCCAACGCCACCGCGGTGATCAACCTGGACGGCGCCAAAGGCTATTTGATTGGCGAAGTCAACAAGGGCCTGTCCTGCATGTTCACCATGATGAACGCCGCCCGCCTGGGCTGCGGCATGCAAGGCCTGGGCATAGGCGAAGCCTCCTTCCAGGGCGCGCTGGCCTATGCGCGCGAACGCCTGCAAATGCGCTCGCTCTCCGGCGACAAATGCCCGGACAAGCCGGCGGACCCCATCATCGTCCACCCGGACGTGCGCCGCATGCTGCTGACCCAGAAAGCCTACACCGAGGCCGGCCGCGCGCTGACCAGCCTGCTGGCGCTGCAACTGGACATTGAAGACAAACACCCGGACGCCGACGCCCGCCAGGACGCCGCCGACCTCGTGGCCCTGCTCACCCCGGTGGCGAAAGCCTTCATGACCGACAACGGCTACGAAGCCGCCAACCTGGGCATGCAAGTGTTCGGCGGCCACGGCTACATCCGCGAATGGGGCATGGAGCAACTGGTGCGCGACTGCCGCATCTCCCAAATCTACGAAGGCACCAACGGCATCCAGGCCATCGACCTGCTGGGCCGCAAAGTGCTGATGGACCAGGGCCAGAAGCTGCGCAAGTTCACCAAGCAAATCCACAAGTTCTGCCAGGCCAATGAAGGCAACGACAAGCTGGCCGACTACGTGGCCCCGCTGTCCAAGCTGTTGAAAGACGTGGGCGAAGTGACCATGGGCATCGGCATGGCCGGCATGCAGAACCGCGACGAAGCCGGCGCGGCCGCCACCGACTACCTGCGCCTGATCGGCCACCTCAGCTACGCCTGGCTGTGGGCGCGGATGGCGGAAGTGGCTCATTCCAAGCTGGGCGGCGGCGAAGACGGCTTCTACCAGGCCAAGATCCTGACCGGCCGCTTCTATATGAGCAAGCTGTTCCCGGAAGTGCACAGCCTGCTGGCCAAGCTCAAGGCTGGCGCTAAGCCGTTGATGGAATTGCAGGACGAGCACTTCGCGTTCTAAGAACCTGTTCAATGTCTGCTGCGCTTCAGCGATACGGCGTTGAAAACCAGCTCAAAATGCTCATGTACCACGAGTACATTCCGCTTTTTCGCTCGTTTTCGCCTTGTCTCGCCCTTGCTCGCGAGATGTTGAACAGGCTCTAAGCCACTTACGATAGTGAAACGGAAACGGCCCCTCGGGGCCGTTTTTCTTTTGCCGCCGTCCGCCCCTCACCCAGCCTGGCCTTGAGCCATCACGACATTGATTCATAAAAAACGAATACAAAGCTAATTATATTTCACTTTTAACGAATAAAAGGGCTTCGTAAAATGGTCGCCATGGATACACCGCGCCGACGGCAGCGGAACCTTCGCATTCATTCACCCCAATACCAGAGGCCCTCTCATGATTACCCTGAACGTATTCTTCAACGTCAAAGCCGAAAGCCAACAAGACTTCCTCACCCTGCTCAACACCATGGTGCGGGAATCCAATAAGGAAACCGGCTGCAACTACTACCAGCTTTGGCAGCAAGCCGGTGAGCCGCTGCGCTACGCGCTGATCGAACTGTGGGACAGCAAAGAGCGCCTGGCCGAACACCAGAAAACACCGCACTGGATCGCCTTCAACGACCGCGTCAACGACTATCTGGACGGTCAGTATGATGAGCACCACTACTCCGAACTCGCCCGCTAAGAACCTGTTTACGATCTGCTGCACGCCGTGAAGTCTTGCACGGTGAGTACAAGCTCAAAATGCTCATGTGCCACTTGTACATTCCGCTGTCTCAGCGGTTTCCGCCTTGTCTCGCTCTTGCGCGCGAGATTTTGAACAGGCTCTAATACACACAGCACAAAACCAAACGGCCCCGAAGGGCCGTTTTTTCATGACCAACGCGCTCAGCGCTGGCGGCCCCGGCCGCGCTTCTTGCGCCGCTGTTGCTGTTGCGTCTCCGCCAACTGCTCCAGGCACAGATATAGCTGCTGTACCGCCTCCACATGCTGCGCCAGATCCACCCGTTCCACCGCCAGGTTGATCAACATTTCCAGATAATTGAAGAAGCCCTTGCACAGGCCGATGCGGTAACTCTTGTCGGCAAAATCCATATCGCTGGCAATGCGGAACAACAGCCCACGCGCCGCATGCTGACGGTTGGTCTTCAACAACTGCGCCAGATGCGCCGCGTACTGACGGCCAATCGCGCAGGCCTCGAAATAATCCTTGGGCTCCGCCGGCTGCCAGTAATGCGGATAAGTGCGGCCCGGCACGCGGCGGACAAAGGGCAGACGAAGGTCTTTGGCTTCGCTGGAGGGGAAGCGGTAGCGGGAACGGCGGGGGTTTGAGAAATCAGACATGGGCAACCTCTTACTAGAAGTGCGTGAAAACCAGCGGCTGCCGGTCAGGCAGACGCAACGCAAGTTTGGAAAACGTGCTGAAAACAGCACCTCGCCTGCAGTCGATGGGTTCTCACGGCCCAGTGCCGGGATGAAACGGCACGGAGGGATTGTTGCCTAGAGAGGGACGGGGGTCAAGACCATACAGCCTGACTACCTTACGCAGACAACACTGACGAGACAGCAAAATGCAAAATAGCAAACAATTATGACGGCAATTAAATCAAAACAACCCAATGAAACCACAAAACAAATCATTCCTTTTCTCGTGACTTCTTTTCCACCAGACGTTCTGCAATTTCGATATCAATACCTAAAGCCTGTCTTACCTTGACCTTTCTTCCACGAAGATAACTTTTATACTCACCCGCTAGCAAAGTCCACACCATGCCTACCCCAGAGAGAACCAACAAAATGAGCATCATACTTCCATATACAGCACTGGCATGCTCATTCCAAAAATAACTATAACCTCTCAAACCAGCAAAAAAAGCCCCAAGCTCAACAAATATCAAAAAGCAGTAGAGTACAGAAAAATGCATACCAGACACCCGCCCCATTAACTTAAAAGCCAGCCCTCCCCCTATCAAAGCAAGGAACCCTATCCACAATCGCATCAGAACGCTTTCAAATTTAGAGCACATCCAACCATTTCGTACGGCTGAGTAACTTTCACAATAAAGCCCGTCAGGCATATTAAGCGCCCAAGCACGAGGTATCGAAATCAATTGCTTCTGAAAAACCACAAAAGCTAATAACCACAAAGCACACAACAAAATTATAAAAATATTTCTTTTCATAGACCACCTAGATAAAACCATTAGTTACATAAACAAAAAACGACATTCGCATTTACTACCAAATCATAAAACTCAAGCATCATCACTACCTCACGAACATATTTTCTGAGAGCCTTAGTAACAACCACGCAACTCACAGACCATATTAATCATCACAGCCAAGCTGATACTTAATTTATACAAACAGCATTAATCTTCAGTCGAACACATTACGCACAACCTTACACAACAATCAAACTACTCTACAGTTCTCCCTGACCTGCCATCTAAGCTTCGCTCCATTAGCAGATGAGCTCGCCACGAGGTATAGGGAAGTGTCGTTCGACTAGCCACCAACTAACGTCGAGGGTTTCAAGTTCTCCGCCTCCAACACCCACCCCTTTTTATTTCCGCATACCACCTCCGTGTACGCATCGGCTTTGCCGAATGAGGTCTTACCTACTCGGCAGGATGTACCTGCTTGAATCGTGAAGGCCGGCCTGTCGCGGGCATCGTTCACAGCAGCGTAAGCGAAGGTGTCACGGCTTGTGATTGCCTCCGTCATTGGATCGGAGCAGCTGAACAAAGCGCCAACAAGGGAAACCAGAAGAACTGGCTTGATCATTTTTGTGGTATCTGCCGTTTCACCAGAGAACAACATTCTGCCCAACCACACGCAATGGTGTCATCATACCGAAGACCGGCCAGGTAGTGCCCTACCCACATACAGCAACTTACAGAGTTGGCCACTTGGGGTCATACACAGAGCAACACGGGCGTCAAACTGTCATACAGCAAAGATTTTGGCGATTTTCTTTAAAGGTTCAAAACATGCCTGCCAACTCCTTCTGCTCGCTCCTTAGCGGCATAGCTCTTTGTACTCTTACCCTTACTGCTACGGCTTCGTCCCTTTACCAAGGCGTTATCACTGCCAGGAATGCCGGCGCGGGAAAAACCTGCTTCTCGGTGGATAGCTACCGATCAGCCAACAAGTCCATTGCCATCCCTGCCAAGGGGCTGGTTTTAACTTCCATCACGGTTTACACGACAACGGCGGATGGCGCTCAAGCGATTTGGCAAATGGATGCGTCCTCGCGAAACGAAGCGGAGCTGTACAAGGTCAAGTCAGCTGAATGTTTGATTTATGGCGAAACGGTTCCAGGGAAGTACAAGGTGAAGCAAGCCCCCAAACCTTTCCCAAGCTCAAGCCCATTGGAAGTTGTAACCACCTACTGGCATCCAAGCGGATTTGCAAATGGTTTGACGCTAGGTGGTACGTTTTGCTCAACGGCAAATGGTGTCATGACGGCCTCCGAAGACGGTAACTGCCCTAACCAAAGCGCTTCCAAGAAAAAAACCAAGTCATTTTAAGCGCGTAACCTTCACTCGTCATGGGACAAAGCAGCAAGAGCAGCTGTTACGGGACCCAGCCGTTACCTTAAAGGTCAAAGAATGTACGCAAACGCCCTACTTTCACTCCTTGGCGGCATGATTATTGGTGCGGCCGCCCTCGACGCCTGCGCTTCATCTCTTTACCAAGGCACTATCACTACCCGGAATACGGGGGCAGGAAAAGTCTGCTTCTCAGTAGACAACTACAGATCGGCAAACACGTCCATTGCCATCCCTTCCAAGGGGCTGGTTTTGACTTCCATCACGGTTTACTCGGAAACGGCCAACGGTGCGCAAGCCATCTGGAAAATTAATGCAGCGTCCCGAAACGAAGTAGAACTCTACAAAGTCAAGTCTGGTGAATGTTTGATTTACGGAGAAGTCATTGCTGGCAAATACACAGTGAGCCAAGCTCCGAAGCCACTACCGGCCTCAACTCCGTTAGAGGTTGTAGCAACGTTTTGGTACCCAGCAGAATTCAATAATATTTTGTCCATGGGAGGAAAGTTTTGCTCAATGGCAAATGAAATCATCGAGGTCTCCGAAGACGGTAACTGCCCTAGTCAAAGCGCCCCTAAGGAAAAAGCCAAATCCCTGTAAGAGCCTGTTCAAAGTCTCGCGAGCAAGAGCGAGACAAGGCGAAAACGAGCGAAAAAGCGGAATGTACAGGTGGTACATGAGCATTTTGAGCTCGTTTTCAACGCCGTATCGCCGAAGCGCAGCAGACTTTGAACAGGTTCTAAGCCTTTTGACCACAACACCATAAACAGAACAGCCTCTCAAACGAGAGGCTGCTTCCTATTCAAACACCAGCTTAGATGGACTTCAGCTCCCGCAACGCTTCCGGGTGCTGTACAGCCACCCGCAGCAAGGTTTGCGCCGCGCCGGTGGGCATGCGCCGGCCTTGCTCCCATTCCTGCAGCGTGCGCTTGCTGACATCCAGCAATGCCGCGAACTCCGTCTGGGACATGCCCATCTGCGAACGCGCTTGTGCCGCCAGCGTGGGCGTGACCTGAGTGCGCCGGGTGGCCTGGTCCGCCTTCATCTGGCGCACGGACTCCAGCAGTTCCGCTCCCAGATCGCGCAGGGCGTCCCGAGCGGCCAGTTCTTTTTCAGTCGGCATCGATAGTCTCCTTGATCGATCTGAGAGTTTTAGTGCTTTGAAACCTTGCATAGCTACACAGGAAACCGCGTATCCGATGCGCCCTAGGTCCCTTCAAGCCTGCCGTCGGGTGGCAGGCCCGAGGTCTTAGCTACGCAGAAACTTCGCTTCGCTCGTTTTAAGCGGCTGCTTTGTTTGAGCGATTTGACGTTAGCAAATTAACACTGAGCGAATCAACGATTCGCACGTAGAGAGTTCAGCCGCGCCTCGGGCCTGACGGGAACCGGCGGGAAGCCGTAGGCCAGGCTTGCAGGGCGGCCTTTAGGGGTGTCTACGTGCGAATCTTTGATTCGCTCAGTGATAAGGATATTTGGCCAAGCAAATATCCTTTCCCTGTACGCAGGAGCAGTCCCGGCAATGAAAACCATCATCCGCGCAGCGGATTCAATCCACTGGGCAATGAATTAACCCAAAAAAAATCGGGAACAGGCTCTCAGGTAAATACAAGCCACCACAGGAATCTACCGCTCAAGCTCCCGCAAACCAGTACAACACCTGACCCGCCCCCTCACCCAGCCTTAAACGCCTCAAAAAACCCCCACCACCGGCACAGGTGATTGATCCGAAACCAAACGCCCCCCTCCACCGGGAATACTATGACGCCCCGTAGGTACACAGACGAGCGGGACAGGCCAGTAAGGCACTCGCCGATTGTGGCGCATCAAACGGAGGCCATAGCGGCCTTGACCGTACTGTTAAGGCACATGGGCCGCACACTTTGGGTCCTGGGCATTTGGAAGCCAGGCTTCGGTAATAGGTGTAACCATGCTAAGAACTGCGGCAAATAACACGGACCAAACTCCGACAGAGGCTTTCGCTCGTAAGGCTGCTGCTGCGGCTGGCGACCTTGAAAGGCGCGATGCGGCCCAGAAAACGAATGTGAGCAACCCAAGAATGACAGTGGCTAGCGATGTCGTCACGCCATAAGCCAGAGTAAATGAGTTTGTGGGATGCCAACTACACCAATTTTTCGGCGTGTAGAGCCAAACCCCGTAAGGATTTGCCGACCTGAACCATACAGCGAGACCTACGGCAACGAGAAACGTTGCCAAGGCAATGAGAGAAGCTATGCGCTGTGAGCGGTATCTAGTCATACGCCCTAACGTGAAAAAAATACACCTGTGTAGGCGTAGATTTGGTTTGTCTATGTGTGTAACTCAGCATGATACGCGGTATTTTCTTTGACATCCTTGGAGTGGTCGTGGACTACACCAACATGGCATTGAAGAGACCCGCTTGGCTGGCCAATTCCGTAACCAAGCTGGAATAACCTCTGTCATGCTTGGCGCAGTAGATTTTCTTGTTGATTCTCCGCCCACCGAGCGCCGCTGATAAAGACACGCTTGCCCGAGCCCGCAGCCAGGCAGCACACGATGCAAGCATTGCCCATCTCTCTCCCCAAGATTTTTCTATAGCGCCATTTGTCAGCATTATAACTCTGACTTTGGCGAACAACACCATCGGCATATTTCGCCACCATGTCAGGCGTTGAAGGCGCGACTGACCCTTGCATGCCCCAGGTCAGTCTCGCTGGGGATGCCCAAGACACCTATAAGAGTTCGGAGTGAGTCCGGAATTTTGTATAAAGCAGTCATTGCCATTCGGATCACTGAAAAGCTGCTAAGGCCGAGAAGCAGAACCCTCCCTCCAAATCATCATTCAGGCTATAAACTCCCCACCCCCTCAAAAAACCCCAGCGCCCGCGCATCGCCGGCATAAGCGACATTAATCCGCAGCCAGTCATTGTCCTCGCCGCCTGGCATGAAGCCGCTGCCCGGCGACAGCAGCACGCCGCGCTTGGCGGCCTCCGCCTGCATGTCCTCGAAGCTGTGGCGGCCGGTGCGCGCCCAGACGAACATGCCGCCCTGCGGCTCCGCGAACACTTGCCAGCCGTTAGCCTCCAGCGTTTGCAGCGTGGCGGCCATTTGCCGGTTCAGCCGCAGCCGCAGCCTTTGCGTCAGCTTGCGGTAAGCGCCGCTAGACAAGAGCTGGGCCGCCACGCATTCCGCAAAGCGCTGGGTGCCGATGCCGGTGTACATCTTGATATTGGCCAGTTGGCGGATCAGTTCCGGCTGGGCCAGCACATAGCCGACGCGCAGCGAGCAGCTGAGGGTTTTGGAGAAGCTGGATACGTAGATCACCCGCCGCAGCGAATCCAGCGCCGCCAGGCGCACGCCGGGGTGGTTCTGGAAATCCGCGTAGATGTCGTCTTCCACAATCAGAAAGTCATGGGCCTCGGCCAGTTGCAGCAGGCGGTGCGCCACCGCCGGCGTCACGCAGGTGCCGGTGGGGTTGTGGAACAGGCTGTTGATGAACAGGCATTTGGGCCGCTGCCGGGCCAGGATGGCTTCCAGCGCCGCCAGGTCCGGCCCGTTGCCGGCGCGCGGCACCGCCAGCATTTCTATGCCGTGGAATTTCAGCAGGTTGAACAGATTGTAGTAGCCGGGGCTTTCCACCAGCACGGTGTCGCCGGGCTTGAGCAGCGCGCGCGCCAGCAGGTCCAGCGCGTGGCTGCCGCCGTTGGTGGTGAGGATTTGCTCCTGCTCCACATGGATGTCGATCTGGCGCAGCCGCTGTTGCAGTTGCCGGCGCAAGGCCGGCAGGCCCAGCGGGGTGCTGTAATCGAACAGGTCCGCCGGCTGACAGCGGGTGATGTGGCGGATGGCGTAGCCCAGTTCTTCCTGGTCCCGCCAGCTGTCCGGCACCCAGCCGCAGCCCAGCTTCAGCTGTTCGCCGCTGTCGCTGAACTGGCCCCAGGCCGGCTCCATGGTTTCCCGCCATTCGCTTTCTTCGCGGCCCGGCGGCGCGGCCACGAAGAAGCCGGCGCCGTGGCGCGATTCCAGCAGGCCCAACGCCACCAGCCGGTCGTAGGCGTCGATCACGCAGGACTGGCTGAGCTGCTGCTCCTTGGCCAGTTGGCGGATGGAGGGCAGCCGGGTGCCGGGGCGGACGCGGCTGAGCCGTATCCAGGCGTGCAGTTGATCGGCGATTTGCTGCGCCAGCGGCTGCCGGCTGGCGCGGTCGAGTTCTAGCTGCATGGCGGGCTCACTGTTTGCTGATAATGAGCAAACAGTTAAGCGCAAATGGCCGCCGCTGTCACTTGTTGCCGTCATGGGTGGGCCGGATAGTGGCGTGTCGCGCGGCCCGCCGCACCCTTTATCCTAGCCAGGCCTCACCTTATGACCGTCCCACTGTCCACCCACACTGTTTGTCCCGCCGTGTCTCTTTTATTCCCGGAGGCGGCATGAACACGCGCCACCCTGCCCGGCTGGCCTTCGGCCTGTGCCTGATCACGTGCGCAGTGAATCTGCAAGCGCCGCTGTACACCGCTTACGCGCAGTTGGCCGGCCAGGGCGCGGCGGCCACCGCCACCGCGTTTTCCGCCTATGTGCTGGGGGTGTTGCCGGTGCTGCTGGCGCTGGGCGGCCTGCCGGACCGGCTGGGACGCAAGCCCCTGATCCTGGCGGCGCTGACGCTGGCGATGCTGGCCACCGCCGTCATGGCACTGTGGCCACGGCTGGAGGCCTTGGCCGTGGCGCGCTTTCTGCTGGGCTGCGGCACCGCGCTGGCTTCCGCCGCCGGCGTCGCTTATATGGGGGAATTGATGGCGGAGCCGGACGGCCGCCGCGCCACTTTGTGGGTGACGGCCAGCACCTCGCTGGGCTTTGGCCTGGGCGCAGCGCTGACCAGCGTGTGCCTGCTGTGGCAGAGCACGCTGACGCCGGCCAGCTTTTGGCTGCATCTGGCGCTGGCCGGCGCGGCGCTGCTGGCGGTGGCGGGCTTGCCGGACCCGGCCCCGCGCGGCCGCCATACGGCGATGCTGCGCCCGCCCTATTTCCCCGCCGGCAGCTTGCCCTTCGGCTTGGCCATTCTGCTGGCCTGGGCGGCGGTGGGGCTGGTGATCGCGCTGCTGCCCTCGGTGCTGGCCGCGCATGGGCTGGCGCGCTGGTCCGGGTTTTCCACTTTCACCGTGATCAGCTGCGGCCTGCTGTTCCAGCCGCTGGCCCGCGCGATGCCGCCCAGCCGCGCCGCCCGTCTGGGCATGCTGGTGCTGCCGCCCAGCTACGCGCTGCTGGCCTGGGGCGCGACCCAGGGTTCACTGGCGGCGGTGTTGCTCGGCGCGCTGGGCGCGAGCAGCTCCTGCTACGGCTTCACTTATCTGGGCGGTTTGTCCGCGGTGAACGCGCTGGCCGGCGCAGAGAAGCCGCGCGCCAGCGCCGGTTTCTTTCTATTGGCCTATATCGGCTTCAGCTTGCCGGTGATCTTCACCGGCCTGCTGGTGGACCGCCTGGGCGCGCCCGCCGCCCTGCTGCTGTTCGGCCTGGCGCTGGCCGCCGGCGCGGCCCTGGTTGCCCGGGCGATTGGGCGGAGCGCGGCGGCAAACGCCATGCTTCCCGCCATGGCGGCGGCCAGCCGGCACGATTAGCCGCGGGTGGCAAGGCCTAAGAACGGGTTCAAAGTCCCGCGCTTTCAGCATGCTATTGACCGCAAAGACATTGGCGATAGCATGCGAAGAATGTCCAAAGGGTTTGGCTTTGCAGGCAAGGCATTGCAAATAGCGTCAGCCCACGAATAACGGCTGAAATAAACACTCCCCTGCCACAGGCATTTGCATACCTTTGCGTATCAGTTGGCATTAGGCGCTTTTGCTTTATCAATAACTGGCACTGATGCTCTTATTGCTGCGGACCTTGTAGCCGCCGCCTTCTTCACCCCTGAAAGAATGGGCAAAATCAACAATATAATCTTCAGACAACAACTCTTTTGAAAGCACCCTCATTTACCCACTTGTAAGATGGTGCTAGCATGCGTTGTGACACAGGGGACACCAATGACTTTAATTCCCTCAAGAAGGGCCGGCCTTCCTTCTGACGAAACCTGGCCCTCCGCCCAAAAGCAGCCCAATCATCAAAACTTAATACACACTCAGGAATTGAACAATGAAATCCACTCAAACAAATCAAACATCCTGTAGTCCCCTCTTTCAGGAGGACTTCTTTTAAACCACACAATAAAAACCATCATGCCAACCATAGAAAACACATTAAAAAAATCTCCTTTGCTTTATTTTTTCATATTTGTCAGTATAGCGCCCATTCTGCTTATCGGAATCGCATCTCAGCTAATGGGAGATTCGTCCCTAGCACCAATCTTCAATTTCTTGTCTCTCAAGCATTTAACGGGTTCTGGCGGCATGGAATCTGAGACGCTGAAAAACACGGCTGCCGTGACTTTCTCGTACATTCGTCTCAGTATCCCAATTTATTTTATCGCAATTATTTTTCTATTTCGCCGGGATTTTGCTTTCAGCAACTTGGATTTAAGCCATTTCAGTTGGAAACGAGTGACTCTTTCGCTATTCGCCATCGGCGGAATGCTTGCCTTCATGGTGTACATTACTTATTTTGACGATTCCAACCTTGAGTCTGGCAGTCATATCATTAGAATAGCCGCCACCAACCCGATACTTTATTCAATCTTGGCGTCATGTCATGTAATGATGTTCTATTTCATTGCGCATTTGACTTTTATCAGCCTCGTTTTTCAGCCTATTTACTTGATAAAAAACCGCTAATTTCTCAACGGCGGGGGTAGTCCAAAAACCTCCGCCAAACCATTCATATGACATATCGTCACCACCCACTCGCCCACTGCAGCCTTCCCCATTCTTCCCCAGCAAAAAATTGATAAGCGCGATACGCATGATTTGATCTAGCCCAATCCGGCAACTATGTTTCATCAAGAGGCCGCGGCTCTGGCAGGGCGCGTCGCGGCACTATAGGCACAATATCTGTCCGGGGGAGCGCTCCATGCTGCACCAGTTGACCGTCAAGCAAAAACTGTTGGCCGGCTTTGGCCTGCTGATCATTCTGATCGCCATCATCGTGGCGGTGGCGATGATGAAGTTGAATACCATTGGGGACAAGATCCGCGATGTGACCGAGGACCGTTATCCCAAGATCGTGTTGGCCAACAAGATCAGCGTTACCACGCTGGACGTGGGCCGCTCCATCCGCAACGCCATCATTGTGCAGACGCCGGAGGAGACCGAGACCCATATCAAGAAGGTGGAGGAGTTCCGCGCCGCCAACGCCGTCAATATGGATCAGATGGAAAAGCTGTTGTCCACGCCCAAAGGGAAGGAGCTGTTCGACAAGCTCAAGACGGCCAGCGCCAATCTGGGCGGTCAGTTCGAGCCCTTGTACGCCTTGGCGCGCGCCAACAAGAACGAGGAAGCCAAAACCTTTCTGATGAAGACTTTTGCGCCGGCCAACAATGCGTTTTTAAAGGCGCTGAAAGAGATGTCTGACTTTCAGGAAGACTTGATGCAAAAGTCTATCGAGGGCAGCAAGGCCGCGCAGAGCGAGGCGGTGACGGTGTTGATCACCGTGGCGGTGATCGCCCTGATCGCCGCGGTGGCGATTGCGATGTTCATCGCCAATCTGGTGACGGTGCCGCTGAAGAAATCCGCGCAGCTGGTGCGCAATATCAAGCAGGGCGATTTGTCCGGCCACGATGAGCCGATTCCGGAGGCGCGCGACGAGGCCATCGCCATGGCCAAGGATATTCAGGAGATGCGCCAGGGCCTGCGCGAGGTGGTGGCCAGCATCCAGAAAAACGCCAACGAGGTGTCGGACTCCGCCCATGAGTTGGCCAGCATGTCCGAACAGGTGGCCCACGGCGCTCAGCGCCAGTCCGAGGCCACCTCGGAGGCCGCCGCCACCATTGAGGAGCTGACGGTCAGCATCAACCACGTGGCGGACAACTCCAACGAGGCTTCCCGCCAAGCGGCGATGGCCGGCGATCTGGCCAGCCGCGGCGGCCATGCGGTGAAGGCGTCGGTGGGCAATATCGAATCGGTGTCGTCTTCGGTGGCGGCCACTTCGGACCAGATGAAGGGCCTGACTCAGGAAGTGCAGAAGATAGGCAATATCGTCACGGTGATCCGCGACGTGGCGGACCAGACCAACCTGCTGGCCTTGAACGCGGCGATTGAGGCGGCGCGCGCCGGCGAGATGGGCCGCGGCTTCGCCGTGGTGGCGGACGAGGTGCGCAAGCTGGCGGAACGCACCGCCAGTTCCGCTCAGGAAATCACTCAGATGATCGGTTCCATCCAGGGCAGCGCCAACCGGGTGGTGGGCAGCATGGAGCAGAGCCTGACCAGCGTGGGCACGGTGTCCGACGGCGCCGGCCAGGCCACCGACTCCATGCAGGAGATCGAGGGCAGCACCCACTCCATCGTGCAATCCATCGGCAACATCACCAGCGCGCTGAGCGAGCAGCGCACCGCCAGCCTGAACCTGGCGCAGAGCATGGAACGGGTGTCGCAGATGGCGGAGGAAAACAGCGCCACGGTGGAAGAACTGGCCACCACCTCCAGCCAGCTCAATGCGCTGGCGCAGAACCTGCAGGGCGTGACCGCACGCTTCCGTCTCTAAAAACGGGGTTCAAACCAGGCGGGTCCGGCAAGCGCGGGCCCGCCCTTCCCCGCGCTCAGTCGTACTGGGTGCCCTTCTGGATCAATTCCACCTTGTAGCCGTCCGGGTCCTGCAAAAAGGCGATCACGGTGCGGCCGTGCTTCATCGGCCCCGCTTCGCGCGCCACGGTGTAGCCCAGCGCGCGCGCCTGCTCGCAGACGGCGGCGGCGTCGTCTACTTCTATCGCCACATGGCCATAGCCGTTGCCCAGCTGGTAATCGCCCTGATCCCAGTTATGGGTGAGCTCGATGGCGGCGGCCTCGGTTTCGTCTCGATAGCCGACAAAGGCCAGGGTGAAGCGGCCGTCCGGGAAGTCGTTGCGGCGCAGCAGGCGCATGCCCAGCGCCCGGGTGTAGAAGGCCAGCGCGGCGTCCAGATCGGCCACGCGCAACATGGTGTGCAGAATTCTCATGCGCTTTTTCCTGATGGTTGAGATGAAGAGCCTGTTCAATGTCTCGCGAGCCAGAACGAGACAAGGCGAAAGCGAGCGAAAAAGCGGAATGTGCCGGTGGTAGATGAGCATTCCAAAACGGGTTTCAACGCCGTATCGCTGAAGCGCAGCAGACTTTGAACAGCTTCTTAGATCGCGGTCATCTTAGCCGCGCTCATTACCCATAAAAAGCGACTTATAATGTACGGATCAATCACAAAAAGCGAAACATGAAACTCTCGCAACTGAATTTCTTCTGCGCGGTGGTGGAGCAAGGCAGCATCGCCGCCGCCGCCGAGCAATTGCACCGGGTGCCGTCCAATCTCACCGCCCGCTTGCAGGAATTGGAGGCAGAACTGGGCGTCAAGCTGTTCAGCCGCGAAAACCGTCGCCTGCTGACCACGCCGGAAGGCCATCTGCTCTACCGCCACGCCCGCGGCCTGCTGCAACAGGCCGAGGAGGTGCGCGGCCTGTTCGACGGCGCGCCCGCGCGCGGCTTGCTGAGAGTGGGCGCACTGGACGGCGCTCTGGCCACCCATCTGCCCGCCCGCATCGCCCGCTACCGCCGCCAGCACGCCGAGGTGGAGCTGCATCTGCGCGCCGGCCATTCGCTGGAACTGGAGCGCCAGCTGCAGGATGGTGAGCTGGATCTGATTCTCAGCGACGGACCGGTGGAGCATCCGCTGCTGACCAGCCGGCTGGCTTTCCGGGAGAAGCTGACGCTGATCGCGCCGCCGGACACCGCCGCGGCGACGGCGGAGGCCTTGGCCGGGCTGGAGCTGTACACCTTCGGCGCGGCCTGCCATTACCGCCGGCTGGTGGATCAATGGCTGCAAGCCTCCGGCGTGCGGCCGCGCGCGGTGCTGGAGATCGAATCCTATCCGGCCATCTTCGCCTGCGTCGCCGCCGGCGCCGGCTTTTCCTGCGTGCCGGAAAGCCTGTGCCGGCCGCAAGACGGCTACCGCGGCTTCGCGCTGCCGGATTTGGCGATCAGCGACATCCACTTCATCTGGCGCAAGCAGCAGGACTCCGCATTGGTTGACGGTTTCGTTCAGTCCGTCGCCGCGGATTAAACGCCTGCTCAATGCCTGCCGCGCTAGCGCCTGCACCCGCTTTCTCAGCCGCAACACCTTGTCCCGTTCTTGCCCGCGAGACTTTGAATCGGCTCAAAAAAACCGGCACAAGGCCGGGCAAACGGAGCAGCGGCATGGGCACAATGAGCAAAAATCGCAATCGGCATAACATGATCTCGTCGTAAGGTTGGCCAGCCGACATCCGTACGCCAGCCCTTCCTTTTCACTTGGGACCCGATCATGAAAACTCTTTTCGCCGCGCTTTCGCTCAGCCTGGCCGCAAGCAGTCCGGCCGTCCTCGCCCATGCCCATTCGGCTTATTCCCACGACAGCAACTTCAGCTACCGCCATCCCAAGTGGATGGGCCTGCTGGACGATGGCCTCACGGTCAGCCAGCTGTCGCTGCCCGGCACTCACGACACCATGAGCCGCTACGGCGGCGACAGCGTCGCCACCCAGACCCTGCCCTTGCGCACCCAGCTGGATGCCGGCGTGCGCGCTTTCGATATCCGCCTGCGCTCCATCGCCAACAGTTTCGCCATCCATCACGGCCCGGTGTTCCAACAAGCGATGTTCGGCGATGTGCTCAACGACATGAGCGCCTTCCTGCGCTCCAACCCCAGCGAAACCCTCTTCGTCCGGGTCAAGGAAGAACACACGCCGGAAAACAGCTCAATGTCCTTTGAGCAGATTTTCGAGTCCTACTACAATCGCTACAGCGGCTACATCGCCATTCCCACCGGCAACAATCCCAGCTTGCGCGAAGTGCGCGGTAAGATCGTGTTCTTGCAGAATTTCTCCAGCGGCAAGCGTTACGGCATTTCCTACGGTGCTTACAACATCCAGGACCAGTACAGCGTTTCCACCAACTGGGATTTGTACAGCAAATGGGAAAAGATCAAGGCTCACCTGAACCAAGCCAATACGGGACCGCGCGGCAACGGCTACATCAATTATCTGACCGCCTCCGGCGGCTCCTTCCCCTATTTCATCGCCAGCGGCCATTCCAATCCAGCCACCGGCGCGCCGCGGCTGGCCACTGGCCTGACAACCCCGGGCTGGAAAAACAGTTATCCTGATTTTCCGCGCGTCAATTGCTTCATCGGCATCTGCACCATCGCCTTTGAAGGCAGCAATGTGCTGACCCAGGAATACATCCAGCGCCAGCGCCCGGCTTACGCGGGCATGGTGATGGCCGATTTCCCGGGGCCGGGGCTGATAGACACACTGATCCAGCTCAATCTGAAAACCTGTAAGCGCTGGAACGCGGGCGACCGCGCCACCCTGGGCGACATCTACCGCTACGACAACCCCTACTCCAAGACGGTGGACTATTTCCGCAGCCGCAAGAGCGGCGGCTATTGGTATTTCCCCACCAATCAGTCCAGCAACGGCGACTGGGAATACCTGGGCCGCGCCAGCGCCTGCCGCGATTGACCGCGCTCAGCCGGGGCAGAAGGTTTCCTGCAAATGCCGCCAGCGCAGCGCGCCGGCCGCGTCGCGCTCAAACACCACGGTGGCCAGCCGCAGGCTGCTCGGCCGGCCGCCCAGGTATTGCGCTTCGCGATAAGCCACCGTCGCGCCGCCGGCGTGTTCATCCAGCAAGGCCAGTTGATCCACGGCGATCTCCAAACCCGGCTTGCCGCCGCCGGTCCGGGCGAACAGCTGCCGCAGCGCGTCCAGATCCAGCTGCGCGCCGCTGGGCGCCACCATGGTGAAGCGCGGCGAGAAGCGCGCCATCAGGGCCTCCAGCGCGGCGGCGTCCGCCGGGCCGGCGAACCATTGCCGGATGGCGATATGCGCGGAGATCACTTCGTCGAAATAGGGATTGGGCTTGGTCATCGGACTTTCTCTCTGTTAGTGGCTGGGCCGCAGCAGGGCCAGCACCGTCGGGGTGTGGATGCGCAGCACGAAAACCGCCGGCGCCAGGGTCAGGCCGGCGGCGATGAAGAAACAGGCTTGGTAGACCTGGGCGGTGGCCGCTAGCGCGCCGCTGTAATGAGTCAGCGCGTTCAGCAGCAGGCTGATCACGGCCACGCCCAGGCCGAAACTGAACTGGCGGTTGATGTTCCACAGCGCGCTGGCCTGCCGCAGTTCGGCCTCGGCGATATCCAGGAAGGCCGCGCTCTGCGCCGCGCTGCTGCACAGGCTGCCGCCGAAGCCCATCAGGGCGTAAGCGGCGATCAGCGGCCCCGGCGCGCTGGCGCCCAGGGCCAGCGCAACGATGCCGGCGCTCTGGAACAGCATGCCCAGCAGCAGCAGGGGCTTGGGGCCGCCATGGTTGAAGCGGCCGCGGGTCAGGCTGATCGCCAGCGCGGAGGCCAGCGCCCAGGGCAGCATCAGGCCGCCGGCGGCGGCGGCGCTCAGCTTGAGCACCTCTTGCAGATAGAGCATGGCCGCCAGGCTGACGCCCATGAACACGCCGGGGACGAACAGATACACCAACATGGCGGTACGCAGCAGGCGCCCGCGCAACAGCGTCAGCTTCAGCGCCGGCTCGGCCTTGCCTGCGGCCGCCCGCGCGTAGCCGGCCAGCGCGGCGGCGGCCAATAACAGCGCGGCGAGTCCCCACGCCAGATGGCCGCTTTCGCCCAGCCAGGTCAAGCCCAGCAGCAGCGAAGCCATCCCGACGGCCAGCAAGGCCAGGCCGGACAGGTCCAGCGCGCCGCGCCGCGCCGGGGTCCGGTCTTCCGGCAGCCAGCGCGCCGCCAGCCATAGCGTCAGCAGGGCCAGCGGCACGCTGGCCAGCAAGACCCAACGCCAGGACAAGACGTCCACGATCAGCCCGCCCAGCGCCGGCGACAGCGCCGGCACGATCAGCGCCACGCCCATGATCAGGGCGGTGAGCCGGGCGCGGAGCGCCGGCGGATAATGCCGGTAAACCATGGCCTGGCCCACCGGGATCAGCAGGCCACCGCCCAGGCCCTGCAAGGCACGCCAGCCTATCAGGGCTTCGATGGACGGGGCCGCGCCCGCCAGCGCGGCCCCGGCGAGAAACAGCGCCAGCGATCCCAGCAGCACCCGCCGCTCGCCGTAAGCGCCGGCCAGCCACGCGCTGAGCGGGATCACCAGGGTCAGGCCCAGCATATAGGCGTTGCCCACCCAGGCCAGCTGCGCCAGCGACGCGCCCAGGCCGCGGCCGATGTCCGGATAGGCGACGCTGGCGATGAACATATTGATCAGGTCCAGCGCAAAGCCGAGCAGGTACACCAGGGTCAGTTTCGAACGAAGCGACATCGGCGCTCTCCACGGTAAAGCGGCCGAGTATAGACAGGGGGCGGCGCTGGAAATAGCGGCCGCCGCCGACTAAACTGTCAAAATATTTTTGACAATAACAGGCGATGCCGTGGTCAGTCTGGATCGTTTTGAAACCTTCAAGGCCGTGGCGGACGCCGGCTCCTTCACCTCCGCCGCCGCCGCGCTGGGGCAGACCCGCGCCGTGGTCAGCTTCAACATCAAGCGCCTGGAGCAGGAAATCGGCGTTGCGCTCTTGATCCGCAATACCCGCAGCCTGGCGCTGACGGACGCTGGCGCGCGTTTTTACCAGCGCTGCGCCGACATGCTGGAGCAGGCGCGGCTGGCGATAGACGACGCCCGCGCCGAACACGGCGAGCTCAGCGGCGCGCTGCGCGTCACCGCCACGCTGGAATACGGCCTGGCCAGGATAGCCCCGGCGATCGAGCGCTTCGCCCTGCGCCACCCGGCGCTGCAACTGCAGTTGTCCACCTCCTCGCTGCACGCCGATCTGATCGCCGAACGCTTCGACGTCGCCATTCGCCTGGGCCGCCTGCCGGAAACCGATCTGCACGCGGTGCCGCTGGCCCAGTTCGATATTTTCCCGGTGGCGGCGCCGGCCCTGCTGGCGCAGCGGCCGGACGGGGACGTCCGCGACCTGGCCACGCTGAGCCGGCTGCCCTGGCTGGGACACAGCCGGCTCAAGCACGCCCAGCCTTGGCTGGTGGACACGCCGGACGGCGGCCAAGAAGCCTGGCGCCAGCATGGCCAGCCGCGGCTGAGTTCGGACAGCGCGTCCATTCTGCGCGCCTACGCGCTGGCCGGCCTAGGCGTGGCCCTGCTGCCGGACTGGCTGGTCAAGGCCGATCTGCAAGCCGGCCGGCTTTGCCGGCTGCTGCCCGATCACGGCTTCCCGCAGCAAGGAATCCACGCGCTCTACCCGCGCACCCGCCATGTGCCGGCCAAGGTGCGGGCCTTCATCGATTTTTTGCGCGAGCGCGAGACGGCGGACTAGCGGGCCGCCCGCGATTGTCCCGGTCATTGCCAGCGGCGCGGGTGCCGCATCCACGCAGGCCTGCGCTGAACGGTGGGCAAAGCCGCGGCCTTGATGCAAAATGCGCGTTTCATCCCCAATAAGCGACTCAAATGTCCTATCTCCGCGCCGCCTCGCTCCTGCCCGCCCTCTTGCTCTTGTCCGAATGCTGTCTGGCCGACGTGGGCAGCATGGGCGAAAACATGCTCAATATGGCGCTGTTCGCCATCGCATTCTGGCTGGCGCTGACTTGCTTGGTGTTCTGGAAGCTGCGCCGGCACACGGCCGGAGCCCAGTTCGGCTTCACCCTATTGTTTCTGCTGCTGCCCCTTTTGTGGGTGGTGAGCATGGGGCGCTGATCCGCCAGCTACGGGCAAAGAAAGGACGGCGCCGCAAAGCGCCGTCCAACCCTATCGTTTCACTCCCGGCCACAAGCCGTTCAGAAGCCCACCGCCAGCAACAGCCCCGCCGCCGCCAGCGTGCCCAGCGCCGCCACCCCATAGGTGCAGGCCTTGGCCAGCGGCCCGCCGCGGACGCCGACATCGTGCAGGCTGTGGTAGATGCGGTGCGCCGCGTGCCACAACAGCAGGGCGATCAGGCCGAACAGCAGCGCCTTGCCGATCAGGCTTTGCGCCAGCGCCTGCAGCGTGGCGTAATCGGCGGCGCCGTCCGGCAGCCAGCCCAGCGGCGCGGCGATGCCGGTGATGAACACCAGCATGGGGCCGAACAAGGCGGCCAGCATGCCGCCTGCGCCGAACAAGCCCCAGAAAATGGGCGCGTGAGAGCGTTTCAGTTCCGGTTTCATGCCGTCATCCCCCATACCAGCATCAAGAGCGCGGCGCTGCACACCGCGGCGGCGGCCAGGCCGCCGGCGGTGATGGCCAGCGCGGACACCCGCCGCCCGGCCAGCGTCAGCGGCGGCAATGTGCGCGGCATGATCTTGAACCAGGTGTAGCTGTGGTAGGCGATCATGGCCAGCGCCGCCGCGTGCAGCAGCAAGGCCGGCGCGCTTTGCAAGGCGGAGATGAAGCCGTTCCAGGCCGCCTCCCCCTGGCTCAGCCGCCACAGCCCGCACAGCAGGGTCAGCGCGTAGCCGGCGACGAAGAGCGCCGTGCCTTCGTGCACCATGTACTCGATGAAGTAAGGGTTCTTGCGCCACCAGCCCTCCATTGGCCGGACATACGGTTTGCGCTTGCTCATTTGCACGTCCCCTTGGGCCGGGCGAAGCGCAGGAAGTAATCCCTGGCTACCGCCGTCTTGTTGAGGTTGACCGCATTGGCCGGGTCCACCATTTTGGGGCAGACCTCGGAGCAGTAGCCCACCGCAGTGCAGTTGAACACGCCTTCCTGCGCGGCCAGCAGCTCCATCCGCTCTTCGGCCGCGCCGTCGCGCGTGTCCATATTGTAGCGGTGCAGCAGCGCGATGGCGCCGGGCCCCAGGAACGTGTCGTCCAGGCCGTACTGCGGGCAGGCGGCGTAGCACAGCAGGCAGTTGATGCAGCTGCTGAACTGGGCGTACCAGTCCATCTGCGCCGGGGTTTGCAGGGTTTCGCCCTCGGACAAGGGCTTGTCTTCCTTGGGCACGATATAGGGCTGGATGCTTTCCAGCTTGGCGATGAAGTCGTCCAGCACCACCACCAGATCGCGTTCTATCGGGAAGTGATTCAGCGCCTCGATGCGCACCGCGCCGGGGTAATCGCGCAGGAAGGTCTTGCAGGCCAGCTTGGGCACGCCGTCCACCATCATGCCGCAGCTGCCGCAAATCGCCTGCCGACAGGACCAGCGGAAAGCCAGGCCGCCGTCCAGATAATCGCGGATGTATTGCAGCGCCTGCAGCACCGACATGTCGTCGCGGTACGGCACTTCAAAGTGTTGCAGCCACGGCTCGCTGTCCTGCTCCGGACGGTAGCGCATCACGGCTATGGTCTTGGTCTGTTCGCTCATGCCTTGCCCTCCTTGGCCGCGGCTTCCGCCGCCAGTCCGGCCGCGCCGTAGGCGCGCACCGCCGGCTGCGATTTGGTGATCTTCACCGCGCCGTAATCTATGCGCGGCGCGTCCGCGCCCTGGTAGACGGCGAGGCTGTGTTTGAGGAAGTTGGCGTCGTCGCGCTGCTCGCAGCCGTCCAGCCGCTGATGGGCGCCGCGCGATTCGCGGCGTTGCAGCGCGGAATGCGCCATCGCCTCGGCCACGTCCAGCTGGTAGCCCAGCTCGATGGCCAGCAGCCAGTCGCTGTTCCAGACGCTGGATTTGTCTTCCACGTGCACATTGCGGAAGCGCTGCTTCAGTTCCGCCAGCTTGTCGCAGGTGGCGCGCATCGAGGCTTCCAAGCGGTAGATGCCGCAGCCGGCTTCCATGGTTTCCGCCATTTCGCGGCGCAGTTCGGCGATGCGTTCGCCGCCTTCGCGCGCGCGCAGCGCATGCAGGCGCGCCTCGGCGGCCTCGGCCTGCTGTTGCAGCGCCTCGCGCCGCGCCGGACGGCGCGATCGCGCACAGCGGGCGGCTTCTTCGCCGGCCACTTTGCCGAACACCGACAGTTCCGCCAGCGAGTTGGAGCCCAGGCGGTTGGCGCCGTGGATGCCGACGCTGGAGCATTCGCCGGCGGCGAACAGGCCGGGCATGGGCGCGGCGCAGCGGCCGTCGACCAGGATGCCGCCCATGGTGTAGTGCACCGCCGGCCGCACCGGAATCGGCGCCTTGGCCGGGTCTATGCCCAGGAATTCCTCGGCCAGCTCGCAGATTTGCGGCAGCCGTTCGCGCAGCTTGGCGTGGCCCAGGTGGCGCAGGTCCAGGTACACCGCGGAGCCCCACGGGCCTTCCACGGTGCGGCCCTGCTGCTGCTCGTACCAGAAGGCCTGGCTCAGGCGGTCGCGCGGGCCCAGTTCCATGAATTTATTGCGCGGCTTGTCCTCGGCCGGGCCCAGGCCGTAATCCTGCAGATAGCGGTAGCCGTCCTTGTTGACCAGCAGGCCGCCTTCGCCGCGGCAGGCCTCGGTGAACAACAGGCCGGTGCCGGGCATGCAGGTGGGGTGGTATTGGACGAACTCCATATCGCGCAGCGGCACCCCGTGGCGGTAAGCCAGCGCCATGCCGTCGCCGGTGACGATGCCGCCGTTGGTGTTTTCGCGGAACACCCGGCCGGCGCCGCCGGTGGCCATCACCACCGCGCCGGCCTCGATCAACAAGCTGTCGCCGCTGGCGATGTCTATCGCCAGCACGCCGCGCGCCTCGCCGTCTTCCACGATCAGATCCGCGCAGAAGTATTCGTCGAAACGGCGGATGGACGGGAAGCGGATCGAGGTCTGGAACAGGGTATGCAGCATGTGGAAGCCGGTCTTGTCGGCGGCGAACCAGGTGCGTTCAATCTTCATGCCGCCAAAGGCGCGCACATTGACGCTGCCGTCCTCCTTGCGGCTCCACGGGCAGCCCCAGCGTTCCAGCTGCACCATTTCCTCCGGGCACTGGCTAACGAAATATTCCACCACGTCCTGCTCGCACAGCCAGTCGCCGCCAGACACGGTGTCGTTGAAATGGGCGTCGAAGCTGTCGTGCGCCTGCTTGACCCCGGCGGAGCCGCCCTCGGCCGCCACGGTGTGGCTGCGCATCGGGTAGACCTTGGACACCAGCGCGATGCGCAAGGCCGGGTCCGCCTGGGCGGCGGCGATGGCGGCGCGCAAGCCCGCGCCCCCCGCTCCCACGATCACGATGTCTGCTTGGTAAGTTTCCACAAGCTTTCCTCACTTAGAAGTACAAATGCGTCAATCCGTACGCCGCCAGCGTGGACACCCCCACCCCTATCAGCCCCGGCATCATGAAGCTGTGGTTGAGCAGGTATTTGCCGATGCGGGTGGTGCCGCTGCGGTCCATATTGATGGCCGCCAGGTCGCTGGGATAAAAGGCGAAGAAGAAATAGGCGTAGCAAGAGGGCATGATGGCCAGCAACTGATGCGGGCTCAGGCCCAGCGCCAGACCAAAGGGCACCATGATGGTGAGCGTGGCGGCCTGGCTCTTGACGAAGGCGGACACGGCGAACATCGCCAGCGCGAAGGTCCACGGCGCGTAGGCCACCATGGCCTTGATATTGGCCACCAGCAGCGGCTCGTTGGCCTTGACGAAGGTGTCGCTCATCCAGGCGATGCCGAAGATGGACACCACGGCGATCATGCCGGCGGTGAACACCTCGGAACGGGCGATCACCGCGGCCTTGGCGTTGGAACGGAACAGGATGAAGGCGCCGAAGGCCAGCATCACGAACTGCACCACCGTGGTCATCGGCACCGGCTTGCCCTGGCTGACCGGCAGCCATTGCGGAAACAAGGCCAGCAGCACGATGACGAGGATGCCGGAGAAGAACAGCGCCACCGATTGCCGCGCCGCCGCCGGCAGGGTCTTGTCCAGGGTGGTGACGGATTTTTCCACCGAGGCGCGGAAGTCCGGGTCTTGCATCCGGGCCAGGAATTCCGGATCGCGGTCCAGTTCCACGCCGCGGCGCAGGCTCCAGCAGGCGGCGGCCAGCACGCCCAGCAGGCCGGACGGCGCGGTCACCATCAGGATTTGCCACAGGGTCAGCGGCTGGCCGCTGTGGGCGGTCATCGCCAGCAGCGAGGTCACCGCCGCCGCCGCCGGGCTGGCGGTGATGCCCATTTGCGAGGCCACGCTGGCCATGGCCATCGGCCGTTCCGGGCGGATGCGGGTTTTCAGAGAGACGTCGGCGATCACCGGCAGCAGCGAATACACCGCATGGCCGGTGCCCACGCACATGGTGAGCAGGAAGGTGGACAGCGGTGCCAGGAAGGTGATTTGCTGCGGATGGCGGCGCATCAGCCGCTCCGCCTGCTGCACCAGAAAGTCCAGGCCGCCGGCCACTTGCAGCGTGGCCGAGGCGGTGACCACCGCCAGGATGATCAGCATCACGGTGATGGGCGGCTCCGCCGGCGCCACGCGGAACACGAAGCACAGCACCGCCACGCCCAGCCCGCCTATCATGCCCAGGGCCACGCCGCCGCGGCGTATGCCCATCAGTATCGCCGTCAGCAGCAGCGCGAATTGTATCCAGAAAACCCACATGATCTTGTCCCTATTAGCCATTGTTTTTCGCTGTTATAGGGGATTAACAGCATCGGCTAATAGACCTTGATCAAGTCCGGATCATAACGATTTCAAAACAGACCATTGGCATTGAAAACCGGCTGTTTTCAAGCCCTCCAGCCTGCTCCACTGACCTTAATAACGGCTAACCATGATATTCCGTATGGCTATAACTGGGCAGCATGCGGCTTGCGCATGCCCAATTGACGCCAACACCAGGGCAGAGGCCCGCGGCCTTCCCGCCCAGTTGAAGACCCCGTTTGGAGATCTCGTGATGAAACGCCATGAATTATCCCTGCTCGCCGGCCTGCTGCTGACAGGCTACGCCGCCGCGCAGCCGGTGCCGCTGCCCAATCCCGGCATCCCCGGCTACCAGTTCCCGGAACCGGAATCCACGCTGATGCAGTGGATCAATCAGCCCAGCGCCGCCCATGCCCGCAATATCCACCGCCACGGCTGGGGCATGTGGGCCGCGCTGACCATGCCCAGCGGCCAGACCGAATACGGGCTCGCCAACGCGCCGGTCTATCTGACCTGGCTGACGCCGAACGAGGTGGCCGCCCTGCCCGCGGACGCGGCCGCCAACGCGACGTCGGCCTTGGCGGCGGCTCCGCGCCAGATGCGGCTGCGCGTGCCGCGCCAGTTCATGCGCATTCCCGGCTTCATGGAAAAGCTGCAGGCGCGGCTGGCGGCGCTGAGCCAAAGCCAGGACCAATCCGCCCGCGGCGTGCGCGACACCTCCTCGTTTGAAATGGTGGGCTACGATCCGAGCGCCGCCGCCTTCGCCAGCAAGAACCAGCTGTTTTCCAAGGCGGCGCTGAACAAGTTCTACCAGGCCGGCAACGCGTCGATTCCGGCCTTCCCAAGCACCGCCGTCACCATCAAGCCGGTATACAAGCTGGTCAACAAGGCCAATATGATTCCGGGCACCTCCTTGTATGTGATGCCGGCCTGGCCCGGCACGCCCAAGCCGACGCCGGCGATGCAAAGCGGCGGCTTTCCGGAGGAGGCCTGGCCCGGCTGCGTCTACATCGACGCCAAGAACCCGGGCCGCTCCGCGGCTCAGAGCGCGGATGCTTCCTGTAGCAGCCCCAGCGCCGCCAATACCTTCGGCCTGGGCGACTTCATCCGCATCCCGATCACCGCCGCCAACGCCGCCCTGTTTTCCAGCCTGGCGCAAAACCAGTTGAAACAGCCGGTGGAGCCCGGCGACACCCTGATCCTGATGGCGATGCACGTCACCTCGCGCGAGATGACGGAATGGACCTGGCAAACCTTCTTCTGGACGCCGGCCCCGGCCAAGCCGCCGCTGCCCAGCTCCGTCGCCGTGGCCCAGGCGCGTCCGGCGCAACTGCCCTGGCCGGCGGCGCATTACGCGATGTCCATCGGCTACCAGATGGTGGCGCCCAACCAGCCGGTGAACGGCGGCAAGAGCGTCGGCTCGCCGGTCACGGTGTACAACCCCTACTTGGAGGCCAGCTTCGGCAGCAGCGTCTTCCAGCCCCCGCCGCCGGTGAACGTGGGCATTTACAACCCCAAGACCAAGACCACCTTCAAGGGCACCCTGGGCATACAGAGCAATTGCATGACCTGCCACTCCGGCGCCTCGGTGAAGATGGACAGCACGGTCAAGCCGATAGGCTACGCCACCAATTTCTACATCCCGCGCAATGCGCCCATGTTCAAGGGCAATCTGCAAACCGACTTCCTGTGGTCCATCGCGGACGGCGCGGATTAAGCGGCATGGCCTGAAGACGAACGCCCATCCTCCGGACGGGGGATGGGCGCAGGATACGGCGCGCGGTTTCGAGCAGGTTTTTAGAAGCTGTTCAAAGTCTCGCGAGCTAAGACGAGGCAAGGCGAAAACAGCTGAGAAAGCGGAATGTACACGTAGTACATGAGCGCTTCGAAGCCGTTTTCAACGCCGCATCGACGACGCGCAGCAGACATTGAATAGGTTCTTAAGGCGTTTTCTGCGCCTGCACCGCCGAAAAATGGCTGACCACCTCGCTCAGCTGGGCGGTGCTGCTGCGGATCTGGTCGATGGAGGTGCTGGCCACGCCGGCGTGCTCCTCGCCCATCCGCGCCTTGACCTGCATCTCATGGATGCTCTCGCTGGCGGACGAGGTGCCGTTGCGGATGTCGTCTATCATGCCGGCCACTTCCTTGGTGGAGGCGTTGGTGCGCTCGGCCAGCTTGCGCACCTCGTCCGCCACCACCGCGAAGCCGCGGCCCTGTTCGCCGGCCCGCGCCGCCTCGATCGCCGCGTTCAGCGCCAAGAGATTGGTTTGATCGGCGATCTCGTGAATGGTGTTGACGATGGAGGTGATGCGCAGGGTTTTGGAGTCCAGGTCCTCGATGATCTTGACCGAACGCTCGGCGCTGTCCGCGATCAGGCTCATCTCGCCTATGGTGTCCTTGATCACCGCCAGGCCGTCCGACGAGGCCGCGTCGGACGCGGCGGACAAGCGGTGCGCCTCCTTCACCAGATGCAGGTCGTGCTGCGCCGCTTCTTCTTCCTCGGTGATGTCCAGCGCGAACTTGATCACTTTGTAGACCTCGCCCTCGTCGTTGACGATGGGGTTGTAGCTGGCCTCCAGCCAGATGGGCCGGCCCTGCTTGTCGCGGCGCTCGAACTTGCCGGCGATGAAGGTGCCCTGGTTCAGCCGCTGCCACAGCTCGGCGTAGGCCGGGCTGTGCACATAATCGGGAGAACAGAAAATCCGGTGATGCTGGCCGATGATTTCCTGCTCGGTGTAGCCCACCGTGCTCAGGAAGTTGCCGTTGGCGCGCAGCACAATGCCGTCGATGGAGAATTCGATCACCGCCATGGAGCGGCTGACCGCCTTCATGGTGTTGCGGGCCTCCAGTTCGGCTTGCACCGACTTGGTCACATCCAGCGCGAACTTGACCACCGCCGTCACCTGGCCGGCTTCGTCGCGCACCGGATTGTAACTGGCCTCCAGCCACACGATCTCGCCGTCCTTGGTCACTCGCTTGAAGCGGTCGCTGACGAAATGCCCCTGCTTCAGCCGGCTCCAGAAGGTGGCGTACTCGGCGCTGCTCACGTAGTCGGCCGGACAAAACAGCCGGTGATGCTGGCCTATCACCTCGCTGGCGCGGTAGCCCATCACTTCTTCGAAATTGGCGTTGGCGGAACGCACCACGCCGTCCGGCGAAAACTCGATCACCGCCATCGAGCGGTCTATCGCCTGCAACACGCCCTGCTGTTTATGCAGCTCCGCCACCGTATCCCGCAATTTGCGTTTCAACGCCATATTGAACATGCAGCAACCTTTCCGCTCGAGTCATCGTCCTTGCCGTCAGCGCTCCTCTTCCACTCTTTATTTACAAAGCCGGTCATGCCAATGTCAAACCGTAAAAACACCTACCGCCCCCCGGTGGCCAAAATGCCGGGCCGCGCAAAAAAAACAAGCCGCCTTGCGGCGGCGTGACCAGGGCGCTCGCGCGCCGCTCAAGCTTCAGCGTCCGGATCGGTGACCAGCCGCGAGAACATCTTGAAATTGCCCGGCTCGCCGCGCACCTGGCGATAGCCGCGCAGCAAACCCTCGTATTGAAAACCGCTGCCGCGCAGCAATTGCTCGGCGCGCCGGTTGCCGTCGCGCGCCACCGCCTGTACCCGGTACAAGCCGCAACCGACAAAGGCCCAGACAGTGACCGCCTTGCAGGCGGCCTGCCCCAGCCCGCGCCCCCAATAGGCCGGCGCCAGGTCGAAATCGATCTCCGCCTTGCGATCCTCCGGCCAGACGGCGTCGAAACCAACCGAACCGGCCAGATTCCCCGATTCGTCGTCCACGATGGCCAGCCGCAACGGCGCGCCCGGCTCGTCGGAGCGATAGGCCTGCACCAGCGGCGCCAGATCCGCAGCCGATTGCAGCTCCCAGCGCAGATGCTGCGCCACCTCGGGCAGGCGCAGATAGTCGTACCAGTCCGGAATATCCAGCATTTCCATGGGACGCAGGCTGAAACCCTGCAGATCGATAGACGGCGGGGTTATCACATTCATCACGAGCACCAGAATGAGGCGGCCGGCCCCCGCGCTTGCAAGCGAGTGGACCCGGCCGCGCTTTATTGTGTACAGCGGGAGACCGCACTCCATTCTAGAAGATAGCTCGCCAATAGAAAGCCTATCTAGGCCCGCTCAAGGTCTTGCGAACAAGAGCGGGACAAGGCGCAAACGGCTGAAGAAGCGGATCAGGCGGTCAAGGCCGGGCTGCCGGCCGGCGCGGCGGGCGCAGGCTGGGGGGCCTGGGCCTGCGCGTTGGCGGCCTGGATTTGCGGGCTATCGCCGGGGCTGAAGCTTTGCGTCACTTTGCCGGTCATCAGAATGCCCAGCACCACGATCACCGAATTGTCTATCGGCAAGGACGGCGAGCCTTTCTGGATCGAGGTGTAGGCCCAGACCAGCAGCACGCCCAGCGCCCACAGCAGGAAAGCCAGCCGCGTGGCGGAAAAGCTGCCGAAACCATCCTGCAAGAATTCAGAAACCTTCATCTTCCATCCTTTCCCGTTGAACCGGCGGGCAGGCCGCCTGCTATTTAGCGATATAGCGCCGCGGCCAAGGGCCGGCAAAACCGGAAAACACTTAGAACCGGTTCTAAAACCTACTGCGCGTCAGCGATACCGCGTTGAAACCCCCTTCGAAACGCTCATATACCCTTGTACATTCCGCGTTCTCAGCTGTCTTCGCCTTGCCTCGCTCTCCTGACGTGAAAGCTAGTCTTTAGGCCGGCGCCTTCTCCGCCGGGCTTGGCCATAATACGGAAGGACAAGCGCTCCGCCGCCGCAGAAGCATTCCGTCGCCTGTTTCAAGACGGCCGCCGCGGCGGCCATCCGCCTTCATGCCCGCTCCATATCAACAAGCCGCCGCGCCCACGGGCCGAGCGGCGGTCCGGCTCGCTTTTTGATTGACCCTAACTTGGAAGGAGTCTCGCCATGAGCCTAGACCAAGCCGTATTGGACAGCCCCGTTGTCGAAGACATCGACGCTCAGATCGAAAAAGTGCTGGCCATGATGTCCGCCCGGGACCTGCAGCAGCTGCAAGCCAAGCTGCGGCAGCTGTATCAATTGGAGTATTCCGAAACCGACGCGCATCCCTTCAATATCAAGACCATCATCAAGGGACGCGACATCCGCTTTGCGCGCGGGGTGTCGCCGGCTTCCCGCGCCTTCATGATTCTGCACAGCCTGGGGCATTATTTTTTCATCTGCGCGGCCAGGCGCAAGAACATCGAGCGTTATGACTATATTTACGACCTGCGCGGGGTGCAGACGGCGCTGCACTATTACGAAACCGCCGGCCAGGGCAGCGGCCTGGATCAGCCGCCGCCGATGACGGAGCAGAAACGCAAGGACCGGGTGTCCTTCGAGGTGGGCGCCAACCGCTTTGCCGCCGATCTGCTGGCCGACATCGGCTTCGGCCAGGCGGCGGCGCTGATTCAGCGCTATCAGGTGGGCGACATCAACTACATCCTCGACGTGTCGCGCGGCGGCAAGGCCGCCATCGTGCCCAGCGATCACGACTATCTGCGCCGCTACATCTGCGCCGGCTTGTCCATAGACCCCGACGACGCTTACGATGACGGCGTCTACGATCCGGACGCCTACCGCCGGGACGGCATAGATTGGCAACATATCGAGGATATCCGGCTTGAGATCCATTTCTTCTGATTCTTCCGGCCGCGCATGGGCGGCATAAGCCGCCGCCAGCTGGCCGCCCTGTTCTGCTGCATGTTCATCATCGGATCGGCCGAAGTGGCGGCCGGCCCGATGATGGCCATGATGGGCCGCCATTTCGGCGTGCCCTCCAGCGCCATCGCCTATCTGCCCGCCGCTTACGGCCTGTGCTACGGCGTGTTCGCGCTGCTGGCCGGCCCGCTGTCCGACCGCTTTGGCCGCAGACCGCCCTTGCAGCTGGGCCTGCTCGGCTTCGCCCTGTGCTGCGCGCTGCTGCCCTCCGCCCCCGGCCTGAACGCGGCCGTCGCGCTGTCCGCGCTGAGCGGGCTGTGCGCGGCGGTGATCCAGCCCAATGCGCTGGCGCTGGTGGCGGACCTGGCCCCGCGCGCCCAGCTGGGCCAAAGGCTGGGCCAGGTCTTCATCGGGCTGATGCTGGCCTTCGTGCTGACGCCGGCGCTGGCCGGACGGCTGGCGGACACCGCCGGCTGGCAGGCCAGTTATTACGCGCTGGCGGCGGCCGGCCTGCTGGCCTGGGCCGCGGTGCGGCGCTGGTTCCGCGCCGACGGCGGCCGCCTGACGGCGGGCGGCGGCTTCCTGGCCACCCTGGCCGGCGCCTGGCGCACGCCCGGCGCGCGGCGCCGGCTATGCGTCAGCTATCTGTGGCTGGGTTGGGTCGCCGGCTTCGGCGCGGTGGTGGCCGAGGTCGCCGCGCGCAAGCTGGCGCTCAGTTCCACCGGCGGCGGCCTGCTGGCCGGCGGCTTGGGCTTGGTGGTCATCGCGGGCAATCTCTGCGGTCCGCCGTTGCAAAGGCGGCTGGGCGAGGCCGCCCTGCCGGCCGCGGCGCTGGCGGCGGCGCTGGGCATCCTGGCCTTCCTGCTGCCCCTGAGCGCGCTGTGGCAACTGGCGCTGGCCGGCTGTCTGTGGGCCTTCGGCTACGGCTGCGCCGGGCCCTTGCACCACGCCCGCTTGAGCACCCTGTCCGAACGCTATCGCGGCACCCTCAATTCCTATCACGCCAGCTTGTTGAACCTGGGCATTTTTTCCGCCGCCCTGTTGCTGGGCCTGAGCAGCGAGCCAAGGCCGGTGGCCTGGTTCTGCGCCGCGGCCGGGCTGTTGACCCTGGCCGGCGCGCTCTTGCTGCTGCCCTTCGGGCCGGGCTTGCGGCCGGCGGACGCCAAACAGGCCTAAGAACGTGTTCGAAGGCTATCGTTGGCATTAAGAAATACAATTCCGGCATCCGCTTGCAAATCCGCACGCCGGACGCATCATGACAAATACAAAACAAAATGCCATGCAACTAAGGAAACGTCATGATTGCCATTCGGGAGATCGACCATATCGTGCTGCGGGTCAGCGACCTGGCCAAGATGGAGCGCTTTTACCGCGAGGTGCTGGGCTGCACGGTGGAGCGCCGGCGCGAGGACTTGGGGCTGTTGCAGTTGCGCGCCGGGCATTCGCTGCTGGACCTGGTGCCGGTGGACGGGCCGCTGGGCCGGGCCGGCGGCCGCGCGCCGGCCGCGGAAGGCCGCAATCTGGATCACTTCTGTTTCCGCGTCGAGCCTTTCGACGAGGAGGCGATACGCGCCCACCTCGCAAGCCACGGCCTCAGCGCCGGGGAAACCGCCCAGCGCTACGGCGCCGAGGGCGACGGCCCCTCCTTGTACTTGCAGGACCCGGAGGGCAATGTCGTGGAGCTGAAAGGCCCGCCCTCCCCTTAGAAGCTGTTTACGATCTGCTGCGCTGCGGCGATACCATAGAACCTGTTCAATGCCTGCCGCGCTTCCTGACGGCGCGGCGAGCGCCGCTTCAGCCCTCTGAGCCGCCTCCGCGGCCGCAAGGCCTGGGCTCCAAAACCCCAAACCGCTGTTGAACCCGGCGTCGCCGCGCCCGCCGTGAGCGGCGTCTTTCGGCGCTAAGCGCCGGTTCACAGGCCGCTCCGGCAAACTGGGTCTGGCGGTTTTAAATATTACTGGTTTTGATTTTTTTATTTAGACATAAATACTCTAGTCTAAACCGCTTCGATAATAGGGGGTTTAATCCGCCCGCCCTAATCGCGTTAATTCAAACAACCGTTTGGAGTAAATGCCGAAATTCAAACTGGCATTGAATTGGTATTAAATATCGTCAATGACGCTTATTCGCCGCGCCGGCGGCCGCGCGCGGCGGATATAAAAAACCCCTGAAGCGGACAGCGCCTTCAGGGCTTGTGTCGCGAGAGTCCGCGTTCAAGGCTGTCTGCGAGCCTGAATGCCCGCCGCCACCTTTTGCAGCTTGTCCGCATAGCCCGGATCGGTGGCGTAGCCGCCCTGCGCCAGCGCCTGAGCGAAGGCCTGGGCGTTGCCGCCCACGCCCAGCGCGCCGCGATAACGCGGATTGCCGGCCAGCAGCTGCGCGTAATCGGCGAAGGCGTCTTGCAGGCCGGAGTAGGCGCGGAAGCTTTCCGTCCGCTTCACGTCGCGGCCGTCCACATGCTCGGTGGTCAAGGCGCGGCTGACTTCGCCCTGCCAGCCCTTGCCGGCCTTGATGCCGAACAGATTGTGGTTGCTGCCGCCGTCGGCGCGGGTCAGCGGACGCTGGCCCCAGCCGGACTCCAGCGCCGCGTGAGCGGCCACCAGTTCCGGCGCCACGCCCAGTTTGGCGGCGGCCTGTTGCGCGTAGGGCGCGATGCTGTCGAGAAAGGCTTGCTGGTCCGCGCCGTAGGGCATGCTGCCGCCCAGGGTGGCGTCCTGGACGCGCTGACGCGCCCAAGCGCCTTCCGGCGACAGGCTGGACCAGCTCTCCGAACCGTTTTCGATAAAGTCGCGCACTTCGCTGCGCAGCTGACCGCTCCATTGGTCGGCGAAACGCTCGCCGTCCCCGCCGCCCTGGCCGATCAACGGCAAGGCGATGGCGTCGGCGCCGAAGTCCGGCCCGGCGCCGATGTCATTGCGCACAGTAAACATCGCTGTCTCCATTCAGCACGCGGTTCATCAGGTCCTGCTGCTGTTGCAGCAGCTGGCCGTTGCGCAGGTTCAGGGTCTGGCACAAACGGATCTGCTCCACCAGCGCGTTCCAGCGCTGGCGGCAGGCTTGTTCCGCGGCGGCGGGCAAAAGCTTGAGCACCGCGTCCATCGAGGCGGCGCGGCCGCGGCCCAGCAATTGGCCGGCCAGTTGCAGGCGCTGGTCGCGGCTGGCCTGCAAGGCGTCGCATTGGGCGACGATGTCGGCCCCCAGCTGCCGCAGCTCGTCGGCCTGATGCGCCAGCGCGGCGGCGAACTGCTGTTCCAGCAGTTGCTCCAAGCGGCCGTAGCCTTGCAGATCCTGCTGCACGGTGGCCAGCAGTTGTTTGAAGGCTTGCTCGCGATTCATTCAGCGGCTCCGGTGGTATTGCTCCACCAGATCGGCCAGGCGGGCGGCGTCGAAGCGCACTTCGCCGCGCGCCAAGGCGGCGCGCACTTCTTCCACCCGCTTCATGTCGATGTCCGGCAGCGCGCGCAGTTCCGCCACCGCCGGCGCCATGTCCTGGCTCGCGGCGGGCGCGGCGACGGCGGCGGGCGCGCGGGCCGGCGTTTCCGCGGCGGCGCTCTGGCCGCCGACCGCCAGTTCGCGGCGTTGCGACGAGGTCGAATTGATTTGCATAGTTTGGAATCCGTCTGGTTAGGCTGTGCGAGCGGCGCGGCCGCTCGGAGCGGGCCCTGCGGCCCGCCCTTACCCTTTCAAGGCGACAGTCTGAGAAAAAACTTAAAAATTTACCGGTAACATTTTCAGAACGACAATGCGCCGGTTTTCCAGACGGATATAGCGGCCGAACACCAGCTCCTTCAGGATGCGCGCCACCATCTCGCGGGAGGAGCCGATCTGGTCGGCGATTTCCTGCTGGGTCAGCTGCTTTTTCAGCACCATTTCCTCGCCGTCCTGCTCTTCCAGCATTTGATTGATCAGGATGCGCACGCGGCCGTACACGTCCATCAGCGCCAGGTTCTTGGCCTTGGTGGACATGCGGCGCACCACTTGCACCAGATGGCACATGATGCGGGTGCGGGCCTCCGGGCTGTGCGGCAGGCCGTCTTCGGTATCGAACAACTGCATCAGGCTGTCGCGGCTGAACACCAGCAGGTGGCTGTCCTCGTCCGCCGCGCAATTGGAGCTGCGCTCGCCGCTGTCGATGAAGCCGACCATGCCGATCAGCTCCCCGGAAGCGCAGATTTGCAGAATGTATTTCTTGCTGAGTCCATCCGAAACAAAGACTTGCATGCAACCGCTGACCAGCAGATAGACCTCGTTGGCGCTATCGCCCTCGTTGTACAGCACCTCGCCCTTGTTCAGGCGGCGGCTTTCGGCCAGTTCCAGCGCTTTGTCCAGTTTGTCGTTGTCCAGATGTCCGAACAGATGTGTGCCTCTTAACAAGGCTTTGATATTGTGGTTTTCATTCATGACCACGTCGTCCCCGATAGTCTTGCGATTGAATCGACTTTCCCGCAGATGTTTGCCGCCTTTTGGCGTCTTTTTTTGTCAACATCATCCGAGTCTTTCGCTCGGATTTTTATTAATCAGGTGCGGATTATAATATTAGCGGTTAACAAAAGTGTGAAAAAACACACATAAAAAAAGCCTGAAACGAATCAGGCTTTTGTTTTGAACCCAAAAAAATAAAAGTTCAGCGGGGAGTTAGGCCATCTTGCAGCGCGCTATCCAGATCGGATTTCTGTAGTGGCGAACTTACAACACTGGTCTCGCGATTGCCGCTCTGTCCCGGCGGTCCGAACATGGCCACCACCGCCTGCGCCTGCTTGCTGGTCATCACCAAGAGCTCGATGCGGCGGTTGTAGGCGGCCAGCGGGTGCTCGGCGTCCAGCGGCGCCCGGTCCGCCATGCCCACCACTTGCAAAATGCCGGCGGCGTTCATGCCGCCTTCCAGCAGATGCAGCCGCGCCGCCATCGCGCGGTTGCTGGACAGACCCCAGTTCGAAAACGAACCGAAGCCGGCGGTCCGGTATTGCGCGGCATCCGTGTGTCCGACAATCAGCAATTGATTGTCGATATGGCCGAACATCTCGCCCATATCGTGCAATAGCCGCTTGAAGCGCGGCTCGACGATGGCGCTGCCGCGCTCGAACATGCCCTGGTTGTCGGTGTCGTGCAGCATCACCCGCAAGCCGTAAGGCGTGACCACGGTCTGCAGATTGCTGGCCAGGCCGGCGTCGCGGCTCATCTTGGCCAGCAGGCCGGCCAGCTTTTCCAGATCCGCCACGCTGTCCAGGCTGCGCTGGCCCTGTCCGTCGAAGGTTTTCTTGGCCACCTTGTTGCTCTCCTGCAGCAGGGAGTCGGCCTTGGTGGTGGTGGTGGGCTGGCCCGGAATCGGGTCGCGCGGGATCAGGCTGCCCGGCGGCGTGCCGGTATGCTCGATGCTGCGCGAGCCGCCGGCCTTCAGCGGGCTGCCGCCGCCGGCGGTCAGCAATTGCTGCAGGTTTTCCTGGTCGCGCGCGGCCAGCACCCATAGCACCAGGAACAAGCACATCAGCGCCAGCACGAAGTCGGCGAACGCCACTTTCCACGCGCCGCCGTGTCCTTCGGAATCCTGACGGCGCGACACCTTCTTGATCACCGCGGCTTCATGCTCGCGATTGGGTTTATTCGCCATGCCGGCCATCCGCTCAGTTCACGCCTTCCAGCGCGTTGATCCAGGTTTCCAGCTGGGAGAAGCTGGGCTTGGTGTTCAGCTGCACCAGGCGGCGGCCGGCGTCGATGGCCAGCAGCGGCGGCTTGCCGGACACATGGGTGGTCAACACCACTTTCACCGATTCGTAGTTGGACAGCTCCTGCTTGACCAGCTGGTGCATCATATTGGACAGCGGGTCCAGCACGCCGTAGCAGAAGAAGATGCCGATGAAGGTGCCCACCATGGCGGCGGCCACTTTCTCGCTGATCTCGCCGGCGGTGGCGCCCTGGCTGACGCTGTTCATCGCCATCACGATGCCCAGCACCGCGGCCAGAATGCCGAAGCCCGGCATCGCCTCGGCGATTTTGTGCAGCGATTTGGACGGCTGGTTCAATTCTTCGTGAATGGCGTCCAACTCCTGGTCCAGCACGCCCTCCAGTTCATGGGCGCTGATCTTGCCCATGGCCATCAGGCGGAAGTTGTCGACGATGAAGGCCAGCAGCTTGGGTTCTTCCAGCACCAGCGGGTAGCGGTTGAACAAGGCGCTCTGACGCGGGGCCTCCACGTGTTCGTCCAGCGCCTTCAGGCCCTGGCTGGCGGTGATCAGGAGTTCGTACATCAGCAGCAGCAGCTGGCGCTGAAATTCCGCGTCGTACTTCTTACGCATGCCGACGCGCTTGATCTGGCCGCCCATTTCCGTCAGCACGTGCTGCGGGTTGCCCAGCACGATGGCGCCGACGGCGGCGCCGCAGATGATCAGCAGCTCCACCGGCTGCCAGATCACGGACAGGATGCCGCCATGCAGCATGAAGCCGCCAAAGACACAAACCAGCACGATCAGAATGCCGAATAATTGCTGCATGTTTTCTTTCCTCGGGCTCAGGCCGCTTGTAGGCAGGCCTGCATTTTTTTGAGAGCGCTCTTGTTGATCTGGCAGACGCGCGCTTCGGTCAGCGCCAGCACCGCCGCGATCTCCTTGAGACTCAGTTCAAATTCGTAATACAGCTGGATCACTTGCTGTTCGCGCGGGTTCAGCGCCTGCAAGGCCACGGTCAAGGCGCTTTTCAGCGCCAGCCGCTGTTCCGGATTGTCTTCCGCCGCCGGCTCCAGGCCCTGGGCCATCAGTTCGTCGAAGCTGGACAGCGCTTCCGCGTTGTCGGCCAGCAGCGCCTCCTGATAGGCCTCGGCGCTGAGGCCCAGCAGCTGCATCGCCTCGGCTTCGCTGGGTTCGCGCCCCAGCTTGCGGCTGAGCAGGCGCAGGCCGTCGCGCACGCGGTGGGCTTCCTGGCGCACCGAGCGCGGCCGCCAGTCCAGCCGGCGCAATTCGTCCAGGATGGCGCCGCGAATGCGCAAAATGGCGAAGCCGGCGAACTTGTCGTCCGGCTCGCCGTAGCGGCGCAGGCTTTCCAGCAAGGCCATCAGCCCCACCTGCTCCATGTCTTCGCGGTCGAACACGCCGCCGGCCTGAGACGACAGCTGGCGCGCCACCCGCTTGACCAGATGGGCGTACTGACGCAGCGCCTCGGCTTCGCCGCCGGCGCTGGCCGGGGCTTCGGCGTAACTGGCGTACATGGCGGCTTACTCGATGATCAATTTGCTGACCATCACCTCGCTGAACGGCGCATCGCGTCGCTCGCGCAGAAAACCGCCGGCATAGGCCTTGGCCAGCAAACGCTGGTAGTCGTCTATGCTCATCGTCAGCGCCTTGTCCGCAGGCAGCTCCGACAGCGCGCGCACGGCGATGCTCTTCAGGAAGGGCAGCTGGGACTTGACCTCGGCCTCCTGCTTTTCATTGCTGCGGAACACCAGGTCCACCGCCATGAAGCGGGTGGCGGATTCCCCTCCGCGCAGCATCACGATCACCTTGTCCATGCTGACGAAGCGCGCGTCCAGCGCCGCCGCCGGCTTGGGCGCTTCCGCGGCCTGCGGCGCGCGCGAACTCAGCCACCACCAGGCGCCGCCGCCTGCGGCCAGCGCCGTCACGATGGCCACGATCAAAATCACTACGATGTTTCGATTCATTCTTGTGCTTCCGCTGCTCAGCCCTGGCCCAGCCAGAAGCCTTGTCCATCACCCTGCCCCGCTTCCGCCAGCGCCCGTCCCGGCGCGCGTTGCGGCTGCTGTTGCCCCTGGCGTTCCTGACGCTGCTGGCCGCCCTGCCCCGGCGCGCCTTCGCGCACCTCCACCGCCACCTGGGTGTATTGGCGGTTGGACAGGTCCTGGCGCAGCGCGTCGCCGATGGCTTGCAACTGGCGCACCACTTCGCCGTGCGAGGCGGTCAGTTGCACTTGCAGCGCGCCGGCTTCGTGGCGGATGGAGATTTCCAGCGAGCCCAGCGAGGGCGGGTCCAGCCGGATCAGCGCGCGGTCCATGCCGTGGCTGCTTTGCACTTGCAGGCGCTCGCCCAGCGCGGCGCTGAGCTTGTCGCCCCATTTGGCCGCTTGTTCCGCGGGCAGCTTGATCGGCGCCCATTCCGGCAGCGGCGCGCCGGCCTTGTCCTGCGGCTGCGGCGCGATGGCGGCCAATAAGGGCGCGGCGGCTTGCGCCGGCGCCGGCGTTTCGCGGCCGGCCTGAGCCTCGCCGGCCGCGGCCGGCTTGGCCGGCAACGGCGCCAGGGTGTTGAGCGCGGCGGACAGCGCGTCCGCCGGCAGCGCCGTCTCGGCGCTCCGGCGCGGCGTCGCGGCGCTGGCGACGAGCGCGGCCGCGTCCATCCCGGGCTGCGCCGGCGCGCCGGCCTGCGGCGTCGGAGCCAGCGGCTGCGGCATGGCCGGCGTCGCCGGCAACGGCGGCGCGGCCAGGGCGAGCGGCTGCGCCGCCGGCGTTCCGGCCTTGGCCTCGTCGCCCGCGGGGGCCTCGGCGTCTGCGTCTGCGTCCGCCGCCGGCGCGGCGTTCTGCCCGTCCATCAGGCTGGCCAGCAAGGCGCTGGCGAAGTCGCCGCCGGACGCCGGCGCCGCCGCGTTCGGGTCCAGCAGGGGATCGGCCGGCGCGACGTCGGCGGGCGTTGACGCGCCGCCGGCGAGAAGATTGGGGGGCAAGGATACGTTCATGCTTGATTCCAGTCGCTGACTTCGGCGTAGGCGATTTGCGCGTCGCGCTGATGGCTCAGCGCGGCGATTTTGTCTTGTAGTTCCGCGGAGTCGGCGCGGCAGACTTCCAGCGCGTCGCGGTAGGCGGCGCGCAGAGCGGCGCGCGCGGCGGCGTCCAGCGCCTGAGGCTGGGTGCGCAGCAGCTCGGCCAAGAGTTGGTCCAGCGCGGCCAGGCGCTCCCAGTCGCGCTCGGCGCAGGCGCGGCGGATGGCGGCTTCCAGCGCGGCCGGCTCAGGCGGCTTCATGCTGGTCCCGCACGCCTATCCAGCCGCCCTTGAGCTTGATCAGCAGCTGTTCCGCCTCGTCCAGCGCCGCCACGTCCAGATTGACGCTGGCGTGGTAGAGCCGGTAGGCGCAGTAGTCGTAAAGCCGCGCCAGATTGGTGACCACCTCGCCGCCGGAATCGAAGTCCAGCGCGCTGGACAGGCCGTTGAGGATGTTGATGCACTTGCTGATGCTCTCGCCCTTTTGCTCGTAGCGCTGGTTTTCCAGATGGCCGCGCGCGCGCGCCATTTCTTCCAGCAGGCCGTCGAACAGCACCAGCACCAATTGCACCGGCGAGGCGGCGTGGGTCTGCGCTTCCAGATTGACCGCGTGATAGCTGCGGTAGGCGTCGTATTCCACGTTGTCGTGCTCCTGTTCTAATTCAATAGGCGGGAGGGGGTCCCTCCCGCCGAATTCTGTGCGGCCAAGCAAACCCGGGCTGGATTCAGAAGGACAGCATGCCCAGAGTCTTCTGCATGTCTTCCTGCATCTTCTGCAGCTGGGTGAACTGCGTCAGATAGCGCTTGTAACTCTGGTCGTACTGGGTCTTCAGCCGCAGCTGGCGGCTATCCAGATCTTTCTGGATGCGGGATTCGGAATCCTTGCGCAGCTTGAGCAGGCCGCTGCTGCCGTTCAGCCATTTGTCCAGGTAGTCGCTGCTTTGCTTGACCACGCCGTTCTTGTTGTCGCCGTTGACGAAACGGTCCAGCGCGTCCGGCTTGTCCTTCAGAGTGTCGTTCAGCTTCTTGCTGTCCAGGCTCAGGGTGCCGTCGCGGTTGGCCTTGATGCCCAGCTGGTTCAAGGTAATGCCGTCGTATTCCTGACGCAGCAGGCCGTTGATGCCGTCTTTCAGGCTGCGGATGCCGGAGTCGCTGGCGAAGGGGCCGCCGGTCTTGCCTTCCTTGCCCGGAGCGGACAGATCGGAGATGGCGCTGGCCAGCTTGTTGTAGCTGTCGACAAAGCCTTGCACATTGCCGACGGTGTCGGCCTCGTTGCGCGACACCGACAATTGCAGCGGGGTGTCGCCGGTTTTCATCGCCTTGCTGATGGTCAGGTTGACCCCGTCAATGCTGTCGAAAGTGTTGGACGCCTGCTTCATCTGCACGCCGGTGTCTTTATTGCCCAGCCAGACGATGGCGTCCTGCCCCTTGGTCAGCTCCTTGGGGCTGGCGAGTCCGCTCTTCAGGCCGGCGTCGCTGACCTGGCTCAGGTCCAGCGTGACGACGCCGCTCTCGCCGGTCTTGCCGGAGGACATCACCAGCTGGCTGGCGCCGCCGTTGTTCAACACCATGGCGTTGACCTTGCCGCTGTTGCCGCTGGCGCGGTTGATGGCCAAAGCCAGCTCCGACGGAGACAGATTGCCGTCGCCGTCGCGGTCCGCGCTGCTGAGGTCCACTTCAAAGCTGTCGCTGCCCTGGCGGATGGTGATCTTGTCGCCGGCCTGGGCCTTGGCGCCGGACAGGCTGCCGAAGGACAGCTGATGGGCGGTGGCCACTTGTTCGATGAACAGCGAGTAGTTGCCCGGCTGAGCGTTGCCCTTGGCGCTGACGCTGCCGAAGCCTTCCTGGCTGATGCTAGCGCTCATCGCCACCAGGCTCTTCTTGGTGGTGATGCCACTCAGCGCGCTGCGGTAGTCTTGCAAGGCCTTTTGCAGCTTGTTCAGCGCGTCGCCGCGCGCCTGCGCCGCCTTGCTCTGATTGTCCAGCTGGTTCTGGGCGTCTTGCAGATACAGGCTGGCGGCGTTCTGGGCCAGCGCCGAGGGCGGGGTCTTGCTGAAATCGATAGCCATTTAGAATCCTTTCGCTGTACGCGGGCCGGAGCGCGGTCGGCGCGCCGAGATGAGATCGCCGGTATTGAGATCGACGCTAATGACTATCCCTTGCGACCGCCGGCCGGCTTTTCTTGAGCCGCCGTGAATAATCACGCTCCGCGCAGCCAGGCTTGCCCGGCCAGTTCGTCGGTTTGCTTCTGTTCTTTCTTCAGCCGCAGGCGCAGCAGGCTTTCCGCCGCCTGGTCGCGCACCTGGACCATCACTTCGCGGCGCAGGCTGGCTTGCAGCAGCGCGCGCTGGCTGACCGCGGCGTCCGCCTCGGCCAGTTGCAGATCCTGCTGCTGCGAGGCCATCAGGCCCAGCAGCGCGCCCTTGTAGTCGGCGCAGTTGCGCGCCAAAGCTGGGTGGCCGGCGTCGGCGCTGGCGCCGCTCTGGCCGCAGAGCTCGCCCATGCGCAAGATGTTGCGGCGGTAGCGTTCCTGCAGCTGGCGCTTGCCTTCCACCTCGCTTTGCAAGCGATCCACGTCCTGCTGCCGCAATTGGACCATCAGGCCCAGGCGGCGCACGTCTTCGGGCTGGCTCATGTCGCGATCATCTCCATCAAACCGTTGCGGCTGTCTTCATAGCTCGCGGCCTCGGCCGCGCCCTGGCGCAAAAAGGCTTCCAGCCTGGGCATCAGCCGCACCGCGCGGTCGGTGTCCGCGTCGGCGCCGGCGACATAGCCGCCCAAGGGGATCAGGCTGCGCACTTCCTGGTAACGGGACCAGGCGCCGCGCGCGCCGCGCGCCGCCTCCGCGTGTTCCGCCGCGGTCAGCTGGCTCATGCAGCGGCTGACCGAGCGGCCGATGTCGATGGCCGGATAATGGCCGCGCTCGGCCAGTTCCCGCGACAGCACGATGTGGCCATCCAGGATGGCGCGCGCGGTGTCCACCACCGGGTCTTGCTGATCGTCGCCTTCGGCCAGCACGGTGTAGATGGCGCTCATGCTGCCGGCGCCGCCCTCGCCGTTGCCCGCGCTCTCCGCCAGCGAGGGCAAGAGGCCGAACACCGACGGCGGATAACCGCGGGTGGCCGGCGGTTCGCCCAGTGCCAGCGCCACTTCGCGCTGAGCCATCGCGTAGCGGGTCAGCGAATCCACCAGCAGCAGCACATTGCGGCCCTGGTCGCGGAAATGGGCGGCGATGGTGTGGGTCAGTTCGGTGGCCTTCAGCCGCATCAGCGGCGATTCGTCGGCCGGCGCCACCACCAGCACCGCCTTGGCCAGGCCGGCTTCGCCCAGCGAGTGCTCGACGAACTCCCGCACTTCGCGGCCGCGCTCGCCGATCAGCCCCACCACCACCACGTCGGCTTCGGTGTGGCGGGTGATCATGCCCAGCAACACGCTTTTGCCGACGCCGGAACCGGCGAACAGACCGACGCGCTGGCCGCGGCCTATGGTGAGCAGGCTGTTGATCGCGCGCACGCCCACGTCCAGCGGCGCGGACACCGGCTGTTTTTTCAAGGGATTGACTTGCGGCGGGTGGGCGGCCAGCGGCTGTTCGCCGCCAAGACGGCCCAGGCCGTCCAGCGGCTCGCCCAGGCCGTTGACGATGCGGCCCAGCCAGGACGGGCCTATCATCAGGCCGCCGCCGTCGGCGGCGGGCAGCACCCGCGCGCCGGTGGTCAGACCCACCGGCTTCTTGAACGGCATCAGGTAGGAGACTTCGCGCTTGAAGCCCACCACCTGGGCTTGCAGCCAGCCGCCGCCGGTGGTTTCGATCACGCAGCGCTGGCCGGTTTCCAGCGGACAGCCCACGCTTTCCAGCAGCAGGCCGGACGCGCCCACCAGGCGGCCGCTGACGGTGGCCACCGGCACCTCGGGCAGTTCCAGCCGTCCCAACGCCTGGCGCAGCATGGCTTAAGCCTCCGCCTCGGCCGCCGCCGGCTCGTCGGCGTCGTGTTGCAGTTGTTCGCGCACGGTGGCGATGCAGGCCTCCAGCCGCTGCTGACAGCCGGCGTCGGCCTCGGACTCCGGCGTGCGGATCCGGCATTCACCGTGCGGCAGCTGCGCGTCGGCCACCAGCCGCCAGCGCGCGGCGCGCTCCGGCGCCAGTTCGCGGATGCGCTGGCATTCTTCGGCGTTGAGCAGGATTTCCACCTCGTCCTGCTGGTATTGGCCCGGCGGCAGCGCGGCCAGGGTTTCGTCCACCAGGTCCAGGATCTGCACCGGCTTGAGCGCCAATTCGCAGCGGATGACCTGGCGCGCCACCTTGGCCACCAGTTCCACCACCTCGTCGCGCATCGCCGCCTGGTATTCCTCGCTGACGCGGCGCAGTTCGGCCAGCGCGGCCTCCAGCGGCCGGCCCAGGTCGGCCAGCTCGGCCAGGGCTTCGCGGCGCGCGGCCGCCTGCCCTTCCTGGCGGCCCTGCTCCAGGCCCGCGGCGTAGCCGGCCTCTCGGCCGGCGGCTTCCCCGCTGGCCAGGCCTTCGTTGTAACCGGCGTCCATGCCCTGACGGAAGCCGTCGGCGGCGGAGGCCTGGATCTGGGCGGAGTCCTGCGCGTTCAGCGGCAGGTCCAGCGCGCTGTGGATCAGCGGCGGGAAGCGGAAGGGGCGCCAGGCCTTCACTCGACCACTTCCTCTGGGAACAGCTGCAGGTCGATTTCGCCGGCCTGGGCCAGCTGTTTGACCTGAGCCATGATGTCGGCGCGCACTTCTTCCACGCGGCTCAGCGGCACCGGGCCGGAGCGGCGCATCATCGCGTCGAAGTTTTGCGCCTGGCGGCGCGGCATGGTCTGGACGATGGCCTCGCGCACCGCCGGCTCCGCGCCCTTGAGCGCGATCGCCCATTGCTCCAGCGGAATGTCTTCGCTGATGCGCATCAGCACGGCCTCGGTCTGACGCGACAGGATGAAGAAGTCGTACATGCGGGTTTCGATTTCCTCGACGATGTCCGGATCGTGGGCGCGCAGCAGTTCCATCATGCGCTGGCGGTCGCCCGGCAGGCGGTTGAGGATGTCGGCGGTCTGCTGCATGCCTTCCACCGCGGTGCTCTGGGTGTGCAGGCTTTCCAGACAGCGGTTGACCAGTTCTTCCAGCTCTTCCAGGAGTTCGCGGTCCACGTCCTTGAGCCGGGCCACGTTGACCAGCACGCTGTCGCGGCTGTCCGCCGGCAGCGCGTCCACCACCTGGCCGGCCAGGGCCGGCGGCAGGAAGGCGAGGAACACCGCCTGCATGCGCACGTGTTCGCCGGCGATGCGGTCCGCCAGCCATTGCGGCGACACCCATTGCAGCCGCGCCATCTTGGGACGGATGGCGTCGCCGTAAATGGTGTCCAGCACGCTGTTGGCGATGTCGCTGCCCAGCGCCAGATCCAGCGAGCGCTTGAGGAAGGCGCGGCTGGCGCCGTGCACCCCGCTCTGCTCGCGGTATTCGTCGAAGAATTTCTGAATCGTGGTCTTGACCGCGTCCACCTTGATGCCGCTCATGCCGGACATCGCCTGGGTCACTTGCAGCAGTTCTTCGCGGCTCAGGCAGCGCAGCACGGCGGCGGCGGGCTCCTCGCCCATGCACAGCAAGAGCACGGCGGCCTGCTCGATGGTGTTCATCGCTTCGGCGGCGGGCGCGGCGGCGGCCGGCGGCAGGGCCGGCGCTACGGCGTTATTGGTTTCGTCCATTTTTCTGCACCCATTGTTTGACGACTTCGGCGACGCGTTCCGGCTCTTTGGCGGCCAGGCCCTTCAGATGGTCGACCAAGACGTCGACGCTGGAGCCGGCCGGCGGCAGATCGTAGTTTTCCAGCAGCGGCACCACCGGGCTGGCGCCGGCGCCGGCCGCGGCCAAGGCCGCCGGCTGCGGCGCGGAGGACAGCTGCGCCTGGCGCGCGGCGCGCAGGTCGGCGCCGTCCATCAGCGGATCGGGTTTCAGTTCCAGCGCTTCCGGCTGCTGGTATTCGCGCAGCTGGCGGTCGGTCAGCTGACGCAGCATCTTCAGCAGCGGACGCGCCAGCAGCAGGTAGGCCAGCAGCAGGCCGAAGGCGTAAACGGCCCAGCGCGCGGCTTCGAACCAGGTGTCCTGCTGCATCCAGATCGGCTCCGGCTCGGACAGCGCGGAGAAGTTGAGCGTGGACACCGCCAGGGTGTCGCCGCGCTCGGCGTGTATGCCCAGGCCGTTGCGCAGCACCTTGTCGACATTGGCCAGTTCGGCCGGCTTCCAGCCGCCCTTGGCCGGCGCGGCGGCCTGGTTCAGCACCACGGCCACGCTGAGGCGGCGCAGCGTGCCGCGCGCCTTCTTGATCTGGGTGACGCTGCGGTCGTAGGCGTATTGGCGGGTGACGGCGTTCTTGCTGTTGCCGGCTTTTTCCGAAGCCGGGCCGGAGGCGTCGGTGTTGACCGGGCGGTTGCTCAGCGAGCCGGGCACGCCCAGCGCCATTTTCTCGGTGGAGGTTTCCTCGCGCGAGGCCTCGTTGGTGACCTTGGGCGCCTCGCCGTATTTCTCGCGGGTTTCCTCGACGCGGTCGTTGTCCACGTCGGCGGTGACGCTGACCTTGAAATTGTCCTTGCCCAGCACCGGGGTCAGCAGATCGCGGACGTTTTGCAGCGCTTCCTCGCGGAAGCGGCGCGCGGCGTCGCTCTCATTGCCGCCCAACACCCCGTCGTCGCTCAGGTCCACGCGCGAGGACAGCAGATTGCCGGCCTGGTCCACCAGGGTGACCTGGGACGGCGACAGCGTGGACACGCTGCCGGCCACCAGCTTGATCACCGCGGCCACTTGCTCGTTGCTCAGTTGCTGGCCGGGCTTGAGGGTGACCACCACCGAGGCGGAGCCCTTGTCGTTGACGGCGCCGACAAAAGACGTGGCGCGCGGCAGCGACAGATGCACGCGCGCGGCGGACACCGGCTCCAGCGCCAGAATGCTTTGCACCAGCTCGCCCTCCAGGCCGCGGCGGAAGCGCACGTCCTGGACGAACTGGCTGACGCCTAGCGGGTCGTTCTTGTCCAGCAGCTCCAGGCCGGACGGCAGCTGCGCCACCACGCCCTTGGCCGCCAGCTGCATGCGCACGCGGCCCAGCTGGCTGTCCGGCACCAGCACCTGGCCGGTTTGCGGATGGATGCGATAGGGGATTTTCTCGGCGTCCAGCACCGCCATCATGTCGGCGGCCACCACTTTTTCCTGGGCGCCGAACACCGGCTTGTAGCTGGCGTCGTCGCGCCACAGCCACAGGCTGATCATCACGGTGAGGCCGATGGCCAGCGCGACGATGGGCAGCGCCAGGCGCAGGGAGGGTCCGGAAACGGGCCAACGGCCGCCCAGACGGGTTTGCACGGCCGCGACGCCGCTGCGGAAACGATTCAACACGGGCATGGTCCTCGCGGCTTACAGCTGCATCTTGATCAAGTCGTCCACGGCGCCCACCACCTTATTGCGCACTTGCATCAGCATGGAGAACGACAGGCTGGCTTCCTGGCTCATCAGCATGGCGCCGACCAGGTCGTCGCTCTTGCCGCTGTCCACATCGGCCATTTTTTCGGAGGCGGCGCGGTTCTGCGCGTCCACATCGCGGACGGCGGCGCCCATGGCGTCGGAGAAGCTGGCGGCGGAGGCCGGCTCTTCGCTGTGTTGCGGCGGCGCAATCGGCGCGCCGCGCGCCATCCCGGCCATTTCGCCGAGCATTTGCTTGCGGTCGGCATGAATCATCAAACCCAGGTTGGTCGCCATCGGAAATCCTTGTCGGGCGGTGCCCGTTATTATTGAGTGGCCAATCAAGGCCGGTTTCACGTCTGCGGCCCGCCGCGCGGCGGCGAGCGTATCGAAGCGGCAGCCCCGAGATGAGGACTTGTAACCATGCCATCATCCTGACGCCAGGATACGAGCGGCGATTTTAAACTTTATGCTTAAACCAACAGCCGTGAATTTTCACAAACTCTGACGTGAATTTTCCCCCTTTACCCAACGGCGGCAGCCAGTAAGATGCACACTCCATAAGGTTTAGCCTGCCGTTTGCCTCCGTCCGCGAGCCGCGAATTTAGTACCTTCTAGTACAGTTCGCATCCAGCGCCGCAGAGGGCGGGCCGGCCTTGATGAACACCAGGACGCCGCGGTTTAAGCGCCGCGCCCCTGCCGTCGCCCGCGCGCGCCGGCCGGGCGCGCCGGCGGCGCCAAGCCCACGCCTTCACCGAGAATCGAGATGCCAAGAGCCAGAATCATTTCGCAGCATGACGGCGCCCAATTGCCGGCTCTCGACCTGCGCACGCTGGGACGGCCGTTCCATCTGCTACCCGTCTTCGGCAAAGCCCTGCAAGAAGAGCTGGCGGATTTCCTGCAGCAAGAATTGAACCGCCGCTACCACGCGCGTTTCCACATCCGCGCGCTGGAACAGACGCAACCGGCCGCCGACGAGCGCCGCTGGCTGTGGCACGCGCTGGACGGCTGCCAGCTGGGCAGCCATATCGAACGGCCATTGTTGCTGCGCTTGCTGGACTACCGCTTCGGCGCGCCGACGGCGCAGCCGGACGCCGACGCCGCCGCGCCGGCGGAAACCGAAACCGAACGCCGGCTGGCGCGCAGCCTGGCGGAACGGCTGCTGCCGCGGCTGCTGCAATGCGTTTTGCGCCTGGACCGCCAAGCCGGCGGCCTGCCGCCCGGCCCGGCCGACTGCGCGCCGCTGCCCTTCGTGCCGCCCGGCACCGGGGTCTGGGAGATACGCCTGGACATCGGCGACGGCGAGCACGCCGTCGGCGCGCTGCGCCTGCAACTGGACGCCGCCTGCTTCGAACGGCTGCTGAAAAACCTGTCCGGCCGCCGCGACAGCGCCGACGCCCAGGCCGCGCCGGCGGACACCTTCCGCGAGCGGCTGCGGGTGCGGCTGCAAGCGCGGCTGCTGGACCGCGAAATGGCGCTGGGCGACATCATGGACCTGCGCCCCGGCAGCGTGCTGCCGGTGACGCTGCAGGCCAGGAGCGAAGTGCTGGTCGGCGCTTCGCGGCTGTTCGACGCCGAAGTGGCCGAGCAGCACGGCAAGCTGTGCCTGACCGGCTTTGTCGCCAGCGAATGACTCCACAAACACAGAACAAGCAAGGATTAGCATGGACTTGAACGACGATTTCGACCTGGGCGGCGTGCTGGACGGCCTGGACGGTCAGAACGACGCGGACGCCAAGCCGGCGGACGACGCCGCGGCGCGCCGGCCGCAACGCGACATGACCCAGTTCCTGCGCAAGATCCCGGTCCGGCTGACGCTGGAAGTGGGCGGCGCCGACATCTCGCTGGCCGATCTGGTCAATATCGAAAACGGCTCGGTGGTGGAGCTGGACAAGCTGGCCGGCGAACCGCTGGACATCAAGGTCAACGGCACGGTGATCGGCCGCGGCGAAGTGGTGGTGGCCGGCGAGAACTACGGCCTGCGGGTGGTGGAGCTGAACGATCTGGAACTGGACAGCCTGGCCTGATGGGACTCTTGAAGAAGCTGCGCCCCCTGCTGCGACCCGGCCTCATCGCTGCGGGGCTTTGGGCGCTGGCCGCCGCCTGTCAGGCCGAGCCGCTGAAGCTGCTGTCGGCCAACGCCGGCGGCACGCCGGTGGATTTCACCATCAAGACTCAGATCCTGATCCTGATGACCTTGCTCGGGCTCTTGCCCGTGCTGGTGCTGATGATGACCAGCTTCACCCGCTTCATCATCGTGCTGTCCCTGCTGCGCCAGGCGCTGGGCCTGCAGCAGGGCCTGCCCAACCGCATCGTCACCGGCGTGTCCTTGATCCTGACCCTGCTGGTGATGCGGCCGGTGGGTCTGGAGGTGTGGAACCATGCCTTGCAGCCCTTCGATCAGGACAAGATCACCATGCAGCAGGCGCTGGAGATCGCGCAGAAGCCGATCAGCCGCTTCATGCTGGCGCAAACCAGCAAGACCGCGCTGGCGCAGATCGCCAGGCTGTCCGGCGAGGAAAAGATCAACAATCCGCAGGACCACGCCTTCGCAGTCAAGCTGGCCGCCTTCGTGCTGTCGGAGTTGAAGACCGCGTTCCAGATCGGCTGCATGCTGTTCATCCCCTTCCTGGTGATAGACCTGGTGGTGTCCAGCGTGCTGATGGCGATGGGCATGATGATGCTGTCGCCGCTGGTGATTTCGCTGCCGCTCAAGCTGCTGCTGTTCGTGCTGGTGGACGGCTGGTCGCTGACGGTGAACACCCTGGTCACCTCGATACAGGCTTATTGACCGCGCTCTTGAGAATGGACTTCCCATGCTGACTCCCGACATCGCCGTCGACATCGTCAACGACAGCTTGCGCGTCGTCGTCACCCTGGTGGTGTTGCTGATCCTGCCCAGCCTGATCGTCGGCGTCATCGTCAGCCTGATCCAGGCCGCCACCCAGATCAACGAGCAGACGCTGTCCTTCCTGCCCCGGCTGCTGGTGACCTTGCTCACCATCGCCGTCGCCGGCCACTGGATCACCGGCTTCCTGATGGATTTCTGCGTGGCGATGTTCCAGCGCGCCGCCGGTCTGGTCGGATAGCCGTGACCGGCCTCTACGCCCAGCTGCTGGACCTGATCCCGGCCTTCTGGTGGCCGTTCTGCCGGCTGATGGCCGCCTTCAGCGTGGCGCCCTTCATCGGCGAGGGCATGGTGCCGGTGCGGGTGCGCATCGGCCTGGCGCTGGCCTTGTCCGCCGCCACGCTGCCGGCCACCCTGCCGCTGCCCAAGCTGGACCTGTTCTCGCTGGCCGGCGTCGCCGCCAGCATCGAGCAGGCGGTGATCGGCCTCGTCTTCGGCCTCGCCTTTCAGCTGGTGCTGGCGGTGCTGGCCGTGCTCGGCTTCCTGGTGTCCTCGCAGATGGCGCTGTCCATGGCGGTGATGAACGACCCCGGCAACGGCAATTCTTCCGATGTGGTGTCCAGCCTGCTCTACCTGCTGGGCGCCATGATCTTCTTCTCGCTGGACGGCCATTTGCTGCTGATCCAGGTGGTTTACGCCAGCTTCCAGGCCTGGCCGGTGGGCGGCGGCGTGCCGGCCGCCTCGCTGTCCATGCTGGCCGGCGGCGTGGCCTGGGTCTTGTCCGCCGCCATGCTGCTGGCGCTGCCGGCGGTGTTCGCCACCTTCGTGGTGCAGGCCGGCGTCGGCATGATCAACCGGGTGGCGCCGTCGCTGAACCTGTTCTCGCTGGGCTTCCCGCTGATTACTCTGTTCGGTCTGGGCACGCTGGGCCTGGTGGCTCGCTTCATCCCCCAGCAATACCTGAACCTGAACGAACAGATGCTGCGCCTGCTGGACGGCATGCTGAGGGCCGGCCATGGCTGAGGGGCGCGGCGGCGACAAAACCGAAAAGGCCACGCCGCACAAGCTGCGGCAGGCGCGCAAGCAAGGCCAGGTGCCGCGCTCGCGCGATCTGGCCGCCGCGCTGGGCCTGTTGTTAGCGCTGAAACTGGCTTTCTGGCTGATGCCGCAGTGGCTGGACGAATTCCGGGAATTGTTCGCGCTGGCCTTCGCCCCGCTCTCCGGCAGCGGCGCGCTGGACAACAGCTGGTCCAAGCTGTTCGCCGGCACCTTGCTGCTGCTGGTCAAGATGGTGCTGCCGCTGGCGGTGATTCCGCTGTGCATGATCGTGGTTTCGCTCTATCCCGGCGGCTGGGTGTTCAGCCTCAACCATCTGCAGCCCAAGCTGGAGCGCTTCAATCCGCTGGCCCACTTCGGCCGCATCGCCTCGGCGCGGCACGCCAGCGAGATCGGCAAATCCATCGCCAAGGCGCTGTTGCTGGGCTGGGTGCTGTACCGGCTGAGCCAGAGCGCGCTGGAAGACTTCTTCGCCTTGCAAGGCGCGCCCTTCGCCACCGCTCTCGCCGGCAGCGCCGAGCTGCTGATCAACGCGCTGCTGACCCTGACCGCGGTGTTCATGCTGTTCGCGCTGATCGACCTGCCGCTGCAAATCCTGCTGTTCATGAAGCAGCAGAAGATGAGCAAGCAGGAAATCAAGGAAGAGTACAAGAGCACCGAGGGCCGGCCGGAGATCAAGCAACGCATCCGCCAGATCCAGATGCAGATGGCCCAGCGCGGCGTGCGCAAGGCGGTGCCCACCGCCGACGTGGTCATCGTCAACCCCGAGCACTACGCGGTGGCGTTGAAATACGATGAGGAGCGCGCCGAGGCGCCCTTCATCATCGCCAAGGGCCTGGACGAGATGGCGCTCTACATCCGCCAGGTGGCTCAAGAGCATCAGGTGGACATCGTGCCGCTGCCGCCGCTGGCGCGCGCCGTCTACCACACCACCCAGGTCAACCAACAGATTCCCGCGCCGCTGTACCGAGCGGTGGCGCAAGTCCTGACCTATGTCATGCAACTCAAGGCCTTCCGCAACGGATCGCGCCGCAGCCAGCCGCGGCTGCCGGACGATTTGCCGATCCCGCGCGACATGGCCGATCCCAGAACCGCATCATGAACGCTTTCACTCGACTGCTGGCCGACATCGGCCGCCACAAGATCGCCGCCCCGCTGTTTTTGCTGGCCATACTGGCCATGGTGATGCTGCCCTTGCCGCCGATGGCGCTGGACATGCTGTTCACCTTCAACATCGTGCTGGCCATCATCGTCATCCTGGTCAGCGTCTCCGCCAAGCGGCCGCTGGACTTCTCCGCCTTCCCCACCATCATCCTGGCCACCACCCTGCTCAGGCTGTCGCTGAACGTGGCGTCCACCCGGGTGGTGCTGCTGCACGGCCATGAGGGCACCCACGCCGCCGGCCGGGTGATCGAGGCCTTCGGCCAGGTGGTGATAGGCGGCAACTTCGTCGTCGGCATGGTGGTCTTCGTCATCCTGATGATCATCAACTTCATGGTGGTGACCAAGGGCGCGGAACGGATCTCGGAAGTGTCCGCCCGCTTCACCCTGGACGCGCTGCCCGGCAAGCAGATGGCCATCGACGCCGACCTCAACGCCGGCCTGATCAATCAGGAGCAGGCGCAGCAGCGCCGCCGCGACATCGCCACCGAGGCCGATTTCTACGGCGCGATGGACGGCGCGTCCAAGTTCGTGCGCGGCGACGCCATCGCCGGCATCCTGATCCTGATCATCAATCTCTTCGGCGGCGTGGCCATCGGCGCGCTGATGCACGGCCTGTCCGCCGGCGACGCCTTCCGCCAGTACGCGCTGATGACCATAGGCGACGGCCTGGTGGCCCAGATCCCGGCCCTGCTGCTGTCCTCGGCCGCCGCCATCATCGTCACCCGCATCAGCGACGACGGCGACATGCAGGAGCAGGTGGGCAAGCAGATGCTGGCCTCCCCCACCGTGCTGATGAGCGCCGCCGGCATGATGCTGGTGCTGGCCGCCATCCCCGGCATGCCCTGGCCCACCTTCCTGGGCTTCGCGCTGCTGCTGGGCTTCGTCGCCTGGCGGATGCACCGCCGCCAGCAAGTGCTGCCGAACCAGCCGGACCCGGCGCTGGCGAAAAGCGCGCTGGCCGGCGACGCCGACATCGAACTGGAATGGGGCGCCCTGCCCTATGTGGACACGCTGGGCGTCAACCTGGGCTACAAGCTGGTGTCGCTGCTGGACAAGAGCCAGGGCGCGCCGCTGGCCAAGCGCGTGCGCGGCGTGCGCCAGAGCCTGAGCGAGGGCATGGGCGTGCTGATGCCGCCTGTGAACCTGCGCGACGATCTGCGCCTCAAGCCCTCGCAATACGCCATCCTGCTCAGCGGCAACACCGTGGCCGAGGGCGAGGTCTACGCCGACCGCCTGATGGCCATCCCCTCGCCGGAGCTGTACGGCGAGGTGGACGGCATGCCCGGCGTGGACCCGGCCTACGCGATGCCGGTGACCTGGATCCTGCCCGACGACAAGAGCAAGGCCTTGGGCCTGGGCTATCAGGTGGTGGACTGCGCCAGCGTGGTGGCCACCCATCTGAACAAGGTGATGCGCGAGCATCTGGCCGAGCTGTTCCGCCACGACGACGTGGCCGCCATCAACGAGCGGCTGTCGGCGCTGGCGCCCAAGCTCGCCTCCGCGCTGAACCAGGCGCTGCCAGCGCCCTTGCAACTCAAGGCCTACCGCCAGCTGCTGACCGACAATGTGTCGCTGAAGGACATCGGCCCCATCGCCAACGCCCTGCTGGACGCCAGCGAAAGCAGCAAGGACCCCATCATGCTGGCGGCCGAGGTGCGCTGCGCGCTGAAACGCCAGATCGTGCAATCCATCCTGGGCCCACGCGGCGAGATGAAGGCCTTCAATCTGTCCGCCGATCTGGAAAACCTGCTGCTGGGCGCGCTGAGCCAGGCGCAGCAAACCGGCAAGCCGCAGCTGGACAGCTTCCCCATCGACCCCAACGTGCTGCAGCAGTTGCAGGCCAATATGCCGGTGGTGCGCGACCAGATGAAACAGCTGGGCCACGCGCCCATCCTGCTGGTGATGCCGCAGATCCGCCCGCTGCTGGCGCGCTACGCGCGCTTGTTCGCGCCCGGCCTGCACGTGCTGTCCTACAACGAAGTGCCGGAAACCCGCGAAGTCAGCCTGACCGGCACCCTGGGCTGAGCGCCCGCCCACGATCAAGCCCGCCGCGGGCGCGCGTCGCCGCGCCCGCACGCTCTTCGCATGATATGCGAAATTACAACACCCTCTGCCCCAAGCCGTCCGCCTCCGCCCAAGCCGCCATCCGCCCAATAAAATCAAACATCTAACTGCCCTTCACCGGCCAAGCCTTAATAAGCCACAGGCATAACACAGCTCGAATCTGTACCAAGGAACAGGTTTCAATCTGTATGCCCAATTTTAAAATGAAAACCTTTTTTGCATTTTCAGCGAAAATTTTTCGCAAATTTTGCAAAAGCTGACTAATATCGGCTAAGTAGAAACCCCAGCGTCGACGTGCCCGCCCCTGCCCGGAAGGCCATCCGCCCTCCGCTCGCCGCCGCCGATAATGAAGAAAGACAGCAGCCCTCCGCCCGCGCCGGCGGCAAGCTGCGGACCAGAACGACCCGATAGTCGCCCTACTCCAAAGACATGCAAATGACACAGAACAAGCCAACCACTGAAATCATCAACGCCAATATCCGCACGCATCTGGAACAGCGCGGCCTGGCGGAGTCGCAACAGGTCAGCCTGATCGAGGAAGTGCTGGGCCTGAGCGCGTCGCAAACCTACCGCAAGCTCAACGGCAGCAGCCAGTGGCAGTTGGGTCAATTGGAGAAGCTGGCGCAATACCTGGGCCTGCCCACCTCCGAGCTGCTGGTGTCGCAAGACAACCGCCGGCCGGTGCGGGTGCCGGACGCCGACCTGATCCCGGCCATCCTCCACCTGACCGACCACACCGAGGAAGCCCATTGCTGGATACAGCTGGGCGACGTGGTCCAGGACGACTCCATCTCCCCGCTCTTGCTGGCGCGCCGCCAGGGCGACAGCTGGCATGTGTATCCGGGCAGCCACGACCGCTGCATCAACGGCCACGAAGTCACCTATCTGGCGGTGCAGCCGCCCAAGCGCGCCAACAACAAGCGGCTGCTGGTGGCGGTGCTGGACGATATGGACGCCGACATCCTGGCGGCGGTGCTGGTGCGCCAGGGCCTGTTCGCCCTGCCCTACGAGTCCCCGTCCGAGCTGCTGGCCGCGCTGCCGCACGAGGAGTTCGACGCCTTCGTGCTGGACTGGGTGCTGGGCGACGACGATTGCATGAAAGTGATAGAAACCATACGCCAGCGCTCGGCCACCGTGCCCATCATCGTGCTGACCGGCCACGCCGAGGAATACGAATCCGCCTTGCAGCAGGCGCTGCGCATCCAGGGCGTTTACTACATCGGCAAGCCCACGCCGGGCTCCATCCTGGCGCTGCAGATCACCAATGTGGTGACCGCGGCCCACGATCTGGAAGTCTGAGCAGACCCGCTCCAGCCGCCGAGCGACATGAAAAAGCCCTGGATCTCCAGGGCTTTTTTCTGTCCGGCCATGCGCCGCCGCGTTCAGCCGCGTCGGGCCACCACGTCCAGCATCTGCCGCAGCTGGCCGGCGTCGAAGGGTTTGGCCAGGATGCCGGCGAAACGCTGGGCGCGCGGATCCTGAAACGCCTCCGGGTAAGCGCTCATGCCGACGACGGCGGTCTGTTCGGCGCGCCGGCCGCTCCAGGCCCGCTCCGCCACCTGATAGCCGCTGTCCGCGCCCAGATGCATGTCCAGCAGCACGGTGTCGAAATCGGCCCGCTCCAGCGCCTGCTCGGCCAGCGCCGCCGTCTCCGCGGTGGCCACTTGGTAGCCGTCGCGCTGCAGCAGCTCGGCCAGGGTGTCGCGGATGTCGGCGTCGTCGTCCACGATCAGCACCGACTGCGGACCGGCCGACTCCAGCGCCTGCACCGGCAGGCGCACGGTGAAGCAGGCGCCCTTGCCCTCGGCGCTGTCCAGCTCGATGCAGCCGCCGAACAGATTGACCAACTCCTTGACGATGGACAGGCCCAGGCCGCAACTGCCGGCGCGGCGGTGCTTGCCCTGGATGAAGGGCTGGAAAATGCGCTGCTGATACTCCAGCGGAATGCCCACGCCGGTGTCGCGCACCTGCAGCACCAGTTCATGGTGGCCGGTGGCGCGCAGGCAGGACACGCTGACCGTCACCGCGCCGCTGTCGGTGTAGCGGATGGCGTTGGACACCAGATTGCCCACCACCTGGCGCAGCCTGACCTCGTCCAGCACCACCTTGGCCGGCAAGGGCCCGGCCTGGTAGTTCAGCGCCAGGCCCTTGGCGTCGGCCAGCGGCCGCATCACGTCCATGGTGGCTTGCAGCACCTCGGCCAAGGGCATGGGCTGCGGATTCATCCGCAGCTTCATATTGCGGATGGCGCTGATGTCCATGATGTCGTGCACCTGGGCCGACAAATGCGACACGCTGGTTTTCAAACGCTGCAAGGCGGTGCGCGCGGTCTTCTGGCCGTCCGCCACCGGCTCCAGCAATTCGATGCACACCTGCATGGACTGCAAGGGCGAGCGGATCTCGTGGCTCAGCGTGGCCAGGAAGGTGGTGCGGTCCAGCTCCATCGCCACCGTGGCCTGATGCGCGGACTGCTCCTTCTCCAGCAAGGCCTGTTTGGCGCTGGCCAAACGCTTGACCGAGCTGTAGCGCGACAACAGCAGGATGACCGCGCAGATCACGCCCCACAGCACCGATTGCAGATACAGCACATTGCTGCGCTGGCGGTCCAGATCCTCCAGCCGCTCGGTGCGGCTCTTGACCTCGGCCACCCTCGCCTCCACGGCGAAGGCCATCAGTTGCGGCCGCAGCAGATCGATGCGCTCCAGCAGCGCCGGCGCCGAGTCCAGCGCCGGGTGGCTGAAGGCGGGGTCGTTGAACAATTGCTGGTAATCCGCCACCAGGGTGTCGAAGCCCTTCACCTGGCGCAGCAACATCTGCACCCGCACCGGCGCCGGTTCGGCAAACACGTGGAAACGGCTATTGGCCACTTCCAGCCGCCGCAACAACTCGTCTTGCTTGATGCGCCCGGCCTGGAAACCCACCAGCGCGGACTTGGCGCGCTCCATTTCCAGCTGGAACTGCGCCACCGACCAATACAAATCCTCGCTGCTATTGGCCACGGAATTGACCTTGCCCAGCTGGCTGATGCTGTAATACATGCCGCCGGCGGCGGTGATCAGCACCAGCAAGCCCACCCACAGCATGCGCCGGCCCTCCGGCCAGCCGCCCCAGCCGGAAATCAGCCGCCGCAGGCGGCTGAGCCAGCCCGGCGCGGCGTCGGAAGACGCTTGATTGTCCTGGTCCATCAGTTCACCACCAAACCGTCTATCTGCCAGATCAGCTTGGCGTCCAGCGCCGGCCCCTTGGCCGAATCCGGCATCTGCTCCAGCGGATACATCAACCACAAGGGCCCGTAGCGGGCCACGTTCATCGGCTGCTGATTGAAGCGGCGCGCCAGGATGGCGCGATACTTGACCAGCTCGCTGACCGGAATGGAATAGGTATAGTCGTTGAGCGCCACGAACTGGGCCTGGTGGCCGTAGGCGCCCACTTTATTCAGAATGTCCCGCACCAGCGGCCCGCTGAAGGTGGCCTTGGGCGTCCAGCTGGTGGCGGTGACCAGCGAAGTTTGCGGCAAGGCCATCAGCGCGCTCTCGCGGAACTCGTACACGCCGCGCGCCGAATCGGTGAAATGGCTGATCTTGCCCGACACCACCAGCAAAACCGGATCGTCGCCGGCCCGGCACGCTTGCGCCAGCAGGGCGAAAACCAGCAAGCAAAAGACTCTCTTCATCTTGGCCAACGCTTCACTTGATTGAAAAACCGTACCGCCGCGCGCTGCTGGGCAACAGCCGGCGGCAGTTGAGAACCCGTTCGCGATCCGCGGGCCGCTTCGGCCGCGGCGCCCGTTTCGCGGGCTTGCCCCGCGGGATGGCGAACAACTTCTAAAAAAAATCGGCACTCGGGACCGGTGCCGCTTCGCCGCCGCAAACGGCGCCGCCCGCGGGCGGCCCGTTCTGGCGGCCGGCTTACTCTTCCAGCAGACGCTTCACCACGTCCACGTATTCCTGCTTGGCCTCGTCGCTGCCCTTGCCTTTCAGCTTTTCCCAGGCGTCGAATTTGGCGCGGTTGATGAAGTCCATCATGCCCGGGCGCTCGCCGGCGGCGTCGCCTTCGGTCGCCTGCTTGAACAGCGCGTACAGCTGCAACAGGGTCTGGTTGTCCGGACGCTCGGACAGGGTCTTGACATCGGCCTGAGCCTGGGTGAACAGAGTCTGCAGATCAGACATGGGAATTCCTTTGTTGAAGGCCGGGACGTTCGTACGCCCCTGATTGGAGATGTTAGCCTCCGGCAAGCAGCGCCGGAGAGCGGAATTTACCACGAACCCGCGCCCTTGGTCAGCCGCCGGCCCGGCGTCCGGCCTCAATTTTGTTCCACCGGCCCGCTCCAAGGCCGCCCTGGCCCGGGAGAGCCTTGCACAGGCTTGAGAATGTGTTCGCGATCTCGCGAGCTAAGGCGAGACAAGGCGAAAACGTCTGAGAAAGCGGAGTGCGCACGCGGCGCATCAGCCTTTCGAAGGGGCGCTCACCGTGCAACGCCCCGCGACGCGCGGCAGATCGTAAACACGTTCTAAGGCCGGCCCGGCGCCGCCGTTTCCGTCAACGGCGCCGTCTCCAGCAGAATTCGTTTATAGCTCTTCACCGCAATGCCGTCTTTGCGCGCAGGCAAGAAGCGCGCGCGCCGGAACGGCTCCAGCTGCGCGTCGCCGTCCGCCGGCGCCGCCCCCGCCCATTGCGCCGCGTCCACCCCGCCCTGCTCATTGATATAGACGCGCAGCTCGAACACCGGCGGATCCCCAGGCATATCGGCCAGTATCGGCGGCACGATGGGCTCCAGCGGCTCCGCCAGGCGCTCCAGCTGTCCGGCCGGATAATAAAGGTCCAGGCCCAGCCGCTGCGGCAGCCCCTCATCGGCGGCGGCGGCTTGCTCGCCGTTTGCCGCCGGCGCGGAGGCTTCCGGCGCGGGGACGGACGCGGCCGCCGGCAGCGTCTCCTGCCGCGGCGCCGACGCCTCCGCCAAGGCTTGCGACGCCCCGGGCCCGGTCATGGCCGGCGGCAGAGCGGCCGGCTCCGCGGCAAGGCCGGAAGCCGCGGACCGGACGGCGTCCCGCGCCGCGCTGGCAGCGGGCGGCGCGGCGGACAGACGCACGCTCAGACCGGAAACCGCGCCCTGCGCGCCGCCGGCCGGCCACGGCGCGAACAAGGCCAGCCCGTGCAAGGCCAGCGATAGCGACAGGCCCAGCAACAGGCGGTCGCCGTCGGACAAGCGCCGGCCCGGCCGCGCCGTCATCGCCGCCCGCCAGGCGCGACAACGGCCTGCCCCGGCGTCGCGCGGACGCAGGGGCAGGCCGTGGAATTCCGCTTAGCGGCGCCTGCCTTCATGCGCTCACTTGGCGTTGAGCAGCTTCTCGATATCGTCGCCATCGATCGCGCCCGGCACCAGCTGGCCGTTGGCGAAGATCAGGCCCGGCGTGCCGGTGATGCCCAGCTTCTCGCCCAGCTGCTGAATCTTCTCCAGCGGAGTGTCGCAATTGTCCGGACCGGTCAGCGGCTTGCCGTCGCGCATGAAGCCGGACCAGGCCGCCACTTTGTCGGGCGAGCACCAGATCTGCTTGGACTTGCGCATCGCGTCCGGGTGCAACTGGGACAGCGGGTAGAGGAAGGTGTAGATGGTCACGTTGTCCAGGTTCTTCAGGCCTTCGCGCTCCAGCTTCTTGCAGAACGGGCAGTCCGGATCGGAGAACACCGCCAGCTTGCGCTCGCCCTTGCCGCGCACTTCCTTCAGCGCGTATTCAAACGGCAGCGACTTGAAGTCCACCTTGTTCAGCTCGGCCATTTTCTTCTCGGTCAGGCTTTCCTTCTTCACCGCGTCGATCAGATCGCCGACAAACAGATAGCTGGCGTCGGCGTTGGTGTACACCACCTGCTTATTGTCCACCACCACCTCGAAAATCCCTTTCACCGGGGTGGCGCTCACCGCCTTGACCGGCTTGCCGGGGAAACGGCCTTCAAACGCCTTCTTCACGTCGCCGGCGTTGCCGCTGCCGGCGGCTTGCGAGCAAGCGGCCAGCGCCATCATCAGGGAGGCGCCCAGCGCCAGGGACTTCAGGTTCTTCTTCATCAATCTTTATCCTTGAAAGGAGGTTCAGTAACCAATCGCCTGCCGAGCGAATTGCCGCTTCAAAGGCTTCAGGCAATTGGTCAGGTTCAAGCCGGTGTTGCGCAGCCAGGACAGGCCCGGCCCTTGGGCGTGAAACAGCTGGAACAAGCCGTCGCAGCCCAATTGCATGGTTTTCACCGCTTCGCGCCGCCGGCGCTCGTAACGGCGCAGCAGCATCCAGTCTCCGGCGTCGCGTTCGCCGGCCAACAGCGCGGCCAATTGCGCCGCGTCCTGGAAGCCCAGGTTCACCCCCTGGCCGGCCAGGGGATGCACGGTGTGGGCCGCGTCGCCCACCAGGACCACGCGTTCCGCCGCCACCCGCTCCGGCTGGATCAAGCGCAGCGGAAACGCCGCCGCGGGGGTGAGGCAGGTCAACTCGCCCAGCTCCCGTCCTCCGGCCGCCGCCACCGTCGCCGCCAGTTGCTCCGGCGGCAGCTCCAGCAAGCGCGAGGGATCAGAAGTTGACCACACCATGGAAATTCGGTTCCCGGCCATGGGCAGCCAGGCCAGGATGCTGTCGCCGGTGAACCATTGCCGCGCCACGCCGCCGTGCGGGCGTTCGCAGTCGAAATTGGCCACCACCCCGCTCTGGCCGTAGGGTTTGACGCTGGCGTTCAAGCCGGCCTGCTCGCGCACCCAGGAGTTGGCGCCGTCGGCGCCGGCCAGCAAGGCGGCGCTCAGCCGGCGGCCGTCTTCCAGCGTCAGCTCCGCGCCCAGCGCGTCGGCGCGCAGCGCCTGCGGCTTGATGCCCGCCAGGCAATCCACGCCGGACGCCGCCAGCCGCCGCCACAAGGCGGCCAGCAGCCAGCGGTTCTCTGCGATCCAGGCCAGCGCCGGCTCGCCGGCGTCGCTGGCGGCGAACTCGATGCGGCCGCCGGCGTCGCCGCGCACGTCCATAGCCTCAATCGCGCCCAGGCGCTCGGCGCCGGGCCAGGCGTCCAGGCTCTCCAGGAAACGGCGATTGGCCGGGCTCACCGCGTAGATGCGCGCATCCCAGCCCTGGTCCAGGTCCTGAAGCTCGGGCGGCCGTCCTTCGAGCAAGGCCACCCGCTTGCCGGCGCGGTCCAGCGCCAGCGCCAGGCTGGCGCCCACCAAGCCGCCGCCGACCACGATCACGTCGTACTGCAATGCTTTCACATCCGCTCCCATCAGACGCCGAACACCAAATGGCTGGCGAACTTGCGCCGCAGCGGCGGCAGCGCGTCCAACGCGCTGAGGCCGACGCTGCGCATCGCGCTGACCACCGGATGGTGGCCGTCGAACAATTTGATCAAACCGTGGGTGAAACCCACCACCGCGTGGCTGTCCACCCGCCGCGACGCCGCGTAGGCCGCCAGTGCGGCGGCGTCGCCGGGATCGGCCGCGCCGGCCAGCGCCGCGCTGAGGCCGGCGGCGTCGCGCAGGCCCAGGTTCAGGCCCTGCGCCGCCACCGGGTGCATGGTTTGCGCGGCGTTGCCTATCATCGCCACCCGGCCGCTGACCACGCGGTTGAGCTGCTTCAGCGCCAGCGGAAACGCCGCGCGCGGCCCCACGCTCAGAATGCGGCCTTGCCGCTCGCCGAAGGCCTGCTGCAAGGCGGCGGCCACCTCGGCGTCGTCGGCCGCCTGCAAGCGGGCGGCGTCCTCCGCGCTGCGGGTCCACACCAACATATAAGCGTCGCCGTGCGGCAACAGGGCCAGCGGCCCGTCATGGGCGAAGCGCTCATAGGCCACGCCCTTGGGCGGCAATTCGGTGCGCACCTCGGCCAGCACCGCGCACTGACGGTAATCGTGGCTCAGACGCTTGACGCCGGGCAGGCTTTCCGCCAACGCGCCGCCCTCGGCCATCACCGCCAGCCGGCAGGTCAACACGCTCTCGCCGGCGTCCGACTCCACCGTCGCCACCGCGTAATGGCTGAGGCTTTTGACCGCCCGCACCCGGTGCCGCCACAACACGCGCACGCCGGCGCGCTCCAGCGCGCCGCCCAGCGCCGCCACCAGCGCCGGATAATCCACCACCGCGCCCAGGTGCGGCAGGCCCACGTCCTCGCCCCGCAACAGGGTGCGGCCGCAAGCGCCTTGCTGCGACACGTGCACGCTGTCGATCACGGACGCCGGCAAATCCTCCGGCCAAGCGCCGGCTTCGCGCAGCAGTTCGCGGCTGTGCCAGGACAGCGCCAGCGCGCGCGCGTCGCGCACCGCCTCGTCGCGGCCGCGGGCCTCCACCAGCGTCACCTCGCGGCCGGCGCGCGCCAGCCGCAAGGCGGCCAGCGCCCCCACCGGGCCGCCGCCTATGATCACCACGTCCACATGTTCATTTGTCTGTTGCTGCATTCTGTTTCCTCCTGTTTCCTCGGGACACAGGCTCCGGAATTCAATCCTGATTCATCAGCGCCTCGATCTCGTCGATGCGCTTGGGCACGCCGCCGGTATAGACCTCGCAGCCCTGCTCGGTGATCAGCACATCGTCCTCGATGCGCACGCCGATATGGTGCAGCGCGGCCGGCACTCCGTCCGCCGGGCGGATGTACAAGCCCGGCTCCACCGTCACGCACATGCCGGGCTGGTAAGCGCGCCACAGGCCGTTGCGCTTGCGCGCGCCCACGTCGTGCACGTCCAGACCGATCAGATGGCCGATGCCGTGCATGTAAAACTGGCGGTAGGCGCCGGATTCGATCACCCCGTCCACGCTGCCTTGCAGCAGCCCCAGGTCCAGCATGCCCTGGGCCAGCACCGCCAGCGCGGCGTCGCCGGACGCGTTCCAGGGCACATTCGGCCCCAAGGCGGCGATGGCCGCCGCCTGCGCCGCCAGCACCACTTCGTAGACGTCGCGCTGCGGGCCGCTGAAACGGCCGTTGATCGGGAAACTGCGGGTGATGTCGCCGGCGTAGCCTTCCAGCTCGCAGCCGGCGTCGATCAACAGCATCTCGCCGTCGCGCAGCAAGCCGTTGTTGGCGCAGTAATGCAGGGTGCAGGCATGGGCGCCGCCGGCGACGATGCTTTCGTAGGAAGGCTGGCGCGCGCCGCGGCTGACGAAGGCGTGCAGGATTTCCGCCTCGATCTGGTATTCATGCAGGCCGGGCCGGGTGGCGCGCATCGCCTGCACATGACCGGCGGCGGAAATCTCGCCGGCGCGGCGCAGCAGCGCGATCTCGCTGTCGTCCTTGATCAGGCGCATCTCGTCCAGCAGCGCGTGCACGTCGCCGTAGCAGCTGGGCGCCGGCGCGCCGTGGTAGGCGCGCTGGCGCAGGCTATCCAGCCAGCCGTTGACGCGCACGTCGAATTTGGCGTCGCGGCCCAGACTCCAGCACAGCCGGCCGCAACCGGACAGCAGCTCCAGCATCCGCGCGTCCAGCTCGGCGACGGGATAAGCCTCGTCGAAGCCGAAAACCTCCGCCGCCGCCTGCGGCCCGTGGCGGAAGCCTTCCCAGATTTCCATGTCCGGATTTTTGTCGCGGCAGAACAGGATGGACTTGCCGCTGCGCCCGTCCAGCACCAACACCGCTTCCGGCTCGGCGAAACCGGTCAGGTACAGGAAATGGCTGTCCGGGCGATAGGGATAGAAATTATCGGCGTTGCGCACCGCTTCCGGCGCGGTGGGCAGCACCGCGACGGCGTCGCCCAGGGCGGACAGCAGGCGGGCGCGGCGTGCGGCATGAGGCGTGGGCATGGCGGAATCCAGGCAAGGGACCGACGCGGTCGTAAAAGCGGCAGTTTACACCGCCGCCCGCGCCAACCCAAGCCCCGCCGCCGGGCAAGGCCCCGCAGCGGCGGGGATGGAAACCTCCAAGCCGCGCAAGGCGCGGCTCACTACGACCATGTCCACGGCCGTGGCGGAAGCGGCGGCGCGTCCGGGTCGTTGGGGTGCGGCGGCGTCAAGGCGCGCCAGGCTTCCAGTTCCGCCATGTCCTGCTTTCGCGCCTCCCAGGCCCTCAGCATCAGCGGCGTCGGCTGCCACGGCTCGGCGCCGAACTCCGGCAGCCGCGGTTCGGCGCGCCACGCCGCCCTGAGCGCCGCTTCCGCCGCCGCCGGCCGCTGGCTGAAGGCCCGCAGCGCCGGGTCCAGCTCCGCCATCGGCAAGGCCGCTCCGCTCCGCGGGTCGGTGAACTTCAGCTCCGGCAGCGCCCCGGCCGGCCACTGCGGCCAGCCGCGCCCGCTCAAGACCGGCAAGCCCAGCGACGGCAAGATCAAGCCCAGCAGATAGCGCGGGTCCTTGCGCTTGATCGCGAAGCCGACGCTGCCCAGCGTCACCGCCAGCCCCACCACCCGGCCGGCTATCATCAGCGGCGACAGCGGCTTGTTGGATTCGTCGTCGTAGAACACCGTGCGGTAGCGGAAGTAGTCGGTCCACGGCTCGCGGGAGCCAATCCAGCTGGAGTACATGAACCAGGCGCGCGAATCGTGGATGTGCTCGTCGTACAGCAGCACCAGATCGCGCAGCTCGCGTTGGCCGAACAAGGTTTTTTCCTTGGCCTGACCGCCCTCGCGGATGCTGGCGTACTCGGCGGCCTCGTCGTCGCTGTTGAGCAGGTAGACGGTGCCGCCCAGCAGCAGGTCCAGCACTCCGTCGATGACGCTGCTGGGGTCGCCGGACAACTGCCACTCCGGCACATAATCCTTGCGGAAGTCCTTGGCGCCGTGCTCCAGCTGCTGCTGGTCGATCACCGGTTCAAAGCCCTTGTCGATATTGACCCGGGTGGCCACGCCCGGCCGCGTCACCATCTGCTCGCTGCCGTCCTTGGCCTTGCCGCCGTCCGGAATCGGCTTGCCGGCGGCGGCTTTGGCTATCAGTTCGCGGTCATCGTTGAGTTGCTTCTGTTGCTCCGGCGACAGTGTCGGCGGCGGCTTGTTGTCGCGCCGGGCCAGGTCCTCCTGCAATTGCCGGCCATGCTCGCGCTCCAGCGCCTGGCGCAGCGGCTTGGGCTGGTCCTTACCGTCGCAACGCTTGAAATAGTCCTGCCGCGCCTGATCATGTTCGTACTCGTAAATACAGCGCGACCCGGCAATCCAGCGGTGGATGCGCCAGCCGGTGATCCAGGCGATCTGGCTGCGCAACACGTCTTCCAGCCTGCCGGCCTGGGCTTGTTCCAGCCAGGCGTTGAAGCGGGTGATGACTTCCGGGGCCACCATGAACTCCAGCTGAGTATCACGCTCCATTACCAGCCAGCGCTTGTCCAAGCGTTCGTTCTCGGCCAGTGCGATCTCCGGCACCTGCAAGGGCGCGCCGGCCTCGAAGGCGGCGCGGTACATATCGTGCAAGGGAATCTGCGACAGCAGCAGCCACTGCCGGTCTGGGTTCTTGGGATCCACGCCCTTGCCCTGCTCTCCAGGCGGGTAGCCGCCGCCGACATCGCTGTGCATGCCGGGATACAGGGTCTCGACGCAGCCGGCGCGGTAGCGTGACGGGCCATTGGCCTGCTTGGGGTCGTCGCGGCGGCGGATGCTGTCCAATGGAAAGCTGGCGCGCTGCTCGTGGGCGGCGACGAAGTGCTGGCACTGCTCCAGGAACAGGGGGTTGTCGGACAGGCGCAACTGGCTGTCGCCGGCCCAAGCCATATGGCCGTCGGCCATCGGCAGGCTATTGGCCAGGCCGACGGTGGCGACGGTGTCGAACAGGCCCATAAAGCGGATGGAGATCGGAATGCCGATCAGGCGGTGCTGGACCTCCACCGCGTCAGGCGGCGCGTCCTCGGGCCGGGTCAGCGCCTCCAGCCAGCGGGCGAACACCCTGGCCTCGGCGGCGCCGCGGGAGAAACCGTAAACGTAGAGGCGGATGCCCAGCACCGTCGGTCGGGGTTTGGCGTAGCGGGCCTCGGCCAGCGCCTCCAGCTGCGGGCGCAGCGCGTCGGCGCGCTGGACATAGCCGTCCGGTTGCGACACTGGATTGCGCATGCGCTGGATCACCAGTTCTTTGGCATCCTCGTCAGGCAATGGCGGCATGCCGTAATTTTGGCGTAAAGCGTGGATCAGTCGCGTAAGCCCCCAGTTGATGCGGTCCTCGCCGCCATTGGCGAAGATCAGGCCGCTGCTCATCGGCTTCAGCTCGCCGATCTCGGGGAAACGGGTGCCGACGCCAGGGATGTAGTAGGCGTACCAGCCCTGCTCGGCCAGTTTGTTGTCGGCCTGGCCGCTGCCGCCCTGCTTGCTGCCCAGGGTGGCGTGATAGAGCCGAGCGATATTCGAGGTAGAGCGCGGCTTGGCCTGGCTATCGGATTCCTCGTGATTATTGGTGCCGTCGAAGAACAGCGAGATAGTCAGGCTCTTGGTGCAGGTGGGCGAGGCGTAGACCGGCCCGCCCTCGGCGGCGGCCTTGCGGCGGCGGTATTTCTCGTCGCTGAGGTCACGCTCCTTCAACTGCTCATTGTTCAGCCGCTGCCGGTAATTGAGCGGCAGCAGGCCGTTGTCGGGGAAGGGCTCGGCACGGAGGTGGACGGCTTCGGGGGCGGGACGCTGATCTACTTGGGGCATGTCTTGGGTTCCTTCATCTTGAGGGGCTCTTGTACCGGGTAGCCAGGGTCGCCGTAATAGCCGCCGCAATAGCTGACGACCTTGACCTGATTACAGGGCAGGAAGTGGACATTGAGGCCGCAGGACTTCTCATAGCGCGGGATTTCGACGACGGCGCGGTGTTGGGTGAATTCAGCACGGACACGTTCTTGTTCCGATGGAAGGATCCGACCATATTGGTCCCGCCGGAAGGGAGACATCGGGTTGGGGTCTTTTTCCCATTCGACGGTGGCCATCAGTCCCGGCCGCCACTGGCGCGGCAGCGAGGCGCAGCAGGATTGTTTGCCGCCGCCCTGGTAGGGTCCGATATTGGGTCCGCCGGCACGGTTGACGCTGAAGCGGTTGATGGCGGCGGAGGTGTGGTTGTAGCCCTCGACGCCAGCGGGCACCATCTCGGTGGACGGCTTATTGCCCATGGCCTGGGCCGGCAGCAGCGCGGCGAGGGCCAGCGCGGCCAGGCCGTGTTGGATGGACCGCCAGACGGCGGCGAAGTCAGACATGATCCACTCCTTGCTTGCGGTGATGGGGGCGGCACAAACCTGTGGTTTCAAGAAACACAGGGAAAGACACGGGTCAGGCTTTGGAGGTGTTGTTCGTGTCCTTTCGTGTGTTCCCGTGGCAAAAACGGCATGGGGCAGCCGGGCGATATTGGAGGTAGAGCGCGGCTTGGCCTGGCTATCGGATTCCTCATGGTTATTGGTGCCGTCGAAGAACAGCGAGATGGTCAGGCTCTTGGTGCAGGTGGGCGAGGCATAGACCCGTCCGCCCTCGGCGGCGGCCTTGCGACGGCGGTATTTCTCGTCGCTGAGGTCGCGCTCTTTCAACTGCTCATTGTTTAGCCGCTGCCGGTAATTGAGCGGCAACAGGCCGTTGTCGGGGAAGGGCTCGGCACGGATGTGGACGGCTTCGGGGGCGGGACGCTGATCTACTTGGGGCATGTCTTGGGTTCCTTGATTTGGTACCAATCCTTATGGGGGAAATTAGGGCTGCTGGGCTTGTGGCAGGTGGCCGTGGCGCGAACCTGATCGCAGGGCAGGAAGTGGACTTGAATTGCACAGGGTTCGTCGTAGCGCGGGATTTCGACGACGGCGCGGTGAGTGGAGTAGTTCTGAGCTTTATGGCGCTCAAATGCCTGCATGAATTGCTCTGAATTAATCGGTCCCCACTCGGAGTAGCCATAGGGCTTGGCGTCTTTTTCCCACTCGACGGTGGCCATCAGTCCCGGCCGCCACTGGCGCGGTAGTGAGGCGCAGCAGGATTGTGAGCCGCCGCCGTTGTTGAACGGACCAATGTTGTGCCCGCCGGCGCGGTTGACGCTGAAGCGGTTGATGGCGGCGGAGGTGTGGTTGTAGCCCTCGACGCCCGCGGGAACCATCTCGGTGGGCGGCTTATTGCCCATGGCCTGGGCCGGCAACAGCGCGGCGAGGGCCAGCCCGGCCAGGCCGTGTTGAATGGACTGCCAGACGGCGGCGAACTCAGACATGATCCACTCCTTGCTTGCGGTGAGGGGGGCGGCACAAACCTGTGGTTTAAAGAAACACAGGGAAAGACACGGATCAGGCTTGGGGGTGTTATCCGTGTCCTTCCCTGTGTTTCCGTGGCTGCTGGCGAGGGGATAAAGCCGGGCGATATTGGAGGTAGAGCGCGGCTTGGCCTCACGGTCCGACGGCTCATGGTTATTGGTGCCGTCGAAGAACAGCGAGATGGTCAGGCTCTTGGTGCAGGTGGGCGAGGCGTAGACCCGTCCGCCCTCGGCGGCGGCCTTGCGGTGGCGGTATTTCTCGTCGCTGAGGTCGCGCTCCTTCAACTGCTCATTGTTTAGCCGCTGCCGATAATTGAGCGGCAGCAGGCCGCTGTCGGGGAAGGGCCCGGCGCGCAGTTGCACCGCTGCCGGTGCGGGACGTGGATATACTTGGGACATGTTTTAGGCTCCTGCATCCTGGCGGGGAAGTTGTACGGATAGCCTGGGTAGCCGGGCGTGATGTTGTTGGCGGCGACCTTGACCTGATCGCAGGGAAGGAAGTGGACCTTGATGGCACCGGAACTCTCATAGCGGGGGATTTCGACGACGGCGCGGTGAGTGGAGTAGTTCTGAGCTTTATGGCGCTCAAATGCCTGCATGAATTGCTCTGAATTAATCGGTCCCCACTCGGAGTAGCCATAGGGCTTGGCGTCTTTTTCCCACTCGACGGTGGCCATCAGGCCCGGCCGCCACTGGCGCGGCAGCGAGGCGCAGCAGGATTGTTTGCCGCCGCCCTGGTAGGGTCCGATATTGGGTCCGCCGGCACGGTTGACGCTGAAGCGGTTGATGGCGGCGGAGGTGTGGTTGTAGCCCTCGACGCCCGCGGGAACCATCTCGGTGGACGGCTTATTGCCCATGGCCTGGGCCGGCAACAGCGCGGCGAGGGCCAGCCCGGCCAGGCCGTGTTGGATGGACCGCCAGACGGCGGCGAAGTCAGACATGATCCACTCCTTACCCGATACAGAGCCAAGGCCGCAGCCCTACCCGCTTGCCCTGCGGGTATCGCTACTCACCCTTGCCACAGCGGGCAGTGCGAGCGACTGAGCGGTGGAACAAGGGGAATGCGGCAGCGGCATGGAAAATTAAGAGCTTAAGCATTTAAAGCGGATGCAAGCGAGCCGCCATGGTCTGGATAAAGAAGGAAATGGCTGGTGACTGTTCTTAATGCCAGGGCAAACAAGCCGTCAAAGCCGGAGCAGCACATGGCAGCAGACCGCAACAGCCATAAGTGGTTGCCGCGGATCAAAAAACCATGCGTGGAAATAAGGAAATAAATACGCTGCGGCGGGGTCTTAAGACTTGCCGGACAGCATCCACTCATGCGCCGGGTCGTTGTGGAAGCGCCATTCGCGGCGCGGCCCGGCCATCACGTTGAGGTAGTAGGATTCATAGCCGTGCGGCACGCACACCGGATGATAGCCGCGCGGCACCAGCACCACGTCGCCGTCCTCCACCGCGTGGGACTGGTCCAGATCGCGCTCGTCGGTGTAGACGCGCTGGAACACGAAGCCCTGCGCCGGGCTCACCCGGTGGTAATAGGTTTCCTCCAGCTGGCTTTCCGCCGGCAGCGCGTCGCGGTCGTGCTTGTGCGGCGGATAGCTGGACGAATGGCCGGACGGGGTGCGCACTTCCACCACCAGCAAGCCGTCCGCCTCCGCCTGCTGCGGCAGGATGTCGGTGACGTAGCGGGTGTTGCTCCCCTGCCCGCGCACGCTCTGCGCCATGTCCTGCGGCCGGATCAGCCGCGGCGGCCGGGTCAGCGGCCGGCCCGGCGCCGAACACAAAGCCACTTCCGCCGCGCCGCGGGCGACGATGCGCAACGCACAGCCGGCGGGAATATAAGCCGCCCACGGCGCTTGCCCGTCGAACACATCGGCGCGGCCGCCCACGCCCGGCCAGTGTTGGTCGCCGGCGATGAGGTCGACGACGCCGGCCAGCACCACCACGCAGCATTCCCGCTCCGCTTGCAGCCAGTCCTCGGCCTCGCCGTCGGCCAGGCGCAAGGCGCGGAAACCGACATGGCGCCAGCCGGCGGAGGCCGGGGTGATGTCGGCGGCGACGCGGCCGGCCGTCGCCTTGACGCGCAAATCAGGCTGATTCATGCGCAGCTCCTTTCCGGCGCGCCGGCGCGGATGGCGGCCACCAGCCCGGCCAGGGTGCGAAAGCCCAGTTCGGCATAGCGGTAGCTGGGCGCCACCACCGGGTCCTGCTCCGCCTCCACCACCAGCCAGCCGCGATAGCCGTGCTCGGCCAGCATGCGCAGCAGGGCTTCGAAATCGATGACGCCGTCGCCGGGCACGGTGAACACGCCGTTGAGCACCGCCTCCAGAAAACTCCAGCCGCGGTTGCGCGCCAGCCGCGCCACCTGCGGGCGGATATCCTTGCAATGGACGTGGACCACGCGGCCGATATGGCGGCGCAGCACCGCCAGCGGTTCGCCGCCGGCGAAGGCGATGTGGCCGCTGTCGAACAGCAGGCCCACTTCCGGGCCGGTGACCGCCATCAACGCGTCTACATCGTCCGGGGTTTCGACGTAGGCGCCCATGTGGTGATGGTAGGCCAGCGTCAGGCCGTGGCTTTGCAGATGGCGGCCGAAGGCGTTCAGCCGCTCGCCGTAATCGCGCCATTGCCGCTCCGAGCCAAAGCGCGGACGCTGGCTCAAGGGGCGCGGCTGGCCCTGTATCGCCTGGGCCACTTCGCCGTAGACCATCACCCGGCAGCCGCTGGCGGCCAACAAGCGCAGATGCGGTTCCACGGCGGCGATTTCCTCATCCACGCCGCGCTCGGCCAGACGGCCGGAATGCCAGCCGGACACGCATTGCAGGCCGTGCGGCGCCAGCGCCGCCGCCAGCGCTTCCGGCTGGCGCGGAAATTTATTGCCCAGCTCAAAACCGCGGTAGCCGATGGCCGCGCCTTCGGCCAGCGCCTGTTCCAGCGAGATTTCGCCGCCCAGCGACGGCAGGTCGTCATTGCTCCAGGAGATCGGATTGATGCCGATTTTCACGTCGAATGCATGCATTGCGCTGTTCCCCGCTATTCGTATTGACGCCGGCGCAGCCGGTCTTCGTAAGCCTGGCGCGCGGCGCGCACCTCGGCCCGTTCCGACACCTCCGGCACCGCCACTTCCCACCAGCAGCCGCCGGCCTCGGTGGTGCGCGCCGGGTCGGTATCGATCACGATCAGATAACTGCGTTCCGCGGCGCGGGCGCGGACCAGCGCCGCCTCCAGGCCGGCGATGTCGGCCACGTGCTCGGCCTCGGCGCCCAGCGCGCGGGCATGGGCGGCGAAATCCACCCGCGGCGCGCCGTGGCGGCCCTGGCGGCAGTCGTCCAGCAAATTGTTGAACGGCGCGCCGCCGCAGGCTTGCTGCAAGCGGTTGATGCAGCCGTAGCCGCGGTTGTCCAACAGCACTACGATCAGTTTGCGGTCCAGCATCACCGAGGTGGCCAACTCGCTGTTCATCATCAGATAGCTGCCGTCGCCCACCATCACGATGACTTCGCGCTCCGGCCGCGCCATCTTTACGCCCAGGCCGCCGGCGATTTCATAGCCCATGCAGGAATAGCCGTATTCCAGGTGGTAGCCGCCCGGCGTCGCCGCGCGCCACAGCTTGTGCAGCTCGGCCGGCAGGGTGCCGGCGGCGCAGACCACGATGTCGTCGCGCTCGGAGCCGGGGTGGCGCTGCACCGCGCCGATTACCTCCCCGTCGTAAGGCAGGCCGTGCGGCTGGCGCTGTCCGGTGACGCGCGCCGTCTCCGCGCGCCAGTCCTCGGCCAGCGCGCGCGCCTCGGCGCTCCAGCCGGCGTCGGCGCGCCAGCCGTCCAGCCGCGCCGACAGCGCGTCCAGGCACAGCGCGGCGTCGCCGCTCAGGGCCACGGCGTCGGCCTTGATCCCGTCCAGCGCATTGACGTTGACGCTGAGCAGCCGCGCCTGGCGGAACAGCTGCCCGGAGCCGGTGCTGAAGTCCTGCAAACGGCTGCCCAGCGCCAGCACCAGGTCAGCCCGTTCCGCCAGCCGGTTGGCGGCCGGCGAGCCGGTGACGCCGATCGCCCCCAATTGCAGCGGGTGGTCCCAGGGCAAGGCGCTCTTGCCGGCCTGGGTCTCGGCCACCGGCGCGCCGTGGCGCTCGGCGAAGGCGCGCAAGGCCGCCGCGCCGCCGGCGCTGTAGAGCACGCCGCCGCCGGCCACGATCAGCGGCCGCCGCGCGGCGGCCAGCGCCCGCGCCGCCCGCTCCAGCGCGTCCGGTTCCGGCGGCGGCGCGGCGATGCGCCATAGCCGCGGCCGGAACCAGTCGGCCGGATAATCCCAGGCCATGGTCTGCACGTCCTGCGGCAGCGCCAGCGTGGCCGGCCCGCATTGCGCCGGATCGGTCAGCACCGCCAGCGCGCGCGGCAAGGCCGTGAGCAGCTGCGCCGGGTGGACGATGCGGTCGAAATAGCGCGACACCGGCCGCAGGCAGTCGTTGACCGACAGCGTGCCGTCCTGCGGCGCTTCCAGTTGCTGCAGCACCGGGTCCGGCGCGCGCGACACGAACACGTCGCCGGGCAAGAGCAGCAAGGGCAGCCGGTTGACGTGGGCCAGCGCCGCGGCGGTGACCAGATTGGTGGCGCCGGGGCCGATGGAGCTGCTCACCGCCATCATCCGGCGGCGGAAATGGGCTTTGGCGTAGGCGATGGCGGCGTGGGCCATGCCCTGCTCATTGTGGGCGCGCCAGGTGGGCAGGCTGTCGCCGGCCTGTTGCAGCGCCTCCCCCAGGCCGGCGACGTTGCCGTGGCCGAAGATGGCCCACACCCCGGCGAACAGTTGCACCTCCTCGCCGTCCAGTTCCACCCGCTGCGCGGCCAGATAGCGCACCAGCGCCTGGGCCATGGTCAAACGCATCGTGCTCATCGCGCGCCCTCCTGGCTGAGCGCGCGGCCGGCTTCGCCGCGCTCCTCGCGCCACACCGCTACCAGCTCGGCGAAACGCGCGCCGGCCTCGGCCACCAGGCCGGCGTCGTCGATCTCGCCGGCCAGCCAGCGTTCGGCCGGCCGCTGAAACAGGCTGCGCCCCACCATGAAGCCGCGGCAGCTGCGGCTGGCGCGCGCGGCGGCGAAGCCCTGGCGCAGCGCGTCCAAGGGCGCGTTCAGCCCCAGCAGCACCACGCCGCGGCAATAGGGATCGCGCTCGGCGATCAGCGCGTCCAGCGCCGGCCATTGCGCGGCGGCGGGCGGCTCCAGCTTCCACCAGTCTGGATAAACGCCCAGGTTGTACAGGCGCTTGAGCGCGCGGTAGACGGTGTCGGCGGCGCGCGGCAAATCCTTGGACGGGATGATTTCCAGCAGTAATTCGTGGCCGCTGGCCTGGGCGGCGTCGTAGAGCGCGCGGACCTGCGCCTCCTGCTCCAGCCGGTTGTCCAGCTCATCGTCCGGGTGGTACTGGACCAGGCATTTGATCACCTGCTCGCGCGGCCAGGCGTTCAAGGCGCCGGCCATCGCGCGGCCTTGCTCGAACACCAGCGGATTGGAGCCGGGCAGCTCCACCGGCCGGCCCACCCACCAGCCGCGGCCGGTGGCGGCGGACAGCGCGTCGGCGCCGTAGCGCTCGTCGATCAACACCCCCACCCGCCCGTGCAGATCCAGCCGCTGCTCGACGTCGGCCACCGCTTGCACCAGCAGTTGCTTCAAACGCGGCAGCCGCGCCTCGTCCGCGCCCGCCGCGCGCGCCAGTTCGAAAAACTGGCTGCGGTGGTCGAAGGCGAACACGCACAACTCGTCCCAACGCGGCCGCGCCGCGCTGACCCGATGCAGCCGGCTCAAGGCCGCGTCCTCGCCCGGCCGCCGCGTCGGCGTGGCGAGAAAGCACTCCAGTTCGGCCGGGGTCGGCATCGCCGGCGCGCAGCCGTGGCGCGACACCACCAGCGCGCCGCAGGCGTTGGCGCGGCGGCAGCATTCGGCGTAGTCGCCGCCGCGCAGCCAGGCGGACAGGAAGCCGGCCAGGAAGGCGTCGCCGGCGCCCAGCACATTCATCACCTCCACTGGCGCGCCGGCCACGCTGAAGGCGTCCTCGATGCGCGCCGGCACCGCGTCGGGAATCACCGCGCAGCCCAAGGGCCCCAGCTTGACCACCAGCACCGCCCGGCTCAGCGCGCGCACCCGGGCCAAGGCCGGCATCAGCTCGGCCGCGCCGCCGGCGATCAGGAACTCCTCCTCGGTGCCGACGATGAGGTCGAACTCGGAGAGCAGGCTCTGCAAGTGGGCGCTGACCTCCTCGCTGGCGATGTAGCGGGTTTCGCCGTCGCCGCGGCCGGCCAGGCCCCACAGCACCGGCCGGTAGTCGATGTCCAGCACCGTGCGCGCGTCGTGGCGGCGCGCGTATTGCAGCGCGCGGCGGCTGGCCGCCTCCACCCCGGGCCGGGACAGATGGGTGCCGGTGATCAGCAAGGCCTGGCTGCCGGCGATGAAATCCTCGTCGATGTCCTCGACGCCGAGCGCCATGTCGGCGCAGTTTTCGCGGTAGAACAGCAGAGGGAAGGTGTCGCGGTCCTTGATGCCCAGCAGGGTCAGGGCGGTCAGCCGCTCCGGGTCCACCCTTACCTGGCTGACGTCGCAGCCTTCGGCGCTCAGGGTCTTGAGCAGGAAGCGTCCCATCTGCTCGTCGCCGACGCGGGACAGCATCGCCGATTTCAAACCCAGCCGGGCCGCGCCGAAAGCGATGTTGGCGGAGGAGCCGCCCAGGTATTTGGCGAAGCTGGCCGCGTCTTCCAGCGGCGCGCCCAGCTGCTGCGCGTACAGGTCCACCGCCAGCCGGCCCAGGCAGACCAGGTCGCGGTCGCGGCCGCTGGCGAAACGGGTGGTGTTTTGCATTCATCCTCCTTCGAAAGCTTGATTGGCCACGGAATACATAAAGAGACATCAGCAGGCATTTTTAGCCACGGAAACACACGGAAATACACTGACAAACCCAACAAAACCTTGGGGGTTCTTTAACTTGGAGGTCCTAGTTGGCGCTATTCGTTTTCCGCTTTTTTCCGTGTGCTTCCGTGTATTTCCGTGGCTCAAAATCCAAAACGCCAACCACGAAACCCACGAGACAGCACGCAAGCCACGTTTGTATCCACGCTGTCTTTTTCCGTGTCCTTCCGTGTGTTTCCGTGGCTAAAAATGGTTTCGTGGATTTCGTGGCGATACCGTTGTTAGATATGGACGCCGTCCAGCTCGGCCATCAGTTTCTGCATTTCTGCGCCGCCGGCCATCATGTCCAGCACCTCCTCCTTGCTGACCGCGTCCTTGGCGTAAGTGCCGAACGAGCGGCCGCGGTTGAGCAGGGTGAAGCGGTCGCCTATCGGGTAAGCGTGGTTGACGTTGTGGGTGATGAAGATCACCGAGATGCCCTTGTCGCGCGCCTTGGAAATCAGCTTGAGCACATTGACGCTCTGCTTGACGCCCAGCGCGGCGGTGGGCTCGTCCAGGATCAGCACCCGCGCGCCGAAGTAAATGGCGCGAGCGATGGCCAGGCATTGCTTCTCGCCGCCGGACAGGGTGCCTATCGCCTGATGCGGGTCGCGGATGTGGATGCCCATTTCCGCCAGCTTGTCGTGCGCCACCTCGCCGGCCAGTTCCAGATCCAGCACCGGCAGCAGACCCAGCCATTTCTTCATCGGCTCGCGGCCCAGGAAGAAATTGCGCGCCACCGACATCAGCGGCACCAGGGCCAGGTCCTGGTAAACGGTGGCGATGCCCTGGTCCAGCGCCTGGCGCGGCGAGTCGAAGCGCACCGGCTGTCCGTCCACCCGGTATTCGCCGCCGCTGGGCCGGTGCACCCCGGCCAGGGTCTTGATCAGCGTGGACTTGCCGGCGCCGTTGTCGCCCAGCAGGCAATGCACCTCGCCGCGGCGCAGCTGCAGATCCACCTTCTGCAAGGCGATCACCGAACCGAAGGTCTTGCTGACCTGATCCAGCTCCAGGATGTAGTCGTCACACGGTTTCATCTTCGACTCCTTGCGGCCCGCGGCCAGGATTGTTCGGCGCAGCGGCTGCGGCAAGGCGCGCCGACGCGGACAGTGCATTGAGTACGGCAAGGAGGCGCAACGCGGCCGCAGGGATTTTGCCGGTCGTGACCATCATTTGGCCTCCGTCACGCGGCGTCTGACATAGTGATTGAACAACACCGCCATCAGCAGCATCAGGCCGAGGAAGACGCGGAACCAGTCCGAGTTGATATTGGTGTAGGTGATGCCGATCTGCACCACGCCGAAGATCAGCGCGCCGAAGCAGGCGCCCACCACCGAGCCGTAGCCGCCGGTGAGCAGACAGCCGCCGATCACCGCGGCGATGATGGCCTCGAACTCCTTTTGCAGGCCGCGGTCCGCGGCGGCGGAGCCCACATCGCACACTTGCAGCACCGCGAACAGGCAGGCGCAGAAGGCGGTGAACATGAACAGGCCTATCTTCACCTGCTTGACCGGCACCCCCACGTTCTTGGCGGCGTTGGCGTCGCCGCCGGCGGCGAAGATCCAGTTGCCGATCCGGGTGCGCGCCAGCACGAAGGCCGCGATCGCCGCCAGCGCCAGCCACCACAGCAGCACCTTGGGCACGCCGGCCGCCGCCGCGCCGCCGTCCGGCAGGGAGGCGATGGCGCCGATGCCGGCCAGCCAGTGGAACAGGCCGGCGCCGACATGGCCGACGAACAGCCATTGCGCCAGCGGGTCCGCCGCCGCCAGATCGCCGACGCCGCTGACGATGGTGCGGTTAGCGAACAGAATGGACAGCGCCAGCGTCAGGCCGCGCAGGATGAACAGAAAAGCCAGGGTGACGATGAAGGACGGCAACCGGGTCTTGAGCACCAGATAGCCGTTGAGCCAGCCCACCGCCAGCGAACCGGCGAAGGCGAACAGGACGGCCAGCCAGAACGGCCAGCCGAAGTACAGCGGCGGGATCGCCACCATCATGCCGGCGAAGCCTATCATCGAGCCCAGGCTCAGATCGAACTCGCCGGCTATCATCAGCAGGCAGGCGCCGATGGCGATGATGCCGAGATAGGCCGCCACCTGCGACCAGTTGACGATGCCGTCCACGGCGAACATGCCGGAACCGCCGGCGCCGACGCCGAACACCGCGAACACCAGCGCCGCGCCGGCGACGGCGGCGAATTCCGGCCGTCCCATCAGCCGGTCGAACAGCGACAGCCGCCGCACTCTTTCATCGTCGCCGGGCGGCGCCATGCGGATGCCCGCGGCCTTGCCCGGGCTGGCCTTGCTCATGCTCATAGCTATGCTCCTCGCCCCGCAGCCGTCGCGGCGCCGGGCGTCAGATCCATCGGGAAACGGCGGTCAGCGGAACTGCCCGGCGTACTTCTCCACTTTGGCGATATTGTCCTTGGTGACGAAGCCGGGGCCGGAGTTGATGTGGCGGCCCTTGTAGAGGGGGGCCAGCCCGTACTCCCTCAGCCGGGCCTGGAATTTGGGGTTGGCCTTGAGCGCCGCTTCCACCTTGACCGGGTCCGCGGTCTTGTCGCGTTTCATGATGGCCAGCGCCGCCACCGGGATATAGCCCTGCAGATAGGGTTGCTGGTCGATGGCGAACTTGACGGTGCCGTCCTTGATCGCCTTGGAAATGTCCTCGGACAGGTCGAAGGTGGCGAAGTAGAGCTTGCCGGCCAGGCCCATCTTCTTCACCGCCTTGATCGCCGGACTGGCCGAGGTCGGCCCCAGCGTCAGCAGCGCCTGGGTGCCGGGATTGTTGCGCAGATAGGCGCTGACCTTGCTTTCGATGCCGGTGGGGTCGTCGCCGGCGTCCAGCGTGGATTTGCGCACATCGGCGCCGATGGCGTCGGCGAAGCCCTTGCAGCGCTCGAAGGAGGCCGGATTGGTGGCGTAGTGGTTGACGCAGAGGAAGCTCTTGATGCCGGCGGCCTTGGCCTGCTTGCCGGAATCGAAGCCGGCGTCGTATTCCGGCTGGCCGACGTGCAGCAAGGCGCCCAGGCTTTCGCTTTGCTTGACGGTGCCGGAATTGATGGTGACCAGCGGAATCTTCTTGGCCACCACCTGGCCCAGCGGCCGCTTCAGCACATCGTAATCGGCGATGCTGGCGATCACGCCGTCGTAATTGCGCGCCGCCGCCTGTTCGATCAAGCGCGCCATATCGGCCAGGTCGCCATTGGGCGGATTGCGGTAATCCACCTGCACGTTGAAGTCCTCGCCGGCCTGCTTGATCGCGTTCTTGATGGTGTTCCACCAGGCGTCGGAATCCGGCGCGTGGCTGACCAGCACGAAACGGGCATCGGCCGCCAGCGCCGGCTGGGCCAGCGCGCAGAGCGCCAGCGCCGCTGCGGGCAGAGCCCGCCTCCACTTACACTTCCAGGATCGCTGCTGCATCTCTCTCCTCCTTCTTCTCCGCCGGCCCATCGTGGGGCCCGCTATGGTGTCGGCCGCGGCCGCTGTCGGCGCCGGGCGTGAAATCACCTTAAGAGCTTTCGCTCTATTCTGCAAATAATTTTCCAAATATGTTTTTCAATAGAAATTTATTTTCGAATATCGACACAAAACGTATACTGGCCAAAACCTTAGGAAAGCCCGCCCATGGCCAACACCGCCCCCGCCGAGGAATTGATGCAGCGCATCGCCGCCGAATACGACACGCTGAGCAAGCAGCTGAAAGTGATTGCCGGCTACGTGGAGCAGCACCGGGGCACGCTGATGCTGCAGCGCATTACCGACATCGCCCAGGCTTGCGAGGTGCAGCCTTCGGCCATCGTCCGCTTCGCCCAGCGCTTCGGCTTTGCCGGCTTTTCCGATATGCAGGCCGTGTTCCGTGACGCATTTACGCCACAGGGCGCGCCGCAGCCCAATTACCGCCAGCGCATCCAGAGCCTGATCGCCAGCCGCGACGAGCAGCGCTCCGCCGCCGGCATGACCCGGGACTTCATCGCCGCCTGCCAGCAAGGCCTGCAGGAACTGGACGCCGCGCTGGACGAGGCGCAGCTGGAGGCGGCGGTGGAACTGCTGCTGAACGCCGACAACATCTACGTGACCGGGGTGCGGCGCATGTTTCCCATCGCCTCCTACATCGCCTACGCCTTGCAGCACACCGCCAAGAAAGTGCATCTGCTGTCCGGCCTGGGCGGCATGTTTCCGCAGCAAATCCGCAGCATTGGCGAACAAGACGTGCTGATCGCCATCAGCTTCCAGCCCTACGGCAAGGAAAGCCGCTATTGCGCGCGGGTGGCGGCGCAGCACAAGGCCCGGCAATTGGTGATCACCGACAGCCAGCTCAGCCCGCTGGCGCGCGGGGCCGACGCGGTATTGACGGTCAGGGAAGGCTCGGCCTTCTCCTTCCGTTCGCTGACCAGCACCATCTGCCTGTGCCAGGCGCTGTTCATCGCGCTGGCCTGCCGGCTGGAGCTGAACATAGAAGAAACCAAGGAGACTGGAGGATATGATGATTGACGCAGCGCTGTTCGGAGCCGGCCGCATCGGCAAGATCCACGCCGCCAACCTAGCCCGCCTGCCGGGCATGCGGCTCAAATACGTGGTGGACAGCCACGCGCCGGCGGCGCGGGAGCTGGCCGCCGCCCACGGCGCCGAGGCCTGCGCCGCGGAACAAGCGCTGGACGATCCGGCAGTGCGCGCCGTGGTCATCGCCTCCAGCACCGACACCCACGCCGAGCTGATCCTGGCCGCCGCCGCGCGCGGCAAGGCCATCTTCTGCGAAAAACCGGTGGACCTGGAGCTGGAGCGCGCGCGCCAGTGCGCCCAGGCGGTGGCCGCGGCCGGCGTGCCCTGCCTGATCGGCTTCCAGCGCCGCTACGACCCCACCTTCGCCGCGCTCAAGGCCAGGCTGGCCGCCGGCGAGATCGGCGCGCCGGAAATGCTGATCGTCACCAGCCGCGACCCCGGCGCGCCGCCGCTGGACTATATCCGCCGCTCCGGCGGCATCTTCAAGGACATGCTGATCCACGACTTCGACATCTGCCGCTGGATTCTGGACGACGAAGTCCTCAGCGTGCACGCAAGCGCCAGCGCGCTGAGCGACCCGGCCATCGCCGCCGCCGGCGACGCCGACAGCGCGGCGGTGACGCTGCGCACCCGCCAGGGCCGGCTGTGCCAGATCAACACCAGCCGCCGCGCCGCCTACGGCTACGACCAGCGCTTCGAAGTGCTGGGCAGCCGCGGCATGCTGCAGGCCGGCAACCACCGGCCCACCGAGGTGATCGCCTACGGCGAGCGCGCTGTGGCCGTCGACCTGCCGGAGCCCTTCTTCCTGGAGCGCTACCGCCAGGCCTACGCCGCCGAGATGGCCCACTTCCTGGAGGTGATCCGCGACGGCGCCGCGCCGCGCACCACGGTGGAGGACGGCGTGCGCGCGCTGGAACTGGCCGACGGCGCCACCCGCTCCTGGCGCTCGGGTCAGGTCGTCGAATTGGATCAGGTCTAAGAGCCTGTTCACAATCTCGCGAGCAAGAGCGAGACAAGGCGTTGCGGCTGAGAAAGCGGAATGTACAAATGGTACATGAGCATTTCGAAGGTGTTTTCAACGCCGTATCGCCGACGCACAGCAGATCGTGAACAGGTTCCAACTCAACAGGGAGGCTTGTCATGTCTACATTAAACCTCGGTGTCGCCGGCCTGGGCCGGCTGGGCCGCCGCCACGCGCTCAATCTGCGCGAGCGCATCGTCGGCGCGCGCCTGATCGCCGTCTGCTCGCCGCTGCCGGAAGAGCTGGACTGGGCTCGCCGGGAACTGCCCGACGCCGCCGGCCACGCGGCGCTGGAGGGCCTGCTTGCCCAACCGGGGCTGGACGCGGTGCTGCTGGCCACGCCCACCGCGCTGCACGCCGAGCAGATCATCGCCTGCCTGGACGCGGGCAAACACGTGTTCTGCGAAAAGCCGCTGGCGCTGAATCTGGAGGACTGCCTGCGAGTGGAGCGCGCTGCCGCCCGCCGCCCGGAGCTCAAGGCCATGGTGGGTTTCGTGCGCCGCTTCGACCCCAGCTACCAGGACGCCGCCGCCAAGCTGGCGCAGGGCCTGGTGGGCCGGCCCTATCTGGTGCGCTCGCAAACCTGCGATCTCAACGACGACAGCGGCTTCTTCGTGCAATTCGCCCCCGCCAGCGGCGGCATCTTCATGGATTGCAGCATCCACGACATCGATCTGGCGCGCTGGCTACTGGGCGCGCCGCGTCCGTTGCGGGTATGGGCCAGCGGCGTCAACGCGGTGCACGGCGCGCTGGCACAATACGGCGACGTGGACAACGGCGTGGCGATGTGCGAGTTCGAGGACGGCAAGCTGGCCTGCTTCTACGCCTCGCGCACTCAGGCCCACGGCCATGAAACGCTGACCGAGATCTTCGCCACCCAGGGCCGGCTGAGCGTGGGCGCCAACCCGCGCGCCAACCGCGTGGAGATCAGCGACCGCCACGGCGTGCGCAATGAATGCGTGACGGATTTCTATCAGCGCTTCGCCGAAGCCTTCACGCTGGAGCTGCAGCACTTCGTCGACGCCGCGCGCCTGGACCTGCCGCTGGCCTTGAGCCTGGCCGACGCCCGCGAAGCCACCCGCATCGGCCTGGCCATCGCGGAGGCCTTGAGGACCCGGCAGGCGGTGGAGTTGTAAGAGCCTGTTCACGATCTTTTGTAGGTGTGGTTAAGCGTTGCTAGATACGTAGGAGACCATGTATCCGACGCGCCCCGGGTCCCTTCAAGCCTGCCGACGGGTGGCAGGCCCGAGGTCTTAAGCGGCTGCCCTGTTTGAGCGATTTGACGTTAGCAAATCGCGAGTTCAGCCGCGCCTCGGGCCTGACGGGAACCGGCGGGAAGCCGCAGGCCAGGCTTGCAGGGCGGCCTTTGGGGTAAAGGGGAATTTGGCCGCGCAAATTCCCCTTTCCGTTCGCCGGGCGGAACCGGCCCTAAATCATCATCCGCGTAGCGGATTCAATGCTTTGAACAAGACTTCCGATCGGAAAAGATCGTGAACAGGCTCTAAGAACCTGTTTACGCTCTGCCGCGCGCCGGCGGGAGCAAGGAAGAAAGACGTGAAAACCGCTTGCCTCGCGGTCGCCGCAAAGGCGTGAGCACCTTCAAAACTACCGCGCCGGGGGGCTTGCCGCCGGCGCGGCGATACCCTATCGTCCTACTCCTTTTCACCAAAACAAAACCATGACGATGACGATGGACTGGCCGGGTTTCATCACGCCGACATCCGCGCATCCGATCATGGCGTCGCGCCAACGCCCATTGCGAACCACCCTATATAAGGAGAAGCCATGTCATTCGCTTGCAAACCCCTGCTCGCCGCCGTCGCGCTGGCCATCGGTCTGGCCGCGTCCGCCCAGGCCGCGGACAAAATCGTCATCGCCCACCGCGGCGCCAGCGGCTACCTGCCGGAACACACGCTGCCGTCCAAGGCGCTGGCCTACGCCCAGGGCGCGGACTATCTGGAGCAGGACCTGGTGATGACCAAGGACGACAGGCTGGTCGTGCTGCATGACCATTACCTGGACCGCGTCACCGACGTGGCCGAACGCTTTCCCGAGCGCGGGCGCAAGGACGGACGCTATTACGCGATCGACTTCACCCTGGCCGAAATCAAATCGCTGCGCTTCACCGAAGGCTTCGACATCGACAAGGGCGTCAAGCGTCAGAGCTATCCCGGCCGCTTCCCCATGGGCAAGTCCGATTTCCGCATCCACACTTTTGAAGAGGAAATCGAGTTCATCCAGGGCCTGAACCACTCCACCGGCCGCAATATCGGCATCTATCCGGAGATCAAGGCGCCGTGGTTCCATCGCCAGGAAGGCAAGGACATCACGGTGAAGGCGCTGGAAGTGCTCAAGCGCTACGGCTACACCGGCAAGAACGACAAGGTCTACCTGCAGTGCTTCGACTTCAACGAACTGAAGCGCATCAAGACCGAGCTGATGCCCAAGGCCGGCATGGACCTCAAGCTGGTGCAGCTGATCGCTTACACCGACTGGCAGGAAACCTTCGAACAGAACGCCGCCGGTCAGTGGGTGAACTACAACTACGACTGGATGTTCCGTCCGGAAGGCATGAAGGAAATCGCCAAGTACGCCGACGGCATCGGCCCGCAATACCCGATGCTGATAGACAAGGCCTCCGCCCCGGGCAAGATCAAGCTCACCGGCATGGGCCGCGCCGCGCACGCCAACGGCCTGGTGATCCATCCCTACACCCTGCGCAAGGACGCGCTGCCGGCCTACGCCAAGAATATGGACCAGTTGCTGGACGCGGTGTACAACCGCGCCCAGGTGGACGGCGCCTTCAGCGACTTCCCGGACCTGGCGGTCGACTTCCTGCGCCGTCAGAAACAGCACCGCTAAGAGCCGCTAACAAAACCCCTGATCCGGCGTTGCGCCTCCTTGTCGTACGACTTGTACTGCCTGCGTCGGCGCGCCTTGGCTCAGGTTCTCTGCGAGCTTTTGTTAGCGGCCCTAAGCGCGCGTTCCGAAGCCGGTAGCCGCCGGCTGTCAACGCCAGAGCCGGGCCGGCCCAAAGCCAGCCTGGGCTCTGCCTGCCGCATGCACGCGCTCACCGAAATAAGCCTCAAGTTTCCGCGGGCCCGGCCGAAAATATGGCCATACTGAGGTAAGGCAGCCCTCGGTGTCCTTGCGCCCGCTGCGCAAGCCCCCAACAACACAGCAGATTCAGACCAGGTCGACCAACACCAACAGCGCCTTGGGCATGAAGGCGTCGCGCCGCTTCCGGCCGTCGATCGCAACCGCCCTTTCCGCTTAGGAGCGCACTATGTCCGTCAATTCCGTGAACAACCCGTCCGTCGGCAGTCAGCTCAGCGCCAGCGTCCAGCAGAGCCAGACCAGCAGCAGCGGCCAGAACGTCAGCAGCACCGTCACCGCGCGCAATCAATTGAACGCGCGGCTGGTGGCCAATCTGGACGTTTCCACCAACGCCGACGGCAAATCGCTGTCCCTGCTCTACCGCACCGCCATCGACAGCATCAACCAGATCCTGGCCGATCAGCTGAACGGCGGCGGCGACGCCCAGGCCGCGTCCGACGGCCAGAGCGCCCAGGGCGCGCAGCAAACGCCCAACATCCTGCAACAGAAGATGAGCGAGGACAATTCTCCGGAAGGCACGTCCCAGCGCATCCTGTCCGGCGCGCTCAGCTTCTTCAGCACCTACGCCAAGCAACATCCGGAACTGAGCCAGGAAGAGCAGGCCAAGAACTTTGTCGACATCGTGCGCGGCGGCTTCGAGAAAGGCTATGCCGAGGCCGTGGACGTCCTCAACGGCCTCAAGGTGTTCAACGGCAATATCGCCGACGAGATCAAGAAAACCCGCGATCTGGTCAACAAGGGCTTTGACGACTTCGTCGCCAGCATGAAGCCCAAGACCCAGAGCGACGCCGCCGCGGCAACAAGCTGACGGTTAAAACTGAATGCAGCGTTAAATTAAAAATAAAGTTTTCCCCGACCATGCCGAAAATAGGTCATGGCCGGGGAAGCGAAACAGATCCGCACCGCGTTTCCGACCGAACGCCGCCAGCCAGACCGGCGGCATGCTCGCAAGGAGACCGTCATGCCCATCCTGCCCATTACCCTGACCCATGCCGGCCGCGCCGCCGGACATCAGCTCTCGCAACAGGAGCATGGCGGCAAACACGGCCGCCAGCGCGAGCCCGCGGCCGCCGCGGCCAAGCCCGGCGCCGACAGCCGCTTTTCCGCCAACAAGCAATTCCTGGATTTATTTCACCACGCGGTGATGGACCCGCTCAGCTGCGCGCTGGATCTGCCGCTGATGGGCAAGGACCTGCTGAGCGGCCTGGGCCTGGAACACAATCCCGGCTACGCGGCGGAACGGATCGTCCGCGACTTCTACCAGCTGTACGCCCTCTACCGGCAGCAACACCCCAAGCAATCGCCGATGCAGCAGCTGTTCATCTTCCTGGCCGTCGCGCGGCAGAGCCTGGACTGCGGCTTCAATGAAACCCACCAGGTGCTGGAAAACATGAATATGCTGCACCTCGCCTACCACGATCTGGTCTCGGCCAAGGAGCAAGTGACGGTGGCGCTGATCAACTTCGGCCAGCCGCCGGTCTAGGCAACGATTCCGGCTCTAGCGCGGAACGCGCCTCAGGCGCCTGTCCCTCTCTCCCTGCCCGCCCCTAAGCGCGGCCGAGCGCCGCGTTCTTGCCCCATATCAATTTTGATTCATCTAGAAATATGCTCATTCGTATTTTTTAGTAAATTATAATTTTGTTATTTACATTGAGCTGGATATGGAATTACTGATAGGCACGATAGTCACGCTGCTGGTGGGCCGGGCTATCTTCAAAGGCTACTCCGCCACCGGCGTGCTGATGCTGGGCGGTCTGGCGCTGTTGATCGCCACCGCCTTGCAAGGCATGCCGGTGCTGCCCAAAAACGTGGCCGCCACCGGCCACGCCGCCACGGACATCGCCGAGTTCGTCAAATCCCTGCTCAGCAGCCGCGCCGCGGACCTGGGCCTGATGGTGATGGCGCTGTGCGGCTTCGCCGGCTACATGACCCATATCGGCGCCAACGACATGGTGGTCAAGCTGGCCTCCAAGCCGCTCAGCCGCATCAAGTCGCCGTACGTGCTGATGGTGGCGGCCTACTTCGTCGCCTGCCTGCTGTCGCTGGCGGTGTCGTCCGCCACCGGCCTGGGCGTGCTGCTGATGGCCACCTTGTTCCCGCTGATGGTGAACATGGGCATCAGCCGCGGCGCGGCGGCGGCCATCTGCGCGTCGCCGGCGGCGCTGATCTTGTCGCCCACCTCCGGCGACGTGGTGATCGCCGCCCAGGCCTCGGGCATGCCGCTGATCGACTTCGCCTTCAAGACCACGCTGCCCATCTCGCTGCTGGCCATCGCCGGCATAGGCTGCGCCCACTTCTTCTGGCAACGCTATCTGGACCGCAAGGAAAACCTGCCGCTGACGCGCCAGGACGTGCACGAGATCGTCACCGACGCGCCGGCGCTGTACTGCCTGCTGCCGTTCACGCCCATCGCCGGCGTGCTGGTGTTCAACGGCAAGCTGGCGCCGGAACTGCACATCGTCACCGTGCTGATCCTGTGCATCGCGCTGGCCGCGCTGGTGGAATTCCTGCGCCATCGCCGCGCCGCGCCGGTGTTCGCCGGCCTGGAAGTGGCTTACAAGGGCATGGGCGACGCCTTCAGCAGCGTGGTGATGCTGATCGTGGCCGCCGGCGTGTTCGCCCACGGCCTGTCCGCGCTGGGCTTCATCAATCAGTTGATCGGCCTGGCGCAGTCCTTCGGCTCCGGCGCCATGGTCTTGATGCTGGTGCTGGTGGCGATCACCACGCTGGCGGCGCTGACCACCGGCTCCGGCAACGCGCCCTTCTACGCCTTCGTGGAACTGATCCCCAAACTGGCGGCCGAAGCCGGCATCAACCCGGCCTTCCTCGCCATCCCCATGCTGCAGGCGTCCAATCTGGGCCGCACCGTGTCGCCGGTGTCCGGCGTGGTGGTGGCCTGCGCCGGCATGGGCCAGGTGTCGCCGTTCGAGATCGTCAAGCGCACCTCGGTGCCGGTGATCGTCGGCCTGGTGATTGTGGTATTGGGCACGCTGGCGCTGGTGCCGGCCTGAGAACCCGTTCAATGTCTGCTGCGCGTCGGCAGGATGGATATAAGAAGCGCATTGAAAACAGCTCCGAAATGCTCATGTACCGTATGTGCATTCCGCTCCCTTAGCCGCAACGCCTTGTCTCGCCCTCGCTCGCGAGACTTTGAACAGGCTCTGAGAACCCGTTTCCGATCTGCTGCGCTTCAGCAATAAGGCGTTTGAAGCACCGTCAAACCCGATTCCCGCCGAAGAGAAAACGGCCGCCCTCAGGCGGCCGTTTCTCATGGCGCAAGGGAAAGCTTATTGCTGGGCCGGGGTGTTCTCGGCGAAGTATTCGTGGTTGTCGGCGTTGTTCAAGGCTTGGGTCGGATTGGTCTTCGCCAGGTTCTTGGCGCCCGCCTGGCCATAAACGTGGTCGTCGGTGCCCGCCACCACGGTGAAGTGGGACAGCTCATGCACCAGGGTGCCGCCCTTGGAGTCGGTGCCGCTGGTCGGCGCGTTCCAGAAGGCGCCGCACAGATAGATCTTGTACGGCTGCGCAGGATAGACGTAAGCGTAAGTGCCGGCCTGGGTGCAACCGCAATCGATGCTGATCGGCTTGGTGTCCAGCGCGTCCTTGATGCTGACGTAATGGGACTTGGCGGTGTTCCAGTTGGCCAGCGCGTACTTGCCGAACCACGTGGTATAGCGCGGGGTGCCGGACGGAGAACCGGACAGATAGCTGACCGAATCGTTGGCCATATTGATGGCCGCGCTGACGCCGCCGTTGGTCTGGCTTTGCTGGGTCACCGAGCAATTGGCCGCGTAAGTGACGCTGGAAGCGGCCGCCTTGCGGCTGAGGATGGACCATTCGCGTTGCGCGTCCAGCGACTGCTTCAACAGCTTGCTGCTGCGGCCGGCCACCGACACGCTGGCGGTATTGGAGCTCAGCACCTCGTCGGCGGCGACGGCGGCGTCCGCGCCGGAGGCGATCTTGGCGTTCAGCTGCGGCGCGGCGCGGTTCAGCACGCGGGAGCTGGCCGCCTGGAAGCGCACGTCGAAACGGCCGCTTTTCGACATATCGTAGTAGTCGGACACCTTGACCTTGACGCTCAGCGAAGCGCCCGGCGCCAGCGCCACGGTATCCTTGATGGTGGGCACCGCCCGCTTGTAGCGCGGCCCCAGATAGCTGACCGGCTTGCCGTCGCGGCTGACCTCGAAAATCTGTTCCTGCAAATCCTGCCCCGGCACGTACCATTTGTAGATATGCAAGGTTTCCTTGCCGGCATTGCGGTAATTCAACACCACCTCGACGTCCTGATCCGCCGCCACCGCGGCCTGCTGCTTGGCCACGCTCACTTGCAGATCATGCGCCTGGGCGAAGCCGCCCCCCAAAGCCATCACGAACAAGGCAATCGGCAACACTTTTTTCATTGATCTTCTCCTGGCGGAAACACCGGCCCCTCTGCCGCGCTTGTGGCCCGACAGCGCGTTGCCAGCCCTTCCAACCCCTTTGTCATCACGTGTTTATTAAAATGGATCGCAAACATATTTCGAATGCGAAAGTCATTAATTACATGACGAAGACATGATTTCAATCAAGAAAAGCGGCCTTGCCGACACGAAATCGGCGGCTGTCTGATTTTTGGCACGCTTCATAAAACAGCCTGTTCTAGGTTAAAGTAGCGGGTTGCCCTGCTTGGTGAGACCGATCCAGGCAGGCGACATGCCGGCAGGCCCGCGCCGCGCCCGGCTCCGCATCTCAACCTTCGACTGTTTATCGAATGGCGAACACAATGAATCAGACACCTGAAAAGGCTCTGGTCGTCCTTTCCGGCGGCCAGGACTCCACCACCTGCCTGTATTGGGCCTTGCAGACCTTCGGCCGCGACAATGTCGAAGCCGTCACCTTCGACTACGGCCAGCGCCACCGCGTGGAGCTGGACTGCGCGCGCAAGATCGCCGCGCTCGCCGGCGTGCGCCAGACCGTGCTGCCCATCGACACCTTCGCCGCCATCGGCGGCAACGCGCTGACCGACGCCGACATCGCGCCGGAAGACGGCGCCCGCGACGACGACGCGCTGCCCAACACCTTCGTGCCCGGCCGCAACCTGATCTTCCTGACCTTCGCCGCCGCGCTGGCCTATACCCGCGGCGCGCGCCACCTGGTCGCCGGCGTCGCCCAGACCGACTATTCCGGCTATCCCGATTGCCGCGAAAACACCCTCAAGGCGCTGGAAGTGGCGCTGCGGCTGGGCATGGACAGCCGAGTGGAGCTGCACGCGCCGCTGATGTATCTGTCCAAGGCGGAAACCGTGGCTTTGGCGCAACAAGTCGGCGCGATGGACGCATTATCCTGGAGTCACACCTGTTATAACGGACAGGTGCCGCCCTGCGGCCATTGCGCGTCTTGCGAGTTGCGCGCCAAGGGTTTCGCCGAAGCCGGCGTGCCCGACCCGCTGATCGTCCGCTGCCAAACCCGCCAGGAGGACTGAGATGCACACCTCCAGCCTGATCGCCGGCGCCCGCTTCGAAGCCGCCCGGCAGGTGAGCGGCGCGTCCGACCTCACCGCGCGCCCGCATGGCCACAGCTTTCGCGTCATCGCCCGCGCCGACGCCCAATACCCGGCCCACGAGCGGCTGCAGGCGGCGCTGGACGCCGCCGTCGCGCCGCTGGACTACGCCGATCTGAACCGCCAACTGAGCCAATGCGACGATCTGGCGCTGGCCGCCCACCTCGCCGCCGCCCTGCCCTGCCCGGCGGCGCTGAGCCTGCAAAGCTCGCCGCAGCGCGGCGTGACGCTGGACGGCGACCTCACCCTCAACTGGATACAAGTTCAGTTCGAGGCCGCCCATCAACTGCCCCATGTGCCGGCTGGCCATAAATGCGGCCGTCTGCACGGCCACGGTTTCGGCGTGCGTCTCGCCGCCGATGCCAGGCTCAGCGGCCATCCGCGGCTGGAGGCCGCCTGGCGGCCCTTGTTCCTGGAACTCAATCACCGCTATCTCAACGACATCGCCGGCCTGGACAACCCCACCAGCGAGGTGCTGGCGCAATGGCTGCATCAGCGGCTGGCCGACACGCTGCCGGGCCTGGCCTGGGTGGAGGTGCGCGAAACCCATAGCGCCGGCAGCCAGTACGACGGCCGGCGCTTCCGCATCTGGAAGGAACAGCGCTTTGAAAGCGCCCGGCCCTTCAACGATCAGGGCGCCTACACCGGCCACAGCTATCTGGTCCGGCTGATGCTCAGCGGCGAGCTGGACCAGGCCATGGGCTGGCTGTTGGACTTCGGCGACGTCAAGGACCGCTTCAAGCCCATCTACCGCCAGCTGGACCACAATCCGCTGGACCGGCTCAGCGGCGTGCGCGGCGGCGACAGCGCCTCGGTGGCGGAGTGGGTGCACGCCCATCTGTCGCCGCTGGTGCCGGAACTGGCGCGCATCGATCTGATGGAGCAGGAGCTGCGCGGCGTGTCGCTGATGTTCCGCGACGATATGCGCTGGCCGCTGCTGTAAGAACCTGTTTACGATCTGCTGCGCGTCGGCGGGATGGATAGAAATGGGCGTTGAAACCGAACTCAGTGCTCATGTACCACGTGTACATTCCGCTTTTTCGCTCGTTTTCGCCTTGTCTCGCCTTAGCTCGCAAGATCGTAAACACGTTCTAAGCCTGTCCCTTCATTACATTTAGAGAACGCGCTGTGACGACTTACACGGTCAAGGAAATCTTCTACACGCTGCAAGGCGAAGGCCGGCAGGCCGGCCGCGCCGCGGTGTTCTGCCGCTTCTCCGGCTGCAATCTATGGTCCGGCCGCGAGGAGGACCGCGCCAAGGCGGTCTGCCAATTCTGCGACACCGACTTCGTCGGCGTCGGCCCGGACGGCGGCAAATTCAAGAGCGCGGCGGCGCTGGCCGCGCGCATCGCCGCGGAATGGCCGGCCGGCGCCGGCGGCGCGCCCTATGTGGTGTGCACCGGCGGCGAGCCCTTGCTGCAACTGGACGCCGAGCTGATCGCCGAACTGCACCGGCTCGGCTTCGAGGTGGCGGTGGAAACCAACGGCACCGTGGCCGCGCCGCCGGGGCTGGACTGGATCTGCGTCAGCCCCAAGGCCGGCGCGGAACTGCTGCTGCAAAGCGGCGACGAACTGAAGCTGGTCTATCCGCAGGCGACGCAGACGCCGGAAAGCGTCGAACAGCTGGACTTCGACACCTTCTATCTGCAACCGATGGACGGCCCGAACCTCGCCGCCAACACCCGCGCCGCCATCGCCTACTGCATGGCCCATCCGCGCTGGCGGCTGTCGGTGCAGACACATAAAGTTACCAATATCCGCTGAACTTGCCGGGCCCTTCGGGGCCCAATCCTTATCCGCCTCCCTCGCCCCCTCGCTCCCCCCGCAAAAAAAAACCGCGTTCCGCCGTAATGGAACCGCCTTGACGCCGACTTACCGGCAAGAAGGGCGGCCAGGCGGCGCGGTGAATCAAAAAATCGCATCTACAGTGTAAGAAGCCGGCAAGGCCCCCGACTCAATCCATGTCCGACCCGGTGAAAGCAAGGGCGGGAAACGCGGGCTCGTTTATAATCCGCACCATCAAGTTTCGGCCACAGGCCGTTAAACAGGAGAACCACCATGAGTACCAGCAAAACCCTGATCGCATCCGCTCTCGGCGCCGTCGTCGCCATCGGCGCGCTGGCATCCGCTCCGGCGGCCGCCGCCGACAAGGAAAAGTGCTACGGCATCGCCCAGGCAGGCAAGAACGACTGCGCGTCCGCCACCGGCGCCCACTCCTGCGCCGGCCAGGCCAAGACGGACAAGGACCCGGGCGACTGGAAATACGTGGCCAAGGGCAGCTGCGAGAAAATGGGCGGCAGCACCGCTCCCAAGAAGTAAGCCGGACCCGGCCGGAGCACGGCCCTTGTCGCGCGCCGGCCGGAATCTGAACGAAATCTGAAAGAACGAATTTCAAATCCATGTAGTCTCAGCGAGGTTTGCCAATCGCCGGTCTTGGAGTCCGATCACAAACCGGCCCGCACCCACCTCACAGGAGACTGACATGAACACCGCTCGCAAACTGCTCGCTTCCGCCGTCGGCGCCGTCATCGCGCTGGGCGTCGCCGCCTCGGCTCAGGCCGAAGATCCGCCTCAGCCCAAGGAAAAATGCTACGGCGTCACTCCGGCCGGCAAGAACGACTGCGCGTCCGCCGACGGCGCCCACTACTGCGCCGGCGAAGCCAAGGTGGACAACGATCCCAACGAGTGGCACAACGTGCCCAAGGGCACATGCGAGGGCCTGGGCGGCCGCACCACGCCGCCGCCGAAGCAATCCTAATCGCGCCGCCGGGCCCGCCCGGACGGGCGACCCGAGGTGAATGATGATGGAAACCAAGCTTCCCGCGGTGTGCGGCGTCGGCCTGCGCGCCCCGCATTACCGCGAAGCGCTGGACAGCCGCCCGGACCTGGGCTGGGTGGAAGTGCACAGCGAGAACTTCTTCGACGGCGGCATGCCCTGGAGCATGCTGCGCGAAGTGGCCGCCTGTTGGCCGCTGTCGCTGCACGGCGTCGGCCTGGGCCTGGGCTCGGCCGCGCGCCCGGACCCGGCCCATCTGGCCTCGCTCAAGCGGCTGGTGGACGCCGTACAGCCGGCCGCGGTGTCGGAACACCTGTCCTTCAACCATTCCGAACGCCGTTTCGTCAACGATCTGCTGCCCATTCCCTATACCCGCGAATCGCTGACGGTGATCGCCGGCCACGTCGCAGAAACCCAGGACGCGCTGGGCCAAGTCATCTTGCTGGAAAACCTGTCCAGCTATCTGGAGTTCCCCGGCAACGAGATGCACGAGGGCGAGTTCCTGGCCGAACTGGTGCGCCGCACCGGCTGCGGCATCCTGCTGGACATCAATAATCTCTACGTCAACCGCGTCAATCTGGGCGTGGACACCGACGCGGTGCTGGACGCGCTGCCGCCGGAGGCGATAGGCGAGATCCACCTGGCCGGCTACAGCGAACGCGAGGGCATGCTGGTGGACACCCACAGCCAGCCGGTACACGACGGCGTCTGGCAGCTGTACCGCGAAGCCATCGCCCGGCTGGGCCCGCGGCCCACCTTGATCGAATGGGATCTGGAGATTCCGCCGCTGGCCACCCTGCGCGGCGAGGCCGCCAAGGCCCAGGCCATCCTGGAGGCCGCGTATGAACGGGTTTGATTGGCAGGCGGAACTGCTGGAACAGATCGCCGATCCGGCCCGCGCGGCGGAAGCGGCGCTGGCGCTGAACCCGGCCGGCCTCGCGGTCTACCGCAACAATTACCGGGTGGGGCTGATCGACACCCTGGCCTTCATCTACCCGGTCTGCCGCCAGCTGGTGGGCGAGGACTTCTTCACCGGCCTGGCCCGCGTCTTCATCGGCGGCCATCCCTCGCATAGCGGCAATCTGCATCTGTACGGCGCCGGTTTCGGCGACTTCGTCGCCGGCTTCGAACACGCGCGCGAACTACCCTATCTGGCGGACGTCGCGCGGCTGGAATGGCGGGTCCACCGCGCCTACTACGCCGCCGACGCCGCGCCGGCCGACAGCGTCGCGCTGGCCGCCTTCCCGCAGCAACGCTGGGGCGAACTCAGGCTGCGGCCGCTGCCCGACGTCGCCGCCCTGCTCAGCCCCTGGCCGGCCGCGTCGATCTGGCTGGCCCATCAACGCCAACCGGTGGAGCTGGACGTGGATCTGCACCGGCAGCCGGAGGCGACGCTGGTCTACCGCCTCCAGGGCCGGGTTCAGGTCGACATCGTCGGCCCCGGCCTGGCCGCGCTGCTGCAAGCCTTCCTCGACGGCGCGACGCTGGAAACCTCGGTGGAACAGGCGCTGGCCGCCGAAGCGGACTTCGACCTGCAAGCCGGCCTGCTGCGGCTGTTCCAGCAGCGCCTGATTCAAGACGTCACGCTGTAAACACGCTTAAACCCTAAGAGCCTGTTCACGATCTCGCGAGCAAGAGCGAGACAAGGCGAAAACGGCTGAGAAAGCGGAATGTACGAGTGGTACATGAGCATTTCGAAGGTGTTTTCAACGCCGTACCGCGGCAGCGCAGCAGATCGTAAACAGGTTCTAAGCGCCGAACCTCATCCAAGCTTGCGGGCATGGAGGGGGAACGCACGCCCGCGGTTTGCCATCCGCCGCCGCTGAACCATACTCAACACACAGGAGACACCCGCCATGAACCCCTTGACCTGCTCCCGCCTCAACGCGCCCTACCGCTGGCTGATCCGCGGCGGCGATCTGCTGCAACCGCTGCTCTTGCTGCTGTTCCGGCTGTGGATCGCCAATGTGTTCTTCAAATCCGGCCTGACCAAGATAGACGACTGGGACACCACCCTCCTGCTGTTCACCGAGGAATACCACGTGCCGCTGCTGCCGCCCGCCATCGCCGCGGCCTTGGCCACGGCCGGCGAACTGGGCCTGTCCGCGCTGCTGGCGCTGGGCCTGGGCGCGCGCTTCGCCGCCGCCGGCCTGTTCATCCTCAACGCGGTGGCGGTGATCAGCTATCCGGGGCTGACCGAGGCCACCCGCGAATTCCATTACTACTGGGGCATGCTGATCGCCGCCGTGTTCGCCTTCGGCCCCGGCCTGCTGTCCCTGGACGCGCCGCTGCGGCGCTGGAGCCGGTGCCATGCGGCGCGGGACTGAACCGGCGGCCGGCGCGGCGTGGCATAATGCCCGTTCCGACACGCATTGACCCGCCACGCCATGAGCCTCGCCTACACCCTGGTGATCCAAGCCGACGCGCTGGACCCGCATCATCTGCATGAACTGGCCCACCTCGCCGAGGCCACCCATATGGACCATCCCAGTCCAAACGTGGCGCGCCTGCGCGGCGCGGCGCCGGCGCAACGGACCGCGGCGCTGGCCTTGTGCGAGCAATGGGGCTACGACGGCGCCTATGTCGAAGCCGGCCGCAGCTTCGCCGATTTCGGCCTGCTGGTGTCGGATATGGACTCCACGCTGATCACCATCGAATGCATAGACGAAATCGCCGACATGAACGGCCTCAAGCCACAGGTGGCGGCCATCACCGAGCGCTCGATGCATGGCGAACTGGACTTCGCCGCCTCGCTGACGGAGCGGGTGGCGCTGCTGCGCGGGCTGCCGGAAAGCGCGCTGGAACAGGTCTATCGTGAAAGAGTCAGGCTGATGCCGGGCGCCGAGGCCTTGCTGGCCGCCTGCAAACGCCACGGCGTCAAATTCATGCTGGTGTCCGGCGGCTTCACCTTCTTCACCGACAGACTGAAAGCCGAGCTGGGCCTGGACTTCGCCTTCGCCAATCAGTTGGAAGTGGAAAACGGCGTCTTGACCGGCCGGGTGCGCGGCCCCATCGTCGACGCCGCCGCCAAGAAGCGCTTGCTGATCCAGCAGCGCGAGGCGCTGGGACTGAAACCGGAACAGGTGCTGGCGATGGGCGACGGCGCCAACGACTTGCAGATGCTGGCCGAAGCCGGCGTCGGCATCGCCGTGCACGCCAAGCCGGTGGTGCGCGCCCAGGCCGACATCGCCGTCAACCACGGCGGCCTGGACCGCATCCTGAACCTGTATCACTGAACGGCCACGCCGCGGGAGCCGACCGATGAGCTTATTTCCCGAACTGGGCAGCGCCAGTTTCGACGCCGAACTGCCGTTCTCGGTCCAGCCCTTGCCGGGCGGGATCTGCCCGGCGCGCCAGGAACGCGAAACCCGGCTGGCGCTGCGGGTGCTGGCCGCGCCTACCGAAACCCTGCCCGAGGCCGATCCGATGCTGGTCAGGCTGGAGGCCAAGCTGGACCTGGCGCTGGAAGTGTCGCTGCTGTCCCGCCATCCGGAGCGCCCGCCGCTGACGCCGTGCCGGCTGGGCCTGGACAGCATCGCCTGGATCTCCGACCACGCCAACCACGGCAGCGAGCCGGTGCTGGTGGCGCTATGCCCCAATCCCGATTCCGCGCTGCTGCTCTTCCTCGCCGCCCGCATCAACACGGTGACGCCGGGCGAAAACGGCAACTATCTGATTCGCGCCGACATCGCCGGCGCCTTCGACGAAACCACTCGCCTGCTGTGGGAGAAATGGGTGTTCCGCCGCCATCGCAAGGCCATACTGGAACGCTAAGAGCGTGTTCACGATCTTTCCGAGAGATGGCTCCAAGGCATGGAATCCGCTGCGCGCTACCGTCGCGCTGCTCGAACAGGCAGCCGCTTAAGTCCTCGGACCTGCCACCCGACGGCAGGCTTGAAGGGACCCGGGGCGCGTCGGATACGCGGCTTCCTGTGCACCAAACCGTGTTTCAAAGTACAGGTAAAAGATCGTAAACAGGTTCTTAGCCCTCGCGCGGAAAGGCGATCAAATGATCCAGCTCCAGCCGGATGCCTATCGCCTCCCCCACCGCGTGGTCGTGATGGCTGGGCACCTGGGCCAGCACCCGCTGGCCGGAAGGCAGCGCCAGCGTGTAATGGAACTCCGCGCCGCGGAACACCTTGGCGCAGACCAAGGCCCGCGTCGGACTGGCGTCGTCGTGCTGCACATCGTCGGGCCGCACCAGCACGTCCACCTCGTCCCCGGTCTCGAACTGCAAGGGCACGATGCCGCAGAACTCGCCTATCTCCAACGCCACGCAACGCGGCCCGGTCACCTTGCCGGCCAGGAACACGCCCTGGCCGATGAAGTCGGCGACGTAGCGGGTGGCCGGTTCGTGGTACAGCCGGTACGGCGTGTCCCACTGCAATAACCGACCCTGCTGCATCACCCCGACGCGGTCGGCGATGGCGAAGGCCTCGTGCTGATCATGGGTCACCATGATGGCGGTGGCGCCCTGGCTTTTCAGGATGTCGCGCACCTCGCGCGACAAGCGCTCGCGCAGGTCCACGTCCAGATTGGAAAAGGGCTCGTCCAGCAGCAGCAGGCTGGGCCTCGGCGCCAGAGCCCGCGCCAGCGCCACCCGCTGCTGCTGGCCGCCGGACAGCTCGTGCGGGTAACGCCGCGCCCACTCCGCCAGGCCCACCACCTCCAGCACCTCCAGCACCCGCGCCGCGCGCTGGGCCTTGGGCAAGGCGTCCAGGCCGAAGCCGACGTTGCCGGCCACGGTCAGATGCGGGAACAAGGCGTAGTCCTGAAACACCATGCCGATGCGGCGCTGATGCGCCGGCACCTGCTCGCGGATGGAGCTGATCACCTGGCCGTTGAGGCGGATCTCGCCGCCCAGCAGGCCCTCGAAACCGGCAATGCAGCGCAGCACCGTGGTTTTGCCGCAGCCGGAACTGCCCAACAGGCAGGCGATTTCGCCCGCCCGCAATTCGAAACTCATATTGTCGACCACGCGGGTCTCGCCGTACTTCTGGCTGACCAGGTCGAACTCCAGCAAAGCTTGCATATCCATACGCTTCATCTCAGGCCGCATCCTTCTGCCGCGACAGCACCCATACCGGCAACAGGCCGGCCAGCACGATGGCCACCGCCGGCAAGGCCGCGCGCTCCCATTCGCCCTCGGTGGTCAAATTGAAAATTCTCACCGCCAGCGTGTCCCAGCCGTAAGGCCGGGTCATCAGCGTGATCGGCATCTCCTTCATCACGTCGACGAACACCATCAGCGCCGCGGTGAACAGGCCGCCGCGCAGCAGCGGCAGATGCAGGCGCGCCAGCAGGCGCAAGCCGCTGTAGCCCATATTGCGCGCCGCCTCCTCCTGGCTGCGGCTGATGCGGTGCATGGCCGCGTCCACCGCGGAATGCCCCACGGCCAGGAAGCGCGCCACATAGGCCAGCATCAGCACCAGCAACGTGCCCTTGATCACCGCGCTGGCGTCCGCCGCCAGCCAGGGGCGCAGCCAGTCCAGCAGCAGATTGTCGAACCAGGCCACCGGCACGAACACCCCCACCGCCAGCACCGTGCCCGGCACCGCGTAGCCCAGGGTCGCCAGCCGGCTCCACAAGCGGGTCCAGCGCGTCGGATCGCGCCGCGCCGCGTAACTGAGCAATAAGGCGATCATGGCCACCAGAACCGCGGCCAGCGAGGCCAGCAGCAGCGAGTTGGCCACGTGGCCGAGGAAATCCGCGTCCAGGTCCTCGGCCAGGTGGGCGCCAGCCCAGACCAGCAGCTGGCCGAAGGGCAAGACGAAGGCCAGCGCCAGCACCAGCGAGCAGGCGGCGGCGGCCAGCCAGCCGGCCGCGCCTTCCAGCCGCAAGCGCGGCTGCGGCGCCGCCTTGCCGGCCTGGGTATAGGCGCGGCGGCCGCGCGAACGCTGCTCCAGCCACAGCAGCAACAGCACCATCAACACCAGCAAGGACGCCAGTTGCTTGGCCGCCGGCAAGGAGAACAGGCTGAACCAGGCCTTGTAGATGGCCGAGGTGAAGGCGTCGAAATTGAAAATGGCCACGGTGCCGAAGTCCGCCAGCGTTTCCATCAGCGCCAGCATCAGGCCGCCGGCGATCCACGGCCGCGCCATCGGCAGCGCCACGCGGCGGAAGCCCTGCCAGCGCGACAGGCCCAGCGACTGCCCCACCTCCAGCGCGCGCCGGCCCATGGTGGCGAAGGCGTTGCGCGCCAACAGATAGACATAGGGGTAGAAGGCCAGCGACATCACCAGGATCACGCCCGGCGTGGAACGGATATTGGGCACCCAGGACGAATCGCCGAAACGCTCGCGCAGCCAGGTCTGCAAAGGCCCGGTGAAATCGAACAGGCCCAATTGCGAAAACGCCAGCACATAGGCCGGCATCGCCAGCGGCAGCATCAGCGCCCAGTGGAAGAAACGGCGGCCGGGGAAATCGTGCACCGCGGTCAGCCAGGCCAGCGGCACGCCCAGCAGCAGCACGCCGGCGCCGACGCCGCCTATCAGATACACGGTGTTGAGCAGCAGCTCCGGCAGCGTGTAATCGTACAAATGCCGCCACACCTCCCAATCCGGCGCCAGCAGCGACCATAAAATCACCAGCAAGGGCGCGACGGTCAGCAGGCTGACGCCAAAGGCCAGGCCGCGCCAAGGCGACAGAGAACGGATCATCGGCGGAGAAACCATGTCAAAAACGCAGGGAAACAAGCAAAGACAGCCTGCCGGGGCTTTGGTGCCCGACAGGCTGTAAATAAATGCGGACAGGCTGCCCGCCGCGGCTTATTTGTAGCCGACGCGGTCCATCAGCTTCACCGCTTCCGCCTGGCGCGAACCGGCGTTGGCGACATTGATGTAGCTGTGCTTGAAGTCGCCCCAGGCGGCCACGCGCGCGTCAGGCTTGACCTTGGGGTTGACCGGGAACTCCATGTTCACGTCGGCGAACATATTCTGCGCCTTGGCGCTGGACAGCCATTCCAGGAACTTCAGCGCGCCCTTTTCGTTCTTGGCGTACTTGACTACGCCGGCGCCCGAAACGTTCACATGGGTGCCTTTGCCCGCCTGGTCGGCCCAGAAGATGCCTACCGGCAGATTGGGCGATTTTTCCATCAGGCGGCCGTAGTAATAGGTGTTGGCGATGCCCACTTCGCACTGGCCGGCGGCGATGGCCTCCAGCATCTTGGTGTCGTCCGGGAATTCGCGGGTGGCCAGATTATCCACCCAGCCCTTGACCACTTTCTCGGTCTTCACCGGGCCCAGATCGGACAACATCATCGCCACCAGCGACTGGTTGTAGACCTTCTTGGACGTGCGCAGGCACAGCTTGCCCTTCCACTTGGGATCGGCCAGGTCGGCGTAGCTGGACAGCTGGCCCGGCTTCACTTTCTGGGTGTTGTAGAAAATGGTGCGCGCGCGGATGGACAGGCCGTACCACTCATGGCCCGGATCGCGCAGATAGGACGGAATGTTGGCGTCCAGCAAGGGCGACTTCACCGGCTTGAACAGACCCATCTTGGCGGCCTGCCACAGATTGCCGGCGTCCACGGTCAGCAGCAGATCGGCCGGGCTGTTGCTGCCCTCGGCGCGCAGGCGCTCCATCAGCGGACCTTCCTTGTCCGACACCAGCTTGATGTTGACGCCGGTTTCCTTCTTGTAAACCTCGATGATGGGCTTGAGCAGTTGCTCGGCGCGAGCGCTGTAAACCACTACGTCTTCCGCCATGGCGTGGCCGGCGAAACCCGCCAGGACGGCGGCAAGCATCAGGTGCGTTTTCAAGGTGTGTCCCCTGTTGGGTTGAGCGATAGGAATCAGAGCCTCAATCTAAGAGCCTGTTTACGATCTGCTGCGCTGCGGCGATACGGCGTTGAAAACGGCTTCGAAATGCTCATGTACCGTGTGTACATTCCGCTTTCTCAGCCGTTTTCGCCTTGTCTCGCTCTAGCTCGCAAGATCGTAAACGGACTCTAACAAAAATGAGAATGCTTATCAATCTAGTAAACACCCCTGCTTTCGTTTTAATCGAAACAAATAAAAAGACCCGCCGCGGCGGGTCTATCTCAAGCTTGCCAGCCATCACGGCCAGGCTTCACACATCCTCGGAATCGCCCCAGCCGCTGCGGTCGCCAATGTTGAACACCTTGTCGGCCGGGGCCACGTCGCCGGCGCCCAGCGTCGGTTCCGCCGCCAGCCGCGCGTAGATGGGCGCGAAGTCCGGCGCGGTGGCGTCGAACAACTGCTGGAAGCTGTCGATGACGAAATAGGTTTTCTGGAAAGTGTCGATGCGGTAGCGGGTGCGCATGATGCGTTCCAGATCGAAGCCGACGCGGTTGGGGCTGGCGCTGTCCAGGCAGTACACCGATTCGCCCTTGCTGGACACGATGCCCGCGCCGTAGATGCGCATGCCCTTGGGCGTGTTGATCAGGCCGAACTCCACCGTGTACCAGTACAAGCGCGCCAGCATCGGCAAGACGCCCAAGGCCTTGGCCTTCATCCCGCCCTTGCCGTAAGCCTCCAGGTAGTCGGCGAACACCGGATTGATCAACAGCGGCACATGGCCGAACAAATCATGGAACACATCGGGTTCTTGCAGATAGTCCAGCTGATGCGGCTCGCGCAGCCACCAGGTGACCGGGAAACGGCGGTTGGCCAGATGCTCGAAGAACACGTCGTCCGGAATCAGGCCCGGCACCGCGACGATCCGCCAGCCGGTGGCGGCCATCAGTTGTTCATTCAGCTTGGCGAAGTCCGGCACCCGGTCCGCGTCCACGCCCAGGCGCTCCAGGCCTTCCAGGAATTCGTCGCAGGCGCGGCCCGGCAGCATCTCGCTCTGGCGGCGGTACAGCGTGGCCCAGGTAGCGTGGTCGGCGGCGGTGTAGCGCTCCAGCGGTTGCGGCAGGGTGAAGTCCGCGCTGTCGTGGCTGAGTCCGACGTTCTTGCGCGTGGTGATGTCGGGCACGACGAAATCGGCTCGGTCGTTCATGGCGGTGGGTCCGGATATTTAGGTGGATAACTCTAGTTTAGGCCCGGAGCGATGCGGGAAGACCGCAAAATTTGCCTGTATGCGATTTTTTTTGCACACTTGCCGCATATAACCGCCATGAAATGCTCACTATGCGCAAAATTGAATTAGACCGCTTCGATTACCAGATCCTGGACGCGTTGCAGCACGACGCCCGCGTCACCCATCAGAAACTGGCGCAGCAAGTGGCTTTGTCCGCGTCCCAGATCGGCCGCCGCATCCAGCGCATGGAGGAAAGCGGCGTGATCCAGGGCTATCAGGTGGCGCTGAAGCCGGAACAGGTGGGCTTGTCGGTGATGGCTTTCGCCCACGTCAGCCTGGAGCGCCACAGCGAAAGCGCCTTGCAGGAATTCGCCCAGGCCATCAACGAGCTGCCGGAAGTGCTGGAATGCTACGCCGCCGCCGGCGAGGCGGACTATCTGCTGCGCATCGTGGTGCCGGACCTGCCCTCGCTGTCCACCTTCGTGATGAACCGGCTGATGCGGCTATCGCTGGTGCGCAGCGTCAAATCCACCATCGCCTTGAACGCGATCAAACAGACGATGAAGCTGCCGCTCTCGTCAGTGCCGGAATGAAAAACGGCGGGAATATCCCCGCCGTTTTTGACTTCAGCCCCCTCAGCGCTTGAGCTTGGCGAACGCCGCCGCCATCGCGGTGTCGCCGGCCGGCTGCTGGCCGCGCTGGCGGTCGCCGCCGCGCCGGTCCTGAGCGCGCGGGCCGTCGTTGCGCGGGCCACGGCTGTTGCCGGCGCCCGGCGCGTCGTCCAGCCGCATGGTCAGCGCGATGCGCTTGCGCGCCGCGTCCACTTCCATCACCTTGACCTTGACCACATCGCCGGCCTTGACCACTTTGCGCGGGTCGTCGACGAACTTGTTGGACAAGGCCGAGATGTGAACCAGGCCGTCCTGGTGCACGCCGATGTCGACGAAGGCGCCGAAGTTGGCGACATTGGTGACCACCCCCTCCAAGACCATGCCCGGCTGCAAGTCCTTGATGTCCTCGACGCCGTCCTGGAAGGTGGCGGTCTTGAACTCCGGACGCGGGTCGCGGCCCGGCTTGTCCAGCTCACGCAGAATGTCCATCACCGTGGGCAGGCCGAAGCGCTCGTCGGTGTAATCCACCGCCTTCACCGTTTTCAGGAAACCGGAATCGCCGAGCAGCGATTTCATCTCGCGGCCGGTCTTGAGCACGATCCGCTCCACCACCGGATAGGCTTCCGGATGCACGGCGGAGCCGTCCAGCGGATTGTCGCCGTCGCGGATGCGCAGGAAGCCGGCCGCCTGTTCGAAGGTTTTGTCGCCCAGCCGCGGCACTTTCAGCAATTGCTTGCGGTTGCGGAAAGCGCCGTTCTGATCGCGGTAGGACACGATATTGGCCGCCAATGTGGCGTTGAGGCCGGAGATGCGGGTCAACAGCGGCGCCGAGGCGGTGTTGACGTCGACGCCGACGGCGTTGACGCAATCCTCCACCACCGCGTCCAGCGCGCGCGCCAGCTGGCTCTGGTTGACGTCGTGCTGATACTGGCCGACGCCGATGGACTTGGGATCGATCTTCACCAGCTCGGCCAGCGGGTCCTGCAAACGGCGGGCGATGGACACCGCGCCGCGCAGCGACACGTCCAGATCCGGGAATTCCCGCGCTGCCAGTTCCGAGGCCGAGTACACCGAGGCGCCGGCTTCGGACACCACGATCTTGGTCATGCCCAGCTGCGGATAGGCGCGGATCAGCTCCTGCGCCAGCTTGTCGGTTTCGCGGCTGGCGGTTCCGTTGCCGATGGCGATCAGATCCACGCGGTGACGCGCGCACAAGGCGCCCAGCACCGCCAGCGAGCGGTCCCAGTCGCGGCGCGGCTCGTGCGGATAGATGGTGGCGGTGTCCAGCAGCTTGCCGGTGTCGTCCACCACCGCCACCTTGCAGCCGGTACGCAAGCCCGGGTCCAGGCCCAGGGTGGCGCGCCGGCCGGCCGGCGCCGCCAGCAAGAGGTCGTGCAGATTGTCGGCGAACACCTTGATCGCCTCGGCGTCGGCGGCGTCCTTGAGCCGCGACACCAGCTCCAGTTCCAGCGACAGGAAGATCTTGGCGCGCCAGCACAGGCGCACGCCGTCCAGCAGCCATTTGTCGGCCGGGCGGCCGGCGTCGCTCACGCCGAAGCGCGCGGCGATCAACTGCTCGTAGGCGGAGCGCTCGGTGATCGGCGTCTCGTCCGGCTGATACTTCAGCGTCAGACTGAGCACGCCCTCGTTGCGGCCGCGCAATAGCGCCAGCGCGCGGTGCGAGGGCGTGGCGCGGATGGCTTCGCGGTGCTGGAAATAATCGGAGAACTTGGCGCCCTCGTGTTCCTTGCCGGCTACCACCTGGCCGGCCAGCTCGCCCTCGCTCCACAGTTTTTCGCGCAACCGCCCCAAGAGTTCGGCGTCCTCGGCGAAGCGCTCGATCAGGATGGCGCGCGCGCCGTCCAGCGCCGCCTTGGCGTCGGCCACGCCGGCTTCGGCGTTGACATAGGCGGCCGCGGCGGCGTTGGGGTCCTGGCTAGGGTCGGACAGCAGACTGTCGGCCAAGGGCTCCAGCCCGGCTTCGCGCGCGATCTGCGCCTTGGTGCGGCGCTTGGGCTTGTAAGGAAGGTAAAGGTCTTCCAGCGTGGTCTTGTTGTCGGCGGCGTAGAGCGCGGCCTCCAGTTCGGGGCTCAGCTTGCCTTGCTCGGAAATGCTGCCGAGGATGCTGACGCGGCGCTCGTCCAGTTCGCGCAGATACACCAGGCGCTCGGCCAGGGTGCGAAGCTGGGTGTCGTCCAGACCGCCGGTGACTTCCTTGCGGTAACGGGCGATGAAGGGAACGGTGGCGCCGCCGTCTATCAGTTCGATGGTGGCGGCCACTTGCGCCTCGCGGACGGAGAGTTCCGCCGCCAGACGATGGGAAATGCTTTTCAACATCGGTTTTTATTCTTTCGAGTTGAACAAAAACCGCTACTCTACCGCCATTGCCGACAAAATCAACCGGGACGCCGCATAGGGCGTCCCGAAATCAGCGCAACCGGACAAATCAGGTGCCCGCCGCCACCGGGCTTTCCAACCAGGCCTGGGCCTCTTCCGCGGTATCGAAATACTGGGTGCGGGTATTGGACAGCAAGCCGGCGATGTGGGCGGCCAGCTTGATCCAGACATCGCTGACCACCAGCGCCACGCGGCCGACATGGTTTTCATGGGCGCGCATGAATTTGACCTCTTCCACCGCCATGTCCAGCGTGAAGTCCTTCAACTCGGTCAGGTCCAGCAGCAGGTCGGGCTTGGCGCACTCGGACTGGCGCTTGAGCAAGGCCTCTTCCAGCAGCTTGAAGTCCGCCAGCGTGAATTCGTTGTACAGCGCCACGTCCAGGCCGTAGTGTTGTTCGCGTATCGAGATCATGTGCTTCTCCTTTGCGGTGTCGCTTTCATTTTAAGGCTTGGCCGCACTGGCGCGGCAAGCTTTTTCAGGCGGCCGGCAGCGTCTTGAGCCAGGCGACGAGCCGCCCGCGGGCGTTGCGGCAGGGCGAGGCGGTATTGAACTGTATCATCCGCCCGCGCGTCCATTTGTCGTACCAGGCGCGGCCGTACAGCGCCTCGTCGGAGTAGCTCTCCACCAGCGCCTCCACCTGGCGCTGGCTGTCGTCCAGCATCGCGCATAGCCGCGTCCAATCGCCTATCCCCTGGTAATCGCGGTAGAACTTCTGCGCCAGCAGGCCCAGTTGATTCCAGCGGTAGCCGGCGTCAGGAAAGTCTATCGGCAGGCCTTCCCGCTCCAGCCGGTGCCACTTCTGCACCAGCGCCTGCCAGCCCAGCAGATAGGCCAGCAGATCCGCCGCGCTCATCCGGCTGTTCTTGGCGTGGCCGTCCAGTTCCTGGACGAAGGCGCGCTCCGGCGGCACCCGCACCAACACCGCGCGCAAGCGCCGGTATTCGTCCCTCATCGCCGCCAGCAAAGCCGCCTTGTCCGCCGGTACCGCCATCCTCCCACCCTCCAGGCCGGGTCCGGCGCAGCGCCGGATTTCGATTCCAGCTTAACGCCGGCTGGCCAACATGCCGCTGACGATGATCAAACCCATCGCCGCCAAGCCGGCGGCGCTGAGCGGGTCGCCCCACAGCCCCACACCCAACAGGGTGGAAAACACCACGGTCAGATAGGACAGATTGGCGGCCAAGAGCTTGCGCCCCACTTTATACGCGCGGGTCATCGCCAATTGGGCGATGGTGGCGGTGGTGCCCAGGCCCAGCAGCAGCCAGACGTTTTCCAGCGTCACCGGGTGCCAGGTTTCGAACAACATCAGCAGCAGGCCGCCCAGCGTGGAGATCAGCGCGAAATAGAACACCACCTTCCATTCCGGCTCGCCCTGGCGGCCCAGTTCCCTCACGTGCAGATAGGACCAGCCGGCCAGCAGGCCGGAGCCGACGCCGAGCAGGCCAGCCACCCAGGCCTCGCTGGACAAGGTGGGCCGCAGCAACAGCACCACGCCGACAAAGCCCAGCGCCAGGCCGGCCAGCGCCTGCTTGGGCAGGCGCTCGCGCAGCAGGACCACCGACAACAGCGCCAGGAACATCGGCGAGGTGTAGTTGAGCGTGACCGCCGTGGACAGCGGCAAATGGGCGATGGCGTAGAAATACAATAGCATCGAGACGTAGCCGATCAGGCCGCGCTGCACGTGATAGCGCAGCAAGGGGGTGGCGAAGCGATCGCGCCGCCACAAGGCCGCCGCGCCCAGGGTGACCACGCCCATCAGCGTGCGCCAGAACACCAGCTCGGTGGAGGAGAAATACTCGGCGCCCAGCTTGACGAACACCCCCATCAGGCCGAAAAACACCGCCGCCACCACCATCCAGCCCGAACCCAGGCGCCACTTTCCGCTAGTCAAACCACGTTATCCTTATGCATTGTTGATGTGGCCGCGCCAATGCGGCGTCCGCGGCGACTGGCGCTTCCAGGCCATCGCCGCGCCCAAGGTCAGCGCGCCGATGGCGGTGCGCCAGAACAGCAGCTCGGTGGAGCCGAAGGCGTCGGCGCCCAGCTTGACGAACATGCTCATCAAGGCGAAGCACAGGGCCGCCACCACCATCCAGCCGGAGCCTAAACGTCCCTGGCGCAAGCGCAGCCCCAGGGTTCTCGCGCCCTCGCTCAGCGCCGGCGTCATCGTTTCAACAATTCCAGCGACAGACAGATGGCCTCCATCTGCCGGCGGTAGGTCTTGAACTCCGACGCGTTGGCGGCGCAGCGCGCCTCCGCCATGCGCTTTTTGTCCCCCAGCTGGAACACGTGCAGATTATGCCGGACGATCCACAAGCGGTTGGAGACGAAACGGCCGTCGCGGTATTCGGTGACCAGCCGGCCGCTGCGGCTGTTGCCGCGGGCGAAATTGGCGGCTTCGCGGTTATCGCCCTCGCGGCGGTATTTCTGCGCCAGCCGGGCCAGGGTGTCGCCGCGCCCCGGCTTGCGCGCGAACACCTGCACATCGATGGCGGCGCGCTCGCGCTGGTCCGCCTTGGGCGGCACCACGCGCAGCACGCGCTGACCGTCCACCACGCTGGGGCGGACCTTCCAGCCCGGCGGCACATTGAAACGCACCCGGCTGGCGGCGTCGGTATAGACGGCGGCCTGGGCCAGCGGAGCCAGCAAGGCCAGCGACAAGGGCAAACAGCGGAAAAGCGTTTTGAGCATGGAATCGGGCAAACCAGAATAAGAAAGGCGCGGACTGGGTCCGCGCCTTTCCATTATGACACTGCAAGCCGCCGCTTAACCAGCCAGCGCCGCGCCCATTTTGCGCCGGTAGAACTCGTGGAAGTGCAACATGCCCTCCTCGGTGGGAGATTGATAAGGCCCCACCTCGTGCTCGCCGCGCAGCCACAAGGCGCGGCGGCCTTCGTGCATGCGGTAGCAGATTTCGTCGTCTTCCTTGGCGGTTTCGAAGTAGGCCGCCTGCTCCGCCTCGATGAACTCCGGCTCGAACCACACCACGTCCTCCGGGTAGTAGAACTCGGTCAACACCGTGCACTGCTCCGGCCCGCGCGGCATCACCACGCTGACCACCAGCACGTGCGGATACCACTCCACCATGATGTTGGGGTAGTAAGTCAGCCAGATGGCGCCGAACTCCGGCTGCTGGTCGGCGTAGCGCCGGCGGACTTCCTCATGCCATTTGCCGTAGGCGCGGGAACCGGAAGTGGCCAGCTGGTTCTTCACGCCCACGGTCTGCACATGGTATTGCGCGCCCCACTCCCATTTCAGATCGCCGCAATCGACGAAATTGCCCAGGCCGGGGTGGAAGGGATCGACGTGGTAATCCTCGGAATACACTTCGATGAAGGTCTTCCAGTTGAAGCCGTACTCGCTCAGATGGCTGGAATGGTAGGCGTAGCCGTCAAAACTCATGTGCTTGGCCACGCCCAGATTTTCCAGATCGCGCGCCACATTGCGGCGCGCGTCGAACAAAAGGCCGTTCCAACGCGTCAGCTCGGTCTGGTTCAACTTCAGGCACGGCGTTTCCGGAAAATGCGGCGCGCCCAGCAAAGCGCCTTCGGCGTCGTAAGTCCAGCCATGCAGATTGCAGACGATATGATTGCCGTTGCCGCGGCCTTTATAGATGACCGCCTGGCGATGGCGGCAGACATTGGAGATCAGCTTGACCCGTCCATCCACGTTCTTGAGCATCTTGCCGTGGCCCATCCATTCCAGAGTCTGATAATCGCCGGCGTTCGGCGTCATCAGCTCATGGCCATAGTAGAGGGGCGCGTCTCCAAACAGCAGCCGCTGTTCCTGAGCGTAATAGGCAGGATCGAAATAGGTATAGACGGGTAGCTGGGCAGCAGAAGCTTGAAGCAACTGAGCGGAAGCCAGATCAGACATTATTCCCACACCTCCGTGGTAGAAGATATAAGACCAGCCGAATCTCGCTTAAAACGAGTTTGCGGGACTATCAAAAACAATCAACAAAAACAAGGCCGAACCTTGCGGCCGAGGGGCGGATTATGCCCCCGCCCCCCCACCGGGGCAAGCCTTTCCTCTCTGCTGGAAGCGGGTTCTTGGCGTAAAAACATCAGCTTGCCATACCCAAATCATACTTAGAATAATATTTTTGATAGGAATCAAAGCTTTAGCATTCACGCTGCAATGCAATATTAGAGTCGCTTAATTCATGATGTTATAATCGCCGTCATCGCCGCCGTCCGGCCCTGGAGCCTGACCCCATCTGGACTGTAGCCGATATGCCGCCAGTTACAATGCCTGCCGCGTAAAAGCAGGCGCAGCCATGCTTTTCGCCGGAGACCCCGCGGCGCTGACGCCGGCTTCCGGCAATGCTATACCGATTGAAAGCCGCGTCCGACGCAGCGGGAATCCATGCTCGCCGCCGCGGCCGCGAGCTCGGGTCCAATGGCGACAAAACCGCTGATTTTTGCCGAAATGCTGAATTTAACGACTCATCGCGCCAAGCGCCTGCAGCCTGCGACACCGTTCGGTCGGTGCCGGACCGCCATTCGCGCCCATTCCCGCCGCGCGTCACAGGAAAGTCTCTGAAACCATGCAAACCTTTTTCCTCGCACCCATCGGCTTCAACGCCGGCCTGACCTCGGTGGCGCTGGGCGCCATCCACAGCCTGGAACAGGCCGGCCTGCGCGTCGGCTTCGTCAAGCCCATCGCCCAGGGCGCGGACCCCAAGGAGCCGGAGCGCTCCACCCACTTCGCGCGCGCCATCTGCCGGCTCAATCCGCCGGAGCCGATTCCGATGGAGCGGGTGGAACACCTGCTGTCCAAGGGCCAGGTGGATCAGTTGATGGAGGAAGTGGTCAGCCTGTATCAGCAGGCGGCCCATCAGGTGGACGTGGTGCTGGTGGAAGGCCTTGTGCCGGACCAGAAGCAGGTGTTCTCCACCTTCCTCAACACCAAGATCGCCCGCAATCTGCAGGCGCAGACCATCCTGGTCAGCGCCGCCGACAACCTGGCCAGCCATGAGATCGCCGAGCAACTGGAAATGAGCATCCAGGCCTTTGGCGGCGGTCAGGGCGGACAAGTCGCCGGCTACATCCTCAACCGGGTGCCCAAGGATCAGAACGCCCAGGACATCGCCACCGAGGTGCTGGAAAGCGGCAGCCTGATGAAGAAGGTCAGACTGCCGCTGCTGGGCGCCATCCCGCACGAACCCGAGTTGCTGGCGCCGCGCACGCTGGACGTAGCCAATCATCTGAAGGCGCGGCTGCTGCACGCCGGCCAACTGACCAGCCGGCGCGTGCGCACCATGGTGGTGACCGCCCGCACCGTGCCCAATATCGTGCACCTGCTCAAGCCCGGCGCGCTGATCATCACCCCGGGCGACCGCGAGGACATCGTGCTGGCCACCGCGATGGCGGCGATGAACGGGGTGCCGCTGGCCGGCCTGCTGCTGACCTGCGACTCGATGCCGGACCCGCGCATCATGCTGCTGTGCCAGCAAGCCTTCACCGGCGGCATGCCGGTGATGGCCAGCGAATCCAATACCTTCGACACCAGCAGCGCGCTCAACAATATGAGCTTGCAAGTGCCGTCCGACGACCGCGAGCGCATGGAGCGCGTGATCGAATTCGTCGCCGAACACCTGAACGTGGCGCCGCTGAAGCAATACATCGGCGCGCCGCAGGAACTGCGCCTGCCGCCGCCGGCCTTCCGCTATCAGCTGATGGAAAAGGCGCGCAAGGCCAATAAGCGCATCGTGCTGCCGGAAGGCAACGAACCGCGCACCATCCAGGCCGCCGCCATCTGCCACGAGAAGGGCATCGCCCGCTGCGTGCTGATCGGCCAGCGCGCCGAAATCCTGCAAGTGGCGGAAGCCCAGGGCGTGGCCCTGCCGGAATCGGTGGAAATCATCGACCCCAACGAGGTGCGCGGCCGTTACGTGCCGCCGATGGTGGAGCTGCGCAAGAGCAAGGGCCTGAACGCGCCGATGGCCGAGCAACAACTGGAAGACAATGTGGTGATGGGCACCATGATGCTGGCGCTGGACGAAGTGGACGGCCTGGTGTCCGGCGCGGTGCACACCACCGCCAACACCATCCGCCCGGCCCTGCAGCTAATCAAGACCGCGCCGGGGGCCCGCATCGTCTCCAGCGTGTTCTTCATGCTGATGCCGGAGCAGGTGCTGGTTTACGGCGACTGCGCGGTGAACCCGGACCCGGACGCCGAGCAATTGGCCGACATCGCCATCCAGTCGGCGGACTCCGCCGCCGCCTTCGGCATTCCGCCGCGAGTGGCGATGATCTCCTACTCCACCGGTTCCTCCGGCAGCGGCTCGGACGTGGAAAAAGTGCGCGAAGCCACCCGCATCGCCAAGGAAAAGCGGCCGGACCTGCTGATAGACGGCCCGATGCAGTACGACGCCGCCAGCGTGGAATCGGTGGGCCGCCAGAAGGCGCCGGACAGCGCGGTGGCCGGCCGCGCCACCGTCTTCGTGTTCCCGGACCTCAACACCGGCAACACCACCTATAAGGCGGTGCAGCGCTCGGCCAACGTGGTGTCGGTGGGCCCGATGCTGCAAGGCCTGCGCAAGCCGGTCAACGATCTGTCGCGCGGCGCGCTGGTGGACGACATCGTCTACACCATCGCGCTGACCGCGCTGCAGGCGGAGCAAGGCGAGTCCGCTTGAACTGAAGCCGCCCTCCCCCAACCGCCTGCCGCCCGGCAGGCGGTTTCGCCGTTCCGCGCAACAGCGCCCCTCCCCTTCGCCGCCCTGTCCGGTCATGCCATTGCGTTAATTCAAACAATTGTTTTACATTGGAGCGCCATAAGAGCCGCACAACAACAAGCTGCGTCCGCAGCCGCGTCTACAACGCATCAGAGGGGCACTCCATGTCGATTCAAACCATCACCGAATGGTTCATCCCGGACCGCGTCCGCCTATCCCCGGAACAGGCGATCCGCGGCCGCACCGTCGTCGGCGTCGGCCTGCTGGCCGGCCTGGTGGCGCCGCTGTTCGCCGTCGAATACCTGCAACTGGGCCACCGCGCGATGGCCGCCGGCATCGCGCTAGGCGGCCTGGGCCTGCTGCTGGGGCCGCTGCTGCTCAAGCTCAGCGGCGCGGTGCGCTTCAGCGCGGAATTCATCACCAGCTGCATGTACGCGATGGTGTGCTGGATGGTCTACGTCAACGGCGGCATCCAATCCACCAGCATTGTCTGGTTCGCCGCCATTCCCTTCACCGCCGTCTTCGTCGCCACCCGCGTCTCCGGCATGGTCTGGCTGGCGCTGACCGCGGCCGCCATCAGCCTCTTTCTGTGGCTGAGCGCCCGCGGCCTGCTGCCGGCCAACCCGATTCCCCACGCGGAAATCCCCAAGCTGCAAGCCAAGTCTCTGGCCGGCCTGTCCCTGGTGGTGCTGGCCCTGGCGCTGGCTTTCGACAAGGCCAAGGTCAAAAGCTTCGAGAAACTGGAAAGCGCGCGGCGCGAGGCCGAACAGGCGCAACAGGCGATGCGGCAGCTGATGGCCCAGCTGACCCAGTCCATCCAGGCCGCCTCCAGCGCCAGCCGGGACATCGCCGGCAGCACCGGCAATATGGCCGACACCATGGCCAGCCAGCGCGAACGCTCCGAGGACATGGTGGTGATCGCCCAGCAGATGGCGGTGGTCACCAGCCAGAACGCCGAGCAATCGGTGACCGCCACCCAGCTGGCGCACACCGCGGGCCAGGCGGCCTTGGGCGGCGGCGAGGCGATGGACCAGGCGGTGCGCCAGTTGAGCAAGGCCGGCGAGGTGATTGCGCTGGCCTCCGGCCGGCTGGAACAATTGGGCGAACGCAGCGCCGAGGTCAGCGGCATCGTGCAGCTGATCCGCGACATCGCCGACCAGACCAATCTGCTGGCGCTCAACGCCGCCATCGAGGCGGCGCGCGCCGGCGAGCTGGGCCGCGGCTTCGCCGTAGTGGCCGACGAGGTGCGCAAGCTGGCCGAGCGCACCCAGAACGCCACCTTGGACATTGAGCAGAAGATCCGGCTGATCGTCGACGGCACCAATCAGGCGCTGGTGGCGATGCGGGACGGCAATCAGCAGATGCGGACCGGCCGCGACCACTCGGTGGACGCCCAGCAAAAACTATCCGGCATCATCCGCGAAACCGGCGAGCTGGCCAGCCTGCTCAGCCAGATGTCTCAAGCGGAAGCCAATCAGAACCAGGGTTTCGCCCAGTTCGCCCACGACATCACCGCGGTGGGCGAATCCACGCGCAGCCTGTCCGGCGAAACCCAGGCCATCGCCGACGCCATCGCGCGGCTGGATCGCTTGCTGGTGGAACTGGGCCAAAACACCCGCCACCTGCAGCCGCACACCGCCGAGGCATGAAAAACGCCGGCCCTGGGCCGGCGTCGTCCTTTGGACTGGCGAACGCCCTTACTGCGGCAACTCGCTATTGCTGAACACCTCCAACTGCACCTGCTTGACCCGCTTGTCCGCGGCCAGACGCTGCTGCAAGGACAGCAGCTCGGCCTGGGCCGGCGCGTCGAACACCACCACGCTCTGGGTGCGGTAGCGCACGCTCAGGCTGTGATCGCGCGCCAGCGCGGCCTCGTCGCGCGGCGAAGCCAGCTTCACCATCACCACGCCGCTGACCTTGGACGGCGCCAGTTCGCCTTCGGAACGCAGCACGTCGCCGCGCTTCAGCGTCGCGCCGCCTTCGCTCGCCGCCGAGCGGGCGCTGACGCCCAGCGGCAGCTTGCCGGCCGGCGCCGCTTGTTTGTAATAAGTCTTGCCGTTGATCACCAGCGGCTGACCGCCCGGCTTCTGCTTGAAGGACGGAACGTCGGCGGCTTGGGCGCCGGCGGCCAGGGCCAGCAGGCCGGCCAGAATCAGGGAATGTTTCATCGTTATGCTCCTTTGTGGCCGATGAAGCGGATGGACCAAGACCGCAGGGTGCCGGCGGCGTTGGGCAGGCTCAGCGTGCGCTGACCCTGAGCGTCGCGGTAGTCGTAATAGTACTCGGCGCCGTTGGTGTCGATCACGCGCAGCCGCCATTGGCCGCGCGCCGATTCGCCGTAGAAGTGGTTGGACAACAGGCGCTGCTGGTTCAGGCCGTAGCTCTCATTCACCAGGCCGGTGCGCGGCGACAGCAATACCGAGCGGGTGCCGGCCGGCGAGATCAGCTCCACCGCCAGGTCGTTGGCGCGGCCGTGTTTCGCGTCCACCAGCACCTGCACCGCTTCCACCGTCAAATCCTCGGCATGGGTGTACGCGCTGTCCAGGCCGGCTTCGCTGGCGTCCGGAATCGCCTTCATCACCGACACCGTCTGCCAGCGCGTCTTCTCCAGCGCCGTCAGCGGCTTGTGATTGCGACCCAGTTCCACCGCCTTGTCCACATCGATCAGGCCGAAGCCGTAGAACGGGTGGAAAGCAAGGCCGGCGGCGTTGTTCTGCCATCCCGGCAAAGCCTGGTAGCTGTGCGCGCCGCCCTTGGCGTCCTTGAACGCCAGAGTCACGCCGGCATGATTGGCGTCCACTTTGCGCGCCGATTTGATCAGCAGATCGCGCACATCGCGCGCGCTCAGATTGGGATACGCCGACATCAACACCGCAAACGAACCGGAGGCGGCCGGCGCCGCGGCGGAAGTGCCGTTCATGGTGCCGCGGTAATCGCAATTCGGGTCCAGCGCAGTGCCGCCGTGCAACTGATTGGTGGACGGACGCAGCGTGGAGTTGGAGCCGCGGTCGCAACCCACCAGATCGGTGGTCACCATCGCCGGGCTGGCGGTGCCGTACTCGCCGCCCGGCGAGGTCAAGAGCACGTTGGCGCCCACCGAGGAGTAGGACGAGCGCACGCCGTCGGCGTTCAAGGCCGACACCACCACGTTCCAGTAATTGCTGTTGTCGGTGGTCAGGTTGGAGTCCTGGATCGGCAGGCCGTCGTTGCCGGCCTTGGCCAAGACATAAGTGGGCTTGCCGTCGTCGTCAGAGCCGGACTGGAAGCTGACGTAGGCGTTGCCCGCCGACTTGACGAAGACCGCGCCCTTGCCGCCGTTGCTGCGCAGGCTGACGTCCTCGTGCGCTTCGTCGCGCACCCGCAGCGTCATATCGGTGTCCGGATTGCCCGGGATCGAGCGGATCGCCGAGCTGCCGTAGCTCTGGTTGAACACGCGGGAGAGGGTGGACGACTGGCCGGCGCTGTCGCTCGGCGACTTGCCATGAGACAACATCCAACCGGCGGTGGTTTGCGCCTTCAGCCAGTTGAAGCCGTTCAGGCTGGCCGCTGGCGCCACGCCGCGGCCGCCCAGATTGTTGAAACCCACCGCGGCGGCGATGCCGGCCACGGCCGTGCCGTGGCTGTCGGTGGCCGAGCTGGGGGTCGGGTCGTCGCTATTGTTGGCCAGGTTCTTGGAACCGGGCACCACATTGCCCGCCAGGTCCGGATGGCGGATTTCCAAGCCGTCGTCGATGACGGTCACCGTCACGCCGCGGCCCTGGATGCTGCGCGAATGGCTAAGCGCCAGGTTCAGATCGATGCCGGCCACGCCGCCGCGCTGCGAGAACGCGTTCTGCCCCGTGTTTTGCAGGAACCATTGCTGGGACACCAGCGGATCTCCCGCTTGCAAGGGCGTTGCGGCCTGACCGGCCAGGGACGCCAGGGCCAGCGAAACCGCGCCCACCGTGATATGGATACGCATTGCATCTCCTAAGTGTCGAAACTGCTGTCGATAGGGAACAACCGCCGTGAGTCCGGGGCTGCCACCCCATCGCTCCCGGCCATTCGCCGCCGCCTGCCAGCGGCGGTGAAATCCTCGGTTCTTCGCCGGCGCCCAAACCCGGAACACTAGCCGCCCTGCTCCGGGCGCCATGCGGCGAACCTGCGTCGGCGCTCGCGCCGGGCCGCCGAGGCGGCGTCCGTCGCCGCGTTCAGCCGGCCCAAGCGGCGCCTGCCTAAGCAGTGAATCATCAAAACCAAAAATGCCAAAGTCCTATTTATTTTTATCGTATATAAAAACTTCATAATACAAAATGCAATAATTCCCATTCGCAAATATGACAACACGAAGCAACAAAGCCCGAAAAATCTTGTCAAAATCAACCGCTTAGCAGGGAAAGGACTAGACAAGCCACCGCCAGCCACGCCCCGAGCGGCCAGCCGAAAGCGCCGCCGGACCGGTGGGCGGGCGTCAGGATTTGTCAGACAGAAGCGCTAGGGAAGGAAAAAAAAGGAACAAAAAAACGCCCCGGACGGGGCGTTTTGATTGGAAGGCGATGCCGGCGCGGGTTTTAGTCGCGCTCGCCGGCGAAGGCCAGCAGCAGTTGCAGCAAGCTGGTGAACAGATTGTAGATGCTGATGTAGATGGACAGCGCGGCGGAAATATAGCTGTCCTCGCCGCCGTCCACCACCACCTTGACCTGCCACAGAATCATCAGCGAGCTGAACAGCGCGAAGGCCGCCGAGATCATCAGATGGAAGGCCGGCATGCGCAGGAAGATGTTGGCCACCACCGCCACCATCAGCACGATGGCGCCCACGGTCAGGAAGTTGCCCAGCCCGCTCAGATCGCGCTTGGTGGTGGTGGCGATGCCCGCCATCACGAAAAACACCAGCGCGGTGGCCGCGCCCGCGGTCATGATCAGCTGGCCGCCGTTGGAAAACTTGAACGCCAGTTGCAGCAAGGGCCCCAACAGCAAGCCCATCAGGAAGGTGAAGCCCAGCATCAGGAACACGCCGGCCGAGCTGTAGCGGTTTTTCTCGATGGCGAACACCAGGCCGTAAAACACGGCCAGGATCGCCAGCATGCCGATGATGGGGCTGCCGGCCAGGAAGCCGAAATTCATATTGGTGCCGACGATGGCCCCCATCACCGTGGGGATCATCGACAAGCCCAGCAAACCATAAGTATTGCGAAGAACCTTATGGCGTACCTCGGCCATACCGGTCGTCTGATAGGCCGTCTCAAGGTTCGGGTGCATAATTAAGCCTTTCTCCAAAGGGATTTTTATCAAATTGTACCGACAGTGACCGCCGCCGTGGCAATAAGTTTCCAGGCGGGCCGGCTTGCGCCGGGAAAGCGCTTCGGGTATTCTTGCACTCCCTTGCAAATTAGGGCTTCTGGCCGGATTTGCAAGCGGCATCAAAGCGAAAGTGGCGGAATTGGTAGACGCACTGGATTTAGGTTCCAGCGCCGCAAGGCGTGAGAGTTCGAGTCTCTCCTTTCGCACCATCTCCTGGTTTTAGCTCCTAGCGGCGCAGCGCCGCGGCCCTCCCCTTAAAAACCCGCACAGCGGCGATTTCCCGCGTCCGGAATCACCACGCACGCGCCGCAAGACACTGTCGTTTTGCGCCATCGCCTGCCCGATTCGCGTGCTGGACGCTGCAAACGCAAACACGCCACGCCATGAGAAACGCCCCCGAAACCGTTACGCTTCGAGGGCGTCAAGCCGGACGCCGGCCGCGCGCAAACCCGCCGCCGCATCAGCTCGCGGCGGCCGCCTGCTTGTCCATCATGATTTTCAGAATCTGCACATCGGTCTGCACCATGCCCTGGCTGGCCAGCTTGCCCAGGTTGGCGATGGAGGCGTCCAGTTCGCACTCGACGATGCCGTCGCTGCCGGCCACGCACACGCCGTCCAGCGCCATCAACACCGCCTTGTAGGCCGAGCCGGCCGAGGTGGACACCTTCATCGCGCAGCTATTGGACGCGCCGTCGCAGATCATGCCGGCCAGGTCGCCTATCATGCTCGAAATGGCCATGCCGGCCACCGCGTAGCCGCCGCCCAACAGATGGGCCATGCCCGCCGCCGCGCCCATGGACGCGGTGGTGACCGCGCACAGCGCGGACAGCTTGGGCAAGCGGGCGTGGATGTAAATCGCCATCAAGTGAGACAGCATCAGCGCCCGCGTCAGGGTTTCCCGGTCGGCGCCGACGTGCTCGGCCACCACCACCACCGGCATGGTGGCGGCGATGCCCTGGTTGCCGGAACCGGAATTGCTCATCGCCGGCAGGGTGGCGCCGCCCATACGGGCGTCGGACGCCGCCGTGGTGCGGGTGAGAATGCGGGTCAGCAGATTATCCGACAGCAAGCCGGCGCTCACCTGCTTGTGCAAGGTCGCGCCGATATGCAGGCCGAACTGCCCTCCCATGCCCGCCCGCGACAGCGCCTCGTTCAAGGTGGCCGCCTCGTGGATGAAGTCCATGGTCTCCAGCGGCGCCTGGGTGGCGAAATCGTAGACATCCCGCGCCGTCGCGTCGGAAAAATCGTACGCGGCGCCGGCCTGGCCCAAGGCGTCGGCTTGGGCGCGGAACAACGCCGCGCCATTGCGTTCGATCAGCACCACATGGGTGTGCGAATCGGCGATGCAGACGCGGGCCGTCTCCTCGCCGGCGAAAACCCGGGCTTCCGAATAGAGGATGTTGGGCACGTCCGCGATGCTCAGCGTCACGCGATGCTCGGCGAGCATGCGCTTGGCCGCGTCCACCGTTTCACCGCTCAAACCCTTGAGCACTTCCAGCTTGCCGTCCGGATCGCCGCCCAGCGCGCCCACCGCGGCGGCGATCTGCAGGCCCACGGCGCCGGTGCCCGGCACGGTCACGCCCATGCCGTTCTTCATCAGATTGGGCGATACCCGCGCCTCGATGCGCTCAGGCGCGCGGCCCAGCGTCTTGGCGGCGATGGCACAGGCCAAGGCCAATGAAATCGGCTCGGTGCAACCCAGCGCCGGCGCCACTTCCGCGCGCGCCGCCTTGACGAACTTCGGCCACAGATCAGTGTTGAGAGTCGATGTACACATGGTGATTACGCTTTCCAATCAAATTAAATCAAAGTCTTGCCGCCGCCCGCAAAATGGAACGGCGGCGGAAATTCAGGAGAAGGCCAGGAAGGGCGACACGCACAGCAGCAGGCCGGTGGCGATGATGATCTTGAGCGCGCCGCCCTTGTATTTGTGCAGGAAGGGCACTTGGTAGACCAGGTAGGCCGGGATCAAGCAGCCCACCAGGCCGAAGACCGGGCTGCAGATCGAGGTGAAACTCAGCACCGGCGCGTTCAGCACGATGGCGCCCCAGGACAGCAAAACGGTGAACACCATGATGCCCTTGGCCACCCAATCCGGACGGATGCGCTCCTCCGGCATCACCCGGCGCAGCAGATTCATCGCCAGGCCCTGGCAGGCCTCGCGGAAGCCCAGATAAACGCCGAAGTACGCGGTCATCACCGCGAAAATATTCAGGATCAGGCTGAACAGCTTGACCATATCGCCCGGCATGCTGCTGGCCACCATGGCCAGGGCCGAGATGTTTTCATGCGAGGCCTTGACCGCCTGCTCATGCCCCATCGCCAGAGTGAAGGACACCGCATAGAAAAAGACGGTGACGAAGAGGATGCCAAAGGCGATGTTCATCGCCCGCATCGCCTTGTATTGCGCCACCTTGCGCGACTTTTCCCGCGCGCGGTAGGAAATCACCATCGGGCTCAGGCTCTGGATGAACAGAATGGAGGTCAGCGTGAACGGCAGCATGATGATGGCGTCCTTGATCAGGCTGCCCACGGACGGAAAAGCGCCCACATTGACCAGCTTCCATTCCGACACCATGGCCAGGCCCAGCACCGCCACCACGCCCAGCTTGGTCAACACCATGCCGGTGGAAATCTTGAACAGCAGTTGCTCGCCGCGGGAGGCCAGCGCCACCAAGAGACAGATCAGGCCCAGTCCGTAGAAGGGGTTGGCGGACAACAAGGTCTCGGTGACGCCGAAGCTGTGCAGAAAGGAGGCGCTGTCGTTGGTGATGGCGGTCGAATACACAAAGACCCAGATCACCAACATGATGAAGTACAACGCGCCCAGCAAAATGCCCCAGTTCTTGCCCAGGTAGCCGCTGATCACGCTAGGGTAGTCCTTGCACTCGGGGGACTCCGCCAGGGTGTTGATGAACAGACGCTGAAACAGATACATCGCCGGATAGCCGATGACGGACGACAACAGGAAAACCCACAAGCCCATCAGCCCCACCTGCACCGGCAGGAACACAATGCCGGCGCCTATCGCCATGCCTATGCTCATCACGACCCAACCGCGGTCGATGCCGTCGAAACGCACCGCCTCCCGCCACTCCGCCTCGCTCATTCCCGCGCGCTCGGCAGCGCTTGCCCTGGGCTTGACGCCCACCTGGGTGATGTCCATACTCGTTGATCCTTTAGTGGTTTCATTGCTGTCCCAAGCGCTCCGGCGCCAACCGGATGCTTGGATGTCCCCGCCGCGCTGCGCCAACAGCGCGGGAAGGGACGACGGACGCGAATCAGAAGCCCTCAGTCACGACACTGCTTCAGATAGCGGTAAAGCGTGGGCTCGGAAATCTCCAGCGCCTGCGCGGCCTTGCCGACGAATCCGCGGACGGAAAACAAGCCGCGCTGATTCAATTCCCGGATCGCCTCCAATTTTTCATCGCCGGACAAGCGCGCCGGATCGATCGCGTATTGCTCCAACACGCTTTGCATGATGCCCACGCCCACATCGTCGATACCCTGCGACAGCGTTTCCTGGTGCGGATCGTGAGACAGTTCCGCCGGCAGCAGCGCCTGCACCGCCTCCAGCGCGCGCTTGTAGCGGCTGTCGTCGGAGTTGACGCAGAGCATGGCCTGCGCGCGGCCGGCCTCGTCCTTGATCACCAGGGTGGACGAGCGCAGCGATACGCCGCTCCGGGTCTTGCTGCGGTAGTTCAGCCGGTAATCCTCGCCGCCCTTGCCGGAACACTCCCGCGCCATGCTCAAGGCGAGATCGGTGGCCGGCGCGCCGACGCTGCGGCCGGACACATGCCCGTTGCGGATGATTTTGAGCGAAGCGCTGGGATTGGACAGATCGTGCACCGCCACCTCGCTGTCCGGCCCCAACAGGGCGGATACGAAGTCGGCGAGCACTTCGGCGTCTAGATGCAGTTTCATGGCGATGACAAAAAAATTATCACGGCGAGATTCTATGCATCAGATTTCACCCATGTCATGCGCAACCACGAGCGCATTTGACGCGCGTCAAATTCGGCAAAACCGCCAGATTCCACCCTGGCGGCGCCCAATGAAAAAACCCGCCGGCGCGGCGGGTTGCAGAATTCGGGTCAGATCTTCGGGCGCTCGCTTCACAAGGCCTCGTCAGCCAGCAAGCGCCTGGCGAACACCTCCACCGGCGTGTCCGGAATGAAGTCCAAACTCACCCTCCCCTCCACCGCGAAACCCAGTTTGCCCAGCACGCGCGCGGACCCGGCGTTGTCGGGGTGCACCAGGCCCACCAGCCTATCCAGCGCGTAGACGTCCCGCGCCAGACGCAGACAGGCGCGGCCGGACTCGGTGGCGAGGCCCAGGCCCCAGTACTCGGGCAGAAAGCGATAGCCCAGCTCCACCGCGTCCACCGCCGCCATGTATTTCAGACCGCTGAAGCCGATCACCTCGCCGCTGTCCTTCCACACGCAGGCCACTCGGCCGAAACCGTGTTTTTCGTAGTCCGCCAGCGGGCCGTCGCGCATCGCTTGCAAAGCCTGTTCGCGCGAGCCGAAGGGCGTATTGCCGACATAGCGGATGGCCTCGGCCACGGTGCCGAGCCGGTAAAAAGCGTCCAGGTCGTTTTCGTCGAAGGGCCGCAGAATCAGGCGGCCGGTATCCATGGCTTGCATTGTTTATCCCCTTTGTTCCCCGTCTCATGACGATGGAAACAATTTGCCAGCAATCCCCCGTCCCCGCCAGATTTTTTGCGCCGCAACAAATCCGCGCGACAGCCGCGCCCGACAGATCAACTGATATACTGTCGCTTTGATTTTCCCCGCCGCAGAACCCCGCCATGAACGATCTGTTTGCCAATGAACCGAAAAAACCGCTGGCTGAAGCGCTGCGTCCCGGCCGCCTCGACGAGGTGATCGGCCAGCGGCACCTGATCGGCCCCGGCAAGCCGCTGCGGCTGGCGGTGGAAGCGAGCACCCCGCACTCGATGATTCTGTGGGGCCCACCCGGCGTAGGCAAAACCACGCTGGCGCGCATACTCGCCGCCAGCTTCGACGCTGAATTCATCCCGCTGTCGGCGGTGTTCTCCGGCGTCAAGGACATCCGCGAGGCGGTGGAGCGCGCGCACGCCGCGCTGCAGCGCTCCGGCCGCCACACCATCTTGTTCGTCGACGAGGTGCACCGCTTCAACAAGAGCCAGCAGGACGCCTTCCTGCCCTTCGTCGAATCCGGCCTGCTGACCTTCATCGGCGCCACGACGGAAAACCCCTCTTTCGAGGTCAATTCCGCGCTCTTGTCCCGCGCCCAGGTCTATGTGCTCAACAGCCTGGACGAGGAGGAGCTGCGCCAGTTGTTCGAACGCGCCGCCGCCAACGGCGCGCTGGAGGGGCTGAGCTTCGACGACGCCGCCATCGACACCCTGACCGGCTACGCCGACGGCGACGCCCGCCGCTTCCTCAACCTGCTGGAACAGACCCGCACCGCCGCCTACGCGCGCAAGACCGGCCAGATAGACCGTGACTTCCTGTCCGAGGTGCTGACCGTCAACGCGCGCCGCTTCGACAAGGGCGGCGACGATTTCTACGACCAGATCTCCGCGCTGCACAAATCGGTGCGCGGCTCCAATCCGGACGCGGCGCTGTACTGGCTGACGCGGATGCTGGACGGCGGCGCCGACGCGCGCTATCTGGCGCGCCGGCTGGTGCGCATGGCCTGGGAGGACATCGGCCTGGCCGATCCGCGCGCGATGCAGATCGCCAACGACGCCGCCGCCACCTACGAGCGCCTGGGCAGCCCGGAAGGCGAACTTGCGCTGGCTCAAGCCGCGCTGTATTTGGCCGTGGCCGCCAAGAGCAACGCCGGCTACAAGGCGTATAATGAGGCCCGCGCCTTCATCAAGCAGGACAAATCCCGGCCGGTGCCGGTACACTTGCGCAATGCGCCCACTCGGCTGATGAAGGAGTTGGGCTACGGCCACGAATACCGTTACGCCCATGACGAACCCCATGCCTACGCCGCCGGCGAGACCTATCTGCCGGAAGGATTGGAAGACATGCGCTGGTATCAGCCGACTCCGCGCGGACTGGAAAGCAAAATAAGGGACAAGCTGGATTTCCTGCGTCAGCTCGACGACGACGCCCGGCAAGACTCCGAATAAGTGAAAGAAACAGGACCAACCTAACCATGCTCGACATCAATCTGCTTCGCAACGACATCGAAGCCGTCGCCGCCCGTCTGGCCGGCCGCGGCTATACCCTGGACACCGCAGCCTTCAACCAGCTGGAGTCCGAACGCAAATCCCTGCAAACCCGCATGCAGGAACTGCAAGCCAAGCGCAACGCCTCCTCCAAGCAGATCGGCGTGGCCAAGGGCAAGGGCGAAGACGTGTCAGCCATCCTGGCCGAAGTGGCGACGCTGGGCGACGAATTGAAAGCCGCCGAACAAGGTTTCGACGCGGTGCAAAAACAGCTGGACGCCTGGCTGATGTCCATCCCCAACCTGCCGCACGAATCGGTGCCGGCGGGCAAGGACGAAAACGACAATGTGGAAGTGCGCCGCGTGGGCGCGCCGCGCCAGTTCGACTTCGAAGTGAAAGACCATGTCGACGTGGGCGCGCCGCTGGGCCTGGATTTCGACACCGGCGCCAAGCTGTCCGGCGCGCGCTTCACCGTGCTCAAGGGCGACATCGCCCGGCTGCACCGCGCCATCGCCCAGTTCATGCTGAACACCCATACCGGCGATCACGGCTACGTCGAGCACTACACCCCCTACATCGTCAACGACAGCGCGCTGCTGGGCACCGGCCAACTGCCCAAGTTCGCCGAAGACATGTTCAAGGTGACCAAGGGCGGCGAAGAAGGCAATGTGGACCAGTACCTGATCTCCACCTCGGAAATCACCCTGACCAACACCGTCAGCAACAGCATCCTCAAGGCCGAGGAGCTGCCGCTGAAACTGACCGCGCACTCGCCCTGCTTCCGTTCGGAAGCCGGCAGCTACGGCCGCGACACCCGCGGCATGATCCGCCAGCACCAGTTCGACAAGGTGGAGATGGTGCGCATCGAGAAGCCGGAAGACTCCTACGCCGCGCTGGAAGACATGGTCGGCCACGCCGAGAACATCCTCAAGGCGCTGGAACTGCCCTACCGCGTGATCACGCTGTGCACCGGCGACATGGGCTTCGGCGCCGCCAAGACTTACGATCTGGAAGTCTGGCTGCCAGCGCAGAACACCTATCGCGAAATCTCCAGCTGCTCCAACTGCGAGGCCTTCCAGTCGCGCCGCATGATGGCGCGCTACAAGGACGAAAACGGCAAGAACCAGCTGGTGCACACGCTGAACGGCTCCGGCCTGGCGGTGGGCCGCACCCTGGTGGCGGTGCTGGAAAACTACCAGAACGCCGACGGCAGCGTGACCATTCCGGCCGTGCTGCGGCCTTACTTCGGCGGCCGCGACAAGATCGGCGGCTAAGCCCCGGTTGACCCTCCGCCGCAGGAAGACAACGGCGCCCGCCATGGGCGCCGTTTTTCATGCCCGCGCCGCCAACAACGCCTCGAATTCGGCTCGCGGCAGCGGCTTGCTGAACAGATAACCCTGTCCCAAACGGCAGCCCTGCTGCAACAGAAAGTCTCGCTGCGATTCCAGCTCCACCCCCTCGGCCACCAACTCCAGGCCCAGGCTGCGGCCGATGGAAATGATGGCGCGGGTGATGGCGGCGTCGTCGCCGTCATGGTGCAAATCCATGATGAAGGAGCGGTCTATCTTCAAGCCCTTGACCGGCAGCCGCTTCAAATAGGACAGCGAGGAATAGCCGGTGCCGAAATCGTCGATGGACAGATAGACGCCCAGCTCGCGCAGCCGCTGCAAGGCTTCCACCATGCCGCAGTCCTCATCCATCGCCACGCTCTCGGTGATTTCCAGCTCCAGTTCGCCGCTATCCAGGCCATGCCGGCGCAGCGTGTGCGCCACCGTGTCGGCGAAGCTGCCGTACTTGAGCTGGCGGCCGGACACATTGACCGCGATCCGCCCCGGGGTCAGGCCCTGTCTCCGCCACAGCGCCCAGTCCCGGCAAGCGGTGTCCAGCACCCATTCGCCCATCGGCACCATCAGCGAGCCGTCCTCGGCAATGGGGATGAACTTGGCCGGCGCCATCAGGCCCAGCTCAGGATGACGCCAACGCAGCAAGGCCTCGGCCCCCACCACCCGCCGCGTGGCCAATTCCACCTTGGGCTGATACCACACTTCCAGTTCTTCCTGCGCCAGCGCGCGGTGCAGGCTGTACTCCAGCTTCAGCCTCTCCATCGCCCGCGCGTTCATGTCCGAGGTGTAGAACTGGAAATTGTTCTTGCCGCGCTCCTTGGCCTGGTACATCGCCGAGTCCGCGTTCACCAACAGGGCGTCCGCGCTGACCCCGTCCTCCGGATACATGCTGATGCCTATGCTGGCCGAGATGAACAGTTCGTGGCCGGTCAGGCCGGACTGCTCGGTGACGCCGTCCAGCAGTTGCTGCGCCAGCGCCGCCACCTGGGTGACCCGTTCCACCGTCGGCAGCAAGAGGATGAACTCGTCGCCGGACAGCCTGGCCACGGTGGAGTGCGGCGGCGCGTGCTGCAACAGCACCGAGGCGATGCGCACCAGCAATTCGTCGCCGGCGTGATGGCCCAGGGTGTCGTTGACCAGCTTGAAGCGGTCCAGATCGACGAACAACAAGGCGAACTGGACCTGGGTCGGCGGCGCCCGCTCTATCGCCTCCTGCAAGCGCTCCAGAAACAGCGTCCGGTTCGGCAAGCCGGTCAGCGCGTCGTGATTGGCCAGAAAATGCAGCCGCTCCTCGGACTGCTTGCGCTGGGTGATGTCGGAGAACACCGCCACGTAATGCAGGCATTCGCCGTCCGCGTCGCGGATGGCGGTAATGCTCAGATGCTCGGTGTACAGCAAGCCGCCCTTACGGCGGTTGACCACCTCGCCTTGCCAGACTCCGCTCTCTTTCAGGCTTTGCCACAGTTTCTGGTAGAAATCCGCCGGCTGTCGGCCGGACTTGAGCAAGGCGGGCGTGCGGCCCAGCGCCTCCTGGCTGCTATAGCCGGTGATGCGGCTGAACGCCGGGTTCACCATCTGGATCACCCCGTTGCCGTCGGTGATCAGAATGCCTTCCAGCGTCGATTCGAACACCTTGTCCGCCAGCAACAAGCTGCGCCGCGAATGCAGCAGCGCGTCGTCGCGCTCGCGCAAGGCGGAGTGCAATTCCTGCAGAAACTCCTGCTCCACCATCTGGATGATGTCGCGAAAACCCAGCAGCTGCAGCAGAACGCCGTCGGCGTCGTACACCGCCAGATGACGGATCTTGTGCTGCAGGATCAACTGCCTGGCCTGCAGCAGGCTGCTGCCGTCGCGCACGCCCAACAGCGGCCAGGAGCAGGCTTCGGCCAAGGTCGCCGGCGCGCGCCCCTCGGCCAGCAGCCGCAATAGGTCGCGCAGGGTCAGGATGCCGTAGTCGCCGTTGTCGAAGCGCACCGCCAAGGCGGTGGCGCCCTGCAGCCGCATCAGGGCCAGCGCTTGCTCCGGCGAGTCCGCCGCCCCCAGCTGGCACAAGGGCGCCGCGCGGTCCGCCACCACCCGCCGCACGCCCAGAAAGGATTCGCTGCCCTGACTCAATACGATATCGGTCAGCGACACCACGCCGCACGGCTTGCCGGCCTGTTCCACCAGCGCATGCCGGATGCCGCGCTCGCGGAATAGCGCCACCGCCTCGCTCACCGGCAGGTCATGCGGCAGCACCACCAAGGGCGCGCTCATCGCGCCGCCCACCGGCCGCATGCCTGCCGCGCCGTCCAGCCGGTCCAGCGCCAGCGCGTCGGCCTCGGTCCAAATCCCCAGCGGCCGTCCCGCCTCATCCTGCACCACGATGGAGCCGCAGCCCGCCAGCAACATGCGCCGCGCCGCTTCCGCCAGCGGCGTATCCGCCGCGCACGCCAGGATGTCAGGGCTAGAGATTTCTTTTATACACTGTTTTAAGTAATACATTAACAATCCAAGCCGGGCTGTTCACGTAAAAATTCCAAATGGCATTATAACGATGCAAACCGCCGTCATGTAGTCGGATTGCAACAGCCCCGCCCCGCAGCGGCGTCGAGACCCGAGATCTCCGCTCCGCTCCCGCCCCGCTCTGCCGCAGCGCATTCCCTTTGCATTCAGTAAATCGTCAAATACTCATATACATGATCTAGGACAAAGCGCGAGACCGGGGAGCGCTGCTAGGCTGGCAACAGAATCGGCGAATTTAAATTCGCCAAGGAAATGACAAAGGTATTGCGCATCGCAGCAAAACCTCTCAGAGCCTGTTGACGATCCCTCAAGCCGGAGCGGGACCAGGCGTTGCGGCGGAGACAGCGGAATGCATGCTTAGCACATCGGCATTCCCAACGCAGCACTCACCGCGCAGCGGATCGTGAACGGCCTCTCGGACTGGCGGCATTGCGCATGACCTGCCCTACCACCCACACAGCGACACAAGCACCATGAGCCAACAACGCATCCACCTATCGGTTCAGGGCCGGGTTCAAGGCGTCGGCTTCCGTCCCTTCATCTGGCGCACGGCCAGCGAATGCGGCCTCACCGGCTTTGTCCGCAACAGCGGCGAAGGCGTGACGCTGGAACTGCAGGGCGAACCGCAGGCGCTGAGCGCCTTCCGGCAAGCGCTGCGAACCCGGCTGCCGCCGCTGGCGCACATCGACGCGCTGCAAGAACGCGACATCCCGCTGCGCGACGCCGAACAACGCTTTCAAATAGAAGAAAGCAGCGGCGCGGTCACCCACGCCCGGCTGCCGGCCGACGTGGCCACCTGTCCGCGCTGCGTGGAGGAGTTGTTCACCCCCGGCGACCGCCGCTACCGCTTTCCCTTCATCAACTGCACCGATTGCGGGCCGCGCTACACCGTCACCCACCGGCTGCCTTACGACCGCGCCAACACCAGCATGCTGGCCTTTCCGCTGTGCCCGGTCTGCCGCCAGGAATACCTGGACCCGAACAGCCGCCGCTTTCACGCCGAGCCCACCGCCTGCCCGGTGTGCGGCCCCAAGCTGCAACTGACCGACCGCTTCGGCCAAAGCCTGAACGGCGACCCCATCGTCGGCGCGGTGCAAATCCTCAATATGGGCCGCAGCATCGCAATGAAAGGCCTGGGCGGCTTCCATCTGGTCTGCGACGCGGCCAGCCCGGCGGCGGTGTCGCGGCTGCGCCAACTCAAGCATCGCCCCGGCAAACCGCTGGCCATCATGGCCTTGAACGTGGAATCCATCCGCGCGCTCTGCCACGTCAGCGAGGAAGAAGCCGCCTGGCTGCAGCGCCCGGAACGCCCCATCGTGCTGTTGAACAAGAAGCCCGAAGCCGACCAGCTGCTGCCGGACATCGCCCCCGGCCTGTCCGCGCTGGGCGTGATGCTGCCCTACACCCCGCTGCAATGGCTGCTGTTCCACGAAGCGCTGGGCCGCCCGGGCGGCGCCAGCTGGCTGCGCCAGCCCTGCTCGCGGCTGTGGGTGATGAGCAGCGCCAATCTGTCCGGCGAGCCCATCGTCACCGGCAACCAGGAAGCGCGCGAGCGGCTGAACCAGGTCGCCGACGTCTTCCTGCTGCACAACCGCGCCATCGTCACCCGTTGCGACGACAGCGTGGTGTCGCTGGAACGGCGGCGGCCGCTGCTGTTCCGCCGCGCGCGCGGCTTCGTGCCGGACCCGGTGCCGCTGGCGCTGGACGGCCCGCCGGTGCTGGCGCTGGGCGCCTATATGAAGGCCACCGCCACCGTGCTGCGCGGCAAGGACGCCTTCGTGTCGCAATACATCGGCGCGCTCAACCATCCGCTGACCTGCGAAGCGCTGCAGCAGGCGGCCGACCATCTGCTCGACCTCACCGGCGTCGCCCCGCAGGCGGTAGCCTGCGATCTGGAAACCGGCACCTATTCCAGCCTGTTGGCCGAACACCTGTCCAAGCAATGGGAGGTGCCGCTGATCCGGGTCCAGCACCATCACGCCCACCTGGGCGCGGTGCTGGCCGAACACGGCGTGACCGAGCCGGCGCTGGGCCTGGCGCTGGACGGCTATGGCCTAGGCCACAACAACGGCGCCTGGGGCGGTGAAATGATGCTGGTGGACGGCGACAGCTGCGAGCGCATCGGCCACATCTCGCCGCTGCCGCTGCCCGGCGTGGGACGCAGCCGGCTGCCGCCGTGGAAGCTGGCCGTGGCCTTGTGGCAAACCCTGGAACTGGGACCGCTGCCGCCGCGGCTGGCGGCCCAGCCCGGCGCCCAGCAATTGGAGAAGCAGCTCGCCATCCGCCGCGATTGCCAGGACAGCACCAGTCTGGGCCGCTGGTTCGGCGCCATCGCCGGCCTGACCCGCCAATGCGGGGTGGAAACCTTCGAAAGCGAAGCCGCGCAAAGACTGGAGGCTCAGGCCGGACCGGCCGAGCCGCTGGCCGGCGGCTGGCGCACCCGCGCCAATCTGCTGGACCTGATGCCGCTGGCGCGCCATCTTTGCGGGCTGGACGACGACCAGGCCATCGCCAGCCTGTGGCACGCCACGCTGGCCGCCGCGCTGGCGGACTGGGCGATCAAGGCGGCGCGCACCACCGGCACCCGCATCGTGGCGCTGGCCGGCGGCTGCTGCGGCAATCGCCAGTTGATGGCGCAACTGCTGCCGCTGCTGGAGCAGGCCGGCCTGCGTCCACTGACCGCGGAGCAGCTGCCGCCCAACGACGGCGGCCTGAGCCTGGGCCAGGCCTGGGTGGCGCGCCAGCGCCTGCTGCGCCGGAGCTGAAATGAAAACGGCGCGTCGCCAGAAAGCGACGCGCCGCGTGGATCGGCTCTTGTCGGCGAATCAGGACGACAGGCGCTCGCCCCACAGATCGTGCTCGCTGCAATCGACGATCTTCACCGAATAGAACTCGCCCGCGCGCATGCCGGCGGCGTCCTCGACGAACACCAGGCCGTCTATCTCCGGCGCGTCCGCGTAGCTGCGGCAAATCGCCGTGCCTTCGTCGTCGATCTCGTCCACCAGCACCTGCATGGTCTGGCCGACGCGGCGCTCCAGGCGACGCGCGCTGATCTCTTCCTGCACCGCCATGAAACGCTCTTTGCGCGCCTCCTTCACCGCTTCCGGCACCGGGTTCGGCAAATCGTTGGCCGTGGCGCCTTCCACCGGCGAATAGGTGAAACAGCCTACGCGGTCCAGTTCCGCCTCGCGGATAAAGCTCAGCAATTCTTCGAAGTCTTCTTCGGTCTCGCCGGGGAAACCGACGATGAAGGTGGAGCGGATCACCAGTTCCGGACAGATCTCGCGCCATTTCTTGATGCGCGCCAACACATTGTCGCTATTGGCCGGACGCTTCATCAGCTTCAGCACCTTCTGGCTGGCGTGCTGGAACGGGATATCCAGATAGGGCAGGATCTTGCCGTCGCGCATCAGCGGAATCACCTCGTCCACATGCGGATACGGGTAGACGTAATGCAGACGCACCCAAATGCCGTGGCGGCCCAGTTCCTCGCACAGCTCGGTCATCCGGGTCTTCACCGGACGGCCGTTGTGGAAGCCCAGCTTGTACTTGGTGTCCACGCCGTAAGCCGAGGTGTCCTGCGAGATCACCAGGATTTCCTTGACCCCGGCCTTGGCCAGGTTCTCCGCTTCGCGCAGCACATCGTGAATCGGCCGGCTTTCCAGATCGCCGCGCATGGACGGGATGATGCAGAAGGTGCAGCGATGGTTGCAGCCTTCGGAAATCTTCAGATAGGCGTAATGCTTGGGCGTCAGCCGCACGCCGATGTCCGGCACCAGATCGACGAAGGGATCGTGAGGCTTGGGCAGATGCGCGTGCACCGCGCTCATCACCTCGTCGGTGGCGTGCGGGCCGGTCACGGCCAAGACCGACGGATGCGCGTCGCGCACCACATCGCCCTTGGCCCCCAGACAGCCGGTGACGATGACCTTGCCGTTCTCGTTCAGGGCTTCGCCGATCGCGTCCAGGGACTCGGCCACGGCGGAATCGATGAAGCCGCAGGTGTTGACCACCACCAGGTCGGCGCCGGCGTAACTGCCGGAAATATCGTAGCCTTCGGCGCGAAGGCGGGTCAGGATCTGCTCGGAGTCGCTGGAGGCTTTGGGACAGCCCAGCGACACGAAGCCGATGCTTGGAATCTTGTCTGCCATGATGATGGCCTTGCTGAAGAAAAACGCGAGAGTATACAACGATTTGACAGGCGATGCGCAGCGTTCGGAGGGGTTTGCGCCGCGGGCTCCCCGATTCGTTTTCACCCCGCCGGCGCAGGGCCGGATGCGGACGCCGCCGAGCGACGCTCTCCTTTCAGACCTCACTTGATAGTAAAATCCGACGCCTCCATATAGGCCTGAGAGCCGGTTCAAAGTCTCGCGAGCTGGGGCGAGACAAGGCGACAACGGCTGTAAAGCGGAATGTGGCAGTGATGCATGAGCATTTCGAAGCCGGTTTCAACGCCCTGGTCTAAAATCCCGCCGCCGTGCCGCAGACTTTGAACAGCTTCTGAGCCGTCAACCCCTCACACGATACCAATATGAAAACTCTCGTTTCACGCATGGAGTCCCTGATTTTCGCCAGCCGCTGGCTGCAGGCTCCGCTCTACCTTGGCCTCATCGTCGCCCAGGGGGTGTACGTCTATAAGTTTCTGCTCGAACTGATCCACTTGGTCGCCGACGCCTCCAGCATGACGGAAACCCAGATCATGCTGATCGTGCTGGGCCTGATCGACGTGGTGATGATCGCCAATCTACTGATCATGGTGGTGGTGGGCGGCTACGAAACCTTCGTCTCCAAGATCGACAGTCTGAACAGCCACGAGGACCGGCCGGAATGGCTGTCCCATGTCAACGCCGGCGTGCTGAAGACCAAGCTGTCGCTGGCGCTGATCAGCATCTCCTCCATCCATCTGCTGAAAACCTTCATCAGCGCGTCCAATCTGGGCAGCCCCGGCAATCCGCTCACCGAGCAGGGCGTGATGTGGCAGGTGGTGATCCATTGCACCTTCCTGCTGTCCGCTCTGGTGATGGCCTGGACCGACAAGCTGATGCAAAGCAAGCACTGAGCGCCGGCGCCCGCAGAGGCCTGACTAAGGCATGCGCTCGGCGCAATAGAAAGCGCCGGGCACCGGACACCCCGCCTCCTCCCGCAACATCATGTCCCGGCGCTCCCGCAACGCCAACCCGCACGCCGCCAGCAGCCCCTCCACCCAGTCCGGATCGTGCAGATAGCGCCCGCAGGGCTGCAGCCGGTGGCCGCCCGGCAAAGCCCGCGGCGCGCGCTCTATGCTGAACAGCAGCAAGCCGCCCGGTTTGAGCGCACGCGCCATCCAGCTCAGGGCCGGCTCCAGATCGCCAAAATAGCTGAGCGTGTCCAGGCAGCAGATCAGATCGACCGGCAATGGAGCCGTCGCCAGGAATTCGATGATGTCGCCCTGGGTCAAGACGTCGTACACGCCCTTGTCCGCGGCGCGCGCCAGCATTTCGCCGCTGAGATCCACCCCCAGCAAGCGACGCGCATACGGCCGCAAGACCCCGCCGGCCAGGCCGGTGCCGCAGCCCAGATCCAGCGCGTCCAGAGCGGCCGGCGGCGGCGCCAATCGTTCCAGACATTGCGCCAGCCACTGCGGCCCCTGGTAATGCAGGTTGGTCAGGGTGGCGTCAAACGCCTCGGCGTTGGCGTCGAAAGTCCGCCGGATGAATTCCGGGCTGCACTGCGGCGGCGGCTCCGCGCCGCCGCAGGCGGCCAACAGATGCAAGGCCACCGGATCGTCCGGCGCTTGCGCCAGCCAGTCATGCAACAAGGCCAGGGCCGCGTCGCGCTGATCCAGCTCACAATGCGCCTCGATGCGCGCGATCGGCCCATGCGCGGCCGGCTGGGCCACAATGCCCAACGCATTGTGGCGCCGCGCCTCGGCATGGCGCTCCTGTCGCAAACACAGGCCGGCCAGCAGGAAGTGCGCGTCGGCGCAGCCGGCGTCCGCGCTCAGCGCTTGCCGGCACGCCTGTTCCGCGGCGGCGAAATCGCCGTCCTGCTCGCAGGCGGCGGCCAGATTGGTCCAATACATGGGCTGGCCGCCGTCCAGCTCCGCGGCCGCGGCGAAAGCTCGCCGCGCGTCGCCCGAACGGCCCTGCCGCGCCTGCGCCATGCCCAGGCTGAAATGCCAGTCCGCATGGCACGCCTCCGCGGCGATCGCCTCGCTCAGCCAGACTTCGGCCTCGGCCGGGCGCTGCGTCTGCAGCAAGAGGAAAGCCAGAAAGGATTTGGCCGCGGCGCACGCGGGCCAATCGCGCAGGCAGGCGCGATAAGCCCGCTCCGCCTCGGCCCAGTCGCCGTCCAGATGGCTGCGCTGCGCCGCGCGCAGGCGGGCGCTCAGCGCTTCGGCGGACATGGCGCGGCGCCTTGCCGGCCCGGCCGGCTAGAGTCGTCAATGGGAAATGGGAAAAATCGAAACACGGCGGACGCCGTGCAAGAGTAGCGGGCGCCGCTAACGGCGCCCGGCATCCAACATGCGGGAATCGGCATGGCAAGCCCTCCGGGGGCAAGCGGCGGATGGAAACGGACAGGCGGCCGTTCCAACCGGCCGCCTGCGCCTTAGAGTCTGTTTGCGATCTGCTGCGCTGCGCGCGATACGACGTTGAAAACGCCTTGTCTCGCTGGCTCGCGAGATCGTACACGCGCTCTTTAGGACGGGTCCTTGTCGTCCTCGCCCTGCTTGTAAGCCGGGAAGGCGAAACCGCCGAACAGTTGCTTGGTCTGTTCCTGCATCCGGTTCTGCATGTCCAGGAACATGCTGGTGCTCTGTTCCATGTAGTTGGCCATCATGTTCTGCACCGCCGGCCCCTGAAATTTCATGAACTCGCCCCACAGATTGGCGTTCAACATGGTGTTGTCGCCGTAAATCGCGCGGGTTTGTTCCTGCATTTTCTGCTGCAGCTGGGCGAACAGTTGCAGATTGTTCTCCAGGAAGGGCCCCATCATGCCCTGCATGGCCTGGCCGTAGGAGCGGATAAACTGGGTCAGCACCTCGTAGCTGAACATCGGCATGCCGCCGTTCTCCTCCTCCAGGATGATCTGCAACAGCACACTGCGGGTGATGTCCTCTTGGCTCTTGGCGTCGACGACTTGAATGTCCACATTATCAAGCACCAATTGCTTCACATCCCCCAAGGTGATGTAGGAACTGGTGGCGGTATCGTACAGCCGGCGGTTCGGGTACTTTTTGATGACCCGCTTTTCAACACTCATGTAACGCTCCCGGTTTATTTTGGTACGGTGTGCCGTGTGCCGGCAATTTATCATAAATACAACACGCTAGAGTAAATCTTCAGTCAGTGCTCCCAATTTTGCTGCAATGCATGATACATTTACTCGTCATTGTGCAGTGCAAAATTTTTGATTCAGACTATCTCCTTTTAAGGTCTCACCCCACAGCGGAGGAATACATTATGTCCATCAGCAATGAGCAACTGAACAAGCTGTCCCTGAACGGTCTGGAAACCATTTTCCGCTTTTCGCAAATCACTCTGGATAGCGCCGAGCGCCTGGTCAAGCTGAACCTGGAAATCTCCAAGCAGTCGCTGGAAGAAAACGTCAAAATCGCCAAGCAGCTGAGCGGCGTGACCGACCCGCAAGAAGCGGTTAGCCACCTGAACAAGCTGGCCACCCAGAACATCGATACCGCTCTGGCCAATTCCCGCAATCTGTACGACATCGTCTCCTCCGCTCAAAGCGAACTGACCAAGCTGGCCGAAGAAAACCTGGGCAGCTTCAACAAGTCGCTGATCGGCGCGATCGAATCCGCAGCCAAAAACGCTCCGGCCGGCTCCGACGCCGCGCTGAACGCGGTGAAAAGCTCGGTAGCCGCCGCCGCCGCCGCGGTCAACACCTTCAGCAAAGCCGCCCAGCAAGTGGTGGAGTTCACCGACAGCAGCGTCAAGGCCGCCACCAGCGCCACCGCCGACGCGGTGAAGACCGCCAGCAAGCGCGCGCCCACCGCTTAAGTCCAGTTTCAGGCTAAAGCGCAACCCCGTCCAGCCGACGGGGTTTTTCTTTGCCTTGCGCCTGAGGATGGCATGTGAGCGGCGACAGGTTTACAATCTCCGCCTTAAGCACGTTTCAGGAAACCAATAGGTTCAGCGCATGAAAATCAGCAGCAATTTTGACGCCGGCAGCATCGAGATCGTCTCCGCCGACAACTACGAAGACATCCAACTGCGCATCCGCCGCGACAATGCGGCCGATTTCGCCCAGTGGTTCTACTTCCGCGTGCAAGGCGCCGCTTATCAGCACTGCACCTTCAATTTCCTGAACGCCGGCGAAAGCGCCTATCCGGACGGCTGGGTCGACTACCAGGCGGTGGCCTCCTACGACCGCATCAACTGGTTCCGCGTGCCCACCCACTACGAAAACGGCGTGATGACGATAGATCACGTGCCGCTGTCCGGCAGCATCTACTACGCCTATTTCGAACCCTATTCCTACGACCAGCATCTGAACCTGATCGGTCAGGCGCAGGGCTCCGGCCTGTGCCAGGTCAGCGACCTGGGCTTTACCGTGCAGCAGCGCGACATCAATCTGCTGACCATAGGCCACGAGGTGGAATCGGATCTCAAGATCTGGATCATCGCCCGTCAGCATCCGGGCGAAACCATGGCCGAATGGTTCATCGAAGGCCTGCTCAACCGCCTGCTGGACCCGCAGGACCCCACCAGCCGCGCGCTGCTGGACCGCGCTACTTTCTACGTGGTGCCCAATATGAACCCGGACGGCTCGGTGCTGGGCAATCTGCGCACCAACGCCGCCGGCGCCAACCTGAACCGCGAATGGGCGGCCCCCAGCGCGGAGACCAGCCCGGAAGTGCTGGCGGTGCGCAACAAGATGCAGGAAATCGGCGTGGACCTGTTCCTGGACATCCACGGCGACGAGAACATTCCCTATGTGTTCCTGGCCGGCACCGAAGGCGTGCCGTCGTGGAACGAGCGCCTGGAAACCCTGGCCGATCAGTTCCGCCACCACCTGCTGCTGGCCAGCCCGGACTACCAGACCGAACACGGCTACCCGCGCAACGCGCCGGGCAAGGCCAATATGACCATCGCCACCAACTGGGTATGCGAACACTTCGGCTGTCTCGCCTTCACGCTGGAGATGCCGTTCAAGGACAACGCCAATCTGCCGGACGACGACTTCGGCTGGAGCGGCCAGCGCAGCCTGCGCCTGGGCGAGGCGGCCTTGTCGCCCATCTATGCGATTGCGCAGAACCTGCGCGCCTGAGAACCACCAGGCCGAAACCAAAAAAGCCACGGAGAACCGTGGCTTTTTTCATGCCCGCCGTCGCTCAAACGTGGTCGAGCAATTGCAGCGGATGATCGATGGCGATGTCGGCGCCCCACTCCGCCGGCCGGTCGCTGTCGGCGATGTAACCCCAATTGGCCAACACCGTCTTCATGCCCACGCTGCGGCCGGCGGCGATGTCGCGCTCAGCGTCGCCCACGTACAGGCAATGCTCGGGCGCGATGCCTATCCGCTCGGCGGCGAAGCGCATCGGCCGCGGGTCCGGTTTGGGCACGCCCACCGTGTCGCCGCTGACCGTCACCGCCGGCGCCGCGATGAAAGGCAGCGAAGGCACCAGACGGTCGGTGAAGCGCATCGGCTTATTGGTGATGATGCCCCACAGCAAGCCCTTGTCCATCAAGCCCTGGATCAGGCCGTTGACGCCGTCGAACAGGACGGTCTCGTCGGCGAAGCTGTGCTCGTAGTGATCCAGAAAGCGCAAGCGATATTCCTCGAAACGCGGGTGCTCGCGGTCGATGCCGAAGCCCAGGCTGACCAGCCCGCGCGCGCCGTGGCTGGCGATGGGACGCACCGCCGCGTACGGCTGCGGCGGCAGCCCCTCCTCGGCCAGCAGGCGGTTGAGCGCGGCGCCCAGATCGCGCGCGGTGTCGGCCAAGGTGCCGTCCAGATCGAATAGAACTGCCTTGATCATGATTCGCTTCAAAGAAGGAGCGCGGCGTCAGGCTGCCGACCACGAGCAGCCCGCCGGCCCGGTTCAACGTATGGTCTTGCCCAGGAACAGCTTGTAAGCCGGGTTCTGGGTTTCCTCGACATAGGGATAGCCCAGATTGTCGAGGAAGCGCTGGAACTCCGCGTCGTCGCTGGCCGGCACCTGTATGCCCACCAGCACGCGGCCGTAATCGGCGCCGTGATTGCGATAATGGAACAGGCTGATGTTCCAGTCCACGCTCATCGCCTCCAGGAAACGCATCAGCGCGCCCGGACGGTCCGGAAACTCGAAGCGCAGCACTCGCTCGTCCTTGAGCTGCGGCGCGTGACCGCCCACCAGATGGCGGATGTGCAGCTTGGCCAATTCGTTGTCGGTCAGATCGATGCTGTCCAGCTCATGCGCGTTCAGGCTGGAGAGTATGTTCTCCAGGTCCTGTTTGCCGCTGATCTGCACGCCGACGAAGACATGGGCGGTGCCGGGATCGGCGAAGCGGTAATTGAACTCGGTGATGTTGCGGCCGCCTATCACGGTACAGAAGCGCTTGAAGCTGCCCGGCTTTTCCGGAATGGTCACCGCGATGACGGCCTCGCGCCGCTCGCCCAGTTCGGAACGCTCGGACACATGGCGCAGGCGGTCGAAATTCATATTGGCGCCGCAGGAAATCGCCACCAGGGTCTGGTCCACGCAGCCTTCGCGCTCCACGTAAGCCTTGGCGCCGGCCACCGCCAAGGCGCCCGCCGGCTCCACGATGGAGCGGGTGTCTTCGAAGATGTCCTTGATCGCCGCGCAGATGGCGTCGGTGTCCACCAGGATGATCTCGTCCAGCAGCTCGCGGCAAATGCGGAAAGTCTCCTCCCCCACCAGCTTGACCGCCACCCCGTCGGCGAACAGGCCCACGTCCTTCAACTCCACGCGCTCGCCCTTGGCGATGGATTGGCGCATGGCGTCGGAATCCACCGGCTGCACGCCTATCACCTTGATCTCCGGCTTCAGCCGCTTGATGAAGCTGGAGATGCCGGCGGCCAGGCCGCCGCCGCCGATGGCGACGAAGACGGCGTTCAAGCCGTCCGGGTGCTGGCGCAGAATCTCCATGCCTATGGTGCCCTGGCCGGCGATCACGTCCGGGTCGTCGAACGGCGGAATATAAGTCATGCCGTTTTGCGCGGCCAATTCAGTTGCGTGGTGGAAGGCTTCGTTGAAGGAATCGCCATGCAGCACCACCTGGCCGCCGTATTGCTTGACCGCGTCTATCTTGATCTGCGGCGTGGTCACCGGCATCACGATGGTGGCCGCGCAGCCCAGCCGGCTGGCGGACAAGGCCACGCCCTGCGCGTGGTTGCCGGCGCTGGCGGTGATCACGCCGCGCGCGCGCTGTTCCGCGCTGAGCTTGGCCATCTTGTTGTAAGCGCCGCGCAGCTTGAAGGAGAACACCGGCTGCAGATCCTCGCGCTTGAGCAGAATCGTGTTGCGATAGCGGCGCGACAGATTGGGCGCCAGCTCCAGCGGCGTTTCGATGGCGACGTCGTAAACCCGCGACGTCAGGATGCGTTCCAGATAGTCTTGCTTCTCTTGCATGGCAAAGCCTTTGTCCCGATCATTATTTTGCTTGAACTGCCAGAGTAGCAGGAACTCCAAGCAGACGGGAAGCCTTGATAATATTGGATTGTTGCATTGCGGTATCGCAACGGCTCCGCCCGCCCCGCCCGCAGAAAATCCCCACTTCGCGGCAACCGGACGGCAATCCGCGTGTATAATCAACGGCTACTATTTGGACCTCAACCCCCAGCGTTGCCCATAGGAACAATGAAAACATTCACCAGCATTCTCACGGCAGCGGCGATCGCGCTGCCGTCCGTCTCTTTCGCCTCCGCCGCCTTTCTGCCGCCTGCGCCCGAAATCGCCGGCAAGGCTTATTACCTGACCGACTTCAACAGCGGGCAAGTGCTGGCCGAGCGCGACCCGGACTCCCGCGTGGAGCCGGCCTCGCTGACCAAGCTGATGACCGCCTACCTCACCTTCAAGGCGCTGAAGGAAAAACGGCTGACTCTGGAACAGACGCTGACGGTGTCGCAAAAAGGCTGGAAAACCGAAGGCTCGCGCATGTTCCTGGATCCCAAGGTGCCGGCCAAGGTCGACGACCTGATCAAGGGCATGATCGTGCAATCCGGCAACGACGCCTGCGTGACGCTGGCTGAAGCCATCGCCGGCAGCGAGGAAGTCTTCGCCCAGGTGATGACCCAGCAGGCGCAGAAACTGGGCATGAAGAACACCCAGTTCCGCAACGCCACCGGCCTGCCCAATCCCGAGCATTACACCACCGTGCACGATCTGGGCATCCTGGCCGGCGCGCTGATCCGCGACTTCCCGGAGTTCTACCCGATCTACTCGATCAAGTCCTTCACCTACAACAACATCAAGCAGCCCAACCGCAACCTGCTGCTCTACCGCGACCCCAACGTCGACGGCATGAAGACCGGCTACACCGACAGCGCCGGCTACAATATGATCACCACCAGCCACCGCGACGGCCGTCGCGTGATTTCGGTGGTGGTGGGCACCGCCAGCCCTGAGGCGCGCGCGGTGGAAAGCTCCAAGCTGCTCAACTACGGCTTGCAGTTTTACGATACGCCCAAACTGTATAGCGGCGCCAAGCCGGTGTCCGAGCTGCCCATCTACAAGGGCGCGGCCAAAACCGTGTCCGTCGGCTTCGCCAGCGACGTCTACGCCACCGTGGCCAAGGGCCAGGCCGCCAAGCTCAAGGCCGATCTGACCACCATGCAGCCCTTGATCGCCCCGGTCAAAGCCGGCCAGGTGGTGGGCAAGCTGGTGGTGTCGCTGGACGGCAAGCCGCTGTTCGAGCGCCCGGTGGTGGCCTTGAAGGCGGTGGAAGAAGGCGGCTTCTTCAGCCGGCTGTGGGACAGCATCAAGCTGATGCTGGGCTGGAAATAAACGGCGTTTGCCGTTAATCGCTGCGCCGGGCATCGCCCGGACGCCGCGGCTGTATTATGATGTGACGTTTTAGTAATAAAGACGACCGTAAAATGTATTGGCGCGGGCGGCCCGGTTTGCAGTACAACTGGCTGCTGCGCCTTTGCCCGTTTCGGGTTCGGCGTCTTTAGAACCTGTTTACGATCTGCTGCGCTTCGGCGATACCGCGTTGAAAACCGCTTCGAAATGCTCATGTACCGTGTGTACACTCCGCTTTCTCAACTGTTTTCGCCTTGTCTCGCTCTATGCTCGCGCAATCGTAAACACGTTCTTAGCGGATTTGATTGAATATGTCTGAAAAACAGGAACTCATGGAATTCCCCTGTCGCTTCCCCATCAAGGTGATGGGCGAGCGTCACGAGGATTTCGTCCTCACCATCACCGAGGTCGTCCGCGTCAACGCGCCCGACCTGGCCGACCACGACGTGACGCTGCGCGAAAGCGCCAACGGCCGCTTTTACGCGCTGACCGTCACCGTCACCGCCACCTCGCGTCAACAGCTGGACAATATCTATCTGTCGCTGACCGGCCATCCGATGGTGAAAATGGTGCTTTAAGCGCCTGGAGATTGCCGTGTCGCGCATCGTCAAACATCTGGGCCGGGTGGATTACGAACCAACCTGGCGCGCCATGCAGGCGTTCACCGACGCCCGCAACGTCGATACCCCCGATGAACTGTGGGTGGTCGAACATCCGCCCGTCTACACCCAGGGCCTGGCCGGCAAGCCGGAGCACCTGCTGCACGCCACCGCCATTCCGGTGGTGAAAACCGACCGCGGCGGCCAGATCACCTATCACGGGCCGGGCCAGTTGGTGGTTTATCTGCTGGTGGATTTCAAGCGCATGGGCATAGGCGTGCGCGAGCTGGTGCGCCGCATCGAACAGGCGGTGATAGACACGCTGGCGGAACTGGGCATACACGGCAACGGCGATGTGGACGCGCCCGGCGTTTACGTGGCCGGCGCCAAGATCGCCTCGCTGGGCCTGCGCATCAAGAACCACGCGGTCTACCATGGCCTCAGCTTCAATGTGGACATGGACCTGGCGCCTTTCGATTCCATCAATCCTTGCGGTTACGCCAACCTCAAGGTGACCGACCTGAAACAACTGGGAGTGGAGCTGAGCCTTGCCGCCGCCGCCGATACGCTGCTGCCGCATCTGGAGCGCCTCCTGAACAGCACCAAGGAACTGACATGAAGCCGGAAAACCAGGCTGGGGTCAAACACAAGGGCGCGGCCAAAACCGCCCGCATCCCCATCAAGATCGTCCCGCTGGACGAAAAACTGAAAAAACCGGAATGGATCCGCGCCAAGCTGCCCAACGGCCAGCGCTTCCACGAGATCAAGCAGATTCTGCGCGAACAAAAGCTGCACACGGTGTGCGAGGAAGCCACCTGCCCGAACATCGGCGAATGTTTCAGCAAAGGCACCGCCACCTTCATGATCATGGGCGATATCTGCACCCGTCGCTGCCCGTTCTGCGACGTGGGCCACGGCCGCCCCAATCCGCTGGATCCGGACGAACCTCGCCACCTGGCGGAGAGCGTGGCCGCGATGAAGCTGAAGTACGTGGTGGTGACCTCGGTGGACCGTGACGATCTGCGCGACGGCGGCGCCCAGCACTTCGCCGACTGCATCAACTCGGTGCGTGAAATGTCGCCCAACACCCAGATCGAAACCCTGGTGCCGGACTTCCGCGGCCGCCTGGACGTGGCCGTCGACATCCTGAGCCAGACCCCGCCGGACGTGATGAACCACAATCTGGAAACCGTGCCGCGGCTGTACAAGCAGGCGCGTCCGGGTTCGGATTACGCGCACTCGCTGCAATTGCTGAAGGACTACAAGGCCAAGAACCCCGACGTCCGCACCAAGTCCGGCCTGATGGTGGGCCTGGGCGAGACTGACGAAGAGATCCTGGAAGTGATGCGCGATCTGCGCGCCCACAATGTGGACATGCTGACCATAGGCCAGTATCTGCAGCCGTCCGACGGCCACCTGCCGGTACTGCGCTATGTGCACCCGGACGTATTCAAGATGTTCGAGAAAAAAGCCTATGAAATGGGCTTCGTCCATGCCGCCGTGGGCGCGATGGTGCGCTCCAGCTACCACGCCGACGTGCAGGCGCACGAGGCCGGCGTATAAGCCATTCACATGCCAGATCGAAGGGAGCCTAAGGGCTCCCTTTTTCATTGCCCATGCCTTTGGTACAGGCATGCGGCGGCGGCGGATCGTCTATACAAGGACATGCGCCCGCCATAGCGTCCGCGCACGTTTCATCCCGCAAACCGCGCGGTCGCGCCAGCGCCCGCCTGCCGATGGAGCCGCGCCATGTCCGACAGTCCCTTCTTCCGCCTGCTGCCTTTGCTGCCGCTGCTGCTGGCCGCCTGCGCCAACGCCCCTGACACGCCATTCGCCGATTTCGACAACGCCGCCCGCAGCGTCACGCAAAGCTCCGCCGGCACCTTTGCGCGCATCCAGCAGAATGCGCGGCTCAACGCGGTGCTCACCGCGCCCAACGCGCCGCTGCGCGCGGACACTTTCCGCCCGCAAGCCGGCAACGGCGCCAGCTACGATCTTGCCCCCGCGCTGGCGCAGTTGCAGGCGACGCTGGACGCGCTGGAAAAATACGCCCGAACTCTGCGCAGCCTGGCTGGAGACCGGGAGGCCGAGGCCCGGGTCGACGCCGCCGCCCAGGACTTGGCCGACAGCGTTCAGGATCTCAAACTGCGCGGCGGCGACGAGGCCGCCGCCAAGATTCTGGCCACCGCGGCCGATGCGCTGGGCCGCCAGCTCACCACCGCGCAACGCAAGAACGCGCTGCGCGACACCATGGCCACCGCCCAGCCCGGACTGGACCGGCTGGCCGTCAGCAGCCACCGCGTCTTGAGCGCGCTGCCCGGCTATCTGAGCGTGCTCAGGGACAGCCTGCTGCGTCACGCCAATTTCAGCCGACCGCCCTACGGCAGCTGGGAGCGCTACCAATTCGACCTCGCCATCTCCGACCGGCTGCGCGAATTCGAGCAGATCGAGGCCGCGCTGCAAGCCAGCGACAAGGCGATTCAGGGTTTTCCCGACACCAACCGCCAGTTGCTGCAAAGCCTGGACGCACCCCAGTCCAAGCTGCAAGCGCTGCGCGACTTCGCCGCCGAAGCCAGGCGGCTGCGCAATTTTTATCGCGACCTGCCCGCCAAATAAAGGAGGCAGCATATGGACAGCCACCGAGTCACCGAGCTTGTCAGCGGCCTGGCATCCCGCATCAACAATCTGGCCGTCGCCAGCCTGGGCGCGGACAGCCGCGCCTTGCTGGCGCAACAGGATGAATTGGCCAACCAGACCCTGGCGCTGATCGCGCGGGATCTGAACGCCGACACCGACGACTTCCGCAACGCGATCGCCGCGCTGCAAGCGGCGACCGAGGCGGCCGATCACGCCGGGCGGCAGCTGCAACGCGTGGGCGACGCCATCAAGCTGACCGCCAAAGCCATCGGCGCGGTGGCCAAGCTGCTAGCCTGAACGGCCGACGACCGGCGGCTACCCCCGTGCCGGGCGCGGCCGCGCGCGTCCGTCCGCCAGGCTGAACGCCAGCATCAGGCCGGCGCTGGTCAGCAAGCTGAAATAAATCGGCGTATTGGCGTCCAGACCGTCCCGCAGCATGAAAAACACCGCCGCGCCCAAACCGCCCAGCATGGCGCTCACCGCGCCGGCGGTCGTCGCCCGCGGCCAGCAGATCGCCGCCAACAACGGCACCAGCATGCTGCCCACCAGCAGGTTGTAGGCCAGGGTCAGCGCCTGGATCACGTCATTCACCCGCATCGCCAGCAGCAGGACCAAGACCCCGGCCAGCAAGGTGGCCGCCCGGTTGCGGCGTAAACCGGCGCGCCCTCCCGGCAACAAGTCCTCCGTCAAGGTGGTCGACGCGGCCAGCAAGGCGGCGCTGGCGGTGGACATCATCGCCGCCAGCGCCGCCGCGATCACCAAGCCGCGCACGCCGTCCGGCAACACCCCTTTGACGACGGCGGCGAAAGCGTTGTTAGGGTTCTCCAGCTCCGGCAGCAATACCCGCGCCGCCATGCCGATCAGCGCGCAGACCAAACCGTACAACAGGCAATACAGGCCGGCGGCGCTGCCGGCATAGCGCGCCACCTTGTCGTCGCGCGCGGTGAACACCCGCTGCCATACGTCCTGACCGATAAGGATGCCGAAGAAATAGATCAGGAAATACGTCAGCACCGTGCCCCAGCCCAGGCCCTCGAAGCTGAACGCGGACGCCGGCAGCCGGACGGCCAGCTGCTCCCAACCGCCCACCCGCCACAGACAGATGGGCAGCAGCACCAGCATCAGGCCAACCGTCTTGATGACGAATTGCACGATGTCGGTCAAAGTCAGCGACCACATGCCGCCTATCGCCGAGTAAATCACCACCACGCCGCCGCCGATGACGACGGCCAGCCAAAACGGCAGCTCGAACAGCACTTGCATCACCGTGCCTATCGCCAACACCGAAGTCACGCAGATCATCAGCGCGTACGACAACATCACCAGCGCGCTGGCCTTGCGCGCCAGCGGATGATAGCGGCGCTCCAGCACCTGGGTGACCGTGAAAACCCGCAAACGCAGCAACGGCTTGGCCAGAAACAGATTGAGCACCACGATGCCGCTGCCCAGCGCCGCGCACAACCAAAAGCCGGAAATGCCGTAAACATAGCCCAGCCGGACCGTGCCCACGGTGGAGGCGCCGCCCAGCACCGTCGCCGCCATGGTGCCCATATACATCATCGGCCCCAGATTGCGCCCCGCCACCAGGTACTGCTCCCGGTCGCTGGCCCGCCGCATGCCCAGCCAACCCAGCCACAACATGGCGCCGATATAGGCGGCCACCGTCAATAGATCCAGACTCATCTCGTTCTCCTCTTGTTCTCGGGACCGCGGCGCATTCTCCGGCGCTCGCGGGCATGGAATCAGCGCGGCTTAGCGCGCCGGCACGGGCAAAACGCACAGCATTTCGAACAGCAGATTGGCGCCCAGCAAAGCGGTGTTGCCGCTGGCGTCATACGGCGGCGACACCTCGACCAGATCGCCGCCCACCAGATCCAGGCCCCGGCAGCCGCGCACGATTTCCAAGGCCTGCGCCGAACTCAGGCCGCCCACTTCCGGCGTGCCGGTGCCGGGCGCGAACGCCGGGTCGATGCCGTCGATATCGAAACTCAGATACGCCGGCGCCGCTCCCAGCTGCGCGCGCACCTCGGCCATCAACGGCACCAGCGAGCGATGCCAGCATTGCTCCGCCGTCTCCACCCGAAAACCGCGCTGGCGTGACCAGTCGAAATCCGCCGCCCCGTAGCCGCTGCCGCGCAGACCAATCTGGACCACCCGCCCCTCGGCCAGCAGCCCCTCCTCCCAGGCGCGGCGGAAGGTGGTGCCGTGCGCGATCTTCTCGCCGAACATCTCGTCGTTGACGTCGGCATGAGCGTCCACGTGCACCAAGCCCAGCGGGCCATGCTTGCGCGCCAGCGCGCGCAGCGCCGGCAAGGTGACGGTGTGGTCTCCGCCCATGCCCAGCAAACGCACCGGGTGCCGCAGCGCCAGATCATAGGCGGCCTCGATCCGCGCCACGCTGTCCGCCAGGTTATAGGGATTGGTGGCGACATCGCCGAGGTCCGCCACTTGCAGCCGTTCGAACGGCGCCGCGCCGCTGCCCAGGTTGTAGGGGCGCAGCAGCGCCGACTGGCTGCGGATTTCACGCGGGCCAAAGCGGGTGCCGCTGCGGTTTGAGGTGCCGATATCCAGCGGCAGGCCGATGAAGGCGGCGTCCAGACCGGCGGCGCTGTCGCGCAGAGGCAGGCGCATCATGCTGGCGACGCCGCCGAAACGCGGCATCACATTGCCGCTCAGCGGTTGGTTGAGCAAAGGGGCGGACATAAGACCTCCTGCGTCTTGATGGATGGGATCACGCAGTCTATGCGGCCGCCTCTCCGGCTAACATCACCAAACGCCACGGTTTACATGGATGAAAATGAATGTATTAATCAGCGGGTGCCCACTCATTGCGCCGCCGGCGCGGAGGCCCATGCTCAATACCTTAAGCAATATGGATTTGCGGCTGATCCGCGTGTTTCAGGCCGTGGTCGAGGCTGGCGGCGTCTCCGCCGCGCAGGGCACGCTGAACATCAGCCAGTCCACCATCAGCAATCAGCTGGCGGCGCTGGAAACCCGGCTGGGCTATAGGCTATGCGAGCGCGGCCGCGGCGGCTTCGCGCTGACCGCCAAGGGCGAGCGCCTGCTGGCCGCCAGCCGGCAGTTGTCCGAATCGATGGAATTGTTCTGTCGGGAAGCCCGCCAGCTGGACCGGCAGTTGGTCGGGCAATTGCGCATCGGCGTGATCGGCCACACCGCTCTGGGCGCCAATGCGCGGCTGTCGGCGGCGATCCGGCGCTTTCGCACGCGGCCGCAAGCGGTGGAGTTGATTCTGTCCATGTTGCCGCCGGGCGGCCTGGAGGAAGCGCTGCTGTCGAGCGGGATTCATCTGGGCATCGGCTATTGCTGGCATCGCGCGCCCCAACTGGAGTACCGGCCGCTGTTCGTCGAACGGCAGCTGGCCTACTGCGGCCGCGACCATCCGCTGTTCCCGCAGGCCGGCGCGCTTGGCCCCGCCGAGCTGGCCGCCCATGACTGGGCCTGGCGCAGCTATCCGCTGCCGGATACCGGGCTGCCGGTGGCGGATTGGCGCATCAGCGCCCGCGCCGACAATATGGAGGCGATCGCCGCCCTGATTCTGTCCGGCCATCATCTGGGCTTTTTGCCGGAACACTATGCCACGCCGCTGGCGGAGCGGGACTTGCTGCGAGCGCTGGACCCGGCGCGCTGGCGCTATCTGGCCGAATTCCAACTGGTCACCCGCAAACGCGGCCATCCCAATCCGACGCTGCAGGCCTTCGTCGCCGACCTCGTCGCCGCCCACGGCGAGCCGCTTGCCGAGCGCCGGACATGAAAAATGCCGCCCCTGTTGCCAGGGGCGGCATTCCAAACTGTTCGCAGCTTTACGTCTAGCCCGTAACGCTTAGAACTTGTGTACGACGTTCAGACCGAAGGCCTTGATCTTGTCGGTGTTAACACCGTTGCTGACCATAGCCTTGGCGTTGCCGTCCATCTTGATTTCGCCGTACTGAGCGCCAACCACGGTGCGCTTGGACAGGCTGTAATCAACGCCCAGCAGGTACTGTTTGTAGCCGCTATCGTTTTGCTTCACGCCGTCAATCTTCACGTCTTTGGACTGAGCGTAGGTGAACTTGGGCATGAAGGCGCCGATCTGGTAGCCGGCGGTCAGCGCGTATTCTTGCGATTCGTACTTGCGACCATCGGTAGCAGCCTCGGAATTGGACAGGAAGTAACCCGGGGTAACAGTAGCGTCGCCCTTGTCGTTACGGTAGCCCAGCGCCACGAAGATGTTGTTGGCGTTGTAGCCGGCTTCGATGCGGTGCTTGTTGTTGGCCTTGCTGCTAGCGTTCAGACCAACGGTAACCGGGCTTTCGTGGATGTACTGGTACTTGCCGAAGAAGCCGCTGTTCTCGTAGGACAGACCCAGGTTGTAGGTCTCGCGGTCTTTGTTAGCAGCAGCGTTGCTCTTGTCTTCCTTGGTGCCGTACAGGAAGGCGGCTTGGAAGCCGGCGAATTCCGGGGTGTCGAAACGCACGGCGTTCTTAACATAGCCGTCGCCGCGGGTGAAGGCGTTCAGTTGCAGCGCGTTGCTGCTGCTTTCCCACGGGTTAACTTGAGCCATGTCGGACTCGCCGTAGTTGGCCAGGTGACCCAGACGGAAAGTACCGAAGTTGGAGGACAGACCCACGAAGGATTCGCGGCTGCCGAAGGTGCCGCTGCTTTCGCCGGTGCGGCTCTGGCCGTCGATGCCGAAGCCGGTTTCAACTTGCCAGATGGCTTTCAGGCCATTGCCCAGATCTTCATTGCCTTTGAAACCGATACGGGAACCCAGGTCGTCGATATTGGTTTGCTTGTTGGAGGCGTTATCAACGTACTCAACACCACCTTTGATGGTACCGAACACGGTTACGTCGGCGAAAGCGGCTGCCGGCAGAGTGGCAACCATCAGAGCGATCAGACTTTTTTTCATGATGTGGCTATCCTTCTTGTTTACTTAGGAAGTGAGCGAATACTAGTTGCTGTGTTTCACATTTGCAACTAGCCATGCAAACTTGTGGTCATTAAACAACAGTAGTGTCAAAAAAACAACATCAGACTTCAGGCAATCAGACTGAAACACTCAGGCGAAGTTTCACTCTCAACTTGTTAAAATTCATTAACCACAAGCATTTGAGCAAAAAAATGCCCGCACGCGGCGGGCTGAAGATTGGATAGACTTGACTCGAATTCAAAGAAGCGAAAAAGAATCTGTATCAGTGAATTCTGACACTGATTGTAATCAATCACTTTGTAAATGTCCATTTACAATACGGCTTTAATGTAAATAGAGTGTGAATACATCGTAAATTTTGAGAATTCGGCAGATACAAAGCCGCTCACCCGCCCCCTCTCTCATCGCAACCCGGCGAACGGACAAAAAAAGCCGCGCTAGCGCGGCTCGCCACAAGATCAATGCGTTCAATGTCCAGCCGGCAAACTCAGTTTCACGCACAAACCGCCCTGAGGCCGGTTGTTCAGTTTGAGATCGCCGCCATGGTCGCGCGCAATCGCCCGCGCGATGGCCAGGCCCAGGCCGCTGCCCCCGGTATGGCGCGCCCTGGAATCCTCCAAGCGGACATAAGGCTCCATCACCCGTTCCAGCTCCGCCTCGGCGATGCCCGGCCCCTGGTCCTGAATCCGCACTTCCACCCAGTCTCCCCGCTGCCGCAGGCTGACCTCGATCCCCGCGCCGCCGTAACGGCGCGCGTTCTCCAGCAGATTGCCCAGGCAACGGCGCAAGGCGCCGACCTTGCCGGCGACCGGCGCCACCGCTTCGCTGTGCAGTTGGATGTCGGCGCCGAAAGCCTCCATATCCTCCACCACGCTTTCCAGCAAAGCGTTGAGATTCAGCTTCACCACCTGCTCGCTGCCGCAGCCGCCGCGCAGATAGGTCAGCGAGTCGTTGATCAATTGGTCCATTTCCAGCAGGTCGCGCTCTATCGCCTGCTTTTCCGACGACTCGGCCAGCCCTTCCAGGCGCAGACGGATACGGGTGATGGGCAAACGCAGATCGTGCGACACGCCGGCCAGCATCTGATTGCGGGTTTTCAGCAGGCGCTGCAGCTCGGTCTGCATCCGATTGAAGGTTCGGGCGGCTTCCGCCACTTCTTCGGAGCCGGTTTCCGGCAAGGGCGCCTGATTAAGATTGCTGGCCAGGCCTCGGGCCGCCTGCGCGAACAGGCCCAGCGGCCGGATCAGCTGCCGCACCGCCCAGGCGCCCAGAATAGCGGCGGTCAAGGCCACCAGCAGCAGCCAGGCCAGGATGCGGATGGGCTGATCGGCCAGCGAAATGGGCCGCGAGGCGTTGAAGGTCAATACCGTGCCGTCGCTCAGCCTGGCCTGCACCGTGGCCAGATGGGTCTTGAATTCGGCCAGCGGGCCCAGGGCGGTCAGTTCTTCGCCGACGATGGAGCCGGCAAGGCCGGCGTCCCGCGTGGGCGTGAAATTTTTCATCCCCAGCCCGCCCACCCTATCGATCAAGGCCGCGCGGCCGCCTGCCGACGAGTCCTGCTGCTTGGACAACACCTGCAGCTGATAAGGCTTGATCAGGTCGCGCTTGATCAATTGCTGAAACGAGCGGCCATGCCGGCTCAGCGTATTTTCTGGCTGCTCCCAGAACCGGTCCATGCGCACCAGCAGCGTGGGCTGGTTCAGGGCGGAAATCACCTGTTCCCGATATTTGCTTGGACACTCGTCCAATAGATTGACGATGTCGGCGATGTGCTGCGCGGTGTATTGCACGCGCAAGGAATTGCTCAAGCGGTCGCGGTCGCTGAGAATGAAATAAATGCCCAAGGCGTTGGCCAGCAGCAAGCCCCCCACCAGCGTCAGCGAAATCTGGCCATACAATGTGCGCGGCAACCACCTCATCGCAAGGCTTCCACCTCGCAGGCCAGCATATAGCCGCCGCTGCGTATAGTCTTGAGCAGCACGGGCTCGCGCGCGTCCTCGCCCAGCCGGCGGCGCACCCGCCCTATCATCACGTCGACGGTGCGGTCGAACGGTCCGGCCTCCTTGCCGTTCATCGCCTCCATCAGTTGATCGCGCGACATCACCGCGTTGGCGTTTTCCGCCAAGGCCTGCAGCAGTTTGAATTCGCCGCCGGACAGCGGAGTGACCACCCCGGCCTCGTCCAGCAGATGCTGGGCGTTCAGGTCCAGCGTCCAGCCGGCGAAACGCAGCCGGCGCACGCTGGCCGCGTTCGCCGGCTGATCCGACACCCGGCGCAAAATGCTCTTGATCCGCGCCAGCAGCTCGCGCGGGCTGAACGGCTTGGTCAGATAATCGTCGGCCCCCATTTCCAGGCCGATGATGCGGTCCAGTTCGTCGCCGCGCGCGGTCAGCATCAGGATGGGCATGCAGGAGCGCTCGCGCAGATTGCGGCACAGGGTCAGGCCATCCTCGCCCGGCAACATCAGGTCCAGAATCAACATATTGTAGTTCTGCGCGGCAATCGCCTGATGCATGGCCTGGCCGTCGCCGACGGCGTCGACGGCGAAACCCTGCTTGCCCAGGTAGTCGCGCAGCAGGTCGCGCAGGTCGGGGTCGTCATCCACCACCAGCAATCTTGGCACTTCGACAGTCATAACAGCTCACCTCCATTGCGGCTTTATTATAAGACCCGCTAACCCAAGCCCTGACCCTGCCTTGCGCCTCCTGGCCGTACGACTTGTACTGCCTGCGTCGGCGCGCCTTGGCTCAGCTTCTCTGCGAGGTTTGGTTAGCGGCTCTAAGGATACCGCGCCCGCCCGCCAGGCTGAGGGAGAAATCGTGGCCAAATGAGAGAGGTTTACAGAAGGTTTACAAAAAACCGGCCACGCGCATCGCGCATGGCCGGTTTCCCTTGCCCGCCGGAGCCCTGCTCCGGCGCGAACTTATGCGTCCGCCTCAATCGTTGGGGTTCTGATCGCGCGTCTTGTGCAGCGAATACAGCACCCCCGCCAGCAACAGACCCAGCGTCGCCGCCAAGGACCAGGCGGTGGGGATCTTGAACGTCACCCAGCCCACGTCGTTGAAGAACACCAGACCCACTTTGACGCCTATCATCACCAATACCAGCGACAAGGCGTACTTCAGATAATGGAAGCGATGCACCATCGCCGCCAGCGCGAAGTACAGCGCGCGCAGGCCCAGGATCGCGAAGATGTTGGAGGTGTAGACCAGGAACGGGTCCTGGGTGATGGCGAAGATGGCCGGTATGCTGTCCACCGCAAACACCAGGTCGGCGCTCTCCACCATGATCAGCGCCAACAGCAGCGGCGTCGCCCACCAGCCGCGAGCCAAGCCATGCGCCTCGCCGCGCACCAGAAACTGTTTGCCGTGCAAGTCCGGCGTCAGCCGCAGGTGGCCGCGCAGCCATTGGTACATGCGGTTTTCCTGGATGGGCGCGTGCTCGTCGTCGGAAAACAGCATCTTGATCCCGGTTGCGATCAGGAACAGGCCGAACAAAACCAGCACCCACTGGAACTGCGCCACCAGCGCCGCGCCCAGGCCTATCATCAAGGCCCGCATCACGATCACGCCGAGAATGCCCCAGAACAGCACCCGGTGCTGGTACAAGCGCGGCACCGCCAGGCTGGAGAAGATCAGCGACATCACGAAGACGTTGTCCATGGACAGCGACTTCTCCACCACATAGCCGGTCAGGTACTGCATGCCGGCGTCCGCGCCCTGATACCACCAGATCCAGCCACCGAAAGCCAGGCCGACGCCGATGTAGAAAGCCGACAGCATCAGGCTTTCCTTGACCCCGATCTCCTTTTCCTCTTTGTGCAGCACGCCCAGATCGAAAGCCAGCAGAGCCAGCACGATCGCCATGAACATCAACCACACCCACAAGGGGTAGCCGGCGAAGCCGGCGCTCAACCATTCCATAAGCATTCCTTTAGGCAATAGAAAGGCCCCGGGCCGAGCGAGCCGCCCCGGGGCCTGAATTCACATCAGCCGCCTCCGCTGCCGCGGAGGCGGATCAAAGCTTAACGACCGTGTTCCAGCGCGCCGATGCGCTCCTCGATGCTGGGATGGCTGGAGAACAGCGCCATCAGGCCGCCGCGCCCGCCGGAGATGCCGGAGGCCGCCATATTCTGCGGCAGGTCGCCGGCGGCGACGCCGCCGAGACGGCGCAAGGCGTTGACCATGGGACGCGCGCCGCCCAGCAGGGTGGCCGCGCCGGCGTCGGCGCGGAATTCGCGCTGACGCGAGAAATACATCACGATGGCGGAGGCCAGGATGCCGAACACGATCTCACAGACGATCACAGTGACCATATAGCCAATGCCCGGGCCACTGGATTCTTCGTCGTTGCGGCGCAAAAAGTTGTCCACCAGATAGCCGACCACGCGCGCCAGGAAGAACACGAAGGTGTTGACCACGCCCTGGATCAGCGTCAGCGTCACCATGTCGCCGTTCTGGATGTGGGCGACTTCGTGCGCCAGCACCGCTTCCACTTCTTCTTCCGTCATCGAGGCCAGCAGGCCGGTGGACACCGCCACCAGCGAGTTGGATTTGCTCGGGCCGGTGGCGAAGGCGTTGGGCTCGCCCTCGTACACCGCCACTTCCGGCATCGGCAGATTGGCGCGGCTGGCCAGCTTCTGCACGGTGTGCACCAGCCAGCGTTCGGTGTCGTTGCTCGGGGTTTCGATCACGCGCGCGCCGGTGCTCCACTTGGCCATGGTCTTGGACAGCATCAGCGAGATGAAGGCGCCGCCGAAACCCATCACCGCGGCGAAGCCCAGCAGCGTGCCCAGGTTCAGGCTGTTGCCCGTCATGAAGCGGTTCAGCCCCAACAAGCTGGCCACAATGCTCAGCACCACCATCACGGCGATGTTGGTGGCGATTAATAGGATGACTCGTTTCATGGTGTTGGCCCTTGCGTTGAATTCGACGGCATTCCGAGGAACGCCCGACACAGTGCATTCTAGACGCTGCGTCCCTCGGAAAAAATCAAATATAATCAGAAAATACATCAAGTTTTTTCGAACCATTATGTCCGAACGGATCAACTTCAAGCATCTGCATTACTTCTGGGCGGTCGCCCACGCCGGCGGCGTCACCCGCGCGGCGGAACAATTGGGCGTCAGCGCTCAAACCGTCAGCGGCCAGATTTCGCGGCTGGAACAGAGCCTGGAGCGAACCTTGTTCCGACAACAGGGACGCCAGCTGGTTCTGACCGAGGCCGGCCATGTGACGCTGCGCTACGCCGATCAGATCTTCATGCTGGGCGAGGAATTGCAGGAAACGCTGGAAGACGCGCAGCTGGACAAGACCATTCGCCTGGCGGCGGGCATCTCGGACGTGCTGCCCAAGGCCATCGCGCTCAAGCTGCTGGAACCGGCGCTGCGGCTGGACGCCAAGGTCAGGCTACAATGCGGCGAGGGCGATTTCGACGAGTTGCTGGCCGACCTGACCCGCCACCGGCTGGACGTGGTGCTGGCGGACCGGCCGATGGCGGCCGGCGGATCGCAGCCTTTTCAATCCTGGCTGCTGATGCGCTGCCCGGTGATGATAGCCGGCGCGGCCGAACTGTGGCGGCGCTACGCCGAAGGCTTCCCCGCCAGCCTGAACCAGGCGCCCATACTCTTGCCCAGCCGCCACCATGTGCTGCGCAGCCAGTTGGACCAGTGGTTCGAGGAGCGCCGGATCAAGCCGGACATCGTCGCGGAGTTCGACGACGGCGCCTTGCTGGACGCCTTCGGCCGTCAAGGCTTCGGCCTGTTTCCCAGCACGGCGCCCAGCGCCGGCGACGCGAACGCGCCGCAGGCGCTGGGCGAGGTCGACGGGGTCTGGGAGCATTATTACGCCATCGCCAACCGCCGCCGGATGCAGCACCCGGGCGTGCAGGCCATGTTGCAAGCCGCCATCGACGCCGCGCTCTGAAAACAAAAAACCCCGGACAAGTCCGGGGTTTGGCGACGCGCGGCGAACTCACTCGCCCAGATAGGCGTTGCGCACGCGCTCGTCGTTGAGCAGATCCTTGGCCTGGCCGCTCATGGTGATGCGGCCGCTTTCCATCACATAGCCGCGCTGCGACACCTCCAGCGCCAGCTTGGCGTTCTGCTCCACCAGCAGCATGGTCACGCCTTCCTTGGCCACCATCTGGATGATCTCGAAGATCTTCTCCACGATGATGGGCGCCAGGCCCATGGACGGTTCGTCCAGCAGCAGCAGCTTGGGCTTGGACAGCATGGCGCGGCCCATGGCCACCATCTGCTGTTCGCCGCCGGACAAGGTGCCGGCCAGTTGCTTCTGCCGCTCCTTCAGGCGCGGGAACAACTCGTACACCCGCTCGGCTTCGCTCAGGATCGCGGCCTTGTCGTCGCGATAATAAGCGCCCATCAGCAGGTTCTCTTCCACCGTCAGCTTGGCGAACACCCCGCGGCCCTCCGGCACCATGGCCAGGCCGTGGCGCACGAAGTTGTGCGGCGCGATGGTGGAAATGTCCTTGCCGTCGTAGTGAATGCTGCCGCCGGATTTTTTCACCATGCCCACCAGGGTTTTCAGCGTGGTGGTCTTGCCGGCGCCGTTGGCGCCGATCAGGGTCACCAACTCGCCCTGCTCGATGTGAAAATCGACGCCCTTGACCGCCTGAATGCCGCCATAGGCCACTTGCAGGTCTTTGACTTCCAAAATGCTCATGCGTGTGCCGCTCCCAGGTAGGCCTCAATCACTTTCGGGTTCTTGCGCACCTCTTCGGGAACGCCTTCGGCAATCTTCTTGCCGTAGTCCAGCACCGCGATGCGGTCGCACAAGCCCATCATCAGTTTGACGTCGTGCTCGATCAGCAGCACGGTCACGCCTCCGGCGCGGATTTTGGACATCAGGGTCTTCAGTTCCTCGGTCTCGCGCGGGTTCATGCCGGCGGCCGGCTCGTCCAGCGCCAGCAGCTTGGGCTCGGTGGCCAGCGCGCGCGCGATTTCCAGTCGGCGCTGATGGCCGTAGGACAGGTTGCGGGCGCGCTCATGCGCCACATCGGCGATGCCCACGTATTCCAGCAGTTCCCAGGCCTTGTCGGTGATCGCCCTTTCTTCTGCCATGGTGCGTCTGTCGCGCAGCACCGCGCCCAAGGCGCCGGCCTTGGAGCGAATGTGACGCCCCACCATCACGTTTTCCAAGGCCGTCATTTCGGCGAACAGACGGATGTTCTGAAAGGTGCGGGCGATGCCGGCGGCCACCACCACGTGCGGCTTCTGTTGGAACAGATTGTGGCCGTCGAACTCGAACGCGCCTTCGTCCGGCACGTACAAGCCGGTCAACACGTTGAACAGCGTGGTCTTGCCCGCGCCGTTGGGGCCAATCAGGCCGTAAATCTCGCCCTTGTTGATGGTCAGCGCCACGTTGTTGAGCGCGTGCAGGCCGCCAAAGCGTTTATGGATGCCTTCTATCTTCAGCAAAACTTCAGCCATGGCTCAACCTTTCTGCCCTGCGGCTTCTCTATCGTCACGGAACTCGGCTTTACGGCGCTTGGACGGCCACATGCCCTCCGGCCGCACCAGCATCATCACCACCATCGCCAAGCCGAACAACAGCATGCGGGCGTTTTCCGGATCGATCAGCATTTTGCCGAAGGTTTTCATCTGCAGCGGGCCTATCACTTCGCGCAGGATCTCCGGCGCAATGGTCAGCACCACGGCGCCGAGAATCACGCCCGGGATGTGACCCATGCCGCCCAGCACGATCATCGCCAGAATCATGATGGATTCCAGCAAGCTGAACGATTCCGGCGACACGAAGCCCTGGAAGGACGCGAACAGGCCGCCGGCCACGCCGCCGGACAAGGCGCCCAAGGCGAAGGCCAGCAACTTGATGTTGCGGATGTTGATGCCCATCGCCGCGGCGGCGATGTCGTCTTCGCGCAGGGCCACCCAGGCGCGGCCGATGCGCGAATGCTGCAGGCGCCAGGCCATGATCACCACGCCCACGGTCAGGGCCAGGAACAGATAGTAGTAGAGATAAACGCTGTGGAAGCTCAGGCCGAACAGCTCCATCGTCTCGCCCAGCGATACGCCGCCCACCTTGATCGGATCGATCAGGTTGATGCCCTGCGGACCGTTGGTGATGTTGACCGGGGTGTTCAGGTTGTTCATGAAGATGCGCACGATCTCCCCGAAGCCCAGCGTCACGATGGCCAGATAGTCGCCCTTGAGCCGCAATACCGGCGTGCCCAGCAAGATGCCGCAGAAAGCCGCCAGCACCGCGCCCAAGGGGATGGTGATGTAGAACGGCAGATGCAGGCCGAAATGCGGCGAGCCCAGCAAGGCGAAGGTGTAGGCGCCCACCGCGTAGAAGGCGATGAAGCCCAAGTCCAGCAAGCCGGCGAAGCCCACCACGATGTTGAGGCCCAACGCCAGCATCACGTAGAGCAAGGCGAAGTCGACGATGCGGACCCAGGAGTTGCCCAGCAGGCCGCCCACCAGGAAAGGCAGTACCGCCATCGCCACCGCGGACAGCACGAACAGGCCGACTTTCTTGCCGGTGTCCATCTTGTTGATATTGAGTGCCATGGTCATGATATGTCGTCTCCAGGATCAGGCACGGTCGGCCATCTTTTCGCCCAGCAGGCCGGACGGACGGAAAATCAGCACCATGATCAACACCATGAAGGCGATGATGTCCTGATAGTTGGAGCCGAGGAAGCCGCCGGTCAGCGTGCCGATATAGCCGGCGCCCAGGCTTTCGATGATGCCCAGCAGCAAGCCGCCGGCCACCGCGCCGCCCAGATTGCCGATGCCGCCCAGCACCGCGGCGGTGAAGGCCTTCAGACCAATCATGAAGCCCATATAGTAATGAGCTTGCTCGTAGTTGGTGGCCACCATCACGCCGGCCACCGCGCCCAGGCTGGAGCCGATGACGAAGGTGGCGGAAATGATGGTGTTGACGTTGACGCCCATCAGGCCGGCCACCGCCGGGTTCTGACTGGTGGCGCGCATCGCGCGGCCCAGCTTGGTGCGCTCCACCATCAGCAGCAGGCCGGCCATGATCACCAGACACAGCACGATGATGGTGATCTGCAGCTTGGTGATGCTGGCGCCGAAGAAGGACACCACGTCGTGGTCCAGGATTTGCGGGAAGGGAATGTAGTTGCGGCCCCAGATCAGGATGGCCACCTGCTGCAGCACGATGGACAGGCCGATCGCGGTGATCAGCGGCGCCAGTCTTTGCTTGCCGCGCAGCGGACGGTAAGCGATGCGCTCTACGGTGAAGCCCAGCAGCATGCAGGCCGCAATCGCCACCAGCAATCCGATCAGCACCAGGGCGGGACCGGGCAGGCCGGAACCGGACAAGGCGTTGACGACGGAGATGGTGACCATGGCGCCGAACATCACCACTTCGCCGTGGGCGAAGTTGATGAGCCCCATGATCCCGTACACCATGGTGTAGCCCAATGCGATCAACGCATAAATGCTACCCAGAACGAGACCGTTCAGGATTTGTTGCAGAAAAATGTCCACGTTGGGAGATCTCCTTTGTATTGACGACCGGCAGCTTGCGGGGTTTCCCCTCTTATTGGCTGCTGCCTGTTCTTGAGTGCCCGGACGAGCCTTGATTATTTGGATTCTGTCAGACAGGCGAACGGATTATGTAGGCGGATTCCAGCGACTGTCAATCTTAAAGATTGGTTAAAACGGCACCAAATCAAGCCCATTTAAAAACAATACAACACATTGTTTTTCATGTGTTTTTTCAAAAAACAAGACGAAACCGGCCAAAGAAATTTTGAATTTCTCCGGATAAAGGAAAACCCTGGGCCAGCAGGTCGTTTTTCAGATTTTGATCATGCTTCGGCGCAAAATATGTTCGCTTTCGAAAAGACACCCATCAAAGAATTCGCATTACAACATTCGCTCGCTTTCGCGATTCGAATGGATACAATCTCCCAAAATAAGGCCCCAAGTCGACAAAAATTGCATGTCGCGGCGCATCAAACATCAAGCAAGAACAGGGCCATCGCCTACAGCGCCCATCCGACATTCCGGCCTCCGCGCTTTTATGGCTGAAACATAGCCCATTCAGTCCGTCTTGGCTGCAACTGTCTAAGACGCCGCCCAAGCTCTCGCCCTTGCTCGCGATCCCTGGAGCCGGTCTGAACAAGCGTCCATCCCCTCCCCCGTCGTGGCCCAGCGCCTGAGTAGACGACGGAAAGCCCCTGAGGCTCCGACCAATTAGATCGAAACAAGCAACAATTTATTGCGATTTAGATGGTTTATTCCCATTAAGCGCGCGTTTTATAGTGAGCGTCGAAATCCAGCCTACTCACCGCCGGCGATAGAAGCCGGACCATATGGAGAATGAATCGATGTTCCGCCAAACCCTGATCGCTGGCGCCCTGACCCTGGCGGCAACGGCCGCCGTCGCCGCGCCGCTGAAACTGTCCATCTACAACGCCGACGGCAATAGCTTCAATGTCAGCTCGGTCCTGGTCAGCGGCGAGAAAGACGCCATCCTGATCGACACCGGCTTCACCCGCGCCGACGCCCACCGCATCGCCGCCAAGGTGCTGGACAGCGGCAAGCAACTGAAAACCATCTATATCAGCCAGGCCGATCCCGACTACTACTTCGGCGCCGCCGAACTGAAGAAGATCTTCCCTCAGGCCCAAGTGCTCAGCAACGGCCCGACCCTGGCCAAGATCAAGGCCAATATCCAGGGCAAGCTCGCTTACTGGGGCCCGCAAATGGGCGTCAACGCGCCCAGCGCGCCGCTGCTGCCCGAAGCGCTGAAAGGCGAACGTCTGGAACTGGAAGGCAAGGCGCTGGAAATCAAGAGCGCGCGCGGCGTGCTGGCGCACCGCGGCTATGTGTGGATTCCGTCCCTGCGCGCGATTGTCGGCAATGTCGGCGTCACCGCGCCCAGCATGCACGTCTGGACCGCGGACACCCAGAGCCCGGCCGAACGCCAGGCCTGGATCAAGCAGCTGGACGAAATGGAAGCGCTGCAACCGGAAATCGTAGTCCCCGGCCACATGCAGGCGGGCGACAAAACCGATCTGAGCGCCGTGCGCTTCACCCGCCGGTACTTGCAGCAGTTCGAACTGAATCTGGCCAAATCGGCCAATAGCGCCCAGTTGATCCAGGCGATGAAGCAAGCCTTCCCGCAAGCGGGCGAAGACATGTCGCTGGAGATCGGCGCCAAGGTCAATAAGGGCGAGATGAAATGGTAAGCGCCTCCACGATCCGGCTGCACTACTTTTACGATCCGCTGTGCGGCTGGTGCTACGGCGCTTCGCCGCTGCTGCTGGCGGCCGCGGCGCGGCCGGAAGTCGAACTGGCGCTGCACGGCGGCGGCATGCTCAGCGCGCCGCACAACCGCCGCGTGAACCTGGAGTGGCGCGGCTACGTGATGCCGCACGATCACCGAATCGCCGCCCTCAGCGGCCAGCCCTTCGGCGACGCCTACTTCGACGGCTTGCTGCGCAGCGAGGCGCGTTTGGACTCGACGCCGCCCATCGCCGCCGTCCTGGCCGCGCCGGAACTGGGCATTGCGCCGCAGACCATGCTGGCCCGCGTGCAAGCCGCTCATTACCTGCACGGGCTTGAGATCGCCGACGTCGCGGTGCTCGCCCGGCTAGCGGCCGAATTGGGCGTGTCCGCCGACCGCTTCGCCGACGCCTACGCCGGCGGTCTGGCGCGCAGCGTCGAGCATATAGACCACAGCCGCCGGCTGATGACCCGCCTGGGCTTGCGCGGCTTCCCGTCCGCGGCGCTGGAAGTGGACGGCCGCTTCCAAGCCCTGGATCTGGGCTCCTATCTGGGCAAGCCGGACATGTTCAGCCAGCACCTGGCGCAACTCGGTGCCGCCACCCTCTCAGGCTCGGCCGAGCTGCCGCCGATGTGCGGGCTGGACGGCTGCTAAGCGCCTGTTCAAAGCCGCGCGCAGGGGCGCGACCTGGTGAAAGCAAGCGCTGAAAAAGCGGCCTTGCTCATGGGACGCATGAGCATTCCGAATGCGGCACGCACCGAGTCGCGCCCTAGGCCGCGCAGCCTACCGTGAACGGCTGCCAAGGCGCCGCCCCCCGCCCTCCCCGCCAACGGCGGCCACATCTGGACATGGCCGCCGTTCGTCTTCTCCGCCTGCGCGGCGCTTGATGACAAACAAATTCTCGGACGTTACAGTATTCGGACACATCAAAACAAATCCACTGTCTACAGCCATTGGCTGAATTAAGGGGAACCCGTCCGGATGAAAACCTTAGGCACCCCACTGTCCTTCGCCCTGCTCGCGCTCTGCGCCGCGGCGAACGCCGCGCAAGACCCGTATCTGTGGCTGGAGGAGATTCAAGGCAAGGAAGCGCTGGCCTGGGTCGGCCGCCAAAACGAAAACACGCGCCAGGACCTCGGCCGGCAAACCGACTACCCGGCGCTGCGCCGCGAACTGCTGACCATCCTGGACTCCAACGACCGCATCCCCTCCGTGGAGAAGATAGGCGGGCTCTACTACAACTTCTGGCGCGACAAAGACCACCCGCGCGGACTGTGGCGACGCGCGACGCTGGACGAATACCGCAAGGCCGCACCGCAATGGGAAACCGTGCTGGACCTGGACCGCTTGGCCAAGGACGAGGGGGAAAACTGGGTGTGGCAAGGGGCCGACTGCCTGCGCCCCGATCAGGAACGCTGTCTGCTGCGCTTAAGCCGCGGCGGCGGCGACGCCGCGGTGGTGCGTGAATTCGACCCGGCCGCCAAGGCCTTCGTCAAGGACGGCTTCCAACTGCCCGAAGCGAAGAGCGAAGTCAGCTGGCAGGACCGCGACACCCTTTATGTGATGAGCGACTTCGGCCCCGGGTCGCTGACCGACTCCGGCTATCCCCGCATCGTCAAGACCTGGCGCCGCGGCCAGCCGCTGGCCGAAGCGCAAACCGTGTTCGAAGGCCAGCAGGCCGACGTCGCCGTGCACGCGGCCAGGATAGACGCCCAAGGCCGCCGCTACGACCTGATCACGCGCGCGCCCACTTTCTTCAGCACCGAGGCGCGGCTGCTGGTGGATGGAAAATGGCGCAAGCTGGACAAGCCCGACCATGTCGGCGTCGATTTCTTCGGCGACTGGCTGCTGTTGACGCCCAAGCAAGACTGGACCGCTGGCGGCAAGACCTGGCGCGGCGGCTCCTTGCTAGCCATCAAGGCCGACGCCTACCTGGCCGGCGAACGCGGCTTCAGCCCTCTGTTCGAGCCCAGCGCCGCCGTCTCGCTGGCGGAGCAGACGTCCACTCGCGACAGCTTGCTGCTGACCATGCTGGACAATGTCGGCAGTCGCTTAATGGAATGGAAGGTCGTGGACGGCCAATGGCGGTCGCGCCCGGTGGCCACGCCCAGCTTCGGCAGCATCAGCGTGCGCGCGGTCGATCCCGACCGCGACAACCGCTACTTCTACAGCTTCACCGATTTTCTGACGCCGCCGACGCTGGCCCTGGCCGAGACCGGCAGCGATGAGCGCCGGACGCTGAAACAGCAGCCCGGCTTTTTCGACGCCGGCCCCTACCGCATCCAACAGTGGTTCGCCGCCTCTCGCGACGGCACCCGCGTGCCCTATTTCCTGGTCAGCCGCAAAGACATCAAGCTGGACGGCTCCAACCCCACGCTCTTGTACGGTTACGGCGGCTTCGAAGTGTCGCTGACCCCGCGCTACAACGGCGCGCTGGGCAAGGCCTGGCTGGAACGCGGCGGCGTCTACGCGCTGGCCAATATCCGCGGCGGCGGCGAGTATGGTCCGGCCTGGCACGAGGCGGCGCGCAAACAGCTGCGCCAGAACGCCTACGACGACTTCGCCGCCATCGCGGAAGACCTGGCCAAACGCGGCGTGGCCGACGCCCGTCATCTGGGCATCAAGGGCGGCAGCAACGGCGGCCTGTTGATGGGGGTGATGCTGACCCAGCGTCCGGAGCTGTTCAACGCCGTGGTCTGCCAGGTGCCGCTGCTGGATATGCGCCGCTTCAACCGCTTATTGGCCGGCGCCAGCTGGATGGACGAGTACGGCAACCCCGATTTACCGGAAGACTGGGCTTATATCCGCCGTTACTCGCCCTATCAGAACCTGAAAGCGGACGCGCGTTACCCGGCCACCCTGTTCATGACCTCGACGCTGGACGACAGGGTTCATCCCGGCCACGCCCGCAAAATGTTCGCGGCCATGCAGGCGATGGGCGCCCCGGTGCAGTATTTCGAGCGCACCGAGGGCGGGCACGGCGCCGCCGCCAACCATCAACAGGAAGCCGATATCGCGGCCATGGAATACGCCTTCCTGTTGCGCCAACTGCGCTGACCCGCCCGGCCCGGCGGAACAGATGCGGGCATCAAAACAAACCGCCTGCGGCCGAAACGGCGGCAGGCGGTTTTGCATGGGACGCGGACCGTTCAATCATCGCCGGACTCGACCCAGCTGGGGCTGCGCTTGGCGATGAAGGCGCTGACGCCCTCGATCTGCTCCGCGCTGCCCATCAGCTGGCGCACCGCGGCGCGCTCGCGCTCCAGATGCTGAGCCAGCGTCAGATTGCCGCTCTCCTCGATCAGCCTACGCGCGGCGGCCACCGCGCCCGGCGCTTGGTTCGCCACTTTGTTGGCCAGGCTGATCGCCACGATCTTAGCGAAGCCCTGGTCCACCACTTCCTCGATCAGCCCAATGGTCAGGGCCTTCTCCGCCGTCACCACTTCGCCGCCCAGAATAATGCGCTTGGCCCAGGAAACGCCCACCTTGTCCGCCAGCGTCTTGGTGCCGCCCGCCGCCGGGATGATGCCCACCTTGGCTTCCGGCAGCCCGAGCTTGGCTCCTCGCTCGGCCACCATGTAATCACAGCCCAACGCCAATTCCAGACCGCCGCCCAGGGCGTAGCCGTTGATCGCGGCCACCGTGACGCCGCGGTACTGCTGCAAACTGCGCAAAGCGCCGGCGAAGGCGTCGAACACCTTGTCCGCCTCGGCCGCGTCGCCGGACGCGAATTGCTTCAAATCGGCGCCGGCGGAAAAAAACGCGTCGCCCGCCCCGGTCAACACCACCGAACGCACAGCCGGATCCGCATCCAGCGACCGCATCGTCGTAGCCAGCTCATTCAGGCTCTCCGTAGTCAGCAAATTCGCCGGCGCGTTTTTGAGAGTCACGATCGCTGACTGGCCCAGCCGCTCAAGTGTCAGATACTTGGCCATATTTTCCTCACTCTATCCCCATGGATTACATCGCTAATGCATATGTTTTGACCAGGTCGAGCGCCTGGATCCTCAGCGGGGGACCCATTGCGCATAGGTCCGAAGCCAAAGCAGCATTCTCATTGCAAACTGACCTTTTGACCAGTAGTCGGCCAGCTAGACCATCATTTTTTTTATAACTTTCTTTAAGGAGATGCCAAGTAAAATTTTGATAAAGGCAATAAATGCCAAAAGCAAATATGACCGCCGCGCGCGCAAGCGCGAGCCGCCACTCTGTTACCATAGAGCTTTCTGAGACAGGTTGCGGCATGATTGAAACGAGCGGGTGGATATTGTTTCTGGCGGGCTTGCTGGGCGGCGGCCACTGCATGGGCATGTGCGGCGGCATCGTCGCCGCGCTGACGCTGAATCTGCCCCCCGAGACCAGCCGCTGGCGCATCATGCTGGCCTACAATCTGGGACGCGTCGGCAGCTACGCGCTGATAGGCGCGCTGCTGGGCGGCCTGGCCGCCACCGGCCTCGCCCTGCTGGACATCCGCGGCCTGCAACTGGCGCTGGCGCTGTTGGCCAACCTGATGCTGGTGGCCATGGGCCTGTACCTGGCCGGCCTGTCCGGCGCGGTCAATCTGATCGAACGGCTGGGCGCGCCGATCTGGCGGCGCTTGCAGCCGCTGCTGGGCCCCCTGCTGCCGGTCCGCTCGCCGCAAGCCGCGCTGCTGGCCGGCATGGTCTGGGGCTGGCTGCCCTGCGGCCTGGTTTACAGCGCCTCACTGTCGGCACTGGCCACCGGCAGCGCGTCCGGCGGCGCGCTGGCCATGCTCGCCTTCGGGCTCGGCACCTTGCCCAATCTCCTGCTGATGGGCGCTTTCGCCGACAGCTTGCGCCGCTGGATGCAACAACGACCAGTCCGCCTGACGGCGGGACTGGTCGTTGCGGGCATCGGCGCCTGGCAGTTGCTGCGGGCGCTTATTTGAACGATTTCAAAATGGTGTCCACATTGTAACGGAACATCGCCAAATAGCTGGGCGCCGGACCGGACGGGCCGGACAGCGCGTCGGCGTACAACTTGCCGCCTATCGCCACCTTGGCCTCGCGCGCCAGCTGCTCCAACAGACGCTTGTCGGTCATGTTCTCCATGAATACCGCCGCCACTTTTTCCTGCCGCACTTGGCGCACCAGCCGCGCCACCGCCTTGGCCGACGCCTCGGACTCGGTGCTGACGCCCTGGATGGCCAGCACTTGCAGCTGGTAACGCTCGCCCAGATAAGCGAAGGCGTCGTGCGAGGTCAGCATCTTGCGCTTGGCCGCGGGCACGGCGGCGAAGGCCTTGGCCGCCCAGGCGTCCATCTCCTTCACCTTGGCCGCGTAGTCGGCGGCGCGGCGCGCGTACTCCGGCTTGCCGGCCGGGTCCGCCTGGCTCAGGCCGGCCTCGATATTGCGGATATAGGTCAGCACGCGCTTGGGGTCGTGCCAGGCGTGCGGATCGACGGCCCCGTGGTCATGCCCGGCATGGCCGTGGTCGTGCCCGTGGTGATCCTCGTCTTCCGCTTCGCGGGTCTTGATGCCCTTGCCCGCCTCCACTTGCACGCCCTTGAAATGAGCGGCCTTGCTCAGCCGCACCATCCAGCCTTCCATGCCCAGGCCATTGGTGACCAGCAGCTTGGCGGCGGCCACTTTCTTGACGTCGGCCGGCGACGGCTGGAACACGTGGGCGTCCTGATCCGGCCCCACCAGCGAGGAGACTTCGACGCGATCGCCGCCGATCTCGCGCGTCATATCGGCGACGATGCTGAAGCTGGCGACCACCGGCAGCTTGGCCCAGGCGGACAAGGGCAGGCCCAGCAACAGCAGGGCCATGATTGATTTCTTCATCGGCGACTTCCTTATCAAGGGTTCAGGATTCCAGATGCCGGGCGCGGATGTAGCGCGGCAAAGCCCCGCCCACCGGCGCCAACAGCAGCGACAGCAGATAGACCAGGCCCGCCAGCAGAATGATGGCCGGCCCGGAAGGCAGTTCGAAGTGATAGGACAGCAAGAGGCCGCCCAGGCCGGCCAGGAAGGCAATGGCCACCGACAGCCCGAGCAGGGCCTCGATGCGCTCGGTCCACAAGCGGGCGGTGATCGCCGGCAACATCATCAGGCCCACCGCCATCAGGGTGCCCAGCGCCTGGAAACCGGCCACCAGGTTCAGCACAACCAGCATCAGGAACAGCATGTGCCACAGGCCGCCGCGCGCGCCCACGGCGCGCAGATAGACCGGGTCCAGGCTTTCCAGCAGCAAGGGGCGGTAGATCAAGGCCAGCGCCAACAGGGTGAAGGAAGCGACGCCGGCCACCAGGTACAGCGCCGCGTCGTCCACCGCCAGCACCGAGCCGAACAGGATGTGCATCAAGTCCACATTGCTGCCGCCGCGCGACACCAGCAAGACGCCGATGGACAAAGACAGCAGGTAGAAGGCGGCGAAGCTGGCGTCTTCCTTGATGCTGGTGAAACGCGTGGCCAGGCCGGCCAGCAAGGCCACCAGCACGCCGGCGAAGAAACCGCCCAAGCTCATCGCCGGCAGACTGAGACCGGCCATCATGAAACCCACCGCGGCGCCGGGCAGCACTGCGTGGCTCATTGCGTCGCCCATCAGGCTCATGCGCCGCATCACCAGGAACAGGCCGATGGGGCCGCTGCCCAAGGCCAGGGCCAGGCAGCCCACCAGCGCCCGGCGCATGAAGGCGAATTCGGCGAACGGCGCCACCAGTAAATCGTATAAGTGCAGCATCAGGCTTGCGCTCCATCCACTTCGCAGACCGCGGCCTGGGATTGCCAATGCGCGGCGGTGTCCACCGCGCGTTTCAGATTGGCGTCGCACAGCACCTCGGCGGTATCGCCCCAGGCCACCACTTCGCGCGCCAATAACAAGGTATGCGGGAAATACGCGCGCACCTGCTCATAATCATGCAATACCGCCACCACGGTGCGGCCTTCCTCGCGCCAATGGCGCACCAGCTCCAACAGATCGTAAGTGGTCTTGGCGTCCACCGCGTTGAACGGTTCGTCCAACAGGATCAGCCGCGCGTCCTGCACCAGGATGCGGGCGAACAGCACGCGCTGGAACTGGCCGCTGGACAGCGCCGAGATCGGCCTCAGCGCGAAGTCGGCCAGCCCCACCTGCTCCAAGGCCAGCAAGGCCTGGTCGCGGCCGCGGCGGCTGACGCCGCCGAACACGCCGGTGTCGTGCCACAGCCCGGTGCACACCAGGTCCAGCACGCTGACCGGCAAGGAGCGGTCGATCTCCGATTGCTGCGGCAGATAGGCGATGTCCCGCCGCCGGAAGCCGCCCAACTGCACCGAGCCGGAGTCCGGCTTCAACGCGCCTATCATGGCCTTGAGCAAGGTGCTCTTACCGGCGCCGTTGGGGCCGAAGATGGCGGTGGCGTCGCCGGCGGCGAAACAACCGCTGACATGGTGCACCGCCGGATGGCGCTGATAGGAAACCGTCAGGTTCTGCAGACTGACGCTCATGCCGCCTCCCGCAAAGCCCAGATCACCAAGAACCAGAGCACCGCCAACGCGGCGCCGGCCAGGCCCAGCCGCTGCCAGGCCGACAGCGCCAGCAGGCTGAACGGCGCTTTGAAATTGTCCGGCGTCAGATGCCGGTGCGCGTGTGTGTGTTGATGTTTGGGCGTCATTCGAAGCACCTCTGCAAGGTGTTCTCGATCGCGGCGGCGTCGAAATCCTCGGCGATCAGTTCGAAGCGGCTATCGCGTCTCCAGGACACCTGAGCCGCGCCCCACTGTCCGGCCGCCCAGTTCAGCCACACCCAGCTGTCCAGCACTTTGAACACGCCCTTGGCGCGCACCAGGCCCGGCACCAAGGCGGGCAGCTCATCGAAGAAACGGGTCAGCCGCTCGCCGTCGAAAGCCTGCTCCGGCTCGAAAGTCCAGCCCATGGAACGCCATTGCGTGGCGGCGTCGTCCGGCACCGCCGGCCGGTAACGCGGCTTGGGCGCGGCGGCGGCGTCCAGCCAGGCCGGATCCAGCTCGCCGTTGCGCACCTCGCCCACCAAGGACTTGGGCGGGAACAAGGCCGCCGCCTGCCGACGGAAAGCCTCCATCGTCGGCACGTCGGCGGTGTCTATCTTGTTGGCCACCAGCACGTCGGCGATGGAAATCTGGTCGCGGTACAGCGGCTGGCGATGATAGTCCGGCTGAATGAACTGGCGCGGGTCCACCAGGGTGAGCACCGCGCCCACCTCCAGCGCCTCGCCCAAGGGCTTGGCGCGCAGCTCGTCGATGACGCCGGCCGCGTGCGCCAGGCCGCTGGCCTCGATCAGCAGACGGTCCGGGCGTTCGCGGCGCAGCAAGGTCGCCACCGTGGCGGTCATCTGCGGTCCGGCCACGCAGCACAGGCAGCCGCCGGCGATTTCCGCCACCGCCAGCTCGTCCTGGCTCAGCGCCGCGCCGTCGATGCCGACCTCGCCGAACTCGTTGACGATGATCGCCCACTTTTCATGCGCGGGACGACGATCGATCAAATGGCGCAACGCCGTGGTCTTGCCCACCCCGAGAAAGCCGGTGAACAAATTGACTATGGTTTTTTTCATGGATCAGGGAATTCTTGGATTCAGGCGCTGCAAGACTGGCAACGGCCGGTCAGCACCAGGTTTTGCGGACACAGGGAAAAAGCCACCGCTTGCGCGGCTTGGCGCAGCGCGCTCAAGGCCGGCGCGGCGTCGATCTCCTGCACCTGGCCGCAATCGCCGCAGACCAGGATCAGCCCTTCGTGCTGGCATTCGAAATGATCGCAGACGATGAAGCCGTTCAAGGCGTCCACCTTGTGCAGCAGACCGTGCTCCACCAGGAAATCCAGCGCGCGGTAGACGGTGGGCGGCGCGGCGGCGCCGCGCTCTTGCTGCAAGTCCGCCAGAACCTGGTAAGCCTTGACCACCCCGCTGTAACGCAGCACCAACTCCAGCACCTGACGGCGCAATGCGGTCAGTTTGCTGCCGCGCCGTTCGCAATGCCGCTCCGCCGCGGCCAGATAGGCTTGATGGTCCATGCAGGACACCCGCTTGTTTAATCAGGACGCAATGTTACTGTATAACATATCGAATTCACAAGGATTAATCATTCATCGGTTTATCATGGCCGTCGGTCGTGGTAGCTTTGTGCTCCAGAATGTCCATGATAGGCTTATGGCTTATCCCTCATCGCTCATATAAGGAAATAACATGAAAACACTGATGATGGCCGTGGTGGCCGCCGTATTCGCCGGGCAGGCTTTCGCCGCCGATCCCATCGCGCAGCGCCAGGATGTTTTCAAGCAATACAAGCCGGTTGTAGGCGGCATGGGCAAGATGGTGAAGGGTGAAACCCCTTACAACAAAGACGAGTTCGCCAAACTCGCCGGCGAACTGGAAGCCCTGTCCCAAAAACCGTGGCAGCACTTCCCGGCCGGCAGCACCGCCGGCAAGACCGACGCCAAGCCGGAAATCTGGAGCAAGCCCGCCGAATGGCAAAAAGCCATCGACAACCACAAGGCCGCCACCGCCAAACTGAAGCAAGTGGCCGCCGCCGGCGATCTGGGCGCAATCAAGGTGCAGTTCGGCGCCACCCAGAAAACCTGTAAGGCCTGTCACGACGCCTTCCGCAAGGACTGAGCCCCGTCGCGTCGCGACCCCAGCAGCCCGCCCGCCAGCGGGCTGTTTGCTTGCCCACCCCCAGCCAGACCCCACCCCCGAAGACCCCGGAATGAAAAAACTGCTGACCGTATTGCTGTTGAGCGCCGTCGCGGCGCCGCTGGCGCTGGCCGACACGCCGGCCGAAACACGCACCAAGTCCTTCAAGAAAATATTGCTAGCCTTCGAGCCCATGGGCGCGGTGGTGCGCGGCCGGGATCCGTACCGGAAGGACGCCTTCATCCGTCAGGCCGACGCCTTGCAACAGATCGCCGCCGAGCCCTTCAATCACTTCCCCGCCAACAGCATCAGCGGCAAGAGCCGCGCCAAACCGGAAATCTGGAGCCAGCCCGCCAAGTTTCAGGCCAACAAGGACGTGTTCCTGAAATCGGTCGCCGATCTGGGACAGAGCGCCCGCGGCGGCGAACTCGCCGCCATCAAGAAAAGCTACGGCGCGGTGGCGCAAAGCTGCAAAGCCTGTCACGACGCTTTCCGCGGCCCGGAGAAATAAGCGACGCCCATGAAAAAAGGGCGGATGCCCGCCCTTTTCGCCCCGCTGACGCCGCGGTCCGCCGCTTACAAACGCGTCAACAGCACGTAGATGCCGCCGCTGGACACCAGCAGGGCCACCAGCGCGATGATGGCGGGCGCGAACGCCAAACGCGGCACATCGCCGGCGATGGCCTTGTTGCCGGTGATCATCGCCTTGACCAGATTGTTCTTCTTGAACACCCGGTAAGCGATGATGGCCAGCAAGTGCAGACCGACCAGGCCCAGAATCACATTGAAAAAGCTCTTGTGAAACGAGGTCGCGGCTTCGGCCATGTCGCCGCTCAGCAGCTTGGCCAACGGGCCGTCGTACAGATAGCTGTCGACGTCGGCGGCGAACAGGCCGGTGCTCACCTGGGCCAGCAAGGCCAGCAACATCGCCAGCACCATCAGGCCGCCCAGCGGATTGTGACCCGGCTGCTCGTTCTCGCTCAGCTCGCCGCGCAGATAGCGGACAATGTTGCGCGGCCCCTTGATGAAGTTGCTGAAACGCGCGGTCTGGCTGCCGATCACGCCCCAGATCAAACGAAACAGCAACAGGCTGGCAAGACAGGAGCCGAACCAGATATGGTATTGCAGCCAATCGCCGCCCTGCTCGCCGCTATACCACATGCAGCCGAACAGAATCACCAGCGTCCAGTGAAACAAGCGAGTGGGAACATCCCACACTTTTACCATTTGCGTCATTGCGCTTTCACTCCTTGAATCCAAAACTCGCCCGCTCAGGCGCACCCGAATTAATGCATTGCAACATGATGATACCGTGCCGGCGGGACAAACCCTAAGCCAAATGGGGTTTTGTCCGGATTCTACCGACAAAAAGGGGGCAAAAACCACCGGTTTTCGGTTAATATCCTTGATTGGGCTCGCCTGGCGAGTCCGGCTACGCCGCCCGCCAACGGGCGGCCTAACTTTTTGCGGCGGCGCGTTCATTCCGCCATTGCCGCGCATCACCCTGTTGTTGGAGACCCGATAAATGAACCATGCCCCCCTGATTCAGGATCTGCAGGCCCGCGGCCTGATTGCGCAAACCACGGACGCCGTTGCGCTGGAAGAACTTCTGAGCAAGGAGCAGGTAACCCTTTATTGCGGCTTCGATCCCACCGCCGACAGCCTGCACCTGGGCCACCTGGTGCCGGTGCTGATGTTGCGTCGCTTCCAACAGGCCGGCCATCGCCCGGTGGCGCTGGTGGGCGGCGCCACCGGCATGATAGGCGATCCCAGCTTCAAGGCCGCCGAGCGCAAGCTGAACACCCCGGACGTGATCCAGAGCTGGGTGGAGAAGATCCGCGGCCAAGTCGAACCCTTCCTCAGCTTCGAAGGCGACAACGCCGCGCTGATGGCCAATAACTACGACTGGTTCGGCCAAATGAACACGCTGGATTTCCTGCGCGACATCGGCAAGCATTTCTCGGTCAACGCGATGATCAAGAAGGAATCGGTGCAGCAGCGCCTCAACCGCGAAGACCAGGGCATTTCCTTCACCGAGTTCTCCTACAGCCTGTTGCAAGGCTATGACTTCTCCGAGCTGAACCGTCGCTTCGGCTGCAAGCTGCAGATCGGCGGCTCCGACCAGTGGGGCAACATCACCGCCGGCATCGACCTCACCCGCCGCCTGCAACAGCAACAGGTCTTCGGCTTGACCGTGCCCCTGGTGACCAAGTCCGACGGCACCAAGTTCGGCAAGACCGAATCCGGCGCCATCTGGCTGGACGCCAAGAAGACCTCGCCTTACGCCTTCTACCAGTTCTGGCTGGGCACCGCCGACGCCGACGTGTACAAATTCCTGCGCTACTTCACCTTCCTGTCGCTGGAAGAAATCGCCGCGCTTGAGGCCGCCGACCAGGCGCGTGACGGCAAGCCGGAAGCCCAGCGCATCCTGGGCGAGCAGATGACAACCATGGTGCACGGCGCGGCCGCCCTGGAGGCGGCGCAGCGCATCACCCAAAGCCTGTTCAACAACGATCTGAGCAGCCTCACCGCCGACGACTTCGCCCAACTGGCGCAAGACGGCCTGCCCAGCATCCAGCTGGAACGCGACGCCGACAGCCTGATCGACGCGCTGGCCGCCGGCGGCCTGGCCAAATCCAAGAGCGAGGCGCGCACCTTCATCCAGAGCGGCGCGGTCAGCGTCAACGGCGACAAGGCCGACAGCCTGGAGCAGCGCTTCGGCGACGCCGAACGCCTGTTTGGCCGCTACACCCTACTCAAGCGCGGCAAGAAGAATTACGCGCTGGTGGAATGGCGCTGAGCGCAACGCGCGCATAAGACCAAGCGGCCGTCACGGCCGCTTTTTTATCGCCCTCGCCTCACTTTCCCACTTCAAAAGCCTCCCCGATCGCGAAAAAAGCGCCGCCGGCGATATAGTGCAAGCTGCGCTTGGCCTCGTCGTCGAAACGCCAATGACCGTCGGCAAACACCTCCGCGTCGGCCTCCGCCGCCACCACTTCTCCGATGAAAAGATCATAGCGCTGCTGGTTCAGCGGCTCGCTGATCACCTTGCACTCCAGATAGGCGATGCAGCCGTCCACGCGCGGTGCGGCCACCTCTTGCGCCGGGATCCGGCTCAGGCCGCTATGCGCGAACTTGTCCACCTGCCTGCCGTCGGCGCCGCCGGCCCGCAACACCGCGGCGGCCTGGGCGCGGCAAGGCAAATTGAGCACAAACTCGCCCGAAGCCTCGATCAACTCCCGGGTATGGGTCGCCTTGTCGATGACCACCGCCACCTTGGGCGGATCGAAATCCAGCGGCATCGCCCAGGCCGCCGCCATCACATTGCTGCGCTCCCCGGCCGCGCTGGACACCAGCACCGTGGGGCCATGATTCAATAAACGATAGGATTTCGCCAGATCGACTGCGAGCAAACGGGACATAAGCAAACTCGAGAAAGCATGAAGCGGCTATTCTAGCCGGAGACTCGGAGGCCCCGCCGGCGCGAATAAAAAAAAGCCCGGCGCTCGCCGGGCGTACAGATTGCTAATTTCAACAAAGGAGAAGTCATCGAGATGACTATCCAGATATAGGACGCTTTATATTGCGTTGCAAGAAACCCGCAAAGCCTTATCAAAACAGGAACATCGGCCCGCTGCCTAACGGATTGCCCTTCCCTTCCAGGCCGATATACACCTTGCGGCCGTAAAAGAAGGGCAAGCCCCAGTCAAAGTAGCTGCTAAGAAAGCCGCTGGCCGGCCCGCCCACCGCAGGCAGAGCGGAGTAACCTTGCGACAACAGCGTTCCAGCATTGCCCAGATTGAAGCCCACCGCGCTGCTGTTGCCGCCGCCACTCAAGGTGGCGTTGAGATTCACGGTGCCGCCGGGGCAGAACCAGGTGCTGCTGCCCACCACGCAGGTGGCGATCGTGGCATCGGCGAAAAAAAGCCCATTGGAACCACTATCCAGAAAGCTGCTGTAGTTGAGCGATTTATAGCTGGTCGTGATCGCGTCCACGCCATTGCCGTCCAGCGTAGTGGGAAAAGCCTTCGCCGAACCCAAAGCATTGTTGCTCTGCGTGCCCACACCGAAGTACAGCGTTCCGGCGGCGCTGGGCGCGCCGCTGATCGCCACCGCCGGCAATTGCAGCATCACCCCGTTATTGTCGCCGGCGAAGGCCGCCACGGGATTGGACACCTGCAAGGCCGCGGCCGCCGGCGCCTGCTGGCAGGTCAAGGCGGAGGGGCAGGTGTAGTAAAAGCCGTTATTGCTAAAGTTGACGCAGTTGCTGCCGCAATCCTGCTGCCGCAGGCCGACGCCCAGAATGCCGTTGGCCCCCAGGACCGACACGCTGCCCAAATTACTCCCCGTCCCGCTGCACGCGCCCGGGATGAAGCCGTAGGCCGGGTCGCTGATGATCTGGATGGGCAGGGAGGACGCCGTCTTGCCGGCCATTTTGACATCGGCGTAGCGGACGCTGCCCCAGGTGAAGCCGCTGGCGAACTGCATGCACTCCGCCAATTGCCGGCTATTCGACGTCACGCCGGGCAGGCTGCCCAGCGTCGATCCGCTCACGGCGCTGGCCAACAGGCGCAAACCGCTGGAGCCGGTATCCACCAGCACCCGGCTGATCGTCTGGCATTGGCTGCCGCCCGGCGCGCACACCGTCACCGACACATAGGGCATATTGATCTGATAAACATTGGCCACCGGCCCGCTGTCTACCGTCAGCGTCACCGAATTGGCCGTCGATCCACCATTGTCCGGCGGCGCGACGCTGCCAACTCCGCCGCCCCCTCCTCCGCACGCCGTCAACAATAAGGCGCAGCTCAACACCAGCCCAAAGATAGCCTGTTTCATCTCGTCCCCGCCCTGATTATTTGAGTTGATCGATGTCGAGGCCAGCCGGCACCAGCGCGGGCACATAGGCCAGGCCGAAGAAAGCGCGCGCGCGCCCGGCGGAGATCACCGTCAGCCCAGGCCCTCGGCCTTCCAAGCGATTCAGACCGGCCCGATTGGACTGCTGCGAGGAAACATAACTGGGAAAGTAATCGCCAAGCAGCTGCCTCATATCCGGCAGCGACGCGCCCTGCCACGCCACCGCGAACACAACGCCGTCCGTCTGCCGGACGAACTCGCGGATGAGGCGGCCGGCCTCATCCCGGCTCTGCGCCACGGAATAGACCGCGGGCGGCGCGGCCTTCAAAGCCAGCGCTTGCGGAGCAGCGGCCGCGCGGCCCGCCGGCAAGGGCTGCCCCAAGGTGGCCAAGGCAGGACTGGAGAACAGGCTGAAGCTGAGGCAGAGCAGCAAGGCGCGCCTCGTCAGAAAAGACGTCTGCATGAATACCCCTATCGAATGGAAACGACCGCCGCCCCCGGATGCTTTGCCCGGGACTTCTGAATATGCGCGGCGTCGACGCCGCCATCAAAATATAGCACCTCAGCATGAAACGGCTGCCCGATCGAACGGAAGGGAAGAAACGTAGACCATAAAAAAAGGGGGGCGAAAGCCCCCCAGCGTCCTCAAAATTCGACCAGCTGCCCGCCAGTCAAATCCTGGATTTCTCCATCAATACGCCAGCGAATCGTCATGCCGAGTCGTCACCAGCTTGCCCGCGCCCAAGGACAGCATCAGCAGGGCGACGCGTTCATGAACGATCACGGTATGGGTATTGCCGGAAAACTGCATGTAACGCCGCAAGTCCTCGCGCACTTTGCGCGAGCCGGTCACATCGATGATGATGTCGATGCTGCTGCCCTGCTCGGCCAGCTCGATAAAATTATCGGTGACGGAAATGCCGCGCTGCTGGGCCAGCAAAATGCCCGGCGAATCCAGATTCAAGTCCGCCACCCCCACCATCCCGACGAAGGGCGCGTCCAACAGCTGCCGCAACAGCGGCGTTCCGGTTTCACCCGCGCCTATCATGCCTACTTTGATCTGTTCCATGCGGCCACCTGAATATGACTATCAAATAAACACCGCACTGTAACAGCTTTAGCCCAGGTCGCTATTTGAGCCAAATCAAGCGGAGCTGCGGGAAGGCCCCACAATGCAGCAGGCCCGGACATCGCCGGGCCTGCGAGCGTAAAGCCTAGAAGGGGTTCAATGCAGATTTTGCTGCGACAAAAAGCGTAGATAGCCAACGCCCTCCAACCAGAAACCGCCATCGGCCAACGGCGTCGCCTCCTCCAGATCCGCCACGGTCAACACCAACTCCTGACCATCCAGATTGGCCTCCAGCACCACATCGTCGTCATCGGAAAACTCTTCGGAAGCCGTATGGAAATCCGGCTTCACGAACTGATTGTTAACCTGAATATAGTCGGACTCATTCAGCAGACGCAGGATGTTCATGGCGACCTCCTAATGATGCGGTGAGAGACAAGGTCCAACAAGACAGCAAAGGCGGCGCCGGTTCCAAGCGTCGCGAGCGCTCCCCGCAACGGCTCAACGCCTACAACCAGCCTCGCTCGGCAAAGGATTCCGCCCGCGCGCCGGTCACGACGAAGTGATCCAGCAACCTTATATCGACCAACTGCAGCGCAGCTTTTAATGTATTGGTTAGAGAATGATCGGCGGCGGATGGTTCGCACACGCCGGATGGATGGTTATGGGCAATGATCACCCCCGCCGCGTTATTGGCCAGGGCCCGCCGCACCAGTTCGCGCGGATAGACCCGGGTTTCGGTCAGGGTGCCTCGAAACAACTCTTCTACCGCTATCACTCGATTCTGCACGGTCAAAAACACGGCGACGAACACTTCCACGTCCTTGCCTGCAATCGCCAGCCTCAGAAAATCGCGCACCTGCCCCGGATCGCGCAAGGCGTCCGTCAGACTCATATTCTCCGCCAAGGCCCGCTGCGCCAACTCCTTGCAGGCCATCAGCTGCGCGTATTTGGCGGCGCCCAGGCCCCTGCGCGCCCGGAACTCTTCAAAACTGGCGTTGAGCAAGCCGGACAGCGAACCGAAGTCCAGCATCAACTGCCTGGCCATCTCCACCGCGCTCAAGCCTTGCATGCCGGTGCGCAGAAAGATGGCGAGCAATTCGGAGTCCGACAACGCCGCCGCTCCCTGGGCCAACAGCTTTTCACGGGGACGCTCGGCCTCCGGCCAATGGGCGATAGACATCTGCACGCTCCTCCTCTGGCTATAGCACTGTTTTCAAGGTCAGACCAAACGCGATGAGGCATGGCTCACCATATCATCGAAGCAATATGCCCGCCAGCGCGCCCAGTCCGTGGAAATCCGCTAAAATTGGACATTTACCGCCTGTTGCGACAAGTCCATGACAAGCAAGAAAATTCTGCTAGGCATTACCGGCGGCGTCGCCGCCTACAAGGCGGCGGAGTTGACCCGCCTTCTCGTCAAAGCCGGCCACAGCGTGGAAGTGGTGATGACGGAAGCGGCCACGCGCTTCGTGACTCCCGCCACCTTCCAGGCCTTGTCCGGCCATGCGGTGTACACCGATCTGTGGGACGAGCGCCCCAGCAACGCAATGGCCCATATCGACCTGTCGCGCCGCGCCGATGTTTTCCTGATCGCGCCGGCCACCGCCAACACGCTGTTCAAGCTGGCCCACGGCGCCTGCGACGATCTGCTGTCCACGCTGGCCGCCGCCCGCGCCTGTCCGCTGATCGTGGCGCCGGCGATGAACCGGCAGATGTGGGACAATCCGCCCAACCAGCGCAATGTGGCGCAGCTGCGCGCCGACGGCGTCGCCGTCTTCGGACCGGCCAACGGCGCCCAGGCCTGCGGCGAAACCGGCGAGGGCCGCATGCTGGAGCCGGAGGAGATCGCAGAGCTGCTGGAAGGGTTTTTCCGGGCCAAAGTGCTGGCCGGCAAGAAGGTGCTGCTCACCGCCGGCCCCAGTTACGAGGCCATAGACGCCGTGCGCGGCATCACCAATATCAGCTCGGGCAAGATGGGCTACGCGCTGGCGCGCGCCTGCCGCGACGCCGGTGCCGAAGTCACGCTGATCTCCGGCCCCACCGGCATGGAGGCCCCGCTGGGCATGCGCCGCATCGACGCGGCCAGCGCCCGGCAAATGCACGACGCGGTGATGACCGAGGTGGGACGCAGCGATATTTTCATTTCCGTCGCGGCGGTGGCCGATTACCGGGTCAAGAACCCGTCCGTCCACAAGATCAAGAAAGGCGCGGCGCCGCCCAGCCTGGAACTGGAGGAAAACCCGGACATTCTCGCCGCCGTCGCCTCCTTGCCCGCCGCTCCGTTCTGCGTCGGCTTCGCGGCGGAAAGTCAGAACCTGCTGGAGTTCGCCGAAGCCAAACGCCTGCGCAAAAAGCTGCCGCTGCTGGTGGCCAACCTGGCGCAGCAAGCCATGGGCGCCGACGACAATCAGGTGGTGCTGCTGGACCAGAACGGCCCCCACCCCTTGCCCGGCATGCCCAAGCCGGACGTGGCCAAGGCCATTGTCGAACATCTGGCCCAGCTGTTGCCGCACAAGCAATAAGCCATCAACACCGCGGCTGCCCCGCGCAGCCGACAAGAAAGGACTCTCATGAAAAAACCCGTCATCGACGTCAAGATCTTGGATCCGCGTCTGAAGCAGAATCTGCCCAACTACGCGACGCCGGGCTCCGCCGGGCTCGACCTGCGCGCCGCCATCGAGCAGGACATCACCATCGCTCCGGGCGAAACCCAGTTGATCCCCACCGGCATGGCCATCCACATCGCCAACCCCAACCTGGCCGCCATGCTGCTGCCGCGCTCCGGCCTGGGCCACAAGCACGGCATCGTGCTGGGCAATCTGGTGGGCCTGATCGACTCCGACTACCAGGGGCAGTTGTTCGTATCGGTCTGGAACCGCGGACACGAGCCGTTCCGGCTGACGCCGCTGGAACGCATCGCGCAGATGATCATCGTGCCCATCGTCCAGGTGGGCTTCAATATCGTCGACGACTTCGACAGCTCGGAACGCGGCGACGGTGGCTTCGGCAGCACCGGACGCAACTGAGGCCGGCCGCCGCGCGATTGCCTATACTCACACCGTAGCGCAGCCGGCCTCGCACGGCCGGCTTGCGCCGCGCACGCGACCACCGCCCTCAATCGCCGGCAAAGGATGTCCAGGCATGACGCAAGCCCCTCAAGAGGACGACAGCAAGCGGATTCTCGACAATCTGGTCGAACTCACCTCCCAGCGCGAACAGGACATGCTGGAAAGCAGCCTGGCCTCCACCTTGGTCGAGGTGATGCGGGTGGACAAGGTGGAGTTGTTCGCCTGTCGCTGGGTCAACGGCGTGCCCTACACCCGCCGGCGCCTGAGCGCCTCCTCCGTGGACGGCAAGACCCAGATTACGGAAACCGCCAACGACAGTTGGCTGCCGCCGCCCATCTTCCTTTACGACCTGCTCAACTCGCTGGACAGAGACGAGGGCATTTTCCGCATTCCCCACGGCCTATGCCTGCCCTTGCGTTGCATGGGCAGCATCGTGTCCCTGCTGGTCATCCACGTGACGGCGGAGCAAAAGGTCAACAAGGCCATGCTGAAAGCCATGGCCAGGATTCACGAAAACTTCCTGCGCCTGCTGTTCGAGGCGGACCGGGACATGCTCACCGCGCTGAACAATCGCCGTAAATTCGATTTGCGCCTGTTCAACCTGATGGCGGCGCAATTGCAATCCCCCGGCGAAAACCACGCCTGCACCTTGGCGCTGCTGGACGTCGACCATTTCAAGCAGGTCAACGACCAGTTCGGCCACATGGTGGGCGACGAGGTGCTGCTCTTGCTGGCGCAACTGATGCAACAGTCGTTTCGCGAAGACGACAGCTTGTTCCGCTACGGCGGCGAGGAGTTCGCCATCATCTTCCAGGGCTTGCCTCCAAACGAAGCCGCGGTGGCGCTGGAGCGCTTCCGCCAGCGCGTCGAGCAATACTCGTTTCCCCAGGTGGGCCGCCTGACCGTCAGCCTGGGCTTCACCCGCATCCTGCCGCAGCTCTTGCCGGGCCAGCTGGTGGAACAGGCGGACCGAGCGCTGTATTACGCCAAAACGCATGGCCGCAACCTGGTATGCGGTTACGAAGAACTGGTCGCCGGCGGCCAACTGGACAATGCGCAACGCTTTGGCGAGATCGATCTGTTCTAAGCGCCCGTTAAAACAGGCAAGCGGAACCCACTCAAACCATCCAAGCCTTTCGAAGACGGTTTCAGCGCCCTTCGTCCTCCATCCTGCCGACACGCGGCCCATCGTAAACAGATTCCAAATTTTCCCTGCCCCGCGTCCCAAGCAGGCCCTCCGGACGCAAAAAAACCGGCTCCTAAGAGCCGGTTTTCAATTGACGCGATCCCTAGCGGGCGATCAGGCCAGCAGGTGGTTGCTCAGTTCGCGCATGCCGGCCGACAGCATGGCCAGATCCAACACGCTGAACGACTGCAGCTCGGCGAACATCTGCGCGCACACCTCCACTTCGTGATGGCGCTTCTCCATCCACTGCTGCGCAAACGCTTCCGCGCCGGCGGCGTCCTGCAAGGCCTGCCCCGCCAGATTGCGATGCACGCGGTACAGATCGTCGCGCAGTGCGGAGCGCGCCAGCGACTGCCAGCGGTTGTCGCGCGGCAGGCTGGTGATCGCGTCGCGCAGCCAATCCAGCTGCATCGCGTGGCCCAACTGGTAGTAGTTCTTAGCCAGCCGCTCCAGCGGCAATGCGCTGCCTTCGCTGATTTCGATGATGTCCATCAACGGCACGGCAAACTCCAGACGCGCCAGCACCTGCGCCAGCGGCTGCGGCATGCCCGGCTGGCTCAGGCGCGCTTCCAGCGCCTCCACTGCCGGGTAGCTGCCGGAAGCGATCAGCTGAGGCAGTTGCGCCAACAGCGCCTTCACCTTGGCGGCGTACTGCTCGATCACGGCGTTCACCGAGGAGAACGGACGCTTGTTGCGCAGCACCCAACGCGTCACGCGCTCCACCAGCGTGCGCACCAGCACCATCATTTCCACCTGATGATCCGCCGACACCTTGTTGTCCAGCGCTTCGATCTCGCTCCACAGGCGCTCGGCGTCGAACACGCGGCTGGCAATCCACCAGGCGCGGGCGATGTCGCCGGCGGAGAACGGAGACTCTTCCTGCATGCGGAACACGAAGGTGGTGCCCATGCGGTTGATGATCTGGTTGGCCAACTGGTTGGCGATGATCTCCCGCTTCAGCTGATGCTGCTGCATCTGCGCGCCGAAGCGCTGCTGCAACGGTTTCGGGAAGTAATGGGTCAGGATGGACAGGAAGTCCGCGTCGTCCGGCACATCAGTCGCCAGAATCGCCTGATCCAGCGAAATCTTGCTGTAGGACAGCAGCACCGCGATTTCCGGCACGGTCAGACCCTGACGCGCCAGGCGGCGCTCATTGATCTGGGTTTCGGACGGCAGGTACTCGATTTCGCGGTTCAGTTCGCCGGTTTTCTCCATGTGCGCGATCATGCGCGCATGGGTGGTCAGCATCGCGGCGGCCTCCTGGCGTTTGATCGCCAGGATCTGGGTCTGCTGGATATTGTTGCGCAACACCAGCTGCGCCACCTCGTCGGTCATTTCCGCCAGCAGTTGATTGCGCTGCTTCAAGGTCATGTCGCCGGCCTGCATTACGCCGCCCAGCAGAATCTTGATGTTGACCTCGTGGTCGGAGCAGTCCACGCCGGCGGAGTTGTCGATGGCGTCGGTGGCGATGCGGCCGCCGTTCAGCGCGAACTCGACGCGTCCCAGCTGAGTGCACGTCAGGTTGCCGCCTTCGGCCACTACCCGGGCTTGCAAATCGCGGCCATCGACGCGCACCGGATCGTTGGCGCGGTCGCGCGCGTCGGCGTGGCTTTGGCTGGACGCCTTGACGTAGGTGCCGATGCCGCCGTTGTACAGCAGATCAATCTTGGCCTTGAGGATCTCGTGGATCAGCTCGTTCGGCGCCATGCTGTCCTTGTCGGTCTCCAGCCAGGCCTTCACTTCCGGCGACAGCGGGATAGACTTGGCCGAGCGTTCGAAGATGCCGCCGCCCTTGGAGATCAGCTCGCGCTTGTAATCGGTCCAGCTGGAACGCGGCAGTTTGAACAGACGCGCGCGCTCGGCGTAGCTCTTGGCCGCGTCCGGCGTCGGATCCAGGAAGATGTGCAGGTGGTTGAACGCCGCTTTCAGGCAGATGTGCTCGGACAGCAGCATGCCGTTGCCGAACACGTCGCCGGCCATATCGCCGATGCCGATCACGCTGAAATCCTGCTCCTGGGTGTTGACGCCCAGGTGGCGAAAATGGCGCTTGACCGATTCCCAAGCGCCGCGGGCGGTAATGCCCATGCCCTTGTGGTCGTAACCCGCGGAACCGCCGGAGGCGAAGGCGTCGCCCAGCCAGAAGCCGTAATCGGCGGAAATGCCGTTGGCGATGTCGGAGAAAGTGGCCGTGCCCTTGTCGGCCGCCACCACCAGGTACGGATCGTCCGGATCCAGGCGGCGCACATCCGCCGGTGGCACGATCTGGCCGTTCACCAGATTGTCGGTGACGTCCAGCAGCGCGGAGATGAAGATCTTGTAGCAGGCGACGCCTTCCGCCAGGAACGCCTCGCGGTCGCTAGGCGCCGGCAGTTGCTTGCCGACGAAGCCGCCTTTGGAGCCCATGGGCACGATCACCGAGTTCTTCACCATCTGCGCCTTCACCAGGCCCAGCACTTCGGTGCGGAAATCTTCCATGCGATCGGACCAGCGCAAGCCGCCGCGCGCCACTTTGGAGCCGCGCAGATGCACGCCCTCCACGCGCGGGCTGTACACCCAGATTTCGAACATCGGGCGCGGCTGCGGCAGGAAGGGAAGCAGATTGGATTCCAGCTTGAACGAGATATAGGACTTGAACTCGCCGTCGGCGCCCTTCTGCCAGAAGTTGGTGCGGCGGGTGGCCAGGATCACCGACAGGAAACCGTTCAGAATGCGGTCTTCGTCCAGATTGGCCACGCCGTCCAGCTGCTCGCGCAGCTTGGCCAGCAAGGCGTCGGCGCGCGCGTCGTCGGCATGCGCCGGGTCCAGACGCACGGCGAACAGTTCAACCAGCAAGCGGGTGATGGCCGGGTAATTGGCCACGCACTGCTCGATGTAAGCCTGGCTGAAGGTCAGGCCGCCCTGGCGCAGGTACTTGGCCAAGGCGCGCACCAGCGAAATTTCACGCCAGTCCAACCCGGCCACCAGCGCCAGGCGGTTGAAGCCGTCGTTCTCGCAACGTTTGGCGAACACCTGGGTCAGCAGCTCCTGGAAGTCCTGCTGCACTTCTTCGCTGGCGATCTGCTCTTCCGCGGAGCCCACGTCCAGGCCGAAGTCGCTGATCCACACCTGACGGCCGTCCGCGCGCTGCACGCAGTACGGATGCTCGTCGCGGACCTTGACGCCCATGTTTTCCAAAATCGGCAGGCTGGCGGACAGGCCCAACGCCTCGCCTTCGCGGAACAGCTTCAGATTGAAAGCCGAGGCGCCGCGATGGAAGGGCCGGTACAACTTCATCGCCAGCGGGGAGTCGGCGTTGACCGATTCGATATGCTGGATGTCCAGCACCGCGTTGCGCACCGCGAACTCTTCGCGGTAAGCCACCGGGAAAGCGCCCTTGTAACGGTTGAACAGCGCGTTGCCCAGTTCTTCGCCGTGGGTTTCCACCAGCAGTTGATGCAGCTCTTCCACCCAGCCGCGCACCAGGCGGGCGATTTCGGCCTCGATGTCGGCCTCGTGGAATTCCGGCAATTTGGCGGCGTTGGTGCGGATGATGTAATGCACTCGTGCCAGCGAGCCGTCGCTGATCTGCACGCTGAACTCGGCGCTGGTGCCGTTGAAGGCGTTCATCAACACCTTCTCTATCTTCAGGCGCACTTCGGTGTTGAAGCTGTCGCGCGGCACGTAGACCAGGCAGCTGACGTAGCGGTGGTAGCGGTCTTTGCGCACGAACAGGCGCACGCGCGGGCGTTCCTGCAGGCTGACGATGCCCTCGGAGATCGGTCCCAACACCTCGGCCGGGATCTCGAACAACTCGTCGCGCGGATAGGCCTCCAGCACAAAGCTCAAGGTCTTGGATTTATAGCTGTCGTCCACGTAGTCGCAGTTGCTGACCACGGTCGCCACTTTCTGACGCAGGATGGGCACGTCCTTGGGGGAGTCCTGGTAGGCGCTGGCGGTGTACAGGCCCAGGAAGCGGCGCTCGCCTATCACTTCGCCCTTGTCGTTGAAACGCTTGATGCCGACAAAATCGATGTAGGCCGGGCGGTGAATGATGGAGCGGGTCTGCGATTTGTTCAGAATGATCAGTTGCGGCAGATGAGCCAGTTCACGCAGTTCCTGCGGCAGCTGTTCGAAGCTGGCGGAGTATTCCTTGTCGCCCTGGTCCTTCAAGATGCCCAGACCGGAGGTTTTGACGATCTTCAGGCTGTCCTTGCCGTTGCGGCGCACCAGGTCGTAATCGCAATACCCCATGAACAGGAAGTTGCGCTTGGACATCCAGGCCAGGAAGTCCACCGCCTCCTTGGCTTCCGCCGCGCGTTTGCCCTTGACCAGGGACAGGTCCTTGCTGATGTCGGCCAACACTTCGCGCATCTTGGGTTCGTCGCTCACCACCAAGCGGATGTCTACGATCACGCGGTTCAAATCCGCTTCCAGCTGCTTCAGCACCGCCGGATCGGTGACTCGGTCAATCTGCACGTGGATAAAGGACTCCAGCGGCAGGCTGCGGTCCTCGGTGCGCTTGACCGCCTGGATCGCGCCGTTCTTGTCGCGGCCCACCGACAGCACCGGGTGCACCAACAGGTGCAGGTTCAGGCTATGGCGCGACAGCAGCATGGTGATGGAGTCGATCAGGAACGGCATATCGTCGTTGACCACTTCAATCACGGTATGGGTGCTTTGCCAACCGTCGCGCTCGAAATCCGGGTTGTAAATGCGCGCCTTGTGCTGGCCGGCCGCGCGCTTGGCGCCGAACGCGTAATGCGCCGACGCGGCGCCGAACAAGTCCAGCGACGAAAACTGTCTAAGGTCGGCATGCTCGGCTTCCTCGAAGTAGATCGGGAAGAAGGGTTCGAGCTGGTGTTTCTCCTTTTCGGAAAGCTTGGTCTCTGCTACAGCCTGAATATCGGCGATCAGGCTCGCGAGTTCGGTCTTATTGGTAAGCGACATGTTGCTTCTCTTGTTGTGTGCACGGAGTGTGTCGAGGCATTGTAGATACCCCCTTCATGCCGGGATTTCCTTAATGCGACGTGGACGTACATTTTCATGGAAAAGCCTGTTCGCCCCCATCGAATGCCGCAGGGATAAATCGTGGCGAACGCCACTTTTAGCCTTATAGCAATGCGACGGCGGCTTACAAGTTTCTCTCCCAGCCCCACATTGTACACAAGTCCAAAAAAGAAATATAAGTCATTGATTTTTCATACATTTCACATGAAGCAAGAATATCGGTTAAAATACGAACACTTGCTCACACCGATTGCCAGACAATGGCCCCATCTTGCGCACGGCGGATAACCGTTGCAAGCTGCGGCCAACTACTGGCAAAAGTAGAAAAAACTACAATGGTTCCGGCTTGGGCGAGACACCGTGAGCAGCCTCGTTCCAAGCGCCGGGTTTACAAGCTTGGGTTTGCGTTCGTCGCAACGACGCGAACACCCGATAGAGAAGTAGAAATCCACGCCATGAAAAAAGTCCTGATCGCCTCCGCAGCGGCAGCTCTGCTGTCCGGTTTTTCCGTCCAAGCAGAGACTCTGCGTTTTGGGGTTGACCTCAATTACCCGCCGTTCTCCAAACAAGGCGCCGATGGCAAGCCGCAAGGCTTCGACATCGACATGGCCAATGCCCTTTGCGCCGCCATGAAAGTCAGCTGTCAAATCGTTCCGCAAGACTGGGACGGCCTGATTCCCGCCCTCAACGCCAACAAGTTCGACGCCATTCTGTCCTCGATGCAAATCACCGAGGAGCGCAAGAAAGCCGTCGACTTCAGCCGCAAGTACTACAACATCGCCAGCCGCATCGTCGCCAAATCCGGCACCGCCGTTGACCAGAACAGCTTCAAGGGCAAGAAGATCGGCGTGCTGCGCGCCTCCACTCAGGAAAAGTTCGCCAAAGACTACTGGGGCAAATCCGGCGCCACCATCGTGCCGTACGCCAAGTCGCCCGAGTCCTTCCTGGACCTGAAGTCCGGCCGTGTTGACGCCGTCTTCGTCGATGGCGCCGTCGGCGATCAAGAGTTCCTGAAAACCGCCAACGGCAAGGGCTACGCCTTTGTCGGTCCGAACTACGCCGACGTCAAATACTTCGGCCTGGGCGCGGGCATCGCCGTCAAGAAAGGCAATAAGGCGCTGGCCGAACGCCTGAACAAGGCGATTGATCAGGTGCGCAAGGACGGCAGCTACAAGAAAGTCCAAGACAAGTACTTCAGCTTCGACGTCTACGGCGGCTAAACCCCTCGTAACCGCATCCGTCCCGGCCAAGCGCCCCAGGCGCTGGGCGGCTTGCTGCCGCCCGCACCGCGCGCCTCGCCGGGACTTTTTTGTTCGGCCGTTCCCCCAGCGGCCGAGCAAGGACCGGCCTTGCGCGCAAGGCTGATGAATGAGGCAGTAACACCATGTTTTTGCAAGGTTACCTTCCCAGCATATTGCAAGGAGCAGTGCTCACATTGCAGCTGGCCGGCTCAGCACTGCTCGTATCCATCGTGCTGGGCCTGATTGGCGCGCTGTTCAAATCCGCTCATTCCAAACCGCTGGTCTGGCTGGCGGAACTCTATTCCACCGTGGTCCGAGGCGTGCCCGATTTGGTCTGGATGTTTCTGCTGTTCTTCGGCGTCCAGATGATGATCAACGACCTCTGCGGCCGCATGGGCTGGGAAAGTCCCAATATCGATCCCTTCGTCGCCGGCGTGCTGACCCTGGGCTTCATCTTCGGCGCTTATATGACGGAAACCTTCCGCGGCGCGATGATGGCGGTGCCCAAAGGACAGATGGAGGCCGGCATGGCCTACGGCATGACGCCGCTGCGCGTGTTCTTCCGCATCACCGTTCCGCAGATGATTCGCTTCGCCCTGCCCAGTTTCTCCAATAACTGGCTGGTGCTGGTCAAATCCACCGCCCTGGTTTCGGTCATCGGCCTGAACGACGTGATGTATCGCGCCGACGCGGCCAAATCCACCACCCAGGAACCCTTCACCGTCTATCTGATCGTGGGCCTGCTGTTCCTGGCGATCACCGGGGTGTCCAATCTGCTGTTGGGCAAACTGGAAAAACGCTATTCGCTGGGCGTCAAGGAGAGCGGACTGTGATCGACTTCCAACTGATTCTGGACAAGCTGCCCGCCTTCTTCGGCGGCGGAGACGGCAACGCCGTCATGAGCAGCCGCGACGGCTTGGTGATGACGCTGGAACTGCTGTTCATCTCCCTTATTCTGGGCATGGCGATGGCCGTCCCGATGGCGCTGATGCAAGTCTCCAAAAACCGGCTGGCCTCCGGCGCGGTCCGCGTTTACGGCTATGTCTTCCGCGGCACGCCGCTCTTGGTCCAGCTGTTCATCATTTATTACGGTCTGGCCCAGTTTGGCTGGATCCGCGACAGCTGGGCCTGGCACTACCTGCAGGAAGCCTATTTCTGCGCCATCCTCGCCTTCACCCTGAACACAGCGGCCTACACCACCGAAATCATCGCCGGCCAGATCCGCAACACCCACTGGGGCGAGATCGAAGCCGCCCAGGCCATGGGCATGAGCAAATGGCTGATGATGCGCCGCATTGTGCTGCCCTCAGCGCTGCGCCGCGCTTTGCCCGCCTACAGCAATGAAGTCATCATGATGCTGCAAAGCACCGCCATCGCCGGCCTGGTCACTCTGGCGGACATCACCGGCGTGGCTCGCCGCATCTACGCGGACAGTTACATGGCTTTCGAGCCCTTCCTCACCGCAGGCGCCATTTACCTTGCGCTCACCTTCCTGCTGGTCTGGTTGATGAAGCAGGCGGAAAAACGCTGGCTGGCCTATTTGGCGCCACGCAAGCACTAATGCGGATAGCGATACAGGAACACCATCATGCACACCCCCACCGATAAGAATCTGAAGCTGCAAGTCAGCGATCTGCATAAGAGCTACGGCTCGCACGAAGTTCTGAAGGGCGTGTCGCTGACCGCTCACGCCGGCGACGTCATCAGCATTATCGGCTCCTCCGGCTCAGGCAAAAGCACCTTTCTGCGCTGCATCAACATGCTGGAGCAGCCCAATAGCGGCCGCATTCTCGCCGCCGGCGAAGAGCTCAAGCTGGTATCCGATCGCAAGACCGGCGCGCTCAAGGCCGCCGACGCCAATCAGCTGGCGCGCATCCGCACCAAGCTGGCCATGGTGTTCCAGCACTTCAATCTATGGGCGCACATGACGGTGCTGGAAAACATCGTCGAAGCGCCCATTCACGTGCTGGGACTCAGCCGGGACGAAGCCTGCGCCCGCGCCCGCAAATACCTGGACAAGGTCGGCCTGCGCGGCGTCGAAGACAAGTATCCGGCCCATATGTCCGGCGGCCAGCAGCAGCGGGTCGCCATCGCCCGCGCACTGGCGATGGAACCGGAAGTGATGCTGTTCGACGAACCCACCTCGGCGCTGGACCCGGAACTGGTCGGCGAAGTGCTGCGCGTGATGAAAGACCTGGCCGGCGAAGGCCGCACCATGGTGGTGGTCACCCACGAAATGGGCTTCGCCCGCGAAGTGTCCAATCACGTCATCTTCCTGCACCAGGGCCGGATAGAGGAGCAAGGTCACCCCAAGGAAGTGCTGATCCGCCCGCAAAGCGAGCGATTGGTACAATTCCTCTCCGGCAGCCTGAAATAAATCGTACAATAGGAGAATGTCGCACACCATGCCGGCCTCATGCCCGGCATGGTGTGTTTTTGTAATCTCCACCCTTCGCCGCGAAAACCAATGGGTCAGCATCCGTCCCACCCCGCCAAGCCTCTGCGCTACGGCTTCCTGCTCTTGCCCCATGCCTCGATGGCGGATTACGCCATCGCCTCCGAGGTTCTGCTGCACGCCAATTGGCTGGCGGAGAAAAAACTCTACGAAACCCTGCTGCTTTCCCTGGACGGACAAGCGGTGCCGCTTTCCAACGGCACGCGGCTGGCGGTGGATCTGCCGCTGGACGGCGCCCCCAAGCTGGATTGCCTGCTGATCCTAGCCGACGACATCAATCCCGACTTCAGCCTGGACGTCCTGAGCAAGGGGCTCACCGCCTGCGGTCCGGATAAAATCCAACTGGGCGGCATCGGCTGCGGCAGCTATTGGCTGGCCCGCACCGGACACTTCAACGGCCTGCGCGCAACGATACACTGGCGCGAGATCAGCCGTTTCACCGAAGAGTTTCCGGACATCATCACCTCGTCCAATCTATTTGAAATCGACGGCAAACGCCTCAGCTGCGCAGGCGGAGCGGCCACCTTTGATTTCATGCTGACCCAGGTTGGCAATCAGCACGGCCACGAATTTGTCGCTCAGCTGTCGGAACTGTTCAGCATGGAACGCATCCGTCCTGGCAATGAACGCCAACGCATCCCCCTGGCCACCCGCATCGGCGGCAGCCAGCCCAAGTTGACGGAAGCGGTCAGCCTGATGGAGGCCAATATCGAAGAGCCGCTGAGCACCGACGACATCGCCTACTATGTCGGCGTCTCCCGACGCCAGCTGGAACGGCTGTTCAAACAATACCTGAGCACGGTGCCGTCCAAATACTACCTGGAGTTGCGCCTGAGCCGAGCGCGCCAGCTATTGCAGCAAACCAGCAAATCCATCGTACAGATCGGTCTGGCCTGCGGCTTCTCCAGCGGCCCCCATTTCTCCAGCACCTACCGCAACCATTTCGGCATCACCCCGCGCGAAGAACGCTCGCATCGCACGCAGACCGCGTCGCCGGCTCCGGCCCCCAAGAGCTAGCACCGTCAAACACCGGCGCCGCAACCGTCAGGCGAGGGCACCGGAGCACGCTCCGGCTCGCCTTGGCGCGACAAAGGCAACTCGATCCGGAAGCAAGCGCCGCTGGCCGGGATGTTTTCCGCCGAGATCAGGCCACCGTACTGCTCCACAATCGTCTGGCAGATGGACAAGCCCAGCCCCATTCCGTTTGGCTTGGTTGAAAAGAACGGATGGAACAGCACCTCCAATGAACTCGGCGTAATGCCGCGACCGGTGTCCCGCACCTCCAGAATCGCTTTCTTGCCTTCTCGCCGGGTATGCACAATCACATGGCGCTTCATCATCGGCTCGTCGCGCAAGGCGTCCATCGCGTTTGACAGCAGATTCAGCACCACCTGCTCCAACTGAATGCTGTCGGCCAACACCGCCACCGGGTAACCCGACAACAGCTGAACCACCTCGATGCCGCGCTCCTTCAGATCGTACTCGGCCAGGAACATGCAATTGCCCACCACCTGGTTCAAATCGATCAGCCGCGTCTCGATCGCGCGCTTGCTGACCAAGGCGCGCAAGCGCTTGATGATCTCCCCCGCCCGCTCAGCCTGTGCCACCGCCAAACGCAGCGCCGCGTTCACCTGGGCCGGCGCCTCCTCAACCCCCTCCAGCAACTGAATGCTGGCCTGGCAATAATTAGCGATCGCCGTCAGAGGCTGATTCAGCTCATGCGCGATGCCGGACGCCATTTCGCCCATCGTATGCAGCCGGGCCACATGGGACAATTTCTCCAAATGCTCTTTGACTTTGCTCTCGCTGGCCTCCAACGCCGCCACCGTGCGTTGCCGCAAAGGCCCCAGGTCGCGCAAGGCGCACACCACGCCGATCAGCCCCCCTTCCCGCGAGAACAACGGCGATACCCCACCCTCCACCGAACGAATCTGACCTCGCGCCGACGTCAGCTGCATCCTCTCCGCCAATACCACCGGCTGCGCGGTCCGGAAACACTCTCGGATCGGATCCTCCGCCAGCTCCGCGGCCAACTCGGCCTGCAAGTGGAACACCTCGTGGCAGACGCGGCCAACCACCTCCTCCGCCGCCATGCCCATCAACTCCAAGGCCATCGGGTTTGCCAGCTCGATCGCATGGTCCTGGCGCAGAATGATCACCCCGTCATGAATCGCGCTCAGGGTGACGGACGCCCGTTCACTCTGCAGGAAGATCGCCTCATCCGATTGCTGACGCTCATGCCGCAAAGCCATTCTTTGCAAGTGAACCAGGCCGGCAAACACGAAGAAAGCCAGCAACAAAGACTGCTGCCACAGCCAAGGCAACAACGCCAAGTCCGTCACTCTGACATCCCGAGCCACGCCCAGCACAAAAGGCTGGGCCACGCTGGACAGCGGAAGCCGAGCCTCCAGCCTACGCAACACCGGCCACCAATCACGCTCGGATGAAGTATGCAGGCGCTGAAACAAGGGCGCGCCCGGCGCAAGGACCCCGTCCTGGTACAGGGTCAAGTCCAATCCAGGCAACAAGCGCTCCAGGGCCGGCGCCTGCAATAGGCGATCGCAAAACACCACCAGGCCCACCACGCCGACCAATTTGCCCGGTGCCTTCTCCCTATCTTCGAACAAGGGCTGGAACAAGAAATAAGCGCGTCCACCGCCCTCGTGCAACTCGAACGCGCCGCTGGCCACTCGCTGCCCAGTCTCCAAGGCCCTGCTCAAGGCCGGCCGGAAATAAGCATCGCCCAAAATATCGTAGCCAAACATCGGACCGGCTTCCGGCCGATCCGGCTCCAGCATGGAAATCACCAATGACTGCGGACGCACGGCGGCCGGCCGCCATGCCCGATTGCCCGCCACGTCGAAATCGCGAATGTAAAAGGTCGCGCCAAACTTGCCGCTCATCTGGCGCAAGAAGAGCGGCCTCTCCTCCAAGGGCACGCTTTGAAAAAAGATAAAGGAATGAAGCTGCGGATAATGGGGCAATAGCTCGCGCGCAAAGGTGGACAGCTCAGATGCCTCAAATGGCCGACTTGCCGCCATCAGCGCATCCACGGAAGACAGCACCGACTCATTTTGGTCCAGCTTGCGCGCCACCATTGCATGCGCCCGCTGCGCCACTGATTCGAACTCGTCCCTCAGACGCTGCAGTTCCCCCATCCCCCACAGCACCGTCACCAACAAGGCGCAGAGAGCCCAGGCCAATACAAATAAATGCACACCATCCCGCCTGAAGTTTCTCAAAATTCCCGCCTCGATTCCCGATCTTGATGCTGGAATTCTATTCATAACCAATAGGTTCTGCTGAGTAATTAGCCGAAATTTCAGTAAAAATAAGTGAAAACACAGCCACAAAAAGAACAATGGCTTAATAATCAAGGAGAAAGCTAAAGAATGGGGAAAGACAGGGAGGAGAGTTCGATCGCGCCGTCTGGCGAGCAGCACAATGCATAAAGCCCAGCTCGAGTGAGCTGGGCTTTGCAATGGGGCGTCTGGCGGTGTCCTACTTTCACATGGCGAATGCCACACTATCATCGGCGCTAAGGCGTTTCACGGTCCTGTTCGGGATGGGAAGGCGTGGGACCACCTCGCTATGGCCACCAGACATAAACTGGTACAAACTTGAAGAAGCCTAGGTCGATACTCGATCAACCCACATATATTCGGTATTCAATTGTGTCGCACAACCACTATCTCGTCACTCGGTTTCCCAAGCCACTCAAATGATAGGATCAAGCCTCACGAGCAATTAGTATCGGTTAGCTTAACGCCTCACAGCGCTTCCACACCCGACCTATCAACGTCCTGGTCTCGAACGACTCTTCAGGAGGGTCAAGCCCTCAGGGAAGTCTCATCTTCAGGCGAGTTTCCCGCTTAGATGCTTTCAGCGGTTATCTCTTCCGCACTTAGCTACCCGGCAATGCGACTGGCGTCACAACCGGTACACCAGAGGTGCGTCCACTCCGGTCCTCTCGTACTAGGAGCAGCCCCCGTCAAACTTCCAACGCCCACTGCAGATAGGGACCAAACTGTCTCACGACGTTTTGAACCCAGCTCACGTACCACTTTAAATGGCGAACAGCCATACCCTTGGGACCGGCTACAGCCCCAGGATGTGATGAGCCGACATCGAGGTGCCAAACACCGCCGTCGATGTGAACTCTTGGGCGGTATCAGCCTGTTATCCCCGGAGTACCTTTTATCCGTTGAGCGATGGCCCTTCCATTCAGAACCACCGGATCACTATGTCCTGCTTTCGCACCTGCTCGACTTGTCGGTCTCGCAGTTAAGCTACCTTTTGCCATTGCACTATCAGCACGATTTCCGACCGTACCTAGGTAACCTTCGAACTCCTCCGTTACACTTTGGGAGGAGACCGCCCCAGTCAAACTGCCTACCATGCACTGTCCCCAATCCGGATCACGGACCAAGGTTAGAACCTCAAACACACCAGGGTGGTATTTCAAGGACGGCTCCATGAGAACTAGCGTTCCCACTTCATAGCCTCCCACCTATCCTACACAAGTCTGTTCAAAGTCCAATGCAAAGCTACAGTAAAGGTTCACGGGGTCTTTCCGTCTAGCAGCGGGGAGATTGCATCTTCACAAACACTTCAACTTCGCTGAGTCTCAGGAGGAGACAGTGTGGCCATCGTTACGCCATTCGTGCGGGTCGGAACTTACCCGACAAGGAATTTCGCTACCTTAGGACCGTTATAGTTACGGCCGCCGTTTACTGGGGCTTCGATCAAGAGCTTGCACCCCATCACTTAACCTTCCAGCACCGGGCAGGCGTCACACCGTATACGTCCACTTTCGTGTTGGCACAGTGCTGTGTTTTTGTTAAACAGTCGCAGCCACCGATTCTCTGCGACCTCTCAAAGCTCCTCCCGCAGGGGATTCACTCTAAGAGGCATACCTTCTCCCGAAGTTACGGTATCAATTTGCCGAGTTCCTTCTCCTGAGTTCTCTCAAGCGCCTTAGAATTCTCATCCTGCCCACCTGTGTCGGTTTGCGGTACGGTTCTTATGCAGCTGAAGCTTAGTGGCTTTTCCTGGAAGCGTGGTATCAGTCACTTCAGGTCCGTAGACCCTCGTCATCACGTCTCGGCCTTAAGGGGCGGCGGATTTGCCTACCACCCCAGCCTACCGGCTTAAACAGACTATTCCAACAGTCTGATGACCTAACCTTCTCCGTCCCCACATCGCACTGCATAAAAGTACGGGAATTTTAACCCGTTTCCCATCGACTACGCTTTTCAGCCTCGCCTTAGGGGCCGACTCACCCTACGCCGATGAACGTTGCGTAGGAAACCTTGGGCTTTCGGCGAGCGGGCTTTTCACCCGCTTTATCGCTACTCATGTCAGCATTCGCACTTCTGATATCTCCAGCATCCCTTACGAGACACCTTCACAGACCTACAGAACGCTCCCCTACCATCTGCACTTACGTGCAAATCCGCAGCTTCGGTTATCAGTTTGAGCCCCGTTACATCTTCCGCGCAGGACGACTCGACCAGTGAGCTATTACGCTTTCTTTAAATGATGGCTGCTTCTAAGCCAACATCCTGGCTGTCTATGCCTTCCCACCTCGTTTACCACTTAACTGATCATTTGGGACCTTAGCTGGCGGTCTGGGTTGTTTCCCTCTTGACGATGGACGTTAGCACCCACCGTCTGTCTCCCATGCTCGCACTTTCCGGTATTCAGAGTTTGCCATGGTTTGGTAAATCGCAATGACCCCCTAGCCATAACAGTGCTTTACCCCCGGAAGTGATACATGAGGCACTACCTAAATAGTTTTCGGGGAGAACCAGCTATCTCCGAGTTTGTTTAGCCTTTCACCCCTATCCACAGCTCATCCCCTAGTTTTGCAACACTAGTGGGTTCGGACCTCCAGTGCGTGTTACCGCACCTTCATCCTGGCCATGGATAGATCACTCGGTTTCGGGTCTACGCCCAGCAACTAAAGCGCCCTATTCGGACTCGGTTTCCCTACGCCTCCCCTATTCGGTTAAGCTCGCTACTGAACGTAAGTCGCTGACCCATTATACAAAAGGTACGCAGTCACGGAACAAGTCCGCTCCCACTGTTTGTATGCATCCGGTTTCAGGTTCTATTTCACTCCCCTCCCGGGGTTCTTTTCGCCTTTCCCTCACGGTACTGGTTCACTATCGGTCGATCATGAGTATTTAGCCTTGGAGGATGGTCCCCCCATCTTCAGACAGGATTTCTCGTGTCCCGCCCTACTTATCGTACGCCTAGTCCTTGGAATGCGTTTTCGTGTACGGGGCTATCACCCACTATGGCGGTCCTTTCCATGAACCTTCCACTAACACAATCCATAACACGTACAGGCTCTTCCGCGTTCGCTCGCCACTACTAACGGAATCTCGGTTGATTTCTTTTCCTGCAGCTACTTAGATGTTTCAGTTCGCTGCGTTCGCCTCCTCAGACCTATGGATTCAGTCTGGGATCTCCTTGCGGAGGGGTTTCCCCATTCGGACATCGCGGGATCAAAGCTCTATTGCCAGCTCCCCCGCGCTTTTCGCAGGCTTACACGTCCTTCTTCGCCTATGATCGCCAAGGCATCCACCAGATGCACTTAGTCGCTTGACCCTATCATTTCAGTAACCTAGATCACCAAAACAACAAGTGTGTTTGTGCGACGACTACACCGCCCCTTTTGATATGGCGACGTAGCCTAGATACAATCAAATACCCAAGATGACGATCCGTCCGCGTAAAGAGTTAACTCTACGCTTCCTTCTCGCCGTCTTTATATATTCGGCTTCTTCAGTTTGTTAAAGATCGGGCGTTAAAAATACAACGCAAACACAATCAAGCTATCTTGCAAACTCGCTTGTGTTTGAGTTGTGGTGGAGGATGACGGGATCGAACCGACGACCCCCTGCTTGCAAAGCAGGTGCTCTCCCAACTGAGCTAATCCCCCTCTAAACCTGAAATGCCGCGTTGAAACGCGCCTCGTGTGCATCAGCACACTTCGCCGCCTTTCGCCTTGCCTTTCAGCTTTATTTGTGCGGCCGGATTACTCCGACAACAGAAATTCTGGTGGGTCTGGTTGGACTCGAACCAACGACCCCCGCCTTATCAAGACGGTGCTCTAACCAGCTGAGCTACAAACCCATTTCTTGTTCAGCCATCGCTGGCTGACGCCCTTAACTACAAATAACCGATAGGCTGTAAGTACTCGATCAACAACCTTCTCTAGAAAGGAGGTGATCCAGCCGCAGGTTCCCCTACGGCTACCTTGTTACGACTTCACCCCAGTCATGAATCCCACCGTGGTAAGCGGCCTCCTTACGGTTAGCCTACCCACTTCTGGTGAAACTCACTCCCATGGTGTGACGGGCGGTGTGTACAAGACCCGGGAACGTATTCACCGCAGCATGCTGATCTGCGATTACTAGCGATTCCGACTTCACGCACTCGAGTTGCAGAGTGCGATCCGGACTACGATCGGTTTTATGAGATTGGCTCCACCTCGCGGCTTCGCGACCCTCTGTACCGACCATTGTATGACGTGTGAAGCCCTGGTCATAAGGGCCATGAGGACTTGACGTCATCCCCACCTTCCTCCGGTTTGTCACCGGCAGTCCCATTAGAGTGCCCAACTTAATGATGGCAACTAATGGCAAGGGTTGCGCTCGTTGCGGGACTTAACCCAACATCTCACGACACGAGCTGACGACAGCCATGCAGCACCTGTGTTAACGCTCCCTTTCGGGCACCACCACATCTCTGCGGCGTTCGTTACATGTCAAGACCAGGTAAGGTTTTTCGCGTTGCATCGAATTAATCCACATCATCCACCGCTTGTGCGGGTCCCCGTCAATTCCTTTGAGTTTTAACCTTGCGGCCGTACTCCCCAGGCGGTCAACTTCTCGCGTTAGCTACGCTACCAAGGATTCAAACCCCCAACAGCTAGTTGACATCGTTTAGGGCGTGGACTACCAGGGTATCTAATCCTGTTTGCTCCCCACGCTTTCGTGCATGAGCGTCAGTGTCATCCCAGGGGGCTGCCTTCGCCATCGGTATTCCTCCGCATCTCTACGCATTTCACTGCTACACGCGGAATTCTACCCCCCTCTGACGCACTCTAGTCGTGCAGTCTCCAATGCCGTTCCCAGGTTAAGCCCGGGGCTTTCACATCAGACTTGCACAACCGCCTGCGCACGCTTTACGCCCAGTAATTCCGATTAACGCTTGCACCCTACGTATTACCGCGGCTGCTGGCACGTAGTTAGCCGGTGCTTATTCTTCCGGTACTCTCAGACCCAGCGGTTATTAACCACTAGGATTTGCTCCCGGACAAAAGTCCTTTACAACCCGAAGGCCTTCTTCAGACACGCGGCATGGCTGGATCAGGCTTGCGCCCATTGTCCAAAATTCCCCACTGCTGCCTCCCGTAGGAGTCTGGGCCGTGTCTCAGTCCCAGTGTGGCGGATCATCCTCTCAGACCCGCTACTGATCGACGCCTTGGTGAGCCTTTACCTCACCAACTAGCTAATCAGACATCGGCTGCTCGTATAACGTGAGGCCTTTCGGTCCCCCACTTTCCCCCTCAGGGCGTATGCGGTATTAATCCGGCTTTCGCCGAGCTATCCCCCATTACACGGTACATTCCGATGCATTACTCACCCGTTCGCCACTCGTCAGCGGTGCAAGCACCCTGTTACCGTTCGACTTGCATGTGTAAAGCATGCCGCCAGCGTTCAATCTGAGCCAGGATCAAACTCTTCAGTTCAATTCCAAGCAAATTTTCTGGCACGCAAGATCAAAGAAACATCGAGACATTTCTCGTCTTGCAGTGCAAGTGTTTGGTCATCGACCGAGCACTTACACCTATCGGTTATTCGTTCTGTTAAAGATCGGTGCAGGTCGCTGCGCTTCGTTTCCGCCGCTGCGTTGTCTGCTGAGGAGGCGAACTATACGTCAGCCCCCTAAACCCGTCAACACCTTTTGCGAGAGAAACCTCAACAAAAGCGGGTCTCACAGGCCAAACCCTTGATGCGGCAAGCAATATCCGGAAAGGGTATTTGCCGACACGTCTTCCCTACCCCGCCGAACCATGAAAAACGGGCCGGCGAAACGCCGGCCCGTCATGGCTTGCTATACCTTTTTATATAGAAACGCTCCGGAGAGGTCAGTCCTCGCTACGGCGCTTGCTATTACTCCTGCGCGCCGCCGGCCTGCGTTGACGCGGGGCGGGGGACGCCTCGCCCACCGGCGACTTGCCGGCAAGCGATTGACCCGCTGGAGGCGTGGCAGCCTCGGACGCAGGCGTCGCTGCCGTAGGCGCCGGCTTGGCCGCCGCAGGCGCAGCACTAACAGTTTTGGGAGCCGCCGGTTTGCTTGCTGCTGGCTTGCTCGCTGCTGGCTTGCTCGCTGCTGGCTTGCTCGCTACTGGCTTGCTCGCTACTGGCTTGCTCGCTACTGGCTTGCTCGCTACCGGCTTGCTCTCCGCCGGATTGCTCGCGGCGGACGGACTCGCCACAGGCTTGTTGACCGCAGGCTTCGACACCGGCGATTGAGCCCCCCCTCTGCTTCGCCCCTTGGGCGCCGCTGGCAATGCCGGCGGCTTTGCCTCTACAGGCTTAGGCTCGGCAGCCCGGCGCGAACCGCCCTGGCGCGCGCCGGCGCTGCGCGCGGGCACTGGCCTGGCGGTTTGCAGGTCGCCTTCCTTGACCAGCGCGAAGTCGACTTGAGCGCTTTCCAGATTGGCGCTCATCACCTTCACGGTCAGCGTATCGCCCAAGCGGTATTGCATGCCGCTCTTCTCTCCGACAATCGCCTGGACGTCCTTTTTGAAGTGGAAGTAGTCCTTGCCCAGTTCGGAGATATGCACCAGGCCTTCGACATACACCTCATCCAGCAAGACGAATACGCCGAAGCTGGTCACCGCGCAGATCTTGCCCTTGAAGATCTCGCCTACCTTGTCCCGCATATAGTAGGTTTTCAGCCAGGACTCGACATCGCGGCTGGCGTCGTCCGCCCGGCGCTCGGTCATAGAGCAGTGCACGCCCAATTGCGCCCATTTGCCCGGCTTGTATTTGCCGCCTTTGAGCACCGCCTTGATCGAACGGTGCACCAACAAGTCCGGGTAACGGCGAATCGGCGAAGTGAAGTGCGCGTAAGCCTCGTAAGCCAAGCCGAAGTGACCGTTATTGTCCGGGGTATAAACTGCTTGCTGCATGGAACGCAGCAACATGGTCTGCAACACCGGCGCATCGGGCCGCCCATGAATCTGTTCCGCCAGTTTGGCGTAGTCCTTGGCCGTGGGCTTTTCCCCGCCGCCCAGACTCAAGCCGACCAGGCGCAGGTAGTTGCGCAGATTCTCCAGTTTCTCCTCGGTCGGGCCTTCATGCACCCGATACAAAGCCTTGTGCCCGTTCTGCTCCAGAAAATCTGCCGCGCAGACGTTGGCCGCCAGCATGCATTCCTCAATCAGGCGATGGGCATCGTTGCGCACCACTGGCACAATGCGCTCGATCTTGCCCGCATCGTTGAAGATCATCTGAGTCTCCACCGAGTCGAACTCGATCGCCCCGCGCTGACTACGCGCGGCCAGCAGCACTTTGAACAAGGAATACAGGGTTTGGATCTGCGGCAACAGCGGGCTGTCGCTGCCTTTCTGGATCCAGTCCCAAACCTGGGTATAGGTCAGCCTGGCCTTGGACAGCATCACCGCCGGATAGAACTGGTAGCGCTTGACCACGCCCTTGGCGTTGATCTGCATATCGCAGACCATGCACATACGCTCCACATCCGGGTTCAAAGAGCAGATGCCGTTGGACAAGGCTTCCGGCAGCATGGGAATGACCCGGCGCGGGAAGTAGACCGAAGTGCCTCGATTGAGCGCCTCCTGATCCAAAGCATCGCCCGGCTCCACATAGAAGCTGACGTCGGCAATCGCCACCACCAGGCGGAAGCCCTTGCCCTGCTTCTCCGCATACACGGCGTCATCGAAGTCGCGCGCGGTTTCGCCGTCTATCGTCACCAGGGGCAAATCGCGCAGGTCGACGCGATCCTTGGTCCAGTCTTTCTTGCGAACCTTCTTCGGCGTCGCCTTGGCCTGAGCCAGCACCGCCTCCGGGAATTGGTGAGGCAGGTCGTGCTTGCGCAGCGCGATCTCGATCTCCATGCCGGGGTCGGCATAGTTGCCCAGCACTTCCACCACCTGGCCGACAGGCTGACGATAGGCGTCCGGGTGCTGGAGGATTTCCACCATCACCACCTGACCGTCCTTGGCCCCCGCCTCGCCGCCCGGCTCAATCAGTATGTCGTGATTGATGCGACGGTCCTCCGCCGTCACCACCCACACGCCCCGGACCCGGTTGATGCGGCCAACCAGCCGCGTCACCACATGGTCCAGCACCTCAACAATCTTGCCTTCCTGGCGGCCTCGACGATCGACGCCGGACGGACGGACCATCACCCGATCGCCATGCATCGCTTTTTTCATTTCCCGCTCAGGCAGGAAAATATCGCCGCCCTGGCCTTCGCCTTCATCCGGGATGGCAAAACCGTAGCCATCGCGATGACCAGATACTTTGCACTTGATCAGATCCAGCTTTTGGGCAACGCAAACAGCGCCTTTGCGATTGATGATGATTTCGCCGTCACGTTCCATTGCCCGCAATCGACGCTCGAAATAAATAGATTCGGCCCGCGCAATCGACAACATGCGCGCTAATTCGTCAGGAAACAGCGGCACCCCCTGCTCGGCCAGAATTTTTAAAACGAACTCTCGGCTCGGCAAGGGATTGGAATATTTAAGTTTTTCCCGTTCCAGGAAGGGGTCCTGTTCGCGGAGGGACAGGGTCTTTTGTTTTTTTTGTGTTCTAGCCATTGACACCCTCAAGAATATGTCTATAATTCGCATCTCGTTGCAGAGATGCAGCGAAATAATACAGCAAAGCGAAGCCCAGGTGGCGGAATTGGTAGACGCACTAGGTTCAGGTCCTAGCGCCCGCAAGGGTGTGGAAGTTCGAGTCTTCTCTTGGGCACCACTGATTTACTCTATTGTAATCGTGTTGTTCGCTCTGTATAGTAACAATCTGGTTGGCCCAGGTGGCGGAATTGGTAGACGCACTAGGTTCAGGTCCTAGCGCCCGCAAGGGTGTGGAAGTTCGAGTCTTCTCTTGGGCACCAACAGTTTCAACGGCTCCGATGATGTTTATATCGTAGTCGAGCAGCAAAACAATTTAAGTTTTATGCCCAGGTGGCGGAATTGGTAGACGCACTAGGTTCAGGTCCTAGCGCCCGCAAGGGTGTGGAAGTTCGAGTCTTCTCTTGGGCACCAATAAACCCCCGTTGATTTATGATCAACGGGGGTTTTGCATTTCCTCCCCTTCTCAGCGCGAAGCCATCTCTTCGCCAGCGCGCGGATCCAGCGAGGCGAACATCAGGCTGGACAACATGGTCAAGGCGCCCATGATGGCGAAAGCCCATGCGAAGTCGACCACGGTCAAGCGCGCATGTCCCTGCAACAGACTCACCCCCTGCACGACGAAGGCCCCCACCGTCACCCCCAAACCCGCCGCCAGTTGCTGCGCCACCCCGGAAAGACTGGTGGCATGACTCATACCGGCCGGCTCGACCTCGGCAAAAGAGATCGCGTTCAGGCTGGTGAACTGCAAGGAGCGAAGACAGCCGCCCAGCACGAAGACCAGCAACATCCAGACATAGCTCGGCGCCTCGTAGAACAACGCGTACGCGGCAATGGAAAGACCCGCGAGCACGCTATTGGCCATCAAGACCCGGCGAAAACCGTAGCGCCGCAAGATGCGCATCACCAAGGTCTTCATGAAGATGGCGCCCACCGCAGTGGAACAGGTCAACAAGCCGGAGACAAAGGGATTAAGGCCCAGACCCAATTGCAGCATCAGCGGCAGCAAAAAAGGCGTGGCGCCAATGCCGACGCGGAACACGAAACCTCCCACCACGCCGGCATGAAAAGTCGACAGCCGCAGCAAGGACAAATCCAGCAAGGGATGAGCTGTGCGACGGTAATGCAGCAGATAAAGCCACAGCAAGCCCACGCCTGTCGCCGCCAGCACGACGGACCATTGCGCCGAGACCAAATGCTTGCCCTCGGAGGCCAGGCCAAGCATCAGCAAGGACAGACCCACGCCGCTCAGGGCAAAGCCCAGCCAGTCCAGCGGCGGCACGTGTTCGTCTTTCAAGTCTTCGATATGACGCCTTGCCAACACCCAGCCGAGCACACCGATCGGGATATTGATCAAGAATATCCAGCGCCAATGCAGATAGGTGCTGATGAAACCGCCCAAGGGCGGTCCAATCACCGGCCCCAGCAAGGCGGGCACCGTCAGATAGCTTAGCGCCCGCACCAAGTCCGCTTTCACGGTGGTGCGCAGAATCACCAAGCGCCCCACCGGCACCATCATCGCTCCGCCTATGCCCTGCACAAAGCGCGCCAACACAAAGCCGCCCAATGTATTGCTGAGCGCGCACAATACGGAACCCGCGACGAAAACGGCGATGGCGGCGCGAAAAATACGCCGCGAGCCGAAACGGTCCGCCATCCAACCGCTGATAGGAATGAACACGGCCAGACTGACCAGATAAGACGTCAGCGCCAATTTCAAGCCAATTGGATCCACCAATAGATCGCGCGCGATCTCCGGCAAAGAGGTGGAAATCACGGTGGCATCCATGTTCTCCATGAACAAGGCGGTGGCCACGATCAACGGGGTCACCATGCCGGCGGCAAGCTTGAGCTGCATGACGATCAAACTTCTGGAAATGGAAACAGCAGTGTAGCACCCGCCGCCGCCGGAACGACGGACCCGGGCCGCGCAAATGATGTCGAAAGGTGAAGCGGACTCGCTCAAGCCTCCGGCAGGCAAAACAGACGCCGTCCCGCCCGCGCGCTCCTCTCCCCCAACTCCAGCAAGGCCATCACCTGACACGCCTCCCGCGCCGTCACCGGGTTAGCGCCCAAGCCCCGCGCGGCAAGCGCCACCGCCCGGTAATAATCTCGATAATCGCCCGAAGGGGACGGCCGAGTTTCACTGAGGGCTTCATCGTCCCGCTGACGGTACAAGACGCCGGGCGCAAGGTCCGCGCCCCAGCCCGCCTCGCCGGGGCGGCCGCCCCGCTTCAAGCACTCCTCCTGGCCGTCCAGACCAAACTTGACGTAGCTGGCGAGCCCGCCGTGCAGACTAAAGCGCGGAGCGCCGCCGCTAACCAGGCAAGAGGCATGCAAGACCGCCTGACACTCCCCATATCCCAGCTGAACGTGAAAGTAATCCGTCGCCTGCGCGCCGACCCTTTGTTTGGACAAGCTCGCATAAATCGTCTGCGGCCAGCCCAGCAACTGCAGAACCTGATCCAGCAGATGCGGCCCCAGGTCGTACCACAGCCCCGCGCCCGGCTGGTCCTGTTCGCGCCAGCGCGCGCGCACCTGCGGCCGGTAACGATCGAAGTGGGACTCAAAATGGCTGAGCGGCCCCAACTCGCCGCTGGCCAGCAAGGCCTTGAGCGCCAGAAAGTCCGCGTCCCAGCGCCGATTGTGGAATACCGACAACAGCGGGCCGCCCGGCCGCTCCGCCATCAGGCACAACTCCCTCGCCTCCGCCTGCGTCAACGTGAACGGCTTGTCCACCACCACGTGCTTGCCGGCCGTCAAGCTCGCGCGTGCCTGCGGATAATGCAGTTGGTTGGGACTGGCGATAACGAGCATATCGATAGCCGGATCGGCCAGAGCCCGCTCCAAATCGGCCAACACCGGCACTTGCGGCCAATCGGCCCGCACCGCGTCCGGCCGGCTGCTGACCACGGCCGCCAGCCGCAACTCGGGCACCGCGGCGATCAAGGGCGCGTGAAAAGTCTTGCCGGCGTAGCCGTAGCCCACCAAGGCGACATTCAATGGCTGCATTTATATTGCCTTCGGAAACCAGAATCCAACAGTCTACGCCCGCCGCGGGCATGAAAAAACCCGCCTGGCAGGCGGGTTTCCGTCGATGGGTCGAATCGGGCTTACAGACCGAAAGGATGACGCATCACGATGGTTTCTTCGCGGTCCGGACCCGTGGAGATAATGTCCACCGGCGCGCCGCACACTTCGGCGATGCGGGTCAGATAAGCCTGAGCGTTGGCCGGCAGGTCTTCCCAGCGCTTGGCGCCGAACGTGCTTTCGGTCCAGCCCGGCATGGTTTCATAAACCGGCACGCACTGGCTGACCGCGTCGGAACCAAACGGCAGGATGTCCACTTTCTCGCCGTCCAGGGTGTAGCCCACGCACAGCTTGATCTCTTCCAGACCGTCCATCACGTCCAGCTTGGTCACGCACAGACCGGACACGCCGTTGATCTGGATAGAGCGCTTGAGCGCGGCGGCGTCGAACCAGCCACAGCGACGCGGACGGCCGGTCACCGAGCCGAACTCGTTGCCGCGCTTGGCCAGGAACATGCCGATCTCGTTTTCCTGCTCGGTCGGGAACGGACCGGAGCCCACGCGGGTGGTGTAGCCCTTAACGATGCCCAGCACGTAGTTGAGCATTTGCGGAGCCACGCCGGCGCCCGGCGCCGCGGCGCCGGCCACGCAGTTGGACGACGTCACGTACGGATAAGTGCCGTGGTCGATGTCCAGCAGCGTGCCTTGCGCGCCTTCGAACAGCAGCGGAATGCCCGCCTGGTTCATGTCGTACAGGGTGCGGGACACATCGGCCACCATGGGCTTGATGCGCTCGGCCAGTTTCAGGGTATCGGCCAGAATGACGTCGAAACTCACCGGCTCGGCCTGGAACAGCTGGGTCAGCATGAAGTTGTAGTATTCGACGTTTTCCTTCAGCTTCTCGGCAAAGCGGGCGGTATCGAACAGGTCGATCACCTTCAAGGCGCGGCGCGCCACCTTGTCTTCATAGCAGGGGCCGATGCCGCGGCCGGTGGTGCCGATCTTGCCTGCGCCCTTGGCGGCTTCACGCGCCTGGTCCAGAGCGACGTGGTAAGGCAGGATCAGCGGGCAGCCTTCGGAAATCTTCAGGCGGGCGGCGACATTCACGCCGGCAGTTTCCAGCTCGTCGATCTCTTTGAGCAAGGCTTCCGGAGACAACACCACGCCATTGCCGATGAAGCACTCGACATCGTCACGCAGAATGCCGGACGGAATCAGGCGCAGCACGGTTTTCTTGCCGCCCACCACCAGAGTGTGGCCCGCGTTGTGGCCGCCCTGGAAGCGAACCACGGCACGCGCGTGGTCGGTCAGCCAGTCAACGATCTTGCCCTTGCCTTCATCACCCCACTGGGTACCGATCACGACAACGTTCTTGGACATTGGAAAAAACCTCTTCTTCAGTCAGATTCAAAAATCAGTTAAATGAAACCACATGCCAATCCGAGCCGTCCGAAGTCAGCTCGCGATCGCAATTCAAGGCCTGGGCGGACTCGCCCAGATAATCAATCACCACCATTTCGCCCGCTGCGCGCAGACGGGCCACTTCAGCCCGCGCCTGCGGCCAGTGCCTGGCGGCCAGGCGGATGCCCCTGACCGAGCCTTGCTCCGGCAGGATGCGGATCAGGTCGCGCAAATCCAGGCTGAAGCCGGTGGCCGGCCGGGCGCGGCCGAAACGACGACCCACATTGTCGTAGCGGCCGCCGCGCGCCAGCTCTTCGGCCCAGCCCTCAGCATAGGCGGCGAACAGCAGGCCGTTGTGATACTGCGTGCCGCGCAGTTCGGTCAGGTCGAAGCTCAGGGCCACCCTGCCCTCCAGCGCCTTGGCCACAGCGGACAGCTGCATCAGGCCCAGCTCCACCTCGGGCAAGGACGGCAGACGGGAACGCGCCCGGTCCAGCTCCTCGATCGGACCATAGAGCTCCGGCAAAGCCAGAAAAGCGCTGCGGTACGGTTCGGCCACATCGCGGACCAACTCGCGGATGCTGGCCACGTCCTTGCTCTGCAGCTTGGCGAACAACGCCCGGCTGGCCTCCGCCGACAAACCGGCGGCGGAAGCGATGCCGCGATAAATCGCCATATGGCCGATGTCCAGCCGCAGACCGGACACGCCGGCGCGCTCCAAGGCGCCCAGCATCAACTCAATGATTTCCAGGTCGGCCTCGATGCCGGCGTAGCCGTACAGCTCCGCCCCAACTTGCAGCGGCTCGCGGGAGCCGGCCAGGCCGTCCGGCCGGGTATGCACCACGCTGCCGGCGTAGCACAGCCGGGTCACGCCGGTGCGCTCGCCGAGCAAGTGCGCGTCTATGCGCGACACTTGGGGCGTGATGTCGGCGCGTAAGCCCATTTGCCGGCCGGACAACTGATCGTCCAGCTTGAAGGTCTTGAGCTCGAGCGAAGCGTCTTCCTCGCTGACCAGCGAATCGATGTACTCGATCAGCGGCGGCAGCACCAACTCGTAGCCCGCCACGCGAAAGCCTTCCAGCATCGCCGCCTTGGCGGACTCCACCTGGCGCGCGGTGGCGGGCAGAATATCCGCGATGTATTCCGGTAACAGCCAATTACGCATGATTCTTTTCAACAGAATAAAAGGCGGGAAGCGTCCCGCCTTGTTATCAGCAAACTGGCCAGGTCGCCCCGGCCAGTGTTCCATACTCGATTGTCTTGCGCGGCGTCTTCCGCCTGCCTTGGCCGCTTACTTGGCCTTGGCCGCTCCCGACTGCGGGTTCTTGAAGTACTTGAAGAACTCGCTGCTCGGCTCTAGCACCAGGACGTCGCTCTTGTTCTTGAACGACTCCTTGTACGCGTCCATGCTGCGCCAGAAAGCGTAGAAGTCCGGGTTCTTGCCGTAAGCCTCGGCATAAATCGCCGCCGCCTTCGCGTCGCCCTTGCCCTTCAGCTCCTGAGCCTGACGATACGCTTCGGCCAGCACCACTTCGCGCTGCTTGTCCGCTTCGGCGCGGATGCGTTCCGCGTCCGCGGCGCCCTCGCTGCGCAACTGGCTGGCGACGGTGCGGCGCTCGGACTGCATGCGATCGAAGACCGAACTGCTTATTTTATCCGGAAAATCGACTCGTTTTAAGCGCACGTCGAGAATTTGTACGCCTATTTTACGCGCATCCGCGTCCGCGCGCTTGCGAACCGTATCCATCACCTGATCGCGCTTACCGGAAATGACGTCGGCAACCATCTTTTGGCCGAATTCCGCACGCAACCCGTCATTGATGGTCTGTTTCAAACGCGCCACAGCGGCGGCCTCGGAACCCACGCTCTTGTAAAACTGCTCAACGTCCACCACGCGCCATTTGACGAAGCTGTCCACCAACACGTTCTTTTTCTCGCGGGTGTTGAACAGTTCCGGCGCCTCGGCGTCGATGGTCTGCACGCGGCGATCGAAATAACGCACGTTCTGCAGCAGCGGCACCTTGAACTGAATGCCCGGCTCCTTAATGATGCGCACCACTTCGCCAAACTGGAAAACCAGCGCGTATTGGCGCTGATCCACGGTGAACAGCGACAGGCTGGCAACAAATAGCACACCGGCTATGGCAACTACAGTCGGAATCAGTCTATCCATTGCTTATCTCTCCGCCCCAAAAAAATCACGCCCGCGGGTCACGTCCCGCCCCCCTTTGGCATTGCCGGCCTGAGCGGCCGGCGCAGCCGGCTCCGTCTGCTGCGGAACCGCGCTGGCGGCGGGCGCCGCCGCGCCGGAAGCGCCCGGATTGCTCTGCTGGATCAGCTTGTCCAAAGGCAGGTACAAGAGATTGTTGCCGCCCTTCTGGTCCACCACCACCTTGGTGGTGCTGCTCATGATCTGCTGCATCATGTCCAGATACAGACGATCGCGCATGACCTTGGGCGCTTTGTTGTATTCAGACAACACTTGCTTGAAGCGCGAAGCGTCGCCTTCCGCGCGGGAAACGACTTTCTGCTCATAGGCTTCGGCCTCCTGCTGCAGGCGCGCGGCCAGACCCTGGGCCTTGGGCAGCACCTCGTTGGCGTAAGCCAGGCCTTCGTTGCGCAGCTTGTCCTTGTCCTGACCGGCCTTCACCGCGTCGTCGAAGGCCGCCAGCACTTGCTCGGGCGGCTGCACCGCGTTGATGTTGACCTTGGCGATGCGCACGCCCAGCGAATAACGATCCAGCACTTCCTGAATCAGTTTCTGGGTTTCCACCGCGATCTGCGTCCGCCCTTCGTTCAACACGAAGTCGACCTTGTTGCGGCCTACCACTTCGCGAATCGCGGTTTCGGTCGCCTGCTTGACGATGTCCTTGGCGTCCCGCTCGCGCGAGGCGTTGTTGAACAGGAAGGCGCGCGCGTCCTTGATGTCGTATTGCACCGACAACTGGACGTCGATGATGTTCTGGTCCGAAGTCAGCATCAGCGACTCTTCCGCCACTCGCGTCTGGGCGGTGTTGCGGTAGCCCACTTCCACGCTGCGCACTTCGGTCAGGTTGACGATCTCCACCTTTTCAATCGGGAACGGCGCGTGCCATTGCAGGCCCGGCTCGGTCACCCGGTTGAAGCTGCCCAGGCGCAGCACCACGCCTTGCTCGCGCGCGTCCACCACGTAGAAACCGCTGGCCAGCCACAAGGCCGCCAATACGCCCACCACGGCGATGGCACCGCCCTTGAACGGCGGTTTGACGCCGGACGCGGGACTGCCGCCGGCGCCGCTGCCTTTGGCGCCCAGCAGCCGCGACAGCTTCTGATTTAGGTTGCGGAATACTTCATCGAGGTCCGGCGGCCCTTCATTGCCTCGGCGGCCTCGGTTAGGGTCATTCTGCGACATGCTCGTAATAGTCTTTATGGTTGTTTTGGGAAGGATGCACGCATTCGGCAATCGCCGCGCGCAAGAGTTCCAGGCCGGCCCCGGTCAGGGCCGAAACCCGCACCGAAACCGGACGGCCCGCCGCGTCGCGCTCGATCTCCGGCTCCATCTCGCGCAGATCGCATTTGTTCCAGACCAGCAGCTGCGGAATGCCGTCCGCGCCGATCTCGGCCAACACCTTGTTGACCTCCTCGATCTGCACATCACGCATATCGCTGGAGCCATCCACCACGTGCAGCAGGAGATCCGCGCGCACGGTTTCCTCCAGTGTGGCGCGGAACGCCGCCACCAGGGTGTGCGGCAGATCGCGGATAAAGCCCACAGTATCCGAAATCACGATGGATGTCTGGTGATTGAGGAACAGCTTGCGGCTGGTGGTGTCCAGCGTGGCGAACAATTGGTCCGCCGCGTAGATGCGCGCCTTGGTCAGCGCGTTGAACAAGGTGGACTTGCCCGCGTTGGTGTAACCGACGATGGACACCGAGGCGATGCCGGCCCGGCCGCGCCCCTTGCGCTGGGTATTGCGCTGCTTTTGCACCTGGGCCAGTCGCTCTTTCAGCGCCTTGACGCGGATGCCGAGCAGCCGGCGGTCGGTTTCGAGCTGGGTTTCGCCGGGGCCGCGCAAGCCTATGCCGCCCTTCTGGCGCTCCAAGTGGGTCCAGCCCCGCACCAGGCGGGTGGACATGTGCGACAGCTGGGCCAGTTCGACTTGCAGCTTGCCTTCGTGACTGCGCGCGCGCTGGGCGAAGATGTCCAGGATCAGGCTGTTGCGGTCGATGACGCGACACTGCAGCGCCCGCTCCAGATTACGCTCCTGGCCAGGCGCCAAAGCATGGTTGAATATCACTACATTGGCATCGGTGGCGCGCACCAGCAGGCCGATTTCCTCGACCTTGCCCTTGCCCGCGAACAGCGCGGCGTCCGGGCGCTGCCGCTTGCCCTGCACCACGCCCATCACCTCTACGCCGGCGCTCTTGACCAGCTCGGCGCACTCGGCGATGTTTTCCTGGTAATCGGCATCTCCAAAATCCAGGCAGACCAGAACCGCCTGGTCGCCTAAGTCGGGACGATCAAACACTATTCGGAAACCATAGTTGGGGCGCAAAAGATAAAAGGCCGACAAGCCGCGCCGGTTTGGCGCGGCCGATCGGCCCGGTCACAAGCACAGCAACGCTTTAGGCGTCTTGCTGCTCCTGCTTTTGCACCGGGTGTTCATGGGGAAGATTGACCGGACGGGCGGGCACGACGGTGGAAATGGCGTGTTTGTACACCATCTGAGTCACCGTGTTTTTCAACAGCACCACGTACTGGTCAAAGGATTCTACCTGACCCTGAAGTTTAATACCGTTGACCAGGTAGATGGACACCGGCACATGTTCCTTACGCAGGATGTTCAGGAACGGGTCTTGTAACATTTGCCCTTTAGAGCTCATTCGTTATTCTCCGAATCGTTGATTGTTGTATTAACTGAACCTTACAGCCCGGTTGTCTGCTTATTATTAGCAGAAAACATCCCGGCGTACTATTTTTTACTGCTGCTGCCCTTGCCGCTCTTGCCGTAACGCACTTCTTTTTCGCGTCCGCGCATCTTGGACATCGGCTTGGGCTTGGCTCGGGACTTCTCCTTGCCGTCGTCGGTGTCGAACGGATTCTCCGAAGACTTGTACTGTACGCGCAGCGGCGTGCCCTGCAGCTTGAACACTTTCCGGAAGGTATGTTCCAGATAGCGGGTATAACTGTTCGGCACCGCATCCAGCGCATTGCCGTGCACCACGATGATGGGCGGGTTCTGGCCGCCTTGGTGCGCATAGCGCATTTTCGGGCGGATCAAACCGGAGCGCGGCGGCTGCTGCCGCTCCAGCGCCACTTGCAGCACCCGGGTCAGCTTGGGCGTGGCCAGCTTGGCCATTGCCGCCCGGTAGGCCTCGTCGATGGACTTGAACAAGTCTGCCACGCCGCGGCCTTCAATGGCGGAGATGTAATGGAACTTTGCAAAATCCAGGAAGTTCAGCTTGCGCGCGATCTCGCGGCGCACCGTTTCCTTTTGCTCCCCGTCCAGGTTGTCCCATTTGTTCACCGCCACCACCAGCGCCCGGCCCGCTTCCAACGCGAAACCCGCGATGGTGGCGTCTTGCTCGGAAATGTCCAGTTGAGCGTCCAGCACCAGCACCGCCACGTTGGCGTCTTCGATCGCCTTCATGGTCTTGATCACCGAGAACTTCTCAAGCATCTCGCTGACCTTGGCCCGGCGACGCACGCCCGCGGTGTCAATGATGGTGTAGGTATGGCCATCTCGCTCAAAATCAATATATATGCTGTCGCGAGTGGTGCCGGCCTGGTCGAAGGCGATGACGCGCTCCTCGCCCAGGATGGCGTTGACCAGGGTGGACTTGCCGACGTTGGGCCGGCCGATCACCGCGAACTTGGGATGGCGCGAGGCTTCTTCTTCCACTTCTTCCGGGAAGTCCGCCAGCACCAGTTCCATCAATTCGCGCACGCCGTCGCCATGGGCGGCGGAGATCACCAGCGGCTCGCCCAGCGCGAGTTCGTGGAACTCGGCGCCGGCGATGGCGTGCCGCATGCCTTCCGCCTTGTTGACGGCGAGGAAGACCGGACGCTGCAGCTGGCGCAGACGGTTGGCGATGATTTTGTCTTGCGGCGTCAGGCCGTTGCGGCCGTCCACCAGGAACACCACGGCATCGGCTTCGTCCACGGCCTGCAGCGTCTGCTTGGCCATTTCGAACAGAATGCCTTCGTCCACCACCGGCTCGAAACCGCCGGTATCGACCACAAGATACGGCTTTTCGCCCACGCGGCCATGGCCATAGTGGCGATCGCGCGTCAGGCCGGGCTGGTCGGCGACCAGGGCGTCGCGGCTGCGGGTCAGCCGGTTGAATAAGGTCGACTTGCCCACATTGGGGCGGCCGACCAGAGCTACGGTAGGTTTCATGAGTACTGCTTTATTATCCCAAAGTCAGCATCGCCAGACGGCCGTCCTTGCCTTGCATCAAGGCGGACGAACCCAGCGACACCGGTTGATTGGTCAGGGCGGGCCCGACCTTGACTCGGCCCACGATGCTGCCGCTCTCATTGGATAGCAGATGGGCGTAACCTTCGCCATCTCCTACCAGCACAAAGCGGCCCAACAGAGCGGGGCCGGTGACGTCCCGATATTTCAGATCGTCGGTTTTCCAAATATTGCGGCCGGTGCCGCGATCAAACGCCCAGACCGAACCGTCTTCCGCGCTGACGTAGACATTGCGACCGTCCACGGCCAGGCCGCGGCTGGACGAGATTTCGCGCGCCCACAACAGATTGCCGGAACGCGCTTCGAAGCAGGCCACGCGCCCCTGATAGGCGACCGCGCACACCTGGCCGGCGTCGAAGACCGGCCGCGAAGTCACGTCGGTCATCCGTTCCAGTTCGGTGGCGCCGCGAGGGTTGGCCACCGCGCCCTGCCACAAAGCGTTGCCGGTTTGCGGGTTGACGATGTCCAGGCGGCCACCGGCCTGCCCCACCATCACCGCCTCCTTGCCCACCGCCTGCATCGAGCCGTTGTTGCGCACGGTCAGCTGCGGCAACACATTGCCGCTGGACCACAGCTGCTTGCCGCCTTCGCTCAGAGAGAAGCCGGTCAGGCGCGCGTCGTTGGTGCGCACCAGCACCATATCGCCGGCCACTTGCGGCGCCTCCAGCATCAGGCTGGTCAGCGGCTGCTGCCACAGCACTTTGCCGCTGGCGCGTTCCACCGCCAGCAACTTGGCATCCTGGGTGCCCACCAGCACCATGTCGCCGGCCACGGCGACGCCGGCGCTCAGCTTGCGCTTCAGATCCACGTCCGCGCTGACGCGGCCGCTGAGGGCGTCGATGCTGCGCACGCGGCCGTCGGCGTCGGCGCTCACCACCAGGCCGTTGGCGTAGACCGGCAGGAAGCCGGCGGCCGGCGCGGCCTGTCCCGCCGTCCATTTGACCTCCAGCCCTTGCAAGGGCTTGATCGCGACGAGCGGGGTGGGCTTGAACTGGGTATTGCTTTCAAACCAGCTGGCGCAGCCGGCCAGCAAGGAGGAGGACAGCACAGCGGTCAGCAACAATTGGCGGCGCATGCGATCAGCCTCCCAGCGCGTCGAGTTTGGTCTGGATGAACTGGCGATTCGGGGAATCGCCCACCAGTTTGGCCAAAGCGGATTTATAGGCGTCGCGCGCGGCGGCGGCGTCGCCCTTGGCGACCAGCACGTCGCCCTTCAAATCCAGGAACAGCGCGTCGAAGCCGGCCGGATGCGCCTTGTTCAGTTCGGCGATCGCCGCATCGTAGGTTTTCTGGTCCAGCAACAGGGAGGCCAGACGCAGTCGGGCGATGGCGCTTACCGATTCGTCCTTGCTATTGGCCAGCACCCATTCCAGCTGGCTCTTGGCCAGCGCGAGCTCGTTCTTGTCGAAGGCGGCCTTGGCCAGAATCAGCGAGCCGCGGGTGGCGTAGGCCGAAGAGCCGAAGTCGTTCTGCAACAGCGTCACCGCGGACTTCAGCTTGGCGATGTCCTTGGACGCCACCGCCGCGTCGATGTTCTCGTAAGCGGCCGCGGCTTTCTGCGCCTGCTGCTCCTGGTAATAGCGGTAGCCCTTGAAGCCCAGATAGGCAATGGCGGACGCCGCCAGCACGCCGGCGATCAGCTTGCCCCACTGCTGCCAGAAGGCCTTGATCGAATCAATCTGTTCCTGTTCCTGCAAGTCGAACGCCATTGCGCCCCTCTCCCTTAAGCTTTCAGTGAGATCAGCGTGGCGGCCACCGCTTCCGCCGCCACAGTGTGTTGCTCCATCTCGGCGCGCAGCGCCTTGATCACCGCCTGACCCGTTTTTATTTCATCTTCGCCGACGATGACGGCGAACTGCGCGCCGCAGCCGTCGGCTTTTTTCATTTGCGACTTGAAGCTGCCTTCGCCCAAGTGCTGCACCACCGACAGACCGGCGGCGCGCAAAGTCTGCGCCAGCTTCATCGCGTACAGCCCTGCGCCCTCGCCCTGGTTCACCAGGTAGACGTCGACGCTGCGTTGCGCCGGCAAGAGCTGCTTGTCCTGCAATAGCAGCACCACGCGCTCCAGGCCCATGCCGAAGCCGATGCCGGCCGCGGGCTTGCCGCCCAGTTGCTCGATCAGGCCGTCATAGCGGCCGCCGGCGCAAATCGTGCCTTGGGCGCCCAGCTCGCTGGTCACCCATTCGAACACCGACTGGTTGTAGTAGTCGAGCCCGCGCACCAGACGCGGATTCTCCACGAAGTCGACGCCCAGTTCGCGGATCATCGCCTTCCAGCCTTCGTAATGCGCGCGGGACGCCTCGCCCAGGTAGTCGGACAGCTTGGGCGCTTCGTCGGCCATCTGCTGCAGCGCCGGGTTCTTGGTGTCCAGCACCCGCAGCGGATTGCTGTACATCCGGCGCTTGCCGTCTTCGTCCAGGATGTCCACATGCCGTTCCAGATAGGCGATCAGCGCCTGACGGTGCGCGGCGCGCTCTTCCTGGTTACCCAGAGAATTGATTTCCAGGCGCACATACTGGGACAGGCCCAGGCGACGCCACAGATCGGCGGTCATCGCGATGATTTCGGCGTCGATATCCGGACCGGCGAAGCCCAGCGCTTCCACGCCCATCTGGTGGAACTGACGATAGCGGCCCTTCTGCGGACGCTCATGGCGGAACATCGGCCCCATGTACCACAGTTTCTGGGTGGCATTGTACAGAAGGTTGTGCTCGACCACCGCGCGCAGGGTGCCGGCGGTGCCTTCGGGCCGCAGCGTCAGGCTGTCGCCGTTCAGGCTGTCGATGAAGGTGTACATCTCCTTCTCCACCACGTCGGTGACTTCGCCGATGGCGCGGACGAACAGCGGCGTGGTTTCGACGATGGGGGTGCGGATATTCTGATAGCCGTAGTCGGCCAGCAGTTCGCGCAGCTTGCCTTCAAAGAACTCCCACTGATAGGACTCGGCCGGCAGCACGTCATTCATGCCTTTGACCGCTTGATATTTTTGAGCCATTGCTTGTTTTCTTGTGTATCGCTTGAATCAGTGCCCGGTCATTGCGCCAAACGCGCTCAAACGCCTACCGGACGAATCGGAATGGTGCGGCTCCCGCCCTCGCGGCGCTTGGCGCCGCCTTCGCCGTAACGGCTTTGCACATAGCGATCAACCAAGGCCGTGAACTCGGAGGCGATGTTGTCGCCCTTGAGGGTAACATCCTTTTGACCGTCGACGTAAACCGGCGCCACCGGCACTTCGCCGGTGCCGGGCAGCGAGATGCCGATATCGGCCAGCTTGCTCTCCCCTGGGCCGTTGACCACGCAGCCCATCACCGCCACCTTCATGTCTTCCACACCCGGGTATTGCAAACGCCATACCGGCATCTGCGTGCGCAGATACGTCTGAATCTGATCCGCCAGCTCCTGGAAGAAGGTGCTGGTGGTGCGGCCGCAGCCCGGACAAGCGGTCACCAGCGGGGTAAAGCTGCGCAGGCCCATGGTCTGCAGCAACTCCTGCGCCACCACCACTTCCTTGGTGCGCGCCTCGCCCGGCTGCGGCGTCAGCGAGATGCGGATGGTGTCGCCTATGCCTTGCTGCAGCAAGATCGCCAGCGCGGCGCTGGAGGCGACGATGCCCTTGGAGCCCATGCCGGCCTCGGTCAGGCCCAGGTGCAGCGGGAAATCGCAGCGGCTGCCCAGATCGCGGTACACGGTGATCAGGTCCTGCACATTGCTGACTTTGCAGGACAGCAGGATCTGCTCGGCCGGCAGCCCCAGTTCCATCGCCTTGTCGGCGGACTCCAGCGCGGAAATGATCAAGGCTTCGCGCATCAGCCGCTCCAAGGGCAGCGGCTGGGCGACGCGGTTGTTGGCGTCCATCATTCTGGCCAGCAAAGCCTGATCCAGGCTGCCCCAGTTGACGCCGATGCGCACCGGCTTGCCGTATTCGATGGCGGTGCGGATCATGAAGGCGAATTTGTCGTCGCCCTTGGCGCCCTTGCCCACATTGCCCGGATTGATCCGGTATTTGGCCAGCGCGCGCGCGCAATCGGGATATTCCTTCAGCAGGCGATCGCCGTTGAAATGGAAATCGCCGACCAAGGGAACGGCACAGCCGGCATCGTCCAGCCGTTGGCGGATTTCCGCCACCTTGGCCGCCGCCTCCGGCGAGTTGACGGTGATGCGCACCAGCTCCGAGCCGGCTTCCGCCAGCTCCAGCACTTGCCGCACCGTGGCCGCCGCGTCCGCGGTGTCGGTGTTGGTCATGGACTGCACCACCACCGGAGCGTCCGATCCTACAATGACATGCCCCACCCTAGCCTGCAGGGTGGGGCGTCGCGCGATGTTCACGCTATCCATTCGCTACCTTGAATTACTTGAGTTCCAGCTTTGCCGTGGTGCCGCGGATCTTGTCCGTGAGGTCCACCGCTTGGCCATTGAAATTCACCGCCACTTGCGAGGCGTTGCCGATCACCAGTTTGAACGGCGGCGTGCCGACCGCTTCCTGGGTGCTGCCCGGCTGCAAGGTCTGGAACACCAGCTTCTTGCCGGTGGCGTCCACCACCGACACCCAGGCTTCCGCCTCCTTGACCGTCAACACCAGCTTGCCGCTGGCCGCCGCCACGGCGGCGCTGGCCTGCGGTTTGGCGAGCGGCGGCGCCGACAGGACCGGGGCGCTGGCCACGCTGGCCGCCTTGACCGGCTGCGGCGCGGAGGCCGGAGCGGGCGCAGGAGCGACAGCCGGCGCCGAGGCGGGCGTCTCCGCGACGAAGGCGGCGGGAACGGAAGCCTCGCCCGTCGGCGCCGAAGATAGTTCGGTCGCCATGGCTGCGGACGCGTCCGCGGCCGCCCGGCCTTCGCCGCCACGACTGCTGGCCAGCCACGCCACGCCGCCGCCCAGCGCCGCCACCACCAGCAAGCCTACGATCCATTTGCCGGAAGATCCGCCCTCGTCCGACGCAGGCGTCTCGCCGGAATGCCCGGGCGCCTCGTGCGCGCCGTCGCGCACCAGATTGGCCACGTCGTTGACCGCGGAAGGAAACTGCCTGTCCAGCGCATGCATCAACGGTTCGGGGTCAATCTGCAAAAAGCGGGCGTAATTACGGACAAAGCCGCGCACGAAGGTCGCGCCCGGCAAGATTGTGAAATCGTCGCGTTCTATCGCCTCCAGCTGCCGCATCGACAGTTTCAGCCTATCCGCGACTTCCCCCAAGCCCATGCCTGCCGCCTCTCGGGCGGCTTTCAGCCGGGCGCCGACGCTGGAACCCGTCGGTTGTCCCTGTTGTTCGAATTGTTGCTCCATCCTCAGCTTCCACTCAACAGCAGTTGTGTTTCTTTGGAATCCGGATAGCGGTTCTTGAGCGCGACGGAACATTCGCTCTCCAACGCCCTGTTGCCGCTTTTGCGCCCGATCTGCACGCCAAGCCACAGGTCGTCGGCTTGCAGCGCCGCGCCCTTGCCCATCCGTTCGAAATAGAAAGCAGCCAATTTGGCATTACCCAGCCCAAGATGCAACTGTGCTAATTCCCGCAACGCGGGCGCGAAATTGGGCGCGGCGCGCAGCGCCGCCAGCAAGTAATCATTGGCCTGCTCTTGATTGCCGGCCTTGGCGCTGCAGTGCCCCAGGTTCAAATAAGCCGTCTGAGGCGAATCATACAGCGGGTTGGCCAGCGCTTTCTGAAAATAGGACAAAGAATCCTGCAGCCGGTTTCGGTCGCACAGAAACAAACCGTAATTATTGTTCGCTTCCGGGTTGTTTGGATCCAGTTGCAGGGCTTTGCGGTAATTGGCTTCGGCGGGCCCTTCTTCGCGCAGCTGGGTCAAAACATAGGCGCGGGACACATAGGCCGGGACATAGGCCGGGTCCGCGGCGACGGCCAGATCCGCCGTTTCCAGCGCCACTTTGTAGTTGCCGATCTTGGCGTATTCGATCGCCAGCTGGCTGCGTATCGTCGCCAGCTCGCGCGACGTTTCGGGATCGGCGGCAAATGCGGTTGAACTCACAGCCATCCATAAGCAGGCCATCAACCCCATTTGCCGTATCGTCATTGCTTATTGTCCTCTACGAGCTGCATCCATTTGGCTTGACGGCGGGTTTTGTCCATCACCTGGCCGGCCAGCTGGCCACAGGCGGCGTCGATGTCGTCGCCGCGCGTTTTCCGCACCGTCACCACGTAACCGCGCTCCTGCAGAATTTCGCGGAACGCTCGAATCGCATTATTGCTGGAACGCTCGTAACCCGAGTTCGGGAACGGATTGAACGGTATCAGATTGAACTTGCACGGCACGTCCCGCACCAGTTCCAGCAGTTGGCGAGCATGTTCCGGCCTATCGTTGACACCGTCAAGCATCACGTACTCGAAAGTGATGAAGTCGCGCGGCGCCTTTTCCAGATAGCGCTGACAGGCCGCCATCAGCTGCGCCAGCGGGTATTTTTTGTTTATAGGCACAATCACGTCGCGAATGGCGTCATTGGGCGCGTGCAGCGACACCGCCAGCGCCACCGGGCATTCTTCGCGCAATCTGTCCATCTGCGGCACCAGGCCGGAAGTGGACAGGGTCACGCGTCTGCGGGACAGGCCGTAACCGTGGTCGTCCAGCATGATCTGCATCGCGCTGACCACATTGTCGAAGTTGGCCAGCGGCTCGCCCATGCCCATCATCACCACATTGGACACCACGCGTTCGTTCTTGGGCGTGACGCCCATCGCCTTATTGGCCCACCACAGCTGACCGATGATTTCCGCGGTGGACAGATTGCGGTTGAAGCCTTGGCGGCCGGTGGAGCAGAACGTGCACTCCAGCGCACAGCCTACCTGGGATGACACGCACAAGGTGCCGCGTTCATCCTCGGGGATGAAGACGGTTTCGACGCCGTTGCCGGTGCCTACGTCGAGCAGCCACTTGCGGGTGCCATCACTGGACGCCTGCCCGGTCATCAGCGAGGGGACCTTCACTTCGGCGCGCTCATGCAGCTTGGCGCGCAGGCTCTTGGCCAGATCGGTCATCGCGTCGAAGTCGGCTTCCGCCATCTGGTGCATCCAGCGCATCACTTGCTTGGCGCGAAACGGTTTCTCGCCCATTTCGGCGAAATGCCGGGTCAGCTGGTCCAGATTGAAGTCGAGCAGGTTGGTTTTCATGCATTCCTCGGGATAAAGCAAAGGCGGTGTGGACGACCGCCTTTTAGACGGAGCCCGTCCATGACGACGGGCTCCGCAAACAACGGAGTACTCTTTAGAGATTAGCGGGCGCTGATCTCGGATGCAGCAAAGAAATAAGCCACTTCGATCGCGGCGTTTTCCGCGCTGTCGGAACCATGAACGGCGTTGGCGTCGATGGAGTCGGCGAAATCGGCGCGGATGGTGCCGGCTTCAGCCTTCTTCGGATCGGTCGCGCCCATCAGTTCGCGGTTTTTCAGCACGGCGTTCTCGCCTTCCAGCGCCTGGATCATCACCGGGCCGGACACCATGAAGTCAACCAGGTCCTTGAAGAACGGACGTTCTTTGTGCACGGCGTAGAAGCCTTCGGCTTCGGCGCGGGACAGTTGCTTCATCTTGGCGGCCACGATTTTCAGGCCGGCGGATTCGAAACGATCGTAGATTTTGCCGATGACGTTTTTACCAACGGCGTCCGGCTTAACGATGGACAAGGTGCGTTCAATTGCCATATAAATTCTCCCAAACATCAAGACAAGTGGCTAAACTTGAGTATTATGCAGCCACTCGGGTTACCCAATTTTGACGAACCCGATATTTTAGCAGTGTTTTCAACCATGTGCTGCACATTTCTCAAGTCTCACGGACCATGCGCGAACAAAATCAACAAGACCCCGACAAGACCGGCGGCGAGGCCGAACTCAACAGCAAACTGAAAAAGCGTTTGCTGATCGCCGGCGGCCTGGTCGCCGTGGCGCTGGCCGCCATTCCGCTGACCGACAGTTTCAACAAACCCAAGGTGGAAATGACCGCCAGCAGCCAGAGCCCCAGCTCCGGCAAGATCATCAAGCCCGCCTCCGCCCCAGCGGAAGCGCCGCCGGCGCCCGCGCCCGCCAGCGCGCCGACGGCGGAAAGCAGCGCGCCCGCGACGGAGCCCGCCGGCGCGCCGCAAGCGCCCAGCGTAGCCAGCCCGGCCAGCCCGGACCTGGACAAGACTCCGGCCGTGGTCAACAACCGCCCGCCGGTCCATGCCGCCGCGCCGACGCCGGCGCACGAGCGCGCGGCGGCGAAAGCGCCTCCCGCGCCAAGCGCCGCAGCGGCTCCGCCGCAGACGGCAGCCGCCAAAGCCGCGCCGGCCGAAGCCGTCAAAGCCGCGCCGGCCGCCGCCGCCATCGCGGCGGACAAGCCCGTCGCGCCGGTCAAGGAGGCCCCGGTCAAGGCCAAGCCGGCCGGCAGCTCCATCGGCTATCAAGTCCAGCTGGGCCTGTTCTCCAGCATCGGCAACGCCGAAAAGCTGGTGAAGGAGCTGAAACAGCACGGCATCCCGGCCCACACCGTCACCCGCGTGCAGGTCGGCCCGTTCAAGAGCCGCGCCGAAGCCGACGAAACCATGGAGAAGTTGCGCGGCCTGGGTTATGCGCCCTTGCTGGCGCCCGCCGGACAATAAGACGAAATAAAAAAAGCCCTCTCCGCAATGCGGAGAGGGCAAGCTCTGAACTCACTCAAACAATCGGAACGAAACGCACCGCCGCGTGCGGCGCGGCCCAAGCCGCGAAGACCGGCCAGCGGCCCTCCGACCCATCCCTTTTGTCAGCGCATTCTCGCCGCCCGCCCCCAAAGACTCAAACAATCTCAAAGCAGGCTCAAGCCGCGCCCCCATGTGAAAAACCCTCTTCGCCGGCGAAGAGGGTTGATGCGTCCAGTCCTTTCCGGCCGTCAACTCCAGTCCAGAATCACCTTGCCGCTCTGGCCGGACAACATGGCGTCAAAGCCCTGCTGGAACTCCGCCACTGGGAAGTGGTGGGTGATGATGGGGGTGATGTCCAGACCGGACTGGATCAGGGCCACCATCTTGTACCAGGTCTCGAACATTTCGCGGCCGTAGATGCCCTTGATTTCCAGGCCCTTGAAGATGACGTGGTTCCAATCGATGGCGGTGTCGGCCGGGGGAATCCCCAGCAAGGCCACTTTGCCGCCGTGGTTCATGGTGTCCAGCATCTGACGGAAGGCCTGCGGATTGCCGGACATTTCCAGGCCGACGTCGAAGCCCTCGCTCATGTGCAATTCCGCCATCACTTGCTTGAGGTCCTGCTTGGCCACGTTCACCGCGCGGGTCGCGCCCATTTTGCGCGCCAGTTCCAAGCGGTATTCGTTGACGTCGGTGATCACCACGTGGCGCGCGCCGACATGGCGCGCAATCGCCACCGCCATGATCCCAATCGGACCCGCGCCGGTGATCAACACGTCCTCGCCCACCAGGTTGAAGCTGAGCGCGGTGTGCACCGCATTGCCGAAGGGGTCGAAGATGGACGCCAGATCGTCGGAAATGTCGTCCGGAATCGGGAAGGCGTTGAAGGCCGGAATCACCAGATACTCGGCGAACGCGCCCTCGCGATTGACGCCCACGCCGAAGGTGTTGCGGCACAGATGGCGGCGGCCGGCGCGACAGTTGCGGCAATGGCCACAGGTGATGTGTCCTTCGCCCGACACGCGCTGGCCAATGCTGAAGCCCTGCACTTCCGAGCCGATGTCCTCGATCACGCCGACGTATTCATGCCCGACGTGCATCGGCACCGGGATGGTTTTTTGCGCCCAGTCGTCCCAGTTCCAGATATGAATGTCCGTTCCGCAGATCGCGGTCTTGCGAATACGGATCAATAGATCGTTGTGGCCGATTTCCGGCTTGGCCACATCGGTCATCCACAGGCCGCGCTCGGCCTTCAGTTTGGATAATGCTTTCATTGCTGTTCCTATCCGCCGCGGCGCCCTCTTGGGCGCGCGGCGCTACGCCTCAGATCACGCCGAGCTCGCGGCCCACTTTGATGAAAGCCGCCACCGCCAGCCTAACCTGTTCTTCGCTGTGACGCGCCGACATCTGGGTGCGGATGCGCGCCTTGCCCTTGGGCACCACCGGGAAGGAGAAGCCGATCACGTACACGCCCTCTTCCAACAGCTTGGCCGCCATCTCGCCCGCCAGCCGCGCATCGCCCAGCATCACCGGCACGATGGGATGCTGGCCCGGCACCAGGGTGAAGCCGGCCGCGCTCATTTCCTGGCGGAACACTTCGGCGTTGCGGCGCACCTTGGCGCGCAGCTCCGCACCTTCCCCGCCCTTGAGGATGTTCAGCACTTCCAGGCTGGCGGCGGCGATGGCCGGGGCCAGGGTGTTGGAGAACAGATACGGACGCGAACGCTGACGCAGCAGATCGATGACGGCTTTGCGGCCGGACACATAGCCGCCGGACGCGCCGCCCAGGGCCTTGCCCAGGGTTCCGGTGTAGATGTCGATGCGATCGGCCACGCCGCACAGCTCCGGCGTGCCGGCGCCGCTGTCGCCGATGAAGCCGACGGCGTGGGAATCGTCCACCATCACCAGCGCGCCGTGGCGTTCGGCCACTTCGCACAGGGTTTTCAGATCGGCGATGATGCCGTCCATGGAGAACACGCCGTCGGTGACGATCAGCTTGAAGCGCGCACCGGCCTGCTCGGCGGCGACCAGCTGCGCCTCCAGATCGGCCATGTCGTTGTTCTTGTAACGGAAGCGCTTGGCCTTGGACAGGCGCACGCCGTCGATGATGGACGCGTGATTGAGCTCATCGGAAATCACCGCGTCTTCTTCGCCCAGCAGGGTTTCGAACACGCCGCCGTTGGCGTCGAAGCAGCTGGAATACAGAATGGTGTCGTCGGTGCCCAGAAAGCCGGAAATCGCCTGCTCCAGGTCCTTGTGCACTTGCTGGGTGCCGCAGATGAAGCGGACCGAGGCGCAGCCGTAGCCGAAGTCGTCCATGCCCTTCTTCGCCGCCTCGATCAGGCGCGGGTCGTCGGCCAGGCCCAGGTAGTTGTTGGCGCAGAAATTCAGCACATTGCTGCCGTTGCTCAAGGCGATGTCCGCGCGCTGCGGCGTGGCGATCACGCGCTCGGGCTTTTCAAAACCGTCGGCGCGAATCTGCGCCAGCGTGGCTTCTAGGTGGGCTAAGTAGGTTCGGTTCATGACTGTCCTTGTCCAGGGATGACAAAAGAATCACCATTGCGCCGCCGGATCCGCGGCGACTCAAAAACTGGCACCATTCTAGCCCAGCCATTTCACAGCCATCAGTGACAGTTCAATGCGTTTTTCCAAGATACTGTAACCTTGATAAATTAATACGAACCAACACTGTCACCATAAAATACCGCACGACAACTATCGTCACTTCAAATATTTGGCGATGATTTTTTCCAGCTTCCCGCTTTCGCGCAATTGCTGAAACGCCCTGCTCAGCCTCAGCGCGGTCGCATCCGACATTTTCGGACTGCAGGCCAGATAAATGCTGGTGGTTTGCACCTGCAAGGCCTCGCGGATGCTGTCCGTCGGCGTGCCCACCTGTTTGATGGTGTAGTTGGCCACCACGTCATGCACCGCCCAGATGTCCGCCACGCCCGCCGCCAGTTCGCGCTCAGCCTCCTCCGGCGTAGGTCTGACCGAATACCCTATATTGTTTTTTTTCAGATACTCCGCCAGCGAGGAGCCCAGCAGCACCACGACGCGCTTGCCCTTGGCGTCGTCCAGCGAGTTCAAGACCACGGGATGATGCGTATTGATGAACAGGGATTGCTTGCTTTCCATCACCAGCCCCACCCAGCGATACATTTTCTCTCTCTCCGGGGAGCGGGTAAAAGGCGTCAGACAACTGTCCGCGTCTTGCTGCACCTGCATTTGGGCGCGCTTCCAGGGGATCTCCGGCATGCGCACACTCAAGCCGGCCAATTGCAGCGCCTGGGCCACCACCTCCGTGGCGATGCCGCTCAATTTGCCGCCCTCTCCTTTCAACACCAGCGGCGGATACTCCACGCTGTAGACGGAGAGCGTCGACGGCTCCGCCGCCAACGCCGCCATGCACCACAAGCCGCTTATCGCCCACCCCAGTTTCATCCCGCACCTCCGCCCGATGCCCATGCCCGTCACAGTCCTTAACATGATTTTTAGTCCAGCCGCCGGCGTTTGCGCACAGAAACCGCGCAGCCGCGGGCTGCGATGCTAAAATCGGCGCCATGTCCTTGCGCGTCCGCCTTATTTCCAGCTCCCTGTCCCTGCTGCTTGCCGCCTGCGCCAGCACCTCGCAACCCGCCGCGGTGGAGTCCGCCGGCTTTTACCGCGTCAAACCGGGAGACACCCTGTTTCGCATTGCCCAGAACCACCGGGTCAGCGTGGCGAACCTGGTGCGCTGGAACGGGCTGAAAGACCCGGGCAGCATCAATGCCGGGCAATTGCTGCGCGTATCAGCCCCCGGCGGCTCCGCGCAAGCCTCCGCCAAGCCCGGCCGTCCGCAGCCCAGCCGGCCCGCGGCCAAGCCTTCCGCCTCCGAGCCCAGCAAGCCCGCGCCTCGGCCGACGGCCAATATCAAGCTGGTCTGGCCGGCCAAGGGCCCCGTCATCGCCAAGTTCAACGGCCAGGGCAGCAAGGGCATCGACATCGCCGGCGAGGCGGGCGCCCCCATCCGCGCGGCGGCCGGCGGCAAGGTCACCTACTCCGGCAAAGGCATCCGCAGTTACGGCAATCTATTGATCATCCAGCATGACAATGCCCACCTCACCGTCTATGCTCACAATCAGTCCTTGCTGGTCAAGGAAGGGCAAGCGGTCAAGGCCGGCGACACCATCGCCACCATGGGCAGTTCCGGCACCACCCGGGTCAAGCTGCACTTTGAACTGCGCGTCCGCTCTTCGGCGGTCGATCCCCTGCCCTATCTGACGGACTGAGCCGCACGGCGGCGGAGCGCTTGTCAGCGCCGGCGGCGTACGCGCAAAATACATTCCTTATCTGATGCGCAACCTATCGCCCGGACAGCGCGGTTTCCACTGCGCGGGCCCGAAGCGAGGAAGTCGAGAAGGCAAGCCGATGGGGAGATTACTGTTACTTGGCAGCTTGCTGCTGGCCCTCGCCGCCAACGCCCACGCCGCCAAGATCGTCAAGGTGGCCTTTGGCGAATCGCTGGAGCCCTATGTGATGGAGGGCGGCAAGAGCGGGCTTGAAGTGGAGATCGTGCGCGCCGCCTTGCAAGAGCGCGGCTACCGGATAGAACCGGTTTTCTTTTCCCAACCCCGGCTGCCGATGGCGCTGAAGAACAAGGACATCGACGCGGTGGCCACCGTGGGCGAGCAGGCCGGATTGCAAGCCGAGTATTCCGACGTCTACATCAGCTACGAGGATGTGGCCATCACCCTCAGCAGCCGCCGCATCCAGCTGCACCAAGCCAAGGAGTTGGGCGCCTATCGGGTGCTGGCCTTTTCCCTGGCCAGGCAATATCTGGGCGAAGCCTTCAAGGACATGGCCCGAAGCAATCCCAACTACGCGGAAACCGCCAACCAGGTGGATCAAAACCGGCTGCTGTACCGCGGCTCCGTGGACGTGGTGGTGGCCGACCGCAACATCTTCGCCTGGATGAACCACAAGCTCGCCACCCAGTTCAAGGAAAAAACCGCGCCGGTGGACATTCACCGGCTGTTCGCCCCCACCGTGTACCGGATGGCCTTCCGCAGCGCCCCCCTGAAGGACGAGTTCAACCTGGGCTTGCGCGCGATACAAAAAAGCGGCGCCTACAAGCAAATCGTGAATCGTTACCAGAACCTCTGAGCGCGATTGCCGATGACAGCAAGATAGCCTAACCTTCACGGTTTGATTCCGCACCGTCCCGCGCACCGTGAAACCGTCCCGTTTGCTGTTTGCCCTTTTGCCCGCGCTGCTGAGCGCCTGCGCCACCGTCAGTCCGCCGGCCCCGGTCGCCGCTCCCGTCGTCGTCGCGCCCGTCCCCCCCGAGCCGGAGGCTCCTGCGCCGGCGGTCGAAGCGCCGCCCTCGCCTCCGCCGGTGAGCGCGCCGCCGCTCAGGCCCGCCTACAACGATCCGCAGGCCGGGCGCCTGTTGCTCAACCGCCTGCTGCCGGCCAAGATCCGCGACCGCCAGGGCTGGAGCAACGACATGCTCTCGGCCTTCACCCACCTGAAGATCCCCTACACCGCGGAGAATTTCTGCGCGCTGGCGGCGGTGATCGAACAGGAGTCCAGCTGGCAGGCCGATCCCACCGTGCCCAATCTGCCCGCCATCGTCTGGGACAAGATCGCCGAGCGGGCCCACGGCTATCTGATCCCGCTGCCGGTGGTCAAAGCCGCGCTGATGAAGACATCGCCCAACGGCAAAAGCTATAAGGCGCGCATCGACAGCCTGCGCACCGAAAGGGAAATGAACGATCTGTTCGAAGACATGGCGCGCGAAGCCAGCAAGCTGGGCCTGCCGATGAGCATGAAGAACCCGATCCGCACCGGCGGGCCGATGCAGGTCAGCGTCGAGTTCGCCGAAGGCCACGTCAGAGTCTGGCCCTATCCCTATCCGCGCAGCGGCAGCGTGCGCCAGGAAGTGTTCACCCGCCGCGGCGGCGTCTACTTCGGCGCGGCCATCCTGCTGCAATACCCTGCGCCTTACAGCCAGATGCTGTACCGCTTCGCCGACTTCAACGCCGGCCGCTACAGCAGCCGCAACGCGGCCTTCCAAGCCGTCATGGAAAAACTCAGCGGCAAGGACCTGACGCTGGACGGCGACCTGCTCAGCTACAAGGACGGCAAGGTCTACCCCAGCACCACCCAGAGCGCGGTCATCAGCCAGGGCGGCAAACTGGGCATGGGCCAGGGCGAGATTCTGCGCGACCTGAAACTGGAAAAAAGCGCCGCCTTCGGCCAAAGCGAGCTCTACCGCAAAACCTACGCGCTGGCGGACCAGCGCTTCGGCAAGCCCGCGGCGCGCGAACAACTGCCGCAGATCGATCTGAAAAGCCCAAAGATCACCCGCAAGCTGACCACCGAGTGGTTCGCCAAGCGCGTGGACGGCCGCTATCAGAGCTGCCTGGCCCGCGCGCGTTGACCTCAAAACCGCCGCGATTATAATCCCACGTCATCACCCGCCGGCGCCGCTCCCGACGCCGGCGCCGGGCGGGCCTGGCTCGTCCGGCACAACAAGGCGAATTCATTCATGCGCACCACGCTCTCCTACTTCACCGGCTCGCTGCTGTTCAGCGTCGTCGTGCTGGCCGCCGCCGGCTGGTACGGCTTCCAGCTGGGCGGCCCCGCCATGGCCAGCTCTTTCCTGGTCACCGCCCTGGTGCTGGCGATTCTGGAAACCAGCGTTTCCTTCGACAACGCGGTCGTCAACGCCAGCGTGCTGCAGGCGATGAGCTCCTTGTGGCGCAAACTCTTCATGACGGTGGGCATCGCCGTCGCCGTGTTCGGCATGCGCATCCTGTTTCCGCTGCTCATCGTCGCCGTCGCCGGCGACACGCCCTTGCTCGAGGCCTTCTCCATCGCCACCCGCGAACCGCTGCGCTACCAGCAGATCATGCACGACTCGCATCTGATGATCATGGGCTTCGGCGCCACCTTCCTGCTGATGGTGGTGGTGGAATACTTCGTCAAAAAGGAAAAGGACGAACACTGGCTGCCGGCCGTCGAGCCGCTGCTGGCCCGATTGGGCTCGGTTGAAAACGCGCAGTCGATGATCGCCATCCTGTTGATCGCGCTGGTGGCCGCCGCCATTCCCGCCGGACAGAAGATGGAGTTTCTCAGCAGCTGTTTCTGGGGCTATGTGGTGTTCATGGCGCTGCATGTGTTCAAGCAGCTGTTCGGCGGCATGGACATTCAGACCGCCGCGGCCAAGAACGGCCTGATCGGCTTCGTCTATCTGGAAACGCTGGACGCCAGCTTCTCCATGGACGGCGTGATCGCCGCCTTCGCCATCACCAATAATTTCTGGCTGATCGCCGCCGGGCTCGGCATAGGCGCGATGTTCGTGCGTTCGATGACCATTCTGCTGGTGGAGCGCAACATCATCGGCCAGTTCAAATACCTGGAGACGTCCGCGTTCTGGGCCATCGGCGCCCTGGTCGCCATCATGTTCGCCGCCGCGCTCCACGTAGAGCTGGGCGAAGTGCTCACCGGCCTGATCAGCGTCGCCATCATCGGTCTGGGCATCGTCACCAGCCTGCCGGGGCGCAAGCGCCGGCGCGACTGAAACGCCCGCGCCGTAATGCGAACAGGCCTGGAATCCAGGCCTGTTCGTTATAGAGCGGCGACGGCCTTGCGCCGGCGCGCCTTGCTTCAGCCGTGAAACCGACTTTTGTTAGCCGCTCTTATCCGTCAAAGCCGATAACTGGCTCCCGTCATCAGCTTGGCGGACAGCTTCATCGCCCCCTTGACCGGAGCCGGCAATGGGGCCGCGCCCAGATCGTGGGCCATGTCCGCATGCTTCAATTCGTCGTCGCGCATCTGCTCGACGATGGCGCGGCTCTTGGCGTCCGCCTCCGGCAACAGCTTCAGATGGCTGTCCAGATGCGCGCCCACCTGTTGCTCGGTTTCCTCCAGAAAGCCCAGATTCCACTTATCGCCCAACACCCCGGCGGCCACGCCTATCGCCAGCGAACCGGTGTACCACAGCGGGTTGAACACGCTGGGCCGGCCGCCCAGCTCGCGAATGCGCCGCTCGGTCCAGGCCAGATGCTCCACCTCCTCCTGCGCCGCTTGGCGCAAGGCTTCGCGCGCCTGCGGCGTGCGCGCCGTCAGCGCCTGCCCCTGGTATAAAGCCTGGGCGCACACCTCGCCGCAATGGTTCACCCGCATCAGGCCCAAAGCGTGCCGCTTCTCCTCCGCAGCCAGCTCCGCCTCGTCCAGCGCCGCGTCAGGATGCGGCCGCAGGCTTTGCGCGGAAGCAAACAGGGTGCGCAGCCCCTTGTCGAACTCGACGATCCATTTGTCCAGCATCAATCGCTCTTTCTCGCGCTCACTCAATCGCCGGCGATTATACCCGCCCGATACGCGACGCGGCAGCTACTGCTATAATTGCGCGGTTTATCGAAACATTGTGTTCAACACGCTCAACAAGGATTCCCTGATGGATCTCGCTAGCATCGGCCCGGGCAAAGACATGCCGGGCGACTTCAACGTCGTCATCGAAATCTCCGCCAACGCCGCCCCGATCAAGTACGAATTCGACAAAGACTGGAACGCGCTGGTGGTTGACCGCTTCATGGGCACCTCCATGATGTATCCGGCCAACTACGGTTTCGTGCCGCAAACCCTCGCCGGCGACGGCGATCCGGTTGACGTGCTGGTGGTGACCCCCTTCCCGCTGCCTCCGGGCGTGGTGGTGCGCTGTCGCGCGCTGGGCCTGATCAAGATGGAAGACGAGTCCGGCGTTGATGCCAAGCTGGTGGCCGTGCCGGTGGAAAAACTGTGCCCGATGTACAAGTCCATCCAGAAACTGGAAGACCTGCCGGAACTGCTGCGCAACCAGATGGTGCACTTCTTCGAACACTACAAAGACCTGGAAAAAGGCAAGTGGGTCAAAGTGCAAGGCTGGGGCACGCTGGACGACGCCAAGACCGAACTGGTCGACGGCATCGCCAACTTCGAAAAATAAGCGCTCGGCGCTTATCCCAAGACAACCGGCGCGCGTCGCCGGTTTTTTCACGCCCGGCGTTTGCCTCCGCACATTCGCCAACGCTGATATTGCAACGCAATATGCCATCATTATTTGCTACAATCGCTGAGGCTTGGACGCCGCGGCCGCCCGCAGTTAGAAAAGCAAGTGATTGTTACTAAATACCATAAATAATTCTTTTACCCGTCGCCGCATTGCAGGTATCGTTCCATTAGAACCTGCGACGGCCCCGCGGGCTAAAGTAAAACAAGGCCTTGCGGCTGAAAAAGCGGAATGCGCATACGGCAGATAGGCGCTTCGAAGGGGTTCTCAAAGACCGTACGCCGGCGCGCGGCGGATCGTGAACCGCTTCCGGGTGCCCGCCCGCGTCCAGGACCGCAATGCCCCGAACATGGCCCCCATGCCCCGCCGCCTGTCGTCGCCATGGCGTCGGGCAGCCCAACCGGAACCATAGTGACCTATATCGCCCAAGGCTCAGCACCGCAACTCCACTGGCTCCAGCAGCGCCTGGCCAGCCGGGGTTTGCCCGCGTCCGCCGGCGCGAGCGGTCCGCCGTCCTGGCTGCCTGGCGATTGGCAAGGCTTTTACCTGCCTTCCGGCTGCTGGATCAATATCGACCCCCTGCATCAAGCTCCCCTGCCTCCCCGCCTGCGGCTCTGCCGCAAGCACGAGGTCCAGTTGCTGGAGTTGGACGGCGCCTGGCAGGCGCTGGGCTCGGACTTCGGCTTCATGCTGTTGCTGGGCGCCGACCGCGCGCCGACCGCCGACGCCTTGGCCTTGCTGGACGCGCTGGCGCCGCTGCCGGCCGCCTGGCTGCGCTGCGGCCCGACGGGCAGCGCGCGCTACACCCGCCAGGTCTGGGAAGCGCTGCTGTTCATGCTGAGACGGCAGACGCCGCCCAGCCCGGCCACGCAAACCGCGCCGGACTGGGAAACCGGGCTGCGCGGGCAATGGCGGCTGTGGGAACAACTGGTGCGCCTGTCGCAACGCTATCTGCGGGAACGCAAGCTGCCCGAGGACAATCCGACGGCGCGGCGGGACTTCGCCGAACCGCCGCGGGAGCAAGAACACTACGCCGCCAGCCTGGCCGGGCTGATCGTGCAGGCGGACGGCTGCCAGCAGGCCTGGCGGCAATTATGGGACGACTTCGCCGCCCAAGCTCCGCTGAGCCCCAAAAACTAAAAAGCCCGCGAGAACGCGGGCTTTTTTTCACGACAAGGCCGGAATCAGGCGGCGCTGGTCGCCTTCTTGCCGCGGGCGACGGCGGCGCTGGCGGCCTTGGCGGAGTTGGTGGCGGCTTCCACGCTGGCTTCGGCGATTTCCGCGCTGACTTTCTTGGCGGTCTTGGACACGCTTTCGAAAGCGGCGTTGGAGGTGTTCACCAGGCTTTTCAGAGCGGACACCGCGGCGTCGGAGCCGGCCGGCGCGTTCTTGGACAGACGGTCCAGATTGCTCAGCAGGGTCTGATTGCCTTCGGCGATCTGCTCTTCAACAAAAGCGGCCAGTTCATTCTGGGTGGTCAGCGCGGCGTCGTAGACATTGCGCGCCACGGAGAAAGCCTGATCGATGGACGGCTGAGCCAGGCTGCTCTGCACTTCGGCGAAGGCCTTGGGATCCTTGGCTTCGCTCAGCGCCTTGATCGCCTGGGCGTTGTCGGCCAACAGCTTGCGCGACAGGTCCAGTTGCAGCGCGGCCAGACGCTCGGCGCCGGCCAGCACGATGGAGGAGAAACGCACGGCCTTGTCGAACTGCGACTGGCCGAGAGCGGAGAATTCTTGAGTAGTGGTAAACATGACGACTCCTAAAAAATATCCAAAATTGACAGCTCAGCAACGACAGCGAACTTAACCTGCGCCCTTGATGTTGCATCGCAACAATTGCCATTCTGGCGGGTCGGCTCTCTCGAGTCAAGAAAATGTTGCAATGCACAAGCAGCTAAACCGCTATTTTTCATGAATTTTTGCAACACAAACATTCCAAAGACATTACGGAAACGCGCTTCCTTTCTTCTCCGCGCGACAATTCCCTCAATTGCAACACTTGCCTGCGTCCAAGCCCGCCGCCTCGGCCGATTTCGGCCTTTTGGCCCCAAGCCGAGCAACGCCATTGAAAGCCTGTCAGCAACCCAGTACACTCGCCCCATAGAATAAATCTATCTACATGAAGCCAAGTACAATGAGCCCTGCGGCCAACGCATTCGACATAAAATCCGCCAGCCTGGATCTGCTGGCGCTCTTGCTGCGCACCGACGACCTGGACGAACTGAGCCAGGCGCTGGACGCGCGTTTCGGCACCGGCCACGACGCGCCGGCGGAAGCCTTCGTCCTCGACGTGGAAGCCTTGCCCGCCCCGGCCGAGCTGGATTACGGCCGCCTGCTGCCCATGCTCAGCCGCCGCGGCATCCGCGCGGTGGCCCTGCGCCACCCCAGCACCGCGCTGGCCGGCGTCGCCAGCCAGTTCGGCCTGGCCTACACCAGCAGCGCCACGCCGGCGCGTTCGGCGCAAAGCGCGCCGGAACCCGCCGACAAGCCCGCCGCGCCGGAACCGGCTCCGGCCACCGGCGCCATGATCGTCGACCGTCCGGTGCGCGCCGGCCAGCAAATCTACGCCAAGGGCTGCGATCTGATCGTGCTGGCCATGGTCAGCGCCGGCGCGGAAGTGATCGCCGACGGCAATATCCATATCTACGCGCCCTTGCGCGGCCGCGCTCTCGCCGGCGCGCGCGGCAACGCCGGCGCCCGCATTTTCGCCCGCAGCATGGAGGCCGAACTGGTGTCCATCGCCGGAGTCTATCGAACTATCGAACAAGCCTTGCCCGACAGCATTCTGGGCAAGCCAACTCAAATCTATCTCGAGAACGAGCGCCTGGTCATGACCGCGCTCGGCGAGTAACAAGCCATTATTCAAAGGGATCGACTGTGGCAAAAATCATCGTTGTGACGTCCGGCAAGGGTGGCGTCGGTAAAACCACTACCAGTGCCAGCTTCTCCTCCGGCCTGGCGTTGCGCGGTCACAAAACCGTCGTCATCGACTTCGACGTCGGTTTGCGCAACCTGGACCTGATCATGGGTTGCGAACGCCGCGTGGTCTATGACCTGATCAATGTCGTCAACGGCGAAGCCAGCCTGAACCAGGCGCTGATCAAGGACAAGAACTGCGACAACCTCTACATCATCCCCGCCTCGCAAACCCGCGACAAAGACGCCTTGACGCTGGACGGCGTGGAGAAGGTGTTGAACGACCTGGCCGAAGCCGGCTTCGAATACATTGTCTGCGACTCGCCGGCCGGCATTGAAAAAGGCGCGCTGATGGCGCTGTACTTCGCCGACGAGGCGCTGATCGTCACCAATCCGGAAGTCTCCTCGGTGCGCGATTCCGACCGCATCCTGGGCATTCTGTCCTCCAAGTCCAAGCGCGCGGAAGAAAGCCGCGAGCCGGTCAAGGAACACCTGCTGATCACCCGCTACTCCGCCGGCCGCGTCGACAAGGGCGAAATGCTGTCGGTGGACGATGTGAAGGAGATTCTGCGCGTGCCGCTGCTGGGCGTGATTCCGGAGTCGCAGACCGTTCTGCAAGCCTCCAACTCCGGCACCCCGGCCATCCACCTGAAAGGCTCGGACGTCGCCGACGCCTATTCCGACGTGGTGGCCCGTTTCCTGGGCGAAGAGCGCCCGATGCGTTTCCTCGATGCCCCCAAAGTGGGCATTCTGAAGCGCCTCTTTGGAGGTTAAGTCATGTCCCTGATCGAAATGATCTTTGGCAAGCGCCAGAAAACCGCGGCCATTGCCAGAGAACGCCTGCAAATCATCCTGGCCCACGAACGCAACGGCCGCAGCGCGCCCGACTATCTGCCGGCGCTGCAGCGCGAATTGATGGAAGTGATCTCCAAATACGTCGCGGTCAATCTGGACGACATCAAGGTGCAAGTGGAGCGCCAGGACGACTTCGAAGTGCTGGAAGTCAATATCGTGCTGCCGGAGCACCAGCGCTGAGCCATGACGCTGACCGAACTTCGCTATATCGTCGCGGTGGCGCGGGAGCGCCACTTCGGCCGCGCCGCGCAAAGCTGCTTCGTCAGCCAGCCGACGCTGTCCATCGCCATCAAGAAGCTGGAGGACGAACTGGGCGTCACGCTGTTTGAGCGCGGCGGCCAGGAAGTCAGCGTCACCGAGATCGGCGAACGCATCATCGAGCAATCGCAACGCGTGCTGGAGGAGGCCGAAACCGTCAAACGCCTGGCCGGCGAACATCAGAACGAACTGGTGGGCCCGCTGAAGCTGGGGGTGATTTTCACCATCAGCCCCTATCTGCTGCCGCGGCTGATCCCGGCCTTGCGCATCCTGGCGCCGGACATGCCCTTGATCCTGGAGGAGAACTACACCTCCCGGCTTTCGGAAATGCTCAAGCGCGGCGAAGTGGACGCCATCATCGTGGCCGACCCCTTCGACGAGGCCGGCACCGTGGCGAGCCCGCTGTACGACGAGCCCTTCGTCGTCGCCACGCCCAAGGGCCATCCCTGGGAAAAGCTGGGCGCCATCGCCGCCAATCAGCTGGCCGACGAAAGCGTCCTGCTGCTGACCCAGGGCAATTGCTTCCGCGATCAGGTGCTGCAGGCCTGCAGCGATCTGGCCAGCCGGCAGAGCCACGGCGGCACGCTGGCCGCCAATCTGCAGGGCAGCTCGCTCAACACCATCCGCCACATGGTGGCCAGCGGCATGGGCGTCACCGTGATGCCGTCCACCTCGATAGGCCCCACCGACGAATCCTTATTGTCGGTGGTGCCGTTCAAGACGCCGGCGCCGCAGCGCCGCGTGCTGTTGGTGACGCGCAAGCAGTTCTTCCGCAAGAAGGCGATAGACACCCTGCAACAGGCGGTCTTCCGCTCCGGACTGGAAGGCGTCGCCATGCTGGAAGGCGAAGCGCCGGCACAATAAGCCGGCTCCCGCCCCCAAACGAGACAACCGCTGCGCGCCCTGCCGCAGCGGTTTTTTTCCGCCCCACCACCGCAAGGAGTTTCCCCGTGTCTCAATTGCGCAGCATTGAAATCAAAGCCTTCGTGCCCGCCCGCGACTACGCGCTGTCGCAGCGCTTTTACGCCGATCTGGGCTTCGAGCAAAAGTCGGACAGCCACGGCGTCAGCTATTTCGTCCATGGCCAGTGCAGCTTCCTGCTGCAGGACTTCTATCATCCGCAATTGGCGGAAAACCTGGTCTTGCACTTGCTGGTCGACGATGTCGACGCCTGGCACCGCCAATGGCTGGCCCAGGGCGTCACCGAGCGCTATCCGGCCAAGATAGGCCCGCTCGTGGACCAGCCCTGGGGCATGCGCGACTTCTGCCTGCACGATCCCTCCGGCGTGCTGTGGCGCGTCGGCCAGAACCTGTAAGCCGCCGCGGGCCGGGCCCTCACACAGCGCGGCCAAGCTCCTCCTTCAGTATCGCGAACAGGCTTTCCGGCCTCCCGTTCAGGAAGAAGTGATCGCCGGGCAGGATCTCGCTGCGAAAACCGCCGGTGGCATAGCCCTGCCAGGAAGCGGCCGCCTCGACGCCGCCCTCTTCTTCGCTGCCGCCCAGGGCGACGATGCGGCAGCTCAAAGGGGGACGCGGCGCGGGACGGTAAGTCTCTATCGCCTCGAAATCGGCGTGCAGCACCGGCAGGATGACCTGGACCAGTTCCGGATGGGCCAGCACTTCCGCCGGCGTGCCGTTCATGCGCATCACCTCGTCCAGAAACTCATCGTCCGGCAAGCCGTGTATCGGCCGCTCTCTCGGCGGCAGATGCGGCGCGGCGCGCCCGGACACGATCAGGCAGCAGGGCGCCGGCAGGCCGCGCGCCCGCGCCCGCTGGGCCACCTCAAAAGCCAGGCTCGCCCCCATGCTGTGCCCGAACAAGATGTAAGGCCGGTCCAGCAGCGGCGCGATCGCGTCCGTCGCCTCCTCGGCCTGCTGATCCAGCCGGTAGCGCAGCGGATCGTGAAAGCGCCGCCCCCGCCCCGGCGGATGCATGGGCAGCACATCGACCGCGGCCGGCAAGCGCTCCGCCCAGCCGCGGTACACCGCCGCGCTGCCGCCGGCGTAAGGGAAGCAGAACAGGCGCAAGGCCGCGGCTTGGCCGGCCGGCGCGGCGTCCACCCAGCCGCGGTTCACGGCGCCACCTTGCGGATGAAGCCGCCGGCTTCTTTGATCGCCGCCCTCGCTTCCGGCAGCATCGGCGTCAGGGTGGCCCAGGCGTGCGGCAGCCGCCGCCACACCTTGAAATCCACGCCGACGCCGGCCGCGCTCGCCTTGCTGGCCACGCGCGCGGCGTCGTCCAGCAGCACCTCGCTGTCGCTGGCCTGGATGAACAGGTCCGGCAGGCCCGCGTACTCGCCGTAGAGCGGCGAGGCGATGGGATGATCGGCGGCGGCGTCGCCAAGGTAGTAGCGCGAGAAATTCCTCACCGCCACCGCGCTCAGCATCACGTCGGACGCGTCGTTCGCTTCCAGCGAGGCTCCGGTCGCCGCCAGATCCGTCCACGGCGAGAACAAGACCGCGCCGGCCGGCATCGGCGCGCCCGCGTCGCGCAGCGACAGCAGCAGCGCCAGCGCCAGCCCGCCGCCGGAGGAATCGCCGGCGACCACGATACGCTCAGGCGCCACGCCCTCGTCCAACAGCCCCCGATACGCCGCCAGCGCGTCGTCGACGGCGGCCGGGAACGGATGTTCCGGCGCCAGCCGGTAAGCCAGCGAAAACGCGCGCGCGTCCGCCTCCCGCGCCAGCGCGGCGGCCACGCCGCGGTGCGTCAGCGGCGAGCAGAAGCAATAGCCGCCGCCGTGCAAATACAGGATCACCCGCCCGCTCGCCTCGCGCCGCGCGGCGGCTTCAGGCTCTATCCACTCGCCGCGCAGCGCCTCCGCGTCCAGCTTGCGCACCCGCCAGCCGCGCGGCGGCTTGATTTCGCCGCGCGCCCATTTCGCGCTGCGCTCGCGCATTTCCTGGGCGGTCAGGCCGGGCTTGCGGGTCAGGGATTTGGCCGTCCTACGCAACAGCCAGGAGAAACATAGGTTTTGCCAACTCATGAATCGCTTTCCAGTCATGAAGAGAAAGAAGTCTGCCGTCGCGCGCGGCTTATCCGAACACCAGTTTGCGATGCGCGGCGATGCCCGCCAGCGCGCCGTTGCCGATGGCCAGCGCCACGGTGCCGCCCCGCTGCGTGATGTCGCCGCAGGCGAATACGCCCGGCGCCGATGTCTCCATCGCGTCGTCGGTCCGCACATAAGGCCCCAGCGGCCCCTCCTCGATCACGCAGCCCAGCTGCTCCGCCACCGGGCTGGACAGGCGGAAGCGGTTCATCATGAACAGCCCGTCAAAGGCCAGCCGGCGTCCATCGGCCAGCTCGACGGTGGCGCGCTCGACGATGCGCGCGATCCGTTCGCGCACGATGTCGACGCCCCGCTGCGCCAGCGCCTCGCGCTGCGCCGCGTCCGGCTCGAAGCCGCCGCCGCTCAGGAAGACGGTCGGGCCCCATTCCGGCATCAGCATCGCCGACAGATAGGACAAGGGACCGCCGCCGAGCACGCCGATGCGGCCCTGCTTCAGTTCGTAGCCGTGGCAGTAAGGGCAGTGGAACACGCTTTCGCCCCAGCGCTCGCGCAGGCCCTCCAGCTCAGGCAATTCGTCCACCACGCCGAAGGCCAGCACCAGCTGGCGCGCCGCGTAGCTTTGGCCGGAGGCGCAGCGCAGCGCGTAGCCGGCCTCGCCGCTCTCGGCCCGGACCACGGTGTCCGCGCGCCATTGCGCGTTGGGATAGGCCAGCAATTGCGCCTTGCCGTCCGCGGCGATCGCGTCGGGCGAGCGCCCGTCCAGGCCGATCACGCCGTGGGATTGGGCGGCGAAGCGATTGCGGCGCGCGCCGGCGTCGATCACCAGCACGCGGCGGCGCGCGCGCGCGATCTGCAAGGCGGCGGATTGTCCGGCGTGACTGCCGCCGATCACGATGACGTCGAATACAGTCGTGGAAGTTTCGGTATTCATGATGGGATGTCCTTATCGGGATGAATCGGAGGGCGCGCGGACGGCCGTCACAGCCGGCCGCCGCCGCAGGCTTCCGCCGCGCGGTCCAGCAGCCAGCGCACGATCAGCTTGGCGCGCGGTACGCGCTGCCCTTCGTCGCGGCGCCGCAGCGCCAGTTGTTGCGTGATCACCGCCAGCCGCAGCAGGCCGTAGGCGTACCAGTAGGCGGGTTCCGCCACCTCGCGTCCGGCCGCGGCGGCGTACAGGTCCACCAGCGCCGCGCGCGTCGGCGCGCCCGGCGCGCAGCTCGGCCCGGGCGCGTCCAGCCGCAGCAGCGACGAATCCCGGCCCTCTATCCAGTAAGCGAGCGCGGCGCCAAGATCCGCCAGCGGATGGCCGACCGCGGCCAGCTCCCAATCGACGACGCCCACCAGCCGCGCCGGATCGCCCGGGTCGACGAGGATGTTGTCCAGCTTGTAGTCGTTGTGCAGCCAGGCGGAGGGCGCGGTCTGCGGCATCCGCTCGCTCAGCCAGTCGGCCACCGCCCGGAAGTCGGCGTCGGCCGCCGCGCCCGCCTCCTCCGCGTTCCAGCGTCGCCGCCATTCGCTCAGGATGCGGCGCAGATAGTCGGGGGGCCGGTCGGCCGGCGCGACCTCCAGCGCATGCAGGCTCGCCAGCGTTTCGATGAAGTTTTCCGCGAGCCGGCGCACGGTGTCGGGGCCGAGCGCTCCGCAGGCGGCCGGCGCGACGCCGTCCAGCTTTTCAACCAGCAGCAGCGCGGCGTCGCCGTCCTCGTCCACCGCCAGCGGCCTGGGCGCCAGCCGGAACTGGCCGGACAGCCGCTCCAGCAGTGCGTAGCGGCGTCTCGCCTCGCGCGCGCCGCCCTCCGGCAGCCAGTAGGCGATGAGTTCGCTGTCGCCGCCCTGCACCAGAAATACTTCGCTGGCCCGGCCGCCGCCCACCCGCGTCGCGCGCGCGCCGACGCGGGGGCGGCCCAGCGCCGCCATCGCGCGCTCCGCGATCCGCGCGCTCATGCCAGCTCCCGCCGGAAGCCGGCCAGCGCATGGCGCGCCACCAGGCTCTTGTGCACCTCGTCCGGGCCGTCGTAAATCCGCCCCGCGCGTTCGTGCCGCCACAGCACATTGAGAATCGTGTCGCCGCTGACGCCCAACGCGCCCTGCACCTGCAGCGCGTGATCGAGCACGGTCTGCGTCACGCCGGCCACGAAGAACTTCGCGATCGAGATGTCGATCTGCGCGCGCTCGTGGCGGTTCTGCAGCCGCGTCGCCGCCTGGGTCACCAGCAGGCGCGCCGCGTCTATCGACGCGCGGCTCTCGGCGATCCAGTTCTGCACCGTCTGGCGCGAGGACAGCAGCTCGCCCGCCGCCAGCTCCCGGCGGCAGGCGCGCCGGCACATGATGGCGAAGGCGCGCTCGCACACGCCTATCCAGCGCGCGCAATGGTGCAGCCGCCCGGTGGCCAGCCTGGCCTGCAGCACGACGAAGCCCTCGCCGGGCTTGCCCAGCATCGCGTCCTCGCCCACCCGGCAATCGTCCAGCACCAGTTCGCCGTGACTGGCCCAGCCGCAGCCCTCGTCCCCCATCACCCGCAGATTGCGGACGTGGCGGAAGCCGGGCGCGTCGGCGGGCACGATGAAGGTGCTGGTGCGCGCGTGCAGCGGCGCGGCCTCGTCGGTGACGGCCAGCACGATGGCGAAGCCCGCGCCGTCGGCGCCGGACGCGAACCATTTGCGGCCGTTCAGATGCCAGGCGCCGTCCCTGTACACCGCCGTCGTTTTCAGCGAGGAGGGATTCGATCCGGCGGACTCCGGCTCCGTCGCCGCAAAGCAGCTGCGCAGTTCGCCGCGCAATAGCGGCTCCAGCCAGCGCCGGCGCTGCGCGGGAGTCGCGTACTCCAGCAGCACGTCGATATTGCCGGCGTCGGGCGCCTGGTAGTTGACCGCGTAATGGCCCAGCGGCGAGGCGCCCAGCAGCTCGCCCACCTCCACCAGCTCAAGCAGGTTCAGGCCCAGGCCGCCGTCGGCGCGCGGCACCTGCGGCAGCCACAGGCCATGCGCCCGGTTGGCCGCGCGGATGCCGCTCATCAATTGTTCCACGGTTTCGAAATCGCCGTTGGCGAGCGCCGCCTCCGGTTCCGCCAGCGCCGCCTCGACGGCGGCGAATGCCTTGACTCTGGTGTTCATTGTTCTTCCTCGGTTTCCATGTCCGAAACGGCCCGCCGCGCGGCGGCCTCCACGGCGCGCAAGGCGCCGGCCAGCCCGCTGACGAAGGGGGGGCGCATGATGCCGACGTGATCGCCGGGTAGGCGCAGCGGCGTCGCCGCGGCCGGCGCCGCCGCGCGCCAGCCGTCGATGAGCGCGGCGGCGTCGGGCGCGTCCGCCTCGCCGTCCCTGTCCGCGGCCACAATCAAATGCAGCGCGCCGGCATAAGGCGTCGCCGGCGCGTAATCCGTCAGCGAATGCGCGATGAAGGCGCGCACGCGCGCCGCGAACTCGGGCAGGCCAAGCTCCTCCGGCAGCACGCCCGCCGCTATCAAGCGCTCGCGCAAACGTTCCACTCTCCGCGCATCGTCCAGCGCGTCGAATTCGTCGGCGTCGAATAGCAGCTTGGCGTCGGCCAGACGCGCGAAGCTGTTGCCGATCTCCGCCATCCAGCGGCCGTCCCGCCAGTCCCGCTTGTGCGGCCGCGCCGCCGGCCCCGGCGGCAGGCTGTCCACGATGGAGACCCAAGCCACCGCCTCGCCCTGGCCGGCCAGTTGCCGCGCAATCTCAAGCGCGACCCAGCCGCCAAAAGAGTGGCCGCCCAGGCGATAAGGCCCATAAGGCCGCACCCGCCGGATGTCGGCGATCAGCGCCGTCGCGATGGCTTCGACGCCGCCCGCGTCGGCCTCGCCGGACCCGGGCAGCTCCATGCCCCATACCGAGAAGTCCTTGGACAGCTCGGCCGCGAGCGCGCGCAGGTACGGCACATGCCCGCCCGCGCCCGGCGCGAAGAACAGCGGCGGCGCGTCGCCCGGCGCGGACAGCGCGACGAGCGCGCCGACCCGGACGCCGTCCGCGTCCGCCCCCTCGGTCTCGATGATCCGGGCCTGCTCGGCCACGGTCTGCGCCGTCAACAGACGGGCCACCACCGCCGCGTCCAGGCCAAAGGCCCGGCCGGCGCGGGAGCAGATCCGCAGCATCAGCAAAGAATCTCCGCCCAGCGCGCTGAAATCGCTGTCCTCCGACGGCGGTTCGCGCTTGAGCACGGCCGTCCACAAGGCGCTCAGCTCGCGTCGCAACGCCGCGCCGCTGGGCCGCGCGGCGGCGGGCGCCTTGGCCGCCGCCGGCGTGGCGGCCGCCGAGGCCAGGCTCCGGCGCTCGCCGCCGTCCGCCCTGATCGCGCCGCCGGCGGCCGCGTCCCCAGCCGTGGTTTCCCCAAGCAGCGCGCGCAAGGCCGCCGCGTACTCCGCGACGAAGCGGACCACGGTCTCCGTCGAGAAATGCCCGCGCGACGGCACCAGGGTGATCCGCAATACGCCTTGCCGGCCGTCGAAGCTGCTTTGCACCACCAGCGGCACATTGGTCGTGTCGCTCGCGTAGCCGTCGGACACCTCGATGTCGCGCACCGCGTCCTCCAGCGCGCGGAAGTGCGTGAAGTTGAACAGCGCGTCGAACACCGTGCCCACCTGCCGATGCAGTTCGATCAGCGGATAGCGCCGGCGGCTGAACACCTCCAGCTCGGCCGCCTGCACCGCGCGCACCAGCGCGACGGCGTCGAAGACGCCGGCCGGGAAGTCGAAGCCGAGCGGCAGGCTGTTCAGGAACAGGCCCAGCGCCCGGTCGCCGTCCGCGCCCTCGCTGCGGCCGTTGAACACCACGCCGCTCGTCACCGCCGGCCTGCCGCAGATGCGCGACAAGGCGAGCAGATGCGCCGTCAGCAGCACGCTCTTCACCGAGGCGCCCGCGCGCGCGGCGAGCGCTTCCAGGCCGGCGGACTCAGCGGCCGAAATCGGCACCTCCGCCGGTGCCGCGTCGCCGTCCGGCTCCCGCGCCAGCCGCGTGGCCGGCAAGGATTGCAGCCGCGCGCGCCACCAGTCGCGCAGCGCGTCCGAACGCGCCGCCTCGCGCTCGCGCTCGACGAAGTCGCGGTAGCGGCTGGCGGGCGCCGTCAGCGCCAGCGGCCGGCCGGCCAGCCGCGCCGAATAGTCCGAGATCAGCTCGGAGAGCAGCAGGTTGAAGCTCCAGCCGTCCAGAATCGCGTGGTGCTTGGTCACGCCGATATGCATCTCCTCCTCGCTCAGGCGATGCACGGCGAAGCGGATCAGCGGCGGATGCTCGACGTCGAAGCGCCGGCGCCGCTCGGCCTCGCGCCAATCCAGTATCCGCGCGTCCTGCCGCGCCGCGTCCAGGCCTCGCCAGTCGCTGACCGCCAGCGGCAAGGGCACTTGGCGGTGCACGTACTGCAGCGGCTCCTCGTCGGCGGCCAGATCGAAGGCGGTGCGCAGCGCCGGATGGCGTTCGAAGGCGCCGCGCAACGCCGCCTCGAGCGCGGCCGCGTCGAAGGACAGGGCCAGCCGCTGATCATTGACGTTGTGATAGGCGGAGTCCTGGCCGTGCCGCATCTCGTTGGCCAGCATCGCCATCTGCATCGCGCTGAGCGGATACGCGTCCTCGTAGGCGGCGTCCAGCGGCGGCGGAAGCGGCGGCGCGCTCGCGGCCGGCGGCGGCGAATCCGTGCGCCGGACCCGCGGCGCCAGCCTTGCTATGGTCAGCGAGCGCATCAGCTCGTCCAGCGTGAAGTCGATGCCGACCTTGTGCGCGGCCGACAGGATCTGGATGCTCAGGATGGAGTCCCCGCCCAGCTCGAAGAAGTTGTCGGTGACGCCGACCGGCGAGCGCTTGAGCACGGATTCGAACACGCCGACCAGCGCCTGTTCCACCGCATCGCGCGGCGCGACGTGCGGACGCGCCGCGTCGCCGTCCGCCGCCAGCGCGTCGGCCAGCCGGCGGCGATCGAGCTTGCCGTTAGGGGTCAGCGGGATCGCGTCCACCTCGATCAGGCGCGCCGGAATCGCGTGCGGCGGCAGGCGCTGCGCCAGCCAGTCCCGCAGCGCGGCGGGAGAGAGCGACGCGCCCTCGCGCGGCGCCGCGAAACCCGCCAGCTGCGCGTGGCCGTCTATGCTCGCCTCGTCCACCATCACCGCAGCGGCGGCGACGTCCGGGTGCCGGGCCAGCGCCGCCTCCACCTCGCCCAGTTCGATGCGGAAGCCGCGGATCTTGACCTGCTCGTCGATGCGGCCCAGATAGTCCAGCTCGCCGTCCGCGTCCCAGCGCCCGAGGTCCCCGCTGCGGTAAAGCCGCTCGCCGGGCAGGAAGGGGTCGGCGATGAAGCGTTCGCGGTCGAGCTCGGGACGCTTGTGATAACCGCGCGCCACGCCCTCCCCGCCCACGTAGATTTCGCCCGGCACGCCCGGCGGCACCGGATGTCCGGCGGCGTCGAGCAGGTAGATACGGTAGCCGGGCAAGGGCCGGCCCACCGGGCTGCGCGAGGAGAGCGCGTCGCCCGCGCCCAGCACGCGCTCGGTCACGTGCACCGTGGTTTCGGTGATGCCGTAGAGATTGACCAGCGCGACGCCTCTCTCCTCGCCCAGGCAGGCGGCGAACTGGCTGGGAATCAGCGCCTCGCCGCCGAAGAACACATGACGCAAGCCGGCCGGCAAGGGCCGCCGCGCGTCGCCCAGCGCGCGCAGCAGCTGCTTGAAGGCGCTGGGGGTCTGGCTCAGCATCGTGACGCCCTCGCGCTCCAGCAGCGCGAGAAACGCCTCCGGCGTGCGCGAGCAGCGGTAAGGCACGATTTCCAGCCGCCCGCCGTGCAGCAGGGCGCCCCAGATTTCCCATACCGAGAAGTCGAAGGCGTAGGAATGGAACAGGGTCCACACGTCCGACGGTCCGATGCCGTAGCTCCGGCGCGTCGCCGCGAACAGATGGTCCACATTGCGGTGCTCCACGCACACGCCCTTGGGCTGTCCGGTCGAGCCCGAGGTGTAGATCACATAGCACAGGTCGGCGGGCGAAGTGTCGCGCGGCGGCGGTGCGTCTTCGCGCTCGCCGGACTCCGCCGCATCTCCCATCCCGATCAGAACCCCACCGAAGTCCCCGAAGCGCTCGCGCGCTTCCTCGCCGCAGATCAGCGCGCCGGCGCCGATATCCTCCAGTATCCAGGCGAGGCGTTCCGGCGGATGGTCGAGATCGAGCGGCACATAGAAGGCGCCCGCCTTCAACACCGCCAGTATCGCGACGATGCTGTCCACGCCGCGCCCGAACGCCAGCGCAACCGGCGTGTCGCCGCGCACGCCGGCGGCGTCCAGCCGCCAGGCCAGCCGGTTGGCGCGGCGATCCAGTTCGGCGTAAGTCAGCGCCTCGCCCTCGCATTGCAGCGCGACAGCATCGGGGCGCGCGCGCGCCTGCGCCTCAAAACGGCGATGCAGGCACTGGCGCGCCGTCTCGTCCGCGCGCCGGGCCGCCGCGTTCCAGCCCGCGACCAGCGCGCCGCCCGCCTCCGCGCCCAGCAGCGACGCCGCGCCGATGCGCAGCGCGGCGCCGCCGCGTTCGAACTGCTCCAGCAGCCGCGCCAGCATCGCGACGATCCGCTCCGCCGCCGCCTCCGAGACGCGCTGGCGATCGTAATGCAGGCGCAAGCGCAGACGCTCGCCGGGAATCGCGACCACGGTCAGCGGATAGTTGGTCTGTTCCACCACCTCGACGTCGCCGACGCCCAGCCGTTCCCGATAGCACGTCGCGTCCGCGCGCGCCGGATAGTTCTCGAACACCACCAGGCTCTCGAACAAGGGCGCGCCCGGGGCCACGCCGCTCCAGCCCGGAATCGCGTGCAGCGGCGTATAGGCGTAGGCTTCGGCGTCCACATGCCGGCGGTGCAGCTGTCTGAGCCAGTCGCCCAGCGTCTGCGCGGCGTCGACGGTCGCGCGCGTCGGCAGCGCGTTGACGAAGAGCCCCACCATCTGCTCGACCCCGCGCAGCGCGGCCGGCCGGCCGGACACGGTGGTGCCGAACACCACGTCGTCGCGGCCGCTCGCTCGCGCCAGCAGCAAGGCCCAGGCGGCCTGGATCACCGTGCTCTGCGTCAGCTCGCAGGCGCGCGCCAGCCGCTGCAGGCCCTCGCTCGTCCGCGGGTCCAGCTCGCGTTCCAGCAGGCCGTGGCCGGACGGGCGTTCCGGGCCGGCCTCCTCCGCCAGCGGCAAGGGCGTGGCCGCGCGCACATCGCCCAGCCGCTCGCGCCAGAAGGCCTCGGCCGCCGCGCCGTCCTGCTGGTCCAGCCAGCGCAGAAAAGCGCTGTAGGGCTGGGGCGGCGGCAAGGCCGGATCGGCCCCGCGCCGGTAGGCGTCGTAGCAGGCGAGCGCTTCGCCCAGCACGATCTGCACCGACCAGCCGTCCAGCAGCAGATGGTGATAACTCCACACGAACTCATAGCGTTCTTCGCCGGTGCGGAACAAGGCGCAGCGCATCAGCGGCGCGCGGCTCAGGTGAAAGCCCGGACGCCGGTCCGCGTCCCGGTAAGCGGCGAGACGCCGCCGCTGCTCCTCGGGATCGAAAGCCCGCCAGTCCTCCTCCACCCACGGCAGTTCGACGTCGCGGAAGACCACCTGCACCGGCTTGGACGGCCCGTCCCACAGAAAGCCGGTGCGCAGCACGCCGTGGCGCGCGATCACCGCTTCCAGCGCGCGCCGGTAATCGGCCGCGTCTAGCGCGACCTGGAAGGCGCAAGCGACCTGTTCGTAATAGACGCCGGACTCCGGCGCTTTCAGCGTATGAAACAGCAGGCCCTGCTGCGTCGGCGTCAACGGCAGCATGGTCTCGACTTTCGAGCCGGCTTGCTGCGCGGCGTTTGATAATGTTTTGTTCATGGCTGTTCGTTCAGTAGCTGTAACACTTCGTCGATATCGTTCTGGTCAAGATGGGCGAGCGGCAGGTCCGAAGGCGTCAGGCCGCCCGACTGCGGCGACAGGCAGTGCGTCAGCACCGCGTCCAGCTCGGCGCGGAAGCGCTCCGCCAGCGCCGTCATCGCGTCCGCCGCTTGCAGCCCCGCGTTGTACAGCCAGTCCACCCGCAGCCGTCCTTCGTGCACCTGCGCCACCACGTCCAGCGCGTAGCGCCGCCTCATCCCACCCGAGCGCGCGCCGCCCGGCGGCTCGCCCAGCCAAGCCGCCCCCGGCGCGCCGCCTTCTTCCAGCCGCCATTGGCCCAGGTAGTTGAAGCACACCGTGCGCGCATGGCCGCCCAGCTCCGATCCACGGCCGCCGTAACGCAGCGCCTGATAGGCGATGCCGCTGTCCGGCACGCCGCGCATCCGCTCCTTCACCGACTTCAGATCCCGCGGCAAGTCGCCGCTCAGCGGCAGCCGCAGCGGATACAGGCTGGTGAACCAGCCCACGGTGCGCGACACGTCCACGCCCGCCAGTCCGTCGCGGCCGTGGCCTTCCAGGTCCAGCACGCATTCCTCCGCGCCCGTCCATTGGCGCAAGGCCCGCGCCAGCGCGGCCAGCAGCAATTCCTCCGGACGCATCCGGTAGGCCTCGCCCGCCTGCCGCAGCCAGCGTTCCGTCGTCGCCGCGTCCCATTGCAGCGACACCCGCGATTCCGCCGCCACCGTGTCTTCGCCCGCGCCGACGCCGGGCAGGGTCATCCCTGGCGCGTCCATCTCCCGCCAGTAGTCCAGCGTCGATTCCGGCAAGCTGTCCGCCCAGGCCCACAGCCGCTGCGACCACGCCTGGTACGACACCGTCTTGGCCGGCCACGACATCGCCTCGCCCCGGCTCAGCGCCGCGTAGGCCCGCCACAGGTCTGCCAGCAGAATCCGCCACGACACCCCGTCCACCGAGGCGTGATGCGCCAGCCACAGCAGGCGCCAGCCTTGCTCCAGCCGGTACAGCCGCGCCGCCCACAGGCCGGCGCCGTCCAGACGCAGACCGGCCTGCAGTTCGGCCGCGTCGCGCTCCAGCGCGGCCTCGGCGTCGGCCAGGCCGCGCAGGTCCGCTATCTTCACTTCCGCCGGCGCGCCGGCGCCGCTTTCCTGAATCCAGCGCTCGCCGTCCCGCCGCCAGCCTATCCGCAGCGCGTCGTGGCGCTGCGCCACCGCCTGCAGCGCGCCGATCAGCGCTTCGGCGTCGAGCGGGCCGCTCAGGCCCAGATAAGCCCCCTGGCTGAACTGTTGCCAGTCCATGCCCGGCCAATCCAGATACCAGGCCTGGATCGGGCCGGGCCTCACTTCGCCCCTCACCTCGCCCTGCTCCGCCGGCGCGCCGGTCTCTTCCGCCGCGCCGCTTTCCGCCGCCAGTTCGGCGATGGTCGGATAGCGGAACACCTGCTGCGGGCTGATGCGCAAGCCCCGCTCCGCCGCCCGCGACGCCATCTGTATGCTCAGGATGGAGTCGCCGCCCAGCGCGAAGAAGTTGTCCCTCACCCCCACGCGCTCCAGCCCCAGCAGGCCTTGCCAGATCTCCACCAGCGCCGCCTCGGCCGCGTTCTCCGCCGCCGCCGCGCCCGCCTCGATCTGCGGCTCCGGCAGACGCTTGCGGTCCACCTTGCCGTTGGCGCTCAGCGGCACGCTGTCCAGCGCCATGATCGACGCCGGCAGCATGTATGGCGGCAGCCGCCGCGCCAGCGCGTCGCGAATCGCGGCGGAATCCAGGCTCGCGCCCGGCAGCAACAGCACATAGCCGGCGATGATCCGCCGCCCGTCGCGCTCGACCACCGAGGCCACGCCGCGCTCCACGCCCGGCGCGGCCGCCAGCGCGGCCTCGATTTCGCCGATCTCGATCCGGAAGCCGCCGATCTTGACCTGATCGTCCACTCGGCCCAGGAACTCCAGATTGCCGTCGGCAAGCGCGCGCGCGCGGTCGCCGGTCCGGTACATCCGTTCGCCCGGCACAAAGGGATTGTCGACAAAGCGGTAAGCAGTGAGATCCGGCTGGCCCAGATAGCCCAGCGCCACGCCCGCGCCGGCGATCCACAGATCGCCCGGCACGCCCACCGGCACCGCCTGCAGCGAGGAAGACAGCACATAGAGCCGCTGCCCCGGCAGATGGCGGCCGTAGGGCACGAAGGCGGCGTCGGCCGCCAGTCCCCGCGTGTCGTACCAGCACGACCAGATGGCCGCCTCGGTGGCGCCGCCCAGCGCCAGCACCTCCGGATCGGACGTCGCCGCCGCGCGGATCTGCGCGGGCAGCCCCACCGGCACGCGGTCGCCGCTCAACATCGCCAGCTTCAGCGAGGGCGGCAGCGCGCGCCCGCTCTGCCGGCACTCCAGCAACAGCAGCTCCATCACCGCCGGCACGGATTCCCAAACCGTCGCCCCCTCGCGCGCCATCAGATCCAGCCACGCCGCCGGCGCGATCGTCGACGACTCCGGCGCCAGCAAGACGGCGGCGCCCGCCGCGAACGCGCCGAAGAAATCGAATACCGACAGGTCGAAGCCCGCCGCCGACACGCACATCAAGCGGTCGGACGCGCCGATCTCATAACGGCGCAGGAAGACTTCCATCGTCAGCGCCGCCGCGCGGTGGCTGATCATCACGCCCTTGGGCTTGCCGGTGGAGCCCGAGGTGAACATCACATAGGCCAGATCGTCGGGCGCCGCCTCCGGCAGCGCGACCTCGGCCGGCGGCGTTTCGTCGATCAGGATCGCGCGCGCCGCGACGCAGTCCAGCAGCGGCAGATGCTCACGCGTCGTCAGCACATGGCCGACCGTGGCCAGCAGATCGCGCAAGCGTCCCGGCGGCATCGCCGGATCGGCCGGCACATAGGCGCAGCCGGCGCGCATCACGCCCGAGTAGGCGGCGACCGCGCGCGCGCTCCTCGGCAGCAGCACCGCCACCGGTTCGCGCCGCGCGCCCGCCGCCGCCACCGCCCTGGCGACGCGCAGCGTCTCGTCGGCCAGTTCGCGGTAGTTCATCGCCTCGTCCACGCCTATGATCGCCGGCGCCAGCGGCGTCAGCTCGGCGTGCCGCTCTATGCCGGCGTGCAGCAGATAGCCGTCGCCGACCGGCGGCGTCGCGTTCCAGTCGTGAATCAGCCGGCGCGCCTCCGCCTCGTCCACCAGGCTCAGATCGCCCAGCCGCGCGTCCGGCTGCGCGGCGAGCTGGGCCAGCAGATGCAGGAAGCTCGCGCCCAGCCGGCCTATGCCCTCCTCGTCGTAGCGCGAGGCGTCGAAATCGACATAGAGCACGGTCTCCTCGCCCGGAATCAGCTGGCCGACCAGCGGATAATTGGTGCGCGTCTCGGCCGCCGCGAACTCGCTGACGTCGAAACCGGCGTCGCCTCGGGCCAGCTGGCGGTCCACCGGATAGTTTTCCACCACGAACAGGCTGCTCAAGAGCTCGCCGCCCTCGTAGCCCGCCCAGCGCCGGATGTCGGTCAGCGAGGCGGCGCCCAGTCTGGCCCGTTCGCTCTGCTGTCCATGCAGTTGCTGCAGCCATTGCGACACGCGCGCGTCGTCGTCTATGCCGACGCGCACCGGCACCGTGTTGATGAACAGCCCCACCATCCGCTCGACGCCCGGCAGCGTCGCCGGCCGGCCGGACAGCGTGGTGCCGAACACCACCTCGCGCCCGCCGCCGGCGTAGCCCAGGGTCAGCGCCCAGGCGCCGGTCAACAGGCTGGCGCGAGTGACGCCGGCCCGCCGCGCGGCGCGGTCGACCTGCTCGTTCAGCCCCGCGTCGAACACGAAGGCGCGCCGGCCCTGGCCCCGCGCTTGCGCGCCGCGCGCCGGCGCGGCGAAGCCTATCGGCGTGGGCTCTTCTATGCCGGCCAGCACCTGTTGCCAGTACGCCGCCTGCTCGCTCTCGTCCCGCGCCGCCAGCCAATTGACGAAGGGCAGAAAACGGCTGCCCGGCAGCGGAGCGGCGTCGCCGGCGCCCAGCTCGGCGTAGCGGCCGATCACCTGCTTCAGGATCAAGGGCACCGACCAGCCGTCGACCACCGCGTGGTGGTAGCTCCACAGGAAGCGCCAGGCGTCGCCGGGTTCGCGGATCAGGGTGCCGCGCAGCAAGGGCCCGTGTTCCAGATCGAAGCCGCGTTGACGGTCCAGCTCGCGCAGCGCGTCGAAGCGGCTGACGCAGGCCTCGGCGGACAGCGCTCGCCAATCCAGCGTGTCCCAGTCCGGGTCCAGACGGGGATGGACGATTTGGACCGGGCTCTGCAACTGCCGCCAGCGGAAGGTGGTGCGCAGCGCGGCGTGCGCCGCCGCGACGTCGAACCAGGCTTGACGGAAGCGTTCCGCGTCGAAGACGCCGCTCATTTTCCAGTGCAGTTGTTCTATATAGAGCGGCGCGTCCTCGTCCGCGATGGAGTGAAACAGAATGCCCTGCTGCAACGGCGTGACGCCGTACAAGGCCTCCAGCCCGGGATGCTCGCGCTCGATCGCGTCGATATCGCTCTGCTCCAGTTGGGCAAGCGGCAGGTCCGACGGCGTCAGGCCGCCCGACTGCGGCGACAGGCAGTGCGCCAGCACCGCGTCCAGCTCGGCGCGGAAGCGCTCCGCCAGCGCCGTCATCGCGTCCGCCGCTTGCAGCGCCGCGTTGTACAGCCAGTCCACCCGCAGCCGCCCTTCGTGCACCTGCGCCACCACGTCCAGCGCGTAGCGACGCCTCATCCCGCCCGAGCGCGCGCCGCCCGGCGGCTCGCCCAGCCAAGCCGCGCCCGGCGCGCCGCCTTCTTCCAGCCGCCATTGGCCCAGGTAGTTGAAGCACACCGTGCGCGCATGGCCGCCCAGCTCCGATCCACGGCCGCCGTAACGCAGCGCCTGATAGGCGATGCCGCTGTCCGGCACGCCGCGCATCCGCTCCTTCACCGACTTCAGATCCCGCGGCAAGTCGCCGCTCAGCGGCAGCCGCAGCGGATACAAGCTGGTGAACCAGCCCACGGTGCGCGACACGTCCACGCCCGCCAGCCCGTCGCGGCCGTGGCCTTCCAGGTCCAGCACGCATTCCTCCGCGCCCGTCCATTGGCGCAAGGCCCGCGCCAGCGCGGCCAGCAGCAATTCCTCCGGACGCATCCGATAGGCCTCGCCCGCCTGCCGCAGCCAGCGTTCCGTCGTCGCCGCGTCCCACTGCAGCGACACCCGCGATTCCGCCGCCACCGTGTCTTCGCCCGCGCCGACGCCGGGCAGGGTCATCCCTGGCGCGTCCATCTCCCGCCAGTAGTCCAGCGTCGATTCCGGCAAGCTGTCCGCCCAGGCCCACAGCCGCTGCGACCACGCCTGGTACGACACCGTCTTGGCCGGCCACGACATCGCCTCGCCCCGGCTCAGCGCCGCATAGGCCCTCCACAGGTCTTCCAGCAGAATCCGCCACGACACCCCGTCCACCGAGGCGTGATGCGCCAGCCACAGCAGGCGCCAGCCTTGGTCCAGCCGGTACAGCCGCGCCGCCCACAGGCCGGCGCCGTCCAGGCGCAGACCGGCCTGCAGTTCGGCCGCGTCGCGCTCCAGCGCGGCCTCGGCGTCGGCCAGGCCGCGCAGGTCCGCTATCTTCACTTCCGCCGGCGCGCCGGCGCCGCTTTCCTGAATCCAGCGCTCGCCGTCCCGCCGCCAGCCTATCCGCAGCGCGTCGTGCCGCTGCGCCACCGCCTGCAGCGCGCCGATCAGCGCCTCGGCGTCGAGCGGACCGCTCAGGCCCAGATAAGCGCCCTGGCTGAACTGTTGCCAGTCCGTGCCCGGCCAGTCCAGATACCAGGCCTGGATCGGGCCGGGCCTCACTTCGCCCCTCACCTCGCCCTGCTCCGCCGGCGCGCCGGTTTCTTCCGCCGCGCCGCTTTCCGCCGCCAGTTCGGCGATGGTCGGATAGCGGAACACTTGCTGCGGGCTGATGCGCAAGCCCCGCTCCGCCGCCCGCGACGCCATCTGTATGCTCAGGATGGAGTCGCCGCCCAGCGCGAAGAAGTTGTCCCTCACCCCCACGCGCTCCAGCCCCAGCAGGCCTTGCCAGATCTCCACCAGCGCCGCCTCGGCCGCGTTCTCCGCCGCCGCCGCGCCCGCCTCGATCTGCGGCTCCGGCAGGCGCTTGCGGTCCACCTTGCCGTTGGCGGACTGCGGCAAAGCGTCCAGCCACACCCAGGCGCGCGGCACCATATAGCCCGGCAGCCGCGTCTCCAGCCATGCCTGCACCGCCGCCGCGTCCGCGGCTTCGGCCGAATCTTGCCGCGCCACCAGATAGCCGACCAATTGCTTCTCGTCCGCGGCGCTGCGCCGCAGCGCGACGGCGCAGCCGCTCAAACCGGGGTGATGGCCCAGCGTCGCCTCGATCTCGCCCAGCTCGATCCGGTAGCCGCGCAGCTTGATCTGCTCATCCACTCGGCCTAGGAACTCCAGCGCCCCGTCGCGCCGCCAGCGCACGCGGTCGCCGGTGCGATACCAGCGCCCGCCGTCCGGCGGCGGCGCCGCGACGAAGCGTTCCGCCGTCAAGTCGGCGCGCCCCAGATAGCCGAGCGCGAGCCCGTCGCCGCCCGCCCACAATTCGCCGGGCACGCCGACCGGCACCAGCCGACCGCCGGCGTCGACCACGCGCACCTCGGTATTGCCTATCGGCCGCCCAATCGGAATCGAGCCGCGTTTCACGTCGCCGGCCGTCACCCGATGGCTGCAGGTGAAGGTGGTGTTTTCCGTCGGGCCGTAACCGTTGATCAGCGCGACGCCCGGGCAGGCCTCGAGAAAGGCGCGGCAGCTCGCCACCGGCAGCGCGTCGCCGCCGGTCAGCAGTTCGCGCAGGCCGCCGAGCGCGGCCGGCTCCTCTTCCACCATCATGCGGAACAGGTCGGCGGTCAGCCACATCGTGGTGACGCCGTCGCGCGACGCCGCGTCCAGGAAGGGCATGCCGGGCTCGGCCAGCACCAGCCGCCCGCCGTTCAGCCAGCAGCCCCAGATTTCGAAGGTCGAGGCGTCGAAGCCCAGCGGCGATTGCTGCAGCATCACCGTCGACGCGTCCAAGCGCGCGTAGCCGCCGCCGACGGCGAGCCGGACCACCGCGCGATGCGGCACCGCCACGCCCTTGGGCCGCCCGGTGGAGCCCGAGGTGTACATCACATAAGCCAGGTCCTCCGCGCGCCGCGCTGCGGACGACAAGGGCCGCGCGTCGCCGGCCTCGCAGTCGGCCAGGCTCAGCACCGGTCCGGCGTAATCGCCGAGCCAGCCGGCGTCCAGACCGTCGGCGACGATCATCAAGGCCGGCGCGGCGTCGGCCGTCATCGCGCTCAGGCGCGCGGCCGGATAAGTCGGATCCAGCGGCAGATAGGCGGCGCCCGCCTTCAGCGCCGCGAGGAAGGCGGCCAGCAGCCGCGGCGAGCGCTCGCCCGCGACGCCCACCACCGCGCCGGCCTCGACGCCGGCCGCGCGCAGCGCGCCGGCCGCGCGGTCCGACCACTGATCGAGCTCCGCGTAAGTCCAGCGCTCGCCGCCCTGTTCCAGCGCGACGCGTCCGGGATGGGCGGCCGCGCATTCGCGGAACAACGCGTCGATCGCGGCGTCCGCCCGATACGGGCGCTCATGCCGCCCCCATCCGCGCAGGCGCGCTTCTTCGGCCTCGGACAGGATGGGCAAGCCGCGCGCGTCCGCGTCCGGCGCGGCCAGCGCCGCGCGCAGCAGCGCCAGATAATGTTCGCCCAGCTGGCGGATGGTGGCCGCGTCGTACAGATCGGTGTTGTACTGCCACACCGCGAAAGTGCCGCGCTCGTCGCCCTCGATCGACAGATAAAGATCGAAGCGCGCGAACGGGCTGTCCAGATCGAAGGGCACGGCCGCGCCGCTCGCGGTGCGCACCGCCGGCAGGCGGACGTTCTGGAAGGCGAACACGGTCTGCGCCAGTTGCTCGTGCCGGGGGCCGCCGCGCGCGCGCAGCCGCTCCACGATGGCGTCCAGCGGCACGCCCTGGCGCGCGAAGGCCTGCGCGCTGGCGTCGCGGACCCGGTCCACCAGCGCGCCGAAGCTGTCGCCCTCGCCCACCTCGGTGGCCAGCGCCACCAGGTTGACGAAGTAGCCGGCGATGTCCTCCGCCGCCTGGAAGGGCCGGTTGGCCGCCGGCGTCAGCGTCAGCCCGCGCGCTTCGCCGGTGTAACGCTGCTGCAGCAGCGCGAAGGCGCTGAACAAGGTGGTGAACAGCGTGGTGTTATGGCCGCGGGAGAACGCGGCCGCCGCGTCCATGCACGCGGCCGGAATCTCGAAGCGCTCGGTGCCGCCGCGCCCGCTCAGCGCCGGCGGACGCGCGCGGTCGCCGCGTATCGCCGGCACCTCGTCCACCTCCGCCAGCGCCTCCGTCCAGGCGTCCAGTTGCGCGGCGTAGTCCGGCGACGCCATCCAGCGGCGCTGCCAGGCGGCATAGTCTCGATAACTGAGGCGGGGCGCCGAGGGCTCGGCCGCGTCCGGCGACGCGAGATAGGCGCTGAAATCGCGGATCAGCACGCTCATCGACCAGCGGTCGAAGATGGCGTGATGGATGGTCAGCACCAGCACCGCGACGCGCTCGGGCGTCGAGAACAGATCGACGCGCCACATCGGCGCGCCGGCGGCGAAGGGCTGTCGCGCCAGTTCCGCGGCGCGCGCGCGCAAGGCGTCGTCGCCGTCCACCGCCCACGCTTGCAAGGCGACGAGCGGCTCGGGCAGCACCCGCTGCAGTTCCGGCTCGCCGTCGCTGAAGACGGTGCGCAGGATGTCGTGCCGGCGCGCGAGCGCCGCGAAGGCGCGGGCGACGGCCTCCTCGTCGACGGCGTCCGCGAGTTCGATCGCCGCCTGTTCGTTGTACATCGCCGGATCGCCCAGCCGCGTCGCCGCGACCAGACGGGCCTGCCCCGGCGACAGCGCCGCCGCGTCGCCGGCCTCGCCCGGCAGCGCCGGCGCCAGCGGCGCGGCGCGCGCGCCTTCGTCGTCGAGCACGCTCAGCAGCGCCTCCTTGGCCTCGCGCAGCCGCGCGACCAGCGCGGCGTCGAGCGCGCCCTGCGGCGCCTGTACCTGAAGCTGGTCGCCGCGACGATGCAGCGTGACGCCCGCGTCGGCAAGATCGGTCATGAGCCGTGCCATGGTCATAGCGTGATTTCCTCCGTGTCGGCGCCCGCGGCCGAATGTTGTTCCGTCACCAGCTTGCGCTCCAGTTGCGCCATCACCTGGTCGATCAGCTCGTCCAGCGAGGAGCCGTCGATCAGGTGCGAGATCGCGACGGACACCCCCAGCGCGCGCTCAAGCGCGTTGCGCAGTTCCGCGCCGGTCAGCGAGTCCACGCCCAGATCCAGCAGCGAAGTCTGACGCGGCAAGGCGGCCGGGCTGGACAGCACCGCGCGCAATTCCGCGTCCAGATAGTCGGCGACCCGCGCGCGGCGCTCGCCGGCGGGACGGCCGCGCAGTTGGTCGAAAGACAGGGTCCGCGCATTCGCCGCCGGCGCGCGGCCGACCAGGCCTTCGATCAGCGGCGGCAGATCGGGCTGCGCCGCGATCCGCGCAAGATCGATCGCGGCCACCACCAGATGCGGCTCGCCGGTGAACGCCCGTTCCAGCGCGGCGAAGGCCTCGCCCTCGCTCAGCGGGTTCAGGCCGCCGGCGCGAATCCGTTCCGCCGTCTTCGCGTCGGCCGCGCCCATGCCGGCCGCCCACGATCCCCAGCCTATGGACAGCGCCGGCCGCGCGCGCAAGCGCCGCCGCTGCGCCAGCGCGTCGAGATAACCGTTGGCGGCGGCGTAGGCGGCCTGGCCGTGACGGCCGACCGCCGCGGAGATGGACGAATACAACAGGAAGAAGTCCAGCGGCTCGGCCTCGGTCAGCCGGTCCAGCAAGACCGCGCCGCCCACCTTGGCGCGCAGGGTCTCGGCGAAGGCCGCGGCGTCCAGCGCGTCCAGCGTCGCGTCGCGCACAATGCCCGCGCAGTGCGCGACGCCGCGTATCGGCCGGCCGGCCGCGGCGAGCGCCCCGCGCAAGGCGGCCTCGTCGGCGACGTCGGCGGCCGCCACGCGGACCTCGACGCCGTCGCCGCGCAGACGGGCGCAAGCGGCCTGCGCCGCCGCGCCGGCTTCGCCGCCGCGGCTGATCAACAGCAGATGGCGCGCGCCGCGCCCGGCCAGCCAGCGCGCGGTGGCGAGGCCCAAGGCGCCGGTGCCGCCGGTCACCACATAGACGGCGTCGCCGTCCAGCGCGGGGAGTGCGCCGGCCGCGCCGGCGCCGGCGCGCCGCAGCCGCGGCGCCAGCACGGTGGCGCCGCGCACCGCCAATTGCTCCTCGGCGGCGTCGTCGGCGAGCAAAGCCGCCAGCGCGTCGAAGGACGCCGGCGAACCGTCGATATCTATCGTGCCGCGCCAGCTCCGGCCCTGTTCCCGCCGCGCGACGCGCACGGCCGCGCTCAAGGCGGCGAGGACGGGATCGAGCTCCTCCGCCGGCCCGGTGGCCGCCCCGCCGCGCGTGACAACCGTGATCGGCGCCGCCGACGGCGTCGCGGCGCGCTCTCGCGCCAGCGCGCTCAACAAGGCGCCGCGCCGCGCGACGGCCGCCAGCGCGTCCTCGTCTCCGGCCGCGCGGTCGAAGGCGAGCACCAGGCCGGCGTCGCCCGCGCGGCGGATGGCGTCGATCTCGGCGGGCGCAATCGCGCAGCGCTCGCCGGCGGCTTCCAGCGCGCGCGCCACTTCCGCGCACAAGGCCGGATCGCCGGCGACGATGCGCTCGCCCGAGCGGCGCGCGCCGGCCGGGGCCGGCAGCGGCTGCCAGGCGATGCGGTACAGCGGCGACTCCGCCTGCGCCCGCCCTTCGTCCACCCAGTAAGGCTGGCGATCAAAAGCGTAGCTCGGCAGCCGCGCGACGCGGCGCCCGGCGCCGGCCGGCGTCGGCCAGTCGACCGGCAGGCCGGCCACATAGCGCCGCGCCAAGGCGTCCAGCCGCTCGGCCGGTTCGCGTCCCGCGTCCGCCGTCTCCGGCGACGCGTCGCGGCTGGGTGGCATCCCGCCGCACACGCCGCTGTGAACGGCGGCGTCCTCGCCGCGCGCGAAGCGGCTCAGCTCGCGCGCCATCTCTTCCGCGCTGGCTGCCGTCAGCGCGAGCCGATGCGGGAAATGCGAGCGCGCCGCCCGCGACGCGTGGCAGGCGGCCGCCCACGCCGCGGCGTCGAGCCCGGCCAGATGGGCGGCCAGCCGCGCCGCGTTGCCGCGCAGCGAGGCGTCGGATTTCGCGGAAACGACCAGCAATTGCGCGCCTTCGTCCGCGCCAGCCGCCGTTTCGCCGGCGGCCGCGCGCGGCGGCGCGAGCAGCACCGCGTGCGCATTGGTGCCGCTGAAGCCGAAGGAGCTGACCCCGGCAACGCAAGGCGCGCTGCCGGCGTCTATGCGTTCCGCGCCGAGCGCGAGGCGCAGCGGCAGCGTGTCCCAGTCGATGCCGCGGTTGGGCGTGCGCACATGCAGGGTGGCGGGCACCACGCCATGGCGCACCGTCAGCGCCGCCTTGATCAGCCCGGCTATCCCCGCCGCGCCTTCCAGATGGCCGAAATTGCTCTTGATCGAGCCCAGCAGCACGCGCTCCTCGCGGCCGCGGCCGGCAAACACGGAGGCCAGCGCCGCCGCCTCTATCGGGTCGCCCAGCGCGGTGCCGGTGCCGTGCGCCTCGATATAATTCACCTGCGCCGCGTCGATGCGCGCGGCGCGCAAGGCCGCCCGCACCAGCTCGCGCTGCGCGTGCTCGTTAGGCACCGTCAGGCCCGCGCTGCGGCCGTCGTGATTGACCGCCGAGCCGGCGATCAGCGCGTCTATGGTCCGCCCGGCGGCCTCGGCGTCGGCGAGCCGCTGCAGCACCACCACGCCGCAGCCCTCGCCGCGCACGAAACCGTCCGCGCCGTCGTCGAAGGAGCGGCAGCGGCCGCTGGGCGACAGCATGTGCGCCCGGCATTCGGCGGCGGTGGACAGCGGCGACAGCACCACATTGACGCCGCCGACGATGGCGATGTCGCACTCGCCGGCGCGCAGCGCGTTGCAAGCCAGGTGCACGGCGACCAGCGACGACGAGCACGCGGTGTCTATCGTCAGCGTCGGCCCGTGCAGGCCGAGCGCGTGCGACACGCGGCCCGCCAGCACGCTGGGCGCGTTGCCCGAGGCGGTGTAGAGGTCGACCTCCTCCGCCCGGCGGAAACGGTGCGCGTAGTCCTGATGCATGACGCCGGCGAACACCCCGGTGGCCGAGCCCTTCAGTTCCGCCGCCGTCATGCCGGCGCGCTCCACCGCTTCCCAAGCCACTTCAAGCAGCATGCGCTGCTGCGGATCCAGCATCGCCGCCTCGCGCGCCGAAATGCCGAAGAAGCCGGCGTCGAAGGAGGCGATGTCGTCCAAAAAGCTGCCGGTGCGGCAGTAGATGCGGCCGCTCGCGTCCGGATCGGCGTCGAAGTAGCGCTCGACGTCCCAACGCTCGGCCGGCACCTCGCTCACGCCGTCCGCGCCGTCGAGCAGCCGCTGCCACAGCGCCTCCGGCGAGTCGACGCCGGCGAAACGGCAGCCCATGCCGACCACGGCGATGGGCGCGTGCCGGCGCTGTTCGGCGCCGTCCAGTTCGCGCTGCAGGCGTTCGATCTCGCGCAGCGCGTTCCGCATCAGCGCGGTCGTGTCGATCTGGCTCATCGCGCGTCCTTTCTATTCAGTTCCTTCAGTTTCGCGGACAGCATTTCCACGATCTCCTCCTGCGACATCGCGGCGTCCGCCGGCGCGTCGGGCTCGGCGGTGGGCGCGGCGGGCGTCGCCTCCGCCTCGGCCATGCCGAACACCGTCCGCGCCAGATGGTCCGCCAAGGCGGCTATGGTCGGATTCGAGAAAATCACCGTGGTCGGTATCGCGCGGCCGAAACGCTTTTCCAGCAGCACGCGCAGATCGGTGATCAGCAAGGAGTCCAGGTCGTAGTCGAACAGCGAGCGCTCGGGGTCCAGCGAGGCCAGCGGCGTGCCGGTCACCAGCGCGGCGTCCTCGGCCAGCAGTTGGAACAGACGATGTCGTCTTTCCTCCGCCGGCAGCGCCAGCAGCTCGCTGACCGAGGAGGTGGAGCCCGCGCCCGGCTGGGCGGTGGCGATGCCGGCGAAGCGGCTGGCCGGCACATGCGGCGGCCATTGCTCGATCAAGCGCCCCCAATCGATGGGCAGCAGCACGAGGTGGGCCGGCAGGTCCGCCCCCAGCGCGATCTCGAAAGTGGCGCGGCCGCATTCGGCCTCGATCTGGCCGATGCCCAGCTGCGCGAGCCGCCGCTTGGCGTTGGCGCTGGAGCGGGCCAGCATGCCCACGTCCTGCCACGGCCCCCAGGCGATGGACAGCGCGGGCAAGCCTTGCGCGCGGCGGCGCGCGGCCAGCGCGTCTAGGTAGGCGTTGGCCATCGCGTAGGTCGATTGCCCCGGCGCGCCGAAGGCGGCGGCGGCGGAGGAAAACAGCACGAAGTGTTCCAGCGGGTAAGCCAGGGTGCGCTCATGCAGCAGCCAGGCGCCGCGGGCCTTGCCGGCCAGGGTGGCGGCCAGCGAGGCCGGCGTGACGTCGCCGACCAGGCAGTCCTCCACCACGCCCGCCAGATGGCAGACGCCGCGCAGCGGCGGCATGGTCGCGTCGATCTCGGCCAGCAGCGCGTCGACGTCCGCTTCCGCCGCCACGTCGGCCTGCCACACCTTCACCTCCACGCCGTCGCGACGCAGCGCGGCCAGCGCCGCCTCGGCCGCGGCGTCGGCCGGCCGGCGGCCGGTCAGCACCAAGGCGCGCGCGCCCAGCGCGGCCAGCCAGCCCGCGACGCGCAGGCCGAGTTCGCCCAGCCCGCCCGTGATCAGCCACGTGGCGTCCGCCGAGAGCGCGAGGTCCGCTCTGAGCGGCAGCGCGCGCTCGTCGAAGCGCGGCGCGGCGACCGCCTCGCCCTTGACCGCGACTTCGGTCTCGCGCTCGAAGTAATCCAGGCCGCGGCGGATCGCCCGCGCGTCGCCCGCGTGCAGCGCCAGCGTCTGCAGGTGCGGCGTTTCCATCGCCACCGCGCGCGACAGCGCCTGCAGCGGCGCCGAGGCCGGCGCGTCCGGCGCCAGCGCCAAGGCGATGCGGCAAGGCCGCTCGCGTCGCGCGGCCGTGGCGAACAGTTCCAGCGCCCCGGCGTAAACCGCCGGCGCCGGCGCGTCGCCGCGCGCCTCCAGCCCGCGGCAATCGACGATCAGGCCCGCCTTGTCGAAGGGAATATCGTTCACCGCCGCCACCACGACGGCCTCCTTGCCTTCGTCGCGCAGCATCGCCGCCAGCCCGGCCGCCGTATCCCCCGCTCCGCTCAGGATGGCGATGGTCGCCGGCAGCGCGGCGGCGTCCCCGCCCGCCGCGTCGCGCCATTCCACCGCATAGCCCTCGCGCAGCGGTTCGACGCGCAGCAATTCATTGCGGGTCACCTCGCGCGACTCCAGGCCGGTCATTTCGAGCAGCACCTTGCCGGCGTCGAACAGGCTGGCCTGCCCCCGCTCGGCCGACGCGTGACAGCGCATCCCGGCGCCGGTCCGCCCGTGCAGCGCCAGCCGCGCGATGCGCGTCGGCACAAAAGCCTTGCTGCCCTCGGGCCGCGCGGCGGCGGCCACCAGTTGCAGCACCGAATCCAGCACCCCGGGGTGCAGCAACCAGCCGGCGTCGTCGGCGTCGTCCCGCATATCGCAAGACGCGCCGCCGTCCCCGACCACGATGTCCGACAGACGCCGGAAGGTCGGCCCCATCACCACGCTGCGCGCGCGCAGCCAGCTATCCAGCAGCTCGGTGGAGATCGCTTCTCCGCGCACCGGCTCCGACGGCGCGGCGCCCGGCGCCTCGCCGGCGTCCACCCTGGCCGTCGCGTGGACGTCGGCGGACTCCAGCGTCAACACCGTGGCTTCGAAACCGTCGCCGTCGCGCACCAATTGCAGCTGGACCTTGCGCGCCGCGCCCGACGGAATCACCAGCGCGGCCGGGAAACACAGATCGCTCAGCACGCAGCCGTCCGAGCCGGTGAGCGCGCGCGCGCCGTCGGCCATCATCACCGCGAGCGCCGCGCCGGACACCACCACCTTGTCGTAAATCACGTGATCCTGCAGGAAGGGCAAGACGGCCACGCTCCATTCGGCGTCGAAGAAGGTCGCGCCCAAGGCCGGCGCGTCGGTGCGCCGTCCAAGGAAGGGCGTCGCGCCCGCCGCCAGGAAGCGCGGCGCGCGGTCTATCCAGTGACGCTGGCGCTGGAAGGGATAGGTCGGCAGCGCCACCCGGTTGCCGTCGCGGTAATGCTGGGACAGCTCCAGCGTCAGGCCCGCGGTCCACAGCCGCGCCAGCGCGTCCGGCGAGGCCGGATCGAGCGACGCCATGCCGGCAGCGCCCGCGCCCAGCGCCGTGTCGCCGAAGTCCAGCACCCATTCCGCGCCGGCCGCCTCCAGCGCCTCGGCGGCGTCCGCCGCGCCAGGCGCCGTGCCCGCGCCGGCCAGCTCCTCGCGCACCGCCTCCGCGCTGTCCAGCGGCAGGCCCGAGGCCGCGCTGATCCACAATAGCGACGGCGCGACGGCGCGCTCCGCGCGGCGCTGCCGCGCATCCTCAAGACTCAGCGCGCCCGCCGCGAAGGCCGCGGCGAACACCCCGCTCCCCGTCGCGCACACGCTGGCCGGCACGACGCCGCTCGCCTGCCACAGCTGCACGCGGGTCAATACCGCGTCCAGATCCTCGGCGCCGCCGAAGGCGAAGCTCAGCTCCGGCGCGCGCGCCGGCACTTCCGCCGCGATCGTCTCCGTGCTCGGCTCGCCGGCGGCGAAGGCGCGCAGCGCGGCGATCAAGGCCTCGCGGGATTCGGCGCGGAACGCCGCGCGCTGCTCCCAATGCCGCCGCCCCAGCGCCGCCGTCAGGCAAACGTCTTCTATCCTCAGTTCGGGATGACCGTCGAGAAAGTCCGCGTAGTCCGCGCACAACGCGGGCAAGGCCTCGCCGCGCGCCGACAACAGCAAGAGCGGCGCGACGTCCGGCGTGCGCGGCGCGCGCGGCGGCGCCGCTTCTATGATCACGTGGGCGTTGGTGCCGCCTATGCCGAAGGAGCTGACCCCGGCGCGCCGCTGCGGCGCGTCCCAAGGCGCGGTTTCCGTCGGCAGGTAGAAGCCGGCGTCGCCGCGCAGCGCGTCTATCGCGCGTTCCGCGCCGACGGCGGCCGGAATCCGCCCATGCTCCACCGCCAGCGCGGCCTTGATCAGCCCGCAAGCGCCCGCCGCCGCGTTCAGATGGCCGACGTTCGCCTTAAGCGTGCCCAGCGCGCAGCGCGCGTCGGCGCCGGAACGCTGGCCCAGGGCCGCGCCCAGCGCCGCCAGTTCCACCTCGTCGCCGATCGCCGTGCCGGTGCCGTGCGTCTCCACATAGCCTATCGACGCGCCGTCCACCTCGCTGAGCGCCAGCGCCTGGCGGATCACGTCCTGCTGCCCGCGCCCGCCGGGCGCGGTGAAGCCCACCTTGGCCGCGCCGTCGTTGTTGACCGCGCCGCCGCGAATCACCGCCATGATGGGGTCGCCGTCGGCCAGCGCGTCCTCCAGGCGGCGCAGCACCACCACGCCCGCGCCGTTGCCGAAGACGGTGCCGCTGCTGTCCGTGGTGAACGGACGGCAGGCGCCGTCCGCGGACAGAATGCTGCCCTCCTCGTACACATGGCCCTGCCGCTGCGGCAAGGCGACGCTGACGCCGCCCGCCACCGCGAAGTCGCACTGGAAGCTCAGCAGTCCCTGCATCGCCTGAACCACGGCGACAAGGGAAGTCGAGCACGCGGTCTGCAAGCTGATGGCCGGGCCGCCGAAATCGAGCCGGTAGGCGACCTGGGTGGCCAGATAGTCCTTGTCCACGCCCACCCATTGCTGCAGATAGCGGTTGGGCGACGCGCGGTCCAGCCGGTCGCGCACGTGGTCGACGAGATAATCGACGCTGGCCGAGCCGGCCCAGACGCCGACGCGCGCGCCGCGCGCCGCGCCGTGACCGGCGCGCTCCAGCGCCTCGTGCACGCATTCAAGGAAAATCCGCTGCTGCGGGTCCATCGCCGCCGCCTGCGACGGCGGAATGCCGAAATAGGCCGCGTCGAATTGATCGACGCCGTCCAGCGGACCGCCGGCGCCGACGAAGCCGGGCTGGGCCAGCACCGTTTCCGGCACGCCCTCGCGGCGCGCCGCGTCCGCGCCGAAGCGTTCAATCGCGACCCGGCCGTCGGCTATCATCGACCAGAACTGTTCCAGGGTGCTGACGCCGGGCAGGCGGCAGCTCGCGCCGATGATCGCTACGGCGTCTACGGGTGTTGCATCAGTCATTACAAAGCCTCCTTGCGTGCGCGTACGCGCTGTCGATAGGCGCGCGCGCCGTCGACGTCCATCATTGGGGAAAGGTCCGCCTCGCCCGTATCGGCGCGCTCGGCGAGCGCCCGTATCGTGGCCAGCGAAAAGAAATCGACCAGCGGGGGCACCGCGACGCCACGCGACGCCAGCAGCGCGCGCAGCCTCACGATGTGCATCGAGGTGGCGCCCGCGTCGAAGAAGCCCTGCCGCGGATCTATCTCGACGCCGACCACCTCGGCGAAGGCGGCTAGCATCGTGGCCTCCAGCGAAGCGTCGCGCCGCGCCGCCGCGGCCGGCGTCGCCGGCGCGGGAGCCGGGGCCGCCAGCTCGGCGAGACGCGCGCGGTCCACCTTGCCGTTCGCCGTCAGCGGCAAGGCGTCCAGCACCATCACGTGATGCGGCTGCATATAGGCGGGCAGATGCAGCACCAGCTGGGTGCGCACGGCCGCGACCACGTCGCCTTGATGATCCGGCAGCGCCACCACGTGCAGCTGGATCACCGTCGCGTCCTTGCGCCGGGCCACCGAGGCCACGGCGCGCGCCAGGCAGCCGGCGCGCATCGCGGCCGCCTCGATCTCGCCCAGCTCGATCCGATAGCCCTGCACCTTGACCTGCCCGTCCATCCGTCCCAGCAGTTCAAGCTCGCCGTCCGGCTGCCAGCGCGCGAGATCGCCGGTGCGGTAGAGCCGCCGGCCCTCGGCGTCGATGAAGAAGCGGCGCTCGGTTTCCGCCTCGTTGCCCAGATAGGCGAGCGCGAGTCCGCGGCCGCCCAGCAGCAATTCGCCCACCACGCCGTCCGGCCGCTCCCGGCCGTCGGGCGCGCGCACGAAGCATTGCTGGTTGGACAGCGGCCGGCCGTAGGGAATCGACGCCAGCACGGCGTCCTCGGGCGCGATCGGATGCACCACCGACCAGATCGACACCTCGGTCGCCCCGCCCAGACTGATCGGCCGCAGCGCCGGAAACGCGTCGCGCAGCCGCCCGGCCAGGCCGGGCGCGATCCAGTCGCCGCTCATCAGCGCCAGGCGCAGATGCGGCGAACGCGGCGCGGACACTTCCAGCATCAGTTCCAGCACCGCCGGCACGGAATTCCAGATGGTGACCCCGCCGTCGCTGAGCGCCTGAGCCATCGCGTCCGGATCGCGCGAGCGGGCCGGGAACACCACCTCGCCGCCGACCGCGAGCAGGCCGAAGATGTCGTAGACCGACAAATCAAAGGCCAGCGAAGACACGCACAACGCGCGATCGGCCGGGCCGACCGCGAAGCGTTGGTTGATGTCGTCTATGGTGTTCGCCGCGGCCTCGTGCGCGATCAGCACGCCCTTCGGCCGCCCGGTGGAACCTGAGGTGAAGATCACATAGGCCGCGTCGCCGGCCTCGAGGTCCGCGGCCGGACCCGCGTCGCCGCGCGGCAGCGGCTGGTCCAGACGCAGCGCGGGCACCGGCAGCGCCGGGCCTGCCGCGCTCAGCAGCGCGAGACGGGCGCCGGCCTCGCCGAGCAGTTCTTCCATGCGCGCGGCCGGCCAAGACGGCTCTATCGGCAGATAGACCGCGCCCGCCATCACAATGCCCAGCAGCGCCGCCACCGCGCGCGGCCCCGGCGCGACAATGGCCGCCACCACCTCGCCGCGCGCCACGCCGCTTTGCCGCAGCGCGCCGGCGATGTCTTCCGCCTCGCGCAGCAGCGCGCCGTAGCTCAGCGTCGTCTCGCCCTGCCTGACCGCCACCGCCTCCGGCGCGATCCGCGCCTGTTGGACGATGGGGGTTTCCAGCCTGCGCGGCGCGCGCTCCGCCGCGGTGGCGTTGACCGCCGCGCGCCGCGCCGCCTGCTGCGGCGCGAGCCGGGCCAGCGTCGGCCGCTCCACGGCCGCGGCGTCCGTCGCCATCGTTTCCAGCGCGCCGAGGAAGACCTCGAACATCGCGTCCACCATGCCGTCGGGGAACAGCTGCGCGACGGACTCCCACATCAGCACCAGCCTGTCGCCGCGCCGTCCCAGGATGGCGTGCAGCGACACCTGGGGCGTGGGATTGGCCATGTCGACCACGCGGCCGACGCCGTCCAGCAGGGCCAGATCGTCCGCCGGGTCGCCGGACAGCAGGCTGGTCAGCACCACCGGCATCAGCACGGGCGCGCCGTTGCGCCGGCTCAGCTCGCGCAGAATCGACACGCCGGAGCACCAGGGCGCGTCCAGATCGGCCCACACTTGCCGCTGCACCGCTTGGGCGAAGGCGGCGAACGAGGGGTGACGCTCGCTCAGCGACAGCAAGGTGTTGCTGGTGTAATCGCCTATCGCCAGCCCCGCCTGCTCCGCCCGCGTGTTGCAAGTCACGTTGAGCGTGAAGGCGTGAGCCGCCGTCCACAGCCGCAGCGTGTCGGCGAAGGCGGCGATGCACAGCGAAGTCAGCGTGACCCCGAGCGCCTGCGCCCGCGCCGTCAGCGCCGCGGACATGGCGGCGGGCAGCTCCCGGCGGCGGTTGGCGAAGCGCGGCTCGGCCACCTCGGCCAGCGCCATCTTCATCGGCAACTCCGGCGCCGGCGCGATGGCTTCGACCCGGCGCAGCCAGGCCTCGCGCTGCGCCTCGGTCGCCGCCGGCGGCGTCATCGGCGTGATGCATTGCGCGGGGGCCTCGTCGGCCGCGTCGCGCGCCAGCTCGGCCATCAGTTGCAGGAAGCTGCGCAGATCGCCGGCCAGCAGGCTGAGCCGCAGGTGCAGGATAGCCGTGCTCTCGGTCAGACGGGAGACGACGGCGAGCACGGGCGGGCCGTCGCGCTCGGCCAGGCTCTCGCGCGTCGCCTCCAGCCGTTCCGCCGCCTCCGCCGCGTCCAGCCCGCGCAAATCCTGCGGCGGCAGCAAGGGGTCGTAGGCCAGCGCGTCGAACGCGCCGCGCCCGTCCGCGCCCACCGTCATCCGCAAGGACGGGTGGCGGGCGACCAGCCGCGCGAGGCGCCGGCCCAGTTCCGGCGCGCGCGCGGCGTCTATCTCGAAATCCACGCGGATGTGCGGGCACACGCTGCCCAGCGGCACCCCGCCCTGCTGGCCTATCCAGTAAGCCTGCTGCATCTCGGACAGTTCGAACGCCTCCCCCGCCGCATAGCGGCGAGCCGCGGCCGGCGCCGCGGCGTCCAGGCGCGGGGCGTCGACGATTTCGCGCCGCAGTTGCCGGGCGGAGAGCGCGAACAGCGCCGCGAACGACAATTCCACGCCATGACGCGCGCGCGCGGCGGCGGCAAGCCGCGCGGCCGACAGCGAATCCAGCCCCAGATCGATCAGCCTGGCGTCGGGCGACGCGGCCGCGCCGGGCACGAAGCGCGCGATCTCGGCCAGAATCGCGTCGTCGGCCGCCTCGGCCGCGTCGTCGGCGACGATGCGCAGTTCGCCGCGCAGCAGCGCGTCGCGGGTGGCGCCGCGCCGGGTCTTGCCGCTGGAGGTGCGCAGGATGCTGCCGCGCCACAGCAGCGCGATGCGCGCCGGCGCCACGCCGTGCTCCCGCGCCAGCGCCGCGCGAATCACCGGCAGGATGTCACGGGCCTCCGCCTCCCCGCAGCCGCCGCGCACCTCGGCGCCGATCAGAATCCCTTCGCCGTCCTCGCCGTCGACGGCGGCGGCGAAGGCGCGCCCCTTCCGAATCGACGGATGGCAGGCCGACACGGTGTCTTCCAGATCGTGGCTGTAGACATTCCGGCCGCCGACGATGATCAAATCCTTCAAGCGGCTGGTGACGAACAGATCGCCCTCGTGCAGAAAGCCCAGATCGCCGGTTCTCAGCCATGCGCTGTCGCCGTCGGCCAGCCGCGCGCCGAAGATCTCGCGCGACTCCTCCGGGCGGCGCCAATAACTGTCGGCGACCGTGCTCCCGGTCACCCATATTTCGCCGACGGCGTCCGGCGCGCACGGCGCGCGCGTGTCCGGGTCCACGATGCGGACGCGCGTATCGATCAGGCTGACGCCGCAGGCCGCCAATTCGACGCCGTCCGTCTGCGGCGACACGCGGCCGCGCGCCAGCGCCTCCCGCGCGAAGCGCACGCCGCGCGTGCCCTCGCCGCAACGGCCGGCGGTCACCTTCAAGGTCGCCTCGGCCAGGCCGTAACCCGGCACCACCACCGAAGAACGCAGCCCAAACGGCGCGAAGGCCGCCTCGAAGCGGCGCACCGTGTCGCAGCGCACCGGCTCCGCGCCGTTCAGCGCATAACGCAAGGACGACAAATCGGTGCCCGGCGCGAGATCGCCCGCGCGGTCCGCGCACAAGGCGTAGGCGAAATTCGGCGCGGCGGTGTGGGTGCCGCGCCGCGCGGCTATCGCGCGCAGCCAGGACATGGGCTGGGCGACGAATTTCTCCGGCGCCATCAGATAGGCGGGAAAGCCGCATTGCAAGGGGGTGAGAATGCCGTACACCAGGCCCATGTCGTGGAAGTACGGCAGCCAGCTGATCATCGCGCTGTCCGCGTCGTGCATCGCGCCGCGGTCAAGATCGTCTATCGTCGCCCACAGCCCGGTTTGCGTGACCACCACGCCCTGCGGCGTGCGCGTCGAACCCGAGGTGTACTGCAGCAGCGCCGGACTGGCGTCCTTCGCCGCGCGCAAAAAGGGCGCGGCGCGCTCGGCCTCGTCGGTGCGCATCCAGCGCAGGCCCGGCAAGGCGTCCCGCGCCTCCGCGCTCAGCGCGATGGCGGCACCGCAGTCCTGGGCGATCGCCGCCATCGTGTCGCGGCCGTGACGCGGCGCCACCGGCACCGGGATCACGCCGGCCAGGCAGCAGCCGAAGAAGGCCGGAAGGAAATCGAGCGGTTCCTGATAGACCAGCATCACGCGCTCGCCGGCCTCGGTCGCTTGCGCCAGGCGCGCGGCGATGCCGGACGCGCGTTCGCACAGCGCCGCATAGCTTAGCGCGAGCGCTTTCTCCGGATCGGCCGACGCGTAGGCGAGACGCTCGGGGCTCGCCTCCGCCCGCCACAGCAACTGCCGGGCGATGCTAGGCGCTTCGCGATGCGGAAAAGCTTGATGAGGTCCGAACTTGTCGGCGGCGGGCGTCCGCCGAGATGCGACATCGGATGAGGAATACATTGCATGACCTCCATGTATCGACAACTGCTCCGGGTATGCCGGGCGCGCGCCCATCGAATCCACCCATATGGCATGGCTCGAGTCGTCGCGTCGCCCTAATCGGGCCGGCTTGCGCCGTCGCCCTGTCACGCGCTCAGTCGCGACGAATGCCGCGACGATCGCGAGAACCTTAAATACAGGCCGGGCCGTAGCCCGCCCCATTCAAGAAGCAGCCATGCTGTTTTTGATATATTCCGCCCTATCGAAACCGTTTCTTCGACAGGTTGGCGAGGATCATCCCTTCGTTTTCACGTAAGGATGCGTGACGCGTGCGCGGCGGTTTGCCTAAGCAGCGTTTGAATCAAGAGAATAGAATTGCCAATGTGTCTCATGCGCCGTAATCGGACTTTCTTTTGAGATGATTCGATATCATTTCAGCGATCAAACCATTGCGAATCAGCATTGCTTTACGCTTTGCATTCCTATTTCCCCGTGTCGTCCAAAACCAGGAAAACGCAATGAATATTGACGCTCAAATTGTTTTCGTATAGATTTATTTGATCGCGTTAATTCTAAAAATCCCGCACGGGAAGAATTAAGCGTCAGCACTATACTGAAAGACCTCTAGGAAAAGCATCCCCCGAACTGCCAGTTACAACTTCAGCCGATTTACGGCTTATATTTTTTGAAACACGAATTTTCGCGGCAATATCAAAGATTTAAGCGCCGCGAACTGGCCTATAAAAAGAGCGCCGAGGCCGATCAATTAAATCTCAATCGACCTGACAATTACGGCATAAACGACCGGCAATTGTTCAATTAATTGATCCAATACCGGAAAATCTTTTATTAAAGAAAATAAATATAAGGATGACGTTCGGTAACGAAACATCCGGCGCAGGCAGCATTGTCATAATGTTCGGATATCAACCAATGCTTATGACATATTAAATTTTCTTAATAATGCGACCGGGCGGACAGGCGGAAGGATAGAGGGGGAAAGCGAACCGGGGCCGGATGGCGGGAAGAGAGTGTGAAGCGCCGCCTCAAGGACGAGGCGGCGCGGTTCCGCTTAAGGCGCGGACTGCGCGGAGACCTGGAGCGGCGGCTTACTCCGCGGCGGCAGTGTCCCGCAGCAAGGCCGCCAGTCTGGCGATGCCGATCTCGATCCGCTCCGGCGAGGCATGGCTGAAATTCAGGCGCAGATAGCCCAGGTTCTGTTCCGGCTCGGGGAAGAAGGCCTCGCCCGGCATAAAGGCGACGTTCTGCTTCAAGGCCAGCGGCAGCAAGGCGCGGGTATCTCTCGTCCGCTTCAGCTTGAGCCAGAAAAACAGCCCGCCCCGCGGCAACTGCCAATCGGCCAGATCGCCGAAATGCCGCTGCAGCGAATCCTGCATCGCGTCGCGGCCGGCGCGATACACCTCGCGCAAGTCCAACATCCGTTGCTCATGGCCGGGGTCGCTCAGCTGGCGGGCGATGAACCACTGCGCCGGGCGGTTGGTGTGCAGATCGGTCGCCTGCTTCAGCCGCATCAGATAGGGATACAGCTCCGGCGAGGCGATCAGGAAGCCGACGCGCAGCCCAGGTGCCAGGGTTTTGGAAAAGGAGCCGGAGTAAATCCACGGCGCGCGCTTCAAATGGCTGACCAGCGGCGCCGGCGCTTCGCCGTCGTAGCTGAGCGCGCGATAAGGATCGTCCTCGATCAAGGGCACGCCGGCGGCGTCGATGACGGCCGCCAGCGCCTGCCGGTCTTCGGCGCTGTAACAGCTGCCCGCCGGATTTTGAAAGCTGGGAATCAGATAAGAGCAGCGCGCCTGAGACTCGCTCAAGGCGGCGGCCAGCGCCTGCGGCTCCAGCCTGCCTTCCCGTTGCGCCACTGCGTGAACGCGGGCGCCGAACAACTTGAAAGCCTGCAAGGCCGCCAGATAGGTCGGCCCTTCGGTCACCACCGGCGTGCCGGGATCGATGAACAGCTTGGCGCATAAATCGATGCTCTGCTGCGAGCCGGACAGCACCAACACCTGCTCCGCCTCGCAAGCGATGCCCATGCGCCGCGCCTGCTCCGCGATCAAGCCGCGCAATTCCGGCTCGCCTTCGCTGGCGCCGTATTGCGCCAGGCCCGCCGGCATATCGGTGAAATCGAGCTGCGGCAAGCATTGGCCGGCCGGCAGGCCGCCGGCGAAGGAAATCATCTGCGGCTGTTGCGCCGCCGCCAGGATTTCCCGGATCAGCGATCCGCTGAGCCGTTCGATGCGCTCAGAAAACATGGTACTCTGCATAAGCTTGTCCGCAACTTTCTTACTAATGTCAATAATATTGACTCAATCTACCGACCACAGCAGGTTCCGTCAACATGGCTGACCTATCTCCGTCCGACGACATGCGCGCCGCCATGGAAGCCTTCTTCCATGCCTACAAGGCTTTCACCGATAAACCGGATGAAATGCTGGCCAAACGCGGCCTGGCGCGCGTGCACCACCGCATCCTGTTCTTCGTCGCCCGCTACCCCGGCCTGTCGGTCAAGGACCTGCTGGCCGCGCTGGGCGTGACCAAGCAGGCCATCAATATGCCGCTGCGCCAACTGCTGGAAATGGCGCTGGTGCAAAGCGTGGCCGCGCAGCACGACAAACGGGTCAAACAGCTGACGCTGACTTCGGAGGGACGCAAGCTGGAGGAAGCCCTGCACCGCGAGCAGCTGAAACTGCTGCAGACGGCGTTTGAGCAGACGGGGAAGCCGGCCACCGCCGGCTGGATGCAGATCAACCGCAGCCTGGCCTCGCACTCGCGCCCCGACGACGCGCCCTCGCGCGGCAAAGCTTGACCCTGTAGCCGCTTCATGGTTTGCAATGCGCTGGCGAGGTCCGTCCATCGCATTTTCCCGACCTACCGCGCCAGTCCGGCGCGCCGAGGAGCACGCCATGAATTGTCCCAGTTGCCAAGTCACCCTGCTGATGGGCGAACGTTTGTCCGTCGCCATCGATTACTGTCCGCAATGCCGCGGCGTCTGGCTGGCGCCCGGCCAGCTGGAACGCCTGCTGCAAACCCAGGCTCCGGCGGCCCCCGCCGCCGCTTACGCGCCGTCTGCGCACGGTCGCGGCCATGACGACGAACACCGTCGGGACAGCCGCCACGGAGGCCATCACGGCGGCAAGCATGGCTGGCTGCGCAAGCTGCTGGACTGATCCGCCCCCGGATACAAAAACGGCCCGGACTCATGTCCGGGCCGTCTTGCCCTGCTCTTGCTCAAAGGTTCAGTCTATGCGTTCGTAACGCACTTCCAGCACCTCGATGTCTTCGTCGCCGTCCGGCCCGCGAAACAGCACTGAATCGCCCTCGCGCGCCTTCAACAGCGTCCGCGCGATAGGCGAGATCCAGCTGATGCGGCCGCGCGCCAGATCAATCTCGTCCACGCCGACGATGCGCAGCAATTGCTCGCTGCCGTCGCCGCGCTCTATCAACACGGTGGCGGAGAAGAACACCTGATCGGTCGCTTCCCGGGTTTCCGGGTCCACCACCTCGGCGATTTCCAAGCGCTTGGTCAGAAAACGGATGCGGCGATCGATCTCACGCAAGCGGCGCTTGCCGTACAGATAGTCGCCGTTCTCGGAGCGGTCGCCGTTGCTGGCCGCCCAGTTCACGACCTGCACCATTTCCGGCCGCTCGCGGTTGACCAGATGATAAAGCTCGTCCTTCAGCCGCTGCCAGCCGCCGGGCGTAATGTAGTTCTTGGTGGAAGCGGGCAGACGCCGCTCAACCGGAAGATCCTCTTCCGCCTCGTCGTTTTCCCTGGTAAACGCTTTGCTCATCTTCGTCCATCCATCCATGAAAAACGCCAGCCTCAACGGCCGGCGGCGGGTTCCAACAAGGCCAGGCAATGCGGCAGCAGCCCCTTGGGCTTCAGCTTGATCCGCTGCAACTGCTCGCGATCCAGCCATTCCAGCGCGTAATGATTGTCCGGCCCCATCTTGGCCAGCTCCGGCCCGCCCAGCCTGAGCTCACCGGCGTGGCTGGCCGCCAGAAACACGTGTTCGACCCTGTCCTTGGCGTCCAGCACGCACAGGCTGCCGCCCAGACGGACGTTGAGCCCGGTTTCCTCGCGCGTCTCGCGCACGCAGGCGATGGCCGCCGTCTCGCGCCGCTTGATGCCGCCGCCCGGCAACACATAATAGTCCTTGCCGGGTTTGAGGCGATGCATCAGCAGGATGCGCCCGCCGTCGACGATGGCGATGGAAGCGCGCTCGCGTTTGCCGCTCGCAAGCGGAGCCGGCGCGACCGGCGCCTCGCCGCGCAAGCGCGTCCAGGCGCGGGCGGCCAGGCCCCACAATAGGGCGCGCACGCTCAGCGGTGCGCCTTGGCCGAAGCCTTCTTGACCGGAGGCGCTTTCTTGCCGCCGGTAACGGTCAGATTGGACCACTTCATCACCGCGGCCACTTCAGCGGAGTTCAGTTCGTAGAACTGACCGCGCTTCAAGCGCGGAGGCAGGCCGATATTGCCGAAGCGCACGCGGATCAGCCGGCTGACGGTCAGGCCGAAGTGCTCGAACATGCGGCGCACTTCGCGGTTGCGGCCTTCCTTGATCACCACGTTGAACCATTGATTGGCCGCCTCTTCCGGGCCGCCTTTCTGGAAGATGCGGTCAAAGCGCGCGTCGCCGTCTTCCAGCTCCACGCCGGCCACCATCTGCTTCATGATTTCCGGCGTCAGTTCGCCCAGCACCCGCACCGAGTACTCGCGCTCCACTTCGAAGCTGGGGTGCATCATGCGGTTGGCCAGTTCGCCGCTGGTGGTGATCAGCAGCAGGCCCGAGGTATTGACGTCCAGGCGGCCTATCGCCACCCAGCGGCTGGATTTGGCCTGCGGCAGGCGGTCGAACACGGTGACGCGGCCTTCCGGATCGTCGCGGCTGACGATTTCGCCTTCTTCCTTGTGATACATGATCACGCGCGGCAGGCGGTCCGGCCATTTCAGTTTGATCTGGTCGCCTTTGACCATCACGCGGTCGCGCGGGCCGACGCGGTCGCCCAGGCTGGCTTTCTTGCCGTTGACCGTGACCTGGCCGGCCTCGATCCACTCTTCCATTTCACGGCGCGAGCCGACGCCGGACGCCGCCAGCGCTTTTTGCAGCCGCACCGGCTCGATGTCGTCCAGGTCCACGCGGACTTCGCGCAGGCGCTTGGCCTTGTCCTTGATGTCCTGATTGGGGCTGCGCAAGCGCAGCTTCTTGGCCTTCTGCACCAATTGCGGCCTGCCGCCCTCCGGCTTGCCCTGACGCGGCTGAGCGCCGCCCTTGCCCGCGGCCGGCTGACCCGCCGGCGCGGCGGCGTTCTTGTTGCCGAAACGGCGCTCGTGATCCAGGGCCACGTTGCCGTTGACGTCGCCGTTGCTGTCGCGCTGGTAGGTCGGCTTGTTGCGGCCTTGCGCCTGCTGCATCTGCTGCTGTTCCTGCTCGCGGCGGCTCAGCTTGAACAGCGGCGTGCCTTCGTGCATCAGCGGGTTGCCGTAGGCGTCGCGCGCGGCGCGGCCGTTCTGCGGCGCGCGGCCCTTGCCGCCGTTGGCGCGGGCTTGGCCTTGCCGGGCGTTGGCCTCGGCCGGCTGGCCGTTGCGGTTCTTGATCATGCCGCCCTGGGTCTTGCCGCGCGGCTGAACGCCGCCGGTGCCCGGCTGGCGCGCTTGGGATGTTTCGCGACCTTTGACACGCGCCACCGGCTGGCGGGCGTGATTGCGTTGTCCTTTAGACATATGTGCTTTGCTCTTTCCGTGCGAGCAACCGGCAGAATGTCGATGTTATTCTGCGATGGGCTCGAAATTATCCGCCTCATCGTCGAGGGGGATGTCGTCTGTGGCCGCTGCCGGGCCTTGATCCCTAGGCATCGCCTCGGGCACTACCAGGCTTCCCAGCTCCGCCAACGGCGGCAGATCCTTGAGCGAGACAAAGCCCAGATCGTCCAGGAATTTTCGGGTAGTGGCATACAAGCCCGGCCTGCCGGGTACGTCCTTGTGGCCGATGACTTCGATCCAGCCGCGTTCCAGCAGAGTCTGCATCACGCCGGTGGACACCGATACGCCGCGTATCGCTTCGATATCGCCACGGGTCACAGGTTGTTTGTAGGCGATGATCGCCAAGGTTTCCATTACCGCGCGCGAGTATCGCGGCGGCTTTTCCGGGTTCAAGCGGTTCAAGTATGGCGTGAACTCCGCTCGGGCGCGAAAGCGCCATCCCGACGCCAATTTGACCAGTTCAACGCCCTTGCCCCTCCAGTCGCTCTGGATATCGTCAAGGATGTCGTTGATCAGCGCGGCTTTCACCTCTTCGGTGAACAGCTTTTTGAGCATGGCAACCGACAGAGGTTCCTGCGCGGTCAGTAACGCCGTCTCCAGCACGATCTTCAGATATTTTAGGTCGGTGATGGTGGACATTGAGCCGTGAAGCCGAAACACGTTTGCGCAGGAAACCGGACATTCTACATGAACTCTCCGTCCGGAGCTAAATTAATCCTTCCGCCATGTCGTCCCAGGCCGCCAGCGCGGTCAGGCTGTAACGTCGGAACGCCCGCCCGCCGTGCTCCATCGTTTCCAGCAACTGGCCGCCGCAGGCCTCCACCGTGCGCACCGCCGCCGGCCGGTCCGCCGGACAGACCAGCACCCAGTTGCCGTGCGCCGGCTTCTCGCCCAGCGTCTGCACGTATTGCAGCAGCACCCGGCCGTAGCCGTGGCCGCGCCAGGCCGGCAGCACTTCGAAGGCGATGTGGCCGATGCGCTCCACGATCAGCGCGCTGTCGGCCAAGCGCTGGCGGATCGCGCCTATGATCTCGGTGCGGCCGTTGATCAGGAACCAGGTGCGGCACGGCACCCAGCCCTCGGGCAGCGCCCGCCCTTCGGCGTGTTCCAGCAATTGCCCAAGCCAGGCGTCGGGGTCCGCGCCGGCGCGGCGGTAATAGTCCAGCCCTTCCTCGTGGCAGGCCTGAAAAAAAGGCCGATAGGCTGGCAGATGTTTCTGGTCGGCCGCTTCGATGTGCATGGCATGCTCTCGCAATGGATACCTGTATCCTAATCGCTGCCGCGCCAACATCAAGTGCAAATCGGCGCGCGCCCGCCTCAGACCAGCGCAATCCTGACATAAATGGGCTGGTACGGCGCCTCCTGGCTGACCTTGACCATCCCCTCCTTCACCAGTTCCAGCACCGCGATGAAGTTGACCACCAGATGGGCGACGCCCTTGTCCGCGTCGAACAGCTCTTCGAAAGGCACGTACTCGCGGCAGTCCAGATAGCGCAGAATCCAGCTCATCTGCTCGCGCACCGACAGTTCGTCCTTCTCCACCTTGTGGTGGCGATGGTGGCGCGCGCGCGACAGAATCGCCATCCACGCCTGGCGCAGATCCACCGGGCTGACGTCGGGCAGCCGCTGCTCGGCGGACTGCTCGATCAAGACCGCCAGCCAGGCGAAGTCGCGGTCGGCCTGCGGCAGCTTGTCCAGCTCCAGCCCCGCCAGCTTCATCTGCTCGTATTCCAGCAGGCGGCGCACCAGCTCGGCCCGCGGATCGTCCGGCTCGCCCTCCTCGTCCAGCTGCGGCCTGGGCAGCAGCAAGCGCGACTTGATCTCGATCAGCAGCGCCGCCATCAGCAGGTATTCGGCGGCCAGTTCCAGACGCCCGTCGCGCATCGCGTCGATATAGGCCATGTACTGGACGGTGATGTCCGCCATCGGGATGTTCAGCACGTCCAGATTCTGTTTGCGGATCAGATAAAGCAGCAGGTCCAGCGGGCCTTCGAAGCTGTCCAGAATCACTTGCAACGCGTCCGGCGGGATGAACAAATCCTGCGGCACTTCCAGCACCGGCTGGCCGAACACGTGCGCGATCGGCACGCTGGGCGGCAATTCCGGCGCGGTCAGCTGAAAATCGTCGGCCGAAGATCCGGCCTCGGGAAGGGGGGCGTTGCTCATGGCGGCAAGGATACCAGCACTGGCAGGCTGCGTGGCGGAACTTGTCCGCCGCCGGGCCCGCCGCTCAAACGGCCGCGTCGGCGGGCAGCAGCTCGTCTATCTTGATTTCCACGAATTGATAATGCGCGGTCTGCTGCAATAAGCGCAGCGCGCGCACCCGGCACTCGCCGTCTGCGCCGCGCAGATGAAACGGCCGCATGGCCTGATACAGGCGGCCCGGCAACACCAGGATGCCGGAATGGCGGAAATGGCGCTCGGCCTGCATGCGCAGCGCCGGCTCGAAACCGCCGGCCGCGTGGCTGGTGACGGCGGCGACTTCGACCGCCTGCGGCCGCTTGCCGATGAACTCTATCCCGCACTCGGTCTGCATGTCCTCGCCGCCGAAGCTGACCCAGCGCACTAGGCCCAGCTGCCAGCCGAAGCCCCGGCGGCGCAGCATCACCACCTCGCCGGCGCGCAAGGGCTGCCGCAAGGATTCGCCCTGCAGCAACAGGCCGGAAGCGCTGAGATTGCTGATCTGCAAGCGGCAGGGCTCCAGTTCGCCGTCGGCCGGCTCGCCGGCGGCCAGCCGCCAGCAGCGCGGCAGCAGGCTGACCAGCTCTACGGTTTCGACGCTGAGCCGGCGCAGCCGGACATGGCGCCGGCGCGGCGGCGCGCCCCACTCCTGACGCAGACGCGCCAGCAGCCAGGCTTCGTGGCCGTCGTCCAGGCCCTGTCGCTGGCGCTGACGGCCCAATTCGTCCAGGCGCTCCAGCAAGCGGCCGGCGTCCAGCCGCCACCACACGCCGTCGCCGTCCAGGTCCAGTTCGGCGCAGAAGCGCGCCGGCCGGTCGGCGTCGGCGCGGAAGGCCAGCGCGCCGTCCTCGCCCAGCGGCTGATCCAGCTGCTCCACGCGCAGCAGGCCGGCGTGCTGCTCCAGCCATTGCAGCAGCAGGGCGATCTTGGCCGCCTCCAGCCGGTTGCTGGCGGTCATGCCCAACAACATCAGCCGGCGGTAGCTGAGCCCCGGCGCCGCCGCGCCGCCCTGCGCCTGCCGGCCCTCCCAGCCCTGGGCCAGTGCGTAGGCGTACAGGCGGTGGCAATCGCGCCAGAAGCCCTTGTGCAGCGGCGCGTAGCTGCGCGCGTGCAGCGCCAGCAAATCGTAGCCGCTGGCCAGCGCCAGTTGCAGAGCCTCCAGCCGCGGGCGCGAGCTGGAAAAACGGCCGGTCTCCTGCGCGCTGAACGTCTGGGCCAGCAGCTTGCACTGCTCATGCCATTGCCGCAGCACATGGCGGGCCGACTGCAAGGCCGCGCGCGCCTCCGGGGTGCAGGACAGATCCTGCCGCGCCGCGCCGCGCTCCAGCCGCGCCGCCAGCGCGGCCAACGGCGCTCTCAACGCCTGCAGCAGTTGCAGGCGTTCCGCCGGCGCCAAGGCCGAACGCTGCCATTGCGCCAGCCACTGGCCGGCCTTGTCCGCGGCGAGGGCGGCCGGCTGCGCCGCCAGCGCCTCCAGTTGCGCCTGGACCGCCTTGAGGTCCAGTGCCAGCCAAGGGCCATCCGGCAAGGCGTGAATCAGCGACAGTTCCATCATGACCAGGTCATAGCGAGAGAGAAGCCGCCGATGATACGCCCCGCCATGATTTTTGGCGCGGCATTATTGCCAGCGCAAAAAAATGCCCCGCGCTCGGCGGGGCATTGCTGCGGAAGCGGTGTCCGGCTTAAGCCGACAGCTCCAGCATCAGCTTGTTGATGCGCTTGACGAAGGCGGCCGGGTCTTCCAGCTTGCCGCCCTCCGCCAGCAGGGCCTGGTCGTACAGCACCTGGGCCAGATCGCCGGCGCGCGCCTCGTCGGCCTCCTCGGCCAATCGTTTCACCAGCACGTGCTCGGGGTTGATCTCCAGCGTGGGCTTGCTGGCTTCCACCGGCTGGCCCGCCGCTTTCAGCATGCGCTCCAGATGGGCGCTCATATCGTGCTCGCCGGCCACCAGGCAGGCCGGGCTCTCGGTCAGGCGGGCGGTGGCGCGCACTTCCTTGACGCGGTCGGCCAGGGCTTTCTGCACTTTCTCCACCACCGGCTTGGCGCTTTCCTCCACCTGCTTTTGCGCTTCCTTGTCGGCTTCGTCTTCCAGCGCGCCCAGATCCAGCGCGCCCTTGGCCACGGACTGCAGCGCCTTGCCGTCGAATTCGAACAGCGAACCCGCCACCCATTCGTCGACGCGGTCGGTCAGCAGCAGCACCTCGACGCCCTTCTTCTTGAACACTTCCAGATGCGGGCTGTTCTTGGCCGCGGCCAGAGTGTCGGCGGTGATGTAGTAGATCTTGTCCTGGCCTTCCTTCATCCGGCCGATGTAGTCGCCCAGCGTTACCGCCGGTTCGGCGCCTTCGGACGCGGTGGAGACGAAGCGCAGCAGCTTGGCGATGCGCTCCTTATTGGCCATGTCCTCGCCGACGCCCTCTTTCAGCACCTGGCCGAACTCTTGCCAGAACTCGGTGTATTTTTCCGGCTGATTGGCGGCGAGGTCTTCCAGCAGGCCCAGCACTTTCTTGACGCAGCCGTTGCGGATGGCGTCGATGTCCTTGCTTTCCTGCAGGATCTCGCGCGATACGTTCAGCGGCAGGTCGTTGCTGTCTATCACCCCGCGCACGAAGCGCAGGTAGTGCGGCATCAGCTTCTCGGTGTCTTCCATGATGAAGACGCGGCGCACATAGAGTTTGACGCCCTGCTTGCGCTCGCGGTCGAACAGATCGAAGGGCGCGCGCGACGGGATGTAGAGCAGTTCGGTGTATTCCTGGCGGCCCTCGACGCGAGCGTGGCTCCAGGCCAGCGGTTCGGTGAAATCGTGGGCGACGTGCTTGTAGAATTCCTTGTACTGCTCTTCGCTGATCTCGCTCTTGCCGCGGGTCCACAGCGCGGAGGCGGAGTTGACCGCTTCCATCTCGTCGCTGACGATGACTTCGCCGTTTTCGCCGTAGCTATTGCCCTTTTTCATCTCGATCGGGATCGAGATGTGGTCGGAGTACTTGCGGACGATACCTTTGAGCTTCCAGTCGTTCAGCAGCTCGTCCTCGCCCTCTTTCAGGTGCAGCACGATCTCGGTGCCGCGGCCGGCCTTTTCCACCTGTTCCAGCGTGTATTCGCCGGCGCCCTGGGATTCCCAGCGCGTGGCGGCGGCGTCGCCGGCGCGGCGGGTGGTCAGCGTGACCTTGTCCGCCACGATGAAGGCGGAGTAGAAGCCGACGCCGAACTGGCCGATCAGATTGGCGTCCCTTTTGGCGTCGCCGGACAGCTGCTCGAAAAAGGCCTTGGTGCCGGACTTGGCGATGGTGCCGATATTGGCGATGACTTCGTCGCGGCTCATGCCGATGCCGTTGTCGGCGATGGTCAGCGTGCGCGCCTCGGCGTCGTAGCCGATGGTGATCTTCAGCTCCGGCTCGTTTTCAAACAGCTCGGGCTTGGCCAGACCTTCGAAGCGCAGCTTGTCGGCGGCGTCCGAGGCGTTGGAAATCAGTTCACGCAGGAAGATTTCCTTGTTGGAGTACAAGGAGTGGATCATCAGCTGCAGCAGCTGCTTGACTTCGGTCTGAAAACCCAGGGTTTCTTTCAATGCGCTCATGGTGACTTAAACAAGAGTTGGTCAACGATGCGCATCAGATAAGGGCTGTCCCGGGGTTTTCAATACCCCTGCCTGCAACCCAGGATCGTCGCCGCGCGAACATGAAAAAGCCCCGCGACGAAATCGCGGGGCGGTTTGGCCTTTGGACCCGCCGGGCGGGCTCAGGCGCGCTTGTCTTCGCGCAGGGCCGGCGGCAGCGCGAACACAGTGTTTTCCTCCACGCCGTCCAGTTCGCTGACGCTGTCCGCGCCGAAAGCCTTGATCTGGTCTATCACCGCCTGCACCAGCACTTCCGGCGCGCTGGCGCCGGCGGTGACGCCGACGCGCCGCTTGCCGACGAACCAGGCTTCCACCAGTTGGCCGGCGTTGTCCACCATATAGGCGTCCACGCCCTTGAGCGCGGCCACTTCGCGCAAGCGGTTGGAGTTGGAGCTGTTGGGCGACCCCACCACCACCACGATGTCGCACTCGTCGGCCAGCACTTTCACCGCGTCCTGCCGGTTTTGCGTGGCGTAGCAGATATCGTCTTTTTTCGGGCTGGAGATCTCGGGGAAGCGCGCTTTCAGCGCGGCGATGATGTCTCGGGTCTCGTCCACCGACAGCGTGGTCTGGCTGACGTAGGACAGCGCCGCCGGGTTGCGCACTTGCAGCTTGGCGACGTCGGCGACGTTTTCCACCAGATACATGCCGCCGTCCACCTGGCCCATGGTGCCCTCCACCTCGGGGTGGCCGGCGTGGCCTATCATGACGATCTCCATGCCAGCCTTGTTCATGCGCTTGACTTCGACATGCACTTTGGTGACCAGCGGACAGGTGGCGTCGAACACCTGCAGGCCCAGCAGCGCCGCCTCTTCCCGCACCGACAGCGGCACGCCGTGAGCGGAGTACACCAGGGTGCTGCCGCTGGGCACATCTTTCAATTCTTCGATGAACACCGCGCCCTTGGCGCGCAGGTTCTCCACGACGAAGCGGTTATGCACCACTTCGTGGCGCACGTAGATCGGCGCGCCGTAGAGTTCGATCGCCCGCTCGACGATGGCGATGGCCCGGTCCACCCCGGCGCAGAAGCCGCGCGGGTTGGCCAGCATGATGGTCTTCGTCATCACTCAATCCTTGCTCAAGCCGCGGCGCTCAGGCGCGCGGCTTTCTGAAACTGTCCAGCACCATCAAGGCGGCTCCCACGCAGATGAAGGAGTCAGCCAGATTGAAGGCCGGGTACGACCAGCTGCTGTAGTAATGCACCTGGATGAAATCGATCACATGGCCATGGACGATACGGTCTATCACATTGCCGAGCGCGCCGCCCATGATGAAGGCCGCGGCCAGGTTCATCAGTCCGCTGAAGCGGTTCTTGAAGATATTCCAGCCCAGCCAGCCGGACACCGCGAAAGCCAGACCGGAAAACAGATACTTCTGCCAGCCGCCGGCGTCGTGCAGGAAGCTGAACGCCGCGCCCGGATTGTACAGTAAGGTAAACCCGAAAAAGCCGGGAATGATTTCCCGGACTTCGCCGTACTGGTAATTGCCGTTGAAATAGATCTTGGTCAATTGATCCAGCAGCACGATCACCGCGGCCAGCGCAAACCACTTCGGCCATTGCTTGGCCTTGGGCATAGTCATTGCAGATTCCATCAGACCTTTCCACGACGCGAAGCGGAACTCCGCGCACTCTATATCAAAGCGCCGGAAGCCCGGAACGCTGAGCGTTCCCATGCTTCCGGCCCGGCCATGCCGCCGCGTCGTCGACGCGGATCAGGCGAAGCGGCGCGTCTCGCCCTTGCCGTCGATATTGTCCACGCAACGGCCGCACACCGCGCCGTGGCCGGCGTGGCTGCCGACGTCGGCGCGGTAGTGCCAGCAGCGCTCGCACTTCTGCTCTGCGGACGACGCCACGCTGACGCGGGTTTGCTCGCCTGGCTTGACGCTGGCTTTAGAGACAATCAGCACGAACTTGAGTTCATCGCCCAAGGCGTTCAGCCACTGCGACAGCTCGCCGTCGGCCTCGATTTCGATCTCCGCCTGCAGCGAGGAGCCCAGCTGATCGGCGCTGCGCAGCGCTTCGATCTGCTTGTTGACCTGGGCGCGCAGCTCGCGGATGGCCTGCCACTTGGCGGACAAGGCCGCTTCGCGCTCGGCGGACTGGGCCGGGAACTCATGCCAGACGTGATACAGCGGCGACTCTTCCTCGCTGTCCACCAGCACGTTCCACGCCTCGTCGGCGGTGAAGCACAGGATGGGCGCCACCAGCAAGAGCAGGCTGCGGGTGATGTGGTACAGCGCGGTCTGAGCGCTGCGACGCGCATGGCTGTCCGCCTTGGTGGTGTACAAACGGTCCTTGATCACGTCCAGGTAGAAGGCGCCCAGATCCTCGGAGCAATAACCCACCACCTCCTGCACCACATGGTGGAAGGCGTAGCGCGAGTACAGTTCGCCCGCCGCCTTTTCCTGCACTTCGCGCGCGCGCAGCAGCGCGTACTGGTCCAGTTCCACCATATTGGCCAGCGGCACCGCGTGTTCCAGCGGATCGAAATCCGACAGATTGGACAGCAGGAAGCGGATGGTGTTGCGCAGGCGGCGATAGCTTTCCGTCGTGCGCTTCAGGATTTCCTGCGACAGCGACATATCGCCGGAGTAGTCGGCGCTGGCCACCCACAGGCGCAGGATGTCGGCGCCCAGGGTGCCGCAGATCTCTTCCGGCGCAATGCCGTTGCCGCGCGACTTGGACATCTTGTAGCCCTTGTCGTCCACGGTGAAACCATGGGTCAGCAACTGCTTGTACGGCGCGCGGCCTATGGTGGCGCAACCGGTTTTCAGCGAGGACTGGAACCAGCCGCGATGCTGGTCGGAACCCTCCAGGTACAGGTCCGCCGGCCAAGCCAATTCGGCGCGCTGCTTGAGCACGGCGAAATGGGTGGAGCCGGAATCGAACCACACGTCCAGGGTGTCGGACAGCTTGCGGTACTGCTCGGCCTCCTCGCCCAGCAACTCCTTGGCGTCCAGGCTGAACCAGGCTTCTATGCCCTGCTGCTCGATGCGCAACGCCACTTCTTCCAGCAATTGCGCCGTGCGCGGGTGCAGCTCGCCGCTTTCCTTGTGGATGAAGAAGGTCATCGGCACGCCCCAATTGCGCTGGCGCGACACGCACCAGTCAGGGCTGTTCTTGATCATCGCGTCCAGGCGCGCGCGGCCCCAGGCCGGGAAGAACTCGGTAGCGTCCACCGCGCGCTGGCTGATGGAGCGCAGGGTCTCGCCGCCGTGGCCGGCCTTGTCCATGCCGATGAACCACTGCGGCGTGGCGCGGAAAATGATGGGGGTCTTGTGACGCCAGCAATGCGGGTAGCTGTGCTCCAGCTTGGCCTTGTGCACCAGCGCGCCGTGCTCTTCCAGCGTTTCGATGATGCGCGGATTGGCGTCCCAGACCAGCAGGCCGGCGAACAGCTCGGTGCCCGTCTTGTAACGGCCGTTGTCCGCCACCGGGTTGGCCACCGGCAGCTTGTAATGCAGGCCGGCCTGGAAGTCTTCCAGACCGTGGGCCGGCGCGGTGTGCACCAGGCCGGTGCCGGCGTCGGTGGTCACGTGGTCGCCCAGGATCACCGGCACTTGGCGCGCGTAGAACGGGTGTTGCAGCTGCAAGAGCTCCAGCGCCCGGCCCTTGGCCTCGCCCAACACCTGGCAGCTCTCGACGCCGTAGCGCTTCAAGGCCGCCTCGGCCAGCTCCTTGGCCAGGATCAGCTTGCCCTTGGGCGTGTCCAGCAATTGATAAACCAGTTCGGCGCCTGCGGCGACCGCCTGGTTGGCGGGCAAGGTCCACGGCGTGGTGGTCCAGATCACCGCCATCGCGCCGGAGGCGTCGGCGCCGAAGGCTTCGCCCGCCTTGTCCGCGTCCACTACCTTGAAGCCGACGTCGATCGCCGGCGACAGCTTGTCCTCATACTCGACTTCGGCCTCGGCCAGCGAGGAGCCGCACTCGATGCACCAGTGCACCGGCTTCTCGCCCTTGGTCAGATAGCCGTTCTCGAAGATTTTGCCGAGGGTGCGCACAATGTCGGCCTCGGTCTTGAAATCCATGGTCAGATAGGGATTGTCCCAATCGCCCAGCACGCCCAGGCGGATGAAGCCCTTCTTCTGGCGCGCCACTTGCTCTTTCGCGTATTCGCGGCACAGCTCGCGGAATTTGGCGGCGGGAATGTCCTTGCCGTGCAGCTTCTCCACCATCAGTTCGATGGGCAGGCCGTGACAGTCCCAGCCCGGCACATAGGGCGCGTCGAAACCGGCCAGCGTCTTGGAGCGGACGATGATGTCCTTCAGCACCTTGTTGACCGCGTGGCCCAGGTGGATGTCGTTGTTGGCGTACGGAGGGCCGTCGTGCAGGATGAACTTGGGACGGCCGGCGGAGAGCTTGCGCAGCTTCTCGTAGCGCTTCTCCTCCTGCCAGCGCTTGACCCAGGCCGGTTCGCGTTTGGCCAGATCCCCGCGCATGGCGAAGGGGGTATCCAGCAGGTTTACGGTTTTTCGATAATCGATGCTCATGCCTGCTCTCGCTGCAAACTTGTCAAATAGGTCTTGGCGCTGGCCGCGTCTTTTTCGATCTGAGCGATCAGCGCCGATAAATCATCATACCGCGCCTCGTCGCGCAGTTTCTTCAGGAATCGCACCGTCAGCCGCTGGCCGTAGAGATCGCCGGCGAAATCGAACAGATGCACTTCCAGTTTGTAGTCCGGGGTGTCGCTGACCGTCGGGTTCAAACCCAGACTGGCCACGCCGCCCAGCACGCCGGCGTCGGTCTCCGCCTGCACCACGAACACGCCCTGCAAGGCCGGACGCAAATGCGGCAGATGGATGTTGGCCGTGGGGAAACCTATGGTGCGGCCCAGTTTCTTGCCGTGCACCACACGGCCGGAAATCTGGTACTCGCGCCCCAGCAGGCTTTCCGCGCCGCTCAAATCGCCGGCGGCCAGCCGCTCGCGCACCAGGCTGCTGGACGCTCGCTCGCCCATGGCCAGCACCGTCGGCATCGCCTCGGTGACGAAATGGGGACAGGAGCTCAACATTTCGAAGTGGCCCTGCCGCTTGGCGCCGAACTGGAAGTCGTCGCCGATCAGCAAATACTTGGTCTGCAGGCCCTGCACCAGGACTTTGTCGATGAAGTCCTGCGCCGACATGCCGGCGAAACCGTGGTTGAAGCGATAGACGAACACATAGTCGACCAGGCCCAGCCGCTGCAAGAAAGCCAGTTTGTCGCGCAGCGTGGACAGGCGGCCGGGCGGCTTGTCGCGCGCGAAGAACTCCCGCGGATGGGGTTCAAAGGTCAACAGAGCCGTCGGCAAGCCGCGCGCGTCGGCTTCCAGCCGCAGGCGCTGCAGCATTTTCTGATGGCCAAGGTGCACGCCGTCGAAATTGCCGATGGTCAAGGCGCAGGCTGGCAGCTGATAACGCCGCGGATCTCCAAAAAATACCTGCATGTGCTGGTCTTATTGCGTCCTGAAAACCTTCGATTGTATCTGCCAGCCACGGATAGCGTCCAGACATGAAACGCAATTGGGGCGGCGACGGCGAAAGGAGCCCGCCCTCCGCCGTCCAATGCAAAAAGCCCCGCAAGATTGCGGGGCTTTTTGAACAGAGCGACTAATCGAGATTACTTCTTCTCAACCAGGGACTCTTTAACCGCGTCGATGGTCAGCTCAACGCGACGATCAGACTCGATGCATTCCTTGATAGCCAGGTTCTGCTTGGAACCTTTCTTCTGGTATTTCGGGAATTTGGCCTTGCACTCGGCGGTCATCTTGGCTTCAGCGGAGCCGCGACCTACGGAGGTCACTTTTTCAGCCGGAACGCCAGCAGCGATGAAGTAGCCTTTAACAGCGTCGGCGCGCTCTTGCGACAGACGGTTGTTGTAAGCGGCGGAACCCATGAAGTCGGTGTAGCCAGCAACTTCAACGGACTTCAGGTAGCCTTTGCCGGCGTTGGCTTTCAGCTTTTCAACCAGCGGGTCCAGTTCGTTCTTGGCGTCGGCGCGCAGCTTGGCCTTGTCGAAGTCGAACAGCACTTTAGCGGACAGGGTGACTTTTTCTTTTTCGGAAACCAGCACCGGCTTCGGAGCTTCGGCTACCGGCTTGGCAGCTTCACGGTCGCCACATTCAACCAGGCCGTCCTTGGCCTTGTCGAAGAAGTTGGTTCTCCAGCACTCGCCGTAGTTGTTGCGAGTCACGGATTCGGTGGACTGGTCAACGGCATAGCCAGGTTTAGCAGCAAAAGCGCTAGCGGAAACCAACAGAGCAGCAACCAGGGCGCTCAGTTTCAGCTGTTTAGTCATGTTATTCCCTCTTTAATCTATAAAATGGGTAGCAATGCGGGCTGACGCAAAGACCACACGAACAATTTTACTGCAAACAACAGGGTGATCTGCAAACTGTGTTTATGCAGTTAACCCGCACTATAGAAACGCTGCAATCCCATGTCAACTTGAGGCGCCACAGATTGCGAGCAATCCGTTGCAAAAAAACGTCAAAAAAAGCGTTTTTTTTCAGCCTCTGTCTCGCATAAGCCACACATTACACCGATGTGACGCGCCTACGAAACAGTGGCAGCGGGTTCAGCACGGTAGCCTGATAGTTTTCGCTAAAAGTATTGAAACCATCCAGCGAAGATTCCAGTGTCTTGCCGTCCTTGATGGCAAATGCATCAAAACCAACTTGCGCCATGGAATGCAGCAAGTCTTGCCAGACATCCCCGATCGCCCGCAGTTCCCCGCGATAGCCGTAGCGCTCGCGCAGCAAGCGCGCATGACTGTAGCCGCGCCCGTCGGTGAAGGCCGGAAAATCGACGGCGATCAGCTCCAGCTCTGGCAAATCGGCCAGTAGCCGCGCCGGATCGTCCTCCGGTCCCAGCCAGACGCCCACCCGCGCCGCATGGCTGCGCCAGAACGCGCGTCGTTCCAGCCAATCGGACAGCGGCACGATCACATTGCCGCCCGCGGCGGTTTCCGGCAACTGGCCGTTTTCATCCTGGCGCAGCAGATTCCAATCGTCGGGCCGGACTTGTCCCTGTTTAATGATGTTTGGCATACACCCGCTCCTTGAAGGGTTCGATGCCGATGCGGCGCACGGTTTCGATGAAGCGCTCGCCCGGACCGCGTTGCTCCAGATAGACGCTCATGATGGTGGTGAAGGCCTTGGGCACGTCGGCCTGGGCGAACGAGGGCCCGATCACCTTGCCTATGCTGGTGGCGCTGCCCTGGCTGCCGCCCAGCGTGATCTGGTACCACTCTTCCCCGTTTTTATCCACGCCCAGAATGCCGATATTGCCGATGTGATGGTGGCCGCAGGCATTCATGCAACCGGAGAAATTGCAGTCGATGTCGCCGAGGTCGTAGAGATAGTCCATGTCCTCGAAGGTTTGCTGGATGGCCTCGGCCACCGGAATCGAGCGCGCGTTGGCCAGCGAGCAGAAGTCGCCGCCCGGACAGCAGATGATGTCGGTGAGCAGGCCGATATTGGGAGTGGCGAAGCCGTGCTGGCGCGCCAGCTGCCACAAGGCGTGCAAATCCTTTTCCGGCACGTCCGGCAACACCAGGTTCTGTTCATGGGCGACGCGCAGTTCGCCGAATCCGAAGCGCTCGGACAATTCCGCCGCCGCGTCCATCTGTTCCGCGCTGATGTCGCCGGGCGGCACGCCGGCGCGTTTCAGCGACAGCACGACCGAACGATAACCCGGCCGCTTGTGAGCGCGGGTATTGCGCTCCGCCCACCGGGCGAAGCCCTTGTCTTCTTCCAGCCAGGTCCGCAGCTCGGGCGGATTGGCCGGCAGCGTCTGATACGGCGGATCGGTGAAAAAGCTGGCGTAGTGCGCGACGTCCTCGTCGCGCAGCGTGGCCGGACCGCCCTTGATATGCAGCCATTCGTCCTCCACCTTGGCGGCAAAGCCCTCCACCGTCATCGCCTTGACCAGGATCTTGATGCGCGCCTTGTATTTGTTGTCGCGGCGGCCGAAGCGGTTATAGACCCGCAGCACCGCGTCCAGATAGGTCAGCAGATGCGGGGTGGGCAGAAAATCCTTGACCACGTCGCCGACGATGGGCGTGCGCCCCAGTCCGCCGCCCACCATCACGCGGAAACCGACTTCGCCGGCCTCGTTGCGCACCACGTGCAGGCCGATGTCGTGCACGCGCGTGGCCGCGCGGTCTTCCACGCTGCCGGACACCGCGATCTTGAATTTGCGCGGCAGGAAGGTGAACTCGGGGTGCAGCGTGCTCCACTGACGGATGATCTCGCACCAGGGCCGCGGGTCCAGCAGCTCGTCGCCGGCCACGCCGGCGAAGGCGTCCGTGGTGGTGTTGCGCACGCAGTTGCCGGAAGTCTGGATCGCGTGCATTTCCACCGTGGACAGCTCTTCCAGGATATCCGGCACCCGCGCCAGCTCCGGCCAGTTGAACTGGATGTTCTGGCGGGTGGTGAAATGGCCGTAGCCCTTATCGTAGCGGCGGGCGATGTCGGCCAGCTTGCGCAGCTGGCCGCTGCGCAGATGGCCGTAGGGAATGGCGACGCGCAACATGGGCGCGTGGCGCTGCACGTACAGGCCGTTCATCAGCCGCAACGGGCGAAACTCGTCCTCGCTCAGTTCGCCGGCCAGATAGCGCCGGGTCTGATCTCGAAACTGAACCACGCGCTCGCGCACGATGCGGTGATCGACTTCATCATATTGATACATGGTGCTCTTTCAGGCGGCGCTATGCCGGGCGTTTCAACGGGCTGGCCTTGACGTGCAGGCCGCATTCCTTGGAATCGGGGTTTTCCCACCACCAGCGGCCGGCGCGGACGTCCTCGCCCACCGAAATGGCCCGGGTACAGGGCGCGCAGCCGATGGAGGGGTAATGGCGGTCGTGCAGGGCGTTGTAGGGCACTTCGTGCGCGCGCAGATAGTCCCAGACCTCGCCCTCGCTCCAGTCCAGCAGCGGGCTGAACTTTTGCAGACCGTTGTCGGCGTCGTATTCGCTGACCTGCAGATCCTGGCGCGTCGGCGACTGTTCGCGCCGCAGCCCGGTGATCCAGGCGGACCGCCCGGCCAGCGCGCGCCTGAGCGGCTCCAGCTTGCGCAGCTGGCAACAGGACTTGCGCGCGTCCACGCTGCGGTAAAAGCCGTTGATGCCGTGGAGGGCCACATACTGCTCCACCGCGGCGGACTGCGGGAAATACACGGCGACGGGGTGGCTGGGATAACGCTCTTCCACCCGCTGCATCAGGTCGTAGGTTTCCGCCGGCAGGCGGCCGGTGTCCAGGCTGAAGGCCGCGATGCCCAGGCCCAGGCGGGCGATCAGATCGGTCAGCACCATGTCCTCGGCGCCATAGCTGTTGGCCAGCACGGCGTCCGGATGCTCGGCCGCGATCGTCCTGAGGCAGGCGACGGTGGCGTCCAGTTTTGCTTCCAGGCTCATCAAAGGCTCCAGGCAGGAAATTTCATGACAATCCTACCCAAGCCGCTTATAAACCGAAAAGAATATTGTGTTAGTATTTAATTACTACAGGTTTTATAGAGGATGGCGTCGCATGAAGCTGCAACAACTGCGTTACTTGGTCGAGGTGGCCAAGCAAGGGCTGAACGTCTCGGAGGCCGCGGAAAAGCTGCACACCTCGCAACCGGGCATTTCCAAGCAAATCCGGCTGCTGGAGGACGAGTTGGGCATCCAGGTTTTCATCCGCAACGGCAAGCGGGTGGTCTCGGTGTCCGAGCCGGGCAAGGAGGTGCTGCGCATTTCCGAGCGCATTCTGCGCGAAGCGCAGAATCTGAAACGGGTCGGCGACGAATTCTCCAAGGAGGCGGAAGGCGCGCTGACCATCGCCACCACGCACACTCAGGCGCGCTACGCGCTGCCGCCGGCCATCGCTGTGTTCGTTCGACGTTACCCCAAGGTGAGGCTGTCGATCAAGCAGGGCAGCCCCACCCAGATCTGCGAAATGGTGGTGTCCGGCGAAGCCGACCTCGCCATCGCCACCGAAGGCATCGCCTTGTATAAGGAATTGGCGATGCTGCCCTGCTATGAATGGAACCGCTCCATCGTGGTGCCGGAAGGGCACGAGCTGACCAAGCTGGATCGCCCGCTGACGCTGGCGGACATCGCCCGCTACCCCATCGTCACCTACGACTTCGCCTTCGCCGGCCGCTCCAAGATCAACAAGGCCTTCGCCGATCAGGGCCTGGCGCCCAATGTGGTGCTGACCGCGATAGACACCGACGTGATCAAGACCTATGTCAGCCTGGGGCTGGGCATAGGCATCATCGCCAGCATGGCCTACGAGCCGGAGCGCGATATCAATCTGCAGCTGCTGGACGCCGGCCATCTGTTCGAGCCGTCCACCACCAAGATCGGCATCCGCAAGGACGCCTATCTGCGCGGCTTCGCCTACACCTTCATCGAACTGTTCGCGCCCCATCTGCACCGGCGCGAAGTCGAAGCCGCGCTGCTGGCGCGCGACCCGGACAGCGAGGATTGAGCCGCTTCCGGCCAGGCAAAACAAAACGCCCCAATATCGGGGCGTTTTCGCGTACAGGAGCGCCGGATCAGAGCGTCAGGCCGCCTGTCACCTCGATGGCCGCGCCGTTGATGTAGCTGGCCTCGTCGGACGCCAGGAAGGCGTAGACGTTGGCGATCTCTGTCGGGTCGGCCATGCGCCGCATCGGCACCTTGTCTTCCATCGCCTGGATCACTTTTTCCGGCATCGATTGCAGGATGGGAGTGGCGACAAAGCCCGGACACACCGCATTGGCGCGGATGCCCTTCTTGCCGAGCTCCTTCGCCCAGGTCTTGACGAAGCCGATGACGCCGAACTTGGACGCCGCGTAGTTGGTCTGGCCGAAGTTGCCGTAGACGCCCACCACCGAGGACGCGTTCAGGATCACGCCGCCGCCCTGCTCCACCATGGTGTCGATCACCGCGCGGGCACAGTTGTAAACGCCTTTCAGATTGATGTCGATCACCTTGTCGAACTGGTCTTCGGTCATTTTCATCAACTGGGCGTCCATGACGATGCCGGCGTTGTTGACCAGCACGTCGATGCGGCCGCGGCGGTTTTTCAGGTCGGCGACCATGTCGGCGATCTGGCCCTTATTGGTCACGTCCACCTTATAGCCTATGGCTTCGCCGCCGGCCTGCTGCAACTCCTCGACCACCGCGTTGACCGCGTCCAGATTGAGGTCGCAAACGGCGACGACTGCGCCTTCTTTTACGAATTTCTCGGCGGTCGCCTTGCCGATGCCGCTGGCGGCGCCGGTGATGATGGAGACTTTACCTTTCAAGCGCATGGATTTTCCTTACTGACTTTGTAGATGACAGGCAATCCGCCCGGAGGCCGGACTTACAACTCCACCATCGACCACCTATGGCCAAACACCTGTTTTTATTGGTTATTTTATAAAGCAAAAAAGAAAAGCGGGAGTTTGTGCGCTGCAGCCATTGCAGCGCACAAGACGCACTGCAATATAGCGCACTGACTCCCGCCGGTAAAGCAACTGCTCTACAGGTCAGTTACCGCGTGTAACCGACCAAGAGCCGAGGCTTACTCCAGGCCCTTACTGGCCAGATAGTCTTCGTAGTTGCCGGTGTAGTAGTCGTAACCGCCCTTGCCGTCCAGTTCCAGCACGTGCGTCGCCAGCGAGCTGACGAACTGACGATCGTGGGAAACGAAGACCAGGGTGCCCTTGTACTTCTCCAGCGCCATGTTCAGGGACTCGATCGATTCCATATCCATATGGTTGGTCGGTTCGTCCATGATCATCACATTGGGCTTTTGCAGAATCAGCTTGCCGTACAGCATGCGTCCCTTCTCGCCGCCGGACAGCACGCGCACCGGCTTGCCCACTTCGTCGCCGCCGAACAACAGACGGCCCAGCGTGCCGCGGATCACCTGCTCGTCGTCGCCTTCCTGGCCCCATTCGCGCATCCATTCGGTCAGCGTCATATCGCTGTCGAAATCGGCTTCATGGTCCTGGGCGAAATAGCCGACCTGGGCTTTTTCCGCCCATTTGATCGAACCGCGGTCGGCGCTCAGGCCTTCGGCGAACGGCGCGTTGAAGGCGCCGGCCAGCAGCTTGACCAGCGAGGTCTTGCCCGCGCCGTTGGGGCCGATGACGGCCAGACGGGCGCCGGCTTCCAGGATCAGGCTCAGATCCTTGAACAGCACCTTGGCGTCGTAAGCCTTGTTCAGGTGATCCACCTCCACCGCCTGACGGTGCAGCTTGAACTTGTCGTCCATTTCAAAACGGATGAACGGGTTCTGACGGCTGGATGGCTTCACTTCCACCATTTCGGACTTCAGCTTGTCCACCTGCTTCAGTCGGCTGGTCGCCTGACGCGCCTTGGATTTGTTGGCGGAGAAGCGGGCCACGAACTCCTGCAGTTCCTGGATGCGCTCCTTGGCCTTGCTGTTGGACGACAGCTGACGCTCCCTTGCCTGAGCCGACGCGATCATATAGTCGTCGTAGTTGCCCGGGTAGATGCGGATGGTGTTGTAGTCCAAGTCCGCCATATGGGTGCACACCGAGTTCAGGAAGTGACGGTCGTGCGAAATGATGATCATGGTGGCGTTGCGCTCGTTGAGCACGTGTTCCAGCCAGCGGATGGTGTTGATGTCCAGGTTGTTGGTCGGTTCGTCCAGCAACAGGATGTCCGGATTGGAGAACAGGGCTTGCGCCAGCAAGACGCGCAGCTTCCAGCCCGGCGCCACTTCGCTCATCGGGCCGGCGTGCTGTTCCACCGGAATGCCCACGCCCATCAGCAGCTCGCCCGCGCGCGCCTCGGCGGTGTAGCCGTCGTATTCGGCGAACTTGGCTTCCAGTTCGGCCGCGTGCATATAGTCGTCTTCGCTGGCCTCCGGGTTGGCGTAGATGGCGTCGCGTTCGCTCATCGCAGCCCACATCTCGGTGTGGCCCATCATCACCACGTCGATGACGCGCTGATCTTCATAGGCGAACTGATCCTGACGCAGCTTACCCAGGCGCAGACCGTTCTCGATGGCCACCTCGCCGCTGGTCTGCTCCAGGTCGCCACCCAGAATCTTCATAAAAGTGGATTTGCCGGAACCGTTGGCGCCGATCAGGCCGTAACGGTTGCCTTCGCCAAATTTGACGGAAACCTTTTCGAACAAAGGTTTGACGCCAAACTGCATGGTAATGTTGCTTGTGGTAATCACGCTTAGGGATCCTTCAGCCAAATAGCCGTAAGTATCGGAAAAACGTGGGATTCTAGCACAGTGCCGGCGTTTTCCCGAGCCGTCCGTCACGGAAACGCCGCCTACCTTTTGCCAGCATCTGGAATTCCGCTACAATCGTAAGCCTTGTTTTCTATTCCCTGAGATAGGCTGAACTATGCTTACCGGCAGCTTGGTCGCCCTGGTCACCCCGATGTCCGCAGACGGCTCGGTGGACTACGAGGCACTGCGACGACTCGTCGATTTCCATATTGAGAATGGCACCGACGGCATTGTCGCGGTTGGCACCACGGGCGAATCCGCCACATTGAACGTGACCGAGCATATCGCCGTGGTCAAAGCGGTTGTCGAATACGCTGAAGGCCGCGTCAAAGTCGTCGCCGGCGCCGGCGGCAACTCCACGGCCGAAGCGATCGAGCTGAGCCACCTGTCCCAGGAGGTTGGCGCCGATTACGTGCTGTCCGTCGTGCCTTATTACAACAAGCCCACTCAGGAAGGTCTGTACCAGCATTTCAAAGCAATCGCCGACGCCAGCAAGCTGCCGGTCATTCTTTATAATGTGCCCGGCCGCACCGTTGCCGACATGAGCAACGACACCGCGCTGCGCCTGGCCGCCCACCCCAACATCGTCGGCCTGAAAGACGCCACCGGCGACATCGGCCGCGCCTGCGATCTGGTCATGCGCGTTCCGGACGGCTTCACCCTTTATTCCGGCGATGACGCCACCGGCATGGCCTTCATGCTGTGCGGCGGCCACGGCGTGATCTCGGTCACCGCCAACATCGCCCCCAAATCCATGAGCGAGCTGTGCAAAGCCGCCACCAGCGGCAACGCCAAGCTGGCTCGCGAGATCAACGACAAGCTGCAAGGCCTGCACAAGCAGCTGTTTATCGAACCCAACCCGATTCCGGCCAAGTGGGCGCTGACGCGGATGAACCGGATTCCCTCCGGCATCCGCCTGCCGCTGACTCCGCTCTCCCCCGACGCGCAAGCGGCCGTGGAAGCGGCGATGAAACAAGCCGACGTCCTTTAACCCTTCCCCTGCCGAAACGATGGGAGACCGCATGAAACGAACCGCGCCCGCCGCGATTCTGCTGGCAACTGGCATTATCGCCGGTTGCAGCTCGCAACAGCCGCTGACCAAAAAGCTGGACTACCAGTCCGACAAGCCCAAAACCGTCAACACTCTGGAAGTGCCGCCGGATCTGACCGCGCCGCAAGTCCAGAACAAATACACCATCCCAGGCGCCGCCAGCGCCGCCGCCCAGGGCGCCAAGACCGACGCGCCGGCGCAACAGCCGGCGGCCGGCAGCTCGGTCGCGCTGAACCAGCTGGACAACGTCAAGATGGAACGCGCCGGCACCCAGCGCTGGCTGGTTGTATCCGGCAAGAGCCCGGAACAGCTGTGGCCCGCGCTGAAAGCCTTCTGGCAGGACAACGGCTTCGTGATCAAGAGCGAAGACCCGGCCGTGGGCGTGATGGAAACGGATTGGGCGGAAAACCGCGCCAAACTGCCCAACGACGGCCTGCGCAAGCTGCTGGAAACCGTCGGCCTCGGCAGCGTCTACTCCACCGGCGAGCGCGACAAGTTCCGCATTCGTCTGGAAAAGACCGCCAACGGCACGGAAGTTTACTTCTCCCACCGCGGCATGGAAGAAGTCTATGCCGACACCACCAAGACCAATACCATCTGGCAGCCACGCGCCACCGACCCGGGCCTGGAAGCCGAGTTGCTGGGCCGCTTCATGATGAATCTGGGCATGGCGGAAGATAAAGCCCGCGAACAGGTCAAGCAGACGCTGAGCGCGCCGGCCAAGCCGCAAACCCCCATCGTAGACGGCCAGTTGCTGCTCAGCGACGAGTTCGACCGCGCTTGGCGCCGCGTCGGCCTGGCGCTGGACCGCGTCGGCCTGGTGGTCAGCGACCGCGACCGTTCCCAGGGCGTTTACTTCGTCAAACCGGCCAAGAGCGAAACCGACAAGAACGAGTCCAGCGGCTTCTGGTCCGGCCTCGCCTTCTGGAAGAGCGACGACGGCAAATCCGCCAAACCCACGGAGCAGGAATACCGCGTGCAGATCAAGGAAACCGCGCCCGGCTCCAGCACGGTGTCCATCCAGGACAAACAAGGCAAGCCGCTGTCGGACGCCTTCAGCAAGGCCGCGCTGTCCAAGCTGCAAACCGAGCTGCAATAAAACGCGAAATCAACGCGTCCCAAAAGATAAAGCCCGCTGTCGCGGGCTTTTCTTTGCGCCTTGTTTTCCCAATGGCCGGTCAATGAATCCGGCCATCCGTTATCAGGCGATAATGTAACGCTTTGTAGCGAACAGACAATTGTGTTGTTTTCATGTTGCAACACCCCTTGTTCCATTTGCTACAGATACAAAAAAACCGGCCATAGCCGGTTTTTTTGTCGCAGGCCAAGAATTACTTGGCAGCGGAAGCCTCAGCAGCCGGAGCGGAAGCAGCAGCCGGAGCGGAAGCTTCAGCAGCCGGAGCGGATGCCGGAGCGGCAGCCGGAGCGGATGCTTCAACAGCAGGAGCGGAAGCTTCAGCCGGAGCTTCAGCTTTCTTACCGCAAGCGGACAGGGCTACAGCCAGCAGGGCAGCAACGAGGAGCGACTGTTTCATTTTTTCATTACCTTTGAGGATAAGTTGAACAAGACGTCAGTTATCGCACGGTCTTCGAAATAAGCCGGGCGACTGAAAATCCATCAGTGCGCAAATTGTATCACGAAAAAAAAGGCTGTATAGGGGGCAAAATTCCAAAAAAACACCTTTGCCCATAATCCTCTTCCGCAAAGCAGCATAGCCACAAAAACGGGCGTTTACCCCTGTCGTTGAGGCCAGAATTTGTCGATATCACTTGCGCATCCGAACAATTTCTGTGGTTATTTTGCTACATTCGTCGCCAAATGCCAATAGCCTGCCAGGTATCCCTCGTACAAACATTCCTGCATGCCAGGCCCAAGCGCCGCGCCGGCAATGCTTCTGGCATTGGCGAAGACGCGCCAAGCGGCGAAATCCTCTTCCGCGGCCTCCAGTTTCTCGCCGTTGCAATAGAAACTGTCGCCACAGAACAGGATCTGGCTCTTGCGGTCCAGTTCCAGTCCGCGCAATGTCGCTTCGCTCTCGAATTCGGCCTCGTCCAACTCCTCTTCCGGCGCGTCGTAAAATACATGCGCCTTGGGTTCGGTCAGATAGTGGCCCAGGAAGTCCCCCACCGCGGCCTTGTCCCAACGGATCTGCTCCAGCAGACGGCTGACCTGCTCCACCATCTCGTCGCCGATCCGCGCCGGGTCCTGCTGCAGCTTGAGCCCGGGATCGGCATACACGCCTTCCGCGCAGATGCGGTCCTGCAGATGCACCAGGAATTGCGTCGCCAGTTCCTGCGCCGGCGGCGCGCGGAAGCCGATCGAATAAGTCATGCCCGGGTCCAGCGCCACGCCGTGATGCGCGCACTTGGGCGGCAGATAGAGCATGTCGCCGTGCTCCAGCACGAACTCCTGCTCGCAACGGAAGTCCTTCAGCACCCGGATCGGCGCGTCTTCGATGAAGTCGTCGTCGTGCTGGGTGGAGATCTGCCAGCGCTTGCGCCCGCCCACTTGCAAGAGGAATACGTCGTAGGCGTCGAAATGCGGTCCCACGGTGCCGCCCGGCGGCGCGTAGCTGATCATCAGATCGTCCAGCCGCGCGTAGGGAATGAAGTTGAAGCGCCACAGCAGCTCGTCGATATGCGGCAGATGCTGGTTAACGCCCTGCACCAGCAAGGTCCAGTCCGTCTCCGGCAACCGGCGGAAACGCGCCGGGCGGAACGGACCGCGCTCCAGGCTCCAGCGGCCGTTGCGGCATTCAATCAGACGCGACTCCGCGTCTTCGCGGGTCGCCAGTTGCGACAGCACCGAAAAATCCGCCAGCGGCCCCACTTCGGTCAGGGCGCCGCGGATCAGCAAAGGCTTCTTATGCCAGTACTCGGCGAGGAACTGTTCGGGCGACATCCCGCCCAGCAAAGTTGTTGTGTTCATGGCAGTTTCACGGGCTGAAACGCCCGGCAATGGTTTACAATATGGGATGCGCGCAATTGGCGGCGCATCTGAAAATCGTTTTCGATGGCCGGCTTGCGCCGCCATCCGCTTTATTTACCTTCCTTCACGGATCCGCACTCATGCAAATCTCCAAAAACACCGTCGTGACCCTCCACTACGAGATGTTCGACGCTGACAACAACCTCCTCGACAAGACCGAAGAGCCGATCAGCTATCTGCACGGTGGCTACGACGGCATCTTCCCGCTGGTGGAAGAAGCTTTGGAAGGCAAGGCCGTTGGCGACGCCATCGACGTCAAGATGACGCCGGACGACGCTTTCGGCGACCCGGAAGAAGAACTGATCCGCTTGGAAGACCTGGACGTGTTCCCGGCTGACGTCGAAGTCGGCATGATGTTCGAAGCCGACGATCCGGAAACCGGCGACGTGCTGCTGTTCCGCGTCACCGACATCGCCGACGGCAAGGCCGTGGTCGACGCCAACCACCCGCTGGCCGGCCAGAGCATCCGCTTCACCGCCAAGGTAGTGGAAATCCGCGCCGCCAGCGCCGATGAAGTCAGCCATGGTCATGCCCACGGCGAGCACGGCCACCACCATTGATCAGGCATCCGGCCCTGCCGGCACCGGCGTTATTGTAATGCTTTTGCCGGCGCGCCGGCCTGATTTCGACAAAGGCGGCCCATTGGGCCGCCTTTGTCATGCCTGAGCGCGAACGCTGCGCTATCCCAAGCGCGCGCGCCGCCAGCGCCAACAACCCGCGGCCAGCACCAGCGCGCACACCGCCAGCCTCAGGCCGTATTCCTCATGGCTGCCCGGCTTGTACAACAGCCACAGCAGCTGCAGCGCCAAGGCCGGCAGCATCAGCGACTGCAGCCGCGCGCTCAAGCCCGCCGGCCATCCCCGAGGCCAGGCCCAGCGGCAAGCGGCGCACATGGACGCCCATCCCAGCAAGGCGCCCACCGTCACATCCAGCGGCCAGTGCACGCCTATCGCCAAGCGCGACAGCATCACCAAGGCCACGGCCGCCGTCAGCAAGGCTCCGCGGCGCAAGACGCCTGAATAATAAAGAAAACTCGCCAGCGTGGCGGATGCCATCGCATGGCCGGAGGGGAAAGAGCCGTTGCCGGGCAAATCATCCAGCAATTGCACCGAGCCCGGCGGCAGCGCCAACGGCGGTCGCGGCACGGCGAAGCCCGCCTTGAGCACGATGGCCAGAAACACGCCGACGCCGCAGCCCACCAACAAGGCCGGCAGCTTGTCCGGCCGCCGCCAGCTCAAGGCCAGCAGCAGGGCCAGCACCGTGGGCCAGTCGCCCAGCACGCTCAACAGACGCCAGAACGCGCCGGGCGCGACGCGGCCGGCCTCATGCAGGATCAGAAACAATTCTCGATTGAAATCCGGGGACACTGCCAGCAGGACAGCCAGCGGCGATAACAACAACGCCGGCCACAGCCGGCGCAAACAGGACAACTTAAACCACATCAGTCAGCTTTCATCGTTGCAAGGGTGATTCGATCCAGACCCGCCAGATCGACAATGGTTTCCACTTGCAGCAAACCCGCGTCGGCGAAAAGCCCGCGCACCGCCGCGCCCTGGTCGTAGCCGTGCTCGACGATCAAGCCGCCGCCCGGCGCCAGCCGTCGCGGCGCGTCGGCGGCGATGGCGCGCAGACAGTCCAGCCCATCGGCCTCGTCGGTCAGCGCCATCCGCGGCTCGAAGCGCACATCCCCCTGCCCCAGGTGTTCGTCGTTACGCTGTATATACGGCGGATTGGACACGATGAGATCGAAGACCGCGTTCTCGGGCAAGGCTTGATACCAGCTGCCCTGATAAAAATCGACGCGCGCGCCCAGGCGTTCCGCGTTGCCGCGCGCGATGGCCAGCGCCTCCGGCGACAGATCAACGGCGCAGACCCGCCATGCCGGCGCCTCCAGCGCCAGCGTCGCGGCGATGGCGCCGCTGCCGGTGCCCAGGTCGACGACGCGGGCGGCGCGGTCGCCAAACCGCTGCAAGGCCGCCTCGATCAAGTGCTCGGTTTCCGGCCGGGGGATCAATACCTGCGGGCCCACGGTGAAATCGCGGCCGTAGAACTCTCGCCGGCCGATCAAATAGGCCACCGGCTCGCCGGCGGCGCGCCGGGCGGCGAGCGCGCGGAAACACGCCTCCTGTTCCGCACTCAGCGTCTGTTCCGGGTAGGCCACGATGCGGGCGTGAGTCAGCCCCGGCGCCGCCTGCTGCAATAGCATGCGGGCTTCCAGGCGGGGCAAGGGGTATAGGCGCAGCGCCTCGGCTATCGTCAGCATGGTCGTCACAACAGGAACAGGGTGGCGAGACCCAGGAAAATGAAAAAGCCGCCGGAGTCGGTGCAGGCGGTGATCAGCACGCTGGAGCCCAGCGCCGGGTCGCGGCCGGAGCGCTGCATCAGGCAGGGAATCAACACGCCCATGGTGGCGGCCAGCATCAGATTGAGCAGCATCGCGCCCAGCATCACCAGACCCAGCGAAAAGCTGCCGTACAGCAGCCAGGCCACGCTGCCTATCACCCCGCCCCACAGCACGCCGTTGATCATGCTGACTCGCAACTCCTTGCGCCACAAGCGCCAGGCCTGGCTCAGCTGCATCTGCCCCATGGCCAGCGCCCGCACGATCATGGTGATGGTCTGATTGCCGGAGTTGCCGCCGATGCCGGCGACGATGGGCATCAGCGCGGCCAGGGCCACCAATTGGGAAATGGAGTGTTCGAACACGCCGATCACCCGCGAGGCGATGAAGGCGGTGCACAGATTGATCGCCAGCCAGGCCCAGCGGTTCTTCACCGAGTCGATCACCGGCGCGAACAGGTCTTCTTCCTCTTTCAAGCCGGCCAGATTCAGCACTTCGCTGTCGGATTCCTCGCGGATCACGTCCACCATCTCGTCCACGGTCAGCCGGCCGATCAGCTTGCCGGCCTCGTCCACCACCGGCGCGGTGATCAAGTCGTAGCGCTCGAAGGCCAGCGCCGCGTCGGCGGCGTCCTCGTCCGGGCTGAAGCTGACCAGCTCGGTGGCCATCACTTCGGCCACCAAGGCGTCGGGGTCCGACACCAGCAGTTTGCGGATGGACAGCACGCCCTTGAGCAGGCCCAAGTCGTCGATGACGAAGATTTTGTCGGTATGCGCCGGCAGTTCGTCGAAACGGCGCAGATAGCGCAGCACCACTTCGCAGCTGACGTCGGCGCGGATCTTGACCAGGTCGAAGTCCATCAGCGCGCCGACCTTGTCCTCGTCGTAGGACAGCGCGGATTGCAGCTGGGCGCGCTCTTCCTCGTCCAGGCCGCCCATCACTTCGTACACCACCTGGCGCGGCATGTCCGGCGCCAGTTCGGCCAGTTCGTCGGCGTCCAGTTGCTCGGCGGCGTTGACCAGCTCGCCGTGCTCCATCACTTCGATCAGCGATTCCCTGACCGCGTCGGACACTTCCAGCAGGATGGCGCCGTCGCGCGCGCCGCCCACCTGGTCCCAGACCAGCAGGCGGTCTTCCAGCGGCAAGGCTTCCAGGATATGGGCGACGTCGGCCGGGTGCAGCTGCTCCAGCTTCAGCCGCAGCGCTTCCAGATTGTAATGCGGGGCCAGCGGGTCCGTCGGCGGCTCGGACGCCTCCTGACGGGATACAAGATCTTCCAACTGCCGCTGGCGCTCGATCAGGCGCTGCACCAGGGCCAGGCTTTCTTGCAGACGATCGGCGGATTGTTGCTTGAAGGCAACCGTCATGCACGTCTCCTTCCGCCCAGATGGCGCGCGCGGCGCGGGCGGTCTGAGGCGGGCGTTATTCTCTAACGGTAAATCGGGATTGGATTACGGGGTAACTGGGTAAGTCCATTGCGTAGCCGCCATGCCTCGCGCATGGCGCACTCAAAGAAAGTCGCGATTGTAACATGCCGCCTGCGCCGCTCCAATCCGGCCCCCGGGCGCTCACGGCAGTTCCACATAGCCCATTCGCCGCTGGATGATGCGGGTCTTGCGCGCCAGGCCCGGCGCGCCGCGATGGCTGTCGTAATAGCGCGGATTGGGCACCATCGCCGCCAGCTTGGCCGCCTGCGACGAAGACAGCCGCGCCGCGCTGGAGCGGTAGTAATAGCGCGAGGCCGCCTCCGCGCCGAAAACCCCGTTGCCCCACTCGATCACGTTCAGGTAAATCTCGAAAATGCGCCGCTTGTCCAACACCGTTTCCAGCATCACCGTGATCAAGGCTTCCTCCACCTTGCGCCACGGCGTCTTGCTGCTGGACAGGAACAAATTCTTGGCCAGCTGCTGGCTGATGGTGGAGCCGCCGGCGACGATCTTGCCCTTCTTCAGGTTTTTTTCGAAAGCGGCCTCGATGCCGTCCCAATCGAAACCTTCGTGATCGACGAACTTGGCGTCTTCCGACGCGATCAGCGCGCGCTTCAGATTGGGCGAGATCTGCTCGTAACTCACCCATTTGTGGCGCAGCTCCGCCTCGGGGTCGTCCTGCTGCAGCTTGGCCAGCTGTTCGTTCATGAAGGCGCTGGCCGACGGGTTGTGGCCGCGCCAATAAACGATATGGCCGAAGATCCACAGGTTATACAGCAGAAAGGCGGCCATCAGGGCCGCCAGTACTTTCAGGAAGAGACGCATCATCTGACTCGCGAAGCGAGCCCCCTCGCAGGGCAAGGGGGATTGGGATTCAAACCGCGGGAGGGAAAAGCGACGCCTTGTTGATGGGTCCGGACCCGCCGGACCCGGCGAGCGTCAGGCCAGCACTTCCCGCAGCATATTGGTCACCTTGCGGGTGGCCGGCTCCACGCCGCGCCAGATGGCGAAGGACTCCGCCGCCTGCTCCACCAGCATGCCCAGGCCGTCGGCCAGCATGCCGGCGTTTTCCGCCTGCGCGCGTTGCAAGAAAGGCGTCAGGCCCTTGCTGTACACCATGTCGTAAGCCAGGGTGCGCGCGGTGAACAGGCCGTAGGGGATGGGCGGCAATTCATTGCTGAGGCTGGTCGAGGTGGCGTTGATCACGATGTCGAAGCTGCGGCCCTTCAATTGCTCGTAGCCTATGGCCTCCACCTTGCCCCAAGGCGCGAAGTGATGCGCCAGCGCCTCGGCCTTGATCAGCGTGCGGTTGGCGATGGTCAAGGAGGCCGGCTTTTGCGCCAGGATGGGTTCCAGCACGCCGCGCACCGCGCCGCCCGCGCCCAGAATCAGCACCTTGGCGCCGGCGATCGGGTAGTCCAGATTGTCCACGATGTCGCGCACCAGGCCCACGCCGTCGGTGTTGTCGCCGTAGATCCTGCCGTCGCGGAAGCACAGGGTATTGACCGCCTCCGCCGCGCGGGCGCGCTCGGTCAGCTCATTGGCGAAACGGTAGGCGTCGCCCTTGAACGGCAGCGTGATATTGAGGCCCTTGCCGCCGGCGGAGACGAACTCGGCCACCACCTCGTTGAAACGCCCCAGTTCGGCGAACAACTTGTCGTAAGCGATATCCTGGCCGGTGGCCGTCGCGAATTCGTTATGGATGAACGGCGACTGGCTGTGCGAAACAGGGTTGCCGATAACGGCGTAACGGTCGGTCATGAGTCAGCTTTCCAAGATTTGGCTATGTTTTCGGTATTCGGATAGAGAGTGGCTAACAAAGCCCCGGCGCCGCGTCGCGCTTGGCTTTGTTGGCGGCTCTCGTCGCGTCCGCGCCGCCCTGCCGGCGGCGCTATGACACTTTGCCGTGGAATACGCCAAACTTCAACCACGACGTCGCCGCGCCGGCCCCGGCTCAGCCTTGTTGCCAGGGCAGGCCGCGCGCTTTCCAGCCGCCCACGGTGTTGCGGTGGCCGTCGGCGTCCTTGTCGCCCTCAAACCCCTCCAGCACGTTGTAGGCTTCGGTGTAACCGGCGGCGGCGGCCATGCGCGCCGCTTCGTCCGAGCGCACGCCGGAACGGCACATCAGCATCAGCACGCCGTCCTTGGGCAGCATGTCCTGCAATTGCTCGATGAAACGCGGATTGGGCTGCATGCCGGGAAAGCTTCGCCACTCCAGCCGCTGGGCATAGGGCACCACGCCGACGAACTGCCATTCCGCCGCGCTGCGCACGTCCAGCAGCACCGCTTCCGGCATCGCCTGCTTCAGCTGGTGCGCTTCCTGCGGCGTCAAGGCGCCGCGATAGGGCAAGCCCTGTTCTTCCGCCCGGCGCCGCGCCTGTTGCAATAGCCGCGTCATCTGATCCATGCAAGCTCTCCCCGCGGCCCGGCCGCCTTGTCGAACCGCCGACACCCCTTGACGCTGCGCCGGCCGGCCTCAGCGTCTTAGCGGGGTTTTGTCAGCCGCTCTCGTTACCTTATATACGGAATATACGGATTATCCATATCGACGAAGACGGCCGCAATGCCGTCAACGCCCTGTTTTGGTGCATAAGCCGAATCCAGGCACCACCCTGGTTCATTCAACTCCGCTAGCGCCCGGTTTTGGGCTATGACACAATGGAATCTCAGCGATTTCAAAGCTGGCACGCTTAATGCTTAAGAGCCTGCCATCCACTCATTCGCACATGATGCATGTAGCCTTTCAGGAGAAAACCATGGCGGTTGCAGACGTAGTCAAGCTGATTACCGAAAATGATGTCAAGTTCATCGACCTGCGCTTTACCGATACCCGCGGCAAAGAACAACACGTGTCGATTCCGGCCCATGTGCTGCTGGACGATCCGGACGCATGGTTCGAACACGGCCACGCTTTCGACGGTTCCTCGATCGCGGGCTGGAAAGGCATCCAGGCATCCGACATGCTGCTGATGGCCGACCCGGCCACCGCCCGCATCGACCCGTTCTACGATGAACCCACCGTCTTCCTGCACTGCGATGTGATCGATCCGGCCGACGGCAAGGGCTACGACCGCGACCCGCGCTCCATCGCCAAACGCGCCGAAGCCTATCTTAAGGCCTCCGGCCTGGGCGACACCGCCTATTTCGGCCCGGAACCGGAATTCTTCATCTTCGACAGCGTGACCTGGGGCACAGACATGTCCGGCTGCTTCGTCAAGATCAAGGCCGAAGAAGCCGCCTGGGCTTCCGCCGAGGAGTTCGAAGGCGGCAATATGGGCCACCGCCCGGGCATCAAGGGCGGTTACTTCCCAGTGCCGCCGGTGGATTCCTCGCAAGACATCCGCTCCGCCATGGTGCTGCTGCTCGAAGAGCTGGGCATCCCGGTGGAAGTGCACCACCACGAAGTGGCCACCGCCGGCCAGAACGAGATCGGCACCAGGTTCAGCACCCTGACCCAGCGCGCGGACTGGACCCAGATCCTGAAATACGTGGTGCACAACGTGGCCCACAGCTACGGCAAGACCGCCACCTTCATGCCCAAGCCCATCGTCGGCGACAACGGCTCCGGCATGCACGTGCACCAGTCCATCTGGAAGGACGGCAAGAACCTGTTCGCCGGCGACGGCTACGCCGGCCTGTCCGAAACCGCGCTCTACTACATCGGCGGCATCATCAAGCACGCCAAGGCGCTGAACGCGATCACCAACCCGGGCACCAACTCTTACAAACGCCTGGTGCCGCACTATGAAGCGCCGGTGAAGCTGGCCTACTCCGCCAAGAACCGCTCCGCGTCCATCCGCATTCCGCACGTGGCCAGCCCCAAAGGCCGCCGCATCGAAGCGCGCTTCCCGGACCCCTTGGCCAACCCCTATCTGTGCTTCTCCGCTCTGCTGATGGCCGGCCTGGACGGCATCCAGAACAAGATCCACCCGGGCGACGCCGCGGACAAGAACCTGTACGATTTGCCGCCGGAAGAAGACAAGCTGATCCCGACCGTGTGCGCCAGCCTGGACGAGGCGCTGGCCGCTCTGGACAAGGACCGCGAGTTCCTGACCCGCGGCGGCGTGTTCTCCAATGACTGGATCGACGCCTACATCGAGCTGAAGATGCAGGAGGTCAACCTGACCCGCATGACCACCCATCCGGTGGAATTCGCGATGTATTACTCGCTGTAATACCGGCGCATGGAAAAACGGCAGCCTCCGGGCTGCCGTTTTCATATATGACTTGTCCGGCGGATTTGCATATCATTGCAGAGCTGAAACCCGGAACTCGACACGCCGCCCATGAAAACTCTATCGCTTTGTCTCTTGCTGTTGCTGAGCGCCTCCGCTCACGCCACCGTTTACAAGTACGTGGACAAAGACGGCAACGTCACTTTCACCAATGTGCCGATACGCGGCGCGCAGGCGATCCGGCTCAACCCGCTCTCCTCCTATCCCAGCCAGCACAAGAAAAGCGCCTCCCCGGCCAACAGCAGCGGCGGCAACGGAGACGCCAAGCCCTCCGGCAGCTACCCCAGCGTCGATCCCGGCACCCAGAAGCAGCGCGACAACGGCCGTCGCAAGATCCTGGAACAGGAGCTGGCCAATGAGCAAAAAGCGCTGAGCGAGGCGGAAAAGGCGCTGACCGACGGCAAGGCCACGCGTAACGGCGACGAAACCCGCAATTACCAGAAATACCTGAACCGGGTGCAGAAGCTGCAGGACGAAGTCACCGACCGCCAGAAAAACGTGGAAGCCTTGCGACGCGAGCTGGGGCAGAACTAGTTTGACGCACCATCATGGTGCATACTGAAAAGAAATGGGCCATTCCCGGGCGCGCGGGCATGGCCCGAATTTTGCTCAGCCTGCGCAAGCCCTCCGCCTCAGCCTACAGGACACACCGCACCATGCCGCCGACCAGCTTTGCCGGACTAGAACTGCTGGACACCCCCGTGCTGATCGTCGACGCCGACGGCGCGCTGCATTTCGTCAATCCCGCATGCGAGAACCTGCTGGCGCTGGGCAGCCGCGAACTGCGCCGCCACAGCCTGTTCGATCTGTTCCAGCCCTGCCCGGCGCTGCGCCAGGCGCTGTCCACCGCGCTGCGCCACAACGCCAGCTTCATCGAGCACGATCTGGAACTGATCCCGCAGCACAGCGAGCAGGCGCTGCACATCGCGCTGTCGGTGGCGCCGGTGGACGCGGACGGCGGACTGGCGCTGATCGAACTGCGGCCGCTGGATCAGCAGTTGAAGATCGCCAACGAGGAACGGCTGCTGCTGCAACACCAGGCCAATCGGGAGCTGATCCGCAACCTGGCGCATGAGATCAAGAACCCGCTGGGCGGCATCCGCGGCGCGGCGCAATTGCTGGAGCACGAGTTGCTGGACCGCCCGGAGCTGAAGGAATACACCGCGGTGATCAAGGAGGAGGCGCTGCGGCTGCAATCGCTGGTCGACCGGCTGCTGGCGCCGCACCGCAGCCATGTGCGCGGCGAGATCAATATCCACGAAGTGCTGGAACGCGTGCGCAGCATCGCGCTGGCCGAATATCCGCAGGGCCTGCAGATTCGCCGCGACTACGACACCAGCCTGCCCCAGCTGGTGGCCGACAAGGAACAGCTGATCCAGGTGGCGCTCAACATCGTCAAGAACGCCGTTCAGGCGATGAAGGGCCGCGGCCAATTGATTCTGCGCACCCGGGTGGCGCGCCAGGTGACGCTGGCGCGCAAGCGCCACACCCTGGCATTGAAATTGCAGATCATCGACGACGGTCCCGGCATCCCCGACGAGATCAAGGACCATATTTTCTACCCGCTGGTCACCGGCCGCGCCGAAGGCACCGGCCTGGGGCTGACCCTGGCCCAGGCCTTCGTCCACCAGCACGGCGGCAATATCGAATTCGACTCCCGGCCGGGACAGACCTGCTTCACCGTGACCTTGCCTTTCGCCACGGATTGAGCGGTCCCGCCCACCCCAAACACATTGCCGCCGCCCGCTCACGCCGGCGGCGCCGAGCACAAGGATTTCGCGATGAACCAAGCGGTATGGATTATTGACGACGACAAGGCGATACGCTGGGTGCTGGAAAAGGCGCTGGGGCGCGCCGGCATCGGCTTCGACAGCTTCGCCAGCGCCGACGACGCGCTGAACGCGCTCTATGACCGCGCCCCGCAAGTCATCATTTCGGACATCCGCATGCCGGGCACCGACGGGCTGAAATTCCTATCCAAGGTCAAGTCCGAGCACCCGACGCTGCCCGTCATCATCATGACCGCGCACTCCGACCTGGATTCCGCGGTGGCGGCCTTCCAGGGCGGCGCCTTCGAATACCTGCCCAAACCCTTCGACGTCGATCAGGCGGTGCTGCTGATCGAGCGCGCGCTGGCGGAAAGCCGGCCGGACATCGCGGTCAGCGATCATCCGGAAGCGATGCCGGTGCTGCTGGGCCAGGCGCCGGCGATGCAGGACGTGTTCCGCGCCATCGGCCGGCTGTCCCAGTCCAACGTCACCGTGCTGATCACCGGCGAATCCGGCACCGGCAAGGAGCGCGTGGCCGAGGCCCTGCACCGCCACTCGGTGCGCGCAGGCAAACCCTTCATCGCGCTGAACACCGCCGCCATTCCCAAAGACTTGCTGGAGTCGGAACTGTTCGGCCATGAAAAAGGCGCGTTCACCGGCGCGCAAGCCACCCGTCGCGGCCGCTTCGAGGAGGCCGAGGGCGGCACCCTGTTCCTGGACGAGATCGGCGACATGCCCACCGAGCTGCAAACCCGGCTGCTGCGCGTGCTGTCCGACGGGCACTTCTACCGCGTCGGCGGCCACACCCCGATCAAGGCCAATGTCCGCGTCATCGCCGCCACGCATCAAAACCTGGAACAGCGCGTGCGCGACGGCCAGTTCCGCGAAGACCTCTACCACCGCCTGAACGTAATCCGCCTGCGGCTGCCGCCGCTGCGCGAACGGCGCGAGGACATCCCGCTGCTGGCCCGCCACTTCCTGGCCAAGAGCGCCACCCAGCTGGGCGTGGAACCCAAGCGGCTCAGCGACGCCGCCATGGACGTGGTCAAGCACAGCCTGTTCTCCGGCAATGTGCGCGAACTGGAAAACCTGTGCCAGTGGATCAGCGTGATGGCGCCCGGCCAGACCGTGGAAGTGGCCGATCTGCCGCAGGAACTGCGCGACCCGGCCGCCGGCGCGCGCCATGCCGGCGGCGCGGAAGCGGGACAGCTTGACTGGCCGCAGCTGCTGGCCGAAGAGGTCAGCCGCCGCCTGCGCGCCGGCGAGGCCGGCATCATCGACGAGCTGACCCGGCGCTTCGAAACCAGCTGCATCCGCAGCGGCCTGACCCATACCGGCGGCCGCAAAGTGGAGGCCGCCCACCTGCTGGGCTGGGGCCGCAACACCCTGACCCGCAAGATCCAGGAACTGGGTTTGGAAGCCCATGCCGATGAAAGCCATGACAAGGCCGATCTCGGGCTCATAAAATGAATCCATGATCATTCCGCAAGGACCCGCCCATGTCCAAATCCGCGCTGGCGCTGCTCACCCTGCTGGCCGGCGGGTGGGTCCAAGCCGCTCCCATCCTGCGCATCGTCGTCGGCAGCGCCGAACCGGCGCCCTTCATCCAACAGACCTCCTCGCAACTGTCCGGCCCCGTCATCGACCTCGCCCGGCAAGCGGCGGAACACTGCGGCCTGCACGCCCAGTTCCAACAGCTGCCGGCGCGACGCCTGCTGCGCAGCCTGGCGCTGAACCAGGCCGACGCCGCCGCCATGCTCTCCTTCCAGACTGACCGCGCCAAGCAGATGCTTTATCCGATGCGCGGCGAGCTGGCGGACAGCCGGCTGAGGCTGACCGCGCTGTCCTACGTGCTCTACGTTCCGCAAACTTCAACACTGCGTTGGGACGGCCACCGGCTGGACCTGCCCGAGGACGACAGCGTCGGCGTCAATCGCGGCTGGTCGGTCATCCGCGTATTGAAAGCCCGCCGGATTCCCACCGAGGCCGGCGCCGATCTGGAAGAAAATTTCGCCAAGCTGCAGGCGGGCCGCATCGCCGCCTTCGCCATGCACGAACCCGGCGGCGACGCTTACCTGGCGCAACACCCGCAGCTGCGCATGAAAAAGCTGCTGCCGCCGCTGAAGACCGAAAACAGCTATCTGGTGTTCGGCAAGGCTTACGGCCAGGCGCATCCGGAACGCATGCGCTGCGTCTGGAATCAATTGCCGTCGCTGCGCCGGCAATTGGACCTGCCCTAAGAGCCGGTTCACAGTCTCGTGAGCAAGGGCGGGACCAGCGGAGAAAGCGGAATCTACTCGTGGCGCATGAGCATGTCGCAGACGGCGCGCAGCCGATCGTAAACCGCTTCCCAGTCAGGCGGCCCCGCCCAGCGGCGTCAGCCCCGGCAAGGTGGCGAAGCTCTGCTCTCTCACCGTGACCAGAAAATCCTGCATATAGGCGAGGCCGCCGTCGTCGCTGCGCACCGCCGCGTACAACTCGCTGCTCAAACCGCTCTCGCCTATCGGCCGCGCCACCACATAGCCGCGCTCAAGATAGGGCTTGACCGCCCAGTAGGGCAAGGCCGCCACCCCGCGGCGGCTGGCCACCAGCTGGATGATGGCGATGGTCAGCTCGCTGCTGCGCCGCGCCGGGTTGACGCCCGCCGGACGCAAAACCTTGCGCACCAGATCCAGCATCTCGTCCGGCACCGGGTAATGGATCAGCGTTTCCCCGGCGAAGTCCTCCGCCAGCCAGCAGCGCTTGTTCGCCAGCGGGTGATCCCGCGCCACGATGCCCACCATCTCATAAGCGAACAGCGGCTGGTAATCGACGCCGGCCTGCGGCTCCGCCTCCGACACGATGGCTAGATCGGCGCGATGGCTCAGCAGCAGGCTGACCGGATCGGTGTGGAAGCCGGACACGATGTCCAGTTCAACGCCCGGCCAATGCTGGCGGAATGCGTCCATCGCCGGCATCAGCCAGTCGAAGCAGGTATGGCACTCCACCGCCACCCGCAACTCGCCGGCCTCCCCCTGGCGCAGCCGCGCCAGATCGCGCTCCGCCGACGCCACCCTGGCGTTCAGGTCGTGCGCCAGCGCCAGCAGCCGCTCGCCGGCGGCGGTGAAGCGCAGCGGCTGGGTCTTGCGCTCGAACAAGCTCATGCCATAGCCCTGCTCCAATTGTTTCAACTGGTGCGAGAGCGCGGACTGGGTCAGGAACAGGCGGCTGGCCGCCAAAGACACGCTGCCGGTTTCGGCCAGCGCCAGCAGGGTGCGCAGATGTCGGATCTCCAAAAAGCTCATCATGAATTCATTTCATGTTAACTGGCAAAATAATGAGTTTGTATCATACAACAGCTTGCGCAATGCTAGGGACATCACGAACCAAGGAGTCCGCCATGACCACCCTGCACCTGCTCGGCTTTCCCCGCATCGGCGCCAAGCGCGAACTGAAGACCCTGTTGGAAAACTACTGGAAAAACGAAATCGACGAAGCCGCGCTGCTGAGCGGCGCGCGTGAACTGCGCCAGCGCCACTGGCTGCTGCAAAAAGGCGCCGGCGTGGAACTGTCCCCGGTCGGCGACTTCTCCTTGTACGACCACGTGCTGGACGCGCAGCTGCTGGTGGGAGCTATTCCGCCGCGCTTCGGCTTCGACGCCGCCCGGCTGAGCACCGAGCAATATTTCCAACTGGCGCGCGGCAACGCCGGCCAGCCGGCGCTGGAAATGACCAAATGGTTCGACACCAACTACCACTATCTGGTGCCGGAATGGCATGAGGACACCGCCTTCCAGGCGCAGCCGGAGCGCCTGCTGGCGCAAGTGCGCGAAGCCCAGGCCCTGGGCCTGCGCGCCAAGCCGGTGCTGCTGGGACCGCTGTCGCTGCTGTGGCTGGGCAAGGCCAAGCACGCCGGCCTGGACAGGCTGTCCTTGCTGCCCGCCCTGCTGCAGACTTATCGCGACGTGCTGGCCGCGCTGGCGGCGGCCAAGGTGGAATGGGTGCAGATCGACGAGCCCATCCTGGCGCTGGACCTGCCGCCGGAATGGCTGGCCGCCTTCGAACCCGCCTACCGGCAATTGCAGGACGGTTCCTTGAACCTGCTGCTGGCGACTTACTTCGGCAGCGTCGCCGAACACGCCGAGCTGCTGCAACGCTTGCCGGTGGCCGGCCTGCACCTGGACCTGGTGCGCGCGCCGCTGCAACTGGCGGCCTTCGCCGACGGCTGGCCGCAGGACAAGGTGCTGTCCGCCGGCGTCATCGACGGACGCAATATCTGGCGCGCCGATCTGTCCCGCGTGCTGGCCAGCCTGCAACCCTTGGCCGCCGATCTGGGCGAGCGTCTGTGGATCGCCCCCAGCTGCTCGCTGCTGCACGCGCCCTTCGACCTAGCCGCGGAAACCCAGCTCGACGTCGACGTCAAAACCTGGCTCGCCTTCGCGGTGCAAAAACTCAATGAGCTGAAAGTGCTGAAACGCGGCGTGGAGCAAGGCCGCGAAGCCATCGCCAATGAATTGGCCGGCAGCGACTACGCCCGTCAGCAGCGCGCCGCCAGCCCGCTGATCCACCGCCCCGAAGTGCAGCGACGCCTGGCCACGCTGCCGGCCGACGCCGACCGCCGCCACAGCGCCTATCCGGCGCGCGCCGCCGCGCAGCAAGCCTGGCTCAAGCTGCCGCTGCTGCCCACCACCACCATAGGGTCCTTCCCGCAGACGGCCTCCATCCGCGGCGCTCGCGCCGCCTTCAAACGCGGCGAACTGTCCGCCGACGCCTACCGCCAGGCGATGCGGCAGGAAATCGAGCTGGCGATCCGCCGTCAGGAGGCTTTGGACATCGACGTGCTGGTGCACGGCGAGGCCGAACGCAACGATATGGTGGAGTACTTCGGCGAGCAATTGTCCGGCTTCGTGTTCACCGCGGGCGGCTGGGTGCAAAGCTACGGCAGCCGCTGCGTGAAGCCGCCCATTTTGTTCGGCGACGTGGCGCGGCCGCAAGCAATGACCGTGGAATGGGCGGAGTACGCGCAAAGCCTGACCCCGCGTCCGGTCAAGGGCATGCTCACCGGCCCGGTCACCATCCTGCAATGGAGCTTTGTCCGCGACGACCTGCCGCGCGGCGAAGTCTGCCGCCAGATCGCCCTGGCGCTGAACGACGAGGTGCGCGACCTGGAGACCGCCGGCATCCGCGTGATCCAGATCGACGAACCGGCCATCCGCGAAGGCCTGCCGCTGAAGCGCGCCGATCGCGCCGCCTATCTGGATTGGGCCGGCGAGGCCTTCCGACTGTCTTGCCACGGCGTGGCCGACGCCACCCAGATCCACACCCATATGTGCTATTCGGAGTTTGGCGACATCCTGCCGGCCATCGCCGCGCTGGACGCCGATGTGATCACCATCGAAACCTCGCGTTCGGACATGGAGCTGTTGCAGGACTTCGGCCACTTCCGCTATCCCAACGCCATCGGCCCCGGCGTCTACGACATCCACAGCCCGCGGGTGCCGCCGGAAGCCGAAATCCAACAGCTGTTGGAAAAGGCGCTGCAAGTGATCGAGCCGGAAAAACTGTGGGTCAACCCCGACTGCGGCCTGAAAACCCGCGGCTGGCCGGAGGTGGAAGCCGCGCTCTCCAGCATGGTCAAGGTCAGCAAGACGCTGCGCCGGCGTCTGGCGCAGGAGGCCGACGCCGTCGTTTGAAGCGTTCAATCTGTCGGCACAATAGAAAAGGCCCCTCGATCGAGGGGCCTTTTTTCGTTCCGACTCAAGGCTGCAACATGCCCGGCGTCATCATCGCCTTCAAACGCGTCTGCTCTATGCCGTGGCGCTCGCGGTGGCTCAACCACCAGATCGAGCCCTTCTTCACGCTCCACAACTGCTGCTGCTCGGACAACAGGCTGGACGCCAGCCAGCCGATATAAGGCTGATGGCCGACCAGCACCACGGTGCGGTCCGTCTCCGGCCAGCCTATCGCCTCCAGCACCTCCTCCGGCGACGCCGTCGGGTTCAGCGCCGGCAAGGTCTGAAAGCTTTTCGCCAGCAAGGCCGCCGTCTGCTGCGAACGCTTGGCCTCCGAGGCCAGCAGCAGATAATCGCGCGGCAGGCGCACCCGCAGCCAGGAGGCCATCTGGCTGGCCTGCTGCTGTCCGCGCCGCGTCAGCGCGCGAGCCAGATCATCGGAGCCGTCCTCGGCCTCGGCGTGGCGCCACAAAATCAAATCCATACACACCCCTCGTCAAATATTTTTAATTCGGCGCAAGCGAGCCAAGTCGGGCACCCGTCCAGGGCGGGATGCGCGGCTTGGCGCGACTGCGAAATGAAAACCGCCGGCGCGCTACAACGGGAACAGCGCCAGCAGCAAGGGCACCAACAAGGCGGTGAGCACCCCGTTCAAGCCCATCGCCAGGCCGGCGAAGGCGCCCGCAGTCTCCGACAGCTGAAACACCCGCGCCGTTCCAATCCCGTGCGCGGAAATGCCGGCGGCCACGCCCAGCGCCATATCGTCGCGCAGGCGCAGACCGTTGAACAAGGGCCGCGCCACCACCGCGCCGAAAACGCCGGACAGGATCACGCACATCGCCGCCAACTCCGGCACCCCGCCTATGCTTTGCGACACACTCATCGCGATCGGCGTGGTCGCCGCCCGCGTGCTCAGCGACAGCAAAACCTCGCGCGGCAAGCCGAACAGCCAGCCCAGGCCCACGGCGCTGACGACGCCGGTGACGCCGCCCAAGGCAATGCTCAGCGCCAGCGGCCCGGCCGCGCGTTTGAGCCGGCTCAGATTGCCGTACAAGGGCACCGCCAAAGCCACCGTCGCCGGCCCCAGCAACATCTGTATCCACTGCGCGCCCTGCATGTACTGCCGGTAATCGGTGCGCGTCAGCAATAGCCAGCCCAGCACCAGCAACACCCCGATCAAGACCGGGTTGGACAGCGGATGGCCGCGGCAACGGCGATTAAACCCCAAGGCCAGCCGGTAAGCCAGCAGCGTGATGAACACCCCGGTCAGCGGCGACTCTCTCAGCGCGGACAATACGCCGACGCTAGTCATGCCCGCCTCCTCGCCGCCGCGCCAGCATCCAATGCAAGGCCAGCCCCGGCACCAGCAAGGTGATCAAAGTCGACAAGACCAGCACCGCCGCCAGGCGCGCGCCGTAATCGGCCAGCAAGGCCTGATACGCCAGCACCGCGCCGCCGGCCGGGATGAACAGCAAGGACATATGCGCCAGAAAACGCGGCGCATGGGTCTGCAGCGTCGCCGGCACCCCGCGGCGCGCGCACAAGGTGACGAACAGCAGCAGCATGCCCAGAACCGGTCCCGGCACCGGCACGCCCAAACCGCGCGACAAGACCTCCCCCGCCAATTGATAGCCCAGCAGCCACAGCGCTGTCTCCATCATGCGATCATTCCTCCTTCCCCTTGATGACGACATGATAATCCGCCGGCTTGCGCTTGGGGATAGACAGATGGGCGCGCGTCGCGTCGCAGAAGGGGCGGGACAAGCCCCCGCCGGCTTTGGCATAATGCGCGCCATGCCCAATCCCCCAATCTGGCTGCCGGAACCGCCGGCGCTGTCCGCCGCCGCGCAATCCTGTCTCACCGAAGCCGGCTCGCTGACCGAACGGCTGCAAAGCACCGGCCGCCGCTTCGCCGTGCGCGTGCTGCGGCAAGGCCCCGACGCCTGCCTGGAAGACGAGGCGCAGCCGCTCGGCCTGGCCGCCGGCGCGCCGCTGCAGGCCCGCGAGGTGGCGCTGACCCTGGACGACACCCCGGTGGTGTTCGCCCGCAGCGTCACCCGTCTGGACTGCGCGGCCTGGCAGCCCATTCTAGACCGCGGCAGCCGCTCGCTGGGTCTGACATTGTTCGGCGGTCTGCCCGATTTGCTCCGCGACCCGCTGCGCTACCGCCTCATCGCCGCCGATCATCCGCTGTTCGCGCCGGCGGCCCGACTCAGCCCGCACGCCAGCTACCCGGCGCGGCGCTGCCGCTTTCTGCTGCGGCAGGCCCCCTTGCTGGTTTGCGAACTCTTTTTGCCGGAGCTGGAGAATTTCCTGCGATGAACGCCACCCGCCTCAATGAACGTTTGACGGTTTACATGCAACTGATGCGCATGGACAAGCCCATCGGCACTTTCCTGCTGCTGTGGCCTACGCTGTGGGCGCTGCTGATCGCCGGCCAGGGCCGGCCCGACCCGCTGATCGTGCTGATCTTCGTCGTCGGCACCTTTCTGATGCGCTCGGCCGGCTGCGTGATCAACGACTACGCGGACCGCGACTTCGACGGCCACGTGGCGCGCACCCGGCAACGGCCGTTCGCCCGCGGCGCGGTCGGCAAGAAGGAGGCCTTGCTGCTGGCCGCCGGCCTGGCCTTGCTGTCGCTGCTGCTGATCCTGCCGCTGAACGGCCTGACCCTGCTCTTGAGCGTGCCGGCGCTGTTCATCGCCGCCAGCTATCCGTTCACCAAGCGCTTCTTCCCGGTGCCGCAAGCCTATCTGGGCCTGGCCTTCTCCTTCGGCATCCCGATGGCCTTCGCCGCCCAGACCGGCGAGGTGCCGGCGCTGGCCTGGCTGCTCTTGCTGGCCAACGCCAGCTGGACGCTGGCTTACGACACCGCCTACGCGATCAGCGACAAGCCGGACGATCTCAAGATCGGCATCAAGACCTCGGCGATCACCTTCGGCGACTACGACGTGCTGGCCATCATGCTGTTCCACGCCGTCTTCCTCGCGCTGATGACCGGCATCGGCCTGCATCTGGCGCTGGCCTGGCCTTTTTATCTGTCCTTGCTCGTGGCCGTCGTCTTGATGGCCAAGCAATATCAGGACATCCGGGAACGCGACCGCGCCGCCTGCTTCAAAGCCTTTCTCGACAATAATCGCGTAGGCGCGGCCATCCTCGTCGGCGTAGCGCTCAGCTACTGGCTGCCGTAAAACCCAATGTCATCATTTTGCGGCGCAGCGATACTTTGTGAATTCCTGTGAACTTTTCGAGAAGGGTTCAATCCCAGAGAAGGCATATTCCACCCATTTGGAATTGCAGCCGACATGCACCACCGGCTTCACACAAGAAAGGACATATCATGAAACTGATTTCCGCTCTGATCGCCGCTGCTTTCGCCACTAGCGCCCTGGCCGCCTCCCCGGCGTCCGCGCCCGCCGCCGAAAAGAAAATGGAGCATAAGGCCGAACACAAGCAGGCCGGCAAAAAGCACCACAAGAAACATGCTTCGGGCGCCGCGCACCACAAGAAATCCGGCCACAAGCATTCGGGAAAGAAAGCTGAACACAAAGCGGCTTCCGCCGCCAAGTAATTGATCGCCGGGCCGAGGGCCCGACGCAAAAACGCCGCGGCTCGCCATGCGCCGCGGCGTTTTCATATCCGGGTACGATCAAAGGCCGGCCGGAGGCCGGCGGCGGGCGTCAGCCGGGCGGAGAATTATTCGCCGAAGCCACAGAACACCTCGCGCATCATCTTCAAGACTTCCAGCGTGCGGATGTCGCCGACGCGGTAATAAACGCGGTTGGCGTCCTTACGCGTGCGCAACACGCCCTTGTCGCGCATAATGGCCAAATGCTGAGAAATATTGCTCTGCGACGTGCCCACCTGCTCGACTATATCCTGCACGCTCACTTCCTGGTCTTCCAGCACCGATATGATCTTCAAACGCAGCGGGTGCGACATGGCCTTCATCGCCCTCGAGGTCTGCTCGATCTGGTCATCGTTGAACAGCAAGGCTTCTCTCCCTGTAGAGTCATTTTATTTAGTCTGACTGCGGTACAATACTACACTAAATCCAATACCATCAAGATTTTCTAATATTCAGAATGTGAATGCCATGAAATCCATCAAACCGGTGTTGTTGTTGATTCTCGACGGTTTTGGCCATCGCACTGAAGGCGATGACAACGCAATTCTTCATGCCTCGATGCCTAATTGGAACCGTCTGCGCCAGACCTTCCCCTACGGCACCATCAACGCCTCGGAAAACTTCGTCGGCCTGCCCTCCGGCCAGTTCGGCAATTCCGAAGTGGGCCACCTCAACATCGGCGCCGGCCGCGTGGTGCAACAGGACATCAGCCGCATAGACTGCGACATCGAAGACGGCCGCTTCGCCGCCAATCCCGCTCTGGTCTCCGGCATCGCCAAAGCCAAGGACGCGACGCTGCACATCATGGGCCTGCTGTCCGACGGCGGCGTTCACAGCCATGAAAACCACATTCACTCGCTGATCCGCGCGGCCCAGGCCGCCGGCGTCGCGCGCACCCACGTGCACGCCTTCCTGGACGGCCGCGACACCCCGCCGCGCAGCGCCAAGACCTATCTGGAACGGCTGGACGCGGTGCTGGCGGAATGCCCGGCCGCGCGCCTGGCGTCCGTGACCGGCCGCTACTGGGCGATGGACCGCGACAAACGCTGGGAACGCCTGGAGCCGGCTTACCGGCTGCTGGTGGAAGGCGAAGGCCTGTTCCACGCCCGCAACGGCCTGGAAGCGCTGGAAGCGGCCTACGCCCGCGACGAGAACGACGAGTTCGTCAAGGCCACCGCCATCGGCGAGAGCGCCCGGATGCGCGACGGCGACGTCGTGGTGTTCATGAATTTCCGCGCCGACCGCGCGCGCCAATTGGTCAGCGCGCTGACCGACCCGGCCTTCGACGGCTTCAAGGCGCGCCAGCCCAAGTTCGCCGACTTCGTCACCCTGACCTCCTACGGCGAAGCCTACAGCCGCCTGTCCATCGCCTATCCGCCGCAGAAAATCAGCAACGGCTTCGGCGAATACCTGGCCAGCCAAGGCCTGAAACAGCTGCGCATCGCCGAAACCGAGAAATACCCGCACGTCACCTACTTCTTCAACGGCGGCGAGGAGCAGGTCTATCCCGGCGAAGACCGCATCCTGGTGCCATCGCCCAAGGTGGCCACTTACGACCTGCAGCCGGAAATGAACGCAGGCGAAGTCACGGACAAAATCGTCGCCGCCATCGCCTCCGGCCAATATCAGGCCATCATCTGCAATTACGCCAACGGCGACATGGTGGGCCACAGCGGCATCTTCGACGCCGCGGTCAAGGCGGTGGAAGCGCTGGACGGCTGCGTCGGCCGCTGCGTGGAGGCGATGCGCGCCGCCGGCGGCGAGGTGCTGATCACCGCCGACCACGGCAATTGCGAACAGATGTACGACGCCGAACACCACCAGCCGCACACCCAGCACACGCTGAGCCCGGTGCCCTTTCTCTACGTCGGCCGTCCGGCCCGGATTCGCGCCGGCGGCTCGCTGCGCGACATCGCGCCGTCGCTGCTGGCGATGATGGGCCTGGAACAACCAGCGGAGATGACCGGTCAATCGCTGATCGAACTCCAATAAGACCCGCCGCCGCCGGCCCCGCCGGCGTCAAGGAGCCGGACCCCTCGCTCGAGGACGGGGCGTCCGGCCCGCGGCCCAAGCAGAAAGCATACTCCCGGCCATGAAACCCTATGTCCTGATGGCGGCCTTGATCGCCGGAAGCAGCCACGCCGCGCCTCCGGCCTCCGCCGCGCTGTCCACCGCCCCGCACCAGCAAGATCTCAAATCGGTGCGCAAGGAAATCGACACCCTGAAAAAAGACATCGCCCAGAAACAGGCGGTGCAAAAAGAAGCCCAATCGGCGATCAAGGAATCGGAACAAGCCATTAGCCAGACCAGCCAGGCGCTGGTGAAGCTGGAAAAGAAACAAAGCAGCTCGGAACAGCAGCTCGAAGCGCTGCGCGCCCAGATCAACGCCAGCCGCAACAGCCTGGCCGCGGTGCGCCAGCGCGTGGCCCTGATGCTGGCGCGCCAGTACAAGAGCGGCCAGCACGACGCGATGAAGCTGATGATGAACGCGAACGACCCCAATCAGAGCGCGCGCGACCTCGCCTACTATCAGCACATCGCCCGCGCCCAGCAGCAATTGGTGGCCCAGCTGATCACCCACCAGCACGAGTTGGAAGCGCTGTCCTTCCAGCTGGAGCAGGAACTGGCGCGGCTCAACTCGCTGTCGGACCGCAAGAGCCAGGAAAAGAGCTCGCTGCAGCAGGACAAGGCCAGCCAGCAGCAAGAACTCAACAAGGTCACCGGCGAGATCAAGACGGGACAGAGCAAACTCAGCCAGTTGCAGGAAAACGAAAAACGCCTGACCGGCCTGATCGCCCAGATCAACAAGGAAATCCAGCGTCGCCGCGCCGAGATCGCGCGCAAGGCGGCGGAAGAACGCAAGGCCAGGCTGGCCGCCGCCCGCGAAGCCGCGCGCAAGGAAAACGAACGCCGCCGCAAGCTGGCGGAAAACGCCAAGAAACAAGGCAAGCCGGTGCCGGAGGAAGCCAAGCAGACGGTCACGGTGAAAGAGGAAGCCATCACCGACGTGGCCGACGACAGCGCCGCCGGCCGCGCCTTCGTCAGCCTGCAGGGGCGGATGAAAATGCCGGTGGCCGGACAATTGGTCGGCCGCTTCGGCAAGCCGCGTCAGCAAGGCGTCAGCTGGAAAGGCCTGTTCATCCAGACCGCCAACGGCACCCCGGTGCGCAGCGTGGCCGACGGCACCGTGGTGTTCGCCGATCAACTGCGCGGTTTCGGCAACGCCGTTCTGGTCGATCACGGCGGCAATTACATGACGGTCTATACCGGACTATCGGTGATAGGCAAATCCGTGGGCAGCAGCGTCAAGGCCGGCGACACGATCGGCAACACAGGAACACTGGACAGCGGCGAATCCGGCCTGTACTTTGAAATCCGACACATGGGACGACCCCTAAACCCGCAAGCCTGGGCGCGCTAAGCCAGGCAACGGAGACAGATAACAAACATGAGCAGCCAAAGAATGAAGAAGATTGCCTGGCTAGTGGCCGGCGCCATGGCCGGCGGCGTGCTGACGCTGAGCATGCAAGCCTTTGCCGACAAGGGCGAATCCCCTCTGCCACTGAGCGAGCTGCGCACCTTCGCCGAAGTGTTTGGCCGCATCAAGCAGGACTACGTCGACCCGGTGGAAGACAAGAAGCTGATCACCGCCGCCATCAAGGGCATGCTGACCGGTCTGGACCCGCACTCCGACTACATGGACCCGGAGGCCTTCAAGGAACTCAAGGAAGGCACCCAGGGCGAATTCGGCGGCCTGGGCATCGAGATCGGCGCCGAGGACGGCCTGGTCAAGGTGGTGTCCCCTATCGAGGACACGCCGGCGCAGAAGGCGGGCATCAAGAGCGGCGACCTGATCATCAAGATCGACGACACCCCGGTGCGCGGCCTGTCCCTGACCGACGCGGTGAAGAAAATGCGCGGCAAGCCGGGCACCAAGGTCACGCTGACCATCGCCCGCAAGACCGAGACCAAACCGCTGGTGTTCACGCTGGCGCGCGCAGTGATCAAGACCAAGAGCGTCAAATACAAGCTGTTGGAGCCGGACTTCGGCTATGTGCGCATCACCCAGTTCCAGGAGCACACCTCCGAGGACCTGGCCGCCGGCGTGCAGGCGCTTTACAAGGAAAACAAGCAGGGGCTGAAAGGCCTGGTGCTGGACCTGCGCGACGATCCGGGCGGACTGCTCAACGGCGCGGTCGGCGTATCCGCCGCCTTCCTCGCCAAGAACCAGCTGGTGGTCTACACCGAAGGCCGCACGCCCGACGCCAAGATGCGCTTGACCGCCAATCTGCAGAACTACGCGCGTCCGAACGGCAGCGACCCGCTGGCCCGCCTGCCGGTGGAAGCCCGCAACGTGCCGCTGGTGGTGCTGGTCAACGGCGGCTCCGCCTCGGCGTCGGAAATCGTCGCCGGCGCGCTGCAAGACCACAAGCGCGCGGTGCTGGTGGGCACCCAGACCTTCGGCAAGGGCTCGGTGCAATCCATCATGCCGCTGGGCAACGCCGGCGGTATCAAGCTGACCACCGCCCGCTACTTCACGCCCAACGGCCGCTCGATCCAGGCCAAGGGCATCGTGCCCGACGTGGTGGTGGAGGACGGCACGCTGACAGCGGCGGAACAAGCCATCCGCGTGCGCGAAGCCGATCTGGAAAACCACTTGGCCAACCCCAACGGCGAGGACAAGCCGGCGTCCAAGAGCAGCGTCAAGCCGGCTCCCGCTCCGGCCCCCCAGCCGGCCCCGGCCAAGCCGGATGACGGCAAGGACAAGGCCAAGCCGGAAGAAAAGAGCCAGTTCGGTCCGCGCGATCCCAACCCCAAGAACGACAACCAGCTGTCGCAGGCGCTGAACATTCTCAAGGTGCAGCAAATCCTGCAGAAAAAAGGCAGCTGATCCCGCGACGGCAGCCATCGCGCGCCCCTGGTTTTTCCAGGGGCGTTTTTCATGCGCGCCCGCTATTGTCCTCCTGCAAAACACCGTCATTCCTGCTACGCTATCCGGCTCAACCCTAGTTTTCCGGCCGGAGCCGCTGACCCCATGCTTACCCGCGAATTCGTGCTTTCCTTTCGCGAAGCCGCCCCCTATATCAACGCCTACCGCGGCAAGACCTTCGTGCTGGCCGTCAGCGGAGAAACCCTGCAGGACGGCGAATTCGCCAGCCTGGCCCAGGACATCAACCTCTTGGTCAGCCTGGGCGTGCGCATCGTGCTGGTGCACGGCATCCGCCCGCAGATCGAGGGCCTGCTGAAACGACACGGCATCGCCCGCCTGTTCCACCGCGACCGCCGCGTCACCGACGCCGCCACCATGGATGTGGTCAAGCAGGCGGCCGGCGCCACCCGCTGCGACATCGAAGCGCTGCTGTCCATGGGCATGCCCAATTCGCCGATGCACGGCGCCCACCTGCGCGTGGCCGGCGGCAACTTCGTCACCGCCCAGCCGCTGGGCGTGCTGGACGGCGTGGACATGCAATACACCGGCCAGGTGCGCCGCGCCGACGGCGCCGCCATCCGCGCCCGCCTAGACCACGGCGAGCTGGTGCTGCTGTCGCCCATCGGCTACTCGCTGACCGGCGAGGCCTTCAACCTGACCATGGAAGAACTGGCCACCCATGTCGCCATCACCTTGAAGGCGGAAAAGCTGATCTTCGTGATCGAGCAACGCGGCGTGATGCTGGACGAGGAACTGATCAGCACGCTGACCGCGCAGCAGGCCGAGGATCTGCTGGCCTCCGGCCGGCTGCAGGAAGACGTCAGCGCCTACCTGCCCTACGCCATCCGCGCCACCCGCGAAGGCATCCCGCGCGCCCACTTGATCAGCCGCCACGCCGACGGCGCCTTGCTGGTGGAACACTTCACCCGCGGCGGCAACGGCACCATGATCGCCCGCGATCCGCTGGTGAGGGTGCGCAACGCCAGCATCGAAGACATCGGCGACATCATCGGCCTGATCCAGCCGCTGGAAGAACAAGGCGTGCTGGTCAAGCGCAGCCGCGAACACCTGGAAGTGGAGATCGGCGAATACTCGGTGCTGGAACACGACGGCAAGATCTACGGCTGCGTGGCCATGCACTCCTTCCCCGACTCCGGCACCGCCGAACTGGCCTGCCTGGCGGTGGCTCAGGACAAGCGCGACGGCGGCTTCGGCGAGATGCTGCTCAAACATGTGGAATACCAGGCGCGCACCCAGGGCCTGCAATCGCTGTTCGTGCTCACCACCCAGACCGCGCACTGGTTTGTCGAGCGCGGCTTCGCCGAGGCGGACAAGAGCGCGTTGCCGCTGGCGCGGCAGCAGTTCTACAACTATCAGCGCCGCTCCAAGGTTTTCGTCAAGGTCTTGTAAGCCTAGGGCCGCGTCGAGGTTGGAAGCGTTTCATCTCTGTGACACAATATTGAATTAACCTTTTTCCGATATTTTAAGGATTGCGCCATGAGCAGAACCGTCAATTGCGTCAAGCTGGGCCGCGAAGCCGAGGCCCTCGACTTCCCGCCGCTGCCGGGCGAACTGGGCAAGCGAGTGTTTGAGAACGTGTCCAAGGAAGCCTGGCAAGGCTGGCTGCGCTATCAGACCATGCTGATCAACGAAAACCGCCTGAGCCTGGCCGACGCCCGCGCCCGCCAGTATCTGGCCGCGCAGCTGGAAGCCTATTTCTTCGGCGACGGCGCCGACGCTCCCGCCGGCTATACTCCGCCGCAGAACTAATCGCCATGCCCAGCCCTCCAAGCGAGGGCTTTGTTTTTCCCTGAACTCTCCACTGTTGGCTTGAACCCCGTATGTCACACACGCAAGACCTGCTGATCAACCGCGAACTTGGCCTGCTCGAATTCAACCGCCGCGTGCTGGCCCAGGCGGAAGACGCCAACCTGCCGCTGCTGGAACGGCTGAAATTCCTGTGCATCGTGTCCTCCAACATGGACGAGTTCTTCGAAGTGCGCGTGGCCTGGCTGCAGGAAACCGCCGAGGCCACCCCGGAGCGCATCCTGGCCGACGGCTCCACGCCGGAACAGGCGCTGGCCAAGGTGGCCACCGCCGCCCACCAATTGGTGCGCGACCAGTACGCGGTGATGAGCGAAGTGCTGTTCCCGGCGCTGCGCGAGGAAAACATCATCTTCCTGCGCCGCAATGAATGGAGTCCGGCTCAGCAGCAATGGGTGCGGGATTTCTTCTTCCGCGAACTGATGCCCATCCTGACCCCGATAGGTCTGGACCCGTCCCACCCCTTCCCCAAGGTGCTGAACAAATCCTTGAACTTCGCGGTGGAGCTGGAAGGCCGCGACGCCTTCGGCCGCGCCTCCGGCATCGCCATCGTCCAGGCGCCGCGCATCCTGCCGCGGGTGATCAAGCTGCCGGCGGACGTCAGCGACGGCCACCGCCACACCTTCGTCTTCCTGTCCTCCATCCTGCACTCGCACGTGCACGAGCTGTTCAGCGGCATGGCGGTCAAGGGCTGCTACCAATTCCGCGTCACCCGCGACAGCGAGCTGACGGTGGAAGACGAGGAAGTGAAAAACCTGCGCACCGCCTTGCAAGGCGAGTTGCGCCAGCGCCAGTTCGGCGACGCGGTGCGGCTGGAGATCGCCGACACCTGCCCGGCGCACATGGAAGAATTCCTGCTGACCCAGTTCAACCTCAAGCCGCGCGACGTCTACCGCGTCAACGGCCCGGTCAATCTGGTGCGGCTGATGCAGGTGCCGGACCTGGTGGACCGGCCGGATCTGAAGTTCACGCCCTTCATCCCCACGCTGCCGGAAATGCTGCGCAAGAAAACGCCGCTGTTCGACGCCATCCGCAAAGGCGACATCCTGCTGCATCACCCCTTCCAGAGCTTCCAGCCGGTGATAGACATGCTGACGCTGGCCGCGTCCGATCCGCACGTGGTGGCCATCAAGATGACGGTGTACCGCACCGGCACCGACTCGGTGCTGATGGAATCGCTGATCGCCGCCGCCCGCGCCGGCAAACAGGTGACCGTGGTGGTGGAATTGATGGCCCGCTTCGACGAGGAAGCCAATATCGGCTGGGCCAGCCGGCTGGAAGACGCCGGCGCCCACGTGGTCTACGGCGTGATCGGCTACAAAGTGCACGCCAAGATGCTGATGGTGGTGCGCCGCGAGGAACACGGCCTGCGCCGCTACGTGCATCTGGGCACCGGCAACTACCACCCGCGCACCGCCCGCCTCTACACCGACTTCGGCCTGCTGACCTGCAACGAGCAGATCGCCAGCGACGTCAACGACATCTTCGTGCAGCTGACCGGCCTGGGCCGCGCCAGCCAGCTCAAGCTGCTGTTCCAGAGCCCGTTCACCCTGCACAGCATGGTGATGGAGGCGATAGACCGCGAAATCGCCCACGCCCAGGCCGGCAAGCCGGCGCAGATCATCGCCAAGATGAACGCCCTGCTGGAAAGCCAGGTGATTCACGCGCTGTACCGCGCCAGCCAGGCCGGGGTCAAGATCCAGCTGATCGTGCGCGGCGTGTGCGCGCTGCGGCCCGGCGTGCCGGGGCTGTCCGACAACATCGTCGTGCGCTCCATCGTCGGCCGCTTCCTGGAACACCCGCGCGTGTTCTACTTCCACAACGACCGCAAGGAAGACCTGCTGATCGCCAGCGCCGACTGGATGGGCCGCAACTTCTTCCGCCGCATCGAAACCTGCGTGCCCATCGTCGACGTCAAACTCAAGCGCCGGGTGATCAAGGAAGCGCTGCGTCTCTATCTGGACGACAACGTCAACGCCTGGGACATGCTGCCGGACGGCAGCTACAAACGCCGCAGCTCCCGCGGCAAGCCGCACTGCGCGCAACTGCAATTGCTGGAAGAGTACACCCGCTGACACCCGGCCCGCGGCCTGGCCGCGGGCGCGTTCCCCCGCAAGGACCACCATGGAAATCGCCGGCTACAGTCTTGCCGCCCTGCTCATCGTCGCCGGCCTGGCCGGCACCATGCTGCCCATCATCCCCGGCCTGCCGCTGATGTTCGGCGGCCTGCTGCTGGCCGCCTGGCTGGACAACTTCAACCATCTGGGCGCGATCAGCCTGATCATCATGGCCCTGCTCACCGCGCTGGGCCTGGTGATTGACTTCTTCGCCGGCCTGCTGGGCGCCAAGGCCAGCGGCGCCAGCAGCCAGGCGCTGTGGGGCGCCTTCATCGGCGGCATCGTCGGCATGTTCTTCGGCCTGGCCGGCGTGCTGCTCGGCCCTCTGGTCGGCGCCGTCATCGGCGAGTTCATCGCCCGCAAGGACGCCTTCCAGGCCGGCAAGGTCGGCATCGGCACCTTTATCGGCTTCATCGTCGGCGCGGTGGCCAAGGTGGCCTGCGCCTTCGCCATGCTGGCGACCGCGGCGCTGGCGCTACTGTTCTAGCGGCCGCGCGGCTGACCTAAGAACCTATTCAAAGTCTACTGCGCTTCGGCGATACGGCGTTGAAACCGGCTTCAGAATGCTCATGTACTGTATGTACATTCCGCTTCTTCAGCCGTTTTCGCCTTGTCTCGCCCTTGCTCGCGAGACTTTGAACAGGCTCTACACCGGGGGATTTGGTAGAATCCCGGTTTATCCCCTTCAATCCAGCGTGAATACCGATGGCACAATATGTAATGTCCATGCTCCGCGTGAGCAAGATCGTTCCGCCCAAGCGCCAGATCATCAAGGACATCTCCCTGTCCTTCTTCCCCGGCGCCAAAATCGGCCTGCTGGGCCTGAACGGCGCCGGTAAATCCACCGTGCTGCGCATCATGGCCGGCGCGGACAAGGAATACGAAGGCGAGGTGCAGCACCTGGCCGGCGTCAAGATCGGCTACCTGCCGCAGGAACCGCAGCTGGACCCTGAAAAAACCGTGCGCGAGGAAGTGGAAAGCGGCATGGGCGACGTGATGGGCGCGCAAAAGCGCCTGGAAGAGGTCTACGCCGCCTACGCCGACCCGGACGCCGACTTCGACGCGCTGGCCGAAGAACAGGCCAAGCTGGAAGCCATCATCGCCGCCGGCGCCAACGACAACGTAGAACACCAGCTGGAAATCGCCGCCGACGCGCTGCGCCTGCCGCCGTGGGACGCCAAGATCGCCCCGCTGTCCGGCGGCGAGAAGCGCCGCGTGGCGCTGTGCAAGCTGCTGCTGTCCAAGCCCGACATGCTGCTGCTGGACGAACCCACCAACCACCTGGACGCGGAATCGGTGGAATGGCTGGAGCAATTCCTGGTGCGCTTCCCCGGCACCGTGGTGGCCGTCACCCACGACCGCTACTTCCTGGACAACGCCGCCGAATGGATTCTGGAACTGGACCGCGGCGAAGGCATCCCGTGGAAAGGCAATTACTCCAGCTGGCTGGAGCAGAAGGAAGCCCGCCTGGCGCAGGAATCCAAGAGCGAAGGCGCGCGCATGAAGGCGATGAAGCAGGAACTGGAATGGGTGCGCCAGAACCCGAAAGGCCGTCAGGCCAAATCCAAGGCGCGTCTGGCCCGCTTCGAGGAACTGTCCAGCTACGAAACCCAGAAGCGCAACGAAACCCAGGAAATCTTCATCCCGGTGGCCGAGCGCCTGGGCAATGAGGTGATCGAGTTCAACGGCGTGTCCAAGGGCTTCGGCGACCGCCTGCTGATCGACAATCTCAGCTTCAAGGCCCCGCCGGGCGCCATCGTCGGCATCATCGGCCCCAACGGCGCCGGTAAATCGACGCTGTTCAAGATGATAGCCGGCAAGGAACAGCCGGACAGCGGCGAGGTCAAGATCGGCCAGACCGTGCAGATGGCCTTTGTCGAGCAGACCCGCGAGGGCCTGGACGGCGACAAGACCGTGTTCGAGGACGTGGCCGCCGGCGCCGACATCCTCACCGTGGGCAAGTTCGAGATGTCCAGCCGCGCCTACCTCGGCCGCTTCAACTTCAAGGGCGCCGATCAGCAGAAAAAGGTGGGCATGCTCTCCGGCGGCGAACGCGGCCGCCTGCACCTGGCCAAAACCCTGCTCCAGGGCGGCAATGTGCTGCTGCTGGACGAACCGTCCAACGACCTGGACGTGGAAACCTTGCGCGCGCTGGAAGACGCCTTGCTGGAATACGCCGGCACCGTGTTCGTGATCTCCCACGACCGCTGGTTCCTGGACCGTATCGCCACCCACATCCTGGCGGCGGAAGGCGAATCGCAATGGACCTTCTTCGACGGCAACTATCAGGAATACGAAGCCGACAAGAAGAAACGCCTGGGCGAGGAAGCCGCCAAGCCCAAGCGCATCCGCTACAAGCCGATCAGCCGTTAAGAGCCTGGTTACGATCTGCTGCGCGTCGTGAAGCGTGACACAGTGAGTACCGCCTCGAAATGCTCATGTACCTCAAGTACATTCCGCTTTCTCTGCCGTTTTCGCCTTGTCTCGCCTTAGCTCTCGCGATCGTAAACACGCTCTATAGAAAAAAGCCCGGATTCTCCGGGCTTTTTTCATGCGCTCACAGCGTCTTCAACCGCCCGCGGAACTCATCCAGCCGCTGGTAGCCCTTGGCCTGCATGATGGCGGCCAGCTCCGCCTCGATGCGATCGAAGGCACTGACGCCCTCCTCGTGCAGGCAGGTGCCCACCTGCACCGCGGCGGCGCCGGCCAGGATGTGCATGAAGGCCTCCGCCCCGCTCTTCACCCCGCCGCAGCCTATCACATGCTTGTCGGCCAGCAGCAGGGCGAACTCGCGCACATTGGCCAGCGCCGTCGGCAACACGTAGTCGCCTCCCAAGCCGCCCAGCCCGCCCTTGGGTTTGATCACCGCGGACTCGCTGTCCAGATCGATCACCAGGCCGTTGCCCACCGAGTTGATGCAGGTGACGAAGCGCAGCAGCGGGAAGGCGTTCAACACCGCGGCCATGGCGGCGAAGTGCGCCGGATCGAAATACGGCGGCAGCTTGACGCCGAACGGCCGCGCGTACACCCGGCTGATCGCCGCCAGAGCCTCGGCGCTGGCGGCGAAGTCATAGCCCAGCTGCGGCTTGCCCGGCAGATTGGGGCAGGACAGGTTCACCTCCGGCAGGCAGGGCAGCTTCAGCGCCGCCAGTTCGGTCAGGATGGTCAGGGTGTCGTCCAGCGTCATGCCGGACACGGACAGAAACAGCGGCTTGGCGTCGTCGTAAGCCTGGGCGTAGTCCAGGTAATAGCGGTAGCCCTCGTTGGGCAGGCCCATGGAATTGATGCTGCCCAGCGCGGTGCGCCGATAACGCGGCTCGGGATTGCCGGCGCGCGGCTCCAGCGTGCAGCTCTTGGTCACCACCGCGCCGGCGGCGGAGCGGCGCACCTGCTCCAGTTCCTCCCGCGTGCGGCAATAGACGCCGGAAGCGTTGAACAGGGGGCTGGCCATCTTCATGCCCAGCCAGGAAACGGATAGATCCAGCGACATCGCGCCCTCCGGCGAATTCATCTGCCGGCGATGATAGACGCAAGCCTCGCCGGCCATGCTGCGCCAAGTCAAAACCGGCGCGGACGCCGCAAAACAAACGGCCGCCCTGAAGGCGGCCGCGTCTTAACGCCGAAATCCCCGGAGCTTACATTTGGGACTGGATATAGTTCTGCTCGCCCACCATATCGATCAGGCGCAGTTGCTGCTCCAGCCAGTGGGCGTGGTCGTTCTCGGTCTCTTCCAGCAGCACCATCAGTTCCTGGCGCGTCACGTAGTCCTTCACGCTCTCACAGTGGGCCACCACTTTTTTCAGCAAGTTGCCGACGCGGTATTCCACTTCCAGATCGCTGGCCAGCATCGCCCGCACGTTCTCGCCCACCACGATGGGCACGCGCTTGGCCACGTTCGGCTTGCCTTGCAGGAACAAGGTGCGCGCGATCAGCACCCGCGCGTGCGACAACTCGTCCTCGCGCTCGTGATCGATGCGCTCGAACAGCTTGTGCAGACCGAAGTCCTTGTACATCTCGGCATGAATGAAATACTGGTCCGCGGCGGACAGTTCTTCCGCCAGCAGTTCGTTCAGCAACTCGATGGTTTTGGGATCACCTTGCATAAAACGACCTCTTGTTGTTGTAGTTCAATAACGCCGGCGGGCGCGCCGCCGGCGCGAACGGAATTCGCGAACCATTCATTCTAAGCCCTCAGGGCCACAGTTGCACGCCGGCTTGATAAAACGCGAACGACAACAACCAGGCCAGTCCCACCGACCACGCCACCGACATCGCGGTGTAGGCCTTGCTGCGCGACTCGCGGTACATCGCCGCCACCGTGGACAGGCAGGGCACGTAGATCAAGGTGAAGATCAGGAAGCTCATCGCCGAGCGCCAATCCAGATGTTGCAGCAAGGCCGCGCCCAGGCCGGCCTCCGGCACCCCGTAGATCACCGCCAGGCTGCCCAGCAGGATTTCCTTGGCGATGAAGCCGAACAGCAAGGCCGCCGCCAGTTCGTGGCGGATGCCTATCGGGTCCAGAACCGGGGCCAGCAGGCTGCCCAGAGCGTCGGCCAGGGTCTTGCCCTCGCCCGCCGGCACATGGGTCAGCAGCCAGACCAGCACCACGCCCAACAGGATGAAACTGGAGGCCAGTTGCAGAAAGGCCCGCACCTCCCCCACCGCCCGGCTCAGCAAATGGCTCAAGCCGGGCAGCCGGTACGGCGGCACTTCCAGCAAGAAGGCCTCGCCGCCGGCGTAACGGCGCTTGAACACCCAGGCGGTGAACACCGCGACGGCGAAGCTCATCAGATAAAGCCCCATCAACACCCACGGCGCCTGCGTCGGCGTGAACAACAGCCCGGCGAAGAACACCACCACCTGCAAACGCGCCGAACACAGCGAAAACGGGATCACCAGCATGGTCAGCAGCCGCTGCTTGCGCTCGCGCATCACCCGAGTGCCCATGATGGCCGGCACATTGCAGCCGAAGCCCATCAGCTGCATCACGAAGCCGCGGCCGTCCAGCCCCAGCCGCGCCATGAAGGCGTCGGTCAGATAGGCGGCGCGCGCCAGGTAGCCGGAATCCTCCACCATCGCCATCAATACGAAAAACACCAGCAAAATGGGCGCGAAGGTCAGCACCGTCGACACCCCCTGCCAGATGCCGTCCAGCGCCAGGCTCTGCACAATCTCGGGCAAGGGCGCGAGCAAGGGCGTCAGCGCCTGCTCCTTGATCCAGTCCAGACCGGCGCCGGCCAGCTCCTGCAATGGGGTGCCGATCTGATACGTCAGATTGAACAGCAGCGCCATCAGCGCGAAGAACAGCGGCAGGCCCAGCCATGGATGCATCAGCCAATGGTCCATCTTCTCCGTCAGCCCCGCCGGCAGCACGGGCGGCAAGGCCCAGCACCCAGCCAGCCGCCGCTTGGCCTCCGCCATCGCCTCCCGGGTGTCCGGCACCGCGTCCAGCCTGGCGCGCGCCGCCGGACCGCCATCGTTGGCCAGCCGGTTCAAGCCCGCCATCAGCGGCGGCCAGCCTTGCATATGCCGGGCCGAGGCCAGAAACACCGGCGCGCCCAGGCGCTCCGACAAGCGCTCCACATCCACGCTCACGCCCAGGGCCTTGGCCTCGTCGGCCATATTCAGCACCACCAGGCAGTTGAGGCCGCTGGCCAGCACCTGCAAGGCCAGCGGCAGTTGCCGGTCCAGCTGGCTGGCGTTGAGCACCAGGACGGCGCCGTCGAAGGCGCTGGCCAGCAGCACGTCGCGCACCACCGCCTCGTCGTCGGAATAGCCGGTCAAATCATTGACGCCGGGCAAATCCACCAACTCCACCATGTGGCCGCCCAGCAACAGGCGCGCGCTGCTCAACTCTATGGTCAGGCCCGGCCAGTTGCCGACGCGCTGCGACATGCCGGTCAGACGGTTGAACAAGGTGGACTTGCCGGTATTGGGCAGGCCGATCAGGGCGAAACGCTTCATACCGCCACCCTCGCCACGATGAGGCGCGCCAGGCTGCGGCGCAGCAGGAAGCGCGTGGCGCCGACGTCCAGCAATAATGGCCCGCCCAAGGGCGCCGCCCGACGCAGATAAAACCGGCAGCCTGGCTCCAGGCCAAAGGCGGCGACGCGGCGCATGGCCTCTTCGGCCAGCTCCAGGCTGTCGACCACGCCGTGGCGTCCGGCGGGGAATGCATCCAAAGTCAACATGATGATCCGATCAAGAACGAGAATGGTTTGCATTAGTATATCCAGCCGAACCCCGTCGAATATCGGCAAACCGCGGCAATTCCCGCCCTGCTTGACCTGCATCAATAGCATTGTCCTATCCGGATCGACGATGGATTATCGATAGCCGGCCACTGCGCTTGCGGTTAAAATCGCGGACAATCAATCGACAAGCTACGGGCCCAAGACAATGAGCATCAAATCGGACAAGTGGATTCGCCGGATGGCGGACGAGTACAAAATGATCGAACCCTTCGAGCCCAACCAGATCAAGATGGTGGACGGCCAGAAGGTGATCTCCTACGGCACGTCCAGCTACGGCTACGATATCCGCTGCGCCGACGAATTCAAGGTGTTCACCAATATCAACAGCACCATCGTCGACCCGAAAAACTTCGACCCCAATTCCTTCGTGGAAGTCTCCGGCAAGGGCTATTGCATCATCCCGCCCAATAGCTTCGCGCTGGCCCGCACCGTGGAATACTTCCGCATCCCGCGCTCGGTGCTGACCGTCTGCCTGGGCAAATCCACTTACGCCCGCTGCGGCATCATCGTCAACGTCACCCCGTTCGAACCGGAATGGGAAGGCTATGTGACGCTGGAGTTCTCCAACACCACGCCGCTGCCGGCCAAAATCTACGCCAACGAGGGCGTGGCCCAGGTCTTGTTCTTCGAATCCGATGAAATTTGCGACGTGTCCTACAGCGACCGCGCCGGCAAATACATGGGCCAGGTGGGCGTGACCCTTCCGCGCCCCTGAAACGCTTCCCGCCAGCAAAAAAGGGATGGCTTAGCCATCCCTTTGTCATTTAAATCCCGCCAAATCCGTCCTCGCAATTTCACCTTAATGTTCTAGGATAAACAGAGGGTTAGCTGACTTTCCCGGTTGGTCGGCCCTTGTACAGCAATTGATTTCTTCTTGGGGCGTAGCGGTTCCCCCTTGCCGTTGCGCCCCTTTTTTTATCCGCCGATCCCATTGCCCTGCCTCCGGTTTCTTGCCATGATCTTCGCTTTGGCGAAAGGCGGAAATATGCCGGACATATATGATTTTTCCATTGAGTCTTTAAACGGGCAGACCCTGCCGCTGGCGAGCTATCGCGGCAAAGTGCTATTGCTGGTCAACACCGCCAGCGAGTGCGGCTTCACCGCGCAATTGGGCGGCCTGGAACAGCTGTACCAGCGCTACCGCGAGCAAGGCCTGGAGATCATCGGTTTCCCCTGCAATCAGTTCGGCGGCCAGGAGCCTGGGGACGCCGCCGCCATCGGCCAGTTCTGTCAGAAGAATTTCGGGGTCAGCTTCCCGCTATCCGCCAAGATCGACGTCAACGGCGGCGACGCGCATCCGCTCTGGCGTCATCTCGTCGCCGCCAAACCCGGCTTGCTGGGCAGCCGGCGCATCAAATGGAATTTCACCAAATTCCTGGTGGACGGCGAAGGGCGCATCCGCAAGCGTTTCGCCCCCTACGTCAAGCCGGCGGCGCTGGAGCGCGCCATCGAAAGCCTGCTGCGAACGCAGAAGCGCTAGATTCTCTAGCGACAGCTCAGCTCAGTTCGCCGGACAGATAGAACCAGCGGCCGTCCTCGCGCAGGAAACGGCTGCGCTCGCGCATGCGTTCGGCCTTGCCGCCCACCTTGTAGCGCGCGGAGAACTCCACCACGCCCTCGGCGTCGGCCGCGCCGCCGGCCTCGGTCGCCAACACCTCCAGGCCCAGCCATTTGACCAAGCCGGCGTCCGCGGCCAGATCCAGCGCCTGCGGCCGGGTGCTGGGATGCCAGCTCGCCAGCAGATACGCCTCGTCGCCGCGCGCATAAGCGGTGTAGCGCGAACGCATCAAGGCTTCCGCCGTGGGCGCGGGCGCACCGTCCGCCCCCAGGTAACGGCCGCAACAGGCCGCGTAAGCGCCGCCCAGCCCGCAGGGACAGCCGGCCGCGTCCGGCTTGGCTTTCTTGCCCATGCTCAAGCCCCCAGGGCCGGCAAGCCGTACAGCTTGAGCAGGAAGTTGGTGAAGGCCGGCTCGGCCGGTTTCGGATTCATCTTGGGCCAGCGCCGCATCCATTCGCGCAGACGCTCGTCCATCTTGGCGCGAAACGTTTCCTGGTCGATGCGGCCCGCCTCGCGCTCCACCGTCAGATAGCGGTACATGGCGAAGGTGTTGTCGTCGATGGGATTGGAGCCCACCGCCTTGAGCCGGAACGCGCCCAGTTGATCCGCGGCGGCCAGCCGGGTCAACTCGCCGCTCTTGACCTTGTCGGCCAGGCGGTTGGCTTCCCGCAGCAAGGCGTCCGATTTGGCGCTGGGCGCCGGCGCCGTCTGCGGCCGGCTCTTGGCCGGCGAGGAAGGATGCGAGCTGATGGGCGCGCCCAATTGCTGCAGCGCGCTGCAGGCGGACAAGCTCAGGGCCATCGCGGCCCACAAGAAATAACGTTTCATGCCGGGAATTCTACTCCTGTCCTGATTCGGCGCCGCCGCGCGGCGCGTTCTGCTGCGACCGCCCCGCCCACGCCAATGTTCCGTCCCGTCAATGCAAAACAGCCTGACAAACGGGTCTGTCAGGCTGTTTTACGTTCATGCCACGCGGCCGCGGCACGCTTATTCCGCCGCGTCGCCTGCGGGTTCGGCCGGAGCCGGAGCCGGGGCAGGGGCCGCCGTGGCCGGCTTGGGCGCGGACATCTGTTCCGCCGCCTTTTTCTCCTCGGCGCTGACTTCGCCCACCGGCTTGTTGGCCAGATCGAACCGCTTGCCGCCGCGCGCCAGAGACTTCACGTAGCGCGGCTTGCGACAGTGATTGGCCACCACGCGGGAGATCAGCGTAGAGTCGAACTGCGGCAAAGCCGCGATCAGGCTCTCATGGATGCCCAAGGCCAGCGGACGAAACTGGCGGAAAACGTCGAACTTGCTGTAGACATGATCCGCGATCATCTCGGTCTGCTTTTTCTTGGACAGACTTTGTACAGCGGACTTAAGTGCAGCACCGAGTGCCGTTTCAGTATTTGGCTTCATGAACTTCTATCTAGATCCATTGATGCAAAAGCAGCGCATGCTGCCCAATCAAGCGAAGCGCCGCAACCCGCCGCCCGGCCAGCTTGACAGCCGGTGAAAAAATGACGACATCGTAATGCGGTTTGACCAAGGCGCTCCGACAAGACGCCGGCGCGCCGTAAAAAATCGCCGAACATGGCGAAGGCCTGGAACCGGGCCCAAGCGGCGCGGCCGGTCCGAAGACCAGGCGCCCGCCCCCATCGACCGCCGCTGTTTGTCGGCGGAGGCGCCGACTTGGCGGTCATGGGCGAAAACACCAGACGGAACGCTTCGGGCGTTCCCTCGCTCGGGCTGGCGCTTACGAGGGAGGGAGAGTACTAAGTAATGCCCCTTGATGTCCAGCATTAGACGCCGATTGCGCCCTTTCCGCCCTTATCCCGTCTTTCTTTTGCCACTTTCTCAAGCGTGAGCCGGCGGCTTACAGGCAGGCGACGGGAAAGCGGCGATTCAAGCTGTCCCAGTCCGTCGCCGCGTCAGGGCCGGCGCTAGCCACCACGCAGGCCGCCAGCCGATTGCCCAGATCCACCGCGTAATGCAGCGGCCAGCCGCTGGACAGGCCGGCCAACAAGCCGGCGCAATGCGCGTCGCCGGCGCCGATGGTGTCCACCACCGAAACCTGGTAGCCGGGCAGGTGCCACGGCGCGTCGGTGCCCGGGCACACCCAGGCGCCGTCCTGCCCCAGCCGGCAGATCAGCGTCAGCCGGTAATCCTTGGCGAAACGCTGCGCCGCCGCCACCGGATCGCCGTCGCCGCACAACAGGGCGATCTCGTCCCGGTTCAGCGTCAGCAAGGTCTCGGTACCGCTCAGAGCGGACAGAAACGCCAGCTCCAGCAAGACGACGCGCGGACCGGGGTCTATCACCCGCAACTGTTCCGCCGGCAAGGCCAGCAGCCAGGCGCGCAACGCCCTTCCGCCCTCTCCGGCCAGCTCATAGCCGTTGGCGTACACCAGGCCGTCTGCGGGCAAGGGCAGCGCGTCCAACTGCTCGCGCGTCCATTCCGTCTCGCAACCGGAGATCGAAATGAAGCTGCGCTCGCCGCTGGGCTCCACCATGGCCACGCACCAGCCGTTGTCGCGATCCGCGTTGCGCAGCAGCACCGGCAAGCCCAGCTCCCGCATGGCCGCGTCTATCGCCGCGCCCCAAGGGCCGTTGCCCACCGGCATGCCGTTGATCACGGGAGCGTTCAACTGGCGCAACGCTCGCGCCACATTGAAGGCGCAGCCGCCGATCTCGCGTTCCTGCTGCAACGCCTCCACGTCGGCGCCGCTGCGCGGCAATGCCGGGAGGGTCAACACCACGTCGCCCACGGCGCCGCCCAAAGCCAGGATGGCTCTGGTCGGATGATAGTTTGGACACGGAATGGTCATGCGCGTCGCTCCTTCAGCAACAAATACAATCCATAAGCCAGCAAACTGGTCCCAAAGGATACAAACAGCCCCAGGCTGGAATCTGCGAAAACGCCCACAGCCAGCGGGCCGTCGATGAAGCCGGTCTTGCTCACCAGCAGGCCGCAAGCGGCGCCCAGCAGCCAGCACAGCAGCGGACCGCCGCGGAAGGCCTGCCGCCCGTCGCCGGACAGGGCCGCGGCCTCATAGCCTTGGCGGTGACGCAACAAGAGGTAATCCAGCACGAACACCGCCTCCCAGGCCGCCAGAAACACGCCGCAAAACAATAGAAACGCGATGAAGGGCCCCAGGAAGTCGCTGGACACGAACAAGACGTAAGCGGCGATGGCCAGCACGATCAGCGCATTGATGGACACCGCCTGCGCCTGTCTGACCTTGACGCCTATGGTCAGCAGATTGAGGCTGGCCGAATACAGGCTAAGCACGGCCATGGTGACGATGCCGGCCGTCGCGGTCAGCAGATAGGGCACCGCCATCCAGGCCGGCAGCACCGCGCCGATCTTGGCGATGGGATTGGCCGCGCTGGCCAGATCCGGGATCTGCGCCGACAACAGCACCCCAGTGAAGATCAGCAGCATCAGCGGCAGCGACGCCCCCACCATCACCGCGCCGAAAATGCTGCCGCCGGACGCTCCGCTCCGCTGGTAACGGCTGTAATCGGCGCCGGCGATGGCCCAGCTGATGCCGGTGCCCGCGGCGATCACCGATACCGCCGGCCAGAAACCGGTCAGCCAGTCGCCGTCCGGCCGCGCCAAGATGGCGCCCCAGTTCGCGGTCGTCGCCACGTACAGAATCACCACCAGGGTCATGCTGCCGAAGATCCGGCTCAGCCAGCTTTGCATCCAGACCACGGTGGCCTGGCCCAGCAGGCTGACCACGATGGTCAGACCGATGAACAGGAACAAGCAGACCGCGGTCAGCGGACGGCTTTCCGCCATGCCCAGCGACTGGCACAAGGCCGCCAGCGTCAAGGCGCCGGTCACCACATTGACCGCCTCCCAGCCCATCAGGTTGAACCAGCTGAAGACGGTGGGCGCGGCGTTGCCGCGCAGGCCGAAAATGGCCCGCGACAAGGTCAGCGTGGAAGTGCGGCCGCGCTGGCCGGCAATACTGGTCAAACCCACCAGCGCGAAACTGGCCACTCCGACCGCCGCGGCCAGCAAGGACTGGTAGAACGACAGCCCGAAGCTGGTGACGATGCCGCCGTACACCACGCCCAGGATGCCGATATTGGCGGCCAGCCATACCCAGAACAACTCCACCGGCCGGCCCTTGCACTCATGCTCCGGCACCAGATCTATGCCCGCGCTCTCCAGCCGCCAGCCGTCTACCGCTTGTACATCGCTCATCCCCTCACCCCCTCAACCGCAATGCGCACAAAGCCCGCGCGTAAGATTCGAAATCAACGCCATTCACGTCCCGGATGCGTTCCCGCCATGCGGCCGGCAAGGCGTCCGCCCCCTGCAAGGCGCCGCACACCGCGGTCGCCATCGCGCCTATGGTGTCGGTGTCTCCGCCCAGATTCGCCGCCAAGACCGCGCAGCGGCGCGGATCGCCTTGCGCGCAGTCCACCAGGGCCAAGGCGGCGGGCACCGACTCTATTGTGTCCATGCCGGCGCCCAAGGTCTGGTACAGCTCGGCCACCACGGCCACATCGTCTTGGCCCCGCAAGCCTTCCGCCAGCTCGAAGCCCCAGGCCAGGCGCCGGCTCAGCAAGGGGCTGAACGTCGTCACCCGCTCCAGCTGCGCCAGATCGGCAATGGCGGGCAGCTCGGCCTTGATGTCGGACCAGGCCGCGCCCTCCACCGCCCGCGACACCGCCCAGGCGATGGCCGCCGCGCCGGCCACCGCGATATCGGACTGATGAGTGGGGCTGCAACTCAGCCTCACCGCCTGCACGAAAGCCGCGCGGTCCTGGCTGGACAGCAGGCAACCCAGCGGCGCCACCCGCATCGCCGCGCCGTTGGTCACGCCGTTGGCGCCCAGAGAATCAATGGACTGGCCGGACAAAATAGCCCTGAGCGCAGCCTTAGAACTGGGCCCCAGAATATTCTTGTTGAAGGCGTCGATGCGCTCGGCCCAGGCAATGATGTTGTCCGCGATGCGCTCCGGCTCCACCGCGCCGTCCGCGGCGATCAACGCGTCCATCAAGGCAATGGCCTGCTGGGTGTCGTCGGTAAACTCTCCGGCGGCGAACTCGGAAGCGGCGAAATTCTCGGCCGGGCCCGGCAGAAAATCGTCTATCCAACCAAAAAACGCCCGTACCTGCCGCTGCGGCCACAGCTCCGAAGGCATGCCCATAGCATCTCCCGCCGCCTGCCCGTACAGGGCCCCGAGAATGGACTGGTAGCCCTTGCTGATCATCGTCAAACCCTGCCTCTCCGCCAGGATGCCCATCGACCGCCAGAACCTGCTTACGATCCGCCACGCGTCAAGGAAACAAGGAGCCGCCCGCGAAACGCCCATGCCTCGCAGGCGCATTCCGCTTTCCCGGCTGTTTCGCCTTGCCCCGCCTTCGCGCAACGCGAGCGTAAACAGGAACCATGGACTTCGATTGGCATCGTATGATAAGTCCAATACAAATCCAATAGTACATAACCATACTATTGATCAGGAAAGCATGCCACAGAGCTCAGCCCACCCCATTGCCGTCGGCATTGATTTAGACTGAAGCCCGCACGCACAGGAGCTTTCACACGATATGAGCGAGATTCTAGAATGCCTGTCCGCCAGCCTGCGGCAGCCCGGCGCAACGCCGCGCTATCTGCTGATCGCCGACGCGCTGGAACAGGCCATCCGCCAGCACCAGTTGCCCGAAGGGGCGTTCCTGCCGACCGAGCGGCAGATGGCGGAAAAACTGGGACTGTCGCGCGTCACCATCAGCAAGGCGATGGCGGAACTGGAACGCAAGCGGCTGATCACCCGTCAGCAAGGCCAGGGCACTCGCGTCGCCCAAGCCTTTCGCTATTCGCTCAACGACAGCGGAGGTTTCACCGAGCAGGTGCTGCGCAGCGGCGGCAGCGTGGCCAATCAGTGGCTGTTGCGGCGGCGGGAAAGCGCGCCGGCCGCCATCGCCAGCCTGCTGCGCCTGCCTGTCGGCGCGGACATCGCCAAGCTGCGCCGCCTGCGGCTGATGGACGGCACGCCGGCGGCGCTGGAAACCACCTATATCCCGCTGGCCTACCTGCCCGAACCGGAGCGTCTGGAACACTCGCTATACCAATGGTGGGAACGCCATGGCGTCGAGATCGGCCGCAAGACCTTCCGTCTGGCCTCCTGCGCGGCGGATCAGGACTGCGCCGCCCTATTGCATGTGCAGGCCGGCACGCCGCTGCTGCGCATCCGGCAGACCAGCTTGAACACGGCGGAACAGGTATTGGAGTTCAGCGAAGTTTTGTGCCGCAGCGATCTCTATGAATTCGAGGCACAGCTTTAAGAGAAGCCGATAAAAACCCCGCCCAGCGCCAGGCTGTGCGGGTTGTTTTCGTCTCGTGGACGGTTTTGCCGTAGTGGTGCCCCGGGCCGGAATCGAACCGGCACGACCGAAGTCGAGGGATTTTAAGTCCCTTGTGTCTACCAATTTCACCACCGGGGCGGGCAAAGAGACGGCGATTCTATCCCAGAGCCGGGCCGCTGGCAAACAGGGATGGCGATCAAGGCCATGGCACGCCGCCGCGGGGGACGGCGGGCTTGATCCCGATCCGGGACAAAGAGGAGAAACCACGCAGAGCTTGGCGATTGCGGGCGCGGGCTGAACAAAGCAAAAGCCCCGCAAGTCTTTGACTTACGGGGCTTTAACTGGAGGCGGGGGTCGGAATCGAACCGGCGTAGACGGATTTGCAATCCGCCACTTAATGTTAAAAATCAATTAATTACAATAACATCCACTCCAACAACCACTCATTCGTTTAAATGTGAATCACCTTATATAAGGAATAACATAAGATTTGCATGCATAACGCGCATGAAAGTGCATGAACGAAGCGAGCCCGCCAGCTGGCTGGAGCGCTGCGCCTGAAGCATTTGCGGGGTATCTATGCAGGTGCATAAATCGCGGCCTATTTAGTGCGGGGGCGAGGCGGGGCTTCGATAGCGCGCGCCGGGGTATGGGTGGGGTCTTGACGGTTGCCGGACGGGCTTGGGGGTCTGAAAATGGGGCATGCCGGGCCGCTATCACTCATGGCTAGGCGCTGCCGTTCTGGACGGGGGCGGCAGCATGCAAAAAGGCCGCCTTGGTGGCGGCCTTATATGGGGCGGTGTTGCCCTATTATGTTTGGCTTCCTGGGCGGTAGGGCAGGAACTCGATGATATCTTCCCCGACCATGTCGTTGATGGCCGAGAGTCGCGTCTGAAGCGGGACAATCTCGCCTTCGTGGAAGGCTTCGTCCGCCTTGCTAACGTCACCGAAGCCGCCGGTATTGCTGGGGACGATGCCCAGAAGCTGAGGCGGGACACGGTGCGCGGCCAGGACATCATCGCGGGTCACGTTCTTGATGTTGAAGAACTCGTCTCGCGCGGCCACTTCGCTGATCGGAATGATCTGCACTCCGTCTTTCTTGCCGCCCGGCGCGTACATGAACAGATTGCGGAAATTCCCCACGCCTTTGGACTCTTTCACTTTCTGCCGTAACTCGTCCACGTCCTTCTGGCTATGGGCGGCGTCGGTCATGTAGAGCAGGAAGCCGGCGTGCGAGCCATTCAAATAGTATTTGCGCCGAAACAGAGTCGCCGACTCATTCAGCCATGCGCTGTTCAACGCGGCCAGGTATTCCGGCAAGCCGTAGATTTCCTGATTGATGTCGGGTTCGATCAGGTGGCAGACCTCGCCCAGTTCCTGCTCCTGACCATGGTTCGGCACCCACCAGTATTGACCGGCCTCTTTGCCGCGGCGGGTGTGTTTGGCCAGCGCCGGCTTGTGGCGGATGGTGCCGCCCAGGACATTACGCTCGCGCTCCAGATAGCCGTTGCCGAAAATCAGAAAATCCTGCGCCAGGATGGTGAAATGTTCACGGGACAGCAGCTTGTGCGGCTTGAACAACGCGGCCAGGCGGTTGCGCTTCACCGCCAGCGCGCTGGCGTGGTGGACGCTGGCGCGCCAGCTCCGGGCTAGGCCTTCCCAAGAAATCGGCGGTTCGTACCACTTGCCCGCGTCCGAACACTGCAAGTAGTCGAGGATTTCGCGCCGGTCCAACACCGGGACCGGGTCGCCAAAGCTGAAGGCTTCCATCTTGGTGGCGCCGGCGGCTGTTTCTTGTTGGGTGGCGCGGATGCGTCGATTGCGTGGCTTGCTCATCAGGAAAACTCCATGAAGCTGGAAGACACGCCGCTGGCGCCCTCCAGCGGTTCGTTGATCAGGGTATGCATCACGGCGAACGCCAGATCCGCGTGACTGGTTTCTTCGGAGCGGCCGGCCTGGAAGGTCACGGCGCGGCCGCTGGCGGTACTGGTTTTCTTGATCGACAGAAAGGACGCGGCGATATCGGTGTTGCCAGCGTCGAACTCCAGCCGGCCGTGGTGGATCACGTCCATGGCCTTGAGCACCATCTTGGTTTTCAGCTCCAGCGAATACTGCAGGCCCACCGCATCCGGCCGGAACTGCTTCACCAGCTGGAACACGCCGGAGCCCAGGCCGGTGGCGTCGATGCCCAAATAGCCGACGTTGTAGCGCTCGCACTGGTCCTTGATCGCCTTGGCCTGGGCGGCGAAGTCCCAGCCCTTGAACTGCATGCGCTCCAGCACGCGGAACTTGCCGCCCGGCGTCAACGGCGGCGCCACGATCACCAGCGCGGCGCTGTCACCGCTCTCGCTTGGGTCATAACCCAGCCACACTTCGCGGTGGCCGTAGGGCCGCAGCGCGAACGGCTTGAAGTCGTCGGACCATTTCTCCCAGCTGTCCACCATGCAGCACTGCAGCGAAGCGAAGGAAAACACGCTGGCGCCGTCGTCGATGAACTGGCAATAGAACAGCTGCAGCAGTTCCTCCGGGCTGTACTCCAGCCGCAGCCGGTCCAGATCGAACAAATCGCAGCCGCCGCGCAAGGCGTCTTCGATGGTGACGATCTGGCGCCACTGGCCATCGGCGCAGAGCAGGCCGCCGGCCAGCGCCGCATGGCTGACGTCCAGCTTGATGTGGTCCTTCTTCGGCCGGCCTTTGTTGTAGTGCTCGCCGGTCCAGAACGGGTAAGCCTCGTGGCTCATTGCCGACGGCGTCGAAAAATAGGTCATGTGGAAGCGCTTTTGCGACGCCATCGCGCTGACCAGCTTGCGCAGCTCCTGGTAACGCGGAATCCAGAACACCTCGTCAACGTAGACATTGCCGGAACGGCCCTGCGCGGTGCGGCCATTGGTCCCCAGGAAGGCCAGCTCCGCGCCGTTGGGCAGCTTGATCACCTCCCCTTTCAGCTCCACATCCGCAGCGTCGCGGGCAAAGTCGACGATATAGGCCCGGAACAGGTGGGCCTGGGCCTTGGACGCCGACAGGAAAATCTGATTGCGCCCGGTCTGCAGCGCGTCGATGAAGGCTTCGTGGGCAAAGTAATAGGTCGCGCCGATCTGGCGGCTTTTGAGGATGTTGCGGATGCGTTCGGTCTGGCCGGCGCGGTGCCAGTTCTTCTGATAGCCGAACATCTTGTCGAGAAAGACCGCCACCAGCTTGGCCTGCTGCTCCTCGCTGATCGCGTTCTTCTCCGGCGCCTTGCGCGGCTTGGCGTTGCGGCCGGCCACCTTCGGATTAAGGTCAGCCTCATTGCCGCCGGTGCGATAGCGCCGCACCCGCTCCAGCCGCTCCATCTGCCGACCGAGAGCGTCCAGCTCCTTGTATTCGCTGTTTCCCTTCGTCGGCATGCTGATCAGCTGAATCATGCGCGTTTCCAGCGCGCAATCCACCCGCTCCAGCGGCGTGGTTTCGTCCCACTGGTCGCGGCGCTTCCAGCTGTGGATGGTCGCCGGCTTCTGTTTCAGCGTCTCCGCAATGCGTGCCACCCGCCAGCCTTGAAAGTACAAATGCTTGGCCAGGCGGCGCGGGTCCAGATCGTCGGGAATGGGAAAAGTGCTCGTCATGCCGCGAGTGTGCAGAGCGCTCCCGGCTAAATCCCGCCATGCCGGTTGTCCTGCGGCGTGGCACAACGACATGTCGATGACGGCGCGGCGGCGCGGCCGGAACATGGGCGCATCGTCACGACCGACACCTGACAGAGGACCGCAACCCATGGCAAGCAAGAGCCGGAAATTCCGCGTCGCCACCGAAGGCGCCACCACCGACGGCCGCAAAATCGAACGCGTCTGGATTGAGCAGATGGCCGCGAACTACAACCCGAAAAAATACGGCGCCCGCGTCAACCTGGAACACGTCAAAGGCATCTCGCCGGACAGCCAGTTCAAGCGCTACGGAGACGTGCTGGCGCTGAGCGCCGACAAAGTGGAAGACAACAAACTCGGCCTGTTCGCCGTCATCGACCCCACAGAAGACTTGATCGCAATGAACAAGGCGCGACAGAAGGTTTACACCTCCATCGAAGTGAACCCCGAGTTCTCCGATACCGGCGAGGCCTATCTTGTGGGCCTGGCCGTCACCGACGACCCCGCCAGCCTGGGCTGCGAAATGCTGCAGTTCAGCTCCACGGCGAGCCAAAGCCCGCTGGCCGGCCGCAAGCTCAGCCCTAACAATCTGTTCACCGAAGCCATCGAATTCACCCTGGAGCTGGAAGACGACGACAACGCCGGCGCCGTCGAAGGCTTCGCCAACAAGATCAAAGCCATGTTCAGCGGCAACCGCAAGGCGGTGGACAGCGGTTTCAGCGAGCTGCAGCAAGCCATCGAAACCATCGCCGACAGCCAACAGCAAGTGCTCAAACAGACGGAAGGCTTCAGCCAGCTGGAAGACCAGCACAAGACGCTGCAGGCCGAGCACAAGACCCTGGCCGGCGACTTCGCCGAACTGAAGCAGCAATTGAGCGCGCAGCCGGCCGGCTTCGTCCGCCAGCCCACTGCCGGCGGCAAAGACCGCATCGCGACCGATTGCTGAGCCATCGACGGCCGAACCCAAGCCCACAACCCCGGAGCCCCAAAACATGCGCAAAGAAACCCGCGAACAGTTCAAACACTATCTGAGCGACATCGCCCGCCTGAACGGCATCGAAGTCGGCGACGTCGTCAGCAAATTCAACGTCGAGCCCAGCGTCCAGCAAAAGCTGGAAACCCGGGTGCAGGAATCCAGCGAATTCCTGGGCAAGGTCAACCTCTACCCGGTGCAAGAACAATCCGGCGACACCGTAGGCCTGGGCGTGTCCGGCCCCATCGCCGGCACTCAGAACACCGACGAGGGAGAACGCGAAACTCGCGACGTGGCGCAGCTGGACGAAGACGGCTACCGCTGCGAGCAGATCAACTACGACACCCACATCAAATACAAGATGCTCGACGCCTGGGCCAAATTCCCGGACTTCGCCCCTCGACTCAGCGGCGCCATCATCCAGCGCATCGCGCTGGACCGCATCATGATGAGCTTCAACGGCGTCAAACGCGCCCGCACCAGCCGCCGCGAGCAATACCCGCTGCTGCAGGACGTCGCCGTCGGCTGGCTGCAAAAAATCCGCGAGCGCGCGCCCGGCCGCTACCTGAAGGAAGGCAAGAAAGAAGCCGGCAAGATGAAGATCGGCAAGGGCGGCGACTTCAACAACCTGGACGCGATGGTGTTCGCCGCGGTCAATGAGCTGATCGACCCCTGGCACCAGAACGACACTCAGTTGGTGGTTATCAGCGGCCGCCGGCTGATGTCGGACAAGCTGTTCCCGCTGGTCAACGGCAACTACGACCCGATGAACCAGAAAGCCGCCCAGGATCTGATCGTCAGCCAGCGTCGCATCGGCAATCTGCAAGCGGTGCAAGTGCCCTACTTCCCGCCCAACGCCATGCTGATCACCCGCCTGGACAACCTGTCGGTGTACTGGCAGGAAGGCACCAACCGCCGCAGCGTCATCGACAACCCCAAGCGCGACCGCATCGAAACCTACCAGTCCAGCAACGACGACTTCGTCATCGAGGACTACGGCTGCTGCGCCTTCATCGAAAACATCGAGCTGCTGCCGGAGTCCGCCGCATGAACTTGTTCCGCGAGCACTTCCAGCGCGAAGCCGCGCGGCGGGAGCCCGGCGAGGACGACTTCGGCGGCATGGCCAACGCCAGCGGCTACCAGCTGATGCTGGCCAAGCTGGCCGACGACCGGCGCCGGCTCAAGCAAATCCAGTCCATCGAGCGCAAGGGCGAGGTCAAGCGCGAGCTGCTGCCGGATTACGCGCCCTGGATCGACGGCGTGCTGCAGGCCGACGCCGGCGGCCGCGACGACGTCGTGGTCACGGTCATGATCTGGCGCATCGACGCCGGCGACTACCCGGGCGCGCTCGACATCGCCGACTACGCAATGCGCCATGACCTCTATGTGCCGGACCGCTTCGAACGCACGCTGGGCACCATCGTCGCCGAAGAACTCTCCGACGCCGCCAAGCGCCTGCGCGACGCCAAAGCGTCCGGCTTCGATGTCGGCCTGCTGGCGCGCGCCATGGCCATGACCGCCCATGCCGACATGCCGGACCAAGTGCGCGCCAAACTGCATTGCGAGCTGGGCTTTGCGCTGGCGGACAGCAACCCGGAACAGGCGCTGGAGCAATTGCGCCGCGCGCTGCAGTTGCACAACGGCATCGGCGTCAAGAAAGCCATCGAAGGGCTGGAACGCAAGCTGAAGAACACGCCGCCGCCAGGCTGAGACAAGGCGCAGCGAACCAGAGGCCTGAGACCAGGCGCGCCGACGCAGACAGTACACCCAGTACGGCAAGGAGGCGCCACGCCGTATCAGGCGTCTGGCTCGACGCGCCACACCGAGCGACCCCGCGCGACTGACGGCAGGGGGTGGACGCCGGGCACCCGCCCACAGCCGAAGCCCCCTCCACCGTCACACCAAGGACAGCCATGATCATCCCCTCCTCCGCCGCCCCGGCCGCCAACAGCCCGCTGGCCCAGCCCATCCGCGCCAGCGCGTTTTGGCCTGATGTTGACCCGGCCCACGCCCGCGCCGTCATGCGCCTGGACGGCACCGTCACCGATGAACGGCTGCGCCATGAACTGGTGGTCGCCATCGCCAGCGTCAACAGCGAGCTGACCGCGTGGCGCCAACGCCAGCAGACCGCCGGCTTCCAGCGGCTGGCCGACGTGGCCGGCGAGGACATCGACGGCGAACCCGTCAATCTGACCCACTGGCGCCGCGCCATCTACGCCACCGCCGCCGCCGCGCTGAACGAACGCTATCGCAGCTTCGACAGCACCGCCGAAGGCCGGCGCCGCGCCGAAGAGCTGGGCCTGGCCGCCGACGACCTGCGCCGCGACGCGCGCTGGGCCATCAGCGACATCCAGAGCAAAGGCCGCGCCACCGTGGACCTGATCTGATGCGCACCGTTCGCGCCCAGCAGCATGACAGCGTCGACGCCATCGCCTGGCGGCACTTCAGCAAAACCGCCGGCGTGGTGGAGGCCATCCTGGCCGCCAACCCCGGCCTGGCCGACCACGGCCCGATCCTGCCCATGGGCCTGGCCGTGCAACTGCCGGAGCTGGACGCCGCCGACGCCGAACCCGTCAAAACCTTAATCAACCTGTGGGACTAAACATGGCCGAACCCATCAGCACCACCACCACCGCCGGCGCGCTCGCCACCGCCGCGCTGTTGACCCTGATTCCCGGCGTCGACGCCGCCGTCGTGCTCGGCGCTTTCGCCGGCGGCGCCGTCTTCGTTCTCAGCTCCAACGACATCAGCGTCGGCAAGAAGGCGGTCTTCTTCGTGCTCAGCTTCGTGGCCGGCCTGGTTGCCGCCCGCGGCGTCGCCTCCTTCGTCGACTGGCTGCTGCCGGAACCGGTGGAAGTCAGCAACGGCGTCGGCGCGCTGATCGCCTCCGCCCTCGCCGTCAAGACGCTGCTGAGCCTGATCAGCGCCGCCGACAGCCCGGAGTTTTTCCAAAAGCTGCGCCTGCTCAAGGGGAAAGAGAAATGACCCTTCCCACCGCCACCGCCCTGGTTTGCCTGCTGATCGCCGCCCGCCTGCTGCTATTCGCCCGCGGCGGCGCCACCCACCGGCCGCGCGCCGGCCTGTTCGCCTACCTGCTCGCCGTCGCCGCCGGCAGCGTCGGCGTATTCGAGCTGTTCGGCCTGGACAGCCGCCTGCCGCAACTGGTGCTGCACTTGGCCTTGCTACTGGCGTTGCTGGCGGTGCGCGGCAATGTGGTGGAGCTGTTCCGCACCACCGACAACCGCCAGTCCTGGCTCGCCATCCTGTTGCGCAAAGAAAAATGGATTTGAAGGAGGAAACCGCCATGCCCAGCCGTCGCATTGAAGACCTGCACCCGGCGCTGCAGCCGCTGTGCCGCCAGTTCCTGGAGCGTTGCCAGGCCGCCGGCCTCGACATCCTGATCACCTGCACCTGGCGCAGCGGCCAAGAGCAAGACCAGCTCTATGCCCAGGGCCGCACCGCGCCCGGCGCCAAAGTCACCAAGGCCCGCGCCGGCCAGTCCGCCCACAACGCCATGCTGGACGGCAAGCCGGCGGCACGCGCCTTCGACATCGTGCCCAAGGTGAACGGCAAGCCGGAATGGAATGCCGCCCACCCGCATTGGCAGATCGCCGGCCGCATCGGCATGGAGCTGGGCCTCAACTGGTACGGCCGCCCCGGCGCGCCGTTCCGCGAGTTCCCCCATTTCGAGCTGCCGAAGGACGCGCGCTGATGCTCGCCGACATCGTCAAGCGCTACGCCGCCACCCTGGCGCTGCTCGCCGCGCTGCTCGGCGGGCTCGGCCTGTGGCTGCAGTCCCGCGTCATCCAGCAGCAGCAAGCGACGGCGCAGGAACGGATCGCCGCCTATGCCCAGCTGGAAGCCGCCCACCGCCAGCAGACCGCACAACTGCGCCAGCAAGAACAGGACGCCCGCGCCCAGGCTGCCGCCGTGCGCCAAATGGCTGAGCGCCTGGAAATCCTCGCCCGCAAACACGCCGCCAACGCGGCCAAACTGGAGCAAGCCCTCAATGCCACCCCGGAAAATATTGCTTGGGGCGATGTGGCTATCCCTGCTGACATTGCCCGCCTGCTCGACTACGCCGCCGCCGGCGCTCACGGTGCTGAGCAGCCAGCGCTGCGCGCCGCTGACCCGCTGCCAGCTGCCGCCGACGGCGCCGGCCAACAACCGCCAGCTGGCCCAGGCGCTGCAACTACAGCGGCAGGCGCTTGAAGTCTGCGCCGCCAAAGTCACCGCCACCCTCGAATGCCAAGACCATGACTGATTTCTACGACCGCGCCCAGGCGCTGGAGCAGCTGCAACGCGACGCCGCCATCGACGCCCATTTCGCCGGCGCCCGCGCCGCCGGCGACAGCCTCAGCCACTGCGAAGATTGCGGTGAACCGATCCCGGCCATGCGCCAGCGCATCGTCCCCGGCTGCACCCGCTGCGTACCCTGCCAGCAATGGGCGGAACGATGAACAAGCCCCACGCCCTGCGCGTGGCGCTGGAAGCCGCGCTGCCCGAACTGCGTCACAACCCGGACCGGCTGACCATGTGGACCGAGGACGGCCAGCTGGCCACACGGCCCGGCGCGCTGCACTTCACCCTGCACTACACCCTGAAACTGGTCGTCATCGAATACGGCCGCGGCATCGAATCCATCCTGCTGCCGCTGCTGAACTGGATCGCCGTCAACGAACCGCCGCTGCTGCAAAACCCGGACGCGCGCGCCGACGGCCTCAGCTACCGCAGTGAAATCATCAGCCACAGCGCCGAGGACATCGAAATCACCCTCAAGCTGAGCGAGCGCGTCAAGGCGGTCAAAGACGCCGCCGGCGGCTTCGCCTTCGAATACTTGGGCGAGCCGGAAGACCCGCCGGGCATGTTCTGATGGCCGACGCCCTCGCCCAGCTGGACAGCAAGCTGTCCGGCCTGCTCGCCCAGCTCGGCCCCGCCCAACGCCGCGCGCTGGCGCGCCAGATCGTCACCCGCCTGCGCGCCAGCCAGCAGCAGCGCATCCGACTGCAGCAAAACCCGGACGGCAGCGGCTTTGAAGCGCGCCGGCCGCAGCTGCGCAAGAAAAAGGGCGCCCTCCGCCGCCAGATGTTCGCCAAGCTGCGCTTGGCGCGCTTCCTCAAGACCCAGGCCGGCCCCGCCGGCGGCGCGGTGGAATTCATCGGCCAAGTCCAGCGCATCGCCCGCGTGCATCAGCTCGGCCTGCGCGACCGCGTCAGCCGCCAACGCGAAGTCATGGCGCAATACCCTGCGCGCGAGCTGCTGGGCTTCAGCAATACCGATATTCAAGCAATCCAGGATCAAGTGATTGAGCATCTAGCGCAAATGACATGACTATCCAACGTCATAAAACCACCGTAAGATAGGCCCCGTTTGATGAACCAAAAACAATCACAACCATGACAAAACCACTCAGTAATTTTTCTTACAAGGTGCTCTTTGGCGTCGGCGCGTTCATGTTCACGCTGCAATCAATCATTCTTCTGATCCTTCTCTATGTAGGCTGCGCTGAATCACCGATAGAGTGGGCGGTGGGCTTTTCAAGAGGCGTTTCGGGTAAGCTCGGCTTCAGCGCCTCTGAGCCCCTGATGATTCCGGAGATGATGGGGAAAATTTTTGTTCCCTACAGCTTTACCGTCTTTTTCTTCTACTCCACGATCAAAAGAAAACTGCTTACTACACGCATTGGCGTCGTTTTCCTGCTCTTGATATCGCTGGCCTCGGGAGCGCCCTCCCTCATTTTTATGATTGTCACTTACGTGGCTTTCTCTAGGCACACCAAGGACCACTTCCAGGCCTATCAAGCATACAAAAGCCAACTAGCATCGACTTAAACTCAATCGTAAACCGCGCAATCCGCGCGGTTTTTTTTGCCTATTACTTGTGCCAGCCTCTCCCACAACAGGCCGCGCCACTGCACAAGTTCAGGTCAGGGCACACTGCCCGGCATGGACCTCATCGACCTGATCACCCGCTTTGAAAACCTGCTGCGCACCGGCACCGTCGCCGCCGTGCAGGCTGAGCCGCCGCGCGTCCGCGTCCGCTCCGGCGGCCTGCTGACCGGCTGGCTGGCCTGGTTTCACGCGCGCGCCGGCGGCACCCGCGATTGGGATCCGCCGACGCCCGGCGAACAATGCCTGATCCTGAGCCCGTCCGGTGAAACCACCGCCGGCCTGGTGCTGCTGGGCCTCAATGCCGACGACGCGCCGCCGCCCAGCGCCGACACCGGTGAATGGGTGCGGGTGTTCCCGGACGGCGCCCGCCTCGCTTATCACCACGGCCGCGGCGAACTCAGCGTGTCTGGCATCCAGACCGCCACCGTCCAGGCCGCGGTGCGCTGCGTCATCGACTGCCCGGAAACCGAAACCAGCGGCAACCTGACCGTTGGCGGCAATCTGCTGGTCAAGGGCGCCACCACCAGCGAAGGCCTGCTCAGCTATCAAGCCGGCCTGGCCGGCACCGGCGGCGGCGCCGGCACCGCCATCAGCGGCGCCCTCACCCACCGCGGCGGCCAGCTCAGCAGCAACGGCGTGGTGCTGGACAACCACACCCACCCCGACGCCCACGGCGGCAACACCGGAGGTCCGCAATGAACTACCTCGGACTCAACGCCCGCACCGGCCGCGCCATCGTCGACGATGCGCAGCTGCGGCAGTGCGTGCAGAAAGTGCTGACCACGCCGCTGTATCAGCGCGTGCAACGCCGGCTGTTCGGCAGCCAGCTGCCGGAACTGGTGGACGCGCCGCTCAACGGCAAAACCCGGATGCAATGCCTGGCCGCCACCGTGATGGCGCTGGCGCGTCATGAGCCACGCATCGAGCTGCAGCGGGTGGGCATGCGCATCGGCGCCGGCGGCCAGGCCGGTGCGCTGGCCATCGACATCGAAGCGCGACGCCGCGATGGACCGTCCGCCGGCCAGGCGCTCAAGCTCTCGGTGGGCCTGCGATGATAGACCTGACCCAACTGCCGCCGCCGGACGTCATCGAGGCGCTGGACTTCGAAACCCTGTTCCAAAACCGCAAGGCCCGGCTGCTGGCGGCCGCGCCGGCGGAGCTGCGCGCCGGCCTCGCCGCCGCGCTGCAATTGGACAGTGAACCGCTGACCATGCTGCTGCAGGAGTTCGCCTACACCGAGCTGCTGCTGCGCCAACGCGTCAACGAAGCCGCGCTCGCCAGCCTGCTGGCCTACGCCGCCGGAGCCGACCTCGACAACCGCGCCGCCGACTACGGCGTGCAGCGGCTGCTGTTGCAGCCGGCCGATCCGGACACCGAGCCGCCGACACCGGCGGAATGGGAAGATGACAGCGCGCTGCGCCGGCGCTGCCAGATGGCGCTGGAAGGCCTCAGCGTGGCCGGCCCGGCCGGCGCCTACAAATTCCACGCCCTCAGCGCCAACGGCCAGGTGCTGGACGCCAGCGTCGAGGGGCCGAACAGTCCCTTGCCTATGCCGCCGGAGCCCGGCGCCGTGCGCGTGTTCGTGATGGACCGTCGCGGCGACGGCGTGCCAGACGCCGCCTTACAGGCCGCCGTCGCCGCCGCGCTCAACGATGAAGCCATGCGGCCGATCTGCGACACCGTCGAAGTGCGGCCGGCCGAGCCCTTGGCCTTTGCCGTGGATGCCGCCATCGAATGGGAGCCCGGCGGCAAGACCGCCAGCGGCGGGCTGGAGGGTGCCAGACAGAGGCTGGCCCGCCTGCTGGAATCACGTCGCCGGCTGGGCGCCGCCGTCGCGCGTTCGGCCATTGACGCCGCGCTGCACGTCGCCGGCGTGCGCCGCGTGCTGCTCACCGCGCCGGCGGCCGACGTGCTGTGCTCGCTGCGCCAATTCCCCACGGTCGAGGAGATTGCCCTTCATGACTAGCCGCCTGCTGCCCGGCAATCGCACCCCGCTGGAAGCCGCCATCGCCGACTGCTGCGCGCCGGATCTCGACCCCTCGCCGATACGCGGCATCGCCGACAGCGCCCGCTGTCCAGTGGCGCTGCTGCCGCTGCTGGCCTGGGAGCGCAGCATCGACAACTTCGACGCCGCCGCCAGCGAAGCGCGCCAGCGCGCCGTGATCCGCTCCTCCGTCGCCGTGCATCGCCGCAAGGGCACCGTCGCCGCGGTGCGCCAGCTGTTCCGGGATCTCGGCCTGGGCGAAGTCGACATTGAGCAAGGCCGCAGCGGCTACCGGCGCGACGGCAGCCGCCGGCGCGAAGCCTACAACCGACGCGGTCCGCGCGGCGCACATTGGGCCGAATACCGCGTCATCTGTTACAGCCTGCTGACCAACCAACAAGCCAGGACCGCGCGCGCGCTGCTGGACGACATCGCCGCCGGCCGCTGCCGGCTGGTGGCGCTGGACTTCAGCCGCGCCGCGCTGACGCGCAACGGCTATGGCCGGCGCGACGGCGTGTTCTCGCGCGGCCTGGCGTGAATCGAGAGGGAACCCATGGGATATTTGAACGACAAGGAAAGCTGGGACAAAGTCCCCTACTTTGCGGAGGACGCGGTGCTGACCGGCGGCCCGGATTGTCCGGACAACGTGCCGATTCAGGCCTTGGCCAACCGTACCGCGTTTCTGAAACAGCAAGCGGAACAAGCTGCACGCAAAGCCCAGCCGCTGAGCCCGGACCTAAGTGCCCTAGCCGGTATCAAAGGCGCCGGATTTTATGTCAGTACCGGACCGGGAGCCGCTGCCGCCCGGACTCTTACCGCCGGCCAAGGCCTCGCCATCAGCAACGCCGACGGCAAGGCAGGCAACCCTTCCGTGGCGCTGTCCAATAGCGGCGTGACACCGGGAAACTACAGCATGGTGGTGGTTGACGCCATGGGCCGCGTCACCAGCGGTCGCACAATGACAGCGGCCGACGTGCCGGCCCTGGACTGGGGCAAGATCGCCAGCGGCAAGCCGTCCACTTTGGCGGGCTACGGTATCACCGACGCCCTGAGCAACGCCCCGGCGACGGAAGCCGCCGCCGGCATTCTCAAAATCGCCAGCCAGGCGCAAGTCAATGCCGGCGGCAATGCCGGCGTGGCGGTGACGCCCAAAACCCTGAAATTCGGCTTTGGCTGCAGCTTGACGCAAAACGGCTATCTCGCGTCTCCATGGTGGCTGGGGGGCTGGGTGTTTCAATGGGCGGTAGGGACGATGACAACCGTGGGGGACCAAGAACAAAACATCACGTTCCCTATCGCCTTCCCGAACGAGTGTATTTTCCTGGCAGTTTCAACCATAGCCGGTTCCACGGCGCTGTCGGATGGCTGGTTTCAAGAGCGAACGATTAATCGCGGTTGGTGCTCGGTCGTCGGTCAGTTCATCGGCGGCGGCAGCTTGAGTGGTGGTATCACGCCGCGTATTTTTGCGATAGGACGATAAACATGGCGGTCTATTTTTCAAAATCGATGATGGCGTTTTTCCCGGATAGCATGCGCGCGTCGTATGAAAAAAATGGGTGCTGGCCGGAGGATGCGGTGCTGATTGAAGAAGCCTTGTATCGGCGGGTGGCGCTTCAGCGACCAGCGGAATACACGCTTGTAGTGAATCCTGACAGTGGCTTGCCTGACCTCGCCGACAGTCCGCGCCCAAGTCAAGCTCATTGCTGGAACGGCGCGGCGTGGGAAGCCTCGCCGGCGGCCGAGGCGGACTATCAGCGGGCGAATGTGGAACGCGAACTGGATCGCCGCCGAGCGGCGGCGGATGCCGCCATCACCCCGCTGGAAGACGCGGTGGAGCTGGGCATGGCCACGGCGGACGAACTGGCCGCGCTCAAAGCCTGGAAGCGCTGCCGCGTACTGCTGACGCGAGTGCCGCAACAAGCCGGCTATCCCATGGCGGTAGACTGGCCGCCCGCGCCTTGATCGGCGCGACACGCAAAAAGCCCGGCCATGCGCCGGGCTGTTTTATTGGGGTGATGGAGAATCAGCGCTGGCCCAGCCTGCCGGCCTCAAACCGTAGCGCCGCCGCGCAGCTGGCGGTGAAAAAATAGATGGAAGGATCGGCATGGCTGGCCGCCAGCGTTTCGCCCAGCCGGCTCAGACAGGTGGTCAAGTTTTCCAGCGTATCCTGGCAAGTGTCCCCGATCAGGGGGTTTAATTGTTGTGGAGTCGTCACGGCGCCTAGAGTCATTTTTAACCTCGCTTGCTTGATGTGCTGCAACGACGATTGTGAAGGCTCGCCTCCCGCGCGTTAATCGGCGGAAACGCCGGTGTCCCGCATAGCCTCCGCAAAATAGACATGGCGGATGATTTTTCTAACGGTGATTTTGCCCCCATCAAAACGGCCCACGCCAAGTTTTCTCCCAATGTTTTCAATGTGATTCCGCACGGTTCGCTCGCTAATGCCCAAAGCTTTCGCCGCTTGCCGATTGCTACCGCCAGCGGCCACCGCCTCAAGAACCTGAATTTCCCTATCCGTCAATTGACCTAAAGCATGGGATATATTTTGCTCACGCGCCGCGGCATCGCCCAGCAAGCGCCGCAAACCCAGCGCCATGCCGCCCACCAAATGGGGCGGAATCTCAAGATGAGCGACGCCGGACAGATGCCGCAACAACGCGCGAATCTCGCGGTCTCCCGCCGCCGCCAAATAATGCTGGAGCAAGCCGGCGGCGTCTGGCGGCATCCTAAAACATTCTAATTCAGACCATCGGCCCGTCACTCTAAGTTGTCCGGCCCGCTGGCACAACGCAGCGCAGTCGCACCGACCCGCCGCCTGCGCCACCATGCCGGAAACCCCGCATGGAGAAGCCCGCATGGCAACTGACTACCATCACGGCGTCCGCGTCCTTGAAATCGACGAAGGCAGCCGCCCCATCCGCACCGTCGCCACCGCCGTTATCGGCATGGTCTGCACCTCCGACGACGCCGACCCGACGGCGTTCCCGGAAGACATGCCGGTGCTGATTACCGATATTGACCGCGCCATCGGCAAGGCCGGCGTCAAGGGCACGCTGGCGCCCAGCCTGGCCGCCATCGCCGACCAGTGCAAGCCGGTGCTCATCGTCGTGCGCATCAAGCCCGGCAAGACCGCAGAAGAGACCACCACCAAGGTGATCGGCACCACCACCCCGGACGGCCGCAAGACCGGCATCAAGGCCTTGCTGAACAGCAAAGCCCGCTTTGGCCTGGTGCCGCGCATCCTCGGCGCGCCCGGCCTGGACAGCCAGCCGGTGGCGGCGGCGCTGGCGGCGCTGGCGCAACAGACCCGCGCCTTCGCCTACCTGTCCGCCTACGGCTGCAAAACCATGGGAGAGGCCGTGGCCTACCGCAAAAAGTTCGGCCAGCGCGAAGCGATGCTGATCTGGCCGGACTTCATCGCCTGGGACGGCGCCGCCAACAAAGAAGCCGCCGCCTACGCCACCGCCCGCGCGCTGGGCCTGCGCGCCTTCATCGACGAAACCGTCGGCTGGCACAAGACCCTCTCCAACGTGCCGGTGCAAGGCGTCACCGGCATCAGCGCCGACATCTACTTCGATCTGCAAGGCACCGCCACCGACGCCGACTACCTGAACAGCAATGAAGTCACCACCCTGATCAACCAGAACGGCTACCGCTTCTGGGGCTCGCGCACCTGCAGCGCGGACCCCTTGTATGCGTTCGAAAGCTACACCCGCACCGCCCAGGTGCTGGCCGACACCTTCGCCGAGGCGCAATTCTGGGCCGTCGACAAGCCGCTGACCCCGGGCCTGGCGCGCGACATCATCGAAAGCCTGAAAGCCAAGGGCCGCAGCCTGGTCAACCAAGGCTATCTGCTCGGCTTCGACTGCTGGTTCGACGCCAAGGTCAACGACAAGGACAGTCTCAAGGCCGGCAAACTGGCCATCGACTACGACTACACCCCGGTCCCGCCGGCGGAGAACATCAGCCTGCGCCAGCGCATCACCGATAAATACCTGATGGACTTCGCCAGCCAGGTCAACGCATAAGGACACGCCCCCATGTCAGGCATCGCACTGCCGCGCGCGCTGCGCAAATTCAATGTCTTCATCGACGGCGTCGGCTTCATCGGCCAGGCGCTGGAAGTCAAGCTGCCCAAGGTCGCCATGGAAACCGAAAAGTACCGCGGTGCCGGCATGATCGGCTCCGTCGCGCTGCTCAAGGGCTTGGGCGATCTGGAAATGGAGCAGACCTATAACGGACCCATCCGCGAAATCGTCATGACTTTCGGCGCCGAACAACACGACGCCGCCCAAATCCGCTTCATGGGCAGCTACGCAAAGGAGGATGACGGCAGCGCCCAGGCGGTGGAAGTCGTCGTCCGCGGCCGCCACAACGAGATGGACATGGGCGACGCCAAGGCCAAGGAAAACGGCTCATTCAAGGTTAAAACCGACCTCAGCTACTACAAGCTGATTGTCGACGGCGAGGAGTGGCTGGAAGTCGATGTCGTCAACGACGTGTTCAAGGTTTTCGGCAAGGATATCCAAGCCGCGCACCGCGCCAACGTCGGTCTTTAACCCTATCACCCGGCCCGCCCGGGCCGCTCACACCAAGGATTGAACATGCAAGACAAAGACCCCATCACCCTGGACCAGCCTATCCAGCGCGGACAGACCCAAATCGCCGCCCTCCGCATCAGCAAGCCCAGCGCCGGCCAGCTGCGCGGCACCAAGCTGGTGGACCTGCTGCAAATGGACGTCGGCGCGCTGATCACCCTGTTGCCGCGCATCACCCTGCCGCCGCTGACCGAACAGGAAGTGCAAAGCATGGATCCGGCCGACCTGACCGAATGCGGTATCGCGGTGGCCAGTTTTTTGGGGAAGAAGGAACGGCAGCCGAACGAAGCGGACACGGCCTCCCCGGCCGCGTAGAAGACGCCATCGCCGACGTGGCGGTCATTTTTCATTGGCCGCCGTCGGCGTTTGATCACATGAGCCTGGCCGAACTGGCCGATTGGCGCGAACACGCCCGCCTGCGCAGCGGCAACGAGGACACATGAGCGATACCCGGATGAAGCTGGAAGTGCTGCTGGCGGGCGTGGACAAACTGAGCCGCCCGCTGCGCGACGCCATGGCCGGCAACAAGGCGCTGGCCCAGGCGGTCAAGCACTCCCGCGAACAGCTGAAGGCGCTGGAGCGCACCCAGTCCAATATCAGCGGCTACAAAAAGCAGACCGCCGCGCTGCAGGACACCCGCGCCAAGCTGGACCAGGCGCAGCAGCGCGTGCGCGCCATGCGCGAGCAGATGCGCGCCGGCGTCGAACAGACCGACACATTCCGCAAGGCCTTCACCAAGGCCAACGAAAGCGTGCATAGCCTCACCACCCAAGTGCAGCGCCAAACCCGCGACCTAGCCCCGCTGCGCGCCAAGCTGAGCGAGGCCGGCGTCAAGGTCGCCCAGCTGGGCAGCGCGGAAACCGCGCTCAAGGGCAAGGTGGACGGCGTCACCCGCGCCTTGAAAGAACAACAACGCGCCCTGGAGCAGACCAGCCAACGCAGCCAGAAACTGCAGGAGAACAAAGCCAGACTTCGCGGCTCGCTGGACCGCGCCGGCCAGCTCGGCATGCCGGTGGTCAATGTCGGCAGCCTGCCGCGCGCCATCGTCAGCGGCATGCGCAGTCCCATCGAAGAAAGCAAGCATTACCAAACCGAATTCCAGCGCGTGCGCGCACTGGGCATTGGCGATAAAGAAGCCAATCGCGCCAAGCAGTTCGCCGCCAATCTGAATGCCTACGGCGTCAGCGCCACCGAAACCTTAGAGCTGCACCGTGACGCCTGGGCGGTATTCGCTGATCGCGACCACGCCGAAATGGTCACCCCGGTGCTGACCCGAATGAAGTTCGCGAACAAGGCCATGTTTGGCGAAGGAGAAGGACAGGAAAAAGACAAGCAACTGATGGACATGATGAAGGTGATCGAAATGCGCGGCGGGGCCAATAATGAAAAAGACTTCATGGCCCAAGCCAACAAGGTACAGCAAGTCATCGCCGCAACCGGCGGCCGCGTTGGTCCCAATGAGTGGTATCGCTTCACCAAGCGTTCCGGCTTGGCCGGCCAAGGCCTGAGCAATGAAGCCTTCTATTACAAAATGGAGCCGGTCATTCAGGAGATGGGCGGCGACACCGCCGGCCAGGCCTGGATGTCCGCCTACCAAAACCTCTATCAAGGCCGCACCACCAAACGCGCCGCGCTGCTGCTCGACAAGTTCGACCTGATCGGCGACCGCAGCAAAATCAAACACGACAAAGCCGGCCAAGTCAGCTTTTTGAACCCGGGCGCGCTGAAAGGCGCCGCCACCTTCAAAACCGACCCCTTCAAATGGATTGATGAAATCCTGCTGCCCACGCTGGAAAAGAAAGGCATCAAGGATCGACAACAAATCGAAGACGTGTTGGGCGGCATCTTCACCAACCGCAACGCCTCAGGTCTATTCGGCAAGCTGGTGCTGCAAAGAAAGCAATTCGCGAAAAGCGCCGCGGTCAACGCCCGGGCCGACAACATCGATCAGATCTACGACAAGGCCAAGGACACCGCCGAAGGCAAGGAAATCGACCTGATCACCCGCCGCGCCGACGCCTACAAGGTCCTGGGCGATGCGGTGATGCCGGAATATACCCAGGCGCTGGAAATGGCGTCCGCCGCCGTCAAAAAACTGAGCGACTGGATGCAAGCCAACCCGGCGGCGGCCAAGGCCATCACCCTCGCGCTGATGACGCTGGCCGCCGCGCTCGCCACCCTGGCCGCGCTGATCATCCCGCTGGCCATGCTGCGCTTTACCTTCTCCTCGCTCGGCATCGCCGCCTCGGCGGGGCGGCTGGCGTTCTCCAGACTGGGCGGCGCGCTGAAATCCTTGGGAACCGCGCTCCGCTGGATGGGCGGCGCCGCCTGGAAAGCCATCACCATCGTGGGCAAAGCGATGTTCTGGCTGGGCCGGGTGTTGCTGATGAACCCCATCTTGCTGCTGATCACCGCCATTGCCGTGGGCGCCTACTTGATCTGGCGCCACTGGGACACGCTCGGCCCCAAATTCGCCAAGCTCTGGGCCAGCATCAAACAGTTCTTCAGCGATAGCTGGAACTGGATTTGCATGAAGCTGGCCGAGTTCGTCGTGCTCTACATCTTGCCGGTCATCGACAAGATCAAAGAGAAATTTAAGGCGGGCTGGGCCTTCGTCAAAACCTCGGCCAATGATCTGCTGGACTGGTTCCAGAACTTGCCCGGCCGCTTTGTCGAATTTGGCAGCAACATCATGCAAGGCCTAGTCACCGGCATTAAAGGCGGCCTGGGCTGGGTCAAAGACGCCATCCTCGGCGTCGGCGACATGCTGCCGGAGTGGCTGCGCAAGAAGCTGGACATCCATAGCCCGAGCCGAGTGTTCGCCGGCATCGGCGGCTACACCATGGCCGGGCTGGAGCAAGGTATCACCCAGGGCCAGGGCGGCCCGCTGGCCGCGCTGCGCAACGCCACCGGCAAGCTGACCGCCCTCGGCGCCGGCGTCATGCTCGGCGCCGGGCCGGCGCTGGCCGGCCAGCTGGACACCCGCCCGCCGCTGGCGCGGCCGGCCATGGCCGCCACCGCCCCCATCATGATCAACGCCCCCATCACCATCCACGCCGCGCCCGGCATGGACGAACGCGCGCTGGCGCGGCTGGTGCGTCAGGAGCTGGAAAAAGCCCAGCGCGACGCCCAGGCCCGCCAGCGCAGCAAATTTGGAGACATCGACTAATGCTAGGCCTGCCGATGATGGCGCTAGGGCTGTTCGTGTTCACCCGCAGCACCCTGCCCTATCAGGAAATGAAACAGCAATACGGCTGGCGCTGGCCGGGCAATCCCCGCGTCGGCGCCGCGCCCGGCCGCCAATACACCGGGCCGGAGGAAGAGCCCGTCACCCTGTCCGGCAAGCTGCTGCCGGAGCTGACCGGCGGCGACAGCTCGCTGGCCCTGCTCAAGCTGATGGCCGACCAGGCGCTGGCCTGGCCGCTGATCGAGGGCACCGGCATGATTTACGGCTTCTACGTCATCGAAAAGCTGGACCTCACCCGCCGTGAATTCTTCAGCGACGGCAAGGCGCGCGAGATCGACTTCACCCTGACCCTGCAGCGCGTCGACGGCAGCATGCTGGACCTGCTCGGCAACCTCAGCCGCGCGGTGATGGAGCTGGCGTTTTGAGCCTGGACAGCCTGATGGCCACCGGCCAGGACATCGCCCAGCAAGGCCTGGACCTGGCCGGCCAGGCGCTGGACGGCCTAGACAGTCTGGCCAGCTTCGCCGGCCTCAACGGCGCGCCGACGCCGGCCTGGCGGCTCACGCTCAACGGCAAGCCGCTGGACAGCGCGCTGCGCCGCCGGCTGGTGGCGCTGACGCTGACCGACAACCGCGGCTTCGACGCCGACCAGCTCGACATCGTGCTGGACGACAGCGACGGCATGCTAGAGCTGCCCGGCCGCGGCGCCGTCATCGCCGTGGCGCTGGGCTGGCGGCATAGCGGCCTGATCGACAAGGGCAGCTACACCGTCGACGAAGTGGAGCATAGCGGCACGCCGGACATTCTGACCCTGCGCGCCCGCTCCAGCGACTTGCGCGAAGGCATCGCCGCCAAGCGCGAAAAGAGCTGGAGCAAGACCACGCTCGGCGCCATCGTCCGCGCCATCGCCGCCGCCAACCAGCTGCAGCCGGCGATACCGGACTGGCTGGCCAAGCGCCGCGTCGAACAGCTGGACCAGCGCAATGAAAGCGACGCCCAGCTGCTGCACCGGCTGGCGCGCGAACACGACGCTGTGGCTACGGTGAAAAACGGCCGCCTAGTGTTCTGCAAAGCCGGCGACGCCGAAACCGTCAGTGGCAAGCCCTTCCCGGTCTGCACCCTCACCCGCGCCAGCGGCGACAGCCACCGCTTCAACATTGCCGACCGCAACGCCTACACCGCCGTCAAAGCCCAATGGCAGGATCTGAACCGGGCAAAGCGCGGCGAAATCATCGTCGACAAAAACACCCGCTTCGAACGCCGCGCCACCGTCACCAAGCTGGGACGCAAAACCAAGCGCAAAAAACTGACCGCCATTCAGCAAAAAGGCGTGGAGCCCAGCGCCGGCAACGTCAAAGTGCTGCGCCACATCTACGCCAGCGAAGCCACCGCACTGCAGGGGGCGAAAGCGGCATGGGAAAAGCTGCAGCGCGGCGCGGCCGAGTTCAGCATCAATCTGGCCTACGGCCGGCCGGAGCTGTTCGCCGAACTACCGGCCAGGGTGCAGGGCTTCAAGCCGGCCATCGACGCCACGGAATGGGTGATCAACAAAATCACCCACACCTTGAATGACGGCGGCTATACCTGCCAGTTGGAGCTGGAGATGAGGCTGGATGAAGTTAAATAATGGTGGGCTATTTCAGCATCTCACTTCGGAGAAGTAGACACATGATATGGAAAATATGTTACGGAGCCACCTTTTATTTCCACAAGTGCAAAAATGTATATAACACCAGATTCTGCCACCACCGGAGGCTGAATTATATTATTAACTTTTCTAGCCCTAGTTGTTACACAACTCACATCTTCCCCAACCGTAAATCTTGCCTCATAGGTTTTATTGTCAACAAAATCCCACGCATAGGTTTCTAGGTGCTTCTTAAACTCGTCTTTCACCTCAAAAAAAACTGTATTGTATTGCTGATATCTTCCATTAGCATTTCTCATAATATGAATATTTATTGCCGTGGCGTCATCCGCCACTCCTTGCGCCGAATGGTTTTGCAAAAATCTATCATCATATTTTATTTTCACCATTCTTCCTTTTAGTATTTAAATAAACTCACGACTTCAGTTTTTGCTTACAAAACTATGAGCATCCAACACAAATAAATCAAATGACATTTCCTGTCATTTTGGGTGGCTACACAACCCCCTCCCCATCCCATTCGGGACAAAGCCGCGCCCAAGCAAACCGCGCTGAGTAAAGCGCAAGACCACCCTTTTTCGCTTGCCGTTGCTTGACAATATCTCATTTTGAGATACAGTAGACTCATGAAACTGATCAGCAACCGCGCCTTGCGCGACTTCGCCCAGGCTCACCCGGACGCGGAACAGCCGCTGCAAGGCTGGCGCCGCGTCATAGAAAAGAACGCGTTCGCCAACTATGCCGCAATGAAGCAAGCCTTCAACAGCATGGACAAGGTGGGGGAGCTGATGGTGTTCAATATCGGGGGCAACAAGTTCCGGCTGATCGCCTTTGTGCAGTTCCCTCGACAAGTAGTGTATGTGAAGGCCGTGCTGACGCATGGCCAGTATGACAAAGGAGACTGGAAATCATGAACGCCCGTATCGACGCCGCCAGCCTGCTGCCCGCCTGGCGGGCCTTCAGCCAGGCCACCGACATCCGCCCCATCCGCGATGCCGACCACTACGACCGCATGAGCGAGCTGCTGGACGCGCTGTGGGACAGCACCCAGGGCGATGATCAACACCCGCTGTGGGATTTGAGCGAGCTGGTCGGGGACTTGGTCCACGACTACGAAAACCGCAATCACCCGCTACCGGACGCCACCGGCCTGGATGCGCTGCGCCATCTGATGCAGGAACACGGCCTGCGCCAGAACGACCTGCCGGAGATTGGCAGCCAGGGTGTGGTGTCCGAAGTGATGGCCGGCAAGCGCGAGCTGAACCTGCGCCAGGTCAAGCAACTGGCGGCCCGCTTTGGCGTCAGCCCGGCGACCTTTATAGATTAATAGGCGCCATATGACAGAACCCCCGCTTCATGCGGGGATTTTTATTAGAGTGTCACGGCTTAGATAATTCAGCAGTACCCTGGCCAAACAACAGAACTTTTACCGGCTAAAGCAACCAGAAATTCTGAGGAGGTTTCTACGTGATAAAAAGAAAGCACCATTACATCTCAAGGGCTTATCTAAGAGCTTGGGCAGAGGATGATAAGCTATGGTGTAAAAGATTTAAAGGTGACGTTTTTGGGGCCAACATAATAAATATTGCACAGGAAAATGACTTTTACAAACTTCTTCAATTAAGTTCTGATGATATAAAATATTTAACACACATGATTCAATTCAATAAAAACAAATTGACACGAAAATCGAATATGGGGTGGTTAAACTCATTCAATACGATTATTAAAATAGCAATAGCATTAGAAAAAATTGGCAGCGAGGAGGCAAAAAAAGATGCCAGAAAAATCATTAACAACTGGGAAGAAGACGTTTACAGTGAACTTGAAAACGACTACCAGTTTGCGCTTAACAACATCAGGAATAAAAACCTAGCTCCATTTGCCCATGGAACAGGAATCAGATGGAAATTGATAGATTACATATTTAACGGGCATTTCAGAACAAAGAAAATGAGAGACAACATCACCAGCCAATTAAAAATCCCGAGCAACTTTGGCAACGTAAAAGTAGAAAACTGCTGGCCTATTTTAAGGCATGTATTTGCCACAAGCGCAACCAGTAGCTATCTACTAGACACCTCTTACAAATTTACATTTATAGAAACAATGCACAATGCAAAATTCATAACAAGTGACTGTCCATTTATAAACCTACAGGCCATCCAAAAAGACTGGAATCCACAAACCGGGGGAGCATCATACTTTCACCCCCTATCACCAACCCTTGCCATTCTGTTTTCTGTTTGTGAAACAGAAGGAGAAACAATATATTTAGACGAAAAAGAAGTTTCAACATACAACGAAATAATAAAAGATTACTCGCATGAACAGCTGTACTCAAACGAGCGTGAGCTATTAAAAATTTAACTCCAAAAATAGCATACAGCAAGGTCAAGTTTCATATTAATGAAGCCGAGTTGACTGACTTACGAAGTCTAGCAAATGTATTGAAATACCCTATTATTGAGCGATGGAAAGCCCAACACAAAAGTAAAGGGTGCTGTCGTGGTCCAACTGATAGTCATCACCATAACCGAGAAAACGACCGCTTAAACCTTAGCCTCCCCCTAGCCGCGCCACAGTAGCAGCCACCCCAGCACCATCACCCCCGGCCAGCCAGGTGAACCGCATCACCGCCCGGCCATAGCGGCGCGCATCGCGGGTAGTCCTGCCATGTGCCCGGCTTCCACGCGAGACCCGCAACATCAAGGCCGAAATGATCAAGCAGCTGGCGGTGGGTGGGGTGAAGTTGACGCACATGACTTCACCATACAGGGTCATCTCACGACCGGACGCCTCGTCCCCAAAGTTCTTAACATGCTGGAAGTTATGAAGCCGTAGAGGAGCCCGCCTCATCCGTAGCAAATGTATAACCAAGTGTGCTCGTCGAGCTCCTCCAATCATTTTTCACATAGACCAAAAAATGACAAGGAACTAAAATGGACGCTCTATTTACATAAGGAACTAGCGATGAACAGGGAAATAATCAGCTTTGCTGTTGGAGTAAGCCTAATGGGTGGTAAATTTGGTGCACTCCTCTTGAAATTCAGATTTAAAGATCAGAGCGAATTATTGACCGCCTGGGCAAAGCCACATATGACACGGCTAATGGAGGCCCTTGCTGAGTACCATGACTATATTCAACAAGTAAATGCTCCGTGCAATCCAGACTCCATAGAAAACACGATCAGATCAGAGTCACCGATTATCAGTCAAGATGAAATCACTAATTTGCCAGTATCCGCAATTATCAATCAGATTCATGGGCATGTCCGCGCAAATCACAATATGGAAATAACTATTGGACTAGGAAAATCGGATGACAAGGCAACATTAATACTTAGCCCCAATGAGTGCGAATGGCTGCTTGGATTTATTGCAAACACATTGAATAATTTCAACGAAGATGGTGATGTAATTATTCCAAGCGGGACACCGAATTAAGTTACCTGAGGTTTTCCTGCAAGTAAAAAGGCCTCTCAATTTGAGAGGCCTTTTTTGGAGGAGTATCCAGTTAAAGCTATAGATTGGAGTCACACAACATCACACGGAACAATTCATTTGGCATGAACGTCTTTTTTTTCTGCTTCCTGCTGAGCTTGCGATTTTTCTTTTGCCTCGGTAATTTTATCCATGTAATCCAAAAAATTCATTGTTGGCAACATCAAAGGCCCATACACTGCTCTCGCCGTAAATGAAAGCAAATACTCTCGAATAACAGTGTAAAGCATTGAGGCACCATTAACAATGAAGATCTTTTCCCAGTCGTCCTTCTTCATAAACGGAGGAGCTATTCTAAACTCGCCCTCTACTTCAACCGCCACATCGTAAGGAGCTTTATTTTCATTTTTATTCTCAAGAGCAATATAAAGTTTTAAGTGCACATAACTTTTACCATCTCGATTTTCTACACTACTCCAAGAAAGCTGCTCAGAAATTTCTACTCCAATTAGCGAGTCAGCATTACAAGAGTGCGATGACTCAACATCAGTTCTCGCCCGAACGTATCCTAAATTAAAATGATAGCGCTCAAGCTGCAATGGGCTTTGCTGCATTTTCTTCACCATCCTCAACAACAGAATCAGAGTTACAAACTCTAACTGCTAATCGAGTGCTCATAAATCCAAGAGAGCCATTACTCGGAGTAGTAATGAAATTTTTCATAACACTTCCACCCAAGATAGTAGGCTCAACCATAGGCATGCATCTCTGCTCAGCATCAACCAAGTTAACAACAAATTTTTTATCAAGAGCATGAGCAATATCTGCCAATTTCCTGATAGTCAAATTTGCTCCGCCATTCAGCATAGAACTTACACGAGGCTTTGTGACTCCAAGCTTTTCTGCAAGAGTTGTTTTGCTCATATTCTGCCTATTCATTTCCGCCCAAATCTCTTCGGTCACAGAAATAATAAGACTCTCTTGTCGTGCGAGGTTTTGAGCCTCAGGATCATTTGCAAACCACTCGTCAAGCAGTTCCATCTTCGACCCCTGTATAGTTACGTTTTTCAAGATTCATAATATCTTTATCAGCCTTGCTAAGTTTCTTTGTTTTCTTAGCGATAAAGTGGCTGATAACAATGTTCTTACGCTTCTCAGCGCAGAACCAGCTGTAAGCTCTTAGAGACATGCTGTTCGATTTGATCGCAAAGAAACCACCTCCCTCCTGATTGATCTGATCAGGAGCGTGCAGATCAACACCATCTGCAAACCTTCTCACTCTCTCCGTCCAATGAACCAGAGCCTTCTTGTGAGAGGGTGATTGATCTTTCAGTTGATCAAACGTTTCAACCGCACGATCAGTGAAGACAATGACATACCTACTGCCAGTGTAGAATACTTTCGCCACGATGTTAACTTATATGTTAACCCTAGTACAGAGTTTTGTCCGAGATGACACCTGTCACCAACAAGATCTGCAGTAGCACTGACCGCCAGACCCACCCAAACCGCATAAAGTGTACACCAACAGCCTTCGCCACCCAAAAGGAATTGACGTTCGCATACCCAAAGACAACATGAAGGGGCACTCATTGAAAAGGGGCCGAACAGGCTTGTAGCCATTACCTTCACCGCCCTCTGCTTACGAGCAGATCTAACGTAAAGTCCCCTACCCACCCCTCAACGGGGCGCATTGATGATTCAGCAAAAAATTCCCAGTCCTCTCCTGTGGCAACCACTTTCCGCCACGTTTGACCAATGAGAACAAGCTGGAGATCGGACATTGCCGCGTCACACTATCGCCTGGGGCGCTGGTGGTGAGCTGGTAAAAAACGTCCCCCACTTTCAAGCGGCCATTGCTGCTACACACCTCTTCCAGCGTCACCTTGCCAAAGCGATCCTGCTCGACCGTGATGCCCAGAGCGGCCAGCCGCTCGTCCAGACTATGACCGCTTCAGCATGATCGTGACCTGCTGTGCGTCTAACACTTTACTCGTCTGTGAGTCATCTGGTCTGACATTCGTACACAATAGCAATGCTGCTATGGCTTGTGCCACGATTAATAGCAAAGCAAATGCAAGCAGCGCTAGAAATATCATTGAACACCCCTGAAATACGAAAAAGCCCCGCATAGCGGGGCTTTTTTGCTTCACATGCTATTACTTTCTCAGAATCGTAAGCATCAGATTAGCCACTTGATGCAATGTCAAAAAAGTCATTGACGCAGAGAAAACCCAAAAAACACGCAAGCATAATTTAAAATCTTTTAAAAACAAAAAAGACACTAAACAGAACAATGAAAACAACAGTGAAGAGTAAAATGCCTGTCTCAGATACCGAATTAAATCCTCGACAAAACCACTACTCTTAATACTTGCCATAATAGAGTCATTTGGCAATGCCATCAAAATAGCAATAGCCGTTGCGATAAAACCAGCTGTAATTGCGCCAAAACTCAAAGATGCTGACAACAAATCTTTCACATCATCAGGGAAAGGTAAAGGATAACGCCAATACACAGCCGTCAAAACAAAGGAGAGCACGAACGGATAAAATCTCTCCCAAGCAAGTGACATGACTATCTCTCCATAAATCGCTGCCAACCGCGCATAGCACGAATCAGCACATTAAACCTAGATTCTCTAGTATAGCGTTTATCTTGCCCAAGTACTAGATCAGGCTCACCATATTCAGCAACAATTCTTTGGCTAACCAAATCTAAAACTTCAGCACTAGCATCTGCATCATTTCCAGCAAAAACCTGTAACTTCGGAATAGATTTGTTTTCATCATCTCTAATACCACGCATATAATTAATCGCATCTCTAACCGCGACCAAGCTCAACCCATCGCCACCACGAGGCATCCTTACAATAACTTCAATTGAGCCAGCATTAAATGTATTTTCTAACGCAATAACATCACGAAGAGCCAGCCCCGCAGCTCGATGCTCAGGAGACATCTTCCCAAAATTCATAGAAAAATGCAGCTTCCTGAAAAACTCCTTAGCGGCCAGCTTGCCTTCAACATCGGGATCAAAACAAATTGCAAACTGATAACCATTAAATACATTGAGATCAAATGTTGACAAATATTCGGCCATCGTTCCATGCCTCACTCCAATATGATTATATTGAACAGCAATATAACCTAGAGCAGGATTATACAAAGCAGCAGTTTCTTCTCCAAAACCTTCATCATCCTCCATATCAAACCCAACAATAGGAGAAGTAACACTTGCCTTTCCAGGGCCACTATTAAAGCGAATTTTTCCAAAATCCATCAACCAAGCACCATCTACTTCATCTGCAAACTCCAGTCTAATCAGCTGCTTTGAAACCTCTCTACTTCTATCTTCAAGCGGGACCGCATTTATCAACCTCAACTGATCGACTAAAGGTATAGAGCCAACTCCAGCTTGCACCTTATACAAATGAACCATCATCGATCCTGCCATATATTACCTCATATTATTTAAACAAAAACACAAATCAAATTTAAAAAATCACTACACATAAGACATACTTAATTATTCTAAACCGCACTCAAGATGTGCGCCTTCTAATCAGCAAACTCAGCATCATAGACCAACCACTTACCTGTCTATGCACAGAGTTTATCAAGTCGACCCACTGAGTCGCCATCCTGAGAGATGGCTTGAGGCTCTCGGCATTTCCACACATTGATCACATCTAACACCTTATTAGTAAGCGGTACCACAAACGATTCCAGGCATTGTCCATCCTGTGCTCGGGTACTCCACTTCAATCAAGACGACGTGTCCACCGGATCAACTTTCTCTGATTTAACTGGCGGCACCTTTTTTTCAGCACCCACTCGTTTTAAAATATTATGCAAACGTTCACCTAAACTTGGAACGACACCTACTGCATCCTTAAATTCCTGAGATTTAATGAGCTCCATAAGGGGAGTTCCATGGACATCCTTTTCGACCAACCTTAAAGGAATTTCATCAAGCCTATTTAAAGCGATTGAAAAAAGCTGAGCTCCCAGCATAGGGTCAAGAACATTAGCTTCGTGCTTATAGCCTTGGTACGCAGCCGCAAGCGATGCTTTATATGCATAGTCTTCAGCCAACCTAAATTTAAATGCAATCTGTTTGGTTGCTACAACCGCAAGCCAAATAGGCGCAGCTAACTGGGAAAAACTCAGGGTCGCACTAATGGCAACTCGCCTCCAAGTCGGATCAGACTCAATAAGAACCTTCATTTCAGGAAAACGATAAAACGTCACGTAACCAGCAACAAATAATGCAGCGGTTAGAATAATCGTCCACGCCCAAACAGAATAGCTCAGGCTTTTTGCACGCTTAGAAAAAGATGAGGCAAGACTCTGAGAGGTTGCTGCAACATATGCAGCATTTAAATTTTCCATCAAAATAGAAGCTTGAGACTCTTTCTCAGCAATGAGCAAAGAGCTTTTCTCTGCAGCGTGAACCGCGCTATCAATTTGTCCCTTCTTTGCCTCAACTTCATTTTTCGAAGATGCAATATCAGCAACAGCGGCCTCCAAATCGGACATTGTTGTAGGCAAATTTAACGCAGCATCATATGCAGAATTAATTTTCAGTACTTTATTCTTAATTTCATTTATCTCTCCAACGGCTTTATTTAAACGGTCCTGTGCACTCAGGACGTGGCGCCTTAGATTTGTAGGCAGCACCAAAACACCTTTCAATTGATCAGAATTAATTAGACTGGCAATTTGGTGTTCTGCGGCAAAAACAAAGCTCATAAGAGCGACGGAGGAATGTGGCGACGAAAAGAGATTCGGCACATGTGAGCTCAACAACACTTTGGCCTTTTCGGTTAAGTCATCAATATAATCCCTTTGAGAGTCAACATCCTCTACTGTAGAAAGATCAACGGACTCAAGCAAATCAATCAGAACATAAAAAGAATATGAAATATCACTGCGATCAATAGGTGGTGCATTATATCCATGCTGATCACTCACTTTATCATTAGGTAACTTATTAAGCGCCTCTCTAATATTTTTCAAAGTCGAAATCAAATCATTAACGTTCATCAAAACCTCACCCAAATCATGAAAACCCACTCTAGATAAAAACAAAAATATCAATTAGATAATTATTGATACTTTACCCCCTGCGCCCAATCGAATGGGTTGGCCACCTCGCCGGACTCCTCAGACGTCACATAACCCTGAACCCGGTCCAAGCGAAAGGTGCGCTTTGACTGCCGTGTCAGGCAGTGCCCCTGGAAATACTCTTCATCGACCACCCGCACCACAACGCGGCGTTCGGAGTACTCACCGCTGGCGTTGCGATAGGCGAAACGGATGGTGTCCAGCTGGTTTCCGGTGATGCGATGTCGGCTGGGGGTCTTGGAGCGGCGCTTGACCTTGGGCGGGCTGGTATCGGTTGGTGGTGTCAGGGCCGTCCAACCGCGCATATCGGCGATGCTTTTGCCATAGGCCACAGCCTCGGCCAGTTCCAGTACATCCATGCCTTCCATGACGGAGACTTCGCCATCGGCCAACACCTCTCGGATATAGTCGGCCATGAGTTTGACCGGGCCGCCCCTCGCCACCCAGGGGTGCAGATCCAACCAGCCCGCCAGCATGCGGACTTCCCCCTCCTCCATCACCCCGTCTTCCGCCATTTCGCGACACATCTCGCGCAGCTCTTCCAGCGCGCTATTCAAGCACACGTCGCCAGAAAATGAAGTGCTGACCGGTTTAGGCTGCCGGGGAGGCGCCTTGGCAGTCGGAGGGCTTGAGGTCTTCGGTTTCTTGGCCTCCATGAGGCTCCCGGCAGCGCCAAGAACGATCAGGAAGCCCGCGGCATTCCAGTACCAGGCATCGGCGGCAAACAGCATGGCTTGGAGGGTGCCGATAATGAAAGCGGTGATTCCCGCTAACCAATGCCTGGTCAACCCGCTGCGGCCTTTTGAGGCATGTTCTTTTGCTGCCGCATACCAAAAGGCAGCCATGCTAAAAATGGCGGAAAGGAAGAAGATAAGGGACATGAGAGCCTCAATGTCAAAGGTGCTATATGTCGCAATACATTGTCGCAACACTCATTACAACCCAAAAGCATAGCACGTTGACATGATGTAAATCACAAACACAACGCCCGGCACTAGGCCGGGCGTTGTGTTTTCGAGCTTGAGCCTACGCAACTCGGAAAGACTCTGGTGGATCTGCTGCATCACCCCTGCGCCCTGAGCTGCGTGCCGCGTTCTCCACAAGACGCCGGCCACATCATTAATTACCTGACCGACTTCTTGGGTTGGCTGAGTGTTCGGGGTCGGCTTCGCATGAGACATCCACAAGGTACAGGAAGACTGAAGTGGCACAGTTGCCTCGCGGCGAGAGTGGGGTCTGGGGCCGTGCTCAGGGGGCTCCTATCTGCCGACAGCCTACTAAGTTGCTTCCACATAGCCACCGTTCGTTGGGAAACGCATCAATCCGGTTCGTAATCTTCACTTGTTCTCTTGCCACCTGCATAATGGGATCGGCAGCAAGGAGGGTGGGCAGTTGTGTTTGTGAGATAAAGTGCTACGACGCTTTTGCCGTTTTTTGTTTATCCACAAAGGGCGAGAAAGACATTGACATTGCTGAGAACCGATGCCTGTATCACTCCACCTTGGCCAGTTCGCCTGACAAGGAGTTCCGCCATGCCCCAAAATATTCCATCATTTACGCGGTCCACTTTACGTTAACCTTGTAGAAATCACTTCCACTACAGCGAGCAGAGCGAGCAATGGTAACTCATCCTATACATGTCAAGCGCTCAAATTATCGAGGCGCTGACCCGAAAAAGCGCCAGAAAGCAGCAGAACAAAATCGTATTGCTGCCGAGTTGGAGTCTTACATCAATGAACTTCTTCGCAATCAATCAGAGCCGATTCAGGTCTATCTTTACTATCAAATCGCAGCCAAAACAGGCTACCCAGAAGCGACTGTCAGAGACCTGTGCTTCGTCATTGACGGAGGCCACAATGGTTTCACTGCTATCAAACCAGGGCTTACCTATGAGCAAGCTATGGAGCAAAACGGGGCTAGGTAGTTTTGTACAGATATCGTTTCAATACGATTCAAGTCAGCCTATCCTATCGTTGCAGGCGAAGGCCTACGGCCGCGCCTGAACTTTGAAGTTGGACCTCAGCGACCGAAGGAGCTTTAACTTGACTGCAATCTATCGTTGGAACGGTGAATACTTCGGTTTCGTAAAGCGAGGCCGACTGTTCAATGCAGTAGCAGACTATCTTGGCTGGATTACGGAAGACGGCCGCGTGTGGCGGGCAGACGGTTCATTTCTTGGCGAGACATATGAAGAAAACTACATTCTCCGAAAGGCAAACCGAAGCACTTCGTCTAAGCTAGTAGCTCGCATACCCCCAATAAAGCCGATTCAACCAATCCGAAAAATGAACCGTATCGCTCGCATCGGAAAGTTGGGGTGGGTCGATGCTCTGGACGAATTCCCTTCGCCGCCGTAGTAGCAGACCAAAGGGGAGGATACCGTGCAGTCGAGTGGAGCTGCGCAAAAAGCCGCGCGGGCCGCTCACTTCAACGTTAGACCTCAAGAGGATGTGTGAATCGCCCCGGCTTCTCAAGACACTCTTGAGCAGTGGTGGGCTGACTCATCAAAGTAAATGCTCCGCGTCATCATTTCATCATTAATATTTATCATTCATAAGGCAGTTCACCAAACAAACCAATCATCAAGTCACCGTCAAGAACCTCAAATGGCAACTCTAAGTAATAATCAGGATGCCTAGGTAAAGCTTTGCCATCTTTAGGGGAGTTCTTTGTATGGCCTTGGACAAGCTCACCATTCTCTTTTATGTAAGGCAATACAACGATACGGCCATGATTTTTTGAGACGATCTTCCCCTCTTTCCAAAGGGTTTCTCCTTCTTTACTGATGCCACCATTACCTAGAGTTTTGACCGTCCACCCAACATCTTTGCCTTGCTCATACCAGAACACAAAGCCACCAAAGACAATAACATGCAGACCTTTCGCCAATGCGTCATGAAGAATTCTTTGAACACTTGAAATTTTGAGCAGCTTATTTGCACGGGGTAAAAGCATATCACGGATCTTTGCTTTAGTTTCCCCCCAATGATCACTTCCTGACAGACCAAAGCCGCTTGCAACCCTTTCTCGGAAAGCATACTTGCCCGTTTTTCTATTAGTATTGATCACAGCCGACCAATCAAACTCACCTTTGCGTTCCAACGAAACACGGTGACTTGTAAGCTGAACGACATGAACGTTTGGCGATTCACTCAAACATTTGAATAGATCATCTCTATACTTTTCACCGTTTTTGGGGAGAACTAAACTGTCAATGCTTGGCCTTGGAAAAGCGGCACTACGCTTGATTGCCTCAGCTAGCATAAGCTGTTCCTCTTGTGCAAGCCGTTCCTTGGTAACAACCTCTTTCTCTGCTTTTAAAGAAAGAGAAAGCTTCTGCGCATCATCAAAATTTAAGACATTGACTCTTTCACGGATAGTCTTATTGAACTCGTTTGCAACCTTATTGGCCTCTTCGAATGAGGCATAGGCATCAGCATGAGCATGAGCATTACCTGTGCCCTTATCTATGCAATGACGATACCATTTTAATGTTCCATCAGGCGTTAATTTTAAAGCCCACATAATCCATATCCCACCATTCTCATACCAAGCGGAAGGATAGATGGCAATTGTTGGATATAAATACCCAGGCATTTGTGAAAACAGCATAATTCTCCCATTTCATGCGTCGACTCCAGCAAAAAGCCCCGCTATTGCGGGGCTATTGTTTTAGAGGATCGCGCAACGCTCCAAGGTGGGGTTGCCAATGATTCGGGTGCTACCCTGGCAGGACACCGTCACGGTCTGCCCTTTCTTCAGTGCTTTCGCCTTGGGGGCTTCCTCGTCACTCAGCTTTGCCATGACACGGTTGAAATCGTCCTTGGCGCGCAGCCAGACTATCGTGTTGTTGAAGGCGTCTTTGTCGATGGAGGCAATGCGGCCTTCCACCTCCAGCAGCTTGCCCTTGTACTCGTCATCCGCCGCGGCCTCGTTATCGTCGTAAGCTTGGAATAACTTCTTGGCGCTGACCTTGATCGCTGGCTCCTTGGCCGGCACGGCGGCGGGCACCTCCTGCTGCGCCGTCTGTTGGGCGCCGCTGGCGTCATGGCTGGCCGTGGCCGGCGCCTTGCCCTTGTTCTCTCCGAAGATAATGCCGATGGCGATCAAGGCCACCAGGGCAATCCCAATCCATTTCAGGGCTTTTTTCATAGCGTGCATCCTAAGCGATAGTTGTCATTATCAAATCAAACCTGCCAGACCTTTATCATATCATGTGGGCATAGTGTAAATCACATGCGCAACGCCCGGCACTGGGCCGGGCGTTGCTTTCATGGGCTTGGGTCCGCGCTACTCGGACAGGTTTTGATGGATCTGCTGCATCACCCCGAGGGCCAGGCGCTGGCCGCGCGGGTCCAGCTGCTGGAATAGATTTAGTAGGACATGGGCCTGCTGTGGGAGTGTGGACTCATTACGTTGCCCAGTAACGATATAAAGTATGTCAAACCCTATGGAATATAGTTTTGCCAACACTTCAGCGTTCGGCGGGCGATCTCCTTTTTCGTATCCAAGATATGAGCCATAGCTAATTTCAGCAGCTTTAGCCACATCATTCTGCAGCAACTCTAGCCTTGCTCGCTCTTCTCTTAGGCGCTTGCCGATGTCCAAAGGTGTTCCCCACAAGTGTACAAAGTGAATCACAACAAAAACATATTGCAGTCAATGCATTGTCAACTACAAAATATTGCAGTAGTATCCGCAGTAACTTACATTCTTTGTTGATGGTAACTCACATGCAAAACGCCGAACAGACAGCCCGCCCGCGCCGCGCTTACGGTCCGCGCGGCACCTCCAAGGTCAAGCCGGTGCAGATGCGCCTGCTGCAAGCTGAACGCAGCGAGTTCGATCAGGCCATCGCCGACACCGGTTACTCCGAAAGCAAGCTGGCCCGCGACATCTATCTGCTGGGCCTGGCCGCCTGGAAAGCCAGCCGCGCCGGCAATGCTTGAACTGTAGCCAAGCCGCCGCGGCCTGGAAACCACAAGACCTCTAGATTTTTGGTGAAACCCGATGGACAACTTCAGAAATTGCTACCAACAGATGTGCAAGGGCATGCCCGGCGGCTGGCCGGCGATGGCCGCCGCGCTGGGGATCACCAAGGACGCGCTGGAGAACCGGGTCTACGAACGCCGCGGCCAGGAAGTCAGCCTGCATGAAGCGATGCAGATGCAGGCCTTCCACGGCTCCACGCTGTTTGCCGAGGCGGTGGCGATGGACAGCGGCGGCGTGTTTGTGCGCATGCCGGACGTGGGCCCGGTGGACAACGAAGAAATCCAGAGTCTGTACATGGAGCTGGTGGAAGACGTGGCGCGGCTGGCGCGCGAGTGGCGCGAGGCCACCCGCGACGGCGAGGTGGACGGCCGCGAGCGCCGCCGCCTGGAGCGCATCCAGCACGATATCTGCGCCAAGACGGTGCAGATGAACGAGCTGACCTTTCAGTTGTTTTGCCGGAGCTGAGCATGGCTTACCCGTGCAAATACTGCGGCTTTGTCTCCTACGCGCGCACCAGCCGGATGCTGACGGAAACGGTGAGGGAAACCTACTACCAGTGCGGCGATTACGAGCACTGCGGCAAGCCGTTCAAAACCTATAGCGAGTCCTGCGCCATCGAGCATAAGCGCACACGCCTGGGCTTGAGAACGCCGATTGACGATAGGCAGCTGGAGCTGCCCGGCCTCGCCTGACGAGCTGATTTAACCCCGTTTCCCCCTTGCAAAAATCGCACCCGCGCGGCGCGAGGGGGCTTTTTACGCCCAAAAACTGGAGATCACCATGAAAAAGCTGCGTTATGTCCGCTTCCAAAACGGCACCGGCTGCTACACCGCGCCGCTGCGCCAGCCGGCCGGCAAGGGCCAGGCCATCGCCGCCGGCCTGGTGCTGGCGCTGTTGGTGGTGCTCCAGTTCACCCTGCCCGTCTGAGGAAGCCGTCATGTCCTACGCCGCATTCCAACAGGCCCGCCAGCGGCTGGCCGACCAAACGGAAGACCGCCGCGCGGTCCAGCATTTGCAGTCGGTGCGCGCCTTGCAGTCCAAGGTGCTGACGCTGGCGCAGCTGGAGGCCCTCGCCGATATGCAAGACGGGCTCAAGGTGATGGCCGGCGTGCGCGAGCAGATTGTCCGCATGGCGGCGCTGCATCGCCTGCCGCTGGCCGGCCTGGGCCTGGGCATGGCGGAGATGGGGCAGCTTTGGTATCAGCTGGAAACCTTGCTGGCGGAGAGCGAACACGCCGCGGCGCGGCTGGCCGCCGGTGCGGTAGACGTGGAAGCGCCGGCAGCGCGGCCGCACAGCCAGGACGCAGCGGCATGACGCCAAAGATGCCGGAACTCAGCCACCTGCCGGACAGCTGGGCGCTGGCCAAGATCGGCCACTTTCCGCGCCACTTGCAGCGCGCGGTGCGCGGCAACTGGCTGCGCCGCCGCAATCGCAATATCACCGGCCGCAAGGGCGTGCTGGACGATGGCCGCGAGGCGGAAGCGAACAATTACCTGCGCGAGCTGGTGGGCCGTTTCCCAGCCAAGGCGCTGGAGCTGGGCGCCAGCGAAAGCCAGCTGGTGGAGTACGCCAAGGCCAAGGCCAGCCAGGCCGAGGCGCTGCACCGCGACGGCGCCAGCATGAAGGACTTGGAACGCTTCTGCAGCGAGCACGGCATTGCGCTTCCGAACGCGGACACCGACGGCGGCATCAAGCTGCGCCTGGCCTGCTCGCTGTGGTGGCGCCGGAACCTGCGCAAGGTGAACGCGCGCAAGGCCGAGGCCTTGTCCATCGCGCTGGGCCTGGTGCACAAGCGCCACGCGCTGTACGCCAGCCACGACGCGGTGACACGTCGGCGCGAGCAGAAGCGCCGCAACCGCGCGCTGCTGGAAGCGCTGACCGCCATCAATGAGCTGGGCGAGGAGTTCAATCTGGCCGACGTGGCCGACGCCGGCATGAGCAATCCACGCATCCGCCGCGCCGAGCTGATGTGCCGCATCGCCGGTTTCGAGCATATCGCCATCGGCCTGGAGCTGGCAGGCGAGTTCATCACCCTGACCGCCCCTAGCCGTTTCCACCCGCGGGTGGCGGCCAGCGGCCAGCGCAATCCGCATTACGACGGCGTCAGCACGCCGACGGATACGCGGGATTACCTGGGCGGGGTGTGGTCACGCATTGGCGCCAGCCTGGCGCGCGCCGACATCAAGATTTTCGGCTTTCGGGTGGCGGAGCCCCACCACGACGGCACGCCGCACTATCACGGCCTGTTCTTCATGAAGCCGGAGCATGTGCGCGAGTTTCGCCGCATCGTTGCGCGCCATGCGGTGCGAGAAGACCGCAGCGAGTTGGGTCTGCGCTACGCGCTGACGAAGGCCGACGCCATGGCCATAGCGCGGAAGCAAAAGGCCGCCGGCGCCAAGGAACCGCTGGCCGCGCTGGCGGACGCCATCGGCTGGGAAAAAGCGTTCTGGGCCGGCAAGGCCACGCGCTGGGTGTGGAAGGCCATCAAGGCCCGCGTCGACTTCAAGCGCATCGACTGGAGCCGCGGCACGGCCGCCGGCTACATCGCCAAATACATTTCAAAAAACATCGACGGCGCCCGCCAGGATGGATTTTCCATCGGCCAGGACTATGAAGCCGTTGGCGGCCGGCCGGATGGCGACGACGGCGTGACGCTGGCCGAGGACTACGCCACCGATGCGGTGATCACCGCTCAGCGCGTGGACGCCTGGGCCAGTACCTGGGGCATTCGTCAATTCCAGCAGGTGGGCGTGTGGCGCGAGCTGCGCCGCATCGACTACGCCGACGCCGAGGATGTGCTGATGCGCGCCGCCGCCGCGGCGGACGCCGGAAATTGGGGCCGCTTCGTTGAGGTGATGGGCGGCCACGAAGCCAGCCGCAAGCACATGCCGCTGCGACTGGCCAAGGACAGCGCGGCGTCGACCAACCGTTACGGCGAGCCGGGGCAAAAGCGGCTGTTCGGGGTGGTGGAAGTGGACGGCGGGCAGCTGGCGGTCACTCGGATGCACACCTGGGAAATCAAGCGCGGGGTTGAGGTGTTAGGGCGCGAAAGCGCCCCTTGGACTCGTGTCAATAACTCTACGGAAACGAAATTCACCCCAATTCCGGCCCAGCCGGGCGATGCCCAGCGCATCGCGGCCGAGGCGGCGGAGATGGACATCTACATGAGCACGCGGCCGGAAGACGACGTCTTTCTGCCGAAGGCCGAAAACCGCGCCCGCCAGCAGCGAGGCCGCGCCGCTCAGCGGCAGTTCCAGCAGCAGATCAGCGATTTCATGAAGTTCGCCGACGGCTGGGTGCAGCAAGCCCAGCGCCAGGCTGAGCAGAAGCGCGCCGACACCGTGCTACGCCTGACCAGCCAGCGCCTGAGCAAGCGCTTCAAGCGCATGGCGCCGGCGGCCGGCCTGGAACACCTCAACGAAATCCGCATGGCCGCCCTGCTGCAAAGCCAGGACGCGCCACGGCCAGGCGCACGCTGGCGCGCCGAGGGCGGCAGCAGCAAGCCCATCGCCAGACAGCTGAACAACGCAATCGACCGCGCGCGGAAGTTCACCGCTCGGGTCCAGTGAGGAGGAAGGGAACATGCAGCTAGAAGTGTATGGGCCGGACAGGAATGTAATGGCGAACCTGCTGATCGAGGAAGCCAGAGACGTTGAGGGCCTTAGCAACGCCATGGCGCGTGTCGTGTGCCTGCAGCTTATAGATGGGCGTGGATACGGCGAAACACTGCAGCGGTTTCAGCAAGCGTATGCGGAGTCCCGCGCAAAGTGGGCTCGATGCAGGCAACTCTTGGGGATGAATCAGATATGAACGTGCAAACCAATCTCTACACCCGCCTGGTGCAAGCCGCAACCGGCAAATTCCGCGCCGAGCTGGACGCGGTCAACGGCCAGCTTCACAACATCGACCGCGCCGAGCGCATCGCCCGGCGCCTGCGCGACATCGAGCTGGACGCCTCTGCCGAGGCTGGCCCGGGCGCTGTCCCGTTCATCGTGCTGCGCCTGCCGATTGACCTGTTGCAGCTGCAAGGCAACGTCATCGCCCTGGTGCGCAACACCCTTGAGCGCCAGCTTGTGCAAAACGGCCGCGACAGCCAGGGCCGCAACTGCTTCCAGATCCTGGACAACGAGCGCGCCAGCCTGGAGCTGGTGGTGGAGCCCATCTAAACCCCGGCCGCAACCGCGGCCATAGGCGAGCGGCCAGCCCAATCAACTGGGATGCGCCGTTCTCTGATAAGCCGGCAAGGCCGCTCGCCTATGGCCGCCACAAGAATGAAGAAGGAAAAGATGATGAAAGAAACGCTGAATCTCGATGAAGCCGCCGGCCTGATGAACATCGGCACGGAGACGACCAGGGAACTGGCAGACAAGGGCGCGCTACCCGGCTGCAAAGTGGGTGTGGCCTGGGTATTTCTGCGCGACGATGTGTTGACCTACATTCGCGATGAAGTCCGCCGCCAGACCAATGAACGGCTGGCGCTGGCGGAAGCTTCCCGCGTCATGGGCGAGGGCTTCAAGCCGGCGCGGGTAAAGACGGCGGCGCGGGCGGCGGGGACGCGGGGGAAGCAAGTTCGCAAACCTCCGGATCTAGACATGCTGGAAACTGCAGCATGATTTTTTATTGATCAGCATTCCTAGGAAATTAGGCGAACAGCGTTGACTCTCTAGCACTGCTAGGTTCTCAGCAATACCGTAACCAATTAGAGTTCCACAATTAAAACTAAGTATTCACCCTAATTTCTTTAAGAAAAACACATGCTATAAAAAAAAGGACTTTATATTTAAACAGCACCAACCCAAAGGAGTCTTAAATGAAATCACATCTCACCATTATATTTTTATTAATCGCAACCATTTCAAACGCAGAAGAAGCAAAAAAAATTCAACCACCAATTTTACATGAATACTTCAACGTCTCTCCAAATGGCGATGCCACTCAATGCGGTAACATAGGCCATCACAGTGCAGCTCTTGGAGAGTGGCTCCCTCAAATTATTGTTGACACCGACAATAAAACAGGCGGATGCATGCAAAGCTTTTCTATCGAAGATCCTGATGAAATTCTTGGCGACATGCAGATAACATTGAGCTGGACTGCTGACAAAGGAGGTGACCCAAAGCAATGCGGAGGCCCAGATAGCACGATAATCCCTATAACTAAAAATGGACAAACTACAAGCCAGCCAATTTTCTTGGACATGGACAACAGACGAGGCGGGTGCAATCAAAAATTCGTAATTGAAAAAAATAAAAACTATGGCTTGGAGGTTTACATGGAACCCAACGGAGATGCTTCCCAATGCCATGGAGCAACCCTAGGATCTGTAGCAAAACTCAATTCCCCGATAACAATCGGGTTAGATACGGACAACAAAAATGGAGGCTGCATCGTAAAATATAGGCTTGTAAAACTATAAAAAGCAAATCCATTTAAAATCAAAAAAACCTAATTACATGCAACATAAAATCACGCATTTTTCACCACAACTGATTTGCTAACTCGCTCCCGCGTAGATTAGCGTAACGCGCTAACATGCGCGGATCTTTATGCCCAGTGATTTTCGCAATTTGCAGATCGGAGAGCTGGGTGCGTTCAAAGAAGCGGCTAGTTGCCTCGTGCCTCAAGTCATGGAACCCAAAGTCAGTACAGCCGGCCGCCTCAAAAATCCGCGCGTACTGCCGCGAGAGCAATGCGGTGGTCTGCTTTAATGCCATGGGGCTGTCGTTGCCATTCCACCATGGAAGCAGACGCCCACCGTCAAACTGCCAGCCTCCCATCCCACGTTCGCCAACGTCTACCTGCTGTCGGTATCGCGCCAGCGCCCCCAGCGCAATGGACGTCAAGGGCACCTGCCGCTTGTCTCCGTTTTTGGTCTTGTCCAAAAAGATAGTTCGGCGTTCGGTGTCGATCTGATCCAGCGTCAAGGTGTACATCTCGCGTAGGCGCATGCCGGTTTCAATCGCCAGTTCGAACAGCAGCTCAATCGCCCCTTGCCAGCGCAATGCAAGGGCGCGCTGGCGGCCTTCTGGCTTCTGGCCATCCATGATGCCACGCACGGCCTTTTCTTCGTCTGGCGCCAGCCTTCTGTCCCGCCATTCATCAATGGGAACCTGTACCGCCTTCCCCTCCTCCGCGGTCGCGCGCAGCACGGCGGCATCGGCGTCGTTGTAGGTGGCGTAGCGCTTGGGCAGCAGCCGCAGCGGGTTGGTGACAAATGTGCTGTTCGGTCGTCGGGTAAGGTGGTCAAAACAGCGGGCCAGCGATCCTACATAGTGACGAATGGTGGAAGGCGAGAGCTTTGCATCCTGCTTCATGCTGCGAACCCAGCTTTCCGCCCATGAGTAGTTGACCGTGCGCAGCTCAATTTCGCCCACCTTGCCGGTTAGCGTGGCCAGCACGGGCTTGTCGGACTCCGCAACGGCAACCTGCACCAGATAGTCGCGGATCGCATCGCGGATAGTCGCTATGTCCGGTTTCTCGTTGAGGAGCTCAGGCGGAACAATGCCGCGGTCCAGCAGTGCTTCCAGCCTGGCGCAGTAATTGTCGCCCTCCTCCTCTCGTTCGAAGGTGAGGGACACGGGGCGCGGCAGTACGCCTTTGCGGCGGACGATGAACTCCCAGGAACCACTGGGGCGCTGACGTTTTGTGGCCATGCAAACTCGCGTAGTCGGCAAAAACTATAGTCTACGCGTGGTTCGCCGCTCTGAGCGAGTGGTTAAGGGTCGAAAAGGACGGGTAAAAGCTAGGGTTTCGGTGGTTGACAGCTGGCGCCAGACAAAGCAAAAGCCCCGCAAGTCTTTGACTTACGGGGCTTTAACTGGAGGCGGGGGTCGGAATCGAACCGGCGTAGACGGATTTGCAATCCGCTGCATAACCACTTTGCTACCCCGCCGTTGCCGGCGAACCACCAGCCATGGCTGATGATTTTAATTTGGAGCGGGAAACGAGGCTCGAACTCGCGACCTCAACCTTGGCAAGGTTGCGCTCTACCAACTGAGCTATTCCCGCAGGGGTGATGCAACAACAAGCATGTGGGCGCTGGAGCGGGAAACGAGGCTCGAACTCGCGACCTCAACCTTGGCAAGGTTGCGCTCTACCAACTGAGCTATTCCCGCGTCGCACAATGCTATTGCAGAAGTTTTGGAGCGGGAAACGAGGCTCGAACTCGCGACCTCAACCTTGGCAAGGTTGCGCTCTACCAACTGAGCTATTCCCGCGTCGCATAACGCTATTGCAGAGAATTTGGAGCGGGAAACGAGGCTCGAACTCGCGACCTCAACCTTGGCAAGGTTGCGCTCTACCAACTGAGCTATTCCCGCATTCAAAACTGCTGCAATACTTCTGCTTTCTCTTCGCTGCTGCTGGAGCAGCGCTGAGAGATGCGAATTATAAGGATTTATCAGTCACTGTCAACACTTCAAACATCAATTTTTTTCCCGGAAAACTCCTTGGCGGCCATCCTCAGGTAATAAACCATTGACCACAAAGTCAAAATCACCGCCACCACCATGAAGGCATTGCCCAAAATTAATGTCGAAACCCCCGGCAGCAGCGGGCCGGCATACAGCAACAACAGAATCGCCACCATTTGCGCCGCGGTTTTCAACTTGCCGATATAGGCCACCGCCACGCTTTTACGGGTGCCCATCTCCGCCATCCATTCCCGCAGCGCGGAGATGGCGATCTCCCGGCCGATGATGATCATCGCCATCCAGCCCTCGGTGCGCCCCATCTGCACCAGCAGGATCAAGGCCGCGGCGACGATCAGCTTGTCCGCCACCGGATCCAGGAAAGCGCCGAAGGCCGAGGTCTGACCCAACTTGCGCGCCAGATAGCCGTCCAGCCAATCGGTGATGGCCGCCAAGGCGAAGATGGCGGCGCCTACCTGGTTGCGGCTTTCCAGCAGCAGCACGGAATCCGGCAAAAAGAAGACCGCTACGCAGATGGGGATCAGGGCAACCCTGAGCCAGGTTAGGAATATCGGCAAATTGAAGGGCATCGGTGTCAGTAATCTTATTGTTTGCGGCTCGGTCAAAAACTGCGCGTCCGCCCCAAGCCACAACGGGACGCACGGCAATGGTTACAGTGTATAAACGATGGCGCGCCGGCAATCAATGCAGCGCGTTGTAAATCTTCTCCGCCAGGGTGCGGCTGATGCCGTCCACCTGGGCCAGGTCGTCCATGCTGGCGGCGGTCACGCCGCGCAGGCCGCCGAAGCGCATCAGCAGCTGTTGCCGGCGCTTGGCGCCCACGCCCGGAATCTCCTCCAGCGTGGACGCGGTGCGCGCCTTGGCGCGCCGCGCGCGGTGGCCGGTGATGGCGAAGCGGTGGGCTTCGTCCCGCACAGTCTGGATCAGATGCAGCGCAGGATGGTCCTGCCGCAGCTGCAGGCTCTTGTCCAGATAAGGCAGGATCAAGGTCTCCAGGCCCGGCTTGCGCTCCTCGCCCTTGGCGATGCCGACGATGGGCAGGTTCAGGCCGATTTCGGCGAACACTTCCAAAGCCACGCCCACCTGCCCCTTGCCGCCGTCGATGAACACCGCGTCCGGCAATTTGCCGTCGCCCGCCGCCAGCTTGCCGTAGCGACGTGACAACACTTCGCGCATCGCCGCGTAATCGTCGCCGGGCTTGGCGGTTTCGATATTGTAGCGCCGGTATTCGCCGGGCTGCATCGCGCCCTTGTCGTAGATCACACAGGACGCCACCGTGGCCTCCCCCATGGTGTGACTGATGTCGAAGCACTCGAAGCGACCGGCGCCCTCCAGTTCCAGCACCTCGTTGAGCTGGGCCAGCCGCTGGTTTTGGGTGGCCTTGCTGCTAGCCCGCTGCATGATGGCCAGCGCGGCGTTCTTCTCCGCCATTTCCAGCCACACCCGCCGCTCGCCGATGGGATTGCTGGCGATGGCCAGCTTGCGCTCGGCCTGCCGCTCCAGATGCTGGCGCAGGGTCTCGGAAATCTCGCCGTTGATGATGATGGCCGGCGGCAGGGGCGCGCCCAGATAATGCTGGGCCAGGAAGGCTTCCAGGCTGTCCGCCAGTTCCCCCTCCTCCCCGCTGACCGGGAAAAAGCTCTTGTCTCCCAGATGCCGGCCGCCGCGTATCATCACCAGATTGACGCAAAGCATGCCCTCCTGCTGCACCGCGGCCACCACGTCGCAATCCTGCTGGCTGGAGTTGCTGGACACGAACTGCTTCTCTTGCACCCGCGCTAGCGCCTGGATCTGGTCGCGCAGTTCCGCCGCCTGTTCGAACTCCATCGCCTCGGCCGCCGTCATCATGCGCTGGGTCAGGCCGTCGATCAGCTCGCTCTGACGGCCTTGCAGGAAGGCCACCGCGCTGGCCACGTCGCGCGCGTAATCGTCCTTGGAGATATGGTCGACGCAGGGGCCGGAACAACGCTTGATCTGATACAGCAGACAAGGACGGGAGCGATTGGCGAACACCGCGTCCTCGCAAGTGCGCAGCCGGAACACCTTTTGCAGGATCTGGATGCTCTCGCGCACCGCGTAGCCGTTGGGATAGGGGCCGAAGTACTGGTGCGGCCGCTTGGGGTCGCCGCGGTAATAGGCCATTTGCGGGAAGGCGTGACCGCTCAGCATCAGATAGGGATAGGACTTGTCGTCGCGGAACAGGATGTTGTAACGCGGCGTCAGCGCCTTGATCAGATTGTTTTCCAGAATCAGCGCTTCCGCCTCGGAACGCGTGACCGTGGTCTCGATGCTGGCGATCTGGCGCACCATCAACTGGATGCGCGGCGACTGGTCGTTTTTCTGAAAGTAGGAACTGACCCGCCGTTTCAGGTCTATCGCTTTGCCGACATAAAGCACGCTGCCCGACGCGTCGAGCATTCGATACACGCCGGGCAGATTGGGCAGGGAAGCCAGTACCGCCTTGTAGTCAAAAACCGGTTTCGTCACTTATTTTCCGCACCAGGTTTGCACATTGGCCTGCGCCTGGGTAATCAGCTCGTTGCGCTGGGCGTCGGTGGCCAGCGCATTGGAACCCGGCATGCGGATGCGGCTATTGGTCTGCACCGAGGCCAGCTGATTGCGCGCGTTCTGGCAATTCTGCTCGCGGATCTTGGCGTTGGCCTCCACGATCTTGGCGTTTTCCGCCGCGATCTTGGCGTTTTCCCCGCCGGCGTCCTTGCCCGACGCTTTCTTGCTTTCCTTGGCCGGAGCCGATGCCGGCGCCGGCGCGCGCGTATTCATGCGGCGGGCGTTGACGCTGGCCGGCGGCTGGTCCGAATACACGGTTTTTCCGGCCTCGTCCTTCCATACATAGACTTCCGCGCTGGCGGCGGAGGAGCCCAGCAAAGCCAGCAAAAAGGTCCATACTAAGGTTGACTTCATCATCGACTCCCTGACCCGAATGCGCTGCAGATACTCAAATTGTAAGGCCTGCGCGGCCTGCGAGCAAAAAGGTAACAGGGTTGCGGGCGGAAAGCCCCTTTTTTTGCAATAGCGACAATGCCTCGGTATAATGCCGCTTTGCCGCAAAGGAAACGCCAAGATGCGTATCATCGAGAAAGCCTATACTTTCGACGACGTTCTCCTCGTCCCGGCCCATTCTGAAGTTCTGCCGCGCGACGTAGTTCTCTCCACCAAGCTTACCCGCAACATCACCCTGAACCTGCCCCTGGTGTCCGCCGCCATGGACACGGTGACCGAAGCCCGTCTCGCCATCGCCATGGCTCAAGAAGGCGGCATCGGCATCGTGCACAAAAACATGGACCCCGCGAAACAGGCCAGCGAAGTGTCCAAGGTGAAACGCCATGAAAGCGGCGTGGTCAAGGATCCCATCACCATCGCCCCGGACATGCTGGTGCGCGATCTGGTGCTGCTGACCCGCCATCACAAGATTTCCGGTCTGCCGGTGATCGAAGACGGCAAAGTGGTCGGCATCGTCACCAACCGCGACCTGCGCTTCGAGACCCGTCTGGACCAGAGCGTCGGCTCCATCATGACCCCGCGCGAGCGCCTGATCACCGTCAAGGAAGGCGCCAGCATCGACGAAGCCCGCGAGCTGATGCACACCCACCGCCTGGAGCGCGTGCTGGTGATCAACGACGCCTGGGAGTTGAAGGGTCTGATCACCGTCAAAGACATCATCAAGACCAGCGAACACCCCAACGCCAATAAGGACAACCAGGGCCGTCTGCGCGTAGGCGCCGCGGTCGGCACCGGCGGCGACACCGAAGAGCGCGTGATCGCGCTGGTGAAGGCCGGCGTGGACGTGATCGTGGTCGACACCGCCCACGGCCACAGCCAGGGCGTGATCGAGCGCGTGCGCTGGGTCAAGAAGAATTTCCCGGAAGTGGACGTGATCGGCGGCAACATCGCCACCGCCGCCGCCGCGATGGCGCTGGTTGACGCCGGCGCCGACGGCGTCAAGGTCGGCATCGGCCCCGGCTCCATCTGCACCACCCGCATCGTAGCCGGCGTGGGCGTGCCGCAGCTGACCGCCATCCACAATGTGTCCGAAGCGCTGAAGGGCACCGGCGTGCCGATGATCGCCGACGGCGGCATCCGTTTCTCCGGCGACATTTCCAAGGCGCTGGCCGCCGGCGGCAATTGCGTGATGCTGGGCGGCATGTTCGCCGGCACCGAGGAAGCCCCGGGCGAAGTCGAGCTGTTCCAGGGCCGTTCCTACAAGTCCTACCGCGGCATGGGCAGCTTGGGCGCGATGAGCCAGGGCTCGTCCGACCGCTACTTCCAGGACAACGAAGGCAATGTGGAAAAACTGGTGCCGGAAGGCATCGAAGGCCGCGTGCCGTACAAGGGTTCCATCGGCCAGGTGATCCACCAGTTGGTGGGCGGCCTACGTTCTTCGATGGGCTACCTCGGTTGCGCCACCATCGCCGACATGCACGCCAAAGCGGAGTTCGTGGAAATCACTTCCGCCGGCATCCAGGAATCCCACGTCCACGACGTGCAGATCACCAAGGAAGCGCCGAACTACCACGTATCCCGTTAAGACCCGACGTCGTCAGGCATCCTTTACGGCAAAACCCGCGCCAAACGGCGCGGGTTTTTTCATGGCTGAACCACCAGCGCGGTCAGGCCAGCGACAACATCAGCCGAGTGCGCAAGGCGGTGGGCGGATTGTCGTAAGGCGAATTCAAATACTCCTCCACGCACGGCACCTCGCCGAGCGCGCGCCCGCTGCCGGGCAGCCAGTGCCGGTACAGCCAGGACCAGGCCGTGGACAGCTCCGCGTACGGTCCCAGATGCGTCACGCAAGCGTACTCTCCTGCGGGAATCTCCCCCCATTCAAACCCATCCGGCAGCGTCCGGTCCTGCCAGGAGTCCGGCACCGTCACGCAGGCGATGGAGCGCAGCTTGGCCTCCTCCGTCTGTTCCGTATCATCCAGATACATCCCGAATGTGCGGCCTGGCGCGTCGCCGGCCGCGCAAGCCGGGCTGATGGCCTGCAAAGCGCCGAAGGCCTGGCCGATCTCCATATAACTGCCGATATGGCGGCGCATCAGCACCCTCAGCCCCTTATCCTGCTTGAGCAATGTCACTTCATGCATAACGGTCTCCCAGTCTTGCCTAGAAATGAACGCTCTGCGCTGGCGATAGCGGCCCGGACTCTCGCCGTAAGCCCTGGCGAAGGCCCGGACGAAGGCCGCGGTGCCGCCGTAGCCGGCGCGCGTCGCCACCCTAGACAAAGGCAGCGAGCCGCCGTCCAACTGCCCGGCCGCGCGATGCAGCAACAGCCGCTGCCGGGTCTCTCCCACCGTTTCGGCCATCAGGCCGCGATACACGCGGTGAAAGTGAAAGGGCGACAAGCAGGCCTCCTCCGCCAATCTTTCCAGCGGCACCGGCCCATCCAGATGGCGCCACAGATAGTCCAGCACCCGCAGCATCCGCCACAAATACGGCGAATCCGGGCCGCCGTTGCGATAGAGCGTTCTCATGAAGTGAGCTTATCCCGCATCGATTGATTCGTTTTGCTGAGTTGGCTGTTGCAGCAGCAACCATTGCATGCGCTGGCACAGCTCCACCACGTAGTCCCACACCACGCGGTAGCGCAGCGTGCGGCGGATGTCGCTGCGGCCGCTGATCCAGTAAGAGCGGATGATGCGCAGTTCCGGCAACAACTGGCGCAGCCGCGCGTCGTCGTAGGTCAGATAATACGGCAATACCGCGATGCCGCCGTCGGCCAGCGCCGCCTGCTGCTGGCCCACCACGCTGGTGCAGCGCAGAGGGATCAAGGGGTTGCGGCACAGGCCGCGATGGAACATCAGTTCGCGCGAGAACAGCAGATCGTCGACATAGCCGACGATGGGATGCCCGGCCAGGTCCTCGCGCTCGCGGATGGGCGCATGCGCGTCCAGATAGGCCGGCGTCGCGTACAGGCCCAGGCAGTAATCGGTCAGCTTGCGCGTCACCACCATATTGGCCTGCGGCCGCTCCAGCGCGATGGCGATGTCCACCTCGCGGTTGGTGATGCTGACAAAGCGCGGCACCGACACCAGATCGATCTCCAGCGCCGGGTAACGCTCCGTCAGCCGCGGCAGGTGCCGCGCCAGAAACAGCGAGCCCAAGCCCTCCGGCGCGCCCAGCCGCACCAGGCCGGCCACCTCCACATGGCCCACCCGCGCCTCGTCCTGCATCCGCGACGCGGTGTTTTCCAATTGCTCGGCCAGGGGCAGCAACTGCCGGCCGGCCGCGGTCAGTTGATAACCGTCCGGCTGCTGCACGAACAGCGGCTGGCCCAGCTGCCGCTCCAACTGTTCGATATGCCGGGCCACCGTCGCATGCGTGGTGCGCAGCTGCCGGGCCGCCGCCAGCAGCTTGCCGCTGCGCTGCAAGGCCAGAAAATAACGGATGTCGTTCCAGTCGAACATCAAGCCCTCCCCGTGTTTATGGTGCGCTTGCACACAAATATGACAGGCTTCAATTGCGCGGCTGTTAGAAAACTAACAGCTGTTGTTCCACTCTGGCTATTCCCAGGCCGGCCCGGCTTGATCTTATATGGTGGCGATACAGACGTCATAGGAAAGCGCGGCATGCAGGCATTGGCGGACACATTCGACTACATCATCGTCGGCGCGGGCAGCGCCGGCTGCCTGCTGGCCAACCGCCTGTCGGCCAATCCGCGACACCGCGTGCTGTTGCTGGAAGCCGGCGGCGAGGACAACTATCCGTGGATACACATCCCGGTCGGCTATCTCTACTGCATCGGCAATCCGCGCACCGACTGGTGCCTGCGCACCGCGCCCGAGGCCGGCCTGGGCGGACGCAGCCTCAACTACCCGCGCGGCAAGGTGTTGGGCGGCTGCTCCTCGATCAACGGCATGATCTATATGCGCGGCCAGGCCGCGGACTACGACGGCTGGGCGGCCCAGGGCTGCCCCGGCTGGAGCTGGGACGAGGTGCTGCCGGACTTTCTGCGCATGGAAGACCACTTCGACAGCGCCCGCGCCCAGCACGGCCACGGCGGCGAATGGCGGGTGGAACGGCAGCGGCTGTCCTGGGCGATCCTGGACGCCTTCCGCGACGCCGCGGAGCAGAGCGGCATCGCCCCGGTGGACGATTTCAACGGCGGCGACAACGCCGGCTGCGGCTATTTCGAAGTCAACCAACGCGGCGGACTGCGCTGGAACACCGCCAAGGCTTTTTTACGCCCGGTGCGCCAGCGCCCCAACCTCACCGTGCTGACCCATGCCGAGGCGGAAACCCTGCTGCTGGAGGACGGCCGCGCCGCCGGTATTGCATTCCTGCAACAGCGGCAACGCTGGCAGGCGCGCTGCCGCGGCGAAATCATCCTGGCCGCCGGCGCCGTCGGCTCCCCGCTTTTGTTGCAGCGCAGCGGCATCGGTCCCGCCGCGCTGCTGCAAGAGCACGGCGTCGCCGTGCGTCACGCGCTGGCAGGGGTCGGCGCCAATCTGCAAGATCATCTGCAACTGCGCATGGTGTTCAAGGTCAGCGGCGCGCGCACGCTGAACCAGCTGGCCAATAGCTGGAGCGGCAAGCTGGCCATGGGCTGGGAATACCTGTGGCGGCGCAGCGGCCCGCTGGCGATGGCGCCCAGCCAGCTAGGCGCGTTTGCCGCATCCGGGCCGGAACAGACGCGCGCCAATCTGGAATACCATGTGCAGCCGCTGTCGCTGGAACGCTTCGGCGAGCCGCTGCACCCCTTCCCCGCCTTCACCGCCTCGGTGTGCGACCTGCGTCCGCTCAGCCGCGGCCGGGTCGCCATCGGCGGCGCCGGCCTGGACGCCGCGCCGCTGATCCAGCCCAACTACCTCAGCCATCCGCAGGACCGCGCCGTCGCGGTGGCCGCGCTGCGGCTGACCCGGCGCATCGTCGCCGCGCCGGCGCTGGCGCGCTACCGGCCGGAAGAATACCTGCCCGGCCTCGCCGCCCAGAGCGATGCGGAGCTGGCCGCCGCCGCCGGCCGCATCGGCACCACCATCTTTCATCCGGTCGGCACCTGCAAAATGGGACAGGATACCGAGGCGGTGGTCGATGCCAGACTGCGCGTTCACGGACTATCCGGATTGAGAGTGGCGGACGCTTCCATCATGCCCGCCATCACCTCGGGCAACACCAACTCGCCCACGCTGATGATCGCGGAAAAAGCCGCCCGCATGATTTTGCAAGACCGCGCCGCGCAGGACTGAGCGCCGCGCGACATCGGAATCCATCCAAACAGAGGAAGCCCACTTCCCGCCCCACAACTTGTCGCAAAGCCACACCAAGAGGAGACAGCACCATGAGCAGCACCCTGACGCCCGCCGCCACGGCGGGACACACGATCAGCGGCTCCGAGCGCAAAGTGATCTTCGCCTCGTCGCTGGGCACCGTTTTCGAGTGGTACGATTTTTTCCTGTACGGCGCGCTGGCGGCGGTGATCAGCAAGCAGTTCTTCGCCGGCGTCAATGAAACCACCGCCTTCATCTTCGCCTTGATGACCTTCGCCGCCGGCTTCCTGGTGCGTCCCTTCGGCGCGCTGCTGTTCGGCCGGCTGGGCGATATGATAGGCCGCAAATACACCTTCCTCGCCACCATCCTGATCATGGGCGTGTCCACCTTCCTGGTGGGCCTGCTGCCCGGCTACGCCAGCATAGGCATCGCCGCGCCCATCCTGCTGGTGGTGCTGCGCATGCTGCAGGGTCTGGCGATAGGCGGCGAATACGGCGGCGCGGCCATCTACGTGGCCGAACACGCGCCGGATCACAAACGCGGCGCCTACACCAGCTGGATCCAGGTCACCGCCACCGCCGGCCTGCTGCTGTCGCTGCTGGTGATCCTGGCCTGCCGCAAACTCACCGGCCCGGCTTTCGACGACTGGGGCTGGCGCCTGCCCTTCCTGCTGTCGCTGGCGCTGCTGGCCATCTCCACCTGGATCCGGCTGTCCATGCACGAATCGCCGGCCTTTCTGAAAATGAAGGCCGAGGGCAAGCATTCCAAAGCGCCGCTGACCGAATCCTTCACCAACTGGAAGAACCTGCGCATCGTGCTCACCGCGCTGTTCGGCATCAACGGCGGCCAGGCGGTCACCTTCTATTGCGCGCAGTTCTACTCGCTGTTCTTCCTCACCCAGATCCTCAAGGTCGATTCGCAGATCGCCACCCAGCTGCTGGTGATGTCGCTGCTGATCGCCGCGCCGCTATTCCTGTACTTCGGCTATCTGTCCGACCGCATCGGCCGCAAGCCGGTGATGCTGACCGGCCTGCTGCTGGCGGCCTTGCTGACCTTTCCCGCCTTCAAATGGCTGACCGCCTATGCCAGCCCGGACATCGCCAACGCCGCGCGCCAGGCGCCGGTGGTGGTGGTGGCGGACCCGGCCAGCTGCCGCTTCCAGTTCGATCCGGTGGGCAAGGCCAAGCTCAGCAGCAGCTGCGACCAGGCCAAGGCCCTGCTGGCCAAGAACGGCGTGCCCTATCAGCGCCAGGCGGCGCCCGCCGGCGGCGAAACCCAGATCAAGGTGGGCGAACAGACGCTGACCGGCTTCGACAAGGCCGCGTTGCTGGCCGCGCTGAAACAGGCCGGCTATCCGGACAAGGCCGACCCGGACAAGATCAACTACCCGATGGTGGTGGCGGTGCTGGTGCTGCTCAGCCTGATCGCCGCCATGGTCTACGGCCCGCTGGCCGCCACCATGGTGGAATTGTTCCCCACCCGCATCCGCTACACCTCGATGTCGCTGCCCTACCACATCGGCAACGGCTGGATAGGCGGCCTGTTCCCCACCGTGGCCTTCTCGCTGGTGGTCTACACCGGCGACATCCTCTACGGTCTGTGGTATCCGGTCATCGTCTACAGCGTCAGCTTCATCGTCTGCCTGTTGGGCTTGAAGGAGACTCATAAGGCCGACATCCATCAATAAGACTCGCTAACAAAACCCCTGATCCTGCGTTGCGCCTCCTTGTCGTACTATTTGTACTACCTGCGTCGGCGCGCCTTGGCTCAGCTACGCTGCGCGGTTTTGTTAGCGACTCTAAGCGCCCTTCCCATCCGCACGGCGAACCTCCCGGTTCGCCGTGTTTCTGGGTAGACTGGGGCTTTCGTCCCAACACCCGCGCCGCCATGCCGATTCAACGCCTCAGCCAGTCCGAAACCCTGACCCTCAACCGCCACCGCTATCATCTGCGTCGCTGGGGCCCGCGCGACGCGCCGCTCTTGGTGCTGCTGCACGGCTGGATGGACAGCTCGGCCACTTTTCAATTCCTGGTGGACGCGCTGCCGGACGGCTGGCAAGTGGCGGCGCCGGACTGGCGCGGCTTTGGCGACAGCGACTGGAACGACGGCAGCTACTACTTCCCCGACTACCTGGCCGATCTCGACGCGCTGCTGAACGCGCTGTCGCCGCAACAGCCAGTGAAGCTGCTGGGCCACAGCATGGGCGCTATGATTGCCGGCATCTACGCCGGCATCCGCCCCGAACGCATAGAAAAGCTGGTGCTGGCCGAAGGCTTCGGCCTGGCCGCCACCAAGCCGGCGGAAGCGCCGGGCCGCTATGCGCGCTGGCTGCGCGAAACCCGCGCCGCGCCGGAGTTCGGCGATTTGCAGTCGCTGGACGCCGTGGCCGCCAAACTATTGGAACGCAACCCCAGGCTGACGCCGGAACGCGCCCAATGGCTGGCGCGCGAACTGACCCGCCAGCGCGACGACGGCCTCTACTACCGCGCCGACCCGCGCCACAAAATGGTCAACCCGGTGCTGTACCGGCTGGAAGAAGCGATGGCTTGCTGGCAGCGCATCAGCGCGCCGGTGCTGTGGGCGCTGGGCGGCGACACCGACGACCACCCGCTGGCCAAGAGCGTGGCCGCCAGCATGACGCAGCGGCGCGCCTGTTTCGCCCAACTCCAGGAAACCGTGATTGCCGACGCCGGCCACATGCTGCAATGGGAACAGCCGGAAACGCTAGCGGCGGCGATCCACGCGTTTTTCAGTCAGCCCCAATAAGAGCCGCTAAGAAAACCTCGCAGAGAACCTGAGCCAAGGCGCGCCGACGCAGGCAGTACAAGTGGTACGACCAGGAGGCGCAACGCAGGATCAGGGGTTTGATTAGCGGATCAAAAAAAAGCGCGGCCAAGCCGCGCTTTTCATCTGCCTTCCACAAACTCAAACGCCTAGATAACGCCGCTCCAGGTGCGCCTTGAAATGCGCCGGGTTCAGCGTTTCGCCGGTGGCGCGCCGCACCAGTTCGTCCGTGCTCCAGCGGCTGCCCTGGCTCCAGATATGGGTGTTCAGCCAATTGAAGATGGGCTCCAGATTGCCGGCCGCCACCTGCGCGTCCAGCTCCGGCTCGGCGCGGCGCAGGCTGGCGAAATACTGCGCCGCGTACATCGCGCCCAGCGTGTAGCTGGGGAAATAGCCGAAGCCGCCGTCGGTCCAGTGGATGTCCTGCATGCAGCCGTTGGTGTAATTACCGCGGGTGTCCACGCCCAGATAGGCCATCATCTTCTCGTCCCACAGCGCCGGGATGTCCTCGGCCTCGATCTCGCCGTCCATCAGCGCGCGCTCGATTTCGAAACGCAGGATCACATGCGCCGGATAGCACAACTCGTCGGCGTCCACGCGGATGTAACCCGGCTGCACCCGGCTATACAGGCCTTGCAGATTTTCCAGTGTAAACGCCGGCTGCTCGCCGAAATGGCTGCGGATCAGCGGCGCGATCAACTGCAGGAAGGCCGGGCTGCGGCCCAGCTGCATCTCGAAGGACAGACTCTGGCTCTCATGAATACCCATGGAACGCGCGCGGCCCAGCGGCTGCTCCAGCCAGTCCTTGGGCAGGTTCTGCTCGTAACGGGCGTGGCCGGTTTCGTGAACAATGCCCATCAAGCTCTGGACGAAATCATCGTCGCGGTAGCGGGTGGTGATGCGCACGTCTTCCGGCACCCCGCCGCAAAAGGGATGGCTGCTGACATCCAGCCGGCCGCCATCGAAGTCGAAGCGCAGCAGCTTCATCGCCTCCACGCCCAAGGCGCGCTGCTGCGCCACCGCGAACGGCCCCACCGGCTCGATCACCGTTTCCGACGCCTGCTTGGCGCGCGCGCGTTCGATCAGGCCCGGCAGCCAGGACTTCACCTCGGTGAAAATGCGCTCGATCTCCGCGCTCTTCATCCCCGGCTCGTACTTGTCCATCAGCGCGTCGTAACGGCTGCCGCCATTGGCCTCGGCCAGTAAGCGGCCCTCCTCGCGCGACAGTTTGACCACCTCGCGCAGGTTTTCCAGAAAGCCCTTCCAGTCATTAGCCGGGCGCTGGCTGCGCCAGGCGTGCTCGCAGCGCGCGCCGGCCAGGGTTTTGGCCTCCACCAACTCCGCCGGCAGCAGATTGGCCTGCGCCCATTCGCGGCGCATCTCGCGCAGATTGGCGCGTTGCAGCTCGTCCAGGTTTTCCTGTTCCGCCGCGTCCAGCTGCTCCTTCAGCTGCGGCGCGGTGATGATGCCGTGAGTCAGCACCCCCAGCTCCGCCAGCGCGGCGGCGCGGGCGTCGTTGCCCTTGCTCGGCATCATCGCCGCCTGGTCCCAGCCGGCGATGGCGCCGAGGTGGTTAAAGCGGTGCAGGCGGGCGAAAGTGTGGGTTAAAGCCTGGTAGGCGGATGTGTGCGTCATCTTGTCTCCTCTCTATAAAGAACCGATTTACGATCTGCCGCGCGTCGGCGATACGGTGTTGAGAACCGCTGTAGAATGCTCATGTAGCGCTACTCCTTCCGCTTTCTCAGCCGCAACGCCTGGTCTCGCCCCAGCTCGCGAGATCGTAAACACGCTCCACTTGTCAAAGCATGATGCCATCAGACTATTTGATCTGACAACTTCCGCCCCAAAATCCGCCAAAGCCGCGTATTGACAAGGATTTTGATTTTGTACATTATCAATATTCTATGACTCGCATGAGGTAAAATCATGCCATCCATCGCCGCCCAACTCTTTCTCGCCTACCAGGACCGCGACTGGGAGCGCGCGCGCCGCCTGCTGCGCGACGACGCCGTGATGCTGTGGCACTGCAGCGGCGAGTGCTTCCGCGGCGCGGACGCTATCGTCCACGTCAACCGCGTTTATCCGGAGGGCTGGAGCATACGCCTGCTGCAGGACAATCTGCTGGCCGACGGCCGCTGGCACGTGGTGGCGCAGGTAGACCACGGCGAGGCGCGCTTCTTCGCCAATTCCCTGTTCACGCTGGAACACGGGCTGATCAGCCAGATCGAGGAATACTGGGCCAGCGCCGAAGCGCCGCCGGCCTGGCGCGCGGGCTTGCCGGGCCGGGCCAGGCTGGAAGCCGCGCAGCCGGCTTGAGGCCGCGGGAACGGAAGCGTCGGGGGATGAAATAGCGGGCCCGTCGGTCCGCCTCAAGCCGCCGGCTGGCCGGCGTTGCGCGCCTGGGCTTGCGGGAATTGGTGCCAGTAATAGAAGTACTCGCGCACCAGCAGCAAGAAGGTGTTTTTCAGCTCCGCCTCGCGCAGATGCAATAACACCGCGTCCACCATCATGCGGAAGCTGTCGCCCTGGATGGGCTGGCCGTCCAATAGATAGAGCAGGGATTTGAGCAGGCGCTCGCGCAGATGGATGTCCGGCTCGGACATGCCGTCCTCGAACAGCTTGCCCAGGTAGAGGCCCAGCGACGGCGGGAAGCGGGAGAAGCCGTCGCGCTCCATCCGCGTCAGCAGCCCTTCCCAATCCGTCTCCAGCCACACCCGCACATTGCGCACCGAAAAACCGCTGCGCGCGGTGATCTCCACCACTTTCTTGGTATCGCCCAGCCAGAAGTAATAGAACTCACGGGTACAGGTCAGCGCCAGCACCTGCTCGTCCGGCGAGCAGGCCTGCAGCAGGCGTTCACAAGGACCGCGGAAGCCTTCCGCGTTGCGCTCGACGCCGTCCAGCCAGGGCAACAGCAGTTCCAGAATGCGACGCCTTTCGTCGATCACCTGAGCCGGCGCACCCTGACGCGCCAACAATCGCATATAAGCTTCCAGCGCCGCCTTCAAATCGCTCATGCCCTTTCCCCAGCCCTCCCGGATGCCGCGACTGCCCCGAATGCGAAAGCGAGCCGTTCTTGGCGGCCCGTCCTGAGCGTGCGTTCGCGCCCGCCGTCACGCGTCATGCGCACAGCGGGCGAACTGCTCTTATTTTCGGACAGAAATGTTGCAGACTCCAGACGGGATTCGCGGCGACGCGGTCATTTTCCCAAGCGCGGAGGCCATCCTCGCCTTGTCTCGCCCTAGTTCGCGGGACCTTGAGCAGCCGCCAAGACCGGCGTCAGGCTCAGGCGCAAATCCGCGCCCACCATGCGCGCGTCGCGTATGCTCAGCCGCTGCTTGTCGGCCAGGTCTTCCAGCGGCGGCCAGGCGAACAGGCCGCGCGCGGCATCGCCGGCCAGCGACGGCGCCAGGTAGAGGACGATCTCGTCCACCAGCCCGGCGCGCAACAGCGCGCCGTTGAGGCCGGCGCCGGCTTCCACCATCAGCATATTGACGCCGCGTTGCGCCAAGGCCGCCAGCAAAGCCGGCAGATCGGCATGGCCGTCGGGCAGCCGCGGCAAGCTCAGAAGCTCCGCGCCGGCGCGGTAGGGCTCCAAGCGCGCAGCCTCGTGATCGCAAGTGGCCAGCAAGGTGGCGCCGTCCTGATAGATGCGCTGTTCCGGCCGCGTGCGCAGATCGCTGTCCAGCACCACCCGCAGCGGCTGGCGCTCGCAGGGGACTTCCCGCACCGTCAGTTGCGGATCGTCGGCCAGCACGGTGCCGCTGCCGGTGAGCACCGCGCAGTGTTCCGCGCGCAGACGATGCACGTCGCGCCGCGCCTCCGGGCCGGTGATCCATTGGCTGCGGCCGTTGAGCAAGGCGGTCTTGCCGTCCAGTGTGGCGGCGGCCTTGAGCGTGACCCAGGGACGGCCGCGCTCCACGCGCGACAGAAAACCGCGATGCACTTGCCGCGCCTCGGCCTCCATCAGCCCGGCGTCGGCGGCGATGCCGGCGGCGCGCAGCATGGCCAGACCGCGGCCGGCCACTTCATGGTAGGGGTCCACCATCGCCGCGGCCACCCGGGCCACGCCCTCGTCGATCAGACGCCGCGCGCACGGCGGGGTGCGACCGTGGTGGCTGCACGGCTCCAGCGTCACGTAGGCGGTGGCGCCGCGCGGGGACAGGCCGCGCGCCAGACAGTCCTTGATCGCCTGGATTTCCGCGTGATCGCCGCCCACTTCCAGGGTGGCGCCCTCGCCGATCACCGCGCCGTCGCGCACCAGCACGCAACCCACGCCCGGATTGGGCGCGGCGCGGCGGGTGGCCTCGGCGGCCAGCCGCAACGCGCGCTGCATGTGACGATGGTCATCGGCGGAATAATTCATGATTCATTGCTTCCATTCTTGAGCCAGCAGGCTGTACTGCCTGGCGTCGCAATAGCGGCCCTGCAACAACAAGTACTCGCGCAGCACGCCTTCATAGCGGAAGCCCAGCCGCTCCGCCACCGCGCAGCTGCGATGATTGTCCGCCGCCGCGTCTATCGCCACCCGGTGCAGACCCAAGGGGCCGAAGGCTTCGGCCAGCAACAGGCGCAGCGCCGCCTGCATCACGCCCTGCCCCACCTGACGGCGGTCCAGCCAATAGCCGACGAAGGCGTGGCGGTTCAAATCGTCGATGGCGTGCAGATCGCAAACGCCGGCCAGCGCGCCGTCGCGCAATACCAGCCAAGTATAGGCCTTGCCGATCTGGCGGCCGACGGCGGCGGATTCCAGAAAAGCGCGGGAGTCCGCCTCGGAGCGGGTCAGGGGCTCCCACGGCATCCACGGCCGCAGCGCGTCGCGGTTGGCGTTGATCAGCGCGAACAGCGCCGGCGCGTCGGACAACTCCGGCGCGCGCAGCGAAACATTGGAAGGCAGGGGTTCTACCATGGAGGGCACCCGCGATGACGGAAGAATAGAGCAGTCTACTCCAGCCGCCCGCCGGTCGGTCAATGCGAAGACTTCTGGATTTCCTTGATGGCGTCGGAAAACTCGGACACATCCTGAAAGCTGCGGTACACCGAGGCGAAACGCACATAAGCCACTTTGTCCAGGCGCGCCAGTTCGTTCATCACCATTTCGCCGATCTCGCGGCTGGAGACTTCGCGCTCGCCCAATTGCAGCAGCTTGTGACAGATGCGGTCTATCGCTTCGTCCACCAAGGCGGTGGGTACCGGGCGCTTGTGCAGCGCGCGCAGGAAGCTGGTTCGCACTTTCTCGATGTCGAATTCCGAACGGTGGCCGGCGGTTTTCACCACCTGCGGCATGCGCACGTCGGCGGTTTCAAAGGTCGTGAAACGCTTCTCGCACACCGGGCAGCGCCGCCGCCGCCGGATGCTGCTGCCGTCCTCACTGACGCGGGAGTCGATTACCTGAGTATCGGCATTGCCGCAGAACGCGCATTTCATGACTTAATCCTAAGGGTTCCAATGTAGGGATGTTATCAGCAATGCGCAGTCAAGTTAATGCCGCTATCGCCCGCCCATGAAAAAGACGCCCCTGGGGGCGTCTTTCAGCGGCCGAGACCAGCTTGGCTTATTTGGAGTACACCGGGAAACGATGGCACAGCGCGGTGGCTTGCTCGGCCACGCGGGCGATCAGCGCGTCGTCGTTCGGGTTGTCCAGCACGTCCGCCACCAGATTGGCCACCTGGATGGCTTCGGCTTCCTTGAAGCCGCGGGTGGTGATGGCCGGGGAGCCGATGCGGATGCCGGAGGTCACGAACGGGGTTTCCGGGTCATTCGGAATCGCGTTCTTGTTCACGGTGATGTGGGCGCGGCCCAGCAGCGCGTCGGCCGCCTTGCCGGTCAGGCCCTTGGCTCGCAGGTCCACCAGGAACACATGGCTCTCGGTGCGGCCGGATACGATGCGCACGCCGCGCTCGCCCAGGGTCTTGGCCATGATGGAGGCATTCTTCAGCACTTGTTCCTGATACACCTTGAACTCGGGCAGCAGCGCTTCCTTGAAGGCCACGGCCTTGGCGGCGATCACGTGCTCCAGCGGGCCGCCTTGCAGGGTCGGGAACACATTGCTGTTGATGCTCTTCTCGAACTCGGCCTTGGCCAGGATGATGCCGCCGCGCGGACCGCGCAGGGTCTTGTGGGTGGTCGAGGTCACGAAGTCGGCGAACGGCACCGGGTTCGGGTAAACGCCGGCGGCGATCAGACCGGCGTAATGCGCCATGTCCACCATGAAGTAAGCGCCGCATTTCTTGGCGATCTGACCCATGCGCTCGAAGTCGAAACGCAGCGCGTAAGCGGAAGCGCCGCCGATGATCAGCTTGGGCTTGGTTTCCATCGCTACGCGCTCCATGTCGTCGTAGTCGATTTCTTCCTTGTCGTTCAGACCGTAGGCGACGATGTTGAACATCTTGCCGGACAGGTTGGCCGGGGAGCCGTGGGTCAGGTGGCCGCCGTGGCCCAGGTTCATGCCCATCACGGTGTCGCCCGGCTTCAGGATGGAGAAGTACACCGCCTGGTTGGCCTGGCTGCCGGAGTGCGGCTGCACGTTGGCGTATTCCGCGCCGAACAGCTGCTTGACGCGGTCGATGGCGAGCTGTTCCACCACGTCCACGTGTTCGCAACCGCCGTAGAAGCGCTTGCCCGGGTAGCCTTCGGCGTACTTATTGGTCAGTTGGGAGCCCTGGGCTTCCATCACCGCGGGGCTGGTGTAGTTTTCCGAGGCGATCAACTCGATGTGATCTTCCTGGCGTTGACACTCGGCCGCAATGGCGGCGGCGAGTTCGGGGTCGAATTTGGCAATCGTCTGGTCAGCAGCGAACATCTTTGACTCATCCATCAAAGGGTTAACGATGCGGGCATTCTACACGAAATGCCGGAGCGAAATCCTTAACGTGAAGCAATTGCGAGAGGCAACGACAAGCCCCTGCGCGCCACTTCCATCGCCCCCACACCCCACCGATAAAGGGACAAAGCCACAGCGATTTGCAGCCCAGCATTGGATAAAGCAACAATGCCAAGCGCCCATGGATCGCTTTGCAAGGGCTACGACCTTGCTTGCATCTCACTCTTGTGGCAAGCGCCCTCTTCCAATGGTTCGTCTCAGTGGAGAAAGATGAATGTTTTGGCTGGAGCAAAACCAAGCCATGCCCACGGAGTGGTTCGCAGGTGCGCCCACGCCGGATCAGCGCTCCGCGTGGGTGGGGAATATCTACCGTGTCCCCTTAGCCCATCATGCCGATGGCTTCTTCGAAGTCGTGCCATTTGTTTTTAGCGCCTACCGCTACCTAATGTATTTTGCCAGCCTAGCGGGAGAAGTGCCTGGAGACGATGAGCAGGAGGTACGTGACTTTATCCGGACTTGGGCGCATGACTTTGAACCCGATATGCGCACAAGCCGGTTGGTAAAGTTCATGCGAGCCGACGCTATCAGCCGCGACCATATCTACGAGCCGGCCTCATGGCGCCTGGACAACCCCCGCCAAATTTTCAGTTTTGGGCAACATTTACTTGAAATTGTTGTCTACCATAGTCGGCTTGTAGCTGAAACAAGGCAGTACTTTTACAAGCCGGCTCCGGGGCTTGGCAGGTTCTATGATAGAGTTTGTCACTGTAATCACCTGCTCATACAAGAACTGGGTTTTAGCGCCATCCACAACGCGGGGCTTGAGGATACGGGGTATATCGGCTATGAAAAACAGCGTTAAATCACCCAATGCCAAGAAGCGGGTCTATGTGTCCCAGAGCACCGCCCACAGCTTGGCTAAGCTAAGCCATGATCTCGGTGAGGCTTGTTCCAAAGGAACTGTAGTCAAGGTGGAATCCAACCCACCATCATCGAAGAAACCGCCAACGCGCAAACTGCGCGTGGTTTGAAAAAAGCGCCGGACACCCGGCGCTTTGTCTTTCATTCCCTCACTCTCGGCTATCCACCAGAATCAGCTCGGCGTCTTCGCTGGCGACGATGCGCAACAGCGCTTCATCCTTAATCGCCGCGCCGTCGCGGGCTTGCAGCGCCACGCCGTTGACTTCCGCCCGGCCGCGGGCCAGCACCAGATAGCCGCGGCGCTCCGCGCCCAGCGGATAGTCCGCGCTTTCGCCGGCTTTGAGGGTGGCGCCCAGCACGCGGGCGTCGGCGCGGATGGGCAAGGCCTGATCGTCGCCGTCCATGCCGCTGGCCAGCGCGACGAAGGCGCCGGAGCGGTCCGCCTTGGGAAAGGGCTTGCTGCCCCAGGACGGGTCCCCGCCGCGCCGCTCCGGCATGATCCAGATCTGGAAGATGCGGGTGTCGACGGCTTCCAGATTGTATTCGGAATGCACGATGCCGCGGCCGGCGCTCATCACTTGCACGTCGCCGGCCTCGGTGCGGCCCTGGTTGCCCAGATTGTCGCGGTGGCTGATCGCGCCTTCGCGGACATAGGTGACGATTTCCATGTCCGCGTGCGGATGCGGAGGGAAGCCGGTGCCCGGCGCGATGACGTCGTCGTTCCACACCCGCAGCGCGCCCCAGTGCATGCGCGCCGGGTCGTGGTATTCGGCAAAGGAGAAATGGTGCTTGGCGTCCAGCCAGCCATGATGGGCGCCGCCCAAGGCGGCGAAGGGACGATGCTCGATCATATGGTCCTCCGATATTGTGGCGAGGCGCCGCCTGCGCGGCGACGCGTCCGATGCAGCCACTATACGCAGCGGGCCAGGGGCTGATAAGCCGAGGGATCGAATAGCATTCTTTCCATTTTTGATGCAATCAATGCGCCATACTGATTTTTGAACGCTAAAATTGGAATCAATCTATCCAACTCCTGCCTATTTATGAAACGACTGCCCGATCTGGAAGCCTGGGCGATTTTCGCCAAGGTGGCGGAATGCGGCTCCTTCGCGCGCGCCGCCGCGGAGCTGACGCTGTCCCAGGCCACGGTGTCCAAGGCGATTTCCCGCCTGGAAGCCCGGATGAAAACCATGCTGTTGCACCGCAGCTCGCGGCGGCTGTCCTTGACCGAGGCCGGCCACGCCGCGCTGGAGCGGGCCAGCCGCATCCTGGCGGAAGGCGAGGCGGTGGAGGCCGACATCGCCGAGCAATCCTCCAGCTTGCGCGGGCCGGTGCGGGTGACCGCGCCGATGTCCTTCGGGCTGTCTCACTTGGCGCCGCTGCTGCCGGAGTTCATGGCGCGGCACCCGGAAGTGGAACTGGATTTCCATTTCAGCGACGAGCAAGTGGACCTGGTGGCCAAGCGCCTGGACCTGGCGCTGCGCATCGCCTCGCTGGCCGATTCCAGCCTGCTGGCCCGCCGCCTGTGCTCGGTGCGCATCTTGCTGGTGGGCTCGCCGGCGTATTTTGCGCGCCACGGCCGGCCCAGCCATCCCCGCGAGCTGTCCGCGCATCGCGCGCTGCTGTACAGCAACGCGCCCGGCGGCGAGTTCTGGCGCTTTCGCCACGCGGAGCAAGGCGAATTCGCGCTGGAAATGCCTACATCGCTGCGGGTCAACAACGCCGAGGCGCTGACGCCGGCGCTACGCGCCGGCCTGGGCCTGGCCTTGCAACCGGAATTCCTGGCCTGGCGGGACTTGCAGGCCGGCGAGCTGGAAACCGTGATGATGGATTGGCAGGTGGACCCGATCGCGCTCTACATCCTGACGCCGCCGGGCCGCAGCCGGCCGGCGCGGGTGCAGGCCTTGATCGACTACCTGGCGGCGCGGCTGGCCGTCGCGCCGTGGGCGGATTGCCGTTAGCGGCTAACGATAAGCGCAATGACAAAGCCCCGCTCGAGGCGGGGCGTGATCACCGGACAAGGCGGGACGAGGCTTACAAATCGTCGGCGGTGAAGAACAGCGGCACGCCGTCCTTGCTGTCCGGATGCAGCTCGGCCAGCACATGCACTTCGCGCACATGGCATTCCGCCATCAGTTCGCGGAAGCTTTCCTCGATCAGCGGCACAGTGTCCAGCGCCGCCAGCGGCCAGACGAAGGCTTCCCAGTTGCGCTCGTCGCCTTCGGCGGACAGGGTGATGTGCAGTTCGCCGTTGTCGTGGGCGGACAGGATGGCCACCGGCTCCTTGTTCAGTTCGCGCAGTCTGCGGATCTGGCTGCTGGCGAATACCTGCATCGCCACCTCGAAGCGAGCGTAGTTGCCGGCCACCATGGCCTGCATCGCCGGCATCGGCGGGCGGGCAATGGGGAAGAGCGTCACGCCGTCGGTCTTCAATTGCTCGCCCAGGAATTTCATCAGCGGCATGCCCCAAGCTCCCACCGCGCCGCCCAGGCGCAGCGGCGGCTCGGCGCCTTCCGGCTGAATCGCGACGCCCAGCAGGTAGCGCAGGAACACGCCCTCTTCCTTCACCGTGACCGGCGCCGGCTGTTGCGGCAGCAGCGCGCGCGCATGGGCCGGATCGCGGTTCAGCTTATAGAGCTGGGCGGAGTCCAGCCCCACCACGCTGTCCGGATGCAATAACGCGCCGCCCAGGGCGACGTCGGCGTCGGCGGCGAACACGCCGTGCTCGCGCAGCAATTGGTTCAGGCCGGCCACATCTGCGATCTCGCCCGGCAGCGTGGTCTGGTTCTTGCTGCCGGCCACCAGCACCAGCGGCATGGCGAAGACGATGGCGCGGCCGCCGCCGGTGTTTTCCACCGCGTCGCGCAGCGCGTCCCACACCAGTTGATAGCATTGCTGAGACGGCACCATGGCCAGCGCCACCGAGATGGACAGCAGTTCGCCGCGCGCCAGCATCTCGGCCATCGCGTCGCGCACCGCGGAGAACCACATTTCCCGATCGGACTCGGTCTTGGCGTTCAACGCCGACTGGGCGTTGTGAATCAGCATATTGGTCAGCGCCACTTGCGGGTGGTACTGGCGCGGATCGGGAAGGGTGTGGCGTACGGCGTCCATGAAGGGGAATCCTGCGGCAATCGGAAAACCGCTATTTTGGCACAGCTGCGACAGCCATGGTGCGCCGCGACAGCGGCGGCCTCGGCCGCGATGTACCAGATGCGCGACAGAAAATTATAATTTCACACATTTGCGAAAAACAACATGTTGACACTCGATACCGCAATCTGGATAATTCGTTCTCGTTGAGATGCAGCAATTGCTTCTTGATAGTTTCTCCTCTATTTCTCCTTTGTAGACTTGGCGCGGACCTAACGGTACCGCGCATTTTTTTTGCCTTTTTCCGACGACGCCCCATGCTAAGCAAACGCTAAGCTTCTGTTAAATCAATAGAATTATTAAAATCCGTGTAGCTAGGGAACTTGCCTGCCGGCGCCGATCAGCGTCTCCGTTTTCTTCTTCACCCCCATCTCGCCCCTGCCCCGACCCAGCCGAATCTTAGTCCCAAACAATGCCATTTAGATTTAAACAGACCAAGTATATGATTAATGGCATTAGAACGGATTTCGTTTGTGAAAATTTAGGAAAACAAACGGGAAGGAACTGTTGGATTCGAAAACAAATGAACAAGACTAAGACGCCGCCGAAAACCGGGAGGCTGGGGAGAGACGGGGCCGCGCCAGTGGAAAGCGGCGACGGACGAATGAGGAGCAGATGGTTGCTGCGCCCCAAAAAACAATGGGCCGCGCGGCAAAAAACCGCACGGCCCGAATCCTATCCGGAAACCGGTTAAGGAAATATGACAAATATCAACGGCGTTCGACTTGCGTCACGTCGCGCACCGCGCCGGTGTCGGCGCTGGTGGTCATCGCAGCGTAGGCGCGCAAGGCCGGGCTGACCACGCGGTCGCGGCCCAGCGGTTTCCAGGCGTCGCGGCCCTTGGCTTCCATCGCCGCGCGCCGCGCCGCCAGCGTTTCGTCGCTGATCGCCAGACGAATGGAGCGGCCGGGGATGTCGATCTCGATGCGGTCACCCTCTTCCACCAGGCCGATGGCGCCGCCCTCGGCCGCTTCCGGCGACACATGACCGATGGACAGACCGGAAGTGCCGCCGGAGAAACGGCCGTCGGTCAGCAAGGCGCACTCCTTGCCCAGGCCCTTGGATTTCAGATAGCTGGTGGGATAGAGCATTTCCTGCATGCCCGGGCCGCCCTTGGGGCCTTCATAGCGGATCACCACCACGTCGCCGGCCACGATGCGGTCGGCCAGGATGGCCTCCACCGCCGCGTCCTGGCTTTCGAAGATGCGGGCGCGGCCGTTGAATTTGAGGATGGAGTCGTCGACGCCGGCGGTTTTGACGATGCAGCCGCGCTCGGCGATATTGCCGGACAGCACAGCCAGGCCGCCGTCCTGAGAGTAAGCGTGCTCGCGGTCGCGGATGCAGCCCTCGGCGCGGTCGTCGTCCACCGTCGGGTAACGCATGGACTGCGAGAAGGCGATGGTGGTGGGCACTCCGCCCGGCGCCGCGCGGTAGAAGCGCCGCGCTTCGCTGTCTTCGCCATGGCGGCAGATGTCCCAGGCTTCCAGCGCTTCGCCCAGCGTGGCGCTGTGCACGGTGGGCACTTCGCGGCGGATCAGGCCGGCGCGGTCCAGCTCGGCCAGGATGGCCACCACGCCGCCGGCGCGGTGCACGTCTTCCATATGGTATTTCTGGGTGGCCGGCGCCACCTTGGCCAGACACGGCACCGAGCGCGAAATGCGGTCGATGTCCGCCATCTTGAAGTCCACGCCGGCTTCCTGCGCCGCCGCCAGCAGGTGCAGCACGGTGTTGGTGGAGCCGCCCATGGCCACGTCCAGGCTCATCGCGTTCTCGAACGCGGCCTTGGAGGCGATGGCGCGCGGCAGCAAGCTGGCGTCGTCCTGTTCGTAATGTCGCTTGGTGATATCCACGATCAGGCGGCCGGCGCGCAGGAACAATTCCTTGCGGTCCGCGTGCGTGGCCACCAGGCTGCCGTTGCCGGGCAGGGACAGGCCCAACGCCTCGGTCAGGCAGTTCATGGAGTTGGCGGTGAACATGCCGGAGCAGGAGCCGCAGGTGGGACAGGCGGAGCGCTCCACGCGCTCGACGTCCTCGTTGGACACCGCGCTGTTGGCGGCTTCCACCATCGCGTCCACCAGGTCCAGCTTGCGGATGTCGTTGCCCCATTGCACCTTGCCCGCTTCCATCGGGCCGCCGGAGACGAACACCACCGGGATGTTCAGACGCATCGCGGCCATCAACATGCCGGGGGTGATTTTGTCGCAGTTGGAGATGCACACCAGCGCGTCCGCGCAGTGGGCGTTGACCATGTATTCCACGCTGTCCGCGATCAGGTCCCGGCTGGGCAGGCTATAGAGCATGCCGCCGTGGCCCATGGCGATGCCGTCGTCGATGGCGATGGTGTTGAATTCCTTGGCCACGCCGCCGGCGCGTTCGATTTCCCGCGCCACCAGTTGACCCATATTGTGCAGGTGCACGTGCCCGGGCACGAACTGGGTAAAGCTGTTGGCGATGGCGATGATGGGTTTGCCGAAGTCGTCGTCCTTCATGCCGGTGGCGCGCCACAGGGCGCGGGCACCCGCCATATTGCGGCCGGCGGTGGAAGTGCGGGAGCGGTATTGGGGCATTGCTGATTCCTTAATTTCTACATGAGGGGAAAGGCGCTCCGGGCCTGGCCTGCTTTAAGGCCGGGCCGCCTGGCTCCGGGTGCCGGGGAGCTCAAGGCAAAAATGCGTCGGGCGGCGGGTGGGCCGCGCGACGCGTGGGAACGCTTTCCCATATAATCCGTCCACATTCTTTTACCGCAAACGCACACGGCTGACAAATGATCATTCATCCGCAGTTCGACCCCGTGGCCATCCAGCTGGGCCCGTTGGCCATTCATTGGTACGGCCTGATGTACTTGCTGGGCTTCGCCAGCTTCCTGATCCTGGGCAACTACCGCATCAAGCGCGGCCACGCTTTCCTCACCTCCAAGCTGCTGGACGATCTGCTGATGTACGGCGCCGTCGGCGTGGTGCTGGGCGGCCGCCTGGGCGAGGTGCTGTTCTACCAGCCCGGCTATTATTTTAGTCATCCGCTGGAGATTCTGATGGTGTGGAAAGGCGGCATGTCCTTCCACGGCGGTTTCATCGGCGTGCTGATCGGCGTGGCGCTGTTTGCGCGCAAGCACGGCCGCAGCTTCTGGGAAGTCACCGACTTCATCGCGCCGCTGGTACCGCTGGGCCTGGCCGCCGGCCGCATCGGCAACTTCATCAACGGCGAGCTGTGGGGGCGGGTGGCCGATCCCCAACTGCCGTGGGCGATGCTGTTTCCGCAGGCCAAGATGGACGATCTGATCCAGGCGCAGCAATCGTCCGACCTGATGGTGACCCTGCTCAAATACGGCGGCCTGCCGCGCCACCCGTCGCAGCTGTACGAGTTCGCGCTGGAAGGCCTGGCGCTGTTCGCGCTGCTGTGGTGCTTCAGCGCCAAGACCCGCGCGCGCGGCCAGGTGTCGGCGCTGTTCCTGATGGGCTACGGCCTGGCGCGCTTCGGCAGCGAATACTTCCGCACCCCGGACGCCGGCATCTTCGGCCAGTCCGACGTGATCAGCATGGGCCAGTGGCTGAGCCTGCCGATGATCGTGATCGGCCTGGCGCTGTTCTACCTGTTCGGCAAGCGCAAGGCGGCCTAAGCCGGGCTAGGCTAGAATGCTTGCTATACGCGGCGGTTTTTAGTCCGCCGCTTCAAGGCCAGTCTTAATGACTGGCCTTTTTGAATCGCCGGCCCGCCGGCGCCAGCCCTTGCGGCTTTTCGTCCGCAATAGAGGAAAACACTGCCATGACCGCCATCAAACTGACGCTGGCCGGCGCGCTGTTGGCCGCCGCCGCCCTGGCCCACGCCGCCCCGACCGTGCTCAAGGTCTCCGCCATCCCGGACGAATCCCCCACCGAGCTGCAGCGCAAGTTCGCGCCGCTGGGCCAATACCTGGAAAAAGAGCTGGGCATCCCAGTGCAGTTCGTGCCGGTGTCGGACTACGCCGGCGTGGTCACCGCGCTGACCTCGGACAAGCTGGACATGGCCTGGCTGGGCGGCTTCACCTATGTGCAGGCCAGCCAGCGCGGCAAGGTGGTGCCGCTGGTGCAGCGCGAGGAGGACAGCAAGTTCACCTCCACCTTCATCACCAGCGGCCCGGCCAAGAGCCTGAAGGAGCTGAAGGGCGACAGCTTCGCCTTCGGTTCCGCCTCCTCCACCTCCGGCCACCTGATGCCGCGCTATTTCATGCAGAAGGACGGCCTCAAGCCGGAAAGCTTCTTCAAGAACGTCGCCTATTCCGGCGCTCACGACGCTACCGTGGCCTGGGTGGCCGCCGGCAAGGTGGAGGCCGGCGTGTTGAACAGCTCGGTGTGGCAGAAGCTGGTGGAAAGCAAGAAGGTGGATACCGCCAAGGTGCGCGTGATCGCCACCACCCCGGCCTACTACGACTACAACTGGACGGTGCGCGGCAGCATGGACAAGGGCTTGCAGGACAAGATCCGCCAGGCCTTCCTCAAGCTGGACGCCAAGAACCCGGATCAGAAAGCCGTACTGGATCTGCAACGCGCCAGCCGCTTCATCCCCACCAAGCCGGACAACTATAAGGGCATAGAAGCCGCCGCCGCGGCCGCCGGGCTGCTGAAGTGAGCCTGGAGCTGCGCGGCGTCGGCCTGAGCCTGGACGGCGCCGTCATTCTGCGCGACATCGATCTGCAGCTTGCCGCCGGCGAACAGGCGGCCCTGATCGGCCCGTCCGGCGCCGGCAAAAGCACCCTGCTCTTGCTGGCCAACACCGGCCTGCGCCCGGACTGCGGCGCGGTCCGGTTGCTGGACGCCGATCCCTGGCGCTTGCCGCGCCGCGCCTTGCGCGCGCTGCGCGCGCGCATAGGCAGCGTCTACCAGACGCCGCCGCTGCCGCCGCGCCAGCGCGTGATCCACGCGGTGGCCGCCGGCCGGCTGGCCCAGGGCGGCGAACTGGCGGCCTTGCGCCGCCTGCTGTGGCCGGACGACGCCGCCGGCGTCGCCGCAGAGCTGGAACGGCTGGGTCTGGCCGACAAACTATGGCAGCGCTGCGATCAGCTGTCCGGCGGACAGCGTCAGCGCGTCGGCATCGCCCGCGCGCTGTACCAGCGGCCAGACCTGATGCTGGCCGACGAGCCGGTGTCGGCGCTGGACCCCAGGCTGGCCGACGACAGCATACGCCTGCTGTGCGAGGACGCCCGCGCCCGCCGCGCCACCCTGCTGGCCAGCCTGCACTCGGTACAGCTGGCGCTGGCGCACTTCCCGCGCATCATAGGCCTGCGCGACGGCGCCGTCGTCTTCGATCTGCCGCGCGAGCAAGTCCATACCCAGCTGCTGGCCGAGCTCTACGCCGGCGAGATGCCCGAGACCGCGGTGGAGCCGGCCGCGCCCGCCGCGCTCAGAGGCTTGCAATGCTGAGACCCGCGCCGCGCGACCCGGCCGCCCGCGCGCGGCTGGGCTGGCTGCTGCTGACCCTGGCCTTGCTGCTGCCGACGCTGCCGCTGACCCAGTTCACGCTGAGCACTCTGTTCAACGGCGACACCTGGCTCAGCCTGGCGCGTTTCGCCGCCGGCTTTCTGCCGCCCGCCCACGACGGCGACTTTCTGAAAGAAGTGGCCAAGGAAACCGCCACCACGCTGGCGGTGGCCAGCGCCGGCCTGTGCCTGGCCATGCTGCTGGGCGCGCCGCTGGCCTTCGCCACCAGCCGCGCGCTGGACGATCACCAGCTCACCGCGGTCCGGCCGCGCCGCACCGTCCTGGCCGCGCAAAGCCTGCTGCGCGGGCTGATGGTGTGGCTGCGCGGCGTGCCGGACATCGTCTGGGCGCTGCTCTTCGTCCGCGCCGCCGGCCTGGGCAGCCTGCCGGCGGTGCTGGCCTTGGGCCTGGCCTACGGCGGCATGCTGGGCAAGGTTTACGCGGAGATCCTGGAATCCCAGCCGCGCGCGCCGGCCCAGGCTCTGGCGGCGGCCGGGGCCAGCCGCTGGCAGCGGCTGTGCTGGGCGCTGTGGCCTCAGGCCCTGCCGGAATTGATCAGCTACAGCGTTTACCGCTGGGAATGCGCGATCCGCGCATCGGCGGTGATGGGCTTCGTCGGCGCCGGCGGCATCGGCCAATTGCTGGACAGCAGCCTGAAAATGCTCAACGGCGGCGAGGTCGGCGCCCTGCTCCTGGTATTCCTGCTGCTGGTGGGCTTGAGCGAGGGCGTCAGCCGCTGGTCGCGGCGCGCGCTGGAGCGCGACGGCGGCGGACGCCGCCTATTGCTGGCCGGCGGCGCGCTGACCGCGTTCAGCCTGTGCTGGCTGTGGCCGGATTGGCGCGCCAACGGCTTTGATTGGCGCGGCCTGCCGCGCTTCGCCATGGAATTCCTGCCTCCGGACCTCTCCGCCCCAAACTTGCGGCCATTGGGACAAGGCGTGGTGGAAACCTTGGCGATGTCGGCGCTGGGCACGGTGCTGGCCGCCTTGCTGGCCATGCCGCTGGCGCTGCCGGCCGCCGGCCGGCTGGGCGCAGCCGCCAAGCGCGCGACGCGGCTGTTGCTGAATATGCTGCGCGGCATTCCGGATCTGCTGTGGGCGGCGCTGGCGGTCTTGGCCTTGGGCCTGGGGCCGGCCGCCGGGGTGCTGGCGCTGGCGATGCACACCGCCGGCGTGCTGGGCCGTCTGTTCGCGGAAACGCTGGAAAACGCGCCGCCGCAAGCGGAACAGGCGCTGCTCAACGCCGGCGCGGGCCGCATCGCCGCCTTCTGCTATGGGCCGCTGCCCATGGTGGCCAGCCAATGGCTGGCCTATACGCTGTACCGCTGGGAAAACAATATCCGCATCGCCACCGTGCTCGGCATCGTCGGCGCCGGCGGCCTGGGCCAGCAGCTGTATCTGGCGCTGTCGCTGTTCCAACAACAAGCCGCCGCGGCCGTCATCCTGGCGATGGTGGCGCTGTCCTGGGGCGTGGAACAGCTGAGCCGCGCGCTGCGCCGGCGCATGGGCTGAAACGAGGACGGGGCGGCAAGCCTAAGCCTGCCGCCCCGTCGTCTCGCGCCTTCATCCCACGTCTATCGAGCTTCCCTGCACGCGGCCAGGCCGCAGAGAAACATCGCCAGCGCGGCGAAAGCCAGCCCCTTGGCCAAGACGAACGGCCACGCCGCCGAACCGGCGTCCGCCAACGCCATGCCCAGCAAAGCCACCGCGCAAGCGGCCGCGGCCATGCACAAGGAGCCGAGATACCATCCTTTCTTGCTCATCACGTTTCTCCTCTTCCCACACATCGAATCTTCTTATTGTTCCAGCCTGCCTCGCCAGGCGACGTCCACGAACGTCGCCCGTTCAGATTGCCAGCCATGGCCGGCGGCCGCAATAGGCCGTCTCCCCCAAGCCCGCCAAGGGGCGGACGGCGGCGTCTCAGCCCTCCTGCTCCGCCGGTGCGGCGGGCAGCGTTTTTTGCTTCAAGTACAACAAGGCTTCGCGGATACGGTCGCGGAAAGCGGCTTTCTCTTCCAGCCACTGTAACGGCCGACCAACGGCGATGTCGACGAAGAAGGGCACCGGCAGCCATTGACCGCGCCCCATCGCCCGGCCCAGGCCGTGCAGATAGACCGGCACCACCGGCACCTCGGGGAAATCCCGGCTCAGATACCAGATGCCGGACTTGATCTCGGACAGCACCTCGGGCTCGCCCCGCGAGCCTTCCGGAAACAGGATCAGGATACGGCCCTGGCGCAGCGCCTCGCGGCAGCCTTCCAGCGGGTCCAGGCCCTTGGCCACGCCCCCGCGCACCACCGGAATGATGCCCACCACCTGGGTGGCGAACCAGGCGAACAGGCGGTTTTTCAGGAAGTAGTCCGCCGCCGCCGCCGGCTGCACCTCGGGGATGCGGCCCAGCGGAAACAGGCTGTACAGCGCCAGGATGTCCAGGTGGCTGTTGTGGTTGGCCACCACGATGGCCGGGCCGCGCAAGGGCAGCCGTTCCTGGTGGCGCACCGTCACCCCCAGCCACAGACGCACCACCGGCCGGGCCAGCAGCAGGACGAACAGAATGCGCAGCAATCGGCTCATCATCGGCTCAGAAGTACAAGTAATGGACATAGTGGAAGAACAGCGGCGCGGTATAGGTCAGCGAATCCAGCCTGTCCAGCACCCCGCCGTGGCCGGGCAACAGGCGGCCGGAGTCCTTGACCCCGATGTCGCGCTTCACCGCGGAAATCACGATGTCGCCGATAAAGCCCATCACCCCGATCAGCAGGCCGGCCAGCGCCGCGTGCAGCGGCGAGAACGGCGTCAGCAGCGGCCCCAGCAACCAGCCCAGCAGGCAGGTGGTCAGCGCGCCGCCGAGGAAGCCCTCCAGCGTCTTGTTGGGCGACACCTTGGGCGCCACTTTGCGCCGGCCGAAGGCCTTGCCCCACAGGTATTGCGCCACGTCGTTGAGCTGGGTCAGCGCCACCAGGTAGAACAGCAGCATCGCGCCCTGGGCCGGTTCGCCGATATGGGTCAGCTGGGGCAGGGTCAGCACCGCGGCCATATGGCTCAGGCAGAACACGCAAATCATCAAGCCCCATTGCAGCGAGGCGGCGGCCTTGAGAAAGCCCTGGGTCTCGCCGATCAGCACCATACGCATCGGCAGGAACAGGAAGATGTAGACCGGGATGAAAATGATGAACATGCCGTACCAGTGAACGCCCAGCCAGTAATACTGCAGCGGGATGCTCAGATAGGCCCAGAACAGCACCACGTGATCGGCGGTGCGGGTGGCGCACAGCGTCAGGTATTCCTTCAGCGCCAGGAAGCTGATCAGCGCGAACACCACCAGCGCCAGCGGCACATTGCCCAGCAAGGTCAGCGAGAAGCAGGCGACGATCCACCACCAGGTGCGGATGCGCAGCTTCAATTCCAGCCAGTTCTTCTGCGGCGAGCGGCTCTCCAGCACGCGGATGGCGACGCTGGCGATCACCAGCAGCGCGAATACGGCGCCCAGCGCCCAGATCAATGCTTGCGGCAACAGCGGTTTAAACATCTTCGCCCTCTTTCAAAATGGCCCGCGCCCGGTTGACGCAGGTCAGCGCCATCAAGGCGGCGCTCAATCCAAACACCCAGCCGCCCCAGGCCGCCGCCTGCGGCCACAGGCCCAGCAGCAGCGCGAAGGCGCCGTAAACAAAGGCGCGATCGCTCTTGCCCATCGGTCCGTCGTAGCGCCGGCTCGCGCCAAGGCTAGGGCCCAGCACGCCGACGAACTCGGTCAGCAGCGCCAACGTCACCGCCAGCACCGCCCAGGCAGGCTGGGCCAGCAGCAGGGCGAAGGGCAGATAGAGCGCCGCGTCGGACACCACGTCGCCCACCTCGTTGAGAATGCCGCCCAAGCGCGACTTCTGGCCGTGCTCGCGCGCCAGCATGCCGTCGATGGCGTTCAAGGCCATGCGCAGGAACAGGAAGACGGGCAGCAGCAGCCAGGGCAAGGCCTGATCCGGCCGGCAGGCCAGCCAGCCGCCGTAGGCGATGGAGGCCAGCATGGCGCCGAGCGTGACGTGGTTGGCGGTGACGCCAAGGGAAACCAGGCCGCGCAGCAAGGGGCGCAGCAGGTCCTGAAAACGGGATTTGAGTTGATAGATGCTGGGCATTTCGGCTTCGGCTTGTCTGCTTCGTCCCGACGCGCTTTCGCGCCAGTCATCACAGTCGTCAAGAAAAGTTGCAAATCCGTCGACGCGTCCGCCAATGGGGAACGCACGGAAAACGCGATTATGCCGATTGCAGAAAAGCGCGGCAAAGGAAATTGTTTGGCAATCCTACCTCGAACAAAAATACCGGCTCGCCGCCGCCGCGGCCTCAATGCGGACAAGGCATTGTTCCAATAAGGAAAATCACACAATCAAAACAAATTAATATATAAGACTAATTTTTAATAATTTCCAAGAATTTGCAAGATGCCTTAGCATCAGTTCATCGCATGTCATGGGTTTATCCATGGCAGGAAATTTCTCAGAATCACGATGCGCCGGCATCTTCTGAAACCGCGCCGCCAACAGGCGCGATTGAAACCCGCGGCGCGTCTTCAGACTAGGGGCATCATCATGAAACACGCCATCGCATTGGCCATCGCCTTGAGCGCCACCGCCACCGCCGCCTGGGCCGACCGTCTGGACGACATCAAGAAAGCCGGCGTGCTGCGCGTCGCCGCCTTCGACAGCAACCCGCCCTTCGGCTTCCTCGACGCCAAGACCCGTCAGATTTCCGGCCTGGACGTGGACGTGGCCCAACACATCGCCAAGAAACTGGGCGTAAAACTCAGCCTGATCCCCACCAATCCGGCCAACCGCGTGCCGCTCTTGGTGTCCGGCAAGGCCGATCTGGTGGCCGCCAACTTCACCGTCACCGACGAGCGCAAGAAGCAAGTGGCGTTCAGCCTGCCCTACTTCGCCTCCGGCCAGCAGTTCATCGCCCGCAAGGGATCGCTGCAAAAGCCGGAACAACTGGCCGGCCTGCGCGTGGGAGTGGACAAGGGCACCACCCAGGAAGTGAATCTGCGCGACAAATACCCGAAAACCACCGTGGTGGCTTACGACGACACCCCCCTGGCCTTCACCGCGCTGCGCAACGGCAACGTCCAGGCCATCAGCCAGGACGGCTCCAAGCTGGCCGCCTTGCTGGCCAATGCGCCGGACAAGGCCAAGTTCGAACTGGCGCCGTTCACCCTGACCCGCGAATACCAGGCCATCGGCCTGCCCAAGGGCGAGGCGCGTCTGCTGAAAGCTGTGAACGACAGCCTGCTGGAACTGGAAAAATCCGGCCAGGCCGCCAAGATCTACAATCAGTGGTTCGGCCCGGCCACCAAAGCGCCGCTGCCTAGGGACTTCAAGATCGGCGAAGCCAGCTAAGACCCGCTAACAAAACCCCTGATCCTGCGTTGCGCCTCCTTGTCGTACCACTTGTACTTCCTGCGTCGGCGCGCCTTGGCTCAGGTTCTCTGCGAGGTTTTCTTAGCGGCTCTAAGAACCTATTTACGATCTGCTGCGCGTCGGCGATACGGCGTTGAAAATGCTTTCAGAATGCTCATGTACCACCTGAGCATTCCGCTTCTTCAACCGTTTTCACCTGCTCTCGCCTTAGCTCGCGAGATCGTAAACACGTTCCAAGACCCGCGTTTTCCCATCCGTATCCCCAGCCGCCGGGCGCGCCCGGCGGTTTCGCCATTTCAGACGCCGCCGGCGCTGAAAGGCGGAGCGCAATCGCCATACAGGACAGCAAGCAATGAATCCCCCCTCCTGGCTCGGCCACCACTGGCTGGAGCCCCACTACCTGGGCTGGCTGCTCAAGGGCGCGCTGCTCACCGGCTGGCTGGCCCTGCTGGTCTGCGCCGCCGCCACCGCGCTCGGCATGCTGCTGACCGTGGCGCTGGAGTCGCGCTGGCGCGCGCTCGGCCGCGGCGTCGGCCTCTGGGTCAGCTTGCACCGCAACACTCCGCTGATGGTGCAATTGCTGCTGTGGTATTTCGGCGTGGCCGGCCTGCTGCCTGAAGCCGCCATGCTGTGGCTGAACACCCCGCGCAGCCTGCCCTTGCCGGGCGGTCTGGCCTTGCCGTGGCCGTCCTTCGAATTCCTGGCCGCGCTGGTGGGCCTGACCCTGTACAGCGCCAGCTTCATCTGCGGCGAACTGCAGGCCGGGCTGCGCGGCGTCGCCGCCGGCCAGCGCCAGGCCGCGCGCGCGCTGGGCATGAACGGCTGGCAGGAATTCCGCTGGGTGGTGCTGCCGCAGGCCTGGGCGCTGGCGCGCCGGCCCTTGGTCGGCCAATACACCGCGGTGGTGAAGAACACCTCCTTGGCGATGGCCATAGGCGTGGCCGAGCTGTCCTACACCTCGCGCCAGGTGGAAACCGAAACCCTGCTCGCCTTCCAGGCCTTCGCCGTCGCCACCGCCGCCTATCTGCTGCTGGTGTTGCTGACCCAGGCGCTGAGCCAGCGCGGCGAGCCGGCATGGAGGGCGCCGCGATGATGCCGCCGGTGATTCAGGACAATCTCGATTATCTGCTGTGGGGCAATCTGGCCAACGGCGAGCCCGGCGGCCTGCTGCTGACCCTGGCCATCAGCGCCGCCGCCGGCGTGCTGGCCAGCCTGCTGGGCCTGGCCGGCGGCATCGCCCTGGTGATGGGCGGGCCCGGCCCGCGCCGCGCGCTGGGCGCGCTGGTGGCGCTGCTGCGCGCCATCCCGGTGCTGATGCTGATCTTCTGGTGCTATTTCCTGCTGCCCATCCTGTTTGGCGTGGACATCCCCGGCGTGCTCACCGTGGTGCTGGCGCTGGCGCTGATCAACGCCGCCTATCTGAGCCAGTCGGTGCGGGCCGGCATCGCCGCCATCGGCCCCGGCCAATGGGCGGCCGGACTGTCTCTGGGGCTGGACCGCTGGCAGACGCTGCGGCTGATCGTGCTGCCGCAGGCGCTACGCATGATGCTGCCCTCCTTCGTCAATCAGTGGATCACCCTGATCAAGGACAGCTCGCTGGCCTATGTGGTGGGCGTGGCCGAATTCACCTTCGTCGCCACCCAGGTCAACAACCGCGAGCAGGTCTACCCGCTGGAGATTTTCGCCTTCATCGCGCTGGCTTATTTCCTGGTCTGCGGCGGCCTGCAGTTGCTGGGCCGCTGGAGCGACAAGCGCTGGAGCCTGCCGGCCCGGGCCTGAGCCCGGGGAAAACCGCCCCGGCGCTGGAGCCGACCTCATCGAGCAGAACAGCGTAGGAGCCGGAGTCCTGTAGCGCGGGGCTCCGGCTTTTGGATTTGAACTGGATGCGCTCCGGCGGGAAACGCGGCAAGCAAGCGCTTGATCCGCGTCAAGCCGCCTCGCAACAGCCCGTGCGTCCGCCGGGCCGCCGGGCGTAGCCTATTTCGGTCTCGGACAATCAGGATAATCATCATGCACTTGCCGCTACGCTTCGCCATCGTTTCCGCCTTCGCCGCCCTGCACCTCAGCCCGCACGCGCACGCCATGCCGGCCGCGCCGGACTATGTCGACGACAGCCAATACCTGTCCGCCGCGCGCCAGCGGGTGCTGCCGCCGGACATCCCCTGGCAGGGGGACAGCCAGCGCTTCGCCGCCAAGGCGGACGACGCCTGGGCCACCCCGCTGGAAGCCAGCGGCTTCAAGCACACGCCGGCCTATCCGGAAACCATCGCCTATCTGAACCGGCTGGCCGCGGCCAAGCCGGCGCTGCTCAAGCTCAGCCCGATGGCGGAGAAAACCGACCAGGGCCGCGACATGATGATGGCGGTGGTGTCCGCCGCCGCCGATAAATCGCCGCAGGGCCTGCGCGCCAGCGGCAAGCCGCTGATCTATGTGCAAGCCGGCATCCACCCCGGCGAAGCCAACGGCAAGGACGCCGGGCTGATGCTGATCCGCGACCTGCTGATCCGCGACGACGCGCTGCTGTCCAAGGTCAACCTGCTCTTCGTCCCCACCGTCAACGTGGACGGCGACATGCGCTACGGCAAATACGGCCGCATCAACCAGAACGGGCCGGAACAGACCGGCTGGCGCGTCAACGGCCGCAACCTCAATCTGAACCGCGACTTCACCAAGCTGGACAGCCCGGAAATCCGCAATGTGGCGCGCGCGCTCAACGACTACCAGCCGGACTTCTTCATCGACACCCACAGCACCGACGGCGTCAACTACCAATACGACGTCACTTATTGCAATAACGGCCAGGGCTGGTCGCCCGCGTCCAGCCGCTGGATGGATCAGGTGATGACGCCCGAAGTCTACCGCGAGCTGCGCCGCTACGGCCACGAGCCCAATGTCTGCATTTCGATGAACGACAACGAGAACCCCGACAAGGGCTATTACCCGTATTACAGCGACCTGGCGCGCTTCTCCAACCAATACGCGGACGCGCGCGGCATCCCCGCCATCCTGGTGGAACTGCACGCGCTCAAGCCCTACAAGCAGCAAGTGCTGGGCAACTACGTGCTCTACCGCGCCATCTTCGACAGCGTGTCCCGCCATTACGACGGCCTGCGCGCCGCCATCGCCAAGGACCGCGCCGCGCGGCCGGACCCGGTGACGCTGACCTGGAAGGAGGCCGAGGGCAAGCCCAAGCTGGTGGACTTCAAGGGCGTCAAATTCGACAAAGTGCCCTCCCCCGTCACCGGCGACAAAATCATGCGCTGGAGCAATCAGCCGCGCGACTACCGCCTGCCCATCACCCCGCTGACCGTGCCGGACCTGATCGCCGCGCGGCCCAAGGCCTATGTGGTGCCGGCGCAATGGCATGAGGTGATCGCCCGCCTGCGCGCCCACGGCATCCAGCTTCGCGAACTGAGCCGGCCGGAAACCCTGGACGTCACCGTCTACCGGCTGGACGACATCAAGCTGGGCACCCCGTTCGAGCCCGATCGCGAATCCGCCGACAAAATCCCCGGCTATGAAGGCCGCTTGCTGATAGACGGCAAGCCCAGCCCGCTGCAGCGCAAAGTCACCTATCCGGCCGGTTCCGTGGTGGTGGACCCGCAACAGCCGCTGGGCACGCTGGCGATGCTGCTGCTGGAGCCCTCCAGCCCGGATTCCTTCCTGCACTGGGGCTTCTTCAACGCCAACCTCACCTCGGCGGAAGCGCCGGAAGCCTATGTGATGGAGCCGATGGCGCGGCGGATGCTGGCGGAAAGCCCGGCCCTGCGCCAGGCCTTCCAGGCCAGGCTCAAGGACCCCAAGTTCGCCAAGGACCGCAACGCCCGGCTCAACTGGTTCTATGAGCAGACCCCGTTCGCCGACAGCAACCGCTTCCTCTACCCGGTAGGCATCGTGCGCTGATCCCGTCCCGCGCAAGCGTCCGCCGGCTTGTCTACAATGAATAGATTAAAGCCGGCCGGACCTCACGGCGCGGGCGCCCACTCAAGGCGGGGCGGGCAGCGGATCGTTTCCATGTTTGCAGCGGCGGACCGGCCAGGCCGGTCAACGGCCGCAACCAGGAGAAACCCATGCACATCAAGATTCTCGGCGCCGCCGCCTGCATCGGCCATCCCGGCCACACCACCAGTTTCCTGATCGACGAGGACACTCTGATAGACTGCGGCACCGGCGTCACCAGCCTGCGCCCGGACGAAATGCTGTCCATCCGTCAGGTGCTGCTCACCCACAGCCACGCCGATCACTGCGGCTGCCTGCCGCTGCTGGCCGACGTCCACGCCAGCCGCCGCGGGCCCGGCCTCACCGTTTACAGCCAGCAGGAAACCCTGGACGCGCTGCGCGCCCACCTGTTCAACGGCGAGCTGTGGCCGGACTACACCCGCCAGCCCAGCGTCGAGCAGCCCTGGCTGCGGCTGCAGGCGGTGGAACCCGGCTACGCGCTGCCGCTGGGCGAAGGCCTGGCCACCGCGCTGCCGGCCAATCACAGCGTGCCGGCGCTGGGCTGGCTGATAGAAGGCAGTTGGCGCGCGCTGGCCTTCAGCGGCGACAGCGGCCCCTGCCCGGCTTTCTGGCAATGGGTGTCCAATGTGCCCTCGCTGACCGACGTGATCTGCGAGCTGACCTACACCGACGAACGCCAGGGCGAGGCCGCGCGCCAAGGCCATATGACGCCCTTGCTGCTGCTGCCCTTCCTGCCGCAGCTGCCGGCCAACACCCATCTGTGGATCAGCCACATCGACCCCGGCTGCCGCGAGCACCTGCTGGAACAGCTGCGCTCGGAATACCCCAACGGCCTGCGCGTCTGCCCGCTGCGCGAAGGCATGGTGATCGAACTGTAGCCGCAGGAGGCCCGCGCCATGCAAGGCTATCAACTCTCTTTCTTCACTCAGCAGGGCCACAGCCACGACGGCCAGCCCTTGGCGGAATGGATACTGCAACAGGCGCGGCGGATGGGCGTCCGCGGCGCCACGCTGTTTGCCGCCAGCGAAGGTTACGGCCGCCACCGCCGGCTGCATTCCGCTCACTTCTTCGAACTGGCGGACCAGCCCGAGGAAGTCACGCTGGCGCTCAGCGCCGACGAGGCCGAACGACTGCTGGCCGCGCTCGCCGCCGCCGGTATCAAGGTGTTTTACGTGAAGACGCCGGTGGAGTTCGGCGTGCTGGGGGAGGAGGAATCGTAAAAACGAAGCGCCAAGGGACGGCGGATAAAACAAACCCGCCGGCGGGCGAGGGAGAAGCTGCGTCGATTCAAGCGCTCAAACGCTCCGGCAGAGGCTGGCGCTCTTCCTTCATATGCTCGTACACGTCTTTCACCAGCGCGACGATGCCATGCAAGGCCTTGTCCTGAGTACTGTCAAGGTGCGACAGCAAGGGAAACTCGTCGCAGAGCCCAACATACTCCTCGTCTTCCGACGACCAGACGACCCGGTACGAGTAGTGTCGATAATCCATCTTACGCTCCTTCAATCTTCTCAATCGCTTTCAGCACCTGCTTAACCTGATAGGCCTTCGCTTTGCCGCGGCCATTGTCTTGAATATTCACCCCGCCCGGCACACCTGGGATCTTGTAGATATGATGGCTGCCCTTAGAGCCTGTTCAAAGTCTCGCGAGCAAGAGCGAGACAAGGCGAAAACGAGCGAAAAAGCGGAATGTACAAGTGGTACATGAGCATTTTGAGTTCGGTTTCAACGCTGTATCGCCGCAGCGCAGCAGACTTTGAACAGGTTCTTAACGCGCCCTTCGCCGAAAAGGGCATCACACACGGCCACAAGTTCATCAAAACTGATATTGCCCGCCGATGTCCTCATTTTCCCTATGGTTTTCTCGACAGTCATCATTGACCTCTGCCAGCCAAGTATAGCTTGATGCTGGCCCCCCCCTAAACCGTCAAGCCGGCAAGATCATTGAAAAACAATATATTGCCGTCAGCCCGCCGACGTCCACGCCTCTGAAAATCGCAGGTGCTCAGTCAACGCCCCACCATGGAACACAATGAAACAGGGCATGGCTCGCAAGCCATGCCCTGTTCCGCTACGTCGCCGTTTAAGGCTCAGCGCGTCACGTCGAAACCCGCGTCCTCCACCGCCGCCGCCAACTCCTCCGGCGACACGATCTCCGCGTCGTACACCACCTTGGCCTGCTTGGCCTCCAGGCTGACCTCGGCCTCGCTGACGCCGGCCATGCCGCTAAGCACGCCGCTGACGCTTTTCACGCAACCCTGGCAGGTCATGCCATCCACTTTCATGATCAATTCGGACATTGCTTTCTCCTGAAAAAATTCAAAACTTCGCTAGCGCCGATGCCGCCCTATTTCCAGCGCCGCAACAACAGCGAATTACTCACCACCGATACCGAACTCATCGCCATCGCCGCGCCGGCGATCACCGGGTTCAACATGCCCAGCGCCGCCAGCGGTATCCCCATCACGTTGTAGATGAAGGCGAACAGCAGATTCTGCCGGATTTTGCGCAGGCTGGCGCGCGACAGCCGGATCGCGTCCACCGCATGCATCAGGTCGCCGTGCATCAGCGTGATATCGGCGGCCTCGATCGCCACATCCGAGCCGGCGCCCATCGCCAGGCTGACGTCGGCGGCGGCCAGCGCCGGCGCGTCGTTGACGCCGTCGCCCATCATCGCCACCTTGAAACCCTGCGCCTGCCAGCGCCGCACCTCCGCCGCCTTGTCCTGCGGCTTCACCTCGGCGCGATAATCGCGAATGCCCGCTTCCGCGGCGATGCCGGCGGCGGTGGCCGGGTTGTCGCCGGTCAGCATCGCCACCCGTATGCCCATGGCCTGCAACTGCGCCACCGCCTGGGCCGAGCTGGGCCGGATGCGGTCGGCGATCGCCAACAGGCCCAGCAGCTCCTCGCCGCGCGCCACCGCCACCACGGTGTTGCCCGCCTGCTGCAGGGGCAAGGCGGCGGACAGCGCCTGCTCGCCCAGCCAGCCGGGCACGCCGGCGCGCACCAGGCCGTGGCCGGCCACCTCAGCCTGCACCCCCTGCCCCACCTGGGCGGCGAAGCCGCTGACCGGCAGCAAGGGCAGGCCCTGCTGCTGCGCCTGCTGCAGAATGGCGCGCGCCAGCGGGTGTTCCGAACCGGCCTCCACGCTGGCGGCCAGTTGCAGCACCAGGTCCGCGTCCGCCGCCAAGGGCAGCACTTGTTTCACTTGCGGCTTGCCCTCGGTCAGCGTGCCGGTCTTGTCCACCAGCAACACCCCCACCTGGCTGGCCAGTTCCAGCGCGGTGGCGTTGCGGAACAGAATGCCGCGCCGCGCGCCGTTGCCCACGCCCACCATCACCGCCGTCGGCGTGGCCAGGCCCAAGGCGCACGGGCAGGCGATCACCAACACCGCCACCGCGTGAATCAGCGCCGCCGACCAGTCCTGCAGCCACAGGCCGGTGACGACGAAGGTCAGCAGGCTGATGCCCACCACCACCGGCACGAACACGCCGGAAATCACGTCCGCCAATTGCTGGATCGGCGCCTTGGAGCCCTGGGCCGCGCTGACCAGACGCACGATCTCGGCCAGTTGGGTGTCGCCGCCCACGCCGGTGGCGCGCACTTTAAGCATGCCGTCCTGATTGCGGGTGGCCGCGTAGACGCTGTCGCCCACCCGCTTGGCCACCGGCAGGCTTTCGCCGGTGAGCATGCTTTCGTCCAGCGCCGCCGCGCCGTCCACCACCTCGCCGTCCACCGGCAGGGTTTCGCCATGGCGCACCACCACCACATCGCCCTGGCGCAGCGCGGTGACCGCCACCTCTTCCACCCGGCCGTCCTCGCGCTCCACACGGGCGGTCTTGGGCGCCAGCCGGATCAACTCTTCGATCGCCGCCGAAGTCTTGCCCTTGGCGCGCGCCTCCAGCAGCTTGCCCAGCAGCACCAGGGTGATCACCGAGGCGCTGGCTTCAAAATAAACATGCTGGTCCTCCAGGCCCAACAACGTCACCGCCGCCGATAGCAGCCAGGCCATGCTGGTGCCCAGAGCCACCAGCACGTCCATATTGGCGCCGCCGCCGCGCAACGCCGCCCAGGCGCCCTTGTAGAAACGCCAGCCAACTACGAACTGCACCGGCGTGGCCAAGGCCAGCTGCCAGTAACGCGGCAGCCAGCCATGGTGGCCGCCGCTGAACATCGCCGCCATTTCAATGACGAAGGGCAGCGTCAACAGAGCGGAAAACGCGAACCACAGCCGCTCGCGCCGGTAGCGGCGCGCATGCTCCGCGGCCAGGGTGTCGTCGCCCGGCCCGGCCTTGGCCGCGGCCTGGTAGCCGGCACGGCTGACCGCGGCGATCAGCGCCGCCTCGTCGGCCAGCCCGGCCACGTAATCGACGCGCGCGCTCTCGCTGGCGAAGTTGACCTGGGCGGACACGCCCGGCAACCGGTTCAGCACCTTCTCGATGCGGCCGGCGCAGGCGGCGCAAGTCATGCCCTGAATATCCAGCTCCGCCTGCCGGCGCGGCACGGCGAAACCGGTCTTGGCGATGGTGTCCACCAAGGTTTGCGGCGGGGTTTTGACCGGGTCGAACGAGACCTTGGCCGATTCGCTGGCGAAGTTGACCGCCGCCTCCACCCCGTCCAGCCGGTTCAACTGTTTTTCAATCCTGGCGGCGCAGGCCGCGCAACTCATGCCCTCAATCGGCAAATCCACGGTGCTTGCTGTCATGATGACCTCCTGAGCCGAATTATATACCCCCATAGGGTATAAATGGCAAACCCTTTTTTCACTCTTGTCACCGTGGCGGGCTTTACCACGCCGGCGGCCGCGTGGTAACAAGATAGGCTGAGAACCCTTGCAGGAAAACGCTATGCCCCTGAAACGCTACGGCGACGATTGCGCCTTGATCGTGGTGGACGTGCAAAACAGTTTTTGTCCCGGCGGCGAACTGGCGGTGGCCGACGGCGATCAGATCGTGCCGCTGATCAACCACATGATGCAGTTCTTCAACCGGGTGGTCCTGACCCAGGACTGGCACCCGGCCAAACATGTGTCCTTCGCCAGCCGGCATGCCGGCAAGCAGCCTTTCGACAGCATCCAGCTGCCGTATGGCGAGCAGACGCTGTGGCCGGATCACTGCGTGGCCGGCAGCCATGGCGCGGCATTCCACCCCGAGCTGGACACCAGCCAGGCCCAACTGATCATCCGCAAGGGCTGCAACCCGGCTCTGGACAGCTATTCCGCCTTTGTCGAAGCGGATCGCCAAACTCCCACCGGCCTGGCCGGCTACCTGGCCGAGCGCGGCGTCAAGCGGGTATGGCTGGCCGGGCTCGCCACCGACTACTGCGTGGCCTGGAGCGCGCTGGACGCGCGCGCAGCCGGCCTGGAAACCACGGTGGTGGACGACGCCTGCCGCGGCATCAATCTGAACGGCTCGCTGAGTAGCGCCTGGGCGCAGATGCTGGCCGCCGGCGTGCAGAGGCTGCGCTCGGACGAGGTGTAAGAACCTGTTTACGATCTGCTGCGCGTAGTGAAGCGTTGCACGGTGAGTACGAGCTCAAAATGCTCATGTACCACCTGTACACTCCGCTTTTTCGCTCGTTTCCGCCTTGTCTCGCCTTAGCTCGCGAGATCGTGGACAGATGCTAAGCAAGCCCGGCGCTGGCAGGCGCCTGGAAACAAAAACACTTAGGAGAAAAAGAATGAAGCTATTCCAACACGCCCGCCTCTGGCTGGCCGCCGGCCTGCTGCTGGCCGGCTTGGCGCGCGCGGACGCGCCGCTGGTGCTGATGACGGACTTCGGCCTCAAGGACGGCGCGGTGTCGGCGATGCGCGGCGTCGCCTACTCGGTGGACCCCAAGCTGACGCTGTCCGACCTGACCCACGAGATCCCCGATTACGATATCTGGAGCGGCGCCTACCGGCTGTACCAGACTGCCAACTACTGGCCCAAGGGCACGGTGTTCGTGTCGGTGGTGGACCCGGGCGTCGGCACCGAGCGCCAGTCCGTGGTGCTGAAGACCCGGGACGGCCGCTACTTCGTCAATCCCAACAACGGCCTGCTGACCTTGATCGCCGAACGCGACGGCGTGGCCGAACTGCGCCGCATCGACGAGAAAACCAACCGCTTGCAGGGTTCGGCCGATTCCTACACCTTCCATGGCCGCGACGTCTACGCCTACACCGGCGCGCGGCTGGCCGCCGGCAAAATCCGTTTCGAGGACGTGGGCCCGCCGCTGCCGGCCGCCGCCGTGGTCAAGCTGTCGTACCAGCGCGCGGAAGCCGCCGACGGACGGCTCAAGGGCATGATCCCGGTGCTGGACCCGCAATACGGCAATGTGTGGACCAATATCCCCAAAACCTTGTTCGAAGCCCAGGGCTTCCGCCCCGGCGACGCGGTGAAAGTGCGCATATTCAAGCAGGGCAAGCCGGTGGACGAGGTGGTGGCGCCTTATCGCCGCACCTTCGGCGAAGTGCCCAGCGGCCAGCCTCTGGTCTATCTGAACAGCCTGCTGGACGTGTCGCTGGCGCTGAATATGGACAACTACGCCGCCAAGCGCGGCATCGGCTCCGGGCCGGAATGGTCGGTGGAGCTGAGCCGGCCCTGAACGCCGCCGCTACTCGAAATCGAACTTCAAAGTGGCGCTGCCCTGGAACCCGCCCGGCGTCGGGTTCTCCACCATCTTCACCGGCCAGGCGGTCAAGCCGAACAAGGCGCGCAGATTGTCGTAATCCAGCGCGATCGGAATCAGTTGCCCGCCGGCCGGCACCCCGCCAGGCAGGCTGGGCGGCACCAGCTTGCCGGCGCTCTCCATCGCCACCGCCACGTTCTGATGCGTGGTTTCCAGATAGCGCGCGTCCCGGCCGTGCGGCCGTCCTTCCAGCGCCAGATTGATCTTGACCCCGGCGGAGATATTGGTGCATTGAATCTGGAAAGTGCGGCTCACCGCGCTTTGCCTGGCCGCGCCGGGACGGGCCAATTGCCCGGCGATCAAGGGGCCGAAATCGATGGTGGTTTGCTGCCCCGCGGCCAACTTACAGTTCTGCGGCACCGTCACGCTCATGCTCATGAACAGGCTGACCATAGGAGAGCTGCCCGGTGCCGTAGGGTAGCCACGCACGCCGAACACATCCAGCACTTTGAATTCCGGCACATTCAAGGTGCCGACAAACGGACGGCTGATCAACAAATGCACCCGCCCCCGGCTACCGGTTTCAAAGGGCCGCGAACCTATCGTCTCGCCGTTTACGCAGCGTAGCTGGCCGGTCATTTCATTGCTCAAACTGTCCCACGGCACCGCTTTATACTGTCGAACCTCCCCAGCGAGAAAGACCTCCACCCCCACTTGCAGATTGCGGTTCAAGGCATAGAACTGCAACGGCACGCCATTGACCGTTCTGCGCTCCCCCTTGGGCAACTCGGTCCTGGTGGTGTAGAACACCTTGTAAGGTATTGTCGATCCAGTACAAGCGCAGCCCGCCACATACGTCTTGCCCAAATCCCATAAATAAGCGTTCGGATACAAGGCCCCCGCCGCATTGTCATCCGGCGAGGTAAAAGTCCGGTTAAACGCGAAACTGAACCGGGGAACCGAGCCTGTAGGCTCGCAAGGCCCCGCATTGGCCATGCCTCCAAGCAGGAAGCTCAGCAGCATGACGCCGATGCTCCGCCGGATTTTGATGTGCTTCATTCGCTGATGCTCCACTCGATCATATTGCAAAGTCGGCCCGCTCCCGCGGGCTAGCCGCAGTTCAGCGTCCGCCGCTGGTAATAGCGGCCGGCCTTGGCCGGCGGCAGCCGGTAATCGGCCGTACACTGGCCGCCCCGCCATTTCACCGTCAGCCGGCCGGTCTCCCGCTTCAGCAAGGCCAGCACCTTGCCCCTGGGGTCGACGATGCCCAACGGTTTGCCGTCGGCGTCCTCCACGCTGGCGCCAAACGGCGCCGGAGCGCCGTCCGGCCGCAGCAGGGTGAACTGGGCGCGCTGGCCGCTTCTGGCCTTGAACACGCCCTTGACCACGGCGCCGCGCCGCGGCACCACCAGCTTGACCGTGTCGTCCAGTTCCACGTCGGCCCCCAGCTGCCGGGTATCCAGGCTCAGGGTGTTGACGCGGTAGGGCTGCGCGTAGGGTTGCACCGCGTAGCCGTTGCGCCCCAGTTCGCCGCCGTTGCCGGTGCGCAGCGCCGGTCCGGTCACGCCGTCCACTTGCAAGAGCGCGAAGGTGTCGCCCACCGGACGGCTCAGGTTGACGCCGCCGCCATGGGCGACAATGGCGCCGGACAGGCCGACGCTGGCGGACTGGTAATGACGCGCCGCGTTGTAGGCCGCGCTCAATTGCACGAAATCGGCGTTGTGGTTGACGCTGAGCCCGCCCGAGGTGCTGCCGTTGCGCCCGGCATGGCCAAGCTGCACGGAATAGCTGGTGTTCTCGCCCAGATGGCCGCTGACGCCGGTTTGCAGCGTGGAGCCGTTGCCGGAGGTGTGGCTCAGGTTGGCGTACATCCGCGGCGAGCGCGGCTTGGGCCCCAGCGGCGCGGTGAAGGTCAGCATCACCTGGTTGCTGCTGACGCCGCCGGGCCGGCTGTCGCGGCTCCGGCTCAAGGTGAAGTTGTAGCCCAGCAGTTTCCAGTTGTTGCCGTAGCCCAGGCCCACGCTGCCGCTGCTGCCGTTCTGTCCCCAGTAGCTTTGCTGGCTCAGGTTCAGATACAGGCTGCCGAAACGCCGCTCGCGGCCCAGGTCCTGCTGGGTGCTCAGATCGATGCGCGAGCGGCTGCGGCCGAACTGTCCCTGGCTATTGCCGGCGAGATCGTTGGCGTGGTCGTTGAAACTGCGATAGCCGGAGGTCGAATAGCGATACGCGGCCAGCGTCAGGTTGGTCAGGGTGCGGGTAAAGGTTTTGGCGTAAAGCAGTCTCAAGCTCTGCCCTTGCCGCCGCGCGCCCCTGACCCGGCTGTTGGACTGGGTGAAGTCCAAGGACAGCGCGCCCAGCGGGGTGTTGGCGCCCACGCCCAGGTTGACGGCCTGAAAATTCGATGTGAGCTGGAAGCCCGCCGCCACCGTGCTGTCGTCGCCCGCGCCGTAAACCAGGGTGCCGGCGGCGAAGCTGGGATGCACGTCCTGGCTGCCCTGATACTCGCCGAAGGCGGCGCTGTAGCGCCAACGGCCCTTGCGCAGCATCAGGGGCAGGCTGGAGAAGGACTGCTGCGTCACCCGCTTGCTGCCGTCGGCCTCGGTGACGGTGATTTCCAGATCGCCGTTGGAGCCGGACGGGAAAATATCGCTCAGCTCGAACGGCCCCGGCGGCACATTGGCGCGGTACAGCGTATAGCCGTTCTGGCGGACTTCCACCACCGCGTTGCTCTGCGCCTGGCCGCGCACCACCGGCGCGTAGCCGCGCTCGCCGTCCGGCAGCATCGCGTCGTCGCTGGCCAGCTGCGCGCCTCGGAAGCGCACGCTGTCGAACAAGGTGGAGTCTGCGTATTGCTCGCCCAGCGCCAGCTGGCTTTTCCAGCCGATCAAGTCGCGCTGCAACACGCTGCGGTTGCTGCGCGCGCTCATGGACTGGCCGTCGGCCCAGTTGAAGGTGCTGTCGTTGCGCAAACGCCAAGCGCCCAGGTTGACGCCGTTTTGCAGGCCGAGGAAGGCGTTGCGGCGGTTGACCCCGCCCGGCTCGCTGCTGCGGCTCTCATTGCCGTTGAACTGGTAGTTGACGTAGGCGGCGGCCACGCCGGCGTCCCAGAGCGCCGGGTCGATATAACCGCGCGCGCCGCGGCTGAGAAAGGCCTGGGGAATGCTCAAGCTCAGTTGCAGCCGATTGGCGTCGTAGTCCGCCGCCGCCAGGTCCATCAGCGCCGGCAGGTCCAGGCAGGCCGGGTCGTCCGCGGACAAGGTCGGCGTCAGGCTTTGCAGCTGCACGCCGGCCGCCTGCAGCAAACCGGCGTCGATGCAGGCTTCCACCTTGCCGCTGGCCGCCTGGCGAAACAGCACGTCGCGGCGGCCGGTCAGATTGCCGTTGACCAGCACGTCCACGCGATAGTTGCCGGGCAGCAAGGCGTTGCCGGCGCTGAGCACCGCGCTCAAATCCGGCATCCGGCCGGAGCCGTTGATGAAGTTGGTGTTGAAGGCCAGCAAGACGGGCGCGGACTGCGCCTCTCCTTCCGCCGCCTCCGCCCGGGCCAGTTCCGCCAGCGCCATCAACAGGGCCAGGCAGCCGGGCTTCAGCGCGGAACGGCGTCGGATCGAGGTTTTATTCCAGGGCTGACGATTTGGACGTATGCGCATGATTGGGCTTTATACGGAGGGGATCCGGCAGATGGCCGAGGAAGATGGAAGCGACATGGTCAAGGTTCCTGGGGGCGCTGCTGAGGGCGGCCTTCCCGGCCGGCTTCGAGCGCGACCTCGTACTCCACGAGCCCGCCGAAGTCGTTGATGATGCCGTAGCGCAGTTGCGCGCTGCCGGCGGCGGACGGTTTCAGCGGCCATTGCCCGCTGCCGCCCGGCGCCACCATATAGGCGCTCGCCAGCTCCTGCGCTCCGGCGCCGGCCTTGAGTGTCAAATCCACCACCGTCACGTGATAGCGGCTGGGGTTGTCCACGCGCAAGGCCGGCCTGCCGTCGGCCTGGAGCAGGCTCCAGCGCAAGCCTTCCGGCGCTTGCAAGGCGGCGTCGCTGCCCAGCCCCTGAGGCCGGAAGAACACCTTGACGCGCTGGCGCACCGCCAGTTGCAGCACATTGTCTCCGCGCGCCGCCTGGGGGATTTCCTGCACGTTCAGCCAAAATACCGACTCCCGGTCGGGCGCCGCTCCGGCGCCCTCGTACAACACCCGCAGCAACTGCTGCTGCTTAAGCGGCAAGCGCGCCAGCGGAGGCGTCACCGCGAACGGCAGTTCGTCCGGCTGGCCTTCCGCCGACTCCAGCCAGGACTGGACCAGGATCTCCTCGCCCAGATTGCTGACGATGATGGAGGCCTCCTTGTCATTGCCGTCAAAGATGACGCGGGTGCCGTTAAGCGCGATGCCGGCCCAAACCGGACTGATGAGCAAGGCCAGGGAGAGGAACAGAATGATTTTCATGAGTGAGGCCACGAGATATCCAACAATGGTCCCAAGGCGGCTGACGCGGCCGGGAACGCGATGAGGAAAGGGAGGACGGCGCGCCGTCGTCCTGGCAGAGCCTGTTCAGGGGGCCCGCGGCGCGGCCAGTCCCGCGCCGCGGGCATGGCGCGGACGCCTGACGACGCCGCGCCGGCGCTTTAGTCGTAAGTCAGGGTAAACGGCAGGCTGGCATTGGCGATGCCCGGCGACATGGCCCCGCCGGAACCGACATAGGCGGCGGCGAAGCTGACGCGACGGATATCATCGGGCTGACCCGGCTGGTCCTCCTGCAAAAGAACGCCGCTGGTCAGGTTGTAGGCGGAGGGGTTGGCCACCGCGGCGCTGTCGAACACCGCGATGCCGACGCCCCGGGCAAAGCCCGGAGACGAGGTGCCGTTGTTGACGCGCAGGATGTTGTTGCCGCTCATCACTTCCGGCGCCGCGCCGGCCAGCTTCATTGTCACTTTGCTGGCGGTTTTGCAAATGATGTTGAAGTTCACCTGCCGGCTGCCGGCGCCGGTGAACTTGGGATTGGCCAGCGTGCCGATGTCCTCCACCGACACCGTGCCCATGTCCACCTTGATGCTGTTGGCGTCGCCATTGGGCGAGCTGAGCCGGCAAGAATCGGAAATCACTCGGCCGGTAAAGTCGATCTGGCCGGAAAGGGTATCGGCAAAGACCGGACTGACGGCAAAGGCGGCCAGCGCCGCCAAAACGAATTTCCCTTGCTTGCTGTTTAACAATTTCATGCAAAACCTCCCTCAGATTGAAAAAGCCGCAGACCAAAGCCTGCGACGTTCGAATGGCGAAAACACGCCAATGCCAAGATTGTCAAACAATCTGAAGAGGATTTTAGGTTTTCAAATACTTATGAAATATAGGATTTATCCTATTTTATTGTCATATGGTTATATGAAACACTAACCATGAGGTAATCATCTTAAAATCGCATAATATTAATATGCGAAATTAATGGATTTTTATTGGGAAACTCCATACAAAAATAAATCCCCCCCAGGAGAGAGAGAAAAACCCAAGGCAAGCTGGGCCGAAAGAGGACTCGCCGCGCTTTCCAAGCGCGCAACGCGCGGGCGGAAAAAAAACGGCAGCCGCCGTACAGGCGTCTGCCGTTTCTCAGGGAATACGCTGGCCTGGTCCGGCCTAGGCGGGACCGCGCCTCAGAGCCAGCGCCGCTTCCAGAACAACCACCCCAGCCCGCCGGCGATGCCCAGCATCGCCACCAGCACCAGGTGATAGCCGTAATGCCATTTCAGCTCCGGCATGTATTCGAAGTTCATGCCGTAGATGCCGGCGATCAGCGTCAGCGGCATGAAGATCATGGTCAAGACGGTGAGCACCCGCATTTGCAGGTTGAGCCGATGGGACTGGGTGGACAGGTAGAGGTCCAGCATGTCGCCCACCATCTCGCGCGACATCTCCAGCGATTCGATCACATGCATGGTGTGATCGTAAGCGTCGCGCAGATAGACCAAGGTCTCCGGCTTGAAAAAGCCATGCTCGCCGCGGTTCAGCGAAATCAGCATTTCCCGCATCGGCATCAACGCGCGGCGCAGCTTCAGGCAATCCCGCTTCAGCCGCTGGATCTGCAGCAAAACGCCCTGATCGCGTCCGCGCAGCAGCATGGTGTCCATGCGCTCCACTTTTTCGTTGAACTCGGTGAGCACGCCGAAGTAGTCGTCTATCATCGCGTCCAGCAAGGAATAGCCCAGGTAGTCGGCGTCCTTGTGGCGCAGCAGGCCGCGTCCGCGGCGCAGCCGTTCCCGCACCTCCTCGAACACGCCGGTGGGCCGCTCCTGAAAGCTCAGCACGAAACGGCGGCCGATGACCAGATAGATCTGATCGGACAACAAGCGCCCGGCGCCGTTTTCACTGTGCTGGTGGTAGTCGAACACCCGGCTGGCGACGAACAAATAATCGCCGTAGTCCTCCACCTTGGGCCGCTGGCGCGCGTTCATGATGTCTTCCAGCACCAGGGAATGCAGGCCGAAGCGCTGGCCGATGGCGCGCATCACCTCGGGCTGGTGCAGGCCGTAGACGTTGAGCCACAAGACGCCGCCGCCGGGCTGGTGGGCCAGGCCCTCGGCCACGGTCTGGAACACGGTTTCCTGCAATTGCTCCGGGCCGTATTCGAACAGCGAGATCGAGGCTTCCGGCAATTTCGCCTCGCCCACCGACAGCAGGGTGCCGGGCGCCTCGCCCAGCGTGGGAATGCGTTTTTTCAGCGTGGCGTGGCGCATGGGCGGATCACACTTGCACGATGTCGAGCACGAAGCCGACGTTCTTCCACTGGCCGATCTCCTGCTTGAAGCCGCTCGCCGTCAGCGGGCTGCCCTTCAGCCAGACCTTGTTCAGCGTCAGCGCGAAGCCGGTGGCGTGCTGGCGCAGGTCCAGCATTTCCGGCAGCGCGATGCTGTTGCGGCTGCGGTGGAACAAGACCGCCAGCCGCAGCGACACCACCGCCTGCCACAGGCTGGAGTCTTCCATGTATTGCCGCATCTTGCCCATGTCGCCGCGGTGGCCCAGCACGATGGCGGCCAGCGTGGCCTGTTCGCGCTTGGAGAAGCCGGGCATGTCGGCGTGCTGCAGGATGTAGGAAGAGTGCTTGTGATAGGCGGTGTGCGAGATGGTCAGCCCGATCTCGTGCAGCTTGGCCGCCCACAGCAGGCGCTTGAGCATGGCCTGGTCCACGTCCTCGCCGGCCACCATCCGGTACAGGCGCTCGGCCAGCGCGGTGACGCGCTCGGCCTGGGCGGTGTCCACATGGTAGCGGCGCTTGAACTGGGTGACGGTGGTATCGCGCATGTCCTTTTCACGCTGGCGGCCCAATAGATCGTATAGCACGCCGTCGCGCAAAGCGCCTTCGGCCACCGTCATCTTGTCGATGGCCAGTTCCTGGAACACCGCGATCATGATGGCGAGGCCGCCGGCCAGCACCGGCGCGCGGTCGGCCTTGAGGCCGTTGACGTCGATGGCGGCGATGCCGCCCTGGCGGATCAGCAGCGCCTTGAGCTTTTCCATGCCGGACAAGGTGATGTCGGCCGTGCTCCAGTCGTTGATTTCCAGCACGTCGCGCAGGGAACGCGCGGTGCCGGAGGTGCCCACCGCCAGCTGCCATTCTTCGCGCTGGTATTGGTGGGCGATGCGCTGAATCTCGTTGCGCGCGGCCAGGATGGCGTCCCGGAAATTGGCCTGGGTCAGCTTGCCGTCGCCGAAATAGCGCAATGTGTAGCTGACGCAGCCCAAGGGCAGGCTTTCGGTGACCAGGGCTTTGTAATGGCTGCCGATGATGAACTCGGTGGAGCCGCCGCCGATGTCCACCACCATGCGCCGCTCCTTGGTGTCCGGCAGCGAATGGGCGGCGCCCAGATAGATCAGCCGCGCCTCTTCGCGGCCGGCGATCACCTCGATGGGAAAGCCCAGCAAGGGCTCGGCCTTGGCGATGAAGTCCGCCGCGTTCTTGGCCACGCGCAGGGTATTGGTGCCCACCGCGCGCACTTGTGCCGGGGTGAAGCCGCGCAGGCGCTCGCCAAAGCGGGCGAGACAGGCCAGGGCCTTGTCCTGGGTTTCCTGGTCCAGTTGTTTGTCGGCGGTCAGGCCCGCGCCCAGGCGCACGGTCTCCTTCATCACGTCCAGCGCGTACAGCTGGTCGTCCACCACCCGCGACACTTGCAGGCGGAAGCTGTTGGAGCCCATATCGATGGTGGCGAGCACGTTGTTTGGGGGCGTGGTCAGTGTCAAAGACACCCCTTCTCTCTTTATCAAGGCCCGCGCCCGCGCGGCGGCGCCGGCGGAAACGGGGGGATTCATCATCAGGTTGGATCGCCGGGGGACTGGCACGGACGCCGGACGCAACAATGGCGGTAACACCGAATGTTACCGCCATTTTAGGCAAACCGTCATGTCAAGTCGCCGTGGCCGGCGCGGGCCGGCTCAGCCCAGGGTTTCGCGCTTCTTGGTTTCCAGCGTGGTGTGGCGGATGTCCTTGCCCTTGACCAGGTAAACCACGTATTCGGAAATATTGGTGGCGTGATCGCCGATGCGCTCTATCGCCTTGGAGATGAACAAGGTGTCGATGGACATGCTGATGGTGCGCGGGTCTTCCATCATGAAGGTGATCAGCTGGCGCAGTTCGGCGGCGAAGTCTTCGTCCAGCTCCTGGTCGGCTTCGGCCAGTTCCAGCGCGGCGCTGGTGTCCAGGCGGGCGAAGGCGTCCAGCGCGCGGCGCAGCATGCCCAGCGCCGCGTCCGCCATTTTCTCGATCTCGCGGAAGCGCGGCACCTGATAGCGTTCGGACTGGTAGATGGTCTTGCCCATGCGCGCGATCTTCTTGGCTTCGTCGCCGATGCGCTCCAGATCGGTGATCACCTTGATCACGGTGAACACGATGCGCAAGTCGCTGGCCGCCGGCTGGCGGCGGGCGATGATGTGCAAGCAGTCGTCGTCGATGGTGACTTCCATCGCATTGACCAGCGCATCCTCGGCGATCACCTTGTCCAGCTTGTCAATATCGCCGGCCAGCAGGGCTTCCACCGCGGACAAAATCTGCTGCTCCACCAGTCCGCCCATCTGCAGGACGCGGGTGCGGATGGTTTCCAGCTCCATATCGAACTGTTTGGAAATATGCTCTGCCATGTCTGCCCCAAACCAAAACCAGTCAAAAAACGCTATGTTAATGTGGGCAGATGACGCCGATGTGACAATTCATCTGCCCGCCTGCGGGCGGCCTGCTCGAAGGCGGACGGCCCTTAACGGATTTCTTCCACGCCGTTCTGCCGCCCTAACACCAGCACGTCGGCGCGACGGCGCGCGAACAGGCCGCAGGTGACCACGCCGGCCAGATGGTTGATGATCTCCTCCAGTTCCACCGGCTTCTGGATCTTCAAGCCGTGCACGTCCAGGATCACGTTGCCGTTGTCGGTGCTCACGCCCCGGCGCAGTTCCGGGTGCCCGCCCAGCTTGACCAGTTCGCGCGCCACATAGCTGCGCGCCATCGGAATGACCTCGATGGGCAGCGGGAAGCCGCCCAGCATGGCGACGTATTTGCTTTCGTCGGCGATGCAGATGAATTGATCGGCCACGCTGGCGACGATTTTCTCGCGGGTCAGCGCGGCGCCGCCGCCCTTGATCATGTGCAAGTGGTGGTTGATTTCATCGGCGCCGTCGATGTACACCGGCAGCGCGTCCACTTCGTTCAGGTCGAACACCGGGATGTGGTGGGCCTTGAGGCGGGCGGTGGAGGCGTCCGAGCTGGACACCGCGCCGCGGATGCGGCCCTTGATGGCGGCCAGCTCTTCAATGAACAGATTGACGGTGCTGCCGGTGCCGACGCCGACGATGCTGTCGTCCGGCACGAATTCGATGGCCTTCTTGGCCACGGCAAGCTTCAGTTGGTCCTGAGTCAACATGGTAATGCCTCCTGTGTTGGGATGGTATTGCGCCGGGCGGATTATGGCACGGGGCGGGCCGCCGGACACCTGTCATCAATCTCGAACGGCGAATCTCGGCGCGGTTTTACACGGGCATCAGCAGGCAGGCGGCTTGCGCCTCTATCGCCTCGCAGCGGCCCAGATAGCCGAGCTTTTCATTGGTCTTGCCCTTGACGTTGACCGCGCCGATCTCCAGGCCCAGGTCTTCGGCGATGGCCGCGCGCATCGCGTCGATATACGGAGCCAGCTTGGGCTGCTGCGCGATCAGCGTGCTGTCCACGTTCACCGGGCGCCAGCCGGCGGCGCGCACGCGCTTGGCCGCTTCGCGCAGCAGCGCGCGGCTGTCCGCGCCTTTGAATTCGGGATCGGTGTCCGGAAAATGGCGGCCGATGTCGCCCAGCGCCGCCGCGCCCAGCAAGGCGTCGGTAATCGCGTGCAGCAAGGCGTCGGCGTCGGAGTGGCCCAACAGGCCCTTATCGTGCGGAATGCGCACGCCGCCCAGGATCAACGGCCGGCCGGCCACCATCTGATGCACGTCGTAGCCCTGTCCAACTCGAAACATATCAATCCTTTCTTGCCGCCAGCACCGCGCGCGCCAAGGCCAGATCGCGCGGATAAGTCACTTTGAAATTCTGGGCGTCGCCCTCCACCAGCCGCGGCTTGCCGCCGCAGCGCTCAATGGCGGAGGCTTCGTCGGTCACATCCGCCAGATCGCCGCCTTGCAGCGCTTCCCGCAATTTGCCGCGGCGGAACATCTGCGGAGTTTGCGCCAGCCACAGGCCGGCGCGGGAAACGGTGACCGCCACGCGCTGTTCGGCGTCGGCGCGCTTGACGGTGTCCGGCACCGGCAGGGCCAGCAGGCCGCCCACCGGATCGTCGCCCACCTCGGCCAGCAGCCGCTCCACCGCGTCCGCGGTCAGACAGCAGCGCGCGGCGTCGTGCACCAGCACCCAGTCGTCGTCGGCGCAGTCCAGCGCCTCCAGGCCGTTGCGCACGCTCTCGGCGCGGCTGACGCCGCCCGCGCGCAACACTTGCAGCTTGGGGATGTCCCAGTCGAAATCGTCGAACCACTCGTCGCAAGGAGAGATCACCACCGCCACCGTCTCCACGGCGGGCACCGCGGCCAACGCCTGCAGGGTGTGCCACATCAGCGGCCTGCCGTTCAATTGCAGGTATTGCTTGGGGCTGGGCGCGCCGAAGCGGCTGCCGTGGCCGGCGGCCGGCACCAAGGCCAGATAGCGGCTCACGCGCCCTCTCCGGCAGGCGTCTCCAGGCTGCGCCACAGGCAGCTGCCCTTCACCGACTTGTCCAGATCGTTCAAATAACTTTGATGATCGGCCAGCTCCCGCTCGTTGGCGCGCTTGACGATCAGCGGCTTGCGCTCGAAATCCATCGCGCCGTGCTGGCCGCCGGGCAGATCGACGTCGATGTCCATCACCAGGCTTTCCTGGCCGCGGGTCATCCACAGATAGACTTCGGACAGCAGCTCGCAGTCCACCAGCGCGCCGTGCAAGGTGCGGTTGGAGCGGTCGATCTCGAACCGGTCGCACAAGGCGTCCAGGCTGTTGCGCTTGCCGGGGAACTGGTCGCGCGCCTCGCGCAGGGTGTCAATCACATTGGCGCACAGGTTTTTGATCGACGGCAGGCCCACTCTTTCGAATTCGGCGTTGAGGAAGCCGACGTCAAACGGCGCATTGTGGATGATCAGTTCCGCGTCGCGCAGGAAGTCGGCCATTTCCTCGGCCACCTCGCGGAACTTGGGCTTGCCTTCCAGGAACTCCAGCGAGATGCCGTGCACGCGCTGGGCGTCCGGATCGATGTCTCGCTCCGGGTGGATGTAAAGATGCAGATGCTTGCCGGTCAGCTTGCGGTTGATCATTTCCAGGCCGGCGAATTCGATGATGCGATGGCCTTGGGCGTGTTCGAGACCGGTGGTTTCGGTATCGAGAATGATTTGTCTCATGCGCTATCCTGGCGACGGCCGCCGGCGGCGGCGTCGCTCTGACTCCAGAAGAAGGGCGGGCGCGGCCGGCTCAGGCCAGCTCTACGCCGCGGTTGGCCAGCTGATCGGCCCTTTCGTTGAACTCATGGCCGGCGTGGCCTTTGACCCAGCGCCACTCCACATGCAGATGGCGGTTGCGTTCGGCGTCCAGTTGCTGCCACAGATCGGCGTTCTTCACCGGCTCCTTGGCCGCGGTCTTCCAGCCGCGCGCCTTCCAGCCGTGGATCCATTCGGAAATGCCTTTTTGCACGTATTGGGAGTCGGTGTACACCACCACCTGACACGGCCGGTTCAAGGTGGCCAGGCCCTTGATCACCGCCAGCAACTCCATGCGGTTATTGGTGGTGTTGGCCTCGCCGCCGCACACTTCCTTTTCCTTGCCCTTGAAGCGCAGCAAAGCGCCCCAGCCGCCCGGTCCCGGATTGCCCTTGCAGGCGCCGTCGGTATATATCTCTACCTTGTCTTCAGTCGTCATGCTGTCTCGTCATTGCCGGGGCTCGCGCCCCGCTTGCTGTGTTGTTTCATGGTTCCCGGTGGCTGTGATGGCGCTCGTTGCCGGCGGCCACCGCCAGGCCGGCCTTGGCCTTGCCCTGCTTCCAATTGGGCAGGATCAAGCGCATCCCGCGCTGGCGCTTGATCGCCTCGATGCCGTACACGCCGGCGGCCAGCGGCCACCAGCGGTCCCCGGCCCGCTCCATGAAGCGGAAACGCTGCACCCAGTCGCAGCGGGAGAACGGCGGCGCGTAGCCCATGAAGCCTCCGCTCGCGGGCTCCAGCTCCAGCAGGGTCAGCCAGTCCTTGATGCGCACCAGCGACAGGAAGTTGCCGCTCCACGGCGCGTTCTCGCGCCCTTGGACCAGTCGGCGCACGCCCCACAGCGACACCGGATTGAAGCCGGTGAGGATCAGGCGGCCCTCCGGCATCAGCACGCGCTCGGCTTCGCGCAGTACCTGATGCGGCACGGTGGTAAAATCCAGCACATGCGGCATCACCAGCAGGTCCAGGCTGCGGCTTTCGAACGGCAGTTGCTCCGGAGCGCACAGAATCTGCGCCGGTCCGGAGTCCGAAACGCGGCACTGCCAGGGAATGCGGTTGGCGCGCAGGAAATCGACTTCCGGCAAACCCAGCTGCACCGCATGAAAGCCGAACACGTCGGCGACGGCGCGGTCGAAATAAGCCTGCTCGCGCTCCAGCAGATAACAGCCCAATTCGCTGGAGCTCAGCCAGTCGCTAAACGAATTCTTCATCGAGAGAAGCCTTATGCCAGCCAAACACACCGTCAGCCCGGTAGGGGCCTTCAGTGACAATTATATCTGGGTTTTGCATCACAGCGGCCGCGCTGTCGTGGTCGACCCGGGCGAAGCCGCGCCGGTGGCCGCCTTCCTGGAACGGGAAGGACTGCAACTGGAAGCCATCCTGATCACCCATCACCACGCCGACCACATCGGCGGCGTGGCCGAGCTGTCCGCGCGCTGGCCGGACGCCGCCGTCTACGGCCCGGCCGACATCGCCTCGGTCTCCCGCCCGGTGATGGACGGCGCCCGCGTCGAGCTCTCCTTCGGCGCGGCCGCGGTGCTGGAAGTTCCGGGCCACACGCTGAACCACCTGGCCTATGTGATCGACGACGCGCTGTTTTGCGGCGACACCCTGTTCGGCGCCGGCTGTGGCCGGCTGTTCGAAGGCACGCCGCGGCAAATGCACGATTCGCTGGCCAAGCTGGCCGCGCTGCCGGACGCCACCAAGGTCTATCCGGCCCATGAATACACCTTGGCCAATCTGCGCTTCGCGCTGACGGTGGAGCCGGGCAACCCGGTGCTGGCCATCCGCATGAGCCGAGACCTGAAGCTGCGCGAGCAGAACCTGCCCACCCTGCCCTCCACCATCAGCCTGGAACGCGCCAGCAATCCCTTTCTGCGCGCGCATGAACCGGCGGTGCGCCAGTCCGCCGCGCACTGGAGCGGCCAGCCGCTTAATGATGTTGTCGAGGTCTTTTCCGCGCTGCGCGAGTGGAAAAATCGCTTCTGAGGGATTTGTTCACAATCTTGCGAGCCAAGGCGAAACACGGCGAAAACGGCAGGGAAAACGACGGGAAAAACGGAAGGCGCGTCGCGGTCCATTCGTATTTCAAAACGGTTTTCAAGGCCGTATCGCCTACGCGCGGCCTACCGCGAACGGCCCCTCAAACCATGACAAGGAACTGAATCCTGAGCGCCACTGTTAAAAATAACTGGCGCAGGACAGTCTGCATGGCCTATATGTCAGCAAAGCACATGAAGTTATTTGGTTTTTTGGTTGACACCCCTATGTTGGCTGTTTAGCATCAGCCGAAATCAGAATTCCGGGCCCGCCAAATGAATCGCTTCACCCCGTTGGCACTTTCGCTGTCATTTGCTTTTTTATTTGCCTCCGCCGCGCACGCGGACGGGGCGTTTCGCCAATCCGTCGGCGTGGACGAGGGCCTGGCCTCCGGCCTGGACATGATGCTGCTGAACTCCAGCCTGCTTCGCAACGGCGACAATGTCTGGGAGCGCGCGCGCGAAGGCTTCCAACTGCCGGAAGTGAACGCCGACATCGTGCGCCGCCAGGAACGCTTTTATGCCAGCAAGCCGGAATACTTCCGCCGCACGCTGGACCGCAGTAGAAAATATCTGTTTCACATCATGAACGAGGTGGAGCGCCGCGGCATGCCCACCGAACTGGCGCTGCTGCCGCTGGTGGAAAGCGCCTTCGTTCCCACCGCGAAATCCCATGTCGGCGCCTCCGGCCTGTGGCAATTCATGCCGGCCACCGGCCGCCACTACGGTCTGGAACAGACCTGGTGGTACGACGGCCGCCGCGACGTGATGGAAGCCACCCGCGCCGCGCTGGACTACCTGGAAAACCTGTACGGACAGTTTGGCGACTGGAATATCGCCTTGGCCGCCTATAACTGGGGCGAGGGCAACGTCTCCCGCGCCATCGCCCGGCTGCAGGCCAGCGGTCAGGAAGTGACGTACGAAAACATCCGCATGCCCAACGAGACGCGCAACTACGCGCCCAAGTTGCTGGCGGTGCGCAACATCCTCAACGATCCGGCCAAGTTCGGCGTGCGCCTGGACAAATTTCCCAACAAGCCTTATTTCGTCGCGGTTTCCACCGGCAAGCACATGAATATCGACATCGCCGCCAAGCTGGCCGGCGTGTCCATCGGGGAATTCAAAGAACTGAACCCGGCTTTCAACCTGCCGGTATACGCGCACAAAAACGGCCGCCAGATGCTGATCCCGGCGGCCAAGGCCGACAAGTTCCAGGCCAATCTGGCCAAGTGGGACAAGCCGCTGCTCACTTGGGAAGTCTACACTCCGCCCGCGGACGCCAACGTCAGCCTGATCGCCAGCGAGCACGGCATGAGCGCCGGCCAATTGATGAGCGCCAACAATCTGAGCAGCAGCTCGCTCAAGGCCGGCCAGCCGGTGCTGGTGGCGATGAGCAAGGATCAGCGCGACATCCGTCCGCTGGACGCCACCGACACCGCCTTGCCGGAAAGCGGCGACAGCGCCACCCTGTTGGCGCAGGCGGAAACGCCGCGCGCCGCGCCGGCGGTGATGGTCGCCTCGGCCCAAGCCGTCCCGCAAGCCACCCCCGTCGCTCAGGTTCAGACGCCGCCGGCCGCCGTCCAGCCCGCTCCCGCCCTGGCGGCAGCGCCGGAAGCCCCGCCGGCCCCGGCCAAAACCGTCCTCGTGGCGGCCGCGACAACGGCCACGGCCGACGCCGACGGCAATTACACCGTGGCCGCGGGAGACACCCTGTACAGCGTCGCCCGTCGCTTCAACCTTAGTCTGGACGATTTGAAAACGGCCAATCAGCTGGACTCCAACACCGTTCTGGTCGGCCAGGTGCTCAACGTCAACAAAACCCTGGACAAGAGCGTGACCCTGCTGGCGGACAGCCGCGCCAGCCAGGCTCAGCAAGACGCCTTGCTGAAAGTCAGCGGCCTGCAGATCAACCAGCGCGCCACCGGCAGCGTGCCGGCGGAATACGTGGTGCAGCGCGGCGACACCCTGTTCAGCATCGCCCGCCGCTTCGGCGTCAATCACAACGACATCCAGCGCTGGAACGATTCCCGCCAGTTGACCCGGCTGCAGCCGGGCCAGAAAGTGCGCATCCAGGGCCTGTAAGGACTTGGGCCGCAAAAAAAAGCCAGGGCTCGCCCTGGCTTTTTTTCATGTCCGCCGCTAGCGGCTGCGCCCCTGGCTGGCGCTGCTCAGCCAGTGCCACACCATCAGCAGCACCCCGCGGCTGGGCGGCGGCACCTGCATCAGGCTGGGCAGCAGCAGCGCCAAATCCTCGCGCAAATGCTCGGCGACCAGATTGAACTCCGCGGTCAGCCAGTGGCAATACGAAGGCTTGTCCAGCGCCAGCGGACTGACCGCCTCGCTCAGCACCTCCGCCAACATCGCCGGCTGATTGAAGCGCATGCCGTGAGCGGCGCGCATCAGCGTGCGCACTATGGCGCGGCGCTGCTCGGCGCCGTCGCTCAGGGCCGGCGTGTTCTGGGCCACCTCGCCCATCCGGTCCAGCAAGCTGCACAGCGCGCGCTGACGCCGCTGGATGGCGTCGAAACCCGCCGCGGGCAGGCCGGACTCCTGCACCGCCGCCGCCACCAAGGCACGCATGCGGATCAAGCGGCTGTTGAAACGCTCCAGCGCCAAGCCGGCGTCCACCTCGCGCCGCCGCGCGATCTTGCTGTACAGGGTGGCCGCTTCGCGCAAATTATCCGCCAGCAAAAAACGCCAGCTGTCTATCGCCCGCAAAGGAAACAGGCCCGCGGCCACCAAGCCCAGTAGGGAACCGGCCAGCACATTGAAGCCGCGCCACAGCGCGGCCTCCACCGGCTCGTTGCCCAGGCCGGCGACAATCACCATGGTCAGCCCCACCAGCAGCGCCAGATACTCGCCCTTGCCCAGCGCGAACCAGGCGCTGAGCATCACCAGCGCCGTCATCCACAGATAGCAGGACAGCGGCGAATGGCGGTACAAGGCCATGGCCACCAGGCCGGCCGCCGCCCCCAGCAAAGAGCCGCCCATGCGCTGCAAGGCCTTGCGCCTTACCCCGCCCCAGTGCGGCACGCTGCCCAGCACGATCAGAATGGTCACCAGCATCCAGCTGCCATGCGGTATCTCGAACAACAGGTTCAAGGCCAAACCCACCAAAAACGCCGCGGCCACCCGCAGTACATGCGCCTGCCGGGCGTACAGGTTCAGATAATACGGCGTCAGCAGAATGCGCCAGGAGCGCCAGCGGCTGCCTTCCATCTCTCACTCCATCGTCTTGCTGTCCAGCCAGATCGTCACCGGACCATCGTTGACCAGCGCCACCTGCATGTCCGCGCCAAACACCCCGGTGGGCACCGGCTTGCCCAAGGTCTGCGCCATCGAGGCGACAAATTGATCGAACAGGGGGCTGGAGCGCTCCGGCCGCGCCGCGCGCGAATACGACGGCCGATTGCCCTTCTTGGTGCTGGCGAACAAGGTGAACTGGCTGACCGCCAACACCTCGCCGCCGCAATCCAGCACCGAGCGGTTCATCACGCCGGCCTCGTCGTTGAAGATCCGCAGTTGGCTGAGCTTGCGCGTCAGCCAGGCGATATCCTCCGCCCCGTCTTCCTCCTCAATGCCCACCAGCAACAGCAGGCCGGGACCGATCTCCCCGGTCACGCGCCCTTCCACCGTCACCGACGCCTGCCTCGCCCTTTGCACCAATACCCGCATGTCCTCTCCTTGCCAGACCATCATAGATTCAAATCCCGGCCTGCATTCTAGAGCCAAGCGCGCCGCCGGTCACGACGACGGGCCAAGCCCGGCGCAGTCCAGTACAATGACGGTTGCTCAATAAGGATTCGCCTCATGCTGATGGTCATCTCCCCAGCCAAGACGCTGGACTTCGACACCCCCGCCGCCACCGATCACTACACCCAGCCGGACTTTCTGCATCACAGCGCCGAACTGATTCAGGTGCTGCGCGCCAAGAGCCCGCTGGAAATCGGCAAGCTGATGAGCATCAGCGACGCGCTGGCCCAATTGAACGTGGGTCGCTACCACGACTGGCAAGCGCCGTTCAGCCCGGCCAACGCCAAACAGGCGGTGCTGGCCTTCAAGGGCGACGTCTACGAAGGCCTGAACGCCGCCAGCCTGGAGCCGGGGCAGATGAGCTATCTGCAAAACCATTTGCGCATCCTGTCCGGCCTCTACGGCGCGCTGCGGCCGCTGGACCTGATGCAGCCCTACCGGCTGGAGATGGGCACCCGCCTGAGCAACCCGCGCGGCAAAAACCTGTACGAGTTCTGGGGCGACACCGTCACCCACGCGCTGAACGCGGTGCTGGAGCAAAGAAAAGACCCGGTGCTGGTGAACTTGGCCTCGGAGGAATACTTCAAGGCGGTGAAGCCGGCCAAGCTCAACGGCAGCCTGATCACCCCGGTGTTCCAGGACCGCAAGAACGGCCAGTACAAAATCATCAGCTTCTACGCCAAGCGCGCGCGCGGCATGATGGCGCGCTGGGCCGCGCTGCATCAGGTCAGCCAGCCGGAGCAGCTCAAGCACTTCGACAGCGCCGGCTACGCCTTCGATGCGGCGGCCTCCAACGAACTCAACTGGGTGTTCCGCCGCGACCTGCCCTAAGAACCTCTAAAGTCTGCTGCGCTTCAGCGATACGGCGTTGAAAACCACTTCGAAATGCTCATGTACCCCCGTACATTCCGCTTTCTCAGCCTCAACGCCTTGTCTCGCTCTGGCTCGCGAAATCGTAAACAGACGCTAAGACCCGCTAACAGCATCGCTGATCCTGCGTTGCGCCTTCTTGTCCTAGGACTTGTACTGCCTGCGTCGGCGCGCCTTGGCTCAGCTTCTCTGCGCGGTTTTCTTAGCAGCCCCAACTAGGCGGATACGGCGTTGACCAGCGCCTCTCCGCGCTCGAAAGCGCCGGCATTGCCCAAGGTGGTGTCGGCGATATTCATCAGCGCCTCGCGCGTCAGAAAGCCTTGGTGCGAAGTCACCAGCACATTGGGGAAAGTCAGCAGCCGCGCCAGCTGATCGTCCTGCAGCCCGCTTTCCGACAGGTTCTCGAAAAACACGCCCTCTTCCATCTCGTACACGTCCAGGCCCACGCCGGACAAGCGCCCGGCCTTCAAGGCCTCCAGCAAGGCGGCGGTATCGATCAGTCCGCCGCGGCTGGTATTGATCAAGACCGCGCCCGGCTTCATCCGCGCCAGCGTCTCGCGATTGACCACATGCCGGCTCTCCGCCGTCAGCGGCAGATGCAGGCTGATCACGTCCGCCTGCCGCCAGACCTCCTCCAAGGACACGAACTCGCAGCCCAGGCTCGCCGCCAGCTCGGCGTTGGGATACAGATCGTAAGCCAGCACCCGCATGCCAAAGCCGCGTGCGATGGACATCGTGGCCTGGCCGATACGGCCGGCGCCCAACACGCCCATGGTCTTGCCGTGCAAATCGAAACCCACCAGTCCGTCCAAGGAAAAATCCATCTCCCGCACCCGGGTATAGGATTTGTGGATGCGGCGCACCACTGCCAGCAGCAAGGCGAAGGCGTGCTCGGCCACCGCGTGCGGCGAATAGGCCGGCACCCGGGTCACCGCGATGCCGTGCCGGCGGCAGGCCGCCAGATCCACGCCGTTGTAGCCGGCGCAGCGCAAAGTCACCAGCTTCACCCCCGCCGCCGCCAGCTTGGCCACCACCGCCGCGTCCAGCCTGTCGTTGACGAAGGGGCAGACCGCGTCCACGTCCTGAACCAGGCCCACGGTGTCCAGGTTCAGACGCGGTTCGAAAAACTGCAATTGATGATGGTGGCTTTGATTGGCGGCCTCCAGCGCGTGGCGGTCGTAATTCTTGGCGTCGAAAACGGCAATGCGCATGCTGCGGCTCCTGAATGCGGATGGATGAGACCACTATAAAGCAGCTCTTCTCCCAACTAAAAGCCTAGCGTGCAAGCAACTCCGGCCCTCACGGGCGGGAACGGAAATGCAAAAAACCCGAAGCCGTTTGGCTTCGGGTTTTTTAACTTGGTTGCGGGGGCAGGATTTGAACCTACGACCTTCGGGTTATGAGCCCGACGAGCTACCAGACTGCTCCACCCCGCGTCTGATCTGTCTGCTGTGTTTCGTGCAGAGGAGCGAACTATACCCCGCCCCGTTTTTCTGGTCAAGCGTTTTGGGAAAAAAGATTTCTGATGCGGGGAAAGTTCGCACCAAGACGATTCATACTTGTTAACAGTTGATCTTTACTACCACACACCTGATCAACAAAGACCGTCTAAAGTGAACTCAAGGTCAGCGCAGTCGTTCTCCCCGAGCGATTGCGGCCCGAGAAGTCAGCCGCCTGTCTGCCAACAGGCGCTGCCGATGCGGGCGCGATCTTGTGCATTTTGGAAGACATTGCCGCTGCGGTTTCGACTGCCAGCGAAGCCGCAAAACAAGCAGCCGTGTCTTTCCTCCTAAGTGTTCATCACGGAACTTCAGGGCCGCTTTTGCGGCCCTTTTTTTTGTCTATTCGCCCGCGATCCGCTTCAAAGCGCGGCCATGGCCACGGCGGCTTCGCGGCGCATCTTCCGCCTATACAGCAAGGTCATCAGGCACAGCCCGCCCATCACGCCGTAGCTGATGAAGGGCGCCACCAGCAGAAAACGCTCTACCGGCCAGGTCCAAGCCAGATAAGCGCGCCCGCCTGCCTCCAAGCTCAAACCCAAGCCCCACCACAGCGTCATTTGCTGGATGGCGCGCCTGAAGCCATCCGCGCGCCATAGTTGTTCGAACCGCTCCCGCCCCTGCTCCGACTCCCGCGCCAAGGTCGCCCGCGCCAGATAGAACACCAGCGGCCGGCGCAGCGCCAAGGACAGCAGAAAGCCGCAGCCGATCAAACCGGTGATCAGGGACTCGCGCAGCAACAGCAGGCGCGCGTCGCCGCCCAGCAGCATGGCCAGCAAGGACAAGCCTATGCCCAACAACACCAGCAGGCTCAAAGCGTCCACGCGCCGGAAGCGCAACAGCTCGATCACGCTCCACAGCACCGGCGGCAAGGCGGAAAACATCAGCGCCCCGGCTTCGCCCCAGCGCGGCTCGCCATAGCGGTAGCACAACCAGGGCAGCAGGAAATTGACGATGATTTCCAGTATCAGTTTTGCGCGTTTCGGCACGGCGCCTCCGCCTTCAAATGCAAAAAGCATGAACAATTTGCATCGAAACGTCAACTGCCTGACTTGAGTTTTTCGCAGGGGGGGAAAAAGGACGGGCCAAAAACAAAGCCCCGCGTTTTGCGGGGCTTCATCTGTAATCTGCGCAATGGAATGGACAAACGCAGGGGAGTGGCATCAGGCGGCCGCCTGAATGAAGGCGTTGGCGGGATACAAGGCGCTGGCCAAGCCCAAGGCGGACTTGAAAGTCACTTCAAACATCTTGCCAACCTGTCGAATGCTGACCACTTCGTAATGCATGGTAGAGCCGCTGTCCTTGTGCTCAAGGATTTTGTAGCCGGGTTTCAGTTGAGAAATTTTCATGATGGTTCATTCCTTTTTCTTTTTTTTGGGTTGTTCAAAATTCATTTCATCTAGAGACATACCATATTTTCAAAAGTTCCGCCAGCCGGACGAGAATGTTTCGCATTTGGCTTGCAGTGAATGTAACAGCCTCAGATGACAGCCCGGTGAAGGTTTCGGGGCCGCGAAATGACGCGGCCCCTGCATGCCAATATGACAGCAGGGGCCGCGGGACCCAACTAGTAAAAAGAACAGTCAGGATTAGGAACTACCGGCTCAGCCTATGCGCATGCCCGGCTTGGCGCCTTGATCGGCGTCCAGCAGGAACAGGCCTTCGCTGTCGTCCTGGCCGGAAGCGCAGACGATCATGCCCTGCGACACGCCGAAGCGCATCTTGCGCTCGGCCAGATTGGCCACCACCACCACATTGCGGCCCACCAGTTTTTCCGGCTCCTGATAAGCCTTGCGGATGCCGGAGAAGATGTTGCGCTTCTCAAAGCCCATATCCACGGTGAACTGCAGCAGTTTGTCCGAGCCTTCGACGAAGTTGCACTCCAGTACCTTGCCGATGCGCAGGTCCAGCTTGGCGAAGTCGTCGATCTTGATGGTTTCGGCCAGCGGCTCGTATTGAGCGGCGGCCGGGGTGTCTGCGGTGGCTTGCATATTCTGTTTGTTCGCTTCTATCAGTTTGTCGATCAGCACCGGGTCGATGCGCTGCATCAGGTGCTGGTAGGCGTGGATCTTCTTGCCCAGCAGCAGGTTGGCGGCGTCGCTCCAGGCGAGCGGCGCCACGTCGAGGAAGGCTTCCACGCCTTCGGCCAGCTTGGGCAGCACCGGCTTCAGGTAAATGGTGAGCAGGCGGAAGGCGTTGATCAACACGGTGCAGACTTCCTGCAAGCGCGCGTCCTGGCCTTCCTGCTTGGCCAGTTCCCACGGCTTGTTGGCGTCCACGTAGGCGTTGACCACGTCCGCCAGCGCCATCACGTCGCGCAGCGCCTTGGCGTATTCGCGCGCCTCGAAGGCGGCGGCCAGTTCATCGGCAGCGGCCTGCAGCTTGGCGAGGATGTCGCCGTCGCTAACCTGGCTGGCCAGCATGCCGTCAAAGCGCTTGGCGATGAAGCCGGCGGAGCGGCTGGCGATGTTGACGAACTTGCCCACCAGATCGGAATTCACCCGCGCGACGAAGTCGTTCAGGTTCAGATCGATGTCTTCGATGCGGCCGTTCAGTTTGGCGGCGATGTAATAGCGCATCCACTCCGGATTCAGCCCGCAATCCAGATAGCTCTTGGCCTGGATGAAGGTGCCGCGCGACTTGGACATCTTCTGCCCGTCCACGGTGAGGAAGCCGTGGGCGAACACGCCGGTGGGCGCGCGCAGGCCGGAGTAGTTCAGCATCGCCGGCCAGAACAGCGCGTGGAAGTACAGGATGTCCTTGCCGATGAAGTGGTACATCTCGGTACGGCTGTCCTTGCCGAACCACTCGTCGAAATTCAGGCCGCTGCGATCGCACAGGTTCTTGAAGCTGGCCATGTAGCCGATGGGCGCGTCCAGCCACACATAGAAGTACTTGCCCGGCGCGCCGGGGATTTCAAAGCCGAAGTACGGCGCGTCGCGGCTGATGTCCCAGTCCTGCAGGCCGCCGGAAATCCACTCGTTCATCTTATTCAGCGATTCCGGCTGCAAATGCGGCTGGGTCGCGCCGTCGGCGCGCACGCTGCTGCCGCCGGTCCATTGCTTGAGGAAGTCGGCGCACTCGCCCAGACGGAAGAAATAGTGCTCGGAGGTTTTCAGCACCGGCTTGGCGCCGGACACCGCCGAGTACGGGTTCTTCAGTTCGGTGGGGTTGTAAGTGGCGCCGCAGACTTCACAGTTGTCGCCGTATTGATCCTTGGCGCTGCACTTGGGGCATTCGCCCTTGACGAAGCGGTCCGGCAGGAACATCTGCTTTTCCGGGTCGAACAGCTGCTCGATGGTGCGGCAGGCGATCTTGTCGTCGGCTTTCAAGGCCAGATACACCTGCTCCGCCAGCGCCTTGTTCTCCGGGCTGTTGGTGCTGTAGTAGTTGTCGTGGCCGATCAGGAAGCCCAGAGAATCCGCCAGGTGCAGTTCGCGCACGCTGTCCACCAACTGCTCCGGGGTGATGCCCTGTTTTTCCGCCGCCAGCATGATGGGGGCGCCGTGGGTGTCGTCGGCGCAGACGTAATAGCATTCGTGGCCGCGCATCTTCTGGAAGCGCACCCAGATATCGGTCTGAATCTGTTCCAGCATGTGACCCAGATGCAGCCCCGCGTTGGCGTAAGGCAGTGCGCTGGTCACCAGAATCTTGCGTTTGCTCATTAGGATTGTTCCAAAGGTGCGATCTGAAACGATCGATTATAGAGGCAGTCGCCCCCGGCGGTCACGACGGATATCCGGGAAACGGCGGCCATCAAGACAAAGCCCGGCCGCGCATGCGGGCCGGGCTGTGCCAGCGGGGCCGGGTTCGGGCTCAGGAAGCCTGATTGGCCAGTTCCGGCTGCTTGGCCTCGGCCTGTTGCGCGCGCTCCAGCATGGCCCCGCGCACGGTGCGGCGCGCCACCTGCACATAGGCCAGCGAGAAGGCCAGCGACAGGCAGGCGAAGCCGAGCATGCCGGCCTGCTGGTAAGCGATGCGGAACAGCTCCACGCCCAGCGCGTAGCCGGCCATGGACAGCATGCTCATGCTGGCGGACACCGTGCCCTTGCCGGCGGCGTCGCAGGACATCAGCGCGAAACGGTAGAGCACGCCAAACGCCAGGCCTTCGCCGAAAGCCATCAGCGTCATGCCGGCCACCATGAAGTATTGCGGATGCGCGGACAACAGCACGCCGGACAGCATCAGGCTGAGGCCGATCACGATGGGCCACATGCCGATCAGCGCGGAACGGCCCAGCGGCCAGCGGCCGGCCACCAGCACCAGCGCCAGATTGCCGGCGATCAGGCCGCCGAACACCGGCAGCTGCATCAGGCCGTATTCCAGCGCGCTCATGTGCAGATCATTCACCAGCAGCACCGGCGACATGGCGATCCAGCCCATCAGCGGCAGCGCCAGCAGCGGGATGCACAGCGCGGACAGCACGAAGCGGCCGTTGCCGAACACTTTCAGATAATCGCGGCCCATCTGCGCCAGCGGCAGTTTCTCGTGGCTGGGCTGGGTGGTTTCCGGCATTTTCCAGATCAGGCCCAGCAAGGCCAGGAAGGACAGCGCGGCGATCAGCAGGAAGCTGGTGCGCCACGGCGCCAGTTCCATCAGCGCGGCGCCGGCCAGCGGGCCGGCCAGCGGCGCGATCAGCGCCACATTGGCCATCAAGGCGGTGACCTTGACCGCGGCTTTTTCTTCAAAGGCTTCCTGCACCGCGGCATAACCGACGGCGTTGATGAAGCACAGGCCAATGCCCTGCAGCAGACGCAGCGCGATGAAGGCCTCGATGGAGTTCACCAGATAGGTGGCCAGGCAGGTCACGGTGAAGTAGGCGACGCCGAACAGCAGCACCGGCCGGCGGCCGATGCGGTCGGATAGAGGGCCGGTCAGCCAGGACAGCAGCGCGCCGCCCAGCAGGAAGGCGGTCATGGACGCCGGCACCCAGGAGGCGTCGACCAGGAATTCCCGGGTGACCGCCAACATGGCCGGCTGCACCATGTCGTTGCAGATGTAGACGGCGAATTCGAACAGAACCAGGGCCAGCGGAAACAATAGATTGGAACGGCTAAGCTTTGCGTGTAGAGCGGACATTAGGGAGATGCAGCCTTTCTGAGACCGGCAAGCGGCGCGCTTGCCCATGCGGCCGGACGGACAAGGGCCAAATAAAGCGAAAAAGGGGCGCAATTGTACCTGCAGAAAGCCTGGCGCGCAAAGCAATTTTTGCCACAAACACAATAAAAACAGCAATTTGCAACCCAAACACCCCACACCCCGCCAAGCAAAGACGAGACGAGCGCGCAGGCGCCGGCCCAGCCATCGTCGATCGCTCCGGCTCGGCGCCACGGCGCGATTGATAGAAAAACAATCAATAAGCTTATGCTTATTAATATGAGTAAAGCGCGGGGAATATCGGTAAAATCGCCGCTTTTCGCCGTATTCCCCCGGCGCGGCCGCGCGGGCTCCCGCCAGCGGCGCCCCGCCGGGCGAAGCTTTTTTATCAGGATTCCAAGCTCGTCTGACCTCGCTCAAAATGCCGACGCCGCGCCGTCGCTACGCTGAGCCCAGCTCGCCGCCCCACCCCAAAACCCGCCCCTGCGCTTTGACGCCAAGCCGGCCCGGGCGGCCAGCGGAACCTGACGACAAAACCAATAGATTAAGGGGTTTCCCATGACCTTGACCGTCATCGCCACGCTAGCCGTCACGCTGGCCTTGTTGGCGCTGCTGTGGCAGCAGCAACGCACTCACGTCTCCTTCACCAAGCGGGTCTTCACCGGCCTGGCGCTGGGCGTCGCCTTCGGCGCCGCGCTGCAATGGCTGGCCCAACCCGGCTCGCCGGCGCTGGCCGCCTGCCTGGAACTGTGCGAAATCATCGGCTCCGGCTACGTCAAGCTGCTGCAGATGATCGTAATCCCGCTGATCATGGTGTCCATCATCGCCGCGCTGTTGAAGCTGGAAGGCGGCTCCTCGCTGGGCAAGATCAGCGCCGCCACCCTGGGCGTGCTCTTGTTCACCACCATGCTCGCCGCCGGCGCCGGCATTCTGATGGCCAATCTGTTCGGCCTCAACGCCGAGGGCCTGACCGCCGGCGCCGCCGAGGTGGCGCGCGGCGAATCGCTGGTGAAGAACCTGAGCACGGTGGAGGACTTGTCCTTCAGCAAGCTGGTGCTGGACTTCCTGCCGGCCAACCCCTTCCTGGACATGACCGGCGCGCGCAAGACCTCCACCATCGCGGTGGTGATTTTCTCGGTGCTGATCGGCCTGTCCGCCACCGGCATCGCCCGCAAAAAACCCGAGCTGTTCGCCAGCTTCAGCCATTTCATCGCCGTGGCCCAGGCCATCGTGATGCGGATGGTGACCCTGGTGCTGCGCCTGACCCCTTACGGCGTATTCGCGCTGATGACCAAGGTGGTGTCCGGTTCCAGCTGGGCCGACATCGTCAACCTGATCAACTTCGTGCTGGCTTCCTACGGCGCGATGCTGCTGATGTTCGCCGTGCACCTGCTGCTGGTGGGCCTGGCCGGCGTCAATCCGCTGCGCTGGACTAAAAAAGTGATCCCGGTGCTGACCTTCGCCTTCACCTCGCGCACCAGCGCCGGCTCCATCCCGATGAACGTGGCCACTCAGAACAAGCTGCTGGGCATTCCGGACGGCATCGCCAACTTCGCGGCCTCCTTTGGCGCCACCATCGGTCAGAACGGCTGCGCCGGCATCTACCCGGCCATGCTGGCGGTGATGATCGCCCCCACCGTGGGCGTCAATCCGATGGATCTGCACTTCATCGTGCCGCTAATCGCCATCATCACCATCAGTTCCTTCGGCGTGGCCGGCGTTGGCGGCGGCGCCACCTTCGCCGCGCTGATCGTGCTGTCCGCGCTGGACTTCCCGGTGGCGCTGGCCGGCCTGCTGATCTCGATCGAGCCCTTGATCGACATGGGCCGCACCGCGCTCAATGTCAGCGGCTCCATCACCGCCGGCACCGTGACCAGCCGCCTGCTGGGCCAGACCGATATGCAGGTGTTCAATAGCGACCGCGAGATCAATCTGGACGAAGAAATGGCTTAACAAGCTGCGCGAGACTCCGCCTTGAAAACCGCCTGGGAATGCCTATTTACAACCTGTAAATCCAGCATACTAGGCGGTTTTTCCATTAAAGCCGCCAACTGCCCCACAATGCGGCACAGCAACAACCCGGACGGGAACACACTATGAAAATCGTCATCATCGGCGGCGAAGCCGCCGGCATGAGCGCGGCGGCCAAGGCGCGCCGCAGCGCGCCTCAAGCCGAAATCGACGTCTACGAGATGTCCGAGGTCATTTCCTTCGGCGCTTGCGGCCTGCCCTACTTCGTCGGCGGCGAGTTCGATGAGCCCGGCTATATGGCCGAATTCAGCGTGGAAGACTTCGCCAAGCGCAATATCCGCGTGCACACCGGCCACCAGGCGCTGAGCATAGACCCCGCCTCCAAACGGGTGCGCGTGCGCCGGCTGGCGGACGGCGAAGCCTTCGACGCCGCTTACGACAAGCTGATGATCGCCACCGGCGCCAGCGAAATCCGCCCGCCGCTGCCGGGCCTGGACTTGCCGGGCGTGCATACGCTACGGGTGATGGAAGACGGCCTGGCGCTGCGCGCGGCCGCAGCCCGCAAGGAAGTGCGCGAAGTCGCCATCATCGGCGCCGGCTTCATCGGCCTGGAGTTGGCCGAAGCCATGGTCCGCCTGGGCAAGCGCGTGCGGCTGATCCAGCTGGCGGAACGGGTGATGCCGGATGCCTTCGACGCTGAAATCACCGACCTGATGGAGCAGGAGTTGCGCGAACACGGCGTGGCCTTGCACCTGTCCGAGGCCGTCACCGCGCTGCGCGGCGACGGCGCGGTGCAAAGCGTGCTCACCGAACGCGGCGAATACCCGGCCGATCTGGTGGTGCTGAGCATAGGCATACGCCCCAACACCGCCTTCGCCGCCGACGCCGGCCTGCAGCGCCTGGGCAACGGCGCCATCGTGGTCAACGCCTACGGCGAAACCAGCCTGCCGGACATCTACGCCGCCGGCGACTGCGCCGCCGCGCCGCATCAGCTGACCGGCCAACCGGTCTACGTGGCGCTGGCCACCGGGGCCAACAAGCTGGGCCGGCTGGTGGGCGAGAACCTGGCCGGCGGCCGCCAGGCCTATCCGGGCACCCTGGGCTCCGCCGCGGTGCGGGTGCTGTCGCTGGACGCCGCGCGCACCGGCCTGTCCGAAGCCCAGGCGCGCGCCGCCGGATTTGATTGCCAAAGCGTGCTGGTCAAAGACAAGAACCACACCAACTACGTGCCGGGCCAGGCGGAAGTCCACGTCAAACTCTGCTACGAAACCGGCAGCCGGCGGCTGCTGGGCGCGCAGATGATAGGCCGCAATGGCGATGTGGTGCACCGGCTGGATGCGCTGGCGGTGGCCATCGCCAAGGGCGTCAGCGCACGCGAACTGGGCATGATGGACTTCTGCTACGCGCCGCCCTTCGCCCGCACCTGGGACGTGCTCAACGTCGCCGGCAACGTGGTCAAATAAGCCAGGCCGGCAGCCCCCGCCCGCCCGCGCCGATGCCAGCGCGGGCAAGTTGGGGTAAACTGCCGGACAGCCAAAGATTCAACGGATGTCCTCCCATGCTCTCCAAGCTCACCCGCCTTTTCCAGTCCTCACCGGGAACCGAAAACAGCATGTCACTCAGCGATGCTCAAGTGCTGGAAGCCGTGTCCAGCCTGATCGACGACAACACCGGCAAACCCTTCGTCGCCGCCAAGGCGGTGAAAAACATCAAGATCAGCGACGCCGAACTGTCGCTGGACGTGGTGTTGGCCTATCCGGCCAACAGCCAGCACGAACCGGTTCGCCTGCGCTTTGAAGCCGCGCTGGCGCCGCTGACCGAGCAACGCAAACTCAGCGTGCGCGTGGGCAGCCTGATCACCAGCCACTCCGCCCAGCGCGGCGTGCCGCTGCTCTCCGGCGTCAAGAACGTGATCGCCGTCGCCTCCGGCAAAGGCGGGGTGGGCAAATCCACCACCGCGGCCAACCTGGCGCTGGCGCTGTCCGCGGAAGGCGCGCGCGTCGGCATCCTGGACGCCGACATCTACGGCCCGTCCCAGCCGCTGATGATGGGCTTGCAGGGCCAGCGTCCGGAAACCCCGGACGGCAAAAGCCTTAAGCCGCTGGAAAGCCACGGCGTGCAGACCATGTCCATCGGCTATCTGGTGGACGCGGACCAGGCCATGGTCTGGCGCGGCCCCATGGTCAGCCAGGCGCTGCAACAGCTGCTCAACGACACCCGCTGGGACAATCTGGACTATCTGGTAATCGACATGCCGCCGGGCACCGGCGACATCCAGCTGACGCTGTCTCAAAAAGTGCCGGTCACCGGCGCCGTCATCGTCACCACTCCGCAAGACATCGCGCTGCTGGACGCGCGCAAGGGCGTCACCATGTTCCAGAAAGTGGGCATCCCCATCCTGGGCATGGTGGAGAACATGGCCATCCACGTCTGCTCCCACTGCGGCCACGCCGAACACATCTTCGGCGAAGGCGGCGCGGCGCGGATGGCGGCGGACTTCGGCGTGGACGTGCTGGGCTCCCTGCCGCTGGACATGGGCATCCGCCTGGCGGCGGACGGCGGCACCCCCACGGTGGCGGCCGACCCGGACGGTAAGGTGGCGGAACTGTACAAGGCCATCGCCCGCAAAGTGGCGGTGAAGGTGGGCGAGAAAGCCCAGGACTTCTCCGGCAAATTCCCTAAGATCGTCATCCAGAACAACTGACAAACGCATCATGATCGCGATGTTCGACTCCGGCCTCGGCGGCCTTTCGGTATGGAAGGCCGTGCGCGCCGCGCTGCCCGGCAGGGGCATCACCTATCTGGCCGATCAGGCCTACTGCCCCTACGGCCAACGCAGCCACAGCGACATCGCCGAGCGCAGCGTCAGAATGGGCCGCTATCTGCAAGAACAAGGCGCCACCCTGCTGGTGGTGGCCTGCAACACCGCCACCACCGCCGGCATCGCCGCCATGCGCCGCGAGCTTTCCATCCCGCTGGTGGGCATAGAGCCGGCGATCAAGCCGGCGGCGGCCATGAGCCGCACCGGCCGCATCGCCGTGCTGGCCACCCAGGCCACGCTGCAAAGCGAGCGGGTGCGCAAACTGCTGGACACCCACGCCGGCCACGTTGAAGTGCTGCGCCGCGTGGGCACGGGCTGGGTGGAGCAAGTGGAGGCCGGCGAGCTGGACAGCCCGCGCACGCGCGAACTGGTGGCGGCCGTAGTGCGGCCGCTACTTGACGAGCGCATCGACCACATCGCGCTGGGCTGCACCCATTACCCGTTTCTGGAGCCGCTGATCCGCGAACTGACCGGCGACGGCATCGCCTTGTACGACCCGGCCGAGGCCATCGCCCGGCGCGTGGCCTCCTTGCTGCCGGACGCCGCGCCCGCCGTCGCCCCGGCCTACCGCTTCATCACCACCGACGCCGACAGCGCCGGCATGCGCCGCATCCTGCCGCTGCTGATAGGCGCCGACCACCCGGTTGAATCCCTGCCTCTGGAGCAAGCCCAATGATTCCACGTCTATCGCGCCTGTTGGCGCTGGCCTGTCTGATCGCCGCCCCCGCCGCCTGGGCCTTGCCGCAATGCTCGCTGGTGGCGGTCCAAGTCAATCAGCAAGCCGGCAACAAGCTCAACCAGAACGAGCTGAGCGCGGTGCTGAGCCAGTTGGGCAAGAACGGCCAGCTGCCGCCGCAATTCATCAACAAGCGCCAGGCCAAGAACGCCGGCTGGCAGCCCGGCCGCAGCCTGTGGGGCGTGCCCGGCCTCAACGGCAAATCCATAGGCGGCGACCGTTTCGGCAATTACGAAAAACGTCTGCCCAAGGGGCAATGGCAGGAAGCCGATCTGAACTATAAAGGGGGCAAGCGCGGCGCTTACCGCATCGTGTTCTCCGGTTCCGGCCAGCGTTTCGTCACCGTAGACCACTACAACCGCTTCATCGAGGTGCCACCATGCCAGTGAAAGTTTGCGAACTGCACCACATCAAGAGCCTGGACCAGCTGTTTGACGAGCTGAGCCGCCAGTTGCTCCTGCCGGCCCACTTCGGCCGCAATCTGGACGCGCTGTACGACAGCCTGGCCAAAGACGTGACGGGCCCCTTCGAGATCGTCTGGCGCGAAACCGAGGAAGCGCGCAAGGCGCTGGGCGTGGACCTTTACGCCACCATTCTGGAAATTCTGGAAACCGTGGCCGAGGAACGCGGCGACGTCACGCTGGACATCCACCACTGAAACACCGGGCCGCCGCCGCAAGGCGCCGGGGCGGCCCTTCATCCCGATGGCAAGTTCATCATCATTCGTTTCCGCAACACACACTCCGCTGCGAAATTCAAGACTCGAAATACAACAAAGACAAGCGTTCGCTAATTCACTATAATCCCACCCCTAAATAGGTCAACAACTGTCCTACAACTGGCAGCAATGCCAATAAAATCAAACAACAATAACGTAGGCAGGCCACTACATCGGCAACCTTGACACACACGAAGCGGCTGCTCCCTCCACCGGACCGGCGCCGGCATTGTTTCATTGCGAACTTGCCGTGTTGTTATCAAAACGCTCTCAAATACAGGTAGGAACTTCTCAATGCAGTCGAAAAAACTCACAGGGCTGATCCTCATCGGCCTGGTGCTGGGCATCATCACCGGCTATCTCTATCGCGAGAACGCCGCCAGCGAAGCCGACATCAAAGCCTTCGCCAGCAATATCTCCATCCTGACCGACATCTTCCTGCGCCTGATCAAGATGATCATCGCGCCCTTGGTGGTGTCCACCCTGATCGTTGGCATCGCCAAGATGGGCGACGCCAAGACCGTGGGCCGCATCGGCGGCAAGACCATGCTCTGGTTCATCAGCGCGTCCTTGATGTCCCTGACCCTGGGCCTGATCATGGTCAACCTGCTCAAGCCGGGCTTGGCGCTCAACCTGCCGCTGCCGGACACCCACGCCACCAGCGGCATCCAAGCCGGCGCGCTGTCGGTGAAGGACTTCGTCACCCACGCCATTCCCAAGAGCGTGTTTGAAGCGATGGCCACCAATGAGATTCTGCAGATCGTGGTGTTCTCGGTGTTCTTCGGCTGCGCGATGGCCGCTTTGGGCGACCGCGCCAAGCTGCTGATCGACACCATTGACGTGGTGGCCCACGTGATGCTGAAAGTGACCAGCTACGTGATGCTGTTCGCGCCGCTGGCCGTGTTCGGCGCCATCGCCGCCACCGTGGCCAAAGAAGGCCTGAGCATCCTCGCCACCTACGGCAAGTTCATGGCGGAGTTCTACCTGTCCATCGGCATCCTGTGGGGCCTGCTGATCCTGGCCGGCGCGATGTTCATCGGCCCGCGCGTGCTCAAGCTGATGGGCATGATGCGCGAACCGCTGCTGCTGTCCTTCACCACCGCCAGTTCCGAAGCCGCCTACCCCAAGACCCTGGAACAGCTGGAGCGCTTCGGCTGCTCCAACAAGATCGCCAGCTTCGTGCTGCCGATGGGCTACTCCTTCAACCTGGACGGCTCGATGATGTACTGCACTTTCGCCGTCATCTTCATCGCCCAGGCTTACGGCATCGATCTGACGCTGGCGCAGGAAATCTCCATGCTGCTGATCCTGATGCTCACCTCCAAGGGCATGGCCGGCGTGCCGCGCGCCTCGCTGGTGGTGATCGCCGCCACCCTGGCCCAGTTCAACATTCCGGAAGCCGGCCTGCTGCTCTTGCTGGGCATCGACCACTTCCTGGACATGGGCCGCTCCGCCACCAATGTGGTGGGCAACTCCATCGCCACCGCGGTGGTGGCCAAGTGGGAAGGCGAGCTGAAAAAACACTGAGCATGGTCTGCTCCGTTGAACGCGCCGCCCCTCCGGGCGGCGTTTTTTATGGCTAGCTGCGACAAGGCTATTGACAGGTAATCCCTTGCCCAATAGAATGCCCCACTCTGAGTCGGAGAGGTGGCAGAGTGGTCGAATGTACCTGACTCGAAATCAGGCGTACGTGCGAGCGTACCGAGGGTTCGAATCCCTCCCTCTCCGCCAGACCAAGCAATTGAGCCCTTGAGAAATCAAGGGCTTTTTTGTTTTGTTCTTCCGCTTCTCCCCCTCCCCGTTTGCGCCTACCATTACAGCCTTCCGCACCTGTCCAAGCCGCAGCCGCATGAATCATCTGGTCAACTACGTCAACGCCATCCTGAACGCGCCCTCCCCGCGCCGCGCGCGCCTGGACGGCTCAAGCCGGAACCGTTGGACGGATCAGGGTTATACGGTAGTCGCGGAACAGTCCACCTATGTTTTCGACGATGGCGCAATGATCCAGCGGACGACGGAACAGGACGATTACCCGGCCGAGGCCGCCTGCGCCGAGTGCTGGATTCGTTACGAAGTCGTCCGCCAGCCGTCCGGCGACGCCATCCAGCCCGGCCATATCAGCTTCAACAGCACCTGCCGCGAAGCTTTCTGGCGGCGCTACTTCAGTACGGCCCCATCCACCGGCACCAGACAAGACGGCTCTGGAGAGACCGGAGTTTGAATCACTACAGTGATAGCCCTTTTGAGCGCGCACGCTCTGAAGCCTACTTGCCGCCGATAAGACGGCGAATCTTGAACGAGGCCAGCCTTCCCCACCTAACCTGGCCCTGGCAAACAGTAATGGTTATCGAACGGCTCCTGGCTCATCAAGACAAAACCATGACGCTGATAGAAACAATTGGCCTCACTATCGCGCAAGGCCGTGACACGTACCGCCAAACGTAGCGAGGCAGCGCGCTCCAGCACCCATCGCAGCACCAAGGCACCGACTCCTTTACCCTGATGCTCGGGCAGCACATAGAGATGGTCCAAGTGCATCTCTCCCTCTCGCTCCTGAAAAACGACAAAACCCAGCCGCTGTTCAGCACCGACAATAAAAAAGGTATCCTCTGGCTCAAATCCGACACGTAAGCGCTCTAGGGCACGAACAGGATCAAAACGCCCGACACGCTCCAGGCTGACACGCATCGCGGCGATGCGCATCTGGGCCAAGGCCTCAAAGTCCCCGGCGCTCACCGGCGCCAACAGTATCCCGTCAAGGCGATTGCTCTCCCTAGCTTCCATCACGCCACCTCCTGACAATCATCCACTCCCTGTTCGTCTTGGCCATTCCTCTCCCGACCAAGCCAAGATCAAGGCGAGCGAGACCGCTGAGCTCCATCCAGACACCGACCCCAGAGCCTCCTACCCAGCCATGCGTCGCTCCCTACAAATCCCATTCGGCAAACAAGCCAGACCCTAACCCAGATCCATCCAAGCCACCAACAGCCGCTGGCTTGACCCTCCATCCCCAATCAGTAACAATCGCCGCGTGCCGCCTCATTCCGCGGTATTTGGGTGTAGCAGCTCATAAAGCCATAGCCTCGCCATAGTCCCCGCCTTATCAAAGGCAGGCGCTGGCGGGGAGGCGCATTCGTGCGCCTGCCGGAGCTATGGCCGGTCTGCTACCCTCGTCATTCGCCTGCCGTACCCGCGTAGCAGCGAAGGCAGGCCCAGCCATAGGAGCCTTCCGATGACGCACCAAACCCGGCGCTATCGCGCCCTGCTGTCTCCCTCTCTTCCCCTGAATACGCTGCTCTCCGAATTGCGCCCGTTCAACAGCGTGGCGCCGGCCTCGCTGAAACGGCTGGAAAGCCGGCTGTACGCCCGCGAACAAAGTCTGCGCAGCGCCATACGCGACCTGCGCAAGGGACACGAAAGCCTGCGCGCGGTATTGGCGCTGCTGGAGCAGGCCAAGGAACAACCCTGCCCCTGCAATGTGCTGCATCTGACGCTGGCGCCGGCGTAGCAGTGCTTGCAACACGGCCTGGACGCGCTGCAGGCGCGGCCTTGAAAGTGCCCGCGCAGGACTGACCCCGCGGCAGCGCGCGCGTAAGGCCACGTCCGGAAACGCGCCGTTTCAATGTTAATACTGTCTTTGGAATGGGCTGCGCGCGCGAGTACACTGCGGGGCCTCGATTCGACGCGGCGGCGCGGCAGACGCGCCGCCGGCGTCGTTTATCAGCCTCTTAACAGCCGAATCGCCAAACCCATGACTCTGCACAAACGAATCGCCCCTCTGCTGCTGGCCTGCGCGCTGGCGCTGCCCGCCGTCGCCCACGCCGCGGATGAAAAACTGATGCTGTCCATCGAAGACGCGCTGAACAGCGATCTGGCCAAGGAAAAGCTGGACCCTAACATCGCCTTTCGCTTTGCCCGCGGCGGCAAAGGCAAGGTGCTGGGCGAATGGGTGAGCAATAAAAAGACCAATAGCTTCGGCAAGGACAACGCCGCCGCCTGCCAGCGCGCCTTCATTTCCGCGCTGCTGGAGTTCCAGGAGCGCGCGCGCAAGGAAGGCGGCTCCGCCGTGGTCAATATCCGCAGTTATTACAAGTCTGAGGAGATCAGCAACGCCAAGGAGTATATGTGCGGCAGCGGCTTCTTGATGGCGGGCGTGGCGCTGAAGGCGCAAGTGCTCAAGTAAGCCTGAAGCGGGGCCTCAAAGCCCCGCGCGAGAGAACACCAGACAGGCGTTGGCTCCGCCGAAACCAAAGCTGTTGCACAGCACGCTGTCCAACTGGGCCGGCCGAGCGTGCCGAACGAACGGCAGGCCGGCCAGGCAATCGTCCAGCTCGCCGTATTGCGGCGAGGCGGCGACAAAGCCATGGCGCATCATCTGCAAGCTGAAGATGGCTTCCATTGCGCCGGCCGCCGCGATCGCGTGGCCGGTCAGGCCCTTGGTGGAGGAGAAGGCGGGCACGGCCTCGGCGCCGAACACGGCCCGGACGGCCTCGATTTCGACGCGGTCCCCTTGCGGCGTGCCGGTGGCGTGGGTATTGATGTAGTCCACCCGTTCCAGACCGGCGTCCGCCAGCGCCAGCCGCATGCAGCGCTCTGCGCCCGCGCCGCTGGGCGCCACCATGCTGTGTCCATCGCTGCAGGCGGCGTAACCGGACAGTTCGGCGATGATGGGGGCTTTGCGCGCCAGCGCGTGTTCCAGCGCCTCCAACACCAGCACGCCCGCGCCGCCGGCGATGACGAAGCCGTCGCGGTCCGCGTGATAAGGACGAGACGCGGTGTCCGGCGTCGACGCGTCGCCGTCGGCCAGCACGCCCATCACGTCGAACAGCACCGCGGATTGCCAGCTCACTTCCTCCGCTCCGCCCGCCAGCATCACATCCTGTTTGCCGAACTGAATCTGTTCGAAAGCGTAGCCGATGGCGTGCGCGGAGGTGGCGCAGGCGGAGGTCACGCCCAGGCTGAGCCCCTGGACGCCCAGATGGGTGGCCAGATTGGCGGATACGGTGTTGCCCATGATCTGCGGCACGTAATAAGGCGTCAGCCGGTGAATGCCGCGGCTGGCCAGAATCGCCATCGCCTCGCTCAGCTTGGCCGTGGAGCCCACACCGGAACCGACGACCAGGCCGGTGCGCGGGTGTTGCAGGACGGAAGCCGGCAGCCGCGCATGGGCAATCGCCTGCTGGGCGGCGTGCCAGCCGTACAGGGCCGCGTCCGCCATGAAGCGTTGCAGCTTGCGCGGCGGCAAGGCGATGTCGTCGCGGCGCGGCGCGCCGGCCGCCCGGCTGCTCATGCCAAGCTCGGCGAAATCCGGCCGCGCGGCGACGCCGCTGCGGCCGTTGCGCAAGGCCGTCAGCGCCGTTGCCTCATCGTTGCCGATGGGGCTGGCCAGACCATAGCCGCTGACGACGACGCGACGCTTCATGTTCAAGGCGCGATCTGGTTGGCCGACGCCTGGATCTCTTGCACCATGATGGAGACCCAGCGGTTGTAGTTGGGGTGGATCAGCACGGTGCCTACCGGCGCTTTTTCCGCGGCGCCGCTATAGTTTTTGTTCTCGCTCTTGGTTTCCACGTTCAGGTTGTTGGCGGACAGGTATTTGACGCTGTAGCGGTCCGCGCCGTAGCTGATGGCCACCTTGGCCTGATGCTTGCCGCGCACATCCAGGCTGGCCAGCAGCTTGCCTTCGCCGTCGGCCACCACCACCCAGCCCTTGCTGCCGGCGCCGGCGATGATGGCGCGACGCAGCATGTCCGCGGTCATCGGCTTGCCGTCCATGCGCGCCACCAGTTGGTCGGTCACGTCGCGCACCGGCACGCTGGCCGGCGCGGCCTGCGCGGAAACGGCGGTCATCGCCAAAAGCAGGGCTGCAATATAAGCGCGTAGTTGACGCATGTTTTCTCTCCTGGCCGCTTTAACCGGCCTGTTTCAAAATCAGGGATGTGTTGATGCCGCCGAAGGCGAAGTTGTTGCTCATCGCGTATTCGACATCGGCCCGGCGGATGGCCCCGGTCAGGTAGTCCAGTTCGCCGCAGGCGGGGTCCACCCGGTCCAGGTTCAGTGTGGGCGCCAGCCAGCCTTCACGCAGCATTTCCACCGTCAGCCACACTTCCAGCGCGCCGCAGGCGCCCAGGGTGTGGCCGAAATAGCTTTTCAGCGAGCTGATCGGCGCCCGCCCCAGCACGGCGGCGGTGGCCTGGGTTTCCGCGATGTCGCCGCGGTCGGTGGCGGTGCCGTGGGCGTTGACGTAGCCTATCGCGCCGGCGGACAGGCCGGCGTCGTCCAGCGCCAGCCGCATCGCGCGCGCCATGGTCGGCGCTTCCGGCTGGGTGATGTGGCTGCCGTCGGAATTGGTGCCGAAGCCGCAGATTTCGGCATAGATGGCGGCGCCGCGCGCCAGCGCGTGCTCGCGTTCCTCCAGCACCAGGGTGCAAGCGCCCTCGCCCACCACCAGGCCGTCTCGGTCGCGGTCGAAGGGCCGCGGCGTATGCGCCGGCTCGTCGTTGCGCTGGCTGGTGGCGTACAAGGTGTCGAACACCGCCGCGCCGCCGGCCGACATTTCCTCCGCGCCGCCGGCTATCATCATGTCGCAGCGGCCGAAACGTATGGTTTCGTAAGCGTAGCCCAAGGCCTGGCTGCCGGAAGTACAGGCGCTGGCAGTGGGAATCACCCGCCCGGTCAGACCGAAGTACAAGCCGATATTGACCGCAGCGGTGTGGCTCATCATCTGGATGTAGCTGGTGGAGGTGACGCCGGCCATGGAGCCGGTGGCCAACATCTGGCCGAAGGCCTGTATCGGTGCCACGCTGCCGGACGAGGAGCCGTAGGCCACGCCCATGCGGCCGTCCTTGATGCAGGGGTCTTGCAGCAGGCCGGCGTCCAGCAGGGCGCATTCGGTGGCGCACACCGCCATTTGCGCCACTCGTCCCATCGCGCGGGACATCTTGCGCGGATAGTGGGCCGGCAGCGCGAAGTCGTCCACCGGCGCGCCCAGGCGGGTGTTCAAATCCGGAAAGCCGTCCCACTCCGGCATGGCGCGCACGCCGTTGCGGCCGGCCCGGATCTTGGCCGCGATGGCGGGCCAGTCATGGCCCAGGCTGGTGATGCCCGCCATGCCGGTGATCACGACGCGGCGCATCAGACAATGCCTCCGTTCACGCCTATCACCTGGCGGGTGATGTAGGCGGCGCCGTCGGACATCAGGAAGGCCACCAGGGCGGCCACTTCCTCCGGCCGCCCCACCCGGTTCATCGGCACCATCTTCAGGGCCTCTTCCACCGGAGCGCCCTCCAGGATATCGGTGTCGATCAGGCCCGGCGCCACGCAGTTCACCGTGATCTTGCGGCTGGCCAGTTCCACCGCCAGCGCCTTGGTGGCGCCGATCAGGCCCGCCTTGGCCGCGCTGTAATTCACTTGCCCGCGGTTGCCCATCACGCCGGAGACGGAGGACAGGGTGACGACGCGGCCGCCGCTGCGGGCGCGGACCATGGGCATGATCAGCGGATGGGTCACATTGTAGAAACCGGCCAGCGAGGTGTTCACCACCAGGTCCCAGTCTTCGCCCTCCAGCGCCGGGAAGGCGTTGTCGCGGGTCACGCCCGCGTTCAGCACCACGCCCCAGAACGCGCCGTTGGCGGCGATGTCCGCTTCGATGGCCGCGCGCGCGGCCTCGCGGTCGTTGACGTCGAATTGCATCAGCGTCGCCGCCGCGCCCTCCGCGCGGGCGGCCGCTGCCACGGCCTCCGCTTCTTCACGGCGGCTGCGACAGTGGATGGCCACGTCGAAGCCGTCTCTCGCCAGTTGCAAGGCCACTGCCCGGCCTATGCCCCGGCTGGATCCGGTGATCAGGATTCTTTTTTTCATTGTGCGCTGCTTTCCTGCAGAAATAAGGCGAAATCTTCCGGTTCGAACACATTGATGGTGGCCTCGGCCAGCCGGTCTTCGCCGCAGGCGATCTCGCACAGGAAGGACCCCATGCCGGACTCGTCGCGATAGACCGGGCTGGCGGTCACCCGCAGCGGCCGCCCGGCGGCGAACGCCGCGCAGGCCGGCTGGTAACGACGCGTGCCCAACAGCACGCCCTGCTTGACCGGCAGCCCCGCCTGGCGCGCCGTCAGGCCCACCCAGGCGGCCACCGCCTGGGCCATCAGTTCGATGCCGATGTAGGCCGGCATATCGCCGGCGGCGTCCGCGTACCATGCCGCCGCGTCCGGCGTGGCGCGCGCCTCCAGGCCTGCGCTGTCGTAGCGTTGCACCGCCTCCAGCAGCAACATGCCGCCGCGGTGCGGCAAGACTTCGGTGATAGCCGGTAACATCATGCGTGTTCGTTCTCGTCCGTCGCTGTTGCCGCCAGCAACAGCGACACGTTATTGCCGCCAAAGGCGTAAGAGTTGCTCATCACCAGCGGCCGCCCCGCGGGCAGCGCAGCGCCGGCTTGCGTCAGTTTCAGCGCCGGCAGGGCCGGGTCCGCCGCGCCGTCCCAGACATGCGGCGGCAGCCGGCGCCGGCTGTCGCTCAGCACCAGCCAGCCGAAGCCCAGCTCGGTGGCGCCGGCGGCCCCCAGCAGGTGGCCGACCAAGGGCTTGGTGGAACTGGCCGGCACGCCGTCGGGAAACACCCGCCGCATCGCCAGACTTTCCATTTCATCATTCTTGACGGTGGCCGTACCGTGCAGATTCACGTACCCCACCTGGGCCGCCTCCGCGCCGGCCATTCGCAAGGCCCGCCGCATCGCCTCCTCCGCGCCGCGGCCTTCCGGGTGCGGCGACGACATATGCCAGGCGTCGCTGCTTTCGCCGTAGCCCAGCAAGGCCACCGGGCCCGGCTCGCGGCTGGCGATGAACAAGGCGGCGCCCTCGCCGATATTGATGCCGCGGCGTCGCGCGCTCATCGGCTGGCACAAGACGGGACTGACGGACTCCAGGGCGGCGAAGCCCTGCCGGGTCAGCTGGCACAGGCTGTCCGCCCCGCCGCAAATCACCGCGTCGCACAGCCCTTGCGACAACAAGCGGGCGGCGGCGGCCACCGCCTTGGCGCTGGAAGAGCAAGCGGTGGAGACCACATAGGCGACGCCGTCCAGCCGCAACAGCTCGGCCAGGAACAAGGCCGGGCTGCCCATTTCCTGCTGTGCGTAATCGTAGCGCTCCGGCCGCGCCTGCCCGGCCGCCTCGGCGGCGACCGCCAGCTCCGTCTCCAGGATGCCCGAGGTGCTGGTGCCCAGCACCACGCCGATCCGATGACGCCCGTAGCGCGCGGCCAGCGCCTCCACGCGAGCGCGCAAGGGCTCCAGCGCGGCCAGGAGCAGCCGGTTGTTTCGGCTGTCGTAGCGGGCCAGCTCCGCCGGGATCTCCGGCAGCGCGCCCGCCACCCGGCCCACCACCGCGCCGGCCTCCTCGCACATGCCGCCGCAGTCGCCGGCCAGCAAGCGCCGGTGGATCTCCGGCAGCTCGCGGCCCAGCGCGTTGATCATCGCCAATTCGTTCAGATAAACCGTCATTGAGCCTCCGCCTCCGGCGCCATCGCCGCCAAGGATTCGATCTCCAGCGTCATGCCCAGTTGCGGCAGCCGGACGCGCCGCCCCTTGGGCGTCGGCGCGTCGATCAGCAAGGTTTGGTCGCCGTTCATCAGCCGACGCTGGCCGTCCGCCGCGTGCAGCCACCAGGCGGGCGCGCGGCCGAAGCCGTCCAGAACGGCGGCCTCGGGCAGGTGCAGCCATTGCGCCAGGGCCAGCATCGCCGGCCCCTGGTCGCTGACCCGGCGGCCGAACGGCGAGCTCGCGCTCCAGCGTTGGCCGTCCCAGCCGGCGCTCAGCAAGGGCTGGCCCAACGGCGACAAGGCCGCCAGCGACAGCCGCTGCCCATCGGCCTCCAGCTGCAGCAAGGACAGTTCGCGAAAACCGCTGCCGCTCGCCGTCACCAACTGGCTGGCGTTATAAGTCTCGGCGGGTTGCCGCAGACAGTAGGCCGGGGTTTGCGGCAGGCGGACGCAATGGCCGCCGCCGGCGCAAGCGGCGAGCAAGAACAGCAGGGGCAGCAGTTTCAACATGGCTCGGCCCTTCCCGCGTCCCCGGTCTTGAACAGGGTCACCATAGGCGCCAGCAGCACCGCCAGGCCCACGCCTATCAATTGAGTCAAACCAAAGCTGCTGACCGCGGGGGTGGCGCTCGCGGCCAGCAAGCCGAAGGACAGCAAGGTGGTCAAGGCCGACAGCCCCACCGCCAGCAACGCCGCCTGCTGATGATGACGGCGGCCCTCTTCCACGAAGATCGCGTAGTCCACGCCCACGCCCAGCACCATCAGGAAGCCGAGCACGACGAAAAGATTGGCGCTCACGCCCAGCCAGCCCAGCGCGCCCAGGGTGAACAGCACCGCCAGGCTGACCGGAGCGGCCAAGAGCAGCGCGCGCCGCCAGCCGTAACGGCGCTGCATCAGCGCCACGATGGCCAGCAGCGACAGCGCGAACATCAGCGTGGAGGCTTCGCGAAACTGGCGGAACAGTTCGGACACGCTGGCGGCCTTGTCCACCAGCGTGACGCCGTCCAGCCCTTGCGCCGCTTGCCGCAAAGCGTCCAGCTTGCGGAAGTCGCCCGGCATCACCGCCATGCGCCAGGCTCCGTCGTGCCGCCCCAGCCACAGGTGGCGCAGCGGCGCGGCCAGCGGCTGAGCCAGCAGCGTTTCCGCCGTCAAGGACGGCCCCGGCCGCGCCAGGCCGGCCAGATAGCCGCCGGCGATCTCGTCGCGCACGCCGGCGTCCTGCAGCACTTGCCGGCCGGCGCGTCGCATCGCGTCTTGCAGCAGCGCGTGGTCGGCCTGTTGCCGCTCCGGCGGCGGCAGCAAGCTGGACAAGGATTGATAGCCTTGCAGCTGACCGGCGCTCACCAAGGCGTCTAGGCGGCCGTCCAACTGCCGGCCCAGGCGCAGCAAGGCGGCTTCGCTGGGCGCTTCCAGCAGGAAGAACTGGCGGCTATTGCCCTGCCCCGCCAGCTCTCGAATCAAGTGTTCCTGCGCCAGCAGTTCAGCCGAGGGCCGAATCAACTGATGCACATCGTCGTCCGCCTGCAATCGGGCCAGCCCCGGCAGCGACAGCGCGCCCAGCGCCAGCAAGAGCGCGGCCAGGCGGCGGCCGCGCATGAATTGGCAGTAACGGTCGAAAGCGCGGCCTATCGGCGGCAGAATGCCCCGCGCCGACGCCGGCGCGGCCTGACGCACAAAGCAAGGCACGCACCACAGCACGGTCAGATAGGCGCCGACCAGGCCGGCGCTGGAGAAGAAGGCGATCTGGCGCAGCCCCGGAAACGGCAGCAGAGCCAGCGCGCCGTAGCCCAGCAAGGTGGTCAGCAGCCCCATGCGGATGGCCGGATGAATGGCGGCCAGCGCTCGCTCCACGTCCCAATCCGGCCCGTCTTGCAACTGGCTGGCGAACAGATGGGTCGAGTAGTCTATCGCCACGCCGATCAGGCTGGCGCCCATCACCAGGGTCAGCAAGTGCAACTGGCCGTACACCGCCAGGGTGGCGGCCACCGCCGTCAGCGTGCCCGCGGCGATCACCGCGCCGGACAAGGCCAGATGGCGCAGCCGGCGGAACACCAGCAACATCAGGCCGATGACGGCCGCCATCGACACGCTGCCTATCCTGTTCATTTCCGCTTCGGCGCCGCCGCGCGCCTCGCCGGCGAACAGCACCGCGCCGGTGGCGGCCAGCTGGCCGCCGCCGGCCTCCGCCAGCGTGCGCAGTTCCGCCACTTCGCGGCTCAGGACTTGCTGCAGCGCCGGATCGTAAGCGTCGCCGTTCAAGGGCGCGCTCAGCAAGCGCCAGGACACGCCGTCTCGCTCCGTCGCCAGCCAGCCGTCCTTGATCTGCAACGACGACTTGGCCATAGGCAGCGCGGCCAACACATTGCCGAACAGGCCGAAGGGATCCTCCGCCAGCGGCAGGCCGAAAGCGCCCTGTCCCGGCAGGCTCAAGCGACGCAGCAACAGGGTTTCCAGATACGCTTGCGGGTTTTGCCTCAGCCCCTCGCGGTCGGCGTCGGTCAACAGGCCGTGGCGGTAAGGGGCGTAAGGCCGCAACAGGCGCGCCGGGTCAAGGTCGCCTATTTTCCCTTGCACCGAGCGCAAGGCCGGCAGGGCGCGCAGCCGGGCGGCCGCCTGTTCCGCCAGGCGGCTGGCCTGGGCCGGATCGCGATGCCCCACCATCACCACCAGGCGCTCGCCCGCCTTGGCCGCCAGTTGCGCCAAGGCGCGCTCCACCTCGGGTTGGCGCGCGTCGTCCGGCAGCATCGCCAGCATATTGGTCTGCACCGGCAAGGGCCGCCCCAGATAGGGCAGCAGCGAGGCCAGGCACAGCAGCATCAGCGCCAGCCAACCATAAAAGCGCTTGCGCATCAACGCCCTCCCAGCAAGCGGCTTTCCTCGGCGCTCAGCGGGCTTTGCGCATCAATCCGGCTGAAGCGGATCTGCGTGCTGTCGCCGCCGGGCTCGGTCAGCGACACACGTTCCAGCTGCGCGGCGCCGGAAAGCTCCACCGCGCCCAGGCCTTTTTGCAAAGGCCCCGGCTTGGGCTTCAGCAACAGGGTCCAGGCGGCGGGACTGCCCTTGGCCTCCACCGCGAAGTGCTGTTGCAGCAAATTCCTGTCCCCGGCCAGCAAGCCGCGGAACAAGCCTTCCACCGAGCCGATGCCGGGGATGTCGCGGCTGGCCCGCTCGCGGCGGCTGCCGTCGGGCAGCAGTTCGCTCACGCCCTTGGGCGTCATCACATAGCCCAGTTGATACGGTTTGACGATGGACCAGATCACGCCGTTTTCACGCGACAACACCATGCGTCCGGACAACTGCAGCGGCTTTTTCAAGGCGGCCATCTGCCGGCTCTGCGCGAAATCCGCGTGCAAGACCGAGTTCGCCGCCAGCTTTCTGGAAATCTGGCTCAGCAAATCCTCGGCCTGCGCCAGCGGCGCAAGCCCGGCCAGCAAGAGCGCCAGCAAGCCGCCTGCGCGGCGCGTCCACGGTTTCAACATCGTCATTCCTCGCATGGGATGCCCAGTTTGTTCCACAACACCGCCGGCGTGACGAACTGCAGCGCCATGTCGTCGGCCAGGTCCAAGGCCACTTGCACGGTGTGGCCCTGGGTCAGTTTTTCGCCGCTGAGGGCGTCGCGCAGTTGGTAAACCACCTTGAGGCGGTTTTCGTATTCCGTCAGTTGCGCGCGCGCGATCACCCGCTGGCCGTAGCGGGCCGGGCGCACGTATTTCAGATAGCACTCGGTCACCGGCCAGGCGTAGCCGGAATCGCGCATCTGCGGGTAGTCGTAGTCGAAGCTGCGCAGCAACGTGGTGCGCGCCAGTTCGAAGTACTTCACGTAATGACCGTGCCAGGCCACGTGCAGCACGTCCACGTCGTGGAAGGGAATCTCGATTTCGATCTCCGCCGCCGGCAAGGACGCGGCCGCTTTAAGGTCCGCCGTCATCAATACAAGCTCCAGGCGCGTTGCTGAATCCGCTCTATCGCCAGGCGCAGTTCGCCGTCTTGGCGGCGGTCCTCGTCCAGGAAGGGGGACAGCGTCTCCAGTTCGGCCACGAAATCGCCCAGCGCCGGCGGCAGCCGGCTGATATCCAGCTCGCCGGATTGCCGCCGCAAGCGCACGCCCTGCGCCGCCGCCAGCGTCAGGCAGGCCGCCACTTGTTCGGTCAGCTGCAACACGCGCAGCGCGTCGCGCGCGGCGATGGTGCCCATGCTGACCTTGTCCTGGTTGTGGCATTCGGTGGAGCGGGAGAACACCGAGGCCGGCATGGTCAGCTTCAAGGCTTCCGCCGCGCAGGCCGAGGCGGTGATCTGCACCGCCTTGAAGCCGTGGTTGATCGCGGCCCGTTCGCCGCGCGATCCGGACAGATTCTGCGGCAGGCCGTGGTTGTAGCGGGTGTCCACCAGCAGCGCCAGTTGCCGGTCCATCAGGTCGGCCAGATTGGCCACCGCGTTCTTCATGCCGTCCATGGCGAAAGCGATATGGCCGCCGTAGAAATGGCCGCCGTGCAACACCCGCTCCAGGTCCGGATCGATGATGGGGTTGTCGTTGGCGCTGTTCAGTTCGTTCTCGATGTCGCGGCGCAGCCAGGGCAAGGCGTCGCGCAGCACGCCGATGACGTGCGGCGCGCAACGGATGGAGTAACGGTCTTGCAGGCGGATCTGTTCGCGCGCTTCGCCGCCGTCGTCCAGATCGGCGTAGATCCAGGCGGCCACCTGGTTCTGGCCTTCATGCGGCTTGACCGCGAACAGCTCCGGCGCGAAATGACCGCGATTGCCTTTCAAGGCCAGGCAGGACAGCGCGGTCAGCCGCGCGCTCAGCCGGGTCAGGTATTCGGCGCGGGCGAAGGCCAGGCAGGCCAGGCCGGTCATCACCGCCGTGCCGTTCATCAAGGCCAGCCCTTCTTTCGGCGCCAGCGTCAACGGCGGCAGGTCCAGTTCGGCCAGCACCGCCGCCGCCGGCCGCACTTGGCCCCGGTAGCGCACTTCGCGCTCGCCGCACAAGACGGCGGCCACATAGGACAGCGGCGTCAAATCGCCGCTGGCGCCCACCGAGCCCTCGGCCGGAATCAGCGGCAGCACATCGTGCCGCAGCAAGGCGGCCAGTCTTTGCAGCAATAGCCAGCGTACGCCGGACACGCCCTGGGACAGGGAGTTGAGCCGGGCCAGCAGCACCGCGCGCGTGGACGCTTCATCCAGGTAGTCGCCCAGGCCGCAGCCGTGGTAGCGCGTCAGATGCAGCGGCAGCTCCGCCACCAGCGCGGCGGGAATCGTCACCGTACAGTTGTCGCCGTAACCGGTGTTGACGCCGTAGACTTCGCCGCCCTCGGCCAGCAGGCCGGCCAGGAAGGCGGCGCCGCGTTCGATGCGTTCCGGAAACGCGCCGCCGGCCAACTCCACTTGCACTTGTCCCTGCGCCGCCGCGCACACGTCTTCAATCGTCAAACGTCCGGCGCCCACGCTGAGCGCCTCCTTGCTCTTCATCACTACGGACTCTTTCTCGCCGCGCCACGCGGCAGCTGTCGCTTCCGGCTAAGCGCGCCAGAAATCGTAAAAATTGAACCATTGCAGCGGCGAGCGCCGCGCATGCCAGGCCAGGCGATCGGCGTAACGCTGAATCGTCCGCCGCAGGGCCTCGCCGCGCTCGCGGCGCGGCAGGCGGAGCCGTTCCTCGAACGGCTCCAGCGTAATGTGGTAACGCCGCTGCCGTTTGAGGCAGAACAGCAAATAGACCGGACACTCCAGCAGGCTGGCCAGAATCCACGGCCCTTCCGCGAAGGCGGCGGAGCCGCCCAGGAACTCGGCGCGCTGCACTCGTCCGTTGTCGCTGGCCGGGGTGCGGTCGCCGACGATCACCACCCACTCGCCGTTGTCTATCTTGTCCTTGAGCAGGATGGCGGTGTCCACGCCCATGTCCTGCACCTGGATCAGGTTGACGGCGTAGTCGCCGCTGGCCGCCGCCAGCAAACGGGAAAACCGCGCGGCGTGCCGGGTGTAGACCACGGCGTTGACCCGGCGCGCGCCGGCCGCGTGTCCCAGCGCCCGGCACATTTCCAGATTGCCCAGGTGCGAGCCCACCAGCAGCGCCCCGCGCCCGCTCGCCAACAGCGCCCGCATATCGTCGCTGCCCGGCGCCGCCACCGCCTCCGGCGGCAGGCCTCCGGCCCAGGCCGCCATTTTGTCGGCGGCGGCTTCGGCGAAGCTGTAGAGATGGCGGTAGACGTCCCGCGCGCGGACGGGCGACGGATCGCCGTCGGCGGCGCGCGCGCGCCGCAGAAAATCCCTTGAGGCGGCGCGCGCGGCGCGGCCGGTGAGAAAGAAATAGGCGACGATGGGATAGAGCAGCAGCCGCACCGAGCGCGCGCCCAGCAGGCGGTAGAAGCCCAGCAGGATTTTCATGCCCAGCAGCGAGCCGCGCTCCGCGGTGGCCGCCCAGCTCATGCGCGCGCCTCGCGCCAGCGACGGCGCAGCAAGCGCGGCGCGCGCGGCAGCATGCCCAAGGCCAGCCGGGTGTGCATCAGGCTGATGCGGGCATTGTCGCGCAGGGCGTCGAAATGGGAGAGGCCGCCGCTCGGATACGTCACCCTGGTCGGCAGATTGAGCACCGGCGCGCCGGCCCAATGCAGACGTACGATGATCTCGATGTCGAAATCCATCCGCCGCGGAATGCGGGTTCGCCGCAGCAAGGCCTCCGTCGCCGCCAGCGGGTAGCAGCGGAAGCCGCACATGGAGTCGGCGATATCGAAGGACAGCGTTTCAATCCAGACCCAGAAATGGGTCAGATAGCGGCCGTATAGACGAGCTTTGGGCACGCTGGCGTCGTACAAGGGACGGCCGGCGATCACCGCGTCGGGCCGCTCCGCCGCCCGCGCCAAAAAACGCGGCACGTCGCTCAACGCGTGCTGACCGTCCGCGTCCACTTGCAAAGCATGGCTGTAGCCTTCTCGGTAAGCCAGCCGCATCGCATGCATGACCGCGGCGCCCTTGCCGCCGTTGCGCGGCAAACGCAGCAGACGCACCCAGGGCTCCGCGCGCGCCAGCGCCTCCAGCGTCTGCCGGGTGGGTTCCTCGCTGCCGTCGTCCACCACCCAGGCGGGCACGCCGTAAGGCCGCAGCCGCTCCAAGACTCCGCCCATGGTGGAGCCGTGGTTGTAGCAGGGAATGATCAGACAGGGACGGAAGCTCATTGCGCTTGCATCCGCAGCCGGCCGGAAGACATTTTCCGGCCCGCCACTTCATAGACGAAATTCAGGCGGCCATTGGCCGCGTCCAGTTGCAACACCAGTTCCAAGGCGTCGCCCGGCCGGACGATGCCGGTGAATTTGATCTGATCCATGCCGGCGAAAACGCCGGCGCTGCCCAGGGTCCGGGCGGCGATGCGCGCCACCCAATGCAGCTGCACCACGCCGGGCAGTACCGGGAAGCCGGGAAAATGGCCGTCAAAGCAGGCCGCGTCCGCCGCCAGCGGGATGGACACGCGGCAGGCGTCCTCCGTCTGTTCCAACACGGAATAAGGGGGCGTGAAAGCCTGCGAGGGGGTCATTGCGCCAATACCTTCCAATTCAAAACAATCCCGGCATCGCCGCTCGGTCCGGCTTGCCGCGTTCGGTCTGCGGCAGAACGTCGACAAAGCGCCAGCGACGCGGCAACAGCACCGGCTCGTACCAGGCCGCCAGATAGCGCCGCAGCGCCTGCTGCGTCGCCAACTTGCCCAGGGCGACGAGTTGCGCCCTCCCCTGCGCCGACAGCGCGACGACGGCGCACAGCGTGTCGCGCCGCGCCGGCAGCACCAGCAGCGCGGCGGCGTCCAGCCATGGATGATCGGCCAGTCTTTGTTCCTGCTCGCCCAGCGACAGCCTTTTTTCCGCCAGTTTCACCACGCGATCGCGCCGGCCTTGCAAGAGAAAGCGGCCGTCCGGCAAAAACTCGGCGGCGTCCGACGCCAGCCAGGGCGCGTCGTCGGGCAGGAAGGGCGACACGATCCGCAACGCGCCTTCCTCGCCGACGGCGCAGCGCACCGAGGGCAGCGGCGTCCAGGCGCGGTCGCCGTCGCTTTGACGGCGCCAGGCCACGCCGCCGGTCTCGGTGCTGCCGAAGATCTCCAGCGGCGCCTGGCCCCCGGCCGCGGCAAACGCCGCGGCGGCGTCGGCCGGCAGCGGGCCGCCCGAAGACACGCACAGCCGCGTGCGGGACAGCAAGGCAGGCAGATCGATCAGCTCGGGCAGCCGCGACAGCTGCGCCGGGCTGCCGATCAGGGTCACCTCGCCCAAGCCCGCGGCGGCCTCCAGCAAATCCTCTGGCAGGAAATGCGGCGACACTTCGAAGACCCGGCCGGCGCTCAACGGCCACAGCAGACGGAACAGCAGCCCGTAAATATGATGATGCGGCACCGTCGCCAGCACGCAGGCATCTCCGGCTTGCGCGCCGAAACTGCGCTCCAGCACCGCCACCTCGGCCGAGAGCTGCCGCAGGCGCTTGACGATGGACTTGGGCTCGCCGGTGGAGCCGGAAGTGAACAAGGTCAGCCGACAGCGCTCGCCGTCCAGCAGGCGCGCCGCTGCGGGCGCGCCCGGCGAAGCCATCCGCGCCCGCAGCGCGGCGTCGTCCAGCGCCTCGTCGAAAGACTCCGCCAGCCCGCTCAAGGTGGCGGGCAAGGCGTTGTTGGGCACCATCGCCTCCGCGTCCGCGCGCCAAACCGCAAACAGCGCGACGGCGAACAGCCAGGCGTCCGCGGCGATCAGCGCATAACGCCGGCCGGGCTCCAGCGTGGCGGCCACGCCGGCCACCGCGTCGCTGAAGTCGCGCCACGTCAAGGGCCGCCCGTCGCGCAAAGCCGCCACCCTGTCCGGGTCGCGGCCGCCGATCAACACGCTCTCCAGAGCCAGCGCGCTCATGCCCGCGCCTCGGGAAAGCGCCAGCGCCGATACAGCCATTCGACGGCGAACAAGGCGCCCATCAACAGATAAGACGCCAGGCCGTTGTACCAGAGCCAGAAGTCCTGCCCCGCCGGCAAGGCGGTGTACAGGGCCGCCGCGGCGTTGAAAACGAAAAACCCGCACCAGACGCGGGTCACGCGCCGGGTGTAGGCCACGCCTTCCGGCGGCAAGTCCGGCGTGATCTGACGGGCGAAGCGCTCAATCATCGTGGGCGGATGACGCAGCGAGTGGGCGAACACCCACAGCATGGACAGGCTGATGAACGCCGGCATCAAACGCAATAGCAAGGCGCTGCCGGTCAGGGCCACCAGGGCGGACAAGACGATCATGCCCAGCAAGGCGCCGCGCTGGGCCGCGGCCAGGTCTCGCCACAGCGCGCGGCTTTGCCGCCGGTAGCGCAGCAAGAACAGCAGCAGCAAGGCGGCGCCCACCGCGCGGGGCGGAAAATATTGCAGCCCCAGAAAAACGGCGAGCGGATAACAACAAGCGCCCAGCGCCGCCAACAGGCGCGTCGCCGGCATCTCAGGCGGCCAGCAGCTGCTCGACCGCGGTGATCACGTCATCCACGGTCCGCACCGTTTTGAAGCCATCCGGCTTGATGCGTTTGCCGGTCAGTTGCTGCAGCTTGATCGCCAGGTCCACCGCGTCGATCGAGTCCAGCTCCAGATCGACGAACAGATTGGCCTCCGCCGTCACGCGCTCCGGCTCGATTTCGAAAGTGTCCTGCAGAATGATCCTCAGTTCATTCAGAATTTGCTCACGGGTCATTCTCATGCTTCCTGTTGCGTTGCGACAAAGCGAGCCAGGCTGGCCACCGAGGCGAAATGCGCCTTGGTGGCGGGATCGTTGGCTTCCAGCTTCACCTTGTATGTCTTTTTCAATGCCACGCCCAATTCCAGCGCGTCGATGGAATCCAAGCCCAGTCCTTCGCCAAACAACGGCGCTTCGGCGTCGATATCCTCGGCGCCCATGTCTTCCAGTTCCAGGGCCGAAATGATCAACAACTTGATTTCATGTTCCAGCGCACTCATGTCCAGCTTTCCTTCCTTGCCAATGTTTGGCTGAAATAATCTTGCAAGGCCTCGCTCAAACGGCGGGAGGCCAGCGACGGCTGCGTCTCGGCCGGCAACAGTTCCGCCAGGGCCAGCGGCCGGCCGGCGTCCAGGCCGAAGTCGAAACGCCGCGGCGGGATCTGATGCCAACGCTTGTCCTTGGTCAGCGTGGACGGGCTGCAACTCAGCGTCACCGGCAGAATGGGAGCCTGAGCCGCCAGCGCGATATGGGCGGCGCCGCGTTGAAACTTGAGTTCGCGCCCGGGCACGGTGCGCGTTCCCTCCGGGAAGATGAGCAGATTGTCGCCTCGTCGCAGCGAGGCGGCGCAATCCGCGATCAAGCTCCCGGAATCGTCGTTGCGGATATAGCCGGCGGCGCGCACCACGCCGCCCAGAAAGGGGCTGTCCCACAGCGCGGCCTTGACCACGCAATTGGCGTTGGGCATGCGGGCGATGATCGCCACCACATCGATCAGCGTCGGATGATTGGCCAGCACCAGCGTGCCCCGCGCCTGTTCCAGCCGCCCCTCGCCGCTCATGCTCAGCCTCATGATGCCGCTGAGGCGCATGAAGCCGATGAACAAGGCGAAAGCGCGCTGGATGATGGCCCGCGCCAGCCGCTGGCGGCGGCCGTTGCGATTGGGCACCAGACGCAAGGCCGGAAACACCACCAGCGTCAGCAGCAAAGCACCCTCGCTGAACAAGGAGAAGGCCAAGGCCGTCATCAGCAAGCGCCAGCCGTAACTAAGCCCCCTCACGGCTCAGCCTCCAGCCGTTCAGTTCCAGCTGCGTCCGTCCGCCGGCCAGCCCGTGCGCCAGCCAGGCCGGCTGCGGCCAGCCTTCCGGCGCGCGCGCGCGCGCGTCCTGCCGCAAACTCCAGCGCGGCGCGCCGGCCCGCAGCAGCAAGGCCAAGCCCTGGGGTTGGTCCAGTGCGTCGTCGGCGCCTTGATAGAACGGAAGCAGGGGCAGATCCGCGAACAGCAGCAGCACCGGTTGCGCGGGGTCTTCCGCCGCCGTCAGCGCCGCCTCCAGCAGGCCGTAGCCCAATGTGCGTTCTCCGGCGGCCACCGCCGTCGCCGCCGACTCGTCGCGCCGCAACAAGGACAGCGTGCCGGCAATCGCGTTATGCACGGAAAGCCCGAACACCGTGGGGGAAACCGGAGAGTCCGCCGCGATGTCTTCCAGCATCAAATGCGTGCGGTTGACCTCGCCGTGGCGAGAGGCGAACACCAGCTTCGCCGCCGGCGCGTCCGCCGCGCACGCTTGGGCCAAATGCAGACAGATACGCGCCAGCGGACTCAAGCGCCGCCGCTGCGCCGCGTCGACGAAACGGCAGTCCGGATACGCAATGGGCGCCTCGGCCGCCTGCAACGGCCGTTGCGCCCAGTCGGCGGCCGACTCGCGGCCCGGCATCCAAGCCGCCCAACGCTGTATCGCCAACGTCGGTTCGCCGCTCATTGTCACTTCCGCCATCCACAAGCCTGTCAATCAAAAAAAGGAGCGTATTCTAAATTGTTCACACTCAGCCAACAAGCAAACAAGCATACGGCATTAAACAATGGTTACGAATCCGTCCCATTTTGTCGCAAGCGCAACAAAAACGCACCCGCGGGATTAAACGGCCGGTTTGATCGCCACCGCGTTGACCAGCGTTTCCTCGCGCTTCTGCGGCACTTTGAAGCCAAACCACTCCAGCGCCCCCAAGTCCGGCCGGCTCCACCACAGATAGGGCATGGACACGCGCGCGGCCGGCAGCTCGAAACCGGCTCCGCGCAACAAGCCCAGGTATTCGTCCGCGGTTTTCTGGATGTCCATCGGATGACGGAACAACAAGCGGATAGGCAGCGAGTGGATGTAGCGCTTGGTCGATTCGGCGAACAGCAGCACCCCGCCCGGCTTCAGCACCCGGAAAAACTCCCGCATCGCCGCCTCCTGCTCCACCAGATGATGGAAGCTTTGATGGCAATACACCATGTCGAAGCTCTCGTCGGCGTACTCCATGCGCGAAGCGTTGCCGAAGGCCAGCGTCACTGCGCTCGAGCAACGATCGGCGGCCGGACGCGCCCGCTTCTCGATGTCCGGGTCCGCGTCCAGCGCCACGATCTCGTCCGGCGCGAATCTGCGGGCCAGTTCGTCAAAGGAATGTCCAAACCCGCACCCCACGTCCAGCACCCGGGCAAACGCGCGCCGCGGCGGCATCATCCGCTCCAGATCGTTCAGCGCGCGCCGCAGCACATGCACTTTCCAGGTGGCCGTATTCAAGAACCAATTGCCAAAACGCGTTTCTTCAACAAACGGAAAAGTATTCTGCATTCTCAGATTCAAGCAAGGTATCCAACAAAAGCAGCCAGCCTCTCGCCCTAGGCCCCATCGACTCGGGCAAAAGGAAGGGCGCGCTCGCCGCAAGGACAAAAAACAGCCGCCAAGGCGGCTGTTGTCGCACTCAATCAAACCGGGGGAACTACTGCAACAAGTCGCCCGCCTCCGACTTGGGCGAACGGCTCAGCAACTCCTGCACCACCCGCTGCGGATCATGCCCCTGGTAGAGCAGGCCGCAGACCGCGGCGGTGATCGGCATATCCACTTCCAGCCGCTCCGCCATGGTCAGCACTTCGCGGGCGGTGGCCACGCCTTCGGCGACATGGCCCAGCTCCTGCAGCGCTTGCTGCAAGGGCTTGCCCTCGGCCAGCTTCAGGCCCACCTGGCGGTTGCGCGACAGCGCGCCGGTGCAGGTGAGTATCAAATCTCCCATGCCGGCCAGGCCCATCATGGTGTGCTGGCTGGCGCCCAGCGCGGTGGCCAGGCGGGTGATTTCCGCCAGCCCGCGGGTGATCAGCGCGGCGCGGGCGTTCATGCCGTATTCCAGGCCGTCGGCCACGCCGGTGGCGATGGCCATCACGTTCTTGACCGCGCCGCCCACTTCCACCCCCACCAGATCGGCGTTGGCGTACAGACGCAGCAAGGGGCTGTGCAGATCGCGCGCCACCTGCCGGGCGAAGGCTTCGTCGTCGGAGGCGACGGCCGCCGCCGCCGGCAAGCCCTGGGCCACTTCACGGGCGAAGCTGGGGCCGGACAACACGCCGCAGCGGTGGTTGGCCGGCAGTTCCTCGGCCACCACCTGGTGCGGCAGCAGGCTGGAGCCGGCCTCGAAGCCCTTGCAGGCCCACAGCAGCGGCGGCAGTTGCGAAGACAGCGCGGTCAGCGCCCGCAAGGTGGGCCGCAAACCGGCCATCGGCGTGACGATGAGGATGAGTTCGGCGTCGTGGATGGCGCGCGGCAGTTCCGCGGACAGCTTGAGCGCGTCCGGAAACGGGCAATCGGGAAGATAGCGCTGATTGACGCGCTTGGCGGCCAGCTCGGCCACCTGGTTGGCGTCGCGCGCCCAGAGCGTGACTTGATGGTGACGGGCGAAGGCGATGGCCAGGGCGGTGCCCCATGCGCCAGCGCCCAGGATGGCCAGTTTCATGCGTAGCCCTTACAAGCCCCAGAGGTCGGTAATACGAGCATAGCCGATGCTGCCGTCGCGGTGGCGCACTTTGACCCAGCCGCCCTTGGGCGGCTCTTGCAGCTCCACCACGCCGTCCTTGGGCACGGTGTAGGCCAGCGGGCCGTCGTTGGCCGGCGCGGCGCGCACTTCCGCCTTGTCGGCGGTGATCAGCAACCAGCGCTGCTTGGACAGCGCGGCGGCCGGAATCCAGGCGATGCCGCCGGTGGCGTCGCGCACCCGCGACCATTCCTTCTGGCTGCTCAGCACTTCCACCGGGTAATAGCGGCTCACCACGAACAGCTTCTTCGAGGTGAGCGTCGGCGCCTCGTACAGCGCCACGCCGGTTTCCTTCACCGAGCGAAACTCAAGTGCGGCGGCGCCGTGGGACAGCAGGCCCAGGCTCAGCGCCAGCGGATATACGAGGCGTTTCATTGCTTGCGTCGCCTCAGGCGTTGCCGGCTTCGGCCTGTTGCGCGCGTTGCTGCATGTACAGGGCTTCGAAGTTGATCGGGGACAACAGCACCGGCGGGAAGCCTGCGCGGTTCACTACGCTGGACACGGCTTCGCGCGCGTAGGGGAACAGGATGTTGGGGCAAGCCACGCCCAGGATGGGGTCGATGTCTTCGGCCGGCACGTTGCGGATCTGGAAGATGCCGGACTGGCCCACTTCGCACAGGAACATGGTTTTTTCCGGCAGCTTGGCGGTCACGGTCACGGTCAGGGTCACTTCGTAGAAACCGTCGTCCAGCTGTTTGCCTTCGCTGGCCAGCTGCATGTCGATTTCCGGCTGTTCTTGCTCCAGGAACACCTGCGGCGCGCTAGGCACTTCCAGGGACATGTCCTTCACATAAATTTTCTCGATGGAAAACGCCGGCTGCAGCTCTTGTTGTTCGCTCATCTCTTTGTCTCACACGGAGGCCGCTCGCAAGCGGCCGGTTTTGGAATGGTTAAAACAGGCCTGCATCATCGCACGAAAGCGGTTCAGGGCCAACCGCCCGCAAGCGCGCGGTTTGATCGCGGGCAAGCCGGCTCAATCGGCCAGTAGCAAGTCCAGCTTGCCGGCCTGGTTCAGCGCCACCAGGTCGTCGCAGCCGCCGACGTGGGCGTCGCCGATGAAGATTTGCGGCACGGTGCGGCGGCCGGTCAGATCCATCATCTTGTCGCGCTCGACCGGGTCCAGGTCGATGCGAATTTCCTTGATCTCGGCCACGCCTTTGGCGGAGAGGATTTGCTTGGCGCGGATGCAATAGGGGCACACCGCGGTGGTATACATGGTTACGGGTTTCATCGATGGCTTTCGCGAAATCGGGCGCTCCGGCGAGGAGCGCGCAAAGCCCGATAGTATACTCCCGCCGCGCGCGCCGAAACCGTCAATCCGCCATGTTCTTACTTGGACGCCTCGAAGCGGTCGATCAGATCGGCGACGATCTGGTCCATCGCCTTGCCCATCTCCGGCGCGCGCGGGCTGTTGACGATCACCGCCAGCGCCAGCCGGCGGCCGTCCGCGCCCAGCCAGTAGCCGGCCAGAGCCTTGACGTCCTTGAGGGTGCCGGTCTTCATCCGCAGCCGCGGCCCTTGTTCGGCAAAGCGCTTGCGCAAGGTGCCGTCCTCGCCGGCGATGGGCAGGCTGGCCAGGAATTCGCTGGCGTAGGGGCCGCGCGCGGCGTTGAGCAGCACTTGCCCCATCAGGCGCGCGCTCACCCGCTCCCGCCGCGACAGGCCGGAGCCGTTTTCCAGCACCAGAGTTTCATCGGAAATGGCGTTGGCCGCCAGCAAACGCCGCACCGCGTGCTCGGCGTTGGCGCGGGTGTCCTCTCCGCCGCCCCCCTCCTTGCCCAAGGTCAGGAACAAGGTGCGCGCCATGGTGTTGTTGCTGTATTTGTTGATGTCGCTGATCGCCACGGTCAGCGGCTGGGAATCGTGACCGGCCAGTTCGCGCGCGCCGGCCGGCACCCGCCCCAGCCCCGCGCCCTTGGGCCCGGCGCCGCCCAGCGCCTGCCACAGGGCGGCGAAATCCTGACTAGCGAAGGCGTCGTGGTCCAGCACATTGACGAAGGTTTTGACGCCGTCGCAACTGGGCGGCAAGGTGCCACTGACGGTGACCGAGCGCACGTCGTTGGCGATGCTGACGTAGCGGCGCACGTCGGAGCAATCGTTCGCGCCGCTCTGGCCTCCGGCCTGCAGCTTGGCGTTGACGCTGACGCCGGCCAGCGGCGGGTCCAGCGCCACGCGCGCGCCGTCGGCGTCGACGTAGAAATTGAGCCAGGCCACTTTCAGATTGGTCAGATGGCTGTCCGGCTCCACGGTGAAGGCACGGCCGGCGTCTTCGTCGAAGTCGCGGGCGCTGGACACGCCCTTGAAGGCGCTCTTGTCCAACACCAGCTTGCCATCTATCCGTTGCACGCCGCGCAACCGCAGGCCGTACAGCAGATTGAGCAGGCTGTCGTTGTTGAAGCGCGGGTCGCCGGCGCCCAGCCAGTAAAGGTCGCCTTGCAGCGCGCCGTCTCGCAGCGGAGCGGCGGACCACAGCCCGGTATGCCAGCGATAACCGGGCTTGAGCAGGTTCAGCGCGCTCCAGCTGGTGATCAGCTTCATGGTGGAGGCCGGGTTGACCGCGCTGTCGGCGCGATGGCCGGCCAGCGTCTTGCCGCTTTCCACCGGCGCGGCCCAGACGGCCACCTCCTCCGGCTTGAGGCCGTGCAGGTCCAGCGCGCAGGCCGGCCATGCCGACAGCAGCAGACAAGCCGCCGTCAGGGTTTGTTTCGTTTTTGCTTTCATTGGGCGATCACATGTCTTGCGGATCCACGTCCAGCGACCAGCGCAGGCCGCGTCCATGGCGTTTGGCCGCCGCTTCCACCTGCGGCAGCAATGGGTTCAAAAAAGCGTGCAGCGCCTGCCGTTGCGGCGCTTCCAGCACCAGCTGGGCGCGTTCGCGATTGGCCAAGCGCGCCATCAGCGCCGGCGCCGGGCCGGCGATCAGCACCTCCGCCGCCAGCGGCTCGGCCAGCCGGCGCACTTCGGCCAGGAAGGCGGTGGCCAGTTCCAGACTGGGACTGTCGGCGCGCAACAGCGCTTGATAGGCGCAGGGCGGGAAGCCGGCGATGCGTCTCTCGTCCAGCAGGGTCTTGGCGTAGCCGTCGAAATCGTGGCGCGTCAGCGCTTGGTATAGCTCATGATCCGGCCACTGAGTCTGGATCAGCACTTCGCCGGGAGCGTCGGCGCGGCCGGCGCGGCCAGCCACTTGCATCAGCTGCGCGAACAAGCGCTCGGAGGCGCGGAAGTCCGCGGAGTACAGACCGCCGTCCGCGCCCAGCGCCACCACCAGCGACAAGGTGCCGAAGTCGTGGCCCTTGGCCAGCATCTGGGTGCCCACCAGCATGTCCACCTCGCCTGCATGGACCTTGCGATAGATTTCGTCCCAGGCTTCCTTGCGGCTGGTGGTGTCGCGGTCTATGCGCAGGATGCGCGCCTCGGGAAACAAGCGCGTCAGCGCGGACTCCAGCCGCTGGGTGCCTTCGCCCAAGGGTTTGATGTCGGGATTGCCGCAATCCGGGCAGGCGCGCGGCACCGCTTCTTCCCAACCGCAATGGTGGCAGCGCAGCTTGCGCTCCAACAGATGAACCACCAGCTTGGCGGAGCAGCGCGGACAGCCGCTGGTCCAGCCGCAATCGGTGCAGGCCACCACCGGCGCGAAGCCGCGGCGGTTGATGAACACCAGGCTCATCTCGCCGCGCGCCAGGCGTTGGCGCAGCGCCTGTATCACCGGCTCGGACAGGCCTTCGGCCAGCTTTTGCCGGCGCACGTCGACCAGCTTCACCTCCGGCAGCCGCGCCGCGCCGTGAGCGCGCCGGCTCAGGGACAGCCGGCGATAGCGGCCGGCCTCGACATTGGCCATGGTTTCCAGGCTGGGCGTGGCCGAGCCCAGCAGGATGGGCACGCCGGCCTGGCGCGCGCGCCAGATCGCCAGATCGCGCGCATGGTAGCGCAAGCCGTCCTGCTGCTTGAAGGAGCCGTCGTGCTCCTCGTCCACCACGATCAAGCCCAGGCGCGGCAGCGGCGTGAACACCGACAAGCGAGTGCCTATCATCACGTCGGCGCGCCCCTGCCAGCCGTCCAGCCAGCCCCTCAGACGCTCGCCGTCGGCCAGATGGCTGTGCTGCACCGCGATGCGGCTGTCCGGAAAGCGCTGGGTGAAGCGTGTGATCAGCTGCGGGGTCAAATTGATTTCCGGCACCAGCACCAGCACTTGGCGGCCGGCGGCCAACTGGTCGGCGATCAGCCGCAGATAGACTTCGGTCTTGCCGCTGCCGGTAATGCCGTGCAGCAGCCAGGGCTGGTAGCCGGCCTGGCCGCGCAAGGCGTCCAGCGCGGCCTGTTGTTCTTCGTTCAGTTCGGGACTGTCCGCCACCCGCAAGGGCGTGGCTTCCGGCTCCACGCGGCGAACCTTCTTGTCCGCCAGCCAGTCCGCCAGCACCTTGCCCGCCTGCGGCGTCACCGCCTTGGCGGCGGCCAGCGTCAACGCGCCGTCCTGCAGCGCCTGCCACAGCGCCAAGCGGGCGCGCTGGCGGGCCGGCGGCGCTTCCGCCTCGCCTTGCGGCGTCAGCGCGTACGGCCGTTCATCCGGCAAGGCGATGTCCCGGGGCTCGCGCAAGCCGGTGGGCAAGGCGGTGAACAGCGCCTGCCCCAGCGGATGGTGGTAGTAATCGGCGGCGAAGCGGACCAGGGCCATGAAGTCCGCCGGCAGCGGCGGCAGTCCGCTCAGCACGGACTCCAGCGGCTTGAGCTTGGCCGGGTCGATACCCTGCTGAGGTATATCCGTGACAACCACGCCACACAGCCGGCGCGGCCCGAAGGAAACCGCCACTCTTTGCCCGGCCATGACAGACAACTGGGTCAGGTAACTGAACGTACCTGGCAGCGGCACGTCCACGGCCACTTGCACGATGCTTTGCTGCCCCATCCGGCGCGCCCCCGAAGACAAATGCTGTTGTGACAAGGCTTTGCGGCCACTGTACACAGATGCTGTGGATAACTTTGTGAACAAGCTGTCGCCTTGAGGTCGAAACGGCCCCAGATCAACATTTCCGTTAGATTGCGCAAAAATTAATCAATTATTTTTCTCTTTGTTTTCAAAGACTTAAATTGATCAAAAAAACATGAGCAATCGGCTTGACAAGAACCTGAACTCTGACTAGCAAATGTGCATAACTCCGAGAACGACTACGGTTCGCCTTGTCAATATCCTTGTTCATCCCAGTGTAAAAATACAATCCGGCCGCAGGAGAACCATTGGCCGGACAGGTAAGGATACCCCGACGACGCGCGGACGGCCTCAGGGGAAAAGTTAAATTTTCTGTTGAAAAAACAAATCCTTTTCCGCCGGCCGCGCTAACAGCAGCTTGATGCCGGATTTAGACACTGATAAAGCCGGCTTTAATGCCCGCCGGCCCGCGCCAACTTGGTGCGCCCGCCGGGGGGTATCGCGCCGGAACGGCAGAAACATGCCGCCGGCTTGAAAAGCGGTTTTTCAGCCCGCGGCATGGTAGGGGCGCGACAAGCGGTGCACCGCGTCCACCAAGGCTCCGGCATGCTCCGGTTTGACGTGCTGGGAGATGCCGTGGCCCAGATTGAAGACATGGCCGCTGCCGGCGCCGTAGCTGGCCAGGATGCGCGCCACTTCGCGCTCGATGGCGGCGGGCTCGGCGAACAGCGCGTTGGGATCGAAGTTACCCTGCAAGGCCACCTTGTCGCCCACCCGGGCGCGCGCGGCGCCCAGATCCGTGGTCCAGTCCAGGCCCACGCAGTCGGCGCCGATGGCCGCGATCTCTTCCAGCCACTGGCCGCCGCCCTTGGTGAACACGATCACCGGCACGCGGCGACCGTCGGCCTCGCGCTTCAGTCCGGCGACGATCTGACGCATATAGGCCAGCGAGAATTCTCGATAAGCCGCCTGGGTCAGCGCCCCGCCCCAGGTGTCGAAAATCTGCACCGCCTGCGCGCCGGCGTCGATCTGGGCGTTCAGATAGTCGATCACGGTGCGGGCGTTCACGTCCAGGATATGGTGCAGCAGTTCCGGACGGCTGTAGAGCATGGCCTTGACGTGGCGGAAATCGTCGGAACCGCCGCCTTCTATCATGTAGCAGGCCAGGGTGAACGGGCTGCCGGAGAAGCCGATCAGCGGCACGCGGCCGTCCAGCGCCTTGCGGATGCTGGACACCGCGTCGAAGACGTAGCCCAGCTTGTCCAGCGCCGGCACCGTCAGCGCGCGGACGGCGGCTTCATCGCGCAAAGGACGCTCGAACTTGGGGCCCTCGCCTTCGGCGAAGTACAGGCCCAGGCCCATGGCGTCCGGCACGGTCAGGATGTCGGAAAACAGGATGGCGGCGTCCAGCGGGAAACGCTCCAGCGGCTGCAGGGTGACTTCGGTGGCGTAATCGGGACTGGTGCACAAACCCATGAAGCTGCCGGCCCGGCTGCGGGTGGCGCGGTACTCCGGCAAATAGCGGCCGGCCTGGCGCATCATCCAGATCGGGGTGTATTCGACGGGCTGGCCAAGCAGCGCGCGCAGGAAGGTATCGTTCTTGAGCTGGGTCATGCGGCAATCAGTCCTGAATGACGAAAAAATAGAGCGTCATTATACCCGAGTCCCCCGGCCCAGTCCCCCCGCTTGGCGGCGCGCCTCCGCGCGGCTAAGCTGTGCGCCATGAAGAAAACCGTACTCTTGTCCTGGAGCAGCGGCAAGGACAGCGCCTGGGCCTTGCATGTGCTGCGCCAAGATCCCGACGTCGAAGTCGTCGGACTGTTCACCACCGTCAATCAGGCTTTCCAGCGCGTGGCCATGCACGCGGTGCGGGTGGAACTGCTGCAGGCGCAGGCCGCGGCGCTGGGTCTGCCGCTGCGCCAGCTGGCCATCCCCTACCCTTGCGGCAACGAGGATTACGCCAGCCGGATGGCCGACTTCGTCAACGCCTGCCGCGCAGACGGCGTCAGCCATATGGCCTTTGGCGATCTGTTCCTGGAGGACGTGCGCGCCTACCGCGAGCAGAACCTGGCCGGCAGCGGCATCGCGCCGCTCTTCCCGCTGTGGGGCCTGCCCACCGCCGAGTTGGCGCAAACCATGCTGCGCAGCGGGCTCAAGGCCAGGCTGACCTGCCTGGACCCGCGCAAGCTGCCGCGCGAACTGGCCGGCCGCGAGTTCGGCCAGGCCTTGCTGGACGCGCTGCCGCCCGACGCCGACCCTTGCGGCGAATACGGCGAATTCCACTCCTTCGCCTGGGACGGCCCGATGTTCCTGCGCCCGGTGCCGCACGCGGTGGGCGAGACGGTGGAGCGGGACGGATTTGTATTCACGGACTTGCTGCCACTGGACCCTCAACGCGGATAGAACCACAGCTCCTTGCGCTGCAGCGGCGTCTCCTTGGGCAGCAGGGGGTTGGGCAGCTCGATGATGCGCCGCTGCGCCAGGTTCAAGGCGCGCAGGCGCGGACCGTTGAAGCGCAGGAACAGCTTGTCGAAGCTGCCGTCCTTGATTGCGGCTTCCAGGCCCTGAGTCAGCGCCCGGGCCAACTCCGGCCGGCGCGGCGACACGAAGAAATAAAAAGCCGCCGGATAGTGCAACACAATGTAAGGGTCCAATACCAGGCCCTTGGCGGCGTCGGACTCCAGCTCCTGGCCCACCTCGATCACGCTGCGCGGGAAATAGTCGAAACGCCCCTGACGCAGCATGGCGAACAGCGGCAGGTACAAGGGGCTGGCCACCACAGGCAAACCGGCGGCGCGCAGAATCTGCGTATCCGGCCAATCCTGCCCTTGCCCGGCGCTCAGCGTCTTCAAATCCGCCAGCGTGAACGCCTTTTCAAACAGCCGGGCGCGCTTTTGCGACACCAGCGGCACGCGCCAGCCGATCAAGCCCTTGTACAGGGGAATCCGCACCGGCAGGGCCTTCTGTTCTCGCTCGCGGCTGCTCATGCCCCAGAACAGATCCACGCCGGCGTCGCCGTGCGCCATCTGCTCCAGCGCCCGCCCCTGATTCATGTCCAGCGCGCTGCTCAGCTCGCAACTGAGTTTGGCCTCGCTGCACGCCAGTTGCAGCAAAGCCTGCATATAGGGCAGATGCGGGTCTTGCTCTCCGGACACCAGCGCGTAGCGGATAGACAAAGTTTGCCCCTGCGCCGGCAGCGCCAGTACGCACAGCAGCAGCATCAAGATTCGCGTCAATGCGCGCCCTCCCGAGAAAACCCTGTTCATTATGGCCGCCGCTTAGACGCTGTTCAAAGTCAGCCGCGCTTCATTGAGCCGCTGCTTAGAGCCAGCCCAAGCCGCCCAGCAAAGCGCCGGCCGACAATAGCCACAAGGGATTGATCGCAGTGCGCCACGCCGTCAGCGCCACCGCGCCGCACAGCAGCCAAGCGCCCGCGTCGGCATTGGCCGCCTGGCTCAACAGCCAGGCGCTGGCCGCCACCAGCCCTATGGTCAGCGGCGCCAGTCCCCGTTGGATTGCCCGGGTCAGCGGCGCCTGCTGATAACGCTGCCACCAGCGCGCCACGTAATAACTCAACACCGACGACGGGCCGCAAATGCCGAGCATGCTGACCAGAGCGCCCGGCACCCCGGCCACCTGCCAGCCTATCAGACTGACCACCAGCACATTGGGGCCGGGCGCGGCCTGGGCGATGGCGAACAGCGCGGCGAACTCGCGCGCGTTCATCCAGCCCTGCTCCACCACCAGGCGTTGCAGCTCGGGTATCAGCACATTGGCGCCGCCCACCGCCATCAGCGACAACAAGGAAAACTGCCATAGCAGCGTCAGCAGTATCACGCGCCCTCCTTCGGCCGGTCGCGCCAGGCCAAGCCGATGGCGACGGGCGCCAGCAAGGCCAGCGACCACAGCAAGGGCAGTTGCAAGACGCCCAAGGCGCAGAAAGTCAGCGCCGCCACCAGCGCGCACCACAACTTGCGCTCGATGCGCGCCAGCAGCCGCAGCCCCATCGCCGCGATCAAGCCGGCGGCGGCGGAGGCCAGGCCGTGCAACACATTCTGCACCAGCGGCAGTTGCCGATAATGGCCGTAGAAGGACGCCAGCAGCAGCACGATGACCATGGGCGCCAGCAACAGGCCGGCGATGGCGGCCAAGGCTCCGCTCACGCCGTGAAAGCGGCTGCCCACCGCCACCGCGACATTGACGATATTGGGGCCCGGCAGCACTTGCCCCAGGCCCAGCACCACGGCGAAATCCGCCTCGCTCAACCAATGACGGCGCAGCACCATCATCCGGTGCGCCTGCGGCAACACGCCGCCGAAACCGGTCAGCCCGATCGAGAAAAAGCCGGCGAACAAATCACGTCGGCTGGGCGTCCGCACATCCGCTTCCATGCCCTTTCCTCTCGCCAAATCAGCCATGCGTCCACGCTACGCCGATGCGCGCCGCAGCTCAAACGAAAATCGCTGACAGGCCCTGTCAATAAAACTCACAGCGCGCCCAGGCGCTCCAGAATGAAGTCTATGAACACTCGCAGTTTGGGCAAAGGCCGGCGGTCCTGCAGATAAATCAAATGCATGGGCTTGGGCGGCGGCAAACAGCCCGGCAGCACCTCCACCAGCCGGCCGGCGGCCACATCGTCGCCCAGCAAGGCCTCGGCTTGCAGCACGATGCCGCCGCCGGCCAGCGCCACCATGCGCAGCGCCTGGCCGTGATTGGACTGAAAGCGGCTGGCGCGGGCCCACTCGCCGGCGCCCAGCAATTCCCAGCCATCGTCCTTGCGCCACAGCGAGAAACCCAGGCAATCATGCGCGGCCAGATCCGCCGGCGCGCGCGGTACGCCCTTGCGCGCCAGATAGGCGGGCGCCGCCGCCACCATCATCCGATAGGGCTGCAAGGGCCGCGCCACCAGGCCGGAGTCCGGCAGCCGACCGATGCGAAAAGCGGCGTCGTAGCCGTCGGCCACCAAGTCGACCAGCTCGTCGGACAAACTCAGGTCCACGGTGATGTCCGGATAGGTTTGCATGAACTCGGCCAGCAGGCCGGCCAGGCGCAGAGAGCCGAAAGTCACCGAGGCGTTGACGCGCAGCACGCCGCGCGGCGCGCCGCTGATCAGTTCGGCCCCGCTTTCCGCCGCGCGGATTTCCGCCAGAATGGACTGGCAGCGCTGGAAATAGTGCGAGCCCAGTTCGGTCAGTTGCTGACGGCGGGTGGTGCGCGCCAGCAGCCGGCCGCCCAGCCGCTGCTCCAGGCTGGCGATATGCTTGCCCACCATAGGCTGGGACAAACCATGCGCCTCCGCCGCCGCGGTGAAGCTGCCGCGTTCCACCACCGCCACGAACAGCTCCATGCTCAATAGGCGATCCATGCCATTCATAACTCACAGTTTTCAATCTTGTTCATCTTAGCGGATTAATCAAGACGCCGCGCGGGCGCAGAATGGCCGGGTCTTGTACTTGTCCGGGAGATCCCCCATGAAAAAGATTCTCATCGTCGGCGCCCACGGCACGCTGGGCCAGGCCGTCAGCCAGGCGCTGTCCCATCATCAGCTGATCAAGGCCGGCAGCCGCCGCGGCGACGCGCTGGTGGACCTGACCGACGGCGACAGCATTCGCGCGCTGTTCGAACGCATAGGCAAGGTGGACGCCATCATCAGCGCCACCGGCAAACTGCATTTCGGCCCCCTGGCGGAAATGAGCGCCGAGCAGTTCCGCGTCGGCCTCAAGGACAAGCTGATGGGCCAGGTGGAACTGGCCTTGATCGGCCAGCACTACCTGAACGCCGGCGGCTCCATCACGCTGACCAGCGGCATCGTCAGCGAGCAGCCCATCCGCTTCGGCAGCAACGCCAGCGCGGTGAACTCGGCGCTGGAGGGCTTTGTCCGCGGCGCGGCGGCGGAACTGGACGGCGGGCGTCGCATCAATGTGGTCAGCCCCAATGTGCTGCAAGAATCCTGGGAGCAGTACCGGGACTTCTTCCCCGGCTTCGAGGCGGTGCCGGCGGCGCGCGCGGCGCTGGCCTATGTGCGCAGCGTGGAGGGAGTGCAGACCGGTCAGACGCTGCGCGTCTGGTGAGCCCGGCGCCTTAGAAACCGTTCAATGTCGGTAGCGCGTCTGCGCTACGGCCTTGAACAGCGCCTTAGTCGTAAATCGTCAGCAATTCGGCCATTTCGCGCCTGCCGGCGGCGGACAGGCAGGCGGCCTTCAGTTTGCCCAGCATCGCGGCGTCGCGCGCCAGCTCGCTGCGCTTGGACACGTAGAGCGCCATCGGTTCGTCGCCCTGCGCGTATTCGGTCAGATTGGGCAGGCTGCCGCCCATCTGCCGCAGCGCGTGGCCGCAGCCGGGACGCACGCACATCATCGCGTCCAGTCGGCCGGCTTGCAGCATGCGAAAACCCTGCGGCATGTCCGACACCTCCACCGGCGCTGCGCCGCTTTGGGCGATAAAGCCGTCCAGGGTATGGGTGCCGCGCAGAACGCCCAGGCTGCGCTGGCGGAACCAAGACGGGCCGATGGGCGTCACCAGGCCGCGGCGATGATAGAGCACGGAGATGCGGATAGACGCCGGCCGGCACAACTCCACGGCGAAACGCGAACGCTCCGGCGAGGCGGTCACCAGCGCCAAGGCGTTGCGGCCCTGTTTCAGTTCTTCTATCACCCGCGGCAGAGGCCGGACGTCTTGGGTCAGCGCCAGCCCCGCCTGCCGCGCGACGAAGCGGATGAAACGCGGCGCCAGGCCGTCCTGGCTCGCGCCGTCGCCCCAGGGGCCGATGTCCTGGCTGGAAGAGTGGTAGCCGGCCGCCAGCGCGGGCAACGCCAGCCAGCCCGCCAACAGTCCCCGCCATTGCTTGGCCATGCCTTTCCCCTTGAGTTGAGACGCCGCGCCTAGCCTCACTATAGCCCGCAATGAAAAAGCCCCCGCAAGCAAGGCTCGCAGGGGCTTTCCTTCAAGCGGAACCGCCGGCGCGGCCGCTCAGATGTCGGCCTCGACCGCGTTGCCGTTGGCCTCCATCCAGCTGCGGCGGCTGGACGCCTCGCCCTTGCCCATCAGCATGACGAAAGTGGACAGGGTCTGCTCCAGTTCGCCGACGCGCACCCGCACCTGCGACAGCCGGCGGGTGTCCGGGTTCATCGTGGTGTCCTTCAACTGCTCCGGGTTCATCTCGCCCAGGCCCTTGAAGCGGGAAATGCTCCAGGCGTTTTCTCGCACGCCTTCGCTGCGCAGCCGATCCAGAATGGCCGTCATCTCGCCTTCGTCCAGCGCGTACAGCTTGCGCGGAGGACGATGCTTGCCCTGCCCCGGCACGTCCACGCGGAACAGCGGCGGCTGGGCCACGTAGATGTTGCCGTTTTCGATCAAGCGCGGGAAATGGCGGAAGAACAGCGTCAGCAACAGCACCTGGATGTGGGAACCGTCCACGTCGGCGTCGGACAGGATGGCGATCTTGCCGTAACGCTGGCCGGACAGGTCAGGACGGTCGTTAGGGCCGTGCGGATCCACGCCGATGGCCACCGAGATGTCGTGAATCTCGGCATTGGAAAACAGCTGATCCTTGTCGGTTTCCCAGCTGTTGAGCACCTTGCCGCGCAAGGGCAGGATGGCCTGGTATTCCTTGTCGCGCGCCAGCTTGGCGGAACCGCCGGCGGAATCGCCCTCCACCAGGAACAGCTCGTTGCGATCAATGTCCTCGCTCTCGCAATCGGTCAGCTTGCCGGGCAGCACCGCCACGCCGGAGCCCTTTTTCTTTTCCACCTTCTTCACCGACTTCAAGCGCGACTGCGCCTGGCGTATCGCCAGCTCGGCGATTTTCTTGCCGGACTCCACGTTCTGGTTCAGCCACAGCTCCACCGGATCGCGCGCCAGGCCGGAAATCAGCTTCAAGGCGTCGCGGCTGGTCAGCTTGTCCTTGGTCTGCCCCTGAAACTGCGGGTCCAGCACGCGGGCGGACAATACGAAGCGCACGCGGCTCCACACGTCCTCGGCCATCAGCTTGACGCCGCGCGGCAGCAGATTGTGGTGATCAATGAAGCTCTTCACCGCGTCGAACACGCCGGCGCGCAAGCCGGCCTCGTGAGTGCCGCCCACCGGGGTCGGAATCAGGTTGACGTAGCTTTCGCCGCTGGCGCCGTCTTCGAACCAGGCCATGGCCCACTGCGCGCCTTCGCCCTTGGCGAACTGCTCGTGATCGTCGCCGATATAGGCTTCGCCGGCGAACAAGGGCGCCACCGGCTCGTCGCCGTTGCACAGTTCCGCCAGATAGCTCTTCAAGCCCTCCGGGTACTGCCAGACCTTGACTTCGTCGCCGCTGGGGCGCTCCACCACCAGGGTAACCGCCACGCCGGGCAGCAACACCGCCTTGGCGCGCAGCAGACGCTCCAACTCCGGCAAGGAGTAGCGCGGGCTTTCAAAATACTTGCCGTCCGGCCACACCCTGACCCGGGTGCCGCTGGTGCGCGGGCCGCAATCCGCCACCCGAGCCAGCGGCTCGATGACGTCGCCGCCGGAAAACACCAGGCGGTGCACGCCGCCCTCGCGCTTGACCTCCACCTCCAGCCGGGTGGACAGCGCATTGGTCACCGATACGCCGACGCCGTGCAAACCGCCGGAGAAGGCGTAGGCGCCGCCGTCCTTCTTGTTGAATTTGCCGCCGGCGTGCAAGCGGGTGAACACCAGTTCCAGCACCGGCACGCCTTCTTGCGGATGCAGGCCAACCGGAATGCCGCGGCCGTCGTCTTCCACCGACAGCGAGCCGTCCTGATGCACCGTCACCGCGATCTTGCGCGCAAAGCCGCCGAGCGCCTCGTCGGCGGCGTTGTCTATCACTTCCTGGCAAATATGGGTGGGGTCGGTGGTGCGGGTATACATCCCCGGCCGTTCCTTGACCGGCTCCAAGCCTTTCAGCACCCGTACCGACGACTCATCGTATTGTTGCGTCATGTTTGAATCTTGTTGCTCAGCAAATTACGCCAAACGCCGCGGCCACGGCCGCGGCGCAAAAAAAGACAGCGGGCCAAGCCCGCCGTGTCGCTTCGAGGCCGCGCGCGCAGACGCCGCCGCCCGGCTGCGCGTCAATGCGGCTCCTGGGCGCGGCCAAGCCGGGCCAGATAGGCCTCCCGACTCTCCACCCCGCGCAGGAAGCGCGACAACTCGGCCAGCGCGCGCTCGTACACCTCGCGCTTGAACTCGATCACCGCGTCCACCGGCGCCCAGTATTCGTTCCAGCGCCAGCCGTCAAACTCCGGGTGGCTGCTGGCGCGCAGGCAGACATCGCACTCGCGCCCCACCAGCTTCAGCAGAAACCAAATCTGCTTCTGCCCCTTGTAACTGCCGCGCCACTCCCGACGCACCCAATTGGTGGGCACCTCGTAGCGCATCCAGTCGCGGGTGCGTCCCAGTATTTTCACATGTTGCGGCAGCAAACCCACCTCTTCCAGCAGCTCGCGATACATCGCGGCTTCCGGACTTTCGCCTGGCTTGATTCCGCCTTGCGGAAACTGCCAGGAATGCTCTCGCACTCGCTTGCCCCAGAACACCTCATTTTTGCCGTTGATGAGGATGATTCCGACATTGGGGCGGTATCCGTCCCGGTCCAGCATTGGAAAACCTGCAATTCATCTAGTTGAACGAATTTTTGCACATTTCGCCCCGCCTTGCCATGGACTCTATCGCCGGCCCGGCAAAGGCCCGACTTCGTCCGGAACTGCGCTGGCGCAAGGATTGCGCAGGCGCGGACTCCCCCAAGAGGCGAAAACGATGCTACGATTCCACGATTAAACGTCAAACCCAACGCTTACATGGCATTTCTGCTAAAAAGATCGTTGCTGGCCCAGCTGCCCAAGCTTCGCCTGCAAGCCGACGCCATCACCACCCTGCACCAGACCGCCGACTTCCGTCTTAGCCTGCTGGAAGCGATCGCGCAGGCCCGGCACCGCATTTATATCGCCGCGCTCTATCTGGAGCACGACGAGGCCGGTCAGGAAGTGCTGGACGCGCTGTTCGCCGCCAAACAACGCCAGCCCCAGCTGGACATCCGCGTGATGGTGGACTGGCACCGCGCCCAGCGCGGGCGCATCGGCGAGAGCCAGGACAGCTGCAACGCCTCCTGGTATCGGGCCCAGGCGCTGCGGCACAGCGTTGACGTGCCCGTCTACGGCATTCCGGTGCAAACCCGCGAGTTGTTCGGCGTGCTGCACCTCAAAGGCCTGATTGTCGACGATCAGGTGCTGTACAGCGGCGCCAGCATCAACAACGTCTACTTGCACAAGCTGGACAAATACCGTTTCGACCGCTACCACCTGATCCGCAACCAGGCGCTGGCGGACGTCATGGCCGACTATATGCACGAGCAGTTCTTCAACGACCCCGCCGTCTTCCGGCTCGACAAGCCGGCGCCGGCCACCCGCAGCATCCGCAAGGAAATCCGCGTCTTCCGCGACAAGATCAGCCATAGCCAATACCGGATTGAAAACCAGGCCGGCGCGGAAGACGAGCTCAGCGTCAGCCCGATTGTCGGCATCGGCAAGGGCAACGCGCTCAACCGGGTGATTCTGGAACTGATTGCCAACACCCGCAGCTCGCTGTTCATCTGCACCCCCTATTTCAACTTTCCGCGGCCGGTGGTGCTCGCCATCAGCAAGGCGCTGCGCCGCGGCGTGCAGATCGACATCGTCGTCGGCGACAAGACCGCAAACGACTTCTACATTCCGCCCAGCGAGCCCTTCCGCGTCATCGGCGCGCTGCCCTATCTCTACGAAATGAATTTGCGCCGCTTCGCCAAGCGCCAACGCCATTACATCGGCACCGGCCAGTTGCGCGTGCACCAGTGGAAGGACGGGGACAACACCTATCACCTCAAAGGCATGTTCAGCGACCAGCGGCACATGCTGCTGACCGGCAACAACCTCAATCCGCGCGCCTTCCGCCTGGACATGGAAAACGCCTTGCTGATCAGCGACCCCAAGGCCGAACTCAAGCACCAGAACCAACAGGAACAGGAAAACATCCTGCGCCACAGCCGGCAGCTGCTGCACTACCGCGAGCTGGAAGACGTGCGCACCTATCCCGAGCAAATCAAAAAGCTGCTGACCCGTCTGAGCCGCGTGCGCATCGACCGCATGCTCAACCTGATGCTGTAAACGGTTCAAGGCGCGCTAAAACGCCGCCGTTCCCCGCCGGCATCGGCCCATATGCTAAAAAGATGAAAACGCTTAGCAAAACATGGAGCCCCCGATGCCGGCCATCAAGATCGACACCCAAAACCTGAGCATCAGCCGCGATCTGTCGGAAAAGTGGCAGCAGGTGCTGGATCTGCTGGCCAAAATCGTCGACATCCCCGCCGCGCTGATCATGCAAAAGCAGGCTCCGCGCATCAAGGTCTTCCTCTCCAGCCATAGCCAAGGCAACCCCTACGAAGAAGACGAGCTGGCCGACCTCAACACCGGCCTGTATTGCGAGACCGTGATGAGCAGCCGCAGAGAGCTGCTGGTGCCCAACGCCTTGAAAGACCCGGACTGGGATCACAATCCCGACATCAAGCTGGGCATGATCTCCTACCTGGGCATGCCGCTGATCTGGCCCAATCAGGACGTGTTCGGCACCATTTGCGTGCTCGACCGGGCCGAAAATCCCTATAGCCAGACCCACAAACAATTGCTCGGCCAATTCCGCGCCATGGTGGAGCGCGATCTGCACCAGGTGTATCACGATCAGGCCAGGGAACAGGAAGACGCCATCCTGCGCGCGGACGAGGCCGAGCGGGTCAGGCGGGAGTTCGAATCTTTGCGAGCCGGGGAGCAAAAAGCGCTGCAGGCGCTGCGTGAAAGCGAGGAGCGCTGGCATTTCGCGCTGGAAGGCGCCGGCGACGGCGTCTGGGACTGGAATATCTCCGGCGACACCGTCTTTCTGTCCTCCCGCTGCCGACAACTGCTGGGACTGGACGAGCGGGACAGCGAGGCGTTCAAGCTGTGGCAAACCGGCATTCACCCCGACGACCTGCCCGATGTAGAGGCCGCGATCAGCCGCTACCTGCGCCAACCGGAAGGGTCTTTCACCTCGGAACACCGTTTCCGCTCGCAAGACGGCTGGATATGGCTGCTGAGCCGCGGCATGGTGGTGGGCCGCGACGAGCAGGGACGGCCCTCGCGCATGATAGGCACCTACTCCGACATCAGCCGGCGCAAACAGGCGGAATCCGAGCTGCAGCAACTCAACAGCCACCTGGAAGAACGCGTTGCCAAGCGCAGCGCCGAGCTCAAGCAAGCCATGCAGCAAATCAGCATCGCGGAAAAACAGACTGCGCTCGCCCGCATGGTCGCCGGCATGGCGCACGAATTGAACACCCCGATAGGAAATATCCTGCTCAGCGCCTCGGTCTTGCACGCGGACCTCAAGTCCATCATTCGCGCCGATGAAGCCAAACAGCTCTCGCGCGGCAATCTGCAAGATTTTCTGCGCAAGACAGTCGAAACCAGCGAACTGCTGCAAAGAAACAGCGAGCTGGCCGGCGACCTGATCGGCCGCTTCAAGCTGATCGCCTCCGATCAACTCACGCAGCCCAAGCGCGCCTTCAAGCCCGCTCAAACCCTCGCCCAACTAACGCGAGCCTTGCTGCCGCCGGAGCACTATCCGGACATCCGACTGACGCTGGAAGCGCCGCAAGACCTGCAAATCGAGAATTATCCAGGCGCTTTAGAGCAACTCCTGTCCCACTTGATCGCCAACAGCCTCGCCCACGGCTTTGACGGGCATGATCGCGGCCATATCGACATCCGGCTGCAAGCGCAGGAAGATGCCCTGCTGCTCTGCTATTCAGACAACGGCAAGGGCATCGAGCCGGAGCTGCAACACAAGGTGTTCGACCCCTTCTTCACCACGCAAATGGGACAAAGCGGCTTGGGACTGGGGCTGGCCATGGTGCACAACATCGTGCACACCATCCTGAAAGGCGACATCCGGCTGGACAGCGCGCTAGGACAAGGCGCTAGCTTCACCATCCGCTTCCCGCCCAACCAACGCTGAGGCCACCAGGCGAAAATCCATAAAAAAAGCCTCCCTTTGGGGGAGGCTTCCGTGTCGCCGTTCAACAGCGCAATGCATAAAGCCCAGCTCGAGTGAGCTGGGCTTTGCAATGGGGCGTCTGGCGGTGTCCTACTTTCACATGGCGAATGCCACACTATCATCGGCGCTAAGGCGTTTCACGGTCCTGTTCGGGATGGGAAGGCGTGGGACCACCTCGCTATGGCCACCAGACATAAACTGGTACAAACTTGAAGAAGCCTAGGTCGATACTCGATCAACCCACATATATTCGGTATTCAATTGTGTCGCACAACCACTATCTCGTCACTCGGTTTCCCAAGCCACTCAAATGATAGGATCAAGCCTCACGAGCAATTAGTATCGGTTAGCTTAACGCCTCACAGCGCTTCCACACCCGACCTATCAACGTCCTGGTCTCGAACGACTCTTCAGGAGGGTCAAGCCCTCAGGGAAGTCTCATCTTCAGGCGAGTTTCCCGCTTAGATGCTTTCAGCGGTTATCTCTTCCGCACTTAGCTACCCGGCAATGCGACTGGCGTCACAACCGGTACACCAGAGGTGCGTCCACTCCGGTCCTCTCGTACTAGGAGCAGCCCCCGTCAAACTTCCAACGCCCACTGCAGATAGGGACCAAACTGTCTCACGACGTTTTGAACCCAGCTCACGTACCACTTTAAATGGCGAACAGCCATACCCTTGGGACCGGCTACAGCCCCAGGATGTGATGAGCCGACATCGAGGTGCCAAACACCGCCGTCGATGTGAACTCTTGGGCGGTATCAGCCTGTTATCCCCGGAGTACCTTTTATCCGTTGAGCGATGGCCCTTCCATTCAGAACCACCGGATCACTATGTCCTGCTTTCGCACCTGCTCGACTTGTCGGTCTCGCAGTTAAGCTACCTTTTGCCATTGCACTATCAGCACGATTTCCGACCGTACCTAGGTAACCTTCGAACTCCTCCGTTACACTTTGGGAGGAGACCGCCCCAGTCAAACTGCCTACCATGCACTGTCCCCAATCCGGATCACGGACCAAGGTTAGAACCTCAAACACACCAGGGTGGTATTTCAAGGACGGCTCCATGAGAACTAGCGTTCCCACTTCATAGCCTCCCACCTATCCTACACAAGTCTGTTCAAAGTCCAATGCAAAGCTACAGTAAAGGTTCACGGGGTCTTTCCGTCTAGCAGCGGGGAGATTGCATCTTCACAAACACTTCAACTTCGCTGAGTCTCAGGAGGAGACAGTGTGGCCATCGTTACGCCATTCGTGCGGGTCGGAACTTACCCGACAAGGAATTTCGCTACCTTAGGACCGTTATAGTTACGGCCGCCGTTTACTGGGGCTTCGATCAAGAGCTTGCACCCCATCACTTAACCTTCCAGCACCGGGCAGGCGTCACACCGTATACGTCCACTTTCGTGTTGGCACAGTGCTGTGTTTTTGTTAAACAGTCGCAGCCACCGATTCTCTGCGACCTCTCAAAGCTCCTCCCGCAGGGGATTCACTCTAAGAGGCATACCTTCTCCCGAAGTTACGGTATCAATTTGCCGAGTTCCTTCTCCTGAGTTCTCTCAAGCGCCTTAGAATTCTCATCCTGCCCACCTGTGTCGGTTTGCGGTACGGTTCTTATGCAGCTGAAGCTTAGTGGCTTTTCCTGGAAGCGTGGTATCAGTCACTTCAGGTCCGTAGACCCTCGTCATCACGTCTCGGCCTTAAGGGGCGGCGGATTTGCCTACCACCCCAGCCTACCGGCTTAAACAGACTATTCCAACAGTCTGATGACCTAACCTTCTCCGTCCCCACATCGCACTGCATAAAAGTACGGGAATTTTAACCCGTTTCCCATCGACTACGCTTTTCAGCCTCGCCTTAGGGGCCGACTCACCCTACGCCGATGAACGTTGCGTAGGAAACCTTGGGCTTTCGGCGAGCGGGCTTTTCACCCGCTTTATCGCTACTCATGTCAGCATTCGCACTTCTGATATCTCCAGCATCCCTTACGAGACACCTTCACAGACCTACAGAACGCTCCCCTACCATCTGCACTTACGTGCAAATCCGCAGCTTCGGTTATCAGTTTGAGCCCCGTTACATCTTCCGCGCAGGACGACTCGACCAGTGAGCTATTACGCTTTCTTTAAATGATGGCTGCTTCTAAGCCAACATCCTGGCTGTCTATGCCTTCCCACCTCGTTTACCACTTAACTGATCATTTGGGACCTTAGCTGGCGGTCTGGGTTGTTTCCCTCTTGACGATGGACGTTAGCACCCACCGTCTGTCTCCCATGCTCGCACTTTCCGGTATTCAGAGTTTGCCATGGTTTGGTAAATCGCAATGACCCCCTAGCCATAACAGTGCTTTACCCCCGGAAGTGATACATGAGGCACTACCTAAATAGTTTTCGGGGAGAACCAGCTATCTCCGAGTTTGTTTAGCCTTTCACCCCTATCCACAGCTCATCCCCTAGTTTTGCAACACTAGTGGGTTCGGACCTCCAGTGCGTGTTACCGCACCTTCATCCTGGCCATGGATAGATCACTCGGTTTCGGGTCTACGCCCAGCAACTAAAGCGCCCTATTCGGACTCGGTTTCCCTACGCCTCCCCTATTCGGTTAAGCTCGCTACTGAACGTAAGTCGCTGACCCATTATACAAAAGGTACGCAGTCACGGAACAAGTCCGCTCCCACTGTTTGTATGCATCCGGTTTCAGGTTCTATTTCACTCCCCTCCCGGGGTTCTTTTCGCCTTTCCCTCACGGTACTGGTTCACTATCGGTCGATCATGAGTATTTAGCCTTGGAGGATGGTCCCCCCATCTTCAGACAGGATTTCTCGTGTCCCGCCCTACTTATCGTACGCCTAGTCCTTGGAATGCGTTTTCGTGTACGGGGCTATCACCCACTATGGCGGTCCTTTCCATGAACCTTCCACTAACACAATCCATAACACGTACAGGCTCTTCCGCGTTCGCTCGCCACTACTAACGGAATCTCGGTTGATTTCTTTTCCTGCAGCTACTTAGATGTTTCAGTTCGCTGCGTTCGCCTCCTCAGACCTATGGATTCAGTCTGGGATCTCCTTGCGGAGGGGTTTCCCCATTCGGACATCGCGGGATCAAAGCTCTATTGCCAGCTCCCCCGCGCTTTTCGCAGGCTTACACGTCCTTCTTCGCCTATGATCGCCAAGGCATCCACCAGATGCACTTAGTCGCTTGACCCTATCATTTCAGTAACCTAGATCACCAAAACAACAAGTGTGTTTGTGCGACGACTACACCGCCCCTTTTGATATGGCGACGTAGCCTAGATACAATCAAATACCCAAGATGACGATCCGTCCGCGTAAAGAGTTAACTCTACGCTTCCTTCTCGCCGTCTTTATATATTCGGCTTCTTCAGTTTGTTAAAGATCAGTGCGTTCAAACAACGCGATCACAGTACTCATCCAAGCACTCTGATCGCGAGACTCAAACTCGCGAATAACCGATAGGCTGTAAGTACTCGATCAACAACCTTCTCTAGAAAGGAGGTGATCCAGCCGCAGGTTCCCCTACGGCTACCTTGTTACGACTTCACCCCAGTCATGAATCCCACCGTGGTAAGCGGCCTCCTTACGGTTAGCCTACCCACTTCTGGTGAAACTCACTCCCATGGTGTGACGGGCGGTGTGTACAAGACCCGGGAACGTATTCACCGCAGCATGCTGATCTGCGATTACTAGCGATTCCGACTTCACGCACTCGAGTTGCAGAGTGCGATCCGGACTACGATCGGTTTTATGAGATTGGCTCCACCTCGCGGCTTCGCGACCCTCTGTACCGACCATTGTATGACGTGTGAAGCCCTGGTCATAAGGGCCATGAGGACTTGACGTCATCCCCACCTTCCTCCGGTTTGTCACCGGCAGTCCCATTAGAGTGCCCAACTTAATGATGGCAACTAATGGCAAGGGTTGCGCTCGTTGCGGGACTTAACCCAACATCTCACGACACGAGCTGACGACAGCCATGCAGCACCTGTGTTAACGCTCCCTTTCGGGCACCACCACATCTCTGCGGCGTTCGTTACATGTCAAGACCAGGTAAGGTTTTTCGCGTTGCATCGAATTAATCCACATCATCCACCGCTTGTGCGGGTCCCCGTCAATTCCTTTGAGTTTTAACCTTGCGGCCGTACTCCCCAGGCGGTCAACTTCTCGCGTTAGCTACGCTACCAAGGATTCAAACCCCCAACAGCTAGTTGACATCGTTTAGGGCGTGGACTACCAGGGTATCTAATCCTGTTTGCTCCCCACGCTTTCGTGCATGAGCGTCAGTGTCATCCCAGGGGGCTGCCTTCGCCATCGGTATTCCTCCGCATCTCTACGCATTTCACTGCTACACGCGGAATTCTACCCCCCTCTGACGCACTCTAGTCGTGCAGTCTCCAATGCCGTTCCCAGGTTAAGCCCGGGGCTTTCACATCAGACTTGCACAACCGCCTGCGCACGCTTTACGCCCAGTAATTCCGATTAACGCTTGCACCCTACGTATTACCGCGGCTGCTGGCACGTAGTTAGCCGGTGCTTATTCTTCCGGTACTCTCAGACCCAGCGGTTATTAACCACTAGGATTTGCTCCCGGACAAAAGTCCTTTACAACCCGAAGGCCTTCTTCAGACACGCGGCATGGCTGGATCAGGCTTGCGCCCATTGTCCAAAATTCCCCACTGCTGCCTCCCGTAGGAGTCTGGGCCGTGTCTCAGTCCCAGTGTGGCGGATCATCCTCTCAGACCCGCTACTGATCGACGCCTTGGTGAGCCTTTACCTCACCAACTAGCTAATCAGACATCGGCTGCTCGTATAACGTGAGGCCTTTCGGTCCCCCACTTTCCCCCTCAGGGCGTATGCGGTATTAATCCGGCTTTCGCCGAGCTATCCCCCATTACACGGTACATTCCGATGCATTACTCACCCGTTCGCCACTCGTCAGCGGTGCAAGCACCCTGTTACCGTTCGACTTGCATGTGTAAAGCATGCCGCCAGCGTTCAATCTGAGCCAGGATCAAACTCTTCAGTTCAATTCCAAGCAAATTTTCTGGCACGCAAGATCAAAGAAACATCGAGACATTTCTCGTCTTGCAGTGCAAGTGTTTGGTCATCGACCGAGCACTTACACCTATCGGTTATTCGTTCTGTTAAAGATCGGTGCAGATCGCTGCGCTTCGTTTCCGCCGCTGCGTTGTCTGCTGAGGAGGCGAACTATACGTCAGACCCCTAAACCCGTCAACACCTTTTGCGATAAAAACCTCAACAAAAGCGGGCCTAACAGGGCAAACCATTGATGTGGCAAGCAATATCCGAAAGAGGTATTTGCCGACACGCCTCAACCGCCCCGCCGAACCATGAAAAACGGGCCGGCGCTTCGCCGGCCCGTTGCGGGAATGCGCGCAAATCTTCTAGTTTTTCACGCTCTCCGCCGGCTTCAGATAAGGCAGGAAGGCGTTGACGACTTCCGGATCGTCCGGCTTGGTGCGCGTGCCTATGCTGACCACCTTGCTGGCGCCGGGCAGGATCAGGTATTTGTGGAAGTTCCATACCGGAGCGTCGTCGGTGGCCTTGATCAAGGCTTTGAAGAACGGCTGCGCATCGGCGCCGCGCACATGCCCTTTTCCAGCCATCGGGAAGGTCACGCCGTAATTGGCTTCGCAGAAGGCGCCGATCTCCTTATCGCTCTCCAGTTCCTGAAAGAAATCGTTGCTGGGAAAGCCGACCACCATCAGACCCCGCTGCCCATAGGTCTGATACAGCGATTGCAGTTGCTTGAACTGCGGCGTGAAGCCGCAGTGGCTCGCGGTATTGACCACCAGCAGCGGCCGATCCGCGTACTGACATAGATTGATCTGACCGCCCATCAGACCCGGCACCGTGTAGTTCAATAAAGCCGGGCAAGCCGCCATCACCGCCTGACTGCAAAAAATCAGCATTGCGCCCCATCGTTTCATTCGCGTCTCCTCGCTGCGCCATACCTATATAGATGGCAGACAAAATAATAAGGCAATGCCCGAAGCATTGCCTTATCTATTGTCCTGAGCGCCGCGCCTCGGCGCCAGCTGTCATTCCTGCTGGCTGGCGATGTCGGCCCGCACCTTGTCCATGTCCAGTTCGCGCAGCCCCTGGATCAGTTGTTCGAATTGCGCCGCCATCATCGCGCCGGCCTGGTTGAATACCATGATGCCGTCCTTGATGGCGATCAGCGCCGGAATGGAGCGGATATTGAAGTGAGCGGCCAGGTCGCGTTCGTCTTCGGTATTGATCTTGCCGAACACGATATCGGCGTGTTTTTCCGACGCGGCTTCGAAAGTGGGGCCGAACATTTTGCACGGACCGCACCACGGCGCCCAGAAGTCGAGGATGACCAAGCCTTCCTCTTTCATATGGGTGTTGAAGTTGTCGGCGTTGAGATTGATGTAAGCCATGGGGATGTCTTTCGCTGTCTGAAGCGCCCGCCAGCGGCGGGCTGTTGCAGCAAAGATAGGTACGCGGCCACAGCATTGCAAGGCTATCGCCTGGTTGAATTTATCAATCCGGACGATAGCCTCCGCTGCCGCAAGGCTTAGCCGATGAAGGGCAGCGCCAGGTAGAGCTTGATTACGATGGCGTTGACGATGTCGATGAAGAAGGCGCCCACCATGGGCACCACCAGAAAGGCCAGATGCGAAGGGCCGAAGCGCTCGGTCACCGCCTGCATATTGGCGATGGCGGTGGGAGTGGCGCCCAGGCCGAAGCCGCAATGGCCGGCGGCCAGCACCGCCGCGTCGTAATTGCGGCCCATCACCCGGAAGGTGACGAAGATCGCGTACATCGCCATCGCCGCGGTTTGCGCCAGCAGCAGCACGAAGATGGGCAGCGCCAACGCCGCCAAATCCCACAAGCGCAGCGACATCAGCGCCAGGGCCAGAAACAGCGACAGGCTGACATTGCCGAGCACCGACACTTCGCGCTCGAAGATCTGATACCAACCCAAAGCCGCCAAGCCGTTGCTGATCAGCACGCCGACGAACAATACGCAGACGAAGGTGGGCAGTTCCAGCGGCGTGCCTTTGAGCAGGCCGCCGAGAAAGGTGCCGCCCAGCAAGCAGACGGCGATCAGCGCCAGGGTCTCGATGAAGGAGTGCGGCGTGATCAGACGCTGGGCGTCCGGTTGTTCGAAGGCAAGCGGCGGATCGTCGGCATTGTGCTCGGCGCCCGGGGTTTTGACTTTCTTGACCAGGAAGCGCGCCACCGGGCCGCCGATCAGGCCGCCCAGCACCAGGCCGAAGGTGGCGCAGGCCAGCGCCAGTTCCGAGGCCGAGGCCAATCCGTATTTGGAGGCGAAGGTGCCACCCCAGGCGGCGCCGGTGCCGTGACCGCCGGACAAGGTGATGGAGCCGGCCAGCAAGCCCATCAGCGGGTCCAGGCCCAGCAGGCTGGCCAAGGCGATGCCCAAGGTGTTCTGCACCAGCAGCAGGCCGACCACCACGGCCAGGAAGACGCCGACGGTCTTGCCGCCCTGTTTCAGGCTTTTCAAATTGGCGTTGAGGCCGATGGAAGCGAAGAAGGCCAGCATCAGCGGGGTTTGCAGCGAAGCGTCGAAGCGGACTTCGCTGCCGGTGACTTGGCGGAACAGCAGCAGCAAGGCGGCGATCAGCAAGCCGCCGACCACCGGCTCGGGGATGTTGTAGGTGCGCAGCGCGCCGACATGCGCCACCAGTTTGCGCCCGAGCAGCAAAACCAGCGACGCGGCCACCAGGGTGCCGTAGAAATCGAGTTGAATCATCGAGTCTCCTTATTGTGATGAGCGAAGGCGCGCATGATTCAGACTAGCAGCTGTCGGAATGTTGTCGCGCCATGCAATACGATAGGAAACCCGGCGATAAAGTTCGGTCTCTAATTAACCGGAACCTTATATAGAAGACTCAAACCGCTAGTCGCGGCGTATCTGCCAGCACTGATGGATGGCTCGGTTGCGGAAGTCTTCCGGCACCGATTGCGCGCTGATGTCGCGGATGACGTAATCCTCGGCCAGTCTCTCGTCCAGCTTGAAGCTGCGCAGATTATTGGAGAAGTACAAGGTGCCGCCCGGCGCCAGCAGCGCCATCGCGTAGTCGATCAGCCAGACGTGATCGCGCTGCACGTCCAGGATGTCGCGCATTTTCTTGGAGTTGGAGAAGGTGGGCGGGTCCATCACGATCAGATCGAACTGCTTGCCGCCGTCCACCGCCTCTTCCAGATACTGGAACACGTCGGCCCTGACCAGCTGATGCCGGGCCAGATCCAGGCCGTTGAGCTCGAAATTGCGGCGCGACCAATCCTGATAGGTATTGGACATGTCCACGGTTTCGGAACTGATCGCCCCGCCGCAGCCGGCATAGACGGTGAAGCTGCCGGTATAGGCGAACAGATTGAGGAAACGCTTGCCGGCGGCCTCTTCCCTCACCCGCTTGCGGGTGTTGCGGTGGTCCAAGAACAGGCCGGTGTCCAGGTAGGCGTCCAGATTGACGATGAAACGCTGGCCGAACTCATCGATGATGAAGTCGTCGCCCGACTGTCCCACTTTCTCGTACTGGCTGACGCCCTTTTGACGGCGGCGGTTCTTCAGCGTCACCGCGCCGGGCGCAAGGCCGGTGACCGCGCACAGGCTGTCCACCACCGCGTTGATCCAGTCGCGATAGGCCTCGTCCTCCATCTCCCAACCGGTGTCGTACTCCTGCAGATGGACGCGCTCGCCGTACAGGTCCACCGCGAACGGGAACTGCGGCACGTCCTTGTCGTAAACGCGCCAGGCGTCCAGCCCCTGGCGGCGCGCCCATTTGGCGTGGTGCTTGAAATTCTTGGCCAGGCGATTGGCGAATGGGCTGACGTCCAGCATGAGTCCTCGATATGGGCGATGGGCAAAACACAAAACAAACGCGCCGCTGACTGCAGGCGGCGCGTGAACGGATATCCAATTCTATTACAGCCGCGGCTATTCGGACGAATACATCTCGATCAGCTTGCGGTAGACCGGCTCCGGCAGATATTGGCGAATCACGCTTTCCCAGCCGCGCGGCCCCACCAGGCCTTTGACCATCGTCGACGACACCTCGGCGTATTCGCGCGGCGGCAGCAGGAAGATGGTGGTGATGTCCGGGTGCAAATCGGAGTTGATGTAGCGCATGGTGCGCTCGTACTCATAGTCGCTGACGGTGCGGATGCCGCGGATGATGTAGTTGGCGCCTATGCTTTGCGCGTAATTGACCAGGAACTGGTTCTCGAACACATCCACCCGCAACTTGCTGAAGCCGCCGGTGACGGCGCGCAGCAAAGCTACTCGTTCCTCGACACTGAAGGTACAGTGTTTTTCCGGGTTCACTCCGACCGCTACGATCAATTCGTCAAACAGTTCCACCGCTTCGCGAATCATCCATAGGTGACCGTTGGTCACCGGGTCGAAGCTGCCCGCGTACACGGCTCGCTTCAATTCTCGTTTTCCTTTGACTGTGTGTGCCATGGCGAATGTATCGTGGTCGTTGGGGGCGGGTAAAGCAATTTTTGTGCATTGCGCAAAATGTTTCGCTTCCAGCTGGACTATCCGCAGCAGAATCTGTCCATTTTCCTCATTATCGACAAAGCGCGGCCAAAAAAAAGCGGGCCGCGCATGGCGGCCCCGCTGACGATAGGACAATACGCGCTCAGACGTTGATGTCTTCGGCGCGATGGCAGGCGATCATGCGCTGATCCAGCTCGCGCAATTCCGGCACCTCTTCCCCGCAACGCTGGTTCGCGTGCGGGCAGCGCTTGTGGAAGGCGCAGCCCGACGGCGGCTTCAAGGGGCTGGGCAGTTCGCCCTCGATCTTGATCTTGATGCGGCGCTGCTCAGGATGGATGGACGGCGTCGCCGACAACAAGGCCTGGGTGTAGGGGTGCAGCGGCCGTTCGTAAACGCGGTTCTTTTCCCCCACCTCCACCGCCCGCCCCAGGTACATCACCATCAGGTCGTCGGCCACATGCTCAACCACCGACAGATTGTGGGAGATGAACACATAGGCGGTCTTGAACTCGTCCTGCAAATCCATGAACAGATTGAGCACCTGGGCCTGGATGGACACGTCCAGCGCCGAGGTGGGCTCGTCCGCCACCACGATCTTGGGGTTCAGCATCATCGCGCGCGCGATGGCGATGCGCTGACGCTGGCCGCCGGAGAACATGTGCGGATAGCGGAAGAAGTGCTCCGGCCGCAGACCGACCCGCTGCATCATGCCGCGCACCTTGTCTTCGCGCTCCTTGGCGTTCAGCGAGGTGTTGATCAGCAGCGGCTCGGCCAGCTGGCTGCCGATTTTCTGACGCGGATTCAAGGACGCGTACGGGTTTTGGAACACCATCTGCACCTTGGTGCGCATGGCTTTCAAGTCGGCCTTGCCGGCCTGGGCCGCGTCCTTGCCGTCCAGCAGCAAAGAACCGGAGGTCGGCGCTTCGATCAGCGTCAGTTGCCGGGCCAGCGTGCTCTTGCCGCAGCCGGATTCGCCCACCACCGCCAGCGTCTTGCCGGCCTGCAGTTCGAAGGAGACGCCGTTGAGCGCCTTGACCTGCGCCGAGGGCTTGAGGAAGCCCTGGGACACGTCGTAATAGCGGGTCAGATCCCGCGCTTGCAATACGGTGCTCATTTCGCCTCCTTGTCCAGCAACGGGTAGTGGCAGCGCACGGCGCCGCCTTCCACCGGGGTCAGCCCCGGACGCTGGGTCCGGCAGTTGTCCTTGACATAGGGGCAACGCGGCGACAACAGGCAGCCGCTGGGACGGTCGTACTGCCCCGGCACGATGCCGGGCAAGGTGTTCAGCCGATGCGCGCCTTTGCTGTGCTCCGGAATCGACGACAGCAGCGCCTCGGTGTACGGGTGGGTCGGGTGGTTGAACACGCCGGGCACCGCGCCCATCTCCGCCACTTGGCCGGCGTACATCACCGCCAGCCGGTGGGCCACCTCGGCCACCACGGCCAGATCGTGAGTAATCATGATCAGCGCCATGTTCTGGCTTTTCTGCAGACTGACCAGCAACTCCATGATCTGCGCCTGAATGGTCACGTCCAGCGCCGTGGTCGGCTCGTCGGCGATCAAAAGCTTGGGATTACAGGCGATGGCCATCGCGATCACCACGCGCTGGCTCATGCCGCCGGACAGCTGGTGCGGATAGGCGTTGAGCCGCGAGGCCGGCGCCGGAATCTCCACCAGTTCCATCAGTTCCAGCGCGCGCCGCTTCAGCGCCGCTCCGCGCAGGCCCTGATGCAGCTTCAGCACTTCCATGATCTGGTAACCGACGGTGTAGCTGGGATTCAGCGAGGTCATTGGGTCCTGGAAGATCATCGCGATGTCCTTGCCGACGATCTTGCGGCGCTCGCGCGAGGAAATGGTCAGCAGGTTCTTGCCGTCGAAGCTCAGTTCGTCGGCCACGATGCGGCCCTGGCCTTCCAGCAGCCCCATCATCGCCATCATGGTCACCGACTTGCCGGAGCCGGATTCGCCGACGATGCCGACGATCTCGCCCTGATTGACCTCTAAGTCCAGCCCCTCCACCGCGCGGAAGGGATTTTTTTCCGAACCAAACTCCACCGAGAGGTTCTTGATTTGCAACAAACTCATGTCCATCCCCTCAAGCGGCGCGCTTCAGTTTCGGGTCCAGCGCGTCGCGCAAGCCGTCGCCCATCAAGTTGATGGCGAGCACCGACAGCAAAATGGTCAGGCCGGGCAGCGTCACCACCCACCAGGCGCTTTCAATGTAATCGCGGGCCGAGGCCAGCATGGTGCCCCACTCCGGGGTGGGCGGCTGCACGCCCAGGCCGAGGAAGCCCAGCGCGGCGATTTCCAGAATGGCCGAGGAAAAGCTCATGGTCGCGTGCACGATCAAGGGCGCCATGCAGTTGGGCAGCACGGTGACGAACATCAGCCGCGGCAGGCCCGCGCCGGCCACGCGCGAGGCGGTGACGTAGTCGCGGTTCAGCTCGGTCATCGCCGACGCGCGGGTCAGGCGCACATAGGCGGGCAAGGACACGGTGGCGATGGCGATCATCGCGTTCATCAGCCCCGGTCCGAGAATGGCCATGATGGCCACCGCCAGCAACAGCGAGGGCAAGGCCATCATGATGTCCATCAGCCGCATGATCGCGCCGCCGAGGGCCTTGGGAAAGAAGGCGGCCAACAGGCCGAGCACCACGCCCGGCAGCAAGGCCATCAGCACCGAGCACAGGCCGATGAACAGCGACAGCCGCGCGCCGTGAATCAGCCGCGACAGGATGTCGCGCCCCAATTCGTCGGTGCCGAACAGGAACTGCGCCGAACCGCCGTCCACCCAGGCCGGCGGGGTCAGCAAATGATCGCGGTACTGCTCAATGGGGCTGTAGGGCGCCACCAGCGGCGCCAACAGCGCACAGGAGGTGACGATCAGCATGAAGATCAGGCCGGCCACCGCGCCCTTGTTGTGGGAAAAGCCCTGCCAGAACTCCTTCAGCGGCGAGGGATAGGCCAGCGCCAGGTCCGGCCCGGCGTTGACTTGCGTAGTCTGAGTCATAAGTCCACCTACTGGCTGTTACTTGGCGTGACGGATGCGCGGATTGGCGATGCCGTACAGGATGTCGACGATGAAGTTGGTGACGATCACCAGCGTCGCCACCATCAGGATGCCGTTCTGCACCACCGGATAATCGCGGCGGCTGATGGCGTCGATCAGCCATTTGCCTATGCCCGGCCAGGAGAAGATGGTTTCGGTCAGCACCGCGCCGCCCATCAGCGTGCCCACCTGCAGGCCAATCACGGTCAACACCGGGATCAGCGCGTTGCGCAGGGTGTGGATGAAGATCACTCGCGCCGGCGACAGGCCCTTGGCGCGCGCGGTGCGCACATAGTCTTCGCGCAGCACTTCCAGCATCGACGAGCGCGTCATCCGCGCGATCACCGCCAGCGGAATGGTGCCCAGCACGATAGCGGGCAGAATCAGGTGCATCAAAGCGTTCTTGAAGGCGCCGGCGTTCACTTCCGGATCCGCGACCTCCGCCATCCAGGAGTCGATCAGCATGAAGCCGGTGTGCGGCGCGATGTCGAAGGTCAGGTCGACGCGGCCGGACACCGGGGTCCAGCCCAGCTTGACCGAGAAGAACATGATCAGGATCAGACCCCACCAGAAGATGGGCATGGAGAAGCCGGTCAGCGAGATGCCCATCACGCCGTGGTCGAACAGCGAGCCGCGCTTGATGGCGGCGATGACGCCGGCCAGCAGACCCAGCACGGTGGCGAAGATCAAGGCGGAGATCGCCAATTCCAGCGTGGCGGGGAACAGGGTTTTGAACTCGGTCCACACCCCGGTCTTGGTCACCAGGGACTCGCCCAGGTCGCCATGCAGCAGATTGACCACGTAGTCGAAATACTGAGCGTACAGCGGCTTGTCCAGACCCAGGCGATGCAAGGCTTCGGCGTGCATTTGCGGATCGAGCGCGCGCTCGCCCACCATCACCTCCACCGGATCGCCCGGAATCATGCGGATCAGGCCGAAGGTCAGCAGCGTGATGCCGAAGAAGGTTGGCACCAATAAACCCAACCTTCGCAGAATAAAGGAAAACATGAGGACTTCTCCCTTGCGCCGGCCCCGCTGGGCGACTGGGCGCAATACTCAAATGAGACCCAGAGCGACGACGCCTTGCATGGCAAACGGCGAACGACGGCTCTATTGCGTTTTGGGGAGACGTTACCGGAATCGGACGGAGAAGAAGCAAGGAAAACAGCAAGAAGAGCGCCGAAGCGATGGCATGCAACTGAACCACCCACCCACATCAGCTGCGCCACCGCCACGGCAAGTGCAAGATAGCACCCCTCGCCGCAGACGAGCTTGACCCAGGTCAAGCCGGACGCACAGCCTCTCCACGCTGTGACTGACTACCCTCTGAAAACCACCCAGTAGACGTTCCGCCGCCATCGGGCCCGCCGCCTCTGCGTGCGACTGGAAACCCAAGGCTTGTAGTGGCCAATAGCGCTCCGCTTCAGCGTCGGTCCCGGCCGCAACGCGGACAGGCCGGCATCAGCAGCGCCATTCGCCGAACTTAGCCAAAACATCGGGGGCCAGGCCCCCGATGTCGCCGTGTTTTTATTATTTCAGGCTTACTTGACGCTGACGCCGTAGAAGGAGTTCAGGCCGAAGGGGCTGACCTTGAAGCCCTGCACCGATTTCAGCATCGGCTGATTGACGGTGGAGTGGGCGATGGTGGTCATCGGCACTTGCTGTTTGACGATTTCCTGAGCCTTCATGTACAGCTTGGTGCGCTCGGCCACGTTGGCGGTGCGCTTGCCCTTCTGGATCAGGTCTTCAAACGGCTTGTAGCACCACTTGGAGAAGTTGTTGCCGTTCATCGCGTCGCAGCCGAACAGCACGCCCAGCCAGTTGTCCGGATCGCCGTTGTCGCCGGTCCAGCCGATCAACATCGTGTCATGCTCGCCGGCCTTGGCGCGCTTGATGTACTCGCCCCATTCGTAGGAAGTGATCTTGGCCTTGACGCCGATCTTGGCCCAGTCCGACTGCACCATTTCCGCCATCAGTTTGGCGTTGGGGTTGTACGGACGCTGTACCGGCATCGCCCACAAGCTCAATTCAAAGCCGTTGGGGTAGCCGGCCTTGGCCAGCAGCGCCTTGGCCTTGGCCACATCGTAAGGCGCGTCTTTCAGGCTCTTGTTGTAGGACCACTGGGTCGGCGGCATCGGATTGGTGGCCGGCTGGCCGGCGCCCTGGTACACCGCGTCAATGATGGCTTTCTTATTGATCGCCATGTCCAGCGCCTGACGCACTTCCAGCTTCTCCAGCGGCTTGTGCTTGACGTTGTAGGCCAGGTAGCCCAGGTTGAAGCCCGGCTGCGCGGTCACCGACAGCTTGGAATCGGCCTTCATCGCGGCCAGATCGGTCGGACGCGGGTTGACGGTGATCTGGCACTCGCCGGCTTTCAGCTTCTGGTAGCGCACGGAAGCGTCGGTGGTGATGGCGAACACCAGATTGTCCACTTTCGGGCCGTCGGCCTTGTTCCAGTATTCCTTGTTGGCGGCGAAGCGGATCTGCGCGTCTTTCTGGTAACGCTTGAAGATGAACGGGCCGGTGCCCACCGGCTGCTGATTGATCAGCTGCGGCTTGCCGGCCTTGAGCAGCTTGTCCGCGTACTCGGCGGACTGCACCGAGGCGAAGCTCATCGCCAGGTTCTGCAGGAAGGCCGCGTCCAGGCTCTTCAGAGTGAACTTGACGGTGTTGGCGTCAATTTTCTCGACCTTGACGATATTGGTGTCCAGGCCCATATCGGTGAAATACGGGAATTCGGTCGGATAGGCTTTGCGGAACGGATGGTTTTTGTCGACCATGCGGCTGAAGGTGAACACCACATCGTCGGCGTTGAATTCGCGGGTCGGCTTGAAGTAGTCGGTGGTCTGGAACTTCACGCCCTTGCGCAGATGGAAGGTGTAGCTCAGGCCGTCGGCGGCCACATCCCATTTCTCTGCCAGCGCCGGCACCACCTTGGTGCCGCCGCGTTGGAACTGCACCAGGCGGTTGAACACGGTTTCGGCGGAAGCGTCGAAATCGGTGCCGGTAGTGTATTGACCAGGGTCGAAACCCGCCGGGCTGCCTTCGGAGCAGTACACCAAGGTGCCGGCGGCCTGGGCGGCCATCGCGGTCCCGGCGATCAGGCCGGCTGCCAACAGCGCTTTCTTGACAGTTTGCATCTTTATTTCCTTTCCCTTGTACAGACTCATCGGTCTTTCTTGTCAGCGGGATCCAAGCCCGCCATGGGGGGATACATTATGCAGAGAGGACGCTTTTGACAAGCGTCCTCTGCTTTTTTCTGCCAAGGGCCCTTCGCGCTAGGACTATTTTTTCCGGCTTATCAGATTTTCCTCAGCACAACGCTGCCCACCGAATAGCCCGCGCCAAAAGATGAAATGACGCCGACATCCCCGCTCCGCAGGTCATCCGAATGCAGATGGAATGCAATCACGGAGCCGGCGGAACTGGTGTTGGCGTAACGGTCCAGAATCACCGGCGCCTCTTGATCGCCGGCCTCTCGGCCCAGCACGCGCCGGGAGATCAGCTGGTTCATCGCCAGATTGGCCTGGTGCAGCCAGAAGCGCGCCACCTCGGCCGGCGCGATGCCCAGGCCTTCCAGATGCGCGGCGATATGATCGCCCACCATCGGGCAGACTTCCTTGAACACCTTGCGGCCTTGCTGCACAAAAAGCTTGTCCGGCTGGCCTATCCCCGCCTCGTCGCAACGATTGAGGAAGCCGAAGTTGTTGCGGATATTATTGGAGAACACCGTGGCCAGCTTGCTGCCCAGCACCTCGTAACGCTGCGCCGAGCTCGCCGCCTCGGCGCGCTCCAGCACCACCGCGGTGCAAGCGTCGCCAAAGATGAAGTGGCTGTCGCGGTCGCGGAAGTTTAAATGGGCGGAACAGATTTCCGGATTCACCATCAGCACCGCGCGCGCCTGGCCGCAAGCGACGGCGTTGACCGCGGTCTGAATGCCGAAGGTGGCGGACGAGCAGGCCACGTTCATATCGAAGGCGTAGCCCTGGATGCCGAGCGCCTGCTGCACTTCGATGGACACCGCCGGGTACGGACGCTGCATATTGGAGCAGGCGACGATGACCATGTCGATGTCCGCGGCGCTGCGGCCGGCGCGTTCCAGCGCCTGGCGCGCCGCGGCCACCGCCATCTCCGCCTGCACCGACAACTCGTCGTTGCCGCGCTCCGGCAAACGCGGCGCCATTCTGGCCGGATCCAGCACCCCGCTCTTGTCCATCAGGAAACGTTGCTTGATGCCGGAGGCCTTCTCGATGAATTCGGAACTGGACTCGGCCAGCGCTTCCATTTCTCCGGCGGCGATCCGGTCCGCGTGCTGCTGATTGTGAGCGTGTACAAAGGCATTGAAAGCCGCGACCAGTTCCTGGTTGCTGACCGCATGCGGCGGCGTGAACAAGCCGGTTCCGCTAATGACGACCTTGTGCATGAATTGTCCTTTTAGCCCCCCGTGACCCGGGTAAGTGTAGATTTTTGTTGCGGCGGCGACAGTCCTCGCTGCGCCGCCCGAGCGGAAATGCCCGCCCCGTTTCGGCCCGTCCGCGGACGATCCTTATCCGTCGCCGGATTCTACACCAAGCCCTTCATCTGAAAGTAATAAAACCGCAAACGCCGCCGCGGCGCGGCTCGCGGCCCTTCCCGCCTCTGCGCGGCCGGCTCGCGCCGCCTTGCCGACGCCCGATTCCGGCCTGCGGCCTGCCGCGGATCCCATAGGCAAAACTACCCCTTGAACTAAAAACCGAGTAAAATGATCGGCTTTGCGCAGCCGCATCACTCATTGCCTCCGTCGATTGCCTCCGTCGATAATAGTTGACTAAAACAGTCGGATATTAGGTATAATCGTCTGCATCAGGAATTCATCCTCCTCCAAATACCCACTCTTGGAGACCAGAGACATGCGTTTAACCACTAAAGGGCGTTTTGCCGTCACCGCGATGCTGGATCTGGCATTGCGCGAGAGCGGCGGCCCGGTCACGCTGGCCGGCATCAGCGAGCGTCAAGGCATCTCGCTCTCCTACTTGGAACAACTCTTCGGCAAGCTGCGGCGCGCCGAACTGGTGGACAGCGTGCGCGGCCCCGGCGGCGGCTACACCCTGGCCAAGACCCCGATCGACATCTCCGTGGCCGACATCATCACCGCCGTGGACGAGCCGGTGGACGCCACCCAGTGCGGCGGCCGCGAGAACTGTCGCGGCAATCAGCGCTGCATGACCCACGATTTGTGGACCAATCTGAACGTCACCATTTTCGACTACCTGTCCAAGGTCAGCCTCGCCAGCCTGGTTGAGCAGCAAAAGACCAAGGAAAACACTGTATTGCAGGATAAGCGCGAATGCAGCGTGGTTCACGCTTCTGCCGCCTCCGGCGCCCTGTGAGGCGCGGACCCATCTTCTGTGGAGAGAATATAAATGAGCCAGCTCAAGCATCCGATCTACCTCGACTACTCGGCCACCACGCCGGTAGACCCGCGCGTTGCCGACAAGATGATTCCCTATCTTTACGAAAAGTTCGGCAACCCGGCCTCCCGCAGCCACAGCTTCGGCTGGGACGCGGAGGAAGCGGTGGAGAACGCGCGCGCTGAAGTGGCCAAGCTGATCAACGCCGACTCCAAGGAAATCGTCTGGACCTCCGGCGCCACCGAGTCCGACAACCTGGCGATCAAGGGCGCCGCCCACTTCTACAAGAGCAAGGGCAAGCACCTGATCACCGTCAAGACCGAACACAAGGCGGTGCTGGACACCATGCGCGAGCTGGAGCGCCAGGGCTTTGAAGTGACCTATCTGGGCGTGCAGGACAACGGCCTGCTGGACATTGAAGAATTCAAGGCCGCCATCCGCCCGGACACCATCGTCGCCTCGGTGATGTTCGTCAACAATGAAATCGGCGTGGTACAGGACATCGAACAGCTGGGCGAAATCTGCCGCGCCAAGGGCGTGATCTTCCACGTCGACGCCACCCAGGCCCCGGGCAAGGTGATCATCGACATGGAAAAGCAGAAAGTGGACCTGCTCAGCCTGTCCGCCCACAAAGTGTACGGCCCCAAGGGCATCGGCGCCCTGTACGTGCGCCGCAAACCGCGCGTGCGCCTGGAAGCGCAGATGCACGGCGGCGGCCATGAGCGCGGCTTCCGCTCCGGCACCCTGGCCACCCACCAGATCGTGGGCATGGGCGAAGCCTTCCGCATCGCCCGCGAAGAGATGGACAGCGAGCGCGAACGCATCCGCATGCTGCGCGACCGCCTGTGGAACGGCATCAAGAACATGGAAGAGGTCTACATCAACGGCGACATCGACCAACGCGTGCCGCACAACCTCAATGTCAGCTTCAACTTCGTCGAAGGCGAAAGCCTGATCATGGCGATCAAGGAGCTGGCCGTATCCAGCGGTTCGGCTTGTACCTCGGCTTCGCTGGAGCCGTCCTACGTGCTGCGCGCGCTGGGCCGCAACGACGAAATGGCCCACAGCTCGATCCGCTTCACGCTGGGCCGCTTCACCACCGAGGAGGAAATCGACTTCGCGGTGAATCTGCTAAACCAAAAGATCGGCAAGCTGCGCGAACTGTCCCCCTTGTGGGAAATGTTCAAAGACGGCGTGGATCTGAATTCGGTTCAATGGGCCGCCCACTAAGGGCGACAGCAATATCCAGCGCCGAGCCGGCCAGGCCGGAGCGGCGCTGAAGGAGACAATCATGGCATACAGCGACAAGGTAATGGATCACTACGAAAACCCGCGCAACGTGGGCTCTTTCGAAAAAGGCGACGACAGCGTGGGCACCGGCATGGTGGGCGCGCCGGCCTGTGGCGACGTGATGAAGCTGCAAATCAAGGTGGGTGAGGACGGCGTGATTCAGGACGCCAAGTTCAAGACTTACGGCTGCGGCTCCGCCATCGCCTCCTCCTCGCTGGTGACCGAATGGGTCAAGGGCAAATCGCTGGACGAGGCGCTGGATATCAAGAACACCGCCATCGCCGAAGAACTGGCCTTGCCGCCGGTGAAGATTCACTGCTCCATCCTGGCCGAAGACGCGATCAAGGCCGCGGTCAACGACTACAAGCAAAAGCACGGCAAATAATCAGCGGGGACACATCATGGCTATCACCCTTTCCGAACGCGCCGCCGCTCACGTCAGCGCCTTCATCGCCAAACGCGGCAAGGGCTTGGGCATCCGTCTGGGCGTCAAGACCTCCGGCTGCTCCGGCATGGCCTACAAGCTGGAGTTCGTCGACGCGGCCAGCGACGAAGACGTGACCTTTGAAAGCCATGGCGTCACCGTGTTCACCGATGCCAAGAGCCTGGCCTATCTCGACGGCACCGAGCTGGATTACGCCAAGGAAGGCTTGAACGAGGGGTTTCAGTTCAACAACCCCAACGTCAAAAACGAGTGCGGCTGCGGCGAAAGCTTCAACGTCTGACCCCGGCAGGCGGGCGCGCTTCGGCGCCGCCCGCCCGTCGTCCAACTGTACGCTAGGTTTTCCGGCCCCGTCCCTATGAGCACCGATTTCAGCCAAGACTTCTTCTCCCTGTTCAATCTGCCGCGCCGTTTCGCCATCGACGGCCAAGCGCTGGAGCACGCCTGGCGCACCGCCGCGGCCCAGGTCCATCCCGACCGCTACGCCAGCAGCTCCGACGCCGAAAAACGCAGCGCGCTGATGCAGGCCACCCGGGTCAACGAAGCCTACCAAACGCTGAAGTCGCCGCTGAACCGCGCCCGCTACCTGCTGACGCTCGCCGGCGTGGACACCCAGGAAGACACCAACACCCAGATGCCGGCCGCCTTCCTGATGGCGCAGATGGAATGGCGCGAAAACATCGAAGAAGCCCGCGCCGGCGGCGAGCTCGAACGCCTGGAAGCCTTGTCGCGCCAGTTGCGGGACGAGAGCCGCTCGCATCAGGCCGAGCTGGAGCTGGCGCTGGACCAGCGCGCCGACTTGGACGCCGCCGCGCTTCTAGTGAGAAAATTGCGGTTTTTGGAAAAACTGGACCAGGAAATCGGCGATGCCATCGAGGCGCTGCTTGACTGAGCCCTCGGCCGCCGGCCCTTCCCCGTCGTGGGGATCGCGCTCCGGCCCGTCCTCTCCATCCGCCTCCGCCGCAGCAGGCGGCTTACCTCGAACTGATTTGAACTGAATATGGCCTTACTGCAAATCGCCGAACCCGGCCTCTCCGCCGCCCCTCACCAACACCGATTGGCGATCGGCATCGATCTGGGCACCACCAATTCCCTGGTGGCCTCGGTGCGCAGCGGATCCGCCGCCGTGCTCAAGGACGAGCACGGCCGCAGCCTGCTGCCCTCGGTGGTGCGCTACGCCGAAGAAGGCGGCGTCAGCGTGGGCTACGACGCCCAGAAAGAGCAGAACAAGGACCCGCACAACACCATCGTCTCGGTGAAGCGCTTCATGGGCCGCGGCCTGGCCGATCTGCCGGACGTCCGCAACCTGCCCTATCGCTTCGTCGACGCGCCCGGCATGCTGCAACTGGTGACCCGCGGCGGTATCAAAAGCCCGGTGGAAATCTCCGCCGACATTCTGCGCACCCTGAAACAGCGCGCCGAAGCCAGCCTGGGCGGCGATCTGACCGGCGCGGTCATCACCGTGCCGGCCTATTTCGACGACGCCCAGCGTCAGGCCACCAAGGACGCCGCGCGTCTGGCCGGCCTGAACGTGCTGCGCCTGCTGAACGAACCCACCGCCGCCGCCATCGCCTACGGGCTGGACAACGGCAGCGAAGGCATATACGTCGTCTACGATCTGGGCGGCGGCACCTTCGACGTCTCCATTCTCAAACTCAGCCGCGGCGTGTTCGAAGTGCTGGCCACCAGCGGCGACTCCGCGCTGGGCGGCGACGACTTCGACCATCGCGTCTACTGCTGGATGCTGGAACAAGCCGGCCTGTCCGGGCTAGGCGCCCAGGATACCCGCTTGCTGCTGACCCGCGCCCGCGAGGCCAAGGAAGCGCTGACCGAGCACGCGGAGACTCAGATCACCGCGCTGCTGTCCGACGGCCAGGCCCTGAACCTGACGCTGGACCAGGACACCTTCCGCGGCATCACCAAGAACCTGGTGGACAAGACCCTGCTGCCGGTGCGCAAGGCGCTGCGCGACGCCGGCGTCGCCGCGGACGAGGTCCATGGCGTGGTGATGGTGGGCGGCGCCACCCGCATGCCCCAGGTGCAAAAAGCCGTCGGCGATTTCTTCCGCCAGGAGCCGCTGACCAATCTGGACCCGGACAAGGTCGTCGCCTTGGGCGCGGCGATCCAGGCCAATGTGCTGGCCGGCAACAAGGGCGACGACGAGTGGCTGCTGCTGGACGTGATCCCGCTGTCGCTGGGCATCGAGACCATGGGCGGCCTGACCGAGAAGATCATTCCGCGCAACAGCACCATCCCTGTGGCCCGCGCTCAGGACTTCACCACCTTCAAGGACGGCCAGACCGCGATGTCCATCCACGTGCTGCAAGGCGAGCGCGAGCTGGTGGCCGATTGCCGTTCGCTGGCCAAGTTCACCCTGAGCGGCATCCCGCCGATGGTGGCCGGCGCGGCGCGCATCCGCATCACCTTCCAGGTGGACGCCGACGGCCTGCTGGAAGTGTCCGCCCGCGAACAGACCAGCGGCGTGGAAGCGCGCATCGAGGTCAAGCCCTCCTACGGCCTGAGTGACGAGGAAATCAGCCGCATGCTGACCGAGTCCATGACCCATGTGCATGAAGACATCGAGGCGCGCAAACTGCGCGAAGCCGTCGTCGACGCCACCAGCCTCAGCGAGGCCTGTCGCGTTGCGCTCGCCAGCGACGGCGACCTGCTGGACGCCGACGAACGCGCCGCGGTGGAAGAGGCGCTGGCGGCCGTGGACGCGGCCATCGCCGCCGCTCAAATCGCACGCGAGGTCAACGAGGCCTCCGGCCGCCTCAACCGCGCCACCGAAGAATTCGCCTCGCGCCGCATGGATCGCAATATCCGACGCGCGCTCAAAGGCCACAACATTTCCGATTTGTAAGGATCCGCCATGCCGCGAATCATCGTATTGCCCCACGCCGACCTCTGCCCGGAAGGCCTGGTCATCGACAACGCCGAACCCGGCCAGAACATCTGCCAGGTCCTGCTGGATCACGATATCGAGATCGAGCACGCCTGCGAGATGTCCTGTGCCTGCACAACCTGCCATTGCATCGTCCGCGAAGGCGGCGACTCCCTGAACGAAGCCGACGAGCTGGAAGAAGACCTGCTGGACAAGGCCTGGGGACTGGAAGCCCAGTCCCGGCTGTCCTGCCAGGCCATTGTCGCCGATGAGGATTTGGTGATAGACATTCCCCGGTACACCATCAACCACGCCCGCGAACACCACTAGGAACACGCCCTAAAATCCCTGTAGCCGCGTTGCGCCGCCTTGCCGTACCTCATGTACTGTCCGCGGCGGCGCGCCTTGCTACAGCCGCTGCGCTGGATTTTATGAGCGGTTCCCCGCTCAGGAGACAAGAAGATGAAATGGACCGACGTGCTGGACATCGCCATCGAACTGGCGGAAACCCATCCGGAAGTCGACCCCAAGACCGTGCGCTTCGTTGATCTGCACAACTGGGTCGTCGAGCTGCCGGATTTTGACGACGACCACAGCCGCGGCGGCGAACGCGTGCTGGAGGCGATCCAGCAAGCCTGGATCGACGAGGTGTAATAAGCCTCCCCGCCCCCCGTTTTAGCAAGGCCGCGTCGCAGGATGCGGCCTTTTTGCCGTCTTGGGCCCAAAACCCGCCGTCTCCGCATAGGAAAAGACGGGCCGATGGCGGTATCATCGGACAAAGGCTGCGACAGCCCGCCGGCAGCCTCCTCTTTCGAAACGGAGCTCCCTGATGTTCACCCTCATCATCGGCAATAAAAACTACTCCTCCTGGTCCCTGCGCCCCTGGCTGGTGCTGAAAATGCTGGACGAGCCGTTTGAAGAGCAGCAGATCGATCTCTACCTGTCCGACACCAAGGCCCGCATCCTGGCCGCCAACCCGGCCGGCAAGGTGCCCGTGCTGATAGACCGCAAGCTGCGGATCTGGGATTCGCTGGCCATCTGCGAATACCTGGCCGAATGCTTTCCCGCCGCCAAGCTGTGGCCGGACGACGCGGGACTGCGCGCGGTCGCCCGCTCCATCGTCGCCGAGATCCACTCCGGCTTCTCCGCGCTGCGCGAACACCTGGCGATGAATCTGACGCTGCGCCACATCAATTATCAGAGCACGCCGGCGGTGGAGTTCGACATCGCCCGCATCATCTCGCTGTGGGAAGAGCATCTGCCGCGCCACCAGGCCAACGGCGAATTCATCTTCGGCGGCTTCAGCATCGCCGACGCCTTCTTCGCTCCCATCGCCACCCGCTTCCACACTTATAACGTCAAATTGCCGGAGCAATCGCAGGCTTACGTCGATCGTCTGCTGGCTTTGCCGGCGATGCGGGAGTGGTATGAGGCCGCCCAGGCGGAAGGTCAGCGCGCGTCATAGCGGATAATGTCGCAATTAGAGTGGAAGGACGCGCCATAACTCATTAGAATGGCGCGTTTTTTTATCATTTTTACGCGTAGAAGGATAGTTTCATGACCACCCCGTTCATCATCGGCGTTGCAGGCGGCAGCGGCAGCGGTAAAACCACGGTGACCAATCAAGTGCTGGAAACCATTGGCTCCGAGATGGCGGCAGTGATCATTCAAGACTATTACTACCGCGATCAGAGCCATCTGACCTTCGAACAGCGGCTGGCCACCAACTACGACCACCCGCAAGCCTTCGACTGGCCGCTGCTGATCGAGCACATCGACGATCTGCGCAACGGCCGCGCCATCGAAATGCCGGTCTACGACTTCGCCAACCACACCCGCGCCGAGGAAACCATCACCGTGCAGCCGGCGCCGGTCATCGTCATCGAAGGCCTGTTCCCGCTGTACGACGCCGCGCTGCGCGACATGATGTCCTTGAAGATCTTCGTCGACACCGATTCCGACGTGCGCTTCATCCGTCGTCTCAAGCGCGACATCACCGAACGCGGCCGCACCACCGACAGCGTGATCGAACAATACCTGACCACGGTGCGCCCGATGCACAACCAGTTCATCGAGCCCACCAAGCGCTTCGCCGACGTGATCCTGCCGCACGGCGCCAATGATCCGGCGGTGGACATCATCACCACCAAGGTGGCCAGCCTGATGGTGCACAACTGATTTACCCGGCGGCGTCCGCGCCGCCGTCTTCCGCCCGCTTAGCGGGCCCCAAGCACAGGAGCACTCCATGCACACAATCAAACCGCGCAATCCGCACGCTTGCGCGCCCATCATGAAAAAAGGCGGCGCCCACGGACAAAGCCGCTCCGGACAGCGCCAGGCCGGACGCCAGGCCATGCTGGCCGAACTGGATCTGGATTGGGATCTGGATTGGAACGAAGCGGACGCCTATCCGCCGCAGCCGCAAGCCGCTGCCGACGACGAGCCGGCGGTTTTTGGCGACGTGAATAACAAAGAGCCGCGCAATGCGCGGCTCTTTGTTATTCACGGGGCCCAGCCGGCGTTTAAACGTCGGACTTCAACTGCAGCAAATCCCAACGATTGCCGTACAAGTCCTCGAACACCACCACGGTGCCGTATTCCTCCTCGCGCGGCTGCTCGCTGAAGCTCACGCCCGCCGCCGCCATGCGGCGGTAATCGCGCCAGAAATCGTCGGTATGCAGGAAGAAACCCACGCGGCCGCCGGTCTGGCCGCCCACCGCCGCCTGCTGCCGCGCATTGCTCGCCTTGGCCAGCAGCAGCGCGCACTCGCTCGCTCCCGGCGGCGCCACGCGCACCCAGCGCTTGTCCTCGCCCTGGCGCTCATCCTCCAGCAAGACAAAGCCCAGCTTGTCCACATACCAGGCGATGGCTTCATCGTAATCCGTCACCACCAGGGCGACCGAACCCAAAAACTGTTTCATATCATGCTCCAAACAAAAACGGCGCCCCCGAGGACGCCGTGACGCGTTAGCCGCTCAAGCCCCAAGGGGCCCAAGCCGGCAGCGCTTACTTGCCGATATGCGGCGCCAGCGTATGCAGCAGCTGCGCCAGCACTTTCGGGTTGGCGGCGACGATGTCGCCGGACTCCAGCCAGCCTTGTTCGCCGGACAAATCGGTGACGATGCCGCCCGCTTCCTGCACGATCAGGCTGCCCGCGGCGATGTCCCAAGGCTTGAGGTTCAGCTCCCAGAAACCTTCCACGCGGCCGCAAGCGACATTGCACAGGTCCAGCGAGGCCGCGCCTTCGCGGCGTACGCCGGCGGTCTTGGCCAGCACATCCTTGAGCATGCCCAGGTATTGGTCGATATAGCTTTGGTCGGACACCGGGAAGCCGGTGGCGATCACGCATTCATTCATCATGAAGCGTTTGGACACGCGGATGCGGCGATCGTTGAGGAAGGCGCCGACGCCGCGCGAGGCGGTGAACAGATCGTTGCGGTTGGGGTCGAAGACCACGGCTTGCTGCACCTGGCCCTTGTGCGCCAGCGCGATGGAGATCGCGTACTGCGGGTGGCCGTGCAGGAAGTTGGTAGTGCCGTCGATCGGATCGATGATCCACTCGTATTCCGACGAACCGATGCCTTTCGCGCCGGACTCTTCTGCTAGAATCGCGTGCTTGGGATAAGCTTCCAGAATGGAAGCGATGATGGACTCTTCCGCGGCGCGGTCCACTTCGGTCACGAAGTCATTGTGTTTCTTGCGCTCTACGCGCACCGCGTCGAGATTCAGCGACGCGCGCTGGATGACACTGCCGGCGCGGCGAGCGGCTTTCACCGCGACATTGAGCATCGGATGCATTGACGGCCTCTACACTTTCAACCATGACAGACGTCCGCCACATGACGCGACGTCTGCTAGTAACAATCTGGGTTAAGGAACAAGAAAAACCCGGCGCAATCGGGCAAGGCCGCACGCCTGCCCAATCCGGCAAACGCTGGCCTTGCGCGCAAAACGGCGCGCGGGCTTTCGATAAGCCGGCTATTTTAATGTGAAACTGCTGATGAATAAACCCCAAGTACCTGATTTTCTGAAAAACATTCGCATCGTGTTGGCCCGCCCCAACCATCCGGGCAATATCGGCTCCGCCGCCCGGGCGATGAAAACCATGGGCCTGAGCCGGCTGTATCTGGTTGAACCCAAAGTGTTTCCCAGCGACGAGGCCAATACGCTGGCCTCCGGCGCGGTGGATCTTCTGGAGCAGGCCACCGTGGTGTCCAGCCTGGCCGAGGCCTTGCAAGACGTCACCATCGCCTGCGCGCTGACCAGCCGCCGTCGCGAGCTGACCACCCCGCTGTCCACCCCGCGCCAGACCACGCCGGAACTGGTGGCGCGCGCCCGCGCCGGCGAACAGGTGGCCCTGGTGTTCGGCAACGAGACCTTCGGCCTGTCCATTGAAGAAGTCGAACAATGCAACCGCCTGGTGACCATCCCCGGCAACCCGGACTACTTCTCGCTGAATCTGGCGATGGCGGTGCAGGTGATGACTTACGAACTGTTCAGCCACACCGGCGTGGACGTCGACTATCTGCGCGCAGACAGCGACGCGGCGGCGCTGGGCGAGGTGGAGGGCTTCTGCGGCCACCTGGAACAGACCATGGACAAGATAGGCTATTTCCGCCGCCGCAACAGCGAACGGATGATGCGCCGGATGCGCACCCTGTTCAACCGCTCCGGCCTGCTGCGCGAGGAAATCGACATCCTGCGCGGCTTCCTCAAACAGGTGCAGCGCGCCGCCGACGGCGAAGTCCGCCGCGACGCGCCCGGACAGGATGGCGAATAAGCCGCCGTTCACCCTGCCCTACGCGCACCCGGCGGTGCGCGATCTGGCTTTTCTGCTCTCCGCGCCCTCTCCCTGGCGCAGCGGCGCGGACATCCCGCCGCAGCGGCTGCTGGGGGCCGACGGCCCGGCCTTGCTGCAAACGCTGGACGCCGATCCTGCCGAACTTCAGCACTGGCTGGCGCGCCAGCCCACCCGCCGTCTGGGCCATTACGCGGAACGGCTGCTGTCCTTCTGGTTCCGGCTGGCGCCGCACATCGAACTGGTGGCCAGCAATCTGCCGGTGCGCGCGCCGGACGGCCGCACCGTCGGCGAGTTCGACTTCCTGCTGCGCCTAGACGGCCAACCGCTGCATCTGGAAGCCGCCAGCAAGTTCTATCTGCAACTGGGCCGCAGCGCGGACACCTTGACCGGCCCCAGCCTGCGCGACGCCTGGGCGCTGAAAGCCCATAAACTGCAAACCCAGCTGCGCCTGTCCCGCCACCCGGCGGCGCAAGCGACGCTTCCGGCGGGCTTTGAGGGCTGCGCGGTCGGCGCCCGGCTCAGCGGCTGGCTCTTCCACGCCCGCGACACCGCGCCGGAAGCGCCGCCCGGCGCCCAGCCGCTGTACGGGCAATACTGGCCGCTGCGCGGCGACTGGCCGGCGTTGAATGCGGATTCGCGCTGGGCCTGGCTGCCCAGGCTCAGTTGGCTGGCGCCGGCGCGCCGCTCACGGGAACACACCGCCGACGCGGCGGAACTGCGCGCGCGCCTGGAACAGGCCGAGGCGCCGCAGCTACTGGCCGAACTGCAACCCGGCCCCGACGGCGACTGGCATGAAGTGGCCCGCGGCTTCGCCGTGCCGCCGGGCTGGCCTCAGGAAGCGCCGCTGTCGCGGCTGCTGCTGCAAATCGCGGACTGCGCGCCGGCCCCATGAAAAAAGGCAAGCCCGAGGGCTTGCCTTGCGTTTTCCATCTGTCCGCCCGCGCGGCGGAATCAATGTCCGTTGGCGTGAGCGCAGCCGGAAATCAGCGCCTTCAATTCGTCCACCATCACCAGTTGGATGTGCTTGTGATCGACGGTGATCCAGCCTTGCTGCTGGAACTTGGACAGCGTGCGGCTGACGGTTTCCAGCTTCAGGCCGAGGAAGCTGCCGATTTCCTCGCGGCTCATGCGCAGGATGAAGTCGTTGGCGGCGAAGCCGCGGGTGGACAGACGCTGCGACAGATTGAGCAGGAAGGCGGCCAGGCGCTCTTCCGCCTTCATGTTGCCCAATAACAACATTACATTCTGATCGCGAACGATCTCGCGGCTCATCAGACGGTAGAAATGGTGCTGCAGGGTGGGAATTTCGCGGCCCAGGCTCTCCATGCGGCTGAACGGCAGCTCGCACACCTCGCTGTCCTCCAGCGCGATGGCGTCGCAGCCGTGCACATTGGCGGAAATGCCGTCCAGGCCCATCAGTTCGCCGGACATATGGAAGCCTGTGACCTGCTCGCGGCCGTCCTGGCTGGCGACGCTGGTCTTGAAGAAGCCGGTGCGCACCGCGAACAGCGAACGGAAGCCTTCGCCGCTGCGGAACAAGTACTCGCCGCGCTTCAAACGGCGGCTTTGGCGGATCACCGCGTCGAGCTGGGTCAGCTCCTCGCGGTTAAGCCCCACAGGTAGACAAAGTTCCTTCAGGCTGCAGTTGGAGCAGGAGACCTTCAGGTTATGCAAAGAGATATGGTTCTGATCGGACATGGCATGTTTAGTACAAGCTTGCGATGAAGCTTGACCCTTATCAAAGCGAAATTCGCAGGATTTCCGCAAATTTACCAGTCCACCAGAGGTTTTGCCATCCAAATACGACATGAAGACCACCCACCCATTTTCTCCTGCCCATTTTGAATTCGACCGCGCGCTGATTGAGCGCCTCGACGGGACAGGTCCTAGATATACGTCATACCCGACAGCGGATCGCTTTACGCCGGGTTTTGCCGAAAGAGACTACATCCACTGGCTACGGCAGCGCAGCATCGGCGCCAACCGGAAACCTTTATCATTGTACGCTCATATACCTTTTTGCAACACTATCTGCTACTACTGCGGTTGCAACAAGATCATCACCAAGGACAGCGGCAAAGCGGACTTGTACCTGGACTACCTGGAGAAGGAGGTCCGCATGATCGCCTCCTGTCTGGGCCGCCGCGAGCAAGTGATACAGCTGCATTTCGGCGGCGGCACCCCCACTTTCTTGTCCGACGCGCAACTGGAACGATTGATGACCTTGCTCAAGACTCATTTCGAGTTCTTGAAGGAGGGGGAGTATTCCATAGAAATAGACCCGCGCAAAGTCAGCGCGGCGACAATCTTCAAACTGGCCGAACTCGGCTTCAACCGCATCAGCGTCGGGATTCAGGACTTTGAACCGGCGGTGCAGCAGGCGGTGAACCGGGTGCAGTCCGAAGAGGAAACACTGGAGGTGATCCAGGCCGCGCGCGACGCCGGCTTCAAGTCCGTCAGCGTCGATCTGATCTACGGCCTGCCGCTGCAGACCCGGGAATCGGTGCGCCGCACGCTGGACAAGGTGATCGCCATCGGGCCGGACCGGCTGGCGCTGTACAACTACGCCCACCTGCCCACCGTGTTCATGCCGCAGCGGCGCATCAACGAGGCCGATCTGCCCTCGCCGGAAACCAAGCTGGACATCCTGCAGGACTCGGTGCAGCGCCTGGCCGACGCCGGCTATGTCTTCATCGGCATGGATCACTTCGCCAAGCCGGACGACGAACTGGCCTCCGCCCTGCGCCAGGGCCGGCTGCAACGCAATTTCCAGGGTTACTCCACCCATGCGGACTGCGACATGATCGGTCTTGGCGTGTCCTCCATCGGCAAGATCGGCCCCTGTTACAGCCAGAGCGCCAAGGACTTGGACAGTTATTACGCGGCGCTGGACAGCGGCCATCTGCCGGTGTTGCGCGGGCTGACGCTGGACAATGACGACATCCTGCGCCGCAGCATCATCCAGGGCCTGATGTGTCGCTTCTCGCTGTCGGTGGAGGCGCTGGAAGAGATCCACGGCATCAACTTCGCCGAGTACTTCGCCGAAGAACTGCCGCAGATCCGCGAATACCAGCAACTGGGCCTGCTGTCCTTCGACGGCGACTTCATCATGGTGGAGCCCAAGGGCCGCTTCCTGATCCGCAATATCGCGATGATCTTCGACCGGCATCTGCGAGAGCGCCGCACCCAGGCGCGCTACTCCAAGACCATTTGAACGGGGCTAGCAACAAAACAGCCCGCGTCTGGACGCGGGCTGTTTATCGTTGGAGCCGGACGCAGGCTTACCAGATGTCTTTTTCCACCTTGGCGGCCAGTTCCGGGTAATCCGCCACCTTGAACACCGGGGTGGACTCGCCCCGCTTCAGCTGACGCTCGTAATCCTTCAGCACGATGAAGAAATAACGCGACAGCAGCACGATGGCCACCAGATTGATCAGCGCCATCAGGCCCATGGCGAAGTCGGCCATATCCCACACCAGCGGCAGGCTGGCCACCGCGCCGAACATCACCATCGCCAGCACGATCAGACGGAAGGCCAGCAAGATCCCCTTATTGCTGCGGATGAATTCGACATTGCCCTCGGCGTAAGCGTAATTGCCGATGATGGTGGAAAAAGCGAACAGGAACATCGCCACCGCTAGGAAGGACGCGCCTATCGGGCCGAACTGCGATTCGATCGCCTTCTGCGTCAGCGCCACGCCGCTCAAACCCTGGTCATACACGCCGGACAGCAGAATGATGGCGGCGGTGGCGGTACAGATCACCATGGTGTCGATGAAGACGCCGAACATCTGGATCGCGCCCTGACTCGCCGGGTGACGCGAAGTCGCCGTCGCCGCCGCGTTGGGGGCGGAGCCCATGCCCGCCTCATTGGAGAACAGGCCGCGCTTGATGCCCAGCATCATCGCCTGGCTCACCGCATAGCCGGCAAAGCCGCCCGCCGCCTGCTCCAGACCGAAGGCGCTCTTGACGATCAACACGATCAAACCCGGCAGCTCGGCCGCGTGCGCCGCCAAGACATAGAAGGTCATCAGCAGATAAATGGCCGCCATCACCGGCACCAGCCACTCGGCCACCCGCGCCACCGAGCGCACGCCGCCAAAAATGATGGGGGCAGTCATCACCACCAGGGCGATGCCCACCATATAGCGGTTCCAGCCCCAGGCGCCCTCGGTGGCCGCCACGATGGAGTTGGCCTGCACCGCGTTGAACACCAGGCCGAAGGCCAGGATCAGACACAGGGCGAAGATCACGCCCAGCCAGCGTTGCCCCAGGCCTTTCTGGATGTAGTAGGCCGGGCCGCCGCGGAAGGTGTCGTCATGGTGATTGGTCTTGAACAGCTGCGCCAAAGTCGATTCGGCGAAAGCGCTGGCCATGCCCAGCATGGCGGTCAGCCACATCCAGAACACCGCGCCGGGGCCGCCGGCGGCAATGGCGATGGCCACGCCGGCGATATTGCCGGTGCCCACCCGGCTGGCGAGGCCGGTGGCGAAAGCCTGGAACGGCGAAATATCGTCCTTGCTGCGATGGCCGCCGCGGCCGCCCATCATTTCGCGCCAGCCGCGCGCGAACAGCCTCAGCTGCAACAGGCCGGAACGCAACGAGAAATACAAGCCGACGGCCAACAACAGACCGATCAGCATCTTGCCCCAAATCACATCATTGGCGGCATTGATAAACGAATGAAGCAAGTCCATGGATCCTCTTAAAGCTCTGAGCGTGGCAATCTGGAAATGGGCGACGCGCGCCGGAAGGATTTCAGACTGGAAGATTGACCCCGTCCCGATCTTGGCGCCGGGCTCGAGGGTTGCGGTCTTGACGAGACGGCTCCCCGCGGCCGTCAGGCCGCCTGCTTCGGGACACCGCTTCGTCAGACTGTTTTGATGCGAAACCCGGCGAATTTAGCAAAATAGAGTGATTGCTGGCAATGCCGGACGCCATCGGCCAAAGCCGCGCCAGCCGGCTTTCCGTCGCGCCCGGGAACGCCTTTGTCATTGATCCCGTCCAGAGAGCGGCCTATTTATCCAAGCACAAAACAATCAAAAGTCATTTTTGATGACTTAAGCATTATGGCCGGTTGCCTTCATACGCCAGACAAGGCAAAGCTCATGCTCCCGCCCGCAATGAACTGATACGCGACGCTTCAGCCCAGCCATCGCATTTCATGCGGCAATCGCAGTCCGTGAAAATTGCCTATTCTGGAACTGGCGCGGTAGACGTTCACATTGCGGGCGTCGCCGCCACAGTCAGGAGCGAAATCATGACAACGCCCGTGGTAAGGCTGATGCAGCGCTTGAGCTACCCCAGCCGCTTTGCGCTGATCGGCGCGGTCTTTGCCGTCGCCTTACTCTATATGGTGTACGGTCTGTATCGAACCAATCAGGACAATATCGACTTTTCGCAAAAAGAAAGAGTCGGCGTGTCCTACATCCAGCCGCTGCATCACCTGCTGGGCGCGCTGGAACAAGCTCAGGATCTGGCCGTGCGAGCGGCGCAGGGCGAGGCCGCCGCCAAGGCGGCGCTGCCGGCGGCGCAGGCGCAGTTGGAGCAAGGCTGGAACCGGCTGCAAAGCGCCCATGAACAATACGGCGCCATCCTGCAAACCGACGAGGCCTGGAAAACCGCCAGCGCCGCGCGAGGCACGCTGTCGCGGATAGGCGCAGCGCCGCCGCCGCAAGTGATCGCCAGCTTCGACAGCACCGCGGACAAACTCAACGCCCTGCTCGGCGCCGCCAGCGACAATTCCAATCTGACGCTGGACCCGGACATCGACAGCTATTACCTGATGGACGCCGCCACCGCCAAGCTGCCCTCGCTGAGCAACTACATCGGCGAAGCGCTGGCCTGGGCCGCCAAACCGGAAGCCGGCCAGGCGCTGACGCCGGCGGAACGCGACCGCCTGGTGGAACTGCGCCCGCTGATCAACGGCGCGCTGGACGGCTTGAATGGCGATCTGGCCAAGGCGCTGGCCTACAATCCGGCGCTGAAGACCGCGCTGAACGCCGAATCCCAGGCCTTGGCCGCGTTTCATCAAGGCCAGGGCGCGGCCATAGACAAGGCCATCGCCGGCCAAACCGGCGCGGCCTTGGCGGTGAGCGGCATGGCGGCGAAAAACGCCGAGATCGGCGCCCGCTTCGGCGACGTGACGCTGAACAATCTGGACACGCTGCTGCAAGCCCGCATCGAACGGATGCAGGCCCAGCGCAATTTCTACATCGGCATCGGCCTGGCCGCCATGCTGCTGGCCAGCTTCCTGTTCCACCAGCTCTATCTGTCCATCACCCTGCAACTGGGCGGCGAGCCTTTCTACGTTCAAAGCGTGGTCGAGCAATTGGCCGCCGGCCAGCTGGGCACCCGCATCCAGTTGCGCGAACAGGACCGTAGCAGCTTGCTCGCCTCCATCGGCCAGATGCGCGACCAATTGCGCGACACCGTGACCCAGTTGCTGGACACCTCGCGCGAAGTCAATTCGGCCGCCGACCAGATGGCGCAAAGCGCCCAGAACGTGTCCCACAGCAGCACCAAGCAAACTCAGGCGGCGGCCAGCATGGCGGCGGCGATCGAACAGTTGAGCACCAGCCTGATGGTCAGCGCCGAGCAATCGGAACAAGCCAATCAACTCTCGCGCGCCGCGGTCAGCCAATCCAGCGAGGGCAACGCCATCATCCACGACGCCAGCGCCAGCATGGACAGCATCGTGCGCGACGTGTCCTCGGCCTCGGAAACCATAGGCGCGCTGGGCCAGCAATCGGAGTCCATCGCCAGCATCGTCGATGTGATCCGCGATGTCGCCGACCAAACCAATCTGCTGGCGCTGAACGCCGCCATTGAAGCCGCGCGCGCCGGCGAACAAGGCCGCGGCTTCGCCGTGGTGGCCGACGAGGTGCGCAAGCTGGCGGAACGCACCGCGCAATCCACCACCGAGATCAGCACCATCGTCTCCGACATCCAGCGCACCTCGCAGCAGGCCATCGCCAATATGCAAACCGGCATGAGCGCCATCATGCAAGGCCAGGAAAACACCCGCAACGCCGGCGCCAGCATCGCCTCCATCCGCCAATGCGTGGACCAGGTGCTGGACAGCATCCATCAAATCACTCAGGGGCTGAAGGAACAGAGCAGCGCCAGCCAGTCCCTGGCGCAAAACGTGGAGAGCGTGGCGCGGATGTCGGAAACCAACGCCAGCGCCGTCGAAGCCAGCGCGCAGACCGCCGGCGAACTGCAGTCGGTGTCGCAGCGGCTGGGCCAGCTCGCCGGCCGCTTCAGCGTCTAGGCCGCGATGCGGCGCCTGCTGTGGCTGGGGATCGCGGCGCTGGCCCCGGCGCCGGCCGCGGCGGCCGGGCTGACCATACTGGTCAGCCCTCAGCCTCCCATCATCGAAGTGTCAGCCGATCAGCAACGCGTCTCCGGCGCCACCATCGACCTGATGCGCGCGCTGTCGCAACGCGCCGGCCTGCCGTTCAAGTTCGCGCCCTACCCCACCGCCCGCGCGGTGCTGCTGGTCCGGCACACCCCGGACACCTGCCTGACCGCCGCCCGCTTTCCCGAACGCGAGGCGCTGTTCCGCTGGAGCGAGCCCATCATCCGCCTGCGGCTGGTGCTGCTGGCGCGTCAAGACGAGACCCGCCGCTTCGGCAAGGCGGAGCAGGCCCGGCAATTCCACATCGGCGCCGTGCGCGGCACCGCCGTGGCCAGCCGGCTAAGACAACAGGGCTGGGCGCTGGACGAAAGCGCGGACTTGGAAACCAGCCTGCGCAAACTGCAATTGGGCCGCATCGACTTGCTGGCCACGCTGGATGTGGGCATACAGGGCATGGCCGACAAAATGAAAATGGCGACGCCGCGCGTCGCCCTGGTGGTGAATGAGACGGACATCTATTTCGCCTGCCATCCTCAATTGAGCGACGACGCCATGCAACGGCTGAACCACGCCATCCTGACGATGAAGGCGGACGGGAGCTTCAAGGCTTTCAATCTGAAATAGGCCGCAGCAAATCCAAGCGATCCGTGCAGACGCTGTCCACGCCCCAGGCCAGCAAGCGCTCGGCGTCGACCGGCCGGTTCACCGTATAGCACAGCAATTGAAAGCCGGCTCGCTTGATCTCGGCGCTCAGCTCAGCGTTCAAGCTCTGGTGATCACAGTGCAGCGCAATACAAGCCAGCTCGCGCAAACGCGCCTCCCAGTCCGCCGGCGCCTGCTCCACCAGCCAGGCGCGCGGCAGACACGGCGCGGCATCGCGCGCGGCGCGCAGCGCCTCGTCGGAAAAAGACGACAGCAAGGGCGGCTGCGCGGCGCCGACCCATAGCCGCGCGGCTTCCGCCGCCACCGCCGCGCCGGTGTCCGCCTCCCGTCCCGGGCAGGGTTTGATCTCGATGTTCAAGGCGATGCCGTGCGCAAGGCAATAAGCGGCGACATTGTCCAGCGTCGGCATCGGCTCGCCGGCAAAAGCCGCGCCCTTCCAGCCGCCGGCGTCCAGCCGCGCCAATTGCGCCATGCTCATCGCCGCCGCCGCGCCGCGGCCGTTGCTGGTGCGCTCCACCGTGTCGTCGTGCAGCAGGAAGCAAACATTGTCCGCGGACAGCTTCACATCGCATTCCGCGCCGCGGTAGCCGTAGCGCAGACCTTCGCGAAATCCCGCCAGAGTGTTCTCCGGCGCCAGGACGCCGCCGCCGCGATGGGCGATGAAGCGGGGATAAGGCCATTGCCGGCCGGACGTGGACTGGGACATGGGCGCTTCCTTGCGGACCTCGGACAAAAGGCGTCATTGTCGCCGACGCGGATTGCAGGCGGATGACGCGCTTCCAGTATGGCAAAAGCCGCCTCTGCTCGGCAAAGGCGGCTTCGTCAAGGACGGAAATCGCAAGCTTATTGGTAAGTCAGCGCATTGGCCTTGCCGTGGAACACCCGATAGACAAAGGCGGTGTACAGCAGAATCACCGGCAGCACCACCGCCGCGCCCCAGAAGATCACCCACAGCGCCGCGGTGTCGCTGGCCGCCTGCCAGATGTTCAACCGACCGATCACCACCTCAGGGAACACGCTATAGGTCAATCCCCAGAACGACAACAGCACGATGCCGACGGTGCAGGCGAACGGCGCCCAGCACCAATTGTCGTTGCCTGCCGCCTGGCGCACCGCCAGCCGCGGCAGGATCACCCACAAGGTGGCGAACAACACGATGCAACCCAAGGGCAGCGGCAGCAACAACAGGAACTCCGGCAAGGCGAACCACTTGGCGGCGATATGGCTGCTGGCCAGCGGCGTGGCCGCCGACACCAGCAGCACCGACAGGCCGGCGCCGGCCAGGCTGCGCCGCGCCCAGGCCACCGCCTTGGCCTGCAAGGCGCCGCTGGTTTTCATGATCAGCCAGCCGGCGCCCAACAGCGTATAGGCCGCCGCCAGGCCGATGCCGGCCAGCAAGGCGAAACCCCAGGCCAGCCAGCCTTCGGCGAAACCGGTCAGATAGCGGCCCAGCATCACGCCCTGGGTCAACGCCGCCAACAGGGAACCGCAGGCGAAGGCGACATTCCACCACGGCTTGTGCGGTTCGCGCGCCTTGACGCGGAAATCGAAAGCCACGCCGCGCACGATCAAGCCGGCCAACATCAGCGCCACCGGCAGATAGAGTTCGCCCAGGATGATGCCGTGCGCCAGCGGGAAGCCCACCAGCAACAAGCCCACGCCCAGCACCAGCCAGGTTTCGTTGGCGTCCCAGAACGGACCGATAGACGCGATCATCATGTCCTTCTCGTCGTCCTCGGCGAAGGGCAGCAACAGGCCCACGCCCAGATCGTAACCGTCCAGCACCACGTAAATCAGCATGGCCAGGGCCATCAGGCCGGCGAACACCACCGGCAACCAATACACAGCGCCACTCATGCCAGTTTCTCCTCGAGATGCGCGGCTTCGCCGCCGGACTGCCCGGCAGCCTTGCCCGCCATGTAGAACAAGACCGACACATAAGCGGTCAGCAACACCAAATACAGGCCCAGATACATCGCCAGCGTAGACGCCACCATGCCTCCGGTCGCCGGACCCGCCGCCTGCGCGGTGGTCAGCACCCCTTCCACCAGCCACGGCTGACGGCCGATCTCGGTCACGTACCAGCCGGCCAGGGTCGCCACCCAACCGGCGAAGGTCATGCCCACCAGCGCCCGCAGCATCAGCGGCGCCAACTGGCCGCGGCGGCGCAGTTGCCAACAGGCCAGCCAGGACACCAGCAACATCAGCGCGCCGACGCCCGCCATCACCCGGAAGCTCCAGAACACCTTGCCCACCGGCGGATGCTGGGCGAACTCGTTGAGGCCGCGGATCTCGCCGTTGGGATCGTGGGTGATGATCAGGCTGGCCAGTTTGGGAATGCCCACCGCCATATCGTTCTGCCGCGTTTCCGCATTGGGCAGCGCGAACAGCAACAGCGGCGCGCCCTTCTCGGTATGCCAGACGCCTTCAATCGCCGCCAGCTTGGCCGGCTGATGCTTGAAGGTGTTCAGACCGTGCATGTCGCCCACGAAGATCTGCAGCGGAATCAGCAAGGCCGCGGTGATCACGCCGGTTTTCAAGGCCATCTTGGCGCCGTCGCTGCGATCGCCCTTCAGCCGGCGATAAGCGGACAGGCCGGCCACCAGGAAGGCCGTGGTCAGACCGGAAGCGATCAGCATATGGGTCAGCCGGTAAGGCAGCGAAGGATTGAAGATCACCTCCAGCCAGCTGGTCACCACCGCCTTGCCGTCCACCATTTTGAAGCCGGCCGGGGTCTGCATCCAGGAATTCAAGGCCAGGATCCAGAACGCCGACACCGTGTTGCCGAAGGCCACCAGGAAGGTGGCCCAGGTATGCACCCGCTCCGACACCCTGGAACGGCCGAACAGCATCACGCCGAGGAAGGTGGCCTCCAGGAAGAAGGCGGTCAGGATTTCGTAGGCCAGCAAGGGGCCGGCGATATTGCCCACCGTCTGCATATAGCCCGGCCAGTTGGTGCCGAACTGGAAGCTCATGGTCACGCCGCTGACCACGCCCAGCGCGAAGGACAGCGCGAAAATCTTCACCCAGAAGCCGTAGGCGTCCATCCAGCCCTGCTGGCCGGTCTTGAGATAGCGCAGTTTGAAGAACAGCAGCACCCAGCCCATCGCGATATTGATGGTGGGAAACAAGATGTGGAAGGAAATATTGGCGCCGAACTGAATGCGCGCCAATACCAGCGGGTCAAAGTCCATAGCTACTCCCTGTCGCCGTCGCGACTGGTCAGTTTCGAAAGCGAGTGGGTGAACTGCAGGATCTTCTGCACCTGCGAGCCCAGTTTCATCAAGCGTTGCAAGGTCTCCACGTCCATGTGCTGGATGTCGGAAAACCAGGTGGTCACCAGTTCGATCAACTGGTGCATCTCCTTCATCCGCTGCTGCGCGTGGCGCTCCGCGTCGCTGGCCGGCTTCTCCATGATGGCGCCGCGCAACATGGTCAGCGTGGGCTCCACCTCGCGCTTTTTGCGCTCCTCGGCCAGGGTCTTGAAGATGGCCCACACATCGTCGGGCGTGGAGAAATATTCGCGGCGGTCGCCGGGAAAGTGCTGCAGCCGGACCAGGCGCCAGGACTCCAGCTCCTTGAGTCCCATGCTGACGTTGGAGCGCGAGAAGCTCAGGCTTTCGGCGATTTCATCCGCGTTCAGCGGCTTCTCAGATACATATAGCAGCGCGTAGATCTGCCCGACGGTGCGATTGATGCCCCAGCGGCTGCCCATTTCACCGAAATGCAGCACGAAAGACTGGACGAGTGGCGATAGATTCATGACGTTCTCAATTTTCAGGAATTTCTGAAACTTTGATATAAATCATAAATTCGCAATGAAACCAAGTCAATCACAACCATCGTTGAGCGGCTCGCTTGACAAGACGCCGCCCCATGCAAACCGCATTGCAACACCCATACCCGGCGCGGCTGACGCCGCTGTCGGGCTGCGCTAAAATAGCGCCGACTCTCCAAAGCCCCGCCCCGCGCGGGGCTGAAATCTTTAATCAGGGATGCCCGGCGCCCGCGCGGCCTTGATCCGCGGGCCGCGGCCGCGGCATCCTGTTGTCCATTGAAAACATAAGAGCCCATAGCCGATGAGCACGCCCCAACACACCCCGATGATGCAGCAATACCTGGCCATCAAACGCGAACACGCCGACAAGCTGGTGTTCTATCGCATGGGGGACTTCTACGAACTGTTCTATGAGGACGCGGAGAAGGCGGCTCGCTTGCTCGACATCACCCTGACCACACGCGGCGCCAGCGGCGGCAATCCGATCAAGATGGCCGGCGTGCCCTATCACGCCGCCGAAGGTTATCTGGCGCGCCTGGTCAAGATGGGCGAATCCGTCGCCATCGCCGAACAGATCGGCGATCCGGCCCTGTCCAAGGGTCCGGTGGAACGCAAGGTGGTGCGCATCGTCACCCCCGGCACGCTGACCGACGCCGCGCTGCTGGACGACAAGCGCGACAACCTGGTGCTGGCGGTGAACATGGTCAAGGGCGTGCTGGGCCTGGCCTGGCTATCCCTCGCCAGCGGCGAATTCAAAGTGCTGCAGACCCGGGTGGACGATCTGCACAGCGAGCTGGAACGCTTGAAGCCGGCCGAGCTGGTGATCCCGGACGACACCGGTCTCAATGTGTTCGAAACCGTGGCCGCGCCCAAGAAAAAACTGCCGCCGTGGCAGTTCGACATCGAATCGGCGCAGATGACGCTGACCCGGCACTTCGGCACCCGCGACCTGGCCGGCTTCGGCGCCGACACCCTGCCGGTGGCGGTGGGCGCCGCCGGCGCGCTGCTGGAATACGTCAAGACCACCCAGAGCGTGAACCCGGCCCACATCGCCAATCTGGCGGTGGAAGACGCCGGCGAACTGATCCGCATGGACGGCGCCACCCGCCGCAACCTGGAACTGACCGAAACCATACGCGGCGAACCGTCGCCGACCCTGGCCTCGCTGCTGGACGGCTGCGCCACCAGCATGGGCAGCCGCCTGCTGCGCCATTGGCTGCACCACCCCGTGCGCAGCCACGGCAAACTGGCCCGCCGGCTGGAAGCGGTGCGCGCCCTGCTGCCGGCCTACGACGACGCCCACGCCCAGCTGCGTGAAGTGGCGGACATCGAACGCATCACCGCCCGCATCGCGCTGCGCAGCGCCCGCCCGCGCGATCTGGCCGCGCTGCGCGATTCGCTGAAGGCGCTGACCGGCGTCAAGCGGCTGGCCGCCGGCCTGGACGCCGAGCTGCTGGGCGAGCTGGCGCGTCTGCTGCCGGACGACTCCCCGGTGGAAACCATGCTCAGCCAGGCCATCCTGCCCGAGCCCTCCACCTTTCTGCGCGACGGCGGCGTGATCAACCACGGCCTCAACGCCACGCTGGACGAATTGCGCGCGATCCAGACCGACTGCGGCGCCTTCTTGCTGGCGCTGGAAGCGCGCGAGAAGGAACGCACCGGCATTCCCACGCTGAAAGTGGAATTCAACCGCGTGCACGGCTTCTACATCGAAGTCACCAAGGCCCAGGGCGACAAGGTGCCGGACGATTACCGCCGCCGCCAGACGCTGAAGAACGCCGAACGCTACATCACGCCGGAACTGAAGGAATTCGAAGACAAGGCGCTGTCGGCGCAGGACCGCGCGCTGGCGCTGGAAAAGCAGTTGTACGAAGACCTGCTGGACCAGCTGGCGCCGCACATCCCCGACCTGAAGCTGATCGCCCAGGCGGTGGCCGGGCTGGACGTGCTGTCCGCCTTCGCCGAGCGCGCCAGCGTCAACAACTACGTGGAGCCGGAATTCGTCGCCGAACCGCGGCTGGAAATCATCGAAGGCCGCCACCCGGTGGTGGAGGCGGAGGTGGAGCGCTTCATCGCCAACGACACCCGGCTGTCCGACACCCGCAAACTGCTGCTGATCACCGGCCCGAACATGGGCGGTAAATCCACCTATATGCGCCAGAACGCGCTGATCACCCTGATGGCTCACGTCGGCAGCTTCGTGCCGGCCCAACGCGCGGTGATCGGGCCGATAGACCGCATCTTCACCCGCATCGGCGCCTCGGACGACCTGGCCGGCGGCCGCTCCACCTTCATGGTGGAAATGACGGAAACCGCCAACATCCTCAACAACGCCACCGAACACTCGCTGGTGCTGATGGATGAAGTGGGCCGCGGCACCTCCACTTTCGACGGCCTGGCGCTGGCCTGGGCCATCGCCAAGGCGCTGATAGAGAAAAGCCGCGCCTATACGCTGTTCGCCACCCATTATTTCGAACTGACCAGCCTGGAAAGCGAATACCCCAGCGTCGCCAACGTCCATCTGTCCGCGGTGGAGCACAAGGACCGCATCGTGTTCCTCCACCATGTGGAGGAAGGTCCGGCCAGCCAGAGCTACGGCCTGGCGGTGGCCCAGTTGGCCGGCGTGCCCGGCAAAGTGATCCGGGAAGCGCGCCGCTATCTGACCGAACTGGAGAACCACTCCGCCAGCCGCGTGCAGCCAGACCTATTTATCAGTTTACCCACGACGGCAAACGTGGAACCGGAACCGAATCCCGCGGTCGAACGCCTTCTGGAGGTCGATCTAGACGATCTCTCGCCACGGGAAGCGCAAGCTCTGCTCTATGAATTAAAGAAACTGGCCAAATGACCAGGCCAGACCCGGGGACGTTTCCTATATTACTAGAAGGTAACATCCGAGACAGGAGCAACAACAATGTCGCTTGAAAACACTGCCACCGCCCCGGGCCTGGTCCAGCTGTTCAGTCAGGTCACGGACGATGGAAGCATTGCCCTTTCCTCCATCCGCGAGCGGGCCAACCTCGAATTGTCCAGCTTCGCCGAACTGGCGAACCAACAATTGCAACAACTGGACATCAGCATGCCGCCTGCGATCAGCCTGATCAGCACGCCGGCCTGCCAGCTGGACTTGGAAAACAACCACCCGCATGCCGAGGAAATCCGGGCCTGGTTGCTGGGCAATGACAACATCACCCGAAAATTCAAGGAAGTGGAAGTGCTGTACGAGATCGTGCGCGCTGCGGAAAGCATAGGCGAGACCTTCCCGGAAAGCTCGACCTTCCACATCGGCTTAACCAGCGCCGGGCCTATCGCCTACTTCGAGGACAGCCACCGCGCCTAAACGCAGGCCCAAAGAACAGGGCCGCGTGCGACACCCAGGACGGGGAAGCGAAAGCTTCCCCGTTTTTCTTTGCGCTGTCGGCGCCAGGCAGGCCTCGCTTCGGATGCGGTTCAAGGCTTGCGCGGGCCTCCGCGCCGAAAACCGCCGCCGCGCGGCTGCGCGCCGGGCTTGGCGGTGCGCTGAGCTTGCGAGACCCGCGGCAAATCCGCAAGATCCACCTCCAGCTCGCGCATGTCCCCCGGCTGCAGGCCGTCCAGCGCCCACGGCCCGATCGCCGCCCGCACCAGGCGCAGCGTCGGCAGCCCCACCTTGGCGGTCATGCGCCGCACCTGGCGGTTCTTGCCCTCGCTGATGACGATCTCCAGCCAGCCGTCCGGCACCGTCTTGCGAAAACGCACCGGCGGCGTGCGCTCCCACAGCGCGGGCGCCTCGATGCGCCGCGCCTGCGCCGGCTGGGTGGTGAAATCGCCCAGGTCGACGCCGCGGCGCAGCTGCTCCAGCTGCTCCTCACGAATCAGCCCCTCCACCTGCACCCAATAGGTCTTGGGCAGTTTCCAGCGCGGATTGGCGATGCGGTGCTGCAATTCCCCGTCGCCGGTCAAAAGCAACAGGCCTTCGCTGTCGGTGTCCAGCCGCCCCGCCGGATACACGCCCGGCAAGGGCACGCAGGATTTGAGCGTCGGATGCTTGGGATGCTCGGAAAACTGACAGATGACGCCGTAGGGCTTGTTGAGCAGAATGAGTCGGGACATAGCGTGAAGAGCGGCAAGAAAGAATGAGGCGAATGATACAAGAGCCGCGCGCCGCGCGCCGCAAGTTTGCCGGCGAAGCCGGCGCATGCACGCGCCGGATGCGGCCTATAATTCGCATTCGAACCGCCGCCGCGCAGTTATCAAGCATAAAAGTTCAAATGCGCTGCGAGCCAAGCGCGCGCACAGAGGTATAATTCGCTTTTGAAAATTGCCAGAGAGTCTCCGGACCGCGTTCAGGCCGCGTCGCCTGGGCCCGGCATCCGCCTTTCCAAGGTCTTTCAATGCGCCGGCAGCGCCCTGCGCAATCGTTCTGTCGTCACAAGATAAAGGAGATAGAGTAATGCCATCGGAACAGCCCAAAATCATCTACACCCTGACCGACGAAGCGCCGGCGCTGGCGACCAGCGCCTTCCTGCCGGTCGTGCAAGCCTTCGCCGGCTCCGCCGGCATTGAAATCGCCACCGCGGACATTTCGCTGGCGGCGCGCGTCCTGGCCGAATTCCCCGACTATCTGGCCGACGAACAGAAAGTGCCGAACACCCTGGCCGAGCTGGGCAAGCTGACCCAGCAGCCCGACACCAACATCATCAAGCTGCCCAATATCAGCGCCTCGGTGGCTCAGCTGATCGCCTGCGTCAAGGAACTGCAGGCCAAGGGCTACCCGCTGCCGGACTATCCGGAAAATCCGGCCTCGGACGCCGACAAGGCGATCAAGGACCGCTACGCCAAATGTCTGGGCTCGGCGGTGAACCCGGTGCTGCGCGAGGGCAACTCCGACCGCCGCGCGCCGCTGGCGGTGAAGAACTACGCCAAGAAGCATCCGCACTCGATGGGCGAATGGAAGCAATGGTCCCAGACCCACGTCTCCCACATGCACCATGGCGACTTCTACCACGGCGAAAAGTCGATCACGCTGGACAAGGCGCGCGACGTGAAGATGGAACTGACCACCAAGAACGGTCAGACCATCGTGCTCAAGCCCAAGGTCGCGCTGCAGGCCGGCGAGATCATCGACTCCATGTTCATGAGCAAGAAGGCGCTGTGCGACTTCTACGAGCGTGAAATGGAAGACTGCCGCGAATCCGGCATCCTGTTCTCCCTGCACGTCAAAGCTACCATGATGAAGGTGTCCCACCCCATCGTGTTCGGCCACTGCGTCAAGATCTACTACAAGGAAGCCTTCGAGAAGCACGGCAAGCTGTTCGAGGAACTGGGCGTCAACGTCAACAACGGCATGGCCACCCTGTACGAGAAGATCGAAACCCTGCCGGCCTCCAAGCGCGAAGAAATCATTCGCGATCTGCACGCCTGCCAGGAGCACCGCCCGCGTCTGGCCATGGTGGATTCGGCCAAGGGCATCACCAACTTCCACTCGCCCAACGACGTGATCGTGGACGCCTCCATGCCGGCGATGATCCGCGCCGGCGGCAAGATGTGGGGCGCCGACGGCAAGCCTTACGACGCCAAGGCCGTGATGCCGGAATCCACCTTCGCCCGCATTTACCAGGAGATGATCAACTTCTGCAAATGGCACGGCAACTTCGATCCCAAGACCATGGGCACCGTGCCCAACGTCGGTCTGATGGCGCAGAAGGCCGAGGAATACGGCTCCCACGACAAGACCTATGAAATCCAGGAAGACGGCGTCGCCAACATCGTCGACCTCGCCACCGGCGAGGTGCTGCTGTCGCAGAACGTCGAGCAAGGCGATATCTGGCGCATGTGCCAGGTGAAGGACGCGCCGATCCGCGACTGGGTCAAGCTGGCCGTCACCCGCGCCCGCAACTCCGGCATGCCGGCGGTGTTCTGGCTGGACCCGTACCGCCCGCATGAGAACGAGCTGATCAAGAAGGTGCACGCCTACCTGAAGGATTACGACACCAGCGGCTTGGAAATCCACATCATGTCCCAGGTGCGCGCGATGCGTTACACCCTGGAACGCGTGGCCCGCGGCCTGGACACCATCTCGGTGACCGGCAACATTCTGCGCGACTACCTGACCGATCTGTTCCCCATCATGGAACTGGGCACCTCGGCCAAGATGCTGTCCATCGTGCCGCTGATGGCCGGCGGCGGCATGTACGAGACCGGCGCCGGCGGCTCCGCGCCCAAGCACGTTCAACAGCTGCTGGAAGAAAACCATCTGCGTTGGGACAGCCTGGGCGAGTTCCTTGCGCTGGCGGTGTCGCTGGAGGAACTGGGCATCAAGACCGGCAACGACAAGGCCAAGATCCTGGCCAAGACGCTGGACCTCGCCACCGGCAAGCTGCTGGACGAGGACAAGTCCCCGTCGCGCCGCACCGGCGAATTGGACAACCGCGGCAGCCAGTTCTACCTGTCCATGTACTGGGCTCAGGCGCTGGCCGCCCAGTCCGACGACAAGGAGCTGCAAGCCCGCTTCGCGCCGCTGGCCAAGAGCCTGGCCGACAGCGAGCAGAAGATCCTGGCCGAACTGAAGGCGGTGCAAGGCAAAGCGGCCGACATCGGCGGCTACTACCATCCCGATGCCGCCAAGTGCGGCGCGGTGATGCGCCCTAGCGCCAGCTTCAACGCCGCACTGGCCGCCGTGCTCGGCTAAGCGCTGCGCAGCCATGGCGGAAAACCTCCGCCGGACAAAACGCCAAGACTCTCGTCTTGGCGTTTTTTTTTGGCCCTGCGAACCCGCACACCATTGCGCAGAACCGCAGAGACCTCATCCCATGATATCGCTCCGCTCCGGATCCTGCGCGCGCAAACGGGCCCCCTCCTGCCGCCGCCGAACGGCACCAAAAAAGCCCGCGCTACGCGGGCTTTTCATCAGGGGCCGGTATTTAATCAGCGCCGCAGATAATCGACGAAGGCGTAAGCCAGCCCGGCGGCGCTGACATGCGCCTCGCGGCGGTCCTCGCGCCAGAGTTCGGCTGACACCTCGGGGAAATGGGCGTCGCCCGGGTAATCGCCGTCGATCTCGGTCAGACGCAGGCAATCCGCGCCGGCGATCGCCTGGCGGTACAATTCGGCGCCGCCGATCAGGCACACCTCCTCCACCGCGCCGGCCAGGACCAAAGCCTGCTCCAGCGAATGCGCGGCCTCCGCGCCGTCGGCGCGCCAATCCGTCTGGCGCGTCACCACGATGTTGCGGCGGCCCGGCAGCGGCCGGCCTATCGAGTCCCAGGTCTTGCGGCCCATGATCACCGGTTTGCCCAGCGTCACCGCCTTGAAGTGCTTGAGATCCTCCGGCAAATGCCAGGGCAGGCGGTTGTCTATGCCAATCACCCGCTTGGCCGCCATCGCCGCCACCAGGGTCAAGCGCGGCTTCCCGGCCGCCGTCATACCGCCACCGCCGCTTTGATGTGCGGATGCGGATCGTAGCCTTCCAGTTCGAAATCCTCGAACTTGAAGCCGAAGATGTCCTTGACCTGCGGATTGATCTTCATCGTCGGCAAAGCGCGCGGTTCGCGCGACAGCTGCAGCTCGGTCTGCTCCAGATGGTTGCTGTACAGATGCGCGTCGCCCAGCGTGTGGACGAAATCGCCCGGCTGCAGTCCGCACACCTGGGCCACCATCATGGTCAGCAAGGCGTAGCTGGCGATATTGAAGGGCACGCCCAGGAAGATGTCGGCGGAGCGCTGATAAAGCTGGCAGGATAGCTTGCCGTCGGCCACGTAGAACTGGAACAGGCTGTGGCAGGGCGGCAGCGCCATCTCGTCCACCAGCGCCGGGTTCCAGGCTGACACGATCAGGCGGCGCGAATCCGGGTTGTTCTTGATCATCGCCACCACATTGGCGATCTGATCGATGTGGCGGCCGTCCGGCGCCGGCCAGCTGCGCCACTGGTAGCCGTAGACCGGCCCCAGATCGCCGTTTTCATCGGCCCACTCGTCCCAAATCGACACGCCGTTTTCCTTCAGATAGCGGATATTGGTCTCGCCGGACAGGAACCACAGCAATTCATGGATGATGGAACGCAGATGGCACTTCTTGGTGGTGATCAGCGGAAAACCCTGTTGCAGGTCGAAACGCATCTGGTGGCCGAATACCGAACGGGTGCCGGTGCCGGTGCGGTCGGACTTGTCGTGGCCATGTTCCAGCACATGGCGCATCAGGTCGAGATACTGTCGCATTGTGTTCATTCCATCTTTGATACCGGCCATTGTACCCGACTTGAAGCCGGCTCGGAAAAGCTGGCCCGGCCTCGCCGCTTCGGCTACCATTCTCTTTAAAATCAAGACAGAAGCATGAAACACCGGACATGGCTGAAGATTCCGATCTAGAACGCACCGAACCCGCGACCGCGAAACGGCTGGGCCTCGCCCGAGAAGACGGCAATATCCCGCGCTCGCGCGAGCTGACCACCTTCGCCATCACCATGGCCGGCGTGGCGCTGCTGATGGCCCAGGGCGGCCACATCGCCACCAATCTGGCGCAGACCATGCGCATGCTGCTCACCTTCGACCAGACCACGGTGCACAATGTGGAGCCGGCGCTGACCCGCTTCAAGGAAACCATTTTCAACGCGCTGTGGAGCCTGGCGCCGCTCCTGGCCGGCCTGGCGCTGGTGGCGCTGTTCGTGCCCATGCTGGTGGGCGGCTGGAACCTCACTTTCAAGGCCGTCGAGCCCAAGTTCAGCAAGCTCAACCCCTTGCCCGGCATCAAGCGCATGTTCTCGGTCAACGCCGCCACCGAAGCGCTGAAGGCCATTCTCAAGAGCGTGCTGATCGGCGGCATCGCCACCTGGTTCGTCTGGCGCGAGCGCGCGGAAATCATCGGCCTGATCTCCATGCCGCTGCCCACCGGCATCGCCAAGATGACCGATATGATCATCACCACCTTCTTCGTGGTGACTTCGGCGATGATTCTGCTGGTGGCGATCGACGTGCCCTTCCAGCTGTGGAGCTATCACAAGAAGCTGCGCATGACCAAGGAAGAGGTCAAGCAGGAATACAAGGAGGCCGAGGGCTCGCCCGAGGTCAAGGGCCGCATCCGTCAGATGCAGCGCGAAGCCGCGCGCAAGCGCATGATGCAGGAGATTCCCAGCGCCAACGTGATCGTCACCAACCCTACCCACTACGCGGTGGCGATCAAGTACGACGACGGCATGCGCGCGCCGCAAGTGGTGGCCAAGGGGTCTTTGAAGCTGGCGGAAAAAATCATCGACACCGGCAAGGACCACCACGTCATCGTGATGCGCTCGCCCAGCTTCGCCCGCGCGCTGTACTTCCACGCCGAAATGGGAGAGGACATTCCGGCCAAGCTCTATTCCGCCGCCGCCCAGGTGCTGGCCTATGTGTTCCAGCTCAAGAGCTATCAGGACAACGGCGGCCTGGCGCCGGTGTTCCCGGACCAGCTGGACGTGCCCGCCGAGCTTGACCCGCAAAGCAAACGCCAGCAAGATGCGACGCCACCATAATGATAAGGTCGACGAACCGATTCGACCGGCTTGAGCCATAAATCCAGCATGGACTCCATACTAGACATACTGAAGCGCTTCAAAGTCACCCAGCTGGCCGGCCCCGTGCTCATCATCCTGATTCTGGCGATGATGGTGCTGCCGCTGCCGCCGGTGCTGCTGGACATCTTCTTCACCTTCAACATCGCCGTTTCGGTGATCGTGCTGCTGGTGGGGATCAATGTGCGCAAGCCGCTGGACTTTTCCGCCTTCCCCACCGTGCTGCTGGTCACCACCTTGCTGCGGCTGTCGCTGAACGTCGCCTCCAGCCGGGTCATCCTGCTGGAGGGCCACTCCGGGCCGGACGCCGCCGGCAAGGTGATCGAATCCTTCGCCCACTTCCTGATCGGCGACAACGTCGCCATCGGCATCGTGGTCTTCGTCATCATCACCATCATCAACTTCGTGGTGATCACCAAGGGCGCCGGCCGCATCGCCGAAGTGAGCGCCCGCTTCACCCTGGACGCGATGCCCGGCAAGCAGATGGCCATCGACGCCGACCTCAACGCCGGCCTGATCGGCGAGGACGAAGCCCGGCTGCGCCGCGTCACCATCGCCGAGGAAGCCAACTTCTTCGGCGCGATGGACGGTGCCTCCAAGTTCGTGCGCGGCGACGCCATGGCCGGCATCCTGATCATCATCATCAACATCGTCGGCGGCTTGATCGTGGGCATGGTCCAGCACGACCTGGACGCCGGCGTCGCCGCCAAGACCTATACCCTGCTGACAATCGGCGACGGCCTGGTGGCGCAGATTCCGGCGCTGATCATCTCCACCGCCGCCGGCATCGTGGTGTCCCGCGTGGGCACCGACAAGGACATGTCCGAGCAATTCCTCGGCCAGATGTTCACCAAGCCGCAAGTGCTCTACATCACCGCCGCGGTGATCGGCATGGTCGGCCTGATCCCCAATATGCCGCACTTCTCCTTCCTGCTGATCGCCGGCAGCCTGGGCCTGCTGGGCCGCATGATGGAGAAGCGCCAGAAGGCCGAGGCGCAGCAGGCGGAGCAGCAGCAACAGGCCGCGCCGCCGCCGGAACACACCACGACCGAAGTCAGCTGGAACGATGTCCAGCACGTGGACCAGTTGGGCATGGAAGTGGGCTACCGGCTGATTCCGCTGGTGGACCGCAGCCAGGACGGCGAACTGCTGCGCCGCATCCGCGGCATCCGCAAGAAGATCGCCCAGGAGCTGGGCTTTCTGGTGCCGCCGGTCCATATCCGCGATAACCTGGAAATCAAGCCCAACGCCTACCGCATCCTGCTCAAGGGCGTGGAGCTGGGCCTAGGCGAAGCCTTCATCGGCCAATATCTGGCCATCAATCCGGGCCGGGTCAACGGCGAACTGGCCGGCACCCCCACCACCGATCCGGCCTTCGGCCTGCCGGCGATCTGGATAGACGCCGGCAAGCGCGAAGAGGCGCAGAGCCTGGGCTATACCGTGGTGGACGCCAGCACCGTGGTGGCCACCCATATTTCCAATCTGCTGCAGACCCACGCGGCGGAATTGCTGGGGCGCGAGGAAGTGCAGGCGCTGATCGATCATCAGGCCAAGGAATCGCCCAAGCTGATCGAAGACCTGGTGCCCAAGGTGGTGCCGATAGGCACGCTGCAAAAAGTGCTGCAACAGCTGCTGACCGAAGGCATCCACATCCGCGATTTCCGCACCATACTGGAAACGCTGGCCGATCACGTGGCCACCACTCAGGACATCGACGAGCTGACCAATATCGTGCGCACCGCGCTGTCCCGCGTCATCGTCCAGCAATTATTCCCCGGCGAGCAAGAATTACCCTTGATGACCCTGGAGCCGACATTGGAAAATGTGCTGATGCAGGCGGTGCAATCCAAGACCGGCGGCGGCCTGGAACCGGGCCTGGCGGAAAATCTGCTGGCCAGCGCCGCCCAGGAAACCGAACAAGTGGAAATTCAAGGGTACAATCCGGTACTCTTGACCGCGCCGGGACTGCGGCCTTTGCTGGCGCGCTTCCTGCGCCGCGCGCTGCCGCAGCTGCGTGTTATTTCTCATAATGAGATACCGGACAATAAATCAATTCGTATAATTGCTGTAATTGGGGGAAGCAAGGGCTAATCGAACATGGTGGTGAAAAAGTTTTTCGGCAAAACCACGCGTGACGCGCTCAGACAAGTTCGAGAAGAACTGGGCGCGGACGCCCTGATTCTGTCCAACCGCCCCACCATGGGCGGCGGGGTGGAAATCATGGCGGTGGCCGACGCCGACGTCGCCAACCTCGCCACCAATCTGGCCACTTCCTCCAGCAAGCATCCGCCGCGCAACGCGCCGCCGGTGGTCAACCGCGCGCCGTCGCCGCTGCCCACCCCGGCCGGCGCCGCGGTCAACCGCGCCATCGCCCGCACTTACGCCATGCCGGTGGAGCCGCTGGACAGCCCGCCGCCGCCGCGCATCGAAGCGCAAGCGCCGCGTCAGCGCATCGAGCCGGCCTTCGCGCCGGAGCCCCAGGCCGCGCCGCGGCCGGCCCAGCCGTCCTATCCGCCGCAGTACGCGCAAGCCGCGCCCCAGCCCGCCGCCCCGCGCGTGCAGCCGCCTGCGCAAACCGCGCCGCCTCCCCGCCCCGCCGCCTCTCCGGTCGCCAACAACGGCGAGGAGCCGGAAGTGATGGCGCAGGAGCTGAAGCAGATCGGCGACGAGATCAAGCTGCTGCGCAGCCTGCTGCAAAGCCAGCTGGCCAGCTTCGCCTGGTCCGATATGGAAGGCAAGGCGCCCAATCGCCTGGAACTGTTCAAACATCTGCTGGCCATGGGCTTTTCCGCCCATCTGATCCGCCAGCTGATCGAAAAGATGCCGGCCCAGTACGAGGCCGATGTCGCGGTCAAATGGGCGCGCTCGGCGCTGATGCACAATCTGAAATGCGCGGACGCCGACAAGGAAATCATGGACCGCGGCGGCATCTACGCGCTGGTGGGCCCCACCGGCGTCGGCAAGACCACCACCGTCGCTAAGCTGGCCGCGCGCGCCACCATGCGCTTCGGCGCCCAGCACGTGGCGCTGATCACCACCGACAGCTACCGGATCGGCGCCCAGGATCAATTGCGCATCTACGGCAAGATTCTCGGCATCCCGGTGTTCTCCATCCAGAACGAGGGCGATCTGCAGCTGACGCTGGCCGATCTGTCCAACCGCCACATCGTCTTCATCGACACCGTGGGCATGGGCCAGCGCGACGCCCGCGTGCTGGCGCAGATCGAAATGTTCCGCACCGCCGGCCGGCCGATAGAGCGGCTGCTGCTGCTGGCCTCCAACGCCGACGGCCAGACGCTGGAAGACGTGGTGCGCCGCTATCGCGGCGACGGCCTCACCGGCTGCGTGCTGTCCAAGATAGACGAATCGGTGGCGATGGGCCCCAGCCTGGACGTGATCATCCGCAACCGGCTGCGCCTGTTCTACATCACCAACGGCCAGCGCGTGCCGGAAGACCTGCACGCCGCCCACGCCGGCTTCCTGGTGGACCGCGCGATGCGTTCGCAGCAACAGCATTCCCCCTTCACTCTTCAGGCCGACGAACTGCCCATCATGAACGCGGCCCAGGCCGGATGGTTGTAAGCGCGATGCAGGATCAAGCCGCCAGCCTCCGCCTGCTCAGCGCCCGGTCCGCGCGCGCGCCCAGTTTCGCCTTCATCGGCTCCGCCAGCGCCGGCGCCAGCACCCTGGCCACCGAACTGGCGCTGGGCCTGGCCTACGCCGGCCAGCGGCCCTTGCTGGTGGACTGCACGCTGGGCCAGGTGCAGGCGCGCCGTCTGGGCGTGCCCACCACCGCCACGCTGGAAAGCCAGGTGCTGACCCTGGGCGGCCTGGACGAGATGATGATGAGTTCGCGCCAGGGCATTCAGTTGATCAATCTCTACGCGCGCCCGGAAGAGCGCGCGCTGTTCTCCGCTCAGCTATGGCTGAGGCTGGGCAGCGAATTCGCCGCGCTGGAACGCGACGCCTCGGTGCTGCTGGTGGACGCCCCCAGCCCCGCCCACGACCCGGTGCCGGCCAGCGTGGCCGACAATTTGGTATTAGTGCTCACGCCGGCGGCGGAGTCGCTGACAACGGCCTACGCTAATATCAAGAGGTTGTCCGGCAGCTACGGCCGCCAGCGCTTCAATGTGCTGATCAACCGCGCGCGCCATCTGGAGGAAGCGCGCGAATTGTTCACCCGGCTGTCCGCCGCCACCGGCGAATTCCTGTCGGTATCGCTGCGCTGGGTGGGCTTTGTGCCGATGGACAACGCGGTGCGTCGCAGCCAGACGCTGCGCCGGCCGTTGATGGAGGCGTTTCCGGACAGCGAGGCCGCGATGGCCTTCTCGCAGCTGGCCGCGGTGCTGCCGCAGTGGGACACCCAGGAAACGCCGCGCAGCGGCACCGGATTCATGGATTTGTTGATTGCCGCCTCACGCGACTGGGCCGAGGCGGATGGAGTCAAACCGCTATGAGCTTGCCGTCCTTACGCCGAACCGGCTACGCCGCCGCCTCGCCTCCCGCCGAGATCGACGTGGAGGCCTACGCGCCGCTGGTCAAGAAGCTGGCCGGCATGATGATCGCCCGGCTGCCGGCCTCGGTCGACATCGACGACCTGATCCAGGTCGGCGTCATCGGCCTGATCGAAGCCGCGCGCCAATTCGACCCGGCCCAGGGCGTGATGTTCGAAACCTTCGCCAGCCAGCGGGTGCGCGGCGCCATGCTGGACGAACTGCGCCGCGAAGACTGGATGCCGCGCCAGGCGCGCCGCCACTCGCGCCAGATCGAAGACGCGGTCCGCCAGCTGGAACACCAGCTGGGCCGCTCGCCGCTGGAATCGGAAATCGCCGCGCAAATGGGGCTGGAGCTGGAGCAGTACCAGGACATGCTGGGCGATTGCCGCGGCATGACCTTGCTGCATTTCGAAGATTTTTCCAACGACGACGGCGACGCGCTGCCCGACGCGGTGGCCAATGTCGCCGACGACGACTCGCCGGACCCGTTCGCCGCGCTGGCCGACGGCGGCTTCCGCCAGGCGCTGATAGACGGCATCAAGCTGCTGCCGGAGCGCGACCAGTTGGTGATGTCCCTGTATTACGAGCAGGAATTGAACTTGAAGGAAATCGGCGCGGTGCTCGGCGTCTCCGAATCCCGAGTCAGCCAACTGCACAGCCAGGCCATCGCCCGGCTGCGCGCGCGCATCAAGGACTGGCTCTGACCCTCCGCGCCCTGACGCGGCATAACATTAAAAACCGGAACTTCGCGTGGATAAGATAAGCATTGTAGCCATTCTGATGGGCCTGACCGCCATTATCGCGGGGCAGGCGCTGGAGGGCGGCAACATCGGCTCCCTGATGCAGCTGACCGCCTTCATGATCGTCATCGGCGGCACCGTCAGCGCGGTGATGCTGCAAAGCACGCCCAAGCAATTCGCCGCCGGCGTGCGCATGCTCAAATGGATCTTCCAGCCGCCGGTGCTGGATCACGACAAGATGATCCGCGAAGTCATCAACTGGAGCCAGACCGCGCGCAAGGGCGGCCTGCTGGCGCTGGAAGGCTACATCAACCTGCAAAAAGACCCCTTCATCAAGAAAGCGCTGCAAATGCTGGTGGACGGCGCGGAGCCTGACACCTTGCGCTCGGTGATGGACGTGGAGATCTCCATGTTCGAACACGCGCGCAAACAGGCGGCGCGCATCTGGGAATCCGCCGGCGGCTACGCGCCGACCATGGGCATTCTGGGCGCGGTGCTGGGCCTGATCCACGTGATGGAAAACCTGTCCGACCCGTCCAAGCTGGGCGCCGGCATCGCCGTCGCCTTCGTCGCCACCGTCTACGGCGTCGGCTCCGCCAACCTGTTGTTCCTGCCCATCGCCAACAAGCTCAAACACCTGATCGCCTCGGAAGTCGCCTTGAAAGAGCTGGTGGTGGAAGGCCTGGTCTCCATCGCCAACGGCGAAAACCCGCGCATCATCGAAAGCCGTCTCAAGGGCTTCCTGGCGATGCACGAATAAAAAGCGCGCGCCCAGCGCGCGCTTTCCCGCCAGCGGCCTAAGACCCTGTTCAATGTCTGCTGCGCTTCAGCGATACAGCGTTGAAAACAAGCTCAAAATGCTCATGTGCCACGTGCACATTCCGCTTTTTCGCTCGTTTTCGCCTTGTCTCGCCCTTGCTCGCGAGACTTTGAACAGGCTCTAAGCGGCCGCCTTCCTCCTCTCCGCTCTCCCCCTCCCCGTCGTCGTTTTTTGAAAGACAGACCCCTCCTTTTTCGCTGCAATGGTCAGCGCGGCCAGACCCCTGGCCCGAAACCAAAGCAGCGCCCTCGCGCCGGCCCAGCGCCACAGCGAGGGAAAGCCCTTCTCCATCCCCTATTCCGCCTGGAACAGCAGATGAAAATATCGAGTCCGATATCCATCAAAACAATCTACGAACAATTGCTTCAACAGCCGGCGGCCAAGCAGGGCAAAGCCCAAGACCTGAGATTCGGCCTGAGCAAAAGCGGCGCCCTGGTGGTGTACAACAGCCGGCTGCACAGCCTGCTGCACCCGGATCAGACCAAACGCGCCAAGGCCTTCGTCCGGCAGCTCTGCCAGGACCCAAACGCGCAAGCCAATCTTTACCACGCCAAAAAGGCCTTGATCAGCCAAAGCCGCGTCGTGCACGACCACGCCAAATACGGCGATCCCACGGCGAACTTCAGGCAGGACGTCAGACAAAACAAAACCGTCACCACCTCCTCGCCGCAAGAAAAGCTCTTGTTCGAGCGGGATAAATCGCAAGTGTTGTCCGGCAGCGTCGCTCCGCTGATCGGCAAGGGCGTGCTTTCCGTCGAAGGCGGCGCCCAGGCCTCCGCTCCGGCCGGCGTCGTCGACTGCGTCCGCCACGACCGGGAGGGCGATAAAAAAGGCGGCGACGCCGTCTCCTCCGACTTCATCCAGTACTCTCACGGCGGCCAGGCCAAAGCCAAGGAGCTGATTCCCGGCACGCCGATCGGCAACTATTACAATAAATTCCAGTTCGGCGACACGCTGCGGCTGATCGAAATCGGCAACGGCCTGCAAGGCACGGTAGGGGTGAAGTTCGACACCGGCGCGCTACGGGACGGCGATTGCTGCCTGTTCAACTCCGGCGCGCTCTCCGGCTGCACCATGGTCTACGCGCTGAAAGCAGGAATGCTTTACGCCTATCACGCCGGCACCGTGAAAAACGGCGACGGAGAATGGGAGACGGCGACCGACGGCGCGCGCTCCATTGTGGACGCCCATAGACGGCTATGCGGCGACCAAGCTCCGCCAGACCGTCCGGTCGGCAATAACCGCGAACTGGCCGCCTTTCTTCGCGATCATTTCGATCACGCGATGATGGTCTACAGCGGCAAGGGGGAAACGCCGGATCTAGCGGACAGCGGCCATGTCCACCACTTTGACTACAACAAGACGCCGCTGGGGCAAGAGCTGGCCAGCGTCGGCAACGCGTTGGCGCTGCTCAAGAAGACCGGCGACAGCCTGAGCCTTGAGTTCCTGGGCGACAGCATGCGGATCAATCACAACTGCGGCGTTCATTCACAGGACGCCGAAATTTACGCGGTCGACATGAGTCGGCTTTGAGCCCACGGCCAATCAGCTACGCGCCGCCGCTACTGGAAAAACTGCTGTAGGTAATCGACGAAAGCCCGGACCTTGCCCGGCACGTGCCGCCGCGCCGGGTACACCGCCGACAAGTCCAGGCAGTGCCAGTCGTAATCGCTGAGCAGCGGCACCAACGTGCCGTCCGCCAGGCCCTGCTCCACCAGAAAACGCGGCTGCAGGATCACCCCCATGCCGTGGACGGCGGCGTCCGTCAGGATGTCGCCGTTGTTGGCGCGCAGCATGCCCTTGACCTTGACCCGGCCGCTGCTGCCGTCCGGCGCGGTGAAATCCCATAGATTGGGCTGCGCGGTCAGCGCGTACAGCAGACACTGATGCTCGGCCAGATCCGCCGGCGTCGCCGGCGTGCCGCAGCGTTGCAGATAGCTGGGCGCGGCGACGACCAGATCCCGTATCCGCGCCAGCCGGCGCGCCACTAGGGAGGAGTCGGACAGATTCGACACCCTCAAACCCAGGTCGAAACCTTCTTCCACCAAGTCCACCCGCCTGTCGTTCAAGTTCAGCTCCACTTCGATCTGCGGGTACTGCAGATGAAAGCCCGCCACCGCGCGCCCCAGATAACGCATGCCGAAGGACACCGGGGCCGACACTCGCAAACGCCCCACCGGACTGCTGGCGCCGTGCGATAAACGCGCGTCCAGATCGTCAAGCTCGGCCAGCAGGCCGCCGGCCTGCCCCAGATAGGTCTCGCCCGCCTCGGTCAGCGACAAACGCCGCGTGGTGCGATGCATGAGCCGCACGCCCAGACGCCCTTCCAGACTGGACACCAGCTTGGTCACCATCGCCCGCGACAGCTCCAGCCGCTCGGCGGCGGCGGCGAAACTGCCCAGCTCCGCCACGCAGACGAAGGCGCGGATTTCCGAAAAGCGGTCCATGATCATTTCCTATTGGTAAACAATATTTTTATTAATAGCGGATTTATTGAGTTTTCTCTACATGGTCAAATGCTCTCCATCGCAAACTTGATTGGAACCCACCATGAACCGCTTCCAGAACCCCGCCCTCGGCACCCTGATCCTGCGCCTGTCGCTGGGCCTGATGTATCTGTCCCACGGCCTGCTCAAGCTGCTGGTGTTCACACCGGCCGGCACCGCCGGCTACTTCGCCAGCCTGGGCCTGCCCGGCTTCGTCGGCTACCTGGCCATCCTGGCCGAAGTCGGCGGCGGCCTGCTGCTGCTGTCCGGCTTCTTCGCCCGCTGGGTGGCGCTGGCGCTGACCCCGCTGCTGCTCGGCACCATCGTGCTGGTGCACGGCGCCCACGGCTGGATGTTCGCCAACGAAGGCGGCGGCTGGGAATACCCGGCCTTCCTGATCGCCGGCTCGCTGGCCCTGTTCTTCCTCGGCGACAACAAGCGCCAGGCCTGAAACAACGGCGCCTGACCGCCTCCAAGACGGCGGCCCTCTCGAGAGGCCGCCGTTTTTCATTTCGCGCATAACAAAAATGCAACAGCCGCCCGGCCGCGGGCCCCGCCGCCAAGACGCTCGCATTTCCACGCCAAACCCATCCCCGTCGCAGCCCGCCTCGTCCCTCCGCCATCGTCTCCGCGCGAACTAGTGCAAATACGTGAATTCCTACTTGCGCAATTTCTTGATTGCCATCAAGCTGCACCGTTATTTCGATGTAGTTAAACTACAATATTGGCATCATATCGCCAGCTGGACAGTAAGCGTCTGTACTGTTGCCGCGCGATGGATGCCGCAGCGCCATCGAATCAAGACAGGCCTTTCCGTACGGTGTACCCTATCCGGCACGCCACGCGGAACCGCTCATGAAGAAGCAGGCCGACGCTCGTAATAAAACAACTGATAAATTCCCGATCTGAGGAGTTACATATGAGCACACCCTTGCCAAGACTGAAGATCCTCGCCCCCCTCTCCGGGTGGCTGGTCGCCCTGGACACCGTCCCGGATCCGGTGTTCGCCGGCAAGATGGTGGGAGACGGCATCTCGCTGGACCCCACCTCCTGCAGTCTGCTCGCGCCGGTGTCCGGCGTCGTCAGCAATCTCCATTCCGCGCACCACGCGCTCACCATCACCTCGCCCGAAGGCGTGGAAGTGATGGTGCACATCGGCATCGACACCGTGATGCTCAAAGGCCAGGGTTTCCAGCCGCTGGTGGAACAAGGACAACGCGTCAGCGCCGGCCAGGCGCTGATCGACTTCAATCTGGACATGGTGGCGCGCAACGCGCAGAGCCTGCTGACCCAGATCATCATCACCAACGGCGACGAAACCGTCAGCGCCATGCACCGCGCCAGCGGCTTGGCCGAGGCCGGCAAGACCGCGGTGCTGGAGTTGGAGCTGGCCGGCGCGGCCGCCGCCGCAGCGCCCGCGGCCGGCGGCGCCAAGCTGCTGTCCCCGGAAATCGAAATCACCAACCCCGCCGGCCTGCACGCCCGGCCGGCCGCGGTCTTCGCCAGCAAGGCGAAAAGCTTCCAGGCCGACATCCACCTGCTGCTGGACGAGCAGTCCGCCAACGCCAAATCCGTGGTCGGCGTGATGGGCCTGTCCACCCGCAACGGCGACAAGGTGCGCATCGAAGCCGTCGGCGCGGACGCCGAACAGGCGCTGGCCGAGCTGACCCAGCTGCTGCTGGACCGCTGCGGCGAAGCCGAAGACGAAGCGCCGGCCGCGCCCGCGCCCATCGCCGCCGTCGCCCAACAACAGGAAAGCGCCGAGCTGCTGGTCGGCGTCGGCGCCTCTCCCGGCCTGGCCATCGGCCGCGTCTATCATCACCGGCTGCAGGAATTCGATGTGCCGGAATTCGGCCAGGGCGCCAGTCTGGAACAGCAACACTTCGCCCGCGCCACCGAAGAAGCCGCTCAGCAGATCGACGCGGTCAAGAGCCAGCTGACCGACAAGGCCAAGCAGGCCATCCTGTCCATGCACCAGGAACTGCTGCAAGACCCGGACCTGCTGGCGCAGACCTACGCCGGCCTGGCCGACGGCAAATCCGCCGCCTGGTCCTGGCGCGCCGCCTTCAGTTCCTACTCCGCGCGGCTGGAAGCGCAAGACAACGCGCTGCTGCGCGAACGCGCCAACGACATCCGCGACGTGGGCCGCCGCGTGCTGGCGCTGCTGGCCGGCGTCAAGCAGGCCAGCCTGGACGTGCCTGCCGGCTCCATCCTGATCGCGGAAGACCTGACCCCGTCCGACACCGCCGCGCTGGACCCCAACAAGGTGCTGGGCTTCTGTACCCGCACCGGCGGCGCCACCAGCCATGTGGCCATCCTGGCGCGTTCTCTGGGCATCCCGGCGATCTGCGGCATCTCCCAGGCCGCGCTGGCCCTGCCCGATAGCGAACAAGTCGTCATCGACGGCGGCCGCGGCACGCTGCGCATTGCGCCGAACGCCGAACAGCTGGCCACCGCCGAGGCGGAGATCGCGCAGATCGCGGAGCGCCGCGCCGCCGAGGCGGCAATGTCGCAGCGGGAAGCCCGCACCAGCGACGGCGTCCGCATCGAAGTGGTGGTCAATATCCGCAACGCCGCCGACGCGCGCGAAGCGGTGGCCAAGGGCGCCGAGGGCGTGGGCCTGCTGCGTTCGGAGTTTCTGTTCGACAACCGCGACACCCCGCCCAGCGAGCAGGAACAGGCGGAGGAATACTGCGCGGTGGCCCGCGCGCTCGGCAAGGAGCGCCCGCTGGTGGTGCGCACCCTGGACGTAGGCGGCGACAAGCCCCTGTCCTACCTGCCGCTGCCCAAGGAGGACAACCCCTTCCTCGGCCTGCGCGGCATCCGCGTCAGCCTGGAGCGCCCGGACCTGCTGCGCACCCAGTTGCGCGCCATCCTGCAAGCCGCGCCGCTGACCCGCTTGCACATCATGTTCCCCATGGTGGCCTCGCTGGACGAACTGCGCGCCGCCAAGGCCGTGCTGGCCGAAGAGCAGGCCGCCAGCGGCCAGCATGACGTCAAGGTGGGCATCATGGTGGAAGTGCCGTCCGCCGCCGTCATGGCCGCGCGCTTCGCGCCGGAAGTGGACTTCTTCTCCATCGGCACCAACGACCTGACCCAGTACGTGCTGGCGATGGACCGCGGCCACCCGCAGTTGGCCAAGCAGGCCGACGCGCTGCACCCGGCGGTGCTGGCGATGATCGCGATGACTTGCGACGGCGCCCGCGCCCACGGCAAGTGGGTGGGCATCTGCGGCGGCCTCGCCTCCGACGAGCGCGCCGCGCCGCTGCTGGTGGGCATGGGGGTCAGCGAGCTGTCGGTCAGCACGCCGGCGCTGGCCGCGGTCAAGGCCACGCTGTCGCGCTGGAGCGCGGCGGAGTGCGAGGCTCTGGCGCAACAAGCGCTGGCCCTGTCCACGGCGAGCGAAGTCCGCGAACACCTGAACGCGCAAGCCCGATAAACGAGACTCTCCGGCCATCCGGAGCGATGTAGGGCGGCGAATGCGCCGCCCGCTATTTCCTACGCTGTTGAGCAAGGAATGAACCACCATGTTTAGTCAATCATTCGCATTTCTGCAAAAGATCGGCAAAGCGCTGATGCTGCCGGTGGCCGTGCTGCCGGTGGCCGGCCTGCTGCTGGGCATAGGCGCCACCGATTTCCACACCCAGAACACCGTCGCGCTGGCCATCCTGTCGCTGATGAAGAACTCCGGCGACGTGATCTTCGGCAATCTGCCGCTGATCTTCGCCGTCGGCGTGGCGCTGGGCTTTACCGAAAACGACGGCGTGGCGGCGATCGCCGCCGTGATCGGCCACCTGGTCACCACCGTCACCCTGGGGGTGATGGCCGGCCTGATGGGGGTCAAGCCCGACACCATCATGGGCCTGCCGTCCATCCAGACCGGCGTGTTCGGCGGCATTCTCGCCGGCGGCCTGGCGGCCTATATGTTCAACCGCTTCTACCGGATCAAGCTGCCCGAATACCTGGGCTTCTTCGCCGGCAAGCGCTTTGTGCCCATCATCACCGCCATCAGCGCCATCGCGCTGGGCGTGGCGCTGTCCTTCATCTGGCCGCCGATAGGCAACGGCATCAAGAGCTTCTCGCAGTGGGCCGCGGTCAGCGATCCGCGCACCGCCGCCACCGTCTACGGCCTCGTAGAACGGCTGCTGCTGCCCTTCGGCCTGCACCATATCTGGAACGTGCCCTTCTTCTTTGAAATCGGCGCCTTCCCGGACGCGATCAGCGGCAAGATGATACACGGCGACATCAACCGCTTCTTCGCCGGCGATCCGACCGCGGGCATCCTGTCCGGCGCCTTCCTGTTCAAAATGTTCGGCCTGCCGGCCGCGGCCATCGCCATCTGGCATTCGGCCAAGCCGGAGAACCGCGTCAAGGTGGGCGGCATCATGATTTCCGCCGCGCTGACCTCCTTTTTGACCGGCATCACCGAGCCCATCGAATTCTCCTTCCTGTTCGTGGCGCCGGTGCTCTACCTCCTCCACGCTTGCCTGGCGGCGTCGGCGCAGTTCATCGCCAACACCCTGGACATGCACATGGGCTTCACCTTCTCCCAGGGCGGCATCGATTTCCTGATGTTCAACCTGATCGGCGACAAGGCCAAGCACGCCTGGTACGTGTTCATCCTCGGCCCGATCTACGCGGCCATCTACTACGGGGTGTTCCGCTTCGTCATCGCCAAGTTCAACCTGAAAACCCCGGGTCGCGAGGACGAGAGCGCCGACGCCGGCGCGGCGGTCAGCGAAGACGCGCGCGCGCGCGAACTGGTTCTGGCCTTTGGCGGCCGCAGCAACATCAGCAGCCTGGACGCCTGCATCACCCGCCTGCGCATCGCGGTGCGGGAGCCGGCCAAGGTCAACCAGGCCAAGCTCAAGAGCATGGGCGCGTCCGGCGTGGTGGTGGTGGGCAACGGCATCCAGGCCATCTTCGGCCCGCAGTCGGAAAACCTGAAAACCGATATGGAAATCTATCTGCGCGGCGCGGGCGCGGACGCCGAAATCGACGCCCCGGCCAGCGCGCCGGCTCCGGCGGCGCAAGCGGCGACGCCGACGCCCGCAGCGGATCAAGGCCAGGCCGCGGCGCTGCGCCAGGCGCTGGGCGGCACGGCCAATCTGGCCAAGGTGGAAGCCATCGCCCATACCCGCTTGCGCGTGGAGCTGAAGCAGGGCTCGCTGCTCAATCAGGACGCGGCCCGAGCGGCCGGCGTGGCGGCGATGCTGGAAGTGGCGCCCGGCGTCTGGCATTTGATCGTCGGCGATCAAGCCGCCGGCCTGGCTCAGGCGCTTCAAGGCTGAGCGAACCGAAACGATCCGCACCACGTAAAAACGCCAGCGCAAGCGCTGGCGTTTTTTATTGGCGGGGCCCGTCTCGGCTATAAGGCGAACAGCTCGCGCAGATGGCGCGCCACGCCGGCTTCGCGGTTGCTGCCGATGCGCGGCACATCCGGCAGTTGCTCGGCCAGCCGCGCCTGGGCGTTGCCCATCATCCGCGGGTGGCCGGCGGTGCGCAGCAGTTCGATATCGTTCTGACCGTCGCCAAAGGCCAGGCAATGCGCCTTGTCCAGGCCCAGATCCGACAACACCAGCTCCAGCGCGTGGCCCTTGGACACCCCGGGCGCCATCACCTCCAGGCAATCGTCGGCCGAGAAAGTAATGTACAGCTCATCGCCGAAGGCCTGGTGCAGCTTGCGCTCCACCTCCAGCAAATACGCGTGCTCGCCGATGTAGAGCACCTTGCCGACACCCTCGCCGCCGTGCCCGGCCAGATCGGCCAATTGATAGCGCAGGCCGGAATCGGCGTGGAAATTGAGTAGATACTGGCAGGGTTGGTCGATCAGCCAGGCGTCGTCCAGATAGAAATTCAGCACCGTGCCGGCGGCGAACTCCGGCTGCGCCAGCCGGCGCACCAAGACGGGATCGATATCCTGGCGATGCACCAGCTTGTCGTCGGGATCATGCACCCGCGCGCCGTTGGACGTGATCAGGTGAGCGCGAATGCCCAGCGCCTGACGTATGCCCTGCACGTCCAGATAATGACGGCCGGTGGCGATGGCGAAACGCACGCCGCGCGCCTGCAGGGCCTGCAAGGTGCTGGCGGTGAAATCGTCCACCGCGTGATTGGGGTCCAGCAAGGTGCCATCCAGATCGGATGCGATGAAGTGATACACCATCAAACTCCCGCGACAACAGAAGCGCACAGTATACGCCCGCCCGGCGGCGCTGCCCATCAATGCGAGCGAGCGCTTTCTGGTCCGAACCGGGATCAGTCGGGCGCGCTCTCCCCGCCGAACTGCTCATAGGCCTGCAAGGCCTCCGCCGCCGTCATCAAGGAAGGGCCGCCGCCCATATAGACGGCCACTTGCAGCATCTCCATGAATTCGGCGCGGCTGCAGCCCAGCTCCACCAGCGCCTTGGCATGGAAAGCCAGACAGCCGTGGCAGCGGTTGGCGATGCCTATGGCCAGCGCGATCAGTTCCTTGGTCCGGTTCGACAAGGCGCCGTCCGCGTGAGCGGCCCGGCTCATCTGGCCGAAGCCTTTCATCGTTTCCGGGATTTCCTTGCGCAGCTTGCTCAACTCCGCGCCCAGTTCCGCACTCAAATCAGGGTAATGAAAGCTCATGCTCGTCTCCTTAACATAACAATATATATTATATTTAATCATATATTGAAAGATGAAAGCAAGCCGCAATGTAAAAAGCCGACCTCATCGAGTTCGGCTTTTCAGGCAGCTGGTGGCCAGCCGCCATGGACGGCATGTAAAACGCCTCCGCCGCCCGCTCGGCCTAAATCCCCTCCCTGCCCGACAAGGCCAGCAAGCGCTCCTTGCGGGTTTTGCGCATGCCCACCAAGCTGATGACGATCCACAACACTTGCGCCAGCAATGAAGCCAAGTTGAAGGCGTAACACAGCGAGATCAGCAGCAGCATCGCGCCAATCAGATTGAAGCCGCTATAGCTGTAGTCGCTCAAGTCCACCAGCCTCCATTGCAGCAGGCTGTAGGCCAGGAGATAGAAAAACACCCCGATCAGCCCTATCCAGTCATACCACATCATCGCTCACCATCCTTGCGGTGTTCCGCCTTATTGGACCTGACGAGGCACCCATTCGTCCCATTCCCGCCGTTGCAGCAATTGCTCCCCCTCCCAAGCGCTTTGCTCCGCCTGAATGCGAAAATGATGGGCATCCGCCGTCAGCCTCAATTCGCTCTCCACACTGACCCGCCAATCACCGCGGCCGGCGCTATAGCTCCACTTCACCACGCCGCTGGCCGATAAAGGCTGATCGGGCCGGATACGGTAAATTTCCTCGCAGCTTTGCGCCACTTCCAAACCATGGTCGTCAAAGCGATAGTGGCCGAAATCGTCGCGAATCTCGGTGCGCACCTCGCCGCTCATCGCGTCCTCGATGATTTCGCGGCTGCTGGCGGGAGAGCGCAAATAACTCAGCGCCAGCGGCGGCGCGCCTTCCGGCTCGGCAAAGGGCTGCGCCACCACGGTGCTCAGATCATGCACCGGCAGGCTGAGCGTGGCGCCGGCCAGGTCCAATGTCAGCCGGGCATGATCCGCCGCCGGCCAGATCAGCGGGAAGTAAGCGCTGGAAACGCTCAAGCGCAGCCGATGGCCCGCCGGCAGACGGTAGCCGCAATCATCCAGTTGCAGCCGGATATCCATCCACTCGTCCGGCCTGACCGCCCGCCGCTGTTGATAACCGTCGCGCAGCGCCAGGTTCAGCACCCCGTAACTGATGCGGGTGACCGCGCCATCCGGCGCCACATCGTTGAGCCGCACCGCCAGTTGACCGCTGGGGCTGTCGCACTTCAGCCGCAGCCGCAGCGTCGGCGCGCCCAACAGCGGCAGCTCCCGCTCCAACGCAGGGCTGTCGAACACCAGCGAGCCGGCGTCGTCGCGGCGCTGATCCAGCGGGAACTCCGGTCCCAGCCAGATCACGCAGTATTCGCCGCAGGCGGCGCCGGTGGTCAGCGGCGAACGAATCGCGGCCTCCCCCTCGCCGGCCATGTCCGGCCGCAGTTCGCCCGCGGCGTTCAGCCCCCACTCCCTTCGCCGAACATGCGGGCTGGGCCAGGCCGGGTCGCGCAGCCAGACGCCCGGACGTGCGGCATAACTGGCCCGCGGCGGCGCCGCGTCTTGCAGATACAGGGTGACCGGGTCTTCCGCCATGATGCCGGTGTCGATATCCTTCAGCCAGTAGTCCCACCAGCGCAGCGCTTCCTGCAAAAAACCGATAGCCGGATCCGGTACCGCGAAGTGCGGATACTTATGGGCCCACGGACCGATCAGCGCTTTTTTCGGGCAACTCAGATGCCGCATCATCCGGCCGACGGCGTTGTGATAGGCGTCTCCCCAACCGCCCACCGCGTAAACGGCGGCCTTAATGCTGCTGTAATCGGCGCAGATGGAGCCATGCCGCCAATAGTCGTCGTCGGTCTGATGGCTCAGCCAGGTTTTGAGCAACAGAGGCATCCGCTCCAAGCGTTGCAGCCAACGCTCCCGCCAGGCCTCGCCCACCAACAGCGGATCGGGCGCGGCGGCGCAATAGCTGAACATGGTGCCGGCCCAGCCCAGGTTTTCCAGCAATAGCGCACCGCCCTTATAGTGGATGTCGTCGGCGTAGCGATGGTCGGTGGAGCATAGCGTGATGATGGCCTTCAAGGCCTCCGGTTGGCGGGCCGCCACTTGCAGGCTATTGAAGCCGCCCCAGGAGATGCCCATCATGCCGACCTTGCCGCTGCACCATGCTTGCGCGGCGATCCAGGCAATCACCTCCAGCGCATCGTCCTGTTCCTGTTGCAGGTATTCATCGACGAAGTCGCCATCGGACTCGCCGCAGCCCCTCATGTCCACCCGAAGGCATGCATAACCGTGGCCGGCGAAGTACGGGTGAGTCAGCTGGTCGCGCACGGCCGTGCCGTCGCGCTTGCGGTAAGGCAGGTATTCCAGAATCGCCGGCACCGGGCTGGCTTCGGCGTCCATCGGCAGCCACATCCGCGCGGCCAATTGGCAGCCGTCAGCCAGCGTGATGGTGAAGTGCTCCACTTCGCGAATGGCCAGCGGCAGCTGAGTGACGGTTTTCATGATCGCGTCTCCTTGACGACTACGGGCGCGTCGGAAGGCGGACATGTCAGCTTGCCGGAACGCACCAAGGCGATAAGCGACAGCATGCAGCCCATGATGATGAGCAAGGCCGGCAAACCACCGAGATTGGACATCATTTTGACGCCATCGACGCCGCCGGCGTAACTGGTCATCACCCAAGACACCACGCCGATCACCCCGCCCCACACCACTTTCATGCCCATGCCCGCTTTTTCGGCGCTGTCTGAGGAAAAACCGGCGGTGCACAGATTGCTGATAGCGTCGGTATTGCTGTCCGCCGCAGTGACATAGTTGAGGAAGGCGATGAACACCACCATGGCCACCATCAGTTCGCTCAAGGGCATCTGGCGGATGATGGTGTACAGCACATTCTCCACGCCCTGACTCTCCAGCACGCCTTTGAGCAGGCCGGCCTGGCCCAAATCAATGGATAGGGCCGTGCCGCTGAAAATCATGATCCACAAGGCGGTGAAGCCGGCCGGCAGCAGCAAATTCATCACGATCACCTCCCGCACGGTGTAACCGCGGGAGATCTTGCCCAGAAACATGGCGCTGATCGGCGCCCAGGCAAACCATACCGCCCAATAGAAGATGGTCCAGGAGCCCGCCCAACCATCCTGGCTGGCCGCGCCGGTGGACAGGCTTAACCGAAAGAACTGGTTCAAATAGTTGCCAAACGACTCCAGGCCAAACGCCAGGATGAAAGTAGTCGGCCCAAAAATCAGCAAAAACCCGGCCAGCCCCAGCAAAACCCAGGTATTGACGCTGGACAACCAGCTCAGCCCGCGTTGCAAGCCGCTGAGCGCCGAGCAGACAAAGGTCACGACAATGCAGGCAATCACCAGGCCGATGCTGAACGGGCTGGCAGGCAGGGGCAGATACTGGTTGATGCCGCCCACCAGCGCCAGCGCGCCGGTGCCCAGGCTGGACGCCATGCCGGCCACCAGAGAGTACAAAGCCAGGGCGTCGATCAATTGCCCGCTGCGGCCGCCCACCCAGCGTCCCAGCAAGGGCCGCAACATGCTGCCTACCGAGAACGGCAGCTTGAGGTTGTAAAACACCAAGCCGAACAGCAGGGCCGGCACGGTGTAAATGGCGTAAGGGGTGAATGTCCAGTGCAGAAACATGGCCGACATGGCAAAACTGGCGGCCTCGGCGCTACCGGCGCGCAGGCCATACGCCGCCGGCGGGTAGTACAGGTGGTAGATCGGCTCGGCCGAGGTCCAGAACAGTACCCCAACCGCCATCGTGGTCATCAAGGTGACGGCGAACCAGCGCTTGCGGCCCAATAAGGGCAAGGCGTCCGCACCGCCGATGCGCAGCTTGCCTATCGGCGAGCAATAGACCCAGACACAGGTCAACAACAGGCTGAAACTGGCTAGGCTGAATAGCCAGGAAAAGTGGCCCAGTATCCATTTATTGGCTGCGCCGGCCAGACGGAGAAAGACCGACAGGTCAAGATAGCTGAGCAGCAAGGCCGCCAACAGCAGCAAAAAGGTGGGCCAGAACACCAGGGGCCGGATGCGATGATGGCTACGCATGGTTTGTCTCCTTGATGGAGCCTGCCGCCGCTGTCGCCCCCGGGGCGGCGGTTCTGATGCCGGCGCGGCTTGCAGGCAAGCCTGAGCTATTACCCAGGCCAAACCAGTGTCGGCGATAAACCCAAGCCGGGACAAACGATAGTTTTAGATAGATTTATGTTTTCAGCTCATCAATCAAGCCGTGTGATCGCCATCTTGCAGGCGTGAGGCCATCATCCGATGTCACCGCCGCATCACCGCCAGCGAGGCCAGCCAATCCGCGAACAATCTGGTGGCCGGCTTGGGCCGCCTCCGTTCCGGCAGCAACAAGTAAAAAGCGCCGCTCATCGTCACCTTGGCGTCCGACGCCATCACCAGCGCTCCGCTGGCCAGATAGCTGTCGATCAGATGCCCCCAGGCCAGCGCCACCCCCTGCCCGGCCAGCGCCGCCTGCACTGCCAAATGGTGGTTGGTCACGCTCAATTGTCTGGCGGCCGGTCTCCAGGCGATGTTTTGGGCGGCAAACCACTGCGGCCAGTTGAACCAGTCGCGCTGACCGCCATCCATGGTGATCAGCGTCTCGTCCAACAAAGCCACTGGCTGGGCCGGACCGGCCGGCAAATAGCCCGGGCTGCAAACCGCGTACATGTGCTCATCGAACAAGGCCACCGCATCGGCGTCCTTGGGAGGCTGACGGAAATAGTAAACGCCGAGGTCGAATTCGAATGCCTGCAGCTCTTGAATATTATCGTTGGCCAGAATGCGGATTGAGAGGTCAGGCTGAGCCTGGCGGAAGGCGGAGAGATTGGGCATGAGCCACAAGGAGGCGAGCGCGGTGGAACAGGCCACCGTCACCTGCTTGTCTTGCTGCCAATGCATCAGACTGGCGGTGGCGCCGGCCAATTGCTCCAGGGCGGAGCGGACTTCGCTCAGGTATTGTTCGCCGGCCGGAGTCAATTCCACCTTGCGGGTGCCCCGCTGCAGCAATTTGCACCCCAGATAGTCTTCCAGTAACTGCAGCTGACGGCTGACCGCGCCTTGCGACAGATTCAGTTCACCGGCGGCCTGGGTAAAACTGGAGAGCCGGGCCACAGCTTCAAAAGCGATCAGGGTATAAAGAGGCGGCAGCGGTTTCATGGCCTCATTATGGCACGCCCCCCAAAACCGGCGACAGGACAGGCGTCCGGCGCCGCAATGCAAAAAGCCGAACTCAACGAGTTCGGCTTTTCAGGTATCTGGTGGCCAGTCGCGGAATCGAACCACGGACACGCGGATTTTCAATCCGCTGCTCTACCAACTGAGCTAACTGGCCGACGGGTGCTGAAGCTAAGGCGGTGATGGTGGCCAGTCGCGGAATCGAACCACGGACACGCGGATTTTCAATCCGCTGCTCTACCAACTGAGCTAACTGGCCATCACTGCTGCGCTGTCGCGCCGTCAGAGCCACGCATTTAATCAGAGGACGAATTCAGAGTCAAGGAATAATTGCAAAAAAACGAATAGCGGCGGCGCGGAAAAAGCAGGCGGGAGGGCCGTCTGAAACGACCGGCCCGCCGGATCAAAGACTTAGATCGCGTCCGGCTGACGGGATGGATGCGCGTCGGCGAAAGCCGGCAGTTGCTCCAGCGCGTCCGCAACGCGGACGATGTGCGGATACGCGCTCAGGTCCAAGCCGAAACGCCGGGCGCTGAACACCTGCGGCAATAGGCAGACATCGGCCAGCGTCGGCTGCTCGCCCGCCGCGTAACGGCTGGGCGATTCCGCCAGCGCTTGCTCCAGCGCGTCGAAGCCGGTGCGAATCCAGTGCCGTATCCACGCCGCCTTGCCCTCTTCGTCCTTGCCGTACTCGGTCTGCAGATACTTGCCGACTCGAGTGTTCTGCAAGGGATGGATATCGGCGGCGATGGCCAGGGCCAGCGCGCGGACCCGCGCCCGAGCCGCCGGAGCGGACGGCAACAGCCGCGGCGCATCCGGATAGGCCTCGTCCAGGTATTCGCAAATGGCTAGGGACTGCGCGATCTTGACCCCGCCATCGTCCAGCAGCGGCACCAAGCCCTGCGGGTTGATAGCCAGATACTCGGGGCTGCGCTGCTCGCCCTTGAGCAGATTGACCGCTTGATAGCGGTAATCCAGCCCCTTGAGATTCAGCGCGATGCGCACCCGGTAAGCGGCGCTGGAACGGAAATAGCCGTAGAGCACGCGCTCAACCATGTTTCACCACCGTCTGCTCGATGGCGCCGAAGACGCTGGCGCCGGCGGCGTCCTTCATCTCGATGCGCACGCGGTCGCCCACCTTCATGAACGGAGTCGTCGGCGCACCGTTCTCGATGGTTTCTATCATCCGTTGTTCCGCCAGGCAGCAGGAGCCGACGCTGCGGTCGTGATTGGACACGGTGCCGGAGCCGATGATGGAGCCGGCGGCCAGCTCGCGGGTCTTGGCCACGTGCGCCACCAGTTGCGGGAAGCTGAACTGCATTTCCACGCCGGCGTTGGGATGGCCGTAAGGCGCGCCGTTGTATTCCACCAGCAGCGGCAGATGCGCCTTGCCGTCGCGCCAGGCGGCGCCCAGTTCGTCCGGGCTCACCGCCACCGGCGAGAAAGCCGTGGCCGGCTTGCTCTGGAAGAAGCCGAAGCCCTTGGCCAGCTCGTTGGGGATCAGATTGCGCAGGCTGACGTCGTTGACCAGCATCAGCAGGCGGATCTGGCCCGCGCAGGCGTCGGCGTCCGCGCCCAGCGGCACGTCGCCGGTGATCACCGCCACCTCGCCCTCGAAGTCCAGGCCCCAGGCCTCGTCGCGCAGCGGGATGGGCGCCAGCGGCGGCAGGAAGGCGTCGGAGCCGCCCTGGTACATCAGCGGGTCGTGGTAAAAGCTGGCCGGCACCTCGGCGCCGCGCGCCTTGCGCACCAGCTCGACATGGTTCAGATAGGCGCTGCCGTCCGCCCATTGATAGGCGCGCGGCAGCGGGCTGTGGCAGCGCTGCGGCTCGAACGGGAAAGCGCCCGGCACCTCGCCCGCGTTCAGCGCGGCGTAGACTTCCTGCAGCCGCGGCGCCAGCGCGTCCCAGCCGTCCAGCGCCTGTTGCAGACTGGCGGCGATCTGCGGCACCGCCACCGCGCGGGACAGGTCGCGGCTGACGACCAACAACTGGCCGTCGCGGGTTTGATTCTGATATGTGGCGAGTTTCATCTTCTATTCTTTCTGCAGCTGGGCAGCTGAAATTCCAGTGATACGGTATGACATGAAAGCTTCGTTTGAGGAGCATTTCGTCGCGAGCGGGCTGAGGTCGAAACGAGAAGCGCAGCGGTACAAATGGTACCGCGAGCATCACAGTTTCGAGATCAGCCTGCGCAGTAGAAATGAACTCAAACAATCAGGGCTTGGGTTTCCAGCTGTCCACATACTGGGTCCACTCCACCGCCGGCATCTGCGGCCCCTGTTCCAAGGCGTCCCGCGTGTCTATCATCACCGCCACTTCGTCGGTGAAGGTCTTGGGCTCCGTCATCGCCTTGGCGAAGGCCTTGGGATGCGGCCCGTGAGTGAAGCCCGCCGGGTGGAAGGTCAGCATGCCCGGCTTGATGTTGTCGCGGCTGAAGAAGTCGCCGGCGTGATAGAAGATCACTTCGTCGTAATCGTCGTTGTTGTGATAGAACGGGACCTTCAAAGCGCCGGGATCGGATTCGATCGGCCGCGGCACGAAGGTGCAGATCACAAAGCCGTCGGCGACGAAGGTAGTGTGCGCCGATGGCGGCAGATGGTAGCGATGGCTCATCAGCGGCCGGATGTCGCGCCAGTTGATGCGGGCGACGGAGTGGTTGCCGTGCCAGCCTATCGCGTCCAGCGGATTGAACGGGTAAGTCACGGTGGACAGCGCGCCGCGGCGCTTGATCACCACTTGCCACTCGTCCTCGGTCTGCTGCGCGCGGAAGGCGTCGTCGATGGACGGCACGTCCAGCATCGCCTCGTCGAAGATGGCGTGCGGTCCCACCAGGCCCTTGTCCGGCAATTGGTAGGCTCCGTTGCTGGCTTCGATCAACAGCATGGTGGTGGGCGCGGCCGGTTCGATGCGCCAGCTGGTGGAGCGCGGCATCAGGATGTAGTCGCCGTCGCGGTAGCTCAGGTGGCCATAATCGCAGAACAGCTCGCCGCTGCCGGCGTGGATGAACAGCATGTCGTCGCCGTCGCCGTTGCGGAACAGCTGGGTCATCGCCTGCTCCACGCTCCAGATGCGCAGCTTGCATTGCGCGTTGTGCAGCACCAGCGGCGCGGCCCAGGGCGCGGCAACGCTCTTGGGCAGTTCGTTCAGATCAAAGGCGCGCGGGCGCAACGGGCCTTCCCAGGCGCTCCAGCCGGTGGGCGGATGCTTGTGGTGCAAATGAGTGGCGGGACCGAAAAAACCGCTGCGGCCCACTTCGCGCTCATAGATGGCCGTGTCCGGGAAATCGGCGTGGGCCTGGCGCGAGACGGTGCCTTCGCGGTGGGGGTACTGAATCCATTTACGCATGGTGTGTCCTTCAATCCCGCCGCCTGGGCGGCGGGATGGCATCGATGAACTGCGGGCTTTAGATGACGCCGCGGCGGATCTGGTCCTCTTCGATCGACTCGAACAGGGCGCGGAAGTTGCCCTCGCCAAAGCCCTCGTTGCCCTTGCGCTGGATGATCTCGAAGAAGATCGGCCCGATCACGGTCTCGGTGAAGATCTGCAGCAGAATGCCGGCGCCGTCCACCGGCGCGCCGTCCACCAGGATGTGGTTTTTGTGCAGGCGCGCCAGGTCTTCGCCATGGCCCGGCACCCGCTCGTCCACTTTTTCATAATAGGTGTCCGGGGTGTCGAGGAAGCGGGTGCCGGCGGCTTTCAGCGTTTCCACGGTGCGGTAGATGTCGCGGGTGGTCAGCGCGATGTGCTGAATGCCCTCGCCGTGGTATTCGCGCAGGAATTCCTCGATCTGGCTCTTGTCGTCGGAGGATTCGTTGATCGGGATGCGGATTTTGCCGCAGGGGCTGGTCATCGCCTGGGACACCAGGCCGGTGAGCTTGCCCTCGATGTCGAAGTAACGAATTTCGCGGAAGTTGGCGATATCGGTGTAGAAACCCGCCCACTTCGCCATATTGCCGCGGAACACATTGTGGGTCAGGTGATCGATCTCATACAGGCCCACGCCTTGCGGATGCTGGTCTACGCCGTCCAACGGCTGGAAGTCCACGTCGTAGATGCTGTGTTCCGGACCGTAGCGATCGACGAAATACAGTGCCGAGCCGCCAATCCCCTCCACCGCCGGAATATTCAGCTCCATGAAGCCGATCGGGCGCTCGTACTTCTTGGCGCCGTGGGCCAGCGCGTATTCATAGGCCTTGGCCGCGTCCTTGACGCGCCACGCCATCGCACAAGCCGACGGGCCGTGCTCGTGGCCGAAATCGTTGGCCGGCTGCGACGACTCGCCGTTCAAGATGAAATTGATGTCGCCCTGGCGGAACAGGCTGACGTTCTTGCTGCGGTGGCGCGCCACTTCGCTGAAACCCAGCGACAGAAACAAGGCCTTCAGTTTGGCCAGGCCTTCGGCGCTGGGCGCGGTGTATTCGACAAATTCAAAGCCGTCGGTGGCCAGGGGGTTTTGCAGTATGGTTTCCATTTTCATCTGTTTCTCCTGTTGTAGATGAGTGTGCGGCCGCTGGGCGGCGAGCGGAGCGTGGCGCCGCTCTGAACCGGCGACTTGATCTGGTATTCCGCGCAACAAGCTTGTTTATAAACAAGTAACAGTAGCTTTTGATGACATGTCTTGTGATAGTCTTGTCATGACATGTTGTAAAAAGCCCTGTGCAACGCATTTGGCTTCGCGTGGAAAAGTCGGAAGGGAAAAGACTGAATGAGGAGAAAGGCGCTTGCCGCGCGCTGGTTTGACTTGCCGCGACGAACGACAAGCTTCTCCTCAGAATGTGAATCTTATCTCCGCCGTCTTATTCACTCGACAAACCCCGGTGCTTTTTTAGCGCCGTGTGTAGAATGCGTTTTTAGGCTTTTTATTCTATGGAAACTACGGGGCAATTTTCTTGCTAAATACCAAGAAACCAGTAATAACTAAGTATAAAACACTAATATTTTGCCTCTTTTAGGAGAAAACATGCCAAGTCTTACATTAGATAAGACAGACTTGCGTATTCTGGCCGAACTGCAACACGACGGCCGCTTAACCAATGTGGAATTAGCAGAACGGGTGGCCCTGTCTCCATCCCCTTGCCTGCGTCGCCTAAAGCAGCTGGAGGAATCCGGCGTGATCCGCCAATACGTGGCGCTGCTGGACCCGGCCCGCATCGGCCTGGGCCTGCAAGCCTGGGTCAGGGTCACGCTGGAGAAACGCGGCAACGCGCATCTGCAAAGCTTCATCGAATCGGTGCAAAGCTGGCAGGAGGTCATCAATTGCTTTGCGATGACCGGCGAGATGGATTATCTGCTGCAGGTGTACTTCGAGGACATGGAGCACTTTTCGCGCTTCGTGATGGACGAGCTATTGCAACACCCCGGTGTCGCGGATGTGAAGTCCAGCTTCGTGCTCAAGGAGATCAAGCGGACCACCTCGCTGCCGCTCGGCCAGCTGCGTGGTCTTTAAGGCGGCGCGGCCCCGAGCCGCATACAGATTTGAAAAAGAACGGCCCGGAATACCGGGCCGTTTTGCATGGGAACGCGTCCCGATTCACAAACCTAGCCGCTGCCAAATGGTGGACACCAAGCCGGCCTGATTCAGCGTGTAGAAGTGCAGACCCGGCGCGCCGTGCTGCAATAAGCGATCGCACAACTCGGTCACCACGTCCAGGCCCAGCGCGCGGATGGACGCGCTGTCGTCGTAATAGGCTTGCATGCGCTGGCGCAGCCAACGCGGCACTTCCGCGCCGCACATGTCGGAAAAACGACACAGTTGCCCGAAATTGGAGATCGGCATGATGCCCGGCACGATGGGAATATTCACTCCCCGGCCCTGAACCTCGTCGACGAAGCGGAAATAGGCGTCGGCGTTGAAAAAGTACTGGGTCATCGCCGAATTGGCTCCGGCGTGGACCTTGCGCACGAAGTTGCCGATGTCGTCCTCGGCCGAGCGCGCCTGCGGATGGAACTCCGGATAGGCGGCCACCTCGATGTGGAAATGGTCGCCGTGCTCGGCGCGAATGAATTCGACCAACTCGTTGGCGTAGCGGAATTCGCCGGCCGCCACCATGCCGGACGGGATGTCGCCGCGCAGCGCGACGATGTGGCGGATGCCGTTGTTGCGGTATTCCTTGAGGATGGCGCCGATATTCTCGCGAGTGGAGCCGATGCAGGACAGGTGCGGCGCGGCGGCGTGGCCTTCGCTGCGGATTTCCAGCACCGTCGCCAGCGTGCCGTCGCGGGTGGTGCCGCCGGCGCCGAAGGTGACGGAAAAGAACTGCGGCTTGAACTGGGCCAGCTGCTGGCGCGTGGTGCGCAGCTTGGCGATGCCTTCCGGCGTCTTGGGCGGAAAGAATTCGAAACTGAAGGTTCGGCTCTGTGCTGTCATGATCTCTCTGCATCTCCCTGCGGGAGACTCCTTTGTTTTTATAGGTTGGCCGCGATCCGCAACAGCGGACAAGAAAAAACGGACAGCACCATTCTAATAGCCCTGTCCGTTTTTCTATCGTTATAAAAATCAATAACGATAGTGATCCGGCTTATATGGACCTTGCTTGGGCACGCTGATGTAGGCGGCCTGTTCGTCGGACAGCTCGGTCAGTCTGGCGCCGATGCGGCCCAGGTGCAGGCGCGCCACCTTCTCGTCCAGATGCTTGGGCAAGACATACACCTGTTTGCCGTATTGCAGGCCGTTGGCGAAGATTTCCACCTGAGCCAGCACCTGGTTGGTGAAGGAGTTGGACATCACGAAGCTGGGGTGGCCGGTGGCGCAACCCAGGTTGACCAGCCGGCCCTCGGCCAACAGGATCACTCGCTTGCCGTCAGGGAAAATGATGTGGTCCACCTGCGGCTTGATATTGTCCCACTGGTACTGGCGCAGACTGGCGACTTCGATCTCGCTATCGAAATGGCCGATATTGCAGACGATGGCGTTGTTGCGCATCTTCTTCATATGTTCGTGGGTGATCACGCCGACATTGCCGGTGGCGGTGACGAAGATGTCGGCTTGGTCGGCCACTTCGTCCATGCGCACCACGCGATAGCCTTCCATCGCCGCCTGCAATGCGCAGATCGGGTCCACTTCGGTCACCCACACCGTGGCGCCCAGGCCGCGCAAGCTCTGCGCGCAGCCCTTGCCCACGTCGCCGTAGCCCAGCACCACCGCCACCTTGCCGGCCACCATCACGTCGGTGGCGCGCTTGATGCCGTCCACCAGCGATTCGCGGCAGCCGTAGAGGTTGTCGAACTTGGACTTGGTCACCGAGTCGTTGACGTTGAAGGCCGGGAACGGCAAACGCCCCTCCTTCTCCAGCTGATAGAGCCGGTGCACGCCGGTGGTGGTTTCCTCGGTCACGCCCTTGATGTGCTTGAGCCGCTTGGAATACCACTGCGGATCTTTTTCCAGATAACGGGCGATGGCGGCGAACAGCGCGGTCTCTTCCTCGTTGGACGGGTGGCTGATCGCGCCGCGATCGCTTTCCGCCTTGCTGCCCAGCATCAGCAGCAAGGTGGCGTCGCCGCCGTCGTCCAGAATCATATTGGCGGGCTCCTGCTCCGGCCATTCGAAGATTTTGTGACTGAACTCCCAGTACTCGTCCAGGCTCTCGCTCTTGAAGGCGAATACCGGGATGCCGGCCGCGGCGATGGCGGCGGCGGCGTGGTCCTGGGTGGAGAAGATATTGCAAGAGGCCCAGCGCACTTCCGCGCCCAGCGCCACCAGGGTCTCGATCAAGACCCCGGTCTGGATCGTCATGTGCAGACTGCCGGCGATGCGCGCGCCGCGCAGCGGCTGGCTGTGCCGGTGCTCATCGCGCAAGGCCATCAGGCCCGGCATTTCAGTTTCGGCAATCGCCAGTTCCTTGCGGCCCCAGGCGGACAGATTGATATCGGCAACATGAAAATCGGTGAAATCAGCCATCGCGAGCATTCCTTAGTTCACGCAGCCGGCCAGGATGCGGCTCACCCGCTCCCGTGCCCGGCACGGTTTTGATCAGGTGAGCGCCGTTGAAACGGGAGCGGCCCGAGCCTGGGGATGGATCATCCTCGCAGCGCCCCTCGGGCCGACCGGCCGCCGACGGCGTGGACACGCGGACGGCGACGTTTCGATTATACCTATGCCGCTCGGAAAAGGTAGGAGTCTGCATGCCAAGAAGATACACTAGCCGCTTGCCGATTCATCCTCGCCCCATGACTTTCGACTTCACCCCGCTGGCCGCCCTGTCCGGGATCGCCGCGCTGATTTCCACCGCCATCGCCGCCATCGCCTGGTATCGCCGCCAGTTTCCCGGGGTGCGCTGGCTGGCGCTGCTGATGAGTTCGGTGGCGTTCTGGGCCGCCGGCGCGATGTGCGAGCTGTCCGCCGCCAGCCTGTCCGCCAAGATCGCCTGGTCCAAGCTGGAGTACCTGGGCACGCTGAGCACCCCGGTGCTCTTCCTGCTGCTGGCGCTGGACTATAACCGCATCCAGCTGAGCCGGCGCTGGCTGGCGGCGCTGTTCGCCCTGCCCTTGCTCTGCCTGCTGCTGGCGCTCAGCAACGAAAGCCACCAATTGGTGTGGACCGGCTACCGGCCCAGCCCTTCCGGCTACAATCTGCTGATCTATGAGCACGGCCCGGCGTTCTGGATCGGCGTCGCCGGCTATTCCTACCTGATGATGCTGATCGGCTCGCTGATGCTGATCCGCGCGCTGCATTACTACCCGGCCCACTTCCGCGGACAATCCATCGTGCTGATGGCCAGCGCCTGCGCGCCCTGGCTGGGCAACATCCTTTACCTGAGCGGCGCCATGCCCTTGCAGGGCCTGGATCCGACGCCGCTCGCCTTTACCGTCACCGGCCTGGTGTTCGCGCTGGACCTGCTCTACCTGCGCCTGCTCTATCTGGTGCCGGTGGCGCGCGCGCGCTCCTTCGAAGCCATGGGCGACGGGGTGCTGGTGGTGGACGACGAGCTGCGCATCCTGGACCTCAATCCGGCCGCCGCGCGGCTGCTGGGCCGGCCCGGCCGTCAATTGCTGGGCCAGCCCTTGCCGACGGACTGGCCGCGGGAGCAGATCCTGCGCGGCCGGGAGCAATCCCTGGAGCTGTCCTTGCAAGACGGCGCGCGCATCCTGGACCTGCGCGTGTATCCGATCGCCCAGCAGCCTCAGCCTCACTCCAGCCGCATGCTGGTGGCCCGCGACATCACCGAGCGGCGCCGGGCCGAGGAGGCGCTGCGCGGCGCCAATCAGACTTTGGCCCTGCGCATCGCCGAAATCGAAGCCCTGCAGGCGGCGCTGCGCGAGCAGGCCTTGCGCGATCCGCTGACCGGTTTGTACAACCGCCGCTATCTGGACGACACCTTCGCCCGCGAACTGAGCCGCGCGCGCAGCGAGGGCGCGCCGCTCAGCATCGCGCTGATCGATCTGGACGATTTCAAGCGCATCAACGACAGCTTCGGTCATTACTTCGGCGACGAGGTCTTGCGCCGCCTGTCCGCGCTGCTGGCCGAAGACAGCCGCGGCGGCGACATCCTCTGCCGCCTGGGCGGGGAGGAGTTTCTGGTACTGATGCCCGGCTGCTCGCCGTCCCAGGCCTGGGAACGCGCCGAGCGCTGGCGGCAAGCCTTCGCCCGTCAGCCCCACGGCGCCGGCGACGACAGTTTCTGCGCCACCTTCTCCTGCGGTCTGGCCGCCTTCCCCGTGCACGCGGACAGCCCGGCCGCCCTGTACCAGGCCGCAGACCGGGCTTTGTACGCGGTCAAGGCCGGCGGCAAGAACGCCTGCCGCCTGAGCGCGGCCTTCTAGCAAGACACAAAAAAACGCCTGTCCGTGGACAGGCGTTTCTTGGCGCGAAGCCGAACGCGGTTTACAGACCGGCGTCGGCGCGCAGCGCTTCCACCTTGTCGGTGCGCTCCCAGCTGAATTCCGGCTCTTCGCGGCCGAAGTGGCCGTAAGCGGCGGTCTTGCTGTAGATCGGGCGCAGCAGGTCCAGCATCTGAATGATGCCTTTCGGGCGCAGATCGAAATGCTTTTTCACCAGCTCGACGATCTTCTCGTTCGGAATCGAGTTGGTGCCGAAGGTGTCCACCGCGATCGAGGTCGGCTCGGCCACGCCGATGGCGTAGGAAACCTGGATCTGGCACTGGCGCGCCAGGCCGGCGGCGACGATGTTCTTCGCCACGTAGCGGCCGGCGTAGGCGGCGGAACGGTCCACTTTGGACGGGTCCTTGCCGGAGAAAGCGCCGCCGCCGTGCGGCGCCGCGCCGCCGTAGGTGTCGACGATGATCTTGCGGCCGGTCAGACCGCAATCGCCCATCGGGCCGCCAATCACGAAGCGGCCGGTCGGGTTGATCAGGAATTTGGTTTCCGGCGTGATCATATCCGGCGGCAGCACCGGCTTGATGATGTCCTCGATCACCGCCTCGGTCAGCGTCTTGTGATCGATCTCCGGGGTATGCTGGGTGGACAGCACCACGGTGTCGATGCGCTTGGGCAGGCCGGTGGCGCCGTCGTAGACGCAAGTGATCTGGCTCTTGGCGTCCGGGCGCAGCCACGGCAGGCGGCCGTCCTTGCGCAACTCGGCCTGACGCTGCACCAGACGGTGCGCGTAGTAGATCGGGAACGGCATCAGCGTCGGGGTTTCGTCGCAGGCGTAGCCGAACATCAGACCCTGGTCGCCGGCGCCCTGGTTCAGATCCAGGCCCTCGCCTTCGTTGACGCCCTGGGCGATGTCCTGCGACTGCTTGTCGTAGCAAGCCATCACCGCGCAACCGCGGAAATCGAAGCCCAGCGCGGAATCGTCGTAACCGATGCGCTTGATGGTTTCGCGGGCGATCTTGATGTAATCGATATTGGCGCTGGTGGTGATTTCGCCGGCCAACACCACCAGGCCGGTGTTCACCAAGGTCTCGGCGGCGACGCGCGCGTGCTTGTCCTCGCGCAAGATGGCGTCGAGGATGGCGTCGGAGATCTGATCGGCGACTTTGTCCGGGTGTCCTTCCGACACCGACTCAGATGTAAACAGATATTCGCTCATTTATTATTCGTTCCCGAAAAATGCAAAACCTTGTGATGATAAAATAGGTCGCTTTAAGACCAAGACTGAGCTTCATATGTCTAAGCTAGTCCATTTATTGCTGTCTTTCCTGGCGCACCTGCCTTTATCCTGGCTACAAGGCCTAGGTGCCGTTCTTGGACGACTGACTTATCATGCGTCCCCCCGCTACAGAGCACGGCTCCGGGAGAACCTAAGTTCTAGTAAAATCTGTGGAAATTATCAGCTTTTACCGCGTTTAGTCAAACAAAGCGCCGCGGAAACCGGCAAGGGCGCGCTGGAACTGGCCATCGCCTGGTGCCGCGAGCCGGACGACATCGCCGCCATGGTCCAATCCTGCTCCGGCTGGGAGCACGTCGAGGCGGCGCTGGCCAAGGGCCACGGCATCGTCTTCGTCACCCCGCATCTGGGCAGCTACGACATCGCCGGCCGCTACATCAGCTCGCGGCTGCCGTTTCCGCTGACCGCGATGTACCGCCCGCCCAAGATGGCTTGGCTGGAACCGGTGATGCAGGCCGGCCGCGCCCGCGGCAAGGGCAAGACCGCGCCGGCCACCGGCGCCGGCGTGCGCGTGCTGATGAAGGCGCTGAAGTCCGGCGAAGCCACCATCATCCTGCCGGACCAGGTGCCCGGCAACGGCGAGGGCGTGTGGGCGCCGTTCTTCGAACGCCCGGCCTACACCATGACCCTGGTGCCGCGTCTGGCGCAGATCAGCGGCGTGGAGACCTTGTTCTTCGTCGGCGAGCGCCTGCCGGGCGGCCAGGGCTTCCGCGTCCACATCGAACCGCCGGCGCAAGCCTTCAGCGGCGACAAGGAACAGGACGCCGCCCAGCTCAACGCCCAGGTGGAAGCGCTGATCCGCCGCTTCCCCAGCCAATATCTGTGGAGCTATAACCGCTATAAATGTCCGCCCGGCGTCAGCCGGCCGGACGCGCAATAACAGGGATCCAAGACAAACCGTCACGAGCGGCTTGAGAGCAAGGCGCCCCCGTTGGACATTGGCGCACAGCGACCGAGATAGTACAAACAGTACAGCGAGGGAGCGCTCACGGAGCAACGCAGCTATCGAGCCGCGCAGTCGGTTTGTCGAGCATCCCAACAAGGAAATCTATGAAATTCGCTTTTGCCCTGCTATGGCTCATCCGCCTGCTGCCGATGTGGGCGATCGGCCTGCTGGCCCGCGGCCTGGGCAATGTCGCCTACTGTCTGGCGCGCGACCGCCGCCGCGTCGGCATGATCAATCTGAGGCTATGCTTTCCCGAGAAGCCGGTGGCGGAACGCCGCCGGCTGATCCGCCGCAATTTCCAGCACATGATACGCATGGTGCTGGAGTACGGCGTGGTCTGGTGGAGTTCGGCCGCGCGCATCGACAAACTGGTCGAGATCAAGAACCTGCACTACGTCACCGAACTGCGCGAACGCGGCGAAGACGTGATTCTGTTCTACCCTCACTTCATCGGCTTTGAAATGTGCGTGTATTCGCTGAACCAGCACATCCCGCTGGTCAGCGTCTACTCCCACCAGAAGAACGAGGCGCTGGACCGCCAGATCTATCAGGGCCGCCAGCGTTACGACAACGCCTACATCGTGTCCCGCCAGGAAGGCCTGCGCCCCATCATCAAGGCGATGCGCAAGGACCACGCGCCCTTCCTCTATCTGCCGGACCAGGACTTCGGCGTGCGCGACTCGGTCTTCGTCGACTTCTTCGGCGTCAAGGCCGCCACCATCACCGGCCTGTCCCGCATCAGCAAGCTGGCGCGCGCCAAGGTGGTGCCGGCCATCGCCCGCCGCGTCGGCGACCGCTTCGAGCTGGAGTTCTACCCGCCGTGGGACGACTACCCCAGCGAGGACGTGGAGGCCGACACCCGCCGCATGAACGCCTTCCTGGAGCAGCGCGTCCGTGAAATCCCGGACCAGTACTTCTGGCTGCACAAGCGCTTCAAGAGCCGGCCGCAGGGCGAGGCCCGCTTTTACTAAGAACCTGTTCACGATCTGCTACGCGTCGGTAGAGACATTGTGCGATGAGTGCCCGCTTTGAAATGCTCATGTACCGCTTGTACATTCCGCTTTCTCAGCTGTTTTCGCCTTGTCTCGCTCTTACTCGCGAGATCGTAAACACGTTCTAAGCAAGGCGCCGCAACGCGGCGCCTTTTTCAATCAACTGCCGGCCTCGGCGAAGGCGTCCATCAGCAAAAAAGTGCCCGCCTGTCGCTGCCGGCTGTCGATCTGCGGCACCAGCCGCCGGAAATGTTCGGTTTGGCAATGCCGATCCAGCGCCTCCCTATCCGGCCAGGTCTCGATGAAGACGAAATGGCCGGGGTCTTTCTGATCGATGAACAGCTCATAGCCGATGCAATCCGGCTCTTGCCGCGTCTTCTCCACCAGTTCGCGATACAGCGGCATCACCTCGGCCACGCGGTCCGGCTGAATGAAGTCCTGAGCAATCACTTTCAACATCCCGTCCTCTCCCTTCGTCTCATCGCGCGGGCCTCGCTACGCCGCGCCCTTCCCAAAAAAAACAGCGCGGACGGGAGATCCCGTCCGCGCCGCGTATTGCGCCCGCCCAGCCCGGCTAGGCCCGTCGCCGCCAGAAATAGCGATAGACGTAGCCCGGAAACGCGAACACCAGGAATAAGGACAAAGTGGTCACGTAGAACTGCCAGTTCTGCGACTGCACCGGCATCAGCCGGCTTTCCAGCAGGTAGGCGAAACCACCCACCAGCAGATACAGCGCCGTCAATTCCAGAAAGCGCCAGCCAAAATGCTTGTTGGCCACTTTCCACACTCCGCCCACTTTCTGGGTCAGGAACGGCAGGTTCGCCGCCGCCAGGGCGACGATCAGCAAAACGATGACGCTGGATTGCATGGTGGACAGGCCTTAAATCACGGTGAGCGATTGACGCACGACTTGCAGGCACAGCTCCATCGCGCGTTCCGGCAGCAGGCCGATGAAAAGCAAGGCCAGCGCGTTCAGCGACAGCACCAGTTTCATGTCGCCGCGCACCACGATGTCGCTGCGGTCTTCGGCGTCGTCGAAGTACATCGCCTTCACCACGCGCAGGTAGTAGAACGCGCCGATCACCGACATCAGCACCGCGAAGATGGCCAGCTTGATCATGCCGATGTCAACGATGGCCTTGATCACCGCGAACTTGGCGTAGAAGCCCACCAGCGGCGGGATGCCCGCCATGGAGAACATGGTCAGCAGCATCAGCAGCGCATACCAGCTGTTGCGGCTGTTCAGGCCCTTCAGATCGTCGACCTTCTCGCATTCGAAACCGGCGCGGGACAGCGCCAGCAGCATGCCGAAGCTGACCAGCGACATCAGCACATAGCTCAGCGCGTAGAACAGCGCCGCCGAGTAGCCGACCTTGGTGCCGGCCAGCACGCCCAGGAGCAGGAAGCCCATGTGCGAGATCGTCGAATAGGCCAGCATCCGTTTGATATTGGTCTGCACGATGGCGGTGATGTTGCCGATGGCCATGGACAGCGCGGCCACGATCACCAGCATCTGCTGCCAGTCCGCCACCAGCGCGTCCAGGCCCTGGGCCAGGATGCGCAGCGTGAACACGAAGGCCGCCAGCTTGGGCGCCGCGCCCACCATCAGCGTCACCGAAGTCGGCGCGCCGTGGTAAACGTCCGGCACCCACATATGGAACGGCACCGCGCCCAGCTTAAAGGACAAGCCGGCCACGATGAAGACGAGGCCGAAGACCAGCAACACGTCGTTGGCCTTGTGCGCGGCGATGGACTTGGCGACCGTCGCCAGTTCCAGCGAGCCGGTGGCGCCGTAAACCATGGAGATGCCGTAGAGCAGCAGGCCGGAGGCCAACGCGCCCAGCACGAAGTACTTCATCGCCGCCTCGGTGGCCTGCACCGAATCGCGCTGCAGCGCGATCAGCGAGTACAAGGCCAGCGACAGCAGTTCCAGACCCATGTACAAGGTCAGGAAGTGCGAGGCCGACACCATCAGGTTCATGCCCAAGAGCGCGAACAGGGCCAGCGAGAAGTACTCGCCCTTGAACAGCTGACGGTCGGCGGTGTACTGCCGGCTGTAGATCAGCACGATGGCGGTGACCGCGTACATGGCCAGCTTGACCACGCCGCCCATCGGATCGGCGACGAACATGCCGGAGAAAGTGACCACCGGCTGCGTGGTGAAAGTCATCACCTGCGCCACTGCCGCGCCCAACAGGCTCAGCAGGGTCAGGCCCAGGGTGATGCCGCGCTTTTCGTCCGAAACGAACAGGTCCGCCATCAGCACGAACAGAATCGCGCCGGCGAGGAACATCTCGGGAATTGCCGGTATCAGGTTGAGATCAGCCCAATTCATTGTTTCCATTCCTTCCGCGCTTACAGCTTGCTCTGCGAGACATGCAGGATCAGGTCATTGACCGACAGGTGCATTTTCTCGACGAAGGCTTGCGGATACAGGCCCATGCCCAGCACCGCGATGGCCAGGATGGCCAGCACCAGGAACTCGCGCTTGTTGACGTCGGACAGCTCGGCCACATGGCTGTTGCCCACCTCGCCGAAGATCACGCGCTTGTACATCCACAAGGTGTAAGCGGCGCCGAAGATCAGCGTGGTGGCGGCCAATACCGCGTACCAGAAGTTCACCTGCACCGCGCCCATGATCACCATGAACTCGCCGACGAAGCCGGAAGTGGCCGGCAGGCCGGAGTTGGCCATCGCGAACAGCATCATGAAGGCGGCGAAGATGGGCATCTTGTTGGCCACGCCGCCGTAGTCGGCGATGTTGCGGCTGTGCACGCGGTCGTACATCACGCCGATGCAGAAGAACATCGCGGCGGAGACGAAGCCGTGGGACACCATCTGCACCAACGCGCCTTCAACCGCCCACTGGTTCAGTTCGGAACCGGTGAACAGGAACAGGCCCAGGGTGACGAAGCCCATGTGCGAGATGGAGGAATAAGCCACCAGCTTTTTCATGTCGGACTGCACCAGCGCCACCAGGCCGATGTAGACCACTGCCACCAGCGACAGCGCCACCATCACGCCGGACAGCTCGCGCGCGGCGTCAGGCAGGATGGGCAGCACGAACCGCAGGAAGCCGTAAGCGCCGATCTTCAGCGTGATCGCGGCCAGCACCATGGAGCCGCCGGTCGGCGCTTCCACGTGGGCGTCCGGCAGCCAGGTGTGCACCGGCCACATCGGCACCTTCACCGCGAAGGACAGGAAGAAGGCGACGAACAGCAGAATCTGCACCGTCAGCGGGATCTTGGCGATGTCGTGGAAAGCCTGGATGTCGAAGGACTTGCCGGCCTGGAAGTACAGGTAGATCAAGGCCACCAGCATCAGCAGCGAGCCGAGCAAGGTGTAGAGGAAGAACTTGATCGACGCGTACACGCGACGCGGGCCGCCCCAGACGCCGATGATCAGATACATCGGAATCAGCATGCCTTCGAAGAAGACATAGAACAGGATGGCGTCCAGCGCGGCGAAGGCGCCGTTGATCAGGCCGGACATGATCAGGAAGGCGGCCATGTACTGCGACACGCGCTTCTGGATCACCTGCCAGCCGGCCACCACCACCAGCAAGGTGGTGAAGCTGTTGAGCACCACGAACAGCATCGAGATGCCGTCCACGCCCAGGTGATAGTTGATGCCGAGGGATTCGATCCACGGCTTCATCTCGACGAACTGCATGCCGCCGCTGAGGTTGTTGAACTCGGTGAACAGCGGCAGCGACAGCAGGAAGCCCGCCAGGGCTCCCGCCGCGGCCAGCCAGCGCGCCAGCGACGCGCGCTGATCGCCCCCCGTAGCCAGCACCAGCAACCCGGCCGCGATAGGGGTCCAGATCACCAGAGACAATAGATTTGTGAACATAGTCAAACCCAAGTTGTTATTCCAATCCCGGAGCCCGGGCTCAACGCCAGATCAGTTGCCAGAACCACATCGTCATCAGCGCCAGCACCCCGATGATCATCGCGGTGGCGTAGCTGTAGATGAAACCGGTCTGAGCGCGGCGGATGAAGCCGGAGAAAGTCGCCACCAGCTTGGCGGTGCCGTTCACCAACAGGCCGTCGATCAGCAACATGTCGCCCACCTTCCAGAAGAAGGTGCCCAGAGCGCGCGAGCCCTTGGCGAACACGGCGAAATAGATCTCGTCCAGGTAATACTTGTTTTCCAGGATCTTGTTCACCAGGCTGAACTTCTGCTTGATGGCGGCCGGAATCTGCGGCGCCTTCATGTAGAAGAACCAGGCGGTGGCCACGCCGGCCAAGGCCAGCCACAGCGGCAGCGTGCTCAAGGAATGCACGCCCATGGCGGCGGCGCCGTGGAACTCGCGGGCGATCTCTTCCATCGCCGGATGCAGTTCGTGGTTGACGGCAATCACACCCTTGAAGAAGTCGCCGTACAGCAGCGGCTCGATCGCGAAGTAACCGACCAGCACCGACGGAATCGCCAGCAGCACCAGCGGCAGGGTCACCACCCACGGGGACTCGTGCGGCTTGTCGTTCGGACCCAGACCATGGTGATGGTCGTGATCGTCATGGCCGTGATCGTGATGATCGTCCTTCTTCTCCATCCAGCGTTCCTTGCCGTGGAAAACCAGGAAGTACATGCGGAAGGAGTAGAAGGCGGTGACGAACACGCCGGCGATCACCGCGAAGTAGGCGAAACCGGCCGCGGACAGATTGGACGCGTGCACCGCCTCGATGATGGAGTCCTTGGAGTAGAAGCCGGAGAAGAACGGCGTGCCGATCAAGGCCAGCGAACCCAAGAGCGAAGTCAGCCAGGTGATGGGCATGTACTTGCGCAGGCCGCCCATATTGCGCATGTCCTGATCGTGATGCATGCCGATGATCACCGAGCCCGCCGCCAGGAACAGCAGCGCCTTGAAGAAGGCGTGGGTCATCACATGGAACATCGCCACCGAGTAGGCCGAGGCGCCCAGCGCCACGGTCATATAGCCCAGCTGCGACAGCGTGGAGTAAGCCACCACGCGCTTGATGTCGTTCTGGACCACGCCGAGGAAGCCCATGAACAGCGCGGTGATGGAACCGGCGACCATGATCACGTTCAGCGCGGTGTCGGACAGTTCGAACAGCGGGCTCATACGCGACACCATGAAGATGCCGGCGGTCACCATCGTGGCCGCGTGGATCAGCGCCGAAATCGGCGTCGGGCCTTCCATCGAGTCCGGCAGCCAGACGTGCAGCGGGAACTGCGCCGATTTGCCCATCGCGCCGATGAACAGCAGGATGCAGGTCACGCTCAGCAGCGACCATTCGGTGCCCGGAATCAGGCTGATGGTCTTGTTCGCCAGCGCCGGAGCGGCGGCGAACACATCGCTGTAGTTCAGCGAGCCGCCGAAGTAGGCCAGCACCAGGCCGATGCCCAGCAGAAAGCCGAAGTCGCCGACGCGGTTGACCAGGAAAGCCTTCAGGTTGGCGTAGATCGCGGTCGGACGCTTGAACCAGAAGCCGATCAGCAGATAGGACACCAGGCCCACCGCTTCCCAACCGAAGAACAGCTGGATGAAGTTGTTGCTCATCACCAGCATCAGCATCGAGAAGGTAAACAGCGAGATATAGCTGAAGAAACGCTGATAGCCCGGGTCTTCCTGCATGTAGCCGATGGTGTAAATGTGCACCATCAGCGACACGCTGGTCACCACCACCAGCATCATCGCGGTCAGCGAATCCACCAGGAAGCCTACGGAGAATTCGTAGCCTCCCACCGTCAGCCAGGTGTAAACCGGACCGTTGAACACTTCAGCCTGCCCGGTCAGGAAGGCGTGAAGCACCTTGAGCGACAGCGCGGCGGACAGCGCCACGCCGGCTATCGTCACGACGTGCGAAGCGCGCCGGCCGATGGCCCATCCAAATAGGCCTGCAATGATGGAACCCGCCAGCGGGGCGAGTGCAATCAGCAGGTATAAGCTCTTCATATCCATGCTTGTGTGCTTTGTGTAGGTTCCGGTTTGCCTTAGCCTTTGAGGCTGCCCAAGTCTTCAACGTTGATGGTGCGCAGATTGCGGAACAGCACCACCAGGATGGCGAGACCGATCGCGGCTTCGGCCGCGGCCACCGTCAGGATGAAGAATACGAAGATCTGGCCCGCCGTATCCGACAGGTAATGCGAGAACGCGATGAAATTGAAGTTCACCGCGAGCAGCATCAGCTCGATGGCCATCAGCAGCACGATCAGATTTTTCCGGTTCAGGAAAACGCCCAGCACGCCGATGGCAAACAGGATTGCGGCCAGCACCAGGAAGTGAGTCAGTGTCAGCACATTTCCTCCCTTATGTTGATTGGCCGTCAGGCCTGTTGCTTACCGGATTCGGCCTCGGAGGCCTCCTCCACCGTGGATTCTTCAGCAGGCTGTTCGGCCTGCATCTTCACCAGACGCACGCGGTCGTTGCGCTTGACCTTGACCTGCAGCGCCGGATCGATAGCTTTGGTGTCCTTGCGGCTGCGCATGGTCAGACCGATGGCGGCCACCATGGCCAGCAGCAGCACCACCGCCGCCACTTCGAAAGGCAGCAGATAGGTGGTGTACAGCTGGCGACCCAGCACTTTGACGTTGCTGAAGTCCGCCGCCAGCGGCGCGGCCGCCTGGTAGGCGTCCAGCCGCGCGCTGGGGCTGGCCAGAATCATCGCCATTTCAAACACCATGATGATGCCGACGGCGGCGGCGACCGGAAGATTCCTCCAGAAGCCCTCGCGCAGTTTCTCGATGTTGATGTCCAGCATCATCACCACGAACAGGAACAGCACCATCACCGCGCCCACATACACCACCACCAGGGTGATGGCCAGGAACTCGGCTTCCATCAGCAGCCACAGGCCGGCGCTGTTGAAGAAGGCCAGCACCAGGAACAAGGCCGCGTGAATCGGGTTCTTGGCCGTCACCACGCGGATGCCCGCGAACACCAGGATGGCGGACAGAACATAGAAGACAAACAGTGTGAAGTTCATGACCCCCCCTTAGCGATACTTGGCGTCGGCCGCCTTGTTGGCGGCGATCTCGGCCTCGTACTTGTCGCCGATCGCCAGCAACATCGGCTTGGTGTAGTACAAGTCGCCACGTTTTTCGCCGTGGTATTCGAAGATGTGGGTTTCCACGATGGCGTCCACCGGACAGGCTTCCTCGCAGAAGCCGCAGAAAATGCACTTGGTCAGATCGATGTCGTAGCGCGTGGTGCGGCGGGTGCCGTCGTCGCGCTGCTCGGACTCGATGCTGATCGCCATCGCCGGGCACACCGCCTCGCACAGTTTGCAGGCGATGCAGCGCTCTTCGCCGTTAGCGTAGCGGCGCTGCGCGTGCAGACCGCGGAAGCGCGGCGAAATCGGCGTCTTCTCTTCAGGGAACTGGACCGTGATCTTGCGGGCGAAGAAGTAGCGGCCAGTGACCATCAGGCCCTTGACCAGCTCCACCAGCAGGAAGGTCTTGAAAAAGTTTCGGATCGAATTCATCTTTTCACCTATCCCCGTCTCAGTGCCACAAGGACAGCGGGGTCATCATCCAGACGCCCACCACCAGGATCCACACCAGGGTCACCGGGATGAACACCTTCCAGCCCAGACGCATGATCTGGTCGTAGCGATAACGCGGGAAGGTGGCGCGGAACCACAGGAAGCAGAACAGCACCATGGCCACTTTAAGCGCCAGCCAGAAGAAGCCGCCCGCGCCCAGAATGCCCCAGGACGCAGGGAACGGCGACAGCCAGCCGCCGAGGAACAGCAGCGCGGTCAGCGCGGCGACCAGGATCATGTTGGCGTATTCGGCCAGGAAGAAGATGGCGAAGGCCATGCCCGAGTACTCGACGTGGAAACCGGCGACGATCTCGGATTCGCCCTCGGCCACGTCGAACGGCGCGCGGTTGGTTTCGGCCACGCCGGAAATCAGGTAGACCACGAACAGCGGGAACAGCGGCAGCCAGTTCCACGACAACACGGAACCGCCGGCCATGCCCTGCCCTTGCTGCTGGACGATCTCCACCAGGTTCAGGCTGCTGGACACCATCAGCACGCCGATCAGCGCGAAGCCCATCGCCAGTTCGTAGGACACGATCTGGGCGGCGGAACGCATGGCGCCGAGGAAGGAGTACTTGGAGTTGCCCGCCCAGCCGGCGATGATCACGCCGTACACGCCCATCGAGGTCAGCGCCAGGATGTAGAGCAGCGAGGCGTTGACGTTGGCCAGCACCAGCTTGTCGGTGAAGGGAATCACCGCCCAGGCCGCCAGCGCCGGAGCGATGGACAGCACCGGGGCCAGCAGGAACAGGCCCTTGCTGGAGTTGGTGGGCAGGATGATTTCCTTCATCAGCAGCTTGACCGCGTCGGCGATCGGCTGCAGCAGGCCCAGCGGGCCTACCCGGTTGGGGCCGATGCGGATCTGCATGAAGCCGATGACCTTGCGCTCGGCATAGGTCAGGTAGGCGACGCACAGCAGCATCGGCAATACGATGGCGATGATCTTCAACAGGGTCCAAACCACGAGCCCCGCGTCAGTGCCAAGAATACCTTGCAAGAACTCCATGCTTTACCCCTGGGTGATCTCGATAGCGTCGAACATGCCGCCCAGCGCCAGCGTGGCCGCGTGAGCGGTGGCGATGCGGACCGTATCCTGCGGCAGGCTGTCGTCGGCGACGATGCGCACGCGCGCCTGGCCGGAACCCTGGCTCAGCAATGCGGTGCTGTCGACGGCGATGCCCAGCTTCTGCAGCAGGCCGCTGTGGGCGGAAGCCACCGGCTCGGCCGCGTCGCGGGTCTGTTGCAGCGACTCGGCGCGGCGGCAGACGGCGTCGGCCTGGTACAGCGGCACTTCGCCGATGCGCGCCACGCCGGCGGCCGCAGAGGCCGCGACGTTCAGCTGGCTCAGCGCATTGTTCAGGCGCGCGGCGATGTCGCCCTTGGCCAGCAGCTCGGCGCGCACTTCCTCGGCGCTGTTGAAGTCGAAGCCGGACAGATTCAGCATATTGCCCAGTACGCGCAGCACTTTCCAGGCCGGGCGGGCTTCGCCCAGCGGACGCACCACGCCGTTGAAGCTCTGCAGCTTGCCTTCCATATTGACGAAGGAGCCGGCGGTCTCGGAGAACGGCGCGATCGGCAGCAGCACGTCGGCGTAATCCAGCAGGCCCTGGCCCTTGAACGCGGTCAGCGCGATCACGGTGGCGGCCTGCTTCATCGCGGCGACGGCGGCTTGCGGGTTGTAGCTGTCGAACTCGACTTCGGTGTTCAGCAGCACGTAAGCCTTCTTCGGCTGGGCGATCATCGCGGCGGCGTTGGCGCCCGCGCCTTGCGGCAGCGCGCCCGCCAGTTCAGCGCCCACGCTGTTGGCGGCCTCGGACAGCACGCCGAAGCGGGCACCGCTCAGGCGAGCGATCTCCTGCGCCACGGCCAGCAGTTGGCTGAACGCCGGATGGTGTTGCGCCACGTTGCCCAGCACCACGGCGGCGGTTTCCGCGCCGCTCAGGCTCTCGGCGATACGGCGCGCCTCGGCGGACACTTGCACCGCGGACAGATCGACGGCGGTTTCGCCGCCCTTGATCTCGGCCACGGCCTTCAGCACCTGGGCGAAGCCGTTGACCAGCGCCAGCGGCGATACGATCAGCTTGGCGTTGATCTTGATCAGCAGCTCGTCGTCGGCGACATGGATAATGTTAAGCTCGCTGCCTTTCTTGGCCGCGGTGCGCAGACGCGAGGTCAGCAGCGGCTGTTCCTTGCGCAGCGTGGAGCCGACCACCAGCACCGACTTGGCCGCGACCAGATCGGCAATGCCGGAACCCAGCCACTCGGCGCCCTGCTTGGCCGCGTCGGCGGCGAAGTCGCTGCGGCGCAGACGGTAATCAATGCTTTCCACGCCGAAGGCGCGCGCCAGCTTTTGCGCCAGATGCAGTTCTTCGGTGGTGGAGTGCGGGCTGGTCAGGAAGCCGATGGCGTCCTTGCCGTGATCGGCGGACACGCCGTTCAAGCCCTTCACCACGTAATTCAACGCGGTTTCCCAGTCGGTCTCGTGCCACTGGCCGTCGAACTTGATCATCGGCTGCTTCAGACGCTCGGCCGAGTTCAAGCCCTCGTAGGAGAAGCGGTCGCGGTCGGCGATCCAGCACTCGTTGATGGCCTCGTTTTCCAGCGGCAGCACGCGCATCACTTCATTGCTCTTGACCTGAACGATCAGGTTGGAGCCCAGGCCGTCGTGCGGGCTGACCGATTTGCGGCGCGACAGCTCCCAGGCGCGGGTGCTGTAGCGGAACGGCTTGGAGGTCAGCGCGCCCACCGGGCACAGATCGATGACGTTGCCGGAGATTTCCGAATCCACGGTCTTGCCGAGGAAGGGCAGAATCTCGGAGAACTCGCCGCGATGAGCCATGCCGATTTCCTGGAAGCCGCCGACTTCCTCGGTAAAGCGCACGCAACGGGTGCAGTGAATGCAGCGCGACATTTCTTCCGCCGAGACCAGCGGGCCCATGTCCTTGCCCACCACCACGCGCTTTTCTTCCTGATAGCGCGAGGAGGAGTTGCCGTAGCCCACGGCCAGATCCTGCAACTGGCATTCGCCGCCCTGGTCGCAGATCGGGCAATCCAGCGGATGGTTGATCAGCAGGAATTCCATCACGCCGGCCTGGGCCTTCTTGGCCATGTCGGAGTGGGTATGGACCTTCATGCCGTCGGTCACCGGGGTGGCACAAGCCGGCAGCGGCTTGGGCGCTTTTTCCACTTCCACCAGACACATGCGGCAGTTGGCCGCGATGGACAGCTTCTTGTGGTAGCAGAAGTGCGGAATGTACGTGCCCACCGAGTGGGCCGCTTCCATGACGGTGCTGCCTTGCGGGACCGTCAGTTTTTTTCCGTCGATTTCGATTTCAAGCATCGCTCAACACCATTTGTGGTCCACCAAGGTCTTTCCGTGTTCGATCGCGTACTCGAACTCGTGACGGAAATGCTTGGTGAAACTGCGAACCGGGAACACGGCGGCGTCGGCCAGCGCACAGATGGTGCGGCCCGCCATATTGTTGCCCACGGAATCCAGAAGCTCCAGATCGCCCGGACGGCCCTGGCCGTTGGCGATGCGATGGATCACGCGGTACAGCCAGCCGGTGCCTTCGCGGCACGGCGTGCACTGGCCGCAGGATTCTTCATGGTAGAAGTAGGCCAGACGCTCCAGCGCCTTGATCATGCACACGTCTTCGTTCATCACGATGACAGCGCCGGAACCCAGCATCGAGCCGGCTTTGGCGATGCTGTCGTAGTCCATTGTGCACTGCATCATGACGTCGGCGGGCAGGATGGGCGCGGACGAGCCGCCCGGGATCACCGCCTTGAGCTTTTTGCCGTCGCGCATGCCGCCGGCCATTTCCAGCAGTTCGGAGAACGGGGTGCCCAGCGGGATTTCGTAGTTGCCCGGACGGTTCACGTGGCCGGACACCGAGAACAGCTTGGTGCCGCCGTTGTTCGGCTTGCCCTTTTCCAGGAAGGGCTGCGCGCCGTCGCGGATGATGAAGGGCACCGAGGCGAACGATTCGGTGTTGTTGATGGTGGTCGGCTTGCCGTACAGGCCGAAGCTGGCCGGGAACGGCGGCTTGAAGCGCGGTTGACCCTTCTTGCCTTCCAGCGATTCCAGCAGCGCGGTTTCCTCGCCGCAGATGTAGGCGCCGTAGCCGTGATGGGCGAACAGGTCGAAGTTGAAGCCGGAACCCAGGATGTTCTCGCCGAGGAGGCCCGCCTTGCGCGCTTCGTCCAGCGCTTCTTCGAAACGCTCGTACTCGGCGAAGATTTCACCGTGGATGTAGTTGTAGCCGGCCTTGGTGCCCATCGCGTAACCGGCGATGATCATGCCTTCGATCAGCGAATGCGGATTGAAGCGCAGGATGTCGCGGTCCTTGAAAGTGCCCGGTTCGCCCTCGTCGGTGTTGCACACCACGTATTTGTCGCCCGGGAAGGAGCGCGGCATGAAGCTCCACTTCAGGCCGGTGGGGAAACCCGCGCCGCCGCGGCCGCGCAGGCCGGAGTTCTTCACTTCGGCGATCACGTCTTCCTGGGCCATCTTGCTGTCCAGGATGCGGCGCAGCGCCTGGTAGCCTCCGCGCGCCTCGTAGGCGCTCAGTTGCCAGCAATGGGGGTCGGAAGTGTCGACGCCATCGAAAATCACGCCATTGACGAAGATTGCCATTATTTCAGCTCCGCCAGTTTCTTATCGATTGCTTCGGGCGTCATGAAGCTGCACATCTTGTGGTTGTTGACCAGCAAGACCGGCGCGTCGCCACAGGCGCCCATGCACTCCCCTTCCAGCAAGGTGTACTTGCCGTCGGCGCTGGTTTCGCCGATGGCGACGCCCAGCTTCTTGGAGATGTACTCGGCGGCGTTGACGCCGCCGGACAAGGCACAGGGCAGGTTGGTGCAGACAGTGATCTTGTACTGCCCAACCGGCTTCATGTCGTACATATTGTAAAAGGTGGCGACTTCGTACGCGGCTACCGGCGGGATCTGCAGGTAGTTGGCGACGAACTCGATCACCTCGGTATTCAGGCAACGCTCCTCCGGAGCGGAGCCCGCTTCGCGACGTTCAGTCAGCGCGATGCGCAAGGCGCCCATCACCGCGGACCGTTTCTGGTCGGCGGGATATTTGGCGACTTCGCGATCGATTTTGGCTAGCGATTCAGCGGACAGCATCAGCGGTCAATCTCCCCAAACACGATATCCTGCGTACCGATGATGGCCACCACGTCGGCGATCATATGGCCCTTGGCCATCTCGTCCAGCGCCGCCAGGTGGGCGTAGCCGGGCGCGCGGATCTTCAGGCGGTACGGCTTGTTGGCGCCGTCGGACACCAGGTAGACGCCGAACTCGCCTTTCGGGTGCTCGGTGCCCACATAAGCCTCGCCCTCCGGCACGTGCATGCCTTCGGTAAACAGTTTGAAGTGGTGGATCAGGTCTTCCATATTGGCCTTCATGCCTTCGCGCGAAGGCGGCGCCACTTTATGGTTGTCGGTGATCACCGGGCCCGGGTTCTTGCGCAGCCATTCCACGCACTGGCGGATGATGCGGTTGGACTGACGCATTTCCTCGACGCGCACCAGGTAGCGGTCGTAGCAATCGCCGTTGACGCCCACCGGGATATCGAAATCCAGCTTGGAATACACATCGTAGGGCTGCTTCTTGCGCAAATCCCAGGCAATGCCGGAGCCGCGCAGCATCGGGCCGGTCAGGCCCAGGTTCAGCGCGCGCTCGGGCGTCACCACGCCGATGCCGACGGTGCGCTGTTTCCAGATGCGGTTGTCGGTCAGCAGGGTCTCGTACTCGTCCACATAGCCCGGGAAGCGCTGGGTGAACTCGTCGATGAAGTCCAGCAGCGAACCCTGGCGGCCTTCGTTGCGGCGGGCCAGTTCGCGGGCGTTCTTGATCTTGGAGACGGTGTACTGCGGCATGCTGTCCGGCAGATCGCGATACACGCCGCCGGGACGGAAGTAAGCCGCGTGCAGACGCGCGCCGGACACCGCCTCATAGCAGTCCATCAGGTCTTCGCGTTCGCGGAAGGCGTACAGGAACACGGTCATCGCGCCGATGTCGAGGCCGTGCGCGCCAATCCACAGCAAGTGGTTCAGCAGACGGGTGATCTCGGCGAACATCACGCGGATGTATTGCGCGCGTTCCGGCACGTCGATGCCCAGCAGCTTCTCGATGGACAGGCAGTAAGCGTGCTCGTTGCACATCATGGACACGTAGTCGAGACGGTCCATATAAGGCAGCGACTGGATGAAGGTCTTGCTCTCGGCCAGCTTCTCGGTGCCGCGGTGCAGCAGGCCGATGTGCGGGTCGGCGCGCTGGACGACTTCGCCGTCCAGTTCCAGCACCAGGCGCAACACGCCGTGCGCGGCCGGGTGCTGCGGGCCGAAGTTGAGGGTGTAGTTACGGATTTCAGCCACCGTAGTTCTCCTCGCGAATGATGCGCGGCGTGATTTCGCGCGGCTCGATGGTCACCGGCTGATAGATCACGCGCTGTTGTGTCGGGTCGTAACGCATTTCCACGTGACCGGACAGCGGGAAGTCCTTGCGGAACGGATGGCCGACGAAACCGTAGTCGGTCAGGATGCGGCGCAGGTCGGGGTGGCCGTCGAAAACGATGCCGAACAGGTCGAACGCTTCGCGCTCGAACCAGTTGACGCCGCTCCAGACGCCGACGACCGAGTCGACCACCGGGAAGGCGTCGTCTTCGGCGAACACGCGCAGGCGGACGCGCTGATTGTGCTTGACCGACAACAGGTGGTAGACAACGGCGAAGCGCGGACCGTCCCATACCTCGTCGCGGTATGCGCTGTAGTCCACGCCGCACAAATCGATGCATTGCTCAAAAGACAGGTCGGCGTGATCGCGCAGCGTGGTCGCCACGGCGATCAGATCCGCCGCCTTGCATACAATGGTCAGCTCTTCCAGAGCCAGCGTGCTTTGCACGAGCTTGTCGCCCAGCGCCTGCTGCACAGCCGACCCTAACGCTTCCATTTTCTTGGAGGCCATAAGTTTCTACCTTAGCGGGCGATGGTGTTGGTGCGTTTGATCTTGTTCTGCAGCTGAATGATGCCGTACAGCAAGGCCTCTGCAGTTGGCGGACAGCCGGGCACGTAGACGTCGACCGGCACGATGCGATCGCAGCCGCGCACGACTGAATAGGAATAATGATAATAGCCGCCGCCGTTGGCACAGGACCCCATCGAGATCACCCAGCGCGGCTCGGCCATCTGGTCGTAAACCTTGCGCAGGGCCGGAGCCATCTTGTTGCACAGCGTGCCGGCCACGATCATCAGATCGGACTGGCGCGGGCTGGGACGGAACACGATGCCGAAACGGTCCAGGTCGTAGCGCGCCGCGCCGGCGTGCATCATCTCGACCGCGCAACAGGCCAGACCAAAGGTCATCGGCCACAGCGAACCGGTTCGGGTGTAATTGATGAGCTTGTCAGCCGTCGTGGTGACAAACCCCTTCTCCAGAATACCTTCTACTCCCATTCCAGAGCTCCTTTTTTCCACATGTAGACGAAGCCCAGGGTCAATACACCCAGGAACTCCACCATGACGCCCAGACCATAGGTCCCCAGCTCCTTCAACACCACCGCCCACGGCAGCAGGAAGGCGACCTCGAGGTCGAACAGGATGAAGAGGATGGCTATCAGATAATAGCGGACGTCAAACTTCATGCGGGCATCTTCGAAAGCCTCGAAGCCGCACTCATACGGAGACAGTTTCTCAGGATCGGGACGGTTGGGAGCCAGCAGTTTGCCCAATAAAATAGGGCCTACGCCGACCAACAGTCCGACCATGACAAACAGCAGAATGGGAAAGTAATTTTGCAGCATTTCCCGTACACCCCCACAAAAAAGGGGGTTACCCCCCTTGGCTCCAAATAAAACAGGCCACCGGAGTCCCGGTGGCCTGTTTTTGAATGGTGGTGCCGACAGTGAGACTCGAACTCACACAGCTTTCGCCACTACCCCCTCAAGATAGCGTGTCTACCAATTTCACCATGTCGGCACAGCAAGCTTTAATTGTTACTCCGGTATTTTCGATGTCGTACCCGAAGCTTTATCGCTAGGCACACCGGCCGGGATTTGCGGTGCAACCTGTTCAACCTTGGTCCCCATTACGCCCAAATCGCTTTTTCCGCCCCCAGACAGAAAAACCAGAGCAAGGGAAGTCGAGAAGAACACGGCCGCTGCGACAGCGGTTGTCCTACTCAAGAAATTCGCAGAACCAGACGCGCCGAACAAGCTACCGGAAGAGCCGCTACCGAAAGCCGCCCCCATGTCCGCGCCTTTGCCGTGCTGCATCAAAACCAGCACGATAATAGTCCCTGCAGACAGGATATTTACAATCCAGATAAGCGTCTTAATAAGTTCCATACTATATCAATTTTCCTGCGGCTTGGCAAATTGCCCTGAATGAACCGGCGTCCAGAGATGCCCCTCCAACAAGGGCTCCGTCGACATTTTCAGTCGCCAGAATCGCTTCGGCATTCTCTGCCTTGACACTGCCGCCGTAGAGGACGCGAATATTATCGGAGGCCTTGACGTTTTGCAAGCACCAATTTTTGATCGCGCCGTGGATTTCGGCGATTTGCGCCAGCGTCGCCACCTTGCCGGTGCCGATGGCCCAGACCGGTTCATAAGCCACAACGTATTCACCATGGTCTATCTCGGACAGAAGCGCAAGCTGATCTCTAATCACCTCCAACTGACGGCCCGCCTCGCGCTCGTCCAGCGTTTCCCCGACGCACAACACCGGCACCAGGCCGGCGGCGATGGCGGCGCGCATCTTCTTCAGTAGAACCGCGTTGCTCTCGCCAAAGTACTGGCGGCGCTCCGAGTGGCCCACCAGGGTGTAAGCGCAGCCGATGTCGGCCAGCATCGCGGCGCTGGTCTCGCCGGTGAAGGCGCCGTCCTGATCGAAGGCGCTGACGTCTTGCGCGCACAAGCGCAAGGCCTGACCGCGCAGCCGCTCGCCCAGGCCGGCCAGGTAGATCGCCGGCGCGGCCACGCCGATCCAGTCGCGGTTGCTCGTCTCGTCCGCCAGCAGCGCCTGCAGCAGCGTCTGCGCGCTGTCGGCGCGGGTATTCATCTTCCAGTTGCCAATCACCAGCTTGCCGGCCATCTCCGCCTCCCGCGATTCTTAAATATCCGCCGATTATATCCGCAGCCGCCATCTTGGCTCAAACCGGCATCCGGCTGATGTTGATTGTCCGCAAACGAAGCCGTTTCGACGACTTGTAATATTCCTGAAAAATTTCAGCCTTAGCATGCGCCCATCACCACGCACCTCATCCATTCTCAGGAGTAGGCATGAAACAGTCTGTTCGTCTGGCCGCATCGTTTGTACTGGGTTCCGTCTGCCTGTCCGGCGCGGCCGTGGCCGCCGACATCACCGGCGCGGGCGCCACCTTCCCGTACCCGCTGTACGCCAAATGGGCCGCCGCCTACAAGGCCGGCACCAATAATAATCTGAACTATCAATCCATCGGTTCCGGCGGCGGCATCAAGCAGATCCAGTCCAAGACCGTGGATTTCGGCGCGTCCGATATGCCGCTGAAGCCGGAAGAGCTGGAAAAATCCGGACTGACCCAATTCCCCACCGTGATCGGCGGCGTGGTGCCGGTGCTGAACGTGCCCGGCATCACCCCGGGACAAGTGAAGTTCACCGGCCCGCTGCTGGCCGACATCTACCTGGGCAAGGTGTCCAAGTGGAACGACCCGGCCATCGCCAAGCTGAACCCCGGCGTCAAGCTGCCGGACCTGCGCATCTCCGTGGTGCGTCGCTCCGACGGCTCCGGCACCACTTTCATCTTCACCAACTACCTGTCCAAGGTCTCTCCGGACTGGGCCAAGGAAGTGGGCTCCAACACCGCGGTCAGCTGGAAAGGCAACCCGGTGGGCGGCAAGGGCAATGAGGGCGTGGCCAACTACGTGACCCGCATCAAGGGCGCGATCGGCTACGTGGAATACGCCTACGCCAAGCAGAACAAGCTGGCCTTCGGCCTGATGCAGAACCAGGCCGGCAGCTTCGTCAAGCCGGACGAGTCCAGCTTCAAGGCCGCCGCCGCCAACGCCGACTGGAAAAAAGCGCCGGGCTTCTATCTGCTGCTGACCAACCAGCCGGGCAAGGACAGCTGGCCGATCGCCGGCGCCACCTTCATCCTGATGCACAAGAAACAGGACAAGCCGGCGCAAGGCGGCGAGGTGCTGAAGTTCTTCGACTGGGCTTACAAGAACGGCGACAAGACCGCGCTGGATCTGGACTACATCCCGATGCCGGACGCGATCAAGGGCGTGATCCGCGCCAGCTGGAAGCAAATTGCCGACAACGGCGGCAAGCCGGTGTGGAACTGAGCCGCATACAATGCACGCAAGCGGCCGGGGACGCGCTCCCCGGCTTTTTGTCTGATAAATGAGCATGCATATGCAAAAGTTGAGCAATCCGCAGCAAATCAAAACCCAGTTATTGCTGGACAATCTGTTCCGCTGGGTCACCCGTTTTTTCGCCTTCCTGGTGCTGGCCTTGCTGGTGGGCATCCTGATTTCGCTGTTGATCGGCGCGCTGCCGAGCATCCACGCCTTCGGCTTCAAGTTTCTGGTCACCAGCGACTGGGACCCGGTCAATGAGCGGTTCGGCGCGCTGGTGCCCATCTTCGGCACCCTGGCCACCTCTTTCATCGCCTTGCTGATCGGCGTGCCGGTCAGCTTCGGCATCGCCCTGTTCCTGACCGAGCTGTGCCCCACCTGGCTGAAGCGGCCGCTGGGCATCGCGGTGGAACTGCTGGCCGGCATCCCGTCCATCATCTACGGCATGTGGGGCCTGTTCGTGTTCGCGCCCATCTTCGCCGACCACGTGCAGCCGCTGCTGATCGACACCCTGGGCGAGGTGCCGCTGCTGGGCGTGCTGTTCCAGGGCGCGCCGATGGGCATAGGCATTTTCACCGCCGGCCTGATCCTGGCCATCATGATCATTCCCTTCATCGCCTCGGTGATGCGCGACGTGTTCGAAGTGGTGCCGGTGATGCTGAAGGAGTCCGCCTACGGCCTGGGCTCCACCACCTGGGAAGTGGTGCGCTACGTGGTGCTGCCCTACACCAAGACCGGCGTGGTCGGCGGCATCATGCTGGGCCTGGGCCGCGCGCTGGGCGAGACCATGGCGGTGACCTTCGTCATCGGCAACTCCACCCGTTTCGCCGCCGGCCTGTTCGAGCCGGGCAATTCCATCGCCTCCTCGCTGGCCAATGAGTTCGCCGAGGCCAACGGCGAGCTGTATCTCTCCTCCCTGATTCAACTGGGCCTGATTCTGTTCTTCATCACCTTCGTGGTGCTGGCGTGTTCTAAACTGCTGTTGCTGCGCCTGAAGAAACAGGAAGGTCGTCCTTCCTGAGCATGAGAGACGCTAACCGCATGAGCCAAACCGTTATGACTTCCGCCCTGCGCCCGCCCCAGTCCGCCATCGCCGCCAAAGCCGACAGCAGCGTCTATCGCCGCCGCCGGCTGGTGAACCGCGTCAATATGGGCGCCTCGATGTTCACCATGGCCTTCGGGCTGTTCTGGCTGTTCTGGATTCTGACCACCCTGTTGCAGCACGGCCTGTCCGGGCTCAACTGGGAGGTGTTCACCTCCAGCACCCCGCCGCCGGGCAGCACCGGCGGCCTGGCCAACGCCATTTACGGCAGCCTGATGATGACCGGCTTCGGCACCTTGTTCGGCACGCCGATCGGCATCCTGGCCGGCATCTATCTGGCCGAGTTCGGCCAGCGCGGCTGGCTGGCACCGGCCACCCGCTTCATCAACGACATCCTGCTGTCCGCGCCGTCCATCGTCATCGGCCTGTTCATCTACGAAGTCTACGTGGTGTCGGTCGGCCACTTTTCCGGCTGGGCCGGCTCCTTCGCGCTGGCCATCCTGGTGATTCCGGTGGTGGTGCGCACCACCGAGAACATGCTGCGCCTGGTGCCGGGCAGCCTGCGCGAAGCCGCGTCCGCGCTGGGCGCGCCGCAGTGGAAAGTCACCTTGCACGTCACCCTGCGCTCGGCCAAGGCCGGCGTGCTGACCGGCATCCTGCTGGCGGTGGCGCGCATTTCCGGCGAAACCGCGCCGCTGTTGTTCACCGCGCTGAACAACCAGTTCTTCAACAGCAATATGAACCAGCCGATGGCCAACCTGCCCATCGTAATCTTCCAGTTCGCGATGAGCCCGTACGAAGACTGGCACAAGCTGGCCTGGGCCGGCTCCCTGTTGATCACCTTCAGCGTGCTGACGCTGAATATCGTTGCCCGCTGGATGGGCAGCCAGAAAAACCAATCGCATTAAGGCTTGCAGACCATGGCTGAAATCCACTCCAAGCTTCAGGTCAAGAATCTGAACTTCTTTTACGGCAATTTCCACGCGCTGAAGAACATCCAGCTGGAAATCGCCTCGCGCAAGGTCACCGCCTTCATCGGCCCGTCCGGCTGCGGTAAGTCCACGCTGCTGCGCACCTTCAACCGCATGTACGAGCTCTACCCCGGCCTGCGCGCCGAGGGCGACATCCTGCTGGACGGCCACAACGTCCTGGGCCGCGACGTGGACGTCAACCTGCTGCGCGCCAAGGTGGGCATGGTGTTCCAGAAGCCCACCCCGTTCCCGATGTCCATCTACGACAACATCACCTTCGGCGTGAAGCTCTACGAAAAACTGTCCAAGGGCGAGATGGAGGACCGGGTGGAATGGGCGCTGCGCAAGGCCGCGCTGTGGGACGAGGTCAAGGACAAGCTCAAGCAGTCCGGCAACTCGCTGTCCGGCGGCCAGCAGCAGCGGCTGTGCATCGCGCGCGCGGTGGCGTCCAAGCCGGAAGTGCTGCTGCTGGACGAGCCCACTTCGGCGCTGGACCCGATTTCCACCGCCCACATCGAAGAGCTGATCCATGAGCTCAAAGAGGACTACACCATCGCCATCGTCACCCACAATATGCAGCAGGCGGCGCGGGTGTCGGACTACACCGCCTATATGTATCTGGGCGAGCTGATCGAATTCGGCGACACCGACTCCATCTTCACCACCCCGCAGAAGAAGGCCACCGAGGACTACATCACCGGCAAGTTCGGCTGATTCCGCCCCGGCTCGCAGACCGCCGTCATGACCGTTTCCGGCATGACGGCCGTTGGCGTTTCCACGCGGGCAAAAGCGCATGACGGCGGCAAAAAACGGCCTAAATCCGCCGTTCTCCCCGCCCGGTCTGTCAAGGCGATTCCGCATGCTTTTCCGGCAAATGCGACACCATTTATTTTTTTTTTATAAGTACTTGACGGCATTGGCCTTGGACACAACAATCCCGCCTTTACGATACTGCGTGCACATTTCACCATGTTGGACCTGTTTTCCGGGCTTGAGACCCACGTCGCCATCACCTTGGTGCTTTCCCTGGGCTTCGTGCTCGCCTTTGAGTTCATCAACGGCTTCCATGACACCGCCAACGCGGTGGCAACCGTTATCTATACCCAATCGATGAAACCGCGTCTCGCGGTGTTCTATTCCGGCATTTTCAACTTCCTCGGCGTGATCACCGGCGGCCTCGCCGTCGCCTACGCCATCGTGCACCTGCTGCCGGTGGACCTGCTGATCTCGATCAACACCACCCGCGGCATGGCCATGGTGTTCGCGCTGTTGACCGCCGCCATCGCCTGGAACCTGGGTACCTGGTATTTCGGTCTACCCGCCTCCAGCAGCCACACGCTGATCGGCGCCATTTTGGGCGTGGGCGTGGCCAATAGCCTGATCCACGGCACCTCGCTGTCCCACGGCATCAACTGGAGCAAGGCCATCGACGTCGGCGCCTCGCTGCTGGCCTCGCCCGTGGTGGGCGCCCTGCTCGCCGCGCTGATCGTCATTCTGCTGCGGCGCTACCGGCCGCACAGCAATGTGCACAAAACCCCCTACCAACGCCAGCAAGTGGAAGGCCGCAAGCATCCGCCGTTCTGGACCCGCTTCATGCTGATCGTGTCGTCCATGGGCGTCAGCTTCGCCCACGGCTCCAACGACGGCCAAAAAGGCGTGGGCCTGATCATGCTGGTGCTGATCGGCATCGTGCCGGCCAAATTCGTGCTGGATCTGGACAGCACGCCTTACCAGCTGGACCGCACCCGGGACGCCGCCATTCACCTGCAGAAGTTCTATGAACGCCATCAGGTCGAACTGAGCAAGATCATCGTGCCATCCAAGGGCAGCAGCCAGTACGAGTGCCATCCGCTGGAAACCGGCGACACCGTCAAGCGCCTGCTGAGCACCATGGGCGACGGCGGCGACTACCACGCGCTGAGCTCGGAACAGCGTTGGAACGTGCGTACCGAGCTGCTGTGCCTGGACGACGCCGCCAAGAAGGCCTCCGCGCTGCCCAAGCTGTCCGCCGACGACAAGCAGATGCTGCAGAACCTGCGCAAGGATCTGACCACCACCACCGAATACGCGCCCACCTGGGTGATCGTCGCCGTGGCGCTGTCGCTGGGCATCGGCACCATGGTGGGCTGGCGCCGCGTGGTGAAGACCGTGGGCGAAGGCATAGGCAAGAAGGACATGACTTACGCCCAGGGCGTGTCGGCGCAGATGACCGCCGCCATCTCCATCGGCCTCGCCAGCCAGTTCGGCTTCCCGGTGTCCACCACCCAGGTGCTGTCCAGCGCCGTGGCCGGCACCATGGTGGCGGACAAGGCCGGCCTGCAGATGTCCACCATCCGCTCCATCGCGCTGGCCTGGCTGTTCACCCTGCCGGTGTCCATGCTGCTGGCGGGCGGGCTGTACTACGTGGCCTCGCTCTGGCTGTAATCAAGTCCGGTCACGGTCTTTCAGCCTCTGTTTAAGGCTGCCGGAAAAAAACAAAGCCACCGCATCGCGGTGGCTTTTTCTTTTGGCATTTCCGCCCGGAAAATTTTCGATTGACCTGGGTCAAGCTTTAAGCCCGGATTGCTTGTGCCAATATTTTATAAATTGCTAATATTTGCTCGCTTCATCATGGTTTCTCCTTTGTTGTTTGCAGCAATCCCTTTGCGCCTCAGCCCCCCAGCCGAGGCGCTTTTTTTTTGCCCGATTCATGGCGCACTCAAGCCTTGAGAAACTGCTCGCGCCCCGCCAGCCAACGGTCCAGATGAGCGTCCACCGCCTGCGGATGGCGCTCCAGCAGCAAGGGCGCCAGCTCGCGCGCCGCTTCCAGCAGTTCCAGGTCTTCTTCCAGGTTGGCGAAACGCAGCATGGGCAGGCCGCTCTGACGCGCGCCCAGCAGTTCGCCGGGGCCGCGGATCAGCAAATCCTGGCGCGCGATCTCGAAACCGTCAACATTCTCGTAAATCACTTTCAAGCGCGCCTTGGCCAAGTCCGACAAGGGGTTGTCGAACATCAGTACGCAGACGCTGCGCGCGCTGCCGCGCCCCACCCGGCCGCGCAATTGATGCAACTGGGCCAGGCCCATGCGTTCAGCGTGCTCGATCACCATCAGGCTGGCGTTGGGCACGTCCACGCCCACCTCGATCACCGTGGTGGCCACCAGCACTTGCAGCTCGTTGCGGGCGAAGGCCGCCATCACCGCCGCCTTTTCGTCCGCCTTCATCCGGCCGTGCACCAGGCCCACGCCCAAATGCGGCAGATCGGCGGTCAGTTGCTGGTGGGTGTCCACCGCGGTCTGCAATTGCAGGGTTTCCGATTCTTCGATCAGCGGGCACACCCAATAGGCCTGCTGCCCGTCGGCGCAGGTCTTGGCCACGTGGGCGACGATCTCCTCGCGGCGCGCGCTATTGATCAGCTTGGTGACGATGGGCGTGCGCCCCGGCGGCAATTCGTCTATCACCGACACGTCCAGGTCGGCGTAGAAACTCATCGCCAGCGTGCGCGGAATCGGCGTCGCCGACATCATCAGCTGATGCGGCTCGCCGCCCTTCTCTTTCAGCGCCAGCCGCTGGCCCACGCCGAAGCGATGCTGTTCGTCGACGATGACCAGGCCCAGGCGCTCAAAAGCCACCTCGTCCTGGAACAGCGCGTGAGTGCCCACCGCCAGCCGTGTTTCGCCGCTGGCGATGGCCGCCATCGCCTCCTGTTTCTGCTTCTTGCGCAGGCTGCCGGCCAGCCAGCGCACCGGGACGCCCAGCGGCTCCAGCCAGGCGGACAGCTTGAGGAAATGCTGCTCGGCCAGGATTTCGGTCGGCGCCATCAAGGCCACCTGGTAGCCGGATTCGATCGCGGTCAGCGCCGCCAGGGCCGCGACGATGGTCTTGCCGCTGCCCACGTCGCCCTGCAGCAGCCGGTGCATCGGGTGCGGCTGGGTCAGGTCGGCGCGGACTTCCGCCAGCGCGCGCTGCTGCGCGCCGGTCAGCGTGAACGGCAAGCGCTCGGCCAAGGCCCGGCTCAGCTTGCCGTCGCCGCGCAAGGGCGGCGCGCGGCCCAGCCTGCGCGCGCGATAGGCCAGCCGCATCGACAGCTGCTGCGCCAGCAACTCGTCGAACTTGAGCCGCTGCCAGGCCGGCAGGGCCGGATCGGCCAGCTGGCCGGCGCTGTAGTCCGGCGTCGGCAGGTGCAGCAGGCGGATCGCCTCGGCGAACGGCGTCAGCCGCAGCGGCGCGGCCAATTCCTCCGGCAGCGTCTCGCCCAGCGGCTGGCTGTCCAGCTCGGCGTGGATCAGCTTGCGCAGCGCCGGTTGGGTCAGGCCGTTGACCGTGGGATAGATGGGCGTCAGGCTGTCCGCCAGCGGCGCGCCGTTGCCCACTTCGCGGATCTTGGGATGCACCATCTCGTCGCCGGCGAAGCCGCGGCGGATCTCGCCCAGCGCGCGCACCCGGTTGCCGGTGGTGAATTGCTTGACCTGGTTGGGATAGAAATGAATGAAGCGCAGCACCAGGCTGCCGCTGGCGTCCTCGATGCGCGCCACCAGTTGGCGGCGCGGTCGGAACTGGATCTCATGGGCGATCACCTCGCCCTCCACCAGCACCGCCTGGCCGTAAGGCGCGTCGGCGATGGCGTACAGATGGGTCTCGTCCTCATAGCGCAGCGGCAGATGCAGGACCAGATCGAAACGGCGGCGTATGCCCAGCTTTTCCAGCTTCTTGGCCAGCGCCGGCGCCACGGCCGGCGGCTGATTGGCGGGGTCGATTAGGGAGCTCATCAGCAGCGATTGTACCCAATAAAGAAAAAGGCGGAAGCTGTTCGCGCTTCCGCCTTGCTCACGCGCGCCGCGTCGCGGCCCTTGCGCTTACTGGCGCTCCCACACCTGGGAACGGAAGAAGGGGCCGATGTAGCCGCGCACGCGCAGCTTCTTGCCGTCTTCGATCAGCTTGGCGCCGGAGGTGTAGATCTTGCCAGACTTGGGATCCAGGATTTTGCCGCTGCCCCACTCGGCGCCGTCCTTCTTCAGGCCCCACAGGATTTGCATGCCGTTGACCGGCTTGCCTTTGCGGTCCCCTTCGCACTTGTCGCACACCGCTTCCGGATTGGCGAACAGCTTGATGATCTTGCCGTTCAGCTCGCCGCCGGCGCTTTCTGTGATCTGCACCAGGGCCTTGGCCTGCTTGGTTTCGTCGTCTATCGTCTTCCAGACGCCGGCGGCGCTGTCGGCCAGCGCCATATGGCTGAACAGGCCCAGCGCGGACGCCAGGCAGGCGGCTTTGGCGAATTTGCTCATCTTGATTTCCTCGCGAATCGGACCGCGAGGCCGCGCCGCGAACGGGCGGCCGCAGCGGCCTTTTAATTATCTGAACGCCGCCCCGGAACCGCCGGCACGCCGAAAAGAAACGTTGGTTTGGAGCAGCGGCTCTAGGATGCCAACAGCCAATGCCGACGTCAAGAATGGAAACGAGGGACGATGCAACTCACAGGGAGATCTCGCCGCGGCCTATCCGCAACACCCGCCCACCCACCAGGATCTCGCCCGCGGCGTCCACTTGCAGATGCAGCACATTGGGCCGCGCCAGCGCCGCGCCCTGCTCCACCCGCCACTGCAAGGGCCCCAGACCGTTGAGCGCGCACCAGCCGCCCAGATTGGCGCAGGCCGAACCGGTGCCGGGATCTTCCAGCACCGCGCCCTGCTGTTCGAAAAACAGCCGCACGGTGGCGACGCCGCCGTCCTCATGCCACAGATAGGCGACGCTGCGCCCCGGCCGCAAGGTGGCGTCACGCACCAGCAAAGCGTGCACCGGCCGGGCGCGCAGCACCGCGCCGGCGCTGGCGGCGCGGATCAGCAATTGTTCGCTGCCGGTGTCCACCCATGTCGGCTCCAGCGCGATGTCCTCCTCGTCCAGCCCCAGCATCGCCGCGGCCTGGACGCGGCTGAGGCCGGCGTCGCGCGCGCTTGGCGGATTCGCCCGCAAGGTGTAAACGCCGTCGCTGTGGAGGATGGGGATCAGGCCGGCGTTGGTGCGCAACTGAAAGCGGGAATCCAGTTCGCCGCGCCAGTGCAGCACCGCCGCCGCGCCCAGGGTGGGATGGCCGGCGAAGGGCAGCTCCTGGCTGGGCGTGAAGATGCGCAAGCGCGCCGCCGCTTCGCCGTCCGGAAACAGGAATACGGTTTCCGACAGATTCATCTGTCTGGCCAGGAGCTGCATCTCGCGCTCGTCCAGCCCGCTGGCGTCGGTGAACACCGCCAGCGGATTGCCGCCGAAGCGCTCCTCGGCGAACACATTGACCAATTCGAACGAATACCCGCTCATGCCCCCTCCTGGAATCGATGACACGCCGCCGCAGCCAGTTTCTCTTCCACGCCGGCCAAGCGCTCGGCCAGGGATTTCCTGGCCGGCGCCGCCGCCGCGGACTGCCGCAAGCGCCGTTGCTGAAGCTCCAGACCATGACAGCGGCGGCGCGCTTTGTCCAGTTCCCGCGCCTGCGCGCGTTCGTCGCGGCGTTGCTGCGCCTGGCGCCGCCTGGCCTCGCGCGCCTCGTCGGCGGCCCAGCGCCGGCCTTGGTCCTGGTACTTGGCCGCCTCGCGGCGCTGGCGCTCGTCTTGCTCCACTACATTGAGCGGCGGCGGCTGGAAGGTTTCCGCCGCGCCGCCGTCGGCGCAAGCCCGATCGCTGTAGGCCAGCCGGCCGTCCGCGCTCCGACATTTGTAAACCTGGGCCCAGGCCAGGCCCGGCAGCAATAGCAATAGCGCGATCCGGACTCTCATGCGACCTCCACGGCTTAAGATGAGGAGTCCGGATAGTTAACATGAAAAAAGGCGGCCTGGGCCGCCTTGTGGTCTGACATTTGGAGCAGTTGGGCCGCTCAGAACCTGTTTACGATCTCGCGAGCTAAGGCGAGACAAGGCGAAAACGGCTGAAAAAGCGGAATGTACACACGGTACATGAGCATTTTGAAGACGTACTCACCGTGCCACGTCTCACGAAGCGCAGCAGATCGTAAGCAGGTTTAGAGTACCAGAACCGCTTCCGCTTCCACCAACACGCCCTTGGGCAGGCTGGCCACGCCGACGGCGGCGCGCGCCGGGAAGGGCTGGCTGAAGTACTGGCCCATGATTTCGTTGAAGGTGGCGAAATTGGACAGGTCGGTCAGATAGGCGTTGAGCTTGACGATCTGGTCCAGGCTGCCGCCGGCGGCTTCGCACACGGCCTTCATGTTCTTGAACACTTGATGGGTTTCAGCGGCGAAACCGCCTTCCACCACGTTCATGGTGGCCGGGTCCAGCGGGATCTGGCCGGACAGGTAAACGGTGTTGCCGGCTTTCACGGCTTGCGAGTAAGCGCCGATGGCGGCCGGAGCCTTGTCGGTGTGGATGATTTCCTTAGCCATTATTCATCTCCTTCTTTCAGGAACAGGGTTAATAAATCATTGAGGAAACGCTGGCCCTTGAGCGTGGGCCGCAACATCACGGCGTCGCGCGCGATCAGGCCTTGCGCCTCGGCTTGCGTCAAGGCGGATTGTATGACGGACAGCGGCAGGCCGGTGCGCTCTTGGAACAGGCGCAATTCGAAGCCTTCGGTCAGCCGCAGCAGATTCATCATGAATTCGAAGGGCAGTTCGCTCCGCCCCACCTTGCGGCTGTTTTGCAGGGGCTTGCCCTCGGCCACCGCCTGCAGGTAGGCGGCCGGCTGCTTGTAGCGCATCTGGCGGACGATGCCGGCATGGCTGCTGATCTTGCCGTGGGCGCCGGCGCCGATGCCGATATAGTCGCCGAACTGCCAGTAGTTGAGATTGTGGCGCGCGCGGCGGCCCGGCCGCGCGAAGGCCGAGGTCTCGTAATGTTCGAAGCCGGCGGCGGCGAGCCGGGCTTCTATCGCCTCCTGCATGTCGGCGGAGACTTCGTCGTCCGGCAGATTGCGCGGCGTCTCCACGGCGAACAGGGTGTTGGGTTCTATCGTCAGATGGTAGGCGGACAGATGGGTGATGCCGTAGGACAGCGCGGTGTCCAGATCGGCCAGCGCTTCGTCCAGGGTCTGCCCCGGCAGCGCGTACATCAGGTCCAGATTGACGTTGTCGAAGTGGCTCAGCGCGATGTCGATGGCGCGACGCGCCTCCTCGCCGTCGTGAATGCGGCCCAGCGCCTGCAAATGCGCCGGCTTGAAGCTCTGGATGCCGATGGACAGCCGGTTGATGCCGGCCTCGCGGTAGCCGCGGAAACGCTCGGCCTCGAAGGTGCCGGGATTGGCTTCCATGGTGATTTCCGCGTCCGGCTGCAGCCGCATGCGCGCGCGCACGCCGGCCAGCAGCGCGTCCATCGCCTGAGGCGAGAACAGGCTGGGGGTGCCGCCGCCCATGAAGATGCTGCTCAGCGGACGGCCCCAGACCTCGGGCAGGCTGAATTCCAGATCGCGCAGCAAGGCGTCGACATAGGCCATCTCGTCGAAACCGCTCTTGGGCTCGTGCGAGTTGAAGTCGCAATACGGGCATTTGCGCACGCACCACGGGAAGTGGATGTAGAGCGACAGCGGCGGCAGCTCTTTCAAGCCGACTTGACCGCCCAGCCCAAGCGCGGACAGCGAAATCTTGCTCACCTGCACGTCGCGGCTCCTTGCGGCTCCAGCCGCGCCGGCCGGGCGCTGAACGAAGGGACCCGCTTCATGCCAGCGCGCGCAGCTTGGCCAGCAGCGCTTGCAGCGCCTGGCCGCGGTGGCTGACGCGGTTTTTCTCCGCCGCGTCCATCTCCGCCACGCTACAGCCGTGCTGCGGCAGCCAGAAATGCGGGTCGTAGCCGAAGCCGCCGGCGCCGGCCGCCTCGTCGCGCACTTCGCCGAACCACATGCCGTCCGCCACCAGCGGCTGCGGATCGTCGGCGTGGCGCACCAAGACCAGCACGCAGTAATACCAGGCGCGGCGATTGGCCTCGCCCTGCAGCGCCGCCACCAGCTTGGCGTTGTTGGCGGCGTCGGACTTGGGTTCGCCGGCGTAGCGGGCCGAGTACACGCCCGGCGCGCCGGACAGCGCCTCGACGCAGATGCCGGAGTCGTCGGCCAGCGCGGGCAAGCCGCTCACGCGGCTGGCGTGACGCGCTTTTTCCAGCGCGTTTTCCAGGAAGGTGTGGTGCGGTTCCGGGCATTCCGGCACTTGCAGTTCCACCTGCGGAATCACTTGTATGCCCAGCGGCGCCATCAGCGCGGCGAATTCCTTCAACTTGCCGGCGTTGTTGCTGGCCATCACTAATTTGTCGAACATGAGAACTCCATCGAATGCGACGCAGCCCCGACGATGCCGGGGCTGCGGAATATCTATTAAAGACAAGCTTAACGGCTGACCTTCACTTCCGTCCACATCCGCGCCAGCGAGCGCCGCTCCGCCGGCGTCAGTTCGCGCAGCACCGTCCATTTTTTCACGGTGTCCGGCGTCGGATCGATCACCGGATGGCTTTTCAAATCTGCGCGGAAAAAGGGCGCGGCGGTCTTGACCGGATTGGTGGCGCCGTTGAGGTTGGTCAATTGGGCGGCGTTCTTGCCGTCCAGCATGAAGTTGATGAACTGATGCGCCAGGTCCGGGCGTTTGGCGCTGGCCAGCACCGCCATGGTGTCCACGCCCAGCTCATTGCCTTCCTTCTGCGCCACATTGGCGATGCGGAAGCGGCGCTTGGCCTGGCGCGCGTCCTCGGCGGCCTGGAAGAACTCGGTGGAGTAGCCCAGCGACACCCAGATATTGCCCACCGCCAGCTCTTTCAGATAACTGGCGTTGGAGAAGGTGGCCCAGTAGGGCTTGGCCTGCTTGATCACCGCCTGCGCCGCGCGATAATCGGCCTGGCTGGCGGTGTTGGGGTTCTTGCCCAGGTAGAACAGCGCGGCGGCGAATACTTCGCGCGAGCTGTCCAGCACCGTCACCTTGCCCTTGATCTTCTGCAGCACCTTGGGATCGAAGATCACCGACCAGCTGTGCGGGTCGATGCCCAGTTTCTGCAGACGCTCCGCGTTGTAGCCGACCGAAGTCAGCGACAGCACCGTGGGCACGGTGTAGCGGTTGCCCGGATCGTAGCTTTGGGACAAATAGGCCGGGTCGACATTCTTCAGATTCGGCAATTTGGCGTGATCCAGCGGCCGCAGCAGCTTCTGCTTGCTCATCGCCTCGATCACGAAGCTGGACGGAAACACCATATCGTAGCCCTTGGCCCCGGCCGCCAGCTTGGCCAGCATTTCCTCATTGTCGCCGTAGTAATTCTGCACCACGCGGCAATCACAGCTTTTCTCGAACTGGCGGAGGATGGCGTCCGACAAGGAGCCGCTCCAGTTATAGATGTGCAAGACGTCCTTGGGTCCGGCCCAGACGGCGGACGACAGGATGGAGGACAATAGGACAAGCTTCAGCGGTTTCAATTCAGATTCACCTCCAGACGGCCATGACCAGCATGGCGAACAGAAAAGGCGGCAAGCCGCCATGGCGGGCTCTCCCTTGGGAAGTCCCGCGACTTGGAACCTGTTCACGATCCGCAGCGCTTCGCGGGAGCTGACGCGGCGTCGAGACGCTCTTGCGCCACGCGCGGCTTCCGCCTTGTCTCGCGCTTGCTCCTTGGATCGTCAACACGTTCTTAATATGGCGGCGTCGGGCCCTGCCTCAGCAAGAACAGCGCTCTCGCCTTGCTACAGCAGACTCCGGCGCCGCGAATCCGTTCCTGGCCGCGGCGGCCAGGCGGTTTATTCTGTTGATTCCGCGCGGCGGGCGGCGCCCAGCGTCGCTTCCAAGGCCTGTTGCAGCAGACGCTCGTCGGCGCCGTCCAGCAGTTTGGCGTCGGACAGCATGCGCCGCCAGTTTCTCGCGCCGGGAATGCCCTGGAACAGGCCCAGGATGTGGCGGGCGATATTGCGCGTCTTGTGGCCCTCGGCCAGGCGCGCCGCCACATAGGGCATCATCGCGGCCACCACCTGTTCGCGCTCCGGCGCGGCGCCGGCGCCGTAGTAGCGCTGGTCCCAATCGGCCATCAGCCAGGGATTGTGATAGGCCTCGCGCCCCACCATCACGCCGTCCACATGGCGCAGATGCTCGTCGATGTCGGCCTGGCTTTTGACGCCGCCGTTGATCAGGATTTCCAGATCCGGGCGTTCCCGCTTCAGCCGGTAGACGTAATCGTACTTCAAGGGCGGGATTTCGCGGTTTTCCTTGGGGCTCAGGCCCTTGAGGATGGCGTTGCGCGCATGGACGATGAAGGTGCGGCAGCCGGCGTCCGCCACTTGCTCGACGAAGTCGCGCAGATAATCGTAATGCTCGATGCGATCGATGCCGATGCGGTGCTTGACCGTCACGTCGATGGACACCGCGTCGCGCATCGCCTTGACGCAGTCGGCCACCAATTGCGGCTCGGCCATCAGACAGGCGCCGAAAGCGCCCTTTTGCACGCGCTCCGACGGGCAGCCCACGTTCAGGTTGACCTCGTCGTAGCCCCATTCCGCCGCCAGCCTGGCGCAACGCGCCAGCTCCGCCGGCTCGCTGCCGCCCAGTTGCAGCGCCAGCGGGTGCTCCGCCTCGTCGAAGCGCAAATGGCGTTCGACGTCGCCGTGCAGCAGCGCGCCGGTGGTGACCATCTCGGTATAGAGCCAGGCATGCCGGGTGATCTGACGCGCGAAATAGCGGTAGTGACGGTCGGTCCAATCCAGCATCGGCGCCACCGACAGCCGGCGCGACGGCAGGCCGCCGCTCTCCTGAACCCTAGAATGCTTCACTCCGCTGTCCTGCATCGTATCCCTATCCACCCGAAAGCCAATCGCCGCTCAGCGTCGGCGGCCAGCCGGCCCGCCATCGCGCTAAGCGTTTGAAAAAAGGCATGAATTATCCTCCCGTAGCCGATCCAGGGTCAAGCATTGAGACAAAAACGCCGAGCAATCAAGTAGATGCGTCGCACAGCCCCAGGCAATTCCTCGCCGCAGGCAACTTTTTCAAAAATTGAATTTCATAAGGTTTAGCCTCGGCGGCCGCTTCTTCGCGCCGAGCGCGCCCTGGCAGGGGCGTCCGACGCGCAATTCATTACTAACAAAAACCATTCACAAATGAATATATTCACAAAAAGAGATCCCAGCCTCCACGGCTGTCCGCAGGTCCGGCCTCGCCGCCGGACCTGCGTCGCCAGCGGCAAGACGGGCCTGCCCGTCATTCCGGATGCCTCCACTTCAGCACAAGGTTGAACCATGTCCAAACCACTTTCCCTGCGCCTGCCGGCGCTGATGCTGTTGCCAGCGCTGCTGAGCGGCTGCCTTGAGCAGCCCAGCGTCGAGCAGCAAGCCGCGCGCATCGTCGAACAGATGAGCGTTCGCGAGAAGATCGGCCAGAAAATCATGATGGCCTTCCGTTACTGGTGCCCGGACGATCAGCCCGCCTGCACCGCCGGCATGACCGAACTGCCGGACGCCGCCAGCCGCGCGCTGCGCGACAACGCCATCGGCGGCGTGATCCTGTTCGCCAACAATCTGAGCGATTTGCAGCAAACCCGCCGTCTATCCGAGCAGATCCGCCGGGCGCGGCCGCAGAACAGCCCGGTCGGCCTGCTGATCGGTTCTGACCAGGAAGGCGGCAATGTCTTCCGCCTGCCGCGCCCGCTGGCCACCAGCTTCCCCGGCAATATGGCGCTGGGCGCCGCCTATGAAGCGACGCGGGACAGCAACCTCGCCCGCGACTCCGGCCGGGTGCTGGCCGCCGAGATCCGCGCCGTCGGCTTCAACGTCAACTTCGCGCCGGACGTGGACGTCAACAGCAATCCGCTCAATCCGGTCATCAATGTCCGCGCCTACGGCGACGATCCGGCCACCATCAGCCTGCTGGGGCAGGCCACGACGCAGGGCATGCGCGAGCAAGGCGTGATCGGCTCCTTCAAGCACTTCCCCGGGCACGGCGACACCGCCACCGACTCCCATTACGGCCTGCCGGTGGTGAACAAGTCGCGCGCCGACGCCTACGCCATCGATCTGGCGCCCTACCGCCAGGCCATCGCCTCCGGCCAGCCGCCGGAGATGATCATGACCGCCCACATCCAGTACCCGGCGCTGGACAGCAGCCAAATCACCGCCCGCAACGGCGAACGCATGATCGCGCCGGCGACGATGTCGCGCAAAATCCAGCACGATCTGCTGCGCGGCGAGATGCGCTATCAGGGCGTCACCGTCACCGACGCGCTGGACATGAAGGGCATCAGCGATTTCTTCGAGCAGGCCGACGCGGTGATCAAGGTGTTCCAGGCCGATGTGGACATCGCGCTGATGCCTACGGAGTTCCGCACCGCCGCGCAGGCCGGCCGGCTGCGTCAATTGATAGACCAGGTGGCCGCCGCGGTGGCGGACGGCCGGATAGACCGCGCCGAACTGGACCGCTCGGCGCGGCGCATCGTGGCGATGAAGCTGCGCAACGAGGTCACCCCGGCCGGCGAGGCCAAACCGCTGCCGGCGCTGAGCACCATAGGCGGCGCGGAACACCGCGCGGTGGAAGCTAAAATCACCCGGCAATCCATCACCCTGCTGCGCAATCAGGGCGCGGCGCTGCCGCTGCGCTCGCCCAGCCAGCGCATCTTCATCCTGACGCCCTGGGGCGAACAGGCCGAGGCGATGCGCCGTCGCTTCGATGAAAAAGGCTATCGCCAGGTCAGCGGCGCCAAGCTGAGCGCCACGCCATGGGAAGCGCAGAAACAGGCGATCGATCAGGCCGACGTGGTCGTCATCGGCACCCTCGCCACCGGCGTCAGCCCGGTGGAACGCAACGGCGACCCCAACGCGCCGGCCATCGCGCCGCGGATGAAGCGCAGCCTGCAGGCCGAGCCGGCGCCGGCCGCCGGCAACGGTTCCCTGGTCTTCAATGTGGCGGAAGACCTGCCCGCGCTGCGGACCCGCTTCGCCCGCAGCCTGTCCGCGCCGCCGCTCAGCGAGGCGCAGCAAATGCGCAATGCGATGGAATACGCCAAGCGGCAAGGCAAGAAGCTGATACACGTGACCCTGCGCGCGCCTTACGACGTGATCAATTACGACGATCTGGCCGACGCCACGCTGGCCACCTACGCCTACTACGGCTATGAGAACGGCCTGCGCGGGCCGTCCATGCCGGCGCTGGTGGACGTGATGCTGGGCGCGAACCCGCCCGGCGGCAAGCTGCCGGTGGCCATCCACGCGCTGGACGAAAACGGCCAGCCGGGCGCGCTGCGCTACGCGCGCGGTTTTGGGCTGAGCTTCTGACGAAGCATCGCTCTTCTTAACCCTCCTCCTGCGCACCGCGGCCCTCCGGCTGCGGTGTTTTCTTTTGTCCCTGCGGCGGGCGGCTCCGCCGATCCAAGGCATTCGCATTGAAATAGACACAATTTATACTGTATGAATATTTTGTGCGCTGCAGTATCATGAGCCTGAACCGACGGCTGAAGACGCCCGCACAACAGGGCCGCAAGCCGCGCGGAACCGGGCTACCCTCAAATAAGAAAGCAAGCGCATGGCCATAGAATCCAACGCCGTCCTACCGGACTTCGCCGCGTGGAGCATGTCCAAGGACTTTCCCAGCGGTCATCAAGTCGGCCGCCACCAACACCGCGAAGGCCAGCTGATTTTCGCCGTTTCCGGCGTGATGGAACTGTCCACCGCCGACGGTCTGTGGCTGGTGCCGCCGCAGCGCGGCGTCTGGATGCCGCCCGCGGTGGAGCACAGCATGCGCGCCCGCGGCACGGTGTCGCTGCGCACCCTGTACATCCAGTCCCCGCACTATCTGGCGCAATTGCCGCGCCACTCCAAAGCCATCGCCATTTCGCCGCTGATGCGGGAACTCATCATCCGTCTGATGCGCACGCGCGGCATTCCCCACGCCGATCAAAAAGAAGGCCGTTTGCTGGACGTGCTGATCGACGAAATCGAATGGTCGGGGGAAACGGCCTTGCCGCTGCCGCCGCTGAGCGATCAGCGTTTGCAGCGGGTGTGCTCGGCGATTCTGGCCAATCCCGGCGACCGGCGCGGGCTTAACGAATGGGCGGAACTGGTGGGCGCGTCCAGCCGCACGCTGGCGCGGCTGTTCCAGCAGGAGCTGGGCGTGTCCTATCTGTACTGGCGTCAGCAAGTGTGCGCGATCTCGGCGCTGCCGCGGCTGGGCGCCGGCGAGCCGGTGACCCTGATCGCCTCCGATCTGGGTTATGAAACGCCCGGCGCGTTTTCCTCCATGTTCCGCCGCATCATGAACGCGGCCCCCAGCCAGTACTTCTCCTGATCCCATCCGCGGTTCAAAGCCCAGCCGACAAGAGCGAGGCTTTGAACCGCCTCTTTTCCGCCCCGCGGACCCGCGCGCCGGCACGGCTTTGCCGCAGCGCAGCATAATTGTCCGTTTTGAAGCAGCAATTGTCCGCTTGCAAGAAGCCTGAACCAAACCGTTTCAATATGATAAATGGCTATTGAAACCGCCGTCTGGCCAGGTGACCATGTCCCATCCCAACTACGACGCCAAACGCTATTGGCTGCTGATTCTGGCCGCCACCTTTCTGTTCGGCTCCACCTTTCCCACCTCCAAGATCGTGTTGTCGGAAATGCCGCCCTTGTGGGCCGCGGTGGCGCGTTTCACCGCCGCCGCCGCCGGCATCGTGCCCATTCTGCTGTGGCAGCGCTTCCGCTATCCGCGCGCCTTCGTCCGCCCTCGCCCCTGGGGCGTGCTGGCCTTGATCGGCCTGTTGCAGACCGCCGGATCGATGGGCTTTCTCAATATCGGGCTGCGCAGCACCACCCCGGCCAAGGCCGCCATTCTGATGGCCTGCACCCCGCTGATCGTGGCCTTGATGTCGCGGCTGGCGCTGAAGGAAAAAATCCACCCTCTGGCCGCCGTCGGCCTGGTCCTGGCCTTCTTCGGCGTCGCCGTCTGCATCGGCCTGAACAAGCTGGACGGCTTCGGCGCCGGCGACGCGCTGGTGCTGTGCGGCGCGGCCTGCTGGGCGGCGTCCACGCTGGTGATCAAGGGCAGCCGCATCGTGATCAACGTCTGGGCGCTGACCTTCTGGCAGATGCTGGTGGGTTCGGCCTGCCTGGCGCTGCTGGCCTGGGCCGGCGGCGAAGTCCCGACACTGCCTCACAGCGAGCGGGTGCTGGCCGCCTTCCTGTGGCTGGCGCTGCCGGCCACCACCGGCGCGATGGCGCTGTGGTTCATGGCGCTGGACCTGGGCGGCGCGGTGCGCACCAGCGGTTTCCTGTTTCTGTCCCCGCTGTTCGCCACCCTGATTTCCTTCGCCGCCTTCGGCTATTCGCTGTCGCTGCATGAGCTGATCGGCGGCGTGCTGATCGGCGTCGGCATTTATCTGGTGTCCAAGCGCCCGGACGCCGCCGCGCAGCCGCAAACCGCCCCCGTCGGCGACAAGATCTGAACACCGCTGCTTTTTCCTCTTTCATTCACATGAGCGTTCCCACCATGCAAAAACTCATCATCACCGCCGCCGTCAACGGCGGCATCACCAGCCGGCAGAAACATCCCGGCGTGCCGTTTTCGCCGGAAGAAATCGCCCAGGCCGCCTATGAATGCTGGAACGCCGGCGCTTCGGTGGTCCACATCCACGCCCGCAACCCGGACGGCACGCCCAGCTACGACGCGGACATCTACGGCGATATCGTCCGCCGCATCCGCGAGCGCTGCGACATCCTGATCAATCTGAGCACCTCCGGCCTCAATCTGCCGCCGCAACTGGAGAAGAAGGAAGCCTGGAACCATCTGTCCTTCCGTCCGGACATCGCCTCCTTCAACTGCGGCTCGGTCAACCACGGCAGCAAGCCCTTCATCAATCCGCCTGAACTGGCCCGCGCGCTGGCGCTGGACATCCGCGAATACCGCGCCAAGCCGGAGATCGAGGTCTATCACCAGGGCATCATCGGCGAGGCGCTGAAACTGCAGGAAGACGGCTATCTGAGCGGCCCGCTGTGCTTCAGCTTCGCCATGGGCATACAGGGCGGCGCGGCCGCCACCTGCAAAAACCTGCTGCATTTCGTCGAAAGCATTCCGCAGGACAGCGTGTGGTCGGCGCTGGGCATAGGCAAACACCAGCTGGCGATCAATCTGCACACCCTGCTGCTGGGCGGCCATGTGCGCACCGGCCTGGAAGACAACGTCTATTACCGCTACGGCGAACTGGCCCGAGACAACGCCCAATTGGTGGAGCGCCTGGCGCGCCTGGCCGGCGAAGTCGGCCGCGAGATCGCCTCCCCCGCCGAAGCCAAGCAAATTCTGGGCATCCACTAAAGGACACACTACATGAGCACGATCGATCCTAATCCGCATAAAGAACACGGCCTGGAAATCTACGGCGCGCCGCTGAACCAGGCCAAGCTCGCCGTGGTGCTGCTGCACGGCCGCCGCCAGAGCGCCCAGGACGCCTACAAGAACGGCGAGGCCATCGGCCTGGCCGACGTCGCCTACATTCTGCCCATCGCCAAGGACCGCACCTGGTATCCGCACAGCTTCATGGCGCCGCTGGACAGCAATCAGCCCTCGCTGGACCAGGCGCTGGACTGCGTCGAGGCCACCATCGAGGAACTGCGCGGCTACGGCTTCGCCGACAGCCGGATCGTGCTGATGGGCTTCTCCCAGGGTGCTTGCCTGGCCGCCGAGTTCATCTATCGCCGCCCACGCCCGATAGGCGGGCTGATCGCCTTCTCCGGCGGCCTGTTCGGCCCCGACGAGGCGGCCTGGGGCGCGCCGTCCGCGGCGCTGGACTTCCCGGCCTTCTTCGGCACCAGCGACAGCGACAGCTGGATGCCGCTGGAGCGCATCGAACGCAGCGCCGAGGCCTTCCGCCGCGCCGGCGCCGAGGTGGATTTCCGCGTTTATCCGGACATGCCCCACCACGTTTGCGCCGACGAGATCGACGCCGCGCGCGATTTGCTGTCCGCGCTGTTGCAACCGCAAACCAGCTTGAGCTGAGAGGAGACCGCGATGACCGACGCTTTCATCTGCGACGCCGTGCGCACCCCCATCGGCCGCTTCGGCGGCGCCTTGTCCAGCGTGCGCGCCGACGATCTGGCCGCGGCGCCGCTGCGCGCGCTGCTGGAGCGCAATCCGGGCCTGGACCCGGCGGCGATAGACGAAGTGATCCTGGGCTGCGCCAACCAGGCCGGCGAGGACAACCGCAACGTGGCCCGCATGAGCCTGCTGCTGGCCGGCTATCCGGAGAGCGTCCCGGGCCTGACCGTGAACCGCCTGTGCGCGTCCGGCCTGGACGCGGTGGCGCTGGCGGCGCGCGCCGTCAAATCCGGCGAGGCCGAGCTGCTGATCGCCGGCGGCGTGGAGTCCATGTCGCGCGCGCCCTTCGTGATGCCGAAATCGGACAAAGCCTTCGGCCGCGACATGCAGATCTACGACACCACCATAGGCTGGCGCTTCGTCAATCCGGCGATGGAGAAACAATACGGCGTGGACACCATGCCGGCCACGGCGGAGAACGTGGCGCGCGAATTCGGCGTCAGCCGCCAGGATCAGGACGCCTTCGCGCTGCGCAGCCAGCAACGTTACTTCGCCGCGCTGGAAACCGGTTTCTTCGCCGAGGAGATCATCCCGGTGACGATCCCGCGCCGCAAGCAGGACCCGCTGATCGTCAGCCGCGACGAGCATCCGCGCCAGACCTCTCTGGAGGAGCTGGCCAAGCTCAAGGCGCTGTTCGGCCCGGAGTCCAGCATCACCGCCGGCAACGCCTCCGGCGTCAACGACGGCGCGGCGGCGATGATCATCGCCTCGGCCGCGGCGGCGCAACGCCACGGCCTGCGTCCGCGCGCGCGGGTGCTGGCCTCGGCCAGCTCCGGCATCGCGCCGCGCATCATGGGCGCGGGCCCGATCGAGGCCAGCCGCAAGGCGCTGCGCCAGGCCGGCCTCGGCATCGAGGACATCGACGTCATCGAACTGAACGAAGCCTTCGCCGCCCAGGCGCTGGCGGTCACCCGCGCGCTGGGCCTGCCCGACGATTGCGAACGCGTGAACCCCAAGGGCGGCGCCATCGCGCTGGGCCACCCGCTGGGCATGAGCGGCAGCCGGCTGGCGCTGACCGCCGCCGCGCAGTTGCAGGCCGGCGGCAAGCGCTACGCGCTGTGCACCATGTGCGTGGGCGTGGGACAGGGCCTGGCGCTGATTCTGGAACGGGTATAGGCCGGACGAGGCGGCCTTGACGGCCGCCGTCAAACCATACGAGGGGGGAAACATGCATCAACACGCCAATATCAAAAAAGCCATCCAGTTGAGCAACAGCTTCTGGGACATCACCACCCAGGCCGGCATGGCCAATATCGTCACCCGCAACCTGGGCGACGGCCGCCATGAGGCGGTGGCCAACGGCAAGCGCTTCGTCAATATGTCGTCCTATTCCTATCTGGGCCTGGACTCGCACCCGGACATTCTGCAGGCGGCGGCGGACGCGGTCTTGAACACCGGCTCGTTGAACACCTCGATTTCGCGCATCCGGGTGCAGTTCGACATCCTGCAGCAGGCGGAGGACGCGCTGGCGGAGCTGGTGGACGCGGAAACGCTGACCGTGCCGTCCTGCGCCGCCGCCGCCGCGGCCGCCCTGCCCCTGCTGGCCTCCGGCGCGCTGACCGAAGACGTGCCGCCCTTGATGGTGTTCGACAAGAACGCCCACTTCTGCCTGAACATGATGAAGCCGATCTGCGCCGACGAGGCCGAGATCCAGACCATACGCCACAACGATCTGAACGCGCTGGAAGACCTGTGCAAGACCCATGCGCGCGTGGCCTATGTCGCCGACGGGGTCTACAGCACCGGCGGCATGGCTCCGGTGCCGGAGCTGCTGGCGTTGCAGGACAAATACGGTTTGTTCCTGTTCTTCGACGAAGCCCACGGCCTGTCCACGCTGGGCCGCCACGGCCGCGGCCTGGTGCTGGAAACCATGGGCGGCATCAATGAGCGCACCTTGATCGTCACCTCGCTGAACAAGGGCTTCGGCGCGTCCGGCGGCGCCATCTTCCTGGGTCCGCGCCACGACGCCCAGCGCCGCAAGCTGGCCACCCGCTTCGGCGGGCCGGTGACCTGGTCGCAACGCATCAACACCGCCGGCCTGGGCGCCATCATCCAGTCGGCGGCCATTCACCGCTCCGAGGAGCTGCCGCGTCTGCAACAACGGCTGCAGGACAATATCCGCCTGTTCGACCAGCACGTGGCCTCGGACAATAGCGGCGAGCCGCTGCCCATCCGCTTCGTCTCCATCGGCTCGGAGGAAAACACCATCTTCTACGCCAAGAGCTTGCTGGAAGACGGTTTCTACACCTCGCCCATCTTCTTCCCGGTGATCGCCAAGGGCCGCGCCGGCCTGCGCATCATGATCCGCGCCAATATGACGACGCAGGAGATCGAACGCTTCGCCGCCTGCCTCAATCAGTTGCGAGCCGCCCATGAATGAGAAAACCCTGACCGCGCCGCCCGCGGCGCTGGCGCGGCCGGCCGGCCGGCTGATGGCGCTGGCCTGCCTGATCGTGTTCATGGCGCAGATGGCCACCACCGTGTATCTGCCCTCGCTGCCGGCGGTGATGCGGGAGCTGGCGATGAGCCAGAGCCTGGTGGAGATGTCGATTTCCGGCTATGTGGTGGGCGCGGCCTTGCCGGTGCTGTTCTGGGGCTCGGCGGCCGACCGCTGGGGCCGGCGTGGGCCGCTGCTGATTTCGCTGGCGCTGTTCGTGGTCTGCAGCCTGCTGCTCGCCTTCGTGTCCAACGCCGCGGAGCTGCTGACGCTGCGCGTGGCGCAGGGCATCGCCGGCGGCGGCGCGGCCATCATCGCCCGCATCATCGTGCGCGATCACTGGCGCGGCGACGATCTGGCGCGCAAATTGTCCGTGCTCTCCGTCGCCTTCATCACCGCGCTGGGCGGCGGCCAGTTCATCGGCGGCCTGATCGGCAAATACAGTCATTGGGAAGCCGGCTTCGCCTTGATGGCGGTCACCGGCGCCGTGGCGGCGCTGCTGACCATGGGCCTGCCGCTGCAAGCCGGCCGCCCGGCCGCCGCGGCCTCCGGCCCCAGCCCGTACTGGGGCATTCTGCGCCGGCCCGGTTTTCTGTGGCCGGCCTGCGCCGGCGGCCTGGGCTTCGCCACCACGGTGACCTTGCAAGAGGTCAGCCCCTTCGTGTTTCAGGAGCACTTCGGCCTGGCGGTGGCCGGCTTCGGCAACGTCGGACTGTTGATCGGCCTGTCCTATTTCAGCGGCGCCATGGTGGTGAACCGCCTGGTGGCCCGCGTGGGCGGGCTGCGCCTGATGCGCGCCGGCGCGGCGCTGCTGGCCGCGGCCACGCTGGCCATGCTGCTGGGCTGGCACTTGGGCCTGCTGGAGCGTCTGCCCGGCCTGTGGCTGTTCATCGGCCTCTACTGCCTGACCATTTTCGGCCAGGCGGTGCTGTTCCCCAACAGCATGGCCACCGCCGTCAGCGACGCCAAGGAGCACGGCGCGCACGCGATGGCGCTGTGCGGCTTCCTGCAGCAGGGGCTGGCCGGCATCGCCGCCACCGTCTCGGTGCTGCTGCATCACGACGGCGCCTGGACGTTGGCGGTGGCCGCCCTGGGCCTGTTGACCCTGTCGCAAGTGCTGTTCAAGGTGCGCGCGCGCGCCGCCTGAATCGAGGAAGCTCTTCCATGTCCCGTATCGAATCCCGCGTTCCCGCCTCCGGCGAGACGTTTGAACGCAACGCCGAAGCCTACCGCCAGCTGCGCGAGCGCATCGCCGCCGCCCGCGACGCCGCCTTGCAAGGCGGCGGCCCGGAGGCGCGCGCCAAGCAAGCGGCCAAGGGCAAGCTGTCCCCGCGCGAACGCCTATCCCTGCTGCTGGACCCCGGCACGCCCTTTCTGGAGATCGGCCAACTGGCCGCCCACGACGTGTACGAGCACGCGGTGCCCTGCGCCGGCATCGTCACCGGCATCGGCATCGTCGCCGGCCACGCGGTGGCGGTGTTCGCCAACGACGCCTCGGTCAAGGGCGGCACTTATTACCCGCTGACGCTGCGCAAGCATCTGCGCACCCAGCAGATCGCCCGTGAACAAGGCCTGCCCTGCCTCTATCTGGTGGATTCCGGCGGAGTCTACCTGCCCTTGCAGGAAGACATCTTCCCGGACGAGCAGCACTTCGGCCGCATCTTCCGCAATATCGCCGAGATGTCGGCGCTGGGCCTGCCGCAGATCTCGGCGGTGCTCGGCTCTTGCACCGCCGGCGGCGCCTACATCCCGGCGATGAGCGACGAAACCATCATCGTGCGCGGCAACGGCTCCATCTTCCTGGGCGGCCCGCAACTGGTGCGCGCCGCCACCGGCGTGATCGTGGACGCGGAAACCCTGGGCGGCGCCGATGTGCACGCCCGCGACAGCGGGGTGGCGGATCACTACGCGCTCAGCGACGAACACGCGCTGCGGCTGATGCGGGACATCGTCGCGCGCCGCGGCCGCGGCCGGCAGTACGCGCCGCCGCAAGCGCCGCGGCCGCCGCGTTACGATCCGGCGGAACTGGCCGGCATCGTCAGCGCCAACCCGCGCGAGCATATTCCGGCGCGGGAAATCCTGGCCCGGCTGCTGGACGACTCCGCCTTCGCCGAATACCGCGCCCGTTTCGGCGCCACCATTCTGTGCGGCACCGGCCACATCGGCGGCTATCCGGTGGGCGTGCTGATCAACGACGGCGTGCTGTTCTCGGAAAGCGCGCAAAAAGCGGCCAACTTCATCGAACTCTGCGCCCAACGCGGCATTCCGCTGCTGTTCCTGCACAATATCAACGGCTTCATGGTGGGCGCGGAATACGAGGCCGGCGGCATCGCCAAACACGGGGCCAAGATGGTCAACGCCGCCTCCTGCGCCCGCGTGCCCAAGTTCAGCATCCTGATCGGCGGCAGCTACGGCGCCGGCAATCTGGCCATGTGCGGCCGCGCCATCGGCCCGCAGTTGATGGCGATGTGGCCCAACGCCAAGACCACGGTGGTGGGCGGCGAACAGGCGGCGACGGTGCTGGCGCTGATCCGCGCCGAGCAATTGGAAAAACAGGGCAAGGCCTGGACGCCGGAAGAAGAGGAAAGCTTCAAACGGCCGATCCGCGACGCCTACGAGCGCCAGGGCCAGGCGCTGTACGTGGCGGCCCGCATGTGGGTGGACGCCATCGTCGACCCGGCCCAGACCCGAGAATGGCTGGCGCTCAGCCTGGCGCTGGCCGCCGCCGCCCCGGTCCAAGACACCCGCTTCGGCGTATTCAGGATGTAAACACCATGTTCAAACGAATTTTGATCGCCAACCGCGGCGAGATCGCGCGCCGCATCGCCCGCAGCTGCCGGCGGCTCGGCATCGAGCATGTCGCCGTCTACTCCACGGCCGACGCCGGCGCCGCGCACCTGGAAGGGGCCGCGGAGCGGCGCTGGATAGGCGAGGCCCCGGCCAGCGCCAGTTATCTGAACGGCGAGGCCATCATCGCCGCGGCGCTGGACAGCGGCTGCGAGGCCATCCATCCCGGTTACGGCTTCCTGTCGGAAAACGCCGACTTCGCCCGCGCGGTGACCGCCGCGGGCCTGGTCTTCATCGGCCCCGACGCCGACACCATCGCCCAGATGGGCGACAAGGCGCGCGCGCGCCAATTGATGGCGGCGGCGGGCGTGCCGGTGACGCCGGGCTCGGCGGAAGCCACCGAGTCCTACGGACTGATCCTGGAGAGCTGCGCCGAGATCGGCTATCCGGTCATTCTCAAGCCGGTGGCCGGCGGCGGCGGCAAGGGCATGCAAGTGGTGTGGGAAGAAGCCGCGCTGCGCGAGGCGGTGGACGCCGCGGTGCGCGTCGGCCGCTCCAGCTTCGGCGACGGCCGCTTGCTGGTGGAGCGCTATATCGCGCGGCCGCGCCATCTGGAAGTGCAGGTGTTCGGCGACCGCCACGGCAATGTGGCGCATCTGTTCGAACGCGAATGCTCCTTGCAGCGCCGTCATCAGAAAATCATCGAGGAGGCCCCGGCCTGCGCGATGCCGGCCGCCACCCGCGCCGCGCTGCTGGACACCGCGGTGCGCGGCGCGGCGGCCATCGGCTACCAAAACGCCGGCACTTTTGAATTCATCCTGGCGCCGGACGGCCAGTTCTATTTCCTGGAGGTGAACACCCGCTTGCAGGTGGAGCACCCGGTCACCGAGGCCGTCACCGGACTGGACCTGGTGGAGTGGCAGTTGCGCGTCGCCGCCGGCGAAGCCCTGCCGCTGCGCCAGGAGGAGATCCGCGCCGACGGCCACGCCATCGAATGCCGGGTCTACGCCGAAGACCCACTGCGCGAGTTCGCGCCCATGCCGGGCAAGGCGCTGCTGGCGCGCTGGCCGCAAGGCTGCCGCGTGGACGCGGCTTTCGACGGCGACGGCGGCGAGGTGCCAGCTTTCTACGACCCGATGCTGGCCAAGCTGATCGCCCACGGCGGCAGCCGTGCCGCGGCCTTGGACGCGCTGCAAGCCGCCGCGCGCGACACCGCGCTGCCGGGCCTGAGCACCAATCTGGGCTTCATCGAGCGGCTGCTGCGCGAGCCGCGGGTGCGGGCCGGCGAGCTGGACACCCATCTGGTCGACCAGCTCGCCGCCGCGCCGGGAGCCGCGCCGCTGGCCGAGGCCGTCGCCTGCGCCGCCGCCGTCGAACTGACCCTGGCCTGCGTCGAATCGTCCTCGCCCTGGCAGGGCGGCATCGGCCCGCACGACCGCGCCGCGCTAGACCCGGACGCGCCCTTGGGCCGGCTGAGCTATCGCGCCGGCGCCTCGCGCTGGCAGGCGCGCTTGCTGGAACGCTCAGGCGCCCAGGTCCGCGCGGCGGTGGCGGAGCGGAGCCTGCGCGTGGAACTGCGCCGCGACGGCGAGCTGTGGCGCGGCGAGGTGGACGGGCGGCAATGGAGCGCCCTGCCCTGCGGCGACGACATGGAGTTGACGGTGGCCGGCCATCGCCTGCGCTTGCAGGCGGAGCAGCCGGAAGCCGCCGAGGCGGACGCCGACGCCGGCCAGCGGGTGGCCTCGCCGATGCCGGGCACGGTGGTGGCGCTGCCGGTGGCGGTCAATGAGCGGGTGGAGGCCAATCAGGTGATGGCCGTCGTCGAGGCGATGAAGATGGAAAACCGCATCTACGCGCCGCGCGCCGGCGTCGTCAGCGCGCTGCACTGCCGGGTGGGCGACATCGTCGCCGCCGACCAGCTGCTGGCCAGCGTCGCGGCCGACGACGTTTGATCGCGCTCTAGCCGCTCAACCATGAAAAAAGCGCGGGCCACGGCCCGCGCTTTGTCTTGGCTTGCTGGCGTTCAGGACTGCGCGGACGCGCTCAAACCGGCCAGTTGCTGCCGCTCCGGCTGCCGGAAATCCACCGCCATCATCACCGACAGCGCGGTGATGGTGATGATGGAAAAGAAGAACAGCTGACGCGCCCAGACGCGGTCGTCGATGCTGCGCTTGTAGCCGGACAAGGCCATCTTCAGCCACCACAGGCTGGTGGCCCCGGCCACCGCCAGATAGCCGTAGCCGGCGTAGCCGCCGAAGGCCAGCATCGCGGTGGCGGCGCCGAAGGCCAGGATGTAGAGCACGATCTGGCGCTTGGCGCTGGAAATGCCCTTGACCACCGGCAGCACCGGAATCCCCGCCGCCTGGTAATCCTGCAGGCGGAAGATGGCGATGGCGTAGGAATGCGGCATCTGCCACAGACAGAACATCAGCAGCAGGATGGCCGCGCCGGCGTCGAAACGGCCGGTCACCGCGCAATAGCCGGCCACCGGCGGCACCGCGCCGGACAAGCTGCCCACCAGGGTGCCGTACACCGAATGGCGCTTCATATAGAGGCTGTACACCCCCACATAGATGACGAAGCCGAACAGCACGCAGCCGAAGGCCAGCGGATTGGTCCAGCGCCACAGCGCGTAGAAGCCGGCCAGGCCGAGCAGCAGGCCGTGGGCCAGCGCCGCCCGCGCGCTCATCGCGCCGGTGACCAGCACCCGCTTGCGGGTGCGGGCCATCTTGGCGTCGATGTCCCGGTCGATGCAGTTGTTGATCGCGCAGCCGGACGCCACCACCAGCGAGAGGCCGGCCAGGGTGGCCAGCAGCAAGCTCCAGTCAACCCGGCCCTGGGCCGCCAGCAGAAAACCGCCGACGGCCGAGATCAGGTTGCCGAAGATGATGCCCGGCTTGGTCACCTGCAGATAGCGCTTGAATGTCAAGACGGTCTCTCTCAAACCCGCCTCAGCGCATCATCAGCGCGTCGGCGGTGTAGATGATCCAGATCGACAGCCCGACCAGCAGCACGATGACCATGCCGGTGAACAGGAAGGAGAAGGTATTGAGCTTGCCCTCCTTGCTGAAGTCCAGATGCAGGAAATACTTCAGATGCACCACGATCTGCACCACCGCCAGCGCGAAGATGCCGATGGCCGTCGCCTGCGGCGTGAAGGCGCCGCCCATCACCATCCAGAACGGAATGGCGGTGAGCACCACCGACAGCAGGAAGCCGATCAGATAGCTTTTCACGCTGCCGTGGGCGGCGTGTTGATGTGCCTGGCTCATCCCATGGCTCCTTTCAGGTAGACGACGGTGAACACGCAGATCCACACGATGTCGAGGAAGTGCCAGAACAGCGACAGGCAGTTCAGACGCGTCATCGCGCGGCCGGTCAGGCCGGTCTTGGCCACTTCCACCATCATCACCGCCATCCAGATCAGGCCGGCGGTCACGTGCAGGCCGTGCAGGCCCACCAGGCCGAAGAAGGCCGACAGGAAGGCGCTGACCTGCGGGCCGTGGCCCTCGGAGATCAGGTGGTGGAATTCGTTGATTTCCAGGCCGATGAAGGCGGCGCCGAACAGGAAGGTCATGCCCAGCCAGCCCAGCACCGCGGATTTATTGCCCTTCTGACCGGCGATCATCGCAAAGCCGTAGGTGATGGAAGACAGCAGCAGCGCCGCGGTCTCCACCAGCACGTATTGCAGATCGAAGATCTCCTTGCCGGACACGCCTTCCGCCACATTGCGGAACAGCACGGCGTAAGCCGCGAACGCGCTGGCGAACAGGATGCAGTCGGTCATCAGGTAGAACCAGAAGCCCAACACGGTTTGCGAACCGCTGTCGTGGTGCTCGTGGTCGTCGTGCGCTTCGTGCGCGTCTTTTACATAAGTCGTCATGTCGGATTCAACCTGTTACGCGGTGGTGGTCGGACGCGCCGCCTTGTGCGGCTGGGCCGGGTCGCGCTCGGTGTAGTTGTCCACATCGATGCCCAGTTTTTCGAAACGCTCGCGCTCGATGGCTTCCACTTCCTCCGGCTGCACGTAGTAGTCCAGATCGTTGTCGTAGGCGCGCGCCAGCATGCAGCCGACGATGCCCACCAGGCCGACGATGGCCAGCCACCAGATATGCCAGATCAGGGCGAAGCCCAACACCGTGGTGAAGCCGCCGATATAGACGCCCATCGCGGTGTTCTTCGGCATGTGGATGGGCTCGTAGGACTTGGGCACCGCGTAGGCCACGCCCTTTTCCTTCATGTCGGTGAAGGCGTCGATGTCATGCACCACCGGCAGCTTGGCGAAGTTGTAGAACGGCGCCGGCGACGAGGTGGACCATTCCAGGGTATGGCCGTTCCACGGGTCGCCGCTGACGTCGGCCAGCTTCTTGCGGTCGCGGATGCTGACCACGATCTGCAGCAACTGGCAGGCGATGCCGCAGGCGATCAACAGCGCGCCGAACAGCGCCAGGTACAGCCACGGCTCCCATTCCGGGTTGGTGGTGTAGTTCAGGCGGCGGGTCATGCCGAGGAAGCCCAGCACATACAGCGGCATGAAGGCGAACATGAAGCCGATCTGCCAGAACCAGAACGAGGCCTTGCCCAGTTTCGGGTTCAGCTTGAAGCCGAACACTTTCGGGAACCAGAAGGTGACGCCGGCCAGATAGCCGAACACCGCGCCGCCGATGATGGTGTTGTGGAAGTGGGCGATCAGGAACAGGCTGTTGTGCAGCACGAAGTCCGCGCCCGGCACCGCCATCAGCACGCCGGTCATGCCGCCGATGGAGAAGGTGACCATGAAGCCCAGCGTCCACAGGATGGGGGTTTCAAAGCGCAGGCGGCCGCGGTAAATGGTGAACAGCCAGTTGAACAGTTTCACCCCGGTCGGGATCGAAATGATCATGGTGGCGATGCCGAAGAAAGCGTTGACGCTGGCGCCGGAACCCATGGTGAAGAAGTGATGCAGCCACACCATGAAGCCCAGGATGGAGATCGCGCCGCTGGCGTAGATCATGGACTTATGGCCGAACAGGCGCTTGCCGGTGAAGGTGGACACCACCTCGGAGAAAATGCCGAAGGCGGGCAGCACCAGGATGTACACCTCCGGATGGCCCCAGGCCCAGAACAGGTTCAGATACATCATCGCGTTGCCGCCGGCTTCCGCGGTGAAGAAATGGAAGTCCAGATAGCGGTCCAGGCTCAGCATGGCCAGCGCGCCGGTCAGGATGGGGAAGGAGCTGGCGATCAGCACATTGGCCCAGGTGCAGGTCCAGGTGAAGATGGGCATGTCCATCAGCTTCATGCCGGGGGCGCGCATCTTGATCACGGTGACCAGGAAGTTGATCGCCGTCAGCGTCGTCCCTATCCCTGATATCTGCAAGGCCCAGGTGTAGTAATCCACCCCCACGTCCGGACTGAAGGCGATGCCGGCCAAGGGCGGATAGGCCACCCAGCCGGTGCGGGCGAAATTGCCCACGCCCAGCGACAGGTTGACCAGGATCACCGCCGCCACCAGCAGCCAGAAGCTCAGCGAGTTCAGGAAGGGGAAGGCCACGTCGCGCGCGCCGATCTGCAGCGGCACCACGATGTTCATCAGGCCAGTCATGAACGGCATCGCCATGAAGATGATCATGATCACGCCGTGGGCGGTGAAGATCTGATCGTAGTGATCCGGCGGCAGCACGCCGTGGCTGCCGCCGGTGGCGATGGCCAATTGCGCGCGCATCATCAGCGCGTCGGCGAAGCCGCGCAGCAGCATGATCATGGCGACGATGATGTACATCACGCCGATCTTCTTGTGGTCGACCGAAGTCAGCCACTCATGCCACAGATAGCCCCATTTGCCCATTTTGGAGATCAGGGCCACCAGCATCAGCCCGATCAGGCCGACGCCGCCCAGCGCGCCCATCACAATGGGCTCGTGGAAGGGGATGGCGTCCAGCGTAAGTTTGCCTAACAGCATGTCTTGATTACTCCTTCACCGTCAGCGGTTCGCACAGGCTCTTGGCCAGAGCGGCCAGCTTCACGTCGGCCTCGGTGGCGGCCAGCGAGGTGCGGCCGGTCATGTATTTGTGCAGCACGCCCTGGAACAGATAGGGGGTGACGGCGCCGTAATAGGCCACCGGGTTCTTTTCGCTGGGCAGCACCAGGCCGCGGTAGCCGTTCACGTCCAGCGTCTTGCCGGAGGCCTTGACCTTGGCGACCCAGGCTTCGAACTCCGCCGGCGTCTTGGTGGCGACGGCGTTGAACTTCATGCCGGAGAAACCGGCGCCGCTGTAGTTGGCGGAGAAGCCCTTGTACACGCCCGGCTCATGCGCCAGCAGATGCAACTGGGTCTGCATGCCGGCCATCGCGTAAATCTGGCCGCCCAATTGCGGGATGAAGAAGGAGTTCATCGCCGCGTCGGAAGTGATCTTGAAGTTCACCGGCACATTGCTGGGGAAGGCCAGCTCGTTGATCGTGGCGATCTGCTGCTCCGGATAGATGAACAACCATTTCCAATTCAACGCCACCACCTGCACCTCGATCGGCTTCTGGTCGGAATCCAGCGGGCGGTACGGGTCCAGCTTGTGGGTGGTTTCCCAGGTCAGCACGGCGAGGAAGGCGATGATGATGCAGGGAATCAGCCAGACCACTAGCTCGATCTTGGTCGAATGCGACCATTTCGGCTCATAGACGGCGTCCTTATTGCTGGCGCGGTACTTCCAGGCGAAGAAGAAGGTCATCAGGATCACCGGGATGACCACCAGCAGCATCAGCGCGGTTGCCGTGATGATCAGGGACTTCTGCTCCGCCGCCACGGGGCCCTTGGGGTCAAGGATTCCGCCTTGACACCCGGCGAGCAGCAGCGCCGAAGCTACAGCAAGTCCCCGCCACAGGCGTGAGGGTCTTTGGTTTCTCATCATTTACGACTTTACGGGTTGAACATTCTTGTTATCTCGCCCGGGCGCGTAAGGCTGCGCGCCATCGGCCCCGGCGGCGGTAATCCAGGCCCGGCTCATGACCGGACGGCAACGGCAAGCCCTTGCGCGGCCGACGGCCATGCAAATGCTATTGGCATAATAAAAAGCAATGCGGAACTCGCAGCGCGAGCTGATCAAAATCGAAAGGTCGGCATGATCAATCGACAGGGGCGACGCGAATCGCCCCGGGTGGATGACGCGACAGGAAAACGGCGACAAGCGGCCTTCCCCTGCTGGGACATCACAACGCTGACAGCCGGCGAACCCTCGGGCGGAGACGCGTCTTCCGGCGGGCAAGCAAGCCCTGGACGGCGCAGAAAGCGGCGGGAGCATCCCGGTTGTGAAGCCAGGCGGCGCTATTAAAAACAGTTCGCCCCCAACTTTCAAGGGCAAATTTGATCCAGGTTAACGGCCGCTCGCGGGGTAAATCCAGAGAGCTTGTTACAGATCAATGACGAAAATAGAGCCAAAGCGCAGACATGGCGTGATCTAGAACGAAAGCATGAAGTAAATACTCGAACCTATACACAGTTTCAAACTGTTACAAAAAAGCTGGAACTCCGCCCCTTGCAGTGCACAAAAACAACGGGATTCAATACAAATCGCAACAAAAACATAAACCAAACAATATGGATTGACAGCAAGGAAAACGCCGGTCCCGCCTGGCTCAGGCGTCGGGCAGACATAGCAAGGCATTGCGCAGAAACGCTTCGAAACTGCGGCTCTCCACCAGCCGGGCGCCGGCGCGCTGACGCATGAAGGAAACGAACAGCTCGTAGATCGCCATCGCTTCCTCGTACTCGGTCTTGCTGATCGCCAGCAGGAAAATCACCCGCGCCACGCCGCCCTCCCCCCAGGCAATGCCGTGAGGCGCGATGATGGTGCACACCGTGGTCTTGCGCGCCAGCAAGCCCAGCGAGTGCGGCAAGGCGATGCCGTCGCCCAGCATGGTGCTGAGGATGTCCTCGCGCTCGCGCACCGAAGGCAGGAAATCGGCGTCGACATAGCCTTCCTCGCGCAGCCGCCCGCAAACGCGCTCGAACAGCGCCTGCTGGCTCAGCCCCTGCTCCGCCACCCAGAAATGCTGGGCGGAAAAATAGCGCTCCAGCATATAGGGCCGGGTGCGGTCCACCGCCACCAGCCGCGCCAATTGCTCCAGCTGGTAATCCGACGGAAACGGCGACAGCAGCGCCACCGGCTTGCGCTTGTCCTCCAGCCTCACTGTGGACACCACGAAATCCGCGCCCACATGCTCCAGCGCCTCGTACTCCTGACAGGACAAGGCGGCGCACACCTCCAGCTGCGGAAAGCGACGCCGCAGCACCGCCTCCAGCGTGCGCAGCGTGGCGTTGCCGCCGTCGCACACCAGCAGGGCCTGCGGCCGGCGCAGATAACCGATCTGGTAATGGCGCTCCAGCCCCACGCCGATGTGCAGCACCAGATAGCCGATCTCGTTCTCCGAGATCCGGTACGGCGAGTGCTTGGCCCAACTCGACACCGCCGCCAGCGTGAAGTCGTAGGCCAGCGCGTAATGCTGCTTGATGTCGGCCAGCACCGGATTGGCCAGCGTGATCTGGTAACGCACCCGGGTGATCATGGTTTTGACGTGGGTGACCAGATCGTCGCGCAATTGCCGGTCGGCGCGCAGATCGTAGCGGTAATGGCGGTTGATGTAGTCGAGGATGTAGCGGACCAGCGCGTCGGCGTCGTCGGCGTTGATCGCGCTGGGCAATATGCCGCTCAGGCTGCGCGCGGCGATGTTGACGCAGAGGAAGGCTTGCTCGGCGGCGGCGATCTCCACCCCGCTCATGCGCCGCAGCAAGCCGGCGATGTGCGTCGCGGCCTGGGCCGCCGCCGGCGGCGCTTCCTCGCAGGAGAAATCCTGCAAGGGAAAACCGTCGACGATGCGCTTGGCCGCCACCGCGCAATAAAAGCTCAGGAACTGGGCGCCGTCGTCGCTGAGGCGGACACCGGCGCGGCTCAGGCAGCCGGGCAGGCCGGCGCGCACCGTCGCCAGCGCGTCGGCCAGCACCGGGTCCGCGCTCAACAAGGGATGGTCCGCCCGCTCCGCCGCCAGCTGCGCCAAGAGATCGCTGAGGCAGACGCGGATGGAGGATTCCGCGCCCAGCAGCTTCATGCCGTAATGCGGCTTGGCCTCTATGCTCAGGCCGTAGCCGGCCAGGCGCTCGCGCACCTCGGCCATGTCCGTCTGCAAGGTGGCCCGGCTGACGCACCAGGCGTCGGCCAGGTCCTGCAGCTTCAAGGCGTAAGCGGAGCCGAGGAACTGCGCCAGCAGATAATGCACCCGCTCGCCGGCCTGACGCGGAATGGCGCGGCCAGAGCCGGCCTGCGGCCGCACCTGCTGGAAGCGTTCCGGGTCGTCGGCCTGCAGCCGGTAGCCCTCGCCGCGCTTGAGCACGAAGCGCGCGCCGTGCTCGGCCAGAATGGCGTTGAGCGCGTCGATATCGTTGCGCACAGTGCGGGTGGACACCGCCAGCCGGCGCGCCAGCTCTTCCTGCGGCAACGCTTCCGCCTGCAGGGCGGCAAAGGCCTGGGCCAGCCGTTGATAGGGGAATTTGACCATGAGCCTCCTTCTTAAACCCATCCGCGCCCGGCCTCCCCGGACGCGTCTACAACAAGGCTTTCACCATCGACAACAGCCGCTCCACGTCGCCGGGCCGGGTTTCGCCGCTGGAGTCGATGATGGAACTGTACACATGCGGTATCACCTTGGGCACGCCGGCCTCCAGCGCCAGGCGGACGATCTCGCTGAAATTCTCCAGCGTGATGCCGCCGGTGGGCTCCAGCCAGAAATCATGCCGCGCGCAGGCTTCCGCCACCGCCAGGTATTCGTCGCGGCAATCCAGCCCGCCCATGGGGAAGTACTTGATCGAACTGCCGCCCATATCCTTGAGCATGGCGATGGCGGTGTCCACCGGCGCGGCGCAGACCGGCGCGCCGGCGCTGAGCGGGCCGGTGGACACCTTGACCAGGCCCGGAATGCCGCTGGGCGAAACCAGGCCGTTGACCACGGTACGCGCCTGACCCAGCAGCGCGCGGCTGGCGCCCACGCCGGTGAACACCTGATTGACGTGCTGCGGCTGCACTTGGCCGGCAATGGCGCTGACCATGTCGGACTGGCGCGGATCGCCGGCGCCCAGTCCCACCGACAAGGCGTTGTCTATCAAGGCCGCGTACTCGCGCATGTCCGCCACCGCGCTGTCCACGTCGGCGTAGTTCTTCGACAGCACGCCCACCAGCACATGGCCTTCCGCCGCCTGATGAATCTGACGGGCATTGTGCTTGCTTCCAGCCAGTACATTCAAGCAAACGCGGTCCTGATAAAAATGGGGTTCCAGTTTCATGCCTTCTCTCCCGTCAGCAAGCGGCGGATGCGCGTGCCGATCTGTTCCAGCTGAGCGGCGTCCACGCTGCGCGCGTCCACCTCCAGCTTGCCCTCGTTGGCCCGGTATTCCCGGAAATAAATGGCGACCTCGCCCTGTTTCAGCGCGGCGGCGGCGGCCACCGCGCTGACGCCGGTGGCGCTGGCGTCGAAAGCGATCTCGGCGCGGGCGATGTCGCGGCCGGCGGCGTCCCAGACCAGGCGCGCGCTGACGCCGGCCAACTGGTTCAGCCCGGCGATGAAGGGCCGCAGCCGCTCCGCCATCGCCGCCCCGCTTTCCTTGTCCTGCTTCAGATAGCGTTCTATCGCGCACGTCAGGCCCAGAATGCCCTCCTTGCCCACCTTCATCGCCCGGCCTATGCCCTGGCTTTGCAGCTTGACCCATTCCACATACTGGCGGCGGCCCAGCACCAGGCCGCTGGTCGGCCCCTCTATCGCCTTGGCCCCGCTGTAGATCACCAGGTCCGCGCCCAGCCGGTAATACTCGCGCAAGTCTTCCTCCGCCGCCGCGTCGACGATCAGCGGCACCTTCCGGCGGCGCGCCACTTCGGCGGCCTCGGCCACGCCGAGCACGCTTTTCTGCAAGGCGTGGTGGGACTTGATATAGAGGATGGCGGCGGTGTCGGGACCTATCGCCGCCTCCAATTGCGCGGCCGAGCACTCATTGCCCCAGCCGGCCTCCACCACCTGGCCGCCGCCCAGCGCCACCATGGCGCCCACCGGTGCGCCGAAATTGACGTTGTGCCCCTTGGGCAGCACGATCTCGCGCGGTCCGGCCACCGGCTGCGCGTGCAGATTCACCAGCAGGCGCGGGTCGTCGCGGACGATGACGGCGGCCACGGACTGGGCAATGCCGGCGGCCGCGCAGGACACCACCGTCGCGGCCTCCACCTCCAGCAGCCGGGCGATGTAGTCGCCGGTCTTGTCGACCAGATCCTTCATCTCGAAATACCGCTCCAGGCCCTGGACCATCGCCGCCCTCACTTCCGGCGCCGGCGTGGACACGCCGAGCAGGGTCATGCGGCCGGAAGCATTGATCACCGGCTTAAGCTGGTACTGCTCATAGATCGAAGACATGACAAGCCTTTCCTTGTTCGGTGGGCAGCAAGACGCCGCCCGCCACCGCCGCCAGCGGCGTCAGGTGCCGCACGCCGGTCAGCGTGTCGCCGTCGCAGTCGCTCTGCGGCCGCGGCGCGGTTTCAATGTCGAAGATGGTCAGATCGGCGTCCGCTCCCGCTTCCAGCCGGCCTTTGCCGCCCAGTCCCAGCGCTTCCGCCGGCCGCCGGGTCACGCAGTCCAGCACCCTCTCCAGCGGCATGCCCAGGCTCAGGAATTTGGACATCACCGCCGCCAGGCCGAACACCGGCCCGGCCACGCGGTTGCGGCAATAGATGTCCGAGCTGATGGTGTCCGGGTACAGGCCCAGCGCCATGGCCTCGCGCGCCACGCGGAAACTGAAGCTGGCGCTGCCGTGGCCGACATCCAGCAGCACGCCGCGCTCGATCGCCGCCCGCACCGAGGCGCGCAGCGCGCCGGCGGCGTCCAGGATGCGGTTGGGCTTGCCGTTGAAGCAGTGGGTGACGATGTCGCCCGGCTCCAGCCATTCGGCGATCTCGTCCAGCGACGGCGGGGTGTTGCCGATGTGCACCATCAAGGGCAGCGGCCCGAAGCGCCGCTGTATCTCCTTGGCCCGCGCCAGCGGCGCGACGCCGTTGGCGCCGACCACGCTGCCGCTGAGCCGCGCCTTGATGCCGACGATGAAATCGCGATGCGCGCGGATGGCCGCGCCGGCCAGCACCACGTCGACGTCGTCCAGATTGGCCAATTCATGCTGGGTGACGAGGCCGATGCGCGAGATGTTCAGCAAGGCGCGCACATCGGTGCGGCAAGCGCCGGCCAGCTCGCGGAAGGCGGCGACGTCGTCGGCCCCTACGCTGCCGGCGTCCACCACCGTGGTGACCCCGCCGGCCACGCCCACCTGATCCGGCTCGTCGTGATAAATCGGCGAGGCCGGGTTGCAATGCACATGGCCGTCTATCCAGCCGGCGCTGAGCCGCCAGCGTCCGTCCAGCCGCAGCGTGCGCCGGGCCGGGCCGTCCAGCCGCCCCAGCCCGGCGATCTTGCCGTGGCGGACCGCAATGTCCATTACCGAGCCGTCGGCCAGCAAAGCGTCCTTGATCAGCAAATCATCCATCGCCGCCTCCTCAGGCAATCGCCACCGGGAACAGCGTGCCCAGCAGCATCGCGCCCAAGATCGCGCCGCCGGTGATGGGCTTGCCCCACAGATAGAAGACCAGCGCGCCCAGCAGCGAGCCGACGCCGATGGGGATCGACGCCGCCATCGCCGACAGGATGATCAGCGGGCCGAGGAAGCGGCCGGAGGAGTTGCCCGCGCCCATCATCACGTCGGCGCCGTAAGTGGAATTGCCCTGATTGATGGTGAATTTGCGCGCGAAAATAATGACCGCGCCGATCAGCAAGCCGATCACCATCCCGGTGGCCAGCGCCGCGCCGAAGTTTTCCACCGGAAACAAGATGCCGGCGCCGAGGAACATCGCCGGAATGCCCAGGCCGACGCCGGTCATGATGGCGCCGCCGATGTCCAGGATGCCCACCAGCGAGCCCTCTATCACCCGGGCGAACAAGAAGCTGGCGCCGAAGGCGGCCACCGCGCCGTAGACGCCGGTGTCCATGCCGGCGCGCAGCATCGACACGAAGGCCACCTCGTTGAAAGCGCCGATGCCGTAGACGTAATACATATGCGTGCCGGCGAACACGCCGGCGGACAACAGCCCCACCAGCAAGGGAAAAGACCAGTCCGCCAGCCAGAAACCCCCGGTTTGTGCTTGTTCAGTCATCATTCTCTCCTTCAACCTCAAGCGCCGCGCACGGCGGCGTGCAGCAGTTCCAGCCAGGACGGGGCGTTCAGGTGGAAGCTGCTCAGCAGCTTCAGATCAAAGCCGCGGAAGAAGGCGCTGAGCGCGAACAGCGCCACGATGGCCGCCATCATCAGCTTGGTGATCTTGTTCCAGCCGCCCTCGTCCACGCCCTTGCCGATCAGAATGCCCAGCACCAGGCCCGGCACCGCATTGCCCATGATCAGTTGGGCCAGGCCGCCGAACACCGTGCCCCACAGACCGGAACGCCGGCCGGCCTCAATCGCCGCCAGCCAGAAAATCACCGGCATCACAGTGTTGACCAAGAGGTTGGCCGCGGGCACCAAGACCTTGACCGCGGTGATTTGCAGCGAAGCCGGCACCGCCGAAGCGGTGGTGTTCAGGAAGGCCACCAGCAGCATGCCGATTACCCCGCACACCAAGGCCATCTTGCGCGGGTTGTGCAGGGTCTCCGCCAGATTGCGGTTGCGCGCCAGCAAAGCCGCGGCGCCCCAGTGCGGAATCACCCGGTGGTCGATGTCCTGGGTGAAGGCGCCGGCGGCCACCGACGAGGCCCAGGCGTTGAAGAAAAAGCCCAGGCCGAAGGAAAAATGCGAGGCCGGGTCGCCCTCGCAGGAATTGAGCTCGCCCAGGGTGCGGAAAGCGCCCATGCCCTGGGAAGTCGGCGCGTGGAACATGCGGGCCGCGCCGGCGCCCACCGCGACGCCGACCAGACCGCCTATCAACAGCGACTTGAGAAGAATGATCAGAAGCATGGCTTCCTCCTCGGAATGAAACGACAGCCGGCGCCTAAACCTGGCGCGCGACGAAGGGCACGGCCTCGATATCCAACGCCGTCACGCTGACCTCCACCTCCAGCGTGACGGCGTAGCTGAGCCTGTCCCGCGGCAGGAAGAAGAACAGAAAGCGCTCGCGGCGGCGGATCTCCTCCGCCGCGACCACCGTCACCCGCATGGGCTCGATGCGCAACAGCACCGGATGGCCGGCCGCCGTCACCGCGCGCTGCACGCCGGACAAGGCGTCGGCGCAAGCTTGCGCCTTGCTGTCGCCGCGGCCGCTGACCGTCACGCTGGACTCGAAACGCCTTTGCATCGCTCAGCCGCCGTATTTCTTCTGATAGGCCGCCACCAGCCGCTGCCCCAGCTCTTCCTTGTCCATGAAGCCGAAGCCGAGCACGGTGTAGCCCTCCTCGATCGCGGTCACGCCCTCCTCCACCGAACGCATGCCGTACTTGGCCTTGTAGCCGTACTTGGTCTGCGCGGTGATGGCGCCGGCGCCGCCGCTGCCGCAGAAGGAAATGCCCAGCTGCGCGCCCTCCGCCTGCATCACGTCGCCCAGCTTCATATCCGCGGCCATGCCCGCGATCACCACCGCGCGCGCGCCGGCGGCCTCCGCGCCCGCGCCCACTTTCTGTCCCTTGCCCAGACGGTCGCCAATCACTACGGTTATCTGTGTCATTGTCTTCTCCTCTATCTCTCTATCTATGCACGGCGGACTTCAGGCCTTGTTCTTGGCCATCTCGAAATGAATGGACAGCAAAAGCGCTTCTTCTTCCGGCAGATTGCCGAACAGGGCCACCACCGCGGCGGACAGCCGCCGCGTGGTGTCCGAGATCTCGTCGAACAGGCTCTTGTCGAAATCCGGCAGCCCTTCGCCGGTCAGCGAGCGGCGCGCCATCGCCAGCACGTGCGAATCCAGCTTCTGCTGCTGAACCTCGGTCAGAGACTTGCCGGCCGCATCCAGCAAGGCGGGAATCTGCCCCAGAACCTGGTCCGCCAGGCGGCGGATCGCGGTCTGGTCGACGGCGGCGGGACGGACTTGATCGTTCATGAGCTTTCCTTTGCAAAACGGTTGGCGATGTCAGGAAACTGTAATCAAGCCGCCGGCAACTGTGGACCGGTGGATTTTCCGCTTCGAAACGGAAATCGCCTGCTCGCCGGGCGGAAACAAGGCGGTCCTGACCGTGCTTGCAGTTGAAGCGCGCGGCGGCTCGGGCGATACTTCGCGGATTGACCACTGAATAGATGGATGCAAGGCATGACCCACCGCATCGTGTTTGTAGAAGACGACGCCGACCTGGCCGAGCTGATCAGCGACTTTCTGTCCCGCCATGAAATGGACGTGGTGGTGGAACCGCGCGGTGACGCCGCGCTGGACACCATCGCCCGCGAAGCGCCGGACCTGGTGCTGCTGGACATCATGCTGCCCGGCAAAGACGGCCTCTCCATCTGCCGCGAGCTGCGTCCCAAATTCGACGGCCCCATCATCATGCTGACCTCGCTGGACAGCGATATGAACCAGATCCTGGGCCTGGAACTGGGCGCCAACGACTACATTCTGAAAACCACGCCGCCCTCGGTGCTGGTGGCGCGGCTGCGCGCCCAGCTGCGCAATCTGCGGCCCGCTCCGGCCAACGCCGACGCCGCCGCGCCCAAGCCCGGCACCCGCAAAGTGGTGTTCGGCCAACTGGCGATAGACCCGATCAGCCGCGACGTGACGCTGGCCAATGAAAAGATCCCGCTGTCCACCTCGGACTTCGATCTGCTGTGGCTGCTGGCCAGCCACGCCGGCGAAACCCTGAACCGCGACATCCTGCTCAAGGAAATGCGCGGCGTCAGCTACGACGGCCTGGACCGCAGCATAGACGTGGCCATCTCGCGGCTGCGCAAGAAACTGGGCGACAATCCCAGCGAGCCGTTCCGCATCAAGACGGTGCGCAACCGCGGCTATCTGTTCTCCTTGTCCGGCTGGGAGTAAGCGCGCATGCGCCGATTGTTCATCCAGTTCTACCTGCTGCTGATGACCTGTTTCCTGGTGGCGGTGGTCTTGGTGGGCGCGGTCTACAAGCAGGCGGTGGACGACGTGGGCGAGCGCTATCTGTCCGACCTGCTGCGCACCACGCTGTCGCTGATCGAAGCCGATCTGCGCGGCGTGCCGGAAGACCGCTGGAGCGAAACGCTGGCCAACTCCGACCACGGCTTCACCTTCCGCGTCAAAGTGGAGAAGATGAGCAGCTATCTGCTGGACGACGAATCCAAGCAGGCGCTGGACCGCGGCGAAATCGTGATGCTGGAAGACAAATACGTGTTCCTGCAAAAGCTGGAGGACAGCAACTACCTGTTGGTGGCCGGTCCGCTGCGCTATCTATTCTTCCTGCACCAGCTCAAATGGTTCGACTACGCGCTGCTGGGCTTCATCGGCCTGTCGCTGGCGATACCGGTGTTTCTATGGATGCGGCCGCACTGGCGCGACCTGGTGGCGCTGGAGCAGACCGCCGGCAAGCTGGCCAGCGGCAATCTGTCCGCCCGCGTGGACCTGCCGCCGCGCTCCGGCGTCAGCCAGCTGGGCGTCGCCTTCAACCACATGGCCGACAATATCGCCGCGCTGATCAATAGCAAGAAAACCCTGACCAACGCCGTGGCCCACGAGTTGCGCACGCCGCTGGCGCGGCTGCGCTACCGGATGGCGCTGCTGGAAGGCGACGAGAGCAGCCCGGAGCGGCAGGCGATAGAGCGCGACCTCTCCGCCATCGACAAGCTGGTGGAGGAGCTGCTGCTGCACGCGCGGCTGGACCGGCCGGAAGCTCCGCTGAAGCTCAGCAGCTTCGACGCCATCCCCTGGGCCAAGGACCGCATCGCCGGCCAGGCCGCGCTGACGCAGGACATTCAATGGCTGGAGCCGGCCGGGGCCAGCCTGGCCATCACCGCCGACGAACACCTGCTGACCCGGGTGCTGGACAACTTCCTGTCCAACGCCCGCCGCCACGCCAACCGCCTGGTGCAGACCAGCATCATCGTCGAGCAGCGCCACTGCATCATCATGGTGGACGACGACGGCCCCGGCATTCCGGAACAGGACCGCGGCCGGGTGTTCGACGCCTTTGTGCGGCTGGACGAAAGCCGCGGCCGCAAGACCGGCGGCCACGGCCTGGGCCTGGCCATCGTCGCCGGCATCGCCCGCGCCCACCGCGGCGAGGTGAAAGTGGAAAGCTCGCCGCTGGGCGGCGCGCGCTTTCTGTTCCGCTGGCCGATCTGACATCCGCCGTCGCCGCGCCTGTACATTCCGTAACATTGGGATACACAGAAGGCATAGACTCAGCCCCTTGTCATGGTTAGCATTTCGGCCTGAAAAGGACTACATGTCCACTTTCATACCAATCCAAGAAACTTAGGAGTTTCATAAATGAAAAAGCTGGCTCTGCTTGCTCTGACCGCTGCTTTCAGCCTGGTGTCCGTTAACGGCTTCGCCGCTGAAAAAGCTGCTGCTTCCGCTCCGGTTGCGATCCACAAGGCTAAGAAAGCCGAGAAAAAAGTAGCGAAGAAAGAAGCTTCCGCTGCTCAAAAAGCTCAGGCCGCCAAAGCCGAAGCTTCCGCTCCGAAGGCTAAAAAAGCCAAGAAGCACGTAGCTAAGAAAGAAGCTTCCGCCGCTCAGAAAGCTCAAGCCGCCAAAGCTGAAGCTTCCGCTCCGAAAGCTAAAAAAGCCAAGAAGCACGTAGCCAAGAAAGAAGCTTCCGCCGCTCAGAAAGCCCAAGCCGCCAAGGCCGACGCTTCCGCTCCGAAAAAAGCCAAAAAAGCCAAAAAGCACGTAGCTAAGAAAGAAGCTTCCGCTGCTCAGAAAGCTCAAGCCGCTAAAGCCGACGCTTCCGCTCCGGCCAAAAAAGCCGCTAAAAAGCACAAAAAGCACGCTGCTAAGAAAGAAGCTTCCGCTGCTCAGAAAGCTCAAGCCGCTAAAGCCGACGCTTCCGCTCCGGCCAAAAAAGCCGCTAAAAAGCACAAAAAGCACGTAGCCAAGAAAGAGGCTTCCGCTGCTCAGAAAGCCCAAGCCGCTAAGAAAGAAGCTTCCGCTCCGGCCAAGAAAGCCGAGAAGAAAGCTTCCAAAAAAGCTGCTTCCGCTGCCAAGTAATCAGGCGGCGAGCATTGCCGGAACCTCCGGCAATCGCACATAATTCGGGGCGCTTCGGCGCCCCGTTTTCATTTGCAAGGCCAAACTCGATGAAACTCCCGCTGCTTGTCCTCAGTGTTCTGCTTGCCCTGCCGGCGTCCGCCGCCCCCACCGTCTCCGCGGAACACAAGATCCTGTTCTTCGGCCAGGACGATCGCGTCCGCACTCGCCCCGACCATCAACCCTGGCTCGCCGTCGGACAATTGCAAACCCGCTCCCGCACCATTTGCACCGGCGCGCTGGTGGCGCGCGACGTGGTGCTGACCGCCGGCCATTGCTTCGTCGACGAGAAAGGCCGTTTCGATCCGGCGGTCAGCTTCACCGTCGGCCTGTGGGGCGATGAATTCACCGCACGCAGCAAGATTTTGGAAGTGCAGGTGGACAAGAGCTTTCTCAAAGGCCTGGACCGCCGCGCCGACGGCCTCTACATCCCGCCGCGCATCGCGCCGCGCGACTTCGCCTTCGTCCGCCTGGCCACCCCCTTGGGCGACACCCAGGGCGTGCTGCCCGTCTTCAGCGGCAACGCCAAGCAGTTGCGCGAATTGCTGAACCAGCGGAGCTGGACGCTGACCCAGGGCGGCTACCCCATCGACGATCAAAAACACCTGCTGGTGCACAACGCCTGCAAGGCGACCAAGCTGCGCCCGGACGGCCGCCTGACCCACCGCTGCGACACGCTGGAAGGCAATAGCGGCTCGCCAGTGTTCGTGATGGGGCCGGGACAGCCGGTCATCGTCGCGGTGCAAAGCTCCGCCCCCACCGCCGCGCGGCGCAAGCAAGAAGACAATATGAGCGTCAGCGCGCCGATGTTCTACGATGCGCTGCAGCAGTTCATCAGCAAGAGCGCCAAGCCATGAAAAAAGCCCCGGCGACGGGGCTTTTTACTATTCAGGGCTTGCGCCCTCACTCCGCCAGCGCCTGGCGCTGCAGCGCCACCAGCTCGCGGATGCCGGAACGGGCCAGGCCCAGCATCGCCTGCAGCTCTTGATCGCCAAACGGCTCGCCCTCGGCGGTGCCCTGCACCTCAACGAAGCGGCCGTCTCCCGTCATCACCACATTCATATCGGTGTCGCAGTTGGAGTCTTCCGCGTAATCCAGATCCAGCACCGGCATGCCCTGATACAGGCCCACCGAAATGGCGGCCACCTGGTCGCGCAGCGGGTTCTCGCTCAGCTTGCCCTCGCGCAGCAGCAGGCCGATCGCGTCGGCCAAGGCCACGTAGGCGCCGGTGATGCTGGCGGTGCGGGTGCCGCCGTCGGCCTGGATCACATCGCAATCGATCTGGATCTGGCGCTCGCCCAGCTTCTCCAGATCCACCACGGCGCGCAGCGAGCGGCCGATCAGGCGCTGAATCTCCTGGGTGCGGCCGGACTGCTTGCCGGCGGAGGATTCGCGGCGCATGCGGGAGCCGGTGGAGCGCGGCAGCATGCCGTACTCGGCGGTCACCCAGCCGCGGCCCTTGCCCTTCAGGAAGCCCGGCACGCCGTCGTCCACGCTGGCGGTGCAAATCACCTTGGTGTCGCCGAACTCGATCAACACCGAACCTTCGGCGTGCTTGAGGTAGTGGCGGCTGATCCGCACCGTGCGCAGGGCATCGGCCGGGCGTTGGGAAGGTCGCATCATGTCATCGTCCAGAACGGTAAATGCCGACGATTATATCAGTCGCCACCGACGACGGCGCTTAGTCGCGCTTGCCCGCCACCCGGCTGGCCAGAATCTCCTGATGCATGGTTTCCAGATTGGAGTCCAGAATCATCCGTCCCATCTGACGCGGCGTCGCCGTTTCCGTGTCCAGCACGTCCTCGCGCTCGCCGTAGTCCTGCGTCTCGTCCAGCAGGGTGACCGCCGCCGCGGACAGATTGTCCCCGCCGGCGCCGGCGCGGCGCTCCGCCACATTCATCAGCGCCGGCAAGACCTGGCTGACATTGCGGCGGACGAAGACCTTTTCCAGCTCCGGGTCCATCACCTGCGACCACAGGCCGTCGGAGCACAGCAGAATGGAGCAGCCCGCGCCCACGCTTTGTTTCTCGCCGACGTCGATGTCCGGATCGCTGGCCGCGCCCAGACAGTTGTAAATCTTGTGGCGTTCCGGATGCACCTTGGCAGCGTCCTCGCTCAACTGGCCCTGATCGATCAGGCGCTGCACCTGGGAATGATCGCGCGAACGCAGACGCAAGCCCTTCTCATCCAGCAGATAGAGCCGGGAATCGCCGACATGACACCAGTACAAGTGCCCCTGCTGGATGATGGCCGCCACCACCGTGGTGCTCGGCACCTCCGGCAGCCGGTGGTCGGCGGCGTAATCGAGAATGACTTGATGCGCGGTGCTGACCGCGTTGACGAGAAAGCGATTGGGATGCGTCAGCGTCGGCGTGGCTTGCTGGTAAAACAGCTCGCTGAGCAGGTCCACCGTGATTTGCGCCGCCACTTCGCCGCGCATATGCCCGCCCATGCCGTCGGCCACCGCCAGCATCACGGTGTCGCGCGAGTGGGCGATCACCAGCCTGTCCTGGTTGTACGCTCGCCCGCCGATGCGGCTTTCCTGATAGATGGATAGTTTCATGCCGATCCCCTCATCACGAGCGTCCGCCAGTCAGGTTTTTTATCCATCCCACCCACTTGCTGCCCGCCAGTTCTTCCGGCGGACTGTACTCCTCCGCCATCAGGCGCTTTTGCAGCCCCGGCACGGTGGCCGGCCTCTCCTCCGGAGACAGCGCCAGGCACTGATCGGTCAGCTCCAGCAACTCGCGGGAGTACAAATGGCGGAAGGCCTTGCTCGCCGGCGTCAGCCGATCGCTTTCCTTGCGCTCCTTGGAAATCTGCGGCGTGCCGCCGCCCATGCAAGCGTAAAGACAGGCGCCCAGCGCGTAGATATCGGTCCACGGCCCTAGCGGCGCGTCTTTTTCATATTGCTCGGGCGCGGCGAAGCCCGGGGTGTACATCGAGGCGAAGTGCTTGTCGCGGCGCGACAAGGTCTGCCTGGCCGCGCCGAAATCCAGCAGCAGCGGCGCGCCGTTGCGGCGCAGATAGATATTGGCGGGCTTGATGTCCAGATGCAGCAGACGCTGCAGATGGACCTCCCGCAGCCCGGACAAGAGCGCGGCGAACCATTTGCGCAGGCGGCGCTCGTCCAGCCGTCCGCCGGCCAGTTCCAGTTCCCGCACCAGCGAGCGGCCGTCGGCGTACTCCATCACCATATAGACCGTCTGATTGGCGCGGAAGAAATTGATCACTCGCACCACGGTGGGGTGGGAAATGCCGGAGAGAATGCGCCCTTCCTCGAAAAAACACTTCAGGCCCAGATTGAAGGCCTCGCGGTCCAACTCATGCGGCACCGTCACGTGGCCGTCCTCGTCGCGCAGCGCCAGATTGCGCGGCAAGTACTCCTTGATCGCGAACTTATTGTCCTGATCGTCCAGCGCCAGATAGACAACACTGAAGCCGCCCACGGAGAGTTGGCGGACAATCGTGTACTCGCCCAGCCGGGAGCCGGCCGGCAAAGCGGTCTGCTGGTTCGATTGAGTCATGGGGTGTCAGTTGTTATAGTGTCCACAGGCCTTGGATTGAGCTTAGCAAAGCAATTCGGGCCCAGCCTTGAGAAAGTAAACAATCCGCTCATCTAAGGGGGTGTCTGATGATTTTAAGTATGACAGGCTTTGCCGCAAGCAGCAGGGAATTTCCCGGCGGTTTGCTGAGCCTAGAAATTCGCTCGGTCAACCACCGTTACCTTGATTTGCAAATGCGCTTGCCGGAAGAATTGCGCGTGATCGAGCCGCAATTGCGCGAGCTGATTTCCGCCAAGGTCAGCCGCGGCAAGCTGGAATGCCGCGTCGGCATCAATCAGGTGGACAGCGCCGTGCCGACGCTGGAATTGAACCAGGCCGTGCTGCAGCGCCTGATCGAGGTCTCGCAGCAGGTGCGCGAGCAGGCCGGCGAAAACCGCGGTCTGTCGGTAGGCGAGCTGATGCGCTGGCCCGGCGTGATGAAAACCAACGAGTTGCCGCCGGAAGTGCTGCAGCAGCTGTGCACGGAAAGCCTGGCGGTGGCGCTGAAGGACTTCAACGCCTCGCGCGGCCGCGAAGGCGAAAAACTCAAGGTGGTGCTGGAAGAACGCATCACCGGCATGGAAGCCATCGTCGTCGCCATCAAGCCCAAGCTGCCGGCCATTCTGGACGCTCATATGTCCAAACTGTCCAGCCGCCTGCAAGAAGCGCTGGGCAATGTCGACGAAGACCGGCTGAAGCAGGAATTCGCGCTGTTCGCTCAGAAAATAGACGTCGATGAAGAACTGGCCCGCCTCAGCACCCATCTCAGCGAAGTGCGCCGCATCCTGAAAGCCGGCGGTCAGTCCGGCAAGCGTCTGGACTTCCTGATGCAGGAGTTGAATCGCGAAGCCAACACGCTGGGGTCCAAATCGGTCTCCACGGAAACCACGCAGGCCTCGGTGGAGTTGAAAGTACTGATTGAACAGATGCGCGAGCAGATCCAGAATATCGAGTAAGCGCGGCGCCGGCGGCCAGAGCCGCCGCGGCAAGCCCTCCTAGACCTTAGGGAAAGACCAAAACATGACCAAAGCAGAACTGATCGCGGCCTTGGCCGAGACATCCGGCCTGAGCAAGGCCGACGTGCTCCGGGTGTTGGGCGCTTTTGACGAAGTGCTGCAAAACGCGCTGGCCAACGGCGACGAAATCACCACCGTGGTGGGCAAATACAAAGTCAAGGAAAGCGCCGCCCGCACCGGCCGCAATCCCAAGACCGGCGAGACCATCGAGATCGCCGCCAAGCGCAAAGTGGTGTTTCTGCCCAGCAAGCAGCTGAAAGACAAGGTCGCCTGAAGCGCCCTCCGGCGCTTCTGCTAAAACGGCGAGGCCTGGCCTCGCCGTTTTTTTGTCCGCCGCCTCAGTTCTGCCGCCAGATCAGCCGCGCGATCGCCGACGAATCCAGCTCGCCCTCGCCCTCGGCCACCAGCTGATCGATCAGGCCCGACACCCGTTCCGCCTCCGGCAAGCGGATGCCCTGCTCGCGCGCCGTCTCCAGCACGATGCGCATGTCCTTGGCGTGCAGCTTGGCCTTGAAGCCCGGCGCGTAGTTGTCGTCTATCATCCGCTGGCCGTGGACATCCAACACCTTGCTCTGCGCGAAACCGCCCAGCAGCGCGGCGCGCACCGGCGCGGGATCGACATTGCAGGCCTGGGCCAGCTTCATGATTTCCGCCACCGCGGCGACGCCGACGCCGACCGCGATCTGGTTGCAGGCCTTGGCCACCTGGCCGGCGCCGCTGGCGCCGATATGGGTGATGGTCTGCCCCATGGCCTGCAGGGCCGGACGCGCGCGCTCCAGGGCCTCGGCCTTGCCGCCGACCATGATGGTCAGCGTGCCGTTGACGGCGCCCACCTCTCCGCCGGACACCGGACAGTCCAGAAAGTCCACGCCGTAAGCCGCCAGTCTCTCCGCGATGCGGCGCGCGCCGTTGGGCGCGATGGTGCTCATGTCCGCGCAGACCAGGCCCGCGCCGGCGCCGTGAACCGCGCCTTGCTCGCCCAGCAGCACTTGTTCCACGTCCGCGGTGTCCGACACATTGGTGATCAGCAGCTCGACCTGGCCGGCCAGCTCGGCCGGGCTGTCCGCCCAGCTTGCGCCCGCCTGCAACAAGGGTTCGGCCCGTTCGCGGCTGCGCGCCCACACCGTCACCTGGTGGCCCGCCTTCAGCAGGTTCAATACGCAGGGACGGCCCATGATGCCCAGACCGATATAAGCGACTTTCATTTGCGACTCCACGATGAAAACGACGAGATTCATCGAGGATAAGGGGAAGCGCGCCGCAACGCCAGCGCGCGGCGGGGAGAATCAGGGCTCGGGCAAAGGCGCGGGCTTGCGCCCGCCCAGCCAGGCCTCGAATTCATAATCCTTGCCGGAGGCGTGATGCTCCAGAAAGTAGACGAAGGCCAGGACCTCGGCCACCGCGCGGTAGAGCTCCGGCGGAATATTCTTGTCCAGGTCCACCTGCATCAGCAAAGACACCAGCTCCGGCGAGTCGTGCACGAACACGCCGGCTTCCCGCGCGCGGTCTATGATACGCTCGGCCAGCTCGCCATAACCCTTGGCGACGACCTTGGGCGAACGGTGCCCCTCCTGGTAAGACAAAGCCACCGCGGAGCGGCGCTTGTCCTCACTCGGCGGCCGCGCCATCGTCCTTCACCACCAGGCTGGCCAAGGCCAGGCCGGCCGAAGCCAAACCCGCCTCCAGCCGGCCGGCGTTCTGGGTAATCAACTGCCCGGCCTGTTCGTCCTCGGCGGAGAAAGACACCTGCACCGACTGGCCCACCAGACGAATGCGCGCGGCCATGCCGCCCAAGGCCGGCAGATTCAAGGACAGATTGGTCGACCAGGCCTGCATCTCCTGCTGGCCGTTGCCTTCGCGGTCGGCCTCGGTCTTTTCCTGTTCGATCACCATCTGCATGGGCTGGCCGGGCCAGGCCATGCCTTGAAACTGCAGTTGCTGATTTTCCAGGCCGTTGAGCTGCCTTTGCACCAGATTGCCCAACTCCTGAGCTTGAGCCTGCGCCTGCGGCCGCGCGCTGGCCGCCGCGTGCTCGGTATTGGCCAGCGCCTGGCTCATCTTGGCCTGCGGCTCCTGCTTGATCTCGGCCAGGCTGGTGCGGCCGTCGGCGAAATCCTTCAGGTGGGATTCGTAAAACAGACCGCTCTTGGCCACGCCCTGCTGCAAATCCTCCGCCACCTTGGGCGGCGGCTGCTGCGCCGCGTTGACCAGCACCGGCTTGCCGGCGTCGCTGGTCTGGGTGGACAGCAGATGAGTCAGGTAACGGGAAGCCGGGCTCAGGGCCACTTGCACCGAACTGCCCTTGGTCTGCTCCGCGCTCTCCTTGCCGCCGTCCTGCAATAAAAAGGTCAGCGCCGGTTGCAGCGACGCCACCTTCAGCTGCAACGTATCACCGCTTACCGTCGCCCCTTGGGGCAGATTCAGCGTGAACAGCGAATTCTTGATCAATACCGCCAGCTGATTATTGTCGAGGCGATCCGCCACGCGCGCCGTCACCTGCTCGCCCAGCAGCAGCGTCGGCAAGCGGCTGGGAAGGGTCGCGGTTTCCAGCAGCAGCTTGGCGCCCTCGCCCAGTAGCTGCGAGGGGTTGATCTGCTGCGCCGGCAAGACGCCGGTATTGATCGACGGAATCATGAGGTGGGACTATTTCGGTACAGGGAAACGATCAACTCGGCCTCGCTGCGGGAGATGCCGCAGCGGGAGGCCACTTCGGAAGCCGTCAAGCCCTGGCGTATCATCTCGATCGCCTGATTGTAAGGGCTGAGTCCGACATCCCCGTGCGCCTGCTGCTCCACCCGGGACAACAGGCGCGACATATCCCGCTGCATAGCGCTGATCTGCTGTTGCTGCTGGTCGAGATACATGGTGGTCAAGCTGTCGCGTTTGGTTTCCAGACGCAGCACGCGCCAGTAGACATACGCCACCGCCATGGCCAGCATCAGCCAGAGCACGACCATCAGGTATGGGAAAAAGGTGCCGGACATCTTGGTTCCCCATGGAAGAGTTTCCGCCGTGACTTAATTTTATGGCGAAACCTCCAACAACCCAAGGCCAACCCGCCATCAAATCGACTCCGCCGTCCTGGCCGGGCCGTCGCGGCGACTTGCGGTCAACGATAGTGTTTCAGCACCCGGGAACTCTGATTGATCAGCACCAGCTCCGAGCGCAACGCTTCCGACCACTGGACCAGATCGGCCTGGATTTCCTCGCGTCGCCGCACCAGCTCGCGCAGCCTGTCGCGCTGAGCCTCCTCCAGGCCGGACAACGTTTCCTGGGTCAGCGAGGCCAACAGCCGCGACATCAGCTTTTCCTGCTGCGCCTGCAAGGCGTTGAAACGCTCGTAGTCCTTGGCGGACACCGCGGCGGACACCTGAGGCGTCAAGGCCTCCAGTTCCGCCACCAGTTGTTCCAGGGGCATCTCACGCGTCGTCGCCGTCATGCACCCGCCGCCGCGCTGGCCGCGGGCTGACTGCGGTCGACTTGCTGCCAGGCGGGAAGAATCGTTTCCAGCAACCCCCTCACCTCAGCCAGAATCTCCAAATCGTTCTTTAGGCTGGCCCGTCCCAGACGCGTCTTCATATAGAGGTACAGCTCGTTCAGGTTGACAGCCGCCTCGCTGCCGGCCTCCACGTCCAGCGCGATGCGCAGACCTTCGATGATGTCCATCGCCTTCGAGATCATGCGCGCTTTTTCATCGAAGCGCTGAGCCTCGATCGCAATACTGGCGGTCATGATCGCCTTGATCGCGCCTTCGTACAGCATGACCACGATCCCGATGGGACTGGCGCCATACACCGCAGCCTTCAAGGCGTCGTTTTCATAGGCCTTGTTGAACTGCTTCAACATTCTGGAATTCAGCATATTGTAACCACCCGCTGTGCTGGATCGACGCGCTGTTTTTCATCCGGCGCCGAATCTCAGCTAAAAATCATGACTGGACGACTCAAAGCTTATACTTGGGACATCAAACCGCTCAAATTATTGGTGCTGGCCGCCATCTTGCTCAGCGTCGAGTTCAGCGCGGTATATTGCTGAATGTATTGCTTCTGCCGTGCCGTCAAACGGGCAGTAAGCGCATCCTGCGATGCCTTCTCCGTGCTGATGCGCGAATTGATCGAGGTCTTGCTGCTTTCCACCACGCCAGTCGGTCCCAACAGACCGTTGATCTCCTTGTTCAGCAGTTGGGCTATCCCATTATTGCTGCTGTTGCCAAACAGATTCTTGACCGCGGTCGGATCTTTCTTCAGAGCGTCGTTGAATTTGGTCGAGTCCAGCTTGATGGTGCCGTCCTTCTGGATGGCAATGCCAATCTGGGACAGATAAGCGTAGGAATTGACCGGGTCGACGCCGGGAATGGATTTGGTCAGTACACTCTGCAGCTGCTGCTGAATTGACAAGACGGAGGCATTGCCCTTCATGCTGCCGGTACGGGCGTCTTTGATGCTACTCAGTACTTGGTTGTAGGCGTCGACGAAGCTCTGCAAATTCTTGCTGATGCCGGCCGCATCCTGATTCATGGTCACCGTGGTGTTGGCGTTTTCCTTGTACAGGTCCAGATCCACCCCGGGAATCGCGCCGCTGACCTTGTTGCTGCCGGAAGTCACTTTGACTCCGTTAACGGTCAGCTCCGCATTGGCCGCAAGCTTGGACTCGCTGGCCGCGTCCGTGCTCTGCGACAAGCCGCCCATGACGTTGCCGTCCACCCTGCCGGTGTCCGTGCTGCCGGTACCGGTGATCGCGAAGGCGTTGTCGGTGCCGGAAGCGGTCGAGGCCAGAACCAGCTTGTAATTACCACCGTTCTTGACCACGGAGGCGTTGACGCCCATGCCCTCGGCGTTGATCTTGTCAGAGATGGACTGCAGGCTGACCTTGTCGCCCGGCTTGTCGCGCAGCTTGACCGTCTGTTCCTTGCCATTAACCGTGAACTTCAATTCGTCAGGCGCACTGGGAATGTCCGCCTGGGCGTCGGTGATCTTGTTGCTGCCGATCTGATCGAACACCAGCTGTCGCGAAGTGGCCAACTTGGATACATTGACGACATAGGTGCCGCTGACCCCGCCGGAGGTGGTACTGACCCCGGCGACGGAGGTATCGCTGGAAGATACCTTGAACGCTTGCAAGAACGATCCCGACGACAAGCTGGTGATCGCGCTTTGCAGCGCGGACAGCGCGGAACCGATCTTGCCAAGATCGCTCAACTGGGTGTTGTAGCCGTCCAGTTTCTTCTGACTGGCGAGCAATGGCCGGGAATCGATCGCCATCAACTGGCTTACGATGGTTTGAACGTCGATCGTGCCGACTGATGTGGTTATCCCTGCCATGTTCATCACCCTTTAATGTGTATTTGTTGAGCCGCTCCCGGGACTCAAGCCTTGTCCTTCAGCAGCATGCCCTTGAAGTCGCCAATCGCCTTGGCGATCCGGATCGCGTCCTCGGAAGGTATCTGCCGGATGACCTTCTGAGTTTCCTTGTCCACGACTTTCACCACCTGCAGGTCGGTGTCCTTGTCCACCGAGAACTCCAGCTGGTTATTGTACAGCGAGGCCACGCTGTTCAGTTGCTTCAGCGAAGACTGCAACTGCTCGGTAACCGATGGTTTTTCCTTGGCTGCGGTATTCTGCGCCTGCTGCTGCTGCGCCTGCCCGGCGGCAGCCACTGCCTGGGCATTGTCCGGTAAAGCGGAAGCGGCCTTATCGGCTCCCTGCCCGCTTTGTGCCAGCTCCACCGTTTGCTGCCGCGGCGCGGATGCGCCTGCATTGGCAATCGGCAGCGATTGTAAAGAAGGTATTTGCATGACAACTCTCCTGACGCGCGCAGCTCCGGTTGCCCAACCAACCGGAGCCGCCGCTGGCTCATACCATCATTCTAGACTTATTGCAGCAGGGTCAGTGCCGACTGCGGCAGCGAGTTGGCGTTCTTCAGAATCGAAGTACCGGCCTGTTGCAGAATCTGGTTTTTGGTCAGGTTAGCAGTTTCCGCTGCGAAGTCCACATCCACGATGCGGCTGTTGGCTGCGGTCAGGTTTTCCACGTAGTTCTGCAGGTTGGCCACCACCGCGTCGAAACGGTTCTGTACCGCACCGAAAGTGGACCGGATATTCGAGATCGAGGCGATGTCCGCATCCAGCGACGACAGCGCGCCCGATGCCGCGCCCTGAGTGGTCACGCTCACGGTACCGGTGTTGGTCAAGCTCGAGTTGTAGCTGTTCAAAACACTGGCGGACGTCAGGTCGGTCGACGAAATGGAAACCTGGTTATTGGTTGCGCCGGACGAGCCCACCTGGAAAGTCAGTACCGAACCGCCGGACAACAGGCTGGTGCCGTTGAACTGGGTGGTTTGAACGATACGCGAAATTTCCTGGGTCAGTTGGTCCACTTCACTTTGCAGCTGCGAACGGTTGGTGTTGCTGACCGAACCGTTGGACGCTTGCACCGCGATTTCACGGATACGCTGCAGGTTGTTGGCGATCTGGCCCAAGGCGCCTTCCGCCGTCTGACCGACGGAGATGCCGTCGTTGGCGTTCTTGATCGACTGATTGTTACCACGGATGGCGGCAGTAAGGGTCTGGGAAATCGCCAGACCGGCGGCATCATCCTTGGCGCTGTTGACTCGCAGACCGGAAGACAGACGCTGCAGAGAGACTTGCAACGCGTTGTTCGAGTTGCCGAGGTTACGCTGCGCATTCAGCGAAGCAATGTTGGTGTTGACGGTAATAGCCATGTTAGTTCTCCTGATCTACACAGTTGGGCAAAGCGACTTGCTTACTCACCATATCGTCAGAGGCACAATAAACTTTATAGCTGCAATGTGAATTTTACCGTAAAACCACTCTCTACCGTTTTCCGTATCAGGCCCGAAACCCAACGAAGCAGGGCGTCCTGGCCAAACAGACGCCCTGCTCTTGCACCCTCAACTTACTGCAGCAGAGTCAGCGCCGATTGCGGCAGCGAGTTGGCGTTCTTCAGAATCGAAGTGCCGGCCTGTTGCAGAATCTGGTTCTTAGTCAGGTTGGCGGTTTCCGCGGCAAAGTCTACGTCGATGATGCGGCTGTTGGCCGCAGTCAGGTTCTCAGTATAGTTCTGCAGGTTGGAAACCACCGCATCAAAGCGGTTCTGCACCGCGCCGAAAGTCGAGCGGATGTTCGAAATCTGGGCAATATCCGCATCCAGCGAAGACAAGGCGGCGGAGGCGCCCCCTTGGGTGGTCACACTAATCGTGCCAGTATTGCTCAAACTGGAGCTATAAGTGTTCAGCGTGCCGGCCGAGGTCAAGTCGGTGGACGAAATCGACACTTGGTTGGTGGCTGCGCCGGACGAACCCACCTGGAAAGTCAGTACCGAACCGCCGGACAACAGGCTGGTGCCGTTGAACTGGGTGGTCTGCACAATTCGCGAGATTTCCTGAGTCAGCTGATCCACTTCGCTTTGCAGCTGCGAACGGTTGGTATTGCTGACCGAACCGTTGGATGCTTGTACCGCGATTTCACGGATACGCTGCATATTGTTGGCAAGCTGGCCCAAGGCGCCTTCAGCGGTCTGGCCAACAGAGATACCATCGTTGGCATTCTTGATCGCCTGGTTATTGCCTCGAATCGCCGAAGTCAGTGTTTGCGAAATTGCCAGACCAGCCGCATCGTCCTTAGCGCTGTTAACGCGCAGACCGGAAGACAGACGCTGCAAGGACACTTGCAGGGAGTTGTTGGAACTGCCGAGGTTGCGCTGCGCGTTCAGCGACGCAATATTGGTGTTTACGGTAATAGCCATGTGATTCCCCTAGAGATCAAGACTGCGTCAAGCGGAACGCCGTGATTTGCGCAGCATGCTTACTAGATCGTCTAAAGGTTAATAAACTTGACCAAAATGGTATTTTTACCAAACAACCACCAAAACGGATGCCTCCTTCCCTCGCCCGATGGCGAACACCCAAACTGCGCGGCAAAGTGAAAAACAAACTGCCCCGCGGCTTGCGCCGCAGGGCGATTCTCTACCAGACTCTTGACTCAACGCTCAACCATGCAGCACATGGAACCAGTCTTCATGGTGATCCTCCAGCCAGTAGTGCCTCTCAACCCAGTCACGTAGCTGCTCGCCCTCCCGCTCACTGGCATCTCGGTCATACACCTTGCTTCTTATCGCCTCAATCCAGGCCTCCGCTACATTGGGCACTCGGCACACTGGCGCCGCATTGGTCTGATAAGGATAAATATCGGTGCAGACTACCGGCCACCCCAAAGCGCCATACTCCAGCAAGCGCAGATTGCTCTTGGCCTCGTTGAAAGCGTTAAGCTCCAACGGCGCCACCGCCAAATCCAGATTCAACTTGGCAATCGCCTCAGGATATTGATCAAATGGCACGGAATGATGCACCTCAGCTACATAAGGACGGAACTGCGGCAGACACATACCCATGAAGACCCAGTCCACCTCCGCTGCAGTTTGCTTGATGACCTCAAACAACAGTTCCAAATCTCCCCGATGTTGAGAGGCACCAACCCAACCAACTCGAGGCTTCGCACCAACCCGTCTTTGTGGCCTCAGTTGCCCCCAAACACTTTTCCGCAGCCTGTTGGGCACTACGACGATTTCGTCCACCATTCCTTGAGTGAATGCGGCCAACGGTTCTGTCGACACAACAAGAGCATCACTCAACTTCAGCACTCTACGAAGCCTCTGCTTCGCATCTGGATACAGGCGTTTCCAGTGGTCGTATAGATTACTCTTCACCGGCGTGCCGCCCACCAAGTCGTCAATCCCGAACACCACTCGCATTTGCGGAATGAACTCGCGATAAGCTGTCAGCGCGTCATAGATTCCGTCATTGATGCCGGTATGCAAGAGCAGGGTGTCCGGCGCATGCCGCGCCATTTCAACAACCGACAACGCGCCCTGAGTCGGCTGGTGAATCTCCCCGTCAAGCCGTCCCTGCTCTTGTAGAATGGACAGCGGCTGGCTCAGCCGATACTCGCCGCTTCCCCCCGGAACCGGCATCCCCAGAACACGTTTACGTCCCGGCAACTCAGGATCCCAGGCAACGCAACGCTGCCACTCCACTTCCATCTTTCTTCCACGCAGAGACAAGTGGCGGTTAAAAAATGGATCACGTCGCATCAACGGCAGCCATTGCCTCAGCATCGCATCCATTTCATCGCGCTCCCTCACCGCCGCCTGCAACGCGACGCGAGGGTCTGACGTGGTTCGTCCAATACTTTTGGCATGATGGTGATACAACACCACAAAAGGGTTGTACACATTACGATAGCCCGCAGCTTGAACCTTCAGGCAAAAGTCTACATCGTTGAAGCAGACTTTAAATTTGTCTTCGTCCAAACCGCTTACTTGCAGGTAAATTTCTTTACTCACCAAAAGGCAAGCACCCGTCACAGCGGAATAGTTCTGCCCGGTCAGAATCCGATTCTGATATCCGGACTCGGAGATATCCATCGGCTCAAATACATGATCGGCGACAGACCTCATTCCACCCGGCAAGCCAAGAATAATTCCCGCATGCTGAATCTGCCCCACTTCGGGGTACAACAAGCGGGCGCCGACAGCCCCTACCCCAGATTGCTGCCCCACCGCCAGCAAACGCTCAAGCCAGGACTCCAAAATGACTTCCGTATCGTTGTTCAACAACAAAACGAACTCACCGGCCGCTACACTAACGCCTAAATTGCACTGCGCGGAGAAATTAAAAGGAGCATCGTATTCGGCTACCTTGATCCGCCCAGGGAATCTCCCAGCCATATCCTCATAAAACTCGCGGGTCTCAGGCTGCTCCGAACGGTTGTCAACAATAATGACTTCAAACGACTGATACCGGGTTTTCTCGAACAGGCTTTCGAGGCATGGTTCTAAAAACTCCAATTTATCCCGGGTAGGGATAATGATGGAAACCAAGGGACTCCCCTGCACTTTGATATCAAAATGATGGGTGCCCGGCACATAACCGTCGCCCACATCGGCGGCTAGCCCCAGTCTGATGGCATGGTTCTCCAGAGCCACCTTCCGCGCCGCCGTCGCCAAAGGGCCAATATCACTTTTGTCATATGGAAGGGAAAGCAGCACGTCATCCACATGCCCTATCGCATCCCTTCCCTTCAACTCGAACAAGCGCAACAGGCATTCATAAACATAAGCCCCCGGGTACGGCTGCAAGCCATTCAATGCCACTAGGGCTCTAGTCGAAATCGCAACTCCCGCCCCGATATAGTCCATGGAGCGCAAATACTCCGGGGAGAAATCCGGTTTGAACGAGGGCAAAAAATATTCCCCCATAGGGGAAACGACATCGCTATCGCAATAAATAGCCATCCATTCAGGGTGAGCATGGGCCGCCTCGGCCAATCTAACCAGCGCGCGCGATTCCAAGCGGAAGCCCGCCGGCAACAGCATGGCCCAATCCGCATAGCAGTCTGCAACGATATCGTTAAAAACTTGGGTCAAGCGCTCAGGATCGTCCAGCGTAGGCAGCCTCACCCACCCCAGCTGCGGGCTATTCTGAAACACGGGATCCGGCATCTCCCAATCCGCCAAGACCAGTAAACGCCAATTCGGATACAGCTGCTTCTCCATTGCCGCCAACGACTCTACCAAGCGTCGTTTTTCAGCCGCGGGTACCACGGTTACCAGATTGAACGTCGGCCGTACCGACCATGCTTTCACCATTCTCTCGGCAAACTGTTCTGCGTGAACTTCCCGCAATTGGTGATTGTTCTTCCAAATCTTGTAACGCTGCTCCTCAATCGCATCTTCCGGACATGACGATTGCAAGATGGGCCTGCCGATTTTGCTGGGACTGCGGATTTGGACAGCCTTCGGCAAAACACTATTCCAGACTGCGATATGCTGGCTTATCGTCCCTTCCAACGTGCGTTGCTGCAAGATGTAATTGCGTGCCCTGGAAGCCAGCGACTTTCTTGCCGCGTGGTCTTCAACCAAGGAAACGATGGCATTGAACCAAGCGTCCTCATTGTTTTCAACAGCCAGCGCCAGCCCCTTTTCCTTGGGCTCGGCATAAGGAGGGAGGTCCGACACGATACTGGCGGCCCCCACTACCGCGTAATCAATCCACTTGATATCCGACTTACACAGATTGAACCCGTCTTCCTCCAATGGAGCCAGTCCAATATCTATTTTCAAATCAGCAAGATAAGAAAAATAGTCGTGATACATCACACCTTTGGGGCCTTGCTTCACCCCTTTCAAGCCAATCATGGTCTTGGGAACATTTCCCCAAAACACGAACTTTACCGCGTCCGCATACTCATGATAAACCCGTAACAGAGCACCAGAAATCAAGTCCAAATCTCGACCATGAGTGCTGGTACCGGCAAACCCAATAACAACCTGATCATCCCGCTCTCTTGGCTCTACAAAACGAAACTGGCTCAAGGAGTTTGGAATTACTACGACATTCTGATTATAAGCAACAAATTTTTTAGCCAACTCTGGCGTACTGACAGTCACAACAGAACAATATGGCAATATCCACTTTATATGCTCAGTGGATTTAAAGAAATCATCATACATCGGGTTACTGCTTGGCAAACCCAGCAACCAATCATCAATATCAAAGACAATGGGTTTCTTGGATTCGATAATAATTTTCATCAAATCCATATAGCACTTATCTATAAACCATCGCTGTACAATAAATGCGTCCATGGACTCAACAAAATGGGCATCTGAATCGAACCCATAATCGCCCACCAGGCGATGAGCCTCTAGGTTTTTATAAAAATAAGTATCAACCACGCCTGCGAGCAAAGACAGAGGATCACCCAATCTAAGCTTGAAACAAGCATGATCAAAGTGATCTCTAGACAAGATGCCGATACGGGGATTTCTTTTTTCCATGAGATGAGGTCCGCCTGCAGAGAAGACGCCAAGCCGAACATAGTCAAACCATCATTGCAACGGTTTTGATCACCGCCATTATCCTTGGCATGACTACTTCAGCACAGTCCGATACAACCACACACAAAAGCTTGCCGACACCGCTGCATCATTCAGGGTGGCGCAAGCACACCGTTAACAAACAAGAAGCGACCCCTCTGAGGCCGCTTCTCGCTCAACAAGCAGTCGATCCTATGCCTTTTCCAGCAGAAGATAAAACTGTAACGAGCACATTTCCAACATTTCCTCATGGGTGACATTTTTAATCACCATGCGCTCAGTTTCGATATTGCACGGCAATGAGCCTTGGGCTCGATTGAAAATATCCTGCAGCCGGCCATCAAGCGCATTCATCTTATTTACGACTTTGTAGCCGGTTTCCTGACAAAATTTAAGCAGCTCTCGAAGGGTAAAGAAGCGAATATGCGTGATATCCAACAATCCTTCTTTGGCATAAGTCCAATTTCCTTTGGCCAAATCATCCATCAATGCGAGGTTACGCACATTCGGCACGCTGAGCAGCACTTGCCCTTGCGAAGATAGATAACGGTGGATTTTCACCATTACATCCCATGGGTTGTACATATGCTCAAGCACATCAGCCAGCACCACGGCATCCAGGCTGCCCAACGCCATGCCTTCCGCCTCTAGGTCGAAGTCCTCAAATTTTCCCAACAGAACTTTATCCAGTTGACGGCTGGCCATCTCCGCAGCGGCATGGTTCATTTCAATCCCCCATACCTGGCAAGATGGAAAACGCTGCTTAATCAAAGCGCCATTACCGCCCCCCGCGCACCCAATGTCCAGCGCCAGGTGAGGCTGGTTGCTGAACAAGCTGATTAAATCCTTGCGCCCCGTTGTATGGTAGCCAGCGGTCAAATCCGTATGTTCGTTATCCAGGTATTGCTGCCACACCAGCCGTTGCGGGCGCACCCGCAAGCCTTGCGCCATATCTGCCATCAACTGGGCCACTCGCGATGCCGCCAAACCATCCGCTCCGCCATGATGGTAATAAACCAGTCGCTGACGAGCCTGATGCAACTGGGCATTGCGCTCTTCCTTATCCTCCAACAGCTGCAGAATGCATGCAGCCAACTCGTGGGCCTCCACTTCCTTGATCCCGGTCTCAGCCTCAAAGCAAGGCCCCATCAGCATACCCGAGCTATTCATCAAGTTGACGACGGGGGTATCCGCCATCATGCCCTCCACCAAATAATTGGAATCAACCGCTACCAATACATCCGCGGCAGCGGCAAAGGCGGGAGTATCCTCCATCACGTAATAATACTGACGGCCATCGGACCCCAAGGCCGCCAATAATTCGGAGCAACAATGCTCGCCTATCGCCTGGTTGGCTGGCCTATCCTTGATCACCGCGTTGATCTTGCAACCATGCTGCGACAAAGCTTCGCAAGCGCTCAAAAACGCCAGCATCGTGTCCGCATAAGCATGCTCATTGCAATGCGCGCTAAGATTGGCTGCCCAAGTTGTACCGAAAACCACGATCGGCAAATTGGGATCCATCTCATACTTTTCGATTAAAGCTTGACGATACGCCGCCTTTTGGACTCTAAGTTGCGCATAGCAGTCCCATGCGGGGTTGCCCGTTAACTCCAGACGTTCCGGCTCAATGCCCAAATCCAAGAAGCCTTCCTTGCCGCGCTCCCCGTAAACAGCCATCTTATCCGCAATCAATTCGGCATGAACGGTGTAAGGATCGGCCAAGGCAATGCCATGGGAAAGATGCAAGCTTGGAACACCATTCGCCCTCGCCCAGGCCGTGGCGACTTTTCCCAAACGCGTGACGTCTTCGCTAGTGACGAACAGCGACACGTCGAACTCCTCAGCCGCCGCAGCCAAACCATCCAGCAATTGCACCGACATTGGCAATTCAAAGCTCAAACGCTCTTTGATCACCTCAACCAATGACGCGGTATTTTCCTCGTCGGCGAACTCTTCACCCCAGTTAAGGACGGCCAAATGCTCGTTCAACGCCGCTAGGGACGGACTGGCTTCTCCAACAGCGTTATATCCGTCAGGCAACAGACTTTCCAAGCCCACTACCGCGCAGCCGCACTCCGCCGCAAGGTTTAACAGCGCCGGCGTCATGCCCGCTGATGTCGTCACAATGACCATGGGATCAAACATCGCCAGGAACTGGCGCAAGGCGCCCAGCTGGTTATCCCACAGCAGGCTTATAATTGCTTTTGGTTTCATCCTTGGTTCCCGCCAAAAATGCCATAGTGTTTTGCCAATAAGGTATCCACCAAGTGGTAATCCGCGCCTAAGGTAAGATCAACGCCATGCCTGAACTTCTCCCGACTGCCGGCGGACCACCCCTTGACCAGACCCATCACCCGCTGATCCAGGCCTTCCGCCGCCAGCCAGGCGGAAAATTGTTGGACACGCTCTTCGGAAAGCAGCCCGGCAAAGTCATAAGCAGGGCTACGTTGCACCAAGGTTTTCAACAGGCAGTAGAAGAAATGCCGCGCGCGCAAGGGCTGCAGCAGACGGTCCAACTCCTGGGAAAGGTCCTCGCTGGGCAATAGCATCCACGGCATCAACGCCCGAAACGACTGTTGCCCCAACGCGGCGTCTTTTTGCCTCTGTTCTTCGGCCCAGGCCTTATTGCCAGCCTCGTCCGCACGGTTCTCCAAGACCACAAACATTCGCCCTGCGACCTTCGGCGTCAACCGCGCCACCAAGAGTTCCTCAAGGAACAAGCCCAACTCCAACAGATGCGGGTCTCGAGCAAACCATGACAACACCCGTGTCCATCGCTTGGTCTTTTCCAGCGGCTCGTACAGGAAGGCATTGATATTCCCCCCACCGAGAAACGCGCCATGCGGAACCGCATCCATGATGGCGAAGCCCTCTTGATCGGCAAACGCCACCAGCTCATCGACTCGGATCCTGGACATGTAGCGACCAAAATTAGAGGGGTCTTCCGCCTCACGCATAACAGCTGGCCACTGATTGGTATCCGCGCCGTAGGCCGCCTCGAAATGGTCTCGCGAGTGAATATCGAACACGATGCGCCCTCCCGGCCTCACAACTCGCTTCCACTCCAGCAAAGCTTCCCGCCAGTTGGGAAAATGCACCATCACGTTCAAGGCGATCGCACTATCAAAGCTCTTTTCATCAAACGGCAACTTAGTGATGTCACCCAGTTGCAATGTAATGGGCATATTGCCGGCCAAGCGACGCGTTTCGTTCAACATGGCTTGGGAGCTATCAATACCCGTTACGTGAAAACCTTGCTCTATCAAAGGCAAACTGGCCCGTCCGGTACCGATACCGATATCGAGTATCTCCTTGCCCCGGACATGCCGCTTAATGGTGCCTACCTCCAAAGCATTCTTCAGATAGTTAGTGCTGGTGTTTTCCACCATCCTCCCGGAGTACCAGCTAACCATGCCGGCATCCTGCCACGCCTGGGTTTTCCAGTTGATTAGACTGTCGTCTTCGTAACTCGCAACCGTAGTCGCGGCTTGTTTACTCATTTCAACGCTTCCCATGTGAGCGGCATGCCCCGTTTCAGGGCTTTCGTGGCTGGCATACCAATGACGATGTCAAAAAATTTCGGAGCTAAGCCAAACCCCGGCCGAATAACTCTGATGTTCTCCGCGCTGAAGAGCTCACCCTCCGCAATATCCTGAGCAACATAGAGGGATCGGCGAAAAATCTGTGATTTGCTTTCAATCGGGCTACTACCGTACCTGATATCTCCCAACGCCAGCCAAGCGCGCTCACTTTCAATCACCAACTGAGCCAACTCCTCAGGTTCTAGGGAAAAAGCAGAGTCCACCCCGCCATCTGCCCGTCGCAAAGTGAAGTGCTTTTCAATCACGGAGGCGCCGAGAGCGACCGCGGCAATTCCAGCGCCAATCCCCATGGTGTGGTCGGACAAACCGACCTCGCAACCGAACAAATCGCGTAAATGCGGGATGGTACGCAGATCACTGTGCATAGGGGGAGCAGGGTATGAACTGGTACACTTCAGTAAGACTAATTGCTGGCAACCTGCCGCTCTTGCTTCCCTCACAGTTTCATCGAGTTCGGCCACTGAGGCCATTCCGGTCGAAATAATCATAGGTTTACCGGTTGCCGCCACTTTACGAATCAAGGGCAAATCCGTATTTTCAAAACTCGCAATCTTATAAGCGGGAACCTCGAGAGTTTCCAGAAAGTCTACCGCCGTTTCGTCAAAAGGCGTCGAAAACACCAGCATACCCAGTGACTTGGCATAGTTAAAAATAGGCTGGTGCCACTCCCATGGCGTATAGGCTTGCTGATACAGTTTATAAAGCGAGGAGCCACTCCACAAACTGTCCGGATCGGAAATATGAAACTCACCCTCATCTAGGTCGAGCGTCATGGTGTCCGGTGTATACGTTTGTAATTTCAATGCATGAGCACCACTGCTGGCGGCGGCGGCAACAATGGCCATAGCCCGATCTAACGACTGGTTATGATTACCAGACATCTCAGCAATAATGAAAGGCGGAGCCTCTCTGGAAATCAGCCTACCACCGATATGAACGCCTTTTCCCATTAGACATCGTCCTTTTCAATTGTCAGCTTATAGCGGTGCCCTGCCCATTCAAAAAAAGCCGGATAGCGCTGATTATCAACCACTCGCAATAGATTAAACTGCTCCTGCAGAGACTGCCCAGGGTCCAGGCGGCTATCCTCAGGTCCCCGTCTCGGATACAGACTGGGCTCGCCTCGCTGCTCTTGAGGTTCCGCACCGTCACAATGGTGTACCGCCCAATCCATCAAGCGCAACTCGCAGTCAAATAATTTGGCATTGATTTCCGTGCTAAGCTCATGCCCCTCTAGATCAAACGCACGTTGCTGCCAAATGGCTCCAGTATCTATGCCATCCTCGGCGTTCAATAAGCTAACAAGAATACGCTGTCGACCTTCAAGCACCTGCCAAATATGGGGAGACATCCCCCTTCCTTTGGGTAAATCACTGGCATGCAGCACCAAGGTGTAACGGTAGCGCTCGCGACATGACTTGGAAATCAATTGCTGGCAAGATACTAAAAAGAGAAAGTCCCCCCCGCCAGCCTGATTGCAATCAGTCAGCAGGCTTACGAAACATTGTTGATGCTCAATTTTCCATTGCCTCAACCATGGCCAAACCGGGTGTTCTGGGTCTGTGCACAAGATATCGACTTTGCTCATACCATTTCTTCCATTGCCAAGGCTACGCGGCCTGCGCCGCGGCCATCCACCAGTTCTTGTCCAAGCATGGACATGGTTCGTCGCAAGATGACATTATTGCAACAAGAATCCAGAGCTTGAGCCAAGCCATCAACCGTTACTGATGTAGATGGTCCCAAATACTCTATAGCCCCAGCCTTTGCTAGCGTCTCGCCTATTAGCAGTTGATTCTCCGCCACGGCAAACCCTACCGTCGGCAAACCCAGTGCGCAGCGCTCCCAAGCGCTACTTCCAGTCGCGCCAATCGCCACATCCGCCCAGCACATCCACTTGGCCATATCGTTTGTATGACGATAAACGCGCCACTGCGGTGACGCCATGTATGCGATATCCTCGAATTTCGGATTTGCGGCCCCCGCAATCACGGTCACCTCCGTAAACGCCAAACGCTGCAACGCTAACATGCTCTTGACAGTTTCTCCTGTTGGATCAGAACCGCCAAAATTCAGCAGAACCCTGCTTGCTCTTGATGGATGTTCTCTAACGCAAGTAGTAGAAAACTCATCACGCAACATGGCAAAACGGGGACCAAGCAATAAGACCGTCTCTTCAGGCACCAATGATTGATAGGCGGCTGTGTCCGCAAACAGGTTCTGGTTCAACAATAGATCTGCGTCATGGCAACGATTTGTAAGATCGTCTATCGCCAAGACACGTTTAGCAAAACACCTCGCATCAGCCTCCCACTCCTTCCCCAAACCATAGTGATCTACCACCACCCAATCAAAAACGGTGCTCTGCGGCAATACTGAGCGCAATGCGCGTAGATCAGCGGCCTCTCCCTCTGGTAGTTGTTCCGGCAACCAAAAAATAGACATGTCGGAATCCGTCAGCAACTCTCTGGCGGCTCCGGGCAGGTCCTTGCACACAAAGCAGACCTCAGCCCCATTCCGTCTCAACAAATCAGCCAGAGTCAGACAACGCATAACATGACCGCTGCCTATCTCAACTGAAGCATCGGCCCGGAACAGCACCTTCACGTCGGCTCCCCTTCCGCTTGTAATACCGCATACATCCACTCAGCCCGCCGCCAATCCTCTTCAGTATCAATATCTTGAACAAGATGACGTGGAAGACGGACTGCCAACGAACGCTCCGAAAAAAATGGCTCACACTCCAGCCAAGCCTGACGCCGTCCCCAATAAAATTGCCCAGCATCTTGAAAAGACTCTTCAAGATCTTGCGATCGAGTATCCCGATATTGTGGATACATCGGTACCAAGTTGCCCTCGGATGAAATTTTTAACGCTCTCTGCACAGGAAACCCGAATGAGGTCACCGACACGGCATAGTGCTTGCCTGCATCCATTTCAAGCAAATTCAAGCCACTACGCAAGTAAGATGCTTGCATCAAAGGAGCCGTCGCGTACAAGCAGCAGGCATAATCAAAAACCTCACCCTGTTCTTGCAAAAATGCCACTGCATGACGGATCACAGCCACAGTCGTCGTATAGTCATCCGAGAGTTCCTGCGGACGCACAAACGGCACGTCTGCACCATACTGCCTCGCCACTTGAGCAATTTGATCATCATCAGTGCTTACAATAATGCGGGAAAACAGACCACACGCCTGCGCTGTGCGAATCGAATACGCAATCAAAGGCAAGCCGTGAAATTGCTTGATATTCTTGCCTGGGATCCGCTTGCTTCCTCCACGAGCCGGGATGACAGCTACGCTGCGGCTCATTGAATTGCCTTCTTCAAACTGGCAACAACGTCGTTCTGCTGGCGCTCTGTTAAACCAGGAAACAAGGGCAGGGTCAGTGCCTCGCGATAATGTCTTTCCGCCATAGGAAAATCTCCGGACTGGAAACCAAGACGACGGTAGTAGGGCTGTATATGTACCGGTATGTAATGAACATTGACCCCGATGCCATCAGCCCGCATACGCTCAAACACCTGGGCTCGACTGCTAGCAACATGCTCTAAGCTCAGTCTCACTACAAACAGATGCCAGGCAGATTCATCGATAGGCTCTAGACAAGGCAAACTCAAGGGCTGCTGTGCCAACAGCTCCGCATAGCGTCGGACCAGCATGCGGCGCTCTATCAAAAAACCGTCCAATTTACTCAGCTGAGATAGTCCAATCGCCGCCTGTATATCCGTCATTCGGTAGTTGAACCCCAGTCCAGTCATTTGATAGTACCAAGCGCCGTCTGAATTGCCCTCCATGCGGCACTCATCACGGGTAATTCCATGACTACGCAATTCGCCCAGACGCTCATATAAAGCGGAATCATTGCACAATACCGCACCGCCTTCCCCCGTCGTAATCACTTTGACCGGGTGGAAGCTGAAAACCGTCATATCAGCATGACTCCCGCAACCAACAGGTTGACCAGCAAACTCGGCACCAATCGCATGGGAAGCATCTTCGATCACAACAAAACCATAGCGCCGCGATAGGGACTTAAGGGCAGCCATATCACAGCTGCGACCGGCAAACGCCACTGGCACGACTACCTTGGGTAAGCGCCCTAACTGCTCGCTCTGTTGCAGTTTGCTTGCCAGCTTGCCCATATCCATATTTCCACTGGCAATATCGATATCGACAAAATCAACCTCTGCCCCACAATAGCGCCCGCAATTAGCCGAAGCGACAAAGGTGTTAGGACTCGTCCACAGCCAGTCTCCCGGCCCCAAACCTGCCGCAACACAAGCAATATGCAAAGCAGCGGTCGCACTACTAACCGCCACGGCATGCGTAGCCTGACAACGCAGAGCCAGAGCCTGCTCAAAAGCCGGCACCACAGGCCCCTGTGTCAGCCAATCCGAACGCAATACCTCCACAACGGCCTCAATGTCGTCCTCATCGAGTTGTTGCCGACCATATGGAATCATGCTCATGGCGTTGCCTGATCCAAAATTTCTAGCTCGGGAATGCTCAGAAACCAGGGATTACTCTCGGAAGAATATTGAAATCCCTCCGACACTAATGTCCCTGCCTCGCTCAACTGATTGGAATCATAACCATGGTGAACTGTGAAGCGAATCGAAGGAGCGATCACATAATGATCGTCAAACTCGTAGGTATGTAGGCTGTCATCAGCGGAAATCATCAGTTCATGCAGCTTTTCCCCTGGCCTGATGCCAATCTGGTGTTGCAGTAACTGGGGGGCCATTGCTGTCGCCAAGTCCACAATGCTCACGGAAGGAATCTTGGGCACAAAAAGCTCCCCGCCCTGCATCCGCTCAAAGTTGCTGAGCACAAAGTCCACCCCTTGTTGCAGGGTGATCCAGAAGCGGGTCATCCGCACATCGGTAATGGGCAGGCTATCAGCCCCGCTCGCGATCAATTTTCGAAAGAACGGCACCACAGAGCCCCGCGAGCCGACGACGTTGCCATAGCGCACTACCGCGAAACGGGTCTTGTGGCCGCCAACAATATTATTCGCGGCCACAAACAACTTATCCGACAACAGCTTGGTTGCCCCATACAGATTGATTGGACTAGCCGCTTTATCGGTAGACAGCGCAATCACCTTCTCTACCCCGCACTCGATAGCGGCATTGATCACGTTTTCCGCGCCATTCACATTGGTGCGAATGCACTCGGTAGGATTGTACTCGGCGGCAGGCACTTGCTTGAGAGCGGCGGCATGCACCACTAGATCAATGCCGCGCATCGCCTGCTTCAAGCGCTCGCCATCTCGTACATCGCCGAGGAAAAAACGCATGCAAGGATCGGAAAACTCCTGTTGCATCTCAAACTGTTTCAACTCATCGCGAGAAAACACCACCACTCGCGCCGGTTTGAACCGCTCCAATAGCGTGGTAATGAATTTACGGCCGAAGGATCCCGTTCCGCCAGTAATTAAGATGGACTTGTTGTCAAACATCGCCAATATGCCTTTATTTCTTTGAAAAAGACGGAGCAACCGTCCGCCATCAGCGCCAGGCTTCCGATCCTTGTCCGCCAAAGCAACGCTTGCCGATAATCCGCAAGCCCACCTTCCAGTACCATGCCTTAATACGACACAAGCACACCAATCCAACAACCCTACTGTTTGCTTGACAATAGCTCAGCCAGCACCGACATCACCACCTCCACCCCCATCGCCCCGGTGGTGGCGTCGAACTCCACCGTCGCCGCGCCACCCTTGCCGGCCGCCCAGTTGCTGACCAGGCACAGATGCGCATAAGGCAGATTCATCTCCCGCGCCAAGGCCGCCTCCGGCATGCCGGTCATGCCGACTATATCGGCACCATCCCGCTCCAACTTCAATATTTCCGCGGCGCTTTCCAAACGCGGCCCCTGAGTGCAGGCGTAAACGCCGCCCACCACGCCGCTGTGGCCGCTGTCCGCCATCGCGCGGATCAGGCGCTCTCGCAACGCCTCGTCGTAAGGCGAGGAGAATTCGGCGTGCACCACCGGGCGGTCCAGCCCCTCGAAGAAAGTGTGCTTGCGGCCCCAGCTGTAGTCGATGATGTTGTCCGGCACCACCAGGCGGCCCGGCGGCATGTCGGGGCGGATGCCGCCCACGGTGCCGATGGCGATCACGCCTTTGACGCCTTGATCGTGCAGCGCCCAGATATTGGCGCGGTAATTGATTTCATGCGGCGCCAGCGAATGGCCGTAGCCGTGGCGCGCGATGAACACCACGTTCTGCCCGTTCAATAGGCCGAAGGTCAGCGCGCAGGAGGGATCGCCGTACGGGGTGCGCACAACTTGACGGTGGGTGACTTCCAATACGGGCAGCTGGGCCAGGCCGCTGCCGCCGATGATGGCCAACATGATGTGTCCCCTTGTAATGGCGCGACGAATCGCTGTTTTTGCCGCGGCCTGAGCTGGGCGGCTGTGGGATTCTTGCTTGCGGCGAAGCGCCGACGCTCCAATTATGGCCGATTATTTTCCGCCGGCACATGCCGCCGCGCGGTGAATTTGCCCGCGGCCGCAGGGCTGGCGACGGCCGCTTTTGAAAACAAGCACTTGGCGAGCCGGCTGGAATTCCCGATGATTTATACAGACGTACAAATTCAGCTTGCATGGACTTATACGTTCGTATAAGAATAGAGGTATGAAACCGAACAACGCGACTCGACAGCAATTGCTGGACTGCGGACTGGCCATGGCCAAGGAGGCCGGCCTGCGCGCGCTCACCGTGCGCGGCCTGTGCCAGCGCGCCGGGGTCAATCCGGGCAGCTTCGTCTACCACTTCGGCAGCCGCGACCGCTACTTGGCCGAACTGCTGGAAAACTGGTACGCGCCGCTGTTCCGGCACATGCAATCGCAGTTGCAGCAGCAAGCGTCGGCCTTGCCGCGGCTGCAGACCCTGCTGCGTCAGCTGCTGGCCTTCGTCGCCGAGCACGGCGAGCTGATCGCCCACATGCTGCTGGACGCGGCCGCCGGCGAAACCGCCGCGCAGGGTTTTCTGTCCACGCTGGCGCCCCGCCATCCCAAGCTGCTGCTGCAAAGCATTGCCGACGCGCAACAGGCCGGCGAACTGGAACGCGGCGATCCGCTGCACCAAGCGCTGTTCCTGATGGCGGCGCTGGGCCTGCCGGCGCTGGCCCAGCACATCATCGCCGGCAAGCCGCTGCTGCCCGGCCTGATCCAGCAAGCTTTCAACACCTACGCCATCGATCCGCGCCATATCGAGCAACGCCTGCAATGGGCGCTGCGCGGTTTGCGCCCATTGGAGCCACAGCCATGAAGCGTTCCCCTCTGCTCATCGGCCTCATCGTCGTCGCCCTGATCGCCGGAGGCGGCTACGCCTGGCGGCAACGGCAGCTCGCCCAAGAACGCCTGAGCTTGTCCGGCAACGTCGACATCCGCGAAGTCAGTCTGTCCTTCCGGGTGGCCGGCCGCTTGCGGAGCCTGAACGTGGACGAAGGCGCCAGCGTACGCGCCGGCGAGCTGCTGGGCGAACTGGACGCGCGGCCTTATCAGAACGCCTTGCGCGACGCCGACGCCGGCCTGGCCGCCGCCCAAGCGCGCAGGGCACTGTACCGCGCCGGCCCGCGCAGCGAGGACATCGAACAGGCGCAGGCCAATCTGGACGCGCGTCGCGCCGCGCGGCTCAACGCCGAGCAGACCTACCAGCGCCAGCGCCAACTGGCCGACACCGGCGCCTCCGCCCAACGCGCGCTGGACGAGGCCCGCGCGCAGCGCGACCAGGCGGCGGCGCAGGCCGAGGCGGCGCGCCAGCAATGGCAGGCGCTCAAGCGCGGCTACCGCAAGGAGGAAATCGCCGAGGCCGACGCCAATGCCGAACGCGCGGCGGCGCAACAGGCTCAGGCCCAGCTGCAACTGGCCGACACCCGGCTGCTGGCCCCGGCCGACGGCGTCATCCTCACCCGCGCGGTCGAACCCGGCGGCATGCTGAGCGCCGGCGGCCCGGTGTTCACCCTGTCGCTGACCCGGCCGGTGTGGGTGCGCGCCTACGTCGCCGAGCCCGAGCTGGGCAAGGTGGCCCCCGGAACCAAGGTCAAGGTCCGCAGCGACGGCCGCGCCCAGCCTTACGACGGCGTGGTCGGCTTCGTCTCCCCCAGCGCCGAATTCACTCCCAAGAACGTGGAAACCCAGGACCTGCGCACCGCCCTGGTCTACCGGCTGCGCGTGGTGGTGCAAAACCCGGACGCCGCGCTGCGCCAGGGCATGCCGGTGACGGTGACGCTGGCGGACGGCCGCTGAGATGGATGCGCAAAACGCCATCGTCCTGCGCGGGCTGCGCCAGCGCTTCGACGCGCACGAGGCGCTGGCCGGCATAGACGCGACGATACGCCGCGGCGCGATCACCGGCCTGGCCGGGCCGGACGGCGCCGGCAAAACCACCTTGCTGCGGCTGCTTGCCGGCCTGCTGCAAGCCAGCGACGGCGCCGTCCGCGTTGAAGGGCTGGATCCCATCGCCGACGGCGACGCGCTGCGCGCGCTGATCGGCTATATGCCGCAGCAATTCGGCCTGTACGAAGACCTGACGGTGCAGGAAAACCTGGAGCTGTACGCCGATCTGCGCGGCGTCGCCGGCGAGCCCCGCCAACGCAGCTTCGAACGCCTGCTGGCCTTCACCGACCTGGCCCGCTTCACCGCGCGGCCGGCCGGCAAGCTGTCCGGCGGCATGAAGCAGAAGCTGGGCCTGGCCTGCGCGCTGCTGGGCGAGCCGAGGGTCTTGCTGCTGGACGAGCCCAGCGTCGGCGTCGACCCGATTTCCCGGCGCGAACTGTGGAAGATGGTGGGCGAACTGGCCGCCGACGGCATGACCGTGCTGTGGAGCACCTCCTATCTGGACGAGGCCGAACGCTGCGACGAAGTGCTGCTGATCAACGCCGGCCAGCTGAGCTACGCCGGCGCGCCCGGCGAGCTGATCCGACGCATGGAGGGCCGCAGCGTGCAGCTGCGCGGCATCGCCGGCAACCCTCGTCAGATACTGCGGCGCGCGCTGCGTCAGCCGCAAGTGCTGGACGGGGTGATCCAGGGCCAGGCGCTGCGCCTGGTGCTGCGCCAGGCCGGCCGGCCGCCTGAGCTGAGCGCCTTGCAGGCCGGGCCGGACGCCTGTTTCATCGTGGTTCCGCCGCGGCTGGAGGACGCCTTCATCGAACTGCTGGGCGGCGGCCCCGGCGGCGACTCGGGCCTGGCCGAGCAGATGCCGCCGGCGCAACTGCCGGCCGGCGTGGACCCGGACGCAGTGATCCGCGCCGAACAGCTCACGCGCCGTTTCGGCGATTTCGTCGCCGCCGACAATATCGACTTCCAGGTGCGGCGTGGCGAGATCTACGGCCTGCTCGGCCCCAACGGCGCCGGCAAGTCCACCACCTTCAAAATGCTGTGCGGCCTGCTGCGGCCCAGCGCCGGCCAGGCCAGCGTGATGGGCATAGACCTGAAACGCAGCGCCAGCCGCGCGCGCCGGCAGCTGGGCTATATGGCGCAGAAATTCGCGCTCTACGGCAATCTCAGCGTCGCCCACAATCTGGACTTCTTCTCCGGCATCTACGGCCTGAGCGGCCAGACGCAACGCGACACCGTCGCCGAAATGGTCCGCGTGTTCGCGCTCGCGCCCTATCTGGACATGCTCGCCGGCGCGCTGCCCCTGGGCTTCAAACAGCGGCTGGCGCTGGCCTGCGCGCTGATGCACCGGCCGCCGCTGCTGTTTCTGGACGAACCCACCTCCGGCGTCGACCCCATCACCCGCCGCGAATTCTGGACCCATATCAACGGCCTGGTGGACAAGGGCGTCACCGTGATGGTCACTACCCATTTCATGGACGAGGCCGAATACTGCGACCGCATCGGCCTGGTCTACCGCGGCCGCTTGATCGCCAGCGGCACGCCGGACCAGCTCAAGCGCCAGGCCGCCGGCGTCGATGAAGACATCACCATGGAGGAAGCCTTCATCCGCCTGGTGACGGCCGACGACCGCGCCGGAGCCCCCGCATGAGCGCCGCCGTCAAACCCGCGCGCCTGCTGGCCTTGTGCCGCAAGGAAGCCATGCAGATCGTGCGCGACCCCAGCAGCATCCTGATCGCCTTCGTGCTGCCGATGGTGCTGCTGTTCATCTTCGGCTACGGCATCAATCTGGACGCCAACAAGGTGCGCATCGGCGTGGTGCTGGAAGACAGCGGCGTCGAAGCCCGCCGCTTCGCCGACGCGTTGGCGGGCTCGCCCTATCTGGAAGTCCATCCCGGACATGACCGCGCCGAGATGCGCGCGCGGCTGGCCGCCGGCGAAGTGCGCGGCATGGTGGTGATTCCCGCCGACTTCTCCGCCAAAACCCTCCAGGGGCGCGGCGCGGCCGCGGCGCAGCTGCTCACCGACGGCGCCGAGCCCAATACCGCCAACTTCCTGGCCAGCTATCTGCAAGGCGCCTGGCAGATCTGGCAGACCCAGCGCGCGCAGGATCGCGGCCAGCCGCCGCCGGCCCCGCTGCGGCTGGAGCCGCGCTACTGGTTCAATCCCGACACCGTCAGCCGCAACTATCTGGTGCCCGGCTCCATCTCGGTGATCATGACCATCATCGGCGCGCTGCTCACCTCTCTGGTGGTGGCGCGCGAATGGGAGCGCGGCACCATGGAGGCGCTGCTGTCCACCCCGGTGACCCGCGCCGAACTGCTGCTGTCCAAAATCCTGCCCTATTACCTGCTGGGCATGGCCGCGATGCTGGTCTGCGTGCTGGCGGCCACCCTGTTGATGGACGTGCCGCTGCGCGGCTCCTGGTGGCTATTGTTCATCGTCAGCAGCCTCTTCCTGGGCAGCGCCCTCGGCCTGGGCCTGCTGCTCTCAACCATCACCCGCAACCAGTTCGTCGCCGCCCAGGGCGCGCTCACCGCCGCCTTCCTGCCGGCCACCATGCTGTCCGGCTTCGTATTCGAGATCAACAGCATGCCGCCGCCGGTGCAGGCCGCCACCTATCTGGTGCCGGCGCGCTATTTCGTCAACGCGCTGCAAACCCTGTTCCAGGCCGGCGACATCTGGCCGGTGTTGTTGCTCAACACCGTCTGGCTGCTGCTGTCCGCGGCCTTCTGGCTGGGGCTGACCGCGCTTAAATTCCGCCGTCGGCTGGACGGTTAGAAAGGGTTCTGATGTGGCACTCACTGCTAACCCTGATCCACAAAGAATTGCGGGCCCTGCTGTCCAACCCGCAAAGCCGCCGGCTGCTGATCATGCCGGTGCTGTTGCAACTGCTGCTGTTCCCCTTCGCCGCCACGCTGGAAGTCAAGAACAGCACCCTGGCCATCTACAACCAGGACGGCGGCGCCGCCTCCATCGAACTGTCCCAGCGCCTGGCCTCGGCCCAGGCTTTTCCGCAGCTGCTCAATATCCGCAGCGAAGCCCAATTGCGCGACGCCATAGACCGCCAACAAGCGCTGCTGGCCATCCGCATTCCGCCGGATTTCTCCCGGCGGCTGGCTCAAGGCAGCGCGCCGCCGCTGCAAGCCGTCATCGACGGCCGCCGCTCCAATAGCGCGCAAATCGCCTTCGGCTACGCCCAGCAAATCGTCGCCCAGTACGCACGCGAACTCAGCCCCGCGCCGCCGCCGGCCCAATTGCTGGTTCGCCATCTGTACAACCCCAATCTGGAATACCGCTGGTTCGTGCTGCCCAGCCTGGTGGCCATCATCACCACCATAGGCTGTCTGATGGTCACCGCGCTGTCATTGGCGCGCGAACGCGAGGAAGGCACGTTCGACCAATTGCTGGTCACCCCGCTGACGCCAGGCTACATCATGGCCGGCAAGGCCGTGCCCGGCATGCTGGTGGCCGCGCTGCAAGGCAGCGTCATTTCCGCCGCCGCGGTATGGATCTACCAAGTACCCTTCGGCGGCGGCGTCGCGCTGCTCTATCTTTCCATGCTGTGTTACGGCCTGGCCCTGTCCGGCTGCGGCCTGCTGATCTCGGCGCTGTGCGCCAACCAGCAGCAGGCCTTTCTCGGCGTGTTCGGCTTCATGGCCCCGGCGGTGATTCTGTCCGGTTATATGGCGCCGGTGGAAAACATGCCCTGGCCGCTGCGCGCGCTCAGCGCCGCGGACCCGCTCAGCCATTTCATCATCGTGATCAAGGGCCTGTTTCTCAAAGGCTACGGCGCGGCCGAGGCCTGGCCACATTTGTGGCCGCTGCTGCTCATCGCCGCCGCCACCCTTGGCCTGGCCTACCTGATCTTCCGTCACCGGAGCGGACAATGAATCCATCTCGCCTCGCCATCTGCGTCTTGCTAGCCCTGCTCGCCGGCTGCGCCGTCGGCCCCGACTACCGGCCGCCAACGCCGGCGCAACTGCTGCCCGCCGCCAGCGCGGAAACCGAGCCGGAAGCCGCAGGCTGGTGGCAGGCCTTCCAGGACCCGGCGCTGAACCGCCTGGTCGGCGCCGCGCTGCGCCATAGCCCGGACCTGGCCAGCGCCGACGCCAACATCCGCCAGGCGCGCGCCGCGCTGGAGATCAACACCGGCGCGCAATGGCCTCAACTCAACGCCGGCGGCCGCGTCAGCCGCGACCAACTAAGCCGCCGCGGCGAAGCGCTGGCCAATATCCCCTTCGCCAACCCGCAGACCCTATTTACCGACTACCGCGCCGGCTTCGACGCCAGTTGGGAAATCGATCTGTTCGGCCATACCGCCCGCAGCGTGGAAGCCGGCCGCGCCCGGCTGGACGCCAGCCGGGAACAAGCCGCCGACGCCGCCTTGCGCGTGGCCGCCGAAACCGCGCGGCTGGCGCTGGACTACCGCTACTGGGGCTTGCGCGCCGACAACGCCGCCGCCCAAGCCCGCTGGCGCGCGGAACTGGCGCGGCTGAGCCGGCTGCAAGTCCAGGCCGGCCTCGCCGGCGCCGGCGAACTGGATCAGGCGGAAACCGAAAGGCTGCGCGCCGACGCGCAGTTGCAACCGCTGCTCGCCGCCCGCCAGGCCGCGCTCGCCGCGCTGGGCCCGCTGACCGCGCTGCCGACGGAACAGCTGCGCACGCTGCTGGACGCCGCCGCGCCGGCCCCGCGGCTGCCCGCCGCGCCCGCCGCCGGCCTGCCGTCGGAACTGCTGCTGCGCCGGCCGGACCTGCGCTCCGCGGAACGGCAGTTGGCGGCCGCCAGCGCCGACATCGGCGTGGCCGCGGCCGAGCAATACCCGCGCTTCAGCCTGCTGGCCAGCGGCGGCTGGGACAGCGTCCGCCCCGGCGACTTCGCCTCCCAGGCCAGCCGCTACTGGAGTTTGGGGCCGCAACTGAGCCTGCCGCTGTTCGCCGGCGGCCGGCTGCAAGCCCAGGTCCGGGCGCGCGAGGCCGGCTACGACGCCGCGCTGGCGCAATACCGCAAGGCGGTGCTGCAAGCGCTGGCCGATGTGGAAACCGCGCTGCTGCGCAGCCAGGCCGGCCGCGTCCAGGACACGCGGCTGGCCGAGGGAGAAGCCGCGCTGCAACGCCAGCTTGGCTACGCCCGCCAGCGCGTCGCCGTCGGCGAGGCCGCGCAAAGCCACGTGCTGGAAGCGCAGTTGCAGCTTGCCGCGCTGCGCGAACAGCGGCTGGCCGCGCGGCAAACGCTGTCCGCCGACCTGATCGCGCTGTACAAGGCGCTGGGCGGCGACACCCAGGCCGGCAAGCCGCCACGCTAAACCGGCCCCCGCGCCGCGTTTAAGCTGCGCTTAAGTTTGCGGTGTTCCAATCGCCTTAATCCCCTATCGCAAGAAAGGACATGGCGATGAACCGTAGACTCCCCCTGCTCAGCCTGCTGCTGCTCGCCAGCGGCGCCTTGTACGCCGCCGCCAGCCTGTGGCAAAACGGCCTGCCGGCCAACTACTGGCAATGGCGACACGAACTGGTGCTGCTCAGCGGCGTGCAATTGATGGCCGTCATGAGCGCCGCCATACTGCTGGCCGCGCGCCCGCGCCGGCTGGAATCGCTGCTGGGCGGCCTGGACCGCCTCTACGCGCTGCACAAGCAGCTGGGCATCGCCGCCGGTCTGCTGCTGGCGGCTCACTGGCTGATCAAGCTGTCGCCCAAGCTGATGCTGGCGCTGGACTGGGTCGCTCCCCGCGTCAGAAGCGGCGGCGGCGGCAAAGACCCGCTGGTCTCGCTGGCCAAGGACGTGGGCGAATGGGCGGCCTGGGCGGTGCTGGCCATGGTGATCCTGGCGCTGCTGCGCGCCGTGCCCTATCGCTTCTGGCGCAAGCTGCACAAGCTGTTCGCCCCGCTCTACCTGATGGGTGCCTTCCACGGCCTGATCCTGATGCCGGCCGAGATGTGGGCGCAGCCGGTGGGCTGGCTGCTGGCCGCGCTGATGCTGATCGGCTCCGGCTGCGCGCTCTACTCGCTGGCCGGCCGCATCGGCAAGCGACAACAATACGCCGGCCGGGTGTGCGGCATCGAAACGCTGCCGGCCGGACAACTGGAAGTGATCTGCCAGATGGACGCCTGGCCCGGCCACCGCGCCGGACAATTCGCCCTGGTCAGCTTCGACGCCGCCGAAGGCGCCCACCCCTTCACCATCGCCAGCGCCGACCATGGCGACGGCCGGCTGCGTTTCATCATCAAGGCGCTGGGCGATTACACCCGCCGCCTGCCGGCCGAACTCAAGCTCGGCCAGGCCGTCACCGTGGAAGGCCCTTACGGCGGCTTCCAGCCGCGCGGCGGCGCGCGCCAAGCCTGGGTAGCCGGCGGCATCGGCGTCACCCCCTTCCTGGCCTGGCTGCAAAGCCGGGAACTGAAGGAGAAGCAGCTGGACGTGGATTTCTATTATTGCGTGCGCAACCGCGGCGAAGCGGCGCGGCTGGAAGAAATGCGCCAGGCCTGTCGTCAGCGCGGCGTGCGGCTGCATCTGATCGAAAGCGAAGCCGGGGCACAGTTGAACGCCGGCATGCTGCCGGAAGTGGACGAGGTCTGGTTCTGCGGCCCGCAAGGCTTGGGCGAGGCGCTGCGGCGCGGCCTGAAACAACGCGGCGCGCAGGCCCCGGCTTTCCACCACGAGGCGTTCTCAATGCGCTGACGCAAGACGGGCGTTCCGACCTGCCGGAACGCCCGTCATACACTCAAGCAAGCCGCTGCAAGGCGGCTGGCGCATCGCTAATCTAGAATCTGTTCAAAGTCTCGCGAGCTAGAGCGAGACAAGGCGGAAACGACCGAAGAAGCGGAATCTACATATGGTACATCAGCATTCTGAGGTCTTTTCCAACGCCCTTTTCTATCCATCCCGCCGCAGCGCAGCAGACTATGAACAGGTTCTTAGAGTCGCTAACAAAACCGCGCAGCGCACCTGAGCCAAGGTGCGCCGACGCAGGCAGTACAAGTCGTACGACAAGGAGGCGCAACGCAGGATCAGGGGGTTTTGTTAGCGGGTCTTAACGCGTGGCGTAGACGCTGCGCCTCCCCTGCCCATCAAAACTCAACACCTGATAAGGCTGCTTGCTCGGCCCCTCCATCCCCGGGCTGCCCATCGGCATGCCCGGCACCGCCAGGCCGACGATCTTGGGCTTGTCCTTCAGCACCTTCTTCACCAGATCCGCCGGCACATGGCCTTCGAACACATAGCCGCCGATCTCGGCGGTATGGCAGGAACGCAGATCCGCCGGCACCTTCAAGCGGGCCTTCAACGCTGACATATCCGCCTCGTTGCGGCTTTGCAGCGCCACGCCGTTCTGCTGCATATGCTCGGCCCAGGCGGTGCAGCAACCACAATACGGGTCCTTGTGCATCACGCCGCCGGCGGCGGCCACCACGGGGGACATCAAGGAAACGGCCAGCGCGGCGGCGGCCCAATACATGCGTTTATTCATGAGATGAAATCCAATGCTATTTGAATGAAAAAGCGAACCAGCCCGCAAAACCGCGGTTGGCGCAAAAAAAGGATCATTCAACAGATTGGGGAGGCCGCTCCGGCGGCGCGGGGATGAAACCGGACCACACTATTTCAGCCTTGGCCTGCAGCACCGGGCGGATCGCCTGCAAGGGCAGGCTGGGCGCCGCCGGCCATGGGGCGGCCGGCAACTGGCAGCAAGCGGCGGCCTGAGCGGCGCTGGCCGGCTGGGTATGGCAAGCCGCGCCGTCGTCGGCCATCCAGACGCAGGGCGCGCTGGCGTCCATACGTCCGCCCATGCTCCAACCCGCCTGCGGCAAGAGCAGCAGACACGTTAGCAACAGTAGCAAGGGCAGACGAATAGGCATCGATTCAGGTAGAGCGCTGAGTCCGGAACAGGCTTGAGACTGACGGATAGCGCCTTGGTTCCCAAGCCATTTCGCCATTTCTCCCACCCCGCGCAAAGTTTGAGCCAGGTCATATCCGCGCCAGATTTGTGGCGATCGAGTACAATCACACCCTCAATCAATAACGATTCGCATTTGCGTTCGCATTAATTCGGTGGGATACTTATGGTCCCATTTGACATTCCTTGCGCAAACTAAACGCCAACGGCATGCACACAGCGCCGGCCTTGCCGGGACGCGGATCAAATGGGCTTCGTTCATGTGATGATTTCCAGGTATCCACGATAATGAAAACCTTTGACTCCGCCGCCCGTCACGGCGTGCGCCTTGCCCTGTTGTCCGCGGCGGTTTCCGCCCTCTACCTGCCCGCCGCCCACGCGGCGGAAGCCGAAGCCACGCTGCCCTCGGTCGTGGTCACCGCCTCCGGCTACGAGCAAAAAATCAAACAGGCTCCGGCCAGCATCTCGGTGATCACCCGTGAAGACTTGGCGAAAAAACCGTTCACCAATCTAACCGACGCGCTGGTTGACCTGGAAGGCATCAACATCAACGGCTCCGGCCCTGGCGACAAGGACATCTCCATCCGCGGCATGCCCGGCGAATACTCGCTGATCCTGGTGGACGGTCGCCGCCAAGGCACCCGCGAAGTGCGTAGCCGCGGCACCGGCGGTTTCCAGCAATACCAGATCCCGCCGATGGAGGCGATTGAGCGCATCGAAGTGGTGCGCGGCCCGATGTCCTCGCTATACGGCTCCGACGCCATGGGCGGCGTGGTCAACATCATCACCCGCAAAGCGCCCAAGGAATGGCATGGTTCGATGACGCTGGGCGGCACCATCACCGAACATTCGAACGAAGGCAATACCGGCCAGAGCAGCTTCTGGCTGGGCGGCCCGCTGATGAAGGACCTGCTGTCGCTGCAAGTCTACGGCTCGCTGAACAACCAGGCTGAAGACAATATTTTCTACAGCAAGAGCGGCGACGGCGGCAAAGACGCCAATCACATGTCCGACATCAACGCCAAGTTGAGTTTCACCCCGAACCAGGACCACGAGATCACCTTCGAAGCCGGCCATAACGAACTGCGCAAGACCACCACGGGCGGCAAGAGTTTGTCCCCGACTCTCGGCAAATACGATCAATACGATACCCGTGATCACTGGAGCCTGAGCCACAACGGCAAATACGGCAATATCCGTTCCAATGTCGCGCTGTATCAGGAAATGGCCAAGTCCAGCTCGGACGAAAACAACGTCAGCGACGGCAAAGGCGTGAAGTTGGCCAATACCACGCTGGACGGCCAACTGACCTTCCTGCTGGATCGGCACACAGTGAAGGTTGGCACCCAGTTTGGCCGACAAGTTGGTTCCGATCTTCAGGCACAAGAGGCCCTGCTTCCGCCATTCCAATACAAAGGCCCTGCCAATCCGGATAAAGTTACTGTCAATACTTGGGCCCTGTTCGCCGAGGACAGCTATGAGGCCACTGACAATCTGACCATCACCGCCGGCGGTCGCGTCGACCACCACAGCGTGTTCGGCACCCACTTCACCCCGCGCGTTTACCTGGTCCAGCACCTGGGCTCGCAGTGGACACTGAAAGGTGGCGCGGGCAAGGGTTTCAAGGCGCCGACCATTCGCCAAAGCACCGACGGCTATTGCATGCGTACCGGCAGCCGCGTAGAGACTGGTTTGCTGTGCGGCAACTCCAAACTGAAGCCTGAGGAAAGCACTTCTTATGAAGTTAGTCTTCATTTCGACAATAGCCGGAACCTGAACAGCAGCGCCACTCTGTTCTACAATCGTTTCCGCAACAAGGTAGTCAGCTACGGTACGGACCAATTTACCGATCAGTTGAAGTACTTCGATAGAAACGACAAGCAATACAAAGATGCGAGAGTCTATGTCTACGACAACGTAGACCAAGTTGATATCCGTGGTCTCGAGCTGTCCAGCAGTTGGACCTTCATGCCGAAATGGACGCTGTCCGGCAACTACACCTACACCAAGTCCAAGCGCGAAGGCGGCAAGGAAACCTCGCTGTCCGGTCAATCGCTGAACGGCTTACCGCTGGACAAGACACCGGAACACGCCGGCAATGTGAAGCTGGCTTGGGCGCCGATGGAAAAGCTGGACCTGTACACTCGCCTGAACTTTGAAGGCAAACAGTACTACACCGGCTTCCGCAACGGCGCTTACGATGCGCGCACCCGCGGCGGCTCCAGCACCTGGGACTTTGGCGGCAGCTACAAGCTGAGCAAGAACTTCGACGTCAACTTCGCCGTCTTCAATTTGACCGACCGCAAAGTACCGATCGACGACCGCGTAGGCAACGCAGAGAAAGACAAAACCAAAGCGCCGCTTAACGGCAACTGGATGGTCGACGAGGGCCGCCGCTATTGGCTGACCTTGACCGGCAAGTTCTAAGAAGGTGTTCACGATCTCGCGAGCTAGAGCGAGACAAGGCGCAAACGGTTGAGGAAGCGGAATGTACAAGTGGTACATGAGCATTCCGAAGCCGTTGGCAACGCGGTATCGCCGACGCGCAGCAGATTGTGAACAGCTTCTAAGCCGCACCCTGACGGCCCGTCCCCGGACGGGCCGGAAACACCGCACGGCAGTTGCCGAATCCGCCGGATTCGCCAACTGCCTGTTCCCGTTTTTACGATTGGAGAATTGATGATGTTGAGCAGCCGCGCCCAATTGACCACGCCCAATGCCGACAAGGTGCTGTACAAGCTGTGCAAGCACTACGCGCTGAAAGTCCCGGTGGAGTTCGACAGCCACCAGGCTCATGTGCACTTCCCCATCGGCGAATGCCGGATTCAGCGCCAGGACGACACCCTGGACATGATCTGTGCCGCCGACGCGGCCGACAAGCTGGCCAAGATCGAATTCATCATGGACGAGCACCTGGGCCTGATGGCCAAGACGCCGGACTTGAAACTGGATTGGGCCAAGACCGAGTAAGCCCCCCAGCCCAGCCGCGTTTTCCGAGCGCGCCGGGCCTGCCCGGCGGCTCCCGTTTCTGTATGATGCTTGCCACCCGCTCCACGGCTAAAGCCCGTCCACCCGCCCTCTCCACCGCGGCGGGCTTTGGCAGCGGAGCCGTATCGCTCAAGGAATCACAATGAAAACACTGTTCTCCCGTCTGCTGCTGGCCGGCGCGCTGGCCGCGGCCACGCTGGCGGCCCAAGCCGCCACCGTCACCGACATCGCCGGCCGTAAAGTGGAAGTGCCGGCCAAGGTCAACCGCATCCTCCTGGGCGAAGGCCGGCTGTTCTACGCGCTGGCCCTGCTGGAAGGCAAGCAGCCCATCGCCCGCATCGCCGGCTGGCAGGGCGACTTCCGCCAGCTGGACCCGCAAACCTACGCCCAGTACAAACAACGCTTCCCGGCCATCGACCAGATTCCGCTGATCGGCAAGACCAGCGAAAACTCGGTCAGCGCCGAAAAAGTGCTGACGCTGCGCCCCGACATCGCCGTGTTCAGCATCTCCGGCCACGGCCCGGGCCTGAACAACCCCATCGTGCAGCAATTGCAAGCAGCCAAGGTGCCGGTGGTCTTCGTCGATTTCCGCAACGCGCCGCTGGAACACACCGTGCCCAGCCTGCGCATCATGGGCAAGGCGCTGCAGCGCGAGGCCGAGGCCGAGCGCTTCATCCGCTTCTACCAGGGCAAGATGGACGCCATCCGCAAAGTCGTCGCCGCCATCCCGGCGCAGCAAAAGCCCAAGGCCTTCCTGGACCTGCGCGCCGGCGCCTTCAGCAACGTCACCAGCGCCGGCCGCGGCAGCCTGGGCGAGCTGGTGGACGCCGCCGGCGGCGTCAATATCGCCGACAAGCTGATTCCCGGCGCGGTGGGCGAAGTGAATATGGAGCATGTGCTGGCCAGCAATCCGGATCTTTACATCGGCACCGGCACCGCGGACGCCGCCGACAAGACCGGCATTCAGTTCGGCGCCAACATCAGCGCGGCGCAGGCGCAGGCCTCGCTCAAGCGCACCGCCGCGCGCAGCCCGGTGGGCGCCTTGCGCGCGGTGCGCGAAGGCCGTACCTTCGGCGCCTGGCACCACTTCTACAACACGCCTTACCACATCGTGCTGCTGGAAGCCTTCGCCAAGGAACTGCAACCGGCGCGCTTCGCCAAGCTGGACCCGGACGCCAGCTGGAAGCAGCTGCACCGCGACTTCCTGGCCATAGAGCCGCAAGGCACTTACTGGGTCAAGGGCGTTAAATGAGCGGCGAAACCCTAACGCTTTCCGCCGCCATGGTGGCGGCGGACTACCGCCGCACCCTGCTGCGCCGGCTGCTGCTGATGGCCGTGCTGCTGAGCCTGCTCGCCGTCTCGCTGACGCTGGACGTCACCACCGGCGCCAGCGGCATGCCGCTGGCCGAATTCTGGCAGACGCTGTGGCACCCGGCCGCCGCCGATCCGGCCACCGAGGTGATCGTCTGGCAGATCCGCCTGCCCTACGCGCTGATCGCCATCGCCGCCGGCCTGGCGCTGGGTCTGGCCGGCGCCGAAATGCAGACCGTGCTGCACAACCCGCTGGCGGACCCGTTCACCCTGGGCCTGCAGCCGGCGGCCGCCTTCGGCGCGGCGCTGGCCATCCTGCTGGATGTCAGCCTCCCCGGCATCCCCGGCCCGTGGATGCTGCCGGTCAACGCCTTCGTGTTCGCGCTCGGTTCCGCGCTGCTGCTGGACGTGGTGGCGCGCTGGAGCAATATGCCCACCAGCGGCGTGGTGCTGTTCGGCATCGCGCTGTTCTTCAGCTTCAACGCCCTGGTGTCCCTGCTGCAATTCGTCTCCACCGCGGACTCGCTGCAAGACTTGGTGTTCTGGCTGATGGGCAGCTTGTCGCGCGCGGACTGGCCCAAGATCGCTTTGCTGTTCGGCGCTTTCGCGCTGATCCTGCCCTGGTCGCTGAGCCAGTCCTGGCGGCTGACCGCGCTGCGGCTGGGCGAAGACCGCGCCGCCAGCTTCGGCATCAATGTGCGCCGGCTGCGCCTCAGCTCGCTGCTGCGCGCCAGCCTGCTCACCGCGCTGGCGGTGGCCTTCGTCGGCACCATAGGCTTCATCGGCCTGATCGCGCCGCATATCGCGCGCCGGCTGGTGGGCGAGGATCACCGCTTCTACCTGCCGGTGAGCGCGCTGACCGGCGCCGCCATCCTGTCCATGGCCTCGGTGGTGACCAAGAATCTGGTGCCCGGCGTCATCGTGCCGGTGGGCATCGTCACCTCGCTGGTGGGCATCCCCTTCTTCATCGCCATCGTGCTGCGCAACGGAGGCCGCCAATGAGCTCCGCCCTGTCCATCCATCAACTCTCGGTCAGCTACGGCAAGCGCCAGGTGATACGCGCGCTGGACGTGCCCTGTCTGCGGGCGGGCGACATCACGGCCTTGCTCGGCCCCAACGGCAGCGGCAAGTCCACCTTGCTGCGCGCCTTGGCCGGCCTGCAGCACAGCAGTGGCGACGTCCGCCTGGACCAGCGCGCGCTCAGCCGCCAGCGCGGCGAAGTGGCCTACCTGCCGCAGACCCTGCCGCCCAGCGTGCATCTGTCGGTGTTCGAATCGCTGATGGTGGCCGGCCAGGCCACCGCCGCCGGCCTGTCGCGCCGCCACGACGACCAGCAAGTGTTCGCGCTGCTGCAATCGCTGGGCATCGAGCAACTGGCGCTGCGCTACCTGGACCAGTTGTCCGGCGGTCAGCGCCAGCTGGTGGGCATCGCCCAGGCGCTGATCCGCGAACCGGCGGTGCTGCTGCTGGATGAGCCGCTGTCCGCGCTGGACCTCAACTACCAGTTCCACGTGATGGACCTGCTGCGCCGCGAAACCCGCCGCCGCGGCATGGTCACCGTCATCGTGCTGCACGACCTCAATGTGGCGCTGCGCCATTGCGACCGGGTGCTGATGCTGAAGGACGGCGCGCTGCAAGCCAACGGCGCGCCGGACGAGGTGATAGACAGCCAAAGCCTGCGCCGCGTCTACGGCGTCAGCGGCCGGGTGGAGCGCTGCTCTCAGGGCGTGGCGCATGTGCTGGTGGACGGGCTGCACAGCGGTTTGCGCTGAGCCCCCACACGGCCGAGGCCCCCGGCGATACGCTCGCCGCCTCGGCCGTTTTCATTGCTGGCGCGCCTCAAGCCTTGCAAAACCCCAGCGCCGGATGGAAGCGCCAGCCATTGTCCGACCGCGGCAAGCTCAGCCCGCCAAAGCGCCGCGCACAGGCGTCCAGCTCCATGCCCAGCTCCGCCGCTAGTTCGGCCAAGGCCGCCGGATACTCGCTGTGGCCCCAGGCTCGGATATTCGGCTGCGTCAACGCCGCGTCTGGCACCCGCTGGTTCTTCTGTTTCTCAGCCGGAATAAAGTCCGGCGGCTTCGGCCACGGCTGGGCCACCACCCGGTGCAGCACATAATTGCCCCCGTCCTCGGTGGGCAATAACAGCAAATCCACCTCCGGCTCGCCACTGGCGCGGAAAGGCTGCTGCTGCGCCAACACTCCGCTGAGCAGCGCCTGCGGCTGCTGCCAACAGCTATACGCGCCCAAGGGCGCGATGGCCTGACCCTCCCGCCCCGGCCTGCTGCTGGCAGCCTTGGCCTGGCCGGCCGGCGACATCATCTGCGCCAGCCGCGCATGCTCCAGGTGCGACAAGCGCCGCTTCGGCCGCAAGGGCTCCGGCTGCACGATGCGCGGCCGCGCGTCCAGATGCCGGTACTCGTCCTCCTCCAGCAGTTCGCTCAATAGATGGCTGTCCAAGGCAAACGTCTCGCTCTCGAAGCCCGGCCAGCAGAAGGCCGGCTGGCTGGGCTGTTCCACGCTGCGCAGATTGCGCTCGCCAATCAACACATTCACCTTGTCCCAAGGATCCGGACGGTGGCGGCGCAGCCGGCCGGCCAGCTGGATCAGCGAACGCATCGACGAGGGCTCGACGATCGCCCAGTCGTAATCGTGATCCCGCCCCACCTCGGTCACCGGCGAGCCCAGCACGATGAACACATGCTCGCGCTCCGGCTCAGCGTCCAGCTCGCGGCGGATGGCCGGCAGCGTGAACACCGCCTGCGGATCGGAACGATTCAGCGCCTGGTCCAGCTGGCGCTCGATGGCGGAACGCAGCAGCAAGGGGTATTGCGAGTGGTAGACGCATAAATGCAGCTGCCAGTGCGCCGGCCACGGCAGCGCGTACAAGGCCAGCGCCACCTCGAACAAGGGCTGGATATTGGCCATGCGTACTAGGCCGAAGCTGACCGCCTGGCCGCTGATCGGGTCCCGCTGCTGATTGAGCCGGTGCAAGCGCTCGATAGCCGGCTGCAACTGGGCGGCGAACTCCCGACGCAAGGCCGGCGCCTGCCCCTGGCCGAAGCTCAACGGCAGCAGCTCGGCATGGCGCCGCGCCGGCTGCGTGGCCAGCCAATCGGCGCGCCGGCCGGCGAACTGGCGTTGCCGCCGGCGGAAAGCGTCGACATCGGCGCAGTCTTCCTGGGCCCGGTCCTGTTCATCCACCCAGGCGCAGCACACCGCCAGTGGCCGCCCCGGCTGGCCGCGATTGGCCTGGAACTGACGGCGGCCGGCCAGATAGGCCTCGAACAAGCCCTCGATCAGCGCCGGCGGCAAGGTGGCGGACGACAGCAGCAGCCGGCTGCCCAGCAAGCCGGCCCAATGCGCCAGCCGGGTCAGCGCCGGCAAATCCGCTAGGTCGAAATCGTCCGGCTCGTCCAGCACCAGGTCCCCGCTCATCAGCCGCAGCATGGGCGCAATCTGCCGCCCGCCGCGCTGGCTTTCCGTAGCCGGCGTCAGATGGTCTATGGTGCACACCAGCAGCGGCGCCTGCAGCAGCTTGGCCGTTTGCGGATCGCGCAGCGCGCGCGACAACAGCGGGTGCTCGCCGCCGGCCTCGTAACGCACCTCGCCGCCCTCATCCCACAAAGCCTGACGCGAGGCCGAGCCGCTGGCCTCCGCCTGCCGTTGATAGTGTTTGAACAACTGGGTGTTGGCGCTGCCGCCCACGCAGATGGCCAGATCGTCCTCGTTCAGGCGCAGCCGCTGGCGGAAGGCCTGACCGGTTTGCAGCGTCAGCGCGCGCAAGCCCAGCGCAAACGCGCAACGCAGGCCCAGCGCCGGGTCCGCCAAGGCGTACATGATCCGCGCATTGCCCAGCGTCTTGCCGCAGCCGGTGGACGCCATGTTGACGATGAAAGCGCCCTGCTCCGCCGCCCGCGCGCGCATTCCCGCGGCCTGGTCCGCGGCGCGGTCCTGCCAGCGGAAGCGCCCATCGGCGCTGCGCTGCAGCAAGCGCTTGCGCCGCAGCAGCCGCGGCAACTCGCGCTCAAAACCGGGCAAGACGCGGCATACCAAAGCGCTCTGCTCCGCCACGCCCAGCAAATGCTCGTCCAGCGGCTGATTGAAATCGCCGGACCGGCCATGAGTATTCGCCCACAGCGGATAGCCGGCCTGGCCGCGCTTGTGCCGCAGTTGGGCGTAATCCAGGCTGGAAAAATGGTGATCCGCCAGCATCAGGCTCAGCCGCGCCACATGCATCGCGTAAGGATTGTCCAGCCAGCGCGTCTCGCCGCGCGCGGTCAGGCGCGCGGCCAGCTTGTCCGCCAGCCGCGCGGCGCGGCGGCTCCAGGCCGGCGTATTCACCGGCAGGCCCAGCGGGAAACGCCAGTACGGCGCCAGCTGCGCCGGCTCGGCCTCCGTCTCCCGCCATTCGTTCCAGCGCGCGTCGATATGGGCCGGAATATTCAACAGCATGCGGCTTTGAAAACCCTCCAGCTTGCCGCCCAAGCGGCATTGCCGCTCCTGCTTGAACTCCGGCATCAGCGGCAGCCGATGATGCGTCAGCACCAGCCAACCCACCGCGGCGGCCAGCGGCGGCAGACGGGAAAACGGCGGTTCGCACGCCTCCCCCATGCCGTCCGCCTGCAAACGCGCCAGCCAGCTGGCGTGATCCTGCTCCGTCGGCTGCCGCAAGCGCGCCAGCCAGCCGGCGTCGTCGTCATCGCCGACAAAGGCCTGAAACAAGCGCAGCGACACCCACTCGTGGCGGTAGAGATTGCGCTCGCTCCGTTCGCCGCGCAGCCGTTGCTGAAACGCCTGGCTGGCCTTGCCCAGGTCGTGCAGCAAGGCCGCCAGGCCGGCCAGCAGCTGGATGTCCTCGCCGCTGTGCCAATCGTTCTCGTCCGCGCTGCGCAGCACATTGCGGCGGGTGCTGTGCGTGGGCGTGGCGCCGTCGGCATTGAAACGGCTGGCGTCGCCGACGATCCACAGCAGCTCGCTATGGTCCTGGCCGCGTATCCAGTGGCAGGCCACCGCGGTGTTCTTGCGCGCGCTCTGGCGCAGCAAGCGCCGCAGCGTGTCCAGCCCGGCCTGGGTGATCGGCGTTTGCCAGACGCGGTCGCCGCGGCGCTCGGCGAACTGGTCCAGGATCTGCCGGCTGCGCGTCAGCGCCTTCTTGTCGCATTGTGAAATCAGCAGGATATTCATGCCGCCCGCCCCCGCCGCTCGGCAATGTCCTTCAAGGTGTCGATGATGAAGTCCAGCGCCTCGCCGCGGGTCAGCGCCTCGATGCAGGCCTGGCGGAAAGTCTGCTCATCGTCGCCGCGCATCGCGGAAACAAAGGCCTGCGGCAGGATCAGCGCATCCTTGACCAGATCCGCCGCGTCGAACACCAGCCCGCCGCGCCGGGTCTTGCCGTGCAACACCGCCAGGCCGTGCGGCAAGCCCAGCACCCAGGCCGCGGTGGCGCCCAGGCCGTAAGCCAGGTAATTGCCGTGATCCAGAAAGGCGTTGGCCGGGTCCGTGCCGGCGCCGCGCTTGGCGCGGCTGAAATCGCCATAACCGGTGGCCTGCGCCGCCAAACGGAACAACAGCTTGGTCAGCCGCGCCTCCTCGGTCAGCAAATGCGCGTGGTCCGGCGCCTGGGCAATCGCCTGGCGCGAGGCCTGCAAGGCCGCCTCCAGGCCGGTCTCTTCCACCACGAAACCGGCTTCGCGCAAGGCGCGGCTGCCCAGCCAATGCCGCTGCAAACAGCCCAGCCGCGCCAGCTGCACATCCTTGGCCGCAGCCAGCCGCTGCGCGTCGTCAAACCAGAAACGCACCCAGTACTGCAGATACTCGGTGGGCCGGTACTCGCTTTGCGGCGCAAACCACGCCGCCTCCTGCTCCAACTCATTGGCGCTAAACAAGGGCGTGCCGCCCCCGCCGCAAAACCCCACCATCACCCCGGCCTTGGCCAGCTCCCGCATCGCCGCCTGCGTCACCGAGGTGCCAGTGCCCAGCAGGATGCAACTAGTGTTGGCGATGGGGATATTCCAGTACAGCGAAGCCTTGCCCGCGTCGGTGACGTACTCCACCCGCCCGCCGTTGACCAGCACCCGGCAGTGCTGCAGGTAGTAAAGATTGGCGCGCTTGGAATGCAGAATGGTCTTGAGATCAGACGGGGGAAAATCGGACACGGCGAGCCCTTCAGGATGGAACGCGACGGCATATCTTGCCATGGGCATGAACGGTGGGACAGCCTGCGCGGACTACCCTTTTTTTCAGCCCCCTGGTTCCGACATTTAAAAACAATGACTTAGCGACAATCTGGAAATTTGGGTCAACGCCGGAGGAATCGCTGCAAATGCCCGCGCCATAAGGACTATGAGCGGTGTAGACTCTAGTTCACTGCCGGATAGGCAGCTTAGAAACTACATATCCATCCGACCAATGCCCCATGACAGTTCACTGCCGGATAGGCAGCTTAGAAAATGTCGCATGTCCGGACGCGCGTGACAAACGAGTTCACTGCCGGATAGGCAGCTTAGAAATTACGTCAAGGTATTGATGCCGCTGACCAGCTGTTCACTGCCGGATAGGCAGCTTAGTAAAGTACCGGCTCGTTCACCCCGGGTAACTTCCTGGTTCACTGCCGGATAGGTAGCTTAGAAAGCCGGGCGGCGCCGTGGCGCCGATTGTCCAGAGTTCACTGCCGGATAGGCAGCTTAGAAAAGGCACGACACGTAGGGCACCGATGTTTCCATGTTCACTGCCGGATAGGCAGCTTAGAAAGCGACGTGATCTGGCTTAAGTGTGTCGGTCGTGTTCACTGCCGGATAGGCAGCTTAGAAAACTATGCAGCGCTGCAAGTGGGGCGTTTGGTCGTTCACTGCCGGATAGGCAGCTTAGAAAATCCAGTACTGAGGACACCATGAACAGCATCAGTTCACTGCCGGATAGGCAGCTTAGAAATATGGGCCGAGACAGGCAGCGGCCTGTTTCTCGTTCACTGCCGGATAGGCAGCTTAGAAATTCCCCGGCTGGATGATGGATCATGCCAGTCGGTTCACTGCCGGATAGGCAGCTTAGAAAACAGGTGCGATAGCCACTAAAACCCTACAATGGTTCACTGCCGGATAGGCAGCTTAGAAACCATAAGCCGGGCGATTTCTGGTTGTGCCGCCGTTCACTGCCGGATAGGCAGCTTAGAAAAGATCGTCAACGATGCACTGAATGAAGGCGACGTTCACTGCCGGATAGGCAGCTTAGAAAAACGGCATCATCAAAGTGCGCAACGTCGCCGGGTTCACTGCCGGATAGGCAGCTTAGAAAGGCTTGAGCACACGCCTAGTCTCTGTCAGCCAGTTCACTGCCGGATAGGCAGCTTAGAAAACCAACACCGGGTATCAAAGCGCGGCCACCAAGTTCACTGCCGGATAGGCAGCTTAGAAACGGGAGAGAACTGATCCTGGCGAGTTACCGCGTTCACTGCCAGCTAGCCCGCAAACAAAACGCTCCTGATGGGGCATTTTTCTTGATCTGCCGCCTGAACAAAGCCACTCCCAAAGGATAAAATATGCCAATAAAATCATCAAAGGAGTGGCCGTGGAATACATTGACTACGTCAATCAGGCATCCAAACTGATCTCGCCCCTCACCGCCATCATCTTGGGCGCGCTGCCGATACTGGCCATTCTGTTCGTGGTGCTGCGCACCCAGTCCTACCACATTCCCTTGACGCTGCTATGGCGCATCGTGGGCGGTAAGAAGGAAATCAACGACAAACTGCTGGCGGACTTTCTGGATGAAAGAAACGCCATCATGAAGTTCCGTACCCTGACCGGGCTTAAGATCCGCACCAAACAAGAAATGCTGACGCTGATCCAATGGGCGGCCAAGCACAACGAGGATATCGACGACATCAAACGCTGCGGGCATTACTTCAAGCTCAGCGAGCCCGGCAATATCACCTCGCCCAATAGGTTAGGCAGCATCGCCCTACTGCTAGCTGTTCTCGTGCTGGGCATCCTCACCGCCAGCGGTGTTGCCAGCACCGGCATAGACGACGGGCTCTATGCCACCACGGAAAGCAAGACCTGGTTCTTTGCCAGCAGCCAAAAAACCATCACCGGCTTATGGGGCAAGAACAAAATCAGTGAAAGCGACTGCGCCAAGGCCTCGCTCCCGGCCACGGGTTTCTCCCCTGACGACGCCCAAATTTTTTGCAAATTCTTCAAGCAGACCAATTACCCCAAGGCGATCAGCGACACCGTATCAAAGCAACGCATGCTGCTCTTATTTCTAAGCGCCTATACCGGTTTCTTCCTATTCCTAACCGTGCAGCCATTGCGCCGTTGTGTCAGTGCGAAGGAGATGATTCGTCGTCAAAAAGCACGCCAAGCGAAGCAGGAAGAAAGAGGCCAGCTCACCACTGAGCCTCTCCCCGCCGCAGCGGAGATGACGGCCCCGCTCCCGGCAAGCCACAAGCAAGCAGATCCTGCTGCCAGCGAATGAACAGTCTGACAGCATAGACAAAAACGCCGCTCACCCAGGGTGAACGGCGTTTTTCATCAAACCAGCGCGGCTCAAGCCAAGCGCCGCGCCAACTCCTCGCCTATCCTTCTCATCGGCTCCGGATCGCTCATGCCGAAGTGGTCGCAGTCCAGCTCCACGCACTCCAGCTTGCCGCCGAGGAAGGGCCGCCAATCTTCCGGCTTGGGCGCGTCTTCCGGGTGGATGCCGGCGCGGAACAGCAGCACGTCGCCGTCGTAAGGCGGGGTTTGGCTGTCGCGGAACAATTGCATGCCGTGCAGCGAGGCCGCGCCCAGCCGCTCCAGCGCGGCGCGGCCCAGCGGCGCCAGCGGGCTGCCGGGGCGTAGCAGGCGTTGGTAGATCGCCTCATTGTCCAACGGCTGGCCGTTTTCGTCGGCGTCCACTTCGCCGTTGACGCTGAGCACCGTCACCAGCGCGTCGTGCAATATCGGTTGCGGCCGGCCCTGCCAGCTGGCGGTCGGATAGCTGTCCATCAGCGCCGCCAGTTCCACGGTTTCGCCGGCGGCGCGCAGCTGCGCCGCCATCGCCTGCGCCAGCCCGCCGCCCAGGGACCAGCCCAGCAGCCGGTACGGCCCTTGCGGCTGGACCTCGCGCACGCGGGCTACGTAGTCCGCCACCATCGCGTCGAAGCTGGCTGGCTTGTCGCCGGTGATGCCGGTGGCTTGTAGGCCGTAGATGGCCACGCCGGGCAGGTGTTTGGCCAGGCCCAGATAACACCAGGACAGGCCTTCCGCCGGGTGCAGGCAGAACAGCGCCGGCAGCGCGCCGGGCTGGATGGTCAGCAGCGGCGCGAATTCCTGGCCTTCGCTGGCCGACGGCGGCCGGTGCGCGGCGGGCGCGCTCAGCGCCTGCGCCAGCGCCGCCACCGTGCTGTGGCTAAACAGCGCGGACACCGCCACTTCGCGGTTCAGGCGCTGCGCCAGCCGGTTGGCCACCTGGATGGCTTGCAGCGATTTGCCGCCCAGTTCGAAGAAGTTGGCGTGGCGGCTGGGCGGGGTGACGCCCAACACTTGCTGCCACACCTCCATCACCTGGCGTTCCAGCGGGCTGGCGTCTTCCGCCGCGGTTGGCGCTTGCGCTTCCATGCCGGCGGCCAGCTGCTTGCGGTCTATCTTGCCGTTGACGTTGCGCGGCAGGCTGTCCAGCCAGCGCCAGTGATCCGGGATCGCCGCCGCCGGCAGCACCTCGGCCAAGCGCGCGCGCATCGCCGCCGGCTCGGTCTCGCCGCCGCTGAGGAAGGCGGCCAGGGTATAGCCGCCGCCAGCCAGCGGCAGGCCCACCACCGCCGCCTCGCGCACCTCCGGGCAGGCCAGCAGCGCGTTTTCGATTTCGGCCGGGTCGATGCGCAGGCCGCTGATCTTCATTTCATGGTCCAGCCGGCCCAGGAAGCGCAGCTGGCCGTCGCTCAGCCGCGCGCGGTCGCCGGTGCGGTAGGCGCGCGGCGCGCCGGGCAACGCGTCCAGCGTTACAAAGCGGCGCGCGGTCAGTTCTTCGCGGCCCAGGTAGCCGATGGCCAGCGCCTCGCCCAGCAGGCACAGTTCGCCGTCCTCGCCCTGCGCCACCGGCTGCAGGCACTCGTCCACGATGACGGCGCGCACGCCGGGGCGCGGCAGGCCGATGGGCACGCTGTCGCCGCCGTCCCACACCGCGCCGGGGCCGGACAGGATGGCGCTGGTGGCGATGATGGAGGCCTCGGTGGGTCCGTAGCTGTTGAGCAGCACGCTGCCCGGCAACAGCGCCTGCCAGCGGCCGGCGCGTTCCGGCAGCGCGGCTTCGCCGCCGATGATGGTCAGCCGCACGCTGGCCAGCTGCGCGGCCAGTTCCGGCTGCAAGGCGAAGGCCAGTTCGTGCCAGAAGGCGGTGGGCAGGTCCAGCACGCTGATGCGCTGGCGCGCCACCGCGGCGGCGAAGGCCGGCATGGATTCCAGCATCGCGTCGGTGCGCAGCACCAGGGTGCCGCCATGGCACAGCGCCAGGAAGATTTCCTCGATGCTGGCGTCAAAGTGCAGCGGCGCGAATTGCAGAATGCGTTCGTCGGCGCCGATGCGGTACAGCTGGCCGGCGCTGCTGACGAACTGTGCCAGCGCGCCGTGGCTGACCAGCACGCCGTTGGGCTTGCCGGTGGAGCCGGAGGTGTAGAGCAGATAAGCGGCTTGGCCGGCTTCCGGCGCCGGGTCCGCGGCGGCCAGCGCGTCCTGTTGCGGCGGCAGGTCCAGACATAGCGCCGGCACGGCGCCCAAGAGCGGACGCCAGGCGTTCAGGGTGACGGCCAACCGCGGCTGCGCGTCGTCCAGCACCATGGCCAGCCGCGTCGGCGGGCCGTGCGGGTCCAGCGGCACATAGCAGCCGCCGGCCCACAGCGTGGCCAGGATGGCGACGATGGCTTCCGGGCTGCGCGGCAGCACGATGGCCACCCGTTCCTCCGCCTGCAGGCCGGCGGCTTGCAAGCGGCCGGCCAGTTGCAGCACGCGCTGCAACAGCTCGCGGTAGGACAGGCGCTCGCCGTCCTGTTCCAGCGCCGTCGCGTCCGGCCGCGCGGCGGCGGCGGCGCGGATCAGGCTCAGCACCTCCAGCGGTTCGCGCTCCAGCGCTGCGCCGTCCAGCACGCTCAGCGGCGGCAGCTCCGGCAGCAACTCGCTCAACGCGGCGTCCGGCGCGCGGCCGGCCCAGGCGTCCAGCCAGGCCAGCAAATCGTCGCGCAGGCCGTCCAGCTCCGCCTGCGGGTAAGCGTTGGGGTTGGCTTCCAGGCACAGCCGCCATTCGGTGTTCAACAGGCTGAAATTGATCGACACATCTTCCACCGGGCCGGAACCCAGCGGCAGCACCCGGCTGTCCAGGCCGGCGAACGGCGCGCGGCGGTCGAAGGGCATCAGGTTCACCACCGCGCCGAACAAGCGCTGCTGGCCGCCAACGCGCGCCAGATCGCCGCGCAGCTGCTCGTAGCGATAGCGCTGATGCGGCCGGATCGCGCGCAGGCTGTCCGCCAGCTGGCGGCTCAGCTCCGCCGCGCCCAGCTCTTCGTCCAGCCGCAGGCTCAGCGGCGCGATATTCATCGCCATGCACGGCACCGCCAGCGCCGGCGTGCCCAGGCGGTTCATCACCGGCAGACCCAGGGTCAGCGCGCGGCGGCCGCTGCGCTTGGCCAGCCAGGCACCCACCGCTGCCAGCAACCAGGCGCCCCAGTCCACGCCGTGCTGTTTGGCCGAAGCCTGCCAAGCGGCGATCTGCGCCGGGCTCAGCCATTGCTCGGCCTTGTTCACCCCGTCCGCCAGCAAGGCGGCGGGCGCCAGCGTGCTGGCCGCCGGCTGCCGGCCCTGGCGCTGCAGCCAGAAGGCGCGGTCCTGCGCGCAGGCCTCGCTGGCCTGGTAGGCGTGATCGGCGACGACGATCTTGTCCAGCGACCAATCCGCCAGCGGCGGCAGGGCCTGCTGCTTGACGCGGGCGCTGTAGCGCGCCGCCAGCGCCTGGCTCAGCAGGCCGTAGGCGAAGCCGTCCAGCGCGATATGGTGGGTCTGCAGATACCACCAGTGCCGCTCCGGCCCCAGCTTCAACAGCGCGCCCAGATAGAGCGCGTCCCGCGCCGGATCGCACGGCCGCGCCAGCGTCTGAGCCACCCAGGCGCGCGCCGCCGCTTCCGGTTCCGTTTCCGCGCTGAAGTCCAGGCAGGGTATCTCCGCCTGCGCGGCCACCGGCTGCTGCCACAGCTGGCTGCCGTCAAACTCAAAGCGCATGTTCAGCGCCGCGCAATTGGCCAACACCTCGGCGGCGCTGTCGCGCAAGGCGTCCAGGTTCAGCGCGCCGCGCAGCTCGGTGGCTTCGGCGGTGAGGTAACTCGGGTTGTCCGGGGAAAGTTGCTGTCCCATCCAGATGCCGTGCTGCGCGGCGCTGACGGGGAGGCGAGAAGCGGTCAAAGTCATAAGAAGGCGTGCCGTTGCGGTTCCATGCCAGCGCAATGATGCGTGGGCAGATCAAATGAGAGCAGCAATCTTACACTATAAATGGGAATGATTATCAATATTGAATTGATAAGCCTCACTACATAGCAAAGCACCTCACACCCTTCGCCTAAGTAGCAGGAACATTGAAGTACGGCACACCGCAGCAAGCATGCTTCACAGTGCCGCTAGCGGGCACATTGGCTAAACGCCCTTTGAGATTCTGATAGCTATGAATTAGCCAGTGAGTAAAGAATCGTAGCCAGTTCCGTCACCTCCAAGGCCCCGGAAGCGACATCCACCATAATGTCTTCCAGCTTGGCACTACGCAGAATCACCACGCCTTGCAAGTCCAGATAAGTCAGCGCCGTCACCAGCGCGGTCCGTTTATTGGCGTCATTGAAGCAATGGCCGCGAGCAATGGCCACCGCATACATGGCGGCGATATCGAAGATATCCTCCATCCCCTCATAGCGGATCTTGTTATCCACTCGCGCCAACGCGCCCTCCAGCGGCCCAATGTCATGCATGCCCGCCAACCCTGGCTCCATCTCCAAAATGGCATCATGCAACTGCACCACCACGCGTGGATTGATCATCGATCCGCCAACGCCTTGATCACTTTTTTGTGGCGCTGAATCACCCGCTTGGCCGCAGTCTTGACAATGCGCACGCCGGGTTCACCGCTCAAATCCAGCTCTACCGGCTTGACCGGCCCTTTGCGCGCCTTCAGCACAATCCCATAGTTTTTAGCTGTTTTGCTCATCATTACTTTCCTTCAAGCCGAAGCCATTTTTGCTGAATAGACCTGTAGGAACATCAACCAGTCTGGGCAAGAGAAATGAGCACCTCATCCCGCAGAGAACAGCAGTCTGGCGTGGGATGGTGTGGTACCACTCTTTCCTAAATTGTCTATTCGGCAGTGAACATCACTGCTGGCAAAGGGTGACCGCCGAGCTTTTTCTAAGCTGCCTATCCGACAGAGAACATACGGGGTAGATGAACAGTAGGTTTATTCCGTTACTTAAGCTGCCTATCCGGCAGCACGCCATACAAGTCTAACAGCTTCCACAGCAGACAAATCGATATCACATGGCAGCACCATCCCGCCGAACACATGACTTAACCGCCTGAGTTCAGCACACCAGACCCCCTGCTCCACCCCCGCCTGATACAGGTCAAGTAAATCCCGACCACTGTCCATACCAATATCACCTGCTCGCAGGCACACTAGATAGATGGCATGCCAAACGGATGGACGTAAAAAAGGCCAGTCGCTTGCGCGCTGGCCGGTCTGAGCTGCCTATCCGGCAGAGAACTGAAATGAAAGTTTCAGTTGGACTATTTCTAAGCTGCCTTATGCCGGCAGTGGCGCCGATGTTACAAGTCGCCACTGCTCATTAACGATAAATGTCACTTTAACTAGGTAAAAAAATGGCGGATGTCGGTGTTGCGCAAGCGCGTGACAAAGTTGGAAGACCGGCTCACACCCATCCCTATCCCTTGCAAAACAGGAGGATGCGCATGCAATGAAGCACCGACCCAAGGCCCCGGCAGCCCAATCGCGCCGGGGCCGCACTGCTGTTTGTTCCTGATTTTGATCCAAGGACCAGCCATGCCCCCTACCCTCACGCCCCGCGCCGCAGCACTACGCGCCTTGATGACCGACTTCATCCGGCAACGGCGCGACGATAAGTTGAACAAGCTCGCGCCCGACGACGACGCCAAGCGCGAAGCGCTGCTGGCCAATTATCAACCGACAACTTGGCTCTCAAACCTCGTTCAACGGGCCCTCGAGGTTCAGTTTGTCACCCACCTGCTAAAAGCTACTCATCCCGATATCAAAATTACCGAAGCAACTAACCTTTATTGCTATCCAAACAAACTCCCACCTCATCAAGAAGTTGGTAGTCATCTACTTGGCCCTACATTCAACAATGACCTCACTGGCAATGCAGCCATTTCCTCAGCGTTTTACAAATTCTTAGAACAAAAGTTTGATGGTAAAGCCCTACTTGAATTGGCAACATCACGAGATAGCGACTTTGCCGCAGCACTTAGTAATGACTCAGAGCTATCCCAAAAATGGCTCGAGATTTTTGCAACACTACAGCAGCCTCGTATAAACCTCGCCAGCCACAGCCGCGCCAAGCAAGTGTATTGGCTGGTGGGTTACGAGCCGGCCAAGGACGAGCACTACCACCTACTGGCCCCGCTCTATCCCAGCGCGCTGGCGCAGCGACTGTACCAAACCATCCAGGAGCACCGCTTCGGCGAAGCCGCCAAGGCCGCGCGCCAGGCCCGCCGCGAACAGCGCGAGCATCCGCACGGCTATTGCGACTATCCGCAGTTGGCGGTGCAGAAACTGGGCGGCACCAAGCCGCAGAATATTTCCCAGCTCAATAGCGAACGCAAGGGCAATAACTATCTGCTGGCTTCCCTGCCGCCGCAGTGGCGAAGCCAGGGCCTGAAACCGCCGCTCAATAGCGAGGACGCGCTGCTGCGCTTTGGCCGCCGCAACGATGTGCGCCGGCTGGTCCGCCAACTGCGCGTCTTTCTGGAAAGCCAACCGCCTCAAAACAAAGATGCCCAAGATCGTCGTGACGATCTGGGCAATGCGCTGCTGGAGGAACTGCTGCTGTTCGGCAAGGAAATGCACGAAGGCCTGCCGCCCGGCTGGAGCGCGGACACGCGCTGCCGGCTGCCGGAATACCAGCAGCTGTGGCTGGACCCTTGGCGCGCCGATACCGACGCGGACTTTGCCGCGCGCTGGCACGGCGAGGACTGGCCGCTGGAAGTGGCCAAACGCTTCGGCCGCTGGCTGAACCAGCAATTCGACGCCAGCCCGCTGGAGATGGGCGACGCGGAATTCCACCATTGGGCGCGTGAGCTGGCCGGGGACCTGGGCTGGCAGGCCCTGCACGATCAAACCCGCCGCCAGCTGGCGGCCATGGCCAAGGAGCAAGCATGAGCACTCTGCCCGTGATCACCGGCCTGCTGAGCGTGCCCCGGCTGCGGGTGCAAAACGCCAACGCCATTTCCAGCCCCTTCACCTGGGGCTTTCCGGCCATTACCGCCTTCACCGGCCTGGCCCAGGCGCTGGAGCGCAAGCTGGCCGGCAGCCTGGATTTGCAGTTCGAGGCGGTGGGCGTGGTCTGCCACCATTACCAGGCGCAGACCAGCGGCGCGTACACCCAGGGTTTCCACCTCAGCCGCAACCCGGTGGACAAGGACGGCGCCACCGCCGCCATTGTGGAGGAAGGCCGCATCCATCTGGACATCAGTCTGCTGTTCGGCCTCACCGGCGAAGCACTGGCCGCGCCAGGGGAGCAGCTGCCGGAACTGGCGCGGCAAGTAACGGACACCCTGCACGGCATGCGCATTGCCGGCGGCAGCGTGACGCCGCCGCTGCCCGGCCGTCGCCGTCCCGCGCCGCAGTTGATGACCTTGAGCGAGGACGAGACGGAACAACGCGAGCAATTCCGCCAGCTGCGACGCAGCCTGCTGCCCGGCTTTGCGCTGGTGTCCCGCGACGATCTGCTGCAAAGCCACTTGGCCGCCTTGCGCGCCAGCCAGCCGCAAACAGACCTCTTCGACGCCTGGCTGGATCTGTCCCGCATCAACCACGCGCCTCACTGGCAGGAACAAGCGGACCCGACCGGCGGCGAGCCGCGCCGCACGCTGGAATGGCGCAGCCAACGCGGCCACAGCCAGGGCTGGACGGTGCCGATGCCGGTGGGCTACGGCGCGCTGTCCCCGCTCTACCCGGCCGGCAGCGTGGCCAACGCCCGCGACGCGCAGACGCCGTTCCGCTTTGTGGAAAGCCTGTATTCGCTGGGCGAATGGCTCAGCCCGCACCGGCTGCATGATGTCGGCCAGTTGCTGTGGTACGCCGACGACGACACCGCCAGCGGCTTGTACCGCTGCCGCAATGATTACGCCGCCACCTTGGAAATAGAAGACAGAAAGGAAGCCTCATGAGCACCGCACCGCTGAAAACCGCTACCGTATTGGCCTTTGAACGCAAGCTGGACCCGTCCGACGCCTTGTTTCACGCCGGCGACTGGCAACAGCGCGAGCAGCACGCCGGCTGGGAGCCGGTCAGGGTCATCGAAAAATCCGTGCGCGGCACCATTTCCAACCGCCTGAAAACCAAGGACCAGGACCCGGCCAAGCTGGACGCGCAGATTGAAAACCCCAATCTGCAAACCGTGGACGTGGCCGCGCTGCCGCACCACGCGGACACCTTGAAGATCAGCTTCACGCTGCGGGTACTGGGCAATGTCGGCGCGCCGTCCGCCTGCAACGACAGCGCCTACCAGGCCAAGCTGCGCGCCACCGTGGCCGGCTATGTGCAAGCTCACGGCTTTGCCGAGCTGGCGCGCCGCTATGCCTGCAACCTGGCCAACGGCCGCTTCCTGTGGCGCAACCGCGTGGGCGCGGAGCAGGTGGAAGTACGGGTGGCGCTGCTGGAGCAAGGCCAGCCGGCGCAGCAATGGCAGTTCGACGCGCTGGCGCTGTCCCTGCGCCACTTCGACCCCGGCAATCAGGCCGCCGCGCTGGAACAACTGGCCGCCGCCATCGCCGCCGGCCTGGCCGGCCAGCGCCATCTGCTGCTGCAAATCACCGCCTTTGCGCGGCTGGGCGCCGGCCAGGAGGTGTTCCCGTCGCAGGAGCTGATCCTGGACCGCAGCCGCGGCGACAAGAGCAAAACCCTGTACGCCATCGAGCAAGGCACGCTGAAAATCGCCGCCATCCACTCGCAGAAGCTGGGCAACGCCATCCGCACCATTGACGACTGGCACCCGGAAGCCGAACAGCTCGGCCCCATCGCGGTGGAGCCCTACGGCTCGGTCACCACGCTGGGCAAGGCCTGCCGCCAGCCCAAGGCCAAGTCCGACTTCTACACCCTGCTGGACAACTGGGTGCTGAAAGACCAGGCCCCGGCGCCGCATGATCAGCACTTTGTGCTGGCCACGCTGATCCGCGGCGGTGTGTTCGGCGCGGCGGAGTAAGCCATGGATCACTACCTGGACATCCGGCTACGCCCGGACCCGGAGTTTGCGCCCACGCTGCTGATGAACGCGCTGTTCGCCAAGCTGCACCGCGCGCTGAGCGAACAAGGCCGCGACGACATCGGCGTCAGCTTCCCGCGCGCGGCCCCGGCCGCCGCGCTGGGCGACACCCTGCGCCTGCACGGCGGCCACGCCGCCTTGCAGCGGCTGATGGCCGGCGACTGGCTTAGCGGCATGCGCGACCACATCGCGCTGGCCGCCATCCAGCCGGTGCCGCCGCAGGCGGAAGCCTGGCAGGTGCGGCGCAAGCAGGCCAAGACCAATCCGGACAAGGAGCGCCGCCGGCTGGTGCGGCGGCTGGGCATCAGCGCGGAAGAAGCCGCGCAGCGTTTCCCGGACAGCGCCGCCCGCCGGCTAACCCTGCCCTTCCTCACCCTCAACAGCGCCAGCACCGGCCAACGTTACCAGCTGCACATCGAGCAGCGCCCAGCCCCGGCCACCCACAGCGGCCGCTTCAACGCCTTCGGCCTCAGCCCCGACGCCACCGTGCCGTGGTTCTAACCCTTTTTTTCCTGCCCCGCCGCCAAGCCTGTTAAATCAAGGGCTTGGCGCGGGGAGAAATAAAAGGGTTTTTATTGGGGAAAGCGATGCTTTCCCCCGCTGGCGCGGGTTTGCGGGGGAAAGGCTCTAGTTCTCTGCCGGGTAGGCAGCTTAGAAAGATGAGATGGTCGACGCTCTTGTCGACACCATGTTCTCTGCCGGGTAGGCAGCTTAGAAAAGGCAGCTTGTTTTTGACGATGCGCCAGTCTGCTGTTCTCTGCCGGGTAGGCAGCTTAGAAAATTGCGTCGGCACGCCGCAGTTGCTTGCCCTTGTTCTCTGCCGGGTAGGCAGCTTAGAAATGCTGGTTCTACGGCCCCTACGGCTCAAGTTAGTTCTCTGCCGGGTAGGCAGCTTAGAAATTGTAGGTTTTGGCGCCGGTCTCGTCGCTGAGCGTTCTCTGCCGGGTAGGCAGCTTAGAAAAGCGTGTACGGCGCGCCGGGCAGCAGCTGGATGTTCTCTGCCGGGTAGGCAGCTTAGAAAATCATTGGAGCTATGCCAAATCCTATTATCCCGTTCTCTGCCGGGTAGGCAGCTTAGAAATAAACGAGCCGGCGCGGATGTTGGCCGGGCCAGTTCTCTGCCGGGTAGGCAGCTTAGAAAAACAGGAGCGAGACAGCTATTAGCATGCTCGGGTTCTCTGCCGGGTAGGCAGCTTAGAAATGATCGACGCTGCGCGCGTCATTGGCACCAAGGTTCTCTGCCGGATAGGCAGCTTAGAAATCCCTGGCAAGGCGTACCGCGCTGCGCATGATGTTCTCTGCCGGATAGGCAGCTTAGAAACATGAAAATCGATGTACTGCTGGCGGTCGAACGTTCTCTGCCGGATGGGCAGCTTAGAAATCACCACGGCCAACGCCAGCAACCCACCGCTTGTTCTCTGCCGGATGGGCTGCTTAGAAAACCGCGCCCAGTCTGTCGGCGGCCTTGGCAAACGTTCTCTGCCGGATGGGCAGCTTAGAAAGCGAAGGGCTCACCGTGCTGAGTTCGGTACAGGTTCTCTGCCGGATGGGCAGCCTAGAAAGCATCCCCAACCCCTCCCCCGCAATCCTTCCAATCACGTTATTCTCAATTTGAATAACAATCTAATTTTCCAGATTTTTAACATATATGCAATCATGCTAGATTTTGTTTTCCAAAATCAATAAAGGGCCGGCACAGCCGGCATTCCGCGATGGCATATCCACATTTCACCCTCTCCGCGCTGGCGCTGGCCTTGGCAGGGCAAGCCTTGCCGGCGCTGGCCGCCGACGGCAACACGCTGGACAGCGTCACCATTACCGGGTCGCGCATTGCGCGCGCCGGCAAGGAAGGCCCCACCGGGGTCACGGTGCTGAGCGGCGCCGATATCGAAAAACAGGGTTACACCAATGTTTACGACGCGCTGAACAATCTGGCGCAGAACACCGGCTTCACTCAGGGCGCGGATTTCGGCAATACCTTCACCCCGGCCGCCAACGCCATCAGCCTGCGCGGGCTGGGGCCCAACCATACGCTGACCTTGCTCAACGGCCGCCGCATCGCCGATTACCCGGTGGCTTACGAGGGCTCGGTCAACTTCGTCAATCTGGCCAATATCCCGGCGGCGATGATTGAGCGCATCGAGGTGCTCAACGGCGGCGCGTCGGCGATTTACGGCTCGGACGCCATCGCCGGCGTGGTCAATGTGATCCTGAAGAAGAAGGCCAACGGCACCACGGTCAACGTCAAGGCCGGCGGCAGCGAGCATCATGGCGGCGAAAACCTGCGCCTGCAGCTGAGCGGCGGCAAGAGCTGGGACAAGCTGAATCTGGTCTATGCGCTGGAGTTGAGCCAGCGCAACCCGATCTGGTCGCGCCAGCGCGGCTTCATGGCGGACAACACCGTCAACGGCGCGGCGCCCACCACGGTGTGGTCGCAGAAGGATGTGAGCAGCGGCAAGTTCATCGACCCCGGCGCGGCTTGCGGCGCGCTGGGCGGCTTGTACGCCGGCAGCGTGCGCGCTTACCGCAGCAGCAAGAGCAATGTCTGCGCCAGCCCGCTGGCCAGGGCCTCCTACTGGACGGTGCAGACCGCCAACCAGAGCCAGAACGGTTATCTGAGCCTGAATTACGCGCTCAACGATCACCTGGAGTTGTTCAGCGACGCGCTGCTGGCCTTCAACCACAGCGAGAACAACACCCGCGGCCCCAGCTGGACCTCGGCCGCCGGCAACGGCGGCTATTTCCTGAACCAGAACAGCGGCCGCTACGAGGTCTGGAGCCGCTTGCTGTCGCCGGAGGAGATGGGCGGCGCCAGCCGCTACAACCGCAAGTGGGACGATGTGGCGGCCAACCTGACTTTCGGCCTGCGCGGCACGGTGCCGGACAGCAGCTGGAGTTACGAAGCCGCTTACAACGCGTCCATCTACACCAGCCAGAACATCGCGCCGCGGCTGCTGGCCAATGCAGACAGTTTCTTCCTGGGCCAGCAGCAGGGCGTGGACGCCAAGGGGGTGCCGATTTACGCGCCGTCGGCCGGGCCGTTCAACCGCCAGCTGACGCAGGCGGAGTTCGACAGCATCGCCGGGCGCTCGGTGAGCCAGAACAAGTCCTGGCTGCAGGCACTCAGCCTGAGCGGCAGTGGCGAGTTGTTCAAGCTGCCGGCCGGCGCGGTGAAGCTGGCCGGCACGCTGGAATGGGGCAGCCAGGGCTTCAGCAACGATCCGGACCCGCTGATCAATCAGGGCGCTTTCTACAACACCTCGCCGGCCGTGCACGCCGGCGGCGCCCGCTCGCGCCAGGCGCTGGGCGGCGAGTTGTTCATCCCGGTGTTGAAGCGGCTGGACCTGACGCTATCCGGCCGTTACGACCGCTACCAGCTGCCGGACAGCAGCGCCGGCAAGTTCACTTACGGCGCCGGCCTGGCGTTCCGGCCGCTGAACAGCTTGCTGCTGCGCGGCAGTTACGCCACCAGCTTCCGTGCGCCGGACATGAATTATCTGTTCCTGACCCAGAGCCGCGGCTATTACTCGTCCAGCACCGATTACTGGCGTTGCGCCCAGGCCGACCAACCCTTGGCCAGCTGCGACTACAAAAGCATGTCGCCGGGCGCGGACTACGTGAAGAACGGCAACGCCGAACTGAAGCCGGAAAACGGCAAGTCCTACGGCTTCGGCTTTGTGTGGTCGCCCAGCAGCAGCGCGGATATTTCGGTGGATTACTGGGACATCGCCATCAATGATCTGGTCACCGACCTGAGCGGCGACAAGCTGTTGCGCGACGAGGCGCAGTGCCGCGCCGGCGTGCTGGACGCGTCGTCCCAGCTGTGCCAGGACACATTGCGCCGAGTGCAGCGCAATCCGGCCAATGCCTTGATCAATCCGGGCGCGATCAAGCAGATCGTGGTCAACCCAATCAATGCGGCCAGCGAGCGCACCAGCGGTTTCGACATCGCCGGCAAGCTGCGCTGGAAAACCGCCAACTGGGGCAGCTTCCTGCTGAAAGCCAATTACACCAAGGTGCTGAAGCACACTTACCAGCAGTTTGCCGGCGATGTGGAAAAGAATATGTTGAACGACCCGGAAAACACCGATTGGCCGGACAAGCTGGACACCAGCCTGAGCTGGGACATCGGCTCCTGGTCGTCCACCGTGCTGCTGACCCGCTACGGCAAGATTCCCAAGGCCAGCGGCAATGGCAATCTGACGCCCACGGTACTGGCCAATTTCAGCACTCAGTATCAATGGAGCAAGCAGACTTCGGTGGGGCTCATCGTCAACAATGTGCTGGACACCATCAAGCGCGACGATACCAGCAACTGGCCCTACTACCCGGTGGGCAGTTATCTGCCCTATGGACGCCAGTGGTGGGTGGAGGTGAATCACAAGTTCTGAACGGCTGGCGCGCTCACGATTTATTGTAATAAGCAACTATTTAGTTGTATGTTACAACCATTACCACAGGAGAGCGCGCATGAACCCTACACCGCCGCCGCAGCTTGTCATCGACCAGATCCGCTCCGCCTCGCGGCGCATCGTGCGCGAGCTGGGTTTCATGCGCAGCACCCTGGCCATGAGCCGGCACTCCGCTTCCGCCGTGCATGCGGTGGTGGAGATCGGCCTGGCCGGCAGCTTGTCCGCCAGCCAGTTGGCGGACAAGCTGCAGCTGGAAAAATCCACGGTAAGCCGGCTGGTGCGCAAACTGACGCAGGGCGGCGAGCTGCTGGAGCAGGCCAGCCCCAGCGACGGCCGGACCAAGCTGCTGGCCTTGAGCCCATCCGGCCAGCAGCTGTTCGCGCAGTTGCAGGACTACGGACGCGGCCAGGTGGGCGGCGCCCTCGTCCACCTGTCGGCGGAGCAGCAGCGGCAGGTGGAACAAGGCCTGAATTGCTATGCGGCGGCGCTGGAAGCCAGGCACGCCGAGCACACGCCGCCGGCCGCGGCGCCCATCGCCATTGAAACCGGTTACCGTTGCGGCGCGCTGGGCAGCATTGTCGCCATGCATGCGCGCTATTACCACGCCCACGCCGGCTTCGGCGCTTTCTTCGAACGGCAGGTGGCCACCGGCCTGGCCGATTTCCTCGGCCGCCTGAGCCAGCCCGGCAATCAGCTGTGGCTGGCCTTGCGCAACGGCCGCATCATCGGTTCATTGGTGATTGCGGCGGAGCCGGACGCGCCGGGGCAGGCGCAGCTGCGCTGGTTCATTCTGGACGAGGAGGCGCGCGGCAGCGGTCTTGGCCGCCGCATGATGGAACAGGCGATGGCGTTTTGCGATCAGCAGCGCCTCGCCGTCCGGCTGTGGACCTTCCAGGGCTTGCTGGCGGCGCGGCATTTGTACGAGGCCTTCGGCTTTGTCTTGAGCGAGGAGCGCCCAGGAGCGCGCTGGGGCGAACAGGTGGTGGAGCAGTGTTTTACACGGCCCGCCAAAAGCTAGCCGCGCGCCGTGCTTCTGCCGGATGGGCCGCTTAGAAACAGCGGTCCCGTGTGGTGATGGTGCCGATGGGGCTCACTGCCGGATAAACAGCATTAGAAATGCAAAAAACCCACCGCTTGCGCGATGGGTTTTTCTGAATCTGGCGTCCCCACGGGGAATCGAACCCCGGCTACCGCCGTGAAAGGGCGGTGTTCTAACCGCTAAACTATAGGGACAGCAAGTGGCGCACCCGGAGCGATTCGAACGCCCGACCCTCTGGTTCGTAGCCAGATACTCTATCCAACTGAGCTACGGGTGCGCTGATTGGCTTAGAAAGAGGGATTCGTGAAAATACCCGCTCTCAAACAACCAAACCCTTGAATTCTCTAGCAGCAGCGCTTGCTGTGCTGTCGATCAAGAGGCGCACAGTATGTGTCCTTTACTGGACCTTGTCAACAGCTTGCTCTGAAATTTTTCCAAACCCGCAAAATGGAGAAAATTTTCATAAAGCCATGCCTGACTCAACAAAACTCGCAATTTTCCCCGCCCGGCCTAGAGCAAGCGCTACCCGCCGATTCTCATTTGTACGGTTCATTTTGGGTATGGCGTGTGGGCATCCTTCCGGTTCGCCGATGGCGATGGCAGGTATGGGGATAGCGGCGGCTACTCGCTGCTCGACGAAGTGCCCTGGCAAGCTAGACCAAAAGTATTCAATTTGGATGTTTTCGGCTGATTCAAACGTCCAACCAAGGTACAAGTTTCATCAGCTTTAACCCCTCAATCGAATCCAGCTGATGGCCTTGTTAATGAAAGGCTTTCAGCGGCTTTTGATGGCGGTTCACTCCGTTCCCCCTGGGAGAAAATGCACGCATGGCCAAATTGGCCAGACTGCAGAAGCGGCGCCTGCGGATGCGGATGATCCCCATGCCCTGTTCCGCAAAGAAAAGCTGTACCCGGTCATTGAGCAAGTTGGCCCCCGTTCGACGGGTCGCCGCAGCGACCTAGACCGGAGCCGTTCCCTCCTTACCTGTTCCCTGGTTGCGACAAGCTCAAGCAAGATTATCGACAACGATAAATTTCCTGCAGAATACCAATGTCCTATTTATCGTTTAACAATAAACCCAGGAGGAGGAAATGATGCCTAGCCGTCCGAACCTTTTGTCTACGACCCGCCTGGTCTTGCGCGCCCTGCTCAGCCTGAACCTCATATTCGGCATGGGAATTGGGGCACTTTTGCTTGCCAGCTTTATCGCGCCGCCCGGCTGCAAGCCATTGCTTGGGCGCTGCTCGCCATACAAATTCTCAACCTTGCCGTCGGCGCGGTTTGCGCAAGCGTATCCATGACCTACCCGTTGGACATTGGGTGGAGCCCTTCGGTCGATGGATGGCTATCTGTATTGCTGCTGTTTATTCTGGCGCGAGTATTTGATGCAGGAACGAAAATGCGTATCGATTTGGAAGGAACCGTATAAGCCATGGCTATTCTGGTAAAGCTCGATGCCCTGTTGCATGAGCGAAGAATGACTTTGAGCAAGCTTGCGGACCGTGTAGACATCACCCTGGCGAATCTTTCCATCCTCAAAACCGGAAAAGCCCGCGCCATCAGGTTCTCGACCTTGGAAGCAATTTGTGAAGCCTTGCAATGTCAGCCGGGCGACTTGCTGGACTATGCGGCCAGCACTAAGGAAGATCAAGCCGTTCCAAAATAAAGCTTAAGCCATCTGTTTACGCGCCGGGCCTTGGCCAGTTCCATCTGGCGGGCCAGTAGCGCCAGTAGCAAGCGCCCGCCAAATCGAACGGCGTCCGAAGCAAGCTGTATCCACTCGCCCAAATGGGTCATTTTCATGGAGAAAGATAAAATGCAAGACATTTCACTATTTCGCCTGAACTGCTTGAGAGGCCTGTATCTGTTTATCGCCGTCGGATTTGGAGTCTCCCTGCTACCTAATATCTTGAGTCCCCATACCCCGGCGGTTCCCACTAGAACCGTGGTGGACCACATGCTCTTGGCCTTTTGGCTGTTAACCCTATTTGGCGTGCGCTACCCGCTGCAAATGCTCCCGGTGCTGCTATGGGAAATGATCTGGAAAACCCTGTGGGTGGTGTTGGTAGCCATTCCCCAGTGGCGCAGCGGGCGCATAGAACCCTTTACCGAAGCCAATCTGGGCTGGATTCCCTTGCTGATCGTCTTCTATGCAGTCGTGCCCTGGCGCTACGTATACGCCAACTACCTGCTCAAGCCATCCGAGCCATGGCGAAAGAAGACCAGCGCACCGGGCAGCGCGTCGCTGGCGGATTAGCGGGTCGGGCGTCTGCTCTAGCGCCATTACGCTACCGGACAGGAAGTGGCGGTGACTGAAACAGAGGAAACTATTCAGCCCCCTTGGCAGTTTGAATAGCAGCATGAGCAAGCGACAAAATGGCCGGAGCGGATCTCCCACCTGCTTCCGGCCATCAATCGAATTCATCCGCCTCCATCCTCCAGCCGATGGAAGACACCCCTTTTCCCCAATACACAGAGGCAATCGGGAATTGCCGCGCAAACCGCTCGAGGGCGTGTCTCGACTAGTTTTATCTAGGTCAAATGGATTGATCGCGTTTTCGCAGAGACGGTTACGCTTCTAGGAAGCTCTTGGTCTTGTTGATCCGCTTCAGGAATCTAACGATGAGGTTCGGGCCGCTAGGACGCAAAAAAGCCCTCGACTGTTTCCAATCAAGGGCTTAATGCGAACTGGCGGAGAAAGAGGGATTCGAACCCTCGATACAGGTTTAAGCCCGTATGCTTCCTTAGCAGGGAAGTGCCTTCGACCACTCGGCCATTTCTCCGTTCAGAGAGCGCCATATTAATTAGCGCTGCGCCCCCTGTCAAGCGTGTATCCGAAATTATTTACGCCGGCTGGTCCAGCCCGAAAACTTTATGCAAAACGCGAACCGCCAGCTCCAGATACTTCTCGTCCAACAGCACCGACACCTTGATTTCCGAGGTGGAGATCATCTGGATATTGATGCCCTCTTCCGCCAGGGTGCGGAACATGGTGGAGGCGATGCCGCAGTGCGAACGCATGCCCACGCCCACGATGGAGATCTTGGCCACCTTGTCGTCGGCGTCGATCTTGGCGGCGCCGATATGGGTCTGCACTTCACGCAGGATGGTCAGCGCGCGCTGAAATTCGCCGCGCGGCACGGTGAAGGAGAAATCGGTCGCGCCGTTTTCGCCCACGTTCTGGATGATCATGTCCACTTCGATATTGGCATCGGCGATCGGCCCCAGAATCTGGTAGGCGATGCCAGGCTTGTCCGGCACGCCCTTGACGTTGATGCGCGCTTCGTTACGGTCAAATGCGATGCCTGCGACAACGGCCTTTTCCATGCTTTCATCTTCCTCATACGTAATCAGGGTGCCTTCGCCTTCGTCTTCGAAGCTGGAGAGCACGCGCAAACGAACCTTGTACTTGCCGGCGAACTCCACCGAGCGGATCTGCAGCACCTTGGAGCCCAGCGACGCCATTTCGATCATTTCCTCGAACGTGACGGTCTTCAGGCGGCGCGCTTCCGGCACCACGCGCGGATCGGTGGTGTAAACGCCGTCCACATCAGTGTAGATCTGGCATTCGTCGGCCTTCAGCGCGGCGGCCAGCGCCACGGCGGAGGTGTCCGAGCCGCCGCGGCCCAGCGTGGTGATGTCGCCGTCCTCGTCCACGCCCTGGAAGCCGGCGACGATGACGACGCGGCCTTCATTGAGGTCGGAACGCATCGCGGCGTCGTCTATCTCCTGGATGCGGGCCTTGGTGTGGGCGTTGTCGGTGACCAGCTTCACCTGCCAGCCGCAGTAGCTCTTGGCCGGCACGCCGATTTCCTTCAGCGCCATGGCCAGCAGGCCGATGGTGACTTGCTCGCCGGTGGATATCACCACGTCCAGCTCGCGCGGGTCCGGATAGTCCTGAATCTCCTTTGCCAGGGCGATGAGGCGGTTGGTTTCGCCGCTCATGGCGGACACCACCACCACGACATCATGTCCCTGCGACTTCCACTTGGCGACACGGCGGGCAACGTTCTTGATCCGTTCGGTGGTTCCAACCGAAGTGCCGCCGTACTTTTGTACGATGAGTGCCATGCTTGTTTCTTATATTCGAAAGGGTTGAAATGTCGAGCTTCGATTCTGACCCTATCCTGGCCAGAATTGCAAGGCGGAATTCTCCGCGGATGCTGCAACGCAAAACCCGCGGCCAGCCCCAGCCGGCACTGCGCGGCGCAAGCTGCCGACGCTGCGATGCTTGCCGGCATCAATCCACGGCTGCCATGCCGTTTACTGGCAGAATATTTCTGTTGGATTACATGCGCAAACGTTCGGGGCAGCTGTACAGATTGGCGCGGCCGTGGCCGGCGAAGCCGATCAGGGTCAGGCCGTAGCGCGCGGCCATCTCCACCGCCAGCGAGGTGGGCGCGGACAGCGCGATCAGGATCTCGATGCCGGCGGCGGCGGCCTTCTGCGCCATTTCATAGCTGGCGCGGCTGGTGACGATGACCGCGCCATCGCGCCAGCCCTGGCGCGCGCGCGCGCCGATCAGCTTGTCCAGCGCCACGTGGCGACCCACGTCCTCGCTAAGGTGCAGAAGTTCGCCCTGCGGCGTCACCCAGCCGGCGGCGTGGGCGCAGGCGGTGGCCTGGGACAGGCTTTGCGCCTGCTGCAGCACCGGCAAGGCGCGCGCCAGCGCGTCCAGGCTGAAGTTTTGGGTGACCGGCAGCGGCGGCAGCGGCCGGTGGATTTCGGCCAGCTGTTCCACGCCGCACAGGCCGCAACCGGTGCGGCCGGCCAGCTGGCGGCGGCGCTCCTTCAAGGCCATGAAGCGGGCCGAGGCCAGATCGATGCGCGCTTCCACGCCGCGTTCGCCCGGAACGATGTCGATGCCGTAGATCTCGCCTGGATGGGAGACGATGCCTTCGGCCAGACTGAAGCCCAACGCAAAGTCTTCCAGCTCCCGCGGGCTGGCCATCATCACCACGTGGGAGAGGCCGTTGTACACCAGCGCCACCGGGGTTTCCACCGCCACCCAGTCCTGCCTGGCCTGGGCGCCGCCGTGACGGCAATCGACAATGCCGAGCTCAAGCGCCGCCTGCTCCAGCGCTTCGGTTTTTTTCATAAAATGTGGCCTGCCATTCACTGCAATAGTTTGTACTAATTGATACCTAGGGCGATAATAGATTTTCCGCTGTGAGTGAGCAACGCGTCCTTGGTGGGTCAGGGACGCGCCCAGTTCAACCCCAAGGAGACAAACCCATGCAAGTCAGCAGACGGCAGTTTTTCAAGCTCTGCGCCGGCGGCATGGCAGGCACCACCATCGCGACCCTGGGCTTCATGCCCGAGACCGCGCTGGCCGACACCCGCAGCTATAAATTGCTGCGCGCGACGGAAACCCGGAATACCTGTCCATACTGTTCGGTGGGCTGTGGCATCTTGATGTACAGCCTGGGCGACGGCGCCAAGAACGCCAAAGCCGATATTTTCCACATTGAAGGCGATCCGGACCATCCGGTCAATCGCGGCGCGCTCTGTCCCAAGGGCGCCGGCCTGATCGACTTCATCCACAGCCCCAACCGCCTGCGCTACCCGGAAGTGCGCGAAGCGGGCTCCAACGAATACAAACGCATCAGCTGGGACGAGGCCTTCGAGCGCATCGCCGCCCATATGAAGCGCGACCGCGACGCCAACTTCGTCGAGAAGAACGCGGACGGCGTCACCGTCAACCGCTGGCTGACCACGGGTTTCCTGGCCGCTTCCGCGTCCAGCAACGAGGCCGGCTGGCTGACCCACAAATTCACCCGCAGCCTGGGGCTGCTGGCGGTCGACAACCAGGCGCGTGTATGACACGGACCAACGGTGGCAAGTCTTGCCCCAACATTTGGTCGCGGTGCCATGACAAACCATTGGGTCGACATCAAGAACGCCAACCTCATCGTCGTCATGGGCGGCAATGCGGCCGAGGCGCACCCGGTGGGTTTCCGCTGGGCGATTGAGGCCAAGACCCGCAACAAGGCGAAGCTGATCGTCATCGATCCGCGCTTCACCCGCACGGCCTCGGTGGCGGATTATTACGCCCCCATCCGCACCGGCACGGACATTGCGTTCCTGTCCGGCGTGATCCGCTACCTGCTGCAAACCGGCAAGTACAATAAGGAATACACGCTGGCATACACCAATGCCGCGCTCTTGGTGAACCCGGACTTCAAGTTCGACGACGGCCTGTTCTCCGGCTACAACGCCGACAAGCACAGCTACGACAAATCCACCTGGACCTACCAGCTGGACGACAAGGGCATGGCCAAGCGCGACGACAGCCTGTCCGACCCGCGCTGCGTGATCAATCTGATGCGCGAGCACGTGGCCCGTTACACGCCGGAAATGGTGGAAACCCTCTGCGGCACGCCCAAGGACGCCTTCCTCAAGGTCTGCGAATACCTGGCGGAAACCGGCGCCCACGACAAGACCACTTCCTTCCTGTACGCGCTGGGCTGGACGCAACACTCCATCGGCTCGCAGAACATCCGCACCATGGCGATGATCCAGCTGCTGCTGGGCAATATGGGCATGGCCGGCGGCGGGGTCAACGCGCTGCGCGGCCACTCCAACATCCAGGGTCTGACCGATATCGGCCTGCTGTCCACCAGCTTGCCGGGCTATCTGAACATGCCCTCGGAGAAGGAGCCCACGCTGGAGTCCTATCTGAGCAAGTACACCAGCAAGCCGCTGGCCGACGGGCAGATGAACTACTGGCAGAACTATCCCAAGTTCTTCGTTTCGCTGATGAAGGCGATGTGGGGCGACAAGGCCACCGCAGACAACCAGTGGGGCTACGACTGGCTGCCCAAGTGGGACAAGAGCTACGACGTGCTGCAGTACTTCGAGCTGATGCATCAGGGCAAGATCAACGGCTATTTCTGCCAAGGCTTCAACCCCATCCTGGCCTTCCCGGACAAGAACAAGGTGGTGGCCTCGCTTTCCAAGCTGAAATACCTGGTGATCATGGACCCGCTGGCCACCGACACCTCCACTTTCTGGAAAAACCACGGCGAGCAGAACGATGTGAAGACCGCGGAAATCCAGACCGAGGTGTTCCGTCTGCCCACCACCTGTTTCGCCGAGGAAGACGGCGCGGTGGTCAATTCCGGACGCTGGCTGCAATGGCACTGGAAAGGCGCGGACGCGCCGGGCGAAGCCATCACCGACGCGGAAATCCTGGCCGGCATCTTCACCCGCCTGAAGGCGCAGTACGCCAAGGACGGCGGCAAGAACGCCGAGGCCATCATGAGCCTGTCCTGGGCTTACGGCGATCCGCACGAGCCCAAGCCGGAGGAACTGGCCAAGGAGCTCAACGGCAAGGCGCTGGCGGACATCCCGGATCCCAAGAACCCGGGACAGTTCCTGGCCAAGAAAGGCGAGCAGCTGTCCGGCTTCGCGCTGTTGCAGGCCGACGGCAGCACCGCTTCCGGCTGTTGGATCTTCGCCGGCAGCTGGACCCAGGCCGGCAATCAGATGGCGCGCCGCGACAACAGCGATCCGTCCGGGCTGGGCAATACCCTGGGCTGGGCCTGGGCGTGGCCGGCCAACCGCCGCGTGCTGTACAACCGCGCTTCCTGTAAGCCGGACGGCACGCCCTGGGACAAGAAGCGGACGCTGATCAAGTGGAACGGCGAAAAATGGACAGGCATCGACGTGCCGGACTTCAAGGCCGACGAGCCGCCCGGCAGCGCCATGGGCCCCTTCATCATGCAGGCCGAGGGTCTGGGGCGGCTGTTCGCGCTCGACAAGATGGCCGAAGGCCCCTTCCCCGAGCACTACGAGCCGTTCGAAACGCCGCTGGGCACCAACCCGCTGCATCCCAAGGTGGTGTCCAATCCGGCGGCGCGGGTGTTCCCGGCGGACCGCGAGCAGATGGGCAAGCACGACGCCTTCCCGTACGCGGCCACCACTTACCGGCTGACCGAGCACTTCCACGGCTGGACCAAGCACGCGCGGCTGAACGCGATCGCCCAGCCGGAGCAGTTCGTGGAAATCGGCGAGGCGCTGGCCAAGGAGAAAGGCATCGCCCACGGCGACACGGTGAAAGTGTCGTCCAAGCGCGGCTACATCAAGGCCAAGGCGGTGGTGACCAAGCGCATCCGCGCGCTGCAGTCGGGCGGCAAGACGGTGCACCAGGTCGGGATTCCGATTCACTGGGGTTATGAAGGGGTGGCCAAGAAAGGCTTCAGCGCCAACACGCTGACGCCGTTTGTAGGCGACGCCAACACCCAGACGCCGGAATTCAAGTCCTTCCTGGTCAACGTCGAGAAAGTATAAGGAGCGACCATGTCATCACTGCAATCGCAAGATATCCTGCGCCGCTCCGCCAGCCCCACCCAGCCGCCGGTGGTGCGAGATTACAAGGCCGAGGTGGCCAAGCTGATCGACGTGTCCACCTGCATAGGCTGCAAGGCCTGTCAGGTGGCCTGCTCGGAGTGGAACGACATCCGCGACGAAGTGGGCAGCAACGTCGGCGTCTACGACAACCCGGCCGATCTCACCGCCCACAGCTGGACGGTGATGCGCTACAGCGAGGTGGAGGAAAGCGGCAAGCTGGAATGGCTGATCCGCAAGGACGGCTGCATGCACTGCGCCGACCCGGGCTGTCTGAAGGCCTGTCCGTCGCCGGGGGCCATCATCCAGTACGCCAACGGCATCGTGGATTTCCAGTCCGAGCACTGCATCGGCTGCGGCTATTGCATCTCCGGCTGTCCGTTCAATGTGCCGCGCATCAACCAGAAGGACAACAAGGCGTATAAATGCACCTTGTGTTCCGACCGGGTGATGGTGGGCCAGGAGCCGGCCTGCGTGAAGACCTGTCCCACCGGAGCCATTCGCTTCGGCACCAAGTCCGATATGCAGGCCTACGCCCATGACCGGGTGGAAGAGCTGAAGACCCGCGGCTACGCCAACGCCGGGCTGTACGATCCGGAAGGCGTGGGCGGCACCCACGTGATGTACGTGCTGCACCACGCCGACAAGCCGGAGCTGTATTCCGGCCTGGCCAAGGATCCCAAGATCAGCCCGGTGGTCAGCCTGTGGAAGGGCATCCTCAAGCCGCTGTCCACCATCGGCCTGGCGGCTTCGGTCTTGTTCGGCTTCTTCCACTACATCGGCGTCGGCCCCAATAAGGCGGAAGAGGAAGAGGAGGAAAAGGCATGAGCAAGGAAAAGCTGATCAAGCGCTACAGCGCGGCGGAACGCGTCAACCACTGGATCGTGGCGGTGTGCTTCGTGCTGTTGGCGATTTCCGGCCTGGCCTTCTTTTACCCGGCCTTCTTCTGGCTGACCGGCGTGTTCGGCACGCCGCAGCTGGCGCGCATCATCCACCCCTTCGTCGGGGTGCTGATGTTCGTCGGCTTCGCGCGCCAATTCCTGCGCTACTGGCATCACAACTTCCTGGACAAGGAAGACGTGAAGTGGATGATGGCGGTGAAGTCGGTGCTGTCCGGCCACGAGGTCGGCGACATCGGCAAGTACAACGGCGGCCAGAAAGGCATGTTCTGGCTGATGACCGGCTGCATGCTGGTGCTGGTGTGCACCGGCTTCATCATGTGGCGGCCGTACTTCGCGATGTACTTCCCCATCCCGGTGATCCGCGTGGCCCTGCTCCTGCACGCCTGGAGCGCGCTGATCCTGATCGCCGGCATCATCGTCCACGTCTACGCCGCCATCTGGGTGCGCGGCACGATACGGGCGATGGTGGAAGGCGTGGTCACCCATGCCTGGGCCAAGAAGCATCATCCGCGCTGGTACCGTGAAATGACCGGAGACAAGAACAAGCCATGAGCATACGCATCGTCCCCCTGGACGAGGCTGGCCGGCTGCAAACCGCGGCGGGAGAGATCCCGCCGTTATTGCTGCCCCAGCCCGCCGAACGCTATCTGGCCCGCAGCCGGCGCCTGACGGCGCTGGCCGACGGCCACCCGATGGCGGCCTATCTGGCCTTCGCCGCCCGCATCGCCGCGGCTCAGCACCGCCTGGTGCGCGAACAGCCGGTGACGCTGCCGCCGCGCGGCGATTACTTCCATCATTGCGCCGAGCACGGCCTGCCGCCGCTGGGCGCCGCCGCCTGGCCGCGCGATCCGGTCTGGCGCAATCTGCTGCGCGCGCTGTGCGCGGAGCTCGCCGCCCTGCCCGGCCCCGCCGGCCAGATGGCGCGCGAGCTGGAACAGACGGACGACGCCGCGCTGGAAAGCGCCGCCCGCGCGCTGCTGGACGGCGACTTCGCCGCCGTCGGCTCGGCGCGCGCGCCCTTGCTGTGGGCGGCGCTGTCGGTCTACTTCAGCCAGCTGGCCGCGCAACTGCAGGTGACGGCGGTGGCCGAGCCCGACGACGCCCGCCACCTGTGCCCGGTGTGCGCGATGCCGCCGGTGGCCAGCGTGGTGCGCCTCGGCAACGAGTCCGGCCTGCGCTATCTGCATTGCAGCCTGTGCGAGAGCGAATGGCATCTGGTGCGCGCCAAGTGCAGCAATTGCGAGGCGACCCGCGACATCGGCTACTGGTCGCTGGAGCAAGGCGACAGCCAGCAGGCCGCGGTGCGCGGCGAAAGCTGCGGCGACTGTGGCAGCTATCTGAAGATCCTGGCGCTGGACAAGGACCTGGACGCCGAGCCGGCGGCCGACGATCTGGCCACGCTGGCGCTGGACCAGCAGCTGGAGCAGCGCGGCTTCGCCCGCAGCGGGGTCAATCCGCTGCTGTTTCCCGGCTAAGCCCCCGCTCCCAAGGTCCCCCAAGCCTCCTACACGGAGGCTTTTTTCATGGCGTCGGCGAGCGCTTTGGCCGCGCCGTCCGTTTGCATAAGAAAAAACCAACAACTACAAAAAAGGTATGACTTTTTTCCATCCCGGTTGATCGACATGGTCCTGCTCCCGCCTCTGACGCCAAGAAACCGCCTGTTGCTGGGCCTGGCCATCAATGGCGGCGTCCTCTGCTGGCTGTTCTGGGGGCATCCGCTGCTTTGGGCCGGACTGGCGCTCAGCTGCGCCGCGCTGGCGCTGGTCCTGTTCTGGCCGGCGCCGGCCGCCGCCGCGGAGCCGGCCCCGACTCCGGACGAATACTGGCAGGGCTTCGCCAGCCACGTCTGCGCCTTGCTGCCCTTGTGGGCCGGCCACATCTCCTTGGGCAAGGAGCAGATGGACGACGCCGCCAACCGACTGACCTTGCGCTTCGACGGCATACTGCGCCAAGTGGGCGGCGCGGTGCCCAAGCCGGGCGAACACACCGACCAGGCGGCGCTGGCCCAGGCGGAGAGCCGGCTCAAGCACATGCTGCAGCTATTGCAGAACGCCACCCGGCAACAGACCGATCTCGCCATCCACCTGCACACCCTGGGCCAATCGGCCAACACCCTGCAGAACTTGGTGCGCAGCCTGGTCAGCGGCCACCAGCTGGACGGCGAGCAAAGCATGGAGCAATTGGGCAGCGACACGCTGGAACAGCTGTCCCGGCTGCAGAACCAGATCGACAAGGCCATGGACAGCCTGGCGCAGATGGCGCACGAGCCGCTGCGGCCGCACGCGCCGCTGAACGCCGCCGACGCCTCCGCGCCGGCGGAAGAAGCCGCGCCGGACGACGAGGCCGTCCAATCCCAATCCTTGCAGCAAGCGCTGGAAGACATTCTGGTGCAGCTGCAATTCCAGGACAGGGTCGACCAAATCCTCAGCGGGGTGCAGAACGATATGCGCCGGCTGGAGAGCGTCTTCAGCCAGGCGCTGGTGGACACCGAGCGTCGGCCGACGCCGCCGGACACCGCCGCCTGGCTGGACGCCTTGAAAAACAGCTATACCACCCATGAGCAGCGCGTCCTGCACAGCAGCGACCAAGCGGAATCGGGCAATAAGCAAAACAACATCACTTTCTTTTGATCCGGGGAATGTTCCAGATGGCCAAGACCATACTCATCGTCGATGACTCGGCCAGCCTGCGGCAGGTGGTTCGCATGACGCTCGCCGGCGCGGGCTATGAGGTGCTGGAGGCCGCCAACGGCCAGGAAGCCCTTGACGTGCTGGACGGACGCAAAGTCCATTTGATCGTCTCCGATGTGAACATGCCGTTGATGGACGGCATCGCGCTGCTGCGCAATATCAAGGTCCATCCCAATTACAAATTCACTCCGGTCATCATGCTGACCACGGAATCCTCCGAGGAAAAGAAGCAGGAAGGCAAGGCCGCCGGGGCCAAGGCCTGGGTGGTCAAACCCTTCCAGCCGCCGGTGCTGTTGACCGCCGTTTCCAAATTGATCCTACCCTGATCGGGAGCCCGACATGCCGCGCGCCCGCAAAAAACCAGACGCCAAAGACAGCGCGCCCGCCGCGCCGGCCGCCGCCGTTTTCCAACTGACGCTCAGCGGAGAACAAACCATTTACCAGGCGGCGGAACTGCATCAGCAGCTCCACGCCGCCCTCGCCGGCCACGCCGCCATCGAACTGGACCTGTCCTGCGTCGGAGAGCTGGACTGCGCCATCGCCCAGGTCTTGCTGTGGCTGCGCCGGGAAAGCCTGCGCAAGGACGTCGCGTTGCGCTTCATCGCCCCCAGCCCGGCCTCGCTGGACTTCATCCGCCTGGTGGGCCTGCAAGGCCAGCTCTCTTTGGAGGAGGTCGCGCATGGATCTTGAACTGGCGCTGCAAACCTTCTTCGAAGAATCCAACGATCTGCTGGGGGAGATGGAAAGCATTCTGCTCGACGCGGAAGCCGACTCCACCACCACGGAACAGTTGAACGCCCTGTTCCGCTCCATGCACACCATCAAGGGCTCGGCCGGGCTGTTCGGCCTGGACGTCGTCGTCGGCTTCACCCATGAAGTGGAAAACGTGCTGGACCTGCTGCGCGACGGCGCACTGCGGCTGGACGATATGCTGACCGGCCTGCTGCTGCGCTGCCACGACCACGTCAAGGAAATGCTGACCGCGCTGGCGGCCAAGGACAACCTGGAGCGTTTCGCCGGCACCGAGCTGCTGGACGAGCTGGTCGCCTACAGCCGCGCCGCCGGCGGCGCGGCCGCCCAGGAGGCGCCGGCCGGGATGGAGCAAACGGAAGCGCCGTCCGAGCCGCAGCCCGAGCCCGCCGCGCCGCTGCCGGAGCAATGGCTGCTGTCGCTGCGCTTCGGTCCGGACATGCTGCGCAACGGCATGGACCCGTCGTCCTTTATCCGCTATCTCGCCACCATAGGCGAGATCGACCGGATCGAGGCCGTCGCCACCCAGCTGCCAAGCGGCGACGACTTTAATCCGGAAACCAATTATCTGCGCCTGGAGGCGCTGTACCGCAGCCAGGAGGCGCAGCAGACGCTGCTGGACGTTTTCGAGTTCGCGCGCGAAGACAGCGAGGTCCATATCTGGCCGTGGCCGCCCAGCTCGCGGCAGCAGGCTCAGACCCTGGCCAGCGCGCCGCGGGAGGAGGCCGACGCGGTCCAGGCGGTATGGCTGCGCTTTGGCCTGGAGCCCGCAGCCGATGCCGCCGAGCCGGAAGCGGCGTTCGCCGAAGCAGAGGCGACGGCGCCGTCGGTGGAAATCGTGGAGTTCGCGCCGGACGAACCGCTTGCCGCCGACGCCGTGTCCGATGCCCCCGCCGACGCCGCGCCGGAAGCGCCCGCCGCGCGCGCCGCCGCCAAAACCGCCGGCGACGCCAAAAGCGGCAAATCGGCCGAAAGCAAATTCATCAAAGTGGAGGCCGGCAAACTGGACAGCCTGATCAATCTGATAGGCGAACTGGTGATCGCCGGCGCCGCCGCCAATCTGGTGGCGCGCCGCTCGCAGCAAAGCGCGCTGGTGGAGTCCACCCAGACCATCGCCAATCTGATCGAACAGATCCGCGCCGGCACGCTGTCCATGCGCATGATACAGATAGGCGAAATCTTCAACCGCTTCCCGCGCGTGGCGCGCGACGTCTCGCGCGAACTGGGCAAGGACATCCAGCTGCACATCTCCGGCGCGGAGACCGAGCTGGACAAATCCATGGTGGAAAAACTGGGCGATCCGCTGATGCACATCGTGCGCAACGCCATCGACCACGGCATAGAAACCACCGAGCGCCGGCTGGCCGGCGGCAAGCCGGCCGAAGGCCATGTCTGGCTCAACGCCTACCATGAATCCGGCAGCATCGTGATCGAAGTGGCCGACGACGGCGGCGGCCTCAACCAAGAGCGCATCCTGGCCAAGGCGGTGGAGCGCGGCCTGCTGCCCGCCGACATGGCGCTGCCGGAGCAGGACGTGTTCCGCCTGATCTTCGAGGCCGGCTTCTCCACCGCGGACCAGGTCACCAACATCTCCGGCCGCGGCGTGGGCATGGACGTGGTGAGGAAAAGCATAGAGCAGCTGCGCGGCACCATAGACATCGAATCCGAACTGGGCTTAGGCACCACCTTCCGCATCCGGCTGCCGCTGACCCTGGCCATCATCGACGGCTTCCTGGTGGAAGTCGCCGCCGCCACCTTCGTGGTGCCGCTGGAAGCGGTGATCGAATGCATAGAGCTGCCCGCCGCGCTGGACAAGGACAGCGTTCACGACTGCCTGAATCTGCGCGGCGAACTGCTGCCCTTGCTGCGCCTGGACGGCTTTCTGGAACTGCCCGCCGTCGCGGCCAAACGCCGCAACGTGGTGGTGGTGCACTACGGCGAACGCAAGGCCGGCCTGGTGGTGGACGCGCTGCTGGGCGAATTCCAGACCGTGATCAAGCCGCTGGGCAATCTGTTCCGCCACCTCAAGGCCATCAGCGGCTCCACCATTCTGGGCACCGGCGAAGTCGCCTTGATTCTCGACGTGCCCGCCCTGATCCACCATGCCACCCAAAAAGAGGCGGAGCGGTACGCGCTGCTTCCCGCCCGGGAATGGGAAGCTGGCACCACAAACACCGCGGCGAAAACGGATAGGAGCGCCCAATGAGCCAATACAAACACGGCATGTCCATCGCGCAGAAGCTCGGCCTGGGCTTCGGCCTGATCATCGCGCTGATGCTGATCTGCGTCAGCGCGGCGCTGTACGGGCTGGAGATCAGCAATATCGCCCTGCGCGACATCACCCAGGTCAACAATGTGGAAAGCCGGCTGGCGCGCCAATTGATCAGCGACAACCAGGACATCCGCATCGCCTACCGCAATGTGATGCTGGCCGAGGGGCCCGCCGACATCAACAGCGCGCTGCAAGCCTATCAGGCGAGCAAAGTCGCCTATATGGACAGGGAAAAGAAACTGGCCGAAGTCTTCCGGCAGGCCGACAACAACACCCCCCAGGAGCTGGAACAGATGAGCCGCATTCAGAACATGCGGCCGGCCACGCTCACGATGGTGGACAAGGCGGTGGACCTGGCCAATCAAGGGCGTCAGGACGAAGCCAAGAAACTGATGCAGAACGAGATCGCGCCGCAGATGGTCGCCTTCAACCAGCAACTGACCGCGCTGGCGGACCTGGAGGACAAACTCAACGACCAGTTGGCCAATCAGGCCAACGCCAGCTATCAACAGGCGCACTGGGTGATGATCGCGCTGTCCTTGCTGGCCGCCCTGATCAGCGCCGGCCTGGCCACCCTGATCACCCGCAATCTGCTGCGCACCCTGGGCGGAGAGCCGCACTATGTGTCCGAGGTGATGCGCCAGGTGGCCGACGGCAATCTGGACGCGGAAATCCGGCTGCGTCCGGGCGACCAAAGCAGCTTGTGCGCCGCCATCGCCGTCACCATTGAACGGATGCGCAACATCATCGCCGAGGTCAAGAGTGGCTCCGAGGCGCTGTCCAGCGCCGCGCAACAGATCAACTCCACCTCGCAGGCGTTGTCCCAGGCCGCCAGCGAGCAGGCGGCCGGCATCGAGGAAACTTCGGCCTCGGTGGAGGAAATGTCCTCCTCCATCAGCCAGACCAACGACAACGCCCGCGTCACCGAGAGCATCGCCACCAAGGCCTCGCGCGAGGCGGCCGAAGGCGGCGAGGCGGTGCGCCGCACCGTGGAGGCGATGCGCCAGATCGCCGACAAGATCGGCATCGTCGACGACATCGCCTACCAGACCAATCTGCTGGCGCTCAACGCCGCCATCGAAGCCGCGCGCGCCGGCGAACACGGCAAGGGCTTCGCCGTGGTGGCGGCCGAGGTGCGCAAGCTGGCCGAGCGCAGCCAGATCGCCGCCCAGGAAATCAGCGGCGTGGCCGGCAGCAGCGTCAAGCTGGCCGAGCAGGCCGGCCAGTTCCTGGAGGAAATCGTCCGCTCCAGCAGCCGCACCGCCGACCTGGTGCAGGAGATCGCCGCCGCCTCCAATGAACAGGCCAGCGGCGTCAGCCAGATCAACTCCGCCATCCAGCAACTGAGCCTGACCACGCAGCAAAACGCGTCCGCCAGCGAAGAGCTGGCTTCCACCGCCGAGGAAATGAACGATCAGGCCGAGCACCTGCACGAGTTGATGGGCTACTTCAAGCTGGGCGCCGCCGAGTCCTTCCACCCGGCGCCGCGCGCGCGGCGCGAGCCCCTGTTGCCGCACAAGCCGCTGCACCCGCCGCTGGCGGAAGAGTCCGACTTCATCCGTTTCTAACCGGACAGCGCCATGAAACCGCTCCATCTGCAGCGCAAGCACGACAACGCCGCCTCCGCCGAACCGCAGGCCGACGCCCGCCAATACCTGACTTTCCAGCTGGGCGGCGACGTCTTCGCCATCGGCATCCTGGCGATACGCGAAATCCTGGAATACCTGAAACCCACCCACGTGCCGCTGATGCCGGCCTTCATCCGCGGCGTGATGAATTTGCGCGGCTCGGTGGTGCCGGTGATAGACCTGTCGCTGCGCTTCGCCCGCGGCGAAACCGAAATCAATCGCCGCACCTGCGTCGTCATCATCGAAGTGGAGGGCGAAGAACAATTGCAGCTGATCGGCATTCTGGTGGACGCGGTGCATGAGGTGCTGGCCATCCCCGACGCCGATATCGAACCGCCGCCTCAGTTCGGCAGCAAGATACGCGTCGACTTCATCGCCGGCATGGCCAAGCTGGACGGCCATTTCATCGTGCTGCTCAACGTCAACAAAGTGCTGTCGGTCGATGAAATGGCCTTGATCTCCAGCCTGGGCCAACAGGACGCCGCCGCGGAAACCCAGACGGAAAAGGCCTGAGCGGCGATGCCGGCCCACTTCGTCCCCGCGCCCGGCCGAAGCGCCCTGTCCGTCTCCCGGCAACTGAAACTGGGCTTCGGCGCGCTGCTGATCCTGCTGCTGGCCCTGATCGCCGCCGGGCTCTACGGCCTTGAGCAATTCCATACCCAGTTGGAAGAAATCACCCAAGTCTATGGCCGCCACGCCCGGCTCAGCGACCGCATGCACGTCCAGATCCAGGAAATGCGCATCGACTACCGCTCGCTGATCATCGTCTCCAGCCGCCGCGACATCCAGGCCTGGCGGGAGCGCTATCTGGCCGCCCGCGGCCGCTATCTGGAGTTGGAGCGGAAACTGGCCGACGCCATCGAACGGCAGCAGGCGCCGGGCAAGGACGCGCTGCAACGCTCGATGCGGCAGCTGCAAGCCCAGCGCGGCCTGGCCTTCCCCATGCTGGACCAGGGCGTGCGCCAGGCCGCCGCCAATCAGAAGTACGAAGCCCGCAAAGCGCTGGACCAGGCCGCGCCGGCGCTGCTCGCCCCGCTGCGGCAAGTCCGCGAACAAGCGCACGCCTTGCGCCAGCAAGCCGCCCTGCAAGCGGAGCGCCGCGGCCGCGAACTGAAAACGCTGCTGATGGCGCTGGCCGGCGGCAGCGCGCTGGCCGGCCTGGCGCTGGCCTGGGCCATCCACCGCAATCTGTGGCGCATTCTGGGCGCCGAGCCCGACGCGCTGGCCGAGCGCATGCGCGAGATGGCCGCCGGCCGGCTCTCCCGCGGCGACAGGCCGCCCTCCGGAACGCGCCGCAGCGTGCACGCCACCCTGAGCTACTGCAGCCGCCACCTGAGCGACATCATCCTGGACGTGCGCCGCAGCGCCGACCAACTGGCCGACAGCGCCCAGGAAATCCGGGCCACCGCCGAGGCGCTGGCGCAAAACAGCTGGGCCGCCGCGCTCAGCGTCGGCGCCACCGCCCACTCCTGCGCCCAAATGCACGAAGTCAGCCAAAGCAATCTGGCGCAGGCGGAACTGACCAACGCCGCCGCGCACGACGCCGCGCGCCAGGTGGCGGACGGCAAGCAAGCGGTGCAGACCGCGGAAAGCGCGCTGGAGCAGATCGCCAGGCGCATAGAAATCGTCGAGGACATCGCCTACCAGACCAATTTGCTGGCCCTCAACGCCGCCATCGAAGCCGCCACCGCCGGCCCGCACGGCCGCGGCTTCGCCGTGGTGGCCGACGACGTGCGCAAACTGGCGGAACGCAGCCAGAACGCCGCCCGGGAAATCGGCGAACTGGCCCGGCGCAGCCGCCATGAAGCGCGTCTGGCCGCGCGCGCGCTGTCCGGCATTCTGGAGCGCAGCGCGGCCACCGCGGAGTTGGTGGGCGGCATCAGCACCGCCAGCCGGGAAGAAGCACGCGGCATCGCCCAGGTAAACAGCTCGATGGAACACCTGGGCGACGTGTCCCAGCGCAACACCGCCAACAGCGAAGCCCTGGCCGCCACCGCCGCCGAAGTGCACAAACAGGCTGCGCGCCTGCAACAGCAAATCGCCTATTTCCTGGTCCGGGAATCGGGCGCGGCGGCGGAGGACGCGCCGAATCCGCCCTGAAACGGCGCGGCAACTGTTCTACATTGAAACGAATGAACCGGTCGCTTGGCCGACTTTCGGCGCAAAGGCCCTGGCAATGACAAAACAAGAAGTCGATATATTCCTGCATCCCGGCGATTGGTACTTCGGCGACAAGCACCACAAGATCCGCACGCTGCTCGGCTCCTGCGTCTCGATCACGCTGTGGCACCCCAAGGCCAAGATCGGCGGCATGTGCCACTACCTGCTGGCGCGGCGCACCGACCGCAGACCGACGGCGCTGTCCGGCCGCTACGGCGACGAAGCCATGCTGCTGATGCTGCACGAGGTGCTGGCCTCCGGCCTGCCCTTGCAGGAATTCCACGCCAAGCTGGTGGGCGGCGCCGCGGTGCTGGCCGGCGTCGAGCGCGATCAGCCGCACGACGTGCCCTCGCGCAATATCGACATGGCCTACCAGTTGGTCAAGCAGCTCGGACTATCGGTGCAGGCGGAGGATTTGGGCGGCAACAGCCCGCGGTTGGTGATGTTCGATCTGGCCACGGGCGATGTGTGGGTAAAACAGACGCAGGACGCGGACATGAGCAGGATTTCCGCACACCATAAGGCAAGGACTCGGGCATGACTATCAAAGTGCTGATCGTGGACGACTCTGCAGTGGTTCGCCAGGTGCTGAGCCAGGTTTTCAGCCAGGCAACCGGCATGACGGTGATGGATGTGGCCACCGACCCCATCGCCGCGATGGAAAAAATGAAGCAGCAGTGGCCGGACGTCATCGTGCTGGACATCGAGATGCCGCGCATGGACGGCATCACCTTCCTCAAGCAGCTGATGGCCAGCCGGCCCACGCCGGTGGTGATCTGCTCCTCGCTGACGCAGAAAGGCACCGACATCAGCATGCAGGCGATGGCCGCCGGCGCGGTGGAGGTGATCGCCAAGCCCATGGCCGGGGTCAAGGGCTTCCTGGAGGAAAGCGCCAATCAGCTGGTGCACGCGGTGCGCAGCGCCGCCGCCGCCCGGATGAACCGGGTGCGGGTGATGCCTTCGGCCGGCGGCTCCGCGCCCGGCGGCGCCGCGCCGGCGTCCAATCCGCTGGAGACCCGGCCCAAGCTGTCCGCCGACGCCATCCTGTCCGCGCCCACCGGCGGCAATATGTTCGCCACCACCGAACGCATCATCGCCGTGGGCACCTCCACTGGCGGCACCCAGGCGCTGGAAACCGTGCTCACCGCGCTGCCGCGCACCTGCCCCGGCCTCGCCATCGTCCAGCACATGCCGGAAAAATTCACCCGCTCCTTCGCCGAGCGGCTGGACAGCCTGTCCCAGATCGAAGTCAAGGAAGCGAGCAACGGCGACCGCATCCTGCCGGGCCGCGCGCTGATCGCCCCCGGCGGCAAGCACATGATGATCAAGCGCAGCGGCGCTTTTTATCTGGTGGAGGTGGTGGACGGCCCGCTGGTCAGCCGCCACAAGCCCTCGGTGGACGTGCTGTTCCGCTCCGCCGCCAAGTTCGCCGGCAAGAACGCGCTGGGCATCATCATGACCGGCATGGGCGACGACGGCGCCAAGGGCTTGAAGGAAATGCACGACTGCGGTGCCAAGACCATCGCCCAGGACGAGGAAAGCTGCGTGGTCTTCGGCATGCCCAAGGAGGCGATCCGCCTGGGCGCGGCCGACGAAGTGATGCCGCTGGACACCATCGCCAAGGCGATTTGCCGTTGAACGAGGAAACACCATGCAACTGGATATCCAGGACGTCCTGATCATCGACGACAGCACCTTGCAGCGTCAGCACGGCTGCGAGATCTGCCAAGGCCTGGGCGCGCAGCAGATCCGCCAGGCCGCCAACGGCGAGGAAGGCCTGGAGCGGATGCGCGAGCAGCTTCCCAGCCTGATCCTGCTGGATTTGGAAATGCCCAAGCTGGACGGCGTGCAAGTGATGCAGCACATGGCCAGAGAAGGCCTGGGCGCGCCGCTGGTGGTCACCTCCAGCAAGGATTACCTGCTGATCTCCACCGTGGAGCTGATGGGGCGGGAACTGGGCCTGCCGGTGCTCGGCGGCCTAAAGAAGCCGCTGCGCCAGCCCGAGCTGCTGGACCTGCTCAAACGGGTGTGGACGCCCAAGGGCGGCGACGACCATCACGCCGAACTGTTCAGCGAGGTGGAAGTGCGCGAAGCGCTGGACAAGGGCGAGATCATTCCCTACTACCAGCCCAAGGTCACCCTCAACGGCGGCCTGCTCAAGGGCGCGGAAATGCTGGCGCGCTGGCAACATCCGGAACTCGGCATCGTCTCCCCCGCCCGTTTCATCCCGGTGGTGGAGGCCAGCGGCTGGGCCACCGAACTGACGCTGAGCATGCTGGACCAGGGCCTGAAGCAATGGCAGGAATGGGCGCGCCGCGGCCTGCGGCTGCCGCTGTCGGTCAATCTGTCGGCGCTGTCGCTAAAGGGTGACGACCTGACCCAGCAAATCGAACAGCGGCTGCTCAGCACCCATGTGCCGCCGCGCTTCATCATTTTCGAAGTGACGGAAACCGCCATCGCCGACAATCTGGCCGAAGCCATCGGCATCGCCGCCCGGCTGCGCCTGGGCGGCCTGGGCCTGTCCATCGACGACTTCGGCACCGGCTTCGCCACCTTGCAGCAACTGACCCGTTTCCCGTTCACCGAACTGAAAATCGACCAGTCGCTGGTCACCTCGGTGTCCACCAAGCCTCATCTGGAGGCGGTGCTCAACAGCGTGATCGAACTGGCCCAGCGCATGCAGCTGACCACGGTGGCCGAAGGCATAGAAACCACCACCGATCTGGACTTCATGGGCAACCGCGGCTGCTTGATGGGCCAGGGTTATTTCATCGCCAAGCCCATGGACGCGCCCCACTTCGAAAGCTGGGTCAAGGAAAGAATGCAGCAAAGCAAGGAAGCCAGCACCGGCTGAACCGCACGCTCAGGCAGACCACAGCGGCGGCTCGTCCAGCAGCGCAATCTGTTCGCGCAGCGTCAGTATCTGCTCCTCCCAGTAACGCTGGCTGTTGAACCAGGGGAAGGCGGCCGGGAAGGCCGGATCGTGCCAGCGCCGCGCCAGCCAGGCGCTGTAATGGATCAAGCGCAAGGTGCGCAGCGCCTCCAGCAGATGCAGCTCGCGCAGATCGAACTCGCAGAAATCCTCATAGCCGGCCAGCACCTCGGCCAGTTGCGCCGACTGCTCCTCGCGGCTGCCGGACAACAGCATCCACAAATCCTGCACCGCCGGCCCCATGCGGCTGTCGTCGAAGTCGACGAAATGCGGGCCGTCGTCGGTCCACAGCATATTCCCGACATGGCAATCGCCGTGCAGCCGCAGCGCGCTCACCGCGCCGGCGCGCTGGTAAGCGCGGTCGACGCCGGCCAGCGCCTGCTCCAGCACGCCGCGGAAGACTTCGCGCAGTTCCGGCGGCAAGTCCGCGTGCCGCAATAAATAGTCCGCCGGCTCGCGGCCGAAGCTGTCCGCGTCCAAAGCCGGCCGCCGCGCGTAATCCTCCACCCGGCCCAAGGCGTGGATGCGGCCCAGAAAGCGGCCTATCCATTCCAGCGTGCGCGCGTCGCCCAACTCCGGCACCCGGCCGCCGCGACGCGGAAACAAAGCAAAACGGAAACCGCCGTGATGATGCAAGGTGGCGCCCTTGAAGGCCAGCGGCGGCACCACCGGAATCTCGCGCTCCGCCAATTGCAGCGAAAACGCGTGTTCCTCCAGAATCTGCTCATCGCTCCAGCGCTCCGGCCGGTAAAACTTGGCCACCAGCGGCGCGGCGTCGTCGATGCCGATCTGGTAAACCCGGTTCTCATAGCTATTCAGCGCCAGCAGGCTGCCGGAGCTGTAAAGGCCAAGGCTGTCCACGGCGTCGAGAATGGCGTCCGGCGTCAGGCCGGCGAAGGGAGGCGTTTGATGTGTCTGCATCCAGGCATTATACGCAGCCGGCAGCGCTCGAGCGTAAGCGGGTAAAATGAAGGAATCTGACATTGCGCCGGAAGCTTCCATGGACCTGAAGAACCTGTACACCCGCCTGCCCTCCGTTGACCGCCTGCTGGGCCACGAGCGCCTGGCCCGCCTGCTGGGCCGCCACGGCAACGCCGCGCTGGCCGAGGCCGTGCGCCAGACGCTGGAGCAGGCGCGCCGGACCATACGCGAACAACAGGCGCTGCCCGCCTGGGCCGACAGCGACGACAGCCTGGCCGCCGCCGTCGGCGACCGGGTCGCCGAACGGCAACGCATGCGGATGCGGCCGGTGTTCAATCTGTCCGGCACCGTATTGCACACCAATCTGGGCCGCGCGCCGATGGCCGAGGCCGCGGTGGAAGCCGTCGCCGCGGCGATGCGCGAAGCCGCCACGCTGGAATTCGATCTGCAAGGTGCCGGCCGCGGCCACCGCGACCAGGCGGTCAGCGAGCTGCTGCGCGAACTCACCGGCGCCGAAGCCGCCTGCGTGGTCAACAACAACGCGGCCGCGGTGCTCATCATGCTGTCCACCGTCGCCGCCGGCCGCGAGGTGATCCTGTCCCGCGGCGAGATGGTGGAGATCGGCGGCGCCTTCCGCATGCCGGACGTGATGCGTCAGGCCGGCTGCCGGCTGGTGGAAGTGGGCGCCACCAACCGCACCCATCTGAAGGACTATCGCAACGCCGTCACCGCGGAAACCGGCCTCCTGCTCAAGGTCCACACCAGCAATTACGCGATTCAGGGCTTCGCCAGCAGCGTGGCGGAGGCGGAACTGGCGGAACTGGCGCGCGAACGCGGCCTGCCGGTGGCCACCGACCTGGGCTCCGGCGCGCTGATCGACCTGGCCGCCTACGGCCTGCCGCACGAGCCTATGCCGCAACAGATGATCGCCGCTGGCGTTGACCTGGTCAGCTTCTCCGGCGACAAGCTGCTGGGCGGCCCGCAGGCCGGCCTGATCATCGGCAAGCGCGAATGGATAGACAAGATTCAACAGCACCCGCTCAAACGCGCGCTGCGCTGCGACAAGATGACGCTGGCGGCGCTGGAAGCCACGCTGCGCCTCTATCTGGAACCGGACCGGCTGGCCGACACGCTGCCGACGCTGCGCCGGCTGAGCCGCCCGCAAGCGGCGATGCGCGCCAGCGCCGAGCGCTTGCTCGCCCCGCTGAGCGCGGCGCTGGGAACGGACTACCTGGTGGAAGGCGCCGCCTGCCTGTCCCAGATCGGCAGCGGCTCGCTGCCGGTGGACCGGCTGCCCAGCTGGGCGCTGGCGGTTTCGCCGGCCGACGGCCGGGGCGGCACGCTGGAACGGCTGGCCGAAGCGCTGCGCGCGCTGCCGCAGCCGGTGATCGGCCGGCTGGCCGACGGCAGGCTGTGGCTGGACCTGCGCTGTCTGGAGGACGAAGCCGGCTTCATCGCCAATCTGGCCTCATTGGCGCGTCCATAGCCAGATCAAGACGCCGGCGGCCGCGGCCCAGCACGCCGCCGCGCCCAGCAAGGCCGCGCCCAGCCGCCAGCGGTCTATCAGCCAATACAGGGCCAGCAAATAGATGAAATAAGGCAGCAGCGAAGCCATGCCGAACAGCAAGGTGGTTTTCAGCTCGGCCGCGCCGCGCTCGCTGCCGACAATATAGTGCGCGATCAACGCGAAAGTGGGGAACAGCGGCACCAGGCCGGCGATATAGTAATTCCTGGACCTGGCCAACACGCTGATCAACAGCACCGCCAGCGCGCCCAAGGCGCTTTTCAGCAATAAAGCCATTCCCCTCCCCGTTCCCGGAAAACCCCAATTGTGTCACAAGGCGTCCCCGCCGCGGCTGAGGTTCATTCTTGTTCTCATTCTCATTAATAAAAACAATCAATTTTTTAAAATTAATAGCCTTTGTGCGATAATCAGGGCATCCCACCCACTGCCGGACTGCACTGCCATGGCCCACACTCATCACGCCATCGACGGCGACAGCGTAGAGAAACGCCGCGCCGGCCGCGTCAGCACGCTGGTCAGCGTCGCGGTCAACCTGATCCTCTCCACCACCCAGATCGTGGTGGGCGCGCTGGCGCACTCCTCCGCCTTGATCGCCGACGGCCTGCACTCGCTGTCCGACCTGATCGCCGATTTCGTGGTCTTGCTGGCCGGCAAACACAGCCATAAAGCGCCGGACAACGATCACCACTACGGCCATCACCGTTACGAGAACGCCGCCTCGCTGATCCTGGGCCTGCTCTTGCTGGGCGTCGGCCTGGGCATGCTGTACAGCGCCGCCGCGAAATTCCACGACCCCGCCTCCATTCCCACCGTCCACGCCGTCGCCCTGTGGGTGGCGCTGCTGGCCTTGGCGGTCAAGGAGGCGCTGTTCCGCTACATGCTGGCGGTGGCTAAGCGCGTGCGCTCCAGCATGCTGGTGGCCAATGCCTGGCACGCGCGCTCCGACGCGGCCTCCTCGCTGGTGGTGGCGCTGGGCATCATCGGCAACCTGATGGGCTATCCGCTGCTGGACCCGGTGGCCGCCCTGCTGGTGGGCCTGCTGGTCGCCCGCATGGGCTGGCGCTTCGGCTGGGACGCGATGCACGACCTGATGGACCGCGCCGCCGACGACGACGCCGTCGCCGCCATCCGCCAGACCCTGCTGAGCACCCCGGGCATTCACGGCGTGCACGATCTGCGCACCCGCAAGATGGGCGACCTGATCCAGGTGGACGTGCACCTGGAAGTGGACGGCGCCATTAGCGTGGAACAGGCCCACGCCATCTCGGAAGCCGCGCGCCACCGCGTGCTGGAGCGGCACCCGGTGCTGGACGTGCTCGCCCACATCGACCCCGCCGGCCATTATCTGCCGGACCCCTCGCCCGTCCGCTGAGCCCAGCCCATGGCCAAGTCCGCCATTTCTGGCGATACTTGGCCTTTTACCCCTGCCGCTTCGCCCGCCATGATTATCGCCACCGCCGGACACGTAGACCACGGCAAGACCGCCCTGCTTCACGCCCTGACCGGCACCGACGCCGATCGCCTGCCGGAAGAAAAAAAGCGCGGCATGACCATAGACCTGGGCTATGCCTATCTGCCGACGCCCGAGGGCGGCGCGATCGGCTTCATCGACGTGCCCGGCCATGAGCGTTTCCTGAGCAATATGCTGGCCGGCGTCGGCGGCGTGCGCCACGCGCTGCTGGTGATCGCCGCCGACGACGGCGTGATGCCGCAAACCCGAGAACACCTGGCCATCCTGCAATTGCTGCAACTGGACAGCCTGACCGTGGCCATCAGCAAAAGCGACCTGGCCGGCCCGGAAGCGCTGGAAGGCGTCATGGACGAGGCGCGGCGGGCGCTGGCCGAACACGGCCTGCGCGCGGCTGCGCTGCTGCCGGTTTCCGCGCGCAGCGGCGCCGGCGTCGACGTCTTGCGGCGGCATCTGCTGCAACTGCGCGACCAAGCCGCCGGAACCGAACGTCGCTTCCGCCTGGCGATAGACCGCGCCTTCACCATAGGCGGCGCCGGCCTGGTGGTGACCGGCACCGCCTGGGGCGGCCGCGTGAACGTGGGCGACGCCCTATGGCTGAGCGGCAAGGACGTCGCCGTCCGCGTGCGCGGCCTGCACGTGCAAAACCAGCCGGCGCGGCAAGGCCAGGCCGGCCAGCGCATTGCGCTCAACCTGGTCGGCGACATCGACAAACGACAGATTCAACGCGGCGACTGGCTGCTGGAGCAAGCGGCGCCGGCGCCGGCCGTCCGCGTCAGCGTGCGCTTGCGCCTGGCCCCGGCCGCTCACGCCACTTTGCGCCACTGGCAGGCCGTCCATCTCCATCACGCCGCCAGCCACTGCACCGGCCGGGTGGCCCTGCTGGAACGTCCGCAACTCCATCCCGGCGACGAGGGACTGGCTGAACTGAGCCTGGACCGGCCGCTGCACCTGGCCGACGGCGACAAGCTGATCCTGCGCGACGCCGGCGCGCAGCACACCCTGGCCTGCGCCACGGTGCTGGAACGGCAGCCGCCTACGCGCGGCAAGCGCCAAGACGAACGGCTGGCCCATCTGCGCGCCCTGGCCGCGGCCGGAAGCGACAACGTCCAGAACCTGCGGCTGCGCCTGAGCCGACAGGCGCTTTCCCTGCCCGATCTCGCCTGGGACCGGCAATTGAGCGAAGCCGGGCTGGCGGAGCTGCTGCGCGCCGCCCCGCTGCTCACCGCCGGCCAGCACGCTTACGCGCCGGAACACTGGGCGGAGTTGCAAGGACAGCTGCTGGAACGGCTGGCGGCGCTGCATCTCCAGCAGCCGGACCAACTGGGCGCCAGCCGCGGCCGCGCGCGCCGGCTGGCGCTGCCGCAGGAAAGCGAGGCCGCGGTCAATTTGATGATCGATCAATTGCTGGCGGAGGGAAGGCTGGCCAATACCCGCGGCTGGCTGCATCTGCCCGGCCACGTGCTGGCTTTCGACGCGGAAGAGACCGCGCTGTGGCGGCGTTTGGAGCCGGCTTTCACCGATCAGGGACAGCCGCATTGGGTGCGGGATTTGGCCGCGGCGGCCGGCGTGGAGGAGGACACGGCGCGCGCTGTGCTGCGCAAAGCCGCGAGGCAGGGCCATGTCCACGCCGTGGTTCGGGACCGCTATTTCTCCAGCGCGGCGATCCGCGGCATGGCGGCCATCGTGCACAGCCTGAATCAGGACGCCGGCTACGCCGACGCCGCCAACTTCCGCGACCAACTGGGCTGCGGCCGCAAGCTGGCGATTCAAATCCTGGAGTATTTCGACCGCTGCGGCTTCACCCGCCGCCTGGGGGACAGGCATTTGCTGCGCGAGGCGCGGCTGTTCGACTAACCTGCGTGTCCAGGGCCGGACGGCGATTCCAGCGCCCGGCCCAACACCGCGCGCAACCGGCTGATATCGAAAGGTTTCTCCAGCCGCGCGGCGAACCAGGCGGCGCGCGGATCGGCGTATTCCTCCGGGTAAGCGGTCATCGCGATGATTTTCACGCCGCGGTGGCGCACGCTGCGCTTCAGCGCCTCCGCCACCGAATAACCGCTCTCATTGCCCAGCTGCATGTCCAGCAAGACCACGTTGAAGCTGGCTTGTTGCAGCTTCTGACAGGCTTCCGCCACCGAGCTGGCGGTGGACACCGCGTAGCCGTTCATTTGCAGGCAATCGGAAAACGGCTCTCGGATATTCTTGTCGTCGTCCACCACCAGCACCGAACGTTCCGGCCCCGGCGGCTGATCCGGCACCACGATGGGCAAGCGGACGATGAACTCGGAGCCCACGCCCACCACGCTCTTCAGCTCCAGCTCCCCGCCCAGCAAGGACACCAGTTCCTTGACCACCGCCAGGCCCAGCCCGCTGCTGCCCACCCGGCGCGCGTGCCCCTGGAAAAACGGCTGGAAGATGCGCGATTGAAACTCCTCCGGCACGCCGATGCCGGTGTCTATCACGCGGATATCCAGGATATTGCGACCGTCGGCGCTGTCCACGCCGGCCTCCACCGTGACCGTGCCGTGATCGGTGTAGCGGATGGCGTTGGTCAGCAGATTGCCGACGATCTGCCGCAAGCGGTCGCCGTCCAGTTTCACCGTCTCAGGCAATTCGCCCAGCCGCACATGCAGGCCCAAGCCCTTGCCGTCCAACTGCGCGCGATGCACGTCGATCACCTCGTTCAAGGTCGCCGCCACGTCCACATCGCCGATATGCAGCCGGAACTGCATATTCTTGATCGCGGAGATGTCCATGATGTCGCGCACCTGGGTCATCAGATGCGCCATGCAGGTTTTCAAGCGCCCCACCGCCTTGGCGGCCTTGCCGGCCGGATCGATGTCCGGCTCGATCAACTCCACGCACACCTGCATGGTCTGCAGCGGCGAGCGGATCTCGTGGCTCAGCGTGGCGAGGAAGGTGGTGCGGTCCAGCTCCGCGTTCACCGTGGCCTTGTGCGCCGCCCGCTCCTGCTCCAGCAGCTGCTGGCGCGCGGCGGCGTCGCGACGCGCGCCCTGATAGCGGTACAGCAGCACGAAAATCACCATGCAGATGCCGCCCAGCGCAAACCACAGCGAGGCGACCAATTGCTGGTTGTGCCGCAAGTCCTTGTTGCGCGCGTCGCGCGAAGACACCTCGGCCACGCGCGCCTGGACCGCGAACTCCGCCAGCGACGGCCGGATGCTGTCGATGCGGTCTATGTTCTGCTGCGCGCTCCGGACGCTGGGATGCAGGATGTTTTCGTCCTCGAAGAAATCCTGCAGCAGGCTGGCTGTGCCTTTGAAACCATCGACGCGGCTCAGCATCTCCTGCATCTTGGACGGCGTGACGAAATCCAGGAAACGGCTGTTGGCCACCGCCAGCCGGAATTGCACCTGCGACTCGGGAACTTCCCCCGCCTTCAAACGCAATAAGTCGGCGCGCGCTTTCTCCAGCTCAAGCTGCATCTGCGCCACCGACCAGTACAAATCCTCGCTGCGCCCCTCAAAGCTGCGCGCCGGCACATAACGCTCGATCGCCATGTAAACGCCGATGCCCAACAGCAAAAAGCCGAGCAAGGCCAGCGCCGGGATGCCCTTCCAGCCGGACAGCATCGACTTGTTCATCGCTCGTCCCGAGCCCTCCTGGCCGGCCGGCATCAGAACACCACCAGGCGGTTGATCTGCCACACCAGCTTGGCGTCCATCACCGGCCCTTTCTTGTCCTCCGGCATTTGATCCAGCGGATACATCAGCCATAAGGGACCGCGGTTGGTGATGTCCAAAGGCTTGTTGTTGACCGAGCGCGCCAACACCACGTCGAAGTCGTAGAACTCGCGGCGGTCTATCCAGTACACGTAATCGTTCAGGGCCCGCAGCTTGACCTTCTGGCCGCTGGCGCCCACCTTGGCCAGAATGTCCCGCATCAGCGGCCCGCTGAACACCGATTGCGGCGTCCAGGTGGTCCGGGTCACCACCGAATGCTGACGCAAGCTCTGCAAGTCCTGCTCACGGAACTCGTACACATTCTTTTCTTTATTGGTGAACTGGCTGATCTTGCCCGACACCGTCAACACCACAGGCCCCGGCGCGGCATGAAGCGCGGCCACGCAACACGCCAGCGCCACTCCGCTCAAGACCGCCTTCCCGCTCTTCCCCATGCCAAGCTCCCAACCCTGCTCATCCCGCGTCCTTGGCCCGGCGGCTTCACGCGCCGGACTCATGACATTTGAACTTTGATTTCACAAGCAAAATAATTGAATCTAATTAGAACAAAAATGCCATTAAAATATTTACGGCCAATATATCAAGCCGTCCAACAAAACGCCATCCGCCCGCATCCAGACCAGTCCCATGGGACAGTAGCCGCGACCCGCCGCCAGGGCGGCGCGCCGCGCGCAATGAAAAAGCGGCCCCTTGGGCCGCTTTTTCTTGGCTCCGCCGGCGTCGCCGGCCATGCTTTACTTGCCGCGACGCAGCCCCGGACGGCCGGCGACATGGCAAAGCTGGATAAACAGGGACAGAACGTGCTTCATGCTGATTTCCTTTATTCTCGGTAGACGGAATGCCCCGACGCTCTTGCGGCGCGTTCGGCGGGGCTCTCCATTCTAACGGCATGAGGCGAGGCCAAGACATTCATTTTATTTATCAGGCATAAAATTAACTTATCGCCGGTTCACCCTCTCGCCAGCAAGACAAGGCAGGCCGGCAGAGGCGGAGGAAGCGGATCGCACTAGCCGCTCATCCTCGTTTCAAAGCGGTGCTCAAGGCCCTTTCCCCGTCTCCTTGCCGCGCGACCGATCGTGAACGGATTCCGATCCCGATTCCGATTCCGCGATATAATGCGCGCTGGCGTCGCCCGGACGCCATCGGGCCAAGAGCCCGCTCGCTCGCAGGAAGAGACGCGTCCCCGGTGGGGCGGCTGGTCTTCAAAATCAGATGGGGCCGCCAGCGGTCCCGGGCAGGTTCGACTCCTGTTCTCTTCCGCCATTCGCTTCGGCGGCGCCCAGCCCCAGGCACAGCGAGCAATGGCATTGGATCGCATGCTGCTTCACCAGCGCGCGCAGACGCTCCAGTCGCTGCGCCTCCGCCACCATCACCGACACCGGCGCGGGTTTGGCTTCGGTTTTTCTCGACGCCGGCCAAGCCGTCGTCGTCGCTCCCGCCGCCGCGCCAACGCCCAACATCGCGCCGCCCACACCGATATGCAGCCATTTCACCCGCATCGCGCTCTCCTCGCCCAGGGCAAACCGCCCAGACATCCGACTCCGCGGCCGGCGGGAAGTGCCGCCGACGCCCATAAAAAAACGGCCCCGTTCGGGACCGTTCCTTGCTCGTTCGCCCAATCAGCGAATGATTTCCACCTTGTAGCGCGGCGGCAGCAACAGCGCCGGCACTTCCCGCTTCGCCTTGCGGCTGCGGCGGCCGTTCAAGGGCTTCTTCACGCCCTCGGAGGAGCCGGCCAGAACCGAAGCCTCCGGCTTGGGCGGCGCAGACGGGCGCTCCCGCTCGCGTTCGCGCTCGTTGGGGCGCGCCAGCCAGGAGGGACGGAAGCCGTCCACGATCTGCGGCGTCAGCGTCTGCTTGGTCAGCTTCTCGATGGAGTCGTGCTGGCGGGTTTCTTCCGGAGACATCAAAGAGATCGCCACGCCCTTGGCGCCGGCGCGGCCGGTGCGGCCAATCCGGTGCACATAGTCTTCCGGGGCGTTCGGCAGCTCGAAGTTGACCACATAGGGCAGCTCCGTCACATCCAGGCCGCGGGCGGCGACATCGGTGGCCACCAGCACGCGCAGCTTGCCTTCCTTGAACGAGGCCAGCGTTTCCAGACGCGCGCCCTGCGCCTTGTCGCCGTGAATGGCTTCGGCTTGCAGACCGTCGCGCTGCAACTCGCGCGCCAGACGATCGGCGCTGAGTTTGGTTTTACAGAACACGATGACCTGGCTCATGTCGCGGGACTTGATCAGATGCGTCAGCAGATGACGCTTCTTGAAGGCGTCCACCGAGTAAACGATCTGCTCGACCTGATCGTTGGTGGCGTTCTGACGCGCCACCTCTACCGTTTGCGGCGACTTCATGAAATCGGCGGCCAGCCGCTTGATCTCCGGCGCGAAAGTGGCGGAGAACAGCAGGGTCTGACGCTCTTTGGGCAGCATGCCCATGATCTTGCGGATGTCCTGAATGAAGCCCATGTCCAGCATGCGGTCGCCTTCGTCCAGCACCAGCACTTCCACCTTGTTCAATTGAACGGTTTTTTGCTGGATGTGGTCGAGCAGGCGGCCCGGCGTGGCGATCAGGATCTCAACGCCGCGGCGCAGTTCCTGAGTTTGCGGGTCCATATTGACCCCGCCGAACACCGTAGTGGCGCGCAGCGGCAGGTATTTGGTGTAGCTCTTGACGTTGACGCCGATCTGATCCGCCAACTCGCGGGTTGGCGACAACACCAAGGCGCGCAGCGGATGCATCGCCGGCGACACGCTGGTATTGGCGTATTTCTTCAGGCGCTCCAGAATGGGCAGCATGAAGGCCGCGGTCTTGCCGGTGCCGGTTTGAGCGGCGGCCAGCAAATCGCGGCTGGACAAGACCAGAGGAATCGCCTTTTCCTGAATCGGGGTGGGCTGGGAATAGCCCTGTTCTTCGATGGCGCGCAGAATCTCGGGAGACAACCCGAGTTCGGAAAACAGCATGGACAACACTCCTGCAAAACTCGCGGGGCCTGTTGCGCGCATGCGCCAACACGCCCCCGTATTCAAATGACACGAACGGACAAGGCAACGCCGCCCGGACGGCGGCGTTGGGTCGTCAGCCCATGTGGCTTGCGACGCTGAGCAGCAGGATTACGGCCAACCATAGCAAGGCGGAACGCCAGACCAGACCAACCGCGCTTTTCAGGTAGTTGGGGTCCGCTTCGTCGCCCAAGCCCAGTTCGGGCCGGAAGCGTATGGAGTAATCCTGTCTGAGCGGATCGCCCAATTTCACGCCGATCGCACCCGCGGCCGAAGCCAACAAAATGCCATTAGCGTAGTTCCCCCATGTTTTGGCCTGGGAGCGCCAGCAATACACCGCATCCTCGAAATCGCCCATGATGGCGAAGCTGGCGGCGGTCAAACGCACCGGAATCCAGTCCAGCCAAGCGGCGGCGCTGGCCGAGAAACGGCCGAACGGGTCCTCGTTCGCGTCGCGGTTGCCCCATTTCTGATTCAGCATAGAACAGAGGCGGTACAACAGCGCGCCGGCCGGACCCGGCAACAGCACGAACCAGAACATGGTGCCGAACACGTGGCGGTAACTGTCCACCACCCCCTGCTCGATCGCCAGCCGGGAAATTTCCTCAACCGACAACTCCGCGGTGCCCTGTCCGGTCCAGTTCGCCAAGGAGGCGCGCGCGTCCAGATCCCGCCCTTCGGCCAAGGCCTGGGAGATTTCGGAGAACGCGCTGGAGAAATGGCGGAAACCCATGGTCAGATACAAGACCAGGACATTCCACAACATCGCCAGAATCGGACTCAAGGCGTGCAGCGCGTAATAGATCAGCAAGCTGAGCAAGACCGCAGGCACGATCGCCAAGGACCACGCCAACACGCCATGACGGTTGGAGCCGGCATTCAGATTGCGTTCCAAATGATTGGCGTAGCGGGTGAACAGCAGCCAGACGCGATTGCGATTGCCCAAGGGCCGCAACTGCTCCAGTGCCAGAGCGATAATCAAGGAAATCAGGGTCATTGGTTCCGGATAGTGGTTTTCTCAGGCCCGGAGAGGAAGATACCATAAAGGCCAGGGCATTCCCACTGCTCCTTGAGAATAGACTCTAAAACCGTCGGACGGAAACGCCAAGAGCGCTGCAACGGCGCTCTTGCATGCCCCCTCGGGAGCGGCTTCAAACGCTCAGGCGGAGCCGAGAAAGCGTCGCCCGGCGGCCAGTTCCGGCAATTGGCCGGCCTTGTCGTAGCCCACGGTGGACGCGGCGGCGTCCTTCAAGGTGTTCAGCGCGCCCTCCACCAGCGACAAGCGCTGATCGATGAAGCTGCCGTTGAGCTGATTGATGCTCTGCGCCCGCTGGATCGCCTCTTCCAGCCCGGTCCAGGCCAGGCTGGCCTCCGGCTTGTCCGCCAGCCAGATGTAAACCGTCTCGCTGTCCTGCACGCCGATCCGCCGCATCAATTCGCCGCGCTGGGCGGCGCTGACGGCCAATAGGTCCAACACGCCGCTCTTGCTCTCGGCCAGGGCGTCCAGCTGAACGTCAAAGCCCTGCACCAGCACCTTCTGTTCCTGCTCCAGCAACGCGATCAGCCGGGTGACGAGAGCGCTCTCGGCCCGGCACAGCTGGCAGAATTCTTCAACAACGTTCATGCCTGACTCTCACCTGCGCGCGCTCAGCGCGCCAACAATTCCTTGGTGGAGGCGATCAAGCCGTCGGCGATCTTCTCCGGATTGACGTTGAAGGTGCCCGCGGCTATCGCCGACTTGATCGCGGCCACTTTGCCTGCGTCGAAGCCGGAATCGCCGCTGACCTTGCTTTCCACCGCGCTCAGACGGCTGGCCAAAGGGTTGATCGTCACGCTGTCGGATCCACTAGCGGCAGGGTTGGCGTTGGCGGCCGCGTCGCGCGGCGCCGCCTTGTTCTGGGTGCTGTAGCTTGCTGACAGCTTGCCCGAGTTATCTACTTTCATGGCATGGCCTTCCCAAAGGGAACCTGGATTACCTCTATTATCGGACGGAAAAACAATATCTTGAAGACTTTCGCCCAATTATCCGCCGCTGCGCGCCGAGACCTGCCGGCGAACCGTCTCTAATATATCACCATCACGCTGCCGTCCGCTTGAACTTGCCCGCGTATCACCCGCCCGGAAGCCATGCGCACCGACACTTGCTCGCCCTCGGCGGCATTGCCTATCGCCAAACCGTCGGCCGCCGCGGCGAAGCCCTCGCCCGAGGCCACCACTTTGACCCGCTGGTTGCTGTTCACCAGATAAGGCGCGCGCACCATGAAGCTGCGCAGCCAGGCGCCGGCCGGCGCGCCGGAGCGCATGGTCTTGCCTATCGCCTGCTGCAGATCGTCCAGCACATTGCGCGCCAGGCTGGGGTTGGCCACCTCGACCAGGCGCAGGTCGGCGGCGCTCAGCACCTCGCCGGCCGCCACCGCGCGGCTCAAAGCCACGCCCATTTTCTTTTCATTGATCCGCACCGGAATCCGCAGCGCCCACCCCAGTTCCGGGCAGGACACCGCGACAAAGGTGGAACCGGTAGTCACCCCCGGCGTCGCCCAATCCGCCTTGGGCTGCGCGCAGGCCGGCACCGCCAGCTTGCGGTCCAGCTGCCCCAGCGTCCAGGTGGCCGGCCGCATCGACAACTCGTGTTTGAGAAAATCGCCGGCCAAAGCCTCCAGCCGCCCCAGATCCTGCATGGCGGCCGACGCCGCCACGCTCCAGGCGCAGCACATCATCCACAGTAGTAAACGTCGCATTCCCGCATTCTAGCGCAAGCGGGCCCAGGGCTGCAGCCTGGGGCCGCTATTGACAATGCGATACATACATTCAAATAATCGTTCGAATAGAGCTTAGACTCTTAAATCTAAATTAAATAAAACCAAAGTTTTATCCGGAAGGGGACATTCCAAATGCGCAAGCGCCTGAACACGCTGGCCGTGGCCACTCTGCTGGCCCTGCCGGCCGCCGCCAACGCCTATAGCAATTTCTATTTTTTCGGGGACAGTCTGACCGACACCGGCGCCTTCGGCGGCCTGGGCGGCCTGCCGTCCAACGCCCGCTGGACCTTGGGCTACGGCACCGGCTGGGCCGAAGTCCTGGCCAAGCACTATGGCCAGAACGTATCGCCCAACAACAGCCTAAACAGCCACATCGCCAATACTGCGGGCAATAATTACGCTCAGGGCGATGCGCGCGCGCAGCCGGCCAGCCCGCCCAACACCAATCCGGACACCCCCAGCCAGACCCCTGCAGCCGATGCGATCGCGGTCACAGACCTGCCGGGCCAGATCAACGCTTATCTGGGCCAGAAAGGCCAAAAAGCCGACCCCAACGCGGCCTACGCCATCTGGATAGGCGGCAACGACGTCATTGCCGCCGGCAGCCAAAGCGATCCGACCGCCTATCTGGGCGCCTCCGCCGGCTACACCGTACAAGCCGTGGCCGCGCTCAAGGCCGCCGGGGCCAATACCATCATCTTGCCCAATCTGCCTGATATCTCGGCGGCTCCACTCTCTGTGCTCGCCGCCATTCAGACCGCTCTGCCCGGCGCCGGCAACGCCGGCAAAGTCGTCGCCGCCTGGGGCGCCGCATGGCAGATACTGAGCTCCGGTCAAACCAGCAATTCCCCCGCCCTGATCAATCAGGCGCTAAGCCAGGCGGAGACCGCCGCCGGTCTGAGCGCCGGCACGCTGAGCAGCGTTTACGCCGCGGTGCAGCCCAATCTTCAGAAAGGCGCCAGCGGCTACAACCAGTTGGTAGACATGGCGCTTAGCGCCGGCAATCTGCAACACGGGATAGTCAGGGCCAATATATCGGGTCTGTTCACGGAGCTTCTGGCCAATCCGCAAGCCTATGGCTTCAGCAATACCTCCGGCGCGGCCTGCCCTCAGTCCGCGCTGTACTGCCTGGCCGCCGTCATACCCGGGCAAAGCTATCTATTCACCGATGCCTTGCACCCCACTCCGGCCGCCTATCAGCTGATTGGCGACTATATATACGGCCTGCTGCAAGCGCCCTATTTCGCCGGCGCGCTGCCGGAGTCCGCGCTGAACAACGCCCGCCAGTTGGGCGGGACGCTGGATAGCCGCTACCAGGCCATCCGCGCGCAGAAGCGTGAAGTCGGCGCGGTCAGCGCCTTCGTCAGCGGCGCCTTCAACGACGACAAGGTCGGCTACGACGACGTATCCGCCAAGCCGCAAGGCCGGCTGTACACCGTGGGTCTGGACTTCCAGGCCAGTCCGGCGCTGAGCCTGGGACTGGCGATGTCCCGCCAGAACGGCAAGACCAACATCAACGGCATCGCCACGCCGGGCAGCGTAGACGACCGCAGCACCTTGATGAGCGCGCTGTTCAGCTATAAGCAGGAACGGTTCTGGCTGGACGGCGACGCCCACATCGGCGCCGGCGATATCGACACCCGTCGCCAGGTCTCGCTGGGCGCGGCCCGGATCACGCTGAACGGCAGCGCGCGCCAGAGCCAATACGGCCTGCGCGTAGCCGGCGGCTATCTGATGCCGCTGGGCACCTACCGCACCGGCCCCATCTCCGGCCTGGACTACGCCCACGTCAAGGTGAACGGCTTCACCGAGCAAGGAGGCAACAGCAGCAGCATGGCCTTCAACGCGCAAAACGGCACCTCCCTGGTGGCGCGCGTCGGCTGGCAGCTGGAAGCCGACATCGGCCGTTTCAGCCCCTACGCCAAACTCAGCTACGCGCACGAGTTCAAGCGCGACGACCGCGTGGTCACCGCCGGCCTGGCCACCACCCTGGGCGATTACAGCGTCAAGCTGGGCAAACCCAAGGCGGACTGGCTGGAATGGACCGCCGGCCTCAGCGCCCAATTGAGCAAGAGCGTGTCGATGTTCGGCCAGCTCAGCGCCGCCAGCGGCCGCAGCGGCAGCAATCAGACCGCCGGCAATGTCGGCGTGGCGCTGACGTTTTAAGAGCCTGTTCAATGTCTGTCGCGCGTCGGCGAGAGGGATGGAACGGGGCCTTGAACAGGCTCTAACGCCGCGGCGGACGCAAAAAAAAACGGCCCCTGGGGGCCGTTTTTTCGTCCGACGCGCGTCAGCTCAAACTGCGCTCGATAAAGGCTTTGACCTCGCCGGCGTCCGCCGGGAACACCGACACTTTTTGCGGCAAGTCCTCCAGGCCGTCGAAACCGGCCGGTCGCGGCGGATCGCGGTCCAGCGCTTCGCGTATGGTGGCGGCGAACTTGGCCGGCAAGGCGGTTTCCAGGCAAACCACGGTTTCGCCGGGGCGGCGCAGCTCGCGCGCCACCTTGACGCCGTCGGCGGTATGGGTGTCCACCACCACGCCGTCTTCGCGGTCCAGCTGGCGAATGGTGGCCAACCGGTCCGCATGCGCGCTCTTACCGGAAGCGAATCCGAACACCTCGGCCGCGGCGGCCGTTTGCGCGGCGGACAGCGTGAAGCCGGTGCCGGCGTCCACCTGGCGCCACAGCGCTTTCAGCGCCTCGGGGTCCCGTCCCAGCAGATCGAACACAAAGCGCTCGAAGTTGGACGCCTTGGAGATGTCCATCGACGGGCTGGAGGTGACATAGGTGTTGGCCGTGCCGCGCGGACGGTAGGCGCCGGAGCGGAAGAACTCGTCCAGCACGTCGTTCTCGTTGGTGGCCACCAGCAGGCGTTCTATCGGCAAGCCCATCTGCCGCGCGATGTGGCCGGCGCAGACATTGCCGAAGTTGCCGGACGGCACGCAGAAGCTGACCTTCTCCTCATTGCCGGCGGTGGCGTTGAAATAGCCCTTGAAGTAATACACCACCTGAGCCACCACTCGCGCCCAGTTGATGGAGTTGACGGTGCCGATCTTGTGACGCGCCTTGAAAGCATGGTCGTTCTGCACCGCCTTCACGATGTCCTGGCAGTCGTCGAACATGCCCTTGATCGCGATATTGTGGATGTTGGCGTCCTGCAGGCTGTACATTTGCGCGCGCTGGAACGGGCTCATCAACCCGTCCGGGCTCAGCATGAATACCTGGATGCCCGCCTTGCCGCGCATCGCGTACTCGGCGGCGCTGCCGGTGTCGCCCGAGGTGGCGCCCAGGATGTTCAGGCGCTCGCCCTTCCTGGCCAGCACGTATTCGAACAGATTGCCCAGCAGCTGCATCGCCATGTCCTTGAAGGCCAACGTCGGGCCGTTGGACAGTTCCAGGACGGCCAGGCCGTCGTGCAGCCGCTTGAGCGGCGTGATCGCCTCGCTGCCGAAAGCCGCGCGGGTATAGGTGCGCTCGACGATGGATTTGAGATCGTCTTCCGGGATGTCGGTGGCGAACAAGCGAATGATTTCAAAAGCCAATTCGGCGTAGGACAGGCCGCGCCAGGCGTCCAGCTGCTCGCGGCCGATCTGCGGATAGCTTTCCGGCAACACCAGGCCGCCGTCGGGCGCCAGGCCCATCAGCAGGATGTCGCTGAACGATTGCGGGGCCATGCCGCCGCGGGTGCTGATATAACGCATCAGGGGGTTTCCAGATATTGGGCGCAGGCGGCGGAGGCGTCCTTCATCCGCTGTTTGCCGCGCGGGTCGTCTTTCTTGATCTGGCCGGTCAGCACGCCCATCACCTCTTCCGAGGAGAAGCGGCCGGCCAGATGCTGGCTGGCGCATTGGCAGTATTTCTGCACTTGCTCCGAAGAGCGCTGGCCGACGCCGTCCGAGGCCGGCGTGCGCTTGACGCAGCCTCGCATCAAAAAGCCCTGCAACAGGCTGTGCTGACCGGGGGACAAGGGCGTCGCCCCGGCGCTCGCCAGGATCAGACCGGCGCCGAGGCCGGTCAGCCAGCGTTTAATCATTCAGCTCTTCCATGCGCAGGCGCACCACCTTGCCGGTAATGCTTTCCAGCGCCTCGATGCCGGTGATGGCGCGGTCTATCGCCTGTTCCTGAACGCGATGGGTCAGGATCACCACCTCGGCGGTGCCGTCGGACACCGAGCCTTTCTGGATCACCGCCTCGATCGAGATGCCGTTCTCCGCCAGCAAGCGGGTGATGTTGGCCAGCACGCCGGCGCGGTCGGCGGCGCCGATGCGCAGATAGTAGGAGCTGACCACGTCGGAGATCGGCAGGATGGGCAGGTTCTGCAGCTGGTCCGGCTGGAAAGCCAGATGCGGCACGCGGTGCTCCGGGTCCGCCGTCAGCAAGCGAGTCACGTCGACGATGTCGGCCACCACCGCGGAGGCGGTGGGCAGCGCGCCGGCGCCGGCGCCGTAGTACAAGGTCGGCCCCACCGCGTCGCCCTTGGCCAGCACCGCGTTCATCACGCCGTTGACGTTGGCGATCAGCTGGCGCGCCGGGATCAGCGTCGGGTGCACGCGCAACTCGACGCCGGCGGCGGTGCGCCGGGTCAGGCCCAGCAACTTGACGCGGTAGCCCAGCTCCTCGGCGTACTTGATGTCGCGCCCTTCCAGCTTGCTGATGCCTTCCAGGTAACAGCGGTCGAACTGCATCGGGATGCCGAAGGCCAGCGCCGCCATGATGGTGAGCTTGTGGCCGGCGTCATGGCCTTCGATGTCGAAAGTGGGATCGGCTTCGGCGTAACCCAGCTGCTGCGCCTCGGCCAGCACTTCGGCGAAGCTCGCGCCCTTGTCGCGCATCTCGGTCAGGATGAAGTTGGAGGTGCCGTTGATGATGCCGGCTATCCACTCGATGCGGTTGGCGGACAGGCCTTCGCGCAGCGCCTTGATGATGGGGATGCCGCCGGCCACCGCGGCCTCGAAGGCCACCATCACGCCCTGTTCTTGGGCGCGGGCGAAGATTTCGGTGCCGTGCAGCGCCAGCAGTTTCTTGTTGGCGGTGACCACGTGTTTGCCGTTGGCGATGGCCTTGAGCACCAGTTCCTTGGCCACGGTGTCGCCGCCTATCAGTTCCACCACGATGTCGACGTCGGGGTTATTCACCACCTGCATCGCGTCGGCCACCACGTCCACGTCCGGACCCAGCAGCGATTGCGCGCGCGCCTGATTGCGGTTGGCCGCCTGCAGCAGGCGGATTTGACGGCCGGCGCGGCGGCTGATTTCCTCGGCGTTGCGTTTGAGAACGGTGGCGGTGCCGCCACCGACAGTCCCCACGCCCAATAGGCCGATATTGATCGGTTTCATTCTTGCTCCCTGTCTCTAGTATTCTGTCCCTGCCCGCGGCGGCCAGGCGCAAGATCCTTGCGCGCGGCCCGCGCCGGCGGCCGGCCCTGATCAAGAGCCGCGCCGCCAGGCCGCTGCTGGCGCAGCGGGCGCGTGTCCCAAGTTTTCCTTGGCAGCGGACGGTATCCGCTGTCAAGGAAAGCCTGATGGCCAAACGGGGGCCGCAGCCCCCGTCCGCCGGCTCAAGCCACCATGATTTCAGGCTTCGCCGCCGTGGCGCTTGCGATAGTTTTCCAGGAAGCGCGCGATGCGGCCGATGGCCTCCACCAAATCGTCTGAGTTGGGAAGGAATACCACGCGGAAGTGATCGGGCGCAATCCAGTTAAACCCTGAACCCTGCACCAGCAGCACCTTTTCCTCCTGCAGCAGTTCCAGGATGAACTGCTGATCGTCGCCGACCGGGTAGATCTTGGGATCCAGCTTGGGGAACAGGTAGAGCGCGCCCTGCGGCTTGACGCAGCTGACGCCGGGAATGTCGGTCAGCAGTTTGTGCGCCAGGTCGCGCTGGCGCGCGAGGCGGCCGCCCGGCGCCACCAGATCGTCAATGCTCTGGTAGCCGCCCAAGGCGGTCTGGATCGCGAACTGCGCCGGCACGTTGGCGCACAAGCGCATCGAGGCCAGCATGTTCAGGCCTTCGATATAGTCCTTGGCGTGTTTCTTCTCGCCGGACAGAATCATCCAGCCGGCGCGGTAGCCGCATGCGCGGTAATTCTTGGACAGGCCGTTGAAGGTGACCACGAACAGATCCGGCGCCAAGGAAGCGATGGAGGTGTGCTTGACCTCGTCGTACAGCACTTTGTCGTAGATTTCGTCGGCGTAGATGATCAGCTGGTGCTGGCGCGCCACTTCCACGATCTGCTTGAGCAGCGCCGGCGGGTAGACCGCGCCGGTGGGATTGTTGGGGTTGATCACCACGATGGCGCGGGTGGCCGGCGTGATCTTGGCGCGGATGTCGTCGATGCTGGGGAACCAGCCCTGCTCTTCGTCGCACAGATAATGCACCGCCTTGCCGCCGGCCAGGCTGACGCCGGCGGTCCACAGCGGGTAATCCGGCGCCGGCACCAGCACTTCGTCGCCGTTGTCCAGCAGCGCCTGCATCGACATCACGATCAGCTCGGACACGCCGTTGCCGACGATGATGTCGTCCATGCCCACATTGGGCAGCTGCTTTTGCTGGGCGTAATGCATGATCGCCTTGCGCGCGGCGAACAGGCCCTTGGAATCGGAATAGCCGGAGGCGGACGGCAGGTTGACGATCACGTCCTCGATGATTTCGTCCGGCGCGAAGAAGCCGAACGGCGCCGGGTTGCCGATGTTCAGCTTGATGATGCGATGGCCTTCGTCTTCCATCTTCTTGGCGTGCTCAAGCACCGGACCGCGGATGTCGTAACAAACGTTGGCGAGTTTTTGCGATTTATGGACTGGCTGCATGACGACAATGGTTTCCGTGGCTTGCCGCCCGCCGGAGACGGCGGTCTTGCCCTGGCGGCGCGGTTTGTGTTCTTTCATCTGATCTCTTTGGATGTCCCCGCTGAAGCGATGACCACGTTGACGTTGTGGCGGCAATCAGCGGCGGGGTCGAGTTATAATCCTATCCCAATCTCTGATGCACTGCAGCAGGTATTCGCGCCCGGAAAGGGCCGTCCGCCGCAGCGCTCGCAATCGGGAATCCGCTCACATGAAAATGCAGCAATCGCTGGGGCAAGGCCGCAACTTGTTCACCGGCTATGGCGACGGCCATGTTCTAATCAACGCCCAGCGCCACGAGGGCAATCTGATCGTCACCGCGGACAGCGTGGCGCCCTGGCCGGTGGACGCTTTCGAGGATTTGCAGGAAAGCCATTTCAGCGCGCTGCTGGCGCTGCAGCCGGAAGTGGTGCTCTTCGGCACCGGCAAAAGCCTGCGCTTTTGCCATCCGCGCCTGTCCGCCGCGCTGGCCAACGCCGGCATAGGCGTGGAGACCATGGACACTCAGGCCGCCTGTCGCACCTTCAACATCCTGCTGGCGGAAGACCGCCGCGTCGTCGCCGCGTTGCTGGCGATCTGACTCAGACGGCGGCCGGCCGCGCCGCCTGCGGGCACATCCACACCAGCCAGGCCGCCAGCAAGGCCGGCGTCGCCGCCAGCATGAACAGGCTGGCCAGGCTCCAGTCCTGGCGCAGCAGCTCGCCGCCCAGCCACGGTCCCAACACCGAGCCCACCCGGCCCACGCCCAGACTCCAGCCCACCCCGGTGGCGCGCAAGGAGGTGGGATAGGCGTTGGCCGCCAGGGCGTTGATCGCCGGCTGGCCGCCCACCACGCAAAAACCGGCGGCGAACAATAAGCCGAACAAGCCGGCCTGCTGCGCCCCCCACTGCCCCAGCATGGCCACGGCGGCGGCGGCCAGCGCGAAACTGGGCAGCATCACCCGCAAGAAACCCAGTCTGTCTATCCAGACCCCCAACAGCAAGGTGCCTGCCACGCCGCCCAGTTGCAGCGCGGCGCCGGCGAGGATGGCGTTTTGCGTGTTCAGGCCGGCGTCCCGCGCCAAGGCAGGCATCCAGTTGGACAGGAAATAGAGCAAGAGCAGGTTCAGAAAGCTGAGCGCCCACAAGGTCAGCGTCAATCGCGCGCGGCCGGCCCGAAACAAATGCGGCAACGACGCCGCGGCGACGGGTTCGCGCAGCGCCAAGCTGGACGCCGCCGCCCCGCTCATCGCCGGGTCCAGACGACGCAGCCAGGCCAGCGCCTGTTCCCGCCTTTGCCGCGACAACAGAAACTGCAGCGACTCCGGCAATTGCCGCCACATCCACAGCGCCAGCAGCAGCGGCGCGACGCCGCCGGCCAGGAACACCGCGCGCCAGCCGTGCGCGGGCACCAGCCAGGCCGCCAACAAGCCGCCCAGCAGCGCGCCGACGGTAAAGCCGCAGGAAATCAGCATCATCATGCTGACTCTGCGCCGGCTCGGGCTGTACTCGCCGGCCAGCGCCATCGCGTTCGGCATGATGCCTCCCAAGCCCAGGCCGGTCAGGAAGCGCAGCCACAGCAGCTGCTCCAGCGTGGCGGCGAAGCCGGTGGCCAACATGCCCAGGCCGAACCACACGGTGCACAGCAGCAGCAAGGCGCGGCGGCCGAAGCGATCCGCCAGCGGGCTGAACAGCAAGGCGCCCAGCAGCAGACCCAGCAAGCCGGCGCTGAACACCGGCCCCAAGGCCGGCTTGGCCAAGCCCCAGTCCGCCAATAGCGCCGGCGCGACGTAGGCCATGGCCTGCACGTCGAATCCGTCCAGAATCATCAGCAAGCCGCAGATCAATAGCAGCCGGCGCTGAAACCCGCCCAGCGGCCGTTGATCCAGCCAGGCGTCTATCTCCAGGCGAGAAGCTTGCGTCATCCCCATCCCCATTTATGCAAATGGCAATAAAGATGTTCGCAAACCGCCGCCCGGTCAAGCCGCGCCAACGAAAAGCCCACCTCGAAGGTGGGCTTGGCATTGGATGGGAGCGGCTCAGTGCAGCTTCAAGGACGGCCGCGCGGCGCGGCGCAGCTTGTCGCCGACGTAGAGCAGAGTGGCCAGCACCCAGCCATGCACCGCCGCCTGATGCATGCGGTACAGCGAGCTGTAGATCAGTTTGGCGCCGAGGCCTTCCACATAGTAATCGCGCTTGGGGCCGACCACCGCCGCCAGGCTGCCCACCGCGCTGTGCTTGCCCAGCGACACCAGCATGCCCTGCGGTTTGAAGACGAAGGGCTTGCCCTGGCGACCGGCCACGCGCCGGCTCAATTCATCCGCCAGATAACGCGCCTGCTGGTGCGCCACCTGGGCGGTGGCCGGCAGATTGCGGCCGCTGTCGCCGTCCGGCGCCTCGGCGCAATCGCCCAAGGCGTAGACGCAGGCGGCGCCCTGGCAACGCAGCCACTTATCCACCTGTAGTTGATTGATGCGGTTGGTCTGCAAGCCGGCGAGGCCGGCCAGCCAGGTCGGCGCCTTGACGCCGGCGGCCCAGACGGTGATGTCGGCCGCCACCTTGTCGCCGCCCTGCAATTCCACGCCGTCGGCGCGCACCGCCGCCACCCGGCTGCCGGTCAGCACCTTGATGTTGCGCGCGGCCAATTGCTCCTGGGCGTAAGCGGACAAGGACGGCGGCGCGGCGGCGAGGATGCGGTCCGCGCCTTCGATCACGCTGATTTCCACGCGCTCCGGCTGCAGGCGCGCGCCGTAATGATGCAGTTCGCACAGGGTGTGGTTCAACTCCGCCGCCAGTTCCACCCCTGTGGCGCCGCCGCCGACGATGGCGATGCCCAGCTTGGACAGCGGTTGCTGGCCGCTGCTGCAGCGGAAGGCCAGTTCCAGCACCCGGTGACGCAGCTTCTCCGCGTCGTCCGGGGTGTTCAGGAACATCGCGTGCTCGCCGACGCCGGGCGTGCCGAAGTCGTTCGCTTCCGCGCCCACCGCCAGCACCAGCCAGTCGTAGGGCACCTCGCGCGGCGGGCTCAGCTGCTCCCCGCCGGCGTCGCGCACTTCGGCGAGCTGAATGCAGCGCCGCTCGGTGTCCAGCGACTGCATATAGCCGAATTCGAACTCGTAGCCGTTGCGATAGCCATGGGCGAAGTAATTGACCTCATCCTCGCCGGTGTTGAGCGCGCCGGTGGCCACCTCGTGCAGCAGCGGTTTCCAGATATGGGTGGGCGAACCGTCGACCAGCACGACGCGGGCCTTGTGTTGCGCGCCCAAGCTGCGTCCCAGACGAGTGGCCAGTTCCAGGCCGCCGGCGCCGCCGCCGACGACGACGATGCTGGGCAATGCGGAATTGCGACTTAACATGACAGATCCTTACAAGGTAGAAATCACTAAACAAGCGTTCTGGCGGCAGCACGCTTGTTTAGTGAGTTCTTGCTTCAGATCAAAACGGAAGTATGCACAGACTGGCAGGGCAAGCCAATCTTTCCGTGCCACAAAATGCCGAAGACATTGTAAAAAGCGGCCTCCGGGCAAGGCGCCGCCACGCTGTGGACGGTACAAGGGGGAAGATCAGGGCGAGGCGCGGCCGGCAAGAATGGCCGCGCAAGAGGAGAGGAACGGCGGCGCTGTCAGGCCGCGCGCTGACTGCCGACTTAGAATGGCGCTTTGGCGTCGAAGCTCATCTCTTCGCGAGTGATGGGGTGGCGCAGCGTCAGGCGATCCGCGTGCAGCAGCAGGCGATCGGCCTTGGCCAGCACCGCTTCCGGCGCGTAGATGTCGTCGCCCAGGATGGGGTGGCCCAGATGCAGCATATGCATGCGCAGCTGATGGGCGCGGCCGGTCAAGGGCTCCAGCTCCACCCGGCTGGTCTGGCGCAAACCGTCGCGCAGCACCACACGGAAATGGGTGATCGCCTGCTTGCCGTGTTCGAAATCCACCTTCTGACGCGGACGGTTCGGCCAATCTATGATCAGCGGCAGATCCACGGTGCCGCTGTTCTGTTCCACGATGCCGTCCACCACCGCCACATAGCGCTTGTCCACCTTGCGGTCCATGAAGGCGATGGACAGTTCTCGCTGCATGCTGGCGCCGCGTCCCATCACCACCAGGCCGGACGTCGCCATATCCAGCCGATGCACGGTCAGCGCGTCCGGATAGACCCGCTGCGCGCGGCTGATCAAGCAGTCCGCCTTGTCTTCGCCGCGCCCCGGCACCGACAGCAAACCGGAAGGCTTGTTCAGCACCAGCAAGGCCTCGTCGGCGTAAATCACGTCTAGGCCGGCGTCCGGCGGCGGATTGTAATGTTCCAGATTATGGCGAATGGTCATGAGAGCAATGGACAGGAAGGCGGAAAAAGTCGGCGATTATCTGCGCTAAACGCTGTTGCGACAAGCTGTTGCCATGATTTTTCGCCAGCGCTGTCTCTTGAAATACACAGCCGGCGGCAGCATTCTCAAAATTATCGGGACCGGCGGCGACAAGCGACGCAGGTCTTCCCAGCATAGTCTGAAAAGGAATCACCGCATGGCAGAGCGCTTTTACATCGATCCCTACCAAACCCGCCTGGAAACCCGCGTGGCGCGGCATGACGACGCCGGCCTGGTGCTGGAGGACACGCTGTGCTATCCGCTGGGCGGCGGCCAGCCCGGCGACAGCGCCGCGCTGAGCTGGGACGGCGGCGGCTGTGCGATCAGCGATACCCGCCGCGACCGCGAAACGCGCGCCATCGTCCACCTGCTGCCCGCCGATGCGCCCCGGCTCGCCGCCGGCACGCCGGTCGTCCTGGAACTGGATTGGGCGCGCCGCCACCGCCACATGCGCATTCACACCTGTCTGCACTTATTGTCCGTGGTGATCAAGGCCGGCGTCACCGGCGGCAATCTGAGCGCGGAATCCGGCCGTCTGGACTTCGATCTGCCGGAAGGCATGGAGTTGGACCGCGAGCACATCGAGCGCGAGCTGAACCGGCTGGTGGCGGAGGACCGCGCGGTGCGCATCGAAATGAGCAGCGGCGAGGCGCTGCGGCGTCAGCCGGAGCTGATCAAGACCATGTCGGTGACGCCGCCGCTGCACCTGCCGGAAATCCGCTTGATCAATATCGACGGCATCGATCTGCAGCCTTGCGGCGGCACCCATGTGCGCAGCACCGGCGAGATCGGCCCGGTCGTGGTCAAGAAGATTGAAAGCAAGGGCGCGCGCAATAAGCGGGTGGTGGTGGCGCTGCGCGACTAAGAACCGGCTCAAAGCCTGCGCTCAGGCTAACTCGCGAAACTTTGAACTGCCGCTAAGCCCCCGTCGGCGCGGCCAGCCTCCGGCTGACCGCGGCCAGCTCGGCCTTCAGACTGTCGACGAAGCGCTCCAGCAGCGGGGAGGCGGGCCGGTGCAGCGGCCGCACCAGATTGACCGCGAACGGAATCGATACGCTGAAGCGCCTTGCGGCCAGGCCTGAGCCGGCATAATCCAGCGCCGTCAGCGGATTGACGACGGCCACGCCTATGCCCTGCCGCGCCATCGCGCATACCGAGGCGGCGCTATGCGTCTCCACCACCATGCGCCGCTTGACCCCCCGCTCGGCGAACACCTGATCCAGCTGTTGCCGATAGCTGTCGGTCGCCGCCAGGCTGATGAAGGCCTCGCCTTCGAAATCCTCCGGCGCCAACACCGTCTTGCTCAGCAGCCTATGCCCCTCCGGCAACACGCACAGCTCGTCCGCCAGCAGCAAGGACTCCATCCGCGTCCCCGCCGGCGCGTGCGCGCTCTCGCTCAAACCCAGGTCATGACGCTGCGCCGCCAGCCACTCTTCCAGCAAAGGCGACTCCTGCGGCGCGATGTTCAGGCTGATGCCCGGCGCTTGCGACAGAAATCGCCGGCACGCCGCCGGCAACAGCGATTGCGCGAATACCGGCAAACAGGCAATCGATAACTGCCCCTGCTCGAACTGGCGAATCGCCGCCGCGCTGCTGACGATGCGTTCCAGGCCTTGATAGCTGCGCTGCACTTCCTCGAACAACTGCAGCCCCTGCGCGCTTGGCCGCAAGCGGCCGCGGCTGCGCTCGAACAAGACCATGCCCAGCAATTGTTCGCAACGCGCCAGTTCTCGGCTGACCGTGGGCTGCGAGGTGCGCAGCAGGACGGCCGCCTCGGTGACGCTGCCGGTGGTCATCACCGCGCGAAACACTTCAATGTGGCGCAGACTGATTTCCATCCCCTACCCCTTGCGCATAGGCGGCGCCAAGCCCGCCTTTCCCCTTGGCAATCCATATCATAAATGAAAGAAGCAGCGATAATTTGATATTTTATTTTTGCCGCGGCGCACGCCATGATGCAGTTGTCTATCACCTACGCCATCGCCACGCCATGAAATGCTTCGACGCCCGCCAACTGGCCGAACTCGCCCGCCAATACGGCAGCCCGCTCTGGGTGTACCACGCCGACACCATTCGCCGGCGCATTGCCGAACTGAAAGGCTTCGACGTGATCCGCTATGCGCAAAAAGCCAACTCCAACACCCATATCCTCAGCCTGATGCGGGAACAGGGCGTCAAGGTGGACGCGGTGTCGCTGGGCGAAATCGAACGCGCGCTGGCCGCCGGCTATCGGGCGGACTCCGCCGAGCCTTCCGACATCGTCTTCACCGCCGATGTGCTGGACCGGGCCACGCTGGCGCGAGTGGCGGCCGAAGGCATCGCCGTCAACGCCGGTTCCATCGACATGCTGCGTCAGCTGGGCGCGGCTTCGCCCGGCCATAGGGTCTGGCTGCGCGTCAACCCCGGCTTCGGCCATGGCCATAGCCAGAAAACCAATACCGGCGGCGAGAACAGCAAGCACGGCATCTGGCATGAACAGGTGGCCGACGCGCTGGCGGTGATCCGCCAGTTCGGCCTGCACTTGGTGGGCTTGCACATGCATATCGGCTCAGGCGTCGATTACGGCCACCTGCAACAGGTCTGCGGCGCCATGGTCAGGCTGGCGACCCAGTTGGGCCACGACATCGAGGCGATCTCCGCCGGCGGCGGCCTGTCCATCCCTTACCGCGACGGCGACGCCCGCATCGACACCGCGCATTATTTCGAGCTGTGGGACGAGGCGCGGCGGCGGATCGCCGCTCACCTGGGCCACCCGGTGCGGCTGGAGATCGAGCCCGGTCGTTTCCTGGTGGCGGAATCCGGCGCCCTGATCTCCGAGGTGAGGGCGGTCAAAACCATGGGCAGCCGGCGCTTCGTGCTGGTGGACGCGGGCTTCAACGACTTGATGCGCCCCGCCATGTACGGCAGCCATCACGATATTTCCGTCCTCAGCGCGGACGGCGAGGAAAAATCAGGCGAGCGCGCCCCCTGCGTGGTGGCGGGCCCCCTGTGCGAATCGGGGGATGTCTTTACCCAACAGGAGGGCGGCGTGGTGGAAAGCCGCCTGCTGCCGGAGGCTCAGGTAGGGGATTTGCTGGTGTTTCACGACGCCGGCGCTTACGGCGCCACCATGTCGTCTAACTACAATAGCCGGCCGCTGCTGGCCGAGGCCATGATAGACGGCGCCTCCAGCCGGCTGATCCGCCGCCGTCAAACCATGGCGGAGTTGCTGGAGCTGGAACGCGTCTAAGTGCTCAGCTGAGCTTCAGGTCGGCCAGCGTCTGCTGGAAGGCCTGATAGATGTCCTGATAACTGGCGTAACCGTCGAACACGCCCACCACCTGGGGCGATTGCAAACCGCGCGCCAGCAATTGCTGGCCGCGGCGCGAGCGCGGACTCAGCGCGCGCAGCCGCTGGCTGCGTTCGTCCCAATACACCAGCTTGGCTTCGTCCGCGCCCTCCAGCCGTGAAATCAGTTTGTCCACCTGCTCCGCCGGTTGCAGCATCATGCGGTGGGAAACCCTCTTGCCAAGTGCGGATGCATATTCCATGAGTCGTGTCCGGTGCTTCGCAGTGGGCCGCGAGCGATCCATACTGCTGATTGGAAAAACCTTGCCGGCTCCAGCCTCCGGAAAGGCCGTCAGCCGGCAACACCACATATTTTTCGCAATAAGAGAAGGCACCACAATCGGATTAATCTTAAATTCCCGGCGAAAAACTGGATGGATAAAATGACAAAAGGGCGCCGAAGCGCCCTTTGCTGCCGCCGGACAAGCCGCCGGAGCAAACTTTTTAGTTTTTCAGCACCATATTGTTGATGACGAACTTCACGCCCGGCACTTTTTCGGCAATCTGCCCCGCTTTGAACATCTGCTGGTCGTCGGTCATGCCGCCTTCAATCGTCACCTCGCTCTTCTTGCTGCTCACCTTCAGGCTCAGCGGCTGCAGTTCGGCATCGCCGTTCAAGGCCTGTTGCACGCTGGCGGCCAACTCTTCATCGGTCGGCGGGGTCTGCTCGGCGTAAGCCGGCAGGCCGGCGGACAGCAAGGTGGTCAACAACAAGGCGCGGATGCAAAAACGTTTCATCAGATTCTCCAGTGATATGGCCTGCATGCGCTCAAGCCCAAGCTTCAGCGCGAATGTTTTACCGCATACTAGCGAGGAAACTTTTCAATTTTGTTGCCAGTCCATGACAACGCGGCGCGACGGTCTCGCCTGTTGGCGCCGCCGCAACAATCGCCGCGGCCGTCATCGCCCCGTCATGCGCGTCCCAGCGTAGAATCAGACCGGTTCGCAGCGCGTCGCTGCCCTAGCCCCGTTTCAGAGAACTTAGCGCATGTTAAAAAAATGGCTGTTGTTACTGCTTGTCGTCGGCCTGGCCGCCTGCTCCACTTCCAGTCCGCCCGGCAAGACGGGCGGCGCGGCGCGGGAAAGCGGCGCGCCGACCGCCTTGCCGGCCTGGAGCCAGCAGGACTTGGGCGATACCCTCGTCGCGCTGAAGCAAAGCTGTAAGGCCATCGCCAGAAAACCGGGCTGGACCGAAGTGTGCCGGCAAGCCGACGGCATCGCCGCCGACAACGCGCAGGCGGTGCGCCAGTTCTTCGAAAACCGCTTCGCCGCCTGGAAGGTCAACGACGGCAGCCGCGACAGCGGCTTGATCACCGGTTATTACGAACCGCTGCTCAGCGGCAGCCGGACGCGCAGCGAACGCACCCCCTGGCCGGTATACGGCATCCCTGCCGATTTTTACAGCGTGGACGTTCCGCCCTCGGTTCGCGGCAAGTCCAGCCTGACGGCGCGCCGCAGCGGGCCCAACCGGCTGGCGCTGAGCGCGGCCGGCGATATTGAAATCCGCCCCGGCGACTTTCCCGCCGACAACCGCGGCACGCGGCTGAAGGGCCGCCTGGAAGGCAAACGCCTGCTGCCGTATTACACCCGCGCGGAAATCAACCAGGGCAAGGGCGTGGCCAACGCGCCCATCCTCGCCTGGGTCGAAGATCCGGTGGAGCTGTTCTTCCTGCAAGTGCAGGGCTCGGGCCGCATCCAGCTGGACGACGGCAGCTTCATCCATATCGGCTACGCCGAGCAAAACGGTTACGGCTATCAATCTATCGGCAAATGGCTGGTGGACAAGGGCGAGCTGACCATGGGCGACGCGTCCATGCAGGGCATCAAGGACTGGCTAGCGCGCAATCCGCAACGCCGGCAAGAGCTGTTCGCGGTGAATCCCAGCTATGTGTTCTTCAAAACCTTGCCGGGCGACAACGGCGGCCCCATGGGCGCGCTGGGCGTGCCGCTGACCGGCGGCTACAGCATCGCGGTTGACCCGCGCTACATCCCGCTGGGCGCGCCGGTCTACCTGCTCACCACCTGGCCTCATTCCACCCAGCCGCTGGCGCGGCTGGTGCACGCCCAGGATACCGGCAGCGCGATCAAGGGCGCGGTGCGCGCGGACTTCTTCTGGGGCTTCGGCACCGAGGCCGGCATGTACGCCGGCAGAATGAAGCAGCAAGGCAATCTGTGGATGCTGCTGCCCAAAGGCATGAACCCGTCCCAGGCCCTGTAAACCTTTAGCCTCCTCCGGCGGCGCATGCCTGCTTGCGCCGCCGCTTCCGCGCCCCGCGGTCCTCCTCCAGCACACCCATCCCGTCTTCTCGCCGTCCCGCGACGTCAGCGCCGCCTCACACTCTGCTGCGCCTGGCGTGACGCAAAGCGCTGAGCGCCGCCCGAAGCCCTCATCCGCCACGCGTGGGTTCCGTTTCTCAGCCGCAAGGCCTTGTCTCTCTCGCTTGCGAGAACGTAAACAGGCGGCCAAAACCGCCGCTGCGCCAGCGCCAAGCCAAATTCATCCTCAATAGCCTGATCCGCCCCAAGACCAATCAAAGCCTTGCCTGGCAAGGCTTTTCCGGCCCATTCCAATTATTCCATAAGAATTATCGTTTATCGAATTTTCCTAATATTGACTTTCATCAAACGCTGAACATGGCGAAATAAATAATATTTTCGAAATTTTATGTTTGAACGTTTTTATTTATTTGTTCGATGGAGATGAAAATGACGACAATCGATAAGGCGCCTCCCAAGATCAGCGTCTTCGCCTTCGTCATGATCACCGCCGCCGTGGTCGTCAGCGTCCGTACGCTGCCGATGACGGCGCAGCCGGGGATGATGACGATTTTCCTGACCTTGGCGGCCGCGCTGCTGTTCCTGGTGCCCACCGCGCTGGTGTCCGCGGAGCTGGCCACCGCCTGGCCGCAGGACGGCGGCCTGTTCATCTGGGTGCGCGAGGCCTTCGGCGAGCGCATGGGCTTTGTCGCGGTGTGGATGCAGTGGATACAGATGGTATTCGGCATGACCTCCATCATCATGATCATCGCCGCCACCTTCGCCTATGTGTTCGACCCTGCGCTCGCCAGCAACAAGCTCTATATGCTGGCGATGATTCTGGGCATCTGGTGGGCCTGCACCCTGGTCAACATGCGCGGCGTGAAAACCCTGGGTTGGGTCTCCACCATCTGCGTGAGCCTGGGCGTGTTCCTGCCCGGCGTGGTACTGATCGGCTGCGGCATCGCCTATCTTGCCGGCGGCCACCCCATCATGACCGACGTGTCCTGGAGCTGGAACAATCTGGTGCCCAGCTTTAGCGACAGCGGCACCCTCGGCCTGTTCATCGGCTTCATCTTCGTGGTGATGGGCATGGAGGTGTCGGCGTCCAATGTGTCCTCCATCAAGGATGCCCGCCGCAATTATCCGATCGCCATCATCCTGGTGTCGGTCATCATGGTGCTGCTGTCCGTGATCGGCTCCGCCGCGATCTTCATCGCCATCCCCAAAGAGAAGATATCGATGACCGCCGGCCTGATGCAGGCCTTCGAGCTCTACTTCAATCAATGGGGCATGGGCTGGCTGGCCCCGGTCATGGGCCTGTGCATCGGCCTGGGCCTGGTGGGTCAGGTGAACTCCTGGGTGCTGGGCCCGGTGCGCGGCCTGCAAGCCACCGCCGACTCCGGCGCGCTGCCCAAATTCCTGCAGACGACCAATCGCCATGGCGTGCCGGTGACCCTGGTGCTGATCCAGGCGGCGGCCATCACCATCGTCGGCGTGCTGATCACCGTGATGCCCAATGTGGACAACTTCTACTTCATGCTGATGGGCCTGACCGGGCTCGTCTATCTGGTGGCCTATCTGTTCATGTTCTCCGCCGCCATCTATCTGCGCTACAAGCGCCCGGACGTGGAACGCAGCTTCCGCGTTCCCGGCGGCAAGGCGGGCATGTGGATCTGCTCCGGCCTGGGCATCGCCATCTCCCTGCTGGCCGGCTACCTGGGCTTCATCCCGCCGGGCAGCTTCCATGGCTCCGCGCATGAATACCTGCAGTTCCAGCTCATCGGCCTCGCCGTCATGCTGGTGATTCCCTTCCTGGTGTACGCCTACGGCCAAAAAGCCAAGCACGCCCGTTCCGCCGGCGTCGCCCCGCGCACCTCGCCCGCCAGCAAGGCTCGTCCCGCCGAAGGCAAATGAGCCGGCTCACGCCTCTCTTAAATAACAAGGTTACTCAGTCATGACCAATCCGACTTTCTCCCCGCTTAACGTCGATGCCCTGTTCATCGGCCCCAAATCCGAAAACCGCGTGTTCTTCAAGGAAATGATGGAATACGCCGTGTCCGAACACCTGCACTGGCGCGCGGACTTTCACCCGGAAGACCCGGCGCTGGTCACCCCGGTGGAACAGCACGCCGGCGATTTCCGCCAGACCCTGTATCGCACCGAAGGCATCTTGCGCCAGCTGTCCTCCAAGCTGAAGAACACCTCGGTGCCCTGGTTCTCGCCGCGTTATCTGGGCCATATGAATGCGGACACGCTGATGGTGTCCAATCTGGCCTACGTGATGACCATGATGTACAACCCGAACAACTGCGCGCACGAAGCCTCGCCCACCACCACCGAACTGGAAGTGGAAGCCGGCCTCGATCTGTGCCGGATGTTCGGCTACGACCCCAAGCGCAGCTGGGGCCACATCACCTCCGGCGGCACCGTGGCCAACTACGAAGGCATGTGGGTGGCGCGCAATCTGAAGACCATGCCGCTGGCCATCGCCCAGCATGAAAAAGCCCGCGATCTGGTCGCCGGCAAGAGCGAGCGCGAACTGCTGAACCTGTCGCCCAGCGCGGTGCTGGACCTGACCGACGAATTGAAAAAACGAGGCCTGTTCGAAGAAGTGCGCGCGATGTCTTGCCGCGGCGTCGGCATCAAGCAAGGTTCGCTGGGCAAGATCCTGGTGCCGCAATCCAAGCACTACTCGTGGATGAAGGCGATGGACGTGCTGGGCATCGGCCAGGAACACATCGTGCCGCTGCCGGTGGACGAGAACTACCGCACCGACGTGGCCAAGATGCGCGAGATCACCTTCCGCCTGATCGAGGAAGGCCACCCCATCCTGGCCATGGTCTCCGTGGTTGGCACCACCGAGGAAGGCTCGATCGACCATGTCGACGAAGTGATCAAGCTGCGCGCCGAGTGCGAACAGAAATACGGCGCCTCTTTCTACGTGCACGTGGACGCGGCCTACGGCGGCTATGTCCGCGCGATGTTCCTCGATGACAACAATCAGTTCATGGACTACGACGCGCTGCTGGCCCGCTACCGCGCCGAAGACATCATCCCGGCCGGCGTAACCTGGCCCAAGCGCGACGTCTACGAAGGCTTCAAGGCGATGGCCGAAGCGGACTCCATCACCGTGGACCCGCACAAGGTGGGCTACATCCAGTACGCGGCCGGCGCCGTCTGCATGAAGGACAAGCGCATCGTCGACCTGATCTCCTACCACGCGGCCTATGTGTTCGAAGAAGTGGACGAGGCCGAAGGCGCGGACACCAAGGTGGTGCTGGGCTCCTCCATCATGGAAGGCTCCAAGGCCGGCGCCACCGCCGCCGCGGTATGGGCGGCCCACCGTCTGGTGCCGCTGAACATCGGCGGCTACGGCAAGGTGATCGGCCGCGGCATCGTCACCGCCGACTGGTTCGCCCAGCGTCTGGCCGCCGCCAAGCCGCTGACCGTCGGCCGCCGCCAGTTCGAAGTGCGTCCCATCATGCACCCGGACTTCCACATGGTGAACTTCACCTTCAAGGAAATCGGCAACGACAGCCTGGAAGACCACAACCGGCTGAACAAGAAGATGTACGAGATCTGCTCCTACGCTTCCGGCCGCACCTACACCAACGACTTCCTGACCTCCTCGACTTCGCTGTCGGTGGAAGAGTACGGCGACACCCCTTGGCACTACGTGGCCAGCCGCGGCTTCAGCCGCGCCGAATGGGACAAGGTGGAAAGCGTCTACATCCTGCGCGCCGCGGTGATGACCCACTTCCTGCGCAAGGCCGAGGACTTCGACGCCTACTGGGAACAGCTGCGCGAAGTCTTCGCCGCCAAGCTGGCCCAGATCGTGGACATGGAAGACAAGACCGGCGCCGACGCCCTGATCGCCGCCTGATCCCTCTCCGCTCCCGGCCTGGCCGGGAGCGTTTTTTTCACTACCAGACCCAATACCGACTATGAGTTTGTCCGGTTTTTACGAACGCATCCTTCTCTTCATCAAGGATGGTTGAGGATTCCACATGCAAGTCAATTTCAAGGCCATCGGGGCCACCTTGCTGATTTCCGGCACCATGCTGGGCGCGGGCATGCTGGCGCTGCCGCTGGTGTCCGCCGGCATGGGCTTCGGCTACGCCTGCCTGACCCTGTTTCTGATCTGGGCGCTGATGACCTATACCGGCCTGATGCTGCTGGAGGTCTGTCTGTCCTTTCCCGAAGGCTACGGCTTCGACGCCATCGCCCGCTCGCTGTTCAACGCCAAGGGCAGCTATCTGATCAACGCCAGCCTGTTGCTCCTGCTCTACGCGCTCTCCTCCGCCTATATCTCCGGCGGCGGCTCCACCTATCAATCCGGCCTGCACCAATACCTGGGCCTGACCCTGTCGCCCGGCCAGGTCTCGCTGGCCTTCACCGCGATGATCGGCGGCATCGTCTTCGCCAGCACCACCGTGGTGGACAAGGTCAACCGACTGCTGTTCAGCCTCAACATCCTGATCTTTCTCTCGCTCAGCGCGGTCATTCAGCCCTATGTCGACACCGGCAACCTATCGGAAAACACGGACTCGGCCAAATACATGCTGGCCGCCATCCCCATGTTTCTGACCGCCTTCGGCTTTCACGGCAGCGTGCCCAGCATGGTCAAATACCTGGGCCGCGACCAACCCCGCACGCTGCGCAATGTCTTCATCGCCGGCAGCCTGATTCCCATGGGCGTCTACCTGCTGTGGGTGTTCAACACGCTGGGCGCGCTGCCGCGCTACGGCAGCCACAGCTTTCAGGCCATCTCCGCCCATAACGGTTCGGTGGGCATGTTCCTGGACGAATTCCACGCGCTGGTGCCCACGCCGCAAGTGCCCTCCCTGCTGTCCGCCTTCTCGTCCATCGCGCTGTTCACTTCTTATCTGTGCGTTTCGCTCGGCCTGTTCGACGCCATGGCCAGCACGCTGAAACGCGGCGACAGCCTGCGGCAGCGGCTGCAGACCGCGCTGATCACCTATCTGCCGCCGCTGGGCTTCGCCCTGTTTTTCCCCAGCGGCTTCATCGCCGCGCTGGGCGCCGCCGCCATCTTCCTGGTGATTCTCGCCATCCTGTTCCCGGCGCTGGCCCTGATCAAACTGCGCCGCCAGGACAACTACCGGCCCGGCTACCAAGTCAGCGGCGGCGGCACCCTGCATTGGGCGATAGGCGGTTCCGGCCTCGCCATCATCCTGTTCCAGATCCTGGTGATGCAAGGACTGCTGCCCGTGTTCTGACGGCGCAAGCGCGCCGTCGTCCGGACGCGCGGCCAATACGGCCGCGCGCCGCAATCATGGAGGTAAACGAAATGAAGCAATCGACCCTGATCCGGGATCTGCAGCAACGCGGCCTGATCTCGCAGGCCACCGACGCGGACGCGCTCGACGCGCTGCTGTCCCGGGAAACGGTCACCCTGTACTGCGGTTTCGACCCCACCGCCGACAGCCTGCACCTCGGCCACCTGGTGCCGCTGCTGTTGCTCAAGCGCTTCCAGATGGCCGGGCACCGCCCTATCGCCCTGGTCGGCGGCGCCACCGGCATGATAGGCGACCCCAGCTTCAAGGCCAGCGAGCGCAAACTCAACACCTCGGACGTGGTGGCCGGCTGGGTGGACAAGATCCGACGCCAGGTGGAGCCCTTCCTCAGTTTCGAAGGCGACAACGCCGCCCTGATGGCCAACAACCACGATTGGTTCGCCCAGATGAGCGCGCTGGACTTCCTGCGCGACGTCGGCAAGCACTTCTCGGTCAACGCCATGATCAAGAAGGAGTCGGTGCAGCAGCGGATCAACCGCGACGATGTCGGCATCTCCTTCACCGAGTTTGCCTACAGCCTGCTCCAGAGCCACGACTTCGTGGAGCTGAACCGCCGCTTCGGCTGCAAACTGCAGATCGGCGGTTCCGATCAATGGGGCAATATCACCGCCGGCGTCGACCTGGTCAGACGGGTGACCCAGCAACAGGCCTTCGGCCTGACCATGCCCTTGATCACCAATAGCGACGGCACCAAGTTCGGCAAAAGCGAAGGCAACGCGGTGTGGCTGGACCCGAGCAAGTGCTCGCCCTACGCCTTCTACCAGTTCTGGCTGGGCGCGGCCGACGCCGACGTCTACCGCTTCCTGCGCTACTTCACCTTTTTGTCCAACGAGGAGATCGAGGTCATCGAGGCCGAGGACCGCGCGTCCGGCGGCAAGCCGCGGGCGCAACGCATCCTGGCCGAACAAGTGACCGAGCTGGTTCACGGTCCGGCCGCGCTCGCCGCCGCCCAGCGCATCACCCTCAGCCTGTTCGACAACGATGTGGAGCGGCTCGGCGCCGCGGACTTCGCCCAACTGGCGCAAGACGGCATGCCCCGGCTGGCCTTGCCGCGGCAGTCCACGCCCTTGGTCGACGCCTTGGCGGCCAGCGGCCTGGCCGCGTCCAAAAGCGAGGCCCGCACGCTGCTGCAAAGCGGCGCCGTCAGCGTCAACGGCGCCAGGGCGGACGCGTTGGACGCGCGTCTGGAGCAGGCCGACCACCTTCATCAGCGCTACACGCTGTTGCGACGCGGCAAGAAACAGTACTGTCTGTTGATTTGGGAGTAAGCGCGTGAAACGGCCCGGGCGCTGAAGCGCCGGGCTCGCCCCGTCCGGCCGCCCAAGCGCGCATGGGCGGGGCAGCCGGTTGGATAGGCTAGCGGGGCAGAAAAGCCTCTGTGCTCAGGCCTTCCACCACCTGCATCACGTGGGAATAATGCTGATCCAGCAATTGCAGCGTCCGGTCCGCGTCTCTGGCCAGCACCGCCTGCATGATGGCCTGATGCTCGCCCTCGTCGCTATAGCGCTTGGAGGTCGGCAAGGCCGGGTCGAACCAGATGTGCCGATAGCGCTCCAAGCGGTTGTACAAGGACTCCATCACCTCCACAATCACCGGCGAGTGGCTGCCGCTGATGATGGCCAGGTGAAACGCCATGTGGCGGTCCGCCCAGTCCTGCAAATCCACATTCACGTCGTTCAGATCTATCCGGCTCAAGCGGTGATAGCTGGCCAACACCTCCAGCTCCCACGCCTCGTCGCCCTGCGCCAGAGAACGGCGCACCGCCTCCTCCGCCAGCACTCGGCGCACCAGCAGGATGTCGTAAAGCTCATGGTGGGAAATCGGCGCCACCCAAAAGCCGCGCTGCGGCTCCATCACCACGTATTTGCACCAGCTCAGGCGCAGCAGCGCCTCGCGGATCGGCGAGCCGCCGGCGTCGTAGCGCGCCTTGAGATCATGCAATAGCAGCTTCTGCGACGGGCGGTACACGCCCAGCAGAATGTCCCGCCGCAACTCCTGGAATACCTTGTCGGCCAATGTGGCGTTGCTGCTTGCCGCCTTTTTTTCCTTCTGGGGCATTCGGTCTTTTCCACATGAGAGCGCGCAATGATGCGCGAAACGCTAGATAGTAACTTAAAATGGCGCAGCATATTGATTTTCCCCATCGGCATAGCAGGGAAATAGCTAAAAGCTACGTCTCTCCGACATGGAGATCGGGCGGGGAAACCCCAAAGAAAAGGCGGATAGGGAGGCCGCGGCGGCGCGGCCGCCGCAACAAAAAAGCCGACTTGAGCGTCGGCTTCCGATATCAATGCGCCAAGCGCCGCCGCATGCTGCGCGGGAGTCTTGGTGGGCCCCCGGGGAGTCGAACCCCGCACCAACGGATTATGAGTCCGCTGCTCTAACCAAGCATGAGCTAGAGGCCCAGAGCAGCGCATTATAACAGCCAAAAAGCAAAACCCCAAGCGTCGAATTCCGACGGCTTGGGGTTTTCAACCGGCTCAGGCCATCGGCCTAGACCCGGTCTCGCGATCCGATCACTGACCGCCCGGCTCGTTGTCCAGGAAACTGCGCAGGCGTTCCGAACGGGTCGGATGACGCAGCTTGCGCAAGGCCTTGGCTTCGATCTGGCGGATGCGCTCGCGGGTCACGTCGAACTGCTTGCCCACTTCTTCCAGCGTGTGGTCGGTGTTCATATCGATGCCGAAGCGCATGCGCAGCACCTTGGCTTCGCGCGGCGTCAGCGTGTCCAGCACTTCCTTGGTGGCGTCCTTCAGGCTGGAATACATCGCAGCGTCGGACGGCGCCAGGTTGTTCTGGTCCTCGATGAAATCGCCAAGATGGGAATCGTCGTCGTCGCCGATCGGGGTTTCCATGGAGATGGGCTCCTTGGAAATCTTCATGATCTTGCGAATCTTCTCTTCCGGCATCTCCATCTTTTCCGCCAACTCGGCCGGATCCGGCTCGTGGCCGGTTTCCTGCAGAATCTGACGGCTGATGCGGTTCATCTTGTTGATGGTCTCGATCATGTGCACCGGGATGCGGATGGTGCGCGCCTGGTCCGCGATGGAGCGGGTGATCGCCTGGCGAATCCACCAGGTGGCGTAGGTCGAGAACTTGTAGCCGCGGCGGTATTCGAACTTGTCCACGGCCTTCATCAAACCGATATTGCCTTCCTGGATCAGATCGAGGAATTGCAAACCGCGGTTGGTGTACTTCTTGGCGATGGAGATCACCAGGCGCAAGTTGGCCTCGATCATCTCTTTCTTGGCGCGGCGCGCCTTGGACTCGCCCGCCGACATCTGGCGGTTGATTTCCTTCAGCGCCTTGATCGGCAGCATCGCGCGATCCTGCAGCTCGGACAGCTTGGTCTGCTTCTCGATGATCGCGTATTTGAAGCGGGTCAAAGCTTCCGCCCAGGCCTTGCCGGAATGGATTTCGTCTTCCACCCAGTCAAGATTGGTCTCGTTGCCCGGGAACACCTTGATGAAGTGGGCGCGCTCCATGCGCACGCGGCTGACACAGATATCCTGGATGTCGCGTTCGTAAGTGCGGATTTCGTTGACGCGGCTGCGCAGCGAGTCGCACAGGCTTTCCACCTGGCGGGTGGAGAAGCGCACCAGCATGAACTCGGTGGTGATCGCGTCCTGCAGCTCCAGGTATTCCTTGCTCTGCGCGCCCTTGACGGACAGCACCTTGACCATCTTGTCGAACAACATGCGCACGCCGGTAAAATGCTCCAGCGCCTGCTGCTTCAGCTCTTCCAGGTTGACGCCGGCGGCGTCGGCGGCGTCGCCGTCCTCGTCCTCGCTTTCGTCTTCCTCTTCGGCCTCGGCTTCGAGCAACTCGTCTTCGTCCGCCGGCTCGGCGAACGCGGCATCCTCTTCGGACGGCGCGTTCAGATCGATGAAGCCGTCAACCACTTCGTCCACGCGCACTTCGTCGCGGCCGACGCGCTCAACCAGCTCGAGCACTTCGGCGATGGTGCCCGGACAAGCCGAAATCGCCTGGATCATGTACTTCAGGCCGTCTTCGATCCGCTTGGCGATTTCGATCTCGCCTTCGCGGGTCAGCAGCTCCACCGAGCCCATTTCGCGCATATACATGCGCACCGGGTCCGTGGTGCGGCCAAATTCGGAATCCACCGAGGACAGCGCCGCTTCGGCTTCTTCCACGGCGTCTTCGTCGGCCACCGGCGGGGTGGCGTCGGACATCAGCAGCGTGTCCGCATCCGGCGCCTCGTCGTAAACCTGGATGCCCAGACCGGAAATCATCGTGACGATGTTTTCGATCTGCTCTGCGTCGGACACGTCTTCCGGCAGGTGGTCGTTGATTTCCGCGTAGGTCAGATACCCACGCTCCTTGCCCAAGGCGATCAGCTGGCGCAGGCGTTTACGCTGCTCTTCCAGGCTCATCACTTCGGTTTCGTTTTCCTGCACGTCTTTTTGATTTTCGGGAGAGGCCGCCATTTCGCTTCCTGCTTGAAATAAGCCGAAAAAAACAGTTGATAATAACACAAGCAAATAACGCTGTTTGTGTAGCCCTGCGGGGCGCTTTCTACCGCCGCGGCATCGCTTTCGGCAGTCCGGCGCGTACGCCAGACCGCTCTGCGATCTGCCGGGGCGGCGACGTCGTCAAGCGTTTGGCGTCAGCAAATCCCGCAGCAATTCCCCTAGCAATCTGACTTCTTCCGGAGTCAGGCCTTCGTTCCGGTCCTTTTGTTTTAGCCGCTCCACCTGAGTTTGATGCAGCATTTTCAGGAGCTTGGCCGCGCCGTCCTGAAACTGCTGCCTATCTTCCTCGCTGGGATCGGCGAACTCATCCGGATCCTGCATGGCCTGCTGCAGAACACTATCCACCAGCCCTTCATATGGAGTGCCACGCAGGCTTTCCATCAATTGCGCCGTATTCGGCGGCTGGTCGTGCCCTTGCACGCATTCGGCCAACATGGCAAAACAGGCAAGCTCGTCGGACAGCGCCATGCTGTCCGGCAAGCGCACATCGCCAGCCCAACCAGGATTCAACAGCAGCCATTTGATCAGGCGCGTCACCATGGAGGACTGTTGCGGACGATGCGATACCTCCGGCAAACGGTGCTCCCGCTTGCCTTTGCGCTCCGACTTCCTTTGGCCCGTCGTCAACATGTCGAATTCGTCGACATCCACACCGGCAAGTTCCGCCAGTCTTTTCTTGATGATGAAGCCCAGTGCCGGAGCGGCAATCTGCGCCAGAAGGGGGGCGGCCTGACGGATCAGATCGGCCTTGCCTTCCGGCGTGGTCAGGTTCACCTCGCGACACAGCTCGCGGGTGAAGTAAACGGACAGAGGCAGGCTCTGCTCTTCCAATACTTTTTCAAAGGCCTCGGCGCCGAACTCGCGGATATAGCTGTCCGGATCATGTTCCTGCGGCAGGAACAGAAAGTTCAGCGCCTTGCCGTCCTGCAATTGCGGCAGGCTGTTTTCCAGCGCGCGCCAAGCCGCTTTTTGACCGGCCTTGTCGCCGTCGAAGCAGAAGTACACCTGGTCCGCGTGGCGCATCAGCTTGCGCGCGTGCTCGCCGGTGGTGGCGGTGCCCAGCGTGGCCACCGCGTAAGCGACGCCGAACTGAGCCAGCGCCACCACGTCCATATAGCCTTCGACCACCAGCACGCGGTTTTTATCCCGTATCGCCTGCCGCGCCTCGTAGAGGCCGTACAACTCCCGGCCCTTCTCGAACAAGGGCGTTTCCGGCGAATTCAGATACTTGGGCTCGCCCTTGCCCATCACCCGGCCGCCGAAACCGATGATGGCGCCGCGCTGGTTGCGGATGGGGAACATCACCCGATCGCGAAAGCGGTCGTAACGCTGGCCCTTCTCTTCATTGACGATGACCAGGCCGGTATCGACCAGCTTGTCGTCCTGGTAGTCCGGAAACACCGCCTCCAGGTTCTGCCAGCCGTCCGGCGCGAAGCCAAGACCGAAGCGGCCGGCCACTTCGCCGCTCAAACCCCGGCCTTTCAGATAGGAAATGGCGTTGGGCGCGGACTTCAGCTGCTGTTTGTAGTAGCCTGCCGCCATCTGCATCATTTGTTCCAGCGACAGCTTGCGCTCGCGCGCGGCGCGGCTGGCTTCCGGGTTGGCGTGGGCGCGGCTGTCCGGCACCTGCATGCCGATGCCTTCAGCCAGCAGCTTCACCGCGTCGACGAAGCCCAGCCCCTGGTATTCCATCACGAAGCCGATGGCCGAGCCGTGAGCGCCGCAGCCAAAGCAGTGATAGAACTGCTTGGACGGGCTCACTGTGAACGACGGCGACTTTTCCTTATGAAACGGGCAGCAGGCCAGATAGTTCTGGCCGCCCTTTTTCAAGGGGACGTAACGGTCCACCACGTCGACGATATCGACGCGGGACAATAACTGATCGACAAAATCCTGAGGGATCAAACAAGGTCACCAATGGTGCGGGCCGCACACGCGGCCCGAAGCCGGCTAGCCGGCCAGCTTGGCCTTGATGGAGGCGGAAACCTGCGCCATATCGGCGCGGCCGGCCAATTGCGGCCGCAACAGCCCCATCACCTTGCCCATGTCCTGCATGCCGGCGGCGCCGCTGTCGGCGACGGCCTTGGCCACCAGCGCGTCAATCTCTCCGGCGGACAATTGCTGCGGCATATAGGCCATCAGCACGTCCATCTCGAATTTTTCCTTGTCGGCCAGATCCTGGCGCTGAGCCGCCTCGTACTGGCTGACCGAATCGCGGCGCTGCTTGAGCATCTTGTCGATGACGGCGACCACGCCGGCGTCGTCCAGCTCCACGCGCTCGTCCACTTCTTTCTGCTTGATGGCCGCCAGCAACAGGCGGATAGCCGCCAGCTTGTCGCTTTCCCGCGCTTTCATTGCAGATTTCATGTCGTCGCTGATTCGCTGCTTGAGGCTCATTGCTTGCTTTCCGGAAGATGACCGCCACTCGTCGCCGGCGGCGAGCGCGCACTTTAGAGAGAGTCAAACCCTGATGACATTGGTTTTGAATCGTTCAAAACCCATGCCGTCAGAGTCTGCAAACGGGGAACTACAAATGGCAAAACCGCAGGCTAAGCCTGCGGTCCTGCTTACTGACCAGACGAACTCTTAGTAGAGTTTCGGCGGCAGCATTTGGCTGCGGATGCGCTTGTAGTGGCGCTTAACGGCAGCTGCGTGCTTGCGCTTGCGCTCGGCAGTCGGTTTTTCGTAGAACTCGCGGGCGCGCAGTTCGGTCAGCAGACCGGTTTTTTCCACCGCGCGCTTGAAGCGACGCATTGCAACTTCAAACGGCTCGTTCTCTTTAACGCGAATGTTCGGCATTGAATCTAGTATCCTTAGTTCCTAGCGTCCAGACGTGGCTGGAGCTATAAAAAACAGCATTTTAACAATCTTACGCGGTTTGGAAAAGTCTGAAGCGTTCCGACCAAGCAATCTGTGGCGCTTTACGCATCACGGCTTGGCGGAAGAAATCACCCCCTCACTAGGAGAACTAGGTACTGCACTATAAAAACGTTTCGGCATCCGGCCGGCAAGATATGCCGATCGGCCTGCTTCTACAGCCTGTTTCATGGCGTGGGCCATCAACACCGGTTGTTGCGCGGCGGCAATCGCGGTGTTCATCAACACGCCATCGCAGCCCAGTTCCATCGCGATCGCCGCGTCGGACGCGGTGCCGACGCCGGCGTCAACCAGCACGGGAACCTTGGACTGCTCGATAATCAACTTCAAATTCCACGGATTCAGAATCCCCATCCCCGAGCCGATCAGGCTGGCCAGCGGCATGATGGCGCAGCAGCCCATTTGCTCCAGCTCCCGGGCGATGATGGGATCGTCCGAGGTGTACACCATCACGTCGAAACCCTCGGCCACCAGCACTTCGGCCGCTTTCAGGGTTTCCTTGACGTTGGGGAACAAGGTATTCGGATCGCCCAGCACTTCCAGTTTGACCAGACGATGGTCGTCCAGAAGCTCTCTGGCCAGGCGCAAAGTGCGAATGGCGTCGTCGGCGGAATAACACCCCGCCGTATTGGGGAGAAGGTTATACCGGTTTTTCGGCAAAAAGTCCAGCAAATTGGGTTCGCCGGCATTCTGACCCAGGTTGACGCGACGAATGGCGACGGTGACGATTTCCGTTCCCGACGCGTCCAGCGCCCGGGCCGTTTCCTCAAAATCCCGATACTTGCCGGTTCCCACCAGCAAACGCGAATTGTAAGCCTTGCCTGCGATGATCAGTTGATCCGCCACTCCTGCACCTCTATCAGCTTTGCCGCTCAGCCTCCGCCGACGGCCACCACGATTTCGAGTTCGTCGCCGTCGGCCAGCCCGGTGGCCGGATACTGGCTGCGCGGCACGATCTCGCCATTCTTTTCCAGCGCCACGCGCTTGCCGACAAGGCCCAGCGCCGCCACCAGCTCGGCCACATTGGCGACGCCGCTCAGTTCGCGGCCCTCGCCGTTGATCTTGAGTTTCAGCATCTCATCTCCTTTGCACGCGCTGCACCACCGGCAGCACGCGGATGGCGCTCAGCACGCGCTCCAGATGCTCGACGCCCTCCACCTGCAAGCGGAAGTGGATGTTGAACAGCCCGTCGCCGTCGCGGCTGCTGTCCTGGGTGTCGGCGCTTTCGATATTGGCCGAGGCCTGGGAAATCGCGGTGGCGATATCGGCCAGCGCGCCGCGCTCGTTGCGGGACAGCACGCCGACGGTGACGCCGAACATGCGGTCGCGCTGCGCTTCCCAATTGACGTCCAGCAGCTTGTCGTGATCCGCCCGCCGCGCGTTCGGGCAGCCCTTGCGGTGGATGACCAGGCCCTGGCCCTTGGTGATGACGCCCAGAATGTCGTCGCCCGGCAGCGGGTTGCAGCACGGCGACAGCTGCACCATGCCGCCCTCGTTGCCGCGTATGGTCACCGGTCCCACTTTCACTTCCTCGCCCAAGCGCTCGCCGGCCAGCTCCAGCAGCCTGCGCGCCACCACAATGGGCATCAGCTTGCCGGCGCCGATGTCGGCCAGCACGTCCTGCTGCGAGGCGAGCTTCTCGCCGAAAGCGGCCAGATACTCCACCCACAGCTCCTCGCTCAAGGCCAACGGCGTCACCGCCAGCGCGCCTATCGCCTGCTTGAGCAGCTTCTCACCCAGGCCGACCGCTTCTTCCTGCTGCAAACTCTTCAGGTAGTTGCGGATGCCAGAACGCGCGCGGCCGCTCTGCACGAAGGTCAGCCAGGACGGATTGGGCTTAGCCTGGGTGGAGGTGATGATTTCCACGGTGTCGCCGTTGCGCAGCACGGTGCGCAGCGGCACCAGCGCGTGATTGACGCGCGCGGCGATGCAGCGGTGACCGATGTCAGTGTGCACCGCGTAGGCGAAGTCCACCGGGGTCGCGCCCTGCGGCATCACCATGATCTTGCCCTTGGGCGTGAACACGTAGACTTCGTCCGGGAACAAGTCGATCTTGATGTGCTCGAGGAATTCGACCGGATCGTCGCTCTCCTCCTGCATATCCATGATTTTTTGCAGCCACTGGTGGGTGCGCTGCTGCGCGGTGTTGACGCCGTCGCCGCTCTTGTACATCCAGTGCGAGGCCACGCCGGCCTCGGCCACGCTGTTCATTTCGCGGGTGCGGATCTGCATCTCCACCGGCGTGCCGTAGGGGCCGAACAAGGTGGTGTGCAGACTCTGATAGCCATTGCCCTTGGGAATGGCGATGTAATCCTTGAATTTGCCGGGAATCGGCTTGTACAGGCTGTGCAGCGCGCCCAGGGCCAGGTAACAGCCGGGAATGTCGTTGACGACGACGCGGAAGCCGTAGATGTCCAGCACCTCGGAAAACGACAGGTGTTTTTCCTGCATTTTCTTGTAGATGCTGTAGAGGTTTTTCTCTCGCCCCTTGATGGTGGCTTCGATATTGCTCTGCACCAGCTTCTGGCTGACGGATTGCAGGATCTTGGTGACCACTTCGCGGCGATTGCCGCGCGCGGCGCGCACCGCCTTGGACAACACGCCGTAGCGATGCGGGTGCAGATGCTTGAACGCCAGGTCCTGGAGTTCGCGGTAAACCTTGTTCAGGCCGATGCGGTTGGCGATCGGCGCGTAGATTTCCAAAGTTTCCAGCGCGATGCGGCGGCGCTTGTCCTCGCGCATCGAATCCAGCGTGCGCATATTGTGCAGCCGGTCCGCCAGCTTGACGATGATGACGCGGATGTCGCGCGCCATCGCCAGCACCATTTTGCGGAAGCTTTCCGCCTGCGCGGTTTCCTTGGTCTGGTATTCCAGCCGCTCCAGCTTGGAGAGGCCGTCCACCAGATCGGCGATGATCTTGCCGAACTTTTCGATCAGCGTCGGCTTGGTGACGCCGGTGTCTTCCAGCACATCGTGCAGCAAGGCGGCGGCGAGGCCCTGCACGTCCAGCCGCCACTCGGCCAACATGCAGGCCACCGCCAGCGGGTGGGTGATGTAGGGTTCGCCGCTCTTGCGGGTCTGCCCTTCGTGCGCCGCGCGGCTGACTTCGAAAGCCTGCCGCAACAGCTGGACGTCCTCCGGCTTGAGATAACGCGCGACAGACTCGAAAAACGCTTGCGCTTCGCTGTCGATCAGGGCGTTATAGTCGATTTCATCCTCGATGCCGGTTGCCATAACCCACCACCCACTTGCAATCAGGCTTTGCCGCGGCTCAGAACTTCCTTGCCGACGTGGCCGGCGGCGATTTCACGCAGCGCGACGACGGTGGGCTTATGGCGGCCGGCTTCAACGAAGGGGCTGGCGCCGGAAGCCACTTGGCGCGCGCGGTAGGCGGCGGCCAGGGTCAGGTCGAAACGGTTCTGGATGCGGTCCAGGCAATCGTCAACAGTAATACGGGCCATGTGCTTTCTTTCTTCAAAGTTGCCAAGGGCGTTGTCGGTCGCCGTTCTTGCGGCCGCGGCAACGCCCAGAGGGATCACTATATCTAAATTTTAGTCGACTCACCAACAAACGGTCGGATCAGCCGGTCTGTCCCATCCGCGCCAGCATCGTCGCCAGCTTGCGGCATTGGATGGCGCTGCGCAGCCGATTGGCGCGCACGACGCTGATCAGATCGAGGCGGGCGCGCTCGAAATCGTCGTTGACCACGATGTAGTCGTATTCGGCGATCTTGTCGATCTCGGCGCGGGCGGAAGCCAGCCGGCGGCGGATCACTTCCTCGCTGTCGGTGGCGCGTCCGCGCAGGCGGCGCTCCAGCTCTTCTATCGACGGCGGCGCGATGAAAATGCCTATCGCCTCGGGGAAGACCTTGCGCACTTGCTCGGCGCCCTGCCAGTCTATCTCCAGCAGAATGTCCTGCCCCACGGCCAGGCGGCTGCGTATCCACGGCGCGCTGGTGCCGTAGTAGTTGCCGTAGACTTCCGCGTACTCGAGGAAATCGCCGCGTTCGATCATGGACTTGAACGTGGCCTGATCGACGAAGTGGTAATGCTTGCCGTCCTCTTCACCCTTGCGCGGCGCGCGCGTGCTATAAGAAATGGACAGTTCCACAGACGGCTCCGCCTGGAGCAAGGCCGCCACTAGCGAGGTTTTCCCCGCGCCGGAAGGAGCGACCACGATAAAAATATTACCGGTTGGCTGGCTCATGAAAGGTACTTCCTGCCAAATGAGTAATTCTCCAGAATACCATAAGCGCGTACCGGCTGTTAATCGCCAAGTTATTTTCACGTCAAGATTTAGGTAAATCTCTTCAGGCTGAATAAAATGGCTGGTTTTTTTCCTACCTATCTCCTTTGGAGCGCGTTTCGCCATGCAATTCCTTGACAGCTTCTTCAAGCTGAAAGAAAACGGCACCACGGTGAAGACCGAAGTCATCGCCGGCTTTACCACCTTCTTGACCATGGCTTACATCATCCTGGTCAACCCGCTGATCCTGTCGAGCACCGGCATGGACCTGAACGCCGTCTTCGTCGCCACCTGTCTGGCCGCGGCGCTGGGCACCGCCATCATGGGCCTGGTGGCCAATTACCCGATCGCGCTGGCGCCGGGCATGGGCTTGAACGCCTACTTCACCTTCAGCGTGGTCAAGGGCATGGGGCTGTCCTGGGAAACCGCGCTGGGCGCGGTGTTCATCTCCGGCATCGTGTTCCTGGCGGTCAGCCTGTTCCGCGTGCGCGAGGCCATCGTCAACGCCATCCCGCAGTCGCTGAAATTCGCCATTTCCGCCGGCGTCGGCATGTTCCTCGCCATCATCGCGCTGAAGAACGCCGGCGTGATCGCGCCGCACCCGGAAACCTATCTGACCCTGGGCGACATCCACAAACCCACCACCCTGCTGGCCATTCTGGGCTTCTTCCTGATCGTGGCGCTGGAATACCGCAAGGTGCCGGGCTCCATCATCATCGGCATTCTGGTGGTGACGGTGCTGTCCATCGCCATGGGCCTGTCTCCGTTCAAGGGCGTGGTGGCGCCGGTGCCGAGCATGGCGCCCACCTTCATGCAGATGGATATCGCAGGCGCCTTGCAAGCCGGCCTGATCGGCGTGATCTTCGTCTTCTTCTTCGTCGATCTGTTCGACACCACCGGCACCCTGGTGGGCGTGTCTCACCGCGCCGGCCTGCTGGACAAGGACGGCAAGCTGCCGCGCCTGAAGCGCGCGCTGCTGGCCGACTCGGTGGCGATCACCGCCGGCGCGGTAATGGGCACTTCGTCCACCACCGCCTATGTCGAGTCCGCCGCTGGCACCGCCGTGGGCGGCCGCACCGGCCTGACCGCCATGGTGGTGGCGCTGCTGTTCCTGGCCTCGCTGTGGCTGTCGCCGCTGGCCGCCACCGTGCCCGCCTACGCCACCGCGCCCGCGCTGTGCTATGTGGCGGTGCTGATGGCGCGCGGCCTGGCCGAGATCGACTGGAGCGATCTGACCGAATCCGCGCCGGCGGTGATGACCGCGCTGGCGATGCCCTTCACCTTCTCCATCGCCGACGGCATCGCCTTCGGCTTCATCAGCTACGCGGTGATCAAGATTCTGGCCGGCCGTTTCTCCGACCTGAAGCCGCCGGTGCTGGTGATCGCCGCGCTGTGGATCTTCAAGCTGGCTTTCTTCCACTGAAACGTCAATAATTGATGCGGACTCCTAGCCTGCCGCGCTGCGCGGCGGGCTTTTTCTTGTGGGGCGCGCGGCGACTCTCTTTATTTCGAAGTACAATAAGGCCATGGAAAACCTTAGCAATCTCGACTACTCCAGCTATCTGAAAGGCTGGATCCGCACTGTGCCCAACTGGCCGCAACAAGGCGTGATGTTCCGCGACATCACCCCGCTGCTGCAGAACCCCAAAACCTTCCGCATGCTGATCGACATCTATGTGCATCGCTACATGATGGAGAAAGTGGACCTGGTGGCGGGCCTGGACGCGCGCGGCTTCATCATCGGTTCGGTGCTGGCTTACGAGTTGAACGTAGGCTTCGTGCCCATCCGCAAACGCGGCAAGCTGCCCTTCACCACGGTGGAGGAGGAGTACGAGCTGGAATACGGCAACGCCGCGGTGGAAATGCACACCGACGCCTGCAAGCCGGGCGACCGCGTCATCCTGATTGACGATCTGGTCGCCACCGGCGGCACCATGATGGCCGGCTACAAACTGCTGAAGCGCATGGGCGCCGACGTGCTGGAAGCCGCCGCCATCATCGAACTGCCCGAACTGGGCGGCGGCAAGCTGGTGCGCGACGGCGGCCTGGAGTTGTTCACCGTCTGCGCTTACTGAGCCGGATTCGTCGGCCAAGCGAACGGAGCCCTCGGGCTCCGTTTTTGTTTGGCCGCGTCTTAATCCGCCTCCACCGCCACTTTCAGCGCCTGGCCGCGCGCGCTCAGCTTCAGCGGCGCGCCGGCGGTGCTGGGCAGCTTGCTGTCCACCGAGGCCGCCGTGCCCCGCACCTCGTATTGCAGCGTTGCGGACTTGGGCAGCGTCAGCGACAACTTGCCGGTGGTGGCGTCCAGCGACAAGGAGCCGCTGGGCTTGGCGTCGGTCAGCTTCACCTTCGCCTTCACCGCCTGGCCGTCAAAAACCATGTCGCGGCTGCTGCCTTCGAAACCCAAGGTCAGCGCCTGCCCCTTGAGCGCCAGCTTGTCGTAAGCGCCCTTGGCCTGCGCCCTGATCGCGTCGGCGGACATGGACAGGCTGGCGGCTTTGCCGTCCAGCGTTAGATCCACCGCCCGGCTGTCCACCCGGATCGCCGAATACGCGCCGCGGATCGACCCCTTGACCGCAGCCAGCCCCAATTCCACCTGTTTGCCCGGCTTCAGATTGCCGGCGATCTCCAACCCGCAACTGCTGCCCAACAGCTTGTCGTTGAGCTTGACCGTGATCGTGACCACGCCGCCTGCGCGCCGCACCAGGGCGCTGCACTGCTTGGCGTCCCAATTGCTTTTGTTCAGGTCCAGCTGATACGGCCGCTTGTCGTCCGCGCTCAGCTTGAGCACGGCCGCATCGCCGTTGATCACCAGCTTTTCAATCGGCGCTTCCGCCGCGTAAGCCGCTCCGCCGCCCATCAGCCCCGTCAATGCCAGCAAGCGCACTATCCCACGCCTCATCACGCACCCCTTTCCCAAGTAGAAGCCGCCGCCTTGGCCGGCGGCGGTGGTTTTCCTCACTGCATGAACAACCAGTACATCGCGATCACGCCGCAAGCGGCCGCCATCCCGCCCACCGCGTGGCGGGCCAAGCGCGCCCACTGAGCGCTCAGCGAGCCTTTGCGCGCAAGAATCGAAACGGTCCGTCGCGAATCCGCCCACGCGGCGATCAGGCGGCTCTCATTGCGCTGATCGGCCACCGCCTCGCGAATGTATTCGCGATAGTCGCTGAGAATCTTGCGCAGCTCGGCTTCGGGCAAGCGCTCCATGGTCAGCTGCAATTGTTGAATGCATGCATCGTGTTTCATGTTTCTCTCCCAAGTCCGGTCAAAAACACCACTCCTCACACCGCGTTGCCGCCCAAGCCCCTGCCCGCCACCAAGTCGATCTGATAACGGACGTAACGCACCAGCCCGCGCCAGGTCAGCCGCGTCAGCCATACGCAGAACACCAGCCCCAATCCGCCAACCAATAACAACACCAGGCCGCTGACCGCCGCCGAGCCCTGCAGCGACAAGCCCGGAATGCCGTCGATCTCGATATGGTCCTTGCCGTCCTTCAGCGACAGCCGGTTATCCTTGATCACCAGCGAGCTCTCGCCGTCGTTCAACACCAGATCGCCGGCTTCTCCGGCTTCGCCGACGGCGGCGGAGGCCTGCGCCGAGATCATCCGCCAACGCAGCGAACGGCCATCCCCATCCTGCGCCAGCACCATGCTGTCGCCGCCGTCCGAAACCAGCGTCAGCGCGCTCAGCTGGCCGCGCTCCAGGCTGACGGAGCGTTCGCTCTCGCGTTTGATCGTTTGCCGCGCCGCCGGATTGCTGGCGTCCACTTTCAACTCGCCGCCGTCGTAACTGACCCTGACCGGCTCTCCGCTACGCAACTTCAGGCTGGCGGTTTCATCCTCCTCCAGCCTCAGCAACAGCCTCCCCTGCTTCAGGCTCACGCCGTGGACCGGCTCCCCGTCGGCTTGAAGCTTGAACTCGATCTTGCCGTTCTCGGGCGACAGGCTGGGCTCCAGCTCCGGCCAGCCGAACAGGCTGTTGCCGCCCCAGGCCGCCACCAGCGCCACGCCGGCGATCAACAGGCTGCCGGACACCATATAGCCTATGGACAGACATAGCAGGTAGATCATGAAGGGCAGCGCCAGGAAGAAGTTCAGCACGCCCAGGCCGGCGACCGAAGCCACCACCCTCATCAAATTGCCGAAGGAACGATGGCTTTCCCATTGGCGGTAATGCGCCTGCGCCTTCAGTTCCTTGGCCAGCTTCTGCGGGCTGCCCAGGGCGGCGACCACCTCGTCCTCGTCGCGGCCGGCTTCTTGCGCGTCGCTGAAGTACTCTTGGTAGTCGGCGACGATTTCACGGATTTCCTCGGCCGGCATCCCCGCCAGGGCCTGTTCCAATTGCGCCAAAAACGCTTTGCGGTTCATGCTTGTTGTTCTCCCGGCTGACCGGCCGCCGGCAGGCGGCTCAGCACGCTGTCCACTTCGCTGACGAATTCCTGCCACTCGCGCCGCATCAATTCCAACTCCCGTTTGCCCGCCTCGGTCAGCGTGTAATATTTACGCGACGGCCCGGACGCCGACTCCACCAGATAGGTGCTGACCCAGGATTCGTTCTGCAGCCTGCGCATCAACGGATAGATCGTCCCTTCGCTGATTTCCATCGTGCGCGACAAAGTGCTGACCAATTCATAGGCATAGCTGTCGGACTGGGCCAATACCGCCAATACGCACATGTCCAGGGTCCCCTTCTTCAACTGGGTTTTCATCTTGCCTTCCTTGAAACCGCCCGGTCCTTTCCACCCAGCTACCTTGCATTGCAAGATAGCTAGACGGACCAAGGCATCGATCTGCTTGTGATTGCACTATACAAACCACTACCTTGTACCGCAAGGTATCTTTCATTACCCAATGACAAATCACTGTCACTGCGGCTTTCTCGCAACAAATCAGAATGTCATTACTGACACCATATTGCGTTGCAAAATACGCCTTGGCATCCATAATTCAACAGCAACAATGACATTGAACTAAGTCATACGCCCAACCGGTTCCAACAACCGGCCACTCTCTCGACGAGGACTCCGATGGCAAAAGCAAACAGGCCCAGCATCGCGCTGGTCTTGGGCGGCGGCGCGCCCAACGCAACCTTGATGGCCGGCGCGCTGGTCGCGCTGATGGAGGCCGGCGTCGAATTCGACATCATCTCCACCTCCGGCGCCGGCGCCATCGTCGGTCTCTTGTACGCGGCGCCGCGCAAGGGCTCGCCGCTGGACAATTTGCGCCGGCTGGCCGATCTCGGCGTATCCGATCCGATCTACCGGCTGCTGCCGATCAACTACAAGGTGTTCAACAAACCCGGCCCGGCCGCCGACCTGTGGCGCAGCTGGCAAAGCCAGAACCCCCTGTTGCAGAGCATTCAACAACAGGCCGATCAAGGGCCTTGGCAGCGTCTGCTGGCCGACTGGACATCGCTGCTGCTGGCCACGCTCTGCCCCAGCGATCTGGGCCCCAACAGCCAAGGCCTGTGCGCGCACGTGCCCTTCATCGAGGAGATCGTGGATTTCGACCGCCTCAAGACCATTGCGCCGCAGTTCTACCTGAACGCCTACAACATCAGCCGCGGCGAGATGCGCTGCTGGGACAAGAGCGAGATCGGTCACGAACACTTCCTGGCCGCGCTGTCCTTTCCCTTCATCTACCCGCCGTATCCGCTGGCCGACGGCGATTACATCGAAGGCGCGGCCATAGACACGCTGAACTTCAAGCAATTGTTCCGCGATCATCCGCACATCGACTACACCCTGGTGTTCGACGTGCTGGGCAGCGACCGGCTCCTGCATCCGCCGCGCGGCCTTTACGACGCCTGGGTGCAATCCATCATCACCCCGCTGACCGAAATCGCGCGCGACGACCTGAAGCTGTTCGAAGCCTTGCACAATAAGGACGAGCAAGGCCGGCCGCGCACCGAGGTGCTGAAGATCCAGTTCGACCAACTGATTGACCCGCAACGCCGCGCGGAGGAGCTGGACTGGTCGCACTCCAATCTGTCCCAGCTCTACCAGATCGGCTATCAAGCCGGACAGGACCTCCTCCGCCAGCACCGCGGCAAGCTGCTGGGCTAGACGCCGCCAATAAAAAAGGGCTGCCTGACGGCAGCCCTTGACGCTTGGCTAAGCACAAACGGCATCAATACCAGCTGATGCCGGCCTGCTCGGTGGAGATCACCGTGCCGGCCTCGCCCTTGACGATTTTCTCGATGTCTTCCAGCGCGCCGATCACGGCCTTCTTGCCGGTCAGACGGGCAAACTCGCAAGCCGCCTCCACTTTCGGGCCCATCGAGCCGGCGGCGAAACCCAGTTTGTCCATCTCGTCCGGATGCGCCTGCTTGATCGCCTTGGCTTCCGGCGTGCCCCAACCGATGAACACGCTCTTCACGTCGGTGGCGATCACGAAGTAATCGGCGTCGATTTCACGCGCCAGCAAGGCGGAGGCCAGATCCTTGTCGATCACCGCTTCCACGCCCACCAGCTTGTCGCCCTCGTACATGGTGGGGATGCCGCCGCCGCCGGCGGCGATCACGACCACGCCTTTTTCGATCAGCCACTTGATCGGGCGCATTTCGAAGATGCGCTTCGGTTTCGGGCTGGGCACCACGCGGCGGAAGTATTCGCCGTCGGCCTTCACCGTCCAGCCTTTTTCCGCGGCCAGCTTGTCCGCCTCTTCCTTGCTGTAAACCGGGCCGACGAATTTGGTCGGATTCTTGAAGGCCGGGTCCTTGGCGTCCACTTCGGTCTGGGTCAGGATGGTGGCGATCGGTACTTCGAAGGGCAGCACATTGCCCAGTTCCTGCTCAACCATGTAACCGATCATGCCTTCGGTCTGCGCGCCCAGCACGTCCAGCGGATAGGGCGTCACTTTTTCGTCCACGTGGCGGGCGTAGGCGTCGTTCTGCAGGCCCAGCAGGCCCACTTGCGGCCCGTTGCCGTGGCACATCACCAGGTTGTGGCCCAGCCGGGTCACGCCGGCCAGTTGTTCGGCGGCCACTTTGACGTTGGCGCGCTGGTTGTCGGCGGTCATGGCCTCGCCGCGACGTTGCAGGGCATTGCCGCCCAGAGCTACGACGACTCGCATATTCTATTCCTCGCTATTGCCGCGCCCGCCGTCTGCGACGGCGAGCCGCGTGCTTGATGTGAAACCGGCCAAGGTTCCCGGTCAGGGAAGCCTTGGCCGGCAAAGTGCAGCTAGGGATGCCTAGGGCCGGATCAATCGCCCAGCGTGGCCACCAGGATGGCCTTGATGGTGTGCATGCGGTTTTCGGCCTGTTCGAAAGCGATGCAAGCTTCGGACTCGAACACGTCCTCGGTCACTTCGATGCCGTTGGCCAGGTCCGGATATTGCGCGGCGATTTCCTTGCCCACCTTGGTTTCGCTGTTGTGGTAGGCCGGCAGGCAGTGCATGAACTTCACTTGCAGGTTCTCGGCGGCGGCCATCAGCGCGGCGTTCACTTGGTAAGGCTTCAGCAGCTTGATGCGTTCGGCCCAGACTTCGGCCGGCTCGCCCATGGATACCCATACGTCGGTGTGGATGAAGTCGGTGCCCTTGACCGCCGCTTTGGCGTCCTCGGTCAGCGTGATGCGCGCGCCGGTCTTGGCGGCGATTTCGCGGCACTGAGCCACCAGTTCGTCGGTCGGCCACAGGTGCTTGGGCGCGCCGATGCGCACGTCCATGCCCAGTTTGGCGCCGATCACCAGCAGGGAGTTGCCCATATTGTTGCGGGCGTCGCCCAGATAGGTGTAGCTGATCTGGGAGATGGGCTTGTCGCTGTTTTCCCACATGGTCAGCACGTCGGCCAGCATCTGGGTCGGGTGCCATTCATCGGTCAGACCGTTGTATACCGGCACGCCGGCGAACTTGGCCAGCTCGGTTTCCACCATGTGCTGGTCGAAGCCGCGGTATTCGATCGCGTCGTACATGCGGCCCAACACGCGGGCGGTGTCCTTCATCGATTCCTTGATGCCGATTTGCGAACCGGACGGCCCAAGGTAAGTCACGTTGGCGCCCTGGTCGTAGCAAGCCACTTCAAACGCGCAGCGGGTACGGGTGGAGGTTTTTTCAAAGATCAGGGCGATGTTCTTGCCCTTCAGGTGCTGCTGTTCGGTGCCGGTGTACTTGGCGCGCTTCAGGTCGCGGGCCAGGTCGAGCATGTAGCGGATTTCGCGCGGGGTGAAGTCCAGCATGCGGAGGAAGTTACGGTTGCGCAGATTGAAAGCCATGATATTGCTCCTGATTAGAGTCTGGGCAAGCCGGCCGTCGTTTCCGGGGAAACCGGCGGTCAACCTGTCTTTTTGCACATGAATCTTGGGTTTTCCTCCCGGCCGCGCCTGCGGCCGGGACACTACAGCTGAATTACAGTTTCACTTCGTCGCGAGTGATCGGGCAGGTCATGCAGTGACCGCCGCCGCGGCCGCGGCCCAGCTCGGAAGCCGGGATCTCGATCACTTCCACGCCATGCTCGCGCATCAGGCGGTTGGTGTAGGTGTTGCGGTCGTAGGCCACCACCACGCGGCGATCCAGCGCCACCACATTGTTGCCGTCGTCCCACTGTTCGCGTTCGCGCTGGTAGGCGTCGCCGCCGGTCTGGATCACGCGGATTTCCTTGAGACCCAGCGCCTGGCGCACCACTTCCACCAGATGCACGCCTTCGTGGCGTTCGAAGCGGATTTCGCCTTCGCGGTCGCCAACGTACATGCTGGTGCAAGTGATGTCGTCCACCACGTCCGGGAACAGCGACAAGAGATCGATGTCGAGGAAGCTGAACACGGTATCCAGGTGCATCGCCGCGCGGGACTTCGGCATCTGGCAAGCGATCACGCGAGTGGCGCCGCCTTCCTTGCCCAGCACGCGCTTGGCCACTTGCACCACCGCCTGCGGGCTGGTGCGCTCGCCCATGCCGATCAGGACCACGCCGTTGCCGATAGGCATCACGTCGCCGCCTTCCAGCGTGGCCGGGCCGTGTTCCTGGTCGCAATCGCCCCACCATACTTTCACCTTGCCGGCGAACATCGGGTGGAATTTGTAGATGGATTGCAGGATCAGGGTTTCCTGACGACGCGCCGGCCAGTACATCGGGTTCAGCGTCACGCCTTCATAAATCCAGCAAGACGGGTCGCGCTGGAACAGGCTGTTCGGCACCGGCGGCAGCACGAATTCGGATTGGTCCAGGTAGCCGCCGAACAGGCCTTTCGGGTCGAACGGCAGTTCGAATTTGGCGATGCCGCCCACCAGATGCTCGGCCAGTTGCGAAGACGGCATTTCGTCCAGCCAGCTGCGCAGATCGCGCAACATGCCGATACCTACGTTGTCGGCCTTGACCTTGCGGTCCAGGATCCAGGCACGGGAAGCTTTGTCGTCCAAGACCTTGGCCAGCGCGTCGTGCACCTCCACCACTTCGATGCCGCGGGAGCGCATTTGCTCAACCATGTAAGCATGGTCTTTCTGTGCGCGTTCCACCCAGATCACGTCATCGAACAACAGGCCGTGGCAGTTGTCCGGGGTCAGGCGCTTATGCGCCAGGCCGGGACGGCACACCATCACAGTTCGCAACTTGCCGCACTCGGAATGAACACCAAACTTGGTCATGACAAACTCCTTAATGATATTGGGGGAGCTGGTGGAGGCCCGTGGATCTCGCGCGCCTCCGGTAATCTTCTTACAAGGTTCCGGCTTAGAGCGTCAGCGCTCCGGTAGCCAGTTCGTAGGCGGCGAACAAGCCCGCCACTACAATCAGCGCAGCCAGTACCGCCTCGGCGCCGGTGAACGCTTTCTCGCCGCGTTCCTTGCGAGCCCACAGGTAGAACAGCAGGCCCGGGGCGTACAGCACCATGGACAGGAACAGATACTTCAGGCCGGCGGCGTAGATCAGCCAGACACCGTAGACCGAGGCGACGGCGGCGATGCTGAACTCTTTGCCGCTGGATTCGCCCTGGGCGTAGCCCTCGCCGCGCTTGGCCACCAGCAAGGCGTAGCCGGAGCACAACAGGTAAGGAATCAGAATCATCGAGGTGGCCAGCGACAGCAGCGCCAGGTAGCCTGCGGAACTGAACAGCGTGATGATCAGGAACAGTTGGATCAGGCCGTTGGTCAGCCACAGCGAGGCGGCCGGGGAGCCATTGGCGTTGGTGGTGCCGAACACTTTGGGCATCACGCCGTCTTTGCCCGCCAGGTAGGGCGCTTCGGAAGCCAGCAGCGTCCAGGCCAGCAGCGCGCCGCCCACCGAGATCACCAGACCGGCGTTCATCAGATTGGCGCCCCAGGGGCCGATGGCTTTTTCCAGCACATAGGCGGTGGACGGGTTCTTCAGCGCGGCCAGTTCAGTTTGCGACATCACGCCCAGCGACAGCACCGATACCGCAACCAGCAGGGCGATGGTCAGCAGGAAGCCGATCACGGTGGCCTTGCCCACTTCTTTCATGTTTTCCGCACGGCTGGAGAACATCGACGCGCCTTCGATGCCGATGAACACCCATACCGTCACCAACATGGTGCTCTTGACTTGATCGACGACCGAGCCGAGTTTGGCCGAGCCCCAGAAGTCCAGATTAAAGGTATCCACTTTGAAGGCGAAAATGACCAGCAGGATGAACAGCGCCAGCGGCACCAGTTTGGCCACGGTGGTGATGGTGTTGATGAAGGCCGCGCCGTGCACGCCGCGCAACACCAGGAAGTGCAAGGCCCACAACAGAATGGACGCGCAGACGATGGCGGTGGTGGTATTGCCCTCGCCGAACACCGGGAACCAGAAGGCCAGCGCCGAGAACATCACCACAAAGTAGGATACGTTGCCGATCCAGGCCGAAATCCAGTAACCCCAGGCCGAGTTGAAGCCCATATAGTTGCCGAAACCCGCCTTGGCGTAGCCGTAGACGCCGCCCTCCACTTCCGGTTTGCGATTGGCCAGCATCTGAAAGGCGAATGCCAGAGTCAACATCCCGAAGAAGGTAATCACCCAACCGATCAAGATGGCGCCGGCTCCGGCGCCCGCCGCCATGTTCTGCGGTAGCGAGAAGATGCCGCCGCCGATCATGGAGCCCACCACCAGAGCGGTCAGCGCGCCAAGCTTGAGCTTGGGAGCGCCGCCGCCTTGGGTTTCAGTTTCCGTAGACATTTTCGTTCTCCGTGAGAGTACATTAACCTGCAAATCTGTTGTTATATAATTAAATTCTTATCATCTGAGACAATGGTATACCCCGGATTTAGTGATCGCCAGAACAGTCGAACATCCGTTTGACCTGCGTCAAATAGCGTCCTCCCGCTCCATTCGCCCCATCCCGACATTAGAACAAAAGCTTTATAGAAGCCCCAGGCACAATTGGCAGAACTAACAATTGTGCTGCGCACAAAACATTTAATTAATTTTGTATTTAATTTTTATTAAAAATAAAACGCAATATCAGATTGTCTGAACGCGTCCAATAGAGAAGAGCCGCAAACGGCCAAAAGAGACGGGACAAAGAAGCAGTGAGATAAAGATGGAGAGAGGAGACGGAGAATAAGGCAGGCGGCCACGGCAATTGCGGGCAAAAAAAGTGGATGCGGCCCACCACCGCATCCACCAACACACACATCAAGAGGATAAACACATCCTGTTTGCCCAGGCGCTCACTCCGGTTTTTTCACGTTCTTGAAAATCGCCACCAGAGCGCCCAGCACCACCAAGGTGGTCACCACAATGGTCACCAAGCTTAAAATGCCGACATCGTCGGAAAGAAGAAGAGTCAGAAGTTCCATCGCCACTCCTTTTCCGGGGCCACGCCCCATATAGGTTTCTTGATCCTCATCTTAGCCAGTTGGGCGGCCCGTCCATTGACGCAAATCAAATGGCATGACCCCCAAGTTTGATGCAAGACAAATAAAAAGCCCCTGGCTCGCGCCAAGGGCTCATTTCCTAAAAATCAGCAACTTATATCATTACAGTTGTGCGTCAGGCGATACAGTTCGAATCAGTTCAGCTGAAAAAATCGGCTTACGTCATCCCTGTCTCGCCGGCGTGTTCACTTGCTGCCGCCCATGTCCTTGGACAGGAAGAAGGCGTCGGAGAAGAACTCGTCTTCCGGCAAGCCGCGCTCGCGGGTGAAGCTGCCGTGCGCGGCCTCCACCATCAGCGGCGCGCCGCAGGCGTAAACCTGATAGCCGGCCAGATCGTCGAAATCCTCCAGCACCGCCTGGTGAACAAAACCGGTGCGGCCCGCCCACTCGTCGCCCGGCAGCGCGTCGGACAGCACGGGGATGAAGGTGATGTTGGGATGCTGCGCCTGCCAGGCGCCGGCCAGATCCGCCATGTAAAGATCCGCCTTGGTGCGCGCGCCCCAGTAGAACACCATCTCGCGCTGGATGCCGCTATGAATCGCGTGCTCGATGATGCCCTTGACCGGCGCGAAGCCGGTGCCGCTGGCCACGAAGAGAATGGGCTTGTCGGAGTCCTCGCGCAGGAAGAAAGAGCCCAGCGGGCCTTTGAAGCGCATGATCTCGCGCTCCTTCATCTGACTGAACACATACTCGGAAAAAGAGCCGCCCGGCTGATTGCGGATATGCAGTTCCAGGAAAGCGTCGTCATGCGGCGCGTTGGCGATGGAGAAACTGCGCTTCTTGCCGTCCTTCATCAGGATGTCGATGTATTGGCCTGCCTTGAACTGCAAGCGCTCGGACACCGGCAGCTTGAGCTTGAGCACCGCCACGTCGTGGATTTTTTCGATTTTCTCTACGCGGCACGGCAAGGTCTTGATCTGGATATCGCCGGCGCCGGCCACTTCGCGCGCCTCGATGGCGATGTCGCCCTTGGGGCGGGCGCAACAGAACAGCGCCATGCCCTGGGCGCGTTCGGCCTCGGTCAAGGCCTTTTCCTGGAAACCGTCCTGGCTCACTTCGCCTTCCACCACCTTGCCTTTGCAGGCGCCGCACGCGCCGTCGCGGCAGCCGTAAGGCAGGCCCACGCCCTGGCGCAACGCCGCTTCCAATACGGTTTCATGCGGCTCGACGCCAAATGTATGCCCGCTGGGGAGCACTTTCACCTGCGCTGTCATCTGTTTCCTCTACTCAATATCTGGCTAAAATGCGCATCATGCGAACCTTAATGATCATCGGCGCCGGCGATGTCGCGCGCCGCGCCCTGCCGGAACTGACCCGCCGCTGGCGGGTGCTGGCGCTGTGCCGTTCCAACGCTAGCGCGGAAGCGCTGCGCCGCCAGGGCGTCACGCCCATCCGGGGCGATCTGGACGACCCCCGCGCTTTGCGCCGTTTGGCCGGCCTGGCCGACGATCTGCTGCTGACCGCTCCCCCCCAGGAAATCGGCCGCAAGGACTTGCGCATGCGCAAGTTGTTGTCTGCGTTGGCAAAAGGTTGCAGGATACCACAGCGTCTAGTCTATATCAGCACCAGCGGCGTGTACGGCAATGCCGACGGGGCTTTGCTGGACGAAGGCGCCCGCCTCCGCCCGCACAATGACCGCGCCTGGCGCCGCCTGGACGCGGAAACCTGCTTGCGCGGCTTCGCCGCCGCCCACGGCTGCCAGTTGACGGTGCTGCGCGCGCCGGGCATCTACGCCGACGACCGCCTGCCGCTGAGCCGCTTCGCCTCGCAAACGCCGCTGATCCGGCCGGAGGAGGACAGCTGGAGCAATCACATCCACGCCGACGACCTCGCCGCCGCCTGCGTGGCCGCCTTGCTGCAATGCCGCGGCGGTCCGCGCGTATTCAACGCCAGCGACGATCAGCCGCTGCCGATCAGCGAATGGTATCGCCGGCTGGCCGCCGCGCTGGACCTGACCTTGCCGCCCCTGTTGCCGCGCGAGGAGGTCCGCGCCCGGGTCTCCGCTGGTCTATGGTCTTATATGATGGAGTCCAGACGGCTTAACAACCGGCGCTTGCGCCGGGAATTGCTGCCGGCTCCCCGCTGGCCCGACACCGCCGACTACCTGGCGGCGCTGGCCCAAGCGCCGGAGCGCATCGCCGCCGCGCTCGCTTCGGCGGCCAAGATTCGGTAACATCGCGGTTTTTTTGAGTTTTTAAGCAGGCTTCTCTATGGAAAATCCGGCATTTCAACGCGCCATCCGCAGCTTCGTTCTGCGCCAAGGCCATCTGTCTCCCGGCCAGCAACGCGCGATGGACGAAGGCATGCCGCGCTGGGGCATCGAATACCGCCCCGAGCGCATCGATCTGGAGCAGGCCTTCGGCCGCGCCGCGCCCAAGATCCTGGAAATCGGCTTCGGCATGGGCGGCGCCACCGCCGAAATCGCCGCCGCCAATCCGGCTCAGGACTACCTGGGCGTGGAAGTGCATTCGCCCGGCGTCGGCAATCTGTGCAAGCTGATCGCGGAAAAGGAATTGAGCAATCTGCGCATCATCCGCCACGACGCGGTGGAAGTGCTGGACCACATGCTGGCCGACGGCAGCCTGGACGGCGTGCATATTTTCTTCCCCGACCCCTGGCACAAGAAACGCCACAACAAGCGCCGCCTGATTCAGGCCCCGCTGGTGGAGAAGCTGGTCGCCAAGCTCAAGCCGGGCGGCTATCTGCACGCCGCCACCGACTGGGAAGACTACGCGCTGCAGATCATGGAGGTGTTCAGCGGCCAGCCTCAGCTGGTCAACACCGCCGACGGCTACGCGCCGCGCCCGGACTACCGCCCGCTGACCAAGTTCGAAGCCCGCGGCATCAAGCTGGGCCACGGCGTGTGGGACGTGATTTTCCGCCGGCGCTGATGTCCGTCCGGACCCGCCGCCAGCGGCGGGTCTCAGCCGCCTTTAGGCAGCAAGGCCTCGATATCCTCCAGCAATTCATGCGGCTCCACCGCCGGCTCGTAGCGCTTGACCACCCTGCCCCTGGCGTCGATCAGGAATTTGGTGAAGTTCCACTTCACCGGGTGCGGGTGGGTGGAATCCGCCTGGGTCAGCCAGCGCCACAGCGGATGGGCGCGCGGCCCGTTGACTTCCACCTTGGCGAACAGAGGGAAATCCACCTCGAAACGCGTCCGGCAAAAACGCTCGATCTCGGCCTCGTCGCCCGGCTCCTGGCCGCCGAACTGATTGCAGGGGAAACCCAGTACCGCCAGACCGCGGCCGCCCAGACTATGCTGCAAGTCCTGCAAGCCGGCGTATTGCCGGGTGTAGCCGCACTCGCTGGCGGTATTCACCACTAGCGCCACTTGGCCGGCGTACGCCGACAGCGGCTGTTCGCTGCCGTCTATGCGCGCGGCGGAGAAGTCGTAAAGCGTGGTCATGGCCACCTCCGTCTCGTATAATGAGCGCTCCCGAGAATCCACTCAGGCACTATCCGATGTTGTTCAATCCCAGCCGGCAGGACGCCCGGCGCTTCTTCTTCGACACCTGGCAGAAATCCAAATCCGGAACGGACTTGTCCGACCTGGAAAAACTGGTGCTCCCCATTCTTATAGACCACCCGGAGTATCACGCCATTCTGGATCGGCCGGAACAGTATATGGAACAGGAGTGGACGCCGGAAATGGGCCAGAGCAATCCCTTCCTGCATCTGGGCCTGCATGTGGCGATTGAGGAACAGCGCTCCATAGACCAACCCTTCGGCATCCGCTCGCTGTACGCGCAGCTGGCGCTGCGCCTGGGCAGCGAGCACCAGGCGCAACACGCGATGATGGACTGTCTGGGCGAAATGATCTGGCACGCTCAGCGCCATGGCGGCGGTCCGGACGTGAACCGCTACATCGGCTGTATTCGCGGCAAGCTGGGCATGGGGGCGGAGGAACAGCCTCGCATCAACCCCAACGACGTCCCGGACTGACGCCGCACGGCCGACAGACGCCGACTCAAGCCCAACGCCCGGTTCCGCCGGGCGTTTTGCATGGCCGCAAGACAGGCAAAAAAAGAGCCGTGGGGGGAAACCCTCCACGGCGATCAAGCGGGGCAGCTCGTACTGGCAAAGCCAGAAGAGCCTCCTCATGCTATTCTCACAATAAACAAAATGCAAATAGTTTTTTAACAGTTAACAATAAATAAAATATCCAATCATTTATATGAATATATAATTTAAAATGTGCCGCCAAAAAAGCCGGCCTACGCCGGCTTGACGCCCCAAACTCACAACAAACGATTGCGCTCGATGCCCGCTACGAAAGCGGCGATATTGTCCACCAGCTGCGCGGCCAAACGCTCCATCGCCTGCCGGCTGGCCCAGCCGATATGAGGGGTGACGATCAGATTGGGCAAGCGGGTTTTCAGCAAGGGATTGCCGTGAACCGGCGGCTCTTCGCTCAGAACGTCGAAACCGGCGCCGCCCAACTGCCCATACTTGAGCGCGGCCACCAGATCTTCCTCGTTGACCAGGCCGCCGCGCGCGGTATTGATCAACAAGGCGCCCGGCTTCATCACGATCAATTCCGGCTGGGCGATCAGGTCCCGGGTGTCCTCGGTCAACGGGCAATGCAGCGAAATCACATCGGCCTGCGCCAGGGCCTCGGCAAAAGCCACATGCCCGGAACGCACTTCCTTGGCGCCTTTGCGTTCGACGAACATCACCTGCATGCCAAGCGCGCCGGCTAGCTCCGCTAAGCGCAGGCCGATGCCGCCCGCGCCGACGATGCCCAGGGTCGCGCCGCGCAAATCTCGGATCGGCGCGCCGAAATGGCAGAACTGCCGCGACTGCTGCCACACCCCCGCGGCGACGTCGCGCTGGTAAGCCGGCAAGTTCTTGGCCAGGGCCAGCATCAGGGTCAAGGCGTGTTCGGCCACGGTGTCGTCGCCGTAATGGCGAATATTGCACACCGCGATGCCCAAGTCGCGACAGGCGTCCAGATCGACGTGGTTGTAACCGGTGGCGGCGATCGCCACCAGCTTCAGGCCGGGCAGTTGCTCCAGGGTTTCCCGCCGCAAGGGCACCTTGTTGGTGATAACAATGTCAGCCCCCGAACAGTTCATCGCCGCGTCTTCGACGCTGGTGGAGGGGAACTCGTGATATTCGGACGGGAACGGCAAAAGCGGAACCGGGACAGGCAAGCTGTCCCGGTCAAGAAACACGACGGAGTGGGTCATCAGCTATTCAGTCATCTCTCAAAGGTGATCAAATCGCGGTAAGCATGCCAACTGGCCAGCGCCAGCACCGGCATGATGATGATCAGGCCCAGGAAATAGGTCACAAAGCCCACCGCGCTCAAGGCCACAATGATAGCCGCCCATATCCCCATCGTCAGCACATTCTTCAGCACCGCCTGCACACTGGCGATCATCGCGGTGACCGTGTCCACTTCCTTATCCAGCATCAAGGGAATGGAGACCACGCTGACCGAGAACACCACCTGAGCGAACACAAAGCCCACCGCGAAATAGGCCACCAGGAAGACGACATTGTCCGGGTTGAAGGCGTTGGCCACGATGTCGTTCAAGGACGGCAAGGCCGCGGTGTCGTAGAACAGCGCGAACATCAGCAAGGACACCCGGAACCAGCCGAACACCAGCACCGCCAGCAAGGCCGCGTACAAGGTGAAGGCAGGCAGATTGACGCGCCAGGCCGCCATGCTGTGCGCTAGCTTGACCCTGCCATGGCCGTCGAAAGCCTCCATCTGCTTGGCGATGTCGTACAGGCCTATCGCCAGGAAGGGGCCGGCCAACAGGAAGATGGTGGCGAAGGTGATGATCAGTTCAGGAGAGTGCTCGGAGTACAAGGTCAGCAAATACCCCATCAACACGAAAACCGCGCCGTAAAACAGGCAGTCGGCCGGGGCTTTTTGAAAGTCGCGGAAGCCTTTTTTCAGCCATTGCAACGGCCGGGAGGTTTCCACCCTGCGCGCAACCGGGCGGTCGCGCGGGATATCGTGAGTCGCGTCCATGACAAGTCCCCCTCAAGGATACGATGCGAGGCAGCCCCGCATCCTTACCGTTATACGCCACGCGTCGTAAAACACAAGCCGGCCGTCCGGCTGCTATAATCCCGCGATTGCCACGGCCCTTGGCGAGCGCCGCCTTCCGCGCCGCCGGGCCGGGCCTCATTCAGCGCTTGCGCGACAAGGACATATCATGAGCGAACTGATTATCGAAGAACTGGCGATAGGCGACGGCGCCGAAGCCGTCATCGGCCAGGAAGTCACCGTGCATTACACCGGCTGGCTGACCGACGGCACCAAGTTCGATTCCAGCAAGGACCGCTTCCAGCCGTTCAGCTTCCCGCTGGGCGACGGTTATGTGATCAAGGGCTGGGACCAGGGCGTGGTCGGCATGAAAGTGGGCGGCAAGCGCAAGCTGACCATCCCGGCCGAGCTCGGCTACGGCGCGCGCGGCGCCGGCGGCGTGATCCCGCCCAACGCCACCCTGGTGTTCGAAGTGGAGCTCTTGCAAGTGGGTTGAACCCCAGCGGCGCAAGGACGTAAAAAAAGCTTCCTCAGGGAAGCTTTTTTTATGGGACGACGCGGGCTTATTTCTTCACGCACTGATGCTGACGACGACGGCGCATCCAGACGAAGGCCACGCCCAGCAGCAAGGCCGCCACCACCGCCAGAATGCCGGCCTGACCGCGGTGCACCATGGTCATCAGCCACTCGCGATTAGCCGCGCCGTAATAGCCTAGATACACCCAGACCGGCACCGAAATCAGCGCGGCGAAGCCGTCCATCACCAGGAAACGCCAGTAGGAAATGCGGCGGGTCATGCCGGCGGTGATGAAGATGGGGGAACGCAGCCCAGGCAGGAAACGGGCGACGAACAGCACCCAATTGCCGTATTTTTCGAACTTTTCCTGCACCGCCTCGAAACGCTCCTGGGTCAGGATGCGCGCGATCGGCCGGAATTTCAGCACCCTGTTGCCGAACACTCGCCCGGCGGTGAACATGATGCCGTCGCCGGCCAGCACCCCGGCCATGCCGACGAAAAACATCCAATGCACATTGGTGTAGCCGAGGCCGGAAATGATGCCTCCGGCCACCAAGGTGATGTCCTCGGGAATCGGCACGCCGAAACCGCATACCAGCAACACGGTGAATACGGCGATGTAGCCGTAGCCAGTGAAAAAATCGAGAAGTATTTGCAGAGTGTCCATTTTGTTCCGCTTGCCGCCATGTCTCCGTTCAGGACGATCCTGGCGCGGCTGCGTTATCGGGGTACATCACCAGGGGCTTATAATAGCACACCTCCAACGCAGACTTTCTTGACATGACTCGCCCTATCCAGGTGGAAATCCACCGCGCCGCCATCCGCCACAACTACCTGCTGTCCCGCGCCCAAGCCCCGCAATCCAAGGCCTACGCCGTGCTCAAGGCCAATGCTTACGGCCATGGCCTGCTCGACGCGGTCCAGGCGCTGGCCGATGTCGCCGACGGCTTCGCCCTGCTCAATATCGAGGACGCCGTCCGCTTGCGCGAAGCCGGCGTCCAGCAGGATATCGTGCTGCTGGAAGGCGCCTTCGACGCCGAAGAGGCCGCGGCGATGGCGCATTACCGGTTGGGCGGCGCGATACATTCCCAACAACAGATAAGCTGGCTGGCCAAAGGTTCCGCCAAACAGCCGGTTTCCTGCTGGCTCAAGATCAATAGCGGCATGAACCGGCTGGGTTTCACGCCGGCGGAAGCCGCGCCCGCGCTCGCTCAATTGCGCGCCTTGCCCGGCGCGCGCCTCGACGCCTTGATGACCCACTTCGCCACCGCCGACGACGACTACGGCGTCGCCGAGCAATGGGGACGCTTCCAGCCTTTGATCGCCCCCAGCGCCTTGCCGGTCAGCGCCGCCAACTCCGCCGCCTTGTTCCGCCACCCGCATACCCACGGCGCCGTCGTGCGCCCCGGCATCGTGCTCTACGGCTGTTCGCCCTTCGCCGACGTAGACGGCGCCGGCCTGGGCCTGCAAGCGGCGATGACGCTGAGCAGCCGCGTCATCGCGGTGCAAAAGGTGCCAGCCGGCGACGCCGTAGGCTACGGCCGCCGTCTGGTGGCCGAAGGCGAAATGCGCGTCGGCATCGTCGCCTGCGGCTATGCCGACGGCTATCCGCGCATCGCCGACAACGGCACGCCGGTCGCGGTGGACGGCCAGCCGACGGGTACGGTCGGCCGGGTGTCCATGGACATGCTGGCGGTGGATTTGAGCAAGCTGCCGCAAGCCGGCGTCGGCAGCCGGGTCGAACTATGGGGCCCGCAAGTGCCGATAGAACGCGTCGCGGCCGGCGCCGACACCCTGGGCTATGAGCTGATGTGCGCGGTGGCGCCGCGAGTGCCGCGCCTCGTCCATAACTGAAGCCAGCAGCAAGCGGCCAGCAAACCCAAGGCGGCGCCGCTCCAGTGCGCCGATACCAATACCGGCTCGCCGCCGCTCCAACTACCCGGCGACAGGCTCTGCCAAGCCAGCCGGCCCAACAAGGCGGCCAGCCACAGACCGCGCCAGTTCGGCTGCGTCAGCGCCAGCGCCGCCCACCAGCAATACACCAAACCGGAGGCGCCGACGAAGGCTTGCGGCGTCGGCCACAGCCATTGCATCGCGGCGATGGCCGGAGGCGCCGCCAAGGCCAGCGTCAGCAACAAGGGCGCCCTATCCCGCCCCAGCCACGCCAGCGCCGCCAGCGCGGCGCTGTTGAGGCAGGCGTGGCGCGCGTCGGCGTGCACCCAGCCTCCGCTCAGCATCCTCCACCATTCCGCGGCGTTCCACGGCTCGAAGCGCCAGGCCAAAGCCGCCGCGCCCCAGGGCGCGGCCAGCGGCAGCAGCGCGGCCAGGGCCAGCCATAACGACCGGCCGCCGGCCATGGACCTTAGCGCTTGCGGCGCCACAGCGCCGTCGCTCCCAGCGCCCCCAAGCCCAGCAACAGGGCCAGACCGCCTTCGTCCGCCGCCGCCACCGCGTTGCCGCGGCGCGCCACGTCGACGTACAGGGGATCATGGTCCGAAGAACGATAGGCGTCCGCCGCGTAGTACTTCTGCTGCTGTTCCGCGCTCTTGAACTCGCTGCTGTACTCCAGCGCCGTCGGCTCGTCGGCGTTGATGTGCCACTCGCCCGCGGCCAGCACCATGGCGCTCAGCGGCTTGTCGGCCAAGGCGTGGTCCAGATTGCCGGATTCGCCGTTGAACACATAGGAGTAGGCGTCGCGGCTCCAGCGCGCTAGCAGGTTGTTGAAGCCGGCGCTTTCAAACGCGCGGATCGGATCTTCCTTGGCGTAGGAGTTCATATCGCCCAGCAACAACATGCCGTCGTTGGGGCCGGGCTGCGGGCGGGTGGCGTACCAGGCCATCAGATCGCGCACCGCCTGCACCCGGGTCAGATTGCAATTGCCCTGGCCGTCGCCCTTATCCACATCGGCCTGGCCGTCCACCACCACGTCGGCGCAGCTGCTGCCCTTGGACTTCAGATGATTGACCGCCACGGTGACCCGGGTCTTGCTCTTGGCGTCCAGCACAAAGGTCTGCAGCAGCGCCGGCCGGTTCTTCTGCGGATTGCCTATCGTCCTGACCTCGGCCTTGCCTTGCGCCGTCACCGCGGCCGGACGGTAGATCAGGCCGGTGGTGATCGCGTCGCTGCCCACCTGCGGCAGGCCGGGATTGGCGAACTGGTATTGCTTGGGCTGCGGCTGGCCCTGATTCAAGGCGTTGACCAGATCCTGGATCGCCGAATAGCGGTCGAAACCGTCGTTCTCGATTTCCATCAGGCCCACCACGTCGGCGTCCAGTTGACGGATCGCGGCCACGATCTTGGCGCGCTGGCGCTCGAAATCCTGCGGGGTCTTGGCGCCGCGCGGGGCTGGGAAGCCCTTGCCCTGACCGTCGCCGTTGAAGAAGTTGAGCACATTGAAGCTGGCGAAGCGCACGCTCTCCGGCTGGCGCTTGGGCGCGCCCGGGCGCGGATTGCCGGCCGCGACGCGCGGCGCGGCCAGCGGTTGCAGCCGGTATTTGCCGAAGGCGTAGCTGACCACGCCGGTCACGCCGTCCAGACGGTCGCCGCTGCGCAGGGTGCGGCTGGCGGAGAGGCCGCCGGGCGCCGGCAGCCAGGCGTCGGCGTTCTGGATCTGCAAGCCGTCGTCCAGGGTCAGCTTGTCCAGCTGATTGGCCTCGCTCAACGCCTTGGCCTCGGCGCTGCCGGGCAGGAAGCGTTGGGTGGCGGTCCATAACCTGGGCCGGCTGGACAAGGTCAGTTCGCCGTAACGACCGTAGTCGTAATTGGCGACGACGTGGACCGGGCCTTCCAGGCGCACGGCCATGCCGGCCAACGCCTCCAGCTGGGCGCTGGACTGCAAGGGCAGCCGCAGGCTGGCGTAAGTCAGCGGCTCGCTGTAAGCGCACTGCTCCACCGCGGCGAGATTGGCCGGGGTGATCTGGGTTTCGCTGGCGACATCGCCCTTGCGGCTGTACTCGGACACCTTGCCGGTGACGCGCACCACGTCGCCGGGCTTGAGCGTCGGCGCGGCCAGGTTGCCGAGGAAGACGAACACGCCTTCCGAGGTGGCCGGATCGGCGTCCTGATCCCGCGCCTCTTCCTGCAGATAAAAGCCGCGCAGCTGGCCGGCGCCGGTGAAGGCGCCGCTGACCACGCCCTCTACGGTGACGGTCTTGCCTTGCAGCGGGCTGCCGACGACGCGGCCCTGCACATCATGGATCAAGGTGGCGCCGGCGGCGCCGCAAGCGGCCTGGGCCAGGGCCGGAATCGCCAGCGCCACTGCCATGGCGATGGGGCTCAAGGCCTTCAATGCGTTTGCTGTTTTCATGGTATGGATCATCACGAGCGTAAGGAGCGCTGATTCTAACCAGTGCGCAATGACAAAAAGATGTCATTAGATACAGTTGCACGCAAAGTCACTATCTGTATGTTTCATCTGAAAACAGTAAGCGCCGTTTCTTTCCCCATTCAGGCAATAAAAAAACGCCAAACAAATAATGTCTGGCGTTTTCGTGCTGACGCCGGCGCAAGCCGGCTGTCGCGATCAGGCGACTCTCTGGATGGCCGCCGCGATGGATTGCGCCCACTGATCGGCCAGCGCCTTATCGTCGGCCTCCACCATCACCCGCACCACCGGCTCGGTGCCGGACGGGCGCAACACCACGCGGCCGCGGCCTTGCAGCGCCTGTTCGGCGGCGGCCAGCGCTTCCGCGGACGCGCCCTTCCAGTCGCAGCCGTTGTGACGGACATTGATCAGCGTCTGCGGATAGGGCTGCCAGTCGCTGCAGGCGTCGGCCAGGCTCATGCCCAGATCGGTCAGGCTGGCCAGCACTTGCAGGCTGGAGATGATGCCGTCGCCGGTGGAATGGCAATCCAGGCACAGGATGTGGCCGGAAGCTTCGCCCCCCACCTGCCAGCCCTGGCCGTGCAGCATTTCCAATACGTAGCGGTCGCCCACCTTGGCGCGGCCGAAGGCCACGCCCTGCTTGTTCAGCGCCAGTTCCATCGCCAGATTGGTCATCACCGTGCCCACCACGCCGCCCTTGAGCTCGCCCTTGGCCGCGCGCGCCTTGGCGATCACGTAGATCAGCTGATCGCCGTCGTACACCGTGCCCTCGCGGTCCACCATGATCAGGCGGTCGCCGTCGCCGTCCAGCGCGATGCCGTAATCGGCGTGATGCTCCAGCACCGCCACCTGCAAGGTCTTGGGATAGGTGGCGCCCACCTTCTCGTTGATGTTGTAGCCGTCCGGCTCTCCGCCTATGGTCACCACCTCGGCGCCCAGTTCGTGGAACACCTTGGGCGCCACGTGGTAGGTGGCGCCGTGGGCGCAATCCACCACCAGTTTCAAGCCCTTGAGGTCGCGGTCGTTGGGGAAGCTGCTCTTGCAGAATTCAATGTAGCGTTCCACCGCGCCTTCGATGCGGCGCACCCGGCCCAGCTCTTCGGACGGATTGGTCGCCATCGGCTGCTCCAGCATCGCCTCGATTTCCAGTTCGACGGCGTCGTCCAGTTTCTTGCCGCCTTCGGCGAAGAACTTGATGCCGTTATCCTGGAAGGGATTGTGCGAGGCGGAGATCATCACCCCGGCCTCCAGGCGCAGCGCGCGGGTCAGGTAGGCGATGCCCGGCGTCGGCAACGGGCCGGTCAGCAGCACATTGACGCCGGCCGCGGAAAAACCGGCTTGCAGCGCCGCTTCCAGCATATAGCCGGAAATCCGGGTGTCCTTGCCGATCAAGACCGTGGGGCGATGCGCCTTGTCGTGGTCGACCAGTACGCGGCCGGCGGCATAGCCCAGTTTCATCACGAATTCCGGCGTGATCGGGAATTGACCGACCTCGCCGCGCACGCCATCGGTGCCAAAGTATTTACGGCTCATGTTTTTCTCTCGAATCCGGCCGGCTTCAGGCCAACCGCGGTAATCGCTACGCCGGCTATTGTGCGCCAGACACCGCGCTCAGTTCAAACTTTCCAGAGCATCCAGCACTTGCAAGGCCTGATGCGTGGCCTTGACGTCGTGCACGCGGATGATGCGCGCGCCGCGCCGCGCCGACTCCAGCGCCACGGCCACGCTGGCGCCCAGGCGCTCCGCCGGCACCGCTTCGCCGGTGATTGCGCCCAGCATGGATTTACGGCTCAAGCCCACCAGCAGCGGCGCGCCGGCGGCGCGCTCGATCCCGGGCAGGCCCCGCAACAGGGCCAGATTGTGCTCCAGCGTCTTGCCAAAACCGAAGCCGGGGTCCACCAGCAAACGCTCGCGGGCCACGCCGGCGTCCAGACACAGCCGGACGCGCCGCGCCAGGTAGTCGGCCACTTCGGCCACCACGTCCGCGTATTCCGGACGGTCCTGCATGGTGTCCGGATTGCCCTGTTTGTGCATCAGGCAGATCGCCGCGTCCGCGCCCGCCACCAATTCCAGCGCGCCCGCGTCTTCCAGCGCCGACACGTCGTTGACCAGGTCCACCGCGCCCAAGGCCAAGCCCTCGCGCATCACCGCCGCGCGGCGGGTGTCCAGCGACAGCGGCGCGCCGATGTCGCGCAGACGCTCCAGCACCGGCAGCACCCGCTCCATCTCCTGCTCCGGGCTGACATGGGGCGCGTTGGGCCGCGTCGATTCGCCGCCGATGTCTAGAATGGCCGCGCCTTCGGCCAGCATCCGCTCGGCGTGGCGCAAAGCCTGGTCCAGCGCGTTGAAGCGGCCGCCGTCGGAGAAGGAGTCCGGCGTGACGTTCAGAATGCCCATCACCAAGGGACGGGACAGATCGAGCGTGAAGCGCCCGCATTGCAAAGAGGGTTTCATGATCTGACTGCGCTCATGGATGGGGGGAGGATGTCGCAAAAAAACCGGGCAAGCCTGTCTAGGCTTGCCCGGCTTCGTCGCTTAAGGACTCAGACTTCCTGCGCCGGATCGGCGGTCGGCTCGGCGGCCGGCGGAGTCGGTTTGTCTTCCTGCGGCTTGGCCGCGAAACCGGCGCCCGGCTTGGGCGGACGCGGCGGCTTGCCGTCCATCAGATCGTTGATCTGATCGGCGTCTATGGTTTCCCATTCCAGCAGCGCGGCGGTCATCGCCTCCACCTTGTCGCGGTTCTCTTCCAGCAGACGGCGCGCCAGCGCGTACTGCTCGTCGATGATGCGGCGGATTTCAGCGTCCACCTGCTGCATGGTGGCTTCGGACAGATTCTTGTGGGTGGTGATGGAACGGCCGAGGAAGACTTCGCCCTCGTTCTCGCCGTACACCATCGGGCCCAGCTTGTCGCTCATGCCGTAGCGGGTCACCATGTCGCGCGCCATTTGCGTAGCGCGCTCGAAGTCGTTGGAAGCGCCGGTGGTCATCTGATTCATGAACAGCTCTTCCGCGATGCGGCCGCCGAACAGAATGGCGACGCGATCCAGCAGATAACCGCGGTCGTAGGCGAAGCGGTCCTGCTCCGGCAGCTGCATGGTCACGCCCAGCGCGCGGCCGCGCGGGATGATGGTGACCTTGTGCACCGGGTCCGCCTTGGGCAGCAGCTTGGCGACGACGGCATGGCCGGACTCGTGATAAGCGGTGTTGCGCTTTTCCTCGTCGGTCATCACCATGCTGCGGCGTTCGGCGCCCATCATGATCTTGTCCTTGGCGGACTCCAGATCCTCCATGTCCACCAGACGCTTGTTGCGGCGCGCGGCGAACAGGGCGGCTTCGTTGATCAGGTTGGCGAGGTCGGCGCCGGAGAAACCCGGCGTGCCGCGCGCGATCACCTCGGCGTTGACGTCGGCGGCGATCGGCACCTTGCGCATGTGCACGCCCAGGATCTGTTCGCGGCCGCGGATGTCCGGCAGCGGCACCACCACCTGGCGGTCGAAACGGCCCGGACGCTGCAGCGCCGGGTCCAGCACGTCCGGACGGTTGGTCGCGGCGATCACGATCACGGTGGAATTGGTGTCGAAACCGTCCATCTCCACCAGCAGTTGGTTCAAGGTCTGCTCGCGTTCGTCGTTGCCGCCGCCGAGTCCGGCGCCGCGCTGACGGCCGACCGCGTCGATCTCGTCGATGAAGATGATGCACGGCGAGTTCTTCTTGGCCTGCTCGAACATGTCGCGCACGCGGGCCGCGCCCACGCCGACGAACATTTCAACGAAGTCGGAACCGGAGATGCTGAAGAACGGCACCTTGGCTTCGCCGGCGATGGCCTTGGCCAGCAAGGTCTTGCCGGTACCGGGCGAGCCGGCCAGCAAGATGCCGCGCGGAATGCGGCCGCCCAGGCTCTGGTAGCGGGAAGGATCGCGCAGGTAATCGACGATCTCCTTCACCTCCTCCTTGGCCTCGTCGCAACCTGCGACGTCGGCGAAGGTGACGGTGTTGGCGTCCTGGTCCAGCATTCTGGCCTTGCTCTTACCGAAGGAGAACGCACCACCCTTGCCGCCGCCCTGCATCTGGCGCATGAAGAACACCCAGACGCCGATCAGCAACAGCATCGGGAACCAGCTGATGAAAATATTCATCAGCATGGACGGCTCTTCTTCCGGCTTGGCGGAGAAGCGGACGTTGTTTTTGATCAGGTCGTCGACCAGCTGCGGGTCGTAAGGCGCGTAGGTGCTGAACGCGGAGCCGTCGGTCAGCTTGCCTTTCAGCCATTGCCCGCGCAGCGGGTGGCCTTCTATGGTCAGGGACTGGACCTTGCCGGATTCGACATCGCTGATGAACTGCGAATACTCAAGCTGATTCTGGGTATCCTGACGCTTGTTGAACTGATTGAATACCGTCATCAGTACCAAACCGATGATGACCCATATCGCGATGTTTTTGCCGATATTGTTCACGAGTAGCGGACTCCTCTGTGCCCTGACTTTTTGGTTGCTTGTCTAGATATTTGCTTTGATTGTACGCCGCGAGCCACTTTATGTCAGCGTCGGCCTTTGCCCAGCAGGTAAATTTCGCTGGAACGGTCGCGCGACGCTTTCGGCTTGCGGGTGACTACCTCGTCGAACAGCTCGCGCATGGACTTGAGATAGGCTTGGAAATCGCTGCCCTGGAACACTTTGACGAGAAAATGGCCGCCAGGTTTCAAATGATCTCGCGCAAATTCCAGCGCCAGCTCGCACAGCAGGAAACTCCTGGCCTGGTCGATGGCGCTCATGCCTGACATATTGGGCGCCATATCGGAAATTACAAGGTCCAATTCGCGGCCGCCGAGCAATTGCACGAATTGCGCCAGCACCTCTTCCTCGCGGAAGTCTCCCTGGATGAAGTCGACGCCGGGCACCGGGTCCATGTCCAGGATGTCGAGCGCGAACACCTTGCCGCCGTCGCCGACGATGCGCGCCGCCACCTGCGACCAGCTGCCGGGCGTGGAGCCCAGATCGGCCAGCACCGTGCCGGGGCGGATCAGCTTGTCCTTGTCGTTGATTTCCAGCAGCTTGTAAGCGGCCCGCGCGCGGTAACCGTCTTTCTGCGCCTGGTTGACGTAGGGATCGTTGACGTGTTCCTGCAGCCAGCCATTGCTGCTCTTGCTTCTAGCCATTGCGCTATGCTCTCAAAGGTGGGCAACAGGCCAGCCGCGCTATCCTGTTGTTTTTCATTTATTTTAGGTCCGGACTTTGGGAAAGCGCCCAACTCGAGTAGAATCGGCTTTTGCTTTGTAAATCCGTATTTCTCATGAAAATTGAACTCAAGCCGTTCCAGCGCAAGTATCTGCAGGGACTGGCGCACGGCCTCAACCCGGTGGTGATGATAGGCAACAACGGCCTGACCGAAGCGGTGATCCGCGAAGTCGCCATCAATCTGGACGCCCACGAACTGATCAAGGTTCGCGTGCTGGGCGACGACCGCGAAGCGCGCGTCGCCATGTTCGAGCAGATCTGCGAAGACCTGGGCGCCGCCCCGGTCCAGCACATCGGCAAGCTGCTGGTGCTGTGGCGCCCCAGCGATAAAGAGCGCATCGTTCTGCCCAAGAACAAGCAGGCGCTGAAGGGCTGAACGCCGTTCGCGGCGATCGCGCTTCGTAGAAAAGCGGTGGCATGCCACCGCTTTTGTTTTGTCCGCTCCCAAGGGAGCGCTACGGCGAACAGTCGCTTAATCGTTGCGCCAGACGTAGACCAAGCCCATCAGGCTCTGCACCAGATAGATCAGGCTGGAAATCGCGTGCCAGGTGGCGAAGCCGCCGCCGAACAGGCCTTCGGCCGCATGATTCATCTGCGCCTTGAGATTGGCGATGATGGGGGTGACGGCGAAGTGATTGATCAGCGTGCAGGCCAGCATGCCCATCACCAGCCAGAAACCGCTTTCCTTGACCCCGGCCGCGCCATTGCGGCGGATATGGTCGACCAGCAGGATAGCCCCGCACACCAGCCCCACCCAGGCGATGCTGGCGAACAGCTTGCCCGCCACCATGCCGGCGGTGACCCGATCCAGCATGGCGAACAGCACCGGCGCCACGATGATGCCTATCACCCACAAGCCGCCAATCCAGAACGTCTTGGCAATGGAACGCAACCCATCCATGTCTCAGCCCCTCTCCCGCGCCGCGCCGCGCGCGGACCGCCAAGCCCGCGCGCCGGCGGGATTCAGATGTATTTGACGTCGAGCACTTCGTATTCGCGAATACCGCCCGGGGCCACCACTTCGGCCACGTCGCCGGCTTCCTTGCCGATCAGCGCGCGCGCGATCGGGGAGTTCACCGACACCTTGCACACCTTGATGTCGGCCTCGTCGTCGCCGACGATCTGGTAGGTGACGTTTTCCTCGCTCTCCAGATCCATCAGTTCGACGGTGGCGCCGAACACCACGCGGCCGTCGGCGTCCAGCTCGGCCGGGTTCACGATCAGCGCGTTGGAAATCTTGCCTTCCAGTTCGGCGATACGGCCTTCGACAAAGCCCTGACGCTCCTTGGCGGCGTCGTATTCGGCGTTCTCGGACAGGTCGCCATGCGAGCGAGCCTCGGCAATCGCCTCGATCACGGCCGGACGTTCCACGCTCTTGAGGCGCTGCAGCTCTTCTTTCAGCAGCTCTGCACCGCGCACGGTCAACGGGACTTTGATCATTTCAGAATTCTCTCCAGAGGCGGCATCCGCCTTCATCAAAAGCACAAGCCGCCGTACTGGACGGCGGCTTGAAGTAGCGGGTTATGGGAGGGATTGTAACGGCAAACCCCTCCCGCTTCCAAGCCCCCGCGTCAGGACTCAGCCCTGAATCTGGCTGTGCAGTTCCTGCACGCTGTAGACATCGAACTCCTCGGCGTGGGCCATGCCCACGCACACCGCCTTGGCGCCGGCCAGGGTGGTGTATTGCGGAATCCGCGCCTGCAGCGCCGAACGGCGGATGGAATGGCTGTCCTGAATCGCCTGGCGCTTCTCGTCCACGGTATTGATCAGCAGATCGATTTCCGAGTTCTTGATCATGTCGACGATGTGCGGGCGGCCTTCATTGACCTTGTTGACCACCTGCACCACGATGCCGGCGGCGGACAGATGCTTGGCGGTGCCGCGCGTCGCGCAGACGCCGAAGCCCAGGCGCTGCAGTTCGCGCGCCACTTCCACCGCGCCGTTCTTGTCGCTGTCGCGGACGGACAGGAAGACCTTGCCGGTCTTGGGCAGACGGTCGCCGGCGCCCAGCTGGCCCTTGACGTAGGCTTCGGCGAAGGTCTTGCCCACGCCCATCACCTCGCCGGTGGACTTCATTTCCGGCCCCAGGATGGTATCCACGCCGGGGAACTTGATGAAGGGGAAGACCGCTTCCTTGACCGCGTAGAACGGCGGAATCACTTCCTTGGTGAAGCCCTGCTCGTTGAGGCCGATGCCCGCCATCGCCCGCGCGGCGATCTTGGCCAGCGGCGCGGAAGTCACTTTGGAGACGAAGGGCACGGTGCGGCTGGCGCGCGGATTCACTTCCAGCACGTAGATGGTGTCGCCCTGGATGGCGAACTGCACGTTCATCAGGCCGATCACGTTCAGCGCGCGGGCCATGGCCACGGTCTGGCGGCGGATTTCATCCTGCACCGCCGGGAACAGGCTGTACGGCGGCAGCGAGCAGGCGGAGTCGCCGGAGTGAACGCCGGCCTGCTCCACGTGCTGCATGATGCCGCCGATCACCACGTTCTCGCCGTCGGACACGCAGTCCACGTCGACTTCGATGGCGTCGTTGAGGAAGCGGTCCAACAGCACCGGGCTGTCGTTGGACACCTTCACCGCCTCGCGCATATAGCGCTCCAGGTCGGCCGGCTCGTGGACGATTTCCATCGCGCGGCCGCCCAGCACGTAGGACGGGCGCACCACCAGCGGGTAGCCGATTTCCTCGGCCAGCTTCATCGCTTCGGCCGGCGCGCGCGCGGTGCGGTTGGGCGGCTGCTTCAGGCCCAGCTCGTTCAGCAGCTTCTGGAAGCGCTCGCGGTCCTCGGCGGCGTCTATCATGTCCGGCGTGGTGCCGATGATGGGCACGCCGTTGGCTTCCAGCGCGCGCGCCAGTTTCAACGGAGTCTGGCCGCCGTACTGGACGATGACGCCGAACGGTTTTTCGATGCGGCAGATTTCCAGCACGTCTTCCAGCGTCAGCGGCTCGAAATACAGGCGGTCCGAGGTGTCGTAGTCGGTGGACACGGTTTCCGGGTTGCAGTTGACCATGATGGTCTCGAAACCGGATTCGCGCAGCGCCAGCGCCGCGTGCACGCAGCAGTAGTCGAACTCGATGCCCTGGCCGATGCGGTTGGGCCCGCCGCCCAGCACCATCACCTTCTTGCGGTCGGACGGATTGGATTCGCACTCTTCCTCATAGGTCGAGTACATATAGGCGGTATTGGTGGCGAACTCGGCGGCGCAGGTGTCCACGCGCTTGTACACCGGGTGCAGGCTCAAGCTCCAGCGCTTGGCGCGCACCGCGGCCTGATCCGAGCCCAGCAGCTCGCCCAGACGGCGGTCGGAGAAACCCTTGCGCTTCAGACGACGCAATTCGGCGTAGTCCAGTTCTTCCACCTTGCGGCCGGCCAGTGCTTGTTCTTCGCCGATCAGGTCTTCGATCTGGGCCAGGAACCAGGGATCGATCTTGCTGACCGCGTGGATGTCGTCGCGGCTCATGCCGATGCGGAAGGCGTCGGCCACGTACAAGATGCGTTCCGGTCCCGGCGTGCCCAGTTCGTGGCGGATCGCCGCTTCGTCGCTGGTCACCGGGTCGAAGCCGGCCAGGCCGGTTTCCAGGCCGCGCAACGCTTTCTGCATCGACTCCTGCAAGGTGCGGCCCATCGCCATCACCTCGCCCACCGACTTCATCTGGGTGGTCAGGCGGTCGTCGGCCTGCGGGAATTTCTCAAAGGCGAAACGCGGAATCTTGGTGACCACGTAGTCGATGGACGGCTCGAAGGAGGCCGGAGTGGCGCCGCCGGTGATGTCGTTCTTCAGTTCGTCCAGCGTGAAGCCCACCGCCAGTTTGGCGGCGATCTTGGCGATGGGGAAACCGGTGGCCTTGGACGCCAGCGCCGAGGAACGCGACACGCGCGGGTTCATTTCGATGACGATCATCTCGCCGGTGGCCGGATTGGTGGCGAACTGCACATTGGAGCCGCCGGTGTCCACGCCGATCTCGCGCAGCACCGCCAGGCTGGCGTTGCGCATGATCTGGTATTCCTTGTCGGTCAGCGTCTGCGCCGGCGCCACGGTGATGGAGTCGCCGGTGTGCACGCCCATCGGATCGAAGTTTTCGATGGAGCAGATGATGATGCAGTTGTCGTTCTTGTCGCGCACCACCTCCATCTCGTACTCTTTCCAGCCCAGCACCGATTGCTCGATCAGCAGCTCATGGGTGGGCGAGGCTTCGAAGCCGCGCTCGCAGATGGCCAGGAATTCTTCGCGGTTGTAGGCGATGCCGCCGCCGGAGCCGCCCATGGTGAAGGACGGGCGGATCAGCGTCGGGAAACCCACCTTGGCCTGCGCTTCCAGCGACGCTTCCATGGTGTGGCAAACAAAGGACAGCGGGCAGGACAGGCCGATCTTGGCCATGGCCTCCTTGAAGCGGCCGCGGTCTTCGGCCTTGTCGATGGCGTCCTCGGTGGCGCCGATCAGCTCCACCTTGTATTTTTCCAGCACCCCGTTCTTGGCCAGGTCCAGCGCGCAGTTGAGCGCGGTCTGCCCGCCCATGGTCGGCAGGATGGCGTCCGGACGCTCCTTGGCGATGATTTTTTCCACCACCTTCCAGGTGATGGGTTCGATGTAGGTGACATCGGCCATGTCCGGGTCGGTCATGATGGTGGCCGGGTTGGAGTTCACCAGAATGACTTTGTAGCCCTCTTCGCGCAGGGCCTTGCACGCTTGCGCGCCGGAGTAGTCGAATTCGCAGGCCTGGCCGATGACGATGGGGCCGGCTCCGATGATCAGAATGCTTTTGAGGTCGCTACGCTTTGGCATGGTTCTACTCTTTATGATTGCATTTTGTGTGCCGCGAAGCCCGGACGCCTGGGACGCCCGGCCGCTTCGCGGCGAATATTAAATCTCTGCCTTACAGGCTGGCCGCGGCCAGTTTGGCGCCGAAGCCGACGAACAGCGCGCCCACCGAGCCGCCCAGCGCCGCGCTCAGCTTGCGCCGGCGGCGGAAAGCCTGGGCCAGCCGGTGGCCGGCGACGATCAGCGCGGTCAGATACAGCGTGCTGCACACTTCCACGATCAGCCCCAGCGCGACGAAGGTCAGCGCCGGATGCGGGTAGGCGGGATCGACGAACTGGACGAAGAAGGACACGAAAAACAGGATGGCCTTCGGATTCATCAGGCTGATCAGCAGGGCCTTGACGAAGGGATTCTCCTCGCCCACCAACACCGACTTAGCCTCGGCGGCTTCGCCGCGGGCGGCGCGGCGCCAGGCCGTCAGCGCGCCGCGCAGCATATTGAAGCCCAGCCAGGCCAGGTAGCCGCCGCCCAGGTACTTGACCACGGCGAACAGCGCCGGATTGGCCTTCAGCAGGCCGGCCGCGCCGGTGGCCGCCAGCGTCATCAGGATGAAGTCCCCGATGATGATGCCGCCGGCGCCGGCAAAGCCGGCGCGGGTGCCGCGCTGCGCCGCCACCGACAGCACGTACATGGAGTTGGGCCCCGGCAGCAGTACGATGAGCACGGCGCCCAGCAGATAGGTGGTGAGATCGGTAATCCCCAGCATGTTCCCGCTCCCCCGGCTTAAACGCGTTCCGCCATCGAGGCGATGAAGCGATCGAACAGATAGGCGACGTCTTCCGGGCCCGGACTGGCTTCCGGATGGCCCTGGAAGGAGAAGGCCGGACGGTCGGTCAGCGCGATGCCCTGCACCGTGCCGTCGAACAGCGAACGGTGGGTGACACGCACATTGGCCGGCAAGCTGGTTTCGTCCACTTGGAAACCGTGGTTCTGGCTGGTGATCATCACCCGGCTGCTGTCCAAGTCCTGCACCGGGTGGTTAGCGCCGTGGTGGCCGAACTTCATCTTGGACGTCTTGCCGCCGCTGGCCAGGCCCAGCAGTTGATGGCCGAGGCAGATGCCGAACACCGGCAGCTTGGCGTCCAGGATGTCGCGGATGGCGGCGATCGCGTAATCGCAGGGCTCCGGATCGCCGGGGCCGTTGGACAGGAAGACGCCGTGCGGATTCAGCGCCAGCACGTCGGCGGCCGGGGTCTTGGCCGGCACCACGGTCAGCTGGCAGCCGCGCTCGGCCAGCATGCGCAAGATGTTGTGCTTGACGCCGAAGTCGTAGGCGACCACATGGAAACGGGTGGATGCCTGCACCTGATAGCCGGCGCCCAATTTCCATTCGCGCTCGGTCCAGGCGTAAGGCTTGTCGCAGCTGACCACCTGGGCCAGATCCTGCCCTGCCATGGAGCCGAAGCCGCGCGCCAGTTCCAGCGCGCGCGCCTCATCGACATCCCCGGCCATCACGCAGCCGGCCTGAGCGCCCTTCTCGCGCAGGATGCGAGTCAGACGGCGGGTGTCGATGTCGGCGATGGCGACGACATTGTGCCGCTTCAGATAAGCGGACAAGGAGTCTTCGGCGCGGAAGTTGCTGTGCAGCAGCGGCAGATCGCGAATGATCAGGCCGGATGCAAAAACGGCGCGAGATTCGGTGTCTTCCGAATTCGCGCCGACGTTGCCGATATGGGGATAAGTCAGGGTGACGATCTGTTTGGTATAGGAGGGGTCGGTCAAAATCTCCTGATAGCCGGTGATGGCGGTATTGAAAACCACCTCGCCCACCGTATGTCCGGCGGCCCCGATAGCACTGCCCTTGAACACGGTGCCATCGGCCAAGACAAGGATTGCGGGTACGGTTGACACAAGCTGCTCCTATTGCGTTTGCGGCGGGTAAGGAAAAACCGGCTGCGCCGGTTTTTGTTGGCCCCCTCCGCCGGCCCGGCCGCCTCGCTCGCGCAAGGCCTCCGCCGCGACAGATGGGATCTGTCCCTACCCTAAGTTTTCGAATTGCTTTATGTGAAGAACGGGACTCGATGCCTGGCGCATCAGTCCCGTTTGGTTAAACCTTTCTATAGTAACGCCGCACCGGAAAAATCACAAGAAAATTCGATAACATGACAAATGAACCGTCCTCAAGCCCCTGGACGAATCTGCCATTGCACGCTGGTCGGTCCGCTCGGTTTGCCCAGCATCAGCATCAGCGGTTTCAAGGCGTCGTATTTTTCCGGCGGGCTGTCGGCGCTGCCGGCCAGCGAGAACGCCGCCCCCGGCAGCCACTGGCCCTGGCCGCTCAGATTCAAGGGGCCGTCCAGCGTCGCCACGTTCAAGGCCACGCCCGCGCCGGCGCCGTTGACGTCCATTTGGTAGGAGCCGAACGGCGACAACGGGCTCAAGGGCGAGGCCGCGCCCAGCCAGCTGAGCTGCAGATTGCCGGCCAGTTGCCCGCCCTTGCGGCTGAACTGGCCGACCTTGAGCTGCAGATCGCCGCCCAAGCGCGCCGCCTGCCAGGTCTTGGACAGATTCGCCAAAGCCGCCACCGGCACCGTCAGGTTGACGCCGTTCACTTCCACGCCGCCCCAACTCCACTCCAGCTTGCCGTCCTGACCGTCGCTCTCCAGCAGCCAGATCGCCCGCCCCGACAACAAGGCCTTGGGCTGAAAGCGCCAGCCTATCCGGCTCATCGGCAACACCTCGCCCTTGTCGCCGACATAGACCAGCTGCGTCTTGCCCTGCCACACCGTGCCTTGCGCGCCGCTGAACTGCCAGCGCTCGCCGGTGGCGCGCAACAAGGGCAGCGACAGCAAACTCGCCGGCAAGGCGGCGATCAGGCCGGCCAGGAACAGCGCGCCCAATAGCGCGCCAATCAGCATTTTACGTTTCATGCGCCGCCTCCGGCGTGCGCCAGCAACGCCTTGATATGCACTTGGCCCGGCATCGGCTGCGCCTCCGCCCTCACGCTGAGCACCCGCACCTGGTGCTGAGCCGCCAGCACGCCGGCCAGCTTGACCCAGGCGTCGAACGCCATCGTCCCCTCCATCGCCACGCCGGACTCGCCCTCCGGGCTCAGCTGCCAGCCGGCCTCGGACAAGCCTTGGCTCTGCGCCACCTGACGGATCACCGGCAAGAGTTCCTTGGCCGGCAGCGCCGCCTGCGCCGGCTGGCGCTTCAGTTGCTCGGCCTCCCGCGCCAGAGACTGCACATAGCTCAGCTCGGCTTGCAGCCGGGACGCGGCGGCGCGGTTGCGCTCCACCGATTTGCCCGCCGGCTCCCAGACCCCGGCGTAGAGCACGCCGACGCCGAGCACCGCGGCCATCGCCAGCAGCAGCCCTTGTTCGCGACGGCTGCGCTGCCGCCAGTAGGCGGCGAATTGTTCACGGTATTGCTTCATTTCACGGCTCCCGGGACAGGCTGAGTTCTTTGGTCCCCTGCTGGGTGGCGGTCACGTCCAGGCGGATCTGCTTGGCCGCCAGTTGCCCGCGCCAGCGTTGCAGGGTTTCCGCCGGCACGTCCGCCACTTGCAGCTTGAGCCGGCCGCCGTCGTAGCTGAGGGAGCGGGTCTGCAGATCGCGGCCGCTGAGCGCGGCCAGCGCGCCCATCAGTTCCAAGGCGTCGTCGCGCGCCGGCTGGCCGTGACTCAATCGCAGCTTGTCCACCGCGCGCGTCATCGCCAGCGCGCTGCTGCCCGGCATCGCCTGACCGCCGATCCAGGGCTTGGCCGCGGCACGGATGTCCGCCGACAGGCTTTGTTTCTGCCAGGCGTACCAAGCGGCCTGGCCCAGGGTCAGCGCCAGCTGCACCGCCAGCAAGCCGCCCAGCACCAAGCCGGTCCGCCGCAGCGCCGGCCCCCAGTCGCGCCAGCGCCGATTGGCCGCCAGTTCGCCGTTGGCGAAGTCGAAAGCCTGTTGCGCCTGGCCCTGCCGCCAATCATGAGCGGCCAATTGCTTGGGCTCGCCTTGCCACGCCGGCAGGCGCGAGCCGATCAGGCCGGCCGCTTCGGCGCCGCACACGGTCAGGCTGGCCGGCGGCAGCTGCGCCGCCAGCCGCGCGAACAGCAGTTGTTCCGTCGTTTCGCCGCAGTAGGGCAGCCAGGCCGCGCGCGTGGCGCTCAAGCGCAGCAGCCAGCCCTCGCCGCCGCGCGCCACGCTCCAGCCGTCGCGCGCAGGCGGCGGCAACAGGCTTTCTTCCGGCAGGATGCGGTCGCACAGCCGCCCGGCGCTCTTGAGCATGGCCACGGCGCGGCGCACCGGAAAAGCCTCGGTCACCGCCACCGCTCGGCTGCCGTCCGGCAACTCCCCGCCGATGGCGTAAAGATTGGCGGAGGGATCGTTGATCAAGCCTTCTTCCAGGGCGAAGCCCATCATCGCCGCCGTCGGCTGCTTGACCGAGGCCGGCAACCGCGCCTGGGTGAACAGGGTGCGGCCGGCGGGCAGGATCAATTCGCAGCGATCGGCGCGCGGCCAGCCGGCCGGCGCGCTGTCGCCCTGAGCGCTGGGTTCGCCGCGCGTGCCCAATAGGGCCCAGGGCAGCCCCGGTTCGCTATCGGGCCAACCGGCCCGCAGATACAGTCTAAGCGTTGTCATTCTGGTTTCCGTTTCCCCTGGCCGGCGGCGGACGTCCCGCGCCGTCTTGCCGCCACAGCGTCTTCACCACGTTCATATTGCTGTAGATCAGCGCCCGCATTTCCAGCCGCGCCCGCTCCAGCCGGGCCGAGCTGTCCAGCATGAAGTAATTGGACGCCGCCGCGATATCGGTGTCAGCGATGATGCCCGGCGCCGGCAGCCGCGCCTTGAAATCGTTGGCGTCCTTGTAGTAATTGACCTTGCGCTGATTGAGCAGCACCAGCAGATTGCCTTCGCCCACGCCCGGCAGCAGCGTCTTCATCACCGCCGGCGTGGCGGTGTTGATGTTGATCTGGCTGACGTCGGCCGGCAAGGCGGCCACATGCGGCAGCAGCTTGTCCAAGACCTCCGGGGTGTAACCCGGCAGCCAGCGCAGCATCTCCACCCGCAGCAAGGGGTAGCCGGGCAGGGCCGCGCCCGGCTCCGGCGGCCGGCCCTCTCCCGCCGGCTGGCTGGCGTCCTCCGGATCCTTGCCGCCGCGCAGTTGCTTGACCAGCGGTTCGGACAAGCGCGTGGGCAGGCCCAGCGTGGTCAATAGCCGCTTGTAGAACACCAGCTGGCGCGCATTGGTCTGACCGTTCTGCACCAGCGAATTCAGATTGAAGCGCCCTTGCAGATCGCTCAGCCGGCCGGACACGGTCACGCCCTGGGCCTCGGTCTGCGGCAAGGGCTGGGCCCACAGCTGCGACAGGGCCACCACGCCGTTGCCGGCCGCGCCGTTGTTGAAGCGCAGGATTTCCATCGCCCAGCCCAGACCGGCGTCGGCCACCAGGCGCAGCTGGGCGCGATTGCGGTCGTTGTCGAGCTGGTGCCACCACAGGCCTTGCTGCCACAGCACCAGCGAGGCGGCGGTGGTGGCCAGCGCCACGATCAGCAAGGCCATGATCACCGCCATGCCGCGCTGCTTCCGGCTTCCCGGCGTCCTCATGGCAGCGCCCATATCCGTTTCGCCCATTCATTGCCCGGCATGCGGATGCGCATTTCCAGCGCGCGCGGGCTGTGCGCCGGGCTGGCCTCGCGCGGCGGCCAGTTGTCCAGCCAATTGCCGTCGTCCAGCAGCACGCGCCAGCGCACCGCGGCGTCCTTGCCCAAGAGCACGTAGGCGGTCGGCGCCGCGCCCTGGGCGTCGCCCGCCGCCCAGCTGAGGCCCTGAGCGCCGGCATGGTAGCTGATGCGCTCCTGGCCGCCGGGATAGCGGGCGGAAAAACTCTGCAAGGTCAGCGTCTGGCCGTCGCCGTCGCTTTGCAGCAATAGCTGGCTGCCGCCCAGACTGGGCCCTTGCCCTTGCGTCGGCGCCGGCATCTGGCCGGTCAGATCGCCTTCCAGCCGCCGGAAGGCGCGCGCGGCGTCCACCCATTGCTCGCTGGTCTGCATCAGCCGCTCGCGCGAAATCAGCAAGGAGCCGAAAGCCTTGTAGCCCAGCACCGACAAGATGGCGAGCAAGCTCATCGCCACCAGGATCTCGATCAAGGTCATGCCGTCCTGCCGGCCGCGCATCACGAACCGCCTCCGGCGTTCATCCGCAGATAGCCGGTCATCTCGGCCAGCACGTAACGGCCGTCGCCCTGCGCCAGCACGCGCACCACCACCTTGCGGAAATTGGGATTGGGCGTCTGGCTGATCACGCGCTGCCAACGCCAGCGCGCGCCGTCGTCGTCCAGCTCTCCCGCCTGTTCGCCCACGTCCGGCCATTCGCGGCGCGCCTGCATCAGCGCGATCATGTTCTGCGCTTCCCAAGCGGCCTGCATCCGGCGCTTCATGCCTTCGCCGTTGTCGGCGGCCAGGCCGGTGGCGCGCAACAGCGCGCCCAGCGCCACCGCGATGATGGCCAGCGCCACCAGCACTTCAAACAAGGTAAAGCCGCGCTCGCGCTTCATGAGCCTTCGTCCACCTGACTGCGGCCCAGCGGCGACAGGGTCACGGCCAGGCCGCGCGTCTCGGTCTTGATCTGCAGGGCCAGCGCGTTGGCGCGCCCGTCCTGCCACAAGGGCAGCGGCCGTCCCGCCGGCCAGGGCTGGCCGTCCAGCAACAGCGCCCCCCCGTGCACGCCCTCCGGCCACAGCCGGTCGGCCAGCAGCTCGTCGTTGGCGCCGCCCCATTCGCCGTTGTCGCCGCGGCGCCGGAAGCCGTAACCCTTGGCGTCCCACATCAGGGCCAGCGGATCCCCCATTTCGGCGGCGTCCGCCGCCTGCTCCAGCACCCGCGCCAAGCGGTAGGCCTCGTCCGAGGCCTGGCGATGCGTGTCCGGCCGCATGCTGAGCGTCACCGTGGTGGCCAGCACGCCGATGATCAGCATCACCACCATCACCTCGATCAGGGTGAAGCCGCGCGCCGGAACGGAAGAGCCCATCAACGACTCCGGTCTTACTTGACCGCGTCCCAGTTGCCGATGTCGGCGTCCACGCCCTCGCCGCCCGGCTCGCCGTCGGCACCGAAGCTCCAGATGTCGATCTCGCCGTGCGTGCCCGGGTTGGCGTACTGGTAGGGATTGCCCCACGGGTCCTTGGGCAGGCGCTCCAGGTAGCCGCCCGGCTTCCAGTTCTTCGGCTCCGGCGCCGAGGTCGGTTTCTGCACCAGCGCCTGCAGGCCCTGCTCGCTGCTGGGGTAGCGTCCGTTGTCCAGACGATACAGTTTCAGGGCCTGGCTCAAAGCGCCCAGATCCTGCTTGGCGGCGACGGCGCGCGCCTCGTCCGGACGGCTCATCACCTTGGGCACCACCAGCGCCGCGAGTACGCCGAGAATCACGATCACCACCATGATTTCGATCAGGGTGAAGCCTCGCTGGGCCGCTTTGGAAAGGTGTCGCATATCTACTCCTACTACCGAGGTTTCAAAGGGTCAAAACAGGGAGGGGCCGTCGCCGGACAACTCCCAGACGCCGGTGGGTCCGGCATTGGCCGGCTTGAGCTGGCCCAGCTTTCTCAACTCGCTCGCCGCCCAGCTCATATCGTATTGCCAGGTGTAGAACAACTCGGTGCCTTCCAGCTCGCGAGCGCGCGCATGCCAGATGTGTTTGGCCACCGTCAGCCGGTCCGCCTTGCCGCCGTGCGCGGCCAGCGCCTCCAACACCCATTGCTGTAAAACTGCCTTGTGAGACATTCCGTGCTTCTTTCCGCGAAAATCAATGCACCATCTGGTTCATGTCGATGATGGGCATCATGATGGCCAGCACGATCAGCAAGACCATGCCGCCCATGAACAGGATCAGCAGCGGCTCCATCAGCGTGGTGAAGGTGGCGAGCTTGCGCTCCACCTCCTGCTCCTGCTGCTGGGCGGCGCGGTCCAGCATATGGGCCAGCGTGCCGCTGGATTCGCCGCTGCCGATCAGATGGATCAGCACCGGCGGGAATTGACGAGTGGCGTGCAGCGCGCGCGACAGCGCCACGCCTTCGCGCACCTTGGCCATCGCCTCGCTGACCGCGTCCTGCATCGGCAGCAGGGTCATCAGGCCGCGCGCGGTTTCCAGCGCGGTCAGCAGGGGCACGCCGCTGCCCACCAGAATGGACAGGGTGCTGGCCATGCGCGCGGTGTTGAGCGCGCGCAGCAGGCGGCCGAACACCGGCAGCTTCAACAGCCGGGCGTGGAAGCGCCGTTTCAGCGCCGGCGCGCGCAAGGCGCGCACGGTCAGGAACAGCGCGGCGACGATGCCGGCCAGCAGCGCGACGCCCCATTGCCGCAGGAAATCGCTGGCGGCCACCAGCGCCCGGGTCAGAAAAGGCAGGGTCTGCTTGGTCTGCGCGAACACGCTGACCACCTGCGGCACCACATAGCTCATCAGGCCGGCCACCACCAGGATGGCCACCACGGTGACCACGGCCGGATAGGCCATCGCCAGCATCACTTTTTGTTGGGTGTTCTGGCGCTTGTCCAGGTATTCGGCCAAGCGCGCCATCACGGTGTCGAGATGGCCGGACTGTTCGCCCGCCTGCACCAGCGAGCGATACAGCGGAAAAAACACGCCCGGCGCCGAAGCCAGCGCCTGGGCGAAGCTCTTGCCTTCCAGGATGTCGCTGCGCAAGGCCGCCAGCACGGTGCGGCTGCGCGGGTGTTCGCACTGCTCGGTCACCGCGGTCAGCGCCTTTTCCAACGGCAGGCCCGCGTTGAGCAGAGTGGACAGCTGTTCGGTGATCATCACCAGTTCCGCGCGCGGCAGGCCGCGGCGCAGCGCCGAGCTGCCGGCGTCGCCGTTCTTGGCGCTGACGCTTTCCACCTCCAGCGGCAGCAGGCCGCGCTCGCGCAGCTGGCTGCGCGCGGCGCGCGCGGAGTCCGCCTCCAGCAAGCCTTTCTGCTCCTTGCCGGCGGGGTCGAAAGCGGTAAAACGGAAGGCGGCCATCAGTTCCTCGTCACCCGCATGATTTCTTCCAGCGAGGTTTCGCCGGCCTTCACCCAACGCAAGCCGTCGTCGCGCAGCGAACGCATGCCGTGGCGGGCGGCGTAATCGCGCATTTTCTGTTCGGAAGCGCGATCGTGGATCAAGCGCTGCAATTGATCGTCGACCAAGAGCAGTTCATAAACGCCGTAGCGCCCCTTGTAACCGGAATGGCCGCAGCTCGGGCAGCCCGCCGGCCGGTAGTGCGGAGCGTCCGCCTCCCCTTCCAGCGGCACCGGATGCGGCGCCTTGCAGTGCGGGCACAGCCGGCGCACCAGCCGTTGCGCCATCACGCCCAGCAGGCTGGAGGCCAGCAGGAAGGGCTCGACCCCCATGTCCACCAGCCGCGTCACCGCCGAGGCGGCGTCGTTGGTGTGCAGCGTGGCCAGCACCAGGTGGCCGGTCAGCGAGGCCTGCACCGCGATCTGCGCGGTTTCCAGATCCCGGATCTCGCCTATCATCACCACGTCCGGATCCTGGCGCAGAATCGCGCGCAGCGCCTTGGCGAAACTCATGTCGATGCGCGGATTGACCTGGGTCTGGCCGACGCCGTCCAGGTGGTATTCCACCGGGTCTTCCACCGTCATGATATTGGTGTGGCGCGCGTCCAGCCGCGACAAGGCCGCGTACAGCGTGGTGGTCTTGCCCGAGCCGGTGGGGCCGGTGACCAGCAGGATGCCGTGCGGCTGGCGGATCACCTTGTCCACCGCCTGCAGCGTGTCCGCCGCCATGCCCAGCGTGGCCAGATCCAGGCGGGCGTTTTCCTTGTCCAGCAGACGCAGCACCACGCGCTCGCCGTGGCTGGTGGGCAGTGTGGAGACCCGCACGTCCACCGGGCGGCCGCCCAGACGCAACGAGATGCGGCCGTCTTGCGGAATGCGTTTTTCGGCGATGTCGAGATTGGCCATGATCTTGATCCGCGACACCATGGCCGCGTGCAGCGCGCGGTGCGGGCTGACCACGTCGCGCAGCGAACCGTCCAGGCGGAAACGCACCACCGAGCGGTCTTCAAAGGCTTCGATGTGGATGTCCGAGGCGCCGTCGCGCAGCGCCTGGGTCAGCAAAGCGTTGATCATGCGGATGATGGGCGCGTCGCCCTCACTCTCCAGCAAGTCCTCCACCGTTGGCAAGGACTCCACCATCTGGGTCAGATCCAGGTCCTGGCCGATATCGTCCACCACCTCGGCCGCCGCGCCGTCGCGATTGGCGTAATGCTCGGACAGACGCTTGTCGAACAAGGCCGCCTCCAGCGTCTCGACGCTGGCCAGCCCCTGGCCGTGCAGGCGCAACACTTCGGCCCAGGCCTCCGGCCGGCTGTCTTCGCGCAGCAGCAAATGGCGGCCGCTTTCCCCGTCCAGCAGGATCACGCCGTTGGCGCGCGCGAACGGAAAGCCCAGCGCCGGCGACAGCTTGGGCTTGTTCATTTCGGCTGCGCCTTCAGGCTCTGTTCCAGCGTCGAGCGGATGCCGCCCTCCGGCAGGGACTTCAGCGCTGAATCCAGATTCATCTGCAGCTTTTCCCTCTCCGCCTTATGGCCTTCGCCGATGATGTAGTTGTAGCGATCGGTGGCGATGGAACGCGCGCCCAGATCGTCGCGGATGATGGTGGGCTTGATGAAGATCATCAGATTGGTCTTGTTGCGCTGCTTGTTGCTGTAGCGGAACAAGGCGCCCAGCCACGGGATGTCGCCCAGCAGCGGCACCTTGCTCTCATTGTCGCTGACCGTTTCCTGCAGCAGGCCGCCGATGGCGATGATGCCGCTGTCGTCCACATTGGCGATGGTCTCTATCGTCCGCTTGTTGGTGGTTGGACCTTGCGGGTTTTTCTCGGTGCCCGGCACGATGGTGGACGCTTCCTGCAAAATCTTCATGCGGATGGAACCGCCCTCGGAAATCTGCGGCGTGATCTCCAGGTTGAAGCCTATGGTCTTGCGGTCGTAGGTCTGGAAGGGATTGACCGAGCCGCTGCTGCTGCTGCCGGTATTGCTGTACTGGCCGGTCAGGATAGGCACTTCCTGGCCAATCTGGATCTTGGCCTTTTCATTGTCCATCGCCATCAGGGACGGACTGGACACGATGTTGCCGCCTACCTCGGTCTCCATCGCCTTGGCCAGCGCTCCCATGTTCAGCACGGTGCCGATGCCGGGAATATTGACCGTGCCCTTGACCCAGCCCACGTTCAGGCCGCCGGAGCCCGCCAGGGTGCCAAGCGGCGTGGCGGCGGTGCCGCCGGCCAGCGCGCCGCCGGACAAGCCGATGATGCCGGGGCCGCTGTTGCCGGGGAAGTTGGTGCCGCCGAATACGCCGGCGCCGTTGCCGTTGAGCGCGCCCAGCGCCTGCCATTGCACACCCAATTCCATCGCCCTTTGCGCGGCCACTTCCACCACCAGCGCCTCCACCAGCACTTGGGCGCGGCGCTTGTCCAGCAGGTCGATGACGTTGCGCAGATTCTGGTACATGGAATCCGGCACGTTCAGAATCAGCGCGTTGTTGGTGGGGTCGGCCTGGATCATGGATCCGCCGCCACCGGCCCCGCTGCCGCCGCCGCTGGACGCGCTGTCGCCGCCCACCGGGCTGGCCGCCTGCGCGGCGCTGGCGGAGCCGCTGGACGAGGCGCCGGAACCGCTGCCCGAACCGCTCTGGTTCAGCAGGCTGGTACTGGAGCCGCCGTTGGTGCTCACCGCGGTGCGGCCCTGCAAGGGCCCCGCGTCGCCGGTCATCAAGGCTCGCAGCGTCTGCGCCACCTTGCCGGCCTCGGCGTTCTTCAGATAGACCACGCGCACATTGGCGCCGGCCTGGCTGGGCTGATCCAGAAGCTTGAGCAGGCTTTTGATCTTGCCGATCTTGCCCGGGGTGTCGGCGCGCACCATCAGCACATTGGCGCGCGCGTCCGGGATGATGGTGGTCTTGCCGCCGTCGGCGCCGGCGCCGCTGTCCTGCAACAACTTGTTCAGGCTGCCGGCCAGTTCCACCGCGGAGCCGAACAGCACCGGCACCACCACGGTGTCGCCGGCGGCCGCGCTCTCGATCGAATCGATGATGGACTCGATGCGCTGAATATTGTCCGCGTAGTCGGTGACGATCAGCGCATTGGACTGCGGGTAGGCGGCGATGGTGTTGTTGGGCGACACGATGGGCCGGATCACCGGCACCAGCTGATTGGCGTTGCCGTATTTAAGCGTGAACACCTTGGTGATCAGGCGGTCGCCGTCCCCGCGCGGGATGCCCTTGCTGGCCTTGGCGTGCAGCTTGGCGTCGGCCTCCGGCACGATCTTGACCACGCCGCCGCCCTCCACCGCGGAGAAGCCCTGCAAACGCAAGGAAGACAACAGGATTTGGTAAGACAGCGCGCGCGGCACCGGCTTGCTGGACACGATGTTGACCGTGCCCTTCACCCGCGGGTCGATGATGAAGTTCTTGCCGGTGATTTCGCCTATCGCCTTGACCACGGTTTCGATGTCGGCGTTGACGAAGTTGAGCATCACTCCGTCGTTCTGCGGGGTGGCGGCCAATGCGGCGTTGCAACCGTAGACCAGGGCCAGGATGGCGACAAGTTTGTGGATACGCATATTCAGTCTTCTTATTGGCGAACCATGCTGGCGGAATCCAGCCCAGGTTGCGGCGGGGTTTCAGGATTCACAGGAACCACGGCGGGGGGCGAAACGGGAGCCTGGGAAGGAGGAGAAATCGGAGGCGGCATCGGCGGCGGCGCACTGCCGCCGACCGCGCCGCCCGCACCGGGCACGCGCTCGACCAGCGGCACGAACTGCTCGCTGCCGCCGGAACGCATCAACACGCCGGAGGCGGTGATCTGGGCCAGTTCCCAGCCGTCGGGCGTAGTCTTGCCCAGCAACAGGGCGACGGAGCGGCCATTGTCGTCTATCACCGCGAAACCGGGCGCGCCGGAAGCCTGAGGCGCGTAGACGCCGATCAGCTTGACCGGCGGCAAGGCCGCCGCCTGCTGCGCCACCGGCTCGCCGAACCAGTGCGCCATCGCCACATTGGCGGCGGCGGACTGCGGCGCCGGCTCGCTTAAGCCTCGCCATTGCTTGGCCGCGGGACCCAAAATCGGCGCCACGGTCATGCCCAGCCACACGGCGGCGCCTGCCAGCGCCAGCCAAGGCAAAGCGGCGACCAGACGCCCCAGCGTCGCCGCCGACGGCAACAACCGCTTCCCCTTTTCACTCCAATGGACCACTTGCTTCATTGCATCCTGGCTTCTGTATTCATTCTTGAAATCTAAGCGCGGACCTTGCGGCCAAGTTCAAGCGGGCGCCTCGCGCCGCGATGGGATCGGCCGGGACTTGGCTCGAGCTTGGCTGTGAGTCATGCAGCGGATTATTTGCACGCCATCAGGATACGGTCAATCCAAAAAAAGACCGAATTGCATAGCCAGGCAATATTCAAGCGAATATCAGCGCGCCATGCGATTAATTCTTCTATTAAGAACTATTTTTCCGCCTGATTTCGCACACCGCCCGTAGCTAGGGGCGGAGCAAACACTATGCGGCAAAATATTTTTAATGACAAACGGTTTTTGATGCCGCGCCGCAGCAACCCGCAACAAGGTCTTTTCCATTATCTCAAAGCCTGATTACACGCTCATGCAATAATCGCTCTTGCATCGGCCAGGCAACAAAAAACGCCGCGGCATCCCGCGGCGTCTGTTGCGCATCTTCCTAGAACCACCTCAGAACCAGGCTTCATCCATCTCCAGCACGCTGTCCGCGCCGTCAACGATGGCGGCCGCCAAACCGCCCGCCTGCGGCAACAGATGTTCGCCGTAGAAACGCGCGGTGGCCAGTTTGGCGCGCATGAAGTCCTGATCGGACTCGCCGTCGCTCTGCTTTTCCTTGGCGATCAGGGCCGCGCGCGCCATCTGCCAGCCGCCCAGCACAATGCCCATCAGCTTGAGGAAGGGCACGGACCCGGCCGCCGCCCGTTGCGGCTGTCCGGCGAAGGTATCCAGGATGAAGTCGACGCTGCGGCGCGCCTGCTTGACCGCTTCGTCCAGATTGTCCGCCAGGCTGGCCAGCCCGGCGGCGCGCAGCTTGGCCACGCAGCCGGCGGCCTCTTCCAGCAAGGCGCGTGCGGTGACGCCGCCCTCGCCCGCGGTCTTGCGGCCAATCAAATCCAGGGCCTGGATGCCGGTGGTGCCTTCGTAGATGGCGGTGATGCGCGCATCGCGATAGTACTGCGCCACGCCGGTTTCCTCGATATATCCCATGCCGCCGTGCACCTGCAGCGCCAGGCTGGTGATTTCGTTGGCCTGCTCGGTGTTCCAGCCCTTGACGATGGGGATCAGGAAATTGGCCAGCGCCTGGTTGCGCGCTTTTTCGCTCGCCACCGGATGGCGCGCCGCGCGGTCCAGCGCCGCCGCGGTATACAGGGCCAGCGCGCGCTGCGCCTCCACCTGGGCGCGCATGGTCAGCAGCATGCGGCGCACGTCCGGATGCTGGATGATGGCCACGCCGGACGGATCGGGCGAACCCACCGCGCGGCTCTGTACCCGTTCGCGCGCGTACTCCACCGCCTTCTGGTAGGCGCGCTCCGACACCGCCAGGCCTTCGATGCCCACGCCCAGACGCGCGTGGTTCATCATCGTGAACATATAGTTCAGGCCCTTGTTGGCTTCGCCGACCAGATAGCCGATCGCGCCGTCCTGGTCGCCGAAGCTCATCACCGCGGTGGGGCTGCCGTGGATGCCCAGCTTGTGCTCCAGCGACACGCAGCGCACATCGTTGCGCGCGCCCAGGCTGCCATCGGCGTTGACCAGGAATTTGGGCACGATGAACAAGGAAATGCCCTTCACCCCGGCCGGCGCGTCCGGCAGGCGGGCCAGCACCAGGTGGACGATGTTGTCCGCCATATCGTGCTCGCCCCAGGTAATGAAGATTTTCTGGCCGCTGATGCGATAACTGCCGTCAGCCTGCGGCAAGGCCTTGCTGCGCACCTGGGCGAGGTCGGAACCGGCCTGCGGCTCGGTCAAATTCATGGTGCCGGTCCAGGCGCCGCTGGACATTGGCGGCAGATAGACCTTCTTGAGTTCTTCCGAGGCGTGATGATGAATGGCCTCGATCGCGCCCAGCGTCAACAGCGGCGCCAGCGAGAAAGCCAGATTGGCGGAACACCACATTTCCTCGGCCGCGGTGGCCACCAAGGCCGGCATGCCCTGGCCGCCGTAGGCTTCCGGCGCGCGCAGGCCCACCCAGCCGGATTCGACGTACTGACGCCAGGCGTCCTTGAAGCCGGGCGCGGCGCTGACCTCGCCGTCGCGCCATTTGGCGCCCTGATCGCCCTGCTTGTTGATCGGCGCCAGCACGCCTTCGGCAAACTTGGCGCCCTCCTCCAGAATGGCGTCCACCAGCTCCACCGAGCATTCGCCGTAGCCCGGCAGGCCGCAGACGGCCGGCAGCTCGGCCAGCTCATTGAGCGCGAATTGAATGTCCTTAATCGGTGCTTGATAAATCATCGCCTTCTCCTCGTGTTTGGATGGCTGGGACCGCCGGTTCGGCCGGCAATCGGTTTCTATTCGCAGACATGAAAAAGCCGGCAAGCGCCGCGGCGGGTCCGGCCCGCATCGGGCCGATGACTGCGCGCGGGCGTTGCCGGCTGAATATTATTGTTCCGGGCGGCTCGCCCGGCCCGCTGTCCGCGCCGGCGAGAGACTCGCGGCGCGGATCCGGGATTATTTGGACAACTCGGCCATCAACTCCGGCACTACGGTGAACAGATCGCCGACGATGCCGTAATCCGCCACCTGGAAGATGGGCGCTTCCTCGTCCTTGTTGATGGCGACGATCACCTTGGAGTCCTTCATGCCGGCCAGGTGCTGGATCGCGCCGGAAATGCCAACCGCGAAGTACAGCTGCGGCGCCACCACCTTGCCGGTCTGGCCCACCTGGTAGTCGTTCGGCGCGTAGCCGGCGTCCACCGCGGCGCGGGAAGCGCCCACGGCGGCGGAGAGCTTGTCCGCCAGCGGATCGATCACCGCCTTGAACTGCTCCTCCGAACCCAGCGCGCGGCCGCCGGAAACGATGACCTTGGCCGAGCCCAGTTCCGGACGGTCGGACTTGGTCAGTTCCTGGCCGACGAAGCTGGACAGCTGCGCGTCCGCTGCCGCGGCCACGGTTTCCACCGCGGCGGAACCGCCCTGGCCCGCCGCGTCGAAGGCGGTGGTGCGCACGGTGATGACCTTGATCGGGTCGGCGGACTGCACGGTGGCCAGCACGTTGCCGGCGTAAATGGGCCGCACGAAGGTATCGGCGGATTCGATGGCGACGATCTCGGAGATCTGCGCCACGTCCAGCAAAGCGGCTACGCGCGGCAGCAGGTTCTTGCCGAAGGAGGACGCCGGCGCCAGCACGTGGCTGTAGCTCTTGGCCAGGCCGGACACCAGCGCGCCCAGGTTCTCGGCCAGGCCATGCGCGTAGTGAGCGGCGTCGGCCAGCAGCACTTTGGCGACGCCGGCCACGCCTTTGGCGGCCTCGGCGGCGGCGGCGGCGTTGTGGCCGGCCACCAGCACATGCACTTCGCCCAGCTTGCCAGCGGCGGTGATGGTGTTCAGGGTGCCTGCTTTCAGGCTCTGGTTGTCGTGTTCAGCGATAACGAGAATGGCCATGGCTTACAGCACCTTTGCTTCGGTTTTCAGTTTGGCGACCAGCTCGGCGGCGTTGGCCACCTTGATGCCGGCGCTGCGCTTGGAAGGCTCGGCCACCTTCAGCGTCTTCAGACGCGGAGCGGCGTCCACGCCCAGTTCCGCCGGCGTGGTCTTGTCCAGCGGCTTTTTCTTGGCGGCCATGATGTTGGGCAGCTTGATGAAGCGCGGCTCGTTCAGGCGCAGGTCGGAGGTGACCACCGCCGGCAAACGCAGCTTGACGGTTTCCAAGCCGCCGTCGATCTCGCGGGTAACGTCCACGGTCTCGGCCGACAAGTCCACCTTGGAGGCGAACGTGCCCTGGCCCCAGCCCAGCAGCGCCGACACCATCTGGCCGGTCTGGTTGGCGTCGTCGTCGATCGCCTGCTTGCCCACGATCAAGAGCTGCGGCTGTTCCTTGTCCGCCACCGCCTTCAGCAGCTTGGCCACCGCCAGCGGCTGCAGCTCCGCATCGGTTTCCACCAGGATGGCGCGGTCGGCGCCCATCGCCAGCGCGGTGCGCAGCGTTTCCTCGCATTGCTTGACGCCCAGCGACACCACGACGATTTCGCTGACCTTGCCGGCTTCCTTGAGACGCACCGCCTCTTCCACCGCGATTTCGTCAAACGGGTTCATCGACATCTTGACGTTGGCGATATCCACGTCAGTGCCGTCGGCCTTGACCCGAACCTTCACGTTGTAATCCACAACGCGTTTCACAGCGACTAGAACTTTCATATTCCTCCAACAAACCTCTGGACATCTCTAAAAAGAAACCTGGAGCGGACCGTCGCCGCCGCCGCGCCAAGCGCGGCCGTTTCAGAAATGCCGCCGTCTGGATTGATCGAACGCGGAAGCAGCAATTGCCGAAGCAAGCCTGATTATGCCCCAAGCACAAATTCAAACGAGCGTTTGGTTGATTTGTATTGCATACAGCGTGGCAAAAACGCAACTTATCGCCGATAGTACGTGATTTCTCGGTAATTTGCATTCCGGCCAAAAGCTGTCACAATGCACTGCAACATTTCCCCGTCATATCAAGTCAGGAGCGGTCATGACTGTTTGGTTTGAAGATCTTGGCCTCGGCGATTTCGCCGAATTCAGCAAGACCATCACCGAAGCCGACGTGCTGATGTTCGCCGCCGTGTCCGGCGACAACAATCCGGTGCACATCAATCAGGAGTACGCGGAACAGACGCCGTTCGAAACGCGCATCGCGCACGGCATGCTGACCGCCAGCCTGATTTCCACCGTAGTGGGCACCCAGTTGCCCGGCCACGGCACCATTTATCTATCGCAATCCACCCGTTTCAAAGCGCCGGTGCGCATCGGCGACACCGTGACCGCCCGCGCCACCGTGATCGAACTGAATCCGGACAAACACTTCGTCAAACTGGCGACCCAGTGCTCGGTCCGCGGCAAGGTGGTGCTGGAAGGCGAATCCCTGGTCAAGGCGCCCAGCAAACCCTGAGCTTCAAACGATGACGCCGTGCCGGCCCAGCGCCCAACGCACCGGCTCGGCCACCATCTCGTCGGGAAAATCCAGACGCGCGCGCAAGCCCGCCACCACCTCCGGCGCGGTGGGCGCGTTGCCCAGCCCCACCGCCAGATTGGACAGCCACTTGAGGTAGCCGATGCGGTAAATCGGGCTGCCGGCCATCTTCTCCTTGAACTCGGCCTCGCTCCAGGCGAACAACTCTAGCAAGCTCACGTCGTCCAAACCATGACGCACCGCAAAATCGGTCTCCCGGGTGTCGACCGCGAAACGGTTCCAAGGACAGAACAGCTGGCAATCGTCGCAGCCGTAGACGCGGTTGCCGATCAAGGGCCGCATCTCCTCCGGAATCGCCCGCTTCAGCTCTATCGTCAGATAAGAAATGCAGCGCCGCGCGTCCACGGTATAGGGCGCGACGATGGCCGCGGTGGGACAGACATCGATGCAACGAGTGCAGCGGCCGCAATGGCCGTCCTCCGCCTCGTCCTCCGGCAGGGGCAGGTCGGTGAAGACCTCTCCCAGGAAAAACAGCGAGCCCTCGTTCTTGGTCAGCAACAGAGTGTGTTTGCCGCGCCAGCCCAGGCCGGCCTGCGCCGCCAGCGCCACCTCGGCCACCGGCGCGCTGTCGGTGAACACCCGGTAGCCGAACTCACCTATCTCCCGCTTGATCCGATCCGCCAGCGCCTGCAGCCGGTTGCGCAAGACCTTGTGATAGTCGCGCCCCAGCGCGTAGCGCGATAAATAGGCTTTGCCGCCGTCGGCCAGCACCTCGGCCGACGCGCGCGCCTGCGGCCAGTAATGCATGCGCAGGGAAATAACGGACAGGGTGCCAGGCACCAGATCCGCCGGCTTGACCCGCAAAGCGCCGTGGCGGGCCATATAGTCCATCTCGCCGTGATGGCCGGCGGCCAGCCAGGCGTTCAACTTCTGTTCCGCCTCCGGCGGCAGGCCGGCGCGACCGATTCTGGCGTCGGCAAAACCCAATTCGCGCGCCCAGGCTTTGATTTGGCGCGCCAATTCGGGATAATCCGGTTTTTGTAAAGAGTTTTCGGTCATGGCCATGGATGATACCAGCGTTCGCTGCGGCTACCTGGAAGATGAAACCGCCACCCTGGCGCTGGGCAAAGCCTTCGCCGAAGCGGCGCAAGCCGGCCTCGTCGTCTATCTATTGGGCGATCTGGGCGCGGGCAAGACCACGTTCACGCGCGGCCTGCTGACCGCGCTCGGCCATGCCGGCAAGGTCAAAAGCCCCACCTATACTCTGGTGGAGAGCTATCCTTTTCCTCACTATAGCGTGCACCATTTCGACCTGTACCGTTTCGCCGACCCCGAGGAATGGGAGGATGCCGGCTTCCGCGAATACTTCGGCCCGGACAGCCTGTGCCTGGTCGAGTGGCCGGACAAGGCAGCAGAGCTCTTGCCGCGCGCCGACATCGTGCTGGAACTAGCCGTGGCCGGAAATGGTCGCAATTATCGTTTACTTGCCCACTCAGAAACCGGACAGTCATGCCTGATTCGACTTTCGATCCCCTCCGCCGCCGCTTGATCGGCGCTGCGGCCGCCACCTTCATGCTGTCGGTGAGCCGCGTCGGCTTCGCCGCCAACAGTCAGATCGTCGCCCTGCGCATCTGGCCGGCGTCGCTTTACACCCGCATCACGCTGGAGGCCAGCGAGGCCATCCAATACAAGCAGTTCACCATCGCCAACCCCAACCGGCTGGTGATCGACCTGCAAGGCGTGCAGCTCAACAGCGTGCTCAAAGACATCGGCGGCCAGATTTCCGCCGCCGACCCCTATATCAAGACCGCCCGCGCCGGCCAGTTCGATCCGGACACGGTGCGCCTGGTGCTGGAGTTGAAAGCGGACATCACACCGCAGGCCTTCACCATGACGCCGGTGGCCGAGTACAAACACCGGCTGGTGGTGGACCTCTACCCGGCCGGCAAGCAGGACGATCCCTTGCTCGCCCTGCTTCAGGACTACAACAAGGGCAAGCTGGAACAGCCTGCGCCGCAGATCAAGCCCAAGAAAAAAGACAGCAATCGCCCCATCATCGTGATGCTGGACCCCGGCCACGGCGGCATCGATCCCGGCGCCGTCGGTCTGAACGGCACGCGCGAGAAGGACGTGGTGCTGAGCATCGGCAAACAATTGAAGCGCATGATAGACGCGGAAAGCAATATGAAGGCCTATATGACCCGTGACGAAGACGTGTTCATCCCGCTGGGCGTGCGCGTGGCCAAGGCGCGCAAGCTGAACGCCGACCTGTTCGTGTCCATCCACGCCGACGCCGCGCCCAACCGCGCCGCGCGCGGCTCCTCGGTGTTCGCGCTGTCTGAAAAAGGCGCCACCAGCGCCTTCGCCAAGGCGCTGGCGCAAAGCCAGAACGACGCCGACCTGGTCGGCGGCGTCAAGATAGGCAGCAAGGACAAATACCTGGCCCACACCCTGCTGGACCTGACCCAGACCGCCACCATCAACGACAGCCTGAAACTGGGCAAGACCGTGCTGGGCCATCTGGGCGGCCTCAACAAGCTGCACAAGAGCGCGGTGGAACAGGCCGGCTTCGCGGTGCTGAAAGCGCCGGACATCCCGTCCATCCTGGTGGAAACCGCCTTCATCTCCAACCCGGAGGAAGAGCAGCGTCTGCTCAGCAGCGATTTCCAGCAGCAAATGGCCAATGCCATCTTCACCGGCATGAAAGGCTATTTCTCGCAGGGCGCGGCGCTGGCGGCCAGGGCCTGAGTCCGTCCCGCGGCCAAAACAAAACAGGTCCCGCTCAGGGACCTGTTTTTCATTGCGGCCGGGCGCTCACTCTCCGCGGCTCGCCTCGCTCGGCGACTCTTCCTGCGCCGGCACCCGATAGCTTTCCGTCGCCCACTCGCCCAAATCGATCAGACGGCAGCGCTTGCTGCAAAACGGGCGGAACTGGCTTTGCGGCTCCCAGCGCACCGGCGCGCGACAAGTGGGACAGGCGACAACGCGAACAGAATCAGACATGGCTTCTCAAAACGGGGCAAGGACCGGCGCGCGCGCCGGTCAGAACTTGCAATTGGTCAGGTGAAACTCGACATCCTGCTCGGTCTGCCGCGGCCGGGATTCCCCGGTCACCGCGCTGACGAAGCGGATATTGAGCGCGTATTTATTGGCGGACAGCTCGGGCAACAGCTCCAGGCCGCCATCGTAGGCCACCCGGATCAGCTGCACCACCTTGCCGCCGGACATCTGCTGGAACACGCCGCGGCGCGCCACGTAATGATGGGTCTTGCCGCTGTCGCGCAACAGGGTCAGCAGAATGCCCGCCGCCTCGGCGGTGGGCATCAGCGGCGACGCCCAGCGCTTGATGTCCTGACGCCGCACCTCGGCCGACTTCTGCTGCCACTGGTGATAAGACGGCAAATCGAACTGGCAGGTGCCGCCGGGGATGCCGGCGCGCTGCTTGATCGCCATCAGCCACTCGTTTTCGCGCAGATGCTGGCCGAACTTGCCGGTCAGCGCCAGCAGCCGGCTGGACGCGTGCTCGATGTCCTCCAGCACGCCCTCCAGGGTCTCTTCCGCCACTTGCGGATTCTCGCGCAGCGCTTCCAGCATCTGTTTCTGCCGTTCCAACTCCTGCAGCAGATCCGCCTTCAAGTCCGCGCGCGAGGCGGTTTCCATCAGCTCGAACAACACCAGCAGGGCCGCATGATGATCATACGGATGGTCCTTGCCGATGAAATACCCAAGACGTGCGTAGAGATGCTCCAGGCGGAGCAGGATGCGGGTTCGCTCGGTGACGGGAAACTCAAAACTGATCACGGCGCATCGGCCCTTCTGCTTGGCTCGCGAGAGCCCGGTTATGATCTATCGGCTAGGCTGGCAAGATAATAATCGTGTTTGGCGTCGACTTGAAGCCTCAACGCAGCCAAGCTGTCATTATTACAAATTATATCGTCGGCGCGTTCGCGTCGCTGCGCTCTCGAACATTGCGCCGCCATGATCGCGCGCACGGCGTTTTCGTCCATGCCGTTGCGCCGCATCACCCGCTCCAGTTGCGCCGACTCCTCGCAATCCACCAACAAGGTGCGCGCCAGCATCGGCAGATAATGCCCGGTTTCAAACAATAAGGGCACCACCAACACGCAATACGGCCCGCGCGCCTCGGCCACCCTGGCCTCGCTCTGCTGCCGGATCAGCGGATGCAGCACGCTCTCCAGCCGCTGACGGCTGCCGGCGTCGGCGAACACGCGCTCGCGCATCCAGCCGCGATCCAAAGCGCCGTCCGCTCGCACCGCGCCCGCGCCGAAAGCCGCCGCCAAGGCCGGCATCGCCGCGCCATGCGGCCCGGTCAGCTCGTGCGCGATGGCGTCGGTGTCGACCACCGGCACGCCCAATTCGGCGAAGCGATCGGCCGCCGCGCTCTTACCGGAACCAATGCCGCCGGTCAGCCCCACCACTTTAATAGCCATGCAAATACCAATACACGATGTCTTGCCCCCAGATCAGGGCAATCCAGCCGGCGGCCGCTAGATAAGGGCCAAACGGCAAGGGCTGGCCACGACCGTGCTTGGCCAGCAAAATCAAGACCACGCCCACCACCGCGCCCACCAGCGAGGACAGCAGGATCACCAAAGGCAGCAAGGTCCATCCCAGCCAGGCGCCCAAGGCGGCCAGCAGCTTGAAGTCGCCATAGCCCATGCCCTCCTTGCCGGTGACCAGCTTGAAACCGTGAAACAACAGCCACAAGCTCAGATAGCCGGCCATCGCGCCTATCACCGCGTCGGCCAAGGGCACGGTTCCGGTCAGCAGGTTGAACAGCAAGCCGCCCCACAGCAAGGGCAAGGTCAGGTTGTCCGGCAGCAGCTGCGTGTCCGCATCGATGAAAGTCAGCGCCAAGAGCACCGCGGTCAAGGCCATATAGGCCGGCAATTGCGCCGACCACCCATAACGCCAGGCCAGGAAAGCGAACAATACGCCGGCCGACAGCTCCACCGCCGGATAACGCCAAGGGATGTTGACTCGGCAGCTCGCGCAGCGGCCGCGCAGCAACAGGAAGCTCAACAGCGGAATGTTCTGCCACGGACGCACCACGGCCCGGCATTGCGGGCAGTGCGAGGCCGGCCGCATTAAATTATAGGGCTCGACCGCCTCGCTCTCCTCCAGCTGCAGACAATCAACGCAATTCCGCCGCCATTCGGCTTCCAGCATCTTGGGCAAACGATGGATGAGCACATTCAGAAAACTGCCAAGCAACAAACCCAGCACCAGCGCCGCGCCGGCGAAAGCCAGCGGGTACGAGCCGGCGATCCAGCGCCACTCCTCCATCATCCAACCACCTGCCCCATTTTGAAAATCGGCATATACATCGCAATGATCAAACCGCCGATCAAGATCCCCAGAATCACCATGATGGCCGGCTCCAGCAAGCTGGACAGCGCGGCCACCGCATTATCGACTTCTTCTTCGTAAAAATCCGCCACCTTGTCCAGCATCTGGTCCAGCGAGCCGGACTCCTCGCCGATCGAGGTCATTTGCAGCACCATATTAGGGAACAAGTCGGTGCGTTGCATCGAATAATTGAGGCTGGAGCCGGTGCTGACGTCGTTCTGAATCCGCTTGGTGGCATCCGCATACACCTGATTGCCGGAGGCGCCGCCCACCGAATCCAGCGCTTCCACCAGCGGCACCCCGGCGGCGAACAAGGTGGACAAGGTGCGCGCCCAGCGCGCGATGGTGGCTTTGCGGATGATGTCGCCGATCACCGGCATGCGCAGCAGAATGCGGTCCATCCGCTCTTGCAGCTTGGGCGTGCGCTTGAAGGCGTAGAGAAAGCCGAACAGGCTGCCGAAGACCACGCCGAAGATCAGCCACCAGTAATGGACGAAGCCATCCGACAGCCAGATCACGAACAAGGTCGGCGCCGGCAAATTGGCGCCGAAGCTGGAGAACAAATCCTTGAACGCCGGAATCACGTAAATCATGATGACGGCGGTAATGATGAAGGCGGTGCCGACGATAGCCGACGGATAGATCAGCGCCGACTTGATCTTGCCCTTGATCGCCATCACCTTTTCCTTGTAGGTGGCCAGCTTGTCCAGCAAGGAGTCCAGCACGCCGCCGGTTTCGCCCGCGGCGATGATGTTGCAGAACAGCTTGTCGAAGTACAAGGGCCGCTTGCGGAAGGCCTCCGCCAGCGACAGACCGGTTTCCACATCCGCGCGCACTTCCAGCAGCATCTTGGTCACGGCGGGGTTGCCGTGGCCCTTGGCCGCGATGTCGAAAGCCTGCAACAGCGGTACGCCGGCGCGCATCATGGTCGCCAGCTGCCGGGTGAACAAGGTGATGTCCCGCTCGGTGATGCGCTTGCCGAACCCGGCGCGCCGGCGCTTGATCTTGACGACATTGATGCCTTGACGCCGCAGCTGAGTCTTGGCCACCGCCTCGGACTCCGCTCTCAATTCCCCGCGTATCGCCTTGCCCGCCTTGTCCTTGCCTTCCCACTCCCAGACAAAGCCCGGCGTCGCTTTTTTCGCTACCGTGACTGCCATTCCATGGCCTCTTTCTTATTCCAAGCCGTTAAGTCAGCTTTCCGGCGGCTGCCGGAGGCGCGAAACCGCTTTTATTCGTTGGTCACCGCCTCGATCTCGGTCAACGAGGTCAAGCCCGCCTTGACCTTCAGCAGGCCGGCGTGGCGCAAATCCACCATGCCCTCCTTGCGCGCCAGATCGGCGATATCGATGGCGGTGCCGTTCTGCATGATCAAACGCGTCATCGCGTCGGTGATGGGCATCACTTCGTAAATGCCGGTACGGCCGCGGTAGCCGGTATTGCGGCACTCCTCACAGCCCACCGGCGCATAGGGCTTCCAGCTGCCGTCCAATTCCTCTTTCTTGAAACCCGCCCGCAACAGCGCCTCTTCGGGAATGTCCGCCGGCTTCTTGCAATGCGCGCACAAACGGCGCGCCAGACGCTGCGCCATGATCAGCAACACCGAGCTGGCGATATTGAACGGCGCCACCCCCATGTTCAGCATCCGGGTCAAAGTCGCCGGCGCGTTATTGGTATGCAGGGTGGAGAACACCATGTGACCGGTCTGCGCCGCCTTGATCGCGATGTCCGCCGTTTCGAAATCCCGGATCTCGCCCACCATGATCACATCCGGATCCTGGCGCAGAAAAGCCTTCAAGGCCGAGGCGAAGGTCAACCCGGCGCGCTCGTTGACGTTGACCTGATTGATGCCCGGCAAATTGATTTCCACCGGATCCTCGGCCGTGGCGATATTGATGTCCGGCTTGTTCAGCAAATTAAGACAGGTATACAGCGACACCGTTTTACCGCTGCCGGTGGGGCCGGTCACCAGCACCATGCCGTAGGGACGCCCGATCGCGTCCAGCAACAAACGTTTCTGCTCCGGCTCGAAGCCGAGCTGCTCGATATCCAGATTCGCGGCCGACGAGTCCAGAATACGCATCACAATCTTTTCGCCGTACAAAGTGGGTAAGGTGCTGACCCGGAAATCGATCGCCCGCGCCTTGGAAATGACCAGCTTCATCCGGCCATCCTGCGGCACCCGCTTTTCCGAAATATCCAGCTTGGAAATCACCTTGATCCGGGAGGCGATCTTTTCCTTCAACACCAAGGGCGGCTGCGAGATCTCCTTCAACACCCCATCCACCCGGTAACGGATGCGGTAGAACTTCTCATAGGGTTCGAAATGGATATCGGACGCGCCGCCATTGATCGCGTCCAGCAACACCTTGTGGATGAATTTGACCACCGGCGCGTCGTCGACGTCCGGCTGCGCGCCGGTATCCGCCGGCGCGTCCGGATCGGCGAATTCGAGATCGCCAAAATCCTCGTTTTCCAGGGCCTTGATCGCGGCGGTGGCGTCCTCGCCGTACTTGCCGAGCATCTTGCCCAGCTTGTCGTCCTCCACCACCACCACTTCCACCGTCATCCCGGTCTTGAAGGTGATGGCGTGATAGGCCGAGGTCTGAGTCGGGTCCGAGGTGCCGACATACAGCTTGTTGCCGCGCTTGAGCAGGGGCAGCAAGCGCCGGCTGGCGATCAATTCGTCATCCACCACGCCCTTGGGCAACTGATCGAGATCAATGGCCGACATGTCCAATAAGGGATAGCCAAAGGTCTTGGACGCGAACATCGCGACATCCTGCGCCGTCATCTTCTTGCTCTGAATCAGCTGCTCGACAAAGCTGATATGCGATGCCTGAGACTGACGCAGAATGGCGTCCGCATCCTGCTGCAACAGCATATTGTTTTGCACCAAGGCCCGACCCAAGCCGGAAATGCCAGCCGAAGCTTCCATACGCTTGCAACTCACCAGTAAACAGATTTGAGGACACCGCGCGACGCTCCCGTGCCAGAGCCCGCCGCCTTCAAGACAGCCGCACTACCGTTACAACATTATATGCAAAATGCGGATGCTGCTTTGACTTAAATCCCGGCGCGGCTGGATAGGTCCGGCTTAGCGCCAAAACAAAAAGGACTGCCGAAGCAGTCCTTTCAAGGTGGTACTCAAGTGCACTTAGAAGCGGTGCACCAGACCCAGGCCGAAGGAGTTTTCCTTCTCCACATTATTGCCCTTCCACTTCACGTGACCGTAGGAAGTGTAAACCTCGGTACGCTTGGACAAAGCGTAGTCCAGAGCCAATACATATTGGTCGTAACCAGAGTTGTTGACATCGCTACCACCAACGCTGATGTCGTAACCCTTGACGTAGGAGAAGTACGGGGTCAACGAACCGAAGGTATAACCCAGAGTCAGGGCCAGTTCGCGGGTTTTCACTTCTTTGCTCACATCCAGATTGCTAGAGCCAGCGGTCAAAGCGTTAAAGGCGGCTTTGTTATACAACACGCCCTTGGTATCGGCATAAACGCCGGCAGTGCCATCGATATAGCCACGAATTTGTTGATAGCCCAAGACCGCATAGATATTGTTGGCCATGTAGCCGCCTTCAAAGCGGTGCCAATCTTTATTCGAGCTACGCCCGCCAGACACAAGCGCCTTATCGGCGTCACCCCAGTTCTGGTAGTTGTACTTGCCGAAGAAACCGGAGTTTTCATAGCTCAGGCCCAGGTTCCAAGTCTGGCGATTGGTGCGGCTGCCATCAGTGCTTGCCCCGCGAGCTTCGTCGGTGCCATACAGGAACGCGAAGCTGAAGCCGGCCCAGTTCGGGCTGTCGTAGCGAATGGCGTTGTTGACGCGGTCATCAAGGCGGGTGAAGTAAGCCAGACCACCTACGCTTTGCGAACTGTAATAGCCCGGGTCCACCTGCTCCATCGAATCGTTAGCGTAGTTGGACAGACGCCCCAGACGGAACTTACCCCAGCTGTCGCCGGCCAAGCCGATGAAACTGTCGCGGGTATTAAAGCCAGAGGATTCGGAGCCGTCGATATTCACGCGATTCTCAACCTGCCAGATGGCTTTCAGGCCATTGCCCAGATCTTCGTTGCCCTTGAAGCCGATGCGCGAGGTCCAGTCGTTGATCTGGGAGTTACCCTGGGGCTTGCCGTTGGAGTCGAGGCTGGTATTCGAGCGGTAGGTCTTGTTGTACTCGTAACCACCGCGGATTTCACCGTAGATGGTGACGTCGGCCATTGCGGCGGCGGCCGGCATCAGGGCGGCGATTGCAAGAGCGATATGCGTCTTGTTCATTGCAGTTCCTTTCAAGTCAGTTGATATTGTCCTGTTGATTTCGCTAGTTCTAAGGCCAGAGAACCCGGACATTTATGTGTCGCCGATATGCTTCGGTGATCGCTAGGCTCAATATAAGACCGGCGTTGCGAAAAAACAAAAACAGCATGCACTTCCAACAAAAAAGCACTCAAAAAAACAACACATGCATCACAAACCCTTGTTTTACATGAACACCAGACTGAAGCGCCACCAGCCGTGAGATGCAATTACGCAACATAAGCAGCAACTTAGTGCAAAAAAGCAACAAACCACAAAGCATAAAATGGACCATCTACTGTCAGACAATCAAACCATGACTAGCTTACCCATGAGCAAGGTTTCACTTTACTGGCTCAGGCGCGACTTGCGCCTGGAGGACAACCACGCTTTGCAGCAAGCGCTGGCTTCGGGCCGCCCGGTGCAGTGCGTCTTTGTTTTCGACAGCAATATTCTCGACACGCTCTCCCCCGCCGACAGACGTATCGGCTTCATCTGGCAATCCTTGCAGGAAGTTCAGACGTCCCTGCGCGCAGCGGGCGGGGACCTATGGTGTGCGACAGGGCCAGCGCAAGACATCATCCCGAGGCTGGCGGCGCAGCTAGACGCCGAGGCCGTTTACGTGAACGAGGATTACGAGCCCTATGCGCGCCAGCGAGACCAGGTGGTTGCCCAGACTCTGGCAACAATGGGCAAGAGCTTGCTCTCATACAAGGACCAGGTCATTTTCGCCAGGGACGAGCTGCTCACCTCCAGCGGCAAACCCTTCACCGTGTTTACCCCCTACTGCAATGCCTGGCTCAAAAGACTGAGCCCACAGCACAGCCAATCGCTGACCATGCCTTCGCTGGCGGGCCGCTTGCGCCCGCCAGCGGGCACGCCGGCTATGCCCGACTTGGCGGAATTGGGCTTCGCCCAGGCAGAACCCTGCTTGCTGACGCCCGGGGCCTCCGGCGCCCAAGAGCGGTTCGCCGATTTCTGTCAGCAACGCATCCAACGCTACCATCAACAAAGGGACTACCCCGGCGTAAAGGGCGTGTCCTATCTGTCCACCCATTTGCGCTTCGGCACCATCTCGATTCGCCAACTGGTGCAATTCGCCAGTTTCGACGGCGGAGAGGGCGCGATGTGCTGGCTGAAGGAGTTGATCTGGCGAGAGTTTTATCAGCAGCTGCTATGGCACTTCCCCAATATCGCCGCTCACAGCTTCAAGCCGCAATACCGAGACCTTCCCTTTCCCAACCGCCAGGACTGGCTGGAAAGCTGGCAAAAAGGACTAAGTGGTTATCCATTGATTGATGCGGCCATGCGACAACTGAACCAAACCGGCTATATGCACAACCGGCTGCGCATGATCGCCGCCAGTTTTCTGGTCAAGGATTTGCTGATTGACTGGCGTCTGGGCGAACGCTATTTCGCGGAGAAGCTGCTGGACTTCGATCTGGCCTCGAACAACGGCGGCTGGCAATGGGCGGCCTCCACCGGTTGCGACGCGCAACCCTATTTCCGCATCTTCAACCCGGTGACGCAATCGCAGAAATTCGATCCGGACGGCCGCTTCATCCGTCGCTACGTGCCGGAGTTGGCCGCGCTCAGCGATCAGGCGATCCACGCCCCCTGGCAAGCCAAGGCGCTGCCGGAAGGCTTCGTGCTGGGCCGGGACTATCCACGCCCCATCGTCGACCACGCTGAGCAAAGGCAATTGGCGCTGGCTCTGTTCGGCAAGCAATGAAAAACGCCCGCATCCGCGGGCGTTGTTTCCAGCAAACCATTGACGGGTAAACGTCAGGGCTTTTTCTTGGCCGCCGGTTTGGAGGCTTCTTTCTTGACGCCGGCCACCGGTTTGGCCGCAGCGGCGGCGGGCTTGGCGGCGGCGGCGGGTTTGGCCGCGGCTTTCGGCGCGGCGCTGGAAGCGCCGCTGACCGCGATCTCGCTGCGCAGTTTTTCCAAGGTCTTGTCGCCAATCCCGCTGACGTTTTTCAGATCGTCAACGCTCTTGAACGGTCCGTTCTTGGCGCGGTAATCCACAATGGCCTTGGCCTTGACCGGGCCGATTCCGTTCAACGCCTCCAACTCCTGCTGGTTGGCGGTATTAATGTTGACGGCGGCGAAAGCGGTACCGCAAATCAGCATCAGGGCGGCAAACAGGGCTAACAATTTTTTCATCATTGATCTCCTTGTGAGACAGGACTGGCAACCTCAACCGCGTTGCAGGATCAATTCTATGACGACCTTGCTGCCAATGTAAGCTAGCGCCAAGGACAGGAAACCGGCCAAAGTCCAGCGAATCGCCACCCGGCCGCGCCAGCCTTGCAACTTGCGGCCGATCAACAGGCCGCCGAACAATAGCCAGGACAACACGGCGAAGATGGTCTTGTGCGTCAGCGCCGCGGCATGTCCCAACACTTCTTCGGAGAACACTACGCCGGTCAGCAAGGAAACCGTCAGCAGCAAGAAGCCGACGCCTATCACCTGGAACATCATTTTTTCCAGGGACAGCAAGGGCGGCAATTGCTTGACCAGCGGAGAGGCCCGCTTATCGTGCAGGGCTTTCTCCAAAAACAGCATCAAAATGGCGATCAGCGCGCCGATGGCGAACAGGCTGTAAGCAAACAGGGAGACCAGGATATGCAGCACAAAAGCCGGATTGCTCAGGTCTTGCACTACGTGCTGGCCGGGGAACAGCAGGGCGAAACCCAGCGCGGCCATCGCCAGCGGCATCATGAACAGCTGCAGGCCTTCCACGCGATAGAAGAAGCTGCAAGTCCAATAAATCAGCAGCATGATCCACACCATCACCGACAGCGCGCGGCCAACCCCCAGGGACAGTAAAGCGCCCTGAGTCAGCGGCAACAACACCGCAATCGCCTGCAGCAGCAGCAGCACGCCCAATAGGCTGTGTTCCAGCCGCGGCTTGCGCGGCCAGCACGCCAGGCCGCGCCAGTTGGCGAAGTAGTGCCAGCTGAAAACCCCGTAAGAGAGGATCAGCGCAATAGAAAGTACGAGCAGGAAACGGGTCATGTCGGGTGTTTTATCAAAACCGGGCGCAGCCCCGGCGGCTCGTGGTAAAATCGATAGTTTGAGAGTCTACACCAACCGGCAAGCCGTTGGCAGAAGTAAGGACGCACCATGCTAGACAACCTGACCAGCCGCCTGTCCGGCGTGATGAAAAATCTGCGCGGCAATGCGCGCTTGACCGAGGCCAATATCCAGGACGCGATGCGCGAAGTGCGCATGGCCCTGCTGGAGGCCGACGTCGCCCTGCCCGTGGTCAAAACCTTTATCGCCCAGGTCAAGGAGCGCGCGCTCGGCCAGGACGTGGCCGGCAGCCTGACGCCGGGCCAAGCCCTGGTGGGCGTGGTCAATGAGGAATTGACCAAATTGATGGGCGAGAAGAACGACGCCCTCAATCTGGCCGCCGTGCCGCCCGCCATCGTGCTGATGGCCGGCCTGCAGGGCGCCGGCAAAACCACCACGGTAGGCAAGCTCGCCAAGCTATTGAAAGAGACCCAGAAGAAAAAAGTGCTGGTCGTCTCCGCCGACGTTTACCGCCCCGCCGCCATCGAGCAGTTGAAACTGCTGGCCCAGCAGGTCGGCGTCGAATGGTTCCCGTCCTCCGGCGACCAGAATCCGGTCGATATCGCCCGCGCCGCGGTGGATCACGCCAAGCGCCACTTCTTCGATGTGCTGATGGTGGATACCGCCGGCCGTCTGGCCATCGACGAGGCGATGATGGCCGAGATCAAGGCGCTGCACGCGACTCTGAATCCGGTGGAGACCTTGTTTGTCGTCGACGCGATGCAGGGCCAGGATGCGGTCAACACCGCCCAGGCTTTCAATGAAGCGCTGCCGCTGACCGGCGTCATCCTCACCAAGATGGACGGCGACTCGCGCGGCGGCGCCGCGCTGTCGGTCCGCCACATCACCGGCAAGCCGATCAAATTCATCGGCGTCGGCGAAAAAGTGTCCGGCCTGGAACCCTTCCACCCGGACCGGATCGCCAGCCGGATTTTGGGCATGGGCGATGTGCTGTCGCTGATCGAGGAAGTGCAAAAAGGCATCGATCAGGACGAAGCCGCCGCCATGGCCAAGAAGTTGAAGTCCGGCAAGGGCTTCGACCTTGAAGACTTCAAGGCCCAGATGCAGCAGATGAAGAAAATGGGCGGCATGAGCAATCTGCTGGAGAAAATGCCGGGGCAACTGGGCCAGATGGCCAAGGGCGTGCAGGGCGCGGAGGCGGAGAAAGCCATGCGCCGCATCGAAGGCATCATCAACTCGATGACGCCGCAAGAGCGCCATAAGCCGGAATTGCTCAAGGCCAGCCGCAAACGACGCATCGCCGCCGGCGCCGGCGTGACGGTGCAGGAGGTCAACAAGCTGCTGAACCAATTCGAACAGACTCAGAAAATGATGAAGCAGTTCTCCTCCAAGGGAGGCATGATGAAAATGCTTCGCGGCATGAAGGGCATGATGCCCGGCATGTAAGCTGAAACGGGTGCCTAGCACCCGTTTTTCTTGATGTAAAAGGATTTCGATGTCGCTCGATGTTGCCGTTCTGACCGATTCGCGCCTGCTGCCGCCTGACGACGGCGACTGGTACCGCCGCCAGGTTCATCATGAAGACGGCCTGGTGCTGGCGGCGCTGCAGCGCCAGGGCTTGCGTGTCCGCCGCCTGGCCTGGGACGATCCGGACATGGACTGGGCCGACTCTGCTTGCGCTCTGTTCCGCACCACCTGGGATTACTTCGAGCGCCTGCCCGCGTTTTCCGACTGGCTGGCGCGCGCGGCCGCTCAAACCCGCCTCTTCAACGAGATTGAGCTGATTCACTGGAATCTGGACAAGCATTACCTGTCCGAGCTGCAACAAAACGCTGTTCATACGGTGGACACGCGCTACATTGAGAAAGGCGCGCCGCAAACGCTGCGCCAGTTGCTGGAAGAGCGGAACTGGGACGACGCCATCTTGAAACCGGCCGTCTCCGGAGCCGCCCGGCACACGTATCGCGTCGCCCCGACAAACGCGGAATCGCTGGAATGCGTATACGCCGAGCTGATCCAGCAGGAGGCCATGCTGCTGCAGCCCATGCAACACAATGTGCTGAGCCAGGGAGAATTGTCCCTGATCGTCATCGACGGCCGCTTCAGCCACGCCATCCGCAAAACGCCGAAGTCCGGCGACTTCCGCGTGCAAGACGATCACGGCGGCCAGGTCCACCAGCATCAGGCCGACGCGCAAGAGATCGCCTTCGCCGAAGCCGCCGTGCGGGCGGTCCCTTTCGACGTGCTGTACGCGCGCGTCGACATGATTCGCGACAACCATGACCGCCTGGCGGTCATGGAGCTGGAAATGATTGAACCGGAGCTGTTTTTCCGCTTCCGACCGCAAGCCGCGGAGGAGTTGGCCGCGGCGCTCGCGCGCCGTCTGCGCTGAGCAATGAGCGATTTTGTACCGCAACCCGCCAGAACACCGGCAACCCACGTTTGGAACTACCCAGCATGAACCTGACCACGCTGACCGCCCTAAGCCCCCTGGATGGCCGCTACGCCGGCCAAGTCGAGGCCTTGCGCAATCTGTTTTCCGAGTACGGCCTGATGAAGTTCCGCATCAAAGTGGAGCTGGAATGGCTGAAGATGCTGGCCGCCGAGCCGGGCATCGAGGAAGTGCCTTCCTTCTCGGAGGCCACCATCCGTGAAATCGACGACGTGATCGCCAACTTCAACGTGCAACACGGCGAAGAAGTCAAAGCCATCGAGGCGCGCACCAATCACGACGTGAAAGCCATCGAATACTGGCTGAAGGAACGCCTGTCCGGCAATCCGGAAGTGATGGCGGCCAGCGAGTTCATCCACTTCGCCTGCACCTCCGAAGACATCAACAATCTGTCGCACGCGCTGATGCTGAAAACCGCGCGCAACACCGTGGTGCTGCCCGCGATCGACGAAGTCATCCACAAGCTGCAAAAACTGGCCCACGAACTGGCCGACACCGCGATGATGTGCCGCACCCATGGCCAGCCTGCGACCCCGTCCACGATGGGCAAGGAGTTGGCCAATACGGTCTACCGCCTGAAACGTCAGCGCGAACAACTGGTTCATCAGGAAATCCTTGGCAAGATCAACGGCGCGGTGGGTAATTACAACGCCCATCTGGTCGCTTACCCCGACATCGACTGGGAAAGCTTCTGCGGCCGCTTCGTCACCGGCCTGGGCCTGACCTTCAACCCCTACACCATCCAGATCGAACCGCACGATTACATGGCCGAGCTGTATCAGGTCCTGGCGCGGGTCAACACCATCCTGATCGACCTGAACCGCGACATCTGGGGCTATATCTCGCTGGGCTATTTCAAGCAAAAAGTGAAGAAAGACGAAGTCGGCAGCTCCACCATGCCGCACAAGGTCAATCCGATCGACTTCGAAAACGCCGAAGGCAATCTGGGCATGGCCAACGCCATCCTGGGCCACTTGGCGGAAAAGCTGCCGGTATCGCGCTGGCAGCGCGACCTGACCGACTCCACTGTGCTGCGCAATATGGGCGTGGGCTTCGGCTACACCATTCTGGGCCTCAAAGCCTGCCTGAAAGGCCTGAACAAGCTGGAAATCAATCCGCAGGCAATCGCATCCGAGCTGGACAATAGCTGGGAGCTGCTGGCGGAGCCGGTGCAAACCGTAATGCGTCGCCATGGCGTGCCCAACCCCTACGAGCAACTGAAAGAGCTGACGCGCGGCAAGGGCGGCATTACCCGTGAAACCCTGCATGCCTTCATCAAGAACCTGGAGTTGCCCGAAGCGGAGAAAGCCCGCCTGCTGGAATTGACCCCGGCCAGCTATATCGGCAAGGCCGCGGAACTGGCCAAGCGCATTTAATCTCGCCTGCGCGAGCAATAAAAAAACCGCCCTCACCCGGCGGTTTTTTTATTCAACGACCATTTAAAAAATGGATAGCCGCGAAAAACAAAAAACCCAGCTTTCAAAAGAAAGCTGGGTTTTTGAATTTGGTTGCGGGGGCAGGATTTGAACCTACGACCTTCGGGTTATGAGCCCGACGAGCTACCAGACTGCTCCACCCCGCGTCAGAGAGGTTGCATATTATACAAGCCCGCTTTGACTGTCAAGATATTTCTACCTTGAGCCAGTTCAGGCGCTCCAATTCACCCAGCCCAGCTGCCATGTCGCCAAGATCACCAAGCCAAAGACGATGCGGTACCAGGCGAACGCATTGAAATTATGGCTGGACACATAGCGGATCAAACCACGCACGGCGAAGAAGGCACTGATGAAGGCCGCGACAAAGCCAACGCCTATCACCGGCACATCGGCGGCGGTGAATTGGTGCCAATGCTTGTACACATCGTAGAAGGTGGCCGCGAACATGGTCGGCACCGCCAGGAAAAAGGAAAACTCGGTGGCGACCTTGCGATCCAGGCCAAACAGCATGCCGCCGATAATGGTGGAGCCCGAACGCGACGTGCCGGGCACCATGGCGAACACTTGGGCACACCCCACTTTCAACGCGTCCTGCCAGCTCATTGCGTCCACGCTGCTCACCCGCGGCACGCGCTGTTTGCGCTCAACCAGCAGAATGATGACGCCGCCCACCACCAGGGCCAGCGCCACCGTCACCGGATTGAACAAATAGTGCTTGATCGCCTTGATCGCGAAAAAACCGATGACCGCCGCCGGCAGGAAAGCCACCAGCAAATTACTGATGAAGCGCAGCGACTGGGCCTCCCGCCGCAAAGCCCCCTGCGCCACGCCCAGAAAGCGCTGCCGGTACTCCCAAACCACCGCCAGGATCGCGCCCAGCTGTATCACCACCTCGAACACGTCGGCATTGTTCTGAAAGTCGATCAGATCCCCGACCACGATCAAGTGCCCGGTGCTGGAAATCGGGAAAAACTCCGTCACCCCTTCGACAATGCCCAGCAATAAAGCCTTGGCCAACAGCATCACATCCATGTCCACCCATCCCCCATCAAGGATTAATACGCACAAAAGGCAGCCCCAGGGCTGCCTTCTTCACCAAGCGTCTTGCTCGATTCTTATTTTTTCTCGGCTCGGGCTTTGGCCACCAGCTCGTTGATCACCTGCACCATGCGCTCCGGCGCCACCGGCGTCACCACGTACTTGCCGTTGACGATCACCGTCGGGGTGCCCTGGATCGCGTAATCGCGGGTCATCTTGGCCGCCTTGGCCACCTGCGCGTTCACGCCGAAGGATTTGTACGCCTGCATCACCTTGGCGGCGTCAACGCCCTTCTGCTGCTTCAGCCAGTTGGCGAACACGCCCTCGTCCGACAGGTTGACGCGCGACTTCACCACGGCCTCGAAAGCCGGGCGATGCAGTTTGTCGTAAGTGCCGGAGGTCTTGAAGGCGGAGAACATGCGCACAAAGCCTTCCATCGACTTCTGCCACACGATCTGTTCCTTGGAGAAGGCCACGTCGGCGGGCTTGCTCTTCTCCCAGGCGCTCATCGCCGGCTCAAGTTCCAGGCAGTGAATGCAATGGTAGGAGAAGAACTCGATCACCTCGACTTTTTTCGGATCCGCCACCGGCTGCGGCGTCGCCAGCATGGTGTAATCCTTGCCCAGCTCAATCGCCGCGTTTGCCAAGCCGCTGAACAGCATCAACGAAAGCAATAACCACTTTTTCATTATCGATTTCCTAAATAGAGGAAGAGTTTATTCCGCCTTGACGACCGTTGCGCCAATGCCGTCCTGCTTCAACTGAGCCTTCACCCGATCCACCTCGTCCTGGCGGTTGTACGGCCCCACCCTGACGCGATGCACCAGCCCCTTTTCCGGCACAGTCACCGACTGGATTTTGGCTTCCACGCCCAGCAAGGCCAGCTTGGCCTTGAGGTTGTCCGCCTCGTCCTGATTCTGGAAGGATCCCAGCTGCAAGTAGACCTTTTTGGCCGGCTGCTGCGCAGAAGGTTCCGTCGCTTTGCCGTTCTTGCCGGGCACCGCATCCACCTGTCCTGGCAGGATCTTATAGAAATCAAAGCGTTGCTCGTCCTTGCCGGCTTCCTTGGCCGCCGGCGCGGCCGGGGCCGGCTTGGCCGGGGTTTCCGTCGGCATCGGCGGCGGAGCGGAAGGCGGCTCCTGAGCCGGCTTGACCGCCGGCGCCGGAGCGGCGGCGGTTTCCGAGGCGGCGTCGGCAATGCGGGTGCCCGGCGCCAGCAGCTCCGTCGGCGGCGCGGAAGCGCCGGCCGCCTTGCGATCCAACTTCTCCAAGTTGCTGAACGGCGTAGAGGACTTATTCAGATACATGGCGAGGCCAACCGCAACGGCAATGCCGACGATCAGACCGATGACGATGCCCGCCACCATGCCGCCGCCTCCGCTTTTGGAGCTGGATGAGCGACCGCGGGAACCACGGGAGGAATTTTTTAAATCTCGATTTGCCATGCAGCACTTACGCTTTTAACTAATCAAATAGTTCAACAAACTATCTGGATTGATCAATTCTTTATTTATTGTTAGCCATTAGGCATTGCGGCGCGTCGTAATTGAATCGCCTGCAACACATGCTCCCGCATGACCATTGCCTGACCCTGTAAATCGGCAATGGTTCTGGAAACTCGAAGTATCCGATGATAACTGCGCGCAGACAAGCCGATCTTGTCCAAAACTTGCCGCAATAATGCCAGCGCCTCGGCGTGAAAATCGCCAATCGCCTCCAGTTCGGCCCCGCTCAAGCCGGCATTCGCCTTGCCCTGCCGGGCCAATTGCAGACGATACGCCGTCTCCACCCGTTCGCGCACCAAAGCGCTGGACTCGCCGACAGCCCCGCCCACCAACTGCTCCGCCGGCAAGGACTGCACTTCAACGTGCAAATCGATGCGATCCAATAAGGGACCGGAGATTTTACCTCGATAGCGCCCCACTTGCTCGGGCGTGCAGCTGCATTTTCCGCTGAAATGCCCAAGATAACCACACGGACAGGGATTCATGGCCGCAATCAGCTGGAAGCGCGCGGGAAAACTGGCTTGGCGCGCGGCGCGCGAGATGTGGATCACCCCGGCCTCCAGGGGCTCGCGCAGCACTTCCAGCACCTTGCGATCGAACTCGGGCAATTCGTCCAGGAACAAGACGCCGTGATGCGCCAGGCTGATTTCTCCCGGCCGCGGATCGCTGCCGCCGCCCACCAGCGCCACCGCGGACGCGGTATGGTGCGGTGAGCGGAACGGCCTTACGCCCCAATCGTCCAGCGCGAAGCCGTCGGTCCCCAAGGAGCGCACGGCGGCGCTCTCCAGCGCCTCTTCGTCCGGCATGCCGGGCAAGATGCCGGGCAGACGCGCGGCCAACATGGATTTGCCGGTGCCGGGCGGCCCCATCATCAAAAGACTATGCCGTCCGGCCGCGGCCACTTCCAGCGCGTGGCGCGCCAGCGGCTGGCCTTTGATGTCTTGTAGATCGGGGTAGTCCGGGGCCGAATGAGGCAAACCGCCTTCTGGTCGATACGGTACCAGCTCGGAGAGGCCGTTGAGAAAGGCGCAGGCTTCCACCAGAGTGCTCACGCCGTACAAGGGCATGCCTTCCAGCACCGCGGCCTCTTTGGCGCTGGCTATCGGCAAGATGAAGGCCCGCCCCGCTTCCCGCGTCCGGCACGCCATCGCCAAGGCGCCGCGGACCGGCCGCAAGGCCCCGGTCAAAGCCAGTTCTCCCGCGATCTCATACTCCGCCAAACGGGGGCAACGCACCTGTCCGCTGGCCGCCAGAATGCCGATGGCGATGGGCAGATCGAAACGGCCGGAGTCCTTGGGCAGATCGGCCGGAGCCAGGTTGACGGTGATGCGCCGGGCCGGAAACTCAAAACCCGAGGTTAAAATCGCCGCGCGCACACGCTCCCGGCTTTCCTTCACCTCAAGGTCAGGCAGGCCGACAATGGTGAATGCGGGCAAACCGTTGGCCAGATGCACTTCCACCGCGACCTCGGGCGCTTCCAACCCTGCCAGCGCCCGGCTTGCCACCACGGCCAGCGTCATATCGCTAGGAGTGGCCGAGTTCTGATTGCGCTTCTACCGCGGCCTGCGTTTCCTCCGGGAATACCTGCGCCTCCAGGCGCCCCAGCTTCAGCTCCAGCTGCGCCAGCTTCTCCCGGGTGCGCACCAGCACCTCCTGCTGCACGTCGAACTCCTCGCGCGTCACCAGATCCATCTTGCTAAAGGTGGAGGCCATCATCGCTTTGACGTTTTTCTCGATGTCCTTGGCCGGGCTGGCGGCGATGGTTTCGCTGATCTTGTTGCCGATTTCCTCAAACAGCTTTTGGCTCAACATGACGCGGCTCCTTATGAGTAAGTGATAACAGTGCAGAGTGTAGCAAAAAGCCAAGTCCGCCACCCGCCGGCGCGCACCCGGCCTAGAGCGATCCGGCCAGGCCCCTCCCCTGACGCCACAGTGCTTGCGGCACCAAATCAGTGCGGCCCGCCACGACCCCATGCACCGGGAAAGTGCCAAAACGGCCAGTACAGGCCTTTTTTGCGTTGCAACATGATCTTAGGGTTTTCTTTTGCGCCAATCAGGCCTGGCACGATTCATGCGTATCGACGCTACAGCAGCGCTCATCTCAAGCCACCGGATCATCAGACCCTAAGGAGCAGTCATGAAACTCGTTTCCGCCATCATCAAGCCCTTCAAGCTGGATGAAGTCCGCGAAGCCTTGTCCGCCATCGGCGTGCAAGGGGTCACGGTTACCGAAGTCAAAGGCTTCGGCCGTCAAAAAGGACACACCGAACTCTATCGCGGCGCCGAATACGTGGTGGACTTCCTGCCCAAGGTCAAGCTGGAGATCGCCATAGACGACGCTTTGCTGGATCAGGTGGTGGAAGCCATCGAAAAGTCCGCCCGCACCGGCAAGATCGGCGACGGCAAGATCTTCGTCTACGACTTGGAACAAGTGGTGCGTATCCGCACCGGCGAAACCGACGCCGACGCGGTCTGAACCGCGATAGAGACACAGGGGAAACGACAATGAAAAAACTGCTCGCAACCATTCAGCTCGCCGGCTTGAGCCTGGCGGCTCCGCTGGCCTTGGCCGCCGCACCGGCGGGTCCGGCGATTGCCGACGCCAAGAGCATCAGCGCCGGCGACACCGCCTGGATGCTGATCTCCACCGCCCTGGTGCTGTTCATGACCATTCCCGGCCTGGCGCTGTTCTATGGCGGCATGGTGCGCAAAAAGAACGTGCTGGCGACGCTGATGCAAAGCTTCGCCATCACCGCGCTGATCACGGTGCTATGGGCGGTCATCGGCTACAGCCTGGCCTTCACCGTCGGCAGCCCCTATCTGGGCGATTTGAGCCGCGTGATGCTGGACGGCATGGTTTACCTCAAAGAGGCCGGCAAACTGGCCGTGCACCCGCTGGCCGGCACCATTCCTGAATCAGTGTTCATGACCTTCCAGATGACCTTCGCCATCATCACTCCGGCGCTGATCACCGGGGCCTTCGCCGAGCGGATGAAGTTTTCCGCCATGCTGGTCTTCATGGCCTTGTGGTCCTTGCTGGTCTACGTGCCAGTGGCTCACTGGGTCTGGGCGCCGGGCGGCTGGATGGCGGACAAGGGCGTGCTGGACTTCGCCGGCGGCACCGTGGTGCACATCAACGCCGGTATCGCCGGCCTGGTGACCGCCTTGGTGCTGGGCAAGCGCGTCGGCTTCGGCAAGGAGGCGATGCCGCCGCATAACCTGGTGCTGACCCTGGTGGGCGCGTCCATGTTGTGGGTGGGCTGGTTCGGCTTCAACGCCGGCTCCGCCGCCGCGGCGGACGGCCGCGCCGGCATGGCGATGGTCACCACTCAGCTCGCCACCGCCGCCGCCGCGCTGGCCTGGATGTTCGCCGAATGGCTCACCAAGAAAAAGCCTTCGGTGCTGGGCATTGCCTCGGGCGCGGTCGCCGGCTTGGTCGCCATCACGCCCGCCGCCGGCTTCGTGGACGTCAAGGGCGCGCTGATCATCGGCCTGGCGGCCGGCGTGGTGTGCTTCTGGGGCGCCACCGGGCTCAAGCACATGCTGGGTTATGACGACTCCCTGGACGCCTTCGGCGTGCATGGCATCGGCGGCATCCTGGGCGCGCTGCTTACCGGCGTCTTCGCCGTCAAGGAAATCGGCGGCGCGGAAGGCAGCCTGGCCGCGCAAGCGCTCGGCGTCGGCGTCACCGCGGCTTATTGCGCCGTCGTCACCTTCATCTTGCTGAAGCTGATCGATATCGCGATCGGACTGCGCGTCGCGGAAGACGAAGAGCGCGAAGGGCTGGACGTGATCCTGCACGGGGAGCGCGTCGAATAAATCCGGATTTTCTTGTTGTGGTAAGGGACTTGGGGCGCCGCTGGCGCCCTTTTTTTGGAAAGCCGCCCATGAAAAAGCCGGCCCTGACGGACCGGCTTTCGCTTGCGGAGTTGAAACCGCTATTTGACGATGCGCAGGCTGGGGCGGCCCGTCGGCTTGGCCGGCGCATCCGGCTCGGACGGCGCTTCCGCCGGCTTGGCCTCCTCGTCGGCCGCCACCGGTTTCAGCGTCGGCGCAGGCGCTTCCGCCTCGCCCAGCTCCACCTCGAATCCCATGCCTTCGCCGGTTTCCCGGGCAAAAATCGACATCACATTGCCTATCGGCACCCAGATGTCGCGGGACACGCCGCCGAAGCGGGCGGAAAACGACAACCAGTCATTGTCGATACGCAGATTCTTGGTGGCCGACAGACCGATATTCAGCACGATCTCGTTGTTTTTCACGTACTCGCGCGGCACATCGGCACGCTCGTTGACCCATACCACCACATAGGGCGTGAAGCCGTTGTCGCCGCACCACTCGTGCAGCGCTCGGATCATGTAGGGCTTGGTGCTGGAGCTCATTGGCAATCCTTATTTGCGCATGGCCTTTTCGGACGGCGTCAGCGAGTCGATGAAGGACTGGCGCTGGAAAATACGCTCGGCGTACTTGAGGATAGGCGCGGAGTTTTTGCCCAGATCGATATTGTAATGCTCCAGACGCCACATCAAGGGCGCGATCGCCACGTCGATCATGGAGAAATCGTCACCCAACATGAACTTCTGCTTGGCGAAAATCGGTGCGATCGTGGTCAGGCCGTCGCGAATGGCTTCGCGAGCCTTGTTCGCTTCCTTGCCGGTGGCGCCGGCTTCCAGCGCCTTCACATGGATGAAGAGCTCGTTTTCAAACCGGTAGAGGAACAGACGGGCGCGCGCGCGCATTACCGGGTCAGCCGGCATCAGCTGCGGGTGCGGGAAGCGCTCGTCGATGTACTCGTTGATGATATTGGATTCGTGCAGGATCAAATCGCGCTCGACCAATACCGGCACCTCATTGTAGGGGTTCATCACCGCCAGATCTTCCGGCTTGTTATGGATGTCCACATCAATGATTTCGAAATCCATTCCCTTTTCAAAAAGCACGATGCGGCAACGCTGGCTGAACGGGCAGGTAATTCCGGAGTAAAGAGTCATCATGGCAGGAGGAAATCCTTAACTAACAATGGGTTGATTCAGCTGGGCATTCTAGCACTTTCCGTCCACCAATTTCCAGCACCGCATCATAAGCCAATGATTAAAAAGAAAAAAGGCGGATTTCTCCGCCTTGATCAAATCAAGCAACCGGGCTTAATGCACGTCGCGCCAGTACTCTTTCTTCAGGAAATACGCCAGCGGCAACAGCAACAGCGACAGGAACATCAACACGACATAACCGATCTGCTGACGCTTCACCTGAGCAGGTTCGCCCACATAGACCAGGAAGTTGGTCAGGTCCGCCATCCGCTTGTCGAACTCCACGGTATTGGCTTTGCCGTTCTCCAGCTTGGTCAGGGTGCCGGCCTTGATCAGCTCCAGCTTGTGCTCTTCGTGGCCTTCCGCGTTCTTCTCGGTCTTCAGCACCTGCTCGCCTTGCCACTCCCAGAAGATGTGCGGCATGCCCACCTTGTCGAACACCGCGTTGTTCCAGCCAGTCGGCCGGCTCGGGTCCCGGTAGAAGCCACGCAGATAACCATACAGGTAATCTGCGCCGCGGGAACGCGCGATCAGCGACAAGTCCGGCGGCGTGGCGCCGAACCAGGCTTGAGCATCCTTCTTGTTCATCGCGATATTCATCGGATCGCCGATTTTGGCGCCCACCGGCAGCAGATTCGCCTTGATCTGCTCTTCGGTCAGGCCGATATCAGTCAGGCGGTTGTAACGCATCGCGCTGGCCGAATGGCAGGACAAGCAGTAGTTGGTGAAGATCTGCGCGCCGCGTTGCAGGCTTTCCGTATCTTGAATATTGATCGGCGCCTTGGGCAGCTTGGGGCCTTCGCCGGAAGCCAGGGCCGTAGCGCTGAACGGCAGCGCCAGCGCCATGGCCGCGATCAGGTGGCGGATTTTGCTTTTCATGAGTCCTCTCCCCTTTTTACACGTTCATGGCGAATACGGCGGCGGCCACCACGGTCACCACCACCAGCACCGCAAACCGGATCTGACGCTTGGCGTTGGTATCCGTCACCCGCGTCGGCACCGGGATGCTGCCTACATCGTTCTTGGTGTAGAACGGCATGCCCAGGAAGAAGACGAAGTAGACGAACGAGAGCACCTGCGCGATCACGGTGCGGGCATTGGTGGACGGCAAAGCGCCCAGAATGCCAAGACCGATGAAGGACACGATGAACAGGACCAGCATGAACTTGAACTTGGGGCCACGGTAGCGGATGGATTTCACCGGCGAGCGATCCAGCCACGGCAGGAAGGCGATCAACACCACCGCCGCGCCCATCGCGATCACGCCCCACACCTGGGTGCCCAGGAAGGACGGGATGGCGCGCAAGATGGCGTAGAACGGCGTGAAGTACCATACCGGCGCGATATGCGGCGGGGTCTTCAGCGGGTCGGCCTGGTCGAAGTTGGGCTTCTCCAGGAAGTAACCGCCCATTTCCGGCATGAAGAAGACAATGGCCGAGAACACGATTAGGAACACCACCACGCCCAGCACATCCTTGACGGTGTAATACGGGTGGAAGGGAATGCCATCCAGGGGAATGCCCTTGTCGTCCTTCAGCTTCTTGATCTCAACTCCGTCCGGGTTGTTGGAGCCCACTTCGTGCAAGGCGATCAGGTGAGCCACCACCAGCGCCAGCAGCACCAGCGGCACCGCGATCACGTGCAGCGCGAAGAAGCGGTTCAGCGTGGCGTCGGACACCACGTAGTCGCCGCGGATCCACACCGACAGGTCCGGACCGATTACCGGGATGGAGCCGAACAGGTTGACGATCACCTGCGCGCCCCAGAACGACATCTGGCCCCAAGGCAGCAGATAACCCATGAAGGCTTCCGCCATCAGGCACAGGAAGATCAGCGTGCCGAACACCCACACCAGTTCGCGCGGTTGCTTGTAGGAACCATAGATCAGGCCGCGGAACATGTGCAGATAGACCACCACGAAGAACATCGAGGCGCCGGTGGAGTGCATGTAGCGGATGATCCAGCCGCCGGCCACATCGCGCATGATGTATTCGACCGAGGCGAAGGCGACCGGAATGCCGGCGCCATTCAAGGTGCCGTCCGGTTTGTAGTTCATGGTCAGGAAGATGCCGGTAACGATCTGGATCACCAGCACCAGCATGGCCAGCGAACCGAAGAAGTACCAGAAGTTGAAGTTCTTCGGCGCGTAATACTCGGTGACGTGCTCTTTGAGCATCGACGATAACGGAAAACGTTCGTCCACCCAGTTGAGCAGCTTTTGTCCTTTAGTCATGTAGCCCCCTCAGCTTATTTGTCTTCGCCAATCAGCAGGCGGGTGTCGGACAGATATTTGTGCGGCGGAATTTCCAGGTTCTTCGGAGCCGGCACGCCTTTATAGACGCGCGCGGCCAAGTCGAACTTGGAACCATGACAGGGGCAATAGAAGCCTCCCACCCAGTCCGGGCCCAGATCGGCGGGCGCGATGTCCGGACGGTGGGTCGGCGAACAGCCCAAATGCGTGCAGATGCCGACGGCGATCAGCAGCTCAGGCTTGATCGAACGGTGCTCGTTCTGGCAATACGTCGGCTGCTGATCCATTTCGGACTTGGGATCCACCAGCTTCTCGTCCAGCTTCGGCAGGTTTTTCAATTGCTCCGGCGTGCGGTTCAGCACCCATACCGGCTTGCCGCGCCACTCGACGTTGATCTTCTGGCCCGGCTCGATCTTGCCGATATCCACCTCGACGGGAGCGCCGGCGGCCTTCGCCCTCTCGGACGGGAAGAAACTCATCAGAAACGGCGTCGCCACTCCGGCCGCCGCCACACCACCAACAGCGCTGGTTGCAACCGTCAGAAAGCGACGGCGCCCCGCATCGACTTGTTGTTCACTCATTACAGTCATCCTCAAACGTGGAAACCGAGCCCAAAACTGCCTGATTTTACCCGATTCCGAGTAGGGACTTGAAGCTTCTATGCAAATAAATTGGCCGAAGCCCTGCCTAGCCGCCTAAACCGGGTTGGAAATGTCTACAAATTCAACACTTATGCCATGAAGCTGAGCCAGGCGCTCGCCCAAAGCCTTGATGCCAAAACGCTCCGTGGCATGATGCCCCGCAGCGATGAAAGCCACATCACACTCCATTGCCATATGATGATTTTGCTCGGACGCTTCGCCGGTGATGAAGGCGTCCACGCCCAGATCGATGGCTTCGGCGAAAAAACTCTGCGCGCCGCCGGTGCACCAGGCTATGCGCGAAATCGGTTTGTCCGCCCTGCCCAACAACAAAGCCTCGCGCCCCAGACGAGCGGAAACGTGTTCACGGAAATCACTCGCACTGCCGCCTCGCCACCACGCCCCATGCCACAGCAAACCCTGTTCACCGCCCTGCCCCTGGGCCTCCAAATCCAGCACCTTGCCCAACATCGCGTTATTGCCCAGCTCCGGATGCGCGTCCAAAGGCAGGTGGTAAGCCAGCAAGTTAAGATCATGCTCCAGCAGCGTCTTGACCCGCTGGCGCTTCATTCCGCAAATCCGGGCGTCTTCCCCCTTCCAGAAATAACCGTGGTGCACCAGTACGGCGTCCGCTCCGCGCGACGCCGCGGCATCGATCAAAGCTTGCGAAGCGGTGACGCCTGTCACCAGCTTGCGCACCGCCTGCCGCCCTTCCACCTGCAAGCCGTTAGGCGCATAGTCTTTGAAGCGCCAGGGCTCCAAAATCGTGTCCAGACTGCTCAGCAAGGCCTTCAATTCCATCACGCACTCCTTAACTTAATATATGCCCCGGCCTTATTTTGCCAGAAGCCAACGCATTTTAAGCCCGCAAAAGAAAAACCCCGCCGTAGCGGGGTTTTTCAAAGCCTAAGGAGGCGTTGGCTTACATCATGCCGCCCATGCCGCCCATGCCGCCCATATCCGGCATGCCGGCCGCCGGCTTGTCTTCCGGCAATTCAGCGATCATGCAGTCGGTGGTCAGCATCAGGCCAGCAACCGAAGCCGCGTGCTGCAGAGCGGAGCGGGTTACCTTGGCCGGATCCAGCACGCCCATTTCCAGCATATCGCCGTACTCGCCGCTAGCCGCGTTGTAACCGAAGTTGCCCTTGCCTTCCAGCACCTTGTTCACCACGACCGACGGCTCTTCGCCAGCGTTCTTGACGATCTGGCGCAGCGGCGCTTCGATGGCCTTCAGCACGATCTTAACACCCGCGTCTTGATCGGCATTGTCGGTTTTCAGGCTGTCCAGAGTGGAGCGGGCGCGCAGCAGAGCAACGCCGCCGCCAGCCACAACGCCTTCTTCCACAGCGGCGCGGGTAGCGTGCAAGGCGTCTTCAACGCGAGCCTTTTTCTCTTTCATTTCCACTTCGGTGGCAGCGCCAACCTTGATCACCGCAACACCGCCGGCCAGCTTGGCCACGCGCTCTTGCAGTTTCTCGCGATCGTAATCGGAAGTGGCTTCTTCCATCTGCTTGCGGATCTCGCCCACGCGCGACTGGATCTCGGCCGCTTGGCCGGCGCCGTCGATGATGGTGGTGTTTTCCTTGCCCACTTCAACGCGCTTGGCTTGGCCCAGCATTTCCAGCGAAGCTTTTTCCAGGGTCAGGCCCACTTCTTCGGCAATCACGGTGCCGCCGGTCAGGAAGGCGATATCCTGCAACATGGCTTTGCGACGATCGCCAAAACCCGGGGCTTTAACGGCTACCACTTTCAGGATGCCGCGGATGGTGTTGACCACCAGAGTGGCCAGCGCTTCGCCTTCCACGTCTTCTGCGATGATCAGCAGCGGGCGGCCGGACTTGGCCACTTGCTCCAGAACCGGCAGCAGATCGCGGATATTGGAGATTTTCTTATCGAACAGCAGGATGAAGGGATTGTCCAGAGCGGCAATCTGTTTGTCCTGGTTGTTGATGAAGTACGGGGACAGGTAGCCGCGGTCGAACTGCATGCCTTCCACCACGTCCAGTTCGTTGTTCAGGCTCTTGCCGTCTTCAACGGTGATCACGCCTTCCTTGCCCACTTTTTCCATGGCATTGGCGATGATGTCGCCGATGTCGGAATCGGAGTTGGCGGAGATGGAGCCAACCTGAGCGATTTCCTTGGTGGTGGCGCACGGCTTGGCGATCTTGGCGATCTCACCCACCAGCGAGGCAACGGCCTTGTCGATGCCGCGCTTCAGGTCCATCGGGTTCATCCCGGCGGCAACGTACTTCATGCCTTCCAACACGATGGCTTGAGCCAGCACGGTGGCGGTGGTGGTGCCGTCGCCAGCCACGTCGGAAGTCTTGGAAGCGACTTCTTTCACCATCTGCGCGCCCATGTTCTCGAACTTGTCCTTCAGTTCGATTTCCTTGGCGACGGATACGCCGTCCTTGGTGATGGTCGGCGCGCCGAAGGAGCGGTCCAGCACCACGTTGCGGCCTTTCGGGCCCAGGGTCACTTTAACGGCATCAGCCAGAATGTTGACGCCGGTTACCATCTTGGCGCGAGCGGAATCACCAAACTTTACGTCTTTAGCAGCCATTCTTTAAATCTCCAGAATTCTGAGTTGGGGAAGTTCAGATGTGGGTCGGATTACTCAACGATGCCCATTACATCTTCCTCGCGCATCACGAGGACTTCATCGCCGTCAACCTTGACGGTCTGACCGGAGTACTTGCCGAAGATGACTTTGTCGCCAACCTTCAGCTCCAGCGCACGACGCTCGCCGTTTTCCAAGATCTTGCCGTTGCCTACGGCCAGCACCTGGCCCATGTCCGGCTTCTCTGCGGCTGCGCCCGGCAGAACGATGCCGGAAGCGGTTTTTTCTTCAGCCTCGAGGCGCTTGATAACAACACGGTCGTGCAAAGGACGAATTGCCATGGATCTCTCCTGTTACAGTGGCTGTTGAGAGTTGAAACCTGTTTGAGTTGAGGCGAGCGTTAGCACTCACCTGCTGCGAGTGCTAATGATAGGGACGAGCGGGAGGGTTTTCAAGAGCCTGCCGTAGCAATTTTCGGCAGGCCCAAGATAGCGTCAGAGACGAGTCGACTTACGCAGCAACATCCAGCGAGGAGTGCGGAAACGGACAATCATACGATACAGATAGATGTAACTGGCGATGAAGACCAACACAAAGCCAATCAGTACAGGGGTGTTGTTCCAGAAAAGCATTGCAGGCACCACTGAGAACGACGATAGCGCCCACAGATATGGGGAGGTCAAACTATTGCGCTGGGTCAGATGAACCGCATCCCGAGAACCTACCATCCACCGCACCAGCCGTTTATATATCAGCATATGCAAATGCAGCCCATCCGGCATTCCTGGCGACATCCCGCGCAAGAACTTCTTCCTGTATATGGAGTACAAGGTTTCAAACACAGGATAGATAACACACAACAAGGGAAACCAAGGAGACACCTGTTGATGCCTTGCCACCAACAAGACCGCCACCTCCGCAATCATGAACCCCACCAAATAGGCCCCACCATCTCCGGCAAAGATCAGCCCACGGGGAAAGTTCCAAAACAGAAATCCCGCAATTGCGCCAACCATCGCAAAACAAATCCCCATCAACATTGCATCCTGCACCTTGAAAGACACATAGGCTATGGCCAAGAAAATAAAAATAGACACCATACCGGAGAGACCATTGTAGCCATCAATAATGTTAACAGCATGCGCAACACCACCAACAGCAACAACAGTAAGCAACAACGAAAGCACCCAGAAGTGCACCAAAAGACTATCCAGCCAAGGGATGTCCAGCCTCTGGAGCCCTGCCCTTAACAAAAAATACCCTAGCCCCGCCGAAACGAACGTGGCCAGTAAACGAGGCATTGGCCCCACTCGCTTAGTGATATCCTCAAGGAGACCAGCCACAAATGCAGGCAAGGCGACCAGCAGCACTAGTAACACCTGTACATCACCTAGAAGCCAAGCCAACAAACAGCTTCCGGCAGTCAAGCCTAGCGCTATCGGTACCCCACCAATGCGTGGAACTGGCCTAGCATGAAATTTCTGCACTCCCCCCAAATCATGATCAGCCGAGAAACTCTCATGCAGGTGGGCGAAATGGATCAAGCACATCCCTACTACTAGCGACAAAAACGTAGCCAACAATAAGATTTGCAGCATTACACGCCTCTTTAAAACGTGGAGATGACACCACTTAGCATCACCCCAACAGTACCAAAATTGAGCTTATCATTGTAAGCGGCTCACCATTCTCAAGCTACCGTTTTCATGCAACAATGATCGACTAGACGTTTCGCATCCCTCCACCTTGCAAAGCATGCAATTGATTTTAGGTTTTAATTTAAAATGACTATTTTAGTTACCGGCGGCGCAGGCTACATAGGCTCCCACACATGCTTGCAACTACTCGAAGCCGGCAATCAAGTTGTCGTGCTAGACAACCTATGCAACAGCAAGGTCGAGTCTCTCAAACGGGTACAAGCCCTAACCGGCAAATCACTTACCTTCATCCAAGGGGACGTTCGCGACACAGCAGCGCTGTCGACCGCTTTTACTCACTCAATCGAAGCCGTTGTACACTTTGCGGGTCTCAAAGCCGTTGGCGAATCCACTGAAAAGCCAATTGAGTATTATGACAACAATGTTAATGGCACACTCCAGCTATTGCATGCCATGCAACAGCACCAAGTCCACACTCTCGTTTTCAGCTCATCAGCCACAGTCTACGGCAATCCCGCCACGGTACCAATCCGTGAAGACTTCCCCTTGTCCACCACCAACCCCTATGGCCGCAGCAAGCTAATGATTGAGGACATACTTCGTGATCTGAGTAAAGCAGAGCCAAATTGGAATATTGGGCTACTCCGCTACTTCAATCCAGTCGGTGCCCATGAAAGCGGGCAAATTGGCGAAGATCCGAATGGTCCCCCTAACAACTTAATGCCGTACATCAGCCAGGTTGCTGTTGGCAAGCGCAAGACCCTACAAATTTTCGGAAACGACTATCCCACCCAAGATGGCACTGGGGTCCGTGACTATATTCACATTGAAGATCTCGCAAATGGCCACCTCAAAGCGCTGGACACACTTCGGACCAAAGGCGGCCTAATCACCGTCAACCTTGGAACTGGGCACGGCTATTCCGTACTGGAAATGGTGCAAGCCTTCGAAACGCACAGTTGTCGTCCCATCCCTTATGAAATAGTCTCTCGCCGCCCCGGCGACATCGCTGCTTGCTGGGCAGATCCAACCGAAGCCCAGCGCTTATTGAACTGGAAAGCAGAAAAAGGACTGGACGCTATGTGCAAAGACAGCTGGCGCTGGCAGGAGCAAAATCCTAACGGCTACTGATTTGCACCATCTACACAAATGGGACGAATCCAAGAATGAGCGGGTTGGCGTGACCGCTCAAGCAAGCAGACACATAAATAGGCCCAACTGCAACACCACACACTTCAGGGCATTTTCGCACAAATCCAACCCAAACCCACCTCTTCCATAGCCCAGGACAGGAAGAGTAGGCAGACACCTTCCGCAGAGTCCTGAGCTCGTGAAACGCCCCCTCATATGGAGCCCGGAAACTTAGCTCTCGAAGTAGCCGATGACCTCCCGAAGAATTAAAGTACAATCTGTGTGGCCCCACCTACAGCAACGATTGCCCATCACAATCCCACCCAGCATTACCAGTTCAACACTCTTATCCATAAGCAATGATTAAGCTGCTTGCCTCCTTGAATACTAGTGAACACTAGCTATAATGGCAGCCACTCTAGGCCGGAGCATGCCCGAGACTCAATCATGACATTTTTTGTTCGTTTGATCCTTGTGGACACATCCCCAAATTTTGTGCCGAATTCTAGCCTTGATTGAGGCAATCGCCCATCATGGCAAGCACGGCCTTTGCTCCCCGCCTCCACACTTTGATATATTCCAAAAGTCGCTTGAAAGCTCTCCATGAGCACCTCTCCACATATTGCGTCTGACAAAGCCACCCTTCATGTTTTAATCTCATAGAATGACCAGATCAATGACAAAAGCATATTTGTCGAATCTGGGGCTTCAAACTTTAGGGTCGTCGAGCCCATCCATGCCAAAAGGATATTGCATCCAGACCATAACCAGCTGGCCCGACCATGCTCACGGCAAGACATCTGATCCTGGCAGAGCCAAGACTACAGCGCCTGTACATTGCACAGATGACAGGTTCCCTGTTAGCGTTACCCATCCGATGAGCACCTAGCAAAGGCCAAAACGCTACAGCCCCAGGAGTCCACGACTATTGCAACCCTACAACTACAGCACAAGAAGCCCACACAAGACATCGTTCCGGCATTAATACCCTAGCCACTCACAAAGGTGTAAAATTGAAGCGTCAACACAAGCTATCTTTAGCAAAAAGCATATTGAGAAATTAAACAATCATGGCCAATCGAAAATTAAAATTTTCAGTGCAAAAACAAAATGTTTGAAATCAAACTTAAAAATACCAAATGTTTTACTGCCCCATCAGGGGTCAGCATACTTGATGCCGCTCTTCAGGCAGATATTTTTCTGCCACACAGTTGCAAAACAGGCCGCTGCAGCACTTGCAAAGGAAAAGTCATCAGCGGAGAAACTTTCGCCCTCCACGACGAATCTGGCTTAACGCAACAAGAGAAAGATGACGGTTGGGTTCTCACTTGCATTCGCACACCGCTTGAGACCATTGAGCTCGACATAGAAGATCTTCATGTCAAACTCCCCACAAAGAAAACACTTCCGAGCCGCATTCAAACCATAAAAAAACTTACGACTGACATTGCACAAGTTTTGCTTAGACTACCTCCAACGGCCAGTTTTGAGTACCTTCCGGGTCAATACATAGACATCACCAATAATCAAGGCGTCAAGAGAAGCTATTCAATAGCGAACACATTCAAAACCAGCAAACTCATTGAGTTACATATTAAAAACTTCCCCGATGGCGAAATGAGTCAATACTGGTTTAATCTAGCGTCCGAGAACGATCTAATAAGGATAAACGGCCCTCTCGGCACTTTCTTTTTACGAGAATATATAGATATGGACTTGGTCTTCTTTGCCACAGGGACAGGCATTGCCCCTATTAAGTCCATGCTAGAAGATCTTGCAACTAGAACAGGTATAGAAAAACCCAGATCAGTATCACTATACTGGGGAAACAGGGACGTTTCTGATTTTTATTGGAACCCCAAAGAGCTGCCTCTCAATATCAAATACACCCCAGTTCTTTCGAAAAACAATCCTAATTGGGATGGGGCAAAAGGCCACATTCAGGACGTATATCTTTTATCCTCCCCCAATTTGAAAACAACACAATTATACGCATGTGGCTCTGAGGCAATGATTCACGCCGCAGAAAAGCTTTTATTGTCATCCGGCTTAGAAAAGCACAATTTTATGGCTGATGCATTTGTTTGCTCAGCCACAACAGAGTAATGCAAAGGAAACATAGTGAAAGCAGTTATTCTTGCAGGCGGGCTTGGGACTAGAATTAGCGAAGAAACCACAATCAAGCCTAAGCCGATGGTAGAGGTGGGCGGCAAGCCCATTCTTTGGCATATAATGAAAATGTACTCTCAGCATGGGATTAATGACTTTATTATTTGCTGCGGCTACAAGGGCTATTTAATAAAAGAATATTTTGCCAATTACTTCCTACACATGTCGGATGTGACATTCGACATGCGAAGCAATAAGATGGAAGTACATAGCAAACGGGCCGAGCCTTGGACCGTAACATTAGTTGACACTGGCGATAGCTCAATGACCGGCGGACGGCTAAAGCGCATTGCTAATTATGTTGAAAAAGACGAAACTTTCTGCCTCACCTACGGTGATGGAGTCAGCGATGTCAATCTTGAATCCGTTATCGCCTTCCATAAAAGCCATGGCAAAGCCGCTACGCTGACAGCCACCTATCCTCCAGGCCGCTTTGGAGCACTGGATATTAAAGAAGGGCAGGTCCAGAGTTTTATGGAAAAGCCTAAAGGAGATGGCGCCATGATCAATGGCGGCTTCTTTGTGCTCTCGCCAAAGGTACTTAGCTACCTCAAGGATGACAGTACCATATGGGAGCAGGAGCCATTGATGCAGCTGGCGCAAGACGGGGAGCTCATGGCTTATACTCATAATGGTTTCTGGCAGCCGATGGACACTTTACGAGACAAGCACTATCTAGAAAGCCTTTGGAATTCTGGCAACGCTCCATGGAAGAGCTGGTAAAATGACAGTTAATACCGATTTTTGGCATGGGAAGAAAGTTTTCTTAACAGGCCACACCGGTTTCAAGGGTTCTTGGCTCAGCCTATGGCTGCAAATGATGGGGGCCAAGGTATATGGCTTCGCCCTAGCCCCGGCGACAACTCCCAACCTGTTTAGCGAAGCCCAAGTCGCCGCCAACATGGTAAGCGTTCTTGGTGATGTCCGGGACTATCAAGCCGTGCTTGAGGCGATGCAAGCCGCCCAGCCAGAAATCGTCATCCACATGGCGGCACAACCGCTCGTTCGCCTCTCCTACTCAGACCCAGTTACAACCTACTCTACAAACGTAATGGGCACCATTCATGTTCTTGAGGCAGCACGTCAATTAGCGGGCATCAAGGCCATCATCAATGTAACCACCGATAAATGCTACGAAAACAAAGAATGGCTTTGGGGATACCGCGAATCTGAACCGATGGGGGGCCATGATCCTTACAGCAGCAGTAAAGCTTGTGCTGAGTTGGCAACAAGTGCCTATCGACTCTCCTATTTTCAACAGACATCTACCGCACTGGCCTCAGTCCGCGCCGGCAATGTCATCGGAGGGGGGGATTGGTCCAGTGACCGGCTCATACCCGATACACTGCAAGCTTTTGAAAATGATCGTCCTGTTATAATTCGCAACCCACATGCCACCCGTCCGTGGCAGCATGTGCTAGAACCACTAGCTGGCTACCTCACCCTTGCTCAGCATCTGTATGATGAGGGCCAAAGCTACGCAGAAGGGTGGAACTTTGGCCCAGATGATGATGGAGCCCAGCCTGTACAATGGATTGTCGAGAAAATGGTGCAAGAATGGGGCAGAAAAGCACGCTGGGAACATAATTTAGGACATCACCCCCACGAAGCCAATTATCTAAAGCTTGATATTGCAAAGGCCAAAGCAAAACTAGGCTGGCGCCCCCGCTGGGATTTGACACAAGCCCTTCAGAAAATAATCCATTGGCATAGCGAGTGGCTGAATGGAGTGAACGCACACAACCTCTGCCAACAACAGATCACCCAATACATTGAAGCATTGAAAGAATAGTCACCATGACTCAAGCAGCTACCCCTGAAAATTTGCGCGCACAGATTGCCGAACTAGTTCAACAGTACGCAGACATTGTACATGCTCCCAAGCCCTTCCAACCCGGCATAAGCAGTGTCCCGGTTTCTGGAAAAGTCATAGATGCCAGCGAGCTGAAAAACATGGTAGACGCCAGCCTTGATGGATGGCTCACGACTGGTCGCTTTAATGACCAATTTGAGCAACGCTTGGCTGACTACCTAGGTGTTAAGTACCTAATCACCGTCAATTCCGGTTCATCCGCCAACTTGGTAGCTTTCTCCACCCTGACTTCTCCAAGGTTAGGGGAACGAGCAATCAGACCTGGTGATGAGGTAATTGGCGTTGCAGCAGGTTTTCCAACCACAGTCAATCCAATACTACAATTTGGCGCGGTTCCTGTCTTTGTAGATGTCGATCTTGCAAGTCATAATATCGATGCAAGTAAAATCGAAGCCGCCATTAGTCCAAAGACTAAAGCCATTATGCTTGCACACTCTTTGGGAAACCCATTCAATCTAGAAGCGGTAACTGGCATCTGCAAAAAATATGGCCTCTGGCTGGTAGAGGATTGTTGTGATGCGCTTGGCGCCACATACAATGGTCAAATGGTTGGCACATTTGGAGATATCGCCACGCTAAGCTTCTACCCTGCTCATCATATAACAATGGGAGAAGGTGGCGCTGTTTTTACAAACGATGCGGAACTCAAACTAATAGCCGAATCCTTCCGAGATTGGGGCCGAGATTGCTATTGCAAGCCAGGAAAAGACAACACATGTGGACAACGCTTCTGCTGTCAACAAGGTAGCCTTCCATATGGCTACGATCACAAATATACATATAGTCACCTAGGTTACAACCTCAAGATTTCTGATATGCAGGCCGCTTGCGCACTTGCACAGATGGATAAACTTGACGACTTCATCGCCGCTAGAAGGCGAAATTTTTCTTACCTGAAAGATCGTCTACAAAATTGCCTAGAATTTCTCCACTTGCCCGAAGCCACCCCCAACTCGGACCCTTCTTGGTTCGGCTTTCCAGTTATTCTGAAAGAAAATACAGGCTTCAAACGAGTTGATCTTCTCAATTACCTAGATCAACAGAAAATTGGAACACGGTTATTATTTGCGGGCAATTTGACACGCCAACCCTATATGATAGGCAAAAACTATCGTATCAGTGGTGACTTGACAAATACCGACATTGTCATGAATCAAACTTTTTGGCTTGGGGTATACCCTGGTCTAAGCATCAAACACCTTGATTTCGTCGTGGAGAAGTTAGAAGAATTTTTCGGAATTAATTTTTGAAGAAATAAAATGAACGATAAAATATCTAGCAACTTTAATTCAAAAGTACTCCGCAAGCGGGTACTGGATATGGCCTACGCCGGTAATACAGTGCATATCGGCTGCGCCTTTTCAATTATTGAAGTTCTCGCAGTACTTTATCGAAACTGCCTTCGCTACCCAGACAATGATCCAGCCTCCCTCAACAGAGACTATTTAGTACTCAGCAAAGGGCATGGCGTAATGGCCCAATATGCCTGCATCTACGAGAAAGGCTGGATCAATAGTAACGATCTCAAAAATTACTTTGCTGATGGGAGCAGATTAAAAGGACTTTCTGACTCCAGCGTTCCAGGTTTAGAAGTTACGTCAGGCTCATTAGGCCATGGTTTTTCCATAGGAGTAGGTTTGGCTTTAGCCTCTAGCCTCAAAAATAGTTCACAGAAAGTTTATGTTATCGTTGGAGATGGCGAGCTAAATGAGGGACCGATCTGGGAAGGTGCCTTATTCGCAGCCCATCATAAATTAGATAATTTCATGGTCATTGTTGATGAAAATAAATTTCAAGCGATGGGATCTACTGATGAAGTTTTGAATCTAGGAAACTTAGAAAATAAATTTTCCAGCTTTGGCTTTGAAACCATCACGATCGATGGCCATGACGAGTCCGCCATTCATGACACGATTGAAAAACTATGGATGAGTACATCGCCCACACCAAAAGCAATTATTGCAAAAACAACAAAAGGGAAAGGGGTTTCATTTATGGAAAACAATAATATTTGGCACTATACACGCCTAGATGAAAACACTTACAAAAAAGCCATATCCGAGATAGAGGATGGTGCTTAATGAGAAATGCATTCTCTAGCTCATTGCTCCAATTAGCCGAGAGTGACAAACGGGTCTTACTCTTAACGGGCGACCATGGCTACGCACTTTTTGATGATTTCAGAAACAGATGCCCTCAGCAATATATTAATGCAGGCATTGCTGAGCAGAATATGATCGGCATGGCCGCAGGCCTATCTAAAGCCGGTTATATCCCTGTTGTTTATGGGCTTAGCTCATTTGTTCCAATTCGAGTTTTAGAGCAAATTAAGTTAGACTTATCTCACGATAATTTACATGCGATTATTATTGGCGATGGTGCCGGGTTTGTTTACAGCCACCTAGGAACCAGCCATCAGTCAACAGAAGATATTGCCGCAACTCGAGCGATTCCAAATTTAAATATTTACTCTCCCTCAGACCGCCATGAATTAACTTTGTGCATGGAGCACGCTTATAGATCAAAAGCCACGACCTATTTAAGAATTGGAAAATCAGATTTAGGTGACGTGCACCACGCCCCTCTATCAGGTACCCTAGCTAGCTTCTTCGCCGTTCGAAATGGCACACCCGGTGAAATATCTTTTATCGCAACAGGAGCAATGACAAAAACGGCTATAAAAATTGCAGAGTCATTTTTTCCAAATGCAACCGTCTGGAGCGCGCCCAAAATCAAACCGCTAGACGTTGATCAATTAGTTACCATTTGCAAATCCAGCAATATTATTGTGACGTTTGAAGAGCATTCAACTCAAGGGGGGCTGGGGTCAATGATCGCAGAGATATCTACAACTTATGCCCCAATAAAAATACTACGAGTTGGTGTTGAGGACTGCTTTACAAAGTTATGTGGTAGCTATAGTTATTTGCTACAAGAGCAAGGCTTAGACATTACATCTATACAGAAAAAAATTACTACTTTTCTAAAAAGTCCCCCCCAATGACTCCACAATTAAACAATAAGAAAATCCTTATTACCGGAGGAACAGGATTTGTTGGCAGACATATTCTTGATCATTTGATCAAAACAAAAAAAACCACTGACTGCAATATCACAGTCACCATACTAAGCCGATCTCCGGAAGTTTTTTTAAAAAACCACCCCGGTTACGCTAGTTATAAATGGCTTGGCTTTATTAAAGGCGATCTTTTCGATCTCACCAAATACAACCATTTAAAATTTACTGATATCATTCATGCGGCGGCAGACACTCACAAAGAAGGCCCCCCTGATGAATGGTTAAAACAGCTTATCATAGGGACTCAAGCCGTTCTTGATTTCAGCCTAAAGGCAGAGGCCACAAGATTTCTCTTTATAAGCTCGGGAGCGGTATATGGCCCACAACCCAGAGAGCTAAGCCACATCTCAGAAAACTATCTAGGGGCACCTCCAACCACATTGATTAGCAGTATTTATGGCCAAGGCAAACGAATTGCTGAGCAGTTATGTACAGCTTACCTCCAAATGCATGGCCTGGAAACTGTTATTGCTCGATGTTTTGCCTTTGCAGGGGAACATATCCCACTAGATGGACCATATGCAATTGGTAACTTTATAAGGGATGCGTTATTTGGAGACGCCATTTTAATCAAGGGCAATGGGACTGCCGTGAGAAGCTATTTAGATGGTGATGATATGGCAAACTGGTTACTAAACTTACTCGCTATAGGCACACCTGGTGAAGCCTACAACGTTGGATCTGAAGATAGAGTTCGAATAAAAACCTTAGCTCAGCTTGTAGCTAAAACCATATCTCCTGGCAAAAAGATTATTGTGCAGTCCAATTCTTCTGCAATAGAATCCACCTACATACCATCAACAAAAAAAATCCAAGCTCTTGGTGTAGAAAATCACTTTAGCATTTCATCTATTATTGAAAGAACAGCCAATCGACATATTTATCAAAAATAAGCCTAATCAGCCCTTGTTATTCATTGCAAATAATGCTTTGTTAGCATGGCTTTTTTTCAAAATACATAGATTTAATTAAATCAATTAAGACTTGAGGTTTGGCAAGACGCCTAGTTTTTATAACAGCGTCAATTAAAAGTCCACAATATATCCACCCGATAAAATATGCAGCCATTTTCGCTTGACAGTTCCGGAAATATTATTGACAAAACAAAAAACTTAAAAACAGTCGATATTTATATACTCAGCCATAATAGGCCAAATTTTATCGCCGAAGCCATTGACTCCGTCAAAAAACAAACCCTGCAAGAATACAATTTATACATTTCAGATAACTCTACAACCGATGATGTAGAGCGCATCATACGGCAACAGTATGGGGACGTTATATATATCCGTAGGTCAAACTCGTTAAGTGCATTAGCCCATTTCAAAACCATTATTGAAGAAAGCACCGCAGAATTCTTAGTCATGTTTCACGACGATGACGTCATGATGCCACGCTACCTTGAAACATTATTGGGCATCATCACCTCAGACAATGACATTGCTGCAGTCGGGTGTAATGGGCAGATTTTACAAAACAGCAGATTAACAAAAACCATTCTCCTACAAAAGACAGACGGCATAAAGATTATAAATAGTGGGGGCGAATTATTTTTACAATACTGTAGTCCTATCGACCATGTTGCTCCATTTCCTGGCTACATGTATAGATCCTCAAAAATTAAAGGACTATATTTAAATTCGGAATACGGAGGAAAGCACTCCGATGTTTCTTTTTTAATGCAAGTTGCACAAAGAGGTAAGATCATCTGGTCATACGCACCGTTGATTCAATATCGTATTCATGGCAGCAATGATAGCTCAACTATCCATATAAAGCAGCAAGCAAGCTTACTTGGATTTGTATATCAAAACACAAAAATCCAAAAAAAAGATCATGCCATTAAAATTTATAAGCTAAAGTATTTGCTTCATTGGTGGCGATGCAACAAGAATTCCAAGAATAAGGTTTTTGCCAAACGAATCATTTTAAAGGCAATCACTCTCAGACTAATTTCAGCATATCTATGTCGCCCACACATTCTCGCCTCCAAGATTTCCCAATTGGCAAGAAAGTTTTACAATCAACCAAGATGAGCAATATGAAAATAATTTTAGCGATCATGGAATATGACTACGGAGATCCGAAAAGAGGGCAGTCATATGAGTATTACAACTTCTATGCATCCCTAAAAGAAATGGGAGTTGATGTAGAGATATTTGACTATATGTCTCTATTACAAAAGCATGGCAAAGCTGGCATGAATCAGCTATTGTTAGAAAAAGCAAAATCACAAAGCCCAAACATTATTTTATTTTCGTTATACACTGATCAATTTGATCCAAACATTATTTTGTCATTGCAGAACCATACTCGAACTATCTGTTTTTTCCATGATGATACTTGGCGTAAAGATTTTTCCCGCTACTGGGCAAAACATTTTAATGTGTTTACTACTCCAGATATTTATGGCATAAGAAAATATCAAAAGCTTGGCCTGCAGCATGCCTTCCACTTTCCTTTTGGAGCTAATCTTGATTTGTATAAAAAGAAAGATTCAGATAAAATTTTAGACGTTTCTTTTGTTGGAGCCTTTCACCCTTATCGCTCTTGGCTAATTAATCGTCTCAAAAAGGTAGGCATCAATGTACAGGCGTATGGTTCAGGCTGGCCAAATGGCATGGTATCACTTGAAAGAATGATCGATATTTTCAACACAAGTAAAATAAATTTAAATCTGTCTAACTCTAGCAATTGGGATGCCAGATACCTGTGTTCTTCGCCTAGAGCTTTAGTATCTCGTTTTCGATCACCCAAAACCATAGAACAGCTTAAAGCACGACATTTCGAAATTAACTCAACGGGTAGTTTTCAACTTTCATACTATGTGGAAGGGCTTGAACACTATTACGAGATTGGCAAAGAAATTGCTATTTATTCGGATCCTGATGATTTTGTTGAAAAAGTACAAATGTACCTTGAGGATGAACCGCTTCGCAATGAAATTGCTCATAACGGGTATATGCGAACAAATAATTCGCACAGCTTTGCCCAGCGTTTTCAATCACTCTTTTCATACATGGCTTCGATAAACCCCCATTCTATTGCATCGGAATGAAAATGAAAAAAGCTTTAATTACCGGCATCACTGGCCAAGATGGCTCTTACCTTGCAGAGTTTTTGTTAGAAAAGGGCTATGAGGTTCATGGCATTAAGCGTAGAGCTTCATCTTTTAATACTCAGCGCATAGATCACATTTTTCAAGATCCCCATACTGAAAATGCAAAAATAAAATTACACTATGGGGACTTAAGTGACTCTTCAAATCTGACAAGAATTATCGCCGAAGTGCAGCCTGATGAAGTATACAATTTAGGTGCACAATCACATGTTGCGGTCAGCTTTGAATCACCTGAATATACGGCCGATGTCGATGCGTTAGGCACTTTGCGTTTACTTGAAGCAATTCGTTTTTTGAAGCTTGAAAATAAGTGCCGATTTTATCAAGCCTCCACCTCAGAATTATATGGTTTGGTACAAGAAACACCTCAAAAAGAAACAACACCTTTTTATCCTAGAAGTCCTTATGCAGCAGCCAAACTCTACGCTTACTGGATAACAGTAAACTACAGGGAGTCATATGGCATGTACGCATGTAATGGTATTTTGTTCAATCATGAATCACCGCGGCGTGGGGAAACTTTTGTTACACGGAAAATTACCCGGGGCCTTGCCAATATAGCCCAAGGCCTTGAGTCTTGCTTGTACATGGGTAACATGGATGCTCTACGTGATTGGGGACATGCTAAAGACTATGTCAAGATGCAATGGTTAATGTTGCAGCAAAGCCAAGCTGCTGATTTTGTAATTGCGACAGGCGTGCAATATAGTGTCCGTCAATTTATTATCTGGTCCGCTGCACATCTAGGAATTGAACTAGATTTTATTGGCTCTGGGATCAATGAATATGCCGTTGTGACAAAAATTTCAGGTGCGGATGCTCCTGCACTAAAAGTTGGAGATATTATTGTCAGAATTGACCCCCGCTATTTTCGGCCTGCTGAAGTAGAAACCCTTTTAGGGGATCCTAGTAAAGCCAAAAACTTACTTGGTTGGACCCCAGAGATTACAGTTCAACAGATGTGCGCTGAAATGGTACAAAATGATCTGGAGCAAGCTAAACAGCATGCATTGCTGAAAAGGCATGGGCACTATGTTTCTGTAAGCGTTGAACGATAAGGACAAGGAGTCTTGCATGAGAGTACTTTTAACCGGCGCTTCAGGCATGCTTGGCCGAAATCTGCTGGAACACCCAGCTGCAGATAAATTTCAGTGGATAACGCCCTCACATGCAGAGTTAGATCTTTCCAATTTTTCTGCAACGTTACAGTATATCGAGAAAGCAAAACCTGATTGCATCATACACGCAGCGGGAAAAGTAGGCGGCATTCAAGCTAATATACGAGAACCCGTCAAATTCCTAATCGATAATCTCGATATGGGTCGCAATGTGCTTTTAGCCGCCTCTGTCTCTGGCATCTCAAAATTAATAAATATTGGCAGTTCCTGCATGTACCCGCGAGATCGACAGATAGCATTAAAGGAAAGCGACGTTCTATCTGGTGGTTTGGAGCCTACCAATGAGGGTTATGCTCTAGCAAAAATTACGGTCGCAAAACTAGCCGAATATATCTGTCGAGAAAATCCTGAGTATAATTATAAAACAATAATACCCTGCAATCTTTATGGAAAACATGATAAGTTTGACCCGAGATGGTCTCATCTTATACCTGCCATCATTCATAAATTACATCAAGCGAAGATCTTGAAGCAAAGTGAAGTAGACATTTGGGGGTCTGGTGAAGCACGGCGTGAATTTTTATTTGCAGAAGATTTGGCACAAGCTCTATTAATGGCAGTGGATGACATCGCAGGGATCCCTAACTGCATGAATATTGGTCTTGGACATGATTATTCTGTGAATGAATACTATCAGGCTGCGGCAGAAGTAATCGGTTACTCAGGATCTTTCACTCACGACCTCAGCAAGCCTGTCGGGATGAGTAGAAAACTAACAGATACCGGTCTAGCCAATCAATGGGGATGGCACGCGGAAACGAGCCTAACCAATGGTCTAATGAAAACATATGAGTACTATCTACGTACATTGAAAGTGAGTCATTAAATGCACTACCCACTAGCTAGCACCACCTGGGACCAAGATGAATATGCAGCTATTCAAAGAGTCATTGATTCTGGCATGTTCTCTATGGGCAAAGAAGTTGCTGCATTTGAAAAAGATTTTGCAGAGTGGGTAGGCTGCAAGCACGTCGTAATGGTCAACTCTGGTTCTTCCGCTAATTTAGCAATGATTGGTGCTTTATTTTTCAGGAAGGAGAGGCCATTAAAAGCCGGTGACGAAGTAATTGTACCTGCCGTTTCTTGGAGCACAACCTATTATCCATTGCAGCAATATGGTCTCAAATTAAAATTTGTAGATATCGATATAGATAGTCTGAATTTCGATTTAAATCAGTTAGAACTTGCTATTACAGATAAAACCAAAGTAATTTTGGCAGTCAATTTGCTTGGAAATCCTAATGACTTCCAGCACATTCAAAAAATGATAGCTAACCGTAATATTATCTTACTAGAAGATAATTGTGAGTCTATGGGTGCCAAGATTAATGGCAAACAGGCTGGCACATTTGGCTTAATGGGAACCTTTAGCACCTTTTTTAGCCATCATATTGCTACCATGGAAGGTGGCGGTATCATGACTAATGATGAGGAGTTGTATCATATTCTGCTATGTCTCCGAGCTCATGGTTGGACCAGGAATCTACCGAAATTCAATCATGTCTGCGGAGAAAAAAGTAGCAATCCTTTTGAAGAGTCTTTCAGATTTGTCCTTCCAGGCTACAATCTAAGGCCACTTGAAATGAGTGGGGCAATTGGGCAAGAGCAGGTGAAAAAACTCCCTGCACTTATTAGTGAACGTCGTAAGAATGCCAATTATTTTCAAAAAGCTTTCTCCAATCATCCTTGGATTTCAATTCAAAAGGAAATCGGTGATAGTAGTTGGTTTGGATTTTCCCTAGTTCTAAAAGAAAACGCCCCAATATCTCGTGAAGCCATTGTGAACAAGTTATCCGTTGCAAACATTGATGTACGTCCAATCGTCGCCGGCAATTTTGCAAAAAATGAAGTGCTCAATTGGTTTAACTATGAAATCCACGGCTCGCTAGAAAACGCTGACTACATTGATAAAAATGGCTTTTTTGTTGGCAATCATCATTTCTGCTTGCATGAAAAAATTGATTATCTAAAGAGTGTTATTAGCTCATGATTTCAGCACTCCTTTATGGTGCCGGGGAAAATAATGATGTATTTTCCCCTTCGTCCCACCTTAATAGAGACAATTGCAACCACCCTTTCTTTTTGTTAAAAGAAAAGCTTTTAAAATTTGGCATTGATTTAAATACCTGGGACACTCCTCAAAAATATAAATTTTTCATAGAAATTCACATAAATGCAAGAAAAATATCCCGGAGTAAAAATGCAAGACACTATTTACTTAACATGGAAACACCTTTGATTGACAGGAACAACAGCTCAATCGAACTTATAAATCAGTTTAATATCGTCTTTTGCTGGCAAAATCATACTCATGCCAGAAATTTTAAAAAAATAAATTATAGCCAGAACTTACAACTACCTGATATAAATGGTTTCAAAAATCGCAACAACTTATGCTGTATGATAGCTGGTAATAAAACAACACAAAGGCCAGATGCTAGAAGTCTATACCCTGAAAGAATCAAAGCAATTAGATGGTTTCAATGTAATGCTCCTTTAGATTTTAGACTCTATGGCACTGGTTGGAACTTACCAGCAATGCGTCATGGAAAACTAGGCCGTATTTACACTAAGCTACAGGGCATGCTTGGCAGCTATTTTAATGCTGTATATTTTCCAGCATATAAAGGGCGCATTGAAAGCAAGTCAACTGTGCTACTGAATTCTAAATTCAGTATATGCTATGAAAACGTCACTGGCTTTAATGGGTATATTACTGAAAAAATATTTGATAGTTTTTTTTCTGGCTGCGTTCCTATTTATCATGGAGCTCCTGATATAGCGAGCTTTATTCCCTCAACCTGTTACATAGATCGAACCCAATTCAATAGTTACCCTGAGCTCTATCAGTATATTAAAAATATGCCAGAGCGTGAATTTTTGGACTACCAGACGAACATTGCTTCATTCTTATCAAGTGATTTGGCGTATTCATTTTCTTCTGAGTGTTTTGCAAACACCATTTCAGAAGAAATTGCACATGACCTAGAAATAGCAGCTCAATTTTAGCCCTATGAATATACTGTGGATATCACTTGCACGGCTTAGCCAAGCCTTAATTGGTTTGTTGGCGCTTAAGTTAGTTACTCATTGGCTTTCTGTTGAGCAGTTTGCTCGCTTGGGTCTAATGACCGCTTTTACAAGTTTTTTCGGTTTGTTTTTAATCAATCCCGTTGGTCAATACATTAACCGACATACTCACGAATGGTACTCTTTAGGACTTCTTGTAGGCTATCTAAAAAAATATAACATTTATATTTCTAGTCTTTCTTTGCTTTCATTTTTAATAGCTTTGCTATGGCTATCCTCAACATTTAGAGACAGCCCTTATCCTTTATACAATATTGTTCCCTATTCTATAGCACTCTGCATTAGCTTGTGGTTGGGTACTTGGAATAATACATTAATTCCATTGCTGAATATGCTAGGCCTACGACTCTCCTCAATCGGTTTAGCATTCGTGACCACTGCTATTGGCTTGCTTTGCTCAATGGCATTGGTGCAGTTAAAAAATGAATCTCTCCTATGGTTTATTGGACAAGCAATAGGTTTTTTAGTTGGAGGCTTACTTGCACTCAAAATTATTTATAAAGCTTGTAAACCTAATACCCAAGCTATCTATGCACGATTTATTGACACACAAATGGTGCTAACGTACTGCCTGCCACTTTCTATTAGCGCAGGACTACTTTGGATACTTACAGGGGGGTATCGATTTTTAATTGATACTTTCTGGGGTCCACACAATTTAGGGATATTGATTCTTGGGTTTGGCATTGCCAATCAATTTTGGTCCATTGTTGAAGCGATCTCTTCACAAGTAATACTACCAAAATTCTATAGCCATCTAAGTTTGGATAACAAATCTCACAGCATATCATTATTTAATGACATGCTTAACTCGGTTATTCCTATTTACCTTATTATGCTAGGTTTAGGCTTAGGTACTTGCGCAAGTCTCATCAGCTTACTCATAGATAACCGTTATCACTCCGCATTGTTTTTTTGCCAAGTTGGCATGCTAAGCGAATTTTTCAGAGTTATAGGTAGTTTATTAAATCAATCCTCTCAAATTGACAAGAAACCTGCACGTAATTTAATTTCGTTTTTTACTGCTTCCATCGTTTTATTAGTTTGCTTTTACATATTAAAAATAACACAAGCAGACTTCAAATTTGCCCCCGTCATTATAATGTTATCTTTTTCAGTTGCATGCATGTTTTCAACATACTCCCTTTATCAAATATCCCCTCCTTCACCTAAATATATCACATGGTTAGTATCTGCTTTACTTGGCTTGACACCTATCATCATTAACTACATTTTAAGTCCTACCTCATCATTTGCACATGTATTAAATATTGTCTTGTGTGGTCTTATTAGTTTATTTTATATAATTTTATTTCTTCGTCACAGCATGCCATTCCATTCATTAATTTCTAGCCCATTACCCTATGAAAAATAACTTCGTTATTGATCCTAACCGCTTACACCAAAGCAACTTTCTTTTAGTTATTTTTCTTGTTGCCATCGTTTCACTTCCAATGGCATTCAATGGAGTTTTTGCTGACTCCGATATATATTACTCTCAATCTCAGCTATTGTGGACTATGGGCCTTCGCGATGGCATTGAGTATATATTTTTCCGAACCGGTAAAGTCGAAATTGGCTTTCTAATCGTACTATATTTAGAACAATACATTGCCAATTCTGAATTTATATTTATTTTTATTAATTGCCTTATATCTAATATATTATTTTTTCAACTTTATATAAAACTCTCTGAAACATCTAGTATTACATTCAAAAAAGCTTTTATTCTATTTTTTTGCTATTTCTCCTTCAGCAATGCCATGTATGTATGGAGGACTATAATATCCGTTTATTTTTTAGTCCTATCGATTAAAAGCAATTCAAAATTATTAAGCATACTTTTTTTGGCTATTGCCTTTTCCTTCCATTACTCAGCAATTATTTTTGTCTCTATTTATCTACTATCCACTTTTCTACCTAACAAAAAAACTCTTACCGTTTTATTTGCCATTTTTCTTTCGCTCTCTTTCTTTTTCACTGAGTCTATCCTTCAAAGTTTTGATTTTGTAATGAGTGCGCAAAGCGCAGAAATTTATACTGAGGCCAATAATGACCAATGGAAAAGAATATTTATAGGACTTTATCTTTTATTTGTTATTTTGCTTTGTGATTGGAATAGTAGCAACTTCAAGCATATTCATTTATTTAAATTTTGCGCTATTTTATCTATATTATCAGTCTTTGCATCTTCAAACTACCAACTTTCATGGCGCATTCATGCCCCTGTCGAAATAATTGCTCCTTGCTTAGTTTTAGCAACACAAAGAAGTAATAGAAACTCCATTCTCTTACTGGCATTATCTACCATACCTACTTTTAGGTTAATGTTTTTATTATTTACTGGGCATTTTGAATGAATAAAATTAGCGTCATCATCCCTTGTTTTAACTCTGAAAAAACAATTGAAAATACAATAAAGTCAGTTCTTAATCAGACACTTCCACCAGAAGAGATCATCTGCATTAATGATTGTTCCAATGATAAAACCTCTTCTATTATTAGTGCATTGCAAATGTGCTCTCTTAAAATAAAAATAAAACTGCACGAGAACAAAACAAATTTAGGTCCATCTATTTCAAGAAATATCGGAATTTCCGAGGCCCATGGCAAGTGGATTGCATTTATCGATGCAGATGACGAATGGCACCCACAAAAGCTGGAAATACAAATCTCCGCTTTAACTAAGCATTCACTAGATTTTATTGGCGGGTCATTCAGCTATAATAAACATACTGCCCCCATACACTCTTGCCATGTCAAACAAATATTCTTGGGAAATTTACTTTATAAAAATTACTTTCCAACCCCCTCTGTTGTCTTATCTAAAGATATCTCTCTGACTTTTGACCCTACCATGCGTTATGCGGAGGACTATTCCGCATGGCTTGAACTAGCAAAACAAGGTGTCAAAATGGGCTATATATCAACCCCCTTGATATTTTTAAATAAGCCATCATATGGTCACTCTGGACTTAGCGCCAATTTACTGTTGATGCAAAAGGGCGAACTACTCGCACTAAGAAAAGCACTCGGTACAAAAAATATCACATCTATTTTTTTCCAGTTTTTTTCTCTTTTGAAGTTTACTAGACGAATAGTTATTGTTTATTTTAGTAGACTTTTTAAAACCTCATAGCTATTGCCAGAACTATCTCATTCTAGCGTTGAGGGAATATTATTCTAACCTAGCACCCCTTCTTTTGAAGGATTATTTCTTAAAATGAAAATCTGCTTAGTTTCCAATACCTCATGGTCCCTTTTTAATTTCCGTCATGGTCTTATCCAACGGCTAATTCTTGACGGCCATAGCATTTTTATTATTGCCCCCCACGACAATTACTCTGAAAAATTGAAAATGATGGGTTGCACCATGATCGATGTCACCTTATCGGCAAAGGGTGTCAATCCGATTTCAGATGGAAAACTGATTTACTCCCTTTACCGTCTTTACAAAAATATTGCTCCTGATTTTATTATTCATTACACAATCAAGCCCAATATATATGGGTCCATTGCATCATTTTTTTCCCAAAAGCCTTGTATTGCAATTACTACGGGTCTTGGTTACACTTTCGTCGAAAAAAACTGGATCGCTTTTATTGCCAAGTGTTTATATAAAATAGCATTTCGTTGGCCCAAAGAAGTGTGGTTTTTAAACGAGGATGACAAGCACGTTTTTTTGTCACATAATTTAGTTAAGAAAGAACAGGCTGTATTGCTCCATGGCGAGGGGGTTAATATGAATTTTTTTGCCCCTCAACCGAAAACTGCAACTGACAAAAAAATTCGGTTTTTATTAATCTCTCGCATGCTTTGGGACAAAGGAGTAGGTGAATTTGTTCAAACGGCTAAAGCGCTAACTAAATTATATCCGCATGCACAATTTCAGCTTTTAGGCCCTTGCGATGTACAAAACCCAAGTGCTATCCCAAAGTCACTTATTTCTGAATGGGCACAAGAGGGCTCTATCGAATATCTAGGCATAACTGACGATGTGCGACCATTTATTTCGCAAGCTGATTGCATTGTGCTGCCGTCCTTTTATCGAGAAGGGATTCCAAGAACTCTGATGGAAGCAGCCGCAATGGGAAAGCCTTTGATCACAACAGACAACGTAGGCTGTCGTGATCTAGTAATTGAAGGAAAAACTGGGTTTCTTTGCAAAATTAAAGACGTTGACTCGCTTGTAAAGTGTTGTGTTAACATGCTAGAGCTGAGTGATGGGGAGAGATCGGCAATGGGCCAAGCAGGAAGAGACTTTATGGCAGCTTCGTTTAGCGAAGTGCATATTATAAATCAGTATATAGCTCTTTTAAAGAAATATACAACGTAAGCATAATGTCTTGATGCCCGATTTTAGGAAATCTTTATCATGATACCCGTTATTCTTGCTGGTGGTTATGGAACACGCTTGTGGCCACTTTCTCGTGCTAGCTTTCCGAAACAGTTCCTTTCCCTGACCAGCTCGCAATCGATGCTTCAAGCAACCCATTCTCGTCTGTCAGGCGTTTCGCAATGTATGAAGCCTATTGTTGTTTGTAATGAAGAACATCGCTTTATTGTTGCGGAGCAATTGAGACAGATAAATGTTGAGCCAAGTTCTATAATATTAGAGCCTGTTGGTCGTAATACAGCCCCAGCGATTGCTATTGCTGCTTTAAATGCCCTGCAGCTATATGATGACCCCATTTTACTAGTTTTACCCGCTGATCATGTCATCGCCGACACTGCGGCTTTTCACCATGCTATTTCAATTGCCCAGCCAGCCGTCGAAGCAGGGAAACTTGTTACCTTCGGTATTGTTCCTAATAAGCCGGAAATTGGCTATGGTTATATTAAATTTTCGAAAACACATCGCCGCCCATCTAACGACCACACCGTAACTTCCATTTTTCCAATTGAAGAGTTCATTGAAAAGCCTAACAAAGAAAGGGCTCAGCAATATATTGATAATGGAAATTACCTATGGAATAGCGGAATGTTTATGTTCCGCGCATCTGTTTTTATTGATGAGCTGAATAAATACTCTGGTGATATTCTCGCAGCTTGCCGATTGTCAATGGAAAATCCACAACAGGATTTTGATTTTTTACGACCTGACCCAGTTGCCTTTTCAAACTGCCCGCCAAACTCTATTGATTATGCCGTTATGGAAAAAACAGAGTTGGCAGTTGTCGTACCTTTGGATGCTGGCTGGAGCGACGTTGGATCATGGAGTGCTCTGTGGGAGGTTTCAGAGCAAGATGACTCAAACAATGTAAATATCGGTGACACCATCACAGTTGATAGTAAGAACTGCTATTTGAATAGTGCCGCCAACCGCCTGATTGCTACAGTAGGCATTGATGACTTGATTGTAATCGATACCGCAGATGCGGTTCTCGTGGCAAAAAAAGATCAAGTACAGAATGTAAAAGATATTGTAGAAAAACTAAAATCTGAGCAGCGGCCAGAAGCGCATCAGCATCGTATGATTTATCGACCATGGGGGCATTATGACAGTATCGACTCTGGCCATCGTTATCAGGTGAAGCGTATTACCGTAAATCCAGGAGCAAAGTTGTCTGTCCAAATGCATCACCATCGTGCAGAACACTGGGTTGTCGTGTCAGGGACAGCTAGAGTGTTGAATGGTGATAAAGAGACTCTGCTGACAGAAAATCAATCTGTTTATATTCCCGTTGGAGTTGTACATGCTCTTGAGAACCCAGGAAAAGTTCCTCTTGAATTGATTGAAGTCCAATCTGGTAGCTATCTTGGGGAAGATGATATCGTCCGTTTTGAGGATAGGTATGGTCGCTGCTAACCTTACTTCACATGAAAGCAGTTTTCTTCCTGTCTGCGATTTTATGCAGATTGTGAAATTTGCCCCCTTAATTTCAATTGATTTTATTATTGAGAATAATAATGGCAACTTACTTTTAGGTTTAAGGAAGAACCAACCTGCAGCTGGATTTTGGTTTGTGCCTGGAGGGCGTGTTCGAAAAAATGAGTCTCTTGACAATGCCTTTTATCGATTATTTCAAGAAGAACTAGGTTTTTCCTTTAATCGAAGTGACGCAGAAGCCTTTGGGGTTTGGGAACACTTCTACGACACTAATGCATACTGCGGAGATGAATTCAGCACACACTATATTGTTTTGGCTTACAAAATAAAATTTTCAACTAGTTTTGGCTTAGAGCGTTTGCCTTATAGTCAACACACTCAATATAAATGGGCAACTGCATCAGATATTTGCACAGACCCTAGCGTACATAAAAACACCCAAGCTTACTTTTCCTAATTTCAGCCAACCGCAGATAATAATATCTGCGGTTGTTGCTTCTAATTCTTCAAAGGCTGAGATAATTTAGAATACTGTCGGCTGCCTGCCTTCCTTCAAATACCGCTCTCACCACTAAGTCAGCCCCACGTACCATATCCCCCCCAGAGAAGACCTTAGGGCTGCTAGTCTGATATGGATATCTATCCTGTTCTGAAACTATGACTCGGTTGTTGCTAGTAACCCCAATCCCCTGAGCGGTAAACCAAGCCGCAGCCTCTACCTGAAAGCCAAAAGCTATAATCACGCAATCACACTCCAAACTCTCTTCACTTCCCGGAATGAGCTCCACTGTCCGGCGCCCCTTACTATCTGGCTCTCCTAAACGAGTGGCCATTAAATTCACGACTAGAGCATCCGTCGAGCACTGTAAAATGGCAGTGGGTTGCCGATTCCAACTGAACTCAACGCCCTCTTCCTTCGCATTCGCCACCTCGCGCTTGGAGCCTGGCATATTCGCCTCATCGCGCCTATAGGCGCAAATCACGCTTTTCGCGCCCTGGCGTATCGCGGTGCGATTGCAGTCCATCGCGGTATCTCCTCCGCCCAATACCACAACGCGCTTGCCATGCATCGTGATCGGCTCTTCGCCATCCGGCAGCGTGCCCAGTCCTTGGCGCACATTATTGATCAAGTAAGGCAGGGCTTCCAACACTCCGGGCAAATCCTCTCCAGGAAAGCCGCCCTTCATATACTTGTATGCGCCCATGCCCATGAAGATGGCGTCGTATTGTTCCAGCAACTCTTCTATCGGGACATCCTTGCCGATCTCGGTGTTGAGCACAAACTCCACCCCCATGCCCTCCATGATCTCGCGGCGGCGCTTGATCACGGATTTTTCCAGCTTGAACTCCGGAATACCAAAGGTCAGCAGGCCGCCAATCTCCTCGTAGCGGTCAAACACCACCGCCTTGACGCCATTGCGCACCAGCACGTCGGCACAGGCCAGGCCGGCCGGGCCGGCGCCGATTACTGCGACTTTCTTGTCCGTCCACACCACCTTGGACATATCCGGCCGCCAACCAGCTTTGAAGGCCTCGTCGGTAATGTATTTCTCGATGCTGCCGATGGAAACCGCGCCGAAGCCGCCCTGGTTCAGGGTGCACGCGCCTTCGCACAGACGGTCCTGCGGGCAGACCCGGCCGCAGATTTCCGGCAGGCTATTGGTTTTGTGCGACATTTCCGCCGCCTCGAACAGACGCCCCTCTTCCACCAACTTCAGCCAGTTGGGGATGTAGTTGTGCACCGGGCACTCCCATTCGCAGTACGGGTTGCCACAGGACAAGCAGCGGCCGGCCTGGTCGGCCGCGTCCACGCTGTGCAACGGCTGATAGATTTCTTTGAATTCGATCTTGCGCACCGAGGCGTCCACCTTGTCGCCGGGGTTGCGCGAAAGCTTCATGAATTGGAAAACATCGCTCATGGTTGTTTCCTGTCTTGCTGGGCCCGTCGCCCGCTGGCGCCCGGGTTTTGAATGAGGTATCGGCGGAACGGCACCAGGGCCGCCCGCCTTGCGCGTCTTAGTCCTTGAGCAGGCTGTCGAGCTTGGCCGCCTTGGGTTTGACCAGCCAGAAGTAATCGACGTAATCGTCGAAGTTCTCCAGCATCGCTTTGGCCGTCTCGGAACCGGTCAACTCAACGTGCTTGGCGATTTTCTCCAATAGATAGGCGCGATACATGCCCATGGCTTCGCCGTTGATCAGGTGGATGTCGATCAGCTCGTTGTTGTAGCGATAAGCGAATTTCTCATTCGGGTCGTAGACGAAGGCGAAGCCGCCGGTCATGCCGGCGCCGAAGTTGTAGCCGGTTTCGCCCAGCACGATGACGCTGCCGCCGGTCATGTATTCGCAGCAATGGTCGCCGGCGCCTTCGATGACGGCCAGCGCGCCGGAGTTGCGCACGCCGAAACGCTCGCCCGCCACGCCCGCGGCGAACAACTGGCCGCCGGTAGCCCCATACAGACAGGTATTGCCGATGATGATGGACTCGCCCGCCCGGTATCCCGCGTTCTTGGGCGGATAGATGGTCACCCGGCCGCCGGCCATGCCCTTGCCCACATAGTCGTTGGCGTCGCCTTCCAGTTCCAGATGCAGACCGGACGCGTTCCATACGCCGAAACTTTGCCCGGCGCTGCCGCTGAACTTGATCTTAAGACAGCCGAATGGCAGGCCCGCCGCGCCGTGCACGCGGGCGATCTCGCCGGACAGGCGTGCGCCGATGGAGCGGTAGGTATTCTCGATCGGATAGCTCAGCTCCAACATCTGTTTATTGTGGATGGCGGACAAGGCGTCCTGCAGAATGGCTTCCGCCAGCTCGCCCTTGTCGAAGGAGGGATTGCTGGCGCTGACGCAGAAACGCGGCTCGCTATCCGGCACCCGGCCTTGCGACAGCAGCGGCGACAGGTCCAGCCTCTGCTGCTTGTCGGTGTCGCCAGCCGTCAGGCTCAGCAGGTCCATCCGGCCGATCAGTTGCTCCATATTGCGCACCCCCAGCTTGGCCATCCACTCGCGGGTTTCGCGCGCGATGAACAGGAAGTAGTTCATCACCATTTCCGGCAAGCCGGTGAAGTACTTGGAGCGCAGCTTGATTTCCTGAGTGGCCACGCCGGTGGCGCAGTTGTTCAGATGGCAGATGCGCAGGTATTTGCAACCCAACGCCACCATGGGGCCGGTGCCGAAGCCAAAGCTCTCCGCGCCCATCATCGCCGCCTTGATCACGTCCAGGCCGGTCTTCAAACCGCCGTCGGTCTGCACCCGCACCCGGCCGCGCAGGCCGTTGGCGCGCAGCACCTGCTGGGCTTCGGACAGGCCCAGCTCCCATGGGGAGCCGGCGTATTTGACCGAGGTCAGCGGCGAGGCGCCGGTGCCGCCGTCGTAGCCGGAGATGGTGATCAGGTCGGCGTAGGCCTTGGCCACGCCGGCGGCGATGGTGCCGACACCGGGTTCGGCCACCAGCTTGACCGACACCAGCGCGGACGGGTTGACCTGCTTGAGGTCGAAAATCAGCTGCGCCAGGTCTTCAATCGAGTAAATGTCATGATGCGGCGGCGGCGAGATCAGGCTGATGCCTTCCTTGGCGTGGCGCAGCCGCGCAATCAGGCCGGACACCTTGTCCCCTGGCAGCTGGCCGCCCTCGCCCGGCTTGGCGCCTTGCGCCACCTTGATCTGCAGCACTTCGGCATTGACCAGGTAATGCGGCGTGACGCCGAAGCGCCCCGAGGCCACCTGCTTGATCTTGGACATCTTCTCGGTGCCGTAGCGCGCGGCGTCTTCGCCGCCCTCGCCGGAGTTGGAACGGCCGCCCAGGCGGTTCATCGCGATCGCCAGCGCTTCATGCGCCTCAGGCGACAAGGCGCCGAGCGACATCCCCGCGGAATCGAAGCGCTTGAGGATGGCTTCTACCGGCTCCACTTCGTCGATGGAGATAGGCTCGCCCAGCGGCTGCACCTGCATCAGGTCGCGCAACATCGCCACCGGGCGCTGGTTCACCGCCTCGGCGTATTGCTGATAGGCCTGGTAATCGTCGTTCTGCACCGCTTTTTGCAGCAGGGTCACCACATCGGGGTTATAGGCGTGGTATTCCTCGCCGTGCACGTACTTGAGCAAGCCGCCCTGGGAGATCGGCCGCATCGGGTTGAAGGCGAAACGCGCCAGCTTGCGCTGATCGTCCTCGAAGTCGGCGAAACCCGCGCCGGATACCCGCGACACCGTGCCCTTCAGGCACAACTCCACCACTTCCTCGTGGATGCCCACCGCTTCGAACAGCTGCGCGCCGCGATAGGAGGCGATGGTGGAAATGCCCATCTTGGACAACACTTTGAGCAAACCCTTGTTGATGCCCTTGCGATAGTGCTGCAAGGCTTCGTTGAGCTTGAGTTTGACCTCGCCGCTCTGCACCAGCTCGATGATGCTTTGATAAGCCAGATAGGGGTATACCGCGGTGGCGCCGTAGCCGATGATGCAGGCCATCTGGTGCGCGTCGCGCACCGTGCCGGTTTCCACCAGGATATTGGTCTTGCAGCGCAAGCCGCTGTCTATCAGCGCGTGGTGCACCGCGCCGGTGGCGAACAGCGCCGGGATGGGCAGGCGCTGAGGCGTCACATGGCGATCGGACAGCACCACGATGACCGTGCCCTCCTTGACCGCGTCCACGACATGTCGGGTCAGCGTCTCCAGCGCCTGGCGCAAGTCGGTTTCGCTGGGGTCGTAGCACAGGTCGAAGGTCGTCGCCTTCAGATAAGGCTCCGGCCGCGTGGTGACGCGGGTGAATTTCTCGTGCGACAGCACCGGGGAGCGCACTTCCAGCCGCTTGGCGTGCTCGGCGCTCTCTTCAAACATATTGCGTTCCGGCCCGAACACCGTGTTCAGCGACATCACCACCGCTTCGCGGATCGGGTCGATAGGCGGGTTGGTCACCTGGGCGAATTGCTGGCGCAGATAGTCGAAGGGCGAGCGCACTTTCCGGCTCAGCACCGCCATCGGCGTATCGTCCCCCATCGAACCCACCGCCTCTTGGCCGTCCTCGGCCAGCACGCGCAGGATTTGGTCTCGCTCTTCAAAGCTGATATTGAATAGCTTCTGCAAACGCGCCAGTTCGTCCTTGGATAAAGGCTCGACACCGGCGTCGTCCTCGATCGACAGCTCCAGGTATTTGGCGCTGTCCTTGATCCATTGCCGATACGGCTTGGCGCTCTTCAATTGGGCGTCGATTTCCTCCGGCAACAAGAGCTCGCCGGTGGCCAAATCCGCGGCGAACAGCTGACCCGGCTTGACCCGGCCCTTGCGCACCACATTTTCGGGCTGGTAGTCCCACACCCCCACTTCGGAGGCAATGGTCAGCACATTGTCCCGGGTCAGCACCCAGCGGGCCGGCCGCAGGCCGTTGCGGTCCAACATGCAGGCGGCGTAGCGGCCGTCGGTGAGCACGATGCCGGCCGGGCCGTCCCACGGCTCCATATGCATGGAGTTGAATTCATAAAAGGCGCGCAAGTCCTTGTCGGTGGAGTCGACGTTCTGCCAGGCCGGCGGCACCAGCAGACGCAGGGCGCGGAACAGCGGAATACCGCCCATCAGCAGGCCTTCCAGCATATTGTCCAGCGACATCGAGTCGGAGCCGTCGGTCTGCACGATGGGACGCACCGCGTCCATGTCCAGATGCGGTGACGCCATGATGCGCTCGCGCGCGCGCGCCCAATGGCGGTTGCCCTGCACGGTGTTGATTTCGCCGTTGTGGGCAAGGAAACGGAAAGGCTGCGCCAGCTTCCATTGCGGCCAGGTATTGGTGGAGAAGCGCTGGTGGAATACGGCCAGGCTGGACTCGAAGCGGGGATCGTTCAAATCCAGGAAGAACTTGGACAGGTTCTCCGGCGTCACCAGGCCTTTGTAGGACAGAGTATGCGGCGACAAGGTCGGCAGATAAAAAAACGGGTCGTCCGCCTTATTGGCTTTCTCAGCCTGGCGACGACCCATGTACAAACGGCGCTGGAACATTAATTCATCCATGCCGAATGGACAGTTAACAAAGACCTGGACCATGGCGGGAAGCGAGGCCAAGGCCGCCTCCCCACAGGCGCTGTCGTCGGTGGGAACCTGTCGGAAACCGGACACCTCCAAACCCTGGGACTCCAGAAACTCGCGCAGGCGGCGCAAACTGCGCTCTCCCTGTTCCGGATCGGGATGGTGGAACACCAGCCCGGCGGCGTACACTGGCTTCAGCGTCAATCCGGCCGCAGCGGCGACTTCGCGCAAAAAACCGTCCGGCTTGCGAAACAACAGGCCGCAGCCGTCGCCGGATTTGCCGTCGGCGGCCACCGCGCCGCGGTGGGTCAATTTGGCCAGCGAGGAGATGGCGGTATCCACCAGCCAGTGACTGGGTTTGTCGTCAAGCTGGGCGATCAAGCCAAAACCGCAGCTATCCTGCTCGAAGTCCGGATGGTACAGGGTGCCCTGTAGCCAGCGTTGTCTGTCCATAGCTTTGTCCTGCTTATAATGTGAAACGAATGTTTCGATTCTAAGGGCAAGGAGCTTGACCCTGCAACCGGTTTTTGTGCACCGCATTAGACGATAAAAATCATCATGTTACGTTGATTTTTTTGATTTTTCGATGTCGAAAAATCGTGTTTTCACGGCGGATTAATTGTGATTTTGTGACGCGAACGTTCAATAAAACGACTGTCAAGCCGCCTTGTCAAGGACATCCAAAATGGCGATTTCAACCAAATTCAGTATATTGTCAAACAATAGCCAAATATAATGCCCATTCTGTCCCCCCACCCCGCCAATCAGGAGCTGATCCGACACCTGGCCGAGCAGGCGTTTTCCCGCTCCGCCGGCGCCCCGCTGGTGGGCGGCAATCAGCTGGAACTGCTCTACGACAGCGTGGAGAACTTCCCGGCTTGGGAACAGGCCATCGCCGACAGCCGGGAATCGATCTTCATCGAGATGTATATCTTCGCCAAGGACGCGTTTGGCCTGCGCATACGGGATCTGCTGATTGAACGCGCGCGCGCCGGAGTGAAGGTCTGCCTGCTTTACGATTGGCTGGGCAGCTGGAAAACGCATCTGGGCAGTTTCTTCAAGCCCTTGCAGGCCGCGGGAGCGGAATTGCGCGCCTACAACCCGCCGTCTCTGACCGCCGGCCTCAGCATGCTGGGGCGCAATCATCGCAAGCTGATCGTGATCGACCGCCGGACCGTCTTCGTGTCCGGCCTGTGCATCAGCTCCAGCTGGGAAGGCCGTCCGGAGCGCGGCCAAGAGCCCTGGCGCGATACCGGCGTCAAATTCAGCGGACCGCTGGCGGCCGACGCGCTGGCGGCCTTCGCCGACAGCTGGGCCAGCTGCGGCGGCCCGCTGTCCGCGGAATGGCTGACGCCGCCGCCATTGGAAAACTGCGGCGCGGTGGCGGCGCGCCTGATCGCCACCACGCCCGCCACCGCGCAAATGATGCGGCTGGACTTGCTGATCGCCTGCTTCGCCCGACGCACCCTGTGGCTGACCGACGCCTACTTCATGGGCACCAGCATGTATCTGACCGCGCTGAAACAGGCCGCGCGAGACGGCGTCGACGTCCGCTTGCTGGTGCCGCGCTCCAGCGACATCGGCTGGATCGCCACGGTGTCGCGTACCCAGTACCGCCCGCTGCTGGAGGCCGGCGTGCGCGTCTTCGAATGGGACGGCCCGATGATCCACGCCAAAACCGCGGTGGCGGACGGCCGCTGGGCGCGCATCGGCTCCACCAACCTCAATCTGTCGAGCTGGCTGGCCAACCGCGAACTGGACGTGGCGGTGGAGGACCAGGCCTTGGCGGAAAAGCTGGCCGAGCGGTTCCTTCAGGATCTGGACCACGCCACCGAAGTGATCCTGGCCGGCCAGCGCCGCCGCCCGACGCTGACCAAGCCGCGGCCCAAGGACTATCACGGCCTGCTGCTGCCGCCGCATACCGCCGCCCTCAGCGGCGCCAGCGCCGCCGCGCGGCAAGCAGCGCGGATCGGCGACGCGCTGGGCGTGGTGGTGCGCGGCACCCGCAATGTCGACGCCAGCGAGGCGTCCGCCTTCCTGACCATAGGCATGGCGCTGCTGATCTTCGCCGGACTGATCGCCTTCTTCCCCTGGCTGGTGGCCGCGCCCTTGCTCTTTTTACTGCTGCTCAGCGGCGGCGCCATCGTCGCCAAGGCTCTGGGCTTGTACTGGGCCAGGCGTGGCAAAAAACAACAGCCTCCGCCGGCCGCGCCGGCTGGCGAGCAAGATGGCTCGCCCCAGGACAAATGCGATTAAAAACAATCCGTTGACTTGGGCTGATGTCCCCAAGACATCGCCGCCGCATCGCGCCTGGCCGCCGTCAGGCGTTTTTTTCGCGGAAAAAATTTTGCTGCGCAACAACATGACAAGCAAAAGGTCTAAAATGCGCGCTTTCTTGGGATGTTCTCCAGGCCGGCAGACGTGCCGCCCGCGCAGACAGCACAGCGCGAGCCGACTACGGACCGCGGCGCAAAGCGCCCTGTTTTTATTCGCGCCTCAAGGCCAGCCTCCATGGCGGCGGCGGACCCCGGTCTGCCCGTGCGTACAGAACTGCGCCCCAACGCGCACCGAGTGACACCGCAAAGGGTTACAGGTGCCCGCGGCTTCGGCCCTCGCCCACGGCGAGCCGACGGCCCATCCGCGTCCCGCCCCCGCGCGTGTCCGAGTTAACAGCAACAAGGACTCAGGTATGCGTTTTCATTTCCCCATCGTGATCATCGACGAGGACTTCCGCTCGGAAAACACCAGCGGCTCCGGCATCCGCGAACTCGCCGCCGCCATGGAGGCGGAAGGCATGAGCGTGATCGGCTACACCAGCTACGGCGACCTGACTTCCTTCGCCCAGCAGCAAAGCCGCGCCGCCGGCTTCATCCTGTCGATAGACGACGAGGAATTCCACACCGAGGACGCGGCGCAGGAAGCGCTGGGCAAGCTCTACGGCTTCGTCGCGGAAATCCGCCGCCGCAATCCGGACATCCCGGTCTATCTATACGGCGAAACCCGCACCGCGCGCCACATTCCCAACGACATCCTGCGCGAGTTGCACGGCTTCATTCACATGCACGAGGACACGCCGGAGTTCGTCGCCCGCCACATCATCCGCGAGGCCAAAAGCTATCTGGACAGCCTGGCGCCGCCGTTTTTCCGCGCGCTGGTGGATTACGCCCACGACGGTTCCTACTCCTGGCACTGCCCCGGCCATTCCGGCGGCGTCGCCTTCCTGAAGAGCCCGGTGGGCCAGATGTTCCACCAGTTCTTCGGCGAAAACATGCTGCGCGCCGACGTCTGCAACGCGGTGGACGAACTGGGCCAGCTGCTGGACCACACCGGCCCCATCGCCGCTTCGGAACGCAATGCCGCGCGCATCTTCAACGCCGACCACCTGTTCTTCGTCACCAACGGCACCTCCACTTCCAACAAAATCGTCTGGCACAGCTGCGTGGCGGCCGGCGACATCGTGCTGGTGGACCGCAACTGCCACAAATCCAATCTGCACGCCATCATGATGACCGGCGCCATCCCGGTGTTCCTGATGCCGACGCGCAACCACTACGGCATCATCGGCCCGATTCCTAAGTCCGAATTCCAGCTCGACAATATCAAGAAGAAAATCCAGGCCAACCCCTTCGCCCGCGAAGCGCTGGCCAAAAACCCGCAAGCCAAGCCCCGCATCCTGACTCTGACCCAGTCCACCTACGACGGCATTATCTACAACGTGGAGGACATCAAGCATCTGCTGGACGGCGAGGTCGATACCCTGCACTTCGACGAAGCCTGGCTGCCGCACGCCGGCTTCCATGACTTCTACGGCGACTTCCACGCCATCGGCGAAGGCCGCCCGCGCTGCAAGGACAGCCTGATCTTCTCCACCCAGTCCACCCACAAACTGCTGGCCGGCATCAGCCAGGCCTCGCAGATCCTGGTACAGGACCCGGAGCAACGCCAGTTGGACACCGCTTGGTTCAACGAAGCCTATCTGATGCACACGTCCACCAGCCCGCAGTACTCCATCATCGCCAGCTGCGATGTGGCGGCGGCGATGATGGAACAGCCGGGCGGACAGGCGCTGGTGGAAGAATCGCTGGTGGAGGCGCTGGACTTCCGCCGCGCCATGCGCAAGGTGGACGAGGAATACGGCCGCGACTGGTGGTTCAGCGTCTGGGGACCTGACGATCTGTCCGACGACGGCATCTGCGACCCGGCCGAATGGCAACTGCGCCCGAACGAGCGCTGGCACGGCTTCGTCGGCATTGAGGACGGCTTCAATATGCTGGACCCGATCAAGGCCACGGTGCTGACTCCGGGCCTGGATGTGGACGGCAGTTTCGAAGAGATGGGCATTCCCGCCGCCATCGTCACCAAGTATCTGACCGAACACGGCGTGGTGGTGGAAAAGACCGGGCTGTACAGCTTCTTCATCATGTTCACCATCGGCATCACCAAGGGCCGCTGGAACACGCTGATCTCCCTGCTGCAGCAATTCAAGGACGACTTCGACAAAAACCAGCCGATGTGGCGGGTGATGCCGGAATTCATCGCCCAGCACCCGCAATACGAGCGCGTCGGCCTGCGCGATCTGTGCCAGCGCATCCATCAGCTCTACAGCAAGCACGATGTGGCCCGCATCACCACCGAGATCTATCTGTCGGAAATGGAGCCGGCGATGCGTCCGGCCGACGCCTTCGCCAAGATGGCCCACCGCGAGATCGAACGCGTGCCGGTGGAGCAACTGGAAGGCCGCGTCACCGCGGTGCTGTTGACGCCCTACCCGCCGGGCATCCCGCTGCTGATTCCCGGCGAGCGCTTCAACAAGACCATCGTCGACTACCTGCGCTTCGCCCAAGACTTCAACCGCGAGCTGCCCGGCTTCGAAACCGATGTGCACGGGCTGGTGGCGACGGAACTGGACGGCCGCAGGGTCTACTGCGTCGACTGCGTGAAATGAGAAAGGGCGGCGGCGCTCCGCCGGCGCGCCGCCGCACAATTTCTACACAATAATCCTTAACACACCAGGCTGGCGCGCTCGCGGCGGCGTGCGATAATCGCCGCCATGATGTCATTGGACCGCCGCTACGCCCTCACCGCCTGGCTCTTGCTCAGCCTGGCGGGTTGCCTATGGCTGGGCTGGCGCCAGTTTGGCGCATTGGAACAGCGCTTCCGCCAGGAATCCTTCATTACCCTGCGCCTGCTGAGCCAGAAAGCTTCGCAACACGATGCGGTGCTGGCCACCCTGGCCGCTTCGGAACAAAGCCGTTTGCCCGCCGACATGCTCAAGCGCCTACAAACCGCCATGCCTCAGCTGAGCGCCATCGGTTTTTGGCGACAACAGCAATGGCATGGCGATCCTAGCGGCCTGCGTCCGCCGCTGGCCTTGCTGTGGCAAGCCCAGCAACAAGGCCAGACCCTGCTCAGCTTCGACGCGCAACAACGCTACTGGCTGCAAAGCCCGGACGGCTGGGCGCTGTTGATCGACCCGTTGCGCATGCTGGTCCAGGCCGAACTGCCCGAGCCGCTGGAAAACATCTCGCTGCAATTGCGCGGCCACCGCATCGAACTGCTGCAACGCAAGGCCGGCGCGTCTGCCAATGATTGGGATCTGAGCCTGGACCGCAAGCTGCCCAGCGCCAGCCAACCCTTCCGCCTGTCCAGCCGCACCGCCTTGAGTTGGGACAGCTTGCCCTGGATGGAAATCCTGCTGTGGAACGCGCTGCTCGCCGCCGTCGCCGTCGCCCTGTACGCCAGGCATAGGCAACGCGCCTCTCAACAGCGCCAGCAACAGCAGGACCGTCTGGCCGCTCAAGCCCGGCTCAATACCCTGAATGAAATGATGGCCGGGCTGGCGCAGGAATTGAATCCGCCGCTGACCGCCATCATCGCCAATACCCGCCAGCTGGAACGGACGCTGGACGAGCCCTCGCAACGCGAAGCCGCGCGCGACACCCTGCTCGCCACCGGCGCGCAAGCGCGCCGCGCCGCGGCCCTGATCAGCCGGCTCAGCCGCCTGCTGGCCCATCCCAAAGCGACGGACACCACGCCGCTGGATCCCGACGCGCTGGTGAACTCATTGCTGTTTCTGCGCCAGGCGGAATTGGCGAACCAGAACATCACCCTGGAATGGAATAATTTAAGCCCGGACGAATGGCCGCGCGCGGAACGCACCGCGCTGGAACAGATTCTGCACAACCTGGTGCAGAACGCCTGCGACGCGCTGCAGGAACAAGGCGGCCGCATTGTGATCAGCGGCGAAAGCGACGGCCACAACTACCGTTTCAAGGTCATAGACAACGGCCCGGGCATTCCCGAAGCCATCCTGCCCAAGATCTTCCTGCCCTTCTTCACCACCCGCTCGCGCGGCATGGGCCTGGGGCTGCCGCTCTGCGAGACCTTGGCGCGGGCCCAAGGCGGCAAGCTGCACGTGCAAAACGCCGCCAACGGCGGCGTCATCGCCCAACTGATACTGCCCTGGGCCAAACGCGGCGCCTGAGGCGGCGCGCGTCAAACCCGTTCAAAAATCTGCTGTGCTTCGGTGAGATGGATGGAGCCGGCCGTTAAAAACAAGCTCACAATGCTCATGAGCGCTCGTACATTTCGCTTGTGTTCTCTTCGCCTCGCCCCTGCCCTCAAGCTTTTGAACAGGCTCTCAGTTCTTGCTCGCCAGCGCCAGCCGCAAAGCCAGCCCGCCGAACACCGAAGCCAGCAGCCATTGCGGCAGCCGGCTGCTCCCCAGCCTGTCGCCAAGCGCGCGTCCGAAACGGCTGGCCGCCAGGATGATCGCCCCATTGATCAGCAGGCCGATCGCGTTCAACAAGGTCGCCAACACCATGATCTGCAGCGAGACCAGCCCCGCTGACGGATGCACGAACTGGGGAAACAAAGCCAGCACGAAGAGCGCCATCTTGGGATTGAGCAGATTGGTGAGCAGGCCCTGGGCCACGATGCGCGGCATAGACTGAGCGCCCGCGGCGCCCGGCACGCTCAACACGCTGCGGCTGCGCAGCGTCGTCCAGGCCAGATAGAACAGATAGGCGGCGCCGGCGATGCGGACCGCATCGTAGGCCAGCGGCGCGTGCACGAACAACTGCGCCAAACCGAAGGCCGCCGCCAGCGCGTGGCAATACGTGCCCAGTTGAATGCCCGCCAGGGTGGCGAAGCCGGCCTTGCGTCCCTGACTGGCGCTGCGGCTGGCGATCAGCAACATATCCGGCCCCGGCGTCGCCGCCAGCGCGACGCAGGCGAGACTGAACAGTAATAGCGTGGACAAATCAGGCATGGCGGACATTCCGGACGAATACAAAGCGATATGATACAAGCCGGCCCGGCGGAATCAAAGCCTCACTCCACCAGCGCCGCGCCGCGCTCCCGCAACAAGGCCCGCAACACCGAGCGGTGACAGTGCGCCTCGTCCTGGCAGTAACAGCCTATGGAAAAGTGGCTGCCGTGCGACAAAGCCGCCAGCAAGTCCAGCTCGCGGCTTTGCTCCGGCGCCTTCATCTCCGCGCGATACGCCCGCTCGAACGTCTGCCATTCGGCTGCGCTCTGCGCCGCCTGCGCCTGTTTCACCAGTTCCGCGCTGGGCGCCAGGTTGGGAAACCACACATCGTACCAATCGCCGCTGGCGAAGGCCTCCTTGGGCACGCCGCGCGGCGGCCGCCGCACCGTGCCGATGCGCGTACCCTCCTGCGGGTGACGCGGACTGCCCAATTGCACCACGCGTATCGTCATCGCTCGTTCTCCAAAACGGCGCGGCCCATGCGCCGCGCGCAACAACATTGTCATCGATGGCCAAGCCTGCGTAGACTAAGGGCCCGCCCCCTACGCGAACAATCCTCATGCAACACTATTCGCTTTATCTGCTGATGGCCGCGGCCACCGTGCTCAGCCCCGGCCCCGGCATTTTGATGACCCTGACCAATTCGCTGCGCTTCGGCCTGCGCGGCACCCTTGGCGGCATTCTCGGCACCGCCTGCGGTTCCTTCATCGTCGCCGGCGTGTCGGCCACCAGCCTCGGCCTGTTGCTGGCCGCGTCGGCGCTGGCCTTCACTGTGATGAAATGGATAGGCGCCGCTTACCTGTTTTATCTGGGCGTCAAACTGCTGCGCGCGCCGGCTTTTCGCTTCGATGAAATCCCAAGCCAGCCGCGCGGCTTTGCCAGGCGCTTTGGAGAAGGCATGGCGGTACAGCTGACCAACCCCAAGTCCATCTTCTTCTTTCTGTCCATCTTTCCGCAGTTCATCGACACTCAGGGGGCCTACGCGCCGCAATTCCTGCTGTTGGTCGGCACCTTCAGCGGCCTGATCATCCTGATCCACACCGTGTACGCGCTCACCGCGCAACGCGCGCGCCGCTGGCTGGCCAGCGACCGCGGCGGCAAATGGGTGAACAAGGCCGGCGGCGCGACCTTCCTGCTGTTCGGCGCCCTGCTCGCCAACTCCAACAGGTAAACGCCATGCGTCTGCAGCTGGAGTCGCCGCGACAAGCCGATGTGCTGGCCTTGATAAGCCAGCTGGACGCATACCAGGCCGCGCTCTATCCGGCGGAAAGCAATCATCTGATGGACCCGGCGGCGCTGGAACCGCCACGGGCGCATTTCATCGTCGCGCGCGACGAGAAGCTCGCGGCGGTCGGCTGCGCCGCGCTGGTGCCGCATGAGGATTACGGCGAGATCAAACGCATGTTCGTGGCGCCGTCCCAACGCGGCAAGGGCGTGGCCCAGGCGCTGCTGGCGCGCCTGGAGTGGGAAGCGCGCTCCGCCGGCCTGTCCGCGCTGAAACTGGAGACCGGCGTGTCCCAGCCTGAGGCGATCGGCCTGTACCAGCGCGCCGGTTTCAAGCCCTGCCCGCCCTTCGGCGCCTACCAGCCCGACCCGCTCAGCCTGTTCATGAGCAAGGACTTATAGGCCGCCCTGGGCGCGTCGGCTACCAACCGTTTTCCAACACCAGATGACCCGGCGCGCTCTGCCGGCTCATCCGGTAGCCCATCTTCATCAATTGCCGGTGGGTATCCTCCACCATGGCCGGGTTGCCGCAAATCATGAAGCGCGAGTTTTCCGGCGACATCGCCAGCCCCACCGCCCGCTCCAAACCGCCATTGGCCAGCAAGGCTGGGATGCGCTCGTTCAACACGCCCTCCGGCGCGTCGCGCGTGACGATGGGCAAGTATTGCAACTTGTGGCCGTGCTCGTCCCACAAGGGGTGTTCGCTCAGCTCGGCGATGAAATCCTGATAACTGAGCTCAGCGGCGTGCCGCACGCAGTGCGCCAGCACGATGCGATCAAAACGTTGCCACTGAGCGGGGTCTTGCAGAATCGACAAATACGGCGCCAAACCTGTGCCGGTGGCCAACAACCACAAATCCTTGCCCGCCGGCAAGCGGTCCGCCAGGAAGAAGCCCATCGCCTTCTTGTCCAACATCACTTCCGCGCCTACCTGCAGCTGCGCCAGACGCGAACTGAACTGGCCGTCCGGCACCACGATGGAATAGAACTCCAGATACTCGTCGGTCACTGCCGAACACATCGAATACGCCCGCCACACCTGACCGCCGTGTTCGCCCAACGGCAGGCCCAGCCTCGCGAACTGCCCCGGCTCAAAACGATAGGCGTCCGGCCGCCGCAAGCGGAAGCTGAGCAGATTGTCCGCCCAGCGCCGCAGCCACAAGATGGGTTGAACCGTGTACTTTTCTTCGATCGCTGTATCCATTGCTCGCCAATACCCAAGTAAATTACTCAAGTATTGTGCTCCAGATCGACGCCGGCTTCAAGCCTGCACCGCGGCGGCGCTCAACGATAAGCGGCCAGCCATTCCTCGTGCAGCGTGGCGACCAGTTGCCCCGCCGCCAGCTCGCGGCCGGCCGCCACGTTTTCCCCGGCCCACAAGGACAGAAAATCGCTCAGCCCGGCCTTGGCCGCCGCGGCGCGCAAGGGCCCGGTCAAGGCGTTCATCACCGGATACGCCGGCACCAGGTCTTCCTTGTCGGCCATCAACTGCATATAACGGTTGTTCAGGCCGCGCGCGTAACGGCCGGAAAACGCTCGAGTCAAACGGGTGCCGCCGGGCGCGGCCTTGGCCAGCTCGCTTTTCCACAAGGCGGAAATGCCGGACTCCGGGCAACGCAAAAACGCGGTGCCCAACTGGCAGGCTTGGGCGCCGTGGCGCATCGCTGCGGCGATGTCGCGTCCATGCATGATGCCGCCTGCGGCGATCACCGGCAGCGGCTGGTTCTGCGCCAATTCATAGACCAGCGACAAAGTGGGCCGCAGGCTGTCCTGGGGCCGTCCGATGAAGGTGCCGCGATGGCCGCCGGCTTCCCTGCCTTGGGCGCAGATCGCGTCCGCGCCCAGTTCGGCCCAGGCCAGCCCTTCCGCCATATTGGTGGCGGTGCCGATCACATCTATCTTGGCCTGTTTCAAGAGCTTGAGCTGATGGCGATTGAGAATACCGAAGGTGAAGCTGGCCGCCGCCGGCTTGGCCTCCAGCAGCGCTTCGAACTGGCGCGCGAACGGCTCGCAGAAGCGATCAGGGATCTGCGGCGCCGGCAGCCCCAGCTCCCGGTGCAGCGGCGCCAGCCATTCCAGCGCCTGCCGCAAGGCCTCCTCGCTGGGAGCGGGATCGTCCTGTACGAATAGATTGATGCCGAATGGCTTGTCGGTGAGGCGCCGCACCGCGGCGGCTTCGCTGAGCAGGCGTTCGGGCGGCAGCAGCGCCGCCGCCAGAAACCCCAGGCCGCCGGCCTGACTGACCGCGGCCACCAAGGCCGGAGAGGTGGCGCCGCCCGCCATCGGCGCCTGAATCAAAGGGGTGCGCAACTGCCAGCGACGGCACAAAGCGGAAGCCATATATTTCCTCGATTACGCCCGCGCGGGCGTCGGTTGAAAGAATAGCGCAGTCAGCTCAGTCCGCCAGAGCCTGCTCCAGATCGGCCAGGATATCGTCGATATCCTCTATGCCTATCGACAGCCTCACCCCGCCTTCGCGGATGCCCAATTGAGCCTTCTGCTCCGGCGGCATGCCGCCGTGCGACATGGTGTAGCTGTGGTTGATCAGCGATTCGACCCCGCCCAGCGATTCGGCCAGCGCGAACAGCTTCAACCGCTCGGCCAAGCGGCTGGCCGCCGCGCGGCTGTCGTCCTTCAGCCAGATGCTGACGATGCCGCCGAAGCGACGCATCTGCCGGCGGGCCAGTTCATGGCCCGGATGCTCCGGCAGCCCCGGAAAGAACACCCGCTCCACCTTGGGATGAGATCGCAGGTAATCCGCCACCCGCTCCGCGTTGTCGCAATGGCGATCCATGCGCAGATGCAGGGTCTTGATGCCGCGCAGGGTCAGGAAGCAATCCTGAGGCCCCGGCACCGCTCCCGCCGCGTTCTGAATGAATTTGATCTCGCGGTGCAGCGCCTCGTCGTTGACGGCCGCCAGGCCCAGCAACACGTCGGAGTGGCCGGCCAGATACTTGGTGGCGGAATGCACAACGACATCTGCCCCCAGATCCAGCGGGTTCTGCAGATAAGGCGTGGCGAAAGTGCTGTCCACCGCCACTCGGGCGCCGTGCGCGTGCGCGATCCGGGCCAGTTCCGCGATGTCCACCATGCCCAGCAAGGGGTTGGTGGGCGACTCCAGCCACAGCAGCTTGGTCCGCGCGCTGATCAGCGCCGTCAGGTTCCGGCTATCGCTCAAATCCGCGAAAGTGACCTTGACGCCCGCCGGCTCCATCACCTTGCTCAGCAGCCGGTAAGCGCCGCCATAAAGGTCCGCCACCGCGATCACCTCGTCGCCCGGCTTCAGGCAGGCGCGCAGCACCGCGTCGATGGCCGCCATGCCGCTGGCAAAGGCCAGGCCGTGGCGGGCGTTCTCCAGGCTGGCCAGGCAGGCCTCCAGCGCCGCCCGCGTGGGATTGCCGGTACGGGCGTACACAAAGGGCATGGATTCGCCGACATGGCCGTATTCGAACACCGAAGTCTGGTACACCGGCGGCATCACCGCCTTGCCATGCTCTGCGTTGTCATAGCCGGCATGAATGGATCTGGTTGCAAATTTCACGACTTTTCCTCAAAAAATCATTCACTTGTCCGCCTTGTCGGACAAACCGACCGCAATCAAGCTTCTAGCGCGCCGCAGCCATGACTCTTTCATCATTTTTCGAAAACTTCAAGGAAACCGCCGTTAAAACGGCGACTACTCCCTTGATCTTGACTAAATTTTTAGCAGCTTTGGCTTTACATCCACGCTCTTTAGGACTATTTTGCAGCGTTTCGCATTCAAACAATTGTACGAATGAAGCTAGAACGCGTATTTGACATCCTGCCCCGCCAACTCGAACGCCACCCGCGCACCGACTGCCTCGCCGCCAAAACCGGCAAGGAATGGCGCAGGTTGTCCACCGAGGAAGTCGCGGACAGCGTCAACCGCTTCAGCCTGGGTCTGCTGGAGTTGGGCATCGCCAACGGCGACAAAGTCGCCCTCGCCGCCGACAACTCCATAGAATGGGTGCTGGCCGATCTGGCGCTGCAGCAAATCGGCGCCGTCAGCGTGCCGCTCTATCCCACCATGACCCTTGATGATGCACGCTATATCCTGACTCATGCCGAGGTCAAGCTCGCTTTCGTCGGCAATGCCGCATTGCAACGCAAATTGCATGAGGCGCTGGGCAAATTCAGCTGCCCGATCTACGGCCTGAGCCAGATCGACGGCTGCCCGTCCTGGACCGAAATCCTGGCCCTGGCCAAACCGGAGCGGCAGGCCGAGCTGGAACGCCGCCGCGACGCGATCCAGCCGGACGACGTCTACACCATCATTTACACCTCCGGCACCACCGGACGCTCCAAAGGCGTGATGCTGTCGCACCGCAACGTGCTCAGCACCGTGGTCGCCACCGCGGAATTCACCCGCCTGCCGCACGGAGAATGCCGCGCGCTGAGCTTTTTGCCGCTGTCGCACATCTTCGAGCGCGCCGGGGTCTTCTACTATATGTACAGCAGCGCCGGCGTTTACTTCTCCAGCGTGGAATGCCTGTCTTCCGCGCTCGCCGACATCCGTCCGCACACCTTCAGCGCGGTGCCGCGCGTGCTGGAGAAAGTGCACGACAAACTGGTGGGCAAGGCGCGCGAACTCAGCGGCTTCAAACGCCGTCTTTATCTGTGGGCCGTGGAGCGCGCCGAGCGCTTCGACCCCAACGCCCGCCGCTCGCCGCTGGAAGCCGCCAAGCACGCGCTGGCCGACAAGCTGGTTTACCGCAAGTGGCGCGCCGCGATGGGCGGCGAGCTCAAATGGATCAATGTCGGTTCCGCCGCGCTGCAGCCGCGACTGGCGCGCCTGTTCTGGGCCTGCGGCGTGTCGGTGGCGGAGGGCTACGGCATGACCGAATCCGCGCCGGTGATCTCCGCCAACCCGTTCAACGCCCGGGACACTCGGATCGGCAGCGTGGGCCTGCCCTTGCCCGGCGTGGAAGTGCGCCTGGCCGACGACGGCGAAATCCTGGTGCGCGGCGACAATGTGATGCTCGGCTATTACAAGGAGCCGGGACTCACCGCCGAAGCGCTGAACAACGGCTGGCTGCACACCGGCGACATCGGCGTGCTGGAACACGGCTATCTGCGCATCACCGACCGCAAAAAGGAAATGTTCAAGACCAGCAACGGCAAATACATTGCGCCGCAAGCGCTGGAGAACAAGCTGAAGGAATCCGCCTTCATCGACCAGATCATGGTGGTGGGCGACGGTCAGAAGTACGCGGCGGCGCTGATTGTCCCGCTCTTCGAGAAACTGAAGGAATGGTGCGCCGAACACGGCATCGCCTACACCACCGACAGCGAGATGAGCAGCCACCCCAAGATCGTCGAGTTGATTGACCGCGAGATCAAGCGCTTCAACCGCTACTTCGGCAACTGGGAGCACATCAAGAAATTCACCCTGATCGACAAGCCCTGGTGCGTCGACGCCGGCGAATTGGCGCCCACGCTGAAGCTGCGCCGCAAGGTGATCGCCGAACGCTGCCGCGCAATGATAGAAAACCTCTACGCCCCGGCCTGAGCCGGATGCGACAAAGCCCCGCAACGCGGGGCTTTTTGCTTGGAGACGGCGGTCAACGCTTATGGGCCAATTCCAGCCGCCGCTCCACATAACCCTGCACCCGCTCGAAGCTGGCGCTCAGCACCCAGTAGATCGCCGCCGCCGCCAGATAGAGCGGCAAGGGCTGAAAGGTCTGGGCGATCACTTCCTTGGTCGCCAGCATCAATTCGGTCACGGTGATCACCGATACCAGCGAAGTATCCTTGATCAGGCTGATCAGCGAATTGGACAGGCTGGGCACCGACAAGCGCAAAGCCTGCGGAGCGATGATGTGGCGCATGGTCTGCCACCAGCTCAGGCCCAAGGACAGGCCGGCGTCCCACTGGCCGCGGTGCACGCCGGCGATGCCGCCGCGCAGGCTTTCCGACAAATAGGCGGCCACATTCAGCGTCAAGGCCAGAATGCCCGCCGTCACCGGCCCCAACTCGATGCCCGCGCCGGGCAAGCCGTAATAGATGACGAAAATCTGCACCAAGAGCGGAGTGCCGCGCATCGCGCTGACATAGAAGGCGGCCAGTTGCGCCAGGACCGGCACTTGCGCCACTCGCAGCAAGGCCACGACGAAACCCAGCGCCAGCCCCAGGATCATGGAAACCACCGCGAACATCAAGGTATAGCCCGCGCCTTGCAATAGCACCGGCAGCGCCGATTCGAACAGGACGATCCAGTCAGTCATTCACGTTTTTCCAAAAAAAACCGACGCCCCCGCGCAAGCAGGGGCGTCTAGCCCTATCCACTCTGAAATCAACTGCCGCTTATTTCTTGGCCGCCGCCGGCGCTTTCGACACGTCGATGCCGAACCATTTGACCGAGATCTTCTTGAAGCTGCCGTCGGCCTTCATCTCGCCCAGCGCCTTGTCTATCGCCGCCTTGAACTGCGGATTGTTCTTGGCGAACGGGATAGCCATCGTCGCCACCTCGCCCACCGGTGCGCCTGCCTTCAAGGGCAACTTGGCCTGCTTGATGGCGAAGGGAATCAGCAAGCTGTCGTTCAGCGCCGCGTCCACGCGGCCGCTGGCCAGATCCTGTAGGTATTCGGGCGCGCCGGGATAGGTTTTCACCTCGATGCCGGCCACGGCCTTGGCCATATCGGCGTAATTGCTGCCCTGGCCCACGCCCAGCTTCTTGCCTTTCAGGTCCGCCAGGCTCTTGAAAACGCGGCTCTCGTTCTTGCGCACGATCAACTGCGCGCTGGAGTAGGTGTAGGGCTGCGAGAAGTCGAACACGTCCTTGCGTTTGTCGGTCACGCCCACCTGATTGACCACGATGTCGAACTTGCCGGCCTGCAAGCCCGCCAGCAGGCCGCTCCACTCCGCCGTGGTGAATGCCGGCTTCACTTTCAGACGCTTGGCGATTTCAGTGGCGATCTCGACATCGAAACCCGTCAGCTGCTGTTTGGCGTCCTTGAAGTTGAACGGCGGGTAAGTGCCTTCCAACGCGATTTTCAGGCTGCCGCGCTGCTTGACCGTATCCAGCAAGTCCGCCGCGAACACCTGGCCAGCCAGGCCCGCCATTACGAGAAGCGTCATCAGCTTGCACATATCAATATAACCTTTGGTAATTTTGAAAAACAAAATAGTCAAAAGCGAGAATATCACTAGCCGTTGGCGCTGCCAAGTTCTAGATAGAACAATGGCCGCGAAAAGCGGCCATGATGTCAATTCATCTTACTCTGCTTGCAAGCGCTGGCGCAGCGTTACCCCCAACTTACACCCCAAGCCAATCAATACCGCCAAGACAAAGCCCCCCAGACCGGCCAGCAACACGATCATAGTCCGTTTTGGTCCCGCCTTTTCCAAAGGGGGGCTTGCCGGCAACACCACCTGCACATCCTGCGACATCAACGCTCTGGCCACCGAAGCCTGCTTCTGCAGCTCCTCCAACGTGGCCTGATAGAAGAACAAATCACGCATCGTAGCCAACTGCCTCGGAGAGATGGACTTGACCTGCGGATTGCTGCGCTCCAATTCCGCGCGCAGTTGCAATAAAGACGACTGTACCGGGCTATTCCCTTCCATTTGCTGAGCGTTCATTTGCGCTTCCAAGCGCGCGAAACTCTCGATCACACGCGCCGATTCGCTGTTCAGGAAGGTCTCGGCTACCGCGCCCAGCTGCTTCTGCTCGCGCTTCGCTCCCGACACCTGACCTTGCACCACCTTGATCCGCTCCTGCAACACCAGGTATTTCTTGCTCTGTTCCGTCACGTGCAAGCCCAGAATCCGCTGCCGGGTCTGCTCCACCAGGTAGTTGGCGAGCCGGGCGGCAAATGCCGCGTCCACATCCTGGACCGAGACTTCAAGCAAACCGTCTTTTCCCGCGGAAACTTTGAGATTGTCCAACAAGCTGAGCTTGGCCTTGTCCGCGCCAGTCACGCCGTAATGCTTGGCCAGCTCAAAATGAGCCGCCGCCTCGCCCAGCATCACATTATCCTTCAACACGCTGGCGCCGCCCTGAGGACCCAGCGGCGCGGGCACGAGGAGCAGAGATGTCGCCGCATACCTGTCTTCCATATTCAACACTACGGCCACCGCCGCCAGCGCGGCGATGATGGGAAGGAAAACCATCAAACGCCATTGTTCTTTACAGAAACGAATAATATCAATCAGACTAATCTCATCAGCGACTTCAGCTTGGCGTTCCAAAACGTGTTCCCTTTTATTTACATCCAGTCGGCACTATTTTGCCGCATCTCAGTAGACTTACAAAAATAAAGGCATGAGCCAGAGCTGCATGCCTTTATTTCGATCCGATAAGATCACACATTAAATAAGAAGTTCATCACATCGCCGTCCTGGACCACGTAGTCCTTGCCCTCGGCCCGCATCTTGCCGGCCTCCTTGGCCTTGGCTTCGCCGCCCAGCGCGATAAAGTCAGTATAGGCGATGGTCTGCGCGCGGATGAAGCCGCGTTCGAAATCGGTGTGGATCACGCCGGCCGCCTGCGGCGCGGTGTCGCCGATATGAATCGTCCAAGCTCGCACTTCCTTAACGCCTGCGGTGAAGTAGGTCTGCAAGCCCAGCAGCTTGTAACCCGCGCGGATCAGACGATCCAGACCAGGCTCTTCCAGACCCAGCGTCTCCAGGAATTCGGCCTTGTCGGCGTCGTCCAGCTCGGCGATTTCGGACTCGATCGCCGCGCACAAGGCCACCACCGGCGCGCCTTCCTTGTCGGCCAGTTGCTGCACCCGCTCCAGCAAGGGATTGTTGCTGAAGCCGTCTTCAGCCACGTTGGCCACATACATCGCCGGCTTGATCGTCAGCAGACACAGCGGCTTGACCAAGACCATTTCTTCCGGGCTCAAGTCCAGCGAGCGCGCCGGCAGGCCCTGATCCAGATGCGGCACCAGCTTCTCCAGCACCGCGATCAGCGCGCGCGCGTCCTTGTCGCCGGACTTGGCCTTCTTGCCTTCGCGCGTCATCGCCTTTTCCACCGCGGACAGGTCGGCCAGCGCCAGCTCGGTGCCGATGGTTTCGATGTCGGCGATCGGATCCACCTTGCCGGCGACGTGAACGATGTTCTCGTCTTCGAAGCAACGCACCACGTTGACGATGGCGTCGGTCTCCCGGATATTGGCCAGGAACTGGTTGCCCAGGCCCTCGCCCTTGGAGGCGCCTGCCACCAGGCCGGCGATGTCGACGAATTCGACGATGGCCGGCTGGATGCGTTGCGGATTGATGATCTTGGCCAGTTCGGCCAGCCGCTGATCCGGCACTTCCACGATGCCGACATTGGGCTCGATGGTGCAGAAGGGATAGTTGGCGGCTTCGATGCCGGCCTTGGTCAGCGCATTGAACAGGGTGGACTTGCCCACATTGGGCAGGCCGACGATACCGCATTTCAGACTCATGTCCGCATTCCTTCGAATTCTTGAAAAATCTTGTTCTGCCGCAGCATAGCGGCAAGCCGGCGATTTGCCCAGCGGCTCATTTGGCCGCGGTGTGCAATTCCTTCATCGCCGCCGCCATCTTGCCGCCGATGGCCGCCGGCAATTGCCGCAAAGCCTGCTCAATCGCCTCGTCCAGCGCCTGCTGTTCCTCGGCGCGCGGCTTCTTCAGCACGAAATTGGCGACTTCGTTGCGGTCTCCCGGATGGCCGATCCCCAGGCGCAAACGCCAGAAGGCCGGCGAGCTCAGCCGCGCGGCGATGTCCTTCAAACCATTGTGGCCGCCGTGACCGCCGCCCTGCTTGAAGCGGGCCGCGCCGGGCGGCAGGTCCAGCTCATCGTGCACCACGAGGATCTGGTCCGGCAGAATCTTGTAAAAATGGGCCAGCGCCAACACCGCCTGTCCGGACAGATTCATATAGGTCATCGGCTTGAGCAGCCAGACGTCCTGTCCCTCGATGTCCACGCGGGCGACGTCGCCTTGAAACTTGCCTTCCGTGCGCCAGCTGCCCTTATAGCGCCAGCACAACTCGTCCACCAGCCAGAAACCGGCGTTATGGCGCGTTCTATCGTATTCGGCGCCGGGGTTGCCCAGGCCGACTATCAGGCGAATGCCGGACATATTCTCTGTTCCAAATGAAAAAGCTCGTTGCGGGCCGACGGCTAGCAACGAGCTTTTCAACCGTTACCGTCAGACGGCACGGCAGCTAGATTACACGCGAGCGAAGTCGATGTGCATTACTTGCTGTTTGTACGGGTGCATTTGGAACGCAGCCACTTTAACTTGTTCTTTCTGGCCGTCGATCACCAGATCCAGAACGGAAGTGTGGAACGCTTCGTTCTTCAGCGCGTAGTACATGGTGTTGTGGTCCAGAACGATGGATACGGCTTCTTTGGAAGCGCCGTAAACAACGGCCGGAACCTGGCCGGCGTGACGCAGGCGGCGGCTCGCACTCGTACCCGACTCTTCACGCTTGCTGGCGGTATATTCAAAAGACATGGCAAAACTCCAGTTTCAGATTAAAAGCACCCGGCCCGCCGCGACCAGCGGGCCCGATGTTCACGGCAGGCAGGCGCCCGCCGCAACCAGTTCCTCATTGAAGAGGTAGGACACCGATTCTTCGTTGTTGATCCGGCGCAGCGTCTCGGCCAGCAGGCCGGCGATGGAGGCCACCCGGATGTTCGGGCAGGCTTTGGCCTCGGCGGTCAACGGGATGGTGTCGGTCACCACCACCATATCGATGTCGGAATTCTTGATGCGATCAATCGCCTGACCGGAGAAGATCGGGTGAGTCGCATAGGCCAGCACGCGCTGGGCACCGCGCTCTTTCAGAGCGCTGGCCGCCTTGCACAGGGTGTTGGCGGTGTCGATCATATCGTCGACGATCAGGCAGGTACGGCCGGACACGTCGCCGATGATGTTCATCACCTCGGCCACATTGGCCTTGGGACGACGCTTGTCGATAATGGCCAGATCGGTGTTCAAGGCCTTGGCCATCGCGCGGGCGCGCACCACGCCGCCCACGTCGGGGCTGACCACGATCAGATCTTCGATGCGCTGCGAGCGGATGTCCTTCAGCAGCACCGGCGTCGCGTAGACGTTGTCCACCGGGATGTCGAAGAAGCCCTGAATCTGGTCGGCGTGCAGATCGACGGTCAGCACCCGGTCGATGCCGGCGCTGGTCAGCATATTGGCCACCAGCTTGGCGGAGATCGGCACGCGGGCGGAACGCGGACGGCGGTCCTGGCGCGCATAGCCGAAGTATGGAATCGCCGCGGTAATACGACCGGCCGAAGCGCGTTTGAGCGCGTCGGCCATAGTCAGGATTTCCATCAGATTGTCATTGGTCGGCGCACAGGTCGACTGCAGAATGAACACGTCGCGTCCGCGTACGTTTTCCAGCAGCTCCACCGCCACTTCGCCGTCGCTGAACTTGCCGACGTCGGCGCGTCCCAACGAGATATCCAGATGTTTGACTACGTTTTGGGCCAGTTCCGGGTTCGCGGTCCCGGTGAATACCATCAAACTGTCGTATGCCGCCATGATTCGTGTGCCTTAGCTAGATAAAGAAAAAGCGTGTAAGGGATTCTTACACGCTTTTTTCATGCTCTCTCTTATTGAGAGAAAGTCTTGGCTGGGGAGGTAGGGATCGAACCTACGAATGCCGGAATCAAAATCCGGTGCCTTACCACTTGGCGACTCCCCAGTAACCTTTATTCAGCGCTGTCGATTAAGGGATGGACATCGAGTCCTTTTGCTAAAAACCCCTTATATTTTATCGACACCGCCTGATAAACTTTATCGGCTTCGTCTTTAGACTGGCACTCCAGAAACACGCAGGAACCGGAACCAGTCATCAGCGGCGAACCATATTTTCTTAATTCGGTCAGCACTTCATTCACCGCTGGGTACATATTCGAAACAACGTTTTGCAGATCGTTTCGTCGCTGCTGCGTTGTTTCGAGGATTCGCATTATGCCGACGACCCCTACCTCTGTCAACACCTCTTGCGAAAAATTTTGAAATACTTTGCCGGTGGGCACCTGCACCTGAGGGTGAATTACCACATACCATGCCGGCTTCAATTTGATTTCATTCAGTTTTTCGCCAACGCCGGTGGCCAGCGCGCTGCGCCCGAAAATAAACACCGGAACGTCCGCGCCCAGCTTCAAGCCCAGTTCCTGCAAAGTCGCCCGCGGCAGATTCAGTCCCCACATACGATTCAAGGCCAGCAAAACGGTGGCGGCGTCGGAGCTTCCGCCGCCCAAACCGCCGCCCATCGGTATCTTTTTGTCCAGACGAATGGCCACGCCCAGCCCGCACTGGGCATGGGCCTGCAATAGACGCGCCGCGCGCACCGTCAGGTCCTGCTCCGGGTCCACGCCGGCGATCGGCGTCTCCAGCACGATGCGGCCGTCGTCGCGCAAGGCCAGCGACACGGTGTCGCTGAAGTCGACAAAGCGGAACACCGTCTCCAGCAAATGATAGCCGTCCGGGCGCTTGCCGACGACGTGCAATAAGAGATTGAGCTTGGCCGGGGCCGGAAAGTCTTGGAATACGGGGGAACTCATCAACAGAACACCATGGCAATCAATAGAAATAATACGGAGGACGCGACGCGCGTCAGCGCCAGTCGCGGGTCACCACTCTGACCGTCAAACCGTCTCGGGCCAGATCCACGCGCTTGGGATAGCGCTCGCCGGACTCGGCCTCGCGCACGAAGCGGATGCGCCAACCCTGCTGCAGCAATTCGCCGTCGGGACGGACTTCGCTCGCCTCGCCCGGCACGGGCATGCCACGGATCCACCAGGCCAGGCCGGACAGCGGCAGCGGCCAGCCCAGGGTTTTCTCGGTCAGGCTTTCCACATCCGCAGCCTGCCAGGCCTTGCCGTCCGCCAGCAGGGTGACGCCGCCGGCGTCGCGGATCACTTCGGCCACGGTATTGCCCAGCGGCGAGTTGATCGCCAACTGATCGCGCTCAGGCTGGTGCCGCCAATCGAAGTTGGCGACATGCCCCTTGCCGTCCAGATTCACCGACAAACGTCCGCTGACCGCGAAGGGCTGGTCCGCGGACTGCGTCGCGGCGGGCATGAACACCGCCTCGCGCGTCGCGCAGCCGGTGAGCGCAAGAGACAGGGCCAGGATCAGACCGCTCCACTTCATCAATGGGCCCCCAGACGGCGCATGGTTTCGCGCAGCACATCATGTTCCGGACTCGCCTCCAGAGCCTTGTTCCACACCGCCAACGCCTCGTCCTTCTTGCCCAGCTTCCACAACACCTCGCCCAGATGCGCGGCCAGTTCCGCGTCCGGCAACAGCGCATAGGCCTTCTGCAGCGTTTTCAAGGCGGCGTCCAGGCGGCCCAGCTTGTATTGCGCCCAGCCCAGGCTGTCCAGAATGGTGGGATTGTCCGGCTCGCTCTTCAGCGCCTTTTCGATATAGCCGAGCGCTTCCTGATGGCGGCTGGTGCGATTGGTCAGGGTGTAGCCCAGCGCGTTAAGCGCCTGAGCGTCGCCGGGCTTTTCCTTCAGCACTTGCTTGAGATCGCGTTCGGCGTTGCCGACATTGCCCAGGCTGTCCGACACCAGCGCCCGCTCGTACAACAACTCCGGCGCCTTGGGCATGCGCAGCAGCGCCTTGCTCAACAAGTCATGGGCCTTGCCGGGCTGCTTGCCCTCTCGCGCCAACTGGGACTGCAGCAAAGCCAGGGTGATCTTCTCTTGATCGTTGCCGCCCAAGGGCGCCAGACGCGTCAGGGCCAGATCCAGCTTGCCGTCGCCGGCGTCCATGATCGCCAGCCGGCCTTGCGCCGGCAGGAATTGCGGCCCGGCGCCCACCATTTCATACCAGCCCCTGGCCCCGGCGGCGTCCTGACGCTCCTCGGCGATCTGGCCCAGGGTGTAGCGAATGAAATTGGCCTCCGGATGGCCGGCCGCCAGCGCCTGGCGCAGATGCCGCTCCGCCGCCGGCAGGTCGCGCATCTGATAAGCCATCAGACCGGACGCGTAGAGCAAATCGGGATTATTGGGATTGCTCGGCAGCAGCTGGTCGAAAGCCAGGCGCGCCTCGGCGAAGCGCTTGGCGCCCACCAGCAGCCGCGGCTTGGCCAGCTTCAGCTCCAGGCCGGCGTTCGGCCGCCGCGCCAGTTCACGCTGCAGAAAATCGATAGCCTGCTCCGGCTGCTCGCGGCGAAGCCTGTCCACCTGCCAGGCCACCGGCAAGTCCCAGGCCGGCGCGATCTGCGCCAGCCTGTCGAATTCGCGGTTCATCGTGGCCTGATCGCCGGCCTCGGCGGCCACGGCCAGGAGCGCGAAACGCGCCTCGGCCAGGTCTGGATAGCGGACGGCGAATTGCTTCACCAGTTCGTAAGCGGCTTGTTTGTCGCTCTGGCGCGAGGTCAGCCGCGCCAGTTGAACGAAGATGGCCGGCGCCCGCTCCGGCTCTTTTTGCAGCAGCGCCTCGATCAGCGGCTTGCTTTCCGCCAGCTTGCCGGCGCGCAGCAGAGTGATAAACAGCTGTTCTCTCGCCGGCACCGAGTCCGGCGCCAGCTCCATCCACAGGGTCAGGGCTTCCGAGGTTTCCTTCAGCAGGCCGGCGAACATGGAGAATTCGGCCGCGCGCTGCGCCAGCCGCGGATCCCGCGTCTGACGCGCCAGTTCCAGATAGGTCACGGCGGAGGCGCCCACCGAGCCGCGCTGGGCGGCGATTTCGCCGGCCACCACGCCATAGAGGATTTCCGGCGTCAGCTCCGCCTTGGGCAGTAGGGTTTCGTCTTCTTTCTGCGTGATCGCGGCCTCGTCGCCGGCCGGTTTGCCGGCATCGACCGACTTCGCCGCGCCCGGGTGCTTGAAATTGGCGCATGCCGACAGCAGCGCGACCATCAGCAAAGGGAGTGTTTTTTTCAGCCGTTGCATTCGCATGGAGTCAGAGACCTGCTTATAAACCTGTTGAATGCGTAGAATAGCATGACCTGTTTTTATCTTCGCGCCATTCTACCCATGCCTGAACTGCCAGAAGTCGAAACCACCCGCCGCGGGATTCTGCCCCATTTATTGAACGCCACGCTGGAGGGCGCCGTGGTCCGCCACGCCGGCCTGCGCTGGCCGGTGCCGCCGGAACTTCACGCCGCCTTGCGCGGCCTGACGATACGTTCCGTCGATCGCCGCGCCAAATATCTGCTGCTGGGCACCGACGCCGGCACCCTGATCATCCACCTGGGCATGTCCGGCAGCCTGCGTTTCTTGCCGGCCGACACCCCGCCGGAGAAGCACGACCACATCGATCTGCTGCTGGGCCCCAATGTGCTGCGTTACCGCGATCCCCGCCGCTTCGGCGCGGTGTTGTGGCATGTCGGCGCCATCGAGCACCACCCCCTGCTGCAAGCGCTGGGACCCGAACCGCTGTCCGACGGCTTCGACGGCGACACCCTGATCCGGGCCGCGCAACGCCGCGGCAGCGCGGTCAAGCTGATGCTGATGGACAATCACGTGGTGGTGGGCGTCGGCAATATCTACGCCAACGAGGCGCTGTTCCACGCAGGCATCCATCCCGCCCGCGCCGCCAACGCGGTGCGCGACGGAGAATACCGCCGGCTGGCCGAGGAAATCCGCAGCGTGCTGAACCGCGCCATCCAGGCCGGCGGCAGCACCTTGCGCGACTTTGTGCACAGCGACGGCAAGCCGGGTTATTTCCAACAGACTTATATGGTGTACGGCCGTCAGGACCAGCCCTGCCGCCAATGCGGCACGCCGATCCGGCATTTGCGCCAGGGCCAGCGCAGTTCCTACTATTGTCCGCTATGCCAGCCATGCTAGAGTTACGGCCTCAACCTTGCGCACCGAGCCTCAAAGCATCTTGAAGTCAATCGCCACAACCTCTTTGCTCACCCGGATAGGACGCGTCGCGCGCCTGTTCGGCCACCTGGCCGTCGGTGTTTTCATCCTGGCCACCCGTTATTCTCGGCTGGCCCACGCCGAGCGCGCCGTCGTCACCCGGCGCTGGGCCGCTCACGCGCTGAAGATCCTCGGCATCAGCGTGCGGATCCACGGCGTCAACCCCGGCTTTTACCCGCCCAACACCCTGCTGGTGGCCAACCACATTTCCTGGCTGGACATCTTCGTGCTCAATAGCTGCACGGTGTCCCGCTTCGTCGCCAAGCGCGAGCTCCGCTCCTGGCCTGTGCTGGGCTGGCTGGCGCATCTGGGCGGCACCCTGTTTATCGATCGCAGCAAACGCAAGGACGCCAGCCGCGTTTACAAGGCGCTGGCCCACGCCATGGAAAACGGCGCCTGCATGGCGGTCTTCCCCGAGTCCACCACCTCGGACGGCCTGGCCTTGCTGCCGTTCAAGGCCTCGCTGTTCGAAGCCGCCTTGCTTTCGCGCGGCACCGTTCAGCCGGTCGGCCTGCGCTATTACGGCGCAGACGGCGAACAGACGCTGGAGCCGGCCTTCATCGGCGACCTGACCTTCTTGCAAAGCGTGCGCAAGGTGCTGGCGATGCCGGCGATGGAGGTGGAGGTCAGCTACGGCCAACCGCTGAAAGCCTGGGAAAACGGCCTGGATACCCGCTTCGCGCTGGCGCAGCAGGCGCAGCAGGAAGTGGCGCGCGCGCTGCGCCTGAGCCCGCCTCCGGCCGCGGAAGCGGCGCAGGAACCGGCTCGGCAACACTGAGCACCTGCTGCGAAGCCTCGCCAATGCAAAAGCCCCCGATACCGGGGGCTTTTCTCATCCAGCGCCGACTACGCTCACAGGTTGAGCCGCGCCATCAGATTATCGAACAAATCGTCGGCCAGCTTGGCATAGCCCTGCTGCGAGAAATGCACCATGTCCGGCCGCGCCAGCTGCTGAGCCTGCCAGCGCTTCATGCTGCAAGGCCCGCCCATCGCCTGCTCCCAATCCCAATACAGCACATGGCTGTCGCGCGCGACTTTCTGCTGGATGCGCTTGACCGCCGCCAATTGCAGCGGACGGCCCGGCGAGCACTCCTTGCTGGCCGCGCCGCGCTTGCGCGCGGCGTCCTGCGCACCCAGCATCAGGATGGCCGCCTGCGGCAGATCGCGGCGCACGGTGTTGATCGCCGCCTGCAGATTGAGCTGGTACTCGATCAGGTCCAGCCTGTCGTCAAAGGCCTCGTTGACGCCGTAGGCCAGGATCACCAGGTCGCTGTTGCGCTCCGCCAGCTGAGCGCTCCAGCTCTTGCCCCAGCGCTGCCAGATCGACAGCTGGGCGCCGTTGCTGCCTATGCTGTCCAGCACCACGCCGGGCGCCAGCCGCTCCAGCTCGACGCCGCCCAGCTCCACCGCCGGCAGCGCGCCGGCGCGCACCACAAAGGGGAAGTACAGCTTCTGCTCCACCGTCTGCCAGCCCCTGCCCGCCTCCGGCGGATTCAGTTTGCGGCTGCCGTGGCCGTCATCCACTTCCAGCGCGCCGGCGCCGTCCTGAGCCGCCCGCACGCGGAAGCGCGCGCGCCACAGGCCGTCCAGCGGATTGCGCGGCAGTACGCTGATAGCGGCGCCCGGCCGCTGCGCCTGAGCGATATAACCGCCCAGCGGGAAGTCCGCATCACCGTCTTTGCGGCTATTGATCAGCGTCCAGCCCTCGCTGCGCGCCATCACCAGCGCGTGGCGCTGGCCCGGCACCGCCATCGGCGGCGTCCAGCCGATGCCGGCGTCGCCGAACTTGGCCTGGAAGCGCTCCCGCAGCGTGCCGGTCAGATAGTCTGCCGCGGTATGCGAATCCCCCAGCTGGGTGACGCGCACCGGCTGCACGGCGGTGGAAATCGCCTTCAGCCGCGACGCCAGCCTCGCCAGATTGATCTCGCCGAAATCCTGCACCGGCGCGGCCAGCGCCGATGCCGCCGCCAGCCAGCAGGCCAATGCCCCGCTGATTCTCAACTTCATTCAAACCTCAATTCTGCCAACACGCGCCGCGCCAGCAAGACCTGGCCCTGACGGGTGAAATGAATGCCATCGGCGGTGCGCACCGCCACTTCGCCCTGATCGGGCAAGGTCATGAACTTGGTGAACGTCTCGTCCTCGCTGCCCAAGGCCTCGCGGGTGGACAGATAGCGCTGACCCGCGCCTTCCACTTCCTCGCGGAAGACGCCGTTAATGTACTGCACGCCGCGATTGAGCTTGTCCTTGCCCATATTCGGCGCGCCCAGCCACAGCAATTGCGTCCCATGCTTGCGGGCCGAAGCCAGGATGGCGCGGATGCGTTCGCGGTAGCGCTGTTCCCACTCCTCGGAGGCGAAACGGATGTAGCGGCTGCCGCCCACCATGTCCCAAGTATCGTTGGCACCCAGGAAGACCACCACCAGACCGGTGTCGGGATTCGCCGCCAACTGCCGTTCTATCGTATCCGGCCAGTTGAAGAAATCCGGATAGGTCAGACCGGTGCTCTGCTTGCTGAGATCCAGCGCCTTGATCTGGTGCAGCTTGAACAAGGGACGCAGCAAATGCGGCGCCACGCCCTGCATCATGGAGTCCCCGGCCAGCAACACCTTCTGCCCCGGACGCAGCAAGATGCGGGCGTCCTTGGGCGCCGCTTGCTGCGGCGGGGCCGACGGCGGCCGCGGCGTCGGCCCCGCGTTCGGCAAGGCCGCCGTTGCCGTTGTCTGCGCCGCCGCCGGCTCCGCCGGCGCGCTTACCGGCGGCAATGCCGGCCTCAGGCAGCAGGCGTTGAAATAGGCGATCATCTCGTCGTCCCAACGATCCAGCCGGCTCAGCAGCCCTCGGCTCTGATCGCGAAACTCCCGCCCCAGTTCCGCGCCCAAACGCCAGACGCTCAGCTCGGACAAGGCTTCCAGCTGGCTGGGACGGTGAAAGGTCTGCCGCCAATAGGCGTTGATCGAGCTCTGCTCGATCCAGCACAGCAGCAGCATGCTGCTGCCTAGGATGGCCAGGGCCTGGCGGATGGCGGAACGGGCGATCATTTGACGCTTGCCTCAATGCGATAAGGAATGAAACGCGCGGCGGCGGATGCGCAGCCGCGCCAGCACGACTAAAACACGGTTAAAACTGGTAATAGATAAAACCCGGAATGCCCGGCGGCGACACCACGATGATCAGCAAGGCGCAGCCGGCCAGCAAGCTGGGCTTGCCCCACCACGGCAGGCGGCCCAATTGGGCGATCCCGCGTTCGCAAACCGCGCCCAGATGAGGCAGCGCGACAAACGCCGCCGCGCTCAGCGCCAGAAAGCCCGGCGCGTTCAGCGTCAATTCCTGGCCGGTGCCGGCCATGGCCTCCAAAAAGCTCCAGGCGTCCTCCAGCGACGCGGCGCGGAAAAACACCCAGGCCAGGCAAACGTAATGGAAGGTCAGCAGCCGCGCCAGCCAGGCCCAGCGCCGCGTCAGCGCTTCCTTGCCCAACAGCCGGTCCCCCAGGTTCAAGCCCACCACGCCCAGGCCGTGCATGCCGCCCCACACCAGGTATTTCAGGCTGGCGCCGTGCCACAGGCCGGACAGCAGCATCGCGGCCAGCAAATTGAGCTGGGCGCGGGCAAAACCCAGCCGGTTGCCGCCCAAGGGAATATAGATGTAATCGCGAATCCAGCTGGATAGCGACATATGCCAGCGCCGCCAGAAATCGCGTAGATTGTGCGCCAGGTAGGGCGCGTCGAAATTGCGCGGCAACTGGATGCCCAGCAATAAGGCCAGGGCGGTGACCAGATCGGTGTAGCCGGAGAAATCCAGATAGATCTGGAAGGCGTAGGCGTAGAAAGCCGCCCAGACCTCCAGCGCGTGATAGGTTTCCGGCGCGCTGAACACCGGGTCCACCCAGGCGCTGGCCAGCCAGCCGGCCAGCCACAGTTTCTTGGCCAGGGCCAGCACAATCAGACCCAGTGCGCGATCCAGTTGCAGGATGTGGCGACGCGCGCCGCTGCGCAGCTGCTCCAGCAGACCGGTGGCGCGACAAATCGGCCCGGCCAACAAGGTGGGAAAGAACGCCAGGAACAAACCCAGCTCCCTGGCCCGGGCGAAACGCAATTCGCCGCGATACAGGGACACCAGATAACTGACCGATTGAAAGGTGTAAAAGGAGATGCCCACCGGCATCAGGAAATCCACCGCCGGCAATATCGCGGCGATACCCAACGCATGCAGCCCCGCTTGCGCGCTTTCGCGGAAGAAATCGAAGTATTTGAATATCGCCAGATTGCCCACCGCCATCAGCAAACCCGCGCGCAACCAACGCTTGGGCCGGACGGAATCAAGCATCCGCGACGATATCAGGGTCAATAACAGGGTATAAACGGCAAGAATCAGCGCAAATCGCCAATCAAGCTTGGCATAAAAGGCGTAACTGCCCAATAACAGCAAACCATTCTGCCAATCCGTGCGCTTGCGGCACAGCCAATACAGGGCGAAAAAGGCGAGGAATGCCAGCGCGAACTCAATGGAAAGGTAACTCATACAAATAAAAAAACGGCTCTGGCAAGAGCCGCGATTATGACAGCCATAGGGCCTGGCTGACTATGGCTTGTCGATATTTTATTTACGGCGGCGCAGCCGCCCATACTCTTTAGGCGGTGATTTCGCGATAAGCCGAACACGGCAGGGAGAATAAGGCCTGGTCCCCCAAACGCATCGCGGTCAGGCTGCCGCCCCACAAACAACCGGAATCAATCGCCACCACGTCGTCGGTGATATGCACGCCCAGCGCCGACCAATGGCCGCAGATAATCGGCATCTCGCCTTGCCAGCGCCCCGGCGCCTCGAACCAGGGCGTCAGCCCGGCCGGCGCGTTCTCCAGCTCGCCCTTGTAATTCAGATCCATCTCGCCGTCGCGGTTCAAGAAACGCATCCGGGTCATCGCGTTGACGATCACGCGCAGACGGTCGGAGCCGCGCAGCTCCTCGTTCCAGCGCGTCGGCCGGTTGCCGTACAGTCGAGACAGGAATTCGCGGTGCTTGGGGCCGGACAAGCCGGCCTCCACTTCCTCCGCCAGATCCAGCGCGCGGTCTATGCTCCACTCCGGCAACAGGCCGGCGTGCACCATCGCGTAGCCGTGGCCGGCTATCATCATAGGCTGGCAGCGCAACCAGTCCAGCAGCACCTTGCCGTCGGCGGCGTTGAGAATGTCCAGCACCGTGTCGCTGCGATGCAGCTTGCCGAAACCCTCCGCCACCGCCAGCAAATGCAGATCGTGGTTGCCCAGCACGATCTCCACCTGATCCTGATGCTGGAACACCCAGCGCAGCACTTCCAGCGATTGCGGCCCGCGATTGACCAAGTCTCCCGTCAGCCACAGGGTATCCTTGCCGGGATTGAAATCGATTTGCCGCAGCAACTGCTGAAACGGCTGGAAACACCCTTGAATGTCGCCAATAGCGTAGATGGCCATATGCACCTCATAAGTGGCGGATCGATCTGAGACGTCATCCGCGGATAGCGCCATGATACCGCATGCTACAATGCACTGGCTGAGTTACCGATTTACTGCGCCCCGCCGGGCCCCTTCCCCCATACCGCCATGTCCGCTCCCTTGCTCAATCCGCCGCAGCGCGCGGCGATCCAGTATCTTGACGGCCCCTTGCTGGTGCTTGCCGGCGCCGGCTCCGGCAAAACCCGGGTCATCACCTTCAAGATTTCGCACCTGATCCGCGAAGGCGGCATCAATGCGCGTAATATCGCCGCCATCACCTTCACCAACAAGGCCGCGCGCGAGATGCTGGAACGAGTGGGCAAGCTGATGACGCCGGCGGAGATCCGCGGCATCACCGTCTCCACCTTCCATTCGCTGGGCATGCAGATCTTGCGTCAGGAAGCGCCGCACCTCGGCTATAAGCCTCAGTTCTCCATCCTGGACGCCTTCGACGCCGGCAAGATCATCTCCGACATCCTGAAGACCACCTCCAAGGATGAGGTGCGCAAGGTGCAGAGCCAGATCTCACTGTGGAAAAACGACCTGAAAACGCCAGACCAGATGCTGCTGGAAGCCCAGGGCGCGTGGGAAAGCGTCTGCGCCTCCACTTACGTCGCCTATCAGGACACCTTGAGCGCCTACCAGGCGATGGACTTCGACGACCTGATCCGCCTGCCGGTGCAGCTGTTCCAAAGCAATGAAGACGTGCTGCAGAAGTGGCAGAACAAGCTGCGCTACCTGCTGATAGACGAATACCAGGACACCAATACCTGCCAGTACCAGCTGGTCAAACTGCTGACCGGCTTGCGCGGCATGTTCACCGCGGTGGGCGACGACGACCAGTCCATCTACGCCTGGCGCGGCGCCAATATGGAAAACCTGCGCTTGCTGCAAAGCGACTTCCCCAAGCTCAAGATCATCAAGCTGGAGCAAAACTACCGCTCCACCGCCCGCATCCTGCGCGCGGCCAACTCGGTGATCTCCAACAATCCCAAGCTGTTCGAGAAACAGCTGTGGAGCGAACTGGGCCTGGGCGAACCCATCCACGTGGTTCAGTGCAAGGATGAAGAGCACGAGGCGGAAACCGTGGTGCAAAGACTGCTGGCGCACAAGTTCGAATACCGCACCGAGTTCAAGGACTACGCCATCCTCTATCGCGGCAACTATCAGGCGCGCATCTTCGAACAAGCCTTGCGCAATCAGCGCATCCCCTACCAGATGGCCGGCGGCCAAAGCTTTTTCGACAAGCCGGAAATCAAGGACATGCTGGCCTATATGCGCTTGATCGCCAATCCCGACGACGATCCGGCCTTCATTCGCGCGCTGACCACGCCCAAGCGCGGCGTCGGCGCCGCCACGCTGGAACGGCTGGGCGCCTGGGCCGGCGAACGCGGTAAAAGCCTGTTCGCCAGCGCCCATGAGGAAGGCTTCCGCCTGCAAGTGCAAAAGGCCCAGCTGGAACCGCTGGAGCAGTTCTGCGACTTCATCGCCAATCTGCAATACCGCGCCACCCGCGAGGACGGCGGCCCGCTGGCCATGGAGATGATGCAGGCCATAGGCTACGAGGCCTGGCTTTACGATAGCGAGGACAGCCCGCGCATCGCCGAAACCAAGTGGAAAAACATCCTGGAAATGGTGAGCTGGCTCAGCCGCAAGGGCGAGGACAGCGGCAAGAACCTGGTGGAGCTGACCCAGACCATCGCGCTGATCACCATGCTGGAAGGACGCGAGGAAGGCGAGGTGGACGCGGTTAAAATGTCCACGCTACACGCGTCCAAGGGTCTGGAGTACCCGTATGTCTTCCTGGTCGGCACCGAGGAAGGCATCCTGCCGCACAGCGAATCCGTCGACAACGGCATGGTGGAGGAAGAACGCCGGCTGATGTACGTCGGCATCACCCGCGCCCAGCGCATGCTGACGCTGACCTATTGCGTCAAACGCAAGCGCGCCGGCGAATGGCAGTTCGTCGAACCGTCCCGCTTCATCAGCGAGATCAACGGCGACGATCTTCGCCACTTCGGCAAACCCGGCGCCGAGCCCATCGTCAGCAAGACCGAGGGCAAATCGCGGCTGGCCAGCCTCAGCGCGATGCTGGCCAATAAGGAAAAGCCGGCCGAATCCTGAAAAGCCGAGCAAGCCCTGCCCGCGTGGAGAATAGCGCGCGGCGTCCGCCGCTTCGGCATGCCCAGATGACCATGGCCATCTCGCGCTCTCAGTCGCTTGCCTTGTCGCGCGCAGGCTCGCCAGGCTTTGAACAGGCGCTGAGCACCCACACCAAGGCGCGAGAACTTTCGCCTGCGACGCCGGTCCATCCTGGCTGGCGCGACGCGCAAAAGAAAATGGCGCCAGCGGCGCCATATGAAGAATGAGGAACATCTCTGGGTGAAGCGAAAGTGGAAAGCCACTGAATCCCCACACCAAGCCGCGAAGCGCCTGACGCTTCACGACCTAAACAGATGGACTCATCATGCACCATGCGCCCCGCCAGGGCACCTGTCCCTTGTTACAGCGGGGTTTTGTTGACATAGCACATTGCCATTTCATCCGGTCAAAATTTTCCCAAAAACATAGAAACCCCCGCTTTTGGGCGATAAAAAACGCCTTGCAACCGTGCAAGGCGTTTTTTGCTGCGTTGATCCGCGGCTTATTTGGAATTATTCACCATGTACTCGACGGCGGAGCGGAACTCGGCGTCGCTGCCGGTATAACCGCCTTTGGCCGGCATCGCGTTCAAGCCCTTGATGCCGATCTTAACCACTTCGTCCAGACCCGGCTTCAGACGTTCGGCCCAGGCCGCCTTGTCGCCGAACTTCGGCGCGCCGGCGATGCCGGCAGCGTGGCAGGCCATGCACACGCTGTCGTAGATTTTCTTGCCCACCACGGCCGGGTCCGCCGCCGCGGCCGCGCCGCCTGCGCCGCCCACCGGCGGTTCGGTGAACTTTCCGCCCGCGGAGTTGCCCATATAGGCTACCGCGCGCTTCACTTCGTCATCGCTCAGGTCGGTGGCGCCGCCCTTGGCCGGCATCGCGTTGAAGCCCTGCAGCGCGTGCTGGGTCAGCGTGTCCCAGCCCTTGGCGATGCGCGAACCCCAGGTGGCGGTGTCGCCGAACTTGGGCGCGCCGGCCAGGCCGGTGCCGTGACAGGAAATACAGATGCCTTTATATACCTGTTCGCCAGTGCGCATTCCCGGAGGCGCGTCGCTGGCCTTGGCTTCGCCGACCGGTTTCAGGCGAGACGCAATGGCCTCCTTGGTCATTACTTCGGCATCCACGTTGTAACCGCTGGTAGCCAACTTGGCCAAAAGCCAGATTGCCACTACAAGAAAGACAACGACGCCAACCAGCACTTTGATGACCTGGCCGGGAGCCATTCCGTTCTCATTACTCATTACGAGCCTCGCCTGGAATTAATGACATTTAAAATAGGATAATTATACGGTAAGCCTGAAGGCAAGGCAAAACCATACACTGGACTCGGGTAAGGAAGTTGCGCTATGATGCGGGCCTGCCTCAAAGCAAGCACAGCGCACCCGTAGCTCAGTTGGATAGAGTGTCAGTTTCCGAAGCTGAAGGTCACAGGTTCGATCCCTGTCGGGTGCGCCACAACATCTCAGTATTTTCCGTTTTTCCGCTTTTTCCCATTATTTTTCCGCGACGCGCGCCGAAACCGCGTTTTCGTCTAAACGCGTCCTGGGTCGCCGCAGCCGTCTTCCCGTCTCCGCAATGAAAAAAGCGGGCCGCTTGCGCGTCCCGCTCTCTCGCCTTGGCCTTGGCTCGGCCTCAGGCCAGCGTCGCCACCGGCTCCGCTGCGTCGTCGTCCTCTTCGCCGAGGAAGCCCCCGCTCTGATGCGCCCACAGCCGCGAGTACAGGCCGCCCTTGGCCAGCAGGCTGCGGTGGTCGCCCTCTTCCACGATGCGCCCCTTGTCCAGCACGATCAAGCGGTCCATCGCCGCGATGGTGGACAGCCGGTGGGCGATGGCCACCACGGTCTTGCCCTCCATCAGCCGATACAGACTGCGCTGAATCGCCGCTTCCACTTCCGAATCCAGCGCGCTGGTGGCTTCGTCCAGCAGCAGGATGGGCGCGTCCTTCAACATCACCCTGGCGATGGCGATGCGCTGGCGCTGGCCGCCGGACAGCTTGACCCCGCGTTCGCCGACATGAGCGTCGTAGCTGACGCGTCCCTTGGGATCGGTCAAGGTCAGGATGAAGTCGTGCGCCTCCGCGCGGCGCGCGGCGGCTTCCATCGCGGCGTCGTCGGCGTCCGGCCTGCCGTAAAGCAGGTTGTCGCGCACCGAGCGGTGCAGCAGCGAGGTGTCCTGCGTCACCATGCCCACCTGGGCGCGCAGGCTGTCCTGCGTCACCCGCGCGATATCCTGGCCGTCGATCAGAATGCGGCCGCCGTCCAGATCGTAAAAGCGCAGCAAGAGATTGACGATGGTGGATTTGCCCGCGCCGGAGCGGCCGACCAGGCCGATCTTCTCGCCCGGGCGTATCGTCAGCGACAGCTGTTCAATCACGCTCTTGCTGCCGCCGTAGCTGAAATCCACCTGATCGAAGCGGATCTCGCCCTGCTTCACCGCCAAGGGCTTGGCGTCGGCGCTGTCATTGACCAGCACCGGGCGCGACAGGGTGGCGATGCCGTCCTGCACCGTGCCCACTTGTTCGAACAGCGAAGCCATCTCCCACATGATCCAGTGCGAGATGCCGTTCAGGCGCAGCGCCATCGCGGTGGCCGCCGCCACCGCGCCGACGCCGACTTCGCCCATGCTCCACAGCCACAAGGTGGCGCCGGCGGTGCTGGCGATCAACAACATGCTCAGGCTGTGGTTGATGATTTCGAAGCCGCTGATCAAACGCATCTGGCGATAGGCGGTGGCCAGGAATTCCTGCATCGCGCCGCGGGCGAAGCCGGCCTCGCGCTGGGCGTGCGAGAACAGCTTCACCGTGGCGATATTGGTGTAGGCGTCGGTGATGCGGCCGGTCATCAGGCTGCGCGCGTCGGCCTGGGCGGTGGCGGCCTGGCCCAGACGCGGCACGAAGAAGTACAGCGTGGCCACGTACAAGGCCAGCCAGGCCAGGAAGGGCCACAGCAGACGGCTGTCGAAACTGCCGACCACGGCGATCATGGTGACGAAGTAAATCACCACGAACACCAGGATGTCGGCGACGATCATCACCGTTTCCCGCACCGCGATCGCGGTCTGCATCACCTTGGCGGAGACCCGCCCGGCGAATTCGTCCTGATAGAAATTCATGCTCTGCCGCAGCAGGTGGCGGTGGAAATTCCAGCGCAGCAGCATGGGGAAGTTGGCGGACAGGCCCTGGTATTTGATCAGCGCCTGCACGGCGATCAGCAAGGGACTGGCCAGCAGGATGCCCGCCAGCAGCAAGAGATTATGGCGTTGCGCGTCCCACAACAGCGCGGGCTTGACCGCGCTCAGCCAGTCCACGACGGAACCGAGCATGGAGAACAGCAAGGCCTCGAAGGCGCCGATGCCGGCGGTCAGCAAAATGACGGCCGCAATCAGGCCGCGCAGGCCGCGGGTACAGAACCACAAAAATGGGAAAAAGCCCTTGGGAGGTTGGGCCGGGGACGTGTCGGGATACGGATGGATCCGCTTTTCGAACCAGTTGAACAAAGATCGCTCCAGTGCAGAGGCCGCCTCTTGAGCCGCGCCTGCTTTGGGTTTAATAGGAAGTAGGACAATAGCCAAGCGCTGAAAATCGCGCAATGGAAAGTTGGCGTCGACCATGCCCGCATTTGTCATATTCAGCCAATAAACGCGAACAGGGTTGATTTGTAGGCAACTACATTGGCTAAAACGCGACAGTCAGCACAACTCCTCGAGCTTTTCCGTCTTGCGGCTGCGCAGGTCCACCACGCGGTGAATCTCGATGCGCAGCTGGCCGCGATAAACGTTCCACATCACCAGCGCGGCCCGCCGCGCTTGTTCCTGGCTGGGATGCAGCGGCCCGCTGTCGTCAACGCCGAACTGCTCCGAGATCAGTTTCAAACGATACATCCCCCTTGCGCCCCCCAAGGCCGCGGCGTCCGCTTTCACCGCCGGCAAAAAGTGAGAAACTCGCCATGCCGATGTTTCCTTGATTTCGCCAAAAACAAACCATTGGCATAATTTTACGCGGAGCAAGCGCCGTTTCGCGGACGGCGGCGCTTAACGACACGAGTATTTGGCGCGGGAAACAGCGCGGGCCAAGGGCCCTTGGCATTTATTGACGGATTTTTCCGCTCTTGAGAATGATTCTACCCATTACCGGTGGCATCAGGCAAAGATTCCTGAATTAATTCACGCAGATGTAATATAAACGGATAGAACAATAGCAGGAGAGCCGCGCCGGCCACAGTGAAGAGCGTCCCGGCGCGGCAAGGGAATCAGCAGGAGGTCAAGGCGTGCACATCGCTGCGCTGAGGGTGGCGGATGCGCGCCAAGGCGGCGTCTATCGTCGGGGTGTGCTCTCCCCAGTAGCCGTGGCGCGCCAGACAATCGCTGGCGACCAAGGCCGCGTCTATCATGAAGCGCTCTTCCAACAGCAGGCGTTCCACTTCGGCGAACGGCGTCAGGATGTGCTCGGCCACCTCGCCGTCCTGGTTACAGGGCGTCTCCCCCGCGTCCAGCCACAGATCGAAAGCGTAAATCCATTCGCGGTGCAGGCCGCGCTGCACCGGGCGCTCGGCCAGCAGCAAGCTGGATTGCGGCAAATCCCGCACCTGCTCGCGGCGCACGCCGGCTTCTTCCCACCCCTCGCGCTCCAGCGCCAGTTCTATGGTTTCGCCGGCGGCGACGCCGCCGCCGACCAGGTTGTCCATGCGATTGGGGTCCACCGCCTTGTGCGGGCTGCGGCGCCCCACCCACATCCGCACTTCGCCGGACGGCAAACGGGTCAGCCCGTTCAGGTGCACGGCGCGGCTGGTCAGGCCCAGCGGGCGGAAAGCGGCGCGTTCCAGTTCGAAATAAGGGGAGCCGTCGTGACGGAAAGCGGTGAAGTTTTCATTGCGCCAGCCATTGAGCCAGCCGGCTTGCTGCCAGCGCCGCGCCGCCTGCGCCAGCGCGTGGCTGATGCTGCGGTAGCTGCCGTCGAGACGGCAATGCAGTTTCTGGTATTGCTCCTCGAACAGCTGCGATTCGCTGTTCAGCAAGCGTTCCTTCCACGCCGCGTTGACCCAGCCCAAGCGCTCTTTGCCGATATACAAAGGCGTGAATTGCTGACGATCAAAACGGGTGATCTTGTCGAGATAGGCCAGAACCGCATCCACTTGCATTGCCGACTCCGCTGCGATGTGTTTCGGGAAGGCTGCATCTTAGGATGCTTCTTGGGCTTTGACTATATCTGGCGTAACAGCCGGCAAATAAACAGATTATTTTGCGTTGGGATGTTGCGGAATTGTCTCGGCGGCCGCTTCGGCAAACCCTCCGCCCAGACAATTTAACGACTTTGTCATTTCAATTTATCGGCCAGCCCCGAGTAACGCTGCGGCGCCGCGACGGCCGCCTGTTCCCACACCGGCTGCGCGCCGGACACGAGGAAGCGCTCCCGCGCCCGGGTGATCGCGGTATACACCAGCGCCCGGTTTAGCAAGGGCCCCGCCGCTTCCGGCAGCTGCAGACAGACCTCGCCGAACTCGGACCCCTGGCTTTTGTGCACCGTCATCGCGTACACGGTGTCGTGCTGCGGCAGCCGGCCGGGGGCGAATTCGCGCCAGCCGCCGTCGTCGCCGGGAAAGGCTACGCGCAAGCCGGCCTCGCGCTGCACCGTGAAGCCGATGTCGCCGTTGAACAGGCCCAGGCCGTAATCGTTCTCGCTGATCATCACCGGCCGCCCCGGATACCAGTCGCGGCCGGCCGGCTTGTCGCCGTCGGCCTCCAGTTGCCGCTCCACGCGCAGATTGAAGGCCTCCACCTGCCGCCGTTCCGCCGCCAGCAGCATGAAGCCGGCGAAAGCCTGCTGCCGCTCGGCCAGCGGCGCGTCCGCGCGCACCGCCCGCCAATACGGCCGCCAGCGCGCCAGCACCTCCGCCGCCTCCAAGGCCGGCACCGCTTCCACATCGCCCCACTCCGGGTCCTGCAGCACCGCCCAACTACCCACGCCGTCGCCCGCGTTCACCCGCCGCGCCAGTTCGCCGATGCCGGAATCGGCGCCGAAACGATGGCTGTGGGTCAGCAGCGCCACGCAATCGGTGAGCTTGCCGCCCGCGCCCGGCGTCGACGGCAGGGTTTCACCGCAGTTCGCCCGCAGCCAGTCCAGAGTATCCGGACGGTAATGGATGTCGGCGCACAAATCGCCCAGCACCGCGCCGGCGTCCACCGAGGCCAGTTGATCGCGGTCGCCCAGCAGAATCAGCCGCGCCTGCGACGGCAAGGCCTCCACCATGCGCGCCATCAAGGACAGGTCTATCATCGACGCCTCGTCCACCACCAGCACGTCCAGCGGCAAAGGATTGCCGGCGTGATGGCGCGGCGCCGCCGCGCCCGGGCGCAAGCCCAGCAAGCGGTGCAGCGTCTGCGCCTGCTGCGGCAATTGCCGCAGCGTATCCTCGGCCAGGTCCAGCCGCGCGCGCGCGCCGCGCACCGACTCCGACAGCCGCGCGGCGGCCTTGCCGGTGGGCGCCGCCATCGCCATCACCAGCGGCCGCGGCGACAGGCCGGCGAGCAAGGCCAGCAGCTTGAGCACGGTGGTGGTCTTGCCGGTGCCCGGACCGCCGGAAATGATCATCAGGCGCTGACGCGCCGCCAGGGCCGCCGCCAGCTTCTGCCGGTCCGGACCCGCCGCGGACGCCGCGCCGAACAAAGCCTCCAGCAAAGGGCGCAAGCGCGCGCCGTCCGGCGCCGGTCCCGGCTCGGCCAACGCGGCCAGGCGCTCGGCCAGCCGCGCTTCGTCGAACCAGTGGCGGGCGAAATACAGCCGGCCGGCGGCGTCCAGGATCAGGGGCGCGTAGTCGCCGGGGCGGCCGACCAGCGCGCTGGCCTGCAAGGCCTTGCGCTCCGGACGCTGCGCCAGCGGCAGGCAGACGTGGCCGGCCTGATTGGCGCTGGCCAGCTCGTGGATCAACGCCAACGCGGCCTCGTCCACGCCGGGATCGAGACGGGCGAACAAGTGGGCGAGTTCGGCGGGCAACAGGGCTTGCTGGACAGACATGGCTTGGAATCCGGATGCTTTGCGCTCCGCGACGCGGAGCCGGAATGGGGAGACTCGAAGCGCTTCAGCGCAATTTGCCGCTATCTTGCAGCTGCTGAATCGCCTTGTCCAATTGCGGCAACAGTTGCCGGTATTGCGGATGCAGGCGCAGCATCACCGACACGCTGCCCACGGCGTCGCCCGCCGCGCAGGGCTGCGCCTCCGGCGCGCGGTTCAGCAGCAAGTCCAGCTGACGCTGGCTCAAGACGATGGCCTGCATGCTGCCCTGGCGCAGACCGCTGATCAGATCGCTTTCGCTGGCGGCCTCCACCCGCTTGAATTGCCCGCTGGCGAAACCGGCTTCCAGCACGGGGTAGCTGCGCCCCTGCAGCACACCCAGACTCAGGCCGCTGAGGCTGGCCGGCGCCGCGCCCTTGCGCCGCTTGCCGGGGGCGAAGCACAGCCGCAGCGTCTGCACGTCGATGGGCCGGGTGTAGAAGCCGGCCACCGGCGACAGCGCGCGCCAGGACGGATTGACGCCCACTTCCACGTCCACCTTGCCCACCTCGAACAATTGCTGCAGCCGCGACGACGGATAGTACTCCAGCTCGAAGCGGACGCCGCTGTGCCGGCCGATCAGCTCCAGCGCGGCGCGGTACTGGGTGGCCAGCGCGCCGTCCTGGGCGCTGTACAAAGGGCCGAAGCTGTCGTTGGCCACGCCGGCGCGCAAGCCGGGCGCGGCCGCGGCCGGCATCGCCAGCAGCAAGGCGATCAGCCGGACGCCGCGCTCAAGCAAGCCGGGCTTCCAGCGCATCGCAAATGGTTTTAAGAATTTTGATGCGGGCATAGTATTTATTATTGGCCTCCACCAGCGTCCACGGCACCTTGCTGGTGCTGGTGCGGTCCACCATATCGCTGACGGCCAGCTTGTAGGCGTCCCATTTGTCGCGGTTGCGCCAGTCTTCCTCGGTGATCTTGAAGCGCTTGAAGCCGGTTTCCTCGCGGCCCTTGAAACGCGCCATCTGTTCGTCCTTGCTGATGGCCAGCCAGAACTTGACGATGACGGCGCCGTTTTCGCTCAGCTGATGCTCGAAATCGTTGATTTCGTAATAGGCGCGCATCCAGTCCGCCTCCTTGGCGAAGCCCTCCACCCGCTCCACCAGCACCCGGCCGTACCAGGTGCGGTCGAAAATGGTGATGCCGCCCTTGCCCGGCATATGGCGCCAGAAGCGCCACAGCCAGGGTTTGGCCTTTTCTTCCTGGGTGGGCGCGGCGATGGGCACCACCCGGTAGCGCCGCGCGTCCAGCGCCTGGGTGATGCGGCGTATGCTGCCGCCCTTGCCGGCGGCGTCGTTGCCTTCGAAAGCCAGCACCAGCGAATGCTGGGCGAAGCGCGGGTGACGGGTCAGCCGGTGCAGCCGGCCTTGCAGTTTTTCCAGCTCGGCCTTGTATTCGCCCTTGTCCATGGGCTGGTCCAGTTGCAGGGTGTCCAGCAACAGCTTGTTGTCTATCGGCGCCAGCAGCGGCGGCGCGTCTATCAATTCGGCCTGCGACCCCTGCGCCTGCGCCAGCCGGTTGCGGATGGCGTTGAGCAGGGTGTTGCCCACGGTCAGGCTGCGGTAATTGGCGTCCTCGCCGTCCACCACCACCCAGGGCGCGGCGGCGGTATTGGTCAGCCGCAGGATGTGCTCGGCGGATTTGCGTATCTTGTCGTAGCGCTCGTAATGCTCCCAGTCGGTCTTGGTCACGCGCCAACTGCTGGCCGGATCTTTTTCCATCTGCTTGAGCCGCTTGTGCTGCTGCTCCCGGGTCAAGTGGAACCAGAACTTCAGCACCAGCGCGCCGTCCATGGTCAGCATGCGTTCGAAGCGCAGGATGTCGAATATCTGCTTGTCCAGCGCGTCGCGGTCGCTGCGGGCGAACACCCGGTCGAACAGGGCGTCGGAGTAATAGGAGCCGAAGAACATGCCGATGCGGCCCTTGGCCGGCAGCTGCATCCAGTAACGCCACATCCAGGGCCGGGCGCGGGCGTCGTCGTTGGCTTCGGCGAAGGCCACGGTGTCGATCAGGCGCGGGTCCAGCCATTCATTGATCAGATTCATGGTTTCGCCGCGGCCGGCGCCGTCGAAGCCGTGAATCAGGATCAGCACCGGAAAATCGGCTTTCTCCTTCAAATCGTATTGCAGGTCCAGCAAGGCCTCGCGCAATTTGGGCATGGCTTCCCGGAATGTCTTTTTATCGATGCTATGGCCGATTTCGGCGGATTCGAACATGATGCGTCCTTGTTATTGTCGGCCCGCGCCCGGCGCCACTCTCCCCTTCCGGCCGCGTTCCACTTCAGATAGTTCAGCTTAGTCCCATGACCGCGGCTTGCGCACTCCGCATTCCTACGCATGCCCGGCGAACCATTGGTCCAGCGCCTCCAGCAAGGCCGGCGCGGGCTGATCGCTCCAGATCCCGCAAGCGTCGGCGCCGACGCCGCGCAGATAGAGATAACGCACGCCGCCGAAGCGGGCGGCGAAGTCCACGCCGCGCGCGCTGAAATAGCGCCGCAGGGCCACGCAGTAAATCAGGTATTGCAGATAATAATGTTCTTGGGCGATGGATTCCGCCAGCCGCTCGGCGCGATAGTCTTCGCGCCGCCCGCCCAGGTGGTTGGATTTATAGTCCACCAGATAAATGCGCCCGTCGGACTCGAACACCAGGTCCATGAAACCCTTGAGAAAACCGCGCACGGTGGAAAAGTCCAGTTGCGCCGCCGCCGCGCGCAAGGGCGCAGCCAGGCCGTGTTCCGGCGCGGACAGGATGGCGGCCAGCTTAGCCACCTCCAGCCTGGGCGCCGGCAGCATGAACTCCATCTCCACCAGCCGCTTGCCGTCCGGCACCTCGGCCAGTCTCACCCCCGGATCCAGTTCCGCGTTCAGCGTGGCCGCCACCATCTCGCAGCCGGCGTCGGCCCACTCCGGCGCGAAGCCGTGCTTGGCCAAGGCCCGCTCCACCGCCTGCCGCAGGCCGGCGTCGTCCACGCCGAAGCTGATGGTTTCAAAAATCTCGTGCAGGCAGGTGCCGGCCTTGGCCCCGCGCGGAAAACCGAAACGATCCAGGGCCGGCGGCTCCGGCGCTTCCGCCGCCGCCGCGGGCTGCCCCGCGTCGTGGTCCGGGCTCTCCTGCCATTTGCCGGCCGCCTGCGCGTGGGTCAGCGAGGTGAAGCTGGCCACCCGCCACGGCGCGGCCAGCCGGCGCGTGAACGCTTGAGCCTGATAATCCCGCCCCGTTTCGCGCCGCGCGGCCAAGGCCGGCCGCGCGCCGTCCTCCTCCAGCACCGCGCAAGCGCCTGCCGCGGCGGCGTTGGCCGTCGCCGCGAACGCCTCCAGCTCGCGCCTGAGCACGGCGTCGTCCAGTTCCAGCGTTTCCAGCTCCGGCAAGGCGCGCGCGTCGCGGCCGTGCAGCAGCCAGCTCAGCGCCGCCGTCTCCATGCCGCGCACCCAGCCCCAGCACAGGTATTGGCGATATTGCGCCCGGGTCAGCGCCACGTAGAGCAGACGCAGTTTCTCCGCCAACAGTTCGCTGCGCGCCGCCAGTTTCACCTCGGCGTCGGCCGCGGCGTCCGGCGCCAGCCAGGATTGATCCTGAGCGTGGTAGCGCCAGAACGCGGCGTCGCGTCGCTCCAGCGCGCCTCCCCACAAAAAAGGGCAGAAGGCCACCGGGTATTGCAGGCCCTTGGCGGTGTGGATGGTGACGATTTTGACCAGGGCCGCGTCGCTCTCCAGCCGCAGCACCGCCTCCTCTCCGCCCGGCGGCTGCGCCACCCGCGTTTCCAGCCAGCCCAGCAGCGGCGCCATGCCCTGGCGCTGATCGCTCTCTTGCTGAAGCAGTTCGGCCAGATGAGACAGATTGGTCAGCCTGCGTTCGCCGTCCGGCATCGGCAGCAGGCGTTCGGCCACCCGTTCCCGTGCGAAGAAATGCCGCCAGGCGGCCATGAAGCCGCGCTCCCGCCATAGCAGGTGGTCGGCGGCGTTGGCCTGCAGCTGCGCTTCCCAGCGCGCCTCGTCCTCCACCCGGGCCAGCAACTCTCCGGCGTCGACCCCGGCCAGTTCGGTCACCAGCGCCGCGCGCAGCCGCGCCTCGCTGGCCGGCTCCGCCCAGGCGCGCAGCAAGGCCAGCATCTCGCCGGCCTCGCGGCTGGCGAACACGCTCTCCTGGGTCAGCGCCACGCTGGCCACGCCGCGTTCGGCCAAGGACTGACGCACCCGGTCTCCCTGACGATGGGTGGACACCAGCACGGCGATGTCGCCGCCGGCCAAGGGCCGGCGCGCCTCGCCGGCGACGATGGCGGCGCGATCGACCGCGGCCAGCGCCAGCAGACGCGCGATCTCGTCGGCGCAGGCCTCGGCGGCCCCTTCGGCGGCGGCTTCTCCGCTGGCGGCCTTGCCCTCGGTCTCCGGTCTCAGCCATTGAAAGCAGAACGGCGGCCTGTCGTCGTCGATGTCCAGCCGGCCGCCGGAGGCCGGTTGCGCCGCCACCGGCTGATAGGCGATGCCCTCGATCAGAAACGGCAGTTCCCGCGCGAACAGCGCGTTGACGGTGCTGACCAGCGGGGCCTCGGAGCGGCGGTTGGTGTCCAGCGTGTAATGATGTTGCGCGTCGTTACGCGCCGCCAGGTAGGCGAAGATGTCGGCGCCGCGGAAACTGTAGATCGCCTGCTTCGGATCCCCCACCAGGAAGACCGGCCGCCGCTGCGCGACGAAGCAATGTCGGAAGATGGAATACTGAATGGGGTCCGTGTCCTGGAATTCGTCGATCAAGGCCACCTGGAAGCTGCGCGCCACGTGGGCCGCCAGCAGCGGACCGCTGATCGGGTCGGCCAGCGCCGCGCCCAGATCGGTCAACAGGTCGTCGAAACTGCGGCTGCGCTCCCCCACGCGGCGCGCGCTCAATTGTTCATTGGTCCAGGCGATCAGTTCCAGCTTGAGTTGCGCCACCGACAGCGCCACCTCTTCCATATAAGCGTCCCAGGCGCCCAGCCAGGCCTCCGTCAAGGCGAACAAGGGGTGCTCCGGCGCGGCGTGGCCTTTCTTCATGCCCTTGGCCAGCGAGGCCGGCAGCAGCTTGTCCAGCTGGCGGCGGCTCTCCTTGTCCAGCACCGGGGTGGTCTCCGGTGTGGCCAGCAGGCCGTCCAGGGCGCCGATGGCGCGTTCGATAATGGCCGGGCTGTAGCTGCGCGCGTTGAAGCCGACGGCGGCGCGCAGCAGATCGGCGGCCTCCGCCGCGCCTTCCGGCCGCGCCGCCAGCGCCCGCCAGCCCCGCTCCACCGCGAGCAAGGCGCGCTCCAGGCCGGCCACGTGCGGCGCGCGCATGCGCAGATAGGGCTTGGACAGATAGGGCCGGATGTCCGCCAGCCAGCCGTCCGGCGTTTCGCCGTTGTCCACCAGCACTTGGGCGAGCAAGGGATCGTCCACCACCCGCCTCCGCCAGAAGTCGTCGACGATCTCGATCAAGCGCTCCTCGTCGTCGCTGACCAGTTCGGCTTCGAAGGTCTGGCTGCTTTCAAAGGCGGCGTCGGTCAGCACCCGCTGGCAGAAGCCGTGGATGGTGTAGATGGCGGCGGCGTCGAAGCCGGTGATCGCGGCCTTGAGCCGCTGCGAGGCCTGCTCCCGCGCCGCGCCGGGCGGAAAACGCGCCGCCAGCGCCGACAGAAAGGGATCGCCGCCGGCCTCGCCTTCTCCGGCCAGCGTCTGCGCCAGCTCGCTCAAGCGCCGGCGCAGCCGTTCGCGCAGCTCCGCGGTGGCGGCCTTGGTATAGGTCACCACCAGCACTTGATCGACGGTGGGCGGCGGCTGACCGTCGCGCTCTTCCAGCAATAGCCGGGCGAACAGGGCCGCAATGGTCCAGGTTTTGCCGGTGCCGGCCGAGGCTTCGATCAGGTTGATGCCGCTCAGCGGGCAGTTCAGCGCGTCCAGCGCTTGGGGAAGCAGGCTCATGATGGCGACACTTTAATGCGATTTGGCCATTTAAACGACCCGTCATCGGGGCCAGCATCGCTTGTCCGCATTCAGAAGCGCTCGTCCAGGATAGCGGGCAGGACGATTTCCCGCGCGAAGGAGGCGTCGGACAAATTCAGCAAGGCGCGCGTCAGGCTCACCACGTCGTGCAGCGGGATCAGCTGGCCGGCGCCGCGCTCGGCGGCGTGTTCGCGGGGCACGGACAAATCGTCCTCTGTATTGAGGTAGCCCAATTGCAGGCAGGTCACGGCCAGGCGCTGCGCGCGGTACTCCTCCCGCAGCGCGTCGGCCATGCCGCTCAAGGCGAACTTGCTGGCGGCGAAAGCCACTTCGGGACGGCCGCTGCGCGGCAGGCCCGAAGTCGACCCCGTCAGGATGAGCTGCGGCTTGGCCGCGCCCGACATCCGCGGCAGCAGATGTTTGAGCAGCAGAATCGTCGAAGCGATATTGACCTGGACCACTTCCATCAGCTCCAGATCCGAACAGCGGGAAAACGCATAGGAGGACTCAAACGCCTCCCGCTCCCAGATCCCCACATTGCACATCACCACGTCCAGCCGTTCCGGCAGCGCGCTCATCACTTGCTCCACGGCCAGCGCCGGCTTGGACAAATCGGCCTCTATCCAGTCCAGCGCAACGCCGGCCGGCGGCTTCAGGTCTTCCGGCCGGCTCCTGGAAACGCCTATCACGCGGTCGCCCTCCCGCCCCAATCCTTCCACAAAAGCCTTGCCAAGGCCCCGGCTCGCTCCAATGATCAGTATATTCACGGCGTCTCCAAAATGAATCTGCGCGGCGGTTCCGCGGCAGTGACAGACGAGAAGGATACCTGATTCGTCAAATTTGTCGGCCACGCCGGCAAAGGGGATAATCGCCGCCCGAACCCCGCATTCAAGGCCTGACACAATGAGCGACGCCGCAATCCGACTTTCAAAACGCATGGTGGAACTGGGCCTGTGCACGCGGCGCGAAGCCGACGCCTGCATCGAGCAGGGTCTGGTGAAAGTGGACGGCCAGGTCGTCACCGCGCTGGGCAGCCGGGTGGAGCCGCAGCAGCGCGTCGAACTCCTGGGCCGGCCCGACGCGCAGCGCGACGCGGCGGTCACCCTGCTGCTGCACAAGCCGGCCGGCGCCGAGCCGCTGTCCCTGCTGGGCCCGGACAGCCAGATGCCAGGCGACGTCAGCGGGCTGAGCTGGCTGCCGCGCCATCGCCAGCATCTGCAAGGTGTCGGCGCCGTCGCCGACCGCGCCCACGGCCTGGTGGCGCTGACCCAGGACCGCAAGCTGGCGCAGCGGCTGGCCGATTGCCAGCTGGAATTCCTGATCAATGTCGACGCCGCGCCCGCCGCCGCCGAACTGCAACAAAGACAGAGCGGCCTGCGCCCCGGCGGCAAGCAGCCGCGCGAACTCAAAGTCTCGCGCCAGAGCGACCGACAACTGCGCCTGGTGCTCGCGGCGCGCGACGCGCGCTGGCTGGACGATATCTGCGCCGGCCTGGGCGTCAGCCCGCTGGCGCTGCGCTGCATCCGCATTGGCCGGCTGGCGATAGGCCAGTTGGCGGCCGGGCAGTGGCGTTATGTGCCGGACTTCGAGCGTTTCTGAGAACCTAGCTTCATGCCCAGCGCCAGCGCCGCCGCCGCGTTGCGCGCGGCGCGGCTGACATTGTCCGCGGCCTCGGCCAAGGCCTGTTCCTGGCTGCACGGCCGGCTGACCGCGGCGAACACCGCGTCCAGCCCGTGCGCGTGGGTCAGTTCGCTGCCCGCGCCCAGACAACCGCCTATCGCCAGCACCGGCACCCCATGACGCCGAGCGACGCGGGCGACGCCTATCGGCGTCTTGCCTTGCACGCTCTGGCTATCGATGCGGCCTTCGCCAGTCACCGCCAGATCGGCGTCGGCCAACGCCGCGTCCAGGCCGACGGCCTCGGCGACGATGGCGCTGCCGGAACGCAGCCGGCCGCCCAGGCAGGCCAGCAGCGCGGCGCCCATGCCGCCGGCCGCGCCGGCCCCGGCCGCCTCGGCCGCGGCCACGCCCGACTCGCCCTCCATCAAGACCGCGAAATGCGCCAAAGCCGCATCCAGCGCCGCCACCATCGCCGGCGTCGCGCCCTTCTGCGGCCCGAACACCGCCGACGCGCCGCGCGGGCCGGTCAGGGGATTATCCACGTCACAGGCCACGTCGATGCGGCAGGCCGCCAGCCGCGGGTCCAGCCCGGACAGGTCCAGCCGCGCCAGGCTCGCCAAGGCCGCGCCGCCGGCCGGCAGCTCGCCTCCGTCCGCGTCCAGCAGCCTGGCGCCCAGCGCCTGCAACATGCCGGCGCCGCCGTCGTTGGTGGCGCTGCCGCCTATGCCCAGCACAAAGCGGCGCGCGCCGGCGTCCAGCGCGTCGCGGATCAGATCTCCGGTGCCGTGGCTGCCGGTCAGCAAGGGGTTGCGCCGTTCCGGCGGCAATAAGGCCAGGCCGCTGGCGGCGGCCATTTCTATCACCGCCACGCCGTCCGCGGTCAGCCCGTAGCGCGCGGACAAGGTCTCGCCCAGCGGGCCTCGCGCCGACGCCTCGCGCCACTGGCCGCCCAGGGCGTCCAGCATCGCCTGCACCGTGCCCTCGCCGCCGTCCGCCATCGGCAGCTTGTGGTAGCGGGCGGCGGGAAACACCTGGCGGAAGCCGTCCTCTATCGCCTGGGCCACCTGCAGCGCGCTCAGGCTTTCCTTGTAGGAGTCCGGGGCAATCACGATTTTCATGCGGTTTTCAATCACAAGAGACGACGATGGCAAGATATTAGCGATTGACCAGCCGCGGCGGAATCCGCAGCACCAGCAGCGCGCCGGCCAGCATCACGCCGGACAGAATGTACAGCGCCGGATCCGTGCTGTGAGTCAGGTCCTTGATCCAGCCCACCAGGAAGGGGCTGACGAAGCCGGCCACCTGGCCCAGCGAATTGATCAAGGCCAGCCCGCCGGCGGCGGCCGCGCTGCCGAGAAAGGCGGTGGGCAGCGGCCAGAACATGGACAGGCCGGCCAGCGCGCCCATGGTGGCCAGGCTCAGCCCCAGCATGGACAGCCAGACCGCGCCGCCGCTATTGGCCGCCATCAGCAAGCCCAGCACGCCCATCAGCAGCGGCAGCACCACGTGCCAGCGGCGTTCTCCGCGCCGGTCGCCGGAACGGCCGACCCAGACCATGAAGAAGCAGGCGGCCAGATAAGGCAGCGCGCTGAGCCAGCCGATGACGCCGGCGCTCTGGAACCCCAGGCCCTTGATGATGGACGGCAGCCAGAAGTTGATCGCGTACACCCCCATCTGGATGGCGAAATAGATCGCGCCCAACATCCACACATTGACGTTGCGCAGCACGCTGGCGAAGGACTGCTCCACCGGCCGCTGCGCCGAGCGCCGCGCCTCGTCGTCGATCAGCGCCTGCCGCATCGCCGCTTTCTCTTCCGCGCTCAGCCAGCGCGCCTCGGCGATGCCGTCGTTCAGATAGAAATACACGCCCAGACCCAGCAACACCGTGGGCAGGCCTTGCAGCAGGAACAGCCACTGCCAGCCGGCCAGACCGCCTTGTCCGGCGGCGAAATGCTGCAGCATCCAGCCGGACAGCGGCCCGCCCAGCACGCCGGACACCGGGATGGCCGACATGAACAGCGCCATCACCTGGCCGCGCTTGTCGGCCGGGAACCAGCGGGTGAAGTACAGCACGATGCCGGGAAAGAAGCCGGCCTCGGCCACGCCGGTGAAAAAGCGCAGCGTGTAGAAGGACTGCGGCGTGGACACGAACATCAGACAAGCGGACAGCGTGCCCCACACCAGCATCAGCAAGGCGATCCAGCGCCGCGCGCCCACCTTGTGCAGCATCAGATTGCTGGGCACGCCGCACAGCACATAGCCGATGAAGAAAATGCCGGCGCCCAGGCCGTAGACGGTTTCGCTCAAGCCCAGCGCGTCCAGCATCTCCAGCTTGGCGAAGCCGACGTTGACGCGGTCCAGATAGTTGAACAGATAACAAACGAAAATGAAGGGAATCAGCCGCCAAACGGCTTTCTTGTAAGCGCCGGCCAGAATGTCCTGCCGCGGCGCGCTCAGGGTATCGCTAGGGTTCACATCCATCTCCTCTGCGCGCGGGGGGCTCTCCCTCCGGCGCGTCTCCTTGGTTCTGATGAATATTGTTTTTGTATCGCGTCGCTCATTCTGGTCAGCGCCAACGGAAAATACTTCGTGCAGACGTCTGGTTTATGCGCGGGAATTGCCGGAATATATTATGCAAACGCACAAACCCTGGACGCGCCATGCCCATTCTGACCGCCGAACTCGCGCAGGACATCGTCAGCCGCACCATGCGCATCATTCCGTTCAACGTGAACGTGATGGACGCCCAAGGCGCGATTCTGGGCAGCGGCGACGCCGGCCGGCTGGGGCAGTTGCACGACGGCGCGCTGCTGGCGCTGGCGCAGCGACGCACGGTGGAAATAGACGAGGCCACCGCCGGCAAGCTGCACGGCTCCCGTCCCGGCATCAACCTGCCCCTGCACGTGAACGGCCGCATCGCGGGCGTGGTCGGCCTGACCGGCCAGCCGGAGCAGGTTCGCCAGTTCGGCGAACTGGTGCGGCTGACCGCCGAGATGATTCTGGAGCAAGCGCAGTTGCAGCGGGCGCTGCAACACGACGCGCGCCAACGCGAAGCCTTTGTGCTGGAATGGATACGCGGCGAGCCCGGCGCGGCGCTGGACGCCTGGGCGCAGCGCCTGGGGCTGCGCTTGGAACAGCATCATGTGGCGCTGAGCCTGCAACTGGATGAAGAGGGCTTGGCCGCCGATCAGGCCCAGGCGGCGCTGCAACAGCTGCAATCGGCGCTGGCGGCGCGCTGGCCGCGCTTGCTGAGCGCGGCCACCGGCCCTTACGAGCTGGTGCTGGTGGAGGCTTGCGAGGAGGAAGGCGAAGCCGAACGCGAAGCGCTGCTGCAACGCCGGCTGCGCGCGCTGGCCGCCTGGCTGGAAGAAACGGCGGCGCCCGGCTTCCGCTTGGGCATGGGCATTGCGCTGCCGGGGCGGGACGGCGCGGCCCAATCCTGTCTCAGCGCCCGCGCCGCCGCGCGCATCGGCCGGCAACGGCAGCCCAAGCGGCGGGCGCACAGCTATTACGAACTGGCGCTGCCGGTGCTGCTGTCCGGCCTGGATCACGGCTGGCAGGCCCAGCAATTGCGGCAGCCGCTGCAAAGGCTGGAGCAGGCCGGCAAAAGCGGGCTGCGCCGCACCGCCGAGGCCTGGTTCGCCCACCAGTCCCACCCCGGCGCCACCGCGCGGGCGCTGCACATCCACCGCAACACGCTGGACTACCGGCTGGGCCGCATCGCCGACATCACCGGACTGGACCTGCAGCGCCACGAGGACCGTTTCCGGCTCTACGTCGCGCTGCTGCTGGGGTGACACTCGCTCGTCGATGGCCTCGGCCTCGGGCTACCGGCCGATGCGCTTGAGCCGCGCCGGCTTGGCCCCCTGCTGCGCCAGCGCGACTTCCAGCAAGGTCTCCAGATGCTTATACGCAGTCCATGACTGCTGCAACGAAACAAGACCAAGACGGCGTATGGACACTTTTTGAGAGGCAGGCTCCAAGCCTGTCTCTAGTATTGCCCCCTGTCGCGATGCCCGAGATCGCCCTCACCGCACAGGACCGCCATATGCCTTCCATTCCCTTTTTCTCAAGTCGCCCCTCCCAGCAGCCCAGCCCGATTGAAGCGCAACTGCTCGCCAACGCAAAAACCCCGGCAGAACGCCGTGAAACGGAAAATCTGTTTGCTCAGGTGAAACAAATACGCAATGCACCCGATTCGTCGGCATCCACGCTTTCGCCCCCCGCCTTTCCCCTCACCTTGAAAAACGTTCTGCTGAGCGGCCTGTATGTCCAGGCCGGGGTCCAGCCGCTTCTCAACCGCGAATCGCCGTTGCTTCCGGCGTCTTCCGCGCCATCCGCCCTCCCCTCGGCGCTGCTCCAGATCCACAGCCAGCCCTATTCCCGCTCCGCGCCTCCACAGCCGGAAACGCCCCTGCTCCGCCAAGCGCGCCACGTCGTTCCCAAACCCAAGACCACGACCACGACCGCTGCGCCTGACGACGTCAAGATCGTTAAGATGTTTGATTTTTCCTGCATGAACGAAGGCGAGAATCTGTCCTTCGCCCAAGTGCTGCGCCAAATCGGCAAAACCTTGCGCAACCCCATCACCGCACTGGCCACGGAAAGCAAGCATGTCGACAGCTGGAGACAGGGCCGCGGCTGCGCCACGTCCGAGGAGATCTCGGCCATCACCGACATCACCGAGAAAGTCGACGCCATCACCTCGCAAGTCCTGACGCTGCTGCCAGGCAGCCAGCCCTTGGCCATCGCGCAATACATCGTCGGCCCTCTGCTGGAGCATGCAGCCAATGATCTGGAAGGCAAACCCACCTCGCGGGAAGAAGAACTCAACCTGTTGCAGCAAGTGACCCAACAAGCCCGCTTCAGCATTGATGGGATGAGCCATGCCGAGCGGCAGCGCTTGCAAACCGCGCCCCAGCCTGGCGGCAAGGCTTCAGGAATAGACCTGCCGGCATTCCATCTCAAAAACGGTCGTAACCACATCAAACTCAAAGCCAACGGCAAACACCATGACGTCGCCTTGTTGGAGAAGGATGGCCGCAGTTTTGCGCAAATCCCGGCCAAGCAGCAGGGAAAGTTCGCTAACCGCGAAGTCTATTTCAACCATCTCGCACAGGAATGGCGCTTGCTGGGCGATGGCAAATTCCGGCATTTCAGCAAGCAGGAACAATTGGCCGCCCATAAACTGGCGCTGGGTCCGCATCACTTGCATCGCTCCAGCAGCGCGAACACGCCTCATGTCTACAGCGTTCACAATTCCTTCACAGCGCAACCGGCACGGCTTGAAGCCATCGAGCTGTTTGGCCGCCTGGTGCCTTACCGTCATGAACTCGCCACCGGCAAGGAATACATCTACGATGCCCGCCGGCCTGACGCCGCGCCCCTGGAAGTGGAAAATCGTCTGGGCGAATGGCATCTCAAGCACGAGCTCACGCGACAGGCCGCACCCGAACTGCGCGCGGCCATCGCCAAGCACGACATCGCGCCGCTGGCCCTGGACGAGCGCCAGCTTTCCACGCCCAATCACTTCGGCATCCAGCGCACCGGCGATGGCCAATACGTCCTGGCCATCGACCAGCAGTACTACCCCGTTCAACGGCACGGCAAGCAAGTGCAGCTTGGGGACGCCCGCAATCTGCAGATCGAGCTGAGCGCCCACGGCAAGCGCGTCGAGGTGGGATTGGCCAAACCAGCCAGCCGGGACAATCCCGCATTCAAACTGGTTGACATGCCTATCATCGGCAAGCCGCTGAAAATCCGCGCCGCGCGCAAGGCCATAGGCAAGGCGCTGCCAATCGCGCAAACCAAAATCGCCAATGCGATCCAGGCCTTGAACCGCTCCGACCTTCGCCCCCAGGTCCAGTTGGCGGAAGAGGCCTATTTCGGCAAAACCTTCCATCAGGACCCGAAACGCTTGGCGCAGCTGGGCAAATATCTGGACCAGATCCAGGGCGATCTGGCGCGCATCGACACCGCCAACTTCAATTTCGACAGCCGGGTCGGCTCTCCCACCACGGTGGCGGAACTCTCCAGGGAGCAATACCAGATGCTGGGCCGCAAGCCCAAATCAAAAATCATCAATGTTGGCCGCGATGGCTTCTACGCCTATTACGAACGGATGGGCAAAAACCCGAGCGCGGTCGCCGATGTGCTGATCCATGAGCTGTCGCATGGCGGCCCCAACACACTGGACTTCGCTTATGTCGGTACGCAAAAGCAGGCCCGCGTCGGCGATGTCGATGTATTTGAACTGATCAACCTCGCCAATAAGCATATCGAGAAGGATAGCCGCTACGGCGGCGCCGACCTGCCGCAGATCGATAACATCAATATTGCGTTCAAAGGGCTCAAGAACGCCGACTCCATCGCCCAGTTCGTCTCCTTCCTGGGCAAGGCGGACAGCGACCCTGCTGGTTTCGAGCGCGACTACCAAACGCTGAAGGCCGCCGCCGACCGCTCTGACCATTTTCAGCAACGCCTGCCGGAAGGCGTGCCGGTGAGCCGCAACCGCCGCTCCATTGATGCCCCAGTCCCGTCACTGCCGCCGTTGCTGTTGCTAGTGGAACGACAAAGCGGCCGTTATCACTTGTATCGTCCGCTCGCAGGCTGATTCACCTGGCCCGCCGCCGGGCAGGGTCCGATCTCCCTGCCCGGCCCGCCGATGCGCTAAACTATTCGGTTTAGACTTCTTGCGTAATCCCTCATGGGCCAGCCCACTGCCACTCCCCCCCTCTCCCGCCGGCTGGCCTGGATCGCCGCCGCCGGCTGCCTTGGCTACTATCTGCTGCTGGCGCTGCGTCCGGCCTGGCTGGAAGCCAAACTCGTCGGCTGGCCGGCGTCCGTCCTGCTGGCGCTGGCCATGTTCCTGCTGTTCTTCCTGCTGGCCGCCGGCTACGCGCTGGCCGCCGGCCGCGCCGACGACTCGGAGCGCGCATGAACCACGCGTCCGCCTTTTTCCTATTGTTCGTGCTGCTGACCCTGGCCATCACCGCCGCCGCCGCGCGGCGCACCGCCTCGGCCGGCGATTTCTACACCGCCGGCGGCCGCATCCGCGGCTGGCAGAACGGGCTGGCGCTGGCCGGCGACTACCTGTCCGCGGCGGCCTTCCTCGGCGCCGCCGGCCTGTATCTGTCCCAGGGCTACGACTCCCTGGCCTACGCCGTCGGCACCCTGGCCGGCTGGCCGCTCTTGCTGCTGCTGTTGGCGGAAAAGCTGCGCGGCAGCGGCTGCTACACCGCCGCCGCGGTGCTGGGCCGGCGCTTCGACCACGACGCGGTGCGGCTGGCCGCCAGCGTCAACTCGCTGACGGTGACGCTGTTCTACCTGATCGTGCAGATGGTGGGCGCCGGCAAACTGATCGAGCTGCTGTTCGGCCTGCCCTATCTGGCCGCGGTGAGCCTGGTGGGCGCGCTGATGGTGCTCTACGTGGCGCTGGGCGGGATGTTGGCCACCACCTGGGTGCAGATGGTCAAGGCGGTGCTGATGTTCGGCTGCGCGCTGTTGCTGGCCGGCGGCGTGCTGGCGCGCTTCGGCGGCGATCCTGCGCGGCTGTTCGCCGCCGTGGAGGCCTTGCGCGGGCCGCAGGCCTTCCTGCCCAGTCCGGCGCTGAGCGATCCGCTGGAAGTGCTGTCGCTGGGCCTGGGCCTTTGCCTGGGCCTGCTGGGCCTGCCCCATGTGCTGATGCGCTTCTTCACCGTGCCTGACCGCCGCGCCGCGCGCCAGTCCGCCTGCTTCGCCACCGGCCTGATCGCGCTGTTCTTCGCCGTCAACATCGTCATCGGCTACGGCGCGCTGGCCTTGGTGGGGCCGGAACCCGGCTTCCACGACGCCGCCGGCAAACTGCTGGGCGGCGGCAATATGGCCGCCATCCACCTGGCCACCTTGCTGGGCGGGCCGGCCTGGCAGGGCCTGGTGGCGGCGGTGGCCTTCGCCACCATCCTGGCGGTGGTGTCCGGCCTGGCCATGGCCGGCGCCAGCGCCATCAGCCACGATCTCTACGCGGTCTGGTGGCGGCGCGGCCGCGTCGACGCCCACGCCGAATTGCGGGTGTCGCGCTGGGCCACCGTCGGCCTGGGCCTGCTGGCCCTGCTGCTGTCCACGCTGTTCCAGCAGCAAAACATCGCCTTCCTGATGGGCCTGGCCTTCGCCATCGCCGCCTCGGCCAATTTTCCGGTGCTGCTGCTGGCCCTGCACTGGCCCGGCCTCAGCGCGCGCGGCGCGCTGTGGGGCAGCCTGGGCGGGCTAGCCGCGGCGGCGGCGCTGATCGTGACCGGCCCGGCGGTATGGGTGGGCGCGCTGGGCCACGCCAAGCCGCTGTTTCCCTACGCCAACCCGGCGCTGTTCTCTGTGCCGCTGGCCTTTGCGCTGGCTTGGCTGGGTTCGCGCCGCGGCGCAACGGCGGTATCATCGGCTAGCGATACTTCTCACCGACCCTGACACTCATGACCACACTGACTCTTTACGGCAACCGACTGTCCGGCCACAGCTACAAGGTGCGCCTGGCGCTGATGCTGGCCGATGTTTCCCATGATTACGTCCATGTGGACCTGGAGCTGCCGCGCGAACAGCGGCCGGAGGATTTCCGCGCCGCCAGCCGTTTCGGCGAAGTGCCGGTGCTGGTGGCCGACGGCACCGCGCTGTGCCAGTCCAACGCCATCCTGCAATGGCTGGCCAATAATTTCGGCCAGCTCAGCGGCGAGCACGGCAGCCGCGAGACCGTGCGCGAATGGCTGAGTTGGGAAGCCAACCGCGTCGGCCTGTCGGTGCCCAATCTGCGCTGGTCGCGGATGAACCGGCTGCCTCAGCCGGAGGTGGAAGCCTGGCTGGAACAACGCGCGCGCGCCGATCTGGACGCCCTGGACGCCGCCCTGGCCGAACAGCCCTATCTGGCCGGCCAGCGGCTGAGCATCGCCGATCTGTCCGCCAGCGCCTATCTGTGGTGGCTGGCCGACGCCGGCCTGGACATCGCCGCTTGGCCTCAAGTCCGGGCCTGGCTGGAACGCATCGCCCAGCAGCCGGGCTGGCAGCACCCCGATGTGCTGATGGCGCCGGACATTCCCGACTAAGCCCCCACGGAGCCCCGCCATGTCGTCCCGTCCCGATTGCATCCGACACTGGAGCGAGCTGATCGAAGCCCGCTCGCAAAGCTATCCCGACAGCCGGGAGCCGCTGGCGCGCGGCGCGGCGCTGGGCAAGCATTACGGCTTCGCCCGCCTCGGCATCCATCACGAACTGCTGGAGCCGGGCCAACGCACCAGCTGGCCGCACGCGGAAAAAACCGAGGACGAATTCGTCCACGTGCTGGAGGGCGAGCCCGACGTCTGGCTGGACGGCGCGCTGTACCGGCTGCGGCCCGGCGACTCGGTCGGCTTCAAGGCCGGCACCGGCCTCGCCCACACCTTCATCAACAATAGCGATAAGCCGGTGCGCCTGCTCTGCGTCGGCGATGTCAACCGCGACGACAATCAGGTGCACTACCCGCTGCACCCGGCGCGCAACGCCGCCATCGGCCCGCAGCACTGGAGCGACGCGCCCGAGCGCCCGCAGGGCGATCACGACGGCCTGCCCGATCTGCTGCGCGCGGCCGGAGGCCCTTTCTGACATGCACGATTTTCTCCAAGCCGCCGCGTCCCTGATCGGCCCCGCCCATCTGCTGACCGAAGCCGCCGACACCGCGCCCTACACGCTGGACTGGCGCCGCCGCTACCAGGGCCGGCCGCTGGCGGTGGCCTTGCCCGGCAGCACCGCCGAGGCGGCCGAGCTGGTCAAGCTCTGCCACCGCCATCAGGTGGCCATCGTGCCGCAGGGCGGCAACACCTCCACCTGCGGCGCGGCCACGCCGGACGCCAGCGGCCGCCAACTGGTGGTGGCGATGCGGCGGCTGCGCGCCGTGCGCAAGCTGGACGCGGACAACAACGCCGTCACCGTGGAGGCCGGCGCCACGCTGCGCGAGGTGCAGCTGGCGGCGGAACAGGCCGGACGGCTGTTTCCGCTGTCGCTGGCCTCGGAAGGCAGCTGTCAGATCGGCGGCAATCTGTCCACCAACGCCGGCGGCGTCGCGGTGCTGCGCTACGGCACCATGCGCGAACTGACGCTGGGCCTGGAAGTGGTGCTGCCGGACGGCCGGGTGCTGGACGCGCTGGCCGGCCTGCGCAAGGACACCACCGGCCTGGACCTCAAGCAATGGTTCATCGGCGCCGAGGGACAGCTGGGCCTGATCACCGCCGCCACGCTGAAGCTGTTTCCGCTGCCCAGCGCCCGCGCCACCGCGCTGATCGGCGTGAACGACATCGAAACCGCCATCGTCTGGCTCAACGGCCTGCGCCAACGCTTCGACGACCGCCTCACCGCCTTCGAGGTGATCGAGGCCGACTGCCAACAGGCAATCGAACGCCACCGCCCCGGCCAATTGCCGTTCACCGCGCCGTGGCTGCTCTTGATCGAGCTGTCCGACGGCGGCGACGACGCCGCGCTGAACGAGGCGCTGCTGGACTGGCTGGCCGGGCAAACCCCGCGCGACGGCGTGGTGGCGCAAAGCGAGGCCGAGCGCCGCAAGCTGTGGCTGCTGCGCGAGGAGATTTCGGAAATCCAGAAACAGGACGGCCCCAGCATCAAGCACGACATCGCCGTGCCCACCTCGGCGCTGCCGCAATTGGTGCGCGACTGCGGCGCCGCGCTGCGCCGCGCTTATCCCGGCGTGCGCATCGTCGCCTTCGGCCACGCCGGCGACGGCAATCTGCACTACAACATCAGCTACACCCGGCCCGGCAACGTCGATCTGTTCGACGACGAGGCGGCGGTCAACGCCATCGTCTACGACCACGTCTACCGCCTGGGCGGCACGCTGGCGGCCGAACACGGCATAGGCCAGCTCAAGCCCCAGTGGCTGGAGCGCTACAAGGACCCGCTGGCGCTGGAGCTGATGCGCGCGCTCAAGGCCGCGCTGGACCCGGAGCGGCTGATGAATCCGGGCAAGTGGCTGTGATGGATTGCCCCGCCCCGCTCAACCCTTAAGGTCCGGATCGCCCGGCAAGGCGCTCGCCAAGCGCGCCAGCGGCGCCGTCCAGTCCCCGGCCTCGCTTTGGCGGAACAGACGATGGCGCGGATACCAGGGCGTGGTTTCGCTCTCCAGCCCCCAGCGCCAGTCGGCGTGCCGCGCCGACAGCAGCAAGGCGCAAGGCAATCCCAAAGCGCCGGCCAGATGGCCGAAGGCGGTGTCCACCGTCACCAGTCCGTCCAGCTCCGCCAGCAAGGCGGCGCTGGCGGCGAAATCCGCCAACTCATCGCCCAGGGCCGGCACGCCGCGCGCGCGCAGCCAATCGCGCTCGGCCTGATTCAGCTCCGGCTGCAAGGCCAGCCACTGAACACCGGGCAAGGCCAGCAGGGGAAGCAGCATCTCCAAATCCGGCAAGGAGCGGCAATGGTCGAACTCGTGCTCCGGCCGGCCGCGCCACACCAGGCCCAGCTTGCGGCCGCCGGCCGGCAAGCGCGCGCGCCAGGCGGCGCGGCCGGCGTCGTCGGCGCGCAGATAGGCCGGCGCTGGCGCGGGCTCCGGCTGCAAGAGGCCGGGCAAACTCATGGAAAACACATGGCAATCGTGTGCCGGCCACGGACCGGCCAGATCGCTTATCGGCAGCCACTCCACCGGCCAGCCCTGCGCTTGCAGCAAGGGCAGCAGGACAGGCCGGCAGGCGATGATCACGCGCGCCGGCCCGCGCCCCAGCAGCAGCGGCAGGTAACGCGCCGTCTGCAAGGCGTCGCCGTAACCCTGCTCGAACCACAGCAGCAGACGGCGGCCGGCCAAGGCCTCGCCGCGCCAGCGCGGTGAGCTCAAGGCCGGCGACGGCGCGGTTTCCAGCCGCGCCTCGTGCAAGGGCCAGCCCTCGCCCCAACGCCCCTGGGTCAGCAGCAAATAGCCCAGATTGCGACGCAGCCCGGCGTGCAGCGGCTGAGCGTCCAGCCCCGCGCGCAGCGTAGTTTCGGCCTCTTCCCAGCCGCCTTGCTGCGCCAGAGCCAGCGCCAATTGCTGATGAGCGTCCGCGTCCGACGGCTCCAGCGCCAAGGCGCGGCGCGCCAGCGGCTCCGCCTCCTCGCTGCGCCCCTGCCGCCACAAACACAGGGCCAGATTGCCCAGCACCTGCGCCTGTTCCGGCGCGCGCTCCGCCGCCGCGCGCAAGCAGGCCTCGGCCTCGGCCCAACGCCGCTGCGCCTGCAACAACAAGCCCAGATTGCTCAGCGCGCCCGCATGGCTCGCCTCCAGCGCCAGCGCCCGACGCAACAGCGTTTCCGCCTCGGCCCGCTCCCCGCGCTCCGCCAGTCTTTGTCCCAGCAGATTGAGCGCGTCCACGTCGTCCGGCGCGCAGGCCAGCGCCCGGCGCAAGCAGTCCTCAGCCTCCTCCGGCCGCAGCCGATACAATAAACGGCCCAGATTGAAGCAATGAACGGCGGACTGCGGCCGCAGCCGCAGGGCCAGCCGATACTGGGCTTCGGCTTCGTCCAGCCGTCCCGCCTCCTCCAGCAAGACGCCCAGATTGCCTTGGCAGGCCGCGTGCTCCGGATGCTGCGCCAGTTCCGCGCGGTAATGCGCCTCCGCCTGCGCCAACTGGCCTTGCGCCATCAGGCAGCGGCCCAGATTGTAATGGGCGTCCGGCGTCCGCGGATCGCATTGCAGCGCCTGACGCCAGCACTGCTCGGCCATGGCCAGTTGCTCCAGCCGCGCCGCGCATACGCCCAGCAGGTTCCACAATTCGGCGTTGTCGGCCTGGGCCTGCAAGCCGCTTTGCGCGGCCAGCAAAGCGCCGTTCAGATCGCCGGCGGCCAATAAGGCGCCGGCGCGCAAGGCGTGGGAAGTCGGTTCGGTCATAAGTTTTCAGCGCCCGGAACGCAAGCGCCCCGGCTCCGTTCCGATTAAGCGCTTTTTGAAATCAGCGGAATATCGTCTCCCGCATAGTAACCAGCATCTCTCCTTGATGAAAACGCCCTTTGCCGTGCCCCGCCTGAATTTCTTCCACGCGCGGCGGCCTTTTCACTGGGGGGGCGGCAAGAACGCTGCCTGCCGGCTGGATGCTGGGGCCGGCTGAGCCGCCGCCTATGAAAACGGCCGGGGAGCAAGCTCCCCGGCCGTGTGTTCTTGCTCTCGCCGTTTTACAAACGGAATTTGTCGAACTCGGCGTTCATCTTGCCGGCATTGAGCGACAAGCCGGTCAGCGTGCTGCTGACGTTCTGCAAGGAGTCGTCGTTTTCCAGCACATGGCCGTTGATCGCCTCCGAGCTTTGCGCGATCAAGGTGGTCGCCTTGTGCTGCTCGCTGGTGGAATCCGAAATCTCGTTCATCTTGGCCACCACGTCCAACATGGACGCGCGGATTTCCTCGATCTTGGCCACGGCTTCGCGGGTCAGCTCCACGCCCTCGTCCACCGCGGCCACGGTCTGGTTGACGTCGTTGACCGCGCGGCCGGTTTCGTCGCGGATGGCGCTGACCATATTGGAGATTTCCAGCGTGGCCTGGGCGGTGCGCTCGGCCAGCTTGCGCACCTCGTCCGCCACCACCGCGAAACCGCGGCCCTGTTCGCCGGCGCGCGCGGCCTCGATCGCCGCGTTCAAGGCCAGCAGATTGGTCTGGTCGGCGATGTCGCGGATCACATTGGTGATGCCGGAAATTTCCTGAGAGCGCTTGTCCAGCGAGGACAACATGGTTTCCAGGCCGCGCACCGACTGCACCGTGCCCTCCATGCCGCTGGACAGCCTTTGCATATTGCTGGCGCTGGCCTCCAGGCTGGCGCCGGTCAGGCTGGTCAGCTCGTCGGCCTGGCGCGCGCTGTCGGCGATGTGGGAGATGGACACCGTGATCTGCTCCAGCGTGGCCGCGTTGGACGAGGACACGTCGGAAATATGGCGCGAGCTGTCCGCCACGCCGGCCACCAGCTGGCTGGCGTCCTGCACCCCGTTGACCACGCCGGCGGCGTCCTGCTTCAGGCCGCGGAACAGCTGGGCCAATTGGGCGACGAAGGTGTTGAAGGCGCGCGCGGTGGCGGCGATTTCATCCTGGCCGTCGTCCTTCAGCCGCAAGGTCAAGTCGCCCTCGCCGTGGGAAATGTCCTCCATCGCGTTCTTCAGCCGCACCAGGCCGGCCAGCATGCGGCCTATCACCAGGCTCGCCAGCGGGATCATCAGCACGAACACCAGCGCGGTCAGGCCGGCGATGGTGTACAGCAGCGTGGTCAACGGCGCCAGCACGGTGGCGCGGTCCGCCGCCAAGGCCATCACCCAGTTGGTGCCGGGGATTTCCTGCGCCGACAACAGCATGGCCTGGCCGCCGATCTGCACTTCCGACGCCTGGTCGTGGCTGACGATGTCCGCCAGCCGTTCCGGCGTCAGTTCCGGCGCCACGCTGGTGATGGGCTTCAGCGCCAGATCGGTTTGCGGATGGGCGATCACCGTGCCCTTCTTGTCCATGATGAAGGCGTAGCCGTTGCCGCGCACTTTCAGGCCCAGCACCGATTTCACCAGCGTGTCCACCATCACGTCGCCGCCCACCACGCCGGCGAAAGCGCCGTTGTGGTTGAAGGGCGCGGAAATGGTCACCGTCAGTTTCTTGGTGGCTTCGTCCAGATAGGGGTCGGTCACCACCGCCTGGCCGCTGTCCTTGGCGCGCTTGTACCAGTCGCGGTCGGCCACCTTGTAGTCGGCCGGCGCCGTCCAATCATCGGAAAACAGCGAGCGGCCGTCGGCGTAGCCGGCGTAGTTGACGTTGAAACCGCCGGCCTTGGCGCCGGTCTTGAGGAATCGGAGGGCGTCGGGCTCGGACGCCATCGTACTCTGCGCGACAATCTGCTGTTTCTTCTCGCCCAGCCAGGTGGTCACCACCGCGCTTTGTCCCATCAGGCTGGCCTCGAACTCCTGGTCCAGGCCCTGCAATATTTCCGTGCGCATCTGCACGAAGACGATGACCACCAGCACCAAACCAAACAGCGCCATCAATAGCGCGTTCAGGGCGATCAGCCGGCTACGGAGCGATTTCATAACAGTCCTTTTTCTCGCGTGATTGACAACCATGGTTTTGATGCCCCGCCTTGCCGCGCGACACTCCCCTTACCGTTGGCAGCCAATTGTTATTGTTGGTTTATCTTCGGCCAGTTTAACGGATGTAACCCGTTTTAAATATCAAATATGGGTACAGTTGTGACAGATTATGATTTTGTTTGATCAAACACAGGAGCAAGGGAAGACGCGCGCCGGACGGCGGGCAAAAAAAAACCCCCTGCGGTTTGACAACGGCAGGGGCCAACACGAGGAAGAAACGTCGTCCGGCGGACCGGCCGACATTTCGAGGGGCTAACACCTCAAAACCATACGGTTTTCAGTGCAGCCGCCACTGTAGCGTAATTACTCTATTCAGTCCAGTCCATTCCGCGACCGACGTCAGGAACGCCAGCGAAAATCGCGGAACTGCTCGCGCAGCCGCACCTTCTGCAATTTGCCGGTGGCGGTGTGCGGCAGCTCCTCGACGAAGGCCACATCGTCCGGCGTCCACCATTTGGCGATCTTGCCTTCGTAAAAGCCCAGCAGCTCTTCCGCCGTGGCGCTGACGCCGGGCTTGAGCACCACCACCATCAGCGGCCGCTCGTCCCACTTGGGATGCGGAATGCCGATGGCCGCCGCCTCCGCCACCGCCGGGTGGCCCACCAGGATGTTTTCCAGCTCGATGGAGCTGATCCACTCGCCGCCGGACTTGATCACGTCCTTGGTGCGGTCGGTGATGCGCATGAAGCCGTCGGCGTCTATGGTCACCACGTCGCCGGTGTTGAACCAGCCGTCGGCGCTGTGGCTGGCATCCAGTTCGCGGCGGAAGTATTGCGACAACACCCACAGGCCGCGCACCTGCAAGTTGCCGAAGGCCACGCCGTCGTGCGGCAGCGGCTTGCCGGCGTCGTCCACGATGCGGAGTTCGACGCCGTAGATCGGCCGCCCCTGCTTGGACAGCAGCGCGTGCAGCCGGGACGGCTCCAGGCCCTCGTGCTTGAGCTTGGGCGTGCCGGTGGTACCGCAGGGCGACAGCTCGGTCATGCCCCAGAGCTGGCGCATTTCCACGCCGTGCTCGGCCAGTTGTTCGATCATGCTTTCCGGTACCGCCGATCCGCCGGCGATCACCCGCTTCAGGGAATGCAGCTTCAGATGGTTCTTCTGGCAATGCTGCAACAGCATCATCCACACCGTCGGCACCCCGGCGGTGACGGTCACCTGCTCGCTCTCGATCAGCTCGTACAGATTGACGCCGTCCAGCTTGGGTCCGGGCAGCACCAGCTTACTGCCGTTCATGGTGCAACTGTAGGGCAGACCCCAGGCGTTGACGTGGAACATGGGCACCACCGGCATCACGCAGGCGCGGGCCGAGATGTCGAAACTGTCCGGCAAGGCGCTGCCGTAGGCGTGCAGCACGGTGGAGCGATGCGAGAACAGCACGCCCTTGGGGTTGCCGGTGGTGCCGGAGGTGTAGCACAGGCTGGACGCGGCGTTTTCGTCCAGCAACGGCCACTGGTACTGGTCGCTGTGGCTGTTGACCAGGTCTTCGTAGCACAAGAGATTGGACAGCGGCGTCTGCGCCGGCATATGCGCCTTGTCCGTCATCAGCACGAAGGCTTCCACCGTGTCCAGTTGCGGCGCGATCTGCTCCACCAGCGGCAGGAAGCTCAGGTCGAACATCAGCACCCGGTCTTCCGCGTGCTGGACGATCCAGGCGATCTGTTCGGCGAACAGCCGCGGGTTCACCGTGTGGCACACCGCGCCGTAGCCGGACACGGCGAAGTAGGTCTCGTAATGGCGGTAGCCGTTCCAGGCCAGGGTGCCGACGCAGTCGCCCTGGCGCACGCCCAGCGCCGCCAGCGCATTGGCCAGTTGGCGCGCGCGCCGCGCCGCCTCGCGGTAGGTGTAGCGATGGATGGGCCCCTCCACGGTGCGCGACACGATGGGCGTGTCGCCATGGTAGGTTTCGGCGTGGCGCAGCAAGTCGGAAATCAGCAAAGGCCGGTCCATCATCTGTCCGCGAAGCATGGTAGTCCCCTCCATTGGCATGGTTATGGACATTCACCATACGGCGGCTAGAGTGGACGCTCCAATCAATTTTTCTGATGGCGCGGCCAAGCCGGATTTATACCCCCGTCATGACCCGGTAATTGAAGAACAAAGACCGCTACAATCCGCATCCAGCCCATTGGCGCCGGGCCGCCGTGCTGTAGCAATGCAACAGGCCTGGCTTCAACTCTTCACCGGCTTCTTCGCCAGCATTCGCTGCAAAGTGCGCCTGTGCATGTTCAAGGCGCGGGCGGTGGCGGAGATGTTGCCGTCGTTTTCGCTGAGCACCCGTTGCAGATGCTCCCAGGTCACCCGCCGCAGCGACATCGGCTGCGGCGTCAGCGGCAGCTCGGGATTGGCCTGCTGCTGTTCGAAAGCGGCCAGGATTTCGTCCACCGTCGCCGGCTTGGCCAGATACTGCACCGCGCCCAGCTTGGTGGCCTCCACTGCGGTGGCGATGCTGGCGTAGCCGGTCAGAATCAAAATGGCGCTGCGCGGGCAGGCGGCGAGCAAGGCCGGCAGCAGACGCAGCCCGCTGTCGCCGTCCAGGTTCAAATCCAGCACGATGCGCGCCGGCGCGTCGCCGGCCAATTCCAAGGCCTGCGCGGCGGTTTGGGCCGCCGCCACTTCAAAACCGCGCCGGCTCAGGGAGCGCGCCAGAATGGCGACGAAGGCCTCGTCATCGTCCACCAAGAGAAAATCCAGCATCAGGCTCCTTCCTTATCGTCCGCCAGCAAGGGCAGGCGCACCTGCGCGTGCACGCCGCCCTCCGGCCGGTTCAGCAAACGCAGCGAACCGCCCAGCCGCGCCAGCGTCGCATGGCTCAGCATCACGCCCAGGCCCATGCCCACCGGCTTGTCGGACGGCAGCGGGGTCAGGCCGGCGCGCTCCAGCTGCTGCTCGGTCAAACAGCCCTGATGATTGACGATGTCCAGCAGCAAGGCCCCCTGCTCCAGCCGCGCCGCCACCGTCAGTTCGCCGCCGCCGGCTTCGGCCGCGTTGTTGATCAGATTGAAAAACGCCGGCCAGAACGCCGGGTCCAGCGTCGCCAGCGGGTCCGGCCCGCGCGGCGTCTGCCAGTCCAGCCTCACGTCCGGCCGCAGCGAGCGCCAGCCGGCCAGGCGCTCGGCCAAGGCCGCGAACAGCGCGGTCTCCCCCGGCGCGGACTCCGAACCCAGCTTCAAGCGCGCCAGCGCGCTGCCGCAGTTGGCCAGCTGCGCCTTCATCAGCAGCAAGTCTTCCATCAGCTCTGCGTCCCGCTGCCGCGTGGCCAGCAACTCGTCCACCAGCAGCGTCATGGTGTTCAAGGGCGTGGACAACGAGTGGGCGGCGCCGGCCGCCTGCATGCCCACCGCCAGCAATTGCTCGTCGCGCAGCTGAGTTTCCCGCGCCGTCGCCAGCGCCGCCTCGCGCAGGGCCAGCTGCCGCGCCAGCCAGGACACGAAGCCGGCGATCAACAGCGCCGACAGCGCGAAGCTCAACCACATCCCGGTCAGATGCATGGAGAAAATGTGCAGCGCGTTGCCGTGGTCCACCGGCCAGCTCAGATGCCACTCGAACAGCAGGCCGTAGGCGGCGACGCTGGCCAGCGCCAGCGCCCAGGCGAACAGGCCCGGCGACAACAGCGCGGCGAACAGCACCGGCGGCAAAAACAGCGAAGCCAGCGGATTGGCCGCGCCGCCGGTGAAGGCCAGCAACTCGGTCAGCACCAGCACATCGGCGGACAAGCCCAAACGCAAGGCCAGCAAGGGGTCGCCGCCGCGGCGCAACCACCACGGCAGGCAGACGTTGACCGCGGCCAGCGTCAGCAGCGCCTGGGACAGCAAAGGCCAGGGCAGGTAAACGTGCTGCCACCAGCAGACCAAGGCCACGGTGGAGCCCAGCAGCAGCATCAGCCAGCGCAGCCAGCCTATCAGCCGCGCCGAGCGCGCGATGTCAGCGGTCAGGCCCAGGCGGGGGGAGGAAACGGGGAATCCGGCAATCATGGCCGACACTTTATCACCATGCGCCGAACAGGGGCGCTGCGACACTTTGCCGCATTGGGCCGCCGCACCTCGCAACTTAGAATTGTCACCTCTAAATTTGTTAACGTTAGTTTCTAAAAAATGACTAAAAAACCGTATTTGCTGCCGATTCCCCTGGCGCTCGCCGTCGGCCACGCCTTTGCTCAGGAACTGCCGGAATTCCGCGGCGAGGAAGTGCTGGTCACCGCCACCAAGGCGGAACAGCCGCTGAAAATGTCGGTGGACCCGCGCGCGCCGCGCCAGCCGCTGCCCTCCGCCGACGGCGCCGGCCTGCTCAAGGGCCTGCCCGGCTTCAACGTGATCCGCAAAGGCGGCGCCTCCGGCGACCCGCTGCTGCGCGGCCTGGGCGGCTCCCGCCTGGCCATTCTCGCCGACGGCAACTTCGTGTTCGGCGGCTGCGGCGGCCGCATGGACCCGCCCACCGCCTATCTCTATCCGGACGCCTATGACGAGGTGAACGTGGTCAAGGGCCCGCAAAGCGTCAAGCTCGGACCCGGCCTGATCAGCGGCGGCGTCAACTTCGAACGCAAGACCAAGCGCTTCGACGAGGCCGGCGTGCGCTTCAACGGCAGCCTGACCGGCGGCAACGCCGACCGCAACGACGCCTACGCCGACGCCGCCTTCGGTTCCAGCCTGGGCTATGTGCGCGCCATCGCCAGCCGCAACCATGGCGGCGATTACAAGGACGGCAAGGGCAATAAGGTCCACTCCAGCTTCGACCGCGACAGCCAGACCCTGATCGCCGGCCTGACACCGGACCAGGACACCACGCTGGAACTGGCGCTGGACCGCAGCCGCGGCCAAGCCGCCTACGCCGACCGCGGCATGGACGGCAGCAAGTTCGACCGCGACGCCTGGAGCTTCAAGGCCGAGCGCCGCAATCTCAGTGGCTGGCTGGACGCCGTGCGCCTGCAACTGGGCCATAGCGAAGTGGACCACGTGATGGACAACTACTCGCTGCGCCCGCAGACCGCGCCGGCGGACCGCGCGGCGATGAATCCCGACCGCAGCGCCGACACCGGCCGCCTGGCCGCCGACATGGCCTTCGGCGATTGGGAAGTCAGCGCCGGCTTCGACTGGCTGCGCGACCGCCACCGCAGCCGCATGGGCAAAGGCCCCAACGTCGGCCAATACGTGGATCAGCCGCGCACGCCCAATCAGAGCTTCGACAACCGCGGCGTCTACGCCGAAGCCAGCCGCCCGCTGGGCGACGGCGGCAAGCTGATCGCCGGCCTGCGCCGCGACCAGACCCAGGCGGTGTTCGAACCCAAGGCCGCGGCCATGGGCCAGCCGGCCCAGCCGCGCCGGGAAACCCAATACCAGCTCAACGCCGGCTTCCTGCGCTATGAACACAGCGCCGGCAACTGGACCCGCTACCTCGGCTTTGGCCAGGCGGAACGCGCGCCGGACTTCTGGGAGCGCAACAAGAACGACAGCCTGAACAGCGAAACCAACCGCCAGCTGGACGCCGGCCTGCTCTACCGCGGCGATAAGCTGCAAGGCTCCTTGTCCGCCTACGCCAGCCGCGTGCAGAACTTCATCCTGGTGGAAGGCAGCGCCGGCGCCGTCGGCAACAAGGCCCGCAATATCGACGCGCGCCGCTACGGCTTCGAAGGCGACCTCAGCTGGCGTTTCGCGCCGGAATGGACGCTGTCCGGCAGCCTGGCCTGGGTCTGGGCCGCCAATCTCGATGAAAACCGTCCGCTGGGCCAGACTCCGCCGCTGGACGCCAAGGCGGCGCTGAAATGGGACAACGGCAAATACGCGGCCGGCCTGACCGTGCGCGGCGTGCAGCGCCAGGACCGCGTGGCCCCCGGCCAGGGCAATATCGTCGGCACCGACATCGGCGCGACCCCGGGCTTCGGCGTGGTGTCGCTGGATGGCGGCATGAAGCTGAACAAGCACGCCAAGCTCTTGTTCGGCGTCGACAACCTGTTCAACAAGGCCTACGCCGAAAGCGTCAGCAAAGGCGGCGCGATGGTGGCCGGCTACGACCGCACCCTGCAGGTCAACGAGCCGGGCCGCACAGTGTGGGGCCGCGTGCAACTTCAGTTCTGAGAACGTGTTTACGATCTTGCGAGCGAAGGCGGGACAAGGCGAAAACCGCTGAGAAAGCGGGGTGTACACACGGTATATGAGCATTTCGACGTTGTGCTCGCCGCGCTACGTCTCACGACGCGCAGCAGATCGTAAACAGGCTCTGAGCGCGCGGCCTCTCGCCGCCATGCCTCCAGTCTGCTAGGCTGGAGGCCTTTTGCCACCGCCCAAACCTCACCGCCGGATGAAAACGCCCTATCTGAAAATACTCGCCTGCGGCCTGACCCTGTTCATCCTGCTGGGTCCGCTGGTGGCCTTGCTGGCCAGCGGCGTGGTGCCGATGATGGCTTATTTGATGGGCGCGATTCCGGCGCTGGGCTTCGGCCTGCTGCTCTGCCTGCTGCGCATGCTGCTGGCCCGGCCCATCGCCTGCTGGCAGCAAGGCTGGCCGCGCTGGCTGCTGGCCCTGGTCGCCTTCCTGCCCGGCGCCTTCAGCGGCAGCGTGGTCACCTTCGTCTACGCCCGGCTGGCCGAGCCGCTGCTGTACAACGACCTGATGAACCTCTATCTGGGCGCGATGGCCGGCGGCGTCTGCAACGCGCTGTTCTGGCTGATGCGCTTCGGCGCGCCTAAACGCCCGAGCTAGACAAAAAGAAAGCCCGCCGAAACCGGCGGGCCGCAACCAAATGTAGAACGCTGGCTGCGTCAGGGCCAGCGTCGCCAGCATAGCCGGATTCCCCCTCTGCTCCCATGCGGCGAATTGCCGCAGTCCCAGAGCCTGCTCCAAGCCTCGCCTGCAAGACGAAAACGGCTGAGAAAGCGGAACGCACGAATGCCGCATGAGCGTTTCGAATGCTGCGCTCGCCGCGCCACGTCTCACGAAGCGCAGCGGACTTTGCACCGCTTCTCAGCGCCGCCGCAAGCCGGCCTCCAGCCCGCCGCCGTCTCGCTTGGCCAGAATCAGCCGCAGGCCGTGCAGCTCCGCCACCCGCTCGACGATGGACAAGCCCAGCCCGCTGCCGACCACGTCCTGGCCCGGCGGCCGGAAGAAGCGCTCGCGTATCCGTTCCAGCCATTCCGCCGCCACGCCCGGACCGCGGTCCAGCACGCTGACCGAGTCCTCGGCCAGCACCAGCCGCGCCTCGCCGCCCTCGGCGCCGTAGCGGACGGCGTTTTCCAGCAGATTGCGCAGCATCAGGCCCACCAGGGTTTCGTCTCCGTTCAAGGGCAAGACCCGTTCCGGCACGCAGCGCCATTCGGTTTCCAGCCTCACCCCCTTGAGCGCCGCCTCGGCCGCCATCTCCGCCAACACCCGCTCGGTCAAGGCCGCCCAGGCGATGGGCTCGCCCTGGCGCGGCGCGTTCAAGGGGTCCAGGCGCGACAGGGCCAGCAACTGCTCCACCAAGCGCGTGGCGCGGTCTATGCCCAACATCAATTGCCGCATGGCGTGCCGGCGGCGGCCCTCGTCCGGCAGCAGCTCCAGCACCTCGGCCTGCACCTTCAGCGCCGCCAGCGGCGTGCGCAGCTCGTGCGCGGCGTCGGCGGTGAAGCGGCGCTCGTGTTCCAGCGTGGCCGCGATGCGGGCGAACAAGGCGTTCAGCGCGTCCACCAGCGGCAGCACCTCCCGCGGCACCTCCCGCGACACCGGCTCGCTGTCGTCCGGCGCGCGCTGGGCGATGCCGGCGGCCAGGCGCTTGAGCGGCCCCAGCTCGCGGCGCACCGCCAGCAGGATCAGCAGCAGCATCACCGGCAGGCCCACCAGCCACGGCAGCAGTTGGGCGGACACCACCTTCAACACCATCTCGTGGCGCAAGCCCTGTTTCTGTCCCACCGCCACCAGCCGCGAACCGTCCGGCGCGGCCAGATAGATCAGCCGCCAGTTGTGATCGCTGTCCTTGCCGCGGTAATCGTAGAAGCCGCGCCGCTCCGGCTCGAAGTCGAAGCGACGGCCGCGGCCGTCGCTAAGCAAGAGATTGCCGCGACGGTCCCAGACCGCCAGGCCGAAATCGTCGTTTTCCAGCTGCCCCTTGTCGGCGTGCTTGAGCAGGTGCTTGAGCTTGGGCAGCTCGATCAGCGAATTCTCGCTGACCTCCACCAGCAACAGCTGGCGGGCGAACTGCCCCATCTGAGTGTCGAACAGCTCGTCCACCTCCTCGTGCGCCAGCCAGGCCGCGGTGGCGGAAGCCACCAGCCAGATGGCCGGCACGATCAGCAACAGCAGCAGCAATAGCCGCGCCTGCAGGCTGCGCGGCCCCCTCATGCCGGATCTCCCAGGGTGTAGCCCACGCCGCGCAGGGTGCGGATGAAGGCGCTGCCCAGCTTCTTGCGCAAATGGTGCACATGCACTTCCACCGCATTGCTTTCCAGCTCCTGGCCCCAGCCGTAGAGCTTGTCCTCGATCAGCTCGCGCGGCAGCACCCGCCCCTTGTGGCTGAGCAGCAACTCAAGCAGCGCCAGTTCGCGCGCGGTCAGCTCCAGCGGCGCGCCGTCCAGCGTGGCCGCGCGCGCCACCGGATCCAGACAGAGGCGGCCATGCCGCCATTCCGGGTGGCTCTGGCCGTGTCGACGCCTATGCAGCGCGCGCAGCCGCGCCGCCACCTCGCTCAGCGCGAACGGTTTGACCAGATAATCGTCGGCGCCGGCGTCCAGGCCGCCGACGCGGTCCGCCAGCGCGTCGCGCGCGGTCAACACCAGCACCGGCACATCCTGGCCGCCGCGCCGCCAGGCGGACAGGATGTCCATGCCGTCCATGCCCGGCAGCCCCAGGTCCAGCACCACCGCGTCGTAGGGCGCGGCGCTCAGCGCCGCCAGCCCCTGCTTGCCGTCGCGAAACCAGTCCGCGACAAAGCCCAGCTGCTCCAGGCCGATTTTCAACCCGTCGCCGATCTGAGCGTCGTCCTCCACCACCAAAACCCGCATATCCGTCTCCCCGTCGCCGGGCGTTCAAGGTCTCGGCAGCCTAGCGCGCTCTCGCCGCCGTCACAAGCGCCGCCGCAAAGCCCGATTGCAACAGAGCGCGCTTAAGACAATCTTAAAGGCCCCGCTCAAGAAATTTCATCGCGTCGTCACCGAAATCTCACGCGACTGTCACCTGCCGCTGTCAGCATCGCCAGCAGTCCACAGGCCGACGGAGCCGCCATGCAGCCAGACCCCGCCCCCGACAGCGCCCGACAACTGCGCGCGATCTGGATTTCCGACGTCCACCTCGGCACCTCCGGCTGCCGCGCCGACCACCTGTTGGACTTCCTGCGCTGCCACGAATCCGAATACCTGTACCTGGTCGGCGACATCGTCGACGGCTGGCAGCTGAAAAAATCCTGGTACTGGAAGCAGAGCCACAACGACGTGGTGCAAAAAGTGCTGCGCAAGGCGCGCAAGGGCACCAAGGTGATCTACGTGCCCGGCAACCACGACGAGGCGGCGCGCCAGTACGCCGGGCTGGACTTCGGCGGCATCGCCATCCGTCAGGAGGCCGAGCACCGCACCGCCGACGGCAAGCGGCTGCTGATCCTGCACGGCGACGAATTCGACGGCGTGATCCAGTACGCCAAATGGCTGGCCTATGTCGGCGACACCCTCTACACCCTGATCCTGGAACTGAACCGCGGCTTCAACTGGGCGCGGCTGAAACTGGGCCTGCCGTACTGGTCGCTGTCGCAGTACCTGAAACACAAGGTCAAAAACGCGGTCAACTTCATCAGCAATTTCGAAACCATTCTCGCCGGCGAAGCGCGCCGGCGCGGCTACGACGGCGTGATCTGCGGCCACATCCACAAGGCCGAGGTGCGCGACATCGACGGCATTCTCTACGGCAACAGCGGCGACTGGGTGGAAAGCCTGTCCGCGCTGGTGGAACACGCCGACGGCCGGCTGGAAGTGCTGTACTGGACCCAAATGGGACAGCCGGCCGCCGCCTTGCAAGCCCAAACGGCGCAAGCCGACCACAAGGAGACGACATGCGCATCCTGATTGTCACCGACGCCTGGCTGCCCCAGGTCAACGGCGTGGTCCGTTCGCTGACCGAAACCGCGCGCGAACTGGCCGGCTTCGGACACCAGGTGGAAATGATCACCCCGCAGGCCTTCCGCACCCTGCCCTGCCCCACCTACCCCGACATCCGCCTGTCGCTGTTTCCCTACCGCAAAGTGGCCGACCGCATCGCCGCCTTCGCGCCGGACGCCATCCACATCGCCACCGAAGGGCCGCTGGGCCTGGCCGCGCGCCGCTATTGCCTGCGCCACGGCCTGGCTTTCTCCACCGCCTACCACACCCGCTTTCCGGAATACGTGCACGCCCGCTGCCGGCTGCCGCTGGCGCTCAGCTACGCCTGGATGCGCCGCTTCCACAACGCCGCCCATTGCGTGATGGTGCCCACCCAGTCCATCGCCGACGATTTGAGCGCCCGCGGCTTTCACAACGTCAAGCTGTGGAGCCGCGGCGTGGACACCGCGCTGTTCAGCCCCGGCCCGCGCGAGCGGCTGGACGGCACCGCGCCGCCGCGCTTCGTCTACATCGGCCGGGTGGCGGTGGAAAAGAACATCGAGGCCTTTCTCAAGCTGGAGTTGCCGGGCAGCAAATGGGTGGTGGGCGACGGCCCGCAGCTGGCGCGGCTGAAGCAGCACTATCAGGACGTCCACTTCGCCGGCATCTTTCCCCAGCACGAGCTGGCGCGCTTCTACCGCGCCGCCGACGTCTTCGTGTTTCCCAGCCTGACCGACACCTTCGGCCTGGTGCTGCTGGAGGCGATGGCCTGCGGCACGCCGGTGGCCGCCTACCCGGTGGCCGGGCCGCTGGACGTGGTGGGCGACAGCGGCGCCGGCGTGCTGGACGCCGACCTGCGCGCCGCCTGCCTGAAGGCGCTGGAACTGGACCGCGGCCATGTGCGCGCCGTCGCCGAACGCTACTCCTGGCAGGCCGCCAGCCGCCAGTTCGAACAACATCTGCGGCCCGCTCGGCTGGCGCTGGATGCGCCGCTGGCCGACCCTAAGGCCAGTTGAGACCGCCGCCCGCCGGCTTGCATTGGGAACGGCAGCGTCTATAGTGGAATGGTCAACACGACAGGGAGGGTTCCGAATGCTTTCATGGCAGTATGCCGGCGGCCATCCAGTTTTCCACGCGTTGAGCATTGGCCAATAAACACGGCCAGCCAAATCGGCACAGTCCGCAACGCCAAGCCAGCCTCCAAGACGGAGCGCATGCAACACCGGCCAGGCCGGTCCGCCAAATCCAGAGTCAATAAACTTGTGATTACCGTTTGTCGATTTGCCCATTAAGAAAGAAGCGGTTGGTCTTTCTGTGATGTCCATCAAGGACACGGTGCGCGGCAAGCTGCCATGATGGCGGCGCCGCCACGACACGGCATCGTCGTAGCGCTGTCTTGTACAGCCCGCTCTTTGGTAACGGCCTTGCGGTAAAGCGGTGGTCGTGCGGTTCTGCAAGGGTAAAGCGCATAGTCTTTCTCTGTAAGTTGTCCGAGAGGGCGTCCCGCCACGGTGACGCCCTCTTTCATTGCGTCGCGGACAAATAACGCGCAGCGATAAACACATCAGAAAACAATCGTTCGGCGGCGACGGCAATGTCGGTTAACATGCTGTTCCAATTGAATTTAACGTCGATATCGCCGGCCTTGCCCAGTAAGAACAAGCGGCGAAGCGACAAACCGGTTAAAATCGGCCCCATACTTTTCGAGCTTCTACTTCATAAATTAGCGAGCAGCAAACCTTATGTCCTCTCCCAACCTGACCTCCGAAAAGGTCCTGTCCGTCCATCACTGGAACGACACCCTGTTCAGCTTCACCTGCACCCGCGACGCCGGCCTGCGCTTCATCAACGGCCAGTTCGTGATGATAGGTCTGGAAGTCAACGGCAAGCCGCTGATGCGCGCCTACTCCATCGTCAGCTCCAACTACGAAGAACACATGGAGTTCTACAGCATCAAGGTGCAGGACGGTCCGCTGACCTCCCGCCTGCAGCACCTGAAGGTGGGCGACACCGTGATGATCAGCAAGAAGCCCACCGGCACCCTGGTGCAGGACAATCTGCTGCCCGGCAAAAACCTCTACCTGCTGTCCACCGGCACCGGCCTCGCCCCCTTCATGTCCATCATCAAAGACCCGGACGTGTACGAGCGCTACGACAAAGTGATCCTGACCCACGGCGTGCGCTGGGTCAGCGAGCTGGGCTACCACGACTACATCACCAAAGAACTGCCGGAAAACGAATTCTTCGGCGAGATGGTGCGCGAGAAACTGATCTACTACCCGACCGTGACCCGCGAACCCTTCCGCAATCAGGGCCGGCTGACCGACCTGATCACCAGCGGCAAGCTGTGCGCCGACATCGGCCTGCCGCAAATGAACCCGGAACACGACCGCGCGCTGATCTGCGGCAGCCCGTCCATGCTGCACGATCTGTGCGAGATCCTGAACGGCATGGGCTTCAAGGAATCCCCGCGCATGGGCGAACCGGCCGACTACGCGATCGAACGCGCCTTCGTCGAAAAATAAGCCGATCCGCCTCCCGCGGCAGCAAAAACGCCATCCTTCGCGGATGGCGTTTTTCATCTCCCGGCGGCGCGGCGCGCGCTGACGCGCGCCCGCCGGACACAGGCCGCGCTTACTTCAACACGCTCTCCAGCGCCTTCAGGCACAGCGCCACGTTCTCGCGGCGCGCGCCGTAGCCCATCAGGCCGATGCGCCAGGCCTTGCCGGCCAGATCGCCCAGGCCGCCGCCTATCTCCAGGTTGTACTCCTGCAACAGACGATTGCGCGTGGCCGCGTCGTCTATGCCCTCGGGAATATAAACCGCGTTCAGCTGCGGCAAGCGCGCCGCGGCGTCCACCACGAACCTCAGCCCCAGCTTCTCCAGGCCGTCGCGCAGGATCAGATGCATGTCGCGGTGACGCCGCCAAGCCGCTTCCAGGCCCTCGCCGGCCAGCTGGCGCAGCGATTCGTGCAGCGCGTACAAGGCGTTCACCGGCGCGGTGTGATGGTAGCTGCGCTTGCCGCCGCCCCAGTAGGCCATCACCAGGGTCTGGTCCAGGAACCAGCTGGGCACCGGGCTTTGCCGCGCCTGCAGCTTGTCCACCGCCGCCGGTGAAAAAGACAAGGGCGACAAGCCGGGCACGCAGGACAGACACTTCTGGCTGCCGGAATACACCGCGTCCACGCCCCATTCGTCCACGCGCAGCTCCACCCCGCCCAGCGAGGTCACCGCGTCGACGATGCTCAGGCAGCCGTGGCGTTTGGCCAGCGCGCACAGCGTCTTGGCGTCGGACAGCGCGCCGGTGGAGGTCTCGGCGTGAACGAAGGCCAGGAAGCGCGCGTCCGGATTGGCTTTCAAGGCGCTCTCCACCGCGTCCGGATCCACCGGCTGGCCCCAGGGGCTGTCCACCAGCACCGGCACCGCGCCCAGCCGCACCACGTTCTGGCGCATGCGCTCGCCGAACACGCCGTTGCGGCAGACGATGACCTTCTCGCCCGGCTCCACCAGGTTGACGAAGCAGGCCTCCATGCCGGCCGAACCCGGCGCCGACAGCGCCACCGTCATCGGGTTTGCGGTCTGGAACGCGTATTGCAGCAGGCTTTTCACCTCGTCCATCATCCCGACGAACAGCGGGTCCAGATGGCCGACGGTGGGGCGGGCCTGGGCGGCCAGCACTTCCGGATAAACGTCGGACGGGCCCGGCCCCATCAGAATGCGGCGCGGCGGCAGGAAGGCGGAAACTTGCGGGGCGGCTAGCATGGAAGCTCCTTAAGCGCGAAATCAATGGACGAAAGCGGTTTCAAGCCGGGCATGCGGCCGGCATCGAAGCGTTTGAGTGTAACAGCATAAGGCCGCCGGGCGCGCCTGTCCTGCCGGCGGTCCCGTTCAAAAAGAAAAAGGAGGCCGCGGCCTCCTTTGAGTCTTGGCCTCCCTGAGGGGCCTGTTTTTTTTAGCGAGCCAGACGCGAGGTCCGGTTTATTTGGCAGCCGATGCAGCGGCCTTCTTGGCCTTGCCGGCGTGCTTCTTGTGTTGAGCGGCCTTTTTCTCTACTTTCTTGGCCGGAGCGGAGGCCTCGGCCTTGGCGGCCTGGGCTTTCTGCGCCGGAGCGGAAGCGGCTTTTTTAGCGTGCTTGGCGTGCGGCTTTTTAGCGGCGTGCTTCTTGGCCGGAGCGGAAGCTTCAGCCTTGGCGGCCTGGGCTTTCTGGGCGGCGGCGGAAGCGGCCTTCTTCGCATGCTTGGCGTGCGGCTTCTTGGCGGCGTGCTTGGCCTTGGCCGGAGCGGACGCTTCGGCCTTGGCGGCCTGGGCTTTTTGCGCCGGAGCGGAAGCGGCTACCTTTTCGCCTTTCTTGGCGTGGTGGATCTTGGCCGGGTGCTTTTCAGCTTTCTTGGCGGCCGGAGCCATTTTGGCTGCCGGAGCGGAAGCGGCCGGTTTGGCGGTTTCGGCGGCGAAACCAGCGGCGGAGCTCAGGCCGAAAGCGGCGGTCAGGGCAAGCAGAGTCAGTTTGTTCATGATGCATCTCCAGTTTCAGGCTTGGGAGCCTTGGGCTCCCGTTCACCGATCACATCGCGCCGGATTCGGCGCTTCCTTGAGACGTATCCTAGCCCTGCCCCCGTCCCGGGTCTGTTAGTCGCTTGTAAGCCCGTGTAACGTCAAGTACGGCGCGCCCTCAAGGCTTCCTCTTCGCCGTCGTCACCTGGTACACCCCGCCGAACAGGGTGCGCTTGCTCCAGTCGAAGCCGTCCGCCTCTTGCGCGTAGTCGCGAATCTCATGGTTCCACAAGGCCTCGGCGAACGGCTCCAGCACGCGGTTCACCCATTTGAGCAGCCAGCCTATCGGCTGCCACGGCTTGGGCCTATGGTAGTCGACGAAGACCGCGCGGCCGCCGGGCGGCACCTGGGACAGCATATTGTCGACGATGGCGCGCTTCAGATGATCCGGCACCTCATGCAGCAGGAAGAAACTGCAGATCAAGTTGAAATCGTCGGACTCCAGCCGGTGATTGCCGGCGTTGGCGCGCACCACCGCGGCTTGGGGGCGATCGCGCAGCTTGCGCTCGGCGTGCTCTATCTGCACCGGCGTGATGTCGGTGAGCACGAAGCGCCCGTCCCCGCCCACCCGGTCCGCCGCGCGCTGCACCAGGTCGCCGTAGACATGGGCCACCTGCCACACCTTGTCGCCGGGGCGGATCTGCTCCAGATAGGCGCGCATCAGCCTTTGATCGTTGAAGAACAACAAGACGCGCACCACCAGGTTGCGATCCAGCCAGCCGGCCTTGCGCGGGTTGACGTAAGCCCAGTCGTACACCTGGGTCATGTATTCCGGCACGCCCTCGTAATACGGGTCTACCGGCAGTTTGGGGTGGTTTTGGGTCATCGCGCAGCCATCTGAAAGCAAGAAAGCTCCAGACTAGCAAAACCGGCCGGCGATATTTTTGAGGCAAGCCAAGAAAGCTGGCGGATAGGCCGGCCGCGGCCGGCCTTTAGGCTCAATCGGCCAGGGTCAGCACCACCGGAGTGTGGTCGGACGGACGCTCCCATTTGCGCGGTGCCTTGTCGATCACACATTCCAGCGCGCGCGGCTTCAAGGCGTCGCTGACCAGGATGTGGTCGATGCGCACGCCCTTGTTGCGACGGAACATCATCGCGCGGTAATCCCACCAGCTGTACTGCTTCTCCTCCTGATTGAACAGGCGGAAGCTGTCGCTCAGGCCCAGCGCGATCAAGCGGCGGAAGGATTCGCGTTCCGGCGTGCTGCACAACACTTGTTCGTGCCAGCTTTCCGGGTCGTACACATCACGGTCTTCCGGCGCGATATTGTAATCGCCCAGCAACAGCAGCCGCGGGTGGCGTTGCAGCTCCGCGGCGACATAGCGCTCCAGATTGGCCAGCCACTCCAGCTTGTACGGATACTTGGGCGAATCCACCGCCTCGCCGTTGACGAAATAGCCGCAGATCACGCGGATGCCGTTCACCGTGGCGGCGATCACCCGGCGCTGCTCGTCGCCGTAATCGGGGATGCCGAGCACCACGTCTTCCAGCTCCAGCGGCGCGCGCACCAGAATGGCCACGCCGTTGTAGGTTTTCTGGCCGAACCAGGCCGCGCGGTAGCCGGCCGCTTCGATCTCGGCCAAGGGAAACACGTCCTGATCCATTTTCAGCTCTTGCAGGCAGAGCACGTCCACCGGGCTGTCCGACAGCCATTGGATCACCTGCGGCAGGCGGACCTTGAGGGAATTGACGTTCCAGGTGGCAAAACGCATCGGCGGGCTCTCCAAATGTTTTTCATGCAAAGGCCGACACCATAACCGCAGCGCGCGGCACTGCCAAGCTTTGGGCGGCGACAGTCGATGGCGTCGATTATTTGATGCTTGATTAAACAAAAGTGTTTAAACAAATAAACAACAGCCGGACGACGGGAATTTGCCAAGGCCCGGAACCCCGGCCTATGATCGAAAGCGTCGTCGTAACCGGAGCAAGTTCTTGACTATCAAGCACAAGCAGCACGACGCGCAACAGGCATTATGCCCGACGCGCAACCCCAACCGCCCTCGTCTGGCGCCGTTGACCCCGCCGTTCTCGATGCGGACCCCTACCTTCCAGCACCGCCACACCCTGCAGCCGCTGACGCCGCCCGCCAAACCAGAGCGGGACGACTGAATCTTTTTAGCCGCGCGATCCGCGGCAAAAAAAAGGCGCCTCCGTCTACACGGAGGCGCGCAATAGACACTATATCAATCTACCCTGATATGCGTCTGGCTCGCTTGCTGCTCTGGAGATAACCCACTGAGCAAAAAATTAGAGCCGCGGCGCTTCACAAGAGTTCCGACAAAGCCCGGAATATTTTTCCCTCAGCATAAAACGGCCGTTTCAAACTGTTTCCACCATGCCGGAATGGCGCAGCAAGGCGTCGATCTGCGGATCGCGGCCGCGGAAGGCGCGGAAGGATTCCAGCGCCGGACGGCTGCCGCCCACCGCCAGGATCTCGTCCCAGAAGCGCTTGCCGGTGTCCGCATTGGCGCCGCCGGCCTCCTCGAAGGCCGCGTAGGCGTCCGCGGACAGCACTTCCGCCCACTTGTAGCTGTAATAGCCGGCCGAATAGCCGCCGGCGAAAATGTGGCTGAAGCTGTTGGGGAAGCGGTTGTAGGCCGGCGGGAAGTTCACCGCCACCTCGCCGCGCACCTCTTCCAACAGGGCCAGCCAATCGCCCTTGTCGGCGTCGAAGACGCTGTACAGCTGCAGGTCGAACAGCGCGAACTCCAGCTGGCGCACCGTGGCCATGCCGCTCTGGAAGTTCTTGGCCGCCAGCATCTTGTCGAACAGCTCGCGCGGCAAGGTCGCGCCGCTGTCCACATGGCGGGTCATGCCCTGCACCACGTCCCATTCCCAGGCGAAGTTCTCCAGGAACTGGCTGGGCAGCTCCACCGCGTCCCATTCCACGCCGTTGATGCCGGCCACGCCCAGTTCGTCGACGCGGGTCAGCATATGATGCAGGCCATGGCCGAACTCGTGGAACAAGGTGATCACTTCGTCGTGGGTGAACAGCGCCGGCTTGTCGCCCACCGGGCGGGTGAAGTTGCAGGTCAGATAGGCGATCGGGGTCTGCACCTGGCCGCTCTTGCGGCGGCGGCCGCGCGCGTCGTCCATCCAGGCGCCGGAGCGCTTGCCGTCGCGGGCGTACAGGTCGAAATAAAAGCTGCCGACCAGTTGGCCGTCCTTGTGGATGTCGAAGAAGCGCACGTCCTGATGCCAGACCGGCGCGCTGCTAGGCCGCACCTCGATGCCGAACAGCGTGGACACCACGCCGAATAGGCCGGGCAGCACCTTGCTTTCCGGGAAGTACTGCTTCACTTCTTGCTCGGAGAAGGCGTAGCGCGCCACCCGCAGCTTTTCCGCGGCGTAGGCCAGATCCCAGGCTTCCAGCTTGGCCAGGCCCAGCTCGGTGGCGGCGAAGGCCTCCAGTTCCTGGCGGTCCTTGACCGCGAACGGCTTGGCGCGCGCGGCCAGATCGCGCAGGAAGGCGATCACCTGTTCCGGGCTTTCCGCCATCTTGGTGAACAGAGACAGTTCGGCGAAGTTGGCGAAGCCCAGCAGCTGGGCCTCCTCGCGCGCCAGTTTCAGCTTTTCGCGGATGATGGGGCTGTTGTCGCGTTCGGCCGGGCCGAACTCCGACGCGCGCTGCACATTGGCCTGGTACAGCTTTTCGCGCAGCGCGCGGTTGTCCGCGTACTGCAGCACCGGGAAGTAGAACGGGAATTGCAGCGTGATCTTGTAGCCGCTCTTGTCGTCGCCGGCCGCGGCGGCGGCGAACAGTTCCAGCGAATCCTCGGGCACGCCGGACAGCTCGGCCTTGTCCTCGATATACAGGCTGAAGGCGTCGGTGGCGTCCAGCACGTTCTGCTCGAACTTGGCGGACAGCTCCGCCAGCCGCGTCTGGATGGCGGCGAAGCGCTCTTTTTCCGCCTGCGGCAATTCCGCGCCGGACAGGCGGAAATCGCGCAGATCGTTGGATACGATCTTCTTGCGCGCCGCGCTATAGCCGGCGTGCTCAGGGCTGGCCGCCAGCGCCTTGAAGCGGGCGAACAGCTCCAGGTTCTGGCCCATCTCGGTCCAGAACTCGGAAATTCTCGGGATATTGCTGTTGTAGGCCTCGCGCAGCTCCGGCGTGTTCACCACCGCGTTCAGATGGCCCACCACGCCCCAGGCGCGGCCCAGATGCTCGGTGGCGTCGGTCAGCGGATCGACGAAGCTTTCCCAGCTGGGCGCGCCCTGCTCCGCGGTCAGCCGCGCCACCGCGGCGCGCGCGGCGGACAGCAATTCGTCGATGGCGGGGGAAATGTGCTCCGGCTTGATCTCCGCGAAACGGGTCAATCCGGAAAAGTCCAGCAAGGGGTTCTGGCTCATATTGGCATCCTGTGGGGGTATGATAGGAACTTTACCCGATTTCAGATGAGGACAGACCGATGAAAAGCAATATCCGCCCTTATGACGGGCATCAGCCGCAGATCCACGACAGCTGCTACATCGACCCGGCTGCCGTGGTCATCGGCGAAGTCTCGTTGGCGGAGGGCGCGTCGGTCTGGCCCTGTGCGGTGATACGCGGCGACGTCAACGCCATCAGCATAGGCGAGAACTCCAACATCCAGGACTTCGCCATGCTGCACGTCAGCCACAGAAGCGCAGCGGACCCCGTCGGCGCGCCGCTGGTGATAGGCCGCAACGTCACCATCGGCCACCACGTCACCCTGCACGGCTGCACCATAGGCGACGAAGTGCTGGTCGGCATCGGCAGCATCGTGCTGGACCGCGCGGTGATAGAACCGCGAGTGCTGATCGGGGCCGGCAGCCTGGTGCCGCCGGGCAAGCGGCTGGAGTCCGGCTATCTTTATCTGGGCAACCCGGTCAAGCAGGCGCGGCCGCTGACCGACAAAGAGCTGGCCTATTTCCAATACTCCGCCGAACACTATCTGCGCGTGGCGGCCAAGCACAAACCCAATCTGGAGGATTGAAGATGCAAGACGGCGCGGAAGAACTGGAATACGTCGGCTTCTGGCTGCGGGTGCTGGCCAGCCTGATCGACACCCTGCTGCTGTGCCTGGCGCTGGCGCCGGCGATCTGGCTGCTGGCCGGCGGCGGCGGCGAAACCCGCCGCGTGGCGGAAAGCGGCGACGGCTGGATGATGCAGGCCTTCATGATGCAAGGCGGCTTCGAATTGAGCCCGCTGGCCGGCCTGATGGTCAACTGGGTGCTGCCGGCGGCGGCGGTGCTGGCTTTCTGGTGGTTCAAGAGCAGCACGCCGGGCAAGATGCTGCTGGGCGCGCGCATCGTGGACGCCAAAACCGGCGCGCCGATGACGCCGATGCAGGCGGCGCTGCGCTATCTCGGCTACTTCGTATCCTGCTTCCCCTTCTTGCTGGGCCTGATCTGGGTGGGCCTGGACGCGCGCAAACAGGGCTGGCACGACAAGATCGCCGGCACCGTGGTGGTGCGGGCCAAGCGCCTGGGCAAACAGCCTGTGCGCTTTGAGCAACAAGCCTGATTTTCCCTCGCGCCGCCGGCCCCGGCGGCGCGCTTTCCTGCCCCTTCCCTCCCTAAGCCCGCGCGCAAGCCCCATCTCCTCTTTATTTCCAACTGCCATTAAGTACGGCAGAAAATAAAATCAAAGGTTATATAACTACAGGGCAGCAGCGGTTACCGCCGCGGCTCGCACATCGCCATTGGGCCTGGGCGTCCCACCGGGCGCTCCAACTTCTCTGATGTTATTGATCTCAAGGAGTCCAAACATGACTATCGATCGCGATCAAAAATCCGGCCTGTTCATCGTCAGCTACAACGTCAACAAACCCGGCCAGGCGGGCGGCCTGAACCTGCGGCTGGATCTGACCGTGTACACCCCGTCGCGCCATATCACCGGCCGCGCCACCATCACCCACGCCACGCTGCAGCCGCTGGTGTTCGAGCACCCGATCCAGGGCCGCTACGAAGAGCAGGGCCGCGATATCGAACTGCATCTGGTGGGCGCGCCGCGCCTGCACGAGCAGCACGCGCAAAACCAGGCCCACGCGGCCGGCCACGCGCTGCTGGAACAGTTCTTCTTCGACGGCCAACTGAAAGACGGCTGGCAAGCCGGCAACAACTCCAAGGCGCGCTACGCCTTCTTCCAGAACCAGCAATGGCACGAGCAGCTGGGTCAGGAAGTGCGCCTGGCGGATGAAATCAACAACGCGATCAAAGCGTTGAACCTGCGCTAAGCGCATGCGCCCGGCCCATGGCCGGGCCATCCATCAGTACCCGAAGCCCGCCCCCAGGCGGGCTTTGGGCGTCTTGACGCGGACTCAGGGAAGAAGCGGCAAGCGGCAGCGCAGTCATGGCCGGGCCTCCTCAGAGTGCGGAGACGGCAAGGGGGACGGTAATAAGAAATGAGACAAATAGCGGATGAGCATGGGGCCTCCTTCTTCGAAAAGATCGGCCCGGCACCCGTTTCCACTCGGGTGGCGGGCAGGCGGCAGGGGTGGAAAACCGACAAGAAGGCAATCGGCAGGCGCTAGGCCTCCCTGCCACCCCCCGCCTTACAGACGTGGAATGGCTCAGACGCGCGCATACAACGCGTCTGCCTTCTTAACAGCAATACGGGTTTCCACTCCCGGTGCTGCTATGGCGGCAGCACGGCAAGGATTGTTGCTTGCCTGTCCATCAGGGTCAAGGCCATGGCGGCCACTGTTCCCGGCTAAGCAGCGAGAACTCCACCACACATGGGGAAAAACAGGCACGTGACAGGGTTAGCGAACCGGCGCACTGAGAACCGGCAGACCATCAAGGTCTCCCTGCCACTGCCTGCCATAGGAAACACAACTACGTTGCTTTAAATAGATGCGAGAAAACCACTCTCGACAAAGGAATCAATACATTTAGGGCGCCAAATCCGGTTCCGCCAATTGAACGACACGACCAAGATTGTACTTGCCGGTTCATCAGGGCCAAAGCCATGGCGATCAGCGTAAAAATAACACCCCGCCTGGGCGGGGTGTTGGCCTGCAATGGACGAAGGGGCGCGGGAGTCCTTTACCCGTCGCCCTCTTCCCGTCCATCCTCGACATCGTCCTGAGCCGGGAAGAACACATGCTTGAAGACGGCCAGCCGCACCGGGTCCAGCCGCCTTTCCGCGACGCCCAGCACCGCCTCGGGATCGAAGTCATCGCTGGCCTCGTAAACGAAAAACGGCTCCTCATCGTCAAGCTCGTACACCGCAATCCGCAAAACGCCGTTCGGGCGCAGTTCCAGCTTGAGTTGCGCCATGGGGATGGCGCTGCTCACCAAATCGCGTTCTTCCATTTCAAACCCGCTTTCCCACAACGCTCATGCCTCCCTCTCAGCATAGGCCAGAGGCGGCGGGACGCCATCCGCCGTCCAAGCGCGACCCGCCGCGCAAACGCCTCATCAGCGCTTTCTCGCCGCCCGGCCTTAAGGACTGGCATGCGGCGCTTGCTGATAGCCTCGCGCTCGCCTATCTTCACAATCCAAATGGCATTTAAAGACGAAAGATAATTGCCATTTGTATAAATAGGCGACATTTAAGCGCCATTTCACGACGCTAACGCCTCGCCGGCAAGGCCGCTCGCTTGCCGACGGTTCTCAACCATCACCCAAAGGAGCGCCATGCATCCCCCACTCAACTTCCTGTTCCGCCGCGTCGCGGCCTTGCTCGCCGTCAGCGCGCTGTCGCTGACCGCCGGCGGAGCGCTGGCAGCCAATATCAGCGGCAGCCTGCCCAATTACAAGGACAGCGGCATCACCTTCAACTATGTGGAGCAAAAAAGCGGCGGCTCCGGCCCCGGCGCGCGCGGCATTCGCATTTACATCGCCGGCGGCCGCGACCAGAGCTATAAGTTCAGCCCCAATCCCCACGACGATCCCTGGTACAACAAGAACCAGATCAAGTTCTACCGGCAAGCGGCCGAGGCGCTGGCGGACGCCTACCTCGCCAAGAAGCCGAACCCGGCCTTCCCGCGCTACGGCTTCAAGTCCACGATCAACGGCATCGAGTACAGCTACAACCAGCCGTGAGCGACAGCGGCCCGCCCAATAGAAAACAGCCGCCCCTAGGGGCGGCTGCGCAGTCTGCTCAAGCCGGTTCGCCGCCGTCCGCGCGGCGGCGGGTTTGCAGAATGGGCGGCGCCCATTGCTCTCCCGGCCGCTTCTTGCGGGTGGCCAGCGTCAGCTCCGACGGCGCGAAGATATTGATGTTGTGGGTGTTGGGCGTGGTGATCAGGTACTGCGCCTCGGTGGCTTTGAGGAAGCCGGCGACGCGGTCGATGTTGAAGATGTCCAGGTGGGCGAACGGCTCGTCGATGAAGACGAAGCCGGACGGGTTGGACTCGTCCATCATCAGGCCGATCAGCAGGATCAGCGACTTCATCACCTGCTGGCCGCCGGAGGCTTCGCCGTCGTTCATGCCCATCAGGCCCTTCTGGTCGAAGTTGAACTTGAGCACCAGGCCGGCCTGGGCCAGCGCCGCGTCGTCGTTGGACAGCTGCGGCAGTTCCACTTCCACCTGGATGCCGGCCAGTTCGCCCAGGCGCTTGACGTTCTGACCGTAGACGCGGACGGTGGCGCGCAGCTTGCCCATATAGGCGGCGCGCGCTTCGTCGGTGAGTTCGCGCGAGCGGTCCACTTCGCTCTGGCGGCGCTGACGCTCGCGGTCCAGGCCGGTCAGGTCTTCCACCAGTTTGTCCTTCAGGGCCAACACGGCTTCGTCCTGCTCCCAGTCTCCGCTTTGCAGCCGCTCTTCCAAGTAATTGAGCTGGTGCTTGGCGTCGGCGGCGGTGTCGAACTCGCTTTCGAGCGCCGCGACGTTATCCGCCGCCAGCGCCGCATCGGGCAAGCGCTCCGCCCATTCGCGCAGCTCGGACAGCAGGCGGCGCACCTGGCGGCGCGCCTGCTCCACTTCCTGCTGTTTTTGGCGGAAGGCGGCCAGGCTGTCCTGTTCGCGCTGGCAGACGCGGTCGTGCGCCAGCCTTGCGTCGCTGTAGCGTTGGTCGGCGGCTTCCTTCTCCGCGCTGACGAGACCCAGCGCCGCGCCCAGGCGGGCGATTTCGCTTTCCAGCCCCTGCTTGCGCGTTTCCAGCGCGGCGAACTCTTCGGCGCGGCTGTCCAGCTGGCGGATGGCGTCCATGCCGCCCAGGTATTCGGCCAGGCCGGCGGCTTCGCGCGTGGCGGCCACCAAGCGTTCTTCATCGGCCAGGATGCGGGTGTTCAGCGCTTTCAATGCCTCGCGCACCGCCAGCAGCCGCGATTGGCGGGCGGCTTCGCCGAAGGCGAACTCATGCGCCGGCACGCCGATGTGGCGCGCGCCGCGGCGTTCGCGGAAATAGCCGTCGCGGGTGATCCAGTCGCCGCTGACGTCGGCGCCCTGCTCGGCGTCGTCGACGCGGCTGACGCTGTTCAATTGCCGATACAGCCATTCCGGCGCGTCGGCGGAGAAGCGCACCACTTCCATCAGGCTGCCGGCGTTGGCGCGCGGCGGGCTGCTGCGCTCCGGCACCACGAAGTGGCGGTAGCGCAGTTTCTCGCCGATGCGCCAGGCTTCGCGCCGGTCGGATTCGCGCTCCAGCAGCACCACGTGGCGATAGCCGCGCAACAGCGCTTCCACCGCCGCCTGCCAGTTGGGGTCCAGCACTTCCACGATGTCGGACAACATCAGGTGGCCGATGCCGGCCTCGTCCAGCGCGGCCTTGAACTGGCGCACGTCTTCCGGCGCGCGGCCGCGGCCTATCTCCAGCGCCTCCAGGTGCTGGGAGCTGTCCTGGCGCTGCTTTTTCAGTTCGCGCAGGCCGTCTTTCAGTTGCTCGGCTTCGCCGCGCAAGGCGGAGAGCTTGTCGGCCAGTTGGGCGGCGTCGGCGCCGTATTCCTTGCTGGCCAAGGCTTGCAGCCGGTCGCGTTCCTTGAGCTGGCCGGCCACGCCGGCGTGTTCGCCCTTGGCCGCCATAAAGGCTTCCTGCGCGCCGACGCGGGCGGTTTCGGCCGCCTTGCGCGAGGCGTCGGCGGCCACTTCCGCCGCCTTGAGTTTGGCCACCAGTTGCAGGGTGTCGGCGTGCTCGCCCTGGGCCTGGTTCAGCGTGTGGAAGTTGCCGCGGTAGTTTTTCCAGACATTGCCGAGCGCGGACTTGGCGTCCAGATAGGCCAGCACCGGCAGCGCCTCGTCGCGCAGCCGGGCGATGCCGGTTTGCAACTGCCGCCATTCCAGATAGCGGTTGGCGCGGGTCTTCATGGTTTCCACCCGCGTCTGCAGCGCTTCTTCCTGACGGCTCAGCGATTCCAGCTCCAGCTCGGTGGCGCGCTGCTCGTCGCGGGCGCGCTGGTAGTTGTCCAACACGTCCTTGTCGCCGAAGACCTGGAACACCAGGTCCAGCAGCTGGCGCGGGCTGTATTCGGTGAGCTTGTCGGTATCGCCCTGTTCCAACGCCAGCACTTCGGCCACCGCCGGGGTCAGGCCGGCCATTTCCAGCCGGCGGCGGTATTCCTGCACGCCCATCCATTGGGCCTGGCCTTCGGCCAGCTCCAGCGGCACGTCGCCGTCCAGGATGGCGTAGTGGCGCACCCAGTCCCCGCCCTGTTTCTTGACCCGGCACAGCAGGGTGACGGCGTCCGCGACGATGGGGAAGAAGGGCGTCGGATACAGGCCGCCGCTGGGGCGGCGCGGATTGTCCACCACGCCGCGCAGGTAGGCGAAGGGTTCCTTATTGTTGCGAACGTAGCGCTTGTAATCGCGCTTGCCCGAGCATTTGATCGCCAGCAGGGTGCGCATCGCGTCCAGCAAGGTGGTCTTGCCGGAGCCGTTGGGGCCGATGATGGTGACGATCTGCGCGTCCAGCGGCACGGTCAGCCGCTGCCAAAAGTCCCAGTGCACCATTTCCACCGATTTCATCTGGAACATCAGCGCGTCTCCTCGTGGGCCGCGTCCTCGTCCGGCGGCAGGTCAAACAACGGGCCGGCGGAGTCGTCCGCCTCCGCGGCGGCGTCCAGGCCGTCCTCGGCCGCTTCCGCGCGCTTGTCGGCCAGCGCGTCGCGGCCTTCGCGGCGCAGCAGCACGTCGGCCAGCGCGCCTTCGATGATGCGCGGCGCCAGCTGGGCGTAGTCGATCATCAGGTCCAGCATCGGCCCTTCGTCCAGCCAGCGGTTGCGGCGCACGATGAAGCCCAGGTTGACCAGGCGGCCTAGATTGGCGTTGAAGCGGGTGCGGCCGCCCAGCGCCTTGCCGAAGTCCGCGTAGAGCGCGTCCTCGGACACGCCGGTGGACACGGCCTCGCCGGTTTCCAGCGGCTTTTGCGCGCCGAACATATCGCTCTGGTTTTCCTTGCCGGCTTCCACGCGGGCGATCTGGCGTTCGCGCTTGGGCAGGATGATCAAGGACCACAGGATGACCAGCAGCGCCACGCCGTCGCGCGGCAGGCCCAGATTATTGTTGAGCCAGGCGTCGCCGGAGCCGAACACCGGTTCGGTCATTTCCGGCAGCAAGGCCACGGCGAGGTGTTCGGCGTAGGGGTTCTCCACCAGGCGCAGGCCGACGGCCGCCAGGCTCTTGTCCAATTCCAGGCGGAAGCTGTCGTCCAGCAGCGCCTTCTTCGCCAGCGCGTCGCCGCGCGGCACCACCCGGTGCGCCAGCAGACGGGCGGTCAGGGTTTTGATTTCTGTTTCCATTAAGAACCTTTTTGGGCCGCGGCCACCAGTCGCGCGTCGGACAGCGACGCCACTTCCGGGTGGTCCGGCTCGATCACGCTCTCGCCGCCTTGCAGACTGAACGGCAGCTTGGCCAGCGCGGCGACGATGCTTTGGTCGTTGCTGGTTTCCGGATCCCCGATCAGGGACAGCAGCGACAGCCGATAGGCGGTTTCGTTGTAGCTGTCGGCCAGCACCGCCTGGCTGATGTGGGCGTCGGCCGCGCCGGACATGCCCAGTTCCAGCAAGGCGTCGTACATGGCCTCGGCCTCCAGCAGGCGCTCCATTTCCGGCGCGTCGGCCAGCGGCGCGGCTTCTCCGCCCGGCAGCGTCATGGAGCCGGCCTTGGCGCGCTCGCGCGCCAGCAGTTCGAATTCGGCCACGTCGGCCAGCTCCGGCGTGGACAGGAAGGCGGGCTCGGGGGCGATGGACAGACAAGCGTCCAGCTTGTGCGCCAGCTGGCCGGCCGCCATGCGGCGCAGCCAGTCGGCGATGTCGGTGGAGGTCAGGCCGGAGCCGCCCAGATGCACGCGCTGCGCGGCCAGTTGCGCCAGCCGGCGCTCAAACGTGCCGGCCAGCGCCAGCATGCGGCTTTGCGCCAGCGCGATGGCCTGGGCCTGGTTGAGCACCAGCAGGCTCAGCGTGTCGTCCTGGGTCAGGCTCTTGACCACCTCGGTGGACTTGGCCACCCAGCGCCATACCGCTTCCAGGCGGTGCTGGGCGGCGCGGATGCGGAATTCCGACTGCGATTCCAGCGCTTCTTCAAATTCCGCGTACAGCTCGTTCAGGCGCGCCAGCAGGTGTTTGAGCGCTTCGTCGGAGACCTGGCCCACCGCCTGGCCGGCGGCCACCTGGCTGGTCAGATAGCCCAGCTCCACGTCGTCGCCGGCGAAATCCACCATGGTGGCCAGCGCCGCCAACGCGACGCGCGCGCCTTCGGACAGCTGGTAGACGCCGCCGTCGCTGTCGTAGACCAGCAGGCCGCCCTCGCGCAGCCGGCCCAGGATGGTGGCCAGCTTGGTGTCGTTCAGATAGGCGAAACGCTGGGCGATTTCCTGCGGCGTCCATAGCGGCGCTTCGGCGCGGCCGCCCAGTTCCCGCAACACCAGCAGCCGCATCAGCACTTCTTCGTCGCCGCCGCGGAACAGCGTGACGAAGACGGCGAGATAAGGCCAGGCACCGGTCAGGCGCGACACCGCCTGCAAGGAGGCGGGCTCGATGCCGGGCTGGAAGAAGTCGGAGAGAGAATCCAAAGGCACTCCACCACGCGCGCGGGCGTGGAATGGCAAAAGCCATGATTGTCCGGGGGGCATGCTCGTTCGTCAACGCATGTCCGCTCGGCGGCCCTATCTTGCCCGGGCCGGTTTGGCATAAGATTCGACGACAGAGCCGCACACCGCAAGAGGAGAATCCATGTACACCCACCGCCAGCCCTTGCTGTCGCCCAGCCTGGGCAGCCAGCGCGACCTGACCAGCTTCCATTTCGGCGTGCCGCAAAGCGGCCAGAAAATCTATATCCAGGCCAGCCTGCACGCCGACGAGCTGCCCGGCATGCTGACCGCCTGGCATTTGAAGCAAGGCTTGCAGCGGCTGGACGCCGCCGGCCTGCTGCGCGGCGAGGTGATCCTGGTGCCGGTGGCCAACCCCATAGGCCTGAACCAGAACCAGAGCGAGAAGCCGCTGGGGCGTTTCGACCTGCAAAGCGGTCAGAACTTCAACCGCTATTACCCGGTGCTGTCCGAGCCCATTTTCGAGGCGGTGAAAGCGCAGTTGGGCCGCGACGGCAAGGCCAACACCGCCTTGATCCGCGCGGAGGCGCGCCAGCAATTGGGCGCGCTGCGCGCCGACAGCGAGCTGCAATCGCTGCGCCACACGCTGATGAAGCTGGCTTTCGACGCCGACGTGGTGCTGGATCTGCATTGCGACTGCCGCGCCGGCCTGCACCTGTACACCGGCACCCCGCTGTGGGAACAGTGCGAGCCGCTGTCGCGCTATCTGGGCGCTTGCGCCACCTTGCTGGCCACCGATTCCGGCGACCATCCCTTCGACGAAGCCTGCGGCCAGCTGTGGTGGCAGCTGCGCGACCTGGCGGCGGCCGAGGGCCTGGACGTCCAGATCGACATGGCCTGCCTGGCGGTGACGGTGGAACTGCGCGGCGAAATCGACGTCCATCACGATTACGCACGCCGGGACGCGGAAGGCATCCTCAACTTCCTGCGCCACCGCGGCGTGATCGCCGAAGCCGCACCGCCGCAGCCGGAACTGCCCTTCCCGGCCACCCCGCTGGCCGGTTCGGAAAACCTGTACGCGCCGCACGCCGGCGTGGTGGTCTACCACGCCCAACCGGGCAGCGAGGTGGCCAGCGGCGAACTGCTGGCCGAGGTGATAGACCCGATAGGCGACCGCTGCAGCGAGATCCGCGCCAACCGCCCCGGCATGTTGTACGCCACCAGCGCCCGCACCTACACCACCACCGGCCTGTCGCTGGCCAAGGTGGCCAGCCGCGAGGCCTTCAAATCCGGCAAGCTGTTGTCGGCCTGATACTGAAAGGAAAACCGCATGAGAATCTTGATATGCGCCGCCGCGCTCTTGGGCCTGAGCGCCTGCAGCCAGACCAAGCCGCCGGAGCGCCCCGCGGTGGGCATGGCCAATCCGGCCTCCGTGTATTGCGGGGAAAAGGGCGGCAAGCTGTTGCCGCAAAAAGACGCCCAGGGCAATGAGTACGCGCTGTGCCAGCTGCCGGACGGCCGCACGGTGGAGGAATGGACGCTGTTCCGCGCCGATCATCCCCAATAAACCCGCTTATCCACAGCCAACGGCCAAACTCAAACTTATCCACAAAAATCAAACCCGCCGGCCATCGCGCGCCGGCGGGTTTGCTCTTTCTTCAGCGGGGCGGGGCTAGGCTTACTTCAGGCTGCCCGACAGGAAGGCCTTCAAGCGCTCGCTCTTGGTGTTGCCGAACACCTCGTCCGGGCAGCCCTCCTCCTCCACCCGTCCCTGGTGCAGGAACATCACGTGATTGGACACATTGCGGGCAAAGCCCATCTCGTGGGTGACCACGATCATGGTGCGGCCCTCCTCGGCCAAGGCCTGCATCACTTTCAGCACCTCGCCCACCAGCTCCGGGTCCAGCGCCGAGGTGGGTTCGTCGAACAGCATCACTTCCGGCTCCATCGCCAGCGCGCGCGCAATCGCCACCCGCTGTTGCTGGCCGCCGGACAAATGCGCCGGGTACTTGTCCTGCGCGCGTTCGTCCAGGCCCACTTTGCGCAGGTATTTGACCGCGCGCTGGGTGGCCTCCTCCTTGGAAATCCCCAGCACGTGCACCGGCGCCTCGATGACGTTTTCCAGCACCGTCATGTGCGCCCACAGATTGAAGTGCTGGAACACCATGGCCAGCTTGGTGCGCATGCCCTGCAATTGCTTCTGGTCCGCCGGCGTCAGTTCGCCGTTCTTGGTGGCGGCCAGGCGGATGGGCTCGCCATTGAGGCTGATGCTGCCCTGGTTCGGTTTTTCCAGAAAGTTGATGCAACGCAGAAAGGTGCTTTTGCCGGAGCCGGATGAGCCGATGATGCTGATCACGTCGCCGGCCTTGGCGGTCAGCGAAACGCCCTTGAGCACTTCGTGGCTGCCGTAGCTCTTGTAGATGTTCTGGATATTCAGCTTGTCCATCTTCTAGTCCGTTTCTCAGGTTTTCGCCGGCTGCAAATAAGCCAGCCATCTGGTCTCGGCCTTGCGGAACAGGCCCACCAGGATGAAGGTGACGCCCAGATAGATCAAGGCGGCCAGGCCGAAGGCGTTGAAGGAGTCATAGGTGGCGGCGTTGACGTCGCGCGCCACTTTCAGAATGTCCGGCACGGTGGCGGTGAAGGCCACGGTGGTGGCGTGCAGCATCAGGATCACTTCATTGCTGTACGCCGGCAGCGCGCGGCGCAGCGCAGACGGGATGATCACTCTTCGGTAAAGAGTGAACTTGCTCATGCCGTAGGCGCGCCCGGCCTCGATTTCGCCGTAAGGGGTGGCCTTGATCGCGCCGGCGAAGATCTCGGTGGTGTAAGCGCAGGTGTTGAGCGCGAACGCCAGGATGGTGCAGTTGTAGCCTTCCCGGAAAAAGTGGTTGAGGAAGCCCACTTCCCGCACCACGTCCAGGCTGTACATGCCGGTGTAGAAGAACAGCAGCTGCACGTAGAGCGGCGTGCCGCGGAACACATAGGTGTAAAACCAGACGCTGCGCGCCAGCCATTTGACCTTGGACACCCGCGCCACCGCCAGCGGGATGGACACGATGAAGCCGAAGGCGATGGACAGCACCAGCAGCCACATGGTGACGGCGAGGCCGGACAAATGGTAGCCGTCCGACCACAGGAAGGGACGCCAGTATTGCTGAATGATGTCTATCATAGCTCGGCCTCCCGCACGCCCATGGAATAACGGCGTTCCAGCCACATCAACACGAAGTTGGACACCGTGGTGAGCAGCAGATAGATCGTCCCGGCCACCAGAGTGAAGAAGAACACTTTGTAAGTGCTCTTGCCGGCGTCTATCGACACTTTGACCACGTCGGTCAGGCCGATGATGGACACCAGGGCGGTGGCTTTCAGCATCACCTGCCAGTTATTGGAAATGCCCGGCAGCGCGAAACGCATCATCTGCGGGAACTGGACGCGGGAAAACACCTGCCAATGGCTCATGCCGTAAGCGGTGCCGGCTTCCAGCTGGCCCTTGGGCACGGAGATGAAGGCGCCGCGCAGCGTTTCGGTGAAATAAGCGCCGTAGATGAAGCCCAGGGTCACCACGCCGGACACGAAGGGATTGAGGTCAATCCGTTCCATGCCCTGCCATTCGGTCAGATGATTGATGCCGATCTGCAGGCTGTAAAAAATCAGCAGCATCAGCACCAGATCCGGCACGCCGCGAATCAGCGTGGTGTACAAGGTGGACACGCCGCTCAGCAAGGGATTGCTGGACAGCTTGGCCCCGGCCCCGATAAGGCCGATGAGGAAGGCCAGCAACAATGACAACACCGCCAACTCCAGCGTCACCAGCGTGCCGTCCCAGATAATGGAACCGAATCCATGCAAAAACATGCTCTTCCCCTTTCAGGGCGGCGGCGCGCGCCGAACCGGCCCTGACTTGCGCAAAAGACGAGCCGCCGACAAAACGGATGGCCCACTCCGGCCACGGAGGCGCTGCGGGTTCCAATGCAGCGGTTTTGTCGGCGGCTTGCGGCTTAGAACATGTTTACGATCCGCGGCGCGTCGTGGACGCCTTAGGCGATGAGGACTCTGGCTCGCAAGATCGTAAACACACTCTTAGGGCCCGTTCAAAGCCTGCCGCGCGACGGCCTTGCATGCTTGAACGGGCCCTTGCCGTTTACTTGCCGTAAACGTCGAAGTTGAAGTATTTCTTTTCAAGCTTCTTGTAGGTGCCGTCTTTGAGCATGCCGGCGATGGCCTTGTCGATATCGGCCTTCAGTTCCTTGTCTTCCTTGCGCAAGCCGATGGCGGCGCCTTCGCCCAGGGTCTGCGGGTCAACCAGCTCTTTGCCGGCAAAGGCGAAGCCCTTGCCTTCCGGCTTCTTCAGGAAGCCTTCGTCCGCCTGCACCGCGTCTTGCAACGAGGCGTCCAGACGGCCGGCCCCCAGGTCGGACAGCACTTGGGTCTGGTTCTGATAAGGCACCACTTCCACGCCGGCCGGCGCCCAGTGTTTCTTGGCGTAGGCTTCCTGGATGGTGCCTTGCTCCACGCCCACGCGCTTGCCCTTCAGCGAAGCCGGAGTCGGCATCAGGCCGGAACCGGTCTTGGCCACCATGCGGGTAGGCGTGTTGAACAATTTGGCGGAGAAGCTGATTTCCTTCATCCGGGCTTCGGTCACCGACATCGAGGACAGCACGCCGTCGAACTTCTTGGCTTTCAAAGCCGGGATCATGCCGTCGAAATCGTTTTCCACCCACACGCACTTGGCTTTCAGGCGTTTACAGATTTCATTGCCCAGATCGATGTCGAAGCCCACCAGCTGGCCGTTGGGCGCCTTGGATTCAAACGGCGCGTAACTGGCGTCCACCCCGAAGCGGACTTCCTTCCAATCCTTGGCCCATGCGCCGATAGACGCGGTCATCAGACCCAAAGCCATCACAGCCAATGCTTTCTTCATTTGCTTCTCCTCATAGACTTCATCTACAGCCAACGGTGAAAATCCCGAGCCGACAGCCGGGCATATGCATTTCACAAGTTAAAGCGCACGGGGCTTTTCGCCCTCTGATCCGGCATCGCCCCCGTGGGGGCTGAGCGCTTCATGTTATATAAATAGAGCAATTTGTCTATACCGTCTCCGCCGCCCGCCGCCCACGCCGCTCTTATCTAAGCTTACGTCATGCCGTCATGGAAAATTAATGACTTGGTATTTCAGCGCCAGGGCGAATTTGCGGCTTGTTGAGGACAAAATACAACATCCAGACACCCACTCAAGTAACGCTTGGTATCGGAATGGGTGTACCTGCAAATGAAAAAGTCTTCATATGAACAATCTACTTCCCTTCGCCGAAGGGGCTGTTCAAATGGCAGACAAGGACAAGGCGGACCGGGAAGAACGCGGGAAGGGTAATGGGCCGCAGCCCTGAAGAATGCGGGAAGGAACAAGCGCCGGCTCAGCGCATGGCTGCCCGGCGGCTCCGTCTTTGTCTCGGCTGATCGGCTCAGGCCAGCTTGCGCACCTCGGTGGCCTCGGGCGCCAGTTCGACGCCGTCCGCGTCCCTGGGCGACATCAAGGGCACGGGCTGGCCGGTCCGCTTGTCTATCAACAGCGAATGGCCTTCGCCCGCCTCGAACAAATGCCCTTCGCCCCACTGGCGCAAGGCCAGCACCACCGCGAACAGGCTTTCCCCCTTGGCCGTCAACACATACTCCTGGTAAGCGGAGCCGTCCGAGGCCGCCTGGGTGGCGAGCACCTCGGCGTCCACCAGCTTGCGCAGCCGGTCGGACAGGATGTTGCGGGCCATGCCCAGGCCGCGCTGGAAATCGCCGAAGCGGCGCACGCCGTCGAAGGCGTCGCGCACGATCAACAAGGACCAGCGATCCCCGATCACGTCGACGCTGCGCGCCACCGGACATGGCTCCTGATTCATGGTGTTGTGGCGCGTCATGGGCTCTCCTTGGGTTCTGCGGCGGCGGGATCAATCAGTTGCATTTTAAAACTACCTGCCCTAGCATTCAATCGGTTTCATTTTGCAACCAGATTGAACGGACTCGGAACCATGAACGCCAGGCACGCCCCATCGCCCCTCATGAAACACAAGCCAGCGAACACGCCCGCCGGCCTGGTATGGCTGTTCGCCGTCGCCAGCGGCCTGAGCGTGGCCAACGTCTATTACGCTCAACCCCTGCTGGACGCGCTGGCCCGGGACTTTTCCATCCGCCAGGCGGCGGTGGGCGGCGTGATCACCTCCACCCAGATAGGCTGCGCGCTGGCCCTGCTGCTGCTGGTGCCGCTGGGCGATCTGCTGGAGCGCCGCCGCCTGATGGCGGCGCAACTGCTGGCGCTGGCCGCCGCGCTGACGGCGGTGGCCATGGCGCGCTCCACCCCGGCGCTGCTGGCCGGCATGCTCGCGGTCGGACTGCTGGGCACGGCGATGACGCAGGGGCTGATCGCCTACGCGGCCAGCGCCGCCGCGCCGCATGAGCAAGGGCGCGTCGTCGGCGCGGCGCAAAGCGGCGTCTTCATCGGCCTGCTGCTGGCGCGGGCGTTCTCCGGCGCCGTCAGCGACCTGGCCGGCTGGCGCGGCGTCTACCTCGCCGCCGCCGGGCTGATGCTGGCGATTGCGCTGCCGCTGTGGCGGCGCTTGCCGCCTCTCCCCGTCGTCGCGAACGCGATGCGCTACCCGGCGCTGCTGGCCTCCATGCTGGACTTGCTGCGGCGGGAAAAAACGCTGCAAGCGCGCGGCATGCTGGCGCTGCTGATGTTCGCCGCCTTCAACGTCTTCTGGAGCGCGCTGGCGCTGCCTTTGAGCGCGCCGCCCCACGGCTACTCCCGCACCGCCATCGGCGCCTTCGGCCTGGCGGGCGCGATAGGCGCGCTGGCCGCCGCCCGCGCCGGACGCTGGGCCGACGGCGGGCATGGCCAGCGCACCAGCGCGGCGGCGCTGGCTTTATTGCTGCTGGCCTGGTGGCCGCTGTCGCTGATGCGGCAGTCGCTGGGCGCGCTGCTGATCGGCATCGTGCTGCTGGACCTGGGCGGCCAGGCGCTGCACGTCACCAACCAGAGCCTGATTTTCCGCGCCCGGCCAGCAGCCCATAGCCGGCTGGTGGGCCTTTACATGCTGTTCTACGCCGTTGGCAGCGGGCTGGGCGCCATCGGCGCAACGGCGGCCTACGCCCATGCCGGCTGGCAAGCCGTGTGTTTGCTGGGCGCCGCCGTCAGCCTGCTGGCCCTGCTGTTCTGGTGGGCGACGCGCGGCGTCACCCCCGCGGCGGCGGACTGAAATGAAAAAGGCCAGTCGCGAGACTGGCCTTCTTGCTTGCCGTGGATGCCGGCGCCTGGATGAAAGAACCCACCCAAAGTCTAGCGGGTTAGAACGAGACAAGGCGAAAACGCACTCACCGCGTCACATCTCTCGACGCCCAGCAGATCGTAAACAGGCGCTTATTCTTCCGTCGTGTCCTGATGCATCGCCGCATCCGGAGTAATCATGGTCTGACGCGCGGCGGCGGCTTGCTGCTGCGCCTCTTCCACCTGCTTGCGCTGTTCGGCGCGCACCACGTCCAGATAGGACATGATGGCGAAGGTCAGCTCGCGGGTGCCTTCATGGTTCAGCGCGGAAATGCTGAACACGCGCGGCGCCTTGAGATCGAAGCCGAAACGGTCGTCCGGCTGCTCTTCCGGCCAGCCGTAGGCCTTGAGGAAGGCGGACACCGTCAGCTCGCGTTCGTCCGGCGGCAGCATGTCCACCTTGTTCAACACCAGCCAGCGCGGCTTGCCGTGCAGTTCGTCGTCGTACTTCTTCAGTTCCTCGACGATGGCGCGCGCCTCGCGCACCGGATCCACGTCGGGATCGAACGGCGCCACGTCCACCACGTGCAGCAACAAGCCGGTGCGCTGCAAATGCTTGAGGAAGCGGTGGCCCAGGCCGGCGCCTTCCGCCGCGCCTTCGATCAGGCCGGGAATATCGGCGATCACGAAACTGCGGGTATCGTCCATGCGCACCACGCCCAGATTGGGGTGCAGCGTGGTGAACGGATAATCCGCCACCTTGGGACGCGCCGCCGACACCGCGCGGATGAAGGTGGACTTGCCGGCGTTGGGCATGCCCAGCAGGCCCACGTCGGCCAGTACTTTCAGCTCCAGCTTCAGCGTGCGCTGCTCGCCCTGCTCGCCCGGCGTGCATTGACGCGGCGCGCGGTTGGTGGAGGATTTGAAATGGATGTTGCCCAGGCCGCCCTTGCCGCCGCGCGCAATCATGATGCGCTGGCCGTGATGGGTCAGGTCCGCCACCAGCTCGCCGGTGTCGTGGTCGGTGATCACCGTGCCCACCGGCATTTTCAGGTCGATGTCGTCGCCGCCCTTGCCGTAGCAATCGGCGCCGCGGCCGCGCTCGCCGTGTTCGGCCAGGTATTTCTTGACGAAGCGGAACTCCACCAGGGTGTTGACGTTCTCGTCCGCCACCGCGTACACGCTGCCGCCCTTGCCGCCGTCGCCGCCGTCCGGGCCGCCGAAGGGCACGAACTTCTCGCGACGGAAACTGGCCACGCCGTTGCCGCCGCGTCCCGCGAATACTTCAATGCGGGCTTCATCGATAAATTTCATGTTTTCAACCTCTGTCTTGCGAGGAGTCAGGGGTCAGGATGGACTCGCGGCCACCCTCACGCCTTGCCCCTCAGGGTATGAAAAAAGCCCTATCGCAGGATAGGGCTTTCTCGGTCACTAGAAAGCGAAAAATTATTCGCCGTCTACGCCGGTGTACGGAACCACATTAACGATCTTGCGCTTCATTGCACCTTTAATGGTGAATTCAACGTAACCGTCAACCTTGGCGAACAAGGTGTGATCCTTGCCCTGACCAACGTTTTCACCTGCGTGGAAGCGGGTGCCGCGCTGACGCACGATAATGGAACCTGCCGGAATCAGTTCGCTGCCGTAAACCTTAACGCCCAGGCGTTTGGCTTCGGAGTCACGACCGTTGCGGGAGCTACCGCCTGCTTTTTTGTGTGCCATGACTGTTTATCCTTACTTCGAAATCGCGTCGATGCGGATTTCGGTGAAGTTTTGACGATGACCCTGATGTTTCTGGTAGTGCTTGCGACGACGCATCTTGAAGATGCGGATCTTGTCGCCACGACCGTGGGAAACAACGGTGGCCTTAACAGTGGCGCCGGCAATCATCGGGGCGCCTACAACAACCTGTTCACCGTCAGCAATCATCAGCACTTCTTCAAGTACGATCTGGCTGTCGACGTCTGCAGGTATCTGTTCTACTTTGAGTTTTTCACCAACGACAACTTTGTACTGCTTGCCGCCGGTTTTTATGACCGCATACATTCGCATGAGCTCCTGAATATAAAAATCTCGCCGCCTATTGCGGGAGAACGCGAAACTATACGGACACCCCGTCAACTTGTCAATGATTTCATCGACTTAGTCCTAAGGAGTACGCCCCGTGGCGGCTGGAGGGGCTTTTCTGGTAACATTCCAGCCTTTGGCGTACCCATCTCAAATAACTGGTTGAAATCGTGTCCACCCCGCTTTTCCGTACACTGATAGCCGACGACATGCAGGCCGTAGACCGCGTCATCCGCGCCCGGCTGCACTCCGACGTCGTCCTGATCCGCCAGGTAGCGGAATACATCATTTCCGCCGGCGGCAAACGCCTGCGCCCGGTGTTGACGCTGCTGTCCGGCCGCGCGCTGGGTCACAACGGCGAACAATTGCACGAGCTGGCGGCGATGATCGAATTCATCCACACCGCCACCTTGCTGCACGACGACGTGGTGGACGAATCCGACCTGCGCCGCGGCCGCGAAACCGCCAATGCGCTGTTCGGCAACGCCGCCAGCGTGCTGGTGGGGGACTTCCTCTACACCCGCGCCTTCCAGATGATGGTGACCACCCGCAATATGGACATCCTGGCGGTGATGGCGGAAGCCACCAACATCATCGCCGAGGGCGAGGTGCTGCAGCTGCTCAATATCGGCAACACCGACGTCACCGAAGACGAATACCTGCGCGTGATCAAGTACAAGACCGCCAAGCTGTTTGAAGCCTCCGCCCGCGTGGGCGCGCTCAGCGCCGGCGCCAGCGCCGAACAGGCGCAGGCGATGGCCGAATACGGCATGTACCTGGGCACCGCTTTCCAGATCATCGACGACGTGCTGGATTACAGCGGCGACGCCGACACCATAGGCAAGAGCCTGGGCGACGATCTGGCCGAAGGCAAGCCGACCCTGCCCTTGATCTACACCATGCGCAACGGCGGCCCGGAAGCCTCCGCCACCGTGCGCGACGCGCTGGAACACGCCAGCCGCGATCGTTTCCAGGACGTGCTGGCTGCGGTACAATCCTGCGGCGCGCTGGACTACGCCCGGGCGGAAGCGGTCAAGGTGGCCGAACAGGCCGTGGCCGCGCTGGCGCCGATTCCGGAATCGGACACCCGTCAGGCCTTGGTGGAATTGGCCCGCCTGTCGGTGGACCGCAGCGCCTGACCCAGCAGTTTTTCTAAGCGTCTCCGTAGTTAAAGGGATTGACTGGATAAGATTTTGTAGTAAATACATGCCGTTATGATTGGCATAAAAAATCAAGTAGCACTTCTATAGCACCGCTACCGTAGTTCAACGGATAGAACGGCCGCCTCCTAAGCGGCAGATACAGGTTCGATTCCTGTCGGGAGCGCCACTTGATATGCAATCCTTCAACCGCCTTCGGGCGGTTTTTTGTTGCCTAACACACGGAATGCACAGCTCAAGCCTCGCCCTTCCGAGCAACCAATCCCGCACAATCCGGCCATGCGCACCTTAGGGACCAGAATAAAGGCCGAGCGGGAAAAACGCGGCTGGACGCAAGAAGTCCTGGCACGCAAAGCCGGCGTGGGAGCCACCACCATCACCGACATCGAAACGGGCCGGAGTCGTGCTACAACGAAGCTCGTCGATATCGCCAGAGCTCTCTCCGTGAATCCCCAATGGCTCGAAACCGGCACAGGCCCCAGAGAGCCCGTGCCGGCCCCTGAGAACACCTACATAGCAGCAGAGTCCAAGGAAGACCTTGCACGCCAGCTTGCTGACAAAAGCGACGAAGAGATCGCGGAGATTTTCCGTTTGATTTTGTCATTTAGAAATCCTAAATGACTGTCAATTGTCATTAATGCTAGTGTTGTAACCACGTTACATCGGCATATAAAGAAAACTTTAGTAGAACCTATAGTTTGCGCCTTGCCTGCACCGACATTCTTTCTTACCCTTCACCGGTGGAGACGTTTGCAGAACGGGTACGGCGCCTAAAAGAAAGGCGCGGCGTCACCGTAGAAGAAATAGCAATTGCTTGCACGGTGACGGAACCGACTGTCTACGGTTGGCTCAAAACTACAATGCCTAGAAACAATCACTTGGCAAGCTTAGCGACATTTTTAGATGTGACTGTCGATCACCTGGTGCACGGTGATCGCTCCGAAACTCGCGACGAAATCGTCCAAGAACTGCGCACACTCGTGCCACAGCTTTCCAACTACCAGCTCACTGTTTTGCTAATGACGGCCAAGGAATTCGCCAAAAAAGGCCAGTAAAACTTTAGGCCGGCACTTGTGCGGCATCTTGTCCAGCGCGCTAAGCTGTATCCGTCATACAGCAAAAGACGAACAAAAATGCCGCTATCTCAATTACCCCGAAACGTCGCCAATAGCCTGAATCCGCTGATCGGCGGATCAACCAGCGAAACAATGCAGAACCTCATTAGCGTGCTCGACGGGCAGTGTGCGCTGATCGCCGACAGAACTACCGGCGCCACTCTGAACGGAGAATTAACGCTCTACTTCCTACAAGTAGTCGGCGGGGCGATCCGGTTTGAATCCGACATGGCACATCCAGTCAGGTGCATAACCTAACCGGTCGAGAGTTCATGGAAAGACAGCAAAGTCCCCCGGCATCGCGCCGGGGGACTTCTTTTTGAGATCAATACGTTTGCACGCCCTTTTCCGATGCAGCCAAACTCATGGCCGCCAGCGGATCAACCACGACAAGATCAGAACAAACCACCACACGCGCCAATCTCCCAGTTTGCAATCACCAACTCGCCAGCTGCAGCCGCGCCGCCATTGCGCTGGTTGCCCACCGTGTACTTGATATCGAGCTCAAGCATGTCCAGGCCATCGAACGCACGCCGGATGTCCGGATGGTCGTTGATGCTGACCATGATCCGGCCTTGGCTGGCACGCATAATGGCGGCCATGCGCTCGTACTCCTCAAACGGGAATGGAACGCCGTAACCCTCGGTCTGCCAGTACGGTGGATCGCAATAGAAAAACGTGTGCGGCCGGTCATAACGCTGAATGCAGTCGCTCCAACTTTCGTGCTCGATCGTGACGCCGGTAAGGCGCAGGTGAGCCGCGGATAGATTCTCCTCCAGGCGCAGCAGGTTGACGGTGGGCGTGGTGGTGGCGGTGCCGAAGCTCTGGCCCTCCACTTTGCCGCCGAACGCATGGTGCTGCAGGTAGAAAAATCTGGCTGCGCGCTGAATGTCAGTGAGGGTTTCCGGGCGAGTGCATTGCATCCACTCGAACACCTGCCGGCTCGATAGCGCCCATTTGAACTGCCTCACGAACTCTTCGAGGTGGTGCTGCACAACGCGATAGAGATTGACGAGCTCGCCGTTGATGTCGTTGATCACCTCGCACTTGGCGGGCACTTGGCGCAAGAAAAACAGCGCGGCGCCGCCGGCGAACACTTCGACGTAGCAGTCATGGGGAGGGAACAGGGGCAGGATGCGATCGGCAAGTCGACGCTTGCCGCCGATCCAGGGGATGATGGGCGAAGCCATGAGGTTCTCCAGATGGCCCTCGCGGGGCTCAGGTTCGGAGGCTCATGGCCTTCAAGGGGATTACCCAGGCTGCCGCTGGCCGTAATGGTTCAGCGTCCTGCAGCGCGGGCATTTAATGGACAGGGCGATGTATTCGCCCTCGGCCAGTTTCTTGCGGCAACAGCCGCAGCGTATTTCGGTCATCTGTCGAGCCTTTCACGTTTTGTGATAGTCTCCCCATGCCTGTCGACAGGTGGGGAAGCCTTGGTCAAGGCTCGCAGGGCACATCTGCGGGCGGAGATGACCGGCCCAGGTGCGCTAACACCCGGGCCGGTCGCGTCCTTCTCTCAGTTCTTCGTTAGTACCGGCACCTCTTGATCATGCGGCTGCACGCGCCACCAGCTCTGCCAGCCGATCACTTGGTCGCGCCAGCGGTAGCACTGGTCGTAGTTGTCGCTGACGGCTTCGAGCGCTTCACCGGCAGTAGCTGTCCCGGCTCCTCCAGCAGGAACGGCGCCGGCGTCGACAAGATCGGGCGGGGCGGCAGCGAGGTCGTGCCCGCGCACCCAGTCAGCATCGAGCACAACGACAGGCTGGCCAGCAGCAGCGCGGGCTTTTTCCCTTTCAACATATCGCACGATCTCCTTGGTAACGGTTTGGGTTCTCACCTCGCGCGCGACGGCGCGGTGCTGCTCTCCCTGCGCCAGCACGGCACCGAGGGAAGCTGCGCGCCGCTCGAGCTGCAGCGCTTCGGCGACGGCCGCGTTTTGCAGTTTCAGCCGGCCGGCCTCGCTCTCCAGGCTAGAAAAATGCCAACCACCCGCGAAGGCCACCACCAGCGCCGCAACGATCAAGGTTGCACGGATAAGCGCCAAGTACGGCTTGAGCAGATCGATCATTTCGCCCCTCCCGGCACGCCCCAGCGCTTCACCGATAGGACGCGCGCCGCCACCAGAGCCGGCACGGCGTCGTTGGTCACGGTCGGCAACTCGATGCCAGACAGGCCGGTTTCGGAACTGTGTACGCTGGCCGTGCCAGAGCCGGCACGCTCCAAGCGCACGACCGCGCCATTCATTTCCAGAACCGCGCCCAGCTCGTTGATAAACCGGCAGTCATCGACCACCACGCGCCCACCGGATTCAAGCACCCGCTGAACGGCGCGCCGCCACGCGCTCACCCACAAGTCGGCGTGGATCAGCTGGCGGCCCCATTCGGTACCGAGCGTCTGCATCGCATGCCGCGGCGTGGCGCCGCCCAGCAACTCGCACGGCACCTCCTTGAGGCGCCCTTCGATCTCGTCCTCAGACAGGCCGAGGGCACGCATCATGGATTTAAGCGGGCCGGCGAACTTGATCACGGTGTAACCGTGGCGCTCGACCAGTTCGGCGGCGATGGTGGACTTGCCGGCGCCGGCCGCACCACAGAGCGCCAGGAGATTGGGAAGTTGCGGCATACGCAGCTCCATAGAAAAGCCCCGCCGAAGCGGGGCTGGGTTATAACGCGATCCAATCAAGCGGCTTTCTGCAAGCTCACCCATTCGGAAGCGGCACCGCCGCCACGCTCACTGTCGTCGTCGACGTTCACTGCCATGGAAAACGTGATGCCATGCTCGGGATGGGTGATCCACAACGCCTGGCGCGCGCGCTCAAAGCCGAAGTTGTTGCTGTAGGCGTACTCGTCGTAGCCCTTGAGCGAGCCGTTGACGATCAACCGCTGCAACTGGATCAACTGGTGCCAGTGGCCGAGTAGCAGCACGTCGTAGGCCATGTCGACCTGGCCAGCGCGAGAGCGCTTCTTGTGGTCGCCACGGATGATCGGGCCGAGCGCACCGATCATGCCGTCGCCGCCGCGGAACTGGTCGCCGTGCGTCAGGAGATAGCGGGTGCCGTAAACGCGGTAGTAGGCGTCCGGGCCATCAGGGATCAAGAAGTGAACGCGCGGGTCACCGTCGAACTCGCGCGCCAGCATGCAGTAGGCGAGCCAGTCGAACGAGGTATGGTTTCGGCCCTTGGCGCGGATTTTTTGCGTGTTGCGGCCGTGGTTGCCGGACACACACGGCACGAATACCTGCCCGAACTCATCGGCCAGAGCGCGGATGCACCAGGCGAGCACGCCGATCAGGTCAATCACGCAGGGCATGATGTCGACCTCGTTGCTGACGGCGAGTTCGTCGTGGATGTCGCCCGATACCATGTCGCCGCCGAGCGCGAACACGATCCCCGGGTACTTGGCCCCAGCAAAACAATCGCGCAACAGCATCACGGTCTTCTCGATCATGCGACGGGCGCGCCGGTGCGCGATCGCGAGGTTGTACTCGTTCACGCCGTTGATCTGCTGCGGATCGACTACCTCGGCCCAGTGCCAATCGGAGGCGAACAGCGTAGGAACCCCGAGCACCTTGCCATCGAACCCACGCCGCACCAGCCAATCAGGCGGCTCAACTGGCGCCCGCGACAGCCCGATGATCTTGCGCTTCACATACTCGGCGTCGAGTTCGTTGCCCTTCATGGCCGCCAACTGCGCCCGAAGCGCCTTGACCTCAGGGTCAGGCAATTGGGTGGACTGCTCGACTGTGTGACTGGGCGGCTTGGCCGCAGCTGCGGCACCCCGATTCGGCGAACGCGGATCGTCGCAATTCAGCTCGTAGCCCTTGGCGCGCAGCCGGGCTGCACGGTCGTGCACGGCGCGCTCGGTAATGCTGAGGCGCTTGGCCACTTTAGAGGGGCTGCCGAGCTCAACCCAGGCTGCCACAAAATCTGCTGTTTCAATTTTGGTCGCCATCAATGCCCTCCCGTCAGCGCCTTCTTGGCCCACTCCAACAGGCCGCCACCAAAAATACCAATCACGAGCATCGTGATTGCGATGGTGGCCGTGGTCAGCATCTGCTTGCGCACGCCGGCGAGCGTTCTTACCAGGTTGCGCGCTTCGCGCAGTTCTTCGGCGGCGTCCTTGTCTCCCAGTCCGAGCTTGGCGAGCGCCTGGTTTGCCCCTTCCTCGGCTGCCGAACGCATAAGCTCTTTGAACTCATCGAGCGGCAGGATGACGCGGTCGTCTGCAGCGCATTTCGGTGCAGTCATTATTTTTCCCTGAAATAGGCTTGGTACTTCGGTCGGCGCACGATCATTACGTTGCGCACGTGGGTGTTGGTGATGTCGGCGAACGACTGACCGTAGCCGGCGTGGCGCACCTTCGACTGCGTGCTGCTGCGCTCGAGGTGGCCGAACCAGCGGCCCGGGTCGCAGCCACGCGTATTGGCGCACTTGCGCCGGCGCTTAATCACGGAACCCAGCCCCGAGTTGTGCGAGGCGTCCATCATCGCCAGCCGGTCGTAGTCGGTAGACGCCCACTTGATCAGGCGGTAGGCATCGCGGTTTTTCAGCACTACGGCCGGCAGCTGGTAGTGCGGAGCGTAGGCATTTGCCCAGGACCAGCCGCGCAGCGCTTCCGGGTGGGCGGCAGTCATCTCGCCGATGGCATCGAAGCGAACGCTGCCATCCTTGTTGAATGCCTTGGTGAACTGCCCCAGTCCGGCGCCTAGCTCGCGGGAGGTGTGCAGCTTGGCATTGACGCGCCAGCCGCTTTCCTGCTCGACCTGCGCCGCCAGCACCGAGCGCGCCGGCATGTCCGGCCAGTATTGCCCGATGGACGCCGCCAGCAGCGGCAGCAGGGCCAGCGCGCCGGCGCTCAGCCCCGCAGCCACAGCACACCGCCGATCAGCACCGCCGCCATGAACAGCCGGTCGGCCAGCACCACGAGCGCGGCACCGACCGGAGAATGCAGCGCGATGTCGCCAGCTTGGGAAACATCGACGTGGAACAGCGACTTGCGCAGCACCAGGGCGACGCCGACCAGCACCGGCAGGGCCAGGCCCAGCTGCAGCCAGGTTTCGGCAATCACGCGGTCGATTGCGAACAGCGCGAGGGTGAACGGCAGGATCAGCAGATAGACGCGGTAGTCGTGCAGGCGTTTGAACATTTGGGAACCTCCAGAAATGAAATCGCCCGCGAGCGGCGGGCGATATAAAGGCGAAGGGCCGCGAGATGCGGCCCTAGTTGCGAGGCATGATGGGGTTGAATGTGAGCACGATCGGCACCCGGTCGGGCTCGCCGGGGTGCTGGACGGCACCCATCAGCTTCCAGCCGAGATACAGGCGCAGGCAGCGGCCAGGCAGGGTCGGCCAGACCACATACAGCATCCAGGCCGGGCCGACGCGCGCCCAGCACCAGCCGGGGGCATAGGGCTGGTTGCTGATCAACGGATTGCCCCGCACTCGGCGCGCCATGGTGCGGTCGACGGTGACGCCGGCGACCCGCTCATCGAAGCCGCCACCGGGGTTGCGCCAGATCCAGATCAACCGGCGCAGGTATCGCGGCAGCCGGTTGATGGTCGGGTGCGCCGCCGGGTCGCGCCAATACTGGTCACCGTCGAGCGTGGCGTCGGAGGTTTGCAGCCAGGACAGCCAGCGCGGAAGGTTGCCGCCGGAGTCCGCGAGGAAGATCAGTACCGGCGCGGCGATCACCGCTACAACGGTCAGCAACAGGCTGATTACAGCAAGAATGAGCCAGCGCATTATTCAACCTCCAGCGCGAATGCCGGCACGGTCGGCCAGGTGACAGATGCCGGGAAGCCTTTTTGCGCCGGAACATCGCGCAGCGCCTGGCGGTAGGTCTGCAGCTCCTTGAGCTGGTCTGCGCTCAGCGTAGTGGCACCGCCGATTTCCAGCTGATCGCGGTGGCGCTGCACCAGCCACTGAGTATTACCAAGCAGCTGGTCACGTTGCGCCCGCACCTGGTCAGCAAGCTGGTCTGCCGATGGCGGCGGCGGGTCGATGGCAATGGGGTTGCCGTTCGCACCTGAGGTGATGATTTTGCCCGCGGACTGAGCAGCCATTAACTCAGCGTGCTGCTCTGCGGTGATTTCCACAGCATCGGCTGGAATCTGGCATGCCGGGTTGGAGGTGGTGATGGTCGGTGCAGCCACCGACATATCCGGCACATCGATCATCGGCGCGGTGGCCTTGGGATCATCTGCAGGCTGCACCCAGTTCGGGTCTGTTTCTTTGATGGTCGGACGCACCCAGGATGGATCGACCACGGTCAGCGCGAGAGCTCCGTGAATGGAGGAGTCGTAGAAACCGCCGGTTGATTCAGCGAAATACTTACCCATAAATAGCCCTCATCAGTAGCCAATTGCCATCCAGTAGCCGGCATATATAGATGCCGGCACAACGTTCACAACGAATTGAGAGTTGCTCTTCGAAACAAATGTAACGCTGCGAACATTGAAGTCAGTGCCAGCATTGGCACCAGTCATTGCTGAAACGGACACCATTGCGGTAGGAAATGTAATTGGCAACGTGATTGTGTTCGACGTGCCATTGTTTGCCGTGAACGCGCCCCACTGGATAATCAGCCCGCTCGGCAACTTCTGGTAACCGTTGGCCGCGAGCGAGGAAGCACCGATGCCGTTGATAACCGACCAGCTAACCCCATCGGTCACGATGTCGCACGCCTCTCCAGCCAATAGCGTGAAGCTGGACACGTTGGTGCGGTTGACGTTGATGTTTTGCCCGGTGGCGGCCGATACCGTCACACTGTTTGCAGTGTTGTTATAGAGGCGGAACGCCCCACCACCGGCGCCAGTGGCACTACAAAGGGTGATCACCACGCCGGTACCGGCCGTCACCTCAACGAATGAGCCCAGCTGGGCCTGCGTCAGCGTGGCGCTACCCGTCAGGCCCACCACGCTGTTGTGGTTGCCCATGGCCCGCTGCACGAATGCAGTAGTCGCCAGCTTCAAGGTGCTATCGAACTGCGGCGCGGTCGTGCCGATGGCTTGAGCGATCTGCCCCAGCGCCACCGCATGCTGGCTCTGGGTGGCATTCGGTACCTGCTGCGCGCCACCGGCGCACTCCATCAGAATCCAGATCGGGTTGCCGCTGTTGACACCCGCAATAGTCGCGCGCATCAGCACCGCGACACCACCCACGGGCAACTCGCCGCCCTGCAGCGGCTGTAGGGCCAAGCCATAGATCGGTGCCGCAGCCTGACCATCCGGCGAATAGGTCGATGCGCCAGTATTCGCGTGCGCGATACTGACCTGTTGCACCAGACCGCCAACCAAGTCACCAGCCGCCAGCGCCGGCGAATTGGTCGCGGTATAGGCGTTGGCGGCACCGGTATCGGTCAGCACCACCGTTTTCTGCCCCAGCCGCTTAACCGCGGTCAGCACCTGGTTGAATGCCGCCTTGTTGAGAGTGAGACCGGCGCCGGTCACAACGTTGACCAACTCCATCATCACCGCATTCAGCCACTCGGCCGGCACCACCGTCGGCGCCGTGCCGTTGACCGGGTTGCCATCAGTAAAAAAGCCCGGGGTTCCCGGGCTTGTCGAAGCTGGCTGCGCGGTCGCAGCGGTCGAGTTATCGATTTGAAACATGCGCTACCTCATGAATAGTGGAACTGGACCACGGTATGCGCCGGGGCCGCGGCCTGAATCTGGCTCTGCAGCGGCGCATTACCCCAGCTTGCGAGCGGCTCGCCGGCGCCAGACTGGCCAGCGGAGAAACGGATAATGGTGTTGAGCGCAGAATTGACCGACCAGGTGTGGCACCAGTCTTGCGAACCGACCGGCTGCCCGGCGCTGCTTTGCCCGCAGCGAAACGGCGCGTAGTTGGTGACGGTGATGCTGTAGCCCAGCGCAGCGGCCAGCGACTGGTAGTAGGCGGCAGACTGGCCACCCACCGCCGTCAGCTTGGCCACCACCTGCTGCCGCCGCCCCTGCACGGTCGAAGCCATGCCGAGCACAGGATCGGGCAGCCCGAGCGTGGACTCCCATTCCGGCAGCAACTCGTAAGCGGTCGCCGGAAAGGCATCCGCCAGCAGGTTGTTGGCCCGGGCATGCTGGCGCGCGTAAACCGGCGCCAGCCCGGAGAGTGCCTGCGTCTGGGCCGCGCCGGGCTCACGCGGCCACGCCTTGCCTTGCGGCAACAGGTTCTGCATCGCGGCCAGGTAGTCGGCGGCGGAGTAGTTGGGGGCGGGCATGTGACCTCGTTATTGGAAGGTGACCGTACCCAAGGTCGGCAGTGCGCCGGTCGGGTTGGTGATGTCCGCGCCGGAGGGCGATAGGATCAGGAAGTCGTTGACGCCCGACACCGACGCGATCGCTATCCAGACGTTGGCCAGGTTGATCTGGCCACCCGGCGCTCCCTGCCGCAGCAAGACGTTGGATATTGCCGTCTTGGCCGCTGCTTGAGAGCCGGCGGAGATACCCTTAATGGTGAAATTGATCGGGTTCGCGGTCGGCGCCACCACGTAGACCAGCGCGGTGACTGGCTGCAGCGGGCAGATGTAATTGGCCACCGTCAGCTGGTCGCCGGCGGCGACCGTGCCGCGTGGCACGCCGCCCGGCCCCTGGTCGTACTGCGACACGCCATTAGTGCCAACAGGGAAACCGCCGGTGGCGGCCTCTGCGTTGTCTAGCATCACATAGACCACCACGGTGCCTACGCCAAAACCGTTGTTGGCGACCCAGGCCCGGGTAACGCCGGGCACCTGCAGCGACCAGGTCACGTAGTCGTTGTTGGCCCCGCCCTGCGGGGTGGTCTGGTAGGCCATCAGCACACGCTGGCGGAACGCGTCGTCGGCCTCGAGGTCGGCGCCACCGGTAAACGCGGTGGTGGCCGTGCCGCTCGAGGTAATGCCACCCACTGCAGTGGACAGCGTCATCGCGGTGCCAGCGGCAGTGTTGCCGAATGCACCGGTCAACCCCTGCGGATCGGCATTGGCAATGACCGGCGCGGTCACATAGCCGTTGCTGGCCACCGTGGCATCGGCCGTGGTGGTATAACCGACGCCGTCGCCGCGGTTGATGGCGGAACCATTGGGCAACGGCGTGCCAACCACGCCGGGAAAGGTCACTTGGCCGGTGGCCTGGGTGGCCGGCTTGATGGTGGTCTTTTTCAGCGCGCCCCAGCCCTGCAGGTATTCACCTGTAGCGGTGAACGGCACCGACTGTTTGGCGACCCAGTCCAAATAGCCGTAATGCAGGTAGGCCAGCGCGGCTTGCACCTTGCCCAGCACACTAAGATTGCTGAAGCGCAGCAGACCATCGCTGCCGGGTAGCGCCTCGCCGATGTCCTGAGCGACCTGATTCTGTAGGTCGGATAGTGTTGGCCGGATATACGGCATATCAGTTCATCCCCTTCCATGCCCAGTCGTATTGCAGGGCGGCCTTTGTTCCATCCGCTCGATGAACCACGACCCAGGCACCGAGCTGGCCGGCGCCGATCCATTGCACGCGCACGTCGAACTTGATCACCGCACCGTCATCGATCAGCCATTGCAGCGCCTCGATGATGTAGTCGCGCGCGCGATTGGCGGTTTCCGTGGTCTGCTTGGCGCGCCGCAATAGCCACAGCCGGGAGCCGATCGGCCTAGCTGGATCGTCACAGCACCAACCGCGCGGATCGCCGGTGCCGTCCGGAATCGCATCGGCCTGGCCGGCAATGCGATCGGTAAACAGGCTGATGAGAATGGCCGTCTCCAGATCGTTGCCGCTGGCCAGCAGCGGCCCCTGCTGCTGCCAGTCGGCGGCGCCGATCAGCGGCGACCAGACCGTCGAGATGTCTGCCATGGTTATTCCTGCTGGGTGGGCGGATTGGTATTCACAGTCGAGCTGCCGGCCTGGACGCCCGGTACCGGGTGGCCGTGGCCGTTGTAGATGCTGCGCATCTGCGCCATTGATTTGCCGCTGCTCGCGCTGTTGTCAGTGATGTCGCCGCCGGCCTTGATCTGGCCGGTTACGTCGAGCTCCGGGGTGTTCAGGGAAATCTTGGTGGCAGCGTTAACGGTCACCACCGGCGTGCTGTTGACCGTCAGCGGCAGCCCGGCGCCATTGACCACGATGCCGACGCGCGTCAGATAGACCGACTGGCCCTGGTTGTCGAAGATCGCCACCTCGCCCGGCTGCAGGTTCTTCAGGCGCGAGGCCTGGTGGTTGGTGGCGATGATCACGCCGTTGGAGCGGTCCCCGCCGACAAATACCAGCACTGCGTCGCTGCCCGCTGGCGGGCTGCTGGTGAAGCCATACTCGGCGGCGCGGCGTGTGTTGTCGCGCACCTCGTTGGCCCCCAGTTGTACCTGCACCATCTGGATCGGGCCGGCGTCGTTGACGGTGGTGGTTTTGCCGCGGCCCACCAACATCCAAAGCCGCTGCATCATTCGCTCGAATTGCTGGATCATTTCGGTGCAGCTCCATTGGCGGCCACCACATCCTGCATCCCGGGGAATAGCAGGATGGGTTGCGGGAAAAACGCTTGCGGGGGCATCAGCACCAGGTCGGCGTGCGTGCCGGTCGCATCGCGGCGGTAGGTCACCTCAGCCACCAGCCAGGTCACGCTCTGCAGCCGCAGCGACGGCGCCTTGACGGTGACCAGCGTGTTGGGCGTCCACAGCCGCCCGAAGCCATCCCGCCAACTGTCCACGGTGAGATTGACTTGCAGGCTGCGGCCGGCCCGCCTGGCGGCTTCCCATGCTCCGCGCGCCTTCGACACCGCGAAATCGGCACCGTCGCCGGTCTCGGCGATGATGCTGCGGCGCCGGAAGCGTGGCACCCCAGGGTCAGAGAAGCTGACCAGCACATCCGGGCCGCCGCCGACATCCGACATCATGTCGACCGCCAGCCGGCGCACCACGTACTCGCTGAAGCGCTGATCCATCGAGAACATCGAGTCACCGGACTCGATGATTTTTCCTTCCTCGATCACCGGGTAATTGCCGCCGCCCTTGTCCGGCATGGTGGCGCGCGCCAGCACCAGGTTTCCCTTTTCATCCTCGTAGACCAGCAGTTGCCGATAGCGGGCGTGCTGCTCGATCACGCTGTAAGGGGTGTCGCCCCATGGCAGGTTGACCTGCGGGATGGGCGCCCCCACGTCGGCCAGCGCTGTCACCGAGATCCCATATGGCGCACACAGCCCTTGGGCGATCGCCAACACGGTCACGTTGGACATCTGGCAACCATTCCACGCGTGCGAGCAGTCCACCAGGTCTTGGCACTTGCCACGTCCGGACAGGGAGATGCTGTGCTGCCCGGCAGTGATACTGGGGGCAAAGCGGTCGGCGTAGCCCGTGACCACCACGTCCTGGCCCAGCAGCACCTGCAGCGGATCGCCAGGCTTGACGACCACATCGCGCGTATCGTCGGCAAAGCGCTCGGTCATAGTCACCGAGAAGCCGGACGGAAAGCGCTCGATGCCGCGCGTAACGCGGATGCCAGTCCAGCCGGAAATCCGGCTGTTGCCGGTGAGAATGGTGAGATCGTCCATGCGTCGGCCATAAAAAAGCCGCCACGAGGGCGGTGGATTGATTCAAAATAAATAGGTCCGAGAAGAGAGACCGCGATGATCACCGTTTTCGTTCTGACCCTGGTATTCGCCGATGGCCATCAGGGCGGCCAAATCGCTTACGCCGAATACAAGACCAAGGCCGAGTGCCAGCAGCAGGGGCCGGTCATATCAACCCGCTACCACCAGCAGGGCCACCCGACCACCTTCTATTGCCAGAAAACCAAGCGCGGCCCGGTCAAGCCGATCTCCAGCGCCGAGCAGGCCGAACTGATGAAGCGATACCCGATGCCAGAGATCGTGACGCCGTAAGCTACTGCGCCAATGCCTTGAAGCTGACCGGCATGAACGCCGGATGGATCGGGTCGGCTTGTTGCACCAGCTCGTCGGCCCGGGTTGAATCGCGGTAAAGACGCTGCGCCAGCAGCAGGGCCGGCACCGGTGCGGGCGTGCTCACCGTGGCCATGCGCGACAGCTTCCCGCCACGTGCGGTCAAATCGGCCACCACCGCCGCCCGCAACCGCCGCAACGCCAGATAGGTAGCATCAAGCCCCTGGTCGGCAGCCGATTGAATTTCCACGTCCAACAACGTAGTGACCCGAGATCGCATCGCGGCGGCACCTTCATAGCTGCTCGGCTGATAGCTGGCCGAAGCTTGGCAAACTCCGATGACAGCGCTACGCCTCAACAGCGCGGCGGAGGCATTCTGGGCGGTGGTCATGGCCTGCCCGATCGGCGAGCTGTCCTGCGCCAGCACGGGCGGCGTGAACTGCGCCAGTTGCGTAAGCGCGTTGATGCCGTCCAGCGGGCTAGTGCATGCGGATAGCACGCTGGAAACCACCGTCTGTACGGATGAAGAGAAAGCGTTGATCGTGCTCGAGCTGCTGCTCAGTGCGCCAGCCGCCGACGACATGCTGCTTAGGTTGTTGGCCACGGTCGCCCGTGCCTGGGTGCCCTGCGCGATAGCCAGCCGCACCGCAACGGCAGTCGCCGTGGCATTGCGCGGTGCCGCCACGGAGCTGGAGCCCGTGTCGAGCAAGCCATGGAAACGACCAAAGGTGCCCGGGATGCTGCGCACCGCGTTGTACAGGTTGCGCGCTGCGTTGATGACGTTTTTGACGATGCCGACCCACTTCGTCACCGTGTTCACCACCTGTTGCACAATCGCGATGCCCTGTTTGACCGCATCCGCGACCTGGTGCAGGAAATCGGCGGCCGTGGCCAGGTTGGCATCACCCACAGCACCCAGCACATCGGAAGCGGTGTCGGTAGTATCGGACGGGAATTCCTTCAGTCCGGACTCTACGAACGACAATGCAATTTCGAAGACCCGGCCGGAGTCCCATTTCTCGGTGACGCGCAGCGTGATCAGACTGACGAACATGGTGCCGAGTGTAGGGTGCACCAGCTCGCCCATATCCTCGGTCTCAGCCGCGGCGATCAGCTGGTCGCGCTGCTGGATCACGTCATCACCAACCAGGAAGCCGATCAGGCTGATTTTGCGTGCCGCCCGGCCCATGTCTTCGACCCAGACGGTATCGCGGTTGGGATATTCGTGGATGGCGTTACGCCGGCCGAAGCTGCCCTCGCCAGCCAACACGGCGAATGGAATGCCGCGAAACGATGCCGGCCGCACCTGATCCTGGTAGCTGGGCGCGCCCAAGCCGAGCGCATCGAGCAGCCGGCCAGCGGCCGACATCACGCCGCTGACGGTGCCAGCTGCCTGCTGTACGCCGTTGAGAACGTCCTGAAAGCTCATATAACTTTCCTTGATCTGATGGCACTTCCGTCATGCCATCGAGCTAAAATGAGCGAAAATCAAATAACAAGGAGCAAACATGCCTCGAGCACTGTCACTTTCGGCAGCTCTCATACTGAGTGCTTTAGTCGTGCAGGCGATGGCAGCACCCACCGTCTATACCATCTCAACTTTCAAGAATGGTCAGTTGGTAGGGGCTAGAAAGGTCAAGCCGTCAGAACTGCGAAACGCAGCAATTGCCATGACCAGCGCTTTCCAGGAACAAACGCCCAGCTATGACCAGTTGGTAAGCGTGGCCCAAGGCATGACAGCCAAAGATCGCTGCTTCAACCTCTACAGCTCGAGGGCCGCACTGGCATCAGTTCAGGCCGGCATGCTTGATGCTTCTCCAAATGCCGAGCAGTTCCTGAAAAACTCCATAGCCTCAATCGAGGAGATGAATAGTCAAACCCAGGTCACGTGCAAGATGCGTTAAGCGTCACGGCGTGACCATCTGCGGCATCGGGTAGTTGTATCGCAGCGAATCATCGACCACCCGGGATTGAGCGGCAGCACCAGCCGGAAGCCCGGTAACATGCGTTTGCACGTTGACCTTGAGCTGCCCCAGCTTGGCGACGCTATCGTTCAGCTGGGCCAGCAGCGCGGCAACCTGTCGATTGCTATCGCCCTGCACCGCCGGCGACGGCGTGCTCTGAGCTGTCGGCAACGCGGCAGGAGCCATCCCCATTCCGGTGGAGACCTTGGCGATATAGTTGCGGGTTTCCGTCGGCGCGTTGGCCAGCCCCTTGCTGTTCAGATTGCCTTGGCCCCAGTTGTAAGCGGCCAGCGCGCGCGGCAAATCGCCGCGATTCTGTCGCAGCAGATCGCGCAGCAAGCGCCCGGCAGCATCCGCCGACTCGCCCAAGTTATCTGGGTTTTTAAGCCCATATTGTGCCGCCGTGGATGGCATGAACTGGAAATGCCCCAGCGCGCCTTTCTGGGAGCGCATGTTCTTGCCACGGCCGGACTCGGCAGCCCAGACACTATCCAGTAGGCCGCTCGGCAGCTGGTATTGGGTCTCCAGGCGATCGAACAAACGCTTTGTCCCCGGGCTGGAGCCACCATTAGCCGCTGGCGCGGCCGGCGTTGCGGCTTGCGCAATCCAGCCCTTTGGAGCCTCGCCCGGGTGTTCCTTGACGTAGCGCTTCATGTAGCCGAGGTCGTTCTCGTCGCCGAACTCATACCACGGCTGATAGGCACCGCGCGCCTTGTCCCGCAGCGCGGCGTACTCGCGACCGTTGATATCCAGGCCGTGCCAGGTCTTGGAGCCAAGACCGCCATCCTGCATGCGCTTTTTGACCCATTCGTTCTCACCAGCGTTGAGCGAATCGGAATGCAGCAGCAGGTAGGCCGGTGCGCACAGCCGGGAAACCCACGCCATGATGGCCGAGCCCAGGCCGCCGAGCGCACCGGTTACCTCGGCACCGGTAGCGGCAGCCGCTGCGCCCCCCGTTTCGGTCACAGCAGCAGCGGCGGATTTGGCAGCAGCATTCAACAGCTTGGACCCCACCGCCTGCAGCGCCTTCTTGGCCATCCAGGTTCCCGCCACGCCCATCGCCGCGCTGCCGGCGATGGTCATGCCTGGGGATTCGGACAACCATTTAGTGGCCGTCTCCATGATCTTGTTGTATAGCGGGCTGATCGTGCTGCCGAGCCAGTTCTCAGCGTGCTGGCCAGCCAGCGCCGCTTCGCGTTTTTTCTGCTCGGTCTCTGCTGCCTTCCGGAGCTCGGCATCGGACTGCACCGCCCCAAGCTGCGTTGCGCGCCCCTGATTGGCGGCCAAGTTCTTGCTGCCACCCAGCAACATCGGCAACAGCCCCTGCAGGCCGAACTGCCCGGCCAGCATTGACTTGGTCTGAGCGTTCATCTTCGGATTGGCTAGTGCATCGGCCAGGTCCTTCAACGCCCGCGTGGTGTCGATGGCACCGTCTTTGGTGCGGTGGATGCCGATGCCGAGCTTGTTGAGCAATGCCAGCGCCTGCATGTTGCGGCCATAGAACGCATCGTTGAGCGTGGTGCCCAACTGAGCCAGACCACCATCCAGCTGCTCGGCGGATACGCCAGCCAACTTGGCGGCGCCGCGCAGCGATTGCAGATCCTGCGTGGACACCCCGATGATCTGCGAGGTCTTCAGCACGTTGCTGCCCAGGCTGGCCCAATTGGATGCCGCAGCGGCCAGACCGCCAATAGTCGCGGCGCCGACCACCACGTTCATCGGCTCTGCGGCCTTGGCTAGGGTGCTGCCGAAGCCGGCAGCCTTCTTGGACAGGGTATCGAACCGCAGACTGGCAAGCTTGCCGTCTAGCGACCCCAGGCGCTTGCTCAGGTCCAGGCGCTTGCCAAATGAGCCGAGCTTGCCCTGAATGCGATTGAAAACGGCCGTGGCTTTGTCCACCGCCGTGATCGTCAACCGAAACTGATTTTCAGCCGCCATTGCTCATCCTCATCATATGGCCGCGCCACCATTCCACTTTCGACCAAGTAAGCCCCCACGCATCATGCGGCCCCCAGCCGTAGAACTTGGTTACTTCGGCCAGGATGTCCTTCCAGTCCGGGGGCAGCATGCCGTTCGGGGCGATCAGAAAAAATTGGACAGGTAGCTTTCAGCAGCCTTGAAGTCGCGCGCGCCAACCTTGCCCAGCACCGCCACGGTGACACCGGACACCGCCGAGATCAGCAACTTGGTGGCCTCGACCGGCCCGTGCTTATCCATGGCTTTCAGGAAGCGGTCCAATTCGTCGACGGTCGGCTCGCGCAGCTCGAGCACGAAAGTCGTCTCGCCGGCCAACTCCACCGGCTTGCGCAGCTCGATGGTCAGCTCGTCCGGCACTTCGGTTTTGTTTTCTTCAGCCATCACGCCTCCTCGACGCTCATGCCTTCCCAGCGCACCTTGACAGTACCCTCGGCAGCTTCTACTTCCTGGGTTTCAACCGTCCACATGTTGCGACCGATGATCGTTTTCCCGTTTGCCAGCTTGGCGGTCACGGTCACGTTGGTCATCTTGTTGAAATCCGCCACGGTCAGGCCGCTGGAGTCGCGGAAGGTACCGGCGATGAACGGCGCGTTCGGCGTTTCTTTGTAGCCGTGCACGCCGTCCATGCCTTTCATGGTCTCGCGCGAGACCTTGGACACGCTGAACGACAGGTCGCCTTCCAGCATGTACGCGGTGCCGTCGACGGTCAGCGTTGCGGTACCGGCCAGCAGGTTGGTGGTATCAGCCATTTACGGCTCCCATAAAGAGCAAAAGCCGCCCGGAGGCGGCTCTGCTTGGTTGGTTTGGTTACTGCAGGCGGAACTGGGCCAGCAGCGCGAAGATGCGCAGCTGGTTGATCAGGATGCCCGGCCACAGCACGTTGACGCGGTTGGGGTTGTTGCTGTCCTGCTGGACGATCAGCCCCTGCTTGAACGCGTCGCCGTTCTGTACCAGCCCCTGGTATTCCAGCTCGCGGTAGGCTGCGATGAGGTCGCCGCGGATGATGTCCGGCGTGACGATGTTCGAGCCGGCGGCAAAGCGGGTGCCGTTTGCGGCCAGCTTCATCCGTGCGTACTTACTGGTCACGATCGTCCGCATGAAGCGCAGCACGTACATCAGCGTGAACAGGGTCTCCACCTCCAGATAGCTGTTGTCCGGGTTGCCGAACGCGTTTTTCTGGTAGGAGGTGATCAGGTTCTCGATGTAGACCGTGCCGTCCTGGCCGACCATAAAGGTGCTGATGCCGTCGAACAGCAGGGTGTTGCGGTCCGACAGGACGAAGCGGCTCTGCAGCGGCGGCGCCAGCACACCCTGAATCGCCACTGTCTGCAGCGGGGTGGCCGGGTCAGCGCGCAGACTGACCGCAGCAGCGCCGGCCAGCGCGGCGGCCCAGAGCCAGTTCGGCGTCGGGCTGTCGTTGAAACCGATGATGGTTTCGTGCTGGTTGTTGCGCGTGGTGCCAAGCGTGGTCTGGGCGCCCAACGTGCCGCGATAGGCGGCGAACACATGGCCGTAGAGCTGCTTGGAGTAGCTCCAGCGACCGGTCTGGTCGTTGAGCAGCGACTGCAGCGCATTCAGGCTGGTTGCATCGTTGTACGGGCAGACGATGAAATCGAACGGCATGTCGCCCAGGTTAGCGAGCGCCGTGGTCATGTCTGGCGCCGTGGCGCCGCCGCTCATCTGGGCGATGGTCACCGACACGCCAGCGGGCAATTGCTCGCCACCGATCGGCCCCTGGTAGTTCATGCGCAGGTCGATATCGTTGCCGCACGGCCCCTTGTTGACGGCAGTCAGCGTTACCACGCTGCCAGCAGCAGCAGCGGTCACCGGGCATGCCGCATCGGCGCCGATAATGTTGGCGATGCTGGTGGCGATCTGCGCTGCGGTCTGGGTGGTCAGCACCGGGATCGCGTAGCGCACGCCACCAACGTACAGGTACAGTGTGCCGTTCGCGGTCGGCGCACCACCGATGGTGATGGTGCCCGTGGCAGCCAGGGCGCCGGCGTTATCTGCCAAGGGCAGATACCACACCTCGCCGAACTGGTCGTTCTGGCGGTACTTCGCCGTCATCAGGGCCAGCATCGAGTTTTGCCCGCCAACGGTTTGCGCATCGCTGACGCCCTGGCTGATCACCGGCACGTTGGCCACGCCAGTGCCGGCGGCGGTAATCTGGCCAATGATCAGCGCACGCTGGTTGGCCTGCGCCGTGTTCGCGCGCGAGTTGTCGACCTCGGCATAGAACAGCGGCACCCGGATATTGGCCGGGATGTTTTTGAACGGAATGGTCATTCACGACGCTCCAAAAACAAAACCCCGCCGAAGCGGGGTTCTGTAGGGGTGTGGGGCTTACTCGCCAGGGTCGGTCAACGCCGGCGGCTCCAGAACGACATCCTTATCGCGCACACGGCGATGCCAGTAGTCGGTGTCGGGAACCTCGCGCCCAGCCGCAGGCAACAGGTCATGCAAGTCCGGGTCGCGAATCACGAGCCCGGGGGCGGGATACACGTACATGGTTCGTTCCTATGTAAGGGGGATGCCGATGGTGGTCGGTGGCGACGGGGGGCCTCCCTCGCTGGCGACCGTGGCGGTCAATTCCATGTCGGTCAGAGGCTGCGTGATGGTCGGGCGGTACGCCTGCGGGAATTCCATGTCAAAGCGAATCCATGCCTCGCCGAGGTGGCTGCGCGACTCCGAGGTCACATCGATCTCGGTATCCACCGCCGCCACCTGCTGCACCATTTTCAGCACGGTGTAATCGGTGAGCACCGCCTCTTCGATCTGCTCGCACAGCGTTTCAAGGTCGGCCTCCACCTGCTGGACGGTCGCACCTTGCACCCGGGCATTCACTGCTACGGTGGCCGTGGTGGTGAACAGCGGCGCATGACGCCCCAGGCTGACTTTGCGTTCAAGCGGGGTCTGCACCAGGATCAGCGGCATTGATGCCGGCGTCGTTGGTAGATCACGCGGCGCATAGACTTTCTGGCCCGCCAAGGTGTTTGCCTGCAGCAGGGCGTTGACCACCGCCTGCCGCAGTTGCGCGCGGTAAAGCATGGTCAGCCCCCTGAGACGTAGTTGAGCAGCAGCTTGATGTGCCCATGTCCATCCGGATGGACATCCGCCACAGCATAGGTGATGCCGGTGCGCTGGATAGTCAGCTGATCGATCTGCTGCGGCGGCTGCGGGAAGTCGGCAGCGCGCACGCCAAGCACCGGCATTGTGGTAGAGGTATGCACGGTATCGCCCAGACCATCGACGGAGTGGTAAGCCTCATCGAACACCCCGTAGATTGTGAGCGGCTGGCCGGTTGCGGGTGTATACGTTACCGGCTCGCCGAACACTCTCATCGCTGGGCCGATGACCATCTTTTCCCAGTCGATGGCCACGATTAGGAACCGGCTCGACCGGTCTGCAACACCTCCGGACGGGTGCAGATGTGCAGCGGATAGCTGGACACTTCCATCTTCCACCACTCGTTGCGGTCGCGGTCAAAGATCGGCACCACATAGATCGGCTTGCCCGGGGTGTTCACCCATTCGAACGATTCGCCCGGTGCATAGGCCACCTTGAAGATGCCGGGGGCATTGACCGGGAAGAATTTCACCTTGTCATCCGGGATCTTGAGCGTGGTGTTGTCGTCCGAACCGCGGTAGTTCACCCACAGAACCCCGGCAAACGGAAACGCGCTAAAGGCCGCGCCTTGGCTACCGTCGCGCAGCTCGGCGGCGGCGCTCCAGTTCAGGAAGGTGCGGATCACGTCCGGGTGGTTGACGAACTCGTCGAAGAACGCGTCGCCGCACAACGCCACTATCTTGGTGGCTTGGGTAAACGCGCCCTGGGCCTTGCGCGCCATGTTACGGACAATGCCGTTGATGAGCGGGCGCAGCGTATTCTGTGCAGCAGCCGGAAGGTTGAAAGCGACCTCCTGCGCCGGCGTGATACCGAACTCCTGGAACCAGTCGTAGCGCACCGAGCCATCGGCATCCAGGCAGAGGCCCTGAACGGCGGCGAGACGGTGGTATTCCCAGGTGTATTCGATGTTGCTGGTCAAGCCAGTCGGGCCATTCAGGCGGCGGGCGACTTCGTCCTGCACCTGCATCAGCTCGGACTCGGTACCGAACGCGCGGATGTTTTGCAGCTCGTTCGCGTAAATGGTGTCCTCATGGCGAAGGCGCGGCACATCGAAGTAGCGCGCCTTACGCTTCTCGGTTTGGCGCTGGGTGCCGGACTGACCACGCTCCGAGAACGGAATCACCGTCAGCTTGCCCTGGCGCTCTTCCACTGCCAGCGCGGTGGTGCGGATCGGGTCCGGCTCGAAAATGTTCAACTCGCCCAGACCGGAGGGCAAGAACGGGTGACGTTCAACTGCGGTGGTCAGTTGAATCGTCGAAAAGGCATCCTGGTGGAAAATGTCCAAACTGGCCATCTATGTGCTCCAACAATAGAAAAGCCGCCCGAAGGCGGCTTATGGGATTCGAAAGGGAGGGAGGGGCTTAGCGGGCGATGATGCCGAGAGCCGTGAGCTGCGCGAGAGCAGCGGTGATGTTGCCCTGGCTCATCGAGGCATCCCAGACCAGTTCGGAGGCGTTGACTTCGCAAGAGCGAGTGACAACCGTTCCCGGCGTGTCGAGCAGCGTCGCATCAACATAGCCGAAGCTGATGCCCGCAGCGATCTGAGAACCATCGGTCGCGGTGGACGTGCAGGGCACCCACTTACTGGAGCCGGCGGCCACGGTCACCGCGAAGCTATCCGCAGCGACGAAAGCCGTGCCGCCAGCGGTGATGGTGAAACCGATGCCGGCGGCGGCGAAGGCTACACCTACCGTGCCATGGCCGATTTGTTTGCCGGTCGGGTCCGAAACGACAAAGTGGGTGGCGTCGTCAAACTCGACCGCATACGCACCGGCAATGGCGCCGGCCGAGAGGGTAATCGCACCGAAGGTGCCATTGCCGGTATTGGTACCGAGCGCGGCAGCCGCCGCGGTAGTGCCGACCGTTTGCTTGCCAAGGACTGCGCCGGGCAGCGCCTTGGTGCCGCTGGCAAAGGTGCCGCGGTCTCGCGAGCGGCGGCCATGGGCTTCGGAAACGAGAAAGCCGCCAGCGTGCCATTGCTCCTGCAGCGGGGTTTGCGCAACATAAGTCATGCTGTTGGGTCCTTAATGGTGAAAGGGGTTACTTGCCGGGCCGCGCGCGCTGCATCGAGGTGTCCCAGCTGGATGCAGCAGCCGCCCTGGAATTGCCCGAACGCTCGCCGCCGGCACCGAGGGCCGGATTACGAGCCGAGCGACCTTGACCGGGGCTGGAGGCCGCCGGAGTGTCGCGCAGCACGGCGACGGCTTGCTTGCGCGTCATCGAGGTGTTGAAGGCGAGATTGGCAGCCAGCACCGGGTTGCCGGCCGCGTACTTGGACCCCATGATGGCGGCGCAGCGGGCACGCTCACGACGACGGGCAGAGGCGGCGGAACTCTTGCCGCGCAGCTCGTCTTCGTCGTCGTCGCGCTCGTCGTCCTCCGCCGATTCGTCGTCATCGTCGGCACGGGCGCGCTTGGCACCTTTGCCTTTGTTGTCGTCGTCTTCACCATCATCGAGTTGATCGTCGTCCGCCTCTTCGTCGTCGCGGTCGTCGTCGGCACGGCGGCCTTTCTTGCTCTTGCGGCTGTCGCCGTTGTCGCGGTCCTGCTCGCGCTCGTCCAGGCTCTCGTCGTCGGCCTCATCGTCCGGACGGCGGTCATCCTGGTCATCGTCGGCACGGGCGCGCTTACCCTTGAACGAACCGATGCCAGCGAGATGGGCGAACGAGAGCGCGCTCGCCACGCGGGAAAGCTTAGTCATAGAAACCTCTTGGTAGGAGTTACAGGAGCACTTCAACCCAGCTCGGCGAGCAGGGAGCGGAACGCTTCATCCGGTGCCATTACTGCATCGGCGAAGCCAATCTCGACGCCCTCGGCGCCAAGGAAGGTGGTGGCCTGCGTACCGCGCACGACGGCAGCAGACAGCTTGCGGTTGCGGGCGACCGTTTTGACGAACAGTTCCCCCATGGCGTCGACATCCGCCTGGAAGCGTGCCAGCGCTTCTTTCGAAAGCGGCTGCATGTCGCTGCCATCGGCCTTGCGAGCGCCGTAGTGGATCAGCGTCACCGTGATGCCGGCGGCGCCGAGCGCCTTCGACATGTCGACGTGCATACAGATCACGCCGACACTGCCAGTGCCGCCCGTGCGCGGCACAATGATGCGGTCGCAGGCGCTGGCCAGGGCATAAGCCGCGGAAAAGGCCGACTCGGTCAGGATTGCCCAGATGGGCTTGGTGCCGCGCGCCTTGAAGATCGCATCGGCCAGGTCGAAGCACCCGGCAACTTCGCCGCCGGGGCTGTCGATATCAAGCACGATTGCGCGCACATCCTTGTCTTCCAAGGCCATGCTGAGGTTGGCGCGAATGCCGTCATAGCCGGTCATGCCCGAGTACGGGCGCATGGTGCCGAGCTTCTGTACCAGCGTCCCCGTCACAGGGATGATGGCCACTCCCGCGACCACCTCATAGGCGCGGTCCTGGGCAGGCTCGCTGTCGTAGCCAAAGCCATCGAGTGCGACGGCATCGCCGTTGGCGCGGAACAGCCTGGCAATGCCGAAGCGGTCGGCCAGCGCGGCCATCACGACCTCGGCCTTTTGCGGGGTGATCGCGATCGGTACGTTGAACAGGCGCTGGGCAAGATGGGGATAGTTGATCATTGCGGTTGGGGCTCATCTGGGGGTTGAGCGGCATCGGCGGCACCATCACCGAACCACTTGGGCGGAGGCAGTCCGGCCTCTTCGAACAGCCTTTTCTCGGCGCCACGCTGCTGGATAACCTCTTCGTAATCGAGGCTCTGCTCGGCACACTCGCGCTTGAGGGTGGAAAGACAACCATCCATGCCCAAGATGGCGCCTTGCTTTTCCTTGACCGGATCGACCCAACCACGGGCCACCCCCAGCCAGTCGCAGCGCGAATATTGGGTGCGCGCATCGAGGAAGTCCGGAGCATTGCTCGGCAAGGGGAGATCGCGCCGGTCCATCGCCTCATGTAGCCAGCACGCATACATCGGGGTGGCCGTGCCGATCTTGAACTCCGTATTGCGCCGGGTCAGCGTCTTCCAACTTTCCAGCAAGGCGGCGCGCGCGCTCGAGTAATTGGTCTTCGACCAATCCTGAGTTATCTGCTCGGCTGACACGCCGGATGCCGCCGCGAAGGTGCGCAGCATTTCGTGCGCAAACTCTCCGAAGCCGTTGTGCGGATGCGCGGCACCCACCGAGGTGATCGTCTCACCCGGTGCAAGCGTCGGGATGCGCGCTCCGTTAAGCATCGCCGGCCGCTCACTCGCCCAGTCGGAGCGCAACTGCTGGTAGTTCGATAACTCGCCATCGCTGAGCGCGTCGTCGACCTGCTCAGGGTCATACGGGCTGGTGACGTAGGTGCCAAACGTCGCGGCGATCGTGGCGGCTTGCAGCTCTACCCCGTAGTACCGCGCCAGCATCTTGAAGCGCGCCAGCACCGGGATGAACACGCCAATGCCGCGATTCTGGCCGGCACGGTCACGCTCGAAATCGTGGATAACACGCAGCCAGCCGTCCTCGTCCTCGCGCTCGACGCGCTCCCACTGCATGCTTTCGACCGAGTTGTACCAGTCGTTCTGGTGCGCCTTGCGGATGTGGTAGGCCACCGGCACGCCATAGTCGTCGATCTCGACGCCGCCGCGCAGGTATTTGGTGTCCACCATCTGGTACGGATTAGACAGGCGATCAGGATCGACCACCATGAACGAGGTTGCATAGCGCGCACCACCGCGCCCGATCCGCTCAGGCAGCCAGTAGGCGACCACCAGCGAATCACCGTCGATCAGCTTGTGCCGCAGCGCCAAGCGCAACTGCTGCGACACAGTCAACTGGCGCGACACATCGTTATAGCGGCCGATATCGTCGGCATACCCTCGCCACAGCCCTTCGGCCGCGCGCCGGAATTCCTCGGCCCAGACCGCATCGAACTTGCTGTTGCCGGTCAAAGCGGCCAAGGCCCGGTAGTCAGGGTTAGCCGCCAGGCGCATGGAGGCGCCCACCGTGTTGTCGAGTATCCGGGTGATGCCGCCGGCGGCCCAGCCATCGTTTCGAGCGAGATCCCGGCTCCGGGCAACCATGCGGTCGCGGAACTGGTTGATTTCAGCATCGGGAGAGCGAATCCACGGCAGCCAGTCGCCCATTTCCTGCGTCTGCCAGCTTGAAGCCTCGTAAGGGAACACGCTGGAATACGGCGCCTGGGCGGCACCGGGGCCTAAATCGGCCCTAGCCCGGCCATACGCCGCTCCCGTCGGCGCAGCGGGCGCTATCGGATTACCTGTAGAGTCAAGGATCATGGGAGCGACCATTCTTAAAAGATGGGACGGATAGCGCGCCGGGCGCGCGGGATGATGCCGAGCTGCTGCTGAAGCTGCCTGATCAGCATTTGCAGCTGGCCGATATTGGCGCGGGTGTAAGTCACCGACTTAGCCCCATCCCCCTGCGTGTAGGAGAAGGATTCGCCTTTGGCTCCGGTAGACAGATCGATATAGGCTTGCTGGGCATCCTGCAGCGCCTGCTGCAGGGCCGCCGTCGACATGCCGGCCAATAGGCTCGTGTTCGGGTTGAACAAGACTGTCTCCAAAGAAAAAGCCCACCGAAGCGGGCTGGCTATGCAAACCGGGAAATCCGGGATCGGCGCGGGGCGGGATCATGGCGCGGCGCCGGCGCGTCCACCGGTCGTTCCAGCGGCTTTTCAGGAAGCGGGGCCGGGGCCGGGGCAGCGGCAAACAGATCGTGATTCGGCGGCTGCACTGCGGCTTCGAGCTTCTCCCACATCTTGTCGGTAAAGCGGTGCAGGTCCAGCTGCTGGGCGCAGAACATCGAATACACCGTGCAGTCCAGCACCTCGTTGCGCTTGCCGGACGGCTTCACCCAGCGGTATTGATCGCCCGATTGGGTTTTCGCCAGCACCCGGTATTCCGACGTGAGCTGCTTGTAGAACGTCTCCGGCAACTCCTTGCTGAAATGCACCGCACCTGGGCCGGCTCCGACGATCTGCAGCCGGCCGTGCAGCAAGTCCTTGGCCGTGTCGGTACCGACCAGCCACAGCTTGACGCCGCGCTTGATCACCTTGCCGCGCCAGTTCACGTCTTGCGACGAACTGCGGCCCTTGATCGGCTTGCCCTGCTGGCTATCGCCCTTGACCGCGAAAATCTTGCGGCGCGCGCGCTGGCGGCAGAAGTTGTAAGCCTGGTGGGTGTAGTGGCCGCCGGTATCCACTGCAGCCGCCTCGATGGTCAGCATGCTGCCGGCAGCGTGCGGAAAGGCCGTCTGCAGGTAGGCGTCGAGCTTGTCCCACTCGGTTTCGTCGGCGGGGTTGGCATGCAGCTGGACATAATCGACCGTCCAGGACTCCTCGCCGCGGCCGAGTGCCCAGACCATCACTTCGAAGCGGTCGGCCTGCACGTCGACGCCGGCCACCAATACCAGGCCGCCCATCGGCACCACGCGCAGCGGGAAGGACTCAGCTCGTTCCGCCAGGGCGTCAGAGTCGGTTTTCTCGACATCCTCTTCCCATACCTCGCCGCGCGTGGTGTTGACGAAGGTTTTCATCTTCGACATGTCGCCGGCCTTGGCCTTTTCGGCGGCGGCCAGGAACTCGCGCACGATGTCGGCCCATGTGGCCTGCGGGCTGTAGGCGGTCCAGATGTGGAATGCGACGTGGACCGGTACCGGCACCTCCTCATCCGCTGCGTTGTAGAAGCGGATACCATCAGCGGTCCAGATGCCGGAATCGCTGATCCAGCGCCCGGAACCCCAGACGGTTAGATAATCGGCCTGGGTGAACAGGGCACTGCATTCGCCGCAGAGGTGGGCGACCGTCTCTGGGTCGCCATTGACCCACTTGAAGCCGAACGGCTTGTCCTTGCCGCCCCACTGCAGCGTGATCCACTCGCCGCAATGCGGGCAGCGGATGTGGAAACGCAGCAGGACATCGGCCAGCGCCGCCCGGTCTTCGATCAGCGAAAAGCCTTTGAGCTTGGGCGTGCTGCCCACCACCATCTTGGGGAAAGTGGCGCCTTCGGTCCGCTTCTTGGCCAGGGTGAACGGGTCGCCCTCTTTCTCTACGTCTCGGTCGAAAGCATCGGCCTCATCGAGGAAGCCGGTGTCGATCGAGATTCGACGGAAGTTCTTGGCGGCCTTGCCGCCCTTGGTGAACAGGATTGAGTCGACGAACTTCTTTTGCTTGAGCGTGTTGCTCTTGTGCCGGGCCAGATACTGCGGAAACACCTTGCGCATGGCGGTCACGTCGCGCAACGCCGGCTCCAGCTCGGTTTTCACGAAGTCGTCTGAGTCGTCGTCGGTCGGCTGCCATATGGCCTGGTTGCGCCGCTTGTGCTCGGCCATGTAGAGCATGGCCGCCAGGATGATCTTGGTGTACCCCACCCGGGCGGACTTGATCCAGTCCACCTCCCGGATGTCGTCGTTGCTGATGGCGTTCATCACCGCCACCTGGGGCGGGTAGGCTTCCCATTTCTGCTCGACGTATGAGGACTCGGCCGATAAGTAGAAATGCTCGGCGGCCCACTCAGACAGCGTCAGCGGATCAGGTGCCCCCATCGGGGTCAGGCCCCGCTGAATGGCCTTCTGGATCTCGCTCCTGTCCATCCAGTTCGCTCCAGTCAAACTCTACCGACGCGGCCAGATTTCGGGCAGTCGTGATTTCGCGGGTGATGTACTCCAGGTCCTTGGTGGTGATCGAACCGGAGTTCCGCTTCAAGTTGATGGGGATCGCCTCGAGGATGCCGGCGATCTGGCGCGATACGCCGGCCAGCACCACCTCGAGCATCCAGACCGGTGCCAGCTCGCGGCGCTCGCGGGCGTTCTTCATCGCCACCAAGTCAGCCTGTTCTTTGGCCAGCCGGGCACGCTCCTGGACAAGGCTCGGGCCATTGCCCTCGGCCGCCCGGCCCGCTGCTTGCTCGCGCAGGTTCGCGCAGTACGCCTGCAGCCAGTCGATCAGGTTGGCACCGGGGGGCAGCACGCCGCGCGCGACCAAGTCGCTGACGGCGGGCTGGCTGATGCCAACCAGGTGGCCGAACTCGGCTTGAGTGCCGGGTCGGGCAAGGCCGTGCACCATATAACCCCCTATGGAAAACCTCGTGACTAGAAAGGAAACGCGGCGCGCAATGCCCTCGGGACTTGACCCCCTAGGAAGGACCCGTGGCGATCACCTAGTCACCTTTTCCCAAAGCGCTGGCGATGACCTGGAAACCAAAGAGGGCAACGTACCCAGCTATCAAAGCTGGCCAGCTCTTTACCTCAAGCCCCCACGCATACACCATGGAGAAATAGGACGTGGCAAACAGCCCAATCAGTGCAAACAGCGCAGCAAAGGCTTTCATATGGACTCCGGGTCATTTCGCGGTGGCCAACGCCTTGGCCAGCGCCTTGTCGAATTCGGGATTGAAGTTGCGGGCGACGATCTGCTGCGCGCGCTCTCGGTAGCCGAGGTGAGTCTTGACCGGCAGTGCATCGCCGAAGCGGATCAGCAGTTTCAGATGGCCGCGCTGCTCGGCGGCCTTGTTGAGCCTGCCCAGCCGCTTGCCCTTGGAGTTCAGCAGCGTGACGCGGCGAGTATCGGTAGGCCGCTGCCACACGCCGTTGATCACGCCCCTCTTGGTCTTCACCGGGCCGATGAAGATGTCGGGCCGCGCCTTAAGCTTGGCCAGCGTGCCGCGCGAAAGCTGCCCGTAAGCGTTCAGCTTGATGTCCTTCGGGTTGAGCAGCGCACGACCGGCCAGCCGGTGCACACCACCATCCTCGAACGGCTCCAGGTAGCGGGCGGCCCTGTCCTTGATGAAGACCAGCGCCTCCAGGTTGCTCTTGCGCGCTCCGCGCATCCCCACCGACTTCCGAGTGAAGGGCGACGGGTTCTTGAGCTTTTCTACCAGCAGCCTGGTCTCGCCCTCTTGGACGAGCCCCGCCACCGCGGTGAGCGCTTGGGCTGTGGCAAATGGCAGTTGCTTGCGGGCAACGGCGCCCAGCTTGCGCTGAAGCTCCCGGGCATTGGTCAATACCGAAATGCTGGCAGCCATGGGCGGACTTTCGAATGGGGGCGCGCGGATCACCCGTAGGTTCTATGGCTCCTATGCCAACCGCGCGCGGAAACAAAAAACCCTGCGATCTGGCAGGGCTTAAGCTGGAGAGGCTTGGAGCATGCCGCGCTCGATCTGGCGACGCCGGCGGGCAACCTCACGCGGGCCGCAGCCGCTGGCATGCTCAAACGCCTTGTTGGAGTTGCGCATGCGTTTGGCACTGAACTTGCCCGTGAAGCGCCCCTTACCCTTGCCCTGCGACTGGTAGCTGCCCAGCTCGGCGAGCTTGGCAATCCGCAGCGCCAGCGGCAGGTTGATGATGGCGCTCAGCGCCTGGCTGAACGCGAGCGCGCGGGCAAACGGCTGAGACGGCTTCGACATGTGATGCTCCTTGGAAAGCAGAAGCCCCGCGACGATGCGCGGGGCTGGAAGGGTGCCACCCCGAAGGGTGGCGCGCCCAGGCAAGAAGCCCAAGCGGAGGCGATCTAGAGGTACTCGATCCCGGTTACAGCGTCCGGGTCCGGTTTGGCATGACTCGTCCGGCTGATTGCGTTGCGATGTCGTCGTAAGTAGGGCTGCTGATGCGTTATCCGGTCGCCACCCGGTCAGTACCCCATGCGCTTGGTGCGCCATCCTTGGCTGGGTAACTCGCCTTTCGCCAACTCCACCCATCCGCTTCCTTTGCTCGGTTGCTGGCCGTGGTCGCCGCCTTTCTGGTGCCCGAAATGCAAAAAGCCCGGAGGGGTTCTCCGGGCTTTAGACGCAATTTGGGTCGCTGCAGATTGCATATTATTGTCAGATTTTTACCCTGTCAAGCAGCATCCCGAACGGATAGGTAATAATTTTCGATGACAGGCTCAAGAGCGCCCCTGGCGGCAACGAACCAACCGTTGAGCAACGGCTGGACAACCTCGCGGTAGTAACGGTTATGGGTGTCATAGGAGGAGCCAAATCGCCAGGCGGCCTCGCGGCAGCTTCCGTCGCGGCGCGCCCAATGGCGAACCCAGTACAGCAGACCTTCCCGCCCGAACTTATCACCGGCTGGCCCGAGGTGATGGGAGGCAAAGCATGCCAGATCCTGGCAAACCGCCCAGCCATCACGCGGGTCATTGTTGAGCACCTTCCACATCAGCGCCAGGTTGTGCTCGGGCGGCAGCAGAATCATGGCCTCGTTGATGGCCGAAGCCGCCTCCACATCCATCACCAGCGCGCCGACAAACTCCCGGCCGCCAGGACCACGCCCGTAATCGATGGCCTTGGCGCCACCTGCTGCGGATAAAACTTCAATCGCCTTCCGGACGATAGATACAACGTCGATATTTTGGTTACGGTTCACAGTTCGCCTCCGTGAAGACCCTTGGAGACTCCTTAGCCCAGTCAAGCCAGGCTTTCTTTTATTAATCAGTATTTTACTACAGGCCAAGTTCAATGCCAGCAGGGTTGCAAAAATACCCGTGCACCCCCTGTGCATGGCCATGTGCAAATATCGCCAATCCGCAAAGCTAATAACAACGGGGCTTTGTGCAGGTTGTGCAGCCTGTGCAGGCTGTTTTTACGCGCACACGAGATATTATTTTCACCGCCAAAAACATTTAAATGGGGAGAGGGAAAAACAAAAAAGGCCACGCGCCTGCGCGCATGACCATTTTCCCTGCACATCCTGCACAAACCCGCGTCGTTATTGAGTTTCAAACCTGCACAACAACCTGCCCATTAATTGCACATCGTGCACATTTAGAGGTCGTCGGGCAGGCTGATTTCGGCATCGCGCATGGCATGGCGGAACTGGGATATATGGTCGCCCAGATAATCCATCTCGGCAAGCCCCATGCCCTCTCGACCAACTTTGAATATCTGATCCTGCTTAGAGTCAGCCATGCCCTTCCACCGCCAGCGCCGCCGCGCCTTCGACACCTTGGTGGCCATGGCATTGACGAACTTGTTGCGCGACATTTCTTTCTCACCAGACCTTGCGCACCAGACGTGATAAACCGCCACCAGGTCGTCGGCCATACAACTCAAGAAGGGCACGGGAAGATCGCCACGCAGCCACTCACTATAGAACAGCTCCCAGCCAGACAGCCCATAGCGGATCAACCGCGACTTCTCCGGCGTCATCATCGGCTGTGTGTGCGGATCAAACTTCTCAATCCCGTCCGGATCACGCCCGGCCGCCAACGTCAGCGGCACCGACATCAGGAAGCCATAGAACGCCTCGAGCCCACCATTGCCAAGTTCGTAGCTCACCGCTGTTTTCAACTCGTCCGGCAACTTCTCGCCTGGCCACAGCACCATATAGCGCCGGTCGTGTGCTTCCACATGGAACGGCTGGATGGCATTGGATAGGAATACCGCATTGAGGTGGTTCTCCTCCTCCCAGGAATCGACGAACTTCTTCTCGATCGTCTGGGTCTTGCCGGTGATCATGTGCTTGAGCACCCCGGTGTGGCTGTACTTCTGGTTCGAGGCAAACACCTCCTCGAACAGAATGAACAGGCGCCGGCTGCGGCTGGAGGTGTACTGGCTTTCGAGCTGATGCTGACCGAGCGTGGTGCCGTATTCACCGTACAACGGCTTGACGCAGAGCTCCCAGAACATGGACTTGCCAGAGCCATGGATATCTCCATGCATCAGAATCGCCGAGTCCATCTTGGCGCCGATATTCTGGAGGGGGTAGGCGATCCAGTTGATCATCCACTCGACCACTTCGGAGCGCCAGTTGCACAGGTGATGCAGCAGCACAATGATGTTTTCGCAGGCGGGGAACAGCGGCACCAGCGCCCACAAATCCCGCGGCAACTCTCCAGCTGGCCGCTCCGGAACGAGCGGAAGACCACGATACAAGTTGATGTAGTCCGGCCCGAGATCGCGACCGGGCTCGAAGCGGATGGCGTCAAACGGCAGCTTTCTCCGATTCGGGTCATCAAGCCACACCTTGAAATAGCTCCCCATCGCCAGCTTGGCCGACGCCTGATCGATTACCCTGCGCAGCTGCTCATCCCAGATGTTGCTTGATCCATCGAGGTAGATATATCGCTTCAGGTTCTCAATCAGCTCGATATCCGTGCGCCGCTCCTTTTGCTCGCGCATCCGTTTCATGGCCGATACTTCGGCCTGCGTCATCAGCAGCTTATTGTCACGAGCCAACCACGCCTCCACGGCATCTTTGCCATAGCGATCTTTGAGCGCCGCCTTGCTGTATTCCACCCCGTTTCGTTTGTCGATCGCGCGCGTCTTGCCCTCAACCAGGGCGAAGTGCTTATAGAGCTCGGCTTCAATATCAGCCGCCGCCGGCCCCTCACCCCCCTCTGGGTTGTCGACGACAGTCGCCGCCGAATCGCCGTTCGGCACCTCCTCAAGTGGGGGCGGGGAGAGTAGCGCTTCAATCGCTGCCCGGATCTGCTCGCGCGCCGGTTCAATGCCTTCGGCCACGTGCAGGTCGTTGAAGTCGGTCAGTTCAGGAAGGGATTCATCATCGCGAGCGGATCGCCTGGCCGCGGTAAAACGAGGCAGCACCAAGGCAGCGTGGCCTACCGACTGCACCGCCTGCGCGGCTTTTTTCTGGCCGGCGTGATTTGGGTCGCCGTTCTTCTTCGGCAGGTAGTCGTCATCGGCCAGGAACAGAAGCGGGCTATTCGGGTAGCGTGCACGCAGGATACGTGCTACCGGCGGCAGGTTGCCGCTATCGAGCGCCATGAACACCGGGTGCGCATACTCGACCGCCTCGCGCCCGCTGGCCGCCGTAGCGTAGCCCTCAGCCACCAGGATCAGGTCACCGTCCATCGGCTCATCACCCAGCCTGCAGGCGGAGCCAATCTTGTCGAATCCCCTGGTGAATCGCTTGCCGATCCCGTCAGCCGGCGTTGCCGGCGCAATCTTCTGCACGCCGACCATCCGCGCCTCGTCGTAACGGACCAGCGGAATGATCAGCCAGTTTTCCCAGCCATGGTCGGTCATATAGCGCGAGCTCTCGGCACGTGCAATTTGCTTCCGGACGCAGTAGGCAGACTCGCCATCCTTGACCGACCGATCCCATTGCGCCCGCGCGCGGTTGGCCGCCAACTGGTGCACCCGCTTTTCGCGCTCACGCTGCTCGCGCTGCTTTCGCTCCCATTCCGCCTGCGCCTGGGCACGCTCTTCCGGCGTCAACGTGTCCGAGAATTCTTCTTTCTCGACCTTCCAGTGCTCGTCCTTATAGCCGAACGCACCGGCCACCCACACCTTTCCGGTACTGGGCGCCACGTACTCGAATAGACGATAGAACGCCTTTTTCTTCGGCCCATAGACATGCTTTTTGCCATCCGCCCGCAAGTCAGTAATCCCGATATCGGGCATACCCCGGTCGCGGAACTGGTTGAGCACTCCCTCCAGCGTAGCCGCCATTTCGCCTCCGATTTGTTTCTGCTTTACACTACTGGCATCACACGGAATGACGCCATGGACAATAACGAACTCGAATCCCGTCTAAACCAGCTCACCGGCAACCTGATGGGCGTACAAACACTGCTGCTATCAGTCATTGCCACCAGCGCTCGGCGCGCTGAAATCGCCAATCACTTCCGTGAGGAGTCGGCCAGGATGCTCGCCACGATGAACGCGGAGTCGGTTCTGTCGGATGAAACACTGGCCTACCTCGATCATTGGTGCACTACTACGCTCGACATGCTGCTCAGCGACGAGGAGCTATAACCGGCACCAGCACCCCATAGAACGCAGCCTTATGCGGCCCAAACGGCCGCGCCAGCGTTTCTTCGCGCACCACCGTCTTGCGGTGCTTCTCGCCCGGTTTGCCATACTGGGTCACCAGCAGCTCTGCCAATTTGCTTTTCATTGAGTACCCCTTCCGGCCCAAAGCCTTGCCAGCGCTGCTTCCATCCGTTTCCGCGCTGGCGCGTCGCTCTGCGCCTCGATATCTTTCAATGCCCTGCGGCGCTCAGTGAGGCTACGAATGCCGGCGATCCGGCGCAGCTCCTTCTGAAAACCGATGTCCCACGCATTCACATAGCAAGACGGCCCGTCGAACACCTGACCAGCCAGGCCCACCGTGCGCCAGGTCACTTCAACAGCCCAAGCTTCACCCGCTTCAAAATGCGGGCGATCTTGCGGCGCCGCATCGCTGTATAAGCCGGATCGGCGCGCCGCTCAGCCGCTCGGGCAGCTCGCTCAGCAGCCAACGCTTCGGCACGCTGCGAGCTCGCCTCCCGGGCTGCTACTTCATCAAACGTTGGATCGCGATACGTTTGTGCCATCGCTCAACTTGTCCAGGTAATTCTTGATCTCGCTCAGCAGGCTCTTGCCGGCTTGCTGCCGCTGATCAGGCGGCAACTTTCGAATCTGCCACGCTCGCACTTTCAGCCTTCGCAGATGGAAAGGGCGGGGCGTCAACATCACACATCCATCAACCAAATGGCGGGGCCGTATTCCAGTCCAGCCAGAGCACCAGTCGCGTGTTGCATTTGCATACCCCGCTGTGCATTCCGCACCTTCCGGCGCGCGGCGGCTTACCGCCCGCCCCAGCCGACTGGCTGAAGCCATGAATAAAAAAAGCCGGCTACACCGGCAAACTGCCGCTCAAGGGTTAGAAGAAGCAGCAGAGGAGGAAATCGGCGCGGCAGACGAGCCGCGGAGCACAGACCACTCGACATCAGAACGCATTTGTTCGCAGCGGCGCTTACCACCGGAAAGGCGCTCCAGGCTGGGGCAATGGTCTGCGGGGATCTGGCCGCGGGCGATCCAGTTGTAGACCGCAGACTCATTGATGCCGCGGTCGATCGCGACCGCCTTGGTACCCCCGGCGTCTTGGATGATGTCCTTGATGAGTTCTGTATTCATGCGCCGATGATAATCACGTTTTGTTATTCAGTAAACGCGAAAATCACAAATTGAGATTATTTTGCAGCACGACATGTGATTTCAATTAATCACAGGATGTGATAACTTTCGAGGCAGGAGGAAAACAAAGTGCTACACATCGGCAAACGTCTGAAAGAACTGCGCGAGAAAGCCGGGCTTAAACAGCCGGAACTTGCTGAGCTGTGCGGGTGGGGCAGCCAGTCGCGCATCAGCCAGTACGAGAACGATAAGCGCGAGCCCAGCCTGAGCGATCTGGAAGCGATCGCTCAGGCTCTGCGCGTCAGCGTCAAGGAAATCCTATTCGGCGAGGAAGAGTCTCCCACCGCAACCGGCCTCATCGTGTCATACGAAGCGACGGATGAACTGGATGCTGAGGACTATATCTTTGTCGAGCGGCATGACCTTAGGCTGTCGGCAGGCTGCGGCAATCTTGCCTGGGTCGTTCACGAGAAAGACCCCCTGGCCTTCCGCCGCAGATTCATTAACGCCCGGCGCCTGGACCCCAAGAGCCTCAAGGCTTTATACGTGCGCGGGGACTCAATGCAGCCCTACCTGGCGGATGGGGACACGGTCATGATCGACACTGGCGACACCGCCCCGAAAGACGGCGAGGTGTACGCTGTGTGCTTCGATGACGAGTGGTTCATCAAGCGTATTTTCAAGCAGCCCGGCGGCACCATAATCCTGCACTCGGACAACGAACGGTACCGCGACATCGAAATTTCCGCCGAACAGGCCGAGTTCATTAGGATATTTGGGCGCGTGGTGTGGCGCGGCGGTTAATCTAGCGCGCAAGCGCCCGCAGCACCCTTCCTCACCAAACCGCCCGTTCAAGTCAGCCCGCCCAACAATTCCACACAATAAGCTACCCATGCGAAGCGCAGGCCGAGTGCCGCGCGCTCAGCGGCATCACCTAATTGACGCGCTCTAATTGCGTCCACCCCCTCACGCCCAGCAAGCTCAACATCACAAAAAACCGGCCCGCAGCCGGTTTTTTGTTGCCCGCCCGCCACAAAAATCACAAATACGAATTCACATCACAAAAACGGTTGACCCGTAAATCACATTGCGTGATTATTCATACATCACAAATCGTGATGTTTAGGAGATGGTATGGCAGCCTTGGATATCCCCTCTCAGTTCCTAACGGACGAGTGCGCGCGCCAACTGCGCGCTGATGGTTGGGTCATCAAAAGCCCATTTTTCGTAAATGGCAACGCTGTGTTCCCTGCGATCAAGAAGGGCTAACCATGGCGACCCGTCACTACCCCCAACCCGACTATCTGGAACGCCGCGCCATTCAGCGCAGCAAAGAGCTTGGCGGCCCGCTGCCACCTGCGCTCACCCAAGCGGACAAGCGCCGTGCCGCAGCTCGCCGCGCGATCGAAGACCGCCGGATCGAGCGCGAGGCGCTCCAGTGACCCGCACCTTGCACTCCACCTGGAATCTGGCCTGCGCACTCATCGTCGGCATCCTTCGCGGCGCCATTGCGACCGGGCTGTTTTTCGCGGCGTGCAAGCTCGCTGATTACGTGGCCAGCGCCTAGCTCGGCGCCCCACCCCGACCCTCACAAGGAGAAGTCCATGCCCAAAGTCCTGCTGATCACCGGCGGCCATGCGAGCGACAAAGCCCGCGTGGCGAATGTCGCCAAGCAGATCGCCGAGCAGCACCACCACGCCGCCACCAAGGTTCACGGCCTCGATCCGGCCGCAGCCGTTCCCGGCCTACTGACACCGGCCCCGGGGCTCGGCAAGCAGCTGGTGGTGGTGGTGAAGAAGTCGGGCCTGCACCAGAACGTGCGCGCCTTCCGCGTCATCAATCTCGATCGCTTTGCCCGCTTTCCACGCGGCAAGGCAGTCACCTTTGCCATCCGCGAGGCGGTCGACGCCTGCCTGGCAGCCAGCTAACCCAGCACCAACCCGGAGAACCCACGATGTCGATTCGCCCCATTACCGACACCCTGCGCAGCCTTGGGCACGGCACTTTCATCGACGACGCCAGCGACGCCCTCAACAAGCTGGTCACCGCCGTCGACGAAACCGGCCGTGCCGGCAAGCTGACGCTGACCCTGTCCCTCAAGAAAGCTACCCGCGGCAGCGGCGCCATGGTCGTGCAAGACGAGATCAAGCTCTCGCTGCCGAAACCGGACTCGCGCGAAACGATGCTGTTTGCCACCCCGGAAGGGAACCTGGTGACGGAGGACCCGCGCCAGCAGCAGCTCGAATTGCGCACCGTGCCGACTGCCACCGCCGATTCCAGCACCACCCTCAAAACCGTCGCGGAAGATCGCGGCGCCCTCAAAACCGCTTGAAGCAACCCCTAACCCTGCAAGGACCTACCCATGAGCGAAATGATCCAAGGCGAAGCCCTGAAAGCCTTCGACAACATCCAGACCATCCTCGATGCCGCTGCCAAGCCGCACCTCGGATCGGTGGCCATCAAAACCCTGGCCGACGGCGAGCTGCCGGTGCTGATGATCCCGAACGGCTATCAGGCCAAGGTGCTGACCGACCTGAAACTGCAGGATCTGGAAAAGCATCTGGATGCACCGCTGCGCAAGCGCGGGCGCGTTGTGCTGCATGACGCCGCCAGCTTCATCCACTACATCAACCAGCACAAGGCCGAGGGCGTCACCAGCATCTACTGCGACGCCGATTACCAGGCCAGCAAGGTGGACCTGGTTGCCATCTTCAACGACCAGGGCACCGACAGAACCGGCTGGCGCGATCACACCGCGGCGTACAGCCCGCTGCAGTCTGTCGAATGGAAACGCTGGATCGGCATGAACCGCAAGCCCTTCAGCCAGGTTGAATTCGCCACGTTCATCGAAGACAACCTGCAAGACATCGCCAGCGTGGAAGGCATGCCTAACGGCACCCAAATGCTGGAAATGGCGATGAATCTGGAAGCCAACCAGGACAGCCGCTTCAAATCGAATATCCGCCTGCAATCCGGCGGCGCCGAACTGACCTTCGTCCAGAAAGAGGACGATGCCACCCTCGAAAGAATGAAATTGTTCGAGCGCTTCAGCATCGGCATCCCGCCGTTCTTCAATGGCAGCAGCTTCCGCATTGATGCCCGCCTGCGCTACCGCGTGCGCGACGGCAAGCTGTCGTTCTGGTTTGAGTTGATCCGCGAGGACAAGGTGCTGCAGGCGGCGGCCGAGGAGGAGATCGGCAAGATCGCCGAGGCCACCGGGCTGATCATCCTGCAGGGCAATCCGCGCCTGAATCAGGCGGCGTAACCCAGCCCAGCCCACCAGGGCCGGCTTCCTCAAGCCGCTGCGGTGCGGCGGTTTCGGGAAGTGACCACCGGAGACAACCATGGCAACGCTCACCCCCATTTTTGAGCAAATCGAGGCCAGCATCACCACCAAGCTGGCCGACCTGAAAAATAACCTCGAGAAGGCCACCAACCTGCTGGCGGACCTAGAGGCCGCCGGCATTGAGTTCAAGGTAAAAGAACCCTGCTGCCGCCTGAGCGCCCACGCAAACGGCGATGTGACCGTCTCGTTTTCCATCCACCTCAACAACGCCCCCAGCGAAATCACTCTGGGTCTGATCTGCAAACAGCACGGCAGGGGCTGGTACGTCGATAGAGCCGACCGTGCCGCACTGATCTACGTGGACAACATTATTTTTCATTTCTGGGGGTTCGCAGCATGAAGCCGACCCGTCACATCGTCGCCGACCTGGAAACGCTCGACACCCAGCCGTCCGCCGTCATCCTGACAGCCGGCCTGATCGCGGTAGAAATCAGCGACGCCGGCGTGACAGTGCTGTCGCGCTGGTACCGTCACCTCGAATTTTTCTTCCAGCAAGACCAGCCGGGCCGCACCCAGAGCGAGAACACTTGGGAGTGGTGGGGCAAGCAATCAGACCCGGCCATCTGGCAAGCATTTGAGCAACGGCCGCGCCTGTCGCTCTGGCTCGCCATGCACTCGCTGGCTGCCTGGCTGGAAATCCACCCCTATCCGATCTGGGGCAACGGCAGCGACTTCGACAACGCCACCCTGCAGGACGCTTTCAAGCAGTGCGGCCTGCGCTGGCCGTACTGGCGCAACCGCTGCCTGCGCAGCACCAAGGGCCTAGTGCAGCAGCTAGCGCCCGACGTGAAGCTGCCGGAATTCCCCGAGCACCTGACCCCGCACGTGGCGATCGACGACGCGGAGCACGAAGCGTATCTGCTGGCCGCGCTGCTTGAGGCAATAACGCGCGCGCCGGTCGTCGAAACCCACATCCATATCCCCGCACCACTGATTGAACTCAGCCTGACCGCCGACCAGGTGGAAGAGCTGATGGCACTGGCCCCGTTTGGCGCCGGAACACTCATCCCCATAGGAGCACAATCATGAGCTGGATTCTCACCTACAGCGGCATCGCCTTCGATCCGATCAACCCGGCCCCAGCGGCCATCAACATCAACGACATCGCGCACGCGCTCTCGAACATCTGCCGCTTCAACGGGCACACCCGCGATTTCTACAGCGTGGCGCAGCACTGCGTCATCGTCAGCAATATCGTGCCCGCCGAGCTGGCGCTGGCCGCCCTGCTCCACGACGCGAGCGAGGCGTTCATCTGCGACGTAGCAAGCCCGGTCAAGCCGCACCTGGAAGGCTACGCCTGCATTGAGCACCGCATCATGCTCGCCGTCGCCAAGGCGTTTGCCATTGAGCCGGCTCTGTTCCGCCACCCCGAAATCAAGCGAGCCGATCTGGTTGCCTTGGCTACCGAGAAGCGCGACCTGATGCCGGCCCACCACGCACCGTGGCCATGCCTTGCCGGCTTGAGTCCCCTGCCGAACACCATTGAAGCGGCTAGCAACCACCGCGCCAAGGACATGTTCCTGACCACCTTCGAGCACCTGACCGGGGAAAGGGCCGCAGCGTGAGCAACGAAAACAACCGCCTCGTCCTCCTGCCGTACCGACTCACGGCAGAAAACGGCGCCAAGGCTCTGCTGTCGGGTGTGTTCTACGAAACCATCACCCAGACCTGCCCGGACTGCTGCGCCAATGATCCCGATGCCGACTGCGAAATCTGCGACGGGGAAGTGACGTACGAGCAGAAAGTCATGGTCTCCTGGAGCACCATCAAGGAAATCTGGACCGCAGCCGCCGATGAGTTCGTCCTGGGCGAACAGCAAACCGACCATGCCAAATCAGGGAAATGGCGAGTGTGCACCCAGTTTCCAAACCGCATCCTGCAGGATGACGGCCGACCTGTCATAGCCACACTCGGCGGAGGCCACGAAAAGCAATTCACCCCGGAAGAAAACTACGCAAGAGCGCGGCGGGTTGCCGCCGCGTGGAATGCATGCAAATCGGTTGCCACCGAAGACCTCGAGCGTTACTACGAGACCGGCGCCGGCATCGACGAGGCGCTGGAAGAGGCCGGGCTGCAGGATCACCTCAAGGCCGTGCAACAGCGCGACCTCCTGCTGGCGGCGCTGTCGTATCTGTGGACCGTGTTTGACGGCGAGGAATTCACCGCAGAGCAGGTTGAGGCAATGGAGAAGGCGCGTGCCGCCATCATCGCCGCGAAAGGCGGTGTCGCATGAGCCAATACCAAGCCTATACCGGCCACCACGTCACCCTGCGCTCGGCACCGCCGGCGGACGAGTGCGAAACCATGCGCCTGCCGCGCGCGGAATGCGGCTGCCCGGGTTGCTGCGATTCGCGCTACCCGGCTGACCTGGTTGAAAGCGATGGGGGTGAAGTATGAACACCGACAAGCAAACTGTTCATACAGCAGGGCTTTCCACAGGCGAACCGGCCGACCAAAAGCGGTCAGCGTTTGAGGAGCTATGCGAGGCACTTCCCGATGGAGTGAACTGGGGCGACGCCATCACGCCGGCGATTGCCGGTGCAATCTGGCAAGCCGCCCTCGCCAGCCAGCTCAAGCAACCCACCATGCAGGATGGCGACACCGCCATGCTTACCTACAAGCTGGTGGCGTCCACCGGCTACGAGTGCGAAGGCGAAGCGAGCGGAATTTCGCCGGAGCATTGGGGACATATCTGCGCGGCAATTGCTGGACAGGAGCGGCAACCGGCGGCACAGGGCTTGCCGTTTATCCCGGTCACGGCCAACTTCGCCAGTGCGCCGGAATGGGAAAAGGCCATCGACGCCGGCATCCGCGTGTGGCTGCGCTGGCCAGGCATCAGCACTGGCGACCGCCGCGCTGTGATCGCCATGTTCAATGCCATGCTCGCCGAGGCCCCCAAGCAAGAAGGCGGTGCCGCATGATCCGCGACCAATTCCTGCTCGGCATGGACAACGAGATCATCGTCGACCTGTTCGCCGGCGGCGGCGGCATGTCCACTGCCATCGAACAAGCCCTCGGCCGGCACGTCGATATCGCCATCAACCACGACGAAGACGCCATCTCGATGCACATGGCGAACCACCCTCAGACAGAACACTACTGCGCCGACGTGTTTGAAGTCTGCCCGCACGAAGCCACCCGCGGGCGACCAGTTGGCCACCTGCACGGCAGCCCGGACTGCACGCATTTCAGCCAGGCCATCGGCGGCCAGCCGCGCAGCAAGAAAATACGCGGCCTCGGCTGGGTGATGGTGCGCTGGGCCGGACAGGTGAAGCCGCGCAGCATCAGCATGGAAAACGTGCACCAGATGAAGCAGTGGGGGCCGCTGATCGCTAAGCGCTGCAAGCAGACCGGCCGCGTGATGCGGCTGGATGGCACCGTCGCCGCCCCGGGTGAGCGCGTGCCGGTGCAGGAGCAGTTCCTGGTGCCAGACCCGAAGCACATCGGCCGGACGTGGCGCCGCTTCGAGCGCATTTTCAAGCAGATGGGCTACCAGTTTGAAACCAGCGGCATGGTGGCGGCCAATTACGGCAAGGCCACGACCCGCGACCGCCTGTTCATGTTCGCCCGTCGCGACGGCCGGCCAATCGTCTGGCCAGATGCCACCCACTTCAAGCAGCCTCTGCGCGGCCAGAAAGCCTACCGCGCCACCGCCGAGCACATCGATTTCAGCAATCTGGGCGAATCCATCTTCACCCGCAAGAAACCGCTGGCCGATGCTACGCTGCGCAGGATCGCCAAGGGTATGCACAAGTTCGTGCTGAACAACCCCAAACCGTTCATCGTGGAGCTGGCCAACTGGAGCAACCGCAACGGCGTGCACGACATTGAGCAGCCGCTTAATACCATCACCGCCCATCCAAAGGGCGGCAGCTTCGCTGTGGCGCAACCCTCGCTGGTGCCGCTGACACATCAGGGCGGCGACCGCGTGCACGACTCAATGGAACCCATGCGCACGATCACTGCGGCCCATCGTGGAGAAATCGCTGTTGCTACCCCAGTGCTGGTGCAGGCTGGCTATGGCGAACGCCCAGGACAGGCGCCCCGTGCGCTGGATATTGAGGCGCCACTGGGCACGGTCGTTGCCGGCGGGCGCAAGCACGCGCTAGCCAGCGCCTTGCTTGTGCAGGCGGCCCACGGAGAAGGCAAGCCCGGGCGGGCGCAGCGCTGGGGCGACGGCAGCAAGCCCATTACCGGCCCGGTGAACACCATTACCGCATCTGGCTGCGGCGGCCAGGCGCTCGCCAGTGCCGTGTTGGTTGGCGCCGGTGGCCCGAGCTACAGCGGCAAGCCGGCCAGCGTAGAGCAGCCACTCGGCACCGTGCTGACTGAAAATCACCGCCACCTGGCCACTGCTTACATGATGCAAGCCAACGGCGGATTCAATCAGACGGCTGGACGGGGCCTGGACGAACCGGCAACCACGATCACAACCACCGGCAGCCAGCAGCAACTGGTGGCCGCGCACCTAGTAACCCTGCGCCGCAACTGCTTCGGCCGGGAGTTCGACGTGCCGATGTCCACGCTCACCGCCGGCGCCGAGCATCACGCCGTCGCGTCATACCTGCTGAGCAAGGAGCACGAGGATGCTGCCCTGCGCTGTGCCAGTTTCCTGATCAGCTACTACGGCACCGACAACGTGAGCGGCCTGGATCAGCCCATGCCGACAGCCACCACGCGCGACCGGCTGGCGCTGGTCACCGTGTGGGTGAAGGGCGAGCCTTATGTGATCGTGGATATCTGCCTGCGCATGCTCACGCCGCGCGAGCTGTATCTGTGCCAAGGCTTCCCACCGAACTACATCATCGACCGCGGCCATGATGGACGGAAGTTCACGAAGACGGCGCAGGTGCGCATGGTGGGCAACAGCGTGAGCCCCGGCCCGGCCGAGGCGCTGATCGCTGCCAATTGCATGGACCTGGCGGCGTGGACGCTGGCAGAGCTGAAACAAAGGGAAAGGGCGGCGGCATGAACCACTCCGACGCCGACTACCTTAACGCCGATCCATTTCAAGGCGACGAAGCAGAGATTGCCTGCCGAAACGTTAAGATCCGCACAGCACGGAAACAGCATCTGTGCTACGGCCTGACAGGAAAGCAGGACCATTTCATCTCGGCTGGACAGCGCTACAGACATGAGCGGGCACGCATCGACGGGAGTTTCTGGGGAGAGTACAGGATTTGCCTGGACTGCATGTCCAAGTTCATTCTTGGCCAGTTCTAATGGAGCCAATCTACCGCTACTCACTATGGCTCAATGGAAAAGAGGTCTACGTCGGCCCGCGCCGGCCGGCACAGAGCCCAGGCGCCACTTGCACTCGACAGAAATGGATACCCGGACAGCACGAATGGAAGCTGGGCGACTGGGGAGAAAAAGAGAGGGTCTTTTGATGAGAGGCAGCAAACACAACATGGATCGGCGCGAATGGCAGTCCACCGGCGCCCGGCTCTATGCCAAGCACGGCACCGAGCTGCCGCAGGCGAAGGCGGACGAAGCGGTGGTGGCCAGAATTCGCCGTCTTCACGCCCGCAAGCAGAGGCTGATAGAGCGGCTCAACCGCGACTACAGCGCCGCCGGCCTGGCCCGCCGTTTTGGGCTCCACGTGAGAACTGTCGAGAAGATGCTGCGCCGCGAAAGCTGGGCGCATGTGAGATAAGGGATTAACAATGAAAACTGCATTCTTGCTCATGGCCCAATACGAACGGCCCGTTCTGAAGCTGGATGATATCTGCGAGGAGTATTTCGGGCTCAGTCCGGCAGAAGCGCGCCGGCGCGCCAACTTGAATACCCTGCCGGTGCCTACCATGCGGCTGGCCGAAAGCCAGAAAGCACCAGTCATGGTCCATATTGACGATCTGGCCCAGTTCATAGACAAGCAGAGGCAGTCGGCCAAAGAAAGCTGGGAACGAAGCCAACTCTAACCACCTCTTGAATCGGCTCCGGGGTGACGGCATATGCAATATGCTGATCAACTGACGAGAGAGCCGATGTCCGTACTGAATTTCATCAAAATAGCCCGCCGCCGCAATGAGACCCCCGAGTGCAATCTCGAACAGATGCAGCGGGACTTATCGCGGCGCAAGGGAACCAGTCTTGTGCTGGACACCAATGTAGTGCTCGACATCGCACGGCACGTCAAAGTAACTAAAGGCGCGCCAAATCAGCAACTCCTGGCAAAGAGTGGCCTCGGCGAACTGGTCAAACTAGTGAGTCAGGCCACCGCCAACCATATCCCCATCTCGATCAGCCCAGGCTTTGTGCTGCCAGAACTGGAACCGGCTGCATTCGACAATATCGTCAGGCAGTACCATGAATTCTGGACCATGTATGCCCCGGGCCTAATCGACGATCCGCACGACCCAAATGGCGAGCGCCGCGAACGCACCCCTACCATCGGTTGCATCGAATGCATGCCAGAAGACGAAGCCATGGTCCGGCGCATGCCCTACCTACTGCTGCTATGCATGTTGATCGCCGCCAACGACCAGGCGCTGACCACGCCCATGGAGCGGTACAACCGGTTTTTATCGTTGATGCGCAAGTGGGTAGACTGCTTCAGCGCCAAGGAAATGCTGATTGCCAGGATTGTGCTCGGCGATCTGGAGGCCCGGGCAAAGAGAAGCGGCTGGCGACTCAACGCCCAGGAACGAGCCTACTGCAACCGCCTGATCGACAATTTTGCCCCGTTCGTCCGAGACAAGATCAGCGTTTCGGGACGAGAGCTGCAGCGCCTGGCGCACAACGGCGCCTGCGACATCAGCTTCCTCAACATGGTGCTCAGAAGCGAAACGCTCGACATCGGCGGCGGAGCCTACACGGTGTGGTTCGCCAGCTTTGACGGCAAGCTGGCGCGCTTCGTGGAGTCGATCTTCTACGAGGATCTGGTGGGAGAGCTTGGGCAGCACGCCTCAGTCGTCCTGCCAGGCAAACTCGCAGCCCATCCTGACCTGATAATGCTGGAGGCGATTGAGTTTTCACATCGAGTTGGGCGCACATATAACTTCACCCCACCCACCGACCCGATCTGGAAAGAGCGGGTGCATCAGCTCAACCGCGAGGCGGAAAAGCTTTACCCCGAGCTCGAATGCGCTACGATTTGACTGTCTTGGCCAGACGCGGGATACTGGAGACCTCTCAAAATCCATGGCGGTCCTCACGCCCCCGTAATTTGGCGCTTTTTTTGTGCCTGCGCGCACCTGCGCGTCGGGCGCCTACGCCTCAATGGCCGGGCCAGAGACACGCTATAGAAGACCCGAAAGGGGAAGGCGTGACGCGGTTCCCATGGATCCGAGAGTGCCCCCGGCCACCATTTTTGGTGGTCACCGACTCTAAATTCCATGGAGGTCACATGACCACTTCCAACTCTCTTACCTTCCAAGACACCCCGTTTGATGTTGTCTGCCGAAGCGGCCAACCGTGGCTCCGCTCGGGCGACATTGCACGCGCCCTCGGCTATGCCCGCGAGGACTCTGTTGCCCGTATCTACGAACGCAACAAGGACGAATTCACCGACAACATGACCTTGACCGTCAATTTGACGGTCAAGGGTTTCGGCAACGGCGAATCCGAGAAAGAGGTCCGCATTTTCTCGCTGCGCGGCACCCACCTCATCGCCATGTTTGCACGCACGCCGGTCGCCAAAGCGTTCCGGCGCTGGGTGCTCGATGTACTCGACCAAGTCAGCCACGACTTGGCGCAGGCGGCGCCAGCCGACAGCTCGCGGATGTTCACCGCCACCCGCGAGGCTATCGTCAAACGCCTCGGCTTTGTACATGACGTGCTGGCCGGTCAATATCGCAGCGAATTCTGGACCCTGCTTGAGGAAGAAGTATGCCGCGAGTTCAGCGCGGCATCGCTGGACGAAATGACCGAAGGACAGGGCAAGCGAGCGCTCGAGTGGGTCAGCCGCATCGGCACCAACGAACTTTCGCGCCGCGTGGAGGCCCGGCTCGAAAGCAAGCGAACCCAGTTAGCCCGGCAAGGGGACTGCCTGCCGGCCACGCCGACCCAATCCGAGCGGCTGGCCAACCTGCCCGAGGGGCGCTACCTGGTAGTGGTCGGCCGGGACGGCAAGCTGATTGGCGCGCAGAACATTGAAAGCTGCAATGTGGTGGACGCGAACGTCGTTGAGCTGGTCTGCAGGGACTCCCAGGCCGCGGCCGACCTGCTGAATGAGATGGCACGCCGGCTCCGCGTGCTCGACGGCGCCGAGTCTGTGCGCCGGCTTGACCAGCCGCTGATTCCGCAGCTTTGATCTGTCACCACAGGAGAACAAGATGGGATTTTTTGACCAGCTCTCGGCTTATATCTGGGCCTTCTTCGGCACCGGTTTCTTGATCGCCTTTATCATCGCCTTCGGGGCACTGGTGGCCGATATGATGGGGCGCAGCATCCTCTACGCTTTCCTGGCTGCCGGCGTTGTGCTCGCCGGCTTGCTACTACTCAAGGAGGGCGGCGATCTGCTGTGGGCTGCGCTCAGCGATGAAAAGCAGATCGCGCTGCTGGCCAGCGGCGCGAAGGAAGAGCTCCTGGCCTCGATTGTGAAAACCCGCCTGGTCGGCGCAGTGTTCGGGGCGGTGTTTGGTATGGGGCTGTGGATGAAATACGGCGAGGGCGCCTAAAGTAAGAAGCCGGCCACATGGCCGGCTTTTTCACTGCTTAGCAGACTTAGACTGTGCCAAGGGGGCACTCGCATCGGCTGCCTGTGTTTGAGTCATGTTCTGAATTGCTTCACGCATCAACTTTTCCGGCCCCTTTGCAGCAAGCCAGATCAGACCGGTACCAGCCAGGGTTACGAGCGAGGCGACAATTCCTGCGGCGACATTTTCCCAAACAACCTTATAGAAAGGTTTCTTTATGGCCTGCAGGACATCACTCTGGTGATTCTGCTGACCTTGAAGAACCTTTCCTTCCGACGCCAAGACCGCTTGAACCAGTGCATCCTGCTGCATGTTCTGCCTGAGCTGCTCAACTTTGTCGCTGAGAGCGTAGTCCAGAAACTCATCCAACAGTGCGATTGCCTGCTCGCGATAAGCCGCAACCTGTGACGCCATATTACTGACACAATGAAATTGTTTCAGCTCTTCCGGCGTGGGCTCGCGGCCGTCATTTTCTTTCTGAAAATGCTCAACCCACTCGATTTTTTGCTTTTTGTATAAAGCATACGCAACCATCCCCACGAAGTCCGAAGAATCCGGGGGGACTAGCTGACGGAAGATGTGGTTATATTGACTGGCCATGCTGCGAGAATAGCATGCAGCATGGAACAATGCATCTAGATGGCCTTAGCCAGACTACGTTGAGCGGCATCGAACGCCTGGTTGAGTTCTGCGGCAGTCGAACGGGTATCACCAAGGACACGGCTGACAACAGGCGCGCTTTTTTGGAGGGTGCTTGTGTCACCGCGGTTCATGGCTTCGTTCGCACGCAACACCTGATCTCGGGTGAAGTTGTGTTTCACAAACGGTTTCATGATCCTGTCCGTTACGAAAAATCGAACGATTCTACTCTACATATCATAGGGCGACAAGAAATCCAGCCAAGTGGCTGGAGCTAAAAGTCATGAGAGTGAGAACCAATGATTGTTCTTGTAGTTCCCTGCACCGCAGGGAGTGATTGTTTTGTACACCAAATTTTTGCGGTTAGTAAAGCAGCATTTTTATTGGATGTGTTTTTTTTGATGCCGAAATTGCAGTGCAAAATTCATGGTCGATCTTACCGCACACTCACCACAGAATTCAGCTGACCGGCCTCAGCACCCGTAAGAGCTGACCGGCACCACCTTCCTCTTCCAGCGCGTCTTGCGCCTCAGCCGCGGTCGGCCAGCCCCATGCATCGCTCTCCGCCTCAACATACCCCATACCATCCTCCAGAGGATGCAGGTAGCCATCAGGCGTTTTGACGACCCAGAGCTTTCGCTTAACCGTAGACGCTTTCCGAGACTCCTGCTTTGGCATAACGTCAGCCCCCGCCAGATTGGCGGCGGCCGGCTTGTGATGAAGTGAAGCCGGGCGAAGTTGGGTGTACCGGCGCAGCATGTTCCAGTTCTTGTGCCCAGTAACCAAGGCCACCTCTTCAATGCTGTACCCAGCCTCAAAAAGCAGCGACGCGCCCTCGTGGCGAAGGTCATGGAAGCGCAAGTCCCCGAGGCCGAGCGCTTCCGCCCCGCGCTGAAATACCGCACTCACCGTAATCGGATCATACGGAAAAATAAGATCATCAGAATGAGACTCGAGCTGCTCCAAGACAATCGCCCAGGACTCACCCAGAAGTGGGATCACCTGGTCATTACCTGCCTTGTTTCGCGGGTCCTTCCGATCACGAACGATGACGGTCCTAGCCTCATGGTCAACATCGGCGCGGCGGATCCGGCAAATCTCCTCGCGGCGCATGGCAATGGCCACGGCAAACCGGAACACCGGCGCCATCCTGATCGCCTTAGCCCGGCTCGCATCATATGCCTGGAACCAAGCGAGCAGCCGCTGATATTCGCCCCCAACCAAACGACGATCGCGCGAACCGCCCTGCCCAACAAGGCCAAGATGGCGCAGCATCGGCTTAGCATCATCGACGGCGACCGTCGACACCATCACACCCCAGGCCGTGCGCGCCAGCTCCAGCACTTGGCGCAGGTAGCCCACATACTGAGTGAGCGTGGCAGGGCCGTTGCCATAGAGCTGCTGGCGCTCGCGGCAGTATTCCAACACGTCTTGAGCCGACAACTCGCCGGCCGGGCGCTTGCCTAGCTTCGAGTCGCGGAGAGTTTCCAGCACATTGCGCTTGGTCGCCCCCAGCGGTTTCACCGGCTCAACGTACTGGAAATATCGCTCGATCAGATCGCTTACCAATACCCCCCGCAACGAATCGCGTTCCTTGAACCGCAACAGACCTGCGTCGTCCTGGACGTCGACCTCCAGCCTTTTCGCCCAGTCCTCAGCCAACTTTTTGGAAGCGAATGTCCGGGATTTATTGAGGATCAGCTTGCCGTCTACCTTCTTGCGAACAGTAGCGCGCCACTTCCCGTTGACGGGTATAATCGTTGCCATGGTGCTACACCGAGTATCACTTGAGTGCTTTTCGTAGCACTAGCGTATCACCTGACAGCCAAAAACGCACAGAAAACCCCAAAAAAGCACGGCAATATCGCAGTTGCCGAAGCCTCAAAAAGCCTTACAAAACCAAGCAATCCAGCAAAATAAAGCCTTAGCAAGAAACCCGGAAACCCGATAGTTAAATGGATATAACGGCCCCCTCCTAAGGGGCAGTTACAGGTTCGATTCCTGTCGGGGGCGCCACCTCTGCTTGCAAAGCAGCAAGCGCCGCAGATCAAAAAAGCCGCGACCGGCAAACGGCGCGGCTTTTTTGCGCCCTATTCAGCGCCCTAACCGGCTTAGTCATTGCCACGCCGGCTTCACCCGGTGAAGACCGGCCGCATCTTCAAGAACCCGCTGCGGCAAAGTACGGTGTGCTGGCCGATGGCGTCGAGAAGACCATCCACGGCCGCCGCCAGGGCCACCTAACCGCCATCATCCTGCCGCGACTGGAAAAGCTCGGCCTCTACGCCGCACCGGACATCCAGCCCTAAACCACCCGTTCCTCCCCTCGACAGCCTGCCTGGTATGGGCGGTCCCCCATTCCACCGCTCAAACTGCAAAACAGTAGAGTCCTTTTACACACCAGACATAACATCGACAAACCAAGTCCAGCTAAAACGGCCGGAAATCGCCGGTTTCCGCGCCATTGGGTAGGGGAGTAGGTAAAAAAATTCCGTGGATTGCCCCCGATTCATGAGCTAAGTCATTGATTGTTTAGCAGAACCCATCCACTGTTTACCCTCCAAAATCTACGGTTTCCCCTCACACTTCCACGGTTTGCCCCATTTCTTCCACATCGGGGTTTTACCCCTTTACGGCCTCTAAGTACTTCTTCTTATTTAAAAAACAAAGAGATAGAGATAAAAAGCCATGAAAAAGGAAGACAGGGGCCATCCACGGTTTCGGAGCGCTGCTTAAAAATTAATCCACGGGTTTGCCAGCGGAAGTCGTGGAAATGGTGGATTCGCCCTTCCCTTCATGGCATTGATTTTATTGAAGTTTATGCGGCATCTACGGAATCGGGGGGATAGACCGTGGACAACACCGTGGATGAAAAGCCGTTACAGGACAAAGATTTAGGGGCTGATCCACGGTTTCGGGGGGAATTTAGGTGTGTGTGCCTGGCTGAGACTCGGCAAAAATAGGGGTATCACTTGGCCAACGGCTGCGGGCTGTGATCATTGTCGATGAATGATGTGTGACTGCTATTCGGCCAAAGCTGCCTGTCGATAGCATCGATATCATTGGCAGCTAGTTGCAGCAAAGCCGACATTAAAGAATATCGTCGCGTGCTTTCCGGCACGACACATAATGCGCTCACAGGCTATCCAGCGGACCGCCTACTCCCCGGCCTCCCTTGTCCAATACATGGGTATAAATCATCGTGGTGCTGACATCCGCGTGGCCCAGTAGCTCCTGCACCGTGCGAATATCGTAGCCAGATTCAAGCAGATGGAAGGCAAAGCTGTGGCGTAGCGTATGCGGTGTGGCCAGCTTGGCAATCCCGGCAGCAGTTACCGCCCGCTTCATCGCTCGCTGCAGTAGCTTTTCATCCTGATGGTGCCGCCGTTGTGCGCCAGCGCGCGGGTCGCTCACATAGCCAGTGGTGACAAACACATATTGCCAACCCCATTCCTGCCCGGCATGCGGGTATTTTCATGCCAGCGCATCGGGTAAAAACACATCAGCCATGCCGGCCTGCAAGTCTGCCTCATGGATGGCGCGCCGCCGCTGCAGATAGGTCTGTAGTGGTGCCACCAGGCTCTGGGACAACATTGTCACTCTGTCTTTCGCCCCCTTGCCATCGCGGATCAGAATTTCGCCACGCCCGAAGTCGATGTCTTTGACCCGCAGGCGCATGCACTCCATCAGCCGCATGCAGGTGCCGTATAGCAAACGCAGCTGCAGCGCGTACAGCCCATCGACCTGCGCCAACAGTGCCGCGACCTCCTGTCACGTCAGAACGACTGGCAGATGCCTGGACGGCCAGGCCCAAACAACTTCATCTAGTCAGGGCAAGTTCAGCATCAGCACATCACGATCGAGAAACAGAAGCGCAGCCAATGCCTAATTTTGCGTGGATGCAGACACCTGACCTTCAACGGCCAGATGGGTGAGAAAGCTACTGACCTCCGCAGCCCCCCATCTCGCGAGGGTGCTGATGATGGTGAAAGCGCAAAAAGCGCCGTACTCAATTGACGTATTGCTGCTCGGTGCGCAGGCTGTAATGTCTGACTCGCAGCGTCTCGCGCAACACATCGAGCAAACGTGGCGAGGCGGTCCCATCTGGCTGTGTACTTTCAGGCATTGGCAACCCCAGTGGCTTGTAAAACAATGAGAAATGCACATATCATACCTAGTTATACACATAGACAAACCAAATATACACCTGCAAAGGTGTATATTTCACGCTAGACTCCATGACCAAATCATACTCCGCCGAAATCCTAGAAGCCCAGCAGCGAACCATCCGTTTCGGCCTCACATGCCCAGAAATCTCATCCACGTGCGAGCGCCTTCTCACGCCGGAACGCCACGAACAATTTCCCTACGCGGTTCGTGATGCCGTTGGAGATCTTGGCCTGGAAGCCGTTGTAGCCCAATGCTTATCCCTTCATTGGCGTCTCAAGGAACCACTGGAAGAATTCTTTGGCGTGCCAATCCTATACACCATCGGATATGTGCACACCCCGCCAAGCTATATGTTCAGGCAATCGGAATCCGATCTTTTGCGGCTTCTTCAAACGGGAATCCAGGGGCCACAGCTAAACATACATGCGTGGCTTACTCTGCCAAGCGCAGAGATTATTGATTTGTCCTTGCCAACCAGCTTTGCGGTGGTAAATAAGATGAAAGATGGGCTTGGTGGAGTAATAGCCGCCCACGCGGACGAACTCAATCATGGGCTTCGCTACCATCCAATGCTTCTCGGTGAAGACTACCTAAGAAGAATTGGTGCGCTGGTAGAGTTCAATACATATGGCATTTAGCCCTGCGCTCAACCGGACCTGCGCAAAAAGCCGCGCAGGCCGGTTAGCTCCACGTTAGATTTTTCGAATCTCTATGGTTGCTCCGCCATGACAACAAGCCCGCAAGTATTTATTTCGTATTCCCATGACAGTGATGAGCATAAAGAATGGGTATATAAAATCGCATGCAAACTAATCGAAAGTGGTGTTGAAACACTTCTTGATCAATGGGATTTGCAACTAGGTTCCAACCTCATGCGATTCATGGAGGCTGGCCTAACAAACTCAGACAGAGTCCTAGTTATTTGCACCGACAACTACAACAAAAAGTCCAACGGAGGTTTAGGCGGCGTTGGTTATGAAAAAAACATTCTTACCGCGGAGCTGTTTGCCGACCAAGACACCACGAAATTTATTCCATGCATCAAGAACGTATCAGAGAAAGTTAAAACACCAATTTGCTTAGGCGGTCGAACATATATAGATTTTTCGGACGAAGAAAAATTTGAAGAAAATTTCAAAAACTTGCTCCATGAGCTTTATGGCATACCCTTAAAGCCGAAGCCCACCCTAGGGAAAAACCCACTAATTCCATCCTCCGAGGAAGTGAAGGCTCCTTCGCTGCGCGGCGAAAGTAGCACTGTATTCTTTAGTCGTCGCTTCAGTAGCGCGTTCCCAGGAATTCGCGGAATCCAATGGTTTAAAAAACCGGAAGAGGCAGTGGAGCGACTTTGTTTATTGATGCGAGAACCCATTGTTTTTTCAGATGGTCAGCCGATATGGTGGTGGCGAACAGGGGATTTACAAATTGATTCGTTTACGGCTATCGCCTCAGATACTGTTCAGCTAGATTACCAAGAGCTTGTAATTGAAGAAATTGCAGCCGTTAATGCAGGCGACTACTACCAACAGTTTGTATACATCAAGACAACCCCCTCTGCGCCATCTGGTCTTTATGATCATTCCATCATTGAAAAACAGGTTAATTATTGGGGGTATGCACGCGAGGAATTTGCCGTGTTTCATGGAACACCAATTACTCGTTCCGAATATGATGACGATGCGGCAGTTATTGAAGGAAAGGTTGTCGACCTTAACGGCGAGGCCGAGCTGGTGGTCAAGTACTTAACTCCTTACAACCTTATAATTGCTCCGTTCGATTCGCCAATAAACAACAACCGTTTTGATAGAGTTCGAGTAGAGATTCTGAACGGAATTCTCAAGGGCGAATGCACAGTGGAGGATCTCGCGGCAGCGGTTCTAAAACTACCAAAACGCGAGCGTTATTAAAATCTAACATGGCGCTCAACCCCGTTCCCTTTGGTCGCAGGACGCTGCGCGATAAAGCCGAGCAGCGCCGGTTAGCTCTACGTTATGCCTTCTGCAATCAACATTCATCTACATAGAGCAAGGAGAGAGAAATGGCAGACCCAAGAGCATTCATTAGCTTCGACTTTGACCACAATGAAACCGAGAAAAATTTATTCGTAGGCCAAGCAAAGAATTCAAAGACCCCGTTCTCAATTCAGGACTGGTCGGCAAAATCGGCAATGCCCCAGTCACAGTGGGAATCTATAGTTAAAGACAAGATCAACAAATGCAACATGCTGATCGTCTTGGTCGGAAAAACCATGGCGAGCGCTACTGGCGTTGCCAAGGAAATAAAAATGGCAAAAGACCAAGATGTTCCCGTCTTTGGTGTTTATGTTGATGGCGCAAATACTTCTAGCAACTTACCTGATGGACTTCAGCGCATTATAACTATCAGCTGGGACTGGGAAAAAATCGCTTCCGCTGTCGATCAAATGATGACGGAAGAGAAGAATAAAAAGTGAGAAAAGCACTCGTTGTCGGAATTGACTACTACACAAATGTTTCGCCGCTCTATGGCTGCGTAAATGATTCATTCGCTGTCAAAGCCATGCTTGATCGGCACGCGGATGGCTCGGTGAATTTTGGTGTGAAGCATCTGACTGCCACAGGCCCAACTGACCCAGTTGGACGTGACGAACTTCGACAGGCCATCGAAACCCTTTTTGCAGGGGATGGTGAAGTTTCACTACTGTATTTCGCAGGCCATGGCCACATCGAAACAACAGGAGGCTACCTTTGCTCTTCGGACGTGAAGACTGGAAACGATGGCGTGCCATTGGCCGAAATCATGACCATGGCAAATCAATCGAAGATTCAAAACCGGGTGATCATTCTTGATAGCTGTTACAGCGGTGTAGCTGGAGGCAACGCGTTGCAGCAAAAGGTTGCCGAGATCAGCGATGGGGTGACCATTCTTACTGCCTCTACCGCGGAACAATATGCAACAGAGGAAAATGGTGCCGGCGTCTTTACCAGCTTACTGGTAGATGCGCTCGGCGGCGCTGCCGCAAACCTTGTAGGAGACGTAACACCTGGCGGTGTCTATGCGCATGTTGATCAGTCGCTTGGGCCGTGGGCACAAAGACCAGTCTTCAAAACAAATGTCACACGATTTGTCTCCTTGAGGAAAGTTCAGCCGCCATTAGAGCTCGCGGAGCTTCGTCGGATTTCAGAGTTTTTCCCGGCTTCCGGCTTTCAATTCCAACTTGACCCAAGCTATGAGCCTGAGAGGCATGAGTCTTGGGCCACAAATCCGCAAGGTATTCCCGCTCCGAACCCTGATCACAACGCGATTTTCAAAATCCTTCAGAGGTACAACCGCGTGGGGCTTGCGGTTCCTGAAAACGCGCCGCATATGTGGCACGTTGCGATGGAAAGCAAGACTATTCGTCTAACCGCGCTTGGAGAGCACTACCGACGCTTAGCAGCAAAGGGGCTCATATAAAACACCCACCTTGCCAGCGAAAATGGCATAACAAGTCGTTCCAGCGGGCTGGTAAAAAGCTGCGCTTTTCACCAGCCGCTGAACTCCAACGTTAGTGTCCGCTTTTTCATGAGGGCACCGACTGCTTAGGGTCAGGAGCGGACTGCCCAGCCAAGTGCCCTCAGTGTCCGCTTCGGCCGAAAAGGAGCCCTAGCCACACTGGTATCGAATGGCTCTTTGGGCCAGAAGTCGTCACTCAACCATGCAAAATTCTTTCCAGGGGGCACATACGGGGGCACCACTAAAAAAACCAACAATAAATATCAAATAAAAACAGATTGTTAAAATGTAAACTCAATCCCTGTCGGGGCGCCACCTCTGCTTGCAAAGCAGCAAGCGCCGCAGATCAAAAAAAGCCGCGACCGGCCAACGGTGCGGCATTTTTTACGCCATGTCCTCCCCCTCAGCGCCGTCCGGCGCGATCCGGCCGCCCGCGCACAGCCCGGCCAGTTCGGTCCTCACGAATTGGTGCACCGGATCGTCGTTCACCCTGGGATGCCATAACAACTCCACATCGATCCGCAAGCTCGGCTCGTCTATCTGCGCGCGCGCCATGCCCGCCTGATGCCGGCCGACGATGGCGCAGACCACGGAGGGCAGCACCGCCACCGCCGGCACCGCCACCAGTATCGGCGGGATGGCCAGCAGGCTGGCGGCGCGCGCCAGGACGCGGCGCTGCAAGCCGCGCAGTTGCAGGTAATGGTCTATCAGGCTGAGCGCTTCGCCGATGTAAGAGGTGTAGACATGCGGCCAGGCCGCCACTTCCTCCGCGCCCACCACGGCCGGCAATTGCAGCTGTTCGCGGTGATAGAGGCAGGCGAAGCCGCTGCGCAGCAGGGTCTGGCGTTCCAGCCGGGGCGTGGGGAAGGGAAAGTAGCCGACGGCGTAATCAATCTGCGCCGACTCCAGCGCCGCCAGCGCCTGAGCGGCGGACAAGGCCGCCACATCCACGCTCAGGCCCGGCGCCCGCTCGCGGCAAGCCCCGAGCAAACCGGGCAGCAAGGCGGCTTCCAGCGCGTCCGGCAAGGCCAGCCGCACCGTTCTTTCCACTGTTTCCAGGTCCACGGGCCGCTGCCGGAACAGGCGCTCGCCGGCGCCCAGCCAGGCTTCCAATTCAGGCAGCAAGGCCTCGGCGAACGGGGTGGGCATCATGCGCTGGCCGTGCCGGTACAGCAAGGCGTCCTGCAACTGCTCCCGCAGCTGCTTGAGCAGATGGCTGACCGCCGGCTGCCCCAGGCACAGCAGCCGCGCGCTCTGGCTGACGCTGCGCGTGCTCAGCAGCGTGTGCAAGGCCACCATATTGTTGAGATCCAGGCGGCGCAGCCAGACCGCATCTATATCAGTCATTTCGATAAATGCCATGTAAACAATCGATTTTATTGAATTATAGCCGGCTCCGATAATGGGGACACCCTCCCGAGTCCCGAGCCCATGAACGCCGAACGCACGCAAGCCACGCCCTGGTATCTGATTTCCATCATGCTGATCGCCTGTCTGGAGTTCTTCCAGAACGGCCTGCTCAACTTCGCCTCCAGCCAGGTGATGGGCGGCGTGGGCGCCGCGCCGGAGGAGTTCAGCTATGCGGCCATGGCTTACGCCAGCGCCGCCGTTCTGGTGCTGTTGCAGCACGAATGGCTGAGCCGCCGTCTGGGCATGCGGCGTTATATCCGCCTGTCCATCATCGTGTTCGGCGTTGGCGCGCTGACCTGCGGTTTCGCCAATGGTCCCAGCCAGCTGATACTGGGCCGGGCGCTGCAAGGCCTGGGCGGAGCAGCCTTCTTCACCGCGGCGCGGGTGGAGGTGAACGCGCTGACGGACAAGAGCAAGATGCTGGGCCTGCTCTGTTTCGGCTATGCGCTGATGCTGGGCTCCGCCAGCGGCCCGCTGCTGGGCGCGGAACTGATCAGCCGCCAGGACTGGCGCTGGATTTTCTTCGCCGTGCTGCCGGCGCTGGCGCTGGCCTGGCCGGCCACCCGGCTGCTGAGCCAGCGGGCGGAACCGGCCCATCCGCATACCCAGGGCTCGCGCGCCTTCCTATGCATGATTGTCGGCGTGCTGGCGCTGCAATGGCTGATTCAACAGCTGCCCTACGATTTCTTCTCCCGGCCCGAATGGCTGCTGGCCATCCTCGCGCTGGCCTTGCTGGCCGGCTGGGGCTGGCAATACCACCGCCAGCGGCGCCCGCTGCGCAAGAAAGCCCTGCTCCAGCTGCGCTACCTGGCCGGCCTGGGCTTTTACAGCTGCTGCTATCTGCTGGTTTCCGCCAACAGCTACATCCTGCCGGTGATGGCGCAGCAGGCGCTGGGCTTTGACCTGCCGACGACCGGGCGCTTGCTGTCGGTGAGCTTTGTCGCCGGCATCCTGTTTTCCACGCTCTACGCCTTTTTATTGCTCAAGCGCCGGGCGCGCGGCGTGCGCGCCATGATGGCGGCGGCCTGCTGCCTGCTGCTGCTCTACGGCGTGTTGATGTCCGGCCTCAATCAAAACGCGCCGGCCAGCCTGATCGTAAGCATCCTGATCTGCAACGGCGGCTTCATGTCCCTGTTCATCATGGCGGTGGCGCAGGCCACCTTCAGCCATATCGATCAACCCGACTTCGCCCGCGCCTACCAGACCAAGAACATCGTCCGTCAGCTGTCGCTGTCCATGGGGGTGGCCGCCAGTACAGTGTTTCTGCAAGCGCGCAACGCCTTGCACTACCAGCGCCTGTCCGAGGGCTTCAGCGTGCTCAACCCGGCGTTCAACGCCGCGCTGGACCAATTGCAGCAAGCCTTGCCGGAGCTGAGCGCCAAACAAAGAATGGCCGTGCTGGCGGGGCAACTGACGCAGCAATCGCAATTGCTGTCCTGCCTGGATTTCTTCCGGCTGGAATGCGTGATGGCCATAGGTCTTATAGTGATAGTGCTGTGGCAGCAAAGCCTGGGCCGGCAAGACTCCGGCCCGGCCGCATCCAAGCCTTTATGAGCAAGGAGATCCAAATGCTATATGGACTCACCCCGCTGGGGATCTTTCATACCGCCGTCAGCCTGCTGGCGGTCGCTTTCGGCGCCATCGCGCTGTGGCGCGACGGCAGGATCAGCCCGCGCAATCGCCTGGGCCAGGCTTATGTGATCGGCACCGTGATCAGCTGCGTCACCGCCCTGGGCATTTTTCAGCACGGCGGCTTCGGCAAGCCGCACGCCTTGGCCCTGATCACGCTGGTCGTCCTGCTGCTGGCGCTGCTGGCGGAGTTCAAGGGCCTTTTCGGCGGCAAGGCCGCCCATGCGTCCGCCGTCGGCTTGTCCGCCACCTTCCTGTTCCATTGGATTCCGGCCGTCACGGAAACCTCCACCCGGCTGCCCTTGGGCCATCCCCTCTTGTCCAGCCCCGACGCGCCCGCCCTCCAGATCGCCACCGGCGTCCTGCTGCTGCTCTTCATCGCCGGCGCCGCCCGGCAGTGGAAAACCATCAACGCGGCCTTGAAAGCGGGCGCGGGATGACCACATGCAAGCCATGCTCAAACTGGATATCAAGATACGAGCCGCGCAAGCGGCGGACCTGCCGGCCCTGATCGGCGTCGACGCCATCGCGCAGCGGGACCCCGCCCGACGCAGGATGCTGGGCGAGGCCATCGCCGCGCAAAGCTGCTGGCTGGCCGAGGCCGAGGAGGCGCTGGGCTACGGCATTCTGGACCGCTCCTTCTTTCAGCAGCGCTTCATCCCGCTGCTGATGGTGACGGAAACCGCCAGAGGCCGCGGCGTGGCCAGCGCCTTGATGGCGGAGTTTGAACGGCGATGCGCGGGCGACAAGCTGTTCACCTCCGCCAATGAATCCAATCTGCCGATGCGGCGCTTGCTGGACAAGCTGGGCTTCCGGGAAAGCGGACGCATCGACAATCTGGACGACGGCGACCCGGAGCTTGTGTTCATGAAGCGGGCTGCGCGCCCAGCCGGTTAAGACGCCGGCTGCGGCCAGCTCAGCTCAAAGCGGCTGCCGCCGCCCACGCGGCTGCAACGGGCCTCGCCGCCGTGAGCCAGCGCGATGGCGGCCACCACCGCCAGCCCCAGGCCGCTGCCGCCCTTGCCGCTTTGCCGCGCCGCGTCCGCGCGGCGGAAGGCCTCGAAGGCGTGCGGCGCGAAATCGTCTGGAATGCCCGGCCCCTCGTCCTCCACCCGCAAGCTGCACAGGCCGTCCTCCATGCGCAGCCGCACCCGCACCAGGCCGGGTTGGGCGTAGCGGCGCGCATTGTCCAGCAAGGCCAGCAGCGCCTGGCGGATGCGCACCGGATCGCAATGCGCCGGACGCTCGTCCAGATCCAGCACAGCCTGCAAGCCGGCCGCCAACAAGGCGTCCTCGAACACCTCCACCACCGCGCGCACTTCGGCGGCCAGATCGGTGTCTCGCATCTCTATGTCCAGATGCCCGCTTTCCGCCAGACTGATCACGCGCAAATCCTCGATCAGATGCGCCAGGCTCTCCACCTGGGCCAGCAGCCGGCGGAACTGGTTCTCGTCCGGGGTGAACACCCCTTCCGCCAGCCCTTGCAGCCGTCCGCGCAGCACCGTGACCGGGGTGCGCAGCTCATGGGCGATGGCGGCGTTCCAGAACGCCTGCTCCTTGGTCATGCGCTGCAACTGGTCCGCCAGCGCGTTGAAATCGTCGGCCAGCGCCGCCGCCTCGCGCAGCGAACGGTCCCCGGCCGCCGCGCGCGCGTCCAGATCGCCCTGAGCCACGCGGCGTATGCCCTCCGCCACCGAGTTGAGCGGCACCAGGATGCGGCGCGCCAGACGCAGGCCCATCACCACCGACAGCGCCAGGCCCGCCACGGTGCTGGACAGCAGCCACACCCACTCCGGCATCGTCATCTTCCAGCCCGGCGTCTCAAAATGCACCGGCCAGTAAGTCATCGCCACATAGTAGAAAGTGAAGCCGGTCACCACCACCAGCACCGTCACGCAGAAGGCCATCGTCGCCATCGACAGCGCGATCTGCCGGCTCAGCCCCTCCAGCCTCATTCCGCGCCCCACAGCTTGTAACCCACGCCGCGCACGCCCACCGGCACGCCGTCCACGCCGCACTCCTCCAGCTTCTTGCGCAGCTTGCTGATGTGGCTGTCCACGGTGCGCTCCAAGGCGTCGCCTTCCGGCAGGCAGGCGGCCAGCAGCTCCGCGCGGCTGAACACCCGCCGCGGCGCGCGCGCCAGTTGCGCCAACAGTTTGAATTCGGTCAGCGTCAGCGTCAGCACATGGCGCTGCTTGCCGGCCTGCACCGCCACTTCGTGGTTTTCCAGATCGATCTCGAACGGCTCCGCGCGCAGCACGCGCGGCTCCGCCTGACGCGCGCCGGACATGGAGCGGCGCAGCACCGCCTGCGTGCGCGCCACCACCTCGGCGGGATTGAAGGGTTTGACCACGTAGTCGTCCGCGCCGATGCGCAAGCCCATCAGCTTGTCGATGTCCTGGTCCAGCGCCGTCAGCATGATCACCGGCGTGTCGCCGCGGTGGCGGATTTCCGCCAACACCTGCCAGCCGTCGGCCCGCGGCATCTGCACGTCCAGCAAGACCAGATCCGGCTTCAGCGACAGATGCAGCTCCAGCGCCTGCCGGCCGTCCGCCGCGTGCGCGCAGCGCATGCCGCTGCGGGTCAGATAGGCGGTGAGAATCTCCGCGATCTCGGGTTCGTCTTCAGCGACGAGGATCAAGGCCTGACGGTCTTGAGCCCCGCCGGACGGTCGCATTGTCTGAGTCATGGCGCCGATTTCGCATCCTGTTTGCATCTCCATCGAATCTCCATGCTACCACACGAAAAACCCCATCCGGCCCCGGCATACTGCCGCATATTTTTTACGGGCGGCCCGCCGCCCAAGCCTGATTGGAGTGGAAATGAAGAGTAAACGAGCCAGCCTCTACGGCGGCTGCTGCCTGCTGGCGGCGGCGCTGCTGAGCGCCTGCGGACAAGCCGAGACCCAAGCGCCGCCGCCGGCGATCCCGGTGCGCACCCTCAGCGCGGCCCCGGCCCCGCTCAAGCTGAGCGAAGACCTGCCCGGCCGCGTGGCCGCGGTGCGGGTGGCGGAAATCCGCCCCCAGGTCAGCGGCATTGTGCTGCGCCGGCAATTTGAGCAAGGCACCGAGGTGCGCGCCGGCCAGCCGCTGTTCCAGATCAACCCGGCGCCGTTCAAGGCGGAAGTGGACACCGCCGCCGCCGCGCTGCAACGCGCCGAGGCCGCGCTGGCGCGCGCGCGGGTGCAAACCGCCCGCCTCAAGCCGCTGGTGGAAACCGACGCCGTCAGCCGCCAGGTTTACGACGACGCCGCGTCCCAGCGCGATCAGGCCGCCGCGGACGTGGCCCAGGCGCGCGCCGCGCTGGCCCGCCGCCAGCTGGACCTGAAATTCTCCCGCGTGGAAGCGCCCATCTCCGGCCGCATCGACCAGGCCCTGGTCACCGAGGGCGCGCTGGTGGGCGGCGCCGACGGCGCCCCGATGGCCCGCATCCAACAGATAGACCAGGTGTACGTGGACGTGCGCCAGCCGGCGGCGGCGCTGGAAGCCGTGCGCCAAAGCCTGGCCGCCCAGCCGGACAGCGCCGGCGGCGGCCTGCCGGTGTCCATCCTGCGCGACGACGGCGCGCCCTACGGCCTCAACGGCCGCATCCTGTTCTCCGGCGTCAACGTGGACGCCGGCACCGGCGACGTGCTCTTGCGCGTACTGGTGGACAACCCCGAGCGGCGGCTGCTGCCCGGCATGTTCGTCCGCGCCCGCGTGCCGCGCGCCAGCTACGCGGCGGCGCTGACCGTGCCGCAGCAGGCCGTGGTGCGCATCGGCGGCAAAACCCAGCTGTGGACCGTGGACGCCAAGAACCAGGCCCGGCTGAACGTGGTGGAGCTGGGCGAACTGGCCAACCGCCAATACCGCATCCGCTCCGGCCTGCGCGCCGGGCAGAAAGTCGTGGTCGAGGGCATGGAACGCCTCGCCGACGGCGCCGTGGTGGCCGCCAGCGAAGCCGCGCCCGCGGCCAAGCGCTGATCGAAGGAAGCCGCCATGTCTCAATTCTTCATCCGCCGCCCGGTGTTCGCCTGGGTGATCGCCCTGTTCATCATTCTGCTGGGGGTGATCGCCATCCCACAGCTGCCGATCGCGCGTTACCCCTCGGTGGCGCCGCCCTCGGTCACCATCACCGCCAGCTACCCCGGCGCCACGCCGCAGACCATGAGCGACGGCGTGCTCAGCCTGATCGAGCGCGAGCTGTCCGGCGTCAAGAACCTGCTGTATTTCGAATCCTCGGCCGATACCTCCGGCATCGCCCAGATCACCGTCACCTTCAAGCCGGGCACGGACCCGGAGCTGGCCCAGGTGGACGTGCAGAACAAACTCAAGGCGGTGGAGCCGCGGCTGCCCGCCCCGGTGCGCCAGAACGGCGTGATGGTGGAATCCGCCTCCTCCGGCTTCCTGATGCTGATCGGCCTGCGCTCGGACAGCGGCCGCTTCGACGAAGGCGCGCTCAGCGACTACCTGTCGCGCAATATCGCCGAAGAACTGCGCCGCATCGAAGGCGTGGGCCGCGTCCAACAGTTCGGCACGGAACAAGCGATGCGCGTCTGGGTGGACCCGGCCAAACTGATCACCTACGGCCTGTCCATGAGCGAGCTCACCGCCGCCATCGCCCAGCAAAACGTCCAGATCGCCCCCGGCAGCCTGGGCGCCGCGCCCGCCCTGCCCGGCCAGCGCGTCACCGTGCCGCTCACCGTGCAAGGCCAACTGACCGCGCCGGAAGAGTTCGCCGCCATCGTGCTGCGCGCCAACGCCAACGGCTCCAAAGTGGTGCTGGGCGACGTGGCGCGGGTGGAGATAGGCTCCCAGGGCTATAGCTTCGTCAGCCGCGAAAACGGCAAGCCCGCCTCCTTCGCCGGCGTGCAACTGGCGCCGGGCGCCAACGCGGTCAAAACCGCGGAAGCGGTGCGGGCGCGGCTGGCCGAGCTGAGCACCTCCATGCCGGCCGGCATCAGCTACTCCGTGCCCTTCGACACCGCGCCCTTCGTCAAGATCTCCATCGAAAAAGTGATCCACACCCTGCTGGAAGCCATGGTGCTGGTCTTCCTGGTGATGTATCTGTTCCTGCAAAACGCGCGTTACACCCTGATTCCGGCCATCGTCGCCCCGGTGGCCATGCTGGGCACCTTCGCCGTGATGCTGGCCACCGGCTTCTCCATCAATGTGCTGACCATGTTCGGCATGGTGCTGGCCATCGGCATCATCGTGGACGACGCCATCGTGGTGGTGGAAAACGTGGAACGGCTGATGGCGGAAGAAGGCCTGTCCCCGCGGGACGCCACCTCCAAAGCCATGAAGGAAATCACCGGCGCCATCGTCGGCATCACCCTGGTGCTCACCGCCGTCTTCATCCCCATGGCCCTGTCCAGCGGCTCCGTGGGCGTGATCTACCAACAGTTTTCCCTGTCCATGGCCGTGGCCATCCTGTTCTCCGCGCTGCTGGCGCTGACGCTGACCCCGGCGCTGTGCGCCACCATGCTCAAGCCCATCCCGCAGGGACACCATGAAAAGCGCGGCTTCTTCGGCTGGTTCAACCGCCGCTTCGCCCAACTCACCGCCTGGTATGAAACCCGCGTAGGCCGGCTGATAGGCCGCGCCGGCCGCGTGATGCTGCTGTTCCTGGCCATCTCCGGCGCGCTGGCCGCCGGCTTCAAGGCGCTGCCCTCCTCCTTCCTGCCGGAAGAAGACCAGGGCTATTTCATGACCAGCTTTCTCTTGCCCGCGGACGCCACCGTCGAGCGCACCCGCGACGTGGTTAAAACGCTCGATGACCATCTGGCGACGCGCCCTGCGCTCCAGTCCAGCATCTCCATCATCGGCTACGGCTTCTCCGGCTCCGGCCCCAACGCGGCGCTGAACTTCGCCGTGCTCAAAGACTGGAAACAACGCGGCGACAGCAGCACCGTGGAAGAAGCCATGCGCGCCCAACATCGCCTGTCCGCCGCCACGGAAGGCGCGGCGATGAGCCTGCTGCCGCCGGCCATCGACGAACTGGGCACCAGCTCCGGCTTCAGCCTGCGGCTGCAAGACCGCGCCAACCAGGGCCACGCCGCGCTCAAAGCGGCCGAAGCCCAATTGCTGGAACTGGCCTCCCGCAGCAAGATCGTCCAGGGCGTCTACCCGGACAGCCTGCCGGCCGGCACCAGCGTGCGCCTGGACATAGACCGGCAAAAGGCCGAGGCGCTGGGCGTGTCCTTCAACAGCGTCAGCGACACCCTGTCCACCGCCATGGGCTCCACCTACGTCAACGACTTCCCGCACGCCGGCCGCATGCAGCAAGTCATCATCCAGGCCGACGCGCCGGCGCGCATGCAGCTGGACAATGTGCTCAAGCTCTACGTGCGCAACGCCAGCGGCGGCATGGTGCCGCTGTCCGAAGTGGTGCGCCCGGCCTGGTCCGAAACCCCGCTGCAACTGGTGCGCTTCCAGGGCTACCCGTCCGCCCGCCTCTCCGGCGGCGCCGCGCCCGGCTACTCCAGCGGCGCGGCCATGGCCGAGATGGAACGGCTGGCCACACAACTGCCGCCCGGCTTCGCCCTGGCCTGGACCGGCCAATCGCTACAGGAACGCCAATCCGCGGCCCAGGCCCCCATGCTGATGGCGCTGTCCATGATCGTGGTGTTCCTGGTGCTGGCCGCGCTGTACGAAAGCTGGGCCATCCCGCTGTCCGTGATGCTGGTGGTGCCGCTGGGCCTGATCGGCGCCATCGGCGCGGTCATGCTGCGCGGCATGCCCAACGACGTGTTCTTCAAAGTGGGCCTGATCACCGTGATTGGCCTGTCCGCCAAGAACGCCATCCTGATCATCGAGTTCGCCAAACAACTGCATGAAGAAGGCAAGAGCCTGGTGGACGCCGCGGTGCAAGCCTCCCGGCTGCGGCTGCGCCCCATCCTGATGACCTCGCTGGCCTTCGGCCTGGGCGTGCTGCCGCTGATGCTGGCCACCGGCGCCAGCGCCGAAACCCAGAACGCCATCGGCACCGGCGTGTTCGGCGGCATGGTCACCGCCACCGTGCTGGCCATCTTCTTCGTACCCGTATTCTTCGTGGTCGTGATGAGCGCGCAAGCGCGCATCGCCAACTGGCGCAAGCCGCGTCCGGCCGCGGAACAGAAAGTTGAATCATGAAAGCGCTCCTCCCTCTGGCCCTGGCCCTAAGCGTCTCCGCCTGCTCGCTGACCCAGCCGCTGCGCAAGCCGGAGCCGCCGGTGCCGGCCCGTTACGCCACGGCGGCCGCGGACGATGCCAACGCCAACGCCGCCGACCTGGGCTGGCGCGCCATGTTCGGCGACCGCCGGCTGCAAAGCCTGATAGACCTGGCGCTGCGCAATAACCGCGACCTGCGCCTGGCCGCTCTCAACGTGGAAGCCGCCGAAGCCCAATACGGCATCCAGCGCGCCGCGCGGCTGCCGTCCGTGGACGCCGGCGCCGGCCTCAACCGCCAGCGCAGCCCGGCCAACCGCGAAACCGATCCGTTCACCCCGGCCGCCGTGCAAAACCAGTACGGCGTCAACGTGGGCGTCAGCGCGTTTGAGATTGACCTGTTCGGCCGCGTGCGCGCGCTGTCCGACGCCGCCTTCGCCCGCTACCTGGCCACCGATCACGGCCGCCGCGCCGCCCAGATCGCCCTGGTGGGCGCGGTGGCGGACGCCTACTTCGCGGAACGGCTGGCGCGCGAACAACTGGCGCTGGCGGAACGCACCCAGGCAGACTGGCGGCAATCGCTGGCGCTGGCGCGCCGGCTCAAGGACGCGCAACAGGCCGGCGGCCTGGACGTGGCCCAGGCCGAAGGCCAAGTGGCCAGCGCCGACGCCGACCTGGAAGCCCGCGCCCGCGCCGCGGACCAGGCGCGCAACGCGCTGCGCCTGCTGCTGGGCGCGGAACCGCCAGAAGACCTGCCCGAGCCGCTGCCGCTGGACCGCCAGCCGGTGGTGACCCGGCTGGCCGCCGGCCTGCCCTCGGAACTGCTGTTCCGCCGCCCGGACATCCTGCAAGCCGAACAACAACTGGAAGCCGCCAACGCCGACATCGGCGCCGCGCGCGCCGCCTTCTTCCCGCGGCTGTCGCTGAGCACCTCCGCCGGCTTCCTCAGCCCCGGCCTGCGCAATCTGTTCGACGGCGGCCAACACGTATGGAGCTTTGCGCCGCAAATCAACATCCCGCTGTTCCAGGGCGGCCGGCTGCGCGCCGAACTGCGGCTGGCGGAAGTGCGCAAATCCAGCGCCGTGGCCGAATACGAACGCGCCATCCAGATCGCCTTCCGCGAAGTGGCCGACGGCCTGGCCGGCCGCGAAACCTTCAGCCGCCAGATAGACGCCCAGGCGCGCGCGGTGGCCAGCGCCGAGCGCCGCGCCGACCTCTCCGGCCAGCGCTACCGCGCCGGCGTGGACGGCCGGCTGGAACTGCTGGACGCCCAACGCCAACTCTACGCCGCCCAACAAGGGCTGCTGGACCTGCGCCGCGGCGAACTGAGCAACGCCATTGCGCTGTACAAGGCGCTGGGCGGCGGCCTCACCGAAAAGTAAGAACGGCGAAAAACCCCTGATGCTGCGTCGGCGCGCCTTGCCTCAGGGATTTTGTTGGCCGCTCTCAGAACGTGTTTGCGATCTCGCGAGCTAGGCGAAAACCGCTGAGAAAGCGGAATGTACGCGGGGTACATCAGCATTTCGAAGCTGTACTCACCGTGTAACGCTCCACGACGCGCAGCAGATCGTAAACAGGTTCTCAGCGCCGCTTACCGCACACCCCCATCCCCTCCTTTCGCGCGGCCCACGCTGGCCGCGCTCTTTTTACCCCGCCTCCCGCCTTGCAATCCCGCGCCCGTGGATACAAACATAAAGCTGTACCACCCCATTGGCCGCACCAAGATGAAGCTTCTCTCCCAGCTCTCGCCGCGCAGTTTCCGGCTGCGGCTCAGCCTGCTGTTCGGCGGCCTGTTCCTGCTCGCCTCCCTGCTGGACACCGCGCTGGAGCCGCAACTGAACCAGGGCCTGCTGCAAGACAAGGGCGAAGCCTTGCAGGCCACCGCGCGCGGCATCGCCAAATCCCTGGCCGCCGGCCTCAGCCAAAGGCGTCGAGAACTCGCCCTGCACACCCAAACCCCGGTCTTCCTCAGCGCCCCGCTGGACAGCCCGGCGCTGCGCGGCGGCCTGGAACACATCAGGCTGCACAACCCGGACTACGCCTGGCTGGGCGTGATCGCGCCGGACGGCCGCATCGTCTCCGCCAGCGGCAAGGCGCCGTCTCCCCGCATTGAATTCGCCGCCCCGCTGCATGACGAAGCCGGCAAGCTGCGCGGCGCGCTGGCCGCCCAAAGCGCCTGGGCCTGGGTGGCGACGCTGATCGCCGACCGCCTGCCGCGCGGCAGCGCCGGGGACGCGCCCCAAGTCTTCATCGTCAACCAGAACAACGCCCCGCTGTTCCCGCCCGGCGCGCCGGACCAGGCGGACATGCCCGCGCCGCTGAGCGGCCCCGGCTACCAACAAGGCGACTGGGCGGATGGCGAAACCTACCTCTACGCCGACGCCGCGATAGACGACGCCCCCGGCCCCGGCTGGCGCGTCATCGTCCGCCAGCCGCCGCCGCAAGCCTTCGCCGCCCTCAGCCGGCTGCGCTCCGCGCTGACCCTGCCCGGCTTGATCATCACCCTGCTGCTGATGATCGTGGTCTACCGGCTGGCCGCCGCCTTCAGCCGCCCGCTGGAAACCCTGGCCCGCACCGCCCAGCGCGTCAGCGCCGGCGACGAAGAAGCGGACTGGAGCTTGCGCAGCGGCGCCCGCGAACTGCAACAACTGGCCCAGGCCATGCGGCAGATGACCGCCGCCCTGCTGGCGCGCCGCGGCGAGCTGGCCGCCGCCAACGCCGGCCTGGAACAAAAAGTGGAGGAACGCACGGAAGCGCTGAGCCAAGCCAAACGCCAATTGGAGGAAAGAGCGGCGCAACTGGAGCAGATGGCGCGCCACGACGCGCTGACCGGCCTGGGCAACCGCATGGCCGCCACGGAATGGCTGACGGCGGAATACCAGCGCTATCACCGCAGCCGCGCGCCCTACTCCGTGCTGCTGCTGGACGCCGACCACTTCAAACGCGTCAACGACAACCACGGCCACGCGGTGGGCGACCAGGTGCTGCAACAGATCGCCGCCGCCCTGAACGGCGCGGCCCGCGCCACGGACTTCACCGCCCGCTACGGCGGCGAGGAGTTTCTGCTTCTGCTGCCGGACACCGACGCCGAAGGCGCGCTGGTGCTGGCCGAACGGGTGCGCGCCGCGGTGTCCGCCGCCTCCGACACCGTGGCCGGCGTCGTCACCGTCAGCATAGGCGCGGCCACCGCGCGCGACGACGACGCCACCCACGAAACCATCGTCCAGCGTGCGGACGAGGCCTTGTATCGGGCCAAGGCGAATGGGCGGAATCGGGTGGAGGGGGCGGGGTGAGGGGGAGTAGTTCTTAGCGCAAGCGCATAGTGACCACAAAGAAACGCAATGCCATTGCGCTAAAATAATGGGGCCTGATATTTGTTATCACGGATGTAGGCTACTTTCAGCTTGGGCACGTAATCAGATCAAGGAACTGAGCCACGTATTAAAGGTAATATTTAGGAGCTAGATACATAAAGTTTATTATGGCTCGCTAAAATCACCAAAACACCAACCAACCCCACATTAATAAACTCTTACTCACATTTAATTCCATGGCTCTCGAAATAATTTTTTCAGAACAATATAGTTACGTGGTGCAGGTTTTCAGTAGCGACATGGGGGATCTAGGCGAGGCCACCTTGCTGTTTGGAGCGAATCATTGGCCACAGCTTCGTTTCGAAAATTGGCAGACCTATAGTCAGCTAGGTGACGGGAAGAAATTTGATCGCTTGCAAGCCATCTCAAAAATTGGTGAAAAGTTTACTCTTTTTGACTGCTCCGTTGTTGGGCACCACATGTCCATTGACTATGTCATTGCGGGTGATGTGAAAGCGAAGTTTAAGAGCATAGGTATTAGATTTAACGATATCAGTGAATGGTTTACTCCACTTCGTAGTATCGAAGAGAAAATCAAATCAAACTTACAGGACATAGACTGCAATCAAAACATATCGGCAACCATAACTTCAGATGAACATACTTATAATTTATTCAGCGAACCTGTTGTACGAGTTAAAAAGTCTGGCGAAGACCACATCATACACGAGCACATAGTTTTTACTTTTGAACTAATTGATGAATTTTTTTCCATCAAAGACATCAAAAAAAAATCTCATGAACTAGCGACACTCCTCTCCATATTAGCAGCCATTCCAATATATTTGGTTAGCATTCAAGTGGTCGACAACGACAACAACAAGCGCCATGTTTTTTTCCCATCAATCCAAAAAAAAGAACAGAGCACTCTAGAAAGAACCCGGCTTGAATACTTCACCCCCAAGTCACTTCTCGATGGACGCTGGCAAACTATTATTGAGAATTATTACAAATCAGAGTTTAGAGAAATATTGTGGGTTCGCCTTGCAGGAATGCAGCACTATGAGGGTTTTTGGGAGTACAAAGCACTCGGATATGTCAGCCTACTAGATAAATATGTTCACCAGTGCACAACTGAGGTAAAAAAGAAAAAAGCCAAATCTGAGGACATCAAGAACACAAAATTTTACACCGCACTGCAAGCTATTTCCCCACCGTTAACTGCTGAGCAAGAAAATTCTGTTTTTACCGTAATTACAGATTTTTTTATGAGCAGCAAAAAACTATCCTTTCAGGAAAAGTATGATCACGTATTAAAAACTATAGAACCAAACATTCTCTCGATCATAAACCTATCTAATGATGATTTCAGAAGAATAAAAAAAATCAGAGATGCTATCGCCCATGGAAATCCTCCAGAGCTGATTGAAACAGGCAATGAAAAAATTGACACCATCGTTAGCAAAATTGCTTTATTACTAACGTACTGGTCACTTATCGACTTTGGCTTAACCAATGACGACTTCTTAGCGTGCTTAAGAAACCATAGTCAGCTACACCGACGCTCAGACATCAATAGAGTAGAACTTGCAAGGGCCACTAAAACTGCCGGATTTTTCAATGTTTCAAAAGAACAATTTGACAATATTTCTCAAAAAAGTGGGATAAAAATAAATAGCTGCTTCTGGGTTGATAACAATGGATTTATTGAGTACACCGAGGAGCATGTTACAGCCCTTAAAACCTGGCTAGACAAAGGCATCTCTGGCATAATTCCTGTAGCAGAAATATTTGGTAAAAGCATAGAAAAAATTAAAATATGGGACCACGCATACATAGAATGTGACTCTGAGCGACTGGAGCTATTTCACGCCTACTTCATTGACAGAGCTTAATATTTACACAACACCCATTCAAATAAAACATATCACTACATAGTCATGCATGAGAACCAAGGACACAGGGAGTCTACCGCTCAAAACAATTAGCCTCGTCTTTTAAGCATAATTCCATCAACTATTATGCAGTCATTTTCAGCGTTAAAAACTCATCATTGACATATGACAGATCTCGGTCACAACCAGCCACTAACAAGCTATTTTGCACAACCATCTTCTGAAGCACTTATCATAGACGTTGTTTATACTCCCCTCATCGCTCCACAAGCAGAAACCAACTCATTATAAAATATCAACATTCACTATCAAGCAAATTTTACACACTTTAAATAAATGGGAAATTCAACATGGAATGGATAGCAGCCATATCAACAAACATATTTTTCGCCATTATTTTATGGCTTTCACGCAGCCTAATCATCACAAGACTGACTAACTCCGTAAAACATGAGTACGATAAAAAATTAGAAAACCTAAAGGCAGACATCCAGAGCAAATCCTCTCAAATTGATGCTCTACGGAACGGAACTCTATCTGGCATTACAACTCGCCAGACAGCAATTTTTCAACGACAGTTAGCAGCAATAGAACAAGTATGGGGCGCAATCATTTCACTTGAACCAGCAAAATCAGCATCAACATGGATAGCAACAATAAAATTTGAAGAGGCACTAGAGGAAGCAGAAAAAAACCCAAAATTTCGTGAAATATTTTCAGCATTTAGCAAAATAGATTTAAACAATCTTCCGATCAATCAAGCTCAACAAGCTAGGCCATTTATATCACCATTAGCATGGGCCTACTACACTGCGTACCAGGCCATAATTGCCGATGCATTAATACGACTCCACATGCTTAAGGACGGCATAAATTTAAAAGAAATCATCAACACAAACAATGTCAAAAATCTCATAAAGATAGCACTCCCACACCGAATAGAAAAAATCGAAAGATTCGGCCATAGCATATTCCACCATTTACTAGATGAACTTGAAAATAACTTACTCGTAGAATTACAAAAAATATTAAAAGGTGACGACACCGACTCGGACTCTCTCGAGAAGGCTGCTGCTATCATTAAACAATCAGAACTCTTAATGGAGAGCAATGCAAAACTTAACCAAGGGAAATAGCCTTTCAAGGCTATAACACATGGGCATTGAAAATGTACCCCTCTGCTCTCCAATACCATTTATGACAAATATCCTCTCCAGCTTTGCACACCAGAATTGGGGGCTTCTGCTCTGGGATATACCCTGACTATAACTAAGCGGCTCACTTCAGCCGAAGAGCCATCCCCTGCCTCACCTCCCCCACCCTTGACGCCCCCTCCCAGCCTGTTTAGGCTTGATCCCGCGTCGTGCTCAATCACACGGCGCAGGGCTTGCAAACCCAAAACTGACTTTCCCGCAGACACAACAGTCCGCTTTGGCACTGTTACGTCTGCTGCCACGCCGTACCCATTCGGGGCGGGCCGTGGCAGGGAATCCGAGAGGATTGCCGGTCACTGGAAAGTCAGCCGGTTTTGCAACCTTGTCATGTGCCTGCCCCAGCCTCGCCTGGGCAGGTTTCCAAAGATGACATGGAGACCGTGATGACCTTCTCTACTTTTCCCCCCGCCATGCCGCCGCCCGCCTGTCCTCATTGCGCAGGCCAACACCCCACACCCGCCGCTGTGCCGGTGATGGCGCAGTTGCACCTTTGTTCCCAGCGTTTGCCCGCCGCCGTCGGCGATGTGCTGCTGCTGGGCGATCTGGGCCGCCAATTGAACGATTGCTATATCCAGCTGGACTCCGCCCTGTTGAGCGGGGTGATGGACATCCGCGCCGCCCACACCGGGCTGTTGGCGCTGCTGACCTTGCTGGAACGCCGCGACGAGCCCTTGCTGTTCAGCAGCGAGGAAGCGCTGGCCTTGCTGGAGCCGATACAGCAGCGTTTGCAACGCGGTCTGGAGCACGTCAACGGAGTGTTGTGATGGCGGCCAAGGAGAGCATTGTCATGATGAGGCTGCTGATCCAGCACCACGACGTCCTCAAACGCGCCGCCAGTTTGATCTCCGCCTATGAAGAGCGCATCGGGGCCATTGCGTTGACGGACGAGCACCCGGACCATCCGGCCGACACCGCCAGCATTCATCTGGAGATCCGGCGGGCGCAGGTGGGTTTTGAGCTTTGGGACCAATGGCGCGGCGAGCACGAGCCAGCCCGTACCGCCTTGTTGCGGATGTGGGCGTCCGGGAAGTGGACCAACCGCGACACCTGTGTGCGGCAGTGTTATCGGCTGGCGGGCTTCAGCAATATGGTCACCGCCCGCCAGGCCTTGGTAGGCGCGCCAATGCCGGAGCCTTTGGCCGTCCAAAGGCAACGCACCATGTGGGGGATGCCGTAACCGGCTGTCCGGCGGCCTGTGGCGTTGCACCCGTTTCCGCGTGGGTATCGCTACGCTCCACCCACCCTACGGTTGGAGCCGTGTTTGGGTCGCGTTTGGGTAGGGTGGGTGGAGCCGTCAGGCGATACCCACCAAATCGGCGGCTGTCCGGCGGCCTGTGGCGTCAAACCGTTTCCGTGTGGGTATCGCTGCGCTCCTCCCACCCTACGGTTGGAGCCGTGTTTGGGTCGCGTTTGGGTCCCGTTTGGGTAGGGTGGGTGGAGCCGTTAGGCGATACCCACCAAACAGGCGGCTGTCCGGCGGCCTGTGGCGTTGAATCCGTTTCCGCGTGGGTATCGCTGCGCTCCACCCACCCTACGGTTGGAGCCGCGTTGGGGCCGCGTTTGGGTAGGGTGGGTGGAGCCGTCAGGCGATACCCACCAAACAGGCGGCTGTCCGGCGGCCTGTGGCGTCGCACCCGTTTCCGCGCGGGTATCGCTACGCTCCTCCCACCCTACGGTTGGAGCCGTGTTTGGAGCCGCGTTTGGGTAGGGTGGGTGGAGCCGTCAGGCGATACCCACCAAACAGGCGGCTGTCCGGCGGCCTGTGGCGTTGCACCCGTTTCCGCGTGGGTATCGCTGCGCTCCTCCCACCCTACGGTTGGAGCCGTGTTTGGAGCCGCGTTTGGGTAGGGTGGGTGGGACCGCCAGGCGATACCCACCAAACAGGCGGCTGTCCGGCGGCCCGTGGCGTTGCACCCGTTTCCGCGTGGGTATCGCTGCGCTCCTCCCACCCTACGGTTGGAGCCGTGTTTGGAGCCGCGTTTGGGTAGGGTGGGTGGGACCGCCAGGCGATACCCACCAAACAGGCGGCTGTCCGGCGGCCCGTGGCGTTGCACCTGTTGCCGCGTGGGTATCGCTGCGCTCCTCCCACCCTATGGTTGGAGCCGTGTTTGGGGCCGCGTCTGGGTAGGGTGGGTGGAGCCGTCAGGCGATACCCACCAAACAGGCGGCTATCCGGCAGCCTGTGGCATCGCACCCGTTTCCGCGTGGGTATCGCTGCGCTCCTCCCACCCTACGGTTGGAGCCGCGTTGGAGCCGCGCTTGGGTAGGGTGGGTGGAGCCGTCAGGCGATACCCACCAAATCGGCGGCTATCCGGCGGCCTGTGGCGTCGCACCCGTTGCCGCGTGGGTATCGCTACGCTCCACCCACCCTACGATGGGGGCATGGGGCGTTTTAGGCGCAGCTGCCAAAGGCCTTCAGCTTGTCCACATCCACCAGCGTGATATCGCGTCCGTCCACCTTGATCAGTTCCGCCTCGATCAACTGGTGCAGCATGCGCGAGAAGGTTTCCGGGGTCAGGTTCAGCCGGGAGGCGATCAGGCTTTTATTCACCGGCAGCGAGACCTGCGGCGTAAGGCTGCCGCCGTCTTCCGGGATATGTTGCAGCAGATAGCCAATCACCCGCTGCAAGGAGCTTTCTATGGAGTAGCGCTCCACGTCCCGCACCAGGCCGTGCAGGCGCAGCGACAGGCCGGCCAGCAAGCGCCGGGCGAAGGCCGGGTCGTGGTCTATCGCTTGCAGGATGCCGGCCGCTTCCACCTTGAGCAGCATGCCGTCTTCCAGGAACTGGGCCATCACCGGGCAGGGCCGGCCCAGGAACATCACCGCCTCGGCAAAGCTTTGGCCGGGGTGGATGATTTCCATCACTTTTTCACTGCCCTGCGCCGAGGACAGCGCCAGCTTCACCCGGCCGTACACCACCAGGAACATGCCGTCGCAGGGGTCGCCCTTCTGGAAAATCACCTGGCCCTTGAGGCCGCGCAGTTCTTGGGTGTGCGGCACCAGCGCCTGGATCTGTTCCGGGGACAATTGCTGGAACAGCGGCTGGTGGCGCAGGAAGGATGGGATGTCCAGATGGCTCATGACGGTGTGGCTCGATAATGGCGGAGGCTTACACTATAAAAGCGCGCTCCGCCAAGGGCCATGGGCCATTGGCAGCAGCGGCCTAGTTCGATGTGATTAGAACCTGTTTACGATCTGCTGCGCGTCGTGGAGCGTTACACGGTGAGTACGCCCTCAAAATGCTCATGTACCACTCGTACATTCCGCTTTTTCGATCGTTTTCGCCTTGTCTCGCTCTTGCTCGCGAGATCGTAAACACGTTCTTAGAAAAAATCTCGCCGGCAGCTTCAATATGTTGAAGCGTTGCATGGATAGGTGGGAAACCGCGTATTCGACGTTTTGAACCATCCCCCCTCTCAAAGAGATCGTAAACAGGCTCTACGGCGCTCGCCTCAATGTTGGGCCGCCCGGCTCCACGGCGTCAGCTCCGGCCGCGCGTGGCGGCCCGGCTCCACGCCGATTTCCGCATCGCTCAGATAACAGGCCGGGTCCGCCGCCCAAAAATCTCCGCTCAGTTCCCAGGCGCGCACCCGGGTGTTGCCGTTGCAGATGTCCAGGTGGCCGCAAGCGCCGCAGCGGCCGGCCACCGGGCGCGGGGATTGGCGCAGGCCGCTCATCAGCGGGTGTTGCGGCTGTTGCCATATCGCGGAAAACGGCCGTTCCCGCACATTGCCCAGCGTCACTTTCCACCACATGGTGTCCGGGTGGACGTTGCCCAGGTTGTCGATATTGGCGACATGGACGCCGCTGGCGTTGCCGCCCCAGCGCCGCAGCGCTCGCAGCAGGGTGTCGGCGCGCTCCGGGTAATGCCGGCGCGCCCAGTGCAGCAGGTAGACGCCGTCCGCGTCGTTGTTGCCGGTGACGAAGTCCCGCGGCCGGCCGGCGTCCAGCTGGGCCAGCGCTTGCTGGATCAGCAGCTCCAGCGCCCAGCGGCTGCGGGCGTGGCGGGCGTCGTCCGCGCGGTGCTTGTTGCCGCGTCCGGCGTAGTTGAGGTGGGAGAAGTAGAACTTGTCGATGTCTTCGTCCGCCATCAGTTGCAGCAGCGCCGGCAGGTCCGCGGCGTTGTCTTCGGTCATGGTGTAGCGGATGCCCACTTTCAGGCCGGCGTCGCGCGCCAGCCGCAGGCCGCGCAGCGCCAGTTCAAAGCCGCCGTCCAGCCGCCGGAAGCGGTCGTGGGTGGCGCCGATGCCGTCCAGGCTGACGCCCACGTAGTCGAAGCCGATGTCGGCCAAGACGGCGACCTGGTCTGGGTCCATCAGGGTGCCGTTGCTGGACAGGCCGATATAGAAGCCCAGCGCCTTGGCGCGCCGGGCGATGGCCGGCAGGTCCGGCCGCAGCAGCGGTTCGCCGCCGGACAGGATCAGCACGCGCACGCCGTAGGCGTGGAGATCGTCCAGCACCGCATAGGCTTCGTCGGTGCTCAGTTCGCCGGCGAAGTCGCGGTTGGCGGAGGTGGAGTAGCAGTGCTGGCAGGTGAGGTTGCAGCGGCGGATCAGGTTCCAGATCACCACCGGGGCTTGCGGTCCGGCGGGCATGGCGCGCCCTGGCGGCGGGACCGCCGCCGGTTCGCGCAGCAGGCGCAGGTATTGGGTCAGTCGCAACATGGCCGGCTCCGTCGCGGGAAGATGGCTCAGTGTGCGGCCGGGGGCGGCGGCGGCTCCTTGATGCGGGTCAATGGAATCCGCAGCGCCTCAGAACCTGTTTACGATCTGCTACGCGTCGGCGATACAGCGTTGAAACCGGCTTCGAAATGCTCATGTACCACGCGTACATTCCGCTTTCTCAGCCGTTTTCGCCTTGTCTCGCCCTAGCTCGCGAGATCGTAAATACGTTCTCAAAGCCTCAAGCCCGTTTTCTTCAAAATCCGGCTGGAAAACAGCACCTCGTGGCCGCGGCAGGCTTCGCCCAGCAAGGCGCGCGCGTCGTCCACCGCGGCCAGCACCGCCGGCCGCTCGCTGCCGTGCAACATGGCGAACAGGTTGTACGGCCAGCCCGGCCGGCGCGGACGGCGGTAGCAATGGCTGACCGCGTCCAGGCCGCCCAGTTGCGCGCCCAGCGCGTCCACTTGCTCGTCGGCCACGTCGAACACCGCCATGCCGTTGGCCCGGTAGCCGATGGCGTAATGGTTGGGCACCGCGCCGATGCGGCGCACCACGCCCTGCTCCAGCCAGCGCGCCAGCCGCGCCGTCACTTCGGCCTCCGCCCAGCCCAGCCGCCGCGCAATGTCGCGGTAGGGCTGCCGGCACAGCGGCAGGCCGGCCTGGGTGGCGCGGATCAGCAGCCGGTCGTCTTCGCTCAACGCGGCCGGCTCGCCCGTACGCCGCGCGCCGGCGGCCGCGCCCACCGGGGCCGCGCCGCCCACCTGAAAACGCATGCCCACGAAGTATTCCCGCTCTTTGGGAAACAGGTTCACTTCCAGGCCGGTCACCAGTTCGATGCCGCGCCGGGCGGCGTCGATGGCGGCGGCGCTGTCCGCGGCCAGCACAAACCACATATTGAGCCGGTGTTCGCGGCGGTAGTTGTGCGCCACCGCCGGCAGCGCGTTGACGGCGGCGGCCACTTCGTCGAAGCGCGCTTCCGGCGCGGCCAAGGCGGCCAGCACAAAGCGGCCGCCCAGGCGTTCTATCTGGTACATCGGCCCAAAACGGCTGAGCACGCCGGCGTGCAGCAGTTGGCGCAAGCGCCGGATCAGGCCGTCTTCGCCCAGGCCCAGGCTGCGCCCGGCCGCCGCGTAGGGGCGCGACACCAGCGGGAAACCGCCTTGCAGCCGGTCTATCAGCCGCGCGTCCAAGGCGTCCAGCGTGTCCAGCATTGCCAGCGCTTCAGGCGTATCCATAACAGGCTCCGGTTTGTTTGTAGCGCCGGGTGGAGCGCAGCACCGCCTGCGGCAGCCGTTCCAGCCCGTGCCGGCGGCGGATGTCCGCCAGCGCGGCGTCCAGGCTCTGCGCGTCGCGGGCGTGGATCATGGTGAACAGTTGGTAGGGCCAGTCCGGCGGACGCGGCGGACGTTCGTAGCACAGGGTGACGGCCGGCTCCGCCGCCAGCGCCAGCGCCACGCGCTCGCGTTCGGCGTCGTCGTCTATCCGCCACACCCACATGGCGTTGGCGCGGTAGCCCAGTTCCTGGTGGCGCACCACCATGCCGAAGCGGCGGATGACGCCTTGCTGCCGCCAGTGGGCGATTTGCGCCAGGGTCTGGGCCTCGCTCAGCGCGCATTGCGCGCCCAGCACTTGATAAGGCCGCGGGGTCAGCGGCAGGCCCGGCGACAACGCCGCCAGCAGCCGCTGGCGCTGGCCGGCGGACAGGCCGGGGTCGTCCGCCGCCGCCGGCGCTTCCGCCGCCGCGGCGGACTCCGCCAGGAAGGAAAAGCCCAGGTCGATGTGGTATTCCCGCAGCAGCGGCAGGTCCAGCGGCGGGATGCCGGTGGCCAGGCGGATGCGGCTCAGCGCCGCGGCCACGCCGGCTGATGAGGCGGCGGCCACGACGAACCACAGATTGTAATGATGGTTCCGCCGGTAGTTGTGGTTGACCTCGCGCTGGCGGCTGACGAAGGCGGCCACTTCTTCCAGCCGCTCCGCCGGCGCTGCCATCGCGGCCAGGGTGCTGTTGCCCACGGTGTTGGGCGCGAACACCGCGCCGACGCGGGCCAGCAGGCCGGCCGCCTGGGCGTCTTGCAGCGCGGCCAGCAGCCGGGCTTCGCTCCAGCCCGGTTCCATGCCGGCGGCGAGCGCGGCGAAGGGGCGCGGCAGCAGCGGAAAGCCGCGCTGGCTGCCGTTGATCAGCCGCAACAGGGCCGGATCGGCGTCTGAAATAACCATGGCTACATCCCAATGCGGCTGGCGCGCCAGCTGAAGAAGATGCCGGACGGGCTCTGCGCCGGCAGTTCGCGCAGCACTTTGAGGCTGGCGGTGTCCACCACCACCAGCTTGTCCTCGTCGCGGCTGGACAACCACACCGCGTCGCCGCGCGGGGTGAACTCCATGTGCAGGATGGCCTTGCCCGGCTTCAGGGTGGCGATCACGCTGCGCGTGGGCACGTCGATGACTTGCACCTTATCGTTGTCCGGGAAGGCGAAATTGACCCAGACCCGCCGGCCGGACGGTTCCGCCATCACGAACACCGGCTGGCCCAGCACCGGTATGGCGGCCTGTTGCGTCCAGCTGCGGTTGTCCGCCAGCAGCACTTCGTGGCGGCCGATGGCGGGCAGGAAGGCGTAATCGCCGGCCAGCGCCCAGCCGCGCAGATGCGGCATCTTGTACACCGGCAGCGGCTGCTGGCCGCGGCCGTAGCCGGCCAGGATGCGGCGCACGCCTTGTTCCGGCCGCCAGGTGTCCAGCAGGGACAGGCCGTCTTCGCCGTACAGCCCGGCCACAAAGTAGCGGCCGTCCATGCTGGCCAGGCCGTCGTAGGGGCGCTTGCCGGCGTCGCGGTAGCGGGTCAGTGTCGGCTGGGCCGGGTCCGCGGCGTCCAGCACATTGATTTCGTCGGCGTCGAACAGCGCGTAAACGAAGCGCCGGCCCGGCAGGTCCGCCAGGCCCACCACGCGCGAGGGTTTGCCGTCCGCGCCCGGCGCGGCGGGCACCGAGGCCAGCGGCGCCAGCGTGACGGCGTCGAACAGGCGCACGCCGCCCGGCTGGTAGTTTTGCGCGGCCAGCACGCGGCCGTCCGAGGAGATGGCGCCGCCTATGCTGTTGCCGGCCTGCACCACCCGCCGTTCCAGCCGCCGGCGCAGCAGGTCCACCTTGCTGATGGCGCCGTCGCGGCCAAACACGTAGGCGTAGCGCGCGTCGCGCGAGAACACCACCGAGGCGTGGGACAGATCGCCCAGCCCTTCCACCCGGCCCAGGCTTTCCGCGCGGGTGTTGTCCACCACTTGCACGCTGCCGCTGGCGCGCTCTATCACCACGCCCAGGTCGCCGGTGCCGCGCGGCGCGGCGCAGCCGCCCAGCAGCGCGGCCAAGGCCGGGATCAGGGCGGCGCGCCCTGCTTTAACCAGTAAACCAGCCATATCGCTTCTTCTTCCGTCAGAAAAGGCCGCCAAGGCGGCATCGGGGTGCCGGGCCGGCCGGCCAGGATCACGGCGGCCAGGCCGGCGTCCGGTTTGTCCTTGAGCGCCTCCGGCGTCAGCGGGCTGCCCAGGCCGCCGCGCAGGCTCAGGCCGTGGCAGGCGCCGCAGTCCTGACGCGCCAGGTGGCGCAGCTGGGCCGCCCGCTCCGGCGCGGGGGCCGCCGGCGCGGCGACGGCGGCGCCGCAGAGCAGCAGCAAGGCCGCCGCCGCGCCGCGGATCAGCGGTTCAGGATCCATTGCACCATGGCCTTGAGTTCGGCGTCCGGCACTTGCGGGTTGGGCGACATCGGCACCGGGCCGAAGCTGCCGGAGCCGCCCTTTTTCACCTTGTCCATCAGCTTGAGGGCGGCGTCCTGCCCCTTGTACTTGGCGGCCACCTGCTGGTAGGACGGCCCCACCAGCTTGGCGTCCAGCGCGTGGCAGGCCAGGCAGTTGTGCTGCTTGAGCAGCGCTTCCGGCGCGGCGGCCGCGGCCGGCAGCGCGTGCAGCGCCAGGGCGGCGCAGGCCAGGATCAGGCTTGTTTTCATTGCGTTCTCCTCCGCCCGCCGGGGCTGGCCCGGCAGGCGTGCTGGCGGGGTCAGTAGATGTCGTGCTGGGTGTTGTAGACGTTGAATTTGCCGGTGGGGGTGACCAGGCGCGGGTCCTTGATCACGGCCTTGAGCTTGCGGGTTTTGTCGTCCACCACCACGATGGCGGATTGCTTGTCCTTGGCGCTCCAGACCGAGAACCAGACTTCATCGCCGGCCTTGTTGAATTCCGGCTGCAACACGCGTTTGGCGCCGTCGCTCAGGCCGGACCATTCGCCTATCGGCAGCATGGAGAAGCCCTTGTCCAGGTGCTTGATGTCGAACACCGCCACGCTCTGGCTGAGCTTGGCGTCCGGGTTGAACACGGTGTCCACCCACAGATTGGCGGATTGCGGATGGGTCTTGATGAAGAGCGAGCCGCCGCCCTGCCCTTTGAGCGTGCGCACCACTTTCCAGGCCTGGGTCTTGTGTTTTTCCGGATCGGTGCCCACCAGGCTGATGCTGTCGTCGCCCAGGTGGCTGGTGGCCCAGACCGGCCCGTATTGCGGATCGGTGAAGTTGGCGCCGCGGCCGGGGTGCGGGGTTTTGCCCACGTCCACCAGCGCCGCCAGCTTGTCCAGCTTGGTGTCCACCACCGCCACTTTATTGGAGGCGTTGGCGGCCACCATGAAGTAGCGGCCGCTGGCGTCGAAGCCGCCGTCGTGCAGGAATTTGGCGGCGTCTATGGTGGTGGTCTTGAGGTTGGCCAGGTCCGAGTAGTCCACCATCATGATCTTGCCGGTTTCCTTGGCGTTGACCACGAACTCCGGTTTGTAATGGCTGGCCACGATGGAGGCCACGCGCGGCTCCGGGTGGTATTCGTTGTCCACCGTCATGCCGCGGGTGCCGACGATTTTCAGCGGCTTGAGGCTGGCGCCGTCCATGATCACGTATTGCGGCGGCCAGTAAGCGCCGGCCACGGCCAGCTTGTCGTCGTAGCCGCGGTATTTGGAGGTTTCCACCGAACGCGCTTCCAGGCCGATGCGGATTTCCGCCACGCTGTCCGGCTTGGCCATCCACAGGTCCACCAGATTGATCTTGCCGTCGCGGCCGATCACGTACAGGTAGCGGCCGGATTTGGACAGCCGGGAGATGTGCACGGCGTAGCCGGTCTTGATCACGCTGACGATCTGTTTGCTGTGGCCGTCGATCAGCGCGATTTCGCCGGCGTCGCGCAGGGTGACGGAGAACAGGTTGGAGATGTCCAGCTGGTTTTCCTTGCGCCGCGGACGCTTGTCCACCGGCACTTGCACTTTCCAGGTGGCCAGCATGTCCTGCATGCCGAATTCCGGCGGGGTGGGCGGCTCTTGCTGCACATAGCGCGCCATCAGGTCCACTTGCTGATCGTTGAATTCGCCGGAGGTGCCCCAGTTGGGCATGCCGGCCGGGGAGCCGTATTTGATGAAGGTTTTCAGGTATTCAGTGCCGCGCGCCAGGGTGATGTCCGGCGTCAGCGCCTTGCCGGTGGCGCCTTTGCGCAGCACGCCGTGACAGCCGGCGCAGCGTTCGAAGTAGATTTGCTTGCCGCGGGTGAATTCCGCCTCGGTCATCGGCGGGGCTTTGGCGTTGGCGTTCTGGTGCATCGCCTCGCCGACGGGCGGGGCGGCGGTGTCCGCCCAGACGGGGGCCGCGGCCAGCGGCAACAGGGCGAGCAAGACGCTCTTGGTGAACAGGGACTGCTTCGGAGACTTCATGGTAGCGCTCCAGCGTTAGGAATAACCCTCAGAACCTGTTCAAGGTCTGCTGCGCGTCGGCGGGATAGTTAGACAAGGGCGTTGAAACCGTCTTCAAAATGCTCATGTACCGCCTGTACATTCCGCTTTCTCAGCCGTTTTCGCCTTGTCTCGCTCTAGCTCGCGAGACTTTGAACAGGCTCTTATTGACGGCATGATCATCCCGGACGCATATGGACAGCCTTGATTCGAATCAACGCTTGCCGGAGCCGTCCTGTCCCGTGACCGGGGAATCCTCCAGGCCCCAGTCGCCGTATTGATACCAGTCGTCGCCCAGCACTTCCGCCGGATGTTGCGTGCGGCTGGAGCCGTTGCCGCATTGCAGGGAGTGGGCGGGGCAATAGAGGTCGCAGCCCCAGCAGATGCGTTCGGGGTGGGCGGGGTGCAGCGGGAATTTTTGGCCATGGAACTCCTTGATTACTTGTTCAACTATGCCAGTTCGCCACTTTTAGGACTTTGCGTGTCATCAACGAAGCAAGCCGGTATGCGACGCTACCCCCGCTCCCTTCAAGCCTGCCGTCGGGTGGCAGGCCCGAGGTCTTAAGCGGCTGCCCTGTTTGAGCGATTTGACGTTAGCAAATCGCGAGTTCAGCCGCGCCTCGGGCCTGACGGGAACCGGCGGGAAGCCGTAGGCCAGGCTTGCAGGGCGGCCTTTGGGGGACTACGTGCGAATCTTTGATTCGCTCAGTGATAGGGGAATTTGGCCGCGCAAATTCCCCTTCCTGCCCGCCGGGCAGCCCCGGCAATGAAAATCATCATCCGCGCAGCGGATACAAAAAGTTGATTCGCCCCAATCTCACGTCGTCAGACTGGCATACAGCCTGGTCAACGCCTGCGGCAACCTCTCCGCCTGCCTCACCAGCGCATAACCATTGCGGCCGAACAAATGCGGCAGATAATCGCCCGCCTCGCGGTCTATGGTCACGCAGAACGGGGTCAGGCCGGCGCGGCGGGCTTCCAGCACCGCCTGGCGCGTGTCTTCTATGCCGTAGCGGCCTTCGTAGTGGTCCAGATCGTTGGGCTTGCCGTCCGAGATCAGCAACAACAAACGGCGCTGCGCCGGCCGCTCGCTCAGGATGCGGGTGCACTGGCGGATGGCCGCGCCCATCCGGGTGTAGTAGCCGGGCCGGATGGCGAGGATGCGGCCGCGGGCGGCGTCGTCGTAACGGTCGGCAAAGTCTTTGAGGATCTGCAAGCGCACTTCCTGCCGCCGCAGCGAGGAAAAACCGTACAGGCCGAAGTCGTCGCCGCTGGCGGCCAGCGCCTCGGCGAACAGCAGCAGGCTGTCGCGGATCACGTCGATCACCCGGCCGGTTTCGCCCAGCCAGCTTTCGGTGGACAGCGACAGGTCGGCCAGGGTCAGGCAGGCCAGGCTGCGTTCGCTCGGCGGCCAGTCCTGGTACAGCGCCGGCTCGCTTAGCGCCGCGCCGCCGCGCCGTTCCGCAAGGAAGCGGATCAGCCGGTCCAGGTCGATGTCCGGCCCGGCGGTTTCGCCGCTGCGCCGGCGGCGCTCCGGCGCCAGCGCCTGGAATTGCCGTCGCAGCCGGCGCGCCAGCGGCTGCAAGCGCTCCGGCAGCGGCGCCGGCGCGGCGTCGCGCGGCAGCATCGGCCGCAGCAGGCAGTGGTCCTCCACCAGGCATTGCCGCTTCCAGTGCCATTCCGGCAGCTTGATGCCCGGCCCCAGCGGGGTGTCGTCGTAGGCGGCGGCCGGCAGGTCCAGATCGAAACGCAGCCGGCTGCCGCGGGTATGGGCGTCCTGGCCCAGGGTCAGCCGGTTCATGTCTTCGGCGGCGATTTCGCCGTTGCCGTCATCGTCGTCGTCGTTGTGGCGGTTGACCTTGACGTATTCGTCCCAGGTGAACAGGCTTTCCGCGCGGAACACCATCAGCATGCCGTTCTTGCGCTGGTCCTGTTCCATGCGCCGCGCGCGGTAGCGGCGGCGCTGGCGCTGGGCGTCCTTGCCGCCGCCGCGTTCGCCGTCGGCGTGGCGGCTGCCCTGCCCTTCGGCCTCCGTCAGCGGCGGTTCCGGGTGCAACCACAGCGGCACCGGCTGCGGCGGCCGGCTCAACGGCGGCAGCGTCACCGCCTGCTCCGGCCGGCTCAGCGCCGCCTGGATCGCGCGCTCCACCGCGGCTTCCGCAGGTGGCAGGCCGGAGGGCTTCGGCCGCTGCGCCAGCGCGGCCGCCGCCAGCCGGCGGTAAACGGCGGCCAGGCCCGGCATGTCCGCCAAGGCGCGCGCCGCGGCCAGGCGGTTGCGGCTCAGCCAGTCTCCGTCGCTGTCGGCCGCGTAGGCGGCCTGGGCCAGCAGCCAGAAGTAGCAGTCGCGGTTGAGGGCGGCGCTGGGAAAACAATCGATGCGCTCGGGCAGATAGAGCGCCTGGCTGTCCCGCCAGGCCAGCTCCATCCGCGCGCCGGTGCCGGCCAGCCGTTGCAGCCAGCCGCGGCGCGCGCCGTGTTCGGTGCCCACGGTGGTGCGCAGCGCCAGCGCCGGGTCGCCGCCCATGGCGCGGAAGAACAGCGGCGCTTGCGCCGTCACCTGCGCCAGCTCCGCCGCGTATTCCGGAAAACCGCGCCGCGCCGCGCGCCGCGCCAGTTTGTCCCACCAGCCGCCGACAATGTCTTCCATGCCGCTCAGCCGGGGAATTGGGTCTGGATCACCGCCAGCAGCGCCGCCACGGTGTCGGCGTCGTCACTCAGCGGTTCCGCCAGCGCGGTGCGGCAGGCTTGCCAGGGCGGCAGGCCGGCCTGGATCAACTTGGCGGCGTACACCAACAGCCGCGTGCTGGCGGCTTCTTCCAGGTCGTAGCCGGACAAGCGCCGCAGCTGGCCGGCCAGCGTCACCAGTTGGCGCGCCAGCGCTTCGCCTATCCCGCTTTCCAGCATCAGCACGCCGATTTCCACTTCTGGCGGCGGAAAATCGAAGCTCATGGCGACAAAACGCTGGCGAGTGCTGGGCTTCAGCGTTTTCAACACGTGTTGGTAGCCGGGGTTGTAGGACACCACCAGCATGAAGCCCGGCGGCGCTTGCAGCACTTCGCCGGTGCGTTCCACCGGCAGGATGCGGCGGTCGTCGGTCAGCGGGTGCAACACCACGGTGGTGTCTTTGCGCGCTTCCACCACTTCGTCCAGGTAGCAGATGCCTCCTATCCGCACCGCGCGGGTCAGCGGGCCGTCGCACCAGACGGTGGCGCCGTCGGCGATCAGGTGGCGGCCCACCAGATCGGCGGCGCTCAGGTCGTCGTGGCAGGAGACGGTGATCAACGGCAGGCCGAGCCGCGCCGCCATATGGGCGACGAAGCGGGTCTTGCCGCAGCCGGTGGGCCCCTTGATCAGCACCGGCAGTTGCTGGCGCCAGGCGGCTTCGAACAGCTCGCACTCGGCGCCTTGCGGCTGATAGAAGGGGACGGGGATAGTCAGGAGTTCAGGCGCGTTCATCGGCGTTCCTTCAGATAAAGCTGAGCAGCAGCGCGGCCGACACCAGCGCCAGCCAGCCCTGCACCAGCGCGCGCAGCCAGCAAGGCGCGTCGCGCAAGCCCATATAGCGCTCCACCAGCAACACGCCCTTGAGCCAGGCCAGGCCCAGCGCGATCAGCGCCAGATGCGGCGGCCGGCCGCCTTCGGCCAGCCAGGCGGCCAGCAGGGTCAGCCCGGACAACAACAGCCACAGGCCGGTTTGCGCAAGAGGAGTGGGATGAGTCATGCGGGCATGATGCCGATGCGGCGCGGCGGCCGCCTTGATGCGAAATAAGGCTTTGCGCGGGCGTTCTATCTCGCCACGTAGACCAGGGCGAACAACAGCAACCACACCAAGTCCACCATATGCCAGTAGGCGGCGGCGGTTTCCACCTCGTCCATCGATCCCGGCTTGTAACGGCCGTCTCGGGCCAGCCGCCACACCGCCGCCACGATTACCATGCCCAACACCACGTGCAGGAAGTGAAACACCGTCAACGACAGGTAGAACATCCAGAAGTCGTTGCTGGACATGGTAATCCCTTGCAAGGCCTTGCCCACCAGCTCATAGCCTTTCAAACCAAGAAAGCCGCTGCCGGCCAGCAAGGTCAGCGCCAGCCAGCGCCGTCCGGCGCGCTGCCGGTCGGCGGAAAAGGCGCTGAGCGCGGCCAGCATGGCGGCGCTGCCGGCCAGCAGCAGCAGGGTGTTGAGCGTGGGCAGGCCCAGCTCCAGTTCGCCCTGCCCTGCCGCGAACAACGCCGGCTGTTGCCGGCGGGCCCAGGCGTAGGCCAGGAAGAACACGCCGAACACCGCCAGCTCGGCCAGGATGAAACACCACATCGCCAGATCGCCCGGCACGCGGCGCTCCGGCGGCGCGCTCAGCTCCATGCCAAGGCCTCCCGCGTCGCCGTCCTTGCTTGAGCCACCCTCAATCCTCGCGCTTGCCGGTGACGAAGAAGCTGATCACGTACAACACCAGCCCGCAGAAGAAGCTGATGCCGAACACCCAGCGCCCCCAGTAGATGGGCATGATCCGTTCCTGCGTCTCCATGAAGGACAACGGCGTGGCGGACATGCGCTGCAACCACACCTGGACCGCGCCGGCGGCGGTCAGGCACAAGGTGATGGCCACGATGGACAGGGTCATCACCCAGAACGCGGTTTTTTCCACCTTCTGCGCCTGCGCGCAATTGGCCTCGCGCCCGCGCAGCAGCGGCATGGTGTAGGAGATCATGGTCAGCACCACCATCACGTAAGCGCCGTAGAAGGCCATGTGGCCGTGGGAGGCGGTCACCTGGGTGCCGTGGGTGTAGTAGTTGACCACCGACAGCGTGCCGATGAAGCCCCACACCCCGGCGCCGAGGAAGGACATCACTCCGGTGCCCAGCGCCCACAAGGTGGCGGCCTGGTTGGGGTGTTCGCGGCGGCGGCGTTTGACCATATTGAAGGCGAACAGGGTCATCATGAAGAAGGGCACCGGCTCCAGCGCGGAGAAGATGGAGCCCCACAGCTGCCAGTAGGCCGGCACGCCTATCCAGAAATAATGGTGGCCGGTGCCGATGATGCCGGTGATCAGGGTCATGGCGATGATCAGGTACAGCCATTTTTCGATCACCTCGCGGTCCACCCCGGTCACTTTCACCAGCACGAAGGCCAGCATCGCGCCCATGATCAGTTCCCACACGCCTTCCACCCACAGGTGCACCACCCACCACCAGTAGTACTTGTCCAGCACCAGGTTGTCCGGGTTGACGAAGGAGAACAGGAAGAACACGGCCAGGCCCCACAGGCCCAGCATCATCACGATGCTGATGCTGGTCTTGCGGCCGGCCAGCAGGGTCATGGACAGGTTGTAGAGAAAGGACAGCGCCACCAGCACGATGCCCACCTTGGTGATCAGCGGCTGTTCCAGATAGCCGCGGCCCATGGTGGGCAGCAGATCGTTGCCGGTGAGCCGGGCCAGTTCATGGTAGGGCAGGCCCAGGTAGCCGAGTATGGTCAGCGCGCCGGCCACAAGGAACACCCAGAAGGTGATGATGGCCAGCCGCGGGCTGTGCAGTTCGCGCTCGCTCTCCTCCGGGATCAGGTAGTAGCCGGCGCCCATGAAGCCGAACAGCAGCCAGACGATCAGCAGGTTGGTGTGCACCATGCGGGCGGTGCCGAAGGGCACGGCGGGAAACAGGAAATCGCCGATCACGTATTGCAGGCCGATGATCAGGCCAAACACGATCTGGCCGATGAACAGGCCGATGGCGGCGATGAAATAGGGTTTGGCCACGGCCTGCGAGCGGTAGCGCACCTGCGCGACGGCTGCGGTCGCGCCGCGCGGCGGCGTGGCCACGGTAGCGTTGCTCATTGTGTTCTCCAAAGATAAAGGGATGGGACGGGATCAGCCCTCGATATTGGGCGGCCAGTTATTGGTGTTGATCTGCGACGCGTACTTCAGGAAGGCCACCAGGTCGTCCAGCTCGGCCGGGTTCAGATGGAACTGCGGCATCTGGCGGCGGCCCGGCGCGTTGGTCGGCATCGCCTGCATCCAGCCCTTGATGAATTCCGGGCCGCGGCGCACGTAGACGTTGCCCAGCTCCGGCCCGAAGTAAGCGCCCTCGCCCAGCAAGGTGTGGCAGCCGCCGCAACTGCGCGTCTCCCAGATCTTCTTGCCGCGCACCGCCTGCTCGGTGAGCTGGGCCTTGGCGTTATGGCTGGGCAGGGCCAGGGTGGTGTCCAGGGTCAGCCCCAGGAACAACAGGAAAAAGAAAACCGAGCCGCCGTAAAAAATATTGCGGGCGGTCGATTTGGTGAAGCTCGCGCTCATCATGTCCTCCTCGAATGCTTGCACCGCCGGCGCGGTACTCGGGCCGAACTGTACGGATTCGGGCATCCCGGGAGCATTGATTCGAATCAACGATTTCCGGCCGTCCGCCTTCCTACACTGGCGCCATCCGTCATCGCCAACCGCAAGGAGGCCGCCATGATCCGCCCCGTCACCCCTCTTCCCCGCGCCGGACTGAGCGCCGCCGCCCCGCCCTTTCCGCCCGGCAGCGTCGCGCTCTTGGGCGCCGGCCCCGGCTGCGCCGATCTGCTCACCGTGCGCGCCGCGCAGCGCCTGGCCCAGGCCGACGCGGTGCTGTACGACCACCTGATAGACGCCGAGATCCTGCAATTGGCGCCGCCCTCCGCCCGGCGCGTCTGCGTCGGCAAGCGCGCCAGCCGCCACACCTTGCCGCAGGCCGAAATCAACCAGTTGATGATCGCGCTGGCGCGCCAGGGCCTGCGCGTGGCGCGGCTGAAGGGCGGCGATCCCTTCATGTTCGGCCGCGGCGGCGAGGAGATGCGCGCGCTGCTGGCGGCCGGCATCCGCTGCGAGGCGGTGCCGGGCGTCAGCGCCGCGCTGGGCGCGGCGGCCAGCCTGGCGCTGCCGCTGACCCACCGCGACTACGCCCAGGGCTGCCGCTTCGTCACCGGCCACCGCCGCGAAGGCGCGTCGGCGCTGGCCTGGACCGCGGACAGCGGGCCGGACGAAACCGTGGTGGTCTATATGGGCTTGGGCGAGGCCGCCCATATCGCCGAACAGCTGCTGAGCCACGGCCGCGCGCCGGACACGCCGGTGGCCATCGTCGAGCAGGCCTGTATGCCGGGCGAGCGCTGCGTCTGCGGCCGCTTGTCCGAGCTGGGCCGGCTGGCGGAGCAATACCGGCTGCGCGCGCCGGCGCTGTTGATCATAGGCGGCGTGGTGCGTCTGCATCAGGAGCTGGCCGCGCTGCGCGCGGCGCTGGGCCATGGTTTGGGATTCCTTGATCCCGGTCATTCTGCCGCCCCCGCCGCCGCGGCCATACTGCGCGCTCCATCCCACGAGTACACGCCATGAGCGCCATCGACACCCTTGTTGAGCAACACCGCGCCTGCGACGCGCGCTTCGCCGATTGCGAAACCGCGGCCCGCGCGCAGGACTGGGCCTTGGCCCTGAGCCATTTCCAGGCTTTCCGCCGGGAGATGGAAGCGCATTTCGCCGTTGAAGAAGACGCGCTGTTCCCGGCTTTCGAAGCCGCCAGCGGCAGCAGCATGGGGCCGACCCGCATCATGCGCATGGAGCATCAGGACATGCGGGATTTGCTGGAGGACATGGACGAGGCGCTGGCCGCGCAGCATCTGCAAGCTTTCCTGGGCCTGAACGACACCCTGCTCATCCTGATGCAGCAACACAATATGAAGGAAGAAAACGTGCTCTACCCCATGTGCGCGCAAGCGCTGCCGGAAATGGCGGAGTTGATTGCGGAGGGCGCGCAGCCATGACCCCGCAAGACCTGCGCCACCTGGCGCCGCCCGAGCCGATGGAGATCATTCTGGACGCCGCCGAACAAATGCGGCCCGGCGACAGCCGCGCCTGGGTGCTGCCCCACCATCCCACTCCGCTGCTGCCCATGCTGGAAAAAGCCGGCCTGCTGTATCGCTTTGAACTGTCGGGGGACGGCGGCGTCGTGCTGATTCTGAGCCGGCCATGAGCCAGGCCTGGCTGGACTACCAACAGGCGCCGCCGCTGTGGCTGCCGCTGGCCCATATGCTGGCCGCGCCCTGCTGGCTGCTGGCGACGGCGACCTTGTTGGCGGCGCTGCCGGACGGCGCGCCCTCGCGCTTTCTGCCCGAGGTGCTGGCGCTGACCCACGCGCTGGCGCTGGGCGTGCTGGGCAATGCGATGCTGGGGTCCCTGTGGCAGTTGTTGGCGGTGACGGCGGGGGTGCCGATTCCGCATCCGCGCCGGCTGCTGCTGGCTTGTTTTCTGCCCTTGCAGGCCGGCTGCGCGCTTCTGGTGGCCGGTTTCCAGCTGGGTCTGTCGCCGCTGTGGCTGCAGGCAGGCGCCGCGCTGCTGACGCCGGCCTTGCTGACGCCGGCGCTGTTCGGCCTGCGCGGCTTGCTGCGCAGCCCGGCGCGGGACGCCGGCAGCCGGGGCCTGCGGCTGGCGCTGTGCGCGCTGGCCGTCGCCGCCTGTCTTGGCGCGGCCCTGGTCTTGTTGCTGGGCGGCCGCGTCGCGCTGCCCTTGGGTCCCTTGCTGGACAACCATGTGCTGTGGGCGGCGCTGGGTTGGTTGTGGCTGCTGGTGCTGTCGGTGGCGCGCACGGTGATCCCAATGTTTCTGGTCACGCCGCCGCCGGCGACGGGGCGGCTGCCGCGGGAGACCTTGTTGTTCGGCCTGCTGTGTCTGAGCGGCGTCGCGCTGATCTGGGACGCGCCCGCCGTCGTCTCCAGCCTGCTGGCCGCCTTGGCGCTGTTCGTGCTGTGGCAGGGCCTGCGGCAATTGGACGCGCTGCGGCGCAGCCAGCGCCGCGCCGACCCCCTGCGCCGCGGCTGGCGGGCCAGCCTGATCTGGATGACGGCGGCCGCGCCCTGCGCGCTCGCCGCGCGCCTGCTGCCGCTGTCGGAAGCGCCGCCCATGCTGGCCGGCTGGCTCTGGCTGGGCGGCTTCGGCCTGGGCGCGGTGCTTTCCATGCAGGGCAAGATCCTGCCCTTCCTCGCCTGGCTGGACCTGAAACAGCGCGGCCTGCCCAGGCGGCAATTGCCGGCCACCCATGAATTGCTGGGCGAGGCCTCCCACCGCCGGCTGCTGGGCCTGCACGGCGTCTGGGTCGGCTGCGGCCTGGCCTGGATCGTCGGCGGCTATCGCCTGCCGCTGTTCGCCGCCGCGCTGGGACTGGGGCTTTACTGGGCCTGGCTGGCGGCGGCCTTGTTGCGTCGCTATCTCGCCGGCCGGCGCGCCTTGGCCTGAGAACCTGTTTACGATCTGCTGCGCGTCGGCGATACGGCGTTGAAAACAGTTTCGAAATGCTCATGTACCACGCGTACATTCCGCTTTCTCAGCCGTTTTCGCCTTGTCTCGCCTTAGCTCGCGAGATCGTAAACAAGCTCTGAGAGCCTGTTCAAAGTCTGCCGCGCTTCGGCGATACGGCGTTGAACAGGTTCCGGAGCCGCGCCCCAAAAACAAACCCGCGCCGGCAAAGCGGGCGCGGGTGAGGGCGATGGCTCAGCCTATCGTCAGTCCCACTGCAAAGCGCCCTTCTTCCATTCATAGATGAAGCCGACGACCAGCACGCCCAGGAACACCGCCATCGCGCCCAGGCCGAAGCCACCCAGCTCCTTCAGCGTCACCGCCCAGGGAATCATGAAAGCGACTTCCAGATCGAAGAGGATGAACAGGATGGCCACCAGGTAGTAGCGGACGTCGAAGCGCATGCGCGCGTCTTCGAAGGCCTCGAAGCCGCACTCGTACGGCGACAGCTTTTCCGGATCCGGCCGGTTTGGCCCCAGCAACTTGCCCATCAGCAGCGGCACCACGCCCACCAGCAGTCCGACGACGATGAATAACAGGATGGGAAAGTAATTCTGCAGCATGGGGCCTACTCCTCCGGATGGTTTGGAAAATGAGATAGACCTCCGCCAAGCGCCAAGTTTGCACCTTGAGGGAAATATACCGTTGGAAAGCGGGCTGTCATGACGACCAGGCGCGGGAGGCGCTTGCGCGGATATCGGTTACACTGGCCTTTCCCGCCCGCCCGGCCACCCCGAACGGCGCGGCTCCCGGCCCCGCCTCCGATCGGACGCTCCCGCCTTCGCCGCCATGCGGCAACCTGCCCGCTACCCGCGGCCAGGCAAACATACCGCCGCTTCGCCGGACACCTCGCTCACAACTCATATCAAGCTTCGGCGCTGCGGACCGCTCTTTACCCGACCCATGACAACACAGGGCCGCCGACGCCTGCGCGGCCCGCCAGACCAAAGGTCTTGTCCATGCATCATGCTCTGCAAACTTTATTGGACCGGGTCCGCCTGCGCGACCCGGAACAGTTCGAATTCCATCAGGCCGCGGCGGAAGTGCTGCACAGCCTGGACGATTTCCTCAGCCGTCATCCGCACCACTTCGACCATGGCCTGCTGGAACGGCTGCTGGAGCCGGAGCGCGTCATTCTGTTCCGCGTGTCCTGGGTGGACGATCACGGCCGCGTCCAGGTCAACCGCGGCTACCGGGTGCAGATGAACAGCGCGCTGGGGCCGTACAAGGGCGGTCTGCGCTTTCATCCCTCGGTGACGCTGGGCACGCTGAAATTCCTGGCTTTCGAACAAACCTTCAAGAACGCCTTGACCGGCCTGCCGCTGGGCGGAGCCAAGGGCGGCGCGGACTTCGACCCCAAGGGCAAGAGCGAGGGCGAGGTGATGCGGTTTTGCCAGGCTTTCGCCAGCGAGCTGTTCCGCCACATCGGCGCCGAGACTGATGTGCCGGCCGGCGACATCGGCGTCGGCGCGCGCGAGATCGGCTATCTGTTCGGGCAGCACAAGCGGCTGAGCAATCAGTTTTCCGGCGTCTTCACCGGCAAAGGCCCCAGCTACGGCGGCAGCCTGATGCGGCCGGAGGCCACCGGCTACGGCTTGGCGTATTTCGTCGAACGCATGCTGGCCACGCGCGGGCAGGCGCTGGCCGGCAAACGCGCGGCCTTGTCCGGCTCCGGCAACGTCGCGCTGTACGCGGCGGAAAAACTGCTGGCGCTGGGCGTCCGGGTGGTCAGCTTGTCGGATTCGGAAGGCGCGCTCAGCCTGCCGGACGGCCTGAGCCCGGACTTGCTGGCGGCCTTGATCGAGCATAAGCATCAGCGCCGCGGCCGGCTGGCCGCCTTCGCCGCCGACCACGGCCTGGACTTTCTCGTTGGGCAGCGGCCATGGGGTCTGCGCTGCGACATCGCCCTGCCCTGCGCCACGCAAAACGAGCTGGACGCCGACGACGCGGAGGCCTTGCTGGCCAATGGCTGCTGCTGCGTGGCGGAAGGGGCCAATATGCCTTGCACCGCCCAGGCGGCGCAGCGCTTCCAGCGGGCCGGCGCGCTGTACGCGCCCGGCAAGGCGTCCAACGCCGGCGGCGTGGCGGTGTCCGGCCTGGAAATGAGCCAGAACGCCACCCACCTGCCCTGGAGCGCTCAGGAGGTGGACGCCCGGCTGCGCCGGATCATGGAGGAGATTCACGAGGCCTGCGTGCGGCATGGCGGCCAGCCGGACGGCGCGGTCGACTACGCCCGCGGCGCCAATGTGGCGGCCTTCGGCAAGGTGGCCGCGGCGATGCTGGCGCAAGGCGTGATCTGAGCCGACGCCAAGAAAAAGCCCCGCCGGAAGGCGGGGCTATGCAGCGTTGAATGGAACACGTTTTTAGAACCTGTTTACGATCTGCTGCGCGTCGGCGATACGGCGTTGAAACCATCTTCGAAATGCTCATGTACCACCTGTACATTCCGCTTTCTCAGCCGTTTTCGCCTTGTCTCGCCTTAGCTCGCGAGATCGTAAATACGTTCTTAGAACAGCTGGTCTTTGACGTTCTCCACCGCATCCTGAGCAGCCGGCTTGTCCGGCGTCTCGCTGGCGCCGCCGCTGGCGTCGCCGCCTGCGCCCGGCACCGCGCCGTGGTTGTCCACTTTCAGCTCCGGATTGGTCTTCTGGAACTCTTCGTAGTAGTACTCGTCGCCGCCGCGCTGGCCGGCGCCGGCCTTGACCACGAGGCCTTCCGGCACCGGCATGTCCACTTCCGGCTGGCCCTTGAGCGCGTTGGCCATGTAGTTGATCCATACCGGCAGCGCCGCGGTGCCGCCGTAGCCGTAACGGCCCAGCGAGCGCGGCTGATCGAAGCCCACCCAGGCCGCGGCCACCAGATTGGGGTTGTAGCCGACGAACCAGGCATCCTTCCAATCCGAGGTGGTGCCGGTCTTGCCGGCCAGATCGGTGCGGCCCAGGCTCATCGCGCGGTAGCCGGTGCCGTAGCGCACCACGTCCTTGAGCATGGAGCTCATGATGAAGGCGTTGCGCGGGTCTATCGCCTGCGGCGCGTTCTGACCGGCGACGGTGGGCACGGTCTTGGCCAGCACGCGGCCGGACTGATCTTCGATGCGGTCGATGAAATAGCCTTTGCTGCGGTAACCGCCGTTGGCGAACACCGAGTAGCCCTCCACCATTTGCAGCGGCGTCACCGCGCCGGCGCCCAGCGCCATGGTCAGATAGGCCGGATGCTGCTTGGCGGCGAAGCCGAAACGCTGGATGTACTGCTGGGCGTAATCGGTGCCGGTGGCCATCAGCACCCGCACCGACACCAGGTTTTTGGACTGGGTCAGGCCGGTGCGCATGGTGATCATGCCGGCGAATTTGCCGTTGTCGTTCTTGGGCTCCCAGCGCTGACCGTCCGCGCCCACCACCGACAGCGGCGCGTCGTTGATCATCGTAGACGGCGTCAGGCCGCGCTCGATGCCGGCTGAGTAGATGAAGGGCTTGAAGGTGGAACCGGGCTGACGCCAGGCCTGGGTCACATGGTTGAAGCTGCGGCGGTTGAAGTCGAAGCCGCCCACCAGCGCGCGGATCGCGCCGCTGCGGGTGTCCATGGACACGAAGGCGCCTTCCACTTCCGGCATCTGCACGATTTCCCAATAGCCTTTTTCATGCGCGCGGATGCGGATCACCGAACCGCGGCGGATCTGCTGCGCGGCGCTGACCTTGCCGCCCAGCGCGCGGCGCGCGAAGTCCAGCCCGTTGCCCTTGATCACCGCCACCTTGCCGCCGCGCATATAGGCACGCACTTCCGACGGACTGGCGGACAGCACGATGGCCGGCAGCATGTCGCCGCTGTCGCGCAGTTCGCTGATGGCGTCGTCCAGCGCTTCGGTCTGCTGCTCGCCTTCGACGCCGGACAGTTCCACCGTGCTTTCCGGGCCGCGATAGCCCATTTTGCGGTCGTAATCCACCAGGCCGGCGCGCAGGGCGTCGTACGCCCATTTCTGATGGCGGCTGTCCAGGGTGGTGTAGACCTTGAAGCCTTCGGTATACGCCGATTCGCGGTAGCGCTCGTACATCGCCTGGCGCACCATTTCCGCCACATACTGCGCCGGCTGGCTGCTGCTGTCGGCGCTCTGGCTGGCCAGCTTCATCGGCTCGGCCAAGGCGGCGTCGTATTGCTCCTGGGTGATGAAATTAAGCTCGCGCATCCGGCGCAACACGTATTGCTGACGCAGACGGGCGCGGTCCGGATTGACGATGGGGTTGTAGGCGGACGGGGCCTTGGGCAGGCCGGCCAGCATCGCCATTTCCGCCACGGACAGATCCGCCAGCGGCTTGCCGTAATAGGCCTGGGCCGCGGCGGAGAAGCCGTAGGCGCGCTGGCCCAGATAGATCTGGTTGAAGTACAGCTCCAGGATCTGGTCCTTGCTCAGCGTGTGTTCGATCTTGAAGGCCAGCAGCGCTTCGTTGAACTTGCGGGTAAAGGTTTTCTCGCTGGACAGGAAGAAGTTCTTGGCCACCTGCATGGTGATGGTGCTGGCGCCGGAACGGGCGTGTCCGGACACCAGATTGCCGACCGCGGCGCGCACCACGCCGACGTAATCGACGCCGCTGTGCTGGTAGAAACGTTCGTCTTCGGCCGCCATCACCGCCTGTTTCATCAGCTGCGGCACTTCGTGGATGCGGGAGAAGGAACGACGCTCTTCGCCGAATTCGCCTATCAGTTGATTGTCGGCGGAATATACGCGAAGGGGAATTTTCGGACGATAGTCCGTCAGTACATCAAGACTCGGCAAGCGCGGGTAGGTTATGATGATTGCAATGGCGCCTGCGCCAGCAACCAATACGGCTCCACCTAGAAACAGACCTGCAAGTATTGCAAGGATTCGTCTTAGCATATTTACAATGGGCTTTCACTGGAAACCGGATTATAACGTCTTGTGAAAGCACGCAAGACAAACAATGGCAGCGACAGGCCAAAAAACTGTCGCATAGGACCAATCGAGGCACCTGATGCTCATCGACAAACTCAAAGCCGCCCCTCCCTGGCTAGAACAACTTGGATTGGCTAAGGCTAAAAATGTTCCAATGTTGGGACTGGATATCAGCAGCACCGCCGTCAAACTGGTGGAGCTTTCACGCTCGGGGAAAAACTGCCAGGTCGAACGCTATGTGATCGAAGCCTTGCCCAAGGACGCGATCAGCGACGGCAATCTGGTGGATATCGAGGGCATCGCGGAAACCCTGCGCCGCGCCTGGAAACGGCTGGGCAGCCCCACCCGCCACGTCGCCATCGCCATCCCCACGGCGATGGCGATTTACAAGAAGCTGCTGGTGCCGGTCAGCCAGACCGACAACCTGGCGGAATTGATCGAATCCGAAGCCAATCAGAGCATTCCCTTCCCGCTGGAAGAGGTGAATCTGGACCATCAGGTGCTGGGCCCGGCGCCGTCCAGCATCGACGATCTGGAAGTGCTGCTCTGCGCCGCCCGCAAAGAGAAGGTGGAGGAGCGCGTGGCGGTGGTGGAGATGGCCGGCCTGCGCGCCCAGGTGGTGGACGTCGAATCCTTCGCCATGATGACGGCCTTCGAGCAGGTCGAACAGCAATTGCCGGAACAGGGCATGAACCAGACCTTCGCCCTGTTCGACATCGGCGCCACCCGCATCCACTGCAACGTCATCCGCAACAACCAGCAAGTCTATTATCGCGAACAAGTGTTCGGCGGCCAGCAACTAACGCGCGATATCCAGCGCCGCTACGGCATCAGCTATGAAGAGGCGGAAAGCGGCAAACGCGGGATGAGCCTGCCGGACGGCTATGAATCCGAACTGATGCATCCCTTCGTCGATTCTCTGGCCCAGGAGATACAGCGCGCGCTGCAGTTCTTCTACACCACGGTCAGCGTGTCGCAATACCTGCGCGTCGACTACATCCTGCTGGCCGGCGGCTGCAGCATGCTGCCGGGCCTGGACGACGCGGTGGCCGGCCGCACCCAGATCAGCACCATGATCGCCAACCCGTTCAGCACCATGGTGCAGTCCAGCCACATCCGCCTCAAGGAATTGCTGATGGACGCGCCGGCCTTGCTGGTGGCCTGCGGCCTGGCCATGCGGAGGTTCGACTGATGATACGCATCAACCTCCTCCCCCACCGCGAACAGAAAAAAGCCGCGCACCGGCTGCGCTTCCAGGTGATGTTGGGCCTGACGCTGGTGGCCTCGCTGGCCCTGGTGGTGCTCAGCTATCTGATCATCGGCGGCCGCCTGTCCCATCAGCAGCAGCGCAATGATTTTCTGCAGGGCGAAATCGCCAAGCTGGACAACCAGATCAAGAATATCGGCACCTTGAAGAAGCAGCGCGACGATCTGCTGTCGCGCAAACAGCTGGTGGAACGGCTGGAACAGGGCCGCAACGAAGGCGTCCACGTCTTCGACCAACTGGTGCGCCAAACCCCGGACGGCGTCTATCTGAGAAGCTTCAAGCAGGCCGGCAACCAGTTCACGCTGTCCGGCTACGCCTTGTCCGGCGCGCGGGTCTCCAACTATATGCGCAGCCTGGCCCAATCCAACGTCTTTGACGCGCCGGTGCTGGTCGAAGTGAAGGCCTCCAACATCAACGGCCAGCGCGCCAACGAATTCACCCTGAACTGCAGCCTGCGCGAAGCCGCCCCGCCCAAAGCCGGCAAGCCCGCCTCACCCGGAGCCAAGCCATGACGCTGGACGAATTGCGCACGCTGGACCCCAAGGACATCACCAACTGGCCGTTGCAAGGCCAGGCCATCGCGCTGGCGCTGCTGGTCGCCTGTTTCGTCGGCCTCGGTTATTTCTTCGTGCTCAGCGAGGAACTGGACCGCCTCAACGCCGCCAAGCAACAGGAAGAGCAGCTCAAGCAGACTTATGTCGACAAGAAGCGCCAGGCGGTCAACCTGGACGCGCTGCAACAACAGTTGAAGGAAATCGACGCCTCCTTCGGCGCCCTGCTCAAGCAGCTGCCGACCAAGTCGAACATGGACACGCTGTTGACCGAGATCAACCAGGCCGGCATCGGCCGCGGGCTACAGTTCGAGCTGTTCCGGCCCAACCCGGAAATCAAGACGGCCGAGATGGCGGAAGTGCCGATCACCATTCGCCTGACCGGCAGCTATAACGACCTGGCCGCCTTCGTCAGCGATGTGGCGCAGTTGTCCCGCATCGTCACCATAGCCGACATCAGCCTGACGCCGGATCCCAAGGGCGCGCGCCTGACCATGGACGCCACCGCCAAGACTTTCCGCGCGCTGGAGCCCGAGGAGCGGACCGCGCAGCCGGCCCCTCCCAACAAGTGAGCCGCACAGCCCATGACAAGAACTCTCGCTTGCTTACTGCCCTTGCTGCTTGCCGCCTGCGGCAGCGGCGACACCGACGATCTGCGCCAGTGGATGCAAACCAGCACCCAGGGCCTGCGCGGCCAGATCGAACCGCTGCCCCAGGCGCAGTCCTACCAGCCGTTCGCCTACCAGGCCTTCGACCTGCTCGACCCCTTCAACGCGCAGAAGCTCGCCGCGGCCAAGAATCAGAACCTGGCGAACGCGCCGGATATGAAACGGCCGCGCGAGGCGCTGGAAAACTACGATCTGGACAAGTTGAAGATTGTCGGCGTCATCCGCCGCGGCGGTGCCAACTACGGCCTGGTGCGCACGCCCGAAGGCTCGATTTACCGCGTTCAGGCCGGCAATTTCGTCGGCCCCAATTTCGGCCAGATCAAGAAAGTCGGCGACACGGACATCCAGTTGACTGAGACCGTGGAAGATTTGAACGGAGAATGGGTGCAGCGCAACACCAGCATGTACCTGGACGAACAAGGGCAAAACAAATGAGCAAGCACTCCATCAAACTGTTGTCGGGACTGGGCCTGTCCCTGCTGTTCGGTTTCGCCTACGCCGGTCCGGCGATCACCGCGATCCAGCTGGCCAACGGCGACGGCGACCAGCAGGTGCTGCAGGTCAGCTTTGACGGCCCCGCCGTCCAGCCCAACAGCTTCGCCATCGCCAACCCGCCGCGCATCGCCTTCGACTTCGCCGGCGCCAGCGTCAAGCTGGCCAAGCCGCAGCAGGACTTCGGCGGCCCGCTGGTCAAATCCGCGGTGGCGGTGGAGGCCAACGGCCGCTCCCGGCTGGTGCTGAGCCTGAGCCGCAACGCGCTGTACAGCAGCAGCGTGTCCGGCAACACGCTGCGGGTCACGCTGAACCCGAATCTCGGCAGCGCCGCTCAGGCCGCCACGCCGGTGGAGCGCCCCGCCGCCAGCGCGCAAAGCGCCGCGCGCCCAAGCCCGGCCCAGATCGCCGGCGCCCAGCCGCTGGCGCTGGACTTCCGCCGCGGCAAGAACGGCGAAGGCCGGGTGGAGATCAAACTGCCGTCCGCCAACACCCCGGTCGACATCCGCCGCGAAGGCAAGCAATTGCTGGTGGACGTGCTGGGCACTCAGCTGGACAGGCAGAACCAGCGCCGGCTGGACGTTGCCGACTTCGGCACCCCGGTATCCAAGATCGACGCCCGCAACCAGGGCGGCAACAGCCGCATCCAGATTCAGCCGCAGGGAGACTGGGACTTCTCCTCCTACCAGACCGACGGGCAGCTGGTCGTTGAAATCCGCCGGCCGGCGCCGGAGTCGGCGGCCAGCGCCGACGCCAACCAGAAACCGCAGTACAAGGGCGACAAGCTGTCGCTGAACTTCCAAAACATCGAAGTGCGCACCGTCCTGCAGGTGATCGCCGAATTCACCGGCCTCAATATCGTCACCAGCGATTCCGTCAACGGCAATATCACGCTGCGGCTGAAAGACGTGCCCTGGGACCAGGCGCTGGACCTGATCCTGCAGACCAAGGGCCTGGACCAGCGCCGCGCCGGCAACATCATCCAGATCGCGCCGCGCGAAGAACTGCTGGCACGCGACAAGCAGGTGCAGGAGGCCAGGCAGCAACTGGCCACGCTGGAGCCGGTGCGCTCGGAAACCTTCGTGCTGCGCTACCGCTCGGCGGAGGACTTCAAGAAGGTGCTGGACGGCACGAACACCACCGGCAAGAAGGAAAGCATCCTGACCGAGCGCGGCAGCGCGCTGATCGATCCCAAGACCAATACCCTGATCATCAACGACACCGGCAGCACCATAGACAAGATCCGCGACATCATCGGCAAGACCGATGTGCCGGTGAAACAGGTGCTGATCGAGGCGCGCATCGTCGAGGCCACCGACAACTGGAGCCGCAACCTAGGCGTTAAGCTGTCTTTCGACCGCGTCGGTAGCACCGGCATCATTTCCGGCGGCGGCTTGACCAACGCCATCACCAACGCCAATGGCCGCCTAGGCATCGTGGGTAATGCCACTCAAGCACCCTATGTCATTTCCCCCGGCGTCAACTTGCCTATCCCAAATCCGGCAGGCTCACTGACCGCGCTCTATAGCGTGGGCAAATCCGCCATCATCGGCCTGGAATTGCAGGCGCTGCAGACCGAGAACAAAGGCCGGGTGATTTCCAGCCCGCGCATCATGACCGCGGACCGGCAGGAAGCCACCATCGAGCAGGGTACCGAGATTCCCTACCAAGAAGCCTCGTCCAGCGGCGCCACCGCCACCTCGTTCAAGAAGGCGGTGCTCAGCCTGAACGTCAAGCCGCAGATCACGCCGGACAATCACGTGATGCTGGACATCAAGGTGAACAAGGACAGCGTCAGCCCCACCTTAAGCGTGGGCGGCACCCCGGCCTTAGACACCAAGAAGGTCAACACCCAGGTACTGGTGGAGAACGGCGGCACGGTGGTGATAGGCGGCATCTACCAGCAGCAAATCAGCGATGTCGTCAACAAAGTACCGCTGCTCGGCGACATTCCCATCTTGGGCGCGCTGTTCCGCAGCTCGCAAAAGTACGATAACCGCACTGAATTGCTGGTCTTCATCACGCCGCGCGTGGTGGAAGACCTGAGCGGCAATAATCAATAAAACCCCGGCTGCGCAGCGCCCCCGGCGCTGCTGCAACGCCGAAAGACAGCGCGGCCAAGCTCGGCTACAATGCCTGCCATGGAGAAACCGGCAGGCAATTTTTTTCTGGTCGGCTTGATGGGCGCGGGCAAGACCACGGTAGGCCGAGCTTTGGCGCGGCGCACCGACAAAACCTTTTACGACTCTGACCACGAGATCGAGGCCAGGACCGGCGTACGCGTCGCGACCATCTTCGATATCGAAGGCGAGTTGCGCTTCCGCGACCGGGAAACCTCGGTCATCGCCGACCTCGCCCGCCTGGACAACATCGTGCTGGCCACCGGCGGCGGCGCCATCATCCGTCCGCAAAACCGCGCCTGCCTGGCGGCGCACGGCACCGTCATCTATCTGCGCGCCACGATAGACGATTTGCTGGCCCGCACTCTGCACGACAAGAACCGTCCCCTGCTGCAGATCGCCGACCCCAGGGCCAAGCTGGAAAGCCTGTTCCAGGAGCGAGACCCCTTATATCGCGAGGTGGCCGACATCGTCGTCGATACCACGCAGCAGAATGTCAGCCTGCTGGTTGCCCGCCTGATGGAGCAATTGGCCGGCCTCCCCCCCAAACACCGCCCCGAACAAGGAAGCTGATTGTGATTACCCTCGACCTGATCCTGCCCGACACCCGTTACCCGATTCACATTGGCCGGGACTTGCTGGAACAGGTCGAGTTGCTGCTTCCCCATCTGCCCCTGCCCAAGGTCGCCATCGTCAGCAACGAGACGGTGGCGCCGCTGTACCTGGCCCGGCTGCAACAGGCGCTGGCCAAACACCGGATTGACTCCTTCAGCGTCGTCTTGCCGGATGGCGAGCGGCACAAGGACTGGAACACGCTCAACCTGATTTTCGACGCGCTGCTGTCGCGCAACGCCGAACGCAAGACCACCCTGATCGCGCTGGGCGGCGGCGTCATCGGCGACATGACCGGCTTCGCTGCCGCCTGCTATCAACGCGGCGCGCCCTTCATCCAGATCCCCACCACCTTGCTGGCGCAGGTCGACTCCTCGGTCGGCGGCAAGACCGCGATCAACCATCCGCAGGGCAAGAACATGGTAGGCGCGTTCTACCAGCCCAAGGCGGTGATCGCCGATATGTCGCTGCTGGATACGCTGCCGGAACGCGAGCTGTCCGCCGGCCTCGCCGAGGTGATCAAGTACGGCCTGCTGGGCGACGCCGCCTTCCTCGGCTGGCTGGAGGACAATATGCCGCGCCTGCGCGCGCGCGATCCCGACGCGCTGCAACACGCGGTCAAGCGCAGCTGCGAGATGAAGGCGGACATCGTCGGCCAGGATGAAAAAGAGCACGGCGTGCGCGCGCTACTCAACCTGGGCCACACCTTCGGCCACGCCATCGAGGCCGGCCTGGGCTACGGCGTCTGGCTGCATGGCGAAGCCATAGGCGCCGGCATGGTGCTGGCCGCCGCCGCGTCCGCCGAATTAGGCTGGCTGTCCGCCGCCGACGTCGAACGCGTGCGCAGCCTGGTGGCCGCCGCCGGCCTGCCGGTCAAGAGCCCACAGATGCCGCTGGCGCGCTGGCTGGAGCTGATGAGCCACGACAAGAAGGTGGAAGCCGGCACCATCCGGTTCGTGCTATTGCAACAACTGGGCCAAGCCACTATTCAGGCCGGCCTGCCCTCTGCGATACTCGAGAAAATACTGAACAATAATAGTTAGCGCTCAAACGGCATCGGTACAGATTCAATAAGGATTTCTACGGATTGCCGCTTGCGCCGCTTCATCAGAATAATGAATCTACTGGAGATGGAGAAGGCCGGCAGGGACACCCCGCGCAAAGCTTGAAGCCAGAGCGCACAATGTCGGGGAGCCGCCGGCGAGGCCAAGTCGTTGCAAAGCGGAAGGGGAGAAGCCACATGGTAGCGTTGAGCGCGTTTGCCGCCAGTTTTGGACTGATGGCGGGATATTACGCCCTGCGATTCTTATGGAAGAAAGTACGTTACACCAAGCCGTGCCAACGCGGCATCGATCCGGTGGGCGAGGCGGAGGTTTTTCTCGCCTACGGCCGCACCCGCGACGCGGTGCGGGTGCTGAAAGATTCGCTGCGAGACAATCCGGATGATCTGCCGGCCAAGGTCACCTTGTTGCGGGCCTATTCCAGCGAATGTAATCGCGAAGCCTATTGCTCGCTGGCGCGCGACGTTCAATCCCAAGTGCAAGGCCAGCCGGTCTGGCACACCATTCAGGAAAACGGTCGTCGGCTGGCGCCGCAAGATCCGCTGTTCGAAATCAAACTCTGACGTCTTAGCTTGCGAGTCGTAAACGCGTTCTGAGTCCTCGATGCAGTCAAGCCGACCATGGCTTCCGCCCTGGCCGGCTTGATTTCGTCGCAGCGCCCGCTCAATCCGCGGCGGCGTCCTCGTCCTTGAACTGCAGGCTGTGCAGCTTGGCGTAGAGCCCGTCGCGCGCGAGCAACTGCGCGTGCGAGCCCTCTTCGGCGATCTCCCCCTGATGCATCACCACGATGCGGTCGGCGTTCTCTATCGTCGACAGCCGATGGGCGATCACAATGGTGGTGCGGTTCTTCATCAGGTTTTCCAGCGCGCTCTGCACCAACCGTTCGGACTGGGTGTCCAGCGCCGAAGTCGCCTCGTCCAGAATCAGCAAGGGCGCGTTCTTCAACAAAGCGCGGGCAATCGCCAGCCGCTGACGCTGTCCGCCGGACAGACGCACGCCGTTTTCACCGATCAGGGTGTCGAAACCTTCCGGCATCGCCTCGATGAACTCCAGCGCATTGGCCGCGCGCGCGGCCTCCTCCACCGCCTCGCGACTGAACGAGGCTTCGCCGTAAGCGATATTGGCCGCCACGCTGTCGTTGAACAGCACCACGTCCTGGCTGACCATGGCGATATGCCGGCGTAGATCGCTCAAGGGCATGTCCTGCAGGCGCACATCGTCCAGACGGATCTCGCCGCCGTCCGGATCGTAAAACCGCGGAATCAAGCTGACCAAGGTGGTTTTGCCGCTGCCGGACGAGCCCACCAGGGCGACGGTCTCGCCGGGATGGACCTGCAAATTGATGTCGCGCAGCACCTGCCGCTCCGCCGTCGGATAGCGGAAGTTCACTCCCGAGAGCTGCAGCTTGCCGCGCGTGCGCGGCAAGGCGGTGCGGCCGTGATCGGGCTCTTCCGGCAGATCGAGAAAATCGAAGACCGATTCCGCCGCCGCCAAGCCGCGTTGCATCGCCTGGGCAATGCCGGTGATGCGCTTGACCGGCGCGAACAACAACATCATCGCGGTCAGAAAAGACATGAAATCGCCGGCGGTGAAAGCGCCGCTCTGGGCGCGCAGCGTGGCGAAATACAGGATGGCGGCCAGCGCGCAGGCAATCATCAACTGCGTGATGCCGGTGTTGGCGGACGTGGCCGCGCTCTGCTTGACCGCGTTGCGGCGGATGGCCGCCGCCGCCTGCTGAAAACGCTCGCTCTCGCGCGCTTCGCCGCCATAGACCTTGATCACGCGCTGACAGCTGATGCCCTCGCCCAGCACCTGGGTCAACATGGCCATATTCTGCTGGTTCTCACGCGATAGATTGCGCAGGCGCTTGCCCACCACCCGCATGCACAGGGACACAATCGGCAGCACCAGCAAGCAGATCAAGGTCAGCTGCCAGTCTATATACAGCAGCCAGGCCAGCAGGCTGACCGCGGTGACGCCGTCCTTGACCGTGACCGTGATCACGCTGAAGCCGGCTTCGGTCACCTGGTTGACGTCGTAGGAAATCCGCGACACCAGACGGCCGGACTGGTTGTCGGCATAGTATTGCACCGGCAGACGCAGCATCTTGGCGAACATCTGTTCGCGCAGCGTCTGCACCAAGTGGCCGGTCAGCCAGCTGGAGGTGTATTCATTGATAAAGCTGGTGACGCCGCGCACCGCGAACACGCCAATGATGGCCAAGGGCACCCAGGCGATCGCATGCGGATCGCGGTTGACGAAACCGCTGTCGATCAAGGGCTTCATCAGGCGGGCGAAGGCCGGCTCGGTCAAGGCCGCCACCGTCATCGACACCAGCGAGATCAGGAAGACCTTCCAGTAACGGCCCAAATATCCCAGCAAACGGCGATAAATCGCCCAGTTGCTTTGCAAAGAATTCTTCATTCGTTCCTATCATCCAACGCCCGCGTCCGCGGGCGGTCATCAATCCGAGCGTCAAATCCCCGGCGCGTCCAGGCCGCTGAGTTCCAGGATCCGCCGCACGTTCCGCTCCGGCGCGAAGCGGGCGCGCACATCGACGCGCCCGGCTTGCGCCCAGGCTTTCATCATCTCCGGCCGGCTCAGCGCCTGGTCGATCGCCGCGGCCCAGGCGGCGCTGTCCTCCGGCGGCGCCAACACGCCGGTTTCGCCATTGCGCATGGTCTCGGGAATGCCGCCGGTGTCGCTGGCGATCACCGGCACGCCCAGGCCCAGCGCCTCGATCTGCGACATGCCCAGCGGCTCGTAGCTGGACGGCATCAACACCAGGTCGGCGCGCGCCAACAAGGCGGCCACCGGGCTCACCACCCCGGCCAACAACACTCTATCCTGCAAACCCAACTGCCGCGCCAGCCCGGCGATCGCCTGCTGCTCCGGCCCTTCTCCGGCAATCAGATAACGCGCGTCCGACCACTTGTCTCTCAGCAAGTCCAAGGCCGCCAACACCGTCCTGTGCCCCTTCTCTCCGCGCAACATCGCCGCCTGCACCAGCAGAGGGCCGGAGGAACGGGACAGCCATTGCTCCAGCTCCGCCGGCAAGGGCTGCGCGGCGGCCTGATCCAAGGCGGAGAAATCGATGCCGGGATAGACCACATGCAGCTTTTCAGGGCGGATGGCCGGATTCTCCAGCAAACAACGCTTCAGATAAGCGCTGGGCAACATGGTCGCGTCCATCAGCTGGTTATAGCTCCAGGCCGACGCCTGACCCGGCTGATAAGTGCGCGAGCGCAGCAGAAAGGGCCGGCCGCGCCCCATTAGCCGCGCGGCAATGGCCAGATTATTGCTGTCGTGGCCGCTGTGGCAAATGGCCAGCCGCGGACGATGACGGCGCATCCAAGCGCTCAAGGCCAAGATGGACGGCATGTGGAGGCTGTTGCGAAAGCGCAGCGGCAGCACCTCCAGCCCGCGTTGACAAGCCACCTCCATCACTCGCGTCTGCGGCCGGCAGGCCAGCACCGTACGAAAACCGCGCTCTCCCAGCAGGCGCATCTGCTGCATCAACTGCAACTCCTGCCCGCCGACATTGGGGGAAGACTCGGTGAACAGCACCCAATCACGCATGCGCAGCGCCTTTCTCCCGCTGTCTCAACTCCGCCAGCAAGGCGGCGGCGGTGAACAAGAAGAGATGCAGCATATGATCCTTGTTCACGCTTTCCAGCAACATGCGTCCGAGAAAGCCGCAGGTCACCAACATCAAGACCAGACCCAAGGTGTCGCGGCGCAGACGGAAGGCCCGATAGCCGGTCCAGATCAGCACGCCGCAAAACGCCAGCCACAGCGCGACGCCGATCACGCCCAGGCCCACGCCAAGGTCGATGAAGCCGCTGTGGCTGTGGCCCACCTGATTGGGGTGCCCCGTCGCCGTCAACGCATTGGTGAAGGCGTTGCGGCTATAGCCATAACCCATGGGCTTGGCCGCGATGAGGTCCAGGCCACTGTGAATCCAGGCCACTCGCTCATAAGCAGAATCATCTACCGGCATGCCATTTGACAACTTAGGATAGGGCTCCATCCGCAGCCAGGCCTTGGTGTCGGCATAGTGCCATCCGGCAGCCGCCGACTCTACAAATACTTGATTCCGGCTATCCTGCTTGATCGTATACGCGGCGATGCTGCCCGCCGCGGCCAGGACCACGCCGGCGATAAGCAAAGTCTTGCCCCAGCCTATCTTCAGCCCTTCAAACACGGAGTACACCAGCAGCATGGACAACATCAGATAGACAAGACCGATCATGCCGTTGCGCGCGCCCGCCTTGAGGCTGACAAACAGAATCAAAGCCGCAGCCAAGCATAGCGCCCAGCGGGGAAAGCGCGTGAGCGGATGGGTCCCGCGTTGTCCAAAGCAAAACGCGGCCACGACGAAGGCCAGCACAAAGTTCATGAAGAAGGTGAATTCCAGCTTGGTGGCGGTGGTGTACACCTCGTTATACGGCCACAAGCCCGTAGTCAGATAGACATAAGCGCCATGGCTAAACTCGGTCAAGGCCAAGACGCAACCGGCGAGGATGACCAAGTCCGAAATCGTCCAGCGCCGAGGGGGGCGGAACAAAGCCAGGCCCGCCACAAACCACAAGCCTCCCATCAATAGCTGACTGCGGAACTCGCCTGCGGAGGCCTCCGGCCACATCGAGAGCGATACGCTATGCAACAAGGCGAACAACAGGAACGCGCCTAGGGTCGCGACAGGCCCGCGCTGCTCGCGCCAGTGGCGTTTGAGTTCGGGATAGTCTTTCGCCACCAGAACCAGCATCAACAACAGGATCACATAACGCAGCGCAATCGTATGAGACACGCTGGCCAAGGTCAGAAACAACAAGGACAGGCCAATAGCCAAACGGCTATGCCAGCGCGGCTCTATGCTCAGATGATCATTCATGCAGAAGTTTTTCCAAAGTTTCGGCCACCTGCCCGGCAGGCAGCGCCGCCATACACTGCGCCTGGCGGCATTCGCCGGCCTGATCGCCAAATTTTCTGAAACAACGCAAGGCCCAATCGACATCGCGATAATGCACGCTGCGCTGATTGCGGCAGGGAAACCATGCCGGGCCGACGCCGACGCAGGTGAAGCCGGAGAAAAACCGGCTCGCGCCGAACAAGGTCTCGCTGCCCGGCCCGAACAACATCAGCAAGGGCGCGCCCGCCACTTTGGCCAGATGTGCGATGCCGGTGTCCGGACACACGCAGGCGCGGGCGCGGCTCAAGACGGCGCGCAATTGCGCCAGGCTCAGCGTGCCGGCCATGACGATATCGTCCGGCCCCAGCTCGACGGCCGATAGCAGATGCTGCTCCCCCGGCCCGCACGACCACAACACCACGCAACGGCAAGCCCGAGCCGTGGCCGCGACCTGATTCCAACTGGCCGCGGGCCAGAAGCGGGTCGCCGAACTCGCGCCCACGTGCAGTACGACGAAACGCGGCGGCAAGGGCGGCAGCCCTTCAGCCGCTACCGGCCAATCCCGCAAACGAAACGGCTGGGGCTCGGGTCCGTCGATCAAGCGCGCGGCGGTATCGGTCCAGGCTTCCGGCTGCCCGGCGTACGCCACCGCCTCGTCCAGCAGCCAGTTTTTATAGCGTGGCGTTTCGCCGGCAAAGCCCACGATCCAGCGGGCGCCTATCGCGCGGGCGAGAAAGCTGAGCCGGTTTTCGCCCATCAGGTAGGCGATATCGAAACGCGCCTCGGCGAACAAGCGCCGAATCGAGGCAAAATCGCGCGGCTGCCAGGGCAGCGCCCGAATGCCGTACGGCCGCGACGCATACAACGGCGCTTGTCCCGGCGGACAGGCCAGCACGATCTCCGCCTTGGGAAAGCGCTCGCGCGCCTTGGCCAACAGACTGGTCGCCATCAAGGCGTCGCCCAGCAGAAACTGATGCAGGATCAATACCCGGCGCGTGCGCTCGGGATCCGGCTTGCGGCGCAGCCATTGCCAGGGCAGCCTCAGCAACAGCGCCGTGAAAATCAGCAAGCGCCCGGGAAAGCGTCCCGGCCTCATTCTCCGGCCCCGCCTTCGCCGTCGCCAAGCGACAGCTCCCGGTACAAAGCCAGCATCTGCGCCACCATCGTGCCCTCGCTCAAACCCGCCACCCGCGCGCGCGCAAGCTCGCCGCTGCGCGGCCAGTCCGCGCGCGCGGCCAGCCAGGCCGCCACATTGTCTTGCCAGGCGGCGACGTCTCCCGCCGCAGCCAACCAGCCGGTGACGCCCGGCTCCAGCAGCTCCGCGCCGCCGCAACGCGTGCTGGTCAGCACCGGCAAACCGCAGGCCATCGCCTCGATCACCACCGACCCAAACGGCTCGTACAGCGTCGGCAGGATGAAGCCGTCCGCCAGCCCGTAATGGCTGCGCACATCGCGCTGCGGACCGGTGAAGTGTACGCGCTCGGACAGGCCCAGCCGGGCCGCCAGCCGCTGATAGCGCGCCAGTTTCTTGTCTCCGCCCACCACCACCAGATGAACGGCGGCGTGCGGCGCGACGGCGCGCAGCGCCTGCGCCACGCCTTTGCGCTCGAAACCGGACCCCACGTAGACCAGCGTCGGCGCCTCCGGCGGAATGCCGTAACGCTCGCGCAGCGCCGCCCTCTGCTCGCGCGCCGCCGCCGGATTGAAAAACCCGCTGTCCACGCCGTTGTGGATCACCGCGCAGCGCTTCGGATCCACGCCGAAACGGCCAACCACATCGTCGCGCACCAAGGCCGAATTGCAAATCACCGCGCGCAAAGCCGGATGCCGGAACATCGCGCGCTCGGTGCGCAGCATGAAATGGTGGTAAGGATTGCAAAAGGTGCTCAGCCGCCGCCACCAGGGCCGGCCTTCCAGCCGCGCGTCCAGCCAGGCCGCGTGCACGCCGTCGCCGGCGCGGAACACATGGCAGCCGGGAATGCGCTCGTGCGACTGAACCAGATCGGCGCCGGCCTGCGTCCATGCGGCGCGCGCGGCGCGGGCGAAGCTCCAGTCGCGCCAGACGCTGCCCAGATAAAACGGCTTGACCCGCAGCGTTTCCACGCCCGGCAGGCTCTCCCAATTGCGGCTGATCAATAGCGGACGGAACTCCCCGCCGGTCTGCAATTGCTTGACGATGGCGCTGACGATGCGTTCCGCGCCGCCCGCCGGATTGTACTTCTGCCGGATAATCGCCAGCCGCTTCATGCGCTTTCCTTCAAGACCGCGTCCACCGCCGCCAGCACCGTGTCCACATCGATGCGCTGCAGACATTCGCTTTGCCAGCCTCCGCCGCAACCGGCGTTGCCGCAGGGGCGACAGGGCATGGGCTCGGACACCACGCGGTGCGGCACCTGCCACGGCCCCCATTCGACATCCCCCGACGGGCCGAACAAGGCCACGCACGGCGTTTTCATCGCCGAGGCGATATGCATGGGCACCGAATCCACGCCGATGTACAAACGCGCCTGGTCTATCGCCGCCGCCAACTCCTTCAAGCTCAGCGCGCCGGCCAGGCTGGCCACCGGCCGTTCCAGCCGCGCTTCGATGTCGGCGATCATCGCCATTTCTTCCGCGCCCGGCGCGGCCGACAAGACCAGTTGTTCGCCGCGCGCGCTCAAGGCGTCGATCAAGGCGCTCATTTTCTCCGCCGGCCAGCTCTTGAACGACCAGCGCGAGGTCGGATGCACCAGGATGTAAGCGCCTGGCCGCAGACCGCGCTCGGCCAGCTTGGCCGCCAGCGTGGCCTCGGCATTGTGCCCCGGCACCAGAACCAGCTCGCGCTGGCTTGCGTCCGGATACACGCCGATGCGCCGCAAGGCGTCCAGATGAATTTCAATCGTGTGGCGGCGATTGCCCGGCACCTGCAAATAACGGTGGGTGAAGCTCTTTTTGAAGAAGCGGCCGTAAGGGCCCTGCGGGCCCACAGACCAGCGCGGCGCAAGCAGGCGCGCCAGCCAGGCGCCGCGATTATGCTCGGTCAGCGTGATCACCAGATCGTAGCCGCGGGCGCGCAACTGGCTCAGCAGGGCCAGTTCGGCCCGGGCCTGGCCCAGCGGCCCCCGTTTTTTCCAGCCGCGATCTATGGTGTGCAGTTGCGCGATAGCCGGATGCAGACTCAGCATTTCCCGGGTGTCGTGGTAAACCAGCGCGTCGATCTCCAGATGCGGCGCCTGCTGTTGCAGCGCGGAAAACAGCGGAGAAGTCAGCAGCACGTCGCCGTGGTGGCGCAGCTTGATGACCAGCACCCGCCGCACGGCGTTCAGGTCGATGGGATCGTTCAGCATAAGAAAGGAAAAAGCCGGATCAGACACCCGGCTCGGCATTCAATTGTTGCAAAAGATCGGCGATTTTATCAGGGTCTTCGCTTCTAAGCATGCGCGCCGTAATCGGCGCGATCTGATCCAGGTGGGTATTGAGCACCTGTTGCTTGACCGCCAGCAGGTTGGCCGGATGCATGGAGAACTTGCGCAGGCCCATGCCCAGCAGCAAACGCGTCAGCCGGGCGTCGCCGGCCATCTCGCCGCACACCGACACCGGCACCCCGCCCTTGATGCCGGCCTTGATGGTGTGCAGGATCAGTTTCAGCACCGCCGGATGGATGGGGTCGTACAAATGGCTGACCGAGTCGTCGTTGCGGTCGATCGCCAGCGTGTACTGGATCAAATCGTTGGTGCCCACCGAGAGAAAATCGATGTGCTTGAGAAAGCTGCCCACCACCAGCGCCGCCGACGGGATTTCAATCATCGCGCCCACTTCGATGTCCTCGGCGTAGGCGATGTTTTCCTCGCGCAGCTCCTGCTTCGCGTATTCGAACTGCGCCAGCGCCTGCTTCAGCTCCGGCAAGGAATTGACCATGGGGAACAGAACCTTGATCTTGCCGTGCACCGAGGCGCGCAGCAGCGCCCGCAGCTGCGCGCGGAACATCAGCGGCTCGGCCAGGCATAGACGGATGCCGGTCAGGCCCAGCGCCGGATTGTCCGCCACCGCGTGGTTCAGCCATTTCGGATTCTTGTCCGCGCCCAGATCCATGGTGCGTATGGTCACCGGCAAACCCTTCAGGGTTTCCGCCACGTGCCGGTAGGCCTCGTACTGCTCGTCCTCGTCCGGCAAGGTGTCGCGCCCCAGAAACAGGAATTCGCTGCGGAACAGGCCCACGCCCACCGCGCCGGACTTGCGCACGTCTTCCACGTCCTGCGGCAGCTCGATATTGGCCAGCAGTTCGATCGCGGTGCCGTCCTGGGTCTTGGCGTTGGATTTGCGGATGGACGACAGCTTGCGCCTTGCGTCGCGCCAGGCGCGCAGCCGGCGTCGATACTCCGCCAGCACCAAATCGTCCGGATTGATGATCACCACGCCTTGCAAACCGTCGACGACGATCAGTTCGTCTTCGCGGATCAGTTCGCGCGAATGATGCAGGGCGATCACCGACGGCAGGTCCAGGCTGCGCCCCAGAATCGCGGTATGCGAAGTGGCGCCGCCCACGTCGGTGATGAAGGCGGCGAAGTTGGAATCCTTGAAATAAACCATGTCGGCCGGCGACAGATCGTGCGCCACCAGAATGTGGTCGTCGACCAGATCCTCCGGCGCCGGCAGCTGCGGCACGTCGCCGTCCAGGTTCTTGAAGATGCGCTCCACCACTTGCAGCACATCGTTCTTGCGTTCGCGCAGATAGTCTTCCTCGATCGCGTCGAATTGCTCGACCAAGGACTCGCATTGCAGCTTCAACGCCCACTCGGCGTTGCAGCGCTGTTTCTCTATGATTTCGCGCGGCTCGCGCGAGATGGTGACGTCGCCCAACAGCATGATGTGCAAAGACAGGAAGGCGCCCAACTCCGCCGGCGCGTTCTCAGGAATGCTGCCCCACAGCATTTCCAGCTCTTTGCGGGTGTCGCGAATCGCTTCGTCGAAACGCGCCAATTCCGCCGGGACTTCCTCGTCGTCCAGCAGATAATGCGCGACATCGTCCATGCTGCGCGAAATCAAATGGGCGCGGCCAATGGCAATGCCGCCGCCTATGGCCACCCCGTGCAGGATGATGCTCATCGTCCCATCCTCAGACTCCGGCTTATTCGGCCTCGTCGAACCGGTTGTTGATCAGGGCCACCAGGGCGTCCAACGCCACTTGCTCATCCTCCCCGCTCACTTCCAGTTCCACGGTCGCGCCCTTGGCCGCCGCCAGCATCATCACGCCCATGATGCTCTTGCCGTTGACCCGGCGATTGTTGCGCGCGATGAAGATATCGCTTTTATAGCGGCTGGCCAATTGGGTGAACTTGCTGGAAGCGCGTGCATGCAGGCCGAGCTTGTTGATGATTTCGACTTCAATTCGCAGCATTGCCTTCCCCCGGAATAATATAAAGCACGCCCTCCAGGCCGCCGGTGATCGCCTTGCTGACGACGATCTCCAACGGCTGGCTGCTATAGCACAAGGCTCGGACCACCATGGGCAAGCTCGCCCCGGCCACCGCCTCCACCCGCCCCGGCCGGATCAGCCGGCTGGCGATATTGGACGGCGTGCCGCCATACATATCGGTCAGGATCACCACCCCGTCGCCCGCGTCCAGCCTGTCCACCAACAACTGGGCTTCGGCTTGCTTGCTTTCCGGGTCATCGGTCTTGTCGACCGCCATCACCGCCAGATTTTCCGGCTCTCGGCCCAGGATATGCCTGGCGCAATCCGCCAGACTGCGCCCCAGGTCGCCATGCGCGATTATCAATACACCTACCATGCCTGATTCTTCATGTTGGCAGCGTCGTCGGCGCAGAGCCGGGACGCTGAAGCAAAAAGGTTGATCAACACGTCAGTCCGCCATTGTATCAGCAGTATTCCGCCAGAGGCGGCCGGCGTCAGCTTTAAACCGCGGCCCTCCGCCTTGTATAGCGCGCTTTTCTCGGCCAGCGCAACGGCAAAAAAACGTCAGCACACCCGGCTCCGGTACCAGCCCAGCTTATCCGCCAAGCCCACCACCTCGCCGACGATGATCAGGGCGGGCGACGCGATATGATGTTTGGACATCAGTTCCGGCAGGTCTTCCAGCGTGCCCGCCACCGTGCGCTGACGCTCGGTGGTGGCCCACTCCACCGCGGCGGCCGGCGTCGTCGCCGGCTTGCCGTGTTCGATGAAGGCCCGGCACAACTCCTGGGCGGTGGAAACCCCCATGTAGACTACTACGGTCTGGGCCGGCCGAGTCAACGCCGGCCAGTCAAGGTGAATGCTGCCATCCTGCTTGTGGCCGGTGACGAAGGTCACCGACTGCGCGTAGTCGCGATGAGTCAGCGGGATGCCGGCGTACGCCGCCGCCCCGCTGGCGGAGGTGATGCCGGGCACCACTTCGAAGGCGACGCCGTGCGCCGCCAGCGTCTCGATCTCCTCGCCGCCGCGGCCGAAGGTGAACGGATCGCCGCCCTTGAGCCGCAGCACCCGCTTGCCTTGTTGCGCCAGTTCTACCATTAAAAGATTGATGTCGCCTTGCGGCAACGCATGGTTGGCCCTGGCCTTGCCCACGTAAATGCGCTCGGCGTCGCGCCGCACCAGTTCCAGCAGTTCCGGCGCCACCAGATTGTCGTGCAAGACCACGTCGGCCTGCTGCATCAAGCGCAACGCGCGGAAGGTCAGCAAGTCCGGATTGCCCGGTCCCGCGCCCACCAGATAGACCGCGCCCTGCGCCGTCTGCGCGTCGGCGTTCTCCAAGCGGCGCTCCATCGCCTGCTCGGCGGCGGCTTCGTCGCCGTTGATCACCGCCTCGGCCAGCGGCCCCTCCAGCACCGACTCCCAAAACACCCGCCGCCGCTCGACGTCGGGAATGCCGGCCTTGACCCGGTCGCGAAACCCGGCGGCAAAGCGCGCCAGACGGCCGAAGCCGCTGGGAATCAGGCTTTCCAGCCGGCCGCGAATCAAGCGCGCCAACACTGGCACGCCGCCGCCGGAGGAGACGGCGATCAGCAGGGGGGAACGATCCACGATGGCCGGGGTGATGTAGCTGGACAATTCCGGGTCGTCCACCACATTGACCGGGATATTCAAGGCCTGGCAGGACATCGACACTTGGCGGTTGATCTCGCGGTCGTTGGTGGCGGCCACCACCAGGCGCCGGCCCCGTACTTGGGCCGGCTCGAAACAGGCGCTCAAATGCGTCAACTGCCCCTGCCGCGCCATCTCGGCCAGCTCCGGCGTCAACTCCGGCGCCGCCACCGTCAGCTCCGCGCCGGCGGACAGCAAAAGCCTCGCCTTGCGCAGCGCCACCTCGCCGCCGCCCACCAGCAAACAGGAAGCGCCTTGCAATTTAAGGAAGATCGGGAAGTAATCCATATGGCCAGCTCCGCAACAATGTTTGCAGCATACTGCATTTGTTGCATAAAAACGACGCTGGCGAATGCTATCAATATTACGAAAAGCGCCCTGTTTTGCGCCTGGTGCCATCATGGCAGCTTTGCGCGCCATCGCGCCTCCGGAGATCTGTTTGAACCCAGCCTTACGCCGCCGGGCCAGCCCGCGTCGCCGCCTGTTCGCCGCTGCGGCTTCGCTATGCCTGTTCGAGGCCGACTACGCGTACGCCGCGGCCTCGGACTGGCTCGCCGGCTGGCCCTTGCTCGTCCCCATGCTGGCGTTGCTGGGTCTGCCGCTCTGGCGGCGCCGGCGGCAGCTGGCCGCGCTCCGCCGCCAGGTCAGGGACAGCCGGCAAGCGCTGGCGCTGTGCGACGCCGCCGGCCGCCTGCTCGCCGTCTCCGGCCATGCGCCCGCGCCCACGCGCCAGGACGGCGGCCTGAGCGGCTACGGCTTCAGCCCGCACGATCTCGCTTTGCTGCTGGACCCGGCTCATCCCGGCCATCGCGACGGCCTGCTGGCCGCCCACGCCGATTTGCTCGCTTTTCCGCTGCCCTGCCCGCTCCCCGGCCATCTCTTGCTGCGCCTGCAGCCGCCGCCCGCCATTCACGGCCCCGGCGGCGATTGGGGCGGCTGGCGGCTGGCGCTGCAGGACGCGCGGCTGGGCTTGCTGGAATTCGACCTGGCCGGCCAAGCGGTGCGCGGCGCGCCGCAAACCCTGCACGCCCTGCTGGGCCTGCCGGCCGACGCCGAACGCCTGGCGTTCTCGCGCTGGCTGGAACTGCTGCACCCGGAGGACCGCTCGCTGTTCACCGCCCTGCTCAGCCATCCGGAACAAAGGCAGGAAAGCGCCAGCGGCATGGAGTTCCGCGTGCGTCACGCCCACGGCCACTGGGAATGGCTGGAGCAGCGCACCCAGTTCCACAAGGACGAGACGGGCCGTATCAGCCATATCCACGCGCTGTGCCAGATCGTCACCGCGCGCAAGCTGGCCGAGTCCGCGATGCTGCGGCGCGAACAGGAATTCCGCACCTTGGTGGAGAACTCGGAAGACGTCATCGCCCGCTACGACCTGGAGCTGCGCTGCCAATTCATCAACCGCAGCGTCAGCCGCTATTCGACGCTGACACGCGAGGAACACCTCGGCCGCAGCGTCCACGACAAAGCTTGGCCAGAAGCCGCGCGCGCGCGCTTCGCCGAGGAGTGCGAACAACTGATCGCCGGCGGCGAGGCGCGCCGCTTCGAGCTGGAGCTGAGCCTTGGCCCTCGGCGCTGCATTTTCGAAGTGAGGCTGTTTCCCGAATTCGGGCTGGGCGGCGAACTCCGCAGCATTTTGGCGGTGGAGCGGGAAATCACTCACAGCCGCCAGAGCGAACGTTTGCTGGCGGAGGAAAACGCGGTGATGGAGATGATCGCCGGCAATGCGCCGCTGCAAGACACCTTGAATCAGATCTGTCGGATGATGGAGTCGCAGCTGAATCGCGGCGTCTGCTCCATCATGCTGCTGGACCCCGCGGGGGAAACGCTGAGGCTGGCCGCCGGCCAAAGCCTGCCGGCCGGTTATCGCAAGCTGCTGGAACAGGTGCCGGTGGGCCCGGAGGCCGGCTCCTGCGGCACCGCCGTCCACCGTAAAAGCCTGGTCATCGTCGAAGACATCGCCAGCAGCCCGCTGTGGGCCGGCTACCGCGAGCAGGTGGCGCCCTTCGGCCTCAGCGCCTGCTGGTCCACCCCCATCTTCTCCAGCGACCGCCGCCTGCTCGGCGCCTTCGCCATCTACCATCCTGAGCCGCGCCAGCCCGAGCCGGAAGAACTGCAGCTGGCGCAGCGCAGCACCCACCTGATCGCCATCGCTCTGCAACGCGACGCCCATGAGAAAAAGCTCTATCAGCTCGCCACCCTGGACGAGCTGACCGGCCTGTGCAACCGCCGCCAGTTCATCGCGCTGTCCAGCCGCGAGATCGAGCGCAACCGGCGTTATCAATTGTCCTTGACCGTGTTGATGATGGACCTGGACCACTTTAAGAACATCAACGACCGTTACGGCCACGCCAAGGGCGACGAGGTGATCGTCCACTTTGCCCAAAGCTGCCGCAATGTGTTGCGCAGCACCGACATCTGCGGCCGCCTGGGCGGCGAGGAGTTCGCCGCGGTGCTGCCTGACACGCGGATGGAAGACGCGCTGCTGGCGGCGGAACGCCTGCGCCGCGTCGTGGCGGAGGCCCGCCTGCCGGGCGGCGAGGCCGGCCCTCTGCAATACACGGTCAGCATCGGCGTCGCCGTGCTGCGCGCCGACGAGACCGACATCGACGAAGTATTGGGCCGCGCGGACAAACAGCTGTACCAGGCCAAACACAACGGCCGCAACTGCATCAGCGGCGAGGAATTGCTGCTATTGCGCTAAAATGCCGGCTTGAATCTCTCTCCCAAGATGTCCACCGTGAGCGCCTGGCAAACCGATTACCTCTCCCATCCGCTGTATCTGCCCGTCCGCGACGCCGCCGCGCTGATCGCCCCCGCTTCCTGGCCGGAGCAGGCGGATTACGACCAGTTGCTGCGGCGCTATCGCCGGCAGCGCCCGGACGCGCTGCCGCCCGAGCTGCGCTTCGCCTGCGATCTGGAGCCGGAAGCCTATTACGAGATGCATATCGGCCATACCGGCGAGATTCCCACGCGCACCGGCAATTGGCACGACTGGTTCAACGCGCTGGCCTGGCTGGCCTGGCCGCTGAGCAAGCTGGCGCTGAACCGCCGCCACCTGCGCGCCATCGCCCGCGGCGAAACCAAGCGCGGACCGCTGCGCGACGCCGCCACGCTATTGGACGAATGCGGCATCGTCGTCGCCGTCTCCGATCCCGACTTCAGCCGGATGCTGGACGATATGGAGTGGCAGCGCCTGTTTCTGAAACACCGCCAGGACTGGGGCCGGCGCATCGGCGTCCACGCCATCGGCCACGCGCTGTTCGAAGTCGGCCTGCGGCCGCATATCGGCTGGTGCGGCAAGGCCTTGCCACTGCAGGTGCCGGCGGAATTCTTTGCTTGGGAAGAGGCGCGCCGTCTGGCGCACTTGGACGAGGCGCTGGCGCGCCGGCTGGACGACGACGCCTTCATGCCGGCGCCGCGCGCGCTGTGGCCGCTGCCGCTGTTGGGCATTCCCGGCTGGTGGCCGGACAACGAAGACCCAGCCTTTTACGATAATCGCGATTATTTCCGGCCGACGCGGCGGGCGAAGTCCTCCAACGTCACCGACTGAAGCTCGGCCGTCATCGGCCCCAGCAGGCTTTCCACCCCGGCGCCGACATCGTCGTCGCGGTAGTTGTCGCTGCGATAGACGAATAGTTCGAACAGCTCCACCATGCAGATGGCCGACAACTTCTTGCCCAGCACCCAGCCGTCGCGCTGGCTTTTCTGCACAAAGCCGCGGGAGCTCAACATGTCCAGCACCCAGCCCAGCTCGTCGTAGCCCACCTTCACCTGGCTGCGCAATTTCACCGGGCTCAACAATTCGCCGCGGTTCTGCGCCTCGTCCAGCAACAGCAGCACTTCCACCGCATCGAGAAAGCGCCGCCTGGGCTCGAAGCGCCGCCGCCAGGCGTCGCCTTCCCAATAGGACAGCGAGGCGGTGAACACCGCGCCGCTGAGCACCACCATCCACAAGCAATACACCCACAGCAGAAAGATGGGGATGCTGGCGAAAGCGCCGTAGACCAGCTGATAATTGGCCACCTGACCAATGTAAAAGCCGAACAAGGCGCGGGTGGCCTCCAGCAGGATCGCGGTCAGCAAGGCGCCGACGCTGGCGTGCTTGATCGGCACGAAGCGATTGGGCACGATGCGGTACAACAGCGACAGCACCAAAGCGGTCAGCAGGATGGAGCCGCCGGCCTCGACCACATTGGCCAGCACCGGCAGCGCGTGGTCGAACTTGCTGATCTTGAACAGGCTGCGCCAGGCCAGCAGGCTGCCGCCCAGCACCAGCGGCCCCAGGGTCAGCACCGTCCAGTACACCATGCTCTGCTGCAACAGCGGCCGCCCGCGGCGCACGCCCCAAATGGCGTTGAAAGTCCGGTCTATGGTGGACATCAGCATTAACGCGGTCACGCCCAGCATCACGATGCCGGCGGCGGTCAGCTTTTCCGCATTGTCGGCGAACTGGCGCATGTAGACGGTGATCACCTTGCCGGCGAACTCCGGCACCAGCGTGGACAGCAGCATGATCTTGAAACGGGTGCTCAGATCGGAGAACACCGGAAACGCGGAAATCACCGTCAAAGCGATGGTGAACAAGGGCACCAGCGCCAGCAGCGTGGTGAAGGTCAGGCTGCCGGACACTTGCGCGACGCGATGGCTGCCCATGCGCCGGGCCAGAAAGCGGGCGAAGCCCAGATACGGTTCGATTCGACTCATTTGCATCCCGGCAAAATAATGGCAAAGCGCGGATCAGGCAAGCCGCGAAGACTTGCTTTATCATGCACCGGCTCGCGCAACGGCGCGCGCCTTATCGTTTTTTTGACCTCAGACGGAAGATTCCAAACCCATGCAAGACCTCCTGGTGCTCTATTACAGCCAGCACGGCGCCACCCGCGAACTGGCCCGCCTGATCGCCCGCGGCATAGAGAGCGTGCCCGGCTGCCAGGCCCGGCTGCGCACCGTGCCCAAGGTGTCCGCGGTCTGCGAGGCCACCGAGGCCGCCGTCCCCGAGTCCGGCGCGCCCTATGTCGAAGCCGCGGACCTCGCCGAGTGCATCGGTCTGGCGCTGGGCAGCCCCACCCGCTTCGGCAATATGGCGGCGGCGGTGAAATATTTCCTGGACGGCACCAGCCCGGAATGGATGCAGGGCGCGCTGGCCGGCAAGCCCGCCTGCGTGTTCACCAGCAGCGCCTCGCTGCACGGCGGCCAGGAATCCACGCTGCTGACCATGATGGTGCCCTTGCTGCACCACGGCATGGTGATGGTGGGTCTGCCCTATACCGAAACCGCGCTGAGCCAGACCCGCACCGGCGGCACCCCCTACGGCGTCAGCCATGTCGCCGGCGTGCGCAATGAGCAGCCGATCAGCGACGATGAAAAACAACTGGCGCTGGCCCAGGGCCGCCGGCTGGCGGAGATTGCGCTGAAGCTGGCCGCTCCGATTTAAACCTCCGGCGCATCGAAGAAAGCGCTGGGCGACGCGCCCAGCTCGCGCTTGAACATTGTCGCGAAGGCGCTGGGACTGGCGTAGCCCAGATCCAGCGCCACCTCCAGCACGCTGGCGCCGCGCGCCAGACGTTCCAAGGCCGCGATCAGCCGCGCCTGCCGCCGCCACTGTCCGAAGCTGAGCCCGGTCTCGCGCTGAAAACGGCGCTGCAAAGTGCGCGGGTCCATCGCCGCCTGCGCCGCCCACTCGGCGACGCCGCGCGCGTCGCCGGGCTGACCGAGCAGTTGCCGGCACAGCTGGTCCAGCGCCGGCGACGCCGGCTGCGGCAAGGACAAAGCCAGGCTGGGCAGGCTGCGGATCTCATCCAGAATCAAGCCCATCACCCGCTCCGCGCGGCTATCCGGCGGATAAGGCACGGCAATGCCGGTCGCCGCCTGGATCAGCTCGCGCAACAAGGGCGACACCGCCAGCACGCAGCACGTCTCAGGCAAGCCGTTCAAGGCGTCGCCGCGCACGTACACCGTGCGCATCCGCACCCGGCTCAGCATGTTCACCTGATGCCAGGTGGCGATGGGCAGCCAGATGCCGCGCGTCGGCGGCACGATCCAGCGCCCCTGATCGGTGGTGACCATCATCACGCCCTCCACCGCGTACAACAGTTGGGCGGTGGGATGGGCGTGCCGCGGCGATACGCCGCCGGCCGCGTAATCGCGCGCCTTGCCCACCACCGGCGCCGCGCCGCCGTCGTAGTCATGCAAATGATCAAAATCCGTCATAACGCCTCTTTTGCAAAGATGCCTGCCCTATTTTCGCAGGACGGGCGTTGCTTTGCTCGCTAGTATGACTTCACCCACTAGCTGAATGATTCTCAAGCCCATGACTACCGCCGCCGCCTCCGCGCCAGATCAAGACCGCACCCGTTTCCGCGTGCTGGGCGCCATCAGTTTCTCCCATTTTCTCAACGACATGCTGCAATCGCTGTTGTTGGCGACCTACCCGCTGCTCAAGGGCAATTACCAGCTCAGCTTCGCCGAGATCGGCCTGATGACCTTGACCTATCAGTGCACCGCCTCGCTGCTGCAGCCGCTGGTCGGGCTCTATACCGACAAGAAGCCGATGCCGTATTCGCTGGTGCTGGGCATGGGCGCCACCCTGTGCGGCCTGCTGCTGCTGTCCAGCGCCGGCAGCTTCCCGCTATTGCTGCTGGCCGCGGCGCTGGTGGGCACCGGCTCCTCGGTGTTCCATCCGGAATCGTCGCGGGTGGCGCGCATGGCCTCCGGCGGCCGTCCCGGTCTGGCGCAATCCATCTTTCAGGTGGGCGGCAACGCCGGCAGCGCCAGCGGGCCGCTGCTGGCGGCCTTGATCGTCATTCCCCTGGGCCAGGGCAGCATCGCCTGGTTCGGTCTCGCCGCCTTGCTGGCGATGGCGGTCTTGTTCAAGATCGGCCAGTGGTACAGCCATCAACAGCGCAAGGCCAAAGCCGCCGCCGCCGTTACGCCGCCGCCGCTGTCGCCGGCGCGCGTGAAGCTGACGCTGTTCGCCTTGCTGGTGCTGCTGTTCTCCAAATACTTCTACACCGCCAGCATCACCAGCTACTTCACCTTCTATCTGATTCAGCATTTCGGCCTGGGCGTGCAAGCCGCGCAGCTGCATTTATTCCTGTTCCTGCTCGCGGTCGCGCTGGGCACCATCTTCGGCGGGCCGATAGGCGACGCCATCGGCCGCAAGCGGGTGATCTGGTTCTCCATCCTCGGCATCGCGCCGCTGACCCTGATACTGCCCTACGTCAATCTGTTCTGGACCAGCGTGCTGTCGCTGGGCATAGGCTTTGTGCTGGCCTCCGCCTTTCCCGCCATCATCATTTACGCGCAGGAATTGTTGCCGGGCCGGGTGGGCATGGTGTCCGGCATGTTCTACGGCTTCGCCTTCGGCATTGGCGGCATAGGGGCCGCGGTGCTGGGCCAGCTGGCCGACAGCCACGGCATCGAATTCGTCTATCGCTTGTGCGCCTTCTTGCCGCTGCTGGGCCTGGTGGCCGCCCTGTTGCCGGATCTGCGCGGCGACAAGGTTTGACACTGGCGCCGCCCTGCCCGGATACTTCCGCCATTCAATTTTTCCAACGCGCCTGCGGCGCCGTCCGAGCGCTCGGCGGCTTACCGGGCGCGTTGCCCATTCGGACAGAAAATCATGTGTGGAATCGCCGGCTTCTTCTCTCAACGCCCCGCCGCCGCGGCCACCGCCCAGGCCATGTTGACGGAGCTGGGCCGGCGCGGACCCGACGCCGCCAATCAATTATTGCTGAACGCGGACTGGCAGCCTGCGGCGGACGGCGACATCCACAACGCGCTGCTGCACGCGCGGCTGTCCATCATCGACCCGCGGCCCATCGCCAATCAGCCCATGGCCAGCGACGACGGCCAGGTCTGGATCTGCTACAACGGCGAAGTCTACGACTGGGCCGCCGACAAGGCCGAACTGGAAGCCGGCGGCGCGCGCTTCGCCACCCACTCCGATACCGAACTCATCCTGCGCGGCTACCAGGCCTGGGGCATTGAGGCCCTGCTGCAACGGCTGCGCGGCATGTTCGCCTTCGCCATCCTGGATCTGAAGCAGCGCAAGGTGCACCTGGCGCGCGACCGCATGGGCGAGAAGCCGCTGGTCTATTCGCTGCTGGACGGCGATTTCGCCTTCGGCTCGCTGGTGCGCTCGGTGCTGCCCTTCTTGCCGCCGCAGCGGCGAGGCTTCTCCGCCGACGCCATCGACGCCTATCTGGCTCACCGCTACATTCCGTCGCCCGCCACCCTGTTCAGCCATATCCAGCGTCTGGAGAACGGCCACCGGCTGGAGTTCGATCTGGACACCCGTTCCTTGCGCAAGCTGCGCTACTGGCAGCCGGCCAAGGACGGTGGCGACTGGCTTCAGGAACTGGACCGCGCGGTGGCGATGCGCACCGTCGCCGACCGCCCGCTGGGCGTGCTCTTGTCCGGCGGCATAGACTCCACCGTGATCGCCAGCCGGCTGGCCACGCAGCAACTGACGCAATTCAGCAGCTTCACCGCCGCCTTCCCCGGCTCCAAGCTGGACGAGGCCGCCGACGCCGCCGACTCCGCGCGCAGAATGGGCCTCGCCAACCTGGCGGTGCAGATGCCGGACAATCTGGCGGCGGATTTCGAACGCATCGTCGCCGACCTCGACCAACCCTTCGCCGATCCGTCCAGCTTCCCCACCTGGTATCTGTCGCGCGAAGTCAGCCGCCACGTCAAAGTGGTGCTGGTGGGCGACGGCGGCGATGAACTGCTGGCCGGCTACAAGCGGATCAACAAGCATTTGCGCACCCGCTGGCGCAGCCTGATCAAGCTGCCGCTGGCGATCAAACCGTCGCTGGACGGCAAGGGCGCCGGCAAGCTCGCCACCGAGCTGGCGATGAGCTGGCAGGACGCCTATTCGCTGCGCTTCTCCGGTTTCACCCCCGGCCAGCGCCTGTTCCTGCAAGGCCAGCGGCCGCTGTCGCGGCTCTGCCACTGGCGCGCGCCGGACGACATCGGCCCGCCGCCGGCCAACGCGTCGGCCGGCCTGCACCATTTGCTGGCGATAGACTTCGCCAACTATCTGCCGGACTACATCCTGCAAAAGTCCGACCTGTGCACCATGGCCCATGGCCTGGAAGGCCGCGCCCCTCTGGTGGATCACCGCTTCTACCAGGCTTTGCTGGCGGTGGACGGCAAGCAGCGCTTCACCCAGCCGGCCAAGCTGATCTTCCGCCGCGCCATCCACCCGGCGCTGCCGGCGGACTTCTTCCTGCGCAAGAAGCGCGGCTTCAATCCGCCGCTGTCCGGCTGGCTGAAAACCAGCCTGGCCCCGCGCATGGACGGCCTGGGCGAGCGCCTGGCCCGCTTGAGCGGCGGCCAGCTGGACGCCGCCGCAGTGGACGCCTTCGCCGCCGCCTACCGCGACGGCGCGGAGCACCTGGCCGAGCAGATGCTGCAATTGCTGATCCTGGACGAAAGCCTGGCGCAGCTCAGCCGGCTGGCGGCGCAGGACTGAGAGTCGCCCGGAATCCAAGCCCGCGGAGAAAGCCGAATGCTCAAGGAGTTGACGACGCTTTCAAGGCCGCCTCGCCAACGCGCGCTAGCACTACGGGCTGGCGCTGAGCGACGCCGCGACGCATGCCATACCTATGGCCAGCGCCGCCCGGCGTCGCATCTGCTACATTCGACAACACATTTTCGTTTGAAAACGATAATGATTAGCATTAGTATTTTTAGGCAAGCCAAGCAAACAAAAATAAAGCGCTTACCCGCCAGGCTGGCGCCTTCAAGCGCCAAGCGGCCCGCTCGGGCCAAGCAGTGCCCTACTCAATTGAAACCAAAAGGAAACACTATGCGTCGCTTTGTTCAACTGGCTATCGCCACCGCAGCACTGACCGCTTCCGCCGCCGCCATGGCCAAGGAATACCCGATCGGCAAGCCGGCCCTGAAAAACGGCATGGAGATCGGCGCGGTCTACCTGCAGCCGACCAAGATGGAACCGGAAGGCATGATGCGCAAGGCCGAGGAGTCCGACATCCACCTGGAGGCCGACATCCACGCCACCAAGAACAATCCGAACGGCTTCGAAGAAGGCGCATGGATGCCCTATCTGGTGGTCAAGTACGAGTTGAGCAAAGTCGGCGGCAAGGAAGTGCTCAAGGGCGACCTGATGCCGATGGTGGCCAACGACGGCCCGCACTACGGCGACAACATCAAGCTGCAAGGCCCGGGCAAATACAAGCTGAAATACACCATCCTGCCGCCGTCGGCCAATCAACACGCCCACTTCGGCCGTCACATCGACAAGGAAACCGGCGTGGGCCCGTGGTTCAAGCCTTTCGAACTGAACTATGAGTTCACTTATGCCGGCATCGGCAAAAAAGGCGGCTATTAATCCCGTTGTTCTTGTAAAAACAGGATTAATGCGAATGAGAATGTAAACGCCAGTCATTCTCAATGCGTTAAAATAAGACAGCGCATGCCCTCGCCTGCGCTGTTTTCAATCCGGAGACCCTTTCCGATGAAGTTCGCGCGCATGCTCCTGGCCGCCCTCGCGGCCTGCCTAGTGTCAATGTCCGTCCTCGCCGACGAGATGCCGGTGTTCAAGCTGGTGATGAAGGACGGCGTGTTCACGCCCGCCCGCCTGGTGGTGCCGGCCGGCAAGAAGTTCAAGGTTGAAGTGATCAACGCCGGCAAAACGCCGGCCGAATTCGAAAGCACGCCGCTGCGCAAGGAAAAGGTGCTGGGCCCCGGCGCGGAATCCTTCCTGGTGTTCCAGCCGCTGTCCCCCGGCGAGTACAAGTTTTTTGACGAATTTCACATGAAGACCGGCCAAGGCGTCATCGTCGCCAAGTAAACGCGGCCCGTCCGCCGTTTAAGGCCGTATTCAGGAGTGCACCTCATGGGACAAGTCCTATTCATTGTTTGGCGTGAAAGCGTCGAAGCCTTGCTGGTCGTCGGCATCCTGAATGCCTGGATGAACCAGAACCCGGCCGGCGCCGCCGGCAAACGTTATCTGTGGGCCGGCGTGGCGCTGGGCCTGTTCGCCGCCGTCGGCCTGGCCGTGGCCCTGTTCGCCGCCAGCAGCCTGATGGCCGGCGCGCAAGACGTGTTCCAAACGGTGATGGTGTTCACCGCCGCCGCGCTGATCGTGCATATGGTGCTGTGGATGCGCGAGCATGGCCGCACGCTGAAGAAAGAACTGGAGGCCGGCCTCCGCGAGAACGCCAGCAGCGCCAACTGGTGGGGCGTCACCTTGCTGGCCGCCATCGCCATCGCCCGAGAAGGCAGCGAAACCGTGGTCTTCCTCTACGGCATGCTGGCCGAGGCCGACGGCTCCACGCTGGCCAGCATGAGCTTCGCCGCCTTGATCGGCCTGGGCCTGGCCTTCCTGACCTTCTATCTCTTGCAGCTGGGCGGCAAATACCTGTCCTGGCGCTTGTTCTTCCGCATCACCGAAATCATGCTGCTGCTGCTCGGCGCCTCGCTCTTCCTCAGCGGTGTGGAAAAGCTGATCTCGATGGACATTCTGCCGGCGCTGATCGACCCGCTGTGGGACAGCTCCGCGCTGCTTGACGATATGAGCCCTGCCGGCGGCGTCGTCGCCTCGCTCACCGGCTATCGCGCCCACCCCGCCCTGATGAGCCTGATCGCCTACGCGCTGTTCTGGGCGACGATCTGGGCGCTGTTTCAGTGGCGCAACCGCAAACACGCGCTGGCCGTATGAAATCCGCCCGCCCGCCCCTTCCCCATTCCGCCGACGCTTGCGCCGGCGCTTCCTGTAGTCAGCCGACGGCCCCCGGTTTCATGGCCGCCGTCGGCTTGTGGCTGCGCGATCACGCCGGCCTGCTGCGCGCGCTGCAATGGGGAGTGGTGCTGGTCTACGCCGCGCTGCTGATCGTGCCGGCCTGCCTGGACCTGCCCGGAGACACCGCCCGGATCTGGAACAATCTGACCATCTTCGCCCAATTTGTGTTCTGGGGCATCTGGTGGCCCTTCGTGCTCTTGTCCATGGTGCTCTTCGGCCGGCTGTGGTGCGGCGTGTTGTGCCCGGAAGGCGCGCTGTCCGAATGGGCGGCCAAGAAAGGCCTGGGCCTGCCCATCCCGCGCTGGATGCGCTGGGGCGGCTGGCCCTTCGTCGCCTTCGCGCTGACCACCATCTACGGCCAACTGGTCAGCGTTTACCAATACCCCAAGGCCGCGCTGCTGGTGCTGGGCGGCTCCACCGTGGCCGCGGTGATCGTCGGCTTCATCTACACCCGCGGCAAACGCGCCTGGTGCCGCCACCTGTGCCCGGTCAACGGCGTGTTCGGCCTGCTGTCCAAACTGGCGCCGATGTATTACCGGGTGGACGAGGCAGCCTGGAAAGCCTCGCAGCAAGGCAAAACCATCCCGATACAGGCGGTGGATTGCGCGCCGCTGCAACCGCTGCGCCATATGCAAGGCGGCAGCGGCTGCCATATGTGCGGCCGCTGCAGCGGCCATCGCGACGCCATCGAACTGAGCCTGCGCTCGCCCACTGAAGAAGTGGTCAAAATCGCCGCCAAGGAAGCCGACGGCTGGCAAACCGCGCTGATCGTCTACGGCCTTCTGGGCGTGGCGATGGGCGCCTTCCACTGGACCATGAGCCCCTGGTTCGTGGCCATGAAGCAGGCGGCGGCGGAATGGCTGGTGGACCGCGACATCCTGTGGCCGCTGGACACCGAGGCGCCGTGGTGGCTGCTGACCCACTACCCGCAGCATAACGACGTATTTTCCTGGCTGGACGGCGCTGCGCTGATCAGCTATGTGCTGATCACCGCGCTGGCGCTGGGCAGCGGCCTGCTGCTCTGCCTGGCGGCCGGCGTGCGCATCGCCGGCCCCTGGCGGCTGCAACGCCTGCACCACCTGGCGCAGAGCCTGATCCCGCTGGCCGGCTGCGGCGTATTCCTGGGTCTGTCCGCGCTGACGGTGACGCTGTTAAAAGCCGAAGGGGTGCCGATGTTCTGGGCCAACGACGCGCGGCTGGCCTTGCTGGCCGGCGCCAATCTGTGGTCGCTGTGGCTGGGACGCGCCATCCTCGCGCGTTGGAGTTCCGGCTGGCGTCAGGCGCTGGCCTTGCTTCCCTTGCTGGCGGCGCTGGCCCTGGTGGACGCCGCCTGGGGCTTCATGTTCTGGTGGTGGTAGCCGTCCCGCTGGCGACGGGGTGGGCGCTGTGCGATAACAAAGCATGCTCCCACCCTGATCCTGGAGTCGCGCCATGTGGCGTCCGCTGCTGCTTGCCCTCTATTGCCTGGCCGCGACCGCGCGCGCCGAAACGCCGGCGATAGACTTCGCCACCGGCGAGTGGCCGCCCTATGTGTCGCGCAGCTTCACCGCCGACGGCGTGTTCGCCGACATGGTGCGACAAATCTGCCGACGCGCCGGCTATACCGCGCGTTTTCACTATATGAGCTGGCCCCGCGCGGAAGCCGAAGTCAAAGCGGGCCGCGCCGCGGCGGCCTTTCCCTACCGGCCAACGCCGGAACGCGCGCTCAGTTTCGATTTCTCCCCGCCGCTGATCCACAGCAGCAGCTACTTCTTCTACTACAAGCCCCGGCTCGCCAATCCCCCCTACGACTTTCACAGCCTGGCCGACTTGCGCGCCTACCGCATCGGCGTGCAGCTGGGCTATTGGTACCAGCCGTTGTTCAAGCAATACCGCCTGAACACGCTGAACACCAACGACGAGGAAAACGCGATCAGGCTGCTGCGCGCCGGCCACCTGGACCTGGCGCCGCTGACGCTGGAACGCGGCCTGTTCCTGATCCGCACCCAGGCCGCCGGTCAGGAGCGCGACTTCGCCTACATTCCCACGCCGCTGGACAAGGCCACTTCGCTGTCGCTGATGTACTCGCGCACTTATCCGAACATCGTCAAACTACGGCGAGCAATCGATCAGACCCTGCAAGCGATGCAGGCCGACGGCAGCCTGCAAGCCATATACCAGCGTAATTTTCCCGAACTCAAGCCGCGGCGCTGACCAGAACCGGCTGCAGCACCCGCTGCGCGTCCTTGGGCGACATCCCGATCAGAAAACCGCGCTTGCCGCCGTTGATGTAGATGCGCTCCAGTTCGACGATGCTGGCCTCCATATACACCGGCATCGGATGGCGGGCGCCGAAAGGACTGGTGCCGCCCACCTGGTAGCCGCTGTGCTTGTCCGCGGTCTTGGGATCGCAGGGATGGACCTTCTTGACGCCGATCTGCTTGGCCAGCATGCCGGTGCCCACTTCGCGGTCCCCGTGCATCAGCACGATCAAGGGCCGCTTGTTCTCGTCCTCCATGATCAAGGTCTTGATCACGCAGTGCTCGTCCACGCCCAACTCCCGCGCCGACACCGTGGTGCCGCCCTTTTCCTCGTACTTGTACAGATGCTCGCTATAAGCGACCTGATGCTCGCGCAATACCCGGATCGCCTGAGTGACCGGGGCTTTCTCCTTGGACATGATCTTCACGGTGAAAAACAAAACGCCACTGTAGAAGTTTGAGCGCCGGCTGGCAAACCCCAAGCCGCCGCTTAGCCGCTCCAGTGCGGGGGGATTTGTCCCAGCTCAAGCGCCGCCGGGCCGGCGCAGCCGCCACCACAGCCGCAGCCCCAGCAGCACAGCCAACACCGCCGCGTAGATCAAGGGCTGGCTCAGGTCCTTCTTCACCAGCCACCAGTAATGGATGACCGCCAGCAAGGCCGTCGGATAGACCAGCCGATGCAGCCGGCCCCAGTTGCGCTTGAGCCGGCGCATCCAGGCCTGGGTGGAGGTCAGCGCCAACGGCGTCATCAGCAAGAGCGCGGCGAAACCGACGGTGATGAAGGGCCGCTTGTAGATGTCCCTGACGATGCCGGCCCAATCGAAGAACTGGTCCAGCCACAAATAAGTGAGGAAATGCAGGCTCAGGTAGAAAAAGGCGAACAAGCCCAGCATGCGCCGGCACTTGAGCGGCCAGCCGCTAACCCCCAAACGCCGCAAGGGCGTCATCGCCAGCGTCGCCAGCAGCCACACCAGGGTCCAGGTGCCGGTGGAACGGGTGATGAATTCCACCGGGTTCACCGCCTCGCCGGACAGCACAATCCAGGCGGCGCGCGCCAGCGGCAACAGACAGACCGCAAACAGCAGGCATTTGAACCAGGCCAAGGCGCGGTCTGCCGGACGAGCGGTAACAGATTTAAGGCGCAATGTCGTCATCCCCGCTCCATCAATAATTCTTGCGCAGATCCAGGCCGCGGTACAAACCCGCCACCTGATCGGCATAGCCGTTGAACATCAGCGTCTTGCGCTTGAAGAATTCGCCGATGCGGCGCTCGCTGGCCTGGCTCCAGCGCGGATGGTCCACTTCCGGATTCACATTGGAATAGAAGCCGTACTCGCGCGCATTGGCCCTATTCCAACTGGTGGCCGGCATGGTTTCCTGCAGATGGATGCGCACGATGGACTTGATGCTCTTGAAGCCGTATTTCCACGGCACCACCAGGCGGATCGGCGCGCCGTTCTGATTGGGCAGCACATCGTTGTACAGGCCGACGGCCAAAATGGTCAGCGGGTGCATCGCTTCGTCCATGCGCAGGCCCTCGCGGTAGGGCCAGTCCAGCACCCGGCCGCGCTGGCCGGGCATTTCCGCCGGCCGCTGCAGGGTTTCGAAGGCCACGTACTTGGCGCGCGAGGTCGGGTTCATCTGCTTGAGCAGACTGGCCAGCGGAAAACCCACCCATGGAATCACCATGCTCCAGCCCTCAACGCAGCGCAGCCGGTAAACGCGCTCCTCCAGCGGCATTTTCAGCAATTGCTCGATGCCGAAGCTGCGCGGCTTGGCTACCTCGCCGTCCACCAGCACGTTCCAGGGACGGGTTTTCAGGCTGCCGGCATTCGCCGCCGGGTCCGACTTGTCGGTGCCGAACTCGTAGAAATTATTGTAGCCGGCAATCTCTTTCAGGCTATTGGCCTTGTCGTTGCCGGCCAGCGTCGACAAGGGGCTTTTCTTGGCGGCCAGCGCCGCCAGCGTCTCGGCGGACAACAGCAGGCCGGCGCTGCCCAACATGAAGTGGCGGCGGTTCAGGTACACGCCTTCCGGCGTGATGTCCGACGAGGGAATATCGGCGGGTTTCTTGATCAGCATGGCGGTGTCTCCAGTCTTTACCCCCATGAGTCGGGAGCGGCTCCTGAATCTGACAATCGACCACGCCGATAATTTACGCAAGCGGCTCCGCACCCGCCCGCCAAGCCTGACCCAAGGCGCTGCCCTGGCCGCCGTCGCGCGCCAGGCGCCGGCCTATGGCCTGCAAGGCGGTCCAGCGCGGCCCGCACCAGTCCGGCGCGATCAAGGTGGGCGCTTGCGCGGTGGCCGACACCCGATGGTAGACCACCTGCGGCGGCGTGCGGCGGATCAGGCTGGCCGCCAGCTCGGCGTAGTCGTTCAGACTCCACGGCGTCACTTCGCCGCGCCGGTATTGCGCCGCCATCCGCGAGCCGCGCACCACCATCAGCGGATGCAGCTTCAGCCCTTCCACGCCGATATCCAATACCGTGTCCAGCGAGGCGTGGACGGCGGCGGCGTCCTCGCCGGGCAGTCCGGCGATCAGATGGGTGCAAATCTTGAGCCCGTGCCGGCGTGCGCGTCGCACCGCGTCGCGATATTCGGCCAGGCCGTGGCCGCGCCGGATCAAGGCCTGGGTCTGGTCATGCGCGGTCTGCAAGCCCAGTTCCAGCCACACCTCGCCGCCTTGGTCCTGATATTCCGCCAGCAGGGCCAGCGCGGCGTCCGGCACGCAATCCGGCCGGGTGCCGACGCACAGCCCCACCACATCGGCGCCTGCCAGCGCCTCGTCGTACAGCCGGCGCAGCTGCTCGGTTTCGGCATAAGTGCTGGTATAAGCCTGGAAATAGGCGAGGTAGCGCCGCGCGCGGTCGGTCTTCTCCTTCTCCCGCGCCAACTGCTCGCTGATAGACAAGGCGGCCGGGTCGCGGCCGAAACTGCGCACATTGCAAAAGGTGCAGCCGCCGCGCCCCAGCGTGCCGTCGCGGTTGGGACAGGTGAAATCGCCGGCCAGCGACAATTTGTGCACCGGCTCGCCGAAGCGGCGTTTCAGATAATAGCCAAAGGTATGCAGATGCCGGGTCAGATCCATCGCCAAACAAAGCCCAAAGCCGGGCAGTCTAGCAAGCAGGCCGCCCGGAAGCGCTGAGCGGGATCAAGGATGGACGCGGCGGCACCGCTCTTAAAGACGATGCCAGCCCAATAGATACAGCAGCGAAAACAGCCCGGCGCTGAGCAGCAGCGCCAGCGCCAAGGTGCTGAACAGCTCGTGCAGGCTCTGCCGCTGGCGCCGGTTGAGCAGCCAGCGCGCCAGCATCAGCAAAACGCCGCACAATACGAAAAACTTGAAGAGACGACCGAACATGGCGGGCCAGCGGAAGAAAGTCGCCCGATTATCCGGCGCGCCGCCCCGGCTGGCAAGACGGCTGTCGCCGGCGGCGAAAGACATGCTAAAGTCCTGGCTGTAGCCTACAGGAGGCTCCGCGACAGAGAATGGCCGGCATAGACCGCCCGCCGGCGGAGCGACAGCATGCGCGCAGCCGGCTCCGGCTCGCCGCGCATGCCGAAAATAGCAAAAGAGGCACTCAAGTCACCATGTCCGACCTCCACGACTCCGTCGGCATCGTCACGGCCCAAACCGCCGTGTTCGATACCCCCTTGCCGCTGAACAGCGGCGCCGTCCTGCCCGGCTATCAGCTGCGCTTCGAAACCTACGGCGAACTCAACGCCGCCAAAAGCAACGCCATCCTGATCTGTCACGCCTTGTCCGGCCATCATCACGTGGCCGGCCGGCACCAGGCGGACGACAAGGCCGCCGGCTGGTGGGACAATATGGTGGGCCCCGGCAAGCCCATAGACACCCGCCGCTTCTTCGTGGTGGGCGTCAACAATCTGGGTGGCTGCCACGGCAGCACCGGCCCGTCCAGCGTCAATCCGGCCACCGGCCGGCCCTGGGGTTCCGGCTTTCCCGTCGTCACCGTGTCAGACTGGGTCACCAGCCAGGCGCGGCTGGCGGACCGGCTGGGCGTGGAACGCTGGGCGGCAGTGATAGGCGGCAGCCTGGGCGGCATGCAGGCCATGCAGTGGAGCATCGACTACCCGGAGCGCATCGCCCACGCGTTGCTGATCGCCTCCGCGCCCAAATTGTCGGCGCAGAACATCGCCTTCAATGATGTGGCGCGCCAGGCCATCCTCACCGACCCCGAATTCCACGGCGGCGATTTCTACGCCCACGACGCGCTGCCGCGGCGCGGCCTGCGGCTGGCGCGCATGCTCGGCCACATCACCTATCTGTCCGACGACGGCATGGGCGAGAAATTCGGCCGCATGCTGCGCTCCGGCGAGTACCGCTTCGGCTACGACGTGGAGTTCGAGATCGAATCCTATCTGCGCTATCAGGGCGACAAGTTCTCCGACGCCTTCGACGCCAACACCTATCTGCTGATGACCAAGGCGCTGGACTACTTCGATCCGGCCAAGGACTTCGGCGGCGATCTCGTCGCCGCGCTGAAAAAGGCCAGCGCCCGCTTTCTGGTGGCCAGCTTCACCAGCGACTGGCGCTTCTCCCCTGAGCGCTCGCGCGAAACCGTCAAGGCGCTGGTGGCCGCCAACCGGCCTGTGTCCTACGCCGAGATCGAATCCGTCCACGGCCACGACGCCTTCTTGATGACCGACGAGCCCTATGTCCAATTGATGCGCGCCTACCTCGACCGCGTGGCGCGGGAGGTGCAAGCATGAACGCTCCGCAAACCACGGCGCCCTTGCGCGCCGACCTGCGCCTGATCGCCGACTGGATCGCGCCCGACAGCCGCGTGCTGGACCTGGGCTGCGGCGACGGCGCGCTGCTGTCCTGGCTGGGCCGCAACAAACAGGTGGTCGGCTACGGCGTGGACCTGGATGTCGGCAATGTCGTCAAATGCGTAAACGCCGGCGTAAACGCGCTGCAAGGCGATCTGGAAACCGGCCTGGCCGAATTCGACAGCGACGCCTTCGACCACGTGGTGCTGTCGCAAACCATACAGGCGATGCGCGAGACCGAGCAGATCCTGAACGAGATGCTGCGCGTCGGCCGCGAAGCCATCGTCACGTTTCCCAACTTCGGCTACTGGGAAAACCGCTGGCAGATCCTGCAAGGCCACATGCCGGTCTCCGACACCATTCCCTACCAGTGGTACGATACGCCCAACATTCACTGGTGCATGCTCGGCGACTTCGAAGCGCTGTGCGCCAAGAATCGGCTGCGCGTGGTGGAACGCGTGGTGATGAACGGGGTCAAACGGGTGACTTTCATGCCCAATCTGCGCGGCAGCCTGGCCTTCTACCGGGTGGCGCGCCAATAACAACAAGCGGCGGGCTCGTCTCGCCGCGCGATCCGTAGAAACTGGCCTGCCCATGAGCAACACAACCATAGACTGGCGGCGCGACGTCTTTTCGCGCACGATGCTGATCTGCGTCTTCACCGGCTTCGCCTCCGGTCTTCCGCTGTACACCCTGATCAATCTGCTTCCCGCCTGGCTGCGCAGCGAAGGCGTCGACCTCAAGGCCATCGGTCTGTTCGCGCTGATCGGCCTGCCCTATACCTGGAAATTCCTGTGGTCCCCCTTGATGGACCGCTACGTGCCGCCGCTGCTGGGCCGCCGTCGCGGCTGGATGCTGCTGACCCAGCTGGCGCTGATCGTCACTATGGCCGGCTTCGGCCTGTTCAACCCGACCCAGCACATCTGGAGCATCGCCGCGCTGGCGGTGGGCGTGGCCTTCTTCTCCGCCAGCCAGGACATCGTGCTGGACGCCTATCGCCGCGAGATCCTCAGCGACAACGAACTGGGCCTCGGCAATACCGTGCACATCAACGCCTACCGCTTGGCCGGCCTGGTTCCAGGTTCGCTGTCGCTGATCCTGGCCGATCACATCTCCTGGGATCAGGTCTTCCTAATCACCGCGCTGTTCATGATCCCCGGCCTGCTGATGACGCTGCGAGTCAGCGAGCCCAAGCTCGCCGGCCAAGCGCCCAAGACCCTGCGCGAAGCCGTGGTCGAACCCTTCCATGAATTCATCACCCGCCAGGGCTGGCAGGGCGCGGCCTGGATTCTGGGCTTCATCTTCCTGTACAAGCTGGGCGACAGCATGGCCACCTCGCTGGCCACCCCCTTCTACATGGACATGGGTTACGCCAAATCCCAGATCGGCCTGGTGGCCAAGCACGCGGCGCTGTGGCCGGCGGTAATAGGCGGCCTGCTCGGCGGCCTGTGGATGATCAAGCTGGGCATCAACCGGGCGCTGTGGGCCTTCGGCGTGGTGCAGGTGCTGTCCATCCTGGGCTTCGCCTGGCTGGCCAGCTACGGCCGCTTCGCCTCCATCGGCGCGCATGAACTGAGCATGCTGGCCGTGGTCATCGGCTTCGAGGCGCTGGGCGTGGGTCTTGGCACCGCGGCCTTCGTCGCCTTCATCGCCAAGAGTACCCACCCGGCCTACACCGCCACCCAGTTCGCCTTGTTCACCAGTTTGGCGGCCGTGCCGCGCACCCTGGCCAACGCCTCCACCGGCTACATTATCGACGCCATAGGCTGGACCAGTTTTTTCCTGTTGTGCACCGCGCTGGCGCTGCCCGGCATGGTGTTGTTGCTGAAAGTCGCCCCATGGAGGGAAAAGGAGGGAGCATGAAGGCATGGAAACCAGCGTTGCTCTGCGCAACGCTGCTGAGCGCGTCCTGCGCCGCGTCGGCCTCCGCCGACACGGCCATGCAAACCGTCAAATACCGCTGCAACGGCAGCAAAATGGTGGTGGTGGAGTATCCGCAGCAGCAAAGCGACGCCGCCATCCAGCTGAACTGGAACCATCACCGCTACCGGCTGACGCCGGCCAAGGTCGCCCAGGGCGAGCGTTACGTCAGCCAACAACTGATCTGGTCGCTGCTGGACGAGCAAGCGCGCCTGACCACTCGCGGCGGCCGCGTGCTGGCGCAAGGCTGCCGCAAGATCCAGCTGCCGGCAACGGCCGACGGCGCTTAATCTCCCCAGGCCCGGCACGACTGCGGGCCGGACTCCTCCGGCCCGCATTGCGCCAGATTGCCGTCCTGATCCAGGCTCAGCTGCAAGCGGCCGGCCAAACGGTGGCCGGCCCTGGGCTTGGCCAGCAGACGGAAACTGGCTTGTCCGGCGCTGTCCGAGCCCAGGCTGACGCTGCCCAGCCGAATGTCGAAATCGCGGGTGGCGGGTCGCGGCAGAGGCGGCCATGCCGTGGATCCCGAGCGGTTTTCCAGGTGCCAGCGCTGGATGAAATGCAGATTCTCCAATAGCGCCGCGCGCGCCTCCGCCAACTGCCCGCGCAATATCTGCTGCTGATAGGCCGGCCAGGCCATCGCGGCCAGAATGGCCGCCACCGCCATCGCCGTCAGCAATTCCAGCAAGCTCATGCCCGCTTGCGTCCTCATTGCGCCTCCTCCGGCAAACGCCAATTCAAACGCCCGCCGCGGCCGGCCTGCGCGCCCGCCCCGGCCCAGAACCAACTCTGCACGGTCAGCATGTCGCGCTCGCTCTCGCCCCAGACCCTCACGCTGACTCGATACAAGCGGCCGTCCACGCCGGCGATACGGAACGCCGGATTGAGCAATTCCAGCACATAACGCGGCGAACTCCAGCGCTGCCCTGCGCGCGGCCGCGCCGGCAAGCAGGACGCCGGCGGACGGCCGGGCGTCGCCTCCAAGCCGCGGCTGGGGCCGCAAGGATGCAAGAGCGGCCATCTCGCCCCGTTGATCTGGACGCTGCGCCTCCATACATCGGGCTCGGTCGCGCACAAGCCGTATCCGATGCCGGCGACGGCGGACAGGCAATCCGGCATGAACCAGCCCAGGCCGCGGGCGTCTCCTTGCCAGGGAATGCCGGCTTCGCTCGTCAGAGCGTCCTCGAAACGGAGGTTCAAATCCAAGGTCCGCTGTTCCGCCGCCCGCAAAGCCTGCAAGGCCGCCAGCCTCAATGCGCGCTCCTCCGCCAGATTGCGCGTAGCGCGCTGCTCCACCGCCACCGAGCGCGCGCTGCCCATGGCCAACACCGTCAGCAGACTGAGCAGCGGCAGAATCAGCCACAACACCGCTCCGCGCCGCCGGGCCCTCATCCACCCGGCTCCAGCGCGCACGGCAGGGCCGGCGTCAGCGCCACCACCGTGGTCCAGCTCCGCCGGCGACCGCCCGCTTGCAACTCAAGCGCCAGTTCCACCCGCGACAGCCGCTTCCAATCCTCCGCGGCCAATTGCTCCGGCCCCTCCCTCCAGGCCAGCGCCAATGGTCGACACCCGCTGCGAACGCCAAGGCGCTGCCTCAACGCCGCCACGCCCGTCGCCAGCAATTGCGGCGGCTCCGCCGCTCTGCCGGGCAGGCTTTCCTCCAACCACAGCGCGTCGCCATCGTCATCCTCGCGACGCAGAATGTAACGCTGCGAGGCGATGGCCAAGACCTCCAAGGAGGCGATATCCGCGCCGCTCAAGAGCCCGGCCTTCGCCGCCCCCGGCCAGGTCAGCACATGCGCGCCGGCCTCCCGTCGCCATTCCAGCCCCGGCTCGCCCCGCTTCAACAGCCTCAGGCTGGAACAACTGGCCAGCGCCGCCTCTTCCCAATCCGCCTCGCCTTGCCAACTCAGCGTGGTCCGCGTCGCGTCCTCCGCCAGCAAGGCCGCCGCCGCGCCAACCCCGTAGCGAAAGCGCATGCCTTCCGGCGCCTCGAACCCTCGCCCCGGCGACTCCATTGCCTGCGCGCAAGCGAAACGTCCATGCTTGCGCCAGCTTTCCGCCAATTGCGCAAGCGCGAACTGTCCATCCTGATGTTGACGCAAACCGTTCTCCAACACGCGCAAGCTGCCCTGCATCGTCAACGCCCCCTGCAAGGCCAGCGCCAACACCAGCAGCCCCATGCTCATCGCCACCATCATTTCCACCAGGGAGAAGCCCTGGACGCGCGCGCGGGCCGCCACGGTCAAGGCTCGTCCAAGGCCAGCGCGTAACGACGCTCAAAACGACCGGCGCCGTCTCCGGCCGACATGCCGGTCCAAGTCAGCCTCACATAGGCAACGGCGCCCTGCTGCTCGCAAAGCGCCGTCATCGCGTCCAGCGCGCCGCGGCATGAGCTCGCCTCAATCGCCCCTTCCAAGCCTTCCAGCCGCTGCCGCAAACGCGCCCAATCCGCCTGAGCTTGCGCCGACGCTTGCTCCGCCGCCGTCTCCGGCCACAGCAACGCCGCCTCCCCCAGTTCGAGCGCCGCCGCGATCGCCTCCGCCCGCAACAAGGCGTCGCGGCCATGCAGCAGAGCGCGCAATTGCACCGAGGACAGCGCCAGCATCGATACCATGACCAAGAACAAGGCCAGCATGGTTTCCAGCAAGGCGCCACCGCACACGGCGGGCTCAGGCCGGGCAGTCATGATCCGCCCTTCCGACTTCCGCTCGGCCATGAACGCTGACCGTCAGCGTCAAGCACACGCCGGCGCGCGGGCTTTCCAACAACAGGCGCGCGCTCTGGCCGCGGGCCAGCCGTCCGTTCGGCATGAATTGCAGCTGATCCCGTTCCGCGCGCATCCTGACCTTGCCCACGGCGAACACCAGCAGATGCAAACGCTCCTGGCTGTCGTAGCCGGCCTGGGCGCCGCCCCCTTTATCCGCATACACCAACGCGCCGCGGTCCCACACCTGCCGCTGCTTGGCGCAGCCTTGCAATTGCAGATTGCGCTTCAGATTGGCCGCGCACACGTATACCGGCCGCTTGCTCCTCAGCGCCTCGCTACGGGCGAAGTGCAATAGATTGGCCATTGCCTGGGCATGGCTGCGCAATTGCTGCGTCGACAATAAACGGCCCAGTCCCGGCGCGGCGATCGCCAAACAGAGCAGCATGATCGCCAGAACCGTCATGGCCTCAATCAGGGTGAAACCGGTCTGAGTTCGCATCGCAGGCTCCCCGTCTCATTGGGTACCTGGCTAATATATTAAGCAAAGCGAGGCGGACGGAACCGATCTTGTTCCCGCCGACGCCCGTCTGGCCAAGCATTTAGACCAGGACCAGGAAAACGACACAGGCATGAAAAAAGCCAGCCTGAGCGGCTGGCTTTCAGATGGCGACGCAAAGCTGGCTCAGTGCGCGCTTTCCCAGCTTTCCCCCGCGCCCACTTCCGCCAGCAAGGGCACCTTGAGCTTGGCCACGCCGGCCATAATCTCGGGCAAGCGGCGTTTGACCAGCTCCAGCTCGGCGTCCGGCACTTCCAGCACCAGTTCGTCATGCACCTGCATGATCAGCTTGCTGCCCAGGCCCTCGCCCTGCAGCCAGTCCTGCGTCGCAATCATCGCCAGCTTGATCAGATCCGCCGCCGTGCCCTGCATCGGCGCGTTGATCGCCGCGCGCTCGGCGCCGGCGCGGCGCGCCGGATTGGACAGCTTGATTTCCGGCAGATACAGGCGACGGCCGAACACGGTTTCGACATAGCCTTGCTCGCGCGCGGTCTCGCGCGTGGTCTGCATATACTCGGCCACGCCCGGGTAGCGCATGAAATAACGGTCGATGTATTGCTGGGCGGCGCTGCGCTCGATGTCCAGCTGCGCGGCCAGACCGAAGGCGCTCATGCCGTAGATCAGGCCGAAGTTGATCGCCTTGGCGGCGCGGCGCTGATCGGCGCTGACCTGGGACAGCTCGACGCCGAACACCTCGGCGGCGGTGGCGCGATGGATATCCTCGCCGCTGGCGAAAGCCCGCAGCATGCCGGCGTCGTCGGACAGATGCGCCATGATGCGCAGCTCAATCTGCGAATAATCGGCGCTGACGATCACATGCCCCGGTGGCGCGATGAAGGCCTCGCGCACGCGACGCCCTTCCGAGGTGCGCACCGGAATGTTCTGCAGGTTGGGATCCGAGCTGGCCAAGCGCCCGGTGATCGCCACCGCCTGCGCGTAATTGGTGTGCACGCGACCGGTGGCCGCATTGATCAGCTGCGGCAATTTGTCGGTGTAGGTGGACTTGAGCTTGGCCAGGCCGCGGTACGCCAGAATGCATTTGGGCAGCGGGTGCTCCAGCGCCAGCGTCTCCAGCACCGATTCATCGGTGGAGTAGCCGCCGGACGGGGTCTTCTTCACGCCCTTGGTGGGAATGCCCAGCTTGCCGAACAGGATTTCCTGCAACTGCTTGGGCGAATTCAGATTGAAAGGCTGGCGGGCCAGATCGTAAGCCTGGTTTTCCAGCTTCAGCATTTCGGTGCCCAACTGATGGCTCTGCGTCGCCAGACGTTCGCGGTCTATCAGCACCCCATGGCGCTCCATCGCGAACAGCACCTCGGCCACCGGCAGCTCGATATCCCGGTAGACCTCGCGCAAGCGGCCGTTCAGCAGGCCGGAGAAATATTGATTCAAGCGCAGCGTGATGTCGGCGTCCTCCGCCGCGTAATTGGCGGCAGTGTCGATGTCCACCTCGCCGAAGCCGATCTGCTTGGCGCCCTTGCCGCAGATCTCCTCGTAGCTGACCGTGGATTCGCCCAGATGGCGGCGCGCCAGATCGTCCATATTGTGGCGTTCATGGCTTTCCACCACATAGGACGCCAGCAGGGAATCGTCGACCACGCCGGCCAAGCGGATGCCGTGGTTGGCGAACACATGGCGGTCGTACTTCAGGTTCTGGCCGCACTTTTTCTTGCCGGCGTCTTCCAGCCAAGGCTTGAGTTTGGCCAGGCTCCGCTCCAGGTCCAACTGCTCGGGCGCGCCGGCGTAATGATGGCCCAGCGGCAGATAGGCGGCTTCGCCGGAGCGCACCGAGAAGCTGACGCCGATGATGCGCGCCTGCATCTGGTCCAGGCTGGTGGTTTCCGTGTCCAGCGACACCACATCCGCCGCGGCCAGCTTGGCCAGCCAGGCGTCCAACTGCGCGGCCTCCAGAATGGTTTCATAGCGCCGCTCCGCCGCCGTTTCCGGCAAGGCCGGGCTGTCCTGCGCGGCCTCGATGGCGAACAGATCGTCGCCCTGGGCTCCGGCCGCGGTCTGCGCCACCGCCGGCATCTCCTCGCCCTCGGTCACCTCGCGGTAAAAGGTGCGGAAACCCAAGCCCTGATACAGCTCGGCCAGACGCGGCTTGTCCTTGAGGCCATGCTGCAGACTGTCCAGGCCATAGGGCATGTCCGCGTTCAGATCCACATCGCACTTGATGGTGATCAGCTCGCGGCCCTTGGGCAGCCAATCCAGCGCCGCGCGCAGGTTCTCGCCCACCTTGCCGCCCACTTCCGCCGCCTGGGCGATGACGGCGTCCAGATTGCCGTACTGCTCCAGCCACTTGACCGCGGTCTTGGGCCCGCACTTGTCCACGCCCGGCACATTGTCCACCTTGTCGCCGATCAGGGTCAGATAGTCGACGATCAATTCCGGCGGCACGCCGAACTTGTCCTTGACCCCGTCGCGGTCGAAGGTTTCATTGGTCATGGTGTTGACGATGGACACCTGTCCGTCCACCAACTGCGCCATATCCTTGTCGCCGGTGGAGATAACCACCCGCATGCCGGCGGCCGCGCCGGCGCGCGCCAGCGTGCCGATCACATCGTCAGCCTCCACGCCCGGCACCACCAGCATCGGCCAGCCCGAGGCTTGCACCACCTCATGGACCGCCGTAATCTGGGAGGCGAGTTCCTCCGGCATCGACGGGCGATTGGCCTTGTACTCGGGGTAAAGGTCGTCGCGAAATGTCTTGCCTTTGGCGTCGAAAACGCAGGCGCTATAATCGAACTGCACTTCCTTCTCCAGCCGCCTGAGCATGTTCACCATGCCATAGACAGCCCCCACCGGGCGGCCATCCGGAGAACGCAAATCGGGCATCGCGTGAAAGGCGCGGTACAAATAAGAAGAGCCGTCGATCAATAACAGTGTTTTCATAAAAAGAGGCAGAATATGAGCTTGTCCGATAAATTACCGCAAACCAGCGATCGTCACGCGATGATGCAGCGTTTCCGTTCCCGCGAAGCCTGGCATGTGATGAAGATCATGTCGGAGTTTGTCGATTCGGCGGAAGCCTTGCAAGGCATCATGCCGGCGGTGAGCATCTTTGGCAGCGCGCGCACGCCGCGCGACCACAAGTATTACAAATTGACCGAAGAAGTCGCGCGTCTGCTGTCGGACTCCGGCTTCTCCGTTGTTTCCGGGGGCGGCCCCGGCATCATGGAGGCCGCCAATAAAGGGGCATTCTACGGCAGAAGCCCGTCGGTGGCGCTGAATATCGTGCTGCCGCACGAACAAAAACCCAATGAATACCAAGACCTGAGCATCAAGTTCAACCACTTCTTCAGCCGCAAGGTCATGTTCGTCAAGCACGCTATCGCCTACGTGGTGATGCCGGGCGGCTTCGGCACCCTGGACGAAATGTTCGAGGCCCTGACGCTGATACAGACCGGCAAAAGCCGCAAGATCCCCATCATCCTGTGCTGCCGCGAGTTCTGGGAGGGCCTGCTGGACTGGGTCAAGGACAGGCTGATCAGCGAAGGCATGATCAATCCCGAAGACATGAATCTGATCCAACTGATCGACGATCCGCGGCAAATCGTCGAAACTATCTTCAAACATTACGAAACCCGCGGTTTTGAAGCGCTGCCGGAAGAGCGCGAACAACTGCTACACCTTTAAAACTGATGACAATCAAGGACCACGCCATGCGCCGCCTGCTCTCCGCCCTCGCCCTGCTGCCATTGACAGCCGCCTGGGCCGATACGCCCCCTCCCGCCAAGACCCCGGTGCCGCCGCCGCCGACGATCAGCGAACAAAACGCCGCCACCGCGGAACCGGAGGTACGCATCATCCAGAAGGGCGAGGAGAAGATCGAAGAATACCGGCTCAACGGCCACCTCTATATGGTCAAGGTGACGCCGTCGCACGGCGTGCCCTATTACCTGATGGACGACAACGGCTCCGGCACCATGAAGCAGATCGACCCCGCCAACCGCATCATCATCCCGCGCTGGGTGCTGATCCGGTTCTGAGAGGGCCACTATGTCGGTTTACACCACGGTCAGCCATGACCAGATGCAGGAATGGCTCAAGCGCTACACCTTGGGCCAGTTGCTGGACTTGAAGGGCATTGCCTCCGGCATCACCAATACCAATTACTTCCTCACCACCACGCACGGCCGCTATGTGCTGACGCTGTTCGAAGCGCTGAAGCTGCAGGAACTGCCTTATTACCTGACGCTGATGAGCCACCTGGCGCGCCACGGCGTGGCCTGCCCGGCGCCGGTGGCCGACAACACCGACCAGTTCGCCTCGATGCTGGCCGGCAAGCCGGCCTGCCTGGTCAGTTGCCTGGACGGCGCCGACGTCGCGCAGCCCACCCCGGCGCAATGTCGCGCCGTAGGAGAAATGCTGGCGCAAATGCATATCGCCGGCGCCACCTTCCCCGGCAAAATGGCCAATCCGCGGGGTCCGCGCTGGTGGAGCGAAACCGCGCGCCAGGTCTACCCCCGCATGGACGAAGACGCCGCCGCCTTGCTGCGCGAAGAGGTGCAACTCCAGGACAGCCACCGCTTCGATCACCTGCCCTCCGGCGTGATCCACGCGGATCTATTCCGCGACAATGTGCTGCTGGACGGCGACCGCATCGCCGGCTTCATCGACTTTTACTACGCCTGCAACGACGTGCTGCTCTACGACCTGGCCATCGCGGTCAACGACTGGGCCCGCAAGGCGGACCACGGCATAGACGACGAGCGCGCCGCCGCGCTGCTCTCCGGTTATCAGTCGGAACGCGAACTCACCGCGGAAGAGAAAAAAGCCTGGCCGCTGATGCTGCGCGCCGCCGCGCTGCGCTTCTGGGTGTCGCGGTTGCAGGATCTGCATTTCCCGACGGCGGGCGAGATGACCTACACCAAGGATCCCAAAGTCTTCCAAACCGTGCTGGAAGCGCATCGCTCGCGCAGCGACTGCTGGCTGCGACATTAATGGCACACTCATTCCCGTCGCGTTGACAAATCCCCAGTTGTCACTTTGCAGACTTACAGTCTTGCACTATGCTGATGGCAAGTAGTATTGATTTTATGAAGTTGATAGTTTTCCTGTTTTAAATGTTGCACTTAGATTAACTTCGAAGCACAAATACACAAGGGCACACTATCATGTTGAAGAAAGTCTTTATTCTTGCCTTGGCTGGCCTGCTCTCTGCTCCGGTGTTTGCCGCAGAGGAAGCCGCAGCGACCTCGGCGGCGGGCAGCAGCGCCGCCGGCACCACCTCCGCGGCAGCCGCTGGCGCCGCCGGCACCACCGCCGGCATTGCCGGCCTGAGCGTAGGCACCATCGCCGCCATCGGCGCAGCGGTTGCCGCAGCGGTTGCAGTTTCCAGCAACAGCGACTCCTCTACCTCCCACTCCGCCACCACCCACCATTAAACCGCCGTGCCTATGCACTGCGGCTTGACTGGACAACTGGCGTTCGTCCCGAACAGGCAGCCTGCCTGCACCCGCAACAGGCTGCCTGTGTTCCTGTCTGCGTCTGACACAGGCGCTGCGTAACCTTAGCGTTCTTTATTGATATTCATTTGTTGTTTGCAAGACCAAATCAATAACTCTAAATAAAGCAATCCATGCGTGGCATTCTGATAAAAGGGATCTTTTTCGGGGGTAGTTGCGGCCTGCTGTTGCCGGTTTACGCGCAACCGTCGCTCAATGGCCAATCCGGCTACATCAATATGCCTTCGGCGTATCCTGGCCGCGATGGCTCCTTAAGCTTTGGATTCAGCTTCGACAAGCCATACAACACCTTATGGGTCTCGGCGACGGCGCTTCCCTTTCTGCAGATTTCGGGGCGTTATATCTCTATTTCCGGCATTGCCGGCTTTGACGATCAGCAATACGGCGGCGGCTACGGCAGTTATAAAGACAAAGCCATCGACACCAAATGGCGTCTGCTCGAAGAGTCCGACTTTTGGCCCGCGCTCTCCTATGGCCGAACGGATATTTTCGGCACCGCCCTGTGGCGCGGCAATTATCTGGTAGCCAGCAAACAGCTCCGGCCGAATCTGGAAGTTTCCGCGGGCGTCGGCTCCGGCCGGATCGAGGGCCCTTTCGGCGGCCTGCGCTGGACGCCGGAACGCTTCCCCCGCTGGTCGCTGGTCGCGGAATACGACACCAATCACTACGCATCGGATTTCCGCGCCAAAGACACTTCCGCCGCGCAAAGGGAAAAAGGGCCTGCGGCCGGCCTTGAATATCGATGGGGCTGGCTGGGCCTGCAATTGGCCAAGCAAAAAAACCATGCCAGCCTGAACGCCTCTATCGAAATCCCCTTGAATGAGCGCGAATTCGTTCCCAAAATCAGCGAGCCCGCTTATTTCAGCGGCGGCCCCGAAGTACCGCTCCGTCCCACCTTGCGACAATGGCATGCCGATAGCGCCTATGGCCACGGCCTGGTCAGCGCGCTGAGCAAACAGGATTTCAAAAACATCCGCATCAGCATGCGTGGCGACGAGTTCGTGCTGGAACTGAGCAATAGCCGAATTTCCAATGTGGGCCGCGCGGTGGGCCGCGCGGTTCGCACCGCGCTGTACTTTACCCCGATTGAAACGCGCAGCATCCGCGTGGTCTACACCAAGCTGGAACAGCCGATCGCGACCTATAGCTTTTTCAAGCTACCCACCTTGAACGACTACCTGCTGGGCAAGATCGATCGCCAACGCTTTCTGGAAAGCGTCAGCATCACGCCGGGCAAGAATTTGGAGTTGGAGGAAGTCGACGCACAGCAGCTTAGCGCCAGCATCAAAGACAGCGTCAACCTGGAGATTTTGGCGGGCAAGGACGGCGACATCGTCCAGCTTAACGCCGAGGACAACGAGGCCAATCGCTTCCGGCTGGTGCCCAAGACCGGGGTTTACTTCAATGACCCCAGCGGCGCCTTCCGCTATGAAATCGCCGCCGCCGCCACCTATACGCGGCGTATGGGAACCGGCTTGTTTCTGAATAGCGCGCTCAGCGCCAATCTCTACAACACGGTCTCCGGTGTCAAACAGACGTCCAACAGCCTGCTGCCTCATGTTCGCTCCGACGTGGCCGAATACAAGAAAACCAATTCTCCCAAGCTGGACCGCCTGCTGCTGAACCAGTATCTGACCCTGGGGCCGAATACCTATGCCCGCGCCTCCGCCGGCATTTACGAGGAAATGTTCCGCGGCGCCGGCGGCCAGGTCATCTATTACCCCGAAACCCGCCACTGGGCGATAGACCTCGCCGTGGACGCCTTGCAACAGCGCGACTTCAAGGGCTGGCTCGGCAAGCGCGATTACCAGACCGTCACCGCGCTGGCCTCGCTGCACTATAAATTGCCGATGAACGTCACCGCCACGGTGCGGGCGGGCCGCTTTCTCGCCAAAGACAGCGGCGCCCGTCTGGAGCTGAAACGCCGCTTTCGTTCCGGCATCGAGATCGGCGCCTGGTACACCAGCACCAACGGCAACGACATCACCTCGCCCGGCACGCCCAGCTCGCCCTATAAGGACAAGGGTCTGTTCATTTCCATCCCGCTGAACAGCATGTTGACGCTGGACACCCAGGCGGTGGGCAATTTCGCCCTGTCCCCATGGACGCGAGATGTCGGCCAAATGGTGTTGTCACCCGGAGACCTCTACGACCAGCTCAACGACCCGCGCAGCGATGTGAACGCCTACGACGGCCTAGGCAATTTCGCCGAACGGCCGGATGAGCAAGACCTGCCTCAAGTCAACCCGCCCGCTCCGTCTTTCCATCCCTGGCCATCGGTGCGGCTGCGGCTGAGCGACTCCTCCAAGCAATTCGCATCCACGGAGGACAAGCCAGGCGCCGTGGCCATTGCCGCCGGCATGACCCTGGCGGCGATAGCCCTGGACAAGCCGGTGAACCAGGCGGTGGGCCGGCATCAGGACAACCGCCTGCTCAAGGGCTGGAAGCAAATTGGCAAGACCCTCCCAGTTGCCGCACTAGGTCTGGCGGGCGGCGCTTTCGCGCTGGGCGACGACAGGCTGAGCAACACCGGCTTGATCGCGCTGGAATCCTCGGCGCTGTCCGCCGCCGGCAGCATCGCGCTGAAAGGCTTGGGCAACCGAGCACGGCCAAACGCCAGCGATAACCCTTGGCAACAGCAGCCGGCGGGCAGCTCCCGCTTCCAAAGCAGCTTCACCTCCAATCACGCCGCAGTGCTGTTCGGCGCGCTGACGCCGTTTGCCAAGGAGTACGACCAGCCCTGGCTGTATGGTCTGGCCGCCGTCGGCGCGCTCGGCCGCGTCGCCGGCAAGGATCACTGGTTGTCCGACATCGCCGCCGGCAGCCTGCTCGGCTACGCCTCCGGCTCCTGGCTCTGGCATGCCCAGCGGGACGAGTCCCGTTACCGCACCTCGCTGATGCTAGGGCCCAAGCAGGCCGGCATCCAAGTTTCGAAATCACTGGATTGAAACGACCACCCATGACCCATCCGCTCGCGACCATGACTGCTTATCCAAGCCTCCGCCGCCAGATGATCCCGCTGCTTATCGCCTTGTGCGTCGTCAGCCCCATCTCCACAGCCGCAAACGCCGCCGGCAATTTCTCCAGCACCATGATGCCCAGCTATGAGCCGGACGTGATGATGTACGGTCAACCCAGCATCAACAATCAGGCCCCGCTTGCTCAACCGCAAGCGTGGCCACAGCAAACGCCGCAACCGCAATGGCAGCAGCAACGCAGATTGTCTCCGTCCTCTAGCACAAAACAAGACAAACGCGACCCGCTGCAAACTGGGCAGCAAGAAGAGAAACTGCCACCCTTCGTCGAATACGTGAAAGTCGCCACCGGCAACATCCTGCCGGTCTTTGGCGCGGACCTGTTCGACAACCCTCCGTCAACCTTTGCCCCCAGCGGCGCCACCCAGGTCAACCCGGACTATGTGATCGGTGCCGGCGACCAGATCCAGGTCAAGGGTTGGGGCATGGTCGATATCGACCTGACCCTGACCGTGGAACGCAATGGTACAGTCTATCTGCCCAGAGTCGGCGCCATCGCGGTGGCCGGCGTGAAATTCAGAGATTTGCAAGACACGCTGAAAAAAAGCGTCTCGCGCGTATTCCACAACTTCGATCTGAGCGCCAGCCTGCTGCAAACCCGCGCCGTGCAGGTATACGTCGTCGGCAATGCGCGCGCGCCCGGCAGCTATACCCTGGGCGGGATGAGCACCTTGCTGAACGCGCTGTTCGCCGCCGGCGGCCCCAGCGACAATGGATCGATGCGTCATATCCAATTGATGCGCGACGGCAAGGCCGTCGGTCAGCTGGATCTTTACAAGATTCTGGTGGATGGGGACAAGTCCAGCGATCTAACCCTGCGCGACGGCGACGTGATTCAAATCCGGCCGACGGGCAAACGAGTTGCCTTGCAGGGCGACGTCAAACACCCCGCCATCTATGAGTTTGCCGACGGCGACAGCGTCGCCGACCTATTACATTGGGCCGGCGGACTGGAGTCGGCAGCGGAAGGCAAGGCCTGGCAATTGGAGAAAAGCGTAGACAATCGCTTCGAATCGCAATGGCAGACGCCCAATGGGAAAAGCGGTCTTGATAACGTCGCCCTAAGACAACTCAAGCTGGCGGCCAGCGATATTTTCCGAGTGTTCGCGCCCAATGCGTTGCCGGTAAACATCCAGCAAGACACCGAATACGTCCGCGTCAACGGAGAAGTGAGGCAAACCGGCACCTTCCTGCTGCAAAAAGGCGAGACCTTGCGCGATCTGGTCATGCGCCTAGGCGGCGCCACGGAAAACGGCTATGTCTTCGCCACCAATTTACAGCGCGAGAACATCAAGAAAGAACAACAGGCCAAGCTGGATGAGGTGGCCAATCGCTTTGAAAAGGAATTGGAGCAGGCCTCCGCCGCGCGCCTGTCCAAACAGACCGATAAAGACAATGTCACGGCCATTACAGCGGAAGTCGAGCGTCAGCGCAAACTGGCGGAAAAAATGCGCGCCATCAAAGCGGAAGGGCGCGTCGTACTGGAACTGAGCGGCAGCGGCGCCCAAGTCAAGGACCTGCCCGATCTGCCCCTGCAGAACGGCGACTCCATCACCATCCCGCGCCGGCCCGGCACCGTCAATGTCCTGGGATCGGTTTACCAAAGTAATGCCTTCATCTACAGGCCGCAACGCTCGGTGAAAGACTATCTGGACCTGGCCGGCGGCATCAGCCAGACCGGCGACAAGTCCGCGACCTACGTGATCCGCGCCGATGGCACCGTGGCCAGCAATAATAATGCGGGCTGGTTCAACAGCCTGGGCGGCAAACGCATCAATCCGGGCGACACCATCGTCGTTCCCGACGAGCTCGTTGTCAGCAGCTGGACCCAGTCGCTGAAGGAATGGACCTCAATTCTCTATCAGTTCGGGCTGGGCGCCGCCGGCTTGAAAGTCTTGAAATAAGGCGAAGCTCCATCACTTAACTCGGGATTCAGACATGTCCACCCATGACAAGACAGAAATTCAGCTCGCCACGGCGGATGACATCGACCTCTTCACCATATTAAAAACCTTGCTGAAACACCGGCGCTGGATCATCGGCAGCGTTATCGCACTGGGCAGCGGCGCCTTGATCCTGAGCCTGACGCTGCCGCCGCTATATACCTCCACAGCCAAGATCCTGCCGCCCCAGCAACAAAGTTCGAGCATGAATTTGCTGCTGGGCCAACTGGGTGGACTGGCCGGCGCGGCCGGTGGCATTGCCGGCCTGAAAAACCCGGGCGAACTCTATATCGGCCTGTTGCAAAGCCGCACGGTAGCGGACAATTTAATTCAACAGTTCAAATTGAAACAGCGCTACGCCACGGAAACGATGGACGAAACCAGAAAGGCATTGCAAAGCGCCAGCACCTTCAACAGCGGCAAGGACGGCTTGATCAGCATCAACGTGGAAGACAAGGACCCCCAATTCGCCGCTGCTCTGGCCAACGGCTATATCACCCAATTGATCCGGCTCAATCAATCCCTAGCGGTCACCGACGCAGCCAAACGCCGGCTGTTTTTCGAGACCCAGCTAAAGCAGACTAAGGAGCAATTGACCGCCGCGGAAACCGCGCTGCGCCAGACCCAGGAGCGCACCGGCATGATTCAGCCGGATGGCCAGGTTCAGGCCATTATGAACACCGTTACCCAACTGAAAGCCAGCATTGCCGCCAAGGAAGTGCAATTAGAGTCCCTGCGCAGCTACGCCACCGAACAGAACCCGCTCTATCAACGCAGCCGGCAAGAACTGGCCGGTTTGAAAACGCAATTGGCCAAACTGGAAAACGGCGCTGCAATCGCCGGCGACGTCATGGTGCCCACTGGCAAAATGCCGCAATCCGGCTTGGAATACCTGAGACGGCTGCGCGAGGTAAAGTACCAGGAGACGATTTTCGAGCTGCTGGCCAAACAATATGAACTGGCCAGAATCGACGAAGCCAAGGATTCGTCCCAAATCCAGATACTGGACAGCGCGGCAATACCCGAACTCAAGAGCAAACCCATCCGCTCTTTGATCACCGCCGCGGGGCTACTCAGCGGCTTGGTGCTCGGCATCGCGCTGGCCCTACTGCGCGAACGTTTCCAGATCGCGCAACAGTCCGGCCGCTTGCATGAATTGAACTGGGCGCTGAAAGAGCGCTAGCGCGTCACCCGCCGCCTATACCCCATCCGGAACACGAAGCCCAGGACCAGCATCACCATCATGCTGGCCGCCAGGCTCAGCGGGCTGGACCAGACCAGCGGCGCGATCAGGCCGGCCACCACGCTAGACATCATGGTCTGGAAGAAGCCCTGCAGCGAGGAAGCGGTGCCGCGCAGCGATGGAAACTGGTCCATCAGGTTTAGGGTGATGGACGGCGCGGCGATCGACATGCCGGTGGTGTACAGCGCCAACGGCAATACCGCCCACGGCATCGCGGCCTCCGGCGCCAGCAGGTTGTACAGCAGATTCCAGCCGGCGGCGACGAACATCACCGCGTAGCCGCGCGACACGATGTCCTTCTGCGCCACCCGTCCGGCCATCTTGCCGGACAGATAGGCGCCCAGCATGATGCCGGACACGGCCGGGCCGAACATCCATAGAAACTGTTCCGGCCCCAGGTGCAGATGCTGCATCAGAAACACCGGCGCCGACGGTATGTAAAGGAAGAAGCCGGCGAAATTAAAGGACACCGCCGCGGTCAGCAACTGGAACTCGCGCTTGCGTCCCACCTGCCAGTAATTGGCCAACAGGTATTTAACCTTCAAGGGCTGGCGCGCGGACTCGTGATGGGTTTCCGGCAAGGCGAACCAGCTCATCAGGAACAGCGCCAGGCCGATCAGCGCCATGAAGACGAAGATGGAATGCCAGCCGAAGGCGCCGAACAGCCAGCCGCCCACCACCGGCGCAATCGCCGGCGACAGCGAGAACAACATGGTCACCTGCGACATCAGCCGCTGAGCGTCGGCGCCGTCCAGCTTGTCGCGGATGATGGCCCGCCCCACCACCAGGCCGGCGCCGCCGCAAAAGCCCTGCAGCGCGCGGAACAACAGCAATTGCCCCAGGCTGTCCGACAACGCGCAGCCTATCGACGCCAGGCTGAACAGCAAGGTGGTGACCAGCACCACCGGACGGCGGCCCACCGCGTCCGAGATGGAGCCGTGCCACAACATCATCACCGCGTAAGACAATAGATATACCGTCAACGCCTGCTGCATCTGCAAGGGCGAGACCGCCAGGCTTTGCCCGATCGCGCTCATCGCCGGCAAGAAGGTGTCGATCGAAAACGGCCCCAGCGTGGACAGGGCCGCCAACAGGATTGCCAGCCCGAAGTGGCTGCGTGTGGTGGGATGCATGGCGGATAAATAACAATGAGAGTCAATGCATGGTAACGGTTGGGCCGGAACTTGCCAAACCGGACTGATGTAAATAAAACGTCATAGCCGGATATCGCTGCGCTCAGGCGCGCGCCGCTGGCGCCGGCTTCAATTTCGTGCCACGATCAATCCACTCCACGCCGGCCATAACAAGGAGAGACCAGCATGATTCGCCTGTACCACAACCCGCGCTGTTCCAAATCCAGGGAGGCGCTGAGCCTGCTGGAGAACGCCGGCGCGGAAATCGAAATCGTCGAGTATTTGAAGCACCCGCCCAGCTATGAAGAGCTGGAGCGCCTGTTGACGCTGCTGAATATGGAGCCGCGCGATCTGATCCGCCAGAAAGAGGAGGAGTACGCAGAACTCTATCTGGACGACATCACGCTGGAACCCAGACACCTGATTACCGCCATGATAGACAATCCCAAGTTGATTGAACGCCCTATCGCCGTTTGCGGCGATCGCGCCGTGGTGGGACGTCCGCCGGAGCGGGTGCTGCAGCTGCTGGGCTAGCCTTAGCCGGCATCGCCCATCAGCGCCCAGGGCTTTGGCCTTGGGCGTTTTTGCATGCGGCCGCCCCTGCCCAGCCCATTGCCTTCAAAATTATCACTTGCGGAATAGTAACTTCCGTTACTAAAATAACGGCTATGAATCCAACCAAGTCATTTCAAACGCTTGAGCAGGCCGTCAATCGGATCGAAGCGCGTTTTCCCGGCGTGCCGCGCCAGGAAGTCATTCTGGCGCGCTTGCTGTACCACATCCTGCCGCGGCTGTCCGCCCACCTGTGCGACAAGCTGAAGCATCACGGCCTCAACGAGACGGTGTGGATGGCCCTGCTGGCGCTGTACGCCTGTCCGCAACAGGCGCTCTACCCGTCTGAAATCAGCGATACGCTGGATTCATCGCGCACCAACGCCACGCGCATCGCCGACGAACTGGTCAAAAACGGCTGGGCGGCCCGCTCGCCCAGCGCGGAAGACCGACGCAAGATCCTGCTGGAGTTGACGCCGGGGGGCGTGCAACTCGTCGAATCGCTGCTGCCCGTCTCCCGCGAATGTCACCGGGAGCTGTGGTCGGATTTCGACGCCGCGGAAAAGCAGGAGTTCGAACGCTTATTGCGCAAACTGCTCTGCAGCCTGGGCGGCTGAAGCTGGGGAACCGGCTTTTTTTCGTCCTTATAATAACTTGCGTGACTATCACATCATCAATCACTTCATCAATTGCTAATACAGCAAGTGAACACGGGGAGTCCCACAAGGTGAAAAAGACTCAATGGCAGCACGGCGTCAGCGCCCTGCTGCTCAGCGCCCTGTTGGGCGGCTGCGCGAGCTTCGGCCCGGACAGCGCGCCGGCCACGCAGCTCGATGCCGGGCAATTGCGGCTGAGCGACGGCCAAGGCGGGCAGATCGCCAGCGACTGGTGGACCCAGCTGAACGACGCGACGCTGAACCAGTTGGTGGCGCGCGCCCTGCAAGAAGCGCCGTCCTTGAAGCTGGCCGAAGCCCGGCTGCGCCAGGCGCGCGCCGCCGTCGGCATCGTCGAAGGCAATAGCGGCCCCAAACTCGATTTCAGCGCCAATATGACCCAGCTGAATTACGAGTTTCCGGCGCCGATCTCGCGCGACTACGTCAACGCCTACACCGCCATGCTGATGGGCAGCTGGGAGTTCGACTTCTGGGGCAAGCACCGCGGCCAGATCGACGAAGCCGTCGGCCAACAGCAAGCCATCGCCTTCGAAGGCGCTCAGACCCGGCTGACGCTGACTCAGGCCGTCATCGCCCAATACACCCAGTTGCAGCGGCTGCAGGCGCAAAGCGCGGTGCTGGCCAAGCGCATCCAGCTGGCGGAGAGCCGTCAAACGCTGACCCAGGCCCGCATCAACGCCGGCCTGCTGCCGGGCGACAACCAGCGGGGCAACGAAGTCTCGCTGCACCGTCTGCGCCAACAGCAAAGCGCCTTGGCCCAGGACAGCGACCGCGCCCGCCACGCGCTGGCGGCGCTGACCGGCCAGGGACCGGACGCCTTGAACGCGCTGCAAGCCGCCAAGAGCGCGGCGCTGCCGCCGCTGGACGCGGACAGCCTGCACGCGGAACTGCTGGGCAAACGCCCTGACATCGCCGCCCAACGCGCGCGGGTGGAAGCCATGGCCGGCGCGGTCAAAGCCGCGCGCGCCGAGTTCTACCCCAATATCAAGCTGACCGCCTTCGCCGGCCAAACCTCGCTGGAACTGAACAAGCTGATGAACGGCAACTCCACCTTCTGGGGCTTCATGCCGGCGATCAGCCTGCCCATTTTCCACTCCGGCGCGATCCAGGCCAATCTGGGCAAGCAAAAGGCCGGCTACGACCTGGCTGTGCACAGCTACAACCAGACCGTGTTGGACGCGATGCGCGACGCCGCCGACGCCGTCAGCGGCTGGCAGCAAAGCGGCAAGCAACTGGAACAGGCGCGCCAGGCGCAGGACAGCAGCGGCCGCGCCGCCGACTCCGCCGCCGCCCGCTTCAAGGCCGGCATCATCAACAAGCTGAACCTGCTGGACGCCCAGGACAGCGCGCTGGCGCAACAGTCAGCGCGCATCGACGCCGAAGCCGGCCGCAAACTGGCTTGGGTCTCCCTGAACACCGCATTGGGCGGCGGCTTCAACGCTGCGCCCGCCACCCACTGAGAACGCATCCATGGACAAGAAAACCAAAACCGCGCAAGGGCGCAAACGCAATCTGATCGTCGCCACCACCCTGTTCGCCGCCATCGCCATCGGCTACGGCGCCTACTGGGCGCTGGTGCTCAGCCATCAGGAAAGCACCGACGACGCCTATGTCAGCGGCCACCTGGTGCAAGTCACCCCGGAAGTGGGCGGCACCGTCGCCAAGGTGCTGGTGGACGACACCCAGCACGTCAAGGCCGGCCAATTGCTGGTCAGCCTGGACAAGAACGACGCGCAGCTGAACTTCGACCGCGCCCGCAATGAGTTCGCCCAAGCCGTGCGTCAGACCCGCCAATTGATGAGCAACACCCAGCAGCTGGCGGCCCAGGTCACCCTGCGCGAAACCGAGCTGGCCCGCGCCGACGCCGACCTGAAACGCCGCAAACAGTTGGCCGGCACCGACGCGCTGTCGGCGGAAGAACTGGGCCACGCCAACGACGCCGCCGCCGCCGCCAAGGCAGCGCTGGACGCCGCGCGCGAACAGCAAAAAGCCAGCGCCGCGCTGCTGGGCAAGGACGCGCTGGCGCAGCAGCCTGCGGTCAAAGCCGCCGCCAGCCGGCTGAAGGAAGCCTGGCTCGCGCTGCAGCGCACCGAGATCAAGGCCCCGCTGGACGGCGCCGTCGCCCGCCGCAATGTGCAGGTTGGCCAGCGCCTGGCCGCCGGCACCCCGCTGATGTCGGTGATCCCGCTGCAAAACCTGTGGGTGGACGCCAACTTCAAGGAAGGCCAGCTGGCCAAGATCCGCATCGGCCAGCCGGTGGAACTGAAGTCCGATCTCTACGGCGGCAAGATCGTCTACCACGGCAAAGTGGTGGGCCTGTCCGCCGGCACCGGCAGCGCCTTCTCGCTGCTGCCGGCGCAGAACGCCACCGGCAACTGGATCAAGGTGGTTCAACGTGTGCCGGTGCGCATCCAGCTGGACCCGAAAGACCTGCAATCGCACCCGCTGCGCGTCGGCCTGTCCATGGACGCCGTGGTGGACACCTCCAGCACGGACGGCAAGGCCGTGGCCGAAGCCCAGCCCTTCGTCGCCCACCAGGACGTCTCCGGCCAGCTGCCGGACCTGAAACAGGCCGACGAACTGGTGCGGACGCTGCTGGCGGCCAACGCGGGTGAAGGCAAGGCCGAATAAGGGGTCCGGACCATGAATCATCCACCACTGACCGGCTCCAAGCTGGTCTGGATCACGCTGGCGCTGTCGATGTCGGTGTTCATGCAAGTGCTGGACACTACCATCGCCAACGTGGCCTTGCCCACCATCTCGGGCAACCTCGGCGCGGCCACCAGCCAGGGCACCTGGGTGATCACCTCCTTCGGGGTGGCCAACGCCATCGCGGTGCCGCTGACCGGCTGGCTGGCCAAGCGCCTGGGCGAAGTGAAGCTGTTCACCGCCTCCACCCTGCTCTTCGTGCTCACCTCCTGGCTGTGCGGCATGTCCAGCAGCCTGGAAATGCTGATTTTCTTCCGCGTGCTGCAAGGCGCGGTGGCCGGCCCGATGATTCCGCTGTCGCAGAGCCTGCTCTTGTCCTGCTACCCGCCGGAGAAGAAAGGCATGGCGCTGGCGCTATGGGCGATGACGGTGATCGTCGCGCCGGTGTTCGGCCCGATTCTGGGCGGCGTGATCAGCGACAACTGGCACTGGGGCTGGATCTTCTTCATCAACGTGCCGGTGGGACTGGCGGCGGCCTTCATTTCCTGGCGCATCCTCAAGCCGCGTGAAACCGAAACCGTCGATCTGCCTATCGACCGCATCGGCCTCGCCTTGTTGGTGATCGGCGTCGGCGCGCTGCAAATGGTGCTGGACCGCGGCAAAGAGCTGGACTGGTTCAACTCCACCGAGGTGGTCACCCTGGCGGTGATCGCGGTGCTGGCGCTGGTCTATCTGGTGATCTGGGAGCTGGGCGAGAAACATCCCATCGTCGATCTGAGCCTGTTCAAGCAGCGCAACTTCACCGTCGGCACCGTCGCCATCAGCCTGGGCTTCATGCTCTACTTCGGCACCGTGGTGCTGCTGCCCCTGATGCTGCAGACCCAGATGGGCTACACCGCCACCTGGGCCGGCCTGGCCGCAGCCCCCATCGGGCTGATCCCGGTGGTGCTGTCGCCCATCATCGGCAAGTACGCGCAGCGGCTGGACATGCGCTGGGTGGTGACGGTGAGCTTCAGCGTGTACGCGATCTGCTTCTTCTGGCGCAGCACCTTCAACCCGCAGATGGACTTCGCCTACGTGGTGTGGCCGCAGGTGGTGCAGGGCATAGGCGTGGCCTGCTTCTTCATGCCGCTGACCACGATCACCCTGTCCGGCCTGCATCCCAGCCAGATCGCCAGCGCGTCCAGCCTGTCCAACTTCCTGCGGATTCTGGCCGGCAGCATCGGCACCTCGATCACCACCACGATGTGGGACCGTCGCGAGGCGATGCACCACGCGCGCCTGACCGAGCATGTCAGCCTCTACGATCAGGCGTCCAACGCCTGGTTCCGGCTGCTGGACATGGCTGGCCTGTCCTCCGGACAGCAGGCGGCGCTGACCTCGCTGCAAATCACCAAGCAGGGCTACATCATGGCGGCCAATGAGATTTTCTGGCTGTCCGGCGTGCTGTTCGTGCTGCTGATCGGCCTGGTGTGGTTCGCCAAGCCGCCGTTCACCGCTGCTGGCGGCGACAGCGGCGCGCATTGAGAACCTGCTTACGATCCGCATCGTAAACAGGGTCTAAACAAGTCCAGTGGACCGGGCGGCGATGGTATCGTCGCCCGGTTTTTCTATTCTCCCCGAAACACCGCCGCGCGCTTGTCCAGGAAAGCCCGCATGCCCTCCTTCTGATCCCGCGACGCGAACAAGAGCTGATACGCCTTGCGCTCCAGCATCAGCGCCGTCGCCAACGGCGCGTCGGCGCCGGCCAGCACCACTTCCTTGATCTGCTCCACCGCCAGCGGCGGCAGCGCGGCGATCTGCGCCGCCAGCTCCAGCGCGCGCGTTTCCAGCGCCTCGTCCGCCGTCACCTCGCTGACCAGGCCCATCGCCAGCGCCTCCGCCGCGCCGATGCGCTCGCCGGTCAACAGCAGCTTCATCGCGCGGAACTTGCCCACCGCCCGCAGCAGCCGCTGGGTGCCGCCGGCGCCCGGCATCACCCCCACCTTGACTTCCGGCTGACCGAACTGGGCGGATTCGGCGGCGACGACGATGTCGGCGTGCATCGCCAGCTCGCAGCCGCCGCCCAAGGCATAGCCGGCCACCGCCGCGATCACCGGCTTGGGACAGTCGGCAATCGCCTGCCATAGCTTGTGCAGTTGGCGCTGCATCAGTTCTATGCTGCCGCAGTCTGCCAGCTCGGTCAGGTCCGCGCCGGCGGCGAAAGCGCGATGGTCGCCGCACAGCAGAATCGCCCTGACGTCGGCCGCGGCGGCCAGCTCCTGGAAACGCCGCGCCAACTCCCGCCGCAGCGCCGTATTCAAGGCATTGAGCGCCTGCGGGCGGTTCAAACGCAGCCGCGCCACGCCGTCGGCCGGATAATCCAGCAAGATCAGTTCGTCCATCACGCCTCCTCCACCCGCTCCAGCACCAGGGCCACGCCCTGGCCGACACCGACGCACATCGCGCACAGCGCCAGCCTATCTCCGCTGGCCTCCAGCTGACGCAGCGCGGTCAGCGCCAGCCTGGCGCCGGAAGCTCCCAGGGGATGGCCCAGCGCGATCGCGCCGCCGTTGGGGTTGACCCGGGCGTCGTCGTCGGCCAAGCCCAGTTGGCGCAGCACCGCCAGCGATTGCGAGGCGAATGCCTCGTTCAGCTCGATCACGTCCATATCCGCCACGCTCAGGCCCAGCCGCCGCAACAGCTTTTCCGCCGCCGGCGCCGGCCCCATGCCCATGATGCGCGGCTCCAGCCCCACCGAGCACATGCCCAGAATCCGCGCCCGCGGACGCAGGCCGTGGCGCTTGAGCCCGGCGCCGCTGGCCAGCAGCAGCGCCGCCGCGCCGTCGTTGACGCCGGAGGCGTTGCCGGCGGTGACCGAGCCGTCCGCCACCACGCCCTTGAGCCGCGCCAGCTCCGCCAGCGTGGTGGCCGGCCGCGGGTGCTCGTCCCGGATCACCCGCAGCGGCTCGCCCTTGCGCTGCGGCAGCTCCAAGGCCAGGATCTCCGCGTCGAAGAAACCGCGCTCGCGCGCCGCGGCGTAACGCTGCTGGCTGCGCAGCGCGAAGGCGTCCTGATCGGCGCGGGAAATCTTGAACTGGCGCGCGACGTTTTCCGCGGTTTCCGGCATGGAGTCGATGCCGAACTGACGCTGAAACGCCGGGTTGACGAAGCGCCAGCCTATGGTGCTGTCCTCTATCCGCGCATTGCGCGCGAACGGGCTCTCGGCCTTGCCCAGCACGAAGGGCGCGCGCGACATGCTCTCCACGCCGCCGGCCAGCACCAGTTCGGCTTCGCCTGCGGCGATCGCCCGCGCGGCCAGACCCACCGCGTCCAGTCCGGACGCGCACAGGCGGTTGACCGTGATCGCCGGCGCGGACTGCGGCAGGCCGGCCAGCAAGGCCGCCATCCGTGCCACATTGCGGTTGTCCTCGCCGGCCTGATTGGCGCAGCCCAGAATCACCTCGTCCAGGCAGGACCAGTCCAGCGGATGGCGCCGCATCAGCGCGGCGAGCGGCAGCGCCGCCAGATCGTCGGCGCGCACGCCGGAAAGCGCGCCGCCGTAACGGCCGAACGGGGTGCGAATGCCGTCACAGATATAGGCATGGGGCATGGGAAACCTCCTGGATCAACGGTGTTGGAACTGCGGCGGCCGCTTGTCGAGAAAGGCCTGCATGCCTTCCTTCTGGTCGGCCAGCGAGAAACTGGCGTGAAAGGCGCGCCGTTCGAACAGCAGGCCTTCGGCCAGGCTGGATTCGAAAGCGCGGTTCAAGGACTCCTTGATCAGCATCAGCGCCGGCAGCGAGTAGCCCGCCATCCGCGCGGCCAGCGCCTGCGCCGTCGCCAGCACGTCGACGTCCGCCACCACCCGCGACACCAGGCCGGCGCGCTCGGCTTCGTCGGCGCTATAGAGCTGGCCGCTCAAGCACCATTCCATCGCCTTGGCCTTGCCGATGGCGCGCGGCAGCCGCTGGGTACCGCCCATGCCGGGCAGGGTGCCCAGCTTGACTTCCGGCTGGCCGAAGCGGGCGGACTCGCCGGCAATGATCACGTCGCACATCATCGCCAGCTCGCAGCCGCCGCCTATCGCCAGGCCGCGCACCGCGGCGATCAGCGGCTTGCGCACGCCGCGCGCGCGCTCCCAGTGCCGGCTTACGTAATCGTCGAGAAAGACTTGCTGATAATCCCATTCGGCCATGCGGCCGATGTCGGCGCCGGCGGCGAAGGCCTGCTCGGTGCCGGACAGCAGAATGACGCTGATGTCGGGATCGCCGTCCGCCGCGTCCAGCGCGGACTCCAGCTCCCGCATCAGCTCGGGGCTCAGCGCATTGAGCTGCGCCGGCCGGTGAATTTCCAGGTGGCAGATCCGCTCAGCGCGGCGCTCCCTCAGATGCTCGCTCATGGTCAGTTCCCTCTCCACATCCGTACACCCCGTGAAGAAACAACTGGCTGACTATCCGCGCCATGCCCTGCCGGTCCACCGCGCCGTCCGCGCGGAACCAGGTGAAGGTCCAGTTCATCATGCCGAACAAGGTCATCGTCACCGGTTTGACCTCCGTCGCCGGCAGCTCCGGCCGCAAGCGGGCGATCAGTTCGGCAAAGGCGGACACCACGCCGGCCTGCTTGGCCTTCACCTTCAGCCGGTCCGCCTCGCCCAGGAATTTGACGTCCTGCACCAAGACCATGTGGTAATGGCGCGAGAACGCGTACTCCTCCATGAAGCGCTCGATCAGCAGCCGCAGATGCGCGTCCGCCGGCAGCGCTTGCCGCGCCGCCTCATCGACGATGCCCACCAACCTATCCACATAGGTGTCGGCGATGTCGAACAGCAGATGCGATTTGTCGCGGTAGTAGTGATACAGCAGCGGCTTGGACATGCCGCACAGCTCAGCCAGTTGGGCTATCGAAGCACTGGGAAAACTCTGCTCGGCAAACAGGCGGGCAGCGTTCTCCAGTATGTTTTGTTGCTGCGCCTCGTAATTGGGAGATTTTGTTCTGGCCATATCCGCATATCGGTTGAATGAAAAGACCAGACGCGGCACCAGCGAACCTCCCCGATGACTACGAGCCGCCAGGCAGACCCCGGTCAAACCGGGGCTTGCCAGCGGTTCTAGACAAGCAACCGTCAACGCTCATCAAAACTGAGCACCACTTGCTGGGTCCGTGGACGCGCCTGACAGGCGAGCACGAAGCCTTGTTCCACCTCGGCCGCTTCCAGGGCGAAATTCTTGTCCATGGACACGCGGCCGGACAGCACCTTGGCTCGGCAGGTGCAGCATACCCCACCTTGGCAAGAGTAAGGTAGGTCGACCCCGGCCACGGTGGCCGCTTCCAGGATGCGCTCGCCGGCGCTCAGTTCCAGTTGGCGCTGCTGTCCGTCGATGATGAGGGTGACGCTGGCCGCCGGATTGTCCTCGGCCGCCGCTGCCGGTTTGGCCGCGCCGCGCCCCGGTACGCCGAAACGTTCGTAATGGATGCGTCCGGCGGCCAGCCCCACGCGCTCCAGGCAGGCGCAGGCCTGATCAATCATATCGTTGGGGCCGCAAACGAAGGCTTCGTCCACCGCGCCGTCCGGCAGCAGCGCGGCCAGCGCCCTGTGCAGCCGTTCGCCGTCGAGACGGCCGTGAAACAGCTCCGGCTGCTGCGCTTCGCGGCTGAGGAAGTGATACACCGCCAGGCGCGCCGGATAGCGCGACTTCAGCGCCGCCAGCTCATCGGCGAACAGAATGCCGCCGCGCCGCCGATTGCCGTACAGCAAGGTGAAACGGCTGTGCGGCTCTCGCCGCAAGGTGGTTTTCAAGGTGGACAGCAAGGGGGTGATGCCGCTGCCGGCGACGATGCCCAGATAATGCTTGCGCTGCTCCGCCGCCAGCGGCGTGAAAAAGCGCCCCTCCGGCGGCATCGCTTCCACCTCCTGCCCAAGCTGCCAATGCCGATGAACGTGGCTGGAGAATACGCCGCCCTCCACCCGCTTCACCGCCACCCGTAAAATGCCTTCGTCCGCGCCGCAGCACAGCGAATAAGTGCGCCGCTGCTCCACGCCGTCGATATGTTCGCGAAACACCAGGTGCTGGCCCTGGGTGAAGCGGAAGCGCTCCTTAAACTCCGCCGGCGGCTCCAAGGTCAGCGAAATGGCGTCGTCGGTTTCCTGGCGACGTTCGACGACGCGCAGGCGATGGAAAGCTAGTCTCATCCCGGTCTCCTTACTCCGGTCCCTCAGTGGACTCAGATCGGCTTGAAATACTCGAATGGCTCCAGACAGGCCTCGCAGCGGTAGAGCGCCTTGCAGGCGGTGGAGCCGAACTGGCTCAGCCGCCGGCTGCGGACGGAGCCGCATTGCGGGCAGGCCGGCGCCGCCGTTTGGAAGCGCAGCGGCTGCCAGTCGTCCTCGGCCGCCCTTGCGCAGGCCGGCGGCGCAATGCCGTAACGGCGCAGCTTTTCGCGGCCGTCGGCGCTGATCCAGTCGCTGCTCCAGGCCGGACTCAGCTGGGTGCGCAACACCACCCGCTCTTCGCCCGCCTGACCCAAGGCCTGCCGCACCGAGGCGGCGATGGCCTCGGTCGCCGGGCAGCCGGAATAAGTGGGGGTCAGCGTCACCTCCAGATCCTCCCCCACCCGCGCCACTTTGCGCACGATGCCCAGATCGCACAGCGACACCGCCGGCACCTCGGGGTCCGGCACCTGGTCCAGCACCCGCCAGGCTTGCGCCACGCTCAGCCGCGCGGCGCGCATCACCAGCGCCCTCCGGGATAGGCGCGCTGCAGGAACTGCATCTCCGCCAGCACATGGCCCAAGGATTCGCTGTGTTCGCCGCGCTTGCCGCCGGAGCGATATTCGGTGTCCGCCGGGGGCCGCAGCGTGGCCTCTGCCAGCACCGGCAGCATCAGCGCCTCCCATTCCTTCCGCAGAAGAGCCGCTTGCGGCGCGACGCCGTCCAGGCGCCGCTCCAGCGCGTCGTCGTCGAACATCTCGGCCAGATACGGCCACCAATGCGTCAGCGCCCGCTGCATGCGCCGCCGCGATTCGTCGGTGCCGTCGCCCAGCCGCACCACCCATTCCGCCGCGTAGCGCAGGTGGTAGCGGCTTTCCGCCAGCGCCTTGCCGGCGATCGCCGCCAGCCGCGCTTCGCCGCCGCCGCGCAAGGCCCGCCACACAGCCACTTGGTAGGCGCTGAACAGGGCGATGCGCAACACGGTCTGGCCGAAGTCGCCGTTGGGCAGCTCCAGCAAGGTCAGGTTGCGGAACGCCGGCGCGTCGCGCAGATAGGCCAGCGCGTCCTCGTCCCGGCCCCGTCCCTCCCATTCGCCTGCCAGGCTCAGCAGCAAGCGCGACTGGCCTATCAGATCCAGCGCGATATTGCTCAGCGCGATATCGTCTTCCAACTCCGGCGCGTGGCCGCACCATTCACCCAGGCGCTGGCCCAACAACAAGGTGTTGTCGCCCAGCCGCAGCGCGTATTCGATCAGGTCCGCCGTCGCCGGCGGCTGCGTTTGCACAGCTATCTGCACAGACATCGCGCACTCCTCACATATGGTTCACGGCTTCCGGCAACTGGAAGAAGGTGGGCAAGCGATAAGTCTTGCTGGCCATCGGTTCGAACAGCATCTCGCGTTCGTCCGGCTCGCTGCAGCTCAGCGCCGCGCTGGGCAGCGCCCAGACCGCGCCGGGCGGGAACTCGCCGAAGGCCCGCTCCGCCCGCTCCAAGGCCTGCGATGCCGACGCTGCCAGCAGGCTGGCGACGTGCAGATGATCCAGGCCCGGCTTGAGCTGCAAAAACACTTCGTACTGTTGCGGCGCCTCGGCCGCTGTCGCAGACGGCGGCTCGCCGTTCTCGCTTAGGCGGGCGCTGGGCGCCACCCACAGGCTGATGCCCTCTTGGCGGCGGAAATAGATGTCTCTGGCCAGCAGCAGCGCATGGCGCGCATCGGCGGCATGCAGGCTGCTGGAGTGCTTGTATTGCAAGGCGTTGCGGCCAAGGACAAAAACCTCGAAACGCGGCCAGGCGTTAGGCTCGGACATGATGGCTCCTGATCAGGCGGCGGCACGCGCCGCCTGTTTGTCGGCATAGGCTCGGGCCGCGGCGCGCACCCAGGCCCCCTCTTCATGCGCGCGGACGCGCGCGGCCATGCGTTCGCGGTTGCAGGGGCCGTCGCCCGCCAGCACCCGCTTGAACTCCGTCCAATCCGGCTCGCCGAAGTCGTAATGACCGCGCGCCTCGTTCCAGACCAGCGCCGGGTCCGGCAGCGTGATGCCCAGCACTTCGGCCTGGGGCACGATGGCGTCGACGAATTTCTGCCGCAAATCGTCGTTGGAAATGCGCTTGATGCCCCATTGCATGCTGCTGGCGCTGTGCACCGAATCCCGGTCCGGCGGGCCGAACATCATCAGCACCGGCCACCACCAGCGGTTCACCGACTCCTGCACCATGGCCCGCTGCTCCGCGCTGCCGCCCATCATCGTCAGCAGCAGATCGTAGCCCTGGCGCTGGTGAAAGCTTTCTTCCTTGCAGATGCGCACCATGGCGCGGGCGTACGGGCCGTAGGAACAGCGGCACAGCGGAATCTGGTTCATGATCGCCGCGCCGTCCACCAGCCAGCCTATGGTGCCGATGTCGGCCCAGGACAAAGTGGGGTAATTGAAGATGCTGGAGTACTTGGCGCGGCCGGATAGCAAGGTCGCCACCATTTCGTCGCGCGGGCTGCCCAGGGTTTCCGCCGCCGCGTACAGATAAAGGCCGTGCCCGCCCTCGTCCTGCACCTTGGCCAGCAGAATGGCCTTGCGCTTGAGCGTGGGCGCGCGGCCGATCCAGTTGCCTTCCGGCAGCATGCCCACCACTTCGGAATGCGCATGCTGGGAGATCTGCCGCAACAAGGTTTTGCGGTAGGCGAGCGGCATCCAGTCGCGCGCTTCTATCTTGTCCTCCGCCTGCAGCTTGGCGTCGAAGGCCTGCTGCTGAAGCGACGGCTCGGCCGCCGCCGCGGCGATGTCCGGCTGATCCAGAGCTTGGGTGTACATGGCGCATCCTCCTAGGTGAGCATCGCCGGAAGCGGATGTCCGGCGCGCTGAAACAGCATATTAATTAATTTACCGGTCGTTCAATTAAAATACAAGCATTAACGCAACCTGCCCCTCGTCGCCTAGTCGCGCGGCCGCTTGTCCACCACCCGCCGCGCCTTGCCCACCGAGCGTTCTATGGTCATCGGCTCCACCACCTGCACTGTGGTCGTCACGCCGACATGGCTCTTGATGCTGTGCTGCAACTGCCGCGCCGCCAGCTGTTTGGCGTCGTCGCGCGCCGGCCCGCTGGGCTCGCGCTCGACGAAGACCGCCAGGCTGTCCAGGTGACCGTCCTTGTCGACCTCCAGATAGAAATGCGGCGCCAGCCCCGTTTGCCGCAGAATCACTTCCTCGATCTGGGTGGGAAACACATTGACGCCGCGGATGATCAGCATATCGTCGGACCGGCCGACGATCTTGCCGATGCGCCGCATCGAACGGCTGCTGGGCGGCAGCAGCCGGGTCAGGTCGCGGGTGCGGTAGCGGATCACCGGCATCGCTTCCTTGGTCAGCGAGGTCAGCACCAATTCGCCCTCCTCCCCGTCCGGCAGCACTTCGCCGCTGTGCGGATCGATGATTTCCGGGTAGAAGAAATCCTCCCAGATCACCGGGCCGTCCTTGCTTTCCACGCACTCGCTGGCCACGCCCGGCCCCATCACCTCGGACAGGCCGTAAATGTCCACCGCGTCTATGCCGGCTCGGCGCTCGATCTCCTGCCGCATCTGCCCGGTCCACGGCTCGGCGCCGAAGATGCCCACCTGCAAGGAGCAGGCCGCCGCATCCATGCCCCGGCGCTCCATTTCATCGAGGATGTTCAACATATAGGACGGCGTGACCATGATGATGTCCGGGCGGAAATCCTGGATCAGCTGCACCTGGCGCTCGGTCTGACCGCCGGACATCGGCACCACGGTGCACCCCAGGCGTTCCGCGCCGTAGTGCGCGCCCAGTCCGCCGGTGAACAGGCCGTAACCGTAAGCGATGTGCACCATGCTGCCGCGCCGGCCGCCGGCGGCGCGGATGGAGCGCGCCACCACCGTGGCCCAGGCCTCGATATCGTTGCGGGTGTATCCCACCACCGTGGGCTGGCCGGTGGTGCCGCTGCTGGCGTGGATGCGCGACACCTGGTCTCGCGGCACCGCGAACAGGCCAAACGGGTAGTTGTCGCGCAAATCCGCCTTGCTGGTGAACGGGAAGCGGCTCAGATCCTCCAGCCGCCGCAATTGCCGGGGATGGACGTCGGCTTGCTCGCACTTGGCGCGAAAGGGCGCGACATTGTCGTAAGTGTGTTGCAGCGTCCATTGCAGACGCTGCAGCTGCAAGGCGGACAGTTCGTCGCGGCTGGCGGTTTCCATCGCGTCCAGCTCGCTGGACATAGGGCGGGTGACGGGCATGGTGCTTCTCCTGTGTGGGTTCGGGGCTGGCTCTGCGGCCAATTGCTGCTGGCTGGACAAGACGGCGGGCTTGCGCTCCTTGGACGGGCGTTGAGAAACAAAAAACAGCATGCGGCCTTTTACTCGGCCCGCTCTCCGCTCCGGTGCGAGCGGCCGCGCAACAGGGCCAGGGTTTCGCCGCGCTGATTGCTGATCCGCACATCGTAAAGACCTTGCCGAGCCCCCTGATGCAGGCACTCGGCCTCCGCCAGCAGACAGTCCCCGCCGCGGGCCGGCAGCAGATACTCCACGCTGACGGCCGCGCCGACCGTCCTCGGCCCCCAGCTATTGCAGGCGACGGCGAAAGCGGTGTCCGCCAGCGCGCACAGCAGGCCGCCGTGACATAGCTGGAAGCCGTTGAGCATGTCGTCGCGTACGCGCATGCGTAGCCGGGCCCGGCCCGGCGCCACGTCCAGCAGCTCCATGCCCAGGCTGGCCGACGCCCGATCCTGGCTCAGCATCGCCAGCGCGCTGTTCTCGGCAAGTTGCCGAGCGGCTTCTGTCTCAGTCATGGAAGCGTCCTCCGGACAAGGCCAGCCGCCGCAGCAGCGGCGAGACGCGATAACGATCGTCGCCGTAGTGCGCGTGCAAAGCGTCCAATGTCTGCGCCAGATAGTCCGTGCCGAGCTTATCGGCCCAGGCCAGCGGACCGCGGGGATAGGCGGCGCCCAGGCACATCGCCTGATCCACGCTGTCCGCCGCGGCCACGCCCTGCCCCACCGCGTCGGCCGCCTCGTTGGCCAGCATCGCCACGGTGCGCAGCACCGCCATGCCGGCGGCGTCGTCCATCCGCGACACCAGCAGGCCTGCCGCCTGCAACACGCCCTCCGCCCGCACCGCCGCCTCCGGCGCGGCCTGGTCCGCCACGGCCAGCGCCAGCCGCGGCGCGCCGGCGTAATCCAGAGCCAGATCGAACACCGCCCAGCCGGCGTGGCCGCTGTCCGCGGCGCGGCGGGTGGCGCTGCGGCCGTCGGACAGGGCCAGCCGCAAATCATCCCAACTCAGCCAGCCCTGCTCCGGTCCCGGCTCGCGCTCCACACGCACGCCGCCGGCCCGCAAGCGCGCCAGCAAGGGTTCGGCCGCGCCCAAGCCGCCATGCACGCGCAGCGCCGCGGGCGCCGCTTGCGGCGGCGCGGTGTCCGGCGCCGGCAAGGCCTGGCCGTAATCGTAAAAGCCGCGACCGCTCTTGCGGCCCAGGCGGCCGGCCGTGACCAACTCCTGCTGCAGCGGCGACGGCCGGAAACGCGGGTCCTGCTGCATCGCCTGATACACCGACTGCGTCACCGCGAAATTCACGTCATGGCCGATCAGGTCCATCAACTCCAAGGGCCCCATCGCGAAGCCGCCGGCTTCGCGCAGCAAGGCGTCCAATGTGGATGGCGCGCAAGCGCCTTCTTGCAGCAGCCGCAAGGCCTCGGCGTAGAAAGGCCGCGCCACCCGGTTGACGATAAAGCCGGGAGTGGACGCGGCCGGCGCCGGCGTCTTGCCCCAAGCGCGCATCCACTGGCACAGACGCTCCGACAAAGCCGGCGCGGTCTCCAGCCCGCTCACCACTTCCACCAGCTTCATCCGCGTGGCCGGATTGAAGAAATGCAGACCGATCACCCGCTCGGGATGACGCAGACCCGCCGCCAGCGCGGTGATGGACAGAGAGGAGGTGTTGCTGGCCAGGATGGCGGCGGCCGGCAACAGGGCGTCCAACTGACGCAGCAGCGCCTGCTTGGCGTCCAGACGTTCGACGATGGCCTCTATCGCCAAGGCGGCGTCGGCCAGCTCCTCCAGACAGGAGGCCGGCCGCAGCCGGCGGCGCGCGGCGTCCAGTTGCGACTGGCTCCATTTGCCGCGCCGGACCAGGCCGGCCCAGTCCGCGGCGATCGCATCCGGCGCCGCCGCCGCCGCGGCCGCGTCCTGATCGTAGAGATAGACCTCATGCCCCGCCGCAGCGGCCACCGCGGCGATGCCGCGCCCCATCGCGCCGGCGCCTATCACCGCCACGCGCTGTTCCTTGTCCGGTTTCATGGTCATCGTCCTCCAAAGCGCGGCGGCCGCTTGCCCAGAAAAGCCGCCACGCCTTCGCGGTAATCGGCGCTGAAGCCCAGCTCCCGCTGCGTGTCGCGCTCCAATTGCAGTTGCCGCTCCAGGCTGTTGCCCTCGGCCGCCTGCAGCGCCTGCTTGATCCGCGCGTAGGCCAGCGTCGGCCCGCTGGCCAGTTGCTCGGCAAGCTGCCGCACCGCGGCGGGAAAATCCTCGTCGTCTACGCAGCGCCAGATCAAGCCCCATTGCTCGGCACGCTCGGCCGGCAAGGGCTCGGCCAGCAGCGCCAGCCCCATCGCCCGCGCCTGGCCCAGCAAACGCGGCAGCCAGTAGCTGCCGCCGGCGTCCGGCAGTAGACCGATCTTGCTGAAGGCCTGGATGAAACTCGCCGAGCGGGCGGCGATCACCAGATCGCAAGCCAGGGCGATATTCGCTCCGGCCCCGGCCGCTACGCCGTTGACCGCGGCGATCACCGGCTTGGGCATATCGCGCAGCCGCCGCACCAGCGGCGCGTAGTAAGCCTCGATGGACAAGCCCAGATCCGCCGGCGGCTGCCCCGGCTCCGGCGCTCGGTCGCTCAGATCCTGGCCGGCGCAGAAGGCGCGGCCGGCGCCGGTCAGCACCAGCGCCCGGACCTCGGCGTCGTCGCGCAGGCGGTCCAAGGCCGCCGCCAAGGCCTGGTGCATGGCGGGGTTGAAGCTGTTCAGCCTTTGCGGCCGATTCAGCGTCACGGTCGCCACTCCGGCCTCCAGATTCACCTCAATACTCGTTTCCGCTGCCTGCATGCTCGCCTCCCCTTTGGGCGCGGCCTTGGCTCACTGGCCAAACCGCCACTTCGGCAAACGCTATCATTGACCGACCGGAAAATCAATTATAAGCTGACCCACATCAATGACAGTGCGCTGAAACTGTTGTTACCGTGCCCGGCTTGCCGCTGACATGGCGCAGGCCGGCCTCTCATCCCTCCGCCCGAGGAGAACGTCCATGTCTCACCCTCTGTTCCAGCAGCATCAAGCCACCTTGGACCAGGCCCTGCAGGCCTTGAACGCGCGCCAGTACTGGTCCCCGCACCCGGAAATGCCCAGCCCCAGAACTTATGGCGAAACCGCCGCCGCGGACGGCCAGGCGGCGTTTGAGGCTTTATTGCAACAAGACTTCCAGCTGGACGGCCTACCAGCCGGCCAGGGCTGGGTGGGCAGCGAACGCTCTCCCTATCGCGGCGCTTTGCGCATCCGCTATCCGCGCCATGACGCCGACGCCTTGCTGAGCGCCTCCACCGCGGCGCTGCAATCGTGGCGGCAAGCCGGCCCGCAGGCCTGGGTGGGCGTCTGCCTGGAAATCATTCAGCGGCTGAACCGCCGCAGCTTCGAGATCGCCCACGCGGTGATGCACACCACCGGCCAGGCCTTCATGATGGCCTTCCAGGCCGGCGGCCCGCATGCGCAGGACCGCGCCTTGGAGGCCGTGACCTACGCCTGGCGCGAGATGTCGGCCATTCCCGGACACTGCCGCTGGAGCAAGCCGCAGGGCAAACATGAGCCGCTGGTGCTGGAGAAAAGCTGGAAGGTGATCCCGCGCGGCGTCGGCCTGGTGATAGGCTGCAGCACCTTTCCCACCTGGAACGGCTATCCGGGGCTGTTCGCCAGCCTGGCCACCGGCAACAGCGTCATCGTCAAGCCGCATCCCGGCGCGGTGCTGCCGCTGGCCCTGACGGTGCGCATCGCCCGCGAAGTGCTGGCCGAGGCCGGTTTCGATCCCAATACCGTGCTGCTGGCGGCGAACCAGCACGGCGAGCCGCTGGCCAGCCTGTTGGCGCAGCGGTCGGAGGTGAAGCTGATCGACTTCACCGGCAGCAGCGCTCACGGCGAGTGGCTGGAAAGCCAGTGCCGCCACGCTCAGGTCTACACCGAGAAGGCCGGCGTCAACTGCGTGGTGCTGGACTCCACCGCCGATTTCCCCGGCCTGTGCCGCAACCTCGCGCTGTCGCTGGCGCTGTACAGCGGCCAGATGTGCACCGCGCCGCAGAATATTTTCATCCCGGCCGACGGCATCCACACGCCCGAAGGCAAGCTGTCCTACCAGCAAACGGTGGAAGGCCTGTGCGCGGCGCTGGAAGCACTGTGCGCGGAGCCGGCCAAGGCGGTGGAACTGCTGGGCGCGCTTCAGAACCCCGGCGTGGTCCAAAGGCTGGAGGCGGCGCGCGCGCTGGGCCGGCCGGCGCTGGACAGCCGGAGGCTGAGCCACCCGCAATACCCGGAAGCCGAGGTGCGCACCCCGCTGTTGCGCCAATTGACGATGGAGGACCGCGCCGTTTACGAGCAGGAACACTTCGGGCCGATCAGCTTCCTGATTCAGACGCCGGACAGCGCCGCCGCGCTGCGCCAGGCGGAAGACAGCATGCGCCGCCACGGCGCCCTGAGCTTCTCGATCTACAGCACGGACCAGCAGGTGCAGGCGCTGGCCCGGCAGGCGGCGGAAAACGCCTGCGTGTCGCTGGCGCTCAATTTCACCGGCGCGGTGATGGTCAATCAGTCCGCCGCCTTCAGCGACTTCCACGGCAGCGGCGGCAATCCGGCGGCCAACGCCAGCTTGTCCGACAGCGCCTTCGTCGCCAACCGCTTCCGCGTGGCGCAAACCCGCAGCTTCGTCTGAGCCCCGGCCCCGGTCTCGGCCGGGGCGCCACCCGCCATCGTCAAAAGCGCGTTTACGATCCGGCAAGCCGGAGCGAGACAAGGCCTTGCCGCGAAAGAACAGGAATGTGCCGGCGATGCGCCGGCGTTCTTGCGCGGCGCTCGCCGGCTATCGCTCCACGCCGCGCAGCTGATCGTAAGCCGCTTGTTAAGGAGCCGCGCCATGAGCCCGCAACAACAGCAAGCGATTCTGAATCATCCCGCCTTTCAACAACTGGCCCGCGGCAAAGCGCGGCTGGGCTGGAGCCTGACCGCCGTCATGCTGCTGCTCTATTACGGCTTCATCCTGGTGCTGGCCTTCGCGCCGCAGTGGCTGGCCCGGCCCATAGGTGCCGGCGTCACCACCGTGGGCATGCCGGTGGGCGTCGCCATCATCCTGGCCGCGTTTGCGCTGACCGGGATCTATGTGCGCCAGGCCAACAAGCGGCTGGACCCGCTGAACGAACAAGTGCTGAAGGAGTGCCGGCCATGAGAATCCCTGTCGCCATGCTGGCGCTGACGCTGGCCGGCCCCGCCTGGGCCCAGTCCGGCGCGCAACGGCCCTTGAACTGGAACGCCATCCTGATGTTCCTGCTGTTTGTGGCGCTGACCCTGTTCATCACCGCTTGGGCCGCCCGTCGCACCCGTTCCGCCTCGGACTTCTATACCGCCGGCGGCGGCGTCACTCCCCTGCAAAACGGCCTGGCCATCGCCGGCGACATGATCTCCGCCGCCTCCTTCCTCGGCATCTCCGCGATGATGTTCAGCAAGGGCTACGACGGCCTGATCTATGCGTTGGGGGTGTTGGCCGGCTGGCCCATCATCATGTTCCTGATCGCCGAGCGCTTGCGCAATCTGGGCCGCTTCACCTTCGCCGACGTGGTGTCCTACCGGCTGAGCCAGACCCCGGTGCGCATCACCGCCGCCTGCGGCACGCTGACGGTGGCGCTGCTCTATCTGGTGGCGCAGATGGTGGGCGCCGGCAAGCTGATCGAACTGCTGTTCGGCGCCAGCTACCTGAGCGCCGTGATCATCGTCGGCGCGCTGATGGTCTTGTACGTGATGTTCGGCGGCATGCTGGCCACCACCTGGGTGCAGATCGTCAAGGCGGTGCTGCTGCTGTCCGCCACCAGCTTCATGGCCTTCATGGTCTGGCGACGCTTCGGCTATAGCAGCGAGGCCGTGTTCGCCGCCGCCGCCGAGCTCCGCGGCCAGGCCATCCTGGCGCCGGGCGGCCTGGTGTCCAATCCGGTGGACGCCGTCTCCCTGGGGCTGGGCATGATGTTCGGCACCGCCGGCCTGCCGCATGTGCTGATGCGCTTCTTCACCGTGGCCGACGCCCGCGCCGCGCGCCAATCGGTGTTCTACGCCACCGGCTTCATCGGCTATTTCTATCTGCTGCTGATCCTGGTGGGCTTTGGTGCCATCCTCATCGTCGGCGGCGACGCCGGCTTTCGCGACGCAGACGGCGGCATTGTCGGCGGCGCCAATATGGTGGCGGTGCACCTGGCCCAGGCGGTGGGCGGCAATCTGTTCCTCGGCCTGGTGTCGGCGGTGGCCTTCGCCACCATTCTCGCCGTGGTGGCCGGCCTGGCCCTGTCGGCCGCGTCGGCGGTGTCCCACGATCTGTACGCGGTGGCGCTGCGCAAAGGCAAGGTGAGCAGCGCCGAGGAAATGCGAGTGTCGCGGCTGGCCACGCTGGTCATCGGACTGCTGGCCATTCTGCTGGGCTTGTTGTTCGAGAAGCAGAACATCGCCTTCCTGTCCGGCCTGGTGCTGGCGATTGCCGCCTCGGTGAATTTTCCGGTGCTGTTCCTGGCGATGTTCTGGCCCCGGCTCACCACCCGCGGCGCGGTGGCCGGCAGCCTGGCCGGCCTGGCGTCCGCCATCGCGCTCTTGGCGCTGGGGCCCATGGTGTGGGTGGATATCCTGGGCCATCCGCGGCCGATCTTCCCCTACGCCAACCCGGCGCTGTTCTCCATGAGCGCGGCCTTCGCCTGCGCCTGGTTGTTGTCGATCTGCGATCGTTCGTCACAGGGCCAATTGGAACGCAGCCGCTTCCCGGCGCAATACATCCGCGCGCTGACCGGACTGGGGACCGGCGCCAAGCCCTGATGGGGTTCAGGCCAGCAGCGCCGCCATCGTCATGTTCTGGAACGCGGCCATGCCGCGGGTCAGCGTCTTGTCGCGGTGCTGCACCTGGTACAAGGTGCGCGTCAGCACCGGCAGGCCGGCGTTCAGCTCCACCACCGCGCCGGTCTGCAACAGATCGGCCACCACCCGCCGCGACAGGCAGCTGACCCCCAGGCCGGCGGCCACCGCGTGCTTGATCGCTTCGGAATGGCCCAGCTCCATGCTGACGTTGAGCATGGCCAGGTGCGGCAGCAATAGCCGATCCACCTCCTCGCGCGTGCCGGAGCCGGCTTCGCGCAGAATCCATTCCGCTTGCGCCAGGTCCTGGCGCGCCGCCGCCCCTCGCGCCAGCGGGTGATCCGCGGCGGCGAACACCACCAGCTCATCCTGTCTCCAGGGCTGGGCGACCAGATCCGGGTGATGGCAAGGCCCTTCGATGAAACCGAAGTCCACCCGCAGGGCCGCCACCGCGTCGACGATGTCGCGGGTATTGGCCACGTCCAGCTCCAAGCGCGCCAGCGGCCAGGCGGCGCGGAAGGCCGCCAGCTGCTGCGGCAGCAGATAGTTGGCCACCGTGCTGCTGGCGCCTATCTTCAAGGACATCGCCCCGGCGTTGAACAGGCTCTGCATGTCCTGGGCCGCGTCCAGCATGGCCCGCGCCTTGGGCCACAGCAGCCGGCCGTGCTCGTTCAGGCTCAGCCGTTTGCCGATGCGGTCGAACAAGCGCACGTCTAGGCCCGTTTCCAGCTTGTCCAGCGCCTGACTGGCGGCGGACTGGGTCAGCGCCACCTGTTGGGCCGCCTGAGTGACGGTGCCGTATTCGGCCACCGCGACGAAGACCTCCAGCTCGCGCAGGGTCAGCTTCAAGGCCATACCCCCTCCTTATATTGATTTTGCTACTGACATATATCCATTTTATCCGTTTCTCTACTGAAAACGAGGGGCGTATCGTTAGCCTCATCCGCCATAGACCAAACAGGCATTTACTTATGACAAACCTTCGCCAAATCATGCCGGGCCTGGCGTTGGCCATCGCCCTCGCCGTCGCCGCGCTCTACGCCGCGGATTTGCCGGCGATGAAACATCTGGGCTTCTCCGCCCTCACCCTCGCCATTCTGGGCGGCATGCTGATAGGCAACACCGTCTACCGCTACTTCGCCGGCGCCAGCCACCACGGCATCCAGTTCTCCAAACAGAAGCTGCTGCGCCTGGGCATCATCCTGTTCGGCTTCAAGCTGACCTTCCAGGACATCGCCGCCGTCGGCTTCGCCGGCGTGCTGATCGACACCCTGGTGCTGTGCACCACCTTCCTGCTGGCCTTCCGCATCGGCCGCAAGTATTTGGGCATGGACGAGCAAAGCGTGATCCTGATCGGCGCCGGCAGCTCCATCTGCGGCGCGGCCGCGATCCTGGCCACCGAGCCGGTGCTCAAGGCCCACGCGGAAAAAGTGGCGGTGGCCGTCGCCACCGTGGTGGTGTTCGGCACCGTGGCGATGTTCCTGTGGCCGATGCTGTATCAGTGGACCAGCCATCTGGGCATTTCCGAGTTCAGCTACGGCGTGTTCGCCGGCTCCACCATCCATGAAGTGGCGCAGGCGGTTGCCGCCGGCAAATCGGTCAGCGAGGCCGCGATGACCACCGCGGTGATCACCAAGATGATACGGGTGATGATGTTGGCGCCCTTCCTGATCGCCCTGTCCAGCTGGCTGGCCGCCAAGCCGCACGGCAGCCGTCAGCAGAAGGGCCGCATCGCCATCCCCTGGTTCGCCGTCGCCTTCCTGGGCGTGGCCGCCTTCAACTCCTTCAATCTGCTGCCGGCCGCATGGGTCAACGCCATCGTCTCCCTGGACAATCTGCTGCTGGCCGCCGCGATGGGCGCGTTGGGCATCACCACCCATTTCTCCGCCATCCGCCAGGCCGGCGCCAAACCGATGTTGCTGGCGTCCATCCTGTTTGGCTGGCTGATCGTCGGCGGCGGCCTGATCAACTTCGGCGTCAGCCATCTGCTGCACTAAACGCCGCTCGCGCAAAATCAAAACCGCCCGGTTTGCGCCGGGCGGTTTTTTTTCACTGAGCGGCCATCATGGTTTAGAACAAGCCACGGAAAGGGTTCCACCCCTTATAGCCTTTGACCTTCTTTTGGTAATACAGATAATTCACCGACATGCCGGCCAGCGCGCTAAAGCCGAAACCAAGCCCGCGGGTGATCGACTCAGGCACATCCAGCAAGACGAGGACCAGATTGATCAGCAGCGCCACGCCCAACAAGGACAGCATGTTCTTCCACAAGCCCAGCACCAGGTAATAGATTGGCCAGAAAAAAAAAGCGATGAAATTCATCTGCACCTTAAGGCGGTCGCCAAACGACAAGGCTTTGAACGCCTCCTTGTAACTGGCACTATTCGGCGCGCCGTGCTGATCGAAGAAGGCAAAGCGCATCTGCCATTTGTCGCTGTAAGCGGTGTAAGCGGAAGGTTCTGACATGACTTTTCCACATGTGGTTAATAATGACATTATTTTGCGGCATGCCAAAGGATAGGACAATGAAATCGCGGTCAGGACCAGTCCCAAGCCAAAACAAAACCGCCCGGCTTGCGCGCGGGCGGTGGCAGTGGCAGTGGCAGTGGCTTACATTACGACCAGGCCTCAACTCCGCTCCTGTTCAGCCTCCTTCCAACGTACTCCCTATCACTCCCATGCCTGCTCGCGTGACTGCCCCTGCATAACCTTCTGCTGGCTTTTCACCAAGGCCGTCGTGAACTGTCTCTTGAAGTTGTCCGCCGGGCGCCAGCCTTTGCCGTCCCGGACAAAGCTGAACTCGCCTTCCAATAACAAACGGCCCTTCTTGCCGATCATCGTCATGAATGGGTCGCGATACTGAACCATCAACTTGCAGTTCCAGACGCCGCCTGCGCCTTGCACGCAGTCGCTCAAGGGCAGTACTTCACCGAGCGCAAATTCCGGCTTCCCCAGCGCCCCCAGCGCACGGGTCAAAGGGTCGACACCTGGCCCACCCAGCTTGCGAAAATCGAGCACGCCTTGTTGCAGCGCCTGCCTCACGCCCAGCCGGCCCAAAGGCTTGCCCAACTCCGGCAACATACCATCCGCGTCCAACTGAGCATAACGTGTGCGCAGCACACGTTCATCGCTTCCCTTTACATGGATAGCGTCGTCTTTTCCCTGTACCTCGTAGGCGATGGGCGCGCGCTGCTGCTCATCCGCCACCAGAACCGCCACGCAGCCACGGGCGCGCTCCATCTTGATGTATCCCAGCTCCTTGACCTGCTCCAACTTGAGATTCCGCAGATTGATGGTTTCCGGCGCACTCGCGCTGAGCTTTGACGATATCTGGTGCAACTTCTCAGACATCAAAGAGGCCCGTATGCTTTTCTTCACCACGGACGCTTCGCATCTCGGCACCAGCGGCGGTGTCAGAAAGTACCAGCCGGCCGCGCCGAGCAAGGCCGCGCTCCCCAAGCCCCAAGCCAGCTTCCCGCGCCATGTCGTCGCCTTTTGTCGCTGGAGCAGCGCCAATTCCAGCTCCAGATCCTGGTTGTATTCATCCACCGCCTGCCTGCGCACCGCATTGGACGTGAAACCTTCGTCCGCATCCGCCTTGGCTTCGATTTCAATCATTTGCTCAAAGCTCAGCACTTCCTCCTCTTCCAACCAGTCCAGGCCTCCGCCCAAGGTGGAGAAGGGCTCCGCGTCCTGCTCGCGCAGTTTGTCGCGCGCGGCTTCGTAAATCGCCTGGTCAATCACTCCGCCCGCCAGCAGATGGTCAAGAATCGGGCTTGCAAACGTGGAATCGCTCATATCGTCCATCAACGGCGCGCATTTCGCATACGCAGCCGGGCTAGTGGAAAGGGCGCTCAGCATAACCCACGCCTAAAACTCAAGCCAATTTGGATTTAAAATCCACAAAAAAATGCCAAAAAAATAGAAACACAATTTCCACGGAGCGCGCCCGCGCATGCAATGAAAAACGCCCGGCCAAGCCGGGCGCTATCAAGTATGACTAACCGTTAGAACTCAGCACGGACACTTCTTCATGCTCTTGCCGCCATAGCGTTCATCCTGACAACGGCGGAAGAAAGCCTCGCGGCTCATCACCTCCGCCTTGGGATCGAAGCGGCGGCGGCTGGCGACGTAAGCGTCGTAATCCTTGACCCCCACCATCAGCCGGGCGGTTTTCGCCCATTGTTGCCATAGCTTGCCCATCACGCGCCCTCCTCCCGGAACATGGCCGGCACCTCCTTGGCGGTGGACCATTTCACCGCCAGGGACTTGCGCATCACGTTCAGCGCAAACGCCAGCATGGCGATCACCACCGCCATGAACAGCGCCGTCAAAGTGGCGTCCACATAGTCATTGAAGATGATCTGATGCATTTGCGCCATATTCTTGGCCGGCGCCAGCACCTCGCCCTTGGCCGCGGCGGCGGAGAATTTGTCCGCGTGGGCCAGGAAGCTGATCTTGGGACTGGCGTGGAACAGCTTCTGCCAGCCGGCGGTCAACGTCACCACCAGCAGCCACAAGGTGGGCACGGCGGTGACCCAGATGTAGCGGGTTTTCTGCATTTTGATCAGCACCGCGGTGGCCAGAATCAGCGCGATGCCGGCCAGCATCTGGTTGGCGATGCCGAACAGCGGCCACAAGGTGTTGATGCCGCCCAGCGGATCCACCACGCCCTGGTAGAGGAAGTAGCCCCAGCCGGTCACCGCCAGGCCGGTGGCGATCAAGTTGGCCGCCCAGGACTCCGTGTTGGCCATAGGCTTGACCACCAGGCCCAGCAGATCCTGGATCATGAAGCGCAGCACGCGGGTGCCGGCGTCGATGGTGGTGAGGATGAACAGGGCTTCGAACAGAATGGCGAAGTGATACCAGAAGGCCATCATCGCCGGCCCGCCTATCACATTGGACAGAATGTGCGCCATGCCCACCGCCAAGGTCGGCGCGCCGCCGGCGCGGGACAGGATGGTGCTCTCGCCCACGTCCTTGGCCATCTGGGTCAACATGTCCGGCGTGATGAGGAAGCCCCAGCTGGAAATCACCTGGGCGGCTTCTTCCGCGGTCTTGCCTATCACCGCCGCCGGGCTGTTCATCGCGAAGTACACGCCCGGATCCAGCACGCAGGCGGCGATCAACGCCATGATGGCGACGAAGCTTTCCATCAGCATGGAGCCGTAGCCTATCATGCGGGTGTGGGTTTCGTTCTCCAGCATCTTGGGCGTGGTGCCCGAAGCCACCAGCGCGTGGAAACCGGACACCGCGCCGCAGGCGATGGTGATGAACAGGAAGGGGAACAGATTGCCGGCGAACACCGGGCCGCTGCCGTCGATGAATTTGGTCACCGCAGGCATGTGCATATTGGGCGCCACGATCATGATGCCGATGGCCAGGCCGACAATGGTGCCGATTTTCAGGAAGGTGGACAGGTAGTCCCTCGGCGCCAGCAACAGCCATACCGGCAGCACCGAGGCGACGAAGCCGTAGCCGATCAGCGTCCAGGCCAGCGTGGTGCCGCTCAGGGTGAACAAGGGCGCCAGGGTTTCGTTCTTGGCGATGTCGCCGCCGTAAACAATGGCCAGCATCAGCAGGATGAAGCCGATGACGGAGATCTCGCCGATCTTGCCCGGCCGGATGTAGCGGGTGTAAACGCCCATGAACAGCGCGATCGGTATCGTGGCGGCAATGGTGAAGGTGCCCCACGGGCTGCCGGTCAGCGCCTTGACCACTACCAGCGCCAGTACCGCCAGCAGGATGACCATGATCATCAGGATGCCGATGGAGGCGATGACGCCGGGGATGGCGCCCAGTTCGGTGCGGATGATCTCGCCCAGCGATTTGCCGTCGCGGCGCACCGACAGGAACAGGATCAGGAAATCCTGCACCGCGCCGGCCAGCATCACGCCGACCAGAATCCACAGCGTGCCCGGCAGATAACCCATCTGCGCGGCCAGCACCGGTCCCACCAGCGGCCCGGCGCCGGCGATGGCGGCGAAGTGGTGGCCGAACAACACCCATTTATTGGTGGGCACGTAGTCCAGGCCGTCATTGTATTTTTCCGCCGGGGTCAGCCGGCGAGCGTCCAGTTCCAGCACTTTGTGGGCGATGAAGCGGCCGTAAAAGCGATAGGCGATGGAGTAGACAGACACCGCCGCCACGATCAGCCAGACCGCGTTGACCGGCTCGCCGCGATTGAGGGCCACCACGGCGAAGGCCGCCGCGCCCGCCAGGGCGACGGCCAGCCACACGGCCCATTCTCTTATCTGTTGCATATGGCAAGTTCCTATTCTCTTTATCCCGTTTTAATTCATCGGTCCCTGGCGGCAACGGCGGCCACGGCCGGCTTTTTGTGCCTGACCGATTCTGGATTGATAGCGCCGGAAAATCAAGCAGGCCAAATCATTTGCAAAAACTATCGATAGTTTATGACGAATAGCAGTCACGATAATGCTAAAGTCGCCGGCAAACCTCGCGTGCTAATATTTTGATTTGAACCACCGAAATCCCGTCGACGGACATGAACAGCGATACCCCCCATATTCTCATCGTCGAAGACGACGTGAGACTAGCCGAATTGATAGGCGCTTATCTGAGCAAGCACGGCTATCGCATCTCCCAGCACGGCCGCGGCGACACCGCGCCGGCCATCATCCTGGAAGAAAAGCCGGACCTGGTGATCCTGGACATCATGCTGCCGGGCAAGGAAGGCTTCGACGTCTGCCGTGAAATCCGCCCGCGCTATAACGGCCGGGTGCTGATCATGACGGCGCGCGACGAGGACGTGGACGAAATCCTGGGGCTGGAACTGGGCGCCGACGACTACCTGGCCAAGCCAGTGGAGCCGCGCCGCTTGCTGGCGCGGGTGCGCGCGCTGCTGCGCCGCGGCGGGCCGGGGGCGCAGGCCGACGGAGAGGCCGGCGACGAAGACAGCTTCACCTTTGGCCAGTTCTGCATCAGCCAGGCCACGCGCGAAGCCACGCTGAACGGGGAGCTGATCGATCTGACCACCGCCGAATTCGACCTGCTGTGGCTGTTGTCCTCCCACGCCGGCCAGGTGCTGTCCCGCGACGACATCATGAGCGAGCTGCGCGGCATCGGCTTCGACGGCTTGGACCGCTCCATCGACGCGCGCATTTCGCGGCTGCGCCGCAAGCTGGGCGATAATCCCGACGCGCCGGCCCGAATCAAGACCGTGCGCGGCAAAGGCTATCTGTTCTCGCGCAGCGACTGGGAATAAGGCATGAGCACTCGTCGTTTGCGCGGCTGGCTCAAGCCGTCGCTGGGCACTCTGTTCGCCCGTTATTTCTTCGCCACCATGCTGGTGGAGCTGATCATCATCATCGGCTTCGGCTTCCTGGTCACCAAGCTGTACGAGAACAGCGACCGCAACGGCAAGCTGCAATTCATGAACGGCACCGTGAGCCTGATCCGCGAGCAGCTGGCTCAGACGCCGCATCGGGACTGGGACCGCAAGCTCGCCGACATCGCCCGCGCCTTCAGCTATCCGGTCAAACTGATCGCCCATCCTCCCGACGATTTCGAGCCGGAAGGCCACGCCGCGCTGCAAGGCGGCCGCCCCTATTTGGATTTCGACAACCAGTTGCTCTACATGCCGCTGCCCCATGATCCGCGTCTCTTGCTGCTGGGCCCGCTGGAAGCCCCGGCCAGCAACAGCAGCTGGATCAGCGAAGACATAGAAATCCTGCTGTTGTGGATTCTGCTGACCGGCACCACGCTGGGCACCCTGATCTACTTCAGCCTGCGCCCGCTGTGGAAGGACTTGCTGGAAGTGCGCCGCAAGGCGGAGGTGTTCGCCGACGGCGACTTCAGCGCCCGCGCCCAACCGTCCAAAAGCCGGCTGCTGGCCCCCCTGTCCCTGGCCTTCAACAGCATGGCCGCGCGGCTGGAGCGGCAGATGGAAACCCGCCAGGCCTTGTCCCACGCCATCGCCCACGAGATCCGCACCCCGATCGCGCGGCTGCGCTTCGGTCTGACCATGCTGGAGGAAGAAGAGGACGAACAGGAATGGCGGCGCTACCGCGAAGGCATGGAGCGCGATATGCAGGAGCTGGAGGAGCTGTTCAACACCAGCATGGAGTTCGCCAAGCTCAACCGCAACGAAGTGCCGCTGCACTGGGAAACCGTGGACCTCTACGACTGGTTCGACGATCTGGTCGATCTGGTCACGCCGCTGAAACCGCCGGGCATCGCGCTGGAGCTGGACTGCGCGCTGGGCAACGGCGCGTTCGACCGCAAGCTGATGTATGTGGCCAGCCGCAACCTGCTGCTCAACGCCTTCAAATACGCCAACGCTCAGGTCCGGCTGACCGTGTGTCACAACGCTTCCGGCCAGCTGCTGATTCATGTCGACGACGACGGCTGCGGCATTCCCGAGGCTGAACGCGACAAGGTGTTCGAACCCTTCCTGCGGCTGGACCGCAGCCGCGACCGCGCCACCGGCGGCTATGGCCTGGGGCTGTCCTTCGTCAAGCTGATCACCGAACACCACGGCGGCCAGGCCAGCGTGAGCGCCAGCGAACTGGGCGGCGCGCGCTTTACTCTGCGCATCATGCAACCACAGCAATAAGACCCGCTAAACCAACCCCTGATCCTGCGCTGCGCGGTTTAGTTAGCGGCTCTATGAGCGGCTCAGCGCCCGCTTGCGACCCGTGGAGCCTCACGCGGCGAACACGGCTTCAGAATACGCATCGACCGCTTCTCCGCTTCTTCCTTGTCTCGCTCTTGCCCGCGAGACTTTGAAGAGGCGGCCAAGAACGCCGGCGCCGGCGAAAAGTAAAGCCGCAGTTTGTTAAGCAATCTGAATGGGGTCACGCGCCGTCACAAAGCGGGGACAGGAAGCCAACAGACCCCAAGCCGCCGCGTCGGGATAATGCCAGCATCTCAACTTGGATTCGGGTATTTCCCATGGTTTCTTCACGACCGGCCGCCCTGCTGGTACACGGTCTGGGCGGCAGCGCATACGACCTTGGCGCGCTTGGACGCACGCTGGAGGAGGCGGACATCGTCACGCACACCCCGCTGTTGCCGGGACATGGCGGCGAGCCGGAAGATCTGCTGTCCGTCCGCTGGCAGGACTGGGTGGAAACCATACGCAAGGAATACCTGGAACTGAAGACGCGCCACAAGGTGGTGCATCTGGCCGGCGTTTGCCTGGGCGGCCTGGTGGCGCTGGAAGTGGCGCGGCTGGAAAACCATCAGGACGGCCTCGCCTTGTACGCGCCGCCGCTGTTCCTGGACGGCTGGAGCCTGCCCAAGCTGACCTGGGCGCGCCACATCGTCTACCGCATTCCCGGCCTGGCCAAGAAGATGCGCGTGCCGGAAGTCGAACCCTTCGGCATCAAGAACGCCCGCATCCGCAAGGCCATCCAGCAGCGCTTCGAACGCGGCGAACGCTTCCACTACGCCTACATCCCGCTGGCCTGCATCCGCCAGGTGGATGGGCTGCGCCGCCAGCTGATGTCGCGGCTGGAAGAGATCACCTGCCCGACGCTGATCGTGCATGCCGACGAGGACGACATCACCAGCCCGCGCTCGGCCCGCTACTTGCAGCGCTATCTGGGCGGCAAGGTCGACTTCATGCCCTTGTCCAATAGCTACCACATGGTGATGGTGGACAATGAACGCGGCGAGGTGCTCAAGCGCAGCCTGAAGTTTTTCAACCAGCGCGCCCAAGCCCGGGCCGCCGCCGCTGAACACGCCGACTGGGCCGTCTTCGCCGCCGCCTGAGCGCCGCGTCGCCGCCATCAGGGCAAGCCTCAGGCTTGCCTTTTTTCTTGCCTGCGCCAGCCGCGCCCGCCCCTTCTTCAACTAAAGTTGCAAGCAATCACAACTAAACATTGAATTTAACAGCTGCGCAAACTTCCCGGCCGCCCCGTCATCAACCGTCATCAAGCCAGAACACAGCGACAATGGAAGACGAGGACCGGCTGAAGCAAACTGTTTGCACGAGCCGGATCGGCCCCCCGCCGGTCTTGCAACGGTTCCGTTCTCTTTTCCCTTTGTGTGACTTTGCGTGCCCGCCGGCTCCGGCGGGCATCTTTTCTTTGCCCTGCCCGTCCCGCTTTGTTACAGATCGTTACACAAGCCCTCCATCGATAACACAAAGAGCGTTTACAAGCTCAACAGACTGACTTGGTTCCTGTTCGCACAATATTGCAGTTATCAACAAAGCAAACAGTCGCAAAAATGAAAAAACTGATTACCGCTTCCGTGCTGAGCCTGGCAGCTCTGACCGCACACGCCGCCGACCCGGGCTTCTACGTCTTCGGCAACACCGGTTACAACTTCTCCAAGCCGGAGTCCGGCAACCGCAACATCGTCCTGAAAGACGCCAAGGCCGCCGGCACGGTATGGGAACTGGGCGCCGGTTACCGCTTCAACCAATACCTGGCCACCGAGCTGTCTTACGCTGACTTCGGCAAATCCACGGCCAACGGCTCCTTCAGCGGCCGCACCGGCAACGGCTCCGTCGCCACCAAGGCCGAGCGCATCGCCGTGCTGGGCATCCTGCCGGTGACCCAGGATTTGGAAGTTTTCGGCAAGGCCAGCCTGAACAACGTGCACACCAAGCTCAAGATCGACCGAGTTGCCAACAAAACTTTCAACGACACCCGCTTGGGTCTTGGTTTCGGCGCGCAGTATCAGCTGCACAAAAACCTGTCCTTGCGTGGCGAATACGAATACATCGCCGGCACTGACTTCCAGATGGCGGGCCAAAGCGTGGTCAAGACGTCCGGCACCAGCGTGCTGAAGGCCGGCATCAGCTACCACTTCTAATCTCAGCCTTGCCACGCCCTTCCATCGCCAGCCGCGGCCCCTGTGTCCGCGGCTGGTTTTGCGTTTCAGGCCGCCGGCACCGCCATGCCGCGCCGCACCGCCGGCCGCTCGCCGACGCGTTGGAACCAATCGCTTACCCGCGGAAACGCCGCCAGATCCACCTGATGCCAATCATGGCGCGCCGCCCACGGATAGAGCGCGATATCGGCGACGCCGTACTCGCCGGCGACGTAATCCCGCCCGGCCAACTGCCGGTCCAGCACGCCGTACAGACGCAAGGCTTCGTCGTGGTAGCGCTTCTGCGCATAGGGAAGGCTTTCCGGCGCATAGCGCAGGAAATGGTGGGCCTGCCCCAACATCGGTCCGAAGCCGCCCATCTGGAACATCAGCCATTGCAGCGCCTCGTAGCGCGCCGCGCCCGCCGCCGGCAGCAGGCGGCCGTGCTTTTCCGCCAGGTATTGCAGAATGGCGCCGGACTCGAACATCGCCAGCGGCCGACCATCCGGCCCCTCGCTGTCGACGATGGCCGGAATCTTGTTGTTGGGACTGATGGCCAGAAAGGACTCGGCGAACTGCTCCCCTTTGCCGATATCCACGGAGTGCACGGCGTATGGCAGCTCCAGTTCTTCCAGCATGATGGAAATCTTGCGCCCATTGGGCGTGCCCCAGGTATACAGATCAATCACGATGCGCGTCTCCCATGTTCAAAGCCCGGGCGGCGCGCCTGCGCGCGCCGCCCCGTCTGCTACAATGCAGCCCATTTCAAGCCTTCAGGATACTGCGATGAGCCAGCCGCGCGTCAATGATGTCAAAGCCTTTCTCTTGGACCTGCAAGACCGCATTTGCGCGGCGCTGGAGCAGGCCGACGGCGGCGCTCAATTCGTCGAAGACGCCTGGCAGCGTCCGGGCGGAGGCGGCGGACGCAGCCGGGTCCTGACCAAGGGCGCGCTGTTCGAGCAGGCCGGCGTCAACTTCTCCCATGTCCACGGTGACGCGCTGCCCGCCTCCGCCACCGCCCACCGGCCGGAGCTGGCCGGCCGCGGCTTCCAGGCCATGGGCGTGTCGCTGGTGATCCATCCGGAAAACCCGCACATTCCCACCAGCCACGCCAATGTCCGCTTCTTCATCGCGGAAAAAGAAGGGGAAACGCCGGTATGGTGGTTCGGCGGCGGTTTCGACCTGACCCCGTTCTACCCGGTGGAGGCCGACGTGGTGCACTGGCACCGCGTGGCCCGCGATGTGTGCCTGCCTTTCGGCGAACAGGTCTACCCGGACTACAAGCGCTGGTGCGACGAGTACTTCTTCCTGAAGCACCGCAACGAGGCGCGCGGCATCGGCGGCCTGTTCTTCGACGATCTGAACGCCTGGGGCTTCGATTCCTGTTTCCGCTTCATGCAGGCGGTGGGCAAGGGCTTCACCGACGCCTACCTGCCCATCGTCGAGCGCCGCAAAGGCGATAGCTGGGGCCACCGCGAACGTCAGTTCCAGCTTTATCGCCGCGGCCGCTATGTTGAATTCAATCTGGTTTGGGACCGCGGCACCCTGTTCGGTCTGCAGTCCGGGGGACGCACCGAATCCATCCTGATGTCGATGCCGCCGCTGGCGCGCTGGGAGTACGATTATCAGCCGGAGCCGGGCAGCCCGGAAGCGGCGCTGACCGAGCACTTTCTGGCCCCGCGCGACTGGCTGGCCTAAGCGCCGCGGCCAAGCCGGATGCCGCCGCTTTCTCCAGCCCGCACATGAGTTTAGCCAATCACAAGGACGGCGAAATCGGGTATCCTTGCGCAGCTGTCCATAATAATCCAATGACTATCCGTTCCGCATGAATCAACCCCATTTTTCGGCCGGGCGCTCCGGCCCCGCCGCCCGTCCCTGGCTGGAGCCGGCGCTGTGGCTGCTGTTCGCCGTCGTCTGGTTCGGCTCCCTCGGCTACCGCGGGCTGATTCACGCCGACGAGGGCCGCTACGCCACGCTGTCGCTGTTCATGTTGCACAGCGGCGACTGGATCACGCCGCGGCTGAACGGCCTGCTGTATTTCGAAAAACCGGCGCTGCAATATTGGATGGGCGCGCTGAGTTTCGCCGCCTTCGGCGTCAACGAGTTCGCCGCCCGCTTCTGGCCCGGCCTGACCGGCTTCTTGACGGTGGCGATGTGCGGCTTCACCGCGCGCCGGCTGTGGGGCGTCGACGCCGGCCGCTACGCGGCGCTGGCCGCCGGCAGCTGCGCCTGGATCGTGGCCAACAGTCATTTCCTGTCTCTGGACATGGGCGTCAGCTTTTTCCTGACCGTGGCGCTGTGCAGCTTCCTGCTGGCCCAGCGCGACGACGCCGGCCCGCGCGAAACGCGCCACTGGATGTGGCTGACCTGGGCGGCGATGGCCGCCGCCACGCTGAGCAAGGGCTTGATAGGTCTGCTGATCCCCGGCGCCACCCTGGTCTTGTACAGCCTGCTCAACTGGCAATGGGGCTTCTGGAAACGCATGCACTGGCTGAGCGGCCTGGCGCTGTTCCTGCTGCTGACCGCGCCCTGGTTCATCCTGGTGTCCCAGCGCAATCCCGACTTCGCGCATTTCTTCTTCATCCGCGAGCACCTGGAGCGCTTCCTCACCACCGAGCACAAGCGCACCGGCGCGCCGTGGTATTTCGTGCCCTATCTGCTGCTGGGCCTGCTGCCCTGGACCAGCCTGCTGCCGGCGCTGTGCCGCGACGGCTGGCGCGAGCCGGGCGCGCGGCTGCGCGCCGGCCGCCTGCTGCTGATCTGGTCGGTCTTCATCTTCGCCTTTTTCAGCAAGTCCAGTTCCAAGCTGCCGTCCTACATCCTGCCGCTGTTCCCGGCGCTGGCGCTGCTGCTGGCGCCCACCTTGCAGCGCATGCCGGCCGCCGCGCTGAAGAAGCACCTGCTGCCGGCGCTGCTGCTGTGGCTGGCAGCGCTTGGTCTTTACCCCTTCGTCGACCATTTCGCGTCCGAGGACATCCCGCTCGACGTGCTGCACGGCTTCGCCCATTTCGTCGTCGCCGCCGCGCTGCTGTTCCTGGTCTGCGCCGTCGTCGCCTGGCGTTTGCTGGGCCGCGAGCGCAAACTGGCCGCGCTGTGCTGGCTGGCCTTCGGCAGCCTGCTCGCCGTCAGCGTCGCCGCCGCCGGCCATGACAGCTACGGCAAGCTGAAGGGCAGCAAGGACATCGTGGCCCAGATTCAGCCTTATCTGCGCGCGGACACGCCGGTGTTCTCGGTGCGCTACTACGATCAGACCTTCCCCTTCTACCTGGGCCGCCCGGTCACCCTGGTGCAGTTCGTCGACGAGTTCGAGTTCGGCGAGGGTCAGGAGCCGCAGCGCTGGATGCCGCGGCTGGAACAATTCGTCGCCGCCTGGAAGGCCGCGCCGCGCGCGCTGGCGATGACCGACCCCGCCACCTATCAGGAACTGCAAGCCCAGGGCCTGCCGATGCGGGTGGTCTACCAAGATCCGCGCCGCCTCGTCGTGGCCAAGCCGTGAAACCGCCAACCTTTGGACCCCTTCTAATATGAAGTTGATCGAATTCGGCCTGATTCTGCTCGGCGTGCTGCTCAACGCCGCCGCCCAGCTATGCTTGAAGGCCGGCGTGCGCCAAATCGGCCACTTTGACTTTTCCGCCGCCAACGTGTTGCCGATAGGCTGGTCGCTCGCCACCAATCTGCCCATCGTCGGCGGCCTGTCCTGCTACGTGGTCAGCGTGGTGGTCTGGATCATGGCGCTGTCGCGGGTAGAGGTCAGCATCGCTTATCCCATGCTGTCCATCGGCTACGTGGTCAACGCGCTGCTGGCCTATTGGCTGTTCGGCGAGGCCTTGAGCGCGCAGAAACTGATCGGCATCGGCGTCATCATCATCGGCGTGGTGCTGGTGGCGCGTAGTTAAGGCTTATTTTTGCCACGGAAACACACGGAATGACACGGAAAATAAAACGCCCGCTCAGCAGCCGACAAGATTCAATGGCGCAAAACGAATTTGAATGACTGTTTTTGTCCGTGCCTCCGTGTGCTTCCGTGGCTAATTTTCAGGGTTTGAATATGGATTTTCTACCGTTTACCCGCCCGGACATCGACGAAGCCACCATCGCCGCCGTCGGCGAGGTGCTGCGCTCCGGCTGGATCACCACCGGTCCCAAGTCCCGCCAACTGGAAGCCGAGTTGTCCGCCCACGTCGGCGGCCGCCCGGTGCGGGTGGTGGCCTCCGCCACCGCCGCGCTGGAAATGGCCTTGCAGGTGGCCGGCGTCGGCCCCGGCGACGAGGTGATCACCTGCCCGCTGAGCTGGGTGGCCACCGCCAACGTCATTCTCAAGGTGGGCGCCAAGCCGGTGTTCGTCGACGCCGACCGCGCCAGCCGCAATATCGATCTGGACCTGGCGGAACGGGCGATCACGCCGCGCACCCGCGCCATCATCCCGGTGGACCTGGCCGGCCTGCCGGTGGATCGCGACCGCCTGTACGACATCGCCAAGCGCCACCGTCTGCGCGTGGTGGAGGACGCCGCCCAGTCCATGGGCGCCAACTGGCGCGGCCGCCGCATCGGCAGCGACGGCGATCTGGTGTCCTTCAGCTTCCACGCCAACAAGAACATGACCAGCGGCGAAGGCGGCTGCCTGGTGCTGAACGACGAGAACGAGGCGCGCCTGTTCGAGAAGCTGCGGCTGCAGGGCGTGACCCGCCACGCCGACGGCGGCATGGACGTGGACGTGCTGGGCGGCAAGTCCAATATGACCGACATCGCCGCCGCCATCGGCCTGGGCCAACTGCCGCGGCTGGAAGGCTTCAACGCCCGCCGCCGCGAACTGGCCGCGCTGTATTTCCGCCATTTCGACCGCGAGCTGGGCTGCGAGCTGCCGCTGGAGGACATGGCCCAGAGCAACTGGCATATGTTCCAGCCGCTGCTGCCGCTGGACCGGATGAGCATGGACCGCGGCGAATTCATCGCCCGGATGAAAGACCTGGGCATAGGCGTGGGCGTGCACTACCCCGCCATGCATTTGTTCACCCTGTTCCGCGAGATGGGCTTCCAGCCGGGCGACTTCCCGGTGGCGGAAGACATCGGCCGCCGCACCGTCACCCTGCCGCTGTTCCCGGCTATGGCCGACGAGGACGTGGAACGCGTGTGCGCCGCCGTGAGCGGCGTGCTGAAGCCCGTGCTGAGCGTATAAAACATTATGAAAAGCGTAATCGATCTTTCCGTCGTCATCCCGGTATACAACGAGCAGGACGTGCTGCCGGCGCTGTTCGACCGCCTCTACCCGGCGCTGGACGCGCTGGGCGTGCGTTATGAAGTCGTCTTCGTCAACGACGGCAGCCGCGACAAGAGTCCGGCCATGCTCGCCGCGCAGTTCGACCTGCGCCCGGACGTGACCCGGGTGGTGCTGTTCAACGGCAATTTCGGCCAGCATCGCGCCATCCTGGCCGGCTTCGAATACAGCCGCGGCGAGCGGGTGGTGACGCTGGACGCCGACCTGCAGAACCCGCCGGAGGACATCAAGCTGCTGCTGGCGGAAATGGACAAGGGACACGACTACGTCGGCTCCATCCGCCGCCAGCGCAACGACAGCCTGTGGCGCCATCTGGCCAGCCGCGCGATGAACCGCCTGCGCGAGAAGCTGACCCGCATCAAGATGACCGACCAGGGCTGCATGATGCGCGCCTACAGCCGCCGCATCATCGACACCATCAATCAGTGCAACGAACTGCACACCTTCATCCCGGCGCTGGCCTATCAGTTCGCGCAGAACCCGACCGAAGTCACCGTCGGCCATGAAGAGCGCTTCGCCGGCGAATCCAAGTATTCGCTGTACAGCCTGATCCGCCTGAACTTCGACCTGATGACCGGCTTCTCCATCGTGCCGCTGCAGCTGTTCTCGCTGCTGGGCATGCTGGTTTCCGCCGGCTCCGGCGTGCTGGTGGTCTATCTGGTGCTGCGCCGCCTCATCGTTGGACCGGAAGTGGGCGGCCTGTTCACCCTGTTCGCCATCGCCTTCTTGCTGATCGGCATCGCGCTGTTCGGCATCGGCCTGCTTGGCGAATACATCGGCCGCATCTACCAAGAAGTGCGGGACAGACCGCGCTATGTGATCGGCGCGGTGCTGGAGCAAAAGGACAAGCCATGAAAGCCGTGGTCTTCGCTTATCACAATGTCGGCGTGCGCTGCCTGAAGGCGCTGATCGGCGGCGGCGTGGAAGTGGCGCTGGTGGTCACCCACCGCGACAATCCCAAGGAAAACATCTGGTTCGCCAGCGTGGAGCAAGTCGCCCGCGACTACGGCATTCCGGTGATCACCCCGGACGACCCGAACACGCCGGAAACGCTGGCCCAAGTGCAGGCCGCGCGGCCGGACTTCCTGTTCTCTTTTTATTACCGCCACATGCTGAAGGCCCCGCTGCTGGAATCCGCGGCGCGCGGCGCCTTCAATATGCACGGCTCGCTGCTGCCCAAATACCGCGGCCGGGTGCCGATCAACTGGGCCATCATCCACGGCGAAACCGAAACCGGCGCCAGCTTGCACGTGATGAACGTCAAACCGGACAACGGCCCCGTCGTCGACCAGATGGCGGTGCCCATTCTGCCGGACGACAACGCCGACGAAGTGTTCGCCAAGGTCACCGTAGCCGCGGAAATGGTGCTGGCCCGCAGCCTGCCGGCCCTGCTCGCCGGTCAGACCGAGTTCCGCCGGCAGGACTTGAGCCAGGGCGGCTATTTCGGCGGCCGCAAGCCGGAAGACGGCCGCATCGATCCGCGGGCCGGCGCCGCCCAGCTGCACAACTTCGTGCGCGCGCTGACCCACCCGTTCCCGGGCGCCTTCGCCGACACCGAAGGCGGACGGCTGGTGATCTGGAAAACCCTGCGCGCCGGCGGCCACGGCCAGCAATTGCAAGCGGCCCGGCTACACTCAGAACACGGCGCGCTGTGGCTGGACGCCGTGGACGGCGGCCGCCTGAAGGTTCTGTCCGCCACGCTGGACGGCGCGGCGCTGGATCCGGCGACGGCGGTGGCGCTGACGCTGGCCTGAGGCGGCGGACTCACGGAATACACATGCAAATCACAGCTCCCTTCCGGGGGGCGATGAAGGAAATCTCAATGAAAAAAGTACTGATCCTCGGCGTCAACGGCTTCATCGGCCACCACCTGACCAAGCGCATCATCGAAACCACCGACTGGCACATCTACGGCATGGACATGCACGATGACCGCGTGGCCGAGTGGAAAGACCATCCGCGCTTCCACTTCTTCGAAGGCGACATCACCATCAACAAGGAGTGGATCGAGTACCACGTGAAGAAGTGCGACGTGGTGCTGCCGCTGGTGGCCATCGCCACCCCGTCCACCTATGTGAACAATCCGCTGCGCGTGTTCGAGCTGGACTTCGAAGCCAACCTGCCCATCGTGCGCCAGTGCGTGCAGTACAAGAAACACCTGGTGTTCCCGTCCACCTCGGAAGTCTACGGCATGTGCCATGACGAAGAGTTCGACCCGGAAAACTCCGAGCTGATCTGCGGCCCGATCAACAAGCCGCGCTGGATTTACTCCTGCTCCAAACAGCTGATGGACCGCGTGATCCACGCCTACGGCATGCAGGAAGGCCTGAACTACACCCTGTTCCGTCCGTTCAACTGGATCGGCGGCGGCCTGGACAACATCAACACGCCGAAGGAAGGCTCCAGCCGCGTGATCACCCAGTTCCTGGGCCACATCGTGCGCGGCGAGACCATCAAGCTGGTGGACGGCGGCCATCAAAAGCGCGCCTTCACCTATGTGGACGACGGCATCAGCGCGCTGATGAAGATCATCGAAAACCAGGACGGCAAGGCTTCCGGTCAGATCTACAATATCGGCAACCCGGCCAACAACTACTCCATCCGCGAACTGTCCGCGATGATGCTGGACCTGGCCCGCGTCTACCCGGAATACCAGCTGAACGCCGACAAGGTGAAGATCGAGGAAACCACCTCCGGCGCTTACTACGGCAAAGGCTATCAGGACGTGCAGAACCGCGTGCCCAAGATCGCCAACACCATGGCGGACCTGGACTGGAAACCGAGCGTGACTATGGCCGACGCGCTGCGCGGCATCTACGACTACTACCGCGACCAAGTAGCCGCCAGCCGCGACCTGTCCGAGTAAGCGGCTCCCGGCGCCAGGCGAGATAGAATGCCCGGCGCCGGTTTCAGAGATACCCCATGAAAAAACTCGCCCTTAAAATCGACGTCGACACCTGGCGCGGCACTCGCGACGGCGTGCCGCGGCTGATGCACATGCTGCAGCAGCATCATGCCAAGGCCACGTTTTTGTTCAGCCTGGGCCCGGACCATACCGGCCGCGCGATCAAGCGGGTGTTCCGTCCCGGCTTCCTGTCCAAGGTGTCCCGCACTTCGGTGGTGGAGCACTACGGCATCCGCACCCTGCTCTACGGCACCGTGCTGCCCGGCCCGGACATCGGCAAGCGCGAGGCGGAACTGATGCGCGAAGTGCGCGCGCAGGGCTTCGAGGTCGGCATTCACACCTGGGACCACATCAAGTGGCAGGATTACGTCGCCGGCAAGGACGCCGCCTGGACCCGCGCCGAAATGCGCAAGGCGGCCGAGCGCTTCGAACAGATCTTCGGCGAGCCGGCGCGCACCCACGGCGCGGCCGGCTGGCAGATCAACGACGCGGCGCTGGCCTATGAGCGCGAACTGGGCATGCTTTACGCGTCCGACGGCCGCGGCAGCCACCCCTTCCAGCCGATGGACGACGCCGGCCAGCCCCTGGGCGTGCCGCAGCTGCCCACCACGCTGCCGACGCTGGACGAATTGATAGGCCTGGACGGCCTCACCGCCGACAACGTCCATCACCATATCCTGGCGCTGACCGAAGAAGCGCCGGCCACCGGCCATGTGTACACCCTGCACGCCGAGCTGGAAGGCCTGCGTCTGGGCTATACCTTCGAGCATCTGCTGGTGGGCTGGCAAGCCCAGGGCTATCAGCTGTGCAGCTGCATCGAGCTGTTCAGCAGCCTGGACGCGGCCGCGCTGCCCGCCGGCCGCGTGGTGATGGGAGAGATTCCCGGCCGCAGCGGCACGCTGGCGCTGCAAGCCTAAGAACCTGTTACGATCTGCTGCGCGTCGTGAGACGTGGCACGGTGAGTACGGCTTCGAAATGCTCATGTACCACGCGTACATTCCGCTTTCTCAGCCGCAACGCCTTGTCTCGCCTTAGCTCGCGAGATCGTAAACACGTTCTAAGAACCAGTGTTCTATCTTTTAGGACTGAAACGACAGCCCACCCAGCCGCCGCCCGGTTTCATTTCCCGGCCGGCGGCGTCTGCGCGGCCAGTTGGTCCAGCATCGCGCGCAAAGCGTCCATGTGCTCCTCCAAGCCTTCCGCGCCGCCCTGCAACAGCATGCCCTCCAGTTCCCGCGCCAATTCCGCCAGCTCGCGCTGCTCCATGGTCAAGGCCGCGCCGGAGATCCGGTGCAGATGCTGGCTGGCCGTGGACCAGTGAGCGTGCTGGACCGCCCGCACCGCCTGGCGGTAATCGCGCTCGTTATGCTCGATGAACATCTGCCATAGACCGCTGACCTGGGGCGGAGATTCGACGGCCTCGGAGACCGGCGCCGCGTCCGGCAGCCACATGAGCAAGATATGCTGCAAATCCCTGAGCCGCAGGGGCTTGACCAGCACGCCGTTCATGCCGCTGTCCATGCACCGTTCCCGGTGCAGATCGTCATTGGCCGCGGAAATCGCCACGATGGGCAGCAAAGCGCCGCCCTCCTCGCGCTCCCATGCGCGGATGCGCCGCGTCGCCTCGTAACCGCTGATGTCCGGCAGGCTGCAGTCCATCAGGATCAAGCGCACCTCCGGGTGTTCCTTCAGGATGGACAAGCTGCTCATGCCGGTGCTGGCCACCGTGGCGCGGCAGCCCAATTGGCGCAGCTGCTCGCAAATCATCAGCTGATTGGCCGGATGGTCTTCCACCACCAGCACCAGCTGCCCCTGCCCCACCGCCTGCGGCGGGCCGGAGGCTTCTTCCTCCGCCGCCTCCTTGACCAGCGCCGGCCCCAAACGCACCGGCAGCTTGATGGTGAGAATGGTCCCGGACGCGCCGTCGCTGTCCAGCGTGATGCGCCCCTGCATCAACTCCACCAAACGCTTGCAGATGCTCAGCCCCAGCCCCGAACCGCCGAACTTGCGGGTGGCGACGGAGTCCGCCTGCACGAAAGCGTCGAAAATATTCTTCTGCGCCGCCAGCGGCACGCCTATGCCGGTGTCTATCACCTGGCACACCAGCACGCCGCGCTTGCGGCTTGATTTTCCGCGGCGCAAGTCCGCCTTCAACGTGACCGTGCCCTTGTCGGTGAACTTGATCGCGTTGGACATCAGATTGTGCAGCACCCGCTGCAAATGCGAAGCGTCCAGCCAGAAGGCGCGCTCCGGCAGTGCATGGACGTAGCGCAGCTCCAGCCCCTTCATCTTGGCCGCCAAGGCGTACAGCCTGACCTGGTCTTCCAGAATGGAGCCGACGTTGACGAAGGACGGGTCCAGGCTTTCCTGGCCCGCGTCCAGCCGCGAGGCGTTGAGAATATTGTTGAGCAGTTGCAGCAGGCTGCTGGCCGCCAGATTGGATTGCAGCACCAGCTCCCGCTGTTTCTCGCCCAAGGACATGGTCTGCAGCAGTTCGCCGGCGGCGATGATGGCGTTCATCGGCGTGCGGATTTCATGACTGACCACCGCCAGAAACTCGCTCTTGGCCGCTTCGCCCGTCCTCGCCTTGCGCAGCAGCAAGGTGGTGGTGCGTATCACCAGCAGCAGGACGAAGAACAGCAGCACCAGCAGGGTGCCTTCGCCGGCGTAACTCCTGAACACGCTGGAGACGGACGGCCGCGGCGCCACTTGCTCCTCCCAGGCGGAGCGGGCGGCGTCGACGTCGTCGGCCGACATCGTGTCCAGGCTGCGCCGCAGGATGGCGTAGAGCAAGGGCTGGTGCTTGCTGACCCCCATCCGGTAAATGGCGTAATAGCCGGGCAGCGCGCCGGAGCTGCTCAGATCGGGGAAACGGTAATTCAGCAGGAAGCGCGCATAGCTTTCCGGCACCAGGCCGATGTCCGCCCTCCGGTCCTGGATCGCCAGCAAGGCCTGAGTGGGCGTCTCCGCCGCCACCAGGTCCGGGTTGGCGTGATCGCCCAACAGCCAGGAGCGCGAGTTGTCGTTGAAGATGAAGGCGAGCTTGCGCCCGTGCAGATTGTCGTGGTCGAACACCACCGGGTAGTCGCGGCGCGTGATCGCCATCAAGGGCTGCGAGGAATACGGCTGGGTGAAGTAGTAATTCTTGTTCAGGTTCAGTTCGCCGATCGCGTCCTGATTGATGCTGGCCAGCATCATCGCCCGCCCATTGCCGCTGGCCTCGATCAGGGCCTGCGCCGAATGCACTTGCACGATATTGAAGCGCAAACCGCTTTTCTCGCTGACGTACTGCAGGAAAAAAGCCTCGACCCCCTTGTAATGGACGTTGCTGTTCTTGCGCTTGGCCGCCGGTTTGGACCTGAGCACGTACACGTCCACCACCGGATTCCGGCTGACCCAGGCCTCTTCCTCCCGGCTCAGCGGGATCTTGCTGCCCTGGTCGGCGCAAGCGGACAAAACGCCGCACAGGACGAGCAGGCCGCTCAAATGTTGAAATCGCACCGCTACTCCAATTTGGAGTTCAATAAAAACAACTCCCTGTCCGTATTGATGCCCAGTTTCTGGAAAGCCGCTTTTTTCTGAGTGCTGACCGTCTTGATGCTGCGCGAGAACTTCTCCGCGATCTGGCTGGTGCTCATGCCGTCCAGACAGCAGCGCACCACCTCGCGCTCCCGCGGCGACAAACGCGCATACGGGTCCAGCGTCCGCCCCTCCTCCAGCTTGATGTCGCCCGACAGCAAGAGATTCATCTCGCTCATCATCTTGACGGTCAGATACACCCGCCCGGCATAAACGCTGTGGATGGCGCCCGCCAGCGCGTCCACCGGCTGCGACTTGCTGAAAAAACCCCTGGCGCCCGCGCGCAGCATCAGATTGACCGTTCCTACCAGGTCCACCGACGACAGCACCAGGACTTTGCACTCCGGATAACGGACATTGATGGACTGAATCAGGTTCAGTCCGTCCACCTCGTTGCTGCCCAGGGAGAAATCCATCAACAAGACATCCGGCAGCCGCTTGCGGAAAACCGCCAGCAACTGGGTGCTCTGCGCGAAACTGCCGACAATCTCGAACTCCGGGTATTGCTTGAGCTTGGCCTCCAGCCCCACCCTGACCACGTCATGGTCATCCAGAATCATCAGCGATATTCTTTTTCTCATGCCGTTCTCGTTAAAGTTGACCAATTCGCTTCCCGCCGCATCCCCTGTCCCGGCGGAACGCCTTGGGGCCGCGCCTAATCGCCCGCGCCGCGCGCGCTCCACTCCTCCGGCGCCTGCCGCGCCAGCTCTATATAGCGCGACGGCGCCATCGGGCGGTACAGGCCGAAGCCCTGGCCGGTCTCGCAGCCCATCTCCCGCAAGGCCTTGACGTGGCGCGTGCTCTCCACGCCCTCGGCCACCACCTGCAGATTCAACTCCTTGCCCAGCAGGATGGAGGAGCGGACGATTTCATAATGCCGCGAGCTCTCCAGCATCGAGGCGACGAATAATTGATCAAGCTTCAAGGACGAAAACGGCATGGCGGACAACATCTTCAGCGAGGAGATGCCTATGCCGTAATCGTCGCAGGCAATGTCGAAACCATTGGCGCGCAGCTGGTTCAGCGCCACCATCAAATCGAGTCCGATTTCCGGCTCCAGGTTTTCCGTCAGCTCGATCACCAGCAGCGAGCGTTCCAGCTTGGTCTTGTCCCAGCGCATGGTGATCTCGCGCACGAGATTGGGCGACGCCAGGGTGGCCGCCGACGCGTTGATGGAAATCGGCAAGCGCACGCCCTTCGCGTTCAGCGCCTGCTGGGTGGAGATCACCCCGCTGAGCACATGGAAGAACAGCAGCAGATCCAGGCCCAGCTTGCTCACCACCGGCAGAAACACCGATGGCCGGATATTGCCCCGCGTCGGGTGCATGCAGCGCGCCAGCGCCTCGGCGCCGACCACTACCCCGTCGCTCAAGCGCACCTGCGGTTGCAGGTCTATCGAGATATTGCCTTTGGAGCACAAGGCCTCGATCACCTCCTGCTCGCTGAAAGGCCGGGTTCCCAAGCGCCCCGGCACGCCGTTGACTCTGGCCGCCTCGGCCATGGCCGCGCGCGCCAGTTCAACCTGGCGCAAAAACTGCGCGCATTCGCCGTCGTCCATGGTCGGATGCGCCGCCCAGACGTAGTTGAAGCCGGCCTCGCGCGCCAGCCTGACGTGCGACTCCTGCAACAGCTTGCCCGCGGCGCTGTGCCACAACAGCATGGGCGCGTCGGCCAGTTCGCCGCGACGCACGCCAGCATGCACCTTGGCGATCAATTCGGCGCCGCCGCCGTCCGGCATCTGAATATCGCACACCAGCAAATCCACCGGCTCGCGCAGCAATTGCTGTTCCGCCTCACGAATATGGCCGCAATGGCGAATATTGCGAATGCCGGCCTGCGACAGCATGCGCTGAAGGCGCTCATTGTCCCGCGATGATCCGGACACCACCATGACATTAAGATTTTCCATGGATTCCCTACCATTTGGAATACCGACAGCTGAATATCCGCCACGCCCGCGTTGGCGCGCTGTCACGTTTCAACATCCCAAAAAGCATACGATTGATCAGCTTAATTTCCGGACTTGCTTTAGCTAATTCGATAATGACAATGTGGCGGCACATTGCCGGAAGGACGCGGCCAAGGTCAATGAATCTAAAAAAATCATTCAAGGCCGAAAATCCGGTCCGGCAAGCTTCTCCGCCCTCGCCCGGCAGCGGCGGGAAACCACGCTGCCGCTGCCCGCTTAATTGACATCGCCAAGCAAGAGCCGTCATTCAATGAGCCGGCCATATCGGTTCAATTCACAGCGCGCAGCACACCCGCGCGTCCTATGGTCATCGTTCCGGAGACGCCTGCTCGGGTGTGGAATCAAACTGAATCACGCCGTTCTATTTAGGGCTTGTAGACGCCATGATAAGAAAATCCGCTGAAATCAAATATAGGATTTATCTTAAAAACAAATCCAATTGTCATTTTTGTTTTTTAAATATATTTACAATATAAAAACAGGAATCAATTAAACATTAAAAACCGGCATCATCACGAATGGAAAGCGTCAAACACACACGCGGACTCCAAGCGGCATGGACAAACGCGGCCGGCAATGGATTGGGAAAGGGAAACAATAAGCGCCGGGGAGCGAGCGCGAGACCAGGCCTTATGGCGCAGCAAGCGGAATCGCAAAGAGAGAATGGGCATGGCTAAGCTGAACTCGCCGTACAAGGCTTTATCCGCGCAGCGGACTTTGAACAGCTTAGAGCAGGACCAGGCGGCAACGCCCCCTGGCCTGAAATCTGGCGGACGGTTTCGCGCCGGGCCTCTAAGCCGGCGCGGCAAGACTCCGCGGGCGGTCAGCCGCGCTTGTTCAGGCGCAGGGTCAGGGTCAACTCGCCCTCGCCGTCGTTCTGCGACTGGATATTCTTCAACGTGATGCCCGTGGGCAGCAGCACGCTGATGCCGTGGCCGACGCCGTACTTGGACAGGGTTTTTTCCAGCTGCCGCGCCATGCCCTTGGCCGGCAGCTTCGCCTCCTCGTCCAGCGCGAAGCCGTAGGATTCGGCGGCGGAGCCCATGGCCTGGTCCACCTGCTCGCGCGGCACGAACTTCTCGGCGGCGCTGGCCAGTTGGCGGGCCGACACGTCTTCCTCGCTGCTCACCAGATTGAGGAATTCATCCTTGAAGCGCGCCTGTTGCAGCGGGTCCTCTATCTCCTCCGACAGCTGCTCCACCACGCTGGCCATCATCTTGCTGCTGGACGCCTTGTCCGGCACCCGCATCGCTTTCAGGAAATCGTCCAGCCAGAACTTGGCCTCGCGGCTGAGCCGGTCCACCGCGTAGACCGTGGGGCCGTGCTCCAGGATCAGCGCGCCCTTGTCGATCAAGCGCGGATTGATGCCCGAGGCGTGGCTGATGTCGAACACATCGCCGGACTCCACCACGGTGAGGAAGTCGTCGCGGATTTCGGACTTGAACACCCCCAGCGCGCGCAGTTCGCGATCGCCGTCGTTGAGACCGGAAAACAGGATCACCAGCAAATCGCCGGCGTTGATGTTGGGGTGCTGCGAACGCGCGTACAAATGCTTGGCGATGCGCTGGGACACCGCCAGGAAATCCAGCTCGCCGCGGAAGAACTGCCGGGTGTAATGGTAGATTTCGTTCAGATTCAGGTCGGACTCATGGAAAAACTGATGCTGGCGCTTGTCCGACACAATGTTCTTCAGATAACCGCCCAGCAACAGCGAGGACACTTCCTCGTCCACGGAGCTGGCCCGCTCGGACAGGCGCGCGCCCTCGCCGCGCGCGGCATTGCCCACCCGGTGCACCACCAGCCGCTCCACCCTGCATTCGCCAATCGCCAACATTTCCGCGCTCCCGCCTAAAAATCGAATGCGCGATTATTGCCACTGCGCCCGGGCTTGGCAACCGCGAAAGCGGCCGGCTATTCCGGCAAGGCCAGCGGATCGTCGGTCAGGGAGTCCGCCAGAAAGTCCATCAGCAGCCGAACCTTGGGCGACAGCTGGCGGTTATGCGGCGTCAAGGCCCAGATACCCTCTTCCGGCTCGCGGTAATCGGCCAGCACCTCGATCAGCTCGCCGCTGCTCAAATAGGCGGCGACGTAGTAATCCGGCAATTGCGCCAGCCCCAGGCCCAGCCGCGCCGCGTGCGCCAGCGCGTGGCCGCTGTTGCAGCGCAGGCTGCCCTTGATCCGCACCTGCCGCCTGCGGCCGCCGTCCAGCAGATGCCAGTGTTCGCCGCTCAAAGACAGGCAGTTGTGGCGCTCCAGGTCCGCCGGTTCCAAAGGCGCGCCGCAGCGCTCCAGATAGGCCGGCGCGGCGCAGACATGGTGCCGGCGCGAGGCCAGCCGCCGCGCCATCAGCGTGGAGTCGCTCAGATGGCCGATGCGGATCGCCAGATCGTAACCGTCCTGCACCAGGTCCAGCACCTGGTTGGACAGGTTCAAGCTCGCCTCCAGCTGCGGATGGCGTTGCAGGAAACGGGTCAACAGCGGCGCGATATGGCTTTGGCCGTAAGCCAGCGGCGCGGTCAGCTTGAGCTTGCCCTGCGGCTGCGCCTGATGGCGCGAGATCGCCTGTTCCGCCTCCTCCAGCGAATCCAGCAGCTGCCGGCAGTGGCGCAGATACAACGCGCCGATCTCGGTCAGCGCCTGATGACGGGTGGTCCGGTACAGCAATTTGGCGCCCAAGCGCTGCTCCAGCTGCGTGACCTGGCGGCTGACCTGGGCGACGGAAATGCCCAGCGCCAGGGCCGCCTTGGTGAAACTGCCCTGTTCCGCCACGCTGACGAACTCGCAGATGCCTTCCCAACCCAGCATTATTCCACCTCGGAAAAAATCATTTACCAATTGCCACGATTATCTATTCAAACCCGAGAAATACAATCAAAGTTTTGCCGTCGCCCGGCCTATGGCCCGCGGCGGCGATCCAATACCAAGGAGGGCTCATGAGCCAGGACATCATCAAGTGCAAGGCCGCCGTGGCCTGGGCCGCCGGCCAGCCGCTGAGCATAGAAGAAGTGGAAGTGCAGCCGCCGCGCGCCGGCGAGGTGCGGGTGAAGATGGTGGCCACCGGCGTCTGCCACACCGACGCCTTCACCCTGTCCGGCGAAGACCCGGAAGGCGTGTTCCCCTGCATCCTGGGCCATGAAGGCGGCGGCATCGTCGAATCCGTCGGCCCCGGCGTCAGCAGCGTGGCGGTGGGCGATCACGTGATCCCGCTGTACACCCCGGAATGCCGCGAGTGCAAATTCTGTCTGTCCGGCAAGACCAATCTGTGCCAGAAGATCCGCGCCACCCAGGGCAAGGGCCTGATGCCGGACGGCAGCACCCGCTTCTCCAAGGACGGCAAACCCATCTATCACTATATGGGCACGTCCACCTTCGCCGAATACACGGTGCTGCCGGAAATCTCGCTGGCCAAGGTCAATCCGGCCGCGCCGCTGGAAGAGGTCTGCCTGCTGGGCTGCGGCGTCACCACCGGCATGGGCGCGGTGATCAACACCGCCAAGGTCAAGGCCGGCGACAGCGTGGCCATCTTCGGCCTGGGCGGCATCGGCCTGTCCGCCATCATCGGCGCGCGCATGGCCGGCGCCGGCCGCATCATCGGCATCGACATCAACGAGAGCAAGTTCGAACTGGCCAAAAAGCTGGGCGCCAGCGATTGCGTCACCCCCAACGATTTCGACAAGCCCATCCAGGACGTGATCGTGGACATGACCGACGGCGGCGTCGACTTCTCCTTCGAATGCATAGGCAACGTCAAGGTGATGCGCGCGGCGCTGGAGTGCTGCCACAAGGGCTGGGGCGAATCGGTGATCATAGGCGTGGCCGGCGCCGGGCAGGAAATCTCCACCCGCCCGTTCCAGCTGGTCACCGGCCGGGTATGGCGCGGCTCCGCCTTTGGCGGCGTGCGCGGCCGCAGCGAGCTGCCGGACTACGTGGAGCGTTATCTGAAGGGCGAATTCCGCCTGGACGACTTCATCACCCACACCATGCCGCTGGAGCGCGTCAACGAAGCCTTCGATCTGATGCACGAGGGCAAGAGCATCCGTTCCGTGATCCATTACTGAGCCGGAGAGCCGCGTGAACCTGGAAAACATCAGCGCCAACAAATCGTTTGGCGGCTGGCATCGGCAGTATCTGCATGATTCGACGACGCTGGGCTGCCGGATGCGCTTCGCCGTCTACCTGCCGCCGCAGGCCAGCGCCAACCGGCGCGTGCCGGTGCTGTACTGGCTGTCCGGCCTGACCTGCACCGACGAGAACTTCATGCAAAAGGCCGGCGCGCAACGCGTGGCCGCGGAACTGGGAATGGCCATCGTCGCGCCGGACACCAGCCCGCGCGGCGCGGAGGCGGCGGACGACGAAGCGTTCGATCTGGGCCAGGGCGCCGGCTTTTACCTGAACGCCACTCAGGCGCCGTGGGACCGTCACTACCGGATGTACGACTACGTCAGCCGGGAACTGCCGGCGCTGATCGAGGCCAACTTCCCCGTCACCGGACTGCGCGCGGTGTCCGGCCACTCCATGGGCGGCCACGGCGCGCTGATCTGCGCGCTGAAGCGGCCGCAGGACTATGTCTCGGCATCGGCGTTCAGCCCCATCTGCCACCCGGTCAACGCGCCCTGGGGGCAGAAGGCTTTCGCCGCCTATCTGGGCGAAGACCGCGCCGCCTGGGAAGCCTGGGACGCCAGCCTGCTGCTCAAGCACGCGCCGCGGCAACTGCCCCTGCGCGTGGACATTGGTCTGGCCGACAGCTTTCTGGACGTGCAATTGCAGCCGGAGGCGCTGGAGAAGGCGGCGCGGGACTGCGGCTACCCGCTGGAACTGCACCGCCACGCCGAGTACGACCACAGCTATTACTTCGTCGCCAGCCTGATCGAGGAGCAGTTGCGCTTCCACGCGCGCCACCTCGGCTTGTGAGACGGCGGAACGCAAAAAAGCCAGGCATAGCCTGGCTTTTTTGTTGAATCTGGTGGAGGGAGAAGGATTCGAACCTTCGAAGGCAGAGCCGTCAGATTTACAGTCTGATCCCTTTGACCGCTCGGGAACCCCTCCAGAGAGAGGCGGATAATATAGCTCCGCGGCGACGGCGTCAATCACCTGCGCGCAATCCCCTCCGCCGACGCGCCGTCTCCAGCCGCGGATTTGGCAAATCTGCGCGCGCGGACGCTCAAGCGCGCCAAGAAAGCGCGCCGTGCCATTGGCATGATCTCGCCATCGGGGACACGCCCCGACATACGGAGACAAGCCATGCAGACCCTTTCTCTCGCCGCCCTGTGCCTGAGCCTGGCCGCCGCCTTGCTGGCGCAGCCGGCGCTGGCCGCGCCCAAGCTGCAAAAAGCACCGCACCAGGCGCAAGCCCGGCCGAAACAAGCGCCGCCGCCGCGGCAATGGCAACAGCGTCCGCCAAGCGACGCGCAATCCCGCTACCAGTTGCCGGACGACCGCACGGTGATCGGCAAGCCCAAAAGCAAGCTGATCCGACGCGCCGCCGTCGCGCAATGCCCGGATGTCGGCGCCATGGCCGGCTACAGCGGCGCGGCCTTGGCCAACTACCTGGCCGGCCTGCCCGACTACACCTGCACCTACGGCCTGTTCTCGCTGGACAGCAAGCTGGCCGCCACGCTTTACAGCGCGGCCAATCTCAACGCCGTCGCCGGCCGCTTCGCTCAGGAGGCCGCCGCCTACAACGCCGGCTCCATGGCCCTGGTCAACCTCACCCTCTACCTGCGCGCCGGCTACTACCTGGCCAGCGGCGGCGCCTTGCCGGCGCTGGACCCCAATCTGCTCGCCGTGCTGCGTCCCGGCATCAAGCAACTGGCCGACGGCAACGCGCTGTTCTCCGCCAACGCCCAGGCCTCCACCACCGCCGGCGAGGTGATGAAGCTGATCACCAATATGGCGGACGAGGCCTATTACCTGCCCAGCATGCGCGCCATCGTGCAGCGCTACACCAATAGCGCCAGCCAGCCCAACGCCGCCCAGTCCCTGCGCGAAACCACCGCCAACCAGGGCTTCACCGGCGCGCTGACCGTGTTTTTCTACGCCCACGGCCGCGCCAACGCCGCGCCGCTGCTGCAGAACGACGGCAGCTATTCGGCGGCGCTGACCCGCTTCGCCCTGGCCAACAAGAGCAGCCTGCTCGGCACCGAAAGCGCCTTCCAGCTGGGCGACGCCACCCGCGAAGGGCTGCGCTTCATGCAATACCCGGCGCTGAAGCCGGCGATCAAGCCGCAAGCCCAGGCCATACTGTCCGGCAGCAGCATGAGCGGCAACGACAATGAGCTGTGGCTGGCCGCCGCCGAAGCGGTCAAGTATTACGACGCCGCCAACTGCGCCGACTACGGCACCTGCAATTTCGAAACCCGGCTCGCCGACGCCATCCTGGTCAACCGCTACACCTGCAGCGCCAGCATCCGCATCCGCGCCCAGGAAATGAGCGCCGAGCAACTGCAGTCCTCCTGCGCGCTGCTGCAAAAAGAAGAGTCCTATTTCCATCAGATGCTGCAGACCCGCAAGCAGCCGGTGGCCAACGACAACAACAGCTCGCTGGAAGTGGTGGTGTTCGACGACTACAACAACTACGCCAAATACGCCTCCATCATCTACGGCATCAGCACCGACAACGGCGGCATGTATCTGGAAGGCGACCCGGCCGCGGCCGGCAACCAGGCGCGCTTCATCGCCCACGAAGCCTCCTGGCTGCGCCCCGCCTTCAAAGTCTGGAACCTGGAACACGAATACATCCACTACCTGGACGGCCGCTTCGACATGTACGGCGACTTCGGCGCCAGCACCCGTCTGCCCACGGTCTGGTGGATTGAAGGGCTGGCCGAATACCTGTCGCTGGGCAACGGCAACCAGCCGGCCATCGACGCCGCCCGCAGCGGCAACTACACCTTGAGCCAGATCTTCGGCAACACCTACGACATGACGGACTACGTGACCCGCGCCTATCGCTGGGGTTATATGGCCACCCGCTTCATGATGGAGCGCCACCGCGGCGACGTGGACGGCTTCCTCGCCCGCTTCCGCAGTGGCGATTACAACGGCTACCGCAGTCAGATCCAGCTGATAGGCAGCCGCTACGACGCCGAGTTCGCCAGCTGGGCGCAAAGCGCCTCCACCGCCGGCCAGCCGCCCTTGCCGTCCGAGCCCGGCCTGCCGCCGTGCAAGGAGGCTTCGCCCAGCTATCTGGGCAAGAACTGCTCCATCGGCGGCCTTTCCGCCTCCGCGTCCGGCGCGGCTTACGCCACCATCCTGCTGCCGGCCGGCGCGCGCAACCTCAAGCTGTGGACCAGCGGCGGCAGCGGCGACGTCGATCTCTACGTGGCGCTGGACCGCTACCCGACGCCCGGCAATTACGACTACGCGTCCGCCGTCGCCGGCAACGAGGAAAGCGTGGCCATCGCCGCGCCGCAAACCGGCCGCTGGTACTACCTGACGCTGCAGGCGCGTCAGCCCTTCGCCAACGTCACGGTCAGCGCCAGCTACGACTAAGAGTCCGTTTACGATCTGCGGCGCGGGGCCTTACGCGGTGAGTACGGCTTTGAAATGCTCATGTGCCGTTTGCACATCCCGCTTTCTCGGCGGTTCTCGCCTTGCCCCGCCCTCGCTCGCGAGACCGTGAGCAGGCTCCCAGGCCGGTTCAAAGCCCGGCGCCCGCCTCGCCAAACCAAGCCGCCGCGGCCCGTCCGCGGCGGACTTGCAAAATGGGTTGAATTAATGCATTTTGTTTTCAAACAATGCTTAATGAATGACATCAAGATTGGATAGCCCGGTCCGCCTCAGGCGGCCGGCTGTTTCCTTGGAGCGCAACACACCGTAAACCGCTTAAAAGGCCGCCCGCCATGTCCATGCCGCCGCAACGCCCCTACATCGTCAGCGATCTGAACGCCATGCAGGCGATGGCGGCCTTGTTCGATCAGTTGCCCGACGTGGTGTTCGCGGTCAAGGACCTGGACAGCCGCTACCTGGCCTTGAGCGAGGGCTGCGTCGGCCGTTGCGCGCTGCGCAACAAATGGCAGGCGGAAGGCAAGACCGCGCACGAATTGTTTCCCAGCGCCATGGCCAACCGCTACCGCAGCCAGGATTTGCAGGTGTTCTCTGAACGGCGGCCGGTGCGCAACCGGCTGGACCTCACCGTCTACCACGACCGCGCGCCCGGCTGGTGCCTGACCAACAAGCAATCTCTGCACGACCCGGACGGCCGCCTGCTCGGACTCGTCTGCATCTCCAAAGACCTGACCGAACTGACCCGCGAAAAACTGCTGGACGAGCGCTTCGCCGCCTGCGTCGATCACATCCAGACCCATTTCGACCGCCCCTTGCACCTGGAGGAGCTGTGCGATCTGTCCGGCCTCAGCATCGGCCAGATGGACCGCCGCATGAAGCGGGTGTTCCAGGCCAGCGTCGGCGAATTCATCCGCCGCACCCGGATGGAAGCCGCCTGCCACGCCATCCAGCACAGCGGCCGGCCGCTGGCCGACATCGCCGCCAGCTGCGGCTTTTCCGATCAAAGCGCGCTGAACCGGCTGTGCCGGCAAATGTTCGGCCTCAGTCCGCGCCAATTGCGGCTGCGGACGCCGCCCGCCGCGGCGACCATGGGCGCGGCCGCCTGGGCCTCCAGCCCCTGACCAGGCCGTAGCGCGACGGACCTCGCACGGGTTCCCGGAACGTGTTCACGGTCTCGCGAGCTAAGGCGATACAAGGCGAAAACCGCTGAAGGAGCGGAGTGCGCATACGGCGCATGAGCATTTCGTGGCCGGTTTCAACGCCCTTTATCTATTCATCCCGCCAACGCGCAGCAGACATCGAACGGCTTCTCAGGCCCCGCCCCGCCAGGCCGCCACCGTCGCCACGCTCTGCCAGGCCGCGCGCAGAATGCGCTCGCAGGCCGCAAACGGCGCCTTGCCGCCGTCCAGCATCCCGTACATGCCCTCGAACAAGCGCACCAGGAACTCCGCGGCGATGCCCACCTCGATATCCCGCGGCAGCTCGCCCTGGGCGATGGCGCGCCGCAGCTGGCGGCGCACATAGTGCATGGTGGCGCGGTCCATCAGTTCGCGGCGGCGCAGGATGCCGCGGTTCTCCCGGTTGCGCTCGCACTTGTGGTACAGAAACTCCGTCACCCGCTGCGCCGGCCCCGGTTCGTGGAACTGGCGCAGGTAATACATGCCCACCGCCACCAGGGTCTCGCCCGCCGACGCCCGCTCCGCCGGGAAACGCAGCGCGTCCAGTTCGAACACACGGTCCACCATGGCCCGGCACACTTCCATCTTGTTGTCGTAATGCCCGTAGACCGCGCCGCGCGACACCCCCGCCTCGTCGGCGATTTGCGCCATGGTGGCGTTGGCCACGCCCTGCCGCAGAAACACCCGCTCCGCGCCGTCCAGGATCGCGTCCCGGGTTTTTTGCGATTCTTCCTTGGTTTTCCTGGCCATATCCGCCTCTGAACTTTTCCCCGAATGCTACCTCAAAGGATTAATTAATCAAGCGTGATTGATTAATTAAACGGACGACACACGATGCGCTCAAGGCAAGGCGCGCCGGCCTGGCGTCCCTCGATCTTTTGAAACTCTTCTTAGGCACTACCCATGTCACACACAACGACAAACCACCGCGATCTGGACACGTTGCCGGTGTCCAAACTGTTCTGGCAATACACCATTCCCTCCCTCGCCGGTATGCTGGCCACCGGCCTTTACGTGGTCATAGACGGCATCTTCGTCGGCCACTTCGTCGGCAGCCACGGCCTGGCGGCCATCTCGCTGGCCTACCCGCTGGTGATGATGCAAGTGGGCCTGGGCGCCATGCTGAGCATGGGCGCGGCCACCCGCATCGCCATTTTGCAAGGCGGCGGCGACTATGATCGCGCGCGCTCCACCCTGCTGGCAGCGCTGGCGCTGCTGGCCCTGATCAGCCTGGCCATCCCGCTGCTGGGCCTTACTTATTTGGACACCCTGCTGCAATGGCTGCAAGCCGACAAGCAGCCTATCGTGATGGCGGAAGCGCGCAACTACCTGCAATGGATGCTGGGCGGCGCGCTGTTCACCATGGGCCAGATGGTGGCCACTTATCTGCTGCGCAACGACGGCCGCCCGCGGCTGGCCACGCTGCTGATGGTGATAGGCTCGCTGTTGAACGTGGTGTTCAATTACCTGTTCGTCGGCGTGTTCAAGCTGGGCCTGGCCGGCTCGGCCCAGGCCACCTTGCTGTCCGAATCGGTGGTGATGCTGGGCGGCCTCGGCTATTTCTTCACCCGCCACGCGCGGCTGCGCCTGCGCTTGACGCACCTGCGGCTGGACTGGCGCTGCTGCGGCCCCGTCCTGGCGCTGGGCCTGTCCAGCCTGCTGATGGAGTTCAATCTGGCCTTGCTGATGTTCGCCCACAACTTCCAGCTGCTGCGCTGGGGCACGGACCTGAGCGTGGCCGCCTACGCCACCGCCGGCTACAGCGAGGCCTTGTTCACCCTGGTGGTGCACGGGCTGGCGGTGGGCCTGCAGCCGCTGCTCAGCCACTCCACCGGCGCCGGCCGGCCGGAACGCACCCGCGAAGCGCTGCGCTACGGCCTGCGCGTCACCCTGCTGCTGGGGTTCACCGCTCTGGCGGCGGTGCAGCTGTTCCCCACCTTGATCGTGCGGATGTACAACAGCGAAGACCTGGCGCTGATCGCCGCCGGCAGCCACGCGCTGCGCCTGCACTTGCTGGCCATGCCCTTCGACGGCCTGGTGATCATCGGCATTCTCGCGCTGCAGGCGATGGCGATGACGCGGGCGGCGCTGCTGCTGACCATAGGCAAGACCCTGTTGCTGCTGCCGGCCTTGTGGCTGTTGCCGCTGTGGCTGGCGCTGGACGGCGTCTGGCTGGCGATGCCGCTGGTCAATCTGCTGCTGGGCACGGCCGCCGCGCTGGCCTTGTGGAGCGCCTTGCGCCGGCTGAAACGCGAAGAGAAGCCGGCGACCGCGGCCTGATCGCTTCCGTTCTCAACCAATGGCCGGATTTCCGGCCATTTTTTTTAGACATTGGCGAACCGGTTCCAATTGCCATTGTCTATATCCTTCGCGCGCACGTCGCGCCTCCTTGCTCTTGCCCCCCGCTTCGGCCCCCGGCCGCGCCCCGCCGCGCTTAAAGCCTGTTCCACGTCTCAGACAAGGCGTTGAACAGCGTCTTAAGGCGTGTTTACGATCTCGCGAGCTAAGGCGAGACCAGACCTTGCGGCTGAGAAAGCGGAATGTACAGGGGGTACACGAGCATTTCGAAGGCGCACTCGCCGTGTGACGTCTCACGACGCTCAGCAGATCGTAAACAGGTTCTTAGGGGTCGCGGGATCCCGGGCCGATTCGTATAGTGATAGCACCCGTCTGTCGGCGCCCGCGCCGCGGCTTGACTCCAACCCGTCAATAACAAGGAAAACAATGTCTCTGACCACCATTCCCCGCTGGACCGTCGCCGCCCCGCTTGTCGCCTGGGCCGCAATCGTGGCAGCGCCCACCTTTGCCGCCTCCGCGCTGTTCACCGCCTTGCTGGCCGTCTTGCTGGCCGGCACCGTCTTCGCCGCCGTCCATCACGCAGAAGTGGTGGCGCACAAGGTGGGCGAACCGTTCGGCACGCTGATCCTGGCGCTGGCGGTGACGGTGATCGAAGTGGCGCTGATCGTCTCCTTCATGCTGGCCGGCGGCGAAAGCAAGCTGGCGCTGGCGCGCGACACCATTTTTTCCGCCATCATGATCACCTGCAACGGCATCGTCGGCATCTGCCTGCTGCTGGGCGGCCTGCGCCATCGCGAACAGAACTTCCAGCTCAGCGGCGCCAAGGTGGCTCTGACCGTGCTGGCCGCCATCTCCGTGCTGGCGCTGGTCTTGCCCAATTACGGCACCAGCGAGCCCGGCCCGCTGCTGTCCTCCTCGCAACTGGCCTTCACCGGCGTGGTGTCGCTGGTGCTGTACGGCGCCTTCGTCTTTGTGCAGACCATACGCCACCGCGACTACTTCCTGCTGGAAGGCAGCCGCAGCGAGGACGAGCACGCGCCGCCGCCGTCCGTCAAAGTCACGCTGACCAGCCTGGCGCTGCTGCTGGTCTGCCTGGTGGGCGTGGTCAGCCTGGCCAAGCTGCTGTCGCCGTCGATCGAAGGCTTCGTGGCCGCCGCCGGCGCGCCGGCCGCCGTGGTGGGCATCATCATCGCCGCCCTGGTGCTGCTGCCGGAAGGCCTGGCCGCCGCCAACGCCGCGCGCGCGGACCGGGTGCAGACCAGCCTCAACCTGGCGCTGGGCTCGGCGCTGGCCTCCATCGGCCTGACCATTCCCACCGTGGCGATGATCTTCGTGGCGATGGGCGAGCCGCTGATCCTGGGCCTGGAAAACAAGGAAACCATCTTCCTGGTGCTGACCCTGCTGGTCAGCTCGATGTCGCTGGCGGTGGGCCGCACCACCATTTTGCAGGGCATCGTCCACCTGGTGATCTTCGCGTCCTTCGTGTTCTTCGCCATCAGCCCCTGAGCGCCTGCTGTACGCAAAACAAAACCGCCAACCGTTGCCGGCTGGCGGTTTTTTCATTGGCGGACCTGGTTCTCAGAACCGGTTCATGATCTCGCGAGCTAAGGCGAGACAAGGCGAAAACGGCTGAGAAAGCGGAGTGTACACACGGTACATGAGCATTTCGAAGCCGGTACTCACCGTGTGACGCCTCACGACGCGCAGCAGATCGTAAACCGGTTCTCAGACCGACATCGCTTCCAGCACCTTGGCGCTGTCCACAATCTGCACGAACTTGACGATCTTGCCGTCCCGCAGCGTGTAGATGTGGGCGAAAGAGGCGACGAAGCCCTTGCCGGTGGCGCGGTAAACGCCGTGGTAGAAGCCCTGGGCGATCACATGCTCGCCGGCGTCGTAGAAGCTGTCCACCGCCGCGCGGTAGCCTTCCCACTCGCGGCCCAGCCGCTCGTGCACGTTCTTGACGATGGACTCCGCGCCGACATAAGTACCGGCGTAAGGGAAGCCGGCGGCTTCGGTCCATTCCGCGTCCGGCGCCAGCGCGGCCAAGAGATTGCGGCCGTTGGCCTCGGAATCGCCTTCATAGGTGGCGCGGACGATGTCCACATTGCTCAGGTGGCCCTGGCCCGGGGTTTGATTAGCGTTCATGGTGTTCCATCCAAAAATCGGTTTGCTCATGCCCTTCCTTCATTGCGGCAACACACAGCTGTCCGGCCCGCAAGCCAGCGTCTCCGCCGCGGCCGGCGCCGCGCTGGACGCGGCCTGGCTCAGGCGGGCGCGCCAAGCGTCCGGCCGGCCCAGATAAGCGCCCAGGTCCAGCACCGTCAGCCGGCCGTTTTCCTCCAGCGCCAGCGTGGGGAAGCCCTGGCCGCCCACTTGGGCCAACAGCCGGCGGCTTTCCTCAAAGTGGGCGTCGGTGGCCGGGCCTTCCAGGCGATGGTAAGCCGCGGCGAAAGCCTCCGCGTCCAGGCCGATGTCGGCGGCCAGTTCGGCCAGCACCGGGAATTCCGCGATACGGCGGCCTTCCACGAAGTGGGCGCGCTGGATGCGATGCAGCAGTTCCAGCCCGCCGCCGGCCGCTTCCTCCGCCGCCAGCACGGCGGTGGTGGGCGGCGCGGAATCCATCACCGCGCCGTGGTCCTTGAGCAGGCCGTCGAAATACGCTTCGCCGAAAGGCTGGCCGGAGACTTCCGCGATGCGGCGGTCGTGCGGCAGCACGAATTGACGCCACTCAGGGCTGACCCGGCGGCGATTGGCGCCCACCATCATGCCGCCGCCGTGCAGCGCCACCGTCAGGCCCGGCACGCCGCGCGCGGCTTCCAGCAAGGGCGCGGCGCCGTAGCACCAGCCGCAGAGCGGATCGAAAATAGTGTGCAAAATAATGCCGGACATGGCGGTTTCCTTTCTTGCGCCGCCCGCAACGCGGGCGGCCATACATTCAAATCATCAGACGTAGAAAGCATCAAGGGCGGCAAACGAATCCTGAGGCAAGGCGCGCCGACGCCGGCAGTACATGGAGTACGGCAAGTCGGCGCCGCGCAGCATCAGGACTTTCGCTGGCTGCCCTCAGAGCCTTATTGCGGCCACTTCATCTCGCCCTTGAGCACCTTGGCGCTCAGTTCCAGATCCGCCACGCCGTCCAGCTTCGGATAACGCTGCTTCATCGCCGTCACCAGCTCGGCCGAGTTCTTGGCCTTGGGCAGTTCCGCTTCCAGCGTTTTCAGGTAGTCGCTGGTGAACTTCACCGAAGCCAGGGTATGCGGCGCGTTGTTCAGGAAATGACCGGGCACCACGACCTTGGGCTTCAGCGCCTGCAGGTTTTTCAGCGACTTCTGCCAGTCGGCGCGGTCTTTCGGGGTTTGGGTGTCCGCGGTCCAGACATGCATATTGCCGTAGGTCAGCACGCCGCCCATCGCGGTCTTGATCGACGGCGCCCAGATATAGGTGCGGTCCGGAGTCGGGCCTTTCAGACCCATGACCTGCAGTTTCTGGCCGTCCACTTTCAGGGTGTCGCCCTGGATGGGTTCCGGCACGATCACGGTCTTGGGCGCGTTGTCCTTCAGGATCGGGCCCCAGTAGGCCATCTTGCCGTCCTTGGAAGCCTTGATCGCTTCAATGGTGGCGGCGGTGGCCAGCACCTTGGCGTCCGGGAAAGCGGCCTTGATCACATCCAGGCCAAAGTAGAAGTCCGGGTCCGGATGGGAGATGAACACCGTGGTCAGCTTCTTGCCGCTGGCCTTGACCTTGGCCACCAGGGCCTCGGCGTCGTTGCGCTGGAACTGGGCGTCGATCAGCACGGCCTCGCTCTTGCCGGTGACCAATTCCGAGGACACCGGGAACAGGCTCTTGGCGCCGGGGTTGTAGACATCGACTTTCAAAGCGTCGGCTTGGGCGAAGGCGGCGGACATCAACAGGGCGCCTGCTACAAAGCTGCCGGAAATGCGGTGTTGGATCATGATGGTTTCCATTTGGTGAATTTGAGATCGGTCGGCTTGGTAGCAAGCCTGATGTGAATCATAGATTGCTATTTTCGAATCAAAAACCGGATAATAAGCAATGGTTAGTTGCATGAATCGAGCGAATCATGGATAGGATCACCGCGGCGCAAGTGTTTGTGACCATTACCGAACGCGGCAGCCTGGTGGCCGCGGCGGATACGCTGGACATGTCGCGGGCGATGATCACCCGCTATCTGGCGGAAATGGAGGAATGGGCCGGCACCCGGCTGCTGCACCGCACCACCCGGCGGCTGAGCCTGACTCCGGCCGGTGAGGAGACGCTGGCGCGTTGCCGGCAGATGTTGGAAATCGCCGGGCAGATGCCGGCGGCCAACAGCGCGGACCCCGGTCAGCCGCAGGGCCTGCTGCGCATCAGCTGCGCGCAGTCTCTGGCTCAGGACGCGCTGGCGGCGGCGGTGACCGAGTTTCTGCGCCGCTATCCGCAAACCGCCATCGATCTGCAGATCAGCAACCGCGCGGTCAATCTGGTGGAAGAAAGAATCGATCTGGCCATCCGCATCACCAATGCGCTGGACCCCAGTCTGATCGCGCGGCCGCTGGCCAGTTGCGCGTCGGTGATCTGCGCCTCTCCCGCCTATCTGGCCGCCCACGGCGCGCCCAAGCGGCTGGAGGATTTGTCTCTACACAACTGTCTGACCTATTCCTATTTCGGCAAGAGCTTGTGGCGTTTCCAGCGTCACGGCGAGCAGTTGGCGGTGCCGGTCAGCGGCAATCTGAGCGCCAATGAGTCCATGGTCTTGTTGTCCGCCACCGCGGCCGGCGCGGGCATCGCCTTGCAGCCCTTGTATTCCGCCGCGCCGCTGATCGCCAGCGGTCAGTTGGTGGCTTTGTTGCCGGAGTATCAGCCGCAGGAGTTGGGCATTTACGGTATTTACGCTTCGCGCCGGCAGATGCCGGCCACCTTGCGGGCGATGCTGGATTTTCTGGTGGAGCGTTTCGCCAGCGATCCGGCCTGGCAGGCGCGTACCGCTGGCGGCTGAGGTCGGGAGGGGTGCTTGCTTCGGCTAGGTAAGGGATTTGAATCCGCTACGCGGATGATGATTTTCATTGCCGGGGCTGCCCGGCAGGCAGGAAGGGGAACAACTCGGCCAAATTCCCTATCACTGAGCGAATCAAAGATTCGCACGTAGACACCCCAAAGGCCGCCCTGCAAGCCTGGCCTGCGGCTTCCCGCCGGTTCCCCCCAGGCCCGAGGCGCGGCTGAACTCTCTACGTGCGAATCTCTGATTCGCTCAGTGATGGCGCGCTACCGTCGCGGTGCTCGAACAAGCAGCCGCTTAAAACCTCGGGCCTGCCACCCGACGGCAGGCTTGAAGGGACCAGGGGCGCGTCGGATACATGCTTTCTTTTAGGAAACAAGACTTATCCACAGATAAGAGCAATAGGCCAAGTTACCCACAAGAATGGCCCACTTCGCTAAACCACCCCTCTTAATTCAAAAAAGACCACCTCGTGTAGCGCCCAAGTGTCCCCTCGGGGCGCGCTCCGGGTTTCGCGCCCTGGGGGACGAGGGGGGATGAAAGGAGGCGGCGGCCCGCCCCCTCCCCGTCTTATTCCCTCGCGACGCTGCGCTTGCCTCGCTCGGTCAGCGCGGAAAGCGGCACCTAAATCAATATCCGCGAAGCGGATTCAAAACCAGATCACTCAACAAGTAAGCCACGCTCAAGCAAAGCAACCACCCCACCTTGACCCCGCCCGCCCCCTCAGGAACAATCCCCACGTTGCCGCCAAAACAAGCGGCACACGGGATTGGCGTCCCGTCGCTAGCATTACCCCCAGGCCTACGCAGCGTGCTGCGTGGGCTGCTTTGCCATGGCAGTGCCATTCGGCAGGCGCATGGTGGCCCATGAGCCGACGTAATTTATTAGACGCCAATCCTGTTCCCTCTTTTGGGCTCAGGTGCTTCATCTTGTGTTATTCACCAGGAGAAACACCATGCAACAGCCTCAAAACTTTCCCCCGCGCCGTCGCTACAAACTGAACGCTCTGGAACAACAGAGCGCACTGCTGCCCTTCGTCCGCTTCTGCCCCGGCCGCACCTACCCGCATTACTGGCAAATGCCTACGCCCGGCAAGGATCTCCTCGCCGACCACGCCTATGGCCGCGAATGCGCGGCTCACCTGTTGCAATGGCTGAAGGACAACCGGGAATACGTCGGCAAAGGCCTGCTCAGCCGCGTGGCGCGCGACATCGATTTTGACGACCGCGCCGGACGCGGCCAGTGGATGGGTTTCTTCAACTATCTGGAAATCATGATGCTGCTGGGCGCCGACCGGGTCCGGGTCTACCGCCATGTGGACAGCCAGCACCAGATCTACCTGGCGCTGGGACGGCGCTTCAGCCTGGAAGCGCGCTTCCGCCGCATCCGCCTGCGAAACCGCTAAGCGCCTTGCGGTGGATATCGCTGCGCTCCACCCACCCTACGGCGGATGGTTTGGTCGGGGGTATTTGTAGGGTGGGTGGAGCCGATAGGCGATACCCACCAAAACCCGCCGCCAAGACCCAAGCATCAATCCCATCACGTTTCCGCGTGGGTATCGCTGCGCTCCACCCACCCTACGGCAGGAGGTTTGGTCGGGGGTATTTGTAGGGTGGGAGGAGCCGATAGGCGGTACCCACCAAAGCCCGCCGCCAAGACCCAAGCATCAATCCCATCTCGTTTCCGCGTGGGTATCGCTGCGCTCCACCCACCCTACGGCGGATGGTCTTGTAGGGTGGGTGGAGCCGCAGGCGATACCCACCACACTCCCCCACCGAAAACCAACACTCAAGGCGCGGCCAGGTAATCCTGCAGGCATGCCTGCAAATGCTCGCGCAGCGCCGCCACCGCCGGCGACAGCATCAGACGATGCGGGATCACCAGACACAGCGGCGTGGCCTCGGTCTGCCAATCTTCCAACAGCGGCAGCAAACGGCCGGCGCGCAGATCGTCCAGCGCGTCCAAACGCGATTTATAGGCGATGCCCAAACCCTCCAACGCCCAGCGCCGCACCACCTCGCCGTCGTCGCTCTGGCGGCGGCCGTCCACCGTCACCTGCTCCCGCAGCGGACCCTGGCTGAAACTCCAGCGCTCGTGCAAGGCCGCGCCCAACACCAGCCGCAGGCATTGATGGCGGCGCAGTTCCTGCGGCGATTGCGGCCGGCCGTGGCGCGCCAGATAGTCCGGCGACGCGCACAGCACCCGCCGGTTGTCCGGCGCCAGCGGCAGGGCCACCAGGCTGGAGTCTTCCGGCACGCCGTAGCGCAGAGCCACGTCCACCGGCTGCCGGTACAGATCCGCCACCCGGTCGCTGATCCGCAATTGCAGGCGCAGGCCGGCGTGCCGCTCCAGAAAGGCGTCCAGCCAGCCGCGCAGCCGGCTGCGCCCCAGGTCCGACGGCATGGACAGCGACAGCTCCCCGCTCAAAGCCTGACGCTGCAAGGCCAGCGCCTGGCCGCCGGCCTCCACCGCCTCCAGCGCGGCGCGCGCATGGGCCAGGTAGCGCTCTCCGGCCAGGGTCAGCCGCAGGCTGCGGGTGGAGCGCGCCAGCAATTGCGCGCCCACGGTTTTTTCCAGCCGCTTCAGCGCCGCGCTGGCCACCGCCGGGCTCAGATCCAGCTGGCGCGCGGCGGCGGACAGGCTGCCGTTGTCGGCGGCGCGGACGAATACCTGCAAATCTTCGAAACGGACCATGATCGTCAAAATTTTTTTGAAACTGAATCGAATTTTAGCCGGCTTTTCGTTGGGTCGAATAGGAATAGCATAAGCACCATCAAGACCGGGCCTTAGAACCTGTTCAAAGTCTGCTGCGCTTCGGCGATACGGCGTTGAAAACAAGCTCAAAATGCTCATGTACCACGTGTACATTCCGCTTTTTCGCTCGTTTTCGCCTTGTCTCGCTCTTGCTCGCGAGACTTTGAACAGACTCTTATCGGCCCACACGCTATGGAGCATGCCAAAATGAAAGCCGTCGCCTATTACCAGAATCTGCCGATCGACCACCCGGAATCGCTGCAGGACGTGCAGCTGCCCGAGCCCGCCATCGGCGAGCACGACCTGTTGGTGGAGGTCAAAGCCGTTTCAGTGAACCCGGTGGACACCAAGGTGCGCGCCGGCGCGGCGCCGGAAGCCGGCCAGCCCAAGGTGCTGGGCTGGGACGCCGCCGGCGTGGTGCGCGCGGTGGGCGACAAGGTCAGCCTGTTCCAACCCGGCGACAAGGTGTGGTACGCCGGCGCGCTGCACCGCCCCGGCGCCAATAGCGAATTGCACGCGGTGGACGAGCGCATCGTCGGCCGCATGCCGCGCAGCCTGGACTTCGAACAGGCCGCCGCCCTGCCGCTGACCGCCATCACCGCCTGGGAACTGTTGTTCGACCGGCTGCAAGTGCTGGACAACCGCGCGCCCAGCGGCCGGAGCCTGCTGGTGGTGGGCGCGGCCGGCGGCGTCGGCTCCATCCTGGTGCAGCTAGCGCGCCAGCTGACCGGCCTGACCGTGATCGCCACCGCCTCGCGGCCGGAAACCCAGGCCTGGGTCAAGGAGCTGGGCGCTCATCATGTGATCGACCACCGCCTCCCGCTGAGCGAGGAGCTCAAGCGCATCGGCTACCCCAGCGTCGATTACGTGGCCAGCCTGAACCAGACCGACGCCCACTTCAAGGAGATCGCCGCCGCCATCGCGCCGCAGGGCAAGCTGGCGCTGATCGACGATCCGGCGGCCCTGGACGTGCGCGAGCTGAAGCGCAAGAGCGTGTCGCTGCACTGGGAGTTCATGTACACCCGTTCGCTGTTCGGCACCGATGATCAGATTGAGCAGCACCGCCTGCTGAACCGGCTGGCCGAGCTGGTGGACGCCGGCCTGATCCGCAGCACGGTGGCCGAGCGCTTCGGCCGCGTCGACGCCGCCAATCTGAAACGCGCCCACGCCTTGCTGGAGAGCAACCGGGCCAAGGGCAAGATCGTGCTCTCGGGTTTCTAAGAACCGGTTTGCGATCCGCTGCGCGTCGTGAAGCGTTGCACGGTGAGGACGAGCTCAAAATGCCCATGTACCACAAGTACATTCCGCTTTTTCGCTCGTTTTCGCCTTGCCCCGCTCTCGCTCGCGAGAGCGTAAACGCCTTCTAAGAACCGATACACGCCATCGCGCCGGCGGCGGCGCCTCGCCGCCGGCCTCATGCCAGCGCGCTAAGCGTCGCCGTCCGTCGCCGAAATCGCTTCACAAGGCGCAGCCAGCGCGGAATAATGGCCTGCTGGCTGTCTTTAACAATCCGGGGAACGAGATCACGAATGCGCACGCTTTCGCCTCCGGCCCCGCCGCAGGCGACGCCGGCCGCGCCGCAGTGCCTGGCCCGTCCCGCCATTCCACCCTCCGTTCCCTCAGCCGGCCAGACCGGCGGCGCAAGCGCTCCCTGCCGCCAAACCTTTGCGTAATGGCCTATACCAAGCCTGAGGCCGAAGCGAAACCGGAGCCGCCGCCCGCGCAACAGAATACACAGGTTCAGAGACATAACCATGGCGCAAGGCGCAGCCGCGCCGCCATCTGTTGGGATACTCATATGCCTGATGCCAAATCATTGCGGAGCCAGCCGATACAGATCACCTTGCTGGACGATCACCTGATGGTGCTGAACAGCCTGGCCGGCCTCCTGGCCGATGAAACCGACTTGAACGTAACCGGACAGTTCACCAGCAGCGCGCCGCTGATTCAGCATCTGAAGCAGCACGACGGCGTCGACGTCGTGGTCACCGACTACGCGCTCAGCCCCGGCGACATCGACGGCTTCAGCCTGATCCGCGGCCTGCGCCGGCGCTTCGCCCGCGTGCGCATCCTGGTGATGTCGGCCTATTACACCCCGGCCACGGTGGCGCTGGCGCTGCGCTGCGGCGCTCACGGCTTCATCGGCAAGGAGCAGAGCCTGGACGAACTGGTGGCCGCCATCCGCCTGCTGGCCGACGGCCACAGCTATCTGAGCCCGGACATGAGCGCCGCGCTGAACGAAAGCTGCGCCAACCTGCCGGCACCGCAAAAAGCCATGTTGCGCAGCTTGCTGGACCATCCGGAACTGTCCCCGCGCGAACGCGAGGTGCTGCGCTGCTGCCTGGACGGCATGACGGTCAGCGACATCGCCGTCAAGTTCTCGCGCAGCATCAAGACCATCAGCAATCAGAAGCAGTCCGCGCTGAAAAAGCTGGGCCTGCGCAGCGACAACGAGCTGTTCCAGCTGCAAAGCCGGCTGGCCAGCCACTGAAGCCATGCGCGCGCGCTCCTTTCTGCTCTCCTGTCTACTGCCGGCCTTCTGCCTGTCCGGTCTGAGCCACGCCGGCTTCAAGCCGGCGGAACGCGCCTGGCTGGCCAAGCACCCGGTGGTGCGCTACGCGATAGACCCCCACGGCTGGCCTATCGAATACATGGAGGACGGCGAGCACCGCGGCCTGACCCAGGCTTATCTGAACCGCATTTCCGAGATCAGCGGCCTGCGCTTCGAGCTGGTGCCGGTGGCCAACCGCCAACAGGCGGTGGACATGATGCTGAGCGGCCGCATCGATCTGCTCACCGCGCTGTCCTCCGGCCTGATTCCGCCGGAGGTGGGCCGGCGCATCCGCTTCAGCGACCCCTATTTTTCCGGCAGCACCGTGCTGGTCACCCAGCCGGACAAGCCCATCGTGTTCAACACCTCCAAGCTGGCCAACAAGACCATCGCGGTGGAAAGCGGCGACCCTTACGAATACTTCCTGCGCGAAAACTTTCCCGCGGTGGACATCGTGGCCACGCCCACGCCGCTGGCGGCGCTGGACGCGGTGGCGGACGGCAAGGCCTACGCCGCGGTGGGGCTGGACGCGGTGATGCAGTCCGTGATCCGCCGCCGTTATTACGGCTCGCTGCGCATCGCCGGCAGCGTCAGCGAAATGCCCAGACTGGTGTCGATGGCGGTGAACAAGGACCAGCCGCAACTGCTGTCCATCATCAACGGCTCGCTGGCGCGGCTGACCGCGGACGACACCCAGCACATGCTGGAAGACTGGTTGCAGACCACCGACTACGGCGCGCCGTCCTGGCGCTCCATCGCCCGTTATTACGCGCTGGAGCTGTCCGGCGTCGGCCTGGTCCTGCTCTTGCTGCTGCTGTTCGCCCAGCGCGCCCACGCCGCGCGCCGCGCCGCCCAGCGCAGCGAGGCGGAGAAATCCACCTTTCTGGCGGTGATGAGCCATGAAATCCGCACGCCGATGAACGCGGTGCTGGCCTCGGTGGAGCTGCTGCGCCAGGCCGAGCTGCCGCCGCGCGAACGCGAGCTGGCGGCGCTGGCCAACGCCTCGGCGGTGAATTTGCTGGAGCTGCTGGACAATGTGCTGGACGTGTCCAAGCTCAACGCCAGGCGGCTGCGGCTGGAGCCGCTGGCCACCGACGCGGCGGCGCTGTCCAGCGGCGTGGCGGCGATCTACCGCGCCTGCGCGGAAAAGAAAGGGCTGGAACTGCGGCTGGAGCTGCTTGGCCTGTGCGGCCGCCTGCTGGTGCTGGACCCGGTGCGCCTGCGCCAGATCCTGAGCAATCTGCTCAGCAACGCGGTCAAGTTCACCCGCCAGGGCGAGGTGTGTCTGCGATTGGAACTACAGGAAATAGAGGAAGAGCGGGCGCTGCTCTGCGTCCAGGTCAGCGACACCGGCATCGGCATCGCGCCGGAACAGCAGGCCCGCTTGTTTCACGAATACGCGCAGGCGGACCATACCCAGCAACGCTACGGCGGCACCGGGCTGGGCTTGTTGATCTGCCGGCAACTGGTGGAGCTGATGTCCGGCCGCATCGCGCTGGACAGCCAGCCGGAACAAGGCACCACGGTGACCTTGTGGCTGCCGGTGCGCCATGCGCCGGCCGAGCCGGCAGCGGCCGCCGAGCCGGACGTCGCCAGCCCGCCGGCCGCCCTCAAGGAAGCCTGCGACCCCATCCTGGTGGTGGAGGACCAGCCGGCCAATCGCTTCATCATCGCCCAGCAGTTGCTGCAACTGGGCTACCGCGCGGTGACGGCGGACAACGGCGCCGCCGCGCTGGGCTTGCTGGATCAGGGCCAGCGCTTCGCCATGGCGCTGCTGGACTGCAATCTGCCCGGCATCAGCGGCTATCAACTGGCGCTGCGGCTACGCCGCCACCCGGCCTTGCAGTGGCAGCCCTATCTGCCCATCATCGCCATCTCGGCCACCACCGGCATAGAACACCAGCAGCGTTGCCTGGACAGCGGCATCGACAGCTGCCTGACCAAGCCCTTGCGGCTGGCCCAGCTGGAACAGATCATGACGCTGTGGCTGGATCACCGCCCCGGCCCGGCGCCGGCCGCGCCGGTCCCGCCCAACGGCGAGCTGACGCAGTTGCTAAGCCACAGCTGCGACGCCGACGCCGCCGCCTTGCGCCAGGCCTTGCAGGCGCGGGACTGGCCGCAGGCGGAACACTACGCGCACCGCCTGCACGGCGTGGCGCTCAGCGCCGGCCTGCCGCGCCTGCCGGCGCTGGCGGCGGACATGCAGACCGCGCTGCGCCAGCCGCAGCCGGACGCCGCCCGGCTGCAAGACCTGCTTCAGGCGCTGGAGGCGGCGCTGCCGCAAGCGGAGCCGAGCGGCGACTGAGCGAGGCGACCCGCCAGCTGCCGCTCCACCACCTGGCAGACATGGGCCACGGTCTTGATGTCGACGATGTCGTCGACGCCGATCTCGATGCCGAACTCATCGTTCAGCAAGAGCACCATGTCCAGCAGCTCCATCGAGTCCGCGTACAACTCGTCCACCAGCCGCGCCTGCGGCTGCAGCTTGGACTCCTCCACCGATAAACAGCAAGCCATCACCGCCACCACTTGTTGCTCAAGACTGATTGCCACGGTTGCGCTCCCGGATGCGGTTGGGATCGAGATGCAGGCCGTCGGTGGTCAGGGTGACGCCCGAAGACGAGCTCAAGGCTTCGCCGCGCCGCGCCTCCGCGGCCGCGTCTATGCTCAGCCCGCTGAGCAACGCCGTCACCAGCGGGTTGGCCGGCTTACCGCGCGGCAATAGATTGGCCTCGCGGATCAAGGTGCGCGCGAAGCTGCTCAGCGCCTGGCGCTGTCGCTCCAAACCCGGATGCTCGGCCAGCACTTGCCGCAACTGCGCGGCATCGTCGCCCAGCGTGCCCGCCTTGCCGTCGGCGAAGTCCTTCAACACGCCGCTCTGCTGGGTGCTGTTGCCCGGCAACACGCGGTTGCGCAGCGCTTCGAACTCGCGTCGTTGCGCGAAGGGCTGCGTCGCGTCGGGCTCCAAGGCGCCGCGCACCGCGCGGATCAGCTCGCTGCCGGCGTCGAGCGCGAAAGCGCGGCTACGCAGATAAGCCTGGGTCGGCAGCGTGTACAGATTGCCGTCGCGGAACTTGAGCCCGCCGAAGCCGCCTCCGACCCCTTCAGCCGCCTGAGCCGCGTCCGCCGTCGGCGCGCGGCCAAGCTGAGACGCTGGTCCATTGGCCTCCGGTTCGCCGGCCGCGCTCTGGCCGGCGGCGGCGTTCAAGACTTGGGATAAGCCATCCGCCACCTGTCGCGCGGCCTGATGCAGACTCGAGCCGGCATCGGCGGCCGGCGCGTCTCCGGCCGACAAGCGAACCGCCTGGTCCAACGGCGTGCTGGCCGCTTGCCGGATATCGACGCGTTCGGCCCGCAACTCGCCTTCCACGCGCCGGCCGGCCGCGGTGTCCAGCACCTGGGACAAGCCGTCGGCTACCTCGCGCGCGGCCTGATGCAGGCGAGAGCCGGCATCCGCCGCCGGCGTGTTGCGCGGCTGAAGACCCAAGCCGCTCAGAAACTCGCCCAACAAGGGATTGGCGCGTCCGCCCGGCGGCAGCAAATTGGTTTCCCGGATCAGGGTTTGCGCAAAACCGCCCAGCGCCTGGCGCTGACGCTCCAGGCCGGGGTGCTCGGCCAGCACCCCGCCCAGCCGGCGCGCGTCGGCGGCCAGCGTTTCCGGCGCGCCGTCGGCGAATTGCCGCAGCAAATCGTCTTGCTGCATGCGGCCGCTGGGCAACATCCGGTTGCGCAAGGCTTCGAACTCGCGCCGTTGCGCGAAGGGCTGCGCCGCGTCGGGCTCCAGCGCGTCGCGCAGCGCCTTGATCAGCTCCCGGCCGGCGGCATGGCCGTCCAAGGTCGAATGGAAGATCTGGCTGCGCAGATAGGCCTGGCTGGGCAGATTGCGCAGCGGGCCGCCACGGAAGGCCAGCTCGGCGAACTCCCCGCCTAGGCTGGCGGTTTGCGGCTGGGCTGCCGCGTCGAGCCGCGCCTGACGCGCCGTCGCCTCCAGCTTGCCCGCTTGCGCCGCGCCGGGAATGGGGGTCGCCAGCGTTTCCTCGTCCAGCGCCGTGTTCATCAGCTCGGACATAGCCGTCGACACCTGGCTGGCCGCGTCGCGCAAAGCTTGGCCGGCATCGGTCTGCGTGCCCTGTTCCACGCCGGACGGCACGCCGCCGAGAGTCGCGGACTGCGGCGTGGCCGGCTGGCTGAGCCACGCCTGACGCGCCGTCGCCTCCAGCTTGCCCGCCTGCGCCGCGCCGGGCGTGGGCGCCGTCAGCGTTTCCTCGCCCAGCGCCGTACCCATCAGCTCGGACATCGCCTCCATCACCTGGCTGGCCGCGTGATGCAAAGTCTGGCCGCCATCGGTCTGCGTGCCCTGCTCCACGCCGGACGGCGCGCCTCCCAGGATTGCGGATTGCGATGCGGCCGGCTGGCTGATCCGCGCCTGACGCGCGGTCGCTTCCAGCTTGCCGGCTTGCGCCGCGCCGGGCGTGGGCGCCGTCAGCGTTTCCTCGCCCAGCGCCGTGTTCATCAGCTCGGACAAGGCGCCCGTTACCTGGCTGGCCGCGTCCAGCAAGGGATGACGCGTTTCCGACAAGGTAGCCTGCTGCGGCTTGGGCAAGTCCTGGCTGCGGGCGACTTGCGGCGCCGGCATGCGCAAAGACGTCACCAGGCGCGAGGGCGCTCCGCCATGATGGCGGTTGCCCTTGTTCACATCGCCCAGATAGGTGTCGCCGCGCTTGTCCCAACGCCGGTTGTCCTGACGGTTGTCCTGGCTGTTGTCGTTAAAGTTGAAGTGGTAATGCACCTCTTGCGGCCGCGGCGTTTCACCCGGCTCCGCCGGGCCCGGGTTCGGCTGAGGGCCCGGGCCGGGATCGGGCTGATCGGCGCGGACCGGCTCCGGCCGTTCCGGGTCTTTCGGACCCTGGCCCAAGCCCTCCAGCAGGCTGCGCAACAATTGCGGCAGGATGGCGACGGTGTCGAGGTCGCGCGCCAGCGTGCCCACGCTGACGCCGCGCTGCTCTATCAACTCGCCGCGCCGCTGCCGCAGTTCTTCAAAAGCCTTCATCGCCGCGCTGTCCACCAGTTCGGTCAAACGCTGGCAGGTGCTCTCGTCCAGCTGACGCCCCAAGTGGGACTCGACGCGGGACAGGATGAAAGGCACCACCTCGCGACGCATGAAGTCATTGCCCAGCTGCAACACGCCGCCCGGACATTGCCGCTCCATCATGGCGGCCAGCTTGTGCTCCAGCTTGCTGCGCTGCTGATAGTGCTTGTCGGTTCTCGGCGTCCACGGGCCAAAAGCGGATTTTTCGCCCAGGCCGTCCTTCAATACCTTGTCGGTGTACTGCTGCGCCAGCCCGTCCAGCGCTTGGCGCGCCTGTTCGCTCAGGCCCTCCTGCCGGCTCAACTGGCTGTAGACCTTGGCGAATTCGGCGATTTCCAGCTTGGCGTAGCGGTTGGGCGACTCCTGATACAGCTCGCCCAGACGCTGAGACTGCGACGAGGCGGCGAACAAGGCCGCCACGCTGTCGCGGCTGTAGTCCGCCTTGTAGCTGGCCAGATCCGCCAGCGAGTGGCGACGCGGCGGCGCGGCGTCGCTGCTGCGCGCCTCGCTCAGCCGTCGCGCCAAGGCGCTGGCCGGCCGCGCCGGTCCATTCAGCAGCGCGGACAGGTCCGGGCAGGAATGGGCGCGTGATAATCCGGAAAGTCCCGGCATGTTGCTCTCCTAAGAGCCTGTTCACGATCTTGCGAGCAAGAGCGAGACAAGGCGAAAACGAGCGAAAAGCGGAATGTACTCGTGTACATGAGCATTTTGAGCTTGTTTTTAACGCCGTATCGCCACAGCGCAGCAGTTCATGAACAGGTTCTAAAATGTTGATGACGGTTAACGACAAGCTGAGGACAGGGGCGTCGGCGCGCCCGGCCTCAAGCGTCAAACCGCTGCTTAGCCTTGCAGGAAGGACTTGGCGGTTTCCGTGCAGCTGCTGATGGTACTGCTGAGCACCTTGACCAGGTTGTCGTACAGCGAATTGGCGTTGCTGTATTTCTGGGTCAGCGTCTGCAGGGTGTTTTTCAGGTTTTCTTCCTGCGCCTTGAAACCGGACTGCCAGGCCTGGAATTTGGCGTTGTCCATTTCCACCGCCGAGCCACTGCCCAAGGCGCCAACGTCGCGGATCATGGTGTCGACCGGCGTCATGTCGATCACCACCACCCATTTGCCGTCCGCCGACTTCTGGACGCAGGAATCCGGCAAACCCATCTCCTTGGCCCACTTCCTGGCGTCCTCTTCGCTGCCGCCCTTGATCGGATCCGCCGATTTATCCTGCGAGGGGAAAAGCACCGCCGCTTTCTTGGGCAGGGAGAAATCCGATTTCAGCTTCTGCAGCGCGGCCTTGAGCGCATCGACGTCCAGCTTGACCTTGTTGCCGTCGCCGCCGGGTTTGATCCAGTTCGCCATCTGCGACAGGATGTCGCTGAACGCCTTGTAGAACTCGGTGTACTGGGCCACCACGTTTTCGTACACGCCCAGATAGCCGTCCTTGATGTCGCCGATGGCCTTGCTGATCATTTCCCACAGTTCGCGGTCGGAAATCATGTCCTTGGCCGCGCCCGGCGCCGTGTACAACATCGGCGCGGCAAATTCCCGCGCTGTGGGCGGAGCGTCGGCGAACACGTCGGCGATATCCGCCTGCAGCGTCGACTTTTGCTCGGCGGACATCACATAGCCGCTTTGCGCCAAAGCGCCCAGACTGCTTTTGAGTTGCTGAGTATTCAGCGTCTGCATGTCGCGGGCCTGGTCCTGCGCCCGCGTCAACGCGCCGCGCTGGAAATTAAGCCGCTCGGCCGCCGGCTGCTCGCCGCCGGCAATCGCCGCCTGCCAGCGCTGGTCCGCCAGCTTGCTTTCATAGGTGGTCTGCCCTTCGACGGTGCGGCGGGCGGCCTCGTTGGCCTGGCGCAACGCGTCGGCCTTGTTCTGAGCGGTATTGAGCGCGGACAGCTCCGGCCCTTGCGGCGCGGCGGCGCGGGTTTCAACGGCGACGCCGCCGGTATCGGCTCGCGGCGCGGCGGCCGGGGTTTCCGTCGTTTGCGGCAGCGTCAGCGGCAAGGAGGATGTGGTTTGAATGCCGTTCATGGGAATTCCCCTGCATGGCCAGCGCCGAGGCAGGCGCCAAGGCGCTGGCGGAATGAATGGTGTGGAAGGCCGGCCCGACCGGGATGGCTGGGCCGGCGGGCGGCGCCAGGGACGGCGCCGCCCGGTTCCGGGCTAGCGGATCAGGCGCGGATGTTGCCGGCTACCGCGCCCATGGCCGCGCTCTTGGATTGGCTGATGCTGTCCAAGGTGCGCAGCAGCTCCTGGATGAAGCTGTCGGATTTGCGGCTGCTCTCGCGGGTTTCCTCGGAGGCGGTATTGGCCACGCGGCTGGAAGCCTGGCTGATCTGCTGCTCGGACTGCTCCAGCGTGGAGGCGTAGCGGCCAGAGCCGCCGGCGATATTGCTGGCCGCGGACGAGCTGTCCATGATGGCCCGGCCGGTGGTTTGCTTGGCCTGAGCCTTGAGCTTGGTGTCGTCCATCGTTTGCTGCTCGATCGAGCTCTTCACCGACAAGTCCTCGCTGGCGCTGCCCAAGGCGGTTTCATGCGGCTTGCCCAGGTTCTGGTTGCTGGACTTCAAACCGATCTTGTCACCGGCCATGCCGTCCGCCACGCTGCCTGCGGCGTTGGACTGCGTGCCCGGCTCGCCTGCGCCCAACTTGGCCGCGCCCGGCTGCGACTTCAGGCCCACATGCTTCAGGCTGTCGGGCTCCGTGCCCAGCTTGACCGTGTTCTGACGGTTCAGCGTGGTTTGGATATTGCGACTCTCGTCGCCGGCCTTGGCCAGCTTGGGCGCGTTGTTCTTCAATGCGCCGCGTTCGGCGTTGAGGCCGTTCAAGCTCTTCTTGGCTCCGACGCCGGTAATGGCCATCTGGCCCACACCCTGAGCAATACTGCTGGACAGGTTGGCGATGCCTTCGCGCACCATGGAGGCGGCGGTGGCCTTGGTGGCGTCGAAGCTGACCAGCGACAACTTGGTGCTTAAAGCGTTGTCGGCGGTGCGCAGCGCCGACATCAAGACGATGGCGGCCACCAGCAGCGCCACCCCGCTGGGCGCCATGCCGCTGATGTCAAAGGATTTACCCTGTTCTGCCTGTTCCTTGACCTTGTCGTTCATCAGCTTGTTCACGCCGGATTCGACCTTCTGGTACAAGGCGCCCAGATCCTGAACAAACTCCGGGTCCTTGGCTTTTTCGCTCAGATAGGCCTTCAGGCCGTCGGTCACCTGCTTGCTCACTTCGGCGGACGGCGGACGCAGTTCCGGCCCGCTCATCACCTCGGCCAGCGCCTTGCCGTCGCGGCCGGCGCTGTTCAGGATGGGCAGGATGTCCTTGATGTCCACCAGCGACTTGGCCGCCAGCGATTTATCGGTCGCGCCGGATTCCGCCGTAGCGGGGAAAAGAGTATGGACGGACGTGGTGTTGATAGTGTTCAGCATGCTATTTTCTCCTGACTCAAGCGTGGCTCTGACGCAGTACGAAGCGGCCGGCTTCAGCGTTCTGCTGCAGCGCGGAAGACATCATCGTGGTCAGTTCCTGAGTAATTTTCTGAGTGTTGGCGAAGGCTTCCACCGCCTGCTTCAGCCATTGCTCGATCTGATCCATCGCGGCGCGCGCCAGGGTGAAGTCGGCCAGCGCGTCGCTGGCGTTCTTCATGAACACGCCCTGCGCCACATTGCCGCCGGCCTGAGAGGTGGCTTGCGCCACTTCCCCGCCCACCACCACGCGGTTGAGGGTGTTGGCCATCAGCTGTTTGGAGGCGGCATCGGTGCGCAGACCCAGGCTGTTGGCCAGGCGCTGGAAGCCCTGGGTCAACATCTTGCTGCCGTTCTTGGCCAGTTCCTTCAGCACATTGGGCACCATCTTCTTGATGGCGTCGCCCATCAGCTTGCTGAGCGCGCCGCCCAGCTTGCTGGCGGCGCCCTTGCCCACCACGGCCACCACCACCATCACCGCGACCATGGCCACCGCGGCCAGCACCGCGCCGATGATGGAGCCGGCCAGCTCGGCGGTCTTCTTGTCCACCCCCATGCTTTCCAGCGCCTTGGTAATGGCTTTGCCTATCAGGTCCATCAAGGGTTTGAGCACCTTGTCCATCAAGGGCTTCAACGCCTCTTCCATGAAAGACACCCCGGTGGTGGCCTTGACCACCTCGTCCGCCACCATCAGCGCGACGCCCACTGCGGCCAGCGCCAGGCTGGCGCCGCCGGTGAATGCTGCGGCCACGACGCTGACCACGGTCAGCAACGCGCCTAGAATCTTGCCAATGCACCCCATGGTGCGATTGAGTTCTTCCGCCTTGCGCACTTCTTCCTGGTACTCGGCGGATTTTTTGTCCATTTCCTTCTGGCGGCCTTCCTGCAAGGCCTGGAACAATGCCAGATCGTTTTTCAGACTTTCTTCGCTGTTCTTGCCCACCAGTTCGACGAACATCGCCATCAACATGGTCAGCTTGGCCACATTGGACAGGTTGTCCTCGCCGGTTTTGCGCGCGACATCGCCGCCCACATTGGCGCCTTGCACCTTGCCGGCCAGATCATCGGCGATCTTGCCCTTTTCCACCGCCACCACGCGGGCCTTTTCCGCCACCTCGAACGCCTTGTCGGCTTTCTGCTTGGCTTGCGCGGCTTCGCCGGAGGCTTGCTGGCTGGCGGCCTGGGCGTCGGCGTAACCCGGATCGTCCGGCGACATGCCGTTCAGCTTGGCCAGGGCCGCGTCGGCTTTCTTCTGGGCGGCGTCCGCGGCCTGTTTGGCGCTGTCGTAGTTGCCCACCGCGTCTTTCAACGCCTCGGTGGCTTCGCTCGCCGCCTTGAACGCGTCCTGGAACTCTTTGGACAGTTTCTCGCCCATCGCCACTTGCGCTTCCATCATCGCGCGCCAGGTGGCGATGCGGCTTTCCAGCTGCGACAGCGAGACATTGCCCAGCAAGGACATCAACTGTCCCAGCAGCAGCGTCAGCTTGCCCGCGCCGTCCAGCTCTTCCTTGGCCTTGGCCGTGGGCTGGGTCAGCGGCGGCGTGTTCAAGTCGCTGCGCGGCTTGGCGGCGCCGGCGTCGTCGCTGACGCGCATCGTGAACAGCGCTTGCGCCGACTTCTGCGCGGCGTCGACGAATTTCTCGCTCGCCTGGGTGTTACCCGATAGCGCTTTCGCCAGCTTGGCACTGTCAAGATTGAAGCTTTGACCGATAGTGTTACCGCTCATGCTTGCTCCTTTTCCTGCTGACGGGATTGCTCGGCCTCCGTCTCCTGCAAACTGTCCAGATACACTTGGGCCTTGGCGCGCAGCGACTCGTCGTCGCTTTGTTCGCACACCAGCTCGAAACACTGCCTGGCCTTGGCCGCCTTGCGCATGAACAGCTGGCACTGCCCGGTGAAGAACACCGGCCGGTAGTCGTTCTTGCTCAGGGCGAAGGCCACCGCGTACAGATCAGCGGCCTTCTGGAACTGTTTCTTGAGCTGGCACACGGCGGCCAGCCCCATGATGTAGTCGGGGTTGTAGAAGTCGTAGATGCACAGAAAGCGGAAGAAGGTTTCCGCCTCGTCGAGCCTTCCCTTGTTGTAAAAATCGTAAGCGTGGGCGTACAGGCCTTCCATCATGTCCGGCGGAATGCCGTGCACGTCTTTCAGGGTGGCGCCCGCGCTTACCGCTTCCCAGACCATCTCTGCCAGGCGGTCGTCGCTGACACTGTCTTCAGGGTTCATCAAACTTCTCCTAGTCGCTGTCACCAACCCGGCAGAGCTGGCTAGAGACGACGGTTGTCTTGGGTGTGAAATGACCGTCGTCGCTGTCATTTAACAGCGGTCGGCGGGGGGAAACATTCAGGAATCGCTCATGGCGACGGCGCATCGGCTATCCGGGCGTGTTCAATATGGCCTTGCGGGTTTTGAGGCCGCCGCCGCGCGGGGGAAGATTGGCGTTGCCAGACCTTCCCGGCGGGCGGGAAGGCTCTTGGGCCGCGTCTATGCGCTCAGCCTTCCTGGTCGTTTTGTTTATCCACAGAGGCGGGCTTGGCGGCGGATTTATCCACAACCGGCCCGGCGGCGTTCGCGTCCTTCCCCTGTTGCTCCGCCGCTAGCCTCGATGGCTCCGGCTCCGACGCCTGCGCTCCGGCGTTTTCCACCTGCTCCAGCCACATCAGCAAGCGCAGCACTTCCTCCACCTCGTCCAGGCTGACCAGGGAATAACGGCGGTGGCTGGCGAAAATGCGCCGCGCCAGCGGGATGTCGCGCACCACCGGCACGCCCACTTTTTCCGCATAGGCCCGCACCGCCAGCGCGCGCTGATTAGTCTCCATCACCGAGATGAAGGGGATGGGCAGCAGCTCGGGCTTGAAATAGATGCCGACGGCGATATGGGTGGGGTTGGCCACGATCAGGCGCGAGTTTTCGATGTCGGACTTCACCTGCTCGGACAGGATTTCCATATGCGCCTCGCGGCGGCGAGACTTGATCTCCGGATTGCCCTCCTGCTCCTTCATCTCGCGTTTGACCTCCTGCTTGTCCATCTTCATATCCTTCATGAACAGGAAGTACTCGGCGATGGCGTCCAGCACCAGCACCGCCACGATGCAGCCCAGGCAGGTCAACACCAGCGCCAGCAGCAGTTCGCGCCAGATCGCCGCCATGCCTATGGGGTCGCCGTTGAGCTGGGCGAACAGCAGGGCCTTGTGCTTGTGCCACAGCACCAGCACCGCCACCACGAAACTGGCCAGGTAAAGCAAGGCCTTCACCGCCTCCTTCACCGTGCGCAGGCTGAACAGCTTCTTGAAGCCGTTGACCGGGTTCAAGGCCTCCAGATTGAGCTTCAAGGCCTCGCTGGCCAGCACGAAGCCGCTTTGCAGCAGGGAGGGCAAGGCGGAGGCGACGATGCACAGCAGAAAGATGGGCAGCAAGAGCTTGATGCCCAGCCAGACCACCGCCTGGGCGTAGCCCTGCATGTCCTGCTGGAAGCCGCCGGCGATCACCTGGCGGAAAGCGCCCATCAGCTCCACCAGCGAGCCGAAGGACACCAGATAGGCGACGCCGCACAGGGTCAGGCAGGCCACCACCAGGTCGCGGCTCTTGAAGGACTGGCCTTTCTTGGCCGCGTCCTGCAAGCGCTTGCGCGTGGGTTGTTCGGTCTTGTTCGACATCTCAGCGCACCGGCGCGCTCAGCCAGCCGGGCAGCGCCGTCGGCGGGAAGGCCAGCCGCATCACCGTGTCGGGCAACACCGGGCCGAAATACATCAACATGATCAGCAAGGCCGCCGCGCTCTTCACCGTCAGCGACACCGCGAAGGCGTTCATCTGCGGCGCGAAACGCGACAGCAGGCCCAGCACCACCTCGGACAGCAGCAAGGCCGCCACCACCGGACTGGCCAGCACCACCGCCTTGCTGATCACCTGATTGAGCAAGCTCAGCGTCGGCTGCAAGGCCGGCGCGCACGCGCCCAGCGGGTCGCACAGCTGATAGCTCTGACGGAACAGGTCCAGCATCAGGCTCATGCCGCCGCCTTGCAGATAGACCGCGGCGGCGAACAGATTGAACATATTGGCCAATTCCGAAGTGTCCACGCCGTTGGCCGGGTCTATGCTGCTGCTCAGCGTCGCGCCGCGCTGGTTGTCTATGATGCTGCCCAGCGCGTGGAACACCCAGAACGGCCAGGCCAGCAGGCAGCCCAGCAGCAGGCCCACCGCGGCCTCGCGCGCGATCAGCGCGATAAAGGGCAGCGCCTGAAAGGCCGGCAGCGCCTCCACCGGATGCGGCCACAGCCCCAGCGCCACCAGCATGGTGGCCGAGGTGCGCACCACGCCGCTGAGCACATTGCTGTTCAGGAAGGGCAGGATGAAGAACACCGGCGCCACGCGGGCGAAGCCGAGCGCGGCCGAGGCCACCCAGCCGTGGATCTCGAAGAACAGGCCGAACTGCATCCGTCTCAGCCTCGGGCCAGTGCCATGCGCATCACCTCCCGGCCAAAGCCGAGCAGGGTTTCGCCGTACCAGCCGGACAGCAGGAACAGGCACAGGCTGACGCCGAACAGCTTGATGCCGAAGGGCAGCGTCTGTTCCTGCAACTGGGTCACGGTCTGGAACAGGCCCACCAGCAGGCCGATGGCGGTGGCCACGATGATGGGCCAGGCCGACATCAGCAGCACCAGGTACAGCGCCTTGTTGCCGGCGAACACCAGATCATTCATAGCAAAACTCCAAAATTGAGGCGGACGGCATGGGCAGCGCGGCACTCCGCCCGCTCCATGAAAGCCATTCGCTCCGGGACGCGGGCAGCAAAACCGAGCGCAGCGCCATGCCGTGGCGGGACAGTTTGCTCCGCCCGGCTAGGTCGCCAAATCCAGGTACTGCAACACCAAGCCCTTCGACAACAAAGTCCAGCCGTCCAGCGCCACGAACAGCACCAGCTTGATCGGCACCGAAATCGTCACCGGGCTCATCATCATCATCCCCAGCGCCAGCAAGATGCTGGAGATCACCAAATCCACCACCACGAAGGGCAGGTAGAGATAAAAGCCGATCTTGAACGCGCTCTTGATCTCGCTGAGCGCATAGGCCGGCAGCAAGGCGAAGAGGGACGGCTGTTCATCCTCGGCCGCGTTGCCGGTTTCGCGCTCGGTGCGCTGCGCCTGGGCTTTTTCAAAGAAACTCACCAGTTCCGGATCGGAATACTTCTGCAAATAGCCGCGATAACCATCCAGGCCGTTTTCGACGAAGTTGCTCACCGATTCCACGCTGTTGAAGCTGACCTGTTCTTCCTGGTAGTGACTGTAGGCCTGCTGCGCGATCGGCAGCATCACGAACATCGACAGCATCAGCGCGATGCCGTTGAGCGTCATATTGGACGGCACCTGCTGCAAGCCCAGCGCGTTGCGCACCATCACGAACACGATGGAGAACTTGATGAAGCAAGTGCCGGAAGCGATCAGGAAAGGCAGCAGCGTGGCGAAGGCCAGCAGCGCGATCAGCGAAATATCATTCGACATCGGCGGCTCCGCCCAGCCACTCCGTCACTTCCACCCCCAGATGGCCGGCCAGCTGCACCAGTTCGCCGCGTCCCAGCAGCGCGCCGTTGGCGCGCACTTCCACCCGCCGCTCCACGTCCGCCGGCAGGTTCAACAACTGGCCCCGGCACAAGTCCTGCAACTCCGCCAGCGTCACCCGCCCGCGATGCAGCACGAACTCCAGCTCCACCGGCAGCTGTCCCATGTCGCGCGCCGGCGCTTCCTGCTCCGCCGCCTGTTGCGATTCATCCCATTCCATGACGATTCCTTCCTCATACGTTTGATAAGTGCCTAGCGCGCGGTCGTGGCAGCGCACCGCCGCCGCCGGCTCGCGGATCAGCAGCACGTCGCCGCGCGTCACGCCGCGCAGCAAGCCCAGGCTGATGCGGCTGTCGCCGATGACGAAGCGCAGCGGCCAGCTCAACAAGGGCGCCGGGTCCGGCGCGTCTCCGGCCTCGAACGCCGGCGCGCGCTCCAGCCACAGCGGCCCCTCGGCGCACATCACCCGCAGCAGCGGCTGGCGCGGCAAGGCGTCGCCCGGCCCCGCCTCGCCCAGGCTCAAGCGCTGGTAGGCCAGCTCCGGCATCGGCGGCGTCAGCGGCCGTTCCGCCGCCGCCAGCCATTGCGCCGCCTGCGCCTCCACCCCGGCGGACAAGGCCAACCGCGCCAGTTCCGGCGCGGCGTTCTCCAGCCAGGCGCGCGCTTGCAGCCAGCCCTGCCAACGCTGGTCCGCGTCGGCCACAGACAGCCACAAGCCGCCGCGCGGCGGCGTTTCCAGCGTCGCGTCCCAGCCCTGGCGCCGCCAGGCGGCGGCGGCAAGGCTCAAGGCGCGTTCACGCGCGTCGATTTGTCTGAGCGCCAGCATCAGGCGTCCTCCTCCTCATCCCGCTGCGGCTGCTGCCGGCCCTGCTCGCGGCCGTCGTCGCGGGCCATCTGCCATTGCTGCGGATTGCCGGACTGCCATTGCTCGCCCAGCCGCTGTTGCACCAGGCTGTCCGAGGGCTGCAGGCTGAGCACGCCGCCGGGCTGGCTTTGCACGTTCACCGCGTGTTCGCCGCCCCAGCGCTGAAAGCGGTAGGTCAGGCCCGGCTGGGCCGGCTCCGGCGCGCTGGGCGCGGACGGCGTCGTCTGGCTCAAGGCAGGGTCCTGCCGCGGCCGCGCCTGCGGAGCGGCTTCGCGCGGCGGCGGCGTCGCCGGCGCGGACGGTTGGGCCGGCGGAGGCGTCAGCGCCGCCGCGGCCGCCGGAGCGGATTCGGTCTTGCGCGTCTCTCCGCCTTCGCGCGCGGCGGCCGGCGTCGGCGTCGGGACCGGCGCGGCGGCTTCGGCTTTCGACACGGTCCGTCCGGGCGTCGGCGCGGCGGCTGCCGTCTGCGACGCGGCAACGGGAAGCGAGGCTTCGCCCTTGGCCGAGGCGTGCTCGGTTTTGCGGGGCGCGGCCGGCATCGTCGCCAGCGCGGCGGGGCCGGCCTTGGCCGGCACGTCGGCCGTCGGCGCCAGGCTGGCCGCATGCTGGGCCGCCAGCGCCGCGGCGGCGGCCTGCGCGCCTTGCGGCCGGGCCGCGGTCTTGCCGCGCGCGCCGGCGTCCGGTCCTTCGCCCTCGCCCAGCAGCGTCCGGCCGCGCTTGCCCGGCGCGGACAGCGCGGCTTCCGCCGCATGGCGGCCGCCGGCGCTCAGCCGCGCCGCGTTCCAGTGCGGCGGCAGCGGCGGCTGCCACAGCGCCCCGGCCGGCAGGCGGGAGCGGTCTTGCTCGCGTCCGCCGGCCTCGTCCTCGCCGTCGCGTTCCGGATCGGCGGCGTCTTGCCGCTGCCTTTGGGCTTCGCGGGCAAAGGCTTCAGCGGCGCCGTCGGCTTCGGCCGCCGGCCGGGCGTCCATGCTCGGCGCGGGAATAGGCGTCATCGCTTCCATATCGTCCTCTCTTCCTGCTCGGCCTCGTCCAGCCGCAAACGCCGCATGCGTTCCTGGCGGCGCTGCAGCTTGGCCCAGCGTTGATACTTGTCTTCCTTGCGCAGCCATTGCCGACGCAAGACCTGTTGTTCCTCGCGCCGGCCGGCCAGGCCCTGGCGCTGTTCTTCCAGCTGTCCGCTTTGCAGGTCCAGGTTCTGCAACTGGCGTCGCAGTACCGCCTGCTTGCGCTGCAAGGCGAACAGCTGGCCGCGGCTCATCGCCCCGGCCGGCCGTTGCGCCAGCAGCAATTGGCGCAGGCCCTGGCCCTGCGAGGCCAGCGCCTCTTGCTCCGCCGCCAGCGCGCCGTCCTGGCGCGCCAGCTGAGCCAGCTCGGCCTCGCAACGCGATTGCGCCGCCTGACAACGGCGCAGCAGCGCGCCCAGCTTAGGCAACAAGCTCATGCAGGCTGCGCAGGGTGTCGGCGAAACCCGCGCCCTCGTCCACCGGTTGGCGCAGCCAGCGGCGCAGCGCCTCGCGCGCATTCATCGCCCGGTCGTTGTCGGGGTTCTCGCCGGGGCGGTATTCGCCCAGGTCGATGAAGACTTGCAACTCTTCCAGCCGCGCCATCAAGGCGCGCAGCGCCGAGGCCGCCTGCAGATGGCCGCCGTCGCAGACCTGCCCCGCCACGCGGCTGGCGCTCTTGAGCACGTCGATGGCCGGGTAATGGCCCTGACCGGCCAGCTTGCGGCTCAGATAGATGTGGCCGTCCAGGATGGAGCGGATTTCGTCCGCCATCGGGTCCGGCTCGTCGTCGCTCTCCAGCAGCACGGTGTAGAAGGCGGTAATGCTGCCGCCTCGGGTGGCGCCGGGGCGCTCCAGCAGCCGCGGCAGGCTGTCGAACACCGAGGCCGGATAGCCGCGCCGCGCCGGCGGTTCGCCGGCGGCCAGCGCCACGTCGCGCAGCGCGCGGGCGTAGCGGGTCATGGAGTCGACGAAGAGCACCACTTTCTTGCCCTGGTCGCGGAAGTACTCGGCCACCGTGGTGGCCAGCAGCGCCGCGTTGCAGCGGTCCACCGAGGAGAAGTCCGAGGTGGCGAACACCAGCGCGCAGCGCTCGCGCTTGGGCGAGGCGCGCAGCGATTCGGCGAATTCGGTCACTTCGCGGCCGCGCTCGCCGATCAGGCCGATGACGAAAACGTCGGCGTCGCTCTGCTCGATCAGCATGTGCATCAGCACGGTCTTGCCGCAGCCGGCGGAGGCGAAGATGCCGACGCGCTGACCGACGCCGCAGGTCAGCAGGCCGTCGATGGCGCGCACGCCGGTGGCCAGCGGCTCGCGTATGCCCACGCGCCGCGAGTACGGCGGCGGATCGGCGTCGATGCCGCGCTCCTCGCCGCCGACGCCGGCCTCGGGCGCGAAGCGCTCGACGATGCGGCCGGTGGGGTCCAGCACCGCGCCCAGCGCCGACTCGCCTATCCAGGCCGCCAAGGCGCGGCCGGTGGGCTGCAGCACCGCCTCGCGCGACAGGCCGCGCGCGTTGCCGATCAGGCTGAGCACGGCGCGCGGGCCTTGAAAGCCCACCACCTGGGCGCGGGCCACCACCTCGCGGTCCTGCCAGCTGCGGCGGATGTCGCACAGCTCGCCTATCGCCACCTCGGGCAGCGCGGCTTCCAGAATGGGGCCGGACAGGCGTTGCGGATACGCCAGCCGGCGCAGCAGGCGCGGCGCTTTCATCGCAGCAGCGACTCGCTGAAGCGTTCCAGCGCGTCGAAGAAGCCGTTCAGCGCCTCGGAGAAGCGCTTGCCGTCGGCCAGATAATCCGGGTGGGCCATCGCCTTCAGCTCCAGATAGCCGTCGTTGGCGGCCAGTTGCAGCTGGCCGCCGCGGGCGAAGTGGCAGCCCTGCATCAGGTCCTGCAGCAATTGGCCGGCGCGCTGGGCCAGCACCGCCTCGTTGTGCTCGCCCAGCCGCGACCACAGCCACACCTCGCCGTCCTGGGCGCTGACGTGGATGCTGGGCAGATCGTGCAGATCCAGCGCGATGGTGGAATGGCTGTCCAGCTCGCCCAGCAGGGCGGGGTCGCAGCCGCTCTCTTCCAAGGCGGAGCGGACCAGTTGGGCGATATCCATGGCGAACATAGGCGGAATCCTTTTTTAAATGGTTTTGATCACGTTCACCGACACGCTGTCGGCGATTTCGCCGAAGGACACCACTTCCAGGTCGCGGAAGCGGGTTTCGACCAGTTTCTTGATGAAGCGCCGCACGTCCACCGAGGCCAGCAGCACCAGGTCCTTGTGCGCGATACCCATGCCGTCCAGGCCGAGCGCGAACAGGTCCATCAGCTCGTCCGAAGCCGCCGGCTCCAGGTTGAGGAAGGCGCCGGCCGAGGTCTGGCGTATGCCCTTGCGCACCATGTCCTCCACCTCGGCGGACATCATCACCGCGCGCAGTTCGCCGCCGCTGGCGAACTTGTGGCAGATGTAGCGCGCCAGCGCGCCGCGCACATGCTCGACCAGATTGATCACGTCTTTCTCGCGCGGCGCCCACAGCGCCAGCGCCTCCATGATCAGCTTCATATTGCGCACCGAGATGCGCTCGGCCAGCAGCCGTTGCAGCACTTCGGCGATGCGCTGCACCGTGGCGTGGCGCAGCACTTCCTTGAGCAGGTCAGGGTATTTGGCCTCCAACTGATCCAGCATGTGCTTGGTTTCCTGGACGCCGAAGTATTCGTTGACGTGGCGCGCCAGCAGCGCGGCCAGGCAGTGATAGAGCTCGTCCAGCGCCGGGCGCAGCTGGTAGCCCAGCTTGGCCAGCTTGTCGCCGTCGGCCGGGCGCACCCAGGCGCACTGGCTGGCGCCCTGGGCACTGAAGACCGGCTGCACCAGCGCGGCGGCCTCGTCCGAATAATTGATCACCCGCAGCAGATCGAAATGCAGTTCGAACTCGTCGGCGCGGATTTCGTTGATCAGCACCGCCACCCGGTTGTCCGGCAGGCCTTCGCCGTCGCGCAGCAGCATGTCCGGCAGCCTCACCCCGTAATCGATGAAGAACTGGCTGCGCAGGCGCTCGGCCAGTTGCGCCTGCTCCAGCGCGGCGCGGCGCGCCTTGGGCACCAGCAGGATCAGCGGCACGGTTTCCGCCGCCACCTTGTCCAGATTGCCGATCAGGCCCAGGGAGCTGTCCTTGCCGCTCGCCGGCGCCCCGCCGGCCGCGGCCGCCGCCGGAGACTGGGCCGCGCCCGGCGCGCCTTTGCCGGCCATGCGGCGCTTGTAATAGAACAGGCCGCCCAGCGCCGCGGCCAGGATCAGGAACACGATCAGCGGGAAGCCGGGCAGCATGCCCACCGCCAAAGCCAGCACCGCGGTCACCACCAGCACGAACGGGTTGCCCAGCAACTGGCTCATGATGTTGCGGCCCATATTGTCGCTGTCGCCGTTGACGCGGGTGACGATGAAGCCGGCGCTGATGGCGATCAGCAGCGCGGGGATCTGCGCCACCAGGCCGTCGCCGATGGTGAGCATGGTGTAGGTGGACAGCGCGGTGGACAGGTCCATGCCGTGCTGGGTCATGCCCACGGCGATGCCGCCGATGAAGTTGACGAAGATGATGATGATGCCGGCGATGGCGTCGCCCTTGATGAACTTCATCGCGCCGTCGAAGGAGCCGTAAAGCTGGCTTTCGCGCTCCAGCACGCTGCGGCGTTCGCGCGCGCCGTCGGCGTCCACGATGCCGGCCTTGAGGTCGGCGTCGATGCTCATCTGCTTGCCGGGCATGCCGTCCAGCGAGAAGCGCGCCGCCACCTCGGCCACCCGCTCCGAGCCCTTGGTGATGACGATGAACTGCACCACGGTGACGATGGAGAACACCACGAAGCCCACCGCCAGGCTGTCGCCGATGACGAACTGGCCGAAGGTGTTGATGATCTCGCCCGCGTCCGCCTCGATCAGGATCAGGCGGCTGGTGCTGATGGACAGCGCCAGCCGGAACAGGGTGGTGATCAGCAGCACCGAGGGAAAGGTGGAAAAGCTGAGGATGCGGTCGATGTAGAAGGAGCCCATGAACACCAGCACGGCGATCACGATGTTGAGGCCGATCAGGAAGTCCACCAGATAGGTGGGCAGCGGGATGATCAGCATCGCGATGATCATCACCATCAACAGCAGGATCAGCAATTCCGGCCGCGAGCGCGCGCCGTTGAGCAGGGAATTAAACACCGTTAGTCATCCAAAGCGATTCGATATTGGCGACGGGCCGCGGCCCGCCGGGAAAAACAGCCAGGCAAGACGGGACGTGTCCCCCCGCCTTGCCTGGCGGCTCTCGTTTACTCCGCGCCGCCGCCCTCGGCCTCGCGCCGGCGCTCGGCCAGCTCGTGGCGGTAAGCGATGGCGGCCAGGCGGCGGAATTCCTCCTGCAAGGCGTCCAGCCAGCGTTCGTCGACGAAGAGCTGCGGCGGCAGCGCCTTGCAGGCCTGGTACAGCGCCTGCAGCAAGGTGGAATGCTCGCTGTGGCGGCTGAGCAAGGCGGTGTCGCCCACCGTCTCCGCCAGCAGGCCGTCCAGCTGCTGCGGCTGTTGCAACAGCGACAGCAGGAACAACAGCCAGTCCGCCTCGCTGGGGTTGAAGGCGCATACCTGCGGGTTGGCCAGCATGCGGCCGACAAAGAGCGCGTCGGCCGAACGCAGCAGCTTGAGCTGGCTCAGCCGGCCCAGCAGATTGCCGAACTCCAGCCGCGAACAGCTGGCGTCCAGCGAATCGATGTCGGCCAGCAGCGCGCCTTCGATGAAATCCAGCACCACCGCCCGGCGCTGGTAGCCGTAGCTGCCCACCCAGTCGGCGTAAATCTCCACTTCCGCCGCCTCGCTCTCCAGAAACTGGCGGTAGCTGGCGCGCAGCAGGCCGGGACTCAGGGACAAAGCCTTGCCGAACAGCCTCGCCTTCAGCGCGCAATTGATGCCGGCTTTCAAAGGCTTGGCCTCGGCTTGCTCCTCCACCTGCTTGAGCAGGGCCTGCAGGCGTTTGCGTACCACCTCGTCCAGCTGACGGCGGCGCAGCAGTTCGCGCAGCACCAGCACCAGATCGCTGTCGTCCGGGAACAAGGAACGCGCCTGGCGCAGCAAGTCCTCGGCGCTGATCCCGTGGGACTTGGCCACGTTCACGATCTGCTGCGCCTTGGGCTGGGCTTCCTCGTCCAGCACCCGTTCGAAACTGTCGGCCAGATGGCCCAGCTTCTTGTCGTAATCGCGGCGGTTGCGGAACTGGGTCAACGCCGCCGACATTTCATCGGTGGACTGGACGAAGCGCTGCACCTCGGCCGCCGGGCTGGCGTCCTCCACCTGCTGCGCGTCCGCCTGCCGGGCCTCGCCCTGGCGCTGGGCGTCGCGCTGGGCGTCCAGCTTGCCCTGATGCTTGGGCGAGCGGACGCCGAAGACCGGCGGCGGACGGCCGCTAATGTCCACGCGTCGCGCCCTTGGCCGCGCCCTCGGCGCGCTGTTCGCGGTCCAGATAATCCCGCACCCATTGCTGCAGCGGATCGCTGGAGATGCCGCCCTCCTTGGCCACCGCCGCCGACAGATCGCTGGCGTCCGGCGTCAGCGGGTCGTCGATCTCGCGCGGCTGAATCAGGAACACGCGCACGGTATTGCTCTGGTTCTGGCTGCGGTAGCGGAACAGGCCGCCCACCAGCGGCAAGCTGCCCAAGAACGGCACCTTGTTGTTCTGCTCGATATTGGCGTCGCGGGTGTAACCGCCTATCAACAGGCTCTTGCCCTGCGGCACCCGGGCCACGGTGCTGATGCGGGTGCGGCCCACCTCGGGCAAGGCGTCCTGCGGGTCCTTGTCGTAATCCGGGCTCTTGGCCTCGCGGCCGTCCTCGATATTCAGCGACATCTCGATCTGGCCGTCGGCGGAGAAGCGCGGCAGCACGCTGACCAGGGTGCCGTAGGTCACGTGCTGCAGGCTGGCATTGCGCTCGCCCACCAGCTTGGCGTAGAAGGTGCGGTTATTGTCGAAGATGGCCGGCACGTTTTCCTGGGTCAGCACCACCGGGCGCGACACCACATTGGCCTTGTTCTTCTGCGACAGCGCCATCACCGAGGCGATGAAGCGGGTGCCGTCCAGCGTGCTGATCGAATTGCTGGGGTTCAGCGCCACGCCCAGCTTGTTGCCCACGGTGACGCTGCCGCTCCAGTTGACGCCCAATTGATCCAGATCGCCCTTGTCCAGATCGATGATCCACAGCGACAGCTCCACATGGCGCTTGGCCACGTCCAGCGCCAGCGCCAGGTTTTCGATGAAGCGCACCTGTTCGGTGGTGCCCTTGATCAGCAGGCTGTTGGTGTCCGGATAGGCGATCACCTTGATGTCACCGGCCGCCGTGTCCTGCTTCAGCGCGTCGGGCAGGCTGAGGCCGGCCTGGTAGGCCGGCGCCTTGAGCTCCCCGCCGGCGGGAAAGTCCGGCATCGCCGGGATGTCGCTGCCCCGCGCCGGCGGCCGCGCCGGATTGGCGGCGGTCTGCAAGGGCTTGTCCTCGCCCTGCAGCAGCTTCTCTATCACCGTGGCCATGCCGGGGATGACGATTTTCTGGTCGCGCAACTCATAGCTGCGGTCGCTGACGAAGGTGTTGTTGAGCCGCACCACGCCTATCTTCTGCCGACCCAGCTCGATGCCGTCGCTCTGCTTGTCCATGAAGCCGGCGGCGTTGACCACCAGATCCACGAAGACCGGCGGCCCGGACACGTAGAAAGTGCCGCTGCGGTTGTCTCCGCGCAGCGGATAGCGCTTGTCGTAGAGGCCGGACTTGCGCAGGAAGTCGTTGAAGGCGGAGAGCGAGACATTGCGCAGCGACACCACCGCGTTGCGGGTTTCGCTGGCGTCGTAGACGTAGATGGCCTGGCCGTCGTGATACCAGATCAGGCCCAGCTGCTGGGTCATCTTGTCCAGCAGCGCCTGCGGATTGGCCAGGTCGAAATCGCCGCTGATCTGCTTGCGCGCCGCCTGCTTGCTGACGATCACCGGCTTTTTCAGCCGCGAGGAAATCGCGTCGAAGAAAGAACGCAGGCCCTCCTTCTTGGCGACGTAGCCGGCGGAGTCGGCGGCGCGCGCCGGTTCCGGCGCGGCGGCGGCCGGCAGGGCCGCGAGCAGCGTCGCGGCCAGCAGCGCGGCGGATAAAAAGCTTCGATTCATTTGGTGGCCAGTTGAATGATATTGGACAGACCGCGCGGCGACACGCCGATCAGTCCCTTGATTTCGTTGGAAAAATGCGACGACGAGGCGTAGCCGTGCTTGAGCGCCACCTGGGTCAGGTTTTCCCGTCCCTCCGCCACGTCCAGCAGCGAGCGGGCCATGCGCCAGTCGCGCAGCTCGGTCTTGGCCGCGTTGCCCAAGGCGTGGCGGCACAAGCGGCGGAAGTGGGAGTAGGACACGCCGTAGCGTTCGCCCAGCGCCTGCAGCTTGTCGCCGCAGGTGGACTGGGCCAGCAGGAAGCGCACCAGCCAATAGCTCTCGCTGCGGCGCAATAGCGACAGCAGCGCGGCGAAGGCCGGCGACGGCGTCAACACCTGCAGCAAGAACCAGTATTCGCAGCGCTTGCGGTCCTGCCAGGCGCTCAGATCGGCCAGCGGCAACTGCGCGCAACGCGCCTCGCCAGCCGGCGCGTCCGCGTCGCGGGCCTCGTCGGTCTTGGCTTCGTCGACAAAAGCCAGCAGCTTGCTCAAGGGCTCCAGCCGGACCGGCTGGAAGGCCAGCGCGCCGGCGGCCACGCTCACATCCACGCGGTCCAGCAGCAGCAGGCCCTGCCAATCCGCCGCCAGGGTCAGCGTTTCCGCGCCCTCTTCCCAGCTCAATTCCAGCCGCGCCTCTTCCCGGCGCGGCGGCAGCAGCCAGACGTCCTGGGCCGGCGCGCAGCGCTTGGCGGCGGCCTCCAAAGTCTCCAGCGGGAGCAACACATCGTTATCGGTCATCGGTCAAACGCCCTGCGGGGCTCGTGCTTGGACCGGGAAAGTGTCCCCCAGCGCCGCGGGCGAATCCTGATGCAAATCTGATGGGATCCCGAGTTTTCGCTCCAGCGCCCGCCAGATAGAAAGAACAGGCCCGCCGCGACGGCCCTCGCGCGGCGCAGGCCGCAGCGAGCGCGCAGGCGCGCCCCGCTTGAGCCGGGATCAGCGCCGCGATTATCCCTTTCCCCGCCGCGGGCAACTTTCAACTATCGACCATGGCGCCGGCTTTTCGCCATCCGTAAGAACGCTCAGCAAAACTACGCGGGCGCGGCCGCGCCGCCGCCGTGCTATAGGCAGAGATAGGCCCGACATGCCAAATAAATGATCGAACCAAAATCAAAAACCGCCGTGCTGCCGATGGAGAGAATGCGATGGCCCAGTTGACCCCTACCCTGCGCCGGGGAGCGGCGTTGCTCTTGCTGTTGAGCCTGGCCGGCTGCCGGGACGGCGAGCCCAAGCCCGGCACCGTGCTGGACGAAGCCAAGCAGGCCCAACGCACGGTGGAATCCTTCCCCGCCGCCGACGAGGACTACTTCAAGGACATGGACAGCGCGGTGGCGCTGGACGCCGCCGAAGTCAAAGGCCGCAACACCTGGCTGGTGTGGACCGGCGGCAACGACAGGCTGTGGGATAAGCTCGCCACCGTCAGCGTGGGCAATCTGGACCTGCTCAAAACCCTGTCCTCCCATCCCGGCCTCAAGTTCAGCCGCGACAACCGCTGGAACTATCTGGGCCTGGTCAACGAGCCCTGTTTCGACAAGGCGGGCGGCCCGGACGACAAGCGCTTCGGCCTGTGGCTGGACCAACGCCGCGCCGATTGCCCGAAAGACCCGTTCGAGAACGAGCAGAAATATCCGGGCGTGGCCATAGGCGCGCGCGGCAAGAACCTGCCCGCCGGCTCCTTCTACGGCTACGCCACCGGCGTGGTGGGCCTGCGCCTGTTCCCCAACCCGGCCTTCGACGAAGCCGCGGCCAAGAAATGGGACGCCAAGCGCTATTACGAAGACCCGACGTATTACAACGACAAGGACCTGATCCGCCCCTACCGCGTGGGCATGTCCTGTGCGTTCTGCCACGTCGGCCCCAATCCGGTGAAACCGCCGGCGGACCCGGAACATCCGAAGTGGGAAAACCTGAGCTCCAACGTCGGCGCCCAGTATTTCTGGGTGGACCGCATCTTCTCCTGGCAGGCGGACCCCAGCAGCTTCCCCTTCCAGCTGTTCCACACCTCGCGCCCCGGCGCGCTGGACACCTCGCTGATCTCCACCGACTCCATCAACAACCCGCGCACCATGAACGCGGTGTACGGCCTGGGGCCGCGGCTGGACATCGCCAAGCGCTGGGGCAAGGAAACCTTGGCCGGCGGCGGGCTCAACAACAAGCAGTTCAACGACTTCGTCAAAGACGGCCCGCTGACCCAGTTCTTCCAGCCGCCCAAGACCGTATGGACGCCGCGGGTGCTGAAAGACGGCTCGGACTCGGTGGGCGCGCTGGGCGCGCTGAACCGCGTGTATCTGAACATCGGCCTGTTCAGCGAGGAATGGCTGCTGCATTTCAACCCGCTGGTGGGCGGCAAGACCATCACCCCGATCCAGATCGCCGACGCGCGCAAGAACTCGGTGTACTGGCAATCCACCGAGCAGCAGACCGTGAACATGGCGCTGTTCTTCCTGAAGAGCACGGACCCGCACAAGCTGAAGGACGCCCCCGGCGGCGAGCAATACCTGAGCCGCGACGCCGCCCAGCTCAGCCGCGGCAAGGTGGTGTTCGCGGAAAACTGCGCGCGCTGCCACTCCAGCAAGCTGCCGCCCAAAGTGCCGCCGCTGGACCCCACCGCCGGCTGCGCCGGCCCGGACTACCTGGGCTGCTTCAACAAATACTGGGACTGGACCAAGACCGAGGACTTCAAATCGCAAATGCGCCAGATCGTCCAGGCCGACGACTTCCTGAAGGACAACTACCTGTCCACCGAGCTGCGGGTGCCGGTAACCCTGCTGCAGACCAATGCCTGCAGCCCGCTGGCCACCAATGCGCTCAAGGGCAATATCTGGGACAACTTCTCGTCCAAAACCTATAAAGACCTGCCCTCGGTCGGCGAGATCACCGTGCACAACCCCTTCACCGGCGCGCCCTCGCAATACAAGATGCCGGCCGGCGGCCGCGGCTACACCCGTCCCGCCTCCTTGATCAGCGTCTGGTCCACCGCGCCCTTCCTGCTCAACAACAGCCTGGGCAAATTCAACCCCAGCCCGTCGGTGGCCGCGCGCATGGAGTCCTTCAACGACTCCATCCAGAAACTGCTGTGGCCGGAAAAACGTGAGAAGGACACGATGCTGGGCGCCAAAATCCCCGGCCTGATAGACCGCACCACCGCCCGCAGCTATCTGCGCGTGCCCACCGGCTACCTGCCGGACGCGCTGCAAGAACTGCAAGGCCCGCTGCAACGCTATCTGCCCTGGCTGTTCGGCAAGGACGGCGTGGAACTGGGCCCGATTCCGGCCGGCACCCCGGTCAATCTGATCTCCAACCTGCAGGTGACGCTGGACAACCCCTCGCTGGGCGAACGGCTCAAGCACGACAAGAAGCTGCTGGACCTGCTGCTCAAGATCAAGCACGACCTCAAGGCGCTGCCGCCGGGCGCCAGCGACGAAGAGGCGCGCAAGGTGTTCGCCAACCTGGCGCAGCCGATGCTTGAGCTGAGCACCTGCCCGGACTTCGAGGTCAACCGCGGCCATTACTTCGGCACCGGCTACCAAAGCAAGGAACCCGGCCTCAGCGACAGCGACAAGTACGCGCTGATCGAATTCCTGAAAACCTTCTAAAGGCGCTCCATGGACGAATACGAATACATCGTGGTGGGTTCCGGCGCCGGCGGCGGCACGCTGGCGGCGCGGCTGGCCGAGGCCGGGCACCGGGTCATGCTGCTGGAGGCCGGCGGCGACCCGCGCGCGCTCAAGGGCGGCGACGCCTGGCAGCCCCAGGCGGAACGGCTGCCCGACGATTACGATGTGCCGGTGTTCCACGCGCTGGCCTCGGAAAACGAGGCGATGAAACTGGACTACTTCGTCCGCCACTACGCCGACGACGCCCAGCAAAAGCGCGACCCCAAATACCGCGCGCAATGGAACGGCCAGAACGTGGACGGCGTGCTCTATCCGCGCGCCGGCACGCTGGGCGGCTGCACCGCCCACAACGCCATGATCACCGTCTACCCGCACAACGCGGACTGGGACGGCATCGCCCAGCTCACCGGCGACCCCAGCTGGCGCGCGGACCACATGCGCGGCTATTTCGAACGGCTGGAGAACTGCCACCACCGCCCGCTCTACCGCTGGCTGGGCCTGCTCGGCGTCAACCCCACCCGCCACGGCTGGCGCGGCTGGCTGCAAACCGAGAAGGCGATCCCGGAATCCGCGCTGGGCGACGCCGGCCTGGTGGACACCCTGCTGGTATCGGTGGACAAGGTCTTCCAGGAGGTGGACGTGCCGCACCGCAGCTGGCGCTGGCTGCTGCAAGGCCAGGCCGATCCCAACGACTGGCGGCTGGTGCGCGACAACGCCGTCGGCGTCTGCTACCCGCCGCTGGCCACCCGCAACCATCAACGCAACGGCAGCCGCGAACGGGTGCTGGACGCGGCGGCCCGCCACCCGGACCGGCTGCGCGTCGAGCTGGACGCGCTGGCCACCCGGGTGCTGTTCGACGAAGGGCAGCGCGCGGTCGGCGTGGAATACCTGAAGGGCGCCGGCCTTTACCGCGCCAGCGGCCGGGTCAGCGACGCCGCCGGCGAGCGCCGCGAAGTCCGCTGCAGCCGCGAAGTCATCCTGGCCGGCGGCGCCTTCAACAGCCCTCAGCTGCTGATGCTGTCCGGCATCGGTCCGGCCGCCCATTTGCAAGAGCACGGCATCGCGCCGCGGGTGGACCTGCCCGGCGTCGGCCAGAACCTGCAGGACCGCTACGAAGTGGGCGTGGTCAACCGGATGAACTTCAAGCACTGGGAAGTGCTGAAAGACGCGGAATTCGCGCCCGGCGACCCGCAATACAAGCAATGGGCGGAAGGCCGCAAGGGCGTTTACACCACCAATGGCGCGGTGCTGGCGGTGATCCGCCGCTCGGCGCAGGAACGGCCGCTGCCGGACCTGTTCTGCTTCGCGCTGCTGGGCCTGTTCAAAGGCTATTTCCCCGGCTACTCGCGCCTGTTCCCCGAACACCTGAACTACCTGACCTGGGCCATTCTCAAGGCGCACACCAATAACCGCGCCGGCACGGTGAAGCTGCGCTCCGCCGACCCGCGCGACCCGCCGGACATCAACTTCCACTACTTCGAGGAAGGCAGCGCCGGCGGCGATCAGGATCTGGACTCGGTGGTGGAAGGCATCAAGTTCGTGCGCAGCCTGACCGCCGATCTGAAAAAGCAGAACCTGATCGCGGAGGAGGAACTGCCCGGCGAGGCGCTGCAAAGCGATGACGAACTGCGTCAGTTCGTCCGCGACAACGCCTGGGGCCACCATGCCTCCTGCAGCTGCGCGATCGGCGCGCGCGAAACCGGCGGCGTGCTGGACAGCCGTTTCCGCGTCCACGGCGTCAGCGGCCTGCGCGTGGTGGACGCCTCGGTGTTTCCGCGCATTCCCGGCTTCTTCATCGTCTCCGCGGTCTACATGATCGCGGAGAAGGCGGCGGAGGCGATTTTGGAAGACGCCAAGCGCTCATAAGCGCTGCGGGATGGCGTCCAGGCGCGAACCGGCCTTGCCGAGTGGCCTTTAGGCGTGGAGAGGATAGGGAAGCAAACCCATATCATCTCCCCGCCCCATCCGCGCCGCCACCTCGACCCATTCCGTCGGAAAGGACCCGATGAGCACCCCGACCCAGCCCTTCTCCCAAGTCCACGCCGACGAACGCGCCGGCCTCGCCGCCGCGCGGGCGGAAGAAGGCGTGGAACGTCCAGGCGGCGGCGAAGCGCCGCAAACCGGCCTCGCCTTCTCCGGCGGCGGCATCCGCAGCGCCACCTTCAACCTGGGCGTGCTGCAGGCGCTGGCCAGCAGCCGCTGGCTGCGTGAGTTCGACTACCTGTCCACCGTGTCCGGCGGCGGCTACCTCGGCGGCTGGCTGTCCGCGCTCAAGCGCCGCGCCGGCAACGCCGGCATGGAACAGACGCTGCGCGACCATCAGGGCCGCCAGCCGGCCATCCAGTTCCTGCGCGACTACAGCAACTACCTGACGCCCAAGACCGGCCTGTTCAGCCTGGACACTCTGTCCGCCGTCATCACCTACTGGCGCAACTTCATCCTCAACCAGATCGTGCTGCAAAGCCTGCTGCTGGCGCTGCTGCTGGGCCCCCATTTCCTGGTGGGCCTGGCGCGCAGCCTCGCCGCCTGGCCCTACGCGGGCTCCGCCGCGCTGGCCGTGGCCGCCGCCTCCGCCGTGCTGTCCGCCCTGCTGGCGCGCGCCACCACCCGCGACGGCAAAACCGCCGCCTCGCCCAATGCCCCGGCCTGCAGCATAGGGCTATTGCTGCTCTTCTGTTACGCGATGGCGGTGTTCACCCTCCAGCAACTGGAAAACCGCGCCGATTTCTGGCACCAGCTGCCGCTGTGGCGGGTGGCCCTGGTCTCCAGTCTGGCCTACGCCGGCTACTGGGCCTTGCTCGCGCGCGGCTTCAGCCAGCTGCGCGGCAACGGCTATCTGCGCAGCGTGCTGTGGGCGCTGCTGGCCGGCCTGGCCGGCGGCGGCAAGCTGTGGCTCTTGCTGCAGGCGCTGGATTACGGCCTGGGCATCCGCGCGCCGCTGGCCCAGGCCTGGTATGTGGTGGCCGGCGCCTTCGCCGTGCTGCCGCCGGTGTTCGCCCTCAGCGCCGCGCTGCACATCGGCCTGGTCAAACGCAGCTTCTCCGATCTGCAGCGCGAATGGTGGTCGCGCCTGGGCGGCCTGCTGCTGGCACTGGATCTGGCGCTGGTGCTGCTGTTCCTCGTGGTGGCGCTGTCGCTGCCGCTGCTGGCGGTGACCGCCGACTGGCTGCGCGCGCTGACCCTGCCGGCCTGGCTGCTGACCACCTTGGCCGCGGTCTGGCAAGGCCAGTCCGCCAAAACCGGCTGCGGCCAGTCCGCCGACTGGCGCGACCTGGTCGCCCGCATCGGGCCTTACATCTTCGTCGCCGGCTTGCTGATCCTGCTCAGCGCCGGCCTCAGCTGGCTGCTGGCGGCGCTGGAGATCCACGCCGACGGCTGGCAGCTGCGCCAGCAGTTGTGCGGCTTTCAGCGCTGCGGCCTCAGCGATTGGACCGCGCTGCATTTCGCCGCCTCGGAACAACAGGGCATGGGCGGCGGGCTGTACGCGGCGCTGATCCTGGCCTTCGTCGGACTGGCCGTGTTCGCCTCCTCCCGCTTCGACATCAATCTGTTCTCGCTGCACAACTTCTACCGCAACCGGCTGACGCGCGGCTATCTGGGCGCCAGCGCGCCGCAACGGGCGGACACGGTCAACCGCTTCACCGGCTTCAACGCCGGCGACGACCTGCCGCTGGCCGAGCTGGCCGGCTCGCCTTCCGGCCCGCCGCAGCGGCCCTACCACCTGATCAACACCGCCCTCAATCTGGTGGCCGGCGACGACCTGGCCTGGCAGCAGCGCAAGGCCGCCTCCTTCACCTTCACCCCGCTGTACTGCGGCTACAAATTTCCCGACAGCGCGCCGGAAGTCATCGACGCCTTCGTGCCCACCCGCGCCTATATGCACGACGACGCCACCGGGGCCGAGCAGGGACCGATGCTAGGCTCGCTGATGGCGGTGTCCGGCGCCGCGGTCAGCCCCAACCAGGGTTATCACAGCTCTCCGGCGGTGACTTTTCTGCTGACGGTGTTCAATGTGCGGCTGGGACGCTGGTGCCCCAATCCGGGCAAGCCCGGCGCCGCGCTGCAGGCGATGTCCCCGCCGCAGGGCTGGGTCTATCTATTGAATGAATTGCTGGGCCGGACCAACGCCCGTTCGGACTTCGTCTATCTCAGCGACGGCGGCCACTTCGAAAACCTGGGCCTGTATGAACTGCTGCGGCGGGAATGCCGGCTGATCGTGATCAGCGATGCCGGTCAGGACGAACAAATGACTTTCGAGGACCTGGGCAACGCCATCCGCAAATGCCGGATAGACCTGGGCGCGGAAATCCACATCGACGTGGACGCCATCCGCCGCGATCCGGCCACCGGCCTCAGCCGGTCCGCCTTCGCCGTCGGCTACATCCGCTACGCCTCCGGCGCCAACGGCCACCTGCTCTACCTGAAGCCCTGCCTGCAAGGCCAGGGCATGGAGCCGGTGGACGTGCTGCAATACCGGGCCGAACATCCGGCCTTCCCGCACCAGTCCACGCTCAATCAGTGGTTCGACGAATCCCAGTTCGAGAGCTACCGCAAACTGGGGCTGTGCATAGGCGAACAGGCGGTGAGGGAACTGGACCGCAACGGCGCGGGTTGGCTGGCGGCGGACGGCGGCGGCGCCTGAGCGGGAACAGGCTGAACGTTTCCGGTCCGCCGTCCGGCGTCTCGCTATGCGTATTGGATCATGAGCAGGCGCTTAGAGCCGCTAACAAAAGCTCGCAGAGAACCTGAGCCAAGGCGCGCCGACGCAGAAAACGAAGTTTCTGCGAAGCTACAGTACAAGTCGTACGGCAAGGAGGCGCAACGCAGGATCAGGGGTTTTGTTAGCGGGTCTTAGGCCATGTTCTTATTGATGCGCCACATCGATAGGAAGCCTAAGTTCGCTATAGTCGGCAGGCATTGGTGCTTTACTTTCAGGCATGCCTTTAATCTTATGTAGCATATCTTTGCTCGGCAATATAAATTGCCCATCGTTTCGGGACAATATCAACTCATTGATATTTCCACCACTCTTTAAATGCTGAATGACCTCATCAACACCAAATGCGCGCGACTCATTTAAAGGATGATCCCCTTTATTCACCCAAATATGCATATGCAAGGTAGCGGTTGAAGGCGCCACCGGAAAATGGAAAAACAACTTCACCTTATCTTTTTCAGCAGACACCCCATAGGTATCAACTAAACACTGAAGGCTATCCCGCTTTAGTTTTTCCAGCATTCCAACATCGCTTTGCTCCAAATCCAATATAGAAGTCAATGACTTCACACCTGATTTTAACTCGGCGTTATATTGATTTAATTCCTCACTCTGATTCACCGCTACTTTTTCTATTGAAGGGTCACCCTTCATTTCCTGAATCAAGTCATGGGGTAAAGCAGGATGAACGGCCCAGGCCGTCAGCTGGATGCCTTCTGGCCTAGCGGCCAAATCCGTGACTTGTCCAGCGGTGTAGGTTTGCGACATGTAGGGAATATTCGGATAAATCAGAAACCCATTGCCCGTCCCCAACGGGGCAGAGTAATGGAAGATATCTGGATTTTTTTTATATACCTCATTGTATACCTTATCGCCAGGTTCCCGGCTGTTACCGCGTAGCAGCTCAACCAGGAACTGGGTAGTATTTTCGTTTTTGTACGTTTCCTGGAGCTGCGCCAGGTTTGTTGTTGTCAGCCTTACCTGAGCCAGGTCCTTAGTTTGATACTTTTGCAAACCTCTTGGGTTTAGCCATCTGAAACTACCATAGTCGTCTTCAGATTGTTTGGATATATAGACACCATGGGTTAAATCGGCGGCGCCGGATTTGTCTTGCTTAATCAACACCTGATACCTGTCTTGATTTAGCTGGCTCAGGATTTTCCGGTTGTCATCAATGCCGTAAGCATCCAATGTTCTGCGGATCGCAGAGCTTTCGTGTTGTGTCAGGCTGGCCTGAGAGTTACGTACTGCCTGTACATCTAGGGTCTCATGGCATAAGCGACTCGAGTCAGCGGGCAAAGTCGCAGCAGAAGGCCGCAACGCTTGAATTGAAATCATGAGTTATCTCCTGTAATTGTCATATTGCACGTTGCAGGTGCGTTGGCTGCACTTAGTCACTCAGGCGTACTGATCGCACTCCAACGAACAAAAGGCCAAGTATAAATATTACAAAGGCAGATTTAGAACATTGTCGTGCACGCCTTTAAATGGAATACCGTTAATATCCTTAATGGAATCTGAGGTCGGCAAAAAATAATTCCCCCCGTTTCGGTCAAGAACAAGATCGCCAATCTCTTTCCCGGACTTAAGATGCGCAATAATCGCGTCGAGATCGAAAGACCTCGGTTCATTCAGCGGGTGATCGCCTTTGTTTACCCAGGTGTGCAAGTGAAGCGTGGCGGTTTTCTCTGCAACGGGAAAATGGAAAAACATTCTGGTATTGTCATGTTCATTTACAGCATATACATTTCGAAGATGTTGCACTGTCTCTTGTCGCAATTTTTCGAGCTGCGGAAGATGCTCTTGTTTTAAACTCAGAATGCTGGTCAAGGAGTCAATCTGTGTTTTTTCATCAATCATCTTTTGTGGCATCTTCTGGCTTGCCTCAAGCCTCTCAGGGCCTGATTGATGATTTCTCGATTCCAGAAATGAGGACTGTATACCCGGATGAATCGCGTAGGTGCACAAGATGATGCCATGTTTGCTATTTTTGAGTGTTTCGGGAGCGTTGACATAGGCATCCAACACTTTTGCATCGCAGTACGGTGTATTGGGACTAATGAGATATCCATGTTGCGTGCTGTCAATTGGCGAAACAAACTGCGCCAGACTCTCATTCCGGCGATAAAGATCAGTATCTAGGCAGGCCTCTGCATTAAGTACCTTGGTGAGAAAATCCGGCAAGGGAGTCTTCGAATAGGTCTCGCCAAGCTGTGTTAACTGATCTTTATTCGTAAAGCTAATAACAGCGACATCTGGGGTTTGATATTTCATCAGCCCCTTTGGATTTAACCAGTTAAAATTGCCATAGCCATCCTCACCCTGTTTGGACACATAGGCACCGTGGGTTAAATCAGAGTTACCTGATTGGTCTTTTTTAATCAACACATGGTATTTATCCTGATTTAGCTGACTTAACGCTTTCCGATTATCATCTATACCGTAGATGTCCAGCGTTCTGTGCATCGGCGAGTTTTGAGTATTGTGCACTGCCCGCACATTTAGGGACTGATTGCGCTGATGACTTTGCTCAGTCGGCGTAATAGAGGTAGAACGATGCAACGTTTGGACTTGGATCATTATCTATATCCTAATAGAATGCGTTTGTATTATTAAACTCCCACCTGGCAAACAACACCGTCAACCAGAATACTTCCTCACCAGCGCCTTTATATCAGCCTGCGCGATTGACTTGGCGTGGATATCGAGCTCGTCAATATTGACGCCTTGCGCCGCCAATCGAGCTAAAAGATGCTCTAGCTGAGGCCGCTGCGGCATATAGTGGCCGGAATCCAGATGAAATGATTTCGCTTTTCCCTGTGCAATGAGTATCATGCCCGCTGATAAAACCGGCTTACCTTCTGTCGTCGAAGTATGCTGCCATTTGCCTTTTTCATATGGATGAACAAAGATATTTCCATCTCGATGGACAACAATGGCAGCGTGGCCCTCCATCCCGGCCTTACCTGGCAGATGTGTCGTATCTAATAATTTACCCCCTACTTTCCATTCACCCTGTGAAAGCGTTACCCGATAATTAGCGGCTTGATCTGAGGATAGATAATTGATATAGCCGACATCCTGCGACAGAGGATGCTTAGGTTTATTCTTGAGCGTATTGATTTCAACATCGGGATGCTGATCAATCCACTGGAATAGCCCGACCTTGCTATTAGCGTCTTCCTGCCATGCGCTTAATGCACCAGACTGGGCATCAAAACCATTCAACGAAACCCTATCGCGATGCTTCGGATCTTTAATTTCCAGCCAGTATTTTGGATTAGCACCTGCTTCCCCACGGCTTTTTCTTGGCATCATTTCCATAATGAATTGCGCGGCTTCTTTGAAACGCATCATGCTTGGGGAGTTTTTTATTGTTTTAACCGGCAGTAACTGAGGTCCACCCTGCTGTTCTGCTTGGCATCTGCCGACCTGGGCGATGTGATTGACTTTAATTTCCAGCATCAAACATCCCTCCTCATCGGTGGCTAGACACAATCTTTAGCGCGCCATAAAAACCATAAATAACTTCACTGAATTTATTCTCAAGCAATGCGCTCGGGCTAATCAATGCTTTTAATTCGAAACCATCATTGCACTTACCCAATGTCAAGTGACCCGTTTCAACATATTCCATTACAGTTGTGAGAACAGGCATGATGTGCCTGGCATTGTCTATCAACAGCTCCTCACCAATCGGGACAAATGACCAAATGAAGAGGCGATCGTCGACCAGCGAAATATTAATAGACAGCCCTTCATTTAGATCAATGGCTATGGTTGAGTGTGAGTCAAAGCCATGCAACAATTGGTCTGAAACGCCCAGCTCGGTCAGTGCATCGCGAACCAAGGAACTAAGTTCATGATGAATATTTTGAGAGAATGATAATGAACTGTAGGTCACAGAATTCAACGACCTGCCCAAGGAGTGGGTTTGATCATCCATTTTTTCGCTCATGGCATTTCCTTTTTCTGCGCCGCACGGCCCAGTGGTTTGTCCTCGGACTGCAAGCCGGCCTTCAATTGACTGAACAAGCCGCGTAGTTGTTTTTCCTGCTGATATTGCTTGGCATCCGGGAATAGCGTATTCACTTGTTCGTGGACTTCCTTATTCACCGCGTAAGCGCCGAATGGTTTCGAATCCACCCACAAATTCACCGTGCTGTTCGGGTTTTTCTCCAACCCTCCGCGCAGATATTTCTGCTGGCTGTCGCCAGGCTTGGAGCCAAGCCAAACCATATGGATTTCCGACGACACTGCCTTGAAATCGCTCTTATCGTAAATCTGAGCAAAACGCTTGCTGGCCTGCACCGATTCCACGCCGGTATTGGAGGACGAGGTTTGAAGCAGACGAACTCCGACTGAATTCAGCATCATGTCTGCGACTCCTGAAAATTAAGAAAATAAAACAGTCGGAAGTATTTAAATCCAAGCCAAGATCAAGCACTTCCAAAAAGCGCTCACCTAAGCCGCGGGCGCCCAGCTGACATAAAAAAACGGCGCGCCAAATTGGCGCGCCGCTTGCGTCTGAAACCGTCCCGGCTTCAGCGCCGGGCCTGGCGATAGGGCGCCAGCACCTCGGCCAGTTCCGCCCGGTCCTCATGCGGAGCCAGCACCGCCAGTTTCGACAGATCCATCTTGCCGTTCAGAAAATCCAGCAGCCGCTCCAGATCGTCCAGATCGCTCATATAGTGGCCGGAAGACAGCATCAGCGACCTGGCCTTGCCCTCGCTCAGCTCTATCATCGCCGCCGCCCGCACCGGCTTGCCGGCGCTGGCGCTGGTATGGTGCAGCCGCCCCAGCACCGCGTCGTGGACAAACAGCCTGTCGTCCCGGTCCAGCACCAAGATGGCGTAGCCGGGCATGCCCAGCTTGCCCTTGGAGCCGGCGGTGTCGATAGCCGTGCCGTCCGGCCGCCGCCATACGCCGTCGGCCACCTCCGCCAGATAGGGCTGGAGCGCGGCGGCGTCGCTCAGATAGCTGACTTGCGGCGCGTCGCCCAAGCGCGCCATCCGCGGCGGCTGGCCCGGCTTGGCCAGGTTGATTTCCAGCTGCGGGCGGGCGTCCATCCAGGCGAAGAAGTTTTCCCTGGCGCTGTCCCCGCTGGCCACCCATTGCCGGTGCGCCGGCTGTGCGTACTCCCGGTAGCGATGGCGAGGGTCGCGCGCCTCGCGCAACTCTTCGTCCACCAGTCCGGTTTCGCCTTCTTTGGGCATCAGCGCGGCGACGAAACGGGCGATGTCGCGGAAACGCTCCAAGGGCCGCGGCGCGGGCTCGCCCACGCTGTCGACGCCCTTGAAGGCCTGCGCCAGCCGGCTGGGCGCCGCCGTCGGCGTCGCTTCCGGTCGCGGCGGCGGCATGGCCGCGCCGCTAGCCGAGATTCTCATGCGCTTTGATCCTCTTCATCTTTAATCCACCGCCGCTAGAATCCACCGCCGCTAGCGCGCCAGCGGCAGTTCTTCCCAACCGGCGAAACTCTGCTTGTCCGCCTGCCATAAGGGAAGCTGGCGCTCCATCATCGCGTCCACTTCCTTCAGCGCTGCGTCCCCGGCGGGCCTGGAGCCGCCGACAGCGTAAGCTTCCATCGCGGCGAAGAAATCCGCGCCGTCCGCGCCCTGGCGCCGCAGGTAGTAATCGGCCTCCCGCCGCACCGCCGAGCCCGGCTCGGCCAGCTTGCGGCACAAGGCTTCCAGCGCCGGGCGCTGCGCCTCTCTCATCGCGGGCCAACGCTCGCTCTCGTCCACCGCCTTCAGGTGCAGATAATGCATCAGCGGCGCGCTCAGGCTGTTGTCGCCCCAGCGCTCGCCCAGCACCGCGGTGGCGGAGGCGCCGGCGTTAAGGCCCAGCTCCAGGGATACGCCCGGCTGCAGCGGCACGCCGCCGGAGGCGGACAGGCCAAGGTTGCCGCTGGCGCTGACCCGGCTCAGTTGCAGCCGGAAGCCGGCGGCTTCGGCCGGGAAATCGGCCTGGGTCTGGTATTGCGGCCGGTAAAAGCGCAGCAGCAGGGTCAGCGCGCCGCCGCCTTGCAGCCCCGCGGAACTTTGCAGGCCGGCCAGCGCCGCCGGCACTTCGGCGGCCAGGCCGTGCGGCGCCAGCTGCGCGCTCAGCGCGTCGCGCAAGGCGTCCAGCGGCCAAGAGCCGCTCAGATTGCCGGACAGGCTGATCCTCACGTCCTTGTAATCCCCGGCTCGCACCGGATTGTGATGCACCCGGGTGCGTTCGGTCAGCGAGGCTTCCGCTTTCAGGCCCAGCGGCCCCAGCGCGCCGCCCAGATCCAGCGCGACGCTGCGGTCGCGGATCTGCAGGCGCAGCACGTCATGGAAGCTGGTTCGCTTGGCCAGCGCCGCCGCGTCGTGACGGACGGGCGGCGCGTACAGCCGAGGCGCCAGCTCGTCCAGGCTCTGCAACAAGGCCTCGTCGCCCTTGCCCGCCGCGCTCAGGGTCAGCGCGGCGTGGGCCAGCGCCATATTGGCCAGCGTTTCCTCGCGGCTTCCCGCGCGCCAGGCGGCCTGGATGGATCGTTCCACCGCCGCGCCGCCCTGACGCTTGCCGATGCCGGCGTCCAATTGCTGGGCGACGGCGCAGAAATGTTCGAATTCGGCGCGCAGGCCGTCCGCGGCGTCGCGCAGCCGCTCCGGCGTCTGTTCGCGCAGCGCCGCCATGCTCTGCGCGCCGCTGAGCCAGCTCAGCGGATGATTGCGCGCGTCCGCGCCCATCAGCGCGGCGGCTTTTTGTTCGATGCCGGCCAGCCGCTGTTGCGCGATCGTCGCGTTGCGCGCCGCGCCCTGCTCCTGGCGCAGGCCTTGCCAGATCGGGGTCAGCGCGTCGGCCTGGATGTCGATGCGCTCCACCGCCGCGCCAACGCCGACGCCGACGCCCGCGGCTTCGGCGCGCGCCGAGGCGCTGCCCTTGACGCTGTCCACCGTGCTGGGCGGCAGATAGGGCGTCTGCGCGCCGGGCAGGGACGCGGCGCTGTCGCGCTGGCCCAGCCAGCCCAGCAATACGCCCAGCCGCTGCTGCTGATCCGCCGCCTGCTGTTGCAATTGCTGGTACTGACGCAACTCATTGCCGTGGCCGGGACGGAACAAGCGGATCAAGGCGCCCACCGCGGTGCGGGCGCTGACGCCCAGGGTGTCTCGGCGCGAGCCGTGAGCTAGTTGGTCCGCCTTCAGTTTGACGAAGGCGGTGGCGCTGGCGTATTCGGTCGCCACGGTGCGTTGGCGGCGCCCCTCCACCGCGCCGGACAAGGAGGCGACGCCGACGCCGCCCTGAATTCCGGCGCGCGCGGACACCGCCTTGCCCTGGTTCTGGAACACGAAGCCTTCGTCGTCGTTGTCCATGCCGCGGCTCCAGGCCAGGCCCACGCTGAAGGTGGCCTTGGCGCCGGCGCCGGCCTCGCCCAGTCCCAGGCCGACCCCAACCGAAGCGCCGACATTGCGCTCCTGGCTGGCGCCCGGCTGATCAAAGCGCTGGAATTGCGGCAGCAGTTGCGCTTCCGCCTCCGTCCGCGCCAACTGCGCCCAGGCCGCCTGGCCCAACAGGGCCAGCCGCTGGCCCAGTTCCGCCAGCGGGCTGCCCGGCCTCGCCGCGCGCGCCAGCGCTTCCATGTCCAACGACAGCCGCGCGCATTCTTTAATGTCCAGCGGCGTCTGCGCGTCGCCGGCCGCCAATTTCTGCCGCAAGCTTTCCACGATGGCCACCGTCTTGGGCGCCACCGCGTGGCTGCGCGGCAGGATGTTCAGCGCCTGCACCCAGCGCGGCCAGCGCGAGCGTTCCGGCTCCGCCTGGCGATACGCTTCGCGTTTCATCGCCAGCAGGGTCTGGCCCAGGTCTTCGCGCCGCAAGCGCAGCTTGTCGTCGCTGAGGACCACCTGGCTGCCGCGCGCCGGCGGCGCGTCTTCCACGCGGCGTTCCGCCGCGCCGCGCGCGCCGCTCAAGGCGGCGGCCAGGCCCTGCGCCGGCCGCGGCGCCGAAGATTCCGATAAGCGGCGGAAGCCCTGCAACCGCACCGTACCCGCCCCGCTTGCAACTGTGTCCAACATGGATGCCTCCTCGCGCCGCATCGCGGCTCAAACGCCGGGCCGGGCCCGGAGCGACTGCCTAGTTTTCGCCGTTGCCGGCTTTCAAGTTCGCGGCCAACGCCAAGGGCGACGGCCTTTCCGCTTGCAATTCCCGCCCCATCTCCGTCCAGCCCAGCAGCAGCCCCTGCAATTGCCCGCGCGCCTCGGGACTGACTGTCCCGTCTTTCACGCCCTGGGCCGCCAAATCGCAATATTTAGCGCAGTCCCGAGCCAGCTCGGCTATCACGGCCTGCCAGGCGTCGGCCTGCTTGGACGCCGGCTTCTGTTCGACAGCCGGCGCTTGCGCCGTCATGCCGCCGCCGCGCAGCGCGGCCGCGAACGGGCTCTGCGCCGGCGCGGACGGCGCGCCTGGCTGCGGCTCGGACAGCGTCGCCAAACGGGGGGAATTGGCGGTCGGCTTCGACGAAACATTAAAAGACATTTCAAACGCTCCTGATTTGGCGGCGAGGCCAGAACAACGGTGATGAGGGGCCGCCGGCGCATGCTCGGCGACAGCGTCAAACTACCCCAACGCCGGCAACCGAACTTGCATAAATCGGCCGCGGCCTCGTCCGAGCCGCCCCCCCTCGTTTTTGAGAGTTTTCCCATTTGTAGCAAGCACTCCCTCACGTAGTATTCCTACATACATCAATTTATGCGAAGGAAATCAAAAACCTCCCTAACAACCCGATGACATAACAACAGGACAAACAAGACCATGTCATTCGCTGAACATTTTTTGCAAGCTGGCCCTCGGCGGCAAAAGTACCATCCACTCTCTCTGTTTTTATGACCGGATAAAGGCTTTGAGCGCCAGTTGACGACACTGGCAATTCCAGGCGACAGCGGGCGGGAAGCGGCGGACACACGCCGCGCGATGCGAATCCGCAGCCGGCCCCAAGAACCAGCGCAAATCACCCAACAGATCCACCGAACAAAAAACACGCCGACATGCCGCGATGCTACGGGGAATAGCACACAAGTCGCAGCATTGGTCGACTCGATCCGCATGGTCCGCCATGCGCTATTGCGCCGTGCGCGCAAGAGGAACTAGAAGATGGCGTTACATAAAGATGGCTTCATGAACAGGCAATTTGTTTTTGGCGACTTCGTCCTTCACTTCGACGGCATGCTGCTGCACCGCGAGCAGCAGATCAGCATTCCGCCCAAGGAACTAGCTGTGCTGACCACCCTGCTGGAAGCGGCGGGAGAGCTGGTCAGCAAGGACGCGCTGCTGGACCGAGTCTGGCCGGACGGCGAAGTCAACGAAGAGTCGCTGACCCGCTGTATCTACGCGCTGCGGCGCATCCTGCTGGAAACCAAGGATTGCCGTTATATCGACACGGTGTACGGCAAGGGCTATCGCTTCAGCCGCCCGGTGGCCATGGTGTCCAAACCCACGCCGCTGGCGGCGCAATGCTCGGTGGCTGTGCTGCCCTTCCGCACCCATCCGCAGCTGGACGCGGTCAGCCTGCACAACGCTCTGGTGCAATGCCTGTCGCGCTACTCGCCGTTCGGCCTGATCGTGCTGCCGGCCACCATCACCCAGAACTGCCGCGACGTCACCGACATCGTGGCGATGATCGATCAGCTGCGCCCGGACTACTACCTGGCCGGCCAGACCCTGCAGCAAGGCGGCGTCTGGAAGCTGCGGGTGGAATTGGTGCGCGCCGCCGGCCATCAGCTGATCCACCATGAAAGCATAGAGCTGAGCCCGGAACAGCCGATCACCGCGCTGCAAACCCGGCTGGCCAGCCTGTTGCCGCAACGCATTCCCGGCCTGCGCTGGAACCAGGGCCAGAACAACGAGCTGGGCTCGCTGGACATGGCCATCACCTATCTGAACGGCCGCCACGAACTGCAGCAGCACACCCCGTCCAGCCTGCGTCGCGCGCTGATGCTGCTGCGCCAGTGCGTCAACGCCGGCCCCAGCCACGCGCTGCCTTACTGCAGCCTGGCCGAGTGCTATCTGACCCTGGCCCAGCTGGGCCTGTTCGATCAGGCCCAGGCGCTGATCCAGGCGCAACAGGCGGTGAACAAGGCGGTGGAACTGGACGCGGCCAACCCGCAGGCGCTGGGACTGCTGGCCTTGCTCAGCAGCATGCGCTCGGAGCAGGCGGTGGCCGAGGCGCTGTTCGAACAGGCGCGGCTGCTGGCGCCGGATGCCGTCGACATCCATTACTACCACGCCTGGCATTTATTCCTGTCCGGCAAGCTGGCCCAGGCGCAGCAGGCGCTGGACGCCTGCCTGGAACGCGACCCCTCGCGCATCTCCGCCAGCATTCTGAAGCTGTGGCTGACCTATTACGAACACCGCATCGACGACGCGGTGTCGCTGGGCAAGCGCCAGCTCTGCCAATACGGCCAGAACCACCCGGTGCTGCAAAGCGTGCTGGCGCTGCTGCTGGGGCTGCAAGGCCAGCACGCGCAAGCCGACGAACTGGTGCAGGCGGTGCGCGACTCCGGCGAGGAAGCCGGCCTGCTCGCCCTCAATCACAGCTACGTGGACTACTGCCGTCGCGGCGACGCGGCGCTGCCGGCGTTGCGCGCCTTCCTCGCCAAGGTGGACAGCCGCCAGGTGCGCTCCAGCCTGCTGCCGCTGATCCTGGCCGCGCAGGGCCCGGAGGCCGCGGTCCAGCATTGGCGCCAATTGCAGGCTGAAGGCTATCTGTGGATCAAGGCCTGGCGCCACGATCCGCGACTGAGCGAGCTGGCGGAACACGCTCAGCCCTGCCAGCCGGAGGCCGCGTGATCCGCGTCTGTCTGTTGTCCGCCCTCTTCTTGTGCGCCGGCGCGGCGCGGGCGGACTGCTGGGATCGCGCCGGCCGCATGTTCAATATCGCGCCGGACTTGCTCTACGCCATCGCCCAGCAGGAGTCCGGGCTCAAGCCGGACGCGGTGGGCCGCAACCGCGACGGCAGCCGGGACCTGGGCCTGATGCAGATCAACAGCACCCATCTGCCGCGGCTGCGCCAGCTGGGCGTCACCGAACCGCAGCTGATGGGCGACGCCTGTCTGTCCGTGGTCGTCGGCGCCTCCATCCTGGCCGAGATGATGAAACGTTACGGTTATTCCTGGGAAGCGGTGGGCGCTTACAACGCCGGCACCGCGCCCAGCCGCCGCGCCTTGCGCATGCGTTACGCCGAGCAAGTGTGGCGGCGCTACCAGAAGCTGCGCCAAGCCGCCCCACCCCCAAGCAAGGAGCTCTCATGATTCGCTCGCTTTCTCCCGCCCCGCGCGCGCTGTCCGCGACGCCGCCGCCCACCGCCCCCAAGCCCAGTCCCTCCTCGGCCTGGACCGCCCAGTTGCGCGGCGTCAGCCAGGGCGCCGCGCCCCAGCCCGCGCCGCGCACGGCGCAGCCCGGCCGCTCGATAGGCCTGCTGCGGCAAGCTTTCCAGCAAGCCGCGCCCCAGGCCCGCGCGGAAACGTCGGCTCGACCCATGGCCAAACTGCAGCAGCCCGCGCCCCTGGCGGACGTCGGCCCGGCCCGCGCCGACGCCGCGCCGACGCCCAAACGCGACCCGATGGCATTGCTGCGCCAACGCATGACGCCCGAGGCGCTCAAGGATTTCGAGCAGAAACTGGCGGACACCGCCGGCAAGCGCGCCCCGGCCAAGGCGCCTCAAGCGCCGGCCGCCGTCGTACAAGCCGCGCCGGCCGCGGCAGCCCCGCCAGCAGCCCCGGTCCTGGCCGCCGCGCCGCAGCCGACGCAGCCCGGTCAGATTCCACCGCCGCCGCCTCCGCCTCCCCCACCGCCGCCGCCGCCCGTCAACGCGGCGGCCCCGGCGGCCGGCCCGGCGCGCGCCTGGAACAAGGTCGCGGCGGCCAGCGTGGCCGATATCCAGCAACTGCGTGACGAACAAAGCCAGAAACTGCGCAAGGAGCCGGGTTCCAAGCCCTCCGCCGCCTCGCCGGCGGGAGCGGAGCTCATCAACGAATTGAAAGAGCGACAGCAAAAAATGGCGGCGCGGGCCGCCGGCGCTCAGCTGCGGTAATTCCGCAACTCTCCCGATCCCCCTTTACATGGCGGCCGCCGCTTCCGCGGCACGCCGCCATGCTTTTTCCCTCCTCCCCGAATCTGATTCCCCTCCCGAGATTTCATCGGTTTTCCATCAGGAATCCGTCCCCGCATGTCCGTAAAGTGGATGCCAACATCGCAGAACCTTGCGCACTCACCGACAGACACCATGGCAGCTGAAGACATCACTCTCTCCGCGCCGGCGCCCATCGTGGTCCGCCTGCTCAACAGCCCGCTGCGCGGCTGCGAATTCCTGCTGCAGCCAGGCAAGACCCTGTTCCTGGTCGGCCCCGCCGCCGCCCTGACCGAGGCCGGCCAATTGCCGGAATTGCCGGCAGACGCCCTGTTCATTCCTCTGGAGCAAGGCGGGGTCAATTTCGAAGTGCTGATCGACCGCGCCGAACCCGACCGGGTGACGCTGCGCGAACTGCGCGACGCCGGCGTGGACGAGCGTCCGGCCGAATTCAACCGCCCGCTGCGCATCGGCGCGCTGGAACTGGCCTTGCGGCCGGAGCACCTGTCCTGGTCGCCGGAAGTGCTGGGCCACGGCCAGGACGCGCCGCCGCCGGAACAAAAACCGGCGCGCCGCCACGCCGCCGCCGCGGTGGCGCTGGCGGTGATCGCCGCGCTATTGCTGGCCGGCGGCGGCTACTGGCTGTGGAACACCCCGCAACGCCAGGCCTCGGAATTGAACGCGCTGCTGGGACGCGACAGCCAGCGCTTCCAGGTGCTGCCCGGCCGCGACGGCGTGTTCTACGTCTCCGCCGCCAATGAGCGCGACAGCGCCTGGGCGCGGCAAGTGCTGGCGCGCGGCGACTACAACCGCCCGGCGCAGGTGCTCAGCCCTCAGCAGGAAAACGAACGCATGGGCCGCTGGCTGGCGGATAACTACCCCCACCTGCCCTATTACCGCTTGCAGCTGGACAACCCTCGCCGGCCGCAGCTGTGGGTCAGCCAACAGCGCGCCGCGCTGGGCGGGCCGGCCAGCCAAGCGCTGTCGCAGCGGCTGGCCGAGCAGATGCCCTACGCCGACGCGGTGGACATCGTGCCGGTGGACGACGCCGCTGCCGCGAGCCAGGCCGAAACCGGCCTGTCGCGCCAGGCGCTGCCCTTCACCCGCAGCGAGCAGCCCAACGGCGTCACCTTCGTGATCCAGGGCGCGCTGGACGACGGCGAACTATTGCGCGCGCGCCGCTTCGTCGACGACTACTACCGCCAGTGGGGCGGCCGCTACGTGCAATTCGCCATTGAATTGAAGGACGACTGGCTCAAGGGCAAGTCCTTCAAGTACGGCAACCAGGGTTACGTCAAGATGGCGACCGGCCACTGGTACTTCCCCAAACCTCTGTAAACCCAAAGGCAAACCACCATGGCAATCGATATCACCAATCCGGACTGGACCCTCAGCGACATGTCCAAGGAGTTCGACACCGGCACCAGCAAGCTCCAGGGCGAGCTGACCACGGCGCTGGATAAGCTGAACGGCAACCCGTCCAACCCCCAGTTGCTGGCCGACTACCAAAGCAAGCTGTCCGAGTACAACCTGTACCGCAATGCGCAGTCCAACACCGTCAAAGTGTTCAAGGACATCGACGCGGCCATCATCCAGAACTTCCGCTAAACCCCGACGCCGGCCACGCGCCGGCGCTTCAGGAGTCCGCCCATGACCCCCATCGCCGCCCTCTCTCTGGATTCGCTGACCGCCCAGGTCAGCGACATCACCCGCTCCGAGCACAATCTCGTGTCGCTGGACGATCGCCTGATCCAGGCCTTCTCGCAAAACGCCGTCGGCGTAGGCATGGAGAAGGACGCCATTCTGCAACGGCTGGAACAGCCGGGCCTGTTGAGCAATCCGGCCGTGCTGATGGAGCTGCAGCAGCGCACCTCCAATTACAACCTGGAGGTGTCCATGATCAGCACCCTCACCCGCAAGACCGTGGGCGCGGTAGAAAGCCTGCTGCGCTCATGATCCGCCATGGTTTCAAAGCCGTATTGCTGGCCTTGCTGCTGACCGGCTGCCAGCAGAAGGACTTGCTCAAAGGCCTGGATCAGCAGCAGGCCAATGAAGTGATCGCCGTCTTGCAGCGCCACAATATCGAGGCCGACAAGACCGACCGCGGCAAGACCGGCTTCAGCATCGCCGTGGCGCAGCCGGACTTCGCCGCCGCCGTGGACTGGCTGAAGGCCTACAACCTGCCGTCGCGGCCACGGGTGGAAGTGGCGCAGATGTTCCCGGCGGATTCGCTGGTGTCCTCTCCGCGCGCGGAAAAGGCGCGGCTGTACTCCGCCATCGAGCAGCGGCTGGAGCAGTCGCTGCAAACCATGGACGGCGTGCTGTCCGCGCGCGTGCACGTCAGCTACGACCTGGACTCCGGCGAAGGCGGCCGCGCCGCCAAACCCATCCACCTGTCCGCGCTGGCGGTGTACGACCGCGACGTGGACCCAGAGCAAATGGTCAACGATATCAAGCGTTTCCTGAAGAACAGTTTCGCCGACATCGATTACGACAATATCTCGGTGGTGCTGTCGCGGCGCAGCGAGGCGCAGCAGCAGGCGCCCACCGCGCCGGCGGAAGAGCGCGGCTCCGGCCTGAGCTGGCTGATGGCCGGCGTGGCGCTGATCGCCCTCCTGGGCGCGGCGGCGGCCTGGCTGTGGCAGCGCCGCGCGCCCAAACCCGTCGCCGAGCCGCCGGCCGCCGAGCCGCAGGCCGGACATGAGTAGCCGGCCCGCGGCCCGCTCGCCGGCGCTGCAAGCGCTGCTGTACGACCCGCTGGCCTATCTGCACCCGCGGCGCTTGGTTCTGCCGCCGGCGCTGACCGCCTCCGCCGCCGCGCGCGCGGCGGCCAATGAGCTGCTGATCTCCGCCTATCGGCTGGACAGCGACTGCGCCGACGCCCAGTTGGACCCGCTGGCGCGGCAATGGCTGCGCCACTGGCGGCGCTTGCCGCAAACCGCCTATTTGCTGGGTTGCCACGCGCTGCGCGCCGGCCTGGGCTGGCAGGCGGGCCTGCTGCGGCTGCCGGACTGGGCGCAGGACTTCGCCGCCGTGGCGCTGCCGCCGGACGCCGCCGCCGCGCAGCGGCCGGCGCTCAGCCACGGCGCGCTGCTGCTGACCGGCTACGGCCGCCTGCAGGCCTGGCGCGAGCGTCTGCCGCGCCCCTTGGCGCAACGCTTGCCGCTGCAGTTCCCGCCGGAGGCCGACGCCGCGCCGCCGCAGCCGCCCGCCGACGCCCTGATTCTGACCTTGGCCCTACAACATGCCCAGAGACATCCCCACATCCCGCCCTCCGACCGCCGCTGAAGGCGTGCTGGTGCGCCGCGGCCAGCTGCGCCGAGCCGAACGCGCCGATCAGCTGGAACGCGAGGCGCGACAACAGGCGCAGCGCGTGCTGCGCGACGCCGAGCGCCAGGCCGAAGCCCTGCGCCGGCAAGCCTGCCAGGACGGCTATCAGCAAGGCATGCTCGCCGCGCTGGAACACGCGGCCGCCCATCTGGCCGCCGGCCAGGCCATGGCCTGGAACTGGCGGGAGCGGCTGGAGCAAGAGGCCCGCGCCATGCTGAGCGCCGCCGTGGACCATCCGGACACCCTGCTGCTGCTGCTGGACGAATGGCTGCGCGGCCTGGATCAGCCGGACGCCACCCTCTATCTGCAGCTGCCCAAGCGCGCCCGCGCGCTGCAGCCGCAGTTGATGACGCTGCTGACGGAAAACTGGCCCGGCGCCATCCAGATCGACTATCACGCCGACACGCGCTTCATGATGCGCTGCGCGGACCAGGCGGCGGAATTCTCGCCGGAACAATACGTGGAGCCGGCCAGCCGCCAGTTGCTGCAATGCCTGGAGCCCTTGCCTCAGGACTGCCGCCGTTTGTCGGAGCAGGCGCTGCGCGGCTTGATCGCGCAACTGGAACAAGACTTGGCGGCCTTGACCGCCGCAGACAGGAGCCCGGAATGATCCCCTCGCTGACCCCTTCCTCCATCGGCCGCGCCGCCGCGGCCGGCGACGACATCGTCCCGCTGCAGCAACGGCTGCTGGCCGCGGCGCAAAACGCCGACGGCGCCGCGCCGCCGACGGAAACCCCGGCGACCGACGACGCCAAGCCAGTGGAGCCGCCGCCGCACAAATGGCCGGACTTCCAGTCCGACCCGTTGGCGGTGGCCTTCCTCGCGGCGCTGCGCCAGCTGTCGCCGCCAGCGTCCGACTCGCAAGAAGACAAACAGCGCTACGCCGACGCCGTCGGCAAGTTGCTGGGCGAATTCAAAGACCCGGCCACCGGCGAACTGGCCTTCACCACCTTGAAGCAGAAAAACGACATGATCCAGCGCACGCTGGAACAGATCGACGCCGCCTCGCCGCTGCACACAGCGCTGATGACCTCGCTGGTGGGCAATATCGGCGTTGCCGGCATGATGCAGCAATGGATGCAGGACGCCATCATGTCAGGCGGCGTGCCCAAGGAGATGGAGGACTGGTGATTCACACCGCGTCCCACAAGGCCCGCGCCGCCGCCGCGTGGTAGAAGGCGTCGCCGCTGCGCTGGAACTCGCGATGGCAGGCGTACACCAGCTTGATCACATGCTCGTTGCGCACGTTCAGCACGCGTTGCAGCAATAAGGGCCAGGCCGGCTGCGCGTCCGGCAGTTCCTCCGCCTCCAGCGCCGGCGCACCGATGGACACATAGGCGACGCAGAAGGTCTGCCACAAAGCCGGGTACCAATCCTCCGCCGGCAAGCCGGGCAGATGCTCCAGCACGTCGCGCAGCGCCAGCGTCGCCGTCACCATGTGCAGCGCGGTGAAATTGTCGGTCTGCCAGTACACCCGCAGCGCCGCCCGCGCCAGCGCGTCCAGCCAGTCCGCCGTTTGCGGCGCGCCGGGCAAGGCGGCGGCAAAACGCGGATCGGCCAGCACTGCGTCGAAGCGATCGTGTATCCAGTAATCCGGGCTGTTCCAGCCGGCCAGCGCCCGCGACAGCCGCGCCAGCCCGTCCTCCGCCGAAGCCGCCGGCGCTTGCGCGTCCAGGCCGGCGGGCAGGCGCAGATAGCCGCTCAGATAATAGGCCAGCCCCGCCGCCGCTTCGCCGGCGTGGCCGGCGCGCAGGGCGAAGGCCAGCCGGATCAGCGGATGGAAGGCGCCCCCGCCCGGCGAGAACGGCAGGCTGGCCAACACTTGCCGCGCGGTGTCCTCCACCCCGCGCACCGCCACCCGCTCCTCCATCACCCGGAGCAGCGCCGGGAAGGCGTCCAGCCGCCCCAAGGCCGCGTCCCAGCGGCCCCAGCCGATATCGTATTCCACCGGCTCCGCCGGCTCGGCGCGCTCGCTCTCCCAGAAGTCGAAGAATGCCCGCAGCTGATGCGGCTCCGCTCCCATTTCCGCCAGCGCGGTCAGCGCCATCGGGCAATGGTTGGTGGTGTCGCTGTGCATCAGCGAAAACTCATGGTTGGCGTCCAACAAGGCATGCAGTTCAGTGTGACGGCTTGGCGCGTTCATGGCGTCCTCCTTGAAAAATCCATGCACTTACGATAAAAGTTAAAGTCAACTTTAAGTCAAGCGAGTCCGCGCATGCCCGTCGCCCCCATGGCCAAACCCTCTCCCTGGCTCAGCATAGGCGAGCTGGCGAGCCGTTCCGGCGTCGCCGCCAGCGCCCTGCGCTACTACGAAACCCAGGGCCTGCTGCACAGCGCCCGCTCCGCCGGCGGCCAACGCCGCTACCCGCGCGACGCGCTGCGCCGCGTCGCCTTCATCCGCGCGGCCCAGATCGTCGGCATCAGCCTGGACGACATCCGCGGTTCGCTGGCCGCGCTGCCCAGCCAGCGCACGCCGACCCCGCGCGACTGGGAGGCCTTGTCCGCGGACTGGCTGCCGCGTTTGCAGCAGCGCATAGACGAGCTGACCCGGCTGCGCGACCGGCTGGGCAACTGCATAGGCTGCGGCTGCCTGTCTCTGAGCCAGTGCGCGCTGTACAACCCCGGCGACTGCGCGGCCAGCCTGGGCGACGGACCGCGTTACCTGATAGGCGAACCGCCGGCGGAAGCGCCGGGCCAACAACCGGGCTGAACGCCTGTTCTAAAGTCTCGCGAGCAAGAGCGAGACAAGGCGAAAACGGGCAAAAAAGCGGAATGTGCACGTGGTGCATGAGCATTTTGAGCTTGGTCTCAACGCCCATTTCTATCCATCCCGCCGACGCGCAGCAGATCGTAAACAGGTTCTGAGCGCTTCCTGAAAGCCGCTGTCGCAACGGCGCGGTGTAATAGTGCCCATTTCAACGCCACTGGAGCGCCACCATGCTATTGCCTCTCGGCTTTCCCTCCGTCCGGCCCAACGCCAGCCCCTCGCACACCCCTGCCCAGGCCCCGGAGACCCCCGTCGCCCAGACCGGCAGCCTCAAGGGCAAGCCGGTGCGCATAGACGACAGCGCCGAAAGCCGCAGCAAAGCCCATGCGGTCTTGAGCGAATGTCTGTCCGACGTGCGTCGTTTCTTCCAGCCGCTGAGCGGCCGGGTCGCCCGCTTCTTCGGCGCGATCCCGGACTGGGTGCGCAAGCTGACGGGCCAGGCCAAGCCGGCTGCGGCCAGCGCGCCGCAAGCGCCCGTGTCTCCTCTCACCGCGTCGTTCGCCGCCAATTTCTGCCGCCTGTGCGACACGTTCCAGGCCAGCCTGGCGGATAAGCGCAATATGGACGGCGCCTTCCGCGTGCCGGCATCGCACGAGAAATTGCAGAACGTGAAACAACAGATGGCGAATGGAGAGATGGCGCCGGACTCGCTCAGCCACATCGAGATTGCCGCGCTAATCAAGGACACCCTGAAACAATTGCCGCTGCCCAGCGATCAAGACCTGCACGCGCTGCACGCCAGCGGCGCAGACGTCACCCGCCTGCACCGCGAGATGTTGTCGCAATTGCCGGAAGGGCCGCTCAAGCAGTGCGGAAGCGCGGCGATGCGCACCCTGGCCTTGAGCCATCGCCATGCCGACGCCGGCACCGGCAGCGCGTTCAGCAAAACCTCCATCGAGGTTTCCGCGCCGCTGTGGCAGATGACCGAGCTCCAACTGGCCAAGACCATGCCCGCGATTGGCGGAGCGCTGCTGCAAGGCTGGCTGGATGAGCCATCCGCCCCGGCGAGCCCGCAAGCCGCGCTGATGCAGGAGCTGCGCGCCAAGCTGAACGCCGGACAGTAAGCACCATGCCGCCGGCCGCCGCGCGCGGCCGGCTTCCCTTCCCTCATCCAAAAAAGAAAAACCATGTCCACGCCTTTCCAACACGCCGTCGCCCAGCTTTGCCAGTCTCTGTCCCTGCAGCCGCCGGAACGGATGGACGACAGTCTGTTCACCTTGCAAGTGGGCGAACACGCGGTGCACCTGAGCGAACAGCCGGCGCGCCAGTTGCTGATGTTCTGCTGCCTGTCGCCGCAACAGGCGCAAACGGACGCGCCGCCGCTGCGGCAGAATCTGTTCAGCGACGATCCGCTCAAGCCGGTGATCGGCCAATCCGAGCACAGCCAGGACTGGGTGCTGTGGAACCGCCAGCCGCTGGCCGATTGCGACGCCGCCGCGCTGCAGCGGCAGTTGGAGCGCATCAGCGATTGCGCCGAACAGTGCTGCCGCGCGCCGGAACCGGCGGCGTCGACCTTCGCGCCGCAGGCGCTGCGTCAGCGCCACGCCCGGCTGCATTGCTGAGCAGGACAAAACCCGCACGAAAACGGCCGAGGCCGCCGGCATACCCCAGTACGCCGGTCAAGCCTCGGCCGCGCTCAATCAACGGCAAGCGCCGCCTACAAGTCCACCACCGGGAAATCGATCTCGGTGCCGGCGATCAGATTGGCGTAATTGGTCAGCGTGTTCAGCGCCACCGCGGCGATCACCTCCACCAGCAGGCCGTCGTCGACGCCGGCGGCGCGCGCCGCGGCCAGGTCCTGATCGGACAACACGCCGCGCTGGCTGACGATTTGCCCGGTCAGCCTGGCGATCGCGGCGGTCTGCGCGTCGGCGGCCTGGCCGGCCCGCGCCGCCTGGATGTCGGCCTCGCTCAGGCCCGCGCCCTTGCTCATCAGGGTATGGGCGGACAGGCAGTACTGGCAGGCGTTGGCCTGAGCGGCGGCCAAGGCGATCACTTCGCGCTGGCGCGCGCTGAGCTTGCCCTTGGCCAGGGCTTCGGAGAAGCCCAGATAAGCGTTCAACACCGCCGGAGACTGGGCGAAGGTGGCGAACAGATTGGGCACCTTGCCCAGCTTAGCCTTGACGGCGTCCAGGGTGGCGCTCTGTTCCGGGCTGGCTTGATGGCGGTCTACGGTGGGGATGCGGGGCATGATGGGCTCCTGACTCTCGAGTTGAACGACGATGGGGACTGCACAGAAGTCATCTTGCAATACAATCAGAAGCCTATCGTCTCGAAAACTTTGCAGATCGTATCGAAATGGACTTGTTGACGCCCTTGCTGCAGCAAAGCGCCTTCTCCGCGCGCGTATTCCATCATGGCAATCTATGCCATCTGGCGGACTTCGACCCTGGCGCAATGGCCGGTCATCTGCATCTGCTCAAGGGCGGCCGCCTGCGCTGCACCTTGCGCGACGTCCTGGTGCTGGACACCGACCGCCCCTGCGCCTTGCTGTTTCCCCGCCCCAGCGCCCACATCCTGCTGCCGGAGGGCGAGCGCGGCGCCGACTTGGTCTGCGCCAAGCTGGACCTGGGCTTCCAGACCGGCGGGCCGCTGGCGCTGGCGCTGCCGGAATGCCTGGTGCTGTATCTGGACGATACGCCCAGCCTGCTGCCCACGCTGCGGCTGCTGTTCGACGAGGCCTTCTCCGAACGCTTCGCCCGCCAGGCGGCGCTGGATCGTTTGATGGAGTATTTCCTGATCCAGGCGATACGCGTGGTGATAGACGGCGGCCAGATCCACAGCGGCATCTTCGCCGCCATGTCCGACCCCAAATTGGCGCGCGCCGTCAACGCCATCCACGCGCGGCCGGAGCACGGCTGGACCGTGGAACTACTGGCGGAACAGGCCGGCATGTCGCGCGCGCGTTTCGCCGCCCGCTTCCGGCAACAAGTCGGCCTCGCCCCGCTGGATTATCTGACCGACTGGCGGCTGGCCGTCGTCCGTCATCAGCTGCGCCAGGGCCAGCCGATCAAACGCATCGCCGCGCAAGTGGGCTACGCCAGCCCCGCCGCGCTCAGCCGGGTGTTTGCCCAGAGGCTGGGGCTGCCGCCCAGCGATTGGCTGAAGCGGCAAGCGGCCTCCTGAGCGGCCCGCGCGTGGAACTTTGGAATCCGCCCCCCCATCTGACTTCAGACCGCGCGGTCCAAGGGATGCCGCGCTGAATCCATCAAGGGAAACATCATGAACACACCACGCCTCGCCGGCGCCGCGCTGCTCTGCGCCGGCCTATTCAGTCTGCCCGTCCACGCCGCCACGCTATGCACGCTGCTGGCCGACGCCAAGAGCGGCGACATCCTGCTGCGACAAGGCAGCTGCGAACAACGCTACACCCCGGCCTCCACGTTCAAGATTCCGCTCAGCGTGATGGGCTTCGATTCCGGCTTCCTCAAGAGCGAACACCAGCCGGCCTTGCCCTACCGGGACGGCTATGTGGACTGGGGCGGCGACAACTGGAAACAGCCCACCGATCCGGTGCGCTGGCTGAAGTATTCGGTGGTGTGGTATTCGCAGCAGATCGCCCAGTCGCTGGGCGAGGAGAAGCTAGGACGCTACGCCGACGCCTTCGGCTACGGCAACGCCGACTTCAGCGGCGACCCGGGCAAGCACAATGGACTGGAACGCGCCTGGATCGCCTCCTCGCTGCAGGTGTCGCCGCTGGAGCAACTGGCCTTCCTGCGCAAGCTGGTCAATCTTGAACTGCCGGTGTCCAAACGCGCGCAGGAACTGACGATGAAGATCGTGGAAACCAGCGCGGCGGCGGACGGCTGGCAGGCGCACGGCAAGACCGGCATGGCTTATCCGCGCAAGGCGGACGGCGAGTTCGACGAGGAACATCCCTACGGCTGGTACGTGGGCTGGGCCAATAAGGGCGAACGCTCGCTGGTCTTCGTGCGCCTGATCCAGGACGACAAGAAAGAGCCGGGCACCGCCGGCGTGCGCTCGCGCGCGGCCTTCCTGGAGGAATTGCCGGCGCTGGCGGCGGCAGCAGCGCCCGCCTCCGCTCAATCCATCAGCCGCTGATACAGATAGACCAGCACCCGCGCCAACTCCTGCGCGGTCTGCTCCTGGCCGGCGTTGCCGCTATGGCCGCCGGCCTCGGTTTCCAATAGCAGCGCGTCGTGGCCCAGCTCCCGCATCCGCGCCACCATCTTGCGCGCATGCGCCGGATGCACGCGGTCGTCCTTGGCGCTGGTGGTGAACAGGGCCAGCGGATAGGCCAGATCGTCGCGTAGCCGGTGGTAGGGCGAATACGCCTCCAGCGCCGGCCGCTGCGCCGGATCCTCCGGATCGCCGTATTCGTCTATCCAGCTGGCGCCGGCCAGCAGCTCGGTGTAGCGCAGCATGTCCAACAGCGGCACTTCACACACCACCGCGCCGAATAATTCCGGCCGCTGCGTCATGCAGGCGCCCACCAACAGGCCGCCGTTGCTGCCGCCCTCTATGCCCAGCTTGGCCGGCGCGGTCAGGCCGCGCGCCACCATGTCTTCCGCCACCGCGATGAAGTCGTCGAAGCCCACTTGGCGGTTCACGCCCTGCGCCGCCTGGTGCCAGCCGGGGCCGAACTCGCCGCCGCCGCGGATGCAGGCCAGCGCGAAGGCGCCGCCGCGTTGCAGCCAGTGCGGGCCGAAGTTCTCCACGTAGTAAGGCATCATCGGCACTTCGAAGCCGCCGTAGCCGTACAGCAAGGTGGGCGTGGCGCCGTCCAGCGGCGCGTCGCGGCGGCGCACCACGAAATAGGGAATGCTTTCGCCGTCCGGCGCGCGCGCCTGCCATTGCTCGGCGACGAAGTCGGCCGGATCGAAAGCCTCCGGCTGACGACGCAGGCATTCCTGCTGGCCGCTGGCCACGTCCAGCCGGTACAGGCCGGTGGGGGTCAGGAAATCGCTGAAGCTGTAGCACAGGATATCGCTGTCCCAGGGCTGGTCGGCGAACTCGATCACCCCGCCGCTGGGCGTGGGCAGCGCGCGCTCGCGCCAGACGCCGTCGATCTTGTCGAAGGCCAGCAGCCGGCTCTTGACCTGGTCCAGCAGATTGACCACCACGCTGGCGCGCGTAGTCTCCACCGACTCCACCGCCAGCCGAGGCTGCGGCGCCACCAGCAATTGCGCGTCTATCCGTCCCTGCCGCAGCGGCTCCAGCGCCACCGCCAGCAAGGCGCCGGCCGGATAGCGGGTCCCGGCGGCGTCCCAGTCCTCGGCCAGCTTGACGATCAGATCGCCGTGCAGATACGCCTCCAGCTCCGCCTTGGGCGGCAAGGGCAGCGCGTGGGTTTCCAGCGCTTCGTCGATCAGATGGTAGGTCTTGCTGTAGAAGCTGTCCGAGCACTCGATCAGGTCCAGCGTCGCGCCGTCGGCGTCGAGGAAACGCCAGGCGGCCACCATCATCGCGTCTTCGCCGGCGGAGAACACCTGGCTCCAGGCATGCCGCCCTTCCTCGCCGCGCTCCACCAGCCACACTTCGCGCGGATAGCCGGAACGGGTCAGCGGCGCGCCCGGCCAGCCGGGGCAGGCCCAGGCGCTGTCCGGATCGCGCCAGGCCACATGGCTCTTGCCTTCCGGAAAACTGAAACCGTCCGGCCGCCACGCGCCGGCGGCCAGGTCGTATTCGCGCGCGATGCCGGCGTCGCCGCCGCCGGCGGTCAGGTGCACCATGGCTTGCAGCGGCGCCAGCGTGCAGTGGGACACCCCGTCCAGATACCAGTCCTCGCCGGCCTCGTCGGCCAGCGCGTCGATGTCCAGCACGGTCTGCCAGTCCTGCTCGGCGGCGCGGTAGGCCGCCAGCGTGCTGCGGCGGTAAATGCCGCGCGGATGGGCTTCGTCCTGGTGGAAGTTGTACAGCCAGCCCTCATGCTCGGCGCAGAACGGGATCTGGCGGGTATCGCGCAGGTGGGCGAGGATTTCGTCGCGGAGGCCGGCGAAACGCGGGTCGGCGTCCAGCCGCGCCTGGGCGCGCGCGTTCTGCTCGGCCACCCATTCGGCGGCGGCGGGATCGTCCAGGTTTTCCAGCCAGGCGTGGGGATCGAGGGCGTTATAGTCGGACATCGGCGTCATCACAATTGCGGATCAATGGCCGCGAGGTTAGCACCCCGCGCCGCCAACGCCAAATGCGCCATGCCCGCTGCGCCCGAAGTTCAGACCGCGCTGATCTCCACCCCCTCCCCCCGCAGCTGGCGACAGGCGTGCTCGGGGTCCAGCAACGCTTCCCCCAGATAGACGCCGGCGGGCGGCGCGTCCGCCCCCAATAAATGCTCGATCTGCAAAACGGCGCCCAAGGCCGTCAGATGCGCTTGTCCCAAAGGGTCCGCCAGTTGCACGGTTTTTCCGCACGGCCTGCCGGCGGCGTCCTTGCCCTCGACGGCAATGCGGATGCGGTGAGCCGCGCCCGGCCCGGGGTTGTAGAGCAGCGCCTGCCGCGCGCTGTTGAACATCGGCCGCGACAGCAGCCGCCATACGCCGCTGCGCACCAGCACATGCAGCAAGGCGGTGGCTTTGCCGTCGTCGAAGCCGATGCGCGCATCCACCTGCGCGGCGCCGACGATGGCGGGCAGATTCGCTTGATCCGGGGTATCGAAACGGTAAACCCTGTGACGGCCGGCGGCGCCGAAGTCCGCGACGCGGCCATCGAGAAAACCGCCGCGCTTGACCCACTTCCCCCCTTCCATGGTGTGGAACGGTTCGGATAGGCGGTCCATGTATGCGGTCGAATTCGGCCCCGCCTGATCCGCCATCGCGAACAGGATGTCGATGCCGACGCGCTCGACCTCGGCGACGGCCCTCGCCGCGTCTCGCGCCACAAGGCTGGCCACGCCGGCCATCCAGGCCGATGACAAGACCACCGGCGCGCGGGGAGGCCCGTAAGCGGCCGTCGTCAGCAAGGCCTGCTTCAGCCGCTCCGTCCAGCGGGTCACGTCAAGGTAGGCGTGACCTTGGGCCAGGGCCAGGCGCAACAGCCGGTCATGCGCATCGTTGACCAAGCCCACGATGAGCGCGCCCTTGAGAGCGTCCGGCAGCGCCGGCGCGTCCACGTCCATCGCCATCGCCTCGGCGCCATATCGCTGCGCCACCGCCTGGGCCGCGTCTAGACGACGGCCGGCGATGACGAGCTTGAGATCCGGCCTGCGCCGCGCCAGCAAGGACGCCACTTGCGCGCCCACCACGCCGCTGCCGCCGACAAGAACAACGCGGGAAGAAGTCATGCCCCACCTCAGTTTTGGTCAATTGACCAATATTAAAACATGAACTTGGTCGTTTGAACAATTAAACTGGCGCTTCAGCCATGCCGGACGATCACGAAGGAGGAAAGATGTCGGCCAAAGGAGAGGAAAGACGGGAAGCGATTCTGCGCGCGGCCATGCGGGTGCTGACCCGCGACGGCGGGCAGGGCTTCCGCATGCGCGCCATCGCGGCGGAAGCCGGGGTGGGCATCAGCCATGTCCAGTACTACTTCAAGAATATCGACGCGGTGATGGAAGGCGTCATGGTTCGTTACCTGGAAGACTGGGATGAACTGATGCTGGACGCGCCCGCCAGCCTGGCCGGCGCGCTGGACTTTGTGCTGGCGACCCAGCTTCAACACGGCGGCTGCGCCTTGCTCTGGGAGCTGTGGGCGCTGTCCAGCCGCAACGAGGCCGCCGATGCGGCGCTCAAGACCTTCTACGCCGGCTATACCGACCGGGTTTGCGCGCTGCTGCGCCGCGAGGCTCAGACGGACGCGCCCGACAGTGTCGTCAGGGAGCGCGCGGCGCTCATCGTCGCCTTGATCGAAGGCCTCTCCATCCTGCGCGGCAACGGCCGGGAGCAAACGCTGGCGCCGCAAGCCCAGCGCCATGCCGTAGACGCCGCGCTGGCCTTGGCGGCCTTGCCGCTGCCGCCTGCCAAGACCTAATCCGCGCTCCGCGCGGCGGCCTTGAAACGGGCGATCACCGCCGGCGCGGTACCGCGGTTGAAGGCGGCGTACAGCGCGCTGTCCAGCTGCGCCAGCTTCATGCCGCGTCGCACCAGCGACGCGTCCAGCCCCAGGGACTTGAGCTTGCTGCGCATGCCTATCTCGGTGGCGGGCAGCAGATCGCAGCGGCCGGACACCAGCTTTTTGACGTTGATGCTGGAGTCCGAGGTCGGGTCCAATCTTGGAAAACCTTCTTCCTTCAAGTACTCCTGCCGGTAATCCCCCAGCACCACGCACACCGAGTAGCGCTTGGCCGCCGCCAGCGTCGGCGCCTGGATGTCGCGTCGCGACGCCAGCTGATAAAAATACACGTCGGAATCCAGCAGCTTGACGGCGAAGTCCAGATGTTTAAGCCGCTCCCGGGTCTTGGCGATGGGAAAAATCGCCGCGCCCGGCCGGGTCTTGGCCTCCTCGTAGGCGCGCGCCCACGGCACCGTTTCAATCCGCGACGGCGGCAGGCCGAGCTTGCCCAGGATCGCCAGGACCGGCGCCACCGCCAGCCCGCCGCTGATCCGGCCGTCCGGCCCCAGTTCCACATAGGGCGGATCGCCGCTGCTGAACAAGCGCACTTCATCCAGAGCCCCCGCCGGGGCCCCGCCGCAGGCCAGCGCGGCGCAGCAGGCGCCCAGCCATTGTTTCATTCCGCCTCCTTTTTCCACGCCGCAGCTGCTTATTTATAGCCGCCGGGCCTCGGTTCAGTCGGACAGCACCCGTTGCAGCGTCTCCACCAGCCGGTCCAGGTCCTCGCGTCTCACCTGCCAATGGGTGACGATGCGCATCAGGCCGCCTTCGGGCGGATTGGCCTTGACCCCGGCCTGGCGCAGCGCGGCCATCAGTTCGGCCACGTCGATGTCGGCGGTGAAACGGAACCACACCATATTGATGTGCACGTCCTCCAGCCTCACCTCGACGCAGGGCAGCGCCGCCAGCCGCTCGGCCAGGTAGCGGGCGTTGGCGTGGTCGTCCTTGAGCCGGTCCACCATCTCGTTCAGCGCCACGATGCCGGGCGCGGCGATCACCCCGGCCTGGCGCATGCCGCCACCCAGCAGCTTGCGGTTGCGGCGCGCGCGGGCGATGAAATCGGCGCTGCCGGCCAGAATGGAGCCCACCGGCGCGGCCAGGCCCTTGGACAGACAGAACATCACCGTGTCGGCGTATTGGGCGATCTCGCGCGCCTCGCAGCCCAGATGGGCGGCGGCGTTGAAGATGCGCGCGCCGTCCAGATGCACCGGCACCTGGTGGCGGCGCGCCACTTCCGCGCTGGCGGCCATCGCCGCCAAGGGAATCACGCGGCCGTTGCAGTGCGCGTTTTCCAGACAGATCAAGCCGGTGCGCGGCCAGTGGATGTCCTCGCCGACGCGGATGCGCTGCTCTATCGCCTCCGGCGCCATCACCCCGTCCACGCCGGCGATGGCGCGCAGTTGCACGCCGCCTATCACCGCCGCGCCGCCGGTTTCGTGCCAGACGATGTGGCAGCTCTCTTCCAGAATCACCTCGTCGCCGCGCTGGCAGTGGGTGAAGATGGCCAGTTGGTTGCCGAAATTGCCGGTGGGCACGAACAGCGCCGCCTCCTTGCCCAGCTTCTCCGCGGCCAACTGTTCCAGCGCTTGCACCGTGGGATCGTCGCCGTAGACGTCGTCGCCCACCTCGGCGTTGAACATCGCCTCGCGCATCGCCGGCGTCGGCTGGGTCACGGTATCGCTGCGCACATCAATCCATTGCATGGTCAACTCCTTCTCTTAAGGGGAAATCTCGGGGTCTTGCCGCGGCAAGGTCAGATAGGCGGCCAAAGCCGCCGCGACGCAGCGCGTCAGTTCCGCCTCGTCCGGCGCGTCTTCCAACGCCAAGCCGTGAATCAGGCTGTCCGCCATCCGCAGCAGGCGCGGCGCGCGCTCGGCGGGCAGGCCGCGGGCGGCCAGCCACTCGGCCACGCAGTCCAGCAGCGCCGCGTCCAAGGGATTGTCCGCCGGCGGCGGGTCGAACTGCGGCCACTCCCGTTCCAATACCCGATGCAGCCCGGGCGCGGCCAGATGCAGACGTAGGCAGGCGGACACCAGGCTCTCCAGCTGCGCAGGCCACGGCTGGCCGGCGCTCAGCCGCAAGGCCTCCCGCACCGTGGCCAGGGTTTCCTCGCCGTGGCGGCGGTGCAAGGCAGCCACCAGCGCCTGCTTGTTGGGGAAGTACTGGTACAAGGAGCCGATGCCGACGCCGGCCAGCTCCGCCACCTTGTTGGTGCTCAGTCCGGCGTAGCCGTCGCGCTCCAGAATGCGAGCCGCCGCCTCCAGAATGGCGGCCACCACGTGGCGGGAGCGGGCTTGGCTGGGCTGTTTGCGGGCTTGCGGAATCATGGGCATGCGGCGGTCCGTAAGGGAGGAAGGCTTGCGCCGCGGTCATGGGGCCGACAGCAAAAAGACGGCGGCAAACGCTTAGCAAAACACGAGTTTTACCCGCTGACAAGGGCGGATACATTGAAAGCGTCGCCCATCCTCAATGAAAGCGGAACCATGAGCCAAAGCTACGCCTTCTTCGCGCTGCTGCGCGTCCACCCCAACTGGCTGCGCCTGAGCCGGCCGGAACGCCGCCGGTTCGAAGCGGAAACCCTGAAGCCGATCTACGCGCGCTATCCGGCGGTGCGCATGCGCTGGTTCGACGCCGAGGCCTTCACCGCCCGTTGCAGCGATATCGCGCTGTTCGAAACCGAATCGATCAAGGATTTCTATTATCTGATCGACGCGCTGCGCGACAGCCCGCTCCTCACCGAGCCCTATTTCGAATTCGTCGACATCCTGCCGGCGGTGGAGGACGGTTTCCGCGACTACGACGCGCAGTTGTCCACAGGCGGATCATAGGCCGCTTAGCCTGCCGGCCAATACAAACGGCGACCTTGCGGTCGCCGTGTCGCTGCTGCGGGAGGCCGGGTTATGCCCGGCGAGTCCGGCCCGAAACGGCCGGCGGGGATACTCTCAGATTGTCAGCAGTGGCTTAATGGATTCGATAAGATTGCTTGATCTCGCTTACGCGGCGCTCGGCCTGTTGAACGGTCAGCGGGCTCATGGCCATATGGGCGCCGCAATGGCAGCGCAACACGCTGTCGGGATGCAGGGACTTGAGATGATGGCGGATTTCATGGCCGCATTCCTCGCAGGCGACCACGACGGTGGCGTTGTAATGCTTGTCCAGATCAATATCGAATCTTTGCTGCTTCATGGGAATCTCCCTTGCTGTGACAAAGGCCGGCCAGCCAGAGGAAGAGCAGGAAGCCCTTCATGACAGACCTGAAGAGAAGGATAGCTCCGCCGGCGAAAGGTTCCCAGCAATCAGCCACTTAACTGTAGTTTTTTTGACCGCGGGCAAGCCTCGCGCCCACGGCCGCCGCACTGGTCAGCAAGCGGGGCTTGCAGTATCCTTCGCCGATTTGATTGTTGACGATTGCAGCCATGGACACCCACAACGCAGATCTGGAACGCCGCTTCGGCGGCATCGCCCGTCTCTACGGGCCGGAGGCGCTGGCCCGCTTTCAGGCCGCCCACGTTTGCGTGGTCGGCGTCGGCGGCGTCGGCTCCTGGGCGGTGGAAGCGCTGGCGCGCAGCGCCGTCGGCAAGCTGACCCTGATAGACCTGGACAATGTGGCCGAGTCCAACACCAACCGCCAGTTGCCGGCGCTGGACCCCAATTACGGCATGGCTAAGGTCAGCGCGCTGGCCGAACGCGTGCGCGCGATCAATCCGGCCTGCGAGGTGATCGAGATCGAAGACTTCGTCACCGAAGACAATCTGGAACAGCTGCTGGGCCGGGACTACGACTTCATCATCGACTGCATAGACAGCCTGCGCATCAAGACCGCGATGGCGGCCTGGTGCGCGCGCCGCCGCCAGCCCTTCATCGTGTCCGGCGGCGCCGGCGGCCAGACCGATCCCACGCTGATCCGGGTCGCGGACCTGGGCGAGGTCACTTACGACCCGCTGCTGTCCAAGCTGCGCTACAACCTGCGCCGTCATCACCAGTTCAGCCGCGAAGCCGGCAAGAAGCTGCACGTTCCCTGCGTGTTCTCCACCGAACAACTGATCTATCCGGACACGGAGCAGCAGGCTTGCGACGCCGCGGAGCCGCGCGGCCCGCAGGGCCTGTCCTGCGCCGGCTTCGGCGCGGCGATGACGGTGACCGCCAGCTTCGGCCTGGTGGCGGTGGCGCAAGCGCTGAAGCAGCTGGCCAAGCCGCCCAAGATCAAGCGCGGCTAACGCGGCGTAAACCCGGGCAGAGAGCTCAAGACAACGGCAATTCGATGGCCGCTTGCACGATGGGCCTGGCCCAGACGGGAGTGGCGGCCAAGGCGGCAAGATCGTCCACCCCTGGCGACACCATCCGGCCATTGACGGTTTCCAACACCAACACCGGGTCAGGAATCTCCTGCCCCGGCGCCGCTTCAGCGCTATTGTCGAATACTTGCAGCCGGGCCAGTCTCGGCAATAAGCGGATCAGATTAAGACGCGAGCTGACCCAGCGCTCGTGAATCTTGTGCTCCGGGATGTCGTGGCCCCCATGGGCGGCACGCAAGCCTACCCGCGCAATGTGTCGTTCCAGCGAGTCCAGGCCGCAAAACAACATCATGACATTGTGACTGCCCGCCGCTGCGGCGAGCATGTCCGCCATCGTCCGGCCTCCCAGCGTGGTTTCGAACGCAAAGTTGCGGCCCTCGCGGATGGCGGCCTCCAGCCGGGAGCGGCCGTATTCCCACGCCTGCCCATTGGCCTTGTCCAGGTCCAAACCCAGTTGTCTGACCAGTTCGCGCGCATAACTGTCCGGGTTGTACCAGGACAAGCCGTGCTCGGCCAGCAGGCTGCCGCCCACCGAGCTCTTGCCTGCGCCGTTCACGCCGGCAAGCGCTAGGATGAAGGGACGCGCGGCGGCGGCGATCAAAACGCGTCGCCGGCCTTGGGCCGCGAGCCTAACTTGCCCTGGGCCTTGAACAGACTATCGACGTTTTGTGCCGTGCCCGCTTGTTGCAATTGGGCCAGCCGAGCATCGAAGCGCTGATTCAGCGCGTCCAACGCCGCTTGCTCGCGCTGCTTCAGCGCCTGAATGGCATCCTCCAGCCGCCGGTAGGTGGCGGCGTCCAGCAACACCATCTCCACGGTCGAATGGTTGGTGACAGCCACGCTGCCCTGTTGATGAACCAGGCGCACGACCTCCCCCCATTTATTTTTGACCTGAGAGGCGTTTTGACGCGGCAAGGCGTCCAAGCTGGGCAATTCCGTAATCATCGCAGCCCACCGGGAAAATAATGACGATAAGGCAATAATAGCCCCAATCTAAAAAAATGTCTTTTTTAGCCATTTTTACCGGCCATATGCGGCTGAGAAAGCGCAGGATGCACACGCAACAAGTCGCACTCACCGTGCGACGGCTCACGACGCGCGGCGCGTTTTGAACAGCGGCTGACGCGGCCATGAAAAAAGCACCGCCTAGGCGGTGCTTTTTCATGTGCGGGCGGATGCCGCTTACATGCTCTGGATCTGTTTTTCCAGTTTCACCGCGCGGTCGCCCGGCGCCGGGTGGCTGGACAGCAGGCTGCTGTCGTTGCCGTACAGATCGGCCAGCTTGCGCAGCGCGGCCGGACCGCCTTGAACGTTGTAGTTGTGACGCTTGAGGAAGCCCACCGAGTAGCCGTCGGCGTCGCTTTCCTGAGACTGGGAGAACTGCGCGTTCACCACGGCTTCGGCGAAGCCGCCGAGCTCGGATTCGGACAAGCTGCTGGCGACGCTGTTGCCGCTGCCGGCCGCGCCCTTGCGCGCCGCGGAAGTGGCGTAGGCCAGTTGCATGGCTTTCTTGGTGTGGCCCAGTTTCACATGGCCGATTTCATGACCGATGACGAAGCGCACTTCGTCGTCGTTCATCTTGTCCATCAGGCCGCTGTACACGCGTACGGTGCCGTCGGCCATCGCGAAGGCGTTGACTTCCTTGGTCAGATAAACCTTGAAGTTCAGCTTGGTGCCGTCTTCGCTGTCCAGGCCCTTAACCATCTTGGCCAGGCGCTTGGAATAGGCGTTGGAGGCCGGAGCCACCTTGTTTTTCTTGTCCATCACAACGCTGGATTCGGCGGCCATGGCTTTGACGTCGGCGTCGCTGAGGGTGGCGGACTTCACCAGGTCGGAGCCGGCGCTGATCATGGAGCCCAGATCGAAAGCGTGCACCGGGGCGGAAAGGCAAGCAGCAGCCAGAACGGTCAGAGCGAATTTTTTCATTGTGTCAGTCTCATTTAATTTACAAATTCAATTTACAAATAAAGCAGACGGATGCTATCCGCTTTGCCTTCTCTTGAAAAGCGATTGGCATAACTCCCACCCATTGCCGATTCACGCCCCCTCAGACCTTATCGCCGGCAAGCCCTTGCCAACGCAAAGGTTTTTCCGGAACCGCTCTAGACCGGCGGCGAAGCGGGCTGCGAATGGTTGTCGCGGCGACGCAACGCATCCGAACCATTGGCGGACACGCCCCGCAGCGCCGGACACGCATGATCTTGCAATTCCTCGACCGAGGCGCGGTTGGCGCCGATCAGACTCGCGCGGCTGCTCAGCAGAATGAAACCGTCGCGGCCGTCGGCCAGCCGCGTCGCCACCAGCGCCAGGCCGTAGCGGCCCATGTCCAGGCCGGCCTCCGGCTGTCCGGCCGCCAGCGCCTTGAACGGGTCCACCTCCGGGCCGCCATCGGCCTTGGCCGCCACCGCGCGCGCCCAATAGGCGTGGCCCTGCAGCTCCACCGGCAGCTCGCGCCACTCCTCGCTCAGGCTGTCCTTCAGGTCCTCCAGCTGCTGGCGCACGGTGGCGTCGGTGCAGGAGATGTGGATGTGCAACTGATTCTGGGTGCGTCCGTACTGGGAATTGATGGTCAACGACAGCAGTTCGCGCGGAATCGGCCGGCCGTAGCGCTGCTCCAGAAAGCCGCGCGCGCGCCAGGCCGCCCCCCAGTAATCCGGCGCGCGCTCGCTCAGCAGCTCCGGGCTTTCGATGCCGCTGACGCGGACGGTGGGAATCAGCAGGTATTGCAGCCAGCCGTTGCGGTCTTTCAGCACCGCGTAGCCGCCGGCCTCGCCGCTGCCCGGCTCCACCGCGGCGCAGGGCGCCGGCTGGCCGCTCGCCTGCTGATTGGGCAGGCATTGCCGGCTGACGATATTCCACAAAGCGTCGGAATCGGCCCACAACAGCGCCGAGTACCCCAAGGCCAGCGCGGCCAACAGGCCGGTGGCGATTTTGAGCGTGGTTTTCATGTTTGGATTTTTACTTGATACCACTCCGCCACTATAGCGAAGGCCGGGCCCGGACATGAAAAAACCGCCCCTAGGGGCGGTTTGGCGCGGGACAGGGTCCGGCTCAGGCCAGCAGGCAGGAAGACTGACTCTGCTCGCTGACGCGGCGCAGCGGCGTGGCCTGCTGAGCGCAGCGCGTCTCCGCCTGCGGGCAACGGGTGCGGAACACGCAGCCGGACGGCGGATTGATCGGGCTGGGCAGGTCGCCTTGCAGGATCTGGATCACCTTGTTCTTTTCCAGCTTCGGGTCCGGGATGGGAATCGCCGACAGCAAGGCGCGGGTGTACGGGTGCGAAGGCGCGTCGTACAAGGCGGACTTTTCCGCCAGCTCCATTTCGCGGCCCAGATACATCACCAGGATGCGGTCGGAGATGTGCTTGACCACGGCCAGATCGTGGGCGATGAAGATCAGCGCCAGCCCCATCTCACGCTGCAACTCCTTGAGCAGGTTGATGATCTGCGCCTGGATGGACACGTCCAGCGCCGACACCGGCTCGTCGCAGATGATGAGCTTGGGCTCCAGGATCAGCGCGCGGGCAATGCCGATGCGCTGGCACTGGCCGCCGGAGAACTCGTGCGGATAGCGGTTGATCATCTGCTCGCGCAGACCCACCTTGGCCATCATCGCCTTGACCCGGCGCATCACTTCCTCCGGACCCAGCTCCGGCTTGTGCACGCGCAGCGGCTCGCCGATGATGTGGGCCACCGTCATCCGCGGATTGAGCGAGGCCAGAGGATCCTGGAAGATCATCTGGATGTCCTTGCGCACCGCCAGCCAGTCCTTGTCGCTGCCCTTGCGCAAATCCTTGCCCATCCAGACGATTTCGCCGTCGGTGGCGGGAATCAGATTCAGGATGGCCCGGCTGAGCGTGGACTTGCCGCAGCCGGATTCGCCCACCACGCCCAGGGTTTCCCCGGCGTAGAGGTCAAAGCTGACGCCGTCCACCGCTTTCAAGGTTTTCTTGGGGCTCCACGGCCAACTGTCGTTGCCCTTGACCTGGAAGTGCACTTTGACGTCGCGCACCGAAAGAATGGCCTGTTTGGCTTGTTCAGACATGGGCCACCTCCTGGGCTGCTTGCGCCAGCTCGACGGCCGGCTTGTGACAGGCGCGGATCACCTGCGGATTGTGGCTGCTGGCCTGCAGCAGCGGCAGTTCGTCGGCGCAGCGCTCGGTGCTGTGCTGGCAACGTTCGGAGAACGGGCAGCCCTTGGGCATGTGCGCCATATTGGGCGGATTGCCGGGAATGCTGACCAGCTCGCTGCCGTCGTGGTCCAGCCGCGGCAGCGCTCCCAGCAGGCCGATGGTGTAAGGATGGCTGGGGTGGTAGAAGATGCTGTCGGCGTCGCCGTATTCCATCACCCGGCCGCCGTACATCACCATCACTTTTTCGCACAGGCCGGCCACCACGCCCAAGTCGTGGGTGATCATGATGATGGAGGTGCCGAAGTCCCGCTGCAGGTCTTTCAACAGGGTCAGGATCTGCGCCTGCACCGTCACGTCCAGCGCGGTGGTGGGTTCGTCGGCGATCAAGACCTCCGGTTCGCACAGCAGCGCCATCGCGATCATCACGCGCTGGCGCATGCCGCCGGAGAATTCATGCGGATACATGTCCACGCGGCGCGCCGCTTCCGGAATGCGCACCGCTTCCAACAGCTCGATCGCGCGCTTCTTGGCCGCGCGCCGGCTCATGCCCTTGTGCAGCTCCAGCACCTCGGTCATCTGCCGCTCCACCGTCAGGTAGGGGTTCAGCGAGGTCATCGGATCCTGGAAGATCATGGACACGCGGTCGCCGCGGATGGCGTTCAGTTCCGGCGCGCCCATCTTCAGCAGGTCTTTGCCGTGGAACAGCACTTCGCCGCTGGTGGAGCCGTTGCGGGCCAGCAGGCCCATGATGGACAGCACGGTCTGGCTCTTGCCGGAGCCGGACTCGCCGACGATGCCCAGGGTCTGCCCCTTGTCCAGTTCGAAGCTGACGCCGTTGACGGCGTTGACCATGCCGTCGTTGGTCTGGAACTGGACCCCGAGATTACTGACTTTCAAAATGCTCATAGTGGTTCTACCTCGGGCTCATCGATCTTTCGGGTCCAGCGCGTCGCGCAGGCCGTCGCCGATATAGTTGGCGCAGTACAAGGTCAGCGACAACATGCCGGCGGGGAACAACAGCTGCCATGGCTGGGTTTCCATGGTCTTGGTGCCGTCGCCGATCAACACCCCCCAGCTGGTCATCGGCTCTTGCACGCCCAGGCCCAGGAAGGACAACACGGATTCGGTCAGAATCACGCCCGGCACCGTTACCGTAGTGTAGATCACCACGATGCCCAGCAGATTGGGCACGATGTGGCGGGCGATGATGGTGGAGGTGGACACGCCGATGGCGCGCGCGGCCTCCACGTACTCCTTGGACTTGATCGACAGCGTCTGGCCGCGCACCACGCGCGCCATGTCCATCCAGCCCAGGATGGTGATGGTCAGCACCACCAGATAGAACTCGCGGCCCAGCAGGGTCACCATCAGGATGGCGATCAGCAGATAGGGCACCGCGTACATCATGTCCACGATGCGCATCATCAGATTGTCTATCTTGCCGCCGAGGAAGCCGGCGCTGGCCCCCCAGAGCACGCCGATGATCACCGCGGCGACGGTGGCCAGCGCGCCCACCATCAGCGAGATGCGGCCGCCGATCAGGGTGCGCACCAGCAGGTCGCGGCCCAGGTCGTCGGTGCCGAACCAGTGCATACCCTGCCAGGTGGGCGCCAGACTGATGGCGTCCCAGTCGGTGTCGTCATAGGTATGGGGCAGGAACATCGGCCCGAAAATACAGGCCAGCACGATCAACGACAGGATGATCAGGCTGACCACGGCCGCGCGGTTGCGGAAAAAGCGGATGCGGGCGTCGCGCCACGGGCTGCGTCCCTCTACGGCGGCGTCGTCCAGACGGGTCTCCAGCGCGATCGCCGCTTGCTTCTGTTTGCTTCTCAACATGGGAAATCCTTCGCGGTCACGCGCGTCAATAGCGAATCTTGGGATCGAGGAAGGCGTAAGCCAGATCGACCAGCAGATTGAGCAGCACGGCAATCACCGTCACCAGCACCACCAGGCCCAGCACCAGCGTGTAGTCGCGGTTGGCCGCGCCGTTGACGATGAGCTTGCCCAGGCCGGGCAGGGAGAAGATGGACTCGGTGACCACGGCGGAGGTGATGGAGGAGATGGTCAGCGGCCCCAGCAGCGTCACCACCGGCATCAAGGCCGGCTTCAAGGCGTGGCGGACGATGATGGTGCGCATCGGCAGGCCCTTGGCGCGCGCGGTGCGGATGAAGTTGCTGCCCAGCACCTCGATCAGGCTGCCGCGCATCACCCGGCCGATGGTGGCCACGTTGATGAAGGTCAGCAGCGCCACCGGCAGGATCATGAAGCGCGGATCGAAATCGTTCCAGCCGCCGGACGGCAGCCATTGCAGGGTGACGGCGAAGATCAGCACCAGCACCGGGCCGATGATGAAGGACGGGAAAGCGCTGCCCATATTGCTGATCAGCATCACCAGGTAATCCACCGCGCTGTTCTGACGCAACGCGGCGACGATGCCCAGCGCCACGCCTATCACCAGCGAAATCAGGATGGCGCTGCCGCCTATCGCCGCCGACACCGGCAGCGCCTTGGCCACCAGATCGTTGACGCTCCAGTCCGAATAACGGAAGGAGGCGCCCAGATCGCCTTGCAGCAGGCTCTTCAGGTAATACAGGTATTGCTGCCACAGGGGCAGGTCGAGATGGTATTTGGCCTGCAGATTGGCCAATACCGCCTCGGAAACTTTGCGCTCCCCGTCAAAGGGGCCGCCAGGGGTCATGTGCAGCAGCAGATAACAGACGGTGATGACGGCCAACACGGTGGGGATCGTCAACAGCACGCGTCGTAAGGTGTAGGACCACATTGCAAATTACTCCGACTCGCCGCGCCCGCCGCGCCGGCGCAATGCGCGGGCTGCGGACGGACCAACGGCGATTGACACCGACAGTCACGGGCGGGCGGCGCCGTCAGCGACGGCCGCCCGCTCAACACACCGGGGTTGCCCCCGTTTCCAGATCAGGGCCGAACGCGCGTCCGCCCACGCGCCTCCGGTCCCCTGCGGGACGGGAGGCGTTCAGGCGTCGGCGCGAGGCCGGCGATCAATGCTGGATGATGTAGAGTTCCTTGCTGCGGTAGCGATCCACCGGGTTCTTCAGCGAGTAGCCGCCCACATACGGTTTCACCAGGCGCGGCAGCGTGTACTGCAGCACCGGGATCATCGGGTAGTCGTCCATCGCCAGCTTGGTGGCCTGAGTCAGCAATTGGGTGCGCTTGGCTTGATCGGTGCTTTCATTGCCCTGCTTGATCAACTCTTCCGCTTTCTTGTTGCAGTTGAAGTTGTCGTTCTGGGTATTGCCGCACTGGACCAGCGCCAGGAAGGTGGTGGCGTCGTTATAGTCGGCCAGCCAGCCGTTGCGCGCCACCTGGTAGTCGCCGTCGTGGCGTTTCTTCAGGAAGACCTTGAACTCCATGTTTTCCATGGAGGTGTTGAAGCCCAGCTTGCTCTTCCACTCGGAGGCCACAAAGATGGCCATCTTCTTGTGGTAGTCGCTGGTGTTGTAGGACAGCTTGAGCGTGGTGCCCGGCTTGACGCCGGCCTGGGCCAGCAGCTTCTTGGCCTCGTCCACGCGCTTGGCCATCGGCCATTGCGCCCAGTCGTAGCTGGTCGGCAGGCCGCCGTGCACGCCTTTGACCATCACGCTATAGGACGGCAGCTGGCCGTCGCCGGTGATTTTCTTAGCCATCAGGTCGCGGTCCACCACCATGGACAGCGCCTTGCGCACGCGCACGTCCTTCAGCAGCGGATCCTTGTTGTTCAGGCTGTAATAGCGCAGACCCAGGATGGTGGAGGTTTTCAGATCCTTGGGCATGGCGCTCTTGAGCTTGTCGAAGCTGCCCGGCGGGATCTCGTAAGTCATGTCGGTCTGACCGGACTGGTACAGCTTCTGGTCGGCGTTCTGGTCTTCGATGGGCAGGAAGCTGACGCGGGTCAGCTGCACGCTCTTGGCGTTCCAGTACTGCGCGTTCTTCTCGATCACCACCTTGCTGTTGACTTGCCAGTCTTTCAGCACGAAGGGGCCGTTGCTGACCATCTTGCCCGGCTTGACCCAGTCCTTGCCGAACTTGTCGATCACCGCCTTGGGCGCCGGGCCCAGCTGGGCGTTGGACATCAGTTCCGGCAGGTAGGACACCGGGAAGGCGGTGTCCACTTGCACGGTGTATTTGTCCAGCGCCTTGACGCCGATGGCGGTCACCGGCTTCTTGCCGGCCACGATGGCCTCGCCGTTCAGGAAGAAGATGCCGAAGGTGCCGGCGTAGGGAGCGGCCAGCTTGGGGTCCACCAGGCGGCGGATGCCGTAGACGAAGTCGTCGGCGGTGACGCCGCTGCCGTCGGACCATTTGGCGTTCTTGCGCAGCTTGAACACCCAGGTGGTGGGCGCGGTCTGTTTCCAGGACTCGGCCACGCCGGGCTGCAGCCTGCCTTCGTTGTCGGTGGCGGTCAGGCCTTCGAACAAGTCGTGGGTGATGATGTTGGCGGGCACGCCCTCCACCACCATGGGATCCAGCGATTCCGGTTCGGAGCCGTTGGAGCGCACCAGTTCCTGCTTGGCGGCCAGCTTGGTGCCCGGCGGCACAATGGCGGCCAGGGCCGCGCCGGAAGTCAGGGCCAGCGCCACGGCGGCCGTGATTGTCTGTAGCGATTTTTTATCAGCCATCTCGCCTACTCTCCTAAGTATTGCCGCTCCCGTCGACTATCGCGGGGCGATCAGAATCTTCACTCGATTGTATCCAGAGTGGTTGGCGGCCATTATGCGCTGAGGATTTTGAATACTTCAAGTGCTAAGCACGGCGCGACGGCGGGCGATTTAACGTTTTTGTCGCAAATTGACTATCCTTGCCCGCATTAGCTGTCACAGCTTGCTGATTTCACATTGTTTTTCCACCATTATTTCGTTTCTCATTCTAAAAATTAATGCCTCTCATACGCATTGCTCATGACATTGAAAATAAGCCTATACAATTACCCCGTTCAAATATTACAAAAAGCTTATTTTTAATTTGCCGGCTTTTCCCAAAATCATTAACGCTTTTGCGCTTGGCGAAAACGGAAGGGCTTGAGTAAGCTCGATCCGACGCATGCCGCGCGCCAGCCCCGCCCCCCGGCCCCACGCTCATGAGCCCAGGCCGCGCCGCCAACGCATCTTCCTGATCCGCAAGCCTTATTCGGCCCTATCATTCCAATATGCGGACAGAATCCGGCCCGGTTTTCCGGGCCGCGCGACCAGCGGCGGAGGGACGCCCTGGAAACGCGGCCCGCCGCCGGACGGATGTCCGCGGCAAGCGGCGACGCCGGCATGCGCCAGCAGGTATCGATGGGACGACGCCTGGCATCCACACGGCGGGCTAGGCGCCCGCCCCAAGAGCGAGAAGAAAAGATGAAGAAACGAGTCGTTGCAAGCGCTGCCGCGCTTGCTCTGGCTGCGGCCGGCCTGGCCGGCTGGTATGGCTCCAGGACGAGCGCCGCCGCGTCCAAAACCGCGGCGCGCCCGCCGATTGCCGTTGGCATCGCCAAAGTGGCGGCGGAGGATCTGCCGATGGAACTGAGCGCCACCGGCAATGTCACCGCCATTGAAAAGGTGGAGGTCAAGCCGCAGGTGTCCGGCGTGGTGGCCAAGGTCCACGTCAAGGAAGGCCAGAGCGTAAGCCCGGGCCAATTGCTGTTCACGCTGGACGCGGCGGCGGAAACCGCGCAGCTGAAAAAGGCTCAGGCGCAGACGCTCAGCGACCAGGCCCAGCTGAAAAACGCCGAACGCGACCTGGCGCGCAGCCGCGACCTGCTGGCGAAAAACTTCGTCTCGCAAAGCGTGGTGGACGCCAACCAGTCCAAGGCCGACGCGCTCAGCGCCACCGTGGCCGCGGACCGCGCCCAGGTGGAGGCGGCCCGCGTGGCGCTGGACTACAAAACGCTGCGCGCCTCCATCGGCGGACGCATCGGCGTGATCGGCGTCTATCCGGGCACCCTGGTGCAGCCGGGCATGGCCGCGGCGATGCTGACCATCACCCGCATTCATCCGATCAACGCCACCTTCACCCTGCCCGAGCGCGAACTGGGCGCGGTGCGCGCCGCCGAGGCCGCCGGCAAGCTGCTTGTGCGCGCCACGCTGCCGGACAGCGGCGACAGCGTGGACGGCAAACTGGTTTTCATCGACAGCGCGGTGGACAGCGCCAACGGCACGTTGACGCTGAAAGCCGAGTTTTCCAATCCGGACGGCAAGCTGTGGCCGGGCCAATTCGTCACCGTCTCGCTTAACGCTGGCCGCTACCGGCAGGCCACCACCATTCCGGTGGCGGCGCTGCTGACCGGGCCGGAAGGCAAATTCAGCTACGCGGTGCAGGCCGACGGCAGCGTCAAGCGCGTGCCGGTGGAACTGCTGGCCATCCATAAGGAAAAAGCCGTCGTCAAAGGGCTGAGCGTAGGCGAGGCCGTGGTGTCCAACGGCGGCCTCAACCTGCGCCCAGGCGACAAGGTGCGCGCGGCCGCGGCCGGCCCGGCCGGCGGAGGCCAGTGATGCAAATCTCCGAGCTCTGCATCCGCCGTCCGGTGATGACGGTGCTGCTGTGCCTGTCCCTGGTGGTGGCCGGTCTGATCGCCTATCAGAAACTGCCCATCGCCGCGCTGCCCAGCTTCGACACCCCCACCATCAACGTTTCCGCCAGCCTGCCCGGCGCCAGCCCGGACAGCATGGCCTCCTCGGTGGCCGCGCCGCTGGAAAAGCAGTTTTCCACCATTCCCGGCATCGCGGTGATCAGTTCGTCCAGCACCCTGGGCAGCACCTCGATCACGCTGGAGTTCGACAACGACCGCAATATCGATCTGGCGGCGGTGGACGTGCAGGCGGCGCTGCTGCGCGCGCAGCGTTCTCTGCCGACGGAAATGACCTCGACGCCGTCCTACCGCAAGGTCAACCCGGCGGATTCGCCGGTGCTGCTGCTAGCGCTCAATTCGCCGGCGATGTCACTGTCCGACCTCAACGACTACGCCGAAAACTGGATATCGCCCAATATCTCCACCCTCAAGGGCGTGGCCCAGGTCAATATCTTCGGCCAGAAGCGCTACGCGGTGCGGATCAAGGCCGACCCGGGCAAGCTGGCCTCGCGCAATCTGACACTGGACGACGTGGCCGCCAGCATCCGCGCCGCCAACGTCAACACCCCGGTGGGCACGCTGGAGGGCAAATCGCAGCTGATGACGGTGGAAGCCAACCGCCAGCTGCAAAACGCCGCCCAGTTCGCCAACTTGGTGATCGCCAGCCGCAACGGCCTGCCGGTGAGGCTGTCCGACGTGGCCGCGGTGGAAGACAGCGTGGAAAACCTCAAAAGCGGCAGCTGGGTCAACAGCGAGCGCTCCATCGTGCTGGCGGTGATGCGGCAGAGCGACGCCAACACCGTGGCGGTGGTGGACGCCATCCGCAAGGAACTGCCGCAATTGCAGGCGCAGTTGCCCGGCTCGGTGCGGCTGAACCTGCTGAACGACCGCTCGCAGTCCATCCGCGAAGCCATCCACGACGTCAAGCTGACCCTGCTGCTCACCATCGCGCTGGTGATCATGGTGATCTTCATGTTCCTGCAGCGCATGGCGGCCACGGTGATCCCGGCGCTGTCGCTGCCGATCTCGCTGATCGGCACCATAGGCCTGATGTACTGGCTGGGCTACAGCCTGGACAATATCTCGCTGCTGGGCATCACGCTGGCGGTGGGCCTGGTGGTGGACGACGCCATCGTGATGCTGGAAAACATCGTCCGCTACATCGAGGAAGGACTGTCGCCAATGGAGGCGGCGCTGAGGGGCTCGCGCGAGATCGCCTTCACCATCGTGTCGATCTCCTTGTCGCTGGTGGCCATCTTCATTCCCATCTTCTTCATGCAGGGCGTGATCGGCCTGCTGTTCCATGAGTTCGCCGTGGTGGTGTCGCTGGCGGTGCTGGTGTCGGCGGCGGTGTCGCTGACCCTGATCCCGCTGCTGTCCTCGCGCTTTCTCAGCGCCGACTCGATCGGACACCAGGCCCGGCGCGGCCGGCTGGCCGCCGCGCTGGAAAACGGCTTCGACGCGGTGCTGGCCGGCTATCGCCGCACGCTGGACCTGGCGCTCAATCATCGCCGCCTGACCCTGGCCGGCGCGCTGTCCACCTTCGTCCTGACCGCGCTGATGTTCAACGGCATTCCCAAGGGCTTCTTCCCCACCGAGGACACCGGCCAGATCATGGCCAGCACCGAGGCGGCGCAGGACATCTCCTACGAGGCCATGCTCAAGCTGCAGCAACGCGCCGCGGCCATCACCCAGGCCAATCCCAACGTCGCCTTCGCCACCTCCTCGCTGTCCGGCGGCAACACCGGCCGCATGTTCATCCAGCTCAAACCGCGCGGCGAGCGCGCCAAGCTGGACCCGACCATGGAAAGCCTGCGCCGCGACCTGCGCGCGGTGCCGGGGCTCAGCGTCTATCTGAACCCGACGCAGAACCTGCGCCTGGGCGGACGCCAGAGCAAGAGCCGCTACCAGTACACCTTGCAAGGCATTCAGGCGGAAAGCCTGAACACCTGGTCCGACAAGCTCTTGCAGCAGATGCAGGCCGATCCCATCTTCCGCGACGTCACCAGCGATTCCCAGCTCAAGGGGCTGCAAGCCAAGCTGAACATAGACCGCGACAAGGCCAATCTGCTGGGCGTGGACATCCAGAGCATACGCAGCGCGCTGTACAGCGCCTTCGGCGAACGGCAGATTTCCACCATCTACACCGCCAGCGACAACTATCAGGTCATCCTGCAGGCGGACGACCCGTTCAAGGTCAACGAGTTCGACTTCTCGCGGCTACGCGTGCGCGCCGCCGACGGCCAGCTGGTGCCGCTGTCCAGCATCGCCTCGGTGGAGCGCACCGTCGGCCCGATCTCGGTCAACCACCAGGGCCAGTTGCAGGCGGTGACGCTGTCCTTCAACCTGGCGCCCGGCATCCCGCTGAGCCAGGCCGATCAACACCTGCGCCAGCTCAAGGACCGCATCTCGCTGCCGCCCTCCATCGCCACCAGCTATAGCGGCGACGCCGCCGCCTTCGAGGAAACCCAGGGCAGCCAGATCCTGTTGCTGGGCATCGCGGTGGCGGTGATCTACGTGCTGCTGGGGGTGCTGTACGAAAGCTATATCCACCCGCTGACAATTCTGTCCGGCCTGCCCTCCGCCGCCATCGGCGCGCTGGGCACGCTGATGCTGTTCGGCCAGGAACTGACCGTGATCGCCAGCATCGGCATCCTGATGCTGATCGGCATCGTCAAAAAGAACGCCATCATGATGATCGATTTCGCGCTGGAGGCGCAGCGCAAACAGGGCATGTCGCCGGAACAGGCCATCCACGCCGCCTGCCTGCTGCGTTTCCGGCCCATCATGATGACCACGCTGGCGGCGCTGATGGGCGCGCTGCCCATCGCGCTGGGTCTGGGCGCCGGCGCCGAGCTGCGCCAGCCGCTGGGCCTGGCGGTGGTGGGCGGCCTAGTGTTCTCCCAGGTGGTCACGCTCTACATCACCCCGGTGCTCTATCTGTACTTCGACGCGCTGGCGCAACGCCACGCGGCCTGGCGGGAAAAACGGCGCGCGCTGCGCGCCTGACGCGACAAGGCCCGCGCCGGAGTCCGGCGCGGGCCTTGCTCTAAAAGTCTCACGAGCAAAAGCGAGACAAGGCGAATAAGCCGCGCCCTCCTTGCAATCCCCCTCTAGCCGGGCATAATGCAATCATTGCTATCAAGTACGGGGAGGCAGACCATGGCCAATCTGATCGTGCGCAATATCGACGATGAAGTCGCCGCGGAGCTCAAACGTCGCGCGGCGGCCCACGGCGTCAGCGCCGAAGCCGAGCATCGCCGCATTCTGCGCAGCGCCTTGCTCGCTCAACCCAAACGCCGCAGCTTTGCCGAAGTCCTGGCCAATATGCCCGACGTGGGCGAAGACGCCGACTTCGAACGCAGCCGGGAATAGGCCGTGTATCTGGTGGACACCAATATCGTCAGCGAAGCTCGCAAAGGCGGCAAAGCCAATGCAGGCGTGCTCGCCTTCTGGCGATCGGCGGACACGGACAGCCTCTATCTGTCCGCCATCAGCGTGGGGGAAATTCGCCGCGGCATCGAGAATCTCAAGCACCGCGGCGACCTCAAGCAGGCCGGCCTGCTGGAACAATGGCTGGACACCATCACCCAGGAATTTTCCCAACGCATTCTGAACTTCGATGCCGATTGCGCCCAGGTATGGGGCAAGTTGATGTCCCCTCATCCCCAGAACGCCGTCGACAAGCAAATCGCCGCCATCGCGCTGATCCACGACCTGACGATCGTGACCCGCAATAGCGGCGATTTTGCCGGCACCGGCGTCAAACTATTGAACCCGTTCGCTCCGATCTAAAAAGCTCAGCCCTGGCGCAAGCGCTTGATCGCCTCCTCGGCGTCGCGCGGCGCGCGCTTGTCCGGGCAGGCCAGATCGCGCAGCGAACGGCGCAGCTTGTCGTCGCGCTCTATCTTGCGCCACACCGCCTTGTTGGAACGGATCCAGTTTTTATCGATGCTGTTGCCAAAAGCGTAAGCGCGGTAGCTGCCCTCATTGCACAACAGACCCTCGAAACTCAGATTCTCGCCGCCGGCCGGGCTTTTCACCCGCACGATCATCCGCACCACGCCGTCCTCGCCCGCGCTCAGGGTCTTGGCGTCGACGAAATACTGATTGACCTGCAGATTGTCGGTGCTGACCGCGATCCAGTCCGGCTGCGCCGGATACGGCGGCAACTGGTAATCGCCCTCCTGCCACGGCACCTCCGGCGCAAAATCTATATTCTTCTTGATCTTGTTGTCGGCCAGCGCCGGCTGCGCGGCGCAGAGGGCCAGCACGATGATGGCGGCAAAGGTCTTCAAATCACTACTCCTCGTCAACGCGCCGGGGCCGCGCTTGGCTGGCCCGGACGCAAGGTGAAACGGCGGCGGCCGGTTTCCCTGCCGGCCAGGCCCCAACTCAATTCCGAAAACTGCATATCGCCGCGCGCCGACACCGTCAGCAGCATGGACGCGCGGGTGCCATAGTCGCGGCCCTTGATGAAGATGGGCGACAGCACCCGCTCCAGCGCGGAACCGATGCGGGTGTTCGGCAACTGTCCCGGCGGCGCCGGCGTGCCGTCGGACAGGGCGATGAAAGCCTGATCCTCGGTGGGCACGCGCTGAAACTCGCGCAAATACTCCGCCAGCCGCTCGCTCTTGAACCACGGCGTGTCCAGCGTGGCGTTGGACAAGGTGTGAATGCCCGGCGTCACCCGGGCGATCTGGCCGCCGCGGCTGTGGAAATGAAACAGGTCCGAGGTATAGCCGAACAACAGGTTAAACGGCGCATAGCGGCCTTGCTCGGCGCGCAGCCAGTCCGCGAAGGCGAACGGGTCCTCGTCGCCGGCGACGAAGCGCTCCACCAGTTCGCCGCGCGAGCGCTCCGCCTTGACCGGATGGCCGTCGCGGATATTGGTCACCGCGGCGATGCGGCCGCGGCCGTCCACCATCAGCCAGCCGCCGCCGGACTCGGCGTCGCGGCCGCCCAGCGTATTCTGATATTGCGGCCACCAATCCAGCGGCTCAGTCGGACGCGCATAGTATTCGTCCCGGTTGGCCAGCAACACCAGCTGGCCCAGTCCGGGGGTCTTGTAGGCAAAAGCGATCACGCACATGATGAAGACCGATTTGAGGATGGCTTGGCGACTCGCGTAAACTTAGGGTTTAGGGAGCAGCCGCGGACAGTTCCGACCAGGCCTGTATTCCGCTCGATGTCCGCCTCGCGTCGGCGATGCGGCCTTGAACGGGTTCCAAGCGGCCGGGCTTCCCTCCATTGTAACTGATAAGGCTGAGGAAGCCGGACCATGAATTTCGACAAGACCATAGACCTCTCCGGCCTCAACTGCCCGCTGCCCATCCTGCGCGCCAAGAAGGCGCTGGCGGAAATGGACAGCGGCGCGGTGCTGGAGGTGATCGCCACCGATCCCGGCGCGCCCAAGGACTTCGAAGCCTTCTGCCGTCAGACCGGCAATGCGCTGTTGACCTCGGACACCACGGCGGAAGGCAAATTCCGCATGGTGCTGAAACGGAAATAATTTCGATGGCTCGGAGCCTGTTTACCCGCTCGCCAGCAAAGACGAGACCAGGCGAAAGCGGCTGAAGAAGCGGAATGCACATAGCGTACATGAGCATTCTGAAGAGACTTTCAACGCCGTATCGCCGCCGCGCAGCAGCATGTAAACAGGTTCTTTTTGGCCGCCGCCTTTTTCACCGCTACCCGCAGGCAAGACCATGACGCAAACCCTGACCCTGATCCGCCCCGATGACTGGCATCTGCACGTGCGCGACGGCGCGGCGCTGGCCGCCGTATTGCCCGACACCTGTCGCCAGATGGGCCGCGCCATCATCATGCCCAATCTCAAGCCGCCGGTGACCACCGTGGACGCCGCCGCCGCCTACCGAGAGCGCATCCTGGCCGCGCGCCCGGCCGGCAGCCGCTTCGAGCCGCTGATGACGCTCTACCTGACCGACAACACCTCGCCGGCGGAAATCCGCAAGGCCAAGGCCAGCGGTTTCGTCCACGCGGTCAAGCTCTACCCGGCCGGCGCCACCACCAATTCCGATTTCGGCGTGTCCGACGTCAACAAGGCGATGCCGGCGCTGGAGGCCATGGCCGAGGCCGGGCTGCCGCTGCTGGTGCACGGCGAAGTCACCGATCCGGCCATCGACGTGTTCGACCGCGAAGCGGTGTTCATCGAGCAAGTGTTCCAACCGCTGCTGGCCAAGCTGCCCGCGCTGCGCGTGGTGTTCGAGCACATCACCACCCGCGACGCCGCCGAATACGTGGCCGCCGCGCCGGACAACGTCGCCGCCACCATCACCGCCCACCACCTGCTGATGAACCGCAACGCGCTGTTCGTCGGCGGCATCCGCCCGCATCATTACTGCCTGCCGGTGCTCAAGCGCGAGCTGCACCGCCAGGCGCTGCTCAAGGCCGCCACCAGCGGCTCCGCCAAATTCTTCCTTGGCACCGACAGCGCGCCGCACGCGCGCCACGCCAAGGAGAGCAGCTGCGGCTGCGCCGGCATGTACACCGCCAACGCCGCCATCGAGCTGTACGCCGAGGCCTTCGAGGCCGCCGGCGCGCTGGACCAGCTGGAAGCCTTCGCCAGCCTCAACGGCCCGGCCTTCTACCGCCTGCCGGTCAACGAGGAGCGCGTGACCCTGGCCAAGCAGGCGTGGACCGTGCCGGACACGCTGCCCTACGACGGCGACGCGCTGGTGCCGCTGCGCGCCGGCGAGAGCATTGCCTGGAAGCTGCTGGACTAAGAAGCTGTTTACGATCTGCTGCGCGTCGGCGATACGGCGTTGAAAACAGACTCTTAAAGAGCAATGGCGAACAACACCCGGTCCCAGCGCCGGTCTGTTGTCCGCCGCGCCGCCTCAATCGTCGCGGGTCAGCACTTCCAGCAGCTCGATCTCGAACAAGAGATTGGAATTGGGCTGGATGCGGGCGCCGATCTGGCGCTCGCCGTAGGCCAGATGCGCCGGCACGTACAGCCGGCGCTTGCCGCCCGCCTTCATGCCCATCAAGCCCTGATCCCAGCCCTTGATCACGCGGCCGGTGCCGATCACGCACTGGAACGGCCGCCCCTTCGCGTAGGACGAATCGAACTCGGTACCGTCCTCCAGCCAGCCGGTGTACTGCGTGGTGATCAAGGCGCCCTTGACCACCTCCTTGCCCGTGCCCTCCACCAGATCGGTGATGTGCAGTTCATCGCTCATATGGCTTCCTCGCCTTCAATCTGCCGCGGATGATAGCGGACTCGTCCCGCCGCGGCGAGCCCGGCTCGCCGGCCGGCGCGGTAGTCGCGCGTAAAACTTTTTCTACAAATATATTAATCATTAAATGCAATTCAAATACTACAAGGACAAACTTTCCCATTTGACATACATCATGACAAATCAGTAGGATGCAAACACTTGAGAACGGCTGATCCCATACAAAATAGCCGTCGGAGAAATAGCAGGAGCCGTCAGGCCAACGCCCGGGAAAGTATTCCAAGCGTGGCCGGCAGGCCAGGAGAACCCCTATGTTGCTGGATTTGCCATGGCAGGACCTGAGCGCCATCTTTGCGGCGGTCACCATTGCGTACGTGATTTTCGGCGTGGCCGGTTTCGGCACCGCCCTGGTCGCCAGCCCGGTGCTGGCCATTTTCATCCCGGTGGCCAAGATCGTGCCGCTGCTGGCGCTGATGGATATGTTCGCCGCCTTCAGCAACATCCTGCGCGACGGCAGCAAGGCGGACCTGGGCGAACTGAAGCGGCTGATCCCGCTGATGGTGGCCGGCAGCCTGATCGGCGCCGCCATCCTGCTGAAAACCCGGCCTGACGCGCTGCTGCTGGCCTTGGGCGTGTTCGTGGTGGCCTACTCGCTGTATTCGCTCAGCGGCCTCAGCCCCAAGCGGCAATTCCAGCCCCGCGCGGCGGTGCCCTTCGGCCTGGTGGGCGGCGTGTTCAGCGCGCTGTTCGGCAGCGGCGGCTTCATCTACGCCATTTATCTGTCCGGCCGCATCGAGCAGAAAGAACATCTGCGCATCACCCAGACCACGCTGATCGGCCTGAGCACCCTGACCCGGGTGGTGCTGTTCGCGCTGGCCGGCGTTTATATGGACGCCTCCCTGCTGCTGCTGGCGCTGATCCTGGCGCCGGCCATGTTGTGCGGGGTGTTCGCCGGCCGACACATCACCCTGCGGCTGACCCGCGAACAATTCATCCGGGTGATCAATACCGTCGTCCTGTTTTCCGGCATCGTCCTGCTGGGCCGTTACTTCAGCCACTGAGCGGCCCCACTACTCAATACCCGCCGTAGCCATCCGCCGGCCGCAACCACGCGCGGCCGCGCCCATGGCGTCGATTCTCTCATCCCTGACGGGAGGGCGTCGTGTCGCCCGCAGTCCGGGAATGTGTTTGCTGCTCTTAAATGACGATGAGGAGTGCCAAGTGAATCATGCTGCATTGAACGAAATGATGACGCCGGAGGAGTACCTGGCCAGTCTCAACGATGGCCGCGAAGTCTACATCTACGGCCAGAAAGTGGCGGACGTCAGCCGGCACCCGGCTTTCCGCAACAGCGCTTACTCGATGTCGCGGCTGTACGAGGCGCTGCACCATCCGGACAGCCAGGAGCTGATGACCGACATCGATCCGGAAGGCTATCGCACCCACCGCTATTTCATGCCCAGCCGCTCCTGTGAGGACTTGCTCAAGGCCCGCGACGCCATCGCCCACTGGTCGCGGCTGACTTACGGCTTCATGGGCCGCACCCCGGACTACAAGGCCGGCTTCACCGCCACGCTGAAATCCGACCCCCATCTGTACGCGCCCTTCCACGACAACGCGCTGAACTGGTATCGCCAGAGCGCGCGCAAAGTGCTGTTCCTCAACCACGTGCTGGTGAACCCGCCGGCGGGCCGCGCCCGCGCCGCCTCGGAGATGCGCGATCTTTACCTGCACGTGGAGAGGGAAACCGACGCCGGCATCATCGTGCGCGGCGCCAAGATGGTGGCCACCAGCGCGGCCATCTCCAACGCCACCTTCGTCGCCCAGAACAGCGCCGCCCAATACCAGGCCGGCGGCGAGGAGGACTTCGCGCTGTGCTTCATCCTGCCGATGAACGCGCCCAATCTCAAGATCATCTGCCGCCGCTCTTACGAGGCCGCGGCGCTCAGCCCCTTCGACAACCCGCTGTCCAGCCGCTTCGACGAAAACGACTCGGTGCTGATCTTCGACGGCGTGTTCGTGCCCTGGGAAAACGTGCTGATCTACCGCGACATCGAGCGCGCGCGCAGCTTCTATTCCGCCTCCGGCTTCCTCAACCGCTATCCGCTGCAATCCGGCACCCGGCTGGCGGTGAAGATGGATTTCATCTGCGGCCTGCTGGCCAAGGTGCTGGAATCCAACGGCAGCGACGGCTTCCGCGGCGTGCGCGCCCGGCTGGCCGACATCGTGGCGCTGCGCAATCTGATGTGGTCGCTGACCGAATCGCTGTGTCACAACCCGGAACCGCGCCGCGACGGCTCGGTGGTGCCGCGGCTGGAAGCCGCCGCCACGGTGCGCTATTTCGGCACCCAGATGATGTCCCAGCTCAAACCTGTGTTCAACACCATACTCGGCGGCTCGCCCATCATGCAGGTGTCCAGCTGGCTGGACCTGGCCAATCCGGAACTCAAGGACCTGATCGGCTGCTACTTCCAGGGCACCGATCAAGAGGCGGTGGACCGGCTCAAGCTGATCAAGCTGCTGTGGGACGCGCTGGGCAGCGAGTTCGGCGGCCGCCACGAGCTGTACGAGCACAACTACGCCGGCAACAACGAGCAGGTGCGGCTGGACATGCTGCGCCACTGTGAAAGCAGCGGCGTGCTGGAGCAATGCCGTGCGCTGGTGGACGACTGCATGGCCGACTACACGCCGGACGGCTGGGCGCGTCCGGGCTGGCAGTTCGACGGCGCTTGCCGCGACCGCGCGTGAACCGGACCGGAAAGGAGGCAAGCATGCTGTACGCAGGCAAATGGGACCGCGCCGGTCTGGACTACCAGGCCTTGAAGAACCAATGGCACGTGGTGGCGCGCGCCGACGAAGTCAGCGCAGAACGCCCCAAGGCGGTGCGGCTGCTGGGCGAGGAACTGGTGCTGTGGCGCGACGGCGCCGGCCAGATCCACGCCTGGAAAGATTATTGCGGCCACCGCGGCGCCAAGCTGTCGCTGGGCTGCGTCAAAAAGGGCGAGATCGAATGCCCGTACCACGGCTGGCGCTTTGACGCCGGCGGCCAATGCACGCGGGTGCCCGCCCACCCGGACCAGGCCACGCCCTCGTCGGCGCGGCTGATCTTCCGCCACCACGCGGCCGAACGCTACGGCCTGATCTGGGCCAGCCTGGACGCGCCGCAACGGCCACTGCCGGTGTTCCCGGAATGGGAGGACGACAGCTTCCGCAAGGTCTTCGCCGGCCCCTATCGCTATATGGGCAACGCCTTGCGCTCGGTGGAAAACTTCCTCGACGCCTCGCACTTCCCCTTCGTCCACGCCAATCTCAACGGCGACCCGGACGCGCCGGAACCCTTGCCGGACTACCAGGTGTTCAAGGACGAACACGGGCTGCGCACCTCGGAAATCTCGGTGTTCCAGCCCTACGGCGACCACCGCGGCATCCCGGTCACCGCGCGCTACACCTACTCGGTGTTCAACCCCACCACCGCCTACTTCGTCAAGAAGACCGGCGACACCGAGCGCTTCTGCACCTTCCTCAACGCCACCCCGGTGGACGAGGCCGAGTGCGTGATCTGGCTGATCGTCGCCATCAACTTCGGCGCCGACTTGAGCGAGGAAAAAATCCTCTATCGCCAGGACATGGTGTTCGAGCAGGACCGGCTGATCGTGGAATCGCAGCGCCCGGCGCGGCTGCCGCTGGACCTCCAGCAGGAAATGCATGTGCGCAGCGACCGCTTGGGCATCGAATACCGGCGCTGGATCAAGGAACTGGGTCAGCGCGCCGGCGCGCAGGACCACGCCGAGCCGCGCGCCGCGGCCTTGCTGAACTGACAGGGAGCAAACGATGGACGCCTTTGAACCCCGCCGCCTGCAACTGGCCGAGCGCGAATCCAACGCCCGCACCTACGCGCGCGGCATAGACCGCGTAATCAGCCGCGGCGAACTGGCCCGAGTTTACGACAGCGAGGGCCGCGAATACCTGGACTGCCTGGCCTGCGCCGGCGCGCTGCCGCTGGGCCACAACCACCCCTTCGTCCAACAGCGGGTGGCCGATTTTCTGCAGTCCGGCCAGCTGCAGCAGGCGCTGGACATCGCCACCCCGGCCAAGCTCGCCTTCGTGGAACAGCTATACCAGGCCCTGCCGGCCGCCTTCGCCGAACACGCCAAGGTGCAGTTCTGCGGCCCGTCCGGCTCCGACGCGGTGGAAGCCGCGCTCAAATTGTTCAAGACCGCCACCGGCCGCCGCCCGGTGCTGGCCTTCCAGGGCGCCTACCACGGCATGACCATGGGCGCGCTGGGCATGATGGGCAATCTGGGGCCGAAACAGGCGGTCAGCGGCTACCCGGCGGAAATCCAGTTCCTGCCGTTTCCCTACGCCTACCGCAGCCCCTTCGGTGCCGACGCCGCCGACACCGAGCGCCTGTCGCTGGCCTATCTGGAAAACCTGCTGTCCGACCCGGAAAGCGGCGTAGGCAAGCCGGCCATGCTGCTGGTGGAACCCATCCAGGGCGAAGGCGGCTGCATTCCGGCCAGCGCGGAATGGCTGCGCGGCCTGCGCGAGATCACCGCGCGCCACGATGTGCCGCTGGTGATGGACGAGGTGCAGACCGGCTTCGGCCGCAGCGGCGATATGTTCGCCCATGAGTGGGCCGGCATCGTGCCGGACGCCGTCATCCTGTCCAAGGCGGTGGGCGGCGGCTACCCGCTGGCCTTGGTGGCCTACCACCAGAAATACGACCACTGGGCGCCCGGCGCTCACGCCGGCACCTTCCGCGGCAACCAGATCGCCCTGGTCAGCGGCGCGGCCACGCTGGAATACCTGCGCCGGCCCGGCGTGCTGGAGCAGGTGCGGGAAGTGGGCCAGCTGCTGCGTCGGCGCTTGCAGGCGCTGCAAACGCGCTTCTCCTGCATCGGCGAGGTGCGCGGCCGCGGCCTGATGCTGGGCGTGGAACTGATAGACCCCAACGGCGCGCCGGACGCGCTGGGCCACCCGCCGGCCAACGGCCTGCTGGCCAAGGCGCTGAAACGCGCCTGTCTGGAACACGGCCTGATCCTGGAGAGCGGCGGCCGCCACGGCGCGGTGATGCGGCTGCTGCCGCCGCTGATCATCAGCGCCGACGACGCGGAGGACATCGTCCGCCGTTTTGAAACCGCGCTGGCCAGCCTGTGGCCCGCCGCCCCGGCCGCCGCGCACGCCCCGGCCGCAATGGCATTCTGAACCCTGGAGCGACAGCATGACGCACACCGTACACGACATCATCGGCATCGGCTTCGGCCCCGCCAACATCGCGCTGGCCATCGCGCTGGAAGAACTGGCGCCGCAGCTGTCCGTGCGCTTCCTCGAGCGGCGGCCCTCCGCCGCCTGGCAGCCCGGCATGCTGCTGGAAGGCTCGGACATCCAGAACCACCCGCTGCGCGACCTGGTCACCCCGCGCAACCCGCGCAGCCGCTACACCTTCACCAACTTCCTGCACGAGCACAACCGGCTCTACGAGCACCTGAACCTGCCGCTGCACTACCCGCTGCGGCTGGAGTACGCGCAATACGTCAGCTGGGCCGCCGGCTGCTTCCAGCACCTGGTGGAATACCAGCGCGAAGTCATCGACATCCTGCCGGTCAGCGACAGCGACGGCGCGCTCAGCCATTACCGCGTGCTCTGCGCCGACGGCCGCGAATACCTGGCGCTCAGCGTGGTGCTGGCGCCGGGCCGCACCCCCAACATCCCGGAACCGTTCCAGCGCGCGCCGGACCCGCGCGTGGTCCACCTCAACCACTACCTGCCGGCGCTGGAACGATTGAAAGCCAAGGGCGGCGGCCGGGTGGCGGTGATAGGCGGCAGCCAGAGCGCAGTGGAAATCCTGCTGCACGCCAGCGCCGAGCCGGCGCTGACGCGGGTGGTCGGCGTCACCCGCAACTTCGGCTACCGTCAGAAAGACACCAGCCCCTTCTCCGACGAGGTGTATTTCCCCGCCTTCGTCGACGCCTTCTTCGCCGCCAGCCCGGAACACAAGACCCGACTGCGCCAGGAACTGGTGTTCACCAATTATTCGGCCGCCGACATCGACGTGCTCAACCAGCTCTACGTCAAGCAATACGCCAACCGGCTGCAGGACAAGGACAGCCTGGCCCTGCTCACCTGCATGGACACCGAGGCCTGCGAACCCGGCGCCGACGGCGTCACCCTGCGGCTGCGCCACTTCCTGGGCGGAGAAGTCGTCAGCGAAACCGTGGACCTGGTGATCTTGGCCACCGGCTTCCTGGACCTGGGGCGCGGCCCCAAGCGCGAACCCTGGCCGCGCGTATTGGAAACGCTGGCGCCGCAGCTGTGCGCCGAGCGCGACACCGTGGACATCGCGCTGGACTACCGCGTGCGCCTGCAGGGCGAGGCCGACCGCGGCGCGCCGCTCTACCTGAACGGCCTGTGCGAATCCTCCCACGGCATGGGCGACGCCGGCTCCTTCAGCCTGCTGGCGCTGCGCTCGCAGGCCATCGTGCAATCGCTGACGGCGCGACTGGAACAAGGATCGCGGCATGACGGCGCCCGCGCTTGAGGCCTTGCTGAGCGCCGCCAGCGGCTGGCAGGCGCGCGCGCCGCGGCTGCTGGCGGCCAAGGCCGACGCGCTGCCGGTCAGTTGCGAACTGGCGGTGATAGGCGCCGGCCTCACCGGGCTGTCGGCGGCGCTGGCCGCCGCCGAGGCCGGCTGCTCGGTGGTGGTGCTGGAGGCCGACGCCGTCGGCGGCGGCGCCACCGGCCGCAACTCCGGCTTCGTGGTGCCGGTGCCCGCGCGCTGCGGCCCGCCGGAACTGCGCGCCTGGCTGGGGCCGCAGGCCGACGGCTATCTGGCCGGCCTGAGCGAGGCCGCGGCCGAACTGCTGGCGTTGCCCGAAGCCAGCCCGGTGCGCAAAGGCTGGATGCAGTTGTTCGCCGCCCCCGGCTCCGCGTCGGCCGCCGCCCTGGCCTGGCGCAGGCTGGGCGTGCGCGCCCGCGCGCTGGACGCGGAACAAGCCCGGGCGCTGAGCGCCGCCGCCGGCTACCACGGCGGCCTGCTGTTCGAAGACGGCGGCCAGATCGACCCGCTGGCGCTGGCGCGCGGCCTGGCCGAACGCTGCCGCCGGCGCGGCGTGGTGCTGCTGGAGCGCTGCCCGGCCAAGCTGGTGGAACTGAAAAGCCGCGACGGCATGCACGTGATCCGCACCCCGCGCGGCAGCCTGCGCGCCGGCCGCGTGCTGATGGCGGGCAACGCCTACAGCCGCGACGGCGTCGCCGAAGTCGCCCGCCACAGCGTGCCGCTGACGCTGGCGCTCGGACAGTTCGAACTGAGCCCGGAACAACAGGCGCGGGTGCTGCCCGCCGACATCCCCTTCTCCGACAACCGCCGCGACATGTGGTTTTTCCGCAAAATGCCGGAAGGCCAATTGCTGACCGGCTTGTTCGCGCTGCGCGCCGACGCCGAAGCGGAGCAATACGCCGCCGCCTTGCGCCAGCGCGTCCGCGCCGTCTTCGGGCTGGAGCTCGACGCCGCGCCGCGGCTATGGGCCGGTCAGGTCGGCCTCACCCCGTCCGGCCTGCCCAGCCTGCGCCGCGTCGGCGACGGCGTCCTGGCCTGGACCGGCTGCAACGGCCGCGGCCTGGCGCTGTCCTTCATGCTGGGCCGAACCCTGGCGCGCCAGCTGATAGGCGCCGGCCCGACCCTCTTGCCCTTCAACTCGCGACCGCTGCGCGGCCGCGCGCTGCTAAAGTGGATGGCCGAAACAGCCATCGCCCACGACCGCCGCCGGCGCGCCCGGCTCGCGCAGACCGAAGCGCCTACGCAAAAGGACACCCTCCAGTGAGTTCATGCGCCTTCCATTACCAGGAATACTGCTGTAGCCGCCCCGAGCTGATAGACCGGATGATCGCCCGCTACCCGCTGGCGCTGATCAGCAGCGAACACCAGGGCCGGCTGCACGCCAGCCACATCCCGCTGTTCCGCGTCGCGGACCGCAGCCTGTTCGGCCACGTCGACCGCCGCAATCCCCAATTCCAGGGCCGCGGCCGCTTTCCCGCGCATCTGGTGTTCATGGGCCCGCAAAGCTATATCCCGCCGGAAGCCTACCGCAGCCGGCTGCTGCCCACCTGGAACTACGTCGCCGTGCATATGGACGTCGAAATCGAAGTGCTGGACGACCTGGAATCCGCCCGCCGCGCGCTGAGCGACACCTGCGAGCGGCTGCAGCCGCCGCAAGCGCCGTTCCAGTACGAGGCCGCCGATCCCCGGGTGATCGCCAACGCGCCGCACATCCTCGGCCTGCGCGTCCATGTGCTGCGCGAGGAAGGCCGCTTCAAGCTATCGCAGGATAAAAAACCGGAAGACCAGCAAGCGGCGCTGGACCATCTGCTGCGCCGCGACGAAGCCGGCGAGCGCGCGCTGCTGGACGCCTTGCTGCGCTTCGCCGAAACCGCGGAGCCGGCGCATGGCTGAACCCTCCGCCCTGAGCCGGCGCTTCATCGATCAGGGCGTCGTGCTGGACCCCGGCCAGCGCCGCGCCGCCGACGCGCTGGACGCGCTGCGCGTCCAGGCGCGGCCCGGCCCCGCCTGGCCGCTGCGCCGGCCGGCGCCGCAAACCGGCGCCTATCTATGGGGCGAGCCCGGCCGCGGCAAGACCATGCTGATGGACGGCCTGTTCGCCTTGTCCGCCGAGCCGGCGCAGCGCATCCATTACCACCAGTTCCTGCGCGATCTGCACCGCGGCCTGGCCCAGGCCGGCGGCGAGCAAGCCAACTACCTGCCGGCGCTGGCGCGGCGCGTGGCCGCGCAAAGCCGCTTGTTCTGCCTGGACGAATTCCATCTGCACGACATCGCCGACGCCATCCTGATGGAGCGTTTTCTGACCGTGCTGCTGGAAGAGCGGGTGCGGGTGATCCTGACCTCCAACTACGCGCCGGAACAACTGCTGCCGGACCCGCAGCTGCACCGTTACGCGCTGCGGGTGATCGCGCTGATCCAGCGCCATATGCAAGTGCTGCACCTGGACGGCGAGCGCGACTACCGCTACCGCGAAGCCGCCGCCGGCGAACACTATCTGCACCCCTGCGGCGCGGACACGGAACAACACCTGCGCCGGCTGCTGCAAGAACAGGGCCGGACCGTGGGCCCCGCCGCCGCCGTCTCCCTGTCCGGCCGGCCGCTGCCCGCGCGGGCGCATAGCCCGGACTGCGTCTGGTTCGATTTCGAAACCCTCTGCCTGGGCCCGCGCTCGCATCTGGATTACCTGGAAATGTCGGAACGCTGGCACACCGTGGTCGTCTCCGACATCGTCCAGGCGCAGCTGAACAAGGCGGACGGCCTGCGCCGCTTCATCTGGCTGGTGGACGTGCTCTACGACCGCCGCCAGCGCCTGCTGCTGATCTCGGAACGCCCGATCGAAACCATGTTGCGCGAAATCACGCTGTCGGCGGACACCCACCGCACGCTGAGCCGGCTCGCCGAAATGCAATCCGCCTCCTTCGCCGCCGCCACCGCCATCGAAATGAGCCCCCTATGCCAATAGTCAGAATCGAAGACGCCGCCGCGCGCACGCCGGCCCAGCGCCAAGCCATCGTCCACTGCGTCTACGACGCGCTGCGCGCCGTGTTCGGCGTCAGCGACGAAGAGCTGCAAGCCCGCTACCAGCGCTACGCGCCGGAAGACCTGCTGCCGCCGGGCGGCGATCCGGACTACCTGCACATCGAAATCACCGTCTTCGCCGGCCGCAAGCCGGAAACCAAGAAAAAGCTCTACGCCAGGCTGGCCGCGGATCTGGCCGCGCTGCTGAACATCGCGCCCGCCTCGGTGCTGATCCTGCTGCGCGAAGAAGCCGCCGACAACTGGGGCATGCGCGGCGGCCAGGCCGCCAGCGAAATCGATTTCGGCTACGCCATCGCCGTCTGACGATGGGCCAAGACCAGCAGGCCCTGCGCCAAACCCTGGGCAGCTTCGCCACCGGCGTCGCCGTCGCCTCCGTCCTGGACCCCGAGCGCGGCCCGCTGGGGCTGACCATCAACGCCTTCAGCGCGCTGTCCCTGGAGCCGCCGCTGATCCTGTGGTGTCTGCGCCGGCAATCGCGCGCCGCCGCCAGCTTTCTCTCCGCCGATCGCTTCGGCATCCAGGTGCTGAGCCGGCAACAACTGGACCTGTGCCGGCTGTTCGCCGGCCCCGATCTCGACGAGCGCAAGCGCGCCCAGTTCACGCTGCGGCGCCACGGCGCGCCGCTGATCGACGGCGCCGCCGCCTGGCTGGCCTGCCGCCGCAAAAGCCATTACGAAGAAGGCGACCACCTGATCTTCATCGGCGAGGTGCTGGAAACCCATCACGACCCCGCGCGCCAGCCGCTGGTCTACTGGCGCGGCCGCTACCATCAAACCCATCCCCTAGCCCCTCTGGAACCGCAAACATGACGCAAAACAGCAAACACGTCCTGCGCAGCCTGATAGCAAGCCGCTCCGGCCTGCTGGTGCCCGGCGCCTACAACGCCCTCAGCGCGCGCCTCGTCGAAGACCTCGGCTTCGGCGCCCTCTATCTGACCGGCGCCGGACTGACCAATATGCAGCTGGGTCTGCCCGACCTGGGCTTCGTCGGCCTGAAGGAAGTGGCGGACCAGACCGCCGCCATCCGCGACGCGGTGTCCATCCCCATCATCGTCGACGCCGACACCGGCTTCGGCAACGCGCTCAACGTGCGCCGCGCCGTGCGCGTGCTGGAACGCGCCGGCGCCGACGCCATCCAGCTGGAAGACCAGGTCCTGCCCAAGAAATGCGGCCATTTCGCCGGCCAGAGCCTGATCAGCGCCGCCGAAATGTGCGGCAAGCTTCAGGCGGCGGCGGACGCGCGCCAGGATGAGAACCTGCTGATCATCGCCCGCACCGACGCCTGCGCGGTGGACGGCATAGACGCCGCCATCGAACGCGCCGGCCGCTACGCCGAGGCCGGCGCCGACGTGCTGTTCATCGAAGCGGTGCGCGAGCTGGACGACATCCGCCGGCTGCCGGCGCTGTTCGACCGCCCCTTGCTGATGAATATCGTCATCGGCGGCAAGACCCCGGCGCTCAGCGCCGCCGATCTGAAAGAACTGGGCTACGGTCTGGTGCTGTACGCCAACGCCGCGCTGCAAGGCGCGGTGCTCGGCATGCAGCGGGCGCTGGGCGCGCTGTCCCGCGACGGCATTCTGCAAGAAGACCCGCAACTGGTGGCCCCGTTCGCCGAACGTCAGCGCCTGGTCAACAAGCCGCTCTACGACGAACTGGACGCGCGCTACGGCGCGGCCGGGCGGGAGTGAGCGCGGCCGGGCCGCGACGAAGGGCGGGCGCCCAGCCCGCCCGTCTATTGGATTTCGTCCTTGATGAAATACAGCTCGTGGTCCGACTTCAGACCCAGCTTCTTGATCGCGGCCTGTTTCTGGCCGCTGATGGTCTTGATGCTCTTGGAGAACTTGTCCGCGATTTCGCTGACCGTCATGCCTTCCAGAAAACAGCGCAGCACCTCCAGCTCCCGCGGCGACAAGGCGGACAGGCGGACCACCCGGTCCATCGCGTCCGGCGCATGCGTGGAACTGTCGGCGGGCACGCTGTCCGCCTGCTGGGCCTGCGCCAATTCCAGCGCCATTTCCGCGGTCAGATACACGCGCCCGGACGCCGCCACCCGGACCGCCCGCACCAGTTCGTCCAGGTCCTGCTGTTTGCCGACGAAGCCGCGCGCGCCGGCCCTCAAAGCCAGGGACACCGTGGCCGTGTTGTAATAAGAGGACATGATCAGGATCACCACCTCGGGAAAACGCGCGCGGATGGCGCGGATCAGGTTCAAACCGTCCATGTCCTGAGGCTGCAGCGCGTAATCCAGCACCAGCACGTCCGGCCGCTCATGATTCAAGGCCGCCAGAAAAGAGCGGCTGTCGCCGAAGCTGCCCGCCAAGACGATATCGCCCTCCTGCGACAATCTAAAGCCCAAACCCTGTCTGACCACCTCGTGGTCGTCCAATAACATCACTTTGATTTTTCTTTTCTTCATTCCTCCTCCATGGCGATAAAAATCACTTCAGCATCAATTCAAACTCCCGCTCTTTGAAAAGCACGTCCCAATATAGCATGCGCCGTCAGCGCGCCGCAGCCGGCCCCTCTCTCTTTCAAAACCCGCCGCAATATTTCAAGCGCCAACTTTGACCCATGATAAAACAAGGCAAAACAATAAGACGCCGGACACCAATATCATGCAATAAAATCAAGCAAAATAAATATTTCTCAAAAGATCAAAATACAAAAACATACTCTGCGCGCGCAAACGCGCTTGCGCGCCGGATTGATAAAAAATGCTAAATGCCCGGACAAATCGGCGTCAACAAGACCATTCTCAAAGCCGGGCGTTCGCTAAGCGCTTATTTCCCAGGTAAAATAAGCCGTATGCAATTAACCGCCTTCCAGAACGCCGCATCGCCAAAACGGCCGGACCGACTATAATGCCCAAGAAAACACAGCAAAGACGGCGGCCGCATGGCAAACAATACAGCTAAGCAATCTATTCTCCCCTTTGCCGCCCCGCCCCTGCGCCCGCTCCTTAATACCGCGTTTCACGCCCTGCTCTGGTCCGCGCTGTTTATTATCTGGCTGGGCGCGTCCAGCGCGGCCAGTCAGGCGGAGCCGCCGTCCTATACCGCGGAAGAAATCGCCTGGATCAAACAGCACCCCACCATCTACTATTCCATCGATCCCTACTGGCCGCTGGAATATATTGAAAACGGCAGCCACAAGGGGCTGAGCTGCGCCTACCTGAAAGCCATTGCCCAAAAGAGCGGCCTGCGGTTTCAATTAGTCGCCGCGGCGAACACCCAGGACATGATAGGCAAGTTGAAAAGCGGGAAGATCTATCTGGCCACCATGGGCGCGACGCAGCTGATTCCCAAGGAATATGGCATACCGCTGCTGAATAGCCAGCCCTACGCCTCCACCGCCACCATCATCATCACCAAGGCCGGCGCCGAAGGCTTGTTCAACCCGTCCCAACTGGAACGCAAGGCCGTCGCGGTCAAGGGCGGGGGCGGTTATGAGCAGTATCTGCGCGCGCACTACCCTTATCTGCAACTGGTGCTGATCAACGACCCGGTGGCGGCCTTGAAGGCCGTCGCCGACGGCAAGGTGTTCGCCGCCATCGGCGCGGAAATCGTGTTCCGCCCGGTGTTGCAGGGACGCTTCCCCAAAACCCTGCAAATCTCCGGCACCATGCCGGAAATGTTCACCGGCCTGAACATCAAGGTGGCGCAGCAATATCCGGAGCTGCGCTCCATCATCGACAAGTCCCTGCTCCAGCTCAGCCCGTCCGAGACCGACGAGATTTTTGACGATTGGGTCGCCGACATCGACTTCGGCAAACCGTCCATGCATCAGATCAGCCGCTACTACCTGCCGGAAATCCTGCTGGTGATCTGCGTGCTGTCGGTGATGGTCTTCCTGTTCACGCAGGCCCGCTGGGCCAAACGCCGGGCGGTGGCCAGCGAGGAGGCGAAGTCGAAATTCATCGCCATGATGAGCCACGAAATCAGAACGCCGATGAATGCGATACTCGCCGCCATCGAACTCCTGCAGCAAACCCGGCAAAGCAAGCAGCAGCAGGAGCTCGCCGCGCTGGCCGGCTCCTCCGCCCTCAATCTGCTGGAGCTGCTGGACGATGTGCTGGACACCGCCAAGCTGGAAGCGCGGCATCTGGCGCTGGAAACACTGCCCACCGATCTGCTGGAACTGGCCAGAGGGATCAGCGACAGCCAACGCCTGAGCGCCAGCCGCAAAGGACTGGAACTGACCCTGGCCGCGGACGGGCTGGAAAACCGCCTGTTGATCCTGGACCCGTTGCGCATGCGTCAGATCATGACCAATCTGCTGTCCAACGCCATCAAATTCACCGATCGCGGCGAGGTGGCGCTCTTGATGCAGTTCAATCTGCAAAGCGCCAAATCCGGGAAGCTTCTGGTCACGGTGCGCGACACCGGCGTCGGCATCGCCAAGGCCCAACAGGAAAAACTCTTCCGCGCCTACAGCCAGGCGGAACGCTCCACCGGCCGCCGCTACGGCGGCAGCGGCCTGGGCCTGAGCATCTGCAAGCAATTGATCGAGCTGATGGGCGGCAGCATTCTGCTGGAGAGCGCCGAGGGCAAGGGCACCGCCGTCAGCTTTGTCCTGCATGTCGATGTCGCCGAACCCTCCGCCGCCGACGCGCAGGCCCCCGCCTCCGGACCCGCGCCCGACGCCCTGCCGCCGCAACGCCTGCTGGTGGTGGAAGACATGGAGGTGAACCAGCAGGCCATCCGCCGGCAGCTCGCGCAGCTGGGCTGCGACGCCGTCATCGCGGAAGACGGCCAGACCGCCTTGCGGCTACTGCGGCAAGGCGAAGCCTTCGCGATGATCCTGATGGACTGCAATCTGCCCGGCATCGACGGCTACGAAACCGCCAGGCGCATCCGCCAGTTGGAGGCGGAACGGAATCTGACCTTCACCCCCATCATCGCCATCTCCGCGATCACCGATCTGGCGCACAAGAACCGCTGCATCGCCAGCGGCATGGACGGTATGCTGTCCAAGCCGCTCAGCCTGCGGGATATCGAGGACATATTGCGTTTGTGGTTGACGACGGAAGGCGCCGCGCCGCCGCCGCTCGCCCTGCCCGCCTCGGCGCTGGACCTGGCCCGGCTGTACAGCCGCAGCGCGCGGCAGGACCTGCTCCAGTTCCGGCAAGCCGCCGCCAACCAACTGCCGGACATCATGCTCCACCATGTGCACCGGCTCAAAGGCGGCGCGCTGACGGTGGGCGCGGAGCCCCTGGCGCGGCTGGCCGCCCGGATGGAGCACGCGCTGCGGACGGAAGGCGAGCGCCCGGAGGAGGAAGCGCTGCTGGCCTGGCATCGGGAGTTCGAGCAGGCCTTGGCGCAATGGCGGCGGCAAGAAGCGCCCGAGGACGACGCCTAAAGCCGTTCAAAGCCTCGCAAGCAAGGACGAGACAAGGCCTTGCGGCGGAAGAAGCGGAATGGCCGGACGACGCATGGGCGTTTCGAAGCGGTTTTCAACGCCGTATCGCCGACGCGCGGCAGATCGTAAACAGGCTCTTAGCCCTGCTCGCCCGCGCACTGATCCACCACCACCCGGATCTCGTCGCCCAGGCCCACCCGCACCAGCGAGCGCCCCGTCAGCGGCGCCAATCGCGCCGCGCTGCCGGGCGCCTGTATCTTGGTGCTGCCGGTTTTGCCGCCGCAGGCCTCGTCCTGCAGCAGCCAGAAAGCCGCGTTGCCGGTATTGCGCAAAACACCGTGATCCAGATGGAAGTCCAGATAGGCCGCGCGCGGCCGGACAATCAACACGCTGCCCAGCGCCAGCGGATAATCCACCCAAGCCCCGGCCCGGCGCGCGCCCTGCGCGCCGGCCGCCGCCACCTCCACCACTTGCAAACGATAGTAGCGCTCCCGCCCCTCCATCGCCGCGCCGCGGTAACGCAGCTTGATCGCGCCGCTGGCGCCGGCCTTCAAGCTCAAACGCGCCGGCGCCGCGTCCACCGTGGCCGGTTCGGCGTCCTCGCCCGCGCCGGCCTCCAGGCCGGCCAAGGGCCGCAGAACGATGCGGTAGCTGTGCGGCTGCCGGGAATCGTTTTTCAACTCCACCCGCATCTCGTTCCGGTCGGCGTCCAACTCGATCACCGGGGCCATCTGCAAGGACCAGGCCGACATCGCCGGCAAGGCGCACAGCAGCGCCGGCAAGGCCTTTCGCATATTCATGAACATCTTCGTTTCCTTCCGCCGACGCGCGGGCCGAGACGGCCGCGCGCATCCGCCTGCTTATTGGGCGAGCTCCAGGCTCATGTCCACCCGCACCGCGCCCGAGCCCAGCGCGCGGCCATACCACGGCGCGCCCTCGGTGGTCAGCAGCGACACCGGATCGTCCAGCTGGAACCACAGGCTGAACGGCAGCTTCCGTTTCTCCAACCCTTGGGCGGGATCGCTGCCCTCGTCCAGCCAGGCGCCGGCGCTCAAATCGTGGCTTACCGTAGCGGAACAATTGTCCGGCTCGCGCCGGCCGCCGCCGTCGGCGTCGAAGGTGAGCCAGGCCGGGAACAGCACCCCTTGCCGCGCATCGCTTTGCAGCGCAAAACGGCACATGCCCTCCCGCTGGCTCGCGCCGTGCTTGCCGTCCAGCGACAAGCTCGCCTTGACCGCGCCCAGGCCGCGCTGACTCAGGTAGCGCCGCGTCGCGCCGCGCTCCGGCCCGCCCGCCGGCGGCAGATTGGCCATTTGCGCGCGGATCAGGTAATCCAGCCGAATCCGGCCGTCCGGCGCGCCCACCCAGCCGCTGCCGCGATTCGAACCCTCGCTGGCCGGCAATACCGAAACACTGGACTTGGGCTGATAAATCCGCCCGATGGCGTATTTGGCGGCGGGCGGTTCCGCCTCCGGCTTGTCTTCGCTCAAGGCCGCGCCCAGCTCAAGCGCGCGCGTGTTGCGGACGCCATCGTCAAAGCTTCGCGTCGGCACCTCCACCACCATGCTCTCGCTGCCCTGCGGCAGAGTCACCGCGCCCCAATCGCCGGTGTTCAGCGCGGCGGCCAGCACCTTGTCCCCGTCCTTCACCGTCACCCGGCCGCCCTCGTAGCCATCGTCCACGGCCTGGCCGTCCTGAGGCCGGGTCCGCAGCCACAGGGTCAGCGCCTGGGCCGCCGGCGCGTTCAAGCGCAGCCGGTAACGCAGCGGCGCGCCGGCCGCCACATCGCCGTTGGACACCAGCGACTCCAGCGCCCAGTTCGGCACAATGGAGAAATCCTTGTCCAAGGTCTTGTCCCCCTCCAGGCTGACCGCGATATGGTAGGCGTCGCGGCGGCCGCTGACCGATTTGCCCTTGATGCCCAGCTGAAGCGTCACCTTATTGCCCTCGGCGGGCTTGAAAGTGAATACGCAATCCTTGCCGCATTGCGGCTTGATCTCGGTCTCGCCGAAATGGAGCGTGGGGATGTCCAGCCCCCAGGGCACGTCCTTGCCCGCCACGGTAACGGTCAGATTGCGCTTTCCAAGGGAGATCCCGTCGGTGAAGATCCGGTATTCCAAATCCTCCCCAACCCGGCCCTCGTCCGGCCCCTCGATCGAGGCCAGACTCAGGTCTTCCTCGATGATCTTCACCGAGGGATAGGACCAGCCGGAATAGTTGTACTCGCAAGACAGTCTAACAAGGCCTGGCTTTTCCCCAGCCTTGGTGCGCAAGGAGAACTTCACCGGGAACGAATATTGGCTGGGCAAAATTTCCAGTGTTTGGCTGCCCTTCAAGGGCAGCCTGCCGATAAACCTTTCATTGCTATCCATGAGCTCGACAAAGTCGGGATCGCCAAACAACTTATTGGCAGTGCCCAGATCGCACTCCAACGCGTGGTCATGCGTCCCCGCGCCAAGCCCATCGGCGATATCGATGGCGAACTCGACGTTGGTCTCCACAGCGGTGTTGACCCTATCCGGGCTGACGCTAACGTTATTGATTCTCGCCGCGGGCTTCTCAAACCAGCGGAACCATGGCGGTTGAGCGACTCCCCGGCCGTTGAAGGTCACCCCGACCGCCTTGGTTCCGGAATCCTTATCGATTGTGCACTCCTTCTTTTCATTCTTTTCAAAGCAGGCATGCTTAAAGTCGAAACTCAGCGCCTCGGTGCCTACCGGCAGTTTCAGCGTCTCGAGCAGTGAAATGTCTTTCTCGCCGAGCATGGCCGGCGAAAACGTCACATGCGCTTTTTTCTCCAATACCGAGTCGCTGACGCCGGCAAACCGGATCTCGTTCGGCCCGCCCGCCACCACCGACTCATTCAGCATCAGAGTGATGGAAGCCGGCACCGTTTTCATCATGCCCTCGTGACTGGAGCCGAAGACGAAGTCCACCTCGCCGCCCGCCGCCTCTGGCTTGGGCGCGTCTAGCGGCAAGACCAGAACATCGTCGCGCTCCCCGGAATAAAACACGGCCTCCATCCCCTGCGCCTGGCGGCCGCGCCCGGCCGGCGGCAGAAACAGCTCCACCGCCTTGGCGCCGGCGAACTCCGCCGCTTCCACGCTCTCGCCCAGCCGGCGCCAAGGCTGCGTCCCCACCCGGAAACGCGCCTTGGCCGCGATCTGCGGGCCGCGGACGCTGAAGCGGACGCCGCCGCCGCTCTGCGCCTGGGACTCGCCCGCGACCGAGCGCAGCGCGCAGACCCGTCCCGCCATCCCGTCCACCGTCTCCGGACGGCAAGCGGCCTGCGGCGGGCCCAGGCGCAACATCGCGCTTTTTTCCGCCTGCGCCCGCACCGTCACCGGCTGGCCGCCGCGCTCCGCCTCCAGCGTCAGCAACTGGCGGCCGCCCAGGGGCAGACGCAGCCATTCCGCAAAGGCGCGCTCATTGAACACCGGATGGATTTGCCCCGGCTGCCGCATGGCGCGGCCGACGCTGACCCGCCCTTGGCGGTCGGAGAAACCGGCGATCAAGGCCGCGGGCAGCGCCTGTCTGGCTTGCAGCTCGCCGCTTCGCCCGCTGGCCGTCTCCGCCTCCACATACCAGGTGGCGGCGCGCTGGCCCGCCCGCGGTCGCCGCGCGCCGTACAGGCTTTGCCCCGGCTCGGCTTGCAAGGTGGTGATGTAGTGTTGCTGGCTGGGTTCGTCCTCTATCGTCAGCAGCTTGAGCGCACCGGCCTTGGCCTGCGGCGCCGGCAAATAGCCGTCCCTCAAGCTCAGCGCGAAGCGGTCCCCCTGGTGCTGGCGGCCGCTGGAATAGAAATAGGCCTCCACCAGCGAGGACAGCGCCTGCCCGCCCGCCGGCGCCGACGGCCCGCGCAGCAAGCCGGACGCGGCCGGCAGGAACAGCTCCAGCTCACGGGCGCCGCTCAATTCGGCAACGGCCGCGCTCTCGCCCAGCCGGCGCCACTCCCGGCCCGCGCGGAAGCGCCCTCCGGGCAAGGGGCGCTTGGCGCGGATCAAGAGGCGGATGTCGCCGCCCGCGCGGCTCTCCGCCGCCAGCCGCCGCAACACGCAGCGCTGGCCGGCCACGCCGTCCACCGTGTCCGGCCGGCAAGCCGGCCCCTCCGGCGCGGCCAGGGTCAGCCTGGCCTGCTGGCTGGCGTTCAATTGGTAGCTGACCGCCTCCCCGCCGCTGCGCAAGCCCTCCACCGTCAAGCGCTGTTGCCCGCCCAAGGGCTGATGCAGCAGCGCGGCGAACGCGGCCTCGCTGAACACCGGATTGAGATAGGGCGCGGCGGCGCTGAGGCCGCCCCGCACCTGGCCCTGAGCGTCGGCAAAACCGGCGAAACCGCCGGCGGGGCTGGCGCGGCCCAGCTGCTGCAGCGCGAACAAGGGCGGTCTCGCGCCGGCTTCCAGATACCAGGCGGCGGCGCGGCTGCCGTCTTGCGGATGGCGCTCGCCGTAAATGGCCTGGTCCCGGCTGCCGCTGACCGTGGTCACGTACTGGCGGCCGCTGGACTGATCGTCGATCAACAACAGGCCCAGCCGCGAATAGCGCCGCTGGACCGGCGGCTTGCCCCCGCCCATGGCGGGCAATTGCAGATTGAAGCGGTCGCCGCGGAACAAGCGCGAGCGCGAGTAAAAACCGGCCTCCACCAAGCTATCCAGCCGGATCTTGGGATGGGCGGTCATAAAGGCTTGCAACTGCTCCGCCGGCGGCGGCACAAAGAAGACCTCCACCGCCCTGGCGCGGGCGAAGGCGGCGATGGGCACGCTATCGTTGATATGCCGCCATTCCCCGCCCACCCGGAAACGGGCCTTGGGCGTTGCCAGCATCTTGGCGCGCACCGTGAACATCAGATCGCCGCCGCTGCCGGCATTGCTTTGGCCGGCAATGGTCCGCAACACGCACAGCTTGCCGGCGACGCCGTCCACCGTTTCATTGCGGCAGCTATTGGCCGGCGCGGGATTGAGGATCAGATGGGCGCGTTTGCTGAGCTGGGTCACAAAGCGGCGTTCGCCGCCGCTGGCCAGGGTTTCCACGAAGGACAGCTCGCGCGACGCGCCCGGCGCCGCTTTGGCGATGGTGTCGAAAGCCAGTTCGCTCAACACCGGGTTGACCTGGCGGCCCTGCGCCGGCCTGAAGCCGTCGCCGCTCAGGCCCATGGCCGCGCCGTGCGCGTCCGCCATGCCGCGGAAAGCCTGCAGCGGCTGCAACTGGCGGATCTCCCGCACCTGGGCGTCCGGCTGATGGGTATACCAGATGGCCACTTTCTTGGCGCCGCCGCGCGGCGCGCGCGCGCCGAAAACGGCCTGGGCCTGGCTGCCGGGCAGGATGCCGCCGCTGCTGCCCAGGGTGCTCAGATACTGAGTGCCGGCCAGCCGGTCTTCAATCAGGATCAAGTCCTGCTGGCTGCGCCACTCCTGCCGGCCCAAGGGTTCCGGCGGCTTGGCCGGCGCCGGAAGGGGCCGCACCGGGAGAAATCCCGCGCCGGGCGCGGCCTGCGAAACGCCGGCCGGCGTCGTTTGCGCCAGCCCCGCGCCGAGGCCGGCCATGAAGATCAGAGTTGAGATCCAGTATTTCATTTCAGTCCGTCTGTCCTGCTGGGATGGGGTGATGAGGGGATTGCGCACGCCGGCTCAGCCTTCGTCTTCGCGCAAGGGCGCGTAAATCCGGTCCGCGTCCCGGCCATAGACGATCTTGCCCAGCCAGGCCGTGGCGCCGGCGTCCTTCAAATCCAGATTGACCCGGAAGCGTTCCGCCGCGCCGGGTTCGACGCTGACCTCCGGATAACGCTGATCCACGTCGATGGCGAAGTTGCCCTGCTCGTCGGTCCGGGCCTGGCCGATATGGTTGCGCACCATGACATGCCGCAGCGGCGCGCCGTCGACGCCGGTCAGCTGACCGAACACCGTCACCATCCGTTTGATCTTGGGCGTCACCCGCACCACATTGCCCGGGTACAGCGTGTACTCATGGTCGGTGTCGGACACCTCGTAGCTGGCCTGCCCGCTTTCCGCGTCGCGCACATAGAAGTGATAAGTGTTGTAGGCCGGCGCCGCGATCCAATTGCGCCCCTGGCGCAAACTGTGGCTTTGCTCGTTCAGCACCGCCTCCAGCGCGCCGTCCGGCGCTCCCGGCACATCGACGACGATGCCGGCCTCGTCCTGCCCGCCGCCGGCGGCGACCGCGCCGCCGCCCCAGGCCAGGCCGCCCTGCATATTGACGCTGGCGCTGCGGCTGTCCCGCTCCGCGTCCACCGACACATTGCCCTGGCCGTAGCGGCCGTTGAAGCCGACGTAAGCGCCGAAGCTGGAAGACTGGCCGCCTGCGCCTTCGCGGCTGATGCTGGCATTGGCGCCCACATCGTCGATCACGCTGTTTTCAAACGACTTGCTGGCCGACAGGTCCAGCGTGTCGCCGCCGTCTCGATGCGACATGCCCACGCTGAAATTGCCGTCCATGGCCAGGTTGAAAGTCAGCATCGCGTAATACTGCTGATCCACCGAGCCGCCGTTGAGATTGCGGCTGCTGCCGAGCTGCAACTGAGCGCCGCCCCATTTGCCGTTGTACATCTGCCGCGAATAATCGGCGCGCATATAGCGATAGCCGCTGCTCCGGTCCCGGTCGTAACTGAGGTTGATCGACCCGGCGTCCACGCCCCAGCCGTGCAAATTGAAATTGGCGCCCAGCGAATCGTAATCCCGGGCGTAGAAATTCAGACGCCGGCCCTTCGCGCCGCGCTCCCCGGTCAGCCACAGGCTGCCGATGCCGCGAGGCAGCGCCAGATTGAGCGTGCCCACCCGGCGCCGGGCGCCGTCGCTGGCCAACAGGTTTTGCACGCTGGCGCGCAGCGCGCTGGACAGCTGCCAAGAGGCGAAACCTTCCTGCACCGTGGTCTTATCGTTTTGATACAGGGTCAGATTCCAGTCCACCTCATGCCACAGCGCCCCCACCGACACACCGAACAAGGGCCGGTAAGCCCCGCCCTCGTCCTCCGGCGCGCCCTGATCGCCGTAGCGGGCCATCGCCTCTCCGGCGCCGCCCCACAGCTGCCAGTTCAAGCCGTCGCGCAGGCTGGAGCCGCCCACCGGCTTGTTGATCCGGTACACGCGGCGGCTTTGCACCTGGCCGGCCACCAGTATCTCCACCTCCACGTCGTAAACGCCGGCCTGCAAGGCCGAGGTGTCCAGCCGGTGATTGCCCATGCCCAGCCTTTGCGTGCTCAACAAGCGGCCTTCGCGCTTGACGCGCACCTCCCCGGTGGCCGGCAGATAGACATCGATGGGATTCAAGGACTGGCCGGGGTCCAGCTTCAGAGTCTGGCTGACGTTGCCATAGGAGAACCCGTACATCCGGCTGCCGTTCAAGGTGGACACATTGCCCAGGCTTTGCAGGTTCCAGCCGTCCACCATGCCCAGCGCCAGCCGTTTGCCGTCGATATCGCGCTCATACATGACGCGGTCCAGCGTTACGGACTGATCCGCCGCCGAATCGTCCAGATAGGCGGAGCCCATCACATTGACGTGGTCCACGCCCAAGGACGTGGTGTCGTCGAAAGTGAGATAGCCGGAAGAATGGCCGCGTCCCTGATTGCGCGAGCTATAGCCGTTGAACGCGTACTTGAGCACGCTGGACAGCCCGCCCGAGGACGGCGCCTGCAACACGGACTCCCGCAGATGCGCATCGTCGGCGGCGAAACCGGCCGGCTCCAGAAACAGGTCCACCCGCATCGCCATCATGTCCAGCTGCAAGCGCTCGGCATCGCCCAGACTCAAGGCCCCGCCCGGCGAAAACGTCCGCCCCGTCGCCTGCCGCAAGGCCTGGACCGCGGACGGGCTCAACACGCTCTTGTTGTTGGCCAGCAGCGGTTTGACCTTGTCCAGCCGCATTGAGCCGTCGGCCTGCAGCCTCACCGTCAGCGTGGCCGACACCACGCCCTCGTCCGAGGCTTGCCGCGCCGAACGCGCCACCAGCGGCATGGACACGCCTTCGCGCAGCAGGTCCTTGATCTCCGCCGACAAGGCAAGCTTGTTTAACTGCACTTGCTGCGCCAAGGGCCGCCGCTCGGCATCCGCCGCCGCGGCCAGCGCCGTCTCCGCCAACAGCAGCGCACTTAAAAAAGCCATCCCGTTTTTAAGAACGATATCCCGCGCACGCTTCATCTCGCCTCACCCACCGTCGTCGCCGTCATGCGTCGTCAAGCGGCGCATCTTTCTCCGCGTCCAAGAATTTTCCATCCCGCTGCAACATCACTTTGTCCTGGCCCTGGCTGCTGTCTATCGTCTTGAAATTCACCGCGTAGCCCGGCCCAATCCAGTAGCGCTCCTTGCAGACCTCGCCCAGCCGCTTTTGCTTGCACGGCCCGTAGGCAATCGCCTGAAACGACACATTGCCCCGGTTTTCCAGATGGCCGCGCCGATAGGCGTAGTCAAACCGCGGCTGCTTGGGCAGCACCAGCAGATTGGTTCTGATGCCGGTCAAAAACTCGACGTCGCCGCTTTTCTCGGAATCCGCGCCCTCGTCCGCCAAGCCCAGCAAGGCGTTCTTCCAGGTCACCTTGTAATAGCGCTCCCTGTCGTCCTTGGGGCCGCTGTAGATGAAGCGGACCGCCTGATCCTGCCCCGCCGCCAGCAACACCCGCGCCGGCGTGAATTGCAGGCTGGCGCCGTCCGTATTCAGCTCGCGCGCGCCCTCGTACGGAGAGTCCACCTGCGTCACGCTCACCGACAGCAAAGACGCTTGCTGCTCGGTGTTTCTGGCGTGGATCGTGACCGCCTCTTTATTGGACGGCATCGCCGCCGTCATATCGGAAACCTGAATCGCCCCGGCCCATGCCGGCAGCAGCAAACAGGCCAAAGCGTGAAATCTGAAGCACCCTGGCATAAGCTGAAACTCCTCAAAATAAAAAGGGAGCTAGGCTCCCTTTTTTGGCGCTACCCTTTGAAATCAGCGAACGGAGAATTGCGTATTCTCTTCTTCGGTTTTGACTGTTTTCTGCCAGGAGGCGTCCAGGATCAAATCGAATTTGCCCACGTATTGGCCATCGCTCAATTTAGACGCTTCGGTCACCATGACGCCGCTGGAATCCTTGCCGCCGGCAAACTCCGCTTTCAGCTGAGAAGTGCCTTTATTCTCTCCGGCGATGGAAGCCACTTTCGCGAATTCGCCAAACCCGGACAGGCCGTCCAGATCCTTCGGTTCGGCCGACAGTTTCACCTGCTTGCCGGCATGGTCCGTCACGCTGAGGTCAAAATCCATTTCCCCGATGGACGCGGTATGGCTCAGCTGATGCTGGACCGAGGAGGCTTTTACCTTATAGCCGCTGATGGTGTATTCATCCGAATTCAGCATGCGGATATCGAAATCCAGGTTTTTGGATTCAATGGTTTTGGAAATCGGGCTGTACACGAAATGCACATTCGGCTTTTTAGCCGTGATTTCGATAGCGTGCGAGCTATCCTTATCCGCGGTCACATCCCATTCGGCGGAAGCGCGAGTGGAACCAGGAATGGGGTCGGCGGCATGGGCGCCGACGCTGAATACCGCAGCCAGCAATGCAGGCAGCACGACTTTATTCATCATTTCGCTTTCAATAGAGGTCTATAAAATAAAACCTGCAAATACGGCCTTAAGCTGTACTTGGCACGTCATTATCGAAAAGCCGCCGATCAAACTCTATAAGAGCACTCTCAAAACACCCGGCGGACGAGAACGCGCGGATGCCATCCGCCCCTCTCGACTCAGAGCGAATTGACCCGCCGGGGCGCAAAACTAAGGGGAAAAACACGAAGAAAGCCGGATGAAAGCGGAATGCGGGAGCGGGATAAAAGCCTGTCCAAGAGGGCACTCACAGCCAGTCCCGCAGGGCCGGCAGCGCCCTCCCCGGCTTAGCGCCTCTTCTTCCGCCCCAGCTTGCGCGGCAAGGCGTCCAACTCGTCCAGGCTCAGGTAGAGCTGCTGCACCGCCGCCACATGCCGCGGCAGATCAATCTGCGCCACACCCAGGCTCAACAACATCTCCAGATAATTGAAGAAGCTCTTGCACATGCTGCGGCGGTGGCTGTGGTCGCGGAAATCCATATCGCAAGCGATGCGGAACAACAGCCCGCGCGCGGCGTGTTGGCGGTTGAGTTTCAGCAGCTGCGCCAGATGGGCGGCGTATTGACGGCCCAAGGCGCTGGCCTCGAACGCATTCTCCGCCTCGGCCGGCTGCCAGTAATGCGGATAAGTGCGGCCTTTGACGCGGCGGACAAAGGGCAGGCTGAGGTCTTTGGCTTCGCTGCCGACAAAACGGTAGCGCGAGCGCGGCCCTAGCGGCGGGAGTGGGGATGCGACGTCCTGACGGATGTCTTGAGTTTCAGCAGGGGACGAAGAGAGATCGATGCCAAGCACCGGACGGACAAGCTTTACCATTTGCAACCTCCTGAGCAGAAGGGCCATGCCGCAAAGCGGCAGGGCGGGCACATGACAAGAGTTAGTCTACCGGTGGACTTCTACTAAAACCGGCGCGCCCGCGAGGGCGCCACTTGCCACGGCCCGCCCGAATAGGCAAAGCAATGGCAACGGATACGCTGTGGAAACAGCGCATCCGCGGTAGAAGTCCAAGTCGGGAGACTAAACCCGAGCGCCGCGATTGCTGCGGCGCGGGGGCTATTGTTGGGGAGGAGCGGGAGAGCGTCAAGCCGGCGGCACCCGGCAGCACAAGAAAGCCGCGCCTGGCGCGCCGCGCGCGGCGGAGGCAAGCCATCGCTTGGGCTAGGAATAGCGTTAAATCGGCTGTTCAGGCTGCTTCGCAAAATGCCGGCGCACCCACTGCTCGCACAACAGCCAAAGCTGCGGCGCGCCTTTTTGGATCACCGGGCCATAACGGGACAACACCTGCTCCAGCGAAACATCGTTCTGCGTCCAGGTCCCGCCGCCGGTAAAGACATTGATCAGCAAAGGCTGGAAACGATCCAAAGCCTTGGCGAAACAGGCGTCGGCGCTTTCCGCGCGCTCAAACTCGCGCCACAGCGCCAGCAGCTCAGCGCCCTGCTCCGCCGGCAGCAAGCCAAACAAACGCTCCGCCGCCCTCGCCTCCGCTTCCGCCTGCGCCCCAGGCACGGCCTGGCCGTGGATAGGGAAATCGCCGGCATCCACCTCCACCACATCGTGCAGCAGCAGCATCTTGATCACCCGCTCGGTGTTGACCGGACCGCTGGCGTAATCGCCCAGCAACAAGGCGTACATCGCCAGATGCCAGGAATGCTCGGCCGAGTTCTCCCGGCGGCTCTGGTCCAGCAACGGCGATTGCCGCAGCACCGACTTCAAGCGGTCTATCTCTCTCAGAAAATTCAGTTGCCGTTCCAAGGCCGATACTTGCATCGCTTATCCCGCATTCAGATCTGTTTCGCCACGGAGGAGGATTATAGCTGTGGTCCGGATCGGCACCATCATGGGATGAGGGGGAGCAGCCGCGTCTCATTGCGCAGGTTGGGATGAGTAGGAAGGCAGTTCTGGCCAAGGAGCCAAGATCGATCTCTCTGTGTCCTTATCGTCCAGAGTGGCCATCCATGGCGACTTATCATCAGTCAGAGTGGTCATCCAGTCACCAAGAGTAGAACGGCAGGCGGTCGCTACCTATCCGTCCTTTAAGGAATTACGGGCATGGGTTAACTAGACCATATCAAATCAATCGTCATGTTTACCCTCTATCTATAACTGTTAGACTAGTAGAATTATGCCAAAACACTGGTTTATAAAATCACCCCGCACAGGAAGCAGAATATGACATACCGCTATGCTGGAATCGTGGTCGTAGGAGATGCCATTACGGTTGTAGATGCTCAAATACCGGATGACGAAAACGCGCCCATTACCATACTTTCTGACACCACTTGGACTCTGCAGAAAGGCGAACGAGGACCTGGTCTCTCCGTTCTCCACCAGCGTTGCTCTGATTATTTCCGTGAGAATGGGATCGATTCGGTCGTGGTTAAAGCAAGTGCACTACCCACAGGCTCAGTGAGACTGGCCGTACTAGAGAGTGCGGAGGTGAGAGGCGTAGTCATCGCTGCTGCTGCTTCGGCAGCCGAAGTTGAGATTCTTTCGAAGGCAGTTATCAGCCGGACATACGGAGAGAGAAAGGTTGACGAGTACTTGAAAGACGATAGCTTCTGGGATGAGCACATAGAGGGTGGCAAACTGAGGAAAACCAGCCGCGAGGCCGCAATGCTCATCATCGCTGCGAGGAATCGTTGATGGTAGGTGTTGTTCCAGCGCTAAATGTTGGCCCTAAGCTTGGCAATGGCCATTTCGGCGAGGTTTTTCTCGGTGAGGATGGTGTCCATGGCAGGGTGGCTGTGAAAGTACTGGCCCGAAAGCCTGGGCACTCTGACGATGAATGGCTGGCGTACAAGGCCGGCTTTCTAGCTGAGGCTCAGAAACTTTCGAAAGCCCGCCATCGAAATGTCGTCCAGGTCTTCCACATTGAAGAGCTTCCGGATGGAAATAGCATCCGTTTCTGCATGGCTTTCTGCCCAGGAGGCTCGCTTCAAAGCATCTTCGATGCGGGGCCGTTGCCACTGCTCCAAGTTCGCAAGATTGCAACTGAGGTGTCGCTAGGCCTAGAGGCATTGCACGCGCGTGGAATGCTTCATCGGGATATCAAACCTGGCAACATCTTGATTGACGAAAGTGGAGTAGCCCAACTTGGCGATTTCGGACTTGTCACCGACGATTTGATCCTGGGCTACGGTTCGCAAGCAGGATACTGCGACCACATCGCGTACGAGGTTTGGCTTGGAAACGGTACTAGCACCAAGACAGACATCTGGGCTCTTGGGATGACCCTCTACCGTCTATTACATGGCAAGGTTTGGTACGAGGAGTCTCCTCCCGCACGAGATATAGTGCCTGATGGCGGATTCGCCAATACGCTCCGTTGGCTCCCACACATACCGAAAGCTTGGCGCAGATTGATCCGGAAGATGCTCAATGACGATCCAGCGCTTCGATACCAGACTGCTGGGCAGGTTCTCAATGCTTTGTCGGCATTGCCTACTCCGAGCTGGACGGCCACTGTAACTCCCGACCTGGTGAGGTGGGAGCAAACCTCGGGAAAGCGGTTAAAGGTGGTCGAATGGACTCGGCACCCCGCGCGTAAACATGAGTGGAAAGCATGGAGTGAACCAGCCGGGAAGGCCGGAAGAAAAATGTCTCTCGGCGGGTCGAACGGTCTTATCGGTCAGACGGAGGCGATAAAAAGACTTGAGACATTCTTAAGGGCTTAACCACTTAGGTAAAACGTAGCGAGCGGGGCAGTAAATACCGCTCGTTTCTATCTATTTGGGTAAGCGGCTTGAGCCCAAGGCGTTCTTCGGCAATCGATCGCCGCGACTCCGAGCAGGAAGGGCAATAAGAGTTGCTTGCTACCACTCCTTCACTCGGCTGCCAATAGCGCTGGCAGTGCTTGCAACGAGGGAGTGCTGCATTAAGATTTGCTTGCTTTAAGCTCATGGCTTCATCGCCCCTTGACATCTTGGTCAAAAAGCTTACTTTGATCTCTTAATACTTGACGATTTATGCATACAGTATGACCTCAAGTAGCGCTCTACACAAGCGACCATAGATGTATGCTGTTGTCGCTGGAAGTAAACAAACTTAGATATAGGAGTTTTGGTACCACTTTGCCTAGTTTGATCTACCGGTGAGTGGATAGGCTCTTGTTTGATAGATGCATTGGATGGCTGTTTCTAATGCACAATTAGTCACCTATCATTTCGTCTGCAAAGAGCAACTTTAGCCAACGAGCACCCCCTGCGATCCTTCCCTTACACATCATCAAACCAAGCAATCTCAAACGAAAAGAAGCCCTTCCGGGCCTCTTCGTTTCACGCTACTAGCAACCTGCAGATCAAGTCATCATCGTGACTGCCTTTATTCTTTCTGATCACTAGTGTAGGCGGTAAATAGAAGCGTTGGCGCCCAAAGCCACAAAGCACTAACATACTGAAATTAAATAAAATTTTTACAAAACCAACACTTCATACTTGTGAAAGAACCCCACCTTTCAGGCTTTTTCGCTCTTGGGAAATAAAAGCGTTGGTTTTGGCGTCTGCTGGCGCAAGGAAATCAGCCCCCGAGGTCACTAAGTTGGCATATCTTGATTGGCCACAGCACCGATGAAGAAAGAGAACCTGGGGCGGACTATCTGTTAACTACTGCACTCGTCAACCGCACTCAAGCTACCACCTGGAGACTGGACAGCAGCCCGCCTGCCTCACTAGTCCTGTGGTCTCCAATTCGCATGGGTCGGTGTAGGGCTCCAACAAGAGGACATGCGAACTCTAATGCTGTAAGCCAACGCAGCCGAGCCCAGGAGCGCGGCTGTCTTTTTACGATTTTCGGGAGAGACGCTGCCAGGCGACCCGTCAGCTTTGCTCCGAGGAGTGGTCCAATGACTCCAGTAGGGACTCTCCCGGTCTTCCGTGATGTCGGGCCTGCCTGCAATGATTTCATCAGTACCAGGGACGTTATTGTGCGTCGCCTTTGTTGGCGTATTGGCATCAAGCTGAGCAAGAAAATCATTCGGCTGCAACTTATTTCCAGACAGCCCCCCATTGGTAGAAAGCAATTTGGCTAGCCGACCATACATGTCGCCAAAGTAACCGGCAATTTTATAGTCGTCTGTAACTTCAAACAGAAAGAACTCGGACTGGGGCTGTTCTGCTGTGCCTCTTGAGGTTAACGACAGCATATAAGGCGTCTCGCCTGTCGAGAAGATACACTCAAACGTCACCCCGCCTTGCCGACTTCGAAAGCGCTGGTGCTCAACAGCTTCTCCATGGGCATTCAATGTGTTAAGCATGCTCTCATGCAGAGCCTTAAGGTTTTTCATGAACATGGCCATCCCCTTTTACAAAGTGACAATACGGCTACCTAGTTCTGTATCGAAGCGCTCTGCAGGGTCATTTTACTCGCACAGAGAGTCTTCGGACTGTATTCCCGCGCGCCCCAATGCGCCCTCTGGCTTCAGTGGTTCCCCACCAAATCCCCTTGTATGGGGATTGGGCTAATAAGTAGCATATTCTTGCTGGTTGTTACGAGGTCGAATGCCTTTGCGACGGCCAGTGTCAGCTTTTTTCTTCACTAGCCGCGCGACAAGCCAGCATTAGTTGTAGCACGCTCGGATTTCCCTTGGACAGCCGCTCAACCTCGGCTAAGTAACCAAAACGTTGATGCAGTGCCAGGGCAATGGCGCATGAACGGGAAAATCCACCTTCGCAATGCACAACTAATGAATGAACGTCACCAGGCAAGCCATTCACGAAGTCGAGGATTTGGGAGGCTTGAGAAGGCGTGAACGCATTTTGAGCTTTTTGCTGGGCCTTCTTGGAGAGGGAGGAATTAAGGAAGTCTACATCCTCGAAGCTCAGGCGGAGCAAGTACGCGAAACCGTCAACCGCTGCAATCGGGCGCTCTGGTGCAGTGATGGAAATCATGGCTACCGCTGGCAATCTGGGCAATTTTTCCGCTTCAGGGCGAGATAACGCAAATACCTGACGCCTCCCATCCTTCGGTGGGTGGTACAGCTTATCGACTACCTCTTTGAGACGTCTCACAGTCCATTCCCCATTGCATATTTACGTGCGCTCAAAAGTACATGTCGTCTGACCGAATCATAGCGTGCTCTGGGAGGGGGGAGGAGATAACCGCTAGAGGTGGGGCCTGGGTTCTTTGAAACCGTTCAGCACCTTGAGAATCATCGCTTACTATTGTGACTACTGCTACGCAGTGGCAATGTGAGCAGACATCTCCGTAGAACAGAGAAAGCTAAAATACTGACTCAGTTGTCCGCAGCAGCCCAGGGGACTGAGTCGGTCTCGCTACCACGCTAGGGAAGGTCTGAACAAATCCCCCGCCTTCCCTAAGCAAAAGCCCCAAAACAACGATGACAACAAATCCTAACCGGTTAGATTGTGAGACGCGTGAGAGCACAATTGCGTCCCTTTGCCATGCATTTCAGTGTTCCGCAGAATCGTTTCTGCCATTTGTGCAGGACCCTATACATGGTCTGGATTACGATGAGCACTGGCGAGACTTGCCTGAATTTCAGCAATACCTCTTCGAAAGAGTCTCCTTACACTTTGGCAACCCACAGTTGCCTTCAGAGGTCTGCTGGTTCCATGGGACACGAGTCCCACACGGAACCACCTTCCGGGACGGCATTTTTCCCTTGGGGCAGCGGCTTGACTCCTTAAAAGAAGCCATCCTGGCCACTCTGGACAACGACCAACATCAAGAACAAGTTCGTCAGGCTTTTGCCCGCAAAGGCGGTTGTGCCCACCATTTTCGCGAAAAGATAACCAATTCCATGCACTGGGGGCCCTATGCCATTCTGATACGAGAGTTGGCCTTCCATGCAGAATCCTGTTCCCAACATGATTATCTGGCTATGCCGGAAATCATTGAAGACCTCTGTGAAGAGATACGTAACGCTTGTAAGTTGGATTTGTTGCCCATCTTCCAGGAACGTTGGCAACCCGCTCTTGTGAAATTCGTCGCAGTTGCTGATTCGCTGGTGGAAACCTATCTGGGGGTGGCTCTCTGTTACTTGAGGTCAGCCCTATTGGAAGGGGCGCCTGATAGTAATTCGGCTATGTGCTTCGATGGGGAAAATACCCCTGTTTCTCCGGAGCAAATCATCCGAGTGGACTTTGTCTAGCATATTACAAGTTTGGATAAGAAAAAGCCCTTGGGCACTCTTACCCCAAGATACGGATACATATTTACAGGCTAAGCAGCGGACAATCCCGAGTAGCCCTTGGCATTTCCGAGGTGATATTCTAAATGGGTTGCTTGGCGAGCCGACATAGCCTATTTGAGACAAGCCGCGTGCAGACTTTGTTGGCTCTTGCGGCCCGCAAGCTACCGAACTGACATCGACACATGTGGGGCTGGAGCAGACGGTGTCTGTCGACGCCATATAAGAAAATTTCGGGGGATGCATGATTGAACCAATTCACTCATTGGCCTTTTCGATGCAGGCCAATCGCGGCGTGTATGCCGTGCTCTTCGGGTCTGGACTGTCACGGTCGGCCAGGATTCCGACAGGTTGGGAAATCACGCTAGACCTAGTACGCCGCCTTGCGGCCGTGGGTGGCGAAGAGTGTGGTGTAGACCCTTCTGCGTGGTACCGCGACAAGTTCCACAAAGAGCCGGACTACTCCGAATTGCTCGACGCGCTGGCCAAGACCCCCGCGGAGCGACAGCAACTGTTGCGGCAATATTGGGAGCCAACCGAACAGGAGAAGGAAGAAGGGGCAAAACAGCCCACGCCAGCCCACCGCGCCATTGCCGACTTGGTTGCCAAGGGCTTTGTGCGAGTCATTGTGACGACCAACTTCGACCGCCTGATGGAACTGGCGCTGCTTGATGTCGGGGTCACGCCTACGGTGCTCAGTAGCTCTGACCATGTTCACGGCGCAATGCCGCTCATCCATACGCAATGCTGCGTATTTAAGGTCCACGGCGACTATCTCGATACTCGCATCCGGAACACTCCCGAAGAGTTAAGTGGCTATCCCGCCGAGTTCGACACTTTGCTCGACCGTATCTTCGATGAGTTCGGCTTGATTGTTTGCGGTTGGTCTGCTGACTGGGATGAAGCGCTGCGGCGTGCCATCTTCCGCGCACCATCGCGGCGATTTGCCACCTATTGGGCCGTTCGTGGGGAGCCAAGTGACGCAGCGAGACAGCTTATTGAGCACCGAGGTGCCCAGGTTGTCTCCATCACAGATGCCGATAGCTTCTTCAGCACGGTACATCGGCAAGTGGAGGCTCTGGCAGAATTTGCGAGACCTCACCCATTGTCTACGGCCGCCGCCGTTGCCGCCCTGAAGCGGTACATGTCCGAGCCACGCTACCGGATTCAGCATGCCGACTTAGTTGAAGGCGAGGTCGAGCACGTACTGTCCGAAATTGGACTCGACAAATTTCCCGTCCAAGGCGGGCCGCCCCCTGATGCGGCCCAGTTCAACCATCGAGTTAAAGCCTATGAAGCTGCGATGACCACGCTGGTTGCAATGGCTGTTGAGGCTGGGCGATGGGCAGATGATGGCCACCAAGAGGTCTGGGTACGAGCCCTTCAAAAGCTAGCGGCCGGGCGAGCACAGGGAGGTGGCTATACCTTGTGGGCAGCGTTGGAGCGTTTTCCAGCCACCCTTCTCCTCTTTGCTCTCGGTGTGCCGGCTCTCGAGTCGGGTCGGTACTTTTTTGTTCAGCGTTTGCTTTCGGCCATCATTGAGAGGGAAAACAGGGAAAACAAGCTGGCCGTACACCTACTTCCGCCGTACTGTTTACTTCAGGATGACAGCGCCAAGTTGTTGGAGGGGAAGGAGCGCCATCGCGCTCCACTGAGTGAGTGGCTGTGTGAGTGGTTGGCATCGTACCTGGAGCAGCGCTATGCAAACGCGAAAGCATACGTGTTGGCCTTCGATAGATTTGAACTCGTATCAGCCCTTGCATATGGCGCAAACACAAACCCAAGTGAGCATTTCGGGTATTGGGCACCTCTCGGTGGCTTTGGTTATAGATATAGTAATCGAGAGCAAATCACCTCATCGCTAAGGTCACAACTGGCTAAGGATGGAGGCAATTCTCCTTTGGTCACAAGCAATTTGTTTGGTATCACGGCCGACGAGTGTGGCAAGCAGCTAGATGCGTTGGAGGCATTTATCCAGAAACTACAATGGTGGTGATGGATAGGGCTTTATCTTAGGTAGGATACTCCAGCCGCAACATATTGAGGCAAACTAGCGTCGGACGACAGCTATCACCCATAACAACAAGGAGAGGCGCATGTCGCTCGCAGTCGAAAATCCAGCCATCCAAGACGTCCTGGATTTACAGACCGGCCAGCATCATCCCGTCACGAAGGTTATTAGCTCGGATTACGCTGAGGTAATGAAACTTCGGATGGCATTGCGCACGCAGATTAATAAGCAGGAGCCGCTTTACGCTTGTTCTTTATGCGGTATCCCTGTGTACCTTGTGAGTTGCCCAGACAAACAACACTTCTTTTTCAGACATGAACTTGAGGACGACAGATGCCCCGCGCGGACCCGGGGCGAGCTGTCCCAGCAGGAAATCAACGCCCGAAAATACAACGGTGCCAAAGAAAGTGCCTTGCATCGCCGGATGAAGGATTGGGTCGTGCAATGCCTTTCCGCGGACCCCAGGTTCTCTCAGATTCGCAGTGAAGACACTTGGAAGGGCTCCTTGGGCCAGTGGCGGCGCCCGGATGTGCAGGCGATGTATGGCGATATTCCGGTCATCTTCGAGATTCAGCTTTCAACGACATACCTGAATGTTATCGCCGAGCGGCGCCAGTTCTACCTACAGGAAGGGGCTCTGCTGTTCTGGATATTCGCCCAGTTTGAGGATGATAACCGGCGTCTGACGCAAGACGATGTGTTTTTCAATAACAATCAAAATGCTTTTATTGCTAACCGAGAGACCGTCGCAACTTCCCTCAAACAGGCCGCGTTCCATCTTGAGTGCATCTGGGCACAGCCAGCGTCGACCAACTTGTCCCGGCAGGTTGTTGCTTTTCACGACTTGACGCTCGACCTAGCGGGGCAACGTGCGTTCTATTTCGATTACGACAAGGCTCTGCAAACATGGCAGAAGCAAGAATCCGCTCCGGAAACCCTGCGCCGGAAAGCATTCGAAGCCTTCTGGCTTGACTATGCGGCAGACCGAGGCTCTGTCGACTACAAAACGTGGGGGGCGCTTCGGACACAGTTTAGCCAGAGCCCATACCCCTTGCCGGAGTTCCCCAGTTATCTACCCCGTACAATATTGAACGCCTTGTATTCAGCAAAGCATGGCCACCCAGTGGGTTGGAATTACTCGACATTGGTGGAGATTGCGCACTGGATTGCCAGTGCCCAAAAGCCTGTGTTGCAATTATTTCGGAGGGCTCTGCAGGTCTATAATCGCGCGGAGCAAATTAAAGCAGAAGACCCAACGGGAAAATGGAGGCAAAAAGTAAGAATGTACAAATCCGCCATTAGCCAAGGCGACTCATCTTACCTCCCGGATACGAGTCATCATGAACTTATCGATATGCTTTTTCCTGAATTAGACATCCTCGAACAGTCCTCAACGTTAAAATTATGATTCTCATCAATATTTGCCGGCAACCAGAACCATGCATTTAGGGCTGTCATCAAGGCAGATACTCCGTAACCTGTTCTTTTTGTCAGGCTTCATAAAAGATTATCAATCTCTTGAGCTAATGCATTGCTGGCCTAGGCATGGGAACTTAATATATTTAAGCAACCTAACGATAGCGTGTCTCGGCCATCACCCTCTCCGATGAGGGTGTTTTTTATTCTGCAACAGGATTTGTCGATGGACCTTAACCTCAACACCCTGCTCGCCAGTTTTGCATCTGCTTTCACTCAAGAGCATCGCCTACTGACCCTTTCATTGGGAGAGGGACAGATTGCCGCCGAGCAGATGCTGCCGCAAAGCCTGGAGGGCACGGAAGGCGTTTCGCAATCCTATCGCTATCTGTTGACTTGTTTATCCCCATCCGACGGCATCGAGCTAAAGGCATTGCTGGGGCAGGCAGCCCGTATTGGCATCAAAGATGCCAATGGTGCGGAGGTAATTCGCTGCGGCATTGTATCGAGTGCAGAACGCTTAGGTGCCGACGGCGGGTTCGCGCAATATCGGATTGCGGTGGAGGCTCCCTTTTCGCTTTTGCGCCATCGACGCACAGCGCGTGTGTTCCAAGATATGCCGGTTTCGGAGATTGTGCGGCAGATTATTTCGGAGCATCAAACCGCGAATCCGGTGTTTGCTCGTGTCCAGTCACTGGCATTCGAAACCGCCGAGCTGCCGGTTAGAAGCTACTGCGTGCAATACAAAGAGAGCGACTTCGATTTCATCGTACGGCTGTTGCACTCCGAGGGGTTGGCGTGGCGCTTTATGCACCTGGATGACGATGGCCCCAAGGTCAAGTTGGTAGTGTTCGATGACGCCCACAATTTGCCGCAAGCAGCTGTCGGCCGGGTGCGGTTCCATCGTGCCGACGCCTCAGAAAAAGAGGATGGCCTCACGGCCTGGGCATCGCAACGCCAGGTGATGTCAGGGCAAACGGCGCTGGCCAGTTTCGACTACAAACTGGTCGCCACGCTGCACGCTGCCCAGGACAGTGCGCAGCAGTCGGGACAGAGCGGGCAGGCGCTGCAGTCGACCCTGCAAAACTACGATGCGCCCGGCATCTACCTTGCCGGCGACGAGCAAAAACTGAACCACTACGCCAAATTGCGCCAGCAGGCGTTGGACCTGCAGTCCAAGCAATTCAGCGGCAGCGGTACCGTGCGCGGCCTGCTGCCTGGCGAATATTTCCGTCTGGACGACCACCCCGCGCACGATGCCGACGCGGCGGCGCAACGCGAATTTGTCGTCACGCAGCAAACCCTGCGTGCCAACAACAACTTGGGCGCCGACCTGACCCAACAGCTGAGACAGGCCGCCCCGCGCCTGGTGCTCGAGCCCACAGACAACGCGCCGCCGTTTCAGACCACCTTCCAAGCACAACGCCGCGGCATTCCACTGACGCCGCCATACGCGCATACCGAACATGCTGCGCACACGAGCCTTGGCCCGCAGACCGGGACCGTTGTGGGGCCAAAAGACTGCCGCGAGGTGTACACCGATGAATTCGGCCGTATCAAGGTACAGCTGCATTGGCAAAGAGCCGCAGAGCACCCCACCATCGGCGCCAATATGGATGAGCGCTCCTCCTGCTGGCTGCGCGTCGCCATGCCCTCGGCCGGCGCTGGTTTCGGTCACATGCATCTTCCGCGAGTTGGCCAAGAAGTCCTGGTCAACTTTATCGAAGGGAATATTGACCGTCCTGTCGTCACCGGTGTTTTGTATAACGGCAGCCATATGCCGCCTCAGTTCAGCGGTGCCGGCAGCCTGCCAGGCAACAAAACGCTGTCCGGCATCAAATCCAAGGAGCACGACGGCCAGGGCTATAACGAACTGCTATTCGACGACACGCCAAACCAAGTCCGGTCACGGTTAGCCAGCACACACGGCGCCACGCAACTCAATCAAGGCTATCTCACCACGCCAAGACAAGACGGCAAAGCGAACCCCCGCGGTGAGGGCTTCGAGCTGCGCACCGACCAACACGGCGCTATCCGCGCCGCCAACGGCCTGCTCGTGACCACCGAGGCGCAGAACGGCGCCGGCGGCAAACAGCTGGCACGTGAGTATGCTAGCAGCCAACTGCAGTCTGCGCTGGCGCTGAGCCAGGTGCTGGCGGAAGCCGCCACCGCCCAGCAGGCCGACACCATGGAGACCGGCCCAGAGGAAATCGACGCCGACAACAGCAAGGGGCGTCAACGGCCCATAGGCCACCTGCAGCACCAGCTCGATGCGCTGCACGCCTGGGAAGCTGGGACCAACACCGATTCAGACGGCAAGATGGCTACCGGCGACCAGGCTGGCCAACAACCGCTGCTGGTACTGTCGGCGCCGGCCGGCCTGGCGAGCGTGTCCGAGCAGAGCCAGACCCTGGCTGCCGGCACCAACCTGGACCTGATTGCGCAGCGCGACCTCAACCAAACCTCCGGCCGGCGCTGGTTGGCCAATGTCGGCAAACACATCAGCCTGTTTGTCGCCGGTGTGGCGGACCAAGTGACCATGAAGCTGATTGCCGCCAAAGGCAAAGTCCAGGTACAGGCGCAAGAAGGCGAGATGGAGCTGACGGCCTCCAAAGATGTGGCTATCACTTCGACCAAAGGCCGCATCACCGTCACCGGCAAAGAAGAAATCTTGCTGACCTGCGGTGGCGCGTATATCCGGCTCAAAGGCGGCAACATCGAGCTGCACTGCCCGGGCAAAATCAGTATCAAGGGCAGCAGCCACGAGATGAGCGGACCTGCGAGCGTCTCGATGCCGATGCCGTTCCTGCCTAAAGGCTATCAGCGCAGCTATATCCTGCAAGACGAAAAAACTGGCGAGCCACTGGTCGGCAAAGCGTACCGGCTCAAATTGGCGAATGGCCGCACGCTGTCGGGTTACACCGACTGGCAGGGCAAGACGAGTGCCGCCTTCACGCCGAATGCCCAGCCGGTGGGGCTCGAGGCGCCCAAGCCTCCGGTCGAACAGGACTACACCCTGTACGGCTATGGCACTGGCCAAGCGGAGCGCGGGCTGCAGTTGAAAGACGACAACGGAGAAGACGCCTGATGGCCAAGTACCAACCAGCCGGGAGCACGATGACCATCGTGGAAGAGCGTCCCGAGTATGCCAAATTGCCCCATCCGGCCAACAAGCCCTACCTGACCGAGAAGGCCGACAAGGCGATTCTGGCCCCCAAGGCGGTAGAGGTGACCAGCAAGAAAACCGGCCGCCGCTATAACCTCAATATGCGGCAAATCACCATGTCTACGCTGATTCGCCTGGATGAGTATGGGCATGGCTTCAAATGGTTCTACAAAGCCGAGGTGAGCTTCGACATGAAGCGGAACCCCCCGATTCCCTTTCTCAGCTCTAGCTTGCGCGCGGAAGGGAGCAATCGACGGCATACCGTCAACCCGTTTCCCAAAGGGTTATCGAAAGGCTATTTGCGGCGCCCTGACCTGATTATTGTGAAGGATAAGGAAACGCGCTGGCCTGGCCGTACAGCTGCGGACCATGATGGCGTACCGCATGGTGATAATTTGGCTCGAGTAGTGGAGATTAAATTTCCAGGCGACTATTTGGAATGGCGGCAAGAACAGGCCTACCAAGATATTTCTGGGGGACCAATTCGGTTCACCGTGCTGGATGTGCGTGACCGCCGCAAGGAAAAGGAATCGACGCAACCAGCTAAAGCGCCAGTATTTAGTTCGCAGTCACAAACCCAATCCAAGTCACAAAGCCAGCGCGTACCGGCGCCTATCTATAGCCCAGTGCCTGTCTCAACCCCCGGCTACATCCAGGACTGGGGTACACAGTTACAACGCGAGCTGCATGAGATGTGGGCCGGTGCCAAGAAAGGCATGGAGGGCCTGGCGAAAGATACCCGCGACTGGCTGGCACAAGAGGCCGCTTGGCTGTTAGAGTCAGGCCGCTGGGTGCTCGACCAAACCAGTCACGCCTGGACCTGGGTCAACGAGCAAGGCCGCATGCTGGCGAGTTGGACCGAGGCGCAATTGAAGGCGGTATGGGCCAAGATTGAACGCTACTGCGACATCGCCTGGAGCGAGATTAGCCAGATTGAGTGGGGGCAGATTGTGCTCAATGTCAGCAAGGTGGTGGTCGGCATTGCACTGGTGGTGGCGGCCGCCGTGGTGATGGTACTTGCCCTGCCGGCTGAGCTGGTGGCCGGCTTCCTCGCCTGCGTGGGGATTCTCGGTGGTGCCACGATGGCGACCACGGCATAGATTAGGATTGAGAAATGGAACAAACATCGCTACCGCGGCAGCTGCAACGACTGCAGCAATACCAGGGTGATTTGACGGGGACCATGGGTACCGACGACACGGTGGTCATTCGTCCTGGCTTGATTGCTACCTTCTTCTACGAGGGTGGCAGTACGGTGGCCGTACGTCACAAAATCGTCGAGTGTTTCGATTACTTTTATGAGCTGTTTGGCGCCCAGTTGAAAGGCAAGTTTTTCTCAGGCGAAAAGTTTGGCCAAATGACGACGGCCATCTACCAACGGTGCCGGACGAAAGCCCTGGAGCTCGTCGACCCGGATGATGCGCTGGAGTGGCTCATTACCTCGGAAAAAACCAAGGACTACGCACCCAGCTACCAAATGGGGTGCCTGACCATTCAACGTGTACACGAGGAGTGGGGAAGAAAGTCTTTCCTGAAGTTCGCTTTACCCGCCGAGATACTCCTTTCTGCCAATGGCCGTGAGCAATATCAACGCCTGGTGGCGTTTATTGCCAACAAATTGAATCCGGTTCACGGCTACGGTGGTTTCTCATCGATTCTCCCCGCAGACTATCACCAGTACATGCCGTACGAGTACGAGCTAGCCCAGCGTTTCATCGGTCTGGACGTAGATACTCGGGCATTTGTGGCGGGGGCGTTTGAGTTACAACACCACATCAAGGGCGCCAACTGGCTAACTATCCTGGGTGATGGCTTCGTGCAGCAGTTGGGCGGAGAGGCGGCCATTCGTGCGCAACTCGCAGCCTGGCCTGAGATTACCTTTAGCACCTACGCCAGCGGCTTGATGATTCAGGCCGGCGAGTACCCCGACCTTGGCGCACCAGAGGATGGCGCCCCCATCCCCTATGTCGCGGTAAACCGTGCTGTGAAACCAGTGCGCACCACCGAGCCGGGCTCGCTGCACTACTACCTGCCGCAACAGAATGGCTTTGATGAAGCGGAATCCGGTAGCTGGTACGCGCGCTTCGACAACATCCCCCTACCCACCCCGGAGCCTACAGTGGAACACGCTGCACCAGGTGGGCGGTGTGAGGGTGGTCAACCGTGCCCACAGAGCGGCTTCTGGTGGACACCGGCCAAGAAAGGCGCCGAGCGCCATTTCGAACAAGGTGAAGTCATGCCTGATTTCCCGAGTTCAAAGTATGGTGACACGATTTGGTATTTGGACACTGTTTAAGACCATTATGGTGTCATGATGTCGCTGGTGCACCAGCACACTGCAGAATGTCAGGCCGATGCCGCGGTTAGGTTTGCTGCCCACGCTGCCATTCCTGCCAGGTCCAAATAACGACTAGTGTATGCCTTGCGTAGTAATGAAGCCGGTAGCGCCCAGTCCCATTTCTCTCGTTGAAGGTTATCTCTTTCTGAAAACAGGTCAGCCATGCACTCAGGCTGAATGCCTTGTTTCAGGGCTTGGATTATTTCTGCTATCTCTCGGGAGCTCTTCTGAACTTCGACAAAAGGGCCGGCTAGCATGGCTTCAAAGCCGTGATATCTCAGCAAACAAGCAATGGCCTCATTCACATCGTCTCCAAGCCAGGCCAAGACGACTACGCTACTGCCCAAGTCGAGGAACGCCGTCTCGTGCAGCCCAAGCCGATGATAGCTTTGTCGTGCCTCCATCAAAAACTGGGCCGCTGTTGGGTCAAGATAAGCCGGTGAGTCACCGGCCTCCAGCACCTCGCGCATGCGTTGCCTGACTTTGGAATGTGTGCGGCCTGCGCCTCCAGAAAATGCTGGAGCGACACCTCCACGGGCTTTTTCCACAACAACCATTTTCTCGTCTTCGAGCACCTCTTTTACTTTCCACGTCCGGCCACCGAACAGAATCCGCTGGCCCTCGGCCAACATCTGCGATACCGGTAAGGTTCCAAGCGTTCGATTGCCGCAAACGATGCGGAATTCTTCTTCTGAAGCGAATGCGGCAAAAAAGCTGTAGTGATTAACGAATTTTTCACCAAGTTGGCCATGGAGGAGCAAACCAGATGACTCTTGAACCAATAGCTCTTTCTGCCCCATATGGCGAATTAGTGCGACAAACTCATCTTTACTAACGCCGGAGAAGGGGCAACCAGGAGCACAGAGGAACCCGTAGAGCTGACCAATGGTGGCGCCACCGTACTGCGCGATGATGGAGAGCACCTGCTGCACAAGCGTGGACAAGTGCATACCATGTACTACTGGTGGTTCAAACCAGCCCTCTATCAGCAGCGAAATCATCGCAATGGTCTGAACGGTATTTAAGCGCAAGTCCGTAGCCAATGAGGATTTTCCACCTAAAGCATTTTCTATGGTGTAGCCCCGCAGAATGGCAGGCTCACCTTTCCTTCGACCAGAGCGCCCCAAGCGCTGGCGTAGGCTGGCAACTGAAGGAGGAGGGCCAATTTGGGCCACACTCTTGACCGCGCCAATATCAATACCGAGCTCGAGCGTGTTCGTACATATAGCCGAGGCGGGGCGCTCCTTCTGTTTCAAAGCGGCTTCGGTCTCCAGGCGTAACTCTTTGGACAGACTACCGTGATGTGGCCAGAACTCGTTTGGCACCTGTTGTTCATCACAAAAGCGGTTGAGTAAATAGGTGTAGCGTTCGACCTCACGGCGTGAGTTCGGAAAAATGAGGTTGTTAGAGCCTCTCAAGTTTTTGAGGAGATGTGTAGCGATGGCCGCAGGCATCTTGGGTTCAGGGGGCTCTTCATCATCGTCATCCGCGGCCTTGGCGTCATCGACAAAGAAGGTCTTGCTCTGGACGACCAGGGGTTCTTCATAGCCTTTCAGAAGGATGCGCAGCTCCCCACCTTCTGATTTTGATACGACCATCGCTACGCCTGCTCTACCGCCGGGACGGAGAAACTCCGCAGCTAGATTCATATCCCCCAACGTTGCAGATAGCCCAATTCGCGGAGTTGTTCTCTTGATGGCGGTGTCAATCCGATGTAGCAGTGACTGTAGTTGTTTACCCCGTTCCGAGCCGATAAATGCATGCAGCTCATCAATCACGAAATAGGCCACACGCTCGAACAGGGCTGCAACTGCCGTGCCTCGATTGCAGAGCTGCGCTTCCAGCGACTCCGGTGTAATGAGCAGCACCCCGTGCCGTTGAGATGTGAACTTGGCCTTGGTTGAGGCCGCAATATCACCATGCCAGGGCCACACCGGTATCTCTAACTGCTCGCAGAGGCGCTCTAGTCGACCGAATTGGTCGTTGATGAGCGCCTTCAATGGGCTGATGTAAACGATAAGAGCCGGGGTTTCTTGCTGCAGGAGATGGGTGAGTGCAGGCAAGAACGCCGCTTCAGTCTTACCTGCTGCAGTTGCCGCAGCCACGATGACATCTCGGTCAGCCCCTACGATGAGTGGGATGGCGGCTTCCTGAGCTTCTCGCAGCGCCTCCCACTGCTCTTGCCAGAGAAAGCGCTGGATGCGTTCATCCAGCAGGAAAAACGAGTTAGAGGTACGCGATGCCATCGCGCGGCTTACATTTTGAAGGATGCAAATTCGTCGTCATCCTCGCCCTCAACCGCCAAATCTGCGTTACCACCAGTGTCGGCGAGCACTTCGACGCCCCCCAGCAGCTCCTGCCATGCTGTGCCAGGGTTTTGCTCCAAGATAGCCAGCAGGTTGATGAAGGACGTAATGGTAGTTCGGGGCGTACGAAAGTAAGCATCGCCAATCCGTTTCGAGCAATGCTCCATGAAACTGAAGATACCTTGGTCTGGAACGAGGTATTTGCTCTCGTCACCCAATGCAAATACTCCCCGAATCTTCTGTAGTAGCACGTAGAAGTCTTCTGGCGTCAGGCTTGATAGTCGAACGACAGGACCGCTTAAGTCGACTAACTCCCCTGTTGCAAAGCTGTTCTGGGCGAGTCGGCTCTGCAAAGCCGGATAGCTATACAGCCCCCGTCTTGGGTCAAGGAGAAACTCAGGCGTGCCTCCAAGGATAAACCCAAGGCCTTCAGCGGAGCCTTGGAGCGAATCGTTCAGAATACGCAGAATCTGTTCGTAGTTGGAGTTGCGCGCCTGCGTATTTGCCAACTTGTAGAGGTTGACTAGCTCATCAAGGCTAACCAGGAGACCAGTGAACCCTGCCAATCTTACGAAGCGCGACAACAGCTTAAGCTGGTCGTAAATGGAGGCATCATCGACGATGCTACGTACCCCAAGTGCTTGCCTAGCATCCGTCTTGGTCGAGTATTCCCCACGCAACCAACGGATAGCATTGGCTTTGAGTTCTTCATTGCCCTCTTCGAAGCCTCGGCAGTAGGCCGCAATCACGTCAGCAAAATCGTAGCCATTAACCAATTCGGTGAGATGGTTGAGCCGCTCACGAATAATGGCCTCTGTGGCCAGGCCCTGCGTCTTGGCATCAGTCTTGGCCGTCGCGATGAACTTCTCGACGATACCAACCAGTGCGCCGCCTTCCGGCTTAGTACGCGTCGACAGATTGCGCATCAATTCAGCGTACAGCGAACGTGCTTGGCCCCCACTTGCATGTAGGCGGCGGTCAGGGTTCAGGTCAGCACTGGCCACCACCAGCTTTCGCTCCATAGCAACCGCACGCACTAAATTAAGAAAGAAGGTCTTGCCAGCACCATACTCTCCAATGACGACCCGGAATCCTGAACCGCCATCAGCAATCCGGTCAATATCATTAACCATTGTTTCGATTTCACGCGTACGGCCCACCTGGATGAGGTGCTGACCTGAACGTGGTACAACGCCGGCACGAAGAGATTGGAGAACAGAATCTCGGTCTTTCGGGCGAATGGTCGTAGTCATGCGTCAATCTTCTCCAGAACTTCAGCGTTAACCTCAATGGGGTCATCGCCTTCAGTGAAAGGGATATCATGGCTGTCGTAGGCGGCTTCATTAACCCGCTCAAGGGCGCCATCAAGCATCAGGTCCATGTCTGTGGCTACATCCTGCAGTTCGTCTCTTGTCCATTGGGGGCGAGAGATAAGTAGTCGGGCAAAGGCAGTATGCAACTCGTCAAGTCCCATCAGGCTTTGCGTGGAATGGGTCTCCAATACGGGGGCATCATCCGTGTTAGCTTGGTCCAAGTCTGTGTCAATATGGCCGATTCCTACTGGAACGTCTTCATTAAAAATATTGGCGAGGAGCGCGGAGACTTTAGCTGTATCACTTTGAAGTGCAGCGATGCGCGCAGGGTCTAGTGTAAAGCCTGATTTTTCAATTGTTTCTATCGCTATGGTTGTGGGAGAAGAGCCCGCAGCGACGGCATGCACATCACTGAATACCTTTTTGGGGTCAATCCCCAGTGCCTTATAAATTTTCTCCAGCATTTTCACTTCATCGGGAGTGACCTTGCCGTCCGTTTGGGCCACTGTCGCCATGAATGCGCCAAGGGTCTCTTTGGTTGCAACGTCTAGGGGCTCCAGCTTTTTCTTCAGTGCAGGGAGCGAGGCGGGAGTAATCACCAGCAGACGCAAGTGCGCCTTAAGCCGGCTGATGTGACTCGGGGTGAGATGGGTCCAGGACTCAATATGGTGCAGTAGGTTGTTCAACTCGTCCGCACTGAAATCTCCATCCGCGGCTGCGACAATAGAGGCTACTTGTAGTGTCAGCGCGGCGACTTGGTAAGCTGGAGTAGCGCGGGACGTTTCCTCTCCCGGTGGAATGGCAAAAAGTGCCAACTTGTCTTCTGGCTTAGGCAACCGAGCCCCGCTCAGGATGTCTGGCTCTATCCCAATAGACAGTGACTCCAGAGCTTTAGCCATCGCGGTGGCTTTGTCTTTGGTTAACGTCGTTCTTGCATCCAGAGTGCTGAGTAGCTCCTGGAAAGAAAGGACTAGCATGCCATCACCAATTTTGGCTTTTAGTTCGTCCAGGGTCTGCTTCGACGCTTCGGGCCACAGCACAGGTGGTAACAGTAGTAGTCCTTCGAGCGCACTTTCGGTCTCAGGGTTTTTACCAAGGTATCGGCTGTAAGCATCCAGTTCTTGAGTGACTGATTCTGTGAGCTCTGTAAGCTGCTTGATTGGCTTTGTCAGCACAGTAACGTCAGGAGTGTCCCCAAAGGTAGCGGTAATGCCTTTATTGCTTAGCGCCATTGATGCCGGCCGATACATACATTTCAGCTTGGTTTTATTTCTAGGCAGGACCATTCCTTCGCCAAACAATTCGGCATAGCGCAGACCAAATAGTTGGTCAAACTGCTTGCTGCAACGTGTTGCTGGGGTACGAAGGCGAATTACAGGAGAGTACATAACCCAGGAGCGAGCCAACGCGGCTGGAACAGGTGCGCCATCAACGGCTGCAGAGCCTAAGGCAAGCCGAATGTATAGGGGGACCTCATAGGATTGAGGGAGGTCGGGAATGGGGGCCCGGTACAGTGGGCTTGGCAAGTCTGCCAGAGAGAGCAGCTCGTATAAATTCCCTGCGTAGCTTCGAAATGACCCAGAACGATTACCGTAGATGCTGAGCAGGCGCCTCAGTTCGTTCGCTATTTGTGGAATTTCAGCTTTGGCTGCCGCACTCTCTTGTGCATCGTTTATCGCCCGGTATTCAAGGCCATAAAAGTAGAGAAAAACAAAACCAATATCGGCATCTGGGTCGCATTTCCCGGATGCAAGCCAATTGAGATAGGCCCGACGGGCCGTTGGTGTTGCCTCTGAATAGCTTGGCCAGTAGTCAAGTTGGCGTTCTTGGTAGTCGCCAGCTGCTGCTACTTTCTTAGCCGGGTCAATCCATGCCGGATTTGATGTATTACGAGGAGGCGTTCCGACATAGAGCAGCCCACCTGGGATGTGAATACCTGCGATATCTACGGATTCTCCCATCGGAATCCAATGGATGCCGGTTAAACCTGCCGGGGGCGGCGGCAGTCGATGCTCGTTATTATCTGAGGTGGAGGTATTGGACCGTACTGAAACAAGATTATCAGCCTTGGGGTGGGTAACGCTGCTTGCCATAGTTGTATCTACAGTAGGCTGCCCTTGAGAAGACTTGGTTACAGCATTGTAGATGTACTTGATGACAACAACCGTTAGCAGAACAGCCACGCCATACCACACCCAAATCGGAATCATAGAAATCGCGGCAATGACAATCCCTATCACAACTACGACACCAAGCGCTACCGACTCGCCAGCCTTAGTGCTGCGCCTTTTTCCTACAAAGATGTTACTGGCCTTCCGACGCCTAGCCATGCAGTCCTCCTGGACCTTTAATATCTATATGTCCTGTAAGTGTGAACTACTAGATGACGAGTTGTCGATATGGTTTCGGGCTCTGTCGGTCGATTTGATTGGCCTAACTCTACATATCTTCGCTATCGGCGCATCGTCATAGTTACAACACCTAACCATTCTGCTTGTTCGCCTTCTTTGCTTCTTTCCTGGCTTCTCGCTCCATTTTGCGTCGCTCGGCACGGTTCGTTGGAGCGCTTGGGTCATACTCGTAGAACGGCGGTCCACCGAAGTTGAAAGGCATGGGAAACTCGGGAATTTTTTGCGCCAGGTACTGCATATCCTCGGCCGGTGTCTGCAATACATCCAACTCCACCATCGTGTCCGCCCACATGGCGGATTCTTCTGGCCCCATGTCTTCAGAAAGGTCGACATACAGAAAGTCTTGGGAGGCGGCTTCCTCGGAGAATGGCTCAGAGGCTATACATACCGCTTCGGTCACATGGTGAAAGCGTAGCTTGATGCCGTGGCAGTACGTGAACAGTAAAGCTGTGCGCATCTCTCGGTAAGTTTGGTAGTCCATATCCGACTGCTTCGGTATGGTCAGGAAAACATACGCGCGAGACATGTTGTCGCCACTCAGGGTCATGCGCGCAAACTTCTCGCCAGGCGTACTCTTCGAGAGCGCAAAGCGGAAATCATTTGCTAGCGCACGCCTGGCTAGTCGGGGCTCTGAGGCAAGAGCGCGTAGGATACGCTCGTGGTCAATGGTCTCCGGTGGTGCTTCAGGGAGTCCAATCGCGGTCCCTGCGCGAACGAAAGACGCTTGGTATTCAATGAGCGCATCCCACATATAGCTGTCTTGGTCAGCCAGGCGCTTGGCCGCTCGTTGGGGGCTTGAGCAGTAGTACCGCCAATGTCCCTCAGGGAGGATGACCGCATTACGTCCTTTCGGTACTTTGGGCAAGGTATGTCGGCCGTTCTCCATCGTGCACATATACGTCGCCAGCAATTCTTCTTCACCGGCAACGTGCATGAAGGCAATATTTGCACCCAAAAAACGTTCCTTGCAGACAAGGTAGTCGACAAGGTCCGGTACTGTATCCAGCTCCTCCAGGAGAGCACCAACCGTCACCTCATCAAGAACGTGAACGAAGCGGCGGCCTTTTAGTGGGAAACCGACTTCGAATGGCTGTTTGTAGTGAGCATCTTCCTCAAGCAGGTTGTTAAACATCACGCTGCCAGTGCTGCCACCACCAAAGTGCCGAGCTGTAGCCTCATGACCTCCGCGCGTGACAGCAATTAGGAAATAGCGGGCTACGGCTGGGTCAGGGAGAGCTACAGGCAACGGGGTCTGACATGATTTATCGACGAAGACGCGGTCCGGGAACCGCCGAAGGAAATTTTCGGCGCCGGCAAGCTGCTTTGCAGACTTCTCGATGGCCCGCTTGTACCAACGTGGCCAAGCTACCTTGATGTCTACGTTTGACTGAAATGCGCAGTGCTTGTCGGAGAACAGCAGCACGTCGGAGCCAAAGACCACCAGTAGGTCTACCAGCTCCTTGCCATCTCCCTTGCCGCCTGACCTTCCTTCATCGCTATAGACGTTTGGATAGCTCCACAAGCTCAGGAACGCTTTGCGAGCGAGCTGGGTCAGGGCGCGTTCCGAGTCGGTCGTACCCTGTGCCTCGGCTGCTTTCTCCCACGCGGTCTTGTTTCTCATTTAGTTCTACGTTTCCTAAATGCATATTTGGTTAAGCGGTCTAGCCAGTCTCAGCCACAAAACGATAAGCATTCATGCATGAAGAGCCGTCAGTACCCAGTACAGAAAAAATAGCCCAATCCCCCAGTACAGCCATTTACGAATTCTCCCCTTCTTGCCTGTGATTTGGGTGTGCCGGACATTCATGGGCATTCTGTGCTGAATGGAACCTGCTGACGGTCTCGATGGAGTTGATACCGGCGTACGCTGCACTCTTGGTTTTTGCTGTGGTTGCCCTGCCGCTGCACTTCTATGTGTAATGGGGCTCTGGGTGGCTTGCTGGCCTTTCAACTTGGCCAGTAGTTGTTGATTCGGGGATGGCAGTGGTTGCTGGATTTTCGGCCGAACTGATGAACTTACTGCCGAAGGAGCATTTCCCCGTAATTGCGAGAGCAATTCGCTGTTATTAACGGTATCTCCCCGTGATACCACTTTGGCATTGTTTGACCTGCCAAGGCGATAAAGCGCTTCTTCTCCGTCCAGCAACAGGATTTGGTTAGGGGCGGAAATGGTTATGCTGATATGTTCATACGGCTGACGAGCGCTCGGTTTGCTACGATAAATAGGGTCAACCAACCCTTTGGTGCTGACCCATCGCCCCTCCCAACTTTTTGTCGGCTTACTGGAGAATTTGCTAAGGGCGGTACTCCAAATAGTGAGTTTTACGCATTGGCCACGCCAGTCAGCAAAATTGATGAATACATAGGGTTTGCCGTGCCGCGTCCTACTCTCACTCACTTCAATAATTCGGCCTACGAGCTCCACCATTTGGCCTATATGCCGCTGAAGCAACATGTAGTCGCCGCCATCCAGAACAGGGTACTGGCTAAGATATGCTGCGCGTGCCCTGACCTGTGAACCCGCTCCCAGGGCGACTACAGTTCTGGGGGTGTACTGCCCGTTGATGAACTCTGCTAAGGATGGGACTTCGCTGTAGCCCCCTTGGCAAATAGCCGCAAAATTTTTAACGTCTCGTTCAAGGCCGGATAGCTTGAAAAGTTGTGTAAACGCCCCTGATGACGGTGGGTCAATGAAGTCGTTGGCTCGGAAAATTATCGAGTCAGATTCACACTGGGTGGCCACCCACAACTGAGGGTGACCCTGTAAGGCGCGCAGAGCCAAATCCAGCAGAATGAATGAAAAGCGGTCCAGTCGACTATCAAAATGCCGAGCATCCCGCTTTGGGTGTTGGAAATTGAGATGCCCCATTTCCGACGAACCTAGTGCCGCAACCTCCGGAACAAACATCCCATCATAGTCAATCAACTGTATGGTTCGACCATCTTTCGACACCATCAGGTTACCGGTCTGAATATCCCCGTGAGCAATCCCCTGCTGTTCCAGATATGTCGCCAGCGACCGCAGGGCCTGCTGCAAATTGGACAGCTTTTGACGGTCTTTGTGGTGGGCTTCAAGGAACTCGCCCAACGTTTCCCCGGAAGCCCAAGCCATTTTTACCAATGGGAAAACAGCGCCATCGACCCTAACGCCCTGTGATTGGTATTCGAAAGTTAAGAAATAAGGAGACGCTAGCGACCTCAACCGTTTCGCTATTGCGGTATAACGCTGCTCAAGTGCAGTGGACTCTTTATGAAAACACCGTACCGCATAACGGTTGCTCGATACGTCTACACGATAGGTGAGCGCAAAGCCCCCGCTGATAACCTCTGGCAGGCTGAGCATATTGGTCGGTATCGAGCCGGAGGCTAAGGACGCATCAATAAAGGCTGTCCTCGGCGATTGCAGTGCTACTTGGTATTGCTCAAGGCTGGGATAACGCATCAGGCTTAAACTTTCACTCCAAATGCCAATCTCACGAGAGTCGTATCATCGACTTTTATCTGTTTCGTCTCGCGAAGTGTCATTACCAGCTGTTTGAATTCCTCTTCTGAACCGATGGTGAGCAGTTGCTGTAATGTGGAATGGTCCTTTACCGACGCTTCTAGCAACCATTTCCCCAGGGCATCAGTCATCAGCAGGACCACTGAGTTGTTATGGAGGGACCAGGTCGTTGAGTGCTGGCTGTAGAACTGGCTGGCTGTTATAAATTCATTGGCGTCGCTACGTGTTGAGAGCAACGTCGGGTCTACATCGAACTGCTCAGCATGGCTGTAGGGAAAGGTTTTTAAGGCAGTGCCATTTTCGACCAGGACGGCCAGGCTATCGCCGACACAGAGGAGTTCCAGCTCCACCCGCTCGGGCTGGAACTCTGCCGCCAGCAAGGTAGCAAAGGCCCCTTGCTCAATACCTGATTGTTGAATCCACGATAGCTGGTCGAAGTCGTAGCTCGCACGGTATTCGCGGATAAGAGCTGTCACCCATTCATGGTTTACCGCCGGAGACTGAAGAAAACGCGCCGTCAGCATGTTCGCCCAGATGCGCGAATCGTATGCTGTGGAGGCCCCATCAGAAACGGCGAACCTGCCTGCCGCCTCATCGATGGCCAGCGCATCTTCGTTCAGCTCTGGCTGTTCCAGTTCTTTGGGAACTGACGCATGGAACTCTACACGTAACATTGAATGCTCTACCGCATTTGCGACGGACGTGTGCCGATGTCAAAGAACTCGACAATCTCAGACGCCTCTGCATTGAACATGAACCCTCGGGATTCATGAGAGACGCTAAACCCTTTGCCTTGGGCATAGCTAACTAGATGCTGGGGCAATTGGCTGGACATTCTGAAGAGCAGCTTGGAGTACTGGTCGGGTAATCCACCCTCCGCAGCGGGGAAACGGATAGGGTTGCCCGCCTGCGCGCTCACATGCAGGTTCAGTAACAACACGTTACCGTCATTGGTCTGAAATTGACGCAAGGTGTCCGCGACTGCTTCTGGGTCGCCATCTGTGGATTCCCCATCGGTCACATGTAAAACCGTCGGAGGGTAGCTATCCGGATTCGCATCACACCAGGCAGCGAGTTCTTCGGCCGCTTGAGTCAACGCGGCGCACATGGGGGTGCCACCATCGGCCTGTGGCTCGAACCAGATAGGAAATTTGACTGTTTGCTCGATGAGGCCGCCCGCCCCGTCATCCATCTTCTTACGGCGCTCTTCTATACGTAACGGGTTGGCGCCGATACTGGAAATTGGATGCAAAATGCTACCACCCAGAGAGCCTTGAAAACCGTTACAGGCGCCCATGCCCCCGTAACCGATAACACCAATTTGGAAGTAGTCGCGAATCCCTTCTGGCTTCGAGCAACGAGTGATGAGGTTCATCAGCGTACGGTTGAGCACATCCGCAACGAATTGAGCTTTAGTTTTGTCGGAAGCAGCCATCAAGTCCCCCATGGAACCTGATTGGTCAACTAAGAACAGAAAAGCGGTCGGTGTACTGCGTTGGATGGAGGCTTGGTATGGCATGGCGGTCCCCTTTTGATAACGCATAATCATTACATTCCAAATTCATGCCCACAAGGCATAAAAATCAAATTTTCATGATATGGTGCGCGGAAAAGAGGGAAGATACGGATTCGAGGGAGCTCACTGTGCGAACGCCTGCATCTGCTCCTAGCTCTACTGTTCTTGAGAACGTCAATGTCAGGCCGGTAAGCCTATTGTCATACAATTGGACAAAGCAGTTGCCGCAATCGGCTTCGATAAGGTTAATCTTTATTCTGTAGCTTACGCTTCTGCGATGCGCGCTGCCGTGGCTTGGCAGCTCGAGTTAGTGTGAGCGGATTGATAGTAGGCACTGGGGCAATGGTTTGCAGCCATGACTCCCGGCCCAGGGTGCGAAGTACCCTGAGCAAGGTATTGACTGATGAACCTTGTCCGCTCTCAAGGTTTCGCAGAGCACGAACGCTTATTCCCGCCCGCGCCGCCAAGGTCTGCTGGTCGATGTTCTTGTTCAGTCGAAGCCTTCTGAGCTTTTCGCCCAGCTCAGCTTCCATTTCTTCTGACGTTAGATTTGCAGCTGCCACAATTGCACTCGCTTGGTTTTTCCGAAGCGCCTTGATTGACCGATAACGTACCAAGCTATCAAACAGCCGCGCCCAGTGCATCGGCCTAACAATAAAACGAGTAGTATGGTTCGCACCACAACAGGCAAGATTTTGCCTATTAAACGGATTTAAGCTGTTTAAAGGCAGAATCTTGCCTGTAATGACGAATAGCCGTATTGCTTTAGACAGGACATGGAATACCACACCCGCCTGGGCAGATAGGTTGCTCCATGTCGGTGTTTTAGGAGTTAGCGCGCTCATCAAGCTTCGGAGCAACGATACGGGGAAACGACTTGTGCTGCGGTTAGATGGCGAAGGAATGATTCACCTCAAGCTCGCTCTTTGGCAAGACACCTCTGTCCGCCGGCGCACACGCGACGAACTATCCATCGGATGAGCTCTCCGCAGCCGTTTCCCATACGTACCAGCCCTTAGCCCATCATGACACTCGCCTGCAAGGATGCAGGCACCAAGGTATCGTGGTCGCGTCGCGGCCGGAGCCGGCGGGGGCGTATCTTATCCAAGGACTCCGCATCAGCAATCAGCAAGTCGTAAAAATCCTCGGCTCGCACATGTGAAGCGTTATCCGCTCGGATACGAAACAGTGGAATGCCAGCCAAGGAAAACAGCTCGTCTTTCAACTGGTCGCGTTCCACCACTTCCGCGGCATCGTGATAGGCCGAATCCAATTCGAACCCGACAACGGGGTCTTCCTCCTGGGTGCACAACAGCACATCGACTTGGGCAGCCCGTACATAGCTACGGTGACGCTCGGATAATCTACAGACCATTCCCTCTACCTCGATGAAATTTCGTAATGGCACGTTGGGGTAGGCTTGCAGATTGGGGAAGTACTGTCGTACCGCCTTGAGAAACTCCCGCTCTTGACGACTGGCGCAAACATTTTTCTTAAATGACATCATGTCACTAACATTCACTACACCGAGGGCGTACTCACTGTGCAGCACGATGCGCCGCATAGGAATGGTATCCGCGGACGCAGGCAGGCCAGAAGGAGCGGTGCGCTTTGAACGGCGGGGAGGCTCATCGGAATATGTCATCAAAGGAGTCGGCAAGGGTGTCCCTACATCTTTGACCACTCGCCAAGCTGCCGGTAGTTGCTGGTTAATACCAACAAGAACTTCATTGTCCACAACGAGGAGCACGTTGCTACGAATAAGCTGCGCAAGGCGCACCAAACAAGGCGCGTCGATACGCCGACTTTGCAGCAGCTCAAGCAGAATCGCAGGCAAAATACGCTGTGTTATATCGCGGATATCGAGAGGACGAGCCTCGGTCCGCAACATGGCCTCAAAGCCATCGAGAAAGCCAGCCAGATTCCGCTCTTCCAGACACGCCCTCAATTCCTGAGCGATGGCATTCATAGTGCGGCCTCCTCGGCAAAATCAATGTCCAAGAACAGGCTTTGCCCTAACGCAAAGGGAAATGCCTGAGGCAGGGTAGCCTGCAACACTTCAGTCCTGAACAGCCGAGGCACTATCCCTACGTACATCACCATGGAATGACTTTCGAGCGTCAGGCGAAACTCCTCTGCATCGCTGGCATACACCAGATAAGGCAAGGGGTCGTCTTGGGTAAGGAAAGTCCCTCCCGCCATTAGCTTTTGCAGCCGCATTCCCGTGCTGAGTTCATCAATCGCTTCGCGCACCTTTTCAAGAATCTCACTGCTCACGCCACGTGGAAGCCGATAGGTCACATGGTCGACCCGAAGCAGCAGAGTGCGCAATAGAACATCATCTTTTGCCAGAGCAAGCTCCGAACGGTTTGGCCGCGCAAACAAGACGTTCGGCTCCTGAAGCTGCAAGCGCTCAATGAGGCCCAATACAAACCCGACCGGTAGCTGGGAATCCATAGGCAATTGCTCGTCAACTTCTGCGCAGTAGCTTTCCCAAGTCAAGCCAGCCTGGTCCAATTCCCGGAGCAACCGGGGCACATCGATACGGTAGCATTCGCTCAGCCCGCCCAAGTCTTTCAGAAGCTTAGCCTTAACCTCAAGATGTGGTATGCCATGTAGAAAGAAGCGACTTGTGGCGTGATAACGTCGAAGCAAGGCGGCAGAGTTGGCCTCGTTAAATTCCTGAATAAGCAGACCCGGGCTGATGTCTTTCGGGCGAATCGTGGATAGTTGCCAAATATATCGGGCCTCGCCGATTATCCAAGCACCATCCTTTAACGTAATCGCCTGTACTCCCTGTTTTTTGGACGCTAGTTTCAACTGTGACCAGCAGGTCAGCTCATCTCCGCGGGCGATTTCATAGCCCGAATCCAACTCGTGGTCCACTTGAAGCAGGACAAGTTCTGAGTTCACCACATCGGCCATGGTCAGGTCTGTACTATTAGCGTGCGACAATCCTGACGACAAGCTCCGACACAATTGGAACACAGCAAGACCATCCAGTATGGCTTTCCCTGGTTCCTCTAGATGTCGGCGCAGCCTCTCCAGCGCACCAGAAGCGTCGGCCAGCCATTCACCATTACTGGTTAAGGTGGTTACCAACAGGAACGGCCAAGTCTGTTCAGAAGCATCTGGCTGCTTGACGTGAACATTAATCGCCATGTGACTGGCGGCAAAACTGAGGCTGAACACGCATGGACCCCGCTGGGCCACCCAATCTTCGCACCAGCTACAGAGTCTGATGGCCAAATCTTGCCAGCGAGCAAAATCTTCGGTTACATCCGCCATGACTACTGTCAATCTGAGCGTGTCATTAGGAACTTGCCGCCGGGCCGTATGCCAGTCTGAGAACCCCTGTAACCGAGAGGCTGCCTCCACTGCTGCTGTGTGCTTAATAGCAACGCCAAATTGCAACAGCTCTTGCTGGAGTCGTCTGGCGAGTTGCTTGGGCCCTTCCAGCGGACTCTGTGCAAGTTTGCGGACGACAATCTGTACGGTCGGCTCCGTCAAGCGGGGATGCTTAGGACCGAGATACGACCATAAAATTTTAGCTTGTTCCTGTTCGGAATTAGAGGCAGAGAAGCCAGGGGCGGCAGTGGTAGAGGAGAAAGCAGTCATGATGAACTCCATAACGGAAAGCTCTTCAGGACGGCACGCGTTATCCGGCTTTCCAAGAGTCATCAAGCCGAGAGAGAGGTATCGCAGGAATTTCGACTGGCTTTGCCGTGCCGGACAAGTCCGGTGCGTGCACTGACGGGCGCCAACTCGCCCACGGTTTGGCTCAACCGCTAACCTATACTAAGTGCATGAAAACCGTGCGTCAATACCTGCTGAGTGTCAGCCATGAGGCATCAAGCTACAAACTGTAGTCTCTCGCATCTAATGCTCCCCGCCCGCACCGCCGGCTAACCATCGATGAACAAATCCTGTTCGTCATCAATCCAAACCAAGTCGTTATCGCGACCAATGGGCTTGGCGAAATCGCTCTCCTGTAAAGGAGCCTGATTGAACTCAGAAATAATGGATTTCACCTTCTGGCGTTCTAGGTGTCTCCGGGCCTGCTCTTTCGGTGTACCAACCGTCTCGACCACAGGAGCCGCCATTGCTGCGTTGCGCTCAACATTGTCTATCTTGGCTTGTGTGACTTTCGAAACCACCGCGGCAGATGCCGCCCTCTCAGCACTAATGGCGGCATTCACGTCCTTGCGAGCGATGAATTTTGCTTCTGCAGACAGGTGATTTCGGTAGTAATTTTGGTATTTTGTTAAAAAACCATACCCGTCCTCGAATATCTTCTTCGTCGACGCTGTAGCTTCAAGCAGCCCAAGTCCTTGACCTGTCAACTCCCATAACAAGACAAAGGGAGCATTTGGAATCTCGTAAGTTTGTATTTCACAAGAGGCCTCATTGTGCATTGCTTCAGAAGTACGCGCATAGAGCTGAAGTTCTGCCGAGGTATATTTTCTACCATCGATTGAAACAATTCCATTCGGAGCTTTCTTTTTTCGAGGAATACAAAGTCTTCTAAAAACATCTTCTGGAGCCAAATCCCACTGGGCATCACCACGCCTACGGTTTTTGTTGTAACGATATATCTCAGCTGGGCAAGCGGCAATGTTGTTCTTCATCATATCCGACGTCAAAAGATGTCTTGCATCGGTCTCCAGATTACGCCTACTAATTGCCTTAAGCAGGGCTTGCATGAATTCCTCCAAGGAAACTGCTCCCTTCTTGGCATTCTTTTGTCTTTTCCTATCCTCATCCTTATCGCCAGTTTTGAATGTAGAGCCAGACAAATTACTCAGCTCCTCTTGGAAGTACTTCATCACCTGCTCAGCGTGCCCTTTGGATGGAGGGCTACCCGGTGGAGCCATTTTTGCAGCCACTCGCAACCCATCAACAAGCGACGTTTGTGCCCTCAATGATACTCCGGGCCCCCGGTCAATAAATAAATCAGTGGCACATCCATAAACCATGCCGGCCAGATATGGCACACCCCACCGATGAAGCTCACGAGTCTTGGGCGTATATGCCGAAAAGACACAATTTAAATATGCATCACCATTTTCAGGACCAAAGCTCACATCCCAACCAACAATAGCCAGACTTGCCCGGTCAACAGCCAGCAGGACAGTAATTTTCCCTCTCCCGTCAATCCACATCTCTTTGCCACCAAAAAGAAGATAATTTTCTGCCAGAGTTCCATCCATATCCAAAATGGACAATTGGTCATGCACAATGTCTTGAGCACTACCTCCTCTTCGACCTGCCTTAACTCCCCGACTTTCAGCTCGCTCAGCCCTAAATTGCTTAAGAAGCCTCCTGCCAATCCTCTTCATGTTATCGTCTCCAGAAAAACTCCTGGGGTCGACTTGATATGTTACTAGGTTTCCATCCTTATCACGATTAAATGCCACACGGCTAACAAGCCAACGCTGAAATATTTTAGGGAAATTATCATTACTATCCCATGCTTCTTTCCTTAAAAAGCTAGTGTATTTTGCAAGCTGTTGCTTGGTTAGGCGCTTTCTCTTGTGCCCTTTATTCCCAAATATTTTCTCGCTGTCAGTTCTCCTGCCAAGCAGCGTATGAGTTCCATCTGCATTTCGTAAATCTCGCCGAGAGACACCTGGAGCACCTTTTCTCCAATGATGGTCTATAAGTGCATTCTCATGCCCTCCATAAAACTTATGCATTTCAAACCACTGTCGCACTGCATCCTCACAAACACCGAATCGAGTTGCGGCATCTCCAACTGCTTTTGCATTAATTTTACAGTTCCAAAAAACAGAATCACCCCAACATCTATCAATATACTCAACAACGCTTCTTCTCCGGTCCAATTCTGGACTACTCCCTGGAGGGATGCTGCATTGAGTCATCTGCTCTGGGATGCCAAACTCCGCCACACGTACAAGCGTTCCATTCGCAAGAGCATTATCTACAAAATTTCGCGCCCATTTCTTTCTATTTCTGACTTTTTTCGAGGGCGGATTCGGTATAAATATTTTACTCACTAGAGCATTGCCCTTGACAGCTTTTACCACCCCCAGCTCAACAACGCAGACACTCAATTCATTATAAGCAAGGACCCTAAATATTAGTTCCTTACCGCGCCCAACAATAAGCGATAGATTACTGTTGCGTATAATTACCGGCTTTTCTGTAGCATCCACAATTAAACCCCAGTCAAATTCAGCAACATAAAAATCTACAATCGTCAGTCACCAACCAAAACCAAGGGCTTATCAGGCAAAATTTCATGCTCATGGTCAAGTGTTAGATAGCCTAAGAAATTCGCAATCGCGAAAATCCGATAGCCTACATCCCTCCCCAATCCTAAACATCCTGCAGCGGCACTAATTCTCTGGTCGCATATTTCAAACCTAGTCTCATTCAACAATATGGTCGCCATATTTGATGCGACCTCCTGATATGTTGAAACATCATTCACCATCTTCATATACTCAAAAAGACGTCTGTTATTAATATGTTCACGCATGGAAATTGAATGCTCAGTCATTATTTCGTGTGTACAACCCCACCAACGAAGCAATTCCACCTCACGTAGATGCCTTTTCTGTACAGATAGCTGCTTTAGCTTTTCATAAGGCTTCACTGAAACGGCGTGATAGTGAAACCCCGAGCCCCCTGGTATTTGCAAAGTAAGAAGAAAATCAATAGTTATCACGCCGCGTTTTGGCATACGCAAATTCATTTCTTTGTATTCCTGATACATGCCGCGTTCCCATTCTGGATATTGCGCACGCACCTCAACAACAAATGGATTCATCCCAAAATGATAGAGGCAGCGTTCCTCAAGTCCAGAATGGTTTGGTGTAAGCCCTCCACCTTTAAAGCCAAAGTAATTTCCAGCAATACCAATTTTGCTATCCTGTGCTTTTTTCCATGCTTCAAATTTCGGTGTTGATGGATGCCCACGCGGGTCATGTTTCGGCAATTCAGGAGGCCATGACAGAATCGGCTTGCCAACCAAATCCGCCAAATAAAAACCTGTTGCATTTTCTGGTCGGGGAAAGCTCTCAACGTAGTCAAGCTTACCGGTACGGAGAATGCGTTTTGCATCATCCGGGGTGTAGGGTAGATGACTACAATCAGCAATTAACCTGCGTTTTGGGTATGCCATCGTGAGCATTTTTCCTGTTTCAGGTTGTTTCCTTCCACCCGCTTCTTCCACTCAGCAAAGGTTTCTGAGCAAGCAGCAAGTGACATTTGAATACCTTCGCTCGCAAGCACCAAGTTAGTAGCGGTTTCGCACGACACATTGGAGAGAAGATAAGCTTTAGTGATTCGCTGCATGGGCCTTTCTTTAAGAGATAACTCGTATCGTTTCTGTATATGCCTAGTAAGCTGCTCAATTTTTCGCACATTAATAAGCTCTTGAGTTACATAACACCGTTTTCTGGCTATTGACGGTAGAGTGCGGTCGTACCATGCCTTATCGATATTCAACAGATAACGGAGTGCAGCCTTGCTACCAGGTTGCGATTTTAATTCTGCTCTATAAATGGCTGGCTTTTCATGCAGTAATTCAAGTAACCATTTTCGATACGTCAACCTAAGATTAGCCTGCTGCTCCCACGGAAGACCACCAACCCATTCAATGTATTGCTCTTTCGTTCGATGCCTATCCTTTCGGCGCTTGTCGGGGATTTTTTTATCCGACTCAGGATTAGAAAAACGAATACCAGCCGTTTCTTGGCCTGCTCGTAGCACATCTGAGAAATTATCAAATCCGCCAAAAACCGCATGTATGACCGCAAGATTCTGAATGGGATTGCGAATAGGACCATAGTGACCCAAAGAACCTACCAGACGCTTCAAGGTATCCAAGCCGATACCTAGGAATGAGCGATAATCAGGTCCAATAGCCTGATATAGCGCTTCATTCAACCTGTGATGCAGACGCCGGCAGTTTCCAAAGTAATGGTGCAGAGCCTGTGTGACAGACTCCGAGGACACCACTGAAGAGCCCGTTCCTCGAAGAATTTGGTCGGCCATACTGGCGACCGATATGGCCATTTCTTGCGTTTTGTTATCTAGCCTTGCTACTACCCTCAAATGGCCGCCACATACACAGCGTCTCATCGGACGCCAGTTCGTCCGTACACGACGATGACCAGCTTCACAGGCCTCACAGAACGTGAGTAGCGGTCGTTTATGTACTGGGCACGCCAAAATTCCCGGCATCAAGGCAAGTCGGTGCCAGATGGCATAACCATTCTGGTGGATGTCGCGCTCCATGCACTCTGGGCACATAGTCATCCTTCCTCGGAAAGCACCATTCGTCATACCAACACGAGCGGCCACCCCCTTAATTGCGATTCCCTTGTGATGTTCACGTAATGCTTTTGAATCTTTTTCCGTCAAGAATTTTGCATAAAGCGGAAATCGAGTATGACCATCAATTAATTCGTCAACAGGTGGAAGTTTGGCCTGCAATTCCTCCCCAAGGTGGCCAAGCCCAGAGGGGAATACCCATCCTGGTCGTCTTGTAGAATCCGCTACAGTGCTTGGCCGTATAAGGACCTTTCCTTGACTCCTCTCAAATGACTGACGCACAATAAATCCAGTCACGTCTTCTTCAGGCACCATGTGCATGGTGAACAACTGCGGATTTCTACGCACCACTGGCAATCCCCTAAATTTAATTAATCAATCTGTTTTTTTCTTTAATACTTTACGAATGGTCTCTTCACGGAGGCCAGCTTTCTTTGCAATAGCACATGGTCTACCGACAAGCCCAGCAAGGCGCTTGAGACGCGCTCGAACAAAATCATCATGCAGCTCCTCGCGCTTTTCCACAAAACCATTATCCTCACACTTCTTCAAAGCATAGATAGGGACTCGTGTAAGTTCTTGGAAACGATAGCGGGACATGTTGATGCGCTTTTTATCTGGCGCAGTACAAACATCAGCTGCTTCAGCGAGCGCGCTATTTAAGTTGCAAAGTAATTTGCATGGCGGGCTTGCACGCACTCCATTATTAGGCAACTGGAAAGTAGGCTGATTGGCCACAAACCAGTCATGCGCATTTCTATATAAGCGCATCCATAATGTTGGATATTTCTTCCGTAAACTATTGCGAGACATTTCAGGATTTGTCTGGATAGCATTCAGCCATTCCGCCTTATCAGACTCTATGCGAGCACTCAGCGCTTTCTCGCGAGGAAGCGGTACGTCTGTCAAAATTGCAAGTTGGCGGTACACGCTTGTTAGCGAAATTTGGAATTTTGCAGCAACTTCAGACGGTGACTTACCATTCGCTAGCTCTTTCTTGATTTGGTTAGCAATAGATTCTTTCAAAGTTTTAGGACGCCAACTGACATTAATTTCATAACGTTTGCACAACACGTTGAGTAGCGAGGCACTAATTCCCATAGCCATTGCTGTTGCCTGCAGGGTCTTATGTTTAGCCAGCTCGGCAGCAACAGCTTCACGCAACGGCATTACCTTTGGACTTGCCAATCTTCTATGCACTACCTCAATGGGTATGGCTACCGTGGACTGGGCTGGACCGGTGTATGGCTGTTGCTCCGCAAACCAAGCAAATAACACACACCATTCTGGGTGGATACCTTTTTCATTTCGAAATAGTGCACGTATCGCATTTTCAATATGCCGTTCCGACTGGCATAGAATCTTTAAACGCTCATCCGAAAATGCTCCATCAAAAAAAACCGAGAACTTCCGTGTAAAATCTATAAGGTGGAATCGATTGTTATCATCTATCCAACCTGATAATTTAAATAAATGAATAACACTATCTTTGTCGTATCTTGATAAATGCACAGGCGTCTCCATGCAATATTCAATTCGTTTCCCTAGCTCCATAGTCATAGCCACTTGGTAACTATTTGGTTTTGACTGGCAGTGGGCATCAAAAAGTAGCAACTGTCCCTTGCTGGCACACAAGGGAGTCCCATGAATAGGGCAGACATTTACGAATGGGACACCCATGCGCCGGTGGATGAATGAGAATCCAAACTCCCTTTTTTGCTGCTCTTCACATTCGGAACATTGCAGATAACTCTGTTCACTGACGCTAAAAAGCAAAGGAAGTCGGCAGAGCCGAACAGGCCCCTTATACATATCAATCAACCTAGCCCGCTGAGCAGAAAACTTCGCCTTGGGCAGGCCGCAGCAAATGAAGTTGAATTCGGTATGCTTATCGATGAGCGTATCGATATCGCCATAAAGATAGCCGAGCTCTTGATGGAATAAACCAAGGTAATTCGGCATTCCATCAAGACTGGGGCGTCTATTGAGAAGCTGGCGGCATGCCAGAGACAAAGAGTGCACGCCGCCATAACTCAGTATGCGAGTGAGGAAGGCGTTCACAATCTCTCCGTCAGGGAAGTGCGGCGCTACCAAAATGTTCTGATTCATGTTGGTCATATCCGACTCAAGATTGCTTCGTCCAACCACTCGTGCACCTGAGACTTTTCAAAAAGTGCCGCTGGAAGGTGGTCGAGATTCTTCAAGACAGCCAGCTTGCCTTTACCAGATGCCACTTCTTGCGTCCTCGCTATGGCACTTCGGGCACCGGTATGCAGCTGTAACGCCCGCTCAAATATTTGCCTCACGGCGTCTTCGGTAAGGCGGCCTGGCTGCTGCATCTCAGGTGTCGTCACAAGCGTGACGTGCAGCGCCCGAAACCCCTGAACCAGCCAACCAAATCGGCCAAATGTCACGCCATATACCCACTCAGGAAGCGCAGCCGGCATCTCACAATGTTCTGGAAGCACTCCCTCCTGCCACAACCAGGTAACCACTTGCCGCCAGACACCTCTGGCTTTCGGGACCTCGCCATCTACCAACGGAGCAGGCTTGGGAATCGGGTCGAGATGCAGACCAGGGCCGTTGACCAGGTTAGAGGCCGTAGTTCCCATGAAGCTTGTGCAGTACATGAATGCGCTGGTGCCTGAGATGAGCACTGGGATGCCTGTGTGCTGTCGCAACTTAAGCAGGAATTGCAAAATGGCCGCTGTATGGCCATTGACGTTTGCAAAGCCACCACCATCGAGGACAACCAGGCCGACATTCAGCAGGGTGCAGATTGCAATCGCTACATTCTGGCCACGCCAACCCTCTATATCGGACAGTGCATTGATATCGGTGTCGTACCCTCCAATCACAGACAGTACGCGCTCACGCATATCCCTAAGCATCCCCTGGAGCGTTCCGCAGGTCGGGTAGGTTAGGTAGAGAACTGGTATCACCCACATACATCGCGGGGCAGGATGCTCTCCCTCGACCAAAAATGGCCTTCCCAAGATTTCAACCAACCGCCGCAAAGCCGCAGTTCGCCCCATTAATGAGGGTCCTGTCATCCAGAATCCTGTGTCGGTGATAGAGCTGAGACATGCTGGCAGTGGTCGCAATCTCTCACCATGCAGAACCTCCGCGGTTGCGTGGAAATAACGCCGAAATTCCTCACAACCAAACTGCTTGGCGCGGTATACCTCACGAATTTTGGCTAGAACCTGCGAAATAAACGTCAGTGTCTCCGTTAGCGGGAGATAGGCCCCGCTGAAGCTGGAGAGGGCTTGGATTTTGGTCTCGGGGTCGGCCTCTCGCAGTTCTGCTGCATGAGGCACCGCCGGCCACCGCATCTTATTGCGCAACTCTGCGGCCGGCAGTACCCGCATGATTTCGGCCATGCGGGGGCTCATTAGGTCGCTCACGGCAACTGAAGTGGAACTCAAGACAACTTCCCGCGGCATCACTTGCGGGGAACGGGAAGCCGTGGAGACCAGTGAGTTATGCATGGCGGCCACCTATAAAGGCTGGTTCAAACCATGACTCATACAAGCCACACCGGGAACAACAATGAGGCAACAGGTAGTAGGCGTGGCCCCTGGACGGGCAACTTACGATAAAAGAGTCTGGGCGGCGGGAGTATAGGCGCCCGCCGTCCTTGACGCGGATAGTCATTTCCATTGATTGCATCCATAGCTTCGCCCCCCTGCAGCCAAAAAATTGGCCGCAGGGGTTGACAGAGCACGCCATGCATGAAACCATCCCGTCTGAATTGGGAGTTTGGGCGGCTTCAGTTTGGCTTGCCACTAAAACAAACTCAGTGGAGGGATTTCTGGCGCCAACCGGAAACCCTCCATTTTCATTTGTGGTGCACAAGTTGTTGGTGCTGCTATCGAATTAGCGTTTACATGCTTTTGCTCCAGCCCAGTGTGATTGAGAAAAGGTGTAACGGGTCAGTTGACAAAACGCCAATTACCGGTATACCATGAGGCAATATCGGGGTTTTTGCGTTTTCGTATAAAACAAAAGAATCCGCATTCTACTGTGCACTCTCACCCCAAAGCAAGGGCACACGTTCGCTCAACAGTTCTGTACGCACGCACACAACCGGCCTGCTGCAATGCCCTCGCTTAACTCAGCTTGCAAACCGCCAAGCCATCACGCATAACGTCCTTTGCTCACTCCGCTTCGCCATCAGCTCCCTTCTTAACCCACATGCGAGCCATCACACCAACCATTGGCAGAAACAGCCGACCTTCCTACAATTGAGCTACGCCAACGCTGATAGCAGGGTCCTTACCCATTCCAGGCGGCGAGAGCTCTCCTATAAAAATGTAGGTATTTACAGCGTAAACGATAGACGTAAATTTCTAGAACACAAGGAAATTTGTGAGCGAAAAAATTGCTCCTTGGGCAAGCTTGGCTGCCCGTGTCGTTCGCGTTGCCCTCATGCGAAAAGATGTGGGCTATGCCGAGCTCGCCAGGCGGTTAGCTACTACATTTGACATGCACGAAGACGAAAAAGCGCTGGCGTCTCGTGTCGCGCTCGGAAGGGTACGCCTGGCGTTGTTCCTGCAGATTCTTCATGTGATTGATGCCGAGCCGCCTATGCTTTGGCGAACAGCATTTGATGTTGCAACCCCTTGGGAAGAGCGTGCTAAAGCTGTCATTCTTAGCGAAATCCGTCAAATCCCACCGGTGAGCATCGATGAGCTTGCCGCTCGGCTCACCACGCTTGGCGCCAGCTTCACACAGAAGACCCTCGCCGCTCACGTAACGTCTGGAAATCTATTCCTACCCGACTTCCTACGATGCCTCGTTATCCTGCGCAGCAGAAGTTTGGACGCCTTTATTGAATACCGAGACTTGGTTTCGACCGCAGCATCCACACCTGCAAGCGGCGACTAAACAAACCAAGCATCATTGCCATGCCCCCAGCGTCGTCACTCGCTCCTCGACGAAAAAGTACGTATTAACTTACATTTTTACAGCAAGCTGCCACCCCTGTAGACCCCATTCCCAACGTCAGTCAACAGCCCTTACCAGCTATACCCCCATCGCAGGCTGCAGACCACACATCATCCAAGACGCCCAAGACGGAGGAGCCCAGATGGCCATCTCCCTGCACAACCGAAGGCGTGGGTTTTAAGCTATACGGATACAGCCCATACATGTGCTACTCATAAAATCCGCTTGTGAGTCATACCGAAGACGTGAATGCCACCGTACCGAGTAGGCAACGCTACGGCAGCAAGAGGAGGTTAGGCGGTGGCGCCCAGGGCGAATTCTAAAAAGAATGGGGGGGTGCTTCTTGTGCAATTCTGACGGGAAATGTCGCGACAAATAAATACGTTGGGAAGCAATGCTGGCGTGGGTTTCCGGGCAACTGAGGCTACGAAAACCCACGCTTCTTCGAAACTAAAAACCAACGTTTCTATTTACCGCTTACACACTAGTCAATGCCTGGCGCAAACCTCACTCCACCGTCACGCTCTTGGCTAGGTTGCGCGGCTTGTCGACGTCGGTGCCGCGCGCCAGCGCCACATGGTAGGCCAGCATCTGCACCGGGATGGCGTGCACCACCGGGCTGAGCACGCCGACATGGCGCGGGGTGCGGATCACGTGCACGCCGTCGGATTCGCTGAAATGACTGTCCAGGTCGGCGAACACGAACAGCTCGCCGCCGCGCGCGCGCACTTCCTGCATATTGGATTTCACCTTTTCCAGCAGCGCGTCATTGGGGGCGATCACCACCACCGGCATGTCTTCGTCCACCAGCGCCAGCGGGCCGTGCTTGAGCTCACCGGCCGGGTAGGCTTCGGCGTGGATGTAGGAGATTTCCTTCAGCTTGAGCGCGCCTTCCAGCGCGATGGGGAAATGCAGGCCGCGGCCCAGGAACAGCGCATTGTCCTTGGCGGCGAACTTGTCGGCCCAGGCCTTGATCTGCGGTTCCAGGTTCAGCGCATGCTGCACGCTGCCCGGCAGGTGGCGCAGTTCGTCCAGGTAGCGCGCCTCGTCGGCCGCGCTGACCTTGCCGCGCATCTTGCCCAGGGTCACCGCCAGCGCGAACAAGCCCACCAATTGGGTGGTGAAGGCCTTGGTGGAAGCCACGCCGATCTCGGCGCCGGCGCGGGTGAAGAACACCAGTTCGCTGGCGCGCGGAATCGCGGATTCGCGCACATTGCAGATAGACAGCGCGTAGCGGTGGCCCAGTTCCTTGGCGTATTTCAGCGCTTCCATGGTGTCCAGCGTCTCGCCGGATTGGGAGATGGTGGTCACCAGGTAATTGGGGTTGGCCCAGGCGCTGCGGTAGCGGTATTCGCTGGCGATTTCCACATCGCACTGCACGCCGGCGATGGTTTCGATCCAGTATTTGGCGGTCAGGCCGGCGTAGTAGCTGGTGCCGCAGGCCAGGATCTTGACGCCTTCCAGCTGCGGCAGCACTTCGCCGGCGCGCTCGCCGAACAGCTCGGGATTGAAGCCGTAGTCCTGCACCGCGTCTATGGTGTCGGACAGCGCCTTCGGCTGTTCGTGGATTTCCTTCTGCATGAAGTGGCTGTACGGGCCCAGTTCCAGCGAGGCCAGCGACACGTCGGACACGTGCACCGGGCGTTGCGCCGGCTGGTCGTCCTTGTCCAGCAGTTCCACGCCGTCGCGGGTCAGCCGGCCGATGTCGCCCTCTTCCAGGAAGATCACGCGGCGGGTGGCGGACACGATGGCGGAGACGTCGGAGGCGATGAAGTTCTCGCCGTCGCCCAGGCCCACCAGCAGCGGGCAGCCCATGCGCGCGCACACCAGTTCGTCCGGGCGGTCCACCGCGATCACGCCGATGGCGTAAGCGCCGGTCAGCTCGCGGCTGGCGCGCTTGACCGCGTCGAACAGGCTGTCGCCGGCCTGGTAGTAGTGATGCACCAGGTGAGCGATGACTTCGGTGTCGGTCTGGGATTCGAAGGCGTAGCCCAGGCCTTTCAGGCGTTCGCGCTGCTCTTCGTGGTTTTCGATGATGCCGTTGTGCACCACGGCGATCTTGCCGAAGGATACGTGCGGGTGGGCGTTGGGTTCGGTGACGCCGCCATGGGTGGCCCAGCGGGTGTGGCCGATGCCCAGCTGCCCTTGCAGGCTTTCTTCCGCCGCGGCGTTTTCCATCTCCGCGACACGGCCGACGCGGCGCACGCGACGGATGGCGTCGCCGGCCAAGACCGCCACGCCGGCGGAGTCGTAGCCGCGGTATTCCAGCCGCTTCAGGCCGTCCACCAATACCGGAACCACATTACGCGCCGCGATGGCGCCGACAATGCCGCACATTACTTTCTCCTTGGACTATCAGCGGGCGAGGACGCGCAGATCAGCGCAATGCCCTTCGCCTGAATTTGGGTTCTGGCCTCCGCCGACAAGGCGTCGTCGGTCACCAGGGTATGAATGCGCTCCCACGGCAATTCCAGATTGGGGATGCGCCGGCCTATCTTTTCCGACTCCACCATCACGATGACTTCGCGCGCCACTTCGGCCATTACGCGCGACAAGCCCACCAGTTCGTTGAAGGTGGTGGTGCCGCGCTCCAGGTCGATGCCGTCCGCGCCGATGAACAGCTGATCAAAATCATAGGAACGCAGCACCTGTTCCGCCACCTGGCCCTGGAAGGATTCGGAATGCGGGTCCCAGGTGCCGCCGGTCATCAGCAGCGTGGGTTCGTTCTCCAGCTCGCGCAGCGCGCCGGCCACGTTCAGGGAGTTGGTCATCACCACCAGGCCGCGCTTATTGCCCAGCAGCGGGATCATCGCGCTGGTGGTGGTGCCGCTGTCTATGATCACGCGGTTGTGGTCGCGCAGCCGCTCGGCGGCGGCGCGGGCGATGGCGATCTTTCGTTTTGAAACCTGCTCCGCGTCTTCTTCGACCACCATCTCCGACGGCAAGGACACCGCGCCGCCGTAGCGGCGCAGCAGCAGGCCGCCGGTTTCCAGCAGGGCCAGGTCTTTGCGTATGGTCACTTCGGAGGTGGAGAAGCGCTTGGTCAGCTCGTCCACGCTGACCTCGCCGCGTTCCTGCACCAGGGCGGCAATAGCGTGACGGCGTTGCTGAGTGTTTCGCTTGGTCATTTTATGTTTCGTTTCGAAAGTTTCGCGATCATAGCAGCGCCGCTTCGGCTTTGACAAGCGCCGGCCGCGGAAGCGTCGCGCCGCGGCAAGGGGTTGTCGCAAGAATGCCGCCATGAAAAACGGCGCCCATCCTCCAAATCAGGAGAATGGGCGCCACTTAGCCGGGAAATGGAGTCAGTCGGTCTTTTTCTGCGGCCGCTTCCAGCCCGGCACCGTGACCTGGCGCGCGCGCGCCACCGTCAGTTCGCCGGCCGGCGCGGTCCGGCTGATCACCGAGCCGGCGCCTATGGTGCTGTAGGATTCCAGCGTCACCGGCGCCACCATCAGGGTGCCGGAGCCGACGAAGACGTTGTCGCCGATCACGGTCTTGAATTTGTTGATGCCGTCGTAATTGCAGGTCACCGAGCCGGCGCCCACATTCACCTTGCCGCCGATCTCGGCGTCGCCGATATAACTCAGGTGGTTGACCTTGGAGCCTTCGCCGATCACGCTTTTCTTCACTTCGACGAAGTTGCCGATATGCACGTGGCCGGCCAGTTGCGCGCCGGGGCGCAGCCGGGCGTAAGGCCCGATCCGGCATCCCTCGCCCACCACCGCGTCTTCCAGATGCGAGAACGGCGCGATCTTGGTGCCGGCGGCCACTTTGACGTTTTTCAGCACGCAGTGCGCGCCGATTTCCACCTGCTCGCCCAGCTCCACCACGCCTTCGAACACGCAGCCCACGTCTATGCTCACGTCCATGCCGTGGCTGAGTTCGCCGCGGATGTCGATGCGCGCCGGGTCCGCCAGCGTGACGCCGGCTTCCAGCAAGGCTTGCGCCTGGTTGCGCTGCAAGATGCGCTCCAGCTCAGCCAGCTGCACCTTGTTGTTGACGCCGGCGGCTTCCCAGCTGGCGTCCACGCTGGCGCTGTCCACGCTCACGCCGTCCGCCACCGCCAGGGCCAGCACGTCGGTCAGATAGTATTCGCCCTGGGCGTTGCCGTTATTGAGCGCGGCGAGCCAGCCGGACAGCCGCGCATTGGGCAAGGCCATCATGCCGGTATTGATTTCACGGATCGCCAGTTGCGCCGGCGTACAGTCCTTGTGCTCGACGATGGCCTGGAGCTTGCCGTCCGCGCCGCGCACCATGCGGCCGTAGCCGCTGGCGTCGTCCAGCACGTCGGTCAGCACCGCCATGCCGGCGCCGGCGGCGCCGGACAAGCGATGCAGCGTGTCCGCCTTGGTCAGCGGCACATCGCCGTACAACACCATGGTCTTGCCGTCCTTCGGCAGGTGCGGCAGGGCCATCTTCAGCGCGTGGCCGGTGCCCAGCTGCTCGGCCTGCTCGGCCCAGATCAGGTCCGCGTCCGGGATGGCCGCCCGCACCTGTTCGCCGCCGTGGCCGTACACCACGATCAGACGCGCAGGCTTCAAGGCGCGCGCGGTGCGGATCACCCGCGCCAGCATCGGCTCGCCGCCTATGGGGTGCAATACCTTGGGTTTGGAGGAGTACATGCGCTTGCCCTTGCCGGCAGCGAGAATGACGATGCTGAGACTGTCCATGGTTTTTTCACGACTCGAAAACGGAAAAAGGCTGCCACTTGCGTGGCAGCCTACTATACACGATTACATCTCTTATCAGTGGGCGCGCTTCTTGAGGAAATCCAGCGCCTTCAACTCCGCGATGGCCACTGCCAGAGCAGCGTGCGCCTTCGCGGTGGAGAGGTCGTCGGTGGCGCGCTTGAGAGAATCCTCCGCAGCGCGTTTTGCCTCATTGGCGCGGGCCTCGTCGAGATCCTCGCCGCGAATCGCCGTATCGGCCAGCACGGTGATCAGGCTGGGCTGCACTTCCATCATGCCGCCAGACACTGCCACCAGTACTTCTTCGCTGCTGCCCGGCACTTTCAGACGCAGCACGCCGGGCTTGATACGGGTCAGGAGCGGCACGTGTTGGGGATACACACCGATCTCGCCTTCGGTAGCCGGCGCAACCACGAACTCAGCTTCGCCGGAGAAGATCATTTGCTCGGTGCTGACCACTTCCACACGCATCTTGGACATCAGCCCTCTCCTTAGTTAAGGGTCTTGGCTTTCTCGGCAGCTTCTTCAATGGAGCCAACCATGTAGAACGCTTGTTCCGGCAGATGGTCGTACTCGCCAGCGAGAATGGCCTTGAAACCCTTGATGGTTTCGCGCAGCGGCACGTATTTGCCCGGCGAGCCGGTAAATACTTCAGCCACGTGGAACGGCTGAGACAGGAAGCGCTGGATCTTACGGGCGCGAGCCACGACCAGTTTGTCTTCCTCGGACAGTTCGTCCATACCCAGAATCGCGATGATGTCGCGCAGTTCCTTGTAACGCTGCAGCGTGGACTGCACGCCACGGGCTACCGTGTAGTGCTCGTCGCCTACCACCAGCGGATCCAGCTGACGCGAGGTGGAGTCAAGCGGATCCACCGCCGGGTAGATACCCAGCGAAGCGATGTCGCGCGACAGAACCACGGTGGCGTCCAAGTGGGCGAAGGTGGTCGCCGGGGACGGGTCGGTCAAGTCATCCGCAGGCACGTATACGGCCTGGATGGAGGTGATCGAGCCATCGCGGGTCGAAGTAATGCGCTCTTGCAGACGGCCCATTTCTTCCGCCAGCGTCGGCTGATAGCCCACGGCGGAAGGCATACGGCCCAGCAGAGCGGATACTTCAGTACCGGCCAGGGTGTAGCGGTAGATGTTGTCCACGAAGAACAGCACGTCGCGGCCTTTGCCGCTTTCGTCTTTCTCGTCGCGGAAGTGCTCGGCCATGGTCAGACCGGTCAGGGCCACGCGCAGACGGTTGCCCGGCGGCTCGTTCATCTGGCCGTACACCATCGCCACTTTGTCCAGTACGTTGGAGTCCTTCATCTCGTGATAGAAGTCGTTACCTTCACGAGTGCGCTCACCAACGCCGGCAAACACGGACAAACCGGAGTGTGCCTTGGCGATGTTGTTGATCAGTTCCATCATGTTCACGGTCTTGCCCACGCCGGCGCCGCCGAACAGGCCCACTTTGCCGCCTTTGGCGAACGGGCACAGCAGGTCGATCACCTTGATGCCGGTTTCCAGCAGGTCGGTGGCGGGGGACAGTTCGTCGAACTTCGGAGCGGGCTGGTGGATGGCGCGGCGAACATCGGTCGCTACCGCGCCGGCTTCGTCCACCGGGTTGCCCAAGACATCCATGATGCGGCCCAGGGTGGCGCTGCCCACCGGCACCGAGATCGGTGCGCCGGTGTTGACTACGCTCATGCCACGCTTCAGGCCGTCAGAGCTGCCCATGGCGATGGTGCGCGCTACGCCGTCGCCCAGCTGCTGCTGGACTTCGAGCGTCAGGTCGGCATCAACCAGCTTCAGGGCATCATAAACCTTTGGCATGGCGTCGCGCGGAAACTCCACGTCGATCACCGCGCCAATGATTTGTACGATTTTACCTTGGCTCATTATCGGTTCCTAAACATTAAACTTTTTCAGTCTGCGACGGCTTACACCGCTGCGGCGCCTGCCACGATTTCAGACAATTCGGTAGTGATCGCCGCCTGACGAGCCTTGTTGTACACAAGTCGCAGTTGCTTGATCGTGTTACCGGCGTTGTCCGTGGCGGATTTCATCGCCACCATGCGGGCAGCTTGCTCGGAGGCCATGTTCTCGGCCATCGCCTCGAACACAACCGACTCGATATAGCGTTTGACCAGGAACTCCATCACGGCAAGGGCGCTCGGCTCGTACAGGTAATCCCACGAGTGCGAGTGCTCCACCACCATGTGTTCCGAGGTCAACGGCAGCAGCTGTTCAGTCGCCGGCTCCTGCTTCATCGTGTTGATGAAACGGGAGTAAACGATGTAGAGCGCGTCCAGTTCGCCTTCGGCGTACTGCTTGAACAGCACCGTAAGCGGGCCAATCAGTTTTTCCATCTTCGGCACATCGCCGAGCTGGGTTGCGCTGGCCACAACGTTGAGGCGCGCGCGCTGGCATGCCGCCAGGCCTTTTTGGCCCAGGCAGCAGACATCCACTTCGATGCCCTGGTCCTGCAGATCCTTGACTTGGGCGAAGAAGCGCTTGAGCGTGTTCACGTTCAAGCCGCCGCACAGGCCCTTGTCGGAGGTCATCAGGATGATGCCGGCGCGTTTGACTACGTCGCGGCTTTGCAACAGCGGGTGCTCAAGATCCGTGTTCGCCTGAGCAAGGTGCGCCATGACTGTGCGCACCTTCTCGGCGTAAGGACGGGCAGCGCGCATACGCTCTTGCGTTTTGCGCATCTTGGAGGTCGCCACCATTTGCATTGCGCGAGTGATCTTCTGCGTGTTTTGCACGCTTCGGATCTTGGTGAGAATCTCTTTGCCGACTGCCATTCCTGAACCTTTCCTAGTAACTGTTTGCGTTAACCGAAAAGACTCAGTTGTAGCTGAAGCCAGCCTTGAACGATTCCATCGCCTTGGCCAGGATTTTCTCGTTGTCGCCGGACAGATCGCCGGAAGCGTTCACCGCGGCCAACACGTCGTGGTGGTTCGCGCGCACATAGGCGAGGAACGCCGCTTCGAAAGCCAGGGCTTTCTTCACCGGAACGTCTTCGTAGCTGCCCTTGTTCACCGCCCACAGGGTCAACGCCATTTCGGCGGTGGCCAGCGGCAGGAACTGCTTCTGCTTCATCAGCTCGGTAACCACTTCGCCGTGTTGCAGTTGCTTGCGGGTAGCCTCGTCCAGATCGGAAGCGAACTGCGAGAACGCAGCCAATTCACGGTACTGGGCCAGGGCCAGACGGATACCGCCGCCCAGCTTCTTGATCACCTTGGTCTGCGCGGCGCCGCCAACGCGGGATACCGAGATACCGGCGTTGATGGCCGGGCGGATGCCTGCGTTGAAGAGGTCGGTTTCCAGGAAGATCTGACCGTCGGTGATCGAGATCACGTTGGTCGGCACGAAGGCGGAAACGTCGCCGGCCTGGGTTTCGATGATAGGCAGCGCGGTCAGGGAACCGGTCTTGCCTTTCACTTCGCCGTTGGTCAGCTTGGCCACTTCGTCTTCATTGATGCGGGAAGCGCGTTCCAGCAGACGGGAGTGCAGATAGAACACGTCGCCGGGGTAGGCTTCGCGGCCCGGCGGACGGCGCAGCAGCAGCGAAATCTGACGGTAGGCGACAGCCTGCTTGGACAGGTCGTCGTACACGATCAGCGCGTCTTCGCCGATGTCGCGGAAGTATTCGCCCATCGCGCAGCCGGAGTACGGGGCGATGAACTGCAGCGCGGCGGCTTCGGAAGCGGTCGCGGCCACCACGATGGTGTGGCCCAGCGCGCCGTGTTCTTCCAGCTTGCGCACCACGTTGGCGATGGAGGAGGCCTTTTGGCCAATCGCCACGTAGATGCACACTACGCCGGTGCCTTTTTGGTTGATGATCGCATCCAGCGCCACCGCGGTCTTGCCGGTCTGGCGGTCGCCGATGATCAGCTCGCGCTGACCGCGGCCAACCGGAACCATCGAGTCGATGGCCTTCAGGCCGGTCTGCATCGGCTGGGATACCGATTGACGCGCAATCACGCCCGGCGCGATCTTTTCGATCGGGCTGGACAGCTTGGCGTTAACCGGGCCCTTGCCGTCGATAGGCTGACCCAGGGCGTTGACCACGCGGCCAACCAGTTCCGGACCTACCGGAACTTCCAGAATGCGACCGGTACAAGTAACTTCGTCGCCTTCCGAGATGTGCTCGTACTCGCCCAGAACCACGGCGCCGACAGAGTCGCGCTCCAGGTTCATCGCGAGGCCGAAGGTGTTGCCCGGGAATTCGAGCATTTCACCCTGCATCACGTCTGCCAGGCCATGGATACGAACGATGCCGTCGGTCACGGAAATCACGGTACCTTTGGTACGGGTTTCTGCGCCTTCGGCCAGGTTCTGAATCTTCGCCTTGATCAGATCGCTGATTTCAGAGGGGTTCAACTGCATGATCTCTCCTAATTCTTGAGGCTTACTGCCATGGCTTGCAGTTTGCCGCGCACGGAAGCGTCGATGACATCGTCGCCTACCAACACACGAACCCCGCCGATCAGGTCAGGGTTGTCACGCACATCAATCCGTACGGATTTGCCGTACTTCTTGGAAAGCGTGTCGGTCAGTTCGGCTTGCTGTGCATCGTTCATTGCAAACGCCGTTTCCACCACGGCATCCACAACGCCTTCCGCTTGCGCCTTGAACACTTCAAACTGTTCGGCGATTTGCGGCAGCAGCGTCAAACGGTTGTTCTCGATCAGCGCGGCCAGAAAACGTTTTACGTCTTCGTTGCCGCGCGCGCCCAGAACATCCAGCATCAGCGCCTCAAGCTCTTGTGCGGTATGTTTCGGATTGGTGATGACGGCTTCCAAATCCGGGTTCTTCACCATGGCAGCCAGCCACGACAGCGATTCCGACCATTGCTGGGTGGCGTGCTGCTCGGTGGCGAGGCTGTATACCGCTTCGGCATAGGGCCTAGCTACGGTAATGAGTTCTGCCATGAGTTAATTAAAACTCCGCTTTGATGGAGGCAAGCAGATCAGCGTGCTTGGCCGAGTCGATCTCTTTGCGCAGGATCTTCTCTGCGCCCGCAACCGCCAGGTCGGCCACTTGCGCGCGCAGGGTTTCCTTGGCGCGCAGGACTTCCTGATCGATCTCAGACTTGGCGTCGGCCACAATGCGCGCGCCTTCAACGCGTGCGGCATCCTTGGCTTCATCCACGATCTGGCTGGCGCGCTTTTCAGCGGCCATCACGATTTCGGTCGCTTGCTGTTTGGCCTTGCGGAGTTCGTCCGCAACGCGCTTTTCAGCGGCTTCCAGATCTTGCTTGCCACGCTCGCCGGCGGCCAGGCCGTCTGCGATGCGCTTGGCGCGCTCATCCATCATGTTGGTAAGCGGAGGCCAAACAAACTTCATGGTGAACCATACCAGGATGGCGAACGTGATCGCCTGGCCCAGTAGTGTTACGTTGAATTCCACGCTTGTTTTCCTCCAGTAGTATTACTGCAACAACCAATTCCGCTTAAAAATTAAGCGCCGGCTTTCAGAGCGGCCAGGGCGGCGGACAGGAACGGGTTATTGAAGGTGTACAGCATGGCGATACCAACACCGATCATGGAGATGGCGTCAAGCAGACCGGCCAGAATGAACAGTTTGGTTTGCAGAACCGGGATCATTTCCGGTTGACGGGCGGAGGACTCGAGGAATTTGCCACCCAGGATGGCAAAACCCAGAGCAGTACCGATGGCGCCCAGGCCAATGATCAGGGCAGCGGCCAGTACGGTCATGGACTGGATCTGAGAAACGAGTGCTTCCATTGTGTATCTCCTAAGACTTAATCAAGGATGGTTGGTAAAAAAGCTAAAAAAACAAAGGTAAAACAAAGAAACCGGTATTAGTGCGCTTCCACCGCCAGGCTCAGGTACACGATGGTCAGCATCATGAACACGAAGGCCTGCAGGGTGATGATCAGGATATGGAAGATCGCCCACGGCGCACCCAGCAGCCATTGCAGGCCCCAGGGCAGCAGCGCGATCAGGATGAAGATCATTTCGCCGGCGTACATATTGCCGAACAAACGCAGGGACAGCGAAATCGGCTTGGCCAGCAGTTCCACCATCTGCAACAGGAAGTTGGCCGGAGCCAGCAGGATCTTGCCCACGGTGCCTTCCGCGTGGAAAGGCGCGGTGAACAGTTCTTTGGTGTAACCGCCCACGCCCTTGGCGCTGATGGAGAAGCCGATGATGCAGAACATCACGGACAAGGACATCGCGAAGGTGGCGTTCACGTCGGCGGACGGCACGACGCGGAAGTAAACATGATGCGGCTCGGCGCCGAAGAAGGTGTAACCCACCCACTGGGCCAGCGTCGGCAGCAGATCCACCGGCAGCAGGTCCATGAAGTTCATCAGGAAGATCCAGCAGAAAATGGTCAGCGCCAGCGGAGCGATCACCTTGCTCTGGCCGTGGAATACGTCGCGCACCTGCTTGTCCACCATCTCCACGATGCTTTCCACAAACAGCTGCAGCCGGCCCGGATTCTCCAGCTTGGCCTTGCGCGCCACGACAGCGAACACGCCGGCGAAGATGAAGGCGAGAACCAGCGAAATGGAGAAGGTATCAAGGTGCAGGCTCCAGAAGCCGGCGGAAGGATCCGAATTCCAGAAGGTGAGGTGGTGCTTGATGTAGTCAGTTGCGTTGCTTGCCATCGCTCATTTTCTCAATTTTTGATTAAAAGCCCGAACCAGTAGCCGGATACGGCGGCAAAAAATCCGCCAAAAAGACCGACTATCGATAAATCCTTGAAAAATACCAAAGTCGCACCAAATATCAGGATGGTGAGGACGTATTTGACGGCCTCTGCCCTGAAATGCGCTTTCATCAGTTCCGCGGGAGCGACATGGCGCTTGGCGTAGGCGATTCTGGCGTACACCAGAGCCGGCACCAAGGCCGACAATCCGCCAAGCAAGACAGAAACCGGAACGGCCAGGTTTCCTCCCCCTGCAACCATTCCGATCAGCAGCGCGACCCCCACCAGGGTGCACTGCAGGCGCAGTATACGCTTAACTTCTGGATTAACCATGTTTACCCAGCAAAAAAACCGCCGAATTATAGGCTTCACGCTTGATTTGCGTCAACTTGCCTGTCATTGACATGCTGCGTTGCAACAGTCTCATTTGCTTGAAGTTTTCTGCAGCTTTTCCAACAAGCCTTCCAGCTCGTCCAGCGTTGCATATTCTATGACCAGCCTGCCGTTGCCGCGGTTTGCGTGACGGATGCTGACGCGCGCGCCTATGCGTTCCGACACCTGTTCCGCCAGCCGGCTCACGTCCGGGTCTGTCTGTTTTTGCTGCGGTGCAACTGTGGTTTTTTCCACAGCTTTCTGCTGTACCCTGCGCTCCACCTCGCGCACGGACAGGCCTTTCTCACCCACCTCCTGCGCCAGGCCCAGCTGCTCAACCACCGGCAGCGCCAGCAAGGCGCGCGCATGGCCCATCTCCAGCCGCCCCTGATGCAGCATGGTCTGTACCGGCTCCGGCAGGGCCAGCAGACGCAATAGATTGCTGACCGCGCTGCGCGAACGGCCCACCGCGTCGGCCGCGGCCTCGTGGGTCAGGCCGAACTCGTCGATCAGGCGCTTGAGGCCCTGGGCCTCCTCGATGGGATCCAACTCCTGGCGCTGAATGTTTTCGATCAGCGCCATCGCCAGCGCCGCTTCGTCCGGCACGCTCTTGATCACCGCGGGCACTTCGGACAAGCCGGCCTTGCGCGAGGCGCGCCAGCGCCGCTCGCCGGCGATCAGTTCGTAATCGCCAAAGCCGATTTCGCGCACCACCAGCGGCTGGATCACGCCTTGGGAGCGAATGGACGCGGCCAGTTCGTCCAGCGCGCCCTCGTCCATGAAGCTGCGCGGCTGGTATTTGCCGGGACGGATGCTGTCGATGGGAAGGGAAGTCAATCTGTCGTCCACTGTCTCGGCAGTGGACAGGAGCGCGTCCAGGCCGCGCCCCAATCCTTTTAATTTGGCCATATCGCTTAGACGGAGGGGGTTGTGGTTGCGGGCTCTAGCCTGTCCGCCAGCTCTTGCGCCAGCGCAAGATAGGCTTGCGCGCCGCGCGAGGCGCGATCGTAGACCAGGCCGGGCAAGCCGTGGCTGGGCGCTTCCGCCAGCCGCACATTGCGCGGTATCACGGTGTCGAACACCTTGGCGCCGAAATGGCGGGCCAGTTGCTCGGAGACCTGCTGCGACAAATTATTGCGCGCGTCGAACATGGTGCGCAGCAGGCCCATGATCTCGATCTTGGGATTCACCGCCACCCGCACCTTGCGCAAGGTCGCCACCAGATCGGACAGGCCTTCCAGCGCGTAGTATTCGCACACCATCGGGATCAGCACGCTGTGCGCCGCCACCAGCCCGTTCAGGGTCAGCAGGTTCAGCGAGGGCGGGCAGTCTATCAGCACGTAGTCGTACTGCTCCTCCACCGCCTGCAGCGCGTTCTTCAGCCGCGCTTCGCGCGCCAGCTCGTTGACCAGCTCCAGCTCCGCGCCGCCCAGATCGCGGTTGGCGGGCAGCACGTCGTAACCGCCCTCCTTCGCCGGCTGGCGCGCGTCTTCGATCGAAGCCTCGCCCAGCAGCACGTCGTAGCCGGACAGTTTCAGGGATTGCTTGGCGATGCCGCTACCCATGGTGGCATTGCCCTGCGGGTCGAGATCGACAATCAGCACGCGCCGGCCCAAGTCGGCCAGGCCCGCCGCCAGATTCACCACAGTCGTGGTCTTGCCGACCCCGCCCTTCTGGTTGGCGACCGCGATCACCCTTGAATTCATTGCGCACCCACCCCTTCCAGGCGCATTCTCACCAGGTGCCGTTCGGCATCCAGGCCCGGCACTGTCACCGGCAATACTTCGGAAACCACCGTACCCTGCGGCAACAAGGCGATTTCCTCGTAAGGATAGACACCCTTCATTGCTACATATTGACCGTGATCCGCCAGCAGGTGGCGGGTCAGCTTGACGAACTCGGCCAGCTCGGAAAACGCCCGGCTGGTGATTCGGTCGAACTTCTGTTCCGGCTGGTAGGCCTCCACCCGCTCGGTCATCACCTGCACATTGGGCAGGCCCAGTTCCACCACCACCTGACGCAGGAAGGTGGTTTTCTTATGGTTGGAATCCAGCAGCACCACTTGCAGATCCGGGCGAGCGATCGCCGCCGGAATGCCGGGCATGCCGCCGCCGGAACCGACGTCCAGCAGGCGGCTGCCGCCGTCCAGATGCGGCACCAGGCTCAGGCTGTCCAGCAGATGGTAGCTGACCATGCGCTTTTCCTCGCGCACCGCGGTCAGGTTATAGGTCTGGTTCCACTTGGCCAGCAGCGCCAGATAGCGGTCCAGCAAATCGATTTGCGCGTCGCTCAGTTCCAGTTTCAGCTGCGACAGGCCTTGTTGTAGTTCTGCGTTATGTGTCATGCGGTTTTCGTTGCGTCGGCAAAGCCGCGTTTCAGGTGGACCATCAAAAGAGCAACCGCTGCCGGGGTAATGCCCTGGATGCGCGAAGCCTGCCCCAGGGTTTCCGGGCGTTGCTGGTTCAGTTTCTGCTGCACTTCCTTGGACAGGCCCTTGACCAGACCGTAGTCGATGTCGGCCGGCAGGCGCACGTCTTCAAGGTTGTCGCGGCGCGCCAGTTCTTCGTTCTGGCGGTTGATATAGCCTTGGTATTTGACCTGAATTTCCACCTGCTCGGCAACCGCCTCGTCCGCCACCGCGCCGCCGGCCTCCGGCAGCGTCATCAAATCGGCGTAGGCGACATTGGGCCGCTTCAGCAAATCGTACAGGCTGTATTCGCGCTCTATCGCCTTGCCCAGCAACGCTTGCAGCGCGGCGGCGTCGCTCAGCCGCGCCGGATGCAGCCAGGTGGCCTTCAGGCGGGCCTTCTCCGCCTCCACCGCGTCGCGCTTGCGGCAGAAGCTGTCCCATTGGGCATCGCCGATCAGGCCGTGTTGGCGGGCAATCTCGGTCAGGCGCAGGTCGGCGTTGTCTTCGCGCAACTGCAGGCGGAATTCGGCGCGGCTGGTGAACATACGGTAAGGCTCGGCCACGCCCTTGGTGATCAGATCGTCCACCAATACGCCCAGATAGGCCTCGTCGCGGCGCGGACACCAGCTAGCCTGGTCCCGAGCGAACAGGGCGGCGTTCATGCCGGCCAGCAGGCCCTGGGCGGCGGCTTCTTCATAGCCGGTGGTGCCGTTGATCTGGCCGGCGAAGAACAGGCCCTGGATCGCCTTGGTCTCCAGCGAGGCCTTCAGGCCGCGCGGGTCGAAGTAGTCGTATTCGATCGCGTAGCCGGGCCGCAGGATGTGGGCGTTCTCCATGCCACGGATCGAACGCACCGCCGCCAGCTGGATGTCGAAGGGCAGGCTGGTGGAAATCCCGTTGGGGTAGAACTCGTGCGTGGTCAGACCTTCCGGCTCCAGGAAGACCTGGTGGCTGTCCTTGTCGGCGAAGCGGTTGATCTTGTCTTCGATGGACGGGCAGTAACGCGGGCCAACGCCTTCTATCACCCCGGTGAACATCGGGCTGCGGTCGAAGCCGGAGCGGATGATCTCGTGGGTGCGTTCATTGGTGTGGGTGATCCAGCACGGCAGCTGCTTGGGATGCAGCGCGCGGCTGCCGCGGTAGGAGAACACCGGCTCCGGCGTGTCGCCCGGCTGCTCTTCCATCACAGAGAAGTCGACGCTGCGGCCGTCGATGCGCGGCGGCGTGCCGGTTTTCAGCCGTCCCACCGGCAGGGCCAGTTCGCGCAAGCGCGCGCCCAGCGTGGACGCGGCCTGATCGCCGGCGCGGCCGCCGGTGTAGTTCTCCATGCCGACGTGGATCTTGCCGGACAGGAAGGTACCGGCGGTCAACACCACGGTCTTGGCGCGGAAGGTGATGCCGATGGCGGTGATGGCCCCGGCGACGCGGTCGCCCTCTATCAGCAGATCGTCCACCGGCTGCTGGAACAGCGTCAGATTGGGCTGGTTCTCCAGCATCTCGCGGATCGCCGCCTTGTACAGGATGCGGTCGGCCTGGGCGCGGGTGGCGCGCACCGCCGGGCCCTTGGAGGCGTTGAGGGTGCGGAACTGGATGCCGCCAATGTCGGTGGCCAGCGCCATCGCGCCGCCCAGGGCATCCACTTCCTTGACCAGATGGCCCTTGCCGATGCCGCCGATCGACGGATTGCACGACATCTGACCCAAGGTCTCGATGTTGTGCGTCAAAAGAAGGGTGTCGCAGCCCATGCGCGCGGCCGCCAGCGCGGCCTCGGTGCCGGCATGGCCGCCGCCCACCACTATCACGTCGAAGTTTGTCGGATAAATCATGGCTTTGTCGGTAAAGAGCAAATCGAACGGAAAAACGGCCTATTCTACGCCAAATCCTGAACCAGCGTAAGTCGTTGATTTCAATAAATCCAGCCGGTAACGACGGCGTCAAGCGCCGGTCACCCGATAGTCATATTAAAGACATCGCCGCGTCAAACAAGCTGCCTAGCATGGGACTCACCACAAAAGGGAGCAAAACATGCTGCTAAATGAACAGCTTGCCGTGAGCGCCAAACCGCGCCTAAGCGTGCGCGTGGCCAGTGAAGCGCGGGATATCCGCCGCGCGCAGAAGCTGCGCTTCGATGTGTTCGCCGGGGAAATGGGCGCGGAGCTCGGCTCCCGCGACCTGGGCATCGATTGCGACGAATACGACGAGTTGTGCGATCACCTGATCGTGGAAGACGCCGCCAGCGGCCTGGTGGTGGGCACTTACCGCATGCTGTCCCCGGCCATGGCGCGCCGCGCGCCCAGCCTGTATTCCGAACACGAATTCGATCTGACCCGGCTGGCCCACCTGCGCGCCGGCCTGATCGAAGTGGGCCGCTCCTGCGTGCACCGCGACTTCCGCTCCGGCGCGGTGATCGCCCTGCTCTGGTCCGGCCTCGCCGATTACGTGCAACAGCACGGCGGCCAATACCTGGCCGGCTGCGCCAGCGTGTCGCTGAGCGACGGCGGCCACCAGGCGGTCAGCCTCTATCGCCAACTGGAGGCCAAGCATCTGTCGCCGCCGGAATGGCGGGTGTTCCCCCACCTGCCGCTGCCGCTGGACCGGGTCCGCGACGACGCCCCCTCCGCGCCGCTGCCGGCGCTGATCAAGGGCTATCTGCGCGCCGGCGCCTATATCTGCGGCGAACCGGCCTGGGACCCGGACTTCAACTGCGCGGATTTCTTCATGCTGCTGCCCATGGGGCGGCTGAGCAGCCGCTACAACAAGCACTTCGTCGGCTAGCCGCCGCAGATCGCGCCCCTGGCCGGATGCTACAATCCGGCCATGAGCTACACCTTCGACACGGTGGGCGTGATCCGCTCGCCCTACCGCGAAAAATTCGGCATCCCGCGCCAGCCCTCGCTGGTCAACGCCGCCCGCATCACGCTGGAGCTGCTGCCGCCCTACGACCACCCCGACATGGTGCGCGGGCTGGACGCGTTTTCCCACGTCTGGATCAGCTTCGTGTTCCATCAAACCGCCGAGCGCGGCTGGCAGCCGCTGGTGCGGCCGCCGCGCTTGGGCGGCAACGCCAAGGTCGGCGTGTTCGCCAGCCGCGCCACCCATCGCCCCAATCCGCTGGGCCTGTCCCTAGTGCGGCTGCTGCGCGTGGACACCCAGCCCAAGGTGGTGCTGACGCTGGAGGGCGCCGATCTGCTGGACGGCACCCCGGTGCTGGACATCAAGCCCTATATTCCCTTCGTCGAAGCCCGGCCGGAAGCCCGCGGCGGCTTTGTCGACGGTCCCCCGCCGCAATTGAGCGTGGGCTGGGACCCCGCCGCGCGCGCGCAGCTGGCCGCCGAAGCCGGCCTGCCGGGCGATTTCGCCGCGCTGGTGGAACAGGTGCTGGCCCAGGACCCGCGCCCGGCCTATCAAGACGACCCGCAGCGGGTCTACGGCGTGGCGCTGCACCACTGGAATGTGCGTTTCCGCGTGGAAAAAAACCATGCGCAAGTCATTGAAATTCAGCCGTTGACCCCGAACTAATCTTTTGCGCCCCAGTCATACCGGGGCGATACCAACCACTCAGGAAAAAAGCAAATATGACCACCCGCGCGAAGACGATCATGCTCGCCTTCACCATGGTTTCCATGTTGGCCGCTCCGTTCGCGGAAGCGGCCCGCCTAGGTAAAGGCAAGAGCGCCGGCATGCAGCGCTCGGCCCCCACCCGTTCTTACCAACAACAAGCGCCGGCGCGCCCGGTTGCGCCGCCCGCGCAAGCGCCCGCTCCGGTTCAAGCTCAACCCAAGTCCGGCCCCGGCATCGGCACCGCCGTAGCCGCAGGCGCCGCGGGCGCGGCCGCCGGCTATATGCTGGGCTCCGCCATGAGCGACAAAGGCGGCCAGCAACAAGCGCCGGCCGCGGCCAACGGCAACGCCGATCCGGCGCTGGCGGCGCAAGCCCAAGGTCAGCAGCCGCAGAAGAGCGGCGGCATGCCCTGGGGCACGCTGGCCCTGCTGGGCCTGGTGCTGGCAGGCGGCTACATGTTCTTCCGCCGCAAGGCCGGCGCGGCGCGTCCGGCCATGGCTGCGCCGCAAGCAGCGGGCATGCCGCAGAACATGGGCGGCTATCAAGAACCGGCCCGTTTCGACTCCATCCCGAAAATCGGCTCCGGCCTGGGCGGCGCGCAAGCCGGCTTTGGCGGCGGCGCGATCAGCGAGGCGCCCGCGCGCCTGCCGGACGGCACCGAGACCCCGCACTTCCTGCGTCAGGCCAAGGCCACCTTCTTGCACCTGCAAAACCTGAACAGCACAGAAAGCCTGGAAGAAGTGCGCAAGTACATGACGCCGGATCTGTTCAACGCGCTGCGCGAAGACATCGCCGCCAACACCGAGGTGGCCGATTTCCCGCAACTGGACTGCCAGCTGTCCGAAGCCAGCATGGAAGGCGGCCGCTACATCGCCAGCGTGCGCTTCTCCGGCACGGTCAGCGAGGCCGTGGGCGCGTCGGCGGAGCCGTTCTCCGAATACTGGCACTACATCAAGGACGACAGCACCAACGGCAAGTGGTTGGTGGCGGGCATCCAACAGTAGCAAGCTTCTTAACATCTTTATCCAAACGGGCCGCATGGCCCGTTTTTTATTTTTAATGGCGATGCACTAAACTGGAATGCCGATTGCTTCAGGCAAAAAAACAATACCGGCCGTAGAGTCCGCGCCACGGAGGGCAGCTATTCCATGAAAGAATTCGAGCATGCCGGCTTGAAACTCGGCAGTCACTTCCAGCCTATCTACAGTCTGGCGCATCGCCGCACGATAGGCATGGAAGCTTTGCTGCGCGCCAGACAGGACACGTCCCCGCTGACGCCGGCGGAGGCTTTTTATTCCGTCGTCTCGCCCGAACGCCGCCACCAGCTGGATCTGGCGGTGAGCGAAGCCCATGCCGTCCGTTTCAGCCAGATGCAAAGCGATCATCCCTGCTGGCTGTTTCTCAATATCGACGCCGCGTCCTTATCGCGGCCGGAACGCGCGATGGCGCTGGCCAACGGCATCAAGGCCGCCGGGCTGGACCCCAGCCAGGTGGTGCTGGAAGTGCTGGAACATGTGCTGGAAGTGGACGAGGCCTTGATCGAAGGCGTCAATGTGCTGAAAAGCAGCGGCTTCCTGATCGCCATCGACGACTTCGGCGTCGGCCATTCCAATCTGGACCGCGTCTGCCAGCTGGAACCGGACCTGGTCAAATTCGACCGCCACCTGCTGCGCGCCGCCGTCCACCAGCCGCGCACCCGCAACCTGCTGGCCAAGCTGGTGCGGCTGATGCACGAAATTGGTGCCTTGGTGGTGGAGGAAGGGATAGAAACCGATCAGGACGTGCTGATCGCGCTGGAATCGGGCTGCGATTTGGTGCAAGGCTATTTCGTCGCCCACCCCAGCGATCAGCCGGATCAGGACCACGTCATCACGCCGCGCATCGACGAACGCTGGGACGAGCTGATGGCGCGCGAGCTGCTGAAACGCAAACTGACGCGACGCCAGATCGAGCTGGCGCGGCAATCCTTCGTGCAAAGCGCCATCTCGCTGATGCAAGGCACGCCGTTCGATCTGGCCGCCAAGCCCATGCTGGCGCTGCCGGACGTGGTGCGTTGCTTCCTGCTGGACAGCGCCGGACGCCAGATCGGCCGCAACCTGAACAGCCGCCAGCCGCGGGCCGCCGCCAATCCCAAGTTCGCGCCGCTGGTGGACACCACCGGCGCGGTCTGGTCGCGGCGCAGCTACTTTCAACACGCGGTGGATCAGCCCGGCGTGCTGTATATGAGCGAGCCTTATCTGTCCATGACCGACACCCGCTCCTGCGTCACCATCTCGATGGCGATAGAAATCGACGAGATCATGCACGTGCTGTGCGCCGACGTGCTGATTCCCCAGCACTGACGGCGGCCGCGCCAGGATCAGCGAAACTTCAGGATGTCCTCAGCCGCGGGCTGCGGCGTGTAGGCGGCCTTCAAGGACTCGTCCTCCTCGCCGGCCTCCGGCGCGGCGCCCGGCTTGGGCGACATCTTGATCCGGGCCACTTCCGCCTTCATCGCGGCGCTGGCGCTGGATTGCAGCAATTCGCCGCGCAGTTTGGCCAGCGCCGTTTCCGCCGCCTGGCCGTCGGCGGCGCTCAGGCGCAACTCGTTCTGAGACCGCAACAACAGGCTTTTCGCCTCGGACAGCTCCCGCTCCAGTTCGCCGACCCGGACCTCGGCCTTGTCCATGCGCTCCCGAAACGCCTCCGCCTGCGGTTGCGCCACCGCCAGGTCCTGCGCCTGCTGCGCGGTCAAGGCCAGGGAGGCCGACAACTGGCGGCGCGTGGCGTCCAGTTCCGCCGCCTGGCGTTCGAAAGCGCCGGCGAGTTCGGCGCGCAGATGATCCAGTTCGGCCCGCTCGCGCTCCCAAGCCGCCTGCGCGGCGCTCAGGCTGTCGTTGGCCAGCGCCTTGGCCTGGGTCCAGATAGCCTCCAGCGCGGCCATCCCCGCCTGGCTGACGCCTTCCGGCACCTCGCCGTCCAGGGCCGCCGCCGTCGCCGGCTGCACCCGTCGCCAGTCTTTCAGCACCACGCTGGCGGCGTCCATGTCCACCCCCGCCAGCTGGCGGACCTGGTCGACGGCAGGGTGCCGCTGGCGGCCGGACTTCTCGTATAGTTCCGTCGCCGCCGCGATGATGCGCTCCCGCGCCTCCGCCGATATCTTGCCCGCCTGGTTCATAAAGCCGCGTCCTCGCCCATCTTTGCCAACTGCGTTGCCGGTACCGCCCGGCCAAAACCGGGCGTCAGAAATTGCGCCGAAACGCGAGGTTTCGGCAGCAAGGCAGATTGCAGCAGAAGCGCCGGCGAGCGGACATAGGATTTTTCCTAAAAAACCCAGGAATTCTCCGCCGCCCCGCCGCCGAACAATGAAAAAGCCCGGCCTAAGCCGGGCTTGTGATCGCGGGACATCCGCCTTACTGCGCGATGTCGTTGATGTATTCGAACAAGGTCACCACTTTCTGCACGCCGGAGGTCTCGCTGACCACCTTGGCCGCCGCCGCGCCTTCCGCCTGGGTCACCATGCCCAGCATGTAGACCACGCCGCGCTCGGTCACCACTTTGACGTTGTTCGGGTTATAGCCCTTGCCGTCCAGCAGGCGGGTGCGCGCCTTGCTGGTCACCCAGGTGTCGCTGCTGCGCTCGGAGAAGCCGGACGCCGGCGCCACCACGGTGTAGTTGAACACGCGGCGCACATTGGGGATGCCGCGCGCGGTCAGCTCCGCCTGCTGGCGCGCCTGCTCGCTGGGCACTTCGCCGGTCAGCAACACCGCGCGGTTGAAGCTGGTGGTGTTGACGTGGGCGGACGGCAACAGCTTGCCGATCTGGTCGGCGGCTTTCAATTCTATGCCCTGGTCGTCCACATAGGCGCCGCTGGTGCGGCGATCCGTGGCCACCAAGGCGCCGCCGGCCGCGCCCGCCGCCACTACGCCGAAACAACCGCTCAGAGCGCTGCTGAAGCCAGCAGCCAGCAATACCGCGAATACGCGACGCTTCATCATTCACCTCCCAACAACATGTAATCGATGGTGTCGCACAGGGCGTGGACCATCAGGGTGTGCACTTCCTGAATCCGGCAGCGACGCAGCGCCGGCACAATCAGCTGTATGTCTTCCGGCGACAGGATTTCGGCCACCTTGCCGCCGTCCATGCCGGTCAGGGCGATCACGCTCATGCCGCGCTCATGCGCCGCGTAGATGGCCTCGATCACATTGGCGGCGTTGCCGGACGCGGAAATCGCCAGCAGCAGGTCGTTGGTGTGGCCCAAGGCCCTGACCTGTTTGGAAAACACCATGTCGAAATCGTAATCGTTGCCGATCGCGCTCAAGACCGAGCTGTCGGTGGCCAATGAAATCGCCGCCAGGCCCGGGCGTTCCTTCTCAAAGCGCCCGACCATTTCCGCGGCGAAGTTCTGCGCATCCGCCGCCGAACCGCCGTTGCCGCAGGTCAAAATCTTGCCTTCGTTCATCAGGCAAGCCACCATCTGTTCCGCCGCCGCGGCTATCGCCGGCGACAACAACTCCATCGCCTCTTGCTTGACGGCGATGCTTTCCAGGAAATGCCCGCTGACGCGGTCAATCAAATCCATGGGACATCCTTATCTTTTAGGGTCGGTCGACCCATCGCACTACATGAAAATATTCTGCAACCACTGCGGCTCCGCCTCGCCCACGGTCAATACCGCGTCAAAACGGCATGGCGCGTCTATTCCCTTTTGGGACAGATAGACCTCGGCGGCCAGCATGAGTTTCCTTTGCTTGGCCGCCCCTATGCTGGCGGCCGCGCCGCCGAAGGCCGCGCTGGCGCGATGGCGCACCTCGATAAACACCCAGTAGCGCCCATCGCGCATGATCAGATCGATTTCGCCGCCGCGGCAGGACCAGTTGCGCTCCACCAGCGTCAGGCCCCGCCTCAGCAGCCAGGCCAGCGCCTTGTCCTCGGCAAGCCGGCCTTGAAGATTCACTACGGCTGCTCCACGCTCAGCACCGCCATCGGCAGCTGGCGCTCGAACAGGCGGTCGCGCCCCAGCCTCAAATCGCCGGTGATGCCGTCCAGCCTCAGGCCCAGCGGCTGCCGCGCGCCCGCCAGCAGCACCGCCAGCCGCCAGGCGTCCACGCCCAGCGCGTACAGGCGCTCGGTCTGCATCGTCAACGCCGCCGCCGGCCGCGGATAGCGTTTCACCGCCGGATGCTCCGGCATCAGGAACCAGGGCATGTCTATCACCCTCACCCCGGCCAGCGCCACCGCGCTGCCGCGGCCGTTGAGCTGGGAGGTGCCGTACACCGGCAGTTCCGGCGCCAGCGCGGCCTTGACGATGCCGGCCTCGTGCGCGTCCAGCGCCATGAACACGGCGTCGGCGCCGGCCGCCGCCTGCAGAATCGCCGGCAGGCTGTCCGGCTTGGCTTCCAGCGCCATCGGGGATTTGCCGCGGCTCAGGCTTCGCCATTCGTCGATGAAGGCCTGGCGCAGCCGCTGCGACAGGCTGTCCGCACCGAACAGCAGCAAGGGATTGGCGCGGCCGTCTTCGTACATCAGGCGCGCCACCTGGCGCGCCTCGCCCTCGACGATCAGCGACAGCGAGAACAGCTTCGGATTGGCCGGCACTTCGCGGCCTATCGAGTTCAAAGCCAGCGTAGGCACCGTGACCGCGGGCGCTACCGCGGCGATGGCCCCGCGCGACAGCGGGCCGATCACCACATTGACCCCGCTGGCCAAGGCCTGCTTGTAGCCGGCCACGGCGGTGTCCTCGGACGCCTCTATGGGCACCAGCTCTGCGTTCTGATCCACGCGCGCCGCCGCCTCCACGCCGCTGCGCACCACCGCGGCGGCCTCGCCCAGGGTGGCGGAGCCGGTGGGCAGCAGCAGGCCGACGCGCAGGCGGCCGCCGGCCGGCTGCGGTTTCGCCGCCGTCGCGCTGGCGTCCCGCGGCGCGGTCGCCGGCACGGCCGGTTTCGGCGCCTGCTGGCCCAACAACTTGAGCGGCGCGGTATTGCTTTGGATGATATAGTCCGGGGTTTGCGCCATTGTCGGCGTCAACCAAGTCATCAAGACGCCAACCAACAGCGGAGTCAGTCTTTGCATACTTCGTTCGCTCATCTGCTTGAATCAGCCAGGGAAAGTTTCTGTCGCGGCACATTATATGTGGTGGCCACGCCCATTGGAAATCTGGCCGACATCAGCGCCCGCGCCTTGGCCGCTTTCAGCGCCGCCGACGTGGTCTGCGCCGAGGACACACGCGTGACCGGACAGCTGTTGTCCGCCTACGGCATTCACGCCAAACGCCTGGTCAGCCTGCGCGAACACAATGAGCGCGGCATGGCGGAACAAGTGGTGCGCTGGCTGTCCGAAGACCAGGTCGTGGTGCAGGTGTCCGACGCCGGCACGCCGGCGGTGTCCGATCCCGGCGCGCGGCTGGCGGAGGCGGTGCGCGCCGCCGGCCTGCCGGTGCGGCCGGTGCCCGGCTCCAGCGCGGTGATCGCCGCCCTGTCCGCCAGCGGCCTGACCGCGCCGTCCTTCCTGTTCCACGGCTTCTTGCCGCCCAAGAGCGGCGAGCGCCGCAAGACGCTGCGCCAATGGCTGTCCGCGCCGCATCTGACCGTGTGCTACGAGGCGCCGCACCGCATCGTCGACACCTTGCGCGACATCGTCGCGGAACTGGGCGCGGAGCGCCGGCTGCTGCTGGCGCGCGAGTTGACCAAGACTTTCGAAACCTTCCGCAATCTGCCGGCCCAGGACATGCTGGAGTGGGTGGAGTCAGACTCCAATCAGCAGCGCGGCGAGATCGTGCTGATTCTGGACGCCGCGCCGGCGCGCGAGGACGCCGACGACGCGGTGCCGGAAGACACCGTGCGCGTGCTCAAGCTGCTGGCGGCGGAACTGCCCACCAAGCAGGCGGCGTCGCTGACCGCGCAGATCTGCGACGGCAACCGCAAACAGCTCTACGACTTGGCGCTTAAATTGAAGCAGGAGTGAACCGCGGCCAAGCGCCGGGGAAAAAAGGATTTACAAAGCGATTTGCTATCGCTATTATTCTCCTTCTCGGAATGCCGAAGACGCCCGGATGGCGAAATTGGTAGACGCAGGGGATTCAAAATCCCCCGCCGCAAGGTGTGTCGGTTCGAGTCCGACTCTGGGCACCAGCGATTTTGGCAGGCCGAAACATCAAAAACCCCGCACAGCGCGAGCTCTGCGGGTTTTTTGTTGTCTCAAGCAGCCGTTCTTATTCCGGCAGGCGCACCGCCGACAGTTTCCAGCCCAACCAGCCGTCGCGCTTGAACACCAGACCCAGCGACTGTTCGGCTTTGTCTTTCTGCTTGACCGTCACCACGAAACGATCGATGTCTTCATAGCCCATGGCCGTGTCGACGCCGGCGCGCGGCTCCGTCGACGCTGCGCCGCCTCCGCCGGCCGCCGGCTCATCCGCGCCGCCTTGCGGCAGGCCCGGCTTGGGCTTGATCCCTCGCATCATCAAAGCCAGGCTTTCCGGCGTCACCATGGCGTCCACCACCGGGGCGACCACCGCGTCGGCAATGGCCGCGCCCATCGCCGCCAGCGGGTTCTTGTCCTTGGATTGGTTCAGGTCCAGCACCGATTTGGGCACGACGGACTCTTTCAGGCTGTTGCGCAAGGCCGGGTAGTCCACATAGCCGGACAGTTTGGCCGCGTCGCGCGCGTCCAAGGCCTGCTGCATGCCCCGCACCGCCAAATACGGCGTCGCGTAGAACCACGCCCCCAGGGCCACGACCGCCGCGCCCAGCGTCAACTTCATTTTCATGCTCATGTTTATCCCCCTGAATCAAGCGGCCGCCTCATGCGGCTCATAAAGTCTACAGACCGCCGGCCGGCGCGCAGATTCCCGCCGGCCGCGGCAAAAAACGCGCGGCCGGCGGCTCAGAGCCTGTTCAACGTCTCGCGAGCCAGAGCGAGACAAGGCGAAAACAAGCGAAAAGCGGAATGTACGAGGGGTACATGAGCATTTTGAGCTTGTACTCGCCGTGCAACGCTCCACGAAACGCAGCGGACTCTGAACAGGTTCTCAGAAGCGCGCTTCCATCCCCATCCGTATGGTCCGCCCCGGTATCGGCATGCTGATCACGGAACCGGTGTCCACCGCATAGCGGTTGGTCAGGTTGTCCACATTGAAATTCAGATTGACCTGCTTGTTCAGCCGGTACTCGATGAACAGGTCCACCAGCCGCTCGGACGCCAGTTCCAGCACCGGCTGCGCGCCGGTGCCTTTCAGCCACCCGGCCGGATTGGTCTTGCCGGCATGGTATTTCAGGCGGCCGCCCACGGTCAGGTCGCCGTTCAGCCAATGCTTGCCGGCGGAAATCACGTATACGCTCTTGGGCGGGATGCGGGTCGGAATCAGGCTCCAGGCGAAGCCGTTCTGATTGCACACCGCGGCGTCGCGCCGGCTCGCCTGGTTCACCGAGCACACTTCCGGGTCCAGGTAGCGCGTGGCGGCGGCCTCCACGAAGAAAGACGGGCTGTGGTAGTCCACGCCGAACTCGAAGCCGCGCAGCTCCACCTTGTCGTAGTTGAGGAAGGTCAGATTGCCCTGCCACGACGGCATGCCCGGCGTCCGGTCCAGCCAGGCGCTGGAAATATAATCCGCCACCTTGTTGTTGAAATAAGCGGCCTTGAAGCCGATGCGTTCCTGATCGCGGAACACGTCCTGGAAGCTCGCCTTCAAGCCCAGTTCCAGGTTCAGCGAACGTTCCGGCCGCAAGGGGTTGTACGGGTTGTAGCTGAACACCTCGGAGGAGGTGGTGGTTTCATACAGGCTGGGAGTGCGATAGGCGCGGCCGCCCTTGGCGTAGACATCCAGCCACTTGGCCAGGTGCACGTCGACCTGGCCGGTCAAATCCAGCTTGGGCGCGTAATCCGCTTCCAGATTGGTCGCATAGTCGCGCGTGGTCGAACCATGCAGATTCGCGCCCAGGGAGAAGCTGGCCCAGCGATAGGACAGCACGGCGTTGCCGAACAGGCTGCGCTCGTTGCGCACGCCGTTGCGCGAGGCCACCAGCGTCCGCGGCTGCTCGGTGTAGCGGCTGGTGGGCTGGGTGCGCTCCTGCTGGAAGGCCAGGCCGTAGCTCAGGCTCAAGGGCAGCGCCTCCAGTTCCGAGCGGTTGAGCAAATTGAAGCCATGGCGCTTGTTGTTGTAGGCATGCATGTACTGATCGCCGTAGGACGCGCCGGGACGGCCGGCCCACAAGCCGTTGTGCTGGTCCAGATCCGCCTCGGTGGCCCACAGGCCCAGGTTCAGGTCGATCAGCTTGTTGTCGCTGGGCGTATAGCTGTAGTTGGCGCTGTAGGCGTGCACGACGGCGCTGCCCAGCGCCCATTGCGGCATGGACTCCACGCCCGGCGGCAGTTCCTGGAAGTTCTTGTCGTTGGAGTTCTTGTACCAGTAGGCGGCCAGCAGTTCGCCGGCCTGCTGGCGGTGGCGGCGGAAGATCAGCTTCAGTCGCTGCGCGTCGTTCAGCGCGAAGCCCAGCTTGGCCAGCAGCGAATCGCTTTCGTAACTGGTGTTCACCACTTCCTGGCCGCGCGACACCACCGCCTCCGGGTAGCCGTCGAAACCGTGGCTGCCGGCGAAGTAATTGCCGGAGCGCCGCTTGCTGTAGGCCAGCAAGGCGTCCAGGCCGGGCTGCCGATAGGCCAGCGCCAGCGTGGCCGAGCCGTTGTTGAAGGTGCGCGGGCTGAGGCCGTTGTTGAGCTGGTAATACACCTGGTCGCGCTCATCGTCCGGCACCCGGGGCGTCTTGTTGTTGTTGTACACGCTGCCCTTCAGCAGCACGCCGAAATCCTTGCCGGGGCGCAGCACGTCCTCGACGCCCAAGGTGCGCATCTGCACCAGGCCTCCGATCGCGCCGCTGGAGAAGGCGCCGTTGCTGGCGCCCTCCTCCACGCTGACCTTGCTGATCAGGTCCGAATCGATATAGGTGCGGTCGCTGGTGCCCTGGTAGCCGCGGGCGGTGTGGGTGGATTGCAGGCTGCCGTCTATCAAGACCGGCACCCGGCCTTCGCCTTGCAGGCCGCGGATGCCCAGGTCGATGGCGCCGGCTTCGTTGCGGATATTGTTGACCTGCACGCTGGGCAGGCCGGAGAAGATGTCGGCGTTGCCGGTGCCGCGCGCGCGGCGCAATTGCTCTGCGTCCAGCACCTCGCCATGCAAGAGCGCGGCTTTGCGCTCGGCGTTGACGTGGACGGTTTCCATTTGCGGCGCGGGTTCGGCGGCCAGCAGGGTTTGCGGATGGGCTGCCGACAATAACAGGCAGGCGGAAAGGCTCCGGTATTTCATGGCGTGGGTGGGGTGGGGTTCAGGAGCGCCGAAGTTAATGCTAATGATTCTCATTAACAATGGTAATTATACCAAGCCCCTCTCCGCACCGGCCCCACCCGGCACGCGGCTATTTACCGTCCAGCGGCACTTGCCAGCGCTGATCCTTGAGCGTGCGCATCACAATATAGGAGCAGATGTCGCGCATGCCGGGAATGCGGTTCAGCCGCTCCACGATGAAGCCGCTGAAGGCGGCCAGATTGCGGCAACGGACATGCAGCACGTAGTTGCTGGGACCGGCGACGATGTAGGCGGCGGCGATTTCCTCAAACTGCCGGATGCGCTCCATGAAGTCTTCATGCCAGTCTTCGCGCGCCCGATCCAGCGTCACGTGGACGATGGCTTCCAGCTCGTAGCCGAGCAGGGCCGGGTCCAGTTGGGCGTGATAGCCGCGGATCAGTCCCTGGCTTTCCAGCGCGCGCACCCGCCGCAGACAGGCGGACGGAGACAGGGCCACCTGGTCGGCCAGATCCTGATTGCTGAGCCTGGCGTTGTGCTGCAATGCGGAAAGAATCCGGCAATCTATCGCGTCAAGCTGCATTTGCAATTTCCCATCGTTATCTGTCTGCTCCGCTGCAGTTCCTGCGAAAAGCATGCCATTAGCAAGACCAACTTGCAATTTCTGGCGGATGCCTTGGTGCTAGCATGATTCCAGGCTTCTTACCGCTCAGGAACCGTTCCATGTTGCTCGATATCAGCCCCCCGCTGCGCGCCGGCCTGCCGGTCTGGCCCGGCGACACCGCCTTCGACGCCAGCCCCGCCTGGCAGCTGGACGCCCACTGTCCGGTCAATGTGGCGCGGCTGACGCTGTCGCCTCACAGCGGCGCGCACGCCGACGCGCCGGCTCACTTCCAGGCCGCCGGCCAGGGTATAGGCCAGGTGGCGCTGGACGCCTATCTGGGGCCGTGCCGGCTGATCCATTGCCTGTCCCCCGGCCCGCTGATCCGGCTGGAGCAGATCCGCGCGCGGCTTGAGGCCCGGCCCGGCCCGCTGCCCCCGCGGCTGCTGATCCGCAGTTACGCGCGCTATCCGCTGGAGGCCTGGGACGCGGACTTCCCCGGCGTGGAGGCCGCCGCCATCGACTGGCTGGGCGGCCAGGGCGTGCGGCTGATAGGCGTGGACACCGCCTCGCTGGACCCGATGGACAGCAAGACCATGGACGCCCATCACGCCACCGCGCGCCAGCGCATGGCCATCCTGGAACAGCTGCTGCTGGATCACGCGCCGGAGGGCGATTACGAGTTGATCGCGCTGCCGCTGAAGTTGATGAATCTGGACGCCAGCCCGGTGCGCGCCGTGCTGCGGTCCTTGCCCGTTTCCACCCCTCTCGTGTAGGACCCGCCATGAAACACACTCGCGAAGCTTGTCTCATCGCCGATCAGCAAGACCCGCTGGCCGGCTTCCGCCAGCGGTTCGATCTGCCGGCCAACACTTTCTATCTGGACGGCAACTCGCTGGGCGTGCTGCCCAAGGGCGCGCTGGAGCGCAGCCGGCAGGTGATCACCGGCGAATGGGGCCATGATTTGATCCGCAGCTGGAACACCGCCGGCTGGTTCGATATGCCGGCGCGTCTGGGCGACAAGCTGGCGCCGCTCTTGGGCGCCGGTCCCGGCGAAACCGTGGTCACCGACACCACCTCGCTGAATCTGTTCAAGGCGCTGGCGGCGGCCCTGCGCATCCAGCGGCAGGCTCATCCGGAGCGCAAGGTGATCCTGTCCGAGCGCGACAACTTCCCCACCGATCTCTACATGATCCAGGGCATGATCGAATTCCTGCAGCAGGGCTATGAATTGCGTCTGATCGACGAGGCGCTGCCGCTGGAACAGGCGCTGGACGAGGACGTGGCGGTGCTGCTGCTGTCCCACGTCAATTACCGCACCGGTTATTTGTACGATATGGCCGCGGTCACCCGCAGCGCCCATCAGCGCGGCGCGCTGGCGATCTGGGACCTGGCGCACTCGGCCGGCGCGCTGCAAGTGGACCTGAACGGCGCGGACGCCGATTTCGCCGTGGGCTGCACCTACAAATACCTGAACGGCGGACCGGGCTCGCCCGCCTTCATCTGGGTGGCCCCGCGCCATCAGAACGCTTTCTGGCAGCCCTTGTCCGGCTGGTGGGGCCACGCCAAGCCCTTCGAGATGGCGGCCGACTACGCGCCGGCCCAGGGCATACGCCGCTTCCTGTGCGGCACCCAGCCCATCGTGTCGCTGGCCTTGGTGGAATGCGGTCTGGACGTGGCGCGCCAGGTGGATGCCCAGCAGCTGCGCGCCAAATCGCTGGCGCTGACCGATCTCTTCATCGAGCTGGTGGAGCAGCGCTGCGGCGGCCACCCGCTGACCCTGATCACCCCGCGCGAGCACGCGCGCCGCGGCAGCCACGTCAGCTTCCGCCATCCGCAAGGCTTCGCGGTGATGCAGGCCTTGATCGCCAACGGCGTCATCGGCGATTACCGCGAGCCGGAAGTGCTGCGCTTCGGCATCACTCCGCTCTACCTGAGCCATGCCGACATCTGGGACTCGGTGGAAATCCTGCGCGAGATTCTGGACAGCGGCAGCTGGGATAAACCTGAGTTCCACCGCCGCGGCGCGGTGACCTGAGAACCTGTTTACGATCTGCTGCGCTTCGTGGAGCGTTGCACGGTGAGTACAAGCTCAAAATGCTCATGTACCCCTCGTACATTCCGCTTTTTCGCTCGTTTTCGCCTTGTCTCGCCCTAGCTCGCGAGATCGTCAGCACGTTCTGAGAGCTGTTCAAAACCTGCATGGCGCGCGGCTTGGCCGCGCGCCGCATCAAACCGCCGCCGGCAGCCCCGCGCGGCGGCGCCATAGCGCAAGGGACGTCAGATCCCGCCAGACCGCGCCGCATAGACAGAGGAGAACATCATGAGCAGTTTCCAGGACATCAAGGATAGGGAACAGGGCCTGCAGCGCCGGCTCAGCGCCGGGCAGATGAGCATGATCGCCATCGGCGGCGCCATCGGCACCGGTCTGTTCCTAGGCAGCAAGTTCGCCATCGGCTTCGCCGGCCCCAGCGTGGTGCTCAGCTACGCCATAGGCGGCCTGATCACCCTGTTGCTGATGGGCTGCCTGGCGGAGATGACGGTGGCGCACGCCACTTCCGGCTCCTTCGGCGCCTACGCCGAGCACTACGTCAGCCCGCTGGCCGGCTTCCTGGTGCGCTACAGCTATTGGGCCTGCGTGGTGCTGGCGGTGGGCACCGAAATCACCGCCGTGGCCGAATACATGCGCTACTGGTTTCCCGACACCCCGCCCTGGATCTGGATTCTGCTGTTCTCCAGCGCGCTGATCGGCGTCAACGCCACCAGCGTCAAGGCCTTCGGCACGGTGGAGTACTGGTTCTCCACCATCAAGATCTTCGCCATCGTCGCCTTCATCCTGATGGGCTGCTATGTGGTGTGGGGCAGCGGCAACCCCGCTTACGGCGCGCGCAACTTCAGCGCCGATGGCGGCTTCTTCCCCAACGGGGTCTGGGGCATGTGGGTGGCGGTGGTGATTTCCATCTTCAGTTATCTGAGCGTGGAGATGATCGCGGTGGCCGCCGGCGAGGCGGAAAACCCGGAACAGGCGGTGCGCCAGGCTTTCCGCGCCACCATCGCGCGGCTGGTGGTGTTCTATCTGCTGTCCTTGAGCCTGATCATCGCCATCGTGCCCTGGGGCCGGATCGGCGCCGGCAACAGCCCCTTCGTCACCGTGATGCAGGTGCTGAACATCCCCTACGCCGCCGGCATTCTCAACTTCGTGGTGGTGGTGGCCGCGCTGTCGGCGATGAACAGCCAGCTCTACATCACCACCCGCATGATGTTCAGCCTGTCCCGCGCCGGCGACGCGCCGATCGGGCTGGGCAAACTGAACCAGCGCGGCATCCCGGTCAACGCGCTCCTGCTGTCCACCAGCGGCATCGCGCTGGCGGCGGTGCTGTACGTCTTGTTTCCGCAACAGGCGTTCACGCTGATGATCGCGCTGTCGATGTTCGGCGCGCTGTTCACCTGGCTGATGATTTTCTACACCCATCTGCGTTTCCGCCGCCATCACGATCAGGCCGGCGGCCTGGATCTGCCGTTCAAGATGCGCCTGTTTCCCTACACCACGCTGGCCGGCCTGGTGTTGATGCTGGCGATCATGATCACCACCGCCTTCACCGAGGTGTTCCGGCTGACCCTGGTCTTTGGCCTGCCCTTCCTGCTGCTGCTGGTCGTGTTGTTCCACACCGTGCGCAAGCCGCGGCCGAAGCCGGCGGCGCAACAGGGCTAGACCGTCATACGAGGGCCCGCCCGAGAGCCGCTTCAGGATCCGCCGCGCTTCGCGCGATACGGGCTTGAAGCGGTTCTGACACCGCGATCGGATTCGGCATAGAATATTCGGCTCGCACCCAATCCGGATAATCCGCCCCCGCCATGTCACGCCCGTCCGCTCTCGCCCCCGGCGCCAGCCTGTCCGCGCTGCTGCGCGACTTCGTCCTCCGTCATTGGCCTTACTATCTGCGCGCGGCGCTGATGCTGGCCGCCGTGGCGGTGCTCACCGTGCTGATTCCGCGCCAGATCGGAGAAATCGTCGACCTGCTGGCCAAGGGCCAGCTCGGCGCCCCGCAACTCATGCGCGAGCTGGGCTGGCTGCTGCTCTTCGGCGTGGTGATCTATCTGCTGCGCGCCGGCTGGCGGCTGCAGCTCTTCGCCGCCGCCTACCAACTGGGCGTGGAATTGCGCACCCGGCTGTATCAGCGGCTGAGCCGCCAGGGGCCGGGCTTCTACCATCACCAGCGCACCGGCGATCTGATGGCGCGCGCCACCAACGATATCGACGCGGTGGAAATGGCCGCCGGCGAGGCGATGCTGGCCGGCTTCGACGGCAGCCTGACCCTGGTGATGGTGCTGGCGATGATGACCCTGGGCATAGACTGGCGGCTGGCCGCCGCCGCGCTGCTGCCCTTCCCGCTGATGGCCTTCGCCTTCTGGCGCATCACCCGCCGCGTGCACCAGGCCTGGGCCGGCTCGCTGCAAAGCTTCAGCCGGCTCAACGACCACGTGCAGGAAACGCTGAGCGGAGTGCGCACGCTGCGCACCCTGGGCCTGGAGGAACGCAATAGCCGCGAGCTGGCCGGCCTGGCCGCCTCCGCCGCCGACAACAGCCTGGAGGCGCAACGCTGGGAGGCGGCGTTCGAACCGGTGGTGGGGCTGACCCTGAGCACCGCGGCGGCGGCCACGCTGGGCATCGGCGGCTATCTGGTGTGGCAGCAGCAGCTGACCATAGGCGCGCTGACCAGCTTCAGCATGTATCTGGGCCAGCTGATCTGGCCGATGTTCGCCGCCGGCTGGGTGCTGTCGCTGCTGGAACGCGGCCGCGCCGGCTGGAACCGGCTGGAGCCGGTGCTGAGCGCGCCCGAGTCCGTGGACGACAGCGGCGTCAACGCCACGGAGCCGGCCGGCGAACTGCGCTGGCGCGACCTGAACTTCACTTATCCGGGGCAAAGCGCGCCGGCCTTGCGCGCGATCGATCTGCGCCTGGGCCGCGGCCAGACCCTGGGCATCGTCGGCCCCACCGGCAGCGGCAAATCCACGCTGCTGCGCCTGCTGCTGCGCCAGTATCCGCTGCCGGCCGGCAGCGTCAGCTGGAACGGCGTGCCGCTGGAGGAATACAAGATGGACGCCTTGCGCGCGGCGATCAGCTGGGTGCCGCAGGAGTCCTTTCTGTTCTCAGCCTCGGTAGCCGACAATATCGCGCTGACGCGCCCGGACGCCGCCGAACGCGAGATCGAACGCGTGGCGCGGCTGGCGGCGGTGCACGAGGACATCCTGCGCCTGGCCCAGGGCTACGCCACCCCGGTGGGCGAAAAAGGCGTGGCCTTGTCCGGCGGCCAGCGCCAACGGCTGGCCATCGCCCGCGCCTTGCTGGCGGACGCGCCGCTGCTGCTGCTGGACGACGCCTTGTCCGCGGTGGACACCCAGACCGAGACCCAGATTCTGCAACATCTGCGCGAGGCGCGCCGCGGCCGCAGCGTGATCATCGCCAGCCATCGGCTGTCCGCGGTGGCGGACGCCGACCACATCGTCGTACTGCAGCACGGCGGCATCGCCGAAGCCGGCAGCCACGAGGCGCTGCTGCAATTGAACGGCTGGTACGCCAGCCAGTGGCGCTATCAACAACTGGAGGCCAGCCTGGATGAAATCTGATCAATCCGCGATCAACCGCAGCCGGGCGGTGGCCCTGCTGCGCCACTCCGCCGCGCCGGAAAAGCGCCATGTGCTGTGGGGCACGCTGTGGCTGATCGCCGCCGCGCTGATGGAGGCGCTGTCGCCGCTGCTGGGCAAGGTGTTCATCGACCGCTATCTGCTGCCGCGCGCGCCGCAATGGCTGGAAATGGGCCTGCTGCTGCTCGCCTGTCTGATGGCCGGCTACGCCGCGTCCAGCCTGCGCTATCTGCAGCTGGTGCGCCTGTCCGGCGTGGCGATGCGCTCGGTGCAAAGACTGCGCGAACAGGTTTACCGCCACGTGATCCGGCTGCCGATGGCCTTTTTCGACAAGGCGATCACCGGCCAGCTGGTCAGCCGCGTCACCAACGACACCGAATCGGTGAAGGCCTTGTACGTGCAGGTGCTGTTCGTGATGCTGGACAGCAGCATCGTGGTCATCGGTGTGATGGCGGCGATGGCCTGGCTGGACTGGCGGCTGATGCTGCTGGCGGCGCTGCTGCTGCCGGCGATGCTGGCCATCGTCTGGCTCTACCAGCGCTGGAGCGCGCCGTCGGTGACGCGCGCCCGCGCGCTGCGCAGCGACATCAACGCCCAGATGGCCGAATCCATCTCCGGCATGAGCGTGTTGCAGGCCGCCAACGCCACCGGCCGCTTCGCCGCGCGTTTCGATCAGGCCAACCACAATTACTACCGGGCGCGGATCGCGGAGTTGAGCGCCAACGCCTGGCTATTGCGTCCGGCGCTGGACCTGCTGAAAGTGCTGTTGCTGGCCGGGGTGATCTACAGCTTCAGCCAGCGGCCGCTGGGCGCGCTGCAGATCGGCGTGCTCTACGCCTTCATCAGCTATATCGGCCGCATGGTGGACCCGCTGATCCAGATCACCATGCAGTTCAGCCAGCTGCAGCAGGCGGTGGTGGCGGCGGCGCGGGTGGACGCGCTGCTGCAGGAGCCGGCGGCGGCGGCCGGCCACGGCCAGGGCCGCATCGAGCGGGGCGCGGTCAGCTTCCGCCGGGTGAGCTTCGGCTATCAGCCTGAGCGGCCGGTATTGCCCGATCTTTCGCTGGAGATTCCGGCCGGCGGCTTCATCGGCATCGTCGGCCACACCGGCAGCGGCAAATCCACGCTGCTGTCGCTGCTGCTGCGCTTCTACGCGCCGCAAGGCGGCGAGATCCTGATCGACGAGCAGCCGCTGGCCGCCTTCGACGACGCCGCCTTCCGCGACGGCGTCGGCCTGGTGCCGCAGGAGCCCTTTCTGCTGGCCGCCAGCGCGCGCGACAATATCGCCATGGGCCGGCCGTTGACGCAGCAGCAGATCGAGGACGCCGCGCGCGCGGCCGGCGCGCACGATCTGATCCTGGCCCTGGAGCAGGGCTACGACACCGATATGGGCGAGAGCGGCTCGCGGCTGTCCAGCGGACAGAAGCAGCTGATCGCCATCGCCCGCGCGCTGGCGGGCAAGCCGCGCATCCTGCTGCTGGACGAGGCCACCTCCCACATCGACAGCGAAACCGAGCAACTGGTGCAAGGAGCGCTGGAACAGCTGCGCGGCCAGATCACCCTGATCTCCATCGCCCACCGGCTGTCCACCATCCGCGACGCCGACCGCATCATCGTGCTCAACCACGGCCAGATCGCCGAAACCGGCAATCACGAGGCCTTGATGACCGAGGGCGGCATCTACCAACGGCTATACTTGCTGCAGCAATTGCAGCCGGAAGCCGGCTGAACGAACGACGAATCCGCCATGCACCGTTTCCCCGCCCTGCCCGCGCCCGGCGCGCTGATCGACACCCACTGCCATCTGGACGCGCCGGAATTGGCGCCCATGCTGTCCGCCGTGCTGGAGCGCGCGCGCGCCGCCGGCGTCGACCAGATCCTGGTGCCGGCGGTGCGCGCCGACACCTTCGACGCCGCCGCCGCCATGCGCCGCGATCACGGCTGCTGGATAGGCTTCGGCCTGCATCCCATCTATCTGGAACGGCACCTGGACGAGCATCTGGAGCAGCTGGAGCGCGCGCTGCGCGAACAGCGGCCGGAGGCGGTGGGAGAGATAGGCCTGGACTTCTATCTGCCGGAGCTGGATCCGGCGCGGCAGGAGGCCTTGTTCGTCGAACAGCTGAAGCTGGCGCGCAAATACGCGCTGCCGGTGGTGCTGCACGTGCGCCGATCGGTGGACCGCGTGCTCAAGCATCTGCGCGAGCAGCGCGTCGAGCGGGGCATCGCCCACGCCTTCAACGGCAGCCCGCAGCAAGCGGACGCGATGCTGCGCCAGGGCATGAAGCTGGGCTTCGGCGGCGCGATGACCTACTCCGGCTCCCAGCGCATCCGCCGGCTGGCGGCCACGCTGCCGCTGTCCGGCCTGGTGCTGGAAACCGACGCGCCGGACATCCGCCCCGAGTTCGCCCAGGACCGGCCCAACGAGCCGGCCCATCTGGCCGCCTTCAGCGCGCAGCTAGCCGAGCTGCGCGGCCTGCCGGAGACGGCGCTGCGCCAGGCCTTGTACCGCAATAGCCTGGAGGCGCTGGGCATCGCCGGCTGAGATGAAGCCCCTTCCCTCAGGTGCGGAAGCGCCTGAGATTGGAGTCCAAATCCACCGACAACTGCTGCAGCTCCTGCGATAGCTGGCTGGCCTGGCCAGAGGCCTTGGCGGTGCTCTCGTTCATCTGCGCCATCTGCTCCACATTGCCCGCCACCAGCTGGCTGGCGTGGCTTTGCTCCTTGATCGCGTTGGCGATGTCGGTGATGCGCTCCACCGAGTGCTGGGACAGCTGATGGATTTCACGCAGCGACTCGGCCACGCTGGAGGTGCTGCTGACGCCGCTCTCGATGCGGGCGTTGGCCTGCTGCATGCTCTGGTAGGCGCGCTGGGTATCGGTCTGAACCCCTTCGATATGGGTGGAAATCTCGGTGGTGGCCTGGCTGGTGCGCTCGGCCAGCTTGCGCACCTCGTCCGCCACCACCGCGAAGCCGCGGCCCATCTCCCCGGCCCGCGCCGCCTCGATCGCCGCGTTCAGCGCCAAGAGATTGGTCTGCTCGGCGATGTCGCGGATCACCCGCACGATGTCGCCGATATCGCTAGAACGCTGATTGAGCTGCCCCATCACCGTGGAGGTTTCGGTAATGCCGCTGGCGATCAGCTGGATCTCGCTGGCGGCTTTTTCCGCCAGGCCGTTGCCGCGATCCGCCTGCGCCATGGTCTGGCGCGCCTGGCCTTCCACGTCGCGGGTATTGTCCGCCACCAGATTGATGCTGACCGACATCTGCTCGATCGCCGCCGCGCCGCTGGCGGCGGATTCCGCCTGATTGGCCGCGGCGCCGGACACCTGGGAGCTGACGTCCGCCATCTGCCCCGAAGCGCTGGCCAGTTGCGTGGCGTGGCCCTGGGCTTCCTGCACCAGCCGGCGCACGGTGCCGACCAGCGAGGCCAGCGATTCGCCGACGCTGCCCAGCTCATTGCGGCCGAAGTCCGGCAGTTCCAGGTTCAGATCGCAGGTTTGCGCCAGTTGCTGCGCGGAATCCCGCATCTGCAGCAAGGGCACGCGGATGGAGCGGATGATGTACCAGGACACCACCAGGCTGGCCAGCAGGCCGACCGCCACCGTGGCCAGCAACTGGCTGCGCACCGCGTCCGCGGAGGCATCGATCTGGCCGCGCAGCCCCGCCACCGCGTCGGAAGCGCCCTTGGCCAGTTTGGCCGAGACCTCTTCCATCTGGTGGATGCTGCCCTTGTACTGGCCAAACGCCTTGTTGGCGTCGCTGGTGCTGGCCAGTTCCTGCTTGTCCACCTTGGCGCCCACCGTCTTGAAGCCGTCGGCGTAGCTGTTGAGCAGCCCGTCCAGCGTCGTCAGCTGCTGGGCGGCGTCGCCGTTCAGCGGATGGGTGCCGGCGCTCTTGATCGCCGCGTGCGCGCCGTCCAGCGTCTTGCTCCATTTCCCGCTGTACTCGCTCCGCTTGGCGGCGTCGCCCAGATTGATGAAATAGTCCTTCTCGAAACGCCGCAGATTGCCCATATGCTGCTGCAACTCCACCACGTCGCGGTAAAAGGCCAGTTCATGAGTGCTGACATCCTCCACCCGGCTGGAAATGCTGCCCAACCCCATGAAGGCCAGCAAGCTGGTCACCGCCAGCGCCACCAGCAACAAGGCGAAACCCAGGGTGATCCGGGCCGCAATCGTCATATTCCGCATTTACACACTCCCCAACCAAACTATGTTTTTTTTGGATTCCCGCCGATTCAAGTCCGCGGTTTCGCCGCGATGGTAAACCAAGCCGTTCACGGTTTTCACCGCATGACTCCGGCAAGTTTCACACTCTGCGCCCGGCATGCGCGGTGGACGCAAAAAAAGCCGTCAGCATGAGCTGACGGCTTCCTTTTGGCTGCGCGCGAGGTCTACTGCGGCTGACGCGACAACTTGAAGGTTCTGGCAAAGCCCAATACACAGACGAAGAATAGTCCGCTTAAGAAGATTTCGCCCCATGCAAGTTGTTGCGACAGACCGCGATCCGCCCAACCGCGCATCACGCCCTCGGTGAAATAAGCCAAGATGAACATGCTGGCCCATTGATAGGTGTACAGGCGCTGGGCCAGGATGCCGCGCAGCGGCAGCAGCAGCACCGCCGCCTTGAGCGCCAGCAGCGAGCCGCCCGGACGCAGCGGCGCCAGCCACAGCTCCCAGGCCAGGCACAGCAGGATCAGGGCGATCAGCGACGCCGACGCGCCGTAATGCCAGGCGTTTCGATTCATGAACCATCCTCCAGCAAAGGGCGCTCCTTCTTGCGGCCCAGGAACACCGCCAACAGAATGCCCGCCTCGTACAACAGCCACAGCGGCACCGCCAGCAGGGTTTGCGACAGCACGTCCGGCGGCGTGACGACGGCGGCCACCACGAAGGCGCCGACGATCACGTAAGGCCGGCCCTGGCGCAGTTTTTCCACCGACACCACGCCCATGCGCACCAGCAGGATCACCACCACCGGCACCTCGAAGGTGACGCCGAAGGCCATGAACATGCCGAGCACGAAGGACAGGTATTTATCGATGTCGGTCATCATGCTGACCCCGACCGGCGTCACCGCCGACATGAAGCCGAACACCACGGGGAAGACCAGGAAGTAGGCGAAAGCCATGCCGGTGAGGAACAGCAACAGGCTGGCCACCACCAGGGGCAGCACCAGCCGTTTCTCATGGTGGTAGAGCCCGGGCGCGACAAAGGCCCAAATCTGGTACAGGGTATTGGGCAGCGAGATCAGGAAGGCCACCAGCATGGTCACCTTGACCGGTACGAAGAACGGCGCGGTGACGTCGGTGGCGATCATGTTCGCCCCCTTAGGCAGCGCGTCCAGCAGCGGCTTGGCCAGCAGATGGTAGATGTCCCCGGACCAATGGAACAGGCCGAGAAACACCAGCGCGACGCCGAGCAGCGCCCGTACCAGACGGGTGCGCAACTCGATCAGATGCGCGAGCAAGGGTTGTTCATTCATGCGCGGGATGTCCAATGGATTCAGGAACGGCCGGAGCGGGCGCCAGTCCCGCCCGGCCGGGTGCGGCCAAGCTCAACGCGGCGATGGCGGATCGGCCGGCTGGGGAGCCGGCGCCGCCGGCGGCAAGTCGTCGAACAGGTCCAGCTGGTTCTCGTCCTTGACCGGCGCCGCCTCGGCCTGCGCCTCGACGTCGGCCGGAAGCGGGTCCAGCAGATCCGGCTGCAGGCCGCCGTGGATGAGATTGGCCGCCTCTTCCACCGGCGCGCGCGCCTCGTCCGCCAGGGAACGCAGTTCGGCGCTGTTCTGCTCCATCGCCTCGCGCACGCCCCGCACTTCGGAGTCGAGCTGGCCTTTGAACGACTGCGCCGCGTCCTCGATGTCCTGCCGCAATTCGTTCAGGCCGGTCAGATTGGCCTGCTGCTGGATGTCGGACTTCACCGTGGCCACGAAACGCTGGGCGCGGCCCACCAGCGCGCCCAGGGTGCGCGCCACCGTGGGCAGGCGCTCCGGCCCCAAGACCACCAGGGCCACCACGCCTATCAACAGGATTTCGCCAAAGCTGATTTCAAACACGCTTGAGCCGCGCCTTATTTCTTGTCGGCGTCGCCGTCGATGATGCGGCCGGTTTCAGCCGGCTTGTCCTTGGCGGCCTTGTCGTTCTCGCCGTTCATGCCTTCCTTGAAGCCTTTGACCGCGCCGCCCAGATCTTCACCGATATTGCGCAGTTTCTTGGTGCCGAACACCAGCACCACGATCAGCAATACCACCAGCCAGTGCCAGATGCTGAAAGAACCCATGATTCACTTCCTTATCAAATCGAATTAGTACGCGGAGGCCGCCCGGCCTCCCGCTTCGGGCCCGCGGGCCGATCAGTTATTCTTGTGGCCGAACACATGCACGTGCAGGTGGAACACTTCCTGCCCGCCGCCGCGGCCGGTGTTGATGCCGGTCTTGAAGCCGCCCTCCAGGCCCTGCTCGCGCGCCAGCTTGGGCGCCAGGGTCAGCATCTTGCCCAGCACCGCCTCGTGCTCGGGGCCGCAATGGGCCAGCGAATCCACGTGCAGCTTGGGAATCAGCATGAAATGCACGGGAGCGATCGGACGGATGTCGTGGAAGGCCAGCACATCGTCGTCTTCGTAGATTTTATTGGCCGGAATCTGCCCGGCCACGATTTTGCAGAAGATGCAGTCTGTCATTATTGTCGGCTCTCGCTCAATCTTAAGGGGTGGGGGCGCGGGAGGCCTTTTCATCCAGGCCGGAAATACCCTCGCGCCGCTTCAACTCCATCAGCACGTCCTCGGGCCGCAGGCCATGATAGGTCAGCAACACCATGCTGTGGAACCACAGGTCGGCCACTTCGCGCACCAGATGCAGCTTGTCCTTGTCCTTGGAGGCCATCAGCGTTTCCGCCGCCTCCTCCGCCACTTTCTTCAGAATGGCGTCCTCGCCCTTGTGAAACAGGGACGCCACATAGGAAGACTGGGAACTGGCCTCGCGCCGCGCTTCCAGCGTGTCCGCGATGGTTTTCAGCACATCCTGGCTCATGTCGCTATTCCTTTACGCCGCAACCCCGGCAAGTATATGTCGTTCCGATGGCAAAACGATAACAATCGCCTTGCCGGCTGCCATTCTAACGGCCAGCCGCCGCAAGGCGTTGACCGCGCGCAAGTCAGGCCTTGCCGTAGATGGCGCCCGGGTCCTTCAAGACCGCGTCCACCACTTCCCAATCTTGCCGCGCCGGATCGAAGCGGCGGTAGAAGCAGCTTTCGCGGCCGGTATGGCAGGCGATGCCGCCGGCCTGCTCGATCTGCATCACCACCACGTCGCCGTCGCAGTCCAGCCGCAACTCCTTGACGCTTTGCAGGTGGCCGGAATCCTCGCCCTTCTTCCACAGCTTGCCGCGCGAGCGGCTCCAGTAATGGGCGACGCCGGTTTCGGCGGTCAGGGCCAGGCTGTCGCGATTCATCCACGCCACCATCAGCACCCGGCCGCTGGCGGCGTCCTGGGCGATGGCGGCGACCAGGCCCTTGTCGTCCCATTTGACTTCATCCAACCAATTCATGGCTCACCTTTAGAAGGCCACGCGCCTTGGCTATGAGTGGCGGCGCGGCAAATGATTCAGCGCGGCGCCCGCTTCGCCTCAAATTAAGACGCCGGCAAGAGTGTCGATCGGAAAGCGCTCACAGCCGCACTTCGATGCCGGCGTCCCGCATCGCCTGCTTGGCCTCCGCCACCGTGTGCTCGCCGAAATGGAAAATACTGGCGGCCAGCACCGCGTCGGCCTTGCCCAGTTTGACCCCGTCCACCAGGTGCTGCAGCGTGCCCACTCCGCCGGAGGCGATCACCGGAATGTCCACCGCTTCCGACACCGCGCGCGTCAGCTCCAGATTGAAGCCTATCTTGGTGCCGTCGCGGTCCATGCTGGTCAGCAGGATTTCGCCCGCCCCCAGTTGCTGCATCTGACGCGCCCACGCCACCGCGTCGATGCCGGTGCGCGTGCGGCCGCCGTGGGTGAACACCTCCCAGCGGTCGTTCTCCGGCGTCACCGCCTTGGCGTCCACCGCCACGACGACGCACTGGCTGCCGAAGCGATCGGCCGCCTCGCTCACCAGCTGCGGCCGGGTCACCGCCGCGGTGTTGATGCTGACCTTGTCCGCGCCGGCGCTGAGCAGGCGGCGGATGTCCGCCACTTCCCGCACGCCGCCGCCCACGGTCAGCGGAATGAACACCTGCTCCGCCACCGATTCGATCACGTGCAGAATGATGTCGCGCTGGTCCGAGCTGGCGGTGATATCGAGAAAGGTCAGTTCGTCCGCGCCCTGCTCGTTATAGCGGCGGGCGATTTCCACCGGGTCGCCGGCGTCGCGCAGACCCAGGAAGTTGACGCCTTTGACGACGCGACCGGCGGTCACGTCCAGACAGGGGATGATGCGTTTGGCAAGCATATGGGGTCCGGCAAACGGCCAACCGGCCCGAACAGTGTGTACGGGCCGGCATGGCTTGATAAGTCGAGAACAGGCTCTCAGTCCGACAATTCGTCGGCCAGCGTCTGCGCGGCGGCGAAATCGATGCCGCCCTCGTAGATGGCGCGGCCGGTGATCGCGCCTTCGACGCCCTCGTCCTTCACCGCGCACAAGGCGCGGATGTCGTCGAGATTGCTCAGGCCGCCGGAGGCGATCACCGGGATGGTCAGCGCCTGCGCCAGCTTGACGGTGGCGTCGATGTTGACGCCGTTCATCATGCCGTCGCGGCCGATGTCGGTGTAGATCACCGAATTGACGCCGTAGTCCTGGAAGCGTTTGGCCAGATCGATCACCTTGTGGTTGGTGACCTTGGCCCAGCCGTCTATCGCCACCATGCCGTCCTTGGCGTCCAGGCCGACGATGACCTGGCCGGGGAAGGCGTCGCAGGCATCGTGCAGAAAGCCCGGCGTCTTGACCGCGGCGGTGCCGATAATCACGTAGGCCAGACCCATGTCCAGGTATTTCTCAATGGTGTCCAGATCACGGATGCCGCCGCCCAATTGCACGGGGATTTCATTGCCGACCTCGCCCAGAATGTCGCGGATCACCGCCAGATTCTTGGGCTTGCCGGCGAAAGCGCCGTTGAGGTCGACCAGATGCAGGCGGCGAGCGCCCTGATCGCGCCAATGGGCGGCGACTTGCACGGGGTCGTCGGAGAAAACGGTGGCATCGTCCATCACGCCCTGTTTCAGGCGTACGCATTGACCGTCTTTCAGGTCTATCGCGGGTATGAGCAGCATGGTGCTAAATCAAACGTGAGTTAAACACTGCCATCCCAGGCCAGGAAGTTCTTCATCATCTGAAGGCCGGCCCGGTGGCTCTTTTCGGTGTGGAACTGGCTTGCGAAGATGTTCCCACGACCGACAATACATGAAAACCGCTCAGGGTATTCACTTTCCGCCAGCGTCAGGCCCGCATCGGCCGGCGCAAAGTGGTAACTATGCACAAAATAGAAACGCTCGCCGTCGGCGATGCCGGCGAACAAGGGATGGACCCGCGTCTGGAACACCTGGTTCCAGCCCATGTGCGGCACTTTCAAACGCTCGCCCTCGGCGTCGCGCAGTCCGGCGGCAAAACGCGCCACCTTGCCGGGGAACAGGCCCAGGCCTTGAGTCGGCCCCTCCTCGCTTTCCTCGAACAATAGCTGCGCGCCGACGCAGATGCCAAAAAACGGCTTGTTCTTGGTGCTTTCCCTTATCGCCTCGGCCAGCCCGTGCTGGTTCAGCTCGCGCATGCAGTCCGGCATCGCGCCCTGTCCGGGGAAGATCACCTTGTCCGCCTTGAGCACGGCTTCCGGCTCGCTGGTGAGGAAGATGTCCGCGCCGATGTCGTTGACGGCCTGCGCCGACTTGAGCACCGAATGCAGATTGCCCATGCCGTAATCCACTACTGCAACTTTAATCGCCATCCTGCAAGCTCGCTTCGGGGTGTGGCGGCGCTCCGGCCAAATGCGGCCGGAGCCCTGAAAAAACGGCGCGGCCGACTTATGCGGTCAGCGTGCCCTTGGTGGACGGCGTCTGTCCGGCCATGCGTTCGTCCGCCTCACAGGCCATGCGCAAGGCGCGGCCGAAGGCCTTGAAGATGGTCTCGGCCTGGTGATGGCTGTTGACGCCGCGCAGATTGTCTATGTGCAGCGTGACCATGCTGTGATTGACGAAGCCGTGGAAGAACTCGGAAAACAGGTCTACGTCGAACTGGCCGATGCTGGCGCGGGTGTATTCGACCTGGTATACCAGGCCCGGACGGCCGGACAGGTCGATCACCACCCGGCTCAGCGCCTCGTCCAGCGGCACGTAGGCGTGGCCGTAGCGGCGGATGCCCTTCTTGTCGCCTATCGCCTTGGCGAAGGCCTGGCCCAGGGTGATGCCGATGTCTTCCACCGTGTGGTGGGCGTCGATATGCAGATCGCCGTGGGCGACCACGTCCAGATCAATCAGGCCGTGGCGGGCGATCTGGTCCATCATGTGGTCGAGAAAGGGCACGCCGGTTTCAAAGCGGCCTACGCCGGCGCCGTCCAGATTCAGGCTGACGGTGATCTGGGTTTCCAGGGTATTGCGGGTAACGGTTGCGGTTCTCATGGCTCAGGCGAAGTAAGCGTCCAGGGCCGCCAACATGGCGTCGTTTTCCTGCGGCGCGCCCACGGTCAGGCGCAGGCATCGCTCCAGCAAGGGGTGGCTGCCGTGCAGTTGCTTGATCAGGATGCCGCTGGCCTTGAAATGCTGGTACAAGGCCAGCGCGTCCGGCACCCGGATGGTGATGAAATTGGCTTCCGACGGGAAGGCTTCGATGGCGGCGTGGCGCGCCAGCCCGGCGGCCAGCCGGCCGCGTTCCTCGCACAGTTCCGCGGCCTGGCGGTTGAACACCTCGATATGGCGCAGCGAGAAGCGCGCGGCGGCCTGGGTCAGCACATTGACGTTGTACGGCGGGCGCACCTTGTCCAGTTCCCGGATCCAGTCGGCGGGGCCGGCGGCGTAACCCAGGCGGATGCCGGCCAGGCCCAGCTTGGACAGCGTGCGCATCACGATCAGATTGTCGCGCAGGCCGGCCAGGTTCATGAAGCTGTCGCTGGCGAAAGCCTGATAGGCCTCGTCCACCACCACCAGGCCGGGCGCGGCCTCGCAGATCGCTTCCACCTCTGCGCGGGCGAAGCGCGGGCCGGTCGGGTTGTTGGGGTAGGACACGAACACCACCGCCGGCTGATGCTCGGCGATGGCCGCCAGCGTCGCCCGCAGGTCCAGGCTGAAATCGGAACGCAGCGGCACGCCGACATAGTCCAGGCCGGAGAACAGCGCGTTCATCTTGTACATCACGAAGGACGGCTCCAGCGCCAGCAACTTGGCGCCGGGACGGGCCAGCGCCTGCGCCACCAGGGTGATCAGCTCGTCGGAGCCGTTGCCCAGCAGCACTTCGGCCGGCTCCGGGATGGAAAACGCCTGCTTCAGCTGGGCTTTCAGCGTGCCGCCGGACGGGTCCGGATAACGGTTGACGGCGACGTCGGCCAGCGTCCGCGCCAGTTCCTGGCGCAGCTCGGCCGGCAGCGGCCACGGATTCTCCATGGCGTCCAGCTTGATGTAGCCGTCGGCGGAGGCTACCGGGTAGGCGCTGATGGCGGCGATCTCATCGCGCACCAGCTGTCGGACGGACTTTTTCATGACTTCGCAATCGGCCTGGCGGCCAACAAAAGCCCCGCGGGCGGAGCCGTGTTATCGGAAAAGACGAAAAGCTATAGTAGCGTGTTCATTCGCTTTCAGCTACTCGACCCAATTCGCCCGTTCCCGCAGCCGCGCCGGCAGCTCTATGCGGTCTCGCGCCAGGCCTTCGCGGCTGAAAACATAGCGGCCTTCCGACGGCGTCACCGGGAACAGGCTGGCCACCGGCTTGCCGTGGAACAACACTTGCTCGGCCAGCTTGGCCGCCTCGCGGCCCTGCTCGTAGCCGGACAGCACCAGGCCGCCGGCGGCCTTGTCCTTGCCCACGGCGAAATCCCAGAACGCGAACAGCGGCAGCTTGGCGTGGGCGGCGGTCCAGCGCAGCACTTCATCGCCGGGCACCACCTTGCCGCCGGCGTCGCGCAGGGTGAAGTAAAGGCCGACCCAGACCGCCTGATAACGGCCGGCGGCGCCCAGCACCCGCCGCTGCCAGTCCGCGTAGGAGCCGGTCAAGGCCAGGTCGACGTGGATATTGGCCAGCAGCATGGTGTCGCGGCCGACGAAGGTCTCGTCTCGGATGATGCGCGAGGTGAGATCGTCGTCGAACAGCACCAGCGCGCTGCGCAGGCCTTTGACGGTTTTGCCCAATTCGAAGACGCTGCGCAGAATCAACGGCCGCTCCAGCACGCCGCTGACGCCCAACGCCGCGTCCGGGAAGTAATTGCGCGGATTGTTGTTGATGCCCAGATAGATCACCGGAACGCCCCGCTGGGCCAGCTTGCTGCCCACTCTTTGCAAGGCGGCGTCGTCGCCGACGATGACGAGCTCAGGTTTTATTTTCGCCGCCATCGCCAGCGCCTCGTCGGCGCGCGCCTGATGCTGGGCCGGCGGCAGACGCTTGGTGTCCATCGCGTAATAGCTCAGCTGCGCGCGCTTGCCCAGGCGCTCCTGCAGGGCGCGGCGGTAATCCTGATCCCAGGGGTAGTCGCTGTGATAGCTCTCCACCACCAGCACCCGCGGTTGCGCCCCTGCCGCCGCGGACAAGAAAAAGGCCAGACAGAGTCCGGCCATGATGCGTTTCAGCCCAGCCATCGCCTTCTCCGGTTACCTATCCAGATTAAGCGATGAAGCGGCGTTTCGCCTCCAGCGCCGCTAGGCGTCCAGCCTCAGCTCCGCCGCGCGCGCATGCGCGCTCAGGCCTTCGCCGTGGGCCAGCAGGCTGGCGACCTGGCCCAGCGTCTGCGCGCCGGCCTGGGACACCCGGATCAGGCTGCTGCGCTTCTGGAAGTCGTACACGCCCAGCGGGCTGGCGAAACGCGCGGTGCGGCTGGTGGGCAGCACGTGGTTGGGGCCGGCGCAATAATCGCCCAGGCTCTCCGAAGTGAAACGGCCCATGAAGATGGCGCCGGCGTGACGGATCAACGGCAACAGCTCGTCCGGATGGGCCACCGACAATTCCAGATGCTCGGGCGCGATGTAGTTGGCGATCTCACAGGCTTGCGCCAGATCGCCGACCTGGATCAGCGCGCCGCGATTGCCGAGGCTGGCCTCGATGATGGCGCGGCGCGGCATCTGCGGCAGCAGTCTGGCGATGCTGGCCTCAACCTGGGCGATATAGTCCGCCGACGGGCACAGCAGGATGGCCTGGGCGATTTCGTCGTGTTCGGCCTGGCTGAACAAATCCATGGCCACCCAGTCCGGCGGGGTGTCGCCGTCGCAGATCACCAGGATTTCGGACGGGCCGGCCACCATGTCGATGCCCACCACGCCGAAGACCCGGCGCTTGGCCGCGGCGACGTAGGCGTTGCCCGGGCCGGTGATCTTGTCGACCTGGGGCACGGTCTCGGTGCCGTAGGCCAAGGCCGCCACCGCCTGGGCGCCGCCGCAGGTGAACACTTTGTCCACGCCGGCGATGTAGGCGGCGGCCAGCACCAGGTCGTTGCGCTCGCCGTCCGGCGTCGGCACCACCATGATGATTTCGCCGACGCCGGCCACCTTGGCCGGCATCGCGTTCATCAACACCGAGCTGGGATAGGCGGCCTTGCCGCCCGGCACATAGATGCCGACGCGGTCCAGCGGCGTCACCTGCTGGCCCAGCAAGGTGCCGTCCTCGTCCTGATAACTCCAGGAATGCGCCAGTTGCTTCTCGTGATAGCGGCGCACCCGTTCCGCGGCGGTGCTCAGCGCGTGGCGCACCGGATCGCTCAGCCGGTGGAAGGCGGCTTCCAGTTGCTCGCGCGACAGCGTCAGATCGGCCATCGAGACCGCGCGCATGCGGTCGAAGCGGTTGGTGTAGTCGATCACCGCGGCGTCGCCGCGCGCCTTGACGTCGTCGCAGATGGCGGCGACGGCGGCGTCGACGGCCGGGTCCTGCGCGGTTTCAAAGGCCAGCAGCGCCTGCAGGCGGGCGGTGAAATCGGCTTGGGAAGAGGACAGTTTCAGCATGGAGCGGACCTCAGGCCGGCACGGCGCCGGCGAATGCGTCCAGCACCGGCTGGATCACGTCGTGTTTGAGCTTGAGCGCGGCCTGGTTGACCACCAGCCGCGAACTGATGTCGACGATGTGCTCGACCGCGACCAGATCGTTGGCGCGCAGCGTGCCGCCGGTGGAGACCAGGTCCACGATGGCGTCGGCCAGGCCGACCAGCGGCGCCAGCTCCATCGAACCGTAGAGCTTGATGATGTCCACATGCACGCCCTTGCGGGCGAAATGCTCGCGCGCGATCTGCGGATACTTGGTGGCGATCTTCAGGCGCGCGCCGCGGCGCACCGCGGCCTCGTAGTCGAAGCCGTTCTGCACCGCCACCATCATATTGCATTTGGCGATATTGAGATCCAGCGGCTGGTACAGGCCGGCGCCGCCGTGCTCGATCAGCACGTCGCGGCCGGCGATGCCCAGATCGGCGGCGCCGTACTGGACATAGGTCGGCACGTCGGACGCGCGCACGATCACCAGCCGCACGCCCGGATGGTTGGTGCCGATGATCAGTTTGCGCGAGGCTTCCGGGTCCTCCGCCGGCAAAATGCCGGCGGCGGCCAACAGGGGCAGGGTCTCTTCAAAGATGCGCCCTTTGGACAGGGCAATAGTCAGCTTCATGATGTCTTGCGGCAAGGATGACGAAATCGAGGTTAAGGCGAAGCGGCGCGCGGATTCAGCCGACCAGCGCGCGGCGTTCGCGCTCCAGCAGGCCGACGTAGCGCTGGATCAGCGTCTCCATCGCCGGCGTCAGCCCCAGATAGGAGCAGCCGATGCGCACGGCCTCGTTGCCGTTGCGCAGCTTGGCGGCCAGCCGGTGACGGACTTCCAGCCCGATATGCAGCCCGCCCAGCGGTTTCAGGTCCAGCGTGCAGCGCTGGTATTGCTGGCCGATGTCGAAGCCGGGCGTGGCCGGCTGCGGCAGCCACATGCTGACGCCGCCCAGGCTGACGTCGAACAAGGCCAGGTCGATGGGCTTGTGCGGGTAATCCGCCACATGGCACATCACCGGGCTGGCCGCCGGGGTCTGGATGCGGAAGAATTCGCGGCGCTGCAGCTTGATCACCTGCTCGGGCAGATCCGCCTGGAAGGCGGGCTGGCCCTCCCAGTCTATGCGGCGCACCTGGCCGGTGACGAACTGGGTCTTGACGCCCTCCGGCGAGCAGACGAAGACATTGCGCTCGCTGGCCAGCAGATGTTCATTGGTCTCCGGGTCCGCGCCCCAGTCGAACACCAGCGTGCCCGCCTTATGGTCCACCTCCAGGAAACGAGTCAGGATGAAGGTTTTTCCCTTATTGGAAAACACCGTCACCATGTGGCCGTTCTTGGCGATGCCGGCCAGATGATGGGCGATCTCCACCGACGTGGACAGCGTGTATTTGGCGAGGTCCAACGATGGCTGCGAGCCGGATGTTGCGCCAGCGTTATGGTCGTTGCTCACTTTGATCCGACTTTCATGTCTGCGTCAGTTTCCGATACGCCAAGTTTAGCGTAACAACTGGCCAATATCATGAGCCAAGCTCGCCGACGGCGTGCCATAGGCCTCAAACACTCGCAAACGGCCCTGTTTATCCAACAGATAGGAGCCGGCGCTGTGGTCCACGCTATAGCCGCCGCCCGGCTGGCTCACCCGCTGGGCGACGACCTTGTATTGATTCTTGATCTGCTCGACCTCGCCGGCCGTGCCGGTCAGGCCGACGAAGCTTCGATTGAAATGCGGCACATAGCCGGCCAGCACCTGCGGCGTGTCGCGCTCCGGGTCTATGCTGACGAACAGCACCTGCACCTGGCTGGCCTGCTCGCCCAGCTGCTTCACCGCCGCCGCGTATTCCAGCATGGTGGTGGGGCAGACGTCCGGGCAATGGGTGTAGCCGAAGAACAGCGCCACCACCTTGCCCTGGTATTGGGACAGGCTGCGGCGCTGGCCTTGGTGGTCGGTCAGCGTGAAATCGCCGCCTATCGACGCGCCGGCGACGTCGGTGCCTTTCAAATCCAGCTTGGGTTCATTCGGCGAGCACGCGGCCAGCCACAACGGCAGCAGCAGCCAGCCGGCGAGTTTTATCAATTTGCGCATCAGGAAACGGGTATCAGCCAGTAATGGTCTATCAGCAGGGCCGCGAACAGCCAGGTCAGATACCAGATCGACCAGGCGAAGGCGCGGCGGGCCAGAGCGTCAGCATACTGGCGATGCAGGCGCACGGCAAGGAAGAGCAGCCGCGCGTCCAGCGCCAGCGCCGCCAGCAGATAGAGCCAGCCGGCCGCGCCCATCGCCACCGGCAACAGGGTGATGGCCGACAACAGCAGCGAGTACAGCAAGATGGACAGCGTGGTGAAACGCTGGCCGTGGGTCACCGGCAGCATGGGCAGCCCGGCGCGGGCGTAATCGTCGCGGCGGTACAGCGCCAGCGCCCAGAAATGCGGCGGCGTCCAGGCGTAGATGATCAGGAACAGCACCAGCGCGAACGCGTGCACCTCCCCGGTCATCGCCGCCCAGCCCAGCACCGGCGGCATCGCGCCGCTGGCGCCGCCGATCACGATGTTCTGCGGCGTATTGGGCTTGAGCAGCAGGGTGTAGACGATGGCGTAGCCGACGAAGGTGGCCAGCGTCAGCCAGGCGGTCAAGGCGTTGACCAGGCCGGCCAGCAAGGCCATGCCGATGCCGCCGGCGGTCAGCGCGATGATCAGGGTCTCGGCCGCGCCGGCCTCGCCGCGGGCGGTGGCGCGCCAGGCGGTGCGGCGCATATTGGCGTCCACCGTGCGCTCCACCAGGCAATTGATCATCGCCGCCGCGCCGGCCACCAGCGCGATGCCGGCGGTGGCCGGCAACAGGCGCGCCGGATCCGGCCAGCCCGGCCCCGCCAGAAACATGCCGATCACCGCGCAGAACACGATCAGCCCCACCACCCGGGGCTTGGCCAGTTGCATCAAGGCGACCGCGTGCTGGCGCGCCTGCTGAAGCTCCGCTGCGTTCATGTTTTTCCCCCCTCAGGATGCGGCGCTCAAACCCATTCGCGATGGTTTTTGGAAAGACGGGGCAAAGGCCCGACCGGCCGCGCCTGCGCGGCGCGCGCCGGCCTCAGCCGCAGCGCCAGCAGGCAGCTGATCAGCAGCAGACAGGCGGCGCCGGCGTTATGCAGCACCGCCACCGGCAAGGGCAGCGCCAGCAACACATTGGCGACGCCCAGCCCGATCTGCAGCGACAGCGCCGCCAGCAAGCAACACAGGTGGCCGCGCAGCGCCGGCAGCCGCCAGCCGGCGCGCGCCGCGCTCAGGCACAAGACGGTCACCAGGGCGGCGCCCAGCCGGTGCAGCCAATGCACCGCCACCAGATTGCCCACCGCCAGCGGGCTGCCGTCCGGCGCCTCGCCCAAGGCGCGGAACAGATGAAAAGCGTGTTCGAAGCGCATCTGCGGCCACCATTCGCCATTGCAGGCGGGAAAGCCCTGACAGGCCAGCGCGGCGTAGTTGGTGGACACCCAGCCGCCCAGGGCCAATTGCAAAGCCACCGCCAGCGCCAGAGCGCGCGCCAGCCAGCTCAACGACGCAGGCGCGTCCACCGGAGCGAGCCGCGGCGACAGCGCCAGCCAGGCCAGCAGCAGCAGCACCGACACGCCCCCGATAAGGTGCAGGGTGACGATGGCCGGCTTGAGCAGTAAGGTCACCGTCCACATGCCCAGCAAGCCCTGGAGCAGCACCACCGCCAACAGCGTCCCGGCGACGCGGCGGTGGCGTTTCCGCCGCCACGCCTGCCAGCCGATGGCGACGATCAGCGCGCCGAGCGCGCCGGCCAGATAGCGATGGCTCATTTCCTTCCAGGCCTTGCCCAGGCTGACCGGGCCGTCCGGGCTCTGGGCTTGCTGTTGCTGAATGCGTTCCGCGGCGTGATGCGGGGAGATCTGGCCGTAACAGCCCGGCCAGTCCGGACAGCCCAGCCCGGCGTCGGACAGGCGCACATAGGCGCCGAAAGGCACGACCACGCATGCCAGGATGAATGCCAGCCAGATCAGTCGCCTCATGCTGCTCTCCCCTTGTCGAGCGGCCAAGAAACTGCGGATGTCGCGGGCCGCGCGGGCGCCGCGGCTTAACAAGCTCAACCGATGCCGTTATTGGTTTTCAGCACGCGGCCTATTTCCTGGATCACTTTCTTGGGATCGGCGGCGTCGGGATAGAACAAGACCTGATTGCCCAAGGGGTCCACCAGGTAGTAGCCGCCGCCGTCGACGTCCGTCTGCGCGGTTTGCACTATGTGGGTGGCGTCCACCTCCTCGTGCGCGGCGCTCTCCTGCCAGCCCAGCCGGGTCAGACGGCCGGCGGCCTCGCCCTGCGCGCGCTGGATCTGGCGCATCGCGAAAAAGCGCTGCTGGCAGCGTGTCTGGCAGCCCGGTTCTATCCTGGCCGCCAGCACCCATTTGCCGCGCGGCCATCCTTGCGCGCCGGTCAGCGCGAACGGCCGCGTCGGCAACAATTGGCCGTAGCTCTTGCCGCCCTGCGGCGGCATCAGCCGGTAAGCCGCCCAAGAGGCGAGCACCGGCGCCAGGCAGATGGCCGCCATCAGCAGCAGCTTGAGCCGGCCGCGGCGCCGGGACGGCTCGGGGGACGCTTCATCGACGCGGCTCATGGGAACGTCTCCTCAGCGAATGCAAGGACAGCAGCAATAACAGGCCCAGCAGCAGCCACTGCGCCGCATAGGCGTAATGGCGCTCCGGCATGAATTCCGGCAGCACCGGCCAATGCCGCAGCGGGTCCGGCGAGTGCTCCAGCACCACCACGCCCTGATGCCAATGGCCGGGGTAGCGCTGGCGCAGCGCGGCCATGTCGATGGCGTCGACGCGGCCCTCCACGCCGGCCACCGCGCCGGGCAGCACGAAGTGGCGCGGCAGCGGCATCCAGTGTCCGCGCAAGGTCAGCGTTTTCGGATCGACGGCGGGCGGCGTCACGCCGTCGGCCAGCCAACCCAGGTCCAACAGGGCCATCGCGCCGTCTTCCAGCCGCCAGGGTTGCAGCATGCGCCGGCCCTTGACCTCGCCAAGATAGCTGTTTTCCAACAGCAAGGCCGGGCCGGCCGGCTGCGCGCCGGGCAGCGCCACCCGGCTGAATTCCGGCTGCGGGCGGGCCTCGCGATAAATCAGGCTGACCGGCGGCACGCCGATGGCGCTGGTCAGCGAGCGCAATAATTCGGCCTTTTCCTGCGCGCGCTGCCATTGCCAGGCCGCCAAAAAGAAAGGCAGCACCGCCATGGCCAATAAACACAGCCAAACCAGCCGTTTGCCGCTAGACTTCAAAGCTGTAGATCGACGGCCCAATCGACCGGGGGATTCCGCAATGAAACTTGTCATTCTGTTCTTGCTCGCCTGCATCGTGCTTGCCCTGTTCTGGGGCCTGACCGGCCTGCTGAAGTCCGATCAAGGCTCTCAACGTCTGGTTCGCTCCCTCACTTTGCGCATCGGCCTGTCCATCGGCCTGTTCCTGCTCTTGCTGCTGGGCGCGCTGTTCGGCTGGTGGCGCCCTCATCAAGCTTAGCCGAGCCGGCCGCCCTCGTCCCGGCGCGGCCCCTGGCCTTTGGTCCGGCCCCGCGGTTCACAGCCAGTAGACGAAGACGAACAGCAACAGCCACACCACGTCGACGAAGTGCCAGTACCAGGCCGCCGCCTCGAAGGCGAAATGATGCTGGCCGTCGAAATGCCCGCGCATCACCCTCAGCCACACCACCGCCAGAATGATGGTGCCCAAGAGCACGTGCAGGCCGTGAAAACCGGTCAGCATGAAGAAAGTCATGCCGTAAGCGCCGGAGGCCAGGCTCAGATTCAACTCGCTCATCGCGTGGCCGTATTCGTACATCTGCAGGCAGAGGAACAAGCTGCCCAGCAACACGGTCAACAGCAGCCCCAGCTTCAATTGCGCGCGCCGGCCTTGCAGCAGCGCCCAATGCGCCCAGGTCACCATCGCGCCGGAACTCAGCAGGATCAGGGTATTCAGCGCCGGCAGGCCCCAGGCCCCCATCGCCTGATAGGGCTTGGTGATGCCCGGCCCGGTCAGCAGCGGCCAGGACGGCTCGAAATCCGGGTACAAGATTTTGTAGTCCATCTCGCCCAAGGTCGGCACCGACACCACCCGCACCCAGTACAAGGCGCCGAAGAAGGCGCCAAAGAACATCACCTCGGAGAAGATGAACCAGCCCATGCCCCAGCGGAAGGACATGTCTTCCTTGCCCTGGTAGTCGCCGTGCCGGCTTTCGCGGATCACGTCGCCGAACCAGCCGAACAACATATAGATCAGTATCAGCGCGCCCACGCCCAGCGACAGCTTGCCCAGCGGCTGGCCGTTGACGGCGAAAGCCGCGCCCAAGCCCAGGCAGAACAGCGCCACCGCGCCCACCGCCGGCCAGCGCGATGGCTGCGGCACAAAGTAATGCGTCTGTTCCCGCTCGTTCGCTGTCGTCATTGCGTTCTCCCTGCACACCGATTAGGACGTGGCCAGCCGCACCACCAATAGCAACACGCCGATAAAAGTCGCCGCCAGCAGCAGCGCGGTCAGTATCAGCTGCAGCGGCGAGAGCTTGCTGTCCTCGCGCGCGTCCGCCTTGCGGCGCACGCCGAAAAAGGCGGACAACACCGCCAACACGCCTTGCCATGCCCTCATGAGCCCGCTCCCGCATTGCCCGGCACGTCAAACACGGTATAGGCCAGCGTGATGCTGTCTATTGAGGCCGGCAAACGCTTGTCGACGACGAACACCACCGGAAAGCGTCTGGTTTCGCCGGGCGCGAAGGCCTGCTGGCGGAAGCAGAAGCACTCCAGCTTCTTGACGTACTCACCGGCGGCGGCGGGCAGATAGCGCGGAATCGCCTGCCCCACCACCCGCTGACCGCTGGCATTGGTGATCTCATACTCCACCTGCACGAACTGGCCGGGCTTCACCTTGAGCCGGGTCTGCAAGGGGCGCACCTGCCACGGCAGGCCGGCCTGCACCGTGGCATCGAAAGTCATTTCGACATCGTGCGCCGCCGCCGTGGCCGGCGCGGACTCGTCCAGGCTATCGGCCTTGACCACGTTATTGAGGCCGGTGACTTCGCACACCACGCGGTATAGCGGGATCAGCCCCCAGGCGAAAACGAACATCAGCAAGGCTACCACCGCCAGTTTCTTCATCAGCTGGCGGTTGCTGCGACCCTGCTTGGCGGCGGCTTCCATCGCATCGTCCTCAGTGGTGCTCGCCGCCGGTGCTGGACACCACCACGCCGTTTTCAATCACCTCCAGCTGCGGCGCTTCGGCGAAGCTGTGATAGGGCGCCGGGGTGGGAATCGCCCACTCCAGCGTATTGGCGCCCTCCCACGGATGATGCGGCGCGGGCTTGCCGTGGCGCAGCGAGCGCAGGATGTTGTAGAGGAAGATCAACTGTCCCAGGCCGAACATGAAGGCGCCGATGCTGGCCAGCTGGTTGAATTCGGTGAATTGCAGCGCGTAGTCGGGAATCCGCCGCGGCATGCCGGCGAGGCCGAGGAAGTGCATGGGGAAGAAGGTGACGTTGAACCACAGCAAGGACCACCAGAAATGCAGCTTGCCCAGGCCCTCGTGGTACATCTTGCCCGTCATCTTGGGAAACCAGTAATAGATGGCGGAGAACAGGCTGAACAGCGCCCCGGCCACCAGCACGTAATGGAAATGGGCGACCACGTAGTAGCTGGCGTGCAGCTGGATGTCCACCGCCGCCACGCTGAGGGTGACGCCGGACAGGCCGCCTATGGTGAACAGCAGGATGAAGCCGATGGCGAACAGCATGGGCGTTTCAAACGTCATGCTGCCTTCCCACATGGTGGCCACCCAGTTGAACACTTTGACCCCGGTGGGCACCGCGATCAGCATGGTCGCGTACATGAAGAACAGCTGGGCGGTGGCCGGCATGCCGGTGGCGAACATATGGTGCGCCCACACCATGAAGGACAGGATGCCGATGCTGGAGGTGGCGTAAACCATGGAGGCGTAGCCGAACAAGGGCTTGCGGGCGAAGGTGGGAATCACCTGGCTGACGATGCCGAAGGCCGGCAGCGCCATGATGTAGACCTCGGGATGGCCGAAGAACCAGAACACGTGCTGATACAGGATGGGGTCGCCGCCGCCGGCGGCGTTGAAGAAATGGGTGCCGAAGTGACGGTCGGTCAACACCATGGTGACCACGCCGGCCAGGACCGGCATCACCGCGATGATCAGGTAGGCGGTGATCAGCGAGGCCCAGGCGAACATCGGCATCTTCATCATGGTCATGCCCGGCGCGCGCAGATTGAGGATGGTGACGATGATGTTGATCGACCCCATGATGGAGCTGACGCCCATGATGTGGATGGCGAAGATGGTCATGTCCATGCCCATGCCCATCTGGGTGGACAAGGGCGCGTACAGCGTCCAGCCGGCCGCCGCCGCGCCGCCGGGCACGATGAAGGACAGCAGGAGCAGCAGCGCCGCCGGCGGCAGCAGCCAGAAGCTCCAGTTGTTCATCCGGGCGAAAGCCATGTCCGGCGCGCCTATCATCAGCGGCAGCATCCAGTTGGCCAGGCCGGTGAAGGCCGGCATGATGGCGCCGAACACCATGATCAGGCCGTGCAGGGTGGTGAACTGGTTGAACAGCTCCGGCTGGAAGAACTGCAGGCCGGGCTGGAACAGTTCGGCGCGGATGCACAGCGCCATCACCCCGCCGGACAGGAACATGATGAAGGAGAACCACAGATACATCGAACCGATGTCCTTGTGGTTGGTGGCCGCCAGCCAGCGCATGATGCCGCGCGGGCGCTCGTGATGCCCCGGCGCGTGCCCGGCATGGCCGGCGTCATCGACAATTGCCATATCGCTCTCCTTGCATGGGTTCGCCGCCGCTCCCGGCCTCAGCCGGTGGCGCCGCGGGCCGCCTTGATCTCTTTGGGCTGCACCAATTCGCCGGTGTGGTTGCCCCAGGCGTTGCGCTCATAGGTGATCACCGCGGCGATGTCGGTATCGGACAGCTGCTTGCCCCAGGCTTGCATCGCCGGGTTTTTCTGACTGCCGAACAAGACGATGTGGATGTGCGCCGGCTTGTCGGCGATGGCTATCTTGGAACCGTCCAGCGCCGGGAAGGCGCCGGGCAGGCCCTTGCCGTTGGCCTGATGACAGGCGACGCAGTTCTGGGCGTAGACTTTTTCGCCGCGGGCTTTCAGATCGGCCAGCGTCCACACCTTGTTGGGATCGTCCGCCGCCGCGGCCATTTGCTTTTTCTTGGCTTCCAGCCACTTGGCGTAGTCGTCCGGCGTCTTGGCCTCCACCACGATGGGCATGTAGCCGTGGTCCTTGCCGCACAACTCGGAGCACTGGCCGCGATAAGTGCCGGGTTTGTCTATGCGAAACCAGCTGTCGCGCAGAAAGCCGGGAACCGCGTCCTGCTTGACGCCCAGCTGCGGCACCCACCAGGAGTGGATCACGTCGTTGGCGGTCAGCAGCAGCCGCACTTTCTTGCCGGTGGGCACCACCAGCGGCTCGTCCACTTCCAGCAGGTAATTGACCGGTTTGGCCGCGGCGTTGGCGATGGCCTCGCGCGGCGTGGACAAATGGCTCATGAAGCCGAAATTATCGTCCAGGTAGTCGTAACGCCACTTCCATTGATAGCCGGTGACCTTGACCGTCATGTCCTCGCCGCGCGTGCTCTTCTGCGACAACACCGCCTTGGTGGCCGGCCAGGCCATGCCGATCAGGATCAGCAGCGGAATCACCGTCCAGATGATTTCCACCGTGGTGTTTTCATGGAAGTGCTTGGCCTGATGGCCGGCGGCTTTGCGGTGGCGGACGATGGCGTACATCATCACCAGGAACACCAGCGCGAAGATGACGCAGGTGATCACCAGCAACATGGTGTGCAGGTCGTATTGCTGGCGGGCAATGGGAGTGACGGGGGCTTGCAGATTCAACTCGGCCGCTGACGCGCAGGATATCGGCAGCCAACAGCAAAGGACGCGCATACAGGACATGGAGCCCCCCTAGAAATCCTCAACTGACATGAAATGGTGCTGACTGGTCCGGTCTATTCCCATGACCGGTTAATGGCATGCTAGAAAAAAAGGTCAAGGAAAACAAGAAAATGTCTTGCGGCAACGCAATAAAATATTACGGATGGGAATCGCGGCGCGCGCCGTTCCGCGCCCGGCGGCTCAGTTGGATTCGCCGGCCAGGTGCGGCACTTCCAGCAATAGCGGCGCCGGCATGTGTCTTTGCAGGGTTTCCAGGTTCTGCTCGTAGGCCTGTTGCTGCGGCACCACTCGATTGGCCACCCAGCCGGCCAGCGGCAGGCCGGCGTCCAGCACCGCGCGCGCGGTCAGCAAGGCGTGGTTGATGCAGCCCAGCCGCATGCCCACCACCAGAATCACCGGCAGTTGCAAGGCCTTGGCCATATCGGCCATGAACAGCCGGTCGGACAGCGGGGCCATCCAGCCGCCCGCCGCTTCCACCACCACCACGTCGGCGCAGGCGGCCAATTGCTGGTAATGGTCGACGATCACGTCCAGCCGGATGTCCACGCCGGCCTCGCTCGCGGCGATATGCGGCGACACCGGCGGCAGGAATCGATAGGGGTTCATCAGTTCCAGATCGGACTGGCCGGTGGCGGCGGTCAGCCGCGCCACGTCGTCGTTCCACCAGCTGCCGTCGGCCAGCAGTTCGCAGCCGGAAGCCACCGGCTTCATCGCCAGCACGCGTTTGCCTTCGGCCTGCCATTGGCGGATCAATTGCACGGCGACGTGGGTCTTGCCGATTTCGGTATCGGTGCCGGTGATGAAGAAGGCTGCGGACATGGGCGCTTTCCGTAATGGGGAAGGAGAGAGCTGGCAGTCTAGCGCCGGCCCGTCCGCGCGTAAAACGCAAAAACCCCGGCTCCGCCGCGCAACGACGCCGACCTCATGGGTCGGCTGTCCGCCGCGCGGCCTTGTGAGCCGGGGCAAAAAGGGTCGGCCTTGTGGGCCTGATGGACTTCACACTCGATAAAGTGAACTCCCTGGGCCGGACGGTCTAACGCTGACTGCACGCCGACAAGGACGGGATGGAAAACCTTGTCGACGACGCGCCGCGCTGGCCGCCTCGGCCGGAAAACCTCATACCAGCGCTTGTGCGTTCAGCTTTTGCTCCTGGTTCATCAATTTGTTCAAGGCCGACAAATAGGCCTTGGCCGAGGACACGATGATGTCGGTGTCTGCGCCCAGGCCGCTGACGATGCGGCCGTCTCGCGCCAGGCGCACCGTCACTTCGCCTTGGGATTCGGTGCCCTTGGTGATGGCGTTCACCGAGTACAGTTCCAGTTCCGCGCCGCTGGCGGCCACGCTTTCAATCGCCTTGAAGGCGGCATCCACCGGACCGGAGCCGCTGGATTGGGCGCGGCGCTCTTCGCCGTGCGCCAGGAAGACGATGGAGGCCACCGGCGCTTCGCCGGTTTCGGTGGCGATCTTCAAGGACACCAGTTTGTAATCCTCTTCGCGGACGGTGCTGAACTCGTCCGACACCAGCGCGTGCAGGTCCTCGTCGAAAATCTCGCGCTTGCGGTCCGCCAGCTCCTTGAAACGGGCGAAGGCGGCGTTCAGCGCTTCTTCGCTGTCCAGCACGATGCCCAGCTCGATCAGCTTGGTCTTGAAGGCGTTGCGGCCGGACAATTTGCCCAGGGTCAGGCGGTTGGTGCTCCAGCCCACCGATTCGGCGGACATGATCTCGTAGGTTTCGCGGTGCTTGAGCACGCCGTCCTGATGAATGCCGGACTCGTGGGCGAAGGCGTTGGCGCCGACGATGGCCTTGTTGGGCTGCACCGGATAGCCGGTCACCGTGGACACCAGCTTGGAGGCCGGCACGATCTGGGTGGCGTCGATGCCGGTTTCCAGCGCGAACACGTCCTTGCGGGTGCGCACCGCCATCACCACTTCCTCCAGGCTGGCGTTGCCGGCGCGCTCGCCCAGGCCGTTGATGGTGCATTCCACCTGGCGCGCGCCGCCCAGCACCGCGGCCAGGCTGTTGGCCACCGCCATGCCCAGGTCGTTGTGACAGTGGGCGGACCAGACCACTTTGTCGCCGCCCGGCGTCTTGGCGATCAATTCGCGGAAGAAAGCCTCGGTGATGAAGGGCACCGCGTAACCGACGGTGTCCGGCACGTTCAGCGTGGTGGCGCCGGCCTTGATCACTTCGCCGAAAATGCGCGCCAGAAAGTTGATGTCCGAGCGCAGCGCGTCTTCGGCGGAGAACTCCACGTCGTCGGTGTATTCGCGGGCGATTTTCACCGCCGCCACCGCCGCCGCCACCACTTCGTCCGGGCTCATGCGCAGCTTCTTCTCCATATGGATGGGGCTGGTGGCGATGAAAGTATGGATGCGGCCGCGCGCCGCCGGCTTGATCGCTTCGCCCGCGGCGCGGACGTCGCGCTCGTTGGCGCGGGCCAGACTACAGACGGTGGAGTCCTTGATCACCTCGGCGATGGCGCGGATGGCGTCGGCGTCGCCCGGGCTCGCCGCGGCGAAACCGGCTTCGATGATGTCCACGCCCAGACGCTCCAGCTGGCGGGCAATCCGGATCTTTTCTTCCTTGGTCATCGATGCGCCCGGCGATTGCTCGCCGTCGCGCAAGGTGGTGTCGAATATATAAAGACGATTGCCCATCTGGCTGTTTCTCCCTGGTCCCTGCATTGCAATTTCCGCGCCTGTCCCGACGCCGATCAGATAATCGTTGAAATCGAAGCGTTTACCCTGGCTGGCCGCCATCACCGCCAGCTTGTTGAGCTGGGCCAATGGCAGGCTGCCGCGTTCTCTCCATTTGTATATCGCCGCCCGAGTCACCGGCTCATCGGCGAACAAGCGATTCAGATCCTCAGCCAGCTGTCCCGGCCCGCCGAAGTCCGCAATCAAGCGTTCAATGTCCAATTGCATCATGTGCTCCCGCAGCAAATTTTGATCCAGCCTACCGGCAAGCAAGACATAAAGTCAAATCTGCATGCTGAAAACTGTGATTAAAACGTTACACCGGATGTCCAAGCCAAAAATATCGGACATTATGTCTATTTTTGCTTGGCAATTGCCTAAGCTTTAAGCAAAGCGCAAGCGATCAGACGCCGGCAGATCGGTTATACTCTTGGGTTTAGTCAGATTGATCGAGGACAAACCAGTGTCCGAACGCCTGTTCGTGCTGTTGCAACATCTGATGCCCAAGCTGGCCATGACCCGATTGGCGGGCCGCATCGCCAACTGGGAAGGCGGCAGCCTGACGCAATGGATCATCCGCCGCTTCATCGCCCGCTATCAGGTGGACATGAATGAAGCCGCCGCCAGCGATCCCTCCGCCTACGCCAGCTTCAACGCCTTCTTCACCCGCGCCCTGCGCGCCGACGCGCGCCCGCTCTCGAGCGAACGGCTGGCTTGCCCGGTGGACGGCGCCATCAGCCAGTTCGGCCGTATCGAACAGGGGCAGATTTTCCAGGCCAAGGGCCGCAGCTACTCCGCCCAGGCCCTGCTGGCCGGCGACGCCGAATCGGCGCGCCGTTTCGACGACGGCCATTTCGCCACCATCTACCTGAGCCCGCGCGACTACCATCGCATCCACATGCCTTGCGACGGCCGCCTGCTGCGGATGAGCTATGTTCCGGGCGAGCTGTATTCGGTGAACCCGGCCACCGCCCGCGGCGTGGACCGCTTGTTCGCGCGCAATGAACGCGTGGTCTGCCTGTTCGAGGGGCAGGACGGCCGGCCCTTCGCGCTGGTGCTGGTGGGCGCCACCATCGTCGGCAGCATGGCCACCGTCTGGCACGGCGTGGTCAATCCGCCGCGGCCGGGCCAGATCCGGCACTGGGACTACCGCGACCAGGACATCCGTCTGGCCAAGGGCGAGGAGATGGGCCGCTTCTTGCTGGGCTCCACCGTGGTCTTGCTGTTCCCGCAAGGCCCGCTGAGCTTCAACCCCGCCTGGCAAGCCGCCGGCGCGGTGCGCATGGGCGAGGCGATGGCCGACTGAAGGCTCTCGCTCCAAACGCAACGGCGCCCAGGGCGCCGTTTTTCATGGGCCGGCCTTGCGTCCGCGCCGTCCAAACGCAAAAAAGCCGGGAAATCTCCCGGCTTTGCTTAATGCAGCAGCCCGCGGACTCAGTTCTTGGACTGGTCCACCAGCTTGTTCTTGGCGATCCACGGCATCATCGCGCGCAGCTCGGCGCCCACTTTCTCGATCGGGTGATCAGCGGTCAGACGACGACGCGCGGTCATGCTCGGATAGTTGGTCTTGCCTTCCAGGATGAACATCTTCGCGTATTCGCCGGACTGGATGCGGTACAGCGCCTTCTTCATCGCGTCCTTGGTGGCGGAGGTCACCACTTCCGGGCCGGTCACGTACTCGCCGTACTCCGCGTTGTTGGAGATCGAGTAGTTCATATTGGCGATGCCGCCTTCGTACATCAGGTCGACGATCAGCTTCAGCTCGTGCAGACACTCGAAGTAAGCCATTTCCGGCGCGTAGCCGGCTTCCACCAGGGTTTCGAAGCCGGCCTTGACCAGCTCCACCGCGCCGCCGCACAGCACGGCCTGCTCGCCGAACAGATCGGTCTCGGTTTCCTCGCGGAAATTGGTCTCGATCACGCCGCCCTTGGTGCCGCCGTTGGCCGCCGCGTAGGACAACGCCACGTCGCGCGCCTTGCCGGACTTGTCCTGATAGACCGCGATCAGGGTCGGCACGCCGCCGCCCTTCAGGTATTCGGAGCGCACGGTGTGGCCCGGGCCTTTCGGCGCCACCATGATCACGTCGACGTCGGCCGGCGGCACGATCTGGTTGTAATGGATGTTGAAGCCGTGGGCGAAGGCCAGCGCCGCGCCCTTCTTCAGATTGGGCGCGATGTCCTTGCCGTAGACGTCCGGCTGCGATTCATCCGGCAGCAGAATCATCACCACGTCGGCCTTCTTCACCGCCTCGGCCACTTCCTTGACCTTGTGGCCGGCCGCTTCCGCCTTCTTCCAGGAAGCGCCGTCCTTGCGCAGGCCCACCACGACGTCCACGCCGGAGTCTTTCAGGTTCTGCGCATGGGCGTGGCCCTGGGAACCGTAGCCGATGATGGCGACTTTCTTGCCCTTGATGATGGAGAGGTCAGCGTCTTTGTCGTAGAAAACTTTCATTTGCAATCCTTGATTTCGTTTGTTTAGGCGGCCCGGCCCTTGGCCGGCGCCCGCCTGCTTCAGATTTTCAGAACCCGCTCACCCCGACCAATGCCGGATGCGCCGGTACGGACCGTTTCCAGGATCACTGTGCGGTCCACCGCCTCGATGAAGGCGCCGAGCTTTTCGCTCGTACCGGTCAGCTCGATGGTGTAAGTCTTTTCCGTCACGTCGATGATGCGTCCGCGGAAGATGTCGGCCATGCGCTTCATCTCCTCGCGGTCCTTGCCGGTGGCGCGGACCTTGATCAGCATCAGCTCGCGCTCGATGTGCTCGGATTCATTGAGGTCTATCACCTTGACCACCTCGATCAGCTTGTTGAGCTGCTTGGTGATCTGCTCGATGACTTCGTCGGAACCGTGAGTGACGATAGTCATGCGCGACAGCGTCGGGTCCTCGGTCGTGGACACTGTCAGCGAATCGATGTTGTAGGCACGGGCCGAAAACAGGCCCACCACGCGGGACAATGCGCCCGCTTCGTTTTCCAGAAGAATGGATAGGATATGTCGCATACCGGCTGGCCTCAACACATATTGCCGTAGTCACGGTTGTTCTCGAAGGGCACGTTCTGCACCTCGCTCATGTGCTCGGGCAGGTCCATCTGGTCCAGGCCCTTGCCGTTTTGCACCATCGGGAACACGTTCTCGGACTGGTCGGTACGGAAATCCAGGAACACCAGCCGCTCCTTCAGCTTCTGGCTGAACGCCTCCTTCAATACCGGCTCCACATCGGCGGGGTCTTCCACCTTGAAGCCGATATGACCATAAGCCTCGGCGATTTTGACGAAGTCCGGCAAGGCGTCCATATAGGATTCGGAATAGCGCGTGCCGTAGAAGAACTGCTGCCACTGGCGCACCATGCCCAGGTAGCGGTTGTTCAAGGCCAGCACCTTCACCGGGGTGTGGTACTGCTTGCAGGTGGACAGTTCCTGGATGTTCATCTGGATCGAGCCCTCGCCGGTGATGCAGGCGACGGTGGCGTCCGGATTGGCCAGTTGCGCGCCCATCGCCGCAGGCAGGCCGAAGCCCATGGTGCCGAGTCCGCCGGAGTTCAGCCACTGCTTGGGATTGTCGAACTTGTAGTACTGCGCCGCCCACATCTGGTGCTGGCCCACGTCGGATGTGACGATGGCCTTGCCGCCGGTGATTTCGTACAGCTTCTCCACCACGTACTGAGGCTTGATCAGCTCCGTGGACGGGGTGTACAGCAAACAGTTGTGGCCGCGCCATTCCTCAATCTGCTTCCACCAGCCGGCCAGGGCTTGAGCGTCCGGCTTCTGGCCGGATTGCTTCAGCAGGTCCAGCATGTCTTTCAGCACATGCTTGACGTCGCCGACGATGGGGATGTCCGCCTTCACCCGCTTGGAGATGGAGGACGGATCCACGTCGATGTGGATGATCTTCTTCGGCTGGCTGAGGAAGTGCGAGGGCACGCTGATCACGCGGTCGTCGAAACGCGCGCCTATGGCCACCAGCACATCGCAGTACTGCATCGCCATATTGGCTTCATAAGTGCCGTGCATGCCCAGCATGCCGAGGAACTGCGGATCGGAACCCGGATAGGCGCCCAGGCCCATCAGGGTGTTGGTACACGGCAAGCCCAGCGATTTGACCAGCTCGGTCACTTCGCCGGCGGCATTGCCCTGCACCGCGCCGCCGCCCACGTAAATAAAGGGGCGCTTGGCTTCCAACAGCAGGTTCACCGCTTTCTTGATCTGCCCCGGGTGGCCGCGGGTAGCCGGCACGTAGGAGCGGATATGCACGCTTTCCGGGTATTGGAATTCCGTGCGCTGCTGGGTGATGTCCTTGGGGATGTCAACCACCACCGGACCGGGACGACCGGTCTTGGCGATGTAGAACGCCTTTTTGATGGTGGCGGCTATTTCATTGACGTCCTTGACCAGGAAGTTGTGCTTCACGCACGGGCGGGTGATGCCCACCATGTCCACTTCCTGGAAGGCGTCCAGGCCGATGGCCGGAGACGGCACCTGGCCGGACAGCACCACCATGGGGATGGAGTCCATATAGGCGGTGGCAATGCCGGTCACGGCATTGGTCGCGCCGGGGCCGGAGGTGACCAGGGCCACGCCCACCTTGTCGCTGGAACGGGAGTAGGCATCGGCGGCATGCACCGCCGCCTGCTCATGCCTGACCAGCACATGTTTGAATTTGTCCTGCCGGAAAATGGCATCGTAGATTTCCAGCACCGCGCCGCCGGGGTAGCCGAAAACAAATTCGACACCTTCTTCCTGCAGGCAGCGGACAACCGCTTCCGCGCCCGATATCTGCATATCGCCTCTTGTCTTTGCGTTAGTTTCATCCCGTATCGGACGACCTTAGCGTATTGCTTTGAAACCGGTCAAGTGCTTTTGTGCAGGTGCAATATGCGTCTAAGCCTCGGTAAATTCAGGAAAAAAATCAGGCTTGGCCGAATCGGCGGCGCTCTGCTACCATCTTCTGTTGGCATCAACTCAAACTCTCATCCGATGGCTAGCCGCGAGGAAATGGCCGACTTCCTGGAGTCGGCGGAGAAACGCGCTTTCAAGCAGGCGTGGTATGCGGTCCAGAACGAAGACAGCGCATTGGATATCGTGCAGGACTCGATGATGAAACTGGCGGATCGCTATCCGCACGCCCCGGCGGCGGAACTGCCGCTGATCTTCCAGCGCATCCTGCAAAACACCATCCGCGATTTCTACCGCCGCAGCAAGGCGCGCCGTTTCGTCAGCACGCTGCTGTCCTCGCTGATCCCCGCCCGCGAGGAGGAGGACGGCCCGGACCCGCTGGAAGTGCTGGACGTGGCCGCTGACGAGGCGCACAGCAACCCCGAGCTGTGGTGTGCGCGCAAGGAAACCGCCGTGTTGATCGAGGCCTCGCTGCAGTTGCTGCCCGCCCGTCAACGCGAGGCCTTTTTGCTGCGTTATTGGGAGGGTCTGGATGTCGCCGCCACCGCGCGCGTGATGGGCTGCTCGGAAGGCAGCGTGAAAACGCATTGCTCGCGCGCCAATCACACGCTGGCCGCCATCCTCGCGCAAAAGGGAGTGACGCTATGAAACCTTCCAATCCCCTGCCCGGCCATGTGTCCCGCGTGCTGGACCACGCCAGCGACGATCTCGACCCCGCGCTGGAACGCAAGCTGCGCCAGGCGCGCGAATGCGCGCTGAGCCGCTTCGACGCCCATTCCCCCGGCGCCGCGCCCCCGCGCGAGCGGCTGGGCCTGTGGGCTCAACGCCATGTGTTGTCGCTCCGCCGCGGCGGCCTGGCCTTGGGCTTCGCGCTGTTGACCGGCGCCGGCATGATGCTGGCCGAAGACCTGCTGCTGGAGGAAGAAGCGGTGGACGCCGCGCTGCTGGCGCAGGATCTGCCCTTCGAAGCCTTGCTGGAGCCGCATTTCAGCCGAGGCCTGCATGAATAGCGGCCGCCGCCTGCTGCTTGCCCTGTGCCTGAGCGGGCTGCTGGCGCCGGCGGCCAAGGCCAGCCCGCCGGCCAACCCCAGCTGGGCGCAGTTGAGCGCGGAACAGCAGCAGGTGCTGGCGCCGCTGGCCACGGAATGGGACCGCTACGCGCCGTATAAAAAGCAGAATCTGCTGGCCATCGTGCCGTCCTTCCAACAGCTGCCGGAGGCCCAGCGCCAGCGCGTGCAACAGAAGCTGAAAGCCTGGTCCGAACTGAGCCAGCAGCAGCGCGACGAAATCCGCGCCAACTGGAAAGCCTTGCAGCAGATGCCGCCCGAACAACGCCGGCAGGCCATCCAGCGCCTGCAACAACAACATAAAGCCCAAGATGCCTCCCGCTGACGCCCCCGCCCTGACTCCTCCGACACTGAAACGCAGCCTGGCCAGCCTGTTCTACGAATTGCTGCTGGTCGCCGCGCTCTTGCTCACCGTCACCGCGGCGCTGACGCCGTTGCAAACGCTGATCGGCCAGGGGCCGCTGTTCAAGGCCCTGCTGAAAGGCGTGCTCGCCGTCGCGCTGTTCGGCTACTTCGGCTATTGCTGGGTGCGCAGCGGCCAGACCGTGGCGATGAAGACCTGGCGCATCAAGCTGGTCAACGCCCGCGGCGGCGGCATTGTCTGGAAGCAGGCGGCGGCGCGCTACCTGATCGGCCTGACCTTGTTCGTCGGCATGCCGGCGGTGTCCTACCTCGGCTGGGCCAATGCCTACGGCCACCAGCCGCAGGCGCTGTGGCTGGCGCTGAGCTGGTGCCTGGTGCCCTTCCTGGCCAAGTTCTACGACCGCGACAAACTCTTCCTGCACGACAGACTGGCCGGCACCCGGCAGATCGTGCTGCCCAAGCCGCCGCATCCGGGCAAGAAGCGGCGCGGCGAGCCCACGCCGAGCTGACTAAGCCCGCGCCAGCAAAGGCTCCGTCTCGGCGAACTCCGCCAGAACGTCCAGCAAGACCCGCACCCGCGCCGGCGGATAACGCCGTTGCGGCCATACCGCGTACACCGGCTGCGCCGGCATTTCCCAGCCGGCCAAGACCTGCCGCAAGCCGCCTTCCGCCAACTGACGGTGGCACAGGCTATGGGGACAGACGGCAATGCCGACGCCGGCCTCGGCCAAGCGGCGCGGCAGCAGCATATCGTTGACCCGCAGCCGCGGCGGCGGCAACTCCCATTCCGCGCCGTCGTCCCGGCGTCGCAAATGCCAGCGCTCGAACGGCTCCGCCACCAGCAAGGCGTGGCGCGCTAGCGCCTCCGGCGTCCGCGGCTCGCCTTGCGCCGCCAGATAGGCCGGCGCGGCCACCAGCAAAGTGCGCACCCAGCCCAGCCGCCTTTGGTTCAAGCTGGAGTCCGGCTGCTCCCCTACCCGCAAGGCCAGGTCCGCCATGCCGCTGAGCAGGTCGTCGATGGCGTTGTTCAGATGCAGCTCCAAGCGCAAGTCTGGATAGTCTCTGAGCATCCGCCGCCACACCGGCACCAGGACGTCGTTGCCCAGACTCAGCGGCGACAGCACCCGCAGCACGCCCTTGACCTGGTGCAGCGAATCGGCCAGCGACGCGGCGGTCTGGCTCAGCGATTGCAGCAAGGGCCGGCATTGCTCGTAGTACTGCCCGCCTTCCGCCGTCAGCTCCATCCGCCGCGCGCTGCGGTGCAGCAGGCGACAGCCCAACTCCCGCTCCAGCGCCTGCAAGCGCCGCGACAGGGTGGCGGTGGGCACGCCCAGCCGCCGAGCGGCGGCATTCAGGCTGCCGGCGTCGACAATGCTCACGAATAACTGCAGATCATCCAGCATGATTTCATTTTTGGAATTTGAATTCGATATTTTAAGTCTATTTACATAAATGATTTTTGCCTAGACTGGCCTTGCAGCTCGCCGCTGCGACTCTCTCTTGAAAGGAATTGCCATGTCTCTGCGCCTGCCCTACACCCAACTGTCCCCCGCCGCCTACCAAGGGCTGGCCAGCGTCAAAGCCAGCCTGCAGCACAGCAGCCTGGGCCTGCCCTTGATCGAGCTGGTTTACCTGCGCGTATCCCAGATCAACGGCTGCGCCTTCTGCCTGAAAATGCACGCGTCGGCCCTGCGCGCCAGGGGGGAAAGCAATGAACGCATCGATTCTCTGGCCGGCTGGCGCGTCAGCGAGTTGTACAGCGCCCGCGAACGCGCGGCGCTGGAATGGGCGGAATCGCTGACCGACATCGCCGTCACCCAGGCGCCGGACCAGCACTATCTGCCCTTGCAGGAACACTTCAGCCCGGAAGAAGTGGCGGACCTGAGCTTCGCCATCGCCCTGATGAACGCCTTCAACCGGCTGGCGGTCAGCATGCGTCAGTAAGCGCGCTTCCCGCTGGTGCGGGTGATGACTGAAGACTATTATTTCACGTGAAGATAAACTAACTTCAAGCCGTGCTAATCTCTGCGCCCGGTAGTCATCCAGTTGTCACCCACACATCAGGAACCGTCAGTGATGCAACAAGCACCAGACCAGATTGACCGTATCGTGGCCCTGTGGCGCGAGGTTCGCCCGGACTTGGACCCATCCTCCACCGAAGTGGTCGGCCGCATTGTGCGAATGGAGTACTTCGTCACCCGCCGCGTACTGCACGATTTGGCGCGCCACAATCTGAATGTCGGCGAATTCGACGTGTTGGCCGCGCTGCGCCGCGGCGGCGAGCCGTTCCAGCTGTCCCCCAATCAACTGCAAGGCATGGTGCTGATTTCCTCCGGCGCGCTGACCAACCGCATCAATCGTCTGGAAGAAGCCGGCCTGGTGACCCGCTCGCCGGACCCGGGCGACCGCCGCGGCGTGATCGTGACGCTGACGCCCAAGGGCTTCGAGGTGATCGAGGACGCCGTCGGCAACCATCTGTCGGCCGAGGCCGAGTTGATCGAGATGCTGGACGCGGAAGAACGCGCCACGCTGGCGCGCTTGCTGAAAAAGATGCTGCAAACCCAGGAGGATTGAAATGCGCGCGCCCTCCTGTAGCCTGCCGCGCTGAGCGGACAAAAAAAACCGGCCTGGATTCCAGAGCCGGTTTTTTTTTGCATCCGCGCTTCAGCGCAGCAGCGGCGGCGCGGCGCCCGCCGCCGCCGTTTTCACCGGCAGCGGCGCCACCCAGTGCCAGCGGCCTTTCCAGGCCCCCATCACCAGATTGGGATACTCGGCGCGGCCCAGGCTGCCGTTGTAGCGGCCCAGCGCGCGGAACAGATTGCCGCGCTCGATATCCAGGTAGTAACGCAGAATGGTGCAGCCGTAGCGCAGATTGGTGGTGAGATCGAACAGATTGTGCTGCGCATTGCCTATGCTGCGCACCCAGAACGGCATCACCTGCATCAACCCGCGCGCGCCGGCGCCGGAGATCGCGTACTTGTTGAAGCCGCTTTCCACCTGGATCAGGCCCAGCACCAGCTGCGGGTCCAGGCCGGCGCGGGTGGCCTCGTAATGGATGGCGGTGAGCAGACGCTCGCGCGTCCATTTATCCGGAATCCGCTTGGCCAGCCGGCTGGACATCTCTCCCAGCCAGGCGTCGGCCTCGCGCTGGTCGTCGAACACCAGCCGCGGCGCATTGGCGTCCGACACCGAACGGCGCATGGTGGAAGCGACGTTGGCAGCCAGCGCCTCTTCCTTCTGCGCGCCGGCCCACGCCGGCATCGCTGCCAGCGCGGCCAACAATACGACGATGCCGGATCGGATCATAAGACGGTCACAGCCCCAGTTTGGCTAGCACTTGTTCCAGCATAGCATCGGCGGCCAGCGCGCTGGCCTCCGCGTCGCGACGGTGCTGGTACTCGACCTTGCCTTCCTTCAGGCCGCGGTCGCCGATGGTGACGCGATGCGGCGCGCCGATCAGTTCCCAATCAGCGAACATCGCGCCCGGGCGCTCGCCGCGGTCGTCCAGGATCACGTCCACGCCCTTGGCCAGCAGGCCTTGGTACAAGGCGTCGGCGGCGGCCTTCACCTCGGCGGAACGGTCATAGCCCACCGGGCAGATCACCAGGGCGAACGGCGCGATGGCGTCCGGCCAGATCATGCCCTTGTCGTCGAAGTTCTGCTCGATCGCCGCGCCCAGAATGCGGGTGACGCCGATGCCGTAGCAGCCCATCTCGAACGGCTTGGGCTTGCCGTCCTCGTCCAGGAAGGTGGCGTTCATCGCTTCCGAGTACTTGGTGCCCAGATAGAACACATGGCCCACTTCGATGCCGCGCTGGATCGCCAGCTCGCCCTTGCCGTCCGGCGAGGCGTCGCCGGCCACCACATTGCGGATGTCCATCACTTCCGGCTCCGCGCAATCGCGGCCGAAGTTGACGCCGGTGTAGTGCTGATCGTCCTCGTTGGCGCCGGTAATCATGTCGGCCATCTTGGCGACGGTGCGGTCGGCGATGACGCGGCCCTTGAAGCCCACCGGGCCCAGCGAGCCGGGATTGGCGCCGAAGGCGGCCTTGATCGCGGCCGGCGAGGCGAAAGTCAGCGGCTTCTTGATGCCGGCGATCTTCTCCGCCTTGACTTCGTTCAGCTCGTGGTCGCCGCGCACCAGCAACAGCACCGGCTGATCTTCGTCGCCGTCCACCACCACCGCCTTGACGGTCTGCTTGACGTCCACGTTCAGGAAACCCACCAGATCGGCGATGGTCTTGACCTTGGGCGTGTGCACCTTGGCCATGGCCGCGCCGGCGGCCGCGCGTTCGCCGGCCGGGGCCACGGCTTCGGCCAGTTCGATGTTGGCGGCGTAGTCGGAGTCCGGGCAGTAGACGATGGCGTCCTCGCCGGTGTCGGCGATCACCTGGAATTCATGCGAGCGGTCGCCGCCGATCGCGCCGGTGTCTGCGGCGACGGCGCGGTAGCTCAGGCCCAGGCGGTCGAAGATGCGGCAGTAGGCGGCGTACATATTGTCGTAGCTGACGCCGGCGGCGTCGGCGCTGCGGTCGAAGGAGTAGGCGTCCTTCATCGTGAACTCGCGGCCGCGCATCACGCCGAAGCGCGGACGGCGCTCGTCGCGGAACTTGGTCTGGATCTGGAAGAAGTTCTTCGGCAGCGCGCGGTAGCTGCGCAGCTCGTTGCGGGCGATGTCGGTGATCAGCTCCTCGGCGGTGGGCTGCAAGGCGAAATCGCGCTCATGGCGGTCCTTGAAGCGCAGCAACTCCTCGCCCATCTTGTCCCAGCGGCCGGTTTCCTGCCACAGGCCGGCCGGTTGCACCACCGGCAGGCTGACTTCGATTGCGCCGGCGCGATTCATCTCTTCGCGCACGATGTTTTCCACCTTGCGCACGCTGCGCAGGCCCATCGGCATCCAGGAGTAAATGCCGGCGGCCACTTTGCGGATGAAGCCGGCGCGCATCATCAGTTTCTGGCTGGCGATGTCGGCGTCGGCGGGGGCTTCCTTCAGGGTGGAAATGAAAAACTGCGATGCGCGCATGATGCGTCCTTGGCAATACGGTGTAATTGAGGGCTTGATTGTAGCGTTTGCCGCGCCTCGCGGCCAAGCCTTGCGCCGGCATCGCCGATTTGCGCTATAAAGATGCGTGTCCCGCCCCCCGCCGGCTACCCCAGATGCGGCCGCCGCGCAAGCAGACAGCCCGGACTCTGTCGTTTTACGAGAACACATCTCGGCTCTTGCGCGGCCTTTGCTTGGCTTACCCAGACCTCTGGAGTAATCTGCGCGCTCAAGAACCACCGATATTGCTGTGCAGCAATATACGGTGACGAACAATTCCATTGGATGCTTATGCAGGATCACAACAAACAGGCCATGGCTGGCCTGACCCTGGCCGCCTTGGGCGTGGTATACGGCGACATCGGCACCAGCCCGCTGTATACCCTGCGCGAATGCTTCACCGGCCAGGGCATCCCCACCACCCCGGAAAACATCTTCGGCATCTTGTCGCTGATCTTCTGGTCGCTGATTTTCGTGGTTTCCATCAAGTACGTGGCCTTCGTGCTGCGCGCCGACAACCGCGGCGAAGGCGGCATCATGGCGCTGATGGCGCTGGCCCGTCATTACACCACTCACGCCGCGCGCTGGAAGATCGTGCTGCTGGGCTTGTTCGGCGCGGCGCTGTTCTACGGCGACGCCATCATCACCCCGGCAGTGTCGGTCTTGTCCGCCGCCGAGGGCATGGAGCTGATTTCGCCGGCGATGGAAAGCTATGTGCTGCCGATGGCCATCGGCGTGCTGACCGGCCTGTTCCTGCTGCAACGCTTCGGCACCGCCAGCGTCGGCCTGCTGTTCGGCCCCATCATGCTGGTCTGGTTCTCCGTGCTGGGTCTGCTCGGCTTGCACCAGATCGTGCAAGCGCCGCAAGTGCTGCAGGCGCTCAATCCCTACCACGCGCTGCACTTCATCGGCCACAACGGCTGGGGCTCCTTCCTGACCCTGGGCTCGGTGGTGCTGGCGCTGACCGGCGCCGAGGCGCTGTACGCCGACATGGGCCATTTCGGCAGCTCGCCGATCCGCCGCGCCTGGTTCAGCCTGGTGCTGCCCGGCCTGGCGCTGAATTATTTCGGCCAGGGCGCGCTGCTGATGCAAAACCCGGCGGCGATCAAGAATCCCTTCTTCCTGCTGGCGCCGGACTGGGCGCTGCTGCCGCTGATCGTGATGGCGACGCTGGCCACGGTGATCGCGTCGCAGGCGGTGATTTCCGGCGCCTACTCGCTGACCCGCCAGGCCATCCAGCTGGGTTACTGCCCGCGGCTGGAAGTGCAGCACACCTCGGAAAAAGAGATCGGCCAGATCTATATGCCCTTCATCAACTGGGCGCTGCTGATCGCGGTGATGGTGGTGGTGCTGACCTTCAAGACTTCGTCCAGCCTGGCCGCCGCCTACGGCATCGCCGTCACCGGCACCATGCTGATCACCACCTGCCTGTTCTTCGTGGTGGCCCGGGTCAACTGGCGCTGGCCGCTGCCGCTAGCGCTGGGCGTCACCCTGATGTTCGCCACCATAGACCTGGGCTTCTTCAGCGCCAACATCCATAAAGTGGCCGACGGCGGCTGGCTGCCGCTGGTGCTGGGCATGGTGATCTTCACCCTGATGAGCACCTGGAAGCAGGGCCGCGAGCTGCTGTTCACGCGCCTGCGCGACCAGGCGCTGCCGCTGGACAGCTTCATCGAGAACCTGGAAGCCTATCCGCCGACGCGGGTGCAAGGCACCGCGGTGTTCCTGACCAGCACCTTGCACGGCGTGCCGCACGCGCTGCTGCACAATCTCAAGCACAACAAGGTGCTGCACGAGCGGGTGGTGTTGATGACGGTGCGCACCGAAGACGTCCCCTATGTGGCGGAAGAGGACAGACTGGAGATTGTGCAGATGTCGGCTTCGTTCTGGCGCGTGGTGGCCCGCTACGGCTTCAAGGAAGACCCGAACGTGCTGCAGGTGCTGGAAGACTGCACCGCCCAGGGCCTGGCCTTCGAGCTGATGGACACGTCCTTCTTCCTGTCGCGGGAAACCATCGTGTCCACCGAGCGTCCGGGCATGTCGCGCCTGCGCGAAAAGCTGTTCGTGTGGATGAGCAAAAACGCGATGCGCGCCACCGACTTCTTCCAGGTGCCGACCAACCGGGTGGTGGAGCTGGGCGCGCAAGTCGAGCTGTAAGCCCTCCCGCCCCGCTCCCAAGCCGGACCGGCCCTGCCTGTCCGGCTTTTTCGCGCCTGACTCTAGCGTTGCAGGCCGCTGTCCGCCTCCGCCCGCGCCCAATCGAAGAACGGGCCGGGATCGGTCTTGCGCCCCGGCGCGATGTGCTCGTGGCCGATGACGGCGCTAAGCGGCAGCTTGCTCCGCAATACCCGCGCCAGCGCTTGCAGCGTGCGGTATTGCGCCTCGCTGAACGGCTCGAAATCGCAGCCTTCCAACTCCACGCCGATGGAAAAATCGTTGCAGCGCTCACGCCCCCGCCAGCTGGACACGCCGGCATGCCAGGCGCGCCGCGTCACCGGCACGAACTGCTGCAGCTCGCCGGACCGACGAATGAAGAAATGGGACGACACCCGCAGATGCTGGATTTCGGCGTAGAACGGATGCTCGTCAGGATTCAGCCGGTTCTGGAACAGCTGTTCCACGCCCAAGCCGCCGTAGCGATACGGCGGCAGGCTGATGTTGTGGATCACCAGCAGTTCCGGCGCCATGCCCTCGCCGCGTTCATCGTGATTGGGCGAGGGCAACCGGCGCGCGCCGTCCAGCCAGCCGTCTTCCAATAATTGCAAAGCAGGCGGCGGGGCCGGCTGATAATTCAAACGCCACAACATCAAGCCGTCCGGCGTGGACCAGCGCTGCTCGGCGACGAAACCGGCCTTGCGGTACAAGGACAACGCGGCAATATTGACCTCGGCGGTGTCCACGCTGACCTCGCCCTCGCCCACCAGCGCCCGGTTCAGCAGGCGATAGCCCCAGCCGGCGCGCAGCTGTTGCGGATCCACCACCACTCTTTCGATATGCAGACCGCCGTCCTCGCGGCGCGAGGCCACCAGCAGGCCGCGCAGGCTCTCGCCCTCGAACGCGCCCCAGACCGCGTCGGCGCAGGCCCGCGCCGCGGCCAGATCGGCCCACAGCACGGGCAGGTGCGGATAGGACAGCCACTCCGCCTCCAGGCGGTGGGCGGCCAGTTGCAGATCCAAGGCGCGCGCGGCCAGCGCGGCGTCCCTCAAATCCAGGCTTTTCACTTCAAACGGGGCTTGCATTCACTCTCCCTGCGCGCGTAACCGATGCAACAATCCGGTAACTGGAACAGTCCAATATCACACTTGTTTTCTGAGACCCTACGCGGTATCAAGAACAACCGGGGCGGACAAGCCTTCATCCTGCATTCTACCGCTCCAGCCCGGCGGAAGGCTCGCCTTGCTTGAGCCGAATCATGGCCGCGGCCCGTTCCATGCCGCAGAATGCAGGCCGTCACCCATCACAGGAGAACGCCCATGCTGACGCTGGACTCTCTGAGCAACGCCGCCGCGCCCAGCTTCGAACAGCCGCTGGAAATGCTGCAAGCCTGTCACGACAAGATTCGCCGCTTCTGCGAGCAATTGGATCAGCTGCCCGCCTACATCGAGCAACACGGCGTCAACGAGGCCGCCCGCAATACGATAGACGGCGTGGTCCGCTACTTCGACCTGGCCGGCCCCGCCCATCACAGCGACGAGGAGGACGAGCTGTTCCCGCTGATTCTGGCGCGGGTGCCCACCGCCGCCTCCCGGCTGGAGCAACTGAGCGCCGAACACGGCTATCTGCATTCCTGCTGGAACGCGATCCGCGACGATCTGCTGGCGCTGCGCGACGGCAAGATCCACCGCATCAGCCGCAACGAGCTGGAGGAGTTCGCCCGCCAGTACCGCGAACACGCCGCCGCCGAGGAAAGCTGGCTGTTCCCCACCGCCGCCTCCGCCATCAGCGCCGAGGAAATGAGCGCCGCCGGGCAGCGCATGGCGGCGCGCCGGACTCAGCAGGCCGCCTGAACGACGCCCGCTCCAGGCCGCACGCGCAAAAAAGGCTGACCGCGCTGGTCAGCCTTTTTATCTTTCCGCACTCAAAACCTGTTTACGATCTGCTGCGCGTCGGCGATACAGCGTTGAAAACCCCTTCGAAATGCTCATGTACCGTGTGTACACTCCGCTTTCTCAGCTGTTTTCGCCTTGTCTCACCTTAGCTCGCGAGATCGTAAACACGTTCTCAGAGCTGGTTTACACTCTCAGGCGGTCAGCTTCAGCAGCTGCTCGAACGCGTCTTCGAACAGCTTCAAGCCGTCCTGCTGCAGCTTCTCGCCGGCGGCGGCCAGATCCACGCCGGACGCCCCCACCGCGTGCAACAGGGTTTGCGCGTCGTCCATGCCTTCCGGCAGCGTCAACGCGGCCTGGCCGTGATCGCGGAAGGCCGCCAGCGTGCCGTCCGGCACGGTGTTGACGGTTTCGTCGCCGATCAGGCTTTCCACGTAGAGCACGTCGGAGTAAGCGGCGTTCTTGGTGCCGGTCGACGCCCACAGCAGATATTGCGGGCGCGCGCCGGCGGCTTTCAACGCGGCGAACTCGGCGCCGTGGAAACGTTCGCGGTAGCGGGCGTAAGCGGCCTTGGACAACGCGATGGCCACCTTGCCCTGATGGGCCGCGCCCACTTGCGGATCCAGCAGGCTGTCGACGCGGGACAGGAAGAAGCTGGCCACCGCCTTGATCCCGGACACATCCTTGCCGTCGGCGCGACGGGCGGACAGGCCGGCGATGTAGGCGTCCCACACCGCTTCCACTTGCGGCAGCGAGAACAGCAGGGTGATGTTGACGTTGACACCTTCGCGGGTCAGCGCCTGAAACGCGCGGATGCCGGCGGCGGTGGCCGGGATCTTGATCATGGCGTTGGGGCGGGCGATTTCCGCCCACAGGCGGCGCGCCGCGGCCAAGGTGCCGGCCTCGTCGTTGGACAGCTCCGGCGACACTTCCAGGCTGACATAGCCGTCATTGCCCTGGCTGGCGTCGTACTGGCCGCGCAGCAGATCGCAGGCGGCCTGGATGTCCGGCACCACCAGCGCTTCGTAACGCGCCTCGGCCGAGAGGCCGGCGTCCGCTTTCAGGCGGGCCAGGTCGGCCTGGTAGCTGGCGTCGCCGCTGATCGCCTTGTAGAAGATCGCCGGATTGGAGGTCACGCCGGCGATGCCGTCGTCGGCCAGCAGGCGCGCCAGTTCGCCGGAGGCGATCAGTTCGCGGGACAGATTGTCCAGCCAGATGCGCTGGCCGAAGGGGCGGATGGATTGCAGTCGATTCATGGTGGAACGATCCAGAATAAAGTCAGGGCGGACCCGGCGTCGCCGAGCCGGCCAGTGGCTACCACGCCATAGAGCCTGTTCAGAGTCTCGCGCACAAGGGCGAGACAAGACGAAAACAGCCGAGGAAGCGGAATGCACATACGGTATATGAGCATTTCGAAGCGGGTTTCTAACGCCGTATCGCCGAAGCGCAGCAGACTTTGAACAGGTTCTAAAATCGGCGGGCTAAAACGGACATCCTAACCCGCTTGGAGCGGCGCGCCAAGAGCGCCGACCCAAGCTTGCAAGAATACGCCGCATGCGGCCCCGCGGCGCGGCGCTCAGGCCGCTTGCGAGCCGCTGCGGCGGTCGCGCGGGAACACCGCGGAGAACACGCTGCCCTTGTCCGGCTCGCTTCTGATCTCCAGCCGGGCATGATGACGCGCCAGCACGTGCTTGACGATGGCGAGCCCCAGGCCGGTGCCGCCGCTGCCGCGCGAACGGCCGCGGTCCACCCGGTAGAAACGCTCGGTCAGGCGCGGGATATGCTCGCGCGGGATGCCGATGCCGGTATCCGCCACCGAGAAACGCAGCTGCTCGCCCTCCTCCTTCCAGCTCAGCGTGATGCAGCCGCCCTCCGGCGTGTAGCGCACCGCGTTGGACACCAGGTTGCCGAAGGCCGAGTGCAGCTCCTGCTGGCTGCCCCACAGCCAGGCGTCGCTGTGCCGGTCCAGCTTGACCTGATGACGGCCGTGGGACAGGCCCTCGGCCTCCACCATCAGCGTGTCCAGCATGTCCTGCATGTCCACCCGCTCCGACACCGTCGCCTTGGGGCTGTTCTCCAGCTTGGACAGGGTCAACAGGTCCTCGACCAGGCTTTGCATGCGCCGCGACTGCTCCATCATCATCGGCAGAAACTGGCGGAAGGTGGCGTCGTCCACCTGCGGCATGTCTCCCAGCGTCTCCAGAAAGCCGCCCACCACGGTCAGCGGCGTGCGCAGCTCGTGCGAGACGTTGGCGACGAAATCCTTGTGCACGGTCTGCACCCGCTCCAACTGGGTGATGTCGCGGGTCAGCAGCAACTTGCGGGTGGAATCGAAGGGCACCATCTGCAAGGAGATCACCAGTTCGCGCGGCTGCACGAAGTTGAGCACCAGCGGCTGGCTGAAGCGCGCCTCGTTCATATAGGCGTGAAAGGCCGGTTGGCGGATCAGATTGAGAATCTGGTTGCCGACATCGCGTTTGCGGTCCAACCCCAGATGCTCCACCGCCATCGGGTTGATCCATTCGATGCGGTCGTGCTCGTCCAGCACCACCACCCCGTCCGGCATCGCCTCCCCGGCGTTGATGAAGCGCTCCAGCGCGTAGGTAAGCTTTTTCTGGCTCTGGCTCTGGGTGCGGGTGGTGCGGTACAGCGTCATGAAGATGGTGTGCCAGACGCCGAAACCGTCAGGCACCCGCTCCGGCGTGGGCCGTTGCAGCCAACGCAGCAGCAGCGCCACATGGTAGAGATTGAAGGCCAGCCAGCCGCCCAGGCAGATGGCCACCGCGATCAGTCCGTCTTCCGCCGACGAGCCCAGCCAGAAGCCGAGGCCGATGACGGCGGTCGCCAGCAGCGAGGCCAGCGTGCGTTTCAGAAATTCAGGCATCAGGCCTCACTGCTGGGTGGAAAAGCGATAACCGGTGCCGCGCACGGTCTGGATCAGCGTGTCGTGCCCGGTGCCCTCCAGCGCGCTGCGCAGCCGGCGGATATGCACGTCCACGGTGCGTTCTTCCACGAACACATGGTCGCCCCACACTTGGTCCAGCAGTTGGGAGCGCGAATGCACGCGCTCGGGGTGGGTCATGAAGAAGTGCAGCAGGCGGAATTCGGTGGGGCCCAGATCGATGACGCCGCCGTTGCCGGTGACGCGGTGGGTGACCGGGTCCAGCCGCAGGCCTTGCACATCCACCGCGTCGTCGGTCATCTGCGGCGCGCGGCGGCGCAACACCGCCTTGATGCGCGCCAGCAGCTCGCGCGGCGAGAAGGGCTTGGTGATGTAGTCGTCGGCGCCGGTTTCCAGGCCGGTGATCTTGTCCTGCTCGTCCGAGCGCGCGGTCAGCATGATGATGGGCACGTGGCGGGTGCGCTCGTCGGCCCGCAAGCGCTTGGCGATGTCCACGCCGCTGGCGCCCGGCAGCATCCAGTCCAGCAGCACCAGGTCAGGCAGCGCGTTGCGCACCAGCGTCAGCGCCGCTTCGGCGGTACTGGCCCGCAGCACATGGTGGCCGGCCTGCGCCAGGTTGAAGGCAATCAGCTCCTGGATTGCCGGTTCGTCTTCAACAAGCAAGATATTGGCTGGCATGGTTGATCCATTCCCGTTTGAGTGTGTGGCAAGGATAAAAACGGGTGATTACAAAAATATGACATTTCGTCAAACTTTCCCACTTTGGCGCAGATTATTTTAACGCGCCAGCCATAGACGCCTCAGCAAGCCAAAAAAAAACGGGCCTGTTGCTATGAACAGGCCCGGAATGGTCGTCGTCAATACAGATTTGATCTGACTAGAGACCAGGGACAAAGAGATCACCAGGACAGTTTCAAATGAGAGCGTTTTGGGACAATTCTCATCCGCAACGGATCTGGACAGGCGGGCCGCGGGACAGTGCGGCCAACCCTGATACGGCCAGCATTTTACGTAGCAAACAGGCGTTTTGATCAGATGGTTGATTGGATTTTCAGCCATTTCGCCTTTTTTTATAAGTTTGTTTCGTCATATTTCCTTATAATCGAAGAATGGATAAATTTGATAGAAAAATCATCGCCGCACTGCACGAAAACGCCCGAATCAGCTTCGCGGAACTGGCCCGGCGGGTGAATCTGTCGCCGCCGGCGGTGGCGGACCGGGTGAGCAAATTGGAGCGCGGAGGCGTGATCACCGGCTACCGCGCCACCATCGATCCCAACAAGGTGGGCATGCCCATCTGCTGCATGATAGAGCTGACGGTCAAGCATCTGGAGTACTTCGCGGTGATAGAGGAAATCCGCACTATGCCGGAGATCATCGAATGCATGTCGGTGACCGGCACCAGCGGACTGATGATGAAAGTGGTGGTGGACAATATGCCCACGCTGCAGGCCTTGATCGCGCGGCTGATGCAGTTCGGCGACACCAAGACCTCGATCGTGATCGAGGTGCCGGTGCCGCCGCGGCTGCCGGATCTGCAGCAGGATGAATAAACCGGCGCCGTCCCAAGCGCCCGCTCCTGGCGCCGCGCCATGAAAAACGGACAGGCAAGCCTGTCCGTTTCTTGAGCGAAAACCCGCTGGGCGCTTACTTGGCGGCCTGCCAGGCCACCGCGGTATCGATCATGCGGTTGGAGAAGCCCCATTCATTGTCGTACCAGGCCAGCACTTTGACTTCGCGGCCGCCGATGACGCGGGTCAGCGTAGCGTCGAAGGTGCTGGACGCCGGGTTGTGCAGGAAGTCGCAGGACACCAGCGGCAGGGTGTTGACGCCCAGCACGCCCTTGAGCGGGCCTTTGGCGGCATCGCTGATCAGCTGGTTCACTTCTTCCTTGCTGGTATCGCGGCCGGCGGTGAAGGTCAGGTCCACCAGCGAGACATTGCTCACCGGCACGCGCACGGCGAAGCCGTCCAGCTTGCCCTTCAATTGCGGCAGCACCAGGCCCACCGCGGCGGCGGCGCCGGTCTTGGTCGGGATCATGGACACGGCGGCGGAACGGGCGCGGCGCAGGTCTTTGTGATCGGTGTCCAGCAGCACTTGGTCGTTGGTGTAAGCGTGCACCGTGGTCATCAGGCCGCGCTCGATGCCGATGGTGTCGATCAGCGGCTGCACCATGGGGGCCAGACAGTTGGTGGTGCAGGAGGCGTTGGAGACAATGGTCATCGCGCTGCTCAGCTGCTGGTGGTTGACGCCGTAAACCACGGTGGCGTCCACGCCTTCGCCGCCCGGAGCGGAGATCAGCACTTTCTTGGCGCCGGCCTGCAGATGAGCGCCGGCTTTTTCGCGAGTGGTGAACAAGCCGGTGCATTCCATCACCACGTCCACGTTCAATTCTTTCCACGGCAGCTCGGCCGGGTTGCGGATGGCCAGCAGTTTGATCTTCTTGCCGTTGACCACCAGGTGATCGCCGTCCAGCGCCACGGAAGCGGCGAACGGACCGTGCACGCTGTCGTAACGGGTCAGGTGTTCATGCAGCTCCGGCGAGGCCAGATCGTTGATGGCGACAATCTCGATGTCCTGATCGGCATAGCGCTCTTGCCATGCACGCACAATCATGCGGCCGATGCGGCCGTAACCATTGATAGCAACTCGCAACGTCATGATGCATCCTCCAAGTTGAAATGGCGCAAGGTCATCTTCCCGTGCCCTGCGCCACCACTGTCCGCCTGATTCCGCTTGTAATCAACTCGCTACATAAGTAGTGGGCGAATTACCAACATCGGCAGTGCGGAAATTGCGCCCAAGCTTGCCGTGCGTCAAATTCCGCCGGGCGACGCCCGGTTCTTAGGGCCTATCCGAGGCCCCGCGACGCGCGGCGCATGGAAGCGACGCTCAGCCTTGCAATGCGGCGGCGTAATCGCCCGCGTCGCTATTCAATACTATATGCAATAGCGTGCCGGAGAAGGCGGTGACGCCGCTGGCCCCCAGTTGTTGCAGGGCGGCCTGGTCCACCAGCTCCGCGTTGGCCACTTCCACCCGCAGCCGGCTGCCGGCCACGGCTTCCACTTTGAGCACATTGGCCGCGCCGCCCAGCGCCGCCAGCCAGCGTTCGCGGTCTATGCCGACCACCTCGCCCAGGGCCTGCGCCGGCGCGGCCGCGCCCGCTTGGACGGCCGCCTCGGCGTCCGGATTGCCCAGCGCGACGCGGATTTCGTCGGCGATCAGGTCCGCCTCAGGTCCCAGCACCACTTGCACGCTGCCGGCGGCCGGCTTGATCAGGCCGCGCGAACCCAGCGCCTTGAGCGCGGCTTCGCTCACCTTGTCGTTGCTGGCCACTTGCAGACGCAGACGGGTAGTGCAGGCGTCCACGGACTTCAGGTTGGCGGCGCCGCCCAGCGCGGCGATGAAGGCGCGCGCGCGGTCGCTGCCGGCGGCCACCGCCGCCACAGCCACCATCGCGTCTTCGCGGCCCGGGGTTTTCAGGTCGAATTTCTTGATGAAGAACACGAACAGCACGTAGTAGAGCGCGAAGTAGCCGATGCCCACCGGGATCAGCAACAGCGGCTTGGTGGACAGGCCGAAGTTCAGCAAGTAGTCGAACAGGCCGGCGGAGAAGCCGAAGCCCAACTTGATGTTGAGCGCGTGCATCAGGGCCATGGCCAGGCCGGTCAGCACCGCGTGGATGGCGTACAGCGCCGGAGCCAGGAACATGAAGGCGAATTCCACCGGTTCGGTGACGCCGGTCAGCATCGCGGTCAGCGCCATCGAGAACAGCAGGCCGCCGACGGCTTGCTTGTTCTCAGGCTTGGCGGTGCGGTACATCGCCAGGCAGGCGGCCGGCAGGCCGAACATCATCACCGGGAAGAAGCCGGACATGAACATGCCGGCCGTCTTGTCGCCGGCGAAGAAGCGGGTCAGGTCGCCATGCACCACCTTGCCGGCGGCGGAGGCGAAATCGCCCACCTGGAACCAGACAATGGTGTTGAGGATGTGGTGCAGGCCGGTGACGATGAGCACGCGGTTGAGCACACCGTAAGCGAAGACGCCGATCTCGCCGGCGCCGATCAACCAGCGGCCGACGCTGTCGATACCGGTCTGCACCGGCATCCAGACATAGCCCAGCACCGCGCCCAACAAGAGCATGGAGAAGCCGGTGACGATGGGCACGAAGCGCTTGCCGCCGAAGAAGGCCAGGTAGCTGGGCAGCTTGATGTCCTTGTAGCGGTTGTACAGCGCGCCGGCCACCAGGCCGGACAGGATGCCGGACAGCACCCCCATATTGATTTTCTCGTCTATCACCTTGAGCACCGCGGTGATCACCAGATAGCCGATGGCGCCGGCCAGGCCGGAGGTGCCGTTGTTGTCCTTAGCGAAGCCCACCGCCACGCCGATGGCGAAGATCAGGGCCAGGTTGCCGAAGATGGCGTCGCCGGCCTGGGCCATCATCTTGATGTTGAGCAGGTCCGGCTGGCCCAGGCGCAGCAGCAAGCCCGCCACGGGCAGAACGGCGATCGGCAGCATCAGGGCGCGGCCCAGCTGCTGAATGCCAGCGAATTTATTGTCAGAGGTACTCACGTCTCGTCTCCCAGTGTATGGACGCCGATGGGGGCATGGCGCTCCAGGCTGCTACCTTCTTGTGTGTCTGTACCGCTCGCTGCCGCGTGTCCCCGCGGCATGCGATGACCTCAAAACCACTTCATAAAAGCCCCGCGCGCCTGCGCGCCGGGCCGATTCAATCTTCCGGCCACCATTCGGCGGCCTGCGCGCGCACCGCGGCGGCGGAGTCCAGCGTCAGCAATTGCTCGGCGCGCTTGCGGCAAGCCTGCTGGTCCAGCGTCCTCACCTTGGCCTTGATCTCCGGCACCAGGCCGGGGCTGACCGATAGTTCGGCGACGCCGAGGCCGACCAGCACCGGCGCGGCCAGCGGGTCCGAGGCCAGGGCGCCGCATACGCCCACCCATTTGCCGTGCTGGCTGGCGCCGGCCACCGTGCGTTCGATCAGCCTCAGCAGCGCCGGGTGCATCGCGTCCAGGCTGGCGGCCAGCGAGGCGTTGCAACGATCCATCGCCAGCGTGTATTGCGTCAGGTCGTTGGTGCCGATGGACAGGAAGTCGGCCTCGGCGGCCAGTTGGTCGGCCAACAGCGCGGCGGAGGGCACTTCCACCATCACGCCCAGCTGCGGCCGCTCGCTCAGCCCCGCTTCCTCGGCCAGCGCGTCGATGCGCTGGCGCAAGCGCCGCAGTTCGCCGACATCGGCGATCATCGGCACCAGGATGCGCAGCAGGGACAAGGGCCGCAGCATCAGCAGCGCGCGCAGTTGCTCGTCCAGCATCTCCGGATGGGCGAAGCCGGTGCGGATGCCGCGCAGGCCCAGCGCCGGATTCGGCTCCGGCGGCAGGGTCAGATAGGGCACTTCCTTGTCGCCGCCCACGTCCAGCGTGCGGATGATGGCGACGCGGCCCTGCAATTCGTCCAGCACCGCCTGATAGGCGTTGGCCTGTTCGTAGCGATCCGGCGCGTCCTGACGGTCGATGAACAGAAACTCGGTGCGCAGCAGGCCGACGCTGTCGGCGCCGTGGCGCACCGCTTCGCGCGCGTCCTCTTCATTGGCGATATTGGCGGCCACCTCGACGCGCACGCCGTCCAGCGTCACCGCGGCGCCGTCGGCGTCCGCGCGCATATCGGCGCGGCGGCTCTCGCGTTCCGCCATCGCCTGCCGGGCGGCGGCCAGCAGGGCCGCGTCCGGCGCCGGATGACAGCCGCCTTGGCTCGCATCCAGCAAGACTTCGCTGCCGGCGTCCAGCCGCAACACCTGAGGCCCGCAAGCCACCAGGGCCGGGATGCCCAACGCACGCGCCAGGATGGCCACGTGGCCGGTGGCGCCGCCGGCGGCGGACAGGATGCCGGCCACCCGCTCACGCGGCAGCCGGGTCAGTTCGGAAGGCGCCAGGTCTTCGGCCACCAGAATGGAGGCCGGATACAGTGCGGGCTCGCTTTGGGCGTCGCCCAACAGGGCTTTCAGCACTTGGCGTTCAATGTCTTTGAGATCCGCCACCCGTTCGGCCAGCAAGGGGCTGCCCAGGCCGGACAGCACGCGGCATTGCGCGCGCACCGCCTGGCGGAAGGCGTGGCCGGCGCTGTGGCCGGCGGCGATGTCCCGTTCCGCCGCGTCCCGCAATTCCGGGTCGTCCACCAGCGCCAGATGGGCGGCGAAGATGTCGCTTTGCGAGGTCTGGCCGCGGCGCAAGGCTGTGTCGATGGCGGCGGCGATGCCGGCGCTCACCTCGGCCAGCGCCCGGCGCAATTGCTCGCGCTCGCTGTCGGCGTTGACCGCGAACTCCGCCACCTGCGGCTCGAAGGCGTCGAGACGCACCACCTGGCCGATGGCCAGGCCCGGCGCCGCGCACACGCCGCCTATCCAGCCGGCCGGCAACGAGCGCGCCGGCGCGCTCGCCAAGGGCGCGGGCCCGCCGTGGCCGGATTCGGTGCGGGTCTGCAGCGCGGCGATCACCGCCTCGGCCGCGGCGGCCGCGTCCTCGCCCTGCGCCAGCACCGCCACATCGTCGTCCTCGGCCACGCCCAAGCCCATCAGGGCCACCACGCTGCGGGCGTTGGCCGCCTGGCCTTTGAACTCCACCCGCACGCTGGCGCGATATTGACGCGCCGCGTTCTGCACCAGCGCCGCCGGCCGCGCGTGCAGGCCGCCGGCGTGACGCACCGTGGCCTGACCGCGGCTTTCCGCGCCCTCGGCGCTGGGGGCCTCCTCGGCCGCCGCGCCGCCGGACAGCGTCAGAAACACGCTGCGGCCCGCCTGCTGCCAGCCCTCGCCCCGACTTTCCAGCGCATAAGCCTCGCCATTGGCGATCACCACCATAGTCAGCAGCGATGGCGCGCGCCGCGCCACCGCGTCCAGGTCCACCTCGATCAGGGGCTGGCCCTGACGCACCGCGTCGCCGGCCTTGACCAGCGGCTTAAAGCCCTCGCCCTCCAGCTTGACGGTGTCGATGCCGATGTGGATCAGCACTTCCGCGCCGTTGGCGGCTCGCAGCGTCAAGGCGTGGCCGGTGCGCGCCAATTGCGCCACCTCGCCGTCACAGGGCGCCAGCAGGGTGCCGGACAGCGGCTCGATCGCCAGGCCGTCGCCCATCATCAAGCCGGCGAAGACCGGATCGGGCGCGCGGCTCAGCGGCACGGACGGCCCGTCAAACGGGGCCAGGAGTTCGAGCGTAGCGGACATGGGGGGCGTCTCCATTCTTACTGACTGATGTGTCTCCGCGGCCGACGCGGCTTCCGCTGGACGCCGTTCGCGGCGCGCCCCGTTCGTGCAGACGGTCGGGGCGCGGTTTCAAGCAGGACCGGACTCAGCGCGTGCAAGTCACTTTGGACAAGTGGCGCGGCAGATCCGGGTTCAGGCCGCGCGCCTCGGACAAGCGCGCCGCCATCAGGTAGAAGCTCTGGATCGCCAGCAGCGGATCCAGCGCCTCGTCGTCGGCCAGCGCCAGGGTCAGGTCGCGGCTGGCGATATTTTCCGGCGCCGCCAGCAGCACCTTGGCGCCGCGGCCGCGCATCTCCTCGGCCAGATCGATCAGGCCCTGTTGCTCCGGCCCGCGCGGCGCGAAGATCAGCAGCGGATAGCCGTCGTCAATCAAAGCCATCGGCCCGTGCTTGATCTCGGCGCCGGAGAAGGCCTCGGCCTGGATCGCGCAGGTTTCCTTGAATTTGAGCGCGGCTTCCAGCGCCACGGCGAAGCCCAGACCGCGGCCCACCACCATGATGCGTTCGGCGTCGCGCAAGACGTCCACCGCCGCCGTCCAGTCCTGGCGTGTGGCTTCGGTCAGGCGCTGCGGCAGATTGGCCAGCGCGGCCAGCAACGCGTCGTCCGCCTGCCAGTGAGCGACCAGACGCGCCACCGCGGACAGCGAGGTGATGTAGCTCTTGGTGGCGGCCACGCTTTTTTCGTCGCCGGCGCACAGAGGCACCACCCATTCGCAGGCGGCGGCCAGCGGCGATTGATGCTTGTTGACCAGCGCCGCGGTGCGCGCGCCGGCGGCGCCCAGCGCCTTCATGGTGTCGATCAGGTCCGGGCTTTGGCCGGACTGGGACAGGGCCACCGCCAACTGGCCCTTCACCGCCAGCGGCGCGCGGTGCAGGGTCACCAGCGACATCGGCAAGGACACCACCGGCACGCCCAGCCGCTGCATCGCCAGATAGGCGAAGTAGTTGGCGGCGTGATCGGAACTGCCGCGGGCCACGGTCAGCGCCAGGCTGGGGCGTTCCACCGCCAGCGCGCGTCCCAGCGCGGCCAGCGCTTCATCGGCGTACATGTGTTGCGCGGCCACCGCCTCGGCGGCGTACAGCGCTTCTTCAAGCATCAACGAGGCCAATCTGTTCTCCCTCTACATAGACTTGCTGCAAATTCAAATCCGCGTCCATCGTCACGATGTCGGCCCAGGCGCCGACGGCGAGCCGGCCGCGATCGGCCAGGCCCAGGTAGTCTGCGGGATAGAGCGACAGCCGGTGCGAGGCGTCCGCCAGCGGCAAGCCGATGGACACCAGGTTGCGCAGCGCCTGGTCCATGGTCAGCGTGCTGCCGGCCAGGGTGCCGTCGGCCAGACGCACGCCGCCCATGCACTTGGTCACCGAGTGCGAACCCAGCTTGTATTCGCCGTCCGGCATGCCGGCGGCGGCGGTGGAATCGGTCACGCAGTAGAGGCGCGGAATCGAGCGCAGGGCGGCCCGGATCGCGCCCGGATGGACGTGGAGCAGATCCGGAATCAATTCGGCGTATTCGGCGTGCGCCAGCGCCGCGCCCACCATGCCGGGCTCGCGGTGGTGCAGGCCGCTCATCGCGTTGAACAGATGGGTGAAGCCGGACGCGCCTTGCTCCAGCGCCCGCACCCCGTCCTCGTAACTGCCCAGGGTGTGGCCCAGCTGCACCTTGACGCCCTGCTCCGCCAACTGGCGGATGATGTCCATATGACCGGCGATTTCCGGCGCCAGCGTGATCAGCGACACCGGCGCCAGCGAGCGGTACCAGTCCACCTGCTCCATCACCGCGCGGCAGGCGTCGTCGGGCTGGGCGCCCAGCTTGCCGGGATTGATGTAGGGGCCTTCCAGATGCACGCCCAGGATGCGGGCGCCGCCGGGCTGGCGTTCGCGACAGGAGGAACCGAGCGCGCGCAACACCTGCTCGATGTCGATCGGGGGCGCGGTCATCGTGGTGGCCAGCAAGGATGTGGTGCCGAAGCGGGCGTGCAGCCTGGCCACGCTCTCGGCGGCGCGGCCGCCCTCCATGATGTCGACGCCGCCGCCGCCGTGGACGTGCAGGTCGATGAAGCCCGGCAGCAAATAACGCTCCACCGCTCGGCCGGAGGCCAAGCGCGCGTCTATGGCCTCGATGCGGCCGTCGGCAGCCAGTTTCAATTCGCCGTCCATCCAGCCGGCCTCGGTCAGGATGCGTCCTTGCAGCACTCGGTTTTGGGTCATCGTCTCAGTTCGGCAACAAAATCGTAGTAGTCGTTACGGCAATAGGTATCGGTCAATTCAATCGCGATGTTCTCGGCGTTGAAGCCGATGCGGGTGATCAGCAACATCGCTTCGCCGGGGCGGATGCCGGCCAGCGTGGCGATGTCGCCGGAGGCGTTCACCGCGCGGATGTGCTGCAGCGCGCGCACCACCGAATGGCCGCTGGCGTCCAGATGGGCGTACAGCGAGGTGCCCACTTGCTGCGGCTCCGGCAGATACGCCACCGGCAGCGTCGTCATCTCGATCGCCATCACCACTCCGTCGGCCAGCCGCTGGCGCTTCAGCCGCGACACCTGCGAAGTGGGCGACAGCCCCAGCTTGATCACTTCTTCATTGCTGGGCGCGAACACGCCGCGCTCCAGCCACACCGACGACGGCACGAAGCCGCGCTGGCGCAATTGTTCGGTAAAGCCGGTCAGCCGCGACAAGGGCTGCTCCAGCCTCGGCGTGATGAAGGTGCCCGAGCCCTGGCGCCGGCGAATCAGGCCCTGCTCCAACAGCACATCCATCGCCTTGCGCGCCGTCACGCGCGAAATGCCCAGTTCTTCGGAAAACGTGCGCTCCGACGGCAGCGCCTCGTCCGCCTGCCACCAGCCGGCGTTGATGGCGTCGGCCAATTTCCGCGACAACTGCAGATACAGCGGCGTGGTCAGGGTTTCATCCGGTTTCAATGCAAGCCAGCGATTTTCCATGGGTTGTCTGCAAGTGGTCTGAAAACCCCAGTGTATAACCTGGCTCCCCAGCTGGCATCTTCCGCGCTGACGCGAGTCGATTCCGGCCTTCCGGCTTACCGCGAACGTTAATACCACATTAATACCACGTCAATACCATTTTATTTGCGCACATCATTGTCCGCTTGCTGCATGGCAGCAAAACGACAAACAGATGATTTGGCAGGGGAAATTGCGGGAGCAATGCGTATTAACCTGCGGGACAGGTCAGGGAATGAGCGTTTTTTGCAAGAATCAAGCAGATACAAGACCACACAGTAAGTATGGCAATAGTACCTTTCGCCAAACTTACATTAAAAATAGTCGTCTCATTTTAAATCATATGGCATTCATATGATGATTGGACTGCTCGGCAAACTGCTGGGCGCTTGCATACCACTCGTAGCTCAAAGGAGTCAGAATGAAACCACAACTGCGCCTTCCCGCCGCCCTCGCCCTGGCCTGCCTCAGCGCGCCGCTCTGGGCCCACGGCACCATGGAAGTGCCGATCAACCGCACCTACAACTGCTTCAAAGAGGGCGCGGAATCGCCGAAATCCGCCGCATGCCAGGAAGCCCGCCGCGTGGGCGGCACCCAGGCCATGTACGACTGGAACGGCATCAACCAGAACCCGCAAGGCGACAACCACGCGGCGGTGGTGCCGGACGGCAAGCTCTGCGCCGGCGGCCAGGACAAATTCAAGGGCTTCAATCTGGGACGCACCGACTGGCCGAAAACCAAGCTGGTGCCGGACGCCAACGGCAACTACGAGTTCGTCTACCACGCCACCGCGCCGCACTCGACCAAGTACTTCAAGTTCTACGTCACCAAGAACGGCTGGGATCAGACCAAGCCGCTGAAGTGGTCCGACCTGGATCCGCAGCCCTTCCACACCGTGACCGGCAACCCGCCGCTGGACGCCAACAAGCGCTACCACATGGTGGCCAAGCTGCCGGCCGGCAAGAGCGGCCCGCACATCATCTTCAACGTCTGGAAGCGCGCGGATAGCGAGGAAGCGTTCTACTCGTGCTCCGACGTGGTATTCGGCGACGGCACCAATCCGCCGGAACCGCCGCCGGTGACCAATCCGTGGAAGGAAATCGGCAAGGTGACCGCTTATGAAAACCTGCCGAACAACAGCACCGCCACCCTGCGCGTGTTCGACGCCAGCGGCCGCGACGCCGAAACCATCCCGGTCAAGCTGGACGCCGTCAGCGGCCAGATGGCGAACTGGCCGTACGAGCTGGGCGTGAAAGTGAACGCGACCTCCAAAGCGATCCGCATCGGCGTGATGAATCAGAAGCAACGCACGGTGAGCATCACCCCGGAACGCAGCGCCACCGCCAACCGCGTGTACCTGAACGACAGCTACAAGGGCTACACCTACCAGATCGACCTGAAAAAGGGCGACGGCGGCATCACACCGCCGCCGGTGGGCGACACCTGGAAGGAAGGCCTGTCCTACACCGCCGGCCAGATCGTCAGCTATCAGGGCAAGAAGTACCGCTGCCTGCAGCCGCACACCGCCTGGGCCGGCGCGGGCTGGACTCCGTCCACCCAACCCGCCTTGTGGGCTCCGGCCTGACCGTCCCCTTGTCAGCGCGCGGGCTGAACGCCTGACGCGCTGACTCGCCGGCCTTCCCCGTCCCGGAAGGCCGGTCTCTCCCACACTCCTCCTGCCGCAGGCCCATTCCTTGGATGGCCACCGCGCCATGCCCGCGACGCAGGCAGGACGGCGGCCGCGCGTCGCCTGCCGGGATTCGCAAGAAAGCCGATTCCGATGGAAACCTCAACCCAGACCTATCCGCCCATCGCCGCCTGGCTGCACTGGATTTGCGCAGCCGTGATCCTGTGGGCGATGATCAGCGGCTTCGCGCTCGCCTCCGGCGCGCTGCCGCCCGCCGTCGCCGCGGCGATTCCGCCGTTCAACGTTGCGCTGACCACCTTGTTGATGCCGGTCTTCCTGCTGCGCGTCGTTTACCGCGCCAGCTTCCGCATGCCGCCGCCGGCCGGCGTTCCGCCCGCCAAGCACCGGCTGGCGCGCCGCGCCCACGCGCTGCTCTATCTGCTGAGCTGTCTATCGCTGGCCAGCGGCTGGCTGATGATGGAGCGGCCGGTCGATCTGTTCGGCCTGATCACGCTGCCGCCCAGCCTGGAAGCCGGCGCGGCCACGCGCGCGCTGGCCAAGCTGCACTTCGCCAGCAATGTGCTGCTGGCTCTGCTATTGACCGCCCACATCGGCGCGGTGATTCAACACCAGCGCCAAGGCCGGCGCCTGCTGCGGCGCATGTCGCTGCTGACGGGCTAACGCCGCCAGCTGATCAAGACCACCGCCGCCACGATCACGCTCATCGCCAGCATCTCGTGCAGGCCGATGTGCTCGCCGAGGAAGACCACGCCCAGCAAAACCGCGATCACCGGGTTGACGTAGGCGTAGCTGGTGGCGGCGGCCGGAGACACCGTCTTCAGCAAGTGCAGATAGGCGCTATAAGCGATGATGGAGCCGAACACCGCCAGGTAAAACAAGGCCAGCCAGCTGGACAGCGTCGGCATCGCCTGCAGCTTCTCGCCATAGGCCTGGCTGGCCAGCAACAAGGCTGCGCCGCCGAAGATCATCATCCAGGCGCTGCCCATCGGTCCCTTGGGCTGAGCCAGATGGCGGCTCCAGGCCGAGCCCAGCGCCCAACCGGCGGAGGCCAGCAGCAGCAGCGCGGCGCCGCTGGGGCTGGCCTTCAGATTGGCCCCCATATTCAACAACACCATGCCGCAAACGCCCAGACCGATGCCGGCCCATTCCACCTTGCGCGCCTTTTGACCGAACATGCGCGCGAACAACAGGGTGAACAGCGGCACGGTGGCGATCACCAAGGCGGCCACGCCTGAGGACACGTCTTTCTCCGCCACCGTGACCAAGCCGTTGCCCACCGCCGGCATCAGCACGCCGAGCAAGGCGGCGCCGCCCAGCTCGCGCGCGTTCGGCATCGGGTATTTGCGCAAGCATAGATAGGCCAGCATCAGCCAGCCGGCCAGGGAAAAGCGCAGGCCGGCCATCATCATCGGCGGCCAGGACTCGATGCCTATGCGTATGCCCATATAGGTGGAGCCCCAGATCACGTACAGGGCGAAGAAAGCGGCTAAGGTCAGCGGGGGGATGCGCGAAAACGGCATGGTGCGGCTCGGGAAAGTGGAACCGGATACCATGCCGTATGGGAATGTCCGTGGCAAGTCCAATTTTGCCGCGGACGGGCCAGGCTTAACGCGTGGCCAAGCGCTGCAAGATGTTGGAGAACTCTTCCATATAACTGTCGAAGCGGGTGGCCAAGCGGTCGACATCGGTGGCGAAGCGGTTGTAGGCCACCACCGCCGGAATCGCGGCGAACAGGCCGATGGCGGTGGCCACCAGCGCCTCGGCGATGCCCGGCGCCACCGTGGACAAGGTGGCCTGGCCGGCGTTGCCCAGGCCGATGAAGGCATGCATGATGCCCCACACCGTGCCGAACAGGCCGATGTAAGGACTGACCGAACCGACGGTGGCGAGGAAGGAGGTATGGCTGTCCAGGGCATCCAGCTCGCGCTGCGCCGCCGCCTTCATCGCCCGGCGCGAGCCGGCCATGATATCGGACAGCTCGGTGCCGTTGCGGCCGCGCAGCTTCAGGAACTCGGCGAAACCGGACTGGAAAATGCGCTCCATGCCCACGGTGTCACTACGGCGGCTGGCGTCCTCGTACAAGCGGTTCAGGTCCGCGCCGCTCCAGAAATTACGCTCGAACTCATCGCTATTGCGCCGCGCCGCGCGCAGCACAGCGATCTTGTTGAAGATCAGGGCCCAGGACAGCACCGACATCAAGGCCAGGCCGGCCATCACCAATTGCACCATCAGGCTGGCGTCCAGGATCAGGCTCAGGAAGGAAATCTGTTGCACGGCAACTCCTCTTGTAATCGCCAGGCTCAGCGCAACACGCGGCCTGTTTCCAAATCAATGATGGTGGATGGTTTGCGCCGCTTGCCGATGCGGCCCGGCAGGGTTAGCACCCGCTGGCGGAAAGCCTCGCGGCAGGCCCGCGCGGTTTTCAGCGATTGCTGGCCGGCGCGGTTGGCCGAGGTGGACACCAGCGCCGTGCCCAGGCTGCGGCACAAGGCCGCCGCCTCGCCATGCGCTGTCACGCGCACGGCGATCTTGTCGTGTTTGCCGCGCAAGGCCGGCGGCACCCGGCTCGAGGCCGGCAGCAAAAAAGTATATGGACCGGGCCAGTAGCGCGCCAGTTCCGCGTATTGGGCGGCGCTCAACGGACGGATCAGATGACGGATCTGGGAGACGTCGGCCGCGATCACGATCAGCCCCTTGTGATTGGGCCTGGCCTTGATCGCCAGAATTTTGCGGATGGCGCGCACATCCAGCGGATTGCAGCCCAGGCCGTAGCAGGACTCGGTGGAATAGGCGATGACCTCGCCTTGCTTCAAGGCGGCGCGGGCCTGCTGTTGCAGGGCGCGGCCGGGCAGACGGGGCACGGGCCGCACCTGGCCTGGCGTGAACTTCATGATGGACGGCGATGCGAAAGTAAAGCCGCATTGTACCGCTGTCCGCGGCGGCGACCTAGCGCTTCGACGCCGCGTCGTCAACATCCTCCGGCGCCGGCCGCCAGGCGTAGCAGCGAAGCGGCGGTCTGTCGCTGCGGAATTGCTTCAACCAATACGCCAGCCGGCGCCAGCAGCGGCGCTCATGACGCAGGAAATGTGTTAGTTGGCGACGCCAGCTCCCTGGCTCAGCAGCCTCTCCCTCGTCCACTCGGATCATGACTCCTCCTTAGCGTATACGCGCCGCGAGTCCTGCAAGAGCCGCGGCCCAAGCCAGCGATCAGGCCTGACAGGGATACTCTACAAAAACACATATAAATATAAAATATAGATAAATATATATTTTATTAAGAAATAGAAAACAATCCTTTCAATATTAATATATTAATTAAAAATCATGAACAACCTCATGCTCAGCACAGACAGGCAAAACCTAGTTTTTTTAAGACTTTTCCTAATGATGATATTTCATGCCGATGCTAGCATCATGGGCAAACCTATAACCCACAACAAACAAAATCTTATACAGCTTAAAACCCTCAAAAATTCATCAAAGGATTCGGCAACGAAAGCCCTATCTGGATATAAAAATCATGAATGCCATTCAAACCGGAATAAATGTCCTGCGTACGCAAGGACAGGCCTTGATCCGACAAGCCGACACGCTGTCGGCGTCCTTCTCTCGCGCCATTGACTTCATGTACGCCACCACCGGAAAAGTCATCGTTTCCGGCATGGGCAAATCCGGCATCATCGGCCGCAAAATCGCCGCGACCCTGGCCTCCACCGGCACCCCCAGCTTCTTTGTCCATCCCGGCGAAGCCTTTCATGGCGATCTTGGAATGATCATGTCCAATGACTGCCTGCTGCTGATCTCCAATAGCGGGGAAACCGAGGAGGTGCTGCGTCTGCTGCCCTACCTCAAACACATCCAGGCCAAGGTTATCGCCATCACAGGCAAATCGGGCTCCACCCTGGCGACGCAAGCCGATTTGTCGCTCCCCATCCCAGTGGAGCGCGAAAGCTGCCCCAACAATCTGGCGCCCACCACCTCCACCACGCTCGCTCTGGCCATGGGCGACGCACTGGCCATGGCGCTGATGGAAAGGCGCCAGTTCCAGGCCGAAGATTTCGCCCGTTTCCATCCCGGCGGCGCGCTCGGCCGAAAGCTGCTGACCAAGACGAGAGACGCAATGCAGGTGCGCGTTCCCTTCAATCTTCCGGACGATAGCTTCAAAACCATCGTCAGCTCCATTACCGAAGGCTGCCTGGGCTTAACCGTGGTGGGCGCTCCCGACGCCCCCGCCATAGGCATCATCACCGACGGCGATTTGCGCCGCGCCATTGAACAGCACGAAGACCTCAAATCGCTGCGCGCTCGCGACATCATGAGCCCATCGCCATTTCACATTGCCGCGGAAGCCATGCTGTCGGAAGCGGAAACGCTGATGCAGCAGCACAAGATCACGGCCTTGCTGGTCACCGATGAAGAACGGCGAACCGTCGGCGTCATCAAATCGTTCGATATCTGATATGCGCAGCGGCTTCGACATCATGCGCACCACCGTGCACGCGCTACTGCTCAGAGAGCTGAAAACCCGCTTTGGCAAGTATCGGCTGGGTTATCTATGGGCGTTGTTGGAACCAGTGGCGCATATGGCCATCCTGTTGCTGGTGCTTGGCTTCATCATGCGACGCGCGATGCCCGGCGTTTCATTCCCGGTCTTTCTGCTCAGCGGCATTGTGCCTTACATGCTGTTCAGCAATATCTCCCTGCGCTCCTTGAACGCCATTGAGGCTAATCGCGGCCTGTTCAGCTACCGCCCGGTACACCCGCTGGACGCGGTACTGGCCCGTGCACTGCTCGAGAGCCTGATCTATGTGCTGGTTTACCTCATGCTGATGAGCGGCCTGTGGCTGGCAGGAGAAACCATACAGCTCAGCCAATTGCCGCTGCTGGCCACGGCATGGCTGCTGCTGAGTCTGCTGGCCTTGGGCTGTGGCCTGGTCTTCATGGTCCTGGGCCATGCGTTCAAAACGGCCGAAAAGCTGTTACCCATCTTGATGAAGCCACTTTACTTCCTCAGCGGGATCATGTTCCCCCCCAGCCTGATCCCCGGCGATTATCGCTGGCTGGTGGATTGGAACCCTCTGCTGCACGCCTTCGAATTGATGCGGCACGCGATCTTGCCCGGCTACCCGCTGAACGACGACAGCCTGTCCTACCTCTTCGCCTGGACTCTGGTCCTACTGTTTGCCGGCTTATCTCTCTATAAGGGCCGGGAACCGGCCATGTTGCGCTCATGATCCAGATACACAAACTCAGCAAATCCTATAAGACGCCAAGCGGACGCTTCTATGTCTTCAAAGACCTCAACCTTGAGATTCCATCCAATGTCAGCGTCGGCCTGATCGGCCGCAACGGCGCGGGCAAATCAACCTTGCTGCGCATCATCGGCGGCATGGATCGGCCGGATGGCGGCAGCATCGCCACCCGGCACAGCATCTCCTGGCCGGTGGGTTTGGCCAGCGGCTTTCAAGGCAGTATGACCGGGCGGGAAAACGTCAAATTCGTCGCCCGGCTCTATGCCCCCAAAAACGCACTGAACGACAAGGTCGCCTTCGTCGAAGACTTTGCGGAACTGGGCAACTACTTCGATATGCCGATCAAAACCTATTCCTCCGGCATGCGATCGAGACTCGGCTTTGGCCTGTCGATGGCCTTCCCTTTCGACTACTACCTGGTCGATGAGGTCACCGCGGTGGGCGACGCCGCCTTCAAACGGAAAAGCGCGGCACTGATGCAGGAGCGCCGCCAACACAGCCAGTTCCTGATGGTGTCGCACTCCATGTCCGAACTGAAGAAATTCTGCGACGCCGGACTATTGATCGGCCGCTCTCAGGTCCGCTATTTCCAAAACATTGACGATGCAGTCCAAGCCTATCGGGAAGAAGAAAATGTCGACGTGGTTTGACCGTTTCCGGCCCCAGGCCCTGCTCGCCCACCTTGTCTCTCCATGGGTCTGCATCGGCCTGCCGCTAGCCTTGTGCGGCGGATATTTTGCCCTGATCGCCCAGGACCGTTATGTCAGCGAATCCAAAGTCATCGTCAAGCGCTCCGGCGATGGCGGCGGCGATCTGAACCTGAGCACGCTGCTGGGGGCCGGGGCCTCCACCATCCGGGAAGACGCCATGCTGTTGCAGCAATACATACATTCACCGGACATGCTGCAGCGGCTGGAGCGGCGGCTGGCGCTCAAGCAGGCTTATCTCGCCGCCGGTCTGGACTGGCCGCATCAGTTGGCCGAATCGGCCAGCAAGGAAGACACGCTGGCTTTCTACCGTAACAAGGTCGGCGTCCAATTCGACGATAAAACCTCCTTGCTGACGATACGCAGCCAAGGCTTCACCCCCCAGTTCGCCCAACAACTGAATCTCGCCATCCTGCAAGAATGCGAGCGCTTCATCAACGGGCTGTCGCAGGCCATCAGCCGCAATGAACTGGCCTTCGCCCAGCAGGAGGCGGAACGCGCCTATCTGGGCCTGAACGCCGCCAAGGAAGCCTTGCTGAAATATCAGAACAGCCATGGTCAGCTCGACCCTGTCGCCCAAGCTCAGGCCGCCGGCCAACTCCTAGCGGAACTGCAGGCCAAGCAAACGCAGTTGGAGGCGGAGCTACGCAATTTACAAAGCTATCTGCAAAGCGATGCCCCACAAGTCACCGCTCTGACGGGTGCGCTCGAGGCGCTGAAAGCCCAGCTTCTCCATGAAAAGAGCAAGCTGGCCGCCCCCGAGGACGGAAAGCTGAATCGTCAAGCCGCCCAATATCAGGAACTGAAGTCAAAAGTCGACTTTCAAGCCGACCTGTACAAGTTGGCGCTGACCGCCTTGGAGAAAAGCCGGGTAGAGGCCAGCCATAAACGCAAAAGCCTTGCCGTCGTGAGCTCGCCACAACTGGCGGAAGACGCGGAATACCCACGCAAGCTTTATACCCTGGCCACGCTGCTGATCGCCTGCAGCCTGCTCTACGGCTGCGTACGCCTGGCCCTGTCCATCATCGAAGATCACAAGATTTAGCCCCATGATGCAACACGCCAAGATTCTCCCGTTTCTTTGCCTGGTCCTGAGCCAGGCTCACGCAGTGTCGCTTCTGCCCAGCTCGCAAGCAGAGTCGGAGCAGCCCCTGCGGCAGCAGGCCGCCGAGCGGGCAATACCGCCTCCGCCACAGGAGGCCCCGATCATCGTCCCGCCACAAGCGCCCGGCCGCATGTTCGGCTCGCAACTTTTTGGCGGCGCCTTCCGCAATAGCGCAGGCCTGGGCTTCAACCCCAACTACCAGCTGAGCATCGGCGATCGCATCGCGCTGCGCCTATGGGGCGCCTTCAACTTTGACGCGCAGCTGCTCATCGACCCCCAGGGCAATATTTTCATTCCGAACATCGGCCCGGTGTCGGTCGCCGGCATACGCAACGGCGAATTGAACACGGCGGTGTCAAACCGAGTGCGTCGCGTCTACAAGGCCAACGTCAACGTCTACGCGGCGCTGGACATCGCTCAGCCGGTCAAGGTCTTCGTCACCGGTTTTGTCAAACAACCCGGCCTCTACGGCGGCATCGCCGCCGACAGCGTGCTCAGCTATCTGGACAAGGCCGGCGGCGTCGACGCCGAGCGCGGCAGCTATGTCGACATTCAGATCAAGCGCGGCGACATCGTGCGCCAACGCGTCAACCTCTACGACTTTCTGCTTCAGGGCCGGATGGACATGACGCAGTTCTCCGACGGCGACGTCATTGTGGTCGGTCCGCGCCAGCATACCTTCACGGTCAGCGGCGAGGTGTTCAATGCCTATGACTTCGAATTTGGACAGAACAGCATCAGCCTACAGCAAGCCTTGCAAGTCTCCCGCCCCAAGCCCGGAGCCACTCACGCCAGCATCATTCGTCGCCAGGGCACGCAGAAGCGCAGCGAATACTACCCGCTGGAACAGGCTGGAAATGTGATGTTGCAGGATGGCGATCAGCTGTTGATCAGCGCCGACCGTTACGCCGGCACGATCCAGGTGCGAGTGGAAGGCGCTCATTCAGGCGAACACGCCATCGTACTGCCCTACGGAGCCAGCATGGCCGACGTGCTGGCCAAGGTTCAGGCCAACAGCATGTCTCGGGTGGACGCGCTACAGCTGTTCCGCAAATCAGTGGCCGAGCGGCAAAAAACCATGCTGGAACAATCATTGCAGAAATTGCAGGAGGCTGCGCTCTCCGCCCGCTCCGCCACCAAGGAAGAAGCGGATTTACGGGTTAAAGAAGCCGAGTTGATTGAACGCTTCGTGGCCCAAGCCAGCAAGATTGAACCACGGGGACAAGTGGTACTGAATCAGGACAACCTGCAAACCACCTTGCTGGAGGATGGCGACATTATCCGCATCCCTGAAAAAACCAGCGTCGTGATGGTACATGGCGAGGTGCTGTTTCCCAATGCCGTTAGCTGGCAGAAAAACTTTAATGTCGGTGACTACATCAACCGTGTTGGCGGCTATTCCCAAGGGGCCGACCACTCCCGCCTGATCTTGATAAAACAAAACGGCGAAGTTCAAGCCGCGGCCTCTCGCGACCAGGTGGTTGCCGGTGACGAAGTCATGGTGCTGCCGAAAATTAGCAGCAAAAACATTGAAGTAGTACGCGGAATATCCCAAATCATTTACCAAATTGCCGTTGCCGCAAAAGTCATTCTCAATCTGTGATCGCTGGAGAACATCATGCGTGTTTTAACTATATTCGGCACTCGACCCGAAGCTATCAAAATGGCTCCTCTCGTTCAAGCACTGGCACGCAGCACCCAAATCGAGGCAAAAGTCTGTGTCACCGCTCAACATAGACAGATGCTGGATCAGGTACTTGAGCTATTCGATATTACACCGGATTATGATCTGGACATCATGCGTCCAGGACAAAATCTACAAAGCATCACCACGGATATCATCACTAGACTCTCACCAGTACTTGACTCACTCCAACCCGACTATGTGCTGGTGCATGGCGATACCACCACTACGCTGGCTGCAGCTCAGGCCTCCTTCTACAAACAAATCCGCGTCTGCCATGTAGAGGCGGGGTTGCGCACTGGCAATATCCTCTCGCCATGGCCGGAAGAAGGCAACCGCCGCATCACCGGAGCGCTGGCCGCTTATCATTTTGCCCCGACGCTGAACGCCTATGACAATTTGCGCAGTGAGAACATCCCCTCTGACAAAATTCTTATTACCGGCAACACAGTCATTGATGCACTGCTGATAGCCATAGATAAGCTTGAAAATAATAGTAACTTACGTAACAGCGTGCACAAGCAATTTCCCTTCTTGGATAAAGGTAAACGCACAGTACTAGTGACAGCGCACCGACGTGAGAACTTTGGCGATGGCATTCTCAATATCTGCGAGGCCATAAAGCAATTGTCTAAAAAATATCCAGAAATCGATTTTGCTTACCCGGTGCACCCCAATCCAAATATCAAACAACCGGTAGAACAAAACCTCTCTGATCTAAACAATGTGCAGCTTATTCCTCCATTAGACTATCTGCCCTTTGTCTATCTGATGTCCCGCTCCACGCTAATCCTGACAGATTCAGGCGGCATTCAAGAAGAAGCACCATCGCTGGGTAAACCTGTACTCGTCATGCGGGATACGACTGAACGCCCGGAAGCGGTTGCCGCAGGTACTGCACGTTTAGTCGGCACTGATCCTCAACAAATTCTGCATGCTTGTAGCGAACTACTTGATCAGCCATTGCAGTACCAAAAAATGGCTCAAGCCCATAACCCCTATGGCGACGGTCAATCCAGTTCTCGCATTATCGATTTCCTCTTAAAAAACCATCAACACAACCTTTGAGACCACACATGATCAATAAAACCATTTCAGTTATAGGCTTAGGTTATATCGGGCTACCTACCGCTGCTATTTTTGCCGTCCAAAAAACTAAAGTCATTGGCATCGACATCAATCAACATACTGTCGACACTATCAATCAAGGCCGAATTCATATTGTAGAACCCGGTCTGGACAGCATTGTCCATACGGCCGTCACCGCAGGCTACTTGCGGGCATCCACGCAGCCAGAACCCGCTGATGCATTTTTAATCGCGGTGCCAACTCCATTTAAAGAAGATTACAAGCCAGATCTTTCTTACATTCAGGCCGCAGCAAAAAGCATTGCCAATGTGTTGAAACGAGGCGATTTGATTATTTTGGAGTCTACATCTCCCGTAGGTACAACAGAGAAGATGGTGGAATGGTTAAAGCAATGGCGGGAAGATTTAAAATTCGCTAATGCGAAATCAGAAGATTGCGATGTTTATATTGCCTATTGCCCAGAGCGAATATTGCCAGGTCAAGTTATTCGCGAACTAGTTGAAAACGATAGACTTATAGGCGGCATCAATAATATCTCAACACAGAAAGCCAAAGATATCTACAAAATATTTGTCAAAGGAGAGTTAATACCCACCAATGTGCGTACTGCAGAAATGGCAAAACTAACAGAGAACGCATATCGCGATGTTAATATTGCATTCGCCAATGAATTATCTTTAATTTGCGACAAACTGGACATCAATGTCTGGGAGTTGATTAGAGTTGCCAACCACCATCCGCGAGTCAATATTCTACAACCCGGCCCTGGTGTCGGTGGACACTGTATCGCTGTCGACCCTTGGTTTATCGTTCACAGCGCATTTGAACAAACCCGCCTGATCCGCTCTGCACGAGAAATCAATGACAGCAAGCCATTCTGGGTGATCCAACAAGTAAATCAAGCTATAGAAAATTTAAACCAACAAGGCATGTCCAAGAAAGACATCAAAATTACGTGTTTAGGTCTAGCTTTCAAGCCTGATATTGATGATCTACGCGGCAGTCCTGCACTCGACATCACTCTTGGTTTAGCCCAGCTTTACCCTGGCCAGATTCTTGCCGTCGAGCCCAATATTGAACACGTACCCACACAAATTCACGCCTCAGCGATTCCACTCGTCACATTAGAAACAGCTATTGCAAAATCTCACATACTAGTTTTTCTTGTGGCTCATAAAGATTTTAATCAGTCAACAAACATCCAGTCTGAAAGACCAATAAATCAACTAATTATTGATACTGTTGGTGCATACAATCGTCAACCATGTCGATTGGTATCGACAAATAAATCGAAGACGCAACACAACCTCCCCCTTCCAAAAATCACGCTGCCCGAAACTTTAAGTCATGAACATTAAAAAAACGCTGCAGGATAAAAACCTAAAGAGTGTCGTAAGAAAGTACGACGAAATACTTACGACCATTTTCGCCACCATCACAAAAAAAGTCGGAAGTAATATTTTTTCCGAGATAAATAGCTCATTTTTTTCATTTAATAAGAACACTCAGCTTACTCAATGGTCTGTCTCAGACACGACTCAAGCACACCTAATTAAAAATATTGCTAGCGGTAATGATGAAATAATTGTAGAGGTCAAGACAGAGTCGGGAAAGAGCATCTACATCTATACTGATGCGGGATTCCTCGACTTACCACCTAAAGAGAAGAAATGGGCGGTTGAAACTAAGAAAACCTATCAAGTACATATACACTGTAAGTACGGCTCCAAGCGTCCATCCTGTGCAGTGTTTATAATTTTTTATGATGAAAAAATGAGAATTGGGCACAAATACCAACTCATTTACAACAACCTTAACAAGGTTGAGTTTCAGCCCCCCGAAGAGGCTAAAAGCTTCCGTCTCGCAATCAAACTCTCAGGAGAAGGATGCGTAACGATCAGAAAACCTTCCATGTGGATATCTCAAGAACCTGCATTGCCTGAAACAACCTTTGATGACACTGATCCAATAAATCAAATTAGTAAACAGGTCGAGTGGAAACTACAAACTATTCAAGAATTACTCGCAGATGTCCCGCAAGGAGTCGAAGAGAAAGACAAGCAAGAAGAACTGCTTACTAACAAACTTGCAAAAGCACTATATGAAAAAGAAAAACTAGCCTCCTCATTTCAATACCACCTTGGAAAGACAGTTGCGCAAATGGTAAGCGGCTCGTGGCACGATTTTTTCCTCACACCCAAACGTTTGATAAAAATTAGGGCGGCAAAGAAAAAAGGAAAGCTCCAAGCAAAACCATTCAACGACGAATTAAAGGCCAAGCTTCTTGAAAGTGTTGGAATTATTTATTCAGGCAGGCGACGCGACAATATCACTTGGCCAGAGTTTGAAGCCAAAGGCCATAAACGCAATCAGCACCTCAACGTTGTATGTATTACCGATAAATTTACTTTTGACTGCTTCCATTACGAGGCCAACTTTATTCCTTTGACCAAAAATCATTGGAGAGATGAAATTGACAATAACTCTCCGACAATGTTTTTTATTGAATCAGCCTGGAATGGAAACGATGGTGAGTGGATATACTCTATGTCGAGCTTTCAGGGAAAGCATGGAGACCCACTACGAGCCGTTATTCAATATTGCAAAATAAAAAATATTCCCGTGGTTTTTTGGAATAAAGAAGACCCTACTAACTACAATATATTTATTGATGTTGCTGCCGAATGTGACTACATTTTTACTACCGACTCAAATTTAATTGAAACTTATAAATTACGAGTGGGTCACAATCGTGTTTATCCACTCGCTTTTGCTGCTCAACCAGCCCTTCATAATCCAATCCGAAATAAGAAACTTCCAATATACGATATTTGTTTTGCTGGTAGTTGGTATAACAATGGCCATGACACTCGTAGAATACAGACAGAAATAATTCTCGATGGCATTTTGGACCGCCAGCTTCACATCTATGATCGCATGCTATATGCGACAAAACATCGAGAGTCTCGCATCTTCCCGATAAAGTACCAGCCTTTTATTGTGGGGTCATTAGACTATGCGCAAATGATAACAGCCTATCGCCAGTATAAGGTCTTTCTGAATATTAATACGATACAAGATTCTCCAACCATGTTTTCACGGCGGGTATTTGAAATCTTGGCTTGTGGCACATCAATTATCTCTACTCCATCTAAGGGTATTGATGAGATGCTCGCTGGTCATGTAAAAATTGTCAACTCACAAGAACAAACCGCCGAGACCGTGAAATTTTTACTAAGTTCAGACCTTGAGCGTGAGGCAATGAATCATCAAGCAACTAGGCACTGTCTACAAAAACATACTTATGCGAAGAGATTCGCAGATATTGCTTATAGATTAAAACTCCCCGTTGAGCAGGCCGAAGTCGACAAAGTCAGCACTATCATGTGCACTAACCGTCTACAAAATATAAAAATAATGATAGCGAATTACTGCAGGCAGCTTCATAAAAACAAAGAACTGATCATTATTCTGAATAATGATCAGTTCAATATTGGCCAAGTAAAAAACCAGGTTTCCCATCTTAAAAACACTCAGGTATTTCAATTACCACAAGAAAAAACTCTTGGCGAATGTTTGAACTTTGGCATTTACAAAGCCTCTGGGGATTATATTGCTAAAATGGATGATGATGATTTGTATGGCCCACATTACCTTACAGATAGTTTGATTGCACTTAATTACAGTGGCGCCGATATAGTTGGAAAACACACTTATTGGTGTTTTGTTGAAGCAGCCCGTAGCATGGGAATAAAAAATAAAGGTCATGACAACATATATACTGACTTTATTTCTGGAGGCACTCTGATCATTAGAAGACACATCTTCAATACTGTACGCTTCCATGCCAAGAACCGCGGCGAGGACACTAATTTCCTTAGAGAGTGCAAAGAGAATGGTTTTCTTATTTATTCTTCTGACAAATACAATTTCATCCAAATGCGTCACAAGCCAACCACGCATACATGGTCAATTTCTGATGAAGAATATCTAAAAAATTGCACGCCTATATTCAACCACCTCAATACAGATGCTTCATTTATATGAACAAAATTCATGCAACCTATTAACACATCAAAAAAACCAGTTGCATTTCTGTAAAATAGATTCCAAGTATGATTTAAATTATCACTCGTGAGAGAGTCATTATTCAGCGTAAGTTATTATTTATTCTAAATGTAAAAATTACTTATCAATCACCAATCAGCAGTGAGGCCATATGATTTACTATGCCATACCTCTTAGATCAAAACACACATCCAACAATTGGAATAATGTATGTAGCCAACTAAAGTCTACCATAGAGTCTATTCATATATCAGGTGGAGAGTACTCCATAATTATTGCTGGGCATGAAAAGCCTGACTTCCTAGAAGACATAGCAGAAAACATATCATTCATACAAGCCACCATCCCTATTCCAAAAAATCAACAAGGATATATGCTGGACAAAATGTCAAAGAAAATATTAGCCAAGAATAAAATATTATCGACAGCCAAACCTGGTGATCTTTTTATGTTTTTTGATGCTGATGATTTAGTTGCAAAATCTTTCTATACGGACATATCAAAAACATTCAATGAAAACCCCGCCATTGATGACATCGCCTTATACTCTGGGTATGTTTTTGATTACAACAGAAAAAAAATATCCCATTTAGACGGTAAGTCGAAAATATTTTATAAAAACTGTGGAAGTTGTTTTATTTCTAAAATATCTGAGCTAGATATAATTGAATTCGATAGCGATAATTCATTTTTCTCATCATTGAAAGACCATACAAAATTCCCAACCTCATCAATAGCTTACGGCCGGAGCTTTGTAGCGTTGAAAGCCCCCATCACTTGTTACATTGTCAATCACGGATCAAATGACTCTGCGGAAAGAGTTGGAACAAAAGAAATTGAATTGTTTGTAGATCAGCACATATGCAAAGATAATTTTTTACTGGAAAATTTTCGCTCCCAATTTTCCAATGAATTATTCTAGATAAGAATATATGCTTCACTTTATTTGGCACTTCAATAAAAATCACTTCGTAAAAGCCCTGTCCTCTCTTCCATCCACTCAAAATTGGGCACTGACAAATTGTAAGCTATGGGCATTTTATCAATTGGGGGCCTACCTGACAGTTTCTCAAGCCGTATCCCACAAACTGGGTTGGCGTGGGGTGTTTGCTAAAACAGTGTCGTTAGCTGCCTGCGGCCAAATGGCAATGGCACGGCAGATGTTGAAACGATTCCGCCAGCAAGCTTGCTGGCGACAACACGACATTGCTCTGGCCGATGCGCTTTTACCATTCTTGCCAGAAGAAGCACTATCCTTGTTAAAAAACAGCCCGGCCCCCCCCTCCACTTTATTAGCCGCAGCCCTGTTACGGAACGGCAAAACTATGGAGGCTCAACACCTGCTTCGGAACCAGTCGCAACACTCCCTGCAACAAGAACCTGAACTATATCTATTGCTCACTAATGCAGACGGAGGAACACCCCTAGACCAACTGCATCGGCTCAATGCCTTTCTAGCCGCGTATGAGGTACCCCGATTGTGGCTACTCGATACGTCACAGCCACCTTCTATACTGAACGTGACGGTTCTCCATGCTAGTACTTCGGTCATCGGTCCATTGGTCTCTGTGCTTATGACAACATTCCGGACGGGTACCCGCGCACTGGCAGCTATCGAATCCGTATTAGCGCAAAGTTATCGGAATTTGGAATTAATCGTGGTGGATGATGCCAGCGACGATCAAACGCCAGACCTGCTTACTGCTATTGCCAAGCGCGATACACGAGTACAAGTGATTCGCTTACCGAAGAATGTCGGTACCTATATTGCCAAGCGCATCGGCTTGGAACGCGCCAAAGGCGAGTTTGTCACTTGCCACGACTCGGATGACTGGATGCATCCGGAAAGAATTGCCCGACAGGTGACTCCATTATTGGCGGATAGCCGGCTTATCTGCACAACCTCCAACTGGGTACGCATTCAGGACGATGGCGTATTTTATGCCCGCCCTGTGCATCCACTCATGCGCCTCAATCCGGCTTCCCCACTGTTTCGGCGTGAGCGAGTTTTGTATGCAACGGGACCATGGGACTGTGTCCGAACAGGAGCGGACAGCGAGTTTCTGGCTCGACTACGTGTGGTGTTCGGTACCAAAGCGATCAAGAAAATCCGCCAACCATTGACGTTAGGCTGCCACCGCCCAAATTCACTGATGACCGCAAGCGATACCGGGTATTCAGATACCGCCATATCTCCACAGCGGCTCGCTTACTGGGAGGCTTGGTCCAACTGGCATCTCGAAATGCTCTCACGCAAACAAGTGCCCAGAATCAATGCAGACATTATCACTGCATTACAGCAGAGGCCCTTTTCCGCGCCAAGCAAAATTCTTGTAGAACCAAACGACGCGCTACAAAGCTTGTCAACCCTGCGCTCACAGTAACTTAATTTTTGATAACATCCGGATACTCTCATGACACGCAGAATTAAAAAGGCTGTTTTCCCCGTAGCCGGCATGGGTACGCGGTTTTTACCGGCCACCAAGGCCAGCCCCAAGGAAATGCTGCCAATTGTCGACAAGCCTCTGATTCAATACGCGGTGGAGGAGGCGATTGCAGCCGGCATGACTGAGCTCATTTTCATCACCGGCCGCAACAAGCGGAGCATCGAAGACCATTTCGACAAAGCTTACGAGCTGGAAACCGAACTGGAGCTGCGCAACAAACACAAACTTTTGCCACTGGCGCAAGGCATCCTGCCACCGCATGTCTCCTGTCTATATATCCGTCAAGCCGAAGCGCTGGGACTAGGGCATGCCGTATTGTGTGCCCAGCCAGCGGTAGGCAATGAACCATTTGCCGTGATTCTGGCTGATGATCTGATAGACAGTGAGCCTGGTGCCTTGGCACAAATGGTAAAGCTATATGAACAGCAGCCCACTTCTATCCTAGGAGTGGAAAACGTGCCGCGCGAAGCCACCCGCTCTTACGGTATTGTGGAAACATCCATGCAGGATGAGAACGTGCAACGTATCACCAGCATTGTGGAGAAGCCTCACCCCTCCGTAGCGCCTTCCACGCTGGCCGTAGTGGGGCGCTATATCCTGACACCAGGTGTTTTTGACAGACTTAGGCATTTGAAACCCGGAGTAGGCGGTGAAATTCAACTGACCGATGGCATTGCGGCCCTCATTAAGGATGAACCAGTACTGGCACTTCCACTACAAGGCATTCGCTATGACTGCGGCTCCAAACTGGGTTATCTGCAAGCGACTGTAAAATTTGGCTTAAAACACCCTGAAACGCATCAAGCATTCTCCGCTTTTTTGGCGGAAAACCTGCGGTGACAATTGCCGTTCTTTCACATGGCATTGCCCGTATTCCTCATCTGCAGGAGTTGACCGGTCTGCCGGTCTGCCATCGCCGCTGGCCGCTGCTACTCCCAACTAGCCCTCTGACAGCCGTGGTCGGTTGGGGCTTGCGCCCATCCGCTCGTCGCGCCCGCGCCTTTGCGCTACAGCGCGGCCTGCCTTATATCGCACTGGAGGATGGCTTTCTGCGCTCGCTCGGCCTAGGCGTCAACGGCGAGCCGCCTCTGTCTCTGCTGATAGACGAGATAGGCATCTACTATGACGCTGGCCATTCATCACAGTTGGAACGGCTGATTGCTTCGACATCGCTATCCCCATCCGAGCAACTGGACGCTCAATGCGGCCTGAAACGGATGCGCCGTGACCGGCTCTCCAAATACAACCACGCCCCAGCCCTTGCCTTGCCCCCCAAAAACGGCCGCCCACGCGTATTAGTGCTGGATCAAACGACAGGCGATGTATCCGTCCAATTGGGCGGCGCGGACGCGCTCACTTTCCAAGCCATGCTGGAAGCCGCCTGCCGCGAACACCCTACAGCGGAAATCTGGGTAAAGACGCATCCCGACGTGGTGGCCGGCAAGAAACGGGGCTATCTGCCGCACCCGCCTCCCGGCACCCGCTTGATCGCAGAAGACGCCTGCCCCCAATCACTGCTGGCCCAGGTTGACGTGGTGTACACCGCCACCTCTCACATGGGCTTCGAAGCCTTGATTGCCGGCTGCCGGGTCGTCTGTTTCGGCATGCCCTGGTATGCGGGCTGGGGGCTGACCGATGACCGTCATCCAGAAATGCCCACACTAAAGTTGCGCCGGCACTGCCACCGGACTTTAGAAGAGTTGTTTCACGCCGCCTACCTGCGATACGCCCGCTACATTCATCCGGAAACCGGCGAACCCAGTACCTTCTTCGACGTGGCGGAATGGATTCATCTGAACCGGACCCTACGGGAACAAACTAGCGGCACTCTGTGGTGTGTCGGCATGAGTTGGTGGAAACGCGCGGTGGTGTGGCCCTTTCTGAAACAGCCCGGCAACCAGATCCGTTTCATCTCCAGACCAGACCGATTGCCGCCGCGGCTGCCTCCAAACAGCAAGCTGGTAGCCTGGGGCATGGCGCGGGACGCCGCCGCTCTGGCGGCACGGCGCGGCCTGCCCTTGCTCAGAATGGAAGACGGATTCATCCGTTCTCTCGGGTTGGGCTCCGATTTGCAGCCGCCCTTATCCGTGGTGGTGGACGACGCCGGCCTCTATTACGCGCCGACACCCTCCTCTCGCCTGGAACAGCTGCTCGGCGAACTCGAACCGGAGCCTCAGCAGATTCTCCGCGCCCAGCGCCTCAGGCTGCGGCTGCTGGAACTGCGAATCAGCAAATACAATGTGGGCGCCGCGTTTGAGCTCTCCGCCGAGGCAGCAGGAAAAACCATCGTCCTGGTTCCCGGCCAAGTGGAAGACGACGCCTCCCTCCGCGAAGCTTCCCCCTGGCTCACAGACAATCTATCGCTGTTGCGCGAAGTGCGCCGGCGGCGTCCGCGCGCCTGGCTGATCTACAAGCCCCACCCCGATGTCGCCTCCGGCAACCGGCGCGGAGCCATCCCCGATCAGGAAACGGCCCGCTTGGCGGACCAAGTGGCGGCCAAGGCCGACATCCTGGCCTGCCTGGCCGTCGCGGACGAAGTCCACACCATGACCTCCCTGACAGGCTTCGAAGCCCTGCTGCGCGGCAAGCCGGTGCATTGCTACGGCATGCCTTTCTATGCCGGATGGGGCCTGACTCAAGACCTAAGACCCTTGCCCCATAGGCAACGCCGGCTCACTCTCGAGCAGTTGGTCTATGGGACGCTGATTGCCTACCCGCGTTATGTGATTCCGGGTCAGCCGGGCTTTGCCAGAGCCGAAGCCGTGGTAGAACACCTGTGGCGACGCAAGCAGTCGCTCGGACCCGCTCAAACCCGCTCGCACTGGCTGGCGAGACAGTGGCGCAAGGGCCTGGGCCTGCTGCGCACACTGCTTTGAGCTCGCGCCCGTCATGCTCGCCGCTCAAGCCCTGCTCTCCCATCAACGCCTGCTGCTCTTGCAAGGGCCGATGGGCCACTTCTTCAATCAACTGGCCAGTTGGTTGAATCGCCACGGCGCGCACGTGGCCAAGATCAATTTCAACGGCGGGGACCGGCTATATCACCGGCATCTGGACGCCACCGACTACCGTGGGCGGCCGGAGGATTTCCCCCCCTGGCTACAGGCGTTTTTACGGGCCCAGCGTATCGACGCCGTCGTCTGCTTCGGCGATTGCCGCCGCTACCACAGCCTAGCGGCCCGGGTCTGCAAGGAACAGGCCATAGCCTTCTACGCCTTCGAGGAAGGTTATCTGCGCCCCGACTACATCACGCTGGAACAGGACGGGGTCAACGCCCACTCCCACTTGGCCGCCAATCCGGCCGCGATGCTGCGATACGAAGCCAGCCAGCCGCCGGCCCCCACGCCCACCAGAGCGTCTTTTCGCCGGATGGCCTTCGACGCCGCCCGCTACTATGTCGCGGGCTGGTGTTGGCGCGCGCGCTACCCGCATTATCAGCATCACAAGGACTTCTCCCCTTTTCGCGAATGCTTCTTCTGGCTGCGCGCCGGCTGGCGCAAAGCGCTGTATCAGGCCCTGGAGCACAGACTGCGTCGCCATATCCTGCGCGAATGGGACCAACGCTATTTTCTGGTTCCCTTGCAGGTCTTCAACGACAGCCAGGTATTGCACCATAGCCCTTACTCGGATATGCGCGAATTCATCGCGGAGGTGATCTTTTCTTTTGCCCAACACGCCCCGCAACATACGGCTCTGGTGTTGAAACACCATCCGCTGGATCGGGGCCATAGAAACTATTCGGCCTATATAGCCAGGCTGGCCAGACAAAACCGTATCGCGTCCCGCGTGTACTATATGCACGACGGTCATTTGCCCAGCTTGCTGAAACATAGCCTGGGCGTCGTCACCATCAATAGCACCGTAGGCTTGTCCGCCTTGCATCACGACAAGCCCCTGATCACCTTGGGGCGGGCGCTATACGATATTCCCGGCCTGACTTGCCAAACCGGGCTGCATCAATTCTGGAGCCGGCCACCGCCGCCTCAGGCCTGGCTGTACCGGAAACTGCGCTCCTATCTCGTCAAACATACCCAACTGAATGGTGCTTACTTTGGCTATTCGCCTTGGCTGGAGCGATCTTTTCCTCTTGATCCGCGCCCAACTGCGACTCACCCGGTCCGCTAGCCAAGCCTCCCGCTTCCCCCACCCTGTGATCTCGTATAGCGATAAAAATCATCGCCTACCCACCAACCGCGGCTTGCACTCTTCGTCGGCTGGTTTTGCTCACCCACGCCATCACAGAAAACGTATTGAACTCCAGAAGCTTTAAACTCAGAATTGGCGATCGAGGGGAAGCAAAGCCTAGGATTTTCCACACATGACAAACAACCGCCCTCTCTATATTTATTTTTGAGCTGCAGCAACACTGAAAGAACAATATGAGCATTTTGGTCACTGGCGGCGCCGGCTTTATCGGCGGCAATTTCGTGCTGGACTGGCTGGCGCAGAGCGATGAGCGCATCATCAATCTCGACGCGCTGACCTACGCCGGCAATCTCGACACCCTGAAAACCCTGGGACAGGACCCGCGCCATGTCTTCGTGCGCGGCGACATCGGCGACCGCGCGCTGCTCGACGCCCTGCTGGCCGAACACCAGCCGCGCGCGGTGCTCAATTTCGCCGCGGAAAGCCATGTCGACCGCTCCATCCACGGACCAGGCGACTTCATCCAGACCAATGTGGTGGGCACCTTCAATCTGCTGGAGAGCGTGCGCGGCTACTGGACAGGGCTGGCGGACGCGGACCGCGCCGCCTTCCGCCTGCTGCACGTCTCCACCGACGAAGTCTACGGCACGCTGGGACCCGACGACGCGCCCTTCTCCGAGCGCCACCGCTATGAGCCCAACAGTCCCTACTCGGCGTCCAAGGCCGCGTCCGACCACCTGGTGCGCGCCTGGCACCACACTTACGGCCTGCCGGTGCTGACCACCAATTGCAGCAACAACTACGGCCCCTATCACTTCCCGGAGAAGCTGATTCCGCTGGTGATCCTCAACGCCCTGGCCGGCAAGCCGCTGCCCATCTACGGCGACGGCAGCCAGGTGCGCGACTGGCTCTACGTCAAAGACCATTGCAGCGCCATCCGCCGCGTGCTGGAAGCCGGCGTGCCCGGCGAAACCTATAATGTCGGCGGCTGGAACGAGAAAACCAATCTGGACGTGGTCAAGACGATCTGCGCGCTGCTGGACGAGTTGGCGCCTCAAGCCGACCCGGCGCGCCGCTACGCCGAACAGATCGCCTTCGTCGCCGACCGCCCCGGCCACGACCGCCGCTACGCGATAGACGCGCGCAAGCTGGAGCGCGAATTGGGCTGGAAGCCGCAGGAAACCTTCGACAGCGGCATCCGCAAAACCGTGGCCTGGTATCTGCAACATCAGGATTGGGTCGCCAACGTCAGCAGCGGCGCTTATCGCGACTGGGTGAACCAGCACTATGGCTGAGCGCTCACCCACCATTCTGCTGACTGGGGTCAACGGCCAACTCGGCCATCGGTTGCGGACCGCGCTGACGCCGCTGGGCGAGGTCGTCGCGCTCAGCCGGGCCGAACTGGACCTGAGCCGGGCAGACAGCGTCCGCCAGGCGCTGGAACGCCACCAGCCCGACATCATCGTCAATCCCGCCGCCTACACCGCGGTGGACCGCGCCGAGAGCGAGGCGGAACAGGCGCATGCGGTCAACGCCGCCGCGCCGGCGCTGCTGGCGCAATGGGCGGCTCAGCACCAGGCGCTCTTACTGCACTACTCCACCGACTACGTATTCGACGGCGCCGGCGAACAGCCCTGGCGCGAGAACGACCCGGCCCGGCCGCGCTCGGTCTACGGCCAAAGCAAATGGGCGGGCGAGGAGGCGGTGCGCGCCGCCGCGCCGCGGCACTTGATTCTGCGCACCAGCTGGGTGTTCGGCGACCATGGCGGCAACTTTTTGAAGACCATTCTGCGCCTGGCGCAGGAACGCGACAGCCTGAAGGTGGTGGCGGATCAGATCGGCTCGCCCACCTCCACCGCCCTGATCGCCGACGTCACCGTGGCCCTGCTGCGCGACTATCTGCGCGACCCGGCCGGCTTCGCCTACGGCAGCTACCACCTGGCGGCGCAGGGCGAAACCAGTTGGCACGGCTACGCCCGCTTCCTGGTGGCCGAGGCCGGCAGACTGGGCTATGCGCTGCGGCTGTCTCCGGCCGACATCGAGCCGATCACCACCGCCGACTATCCATTGCCGGCGCCCCGCCCCGCCAACTCCCGGCTGGACTGCGCCAAGCTGCGGCAGACCTTCGGCCTTGCGCTGCCGCACTGGGAAAGCGGCGTCAAACAAGTGCTGGCCGAACTCGGCGCCCAGCCGCAACAGAAAGACACTCAATGACTCAGGCACGCAAAGGCATCATCCTGGCCGGCGGCTCCGGCACCCGGCTGTACCCGGCCACCATTTCCGTCAGCAAACAATTGCTGCCCATCTACGACAAACCGATGATCTACTATCCGCTGACCACGCTGATGCTGGCCGGCATCCGCGAGATCCTGATCATCTCCACCCCGCAGGACACGCCCCGTTTCGAACAACTGCTGGGCGACGGCAGCCAATGGGGGCTGCGGCTGCAATACGCGGTGCAGCCCAGTCCGGACGGCCTGGCCCAGGCCTTCATCATCGGCGAGGACTTCCTGGCCGGCGCGCCGTCGGCGCTGGTGCTGGGCGACAACATTTATTACGGCCACGACTTTTCCGCCTTGCTGCAAGACGCCAACGCCAAGCGCAGCGGCGCCAGCGTGTTCGCCTACCGCGTCAACGACCCGGAACGCTACGGCGTGGTGGCCTTCGACGCCGACGGCAAAGCGCTGTCCATCGAGGAAAAACCAGCGCAGCCCAAGTCCAATTACGCGGTGACCGGGCTGTACTTCTACGACGAGCAGGTGGTGGACATCGCCAAGGCGATCAAACCCTCGCCGCGCGGCGAGCTGGAGATCACCGACGTCAACAACGTCTATTTGCAACAGGGCCAGCTCTCGGTGCAGACCATGGGCCGCGGCTACGCCTGGCTGGACACCGGCACCCATGAATCCATGCTGGAAGCCAGCCAGTTCATCGCCACCATAGAAAGCCGTCAGGGCCTGAAAGTGGCCTGCCCGGAGGAAGTGGCCTACCGTTCCGGCTGGATAGGCGACGAGCAGGTGCGCCTACTGGCCAAACCGCTGCAGAAGACCGGCTACGGCCGCTACCTGCTGGCGATGCTGGATCAGCCGGTCTATTGATCTTGACGAGCGACACATGAATATCATCGACACCCGCATTCCCGACGTCAAAATCATCGAACCCGCCGTATTCGGCGACGAACGCGGCTTCTTTTTCGAAAGCTTCAATCAACAGCGTTTCGAAGCCGCCGTCGGCCGCGCCGCGCCCTTCGTCCAGGACAATCACAGCCGCTCGGCCAAGGGCGTGCTGCGCGGCCTGCACTATCAGCTGGCGCCGCACGCCCAGGGCAAGCTGGTGCGGGTGATCGCCGGCGAAGTCTTCGACGTCGCCGTCGACATCCGCCCCGGCTCAGCCAGTTTCGGCCAATGGGTGGGCGTACACCTGTCCGCCGCCAATAAACGTCAGCTCTGGGTGCCGCCCGGTTTCGCTCACGGCTTCCTCACCCTGTCGGACAGCGCCGAGTTCCTGTACAAAACCACCGACTATTGGTTCAAGGAGCTGGAGCGTTCCATCGCCTGGAACGATCCGGAGCTGGCCATTGCCTGGCCGCTGGACGGCGAGCCGCAATTGTCGGCCAAGGACGGCGCCGCGCCCGGCCTGCGCCAGGCCGAACTGGGCTGAGCCGGAACCAAGCCCGAAAATGAAAACAGCGCCGCTTGCGGCGCTGTTTCTCTATCAAGCGGCAAGACGCTAATGTTTGCGGCCGATAGCGCGCGCGCCGATGTCGCGGCGCATCTGCTTGCCGGCGAACTGAATCTGGTCGGCCAGCACGTAAGCCTTGCCCTGCGCCATCTTGACGCTGTCGCCCAGGCCCACCGCGCACAACACGCGGCCGCCATTGCTGCGCAGCTGCTTGTCCGCGTCCAGGCTGACGCCGGCGTGGAACACCATGCCGTCCTCGCTCTCCGGCGGCAGGCCGCTGATCAGATCGCCCTTGCGCGGCGCTTCCGGATAGCCTTCGGCCGCCAGCACCACGCCCAAGGCCACGCGCCGGTCCCATTCCGCCTCCACCTGGTTCAGGCGGCCGTTGACGCCGGCTTCCAACAACACGGTGAAGTCCGACTTCAGACGCGCCATGATGGGCTGGGTTTCCGGATCGCCGAAGCGGCAGTTGAACTCGATGGTGTAAGGATTGCCCTGCGCGTCTATCATCAGCCCGGCGTAGAGGAAACCGGTATAGCTGTGGCCGTCCTTCTTCATGCCCAGCACCGTGGGCAGGATGATTTCGCGCATCACCCGGTTGTGCACCGCCGGCGTCACCACCGGCGCCGGGCTGTAGGCGCCCATGCCGCCGGTGTTCGGGCCCTGATCCTGATCCAGCAAGCGCTTGTGATCCTGGCTGGTGGCCATCGGCAACACGTGGTCGCCGTCCACCATCACGATGAAACTGGCCTCCTCGCCCTGCAGGAAGTCCTCGATCACCACGCGCGCGCCGGCGCTGCCCATCTTGTTGCCCACCAGCATATCGTCGATGGCGGCGTGCGCCTCGTCCAGCGTCAGCGCCACCACCACGCCCTTGCCGGCGGCCAGGCCGTCGGCCTTGATCACGATGGGCGCGCCCTTGGCGTCGACATAGGCATGGGCGGCGGCGGCGTCGCTAAAGGTTTCGTACGCGGCGGTGGGAATGCCGTGGCGCTTCATGAAGGCCTTGGCGAAATCCTTGGAGCTTTCCAGCTGCGCGCAATACTGGGTGGGGCCGAAGATTCGCAGCCCTTCGGCGCGGAAGGCGTCGACCACGCCGGCCGCCAGCGGCGCTTCCGGGCCCACCACCGTCAGTTCGATCTTCTCCTGCTTGGCGAAAGCCACCCACTCCGCCACGCTGCCGAGCTCGACGTTGGTCAGATTGGGGTCCAGCGCGGTGCCGGCGTTGCCGGGCGCGACGAAGACCTTGGATACCCGGCGCGACTTGGCGATGCGCCAGGCCAGCGCGTGCTCGCGTCCGCCGGAGCCGATAACCAGTACTTTCATGTTCGATGCTCCACTCGTTTTTACGGCGCGTCGCAACGCGCCGGATTCTTCACTCAGCCCAACTGCCAACGCAGCCAGGCGAACAAGACATTGCCGTTGTTGTGCCCGCCCGGGATATAAGTGGCCTGCAAGGCCAGGCGGCGGTATTCCACCGACACCAGCGGCAGCACCGCCGGCAAGGGCGCGTAGCTGTAGTCCGAGCGCGCGGTGACGCCGGCGGTGAAGCCCGCGCCCAAACGCCAGCCGTCCAATGGGCGCCATATTTTCTGGAAGGCGTAGCCGACGAAGGGCTCGACATCCTTGTGCGAATCCAGGAAGGCCATCGCGTACACCGCGTGCCAGTCGCCGTCGGCGTCGTAGCGATAACGTCCCGCGCCCAAGCCCCACGGCCGTTCGTTGAATTGCCGGATCTTCTCTCTATCGTAGAAGGCGCGGTTGTGCCACGTCACCGCCGGCACGTACAACTCGTACTGGTCGGAACGCCAGGTCGCCTCGATATTGGCGCGACCGCGTTGCCAGAAACCTTGCGGCTCGGCGGCCGTCTCTTCGGCCTGCGCCGCCAGGCTGGCGGACGCCAACAAGCCGGCGCCCAGCCAACAAACAATTGCTCTCATCGGAAAAACAACAAATCCATGTAAAGAAGCCGGCATGCCGGCCTCCTCCGGTTAATCGGAACCGCTCAGTGGCGGAAGTGACGCACTCCGGTCAGCACCATCGCGATGCCGTGCTCGTCGGCGGCGGCGAACACTTCTTCGTCGCGCATCGAACCGCCCGGCTGAATGATGGCCTTGATCCCCTGCTCGGCGATCACGTCGATGCCGTCGCGGAAGGGGAAGAAGGCGTCGGACGACGCCACCGCGCCCTGCAGGCTCAAGCCGGCGTCGGCCGCCTTGCGCGCGGCGATGCGGGTGGAATCGACGCGGCTCATCTGGCCTGCGCCGATACCGGCAGTCTGACCATTTTTACAGAAAACAATTGCATTCGACTTCACATATTTGGCCACGCGCCAGGCGAACAGCAGATCGGACAGCTCCTGCGGCGTCGGTTGACGCTGGGTCACCACGCGCAATTCGTCCAGGCCCACATTGCGGATGTCCGGCGTCTGCACCAGCACGCCGCCGCCGACGCGCTTCAGTTCGAAGCGGTTGGCGCCGATCTCCAGCGGGATTTCCAGCACGCGCACATTCTTCTTGGCGGCGATGACGGCCTTGGCTTCCTCGGTGAAAGCCGGCGCGATCAACACTTCCAGGAACTGGCCGGTCACCGCTTCCACCGTGGCGGCGTCCACCGGGCGGTTGAAGGCGATGATGCCGCCGAAAGCGCTGGTGGTGTCGGTGGCGAAAGCCAGCCGGTAGGCGCTCAAGGTGTCGCCCGCCACCGCCACGCCGCAGGGGTTGGCGTGCTTGACGATGACGCAGGCGGTGTCGTCGAAGGTCTTCACCGCCTCCCAGGCGGCGTCGGCGTCGGCGATGTTGTTATAGGACAGTTCCTTGCCCTGCAGCTGACGGTAATTGGCGATGGAGCCGGCGGCCGGGTCCAGATCGCGATAGAAGGCGGCCGCCTGATGCGGGTTCTCGCCGTAACGCATGTCCTGCACTTTGACGAACTGGGCGTTGAGGCGCTTGGGGAAGGCCACGCGTTCCGGCTTGCCCGCCAGCGCGCCGTCGGCCAGGCTGGTCAGGTAGTTGGAAATCGCGCCGTCGTAGGCCGCGGTGTGGGTGAAGGCCTTCTTGGCCAATTCGAAGCGGGTGGCCTTGGACAGCGCGCCGCCGTTGGCGCGCATCTCCTCCGCCAGCGCCGCGTAATCGGCCGCGTCGGTGACGATGGCCACGTGCGCCCAGTTCTTGGCGGCGGAACGCACCATGGTCGGACCGCCGATGTCGATGTTCTCGATCGCGTCTTCCAGTTCGCAGTCCGGATTGGCGATGGTGGCTTCGAACGGGTAGAGGTTGACGCAAACCAGATCGATGTTGCCGATCTCATGCTCGGCCATCTTGGCCACATGCTCCGGCAGATCGCGGCGGCCCAGGATGCCGCCGTGCACTTTCGGATGCAGGGTCTTGACCCGGCCGTCCAGCATTTCCGGGAAGCCGGTGTAGTCGGACACCTCGGTCACCGGCACGCCGGCGTCGGCCAGCAGCTTGGCGGTGCCGCCTGTGGACAGGATGTGCACCCCTTGGGAAGCCAGGGCCTGGGCGAATTCCAGAATGCCGCTCTTGTCGGAGACGCTGATCAGCGCGCGTTCGATTTTGCTCATGGTTCTCTACCGCGTTAACTAAAAAGGAACACAAAAAAAACCGGCCACCCTATTCGGTATGGCCGGTTTGTCTTCATATCAAATCATAAGACTTCATCTTTTTACGCAGGGTGTTGCGGTTCAATCCCAGCAACTCCGCCGCCCGGGTCTGATTGCCCTGGGTGTGTATCAGCACCACCTCGAGCAATGGCTTTTCCACGCAAGCCAACACCATGTCGTAGATGGCGGAGGGGTTCTCGCCATCCAGGTCCCTGAAATACTGTTCCATCGCCAGCCGCACCGACTGCGAGATATGGTCATTGTTCTGCATGGTTATTATTCTGTCCAAGTCTGATTGGAATTAGCCATCCACCACCGTCTCCGAGTCGTGGTCCAACGCTTCCCCAGCGCCATCCAAATACACCAGCCGTTCAGAGTCCCCGGCCAAACGGTCGAAATAGGCCGCCACGGCCAAGCGCTGCTCCGCCGTGGACTCGAGTTGGTACATCTGCTGGCGGAACGCGTTGCCGCCCTGCAGTCCCTTGGTGTACCAGGCGATGTGCTTGCGGGCGATGCGGCAGCCCGAATATTCGCCGTAAAACTGGTATAGCTCATCCAGATGCCCCAGCAAGAGCTGGCGGATCTCGCTCACTTCCGGCGGCGGCAGGCATTCGCCGCTCTCCAGAAAATGCTGGATTTCGCGGAAAATCCACGGCCTGCCCTGGGCCGCCCGTCCTATCATGATGGCATCGGCGCCGGTATGTTCCAGCACCCACTGTGCTTTCTGCGGGGTATCGATGTCGCCGTTGGCGATCAGCGGAATCCGGATCTGCCGCTTCACCTCGCGTATCGTGTCGTACTCGGCCGCGCCGCGATACATATCCTCGCGGGTGCGGCCGTGCAAGGCCAGCGCGGCGATGCCGCAATCCTCGGCCAGCTTGGCCACCCGCAGCGCGTTGCGGTGTTCCGGGCTCCAGCCGGTGCGCGTCTTCAGCGTCACCGGCACGTCCACCGCCTTGACCACCGCTTCCAGGATGCGTCCCACCAGCGCCTCGTCGCGCAGCAAGGCCGAGCCGGCGGCCACATTGCACACCTTCTTGGCCGGACAGCCCATATTGATGTCGATGATCTGCGCGCCGCGCTCCACGTTGAGCCGCGCCGCCTCGGCCATCTGCGCCGGATCGGAGCCGGCGATCTGCACCGAGATCGGCTCCACCTCGCCGGCGTGGTCGGCGCGGCGCAAGGTCTTGGCCGTGGTCCACAGCGCCTTGTTGGAGGTGATCATTTCCGATACCGCCATGCCGGCGCCCAATTGCTTGCACAGCATGCGGAACGGTCTATCCGTCACCCCGGCCATGGGCGCCACGATCAGCCGGTTTTTCAATGTGTACGAACCAATGCGCATGCTTGCGAAACTCTGGGATAGCTGACTGAAGGGCCGGTATTGTAAAGCTTTTTCCCAGGAACGTGGATTTTTTTTGCTTATTTTTTGAGCAAACCCCATAGCGTCAAGCCATGGGGTCGCGGGGATGAGGTGGAAGTTGGCCGATAAGCCGGGTCTTGTCGTTGGACAGTCATTCCTCTAGGCCTGCCGTTACCGACAGGCTCAAGCGACCTACCCGGGGATATACGCGAGCAACGTCAATTCCCCCTATTTGGTCTTGCTCCGGATGGGGTTTTGCCTGCCGTCCGTGTTACCACGTCCGCGGTGCGCTCTTACCGCAGAATAGGGCACCACACCCTATCTGTCCGACCGGGCTCTCGCCCGGCCAGTACACCTTTTCACCCTTGCCTGATCCGTCTCGCCGCTTGCGCGGCGAAATCAAGAGTCCACGTCCTTGCGGACGCTTCCTCCGGCCATCGGCGGTTCAGCTCTCTGCGCCACTTTCCATCGCCTCACGACGTCCGGCCATTAACCGGCATCCTGCTCTGCGGAGCCCGGACTTTCCTCCCCGTCCGTTCTTGCGAACGAACGCAGCGACTGCCTGGCCAACTTCCGGCCGCCATTCTACCCGATTCCGCCCCGGCCGGCCCGACATTTTGCCATGACAAACGCGATAATCCCTTATACTGGCGGGTCCATCGAGCGATAACGACAAAAACATGGAGTTGAATCAGGCCAAGCTGTCCCGTCTGCAATTGTTTGGCACGCTCGCCATTGTGTTCATGCTGGCGCTGACCTTGTCCAGCTACTTCCTGCTGAGCAGCTGGAACGATTTCCAGGCCCGCCAGCACACCATACGCCAGGACGCTTACGCGCGCGCGCGCGACTACCTGCGCTCCTACGCCGACCACGCCGCGCAAACCCTGTCCGCGCTGCGCGAACGCACCAACGACACCCTGAAGCAAAGGCTGCGCGAACAGGTGGACCAGGCCTGGAACCTGGCCGACGCCATCTGGCGCCAGGAACGCCTGCGCCGCCCGCCGCATCAGGTGCAGCGGCTGATCGCGGAGGCGCTGCGGCCGCTGCGCTACTTCGACGGCCGCGGCTATTTCTTCATCGACGGCCTGGACGGACGCTGCGTGCTGCTGCCCACCGCGCCGCAGCTGGAGGGCGGCTCGCTGCTGGCCAACCGCGACGATCAGGGCCGCTACATCATGCGCGCGCTGATCGAGTCGGTGGACAACCCGCAACAGCGCGGCTTCAGCTCCTACCGCTGGTACCAGCCGGGCCGCGGCGAGATGAGCGAGAAAGTCGCCTACGCCCGCCGCTTCGGCCCCTACAACTGGCTGATAGGCAGCGGCGAATACCTGAACAATGTCGAAACCGACATGCAGAAGCAAGGCCTGGAGATGCTGGCGCGCATGCGCTTCGGCCACGACAGCGGCGACTTCATGATCATAGACCGCCACGGCGTGATCCTGCTGGACCCGTCCAATCCGGCGATGAACGGCAAGCACTACTCCGCCCTGCCCGGCGCCGACCGCGGCCGCATCGCCGAACTGATCCGCCGCGGCAAGCAAGGCGGCTTCATGGAATACCTGATCAGCAGCCTGGACGCGCCGCAAGGCGAACGCTATCTGTCCTACGCGCGCCAGCTGCCCGGCTGGGACTGGACCCTGGTCACCAGCCTGCGCGTGCAATCGATAGAGGACAGCAGCCAGCGCGCGCGCCAGGAACTGGAGCGCAGCCTGCGCGAACGCATCGTCGCCACCCTGCTGCTGACCCTGGCCGCCCTCTTGGTCGCCGCCGCTTTCTGCTGGTTCTTCCTGCGCTGGCTCAACGCGCTGGTGCAGCGCTACCGCCAGGACTTGCAGCAAAGCCACCTCTCGCTGGAACAGCGCTCGCGCGATCTGCGCCTCAGCCATTTCATGGTGGACAACGCCACCGATCTGATCGCGCTGCGCAACGCCGCCGGCGACATCGTCTACTGCAACCAGGCGGCGCGCCAACGGCTGGATTGCGGTTGCGACGCCGCGACGCTGACCCGCGCGCTGTTCCGCCCGGCCGCGGACGCCCTGCCCCACACCTTCGACGCCCGGCTGCAGTGCTGCGGCGAGGAGCAATGGCTGGAAGTCACCGTCAGTCCGCTCAACTACCAGGGCGAAGACTATCTGTGCGCCACCGGCCGGGACATCACCGCGCGCCGCCAGACCGACCGCCAGCTGCGCCTGGCCGCCAAGGTGTTCGAATCCAGCAACGAGGCCATCCTGGTCACCGACCCGGACAACCGCATCCTGGCGGTCAACCGCGCCTTCTGCGCGATCACCGGCTACGAGGAGGCCGAGGCGCTGGGCCAGACTCCCGCCCTGCTCGCCTCCGGCCGTCACGAACCGGCCTTCTTCGAAAACATGTGGCAGCAGCTGACCCAGCGCGGCCAGTGGTCCGGCGAGATCTGGAACCGTCGCAAGAACGGCGACATCTTCCCGGAATGGCTGAACATCAGCGTGCTGCAGAACGAACAGGGCGAGATCAGCCACTATGTGGCGCTGTTTACCGACATCTCCGAACGCAAGGAGCAGGAAGCGCGGGTGCAGCACCTGGCCGAATACGACGCGCTGACCGATCTGCCCAACCGCGTGCTGATCAACGACCGGCTGCAGCAGGCCATCCGTCAGGCCGAGTTGCGCCAGGGCCAGCTGGCGGTGCTCTTCGTCGATCTGGACCACTTCAAGAACATCAACGACACCCTGGGACACGGCCTGGGCGACGAATTGCTGAAACAGGCGGCCGGCCGCCTAAGCGCCGCCGTGGGCGCGCTGGACACCGTCGGCCGCACCGGCGGCGACGAGTTCGTGCTGATCCTGCCGTCCATCGACCAGCCCGGCGAGGCCGCGCAAGTGGCCGAACGCGTGCTGGCCGCGATGCAGCGGCCCTTCGACATCGGCGCCCATCAGCTCAACGTCAGTTGCAGCATAGGCATCAGCCTGATGCCGGACGACGGCCGCGATCTGCAGAACCTGCTGATGAACGCCGATCTCGCCATGTACCACGCCAAGGCGCACGGCCGCAGCACCTTCCGCTTCTACACCCGGGAAATGAACGTGGAAGTAGCCGAAAGGCTGCATCTGGAAACCCGGCTGCGCCGCGCCATCGAACACGGCGAGCTCTACCTGGTTTATCAGCCGCAATTCAATATGAGCGGCGAACGCCTGCTGGGCTGCGAGGCGCTGGTGCGCTGGCGCGATCCGGAACACGGCCTGATCATGCCTTCGCGCTTCATCCCCATCGCCGAGGACACCGGCCTGGTGGTGCCGCTGGGGCGCTGGGTGCTGGGCGAAGCCTGCCGCCAGGCGGCGCAATGGTACGACAGCGGCCTGCGCCCGGTGCGCATGGCGGTCAATGTCTCGGCGCGGCAGCTGACGCGGCCGGACTTCGTCGACGATGTGCGCGACGCGCTGCAAAGCAGCGGCCTGCCAGGCTACTGCCTGGAGATCGAAGTCACCGAAAGCACGCTGATGGAGGACGCGGACTTCGCCGCTCGCCAGTTGGCGGTGATCAAGGCAATGGGGGTGCGGCTGTCCATCGACGACTTCGGCACCGGTTATTCCAGCCTGGCCTATCTGAAGCGCTTCGCGCCGGACACCATCAAGATAGACCGCTCCTTCATCATCGACCTGCCGCAGGACGAGGAAAACGCCGCCATCGTCTCCGCCATCGTCCACCTGGCCAACGCGCTGGGCATGGACACTCTGGCCGAGGGCGTCGAGCATCCGCAGCAGCAGGACTATCTGGGCAAGCTCGGCTGCTCGGCGATGCAGGGTTATCTGCTGGGCGCGCCGCTGTCCGCGGAGGCGATGGAGCAAAGAATGGACGCGCTGCGGCAACGGCTGTCCGTCTGAATCCGGCCCGGCGATGCCGGGCCGGCAAGCTCAGTCCAGCGGCCGGTTCGCCGTCTCAGGCACCATCGCCAGCCCTATCATCGACACCAGGATGCACAACACCGCGTACAGCGCCGGCGCGTTGGGATCGCCGGTCAGCCGGATCAGGCCGGCGGCGAAGAACTGGGCGAAGCCGCCGAAAATCATCACGCCCACGCAGTAGACGATGGACATGCCGCTGGCACGGATGCGGCGCGGAAACAACTCCGGCAGCACCGCGATGCTGGGCACCGCGGTCAACACCAGCGGCACCGTCAGCAGCACCACGACCAAGAGCAGCGTCGGCAGACCGGGCGCGGCGTTCAACAGCATGAAGCCCGGATACAGCAAGAGCAGCAAGACCAAGCGCGGCCACAGAATGGAACGGCGACGGCCGACGCGGTCGCTCCAGCGTCCGGCCGCCACCGACAGCAGCACTTGCAACAGAGCCGCGGTCGACGCCGCCCAGATCGCCACCGCCAGCGGCATGCCCAGCACCGTCACCGCGTGATTGGCCAGATAGTGGGCGATGATGAAGTTGGGCCCGGTGCCGCCTATGGTCAGCAATACCCCGGCCAATATCTGCCGCCCGTGCCGGCGCAGCAAGGGCCCGGCCGGTTCCGTCGTCGCCTGCGGCGCCACCGCCGAGGCCGCGGTCTCGTCCAGCTGGCTGCGGATATACTCGCCCACCGGAATCGCCAGCACCCCGATGGCGAACACCAGCCGCCAGCCCCAGGCCTCCATCGCCGCCGCCGGCAACAGCGCGCTCAGCAAACTCACCGTCAGCGTGCCGGCCAACACCCCCAGGCCCTGGCTGAACAGCTGCCAGCTGCAGTAGTAGCCGCGCGACTTGTCGTCGGCGTACTCCATCAACATCGAGGTGGCCGCCCCCACCTGGCCGCCGACGGCGAAGCCCTGCACCAGCCGTCCCAGCACCACCAGCGCCGGACCGAGCAGGCCGGCCTGGGCGTAGGTGGGCGCCACCACGAACAGCATGGAGCCTATCGCCATCAGCCACAGGCTCAGCCGCAGCGCCGGCTTGCGTCCCTTGCGGTCCGCGTACAGGCCGATGACGATGCCGCCTATCGGCCGGCTGATGAAGCCGGTGCCGAACACCGCGAAGGACAGCATCAGCTGCAGCAGCGGCTCGTCGCTGAACGGAAAGAACAAACGCCCCATCAAGGTGGCCAGCGCGCTGTAGACGATGAAGTCGTAGAACTCCAGCGCATTGCCCACGGTGATGGCGGTGATCGCGCGCCGGCTGGGCGCGGCCGGCCGCGCCGCCGACAACTGGGCGGCCGTCATTGCCCGCCCCCGGCCGCGCCGCCCAGATAGCGCTCCACCAGCTTGACCCAGTAGCTGGCGCCCACCGGCAAGGCCTGGTCGTTGAAGTCGTAGCCGGGGTTGTGCACCATGCAGCCGCCCTCGCCGTCGCCATTGCCTATGATCAGATAACAGCCCGGCACCCGCTCCAGCCAGAAGGCGAAATCCTCGCTGCCGGTCAGCGGCGGCATCTCCGCCACCACCCCGCCCTCGCCCAGCCAGTCCACGGCCACCTGCCGCGCCAGCGCGGTGGCCGCCGCGTCGTTGACCAGCACCGGATAGCCGTCCTGGTAATCCACTTCGGCACGCGCGCCGAAGCCGGCGGCCTGGGCCGCGGCCAGCGTCTCGATGCGTTGGCGCAGCAAGGCGCGCACCTGCGGCCGCAAGGCGCGTATGCTCAGCCGCATTTCCGCGCTCTCCGGAATCACATTGGGGGCCTCCCCGGCCAGGATGGCCCCCACCGTCACCACCGCCATGTCCAGCGGCGACACATTGCGCGCCACCACGCTTTGCAGCGCCATCACCAGGGACGCGGCCACCACCACCGGGTCCACCGCCTTGTCCGGTACCGCGCCGTGGCCGCCGGTGGCGCGGATGCGGATCACCGCGGTGTCGGCGGAAGCCATGAAGGGGCCGGGCCGGAAGCCCAACTGGCCCACCGGGAAACCCGGCATATTGTGCATGGCGAAGATGGCGTCGCAGGGGAAGAGCCGGAACAGGCCGTCGTCCAGCATGCGCTTGGCACCGCCCTTGCCCTCTTCCGCCGGCTGGAAAATCAGATGCACGGTGCCGCTGAAGCTGTCGCGCCGCGCCAGCTCGCAAGCCGCCGCCAACAGCATCGCGGTATGGCCGTCGTGGCCGCAGGCGTGCATTTTTCCCTCCACGCGGCTGGCCCAGGGCAGGCCGGTGGTTTCCTGGATGGGCAGCGCGTCCATATCGGCGCGCAGGCCTATGCTCGGCCCCGCGCCGCGGCGCAGGGTGCCGACCACGCCGGTCTCTCCCAGTCCTTCGTGGATCTCGTAGCCCCAGTCGCGCAGGCAGCGGATCACATGGCGGCGGGTCTCCACCTCTTCGAAGCCCAGTTCGGGGTGGGCGTGGATATCGTGGCGCAGCGCGATCATCGCCGGGGCGATATCGCGGATGCCGGGCAGAATGGGGGCGTTCATGGCGTCGTCTCCTTGGTATCTATCACGCTCTTGTCGCACACTGTCGTGGCGACGACGGACGCGGCGCCGCGACTGCGATCCCAGACTAGCGGCAATAGTTAATAGGTGAATAGCCGCAGAACGGTGATCGAGAACACTTCTGGTTGTCGGTTTGGAGACGAGATGAAACTGCAGCAACTGCAAGCGCTGATCGCGCTGGCCGACGGCGGCGGCATTCGCGCCGCCGCCCGCATGTTGGAGCTGTCGCAGGCGGCGGTCAGCAAAACACTGCGCGAACTGGAGGAAGAACAGCGGCTGCCCCTGCTGCAAAGGCACGCCAGCGGCGCGCGGCTGACCGAGGCGGGCCGGGCCTTGCTGATCCACGCGCGCCAGGTGGCGATGCAGCTGGAGCGCGCTCATGACGAATTAGAGGCGCTGCGCGGCCAGCGCGACGCCAGGCTGTGCATAGGCGTCACGCCTTGGCTGGTGCCCACGCTATTGCCCGAGGTGGTGTTGCGCTTTCGCCAACGGCTGCCGGCGATCCGGCTGGAATTGTTCGAAGGCCTGCTGGCGGTGGCGCTGCCGCGGCTGCGCGACGGCCAGATGGATTTCGCCATCAGCCCGCTGTTCGACCCGCTGGCTCAGGAATTCCATTGCCAGCCGCTGTTCAGCCACGGCGGCCGGGTGTTCGCCCGCAACGGCCATCCAGCGCTGCGCGCGCAGTCCTTGTCCGAGCTGCTGGAACAGGATTGGGTGGTCAATTACAGCCCCTCCAGCTATCGCCACGTGCTGGACCGGCTGTTCACCCGCCACGGCCTGCTTATCGCGCCGGAACGGCTGATCTGCGCGCAGTCGATGGCGCTGCTGGCCGGCCTGGTCCAGGCCGGCATGCTCAGCTACGGGCCGGAGCCCTTGCTGCTGTGCCCGGAATTCGCCGGCAAGGCCCAGGCCTTGTCGCTGCGGGAAGACATGGAGGATATCGTCATCGGCGTGATCAGCCTGCAGGGGCAGGCCCACGGCTACGCCGCCCGCTGCTTCATCGACTGCCTGCGGCAGACGCTGCGCCAGCGCATGCGCTCGGCCCGGCCGGAGGACCGGGCCTTGGCGCGGATGCTGACGCTGCGGTTTTAGAGGCCGTTCAAAGCCTGCGCGCTTCGGCGACGCCGCATCGCGCTCAATCGAAGCGCAAGGTGTAGCGCGACTCCACCGAGGCGTCGGTGCCGGCCCGCAACACCACCGACCAGCCCCTGCTCAGCTGATACGCCAGCTTCACCGCCTGGTTCGCGCTGGTCACGCCGTACTCGTAGCCCAGATACAGTTCGCGGGTCAGCTGGCGGCCCACCGTCACCACCTGCTCCGCCGGGCTCACCGTGCCGTTGGCCAAGGTCTTTTCCTTGCGGCTGGACACGCCCAGATCGTCGAACAGGCCGATCTGATCGTTGAGCGAGCCGGCCAGCATCATGCCGGCGGAGGCCGCCAGATCGTTGTCGTCGCGCTCGCCGCTGGCCGCCCGGCCCAAGACCAGCCAGGCCAGCTTGTCCTTTTCCGACATCGGCTCGTCGGCGATCAACCGCACCTTGGGCACCGACACCGAACCGCTGACTTCCACCCCGGCGCCCACCGGCGACAGCCGGCGCTTGGCGCGCACATTGAGCAGGGGGTTGTCCAAGGGACCGTTGAAGGTGATGGCGCCGTACTCGATGTCCAGATCCTGGCCATAGGCCTTGTAACGCCCCTTGACCACCCGCACCTGGCCCTTGGCGCCCGGCGCTTCGCCCGGATTGGCGCTGACGCGCACCGAGCCGGTCAGATCCACGTTCAGGCCCTGGCCGGAGAAGCGGAAGTGGTCGCCCAGGTCCAGATCCAGCGCCACCGTCAGCGGCATGCTGGCGAAGGCCGACGGCTCCGGCCCCGGCCGGCCCTTGACCATCACATCGTCGCCCAGGCTGGGCGCGCCGAACTTGGGCAGGCCGATGCGGCCCTGGTCTGCGCGGATATGGCCGGTCAGCGACAATTTGCCGGCCACCATCGCCAGCTCCGTGCGGCCGGACACCACCAGGCGGCGGTTGGGCCGGTCGAACACGCCGAACTTGCGCAATTCCACCGCCACCCGCGCGTCCGGGGTGTCGCCGCTGAGATCCAGCGCGCCGCTGGCCGCCACCTCGCCTTCGCCGCCGGCGAAGCGCAAACGGTCCAGCACCAGCTTGCGGCCGTCCAGCCGCGCCAGCAGGCTGCCGTCGCCCAGGCGGATGCCGGTGCGGCGGTCCGCCAGCAATAATTTGTCGCCGCGTATCGTCCCTTGGGCCATAGGCTGGCTCAAGGCGCCGGTCAAAGCCAGATTGGCGCTGATCTGGCCGCCCAGCTCCAGCGAAGGACCGGCGAAGCTGGCCAGCGTCGCCAGCGAAGGCACGCTGGCGCTGACCGTGGCGTTGAGCGGGGTCTTGGCGTCGATGGCGCCGCCGTTCCACGGCACCGAGCCCTTGCCTTGCGCTTGGGCGTAGCGGCTGTCCAGATTCAGGTCGAACAGCGCGCGCCCGCCGTCCAGCGTCAGGGTGACGGCGGCGGTCTTCAGACCCAAGGCCACGTCCTTGCCCTTGTCGCCCGGCAGCTGCACGTCGCCGCCGGCGCGGCGCAGCGTGAACTGGCCCTTGGCGTTGGCCGCCAGATTCAGGTTCCAGTCGGAATCGAAGCTCAGATCCTGCTTCACCGGCAGGCTGAGCAAGGGCCCCAGCTCCGCCAGCCGCAGGCCGCGCGCGGAGCCGCGGGTGCTGAGCGCGCCGTTGGCGCCGCGGTTGAGTTCGGCCAGGGTGATGCTGCCGCCCAAGGCCGACAGCCGGGCGTTGCCCACCTTGATCTGCTCGCCCAGTTCCAGCGCCACCGGCGCCAGCAGGCTAAGGCCGGGACGGCCGCTCAACTCCAGCTTGCTCAGGGTGCCGGCCCAGGGCCCGGCCTCGCCGCGCAGACCGCCGCTGGCCGCCAATTGCAGCGCGTAAGGGTGGTCGGCCAGGCGGAAACGGCCGTCCAGTTGCAGGCCGTGGCGCGCGCGCGTGCCGTTGGCGCTGGCGCGCAGCTGCTCGGCGCGGAAACCGCCGGCTTGCAGCGCGGCCACGTCCAGCTTGAGTTGGAACGGGCTGTTCTGGTCGGCCTTGACGTTGCCGCTGAATTGCATGCTCTGCACGGCGATATTGCCCGGCAACTTCAGACGGTCGGCTTGCAGATTGGCGCTGATCAACGGCGCCTTGGGCGTGCCCGCCAACTCGCCCTGGCCCTTGACCACGCCGGAGAAACCGGGGCCGATCAGGCCGAGATTGGGCGCGTCGATCAAGAGTTTGAGCTTGTCGCCGGCGGCGCCGTAAGCACCGTTGGCCTGCAGCCGGTTCTGCGCCAGCTTCAGATCGGCGCTGAGCGACTTCAAGCGTTCGCCCTGCAGCTGCAGATCGGCTCCGCCGCTGAGCGGCGCGCCGGACAGCTTGCTGGGCGCGAATTGCAGCTTGGCCGCCACGCTCAGCGGGCTGGCCAGCTGACCCTTGGCCTGCAAGCTGGCGTTGAGGTCGCCGCTGGGCAGGCCGGGCTTGAGTTTGGACGGGTCGGCGCGATTGAGCTTGCCGTTGAAATCAAACAGCTGCTTGCCGTCCAGGCCCAGTTGACCGGCCAGCGCCAGGGTGCCGACGCCGGCGGTCAACTCCGCCTGCCGGATCAGCAGCGCCGGATGCGGCGCCGGCGCGAAACCGACATCGGCCTTGGCTTGCAGGGTTTTGCCCTTGAGTTGGGCGAGGATGTTCGGCCCGCTCAAGGGGCCGTCCAGCGTCACCCGGCCGTCCAGGCTGTCGTCCGGCGCGTCCGCGTGCAATTGCCTCAGGCCCAGCTTGGAGACATCCAGCGCCAGCTTGAGCCTATCCGGCCGCAGCTGGCCGGCCAGGCCGATTTCGCCGCCGGCGATCCGGGCGCGGGTATTGAACAGCTCCAGCGCCTTGTCGTCGGCGCGGAACTCGCCGGCCAGCAAGGACAGCGGCAGCCGCTGCTCGGACAAGGGGCCGGCCAGCTCATTGAGCAGAGTCAGGCCGCCCTTGACGCGCTGGCCGGCGTCCGGCTCGGCGAACACCGCCAGGCTGAGCTTGGCGCGCGGCCATTCCGGCAGGATGGCCTGCGGATTGATGCCGGCCATGCGCGCGTCCAGCCGGGTGAAACTGTTGAAGGGATTGCTGGCGAAGGGCAGCAGGCCGCCCTTGACGTCGGCCACCAGGTCTTTGCCGGACAGCTCGCCGTCAAAGCTCAGGTGCAGCAGATCGCCGCCCAGCGCCAGCCGCGCCTGATAGGGAATCTTATCCAGCTCGCCGTCGGCGCTGAGCTTGCCCTGCAGCGCGAAGGGCTTGGCGTCGGCCAATTGCAGCGCCGCCGCGGCCTCGCCCCAGGGCGAGCCCAGGCGCTTGAGCTTGAGATCGTGGCGCCGGCCGTCGTAGACGTAACCGGCTTCCAGGCCGTAGAGCCGCAGCTTGGCCGGTTCCAGCGTCACGCTGGCCACGCTCAGCCGGTCCAGGCGGACGCCCAGGGGCAAGGCCAGCGATTCCGGCGCGCCGCTGGATGGGGCGGCCGGCGTCGGCTTGACCGCCACCTTGACGTGGCCCACCGCCAATTGCCTCACCCACAATTGGCGCTGCCACAAGGCGCTCGGCCGCCAGTCCAGCTGCACGGACTCGATGTCCACGTCGCTGCCGGCGCTGCGCACGCGCACCTCGCTCAGTTTGAAGCCGTCCCACAGCGTGCCTTCGGCTTGCTTGACGCTGACGGCGTTGCCGCTGAGGCCGCCCAGCGACTGCATCAGCCAGGCGAAGCCGGCGCGGCTGCCGGTCAGCCAGGCGCTGGCGGCCAGCAAGAGCGCGATCAGCAGCAAAGGCAGCCACAGCAGCCAGCGCCAGCGGCGGCGCTTGGGCTTGGCCGGCGGCGGCGGCGCGGTGTCGGGAGTTTGGGGAGTGTCGGTTTCGCTCATGAATGCATTCGGGTCAGAAAGCCAGGCCCAGGCTGAGGTTCCAGCGGATCTTGCCGTCGCGCTCCGCTTTGGCGAAGTCGAAGGCCAGCGGAGCCACCGGGCTCATCCAGCGCACGCCGACGCCGTTGGCGCGCTCCACTTGGAAGCCTTTCCAGCTCTGGCTGGCGTTGCCGGCGTCGGTGAACAGCGCCAGATACCAGTCCGGCTTGATCGGGATTTGGTACTCCAGGCTGCCGGTGGCCACCACGCGGCCGCCCAGCACCGAGCCGTTGGGGCCCGGCAGGCCCAGGCTCTGGTAATCGTAGCCGCGCACGCTGTTGGCGCCGCCGGCGCGGAACAGGATGGAGGACGGCACCGCGTCCTTGTCGTTGGCCCACACCTGGCCCAGTTCCAGCCGGCCGACGAAGGTGCCGTACTTGGGAAACGGCGACCAGTATCCGACGGTGCGGGCGTAGCCGCGCACATAGGAGGTGGAGGACAGGGCGCTGCCGACGGTGCCGGAAAGCTGGAAGTCCAGCAAAACGCCGGAGCGCGGCCGCATCAAATCGTCCACCGCGCGCTGGGTCCAGCCGTAGACCAGCTGCAAGGCGCGGGTGTCCTTATTGGACACGCCGCCGGCCTCTTCGCTTTCCAGCAGGTATTGCAGGCCGAGACGGGCCTCGATATTGCCGCGGGTGCGGGTGCGCCAGCCGCCCACGTCGCTACTGCGGGTTTTCAGGCCCTGCACGTCGTCGGTCTTGAAAGCGCTGGTGATGGAATGGGAATAGCCGTCGGACTGGCGCGGAAAGCCCAGGCCCAGCGACAGCGATTGCTGGTTTTTCTTCCAGTTGGTCACTAGCGAACCGGTGTAGCCGCGGCGGAAAATATTGTAATGGTCGTAGCCGACGCGCAGGCCGGGGCCGTCGCCGGAGTCGTAGATCAAACCCAGCTCCAGCTTCTGGCGCGGCATCTCGGTGACGTCCACCTCCACCGGCACCCGATGGGTGTCCGGGTCGATATGGGCCATGTCGGGGCTGACCACCACATTGGAGAAATGCGGCGCCTGCTCCAGCGCCGACTGGTAATCGAAGATCTTCTGCAGCCGGTAGGCGGTGCCGGGGGAGAAATCGGCCAGACCGGTGGCGATCTTCTCCGGATAACGCTTCATGCCTTTGACGGTGATCTCGCCGAACAGGATCACCGGCCCGCTGTCGATATCCACCAGCAATTGCGCGCGCCGGGTGGCCGGATCGATTTCCGCCGCGCTCTTGCTGATCTGCGCCTTGGGGAAGCGATCGGCGGTGATGAGCCGCATCACCGCGCGCTTGCTGCCGTCCCAATCGGACTGCCGGTAAGGCGCGCCCATGGGCAGCGACCAGGCCTCCAGCACCGCGGCGAAGCGTTGCTGGAAGTCGCCTTCGTCGCGTATCGGCCCGTTGAGGCGGATGACCACGTCGTCTATCAGCGTGGGCTCGCCGGGCTTGACCTCGACCACGTACTGCCGGGCGCTTTCTTCGCGCACATTGACGCGCGCGTCAAAATAACCCTCGGTCTCCAACAGCTTGCGCGCGTCCTCCGGGGTGCTTCGCACCAACTCGGTCAACAGCGTCTCGTCCATTTCTTCTTCCAGACGGCTGGTGACCAATTCCAGATTGTCTTGCAGCAAGCCGGCCAGGCCGGAAGGCGCGTCGACGCGCACGCTGTAATCGAGCTTGGCCCAGACGGGCGTCGCCGACAGCAATAAGATCAATGAAATAAGCAGGCGGGAGCTTGGCATGGTCCGATTCGTTTGGTGTCGAGGCCATGGTAACGAAACTTGCGGCGGCTGGCGAGAAGCGGCGGGGCGGCTTCAAAATCGCGGGAACAGACCGGCGTTTTCTTAAACCAAAAGCTTAATTTATATTCAACCGTAATTCAGATTCACACGCAACAGCCATACATTTTTCTCATGGCGGCCGCGCACGCGCGCCGATTACGGGCGCAGGGCGGTGTGACAGGCGAAATCGGCAATAGTTTTGCCGCCCCGTCATTTAAGACGATGCGCATAAAAAAGGGCGGACCCGAAAGTCCGCCCCTCATCCTTGCCGCGCCGCGCTTACTTCTTGCGCTGCGGCGGCAAATCGGTGCAAGTGCCGTGCGCCACTTCCGCCGCCATGCCGATGGACTCGCCCATGGTCGGGTGCGGGTGGATGGTCTTGCCGATGTCGGTGGCGTCGCAGCCCATTTCGATGGCCAGGCAGACTTCGCCTATCATGTCGCCCGCGTGCGGGCCGACAATGCCGCCGCCGATGATCTGGTGGCTTTCGGCGTCGAAGATCAGCTTGGTGAAGCCTTCGTCGCGGCCGTTGGCGATGGCGCGGCCGGAGGCGGCCCACGGGAACACGCCCTTCTCGATCTTCAGGCCCTGCTTCTTGGCCTCGTCCTCGGTGACGCCAACCCAAGCCACTTCCGGATCGGTGTAAGCCACGCCCGGAATCACGCGCGCGTCGAAGTAGGACTTCTGGCCGGCGCAGTTTTCCGCCGCCACATGGCCTTCATGCACGCCCTTGTGCGCCAGCATCGGCTGGCCGACGATGTCGCCGATGGCGAAGATGTGCGGCACATTGGTGCGCTGCTGCTTGTCCACCGGGATGAAGCCGCGGTCGGTCACCGCGATGCCGGCGTTCTCGGCGCCCAGCAGCTTGCCGTTGGGCGCGCGGCCGGTGGCGTACAGCACCAAGTCGTAGCGCTGCGGCTCTTTCGGCGCTTGATCGCCCTCGAAAGTCACCCACACGCCGTCGTCCTTGGGCTCCACGGCCACGGTCTTGGTGTTGAGCATGATGTTGTCGAAACGGTGGGCGTTCCACTTCTGCCACACTTTGACCAGGTCGCGGTCCGCGCCCTGCATCAGGCCGTCCATCATTTCCACCACGTCCAGGCGCGCGCCCAGCGTGGAGTAGACGGTGCCCATTTCCAGGCCGATGATGCCGCCGCCGATGATCAGCATGCGGTTGGCCACGCCCTTCAGCTCCAGCGCGCCGGTGGAATCCACCACGCGCGGATCGTCCGGGATGAAGGGCAGCTTCACCACGCGGGAACCGGCGGCGATGATGGCGTTCTTGAATTTGACGATCTTCTTCTCGCCGCTCTCTTCGCGTCCCTTGCCGGTGGTGGCGGACACTTCGATATGATGCGGATCGATGAAATGGCCGTTGCCGCGCACGACTTCCACCTTGCGCGCCTTGGCCATGCCGGCGAGGCCGCCGGTCAGCTTGGCGATTACTTTTTCCTTGTAACCGCGCAGCATGTCGATGTCCACTTCCGGCTTGCCGAACTTGATGCCGTTGGCGGCCAGATGGCTGACTTCGTCGATCACCGCCGCATTGTGCAGCAGCGCCTTGGACGGGATGCAGCCCACGTTCAGGCAGACGCCGCCCAGGGTGGCGTAGCGCTCGACGATGACCACTTTCAGGCCCAGGTCGGCCGCGCGGAAGGCGGCGGAATAACCGCCGGGACCGCCGCCCAACACCATCACGTCGCACTCGATGTCGGCGCCGCCGCTATGGCTGGCGGCCACCGGAGCGGCTTGCGGCGCGAAACCGGCCTGGGTGGTGGCGGAAGCGACGCCGGTAGTTTCCACCGGCCTGGGCGCGGCCGGAGCCGCGGCGGCGCCGGCGGCTTCAACGATCACGATCACATCGCCTTCGGACACTTTGCCGCCGACTGCGATCTTGACTTCTTTTACCACGCCGGCGGTTTCCGCCGGCACTTCCATCGTGGCCTTGTCGGTTTCCAGCGTGATCAGGCTGGCTTCTTTCTCGATCACGTCGCCCGGCTTGACGAAGACTTCGATCACGTCCACGTTGTTGTGGCCGCCGATGTCCGGGACTTTCAGTTCAATCAGATTGCTCATGGTTTTCCATCCGCAACGTAAGGCGGAAGCCCGGGGGCCCCCGCCGCTATTCAGCAGAGTCGTTCGCTTGGGCGGCGCGCTCCGGCCAGGCCGGGGCGTCCGCCCGGCTGGCGATTACAGAATCAGGCGGCGCACATCGGACAGCAGTTTGCCCAGATGCACGGTGAAGCGCGCGGCGGCGGCGCCGTCGATCACGCGGTGATCGAAGGACAGCGACAGCGGGCACATCAGGCGCGGCGCGAATTCCTTGCCGTTCCACACCGGCTTGATCTGCGATTTGCAGACGCCGAGGATGGCCACTTCCGGCGCGTTGACGATGGGCGTGAAGCTGGTGCCGCCAATGCCGCCCAGGCTGGAGATGGTGAAGGTGGCTCCCTGCATGTCAGTGGGCTTGAGCTTGCCTTCGCGCGCCAGCTTGGACAGATCGGTCAGTTCCTGGGCGATCTGGCGCAGGCCCTTCTTGTCCGCGTCCTTGATCACCGGCACCACCAGGCCGTTAGGCGTGTCGGCGGCGAAGCCGATGTGGTAGTACTGCTTCAGCACCAGATTGTCGCCGTCCAGCGAGCTGTTGAAGTTCGGGAAAGCTTTCAGCGCCTCGGCGGCGGCCTTGATGATGAAGGCCAGCGGGCTGATCTTCAGGCCGGACTTTTCCCATTCCTTGCCCACGGTCTTGCGGAAGTCTTCCAGCTCGGTGATGTCGCACTCGTCGTTGAAGGTTACGTGCGGGATCATCACCCAGTTGCGCGACAGATTGGCGCCGGAAATCTTCTGGATGCGGGACAGCGGCTTGGTTTCGATCGGGCCGAACTTGGCGAAATCGACTTTCGGCCACGGCAGCAGATCCAGACCGCCGCCGGAGGAGGCCGCGGCGGCCGGGGCCAGCGCCGCCGGGTTCTGCATCACGCCCTTGACGAAGGCTTTGACGTCTTCTTCGGTAATGCGGCCCTTGCGGCCCTTGCCCTTGACCTTGCCCAGGTCCACGCCCAGTTCGCGCGCCAGACGGCGCACGGACGGACCGGCGTGGGCTTTGGAGAAGGAGGCTTCGTCGATGGCGGCGGCGGCCTTGGCAGGAGCGGCGGCGGGCGCGGCGGCCACCGGGGCCGGGGCAGCCGAGGCGGCGGCAGGAGCCGGGGCGGCGACAGCTGCGGCTGCCGGAGCGGCGGCGGCGGCAACGGCGCCTTCGACCACCACGATCAGATCGCCTTCGCTGACCTTGTCGCCCACTTTCACTTTGACTTCCACCACGCGGCCGGCGGCGGAGGCCGGCACTTCCATGGTGGCCTTGTCGGTTTCCAGCGTGATCAGGCTGTCGTCGACGGCGATCTCATCGCCGACCTTGACGGTCACTTCGATCACGTCGACGCCGTTGTGGCCGCCGATGTCCGGCACGCGGATTTCGCTGCGGCCGGAAGCCGCCGGCGCGGCAGGCGCGGCGGCGGGAGCGGCTGCAACCGGAGCCGGAGCCGCGGCCGGAGCAGCTGCGGGAGCCGGTGCGGCGGCTGCCGGGGCCGGCGCGGACGCTGCGGCGCCCACTTCCAGGATGGCGATCACGTCGCCTTCGGAGATCTTGCCGCCGACGACGGCTTTGACTTCCTTGATCACGCCCGCGGTTTCCGCCGGCACTTCCATGGTGGCCTTGTCGGTTTCCAGCGTGATCAGGGAATCGTCCACGGACACGGTCTGGCCCGGGACGATGAATACTTCGATGATGTCTACATTGCTGTGACCGCCGATGTCGGGCACTTTCAATTCGATCAGATTGCTCATGAGCTTTCCATTCGTAAGGCGGAAGCCCCTGTCGGGGCTTGCCGCCGGATATCCGCTACAGATTCGCTTGCCATGCAAAGGCGGAAGACCCCGGCCTGAACCGGGGCTTCCGCTCTGCGATTACACCTTCCAGCTAGGCAGCTTGTCGGTCTTGATGCCGTACTTGGCGATCGCCTCGGCCACCTTGGACGCTTCGATCTTGCCGTCGCGCGCCAGTGCGGACAAGGCCGCCAGCGCCACGTGGTAGCGATCCACCTCGAAGAAGGAACGCAGGTTGGCGCGGCTGTCGGAACGGCCGAAGCCGTCGGTGCCCAGCACCACGTAACGGCCCGGAACGTATTCGCGGATCTGGTCGGCGTAGTTGCGGATGTAGTCGGTCGCGGCCACCACCGGACCCTGACGGCCGGACAACTGCTGGGCCACGTAGGAGGCCCGCGCTTCGGCGGTCGGGTTCAGCAGGTTGTGACGCTCGGCTTCCATGCCGTCGCGGCGCAGCTGGTTGAAGGAGGTCACGCTCCAGATATCGGCGCCGATGCCGAAGTCGGCCTTCAGCAGATCGGCCGCGGCCATCACTTCGCGCAGAATGGTGCCGGAGCCCATCAGCTGCACTTTCACCTGGGCGTCGCCGCCGTCCTGCAGCAGATACATGCCTTTCAGGATGCCCTCTTCCGCGCCCGCCGGCATGGCCGGGTGAACGTAGTTTTCGTTCATCAGGGTCAGGTAGTAGAAGACGTCTTCCTGCTCCGCGTACATGCGGCGCAGACCGTCCTGCACGATCACCGCCAGTTCGTAAGCGAAGGTCGGGTCGTAGCTGATGCAGTTCGGGATCAGGCCGGCCTGGATGTGGCTGTGGCCGTCTTCGTGCTGCAGGCCTTCGCCGTTCAGCGTGGTGCGGCCGGCGGTGCCGCCCAGCAGGAAGCCGCGGGCGCGCATGTCGCCGGCGGCCCAGGCCAGGTCGCCGATGCGCTGGAAGCCGAACATCGAGTAGTAGATGTAGAACGGAATCATCTGCTGGCTGCTGTTGGCGTAGCTGGTCGCCGCGGCGATCCAGTCGGCCATCGCGCCCGGCTCGTTGATGCCTTCCTGCAGGATCTGGCCGTCCTTGGATTCCTTGTAGAACATCAGCTGGTCATGATCCTGCGGCACGTAGTTCTGACCCTGGGTGGACCAGATGCCGTACTGGCGGAACATGCCTTCCATGCCGAAGGTGCGGGACTCGTCCGGCACGATGGGCACTACGCGCTGACCGATGTTCTTGTCCTTCATGATGGTGCCCAGCATGCGGACGAAGGCCATGGTGGTGGAGAACTCGCGGTCGCCGGACGCTTGCAGCTGCGCGTCGAACACGGACAGTTCCGGCGTTTGCAGCGCGGTGGTCACCGGCTTGCGGGCCGGCAGATAGCCGCCCAGCGCGGCGCGGCGTTCGCGCATGTACTTCATTTCCGGGCTGTCTTCGGCCGGCAGGTAGTACGGCACGTTCGCCAGGTCCTCGTCGGACACCGGAATGCCGAAGCGGTCGCGGAATTTGCGCAGCGAATCCAGATCCATTTTCTTGGCCTGGTGCGCGATGTTCTTGGCTTCGCCGGACGCGCCCATGCCGTAACCCTTGATGGTCTTGGCCAGGATCACGGTCGGACGGCCGTTGGCGCTGTTGGACGCCTCGTGGTAGGCGGCGTACACCTTGTGCGGGTCATGGCCGCCGCGGTTCAGCGCCCAGATCTCGTCGTCGGACATATTGGCGACCATTTCGCGCAGCTCCGGGTACTTGCCGAAGAAGTGTTCGCGAACGTAAGCACCGTCCTTGGATTTGAAGGTCTGATAGTCGCCGTCCACGCACTCGTCCATGCGCTTCTTCAGCAGGCCCTTGCTGTCCATCGCCAGCAGCGGGTCCCAACGCGAGCCCCAGATCACTTTCAGCACGTTCCAGCCGGAACCGCGGAAGTCGCCTTCCAGTTCCTGAATGATCTTGCCGTTGCCGCGCACCGGGCCGTCCAGACGCTGCAGGTTGCAGTTGACCACGAAGATCAGGTTGTCCAGGCCTTCGCGGGCGGCCATGGAGATGGCGCCCAGGGATTCCGGCTCGTCCATCTCGCCGTCGCCGCAGAAACACCAGACTTTGCGGCCGTGGGTCTTGGCCAGACCGCGGCTTTCCAGGTACTTGAGGAAGCGGGCTTGGTAGATGGCCATCAAGGGGCCCAGGCCCATCGACACGGTCGGGAACTGCCAGAAGTCCTTCATCAGCCACGGGTGCGGGTAGGAGGACAGGCCGTTGCCGTCCACTTCCTGGCGGAAGCTGTCCAGCTGCTCGGCGGACAGGCGGCCTTCCATGAAGGCGCGTGCGTACACGCCCGGGGAAATGTGGCCTTGGAAGTAGATCAGATCGCCGTCTTGCTCATCGTTCTGGGCGCGCCAGAAGTGGTTGAAGCCCACGTCGTACAGGGTGGCGGAGGATTGGAAGGAGGCGATGTGGCCGCCCAGCTCCAGATCCTTCTTGCCGGCGCGCAGCACCAAAGCGGCGGCGTTCCAGCGGTTGATCGAGCGGATGCGATGCTCCATCTCGTGGTTGCCCGGCGACTTCATTTCTTTGCCGAGCGGAATGCTGTTCTGGTATGCGGTGGTGGCGTCAAACGGCAGATGGGCGCCGCGGCGGCGGGTGCGCTCGACCAGTTTCTCCAACAGGTAATGCGCGCGTTCCGGGCCTTCGGCATCCAGCACCGACTCCAGCGCTTCAGTCCATTCCTGGGTTTCCAACGGATCGATATCGTCAGGGAAAGTTGCAGCCATCTCTGGTCCTCACAGCAAGGTGGATCGGGGGCCGTATGTAGCACTGCGCGGCCCCGCGTTATTGCAATCGGCTCGAATTCGAACCTATTTATTAGCTTCAGATTATAAACGAACGCAATCGCAAATAAAAATGTTCATTTGCGAAAAGAGCGCCGTATCTTGAGCAAGTGTACGTCTTCCGGCTTTCACAAAGGAATAGGTCAAGCGTACTAACGCTTGTTTCGGGGCGGAAAACAGCGGTTATTGCGCCGCACCATGTTGTTTTTTTGCGATTTACTGTCGCAAATTGAAACATTCGTTTCAGTTGCGCGCTTACTTCTTTCTCTCGTCCCGGACGAGCCGGTCCAGTTCGCGGATGCGCGCTTCGATTGAGGAGCGCAGGTAGAAATCGTCGCCCTTGGCCTTGCCGGCCAGTTGAAACTGCTCCATCGCCGGCTGGTAGCGCTGTTCATGATAGAAGGCGTTGCCCAAGGCCGCGTGGTAACGCAGCGGGTCGCGGTCGGCGTACAAGCTGGCCTGGCGCCGATACAGCCCCGGATTGTCCGGATGGCGGCTCAGCTGGGTCTTGATTAGGACCAGCGCGCCCTGGCTGTCGCCGCTGGCGATGGCGACGTCGATGTCCAGCAACTGCAGCGACAGGCTCTGCGGAAAACGGGCCAGCCCGGCGCGCGCCGCGTTGCGGGCGGCCGGCCAGTCCTTGCGTTCGCGCTCTATCGCCACGTCCAGGCCCCGCAGCATCGGGTGATCCGGCAGCTTGGTCCGCGCCTTGGCCAGCGCCTGGCGCGCGCCGGCGATATCGCGCTGACGCAGCTTGACCTGGGCCAGACCATACCACTGCGCGCCCTCGTTCAGGTACAGGCCGCGGTCCAGCGCCGCCTCGTAATAGCGCTCCCCTTCGTCCGGCGTCAGCGTCGCGGCGCGCAGTTTCTCGCGCACCAGCAGGTAATCGACGCTGTCGGCGCGCATCTTCACCGGGTAGTCCAGCGCGCGGTTTTCCGCTTCGCTGATGCGCTCCAGCGTCACCGGGTGGGTGCGCAGGAAGGCCAGCGCCGCGTTGTCGCTGTAACGCTCGTTCAGCTGCAGCCGCTGAAAGAAAGCCGGCATGCTGCGCACGTCGAAGCCGGCCTGGCTCATGTATTGCATGCCGACGCGGTCGGCTTCGCGTTCAAAATCGCGCGAAAACGCCAGTTGGTTGGAAATCGACAGCCCCATGCCGGCGGACACCACGCCCATCGCGCCTTGGCCGCTGCCGGCCTTGGCCGCCAGCGCGGCGGCGATGATGGTGCCCAACAACAGCAAGGGGCTAGTGGCGCTGCTGGCCGCCTTCATCCGCGCGATGTGGCGCTGGGCGACGTGGGCGGTTTCATGCCCCAGCACCGAGGCGAGCTCGCCTTCGCTCTGGGTTGCCAGCAGCAGTCCGATATTGATGCCGATATAGCCGCCGGGCATGGCGAAGGCGTTGATGCCGCTGTCGTTGACGCAGAAATAGGTGAAACCGACGCCGGGCAGCTTGACGCCGCTGGAGAGCCGGCCGCCGATATCGTTGAGGTAATCGTTGACCTCCTGATCGTCGACGATGTCTCCCGCCTCCAGCATGGCGCGCCAGGCCTGGCGGCCGATGCGGTTTTCATCCGCCAGCGTCAGCGAGGCGTCCGACACCTCGCCCAGATCGGGCAAATCGGCATAGCTGACGGACGGGTGCAACAAGCTCAGCGCCAGCACGCCGGCCAGCAGGGTCTGTTTGGTCATCCGGCTATGATAGCCAGGTTCGCCCACAAGTTGCATGAGGCGGCGCAACATCAACTGTCAAAGAGTATGAGCTTCCCCGCCGTCCCGCCGCGGCGCGGTCAGCGCCTCCCACGCCGCTTGCGCGCTCAAGTGCACGCGACCGTTGAAACCGGCCAGCAGGCCGCCGCCCTCCATCCGCTGCGCCACCGGCCCCTTGATCTCGGCCAGGTGCAGCGTCACGCCGCGCGCCGCCAGCTCCGCGTCCAGCCGCGCCAGCATCAGCAAGGCGCTGGTATCCACGCGATTGACCGCGCTCATGATCAGCACCAATCGCATGCTTCCGGCCTGGGCGGCCAGCCGGCGCAGCGTCTCGCCGCGCACCTGGCGGGCGTTGCCGAAGAACAGGCTTTCGTCCACGCGCAGAAACAGCGCGCCGGGCAGGCGCTCCACCGCGAAACGCAGCCGATTGCGGAAATGATGACTGCCCGGCAGCCGGCCCAGTTCGGCGATATGCGGCCGGCTGCTGCGCCACAACATGGCCGCCAACGACATCAGCACGCCGGCGACGATGCCGGAGTCCACCCCCAGCCACAGCACCAGAACAAAGGTCAGCCCGAACGCCGCCGCATCGGCGCGATCGACGCGCCAGGCCAGGCGCAGGCTGTCGAAACGTATCATGGCGCTGACCGAGGCGATGATCATCGCCGCCAATACCGATAGCGGCAGCAAGGCCAGCGCCGCGGCGGCGAAGCCGGCCAGCAGCATGAGGCCCAGGGCGGCGATCACCGAGGCCAGTTGAGTCTGGGCCCCGGCCTCGGCGTTGACCATGGAGCGGGTCAGCCCGCCGGTGACCGGGAAGCCGCCGGACAGGCCGGCGCCGATATTGCACAGGCCCAGCGCCAACAGCTCCCGGTCCGGATCCACCTCGTCGCCGCGGCGCTGCGCCAGCGCCTGAGCCACCGCCAGGCTCTGCACGTAATTGATCAGCGCGATGAAAAAAGCCGGCAGCGCCAGCTGCGACCACTGCTCCAGGCTCAGCCCCGGCCAGGTCGGCGCCGGCAGGCCCGGCGGGATCTCGCCCACCACCGGCAAGGCGGAGCGCAAATCCAGGCCGGCCACCAGCCCCATGCCCAGCAGCACCGCCAATAGCGGCGCCAGCCGCAGCCATAATTGCCGCGCCGGCGCGCTCAGGCCGCAGCGGCGCAGCAGCGGTTCGCCCAGCCAACGCGCCAGCAGCAGCAAGGCCAAGGCCGGAGCGCCGAGCAAGAGCGCGGCGGAATTGAACCCTTCGGCCGCTCGCCACAGCCCGGCCAGCAGCTGCGGCAAGGACGCGCCGCCGGCCTGCACGCCCAGCAAGGGCCCCAGCTGCGACAACACGATCAGCAAGGCCGACGCCGAAGTGAAGGCCGCCAGCACCGGCTCCGACAAGAGGTCGGCGACGAAGCCCAGCCTCAGCAGGCCCAGCGCCGCCAGCATCGCGCCGGACAACAGCGCCAGGCCGATGGCCAGCGCCAGATAATCTCCTGAACCCGGCTCGGCCAGCCGCGACAGCGTGGCCGCCACCAATAAGGAAGTCATCGCCATCGGCCCCACCGACTGCGCGTGGCTGCGGCCGGCCAGCGCGTAAATCAGCAAGGGCGCGATGCTGGCGTACAAACCCGCCTGCGCCGGCAAGCCGGCCACCAGCGCGTAAGCCAGCCCTTGCGGCGCCAACAGCAGGGTCACCACCAGGCCCGCGCCCAGATCGCCCGGCAAGTAGGCGCGCCGGTAGCCGCGCAGCCAGGCAGGCAGCCAGAGCCTCACCCGCGCCGCTCCAGTCGTCCCGCCAGCCACAGGCCGGCCGCCATCGCCGGCAGGAAGGACGCGCTCTGCGGCGACAACATGCCGCCCAGCAACAAGGCAGGCCCCGGACAGATGCCGGCCAGGCCCCAGCCAATGCCGAACAACAGGCTGCCGCCTATCAGCCGGCGCGTCAGCGGCGTCTTGGCCGGCCAAGACGCCGGCTCGCCCAAGAACGCGCGCGGGCGGCGCTCGGCCAGACGGAAGGCCGGCCAGGCCGCGACGACGGCGCCGGCCATCACCAACGCCAGGCTGGGGTCCCAAGCGCCGCCCAGATCCAGAAAGGCCAGCACCTTGGCCGGATTGGCCATGCCGGACAACAACAGCCCCAGGCCGAACAGCAGACCCGCGCCCGCCATCGACAATAAGCGCTTCCACTCCGCCGCCATCTTCACGACCCCCAATGTCTAAACACGGCCACCACCACGAAGCCGGCGAACATAAAGGCCGCCGTCGCCGCCAAGGAGCGCGGCGACATGCGCGCCAGCCCGCAAACGCCGTGGCCGCTGGTGCAGCCGGAGCCCAGGCCCGCGCCGAGGCCCACCAGCAAGCCGGCGGCCAGCAAGCGCATGCCGCCGGCCTCGATCTTGACGATGGGCAATTCGCCCGCCGCCAGCCACCACAGCGCCGGCGCGGCCGTCAGGCCCAGAAGAAAGGCCAAGCGCGCGCGCCAGTCCGCCCGCCGTCCCAGCAGGCCGGCCACCATGCCGCTGATGCCGGCGACGCGGCCGTGCGACAGAGCCAGCCAGCCCGCCGCCGCGCCTATCAGCACCCCGCCCGACAGGGCGGACCACGGCGTGAACGCCGCCCAATCCACGGCCATCACGCCGCCCCTGCCGGCTGGTCGGCGCAGAACAGCGCGTGCAAGGCGTTCAGCAAGGCCAGGGCGTCGGCGCTGGCCACGCTGTAATACACCCATTTGCCTTCGCGCCGCGTCGCCACCAGGCCCTCATTGCGCAATACGCCCAACTGCTGCGACAAGGAGGGCTGACGGATGCCGGTCAGACGCTCCAGCTCCGACACCGATTTCTCGCCGTCCACCAGCTGGCACAGCAGCAGCAGCCTGTCCTCGTTGGCCAGGCCCTTCAACAATAAGGCGGCGCGGCCGGCATTGGCGCGCAGCATGTTCAAATCCATATTTGTTCTCCCGCCGCCGCGATCCGGCGTCGCAAACATTATGTTTTATAATATAATGTAAATCAACTAACTGTTACCGCCGCGCCACACTGTCCGCCCGTCGCCACATGGCCTATCAGTCACCATCGCGCCGGGAAAAACTGTTGTAGACTCAAGGCCATGAACCTATTTCCAGCCGCGGCGCCGGCCCGGCCCAGCACCGCCATGGCCTCCACCCTCCTCCCGCCCGCCCCCAGGCAACTGGTGCACGAGCGCGGCATTCCCGCCTTCGGCGTGTACCAGGGCATCATCGAGCGGCTGGACTGGCGCGCGCTGAAAACCACGCCTTACCAAAGGCTGACGCGCCGGCTGCATCACAAGCGCTGGCAGTACGCGGCCATCGCCCACCCGGCCTTTTTCATCGGCGTCGCCATCGTCGACGTCGGCTGGACCGGCACCGCCTTCGCCTATCTGTTCGACCGCAAGAGCGGCGAAGTCATCGCCGCCGCCAGCGCCAACGGCCTGCCCGGCCTGTCCACGCGAATCGAAGACCGCGCCTTCGGCGACGCCGCCTTCCAGGCCGGCCGCTGCCGGCTGAGCTTCCGCCGCGACGGCGAGCGGCTGGAACTGGCGGTGGACTCGCCGCAGTTGAAGCTGGCCGCGCACATTCAATTGACGGACATGCCGCCGGTACTGGCGGTGATCGCGCCGGCCAACTGGCTGGCCCACTCCACCCACAAAAGCGGCGGCCTCAAGATCAGCGGCTTCGCCGACTGCCAGGACCGGCGCTACTCGCTGGACGGCGCGGTGGCGGCGCTCGACTATTCCAACGGCCTGCTGGCGCGGGAAACCCGCTGGCGCTGGGCCAGCGCGCATTCGCTGGAACTGGGCTTCAATCTGCAGCAAGGCTATATGGGCGACACCGAGAACGCCGCCTGGCTGCGCGGCAAACTGATCCGGCTGGGGCCGGTGCGCTTCGACTACCAGCCGGAGGATCCGCTGCTGGGCTGGCGCATGCAGAGCGACAACGGCTTGCTGGACCTGAGCTTCGCCCCGGAGGGGGCGCGCCGCGAAGACAAGAATCTGCTGATCGCCGCCAGCCGCTATGTGCAGCCTATCGGCCGCTTCAACGGCCAGATCCGCGATCCGGACAACGGCGCCGTCCATGTGGTCGACGACTTGCTCGGCGTGACCGAGGACCATCTGTCGCGTTGGTGAGCGTAGCCCGCTCGATGCGGCGCGCCAGCGCCCATTCGCCGCCATTGTCTGGAGTTCATCGAAATTCCCTGCTGTAGTCAGGGAAATCCCTGGTTTGCGAAAACACAAGACCGGCCGGAACAACAGTGGTAGGATGCGCCCGCAACCGAGTATTTTCTCTAAACGACCCAATGCAGCGTCAGAGCCTGTCCATGATCCTTTTGCGTCTCCGCGCCAGAACGCTCATGAACAGACTCTCAGTAGGAGATTGCCATCATGGATAGATTAAGCGCTCTGCTCGAACACAACCGCCACTTCGTGGAAAACCGCGAATACGAGCAGTTCAAGACCGACAAATTCCCCGGCAAAGGCCTGGCCGTCCTGGCCTGTATGGACGCCCGGCTGGTGGAACTGCTGCCCAAGGCCATGGGCCTGAAGAACGGCGACGCCAAGCTGATCAAGAACGCCGGCGCGCTGATCACCCACCCGTGGGGTTCGGTGATGCGCAGCCTGATCATGGCCGTGTACGAACTGCGCGCCGACGAGATCTGCGTGGTCGCTCACCGCGACTGCGGCATGCGCGCGGTCGATCCGCAGCGCGTGCTGGACCATGCGATGGAACGCGGCGTGTCGGAAGACACCATCGCCACGCTGCGCGCGGCCGGCATCGATCTGGACGGCTGGCTGAAGGGCTTCGACAACGTGTCCGACAGCGTGCGCCACACCGTGCACACCATCCGCAACCATCCGCTGATGCCCAAGGACGTTCCGGTGCACGGCATGGTGATCCATCCGTCCACCGGCCGGCTGGAAGTCATCGTCGACGGCTACCATAACGACGACGCTCCGGAGTAAGCCGGTGCGTCTGGGCCTGTTCGGCGGCACCTTCGACCCCATCCACAACGCCCACCTGCGCATGGCCGACGCCTTCGCCGCGGAGCTGGCGCTGGACGAGGTCAGGCTGATTCCGGCCGGCCGGCCCTATCATCGCAGCCACGGCCCGTACGCCGCGCCGGCCCAGCGCCTCGCCATGGCGGAGCTGGCGGCGGCGGATCATCCGCGGCTGACGGTGGACGAGCGCGAAGTGCGCCGCCCCGGCGCGGCCTACACCATAGACACCCTGGAAGAACTGCGCGCCGAGCTGGGCCCCGCCGCCGAATTGTGGTTTTTGATCGGCGGCGACTCGCTGGCCACGCTGCACACCTGGAAGCGCTGGGACGAACTGTTGCGTTTCGCCAACCTGGCCGTAGCCTTGCGCCCCGGCTTCGATCCCGCCTCGCTGCCCGCGCCGGTGCAGCCCTTGTGGCGCGCCCGGCAAGTCTCTGATTTTTCAAATCGAACCGCATCCGGTACAATCCGCCCCTTGGCCTTGCCGCCGGTGGACATCGCGGCCACCGACATCCGCCAGCGCCTGGCGCGCGGCGACGCGGTGGACGATGTGCTACCGCCCGCGGTGCTGGCCTATATCCGCCAACACCGGCTATACCAGACAGTGTAGCCGCCGTGTCCGGCCACTTTCCGCCAGGCCGTCAGCAGACGGCCGGCAGCGATTCACTTTAAAAGCAATACGGCGGGTCTGCCGGCCGCTTGCGCGCGCCGGCCCGCCCGCCATTTTGCGGCCGCTTTGCGCCGGCTCTGGCCGACGCGGACCCCGCATAGGAAAAGGACATTATGGAAGTGCAAGACATTGCCAAGCTGGCGATCGAAGCCCTGGAAGACGTCAAGGGCAAGGACATCATCGAACTGGACACCAGCAAGCTGACCTCGCTGTTCCAGTGCATGATCGTGGCCACCGGCGACTCCAACCGCCAGGTCAAGGCGCTGGCCAACAGCGTGCACGTGAAGCTGAAGGAAGCCGGCGTGGACATCGTCGGCAGCGAAGGCCACGAAAGCGGAGAATGGGTGCTGGTGGACGCCGGCGACGTGGTGGTGCACGTGATGCTGCCCGCGGTGCGCGACTACTACGACATCGAAGCGCTGTGGGGCGGTCAGAAGCCCAGCTTCCTGCCGGCCGGCGGCCGTCCGTGGTCGGCGACCTGATCCGGCTGCGCTAAGCCGCCATCAAGAACGGGGACGCAAGTCCCCGTTTGCGTTTTACTCCCTGGCTCACACACGATGAAAATCACTATTCTCGCCGTCGGCACCAAGATGCCGCGCTGGGTCGACGAAGCCTACGGCGATTACGCCAAGCGCTTTGGCCGCGACATCACGCTGGAACTGAAGGAAATCAAGCCGGAGAAACGCGGCGGCGGCGTCACCGCCGAAAAAGGCATTGCCGCCGAACACGAGCGGCTGCTCGCCGCCCTTCCGCCGCGCGCACGGCTGGTGGTGATGGACGAGCGCGGCAAGAACTGGACCTCGGTGCGGCTGGCCGAAGGCCTGAAGGAATGGATGGCCGGCGGCGACGATGTGGCCTTCATCATCGGCGGCGCCGACGGCTTGGCCGCGGAATTGAAACAACGCGCCGACGTGCTGCTGCAACTGTCCGCGATGACGCTGCCGCACGGCATGGTCCGGGTGATGCTGGCCGAGCAGATCTACCGCGCCTATTCCATTCTCAACAACCACCCCTACCATCGCGAATAGACGGACGCTGGCGGATCAAGCCGGCGGCGAGGCCTGGGCCGCCAAGGGCGGCGGCAAGGGCGGCGGCGCCAATCCGGCCCATTCCACCGTGACGGAATCCTCGCGCAGCGGCAGCGCCGAGCCCTCGGCGCGCGCCAGGCTGTCCAACCAATTTTCATTGCCTGAAAAAATCATGGCAGCTTCCTCCAGCCCTCATATTGCAAACGCCGCTCCACCGCGGTGGCGGATCGGCGGCAGGCCACCACCGGAATGCCCAGCGCGTGGGCGCTGTCCCGGTAATTGCGCATCACATTGTGTCCCAGGAAATCGGTGAGCAGGATCAACAGATCCGGCTTGCCCGGCAGCGGCGCCTTGCGCTGATGCGCGACGTTGCGCCCGCAGATGTGGCGGGAAATCCGGATATCGTAGCTTTGCAGAACCGCCGGAATATTCCCCAAGCTGTCCGCGCCTATCAGCAGAGCGTTCATCAGCCACCTCCTTCTCGCGCGGCGCGGCACGCCGCCTTGACATGTCCTCACTCTAAGCCGATGTAATGGCGCAGTAAAGATATATAAAATTAGTTTTTTATTTCCAATAAATATATGAATGCCGCAGCGGTCCCATCGCGTCATCCTCCGCGACGATGAATCGGCAAACCTTTGAAATCCCTAGGTAAAACAAGACGCCGCCTCCGCCGCCGCGGCTGGCCTCATCTCGCGCCCCTCCCCCCGTCCTTGCCAGCAAAACTATCGACAGAAAAACCGAAACCCGCTACGCTGCGCGCCCTCGGCCTATCCGCCCAACCTATTGATCTGTATATACAAATGAACGCAGTTCTTCTGGCCGTCATCGTCATGCTCGGGCTGGCGCTCTTGCGCACCCATGTCGTCATCAGCCTGCTGCTCGGCGCCTTGATCGGCGGTCTTAGCGGCGGCCTGTCTCTGTCCCGCACGCTGGAAGCCTTCAACAACGGCATCACCGGCGGCGCCGCGGTGGCCTTGTCCTACGCCCTGCTGGGCGCCTTCGCTCTTGCCATCGCCAAATCCGGCCTGCCCCACGCGATGGCGGATCTGGCGATCAAGCGGCTGGAACGAGGCGGCGCGCAAGGCAAACTGAAATGGGCCTTGATCCTGTTGCTGGCCCTGGTCAGCGTCGCCAGTCAGAACCTGGTTCCCATCCACATCGCCTTCATCCCGCTGCTGGTGCCGCCGCTGCTCTATGTGATGGCGCGGCTGCACCTGGACCGCCGCCTGGTCGCCTGCGTGATCACCTTCGGCCTGGTCACGCCCTATATGGTGTTCCCGGTGGGCTTCGGCGATATCTTTCTGAAGCAGATCCTGCTCGGCAACATCGCCAAATCCGGCATGGACGTGCGCGGCGTCAATGTGATGCACGCGATGGCGATACCGGCGCTGGGCATGCTGGCCGGCCTGCTGTGGGCGGTGCTGGTCAGCTACCGCAAACCGCGCCAGTACGCGCTGGGCAAGATAGAAAACGCCGAACGCACCCGCGCCAAGGTCAGCCGCAAATCGCTGGCCACCGCGCTGCTGGCGATCACGCTGGCCTTCGCGGTGCAGCTGTATACCGATTCGATGATCATGGGCGCGCTGGCGGGCTTTCTGCTCTTCCTCGCCACCGGCGTGGTGAAATGGAAGGACGCGGACGGTCTGTTCAACGAAGGCATGAAGATGATGGCGATGATAGGCTTCACCATGATCACCGCCCAGGGCTTCGCGGAAGTGCTGAAGGCCACCGGCCAGGTGGGCGCGCTGGTGACCGCCAGCGCCGGCCTGTTCGCCGGCAATCAGGGCGTGGCCGCCTTCGCCATGCTGCTGGTGGGCCTGGTGGTGACTCTGGGCATAGGCTCGTCCTTCTCCACCGTGCCCATTCTCACCGCCATCTACGTGCCCCTGTGCATGCACCTCGGCTTCTCGCCGCTGGCCACCGTGGCCATCATCGGCACCGCCGGCGCGCTGGGCGACGCCGGCTCGCCGGCTTCTGACTCCACGCTGGGCCCGACTTCGGGCCTGAACGTGGACGGCCAGCACGACCATATCCGCGACACCGTGCTGCCCACCTTCCTGCACTACAACCTGCCTGTGCTGGCGGCCGGCTGGATCGCGGCCATGGTGTTGTAGAATGGCCGGCATGGATGATCAAATCGATGCCCGCCTGGCCGAAATGGAAGTGAAGCTCGCCTTCCAGGACGAACTATTGGACGCGCTGAACGCCACCGTGGCGCGCCAGCAAAAAGACATGGAGTTGCTGCAACAGCAGATGCGTCTGCTCTACCAGCAATTCCGTCAGGCCCAGCCGGACGACGCCGCGTCCGGCCTCAGCCTGCGCGACGAGGTTCCGCCGCATTATTGAGCTGGCGGCGGCTTAGAAGCGGTTCAACGTCTCGCGAGCTAAGGCGAGACCAGGCGAAAACCGCTGAGAAAGCGGAATGCGCACGTGGCGCATAAGTATTTCGAAGCGGTTTCAACACCCTGTATCTCATTATCCCGCCGATGCGCAGCAGGCTTGGAACAGGCGCTAGCGGTGGCCCTTGCGACGCGACACCGTCGCCTCGATATTCTTGCGGCCGATCAGCGGCGCCGGTTCCGGCATGTCCGGCGCGGTGTCGCCCAGCCATTTGTACATCACCAGACAGTCCACCAGACCCAGCCCCGCGTGACGATAGGCGCGCGGCAAACGCCCCACCTGCTCGTAGCCCAGCTTGCGCCACAAGGCCACCGCCACCTCGTTGCTGGCCACCACGGAATTGAACTGCATCGCCAGGAAACCGCTGTCGCGCGCCAATTGCTGCGAATGCTCGCACATCAGCCGCGCCACGCCCTTGCCGCGCGCCGCCTCGGCCACCATATAGCCGCAGTTGCAGACATGGCCGCCCGGGCCGGCGGCGTTGGGCTTGAGAAAATACGAGCCCAGCAGCGCGCCATCCTCCTCCGCCACCAGCGTGTGCAAAGGCAGCCGCAACCACAGCTCGCGCGCCTGCTCCCGCGTCATCTCCGGATCGAAGGCGTAGGTTTCCCTGGCCGCCACCACCGCGTGGAACACCGGCCAGAAACGCTCGAAATCGTCGTCGTTCATCGGTCTGATCGTAATCATGCTGCCTCCTGTTTCAATTGCGCCGTCCCCGGCTTTCTGGTCATGCGTCCGGACAACAGGCTGGCGCTGGCGATCAAGGCGCCGCCCGCCCATTCGCGCGGCGTCATCGCCTCGCCGGCCAGCAAATAGGCCGACGCCGCCGCGAACAACAACTCCATCAGCATCAACGTCATCGTCTGCGTCGCCGGCAGAATGGAAACCCCGTGCTGCGATATCACGCTGGTGCACAGCAAGGTGACGCCCAGGATGCCCAGCACCAGCCAGCTTTGCGGCGGTATCTGCAAAATGCCGCCCAACTGCCCGGCCAGCGCCAGCTTGATCGCGCCGATGGACGCCACGCCGAACCAGATCGACGCCGATTTGACCGGCACCGGAATGGACTGGGCGCCGCGGCTGATCACATTGCCCAGCGCGAAGGCCATGCCGCCGGACAAGGCCAGCCATTCGTAGCGATGGCTGAGCGGCAGCTCCCCGGCGAACAGGCCGGGACGATAGATGAAGATGAAGCAGCCGAGCAGCGACAGGGCCACCACCAGCCAGCCGCTGCGGGTCAGGCGCTCCTTCAGGATCAGCCGCGACAGGAACACCGTCCACAGCGGCGACAGGTAGAACAGCAGCAAGACCCGCATCACTTGTCCCTCGGACACGGCCCAGGTATAGCTGTAGTTGCACCAGCCGAACACCGCGGTCAGCACCAGCAACACCGGCTGCAGCCGGAATTGGCGGCGGTAGACGTCGAAAAAGGTGATCACGCCCAGGGTGATGGCCACCAGATAGACCACCAGCGAGGTCATCGCCACGCTGACTCCGCTTTGATTGAGGCTGCGGAAGGGATACCACATCAGCCCCCACACCAGCGCGGTGGTCAGAATGCCGGTGGTGGCCAGAAACTTTTGTTTTACAGGTGTCATTGCTGTTCTTAAGATGTTCGCTGTTCGTTTGCTTGCGCCCGCTTTCCTGGAGATACCCGTGAACCCTCGCCTGGCCCAATTGCAGCCCTATCCGTTTCAACGCCTGCGCGCCCTGCTCGCCGGCACGACGCCACCCGCGGACAAGGCGCACATCAACCTGTCGATAGGCGAACCCAAGCACCCGACGCCGGCGCTGGTGGAACAGGCGCTGATAGCCAATCTGGGCGGCTTGTCGCAATACCCGGCCACGCTGGGCAGCGAAGCGCTGCGCCAGGCCTGCGCCGCCTGGATGCGGCGGCGTTATGACCTGAACCTGGATGCGCAAAGCGAGATACTGCCGGTCAACGGCAGCCGTGAAGCCTTGTTTGCTTTTGTGCAGACGGTGATCGACGCAAGCGCGGAGCCGGCGCCGGTAGTGATATCCCCGAATCCTTTTTACCAGATTTACGAAGGCGCGGCACTGTTGGCCGGCGCCGAGCCCCACTATGTCAACTGCCTGGCCGAACAGCGCTTCCAGCCGGACTGGAGCCAGGTGCCGGAGTCGGTGTGGGCACGCACCCAGTTGGTGATCGTGTGCAGCCCCGGCAACCCCACCGGCGCGGTGATGTCGCTGGCCGATTGGGAAACCCTGTTTCAGCTGTCCGACCGCTACGGCTTCGTCATCGCCAGCGACGAGTGCTATTCCGAAATCCACTTCGGCCGGCCGCCTCTGGGCGGGCTGGAGGCGGCGAGCAAGCTGGGACGCGGCTTTGAGCGGCTGCTGATGTTCACCAGCCTGTCCAAGCGCTCCAACGTGCCCGGCATGCGCTCGGGCTTCGTCGCCGGCGACGCGGCGCTCCTGGCGAAATTCCTGCTCTACCGCACCTACCACGGCAGCGCGATGAGCCTGACGATACAGGCGGCCAGCGTGGCGGCCTGGAACGACGAGGATCACGTCGAGTCCAACCGGGCGCAATACATCGCCAAGTTCGACGCGGTCACCCCGCGGCTGGCGATGGGGCTGGAAGTGCGCCGCCCGGACGCCGGTTTCTACCTGTGGGCCAAGGTGCCGGACGGGAATGATGTAGACTTCGCCAAGGCGCTGTTCGCCGAAGAACACGTCACCGTGCTGCCCGGCAGCTACCTGGCGCGCGAGGCCCACGGCGTCAATCCCGGCGCCGGCTATGTCCGCGTCGCGCTGGTGGCCACGCTGGAGGAATGCGTGGCCGGCGTCGAGCGCATCGTCGCCTTCGCCGAGCGCCGGCAGCGCCAGACCCCCTGAATCCACGCGGCCCGCCTCCGGCGCGGCCGCTTGAAAGCGAATTGAATGACGACTTCCATCCACATTGCCAAAGGACTGAACACCATGCATCCGATCCAGACCCTGATCGAAGAAGCGTTTGAGAAGCGCGCCGAGATCACGCCCGCCACCGTCTCCGCCGAACTGAAGGCCGCCATCGGCCAGGTGATCGCCGAGCTGGACGCCGGCCGCCTGCGCGTGGCGGAAAAACAGGGCGCCGACTGGGTGGTGAACCAGTGGGTGAAGAAGGCGGTGCTGCTGTCTTTCCGCATCCGCGACAATGAAATCTCCGATGACGGCGTCAACCGCTACTTCGACAAGGTCGACACCAAGTTCGCCGACTGGAACCCGGCCCGCTTCCAGGAAGCCGGTTTCCGCGTGGTGCCGGGCGCGGTGGCGCGCAAGGGCAGCTTCATCGCCAAGAACACCGTGCTGATGCCGTCCTACGTCAATATCGGCGCCTACGTCGACGAAGGCGCGATGGTGGACACCTGGGCCACCGTCGGCTCCTGCGCCCAGATCGGCAAGAACGTTCACCTGTCCGGCGGCGTCGGCATCGGCGGCGTGCTGGAACCGCTGCAGGCCAACCCCACCATCATCGAAGACAACTGCTTCATCGGCGCACGTTCGGAAATCGTCGAAGGCGTGATCGTAGGCGAAGGCTCGGTGATCTCCATGGGCGTCTACATCGGCCAATCCACCAAGATCTACGACCGCGAAACCGGCGAAGTCAGCTACGGTCGCGTGCCGCCGGGCTCGGTGGTGGTGTCCGGCAACCTGCCCAGCAAGGACGGCAGCCACAGCCTGTACTGCGCGGTGATCGTCAAGAAAGTGGACGCTCAGACTCGCAGCAAGACCAGCATCAACGAGCTGCTGCGCGGCGTGTAAGGCCCCGCCGTCCGCCGGCTCGGGCGGACGGTCGGCTCGCCCGCCGTTCGCCTTTTCTCCCCTCCGTCGTCGCCTCTCGGCGTCTCCGGCCGCATTGCAATGCAGCATATTTGCATCGCGAATGCTGTTGAAATTTGGCTAGTCCACGACAAGTCTATAAAATCTCCAGTTCGAAAAGAATCGGCAAAAAAGCGGCCGCTCTCCAAGCACCGCTCAGCCCAGGCCGCGAAGCGCCGCCAGCCAAGGCGCAGCGCAACGCCAAAGCTTGGGCGACGGGCTTCAAGAGCCGCTTTGCCTGAACGGCCCGCCATCGCACCGCTCCGGGTCCGCCGTTTCAACCGAAGCCGTCCGCGGCTTCACGCATGCTATCTGGAAAACTTGTGTCTTCTGACAATTTCATCGAGTTCAGAAACGTCAGCTTCGCCTATGGCGAACGGCCCATTCTGAAAAACCTCAACCTCGCGATTCCGCGCGGCAAGCTGGTGGCCGTCATGGGCGGCAGCGGCAGCGGCAAGACCACGCTGCTGCGGCTGATCTCGGGCCAGAACCGGCCGCAAAGCGGCGAGGTGCTGGTGGACGGCAAGAGCGTCGCCAAAATGAGCGCCGCCGAACTTTATCAACACCGCCGCCGCATGGGCATGTTGTTCCAGTTCGGCGCGCTGTTCACCGATCTGTCGGTGTTCGACAACGTCGCCTTCCCCATTCGCGAGCACACCAAGTTGCCGGACAGCATGATCCGCGACCTGGTGACCATGAAGCTGGAAGCGGTCGGCCTGCGCGGCACCCAGCAGCTGATGCCGGCCGAACTGTCCGGCGGCATGGCGCGCCGGGTGGCGCTGGCGCGCGCCATCGCGCTGGACCCACAGCTAATGCTGTACGACGAACCCTTCACCGGCCTGGACCCGATCTCGCTGGGCGTGATCGCCCACCTGATCAAGAAGCTCAACCACGCGCTGGGCACCACCGCGGTGATGGTCACCCACGACGTGCACAAATCGCTGGAGATCGTGGACCACGTGCTCTTCGTCGCAGGCGGCGAAATCGTCGCCCAGGGCACGCCGGACCAGGTGCGCAATTCGGATTCGCCATGGGTGCACCAATTCATCTGGGGCGAGGCCGACGGCCCGGTGCATTACGCCTATCCGGCGGAGCGCTCGCTCGCCGACGACCTGGGACTCAACGGAGGCCGCCATGCTTGACCTGATCGCCGCGCCCTTGCGCAGACTAGGCCATCTCGCCATCAACGCCGTCTGGCGGCTGGGCTTCGCCTGCCGCTTTCTGGTGGCCATCCTGCGGGGCAGCGGCCAAAGCCTGCTGCGGCCGCAACTGACCATACGCGAGGTCTACTTCGCCGGCGTCATGTCCTTGATCATCATCCTGGTGTCCGGCCTCTTCGTCGGCATGGTGCTGGGCCTGCAGGGCTACAGCACCCTCGCCAAATTCGGCTCCTCCGACGCGCTGGGCGCGGTGGTGGCACTGGCCCTGCTGCGCGAATTGGGCCCGGTGCTGGCCGCGCTCTTGTTCGCCAGCCGCGCCGGCAGCGCGATGACGGCCGAAATCGGCCTGATGAAAACCACGGAGCAACTGGACGCGATGAGCGTGATGGCGGTCGATCCGATCGCCCGCGTCGTGGCGCCGCGCTTCTGGGCCGGCGTGATCTCCATGCCCATCCTGGCCGCGCTGTTCAACGTGGTCGGCATCTTCGGCGGCTACCTGGTGGGCGTGGTGATGATAGGCCTGGACGTCGGCACCTTCTGGTCGCAGATGCAGGCCAACGTCGATCTGCATTTCGATGTGGTCAACGGACTGATCAAGAGCCTGTGCTTCGGCGTCGCCGTCACCCTGATCGCCGTGTTCGAAGGCTATGACGCCACTCCGACGGCCAGCGGCGTGTCCGCCGCCACCACCCGGACCGTGGTCACCTCCGCATTGGTCATCCTGGCGCTGGATTTCATCCTGACCGCCTTCATGTTCTAGGAAAAACCCGAATGAAACGCTCTACTATTGACTTGTGGGTAGGCATTTTCGTGGCGCTGGGCATTGCCGCCGTCACCTTTCTGTCGCTGAAAGTGGCCAATCTGGTCCCGCAAAGCGCCAACCAGACCTATGTGCTCTACGCCGACTTCGACAACGTCGGCGGACTGAAGGTCAAAGCGCCGGTCAAGGAAGCCGGCGTGGTGATCGGACGCGTGGCCGACATCCGGCTCAACCCGAAAACTTATCGCGCCCGCGTGACTCTGAATATTGACAAGACCTATCAGATCAGCGACGACGCCAGCGCGTCCATCCTGACCGCCGGTCTGCTGGGCGAACAATATATCGGCATGCTGCAAGGCGGCTCGGAAACCAATCTGGCCCCGGGCGGCACCATCACCATCACCTCCTCGGCCATGGTGCTGGAACAATTGATCGGCAAGTTCATAACGGGCTTTACCGATAGCAACAAGAGCGCTGACAAATAGCGCGGCACAAAGACGGGGCACCCCGCAACACACTGCCGGCCGGCGCGCTGCCCGCGCCGCCGGCTCACTCGCAATCGATTGGAAAAAAGATGAAAAAACTGCTCGCATTCTGCTGTCTGTTGTTCGGCCTGTCTGCCGCGGCCCAAGCCGCCGGCGACACCCCCACCGACGTGATCAAGGACGCTTCCCGCCAGGTGCTGGAAGTGCTGAAACAGGACAACGGCAAGAACACCAAGCAAATCCGCCTGCAGGCGGAAGCGGTGGCGGTGCCGATGTTCGACTTCCAACGCATGACCGCGCTGGCCGTGGGCCTGGGCTGGCGCCAGGCCAGCGCCGAGCAGCGCACCCAGCTGACCCAGCAGTTCCAAACCCTGCTGGTGCGTACTTACTCCGCCACCATGACCCGCTTCAAGACCGCCCAGGTCGACGTCAAGCCCAACCCGCTGATGAGCAACGGCGACCGCGACGCCACCGTGAAAACCACGGTGACCCTGCCGGGCAACGCCAACCCGGTGGCGGTGGATTATTCGCTGAACAAGGGCGCGCAAGGCTGGAAGATCTATAACGTCAGCGTGGAAGGCGCCAGCCTGGTCACCGTCTATCGCAACTCCTTCAACGAAGAAGTGCGCAAAAGCGGCGTGGACGGCCTGATCAAGCTGCTGCAGAACAAGAACGCGGCGCCGGCCGCCGCTGCGCCCGCCAAGGGCAACGCCTGATGCTGAAACGCACCGCCCCCGGCCAGGCCCGGCTCAGCGGCCAACTGAACATGGACAGCTGCGGCCCCTTCGCCGCGCCGCTGGCCAAGCTCGCCGGCGAAGCGCCCTTGCGCCTGGATCTGTCCGGCGTGACCGGCGCCGACTCGGCCGCGCTGGCCCTGCTGCTTGGCGCGCGCCGCGCCGCCGACGCCGCCGGCCACGCCCTGTCGCTGGAAAACTGGCCGAGCGGGCTCAGTGCCTTGCTGGACCTTTACTCGCTGGCGGAGCTGCTGTCCGCCCCGGCGGCGGATTGATATGCGGAGAGGATTTATGTCGTCCCTGAAACCCGCGCTGACCGGCCTGGCGCTCTCGCTGCTGCTGGCCGGCTGCGCCAGCAACCCGACGGTGCCTTACGACCGCTTCGAGCCCTATAATCGCGCCATGTACCAGGTCAACGACACCGCCGACCGCTACGTGATCAAGCCGGTGGCCGAGGGCTACAAGGCCGTCACGCCGTCGCCGGTGCGCACCGGCGTCAGCAATTTCTTCGACAATCTCAAAGACGTCTACAGCGCGCTGTCCAACGCCTTGCGCGCCGAGCCGGAAAAAGCGCTGAACGACGTGATGCGAGTGGCGATGAACACCGGCTTCGGCCTGTTCGGCCTGATCGACATCGCCAGCCAGGCCGGCCTGAAGAACAACAAGACCACGCTGGGCGACACCTTCGCCGCCTGGGGCTGGCACGACAGCAACTATCTGGTGCTGCCCTTCTTCGGCCCCTCCACCGTGCGCGACGGCGCCGGCCTGACCGCCTCGCTGGCCGGCCCGGGCCCGGAAAAAATGTTCTACGACACCACCTGGCAGGCGGTGGGCTTCTACGGCCTGTACGGCGTGAACACCCGCGCCCGCTACCTGGGCGTGGAAGCCATGCTCAGCACCGCGGCGCTGGATCCATACAGCTACACCCGCGACGCCTATATGCAGCTGCGCGCGCAGCAGCTGGGCCTGCCCAACCCCACCCAGCCGGCGGACACCTTCAGCCTGGACGAACTGGTCGACTCGCCCGCCGCGACGGCGCCCGGCGACAAGACAGCGGCCTCCGCCGCGCAGTAAACCCACTCTCTCCGCCGCCGGCCACTGGCCGGCGGCCTTCCTTTTTACTTATCAACAGGAAACGCCATGAGCAATCTGCCAGCCTGTCCGCAATGCAAATCCGAATACACCTATCAGGATGGCGCGATGTATGTCTGCCCAGAGTGCGCGCACGAATGGAACGAGCAGGCCGCGCCGTCCGAAGAGGCCCGCGTGATCAAGGACGCCAACGGCAATGTGCTGCAGGACGGCGACAGCGTCACCGTGATCAAGGATCTGAAAGTCAAAGGCTCCTCCCTGGTGGTGAAAGTGGGCACCAAGGTGAAGAACATCCGCCTGGTCGACGGCGACCACGACATCGATTGCAAGATCGACGGCATCGGCTCGATGAGCCTGAAGTCCGAATTCGTCAAGAAAGCGTAAATCCCGCGCACCAAAACAAAACGCCACGGCCTGAGCCGTGGCGTTTTTCATTGCAAAAGCAAGCTTATCGCTTAGAGCCTGTTTACGATCTCGCGAGCTAGAGCGAGACAAGGCGAAAGCGGCTGAGAAAGCGGAATGTACATTCGGTACATGAGCATTTCGAAGACGGTTTCAACGCCGTATCGCCGACGCGCAGCAGATCGTAAACAGACTCTTAGCTGATCCGTTCGATCAGCGCGCCTACCGCGCCCAGCTTCTTCTCGATATGCTCGTAGCCGCGGTCCAGGTGGTAGATGCGATCGACGATGGTCTCGCCCTCGGCCACCAGGCCGGCGATCACCAGGCTGGCCGACGCGCGCAGATCGGTGGCCATCACCGTGGCGCCGGACAGCTTCTCCACGCCCTTGATGATGGCGGTGTTGCCTTCCACTTCGATATTGGCGCCCATGCGGTTCAGCTCGGGCACGTGCATGAAGCGGTTTTCGAAAATGGTTTCAGTCACCACGCCGGCGCCCTCGGCCACGCAGTTCAGCGTCATCAGCTGGGCCTGCATGTCGGTGGGGAAAGCCGGGTAAGGCAAGGTGCGGAAGTTCACCGCCTGCGGACGGCGCTTCATGTCCAGCGAGATCCAGTCGTCCCCGCACTCCACCACCGCGCCGGTTTCGGCCAGCTTGTCCAGCACCGCTTCCATGCTCTTGGGCGCGGCGTTGCGCAGCACGATGTGGCCGCGCGTCATCGCGCCGGCCACCAGGAAGGTGCCCGCCTCGATGCGGTCCGGCATCACCGCGTAATCCGCGCCGTGCAGACGCTCCACGCCCTCGATCACCAGCCGGTCCGTGCCGATGCCGCTGATCTTGGCGCCCATGGCCACCAGACAGTTGGCCAGATCGGTCACTTCCGGTTCGCGCGCGGCGTTTTCCAGCACGGTGGTGCCCTCGGCCAGCGTCGCCGCCATCAACAGGTTCTCGGTGCCGCCCACGGTCACCATGTCCATGATGATGCGCGCGCCGCGCAGGCGGCGGGCCTTGGCCTTGACGTAGCCGTGCTCGATGCTGACCTCGGCGCCCATCGCCACCAGGCCCTTGATGTGCTGATCCACCGGCCGGCTGCCGATGGCGCAGCCGCCCGGCAGGGACACCGTGGCCTCGCCGAAGCGCGCCAGCGTCGGGCCCAGCACCAGGATGGACGCGCGCATGGTCTTCACCAGATCGTACGGCGCCACCAGGCTGTCCAGATGGCCGGCGGTGATTTCCATCTCGTGCACATTGTCCGTCATCACCCGCACCCCCATGCCTTGCAGCAGCTTCTGGGTGGTGGCGATGTCGCGCAACATCGGCACATTGGTGAAGCGCATGGTGTCGCCGGTCAACAGACTGGCGCACAGAATGGGCAGGGCGGCGTTCTTGGCGCCGGAAACGCGGATCTCGCCGTTGATCGGACCGTTGCCGATGATTTTCAATTTATCCATGACGGATCAGCCTTGCAGTTTTTGCCATTCGTCCGGCGTAGCGGCCTTGACGATGGACAGAGCGTGAATTTCATTGCTGGCCAGGCGGGTGGCGATCACCTCCTTGACCAGGCGGTGGCGGTCGATCAGGCGCTTGCCCTCGAAAGCCGCCGACACGATGGTGGCGTAGAAGTGGTGGCCGTCGCCTTCCACTTCCAGATGGGTACAGGCCAGGCCGGCCTCGATGTACTGTTTGACTTGTTGCGGAGTAATCATGAGAAATCCCGTGGATGCGCTCAATGGCGCAGTTTATAGCCAGATTTGATCAGCCAGAGCGTCAGGCCCGACAAGACGGCGAAGCTGCCGCCCACCACCCCGGCCGACAGCCAGGGGCTGACGTCGGCCTGGCCGAAGAAGCCGTAGCGGAAGCCGTCTATCATGTAGAACACCGGGTTGAGATGAGACGCGGCGTACCAGAACGGCGGCAGGCTGTTGATCGAATAGAACACGCCTGACAGGAAAGTCAGCGGCATGATCAGAAAGTTCTGGAAGGCGGCCAGTTGATCGAACTTTTCCGCCCAGATGCCGGCCAGGATGCCCAGCGCGCCCAGCACGCCGCAGCCCAGCACGGCAAAGGTCAACGCCCACAGCGGCTGAGCCGGCAGCGGCAGGCCGAACCAGCCGGTGATCAGCAAAACCCCGGCGCCGACGGCCAAGCCGCGCACGACGGAGGCCAGCAGATAGGCGCCGAAGAATTCCAGCGCGGTCAGCGGCGGCAGCAGCAGGAACACGATGTTGCCGGTGATCTTGGACTGGATCAGGCTGCTGGAGCTGTTGGCAAAAGCGTTCTGCGCCATCGACATCATCGCCAGGCCCGGAATCAGGAAGGCGGTGTAGCTGATGCCCGGATAGGCCTCGACATGGCGCGACAACACATGGGCGAAGATCAGTTGATACATCAACGCGGTCAACACCGGCGCGGCCACGGTCTGGAACGCCACCTTCCAGAAGCGCACCAGCTCTTTCTTGAACAGGGTCATGAAGCCGGTCATGGCTGCGGCCCTCCATTCATCATCTTGACGAACACGCTTTCCAGATCCGTCTCCACCACGTTCAGTTCACGCACTTCCACCGCCGCTTCGCGCAGCGCGGTCAGCACCGCTTCCAGCTGGCCCAGGTGCTCCAGCTGCAACACCACGCGGCGGTCCTCGTCGCGCAGCTTCAAAGGCAGCAAGGCCGCCGGCAAATCGCCGGACAGCAGCAAGGCCACTTCGCGGCGCGCGCTGTGCGCCAGCAGCTTGTCCTTGTTCTCCAGCGCCACCAGCCGGCCCTTCTTCAGCATGGCGATGCGCGAGCACAAGGCCTCGGCCTCCTCCAGATAATGAGTGGTCAGCACAATGGTGTGGCCGGCGCGGTTCAGTTCCTGCACGAACACCCACAGACTCTGGCGCAGCTCCACGTCCACGCCGGCGGTGGGCTCGTCCAACACGATGACCGGCGGGCGGTGCACCAGCGCCTGGGCCACCATCACCCGGCGCTTCATGCCGCCGGACAGGGCGCGCATATTGCTGTGCGCCTTGTCCGCCAAACCCAGCTTGAACAGCAACTCGTCGATCCAGTCGTCGTTGCGGCCCAGGCCGAAGTAGCCGGACTGGAAGCGCAGCGTTTCCCGCACCGACAGAAAGGGATCGAACACCAGTTCCTGCGGCACCACGCCCAGCGCCTTGCGCGCGGCGCGGAAATCGCCGACCACGTCGTGGCCCATGATGCGGATGCTGCCGCTGTCCGGCCGCGACAAACCTGCCATCGCGGAAATCAGCGTGGTCTTGCCGGCCCCGTTGGGGCCGAGCAGGGCGAAGAATTCGCCCGGTGCGACGGTAAAGCCGACCTGGTCCAGCGCCTGCAGCTGGCCATAGCGCTTGCTCACCGCCTGAATTTCAATAGCCTGGGGCATGAGAGAGGTAACACCGACAACGCCGCGCGGCTGAAGCCGCCAACGGCGCTAATGGTTTGACAAAAAAGGTCAATTATAGCGCTGGGCTACGCTTGAGGGGGAGAGTTCTTCCATCACTTCCGGCAGGAATATTCCACGGTAGACATATTGCAACAGTTGCGTGGCATTCTCGCCCAGATTGGTCTGGCTGCCGTCCGCCAGCCAGCGGTTGATCAGGCCGTGATGCATGGACTGCAACACCTCGGCCACCGTCTCCGGTGTCACATAGGGCAAGGTCTGGCCGGCATCCACCGCCATCTGCACCACCAGGGTCAATTGCTCGCGGGTTTCTTGCATATGCGCAACACACTCGTCGTGAATGGGAGCCAGTTCGCCGACATGCTCGCTACGCATAAACAGAATGAGTAATATACGACGAACCTGTTGGTTCTCCCCAATCATGGTCAGCAGCCGGTGGCTATGGTTCCACAAGGCCAGAGCCGGACTCGAGTGTGCCGTTCTCAACAATTGCTCGCAGATGTCATCAAACTGCCCGCCCATCCTGTCCAGCATCGCCCGGTACAAGTCCAGCTTGTTCTGGAAATGCCAATACACCGCGCCGCGCGTCAATCCCGCCGCGCTGGCGATGTCTGCCAGTGTCGTTTTAGAGACACCCTTCTCGCTAAAAAGCTGCTCCGCCGTATCCAGCAGCAGATGCCGCGTTTGTTCGGCTTCTTCCCGGGTTTTGCGTGCCATGTTGAACGTATCGCTGATCAAAGGGGTCTGTCGGAAGCCCGCACCATAACACAATGCGTCGCTGGAAGCATTTTACATACGTACACGCATGTATGTAAAATGTCGCGACTCAAGATCGATCAATTCCCACTATCAAAGAAAAATTGCAGTACCTTTTACTTATAACACTCATACCCCCACATTCCTGAGGACATCCCATGAAGATGCAAGGAAACACCTTCGCCCAGAAAGGCGGGCACTGGCTGTTGCTCACCGCTCTGGCCGCCAGCCTGATGGCCTGCGGTCAAAAAAACGACCAGCACGCCGGCGCCATGCCGCCGGTGCCGGTAGGCGTGATTGAAATCACCCCTAGCGATGTGCCGGTCTCCTTCGAATTCGTCGGCCAGGCGGCAGGCTCGCGAGAAGTGGAAGTACGCGCCCGTGTGGGCGGCATTCTGCTCAAGCGCGCTTATACCGAAGGCAAGCCGGTCAAACAGGGCGACTTGTTGTTCCAGATCGATCCGGAGCCGTTGAAGGCGACGCTGGACCAGGCCCAGGGCAATCTGCAAGTGCAACAGGCTCAGCTGGTGCGCACCAAGCAGGACTTCGACCGCATCAGCCCGCTGTTCAAAGAGAACGCGGTCAGCCAGAAAGACCGCGACGACGCGGTCAGTGCTTATGAAGCCGCCAAGGCTTCCGTCGCCGCCGCCCAGGCCCAGGTGCAGCAGGCCAAGATCAATCTTGGCTACGCCCGCGTCACCGCGCCGATTTCCGGCATGACCAGCCAGGAAACCCGTTCCGAAGGCAGCCTGGTGTCCACCAGCGCCGACGGCAGCCTGCTGACCAAGGTGTCCCAGCTGGACCCGGTCTACGTCAATTTCAGCATGTCCGACAGCGACATGATGAATCTGCGCAAGATGCAGGACTCCGGCCAACTGAAGCTGGCCTCCAACGGCCACTTCAACGTGCAGCTGAAGCTGACCGACGGCTCCACCTACGGCAAGAGCGGCCGCTTGAACTTCACCGACAGCCTGGTGGACGCCAGCACCGGCACCATCCGTTCGCGGGCCACCTTCGCCAACCCGGACGGCAGCATTCTGCCCGGCCAGTTCGTGCGCGTGATCCTGCAAGGCGCCCAACGCAGCAACGCCATCGCCGTGCCGCAGCGCGCGGTGCTGACCTCGCAGCAGGGCAAGATGGTCTGGGTCGTCGGCGCCGACAACAAGGTGCAGCCGCGTCCCATCACCGTGTCCCAGGACGTGGGTCTGAACGTATTGGTGGAAAGCGGCCTGAAAGCCGGCGACAAAGTGGTGGTGGACAACATCATCAAGCTGCGCCCGGGCGCCGATGTGAAGCCGCATCCGTTCAAGGCCGACGCCAGCGCGCCCGCCGCCGCGCCCAAACAATAAGGCAAAGGGGTAACCATTCATGTTTTCCGCCTTTTTCATCAGGCGGCCCATCTTCGCCAGCGTGATCTCCATCGTGATCACGCTGGCCGGCTTGGCCGCCCTCAAGGCATTGCCCATTGAGCAGTACCCGGAAATCGTGCCGCCGATGATCTCGGTGAGCGCGAGCTACCCGGGCGCCTCCGCCGAGGTGATCGCCAACACCGTCGCTTCGCCACTGGAACAGGCGATCAACGGCGTGGACGACATGCTCTATGTGCAGTCCACCAGCTCCTCCAGCGGCAAGCTGTCGTTGAGCGTGACCTTCAAGATCGGCACCGACGCCGACCAGGCCACCATCAACGTCAACAACCGCGTGCAGTCGGTGTTGTCGCAGCTGCCGGAAGAAGTCCGCCGGCAAGGCGTCAACGTGACCAAGAAATCCTCGGCCTTCCTGCAGGTGATTTCGCTGTTCTCGCCGGACAAGACCTACGACACCCTGTTCATCAGCAACTACGCGCTGTTGAACGTGGTGGACGAGCTCAAGCGGGTGCCGGGCGTGGGCGACGTGATCAACTTCGCCGGCCAGGACTACTCGATGCGCGTCTGGCTGAAGCCCGATCGCCTGGCCCAGCTCAAGCTGACGCCCAGCGACGTGGCCGCCGCCATCCGCGAGCAGAACGCTCAGTTCGCCGCCGGCAAGGTGGGCGCGGAGCCGGTCAAAGGCAAGCAGGACTTCACCTACACCGTGACCACCCAGGGCCGCCTGTCCGAACCGGAAGAGTTCGAGAACATCATCGTGCGCTCCAACCCGGACGGCTCCGCCGTGCGGCTGAAGGACGTGGCGCGCGTGGAACTGGGCGCCTTGTCCTATGACTTCACCGGCACGCACAACGGCCGACCCACCATCCCGATCGGCATCTTCCTGGCGCCCGGCGCCAACCAGCTGGCCACCGCGCAAGCCGTGGAACAGACGATGCAGAAACTGGCGGTGAGCTTCCCCAAAGGCCTGAACTACGCCATCCCTTACGACACCACCAAGTTCGTGGAAGTGTCGATCAAAGAGGTGTACTCCACGCTGGCCGAAGCCATGGTGCTGGTATTCCTGGTGGTGTTCCTGTTCCTGCAGAACTGGCGCGCAACCCTGATTCCCTGCCTGGCGGTGCCCGTCTCCATCATCGGCACCTTCGCCGGCATGTACGCCTTCGGCTTCACCATCAACACCCTGACGCTGTTCGGCCTGGTGCTGGCCATCGGCATCGTGGTGGACGACGCCATCGTGGTGCTGGAAAACGTCGAACGCCTGATGACCCAGGAAAAGCTGTCGCCGCTGCAAGCCAGCTTCAAGGCGATGGATGAAGTGTCCGGCGCGCTGGTGGCCATCGTGCTGGTACTGTGCTCGGTGTTCATCCCGGTGGCCTTCCTCGGCGGCATCGCCGGCCAGATGTACAAGCAGTTCGCCATCACCATCGCGGTGTCGGTGTCGATTTCCGGCCTGGTGGCCCTGACCCTGACCCCGGCGCTGTGCGCGCTGCTGTTGAAGGAAGGCCATCAGCATCCGGCCCGCTTCTTCGTCTGGTTCAACAACTGGTTCGATCGCCTGACCCAGGGTTATTCCCGCGGCGTGGTGTTCCTGATCAAGCGCAGCGCGGTGGGCATCCTGCTGTTCGCCGGCCTGATCGCCATCTGCGTTGGCCTGTTCCGCATCATCCCGTCCAGCCTGGCGCCGGACGAGGACCAGGGCTACATCATCGCCGCCGCCTTCCTACCGGACGGCGCGTCGATGCAGCGCACCTCGGCCACCATGACCAAGCTGGACGCGATGACCAGCAAGAACCCGGCGGTCCAGGACGTGATGAGCTTCGCCGGCTTCGACATCCTGACCGGCGGCAACAAGACCAACGCCGGCGTGTCCTTCATCACCCTGAAACCGTGGGATGAGCGCAAAACGCCCAACCTGTCGTCTCAGGCCGTGGTGGGCGACACCTTCGCCAAGGGCATGATGGGCATCACCGACGGCATCGTGCTGGCCTTCAACCCGCCGCCGATCTCCGGCATGTCCAACACCGGCGGTTTCGAGGCCTATGTGCAAAGCCGCGGCGGCGCCAGCTCCGTGGAACTGGGCGAAGTCACCAAGAAACTGGTGGCCGCGGCCGCCAAACGCCCGGAACTGAAAGGGGTGCAAACCACCTTCTCCGCCAGCGTGCCGCAGATCTACGTCAAGCTGGATCGGGCCAAGGCCAAGTCCCTGGGCGTGCCGGTCAACACCGTGTTCGACACCATGCAGAGCACCTTCGGCGCGCTGTACGTCAACGACTTCAACAAGTTCGGCCGCACCTTCCGCGTGCAGCTGCAATCGGAGGCGGATTTCCGCACCCGGGTTGAAGACCTGCGCAACATCTATGTGCGTTCGCAGGACGGCAATATGATCCCGCTGACGGCGCTGGTGACCATCAAGCACACCACCGGTCCGGAAAGCCTGGAGCGCTTCAACATCTTCCCGGCGGCCAAGCTGGTGGGCGGTCCCGCGCCCGGCTTCAGCTCCGGCGAGGCGTTGAACGTGCTGGAAGCCGTGGCCAAGGACACCTTGCCCGACGGCTACACCCTGGCGTGGACCGGTTCCGCCTTCCAGGAGAAATCCACCAGCGGTTCTTCCGCCGTGGTCTTCGGCTTCGGCATGATCATGGTGTTCCTGATCCTGGCGGCGCAGTACGAACGCTGGAGCCTGCCTATCAGCGTGCTGATGGCGGTGCCTTTCGCCATGTTCGGCGCGCTGATGGCCAACTGGCTGCGCGGACTCGCCAACGACGTCTACTTCCAGGTGGCCTTGGTGACGCTGATCGGCCTATCGGCCAAGAACGCGATCCTGATCGTGGAGTTCGCCGTCCAACAAATGGAAGAAGAAGGCCTAAGCGTGGTCGAAGCCGCCATCGAGGCCGCCAAACTGCGCTTCCGCCCCATCGTGATGACTTCGCTGGCCTTCGTGCTGGGTTGCATGCCCTTGGCCATCTCCAGCGGCGCCGGCTCCGCCAGCCGCCACTCGATCGGCACCGGCGTGGTGGGCGGCATGTTGGCCGCCACCTTCATCGCCACCTTCTTCATCCCGATGTTCTTCATGCTCATCATGAAGTTCAGCAAACCGAAACAGCCTCAGCCCGCGGCCGAGGCAGGAGACAAGGCCGATGCTTAAACGCGCCCTGATTCCCTCATTGGTGGCGCTGGCGCTGACCGCTTGCGCGGTCGGCCCCGACTACAGCCGCCCCAAACTGGAGCTGCCGGACAGCGCCCAGGCCCAGAACCCGGCCATCGCCCTGGACTGGTGGAAGCAGTTCAACGATCCGGTGCTGGATCAGTTGATCGCCCAAGCCCTGGAACACAACCAGGACCTGGCCGCCGCCTCCGCCCGCGTCGACGAAGCCGCGGCCCAGGCCGGCATCGCCCGCGCCCAGCTGCTGCCGGCGCTGAACGCCAACGCCGGTTATCAGCGCGGCCGCGCTTCCAGCACGACAAGCACGCCGGGCGCGCCGCTGGTCAGCGACGTGCGCAACGCCAACCTCACCGCGTCTTGGGAACTGGACCTGTGGGGCAAGCTGCGCCGCGGCAATGAAGCGGCCCGCGCCGACTTCGCCGCCAGCCGTTTCGCCCGCGACAGCTCGAAGCTGGCGATCGCCGCGCAAACCGCGCAGACCTATTTCCAGCTGCGCGCCTACGACGCCCAGTTGGACATCGCCAAGCGCACGCTGCAAAGCCGCGAGGAATCGCTGAAGCTGCAGACCAAGCGCTTCAAGGGCGGCTTGATCTCGGAGCTGGACCAGCAGCAGGCCGAGGCCGAGGCGGCCTCCGCCCGCGCCAAGGTGCCGCAGATCGCCAGCGCGCTGGAGCAGACCGAAAGCGCGCTGGGCGTGCTGCTCGGCCACTCGCCCAAGCAGCTGGTGGCCGGCGGCATTCAGCGCGGTCAAAGCCTGGACGCGCTGTCCGCCCCGCCGGAAGTGCCGGCCGGGCTGTCCTCCAGCCTGCTGGAGCGTCGGCCGGACATCGCCGCCAGCGAGCAGCAACTGGTTGCCGCCAACGCCCGCATCGGCGTGGCGCGCGCGGCCTACTTCCCCAGCATCAGCCTGAGCGGGGCGCTGGGTTCGCAAAGCCTGTCGCTGGACACCCTGTTCACCGGCCCGACGCGGACCTGGAGCTTTGTCGGCAATCTGGCGGCGCCGGTGTTCAACTTCGGCCAGACCGGCTACTCGGTGGACGCGGCCAGCGCGCGGCAGAAGCAGGCGCTGGCGCAGTATCAGAAGACGGTGCAAAGCGCGTTCAAGGACGCGCTGGACGCGCTGTCCGGCTACGGCGCGGCGCGGGAGATCCAGGCAGCGCAGACCACGCAGTTCCAGGCCTTGAACAAATCGCTGCGCCTGGCCAATCTGCGTTACGACAACGGCTACGCCAGCTATCTGGACGTGCTGGACGCGCAACGCAACAGCTTCCAGGCGGAGCTGGGCCTGGTCAGCGCCAAGCTGGACCAACTGAATGCCGTGGTGGGCCTGTACAAGGCGCTGGGCGGCGGCTGGGAAGCCCCGGCCAAGTCCTGATCCGCTATGTGCAAAGACAAACCCCGCCTTGGCGGGGTTTTTTATTGGCTAACCGCGGCATCAGGCCGGGAGAGCCGGCCACACTACATGGTCAAGGTCCGGCACGGACTCGGGCATATCCCGCAGTTGCTTGCGGTAGGCCTGCCAGGCGGTCCGCTGCTCGGCGCTGTACGGCGCGTCCGGCAACTGGGTTTTGTCGGACGCGGCTAGCAGGCGGTCACGCTCAATACGCAGCAGCTCCAACTTGGCTGCGCGAATCAGCTGGCTCGCAGTGGCCGCGTCGACGTCTAGTTCGGCCAGTTGGTCGGCGGGCACATTGATCATGCCGTTAGGCAGTTTGGCAATCATCAGCATCGGAATCTCCTGGAGTTAAGCGGTCGGCGCGTCGACAAAAGCGTTCAGGGTTTGCGGCGGCGCAACGCGGCTGGCCAATGCAATCGGCTCGACCTCCCAGCGCACATTCACATGCGGTCCATTCGCAATTTCGCGCGCGCCACCCTTGCCATCATGAAAACCAAAATCCAGCGGCAGATTGGAAATCACGCGATAATTCAAACCGCCCCCACGCAGATATGCGCCACTCAGCACCATATTGCATGCAGCAAGCGTCCCCTCCGGAATACTGTTGTACACCGGCTTATTCATGTCTATCCGATATTGCTTGCAATACATCGCATGAGAAACATGCGATACCGTCGGGTTATAGGTTTCGCTGAAGCGCTTAATTTCGAGAAACTTGGCGTCCCCGCCCCAAGCCACGTCGCTTCCCTCCATTTCCAGCAACAACCCGGCCTGGTGCACGCTGCTGGCATTCAATGGCCGCTCCGTCTCGGCACCATTCCATGCAAAATTACGGACGATAGACACTTGATGCGCACCACTCTCACCCGCGGCGCGAAAACGCCACCACACCGGATAGAAGAAATCCTTGCTGCCACCGATGGTGAAATCAATGACGATGCGGCGTTCCGGCGTATTCTCCTTGCGCCAATCCTCCATTTGCTGAATCTTGACATCCACGCGCCGATCGATATCGGCAATCTTGCCGTTTACCGTGCCGGTCAGCGCATTCGACGCCTGTACCAATTCCGCGATATTGCTTTCCAAGCTCATCATGCTCTCCAATAGTTCATCACAGAGTTCGGCCGGAACCCAGGGTCCGACCATGCTTTTCGTCCACAGCAAGAAAGGTATGAACGAACTCGAGACTGACAAGGAAGCATTCTGGCACTGGCAAAATGCGCTGTATCTTAAAACATTTTAAAAAAGCAAAGGAAGCCACCTCCCCAAGTGGCTTCTTATTCATCCCTTCCAATCAGGGTTGAATTTTCTCAAGCTCGTCGAAGTCTGGGTTGGCACCACCTCTCCAAGCCAGAACCGCATCGATGAATGTACCCATTGCTTCGACCTCCTCCTTTTTTCCTCTACGCACGATGTTCAACTGTTGTTGGATGCTATAGGCGCTAAGGATTTTCCCCTCCGCCGCTGCCCGCAGATAATGATCAGCACCCACCTCCGGCACCTCGGTGCCTTCTGTATAATCAAACCAGCCGCCATCCAAATTCAGGCCGGCCGCTCCTTCATCAAATTCATTAATATTTTCAATATAGTCCATGATGTTTCTCCTTAACTAAAAACGATGGTCGCGTTGGCATTACCTGCCACACCGCTACTCACCGGGGAGTACTTGACTTTGTTTTCTATTGATTTGGCAGAGCTACCTGTCGCATTGATGAATCCTCCGTTGGTTGCCTCATAAGCGATGACCGAACAATGACTGGCTGAGCTACCAACCACGCTAGCCAGACCCGCCAGATCAACATAGAAACCCTTCTCAACATTTTGAATAGCCAGATCACTACCAAATACAGCGCCTTGATACCGTGCGCCAACACCTACCTTACAATCCTTGATTGCAGAAGGCTCCCCATCATTTGGGTGAACCTCCACTTTAGAACCGGAACTGCTGTAAATACCATAATTGGCACAATCTCGGATTTGTACTCCATAGGCAAAAACAACACTATTCTTGCCGGCAAGGCACCCCGTATCACTGCACTGGCTAATCACAGCACGATGCGCTGTTACAAAAGATTGATAGTCAGCCTTGATTCCAATGGTTATGACTTTGACACCATCAGGCCTGACACTTACAAACTGCTTCCCCCTTCCTTTTAACTTCACGTCATCAACAGTCGCTCGAGAAAAATCATGCACCAACATTCCATGACCGCCAAAATCTGTTACCTTTAAACCAGGGCAAAAATAAAGACTGCCATAAATCAATTCAACACCATTATGCACACCTTCTATTTGTATAGAGTTAGGGTCGGACACCACATAAGCTCCTCTTTGCAAATTCACGCCACGCCAAGTGAAATTTTTATCGGCATCGTTCTCTCCGATAATTTTAAACCCACTAAAATTGACCCCCCGCACCCCATTAAAAATCACCCCATGAGAAAGCTTGGCGTTATCCGGCACAAACTTAAGCACACATGCCTCCGGGTTTTTGATATTGCCTTCAATCCTGATCCGATGCGCATAGGGCTGCCCTCTCAAATGAATTGAAGTACTGGTGTGCACCCCGTCACTCACTTTAATTTTCACATCATGTCGCAATACCTTGCCACTCAAGGATGTCCACGCCTCATAAATCGTCTTGAAGGGCTTGCCCGGTCCCACTTCCAGAATCTGGCTGGCCGTGGTTCCCCAATTGGCCATCGTGCTGTCCATTTTAGCGACTTGAACATCCACCCTTTTATCAATAGCGCCGATCTTGCCATTGACAACTCCAGTCAATGCATTTGCTGACTTGACCAGATCTGCAACATTGCTTTCCAAGCTCATCTCTTTCTCCTTAAAGTCAAACAACAACACACAGCCATTTCGGCTGACATCAAAACCGCCTTTACCAACACTCTTTCATGACAAGTCCAGCAATTAATGAATATTTAAATTAATAAATTCAATAAATGTCGAACTAAACAGCGGATCAGCGTATTCATGAGATAGGCGGGGAAGCCCTGCGACAAGTGCTGGATGCTGTCTCTTTACCGCATGCGATGTGCCAGCAACATCAGCACAGCTCGCCTAGACGGCTCAAAATAGTTTCATCCTCAACGCTTGGCTGCCCGCCTCCCCCCACGATCCGTTGGCTCAAATGCCCAGATGTTGTTTCACGAACAAATGCTGGAGACTGACGATGGCCGCCGCGTTGGCAGTGGCCAGTTCCAGGCCAGCGCGTTTATCGGCGGCATGCTCCTGCTCCAATGCTCGGCTTTGGCTTTGCAGGGCGGCCACCTGCGGTTCCAGCACCTGCTGCTTGTCCGCCTGCGCGCGGATGCGATCGTCGCGCTCCAAACCGCGGGTGGCCTCGCTGATCTGGGCGGCGGCCAAAGCCGCCAACTCGCTGGCCAAACTCAGGTTGAGGCCGGCACCGCTGGACTGGATGGTGACGCTGTTCGGCGGCAGCGCGTTCAAGGCCAGGTCATAGGCCAGCAGCAATTGCACATCGGCGGCCTTATAGGCCAGCGCCGCCTTCGGGTCCGACCAGACTGCCAGCAAAGTGCCGTCCGCCAGGATGAAGCCGATCTCGCGCACCCAAAACGCCTTGTCGTCGTCGGCGATGGCGGTCAGATGGATCTGGGTATTGCCCAGCCGTTCGCCGCCGGCGATAGGGTAGCGCGCCTGTTCGCCGCGCAATTTGGTCTGGCTCTGCGCAGGCGCGTAAGCGCCGTCGCCCAAGGCGATGTGAGTGATCTGCGCGGACACGCCGTCATTGCTGGCGCGCCAGATCGCGGCCAGGCCGGCGGCGGTGATAAGAGGTGCTAAGGGGGTGCTCACAACGATGCCTCCATGGTGACGTGGACCACGCCATAGATCTGCGCGGCGGATGAAAGGGTCAGCGGCTGCTGCGGCGCCAGCCGCATCGGCGCCGTCTCGGCGCTGCGGCGGATCAACGCGCGCGCCTGAGCGGCCGAAGCCAGGCCCAAGCGGCCGTTGAAGCGCGCGCCCAGCTTGAAGCGATAAGTGCTGCGCGCCGGCTTGGCGAGCTCCACCATGCGCCGTAGCCGGCGGTAAAGCTCGGGATTCAACAAGGCCTGGCCGGGCAACAGATTGTCGTTGGCCCAGGCGGTCAATTCGAAGGTATGGGGCGCGGCCGGCGGCTGGCGCTGCCACCACTCCTCCAGTTCCACCGTCACGCCGAGGATGCGGAACACTTCGCGCAGCGCCCAGGGCGTGCCCTTGTGTCGATGCAGTTCTATGCTCTGCTTGATCAGATCTCGGCGCTGCCGCTCGCTCTGGGTCAGCAGCCAGCCTTCATCGCCGTCGATATGGAATTGCTCGGCCAACAGGGGCAACAACTCCGGCTTGGCCGCGTCCACTAGATAAACCAACAAGCCGCCTGGATCGATGTCGCCCAAGCGTTCGCTCAGCCGGGCCAGCGGGCCGAAGCGCGCGTCGCGCACCAGCAGATTGGGGGTCACATCAGCCATCCTGGCCTCCGGTCATTTCCAGCTGAATGCCGGTGCAGTGCGACCAGCCCTGCGGCGGCACCACCTGGGTGGCGGCCGGCTCCAGCAAAGTCACCTGGTAAACGCCGGACACCGACAGCGTGGCGATCAGCTGCGACGGCACGATGTCGCGGCCCAAGCGCTCCGCCTGCGCCTGCACGAAAGCGCCGACGGCGGCCTGCGCCTGCTGTTGCACGGTTTTGGGATCGACGTCGCGATACGGCGTCAGCCTCGCGCGCACCCGGTAGCCGTAATCCTCCGGCGGCAAGACCTCCACCAGATCGGTCAGCGGCCGCACCCGGTCGGCGCTGCAGGCGGCGGCCACCACGCTGAGCAGGCTGTCCGGCGGCATGCCGGTCTTGGTCAGCGGGTATAGCCGCACCACGCCGGGCGGCACCTGATTGGCGCTTTGCAATTCGCCGTTCTGCTGTTGCAGGCTGGCGCTGATCACCGCCACGTCGGCGATGTCCTGATGCGCGCGCAGCGCGTGGTGACGATAGGAGGCGGCGCTGCCGGCCACGCTGAACGACTCCGGCGCCAGCCTAATGCGCGCGCGCAAACGCTCGTCGTCCTCGGCGTCGGCGCCGCCGGCGCTGGTGTCGATATTGACCACGCTGGCGTCCACGTCCAGTTCATCCACCAGAGCGTTGATCTGGCCCGGCACAAAGCCGTTGCCGGCGGCGCCGGCCTCCACCGCGCTGACCGGCACGTCGACGCTGCTGCTGCCGGCGGGCGCAATCTGGCTGGCCAGCGTTTGGAACTGCACGCCGCCGCCGGCCACCAGGGTCTGCGCCGGAATCAGCTGCGCCAGCGCCAGCGGCTGGGAGAAGGCGATGCGCACCGTGCAGCGCGCGTGCTGGGCCGGCAAGCGGCTGACGCCGACCAATTCGCCCAGGTAGTCCAGCATGGGCGCGCGAGCGAAGGCCACCAGGTTTTGACGGCCGGCGTCGTTGAAGGCGGCGCGAACCACGCTTTCGCGATAGGCGATCAAATCGATCAGCAAACGCTCCACCTGGCCGGGATAGAGCGTCTTGCCGCTCATCTTCTGGTAGGCGTCGATCAGCTCGGCGGTGACGAGATGCGGATCGTCATCAATGAACTTGGGCAAGTCTGGGGTCATGGAAGAACGTCCTTGAATGGGGAGCGACGGCGGCCAGGCGCGGCCGCCGCGGGGCGCCGAAGAGGAAGCGGATGGCGAAATGATCCGCCATCATGCTCCCCGCCGGCTTTTAAAGCCGTTTGGAAAAGAACTTGAACAGACTGCCGGCGCGGCCGGCTTCGGCTTCCGGCAAGGCGGCGGCGAAATCGCCGGCGGCCAGCTGCTGCAGCCGGGACACGGCCTCGTCGGTCGCCGCGCGCGCCGCCGTCTCGTCCGCGGCTTGACGCACCGCTTCCTTGCCCTTCAGCCGCGCGTCGCGGATCGCGTACAGCGCCTGTTCGCAGGCGGCCGCCTTGGCCAGGATGCTGTCCGCCGCCTGCTGGCCGTCCCAACTCTTGGCTTCGGCCCAGGAGCGCACCGCCGGCGGCGCCTCGCCCTTGTAAGCGGCGTCCTTGAACGCCTGCGCCTCGGCGGCGGCGCGCTGGTATTCGGCCAGACGCGGCGGCGAAATCGCATGCCAGTTGGCAATCGCGTCCGCCTCGGCGTCCAGGCGCGCGCACTGCGCCAATTTATGCTGCTCCAGCCGCTCGGCTTGCAAGGCGGCGTCAAATCGCCATTCCGCACCAGTCCACACATGATTGTCGGAAGGCTGCGCCGGACGCAGCTCGCCATCGTAAGACAGCAGGTTTTCCACCATTCTCATCGCACCACCTCCCAAGTCAGCAAGGCATTGACGCAGTTGCTGTAACTGATGGCCAAGCCGTTGTCGTAATCGGCGGGCAACAGGTTCTTGGTGCCCTCCCCCATCAAATGCTCATCGCCGTTTGCGCCCGTGGCGTCGCCGATTTGATGCTCCATCTGCAAGACCTGCCACATCGACTTGCCGGCGATGTGCTCGAACATGCCGGTGCAGGTGGACACCACCATATCGCCCACCACGTTATTGGACGTGATGAGCACGGCGGCGGGGCCCGTCCAGTTCGAGTAACTGGACATGTTCGCCGTACCGCCGCCGGTGCCGGTAGGGCAGCCCAACCAATAGGCGGCGCCCGTCCAGCCCCCGCTGCCATGACTAATTTGCGAAATTTGCGTCGGATGCGGCGTGATCGTCGACGCGGTGATCCGCCCGGTTTTGATGAAGGGATCGAACGGCAGATAGACGGTGCCGGAGCCATTCATCGTCGCGGACCAGCTGGCTGCGCCGCGATTGATCACTTTTTGCACAACGGGCGCGCTGCCGGCCGCGCCGGTGATCACCCTGGCCAAACAGATATCCAAGGCCGTGGAGAAGAAACCGCCTCCCGCCGCGCCATTGGCGGCCCCCTTCAAGGACGCCGGCGCCGCGTCCGTCAACACCCCTTTCTGCACATAGCAAGTCAAGGTGCCGGACACAATCTGGGCGCGCAGGAAGTACTCGCTGCCGGGCGCCAATACCGGGCTGGTCCAGGCGCTGGTGACGAAGGTCCCCGCTTTGCCGGCGCCGGATTGAGTGTCCTGCCCCAGGCTGATGGCGATGCCGGCCGGCACCGACACCGTGCCGCCCTGGCCCGCCACCGCTGCCGCGGTCACCGCCATCCGGTTGTCCGCCGTCGCCACGCAGGGCAGCGGCAAGGCGGTCAGGGGCAAGTCCCGCTTCGCCAACTCCTCGGCGATGCGCTGCTCCACCGCGGAACGCGTGGCCAGCACCACGCTGGGGTCCACCAACAGAGTGACCGCCGCGGTGTTGGACACTTCCAGAATCATCCGCACATAGAGCTGCTTGTTGGAGCCGGCCGCCAGCAGCGGCTTGTAACTCTCGGGAAATTTGCCGACGGCGATCAGATCGCCGCGGCTGTCGAACAGGCCCACCTCGCGGATGTAAAAACCGCCCACCGTATCCGGCAGCACCGCCTCCGCCACCACCCAGTTGGGGTTGTTCGGATCCACCGCCAGGTGGTTGAGCGCGCCGCGCCAGGTTTCGTGCTTGAGCGCGGTCTGGCTCTCGCTGGGCGTGTAATACCCGCCGTTGTCGCCGTCGCCCACCGCCATCTGGCTGATCTGCAGCGGCGCGCCGTTGGCTTGCGCCGCCGCCAGCTTGGCCTTGCCGCTGGCGGTGAGAAGCGTGAAAAACTCATTGGCCATCGATTGCTCCTGGAAAAGATTCAAGGGGTCTCATGCTGCGGGATAAAGCGTGACCGTCTCGACGCTGGCGTGCGCCAGGCCCAGCGTCACCGGCGCCTGCTGCCGCAGCGCCGTCGTCTGAAACGGATAGACAGTAGCGGTCTCCACGCTGTCTAACGCCAGCGCGGCGTTCAAGCTGGCGCGCTGCTCCAGCGACACCGGCTGGAACGGCAGCACGGTGGCCAGTTCGCCGGCCTGGGTGGTCAAGGCCAGCACCGGAACGGCGCTGCGGTTGCTCAACACCAGCGCCAGCCGCTCCAGCACCGAGCGGGCGTTCTTGTACTCGTTGATCATCGCCTCCAGCGCCGCCAGCGTGGCGGCGTCTATGCCGCGGGCGGCCAGGTCGATTTGGATTTTGAAGTGATAAGGCTTGCCGCCGTATTCGAACCATTCGCTGATCTGGCCGGACAAGGCCAGCGTGGCCAGCACCTGTTGCAAGGACCAGCGCGTGCCCTTGCTGCGGTGCAGGTGGATGGACTGTTTGATCAGCTCGCGCCGCTGGCGCTCGCCCTGGCTCAGGCGCCAGCCCTCGTCGCCGGCGACATGGAATTGCTCGGCCAGCGCCGGCAGCCAGCCGGCGTCCACCTGATCCACCAGATAGACCAGCAAGGTGCTCAGATCGGCGTCGCCCAAGCGGGTGGTGAGCTGCGCCAGTTGGCCGAAGCGTTCGTCCTTGGCCAAAATATTGGGCACGGTTCCGCTGCCCGTAGCCGCCGCGCTCATAGCCGCAACTCGGTTTCGCGGATCACGCCGTCGGCCAGCCGCCATTGCACGCTGAGCCGCGCGTCGCCGTTGCCGCCCACACTGTAGAACACTCGCGCCACGGCGACGCGCGGTTCGCCGTACAAGGGGTGGCTGATCGCCTCAACCGCCTCGCGCACCACATGCGGCCGGGCCCGATCCACCGGGTAGTCCAGGTAGCGGAACAAATCGCTGCCAAACTCCGGCCGCAGCGGATCGCTGCCCTTGGGCGTGCCCAAGATGATGCGCAAGGCCTGATGGATGTCGTCGAGGTTTTCGACGATGTCAGCGGGGGATGCCTGATCGCGGGCCTGCAAGGCCGGCTGCCAGTGCAAGGAGGAGATGTCGGATATGCGGGTCATGGGCCTATGATGCCGCAAGGCCCGCCGCGGGGCTTTTAAAGCCGGTTAGGGAAACAATTGAATTACAAGGACAATTTCGCGGATGCCGCCGCATCCGGCGCAAGCCTTGCCTCCATGCCTTGACCCTCCGCACCCGGTCGGCAACAATTCCCCCGTTGCCGCCCACATGCGGCACACGGGATTGGCGTCCCGTTGCTATGAAATTACGCAAGCAGTACACCCATGGCTCTGCCAACTTGGCAGGCGTGTGGTGGGAGAGTGCTATGCACTCGCCGGTTTCATAGCTCGGTACGCCAATCCTGCCACGCGCCTGCCCAATACCTCAGTCTTCCCCGGCAGGTGGTTTATCTTGTGTCACAGCAGGAGAAACACCATGCAACAGCCTCAAAACTTTCCCCCGCGCCGCCGCTACAAATTGAACGCTCTGGGACAACAGGAAGCCTTGCTCCCCTTCGTCCGCTTCTGCCCCGGCCGCACCTACCCGCATTACTGGCAAATGCCTACGCCCAGCAAGGATCTCCTCGCTGACCACGCCTATGGCCGCGAATGCGCGGCTCACCTATTGCAATGGCTGAAGGACAACCGGGAATACGTCGGCAAAGGCCTGCTCAGCCGCGTGGCGCGCGACATTGATTTTGACGACCGCGACGGTCGCGGCCAGTGGATGGGTTTCTTCAACTATCTGGAAATCATGATGCTGCTGGGTGCCGACCGGGTCCGGGTTTACCGCCATGTTGATAGCCAACACCAGATCTACCTGGCGCTGGGACGGCGCTTCAGCCTGGAAGCGCGCTTCCGCCGCATCCGCCTGCGAAACCGCTAAGCGTCTTGCGGTGGGTATCGCTGCGCTCCACCCACCCTACGGCGGATGGTTTGGTCGGGGGTATTTGTAGGGTGGGTGGAGCCGTAGGCGATACCCACCAAACCCCGCCGCCAAGGCCCAAGCATCGATCTCATCGCGTTTCCGCGTGGGTATCGCTGTGCTCCACCCACCCTACGGCAGGAGGTTTGGTCGGGGGTATTTGTAGGGTGGGTGGAGCCGTAGGCGATACCCACCAAACCCCGCCGCCAAGATCCAAGCATCGATCCCATCGCGTTTCCGCGTGGGCATCGCCGCGCTCCGCCCACCCTACGGCGGATGGTTTGGTCGGGGGTCTTTGTAGGGTGGGTGGAGCTGAAAGGCGATACCCACCAAACCCCGCGCCAAGGTCCAAGCATCGGTCCCATCGCGTTTCCGCGTAGGCATCGCCGCGCTCCGCCCACCCTAGGGCAGGAGGTTTGTCGGACGGATGGCGCCGTCAGAACCTGTTCAAAGTCTGCTGCGCTTCGGCGATACGGCGTTGAAAGCCAGCTCAAAATGCTCATGTACCACTTGTACATTCCTCTTTTTCGCTCATTTTCGCCTTGTCTCGCTCTTGCTCGCGAGACTTAGAACAGGTTCTCAGACATAGGCCACTGAAACCAAGGCCTCCGCCTATTCAAACGCCGCAGGCCAGGCGTACTTGCTCCAGCAATGCGTCCGCCCGCGCCCAGTCGCTGTAGCGGCTCGGGCGCGCCGCGGCCTCGTAATCCCGCATGGCCTCATCGATATAGTCTTGCAGGCCCGGCGTGGCCGGGCCGTACTCCGGCGCGCCGCCGGCGGTTTTCAAGGCCAGCAAGCCGGCCAGCTCATCGCGCAGCCGGACATCGTCCAAAGTCCCAGCGACCAATTCCGCCAGCGCCAGCGGCGGCATGCCGCGCCGCGTCTTCACCCATTGCGCCGCCAGCAAGGGCCGCAGCACGTACAGGTATTTTTTCAGTCGCAGTTGTTGCTCGAGCTTGCGGCCGCGGTAGTTCTTGCGCGCTACGGACAGATAATGCCAATAGGCCGCCTCGCCGGCGAAGTGCTCCGGCCCCAGATCCCGCAAGACCCGGCAGGCCGCCGGGTGCTGGCGGTAGACCTGCGGCGAGGCCAGCCACTCCAGCAGCGCGGCGTTGCCGCCCAGGCTCAGCCGCAGCGCCTTGCGCAGCTCCCAGCCGCTGATGTCCAGCCCGTCGGCCAGCGGCAGTTCGATCACGTCGCGCCGGTCGCCGGTCTCGTACCACGCTTCCGGATGCAGGTAGACGAAGCGCACATCGTAATCGCTGTCCGGCGCGGCGTAGCCCCAGCAGCGGCTGCCGCCTTCGGCCGCGTAAAGGATGCGCACGCCGTGGCTCGCCTCCACTTGCTCCAAGCGCGCCAGCACCAGCCGCCGCGCGGCCTCCGCCGGGCGCTCGGCATGGTCCGGGCGGGTGCATGCTTCCATCGACATGCTTCGATTCCCCCTGTCTCGCCGCGGCGCGCCGGAAGATGGCGCGCCGTCCCGCCGATTGCAAAATTTCCCTTTACCCCATTTAAGCTATTTAATACAAATGGCGGCATGCCGTTGGAAACCGATGCCGCCGGCGGGCCCACACCATAATAACCGGGCCGGGAACCGGCGTCCGCTCGCAACGGCTTTTGGGGAAGAACACATATGAAGCGATGGGGACAACCATGATCACCACCATCAAGGGCAAGATTCTGGCCAGTTCCGGCCTGCTGATCCTGATCGGTTTTTGCGTGCTGGCCGGCGTCAATATCTACGCCAGTTATCAGAGCGCAGAGAAGGCGGTGCTGGACAACGCCAAGCTGTTGGCCGAAAGCGAGGCCGGCCAGGTGCAACGCTTGCTGGGCAAGACTTACGATTCGGCCCAGGTGGTGGCCGAGTCCGCGGTGGCGGTCAAGCACAATCTGCCGCCCAACGCCCGCCAGCTGATATCCGACATCGTCAAAGGCCAGTTGCCCAATAATCCGGACGCGGTCGGCTATTGGGCGATCTGGGAGCCCAACGCGCTGGACGGCCGCGACGCGGAGCTGGCCGGCAAGGAGCACAACGACAAGACCGGCCGCAGCGGCGTGTACTGGTATCGCAAGAGCGGCAAGATCGACGTGGTGTGGGGCGGCGAGGGCGTGGACGACAGCGCCTACTACACCGAGCCGCGCAAGACCGGCAAGCCGATGCTGACCGAGCCTTACGTCGATCCCGACATCAAGATCCTGATGGGCACCATTTCCTTTCCCCTGTCGAGCAACGGCAAGGTCTTGGGCGTGGCCGGCTGCGATATCGCGCTCGGTCATTTGCAGGAGCTGGCCGCCAAGGTCAAGCCTTACCAGAGCGGCTTCATGAGTTTGTATTCCAATAGCGGCGTGCAGCTGGCCGGCCGCGACCCGGCGCTCAACGGCAAGGCGGACGCCGGTCTGCCGGCGGCGGCCAAGACGGCGATCAAGGGCGGCCAGCCGGCGGAATACGACAGCGACGACGGCTTCCGCCACTTCATCATGCCCATCACCGTGGGCGAGGCCGGCATGCCGTGGGCGGTGCGCATTTCCATCCCTTTGAGCGAGGCGTTCGCGCCGGTGCGCGCGGCCAGCTGGCAGTCGGCCTTGATCAGCCTGGGCATTCTGGCGCTGATCCTGTTGCTGCTGGGCGCCACGCTCAGCCAGTTGCTGCGCCCGCTGGGCCGGCTGCAATCGGCGATGAGCGAGCTGGCCTCAGGCAGCGGCGATCTGACCCGGGCGCTGCCCATCGCCAGCCGCGACGAGATCGGCCTGGCCGCCGGCGCCTTCAATACCTTCACCGGCTCGCTGCGCACGATGATGCTGGACGTGCGCCGCCACGCCGGCGATGTGCTGGGTTCGGTGCGCCAGTTGTCCGGCGACGTGGATCAGATCCGCGGCAGCTCGGCGCGCCAGTCCGAGGCCGCCAACGCCACCGCCGCCAGCGTGGAGCAGTTGTCGGTCAGCGTCAGCCACATCGCGGAATCGGCGCGAGTGGCGGAGCAGCGCGCGCGCGAGGCCGATACGCTGTCCAGCGAGGCTTCGGCCAATGTCGACGCCACCGTGCGCGAGATCGGCCGCATTTCGCAGACGGTGCGCGAGCTGGCCGAGGTGCTGAGCGGCATGCAGCAGCGCTCGGACCAGATCAGCGGCATCGTGTCGGTGATCCGCGACATCGCCGACCAGACCAATCTCTTGGCGCTGAACGCGGCGATCGAGGCGGCGCGCGCCGGCGAGATGGGCCGCGGCTTCGCGGTGGTGGCGGACGAAGTGCGCAAGCTGGCCGAGCGCACCGCTCAGGCCACGCTGGAAATCTCCGGCGTGATCCAGACCATGCAGCAGGACACCACCAAGGCCTCCGACAGCATGGACGGCGCGCTGCGCCAAGTGGACCAGGGGGTGAAGCTGGCCGAGGAATCGGCGCAATCGATCCAGCAGATCAGCGGCCACGCCCAGCAAGTGGTGGAATCCGTGGGCGACATCGCCGCCTCCACCTCCGAACAGTCCAGCGCCAGCCAGGAAATCGCCCGCCACATCGAAAACATTCACGGCATGTTGCTGCAAACCGACGAATCCATCAGCCAGGCGCAGCAGGCCACCACTTTGTTGGCGCGCCTGGGCGAGGAGCTGGATTCCCTGATTGGAAAATTCAAGCTGTAGCCGCGGCTTGGTCGGATTTTTTGATCGACTCTTGCGGTTTTTTGCGCTTTTTTCGCGCCGCCCCGGCCCGTATAGTCCGTTCATGGCCGGCCGCCCTCCGCGGCCGGCGTCATCAATCAAGGCCGGCGCGCCGGCAGGAGAACGCAAGATGGACAAATGGATCACATTGCTTGCCCGCGTGCTGTTGGCTCAGGTCTTCATCCTGGCCGGGATAGGCAAACTCGGCGCCGGCTACGCCGCCACCCAGGGTTATATGGCCGCGATGGGCGTGCCCGGCTTCTTGCTGCCGCTGGTGATCGCTTTGGAAATCGGCGGCGGCCTGGCCTTGGCGCTGGGCGTGCGAGCGCGCTGGGTGGCCTTGCTGCTGGCCGGTTTCTCGGTCGCCTCGGCGCTGCTCTTCCACTGGGAACCGGGCAATAGCCAGCAAATGATCCAGCTGACCAAGAACCTGGCCATGGCCGGCGGCCTGCTGATGGTGTTCGCCCACGGCGCGGGCAAGCTGTCCTGGGACGGCCGCAAGGACTGAAAGCCGGCTCAAAATGCGCCGCGCGTCGGCGGGAGAGTGAGGCAGGAGCGTTGAACAGGCTCTGCACCGGCCCGGGCCGCGACGGCCCGCCCTCCTCTTGCCCGCCGACTCGTGCCACAATGCCGCATTGCATTGAATCGAGCGCGCCATGTCCCTGCATTTCCACGTGATTCCGGTCACGCCGTTTGCCCAGAACTGTTCCATCCTGTGGTGCGACGCCAGCGGCCGCGCCGCGGTGGTGGACGCCGGCGGCGATATCGAACGCATCGCCGACTGGACCGCCCGCCAGAACCTGACGGTGGAAAAACTGCTGCTGACCCACGGCCATATCGACCACGCCGGCGGCGCCGCGCGCCTGGCCGAGCAACTGGGCGTCAAGATAGAAGGCCCGCAGCGCGCGGAAAGCTTCTGGCTGGACCAGTTGCCGCAGCAAGGCCATATGTTCGGCTTTCCGCGCAGCGAGGCGCTGACGCCGGACCGCTGGCTGGAGGAAGGCGACACTGTCAGCGTGGGCGAGGAAAGCCTGAACGTGATCCACTGCCCCGGCCACACCCCCGGCCATGTGGTGTTTCACAGCCCAAGCGCGCGGCTGCTGATCGCCGGCGACGTGCTGTTCCAGGGCTCGATCGGCCGCACCGACTTTCCAATGGGCAATCACCAGCAACTGATCGACGCCATCCAGCAAAAGCTGTTCCTGCTGCCGGACGACACCACGGTGGTGCCGGGCCACGGCCCTTTGACCACCTTGGGCGAGGAAAAGCGCAGCAACCCCTATGTGGCCAACCCTCGCTACCGCTGAGCCGCGATGCCTCCCGAATTTGAACGCAAGGTGATCGCGCTGCTGCTGGCGCTGCCGCCGGGCCGGGTCACCACTTACGGCGCCCTGGCGGAGCAGGCCGGCTATCCGCGCCATTCGCGCCACGTCGGCCGTTTGCTCAGCCATTTGCCGGAAGGCCTCAGCGTGCCCTGGTTTCGGGTGCTGGGCGCCGGAGGGCGCATCTCGCGGCCGGGCAGCGAGCAGGCCGACTGGCAGCGCTTGCTGCTGGAAGAAGACGGGGTGGAATTGAGCGCGGCCGGCAAGGTGGATTTAAGGCGTTACGGCTGGCCGGATGCGCATTTTTGTAGCAAAAAACTGTAGTTCCACAACATTTAATGTTTCATGCCAAATATCTATAGCTCAAAATACATCGCATTTACATAAAATGACAAAAATGCGACAGGCGCATTGTAAATACTTTGCAAACGAATATTTCTGAGCTAGTCTGCGCCCGCGCCGACAGGTCTGTCCGCGCGCACTACACGCTACACGCACAATATTCTGGTGAAACAATGAAAACTCGCAATCTGCTGCTGGCCCTGGCTCTGGTGGGCGGCTGTACCCTGGCGCAAGCCGGTGATTACTCCTTCGGCAATGTCAGCTTCAACCAGCTGAACTGGTCGCCGAGCACCTTGGATCGCACGCAAGCCGGCCCGTTCGGCGCCAAGCGCAACTTCCAATACCTGGAAGCCGAAGGCGGCATCGGCCGTTCCTGGGGCGATGTTTACGGCTTCTTCGATCTGGAGAACTGGAACCGCAACGACAAGGAAATGCCGGCAGGCGATCGTCGCTACACCACCAAGGTAGTTGCGCGTTTCAACCTGGCTGAAGTCGGCGGCGTGCCGGTCAAGCTGTACACCCACGTATACGATACCCGCGGCCACAATTTCTTTGACCAGAACCGCGTAGTGGGCCTGGGCACCGACCTGAGCTTCGGCAAAGTCTGGTTCAAGCCTTTCCTCGGCTTCCACCAGGAACTGAAATATGGCGTTGGCGCCAATATGAACGGCTATATGGCCGGTTATGTCGCCGGTTTCGACTTCACCGCCTTCGGCCAGCCGTTCTCGGTGACCCAGTGGCACGAAACCGAATTCGACCGCGCCAAGGAATACACCACCCTGGCCACCCCGAACGGCGTAAGCGAACGCCGCACCGGCCAGAACGGCGCCATCGGCCTGTGGTGGACCCCGGTCAAATCCATGACCGCCGGTCTGCAGTACCGCTACGCCGTCAACAAGCTGGGCGTGGCCGGCAACGAAAACGCCGTCATCTACTCGCTGAAATACAACTTCTAAGCCCTATCGGCCTGGAAATGAAAGCCACCCTTCGCGGTGGCTTTTTTATATTGGCCTTCTCCCGCGGCAAGCTTGGCCTCAAGGCCGATTGACACCTTACTTACTAGTAAGTATCTTCAACGCCAACACCGGCAAGCCCAAGCAATCAAACACTTGCCCGCCGCGCTGGCGCCGGACGGCGGCCGCGGCCACAATGATCTGCGCGAGAAATCTACACGAGGACGAAAACATGACGGCATACCCGCACCTGTTGGCCCCGCTGGACCTGGGCTTCACCACGCTGAAAAACCGCGTGCTGATGGGCTCGATGCACACCGGCCTGGAAGAAGCCCCGCAAGGCTTTGAGAAAATGGCGGCCTTTTACGCCGAGCGCGCCCGCGGCGGCGTGGGCCTGATCGTCACCGGCGGCGTCGGCCCCAATCCGGAGGGCTGTGTCGCCGAAGGCGCGTCCATGCTGGCCGACGAGGCCGAAGTGCCGCACCACAAGCTGGTCACCGACGCGGTGCACGCCGCCGGCGGCAAGATCGCGCTGCAAATCCTGCACTCCGGCCGCTACAGCTTCCAGGAAAAATGCGTGTCCGCCTCGCCGCTGATCGCGCCGATCAACTTCTACAAGCCGCGCGAGCTGTCCGACGCCGACGTCTGGCAAACCATCGCCGACTTCGCCCGCTGCGCGCGGCTGGCGCAGCAGGCCGGCTACGACGGCGTGGAGGTGATGGGCTCGGAAGGCTATCTGATCAACCAGTTCATCGCCCGCGCCACCAATAAGCGCAGCGACGACTGGGGCGGAAGCTTTGAAAACCGCATCCGCTTCGCCATTGAAACCGTGAAAGCGGTGCGCGCCGCGGTGGGCAGCGATTTCATCATCATCTACCGGCTGTCCATGCTGGACCTGGTGCAGGACGGCAGTTCCTGGAACGAGGTGGCGCATCTGGCCGGAGAGATCGAGAAGGCCGGCGCCACGCTGATCAATACCGGCATAGGCTGGCACGAGGCGCGGGTGCCCACCATCGCCACCATGGTGCCGCGCGGCGGCTTCGCCTGGGTCACCAAGAAGCTGATGGGCAAGGTGAAGATTCCGCTGATCACCACCAACCGCATCAATACCCCGGAAGTGGCCGAAGAGATCCTGGCCGGCGGCTGCGCCGACATGGTGTCGATGGCGCGCCCCTTCCTGGCCGATCCGGACTTCGTCAACAAGGCCGCCGCCGGCCGCGGCGACGAGATCAACACCTGTATCGGCTGCAACCAGGCCTGTCTGGACCACATCTTCCAGGGCAAGCTGACCAGCTGCCTGGTCAATCCGCGCGCCTGCCGCGAGACCGAACTGAACTACGAAAAAACCGCCCAGGCCAAGAAGCTGGCCGTGGTCGGCGCCGGCCCAGCCGGCCTGGCCTTCGCCACGGTGGCGGCGGAGCGCGGCCATCAAGTGACCTTGTTCGACGCCGCGGCGGAAATCGGCGGCCAGTTCAACGTGGCCAAGCGCATTCCCGGCAAGGAGGAGTTCTACGAAACCCTGCGCTACTTCAAGCGCAAGCTGGAACAAACCGGGGTGGAGCAGCGGCTGAACACTCGAGTGGCCGCGGCGGACCTGGCCGGCTTCGACGAAGTGGTGCTGGCCACCGGCATCGCGCCGCGCACGCCGGAGATTCCCGGCGTGGACCATCCCAAGGTGCTCAACTACCTGGACGTGCTCAAGTACGGCAAGGCGGTGGGCAAGCGCGTCGCCATCATCGGCGCCGGCGGCATCGGCTTCGACACCGCGGAATTCCTGACCCACGAAGGCAAGTCCAGCTCGCTGGACACCGCCGCCTTCATGCGCGAATGGGGCGTGGACATGGCGGTGGAGCATCCGGGTGGCCTCAGTCCGCAAGGCCCGCAACCGCACCCCAGCCCGCGCGAGGTCTACCTCTTGCAGCGCAAAACCAGCAAGGTGGGCGAAAGCCTGGGCAAGACCACGGGCTGGATTCACCGCGCCAGCCTGCAGATGAAGCGGGTGCGCATGCTGTCCGGCGTCAGCTACGACAAGATCGACGACGCCGGCCTGCACATCACGGTCAAAGGCGAGGCTCAGCTGCTGCCGGTGGACAATGTGATCATCTGCGCCGGCCAGGATCCGCTGCGCGAGCTGCAGGCGCCCCTGCAGGCCGCCGGCAAGAGCGTGCATTTGATCGGCGGCGCCGACGTGGCGGCCGAACTGGACGCCAAACGGGCGATCGATCAAGGCTCGCGCCTGGCCGCCCGCATCTGATTTCCGCCCGCCCTCTCGCCGGCCGGCCATGCCGTAAAGACATGGCCGCCGGACTGCCGTAAGCAGGCTCTCAGAACGTGTTTACGATCTCGCGAGCTAAGGCGGAACAAGGCGAAAACGGTTGAGAAAGCGGAGTGTACAGACGGTACATGAGCATTTCGAAACCATTTTCAACGCCGTATCGCCGACGCGCAGCAGATCGTAAACAGGCTCTCAGGCCCGGCTCCGCCGGGCCTGTACGCTGCCCCCGCCATCCCCGCCCGCGCTTTTCCGCGCAAAACACCGTCCTTTAGTACAGATCGGCCCTGATAAAACGTTTTAGCTCTTGTTTGGCGTTCATTAATTTGTCATCGTTGCGGCCATCGAATTAATTCATATATATGACCATATGACCGACATGCGTCAGGCGGACCTCCGCCTGCCTCTGTACCAGCAAGTGCGCGACGCTTTGGCGCGCGACATCGCCAACCGGGTATGGAAACCCGGCGAAGCGATTCCCACCGAGGCGGAGCTGGTGGGACGCTTCCACACCTCCATCGGCACCATCCGCAAGGCGGTGGATCAATTGGTGGCCGACGAGATGGTGGAACGCCGCCAAGGCAAGGGCACTTTCATCAAACCGGCCAACTTCCAATCCTCGCTGCTGCGCTTTTTCCGCTTTCACGACGCGGCGGGCAATTACCGCATCCCGGAAGCGAAAATCCTTCACCGCGAGCAATTGACTCCGCCGCCGGCCATCGCCGACAGCCTGCAGCTATCGCCGGGCGCACAGGCCATCCACCTGACCCGCTTGCGCTATCTGGACCGCGAGCCCTTGCTGGCCGAGTCCATCTGGCTGCCGGCGACGCGTTTCCAGGCGCTGCTGGCCATCCCGCTACCCAGTTTCGGCGACCTGCTCTATCCGCTGTACGAGGACTGCTGTCATCAGGTGGTGGCCTCCGCGCGTGAAATCCTGACCGCGGAAGCCATCGCCTCGCCGCACGCGGAACTGCTGCAACTCGCGCCCGGCACCCCGGCCATCGTGCTGGAGCGGCTGGCCAAGGCCTATGACGGCAGCCCGCTGGAATGGCGCAGCGTGCGCGGCCGCGCCGATAAATTCCGCTATCAGGCGGACATCCGCTGATTCCGCGCCGCCCGCGCCGTGGCAGCGGCGCGCGGCGACGCATCGACAACAAGCAAGAACCATAAAGGGCAGCATCATGTTGCATTGGTATAAGCAGGTTTCGCCGGGCGAACGCAAGACCTTCTGGGGCTGTTTCGGCGGCTGGGCGCTGGACGCGCTGGACGTGCAGATGTTCAGCCTGGCCATCCCGGCGCTGATCGCCGCCTTCAGCCTGAGCAAGGCGGAAGCCGGGATGATAGGCAGCGTGACCCTGGTGGCCTCGGCGCTGGGCGGCTGGATCATGGGCGCGGTGTCGGACCGCGTCGGCCGGGTGCTGGCGCTGCAAATCACCATCGTCTGGTTCTCGCTGTTCACCCTACTGTCCGGCTTCGCCCAAAGCTATGAGCAATTGCTGGTGTTCAAGGCGCTGCAGGGCTTCGGCTTCGGCGGCGAGTGGGCCGCCGGCGCGGTCCTGATGGCGGAGATCATCCGGCCGGAACACCGCGGCAAGGCGATGGCCTCGGTGCAAAGCGCCTGGGCGGTGGGCTGGGGCGCGTCGGTGCTGCTGTACTCGGCGATCTTCCTGCTGTTCCCGGCGGAAATCGCCTGGCGCGTGATGTTCGGCATCGGCATCCTGCCGGCCTTCTTCATCATCTATATCCGCCGCCACATTCCGGAACCGCCGCGCCGCGAACGCCAGGCCGCGCCCGCGGTGCCGCTGCTGGACATCTTCAAACCCGACGTGCTGCGCATGACCCTGATCGGCTCCTTGATCGGCGTCGGCGCGCACGGCGGCTACGCCGCGCTGATGACCTGGCTGCCGATGTTCCTCAAGACCGAGCGCCACTTGTCCATTCTCGGCACCAGCGGCTATCTGGCGGTGATCATCGTCGCCTTCTGGTGCGGCTGCATGGCCAGCGCCTACCTGCTGGACCGCATCGGCCGCCGTCTCAACCTGCTGCTGTTCTCCGTCTGTTGCGTGGCCACGGTGCTGATCTACGTGTTCGCGCCGCTGAGCAATCCGCTGATGCTGTTCCTGGGCTTTCCACTGGGCTTCTTCGCCGCCGGCATTCCCTCCAGCCTGGGCGCGCTGTTCAACGAGCTCTACCCCAGCGGCATGCGCGGCGCCGGCGTGGGCTTCTGCTACAACTTCGGCCGCATCCTGTCCGCCGGCTTTCCCTTGCTGGTCGGCTATCTGAGCGACAGCTGGACCCTGGGCGCCTCCATCGGCGTCAGCGCCGCGATGGCTTACGCCATCGTCGCGCTGGCCGTGTTCTGCCTGCCGGAAACCAAGGGCAAGCCGCTGAACGACACGCTGCCGGACCCGCGCGGACCGGAAGCCCGCGACGCCCGCGCCTCGGCCTGAACGGCGGACGCGCCATTTTATTGAAATTGTGAGGTCACCATGGCATTAGACGAAATCGCCAACCAGATCACCGATGACGAGTTCGCCCTGGACACCATCCAGGGCGAGCGGGTCATCATCACCTCGCCCATCATCCTGGGCACGGCCGGCAGCGAATGGGAGGGCTCGCCGATTTTCCGGCGCGACTACCTGCTCGCCCTCTTGTCCCACAGCATCCGGCATAAAGTGCTGGACGCCGCCGACATCGATGCGGCGCTGGACCTGGGCGCCGTGCGCGGCGGTGCCTGTCAGGCCTGCGGCTGAACCCGGCGCCGATGATAGACGGGCACGCCCACATCTTTCTGCGTCAGCTGATAGGTACCGCCCCGCTGCGCTACAAGCCGTACCGGGACGCCCCCTTGCAAGCCTATCTGGCTCAGCTGGATCAGTTCGGCATCGCCGGCGGCGTCCTGGTGCAGCCCAGCTTTCTGGGCACGGACAACCGCTATTTATTGCAGGGGCTGCGCGAGAGCGAGGGGCGGCTGCGCGGCATCGCGGTGATCGCCCCGGACTGTCCGCTGCCGGCCATGCGCGCGATGGACGACGCCGGCGTCGTCGGCCTGCGGCTGAATCTGATCGGCCGGCCGCTGCCGGACCTGCACTCGCCGGCGTGGCGGCGCTGTCTGGCGCATGCCGCCAGCCTGGACTGGCAAGTGGAGGTGCACCGCGCGGCGCAGGATTGGCCGGTCTTGCTGCCGCCGCTGCTGGACGCCGGAGTCAAGGTGGTCATCGACCACTTCGGCCGGCCGCATCCTGCTTTGGGGGTGGACGATCCCGGCTTCCGCCGCATGCTGGACGCCGGCGCGGCCAGCGGCCGCGTCTGGGTCAAGATTTCCGCGGCCTATCGCAACGGCCTGGCCGGCCGCGGCGAGGACATCGCCCGCGCCGCGCTGCCGCTGCTGGACAGCGCGCTGGGGCCGGGGCGGCTGCTATGGGGCAGCGATTGGCCGCATACTCAATTCGGCTCCATCCGCTACGCCCGCACGCTGGAGCTGTTGGAACAGTGGCTGCCGGACGCGGAACGCCGCCGACGCATCACTCACGATACGCCCGCCCGGCTGTTCCGCTTCGACGCGGCTACAGAAAGTGGCGATCCTCCGCCAAATGACTGGCCGGACAGCTGAACATCAACACCAGCGGCGCGGCGCCGGTATTGCTGAGTTGATGCTGGGTATTGGCCGACACCACGAAGGAGCTCCGCTCCGCCACCTCATGGGCGCGCGCCGCCCCGGTGGCCACATCCACCAGCCTCATCTCGCCTCGGCCGCTGACGATATGGTAGTGCTCGTCGCCATGACGATGATAATGACCGTTGATGGCCACCCCGGGGGCGATTTCGGTTAAATACGTGCTGAAGCCGGCGTCGCCGGCCAATTTCAAAATCTTGATGCCCACGCTCTTGTCGTAAACGCCGTTTTCAAGTTCCAACTGCCAATCAATCACCTTCATGATATTCCTAACAAACCGTAATAGCGGACAAAACAAACATTAAAAGCGAGCTATTATTTCAAACCTGCGCGCCTTATGCGCCTTCTCCGTGCGCCTTAATCCTTTAGTACAGTTAATCAAGGCCAAACGGCCATTCGCATTGACACTATCGGAACAAAAAATCTATAAGTGCCCAGCTTAGAGCCTGTTCAAAGCTTAGCGAACAAGAGCGAGACACGGCGTTGCGGCCTTAGGAACGCGCGCGCATACGGCGCGCCGCGTTTCAAAACCGGTTTCAACGCCATTCCAAGCATCTCGCCAACGCTCAGCAACCATTGGACGGCGGCCGACGCGACAGCGAGGCCAAGACAGCGCACCCCGACATGACCAACCTCCGCACCAGGCGCACATTATGGACTATCAGCTCGTCTCCCCTGAACGCTTCACCGAAGAGCAAAGCGAATTCGTGGCTCAGTTCCGCCAATCCGTCACCCAGATATCCGGCCAGACCGACATGATCGTCGGCGCCAAAGACGCCAACTCCCGTCATCTGGCGTCCAGCGACGCCTACGCCAGAATCGTGGCGCTCAAGCGCGGAGATGACGTGGTGGACCGTCTGGACAAGGAAATGCCCTGCGAAGGCACCGCCCAGTTCGCCGATTGCTATGTGCAGGAAGACTTGGCGCTGATGCAAACCTGCGATCCGACACGCAAGGTCTCCATCCTCAACGTGCATGAATACGGAGACGGCCTCAAGGCGCGGGTGTTCTCCAAGCATCTGCTCAAGCACGAGGCGACGCGCTCCATCCTGGGCACCATCTATTACGCGCATGAAATCGAGATCGCCAACTTCATCAACCTGATGCCCAATTACATTTTGGAATTCGGCGCCGGCTGCAGCATAGAACAGGTGCAGGGCGAATTGAAACTGCTTGACGTGGAATTGACGGAATACGAACAGGAAGTCTGCTTCCTGATGCTGCTGAATTGGGACTTCAAGCAAATCGCCGACTTCATGAACAAATATCGGCCCAAGCCCAAAACCCGGGTGGCGGATTCTATTATCAAGAGCAAAAACTATATCTGCGAAAAACTGGGCCTGCCCTCGCAACGACGCGCCGAATTATGCGATGCGCTGATTGCTGCCGGCATGCACCGCAAAATGCCGACCTCGCTTTTTAGCCGGCTGATCGGTTCCAAACAGCTGTGATATCCAACTGGGTATTCTCCATTTTTCTGGAGTTACCCCATAAGCATAAAAACGCTATGCTCTGAGCCTGGAGCGGTACACCGCGCGGCCGGACTGCCATCCCATGCCGATATCGCCGGCCCATCACGCGGCGAAGCCGGGCGGCCGACGCATCTCGCCGGTTCGCGCCTCAAGCGTGACGCCGCGACGCACTATCGGGATGCCGGCCGCTCGACAATAAAAAAACTTGAAACGCCGCCAAATCCAGCCCTTGCGCAACGCCAAGCGCCTCCCGCCTGCGCGCCGCCTCAGGCGGGCGTCGCAAGGCGACGCCAGGACGGCGAAGCGGCGGCCATTTCAAGATCAACGCGGGCCAAAGAGAAACCATGATGCGACAGGAGTCAGCAATGAGCATACGCGCCTTGAATTATGGCAAGCATTCTGCAAGATCCTTATCGGGAATCGCCAGAAACGTGGAGGCCTTCGCGCTGGACACGATAGACGGCGAACGCGTGATCATCACCCTGCCCGCCATCCAGGGCGAGCAAGGCAGCGAATGGGAAGGATCGTTGATTTTCCGTCACGACTACCTGTTGGAGCTGCTGGCCTACAGCGTGGAACACGGCATCATCAAGCCCGGCGAGGTCAGCAAGGCCTTGATCGACGGCAGTTCGCGACCCAGCCAGGTCTAAGACCGCGAACAGACGCCAAACCCGAACCCGAGCATCCTCCAACCGCCGCGCCCTGCGCGGCGGTTTTGCTTTCAGCGGCCGCCCCGGCGGCATATCGCCGCCAGTTCCCCGGCCGCGGCGGCCGGGTCCGGCGCGCCGAACACGCCGCCTATCACCGCGATCGCGTCCGCGCCGGCCGCCAGCGCCTGTCCGGCGTTGCCGGCATGGATGCCGCCTATCGCCACCAGGGGCGCGCCCAAGCTGCGCGCCTCGGAGAACAGACCCAGCCCTGCGCGCGCCGCGTCCGGCTTGGTGCCGGACGGAAACACCGCGCCGAAGGCGAGGTAGCTGGCGCCGGCCTCCGCCGCCCGTCGCGCCCGTTCCAGGCTGTCGTAGCAAGACGCGCCTATCAGCGCGCCGGCGCCCAGCCGCCGCCGCGCCGCGCTCAGGGCGGCGTCGTCGCGGCCCAGATGCACGCCGTCGGCCCCGACGCGCGCCGCCAGCTCCACATCGTCGTTGACGATGAAGACCACGCCCTTGCGCCGGCACAGCTCGGCCAGCGCCTGCGCCTGCTCCAGACGCAAAACCGCGTCCTCGCTCTTGTTGCGGTATTGCAGGATGTCGATGTGCGGCGCCGCCGCCTGCGCCAGGCTCAGCAGCCGCGCGCTGTCCTCGGTGTCCGGCGTGATCGCGTACAGCCCCTTAAGCCTGTCCGGCATCGTCGTCCTCGTCGTCGCCGCGCGCCCAGAACATCCGATCCGGCAGGAACTGGCCCATGCCGGGCCGGAAACCGTTCAGCAAGGCCTGGTAGGTGTATTCCTGCGCCTCCCGCACCGCTTCCGGCAACAGCAGGCCGGTGGCCAGCATGCCGGCGATGGCCGAGGCCAGCGTGCAGCCGGAGCCGTGGTAGCTGCCCGGCAGACGCTCCCAGGCGTCGGAGCGCACCAGGCCGCCGGGACCGTACAGCTGGTTGACCACTTCCTTGGTGTTTTCGTGGGTGCCGGTGATCAGCAGGTGCGGGCAGCCCAGCGCCAGGATGCGCTGCGCGCACTGCTCCAGCGTCAGATCCTCGTCCTCGTCGGCGTCGTTGCTGGCGATGCGCCGCGCTTCTATGCTGTTGGGCGTCAGGATGGACACCTGCGGAATCAGCATGTCGCGCATCGCGGCGATCAGGTCCTCGTCGGCCAACTCGTGGCCGCCGCCGCTGGCCAGCACCGGATCCAGCACCACCGGGATGTCCGGGTAGTCCGCGATCAGCTGCGCCACCACCGCCACGTTCTCCACGCTGCCCAACATGCCGATCTTGAAAGCGGTGACCGGAATGTCTTCCATCAGAAAACGCGCCTGGTCATTGACCCAGTCCGCGTCCAGCACCATAAAGTCATTGATGCCAACGGTATCCTGCACCGTAATCGCGGTGATCACCGACAAAGGATGGCATCCCAGGCTGGCCAGCGTCAGAATGTCGGCCTGGATGCCGGCGCCGCCGGAAGGGTCCGAGCCCGCCAGGGTAAGGACCACGGGAGGAGTGGGCTGAGTGGTCAAGACGGAAACCTCTTCGTTCTGTATATGGGCGGAGCGGCCGGCGGGCGCATTGTCAGTGTCGCGGACCACTCTTAGAATAACTGTTTTACTCGATCACAAGGTGATGCGATGCGTACTTGGATGTGTCTGATCTGCGGCTTTATCTACGACGAGGAAGCCGGCCGTCCGGAGGATGGTATCCCGCCGGGCACCAAGTGGGAAGACATTCCGCCCAACTGGACTTGCCCGGATTGCGACGCGCGCAAAGACGATTTCGAAATGGTGGAAATCTGAGCCGGCGCCGCCCGCGTCCGCCGCGATTTCCCGCCGCGCCGCAGCTCGCCGTTCAGGCGGCGTCCGGCGCTCAAGAGGCCATACCGCAATGAAAAGTTTCTGGAGCAAAACCCTGGCCGGCCTGCTGGTCGCCGCCGCCCTCGCCGGCTGTGCCCAGGTCAACACCACCCAGGGCGGCGCCGTCGGCGTCAACCGCGGTCAAACCATGCTGCTGTCCAGCCAGGAAGTGGAGCAGATGTCGGCCAAATCCTATGCCCAGCAGCTGGGCAAGGCGCGCGCCGGCGGCCAGCTCAACGCCGACGCGGCGATGACGGCGCGGGTGCGCAAAATCTCTCAGCGCCTGATCGCCCAGGCGCCGGTATTCCGCCCCGACGCCGCCAAATGGCGTTGGGAAGTCAATGTGATGCGCAATGACGAACCCAACGCCTACGCGATGGCCGGCGGCAAGATCATGGTCTACTCCGGCCTGATCACCAAGCTCAAGCTGAGCGACGCCGAACTGGCGGCCGTCATCGGCCATGAAATCTCGCACGCATTGCGCGAGCACTCGCGCGAAAGCATGAGCCAGGCCTATGCGCAGCAAGTGGGTCTGTCGCTGGTGGGCGCGGTGGCCGGCCTCAGGCAGAACCAGCTGGACATGGCGGCGATGGCCGCCGACGTGGCCTTGTCCAAGCCCAACAGCCGCACCATGGAATCCGAGGCCGACATCATGGGCCTGGAACTGATGGCGCGCGCCGGCTACGACCCCAACGCCGCGGTCAACGTCTGGAACAAAATGCAGGCGGCCGGCAACGGCGGCGGCGTGGAATTCCTGTCCACCCACCCGTCCGGCCCCACCCGCATCCACGACCTGCAGCAGCGCATCCCGCAAGTGATGCCGCTGTACCAGGCGGCGAAGAAAGGCTGAACATGCCCTTGCGCAAAGAGGATATGGACGCGCTGCTGGCCCAGGCCCGCGCCTTGCCGGGCGCCCAGTTCGACATCAAGTGGGAAACCCGGCGCGTGCTCAGCCTGGAAAGCAAGATGTTCGCCTTGTTCAACGACGACACGGTGATGTACAAGGTGGCCGACGACGATTTTCTCGTCCTCAGCGGCCTGCCCGGGGTGCGGCCGGCGCCGTATCTGGCGCGGGCGCGCTGGATAGAAGTGTCGTCGCTGGAGGCGCTGAGCCTGGAGCAGCTGCACGACGGCCTCGCCGACGCGCGGCGCCTGGTGCTGGCCAAGCTGCCCAAGGCGGTCAGACAACGCTACGAGGCCAGCGCATGAGCGCAGCCGGCCCCATCGCCGCGGTGCTGATTCACGTCGCCGATTGGCGCGCCGGACTCGCCTGGTATCAACGGGCTTTTCCAGCGGCGCAAGCCGTAGACCTGCCCGATTTCGACTTCGCCTGCCTGGAATGGCAGGGCGTCCGGCTGGAAATCGTGCGGGCCGACGCCAAGGTGGGCTCCGGCGCGGCCGGCAGCGTCGTCTATTGGCGCAGCAGCGACCTGGACGCCGACATCCATCGGCTGACCGGCCTGGGCGCCGCCTTGTATCGCGGCCCGCTGGCGATAGAAGCGCAACAGGGCATCTGCCAATTGCGGGACCCATGGGGCAATTGCATCGGTTTGCGCGGCCCATGGACGCCCGCCACAAGGACAAGGACACCGTGAGCTACCTTTACCTGAAAGCCTTTCACATCTTTTTCGTGGTGTCCTGGTTCGCCGGGCTGTTCTACCTGCCGCGCCTCTATGTCAATCTGGCGCTGGCGGAACAGGACGCCGAATACCAGCGCCTGCTGCTGATGGCGCGCAAGCTCTACCGCTTCATGACCCCGCTGGCCGCGCTGGCGCTGGCCACCGGTCTTGGCCTGTGGCTGGGCTTCGGCATCGGCGGCGGCTGGTTGCACGCCAAGCTGACCCTGGTGCTGCTCTTGGTCGGCTACCACGGCTGTTGCGGCAAGCTCTACCGCGACTTCGCCGCCAAAACCAACCGCCGCAGCCATACCTGGTTCCGCGTGTTCAACGAACTGCCGGTGCTGGTCTTGCTGGCGGTGGTGATTCTGGTGGTGGTCAAACCGTTCTGAGGAGATGGATCGCATGCGCAAATGGATTGCATTGTGGCTGGGCTGCCTGCCCGCCTGGGCCGCCACCCCGCTGCCGCCCAAACCGGCGCTGCCGCCGGAAGTGGTGGCCACGCTGCGCCGCGACGGCGCGGAGCTGCTGCGGCTGCCGATGTGCGTGGACGCCAAGGGCGCTTTTTCCGGCCAGCGGGAGGTCGGCGACGCCCTGCTCAGCATCGGCGGCACCGTCTCCGCGGCGCGCGCCCAGCACAAGCCCTTGCTGAACGCCAACGCCAGCTGGAGCGACCAGGACGGCAGACGCGTGGTCAGCGCCCAGACCCTGATCGGCGCGCAGCCGGAATTGGTGGGGAGCTGGCCGCAACGCGCCACGCCTTACGGCCAGAGCAGCGGCGTAGTCTCTCAGCAAAGCAGCCTGTCGCTGTATCTGCAGATCTCGCCGCGGGCGGAAGCCTGTGGTAAACCCAAGGGCGAACAGATCGCCCATTAGAAGCTGTTCAATGTCCGCTGCGCTGCGGCGATACAGCGTTGAACCGGCTGGAGTAGATATAAAATGGCAGTGGAAATCGAACGCCGCTTCATCGTCGTAGGCGACGCCTGGCGCGGCCTGGCCCCAGGCGTGCAATACCGCCAGGGTTATCTGTCGGTGGAAAAGGAACGCACCGTGCGCGTGCGCGTGGTCGGAGATCAGGCCTGGCTGACGTTGAAAAGCAATATCAGCAACGTCAGCCGCCACGAGTTCGAATACCCGGTGCCGCTGGCCGACGCGCAAACCATCATGGGAGCGATGTGCCCGATGGTGGTGGACAAGCTGCGCCACCGCATCGAGCACGGCGGCTTCATCTGGGAAGTGGACGAATTTTTCGGCGACAACGCCGGCCTGGTCTTGGCCGAAATCGAGCTGCCGGATGAAAGCACCTCATTCGACCAGCCGGCCTGGATAGGCGAGGAAGTCACCGAGGACGGCCGCTACACCAACGCCTATCTGTCCAAGAACCCCTATAGCCGCTGGTAGTCTTGCCGGCCTGACGCCATGGATTAGCGATGGCTCGGATCAAGGCTATGCGAATGGGTTGCCATATTGCAGAACGTAATCATGGTAGCCCATTTTAAATAACTTATGCTCCATCTCTATTTCCGCCGAATCACCCGCGTGCAAAGATTTTAATACGCTTTCCGAAAACTCCATGGCCGCGGTTCCATTCGCTGTGATCAGGTTTCTATCCCGCACCGTTTGCGCTGCGATAAAGCCCGCGTGATGGCGATATTCCGGATATTCCGCCCACAAATGCTGAGCATTGCCGGTGTGGCGATAATCATTCAACAAGCCGTTCCGCGCCAAAAAATCCACCGCACCGCAGATTGCCGCCACGACAACCCCTGTTGCCAAGCAAGCGGCAACCCTCTCCCTCAACTCAGAGCTATCCAGGCTCCAGGCGTTGCCGCCGACTAAAACCAACAGCGCGGTATCGCCGGGAATATCCATCAGCGCGTAGTCAACAACCGTTGTAAAACCGCCCATGGATTTGCACATGCCCCGCTCCAAGGAGGCCGTGGCCACCGACCACTGCTTGCTCATCGCCAGCCGGCTGGACAGAAAAGCGCTTTCCCACTCGGCGTACTCATCCAATAAGAAAAATACGGCTTTTTTCATGACGCGTTCTCTATCGAAAATGACATGGTCAAAAGCATATATCACTCATAGCCCACCCACGCCAGCCTCGGTTAAAATAGCGGCCAATGGCGGGTCCAGCGCCCGCGCCCAATCCGAACACACCCGCGGCCGCGGCCGCCCGACAAGGAAACGCACATGTCCCGCAATCTGGAACTGTTTGAACGTGGCAAGAAATCCATCCCCGGCGGCGTCAACTCGCCGGTGCGCGCCTTCGGCCAGGTCGGCGGCACGCCGCGCTTCGTCAAGCGCGCCGAAGGCGCCTACTTCTGGGACGCCGACGACAAACAGTATCTGGACTATGTAGGCTCCTGGGGTCCGGCCATCGTCGGCCACGCCCACCCGGACGTGGTGCGCGCGGTGCAGGAAGCGGCCGTCGGCGGCCTGTCCTTCGGCGCGCCCACCGAGGGCGAAGTCCTGATCGCCGAGGAAATCCGCAAGCTGCTGCCCTCCATCGAGCAAGTGCGCCTGGTCTCCTCCGGCACCGAAGCCACCATGTCGGCGATCCGCCTGGCGCGCGGTTTCACCGGCCGCGACCTCATCGTCAAATTCGAAGGCTGCTACCACGGCCACTCCGACAGCCTGCTGGTCAAGGCCGGCTCCGGCCTGCTCACCTTCGGCAACCCGTCCTCCGGCGGCGTGCCGGCCGACTGCACCAAGCACACCCTGGTGCTGCAGTACAACGACGTCGAACAGCTGGACAAGACCTTCCGCGAGATCGGCGGCCAAATCGCCTGCGTGATCCTGGAGCCGATCGCCGGCAATATGAATTTGATCCAGCCCTCGGCCGAGTTCGTCCAGGCGCTGCGCAGCCTGACCGAACAACACGGCGCGGTGCTGATCTACGACGAAGTGATGACCGGTTTCCGCGTGGCGCTGAACTGCGCCCAGGGCCTGCACGGCGTCAAACCAGACCTGACCACGCTGGGCAAGGTGGTGGGCGGCGGCATGCCGCTGGCGGCCTTTGGCGGCCGCGCCGACATCATGGCCTGCATCGCGCCGCTGGGCAACGTCTACCAGGCCGGCACCCTGTCCGGCAATCCACTGTCGGTGGCCGCCGGCCTCGCCACCCTCAAGCTGATCCAGCAGCCCGGCTTCCACGCAGAGCTGGGCCGCCGCACCGCGCGTCTGGCCCAGGGCCTGGCCGACGCCGCGCGCGCGGCCGGCGTGACCATGAGCAGCGACAGCGTGGGCGGCATGTTCGGCTTCTACTTCAGCGAGCACGCGCCCAAATCCTACGCCGAAGCCACCCGCTGCGACATCGAACGCTTCAAGCGCTTCTTCCACGCGATGCTGGACGAAGGCGTCTACCTGGCGCCGTCCGCCTACGAAGCCGGCTTCGTCTCCAGCGCCCACAGCGACGACATCATCGAGCAGACCATCGCCGCCGCCGGTCGCGCGCTGAGCCGCGTCTAACTAAAACCATATTTCCCCGCTTGCTGAAGAGGAGCCTAAGGCTCCTCTTTCTCATTATTGTGTGCACAAACAAACGCCCCATCCTGATACAATGCCTTTGGAAATTTTTTATGCATATTGTTTGCCAATTTAATGTTGGCAAAAGCTTAGCGATGAAAGTGGCACTATCGATGGGGAATAAGAGAAAATTCATGATACTGGCCGGTATTATGTTGGCCAGCACCATAGCATTTGGCGGATGGAAATTTTGGCACTCACATCACGAGACAGTCATAACGCGGCTAGCTCTGGATGATGATAACAACCATAAAATTATTTCCGAGGTCATGGCACGCGCTTACGGTGCTAAAAACTATGATGAAACAGAAGAGTGCTGGAACATCAACCGTAATGACCAAGTCTATTGCATGAAGCCAATGGCTTTAGATCTGGTCCAGGCCAATGGTGAAGAAACATTCTACCTATTCGCCAGCGGCTTCCTCACGGAATCCAGTCATGCAGATAGCGAAGGGCTAGCCGGTGCATTTGTCTTCCACAAGAAAAACCTCGAGTTGATCGCTTCCGACAAGGCACTTTCATATGACAGCATTGGCGGAGCCATGCCGGAAACCGTCAAATTGCTCCCCATTTCACGTACCGGACTCATGGGCTGGTTGATACAGGTCGGAGGAGAACTCAACGGTGGTTATGCATTCCGCCAGCCATACCTATTCATGCCCAAGCAGAACAAAATCCTAGATACAGCCAAAGATGTAATCGGTGCTCAGGGCGCAAGTCAGTACACTTTGGACTTCATCTATCAAACGGATACAAAGAATACCAGTTCTGAGTTTTACCCACTGCAGCTTACGGTTCAGGATCACAACAAGCAAAAAATCGCCAGCTATCATTTTCAATTTGACAGCAAACAATGGAAGTACGTCTGTGCTGACAAAACCTGCGGGGAGGAAGGCCACCTACCCAGCGAAGATGACCCTGAGATAACGGAGAATAACGAAGAAAACTCCGCGGAAACTGAAGCAGCGCCCCCACCACCCAACAACGCCAACGCAGCGCTGTTCGACGACAGCACCGAGTTGTCCACAGCTGATCTGAGAGAAGTCCTCAAAGCCTTGAATGCCACCTACGTCATCAAGGATCAGGACAACTGGGGCTTCGTCACACCAGAATGCACCGCACCGTTCAAACTGAGCGCATCCATACCAAAAGGCTCGGAAAACGACCACAACAACCTGTGGGTGGAGGGTGGCAACAGTTGCACCTCCGGCAATACCGAACACTCAATTTGGCTATTCATCCGCGGCGAAGATGGCCATTTGCGTGCCAATCTGGGCCTACCGGCCAAGAAGGCCACCGTAGCAGACACAGGTAATCAGGGTTACAACGACATCCGTCTGTCCGGTAATGGCTTCTGCGAAGCTATCTGGCGCTGGAACGGCGAACGCTATGAGCATCAGAAGAACATCGCCACCCAACCAGGCGGTTGCGATAGCAAATAATCCCACTCACGGCGGCGGCGTAAGTCGCCGTCATTTTCTTCATCACGCTGGTCCATCTTGGCTTTCTCCGGCAGTATCTCGCCGATGTCACCGCCACTCACACCCCAGATATCCCCCCCCACCCGCCTGGCCTGGCGGCTGCGCGTCGAAGTCTCCGGCGTGGAACTGCAGCCCTGCGAGCAAACGCGAGGCCCCGACGGCTACGGCCGCGGCCGGCGCTTGCCGCTAGCCAGGCTGCTGGCGGAACAGGACGGCCTGGACTGGCTCGGCGGCCAGGACCGGCTGATCCTGCGCGCGCTGGCCGCCTTGCAGGCCGACATCGCCGCCGACGGCCACGCGGCGCTGGACGCGCTGGCCGCGCTGCCGCTGCTGGTCGGCCACCCGGCGCTGTACTGGGCCGACGCGCCGGAACAGCCGCTGCGGGTGGAGGCCGGCCAAGTGGCGCTGGAACTGGAGCGCCAGGGCGAACAGATCTCCCTGCGGCTGAGCCCGCCCGGCATCGCCGCATGCGCAGGCGTGCTGTGGCGCAAGCTGGCGCCGGACCGTCTCGCGGTCTACCGGCTGGACGAGGAGGTGCGCCAGATCGCCGCCCTGCTCGGCCACAGCCTGAGCCTGCCCTGGCACGCCCGCAAGAAAGTGCTGGACGCCATCCGCGACATCGCGCCGGAGCTGCCCTTGCACGACGTCAGCGCCAGCTTTGACGACAGCCTGCCCAGCCAGCCGGCCGACGCCGTTCTGCGCGCGCTGCTGCGGCTGGACGAGGCCGGCCTGCGGCTGCAGCTGAAAGTGCGCCCGCACCCGGCCAGCGCGCTGTACGCGCCCGGCCGCGGCGCGCCCGGCCTGGTGGTGAGCGCGGACGGCGTCGCGCTGCAGCTCAAGCGCGACCTTCCCGCCGAGCGTGCCCGCCAGCGCCGGGTCCACGCCGCCTGCCCGACGCTGGCCGCCGCGCGCCGCGACAGCGACGAATGGGTGCTGGACGGCCAGCAGGCGGCCTTGGACCTGCTGGCCGAACTGCAGACGCTGGACGCGGACACCCTGCAATGCGAATGGCCGTCCGGCCAGCGCCAGCGCATCCGCGCCGGCGTCGGCCTGCCGCAGCTGAAACTGAGCGCCAAGCGCAAGGGCGGCTGGCTGGAAGTGGACGGCGAACTGGGGCTGGACGACGGCAACATCCTGGCGCTGCGCCATCTGCTGGAAGCGCTGGCCGGCCAGTCCGGCCGCTACCTGCGCCTGTCCGACGGCGACTGGCTGGCGCTGTCCGACTCCCTCGCCGCCCGCCTGCGCCAACTGACGCTGCTAGCCGACCACGCCGCGCCCGGCGGCCTGCGCCTGAGCCCGCTGGCCGCGCCGCGGCTGGGCGAACTGGCGGCCGAGGCCGGCGCTTTCGACGGCGACGCCGGCTGGAATGAACAATGGCGGCGGCTGCAATCGCTGCAAAGCTTCGAACCCGAAATACCGGACACCCTGCGCGCCACGCTGCGGCCTTACCAGCAGCAAGGCTACAACTGGCTGGCGCGGCTGGCCCACTGGGGCGCCGGCGCCTGCCTGGCCGACGATATGGGCCTGGGCAAGACGGTGCAGACGCTGGCGCTCTTGCTCAGCCGCGCCGCGCTCGGCCCGCAGCTGGTGGTGGCGCCCACCTCGGTGGCGCTGAACTGGCTGGCAGAGGCCGCCCGCTTCGCGCCCAGCCTGCGGCTGCGGCCCTACCAGCAACAACGGCGGCTGGACAACGCCGGCCCCGGCGATCTGGTGGTGGCCAGCTACGGCCTGCTGCAACGCGACGCCGACACCTTCGCCGAGGTGCGCTGGGCCAGCGTGGTGCTGGACGAGGCGCAGGCGATCAAGAACGCAGCCAGCCAGCGCGCCCAGGCCGCCCACGCGCTCTACGCCGATTTCCGCCTGGCCGCCAGCGGCACCCCGGTGGAAAACCATTTGGGCGAATTGTGGAGCCTGTTCCGCTTCGTCGCGCCCGGCCTGCTGGGCAACGAGGACAAATTCCAGCAGCGCTTCGCCCAGCCCATCGCCGACGGTGACGAAGACGCCCGCGACGCGCTGAAGGCGCTGATCCGCCCCTATCTGCTGCGCCGCACCAAGCAACAGGTGCTGACCGAGTTGCCGCCGCGCACCGACATCACCCGCGCCGTCCCGCTGAGCGAGGCGGAAATGGAAGTCTACGAGGCGATGCGTCAGCAGGCGCTGGACAAGCTGGGCCAGCCGGGCGAGGCCGAGGGCGGCGCGATGCAAGTGCTGGCCGAACTGACCCGGCTGCGCCGCTTCTGCTGCCACCCCACGCTGACCCAGCCGGACAGCGCCTTGCCCTCCGCCAAGCAGGCATTGTTCCGCGAACTGATGCTGGAACTGCTGGACAACGGCCACAAGGCGCTGGTGTTCAGCCAGTTCGTCGATCACCTCGCCATCGTCCGCCGCTGGATGGACGAGCAAGGCATACGCTACCAATACCTGGACGGCGCGGTGCCCGGCCCGCAACGCAAGGCGCGCATGGACGCCTTCCAGGCCGGCGACGGCGAGGTGTTCCTGATCAGCCTGAAAGCCGGCGGCACCGGCCTCAACCTGACCGCCGCCGACTACGTGATCCACCTCGACCCCTGGTGGAACCCGGCGGTGGAAGACCAGGCCAGCGACCGCGCCTACCGCATGGGCCAGCAGCGGCCGGTGACGGTGTACCGGCTGGTGGCCCAGCACACCATAGAAGAAAAGATCGTGGCGCTGCACGCCAGCAAGCGCGAGCTGGCCGACAGCCTGCTGGACGGCGGCGATCTCAGCGCGCGGCTGGACGGCGCGGCGCTGTTGGCACTATTGCGCCAAAGCTGAGCATTGCCCTTTCGTCATAAAATGGGCAAGCTGGCGTCATTTCCTTGATTCCGGATTATCCATGCTCAAAGCCCTCCTGCTGTCCAGCCTGCTGCTGTCCGCGCTGCCCGCCTGGGCCGGCCTGTCCCAGACCGACACCGCCTCCGAGAAAATCTCCGTCGGCACCCTGTCCATCGTCGCCGCGCCGGCGATCAGCGTGGCCGGCAGCGCCCAGGGCAAGGGCGAATCGCTGCTGGCCCCGGTGCTGGCGGTGACCGGCAGCGCCTATGTGATCACCGGCCTGGCCCAGGGCGCCGGCGACACCGTCAAGATGTCGCTGGATGCGGTGCAAGGCGGCGCCAAGCTGGTGGTGGAGTTGTCCGGCAAGGCGCTGAAAGCCACCGGCGCCGCGGTCGGCGCCTCGGTGCAAGTCACCGCGGTGGCTAGCGGCACCATGCTGGTCACCTCCGGCAAAGTGCTGGCCTTCATCCCCAACAAGCTGGGCGAGGCCCTGCTGGAGCACAACCGTGTCCCGTCCTGACGCTCTGCCCGCCCGCCTCGCCGGCCTTGGCCTGGCGCTCTGCCTGCTGCTGCCGCACACCGCCCAGGCCGGCCGCAGCTGCGAGGAACAAACCATCACCCCGGCCACCTTCGGCAAGGCGATGGCCGCCGCCGAACAGCTGCGGCAAAAGCTGGACGCCAGCGGCGGCGGCGTCGCGGTGATCGGCCGCGTCGGCCAGGACCTGTCGCGCTTCAAGCTGCGCTACACCCATGTCGGCATCGCCTACCGCCAGCCGGAAGGCCGCTGGCGCGTCGCCCACCTGCTCAACGACTGCGGCAGCGCCAGCTCCGACCTGTGGTACGAGGGCCTGGGCAATTTCTTCCTCGACGATATGTATTCCTTCGAATCGGTGGCGCTGCTGCCGCCGCCGGCGCTGGCCGCCCGCCTGCGCGAACGGCTGCAGGCGCCGCCGCGGCTGCGCGAACTGCACACCCCGCAATACAGCCTGCTGGCCTATCCCTTCGCCACCCGCTACGAAAACTCCAACACCTGGGTGCTGGAAACGCTGGCGGCCTCGGCCAGCCAGGAAGCGCGCATCGCCAACCGCGAACAGGCGCAAATGTGGCTGAAGCTCAACGGCTACGCGCCGTCGGAACTCAAGCTGGGGCCGCTGACGCGGCTGGGCGGCCGCATGTTCAAGGCCAATGTCGCCTTCGACGACCACCCCAACGAGATGCGCTACGCCGACCGCATCCAGACCGTGACCGTGGATTCGGTGATGAACTTCCTGCAGGCGCGCAAGGAGGGCTGGCAAGTGTTGGACATCCCCGCGCCTTGACTTGGCCTCGAGCCTGTTCACGATCTTTTATGAGTACCTTGAGATGCTGTGTAGATACGTAGGAGACTTCGTATTCGACGCGCCCCGGCGCCCTTCAAGCCTGCCGTCGGGGGGCGGGCCCGAGGTTTTAGCTACGCAACAACTTCGCTTCGCGGGTTTTAAGCGGCGGCTTGTTCGAGCACCGCGACCTTAGCGCCCCATCACTGAGAATCTTTGATTCGCTCAGCGATGGGGCGGCTGGGCCGCGCACATCTCCCTTTCCGTTTGATTTCCTCGCGACGCTTCGCTCGGTCAGGGCGGAACCGGCCCTAAATCATCATTTAGGCCATTAGCCCGATCTGAAATAATCAAAAACGAGCTCCAGCAGCAAAACCAGCCTACATAGCGCAGCGACGGGCCTGTGCCGCCGCCGCGCCTGGCCTCAACCGCTGTTGCGCAAGCCGGCCGAAGTGCCGTTGATGGTCAGATGAATCGCGTACAAGGCCTCGGCGTCGTCCGGCTGACGGCGCAGCCGGCTCAGCAACTCGGCCTGCAACAGGCCCAGCGCGTCCAGATACGGCAAGCGCGTTTCCAGGCTGCGGTGCAGCGTCGGGTTCTTCTCCAACAGCGCGCTTTGGCCGGTGACGGCGTAGAAAGCGTCCAGCGTGGCCTGCCACTCGGCCTGGATGCGGCCGAACAGCGCCTCGGCCAGCGCGCGGTCCTCCACCAGGCCGGCGAAGCGGCGGGCGATGCCCAGATCCGCCTTGGCCAGCACCTGCTCCATATTGGACAACACCACCTGGAAGAACGGCGAACTGCGATACAGGCTTTGCAGGCGCGCGCGGCCGGCTTCGCCGTGGCGCTCGATGAAGGCGCGCACCGCCGAACCGACGCCGAACCAGCCGGGCAGCATCACCCGCGATTGCGACCAGGAGAACACCCAGGGAATGGCGCGCAGGTCCTTGATCGAAGCCAGGCTCTTGCGCGAGGCCGGCCGGCTGCCGATATTGAGCTTGGCGATGGCGTTGATCGGCGTCGCCTCCAGGAAGTACTGCATGAAGCCCGGCGCTTCCACCAGCTCGCGATAGGCGCGGTAGGCGGCGTCCGACAGCTCGTCGAACACCGTCTCGTCGGTCTCGCAGCTGGCGCAGCCGCTGAGGCTGGCTTCCAGCGTCGCCGCCACCAGGGCTTCCAGGTTGCGGCCGCCGATGGCCGGGTCCGAATACTTGGATGCGATCACCTCGCCCTGCTCGGTGATGCGGATGCGGCCGGCCACGCTGCCGGCCGGCTGCGCCATGATGGCTTCGAACGACGGACCGCCGCCGCGGCCCACCGAGCCGCCGCGGCCGTGGAACAGCCGCAGCTTGACCCGGCCGTCGGCGAAACAGCGCACCAGCCGCTTTTCCGCCTGGTAGAGCTGCCATTGGCTGGTCAGATAACCGCCGTCCTTATTGCTGTCGGAATAGCCCAGCATCACTTCCTGCATGCGGCCGCGGCTGTCCAGCAGTTGCTGGTACCACGGCAGCGCGAACAGCGCCGTCATCACCTGAGCGCTGCGGTCCAGATCGGCGATGGTTTCGAACAGGGGCACCAGGTTGACGCTGGCGCGCGGCTGCCCGTCCACCAGCCGGATCATGCCGGCCTCCTTCAGCAGCAGCGCCAGCGCCAGGATGTCGCTGACCTGGGCGCAATTGGAAATAATGCTCTGGCCGATGGCGTCCACGCCGAACTGACGTTGGATCAAGGCCGCCTCGCGGAAGATGGCCAGTTCCTTCTCCGCTTCGGCGCTGTAGTCCAGATAGGGCGAATACAGCAGCCGCGGCGTGGCCAGCTCGCGCAGCAGCACCCGGGTCCGCGCCGCCTCGTCCAGCGCCGCGAACTCCTCCAGCCCGGCGCGGGCGAACAGCTCGCCCACCACCGCCTCGTGGCTGCCGGCGAACTGGCGCAGGTCCAGCGGCATCAGGAAGAAGCCGAACACGTCCACCGCGCGGATCAGTTCCGCCAGCCGGCCGTCGGCCAGCGTCGCGCTGCCGTGTTCGCGCAGCGAGGCATCCAGCACCGCGAGATCGGCCTGGAATTCAGCCTGGTCGGCATAGGGCCGGCCCGCCGGCCAGCGGCCGCTCAGGCTCACGCCCAGCCGCAGGCCGGTGGCCAGTACCCGCGCCTCCATTGCCGCCAGCGCGCGCCGGTACGGTTCCTCGCGGCGGCTCTCCTCCTGGTCCGGCGTCAACGCCGCCAAGCCCACCAAGGCCGGGCTGACGCCGACCAGGCGCTGCGACAGCGACAGCTCGCGGTACAAGGCCGCCAGCTCGTACAGATAATGTTCGAAGGCCACTTGCGCCTGGCGCGTCACCGCGTGGCGCAGCACCACGGCGTCGACATTGGGGTTGCCGTCGCGGTCGCCGCCTATCCAGCTGCCGACGCGGATGAAGGACGGCAACGGCGTCGTCTGGCCCCAGGTGGCCTCAATCTGCCGGTCCAGGCGCTGATACAGCGCCGGCAAGGCCTGGAAGAAGGTCAGCGGGTGGTAGGCGACGCCGTTTTCGATCTCGTCCTTGACCGCCAGCTTGAAGTGACGGATTTCCGAGGTCTGCCACAGCGCGACGATCACGCGCTTGAGCTTGGCCTCCAGTTCCTCTTCTTCTTCCGGCGTCAGGTCCGCCGCCGCCAGCTTGCCCAGGAAACGGCGCACCGCGCGGTGGCCGTCCAGCACGCTCTGGCGCTGCACCTCGGTGGGGTGGGCGGTGAGGATGGCGCCGACATAGGCGTCGCGCAGGGTGTCGGCCAGCATGGCGATGCTGACGCCGTCCGCCTTCAGCTTGCCCAGCGCGCGCGACAGGCTGCCCTGCTGCGGCGCGGAACCGGCCTGTCGGTGGGCGCGGCGGCGGCGCACATGGTGCAGGTCCTCGGCGATATTGAACAGCTGGGCGTACAGGCCGCAGGCGCGCACCAGCGCCATCGCCGCCGCCGGGCTCAACTCCGCCGCCAAGGGCTGGCTGCGTTCCTCGGCGCTGCGGCCGGCGATGGCGCGCACCTCGGCGTAGACCTCGGGGCCGGCCTGTTCGCTCAACACTTCGGCCAGCGCGCGGTCCAGGCGCGCCAGATCGGCGCGCAGCGGCAAGTCCTTGTCTAAATCGCTCATTCGGTATTCCTTGATGATGACGAGCGGCCGTGGCCGCTCCTAGTTTTGAATCGGCTCAAGTCAGCGCGGTCGCTGACTTCAGACGATTCGTTTCGCATGCAAAACATCATAAGCAGGCTTGCCTCTGTAGTGGCAACACTACTGTCATTTAAGCCGTTAGATATTGACCTGACTGCGCATTGCGCAACATCAAGCTTTACGCCCCCGCCTGGACGATGCCGCGGCGCTGCGCGTCGGGCCGGCGTGCTAGAATGCCCGCCATCCAAGCACATAGCCCAATCGGAAACCGGTTTTCATGGACAAAATCGTCATCGCCAGCCGCGAGAGCCGGCTGGCCATGTGGCAGGCCGAACATATCCAGGCCCGGCTGCAAGCGCTCTACCCCCACCTCAGCGTGGACATCCTGGGCATGACCACCCAGGGCGACCAGATTCTGGACAAGACCCTGTCCAAGATCGGCGGCAAAGGCCTGTTCGTCAAAGAGCTGGAAGTGGCGCTGGCCGAAGGCCGCGCCGACCTGGCCGTGCATTCGATCAAGGACGTGCCGATGGTGCTGCCGGAAGGCTTCGCGCTGGCCGCCATCTGCGAGCGCGAAGACCCCCGCGACGCGCTGGTGTCCGCCCGCTGCGCGGACTTGTCGGAGCTGCCGGACGGCGCGGTGGTGGGCACCTCCAGCCTGCGCCGCGAATCGCAGATCCGCGCCCGCTATCCGCGGCTGGTGGTCAAGCCGCTGCGTGGCAATGTGCAAACCCGGCTGCGCAAGCTGGACGACGGCGAATACGACGCCATCATCCTGGCCGCCGCCGGTCTCAAGCGCCTGGGCCTGTCCGAGCGCATCCGCAAGGAGCTGCCGCCGTCGGAAAGCCTGCCGGCCGCCGGCCAAGGCGCGCTGGGCATCGAAATCTGCGCCGACCGCGCCGACCTGATGCGACTGCTCGCGCCGCTGAACCACGCCGCCACCCACGCCTGTGTCAGCGCCGAGCGCGCGCTGGCGCGCGAGCTGGGCGGCAGCTGCCAGGTGCCGCTGGGCGCCTTCGCCACCCTCAGCGAAGACACGCTGACGCTGGGCGGCTTCGTCGCCAGCCCGGACGGTTCGGTGATGCTGACCGCCAGCGCCAGCGCCCCGGCCGATTACGCCGACGCGCTGGGCCGCGTCGTGGCCAAGAAGCTGCTGGACGACGGCGCCGGCCCGCTGATCGAAGCGGTGCTGGCCGACCCGCGCTGAGACGGCGATGCCGCGCGTCCTGGTCGCCCGCCCGCTGGCGCAAAGCGCCGAGCTGCTGCGCCTGCTCGCCGCCGCCGGCTTCGACGCCGGCCATCTGCCGCTGATGGAGATCGCTCCGCAGCCGGATGCGCTGGCGGCGCTGCCGCGACAAGCGGCGGCGGCGGACTGCCTGGTCTTCGTCAGCCCCAGCGCCATAGATCAGGCCTGGCCGGCACTGCGAACGCTGGACCTCGCCGCCAAGCGGCTGGTCTGCGTCGGCCGCGCCAGCGCCGCCAAGCTGGCCGCGCTCAGCGGCCGGACGGCGCTGCACCCCGCCGAGGGCAGCGACAGCGAAGCCTTGCTGGCCCTGCCCGAACTGGCCGATATGCGCGGACAGCGCGTGCTGATCGTGCGCGGCGTCGGCGGCCGGCCGCTGCTGGCGCAAAGCCTGGCCGCGCGCGGCGCGGCGGTGGAGTTCGCCGAAATCTACCGCCGGCTGGACGGCGCGCCGGACTGGGCGGCCTTCGACCTCGCGCCGCCGGACGCGGTAATCGTCACTTCCGGCGAAATCGTAGAGCAATTGTTCCGTCTCGCTGGCCCCAGTCGAATCAGGACGTTACAATGCCTGCTATATTGCGTGCCGCATCCGCGCGTGGCCGACCGGCTCGCCGCGCAAGGCGCGACGCGCATCATGACAACCCGGGCCGAAGACAGCGCGCTGGTCGCCGGCCTTAAAAAATGGTTCTGTCGTCACCCATGAGCGAATCCCAGATCACCGAAACCGCCAAACCCGAGTCCAAGAAATCGCTGAGTCCGGCCTTGCTGATCGCCATCGCCGCGCTGGGCGTGTCCGGCTGGCAGTACTTCAGCACCCAGCAGGAACTGACCGCCGCCCGCCAGGAACTGGCGCGCCGGCTGGCCGAAGGCAGCGGATCCGCCAAGGAGCTGCGCGCGATGACCGAGCAGGCGATCAGCGCCAACCGCGCCACCGAAGGCCGGCTGGCGCTGATGGAGGCCCGCGTCAACGAATCCGCCGGCCAATACGCGACGCTGAACGGCATGTACCAGGAACTGACCAAGAACCGCACCGACTGGCTGCTGTCCGAAGTCGAGCACACCCTGGCCATCGCCAGCCAGCAATTGCAGCTGGCCGGCAATGTGCCGGCCGCCGTGTCCGCGCTGGAAATGGTGGACGCGCGCCTGGCCAAGTTCGACCGCCCGCAGCTGATCGGCGTGAAAAAGGCGGTGGCCACCGACCTGGAAAAACTCAAGGCCCTGCCCTATCTGGACAGCGTCGGCCTCACCGTCAAGCTGGACCGGCTGATGCTGTCCGCCGACAGCCTGCCGCTGGCGGTGGACGCCCACCGCCTGGCCAGCCAGAAACCGCAGGCCAAGGCCGCGACGCCGGCCAGCGCGCCGCTGTGGGAACGCTTGGTGGCCGACGTCAGCAAGAGCCTGGGCGAGCTGATCCATATCCGCCGCATGGACAAGCCCGAAGCGCTGCTGCTGTCGCCGGAGCAAGCCTTCTTCCTGCGGGAAAACCTGAAAATGCGCCTGCTGGACGCGCGCCTGGCGCTGATCCAGCGCGACGGCAAGACCTTCGCCGCCGACATCGTGGCCGCGCGCAGCTATGTGCAGCGTTACTTCGACCGCGACGCTCCGGCCGTCACCCAATGGCTGGGCACGCTGGGCGAACTGGAAGGCGCGCCGCTGGACGTGGCGCTGCCGGACATGAACGCCAGCCTCAAATCGGTGCGCGACGCCCAAGGCGCGGCAGGAGAATAAACCGTGAAATTCGCCTTGTGGATTACCGGGCTGTTTGCCCTCGCGGTGCTGGTCGGCCTGGCCGCCACCCTGAACACCGGCTACGCCATCCTGTTCCTGCCGCCTTACCGGATGGAAGTGTCCTTCAACCTGCTGATCGTGTCGGTGGTGGCGCTGATCTTCGTGGTGCACCTGGTGCTGCGCATGGTGGCGGTGGCCGCCAATCTGCCGGCGGAAGTGCGCCGCTTCCAGCGCCAGAAAAAGCTGAAAGCCTCCCGCCACGCGCTGCGCGAAGCCGGCATTTCCTACTTTGAAGGCCGTTTCCAGAAAGCCGAGCGCGAGGCCAGCAAATCGCTGGACGACGAATACTCGCCGGAAAACAAGGCGCTGGCGCTCTTGATCGCCGCCCGTTCCGCCGGCGCCGCCGGCGATCTGGACAAGCGGGACGGCTATCTGGCGCAACTGGACGCCATGCCGCCGCGGCTGCAGCTGGCGCGCCATATGCTGGACGCGGAACTGAAGCTGGAAGCCAAGGACCCGCTGGGCGCCTTGGCCGCCATCGAACGCGCGCGCGCGCTGTCGCCCAATCTGACCAACGCCTTGCGGCTGGAATTGAAGGTCCGTCTGTTGCAGAAGCAGCCGGAGGCGGTGCTGGCGCTGACCGAGAAACTGCTCAAGGCCGACGCGCTGGAGCCGGAACAGGCGCGGCGCTACCGCTTGGCCGCCTACCAGCAACAGCTGGTGACGCTGCTGGGCGGTCAGGAAATCCGCGACTGGCTGCGCCGCATTCCGGAAGCCGAACGCAGCAACCCGCAGCTGATGGACCAGGTGGTGGCGCGGCTGATCGTGCTGCAGGACTACGACTACGCCGCCACCTTGCTGGCCGGCGCGCTGGCCAACGACGACCACGACACCCCGGAGCTGTCTCGCGAACTGGGCAAGCTGGCCGAGCACCTGAGCGAGGACAAGCGCCTGGAACTGCTGAAAACCGCGGAAAACTGGCTGAAGAAGCGGCCGCGCGACCACTGGCTGCTGATGGCCTTGGGCCGTCTGGCCCTGTGCCAGCAGCTGTGGGGCAAGGCGCAGAGCTATCTGGAAGCCAGCGCCTCGATCTCGCCGACGCTGTGCGCCCACGCCGAGCTGGCGCGGCTGTTCGAAGCCACCGGCAAGGAAGAGCTGGCGGCTCAGCATTACAACAAGAGCCTGGAGCTGGCGCTGAAACAGGGCTGCTGATCCCGGGGACTCCATACGAAAAAGGACATGCTCGCGCATGTCCTTTTTTATTTGCCCTGATTGTTATCGGCTCAACTCGACAACAGCAGCACCCCCCAGGCCAAGGCCAGATAGCGCGCCGCCTTGCCCAGGGTCAGCCACAGAATGCTGGACCACCAGGGCAGGCGCAGCCAGCCGGCGGCCAAGGGGATGGCGTCGCCGATCACCGGCAGCCAGGATAGGGCCAGCACCGCCGGGCCGAAACGCTGAAACCAGCCGGCCAGCCGCGGCGGCAGCTCCTTGCGCGGCGCCAGCCGCCCCAGCCACAGACTGGTGACGCTGCCGGCGGTATTGGCCACCGTGGCCACCAGCAAGGCCGGCCACAGCCACTCCGGCCATTTGTACAGAAAGGCGGACAGCGCCAGTTCGGAATTGCCGGGCAGGATGGTGGACGAGGTGAAGGCCGACACCGCCAGCCCGCCCAGGCCCAGCCAAACCAAATGACTCATTCATCAAACCCGATGGTTTCGCCGCAGGCGGCGGCGATGGCGGCGCTGAGCGTGGAGAAGAACTCCGAACCGTCGCGCGCGGCGATCCAGCGGCCGTCGCGGAAGGCGAAGTGGTAGCCGCCGCTCTTGGCCGCGATCCACAGCTCCTGATTGGCGGTGTGGCGGTTGACGATGATCTTGGCGCCGTCGCTGAACTCGATGTCCAGCACATTGCCGGACACCAGGTAGTCGGCGTCTAGGTCATTGTCGTCGATGGCGGCTTCGATGCGTGCGAAGATGGCGTCGGTGTGCCGCAGAAATTCGGTTTCGTTCATTGCGCTTTCCCGTTGAATGACGGCCTGGACGCCGTCTTGGCGCGGCTCAGGCCTTGATCGCCGGGCGCATCGGAATCACACGACGCGCCGCAGCTTTGCTAGTATCCAGATTTTGCCACATTGGAACTCATTCGTATGCGCACCTTGCTGGCTTGTGCAAGCCTGACCCTGTTCCTGGCCGCCTGCGGCTTCAAAGGCCCCTTGTATCTGCCCGCCCCCGCCGCCAAGCCGGCCGCCGCCGCGCCGGCCGTCAAACCCGCGGCCAAGGCCGACGCCTCCGCTCCGCGCGCCGCGGCCGAACCAGCCGCTCCCGCCGTCCGCTGACGGTTCCCGCCGCGCTTTGGGCCCGGCGCGGCGGCCGCGAAATGCCGAAGACATATTGATATTCCCACGCGGTTTCCTGCGCTTCAGTCATATCCTTTACACTCAAAGGCTGTATCTGCAGATTAAAGGAGCCGCCGATGTCCCACTTCGCCCGTCATCTGGAACATCACACCATCGTCAACCCCTTTCCCGGCATCGCCAAGCTGGAAGCGGCCTTGGGTCACCGCATCGGCGCGCGCATCGGCTCCAATGAAAGCATGGCCAAGCCGGCCTCGCCGCTGACGGCGGAATTCGGCGAGATGATGACGGAGCTGGCCCGGCTCTACCCGGACCCCTACGCGCACGGGCTGCGCCAGCGCGCAGCCGCCCACAACCGCGTGGACCCGAGCCAGGTACTGTTCGACACCGGCGCCGACAGCCTGATCCTGCTGGCGCTGCGCCTGGCCTGTAATGTCGGCGACGCGGTGGTGTGCACCGCCGGCACCTATCCCACTTTCCGCTATTTCGCCGAAGGCGTGGGCGCGCGCATCCTGGAAGTGCCCTACCAGCAGCAAGGCGACCGGCTGCAAGCCGATCTGCCGCGGCTGGCGGAGGTGGCGCGCGCCGAGCGCGCCGCCGTGCTCTATCTCGCCAACCCGGACAATCCCAGCGGCCATTACTGGGGCGCGGACGATATCCTGGCGCTGCGCGAAATGCTGCCCTCGTCCACGCTGTTGATTCTGGACGAGGCCTACGTCGATTTCTGCGTGGACGCGCAGGACGCGCCGCCGCAAGGCGCGCTGCCCAACACGCTGCGGCTGCGCACCTTGTCCAAAGCCTATGCGCTGGCCGGCCTGCGGGTGGGCTACGCCGTCGGCCCGCAGCACATCGTCGCCAAGGCGGACCAGATACGGCCTCAATTCGCGCTGTCCAGCTTCGCCCAGCTGGCGGCTCAAATCGTGTTGGACGATCCGGACTACTCGCGCCAGCTGATCGCCGCCACCATCCATCTGCGCGACAAGCTGTCCGACGCCTTGCGCGCGCGCGATCTGGTGGTGATGCCCTCGCACACCAACTTCGTCTGCATCGCCTATCGCGACGCCGCCAGCAGCGAGGCCATTCACCGCCAACTGCTGTCCGACGGCATCGCCGTCCACCGGCCGCCGCATCCGGCGGTGCGCCATCTGCTGCGCGTCACCGCGCAGCCGCAGGCGCTGTCGGCCAAGGTGATGGCGGCGCTGGCGGAAGGTTAAGAAGCGGCTCAACATCCGCTGCGCTTCGTGATACGAGGCGCGGCGAGCACCGCTTCGTAAACGCCCACGCGCTACGCGTGCGTTTCGCTTCCTCAGCGGTTTTCGCCTTGTCTCGCGCTGGCTCGCAAGACTTTGAACCGCTCTCCCGCCCCATAAAAAACGCCCTGGACCGGCTAGCGGCCCAGGGCGCGGTCTTTTCCCCGCCGTCCTCACTCCGAGGTGCTGGGGTTCCAGTAAGCCTGGCTGATGAAAGGCTGGGCCACCAGCTTGGCGGCGATCTCCTCCAGCTCCTCCCACTCCACCGAGGTGGACAGCAAGGTGGCGGTCATCTCCACCTCGTCGTCGCCGAAGGGCTCCACGTCCAGATCCCCCACCGGGTATTTGGACTCCTCCAGCAGATCGCTGAGCAAGGCCATCGCGTGCTTCTGGCCGGAACGGCTGGAAATCACGCACAGCTGGTAAGTGACTTCGCTGGTTTCGTCGTCGATCGGCTTGCGGTTGATGGAGTTCACCACCGGACGCAGCAAGGTGTTGCTGGCCAAGACGAACAGCGTGATCAGAAAGGCCTGCGGAATCTGACCGGCGCCGGCGCTGGCGCCGACCGCGGCCGAGCCCCACAAGGTGGCGGCGGTGTTCAAGCCGCGCACGTTCAGGCCTTCCTTCATGATGGTGCCGGCGCCCAGAAAGCCGACGCCGGACACCACGTAGGACGCCACCCGCGCCGCGCCGCCGGTGCCGTCCAGCTGCAGCGCCATGTCGACGAAGGCCGCCGCGCCCACCGCCACCAGGGTATTGGTTCGCAAGCCGGCGGTACGCTGACGGAACTGCCGCTCATAGCCAATGGCCGAGCCCAGGATGAAAGCCGTCAACAGGCTGAGCAAGGTTTGCAGCAGACCAGACCCGTTGAAGCCCAGAAACTGCAGTAAGGTTTCCACTTCTTATTCCTCCTGCGGTCGATTGAAAAAACAGCGCTCCCGTCGCGCCGGGAAACAGTCAGGCAGTTTGCCACATCCGCGTCACCGGGTCGTGTCCGACCAGGCGATTGCTGCGAGCGATGCACACGTGGCGCCGGCCCAAGCAGGAAAATTGACAACGGCGGATTCCTGCTGACAGTACGCTGTCAGCAGGGGGGCCGCACACTGTCCTCCAGGCCGCAACGCCGCCTCCGTCCCGCCCGGAAGCGGCGCCGGGATATTCCCGGCCGGATCTCGATAAAACCTGTTCAAGGAGTGTGCCATGTCCCCCGTTCTACACTGGTTTGAAATTCCCGTGCTCCAATTCGAGCGCGCCGTCGCCTTCTATCAACAGGCGCTGCGGGTGGAGCTGCAAGAAGAGAGCTTCGACAATAATCGCATGGCCCTGTTTCCCCAAACCGGCGACAGTTGCGGCGGCGCGCTGCTCAGCTGCCCGCAAGCCCGCCCCCATGTCGACGGCGTGCGCGTCTATCTGGACGGCGGCGCCGATCTCGACGCCACGCTGGAACGGATCAAGAGCGCCGGCGGCATCGTGGTGCAGCCCAAGACCGCGCTGCCGGAGAACTGGGGCCAGATCGCGCTGTTTTCCGATCCGGACGGCAACCTGATCGGCCTGCACAGCGCCGCATGAGCCGGCGCTACTGGATAGGCGTGGCCAGCCGCGACCATGTTCGGCGCGGTCTGGCCGGCGGCTTCGCCCAGCTCTGCCACGGCAAGGCCGCGCCGCTCAGGCGGATGGCGGCCGGCGACGGCCTGATCTATTACTCGCCGGTGCTGAGCCTGGAGGGGCGCGAGCCCTGCCAGCGCTTCACCGCCGTCGGCCTGGCGGCGGACGCGCGGGTCTATCCCTTCCGGGTCAGCGCCGATTTCGAACCCTACCGGCGCGACATCGCCTTCTGGCCGGCGGAGGACGCCGACATCCGTCCGCTGCTCGGTCAATTGGCCTTTATCGCGGATCCGGCGCGCTGGGGCTACGCTTTCCGCTTTGGCCACCTGGAAATCGGCCGTGCCGATTTCCTGTTGATCGCGCGCGCAATGCGGGCGACACTGCCGCCATCCATGCTGCGGGAATCCGACTGAATGCGCCGAGCCGACCGACTGGTCCAAATCCTCTTGCTGCTGCGCGGCCGCCGCCGCACCACCGCCCGGCAATTGGCCGAATGGCTGGAGGTGACTCCGCGCACCGTCTACCGCGATATGGCGGACCTGATGGCCAGCGGCGCGCCGGTCAACGGCGAGGCCGGCGAGGGGTATTGGCTGGAAGCCGGCTTCACGCCGCCGGCGGTGGCGTTTTCCGCGCGCGAACTGGCGGCGCTGGAAGTGGGCGCCCGCATGCTGGCCGCCTGGGCCGACCGCGACACCGCGGCGGCGGCGCAATCGGCGCTAGGCCGCATCCACGCGGTGCTGGGCTCGTCCGGCCTGCCGCCGGAACCGCTATACGCGCCGACGTCGGGCAATTACCCGCGCGAGCGCTTGGCGCCGCTGCGCGACGCCATCGTCTCCCGCCAGCCGCTATGGGTGGACTACCGCGACGAAAGCGGCCGCGGCAGCCAGCGCGCCTTGATGCCGCTGGCGCTGTTCTTCTGGGGCGACCGCTGGCTGCTGGCCGCCTGGTGCGGACTGCGCCTGGACTACCGCAGCTTCCGCGTGGACCGGCTGCAAAGCTGGCGCGCCACGGACTTGAGCTGTCCGCCCGGGGTCAGCCTGGCCGGCTATCTGAGCCATGTGGACGCCGGCGGCCAGGCGCTGGCCTGGCTGGAACAACACCAGCGCCAACCCTGGCATCAGGAATAAGACCCGCTAACAAAACCCCTGATCCCGCGTTGCGCCTCCTTGTCGTACTACGGGTACTGCCTGCGTCGGCGCGCCTTGGCTCAGGTTCTCTGCGAGGTGTTGTTAGCGGCTCTAAGCGCCGCGTCGCCGGCTCAAGGCAGCAGGATGATGGAGCCACTGGTCTTGCGCCCTTCCAGATCGCGGTGCGCCTGCGCCGCCTCGGCCAGAGGATAGCGATGCGAAGGCGCCACCTTGATCCTGCCGTCCGCCACTCGTTCGAACAGCGCCTGGGCCGAAGCCTCCAGCTCCGCGCGGCTGGCGATGTAATCGGCCAGCTTGGGCCGGGTGAAGAACAGAGAGCCGCGGCTGGTCAATTCCAGCGGCGCGAACGGCGGCACCGCGCCGGAGGCGTTGCCGAAGCTGACCAGCATGCCGCGCGGGCTCAGGCTGGCCAGCGAGATCTGGAAAGTGTCCTTGCCCACCGAATCGTAAACCACCGGCACGCCCTGGCCGCCGGTGATCTCGCTCACCCTGGCCACTACGTCTTCGCGGCTGTAATTGATCACATGCTGGCAGCCCAGACCGCGCACGATGTCGGCCTTGGCGTCGGAGCCGACGGTGCCGATCACCGTCGCGCCCAGCGCCGTCAGCCACTGCACCGCGATCTGGCCGACGCCGCCGGCGGCGGCGTGCCACAGCACGGTCTGCCCCGGCCGCACCGGGTAGCTGCGCTGCACCAGATACTCCACGGTCATGCCCTGCAACATCATGCAGGCGGCGGATTCGTCGCTGATGCCGTCGGGAATCTTCACCAGCACCGCCGCCGGCAACAGCCGTTCGCTGCTGTAAGCGCCCAGCGGGCCGCCGGCGTATGCGACGCGGTCGCCCACCGCCAGGCCAGACACCTCCGGCCCCAGCGCCTCCACCACCCCCGCCGCTTCCTGGCCCAGGCCGGACGGCAGCGGCAGCGGATACAGGCCGCTGCGCTGATAGGTGTCGATGAAGTTGACGCCGATGGCGGTGTGACGCACCCGCACCTGGCCCGGTCCCGGCGCGGCCAGCGTCTGGCTCTGCAGGCCCAGCACTTCCGGCCCGCCGGTATGGGAGAAAACGATGGCTTGAGTCATGGCGGCCTCCTCGGCGCAAAAAATCCAGTGTGCGGCAGCGCCTTCCCCCGGACAAGCCACTGTCGCAGAACAGACTGTTTCGATGCTCAGGCCAATAATTGCCCGCGCCCCCAGGCCAGCGCCTCCGGCAAGATGCGCGGCCAGGCTTCAAGCCTGTGGTCGTCGCCGTTGAACACCGTCTGACGGCAGTCCAGATACAGCGCGGCCGCTTCGCGCCAGTCCAGCACCTCGTCGCGGCTACCCAACAGCAGCCAGTAACGGCGCGCGGACGGCTGCGCCACGCGCTGCGCCAGCAAGGCCCGCATATCGGCGTCGCTCAGGGTGTAGACCACGCCGGTATAGGGATTGGTTTGCTCGCCGATGAAGCGCGCCAAGTCGTCGTAAGGCCGCACCGCCGGGTTGATCAGCACCGCCGGGCGTTGATGACGCTCGGCCAGAAACGTGGCGTAATACCCGCCGAGGGAGCTGCCGATCAACAAGGTGTCGGCCGGCAAGGAGGCCACCAGGGCGGACGCCTGCTCAATCGCCTCGGCCGGATGCGGCGACAGCTGCGGACAATGCAGGGTCGCATCGAAAGCGTTCTGTTGCAGATAAGCGGCGGTTTCGTTCGCCTTCAGCGATTGCGGACCGGAGTTGAAGCCGTGCAGGTAAACAATATGCATGCGGATGGGAACAAACGGAAAAGAAAGAGTTCATTCTAAATGGCCATCGTCCCAAGAAAAACCCTGGCAGCCGCGGCTGGCAACCGTCCTTTCGACGGGCTTGCCAATACATTCGCATGAATGATACAAAAACGCGGAAAAAATAATAAAACCGACGATTTATGCCATTGAGCGCGGTTTACAAAGATAACAGGAGAACATTAATGCTTGCCACCCTGCCGGACAACGCCCTCGTCGCCGACGCCACCACCACCAAGCCTTACTCCGTCGCCAGCCTGATCATGGCTTGCGGCTTTCTGCACCACAGCGCGCAGGCCTTTCTCGACGACGTGCGCGCCGATCAGGCGCTGATCCGTTCCGGCTTCTGCCCCCGTCACCATGTGCATGTGGACCGCGACGGCCAAGCCACGGTGGACGGCTTCGTCCACGAACAAGTGGGTTTGTTGCTGCAACACAACGCCTCCCTGCATTTCGCCCTGCATGAGATGCTGATGCAGTTTGGCCCGGACGCCTGCAACGACACCCTGGCCGGCATCATCGTGCGCGGCCTGCGCGGGGTTCAGGACTGGCAGGCCGCCTGCCAGTGCCTGGCGGCGATGCGCCGCGGGCCGGCCCGCGCCTGAAAGCCCGGCCTGGGTTTCGAGGCCTATTTGGCCCTCTTGGCCAGATCCAGCGCCTTGAGCCTGGCGCCGACGTCGCCCTGAGCCGCCGCCTTGGCGTACCAGCGTATCGCCGCCGGCAGATCCCGCTCCACGCCGTCGCCGTGCTCGTACATGCTGGCGATCAGATATTGCGCGCCCATATCGCCCTGCTGCGCGGCTTTTTCGTACCAGTACGCGGCCAGCCGGTAGTCCTTGGCCGCGCCGCGGCCCAAGAAGTACTGGGTGCCCAGATCCAGCTCCGCCGGCAGATAATCCTGCCGCGCGGCCAACTGGAACCAGCGCGTCGCCTCGGTCTGCGATTTGGCCACCTGCTGGCCGCTTTCATACAGCGCGCCCAAGGCGTGCTGCGCCTGCGGCAGACCCGCGTCGGCAGCGCGGCGCAGCCAGCGCTCGCCCTGCGCCCGGTCCGGCGCGCCGCCTTCGCCGCGCCAATGCATCATCGCCAGGTCGAAAGCCGCCACCCGGTCGCCCGCCTGGGCCGCTTGCTCGAACTGCCGGCGCGCGGCGGCGAAATCGCCGCGCTGATAGCTGGCCCAGCCCGCCACGTCCGCGGCCAGGGACGCCAGCGCCCACGCCGCCCATATCCCGCCTGCCCACGCCTTCATCGCGCCTCTCCTCATCGGGCCCGTACTACCAAAGCTTAGAAGCAGTTCAAAGCCCGCTGAAGCGCCAATGCGCTACTGACGCATTCCGCTTTCTCAGCGGCGTTCGCCCTGTCTCGCTCTCGCTCGCGAAACTTTGAACAGACTCTTAGTCGGCGGCGGCCGGGAAATCTGTCGGCGGCGGCTCGCCGCCCAGCTTCCGGTCGATGAACTCCAGGAAGGCGCGCACCTAGGCCGGCACGTGCTTGCGCTCGGGAAACACCGCGTGCAGCGGCAAGGGATAGTGCTCCAGCAGAGGCAGCAGCCGGCCGGTAGCCCGGCGCAATGCTTGCTATGCTGAAAGTCCATCCCGCGCGACTAAACCACCATGGCTCCACCCCTAGGCCCTCATCCCGAGCGACAGCTGTACCGCGACGCGGACGGCCGGTATTGCGCGCGTCTGGGCGGCTGTCAGCTCAGCAGCGTGTTCCAGCCCTTGTTCTACCGCAGCGGCGGCGTGTTCGGCTACGAGGCGCTGCTTCGCGTGCGGACGCAGGACGGCCAGACGCCGTCCCCCGACTCTTTTTTGTCCGGCCTGCCGCCGGAGCTGGCGCTGGAGGCCGATCAGCTGGCGCGGCTGATCCACATCCGCAATTTCGCGCAAAGCGGCCAATCCGGCTGCCTGTGCCTGAACCTGCTGGCCCAGACCGCGGTGGTGGACAACCACGGCCGCAATCACCTTCCCCTGCTGCAAGGCCTGCTGGACTCGCTGGAACTGGACAGCGGCGGCGTGATTTTCGAACTGCCGGAATACGAGGTGGAACACCACGGCCAACCGCTGATCAACAGCCTGCGCCTGACCGCCGAGGCCGGCTTCGGCCTGTCTGTGGACGATTTCGGCGCGGTGGCCGCTCGCCACGGCAAGGTCAAGTCGCTGTGCCCGGACCTGATCAAGATAGACCGCAGCCTGCTGCTGGACTATATGTCCGGCGAACGCCACCGGCTGCCGGTGCTGCTGGAGCTGGGCTGGCAGATAGGCTGCCGCATGGCGGTGGAAGGCATAGAAACCCGCGAGCAACACCAGGCGATGCAGGAACTGGGGGTCGAGCTCTACCAGGGCTTCTACCTGGGCAAGCCGGCCGAGCTGCCGGTGACCTGCCAGCTGTGACCGGCGCGGTCCAGCCACAGGCTGAGCAAGGCCAGCGCGGCCAACGCCGCGCCCAGCCAGACCGGCGCGCGCAGGCTCCAGCCGGCGTCCAACAAAGCGCCGCCGCCCCAGGAACCCAGCATCAGACCCAGATTGACCACCGACATGTGCAGGCTGTTCACCATAGGCCCGCTGCCGCCGGCGCGCACCACCCGCGCCACCATCGCCGGATTCATCGGCAGGCCGGCCAAGCCCAATAGCAGCACGCACGCCGCCGTCGCCGCCTGCCATTGCGCCAGCAAGGCCAACGCCACCAGGGCGGCCAGCAAGACCAGCAGGCCGCCGCGCAGCACGGCGCGGGTGTGGCTGTCCGCCAGGCGGCCGCTGAACAGATTGCCGAGCACCGTCGCCAGCCCGTAAGCGGCGAACAGCCAGGGCAGCGCCGAAGCGGCGAAGCCGCTGACCCGGGTGAACAAGGGCGCCAGATAAGTGAAGGCGGCGAACACCGCGCCTATGATCAGGCCGCTGCTCAGATAAGCCGCCCATAGGCTGGGTCGCGCCAGCCGGCGGCCCTCCTCGCCCAGACTCAAGGTCTGCGGACGGATGCCGGACGGCGTCAGCGCGGCGATGCCCGCCGCGGCCAACGCCACCATGCCCGCCACCAGCCAAAAGCTCACACGCCAGCCCCAGCTCTGATCCACCCAGGCCGCCAGCGGCAGGCCGGCCACCGAAGCCAGCATCAGGCCGTTGAGCACCAGCGCGGCGGCGCGCGCCACCCGGTGTTCGCCCACCAGTTCCGCCGCCAAGGCCAGGGCCACGCCGAAGAAAGCCGATTGCGCCACGCCGCAGATCAGCCGCGACCACAGCATCTGCCGGTAATCGCCGGCCAGCGCGCCCAAAGCCTGCCCGGCCAGGAACAACAGCAACAGCCCGATCAAGCTGTGCTTGCGCCGCGCCGAACGCAGCAGCCAAGTCAGCGCCGGCCCGCCCAGAACCACGCTGGCGGCGAAGGCCGACACCAGATTGCCCACCGCCGGCAAGCCGACGCCCAGAGCCGCCGCCAACGACGGCATCATCCCCGCCACCATGAATTCCGACGTCGCCATCGCAAAAATGCATAGGCCCAACAGATACACCGTCGCCGGCATCGCCGACTCGCCGCTCTTGCCTGTCATCCCGCTTCTCCCGTATCGCACATGAACGAGGGCTTATGCTAGATTCCTTGGCGATACGGAAAAATAGTCTTCAATTCCATACATAACGGAACTGTATTCCGTAATTTCGAGGCAAACCATGGAAAAAATGAGCGGCATCGAGCTGTTCGCCCATATCGCCCAGCAAGGCAGCCTGGTGGCCGCCGGACGGCAACTGGGCATTTCCGCCTCCGCCGCCGGCAAAGGCCTGGCGCGGCTGGAGGCGCGCTTGGGCGCGCGTCTGGTTCAACGCAGCACCCGGCGGCTGACCTTGACCCCGGCCGGCGAGCAATACCTGCAACGTTGCCTGCGCATTCTGGACGAAGTGGAAACGGCGGAGCGCGAGTTGCAACAAGAGCAGGCCGCGCCGCGCGGCCGGCTGAAGGTGGGCCTGCCGCACGAATGCGGCGTGCTGGCCCCGCTGCTGGCCGCCTTCATGCAAGACTATCCGGAGATCGAACTGGATCTGGACTACAGCGACCGGCTGGTGGACGTGATAGGCGAAGGCTTCGATGTGGTGATTCGCGGCGGCGAACCGGGAGACTCGCGCTTGAGCGCGCGGCGGCTGGGCGCTTACCGCATGCGGCTGGTGGCCGCGCCGGCCTACTTCGCCCGCTGCGGCGAGCCGGCGTCGCCGATGGATCTGACGAAGCACCGCTGCCTGCATTACCGCTATCCGCGCAGCGGCAAACTGGCGCCGTGGCCGCTGGCCGGCCAGGATGAAGACGCGCCGGCGCTGCCGGTCCATGCCTGCGCCAATACCGGCGACGCGCTGATCCAGCTGGCGGAGCAAGGCGCCGGCATCGCCTGCCTGCCGGACTTCACCGTGCGCCGCCAACTGGCGGACGGACGGCTGCGGGCGCTGCCGGAAGCCTGGGCCGAGCGCAGCGGCGTCCTTTATCTGCTATGGCCCGGTTCGCCCTATCCGCCGCCGCGGCTGCGCGCCTTCATCGACTTCTTCGCCAAACGCGGCTTCCCCGGCGGCTGAACCCCGCCGGACTCTGGCTCAGGGCGCCGACACCAGCCGGTCCGCCATCGCCTTGATCGCCCGCATCTGCACCCCGTTCTTCCAGGCGAAATTCACGCCGGTATAGCCGAACCAGTCCCAGCAGCCGTTCGGGTTGCCCGGCGGCATCGCCGTGGTCTGCGGATACAACACGATGATGCGATTGCTGTCCGCCCATTCGTTGTAGCCGGCATGGCCGTAGAAAGCGTCGCCGACCGCGCCCGCGTACTGGCGGCAACCGTGCAGCGCCACATGCACCTTGCAGGATTCGCCCTCGGCGCAGGCGCGCGGCACATAGACATAGCCCTCGTCGGCCAGGCTGCTGCCCGGCGGCGCGTACGGCTTCTGGTTGAAAGCGGACACCTGGCTGCTCAATTGGCCGGCGCGCGGCTGCAAGGGGCCGTAGATTTGCGTCAGGATAGCGCCGGCCTGGTCGTAGCCTTCGCCCTTCCAGTCGCAATGGTTGACGTAAGGCGACTTGGTCTCGCCGCAGTCATTGCCGTAAGCCGGCGTGATCTGGGCATGGCCGGCCGGCAGGCTGCGCAGGTAGTCGATGCTCGCCGCCGGCACCCCCAGCTTGCGGAAATAACGCTCGGCGCTGTCCACCACCGCCGTCTTGACAGTATTGTCCTGGCTGCCGCTGAACAGATAGACGCGGCGCTTGGCCAGGTTGGACAAGGGATCGATCTGTCCCGCCAGCGCGAACTGCTGCGTCGCCAGCACCAGGCCGCCCACCGCCGGCGGCGGACCGCTCATGCAGGCCGGCGCGCCCGCCAGCATGCCCTTGGAACAATAGTAAGGCCCGCCCGCCACCACGCCGACGCCTCGCACCGAGGCGGAAAACGCCACCTGATACTGCACCGCCATGAAGGCGCCGGACGACAGACCGGACACCGATGACTGCCGCGCGTCGCCGCGATACGCCGGCAGCGGCTCCGCCGCCGCCATCTGCGCCAGCGTCAACGCCAGCGCCCCAGCCCACCACCAAGCAGGTTTCAACATAAGCCCTCCTTAAAGAACCCGTTCCCTGTCCGCCCCGCGTCATCAAACGCGACACGGCGAGCGCGGCTTTGAAACGCCCATGAGCCACGAGCGTTCCGCGTGCTCGGCTGCTTCGCCTTCGCTCGCGAGACTTTGAACAGACTGCGGTATCGCGCGAGGATCGCGCTCCCGCCTGGATTATGGCGTCCCCAGCCGGCAAAAATCACCCCAACGTCATGAATCGTCGGCAAATCGGTCAGTTCCCGCCCTGCCCCCAACCCCTCTCTGCCGCAGGAGCTGTTCCGCGTCGCTGGTATTCCGTACTATTCCAGTTTCATCAATGACAAGAAGAACGGCATGCCCCCGCTCCCCGCGCCCCGTACCGCCGGCCTGCGCGTCTCGCTGTTGCTCGGCCTGACGCTGACGCTCGCCGCCTGCAAACCCCAGCCGCCTCCGCCCGCCGCCGAGCCGGCCGACACCGCCAGCGCGCCGTCCGTCGCCGGCCAAGTGCGACGCCTGAGCGCCGTGCCGGCCGGCGTCGAGCTGCGCGGCAAGCTGACCGCCGCCTACGGCTGGACGGACAGCGCCGGCGAGCACGTGCTGGTGCTGGCGGAGCGACAGGAAGCGCGCGGCGCCGACGGCGCACAGAGCGCGACGCTCTACGCCGCGCAATACACGCTGGGCCAGGATAGGCCGCGACGGCAGTGGATGCTCAGCGACGGCGTGACGCGCTGCGAGTTCGACGCCAGCGCGACCTTCGATCTGGCCTCCATTGCTTTTCCGGACCTCAACCGCGACGGCGCGCTGGAAACGGTGGTCGGCTATCGCAGCGCTTGCGCCAGCGACGTCAGCCCCAACGACTACAAGCTGATTCTTCACGCCGGCAAAGCCAAATACGGCCTGCGCGGCCTGGATCGCCAGGGCGTGCGCTGGCTGGACCCGGACAATGGCCACCTGACCGGCCTGCCGCTGCCCGAGGACTGCAGCCCGCAAGGCCAGCGGGCGCTGCAGGCCAAGGGCTGGGAGAAAGACTTCGAACCGCCCTATCTGCCCGGCTGTTACACCGACGAAAACGACTTCGCCGCGGCGCCGCCGGCTTTTGCCCGCCACATGCGCCAGCAGTGGTTCGCGCTGATGCGGCATCAGGAAGACAACTGGCTCAAGCAGCAACAGGAATGAGCGCGCGGCTTGCGGCCCTCGCAAACCTGCCCTTCGGTAATTATGATAATAATTCTTGTTTGCAATAAAATCGGAGCCACCACCCGCGTCTATCCTAAGGATTTTCATGGCTTCCGATTTTTCCCGCCCGCGCCGCGCTGCGCTGCGCTTATGGCTGAGCGCCGGCCTGGCTCTGGCCTTGAGCGCCTGCGGCGCGCCTGAGCAAAGCGCCGACGCCTCCGCCGCCGCCGCCGGCCAGTGGCCGCGCACCTTGAGCACGCCCAAGGGTCCGTTGACGCTGGAGCGGCCGCCGCTGCGCATCGTGTCCACCAGCGTGACCCTGACCGGCACCCTACTCGCCATCAACGCCCCGGTAGTGGCCAGCGGCGGCAGCGCCGCCAATTCCAAAGTCACCGACGGCCAGGGCTTCTTCACCCAATGGGGGGCCGTGGCCAAGCAACGGGGCGTGCAGCCGCTTTACCAGGGCGAGCCCAATGCCGAAGCCATCATCGCCGCCCAGCCGGACCTGATCGTGATGGCCGGCACCGGCGGCGACTCCGCGCTGAAGCTGTACGAGCAATTAAGCCAGATGGCGCCGACTCTGGTGGTCAATTACGACGACAAGAGCTGGCAGGAGCTGGCGACGCTGCTGGGACGCGCCAGCGGCCGCGAGGCCGACGCCCAGGCGGTGATCGCCCGTTTCGACGCCGAAGTCGCGCAGTTGAAAAGCAAGCTGAAACTGCCGCCGCAGCCCACCGCCGCCATGGTGTACAGCGAGGACGGCTCCGGGGCCAATCTTTGGACGCCGGAATCGGCCCAGGGCAAGCTGCTGCAAGCGCTGGGCTTTACGCTCGCCACCGCGCCGGACAGCGTCAAGGGCAACACCAGCCAGGGCGTGCGCCGCGACATCGTGCAGCTGTCCGGCGAGAAATTCGCCGAAGGGCTGCGCGGCAACAGCATCCTGCTGTTCAACGCCGACGCGCCCAGCGTGCCCAAGGTACTGGCTAATCCCTTCCTGGCCGGCAACGCCGCGGTGCGCGGCAAGCAGGTCTACGCCGCCGGCTTCGACACCTTCCGCCTGGATTACTACAGCTCGCGCAATCTGCTGGCGCGGCTGGCGCGGCAATTCCAATAGCCGGCAGCTGCCGGCTTCCTTCCCGACAGGCTCGCGCCCGACACGGCGCGGGCCTGTTTTCACATTGATCGCGGCCATCCGGCGCCGCCTTCTCCATGAGCCGCCTTCCCATTATGGAGCGTGTAATTTTTTTAAGTAAATAAACAATGTTATTCATTAAATAAATTACATTAATGGCAATCGATGGAAAAGTATCGATAGTAAAGCCTATTTAGCCCCCCATCTGAAATCACGGCCAAATCAGGAGGCTCCCACCACAAGCGCCGCTTGTCAGGCGCAAAAAAGCCCCGGGCGCGGACGCGCCTCGGGGCACTTCAATGCATTCCATGCCGCGATCAACTTGATGAGCGGCCATGCCGGCGCACGGCGCCGCGCCGCGCGACAAAAAAAGGCCGCCTTGAAAGGCGGCCTGTTCGGCATGCGGCGCTTATTGCCGCCAAGCGGGATGATTCACGACCAACCCAGGCTGGCCAGCTCCTCCGCGCTCAGATGCCGCCATTCGCCCTGCGGCAGCTCGCCCAGCGCCACGCTGCCCAGGCTGATGCGGTGCAGCTGTTCCACCCGGTTGCTGGCCGCCGCCACCATGCGTTTGACCTGGTGATACTTGCCCTGGGTGATGGTCAGCAGTATCACATGGCTGTCCAGCCGCTCTATGCTGTCGGCGGCGAACTCCGCGCCTTCGTCGTTCAGATAAACCCCGCTTTGCAGCTTGGCGATGAACTCCTCGCTGTCCGCGTGTTTCAGCGTCACCTGGTAGCACTTGGGCACCAGCTTCTTGGGCGAGCTGAGCGCGTGCACGAACTGGCCGTCGTTGGTCAGCAGGATCAGGCCGGTGGTGTCCACGTCCAGCCGGCCCACGGCGGTGATGCCCAGATTGCCGAACTGATAAGGCAGCAGCCGATAAATGCCGGGATTGTGCTGCGGCTTGTGCGAGGTTTCGTAATTGGGGGGCTTGTGGAACAGCAAGTAGAGCGGCCCGGTCACCACGTCCCAGGGCTTGTCGTCCACCACCAGTTGCCGGATATCGGCCAGTTCCACCTGCTGACGGTAGTTGTCGACGATCTCGCCATTGAGTTCGACCAGGCCGTAGTCGATCAGCTGCCGGCATTCCTTGCGGCCGCCAAAGCCTTGTTGTTGCAGTAGTCGGTAAAGTTCCATCAGCGGATGGTAGCACACCGCCCCCGACGCGCCAGGCCGCCAAGCCGGAGTGTCAGGACACCAGCGGACGCATGGGATCCGCCACGCACACCCGGTCGCGCCCTTCCTTCTTGGCGCGGTACAAGGCCGCGTCGGCGGCGGCCACCACGCTGCCGGCGTCGGTGCCGTGCAGCGGGCACAGCGCCAGCCCCACCGACAAGGTGACGCGGATATCGTGCCCGCCGGCCACGATGGGCAGAACGCGCACATCGTGGCACAGCTGGCGCGCCTTGGCGTAGGCGTCGTTCAGCGACGCGCCAGGCAGCAGGATGAAGAACTCTTCGCCGCCGTAGCGGCAAACGATGTCTCCGCTGCGGAAGGCGTCGCTCAGATGCGCCGCCAGCGCCGTCAGCACCGCGTCGCCGCAAGGGTGGCCATACCGGTCGTTGATCTGCTTGAAATGATCGGCGTCGACCATCAACACCGCCACGTCCCTGTGCACCGCCAGCATATGACTGAGGATGCGCGGCAGAATATCGTCCAGATGACGGCGGTTGAACAGGCCGGTCAGCGGATCGCGCAACGCTTGCTCACGCAAGCCCTGCTGCAGCAGTTCTATTTCATTCAGATTCTGGCGCAGCGCCTGGTTGGCCTGCAGCAAATCCTGCTCCAGCTGTTTGCGCTCGCTGATGTCGTTGACGCCGTTGATCACAAACCAGCCGTCGTCGGCCCTCACCACGGAACAGGAGATCAGCGCCCAGAACTCCCGGCCGTCGGCGGCGCGCAGCCGCACTTCGCGGTCGCGCACGCAACCGCCTACTCGCAGCAGCGCGGACACGCGCTCGCGCTCGGCTGGATCCACGTAGAAGTCCTGCACCCGCAGCGGCCGCCCGGGCGCCAGTCGTTCGCGGAACAACTCCTCGGCGCGGGCATTGGCGTAGATCAGTTCGCCGCCTTGCAAACGGTTCATCGCCAAGGGAAAGGGCGCGGCGTCGGCCATCAGGCGCAAACGCGCCTCGCTGTCCGCCAGTTCGCGGGTCCGGGCGCGGACCTTGCCCTCCAATTGGCGGTTGACGCCGCGCAGCCTGGCCTCGGTGCGTCGCAGATCCACCGCCAGCGCGCCGAACACCAGCAAGGTGGTGGTCTGGATCAGCATCAGCATGCTGAGAGTCAGCAATGCCTGCTCGCCGTGCCCGAAAGCGCCGTGGCCGGACACGCCGCCGGCCAGAGCCAGCAGCAAAATCCCCAGCGACAGGCCATGGGCCAGCCGCAAGCGCTGGCGAAACGCGAACCACAGCAGAGGCAGGCTGAAGCAATAAGGCAGGGCGGCATAACGTCCGGTGCTGTCGTCTATGCCCAGCATGGCCAGGCCGGCGACCAGCAAGGTCAGCCAGGCGGTCAAACCGTCCAGCGAGCCGAGGCCGCCGTGGCCTTCGCCTGTCACCGCGCGCCTCAACAGCAGCAGACAGGGCGTCAGACTGAAAATGCCGGCCAGGTCCGCCAGCCACCAGGCGATGAAGTGACGCCCCAGCGGCAATAAGAGTTGCGGCTGGCCATGCAGCAGGGCCGCCGTGCCGCCCATGGCGGCGACGGCCGCGGCCAGCGCCGCGCCGGCGATGAAGGCCTGGACATAGGACAGGCTGTGCAAGGGCAGGCGCCGGCCGCAGCGGTAGCGCACCAGCAAGGCGCCCAACAAGCTGCCCACCGTATTGGCGCCGGCGATCAACAAGGCGTCCGCCAGCGGCAACTGGCGCGACAAGAGGCTAAACAGCAAAGATCCCGCCGCCAGCCCCATGCCGTAGCGCTGGCCGCCGCGCAAGGCGACCGCCATCGCCAGGCCGGCCGGAAACCAGGCCGGCGTCAGCCAGGTTTCCGCATTCATGAAGCCGGCCATCAATAGCCGCGCCAAGCCCCAATAGGCCGCGGCCACGCTCAGCTGCCGCCATGCGGCCGCCCAAAAGCCCGCGGCGGCATCCCTCCATCGCTGCATGCTTGTCTCCACCCTCCCTCAGCGCACAGCCGCGACGGCCGGCGAATGGGGGAAACCATCCGTCCCCCGCGCGCCGGCTTGAGCGCGACCGGTGTTCCGGGCCGTCCCCGGAACGGGGAGCAAGGCGGGAAACGCCGCTTTTTAGTCAATATAGATATATCGGATAAATTCCGCCGTCATTCCTTGGCTTTCTTGACTGCCACGCACGCAGGGGGCGGGCGGGCTATCTTGCTGATTCACATCGCGATTGAATAAATGATAGCTATCATCTAAAACGGAATCACCGCTTCGTCATTGCGTTGCGCCACCCTCTAGCCGAACAGGAAGGTCAACGATGCGCTACAGCTCAACTCACAAGACCGAAACCCGTCAACGGATCCTGACCATGGCCTCGCTGCGTTTTCGAGCCGAAGGCGTGGCCAATGTCGGCATCGCCAATCTGATGGCCGATCTGGGACTGACCCACGGCGGTTTCTACGCCCACTTCCACAGCAAGGACGATCTGGTGGCGCAATCCTGTCGCCAGGCGCTGCTGGACATGAACGAGATTTGGCAGGCCCAACTGGAGCAGGCGCCCAACGGCGCCGGGCTGAAACGGCTGGCCAAGGATTATCTGAGCGCGGCGCACCGCGACTTTCCTGACTCCGGCTGCGCCGCCGCCGCGCTGGCCGGGGAGCTGGCCCGCCACGACAAAGCCACGCGCCAGGCGTTTTCCGAAGGCTTGCAGGCGCTGCTGCACACGCTGCGCCAGGCGCAACAATGCGACACGGCGGCCGGCTCGCGGCCGGCGCTGGCGCCCGAAGCCTGCCTGGCCCTGATGGTGGGCGCCTTGCTGCTGTCCCGCGCCATCTCGGACGAGACGCTGTCCGACCGGCTGCTGAAAACCGCGGCGGCGGCGCTGGCCCTGCAAGCCCGGGCGTAGAACCCGTTCAAAACCTCGCGGACAAGCGCGAGACAAAACCTTGCGGCGGAAGAAACGGAAGGAGCGCGCGGCGCGTGAGCGTGCTGAGACCTAGCCGCCGCGCGAGATCTCGCGCAGCGCAGCAGGTAGGAAACAGCCTCTTTAGACGATGTCGAGGTGGTCTATGCCTTCCAGCGGGTCCCTGGACTTGGAGCCTTCGCTGTAAAGCTTGATCTTCAGCCGCAGATCGTTGATGGAGTCGGCGTTGCGCAGAGCGTCCTCGTAGCTGATCAGATCCGCCTCGTACAGCTCGAACAAGGACTGGTCGAAGGTCTGCATGCCGGTCTCGCGCGAGCGGCCCATCACTTCCTTCAGACCGGCGATTTCGCCCTTGAAGATCATGTCGGACACCAGCGGGCTGTTGAGCAGGATTTCCACCGCCGCCACCCGGCCGCGGCCGCTTTTGATCGGCACCAGCCGCTGGGAAATGATGGAACGCATATTCAGCGACAAATCCATCAAGACCTGTTGATGACGCTCCTCGGGGAAGAAGTTGAGGATGCGGTCCAGCGCCTGGTTGGCGTTGTTGGCGTGCAGCGTGGCCAGGCACAGGTGGCCGGTTTCGGCGAACTGCAAGCCGTAGCCCATGGTTTCGCGGTCGCGGATCTCGCCCATCAGGATCACGTCCGGCGCCTGGCGCAGGGTGTTCTTCAAGGCGATGTCCCAATCATCGGTGTCCACGCCCACCTCGCGCTGGGTGATGATGGACTTTTTGTGCTGGTGCACGTATTCGATCGGATCTTCGATGGTGATGATGTGGTCGTGGTTGTGGCTGTTGCGCCAGTCCACCAGCGCGGCCAGCGAGGTGGATTTGCCCGAGCCGGTGCCGCCGACGAAGATCACCAGCCCGCGCTTGATCAGCGCGATGTCGCGCAAGACCAGCGGCAGGTTGAGCTGGTCGAAAGTGGGGATTTCGGTGTTGATCTTGCGCAACACCATGCCGGCGTGGCCCTGCTGCACATAGGCGCTGACGCGGAAGCGCCCCAGGCCCGGCGGATTGATCGCGAAGTTGGCCTCCTTCTTGGTTTCGAACTCCTCGGTCTGCCGGTCGTTCATCACCGCGCGCACCAATTCCTTGGTGTGCTGGGCGGACAGGGGCTGCGGCGCCACCGGTGTGATCTTGCCGTCTATCTTCATCGCCGGCGGGAAATCGGCGGCGATGAAGACATCGGAGGCGTTCTTGCCGGTGGCGTGCTTCAGCAGATCCAGTATGAACTTGGAAGCCTGGTCTTTTTCCATGATGAGGTCCCGCGGGTCGCCGTTTCTAGTGTAGCGCAGCGCCCGCTCAGAATTGATCCTTGTTGGCGGCCTTTTGTCTGGCGTCCGCCGGCGACACCATATTGCGCCGCACCAGCTCCTGTAGACACTGGTCCAGCGTCTGCATGCCGTGCTGCTGACCGGTCTGGATCATGGAGTTGATCTGGGCGATCTTGTTTTCGCGGATCAGGTTGCGGATCGCCGGGGTGCCCAGCATGATTTCATGCGCGGCCACCCGCCCGCTGCCGTCCTTGGTCTTGAGCAGGGTCTGGGCGATCACCGCGCGCACCGATTCGGACAGCATCGAACGCACCATCTCCTTTTCCCCGGCCGGGAACACGTCGACGATACGGTCTATGGTCTTGGCGGCGGAGCTGGTGTGCAGGGTGCCGAACACCAGGTGGCCGGTTTCCGCCGCGGTCAGCGCCAGGCGTATGGTTTCCAGATCGCGCAATTCGCCCACCAGGATCACGTCCGGGTCTTCGCGCAGGGCGGACTTCAGCGCATTGGCGAAGCTGTGAGTCTGCAAGCCCAGCTCGCGCTGGTTGATCAGGCACTTCTTGCTGTCGTGGACGAACTCGATCGGATCCTCCACGGTCAGGATATGGGAGAAGTGGTTGTCGTTGATGAAATCAATCATCGCCGCCAGCGTGGTGGACTTGCCTGAGCCGGTGGGGCCGGTCACCAGCACCAGCCCGCGCGGAAAGGCGGCGATTTCCTGGAAGATCTTGGGCGCGCCCAGCTGCTCCAGCGACAGCACCTTGGACGGAATCACCCGGAACACCGCTCCCATGCCGCGGTTCTGCACGAAGGAGTTGACGCGGAAACGGGCGATGCCGGGCAGGTCGAAGGAAAAGTCGCACTCGAAGGTGTCTTCGAAGATTTTGCGCTGGTAATCGTTCATGATGTCGTACACCATGTCGTGCACGTCATGGTGGTCCATCGGCGGCAGGTTGATGCGGCGGATGTCGCCGTTCACCCGGATCATCGGCGGCAGCCCGGCGGACAGATGCAGGTCGGACGCCTTGTTCTTGACCGTAAAGGCCAAGAGCTCCGAAATTTCCATAATATAATCTCCACGATGACTGCACCGCCGCCATGGTTTCAGCCGCCAGGCGACCACTTGAAAAATAATGAAGAACCGCCCGCGTCGGCGACGCGCCCGAACGAGACCCCGGCATTTCCGGCTCTGGCGCTGATTGTAAGCTCAACTCAGCCATTTGGGATATCGCCGTCACCCCATAATTATTAATGATGCGCGGCCATGATTCTTTGTAGAAACCCCAAACCCGGGCAACAAGCCTCACCGCCCGCAGCAAACCATTTCTCGACGCCATGACAGACTCCATCTCCCAACCCTTGCAGCAAGTCCGCCAACGCCTGGCGGACGCGGAACACGCCGCCGGCCGTCCGGCGGGATCGGTGCGCTTGCTGGCCGTCAGCAAAACCTTCCCCGCCGCGGACATCGAGCAAGCCTATCTTGCCGGCCAGCGCGCCTTTGGTGAAAACTACGTGCAGGAATTGCAGCAGAAGGCCGAGGCGCTGGCCGGCCTGGAGATCGAATGGCACTTCATCGGCCCGATGCAATCCAATAAAACCCGAGCGGTGGCGGAATTGGCGCACTGGGCCCACTCGGTGGAGCGGCTGAAAATCGCGGAACGGCTGTCGGCGCAACGTCCGGCGGCGCTGCCGCCGCTGAACGTGTGCATTCAGGTGAACGTGTCCGGCGAGGCCAGCAAGAGCGGCTGCGCGCCGGAGCAGGCGCTGGAATTGGCGCGCGCGGTGGCGGCCTTGCCGCGTCTGACCCTGCGCGGCCTGATGTGCATCCCGGAACCCACGGAGGACACGGCGCGGCTGGCGTCTCAGTTCGCCCAGCTGCGCAGGCTGCGCGAACGCCTGATCGCCGAAGGGCTGGCGCTGGACACGCTGTCCATGGGCATGTCCTCCGACATGGCCGTCGCCGTCGCCGAAGGCGCCACCCTGGTGCGGGTGGGCACGGCCATTTTCGGCGCGCGCCATTATCATTGAATGACATCGGCTTGAAACGATAGCGGTTTCAGGCCGGTTTATAAGGAAAAAGCATGCGGATTACCTTCATAGGCGGCGGCAATATGGCCAACGCCATCATCGCCGGCCTGATCAAGCAGGCGGCGCATCGCATCCACGTGGTGGACCCGGACGCCGGCAAAGTGGAACGGCTGCGCCAGGAATACGACGTCAGCGGCGGCGCGGCGCTGCCGGACGCCTTCGGCATCGGCGACATCGTGGTGCTGGCGGTCAAGCCGCAGCATCTGCGCGACTTGTGCCTGGAGCTTGAGCCCAGGCTCAACGGCGCGCTGGTGATCTCCATCGCCGCCGGCATCCGCCTGGACGCGCTATGCCGCTGGCTGGGCAGCAAGCGCGTGGTGCGGGTGATGCCCAACACCCCGGCGATGATAGGCAAGGGCGTGTCCGGCCTGTTCGCCTCGGTGGGCGTCAGCGAAGACGACCGCCAGGACGCCAACACCGTGATGCAGGCGGCCGGCATCACCGTCTGGCTGCAAAACGAACAGCGCATCGACGACGTCACCGCCGTGTCCGGCAGCGGCCCGGCCTATGTGTTCTATTTCATCGAAAGCATGATAGAAGCCGCCCAGCAAACCGGCTTTTCCGAAGCGGAAGCGCGCCGGCTGGTGCTGGCCACCTTCGAAGGCGCGGTGGAACTGGCCAAGCAAAGCCCGCTGTCCGTGGCCGCCTTGCGCACCAATGTGATGTCCAAGGGCGGCACCACCGAACGCGCCATCGCCCGCTTTGAGGCGGAAGGCGTCAAGCAGGCCATCATCGCCGGCACGCTGGACTGCCGCGACCGCTCCATCGAAATGGGCCAACAACTCAGCCAGGACTAAGCCACATCATGTTCTTCGACACTTTGCGCTTTCTGATCCACTCCCTTTGCGGCCTGTTCGTGCTGGTGCTGCTGCTGCGCTTCTATCTGCAAGTGGCGCGCGCCCCGTTCAAACACCCGCTGTGCCAGTTCGTGATGGCCGCCACCAATTTCGCGGTGCTGCCGCTGCGCAAGCTGGTGCCGGCGATGCGCAGCTACGACAGCGCCACCATGTTGCTGGCCTGGCTGGTGGCGCTGCTGTCCAATGTGCTGGTCACCTTGCTCAGCTCGGTGCCGGAAGTCTTCACCTTTCCGCAGGTCTGGGTGGCGCTGTCGCTGCTGTCGCTGCTGGAAGTGTTCAAGCAATCGCTGACCCTGTTGATGGGCAGCGTCATCGTTCAGGCCGTGCTCAGCTGGGTCAGCCCCTACAACCCGCTGATGCCGGTGCTGGACGCGTTGACCCGGCCCTTCCTGCGTCCGTTCCGCAAGGCCAATATCGGCGGCGTGGACCTGTCGCCGCTGGTGCTGCTCCTGATCATCCAGGTGATCCTGATGCTGCCGGTGCGCATGCTGGAAGCAAGCTTCTTGACCCAACTCAAGGTAGTACTGTAGCAATTCAGGTTATTTGTCATATTTTTTCGCGGCCGCGCTTTGCGGCCGCTCGTTTGGCAACCGATTTGCATCACCACACCAGGAGACTTCCAATGAAAAAAGCCTTGCTCGCCGCCGCCCTGTTGAGCGCCGCCGCCGCTCCCGCCTTCGCCAATATGCAGCTGGCGCAAAAATACAGCTGTACCGCCTGTCACGCGGTGGACAAGAAGATCGTCGGCCCGGCCTATAAGGACGTGGCCAAGAAATACGCCAGCCAGAAAGGCGCGGAAGCCATGCTGATGGCCAAGATCAAGAACGGCGGCTCCGGCGTGTGGGGCCCGGTGCCGATGACCCCGCATCCGAACATCCCGGACGCGGACCTGCGCGCGCTGGCCAAATGGGTACTGTCGCTGAAATAAGCCATCCCGACGCTAGAAACCCGGCACGCCGCACGGCGCGCCGGCTCCCGGAAAAAGGCGGCGCATTGCCGCCTTTGAACTGTCCGGGACATTTTATGTCTTAGCCTGTTGCGCCAATACCCTTTTAACGATGCCTCAGGCTTGTTACCGGAGTGAAACAACGCTATACCGATTGTCAGCAGCAGGGAGTTAATATCACCTAAGCGCCTAAGACAGTTGCAGAAATAGCGGGGCGCCGGTAATCTTCTCCGCCTGTTGCCAACTCTATGCTGGAAGCACCTATTATGGCCAAACTAACCGAACAGGATATCCTCAACTGGACCGGCGACGATTACATGAACGCCGACCATCTTGAGTTTTTCAAAGACCGGTTGTTGCAGATGCAGCAGGAGTTGCTCTCTAACGCAAATGCGACCGCCAATCACCTGCAAGAGCAGGAAGCCACGCCGGATCCCGCTGACCGCGCCACGCTGGAAGAGGAATACGCGCTGGAACTGCGCACCCGCGACCGCGAGCGCAAGCTGCTGCAAAAGATCCAGGCCTCGCTGCGCCAGATCGAAGACGGTTCTTACGGCTTCTGCGAAGACACCGGCGAACCGATCGGCCTGCGCCGCCTGATGGCCCGCCCCACCGCCACGCTGTCGGTGGAAGCCCAGGAACGCCGCGAACGCATGAAGCGTCAGTACGCCGACTGACCGTTCCGGCTCTCGCCCGCAAAACGCCCTGGCCGCATCCGGGGCGTTTTTCATGTCCGCCTGTCCCCCGTCCAAGAAAAACAAGCAGATAAATCGGGAGCCGATAGCTTATCCCTAACGATCATCTAGTATGAATTTAGGGCATTAAAGCAGGCCGGCCGCTTGTCTAGCGTCGTGGAATCCGGTTATCTTGCTGCTATGCAAAAACTGAAATAGCAAGGAAGCCGCCTTTATGCAACGCCAGACCGACGACGTCAGAATCCGCGAAATCAAGGAATTGCTGCCGCCCATCGCCCACCTGTACGAACTGCCGATCACCGAGGCCGCCTCCGAGGTGATTTACGCCGCCCGCCGCGACATCTCCGCGCTGTTGCGCGGCGAGGACGACCGCCTGCTGGTGGTGATCGGCCCCTGCTCCATCCACGACACCGAAGCCGCCATCGAGTACGCCAAGAAGCTGGCGCCGCTGCGCGACAAGCTGTCGCAGGAGCTGGTGGTGGTGATGCGCGTCTACTTTGAAAAACCGCGCACCACCGTCGGCTGGAAAGGCCTGATCAACGATCCGCTGCTGAACGAATCCTTCGACATCAACAGCGGCCTGCGCATCGCGCGCCGCCTGCTGCTGACCCTGAACGACATGGGCATGCCGGCCGCCACCGAATTCCTGGACATGATCACGCCGCAGTACTTCGCCGACCTGATCAGCTGGGGCGCCATCGGCGCGCGCACCACCGAAAGCCAGGTGCACCGCGAACTGGCCTCCGGCCTGTCCTGCCCGGTGGGTTTCAAGAACGGCACCGACGGCAATCTGAAGATCGCCGTGGACGCCATCCGCTCCTCCAGCGTGCCCCATCATTTCCTGTCCGTGACCAAGACCGGCCACTCCGCCATCGTCTCCACCGGCGGCAACCCGGATTGCCACGTGATCCTGCGCGGCGGCAAGGAACCCAATTACTCGGCCGAGCACGTGAGCGCCGCGGCGGCGGAACTGGTCTCCGTGGGCCTGCCGCAAAAGCTGATGGTGGATTTCAGCCACGCCAACAGCCGCAAGGACTACCGTCGTCAGATGGAAGTGGCCGACGACATCGCCGGCCAGCTGGCCGCCGGCAACGCCAATATCTTCGGCGTGATGGTGGAAAGCCACTTGGTGGAAGGCCGCCAGGACCTGAAGCCGGGCTGCGAGTTGACCTACGGCCAGAGCGTCACCGACGCCTGCATCGGCTGGGACGACACGGAAAAACTGCTGACCACGCTGGCCGACTCGGTGAAGGCGCGCCGCGCGCGTCAAGACTGAGCCGGCGCCAAGCCGACTGCCTCGCGGCGGAGCATGCGCTCCGCCGTTTTCATTGGCTCAGCTGCTCGCCGGCCAGGCGGCCCAGGGAGGCAATCGCCCGCGCCAGCGCCGGCGACCACGGCTGGCCGAAATTCAGCCGCAGACAGTGGCCGAAACGCGGCTCGGCGGAAAACACCAGGCCCGGCGCGAAACTGATGGATTCGGCCAGCGCCCGCTCCAGCAAGCGGCCCGCGTCCAGCCCTTCCGGACATTCCACCCACAGCAGCAGACCGCCCTGCGGCCTCCGCAGCCGCGTGCCCTTGGGGAAGGCCGCCAGCACCGCGTCGGCCAGTTGGCCCATCTGCCGCGCCAATTGCCGCCGCAAACGCTCGGCGAAACGCGCGTAGTCGCCGTCGGCCAACACATCCGCCAACAAGCCCTGATACAAGGCCGAGCTCACCAGGCTGCTGCTATTGCTCAGCCGCGCCAGCGCCGCGTGATGGCGGCCGCCGGACAACCAGCCCAAACGGAACGAAGGCGCGAAGCTCTTGGTGAAGGACGAGCAGTAAATCACCTCGCCGCGGCTGTCCCAGGCCTTCAGCGGCGTCGGATGCTGCTCGCCGAAGTAAAGCTCGCCGAACACATCGTCCTCGATGATGGTCAGGCCGTGACGGTAAGCCAGCTGCAACAAGCGCTTCTTGGCTTCGTCCGGCATCAAGGCGCCGGTGGGATTCTGAAAATTGGTCACCGTCACCAGGCAGCGCGGCGCCGGTCCGTGGCGCAAGGCGAACTCCAGCGCCTCCAGCGACAGGCCGGCGTCCGGCGTGCACGGGATTTCCAGCGCTTTCAGTCCCAGGGCCTCCAGGGTTTGCAGCAGACCGAAGTACACCGGCGTCTCCACCGCCACGGTGTCGCCCGGCCGGGTCAGCAAGCGCAGCGACAGGCTGATCGCCTCGGTGATGCCGTGGGTGAACAGGATGGCGTCCGGCTCCAGCGCCAGCTGCCACTGCGCCGCCAGCCCGCACACCAGCCGGTGCAGACGCGCCTGCTCGCCGCGCGGCAGATAGGCGCCGATCAGCTCCGGCCGCTGGTTCAGCGTCTGTTGCAGCCGACGCGCCAGCGCCGCCGCCGGATACATGCTGCCGTGCGCTTCCGCCATGTGCAGCTGGGTGCCGATGTCCAGGCCCGACCATTCGATCAATTGCGACATGCGGCTGTCCACCCGCACCAGGGTCGCCGCCGACGGCAAGCCGTCGTCCCGGGCATGCGCCTGCTGCGCGCGGCTGGGCAAGGCGGCGAAAAAGCCGGCGCGCGGCCGGGCGCTGACGCGTTGCCGGCGCTCCAGATGGCGGTAAGCCGCCAGCGCGGTCAAGACGTTGACGCCGTGCAGGGCGGCCAGACGGCGCACCGAGGGCAGCCGGCTGCCGGGCGGGTACTCGCCGCTGTCCAGCCCGCGCTCGATGTCCGCGGCAATGCGTAGATACAGGGAATCAGTCATCGCTGTTATATAGAACAGATTGTGCGCAGCATAAACTGTTTGCGTCGGCTGTGGGAAGGCGAGGCGCGGCGCTTGCGCTAGGCTGGCCCTACTTTTCATCGCAAGAAAGCGCATCATGCCGTCCACCTTCTGGCGCGACCTGTCGCCCTCCGCCGCGCTGGCCGCGGCGCTGGCCTTATTGGTCGGCTATTCCGGCCCCTTCCTCATCATCGTCCACGCCGCCCAGTCAGCCGGACTGTCCCCGGCCCAGCTCGGCTCCTGGATCTGGGCGGTGTCCATCGGCTCCGGCGTGGCCGGCCTCTACCTGTCCTGGCGCTGGAAGGCGCCGGTGATCACCGCCTGGAGCACCCCCGGCGCGGCCCTGCTGCTGGCGGCCCTGCCCGGCGTGCCCTACGGCGAGGCGGTGGGCGCCTTCCTGGCCGCCGCCGCCATCGTCACCCTGCTGGGCGTCAGCGGTCTGTTCGACCGGCTGATGAAGGTGTTCCCCGCTGCGCTGGCGGCGGCGATGCTGGCCGGCATCCTGTTCCGCTTCGTCGCCGAACTGGCCAGCGCCGCCGGCCACGATCCGCTGCTGGTGGTCAGCATGGCCGCGCTGTTCTTCGTCGGCCGCCGCTTCTTCCCGCGCTACGCGCTGCCGGCCGCCATCCTGCTGGGCCTGCTGCTGGCGGCGGCGCAAGGCCTGTTCCAGCCGCTGCCGGCCCATGGCGGAGGCGGCGGCGGTCCGCTGTTCACCGCGCCGCAATGGTCGTGGAGCGCCTTCTTCAATCTGGCCTTGCCGCTGGCGCTGGTGGCGCTGACCGGTCAATTCCTGCCCGGCATGGCGGTGCTGGCCTCCTCCGGCTACCGCATCCCGGCCCGCTCGCCGGTGTCGCTGCTGGGCGCGGTGTCCATGCTGACCGCGCCCTTCGGCGGCCACGGCGTGGTGCTGGCGGCGATCACCGCCGCCATCTGCACCGGGCCGGAAACCCACCCCGATCCCAAACGCCGCTATGTGGCCGGCGTGATCTGCGGCGCGCTCTATCTGGCGATAGGCGCGGCCGGCGGCGCGCTGGCCAGCCTGATCCTGACCCTGCCCAAGGCGCTGGTGGCCACCGCCGCCGGGCTGGCGCTGTTCGGCACCCTGGCGTCCTCCTTGAGCGCGGCGCTGAGCGACGAGGGCCGCCGCGAAGCGGCGCTGATCACCTTCGTGGTGGCGGCCTCCGGCGTCAGCATCGCCGGCCTGGGCGCGCCGCTGTGGGCCTTGCTGGCCGGCGGCGCGGTGGCCTTGATCCTGCGTCCGGCCAAGGCCCGGCAGGCCGAAGCCGCCGTCGGCCAGCGCGGCTGAACCGGCACTGGCAGCCCGGCGGCGGGCATGATAAGTTAAGGGACTGGATACAATATTCCGCGCGGCGACCGAACCGGGCGGACCCTGCCCACCCTCGAGGAAACCATGTTCGCTGCCACCGTATACGCGCAACGCCGCGCCCGTCTGCAAGCGGCCGGCCTGTCCGGCCTGCTGCTGTTTGTCGGCAATGTCGATTCGCCGATGAACTATCACGACAACACTCTGCCCTTCGTGCAGGACTCCAGCTTCCGTTATTTCTTCGGCCTGAACGAACCGGGCCTGGCCGGCCTCATCGACGCCGACAGCGGCGAAGCGACGCTGTTCGGCAACGATCCGGACGTGGCCGACATCGTCTGGACCGGCCCGCTGCCCAGCCTGGCCGAACGCGCCGCGCTGGCCGGCCTGACACACAGCCGCGGCTACGCCGAACTGGCCTCCGCGCTGAGCGCCGCGCGCGCCGCCGGCCGCGCCGTCCATTACCTGGCGCCGTACCGCGGCGAAACCCTGATCGAGATGGGCCGCTTGCTGGACGTTCATCCGGCCAAGGTCAAGGACGGCTTCTCCGCGCCGCTGACCCATGCCGTGGTGGCGCTGCGCGAAATCAAGGGCGACGAAGAAATCGCCGAAATGGAAGCGGCGCTGGCGGTGACCCGCGACATGCACGTCGCCGCGATGCGCCACGCCAAACCCGGCGTGATGGAATACGAAGTGGTGGGCGAGATGGAAGGCATCATGCGCCGACGCGACTGGCAGCTGGCCTATCCGTCCATCTTCTCCCGCCGCGGCGAAGTGCTGCACAACCATCACCACGACAACCGCCTGGAAAGCGGCGACCTGGCGCTGAACGACACCGGCTGTACCTCCGGCGGCGGCTACGCCAGCGACATCACCCGCACCTTCCCGGTGGGCGGCAAGTTCAGCCCGCGCCAGCGCGAACTGTACAATATCGTGCTGGACATGCAGCTGGCCGCCATCGAGGCGATGAAGCCGGGCGTGCGCTATCTGGACGTGCACAAGCTGTCCGCGCGGCTGATGGTGGAAAGAATGAGCGCGCTGGGCTTCTTCCAGGGCAACGCCGACGCCATCGTTGAATCCGGCGCCTACGCCATCGCCTTCCCGCACGGCCTTGGCCATCAGATCGGCATGGACGTGCACGATATGGAAGGCCTGGGCGAAGACCTGGTGGGTTACGGCGAGGACACCGAGCGCAGCCCGCTGTTCGGGCTGGGCTACCTGCGTCTGGGCAAGCCGCTGAAACAAGGCATGGTGGTGACGGTGGAGCCCGGCATGTACTTCATCCCGGCGCTGATCGAAGCCTGGGCCGCCGAAGGCCGCCACAGCCAGTACATCGACTACGACAAATTCCGCGAATACCAGGACTTCGGCGGCATCCGCATTGAGGACAATGTGTTGGTCACCGCCGACGGCAGCCGCGTGCTGGGCGCGCCGATTCCCAAGACGGTGGAAGAAGTCGAAGCCGCGATGGCCGGCTGAAACCCGCCGCTCCCGCCTTCCAGCCGCCCATGGGCGGCTTTTTCACGCCCGGTCGCCTGCGCTCGCCCCCGCGTCGCATTCTGACCAGCCCCCGCCGCGGGCCGATGCTAGTGTCGGTCTTTCCTTGCGTCAGCATCGGGAGACCCCTACATGGCTGCATTACCGGAAACCGGGGCGACAGACCGCCTCAACCGCGCAGTGTTCCTCGGTTCGTCCAGCTGCATTCTGGCGCTGGCGCTGTGGGCGATGCTGGACGCCGACGCCGCCGCCCGCGTCATGGCCCAGGTGCTGGGCTGGATCACCGAGGGCTTTGGCTGGTACTACTTCCTGGCCGCCACGCTCTATGTCTTGTTCGTCCTGGTCATCGCCTGTTCCCGCTTTGGCAGCATCAAGCTGGGACCGGCCCATTCGCGGCCGGAATACAGCCTGTTCACCTGGGGCGCGATGCTGTTCGCCGCCGGCATCGGCATCGACCTGATGTTTTTCTCGGTGGCCGAACCGGTCACCCACCTGCTGGCCCCGCCCGAGGGCGCGCCCGGCACCCACGCCGCCGCGCGCCAGGCCATGTCCTGGACCCTGTTCCACTACGGCATCACCGGCTGGTCGATGTACGCGTTGATGGGCATGGCCCTGGGCTATTTCAGCTATCGCCATCAATTGCCGCTCAGCATCCGCTCGGCCCTCTATCCCATCTTCGGCCGTCGCATCCACGGCGCGCTCGGCCACGGCGTCGACATCGCCGCCGTGCTCGGCACCATCTTCGGCATCGCCACCTCGCTGGGCATAGGCGTGGTGCAGCTCAACTACGGCCTGCGCTTCATGTTCGACATTCCGGAAGGCGTGCTGGCGCAAGCCTTGCTGATCCTGCTGTCGGTGGCGATGGCCACCCTGTCCGTGGTCTCCGGCGTGGACAAGGGCATCCGCCGGCTATCGGAATTGAACGTGCTGCTGGCCATCCTGCTGATTCTGTTCGTGCTGTTCAGCGGCAATACCGTGTTCCTGCTCAACGGCCTGGTGCTGAACGTGGGAGACTACCTGAACGGCTTCGCCGGCATGACCCTGAACACCTTCGCCTTCCAGCGCCCGGTGGACTGGCTGAACGCCTGGACTCTGTTCTTCTGGGCCTGGTGGGTGGCCTGGGCGCCCTTCGTCGGCCTGTTCCTGGCGCGCATCTCGCGCGGCCGCACCCTGCGCCAATTCATCATCGGCACCCTGGTCATCCCCTTCGTGTTCACCTTGATCTGGATTTCCATCTTCGGCAACAGCGCGCTGGACCTGGTGCTGGCCGGCAACCAGAGCTTCGGCAAGACCGCGATGGAGACGCCGGAACGGGCGTTCTATTCGCTGCTGGCGCAATACCCGTGGACCGGTTTCAGCGCCCTGCTCGCCACCGTCACCGGTCTGCTGTTCTACGTCACCTCGGCCGACTCCGGCGCGCTGGTGCTGGGCAACTTCACCTCCATTCTCAAGGACCCGGCCAGCGACGCGCCCAAGTGGCTGCGCATTTTCTGGTCGCTGGCCATCGGCATCCTGACGCTGTCCATGCTGATGGTGGGCGGCGTGCCCACGCTGCAGAACGCCACCATCATCATGGGCTTGCCCTTCTCTTTCGTGATGTTCTTCATCATGGCCGGCTTGTACAAGGCGCTGCGGCGCGAAGGCATGCGCGAAGACAGCCGCCAGGCCAGCCTGGCCGGCTCGCTGTCCGGCCGCACCTACGCCCACTCCGATCCGCGGCTGAACTGGCAGCAACGGCTGAGCCGGGCGATGAGCTATCCGGACGCGGACCAGACCCGGACCATGCTGGAACACAGCTGCCTCCCGGCCTTGCGCGAGGTTTGCGCCGCGCTGCGCCAGCGCGGCGCCAAGGCGCGGCTGGAACAGGAAACAGACCCGCAGACCGGCCTGCCGCGGCTGGGCCTGCTCATCGCCGGCGACGGCGACGCCGCCTTCCGCTACCGCATCCAGGCCGCCATGGCGGCCACGCCCTCCTTCGCCATCCGCGCCGCGCCCGGCCATTACTGCCGACTGGAAGTGCACTTGCAGGACGGCAGCCAGGGCTACAGCCTGTGGGGCTACCACAAGGAACAGATCATCGCCGACATCCTGGACCAGTACGAACGGCATCTGCACTACCTCCACCTCAGCCGGCAAGCGCAGTCCGCCGCCTCATAGGCCTCCGCGCCGCCGGGCTGGACGCCGCCGTCGCGGCGTCGCACCATGCGCTATTCAATCCGGCATGATGGGAAGCGCGATGGAAACCGTGGAATGCGTGGTGATAGGCGCCGGCGTGATCGGCCTGGCCGTGGCGCGGCAGCTGGCGATGGCCGGCCGCGAAGTCCTCATCGTGGAAGCGGAAAGCGCCATCGGCCAGCATGCGTCCAGCCGCAACAGCGAAGTGATCCACGCCGGGCTCTACTATCCGCCCGGCAGCCTGAAAGCGCGGCTCTGCGTGGCCGGCCGCCGGCGGCTGTACGACTACTGCGCCCAGCGCGCGATTGCCCACCGGCGCTGCGGCAAGCTAGTCGTCGCCGCAAACGAGGCCGAACTGCCGCGGCTGCAAGCCTTGCAACAGCGCGCCGCCGCCAACGGCGTCGATGATCTGCGCTGGCTGGACGCGGAACAGCTTCAGGCGCTGGAGCCGGCCTTGCAGGCCCGCGCCGCGCTGTTGTCGCCGTCCACCGGCATCATAGACAGCCACGGCCTGATGCTGGCCCTGCTGGCCGACGCCGAGGCCCACGGCGCGACGCTGGCCTTGAACTCCCCGCTGCAAGACGGCCGCGTGAGCGGCGACGGTTTGGAGCTGAACATCGCCGGCATGCGGCTACGCGCAGGGCTGACGGTCAACGCCGCCGGCGCGTGGGCGCCGCGGGCGGCGGCCAGCATTGCCGGCGTTCCACGTGAAACCATTCCCACGCCCTATTACGCGCGCGGCGTCTATTTCGCGCTGCAAGGCCGCTCGCCGTTCCAGCGCCTGATCTACCCGCTGCCCGAGGCCGGCGGCCTGGGCACGCATCTGACGCTGGACCTGGCCGGCCAGGCGCGCTTCGGCCCGGACCTGGAATGGGTGGACGCCATCGACTACCAAGTGGACCCGGCGCGCGCGGAGCGCTTCCACGCCGGCGTCCGCCGCTGGTGGCCGACGCTGCCGGAACAGGCGCTGGCGCCGGCCTACGCCGGCATCCGCCCCAAGATCGCCGGCCCCGGCGCGCCGGACGCGGACTTCCTGATCCAGGGGCCGGCGCAACACGGCGTGCCCGGCCTGCTCCAACTCTACGGCATCGAATCCCCCGGCCTCACCGCCAGCCTGGCGCTGGCCGAATACGCGGCGGCGACGCTGACGGCATAGCGCCGGGACGAGTTGTCCGCTTACAATCGAACCGTCCCAACCCGCCGCCTCGCAGTCTATGCTCATTCTGAATCAACGCCAGCAGGAATTGCTGGCCATGGTCAAACGCGACAGCTACGTCAGCGTGGAAAAGCTGGCCGAACATTTTTCCGTCACCCGGCAGACCATACGCCGCGACATCGCGCTGCTGGCCGAGCATCAGTTGCTGCAACGCTATCACGGCGGCGCCAGCGTGCTGTCCAGCGTGGAGAACGTCGCCTACCAGGCGCGGCAGGTGCTGTGCATAGACGAAAAGCGCCGCATCGCCGAATGCCTGGCCCGCCACATCCCGGACAACGCTTCGCTGTTCATCAATCTGGGCACCACCACCGAGGAAGTGGCCAAGGCGCTGCACCAGCACCGCGGCCTGCGGGTGATCACCAATAATCTGCACGTGGCGGACACCATGTGCGACTACCCGGACTGCGAAGTCATCGTGCTGGGCGGCATGCTGCGCAAACGCGACCGCGGCATCACCGGCGAGGCCACGGTGCAGCTGATCCGCCAGTTCCGCGTCGATTACGGCATCATCGGCATTTCCAGCATCGAGCTGGACGGCACGCTGCGCGATTACGACTACCGCGAGGTGCGCAGCGCCGAGGCCATCATCCAGCAATCCCGCCATGTCTTCCTGGCCGCCGACCACAGCAAGTTCGACCGCCCGGCGCTGGTGGAGCTGGGCCATCTGTCGCAGATCGACGCGCTGTTCACCGACCAGCCGCCGCCGCCCGCCGTCGTCGAGCTGATGCGGGAGGCGGATACCCAATTGTACGTGGCGGACTGAGCCGGCCTCGGAGCCCGCTCAAGGTCCGTCCGCCTTGCGCCGCGTCTCAGGGCTGCTGCCGCGTCGCCGCCAGCACGATCTCGCGAATGCACACATTCTGCGGCTGCTGATAGGCGTAGACGATGGCGCTGGCTACGTCTTCCGCCGCCAACACGCCGCCCATCTCCTGTTTCCAGGCTTCGTAACCGGCCTTGATCGCCTCGCTGCTGGTATGCGACAGCAACTCGGTGTCCACCGCGCCCGGCGCTATCGTCACCACCCGCACGCCGTGGTCCGCCACTTCCTCGCGCAGATTCTCAGACATCGCGTGCACCGCGAACTTGGTGCCGCAATAGGCCACATGGTTGGGGAAGGTCTTGCGCCCGGCCACCGAGCTGATATTGATCACCGTGCCGCGCTTGCGCTCCACCATGCCGCCCAGCACCGTGTGGATGCCGTTGAGCAGGCCGTGCACATTGACGTCGAACATGGTTTTCCACTCCTCCGGCGCCTGCTCGGCCATCTGTCCCAGCAACATCACGCCGGCGTTGTTGACGATGGCGTCCACCGGCCCGAAGCGGCCCTCCGCCTCCGCCACCGCGGCGGCCAGCTGGGCGCGGTCGGTCACGTCCACCGCGCGGCACAAGGTATTGGGCAAGGCCAGCGCTTCCAGCCGCTCCACCCGACGCGCCAATAGCAAGAGCGGATGGCCTTGTTGCGACAACAAACGGGCGGTGGCGGCGCCGATGCCGGAGCTGGCGCCGGTGATGACAATGAGAGCCTTACTCATGGAACTTCTCCTTTAGCAATAGAAATAACTGATATCAAATCCTTGAGCAGCACTATAATTCGCTGACGATTCCACGAAAAATCGTTTATTCCACTTGCTGCCATCGGTTTAATTTATGGATATCCGCTCACTCAAAGCCTTCATCGCCGTATTCGAAGAGCGCAACATCACCCAGGCCTCGGCGCGTCTCTACCTGAGCCAGCCTGCGCTGTCCGCCACCATCCGGCAACTGGAAGAACAGCTGGGGGCCGCGCTGTTCCAGCGTCAGCCGCGCGGGGTGGAAGTGACCGACGCCGCCCGGCTGCTGTACCCGGCGGCGCGGCGGCTGGTGGAAGAAGCCGACAGCCTGACACAGCTGTTTCGCAGCCGGCAGGACTGCCTTCCGCTGACGCTGGGAGTGGCGGCGGACCTGGGCCAGGCCGACGTGGCGCGCGTGTTGGCGGCGGCCTACCGCGCTGTGGACGGCTTGCTGCTGGAACTGGCGGCGGGCTGCGCCGGCGACGCGCGGCTGGACGAGGAGGCCAATCGTTGCGAGGACGAGCTGTTCCTGCCGCTGTGGGAAGAAGATTATGTGCTGGCGATGTGCGCCGACGCGCCGCTGGCGGGACAGCCGCTGCTACGGCCGGGACAACTGCTGGGCCAGGACCTGATCGCCTGCCCGGACCATCCGTCGCACCAGCGCTTCGCCAGCCTGTTGGGCGAGGCGGCGCGGGAACTGGCGGTGGCGGCGCGCTGCGCCACCCTGCAACAGGCGGCGACGCTGGCCGCGGCCGGCGCCGGCGTCGCCTTCGTCCCGCAGGGGCTGGCCAAGGACCACCCCGAGCTGCGCTGCGTGCAGCTGGAACAGGCGGAACTCAGCCGCCGCGTCGGCCTGTGCTACGCGCCGGACGCCTTGGCCAAGCCGGCGCTGGCCCGTTTGAAACAAGGCCTGGCCGGCGGCTGAGGACCTGTTTTAACAGCGGCTGACAAAGCTCAGGTTTACGGCTGAGGCAAGACGCGCCGACGTAGGCAGTGCCTTGAGTACGGCAAGCCGGCGCAACACGGCATCAGCGGTTTTGTCAGCCGCGCTTGGTCTTAGAACCTGTTCAAAGTCTCGCGAGCAAGGGCGAGACAAGGCGAAAACGGCTGAAGAAGCGGAATGTACGTGTGGTACATGAGCATTCTGAATGCCGTTTTCAACGCCGTATCGCCGACGCGCAGCAGGCTTTGAACAGGTTCTTAGAACCTGTTTACGATCTCGCGAGCTAGAGCGAGACAAGGCAAAAACAGCCGAGAAAGCGGAATGTACACGTGGTACATGAGCATTTCGAAGCCGCACTCACCGTGTCACATTTCACGACGCGCAGCAGATCGTAAACAGGTTCTTACTGCACCGCGGCGAAAGCCTTGGCCACATAAGGCGCATTGGCGCGGGTCAAGCCGGCCACGCACATGCGGCCGGTGCCCACCAGATAGACACCGAAACGCTCACGCAGGGCGTCCACCTGGGCCTGGCTGAAGCCGGTGTAGCTGAACATGCCGCGCTGATGGACCAGATAGGCGAAGTCCTGCTCCGGCAGCGCCTGCTTCAGCACCTCCACCAGAATGCCGCGCATCTCCAGGATGCGGCCGCGCATCTCGTTCACCTCGGACACCCACAGCGCTTTCAGCTCGGCGTCGCCCAGCACGGTGGCGATCAAGCGCGCGCCGGTGGTGGGCGGATTGGAGTAGTTGCGGCGCACCGTGGCCTTGAGCTGGCCCAACACCAGCTCCGCCTCGGCCTGGCTCGGGCATACCACCGACAGGCCGCCGCAGCGCTCGCCGTACAGCGAGAAGATCTTGGAGAAGGAGTTGCTGACCAGGAAGGACACACCGGCGTCGGCCATCGCGCGGATGGCGTAGGCGTCCTCTTCCAAGCCGGCGCCGAAACCCTGGTAGGCGATGTCCATGAAGGGAATCAGCTGCTTGCGCTTGGCCAGCGCCACCACCTGATCCCACTGCGCATTGTCCAGATCCGAGCCGGTGGGGTTGTGGCAACACGGATGCAGCAGCAGGATGCTGCCGGCGGGCAGGGTTTCCAGCGTGTCCAGCATCGCCGCGAAGTCCACGCCGCGGGTTTGCGGATCGAAATAGGGGTAGCGATTGACCGCGATGCCGGCGCCTTCGAAGATGGCCACGTGGTTGTCCCAGGTCGGATCGCTGACCCACACCTGGGCGTCGGGGAAATAGCGCTTGAGGAAGTCCGCGCCCACTTTCAGCGCGCCGGAGCCGCCCAGGGTCTGGATGGTGGCGACGCGGCCGGCGGCCAGCGCCGGATGTCCCTCGCCGAACAACAGCTCCTGCACCGCCTTGCGGTAGGCCGGCAGGCCGTCCATCGGCAGATAAGTGCAAGGCTGGGCCGGCTGGGCCGCCAGCTTGGCCTCAGCCTGCTGCACCGCGTTCAGGCGCGGAATGCGGCCCTGCTCGTCGTAATACAGTCCGATGCTGAGGTTGACCTTGTCGCCGCGCGCATCCTTGCCGAAGGCGTCGACCAGCGACAGGATGGGATCGCCGGCGTAGGCGTCGACGTGCTGAAACATGTGTTTCTCCTTGAGTAGTGTGGTATCGCCTCGTGCAGCCGTTTAGAACGGTTAACAAACCCCTGATGCTGCGTTGGACCGACTTGCCGTACTCAACGGCGCGCCATGCCTCAGGCGTGAAACCCATGTTTGTTAGCCGCTCTTAGAACGTGTTTACGATCTCGCGAGCTCAGGCGAGACCAGGCGAAAACCGCTGGGAAAGCGGAATGTACGAGTGGTACATGAGCATTTCGAGACGGTATTCACCGTGCCACGTCTCACGACGCGCAGCAGATCGTAAACAGCTTCTTACGCCGCCCTCTGACGGGGCGGTAAAGATAGAGTATTGTGCCAGACGGATTCAGGACCCGGACGCCAGATCGTCGCGCTTCAGCGCCAGCATCATCGCCGCGATCCACGGCAGGATCAGCCAGCCGCCCAGCACATTCAGCGCCGCCACCAGCTTCAGCCGCGGGCTGCCCACCAAGGCGGCGGTCAAGGTCGGCACCAGATAAGCGCCGCCCAAGGCCAGCGCATTGCCCAGATACATCGCCCATTGCTGCCACTGCGGCTCGCCGCTGTAAGCGCCGTAAGCCCACAAGGCCAGCGCCGCCGCCAGCACCGTGAAGAACAGCTTGCGCGCCATCGTCAAAATCTTCATATCTTCCTAATCCGTTCTCGCCGCGACGGCGCCATCAGCCGCCGCCACAATGAAATGCCAAGCTTAATCAGTCTTGCGCCAATATGGCAAAAGCAATTGCATAAATCAGACAGTTTGCGCCACATTTTTACCAAACAGCGCAAGATTGATATGCATCAGGCAAGCATGGGATTCCCATTTCAACTAATGCGAACCATCTGCCTACAATCCACTTGCCCTCACCGCCAACCGCCGCACGCTTAGCGCGCGGCCAACATGAGCCGTCTCGCACCGCGACTGACCGCTCAGAACCTGTTTGCGATCTGCTGCGCGTCGTGAGACGTCACACGGTGAGTACCGCTTCGAAATGCTCATGTACCGTTTGTACACTGCGCTTTCTCAGCCGTTTTCGCCTTGTCTCGCCTGAGCTCGCTAGATCGTAAACACGCTCCCAGAGAAGAGGAATGCATCATGACGCCGCGCCCTACCCTGCTTGCCCTGGCCACCGCCCTTGCGCTGGCCGCCCCGCTTGCCGACGCCTGCTCATCGCTGATCGTCGGCAAACAGGCCTCCGCCGATGGCTCCATCATCATCGCCCGCAACGAAGATTATTACATCAATAACTGGAACAAGCGCCTGGTGCTGCATCCGGCGCGCGCGGCGGCCAAGGATGAGACGCTGAGCTTCAAGAACGGCCTGAAAGTGCCGGCGCCGGCACAGTTCTACCGCTACAGCGGCCTGATGGACTGGAACGGCGACAGCGCCGGCGGCGACGGTCTGTACGAGGAACGCGGCGTCAATGAATTCAATGTGGCGGTATCCGCCACCAATAGCGCGGAGATCAACGCCCGCGCCAAGAAAGCGGACCCGCTGCTGGACAGCGGCGTGGTGGAGGCGGTGATCCCCTCGCTGATTCTGCCGCAGGCCAAGACCGCGCGCGAAGGCGTGGAACTGCTGGGCCGCTATCTGAGCCAATACGGCGCCGGCGAAGGCAATGGCGTGCTGATCGCCGATCCGAACGAAGCCTGGTATATGGAAATCGGCTCCGGCCACCACTGGCTGGCCTATCGCGTGCCGCAGGACAGCTATTTGATGGTGGCCAACGGCCTGCGCCTGCACGACATCGACCTCGCCGACCGCGCCAATGTGATCGCCAGCCCCGGCCTGGCCGAGTTCACCGCCAAACACCAGCTGCTGGCCAAGGTGGACGCCAAGCGCTTCAACTTCGCCCAGGCCTTCGGCGTCACCGGCGACAAATACAATGTGGACCGCGAATGGCTGGGCCAGCATCTGCTGAACCCGGCGCTGCGCCAGGCCACGCGGCAGGCGCAATACCCGCTGACGCTGAAGCCGGAACACAAGATCGCGGTGGCCGACGTGGCCAAGGTGCTGCGCGCCACCTTCCACGGCACCGCGCTGGCCAAACAGAAGGACGCGGACCGGCCGATGGGCGTGGACCGCACCATAGAAACCCACGTCATCCAGCTGCGCGCCGGCCTGCCCAAGGAATTGGCGGCGCTGACCTGGCAATCCTTCGGCAGCCCGGCCGGCGCGGTGCTGGTGCCGATGTACGAGAACGCGATGAAGGACATCCCCGCGCCGCTGCGCGCCGGCGCGGCCAATTACGAGAGCGGCTCCGCCTACTGGGCCTTCCGCGCCAACGCCACGCTGGCCCAGACCAAGCCGGACAAGTATCTGCCGGTGCTGGCGCAATGGCAGGCGCGGCTGGAGCGGCAGTTCCAAAGCCAGCAGCCGGCGGTGGACGCCATGCTGACCAGTCTCTACGCCAGTCAGCCGCAAACCGCGGTCGGCTTTGCCGGCCAGTGGAGCGGCGGCAATATGCTGAGCGCGGTGCAATCGGCGCGCGACGTGCACGCCGGCCTGCTGACCGACCTGACCAAGGCCAGCGAGAAGAAATACAGCCCGGAGGAGCTGGAAAAAATCAAAAACCTATAAGAACGTGTTTACGATCTCGCGAGCTAAGGCGAGACAAGGCGGAAACGAGCGACAAAGCGGAATGTACAGGTGGTACATGAGCATTTTGAGCGGGTACTCACCGTGGCCACGCAGCAGATCGTAAACAGGTTCTAAGCGGCTAGCAGCCAGGAGCGGCGCGGGCAAACCCGGCCGCTCCCGCCAGTCCGGGCGTGTTATCTTTGATGGCATCCCCCTCGCCCGGCTGGCTGCGCCATGACCCTCCACATCGACACCGATCCCGCGCGGCTGGACCGCGAACGCGTCTACCGCTACCTGTCGGAGCAATCCTACTGGGCACGCCAACTGCCGCGCGACATCTTCGAGCGCTCGCTCGACCATTCGCTGTGCTTCGGCGCCTACGCCGCCGACGGCGAGCAGATAGGCTTCGCCCGCGTGATCACCGACTACGCCACCTTCGCCTATCTGGCCGACGTGTTCGTGGTCGAAGCCTGGCGCGGCCAAGGCGTGTCCAAGCAATTGATGGCGGCGATCGACAGCCATCCCGGCCTGCAGAACCTGCGCCGCATGCTGCTGGCCACCGCCGACGCTCACGGCCTGTACGCGCAGTTCGGCTTCAGCCCGCTGTCCCGGCCGGAATGGATGATGGAAAAAAGAGACGCCGACATCTACCAGCGGCTGGCCGCGAATCCCGGAAGCGCGGCATGAGCGTGCGCAAACAGTTCTGGGTCGACCCCTACCAGACCGAGCTGCACACCACGGTGGCGCACGTGGACGGCTCGCGGGTCTGGCTGGACGCCACCCTCTTCTACGCCTTCTCCGGCGGCCAGGAAAGCGACAGCGGCAACATAGCCGGCCGTCCGGTGCTGCGCGCGGAAAAACAGGACCAGGACATCGCCTACACCCTGGCGGACGATCACGGCCTTGGCGCCGGCGACGCGGTGACGGTGGCGATAGACTGGCCGCGCCGCTACCGGCTGATGCGGCTGCACTTCGCCGCGGAGCTGGTGCTGGAAACCATTTGCCGCGAGCTGCCCGACGCGGCAAAGATAGGCGCCCACATCGCGGAGGACAAGGCGCGCATCGATTTTGCGCTGGCCCGGCCCATCACCCCGCTATTGCCCGCCATCGCCGCCAAAGTGCAGGCGCTGATAGACGCCGATCTCGCCATCGTCAGCGCCTATTCCGACGAAGCAAACCAGCGCCGCTACTGGGAACTGCCCGGCCTCTACCGCGTACCCTGCGGCGGCACCCATTTGCGCCGCAGCGGCGAAGTGGGCGAACTGAAGCTCAAACGCAAGAACGTGGGCCAGGGCAAAGAGAGGGTGGAGATCACGCTGGCGCGGCCATAAGAGCCTGTTCAATGTCTGCTGCGCTACGTGAGTAGCGGCGCGATGAGTACACCTTCGAAATGCTCATGTAGCACGTGTACATTCCGCTTTCTCAGCCGTTTTCGCCTTGTCTCGCTCTTGCCCGCGAGACTTTGAATAGGCTTTAAGAAAAACCCGCGCGGGCATGCCCGGCGCGGGTGGTTTCACGTGAAACGGCAATCTGCAAACGCTCAGGCAGGCTGCTTCGGCCAATCCGCCTCGGCCAACTGCGGCCACGCGATCTGCTGCGGCAGGCGCGACAACTCGACGCAGTAACGCTTCCACGCCGTCAACAAGCCCTGCTCCTGCGTCGTCGCCAGCCCCAGTTCCTGCGCATCCTCCAAAGGCCGGCGCTGAGCATAGGCAATCGCCAAACGCTGCTGCAACTCCTGCTGCGCCTGCGCCGTTAGCGCCACACGCTGCGCATCGGCGTCTACTTTCCAGGCTTTCTTGTTCCACACCGCGAAAGGCGGCGGTTCCAGCTCGGTGGCCTGCAAGCTGTCCGGCGTGTCGCCGATTTGCGCCGTCACCGGCTGCGCGCTGGCCTTGCTCCACAGCTTGAGCGCGCGAAAATCCACCACCAGCAGCCAGCCGCCGTCGCGGTAGACCGCCGCTTGCTTGTCCCCCGCCTGCGGGGGTTGCTGCTCGGTGGCATTGGCCGGAATCAACCAAGTTTCCTCAACATCCAGCGGCGATAGATCCGCCGTAGTGGTGCCCAGATACTCGCCGGATTCCGGATGGTAGGCGTAGACGGTTTTCTGTTTGCGTTCTTGCATGGCGGTTTCCTTAGTATTTGATGCAGGCGAGAAGGGCTACGTTGCGGGGACGGGTTTCAACGCCAATGCCACTGTTTGCGCCCGTTACGAGTGTCATTTGATCAGATGACAACATCTCTCTGCCGTATGCCCAGGCGCCACCGCCCGAGCCAGGAGTAAGCGCCAATGCACCTCCATCGTTTGGGCGTATGATTGTGTGGACATGAGGCCCGACAGTCCCGGCCTGAGCACTCCCCAGCGCACGGCCCGGATCAACACGGCGCCCATCATCCCACCCTCGCACAAACTCCCCACGCAAATCAGGCAGATTGAACGTCGTCGAGCCATCTCCGGCACCATAAGAGGTTCCAATCACGGCAAACAAACCGGGGTAAGTGCTGCGACTGACCGGAGAGCCGTCGCACTTCAACCAACCAGGCGGCGTATAAGGCATCGCGAAATGCCCTACCAGGCCCGGCGCGCCGGACATGGTCAGCAGATTGGTGATAGGGCCGTCCTCGCACTGGGTCAGGTCCACGTAAAAACCACGAGACTTGACGCCATCGTTGTTGAACACGCGGAACTGGTTGCCCCAGACATCGATATTCACGTCGCTGAGCTTGCTGTCGCTTTGCGGCGCTTGCAATTGCAGCTGGCCGCCTTCCTTGCCGCCCTCGGCCAGGAAACGAGAATTGGGCTGAAAATCCACCCGGCCATTCATCTTGCCGCCGCTCAGCGGCAAAGCATCGGTGATGCCGTAGCCGGCCAGCGTGGTCGGCTTGCTATTGCCGCCCCAGGTCAGCTTCTTCAGCGCCTGCAACAACTGGTCCTTGCGTGCCGGATCAGCGCTCTGGCCGCTGTCGCGTATCACCGTCAACAGCTCGTCCTGGCTGGACTGGGCGGCGGACTGGACATTGTTCAACCACTCCGAGGTCACCACCGTGCCCAATTCGCCGGTGTAAGGGTTGCCGTCGTGGAATAGGCCATCCGGGCTGTTGATCGGCTTCATGGTGTTTTGCATCGCGCTCTCGCTCCATTTACAGGGTTGGCCCGCTGGCCGGGCTGGCGGCTTGGGGCGGACTCCGGGCCGGTAGGGTGGTCCGTAAACCACCCGCTGACCTGCTTCGCTAGTGAATCAATACAGTGATTTTGCCGGGAAGCGACGCGCGTCAGCAGTGGACGGATGTCAGTAGCTTGGAGCGCAGCCACAAAGCAAAACGGCGGCCGAAGCCACCGTTTTCCAAGCACACAAACTCAATGTTTAGACAGGCGCCGCAGGCCAGTCCGCCTTGCCCAGCTGCGGCCACGCGGTCTGCAGCGGCAGCCGCGACAGCTCAACGCAGTAACGCTTCCACGCCGTCAGCAAGCCCTGCTCCTGCGCCGTAGCCAACCCCAGCTCCTGCGCGTCCTCCAAAGGCCGGCGCTGAGCGTAGGCAATCGCCAAGCGCTGCTGCAACTCCTGCTGCGCCTGCGCCGTCAGCGCCGCGCGCTGCGCGTCGGCGTCCACTTTCCAGGCTTTCTTGTTCCACACCGCGAAGGGCGGCGGCTCCAGCTCAGTGGCCTGCAGGCTGTCCGGCGTGTCGCCGATTTGCGCCGTCACCGGCTGCGCGCTGGCCTTGCTCCACAGCTTGAGCGCGCGAAAATCCACCACCAGCAGCCAGCCGCCGTCACGATAGACCGCCGCTTGCCTGTTCCCCGCCTGCGGCGGTTGCTGCTCGGTAGCGTAGGCCGGAATCAGCCAGGTTTCTTCAACATCCAGCGGCGACAGGTCCGCCATGGTGGTACCCAAATACTCGCCGGTTTCCGGATGGTAGGCGTAGACGGTTTTCTGCGTGCGTTCTTGCATGGAGATCTCCTTAGTGTTTGATGCAGGCAAGCAGGGCGATGTTGCGGGGGCGGGTGCCTTTCAAAAGGTTGGTTGTCGACCCTGTAACAGCTTGCGTCAATGTGCCTCCAAGAAGTTGAGCTTGCCAGTTCGGGATCGGAGTTACACCGTAATTAACCACGGAAGTACCATCGACATGGTTGCTCTCAAAACCATCATCAAACAGACCACTCACCCATCCCAATCTATCGTTGTAACTGCTTTGCCATGCACCGCTGCGCGTCGGATCGATATAGCCTTGGTAAGGAATCAATGAGCCCATTTGCCTAGACGCAAATGCACGTCCCACGTCTACTACAGGGTGATCGCTGCTCCAGCCGCGGATAAATTCTCCGCGTAAATCAGGCAGGTTAAACGTTGTTGTCCCATCTCCTGCACCGTATCGCGTCCCAATTGCCTCAAACAACGCGGGATAAACATTGCGGCTGGCCAAGGAGCCATCACATCTCAACCAACCAGGCGGTGCAGATGGCATTGCAAAGTAGGCCACTTCGCCGGCTGGCGCCGCGGCACGCAATTGACTAGTCGTCGCGCCATCGGCAATGCCATAACCAGCCAGCGTACCCGCTTTGTCCGCCTTGATGGAAACCTCTGCCTTAGTGGCCCCATCGGTAATCCCGTAACCCGCCAAAGTAGTCGGCTTGCTATTTCCACCCCAGGCCAGTTGCTTCACCGCCTGTAGCAATTGATCCTTGCGGTTGGCGTCCAATGCCTGGCCGCTGTCCTTGATCAAGGCAATCAACTCGTCCTGAGTAGCGACAGTCGCCTGCTGCAGGCTGTTCAGCCAATCGGCGCTGACGATGGTACCCAGTTCGCCAGTGGTGGGGTTGCCGTCATGAAACAGGCCGTCCGGGCTGTTGATCGGCTTCAAAGTGTTTTGCATCGCGCTCTCGCTCCTTAATGAGTCTGCCCATGAGCCGGGCCGGCGACATAGGCGGGGTACGGACCACATTAGCCGTCGTCAGACCGCCAGTTGACCCGCTTCGCTAGTGAATTAATGCCCTCATTGTGCCGGGGAGCGACGCGCGTCAGCAGCGGACGGATGTCAGTGGCGAGCAGGCAAAAAAATGGCAACCCCGCAGGATTGCCATACTTGAAAACCGATGATGTTTACGGCGCGATCGGCGCTTTGTGTACGTAACCGCCATGCATACCGGACAGCGCTGCAGGCAAGGCCAGTTGGAAGACCGAGTTATTCTCGGCAAAAATGTGACAGTTGCTATAGCCACGCCCCCAGTCAGTCATCCCAGCCATATGCACCCAGCCATCGCTCGGCGTGATGCGCTTATTCTCCATTGGCTTGCCATTGCGATACAGGCCGCAATCAAGGTAAATAGAGCCGCTGATACAACGCAGCCAGCTCATGAATGTAACTAGTCCATCGGTACCGGCCCCATACGCCATCGCCAATGCCATATTTTTTCCATCGAGCACTTGCGCCGAATGACTCAATGCTCCACAGCGCAACTCCGCAATATGAAACTCGTTGCCATAACGCTTTTGATCACGCCCCATGCCATTCAATAAATCCTCTACCGGCTGCGCCAACTTCGGGCCAGGGCCTTCATACGAGCTATTATCATGAATGAAACGCCCCACAGAGCTAACACTCTGGCTATATGAAACATTATGCATGGGGGTGGCAAACGGAGTGGTGATCTGAATGGCTCTCACCTGGGCAATACCCTCCGGCGTGAATGGATCGAAAAAACGCCCGCCGTCCGCCAATAGATTATGCCGCGGCAGCATGCCCACAGTGATGCCGTCCTGGATGCCGTAGCCCGCCAGGGTGCTGGCCTTGTCGGCCTTGACCGCCACTTCGGCCTTGGTGGCCCCATCGCTAATGCCGTAGCCCGCCAGCGTGGTCGGCTTGCTGTCTCCGCCCCAGGCCATTTTTTTCACCGCCTGCAACAACTGGTCCTTGCGGCTGGCGTCCAGCGTCTGACCACTGTCCTTGATCAAGGAGATCAGTTCCTCCTGGGCCGAGCGCGTAGCCAGTTGCAGGTTGTTCAACCAGTCGGCGCTGACGATGGTGCCCAGTTCGCCGGTGGTGGGGTTGCCGTCGTGAAACAGAGTGTCCGGCGTGTTGATGGGCTTGAGTGCTTCTTGCATGGAATCGCCTCCCGCGGAAATGAAGAATCGGCCACGGCCGATGACAGGTGTCGTTACTGAAAGGATTTGGAGGGGATTTTGCAAGAAACACAGCAGCAGCAGCAGTGGACGGATGTCAGTGCACCGGAGGAGGGAGGCTGCTTCAAAATCCAGCGAGTGAGAACGAAACACAGCAATATCAGCTGAGTACATACATAACAGAACATTCTGCAGGCATTTTCAACGTCGCTGTCTAGCTACCCTGCTAAAGCGCAGTAGACATTGAACAAGTTTTAAATACCCCGGCACCGATGGATTAGGCAATACTCCGCAATGACTTGAAGAAAAAACGGCAGCGCATGGCTGCCGTTTTGATTGATAAACCCTGAATCAGACAGGCTGCTTCGGCCAGTCCGTCTCCACCAGCCGAGGCCACATCGCCAATTCAGGCAAACGCGATAGCTCCACACAATAACGCTTCCACCCCAGCAGCCGCGCCAACTCCGCTTCCGTCGCCATGCCGATTTCCGCCGCATCCTCCAAAGGACGACGGCTGGCATAGGCTTCCACGAGGCGCTGCTTCAATTGAGCCTGCATTTGTGCCACCAAAGCGGTAGCCTGGGCCGCCTTATTAATGATCCAGCCTTTGCCATCCCAAGCCGCAAACTCGCAGGGCTCCAGCAAGGTGGCACGCAAGCTGTCCGGGGTCTCGCCTAGCTTGGCCTGGACCGGTAGTGCGGTCTGCTGGCTCCACAGTTTAGTACTGCGCCAATCCGGCATGACCATCCAGCCGCCATCGCGGAATACTGCGGTTTGACGTTCCGCAGTGACCGACGGCTGTTGTTCGGTGCTATGAGCCGGCAACAACCAAACATCTTTTTCCAGTGGCGACAGGTCCGCCTGTGTGATTCCCAGATACTCCCCGGTTTGCGGGTGGTAGGCGTAGACGGTTTTGTTTTTGATTTCTTGCATGAAAGTCTCCTTAGAACTTGATGCAGGCAAGCAGAGCAACGTTGCGGGGACGTGTGGAAAACGCCCCATTATCTCCACTGCCAGGGACAGCAGAGGCAACTGCAACGTAGTAAGTGGTGTTGCTCATATCAGTGGGTGTTTTGTTGCCCTCGACATTGACGGACCACCCCTCCGTATTCCAAGCCCCGATAGCGGAAGTGCCTATTGGATAGCCTCCACTCAACTTATCGATCAGATTGCGAATATAGGTAGGACTCTGGGATGCACCCAGAGCACGCCCCGAATCCACCCCTCGCCCATCATCCCAACCACGGATGAACTCCCCTCGCAAATCAGGCAGATTAAAAGTCGTTGAGCCATCCCCAACGCCAAACCGGGTGCCTATCGCCGCAAATAAAGCGGCGTATTCGGTTCGGCTTACCGCGGAGCCATTGGCCTTCAGCCAACCTTCCGGTGCATCGCTCATGGCAAAATAGGCGACTTGCCCGGTCAGATGACCGTCATGCATCAAGGTATGCCAGGGGTTCCAACGCTTGGCGTCGTCGTTGCGGGTACGAAAACGCATGGTGTTTCCGCGCTGATAGTCGGCCGTCAGTTGGCAGGAGTAGTCAATCTGGCCTCCCAACCCACCAAAGGCGATGAACGGGCCAGTCACGCCGCTGGAGGTGCCATAGTTGAATCCCATTTCCCCGCCGGTGATAGAAGTATCCAACGAGGTGCCATCCTGCGGGTCAATACGATAGCGACGTTTCTTGATCAAAGACGTGTCATTGCCGGAGTGCCATACTCGGAATTCACCGCCGCCTGCCTCTTTCAACACCAGTGTTTCATCGCCATAGCCTTTGTGCACCAAGGCTACCGCGCTATATCCCGGCCGATGTAGGCCTAAGGATGGGAAATCCACGCCGGTGGAGCACAGTTCCATAGTCCCTCTGCTGTACATAGTGGCGTCGTAGTTATTCGGCGTGGTCTTCAGGACATGCACAGTCTGCGCGGTAGACAGCGCCAAAGTATTAATGCCGTAGCCCGCCAGCGAATCGGCCTTATCCGCCTTGCCTGCCAGCTTGTTGGTGATGGTGGCCGCGAAGTCCTTGTCATTGCCCAGCGCCGCCGCCAGTTCCTGCAGCGTATCCAGCGCGCCCGGCGCACCGTTGACCACGCCATCGACAGCGGCCTTCAACTCGGACTTAGTCACGCCATCAGCGATGCCGTAGCCGGCCAACGTGGAGGCTGCGTCAGCCAGTTTCTGCCACTGCGCCCAATGTCCCCGATAACAACAGCGATACCAGATACCAGCATCGTTGTAAGCCTGATAGTTCTGATACACCATATTCTCGTCGGCATAGACTTGCAGCTTGCCGGCATAGGGTGTCGGGTAGTTCTTGCCACTGGCCGCTTGTGCGTCCCCCCGCTGGCTATAAAGACCCGTGACGTTAATATCGTTCAGATCCACCACACCCAACGCCGGTTTCAACGGCAAAGCGTCGCCAATACCATAGCCTGCCAACGTGGTTGGCTTGCTATTGCCGCCCCAGGCAATCTGCTTGACTGCCTGCAGCAGTTGGTCCTTGCGCTTGGGGTCGGTACCCTGGCCACTGTCCTTGATCACGGCCAGCACTTCTTCCTGAGTGGCCTGAGCGGCAGACTGCATACCGTTCAGCCATTCAGCACTGACGATGGTGCCAAGTTCGCCACTGACCGGGTTGCCGTCGTGGAACAGCTTGTCAGGCGTGGGAATGGGCTTGATGGGTTCTTGCATGAGGCGCTCCTGAGGAAAAGAGTAAAGAGCACAGACTCCCGCCCACTGAGGACGGGGCTGTGAGGGGAAGGGAGAAAGGACGGGAAGGTCCGCGTGAGGCGCGGTTTAAGGCTGGTAGGCGAAGTAGACGTAGGTGTGGGCCGGCTTCAGATCCTTGAACAGATCTTCCAGTCGCGGATCGCCGAAGGTGGTCAGGCGTTCTCCGGCCAGCGACTGGCCGGCGCGGAAGAAGTACGGCCGGGTCTTGGCGCCGAACACGGTGACTTGCCACACCCAGGGGATGTCCGCCGTCCACAGCTGCTGGCCGGCGCGGTTGATGCCGGCGCGGAAAGGCTGCGGCTCGCTGATGGCGATGCGGTAGCCCATGCCCGACGCCAGCCGGGTGAAGTAAGGAATGGACAGGCCGCCGGTTTCCGCCAGCTTGGCCAACACCGCCTGCTGGCGCTGCTGGTAGGGCGCGTCCGTCGGCGGGGTCAGACCGCAGACGCGCTCCCAATCCGGCAACAGGCCTTCGGCCAGCAGCGGCGTGGTGGCGCCCACCAGCTGCCGGGCGCCGTTCTGCACCCGGTCCAGCGCCGCGCCTTCGCTGCCCAGCTCGGCTTGCAGCCGCGGTCCGTCCGGACTGTAGCTGACCGGCGGCAGCAAGCGCGTCAGCAGTTCGCTATGCGGGGTTTGCGGGCTCATTGCATCCCCCTCACCGTGAGTTTGCCCAGGCGCAGCCATTCCACCGTTTTCTCATTCACCGCCGGCGCGACATTGTCGGCGGGCGACAGCAATTGGCGATCCACCACGCCGGGCAGGTCGGAGATCAAGGCTTCCAGCCGGCTCTTGTACAGCTTGCTGCCGGGGGCCAGGCTGGAGAAATGGGCGGCCAGCACCTGACGCAGCGGCTCAGTGACGGCTTGCACAGTGGTGCCGTCCACCGTCAGCGCCACCTCGATATCCACCGGACGCGGCGTGGGCGCCAGCACCAGGCAGTTCTTGGCGGTGACCGGGCGCAGATCTTCGATATGGGCTTGCACCACGGCCAGGGTGTCGGCCGAGGGCAGGCTGTCCTGGGCGGTGATCACCACGTCCACGGTGCCGAGGCCGCGGCGCAACGGGTAGACGTAGGCGGCGGACACGCCCGGCACTTCCAGCGCCCAGCGTCGATAATCGTGGCGGTTGCCGCCGGCCGGCGGGCGACGGATCAGCTCCAGCAGCCGCGCCAACAAGGCGGCGTCGTCCTCTTCGTCCACGCCGCCGTCCATGCTGGCGAAGCTGACGCGGCTGGCCAGGCCGCTGGGCGCGGCCATCAGTTCCGCCACCGTGCCGGCCGGCACATTGCCGGCCAGGCCGGGCAGATCGGCGGCCACCGCCGCGCGGGCCTGGCCGTCCACATCCAGCTGGCCGCCGGCCTGAGTGGTGTAGAGCTGTTCGCCCAAGCGCACTTTCAGACCGGCGGCGAAGCCGGCGCCGGGATTGCCGCTCAGTTGCAACAGGCCTTTGGCCGCCACCGGCGGCTTGCGGCTGAGGCCGCGCACCCGGGCGTGCTGTTCCAGATAGTCGCGGTCGGCGCTGTCCGGGAAGATCTGGCGGGCGATCCAGCTTTGATGCTGGTACAAGCCTTCCACCGCGCTGGCGACCGAGCTGGCGCGCACGTAAAAGTCGCTGTCGGGACCGACATCGGCGTCGGCGCGCAGGTTTTGCAGATCGCGCAGCAGCGCGCCGCGTATGGTTTCAAAATCCGGGGTGGACAAAGGCATCAGGCTATCCTCACATGGTGTTGGAAATGTCGGGTCTGGCCGCCGGCCTCTTCCACTTCGACCAGCAGCAGCAAACGGCCGCTGCCGGGGCGTTGCGCCTCTACGCCGACGCGGCGGGCGCGGCCGTCGCGCAACAAGGGCTGCAAGGCTTGTTCGGCGTATTGGCAGGCCAGCAGGTCGATCTGGTTGCTGTCCTTGCTGCGAGACAATAGATGCAGGCGGGAGCCGAGTTCGGGATCGGCCCACCAGCCGCCCAGCGGGGTCATCAGCCTCAGGTAGACGGCATTGGCCAGGGTGTCGGTGGTACCGCCGGCGTAATCGCCGGTGATGGGGTCCAATAGAGGGTCCATGGCGTTATTTTCCGGGTTTGAAGGGATTGGGGATAAGGGACGCGGGTCAGTGCCGGCGAACATTCAAACAAGCGATATCAACAGCACGCTTGGTGAAAATCGTGTTTTACAACGGCGGGCTGGTCGTACCATGCACGCCGTTATGTTGGTGTCCCACCAGGCTCTTGCCACCGGCCACCACGTCGCCGCTGACGGTGACATTGCCTTTCACACTGGCGCCGCTGCCGCCCTGGATGGCCATGCCGCCGTTGCCGTTAATCTGGCCCTGAGCCACCAGCTGCGCGCTGGTGCTGAGCGTGGGCGTGGTGAAGCTGGCCTGTTCGCTGGCGTTGACCTGCCAGTTCTTGCAGCGCAGGCTGAAGGTGTCGCACTCCACCTCGATCAAGCGGCCGCGTTTAAGCACGATCTTGCTGCCTTCGTCGCTGTACAGCGCCACTTCGCCGGGTTTGAGCTGCTTCAACCGGTAGTTGCCGTGCTCGGTGGCGATCACCACGCCGTGGCTGCTGCGCCCGCCCAAGGGGAGCACCACCGCCATGCTGCCCGGCGGCGGATTGGCGCTGTAGCCGTAATGCTGGAACAGCTCGGCGTCCTGCAGTTGCTCGCCGGCCAAGGCGTCGGCCTGCACGGTTTGCACGTCGCCAGCGCTGTCCACCCGGGTCAGCACCGCGCGAAAGCCCTGCCGCACATTGCTGAAGGCGCGGCGAATTCTCTGGTCTACGTCATTCCACATCGTTTCAACCTTTCTTTGTCTCAGCGTTTGCGCATGACCGGCAGCCAGCGGCCGTCCTCTTTCAACGTCAGCCGGGTAGTGCTGCCCTGCCCGCGCCCGCCGCTGAAGGTGCGCGCCATCAGGAAATAAGTGCCGCCCTTGATGCCGTGCGGCTCGCTTTCCACCTGGATGCGCTGGCCGGGGGTCCACAGTTCGCCGGCGCTGTTGCGATGTCCAGCCACGGTGGCGCTGAGGGTGTAGCCGGCCAGCCGCGCGTCGGCCAGCATCTTGTCCGCGCGCGCCGCCAGTTCCGCCGGGTTGGCGGCGTCCGGCTCCACCACGATGCGCGGTTTGTGATAACGAACATCCGGGTCCGCGGACTGGTGCTTGAGATCGTGTCTGCCCGGGGTCAAGGCTTGACGATGGCCCTGGCCCAGCAGGGTCAGCTGCGAGTAGCGCGGCGCGTGGGAGCGGGTTTCCGCCAGGCTGAGCACATTGTTGCCCTTACCGTCGCGACGCAGGATCAGCTTGGCCTTGGCCGGCGCGCTGTAGTCCGGTCCGCCCACCACCAGGGTGCCGTCCGGATCGAACCAGGCGGCCAGGCCGTTGGCCGCGGCGGCGCGGGTGAGCACGTCCCAAGCGCTGTTGCCCGGGTCCACGCTGATTTTCTCGATCTGGCCCTTGGCCTTGCCATCCACGCGCACCCGGCTGACGCCCAGCGGCTTGATCACGTTCTCCAGCACATCGCTCAACGTCATGCCCTTGCCGGTAAGCAGCGGCGCGCTGCAGTCCAGCAACATGCCGGCCAGATCCCGGCCCGACAGCGTCAGTTGGTGGCTGCCGGCGCCTATGCTGTGGCTGATGTCGTCCACCCGCCCCTGCAGCACCACGTCCGCACCCACCAGCACTTTGACCTCGGCGCCCGGCTCCACCGCCGGCGGCACCTCGCCGCCGGGCAGGCCCAGCGACACCTGCCAGGCGTCGGCGGCCACGGTCAGATCGGAGTCGATGCTGTACTGGGTCCAGTAACGATGAGCCTTGCCGGCGATCTCCAGGCTGACTTCGTTCTTGGCCGAAGCGCTTTTAGCGGGCGTAACCATGGATCAGCTCTCCTGCTTGCAGATGGTTGGGATGCGCCAGCTGCGGATTCAGACGCAGCAGTTCGGCGGCGCGGCCGCTGTCGCCGTACCACAGATGGGCCAACTGACGCAGATTGGCGGCGGATTCCACCTTGCGGGTAATCAAGGGCGGCTTGGCGGCCACCAGGCCGGCGGCGCTGCGCTGCACCTGCAGGCCCAGATCGCGCAGGCTTTCAATCACCTGGCGCGTGTCCTCGCCCGGCAGCGCCTTGCGCCATTGCTCTATGGCCTGCTGCAGCGTGGCTCGCACATCGCCGGCCACTTGCTCCAGCGCCGGCGGCGTCAACGTGGGCTGCGCGGCTTCAGAGCGGAACAGATCGGCGGCGGCGTTCGCCATCGAGGTGGACACCGTCAGTTTGAGCAAGGCGTCGATGCGGATCTCGTCCTCGGTCCATACTTCCAGCGCCTTGCCGGCTTGGTTCAAGGCATCGGACGCGCGGCCGATTTTCTTGGACACGCCGTTGAGCCGGTCCTTCATCGCGTTCCAGTCGGCCAGGGTGGCCTGCGGCAGCTTGGCTTCCGCCTCCCACTTCAGGCCCGGCCAGATTTCCAGCTTGACGCCAAAGCGCCAGTTGGCGACCTCGTCCACCAAGGACGTCACTTGGCCGATGAAGGCTTGCGGATAGGCCAGCAAGTCCACCACCTGGGCAATGCCTTGCTGCGCCATGCCGGCAAGCTGCCGCACAGTATCGCTCAAGCGCACGCGCAGCGCGCCCAGCCGGGTCAGCGCGGTATTGGCGTTTTGCAGCAGGCCCTGAGCCTTGGCGAAGGCCTCGCCGCCCAGACTGCGCGCCTTGGCCGCCAAAGCGCTGATGGCCTCCACCTGCTGCAAGGGCTGCTGGCTGGCGAAAAAGGGATTGCCCGGCGTGGCCTCCACCCAGTTCACTTCCACGGTGCAGGAATCCGGCGCGTCGGCCTCGTGACTGATCTGGTAATCCAGCAATTGCGCCTTGGGCATGCTGCCGAATACCGGGTGGATCAACTCGCCCGGACCGGCCTGGTCCAGCGCGGCGACGAAGTCGCGCAGCCGCTGCTGATAATCGCGGCCCCAGAAGAAGACGCTGAGCGAAACCTTGCGCGCCTTGCGGCCCAGGTCTTCTACGTCGGCGCCGTCCAGATAGGGGTATTCGTGCATCGCCTGGTCGCGCTGGGCGCTGTCCACGCTGCGCAGGCATTCGAAGCGCACCCCGCGGAAACTGGCGTCCACCAGCGCGCCGGCGGCGGAACCGGCAAACAGACTGAGATTGAACATCAGCTTCTCCTTTGTTGTTGGCTATTGGCGGCGTTGACGGCGGCGACGATATTGCCGTTTTGGACGTCGACGGTGATATTGGTGGGCTGAGCTAGATGACTGACCAACTGGCTCAAACTGGCCTGGATCTGCGACATGACCATCAGCAACTGCTCGTTTGAAGCATTAGCGCTTGGACCGTCGAGCATGCCGGTATTGGAGAGCGCCGGAGATGGCGAAGCCAATGCGGCCATCACGACAGGAGTAGACAGGGCATCCTCTGCCCCAGGCTGCGCCGTGCCTGCCGCAGCCGCCGTTTTCTTGGTTGGCTTTTGCGCTGGCTGCGCATTTTTGGGCGTGGTACGCGGCTTATCCGTCGCCGTTTTTTTCGCAGCCTCTTTAGGCGTGGTCTGCGCGCTGGTTTTTGGAGTCAAATTGGCCGCCTTCCGCTGCTCCTGCTTTACTTGCTCCCGGCGTCCCTGCTCTTGCTTTGCCTGCTCTTGCTTTGCCTGCTCTTGCTTTGTCGGCCCTTGCTTTTCTCTGGCCGCATATTCTTTTTCAACGGACTTAATATAGTCTCGGTTCAGCTCGGCTATTTTCTCTCCAGTCATGACTTCCATATATCTCGCACCCATTAGATCGCTACGATCATTATGAGCAAACCAAGAGAATACTCCCGTACCATCGACATCCACCGCAGAATAGGCTTGGCCGTTTTTATCCACTAAGGTTTTTTTCAAATCGACATCATTAGGCAGCGTGCGAGGAGGTCCCCACTTATTAACATAATCTCCGCCGGTCATGCCTTGGGCGAACAATTTGACACTATCCCCCGCAGCCTTGCCCACAATGGCTTCCGCCGCGCGTTGCGCAGCAGCGCCTTTCACCAGTTTTCCAGCTTTACCCCCGACACTCATTGAAGCCGCGACTCCAAGACCCTCGGTCATTGCCTCATGGAATCGGCCATTAATGACATGGTCGCCAAACGCGATAACATCGTTTGTCGCGCTCAAGGCCATTGCCGCACCAGGCATCATGTCGGGAAGCTTGGGAATTAATTTTGCCAATGCGCCCGGCACCGCCTCTTTCCCCAAAATTGATGCCGCCAATGTCGCGGCATCGGGAATCGCCTGCTTGCTGGCCACCTTCTTTCTTAATTGCTCCAGCTTGATTTTCTTCTGCCCTTCGGGCAGGTCCTCAAGAGTCTTGGCTGGGCTGGGAAGTTTTTTAGGCGCTTGTTTTTTCGGCCGTGCAGGCTCCTGTTTTTTCTTGTCGACAAATAGTTTTTCATACAGTCCCAGCCCCGTGTCCGCGAGCGATCCTGTTATTTTATTTTCGAGTGGGTCGGTTATTTCGCTGACTTTGCTGCCAACCACATCCATCGAGCTTTCGGCTGCATTCAACAATGTGTCGGCAAGGCCGATCTTGCCATCCTTGGGCAGGGATACATGGTCTCCGCCCAAAGCAAAGGTATCGAAAGCGGTTCCAGGCCAGCTGCCCTCCGGCAAGTCAAAAGCCTCAGTAAAATTTTTGGCGTCCGCTTGCACTATTTTTTTGATATCCATCCCCTGATCCTTGAGGATCTGGGGGATCATTTCTTTGGCAAGCTTATTTGAGGCCTGATTGTAAATCGCATCGGAATATGGTTTTTTCCCATGCTTCTTCATTAAATTCTTGGTTGATGCACGGAGAAAAGAGTCATAAGCATCGCCAGTCCCGCCATTGGTCGACTCCGCCACGGACAGCCATAGATACAGCCCATCCAGCTCCTGCGAACGCTTGATTGCCTTGGCTTTTTCATGCGGCAGCACTGCGCTTTGATGCGCTTCTTGCTTCATCTTTTCTGCAACCGCATCCTTCAGAAAAGAGTAGATATCCGCATAATTCCCTCTTTTCCTGGCGGCCATTTCTTCTAGCTTCTTCAACTGCTCCGGGCTTAATTTAAGCATAACTGCTCCAGGTCAATGCTTCACCGCCCCGTGAAATCAACTACTCATCAGATAAGACTCTATACCTGTCAAAATGCACTGATGTTTTACCGCAGCTTAAAACTGCGTATTCGCTCATATGATTTTTTGAGGCGACAAGGCGGGAATATATGAGAAGACGGCCAGATGCTTCCTGTTAATCAACGCTCCACATCCAGCCGTTCATTATTTAATCAGCCGATTAAATAAGCTTGAACTCACTCCTGAACTTTACGCAGCGACAGCAGCTTGATATCGCGGCGCGCTTCGCTTTCCACGCCGTATTTCTCGCCCACTTCCAGCGTGAAGCAGTCCAGGTAGCTGGTGCGCTTGCCGCCCGGGGCCACCGGGAATTCGGTGAGCTTGGCGCCTTCGATCGCTTCCCAGTCCAGCTCGCCGGACAGCGGGATGGAGACGGTGACGGACAGCTCGTATTCCGAGATGCCGCGCGCGAAGCCGCGGGCGCGGCCGCTGCTGTTCATGGTTTTCACCAGCTTGCGGCCGGTCTTGCTGCTGACGTTCAGATCGATGACGTCGATTTCCTGGCCGTTGACTTCCAGTACGATCGAACCTGCGTATTCTTTCAAAGCCATGTGAATGTCCTTTTCGGTTTCATGTGGGCGGCCCGGCCGGTTTGACGGCGGGCCGCCGGATCAAGCGTTAACGGGGGAAAACTAGGTCCGCCCGGGTAAGCGCGCGGGAGCAAGACGGCGCGCCGCGTGTTTACCCAGCGCCGCTTAGAGCCTGTTTACGATCTGCTGCGCGTCGGCGATACGGCGTTGAAACCCGCTTCGAAATGCTCATGTACCACGCGTACACTCCGCTTTCTCAGCCGCAACGCCTTGTCTCGCCTTAGCTCGCGAGACCGTAAACACGTTCTTACAGCAGCAGATCGATGCGGCCGGCGAACACGTGCAGGCCGTTGACCACGTCCACCGGGATCTTGGCGTCCAGACGGTTCACGTCTTGCGCGTCGCGCTCAACGATCAGGCCGTCCTTGTTGGCCTCCACCGCCTCGATGATTTCCAGCTCTTCCAGCTTGTAGAGCACGTCCAGCAGCTCGGAGCGGACCTTGGACGGGGTGCGATCGGACAGCTTTTCGCGCGGGAAGCGCAGCGCCACGCGCTCGCGGCAGGCGCGGCGCACGTAGTCCAGAGTGCGGATGGTGGTCAGATCCAGCAGCGACACGTCGTCCACGCCCTGCGCGTCCTTGGTGTAGGTGCTGATGGAGCGCACGATCTGCACGCGTTCGCCCGGGCCCACTTCCAGCGGGGTCACGCCGTTGTAGAGGGCGTTTTCCTGCTCGGTGCGGCTGGTGCGGGCGGCCAGTTCCACCACGTCCAGGCCTTTGAGCTCCAGGGTGTTGAGCGGACGGGCCGGATCTTCCTCGCTGGCGATCACCGCGGCGTAAGCGGCGGCCAGTTCGCCCGGCAGCTTGGCGGAGCCCCGATACCAGGCGGCGCTGACGCGGCCGCTGGCCAGTTTGGAGGCGACGGCGCTGACTTCCGACAGCGCGCCGACGGCGCCGACCACGCCGATGGCGCCGCGTTGCTCCATCGGACCGGACACGAAGTCCAGATGGGTGCGCAGCGCGGTGAAGGCGGTGTCGTTGTTGAAGGGGTTGACCACGATGTGGTGGCCGCCGCTGACCACGGCCGCCAGCGCCGGAGCGATGTCCGGATCGGCGGCGCCGCCCTTCATCGCGCCCACGGTGATGCCGAGGCCGGCGATCTGTTCCTGCGCTTTCAAGGCGACGGCGTTGCCGGCCGCGCCCTTATGGCGCGCGGTCAGGGTCAGCACTTCCTTGGCCGCGGCGGCGGTCACCGGCAGATCCGCCAACTTGTCGACGGCGGCCTTGGCGGCGGCGGCGATCTTGGCGGCGTCGTCGCCTGCGGCCACGGCCACGTCGATGCGGCGGCCGCCGATGAACAGGCTGGCCACGCCGGCGCCGGTGGCCGGGCCGGTGAAGGTGAAGGTGCCGACGGCGGCGGCGGCGCTGTCCGCGTCGTCAACCGCGATCACGCTGAGTTGCAGATAGGGGTTGGCGTTGATGGCGGCGCGGGCCAGCAGATGGGCGTAGGAGCCGCGGCCGAAAGCCTGGGCGGCCTGCTCGTCGCTGAACACGTCCAGCGCGGCCAGAGCCGGCTGAGCGGAGTCGGCGAAACGCTGGCCGATCACCAGCACGCGCTGCGGATTGCCCGGCAGGGTGCGCACCGCCAGCTTGGTGTTGAACTCGAAGTATTTGCCCGGCTTGCGGATGGACGCCGGAATCTGGTCGAAGCTGATGTTGGGGCTGGCCATAAAGTATGGGCTCCTGATTGATGCGGTTGGGGGAAAGTCGCCGCGCCGGACAGCGCGGCGGGATACTGCGAAAAATCAAACGGCGGGCGGCTTGGGCTGCAGCACGACATCCTGGGCCTTGACGGCCGTTTTACCGTCCAGGCGGTAGTCCAGCCGGGTGCTGCGCCATTCGGCGGCGGGGCCTTCCAGCCTGCCGCCGAAGCGGGCGAACAGCTGGTCCGGATCCGTCTCGCCTTGCGGCGACGGCCAGTGGCCGTTGTCCAGCGCCTCGTCCAGCCAGTGGGTGGCGAAATCGCAAGCCACCAGGCTCCAGGGCTCGCCGTCCCGCTGCGCCTGAGCCAGCGGTCGCACTTGCTCGGGAATCAGCGGCGACACCGCCAGGCCGAAATCCTGGGCCGCCAGCAAGCGACGCACCGCGTAAACCAGCTGCCAGACGCCGGCGCCGGCGTAGCCGCGATCCGCCTGCAGGCGGTCGCCGACGATGACGGTGAAGCGGGCCTGCGCCTTGTAGCGCTGGCGTTGGCTGGCCGAAGGCTGGCAGGCGATAACGCCGCCGGCCACGGTCCACAACGCCGGCAGGCGCGCCAGCGCCTGCGGATTCAGACCCGGGCTGCCCGCCGCCGGCGTCAGCCGGCTTTGGTAACGGCCTTGCGCCAGATCCAGCCCGCAGAGGCCGGTTTCGTCCAGATCGGCCGCCACTTCGCGCACCATGCGGCCCAGGCCTTGGCGCAGGCGGTCGGCGATGGCGTCTTGCAGTTGGATCAGCTGGGACATGATTTCCTCAATGATTCAGCGGTTTATCGATACGGCTATTGTCTCGCGCCCGCGGTTTTGGGCTTAGCTGAGCGATGTCAGTGGGGGCTTGCGGCCGCGGGCGCGGCCGAGGTGGATCAGGCCTTGATGCAGGCCAGCAGGGCGAGGTTGCGAGGACGGATGGATCGGAGCGATTGGGCGTCGCCCACCGCTTGGCCACTAGGAGTGAGCTTGTGAACTTGAACGGATGAGGAAGTCGCCGGCTCATACCCCAATTCAGGCAAGTTATTGCTCTTGCGATCGATGACTCCAACCGCCAGAGCAACATCGTCGTCCACTAGTGCTTGCGTCGATGCTTGCGCCGAACCCAATACCCGACCAGCATCAACCCTACGTCCATCGTCCCAGCCACGGATGAATTCGCCCCGCAGATCGGGCAATTGAAACAGCTCGGTGTTTTCCGGACGGGACGAGCCGGTTTGTTCACCCGGCGGAGTGAACTCGGCCTGGTAGCGGCACTTCTTGGAAATCATCCAATCCTGGAAGTAGCCGCCGGCGGAGTCGGCGTAAATCGGGTCGTGGCCATCCACCGAGAACACGATGGTGTTGTCCGGAATATTGACTTTCAGCTCAGTCTTCAGGCTCCACGCCAGCTTGCCGTCGACAAACAGGCGATAGGTCGCGCCGTCGTAACACAGCGCGATGTGATACCAGCGGGCCTCAGGAAACGCATTGGCCTGGCCCTGTACGCCTTCGCAGATAAAACCGGAACCGGGACCGGCCAACCAAACCATCGGCGCCTTGGTCTGCGAATGGATGCCGAGACCGATCTCGCCCCAGGGCGCCGAAGCGTTCATGCCGAAAATCCAGTTGGGATGACCGGTGAACATCGGGTAATGCCAGCCTTCAATCGTGAACGCGTCCGGGTTGAACTTGCTTTGCACGGTGAAGCGGGCGTAATGGCCCTTGGCCTTGGTCTGCAAACTGGTTTTGCCGAATTTGCTTTGCTCGGAGCTCAGGTTCGCGGCGCCCACCAGCACCGCCTCTTTGCCGCTGATCAGATCGATCAATTTGTTGCGATCGTCAAACTTGAGCAGCGCCTGGATGTCCGTGTCCATTTCCTTGTTGGCGAACATATCGCCAATAGCCTGGTACAAAGAGGCATATTGCTGTTTGGACACCAGCGAGCCATCCGCCTTGATCCAGCCCGCCGGCGCTTCCTTGCGGGCGAAATACTGGATGGCGCCGCTCGGAACCGAAGCTCCCGAGTTTGCGCCGTCGTCGCAGCAGCACTGATTCATTTCGATACGTACGGGATTGGTTTCCGCTTGCCCCAGGACATTGACCTGGAATTGCGGCTTGATGCAGACAGTCGTGTTCGACATCTGGCTCTCCTTCTCTGGGTTGATTGAATACGAGGCAGAATCGGCGTCGCGCCTTGGATGTTGTTACCTATCCGCAGCGCGTGGGCGGGGGGAGGAAAATAACTTGGAACCGGTGTAGAAATGCACACGCCGCATTTGCGCCAAAGCTGTTTGCGCGCTCAGTGGATCAAGCGCTTGAGGAACTCGCCCAGCAGCGTCACCGCCAGCGCGGACACCGCGCCGGACAAGGCACCGCTGCGCGCGGCCTGGACTTCGACGTCGCGCAGGCGGCTGTCCAGCTCTTCCAGTTTTTTGTCTTGTTTGGCGAGGTGGGCCACGATCATGTCCAGCTTGCCTTCTATGCGGCCCAGGGCCATCAGATTGTCATGTTCCACGTGAAACCCGCCTTTCAGCCTTCGGCCAGTTGTTGGCAAATCACGCAGCGGGTGCAGCTGGGCATAATCGCCCGTCGCGCGGACGGAATGGGGTCGCCGCAATCCTCACAGTGGCTGTAGCCTGTCTGGTCGAACTGCTGGTAATGGCGGGCAATCGCTTGCTCGCGGAACTCGGTTTCCAGCTCGCTGGCCCGATCGAAAAAGTCACTCATGGTTGTGGTCCTTCGGAAGTAAACAGCCCGCCGAGCGCCGTCAGCCTTTGTTCCAGCTGCTGGCACCAGGCGCCGTAATCGGCGGCGTGGGCCAGGAGGTCTGCTGCCGGTAGCCCGGCGCCGGCGGAGGCGGCTTGATGGGGATTTGCAATAGATACGGAGTCGGTTGCGGGCACTGCGGCGGCGGAGTAGCCGAGGACTTGCCGGTAGAGGCGCAGGCTGTCAGGGCCAAGGCCGCCATAGCGGCCGCCATCCTGTTGCACGACATATTCGATCCTTTGTTTCTGGTCTCGCAGCCGCTGCTGCAGATCCTGTTGCTGACTCAACAAGCGCGCCTCCTGCCTGCCCAGCAGTTCGCGCAGACGTTGCTGCTGCTGCAAGGCCGCCTGCAGTTGCAATTGGGCGCGCTCCGCTTCCGCGGCCTGGCGGCCTTGATCCGCCGCCCGCTGTTCGGCCAAGCGCGCGCGCCAGTTCTCCGCGCCGTGTCGCAGCCCCAGCGGGTAGGCCAGGCCCGCCGCCAGCAAGGGCGGCAGCAGCCAGCCCCCCAATTTCAGCCATGCGAAGCCCGGTCCCATCAGCGCCCGCCTCGATCGCGCCAGGCGGCGATCAGCCGCAAGCCGGCGGAGTAGCCGCCGACGATGCCGAGATAAATCAGCCAGATATCCGCGCCCAGGGTGCCGCGCAGCCCTTCCACCACGAACAAGAGCGTGGCCGCCGCGCAGGCGATGTTCGCCCACAACCGGGAATGGCTCAGCCGGCGGCCGCCGGGCCGGGTCAGCAAGTCGGACAGACGCATCATTTTTTCTCCTTGTCGAGGTCGGTCGGATTCAACTCAAAGTGGGGAAACTCGCGGAACGGCGCGTCCGGTCGGCCATACCAATTCAGGCCTAGCGCGGCGCCGATCTCGCCCATCAGCTGCCAGTGCGGATGGTGGGCGTCCCAGACCGGCTTGCCGCCGATCAGCGGCACCACGTCGAAGGCTCGCGCGGCCGGACTGCCGTGCAACATGGCGTTGTGCGCGGACTGGCCCGCGCGGGCGTTGGTGACCTTGAGACCGGGCCGGCTGCGGCCCTGCGCGTACAAGGCGTCCTGTTCCGCGCCGGAGCGCCAGGTGCAGGTGATCAAAGCCTCCACGCCGGCGTCGCGGCAACGCCGCACAAAGGCCTCGGCCAGGGGTTGCAACTGCGGATGCAGGTCAGAAATAGCTCTGCTGGCCATGAAAACTCCTTGTTGTTGGCGAAACGTGGCTCATCGGCCGGCCGCAAGCCGGCCGCCTTGCGCGGCGCGCGCGCTGCCCTGCCAGGCAGAGGCGGAGCCGGCTGAAAACAAACAGGAGAAATCGGAAGAGAGGAGAAGCGGAGTACAGCCTTAATGCAGATCTTGACTGGGCGTTTTCAGCACGCGCCACACCATGCGGTCGCTCAGTTGGAAGCGGATGGCCAGCACGCTGACCGCCTCGTTGGCGCCCAGGCCTTGGTCCAGCAGCTGATCGAAGTCGCTCAACAGCTGCTGATTGCGCGCCAGACGCAAGGCTTGGCTGCAACGCGGCACGTACAGGATGTCGCCGCCAAAATGATGGGTCAGACTGGCGGCGGCGTCCTCCCCTATCACCTCCACTAACGCGGCGAAGCGCAGCTGGCCCGCCTTGCTTTGGTTTTTGGAGATGGGCAAGGTGGTGCCGCCCAGCGCCTGCACCAGTTGCAAGGTGCGCGGCAGCCCGATCAGCTCAGCCACCAGGCGCATGGTTTCGGGCAGGGCCGGGGCAATATTGGCTACGGTCATCGCGGAAATCTCCTAGTGAGCACGGAACAAAGACGATAAGTTCTAAATAAGTTATAATTAATCAAGGCCATGTACGCCGTTCGCATTTAGAACTCGTGTTCTAAACGCTGGCAAGCCCATGAATTCTATTGAAATCGGCCTCGGTGGCATCTTATTCTACGGGGGGATGGCTGGGGGCATATCTGTTTTGAACTTTACCCAGGCGTATGAGTGCTATTTTAGTTCAAAACATAAAACTGATCAATTAGTACGATGTCACTACCTGTCCTTTTGTACAGGGCATTTGACCGGGCCGTGGCGCCGGCCTCGCACGCCAAATGGAGTTCTATATGGAAAAAAACTTGGAACAGAGTGACTTCAAGCAGCGGCTGGAGTCGTTGATAGGCGCGGAGAAGCCCTACGCCTGGGCCACTCGCATTGGAATCAACAAAGGCTCGTTCACCAATATGTGGTATCACGGCGGCGTGCCGCGCGCGGCCACCGCCAGCAAGATCGCGGAGGCCAGCGGTTGCAGGCTGGAATGGCTATTGCACGGCAGCGGCCCGCAGTACGACGCGGCGCCGCCGGTAGGCGCCTCGATTAGACTAGAACGCGATTCGGACTGTTTTGTACCCGACAACGTCCATGATGAGTTCTGTTTCATCCCGCGCTATAACCTGAAGGCTTCGGCCGGCTTTGGTTCCAATGCCAGCGAAGAGGCGCCGATGTTCTATATGGCCTTCCGCAAATACTGGATCAAGAACCATCTGAACGCCTCCGCCCGGGACTTGGCGGTGATCAGCGTCAAGGGCGACAGCATGAGCGGCGTGCTGGAGGATCGCGACACCATCCTGGTCAACACCGCCGAGCACTCCCCCGGCGAGGGCCTGTACGTGATCCGCATGGGCGAGGACATCTTCGTCAAGCAGTTGCAGCGTTTGCCCGGCGGCGCGGTGCAGGTGCGCAGCGCCAATCCCTTGTACGAGACCTTCACCGTGGACCTGCAACGCAATACCGGCGAGTTCGAGGTCATCGGCCGCGTGGTCTGGTTTGGCCGCCAGATCGGCTGACCCGGACCCGACGCGGGTGTAAACTGCTGTTTTGCCGCACCGCATGAAACGAGACACCACCATGATTCAACACATCGAAGCCAGCCTGAGCGAGGCGCAAACCGCCTTGGCCAATCTGCTGGCCAACCCGGAAGCGCTGGCCAGCATCGACGCGGCGGCGCAAACCCTGATCGCCAGCCTGACGGCCGGCGGACGCGTCTTTTCCTGCGGCAACGGCGGTTCGATGTGCGACGCCATGCATTTCGCCGAGGAACTGACCGGCCGCTATCGCAAGAACCGCCGCGGCATGGCCGCGGTCGCCATTTCCGACCCCAGCCACATGACTTGCGTGGCCAACGACTACGGCTACGAGTTCGTGTTTTCGCGCTATCTGGAAAGCCATGCCCGCGCCGGCGACGTGCTGATCGGCATCAGCACCAGCGGCAACAGCCAGACCATCGTCAACGCCGCAGAGGTGGCCCGCGACATGGGCGTCAAAGTCATCATCCTCACCGGCCGCGCCGGCACGCGGCTGGAGCCACTGGCCGATGTCTACGTCAACACGCCGGGCGGTCAGTTCGCGGACCGGGTGCAGGAACTGCACATCAAGGTGCTGCACATCCTGATTGAATTGGTGGAACGCCACTTCTGCCCGGAAAACTATTGAGTTTCCCTTTCGTCACGCTTGCCATTGTGCTGAAGACGCGCGCCGCGCCCTATGCGACGCCTGTCAGTACAACGGCATGACGGCGCCGCGTAAAAAACCGCCGCCCGGTCAACCCGGCGGCGGTTTTGCTTTCCGGCTGCGCGGCGCTAGCGGTTGAGGAAGGCGCCGATGCGCTGATACACCGCGCGGCATGCCTCGGGCACGATGGCCTCCAGATTGAGAAAGGCGTGCACCATGCCGTCCAGGTGCATGTGCTCCGCCTCCACCTCCGCCGCGCGCAGCTTGTCCGCGTAAAGAAACGCCTCGTCGCGCAGCGGATCGAAACCGGCCGACACCAGCAGGGTCTGCGGCAGTTTGCGGCTGAAGCCGCCATGCAGCGGCGAAGCCTGCAGCCGGTTTTCGGCATGCTGGAAGTAATTGTCGAAATACCAGGCCACCCGCGCCTTGGTCAGCAAATAGCCCTCGCCGTTCTCGTCCACCGAGGGCTGGCTCAAAGTGTAGTCGACGCTGGGATAGATCAGCACCTGACGCTTGATCCGCAAGGAGGCGTCGTACTGGCCCAGGCCGCTGAGGCTGGAGGTCAGCGCGCCGCCGGCGGAATCTCCGGCCAGCGACAGCTGACGCACATAGGGCAGCTGGCGCGCGTCCAGCGCCTGCCACAAGCCCTTGGCCACGACGGCGGCGTCCTGCAGGCCCGCCGGATACGGGCTTTCCGGCGCAAGCCGGTAGTCGGCGGCCACCACCACGTGCTGGCTGGCGGCGGCCAGGCGGCGGCAGATCGGGTCGTAAACGCTGACGCTGCCCACCATGTGTCCGCCGCCGTGGAAAAACGCCAGCACCGGCAGCGCGCGCTTTGGGTCCGGGTGGTAGATGCGCACCGGCACGGTGAAATCGCGGCCCGGCACCAGATCGTCGTTGACCCAGGCGATGTCCGGCCCCGGCGTCACCATCTGCCGGGTCAGATTGGCCAGCGCTTCGCGCGCGCCGATCGACGTCGCCTTATAGCCTTTGGCCACCAGTTCGGCCAGTTCGCGGTTGTATTCCTCCAGCCAGACGGCCAGAGCGGGATCGAGCTGATGCATGCGAGCTCCTATCGGCCCAGCGTGATGGACGGCGCGCGGGCGCAAGCGGGAAGAGGGGAAGCCGGACGCGAAACGCGCTGGCAGGCTATTCCGTCTACGGATTTAGCCAGCTTATACCATTGGTATTACAGCGCAAGCCCGCCGCGCGCGCCTGGCATGCCCGCCCCCTTAGAACCTGTTCAAAGCCTGCTGCGCGTCGTGGACGCGTTACACGGTGTGTGCACCTTCGAAATGCTCATGCAGCACGAGCACATTCCGCTTCCTCGGCTGTTTTCGCCTGGTCTCGCCCTTGCTCGCGAGATTTTGAACAGGCTCTCTTAGGCGCTCAGCCAAACAGCCGTTCCAGCAGGCTGGGTTTGCGCGTTTGCAACAACTGCTCGGCGCCCAAGAGCAAATCGTCTATCAGCCCCGGGTCGGCGCGCGGTTGCCGCGCCTGCGCCGGATTGGAACGGCCGGACGGCGCCAGCTCCAGGTTCGGCCCGCGCCGCGTCAGCCTATAGCCGCCGGCGCAGCTGGGACAGAAAATTTCCTCGCCGTCGGCCATGCCGCGCGGCACGGCGATGATGGGGCCGCAGCCCTGGCAGCTTTGCAAGGGAATGCCCGGTTCGCTGTGGCCGATGATGTGATCGAAACGGCCGGCCTCGCCCAGCTGGATGAAGCGCTCGCCCAGTTCGCGGTCGAACTGGCTGCCCAGATTCTCCCGGATGATGGCCAAGGCGCGCTCCTTGGGCATGCCCTGCCGGTACGGCCGGGTGCTGGTCATCGCGTCGAAGGCGTCCGCGATGCCGACGATGCGCGCCGCCAGCGGTATCTCCTTGTCCCTCAGCCCCTGCGGATAGCCGCGGCCGTCCGGCGTTTCGTGGTGGCGCAGCACCGCGTCCAGCGCCAGTTCCGCCAAGGGATGATCGCTCAACAAATCCGCGCCCACCTGCGGATGGGTCTTGATCACCTCGTATTCGGCGTCGCTGAGCTTGTCCGGCTTGTTCAGCACCGCGTCCGGCACGCCCACCTTGCCCAGATCGTGCAGGAAGCCGCCCAGCGCGATGCGTTCCACCTCGGACTGCGGCAGGCCCAGATGATCGGCCAAGGCGTAGCACAGCCGCGACACCCGCCATAAATGCCCACCGGTGTAAGCGTCTCGCGCCTCCACCATCATCGCCATCGTATACAGCGTTTTCAGCAGCTCCCGCGCTTGTCGCATCTCTATCCCCGCATGCCGATGAGGCCCGGCCGCGAGAGCGATATCTGCAAGCGCTCCGGCGGCGACTCAGGCCGAATGATTTCAATATGGCATATCAATGCGGCTTTGCTGCGCTGGCAGCAATACGACAGTCAAACGCCCGGAAATAGAGCAATCATTCCATTTGCATGAAATTTTCATTTTTCTTGGCTAGCCTAGGCGGCACGCGGATTGCGCGCCGCCCGCGGCGCCGGTCCATGCGTTTTCGCCGTCGCCTGACGGCGTTCCACACGAGGAGACAACAATGAAATCGCTGCTATTGCTGGGCCTTGCCCTGGGCCCCTTGGCCCATGCCGCCGCCGCCGAACCGATTCAACCCGATCCGCGCTACAGCCATGTGCTGTCCTCGTCCGGCCCGCTCAGCCGCGAACAGCTGCTGAAGACGGCTCCGCCGGCGCCGATGAGCCGCGCCGCGCGCGGCGACGCCAATATCGAGCTGATGTCGGTGCCCGGCCCGGCCACCTACACCTATTTGCGCTGCTATTACCGCACCGGCAGCGACGCCGCCAAGCCCACCACCGACTACGTGTGGGGGCTGGACCCCAGCAGCGGCGATTACTACCGCTTGAACGGCTACTGGTGGTCCAGCAGCGCGCTGGACTGGAAAAACATGTATTACACCGACGTGGCGCAGAGCACGCTGCAATCGGTCTGCCGCAACACCTTGCAGAAAAAAGGCATTCAGCAGAACCCGGCGATGGTGTTCGCCGCCGACAACCAGCTGTCCTTCAACTACACCGTGTGGACCAACGGCAAGGCCGGCCAGGGCGCCGCCGTCAACAAGATCGTCGCCTTCGGCGACAGCCTGTCCGACAACCAGAACGTCTACAACGCCTCGATGTGGACGCTGCCCAACCGCAACAGCTGGTTCCTAGGCCACTTCAGCAATGGCCAGGTGTGGGTGGAATACCTGGCCGGCCGCCTGCAGCTGCCGGTGTACAACTGGGCGATAGGCGGCGCCGGCGTGGACACGCAAAAACTGGTGATTCCCGGCGTGCAGCAGCAGGTGCAGTCATGGAAGGATTACATGAAGCAGGCCCGCGACTACGATCCGGCCACCACCTTGTTCACCATGCTGATCGGCGGCAACGATTTCGTGAACTACAACAACTCGGTGGACAAGGTGATCAGCGGCCAGAGCCAGGCGCTGACCAGCCTGATCGACGCCGGCGCGCGCAACATCCTGGTGCTCAATCTGCCCGACGTGTCGCGGGCGCCGGTGTTCCAGTTCAAATCCGGCGCGGCCCAGGTGGCCGTCCAGGTGCGCGACTACAACCAGCGTCTGAACGCCCTGGCCGACCAGCTGCGCCTCAAGTACGGCAGCGGCCTGAATCTGCGCGTGTTCGACAGCTACGCGCTGTTCAACAAGGTGCTGAACAACCCCTCCGCCTACCAGTTCAACAACACCACCCAGTCCTGCCTCAACATCAACGCGGACTCCAGCACCAACTATCTGAGTTCGCAGAGCCCGCGCGCCAACTGCGTCAATCCTGACAGCTTCGTGTTCTGGGACACCCTGCACCCCACCACCCGCACGCATAAAGTGCTGGCGGACGAGGTGTACGCCTTCCTGAACGGCTCCGCCGCCCTGGCCCGCCGCTGAGCCGCCGCGCGTTCTCCAACAGGCCGCCGCAGGCGGCCTGAGCCCGCGCGGAGAGGACGAGGCCCGGCTTTGCCGGGCCTTTGGGCGACACGCGGATGCGCTTGGCCCGCCCCTGGCCTATTGTTTTGCAAAGGGTTTTCCCGACGCGCATTTGAGCGCGGCTGCGGCAAAGCATACAATGAAGGATTTTCCGGCGCGCCCGCCTCCGCGCAGCGAGCCGGCCCGGAACCGCAAGCGAAGGCCCCCGATGTCCTCCCTGACCCCATTGCTGCACAGCGCCGAAGCGGCGCGCGCAGAACTGATCGCCCGGCTGCAAGCCGAAGACACCAATTGTTACCGCCTGTTTCACGGCAGCGTGGAAGGCATGCCCGGCCTGACCGTGGACCGCTACGGCGAGCAGCTGCTGGCGCAAAGCTTTCACCAGCCGCTGAGCGATGACGAGCTGGCGGAGATCCGCGCCCATTACCAGGCCAGCCACCCCGGCCTGCCGCTGATGTACAACGACCGCAGCGCCGGCAATTCGCGCATCGGCAACGCGCTGAGCCTGGAACAGCAGGCCGAGGCCGAAGCCGACCACACCATTCGCGAGCTGGGCGTCAACTACCACTACCGCGCGCGCCACAAGGGCCAGGACCCGTGGCTGTTCCTGGACCTGCGCGCCGCGCGCCGCCATGTGATGCAGCTGGCGGCCGGCAAGAGCGTGCTCAATCTGTTCGCCTACACTTGCGGCGTCGGCGTGGCCGCGGCCAAGGCCGGCGCCAGCTTCGTGATGAACGTCGACTTCGCCGAATCCAGCCTCAGCATCGGCCGCGCCAACGCCAAGCTCAATCTGCTGGCCACCCGCCCGCGCTGCGTGCAGAGCGATGTGTTCGCCGCCCTCCGCCAGCTGTCCGGCATCGGCCAGCCGGAACGCGTGCGCGGCAAGAAAATGCCGCCCTTCCCCAAACTGGAAGCGCGCCAGTTCGACCTGGTGTTCCTGGACCCGCCGCGCTACTCCAAGAGCCCCTTCGGCGTGGTGGACCTGATCAACGACTACCAGGCGCTGTTCAAGCCGGCGCTGCTGGCCACCGCGCCCGGCGGCACGCTGATCTGCTGCAACAACGTCGCGCAAGTGGACGGCGACGCCTGGCTGGAAGCGCTCCAGCGCAGCGCGGCCAAGGCCGGCCGCGAAGTGCGCGCGGCGGAATGGATAAGCCCGGACGCGGACTTCCCCAGCCCGGACGGCAAACATCCCTTGAAGATTGTCGCGCTCAGCGTCTGATCTGTGCTCTTGACGGCTTGAGGCTACGCCCCAGTTGCCGCGACCAGATCCAATCTGGCTAAACGCCCGCCTTGCGCGGGCGTTTTTGCATGAAAAACCACACCGTTTGAACCATATGGCATTTTTACTGATGATTTAAAATTACCGTTTATTTTCACCTGTAAATACTTAAAGATCCCGGTACGGCATCACGCCGCTACAGCCGCGCTAGACGGCATACAACAGACAGCTTGACTCAAATCACGTATCGGGAAAGTCTCTATGAAACCTCAACTGCTACGCGGCCTGCTGGCCGCGGCCGGCCTGTTCGCCGCCAGCCAGGTTCACGCCCAGCTGGACCCGCAACTGGACTATCTGTCCCCGGGCGGCCCGCTCAGCGAAGCCCAGGTCAAGGCCGCGGCGGCCAAACCGGCCGTGGCGATGGGAGCCGCCACCTACACCTATCTGCGCTGCTATTACCGGCTGGACATGAGCCCCGGCAAGCCGCAAACCAATTACCACTGGGCGCTGGACCCCAGCAGCGGCGATTACTACCGCGTCAACGGCTACTGGTGGTCCGGCAGCATCGTCGCGCTGAAGAATATGTTCTACAGCGACGTGGCCCAGGACACCCTGGCCGCCGTCTGCCAGAAGACGCTCGCGGCCAAGGGCCTCAGCCGCCCGGTGGCGCTGTACGCCGCCGCCAACAACCAGATGTCCTACAACCACACTATCTGGAGCCAGGACAGCGCCAGCCAGCCGGCCGGCGTCAACAAGCTGATCGTGTTCGGCGACAGCCTGTCCGACACTCAGAACATGTACGGCGCCTCGCAATGGCGGCTGCCCAACGCCAAGAGCTGGTTCATCGGCCGCTTCAGCAACGACCGGGTCTGGGTGGAATATCTGGCCGAACAGCTGAAGCTGCCGATCTACAACTGGGCGATAGGCGGCTCCGCCGGCGATCAGCACCTGGTGGTGCCGGGCTTGCTGCAGCAGGTGGAATCATGGTCGCAATACATGCAGAAAGCCGCCAATTACCGGCCGGAAAACACCCTGTTCACCATGCTGATAGGCGGCAACGACTTGCTCAACTACGGTCGCACCGTGGACCAGGTGATAAGCGATCAGGGCAAGGCGCTGGAACGCATCATCACCGCCGGCGCGCGTCACATCGTGGTGCTTAACCTGCCCAACCTGGCCCGCACCCCGGCGGCCCAGGCCAGCGGCAAGGCCGCCGCGCTGGCGCCGCAAGTGCGCGACTACAACGCCAAGCTGGCGCTGCTAATCACGCAATTGCAGCAGAAGTACGGCAACACGCTGAAGCTGAATCTGTTCGACAGCAACACCTTGTTCGACGACCTGCTCGACCATCCGGCCAAGTACCAGGTCAGCAACGCCACCCAGTCCTGCCTGGACATTGCCGGCAACGCCAGCCTGCCCTATATCTGGGAGCAGAAGCCGCGCGCGGAATGCGGCAATCCGGACGCCTTCGTGTTCTGGGACGTGCTGCACCCCACCACCCACACGCATAAGTTGCTGGGCGGCTATGTCGCCAACTTCGTCAAGGCCGCGGATCCGGCGGTCTCCGCCGCTGCGGCGCTGAAGGCGCGCCGCTAAGCGCTGACCCCAAGCCGCCGCCATCACGCGGCGGCTTGGGGTAAGATGCCGGTTTCAGCCGGACTTTCCGCCATGAGCCAGACACCGCAAACCGTCCTCAGACCCTGCCCCAAATGCGGCGCGCCCGCCTTGCTGGTCAAGGCCGGCTCCCGCCGCTTCTGGGTGCAATGCAGCCGCTATCCGGACAACGGCAATTGCAGCGCCATCGGCGCCCAGGCCGACAACAAGAAAGAAGCCGTCGCCAACTGGAACGCCGGCCGCTGAGCGCGCACCATGAATCTCTCGCCCTATCTGCTGACGCCGCTGCTGCTGGTGTTGTCCAATGTGTTCATGACCTTCGCCTGGTACGCCCACCTGAAGGACATGTCTTCCAAGCCCTGGTGGCTGGCCGCGCTGGCCAGCTGGGGCATCGCCTTGTTCGAGTATTTGCTGCAGGTGCCGGCCAACCGCGTCGGCTACGGCGCGATGACGCTGTCGCAGCTGAAGATCATTCAGGAAGTGATATCGCTGTCGGTATTCATACCGTTCGCGGTGTTCTACATGAACCAGCCCTTCCGCTGGGACTATGTCTGGGCCGGGCTGTGTCTGGTGGGCGCGGTCTACTTCATGTTCCGCGGCTGAAGCCGGCTACTGGTTGGCGCGCACCCAGCGATGCCATTGGGAGAACAACTCCGGATTGAGCGCGGCGATGGCGGAACGCTTCCAGATCACATCGCTCCAGTAATCGTCGCTGTTGAGGCTGGCGATCTGGCCGCCGGCCTCTTCCAGGATCACCGCGCCGGCGGCGTAATCCCACAGCCGCTGACCGCCATGAAGATAAAGATCGTAGCGGCCGGCCGCCAGATAACACCAATCCAGCGTGCTGGAACCCAGATTGCGCAGGCTGCCGCAGGGGCAGGTGCTGCCGATGCGCGCGGCCAGCTTGCCGGAGCGCAGGTATTTGACCTCCACGCTGGCGATGGCGTCGCACATGGTGTTGACCACGGTTTTCAGCGGCAGGCGCTGACCGTTCAGATAAGCGCCCTCGCCGCGGCTGGCGTAGAACATTTCCTGGGACACGGGGTTGTAGATCACGCCCAGCCGGCTCTTGCCGCCCACCATCAGGCCGACTGAGATGGCGAAATACGGCAGGCCGTTGACGAAGTTGGTGGTGCCGTCTATCGGGTCCACCACCCACAAACCGTCCTGATTTTCCGCCCACAGCCGGTCCTGCTCGGCCAATTCCATCTCCTCGCCCAACACCGGGTGCGGCAGGATGCGGGGCAAGGCGGCCTGCAAAGCCTGCTGGCAAGCCATATCGGCCTCGGTGAACAGCGTGCCGTCGTCCTTGCGGCTTTTGCCCACTCGCAAAAAGCGCGGCATCACCTCGTCGCGCGCCACTTCCCTGAGCACCTGCATCACCTGTTCCAGCACCTGCATTCGTTTTCCCCCAAGGCCGCTGCAATCTATTTGCTGCAATCGCAGCAAACAAAGCAAAATACCGGTATCAACAGCGACTTTCAATACGTCATGCCCAGGTTTTACATTGACGCCGACCTCAGCGTCGGCCAAACGCTGGCCCTGCCGGACACCGTGGTGCGCCATGTCCAGGTGTTGCGGCTAGGCGCCGGCGACGCCGTCACCTTGTTCAACGGCCGCGGCGGCGAGTACGCCGCCACGCTGGACGCGGTGATGAAGCGCGACGCGCATTGCCTCATCGAAGGCTTCGACGACGTTTCACGTGAAACGCCGATCTGGCTGGGCCTGGCCCAAGCCATTTCCGGCGGCGACAAAATGGAGTTCACCCTGCAAAAAGGCGTGGAAATGGGCATATCCGCGTTCCAGCCCATCGCCGCGGAGCGCTCCATCGTCAAGTTGTCCGGCGAGCGCGCCGACAAGCGCGTGGCCCGCTGGCAGGAGATCGTGATTTCCGCCTGCGAACAAAGCGGCCGCAACGCCATTCCTCAAGTATTGCCCATCCTGTCGCTGGAGCAATGGCTGAAACAGGCTCCGGACGCCGACGCGCGGCTGATTCTGTCTCCGGCCGGCACCCGGCGCCTGGCCGACATCGCCGCCGCGCCGGCGCGCGCCTGGCTGATGGCCGGCCCGGAAGGCGGTTACTCCGCGCGCGAAGAAGCCGCGGCGCTAAGCGCCGGCTGGACGCCGCTGAAACTGGGTCCGCGCATCCTGCGCACCGAAACCGCGGCGCTGGCCGCGGTGGCGGCGATACAGACCGTGTGGGGGGATTACCGCTAGCCCGAGCGGCGCGGGGCGCTCTGCCCCGCTATAGGAAACGCAGCGGATCTATCTTCCACTTGTCCGGCGACTCATGTTTGACGATGCGGTCGCCGCCGCCGAAACCCATGCCGCGCGACAGGTCCACCAGCTCCGGGGGGATGTAGACATTGCTCTTGGTGCTGAAAAACACCTTCACCTTGGGCGAGATCAGATTGCTCTCGTTCTGCTCCACCACCACGCCCAGCCGGCCGCTCTCCAGCCGCACCAGGGTACCGATAGGATAAATGCCTATGCTGCGCATAAAGGCCTGCACCAGCTGCGGATTGAAGTGGAACTTCGACCACTCGTAGATCTTGCGCAAGGCGTCGGTGGGCGCCATGCCCTTGTGATAGCAGCGGTCCGAGGTCAGCGCGTCGTAGACGTCGACGATGGCCGCCATCTGCCCCAGTTGTGAAATCTCCTCGCCCTTGAGCCCGGCCGGATAGCCGCTGCCGTCGTGGCGCTCATGGTGCTGGGCCGCCACCAGCACCGCGGTTTCGGAAATGCCGGTGGTTTGCAGCAGGATCTGCTTGCTCTCCACCACATGGCACTTCATCACCGAGAACTCCTGCTCGGTCAATTTGCCCGGCTTGTTGAGAATGCGGTCCGGAATCTTCATCTTGCCGATATCGTGCAGCATGCCGCCGATGCCGGCGTGATGAATCACCTCCTTGCTCATCCCCATTGCGTTGCAGAAGCTGACCATCAAGGCGCCGACGCTGACCGAATGCTGGAAGGTGTAATTGTCCTTGTCCTTGATCCGGCACAGCGACAGCAGCGCGCCGCCGTTGCGCAGGATGGACGAGGTCATCTTGCTCACCGAGGGCTCCACCATCTCCAGCTCCACCTGCTTGCCCAGGCGCACGTCCTTGAGAATGCCCTGGATGATCTGGTTGGCTTCGCTGTGGATCAGCTGGGCGCGGCCGAACTCGGCGCCGGCCTCCACCTGCCGCTCCAAAATGGTTTCGCTGCTGCCGAACTCGCGGATCTGCTCCTCCAGCAGCTTCTTCACCTCGGTGGCGGTCGGCGCGGAAGGCAGATCCAAGCCCTTGCGCGTATCGATGTACACCTCGTGAATGCCGGAGTCGGCGATCTTGTGGATCTCTTCCTCGTGCTTGATCAAAAAACGCTTAAGCAAAAAGGGGTGCGACATCCAATCGCAGTTCAGATCGTGGATGTACATGCCCACCTTGAGATCGGCCACTTCTATGCACTTGATCATTCTGTGCTCTTTATCCCGCCGCGCGCCTGTGCCGCCGGCCGCGCGCATGCGTCTCCGCCATCCTGTCACCCAGACCCCGCCGGCCGATGTCGCCGGCGAAAATGGACCGGCCCGCCCCTTGCCGCCCGGGCGCGCCTTCTTTCAGCATCAACTCCACTATCGGCATTTGCAAGGTATTCCATTAGCCCGTCGGTCAGGCAAGCGGCTTCGCATGACGTGCGAATTCACCGTCAAACTCGCGCAAAGCCTGCTAGATAACGCAGCGCGCCGCCGCTTGTCACGCGGCTGTAAATATTGCCGCCGCGTCCGCTGTGGCGCGCTCCCCACGTTCGGCCGCTCCGCGGCCCGCTTTTAGCGCGTCGGCATGGACCGGTGCGTGGCTCTGGCTTTAATGTCTATAAATAAGGGCAAGACGCCGGGCTTCGCCTCCGCTCGCGCGCGGCCGCGGCAGACCGCCATAGAACAAGCTTCGCAAGGTATTGGGGAAAGAAGAATGGAACAGCAGAAATGGGGCCGCCTGAGCACCCGCATCATTCTGGTGGCCGCGGCCGCCATCGCCGTCGGCTTCGCCGTCATGATCGGCCTGATCGCCTGGCAGAGCTATAGCTCGGCAGTGGACCAGGGCTACAAGCTGGCCTCGGAACAGGCCAGCAGCTACGCCAAGGACGCGGAAAGCGACTTCGCCCGCAACTTCACCCTGCCGCGCCATCTGGCCGACGCGGTGCAGGGCATACAGCGCGTCGCGCACCCGGACCGCAAGCACACCGACAACACCATCCAGCAGATGCTGGACAACGCGCCGCAATCCGTGGGCCTGTGGATGCTGTGGGAACCCAACGCCTTCGACGGCAACGACAACGGCTTCCGCATGGACTGGCCGCGCCACGACCCCACCGGCCGCTATCAGCCCTATGTCACCAAGAACGACAAGGGCAAGGCGCAGATGGACGTGATGATGTCGGCGGACCGGGTCAAGGAGTTCCCCAAGTTCAAGGAGCATCCGGAAAGCTATCAGCCGGACTACGAAAAACCGGGCTGGGGCGATTTCTACTACGTGCCCAAGCAACGCGGCCGCGACACCATCACCGAGCCCTACCCCTACGAGGTGCAGAACCGCAAGATCCTGGAAAGCTCGCTGGCCGTGGTGATCAAGGACGCCGCTGGTAAGATGCTGGGCGTGTCCGCCACCGACATCGCGCTGGACGATCTGCAAAAAAAATTCGGCCAGATCCGGCTGTATGAAACCGGCTACGTCAGCATGCTGTCCGAAGGCGGCCTCTACGTGGTGAACCCGGAAGCCGGCCTGCTGGGCAAACCCGCGCCCAAGGACAGCCCGCTGACGCCCTATCTGGCCAAGATCAAGCAAGGCGAGGACTTCGTCTACGAGGCCGGCGGCTTCACCCACTTCTTCCACCCGGTCAAAGTGGCCAATACCGGCCAGTTCTGGACGCTGGGCGTCAGCATTCCCACCGCCGCCATCACCGCCGACGCGCGCAGGCAAAGCCTGACCGCGGTGCTGATCGGCGCGGTGGCGCTGGCGCTGATCCTGCTGGTGCTGGCCGGCGTGGTACGCGCGCTGACCCGGCCGCTGAACCATCTGGCCGCCACCATGGAACAGTTGGCGTCCGGCAAGGGCGATCTGACCATACGCATCCCGATCCGCAACCGCGACGAAATCGGCCGCACCGCCGACGCCTTCAACCGCTTCATCGCCAGCCTGCGCGACATGTTCGTGGAAGTGCGCGAGCAAAGCCTGGCGGTCACCGCGGCGGCGGTGTCCCTGCAGGAGTCCGCGCGCCAAGTGGAAAGCGCCTCCGCCTCGCAATCGGACGCCGCCAGCGCCACCGCCGCCGGCGTGGAGGAAGTCACCGTCAGCGTGCAGCACATCGCCAACACCGCCCAACTGGCGGAGAGCACCGCGCGGGAAACCGGCAGCCTGACCGAGCAGAGCGTCGCCACCGTCAACCAGGTCACCGCCGAAATCCGCCGCATGACCGACAATATGCACGCGCTGGCGGAACGGGTGAACGGCCTGGGCGCGCGTTCGGCCGAGGTCAGCACCATCGTCAACGTGATCAAGGACATCGCGGACCAGACCAATCTCTTGGCGCTGAACGCGGCGATCGAAGCGGCGCGCGCCGGGGAAATGGGCCGCGGCTTCGCCGTGGTGGCGGACGAGGTGCGCAATCTGGCCGGCCGCACCGCCGAGGCCACGGTGGAGATCAGCCGCATCGTCAACGCCATCGGCCAGGAAACCCGCGACGCGGTCAGCGATGTGCAAAAGAGCAGCCAGCTGGTGGGCAATAGCGTGGCCATCGCCGAAGACGCCAATCAGGCGATGCAGACCGTGCTGGACCGCAGCCACGGCCTGGTGGGCAGCATCGTCGACATCGCCTCCTCCACCCGCGAGCAATCCGCCGCCAGCCTGGAGATCGCCCAGAACGTGGAGCGCATCAGCAGCATGGCGCAGAGCAATAGCGACGTGGTGCGCCAGGTGGCCGCCTCGGTCGGCCATCTGCGCGAATTGTCGGCGCGGCTGGAGGCGCTGGTGGGCGATTTCCGCACTTGAACCGCCGGACCGCGAAAGGAAAATCCTGATGACGGCAATCGACTGGTGGCCGTTTGTCGCCGCCTCGCTGCTGCTGGTGGTGACGCCGGGCGCCGGCACCCTGTCCATCCTCGGCGCGCTGAGCGGCGGCGGGCTGCGCGCCGGCTACGCGGCCCAGGCCGGCCTGCTGGCCGGCGACCTGATCCTGATCGCGCTGGCCGGCGGCGGCGTGGCGGCGCTGCTGGCCGCCCACCCAGGCTGGTTCGAGCTGCTGCGCTACGCCGGCGCGCTGTACCTGGCCTGGTTGGGCGCCAAGCTGCTGTTCCGCCGCGACGGCGGTGCCTCGGCCGTGACCGCCACGGATCAACGCAGCGCCGGCGCCTGCTTCCGCCGCTCGCTATTGATCACCCTGGCCAACCCCAAGGCCATCCTGTTCTTCATGGCCTTCTTCCCGCAATTCCTGGACGCCGGCCGCGCCGGCCCGGCCGGCTTCGCACAGCTGGCCGCGGTGTTCTGCCTGATCAATATGCTCTACCTGGCGCTGCTGGTGTGGCTGGCCGGCCATCTGCGCCGCCGCGCGTTCGCCCCCGGCGGCCGCCTGCTGCTCAACCGCCTGCTAGGCGTCTGCTTTCTGGGCCTGGGGATCAAATACGCGCTGCGCTGAGGATCTGTTCATAGTCTGCTGCGCGTCGCGCAGGATGGATGGCAAAGGGCGTTGAAACCGGCTTCGAAATGCTCATGTGCCACGAGTACATTCCGCTTTCTCAGCCGCAAGGCCTTGTCTCGCTCTAGCTCGCTAGACTTTGAACAGGCTCTGGGCTCCAGCTTGCCCGCGCGCGGAAGTGTCCCTTTTCTGCCATCAATTTCGATAAATGCGACACGGGTCTTACCGCCGATCCGGAATTGGGATTACAATCCCGCAATTTTGTTCGGACCACAGGCAATGAACCACGCAACGACGCTTCCCGCACGACGCACCGCCCGCCACGGCGGCGATCTGGCGTTGGCGCGAGGCCTTGCCGTTCCCGGACCCCGACGCAGTAATAAAACAAGCTCCTGATGCCAGGGGCTTTTTTTTTACCCGCGACTCATAAAGCCAATATTGAAAGGACGCGACCATGGCCAACCCCCTCTACCGCAAACACATCATTTCCATACCGGACTTCAGCCGCGAGGAACTGGAGCTGGTGGTGGCCACGGCAGCCCGCCTGAAACAACAGCCGCGCAACGACCTGCTGAAGGACAAGCTGGTGGGCAGCTGTTTCTTCGAACCGTCCACCCGCACCCGGCTGTCCTTCGAGACCGCGGTGCAACGGCTGGGCGGCAGCGTCATCGGCTTCGCCGACGGCGGCAACACCAGCGCCAAAAAGGGCGAAACCCTGGCGGATTCGATCAAGATCATCGCGTCCTACACCGACGCGGTGGTGATGCGCCATCCCAAGGAAGGCGCGGCGCGGCTGGCCAGCGAATTCTCCGCCGTGCCCATCATCAATGGCGGCGACGGCTCCAACCAGCACCCGACCCAGACCCTGCTGGACCTGTTCACCATCCGCGAAACCCAGGGCACGCTGGAAAACCTCACCGTCGCCTTCGTCGGCGACCTCAAATACGGCCGCACCGTGCATTCGTTGACCCAGGCGCTGTCGCTGTTCGGCGCGCGCTTCTACTTCGTGTCGCCGGAGCAGTTGGCGATGCCGGACTACATCTGCGAAGAGCTGGACGAAAAAGGCATTCAGTATACCGTGGTCGGCAGCCTGGACGACGTGATCCCGCAAGTGGACGTGCTGTACATGACCCGGGTGCAGCGCGAGCGCTTCGACGAGGCCGAGTTCAAGAAAATCCAGGGCAAGTTCGTGCTGCGCGCCGACATGCTGCACAGCGCCCGCACCAATATGAAGATTCTGCACCCGCTGCCGCGCGTCGACGAGATCGAAACCAGCGTGGACGCCACGCCGCACGCTTATTACTTCGAACAGGCCAAGAACGGGGTCTACGCGCGCCAGGCGCTGCTGTCGCTGGTGTTGAACGAGACCGTCTGATTCAGGAAAAGGAAACCATCATGCAATACACCCGCACCGTAGAAGCGCTGAAGCAAGGCACCGTCATCGACCACATCCCGGCCGGCCAGGGCCTGATCATCCTGCGCCTGTTCAAGCTCAGCGAAACCGGCGAGCGCGTCACCGTGGGCCTGAACCTGTCCAGCCGCCACATGGGCGCCAAGGACATCATCAAGGTGGAGAACATCGCGCTGTCGGAGGAGCAGGCCAACGAGCTGGCGCTGTTCGCGCCGCAGGCCACCGTCAACGTGATCGACAATTTCGAAGTGGTGAAGAAACACAAGCTGGCGCTGCCGGACACCATCGAAGGCATCTTCTCCTGCCCCAACTCCAATTGCGTCTCGCACAATGAGCCGGTGACCAGCTTTTTCTACGTCAAACCCCAGGCGCGCGACACAAAAATGAAATGCAAGTATTGCGAAAAGGTGTTCAGTAGGGATATCGTTGCAGAGGTGCGCTAAGTCGTACAAGGGTGAATAGAGAAATATCAAGAAAACACTGCGTTCGACAGTGGTAAAAAGCACGAGCAAGCGCCGCAGTCATCTGCGGCGCTTCTCATTTCAGGCTCAGGACGCCGCCGGGCCCTCGCTGGCGCCGTCGATGAAGCGCTGCAAGAACACCAGGTCCAGCCAGCGGCCGAACTTGAATCCCACCTGCGGCAGCATGCCCACCTGCTGGAAACCCAATTTTTCATGGAAGCGGATAGAACCCGCGTTGGCGGCGTCCACCGCGCCCACCATGGTGTGTTTGCCCAGCGCCTTGGCGCGCGGGAACAGCGCTTGCACCAAGGCGGTGCCTATGCCCTTGCCGCGCGCGTCGGCGGACAGATGCACGCTGTGTTCCACGGTGAAGCGGTAGCCCGGCTTGACGCGGAAATCGCCAAAGCTGGAAAAGCCCAGGATCTTGCCGTTTTCCTCGGCCAACAGCACCGGATAACCGGCGGCGGTGCGGTCCTGGAACCAGACGGCGAACTCGCCGGCGGACAGCGGATCGTCGTTGTAGATGGCGGTGGTGGTGGCGATGACCTCGTTGTAGATATCGAGTATCGCCGCCAGGTCTTCCAGCGTGGCGTCGCGGATAATCATGTTCTGTCCCTTGCTGATGTGGCTTGTTTTTTGGATCGCGGGCACGGACGCCAACGCGGATCCTTAGAACCTATTTACGATCTGCTACGCGTCGGCGATACCGTGTTGAAACCAACTTCGAAATGCTCATGTACCACCTGTACATTCCGCTTTCTCAGCTGTTTTCGCCTTGTCTCGCCTTAGCTCGCGAGATCGTAAATACGTTCTTTAGGAATGCAAACAGTGTACCAGCAGCCGGTTCAGCCGGCAGCAGCCGGCTTTTTGCGCGGGCTGCGCTTCTTGCGCACCGGCGTCTCCGGCGTCGGCTCCGCCGCGGGCGGCGTTATCACGGGCGCCGCGAGCACGGATTCCCCGTCCTGTTTGAGCCGGATCTCGCAATGCAGTTTGGAGCCGTTGCGGCTTTCCTGCACCGTCAGGAAGTCCAGCTTTTTCACCATCTGCGACAGCCGGGAATGACCGTAAACCCGCGGGTCGAACGAGGGGTCGTTCTTGGCCAGATAAGTGCCCACCACCGACAGCTCGGCCCAGCCGCTGTCGCGCGACACCGCCTCGATCGCATTGGTGAACATGTCCTGCAGCGGATGGCGATCCTTCTCCGGCTGCGGTTTGGCGCGGCTGCGCGCGCTGCGCGTCTTGGGCTTGTCGGCCGCGCTCTTGGCCGCCGCCGGCTCCGGCCGCAGAATCTCGGTGAACACGAATTTGTCGCAGGCGGCGATGAAGGGCCGCGGCGTCTTGGACTGTTCGCCCAGGCCGATCACCATCAGCCCGGATTCGCGCAGCCGGGTGGCCAGCCGAGTGAAATCGCTGTCGGAGGACACCAGGCAGAAGCCGTCGAAATTGCCGGTGTAGAGCAGGTCCATCGCGTCTATGATCAGCGCGGAGTCGGTGGAATTCTTGCCCTTGGTGTAGGCGAACTGCTGGATCGGCGAAATCGCGTACTGGTGCAGCACTTCCTTCCAGCCCTTCAGCTGGCTGGTGGTCCAGTCGCCGTAGGCGCGCTTGACCACGGCGGTGCCGTATTTGGCCACCTCGGCCAGCAATTCGGCGATCAGCGCCGACTGCGCGTTGTCCGCGTCGATCAATACCGCCAGTTTGCGGTTTTCCATGCTTGCTTTCCCTTAGGCAACCGAGCCATGCTAAAACCGGCCGTCGCGGCTGTCAAAACCGGCGGCCGGGCGCGGCGATGAACCGCGGCTACGGCGGCGCGGCGCGCAGCGTCTGCTCCACAATGGCGGCAATCCGCCCCTCGCGCTTCATCTGCTCCAAGACGGCGTTCAACTGCCGGATGAAATCGTCCAGATAGGGAAAACGCTGCTGGCCATGCTTGGTGAAACCGACATAGGCCTGCTCGCCGTTCAGGCTGGCCGCCGCCACCAGTTCGCCGCGCTGCTCCGGGCTGATCGCGCCGCGCCGCTGCAAGCGCTCCAGCACGTAGAGAATGGACAGTTTGTCGTTCAAATAACAGTCGGTGCGGCCATTGATCAGCTTCAGCAGATTGCCCTGGGTGTCCGGCGCCTCGTCCAGCTGGATGTCTCCGCGCTGCACCGCCAGCCAGAACGCCTTGCCGCCGGGACGGAAACCGGCGTTGTTGCCAAAGCGCAGGCCCACAAAGTCCGCCGGCCAGTGCGGACGCGGCGCGCGCATGATCTCCGCCCGGCAATACACCGCCAGCTGCTCCTGCCAGAACGGCGCCGAATATCCCATGTAGTCGCGCTCCGGCCGGTAATACGGCGGCGACAGCGCCGGCGCGCGGCCGGCTTCCAGCTCGGACAGGCCGCGCTTCCACGGCACCGGCCGCAGATCGATGCGATAGTCGCTCAAACGCTGCGAGGCCGCGCGCAGCACCTCGTTGTAAACGCCCTCCGCCCGGCCGTCCTTCTCGTAGGAATACGGCGGATAGCCGTTGTCGACCAAGACCACCACCTGGCGCGGCGGCGCGGCGGCGGCGCCCGCCGCCAGTCCGGCCAGCAACCATAACAACAAGCCCGATCTGATCATTTGAATGACATAATCCGTGTCGATAAACACGTTATAGCCGCTGCGCCGTCCAGGCGTTGGCACGAGTCTTGCAGCGTCGCAGGCATCGTCCACTCCCGCCGCGAGGCCCGCCATGAAACTGTTTTCGCGCCAAACGCCCGCCGCCACCAGCGAGGTGGTGATGTTCAATTATCGCCGGCCGGTGCGCGCGCGCCAGGTGGCGCTGGGCGGCGGCGGCCGCCTGTGGCTGGTCGAGGCGCTGGACCCGACCCACAATGTCTGGGTATGGCAGGAAGAATCCAGCCAAGCGGAGGCCGCGGTGGACACCGCGCGCCGGCTCAGCCTGATGCTGAACTGAACCGGAATGGTGCGCCGCGGCACCAAGCTGGCGCGCGGACAAGCAAAAAGCCGCCCTTGGGCGGCTTGGATCGCGCTACGCGTCTTCGCTTATTTCTTGGCGACGCTCTTGCCGAAGCTTTCCGCGGCGGCGCGCATCTTGGGCAGCAGCACCGGCTCGGCGGCCTTCAGCGTATCGCCGGCGATGGTGTTGATGATCTGCGGCTGCTGCTTCAGCAGCTTCTGACCGGCGGCGGTCTTGTAGAACACGTTGATCTGCTTGAGTTCGTCGGCGCTGAACTGAGCGCTGTAGGCCTTGGCCACGGTCTGTTCGAACTGCTGCTTGGCCGCGCTGGAACCGAAGTAATCGCTGGCCAGCTTGTGCACGTTCTCGCCGTAGGTCTTGAAGCCTTCCTGCGCTTTTTTCTGCTGGGCTTCGCTCAGCTTGATCTTGTTCTTGACGAAGTATTCCTGCAGCAGCGGCATGGCGCTGGCGGTGGTGCGCTGCGCCAGCTCCGGCAGCATATTGTTCAGGTTCAGCGTGGCGGACAACTCTTTGACGGCGGCGTCCTGGGCGGCGTCGGCGTGCGCCAGCAGCGGCAAAGTCAGCGCCAGGGCGGCCAGGCCGGCTTTGAGCGGGCGTGATGCGAACATGTGGAATCCTTTGGCTTGAGTTGGAAACAGCTGGCGTCGGCCAGGCCGACGCGGAAACACCGGCAGTGTGACACCGCCGCCGCCGCAGGTCAAAAAAGACCGGGAGCCGTCTCCTAGCGCGCCGCCGCGGGCGCCGGCGGCAGCTGACTCTGCCAACCCTGATAGGCGCCGATATTGGCGCGGGTGATCAGCTGCACCGGCACCGTCACCGTGCGCGGCTTGGCTTTGGGGTTGTCCAGCAATTGACGGCCCAGCTTCACCGCCTCCACGCCGATGGCGTACGGGGCCTGGCTGGAGGACGCCACGATCTGGCTATCGCCGCGCAGCGCCTTCTCGATGTCCGGCGAACCGTCCACGCCGGCTATCATCACCTCCTTGCGCCCCGCCTCCCTCACCGCCTGCTCCGCCCCCAGCGCCTGGCGGTCGTTGCTGGCGAACACGCCGTTGATCTCCGGGTAGCGCCGCAGATGCCGCTCCATCAGCCGCTTGCCGCCCCAGCTGGACGCCAAACCGCTCTCCTGATGGCTGAGCAGCCGGATCTTGGGGAAAGCGGCCAGACTGCGGCGACAGCCGGCCACCCGGTCCCAGACCGAAGACACCGGCGGACCGCTCTGAATCACCAGCGCGCCGCGGCCGCGCATCCGCTCCGCCAGATAACGGCAAGCCAGCGCGCCGGCCTGGACATTGTCCGATTTGACCGTGCCGTTGGCGCCGGGCGCGTCCACGTCCACCGCCACCACCCGCACCCCGGCCTGATGCGCCAGCCGCACCAGCGGCGCCACCGCCTTGCTGTCCGCGGCCACCAGCAGGATCAGCTCCACCTGCTGGCGCAGTAGCTGCCGCACTTGTTCCTCCTGCCGCTCCAGGCTGAAATTGGCGGACAGGGTGGTGACTTGCGCATTGGGATTGGCCGCGCGCGCCTCGTTCAGCGCGCCACGCGCGACGATCTGGTAGAAAGGGTTGTCCAGCGCTCCCACGGAGATGCCGATGCGGCTCAAGGGCGCGGCGTAAACGGCTCCGGCCAGGGACAGCCAGCAACAGGCAAGGAATCGGCTCGATCTCATGGCCACCCAGGATGGTTAGATGCGTGTCACCCCAGTTTAGATCACGCCGACCCCGCTACGAAACCGGACTCGGCGCCGCCGAGCCAGGGCGAGGCAAGGCCTTGCGGCCGAAGCCGCGGATAGGCGAGCCCGCTATCGCCCGTCGCGAGGCGGCAGACAGTCAACCGCTTCTCAAGCCGCCTGGTTCAAGCTGGCCCTCACCCTTTGCGCCAGCAAATCCAGCTGCAGCCAGCCCTCCTCCCACTGCCCGTGGCCGGACTCCACATTGATGTGGCCGGCCTGGCGCAGCCAGGCGATGGGCGCGCGCCAGTAACCGGCCAGCCGCGCCGCGCGCGGGGTCTTGCAGAAGGGATCGTTGCTGCTCGCCACCATTCTGGCGGGAAACGGCAGGGCTTGGCGCGGCGTCGGCGCAAAGCCCATCAGCTCGCGCGGCACGAAGGGCCGCTCCACGTCCGCCGGCGCCACCAGCAAGGCGCCGGCGATCCGCCGCGGATGGCGCTGGGCGTAATGCGCCACCGCCACGCAACCCAGGCTGTGGGCGATGACGATGACCGGCTTGCGCGTCCGGTCCAGCGCCTGATCCAAACCCCGCAGCCAGTCGTCCAGCTGCGGCGCGTCCCAATCGCCCACCTCCACCCGCGCGGCGTTCAAGCGGCGTTGCCAATGGCTTTGCCAGTGCCGCGGGCCGGAGTTGCGCCAGCCGGGCTGAATGATCAAGTCGAAATCCGCCAGCGAAGGTTCCATCGCTCAGCTCCTCAAAGGGGGAACTCGCACTGTAGAATGACTTTGATATTCTTGGAAATGATATTGAACGAGAAACTTATTCCCGATTCCTCTAAAAGATCGCGCCATTACATAGACTTATTTGGAATTTAAAGATAAAAAACAATCACTTCTGGCGCTAAAACATTTCTGATTAGATGCATCCATCGCTTGCCTCCTCAGGACACCGCCATGCCACGTCATACCTTCCGCCACGCCCTGCTGTCTCTCGCCCTGTTCGGCGCCGCCACGCCGCTGCTGGCCGCCGAGCTGCTCAACGTTTCTTACGACCCCACCCGCGAGCTGTATCAGGACGTCAACAAGGCTTTCGCCGAGCAATGGAAGAAACAGGGCGGCGACGTCGCCATCAAGCAATCGCACGGCGGCTCCGGCAAGCAATCGCTGGCCATCCAGCACGGCCTGGAAGCCGATGTGGCCACGCTGGCGCTGGCCTACGACATCGACGTGCTGGCGGACCAGGGCCTGCTGCCCAAGAACTGGCAAAGCCGGCTGCCGGACAATAGCTCGCCCTACACCTCCACCATCGTGTTCCTGGTGCGCAAGGGCAACCCCAAGGGCATCCGCGACTGGGGCGATCTGATCAAGCCCGGCATCCAGGTGATCACGCCCAATCCCAAAACCTCCGGCGGCGCGCGCTGGAATTATCTGGCGGCCTGGGGCTACGCGCTGAAGCAGCCCGGCGGCAACGAGGCCAAGGCCCGCGCCTATGTCGGCGAACTGTACAAGCACGTGCCGGTGCTGGACACCGGCGCGCGCGGCGCGACGCTGACCTTCGCCCAGCGCGGCTTGGGCGACGTGTTGCTGGCCTGGGAAAACGAGGCGGTGCTGGCGGTGAAGGAACTGGGTCCGGACAAATTCGACATCGTCACCCCTTCGCTGTCCATCCTGGCCGAACCGCCGGTGGCGGTGGTGGACAAGGTGGCCGACAAGAAAGGCAATCGCAAGCTGGCCGAAGCCTATCTGAAGTTCCTGTACACCCCGCAGGGACAGACCATCGCCGCGCAGAACTACTACCGGCCGCGCGACGCCAAGATCGCCGCGCAATACGCGGGCCAGTTCCCCAAGGTCAAGCTGTTCACCCTGAAAGACACTTTCGGCGATTGGCGCGGCGCCCAGCACAAACACTTCGCCGACGGCGGCGTGTTTGATCAGCTCATCACCAAGAAATAACCCGCCCCTCAACGCGAACAGCCCGGCAAAGCCGGGCTGTTGTCAATGCGGGAAACGCGGATCAGGCCATCTGGCTTTCTCTCCAGGTCAGCCACACCCGCATGTCGAACTCCAGCTGGTGGTAGTCCGGCTCCATGTGGCAGCACAGCTGGTAGAAGGCCTTGTTGTGGTCCTTCTCCTTCAGGTGGGCCAGCTCATGCACCACGATCATGCGCAGGAAGGGCAAGGGCGCGTCGCGAAACAGCGCGGCGACGCGGATTTCGTTCTTGGTCTTCAGCTTGCCGCCCTGCACCCGCGACACAAAGGTATTGGTGCCCAGCGTGCCCTTGACCGGATGCTGCTGGCTGTCGTACCTCACCTTGGCCGGCAAGGCGGCGTTCTTCAGATAACGCAGCTTGATCTCGGACACGTACTGATACAGCGCCTTGTCCGTCTGCACATCGTGGCTCTCCGGATACTTGCGCGCCAGCCAGCCGCCCAGCTGGCCGGAATCCAGCAGCGCCTGCACCTGGCCGAGCAAGGCGGCGGGATAATGCTGCAAATAGTTGAGGGTAGACATCGCGCCATTGTAAAACGACTGCGCGATCAGGTGTTGCCGCGGCGCAAACCGGCATTACAGCAAGCAGGACGGATCGTCCCACTGATAACTGAGCGCCAGCGCGCGCCGGCCGCCGACGGTGTCCACCTCGCAAGGCGCGGACGCCTCGCCGCCCAGCGCCCGGTAAAAGGCGCAGGCGTCCCGATTGGCCTGGTAGGCCCACAGAAACAAGGGCCGCCCCGGCGCGACGCGCAAGGCCTCCGCCGCCGCCGCCGCCATCAGCGCGCGGCCGATGCCGCGTCCCTGCTGCCCGGCCTTCACATGCAGATTATCCAGATACACGCCCCGCTCCGGCGCCTCGTCCGGCAATAGGCAAACAAAGCCCGCCGGCTCATCCTGCCACAGCGCCAGCCGCACCCACAGCGCGCCCGGCGCGGCGAAGCGCTCCCGCCACATGGCCAGGCGTTCGTCCGCGGCGCGCAAATCCAGATATTCGTCCGGCAAGATGCCGCGATAATGCTCTTGCCAACTGGCGACATGCAGCGCCGCGATCCGCTCGGCGTCCCGAGCGTCAGCCGCTCGCAACAACAAACCCTGATTCATGTTCGCTCCCCTTGCCGCGGTGGTTCCACACCGGCGGTCCAACTGGCTCTGGCCAAGGCCGCCGGCAATCGAGACAATACCGATACCGCCTACCTTATGCGAGGAAGACTTTCCATGCATGTCGTGATTTTTCGCGCCGCCACGCGGCAACTGGATGCGGAATACTCCGCGGTCGCCCAGCAGATGCGCCGGCTGGCCATGGAGCACTTCGGCTGCCTCGCCTTTGTTTCCGCCTGTGAAGACGGCCAGGAAATCGCCTTATCCTACTGGCCGGACGCCGACAGCATCCGCGCCTGGAAGGCGCATGCCGACCACGTGCTGGCGCAGCAACTGGGACGGGAGCGCTGGTATCGGCAATACCGGGTGGAGGTGGCCTGTATCGAACGCAGCTATGAATGGACCTTGGACGCGTCAGACTGAGGTCCGCGGCATGGCGCTGTTTCACGTGGAACCGGACCGTGGCGCGACTAGCCGCTTTTTATCCGCGCCCACGCTTTCTTTAGCCGCTTTTTACGCGCCGGAGCCTAGCATGCAGCCAAGATCCCACTGCGAGGCCCTTGCCGATGAGCGCAAGCAAACCCGTCCGCCGCGCGCTGCCGACGCGCGGCATTCCCGACTATCTGCCGGACGATGACGCGGCGCCCTTGGCGCTGCGCCGTTATATTCTCAACGCCCGCTTTCCGGCCGCGTCCGCCCGGACCCCGCCCGATGGCGGCTGGCGAGCGTCCTTGCGCGCCTGGTGGCGCTTGGTGAGCGCGCGGCGATGAAGCGCGGCGATCTCGCCCTGCGCCACCGCCGGCTATTGCACGCCTACGCCCAGGCCCGCCATCAGGATAGGCCCTGGCTCAAACGCAAGACGCGGCTGCCGCGCGCGGCCCAAACGGGCTTGCTGCAGCGGCTGCGCGCCTGGCTACGTCTTATTTGAGCCGCAGCGGCTCCACCAGCACATTGTTGGACTCGTCGGCCAGCCACATCTGACCGTCCTGGATGGTGGCGCTCAACTGCATGCTGCGCTGGCAGATGGCGACCAGTTCCGCCAGCGTGGCCGTCTCGACGCGAAACACGCTGAGCTTGTCCAGCCGGGCCAGCTTGTTCTCCATCTGCGGCCACCACACTTCGCTGGCGCGGCCGCCGTAGCTGTACAACACCACGCGCTCGGCGCGGCTGCACGCTTTCTTCAGCCGTTTTTCGTCGGGCTCGCCCAGTTCCACCCACAACTCGATCTCGTCGGCATAGTTTTTCTGCCACAACTCGGGCTCGTCGTCGGCGCTCAGACCGCGGCTGAATTGCAGGGTTTCGCTGGCGTTGAGCGCAAAGGCGGCCAGACGCAGCATCATGCGTTCCATGGTTTCGGACGGATGCTGGGCCAGCGTCAGCTGATGACTGGCGTAATAGCCGCGATCCATGTCGGATACGGCGAGATTGGCTTTATAAATGGTGGCGGACAGGGCCATGCGGAAACCGGCTTTGCGAAAAAAGAAGCCATTGTACGGGGCCGCCGGCCATTGCGCCCGTTCAATCGCTAGACGGCGGGGCGCGCCGCCATGAACGGCCTCTTAGAACGCGTTTACGATCTCGCGGGCTAGAGCGAGACAAGACGAAAACGGCTGAGAAAGCGGAGTGTACACACGGTACGAAGCGGTACTCACCGTGTGACGTCTGACGACGCGCAGCAGATCGTAAACAGGTTCTTAAGGCGAAGGCTGGCTGGAGCAGTCCAAAGGTTCGCCGCGCCAGGTGATACTGGCCTCGCGGCCCTTGATCCACAGTTCCAGCCCCGGCGCCGCGTAACGCGCGCCGCTGCCGCTCAGGCCCTGATGCAGAATGGCGGTGGAGCCGTTGTACTCCAGCTTCACCGTGGGCGGGTGGGTGCGATAGAAGGTGGCCAGCACGGTGCGGGTGGCGTTGCCCTTGCAGACATAGCGCAAGGGCGTCAGCGACGGCGCCAGCCCCCAGGCCGCCTGCAATTGGGTGATGCGCATGATGTAGACGTCGCCCAGACACATATGCATGTCCTCGGTCTTGACGCAGTCCTTCAGACTTTTGACCCAGCGGCGCTGCTCGGCGATCAGCTTGGCCTCGGCCCCCGGCCGGCCTTGCTGGGCCTGTTCCAGCGCCAGGGCGTAGACCTTTTCCAGCCGATTGTCCTGGCGGGTCAGGCTGTCGTCCTGGCACACCATGGCCTCCACCGGATTGCCCGGCTTTTCGCAATTGAAATCGGTCGCCGCCGGCGGATTGGCCTCCGCCGTGTCCTCGGCGGTCCTGCCGCTCTCCGCCGCGCGGCCGTGGCCGCCTTCCGACCCGCCCTTGCCGGCGGCCAGCGCCAAGGCCGGACACAATATGATCAAGCCGACCAGCCTATGGGCGGATCCAGGCATACCGATTTCCTCTGAACTGCGTTATTCGCCGCCCATGCCGGGCGGACACATCAAAACAGGGCATCTCTCCGCCGCGGGCCGATGCGCTCAACCCCGGCGACGTGACAGCATGATACCAGTTCGCCCATTCGCATTTATTAATAATATCGGCCGTCAAAAAGGCTTTTCGCGGCTCAGGATTCCGTTGGAATGGATATGACAATGCCGCGACAAGTTCCCAAACCGACAATTTGAAGGTAAACTCCGGCCTCTCGCGCGCAATTCCAATCTTTGCGCGTCGCGCGCGCTTCATCCCGAAGCGCCCATCGCATCCCTAACTTTTTCCCGTCAGCCTGGATTGGTTCGCACATACTGCGATAGGCCGTCGCAGGAGCAAACATGTCCACACTCACCTTTGCCGACCTCGGTCTGGCCGAATCCCTGTTGCGCGCCGTCAGCGAAACCGGTTACACCACCCCCACCCCGATCCAGGCCCAAGCCATCCCGCAAGTGCTGCAAGGCGGCGATCTGCTGGCCGCGGCCCAGACCGGCACCGGCAAAACCGCCGGCTTCACCCTGCCCTTGCTGCAGCTGCTGATGGGCAAGCCGTCCACCCAGCCGGGCCGTCCGCGCGCGCTGGTGCTGACGCCCACCCGCGAGCTGGCCGCTCAGGTGGAGGAGTCGGTGCAAACCTACGGCAAATACCTGCCGCTCAAATCCATGGTGATGTTCGGCGGCGTCAACATCAACCCGCAAACCCGCGAACTGCGCAAGCCGCTGGACATCCTGGTGGCCACCCCCGGCCGCCTGCTGGACCACGCCGGCCAGCGCAACATCGATTTGTCCGGCGTTGAGATCCTGGTGCTGGACGAAGCCGACCGCATGCTGGACATGGGCTTCATCCACGACATCCGCAAAGTGCTGGCGCTGCTGCCGGCCAAGCGCCAGAACCTGCTGTTCTCCGCCACCTTCTCCGACGAGATCAAGGGCCTGGCCGATCGTCTGCTGGACAGCCCCAAGCTGGTGGAAGTGGCGCGCCGCAACACCACCAACGAGCTGGTGGATCAGAAGATCCACCTGGTGGACCGCGACCGCAAAACCGATCTGCTGATCCATCTGATCAAGGAACACAACTGGTTCCAGGCGCTGGTGTTCACCCGCACCAAGCACGGCGCCAACCGTCTGGCGGAAAAACTGGACAAGACCGGCATCCCCGCCGCCGCGATTCACGGCAACAAGAGCCAGAACGCGCGTACCCGCGCGCTGGCCGACTTCAAGAGCGGCGAATTGCAAGTGCTGGTCGCCACCGACATCGCCGCGCGCGGCCTGGACATCGACCAACTGCCGCACGTGGTCAACTTCGAACTGCCCAATGTGCCGGAAGACTACGTGCACCGCATCGGCCGCACCGGCCGCGCCGGCAGCAGGGGCGAGGCGGTATCGCTGGTCTGCGTGGACGAGTTCAGCTTCCTGAAAGACATCGAGAAGCTCACCAAGCAATCGATCGAGCGCTTCGCGGTGCCGGGCTTCGAGGCCGATCTGTCGGTGAAACCGGAACCCATCCCGATGGGCGGCGGCAACCGCCGCGGCCAGCCGCAACGCCAGGGCGGCGGCGGCAAACCGCGCCACCAGCCGGACAGCAAGCCCACCGGCCACGGCCATCGCTCGCCGGCGTCCAAGCCGCGCCAGGGTCAAGGACAGGGTCAGGCCAAAAACGCCACAACCGGCCAGCCGGGTCAGCGCTCGTCGCAAGGCCAGGGTCAGGGTCAGCGCGGCAAGCCCGCCTCCTCGCGTCCGAGCTCGGCGTTGTTCAGCCCGCCGAAAGGCCGCTAAGAACCAGTTCATAGTCTGCTGTGCTTCGGCGATACGGCGTTGAAAACAAGCTCAAGATGCTCATGTACCACGTGTACATTCCGCTTTTTCGCTTGTTTTCGCCTTGTCCCGCCCTTGTTCGCGAGACTTTGAACAGGCTCTAAGACCCGCTAACAAAACCCCTGATCCAGCGTTGCGCCTCCTTGTCGTACGACTAGTACTGCCTACGTCGGCGCGCCTTGGCTCAGGTTCTCTGCGAGGTTTTGTTAGCGGCTCTAAGCCCGCGCAAGCGGCGCCGCGCTTCTTCGCCGACCCCGCGGCGATGGAAGCGCTTTACGCCGGACGCCAAACCTGCCTACGATTCAGCAATAGGCCCTTGGGGCCGACAAGAATATCGAGCGGAGACGGCGCGCGCCGCGCTCCGCACGGGCAGCACGCATGCCGCGCGCACAGATCGAGCAAGGATTCGGGGAAATGATGAGACTTCGCAGCTGGCTGCTGGGCAGCCTGGCTGTAGTCCTGCTGGCGGCAGCTCAGCCGCAGGCCGCGCCACGTCTGAAAATCACCCTGTCCAACCAGGAGTGGCCGCCCTATATGGGCAAGGAACTGCCGTACGACGGCATTTTGTCGCGTTTGGTCAAAGAGGCCTTCGCCCGCGCCAACGTCGACGTCGCCTTCCGTTACTACCCCAACAACCGCACGCTGCAATCGGCGCGCAACGGCACCGTGGACGGCAGCTTCGGCTGGGCGCCGACGCCGGAACGCAAACAGGACCTGCTGTTCACCCAACCGGTGTTGCATGCGCGCATGGTGTTTTTCCAGCGCCGCAGCGCCAGTTTTCCCTGGAACGATCTGTCCAATCTGCGCCACGCGCGGGTGGGCGTCACGGTCGGCAACTTCTATTCCGACGAGTTCAACCGGCAGGTCAAGGCCGGCCACCTGATTCCGGACATGGCGCCGGACGACGTCACCAATCTGCGCAAGCTGCTGGCCGGCCGCATCGACTTATTCCCCATCGACGTGGAAGTGGGCCAATACCTGATCGCCCGCAACTTCCAGCCGCGGCTGGCCCAGCAATTGGAGCCGCAGAGCAAATCGTTCTGGGTGGCGCCGCTGCACGTGGTGATCTGGCGCAAACACCGCCAGGGCCCGGAGTTGGTGGAACGTTTCAATCGCGGCCTGAAGGCCTTGCAGGACAGCGGGGAGTTCGAGCGCATCGTGGCGGAGACCCGCGCCGCCAGCCTGGCCTACCACAAACCGATCAAGGCGCAGTGAAGCGAGAACGGCGCTAAGGCGCGTCCGCGCTGCTCAACACCACCGGCCGGCCGTGAAAATAGCCCTGGAACCAATGGAAGCCCAGCGCGCGGCAACGTTCGAACTGCTCGCGGCTGTCCACCTTTTCCGCCAGCAGGATGCCGTCGAAATCGCTCAATTGCGCCATCAGTTCCGGCAAGCGTTCCGCTTCCACCGCCGCCACGTCCACTTTGACGATGTCCACCAGCGGCAGCATCGCCGCCTGATCCGGCCCCAGGTGGATCACGTCGTCCAACGCCAGGCGAAAGCCGCGCTGGCGCAACAAGGCCATGCGTTGCAGCAAGTCCTGGGTGACGGTCACCGTTTCCAGGATTTCCAACACCAGCCGCTCCGCCGGCAATTGGTCCAGGATGGGATCTTGCAACAAATCGGCGCTGGCGTTGATGAAACCGGGGAACTGGCCCAACACATCCGCGCAGCCCAGCTCTCCGAAGGCGTTGCGCAGCACCTCGGCGCTGGCGAGCAGATCGTCGCGCACCAAGGCGAAATTGGCCGGGCTGGAACGGAACAATAGTTCATAGGCCACCAGCTGCTGCTGGCGGTCGACGATTGCCTGCCGGCCAAGATAACGTGAAGAATTAGGCATGCCGACGATACTACAGGATATTGCCACCGCTGTTGGGCATCTCCTGCTGGTGCCGTCAAAAAATATGACAGCTTATGCCTGACCATCGTCATTAAATGCGGTAAGGTTGCAAATTACCCTCAAGTCAGCGAGTCCGCCATGTTGCCAACCCGACAAATTCCCCGCGAGGAGATCAAGGCGCTGCCGCTGTTCGCCGGCCTGACGCCGGAACAGGTGCGGCTGGCCGCCACGCCGGAGCTGGCCGCCGCCGCGTTGCGGGACCTGGCCGGCTGCGCGGAGCTGGGCTTCGACACCGAATCCCGCCCCACTTTCCACAAGGGCGAAAAACCGACCGGTCCGCACCTGGTCCAGCTGGCCTGCGACGACCGCGCCTGGCTGTTCCCGGTGCAGGACGGCCAGTGCGCGCCGGAGCTGAAAACCCTGCTGGAAGACCCTCAGCGGCTCTTGGTGGGCTTCGAGCTCAGTTCGGACCAGACGCTGCTGCAACAGCGGCTGGGCATCCGCTGCGGCCGGGTGCTGGACCTGGTGGACCACTTCTCCAGCGACGATGCGCGCATCACCGTCGGCGCGGTGCAGGCGGTGGCGCGGCTGTTCGGCCAGTACTTCCGCAAATCCAAGAAGCTGTCCACCACCAACTGGTCCAAACTGCCGCTGACGCCGGCGCAACAAGCCTACGCCGGCAACGACGCCTGGGTGGCGCTGCGGGTGTACCGCGAGCTGGACGCCCGCGGCGGTTTGCGGCGCGGCGGCTGAAGCCGCGCCGGAACATCAAGGCAGCCGCGTGATGCGGTTCAGCGCCGGCACCGCCACTGGCGAAGCGCTGGCGAAATAGCTCTCCAGCACATCCACGTCCACGCCGCCGCCCACCCGGTTGCTCCCCTGGGTCAGCACGGTGAAGCCGTCGCCGCCGCCGGCGATGAAGTTGTTGACCTGCACCCGGTAGCTGGCCTGCGGATCGATGGCCACGCCGTTGATCTTGATGCTGGGGATGTCCACCTTGGCGCCCGCCGGCGCCGACAGGCTCCAGCTATAGCTGAATCCCTTGGACACTTGCAGAATCTTGACCTTGGACGGATCGCTCCATTGCTGCTCCAGCAGCTGGTCGATCTGCGCGCCGCTCAGGGTCAGCGTGGTCATCACATTGCCGAAGGGCTGGGTGGTGAACAATTGGTTGTACGTCACAGCGCCGCCGACGCCGGGAAGGATGTCGGCGCGCACGCCGCCCGGATTCATGAAGGCCACCACCGCGCCCTGGGCGGCGCCGGCCGCCAATTGCGCGTCGGCCACCACGTCGCCCAGCGCGGTTTCGCCGGCCGCGGACGGAGTGCGGTCCAGGGCGCCCGCCGCCTGGCCCACCACGCGGTTGGCCACCGGGGCCACCAAGTCCTTGTACAGCTTGACCAGATTGCTGACCGAGGCCAGCGGCGCGATGTCGCGCGCCACCACCCGGTTCTGCGCCTGGATGGAGCCGGGCTTGACGTCGCGGGTGGCCGGGTCCAGCACGAAGTCGATCTCGGTGAACAACTGACCGTAGTTCTTGGCGCTGGTCACCCGGCGGCCGTCGATCACGCAGTTGTAGGCCTGATGGGTGTGGCCGGTGACCACCAGCTTCACCGCCGGGTCCAGCTTCTTGACGATGTCGACGATGGGGCCGGACACGCCGTTGCATTCATTGAAATTGCCGCTTTGATAGCCGCCCTCGTGCACCACCACCACCACGGCGGACACGCCCTGACGTTTCAGTTGCGGAATCAGCTGGTTCACCGTGGCCGCCTCGTCCTGGAAGCTCAAGCCCTTGATGCCGTCCGGCGACACGATTTCCGGCGTGCCTTTCAGCGTCATGCCGATGAAGGCCACCGGGATGCCGCCGAACTTCTTGATCTCGTAAGCGGGGAACAAGGTGCCGCCGTCGCTTTTCTTGACGTTGGCCGCCAGAAACTTGAACTTGGCACCGGCGAACTTGCCGTTCTGGCAGGAGGTGGTGGGCGCGCCCGTCTTGCAGCCGCCGTTCTGCATGCGCAGCAATTCCTGCTGGCCGTCGTCGAACTCATGGTTGCCGACGGCGTTGAGGTCCAGGCCCAGCAGATTCATCGCCTCGATGGTGGGCTCGTCGTGGAACAGGCCGGACACCAGCGGGCTGGCGCCGATCAGATCACCGGCCGACACCACCACGGTGTTGGGCGATTTGGCGCGCAGCGATTGCACCCAGGCCGCCAGGTAATCAACGCCGCCGGCGTTGATCTTGATCGTCTTGCTCGGGTCGGCCGGATCCGGCACCGTCAGTTGGCCCGGCATGTCCAGATTGCCGTGGAAATCGTTGAAGGCGATCATCTTCACCGCCACCGGCTGGCGCGAGACGCCGGTGTTCTGGTCGCCCGGCCCCCAGCCGCCGGAGCCGGCGGAACAGCCGAACAGCGCCAGGCTCACCGCCAGGCACAAGCTCATGGTTTTCAGTTTCACGAAACGCATCCTTGTCTTGTTTGTTGTCGCGCGCACCGGCGCCGCCGGCCGCGACCGAATGAGGAGACGTCCGTCCACTGCCATGGACCGCGATAGACGCTCCGATCGCGCGCACTATAGCAAAACAAAATGACAAAGAGTTAAAACTTTCGTGATGCGAAGCAACCCGCCATGCCGGCCTCAGTCGGCGCGCGGCTCCGCCTCCAGCGCCGCCAGCGCGTCCGCGGTGTTGAGATTGGGAAAGAGATGGTCGAAGCCGACTTCGACATGGTTAAGACCGGCCAGCCAACCGCGGATGGAACGGCCGCCGCCGGCCAGATAGGCGGCCAGTCCGGCGCGGAGGCCGGGCCCCAGCGCCAGCAGGCTGGGATGCCAGCCTTCGCGGTCGCGCGCGCTGGCGGCCTGGCGGCCGTTCGCCACTTCCGCCAGCAGCCGGTGCGAGAAATCGGCCGGCAGCCGCACCGCGTCGCAAGGCATCACCAGCCAGACCGCGCCGTCCTCGCGCTCCAGAGCCGCCAGCACCCCGGCCAGCGGCCCCGGATAATCCGGCAGGCTGTCCGGCAGCAGCGGGCAGCCAAAGCCGGTGTACACGTCCAGATTGCGATTGGCCGAGATCCACACCCGTTCGGGCGGCGGCATCTGCGCGGACAAGGCGGACAAGGCGTGCGCCAGCAGCGGCCGCCCGGACAATATCACCAGGCCCTTGTCGACGCCGCCCATGCGCGTGGCGCGGCCGCCGGCCAGAATCAGCGCCTGGTGGCTCATTGCCAGCGTTCCGCCGCCTGGGCGTCGCTGTGTTTGGCCTCCACCCAGCGCTCGCGGCCGTCCGCCAGGATTTCCTTTTTCCAGAACGGCGCGTCCTGCTTCAGATAGTCCATCAGGAATTCCGCGGCGGCGAAGGCGTCGCGGCGGTGGCTGCTGGCCACCGCCACCAGCACGATGGGCTCGCCCAGCGCCAGCCGCCCCACGCGATGGATGACGGTGGCCGCCTGCAGCGGCCAACGCCGGCGCGCTTCCTCCACGATGGCCTCCAAGGCCTTTTCGGTCATGCCCGGATAATGCTCCAGCTCCAGCGCCGTCACATCGCGGCTGTCGCCGTAATCGCGCACCAGCCCGCTGAAGCTGACCACCGCGCCGCAGGCCGGGTTGCCGGACAGCGCGTCGATTTCCACGCCGGCGCTGAAACGCTGCGGCTGCACCCGCACCGTGAACGCGTCCATGCTCATCCTCCGGTCACCGGCGGAAACACCGCCACTTCGTCGCCGTCGCTCAGAACGGAGTCCAACCGCGCCATCTGCTGGTTCACCGCCACGCGGAACACCCGGTCGGCGGCCAGTTCCCGCGACCAGGCCTCGCCGCGCAGCCGCAACTCCACCAGCAGTTCCTCCACCGTGGCCGCGTCGCTGTCCAAATGTTCGCTCTCCAGGCCGAACTCGTCCCGCAAGCGGGCAAAATACAAAAGATTCAGTTTCATCGCCTGCCTCTGCGCAGTTGAGCGGATACCGCAGTGTAAGCAATCCGCGCCGGGCCTCCAATACGTCAAGGTGGCTAGGCCAGACTGGAACGCAAGCGCCGCAGCAAGGCACCAGCGGTCGCCGCATCCTCCACACGCCCCGCCGTACACTCGGTCACGCCAGCCCCCACTAGAGTGACACGCTCAGTAATCGCGTCGATCACCTGATGCAGTCTTTCCAAGGCCAGTCCCCCGGGTGTTGGACAGCACACCCAAGGATGGCTTTCCGGGTCTAACACATCCAAATCCAGGTGGATATAACAAGGCCAGCCGGGATTCAACGCCTCTGCAACGCAGCCGGGGTTCTCCGCCATCGCCTCCACGCTGAACAAACGCAGCCGCGTAGCGTCTATCCAATCCCGTTCCGCGGTGTCCAAATTGCGTTGACCGGCCAGGATCACTTGCTCCGATGCTAGCTTCGTGCTCAGCAGCGCCAGCATCAACGGGTGCCCTTCTCCCATCAGCAAGCGCAAGGGCATGCCATGAAAGTGTCCGCTGGGCGAACTGGCCGGGGTATTCAAATCTCCATGCGCGTCCAGCCAGACCACATTGAGCCGGCCCTGCAAACAATGGTTCAGATAAGCCAGCGGCGCCACCTCTACACCGCAATCCCCGCCGCAAACCAGGAGCCGCTCCGGCTGCCGTTGTTGCAGCAACCGCCAGCAAGATTGCTGCTGCGCCAGCAAAGCCTCTAGATGATCGATGCCATCCTGTCGTTCCGTTGCCGGCGTCGCCGTCAATGCCACCCGTTGCGCAGAGATCAAGCCCGCCGCCTGCTGCGCATGGATCGCGCCTTCCGCCAATGCCTGACACGCTCCAGTCCCCTGCCACTGTGGAAACACGATTTCCAAATACCCCATTGCCCCCTCCTGACGCCAGAGTAAAGAACCAGCCTAATGCGCCGGTGGGGACAAGTCATGGCGCAATGCAAAAAGCCGCTCTGACGAGCGGCTTTAGGAATGCACGATGCGGCGACGCTTACTTAACGATCTGCGCCAGCTCGCCCTTCAGGTATTTATTGGCCATGGCGTCCAGGTTGATCGCCTTGATCTTGCTGGCCTGACCGGCGGAACCGAACGCCTCGTAGCGGGCGATACAGATGTCGCGCATCGCGTCGGTGGACACTTTCAGGTATTTGCGCGGATCGAACTCGGCCGGATGCTGGGCCAGGAAGCGGCGGATGGCGCCGGTGGAGGCCAGGCGCAGGTCGGTGTCGATATTGACCTTGCGCACGCCGTGCTTGATGCCTTCCACGATCTCTTCCACCGGCACGCCGTAGGTTTCGCCCAGATCGCCGCCGAACTCGTTGATGATCTGCAGCCATTCCTGCGGCACGCTGGAGGAGCCGTGCATCACCAGGTGGGTGTTGGGGATGCGGGCGTGGATTTCCTTGATGCGGTCGATGCGCAGCACGTCGCCGGTGGGCTTCTTGCTGAATTTGTAAGCGCCGTGGCTGGTGCCGATGGCGATGGCCAACGCGTCCACGCCGGTGTCCTTGACGAACTGGGCGGCTTCTTCCGGATCGGTCAGCAGCTGGCTGTGGTCCAGCACGCCTTCGGCGCCCACGCCGTCTTCTTCGCCGGCCATGCCGGTTTCCAGGCTGCCCAGGCAGCCGATCTCGCCTTCCACCGACACGCCGCAGGCGTGGGCGAAATTAACCACGGTGCGGGTCACGTCCACGTTGTAGGCGTAGTCGGCCGGGGTCTTGCCGTCGCTTTTCAGCGAGCCGTCCATCATCACCGAGGAGAAGCCGAGCTGGATAGAACGCTGGCACACGTCCGGGCTGGTGCCGTGGTCCTGGTGCATCACCACCGGGATGTGCGGAAACTCTTCCACCGCGGCCAGGATCATGTGGCGCAGGAAGGGCGCGCCGGCGTATTTGCGCGCGCCGGCGGAGGCCTGCACGATCACCGGGGCGTTCACCTTGTCGGCGGCCTCCATGATGGCGCGCATCTGCTCCAGGTTGTTGACGTTGAAGGCCGGCAGGCCGTAGCCGAATTCCGCTGCGTGGTCCAGCAGCTGACGCATGGAAACGAGAGCCATGGTGTTCAATCTCCGCAAACTGCTCCGCCGGGGCGGAGCATGGTTGGCGCCCGGACCGCGCGGCGGCCCGAGGCGAATTCATCAATTCAGTGTCTGGACACGCCGGACAACAACAGGCCGGCGCCGACGAAAGCGCCGCCGGACACTTTGTTGACCAGCTTGAGGCGCCGCGCGCTGTTCAGCCAGCCGGCCAAACGCGCGCCGCCGCCGGCGTAAGCCAGCTGCCAGGACGCCTCGATCACGTAAAACGTCGCCGCCAGGATCGCCAACTGCGGCCCCTGCGGCTGCTGCGCGTTCATGAACTGCGGGAACAGCGCGGTAAAAAAGATAAAGGCCTTGGGGTTGCTCATCGCCACCAGAAAGCCGGTGCGGAACATGCCCCAGGGCGTGTGCTTGCCGGACGCCGCCTCGCGGATTTCCTCCACCGGCTGCGGCTGGCTGCGCCAGGTCTTGATCCCCAGATAGATCAAATACGCGGCGCCGGCGTATTTTACCAAGGAAAACAGCAGTTCGGAGGTGGCTAGCACCGCGCCCAGTCCGGCGGCGGAGCCGAACATGATCAAACCCAGCGCCGTCATCAGGCCAAGACAAGTCATCAGCGTGCGCCGCACCCCGTAGTGAATGCCGTGGGTCATCGCCAGCAACATATTGGGGCCGGGCGTGGCCGAGACGAAAAACACGGTGGTGACGAACAGCAACCAGGTATTGAGCGACATGGATATCTCCGGCGGGTGGGCCATCAGAATGAAACGGCGGCGAATACGCCAGTGTAACGCAAGCCATTCATCCCGATAGCCTTTTTCCCCTCAGCCCGCGCGCTCGCCCAGGATGGCCACCGCCGGCAGCTCCTTGCCTTCCAGGAACTCCAGGAAGGCGCCGCCGCCGGTGGAGATGTAGCTGATGTCGTCGGTGATGCCGTACTTGGCGATGGCGGCCAGGGTGTCGCCGCCGCCGGCGATGGAGAAGGCCGGCGAAGCCGCGATGGCCTGGGCCAGGGTCTTGGTGCCGCCGCCGAACTGCTCGAACTCGAACACGCCCACCGGGCCGTTCCACACCACGGTGCCGGCCTGGGCGATGATGGCGGCCAGCGCCTGCGCGGAATCCGGGCCGATGTCCAGAATCATGTCGTCGGCCTCCACCTCCGCCGCGCTCTTGGTCACGGCGGCGGCGGTTTCGGCGAACTCCTTGGCGCAGACCACGTCAGCCGGCAACGGCACATCGCCGCCGCGGGCGCGAATCTTGGCGATCACTTTTTTGGCCTCGTCGACCAGCTCGGCTTCGGCCAGCGATTTGCCTATGGCCTTGCCCTCGGCCAGCAAGAAGGTGTTGGCGATGCCGCCGCCCACGATCAACTGGTCCACCTTGTCGGCCAGCGATTCCAGAATGGTCAACTTGGTGGACACCTTGGAGCCGGCGACAATGGCCACCAGCGGCCGCGCCGGCGCTTGCAAGGCCTTGCCCAGCGCTTCCAGCTCGGCGGAGAGCAGCACGCCGGCGCAGGCGGCCGGCGCGAACTGGGCCACCGCGTGGGTGGAGGCTTCGGCGCGGTGGGCGGTGCCGAAGGCGTCGTTGACGAACACGTCGCACAAGGCGGCGTAGGCGCGGCCCAGGTCGGCGTTGTTCTTTTTCTCGCCCTTGTTCAGGCGCACGTTTTCCAGCATCGCCACTTCGCCGGGCGCCACGCTGAGGCCGGACTGCCAGTCCGCCACCAGGCGCACCGGCCGGCCCAGCAGGCCGGACAGGCGCTCCACCACCGGCGCCAGACTGTCTTCCGGCTTGGGCTCGCCCTCGGTGGGGCGGCCCAGATGGGTCATCAGGATCACGCCGGCGCCGGCTTTCAGGCACAGCTCGATGGACGGCAGGCTGGCGCGGATGCGGGTATCGTCGCCGATGACGCCGTTTTTCACCGGCACGTTCATGTCCACGCGGATCAGCACGCGCTTGCCGGCCAGGGCCTGTTCGGAAAGTTTATTGAATTTCATCGTTCGCTCGCTCGGGTTTGGATTCGCTTGTCGATTGATTCATCGGCGCAGGCTCCGGCTTGGCGCCGGGGCGGCCGCATTTTTTGCAGTACGGAAAAAAGGCGAAATTGCGCGCGCCGCAGTCGCAGCCGCGGAACAGCTGCAGGCCGCAGTGCACGCAGTAGTCGGCGTCGTCGCCGGCAATATTGTATTGATGGTCGCAGGACGGGCAAGTTTTCTTCTGGTAGGCGCCCAAGGCCTGGGCGTAGGCCACGTGGCGCGCGCGCTCGCTCTGGCTTTGCTGCAGCTCGGCGCGCTTTTTCTCGGCGTAGCGCTGGAAGGCCTGAATCATGCGCAGGCCGGCGAACACCGTCAGCGCGATGCCGACGGCCAGCCGCACATAGCCGCCAAAATTGGGCAGATAGGGCAGCAGTTCGACGAAGAAGGCGAACAGCGCGAACAGGCCGAAGCCGTAAACGAAGAACCAGTAACGATGCGTCCGATAGCGGCTGAACAGCCATACCGCCAGCAAGAGCAGCGGCAGGATCACCGCCAGCCGCAGCAGGAACACTTTCAACTCGAAACGCTGGTAGGCCTGCTGGTAACGGTCCTGGGCGACGGCATCCACCCGGGCGATCTCTTCTTGCAGCGTTTGCCGGCTCCGCTCCAGCGCGCGCAGGCCGTCGCTCGCCCGGTCTTCCTTCTGCTGCCATTGCAGGATCTGCGCCTGCAGGGCGTCCAGTTCCCGGGTGCGGCGGCTGACTTCGGCGCTTTGCTGCGGATCGGCGCTGGCGGCGCGGCTGGCCAGCCAGTTGGCCAGGCCCTTGCGCTGAGTCTGGTAATTGCGTTCCAGCTGCTCGCGGGTGGCGCCGAGGTTTTCCAGCTGGGCGCGCTGCGCGTCGTTCTGGCGCTGCAAAACCTGCTGCCGCTGCCGCAGCGGCTCGATGCCGGCCTGCTGCTGCAGCGTTTCCAGCTGCGGCGGGCCGCCGTCCGGCACGTAGAACAGATCGCGGATCACCAATTCGCCCAGATTGGACAGAAAGCCGGCGAACACCAAAGCCACCAGCCAGGAGGCCAGCCGGACCCATTTTTCCGGGCGGGACAATGCTTGGTTCTGTCGCATGCTGCTCTCCTGTGACGGCGGTTCAGCGGGGGGCGATATCGGCGATCGCCCGGCAAGTGTATGCCAAAAAAACGGCCCTACCTTAACACCAATCAAATGCCGGTGGATGTAGCGCCCGCGCTAGCGGACGCAAAAAATCCGGGCCGGCAACGCATGCCGGCCCGGATTTCCTGGATCACTTCGTCGTCAGCAAGCGAACATCGCGCGCGCGGTGCGCAGCATCTGGCAGCTGAAACCCCATTCATTGTCGTACCAGGCCAGCACTTTCACCATATTGCCGCCGGTCACCTTGGTCAGCGTGGAGTCGAAGGTGGAGGCTTCTTCGGTGTGGTTGAAGTCGCCGGACACCAGCGGCAGGGTGTTGTAGCCCAGGATGCCCTTCATCGCGCTGTTGGACGCTTCCTTCAGGATGTCGTTGACCTCGTCCTTGGTGGTGTCGCGCGCGGCGCTGAACGTCAGGTCCACCAGCGACACGTTGATGGTGGGCACGCGCACCGAGAAACCGTCCAGCTTGCCCTTCAGCTCCGGCAGCACCAGGCCCACGGCCTTGGCCGCGCCGGTCTTGGTCGGAATCATATTGTCGGTGGCGGAGCGGGCGCGGCGCAGGTCCTTGTGCTTGACGTCGGTCAGCACCTGGTCGTTGGTGAAGGCGTGAATGGTGGTCATCAGGCCTTTCTTGATGCCGATGGCCTGGTGCAGCGCCTTGGCCACCGGGGCCAGGCAGTTGGTGGTGCAGCTGGCATTGGACACCACGGTCATTTCCGGCTTCAGCACGTCGTGATTGACGCCGTAAACGATGGTGGCGTCGACATCGTCGCCGCCCGGCGCGGAAATCAGCACCTTCTTGGCGCCGGCGTCCAGGTGGGCCTGGCATTTTTCCTTGCTGGTGAAGGCGCCGGTGCATTCCAGCACCAGATCCACGTCCAGCGCTTTCCACGGCAGTTCCGCCGGGTTGCGGGTGCTGAAGAACGGGATTTTGTCGCCGTTCAGGATCAGGTGGGCGTCGTCCTGCTCGACCTCGCCGGGGAAACGGCCGTGCACGGTGTCGAACTTGGTCAGGTGGGCATTGATGTTGAGATCGCCGGTGGCGTTGACGGCCACTACTTTGAAATCGTCATGCAGCTGGTTTTCGTAGATGGCGCGCAGTACCTGGCGGCCGATGCGGCCGTAACCATTGATGGCGATGCGGATAGTCATGCTTCTAAATCTCCTGGGGACGATCCGGAGCGCCCGGTTTCCCGGCCGGCGCTCCGCGTGTTGTGTAGTGCGTCCACTACATGAAACGGCGAACAAAAGGCCATTGCTTTCGCAATGGCCTGTCTTTACATCACAGCAGCGCTTTGGTCTTGGCCACTACATTGTCGACGGTGAAGCCGAAGGCCTGGAACAGCTGCGGGGCCGGGGCGGATTCGCCGAAGTGGTCGATGCCGACCACATCGCCGTCCAGGCCCACGTATTTGCGCCAGAAGTCCGGGTGGCCGGCTTCGATCGCCAGCCGCGGCAGGCCCGCCGGCAGCACGCTGTCGCGCCAGGCCTTGTCCTGGCGGTCGAACACATTGGTGCACGGCATGGACACCACGCGCACGGCGACGCCTTCCGCCGCCAGCGCCTCCTGCGCCTTCAGCGCCAGTTCCACTTCGGAACCGGTGGCGATCAGCACCGCGCGGGCGCCGGCGGCGTCGCGCAGCACATAGCCGCCCTTCTGGATGGCGGCCAGCTGCGCCGCGTCGCGGGCGACGAAGGGCAGGTTCTGGCGGCTCAGCACCATGCTGCTCGGCGTGGTCTTCTGCTCGACGGCGTGCGCCCAGGCCGCCGCGGTTTCGGCGGTGTCGCACGGACGCCAGGTGTGGTGGTTGGGGATGTAGCGCAGCGTGGCCACTTGCTCCACCGGCTGGTGGGTGGGGCCGTCTTCGCCCAGGCCGATGGAATCGTGGGTGAACACGAAGATCGGATTGATCTTCATCAGCGAAGCCATGCGCAAGGCGTTGCGCGCGTATTCGCTGAACATCAGGAAGGTGCCGCCGTACGGACGCAGGCCGCCGTGCAGGGTCATGCCGTTCATGATGGCGGCCATGCCGAACTCGCGCACGCCGTAGCTGATGTAGTTGCCCTGGCCGTCGCGGTCAATCCACTTGGAGCCGGACCAGTTGGTCAGGTTGGAGCCGGTCAGGTCGGCGGAACCGCCGACGAATTCCGGCAGCGCCGGCGACAGCGCTTCCAGCGCGATCTGGCTGGCCTTGCGGGTGGCCACGGTCTGGGCGGCGTCGGCGATCTTGGCCAGCGCGGCGGCCTTGGTCTCTTCCCAGCCGGACGGCAATTCGCCGCTCATGCGGCGGCTGAATTCGGCGGCCAGTTCCGGGAAAGCGGCGCGGTAGGCGTCGAAGCGCTTGTTCCATTCGATCTCGGCCAGCGCGCCCTTGTCGCGCGCGCTCCACTCGGCGTAGATCTCGGCCGGGATCTCGAACGGCGCGTGCGGCCAGTTCAGGCCTTCGCGCGCGGCGGCGATTTCGGCCGCGCCCAGCGGCGCGCCGTGGCAATCGTGGCTGCCTTGCTTGGTGGGCGCGCCAAAACCGATGGTGGTCTTGCAGCAGATCAGCGTCGGACGCGCGCTTTCCTTTTGCGCGGTGGCGATGGCGGTGGCCACTTCCACCGGATCGTGGCCGTTGACGTTCTTGATCACCTGCCAGCCGTAGGCTTCGAAGCGGGCCGGGGTGTCGTCGGTGAACCAGCCTTCCACATGACCGTCGATAGAAATGCCGTTGTCGTCCCAGAAGGCGATCAGCTTGTTGAGCCCCCAGGTGCCGGCCAGCGAGCACGCTTCGTGGCTGATGCCCTCCATCAGGCAGCCGTCGCCCAGGAAGGCGTAAGTGTGGTGGTCTACGATCTGATGGCCGTCGCGGTTGAACTGCGACGCCAGCATTTTCTCGGCCAGCGCCATGCCCACCGCGTTGGTGATGCCCTGGCCCAGCGGGCCGGTGGTGGTTTCAATGCCGGGAGCGTAGCCGTATTCGGGATGGCCGGGAGTCTTGGAGTGAAGCTGACGGAACTGCTTGAGGTCTTCGATGGAGAGGTCGTAACCGGTGAGGTGCAACAGGCTGTAGATCAACATGGAACCGTGACCGTTGGACAGCACGAAGCGGTCGCGGTCTGGCCAGTTGGGATTGGCCGGGTTGTGTTTCAGGTGATCGCGCCACAATACTTCCGCGATGTCTGCCATCCCCATCGGGGCGCCGGGGTGACCGGATTTGGCTTTTTCAACGGCATCCATGGACAGGAAACGGATGGCGTTGGCAAGCTCGGTACGGGTGACCATTTCGGGAAAACCTCAAGACTTGTGTGGAAACCGGGACGACGGCCGCGCCATCCGAACATGCCTCCGGCATGGACCAACCGTCGCAAAATCATGGAATTATCGCCGATTTTCACCATTGGCGGCAACCGCCCCGCCGCGCGGAATACCGCTGCGGCATGAAGGGGCATGAAAAATAGCCGGATGCGGCCGTTTTGCAAGATAATGCCCAGGCCGGCATAAAATGCATTTTGAATCAAAAGCCTGCGAGCGACTCCGCGCCGGGTTCCGCCGATGACGAATGGGCAGAATGCGCGACGGACGCGCCGGCAGGGAAACCCGCGACGCAAATCGCTGTCAGTCTGGCTCTGTCTTTAGCCGCGAAAAAAACCGAACCGGCCGACGCGGCCAAGCGCCGCCGGCTCGATCGCCACAACCTTTTTGGAGATTTCGATGCAATCATTCGATGCCCTACCCGCTCCGCGCAAAGTCGCTTTCGGACGCGGCTGGCGCTGGATCGTGGAGGCCTTTTACATCGTCCGCCAGCAGCCGCTGACCTGGGTCCTGCTGGCGCTGGCCTATCTGGTGATCAATTTCATCGTCAACATGATCCCCTTGCTGGGCGGCCCGCTGTCCTTCTTCCTGGCGCCGGTGTTCGCCGCCGGCTTCATCCTGGCGGCGAAGAAATGCGAGCAGGGCTCGGAGCTGGAACTGGGCGATCTGTTCGCCGGCTTCAAGACCGCGCTGCGGCCGCTGATCAATGTGGGCATGCTCTACCTGGCCATCCTGATCGTCATTGGCGTGGTGCTGGGCCTGTTGATGGGCGCGATGGGCGTGAGCGTGGCCAAGAGCGATCCCAACGCGATCCCGGTGATCGCCGGCCCCATCGCGCTGTTCGCCTTCATCGGCGGCGTGGCCATCTTCCTGGTCAGCCTGGCTTACTGGTTCGCGCCGGCGCTGGTGACGCTGAACCAGGCCGGCCCATGGCAAGCGATCCGCACCAGCTTGCAAGCCGGCCTCGCCAACTGGGGCGCGGTGCTGGTCAGCGGCCTGATGCTGGCGGTGCTGGCCTTCATCGCGATGATTCCGCTGGGTCTGGGCCTCTTGCTGTGGTTCCCGGTGCTGTACGTGACCGCCTACACCGGCTGGAAAGATATTTTCGGCCAATCCGCGGCGCCGGCGCGTCCGGACGAGCCGGTGGTGTTCTAAAGCGCCGTTGAATAAGAAAAGCCCGCCGTCAGGCGGGCTTTTTTTTGCGGCTGCGGCGGCGCTTACAGCGAGGGCAGCAGGCCGGCTTCGACGAAGCGGTTGTAAGAGCCGCTGGCCACCAACGCGGCGGCTTTCTCGATGTCCGGCGCGAAGTAGCGGTCCTTGTCGTAGAAGCTCACCTGTTCACGCAGCTCGGCCTTGGCCGCTTCCAGCTTGGCCGAGGTCTTGTGCGGCGCGCGGAAGTCCACGCCCTGGCAGGCCGCCAGCAATTCCACCGCCAGGATGCCGGCGGTGTTGCCGGCCATGTCGCGCAGACGGCGGCCGGCGAAAGTGGCCATGGACACGTGGTCTTCCTGGTTGGCCGAGGTGGGCAGGCTGTCCACCGAGGCCGGGTGCGCCAGCGATTTGTTTTCCGAAGCCAGGGCCGCGCCGGTGACCTGGGCGATCATGAAGCCGGAGTTGACCCCGCCGTTATTGACCAGGAAGGGCGGCAGCTTGGACAGATTGCTGTCGATCAGCAGCGCCATCCGGCGCTCGGACAGCGAGCCGATTTCGGCCAGGGCCAAGGCCAGGTTGTCGGCGGCGAAGGCCACCGGCTCGGCGTGGAAATTGCCGCCGGACAGGATGTCGTTGTCGGCGGCGAACACCAGCGGGTTGTCGGACACCGAGTTGGCCTCCACCGTCAGCACCGCGGCGGCCTGGCGGATCTGGGTCAGGCAGGCGCCCATCACTTGCGGCTGGCAGCGCAGCGAATACGGGTCCTGCACCTTGCCGCAGTTCTCGTGCGAGCCCTCGATCTCGCTATGCTCCAGCAGATCGCGGTAGATGCGGGCGGCGTCGATCTGGCCGGCGTGGCCGCGCACCGCGTGGATGCGCTCGTCGAACGGGGTGCGGCTGCCCAGCGCGGCTTCCACCGACAGCGCGCCGGCCACCGAAGCCGAGGCGTACAGGTCTTCCGCGGCGAACAGGCCTTCCAGCGCGAAGGCGGTGGACGCCTGAGTGCCGTTCAGCAAGGCCAGGCCTTCCTTGGGCGCCAGGGTGATGGGTTCCAGGCCGGCGGAGCGCATCGCCACCGCGCCCGGCACGCGGGTGCCGTTGACGAAGGCTTCGCCCTCGCCGATCAGCACCGCGCTCATATGCGACAGCGGCGCCAGATCGCCGGACGCGCCCACCGAGCCCTTCTGCGGGATCACCGGATAGATGCGCTGGTTGAACAGGGTGATCAGCGCCTCGATCACCAGCCGGCGGATGCCGGAAAAACCGCGCGCCAGCGAGTTGATCTTCAAGGCCATCACCAGGCGCACCGTGGATTCTTCCATCGGCGCGCCGATGCCGGCGGCGTGCGACAGCACGATGGAGCGCTGCAACAGCTCCAGCTCTTCCGGCGCGATGCGGGTATTGGCCAACAGGCCGAAACCGGTGTTGATGCCGTAGGCGGTGCGGCCTTCGGACAGCACCCGCGCCACGGTGGCGGCGGAGGCGTCGATGCCGGCGTGGCTGGACGGGTCCAGATGCAGTTGCAGATCGGTTTCACGTGAAACGCGGCGCAGCTCGGCCAGGCTGAGCGTGCCGGGAACGATGTTCAATACCATCTTGAGATTCTCCTTCTAAAGCGTTTGCAGCGCCGCTTGCCGCGGTGAGCGCTGGTCTTGTGTTATCGCGCCCTGCCGACAAGCGGCTTGAATGTTCCGGCGAGCCCGCGCCCGCCGGACAGAAAACCTTGCGCCGCGCCTTTAGGCGGCGTCGCGCCGAGCCTCCGCCTCCGCGCCGGGCGCCAGCACCCGGCTCCACAGGAAGTGGCCGGCCACCACCAGCGCCACCCAAGCGGCGCCCACCAGCAGCGCGGAGCGGGTATCCTCGAAGTAACCGAGCACGCCGATCACGAACAGCATGAACCCTATCGCCGCCAGCGGCGCGTACGGCCAGAACGGCACCGGGAATTTCAGCTCCGCCGCCTGCTCCTTGCTCATCTGACGACGCATCGCCACCTGAGACAGCAGAATCATCAGCCATACCCACACCGTGGCGAAGGTAGCGATGGAGGCGATCAGCAGGAACACGTCCTTGGGCATCAGGTAGTTGAGCACCACGCCCAGCAGCAAGGCGGCGGCCATCACCAGCACCGTCATCCACGGCACGCCGTTGGCCGACAGCTTGGCGAAGCTTTGCGGCGCCTGGCCCTGACGCGCCATGCCGTACAACATGCGGCCGGCGCCGAAGATGTCGCTGTTGATCGCCGAAATCGCCGCCGAGATCACCACCGCGTTGAGAATATGGGCGGCGGCGGGAATGCCCAGGCTTTCGAAAATCTGCACGAAGGGGCTGCCCTGGCTGCCGATCTTCGGCCACGGGAAGATGGACATCAGCACGGTCAGCGTCAGCACGTAGAACAACAGGATGCGCACCGGCACCGCGTTGATCGCACGCGGGATGGTGCGCTGCGGGTCCTGCGCCTCGCCGGCGGAAATGCCGATGATCTCGATGCCGCCGAAGGCGAACATCACCACCGCCAGCGAAGCGATCACCCCGCCCCAGCCATTGGGCATGAAGCCTCCGTGCGACCATAAATTATGCAGGCCGCTGGCCTCGGCGCTGCCGAAGCCGAACAGGATGATGGCCACGCCGCCTATGATCATCGCAATAATGGCCCCCACCTTGACGATGGACAGCCAGAACTCCATCTCGCCGAACACCTTGACGCTGCACAGGTTCAAGGCGCCGATGAAGAAGATGATGCTCAGCACCCAGACCCAGCGGTCCACTTCCGGAAACCACAAACTCATATAGATGCCGAAGGCGGTCACGTCGGCCAGGCAGACGATGATCATCTCGAAAGCGTAGGTCCAGCCGGTGATTACCCCGGCCAAGGGGCCCAGGTAGCTGGTGGCGTAATGGCCGAAGGAACCGGCCACCGGATTGTGCACCGCCATTTCGCCCAGCGCGCGCATCACCATGTAAACGGCGGCGCCGCCGATCAAATAGGCCAGCAATACCGCCGGACCGGCCATCTGTATCGCCGCCGCCGAACCGTAGAACAAGCCGGTGCCGATGGCCGACCCCAGCGCCATGAAACGGATGTGACGGGCGGACAGGCCGCGCGTCAGTGTTTGTGTTTGCATCTCTCTCCTCCTGGGCATGGCTGCGCTTGCCGACCGAACGCGGATGCGCCCGCTACGCCGCATCCCGCGGCCCGGCATGTTTCGTTGAGCAACCCAGCGCCGGCAAACTGTAGAGCCAGCGTGGGCGGATCACAAGACCAAGACGCGGAAAGAGCGGCCGGTCATGACGAAGCAATGCGGACTGCGGGCGCGAACGCGCCGGTGCGTCTCAGTGGACGGGCAAGAACAACATGACCGTTTTTTTCCTTTGCAAGACGATTGCCAGCCCCGCCGCTTATTTGTACAAGCTTGTCGTGCGGGACCGCGGATCCGGGCCCTCCCGGATGCCGCCAGCCGCCGCCGGCGTGAGCGCGGCGGCGTTCCTACATTCAGAACAGGTTTACGATCTTGCGCGCTAGAGCGGGACAAGGCGTTGCGGCTGAAGACACGGAATGGTCATATGGCACATGAGCATTCTGAAACGGCTTTCAACGCCCTTTTCCATCTATCCTGCCAACGCGCAGCTGATCGTAAACAGGTTCTCAGCGCTTCAGCATCGGCAGGTCCAGCCCCTGCTCGCGCGCGCAGTGCTCGGCGATCTCGTAGCCGGCGTCGGCGTGACGCATCACCCCGGTGCCCGGATCGTTGCGCAGCACGCGGCCCACGCGCTTGGCCGCGGCGTCGCTGCCGTCGCAGACGATGACCACGCCGGAATGCTGGGAGAAGCCCATGCCCACGCCGCCGCCGTGATGCAGCGACACCCAGGTGGCGCCGCCGGCGGTGTTGAGCAAGGCGTTCAGCAGCGGCCAGTCCGACACGGCGTCGGAGCCGTCCTTCATGCTTTCGGTCTCGCGGTTGGGCGAGGCCACCGAGCCTGAGTCCAGATGGTCGCGGCCAATCACGATGGGGGCTTTCAATTCGCCGTTCTTGACCATCTCGTTGAAGGCCAGGCCCAGACGGGCGCGGTCTTGCAGGCCCACCCAGCAGATGCGCGCCGGCAAGCCCTGGAAGCTGATGCGCTCCTTGGCCATGTCCAGCCAGTTATGCAGATGCGGATCGTCCGGGATCAGCTCCTTGACCTTCTGGTCGGTCTTGTAGATGTCTTCCGGATCGCCGGACAGCGCCACCCAGCGGAAGGGGCCGATGCCCTCGCAGAACAGCGGACGCACATAGGCGGGCACGAAGCCGGGGAAGTCGAAGGCGTTGGCCACGCCCTCTTCCAGCGCCATCTGGCGGATGTTGTTGCCGTAGTCCAGCGTGGCGGCGCCGCGTTCTTGCAAAGTCAGCATCGCGCGCACCTGCGCCGCCATCGATTTCTTGGCGGCGGCGGTGATTTCGGCGCCGGAGGTCTTCTGCTTGGCGCGCCATTGCTCCACGGTCCAGCCCTGCGGCAGATAGCCGTGCACCGGGTCGTGGGCCGAGGTCTGGTCGGTGACCACGTCCGGGGTGATGCCGCGCGCCACCAGCTCCGCGAACACGTCGGCGGCGTTGCCCAGCAAGCCCACCGACACCGCCTTGCCGCTGTGCTTGGCCTCGTCGATGATGGCCAGCGCCTCGTCCAGGGTCTTGGCCTTGCGGTCCACATAGCGGGTTTTCAAGCGGAAATCGATGCGGGTCTCGTCGCATTCGACGGCGATCATGCTGAAGCCGGCCATGGTGGCGGCCAGCGGCTGGGCGCCGCCCATGCCGCCCAGACCGCCGGTCAGGATCCAGCGGCCTTGCGGCTTGCCGTCGAAATGCTGATTGGCGACGGCGAAGAAGGTTTCGTAAGTCCCCTGCACAATGCCTTGCGAGCCGATGTAGATCCAGGAGCCGGCCGTCATCTGGCCGTACATCATCAGGCCCTTCTTATCCAGCTCGTTGAAGTGCTCCCAGTTGGCCCAGTGCGGCACCAGATTGGAGTTGGCGATCAAGACGCGCGGCGCGTCGGCGTGGGTCTTGAACACGCCCACCGGCTTGCCGGACTGCACCAGCAGGGTTTCGTCGTCCTCCAGACGCTTGAGCACGTCCAGGATGGTGTCGTAGCACTTCCAATCGCGGGCGGCGCGGCCGATGCCGCCGTACACCACCAGGCTTTGCGGGTGCTCGGCCACTTCCGCGTCCAGATTGTTCTGGATCATGCGGTAGGCGGCCTCGGTCAGCCAGCTCTTGCAAGTCAATTCGCTGCCGCGCGGCGCGCGGATGTGGCGGGTCGGATCAAAACGCGGGTCGGACATCGGTATTCTCCTTTGTAGGCCCGCCGCCGGTTGTGGCCCGGCGGGCGGGGAATGACGCTATCGCTATCAACGGGTTCAGGGCTGTTTCAGATGCCGGCCTATGCTCCACGCCAGCCGGGCGGCGGTTTTGGCGCCGTGGCTGTCGATGTCGAAGGCCGGGTTCAGTTCCACCAGGTCGGCGGCCGCCAATTTGCCGCTTTCGGCCAGACGCCGGACCAGGGCCTCGACCACGGGCAGCGCCACCCCCATGGCGGCGGGGGCGGAAACCGCCGGCATCACGCTGGCGGGCAATACATCCAGATCTATGGTCAGGTAGACGATGTCCACCTGATCGACGAAGGCCATCATCGCGCTGCGCACCGTGGACAAGGTGTCCAGCGTCATATCGCTGTCCAGCGTCCACTTGACGCCGAGCGCGCGGGCGCGGGCGAACAAGGCCTGGGTATTGGACGGCTCGGCCACGCCCAGGCACAGATAATGGAAGGGCCGGCCGGCCTGCGCGCAGTCGGCGGCGATCTGGGCGAACGGGGTGCCGGAGGTGGCTTCGGCCGCTTCGCGGATGTCGAAATGGGCGTCGAAATTGACGATGCCTATCACCTTGTCCGGATGCGCGGCCGCCAGTCCGCGCCAGGTGCCGTAGGCGGTTTCGTGGCCGCCGCCCAGCACCAGCGGAAAGTGGCCGTCGGCGCGCAGCCGGCGCACCTGTTCGCCCAAGCGCGCCTGCGCGGCGTCCAGGTCGCCGTCGGCGCAGGCCACGTCGCCGGCGTCGCACAAGGGCAAGGCCTGATGCCAGGCCAGATTGGCCAGCGCCTTGCGGATCGCCGTCGGGCCGGCGGCGGCGCCGACGCGGCCCTGATTGCGGCGCACGCCCTCGTCGCAGGAGAAACCGACGATGCCGACGCCCGGCTCCAGCCCGGCGGCGTAGGGACGCGCCAGCTGATGCCAGCGCCGCGCCAGATCGCCCTCGCCGGCGTCGACCCGGCCGCTCCAAACACTCATGTCCACGCTCATGCTTCAACAGCCTTTCATATGCTGCGCCACGCCGCGGAACACGCGCTGACGCAAAGGATTGTCGCCCAGGCCGTAAACGATCTCGGCCGGCGAATCGATGTCCCACACCAGCAAGTCGGCAACATGGCCGGCGGCCAGCCGGCCGTGGCTGGCGCCGCGGCCCAGGGCTTGCGCCGCGTGGCGGGTGACGCCGGCCAGCGCCTCTTCCGGCGTCAGACCGAACAGCACGCAGGCCTGGTTCATCGCCAGCCGGATGGAGGCGAACGGACTGGTGCCGGGGTTGAGATCGGTGGACACCGCCATCGGCACGCCGGCGGCGCGCAGCAGGTCCACCGGCGGCTTTTGGGTTTCGCGCAGGAAGTAGAACGCGCCCGGCAGCAGCACCGCCACGGTGCCGGCGGCCTTCAGCGCGGCCACGCCGGCGGCGTCCAGGTATTCGACGTGATCGGCGGACCAGCCGCCGAACTCGGCCACCAGTTCGGCGCCGTGCAGATTGGACAACTGCTCGACATGGCCCTTGACCTTGAGGCCGTGCGCGCGCGCCGCTTCGAACACGCGGCGGGTCTGCGCCGGGCTGAAGCCCACGCTCTCGCAGAAAGCGTCCACCGCCTCGGCCAGGCCGGCGCGCGCGGCGGCCGGCAGGATGTCGTCCACGATGTGGTCGACGTAGGCGTCGGGCCGGCCGGCGTACTCAGGCGGCAGCGCGTGGGCGGCCAGCAAGGTGGCGGACACTTCCACCGGCAGCTCGTCCCGCAGGCGCCGCGCCGCGCGCAGTTGCTTGAGTTCGTCCTCCAGGCTCAGGCCGTAGCCGGACTTGATCTCCACCGTGGTCACGCCCTCGGCCATCAAGGCTCGCAAGCGCGGCTTGGCGGCGGCGGCCAGGCCGGCTTCGTCCAGCGCCCGGGTGGCGCGCACGGTGGAGACGATGCCGCCGCCCTCGGCGGCGATCTGCTGATAAGGCACGCCGTTGAGGCGCTTTTCCCATTCGGCGGCGCGGTTGCCGCCGTAAACCAGGTGAGTGTGGCAATCGATGAAGCCGGGCGTGATCCAGGCGCCCTTGGCGTCGATCACCGCGCCGTCGAAGCCGGCGGGGTCCACGTCCGCGGCCGCCGGCAGCGCGACGATGCGGCCGGCTTCCAGCAATAGCGCGTGGCCGTCCAGCGCGCCGTAAGGCGCCGGGCGGCTAGGGTCCATGGTCGCCAGCCTGGCGTTGATCCACAGGCTGCGGCGATCCGTTTCGGCTTGACTCATGGTGGGCTCGCTGCGGGTTATTTGTATATACAATTAATCCTATCCAAACAGCCTGTCAAGTTTGAAGCGGTGATTTTTGTAAACAGGCCGAATTGGCAGATTTTACTTATAGTCCAATCACTTGATGTTGCATGGCAACAAAAAAGCCGCCCGGCGGCGGCTTGAGGCGACTGGAAAATTCAGCCTCTATTTGTATATACAATATTGCGCTCGAACAAGCGCGGCAAGCTGCGGCGCAGCATCCCCGCCGCCGCTCAGCGCTTGACCCGGGTTTGCGAACGCAATTTGTAGCGCGAGCCCGGATGCGTCAGCCGCGCGAAGCTGACCAGCTTCTTGTGCGACCAAGTGCGGCGCAAAACCAACAGGCAGGGCTCCTGCGCCCTCATGTCCAGCATCGCCTGCTCGGCCGCGCTGGGCAGCACCGCCTCCACGCTGTGCTCGATGTCGGTCAGCGGGCAGTTCTTCATCAGGTAGTCGTTGGGCGTGCGGCTGCTGAAGTCCTGCTCCAGATAATCCGGCGCGAAAGCGGGATTGACGTAGCGGTCTTCCAGCTGGATGGCCACATCGTCCTCGCGGTGGACGATGAGCGAGCGGAACACCGTGCTGCCCTCCTTCACGCCCAGGCGCAGCGCCACGTCTTCGGTAGCCTGCACGGCCTTGAGTTCGTAGACGTCGGCGCTGTGGCGATGGCCGCGCGCCTCGATTTCTTCGGAGATGTTGTTGATGTCCAGCAGCGGTGACTCCGCCTTGCGCTCCGCCACATACGTGCCGTCGCCGGCGAAGCGCAGCAGGATGCCGGCCTCGGCCAGATCCCGCACCGCCTTGTTGACGGTCATGCGCGATACCTGGAACTGACGCGCCAACTCCAGCTCGGGCGGAATCTTGCCGCCTGGCAGAAACTGGCGGGAACGAATGCCTTCAAGGATGTATTCCTTGATGCGCAGATAACGCGGTTGTGCTGTGGATGACACCTTGGGAACCCAGACATTAACGGTTGGCAAAAGGATTGTAGCCCAAGGCGGCGCGCAAGCCCCTGATCCAGCGCAGACAAAACCGGCCGCGGGCATTGCCGCCGCCGCTTGTCTGCGCCAAGATGGAAGCCCGTCGCCCGTTTGCGAGGCCTGACATGACGCTTGAGCAATGGTTGCAAGAGTATGATCTCAGTCACCGCCATCCCGTCAATATCCGCATTCATAAAATCTGCGTGCCCGCCATCGTGTTCGCGCTCTTGGGCCTGCTCTCCAGCGTGCCCTCGCCGCTGAACCTCGCCTGGCTGGCGGCGGCGGCCGGCCTGGCCTTCTATTGGCGGCTGGGCCGCGCGCCCGCGCTGGCGATGGCGGCGATGTGCCTGCCCATGCTCTTGCTTCTGGAGGCGGCGTCCCGCGCCGGCCTGCCGCTGGCGCTGCTCTCTCTGGGGCTGTTCGTCGTCGCCTGGATCGGCCAGTTCGTCGGCCACGCGATCGAGGGCAAAAAGCCCTCCTTTCTGCGCGATCTGCAATTCCTGCTGATCGGCCCGCTGTGGACGCTGCGCCGCTGGCTGTAGCGCGCTATCATCGGTTTTTTGCCCGGAAGCTCCGTATGTCCGTCGCCCTGCCTCCCGCCGCCGCGCTGTCCAGCCGCGCGCCCGGCGTCGATATCCTCGTCATCTCCACGGCGGATTTTCACGCGGAAATCTCCTTGCTGGGCGGTCAGTTGCTCAGCTTCCGCGCCGCCGGCCAGCAACCCTTGCTGTATTTGTCGCCGCAGGCGCGCTACCAGCCGGGCAAGGCCATACGCGGCGGCGTGCCGCTGTGCTGGCCCTGGTTCGGCCCGCACCCCGACGACGCGAGCCTGCCGGCCCACGGCGTGGCGCGCACGCAAGCCTGGCGCCTGGACGAGGTCCGCGAGGACGCCGGCGCGTTCCACGTGAAACTCTCCGGCCCGGAATGCGACGGCCTGACGGCGGAAATGGAATACCGGCTGGGCGCGGCGGTGGAAGCGGCGCTGACCACCCGCAACCTCGGCGACCGCCCGCAACGCCTCGGCGCCGCGCTGCACAGTTATCTGGCGGTGGGCGACGCGCGCCAAGCCGCCTTGTCCGGCCTGGACGGCGAGCGCTGTCACGACAAGGTGGCCGGCCGCGAAAGCCGCTGGCCGGACGGCGAATTCCGCTTCCGGGGCGAGGTGGACAGCATTGTTTACAGCGAGCGCCCCGCCTTGCTGCGCGACCCGGTCTGGCGGCGTTGCATTCGCGTCACAGCGGAAGGCGCCGGCAGCGTGGTGGTGTGGAATCCGGCGGCGGAGAAAACCGCCTTGCTGGGCGACTTGCCGGACACCGCCTGGCTTGATTTCGTCTGCGTGGAAACCGCCAACGCCGGCGACGATGTCCGCGAGCTCGCCCCCGGCGCCAGCCACCGCCTGGCCTGCCGCTTGACGCTGGAACCCTTCCACGGCGAGGCCGGGGTATAATGAGGGCCGATGCCGCCGCGGCGCACAGCCCGGCGGACCGCGTTTTTCAGTTCCGGAACCCCTAGCGATGGCCAGACCCGACAAGATTTCCCGTTTCCTGCCGATTTCCTTTGCCAACGGCAACAGCGTGCGCCGCTTCGGCAAACACTGCCCCAGCTGCCGCGCGATGGTGGGCTCGGAGCATATGGAAGGCATCGCCAGCAAACAGCAGGACAAGATCTTCCTCGCGGCCCAGGCGCGCTGCCCGTCCTGCGGCGCCGGTTTCCCGGTGCGTTGCGTGATCACGGACGACAAGCGCGTGCACCGCGTGCTGCTGCCGCACTGGGCCTTCCGCATGTGGCTGCACATGGCCACCCGCAACGATCCGCAGCCGCCCGGCGACGAAAACTGGACGCTGGAGGCAAGCCCGTCGGAAACGCCGCAGCAAGGCTTCGTGCTGCCCGACAACGCCTTCGTCACCCGATCGGAAGAAGTGCTGGGCCGTTTTCAGGGCGAGCCCATCAACGCCTGGATCGAATATCAGGGCCAGCGCTTCGTGTTCGAACGCGCCGCGCCGCCCAGCGGCGACGCCCGGCTGGATTCAAGCGAGCTGCTGTTTGAAGGCCGGCTGATCTACCGCCAGGCCTGAAGTCTATAGCGCCGCTTCTGCTTCTGAGCGAGGACAAAGAAAACGGCAGCCCTTGGGCTGCCGTTGTCATGCGCGGCCTCAGCACGTGTTTACGATCTCGCGAGCTAAGGCGAGCGTCTGAGAAAGCGGAATGTGCACGTGGTACATGAGCATGTTGAGCTTGTACTCACCGTGTAACGCTCCGCGACGCGCAGCAGATTATGAACAGCTTCTCAGTGCGCCGCGGCCGGGTAGCGCTCTCTGACCCAAGTCTCGAAACGGCGGCACATTTCCGCCTCCCCGGCCTCGTTGTCGGCGATCAGCTCGGCGCCGTGCACCAGCCGTATCGTCGCGTCCAGCCGCTCCGGGTAATCCCGCGCGTAGTTCCGCTCCGCGGCGGCGGCGATCTGCCGCTCCGCCTCTTGCCAGGCCTCGGCCGCGCTGCGCTTGCAGGCCTCCGCCAGATAAAGGGCGTTGAAATGCTCGCCGGTCAGGCTCAGCAAGGTGGCGTCGTGGCTGAGGCTGTTGCCCGGCGCCCAGTAATGCTCGGCCAGCAGCGGGCCGATCGCCGGGTTGTCGGTCAGATAGCCGTATTCGCGCAGGAAATGGGCGCGAGTCTGGTACACCGCCATATGCGCCAGCAGATAGCCGTGATAGGACGCCGCCGATTCCTGATTCAGCAGATGCGGAATCGCCAGCAGCGGCCGCGGGCCGCATTCCACGCCCAGAATCTCGCGCTCGCAACGACGCGCCAGCGCCAGCACCGTCTCCGGCTTCAGTTCCGCCTCCGGCAAGCGGTACAGCTCGCGCTCGAAGTAGGCGACCACGGCGATGGAGCGCTCGGAGAAGGCGAAGAAAGGCTGGACCGCTTCGATGCGCGCGCGGATCAAGGCGTCCGGCATCGCCTCCCCCGCGGCGTTGCGCGCGTAGCGCTTCAGCCAGTCGGCATCGTTCAGCAGGCTGTCGCAGAACATGCTCTGGGTTTCGGCGTAAGCCATCGAAGTGGGCGCGAACTCCTGGGAGAAGCACGGCGCGTTCTGGATCACATTGGCGAAGTGCGCGGCGTGACCGCCTTCGTGGAACAGGGTATTGATCGCACGCGCGCCGCTGCCCACCTGATCCGGCGTGGCGTCGGCGGTGAAATTGATCCGGCCCGGCACCCAGCGTCCATCGTTGTAGAAGCTAGGCACCGGCCCGTGGCAGAAACCGTTCTGATACTTGCCCTTGCGCTCCACCAGGTCCAGCTGCATCGTGGCTTGCCGGTATTGCACGCCCAGCCGGCGGAAACTCAGCACCCAGCGCTCCACCGCCTTGGAGAACGGCAGATAAGGGTCCATCTGCCGGGTGACGTCGCCGCTCATGTGAAAACGCAGATTGTGCGGCAGCAGCGCGTCCTCGCCCTTGTCGTCGGCCAGGCGCCGCAGCGCTTGCTGATTGGCGTCGCGGGTGCGCGCCTCGAAATCGTCGAGCACGGCGAACAGCGCCTCCGGCGTCATCTGCTCGTTCTTGCGCACCTTGTGCTCGAAATAATCGGCGCTGCCCAGGCTGCGCGCCAGCGCGTTGCGCTGTTTGACGATGTCGAGGAAGCCGTTGTCCAACACCCAGCGCTCGAGATCGAGCAAGGCGTCGTGCGAGCTCTTGCGCGCGGCGGCGTCCGGGTTGGTGGTCATATTGATGCTCAACATGGTCAGCGTCGCCTCTTCGCGCTCGCCGCGCTCGTTGACGTGGCTGAGCGCGAGATCGCGGCGCTTGGCGAACAACGCGGCTTCCATCTCGATCAGCCGGCGCATCTGCTCCTGCGCCGCCTCGCTGTCGACGATATTGCTCTCGAACAAGGCCAACCATCCCCGATAACCGTGCAGCAGGGCGTCGCGCTCCGCGCCGGCCGGCTGCGCCTGCAAGCCCTCCAGCGCCGCGCGCACCGCCGTCAGCCGCTCCGGGCTGGAGATGAAGGCCTTGTAGGCGGCTTCCGCGCGGGCGAAACCGTCGTGGTCGTCGGACACCGCCATATAGGTGTCCCAGAACAGGTCTTCCTTGGTCTTGTGCACCGCCAGGTAATCGCGGTTGAGCTGGTCGAAGCCCGCGCGCAGTTCGGCAATCGCTGTCATCTTGCTCACTCTCCTTTGCGCTGTCCGTCGGCCGCTTGTGGCGGGCCGGAACAGTCTGTTTATGAAGTTTGCATTAAGTGTGCGCGAGCGTCCTCCGCCGGTCAAGCGCGGGCCGCGCCCAAGCTAGCCGCGCGCTTCCGCCGCCCATTGCAGGACTTCCCGCCGCGGGCCGGCGAAGGGCGGCGGCACCGCGGACAAGAGCAGGCTCAGCCTCGGCTCAGCGCCCAGCGGCTGCACCACGAAACCCAAACGCCGCGCCAATTGCAGCATGGCGATGTTGCCGGGCGCGCAATCGGCCCAGATCCGGTGCCAGCCCAATTGGCGGTAGCCGAAGTCCAGCATCATCCGCGCCGCCTCCAGAGCGTAGCCCTGGCCCCAGGCCGATTCCGCCAGTTCGATGCCGAAGCCGGCTTCGCCGCCGCGTCCCAGGCCGCGCAGGCCGACCGAACCGAGCAGCGCCTTGTCTTCGACGCGCACGATGGCCAGCTGCCAGCCGCGGCGGGGAGCGTCGCGCTGCTGCTCCAGAAAGCGCAGCAATAACTGCCCGCTGCGCGCAGGCGTGAGTTCTTCCGGCGGGTAATGACGGGCGAACTCGCGGCCGCTGCGCGCCATCGCGTAGGCGGCGTGGTCGTCCGGGCGGAAATCGCGCAGCATCAGACGCCGGCTGTAGAGCAAGGGGCTCAGCATAAGCCGCCCTTCTCCAGCCGCAGCCGGTGAATGCGCTGTTCCAGCTCCTGGCGACGGTGTCGCTCTTGTTGATCCTGGTGTTGAGTCTGGCTTCTCAGCCATGCTTTATCGGTCAACGCCGTGTGGTCGTCGCCGAGAATGTCGCGCAGCAAGTGCCGCGACAGGGGAATAAAGAACAATGCCATGATGGCGTAACCTGTAAAGAACGATAAAGATCATGGACGGCTGGCCCGCGGGGAGCGGGAAGGCGTCCGGCATGCGTCGTCCAGCTTGTGGGGCCGGGCGACGCTGCGCAGTCTGCTACCGGGATGGCATGGCGTCAAGCATAATCTGAGCGAAACATACCTATGGCATGGAGAGAGGGAAGCCGTAGCCTCTAAATCCGTTTACGCTCCTCGCGAGCGGGAACGAGACAGGCGAACGCCGCCGAGAAAAGCGTAGGAGCGGTACGAAGGGGCGCGCCGCGCCCGGCGGGCATGGTGCAGGCGCTCAGCGCCACCAGCCGAGATAACGGGCCAGGCTGGTGGAAATGGCCGCGTCGGTCAGGCCCAATTGCAGGCCCACCATCGCCGCGTAGAGCTGCATGCCGTGTTCGTCCGGCATATAGGGCAGCGCCCAATCGCTCAACATCGGATACAGCAAGCACGCCAGCAACAGGCCTGCCGCCAGCGCCGCGCCCACCCAGGCGCGGGAACGCGCGCGCAGGGCCAAGCGGATCAGAAGATCCGAACCGAAGAAAACCACGCTAACCAGATAGAGCGCCATGACGCGCCTCCTTGCAAAATATTGACCATGTCACTCCGCCGCCGGCGGCACGAGGGCGGCTCGGAGCGAATGCTTGTTTTTGGGGCAATCAGGGGCGGCAACGCATTGCAATGATGCATGGGCGGCGCGGTGCAACCGCGCTCGGTGCTTTTGAACGGCTGGCGCGGGCCGGATTCGGCTCGGCAATGGGCCGACGCCGGAAACACTCGGCGACGGCCCATTGAGTGGTTTATAGCAGACTCTCCTAATGAAAACAGCCCGCGTTTCTTGCGAAACGCGGGCTGCTCCAAACGCGGAAAAACTCAGGTCGCGGCGGCGCGTCGCCCCTGCCACATCTGCAGCAGACCGGCGGCGGAGTACAGCAGCAGCGCCGCCCAGATCAGGCCGAAACCCAGCGCGCGGCCGCTGTCGAACGCCTCTCCGAACAAGAGCACGCCCAGCGCCAGCTGGATGCTGGGGCCGATGTACTGGATCACTCCCACCGTCGCCAGCTTGAGCCGGCGCGCGCCGGCGGCGAACAGCAGCAAGGGCACCGCGGTCACCACGCCGGCGCCTATCAGCAAACCGGTCTGCGCGGCGGAGCCATGGCCGAAAGCGCCCTGCCCCTGCCATTCAAACCAGACCAGGGCCAGCGCCGCCAGCGGCGTCATCAGGAAGGTTTCCAAAGCCAGGCCCTCCAGCGAGGCCAAGGGCGCCTTCTTGCGCAGCAGGCCGTACAAGCCGAAGGTGGCCGCCAGCGACAGCGCGATCCACGGCAAGGCGCCGGCGCTGTAAGTGATCCAGGCCACGCCGGCCGCCGCCAGCAGCAAGGCGGCGTTCTGCAGCCCGCTCAAGCGCTCGGACAGAAAGATCCGGCCCAACAACACATTGAACAGCGGATTGATGAAATAGCCCAGGCTGCCCTCCACCACGTGGCCGGCATTCACCGCCCAGATATAGATCAGCCAGTTCAGCGACAGCAGCAAGGAAGACAGGCCGAAGATGCCCAGTTTGCGCGGCTCGCGCACCGCGGCCGGCAGCCAGCCCCAATGATTGCGCGCGGTCAGCACCGCCGCGACGAACACCGCAGACCAGACAATGCGGTGGCACAGAATTTGCAAAGCCGGGACATCGTGCAGCGGCTTCCAGTACAAAGGAAACAGACCCCAACAGATGAAGGCGGCAACGGTGAAAACGACGCCGCGGCCGCTTTCGGAGGTAGAAGAAACTGAACTCATGGGATTTCACACAGCAAGGGAGGGGGTCAGGATGACAGCTTAACCAAATTGCCTCAGCGGAAAAACCGCTATTCAATCAACAGATTGTTCAATATTTAAAACAATGACTTTCCGGATGGCAAACATGCTGCGCTGGCACAATCGCCGCAGTCGCCGTCCAATTCAGTCAATCTCTTTGACGTTGACGTAAACGTAACTTATAGTCCGATCAAATAGAGAAAAGACTCTAGAAACCAGCCCCGGACCAGGGACCGCGCCGGCATGCAAAACATGCCGGCGATCAAAAAAACACCGGCTGGAAGATGGAGCTCAACCGCTGACAGCAAAGGAGAAGCCGTCGGCGCCGCACAGACCGCACACATGCGGCGGGCGCAGACACACCGGGCCGCCGCCCTTGCATAGAACCTGTTCAATGTCTGCCGCGCTCAACGCGCGAAACGTGAAACAGGCTCTCATAAGGGCGGTGACACCGGGCCAGCGGGTCTAAAACTTAAGGAGAAGGCCGGCCGAACGCGCCCACAAGGCGCAGGCCGGCCCCATCGCCACAAGCGATGGGACGTCCGCCGCGCGGCGGACGCGCCCGAGAATGACAGGAGGAGAAACCATGTCGATCCGCCACGCAGACCTGGAAGAAAAATACACGGCCCCCACCGGCCAGGTGCTGATGACCGGGATTCAGGCGCTGGTGCGCCTGCCCATGCTGCAACAACAACTGGACCGCGCCGCCGGGCTCAATACCGCCGGCTACGTCACCGGCTACCGCGGCTCCCCGCTGGGCAATGTCGACCAGACCATGCAGAAGGCCGGCAAATACCTGAAGGAACACAATGTGGTGTTCCACCCCGGCCTCAACGAGGACCTGGCCGCCACCGCGGTCTGGGGCACCCAGCAGGTGAATATGTTCGACGGCCCCAAATACGACGGCGTCTACGCGCTGTGGTACGGCAAGGGTCCGGGCGTGGACCGCTCCGGCGACGTGCTCAAGCACGGCAATGCCGCCGGCACCAGCCGCCACGGCGGCGTGCTGCTGGTGGCCGGCGACGACCACGCGGCCAAGTCGTCCACCTTCCCGCATCAATCCGACCACATCCTCGCCGCCAGCATGATTCCGGTGCTCAGCCCGTCCGGGGTACAGGAAATCCTGGACTACGGCCTGCACGGCTGGGCGATGAGCCGCTATTCCGGCTGTTGGGTGTCGATCAAGGCGATCTCCGACACCATCGAAAGCTCCGCCATCGTCGACATCTCCCCGGAACGGCTGCAGTTCAAGATTCCGGAAGACTTTCCCTTGCCCGAGGACGGCCTCAACATCCGCTGGCCGGACGCGCCGCTGGCGCAGGAAAAACGCGTGCTGCACCACCGCCTGTACGCGGCGCTGGCCTATGCCCGCGCAAACAAGCTGAACCACATCACGCTGGATTCCCCCAAGCCGCGGCTGGGCATCATCACCTGTGGCAAAAGCTATCTGGACGTGATGCAGGCGCTGGACGATCTGGGCATAGACGAGGCGCTGGCCGCCGACATCGGCCTGCGCATCTTCAAGGTGGGCATGGTCTGGCCGCTGGAGCCGGAGGGCGTGCGCCAGTTCGCAGAAGGCCTGGAAGAGATCCTGGTGGTGGAGGAAAAACGCCAGATCATCGAATACCAGTTGAAAGAGCAGCTGTACAACTGGCGCGACGACGTGCGCCCGCGCGTGGTGGGCAAGTTCGCCGAAAAAGGCGAATGGGCGCTGCCGCACGGCGACTGGCTGCTGCCGGCCGCCGGCGAGCTGACCCCGGCGATGATCGCCCGCGCCATCGCCGGCCGGCTGGCGCTGATCTTCGACAGCCCCATCATCCACGACAGGCTGAAGTTCTACGACGACAAGGAAGCCCAGCTGGTCAAACCGCGCGAGTCCATCGCCCGCGTGCCCCACTACTGCTCCGGCTGTCCGCACAACACCAGCACCAAGGTGCCGGAAGGCAGCCGCGCCGTCGCCGGCATCGGCTGCCACTATATGGCGCACTGGATTCAGGCAGACAGCACCAAGACCTTCACCCAGATGGGCGGCGAAGGCATCACCTGGGTGGGCCAGGCGCCGTTTACCCACACCAAGCACATTTTCACCAATCTGGGCGACGGCACCTACTTCCACTCCGGCTTGCTGGCCATCCGCGCCGCCGTGGCCGCCAAGGTCAACATCACCTACAAGATCCTGTACAACGACGCGGTGGCGATGACCGGCGGCCAGCACGTGGACGGCTATCTGGACGTGCCCATGATCACCCGCCAGCTGGCGGCGGAAGGCATCAAGCGCATCGTGATCACCAGCGACGATCCGGACAAATACCAGAACGTCCAGGGCCTGGCGGCCGGCGTGGAAGTCTTCCACCGCCGCGAACTGGACCGGCTGCAAAAAGAACTGCGCGAAGTCGAAGGCACCACCATTCTGATCCACGATCAGACCTGCGCCGCCGAGAAGCGCCGCCGCCGCAAACGCGGCGACTACCCCGACCCGGCCAAGCGCGCCTTCATCAACCAGCAGGTCTGCGAAGGCTGCGGCGATTGCGGCCAGAAATCCGGCTGTCTGTCGGTGTTGCCGGTGGAAACCCCGCTGGGCCGCAAACGCAAGATCGACCAGTCCAGCTGCAATAAGGATTACTCCTGCGTAGAGGGCTTCTGCCCCAGCTTCGTCACCGTGGAAGGCGGCCAGCTGAAGAAATCCGCCGGCAGCAGCGCCAGCCTGGGTGCGATGCCGGCGCTGCCGGAGCCGACGATTCCGCAGCTCCACGAACCGTTCAGCATCATGGTCACCGGCGTCGGCGGCACCGGCGTGGTCACCATAGGCCAGGTGCTGGGCATGGCCGCCTATCTGGACCGCAAGGGCGTCACCGTGCTGGACATGGCCGGCCTGGCGCAGAAAGGCGGTTCGGTGTGGTCGCATGTGCGCATCGCCGACAGCCAGGACAAGCTGCACGCGGTGCGCATCGCCGCCGGCGACGCCAACCTGGTGCTGGGCTGCGATCTGGTGGTCACCGCCGCCGAGGAGGCGCTGGCCAAGATGCGCGACGGCTTCAGCCACGCCATCGTCAACAACTACGAATCGCCGACCAGCGCCTTCCTGAAAAACCCGGACGTGCGCTTCCCCAGCAAGGCGATGAAGGACGCCGTCGTCGAATCGGTGGGCGCCGGCCGCTACAGCGAGGTCAACGCCACCCGGCTGGCCACCTCGCTGCTGGGCGACGCCATCGCCAGCAATATGTTCATGCTGGGCTACGCCTGGCAAAAGGGTTTGGTGCCGGTGACGCTGGAAGCCATCATGGAAGCGGTGCGCCTGAACGGCGCCGCGGTCAAGTTCAATCAGGACGCCTTCAGCTGGGGCCGCCACGCCGCCCATGATCCGGCGCGCATCGAAGCGCTGGTCAGCCCGTCGGCGGTGGTGGCCTTCGTTCCACGTGAAACCCCGGACGCGGTGCTGCACCACCGCTCCAGCGCGCTGACCGCCTACCAGAACGCGGCGCTGGCCGAACGCTACAAGGCGCTGGTCGGCCGCGTGCGCCAGGCCGAGGAAGCGCTGAACCCGGCCAGCAGCGCGCTGACGCTGGCGGTGGCCAAGAACTACTACCATGTGCTGGCCTACAAGGACGAGTTCGAAGTGGCCCGGCTCTACACCGACGGCGGCTTCCAGCGCGAGCTGGCGCAACAGTTCGACGGCGATTACCAGCTGCGCTTCCACATCGGCGCCGGCTGGATCACCGGCGGCCAGCCGCGCAAAGTGGCTTTCGGCCCCTGGCTGCTGACCGGCATGAAGTGGCTGGCCAAGCTGCGCTTCCTGCGCGGCACCCTGCTGGACCCGTTCGCTTGGCAGGCCGACCGCAAGCTGGAGCGCCGGCTGATCGGCGAGTTCGAACAACAGGTGGACGCCTTGCTGGGCAGTCTGACGCTGGACGCGCTGCCGCGCGCGGTAGAGCTGGTGAAAACCTGGGAAGGCGTGCGCGGCTTCGGCCACATCAAGGAGCGCAACTACCAGCAGGCCAAGAGCAAGCAAACGCAGCTGCTGAGCGAGCTGAAGCCGGGGGGCAAAAACCGCCAGGTGGCCTAAGAACCTGTTTAGGATCTGCTGCGCTTCGTGGAGCGTTGCACGGTGAGTACAAGCTCAAAATGCTCGTGTACCACGTGTACATTCCGCTTTTTCACTCGTTTTCGCCTTGTCTCGCCCTGGCTCGCGAGATCGTAAATAGGTTCTAAGTTGAACAGATTGAAGTTGCTGTAAACGTAGTACCCGAGTGTTCCTACAGCTTGCGGGCGTCGACCAAGGTCGACGCCCTTTTTTTACCCATTCTTTCTGCCAGAGACACCTTCTTTGAATTGAAAATGCCAATATCATTTTCTAGTATTGTAGGTGGCGCATAGCTGCCACCTCAAAACTCAAACAACCCAATAAGGAAACTCGCCCATGCTCCTGACCCCTCGCCACTGGCTGCTCGCCTCCGCCTGCGCGCTGCTATTGGGCTGCGCGTCCACGCCCGGCAGCGACCGCTGCGCCGACCTGACCCAGCCAGCCCTGCCCGGCATGGCCGCGGTGGACAATCCCGATCTGCTGAACAGCGCATTGGGCCAGCCCGGCAAAGGCGGCCTGTGCGCCGGCCAGGTACGGCGCCAGGAGCCGGCGGATCAAACCGTGACGGTCTACCGCGTGTACGACAGCGCCAAGGCCAATTCGCGGCTGGGCCGCTGGTGGTCGTTCAGCCAGCCGCAAGGGCCGGTGGCCGCCTACCGCGCCGCCAACGCCATCTGCCCAAGCTGGAGCCAGCTCAACCGCATGGTGCGCTGCCAATTGAAAGTGGGCGCCCAGGTGGCGGTGGGTCCGGGCCAAAGCGCCGATTGCGCGCCGGACGCCAACTATCCGCCCTCGCCGGTCAACCAGGTCTACATCCCCAACGCCAGCCCGGACAGCCTGCTGGTGGAGCGCTGCGAGGATCTGGGAGATTTCCCGCCGGCCTCTTGAGCGAGACTACGCTCGATTGACCCCACCCCTCTAAGCCGCCAGCATGGCCGTTTCATCCCAAACGAGGAATCGGCCATGCACCTTATCCTCCTTCTCGCGACCAGTCTAAGCGCCCTGCTGCTGCCTTCCACCCCCACGCTCTCCGACAACGACAGCATCGCCGCCGCTGAGCGGCTGCAGGCGCTGCCCAAGGCCATCGAAGAAACCCGCTCTGTGCTAATGAAGAAAGAAGAAGGTCTGCCAATTATTGGAAAATTGGATGCTTTCGTGGCGAGCTTGTCCGGCGATTATGGTTTCTTGCTGCACGTGGACATGCAAGCTGAACTGGCAAGCGAAGAAGCCAAAAAGAGATTCACCGACTACGCGCCCAAATTCCGCAGCGCAATGATCATGATGCTGTCGTCCTATACCGCGACTGAACTGGCCACGCCTGACAGCAAAGAGCAGTTGCAAGCGCAGGCCAAGCAACTCATCAATGAGTTGATGGAGGCCGAGGAGGAACAAGCGGTGACAAGAGTGCTCTTCACTACATTCACCATCCTGAAGCCATAGGCGTCGAAGGCTGCAATATTCTCAACTCATGAAGAGGCATAGCACTCTGATTCATGAACACCTGTTTACGGCCGTTGGGAACGCTGGGAGGCGGCATGTTGACGCCTCCCGCCTAAGCCATCAGCATGGTCGTTTATTCCAACAAGAGAAACGACCATGCGCCTTAAGCCCCTTCTCGCCGCCGGCCTGTGCGCCGCGCTGTTCCACGCCGGCCCGGCGTTCGCCGCCGAAGACAGCGTCGCCGCCGCCAAAGCCCTGCTGCGGGCGATGCGTTACGACGAGATCATCGCGCAAACGATGCAACAGATGGAAGCCTCCATGCAGCAGCAAATGGAGCAGCAGCTGTGGCAAAACCTGCCAAACTGCGCGGAAACGCCGGACTGCAAAAGCAAGGTCGGCGCTTTTCTGCAGCAGGTGATGAAAACCCAGCAAGCCTATTTCCAATCCCCCGAAACCCGCAAATTGATGAACGAAGTGCAGGTCCAGGCGCTGAGCAAGAATTTCAGCGTCGCCGAGATCCGCGAGATGAGCGCTTTCTATCAGACCCCCACCGGCAGCAAGATGCTGCGGCTGATGCCCAAGATCACGGCGGAAATCGGTCCGGTGCTGATGAAGGACATCGGCCAGCGCTTGATGCCCGAGCTCAAGCAGCAGATGGACGAATTCGCGCGGCGGAACGACGTCCGCTAAACCGGCCAACACGCAGCAAAACGGGGCCAGCGGCCCCGTTATTGTTGTCCAGCGCCCGCGGCGCTCAGCTCTGACGCACCACCATCGCCTGCTCCGGTGCCGGGAAGCCGCCGGCGGCCAGGGTCTCGCGAATCACGCGGTTGCTGTCGAAATACACCTGCCAGTAATCCTGCGGCTTGCAATAAGGCCGCACCGCCAACACCGGTCCCAAGGGCGTGAACTCCAGCAGGCCGATGTCCGGCGCCGGGCTGGCCAGCACATTGGGCACCTTGGCCACCGTCTCCCGCAGCAAGCTCATCGCCGCGGCGTGATCGGCGCTGGCGGCCAACTGGGCTTTCAAATCCACCCGCCGCTGTTCGTTAACACTGAAGTTCTGGATGGTGTCGGAGAAGATCTTGTTGTTGCCGATCAGGGTCAGCACCCCGTCCGGCGTGTCCACCGCGGTGGCGAACAAGCCGATGTGCTTGACCGTGCCGATCACGCCGGCCACGCCCACCAGATCGCCCACTTTGAACGGCCGCAACACCACCAGGAAGATGCCGGCGGCGAAATTGGCCAGCAGTCCGCTCCAGGCCATGCCCACCGCCACGCCGGCGGCGGCGATCACCGCGGCGAAGGTGGTGGTCTGCACCCCGAAGAAACCGAGGATGCCGATCACCAGCACAATGGTCAGCGTCACGTCCAGGAAGGACTTCACGTACTGGCGGATGGTGTGGTCCAGCGACTTGCTGGCCAGCTTGGCGTCCAGCAGCCGGGTGGCGAAACTGATCAGCCAGCGGCCCACCAGCCACAGCAAGATGGCCGACAATATATTGAGGCCGATCTTCACCGCCAGATCGGTCCAGTGAGTCCAGTTAATGGCATCCATTTGTAAATTCCCCTTTTGAACGGTTTTGCAACATGTTTAAAGATAGGAGTTTGCCACAGAAATACCAAATGAATTTTAAATGCGAAACCGCCTCGTCGTTTTTTAGCACCGGTTCAAAGTCCCGCGAGCCGACGCGCGGCGGGCCCTACGCCGCCTCTCAAGCGTCGGACAAGGCGCGGCAGGTCTCCCCGATGCCGCCCAGAATGCGCAGGTCGAAAGCGTGGTCCATGCGCGTGGGCGTGTAATTGATCAAGGCGGTGGCCACGCCGGCCTGCGCCGCCTCCAGCGGGATCAGATTGACCGGCGACACCTCCAACGACGAGCCCATCACCAGCAGCAGGTCCGCCTGCAAGGCGGCGTCGAAGGCCAGCTCGATCAAGGGCACCGCCTCCCCGTACAGCACCACGTCGGGCTTGAGCACGTCGTGACACAGCCGGCAGACCGGCAGCGGGTGATGCAGCACGTAGTCCAGCGCGTGAGTGGTGTCGCAGCTGGGGCAGCTGGCGGTCAGCAAGCTGCCGTGCAATTCCAACACCTGGCCGCTGCCGGCGCGCGCGTGCAGGCCGTCTATGTTCTGGGTCAGCACCGTCACCCGCTTGCCCTGCTGCTCCAATTCCGCCAGAAACTGATGGCCGGCGTTGGGCCGGTAATCGCCAATCAACTTGATGCGGAAGATCTCGCGAAACGCCTGCCAGAACGCCTCCGGATCGCGACGAAAATAATCGATGGACACCACTTCGGCCAGGCTCATGCTGCGCGACCACAGGCCGTTGGCGGAGCGGAAGTCCGGGATGCCGGATTCGGTGCTCATGCCGGCGCCGGTCAGCGCCACAATGGTTTCCGCCTGCTCCAGCATCTGGCGCAGGCGGTGGATTTGCTCGGACATCTATGCATTCCAGCTATTGATTGAATCCACTATAGAAGCTGGCCGCGTCATGCACTCGCGTACCGTGGCCTCAGCTTAGCCGTTTTCATGCCATACGCTCAGCCGGCCGTTGGCACAGGGTATTTGACGGCGTTCTTGGCCATTTTGTCGCGTACCGCCGCGTCCAGGTCCACTCCCGTCACCATCGCCAGCCGCGTCAGGTAGAGCAGCACATCGGCGATTTCCTCCTGCAGATGGGTGAAGCGCGCCGGATCGTCGCGCAGCGCGGCGGCTTCCTCGTCGCTCAGCCATTGGAAGATTTCCGCCAGTTCGCCCACCTCGCCCACCAGCGCCAGCATCAGGGCGCGCGGCGTGTGGTAGCGGTTCCAGTCGCGTTCATCGGCAAAACGCTGCAATGCGGCGGTGAGTTTTTCAGTAGCAATCAGGGCTTCGGTCATCGTTCAATCCGGGTTTCACATGGAACATCAGGCGCTTGCCGCCTCAGAGCCTGTTCAAAAGCTCGCGAGCGAGACAGGGCGTTGCGGCTGAGAAAGCAGAGTGTACATACGGTACATGAGTATTTCGAAGTTGTACTCAACCGTGCCACGTCTCAGCAGACTTTGAACAGGTTCTTAAACCTTTCTCTTATTCCGCCAATTCCAGGCTCACCGAACCGTCGCCATGCTCCGCCGCCAGGCGGAACTGCGGCTGGCGCGCCAGATAGCGCAACGCGCCGGCGCCGGTGTCGAAGCGCATGGCGACGCCGGCCACCGGCAGGATGCGCCAGGCCGGCTTGGCCGCCGGGTCCACCACCTTGCGCTCGGCCAGATAGGCGGCCACCGCCGCGCGGTTTTCATCCGGAGAATCCACCACCACGCGGCTGGAGTCTATGCCGGGGAAGTGGCCGCCGCCGGAGGCGCGGTAGTTGTTGGTGGCCACCAGGAAACCGGCGTTCTCGTCTATCGGCTTGCCCTGATAGCTCAGCTTGACGATGCGATGGCTGTCCGGTGCAACCAGCTTGCCGTCGGCGTCGTAGCGCGCCGGCCGGCTGACGTCGATCTCATAGCTGACGCCGGCGATGCTGTCGAAGTTGTAAGAGCGGAATTCCGGGTTCAGCAGCGGCTGGGTCTTGGGGCCCTTGGGATCGATGCGCAGGAACTGCCCGGCCGACATCTCCAGCCACTCGCGCACTTCGCGGCCGCTGACCTTCACCGCCTTCAGCGTATTGGGATAGATGTAGAGATCGGCCAGATTGCGGATCGCCAGCGGACCGGCCGGGATTTCGGTGTAGTAATTCCAGCCCTGGCGGCCGCCGGCCTTGAACGGCGCGGCGGCGGACAGCACCGGCAAGCCTTCGTACTCGGTGCCCTTGATCGCGTTCTTCACATACCAGGCCTGGGCCTCGGCCACGATCTGCACCGAGGGATCGTCCGCCGCCTGGGCGAAGTAGCTGTAAATCGGCGCGCGGGTTTCCGCCACCTTGCCGCGCACATAGTCCAGCGTCCGGCGGTGTTCGGCGGCGATCAGCTCGGCCACCTTGGGCTCGGCGGCCGCCAGCGATCGCTTGGCCTGCTTGTCGTAGACGGCGCGCAAGCCGGCCTGTTTGCCGCTCACCTTCCAGCCGCCGTCGCCGCGCTCCAGCACCAGGTCCACCACGCCGATATGGTCGCCCCAACGTCCCGGCATCACCGCCGGCACGCCGTTGATGGTGCCGGCGGTCAGGTCCACCTTGGGATAGCCGGCGAAGGCGGAAGACGGGAATTCCGCGTGGGCGTGGCCGAACAAGATGGCGTCGATGCCGGCCACCTCGGCCAGGCCGGCCACCGAGTTCTCGGCGAAGCGCGCGCTCTCGCCTTTTTCGAAACCGGAATGCGGCACCGCAATCACGATGTCGGCGCCCTTCTGCTTGAGTTCGGGCAGATAAAGGCGCGCGGTGTCGAGGATGTCCCTCACCTCCACCTTGCCCTGCAGATTGGTTTTGTCCCACTGCATGATCTGCGGCGGCACAAAGCCGATCACGCCGATGTTCAGCGTCTGCGGCTGGCCGTCCTCGTCCTTGAACTCCCGCTTGAGCAACACATAGGGCTGGAAATACGGCCGGCCGGTCTTGGCGTCCACCACATTGGCGTTGACGTAGGGAAAGGCCGCCGTCTTCAGCGCCTGACCCAGAAAGGGCAAGCCGTAATTGAACTCGTGGTTGCCGATATTGCCGGCGTCGTAACCCAGCCAGTTGAGCACTTTGTAGGCGGGATGAACCTCGCCGGCGCGCAGCGGCTGAACCTTGGCCACCAGATCGCCCAAGGGATTGCCCTGCAACAGATCGCCGTTGTCTATCAGCAGGCTGTTGCGCGCCTCTTGCCGCGCCGCGCGGATCAGCGTCGCCGCGCGCGCCAGGCCGAAGTCCTGCGTCGGCTTGTCCTGGTAGTAATCGTAATCCAGCAGGTTCATGTGCACGTCGGAGGTTTCCAGCACCCGCAGCTTCAGCGGGGCGGCCCAAGCGTTCACGGCCGTCGCGGCCAACAGGGAGGTGAGGAGGAGAGGCGCAAGTTTCACGGGACAGCCTTTTTCTGGTTTTATCGCGCCCGCATTATACGCCCGCCGTCGGCCGCTCCAGATAGAAAGCGCCCCAGGCGCACATCGCGTCTATCACCGGCCGCAGCGTGTCGCCCAGCTCGGTCAGCCGGTAATCCACCCGCGGCGGCACTTCCGCGTAAACCGTGCGCGCGATCAGGCCGTCGCGCTCCAGTTCGCGCAGTTGCTCGGTCAACACTTTCTGCGACACCCCGCCCAGCAAGCGGCGCAGTTCGCCGGTGCGCCGGCTGTCTTCGGACAAATGGCAGAGGATCGCGCATTTCCATTTGCCGCCCACCAACCGCACGGTGGCATCGATGGGGAAATTCAGTTCGCTCATGCGGGCACAGTTACCTCTTGGTGCTTATGAAACAAAAAAGTGCATACTTATCAACAATTTGATCCGTTGTTAGCATGCCCTTTCCCATTTTACAGGAAGCGCCATGAAAACCCTGATCATCGTTGCCCACCCCGATCTGGAACAATCCCGAATCAACCGCCGCTGGATGGCCGCGTTATGCCGGCACCCGGAGCGCTACACCGTGCACTCGTTATATCAGGCTTATCCGGACGGCAATATCGACGTGGCGCGCGAACAGGCGCTGCTGAACCGCCACCAACGCATCGTGCTGCAATTCCCGCTGTACTGGTTCAGTTCGCCGCCGCTGTTGAAAACCTGGCAGGACCAGGTGCTGGACGAGGGCTTCGCCATCGGCGCATGGCCGGAAGACTGGCGCATGCGGGACAAGCGCATCAGCGTGGCGGTGTCCACCGGCATACGCGAGCGGGACTTCGCGCCCGACGGCCGCTATCTGTACCGGATGGAGGAAGTGCTGCGGCCGTTCGAGCTGACCTGCCGCTACCTCCGCGCCGAATGGCTGCCCGGCTTCACGCTGCACGGCGCCGAGCACGATCTGAGCGACGCCGAGATCGAGGCCAGCGCGGACGCGTATCTGCAGCACCTGCAGGCCGAGGCGGTATAAATCCACTCGCCATGAAAAATGCCCGGCCGGAGCCGGGCATGATCTTGTCTGGAACAGCGAACTTATTCCCGTTCCAGTTGGAATTATTCCAGCAAGCCTTCCGCCTTCAAGGCCTGCTGCACGAAGGGCAGCGCCGCCACGCGTTTCTGGAAATCGATCAGCGCCGGGAAATCGCCCAGCGAGCGCTGGACGAACTGCGCCCAGTTCAGGCAGGTGAACAGATAGGCGTCGGCCACGCTGAAACGTTCGCCCAGCAGATAGGGCGTTTTCGCCAGCTGCTGTTCCACCAGTCCCAGGCGGCGGGTCAGCTTGTCCCAGGCCTGCTGCTTGAGTTCGTCGCTATTGGGATAGAACAGCGGCGAGAAGCCCTTGTGCACCTCGGTGGAGATATAGTTCAGCCACTCTTGCAGCCGGTAGCGCTCCAGCGTGCCGTTGGCCGGCGCCAACTGCTTGGCCGGCACCTGATCCGCCAGGTATTGCACGATGGCCACGCCCTCGGCCAGCAGTTCGCCGTTGTCCAGCTGCAAGGCCGGCACATAGCCGCGCGGATTGATGGTGGAGAAGTCCACCCCGCCCTCGGTCAGATGCGGCTGAACCTTGAGATTGACCTTCTCGGTATCGAAGGGCAGGCCGCTGGCGAACAACACGATATGCGGGGACAGCGAGCAGGCGCCGGGGGAAAAATACAGTTTCATCGCTTTTCTCCAGTTCAGAATGTCTCGGGACAAAACGCAGGATTGCGGAAAACCCGGACAGCCTGAGCCAAATCGATGACAGTTGCAACCCTGCCGCCGATAGGGCCGCAGCCTCGGCGGCTCAGCCCAGCAAGGAAACGATCCAGCCCGGATGGATGTTCCAGCCGGCAAAGCCCGCCAGCCAGAAAAACACGCCCAGCGCGCCAAAAGCCCAGGCGCACAAGAGCGGGATGAAATTGGCGGCCAGCGCCGCCACCGCGGCGCAGGCCACGGCGATGGACAGGCCGGCGTCGCTGACGTCGAACAGCTCATGGCGAGCGTTCAACTCCTCGAAGCCCTGCTCCTTGGCCTTGGCTTTCTGCTGCAAAGCCTGCGCCTCCGCCGCGTAGCGGGCGATATCGCCTTGAATCGCCGCTTGCTCCGGCCGCAAGGCCGCCGCCGCCGCCGGATTGGCCAGCGCCAGCAAACGCGCCTGGCGCAGGCTGCTTTCCGCCAGATGCTGTTTGATCTTCTTGGATTGGTATTCGGACCAGCCGTCCACGGCGTCCGCCTTCAAGAGCTGGCGCGCCTGCACGATATTGTCGTCCTTCAGCTTGCCCAGTCCCATGAACACCGACAGCAGCACCACGGTCAGCGCCACCAGGCTGTTCAAGTACTTCTTCTCCGCTTCCACGCTGATTTCCAGTTCCATCTCACGCTCCCGGCTGACGATAGGGGGTTCCCATCGCCATAACGCAATACAGCGTCAAACCGTGGACAGGGACAATGGATCGTCAGGACGATTTTTTGGAAAACAGCCGCGGACGGGAGTCCGTTCCAGAACCGGCGGCCGCCTGCGGCCGGGTCTTCAGCGCCACGAACAAGTCTTCCACCTGCTGGCGCGCCCACGGGGTGCGGCGCAAGAAAGCCAGGCTGGATTTGACGCTGGGATCGTGATTGAAGCAGCGGATCTGGATGCGCCGGCCCAGCTCCGGCCAGCCGTAGTGGCCGACCAGCTGGTTCAGCATCTGTTCCAGCGTGACGCCGTGGGTGGGGTTCTTGGCTTGCGATGCGTTCATGATCGTGTTTTCTGGCTTGGGCGGGCGCAGTGTACCTTGCGCCCGCCGCGCCGCAAAGCCACCCTCACGCGGCCGGCTTGGGCTTGCGTTGCCGCGGCGCGCGCTGGGGCGCGGGCTTGACGGGCGCCGGGGCCGCGGCGGGAGCGGCGTGCCGCTGCGCCAAGCCCATCGCCAGCGCCAGCCGGCCCAGCCGCTGTTGTTTTTCGCCGCTGATGGGCCCGGCCGCCTGCAACAACAGGATGGCCAATTCCAACGAGAACTGGCGCTGCTCCTCAGTGGGCAGCAAATGCTCCAGCGTCGCCAGCGCGCGTTTCTCGTCGTTGCGCACCAGCCAGGTTTGCCGCCGCACCGCCTGCTTGAACTGCTCCAGCGTCAAATCCTCGCCCAGGGCGGTTTCCTGCATCACCCGGCGGATGGCGTTGAACGGCCTCACGTCCACCACGCCGTTGCCGATGGCGACATAGATCAGCAGCCGCAAAAAGCCGTCCACCGGCCCGCCCTCGGCGTAATGGGCCTCCAGCTCCTGGCGCTTGAGCCGCAGCATCTCGCTGCGCTCCCAGCTGCCGTCCGCCTTGCGCACTCCGTATTCGCGCTGCGGCTTCAAGCCGGTCAGCGCCGCGCTCCACGGCGATTCGAACAGGCTACGGAAACTCAGTTCCTGCCAAGCGTCGCGGCCGTCGCGCCAGCCGTCCAGCGCGGTCTCCATCAAGCGCGCGTAGCTTTGCTGCCATTGCCAGAAGGGATTGTCCTCCGCCGCCGGCCGCCGCTCGTCGCGCACTTGCTCCGCCCATTGCCTCAGCCCGGCCAGCCAGGGGTTGCGGCTGGAGAACCAGCGCCGCTCCAGGCGCGACGGATGCATTTCGCGCCACCAGCGCGCGGTGTGCTCATTGCCGTACAAACGCAGCCAGGGCGAGACGAAGGTGTCGTACAACTGCTGGTTGACCTCGCCCACCCGACGCACCACTTCGAAGGCGGCCTCGCCCTGGCGGCCGTCGCCCAAGGCCAGGATGTCGTCGATGTCGCGCGGCTCGAAGCGGATCACATAGCGCCCTTGCAGATATTCCAGCCCGGCCATTTCCGGGTGGGTATCGGTGATGATGGCCTCGTACAGGCCGGGCGGCAGCACGTCGATCAGGTCCAGCGCGCTGGCCAGTTCGCTGTGCTCCTTGTTGGCCACGCCGGCGGACACGAAAATGCCCAGATGGCCCACCTGCTCGTGCAGGCAATAGACGATGGTCTGCTCATTGACGCGGATGTCCTCCACGCTGTGGTACAGATCCGCGATCCAGAACAAGGCCTGTTGCGGCGGCGTGATATTGTCGCCCCAGGAGGCGAACACCACGATGGGCGAACGGATATTGCGCAAATCCACCGCCTGCCGCCCCTGCTCCAGCGTCACCTCGCCGTGGCTCAGCCGGTTGCCGACGAACAGGTTCTGCACAATCCACTCCATTTCCGCCTTGTTCAGCAGATAGTGGCCGCCCCACCAGCGTTCGAACTCCAGAAAGCGTTCGCGCTCGCTGTCCACCTTGGCGTACAGGGTGTAAGGCTTTTTCCAGTAGGTGTTGGCCGGGTCCAGCTGCTCGAAATTGCTGACCAGGTGGGCGCCGTCGAACTGGCCGTGGCCCAGGTCTCCGGCCAGGGAGGCCATCCAGGTGCCGCCGTAGAGGCCGCCGGAATAACGCATCGGATTCTTGCCGGCCACGCCGGCCCAGTAGGACAAGGGCGAACCGGCCAGCAGGATGGGGCCCACCAGCTCCGGCGCGGTGGCCGCCAGCATCGCCAAGGCCCAGCCGCCCTGGCAATTGCCGATGACGAAGGGCTTGCCGGAACTGTGCGGATGCAGTTGATTGACCTTTTGCAGAAAGATCTTCTCGGCCCGCCACACGCATTCAATCGTCTGCTTGGGCTCCGGCACCGGGAAGAACATCACGAAATAACAAGGATGGCCTTGGCGCAACGCGATGCCGATCTCGCTGTCCATCTTGAAACCGCCTATGCCGGGCCCGTGGCCGGCGCGCGGGTCTATCACCACGAAAGGCCGTTTGGCCGGGTCCGGTTTCGGGCAGCCGTCCGGCGGACGGATGGCCGACAAGGCGTAATTGACCGGCTGTTCCAGTTCGCGGCCGTCGACGATGATGTCGTAGTCGAACACCAGCACCGGCGGGTGGCCGGAGGCGGCATGCTCCAGATAGGTGTCGCCGCGCTGGCGCAAAATATCGCAATACAGCACGGAACGCTGCCAGGCATCGATCCAATATTCCACCAAGGCGCCGTTCAAACCGCCCGCGCCCAGCGCGGAGAACCAAGGAAATGAAGAGTCAGGCAGGCTCATGCGAAAACGCTCCGGCGACGATAAGGGAATGCCGCAATTCACTCTAGTTCAAATCCCCGCGCCGGTCGGGAAAAAGCCCGTAGGCAAAACGCTTGCGGACGGGCTTTACATTTGGTAACAATTGACCCCGGCCAACTCATACTTAATTGACAGTCGCCATCCAGAATAATGGAGTGATCCTGCCGATGCCGTCCGCCCGCGTCGCAGCCATCAATGGAATGGCCCGCCTATGAAACCGCAGATACCCTTTATACTCGCCAGCCTCGTCGCCGGCGCCGCTCTGGCCGCGCCGCCGGAGCCCGCATGCCCGCCGATGGGCAACTTCGCCGGCCGGTCGTGGAAGATAGACCCGGCCAAGCGCGACGCCTTCATCGCCCAGCACCAGAAAGCGCTGCACGACAAGCTCAAGATACAGCCGGCGCAGGAAGCCGCCTGGCTGGCCTTCGCCAGCGCCACCCGCCCCGGCCCGCCGCCGCCTTGCGAAAACGCGTCCACCGCGCCCGAGCGCATGGAGCAGCGCGTGCTGATGGCGCAGCGCCACCTGCTGAACCTGCAAAAACGGCTGGAAGCGCTCAAATCCTTCTACGGCCAGCTCACGCCCGAGCAGCAAAAAATCATGGACCAGGACAGCCCGCCGCTGATGGGCGGCCGAGGCCAGGGGCCGATGCGCAAACTGCAGGCCGGCCAAGGCAACGAGCCCCACAACTAAGAAGCGGTTCAAAGCCTCGCGAGCAAGATCGGGGCAAGACCTTGCGGCTGAGAAAGCGGAAGGCACCCACGGCAGATGGGCAGGTCGCGTCTCACCAAGCACAGCAGGCTTTGAACAGACTCTAAGCATCGCTTAATCGCCTCGCCGGCAGGACAGAACCTTAAGCAGCCGGCCCCCGACGACATCCCTCCGCGCATTGTTGCAAACTGCTAAGCCGGCCGGCCCGGTTAACACTCGATAACAAGCACCGCCCTAGCCGCAACACTTGCCAGACATCCGTGGTCAATACTGGCTGCATGATCAACCTCGGTAGGAGTCTTCAATCATGACCAAGCTGTTCAAGCCCATGCTGATCGCCACGCTGCTGGCCGCCGGCGTTGCCGGTTCCGCGCTGGCCGCCGGCGAGGCCCCGACGCAAAGCCCGATGCCGATGATGGAAAAAGGCCGCCACATGGACCCGGCCCAGCGCGAAGCCATGGCCGCGCGCCACCTGCAAGGGCTGCACGATCAACTGAAGCTGCAGGCGAACCAGGAAGCCGCCTGGAAAACCTTCGCCGCCTCGATGAAGCCGGGCGAACGGACGATGCCGCCCAAGCCCCAGGCCGGCGACACCGCGCCGCAGCGCATGGAGCGCATGCTGGACATGATGAAACAACATCAGGACGCGATGCAGAAGCGCCTGGACGCGCTGAAAACCTTCTACGCCCAACTGACGCCGGAGCAACAGAAGGTGATGGACCAATGGCACGGCCAGATGGGCCGCCGCATGAGTCCGATGGCCAAGCCGCAACCCAAGTAAGCGCCGCGCGCCGGCCAAGAAAAACGGCAGCCTCCGGCTGCCGTTTTTAGCATGTTGACTCCGCGCCCATCACTCAAGCGCGTCCAAACCACTTGTCGCCGAAGTTAACCAACAACACCCCGCCCACCACCAGCGCCGCGCCCAGCAGCCGAGGCGCGTTCACCTCGCGCAGCGGCATCGCCAGCCAACCGAAACGGTCGAACATCAGGGATACGCACACCTGGCCGGCAATCACCAGGGACAGCATGGCCGCCACGCCCAGCCGCGGCGCCAGCAAGGTGGTGCCGAACACGAACATCGCCCCCATCGCGCCGCCCAGCAGCATCCACCACTCTACCCGGCCCAACTGCGCCAGATCCTGCCATTTCTGACCGGTGGCGACGGCCAGGCCGGCCAGACACAGGCTGCCCACGGAGAACGACACCAGCGCCGCCAGCAGCGTGCTATTGCCCAGCACGCCCTTGAGCTGGTTGTTGATGGCGGCCTGCAGCGGCACCACGACGCCGATGAGGAAAGCGAATAAAGGATAAATGGGGTTCATGACGATCCAGTCGAATCAACGGAGGGTTTCACGTGAAACAGCGTTCACGCCGCGGTGTTGCGATGGAAGGCGATCTTCTGCGGATTGTGGGTATACGCGCAAAAGCCCGGCTTGGGGCCCACCTTGGGATGGTTGCGGCAGGTATTGGGCCGCCGCTCGTAGATAGTGCACAAACGGGTCTTCTGATCCAGGTGCATGCAATCGCCGTTGGCGCGCCGCGCCAGCGTGAACAGCTCGCGCTTGAAATTGAAATGCTGGATCAGCCGCTGCTTTTCCAGGCGCTTGGCGATGTTCTTGATCGGCTCTTCCAACTCGAACTCGTCCACCACCCCCATGCGCACCAGATCGGGCAGCCGCACTTCCACCGGCATGGAACAGCAGCTGCCCATGCAGTCCTCGCATAAACCGTTCTTGTATTTGACCCAGGTGTCCAGGCGCTCGATGTCGGCCACGTTTGATTCCCCGTGCTGCCGGCGTGGCCGGCGATCGTTTATTAAAGGATTGTTCCAAATAGGAAAAAAGGAAAGAGGCGCATTTTACGCGCCTCCCCGCCGCCGCCGCAATCGGCGCGCCGGCCGTTTCAGACCGGCAATCCAGCGCTCAAGACTGTGGTCGCTGCTTGAAGAAGGTCAGGGGCGCGGTGTAGGGCACCTCGCTCGGCGGCGCCGCCTTCAGGATGTGCTTTTTCATCTTGCCCATCACATGCATCTCGCAGGGCCGGCATTCGAACTTCAGCGTATAGGTCTCGTTGCCGGACTTCAGCGTCATCGGATCGGCGCGCACCTGGCCCATCACGCCCTTCACGCCCTTGGCCTGCTTCGGACACAGATTGAAGGAGAAGCGCAGGCAGTGCTTGGTGATCATCAGGCTGACCTCGCCCTCTTCCTCGTGCGCTTCGTAGGCGGCGTCGATGAGCTCCACCCCGTGCTTGCGGTAGAACTGCCAGGCCAGGTTGTTGTAGACATTGGCCAGATAGCTCAGCGTCTTTTCCGGATACGGCGCCGGCGGCTCCAGCGCCGCCTTGCGCGGCTGGCGCGGCCAGGCCTGCAAGCGCGCGGCCTCCAGCCGGGCGATGGCGTCGCGGCGCAGCGCGTTGATCGCCGAGGCCGGCGCGAACCACGGCTGGGACAGCTGCAGCGTCACCTCGTGGACGATGAACATGGTGTTGCCCAGCTTGCCCAGATTGTCACGCAGGCCGGCCAGCGCCTTGTCGGCGTCCTTGGCCGGCTCCAGCGCCAGCGGGCTACAGGCGGAGGTGCTGACGCCGTCCTCGTCGGTAACGCTCAGTTCCAGGCCCTCGGCGTTTTCGCTCAGCGTCATCCACACGCCCACCTTGCGTTCGGCGGACTTCTTCAGCAGCGCCAGTTCCCAGGCGTGGTCGCGGTTGCGGCTGATGTCCACGCCCGGCTTGAGGCCGGCCAGCACCGAAACGTCGTTGGGAAACACCCGCCACAACAGCTCGCCGTCCGCGGTCTTGCCCACTTGCTGCACGGTGTTGGCCTGCACGCCCACCACTTCGCGCTTCTTCATGAAGTTGATGCCGTCGCCGTTGCTCATGGTTTCGCCGGTGGCGATCTCCAGCCAGTCCGGGCCCACCTTGCTGACCACGCCCAGGCCGACGCCGACGAATTTGGGCGAATCGAAGGCGCCGATGTCGATCTTGCGGCCGGTGGCGAAGTAGTCGGTGCCGCCGCGGTGGAAGGTCTTGTCCGGGTCCGGCGCAAAGAAGATCTCGCTGTCGCCGCTGGAGGCGCGCGCCAGCTCCGGCCGCCGCTCGATGATCTCGTCCAGCAGCAGCCGGTAATGGGCGGTGATGTTCTTCACATAGGACACGTCCTTGTAGCGGCCCTCGATCTTCAAGGAACGCACGCCGGCGTCCAGCAAGGCCTCCAGATTGGCGCTCTGGTTGTTGTCCTTCATCGACAGCAAATGCTTGTCGAAAGCCACCACGCCGCCGTCCTTGTCGGTCAGCGTGTACGGCAGCCTACAGGCTTGCGAACAGTCGCCGCGGTTGGCGCTGCGGCCGTTGTCGGCGTGGCTGATATAGCACTGGCCGGAGAAGGCCACGCACAGCGCGCCGTGGATGAAGTATTCGATGGTGGCGTCTTCGCCCACCGCATCCGCCGCCTTGCGGATTTGCGGAATGGTCAGCTCGCGGGCCAGCACCACCTGGGAGAAGCCGGCGTCGGACAGGAAACGCGCTTTTTCCGGCGTGCGGATGTCGCATTGGGTGGACGCGTGCAGCTGGATAGGCGGCAGATCCAGTTCCAGGATGCCCATATCCTGGATGATCAGCGCGTCCACGCCGGCGTCGTACAACTGCCAGATCAGCTTGCGCGCCGGCTCCAGCTCGGCGTCGTGCAAGATGGTGTTGAGCGTGGCGAAGATGCGCGCGTGGTAGCGGTGGGCAAACGCGGTCAGGCCGGCGATGTCCTCCACGCTATTACAGGCGTTGTGGCGCGCGCCGAAGCTGGGCCCGCCGATGTACACCGCGTCGGCGCCGTGCAAGATGGCCTCGCGGCCGATTTCGGCGGTCTTGGCGGGCGATAGCAACTCGATCTGGTGCGACAACAGGCTCATGGCGTTTCCTGACATTTAGTATAGGTGGCCGCGTCGGGCGATGGCGGCCGCAAAGGGGCGGAATTATAACGGAATCATGGAGTTATAGGTAGAATTTTGCAGCAGCGGCTTTTAAGTTAAACCCCCAGGTTCACGGCCTTGCCATGCCGCCGTCACATGCCGCGACTACACCTCCAAATAGTCAAAATCGGTTTTATGCATGTAAAAACCAATTCGGAGAGCGTCATGTTCAACCGCCTGACCATCGCCCAGCGCCTAAGCGCGCTCGTCGCGGCCCTGCTGGCCATCACCATCCTGATCAGCCTGTTTGGCCAACATGCGCAAAAAGGCATACTCGACGACTTCGCCACCACCTACAACGACCGGGTGGTCTGCCTGAAGCAGCTGAAAACCGTGGCCGACAGCTACGCGGTGGGCATTGTGGACGGCGCGCACAAGCTGCATGCCGGCGCCATCGACGCCGCCGGTTTTCTAGGCGGCATCGACGCCGCGCAGGCGGCGCTGAAAAAACAATGGGGCGATTACCGCGCCACCTATCTGACCGCCGAGGAAAAAACCCTGGCCGACCAGGCCGAGGCGGCGATGCGTCAGGCCGACGCCAGCGTGGCGCGGCTCAAAAGCCTGGCCCAGTCCGGGGACCGCGCCGCGATGCAACTCTTCCTGGACAAGGAAATGTACCCGGCCATCGATCCCATCGCCAACCGCATCGCCGCGCTGATCGACTTGCAGCTGCGGGTGGCGGCGGAAGAGTTCGCCAAGGCGCAGGAACGCGCCGCCGCCAGCCGCGCCGTCGCCATCGCGCTCTTGATCTGCGGCGTGGCGCTGGGCGCCGTGCTGTCGCTGATCATCATCCGCTCGCTGATGGCCGAGCTGGGCGGCGAGCCGCGCGACGTGGTGGCGCTGACCGAACGCATCGCCAACGGCGACCTCAGCCAAAGACTGCAGGTCAAGGCGGGCGATCAGCACAGCGTGATCGCCTCCATGGCGCGGATGCAGAGCGGCTTGATCCGCATGGTGCGCGCCATGCAGCAGATCATCAGCCAGCTGAGCGCCAACGCCACCGAGCTGGCGGCGGCGGCGGAGCAGGTGGCCGCCAGCGCGGAGGAACAGACTCGCGCCGCCTCGTCGATGTCGGCGTCGGTGGAACAGTTGTCGGTCAGCATCTGCTCGGTGGACGACAACACCACGGACGTGGCCACCGAATCCGTCTCCACCGGCGAACTGGCCACCCGCGGCGAATCCATCATCGACCAGACCCTGCACACCATAGAATCGGTGGCCGACATGGCGCGCGCCTCGCAAGACCAGGCCGACCTGATGAGCAGCCGCTCGCAGCAGATCGCCAACGTGATCCAGGTGATACGCGACGTGGCGGACCAGACCAATCTGCTGGCGCTGAACGCCGCCATTGAGGCCGCGCGCGCCGGCGAACAGGGCCGCGGCTTCGCCGTGGTGGCCGACGAAGTGCGCAAACTGTCCGAGCGCACCGCCCAATCCACCTCCGAAATCGGCGCCAGCATCCGCGAAATGCTGGATAGCAGCGCCCACGTGGTGCAGAACATCCACCACACCGTGGACCATATGGAAGTGGGGCTGCAACAGGCCAGCGACGCGCGCGCCGCCATCACCGGCATCAACGACAAGGTGGCCAGGGTCAAGCAATCGCTGAGCGCGATCTCGGTGTCCCTGCACGAACAGCAGGCCGCCGGCACCGGCATCGCCGCCAATGTGGAGAAAGTGGCGCAGATGTCCGAGGAAACCAGCGCCGCCGCCAGCCAGACCGCGGACTCCGCCAGCCAGATGGAACAGATGTCGCACGAGCTGCAATCCAGCATCAACTACTTCACCCTGCCTCAGGCCGGTCAAAGCCAGGGCGGCGAAACGCCGCTGCAGACCGGCCATTCGCTGGCGGCCGCCGGCTGAAGCGCCGCTTACCTCCTCTCCGCACTTGGCCTGGCGCTTGCCAGGCTTTTTTTTAGTCTGGCAATGGCCGGTGGCCTATGGGTCAGCCGGAGCCGGACTTGGCCTCAAGGTCATGCTGCATAGCAGCAATGTCGACAAGCGAACATTCTCCGCGCCCACACACGCTATCGCGACTGAAAACGCATAGTCTCCACGGCCAATCATTCGTTGGCGCTCCAAATTTCGTTCGTAAAAACAAAAAGCAGATGCCTTTCATTCGCATTCAGCGTCCATCTGACGTCAAATAACGGCTACTTCCAGCAAACCCATGTGCATGGCAGCATTGCAACAATATGACGAATTATTTTGCAATACCAATGAGATACCAATTGAGAACCAGTAAAAGACCAGATAGTTTTAGCGCAGGACATCCGCCAGAGGTGTCGCCACGTGATTGGAGTGACTGAAATGCCTAAGCCGACCAAGCTTGCCCTACTGCTGTTGACCGCCTTGCCCTGTGTCGTCATGGCGGCGGAAGACTCGATTCCGACCAACGACACCTCGCCCACCCAGGGCGCGCCGTCCACCTTCGAACCGGTGGACGTCTACGACTTGATCACCAAGTCCGAAACCACCGTCAGCGCCATCTATTACGGCCGCAACCGCCAGGCGGACTGGCCGGCCCCGCCCAATGGCAAGAACCGCGACGACATCACCGTCAACGCGCTCAACCTGGGCCTGAACTTCCGTTCCGGCTACGCCTGGAACAAGCTGGGCTTCGACGCCGCCGCCCACGCCGCCATCCGCCTGGACAGCGGCAAAGGCTGGTCGGAAGTGCTGAATCACGACGTCAACGACAGCTCCCAGCCCGGCGGCGTGGACAAGAGCGCCGCGGTCTTGAGCCAGGCGGCGCTGAAATTCCGCCAGCACGAGGACGGCCAGGGCTTCTCCGCCCGCGCCGGCTACACCCCGATAGGCATCGGCACCCTGGGCACCTCCGGCGGCCTGCAATCCCACGCCTACCGCGGCGTGGAAATGAAATACAAGTTCGGCGACTTCGAAGTGGGCTACGGCTGGGCCGACCAGTTCCGCAACGAATGGGACACCCGCTTCCGCGACATGAGCAACTCCTGGGAACAGGGCCGCAGCAACGGCAGCGCCGCCAAGCGCGTCGACTACGTCAACAGCCTGGGCTTCCGCTACGCGCCCAAGAACGGCTTCGTCGACGTCGGCGTAGGCGAAGGCAAGGACTACCGCCGCAACGCCCAGATCGCCGGCTCCTACTCCTGGCAGCTCAACGGCGACGACAAGCTGACCGCCACCGGCTACTACTTCACCGGCAAGTACCAGACCCAGCTCTCCGGCATCCAGAACCCCAAGAACGAATACCACGCCAGCGGCAGCGTCAGCTACGCCACCAACGGCTGGACGCTGATGGGCGGCCTGGGCTACACCAAGGCCCCGGACTCCGGCGAACTGAACTTCCGCATGACGCCGTGGGGCAATAGCGACAACCGCAACTTCATCCAGACCTGGGGCCAGCTGGACGACTTCGTCTGGGACGGCACCACCGTCTACAAGCTGGGCGTCAACTACGACCTGGCCAAGGTGGGCGTGCCTGGCCTGACCGTGGGCCTGTCCGGCAACTACGCCACCGGAATGAAAAACCCGGGCAAGGCGGATACCAAGGCGCACGAGGTGGACTTCAGCATCGGCTACAGCGTGCAAAGCGGCATGTTCAAGGGCGCCAGCATCGGCGTCTACCCGGCCTGGCTGCGCACCGACGGCTTCTACGGCAAATCCGACCGCAACGACGTCAAGGTGATCGCTTCCTACAGCAAGACCTTCTGATCCGCGCGGCCGGCCGGGGCCCTTCCTCCCCCGTCCGGCCGTCGGCTCACTGGCATTGAACTGGTCTCGCTTTCATTGACACCACTTCAATGCCACAATGCGGAAAAACGCCAATCAAATGGCATAACAACACAGCAAGTCCGCCGTCAGACTGGCCGCCCGCCAGCGCCGGCCTCCAAGGAGAAACCATCATGAAACTCAACGCCTTCGCTCGCGCCGCCCTGCTCATCGCCGGCTGCGCCGTCGCCCTGCCCGCGCTGGCCGCCGACAAACCGGTGCTGGAAGTGTGGACCATGAGCCTGTCGCCCAAATTCGACGGCTACTTCAAGGACCTGGTCGGCAAATACAACGCCCAGAACCCCAATGTCGAAATCAAATGGACCGACTACCCCTGGGACGTGATCCAGTCCAAGTTCACCGCCGCCGTCGGCGCCGGCAAACCGCCGGCCCTGGTCAACCTGAACGTGCCCTGGGCTTACGACTACAAGCAAAGCGGCCTGCTGCAGCCGCTGGACGGCGTAATCAACAAGGGCCAGTACGTGGACGGCGCGATCAAGGACGTGACCTTCGACGGCAAGGTCTACGCCTTCCCGCACTACAACGGCGCCAACGTCATCGCCTATAACGCCGAACTGTTCAAGAAAGCCGGCCTCAACCCGGCCAAGCCGCCCAAATCGCTGGACGAGCAGCTGGCTTACGCCAAAACCATCAAGGCCAAGACCGGCGTCGCCGGCTTCGCGCCGGCGCTGGGCCCCACCAAGATCGAAGGCTTTCTGATCCAGAACGGCCTGCCCTTGCTCAAGGACGGCAAACCGGTGTTCAACAGCCCGGCCCACGTGGCCATGCTGAAAAAACTGGGCGACGCCTACAAGTCCGGCGCGCTGCTGAAGGACAATCTGTTCGCCCAGGACAACTTCCAGGTGTCCATCGCCGCCTACAACAGCGGCCGCATGGCCATGCTGGTCACCACCCCGGCCTCGCTGACCCGGGTGCGCGACGAAGCGCCCAAGCTCTACCAGTCCACCCAGGTGGCTCCGGCGCCCATAGGCCCCACCGGCATCGCCGCCGGCGGCTGGATGTTCAACTTCGGCGTGGCGCGCAACGTCAACAAGGCGCTGCTGCCGGAAATAGGCAAGTTCGGCAACTACCTGACCAACGCCGACAACCAGCTCGCCTTCGCCAAACTGGCCGGCACCCTGCCCACCGCGCGCAAGGCGGCGCAGGACCCCTACTTCCAGAAAGTGGCCAATGACGCCGGCGCGGCGGAAAAAGCCGTAGGCGTGGCCGCCGCCAGTCTGGACAAGACCCGCACCATCTACCTGGCCGGCGTCAAGGATCCGGACGTGCTGTCCGCCCGCCTGGCCGCCGCGGTGGAAAAAGCCGTCACCGGCCGCCAGGACCCCAAGGCCGCGCTGGACGAGGCGGCGGCGTTCTGGAGCGGCAAGCTCTGAGAACGTGTTTACGATCTCGCGAGCGAAGACGAGACAAGGCGTTGCGGCTGAGAAAACGGGATGTACGCGTGCTACATCAGCATTTCGAAGCGGTACTCACCGTGTGACGTCTCACGACGCGCAGCAGATCGTAAACAGGTTCTGATACGCGCTTGAACGCGGCGGCGTCCCAGACCCCGCCCCCCCGCAACCCGCAGGCCGACGCCGCATCCCGGCGCCGGCCTGCCGCTACGTCACAAGGTTCTGCCCATGCGCACCAAGACCACGCTGCAAGCCTATCTGTTCCTGGCCCCGGCGCTGCTGCTGATGCTGGCGTTCTCCTTCTGGCCGGTGGGCTTCGGCAGCTTCATCGCCTTCACCCAGTACAATCTGATCGACAGTCCGCGCTGGGTGGGCCTGGACAATTTCCGCGATTTGTTCGGCGACGAACTGTTCCTGGCCTCGCTGAAAAATTCCGCCGTCTACCTGCTGGTGGTGCCGGTGATCCAGATCGTCGCCATGCTGCTGGCAGTACTGGTCAACAACCAACTGCCGGCGATCAAGTGGTTCCGCGCCGCCTACTACCTGCCCGTGGTCACCTCGGTATCGGTGATCGGCATCATCTGGAACTTCATGTACACCGAGGACGGCGTGCTCAACGCCGCGCTGCACTGGCTGCGGGTGATCAACGAACCGGTGGGCTGGCTCAACGACGACCGCATCGCGCTGTTCGCGGTGATGTTCATCACCGTCTGGCGCGGCCTGGGCTGGTATATGGTGCTCTACCTGGCCGGCCTGCAAGCGGTGCCGGCCGACATCTACGAAGCCGCGCAGCTGGACGGCGCCAACGCCTGGCAGCGCTTCTGGCGCATCACCGTGCCCCTGCTGGCGCCCACCATCCTGCTGTGCTCGGTGATGTCGGTGCTGGCCGCGGTCAAAGCCTTCGAAGAGGTGCAGATCATGACCAAGGGCGGACCGATGCAATCCACCTACACCGCGCTGTTCTACGCCTACGAGTTCGGCATCAAATCGCTGAACTTCGGCCGCGCGCTGGCCGCCAGCCTGGTGATGTCGGTGTTCTGCGTGGCGCTGGCCTGGTTGAACTTCCGCTATCTGCAGCCGCGCGACGCTTAAGGAAACGCCATGCACAACACCGCCACCCTCGCCGCGCCCGCCGCCCGCCGCCACAGCGCCCGGCTGAGCAAGCTGGCCGGCCGCGGCCTGCACTATCTGGTGCTGAGCCTGATCGCCGTCGTCACCGTCTATCCGTTCTGGTGGACGCTGGTCACCGCGCTGTCCACCGAGGGCGACGTGTTCGCCTTCCCGCCGCCCTTGCTGCCCAGCGCCCCCGGCCTGGACAACTTCAAGGAAGCGGTGTCCAGCATCGATCTGCTGGCCTTCTACAAGAACTCCGTCGTCATCGCGCTGGCCACCGTGGCCGGCACCCTGCTGGTCAGCGCGCTGGCCGCCTACCCGCTGGCGCGGATGCGTTTTCCCGGCCGCAAGCTGGTGTTCGGCGCCATCCTCGCCACCATGATCCTGCCCAGCGAAGTCAATTTCCTGGTCAACTTCATCACCGTGTCCAAGCTGCAGCTCACAGACAGCTACAGCGGCGTGGTGCTGCCCACGCTGGCGGGCGCGGTGGGCATCTTCCTGATGAAGCAGGCCTTCGAAGCCGTGCCGCAGGATCTGATCGACGCCGCCCGCGTCGACGGCGCCGGCGACTGGCAGATCTTCTGGAAAATCATGCTGCCGCTGTCGCGCCCGGCCTTGGCGGCGCTGACCATACTCACCATGGTGTCGGCGTGGAACCAATACATCTGGCCGTCCATCGTGATGTCCAGCCCGGACAAATTCCCGCTGTCGGTGGGCGTGCTCTACCTGTCCGGCGCCTTCAGCTTCAAGACCCGGGTGGTGGCCGCCGGCGCGGTGCTGACCGTGCTGCCCATCCTGCTGGTCTTCCTGTTCACCCAGCGCTACTTTCTGCGCGGATTCGATGGAGCCGTCAAATGAGCGATACCCTGCAACAACTGGCCGGCCAGGCGCTGATGGTGGACGTGGCCGGCCCGCGCCTGGGCGATGAGGAAGCCGCCTTCCTGCAACAGCTGGGCGCGCGCGCCATCTGCCTGTTCCGCCGCAATGTGCCGGACGAGGCCAGCATCCGCCGGCTGATCGCCGATCTGCAATGCGCGCTGGGCGAGGACATCCTGATCGGCATGGACCAGGAAGGCGGCGCGGTGATGCGCACCCTGTTCCTGCCGGCGGCGCCGTCGGCGATGGCGCTGGGCGCGGTGGACGACGCCGAGCTGGCCGAGAAAGTGGGCGCCGCGGTGGCGCGCGGCCTGGCCAGCCTGGGCGTGAACTGGAACTTCGCCCCGGTGCTGGACCTCAACAACAACCCGGCCAATCCGGTGATCTCGGAACGCTCCTTCGGCGAGGACCCGCTCAAGGCGACGCGGCTGGCGCGCGCCTGGATCAACGGCCATCTGTCCGAAGGCGTGGCCTGCTGCGTCAAGCACTTCCCCGGCCACGGCGACACCCATACCGACTCCCACCTGGACCTGCCGGTGGTGGACAAGCCCAAGGCCGAGCTGCGCGATTACGAACTGTCGCCGTTCGCCGCGCTGGCCGACCTCGCCCCCGGCATGATGAGCGCCCACATCCGCTTTCCCACGCTGGACGCGGACTGGCCGGCCACGCTGTCGCCGGCCATCTTGCAGCAACTGCTGCGCGAGCAGCTGGGCTACCAGGGCGTGGTGATCACCGACGGCATGAATATGAAGGCCATCCGCGAACGCTGGGGCCAGGCCCAGGGCAGCGCGCAGGCGCTGGCCGCCGGCGCCGACCTCAGCCTGGTGCTGCAATTCCCGGACGAAATGGAGGAGAGCAAGCAGGCCTTGATAGCCGCCGTCTCCGCCGGCCGGCTGAGCGAGGCGCGGCTGCAAGAAGCGGCCGCGCGCGTGGACGCGCTGATCCGGCGCTACCCCAGCCGTCAGCGCGATTACGACGCGGCGCAGCGCGCCGCCGACGCCGAATTGTTCGCCGACGCCTGGCGCCGCGCGTTGACCGCCCACGGCCAGCCGCAACGGCCGCCGGCCGGCGCCACGCTGCGCCTGGTGGTGCAGGACCAGGCGCCGTCCGACGGCGTGTCCGAGGCCGGCCTGTCCGCCGACGCGCTGATCGCTCGGCTGATCGCCCAGCTGTCGCGCCGCTTCAGCCTGGAAGTGATCCGCTACCAGCGGCGCGAGGAACTGGACTGGCGCCGGCTGCCTCAGGACGGCCGCTACACCGTGGTCGCCTCCACCACCCGCGAACGCTACGGCGCGCGCGAGCGCGCCGAATGGCGGCCGGACCTGCACCTGGCCTTGTGGAACCCCTACGCCGCCGCCGATCTCGACGCGCCGGCGCTGATCAGCTACGGTTTCGCCGACGCGGCGCTGGACGCCGTCGCCCAATGGCTGGCCGGCGAGATAGACGCCGCGGGCGCGCTGCCGGCGCGCCTGCACTAAAAGGATTCGATATGGCCCACCTCAAGCTCAGCAATATTAGAAAAGTCTACGACGACGGCAACGCGGTCATCCACGGCGTCGATCTCGCCGTCCGCGACGGCGAATTCATGGTCTTCGTCGGCCCGTCCGGCTGCGGCAAATCCACGATGATGCGCATGATCGCCGGCCTGGAAGACATCAGCGCCGGCGAACTGTGGATAGGCGGCCAGCTCGCCAACGACATCCAGCCGTCCAAGCGCGGCGTGGCCATGGTGTTCCAGAGCTACGCGCTCTATCCGCACATGACGGTGCGGGAAAACATGGCCTTCGGCCTCAAGCTGGCCGGCAAAAGCAAGCAGGAAATCGCCGCCGCCGTGCACCGCGCGGCGCTGACCCTGCAGATCGAACACCTGCTGGACCGCAAACCCAAGGCCCTGTCCGGCGGCCAGCGCCAGCGCGTGGCCATAGGCCGCGCCATCGTGCGCAAGCCGGAGGTGTTCCTGTTCGACGAGCCGCTGTCCAATCTGGACGCCGCGCTCAGGGTGCAGATGCGCATCGAACTGGCGCGTCTGCACAAGGAACTGGGCAGCACCATGATTTACGTCACCCACGACCAGGTGGAAGCGATGACCATGGGCGACCGCATCGCCGTGTTCAACACCGGCCGCATCGAACAAGTGGGCACGCCGCTGGAACTCTACCAGCGCCCGGCCAACCGCTTCGTCGCCGGCTTCATCGGCTCGCCCAAGATGAACTTCCTGCCGGCGGCCATCGCCGCAGACGGCCCGGCCGGCCTGGCGCTGGAACTGCCCGGCGGCCACCGGCTGAGCCTGCCCTTCCAGGGCCGCGCCGGCGACGCCGCCACCCTGGGCGTGCGCGCCGAACACCTGCGCTTCGCCGACGCCGGCGTGCCGGCGACGGTGCAACTGGTCGAACACCTGGGCGATGTGCAGATCGTCTACGTCCAGGCCGACGGCGTGGCCGAGCCCATCGCGGTCAAGCTGGGCGGCCAGGACGCCGCCCCACCGGCCGGCAGCGCCTGCCGCCTGGCGCTGGACGCCGAGCACTGTCATCTGTTCGACGCCCGGGACCAGGCCTTGCCCCGGCTGACGACTCAAGCGCAGGCCCAGACCGAGACGGTGTGAACAACGGCAGCGCATACGCAAAAAGGACGCGATCGCGTCCTTTTTCATTTATCCACAGAAAACCTTATCCTGCCGTTTTATCCACAAGCCGCCATCGCCGCGCGACGATGCTCGGCTCAAAGCAGGCCTGCGCCACTTACCCACAAGCCGGCGTCTTCACGCCGCTTTATCCACAGCGGCCAGTTCAAAGCTCGCCCGCGCCGCGTCCAGTTCGAAACGCAGCAGCCTTCCGGCATGCGGCCGCAGTTGCTCGGCCAGCCAGTCCATGCCCGCCGCGCCGGAAGGAAACCCCTGATCTGGGCGCTCGCTGACGAAGACCACGTCGCGGCTGCCGGCGTCCAGCTTGAACAGGTCCGACTCCAACCAGTTCAGACAGCGGCACACCACCCGCCGCTCGCCGTTCAGCCACACCGCCTCGCCCGGCTGCGGCGTTTCCGCCTGATCCCGTCCCAGCGGCAGGAAGGACTCGTCGCCCGCCGCCAGATCCAATTGCAATACGCCGCCCAGCTTGGCGATGTCCTCGCCGCCAAACGGGCTCAGGCTCGACAAGGACGCCTGATTGTACAAGTCCACCAGCGGCAGAATGCTGCGCAGCTTGTCCTTTTGCGCCGCCTTGACCAGGTATTCCAGCGAACAGCGCGCCTTCTTGTCGCCAGGCAAGTCCTTGTACAACTGCTTCCAGGCTTGCAGCAACGCATCCAGATCGCGCTCCGGCTCCGGCAGCGTCGGCAAGCGCGCGGGCAAGGCGGCGGCGTCTATCTCCAGCGCGATCAGGCCGCTGACCTGGATCTGCGGTAGACGGGACAATAAGGCGGGGCTCAGGGCAATCTGCATCTCGGACTTTCCACGGTTGAATCCGCCTCAGCATAGGCCCGCCGCGGACAAAGGGGAAACGCGTTTTTTTGCTGGGGTATTAGTGAAACTGAATCCATTATGATTTCTGGCTGCCCATTCAATAAAAACCATTACTGCCAACAAATAACCCATCATTAAAAACAAGCAAAGCATCAATCATTTTTAATGTATTTATTTTTTTATATAAACGCAATGGAATGCAAATAGAAATACTAGTCTTTAAGCCAGTTGCCGGCACCTACCATTAAATAAATCATCATTATTTTTAAATAATCAGGGGTGCAATCATGGGAACTTGGCATCAAGTTGCACTGGATGGGAGTGTGAGCCAAAAAGGCGGAGTATTGAAAGCCACCAGCAAAATCACCTGCGACAATATAAAAGTGGGTCAGACCGGCGATATTGTCGAATATCCGGACGGCAGCACCGCCATCGTCAGCGCTGGCTGCGGCCACGCTTTCTATAACAGGGAAACCGGTAAATCGCTGGCGCTGATAGGCAGCCCGCTCAGCAACGGCGACAAGATCCATTCGGGCCCGCCCAGTGGCTTGCGCTTCCTTGATGAATACGAAGGGAAACCCATCCCCGGCTTCTTGGACCCTGACTGGAGCCCGGACCTTGTCAAAGAGATATAACTGCTGCCTTGGAGCAAGCACCACCGCCGGCGGCGTCATCGTAGCCGCCAGCGGGCAAGGACGCATCGAGGGCAGGGAACTGGCCGTTGAAGGCGACCCCATTCATTGTCCGGCCTGCAACCGCCTAGGCCGCATCCTCTGCGTGCCGCCGCGGACATCGGAAATCTGGCATGGCAAACAAGCCGCGCTGGAGGGCGATCTGTGCATCTGCCAGTGCGAACCGCCGCCCAAACTGATCGCCAATCAAAAGCTGAAAAGCAATTCGACCGATGAAGGCGAACCTCCGCCTCCGCCGCCTGGACATGCGGCAACACAGGACTATGTCTCGCCCTACCGCTTCGAAATCCAGTACCAACTGGTCAGCGAGACAACAGGCAAACCGCATGTGGGCATGCCTTATCGCATAGACCTGCAAGACAAGACCTTCAGAACCGGACTGACGGATTCGCTGGGCATGACCCAACTCATCGTCAGCACCCTGTGCATGAACTCAACCTTGACGGCCCCCTACCATGACGACAATACACAGACCTTTGATGGCGAGATCGGAAGCGACGCCTGTTGTAGTGACGATTCCTGAACCCGAACTCAGCGGCATGGCCTGGGTGGAGCGCTATCCAGCAAGTGCTAGCATTTCTGAACTGGAGCCGACTTTCCAGGCCAATGTCCGGGCTTTTGTTGAGGCATTGAAAGCGGCAGGAGCAACTGTGCGAGTAGCGTCAACTTATAGACCGGAAAAACGGGCTTACCTTTTTCATTGGAGCTATCTAATTGCTAAGAAAAAAGTGAAACCAAATAAAGCTGTTCTACGCCCTGATATCCATATCCTATGGGATCATGGTAATGATGAGAAATCCATTTCTGCTGCAAGAGCCATGGCTCAGTACTTTGAAATTCTTCACTTAGGCACTATTCCAGCACTTAGAACACGACATACTATGCGCCAAGCTATTGATATGAGTATCACTTGGTCAGGCGATTTGATAATCACCAATAACGATAGCTCGATCATAACAATCAAGGCAACACCTCGTACTGGCATGAACAAGGAGTTACACGCGGTCGGGGCCACTTATAATGTCGTAAAATTCAAACTTGGCTCAAAAGACAAGCCTCATTGGTCCGTAGATGGAAGATAATATGAAACAATCAGTCACGATATTAATATTAATGCTAACTTTAAACAATAGTTACGCCAGTAATCTCGAAAAAAAAGAGATACAGGTATTTTTTAAAAATGCTCAGATTTGTGAACATTTATCCGGGGAGGTCAGTGGAGGGTATAAGGCAAAAGCTATTGATATCAAAAATGCTAATAAATATTGTGGAACAGCCAAGCGGCAAAGGAAAAAATTGTTGGAAAAATATAAAAATGATGAAGAAGTAATAAAAGCAATTAGGGAGTTTGATGAAACACTTGACCCAAAATATTGAAGAATAATAAAAATATCCGTTTATGAGTAATTAAAAATCTTTAGCCACAATGTAATTTCTATCTTATTTAACAATATGAAAAATTTACTCACTATTTTGGTAATGCTCTCCAGCAATCTCTATGCCGGCAACCTCAGCAATAAGGATGTAAAAAGCTTTATGGATAATGCAGAGATTTGTGAGCATCTGTTAGGTGAAGTATCAGGGGATGGTGATGCCCGCCAGATGGACGTTATTAAGGATGCTAACAAGCATTGCGAAAGGGCAGATAAATTGAGAAGGCAATTGTTAGTGAAATACAAAAATGATCATAAGGTCATTAAAGCCATAAGACAGTTTGATGAAGTATTGGATTATAAGGATTGATAATTGCGATTGTTTTAACGACAATTAACAAACACTGATATCATGACCATCAAACAATGGCAAGTTGCGAATAAAGAACAGCATATCGCCGTTATCATCTACGATATTGTAAAATTTAAATGGGAGAAAAGTATTTTTATTTATTAATATGAAAAAGTTTCTCACTATTTTGGCACTACTCTCCAGCAACCTCTATGCCAGCAACCTCAGCAATAAGGATGTAAAAAACTTTATAGATAATGCTGAAACCTGTGAACATTTGTCAGGTGAAATATCCGGCGATAATGATGCTCGTCAACGCGAAGTTATCCGTGATTTAAATAAATACTGTAATCGAGCAATGAAACAACAAAAACGATTACTAATAAAATACAAAGCAAACCCTGAAGTCGTAGCTGAATTGAAGAAATGGAATGAAGTATTCGGTATTGTGGAATGAACCGAGTGGTCGATGCCCACCGCTAGACATGCGGGCTTGGATGCTGTGGATAAGAACAGCCCGCAGCTAAGCGGCGTCAGCTTCTAAAGCAGCATGCTGCAAACCAAGCAAGCCGGGCACAAATAGCAAGCCCGGCGCCATGGCCGGGCAGAAACCGCATTGGCGCGAGCTCAGTGGATAGAGCCGCCCATCTTGCCATCCGCGTCCAGGAGTTCAACCGCGTTGAGCACCGCCTCTTCTATCAGCGAAAAAAAGCCGGCCCAATATTCGCCTTCCAGCCCTTCCGCAGTGAAATCGGCGTGCTCCGCCATGCGCGCCAACAGCGAATCTTCCGCATGGCAGGGGTGCTCCGCCACGTAGGCCATGTAATGGCCGGCAAACGCGCGGCCCATCCGGTAAGCCTCTTGATTGCTTGCCGTGGCTGGCACCAACTGGCAGTACAAACGCAAACGCGCCGGCAGACACACGGCGAAAGAGGGCTCCTGCAAGGACTCCGTCTGGACGACGGAATGCTCATCATGACGAAATGGACGTTTTACGGACATAAAGCCTCCCATTGGTCGTAGAACCTGTTCAATGCCTGCGCTGCGCGAAGCTTTTCGCGGCGAACGCCGCTTCAGAACGCCCACTACCGTATTCTTCAGCCGCGGCGCCTTGCCTCGCTCAAATAGATCAGGCTCCCACTGCATGCCTGGCTTCAGGCTAGGAAAACAAAGAGTAGCAGCTTTGGCGCGCCAAGGCCCGCGCATGCCGTCCCAGCCCCGCCGAAGGCGGGCGGCGAGCGATCAAACCGGCCGCTTGCCTGCGCTGTGGATGAATCCGGGTTTCAGGCTTGCCTGTGGATAAATCCGCTAAAGCCCGCATCGCGCCGCCCGCCAAAGAACCGGCAAAGAAAAAGCCCGGCGCAAGGCCGGGCTGTTCTGGCTTGAAACCGCCTTGAATCAGGCAGTCAGCCGCTGCTCACGCGCGGCGGCCTGGCCCAATAACCAGGCGTCGATCACCTGGGCGGCGTGCGCCGGCAGGTGCAGCTTGAGCTTGGAACGGCGCCACAGAATGTCCTCGCTGCGCGTCGCCCATTCCTCGTTCACCAGATAACGCAACTCGGCTTCGTACAGGCCGGGCAGGAGTTCCACGCCCAATTGCTCCAGGCCGGCGGCCTCGCCTATCAATCTAGCCACACGGGTGCCGTAGGCGCGCGCCCAGCGTCGCGCCAACGCTTCCGGCAGCCACGGATATTGCTGGCGCAGGCTTTGCAGGAAGCGCTCGAAATCCGCGCCCGGCATATCGCCGCCCGGCAGCGGCGCGTCGGCGGTCCAGGTGGTCTTGTTGTTGCCCAGCAACGGCGCCAGCTTGTCCACCGCCTCTTCCGCCAGTTTGCGGAAGGTGGTGATCTTGCCGCCGAACACCGACAGCAGCGGCGCGCCGTCCAGATCCATTTCCAGCGAGTAATCGCGGGTGACGCTGGCGGCGTTGCTGGCTTCGTCGTCCAACAGCGGGCGCACGCCGGAATAAGTGGACAGCACGTCGGCCGGGCTGATCTGGGTCTGGAAGTAGCGGTTGCTCATCTGGCACAGATACGCCACTTCCTGATCGTCTATCGCCACCTTGGCCGGATCGCCGCGGTATTCCACGTCGGTGGTGCCGATCAGGGTGAAATCCTGCTCGTAGGGAATCGCGAAAATGATGCGCTTGTCCGGGTTCTGGAAGATGTAGGCATAAGGGTGGTCGAACAGCTTCTTGACCACGATGTGGCTGCCCTTGACCAGACGGATGGACTTGCCGGACGGCAAGGCCAGCGTGTCCTTGATCAGGCTTTCCACCCACGGGCCGGCGGCGTTGACCAGCGCGCGAGCGCGCGCCTGGCTGCGGCTGCCGTCTTCGGCCTGCAGTTCGCACAGCCAGTGTTCGCCGTCGCGGCGGGCGCCGACGCAGGCGGTGCGGGTCTGCACCCGCGCGCCGCGCTCGGCTGCGTCCTTGGCGTTGAGCACCACCAGGCGCGCGTCCTGCACCCAGCCGTCGGAGTAGACGAAGCCGCGCTTGAACGCCGGCTTGATCGGCTGGCCGGCCGGGTGGCTGGCGAAGCTGACGGTTTCGGAGCCGGGCAGCACTTCGCGGCGCGCCAGGTGATCGTAGAGGAACAGGCCGCAGCGTATCATCCATTCCGGGCGCTGGTTCTTGTCGTGCGGCATCACGAAGCGCAGCGGCCAGATGATGTGCGGCGCGGCCTTGAGCAGCACTTCGCGCTCTTGCAGCGCCTTGCGCACCAGGCCGAATTCATAGTATTCGAGATAGCGCAGGCCGCCGTGAATCAGCTTGGTGCTGGCGGAGGAGGTGTGCGCGGCCAGATCGTCCTTTTCGCACAGCATCACCGACAAGCCGCGTCCGGCCGCGTCGCGCGCGATGCCGGCGCCGTTGATGCCGCCGCCGATCACCATCAGGTCGTAAATCTCCACTGCCATCTTCCCTACCTCTTTCTTTCCAGGGGCCTGCTTAGAGGCTGTTCAAAGTCTGCTGCGCGTCGTGGAGCATCACACGGTGAGTACAGCTTGTACCACGTGTGCATTCCGCTTTCTCAGCCGCAAGGCCTTGTCTCGCTCTTGCTCGCGAGACTTTGAACAGCTTCTTAGCGCCGTTATTCCCTCGCCGGCGCGCGTCAACGCCCCAGCAATGCCATCCTACCCAGAATAATTATAAACGAACAAAAATACAACATTTTGCTTTCGTTTATACGTTGTTAGCACGCGGTTTTGTCTTTTTAACCGACTAAACGCGGAAATACGCAAAAAAACAGGCGGCAACCTGAGTCGCCGCCTCGTAAAGCGCCCGGCAGCGCCGGGCCCTGCGGGATCTACACCCGGTTCAAGGCGGCGTCCTGATCGCGCCCATGCCAGGTGGTCAAAGCCAGCAGCACGATGGCGGCGACGCAAGAGCCCACCATCAGCATGAAGCCGCCGTCCCAGCCAAAGTGGTCGACGGTGTAGCCGACCACCGCATTGGCGGCCACCGAGCCGCCCAGATAGCCGAACAGGCCGGTGAAGCCGGCGGCGGTGCCGGCGGCTTTCTTCGGCGCCAACTCCAGCGCGTGCAGGCCCACCAGCATCACCGGGCCGTAAATCAGGAAGCCGATGGCGATCAGCGCCAGCATGTCCACGGTGGGATTGCCAGCCGGGTTCAGCCAGTACACCACGGTGGCCACGGTCACCAGGGCCATGAACAGCATGCCGGTGGCGCCGCGGTTGCCCTTGAACAGCTTGTCGGACATCCAGCCGCACAGCAGGGTGCCGGGAATGCCGGCCCATTCGTACAAGAAGTAGGCCCACGACGATTTGTCCACCGAGAAGTGCTTGACCTCTTTCAGATAGGTGGGCGCCCAGTCCAGCACGCCGTAGCGCAGCAGGTAGATGAACACGTTGGCGAAGGCGATGTACCACAACAATTTGTTGGGCAGGATGTATTTCTTGAAGATGTCGCGCGCGCTCAGCTCTTGCTCGTGGCTGGCGTCGTAGTCTTCCGGGTAGTCGTTCTTATAGGCTTCCACCGGCGGCAGGCCGCAAGACTGCGGGGTGTCGCGCATGGTCAGATAGGCGAAGATGGCCACGCCGATGGCGGCGGCGGCCGGCACGTAGAAGGCGGCGCGCCAGTCGTTGAACCAGCCCATGCCCAGGATGAACAGCGGGCCGATCAGGCCGCCGCCCACGTTATGCGCGCAGTTCCAGATCGACACGATGCCGCCGCGCTCCTTCTGCGACCACCAGTGCACCATGGTGCGGCCGCTGGCCGGCCAACCCATGCCCTGGAACCAGCCGTTGAGGAAGAGCAGCACGAACATGATGCCCACGCTGGACGTGGCCCAGGGGGCGAAGCCCATCAGCAGGAAGATGGCGGCGGACAAAATCAGGCCGACGCTGAGGAAGACGCGGGGGTTGGAGCGGTCGGACACCGCGCCCATCAGGAATTTGGAAATGCCGTAGGCGATGGCGACGCCGGACATGGCGAAGCCCAGGTCGCCGCGCGAATAGCCTTGCTCCACCAGGTAGGGCATGGCTAGCGAGAAATTCTTGCGCACCAGGTAATAACCGGCGTAGCCGATGAAGATGCCGAGGAAGATCTGCCAGCGCAGTCTCCGGTACAAGCTGTCTTGCTCAGAGGAGGGCAATAGCGGCTGATGCGCCGCCGGACGGAACATGCTGATCATGGGAACACCTCATTTTTTAGTGTGGCAACTACGGTCCGATCTGCGCCGGCTCCGGATTACAAGCGCGGCGGCTAAAACGCCGCCGCGCGAAAACTGCGGCCGGTTCCAAGGAACCGGCCAGGCATCACAGGGTATAGGCCAAGGCCGCCAGCGCGCCGCCGATCAGGGAGCCGACCACCGGCACCCAGGCATAGCCCCAGTCGCTGTCGCGCTTGCCGGGAATCGGCAGGATGGCGTGCATGATGCGCGGCGCCAGATCGCGGGCCGGGCTCATCGCATAGCCGGTGGTGCCGCCCAGCGACACCCCGATGCCCAACACCAGCAGCGCCACCGGCAGCGCGTCGATGGCGCCCAGCGACATCTTGGGCGCCACCATGCTGAGGATGGCGAACACCAGCACGAAGGTGGCGACGATTTCGGACACCAGATTGCCCGGCAGGCTGCGGATGGCCGGGCCGGTGCAGAAGGTGGCCAGCTTGGTGTCGGCGCAATCGGTGCTGTCAAAATGCTTGCGGTAGATCAGCCACATCAGGCCGGCGCCGCTCATGCCGCCCAGCATCTGCGCCAGCACGTAGCCGGGCACCTTGGCCCAGGCAAACTTGCCGGCCACCGCCAACGCCACGGACACCGCCGGGTTCAGGTGGGCGCCGCTGATCGCCGCCACGCTGAACACGCCGACGAAGACCGCCATCGCCCAGCCGAAGGCGATGACGATGAGGCCGCTATTGTGGCCCTTGGTGTTTTTCAACAGCACATTGGCCACCACGCCGTTGCCCAGCAACACCAGCAAGGCGGTGCCGATGAATTCGCCCATTAAAGGATTCATGATTGTTTCTTCCGGATAAGGAGTGCGTCCGCCGCGCCCGGGCGGCGGAACCTATCAGTCGTCGCGTCCGAGACAGGCCGCGTTCATCAAGCCTGTTCGTCGTCGGCCCAGACCTTGGCGGCGTTCACCGCGCGCCGCCAGCCCTTGACCTTGCCGGCCACGTGCGCGGCTTCCAGCCGCGGCTTGAAGCGGTGGTCCAGCTGCCATTGGCCCTGGACGTCGTCGACGTTCTTCCAGTAGCCCACGGCGAGGCCGGCCAGATAGGCGGCGCCCAGCGCGGTGGTTTCGGTGATCTTGGGGCGCACCACGTCCACGCTCAGGATGTCGGACTGGAACTGCATCAGCAGTTCGTTGACGGTGGCGCCGCCGTCCACGCGCAATTCGGCGATGTCGAAGCCGGCGTCGGCCTCCATCGCCTTGAGCACGTCCATGGTCTGATAGGCGATGCTGTCCAGCGCCGCGCGGGCGATGTGGGCGGCCTTGGTGCCCAGGGTGGCGCCGACGATGGTGCCGCGCGCGTTCGGATTCCAATGCGGCGCGCCCAGGCCGGCGAAGGCCGGCACCAGGTAGACGCCGTCGCTGTCGGCCACTTCCTGGGCCAGCGGGCCCACGTCGGCGGAATGGCGGATGATGCCCAGGCCGTCGCGCAGCCACTTGACCACCGCGCCGCCGATGAAGATGGAGCCTTCCAGCGCGTACTGCACCTTGCCGTCCACCTTCCAGGCGATGGTGGTCAGCAGATTGTTCTTGGATTCGATCGGCGCGTCGCCGGTGTTCAGCATCATGAAGCAGCCGGTGCCGTAGGTGTTCTTCACCATGCCGGGGCGGGTGCATTGCTGGCCGAACAGCGCCGCCTGCTGGTCGCCGGCCACGCCGGCGATGGGGATGGCCACGCCAAGATGGGCGGCGTGGGTGTGGCCGTAGACTTCGCTGGAGCTTTTCACCTCCGGCAGCATGCTGGCCGGAATGCCCATGATGTCCAGCAGCTCGGCGTCCCATTCCAGGGTATGGATGTTGTACAGCATGGTGCGCGAGGCGTTGGACACATCGGTGACGTGCACCTTGCCGTGGGTGAAATTCCAGATCAGCCAGCTGTCCACGGTGCCGAAGGCCAGCTTGCCGTCGCGGGCGCGTTCCCGCGCGCCCGGCACATTGTCCAGAATCCACTTGATCTTGCTGCCGGAGAAATAGGCGTCCACCAGCAGGCCGGTCTTGGAGCGGATCAACTCGCCCAGGCCGCGCCCCTTCAGCTCATCGCAGAATTCCGCGGTGCGGCGGTCCTGCCATACGATGGCGTTGTACACCGGGTGGCCGGTTTCGCGGTCCCATACAATCGTGGTTTCACGCTGATTGGTGATGCCGATGGCGGCGATGCTGCGGCCGTCGATGCCGGCCTTGGCCACGGCCTCGGCCGCCACGCCCACCTGGCCGCCCCAGATTTCCTGCGGATCGTGCTCCACCCAGCCCGGCTGCGGGTAGATCTGACGGAATTCCTTTTGCGCCAGCGACACGATGTCGCCGCTGCGATTAAACAAAATGGCGCGAGAACTGGTGGTGCCTTGATCCAAGGCCAACACGAATTGATCCTGCATAGGGTTTCTCCTGTTCAGCCGGTGGGCGGCCTGGTGTCTGTTCGTTCGTTGCATGCGGCGGCGGATGCCGGTTGCGGACCGTGCTCCATCGCTCAAGTTATTGATAATGTTTCTTTTTGTACTTATGACGTTCGTTTTATTTTCGAGCCATTCTAGGCCCCGGCCAAAGCTTGTCAATCGTTCTTCGTAAAAAAATCTTAATATCGCGACTTTCCGCGCCGCTCCAATTCATGCTGCAAAGCAATAACAGCAAGGGTTTGCTCCCTGTAGCGCTCCACTACAAAGGGTGCCGTTTCAGCAAGTTATCGAGTAAAAGCCCTATGTTGCAGCGCATTGGCCGCCATGATTCTCCACTGACTCTGTGTTGCAACAAAGTTTTTGTCTTTATCTGGAGATAAAATAACCCTGCTCTGGTCCCAAGATCCCCCTAGGGCCAGCTTTTCGGCGGCTTCTCTCGCTTGCCGCTGAAAAGGGTAAAACGCGCAAAAAACGAACATTCACCCTGATCCAGTGGCGGGATTCGCACACAGGCCGCGCGTTTTCCGGCCTTAAACGCCGCCGGCCTTACGTAGTCAAGCCGCTACAGTCCGACTGTGGCAGCATGACAGACAGTTCCATCAAACGCGGCGCAGCCTAGATGGAAAGACGCACGGATGTGATTGGCAAAACAACACCGCCCACGCCAGGCCGCGCAACGCCTCGCGGCCGGACCGGGCATAAAGGACTGTCATGCTTCGCAATACCAAAATCCTAGCCACGCTGGGCCCGGCTTCCAGCACGCCCGAAATCATCCTGGAACTGGCGCGCTCCGGCGTGAACGTGTTCCGCCTCAATATGAGCCACGGCAGCCACGACGATCATCGCGCGCGCCTGGCCTCCATCCGCGCCGCCGAAGCCGCGCTCGGCCGCCCGCTGGGCGTGCTGGTGGACCTGCAAGGACCCAAGCTGCGCATCGGCCAGTTCGCCGTGCCGACGATGGTGAACACCGGCGACGCCTTCGACTTCGTGCTGGACGAGGTGGACGGCGACGCGCAACGCGCCAGCCTGCCGCATCCGGAAGCCTTCGCCGCGCTCAAGCCCGGCCATCGCATCCTGGTCAACGACGGCAAGCTGGCGTTTCACGTGGAACAAGTGGAAGCGCGCCGCATCGCCACCCGGGTGGAGGTGGGCGGGGAGTTGTCCAGCCGCAAAGGCTTCAATCTGCCGCAAACCATCCTGCCCCTGTCCGCCATCACCGACAAAGACCGGCTGGACGCCGAATTCGCGCTGAAGGAAGGCGCGGACTGGCTGGCGCTGTCCTTCGTGCAAACCGCCAACGACGTGCGCGAGCTGCGCGAACTGGTGGGACAGAAGCTGGGCATCATGGTCAAGATCGAAAAACCGTCGGCGGTGGACGAGCTGGACGCCATCACCGAACTGGCCGACGCGGTGATGGTGGCGCGCGGCGATCTGGGCGTGGAGCTGCCGCCGGAAGACGTGCCGGTGGTGCAACGCCGCATCGTCCATCAGTGCCGTCATCTGGGCCGCCCGGTCATCGTCGCCACCCAGATGCTGGAATCGATGATCACCGCGCCCACGCCCACCCGCGCCGAGGCCAACGACGTGGCCACCGCGGTTTACGAAGGCGCCGACGCGGTGATGCTGTCGGCGGAAACCGCCGCCGGCCAATTCCCGCTGGAAGCGGTGCGCATCATGGACCGGGTGATCCGCCGCGTGGAAAGCGCGCCGGACTACCGCCGGGTGATGGCGCTGGATTACAGCGCCGCCGACGCGCCGGACCGCGCCGACGCCATCGCCGCCTGTGTGCGCAAAGTGGGTTCGCTGCTGCCGGTCACCGTGTCCGCCGCCTTCACCACCAGCGGCTCCACCTGCCTGCGGCTGGCGCGCGAGCGCCCGCACACCCCCATACTCGGCATCTCGCCGCGGCTGAACACCGCGCGCCGGCTGACCCTGGTCTGGGGCGTGGTGGCCTATAACGGCCCGGACGCGGAAAACCTGGAAGACATGGTGGTGAAAACCACCTTCGCCGCCACCAAGCTGGGCCTGGCGGAACAAGGCAAGCCCATGGTGATCATCGCCGGGGTGCCCTTCGGCACGCCGGGCACCACCAATTTGCTGCGCATCGTCTACCCTTGAACGCCGGCTGAGCGTCACAGCAAACGGAACCTTAGGGTTCCGTTTTCGTTTGCCCGTCGTCGGCCGCGGCAGCGGCTATGCTTAGCTGATCAGCACGTTCCGGATTCCTCTCGATGATCGCTAGCATCCGCCGCCTCGGCCTGACCCTGCTGCTGCTCGGCGCCTGCCTGACCGCGCCCTGCCGCGGGCAAGACGCGGACATCCTGACCGTGGCGGTGGACGCCAACGCGCCGCCCTTCATGTACGAGGAGAACGAACGGGTCGGCGGTCTCTACCCGCGCCTGGTCAGCGCCGTCTGCGATAAAGCCGGCATTCCCCATGCGTTCCGGGCCCTGACGTGGCGCCGCGCGATCTTCGAACTGGACCGCAGCGCCATGGCGGCGGCCGGCATCTACAAAACCGTCAACCGCGAACAGCGTTACGACTTCAGCCTGCCGCTGTATCAGGAACGCATCGTGGTGGTCTACCTCCGCCAACGCCCCATCGATTTTCGCAGCCTGGCGGATCTGGACAATAAGCGCGTCGGCGTGATGGCGGGCTGGAGCTACGGCGACGAATTCGACCGCGCCCGCGCCGACAAGCGGTTCAGCGCCTACGACGGCGACTCCGACCGCCAGAACCTGCAACTCCTGCAGCGCGGCAATCTGGACGCGGTGCTGGCGATACAGGAGGCGATGGACGCCAGAATGCAAAACGGCGCCTACGCCAATCTCGCGGTGGCGCCGGCCATCCTGGCCAGCAAAGCCACTTATCTGGCCATCAACAAAACCTCGCCGCAGCTGCCGCTGTTGCAGCGCTTCAACCAGGCGCTGGAGAAAATGCGCCAGGATGGCAGTTATCAACAATTGGTGAAGCAGTTCTTCTCCGGTCGCCCCCCCTCCAAACCCTAAGCCGGACTTAGCGCCCCCCTGAGCAAAACGGTTTTTGCTATAGTCATCCACTTGTCCTACCGATGACCATGCCATGTCCATTTTGCACCTGTCGCCGCAGCAAGCCCGTCATCTGCAACTGGCCGCCCAAGGCCTGCTGAGCCCGCCGCGCCGCAAAGCCGGCAAGGCCGACGTGCTGGCTGCCATCCGCCGCATGGCCTTATTGCAGATCGACACCATACACGTGGTGGCGCGCAGCCCCTATCTGGTGCTGCACAGCCGGCTGGGATCCTACGATCCGGCCTGGCTGGACCAATTGCTGGCCGAAGGCCGGTTGTTCGAATACTGGGCGCACGAAGCCTGCTTCGTTCCCGCCGAGGACTACGGCCTGCTGCGCCACCGCATGCTCAAACCCGAGGCGATGGGCTGGAAATTCTCGCTGCGCTGGCTGGAGCAGCACCGCGCCGACATCGACGCGCTGATAGACGGCATCCGCGTCAACGGCCCGGCGCGTTCGGCGGACTTCGAACGCAAGGACGGCAAGGGCAACGGCTGGTGGGACTGGAAGCCGGAGAAACGACATCTGGAAGTGTTGTTCACGCTGGGCCGGCTGATGGTCAGGGAGAGGCGCAATTTCCAGCGCGTCTACGATCTGGCGGAACGGGTGAAGCCCGGCTGGGACGACGCGCGCGACCTGCCCACCGAAGAACAGGCGCAATGGCGGATGCTGCGCAACAGCTGCCGCGCGCTGGGCGTGGTCAAGGCCGGCTGGGTGGCCGATTACTACCGGCTCAAGCGCGGCCGCTACGACGCCATGCTGCACCAGATGGCCGATGCCGGCGAACTGATTCCGGCCCGCATCGACGGCTGGCAGCACGACGTCTTCGTCGACGCCGATCTGGCGGAACGCCTGCCCCAAGCCGTCTCCGGCGAGCTCAAGGCCACCGCCACCGCCATCCTGTCGCCGTTCGACCCGCTGGTCTGGGACCGCAAGCGCGCGTCGGAGCTGTTCGACTTCGACTACCGCATCGAATGCTATACCCCGGCGCCCAAACGCCAGTACGGCTATTTCGTGCTGCCCATACTCAACCGCGGCAAGCTGGTGGGCCGGCTGGACGCCAAGGCCCATCGCGCCCAAGGCGTGTTCGAGGTCAAGGCGCTCTACCTGGAGCCCGGCGTTCGCCACAGCGCGCGGCTGAGCGCCGATCTCAAGACCGCGCTGCAAAAGCTGGCCGACTGGCACGGCGCGCCGCGGCTGCATGTGGAACGCGCGCCGGGGACGCTGGCGGCCGCTCTGAACGCCTGAGCGGAGGCGCTCCTAAAGAGGCGTCAATTGCTTGCGGTACTGGATATAACCCAGGTTCTCCGCCAATTGATCGTAAAGCCGCCGCGCGGTGGCGTTGGTCTCATGGGTCAGCCAATACACCCGCGAACACTCGCGCTCGCGCGCCCACCGGTACACCCATTCGATCAGTTGCCGCCCGGCGCCCAGGCCGCGGCAATCCTCGGCCACGAACAAATCCTGCAAATAGCAATAATCGCCCAAGGTCCAGCTGCTGGGGTGCAATACGATGTGCACCAGCCCCACCGCCCGCTCGCCGTCCCAGGCCAGCCAGCCGCGCATCGCGTGATCCGGCAGCAGATAGCGCCGCCAGGTTCCCATGACCGTGGCCTCGTCCATCGTCACTTGGTAAAAACGCTGATAACCGCGCCATAGCGGCAACCAGGCCTCGTAGTCTTCGGCCCGCAACGGGCGGATGGAAAGCGTATCGCTCATGCCGATCTCCAGTGGCGGCGCAAACGCGCCCAATGCGCGCATTGTGGCCCAAGCAAGACGGAGTCATAAGAACCACTTGGCCTTGCAGCCAGGAGCCACCCCGGAACTTCGGCCTTCGCCGGCGCTCAATACAGCATTTTCCCCAACGAGGACGTTTACATGCGCGCCACGCTTTTGATCGCCGCCGCTTCCGCCCTGGCTCTGGCCGCTTGCAGCGAGAAGCAAACCAACCAATTGCAAGAGTCCGCCTCCAGCGCCATCGGCACGGTGCACAACACGCTGCAGGACAGCAGCGCGCCGCTGGGCCAGCTCAAGGAACAGGCCAGCGCCGCCATCGGCGTCGCCAAACAGGCAGGCGCCGCGGCCGCCGCGCTGAGCCCGGAACTGAAAGAGCAGGTGAACAAGCTGAAAGAACAGGCTTCCGCCGTGAAGGGCGCGCTGCAGGCCCAGGAGAAAAAGGCCGAGCAGCCGCAATCCGAGCAAAAATAAGCCCGGCCGCGTTGGCGGCATTTTTATGCCGCCGCGCGTTTTCTTTAGCGGATCTTTAGCCCCTGCTGACTAGGATGAGGTCGCACCCCTAGCCAAAGGAGAAATCCGCCATGCTGACCCTGCCCGACCTCTGCGGCCCGCAAGACATCCTGCTCAATCAAACCCTGGCCGACAAGGCTGCGCTGCTGGAACACGCCGCCTCCCAGCTGGCCCAGCGCCACGCCCTGCACCGCCCGACGCTGGCCGCCGCGCTGCATGAGCGCGAACAGGCCGGCAGCACCGCGCTCGGCCACGGCCTCGCGCTGCCGCACGCCCGCATCGAGGGCCTGACGGAAGCCCGCGCGCTGCTGCTGCGGCTGCAAACCCCCATCGCCTTCGACGCCCCGGACCAACAAGCGGTGCATACCGCGCTGGTGCTGCTCCTGCCGCGGCAAAGCCGCGAGGCCCATCTGCATATTTTGGCCAGCTGCGCGCGCATGTTCGCGGAACGGCCGTTCCGCCAGGCGCTGGAACGCTGCCACAGCGCGCAGGCGCTCTATCACCTGCTGTGCGACTGGGCCGATCCGGAAGAACTGAACGACCCGCACTTCCTGCTGGACAGCAACCGTTACTTCATGGACAGCGAAGCCAGCCTGCGGCCGGATTACACGGTGAAGCGCAAGATGGTGGCCCGCTTCTGATCACAGCTTGCCGATGGACACGCCGCCGTCGACGAACAAGGTGGTCCCGGTGACGAAGCTGGACGCGTCCGACGCCAGGAACAAGGCCGCCCGCGCGATCTCCTCCGGCGCGGCCATGCGCTTGAGCGCGTGCAGGCCGGCCACCGCCTCGCGCTGCTCCGGCGTCGCCGCCGCGGCGCGGCCCATCTCGGTGTCGGTGCCGCCCGGCAACAAGGCGTTGACGCGCAGGCCCCGGGCGCCGTATTCCGCCGCCAGCGTGCGCGCCAGCCCCACCAGCCCCGCCTTGCTGGCCGCGTAAGCGGCCATGCCGGGGAAACCGATGGCGTGGCCGACAAAGGACGAGGTGAAGATCATCGATCCGCCGCCGCCGCGCAACAAGGCCGGCAGTTGGTGCTTGGCGCACAGAAAGGCGCTGCTCAGATTGCTGTCCAGCGTCGCGCGCCAGCCGTCCAGCGACACCTGGTCCAGGCTGCCCAGCGCGCCCAGGCTGCCGGCGTTGTTGAAGGCGACGTCCAGGCCGCCGAATCTATCCAGCGCCAGTTCCACCGCCTCCCGCGCGCAATCTTCCTCCGTGAGATCGCCGGCCAGAGCCGCCGCCTGACCGCCGCCGGCCACGATTTCCGACACCAGCCGATCCAGCTTGGCCGCGCGCCGCGCCACCAGCACCACGCGCGCGCCTTCGCTCGCGAACAGCCTGGCCGCCGCCATGCCGATGCCGGAACTGGCGCCGGTGACGATGGCGGTTTTATTGATCAATGCGCCCATTGAGTTTCCTCCTGAAAGTGAATGAGGCCCGCGCCGGTCTTCGGCGCGGCGACAGCTTCAGTTTCAGGCCGATCAACCCGTTTGGCATTCCGATTCTTGCTGACTTGATGCGCGGTTTCGACGCGAAAACCGTTTATCATGGCGCGATTCCATTTCCATCCGGATTTTCGTCATGAAAGCATTCAAGGTTCAGTTAGTTGGCGCGCTGCTGGCGCTGAGCGCCGCCGTCCACGGCGCCCCCGTTCTGGACGCGGCGCCGCGCACCGCCGTGGTTTCGGCTTTCGGTCCGGAGGAAACCCTGCTGCTGAACCAGGCCGTCGATAAACGCGAATACCGCGTCAACGGCGTGCGTTTCACCACCGCGCAACTGGAAGGCCGGCCGGTGCTGCTGTTCATGAGCGGGGTCAGCATGAGCAATGCGGCGATGAACGCCCAGCTGGCGCTGGACCGCTTCAATGTGAGCCGCATCGTGTTCAGCGGCATCGCCGGCGGCGTGGACGACCGCTTGCGCATCGGCGACGTGGCGGTGCCGCGGCGCTGGGGCAATTACGCCGAAGCCATCTACGCGCGAGAAACCGCGCCCGGCCGCTACGCGCCGCCGCCGTACGCGGACCCGGCCGCGCGCGCCCACTACGGCATGATCCACCCGCGCGACGTCAAGCTGGCCACCGCCGACGGCGGCAGCGAAACCCGCTTCTGGTTCGAGGTGGACCCGGAACTGCTGCGGCTGGCCAAGAACTTGCCGGCGGACACCCTGCGCGGCTGCGACGCCGCTCAGCGCTGCCTGTCCGCGCCGCCGCGCATCGTCGCCGGCGGCAACGGCCTGTCCGGCCCCATCTTCATGGACAACGCCGGCTACCGCGATTACCTGGCCAAGACTTATCAGGCCCAAGTGGTGGATATGGAAACCGCGGCGGTGGCCCAGGTGGCGCACGCCAACCGCGTGCCCTTCATCGCCTTCCGCAGCCTGTCCGATCTGGCCGGCGGCAGCGAACACGCCAATGAAATGGACACCTTCATGCAGATCGCCGCCGACAATGCCGCCAATACGGTGCGGGGGCTGCTGCGCGCGTTGAAACCCTAGCCCAGCTGCAACAACACCGCCAGCTCATCCACCTCCTCGCTCCAGTCCGCGTCCTCGGCCAAAGCCTGGCGCAGAAAATCCGCCTGCGCCGGCGTCCAGAACGGCGCGTCGGCCAGCACCGCGTTTCGCGGCAAGGGATGGCTGGCGATGAAGGCGCGGATGGCGGCGGGCTCGTCCGCCAGGCCCAACTGGCGGAACAGCCCGGACAGGGAATGTTCGCTGGTGTCCATGACGCTTCTCCTATGAGGGGATGTCTGATGATAGACCCGAATCGCCGCCGCCGCCGCCGGCCCTTGCGCCATGAAAAACGGCGGCCGCGGCCGCCGTTTTCTCCTGACTCCGGGCTCACACCTTGTCGTAAAGCTTGGAGCCGCCCTTCAGAAACTCCACCGACTTGACCTCCATCCCCCGCGCCAGCGCGTCCTGATCGCTGATGCCCTGCTTGGCCGCGTATTCGCGCACGTCCTGGGTGATCTTCATGCTGCAGAAGTGCGGACCGCACATGCTGCAGAAATGCGCGACCTTGGCGCTGTCCTTGGGCAGGGTCTCGTCGTGGAAGGCGCGCGCCTTGTCCGGATCCAGCCCCAGGTTGAACTGGTCTTCCCAGCGGAACTCGAAACGCGCCTTGGACAGCGCGTTGTCGCGGATCTGCGCGCCGGGGTGCCCCTTGGCCAGGTCGGCCGCGTGCGCGGCCAGCTTGTAGGTGATGATGCCTTCCTTGACGTCGTTCTTGTCCGGCAGGCCCAGGTGTTCCTTCTGGGTGACGTAGCACAGCATTGCGGTGCCGTACCAGCCTATCTGCGCCGCGCCTATCGCCGAGGTGATGTGGTCGTAGCCGGGCGCGATGTCGGTGGTCAGCGGCCCCAGGGTGTAGAACGGCGCCTCGTGACACCACTCCAGCTCCTTGTCCATATTCTCCTTGATCAGCTGCATGGGCACGTGGCCGGGGCCCTCTATCATCACCTGCACATCGTGTTTCCAGGCGATGGCGGTCAGCTCGCCCAGAGTCTTTAATTCCGACAGCTGCGCCTCGTCGTTGGCGTCCCAGACGCTGCCCGGCCGCAGGCCGTCGCCCAGGCTGAAGGCCACGTCGTAGGCCTTCATGATTTCGCAGATGTCCTCGAAATGGGTGTAGAGGAAGTTTTCGCGGTGATGGGCCAGACACCATTTGGCCATGATGGAGCCACCGCGCGACACGATGCCGGTCATGCGGCCGGCGGTCATCGGCACATAGCGCAGCAATACGCCGGCGTGGATGGTGAAGTAATCGACGCCCTGCTCGGCCTGTTCAATCAGCGTATCGCGGAAGATTTCCCAGTTCAGGTCCTCGGCCTTGCCGCCCACTTTTTCCAGCGCCTGATAAATGGGCACGGTGCCGATGGGCACCGGCGAATTGCGGATGATCCATTCGCGGGTTTCATGGATGTTCTTGCCGGTGGACAAGTCCATGATGGTGTCCGCGCCCCAGCGTATGCCCCAAGTCATCTTGTCGACTTCTTCGCTGATCGAAGACGTTACCGCGCTATTGCCGATATTGCCGTTGATTTTGACCAGGAAATTGCGGCCAATAATCATGGGCTCGGATTCGGGGTGATTGATGTTGGCCGGCAGGATGGCGCGGCCGGCGGCGATCTCGGCGCGCACGAATTCCGGCGTGATCTCCTCCGGCAGCGCCGCGCCGTAAGCCTGGCCGGGATGCTGGCGCGTCATCAGTTCCGCCAGCCGGCTGTTCTTGCCGCCGGCTTCGCGCAGCGCGTCCAGGTATTCGCGGCGACGCAGGTTCTCGCGGATGGCGACGAACTCCATTTCCGGCGTGACGACGCCGCGGCGCGCGTAATGCATCTGGCTGACATTGCGGCCCGGCAGCGCCCGCCGCGGCTGGCGCGTCAGGTTGAAACGCAGCTCGGCCAGCTTGGGGTCGGCCTCGCGGGCGCGGCCGTATTCGCTGGACAGGCCGGCCAGCTGCTCACAGTCGCCGCGCTCGGCGATCCAGCCGGCGCGCAGCGGCGGCAGGCCACTCTGGATGTCGATGCGGGCGTCTGGATCGGTATACGGGCCGCTGGTGTCGTAAACGGTGATGGGCGGGTTGGCCTCGCCGCCGAACTGGGTGGGCGTGTCGCTTTGACTGATCTCGCGCATGGGCACGCGGATGTCCGGCCGGCTGCCGGCGACGTGGATCTTGCGGGAATTGGGCAAGGGCTGGATGGCGGCGGTGTCCACCACCATGGCTTGATTGGGTGTTGCGGGCGCGTTCATCGGGCGATTCTCCTGGTCGATGAATGGCGCAAGGAGCGGACCGCCGCTTGGGCGGGCTGCGGGCCGGTCCGACAAGACAATGCCGGGCCGAAGGCAGCTGACGCTTCCCTACGCCGGTATTATCCGGGTCAGGTTCCAAGGGTGTTTCTCACCCGCGCAACAATCTTTAACGATTATCCTATCCTTTCAAGGATATGGATCATCTTGCCGACCGTCGCACAGGACCCCTAGCGATGCTGTGAAGGTACGGCAAATGTGGGATAATCGCAAGTTATCGTCATGACACGCCGCCGCTTTTTTCACTCGGCGGCAAGCCCCTCCGGAGTGAGCTGATGGATTTTGAGAATGCCCGTTTCAACATGGTCGAGCAGCAGATTCGTCCGTGGGACGTACTTGACACGAACGTGCTGGACCTGCTGTTTCACGTGAAACGCGAGCAGTTCGTCGCCGCCGACAAACGCAGCCTGGCCTTTGTCGACACCGAACTGCCGCTGCCCAACGGCAGCTTCATGCTGCAGCCCAAAATGGAAGCGCGCCTGGTTCAGGACGCCGCCATCCAAGCCAAGGACAAGATCCTGGAAATCGGCACCGGCAGCGGCTACCTGACCGCGCTGCTGGCCAAGCAGGGCCAGCATGTCTACAGCGTGGAAATCGACCCCGCCCAGCGCGAAGCCGCGGCCGCCAACCTGAAACAGGCCGGCATCGCCAACGTGACCCTGGTGGAAGGCGACGGCGTACTGGGCCTGCCGCAACAAGCGCCCTTCGACGTGATCGTGGTCGGCGGCTCGCTGCCGGTGGTGCCGCAGGAACTGAAAGACCAGCTGGCCGTGGGCGGCCGTCTGATCATGGTGGCGGGCGATCTGCCGGTGATGACCTGCAAGCTGATCAAGCGCGAAACCGAAGCCAGCTTCAGCGAAACCGGCCTGTTCGAAACCTGTATCGCCCGCCTGGCCAAGGCGGAAGCGGTAGAGCCGGAACGCTTCGCGTTTTGATGGTTCAGGAAATCCGCGCCCGCGATCTGGCGGCGGCGCTGGCCGACACCACCGCGGAGCCGCCGGTGCTGCTGGACGTGCGCGAAGCGTGGGAAGTGCAGCTGTGCATGATTCCCGGCTCGCGGCACATCCCGATGAATCTGATTCCGCTGCGCATGAGCGAGCTGCCGGACGCGCCCATCGTGGTGATCTGCCACCACGGCGTGCGCAGCGCGCACGTGGCGCGTTTCCTGCTGGACGCCGGCTTCGAACAGGTGCTGAGCCTGGCCGGCGGCGTGGAAGCCTGGGCCGCGGAAGTGGACCCGCAAATGGCGCGCTACTGACTTAGCCGCCGCGCGCCGTCGTCGCCAGCCGTTCCCGTGGGAACGGCTTTTTCATGGAACGAAACCGGTCTGCCGGATTCCAATCCCCCACACGATAGCAAGAGCCGTAATTTTCCATGCAAGCATTGTCTTACCTGTCTCCCGCCCTGGCCCGCGTTCATCCCGACTGGGAGAAAGTGCTGTCAACGCCGGTCATTCAACAGCAATTGGCCGGCATAGACCGGGAACTGCAAACTCAGCAAGCGCAGGGCAAAATCCTCTTTCCCCCTGCGCCGCTGACTTTCAACGCGCTGACCTTCACCGCGCCGGCCGATGTGCGCGTGGTGATCCTGGGGCAAGATCCCTACCACGGCGACGGCGAGGCGATGGGCTTGTCGTTTTCCGTGCCGCCCGGCGTGCGGGTGCCGCCCAGCCTGCGCAATCTGTACAAGGAGCTGGCCGCGGATCTGGGCTGCGGCGTGCCCAATAGCGGCGACCTGACCCACTGGGCGCAACAAGGCGTGCTGCTGCTCAACAGCGTGTTCACCGTGGAGCGGGACAAGGCCGGCAGCCACGCCAAGCTGGGCTGGCAAATGGTCAGCGACGCGCTGATCGACGCCGTCAACGCGCAAAGCGCCGGCTGCGTGTTTCTGCTGTGGGGCAATTGGGCCAAGACCAAGGCCGAACGCATCGACGCCAGCCGCCACCTGGTGCTGGACGCCGCCCATCCCTCGCCGCTGTCCGCCAGCCGCGGCTTCCACGGCTGCCGCCATTTTTCACAAGTCAACGCCTGGCTGCTGTCGCGCGGCCGCGGCGCCGTCCAGTGGGGCGCGCCGGCGCCGCAGAACAGCCTGTTCTGAGCAGGATGGCGGGCAGGCCTCCCCTGCCCGCCCTTCTTGTCTCGCTCTTGCTCGCCAGACTTTGAACTGGCTCTTAGACTCTTTTCCAGCGCGCCGTCATGGCCTAAGCTAGGGCTCCCTCTCCTCAGCCCCAGTCCTCGCCGTGGAAATTCTCGTTCTGCTGTTCCTGATTCTGCTCAATGGCCTGTTCGCCATGGCGGAAATCGCCATCGTCTCTTCCCGCAAAGTCCGCCTGCTGCAACGCGCGGACGACGGCCAACGCGGCGCGCAAGCCGCGCTGAAACTGGCCAACGACCCCAGCCGCTTCCTGTCCACGGTGCAGATAGGCATCACCTCGATCAGCATTCTGTCCGGCGTTTACGGCGAGGCCGCGCTGTCAGAACAACTACGCCGGGCGATGCAGGACTATCCCTTGCTGGAGCCCTACAGCAAGCCGCTGTCGGTGGCGCTGATGGTGTTCATCATCACCTTGCTGTCGCTGATCTTCGGCGAGCTGGTGCCCAAGCGGCTGGCGTTGCTCAACCCTGAGGCGGTGGCCACCGCGCTGGCGCGGCCTATGCTGCTGCTGTCGCGGCTCAGCGCGCCGCTGGTCCAGGCCCTGAGCCGCTGCACCGACGGCCTGTTGCGGCTCTTGGGCGCCAAGAAGAGCAGCGATCCGTCCATCACCGAGGAGGAAATCCGGGTGCTGATGGAACAAGGCGCGGACGAGGGGGTGTTCGACCGCGCCGAACAGGAGCTGGTGACCAATATCTTCCGGCTGGACAACCGCAAGGTGGCCGCGGCGATGACGCCGCGCAAGGACATCGTGGCGCTGGATCTGGACGACGCGCCCGAACTGAACCACCGCCTGCTGCAAAACCACCATTTCAACCATTTCCCGGTCTGCCGCGGCAGCATCGAGCAGATCGTCGGCGTGCTGCACGCCAAACGCGTGCTGGACCGCATGCTGGCCGGGCAACAAGCCGACGTCGCCGCCGAACTGTCCCAGCCGCTCTACGTGCCCGCCAAGATCACCTTGATGCAGCTGCTGGAGCAGTTCAAGCAGACCCGCCATCACATGGCGCTGGTGGTGGACGAGTACGGCGAGCTGGAAGGCCTGGTGACGATGAACGACGTGCTGGAAGCCATCGTCGGCGACATGCCCGCCATCAGCGCCGAAAACGACGATATCGCCCAGCGCGAGGACGGCAGCTGGCTGATAGACGGCATGCTGTCGCTGGACCGCTTCAAGGAGTTTTTCGACATAGACGAGGCGCTGCCGGGCGAAGCCGGCGGCAATATCCACACCCTGGGCGGCATGGTGATGTTCCAGCTGGGCCGGGTGCCCAGCGTCACCGACCGTTTCGACTGGAACGGCTTCGGCTTCGAAGTGGTGGACATGGACAAGACCCGGGTAGACAAGATTCTGCTCACCCGACTGCCGACGCCGCCGGCGGCGCTGCCGGCCGACGACGGCATTTAGAACCTGTTTACGATCTCGCGAGCCGGAGCGAGACAAGACGAATAGCGCTGAGAAAGCGGAATGCACAGGCGGTAGGCGAGCATTCTTAAGCGGTTTTCAACGCTTCCTGCTTAAAGTCCCGCCGCAGCGCCGCAGACCGTCAACGGGTTCTTAAGCGCTCAGCCCAGCATGCGTCCGCACACCGTGCTGCGACGGCTGCCGCCGGCGCGGCGTTCCCAATCGTCGAAGCTGGCCAGTTCGACGAAACCCGCCTTGCGCATCATGCCGCCGGACGCGGCGTTTTCCTCGTGGCGGTCCGCCGTCACCCAGCGCGCGCCGCGCGCGGCCAGATCCTCGCAAGCCTGCCGCAACAACAAGCTGCCCAGGCCCTGTCCGGCCTGATCGCGCCGCACCACCGCCTCCATGATGTAGCCGGCGGCGTCCGCCGCCACCTCGGCCGGCCGGTGTTGGGGAAAAGCATCGTGCAGCCGATACAGGATGGCGGCCCCCAGCAGGCCGTCTCGCTCGAACAAGGCCGCCCAGGCTTCGCCGGCAGCCACCTGGCGCAAACTCCGCTCCACCCCGTCCGCCGGCAGCCAGTTCCACGGATTGGGTCCGTGTTCCGTGATCAGCGTCCGCAACGCGTCCACATCCCCCGCCCCGGCCAAACGATATTGCCAACTCATGCGCATCCTTTCGCAAAACGCAGCGTAGCCTGGCCCGCGTCCACTTCCAGTTCGGCCCAGGCGCCGTTCATCAATGTCCATTGCGGCGGCACATGGCCGATATCGGCGTCCACCGCCACCGGATACGGCAGTCCGTCCAAAGCCGTTTCCACAGCCTGGCTGTAGCTCAAGGCGTTCGCGTCCGCGGCGTCCGGTCCGCTGCTGCGGCCCAACACCAGCCCGCTCAAGCCGTCCAGCGCGCCGGACAGGCGCAGGCCCAGCAGCGCGCGCAGCAACTCGCAAGGCCTCAGCTCGCAGTTTTCCAGGTAAAGCAGCGCGGGTTCCCGTTTGAACGCGCGCAAATCGAAATAAGGGCTGCCCTGCAGCCGGCTCAGCGTATCCAGGCAGCCGCCTATCAGCCGGCCGGCCATGCGGGCCCTTTGCGCGCCCAACACGCGCAGCGTGGACGAATAAGACTCTCCCGGAGCGTCCCAGCGCCAAAACGCCTTGTAATGGCCTTGCTGAGGCGGCAAACCGTGGCGCAAGGCGTGCAGCAGCGCCGAATTCTCTTCCATCCGCTGCGGATTGCCCAGATCGAAGAGGTTCGGCCCGTGCAAGGTCGCCCACCCCGCCAACAGGGTCAGCGGCGTCAGCACGGTGGAAATATCGGAAAACCCGGCCAGCCATTTGGGCGGCAAACGCGCCAAGGCGGCGAAATCGATGCCGGCCAGCAATTCCATCGCCCTTTCGCCGCCCCAGGGCGGCAAGATGGCGCGAATCTCCGGATCGAAAAGAAAATGGTTGAGCTCCGCCAGACGTTGGGCGGCCGGCGCGCTGGCGTCCTGGGATTCGCCGCGCAGGCAAGCCCCCTCCACCACTTGCCAGCCCTGATCGCGCAGACATTGCAGCGCGCGATCCAGTTGTCCGTGCAAGACCGGAGGCACGCCGGAGGAAAAAGCGGTGACGGCGATGCGGTCGCCTGGCTTCAAGGGCGCGGGAAAAGCCGTCATCGGCGATTGCTCCTGTGGATAAACATCAAGGCAGTCGATCATTGCCCGTCAGTCAGATCCAAGACGAAGCCGTGGCTGGTTTTTTGTTGTACATAACCAAGATGACGATAGAAAGCGTGAGCAGCGTCCCGATGCACGCCGGAACGAAGTCGCATTCGTGGATAGCCCAGCCGTCGTGCCCAGTCTTCGCAAGCACGTAACAACTGCTTGCCCAGACCTCGTCCTTGGTGGGATGGCGATACGACCAGCCCACCAATTTCCATTGCCGGGGAGGCTTCCAACAGGTGAACACCATGCCCATGGATCCAACCAACCACGGCGCCTTCCCATAACGCCACCCAAACCTGGTTGTCCGGCAGTGTCGTCAACCTGGCGAAACGCTCGCTGATGTCCGCTTCCGTCGCTTCATAGCCCAGATCCAGGCATAGCCGCGCCGCGGCGGCGGCGTCCGCCGCCCGCATTGTCCTGATCTCCACCATCTGTCTTCGCCTAGTTGCTCAAGGAAATGACATTGTCAGCATAAGGAGGGATAGCCGGCAAGCCGGTTATTTGTTCTTCAGCCGTCGCAGTTCGATCAATTTGGCGTATTTGATGTAGCTGTTGAAGCAACCGATGCTGATGTGGACCAAACCGGGGACGCCGTCGAGAAAACCGCGGCGAAAAAAATAGAACTTCACGAAGCGCAGCAGCGGGCTGAGGATAAGTTTGGCAATACCCACACGTTTTCCCCTTTGCAACAGTTGTTCCGCCTGCAAGCTGGTATAGCGGTTCTGCTTGCTCAGATACAGCGCGATGTCTTCGCCGGATTCGTGCATCAGCTCGTGACGCAGCTTATGCACAGGGCCGTCGGCGATCACATACTCGTGAACCAGATCGTCGGACCAACGCGCGTGAGCGCGATGGAACAAGCGCAAAGACCAGTCCGGATAGCCTTCTCCGTGTTTCAGAAAACGACCCATGAAACGGTTGCAACGCGGGAACTGGAAGGCCGTGGCCTGTGGATTGTCCAGCAGTTCTTTGATTTCATTGACTAAATTTTCCGACAAACACTCGTCGGCATCCAGGCACAGCACCCAGTCGTGGCTGGCCGCCCTTACCGCCAATTGTTTCTGAGGACCGAATCCCAGCCAGTCTTGGTGGATAACTTTTGCCTTATAGGCGGAAGCTATCGCCAATGTCCTGTCGGTGCTGCCTGAATCCACAAGCACGATTTCATCGGCGAAGCCCACGCTGTCCAGACATTTTTCCAGCGAGGTTTCCGCATTCTTGGTGATTAGCACCACGCTAATTCGCGCACGCATCTTGTTATATGTTTTCCCATATGTAATTTGAAGAAACTGGTAGAAGGCGTCCCATTTCTGTGGATAACCATGTTTTTCCCATTATTTTCATCATGTTAGGCAAGATGGAATCTTGTTGTTCACCCTGCGTTTTGCAGACGGAAGACTTGTGGATAAATCTGAGAGAACCGTGAAGTCCCTGTTTGTCCACAGCTCCGATCCTCTTTGTTCCCACCTGCTTGTGCATGGCGTGAATTTGCCTGCCTAGCTGCTACAGCCACCGATAACTCTTTAACGCAATTTTATATTGATGAAACTGATATAGTCGGCCATTGCTGTGGATAAGCGACAAAAACTTCAAAGGGTTCAGCTACTTGTCCTGTTGATGGGCTTTGGATAGTTTAGGTGCGCTGCGGCATTGCAAATTGTGGATAAATTCGCGCTCAGTTGTCCACAGCGCTTTATCCACAATTGAACTGCAGGGATTTTACTTGGTTAACCACAGCCATGCTCGGGTACAATGCGCGCCATGATGAATGTGCTGATTGTGCGCACCTCGTCGATGGGCGACCTTATCCACACCTGGCCCGCCATTTCCGAGTTGAAAGCGCATTACCCGAATTTCCGCATCAGTTGGCTGGCCGAAGAGGCTTTCGCCGACATTGCCCGTTTGCATCCGGCGGTGGACAGGGTGATCGCCTTGAATGGGCGGCGCTGGCGCAAACGCTGGTGGCTGCCCTCCACCTGGCGCGAGATCCGGGCTTTGCGTAAAGAACTGCGCGACACGCCCTGGGAATTGGTGGTGGACAGCCAGGGCCTGTTGAAAAGCGCCTTGCCGGCCCGCTGGGCCAAGGCGCCGCTGACCGGTTACGACTGGGGCAGCGCGCGCGAGTCTCTGGCCAGCTGTTTTTACGATAAGCGCCACAAGGTGGACTGGAGCTTGTCGGCGATAGAACGCAACCGGCTCTTGTTCGCGCGGGTGTTCGGTTATCAGCCGCAGGGCGAGCCCCGTTTCGGGGTGCCGGCCGGCGAACGGCCCGCCTGGGTGCTGTCCGGCCGCTACGCGGTATTGCTGCACGCCACCAGCAAGGCGTCCAAGGAGTGGCCGGAAGGCCATTGGGTGGAACTGGGCAAACGCCTGTCCATGCAGCATGATCTGGTGATGGTGCTGCCCTGGGGCAATGAACGCGAACGCGAGCGCGCCGAAAGGCTGGCCGCGCGGATGCCGGCCGCGGTGGTGGCGCCCAAGATGGGCCTGATCGAGGCCGCTGGCCTGCTGGGCCACGCCAACGCGGTGGTGGGCGTGGACACTGGGCTGACTCATCTGGCCAATGCCTTGAACGTGCCCTTGGCGGCGATTTACACCGATACCGATCCGGCCGCCACCGGCGTAGTGGAAACGCCGTGGGCCACCAATTTGGGCGGCATAGGGCTGTGCCCGTCGGTGGACGAGGCGCTGCAAGCCTTGTTCGCGCGCAAGGACTGGACATGAACTGGCAACGCAGACTGTATTCCTGGGCCTGGCTGCTGGCCACGCCGCTGGTGCGGCACTATCTGAAGAAGCGGGCGCGCAAGGCGCCGGCTTATCTGGAACACTGGGACGAGCGTTTCGGCAGTCAATTGCAGCCGCGCGCAGAGGGCGCGATCTGGATCCACGCGGTGTCGGTGGGCGAAACCCGCGCCGCTCAGCCCTTGGTGGCGGCGCTGCGCGAAGCCTGGCCGGACGCGCCGCTGCTGATGACGCAGATGACGCCCACCGGGCGGGCCACCGCCTTGCAGCTGTATCCCGACGCCGAAGTGCGTTATCTGCCTTACGATTATCCGCAAGCCGCGCAAGCTTTTCTTGCCGCCTACCGGCCGCGCCTGGGCGTGTTGATGGAAACCGAGCTGTGGCCCAATCTGATTCACGCCGCGGCCGAGCAGCAGGTGCCCTTGTTCCTGGCCAATGCGCGCTTGTCTGAAAAATCGCTGAACGGCTATCTGAAAATCAGCGGTCTGATTTCGCCCGCGGTGGCGGCTTTGAGGGCCGTTGCTGCGCAAACGCCGGAAGATGGCGAACGTTTGCGTCAATTGGGCGCGAAAGCCGTCGAAATCTGCGGCAACACCAAGTACGATATTCAGCCGCCGCCGGCGCAGCTGGCGCTGGCGGAAGCATTCAAGTCCAGGATAGGCCGACGCCGGGTCCTGGTCTGCGCCAGCACCCGCGACGGCGAAGAGGCTTTGATTCTGGACGCCTGGCGGGCTGCGGCCCAAGTGCTGGGCGACGCGCTGCTGGTGTTGGTGCCGCGTCATCCGGAACGGTTCGGCGAAGCGGCCGCGCTGGCCGAGAGCCGCGGCATGAAAGTGCAGCGCCGCAGCGACGGCGCGCCGGTGGACGCCGCCACCCAGGTTTGGCTGGGCGACAGCATGGGCGAGGCCTTCGCCTATTTCGCCTGCGGCGACCTGGCCTTCGTCGGGGGCAGCCTGCTGCCCTTGGGCTGTCATAATCTGATCGAACCGGCCAGCGTGGGCGTGCCGGTGCTGTTCGGTCCGTCCATCTTCAATTTCAAGCAGGCGGCGGCGCTGGCGCTGGCCGCCGGCGCGGCGCGCCAGGTGGCCAATGCGGCGGACTTGATCGGCGCCGTCGTGGAACTGCTGGGCGATGAGCGCCGCCGTCAGGCGATGCGCGAGTCGGCGCTGGCCTTCAGCGGCGCCCATCGCGGCGCCAGCCAGCGCATGAGCGCCCTGTTTCGCCGCAAGCTGAGGGCCGAACGGGACGAATGACGGACCCGCGGCCGCGTTTGCGAAAAAATTAATCATTCGCCGGCTGATCTGCGCCGCGCCTTCTTCTACTCTTCAAACAAGAGCCGCGTCGCCGACGCGGTTCTCCCGAGGCCGCCGGCCCGGGAAGGACGTGCAAAATCCAGTCATGCCCCAGGCCGGTCCACGCCGTCGGAGAACTTCCGAGCGGACAGATCGAATATGACGGGCGCAAAGTGCCGCCGCATCGACTCCGCTGTCTAAGAAGACAAGGAGCTACCATGTTAGCCAACTACAGCGTGTTGCCCACGATGAGCCTGCCGTCCACCACCGACCTGGTGCGCCTGGATCAGCGCCCGCACCCGCCTATCACCTTGAACAGCCCGGCTCTGGACGTGATGACCGATTTGCGGCTGATCAATCCGGTGGGCATTGATCAGAACGCCAGCTTGCGCGAAGCGCACGACCGAATGATCAGCCACGGCATCCGGCTGCTGTTCGTCCACGATGGCGACGGACAGTTCGCCGGCCTGATCACCGCCACCGATCTGCTGGGCGAGCGGCCCATCCAGTGCATGAAGGAACACGGCAAGCACTATGCGGACATCGGCGTGGGCGATGTGATGACGCCGCGCAAGCAGCTGGAAGCCTTGAACCTGGGCGATATCGAGCACGCCAGCGTGGGCCATATGGTGGCGACGATGAAGCAGATGGGACGCCAGCACGCGCTGGTGGCGGAGTTCAACCCCGGCAGCGGCCATCATGAATTGTGCGGCCTGTTCTCCACCTCCCACATGGCCAGGTTGCTGGGCATGCCGCTTTCCTTCATCCGCGTGCCGCAGGCCCTGTCGGAAATTCAATATTCCTTGCTGCACGCGATATGAGGGGCGCGGCGCGCAAGTGGGCAAGAATCGGGTCGCCGCGGCGGCCCGATCTGCTTATGCTGGGGCTGTGATCGAATGGAGAGCAGACCATGCACGGCGAAATTCTCGAGGAAGACCGCGACTACGGCCGCATTCGCGACGCCATCCGCTATCTGGTGGCCAACGCCGAGCGCCAGCCGGAGCTGGCCGAGCTGGCCGGCGCGTTGCACCTGTCGGAATCGCGCTTGCAGCGCTTGTTCACCCGCTGGGCCGGCGTCAGCCCCAAGCGCTTTTTGCAGCATCTGACCTGCGAGGCCGCCAAGGCCAGGCTGGGCGGACAGGCCTTGTTGCCGCTATCGCATGAATTGGGCTTGTCCGGCGGCGGGCGCTTGCACGATCTGTTCGTGACGCTGGAGGCGATGACCCCGGGCGAATACCGCAACGGCGGCGCCGGATTGGCGATCGAATGGAGCGTGGAAGCCAGCCGTTTCGGCCCGGTGCTGGTGGCGCGGACCGCGCGTGGGGTGTGCGCGGCGCAATTCGTCGCGGACGAGAAAGAGGCCGTGGCCTGGCTGAGCCGGCGCTGGCCCAAGGCTGCGTTGAGCCATGTTCCCGGCGGCGGCGCCGAGGTGGCCGCGGCCATGTTCGAGCCGCTGCGCGCCGAAGGCCAGGCGCCGTTGGCGCTGCGGGTGCAGGGCAGCAATTTCCAGATCCAGGTCTGGCGCGCGCTGCTGTCCATTCCCTACGGCGGCTTCGCCAGTTACGGCCAGATCGCCGCCGCGGTGGGGCGGCCGCGCGCCGCGCGGGCGGTAGGCAGCGCGGTGGGCGCCAATCCGGTGGCCTGGCTGATTCCCTGCCACCGGGTGATACGCGCCGAGGGCGCTTTGGGCGAATACCGCTGGGGCGCGGAACGCAAGGTGGAGTTGATAGGCTGGGAAGGCGCGGTGATGGCGGGCTTGCAGCCGGCCTAGACCGCGAACTGGCCCAGCGCGCGGAAGAACAGCCGGGACAGCAATTCCAGCCCGTCGTCGTCGCGCTGGCGGTAGAGCGCCAGCGGCACCGCCGGCAGCGGCGGCAGGCTGTGTTCCGGCAAGGGCCGCAGCTGCGCGGAGACGGCGTCGGGAAACAGGGCGCCCACGCCCAGGCCCGCTTCCAAGGCCGCTTGCACCGCCAGCTGACTGGTGCTTTCGAAGACGATGCGATAAGGCTGGTCAAGCTGGTGCAAGGCGCGCAGCATCGCGTCGCGCCAGCTGCAGGGCGCGGAGAACATCACCAAGGGCAGGACCTTCGCTTCCGGTTTCACGCCGTCGCGCGCCAACCATTGCAATGGGTATTCCAGCACCCAGCTCGGCGTCCGCTCCAGCCCGCACTGACGCGGGTTGGCGATCAGCAGATCCAGTTCTCCCTGGCGAAAAGCCGGGCTGAGTTCCCGTTCCAGGGCCACCCGCACTTCGAGCTGCCACTGCGGCTGGGTGGCGGCGAAGTCGGCCAGCACCTGCGGCAGATGACGGCTGATCACATCCTCGATCAGGCCCACCCGGCAACGCCGGGCGGCGGCGGGCGCGGCCGTCGGCTGCATCTGTTCGGTCAGGCTGACGATGCGTTCGGCGTAGGGCAGCAATTGCAGCCCCGCCGCGGTGAGGCTGACGCCGCGCGGAGAGCGTCGCAACAGGGTCTGGCCGCAGTGCTGTTCCAGTTTGCGCAGTTGCAGGCTCAAGGCGGGCTGCGTGCGCCCCAAGTCCGCCGCCGCGCGGTTGATGCTGCCGTGGCGCGCCACCGTGATCAGCGCGCGCAGCAAACCGGTGTCCAAATCTCCAGTCATGATTTTTTCTTATAACAATGCCCTGATTTTTCAGTCTACCTATAAGCGGCGGGAAAGTTTAGCCTAGGGACGGATATTTCTCATGAGGCGTTCAAACATGTTCATCGCGGCTTTATTGCTGGCGGTCGCCGGCTCCGTCGTCTATCACCTGTCGATCAAGCAGGTGCCGGAGGCGGCGAATCCTTTCTTTTCATTGGCGGTCAGTTACGGCGTGGCCATGCTGGTGTGCGTGCTGGGGATGTGGTGGCTGCCCGGCGGCGGCCAGCGCGGGCTGGCCGCGCTGAACTGGAGCAGCCTGGGCGTGGCGGCGGGCATTGTCGGCATCGAACTGGGCTTTTTGCTGGCCTATCGCGCCGGCTGGCATGTCGGCTACGCGGCGCTCAGTTCCAATGTGCTGACCGCGCTGGTGTTGCTGCCGCTGGGCTATCTGCTGTTTCGCGAACAGCCGTCGCTGGGCAAGCTGGGCGGCATGGCCTTGAGCATGGGCGGGCTGTGGATGATGCTGCGCTTCCGCTGAGCGCCGCCCGGTAGACGGGCGACGCTCGGACCACGCCCTCAAGCGGCGTTCAGCGGCAGATGGACGGCCAGCTTGAAGCCGTCCGCCTGATCGCAGAACTCCAGCCGGCCGCGGTGTTGCTTGACCACGCGGCTGACGATGGCGAGGCCGAGGCCGCTGCCGCCGTCGGTGCCGCGGTGTTCGGCCAGCCGTTCGAACGGCGCCAGCGCGGTTTCGCGCAGCTCGGCCGGAATGCCCTTGCCGTGGTCCAGCACGCTGAGCACAGCGAAGCCGTTGTCTTGTTCGACGCAGACCTCCACCGGCGGCGCGCCGTAGCGGCGCGCGTTTTCCAGCAGATTGGACAATAAGCGCTCCAGCGCCAGCCCGTCGCCTTGCAGCTCCGGCTCCGCCAGCCGCTTCAGGCGCACGTCCATGCCCTCGCGGGCGAAGCGCGACACCACGCTGGCGGCGAGGTCGGCCAGCGCCACCGGCTCCAGCCGGGTGGTTTCCTCGGCGCGGGCGAAGTCGATGAACTGGCGGACGATCTGCGACAGCTCGTCGATGTCGGCCAGCATATCGTGCTGATCCGGGCTGTCCTGCTGCAGTTCCAGCGAGAGCTTGAGCCGGGTCAGCGGCGTGCGCAGATCGTGGGACAGGCCGGCCAGCATCAGCCGGCGCTCGCGCGCGGCGCTGTCCAGCGCTTGCGCCATCAGGTTGAAATTATGCGCCAGCACCTTCACCTCGCGCGGGCCGTCCTCCGGCACCGCGGCCGGCATGGTGCCGGCGGCCAGTTCCCGGCTGGCCAGCACCACGCGGCTGATCGGCCGCGTCACCCGCCAGGCGACGACGAAGGCCAGCAGGCTGGCGACGATGGAGGCCAGCAGCGCCGCCTGCATGATGGTGTTGATCGGGCGGTCGCTGTAGCGGCCGAAGGGCAGCACCAGCCAGTAGGCCTGGTCCAGCACGTGCACATTGACCCAGAGCTCGCTGCGATCGTCGATCTGGGCGTGGCGCACTTCTATCGGCTCGTTGAGGCCGTGCGACAGCCGCTGCGCCAGGGTCTCGCCCAGGCGCGGCACGTAGTCGGTGAAATTGACGCCTTGATCGGCGTTGATCGGCAGCAGGCGCGGCAGGCCGGGCCGGTTGTAGCCGGCCAGGAATTCGGCGCGCTCGGTGTTGGTCATCGCCTCCATCGTGCCTTCCAGGAAGGCCAGGGTGTCCACCGTCTGCGAATACAGCTGCTTGTCCAGCAGTTTGTGGCGTTCGCCGGCGGCCATCCACAGGGTGACGAACTGGGTGGTCAGCACCACCAGCACCACCAGCACCGCCAGCCGGAAAAACAGCGAGCCGGTCAGCTTGCGCACCGCTTACTCCCGCGGCGTGCCGTCCGGCACGAACACATAGCCGTAGCCCCATACCGTCTGGATGAAGCGCAGCTGGCTGTCCCCGCTTTCCAGCGCCTTGCGCAACCGGGAGATATGCACGTCTATGCTGCGGTCCAGCGATTCGCCGTTGCCCTTGCCCAGCGCCATTTCCATCAATTGCTCGCGGGTCAGCGGCCGGCGCGGATGGCTGACCAGCACCGACAGCACCGCGAATTCCGCGCTGGTCAGCGTCACCGGCTGGCCGGCCTTGCGCAGTTCCCGCTGGCCCAGATTGAGCACGAATTCGCCGAAGCTCACTTCCTCGTCGGCGTCGTGGCGCGCGCCCAGCGCCGGCGTGGCGTGATGACGGCGCAGCACCGACTGGATGCGGGCGGTGAGCTCGCGCGGATTGAACGGTTTGGGCAGGTAGTCGTCGGCGCCCATTTCCAGGCCGAGGATGCGGTCGATGTCCTCGCCGCGCGCGGTGAGCATGATCACCGGAATGGTTTCGCCCTGGGCGCGCAGCCGGCGCACCACGGCCAGTCCGTCCTCGCCCGGCATCATCACGTCCAGCACCATCAGGTCCGGACGATTGCGCGCCAGCTTGCGGTCCAGGTCCTTGGAGTCCGGCAGGGCCTCCACCGCGTAGCCTTGCTGGCTCAGATAGCGGGTGAGCAGCTCGCGCAGCTTGGCGTCGTCGTCGACGACCAGTATCTTATTGTGTTCCATGCGATTTTTCCTCGGAGCGGTGTGTCAGCTTAGCGGCTGGCCCCGGGCTGCGGCAGCGCGCCTGATGAAGATATGTTAAGCCGGTTCCCGCGATCACACACCTTAACAAATCAGCGATTGTCGCTCATGTCTGCCTCATGCCGCGAGTCTAGGCTGCCTAATGAGGCGTTCCGGCGGTTTGGCCGCGGGGAGATGCCTTTGGCATCGGCGGCGCATGGTGTATGCTGTCCGCCCTCGCCGGCCCGGATCTTGGGACCGGAGCCCTTTACCAGCCCCTTCGACAGGATAAAACAGCTTTCATGACGCGGTTGCCGATTCTTCTCATCTTTGCCTTGCTGCAAGCGCTCGCCAGCGCGCCGGCCCTGGCGCGAGGGAAGGAGCGCGGCCCCATGCCGCCGGACCTGGAGCCGGCGCCTAGCCGCCGCTGCCAGGCGCGGCCGGATCCGGACTGCAAGGAATTGCGCCGCCTGCGCAATTTGCGCCTGCGCGAAGCGGTGCAGGACGGCGATTTGCCGCCGGAGCTGATGCATCGCGCGCCGCCGCCGTATTGGCGGATGAACCCGGACGGCGCCGCGCCGCCGCCGCCGGATCGCGTCAAGCCTCATTTCTGGCGCGACCGCCGCAAACGCGGCTCGGAGTGAGTCTCCGACGCGTCAAGCCCGGCTGGCGAAGCGGGATTTCTATTGATAAGCTTTGAATAGAGTACGCCAGCCTTTTCATTCCAATTCCAATTCTCATTGCCGGAACGGTTTGCGGAGCAAAACGATTTCGCCGGCATGAGCCTGGCTGGCCGTCCGCCGCGCCGTTAGCGCGCAGCGTCGTTTTCGCCCAATAAAAGCGGTTCACGCTCTCGCGAGCGACAAGGCGTTGCGGCTGAGAAAGCGAACAGTACACGCGGCGCATCAGCATTTCGACATTGAGCGGATCGTCAACAGCTGTGCTTAGGCGGGCGTGGAGATAAGCGGTCATGCGCAAGGGGCATGCCTTGAAAAACAATAGGGGATACGGCGCGCTGCGGCGCGCCTGGGGATGGGGGCTGGTCTTGTGCTGGCTGGCGGACGCGGCGGCGGCGCAATGGGATTGCAGCCGCGCCACCGCGCCGCAGCGCTGCGAGCTGCACCGTCAGGGCACGATGGCCTGCAATGATTTGCCGGTCAACGGGCGGCACGCCTGCCTGGAATTTTACACGCCGGCCTTGAGCTGCCTGCGCGAGCGCGACGCCAAGCGTTGCGAAGCCTTGCGGGCGGCGCACAGCTCTTGCGACGGGCTGGAAGGCAAGGCGCGCCGCGTCTGCATCAACGAGCGGCTGCCGCCGCCGGATTGCGCGCGTTCGGCCAACCCCGCGCGCTGCCGCGCCCGCGCCGAGGCCGAACTCAAATGCGCCGACCGCGAAATAGCCCAGCGGCTGTGCGTGCGCCAGGCCTTGCAAGCGGAGTGAGCGCGTTTATTTAGCCGTGGTCGGATCGAACCACAGGCCGCGGTCGGCGAAAGGCGTGCTGGGCGGCAGGAAGGGGTTGTCGATGCGGATCAGCCGCCGGTGCTTCAGGTCCAGCCGCTGGATCAGCCCGGCGTGGTATTTCTGGAACAGCCGCTGGTATTCGCCGTTGCGCAGCATCAGCCGCATGCCCTGTTCCACGCGTTGCGCCAGCTTCTGCCCTTCCGCGTCGCGGCCGAACCAGAAATAGGTGGGCAGCGGGTAGTACAGCAATAAAGACCGCTCCAGCGCGATATGCTTGTATTGCGGCTGGTAAACGCGGATCTCCTCCTCCACTTCCGCCACGCCGCGCGAGAACGCGTCGCCCAGACCGCGTTCCAGCATGCGGAACAGGCCTTCGTAATTGGGGTCGGTCACCACGGTCAGGCCGGCTTGCTTGAGGATGGCGTTGTCGCCCCAGCCATCCCCCTGGATGACGCTGAAACGGCGCAAGTCGGCCAGACCCGTCACCGCGTCGAAATCCGCTTGCCGCGCGTCGCGGATCAGCAGCACGCGATAGCCGAGCAGGCCGCGGTCTATCGGAATCCGCACCGGCAGATAGCGGCGTTCGTAGTCGCGGTTGGTTTCGCGGATCACCACATTGAGCCGGCCGCGCGGGTGGCCCAGTTCCTGCAGCTGGCGGGCTTCGTTCATCCGCGGCGCGAAGCGCAGGCTGTAATCTCCCCAACGCGGGCGGGTGGCGTCCAGCGCCGCGCGCAGAATCGCCCAGTGATAGTCGTAGCGCTCGTCGGCGGGGGTTTCCGGCGCGTGGCCGACGTAGATCATTCCGGCCGCCTGAACGGACGGGGACATGCCGCCGGCCAAGGCGATGAGGACGGCCAGCCAGCAGCCGGCCAGCCGGCGAAGGAATAGGGATTGCCGCATCGGAATAACCTCGAGATGGCGCGCGGAAGCTGCGCGCCGCCCCTTCATGATGGATAGCCGCGCCGCGCCGCGCAAGGGCCGCTCGCCGTTGCCGGGTTTGCGCGCAGTCAAGCGCTTATGCAAAACCAGGACTAGCAGTGAATATTCATATCGACATGAATATATCTGCCTCCTATCATCTCCCGGATGCCGGAACGGCCTTGTCGGCAAGCGGCATTCACACTCGGGGGACGATTTATGCAATTCAAGAAAACACTGCTGGCCTTGTCGCTGGGCCTGGCCCTGGCGCCCGCGCTGACCATGGCGGCGCCGCCGTTGACCGCGGCCAACAGCGGCTCCACCGCGGAAGCGGCGCGCGGCAACGCCTGGCTGGAAATCGACAAGGCGGCGCTGGATCACAATCTGGCCGAACTCAAGCGCCTGGTGGGCGCCGACACCAAGGTGTGCGCCATTTTGAAGGCGGACGCCTACGGCCACGGCATCGCCAACGTGATGCCGTCCATCATCGCCCAGGGCATTCCCTGCGTGGGCATCGCCAGCAATGAAGAGGCCCGCGTGGCCCGCGCCAGCGGCTATAAGGGCGTGGTGGCGCGCGTGCGCAGCGCCACGCAGGAAGAGATAGCGGACGGCCTGCAATACGATATGCAAGAGCTGGTGGGCAATTTGGAACTGGCGCGCCAGGCGTCCGCGCTGGCCAAGCGCCAGGGCAAGATGCTGCAAATCCATCTGGCCATCAACTCCGCCGGCATCAGCCGCAACGGCGTGGAGTTGGCCAGCAAGCAAGGCCGCCGCGACGCGCTGGCCATGCTCAAGCTGCCCAATCTGCAAGTGGTGGGCATCATGACTCACTTCCCGGTGGAGGATAAGGCCGACGTGGAAAAAGGCCTGGCGGCCTTCAAGCAGGAAAGCGCCTGGCTGATCAAGGCGGGCGGCCTGGACCGCAGCAAGATCACCCTGCACTGCGCCAACAGCTTCGCCACGCTGGAAGTGCCGGAAGCGCGGCTGGACATGGTGCGTCCGGGCGGCGCCATCTTCGGCGACACCGTGCCCAGCCATACCGAATATCTGCGCGTGATGGCCTTCAAATCGCGCGTGGCGGCGGTGAACCGCTATCCGGCCGGCAACACCGTCGGCTACGACCGCACTTACACCCTGAAGCGCGAGTCCTTGCTGGCCAATATCCCGGTCGGCTATTCCGACGGCTATCGCCGCGCCTTCACCAATAAGGCGCATGTGCTGATCAACGGCCAGCGCGCGCCGGTGGTGGGCAAGGTGTCGATGAATACGCTGATGGTGGACGTGACCGAGATTCCGGGCGCCAAGATCGGCGACGAGGTGGTGTTGTTCGGCAAGCAGGGCAAGGGCGAAATCGGCGCCGCCGAGCTGGAGGACATCAACGGCGCCTTGCTGGCCGACCTGTACACGGTGTGGGGCAATTCCAACCCCAAATTGCTGGTGAACCGCTAGCGCCGGTTCAAGGCCGCGCGCGTTTTGAATAGGCGCTGAGCCTGGCCGCGCCGCCGCCGTTCGCGGCGGCGGCGTGTGAGTCTTCACAGTCTGCTGGCGAATTTCCCTGGTTTGGACTTAGATGAATCATGTTCACGCATCAGGAGTGCGCCATGCAGTTCGACGAAGTTCGCCCAGAGCATTTCACCACGCTGTCCCGCAACCCGTTTCCGCATATTCTGATCGACCGGGCATTGCAGCAGATCGCCGGCGGCAGCGCCGATGGCTCGCAGTTCCGCAAGGACGTGCTGGCCGCGGCGGGCTGGAGCCATGGCGGGCTGACGCCGTTCGGCAAGTATCCGGCCGACGCCTGCGTGGCGTTCAACCGCATCCGCAAGGTTCTGGAAGTGACCCAGGAGCCTGGCGCGATTCTGGCGGAGCTGGAGAAGGACGCGCCCACGGTCTGAAGCTCGGCGCGCATCATGCAAAAGCCCGCCTGTCGGCGGGCTTTGTTCTTGCGCGCAGCCGCCGGATCTAGCCGGCGGCCTTTCTCAGGATGATGTACAGCTCATCCTTCAGCCGCAGTTTTTCCTTTTTCAGGGTTTCGATTTCGAAGTCGACGGAAGGCTCGATGCGCGCTTCCATATTCTTGATCTTCTGGTCCAGGTCGTTGTGTTTGTTGAACAGGCGGGTGAAGTGCTCGTCTTCGGTTTTCAGCTTGCTGATCAGTTCGCGGTATTCGGGAAACATGGGCGACTCCTTGGGCGGGTGGATACATGGAGCGGCTGACGACGCGGACCCGGGCGAAGCCTAAGGGCAAAGACAGCGGCCGTCAGCGATCAGATACTGCCAAACCATGCTAACACCGCGCGGCGACGAAGGTTATTGATCCAGAGCAGACACCCACCCTTAGGCCAGCCGGGCGCGGCAAGGCGCGCTCAGAGTCTGTTCAACGCCGTATCGCCGAAGCGCGGCAGGTTCTCAGGGCTTGAACCAGGGGCGTCCGCGCTGGGTGGGCAGCTGGTAGCGTTCGGCCAGTTTCTCGTAGCCGCCGGCGGCGGCGAAGCGGCGCAGGCCCTGGTTGAAGCGGTCGCGGTCGCGGACGTCGCGGAAGGTCAGCCGGTAATGGGTGGGGGTGAACAGCGCGTACGGGCAGAGCTTGGCGCCGACGTCGATTTCCCGGCGCAGCTCGTGGCTCAACTGCTGGAAGATGTTGACGTCGGAAATCGCCACGTCGGCGCGTTCGCTGTACAGCAGGCGGTTGAGGGTGACCTGCGGCGATTCTTCCCGGTAGGACGTAATCTGCGGCGCCAGCGCGGCGAAGTCGGGGCCCAGGTAGAGGTGGGCGCCCTGGAAGGCGGCCACCCGGAAACGGGCCAGGTCGTCCAGCCGGCGCAGTCGGATGCGGCGTTTGCACAGCGTGATCGCCATGTTCTGGTAGACGATGTAGGGCTCGGAAACATGGCCGCCGCTATTGGCGATGGCGGCGTCCACCTGGCCGTTGGCCAGCCAGTTGTGCGCGCGCAGATTGGGGCCGAAGCGGATCTGGGGCTGATAGCCGGCCTGGATCAGGGCCTGGCGGACGATATCGTATTCCACGCCTTTGGCGCGCTCTGCGTCGATATAGGGCTGCTTGGTTTCGCCCAGCGCCACCCGGATCGACGGCAGCGCGGCTATCGGGGCGCTGAGCGCGCCGAACAGCAGGGCCGGCAAGGCGCGGCGGGCGAGGTGGAGCGGCGAGAAAGCCATGGGGCGGTAGCGGATATCGATGTCTTGCAATGGCGCGCGCGCTTGGGCGGGGCCGCCGAATAGATTATTTATAGCCGCTGGACCGGGTCCGGTCTTGTCTGATGCGCGGACGCGGGCCGCGGCTGCCGCATTGTAGCGATTGCGCGGCCGGGCTTCCCGGCTTTCCGGCAAGGGGCCGGCAAAAAGCGAGAATATGGCTTATCCACAGGATTTGGCGCAATGCCGTGCTTATCCACAGCGTGCTTAGCGCAGAGCCTGCTGCGCTTCGGCGATGCCGTGTTGAAAACTCTTCTTATTTGATGCCCAGCCTTTCCATCCGATAACGCATGGAGCGGAAGGTCACGCCCAGCTGCTTGGCGGCCTGGGTGCGGTTGAAGCGGGTGCTTTCCAGCGCCTTGAGTATCGCTTCGCGCTCCACCCGGTCCAGAAAGTCCTGCAGCGCCTCGCCGTCGGCGCATGTCGGCGCTTCGCCGTCGCCGTGGCCGCCGTGATCGCCAGGCAGCAGTTGCAGGTCCGGCAATTCGATGCGGGCGTCGTTGGCCAGCGCCACCGCGCGCTCCAGGATGTTTTCCAGTTCGCGGAAATTGCCCGGGTAATTGTATTCCAGCAAGGCCTTGAGCGCCGCCGGCGCCAGCCGCGGTTTTTCATCGGGGGAAAAGCGTTCCAGCAGGCCGGCGATGTAGCGCGGCAGATCCTCGCGCAGTTCGCGCAGCGGCGGCATGCGCAGCGGCAGCACGTTCAGCCGGTAATACAGGTCTTGGCGGAAGCTGCCGGCGTCCACCCGCGCCGCCAGGTCTTTGTGGGTGGCGCAGATGATGCGCACGTCCACCGCTTCTTCCTGGGCGTTGCCGAGGCGGCGCACTTTCTTTTCCTGAATCGCGCGCAGCAGCTTGACCTGCATCGCCAGCGGCAGATCGGCCACTTCGTCCAGAAACAGCGTGCCGCCGTTGGCTTGCTGAAAGAAGCCGTCGCGGTCGTTGTCGGCGCCGGTGAACGCGCCTTTGCGGTAGCCGAAGAATTCGCTTTCCATCAGCGTTTCCGGAATGGCGCCGCAGTTGACCGGAATGAACGGCCGTTCGGCGCGCGCGCTGTGCTCGTGTATCATCCGCGCCGCCTGTTCCTTGCCGGTGCCGGACTCGCCGCTGAGGTAGACCGCGGCCTGGCTGCGCGCCAGCTTGCCGACCAGGCGCAAGGCTTCCTGGATCGCCGGGGATTCGCCGTCCAGCCGCACCGCGGCGCCGGGCTTGCCGTTGTCCACGCGCAGCACGGATTTCACCAGGCTGCGCAATTGCGCCAGGCTGACCGGTTTTTGCAGGTAGTCGAAGGCGCCCGCCTTCATCGCCAGCACCGCGTTGTCGGTGTTGCCGTAGGCGGTGATCACCGCGATGGGCACGTCCAGCCCCTGCTCGGCGATATGGCGCACCACCTCGATGCCCTCGCCGTCCGGCAGGCGCATATCGGTCAGCGCCAGGTCGAAGGGCTGGCTGTTCAGGCTGAGTTTGGCGGCGCCGACGCTGGCGGCGGTGGCCACGTCCAGCCCCATCTTGATCAGGGTCAGTTCCAGCAGTTCGCGGATGTCCGGTTCGTCGTCGATCACCAGCACGCGCAGGGAGGATTTAGCCATAAGCCTTGTGACAGATCAGACGGAACACGCCGCCGGGCGGGCAGTAGTCCAGCCGCGCGTCGTTGGCTTCCGCCAGCTCGCGCGCAATGTACAGGCCCAGTCCGGTGCCGGCGCTTTCCGTGGTGAAAAAGGGTTCGAACAAGCGGGCCTGGGCATCTTCGCTCATGCCCGGCCCATCGTCCATGACCTTGATGGTCAGGTGGTTTTCCACTTCGCCCACTTCGATGCGCACCGCGCCCGGCTGTTTGCTGGAGTAGCGCCAGGCATTGGCCAGCAGATTATTGAGAATCTGGCCGAAATGGCCGCGGTCGAACTGGACCGCGGCGGCCTGCGCCTGGTAGACACAGCAGATCGCGCCGGCGGCGGCGGCCTCCACCACGCCGAAGTGGTCCAGCAGTTCGTCCAGAAAAGGCTGCAGCCGGATGGGCTCGGGCTTGATCCGGTCGCGGCGGTTCAAGGCCAGCACTTCCTGCACCATGTGGTTGATGCGCTTGCTATTGCCTTGCACGATGCGGATCAGCCGCTGGCGCGCGGGATCGGTTTCGTCTTCGGCCAGCAGATCCGCCGCGTGGTTGATCGCCGACAGCGGGTTGCGGATTTCATGGGCGATATTGGCGGTGAGCCGTCCCAGCGCCGCCAGCTTCACGCGTTTGCCCTCTTCCGCCATGTCGGCCATATCGCGCATGAACAGCAAGAGCGCGTGGTCGTCGCCCATCAGCACCGGCACCATGCGGCCCACCAATTGGCGGCCGCGGATATTGCGGTCTATGAAGCTGGGATTGGGCGGGCAGCCGTTGTGCCGCCAGCGCTCCACCAGCGGCAGCAGTTCCGGGACGACGTGGCCGCGGCGCATGGCGCCGAAGTAGCGCGCCGCCTGGTTGTTGAACTGGCGCAGCAGGCCGGACGGGTCCAGCACCACCACCGCGTCGCGCTGGCTTTGCAGCACCAGTTCGTTCAGGCGGTTGAGGTTGGCGATTTCGCCGCCGCGGCGGGCGGCCAAGGCCTCGGAGTCGCGCGCCACCCGGCCCAGCTTCCAGGTGACGATGGAGGTGATGAAGCCGGCGGTGGCCAGCAGCGCGGAGTAGTAGAAGTCGGAACCGCGGCCTATGCCCAGGTATTGCTCGACGCCGACGAAGGACAGCAGGATCAGGGTGGCGATGGAGGCGTAGAACAGCGCGTAGCGGCCGGAGGACAGCAGGCCGGCCACCGCCAGATAGGGCAAGAGCAGAATGCCGTAGCCGCTGCGCACGCCGTCGTTGATGCCCATCAGCAGCACGATCATCGCGATGTCGGCGGCGATGGCCAGGGTCAGCTGCAGGGTGTGGGCCAGCCGGCCGTTGCGCAGCAGGAACCAGGCGCCGATCAGCGCGGCGTAGACGCCGCTCCACAGATAGAAGGCCTTGCCGCCGGCCACCAGCGATTCGCCTTCGCGGTTGGCGAACAGCGACATCGCCAGCAGCACCAGCAGCAGCGCCGCCCGGAAGCTGTTGATGAAGACCAGCCCGCTGCGCGGGGTCAACGGCGTGGGCGGGCGGTCCCGGTTCATGTCGTCGGCAGCTCGCTGATGGCGCCGACGCTCCATTTCTTGGGCATCAGCTTGCCCTTCTTGCCGCGCTTACCGGCGAACTCCGCCAGCGCCAGTTTTTCATCGGAGGCCTTGCCGCGCACCGACAGCGTGGACAGCAGCGCCTTGTCGCCGTTGACGAGGCCGACGGCGGTGAGGGCTTCGCCGTTGTCCAGCGCCATCAGCATCAGGCCGCGGCCCTTGGCCAGCTCCTTGAGTTCGGCGGCCGGGAAGGCCAGCAGCCGGCCGTTGTCGGCGGCGGCCACCAACTGGGTGGCTTCGACTATGCCGGCCGCCGGCAGCGGCGCCGGGGTCAGCACGCTTTCTTCCGGGTTCAGCGTCAGGAAGGCCTTGCCGGCCTTGACCCGGCCGGCCATGTCGCCCAGCTTGGCGATGAAGCCGTAACCGCCGGAACCGGCGACAACGAAGCGGGTCTCGTCTTTTCCGGATAGCATCTGCGCCGGCTTGGCGCCGTCCTGCAGGTCCACCAGCGAGGCCACCGGCACGCCGTCGCCGCGGCCGGTGGGCACGTCGGCCGGATCCACGGTGTAGGCGCGGCCCTTGGAGTCCAGCACGATCACCGACCACACGGTGCGGGTTTCCACCACGGTGTGCAGCGCGTCGCCGTCCTTGAAGGCCAGCGCGGCGAGGTCGACGTTGTGGCCGACGCGGGCGCGGATCCAGCCCTTTTGCGACAGGATGATGGTGACCGGCTCGTCGGCTATGGTCTGGGTCAGCACCGCGCGCTCGGCGGTCTTGATCTCGCTGCGGCGCTTGTCGCCGTATTTGGCGGCGTCGGCCTGGATTTCCTCGCGCATCATGGTGCGCAGCGCGTCCGGGGTGTCCAGCACGTGGCGCAGGCCTTCGCGCTCCTCGCGCAGGTCGGACAGCTCTTTCTCCAGCTTGAAGCCTTCCAGCCTCGCCAGTTGGCGCAGGCGGATTTCCAAGATGTCCTCGGCCTGGATCTCGGTCAGGCCGAAGGCCTTGATCAGGTCCGGCTTGGGCTCGTCGGATTCGCGGATCACGCGTATCACTTCATCGATGTGGATGAAGGCGATCATCCGCCCTTCCAGGATGTGGATGCGCTTTTCCACCTGGGCCAGCCGGTGCTGCAGGCGGCGGGTGACGGTGGTGCGGCGGAAGTCCAGCCATTCGCTGAGGATGGGCTTGAGGCCTTTCTGACCCGGCCGGCCGTCCAGGCCTATCATCACCAGGTTCATCGAGGCGTTGCCTTCCAGGCTGGTCTGCGCCAGCAAGGTGTTGATGAATTCGTCCGGGTCCTGGCGGCTGGATTTGGGTTCGAACACCAGGCGCACCGGGCACTCGCTGTCGGATTCGTCGCGCACGCGGTCCAGCAGCGACAACATCAGGCTCTTCAGGTTTTGCTGGTCCTGGGTCAGCGCCTTCTTGCCGGTCTTGACCTTGGGATTGGTGGCTTCTTCGATCTCCGCCAGCACTTTCTGCGCGCTGGAGCCGGGCGGCAGTTCGGACACGATCACGCGCCACTGGCCGCGCGCCAGTTTTTCCACTTCCCATTTGGCGCGCACGCGCACGCTGCCGCGGCCGCTTTCATAGGCGGCGAGGATGTCTTCGGCCGGGGTGATGATCTGGCCGCCGCCGGGGAAGTCCGGGCCGGGCACGTATTGCATCAGCGCCGCGGTGTCCAGTTCCGGATCGTCCAGCAGCGCGACGCAGGCTTGGGCCACTTCGGTCAGATTGTGCGGCGGGATTTCGGTGGCGAGACCCACGGCGATGCCGGAGGCGCCGTTGAGCAGCACCATGGGCAGGCGCGCCGGCAGCAAACGCGGCTCTTCGAAGGCGCCGTCGTAATTGGGCACGAAGTCCACGGTGCCCATGTCGATTTCCGACAGCAGCAGATCGGCGATCGGCGTCAGCCGCGCCTCGGTGTAACGCATCGCCGCCGCGCCGTCGCCGTCGCGGCTGCCGAAGTTGCCCTGGCCGTCGATCAAGGGGTAGCGCAGCGTGAAGTCCTGCGCCATGCGCACCAGCGCCTCGTAGGCGGAGCTGTCGCCGTGAGGATGGTATTTACCCAGGATCTCGCCGACCACGCGCGCGGATTTCACCGGCTTGGCTCCGTGGGCCAGGCCCATGTCGCGCATCGCGTACAGGATGCGGCGCTGCACGGGTTTCTGGCCGTCGGCCACTTCCGGCAGCGCGCGGCCCTTGACCACGCTCATCGCGTATTCCAGGTAGGCGCGCTCGGCGTAAAGGTCCAGCGGAATCCACTCGCCGTCGTCGGCGTCTGCCGCGGGCGGAGTGGGCGGCGGCGGGGTCAGGGCGGCGGCGCCGTCCGGCGTAATCTCGGCAAACAGATCGTTATCGTTCATATGGGCAAGGCAGGAGTTGAATCGGTTAGCGTTCATCGGCCGGCGTTTGCGCCACGGCAAAGCCTGTCCTCACGGTTATAGCTGGCAAACACGCCTTGTCGTAAGCTTGGCCCGGGCGCGCCGCTAAGCCGGCCGATGATAATGAATCAGTTCAGGGGAATTCTACTATGGCAAACCGAGTTGCGTGGCACTGCCACCGTTTCGATGGTTTTACGCCGCTGGCGCTGTATCGGGCTTTGCAGTTGCGCGACCGGGTGTTCGTGGTGGAGCAGCAGTCGATTTACGGCGACGTGGACGGCATGGACCTGCACTGTCTGCACTTGTCCGGCCACGACGACGGCGGCCGGCTGCTGGCTTACGCGCGCCTGATCGCGCCGGGGGAGAAATACCCGGACGCGGCGGCGATAGGCCGGGTGGTGGTGGCGCCGGAGGCGCGCGGCCAGGGCCTGGGCAAGGCTTTGCTGGCGCAGGCGGTGGCGCAGTGCCGCGCGCATTTCCCACGGGCGGCCGTCATGTTGTCGGCGCAGACCGACGCGCAGGCTTTGTACGAAAGTTTCGGCTTCTGCGCGGTGTCCGAGATTTACGACGACGGCGGCATTCCGCATGTGGACATGCGGCGAGAGGCCGGCGTCTGAGAACCTGTTTACGATCTGCTGCGCGTTGGCGGAATAGTTAGACAAGGGCGTTGAAAACGCTTTCAGAATGCTCATGTACCACCTGTACATTCCGCTTCTTCAACCGTTTTCGCCTTGTCTCGCCTTAGCTCGCGAGATCGTAAACACGTTCTGAGCGCTCGCGGCATGGCCCACAATGAAAAACCCACCCCGCAAGGGGGTGGGCGCATTGGACTGCGCTTGGGGTCAGCGCTTGACCGCCGGGCCGTCGCTGCCCAATTCCACCGCGTAGGCCAGCGCCAGTTGCGAGAACTTCAGCGCGTGGCGAGCCTGGTTGCCGGCGCTGGCGAGGGTGTCGCGCACGGTGTGGATATTGGGGTTGGACTGGTTGAAGGCGGACTCGAACGGGAAGGACGCCGGGTAGCCGTTCTTGTGCCAGGAGGCGTGGTCCGAGCACGCGTAGCCGCACGAGCTGTAGCCCACTTTCAGATTGGGCAGATAGACCTTGGCCAGGTTGGCGAGGAAGGTGTTCTGCGACGCGTTGGTGTAGTCGGTGAACAGGAAGATGTCCTCCGCGCTGCCCTGGTAGTTGGTCATGTCCAGCTGCAAGGCGCCCACCACGTTGACCTTCTGCTGCTTGTAGCGGCTGGCGATGTCGGAGGAGCCGCGCAGGCCCACTTCTTCCGCCGCGTAGGCCATGAACTTGATGGTGCGGCGCGGCTGGTAGTTGTTGGCCATCAGCACGCGGATCACCTCGGTCAGGCTGGCGATGCCGGAGGCGTCGTCGTCGGCGCCCGGCGCGCGGCTGGTTTCGCCGGTGCCGTTGCCCACGGTGGAGTCCAGATGCCCGCCCAGCACCAGGGTTTCGGCGGCGTTGTCCTTGCCCTTGATGGTGAGGATCACCGATTTCTGCGGCCAGGCGCTGTGGGCGAACTGCTCCACGCTCACGTCGCCGCGGCCGGCGGCCAGCTGCCGCCATTGGCTGGCGATCCAGTTGGAGGCGTTGACGCCGTGGCTGGTGGTGTAGAAGCGGTTCTGGTAGTTGGACAGGGACTGGATGGTGCCGAGGATGTTGCTGTCCTGCAGCTGCGGCAACAGCTTGTTGACGGCGGCCTGGTCGTTGATCTGGTAGCTGGGCAGCAGCGCGCTGGCCACCGGGGCTTTCAGCGCGGTGCGCGCGTCCTGCAGATCCTTGTGCACGATGAAGCCGCCGCAATGGCGCAGGCTGTGGTGGATGGCGTCCGACAATTGCGGCAGCACGCTGTCGTCCACTTGCACCAGGTGGACTTTCTCGGTGGCCACGCCCTTGGCGGACACGCCGGCCGGCAGCGCGCTCACCGCCAGCTGGCGGCTTTCCTGACTGCGGCTTTTCGGGCTGACCTGTTGCAATAGCTGGTAGGCGTCGTCGCCGATGGAAATCCACACCGGGGCGGCCTGGGCTGCGCCGGCCAGGCTGGTGGCGGCCAAGAGCGCGACGAGACTCGGTTTGAGAGTGAGCATTCCGGAATTCCTGAGCGATGCCGGCCATGGACGGGCCATGGCCGGCGGATGGGAGAAACGGCGCGGGCCGTCATGGCCGCGCCGTCAGGCGGTCATCAGCTGCCGCAAGCCACGCCCACGGCGGTGAAGGCCTTGGTCACGTCGGCCTTGCTGTAGCCGCGCGCTTCGGCCGCTTTTTCAACGCCGCAAGCGGCGCTGTTGTAAGTGGCGTTGGAGGTCCAGTACAGGCGGTTGGCGTCCACGAACACTTCAAAGGCCTTGCGGGTGTTCCAGCCGGCGCTGGTGGCGATCAGGTAGAAGGCCTTGTTGTACACGCCGCTGGAGTAGTGCACGTCCAGGCCGCTGGTGTAGTCCTTGGCGTGGCCGATGGAGCGGCCGTCCTTGGTCGGATCGGCGAAGTAGCGCAGCGCGCCGGTCTGCTTGAAGATTTCCGCGCCCACCAGGAAGTCGTTCTTGCCCTTCATGTAGTACTCGGCGGCTTCGCCGGCCATGTCGGAGAACGCTTCGTTGATGCCGCCGGACTGGCCGCTGTAGACCAGGCCGGAGTTCTGCTCGGTGAAGCCGTGGCTGACTTCGTGAGCGGACACGTCCAGCGACACCAGCGGATAGAAGCGGGTGGCGCCGTCGCCGAAGGTCATCGCGCTGCCGTCCCAGAACGCGTTTTCATAGTTGCGGCTGTAATGCACCTTCATCAGCAGTTTCTGGTTGATCGGACGCAGGTTGAACCAGTCCTTGTACAGATTGAACACCACGTTGCCGAAGTAGTGGGCGTCGTTCAGCGGCGAGTAGGCGCCGTTGATCTGCTTGTAGGTGTTGGTGGGGCAAGCGAACTTGTACGGGGTGGTGCCGCTGGTGCCGCCGTTCAGGTTGATGGTGGCCACGTTGCCGCTGTCCATCTTGCAATCGCTGGTGACGATCAGCGGGCCGTAGTTGGTGCCGTACAGATACTTGCCGGTCTTGGCGTTGCCGCCGGGGCCGTTGGCTTCGGCGTGGTTCAGGCCTTCCCACTGCTTCAGCACCTGGCCGCTGTTGGCGTCGATGATGAGGTGCGGGCGGCTGGGCTCCTTGCCGCCTTCCACCAGGAAGGACACCAGGTAAACCAGCTGGGCGGTGTTGTTGTCCAGACGGACCACCAGTTCCGTCTTCTCATTGCGGGTTTCGTAGCCGTTGGCCTTCAGCGCCTTGGCGCTGGCCAGCACCTGGGAGGCGCTGAGCGCCGGCTTGACCGAAGCCAGGTCGGAGCCGATGCCGCGCACATAGTAGCCGGACAGCTTGCTGGCCGCGGCGGTGGACGAGCCTTTGGCGAACTGTTTTTCCTCCACCACGGCCTCGCCCCACACCGGCACGCCCTGATAGAACTGCTGGTAGCGGGTGACGACTTTGCCGTTGGGGAACTGGGCGCTGCGCTGCGCTTTCAGTTCGCCCTGGTTGATGCCGGCGGCGCTGAACACGCTGGCGCCGTCGACGAGTTTGCTGGATTTGGCCAGCGCTTCCAGGTTGACGCGCTCGGCGGCGTGGGCGGAACCGTAAGCCAGGGCGAGAGCGGACAGCACCAGTACGCGAACCATCGCAGTTTGGGTTTTCATCACGACTTTTTCTCCAATGTAGATCAGCAGGACACGGTAATGCCCCGCGTCAAGCCGGCGGGTCTTGCATAAAGGCCGCCGGCGCCAGACAGGCTTGCGCCTGCCCTTTCGGACGCTTGGAAACCGTTCCCTCAAGATGGCTGCCGCCATCGGGCGGGGAGGTTTTCGCCGCGTCCCTTATGCATTCCCGACATGGGACGTCGCTCTGAGCATGGGAAAGGAATTGCTGAAACCAGAGGACGTTGGCTTGGTTTGTTCTGACGACCACTTGCCAAATGCATAAATTATGTATTGGTTTTTCCGACTTGATATGCATCTGTTCTAAGTGCCAGTTGCCTGGGCATGGCCGGCGGCGGGCATGACCGAAATCAAAGCGGGGCGTCGAATCCTTGGTAGACAAGGAGAAGAGAGGGAAACATCAAGAAAATGAAAAGCCGCATCATCCCGATGCGGCTTGTTGTGATGCGGCAACATCCAAATCGCTATAAAAGCGGACAAACTGTCTAATTTGAGATGGTTGCAGTTTTTTGAATATGCGTAAAACTCATTATTTCAATGAGTTGTCCTCACTGGAGACCGGTTCACGGCGCCAGCCGCGCGATCTTCCAGCCGCCGTCTTCCCGCAAGGCGTACTGCACCCGGTCATGCAGCCGGCTGGGTCGGCCCTGCCAGAATTCCAGCCGGTCCGGCGTCACCGCGTAGCCGCCCCAATGCGGCGGCCGCGGCACGTTCAGCGGGTGTTTGACCCCGAACATCGCCGCGCGCGACACCAGCACGCCCTTGGAGCCGATCTCGCTGCTCTGCTCGCTGGCCCAGGCGCCTACGCGGCTGGTGTAGGGCCGGCTGGCGAAATAGGCGTCGGATATTTCCGGCGCCACCTGGGCGGCGCGGCCCTCGATGCGGATCTGCCGTTCCAGCTCCGGCCAGAAGAAGGTCAGCGCCACATAGGGGTTGTCGCTCAGCTGGCGGCCCTTGCGGCTCAGATAATTGGTGTAGAACAGCAGCTGGCCGTCTTCCACGCCCTTGAGCAACACGATGCGCGATGTGGGGCGTCCGTCCGCGCCGGCCGTGGCCAGGTTCATCGCCGTGGGTTCCGGCATCTGCGCGGCGATGGCCTGGTCCAGCCAGCTCTCCAGCTGGGCCAGCGGGTCCGGCAGGCACTCCTCCGGCGACAATTCTTTCTTGGAAAAATCCTTACGGATGTCTGCGAGGTTCAGCGACATTTCGTCCTCCTTGATGGGGCTTATCTTATGCCAGCTTCGCTTGGCCCATATAGGGGTTTGCGCAAGAAGAACGCGTTATTTGGGACGCGCGCGGCGCCGGATTCTGCTATGTCGTATAAGGAGCCGGCGACGGGCCGGCGCGGCTTGCCGCCGCGGCGCAGGACTTGCGGTTCAAGTTAGGCTAAAATACCCCATTTCTTTCCGCGGCTTATCCGCCCATGCATCTGTTCGCCCTTGGTTTGAACCACCATACCGCACCGCTCTCCATCCGGGAAAAGCTGGCTTTTCCTGCGGAGGTGTTGCCCAAGGCGCTGGACAGCCTGGTCAGCTCGCATGCGGCGCGCGAGGCGGCCATCGTCTCCACCTGTAATCGCACCGAAATCTATTGCACCGGCGGCGATCCGCAGGCGGCGCTCAGCTGGCTGGCGCAATATCACGGCCTGGCGCTGGCGGAAATGCAGCCCTATCTGTATCAGCTGGACGAGGCCAACGCCGCGCGCCACGCTTTTCGCGTCGCCTCCGGCCTGGACTCCATGGTGCTGGGCGAAACCCAGATCCTGGGCCAGCTGAAGGACGCGGTGCGCAGCGCCGAACACGCCGGCACCATGGGCACCCTGCTCAACGGCCTGTTCCAGCGCACCTTCGCCGTGGCCAAGGAAGTGCGTTCCAATACCGCGGTGGGCGCCAGTTCGGTGTCGATGTCGGCGGCGGCGGTCAAGCTGGCCGAGCAGATCTTCCCCACCATTGGCGAACTGAACATTCTGTTTGTCGGCGCCGGGGAAATGATAGAGCTGGTGGCCACTCACTTCGCCGCGCGCAATCCCTCCTGTATCACCGTGGCCAACCGCACGCTGGAGCGCGGCCAGCGGCTGGCGGAGCAGTTCGGCGGCAACGCCGTCACCCTCGCCGAGCTGCCGGACATCCTGCCGCGCTACGACGTGCTGGTCACCTCCACCGCCAGCCAGCTGCCCATCATAGGCAAGGGCATGGTGGAGCGCGCGATCAAGGCGCGCCGTCACCGGCCCATCTTCATGCTGGACCTGGCGGTGCCGCGCGACATCGAGGTGGAAGTGGGCAAGCTGGCCGATGTGTTCCTGTACAGCGTGGACGACATCGCCAGCGTGGTGGAAGTGGGCAAGGAAGCGCGTCAGAGCGCGGCCGCGGAAGCCGAAACCATCATCCAGGCCCGGGTTTGCGAGTTCAGCGACTGGCTGAAGAAGCGCGAAACCGTGCCCTTGATCCGCGCGCTGCGCGACGACGCGGACCGGCTGCGCCGCGCCGCGCTGGACGCCGCGCTCAAGCAGCTGGCGCGCGGCGAAGCGCCGGAGCGGGTGCTGGAAACCCTGTCGGTGCAACTGACCAATAAATTGATGCATCCCCCCACCCGGGCCTTGTCGTCCGGGCGCGGCGCGGAGCACGACGCGCAGGTGGAAGCCGTGGCGCGTCTTTATCGTTTACACCCGGAGTCGTAATGAAAGCGTCAATTGCGGCCAAACTGGCGCAACTGGCCGATCGTCTGGAAGAGGTGACCCACCTCCTGGCCAGCGAGGCGGCCACTCAAAATATGGAAGCGTTCCGCAAGCTCACCCGCGAGCACGCCGAACTCAGCCCGGTGGTGGAAACCTACCAAGGCTATCGCCAGTGCGAAAGCGACATCGCCGCGGCGGAAGACATGTTGTCGGACCCGGAAATGAAGGAGTTCGCCCAGGCGGAAATCGCCGAGGGCAAGGATAAGCTGGCGGTTTTGGAGCTGGAGTTGCAGAAGCTGCTGCTGCCCAAGGACCCCAACGACGAGAAAAACATCTTCTTGGAAATCCGCGCCGGCACCGGCGGCGACGAGGCCGCGCTGTTCGCCGGCGACCTCCTGCGCATGTATACCCGCTACGCCGAACGCAATCGCTGGCAGGCGGAGATCGTCTCCGCCAGCGAGTCCGACCTGGGCGGTTATAAAGAAGTCATCGTGCGTCTGATCGGCTTTGGCGCCTATTCCCGGCTCAAGTTCGAATCCGGCGGCCACCGCGTGCAGCGGGTGCCGGTGACCGAGACCCAGGGCCGCATCCACACCTCGGCCTGCACCGTGGCGGTGATGGCCGAGGCCGACGAACTGGCCGACGTGGTGCTGAACCCGTCTGATCTGCGCATCGACACTTTCAGGGCCAGCGGCGCCGGCGGCCAGCACATCAACAAGACGGATTCCGCGGTGCGCATCACCCATATTCCGACGGGGATTGTGGCGGAGTGTCAGGACGGCCGTTCCCAGCACGCCAACAAGGCCAGCGCCATGCAAGTGCTGGCGGCGCGCATCATGGACATCCAGCGCCGCGAACAGCAGCAGAAGGAAGCGGCCGAGCGCAAGAGCCTGATCGGCTCCGGCGACCGTTCCGAGCGCATCCGCACCTATAACTTCCCGCAAGGCCGCATCACCGACCACAGGATCAATCTGACGCTGTACAAGCTGGATTACGTGATGGACGGCGATCTGAGCGAACTGACCGGCGCCTTGATCGCCGAGCAGCAGGCGGAACTGCTGGCGGAATTGGGCGAGTGAAAGCCGGGCGGTACTAGCCAGGATTATTGCGTTGCCGCTGTCGGCGCAACGCGCTACACTCGCAAACTCAAGAACGGGCGGTTCGCCGCCCGCGCCCAAGCGACGTTCGCGCCGCCTGGGCTTATTCTCCGAACTTTGGGCCACTCGCGTGGCCTTTTTTCTTGTCCGCTCGCCGGAGCGCGGGCAAAAAAAAGCCGGGCCCTGTCTGAACCCGGCAATGCCCAACGTGGATTGGCAGTTAATCTGGCGATGCCGCCGCAGTTTCGGCGACACGCGATAAGCGGTGGAAAATTCTCCGTTGCAAGCGGATGTCATCCTGTAATATTTATAATCCGTTACTATTTCAGTACGGATAAAGCCTTAGGCTCGGGAATGACGGTTCCGTTTCCGGGAAAGCCAAGGCCGGGCTTGGTTTTGGCTGCGGGCGCCGCGCTGGAAATCGGGGAGCGCGGCAGGGACGGTTCGATCAACGCGGAGCGGCGGTCTTCATGCCATTGATGCATGGCGGCGGCTTGCATGCCGCGGTCCGCCGTTCCAAGCCCAGCCGTGCCCGGCCGTGCTCGGCATGCCTAGCATACGATGTTGCGCCTGGCATGACAAAGCAGTTAATTTCATGATAACCATGATAAAAAGGCATGTAAGATGAAGCTGCCACCGCTGAATGCATTACGCGTATTTGTCGTCGCCGCCGAGCATTTGTCCTTCACCCGCGCCGCCGCCGCGCTCAGCCTGACCCAAGGGGCGGTCAGCCGCCACGTGCAAACGCTGGAGGAATACTACGGCGCCACTCTGTTCACCCGGCAGGCGCGCGGCCTGTCGCTGACCGCCGAGGGCGAGGCGCTGATCAAGCCGGCGCGCGAGGCCTTCCAATTGCTGAACGAGGCCAGCGAAGCGCTGCGGCTGCGGCAGAGCGATCTGCGCGTGCGCATGCCGCCCACCCCGGCGATGCGCTGGGTGTTGCCCAATCTGCCGGACTTCCAGACCCGCTATCCGGAATACACGCTGCACCTGGTGACCCAGCTGATTCACGACAAGCCGTTCAACCGCGCGGAGTACGATCTGGCGGTGGTGGGCATGGCGCGCGCCGAAGTGGCGCCGGACCTGCGCACCGAATGCATCTGCCGCGAAAAACTGATCCCGGTCTGCTCCCCGGCCCTGCTCAACGGCAAGCACCCGCTGAACACCCCGGACGATTTGCGCCATCACACCCTGTTGCACCCCTGGCGCGATCAGGACACCTGGAAGCGCTGGCTGAAACTGGCCGGCGTCAACGGCGTGAATCCGGAAAGCGGCGTCACCTTCGACGCCTCCGAATACGCGCTGCACGCCGCCGTCGCCGGCATGGGCGTGACCCTGGCCCAGGTGTCCATGGTGACCCAGGACCTGGATTCCGGCCGGCTGGTGATGCCTTTCGACACCGTGCTGGAGACCGAGTGGAGCTACTACCTGGTTTATCCGCACGAGCTGGCGGAACTGCCCAAGGTCAAAGTGTTCCGGGACTGGCTGGTGGCCATTCTGGCCAAGAGCGAGGCCAGCAGCTGGCTGGCCCGGCGCGGTTACTGAAGCGCGCGGCGGCGCGGACGCGCCGCCGCCTTAGAACCCGTTCTAAGTTTGCGGCGCTTTGGCTGGATAGTTTAGACAAGGGCGTTAAGAACGCTTTCAGAATGCACAGGTACCCGCGGTACATTCCGCTTCTTCAATCGTTTTCTCCTTGCCCCGCTCTTGCTCGCGCGCCTTAAACAGGCTCTAAGAGCTCCTGCTTTGTAAATCTTTGTGTCCGCCACTGGATTCCTGGCCCTTCTCGGCGCAAAATAGTTGACTAGTCAATTATTGATGGATCAACAAAAATGAACACCTTAGCCGCAACCGCTGGAGCGGCCGGCGCGCTGGATTTCCGCCAGAAAGTGCTGGCCATGCTCGGCCTGTGCTTCGTGCTGCTGATGGTGGCGCTGGACCAGACCGTGGTCGGCACCGCCATGCCCACCGTGGTGGCGGAGCTGCACGGTTTCGACCTGTACGCCTGGGTCGGCACCGCCTACCTGCTCACCTCGGTCATCACCGTGCCCATCTTCGGCAAGCTGGGCGACGATCACGGCCGCAAGCCCTTCGTGCTGACCGCCATCATCCTGTTCACCGTCGCCTCCATGCTATGCGGCCTGGCCCAGAACATGCTGGAACTGGTGCTGGCGCGCGCGCTGCAAGGCGTGGGCGGCGGCATGCTGGTGGCCACCACCTTCGCCTGCGTGCCGGACATGTTTCCGGAAACCGCGCAGCGCCTGCGCTGGCAAGTGATGCTGACCGCGGCCTTCGGCCTGGCCAACGCGGTGGGCCCGACCCTGGGCGGCTTTCTCACCGAATATCTGGGCTGGCGCTGGGTCTTCTTCGTCAATCTGCCGGTGGGTATGGCCAGCCTGTGGTTCGTCTGGCGCTATCTGCCGGCGATGCGCCGCGCCGGCGCCGCGTCCAAGCTGGACTGGCAGGGCGGACTGCTGATCGCCGCGCTGCTGGGTTCGATGCAATTGCTGGTGGAATGGCTGCCGCTGCACAAGCCGCTGTGGCTGATGGCCGGTCTGGGCCTGAGCGGCCTGGCCGCGCTGGCCGGCCTGCTGTGGTGGGAGCGGCGCTGCCCCAACCCGCTGCTGCCCTTGGACATGCTGAGCCACCGCAGCCTGGCGCCCTTGTTCGGCCTGTCGCTGTTGCTGGGCGGCGGCATGTTCGCGGTGATGTACTACGCGCCGCTGATGTTCCAGGGCGGCTTCGGCCTGTCGCCCAACCAGGCCGGCCTGCTGGTGACGCCGCTGGTGGTGTGCATCACCCTGGGCAGCATCCTGAACGGCCGCATTGTCACCCGGCTGCGCCGCCCCACCTTGCTGCTGGGCCTGGGCTTGCTGCTGTTCGCCTTCACCGCCGGCGCGCTGGCCTGGGTGGACGCCGGCACCGCGCACTGGCTGGTGGCCGCGCTGATGGCGGTGGGCGGCTTGGGCCTGGGCCTGTTGCTGCCCAATCTGACCATCTTCGTGCAGCAGAGCGCGCCGCGAGAGCAACTGGGCGTGGCCACCGCCATGATTCAGTCCACGAGGATGATAGGCGGCATGTTGGGCACCGCGCTGGTGGGCGTCTTCGTCACCCACCGCTACGTCGCCGGCGTCGACGCCCTGCCGGCCGCGCCGCAGTGGCAGGCCTGGCTGCGCGATCCGCAAATCCTGCTCAGCCCGGACACCGCCGCCCGTTTCGAACAACTGACGACGGCGGCCCGGATCAACGGCGGCGCCTTGCTGGACGCCTCGCGGCTGGCGCTGGTGGACGCCATTCACCTCAGCCAGTGGCTGGTGGCGGCGCTGGCGGTGCTTGGCTTATTGCTTGTGCGGCGAGTCCCGCATGTAGAATTGCGCGATGTCAAAACCAAGACGGCGGTAATCCATGACTGAACGCGCTCCCAATCTGCTGCAGCAAATCGGCCGCACCGGCCGCGCCATGTACGCGGCGTTTGAACAGCAGGTGGGCTATCCCTTGCCGCGCTGGCGCATTCTCGCCGCGCTGACCGATCTGGAGCAGGCGACGCAGAAACAGCTGGCCACCCGGCTGATGATGGATCCGGGCGCGCTGACGCGGCAGTTGAAGGGCATGGAGGAGGAGGCACTGGTGCGGCGCATCACCGATCCGGCCGACAACCGCCAGACCCTGGTGACGCTGGCGCCGGCCGGACAGGCGCTGATAGAGGAGGTGCAGCCCAAGCGCGAGGCGTTTTTCCGGCATGCGCTGGCGGATATTCCCGCCGAGCAGATGGAAACCGCGCTGGAGGTGATGCACCGGCTGGAGCAGCGCTTCCGCGGCCAGGATTAGAGCCGGCGCCGCCGGCCGGCGGCGCTCATTCCTGCGGCTGCCACTGATAGGTTTTCAACACCGCCTTGATGCGGCCGCTTTTCTGCAGACGGTCTATCGCCTGGTTCAGCTGCGCCACCTTGATGTCGGAATGCGGCGCCACCGCGCACATGGTGGGCATGAAGGTGACCACCAGCGGGTGCAGCTTGAACTGCGCCGCGTCCTGCGGCCAGTTGCGCGCCCAGGCGGCGAACTCCAATTCCGAGACGATGGCGGCGTCGCTCAGCCGCTTTTGCACCGATTTGATCAGCAGCTCCATCCGCGCCTCCTCGTTGTGGGAGGCCGGGTTGCCGCGCCAGAAGCGCTCCAGCGTCGGGTAGTTGTAGCCGCGTATGGTGACGATGCGCTTGCCGGCGAGGTCGTTCACCTGGCGCACCTCGGTGGCTTGCTTGAGCGTCAGCGGACGCTCCAGCTGCGGATAGATCTCATGGGTCCAGCCCAGCCGCGCGGCGTTGCCGAACCAGTCCGGATTGGCGTTGCAGACGATGTCCACCCGGCCCGATTCGATGGAAGCCTCCACCCGCTTGCGGGCGATCAGAATGAATTCCGGACGCAGGCTCAGCTCGGCCGCCAGCATCTCGCCGATATCCTTGGACAGGCCGCCGCGCAGGTGCTCGCCGTCCGGCGACAGCATCACCACCGGCGCCGCGTCGGTATCCGCCACGCCTATCCGTAAACTGCCCGCCGCCCACGCCTCCCCGCACCATGCCACCGCCAGCCCCGCGAGCAGCCACAGCTTATTCGTAATGGCCATATGGATGTTCTCTCTTTATTCTTAAGCAAGCGCCCGGACAGTTGATTGCGAGTGTTAAGATGAGCTTTTGAGTCCGTTGCGCTTGTTATCGTTGTAGACAAAAAAAGTTCAGCCGCCATGACAAAAACATCCTCGCATCCCCTCCGGCAACACCTATCCCAACGCATTCTGATCCTGGACGGCGGCATGGGCACCATGATCCAGCGCCATCAGTTGGAGGAGGCCGATTATCGGGGCGAGCGCTTTGCCGACTGGCCCAGCGACGTCAAGGGCAACAACGATTTGCTGGCGCTGACGCGGCCGGACGTGATCGGCGGCATTCACCAGGCCTATCTGGACGCCGGCGCGGACATCATCGAAACCAACACCTTCAACGCCACCTCCATCGCCATGGCGGATTACGCGATGGAAAGCCTGGTGTGGGAAATCAATCATGCCGCGGCCAGGCTGGTCAAGGAACTGTGCGAAAAGGCCAGCGCCGCCAATCCGGCCAAGCCGCGCTATTGCGCCGGCGTGCTCGGTCCCACCAACCGCACCTGTAGCATCAGTCCGGACGTCAACGACCCGGGCTACCGCAACGTCAGCTTCGACGCACTGGTGACGTCCTACACCGAGGCGATAGACGGCCTGGTGCAAGGCGGCGCGGACCTGCTGCTGGTGGAAACCATCTTCGACACCCTGAACGCCAAGGCGGCGGTGTTCGCCATTCACAAATACTTTGACGAGCGGCCGGACACGCCGCGGCTGCCCATCATGATCTCGGGCACCATCACCGACCAATCCGGCCGCACCCTGACCGGCCAGACCACCGAGGCCTTCTACAACTCGCTGTCCCACGCCGACGCGGTCAGCTACGGTCTCAACTGCGCGCTGGGCCCGGACCTGCTGCGGCCCTATGTCGAGGAGATGGCGCGGGTGTCCGCCGGCTATGTGTCGGTGCACGCCAACGCCGGCCTGCCCAACGCCTTCGGCGGCTACGATCTGGAGCCGGAGGCGATGGGCGTGTACGTCCGAGAATGGGCGGAGTCCGGCCTGATCAACATCGTGGGCGGCTGTTGCGGCACCACGCCGGAACACATCGCCGCCATCGCCCGCGCGGTGGACGGCGTCGCGCCGCGGCCGCTGCCGGCGATAGAGGCCAAGTGCCGGCTGTCCGGCCTGGAGCCGTTCAACATCGGCGACGGGGATCTGTTCGTCAACGTCGGCGAGCGCACCAACGTCACCGGCAGCCGCGCCTTCGCCAAGCTCATCCTCAACGGCGACTACGCCACCGCGCTGGACGTGGCGCGCCAGCAAGTGGAGAACGGCGCCCAGGTCATCGACATCAATATGGACGAGGGCATGCTGGACGCCCACGCCGCCATGGTGCGCTTCCTCAACCTGATCGCGTCGGAGCCGGACATCGCCCGCGTGCCCATCATGATCGACTCCTCCAAGTGGGACGTGATCGAGGCCGGCCTCAAGTGCATACAGGGCAAGGGCATCGTCAACTCGATCTCCATGAAGGAAGGCCGGGACAAGTTTGTCGAACAGGCGCGCTTGATCCGCCGCTACGGCGCCGCGGTGATCGTCATGGCCTTCGACGAAGCCGGCCAGGCCGACACCTACGCCCGCAAGATAGAAATCTGCGAGAACAGCTACCGCATTCTGGTGGACGAAGTGGGCTTCCCGCCGGAAGACATCATTTTCGACCCCAATATCTTCGCCGTGGCCACCGGCATCGAGGAGCACGCGCGCTACGGCCTGGACTTCATCGAAGCCACCGGCTGGATCAAGCAACAGCTGCCGCACGCCAAGATTTCCGGCGGCGTGTCCAACGTCTCCTTCTCCTTCCGCGGCAACAACAAGGTGCGCGAGGCCATCCACGCCGTCTTCCTCTACCACGCCATCCAGCGCGGCATGACCATGGGCATCGTCAACGCCGGCGCGCTGGAAGTCTACGACGAGGTGGACCCGGAACTGCGCGAACGGATCGAGGACGTGGTGCTGATGCGCGCGCCCAAGGACGGCGGCGACGCCACCGAACACCTGATCGCGCTGGCGGAAAAATACAAGGGCGAAGCCGCCGGCGAGAAAAAGGGCGAAGACCTGGCCTGGCGCGCGCTGCCGGTGGAAAAGCGGCTGGAGCACGCGCTGGTCAAGGGCATCACCACCTTCATCGTCGAAGACACCGAGGAAGTGCGGCAGAAAGCCGCGCGCCCCATTCATGTGATCGAAGGTCCGCTGATGGACGGCATGAACGTGGTGGGCGATCTGTTTGGCGCTGGCAAGATGTTCCTGCCGCAGGTGGTCAAATCCGCGCGGGTGATGAAGGCCGCCGTCGCCCACCTGGAGCCCTTCATCGAAGAGGAAAAGATCCGTCTGGGCCTGGCCGACGCGCCGGCCAAGGGCGTGATCATCATGGCCACGGTCAAGGGCGACGTCCACGATATCGGCAAGAATATCGTCGGCGTGGTGCTGCGCTGCAATAACTACCAGGTGATCGACCTGGGCGTGATGGTGCCCTGCCAGAAAATCCTGGACGCCGCCATCGAACACAAGGCCGACATCATCGGCCTGTCCGGCCTGATCACCCCCAGCCTGGAAGAAATGAGCCATGTGGCCAAGGAAATGCAGCGCCAGGGCTTCTGCGTCCCGCTGCTGATCGGCGGCGCGACCACATCCAAGGTCCACACCGCGGTCAAGATCGCCCCGCACTACCAGCACCCGGTGATCTACGTGCCGGACGCCAGCCGCGCCGTCGGCGTGTGCTCCAACCTGCTGTCCGACACCCTGCGCGACGGCTTCGTCGCGGAAAACCAGGCCGAGCAGGACCGCGCGCGCGAAGGCCACGCCAATAAGGCGAGCCGCAAGGTGGTGAGCCTGGAACAGGCGCGCGCCAACAAGGAGGCGATAGACTGGGCCGCCTACCAGCCGCCCATGCCGCAATGGCTGGGCGTGCGCCGTTTCGAGCGCTACCCGTTGGCCGAGATCGCCGCCTACATCGACTGGACGCCGTTCTTCCAGAGCTGGGAGCTGGCCGGCCGCTTCCCGCGCATCCTGAACGACGAGATCGTCGGCGAATCCGCGCGCGCCTTGTACGAGGACGCGCAAGTGATGCTCAAGCAGATCATTGCCGAGAACTGGCTGGGGGCTAACGCGGTGATCGGCCTGTTCCCGGCCGCCAGCGTCAACCACGACGATATTGAAATCCGCGATCCGGACAAGCGCGCCAGCCTGATGAGCTGGGTGGGCCTGCGCCAGCAACTGCCCAAGATGGACGGCAAGGCCAACTGGGCGCTGGCCGACTACATCGCGCCGCGGGACAGCGGCGTGCAGGACTATATCGGCGCCTTCGCCGTCACCGCCGGCATCGGCATCGAGCCGCACGTCAAACGCTTCGAGGACGCCGGCGACGACTACTCCTCCATCCTGCTCAAGGCGCTGGCGGACCGGCTGGCCGAAGCCTTCGCCGAACTGATGCACGCCCGCGTGCGCCGCGAGTTCTGGGGCTATGCCGCCGCCGAGCAGCTGGACAACGAAGCGCTGATCGACGAACAGTACCAAGGCATCCGCCCCGCGCCCGGCTACCCGGCCTGCCCGGACCACACCGTCAAGACCGCGCTGTTCGAGCTTTTGGACGCGCCGGCCATCGGCATGACGCTGACCGAAGGCTATGCGATGCTGCCCACCGCCGCCGTGTCCGGCTTCTACCTCAGCCATCCGGCCTCGCGCTATTTCGGCGTGGGCAAGATCGAGCGCGACCAAGTGGCCAGCTACGCCCAACGCCGCGGCGTCAGCGTGGAACAGGCGGAACGCGACCTCGCCCCCAATCTGGGCTATGACGCCTGAGGCGGGCAAGCCCTGGCCCAGGCTGCTGTTGGGCAGCCTGATCTTCGGCGTCGGCGCCTGGTTGCTGTTCAGCTTCCGCGACCGCTACGTGGTGCTGTTGCTGGCCGGCGCGTTGCTGGCCTGGCAAGCGTTGCCGGTCGGCTTTAAAACCCGCGCGCTGTTGTTGAGCGCGGCCGCCTGTCTGCTGGACTTCGCCGTCTCCGGGCTGGGTCTGTACCGCCTCGTCGGCGTCGGCGGCCTGCCCTTGTGGCGGGTCGTCTTGTGGCTGAGCTTCAGCTGCTGGTGGTTGCGGTTGCTGGCGGTCTGGCGGCCGTCGCCGCGTCTGCTGGCGCTGGTCGGCGCGCTGGCGGGGCCGCTGCTCTGCTGGTGCGGCTTGCAACTGCGCGCCCTGCAAGCCGGCGCGCCGCTGTGGCTGACGTTGCTGGCCTTGGCGCCGTTATGGGCGGCCTTGCTGGCCTGGACGCTGCGTTTGCTGCCGATGGACCAAGGATCGGCGGCGCAGGCGTGATTGTGGATAAGAAGGCGGTTCTTGCCGATCTGTGGATAAGCTGAAACGAGGCGTCAAATTAAGAAAGCAGCCCTTGGGCTGCTTTTTTTGTGTTGGAGTCGTTGAACAGCTTCTTCGCCGTTTAGAACCGCTCGATATCGGTCAGATGATAGCGGCCGGTGCGGCTTTCCTGGCAGAACACCTTGGCGCGCACGGTGATGCGTTGGCCCTTATCGCGCGCCATATCGCCCTGGTTCAAGGCCAGGCTGCGTAGTTCCTGCTCGCCGCAGGGGCCGCCGTCGTCAAAGCGCTGCGCTTGCGCCAGCTTCAAATGAAAGGCCTTGAAAAACGTGCCGTCGGCCTTGCTGCCGGACTGCACCGGCCCTACCACGATACCGCTGAGCCCAATGCTGGTTTCATCGTCTTCACCTATCTCCACCGGCTTGGCGGCCCAGGCGGCGTGCTGGAGCGCGAACATCTCGATGGCCGGCAGGCAGGCCTGTTTCAAGCGTTTCATAAGACTCCTCGTTCATCACAAAAAGCTGTCCCGGCGAGCTCGGCCAGAAGCCGACATTCTATGTAATAGAATCAAGATATCCCGATTTTTCTAAAATATAGGGTTCAATCGATTTGTGATTCAGTCAAGGCGGGGCTGGCAGTCACGATGAATGCGCGATGCAGCGCTCCCCCCTTTATTTATCGGCTGTACGGCTGCTGAACAGCCCGGCGCGACCCCTGCTTGCCTATCTCCGACATACTTCTTGTGCGAACATATCCATATATGCATAATCCAGCACTCAAAAAATGACCTTCAACTATAAAAATGCACTTGCGTCTCGTTCTCTTCTTCATCCTGGCGGGCTGCTTGGCAGTGGCCGCCTGTTCCAGCGGCCCCGCCGCTCTGCCGGTCCGTACCGGCGTCTTCGTCGATAGTCCGGTAGCGGGCCTGGACTACGACAGCGGCAGCTATGCCGGCAAAACCACCGCCGATGGTGAATTTCACTATCTGGACGGCGAAACCGTCGTCTTCCGCATCGGTCAGTTGGAGCTGGGCCGCAGCCTGGGCGCCCCCCAGCTTACCCCGCTGCAACTGGCCGGCAGCCAGAACCCGATGGATCCCAAAGTGCTGCGTCAAGTGCAACTGCTGCTGACGCTGGACGAAGACGGCAACCCCAACAATGGCATCCAGATCAGCGCCGATACCGCTGCTCGCTTCACGCGCAGCCAAAGCCTGGAACAGGCGGGAGAGTTGCAAACCTTGCTCAGGCAGTCCGGTATTGTCCGTCGTCTGGTCAGTGTTGATCGCGCCGCCAGGCATTTCCAGCTTAGCCTAGCCGCGCTGCGTGAACAGCCGTCCTCCCCGCGCTTCATCCCCTTGGCGGAGAGCGATGGCACACCGCTAGTCGGTTTCGCACAACGTGCAGGCTGTGTACAGGACAAGCAAACTGGCCTCACTTGGGAAGTGAAGGCTGAGCACGGTCTACGTAGCCAGTCCTACCGGTACTACGTCAGCGCCAGTGCCCATCTGCAACAAGCAGCCCAATGTGGACCGAATCAGACAGATTGTTTGGCTGCCGCCTATGTTCAGGTGGTCAGGCAGCAGAAGCTTTGTGGTTTCAACGATGAGACGGCGGGTGGTGATCGTGGCTGGAGGCTGCCAACAGAACGGGAGCTGAAGACGCTGTTGGATTGGAGCCAGCGGGACAAAGCCCTTGGTTTGCCGGCCTTGGATCGCTACGCATTTCCGGATGCGGCGGCCACCTTCTATTGGACCGACACTAGCTATTCAGAGGAGAGGACGGTGGTGGTTGCCTTCGATGATACTCACCGCAGCCTAGCCAGTATCAGTCTGGGCAAGGATCAAGCGGCAAGGGTGCGTCTGGTGCGAGGTCCCAAGCTGGCCGACGAGCCGCCGCCGCATGGCATGGCCAAGTCCACGCTGGGTTATGCCTCGGTTCGTTCCGAGAATCCCTCCCCCCTCCGCGGCTTGGGCCGTCCGCTCTGATTACTGGCTGTTCGCAATCCCTTTAATGCCGCGTCGCGAAAGACGCGGCATTCAGTCTCTCCTGATCTAGAACCGCAAGCCCACCCTTGTGACCGCGAGTGAGCAAGGCGCGACCCCGGCTTGCCTATCCTCGACATGCTTCTTGTACGAACAACTCTACAAACGCATAATCTGCCGTTTTGAAAATAATTCTCAATTACAAAAATGCACTCGCGCCTTGCACTCTCCCTCGTTCTGGCGGGCAGCCTGGCCGTGGCCGCCTGCTCCGGCGGCCCCGCCGCCCAGCCGGTCCGCACCGGCGTCTTTGTCGATAGCCTGGTAGCGGGCCTGGACTACGACAGCGGCAGCCATGCCGGCAAGACCACCGCCAACGGCGAATTCCGCTATCTGGACGGCGAAACCGTCGTCTTCCGCATCGGCCAGCTGGAACTGGGGCGCAGCCTGGGCGCGCCCCAGCTGACTCCGCTGCAACTGGCCGGCAGCCAGAACCCGGCGGATCCCAAAGTGCTGCGCCAAGTGCAGCTGCTGCTGACGCTGGACGAAGACGACAACCCCAACAACGGCATCCAGATCAGCGCCGACACCGCCGCCCGCTTCCGGCGCAGCATGCGCTTGGAACAGGCCGGCGATCTGCAAACCCTGCTGGACAGCGCCGGCATCGCACGCAGCGTGGTGGCCGCGGACTACGCGGCCAGCCACTTCCGCCTGAGCCTGGCCGCGCTGCGCGAACAGCCGCCCGGCCCGCGCTTCACCGCACTGGCCGAAGCGGACGGCGCACCGCTGACCGACGCCGGCGAACGCGCCGGCTGCGTGAAAGACAAGCAGACCGGCCTGATCTGGGAAGTGAAATCCGTGCAAGGCCTGCGTAGCCAATTCCACAGCTATTACGCCAGCGCCAGCCGCAATCCGGAACGCCCGGCCCAATGCGAACCCGGTCAGGAAGACTGCCTGGCCGTCACCTACACCGAGGCCGTGAGCAAGCAAAAACTATGCGGCTTCGAAGACAGCGAAGAAGACATCGCCGCGGAACGCGGCTGGCGGCTGCCCACCGAGCGCGAACTGAAAACCCTGCTGGACTGGAGCCAGTACGACCGCTCGCGCGGCCTGCCGGCCATGGACCGCCACGTCTTCCCGGACGCCGAAGCCGCCTTCTACTGGACCGCCACCAGCCGCCGCGGCGAAGGTTCGCTGGCGGTGGCCTTCGACGACACCCACCGCACCCTGCCCAGCGTCAGCCTCAGCCTGGGCCAGCCGGCGCGGCTGCGTCTAGTGCGCGGCCCCAAGCTGGCCGACGATCCCAATCCGGAACAAAATCAGACGAAGCCGCCGGCCTACATCCCGGTCAGCGCCGACGGCCAACTGGCCGCGCCGGCCCAGGCCGCCTGCGTCGACGACAACCAGCATCCGGACGGTTGGCGTGACATCATCCTGTGGCAGGCCCGGCCGCGGCCGGCCGGCGCGGCCAGCCTCAACCCGGCGCTGGCCGCGCTGCAACAGCAGCGGCTGTGCCAGCAGGACAACTGGCGGCTGCCCACGGTGGCCGAGGCCATCCGCTGGCTGCAACTGCAACAGGACCCGGACTATCCCGCCGCCAATGCCGCCGCGCGGGTATGGGCGCGCGACGCCGGCGGCGAACTCTACGGCCTGGACCGCGACGGCGGGAAACAGAGCGCCGCCCGGCTCGCTGCTGAGGCCGAGCAGCCGCTACTGGTCGCCCTCTCCATCCGTCCGGCCAAACCGCCGCTGCCGGACAGCGACGGCGAGGCGCCGGACGCCGCCCAGCTGGCGCAATGGCGGACCCGTTACAGCCAATACCAGCCCGGCGCGGAGCGCCAGGTGGCTTGGCCCGCGCCCACGCTGGACGCGTCGGCGCAAGCCGGCTTCCGCGATCTGGGCCTGCTGCCCGCGGCGCCGTTTCCGGCCGACAACCCCTATAGCGCCGCAAAAGTGGTGCTGGGCGACAAACTATTCCGCGATCCCCGGCTGTCCCGCAACAACCGCATCGCCTGTATCAGCTGCCACGCGCCGGAACACGGCTGGAGCGATCCGCGTCCGGTGTCCCAAGGCCACATCGGCCAATTGGGCGGCCGCAACGCCATGACCCTTCTCAACACCGCCTACGTCGGCGCGCTGTTCTGGGACGGCCGCGCCGCCAGCCTGGAAGAGCAAGCCAAGGGCCCGGTGGTCAACCCGCTGGAAATGCATCAGCCGCTGGGCCAGGCTGTGGCCAAGATCGCCGCCGCGCCGGAATACGCGCCACTATTCGCCGCCGCCTACGGCGACAGCCGGGTGGATCTGGACCGCATGGCCAAGGCCATCGCCACCTTCGAGCGAACCCTGATCAGCCAGGACAGCGCTTTCGACCGCTTCCTCAAGGGCGAGCGCGCCGCGTTGAACGACCAGGCGCTGTGGGGCCTGCATCTGTTCCGCACCAAGGCGCGCTGCATCAACTGCCACAACAGCCCGCTGCTGTCCGACAACCAGTTCCACAACACCGGTCTCAACTACATCGGCCGCAATAAGGAAGACCTGGGCCGCGGCGGCGTCACCGGCTTGCGCGCCGATCTGGGCAAATTCCGCACCCCCACCCTGCGCGATCTGCTCTACACCGGCGACTACATGCACACCGGCGACATGCCGCTGGATGAAGACGGCGCCGGCGTGATCGAGTTCTACAACAGCGGCGGCAATCTGGTGGAAGCGGTGGGCGTGGAAAAATACACCCTGCCCAAGCCCTCGCCGCTGCTCAAGCCGCTGGGCCTCAGCGCCGCGGAAAAGCAGGCGCTGCACGCCTTCCTGCAAGCGTTGTCCGGCCCGCTGCGGCTGCAGCCGGCGAGCGAAGCCGAGCTGTTCCGGCGCTGAGAACCTGTTTACGATCTGCTGACGCGTCGTCAGCATGGCATTGAATCTCCATGGCCCGGCCTCGCCGCCGGGCCGCGTTCGCGTTGGAATCCACTGGCGCAAACGCCGTTTACGGTTTATTTCAAAATATCGCGCCATGACATGCGCGTGTTTTACAAGCGGAAACCGTGAACAACAAGGGGAGATGCGATGGCGTGGTCTTTGCAAAGAGCTTTCAATAACGCCGGGAACGGCGCCAACGCCGCCGGGGTGTGCGAGGCCGCGGTCTGCCTGTGGCTCAAGCACATCCAGGACCGCGTGGGCAAACGCAACTGGGGCAGCAGCGCCGGCGACTACCTGCCCACCACCCAACAGGCGGACGCGCTTTACCAGCAGTTCGACAACGGCGCCTATCTGTTCCGCTTCGCCTCCTACCTGGAGCGGCAGGTCTATCCCTCGGTGGCCGCCCACAATCGGGTGGGAGACGCCAATCACGCTGAAACCTTCGGCCTCACCTTCTGCCACTACTGCAACAACGCCCACGGCGCCAGCGCCCAAGCCTGGCAAGACATCATCGAAAATCGGATGGTGCGCGGCGACGCGCTGTTCCTCAACCTGATGCATAACGGCGGCGCTTCCGGCCACGCCGTCGGCGTCTATAAGGGCAGCGACTACATCTGGGTGTTCGATCCCAATAGCGGGCTCTACCGCGGCAATGTCAGCGCCGGCTGCTGCAGCGCGGCGGACTTGTTCCGCGCGGCGCAATACCTGGCCGGGCTGACTACCGGCTACTGGAACGAGACGGTTTACTACGGGCTGCATATGCGGGCCTGAGCCGAGCGCCGCGTAAGGCCGCGGCGCGCGGGCGGGTGAGCGAAATTTGATAGCAGGGAAACAGGGGTTTACTCACTATCGAAACCATTCGCTTCATCATCCCGCTCGTTTCAGCCCATGACCACACTCAATCTCAATACTTTCGTCCAGGCGGCCAGGCTTGGCGGCAGAGTCGTCGTCAATGAAAAGACGCCTGAACCCACGGTGACCGTCGCCAGCCAAGGCTTCAAGGGTCGGCTCTATGCCTGCCTGTCCCAACTACCGCTGCTGAAAAACCTGGAAGCCGTCAAAAGCTATAGCCAGCGCGTACAGGCTGAAAACCAAACCGCTCTGGGCGTCTTCATCAACACGCTGTCCCGGCGTTATGGCCAGGAAAGCGCCCAAGCGGCGCTGGACAGCATGGGCCGGCTCCAGGGCGCGCCGCTCAAGCAGCGGGTGGTGGAGCAACTGATTGCCGTGGCCGAACGCTTTCATGGCCAGGGCGACGCCAAGCCCTTGGCGCGGCAAGTCGTATTCCGCTCTTGGGAATGCAAGGGCATGGATCATCCCGGCCACGCCTCCGTCACCATCAAGAACAAAATCGATGTGAACGCCAATAAGCATGTGCAGGAGCACATCAGCTGGTGGCCGTTTAGCGACGCCCAGGGCGGGCAAATCGGCCGTCTGTTTGGCCAGCGGCAGGGAGGTTCCCTGGGCAGCTATCGGGAGGACAAGCAAGAAGAGGTTTCCAGCCGAACCGCGCAGAAACTCAGCGACGGCGAAGACGCGCGTCAGCAACTGGGTACCGCGGGTTATAAAGCCGCCAGCCAGGACCTGATGGCCAAAGCCCAGTACTACCCCCGCGCTGAACAAAAACGCACGCGGGACGGCGGCTGGGGCGTCAGCGCCCGCAAAGTCTATCTGCCGATGATGGGACGCAATAAAGAAGTGGCCGCCAGCGGCAAAACCGCAAAATTCGTATTGTTCGGCCTCAATGAAAAAGCCATCCTCCACGAGGCTCGCCACGTCAAGCAAGAAGCCGCCGAAGGCCGGATTGGCTATACCCTGGCCAGCACTGAGGAAAACTGCGCCTCCATGGCGCTGCGCATGCTACGCGCCGGCGGCGCGGAAAACTTCGTGCCGTTCAGCGCCAGCTGGGTCACCGAAGACCCCAACAAGGCCCATGCCTATGCCGAGCGCCTGCAAGCCAGGATGGACAGCCTCAACCGCCAGGTCGCCGACATCGGCGAGCGTTGCAGCGGCATGCTGCAACAGCCCGGCGTCAAAGCGGAATGGGACGTTTTCCTCAATCAGGGCCGCATGGGCGAACTCAAGAGAGAAATCAGCCAGCTCAAGCAGCAAATCAACAAGGAAAGAAGACCGGAAGCCCAAGCCGTGCAACGCCAAGCGTTGAAGGAGCGCAATGCTCAGCAAGTCTTTCGCATCGGCGCCCACTTCGAACAATTGGCCGTCGGCAGAGCTGACGCCCTGGCGCTGGTCAAGGCCATGCGTGAAGGCGCCCCCAATATCGACGACGACGCGGCCGCCCTCACCCGTAAAACCGCCGGTCTGGTGGAGGCGTTGCACCACTATCTGGAGAGTCATCCCCAAGGCGCGGAGCAACTGAGCCTTGCCGCCCACGCCATGATCAAACGCAGCGAAGAGCTGATAGGCCTCGCCATTCAATGAGCGCCGCGAACCGTTGTCGGTCCGCTCACAAGGTATCTTCATGGACAAAAACGCAGAACTTCTAGACAGCCTGGGCCGCGCCATCGGCATGGAACTTACGCTGGACTCGCACGGGCAATGTTTCCTGTTGCTGGACCAGCGGTTGATGCTCTCTATTCGCAGCCTGCCCGACAGTCTCATCCTGTACGGCATGCTGGGTGAATTCAGCGCCAACGGCAGTGCCGGGTTCTGGCAACAAGCGCTGGCCCTTAATCTGACGCTGGCCGAGGCCGGCGAGGGCAGCTTGGCGTTTGACGACAGCACCGGAGCCGTCATGCTGGTCAAACACTTGTCCAGCGATACGCTATCGTCCCATGACTTCATCGAAGCCGTGGACCGATTCGCCGCTCGCTTGGAACAACTGATCGCCTCGTTGGGAGAGATGGAAAGCTTCGATGCGCCCACCGGCTTGCGTTGCTGATTGAGGACGCCTACACCTGGGCTACTTCCCGTGGTTTCAAGCCTGCTCGGCCGCATCGCCCGCAACATCGCCAACGCGCAGCAGTGCGGCGTGTGGCTGGTCTTCTTCAACCTGCTGGACCGGGTGCTGACGCTGGGCCTTTGCAGCCTGGACGTGCTCGCCCATATCGATGGCCAGTACGACTGCCTCCGGGCGCTGGAAGCGAAAAGCAAGGTGAGGAAGGTTTAAGTCAGTCTGAGAAGTAAAAAGCCCGGCGTTGCCGGGCTTTTTCAATGAGGCGTTGGTTAAGCCACGCCGATGCTTCCATGCGTCACAAACCCCGGCCGTTGAATCAGCCGCTGATAATAGGCGTGCGCATGCGGCAGTTCCGGCTTGTCGAAAGGCGTCAGCTGCCAGCGGTGGATGGACAGGCCGAGCACGATGTCGGCCAGGGTGAAATCGTCGCCGCAGATGTAGGGCGTATCCTGCGCAGCCAGCTGGCGATCCAGAATGGCCATATAGTGGCCCCATTGCTGGATGCTGGCCTGGATCCGCGCCGGGTCCTGGTGTTCCGGGCTGTGGCGGCTGAGGCCGTGGAAGGCGTAGCCCCAGGAGCCGTTCAGCTCGGTGGCCTGCCAGTCCATCCATTTTTCCACCTGGGCGCGGCTGCGCGGATCGGCGGGCAGCAAGTGGCTGGCCCGGCGCGAGTCGGCCAGGTAGCGGCAAATGGTGTTGGATTCCCACAGCACCAGGCCGTCGTCCACCACTGTCGGAATCAGCGCATTGGGGTTGAGCGCCAGGAATTCCGGGCTGCTGGCGGACTGGAAGCCGCGGCCCCAGTCTTCGCGTTGGTAGTCGATGCCGATTTCATGACAGGTCCACAGCACTTTGCGGACGTTGATGGAACTGGTGCGGCCCAGGATGCGCAGCATGGAAATCTCCGGCGATGAGGTGGGAATAAGCCGGATCAGTGTAGCCCCGCCTGGCGCGGGCATGCCATTGAAATGGCGAATTGTGGCGAGGATGCGCCAGCTTGGCCGGAAGCCGCGGGATCGGGCTTGGCAATCGCAAGGCCCTTGTCATATCATGGCTGTCGATTTGGGCCGATAGCTCAGCTGGGAGAGCGCTGCGTTCGCAATGCAGAGGTCGGGAGTTCGATCCTCCTTCGGTCCACCATCTCCTCCTTCTTTTCCCCCGTATTCTCCTTATGCCGGCCCCTGCCGCGCGAAAAACCGCGCCGGCGAATCGCCGAAGGCGCGTCGGAACATCGCGATGAAGTTGCTGGGCGAGGCATAGCCCAAGTCGTCGGCCACCACGGCCACGGCAACGCCGCGCGCCAGCATTTCCATGCCGCGTATCAGCAGCGCCTGTTGCCGCCATTGTCCAAAACTCATGCCGGTCTGCGCCTGAATGTGGCGGCGCAAGGTGCGCGGCGACATCGCCGCCGCGTCCGCGCAGTCGGCCAGCGCGTGTTTGCAGGCGGGCTCGGTCAGCAGGCGATGGGCCAGTTCCGCGAGGCGCGGATGCTCCGGTATCGGCAGGCAGAGCGCCTGCTGCGGCGCTTGCCGCAGTTCGTCCAGCAGCACCGCGGCGATGCGTTCCTGCTCCGGCCGCCATTGCGCGTAATCCGTCCAGGTCACCGCGCGGCGCACCGCGGCGCGCATCAGTTCGGTGATCGCCAGCACCTGCGGCCGCGGATTCAGCGTCCGGCTCCAGTCCGGGCTCAGCAGCAGGCTCCAGCCGGTCAGCGCGCCGCTGACGCGCACCCGGTGCGGGACGCCGGGCGGAATCCAGCCGGCGCGGTGCGGCGGCAGCACCCAGGCGCCGCGCGGGGTGCGGATCTGGATCAGGCCGGTTTCCACGCATAGCAGCTGTCCGCGCGCATGGCTGTGCCAGTCGTATTCGCGGCTGCCCAGCCGGTAATCGCTGTCTTCCCGGTCGTTGCCGGGGACGGCGATCAGCGGCGGGCCGCCGGTCCATTCGCTGAGGTCCGGCGCGTCTTCCGGCGGCGTAACGTCGATCTTGGCCATTTTTCACCATTTGTTGGCAAAACAGCGTTATAGCAGCTTTGGCGGAGGCGCGCACAATCGTCGGCAAGGGTCGGGATGGCCGCCGGCGCGGCGGCGGTCCTGACCGGGTTTCCTCCTGATGAGCAAAGGACAAGCTATGCAATCTCTACGCATTGGCATCGTCGGCGCCGGCCTGGGCGGGCTGAGCCTGGCCCAGGGCCTGGCGCGCGCCGGCGTCGCCGCCACGCTGTTTGAACGCGACCAGGCCGCCGACAGCCGCTGGCAGGGTTATCGGCTGCGCATCGACGGCGATGGTCAGCAGGCCTTGCGGCAGGTCTTGACGCCGCGGCTGTTCGAGTTGTTCCGGCAAAGCTGCTCGCTGGGCGGCGACGATTGTTTCGTCGACCCGCAACTGCGCGCCTGGTCGGAACGCAAGCCGGCGCACTGGCGGCCGTCGGCGCAGGACGAGGACGCGGCGGAGCGCGATCTCAGCGCCAACCGCCAGACACTGCGGGAAATCCTGAGCAGCGGCCTGGGGGACCGGATCCGCTGGGGGCACGCGCTGCGCGGTTTCAGGGAGACGTCCGGCGGCTTCTTGCTGGATTTCCAGGACCGGCCTGAGTTCGAGGTGGATGTGCTGATCGCCGCGGACGGGGTGGCGTCGACGGTGCGCCGGCAGTTGGCGCCGGACGGAGATCCGGCGGACGAGGGCGCGGTGGTGCTTTACGGCCTTACGCCGCGGGACGCGCTGCCGTCCGAGGCGTTGACGCCGGAGTTGGGTCAGGGCGTGTGCGTGGTGTTCGGCGATGGCCTGACGGCGGTCATCGAGGCGATGCGTTTTCGCGCGCCCTTGCCGGAGTTGGCGCGGCGACTGGCGCCGGAGGCGGCGCTGAGCCCGATGCCGGATTACTGGTATTGGGCCTGCGTGGCGCGGGCCGAGGATTTGGGCGGGGCTTTGCCGGCGGAGCGTTTGAGCGGCGATGCGCTGCGGGCGCGGGTGTTGCGGGCGACGCGCGGCTGGCACCCGCGTTTGCAGGCCGTTTTCGCCCATGGCGATCCGCAGTGCCTGGGCGCGCGCGCCATCCGCATGGCGGCCGAGGTGCCGGCCTGGCGGTGCGAGCGGGTGGCCTTGCTGGGCGACGCGGCGCACGCGATGAGCCCGGCCGGCGGGCTGGGCGCCAATACCGCGCTCTGCGACGGCGCGGAACTGGCGCGGGCTTTGGCGCCGACGGGCACGGCGGCCGAGGCGGCGGCGGCGCTGCGCGTTTGGGAGCGGGACATGCGGCGTCGAGCCGAGCGCGCGCTGCGGGCCTCGCGCGAGGGCAGCGCGCGCTTGCTGCAAAGAACGGCCTTGTGAGACGCGGCCGCCGCCATGGCTTGGCGGCGGCGGGCCTTACTTGCCGTTTTTGATGATGTGCTCGATATTGCGCTCGGCCAACGCGGAGATGGTCAAGGAGGGGTTGACCGCGCCGGCGCTGCCGGGGAGCAGCGCGCCGTCCATCACGTACAGGCCGGGATGGCCGATGACGCGGCCCCAGGCGTCGGTGGCCTTGCCTATCACCGCGCCGCCCAGCGGATGCGCGGTCCAGTTCATGCCGGTGACGCCGGCTATGATTCCTGGAAAGCCCGGGACGGTGCGGGTGGCCGCGGCGATTTTATCGTTCACCGTCTTGGCCGCGGCCACGCTGTCGCGGTTGCCGTTCTTCGGCCAGTTCAGCTCCACGCGGTCGGTGGTCGGGTTATAGCTGAAATGCCCGCGATTGCTTTGATCGAAGGCCATGCCCAGCGAACCGATCACCGTGGTCAGGTCCAGCGGCAAGCCCGGCACGTACCAGTTTTCCAGGGTGAGCGGCAGCCCGCTGTTCGAGTCGTGGATGCGGGAGGCGCTGGGCGTGCCTTGGGTGGCCAGCGATATCGTGCTGAAGCTGCGCGTGACGATGGTGTCGCCGTTGCTGCCCCAGCCTTGGCCTATGTGTTCGTTGAGGTTGCGCAAAGTGCCCTGCGCCCGCGCCTTGACCAGCAGTTCCGAGCTGCCGATGGAGCCGGCGGCGAGAAAGAGCCGGTCGCAGTTGAGCCGGTAGCGGTCCAGTTGCCGGCCGTCGGGCGCGCGTTTGACCACGTCGACCTCGTAGCGGCTGCCGTCCCAGGCGATGCTGAGCACCTCGTGGCCGGGATAGATCGCGGCGCGGCCGGTGGCCTGCGCCTGGGCCAGGTAGTTCTGGTTGAGGTCGAATTTGGCGCCGTTGGAGTTGCCGTGGTTGGACAAGCCCATGGTGGCGGAGGGCCAGGATTGCGTGCGCAGTTCTTGGCGGATCACGTCCCAGTTGAAGATGGAGTCGTTGGCCGTGGTGGTGTAGCCGGCTTTTCGCACCTGGGCGTCCCAGACGCGGGAATGGTGGAAGGGAATGCTGTTGTAGATGTCCGTCGGCATGGCGTCCAAGCGCAGCATTTTCCGGACTCTGGGGTAGTAGGTCTGGTTCATTTCCGCATAGCTGACCCAATGGCCGAACAGGGCTTCGAAATAACGCTGTTCCGGCTGAATCATCACCCCGGTGAACACCACCGATCCGCCGCCGACGCAGGCGCCGCGCCAGACGTTCATATTCGGGTAATCGGTTGAATCCAGCACTCCGCCGAAGGAGTCGAAATACTTGTTCACGCCTATCAGCATCTTGGCCTGGCGGCGATGCCAGAACGCGCGTCCGTCCGGGAAGGTGTCGTTGGAGAAGATGTCGCGTTTCGGGCCCTTGGGCCAGCGGTGACCGCGTTCCAGCACCGTGACCTGCTGACCGGCCTGGGCCAGACGCAGCGCTGAGATGGCGCCGCCAAAGCCGGAGCCTATCACCAGATTGGGGGTGTAGGCGGGCGGACGCGGCACGGGCTGGAACAGTTCGGGAATCAGCCGCTGGTATTTGGCCAGCTGGAAAGCGCTTGAGCCGAGGAAGGCGGAGGCGGGTGCCGGCAGCATCAGGCCGGCGGCGCCCGCGCTCGCGCCCAGCAAGAGCTGGCGTCGGTTCAGCTGCGCGGCGAGCGGGGAGGAGTGTTCATTGTCCGGGAGGTAAGCCATGGAATCGCCCTTTCTTGTGGAAGAGCCTATTCAAAGCCCGCTGTGCGTCGTGAGGCGTTGCACGGCGAGTCGCGCTTCTCGCTCCGCCGTTTTCATCTTGTCTCGCCCTTGCTCGCTAGGTTTTGACCGGGCTCTAAGCAGCCATTTCGGCTAAACAATTTGCTTATTAAGTAAGCGGGTAGATTCTTGTCTAGCCATGAGAGTGGGCGATACTGTCATTTATGACAATTATTTAATTGACATTAAATCATTTTTGAAACAATTAAATTGATAATAAGCCATCAAGCCGCAGTGTCGGGCTTGGTTTCAGAACCCTGCGGCGGGCGCGGTCCCAGCCAGCCCGGCCGCCGCAGCGGCGTGGACCGGCTCGCCAAACCGTTTAGGCCGTGGCTTCAAACGCCGGAGGGTAGCTGACGCTGCCGGAAGGCAGCGGCGCGCCCAAGCTTTGCGCCATGAAGTATTCGGCCGGCACGCCCGGCAAAATCAGGCCTGGCCGCGCTTGGAAGCCGAAGCGCGCGTAGTAGCCGGGATTGCCCAACACCACGCAGCCCGACGCGCCCAGCTCGCGCAGCGCGGCCAGCGCCTGTTTCATCAGCAGGCTGCCTATGCCCTGGCCCTGTCGTTCCGGATGCACGGACAGCGGGCCGATGCCGTGCCAGCCGGCGGCGCCGGAGGAGACGAGCACCGGCGAGGCGGCGATGTGGCCCAGCAGACGTTCGCCGTCCAGCGCCACGATGGAAAGCGTGAGCTGGCTGCTGCGGCGCAGCGCGTTGACGATGAAGTGCTCGGTGTGGCTGGAGTGTTCTTCGGCGAGGAAGGCGGCCCGGGTCAGTTCGAAAATGGCGTCGATGTCGCGGTCTTGTTCGTTTCTCAGCATGAGAGTCATAGCGTTCTCCTGGCGCGCCAGCGCGGCCGCCGCTTTTGCGCGGCTGCGCGGCGGCGGTGGTCATTGGTTGTCGAGTTGGCCGCGCACGGCGCGCAGGCCGGCCTTATTGATTTGGTAAGGCTGGCCGTTCTTGGAGCTGATCAGGCGTTTGGTCCTGAGCTTCTGGAACACGAGCAGGGTGCAGTCGGACAGCAGATACCCTTCACGGGTATAGCATTCCACGGTGAAGATACGGCCCGCGTCGTCGCGCAGGTGCGCGATGCGGCCGCCTTTGGCTAGGACGTGCAACGTCCTTTGCTCCGGCTTGGAGATATTCATATTGGATGATCATTCGGCAATCAAATGCGAAAACGGGCAGCCGCCGCGATGCGGGCGCTACCAGCTCAGGGGCATTTTGATAACGGCCAGCCGGGAAACCGGGCGGCGTTATCGGATTGCTGCAATCTCCAACATGCAAAGCCTTTGCGAGGAAAAGAAGGGCGCTCATCAAGATGAGCAGGTCAAAATTCTAAGCGGATAGCTAAGTAAAATCAACAGTCTGCGCGCTCAGCGCCAATTCCAGCTGACAATCGAAAGGCTCCAGCGCCAGTTGCGGCGCGTGCAGCCAGCGAGCGGGCGCGCAGCCGCAGGCTTCGTAGAAGTCGACGGTTTCAACGGCGGAGTGCGAGGAGATGTAGAGCGCGTCCGCGCCCAGCGCCCGGCCGGCGGCGGCCGCCGCCGCCAGCAACGCCCGCCCCAGCCCTCGGCCGCGCCAGCGGCGGTCCACTTGCAGTTCTTTCAATTGCCGGTAGCCGCCGTCCGGGCCCAGCGCTTGCGGGTCGATGGCGGCGAAGCCGGCCAGGCCGCCGTCCATGTCCAGCGCCAACACCGCGCCGTCGGCGGCGATGCGCGCCAGTTCCCGCGTCAGCTCGCGTCGTTCCGCTGGGGACCAGTCGTCGATGAAGGGCTCGGCCACGCATTGCCGGCCATCGGCTCCGGCGCGATAGACCAGATCAACATCCTGACGGCGCTGGAAGGCGTCCAGCCAGTTGGCGGGGATGTCGCGCGGGCTCAGCCGGCGGATGGGCGGTGCAGACGGGCGGATGGACATGGCGCGGATGAGGGTGGCAAGAACGGAATTATCTCAGAAGCTGTTCAAAGTCCGCTGCGCTTTGTGAGATGCGGCGCGGCGAGCGCGCTGGGGCCGGATGGTTTTGGCGCCGGCTCCGGAAACGCGGCGTGTAAGCCACTGATATTCTATTTGAATTTTATCTATCAATCATGCGTATTGATAGATAAAACGAATTAATCGATTCAATTATTTCAATTTTCACAGATATTAACAGAATGTTAGGATTCATAAAAATCAAAGGCATAGCGTAGCCCCGCCGCGCCGAATAAGGGTTTGCAAGAGCTTGCCCTGTTCGAGCGCGGCTTGTCGCGAGCGGAGTGCCTGAATGCAGTGACAAGCCAGCGCCGCCGGCGGAGCCGCGTCGCGCCCCTGGACCGAACCGCGGCCGGCCATGGGTTTTCGGCGGGAATGCGCGTCTTCGCGTTTATCCCGCCTTAAGCCTGGAGCCGGCGGCGGGCTTGCCTGCAAAGACTTGCCTTACGTGAATTCCATCAATCTGAAGAATGTGGTCTGTGAAATGAGTAATAAAGCATCTGAAGTAAAGCGTTTGTCCTCGCCCTCTCTGGCCTTGAGCGCATTGAGCCTGGCCGTGGCCTGTTCCTGGTCCGCCTTGGCGAGCGCCGACACGATCTCCAGCGTCGGCAGCAATAATGTCTACGGCGCGGGTTCGGTGGACCCGGCGGTGGCGAGCAACAGCAATAACTCCATCTATGGCGTGGGCGCCGGCAGCAATATGAACGGCACCAACAACTCGGCCTTTGGCGCCGCCGCCGGCGTGAATGTGACGGGGAGTTACAACACCTCGATCGGTCAGAACGCGGGCACCAATGTGCAGGGCAACAATAACGCTTTCATGGGCAACGACTCCGGCTACAACGTGACCGGCGACGCCAACGTGGGCACCGGCATCAACACCATCCGCAACGTCACCGGCACCGGCAACACCGGCAGCGGGGCCAATGCGGCCCAAGACATCCAGGGCGATTTCAACGCCGGCCTGGGCAACAACTCCAACCGCAACGTCACCGGCAGCTACAACACCAGCAGCGGCACCTTCTCCGGCTGGAACATCAAGGGCAGCAACAATACCGCCAACGGCGCGAATGCCGGCAGCAATGTCACGGGGGACAACAATACCGCGGTGGGCAGCTATGCAGGGCGCGGCGTGACCGGCAGCGGCAATTTCGCCGCCGGCAACCAGGCCGGCCAGAATGTGTCCGGCAGCAATAATGTGGCCATCGGCAATCATGCCGGCTCCAACACCAATGCCAGCAATGCGGTGGCGGTGGGCGACAATGCCGCCGCCAACGCCAACAATGCGCTGGCGCTGGGCAGCAACGCCCAGGCCAGCAACGTCAACGACGTCGCCTTGGGCGCCAACAGCCGGACCGCGGCGGCCAATCCCACCGCCAGCGGCGTGGTGGACGGCGTAACCTACAGCTACGCCGGCGCGGCCCCTTCCAGCGTGGTGAGCGTGGGCAGCGCGGGCAATGAGCGTCAAATCAGCAATGTCGCCGCCGGCCGGGTGAGCGGGACCAGCACCGACGCGGTGAACGGCAGCCAGCTGAACGCGACCAACCAGGCGGTGCAGCGGGTGAGCTCCAAGGTGGACAACGCCGGCGCCGGAACCGCGGCGGCCTTGGGCGGCGGCGCGTCCTACAACGCTCAGACCGGCGCGGTGAACGGTCCGAACTACACCGTTTACGGCAATACCGTGAACAATGTCGGCGATGCGATCGACCGGCTGCAGAAAAGCGGGCCGGTGCAGTATTCCGATCCCAGCGGCCGGACGACGACGACAAGCGCCGGCAACGACGTCACCCTGGTGGGCGGGGACGGCGGCAGGCCGGTGACCATCCACAATGTGGCGGCGGGCGCGCAGGGCACGGACGCGGTGAACGTGGACCAGCTGAATGCGGCCAACTTCAACAATCAGCAGCAATTCAAGCAGCTCAGGTCCGATCTGTCCGATACGCGCCGCGACGCGCTGGGCGCGGCGGCCGGCGCGATGGCGATGGCCGGCCTGCCGCAGGCATTCCTGCCCGGCAAGAGCATGTTGGCCGTGGCCACGGCCACCACCGGCGGCGAGTCCGCCATCGCGGTGGGCTTGTCCTCGCTGTCCGACAACGGCCGCTGGGTGGTGAAGTTCTCCGGCTCCACCAATACCCGCGGTCAGGGCGGCGCCAGCCTGGGCGCGGGTTTTCAGTGGTAAGCGGCAGGCAAGATCAATCAGCTGATAGTGAATGAGATAGATGATGAAACAAGCGATATTCGGCGGCGCTTTCCGCTGCCTGCTGCTGGCGGCCGCCGGCGCGGCTTTGATGGGTTGCGGCAGCAGCCGCCTGAGCAAGATCACCGACGACGGCCGTCTGGCCGAACAGGCCAGCCCGGTCTGGCCCGGCATTGAAGCCAACCGCTGGCAGCCGGAAGGCAGCGTGCCCAATCCGGACAATCTGGCCAAGGTGCAGCCGGGCCTGAGCAAGGAACAGGTTTACGGCCTGATCGGCCGCCCGCATTTCGCCGAAGGGATGATCGATGTGCGGGAGTGGGATTATGTGCTGAATCTGAGCCCCAAGGACGGCGGGCAAGCCCGGGCTTGTCAGTACAAGCTGCTGTTCGACAAGCGGATGAAGCTGGCTTCGGTGATCTGGCGGCAGGAAGCCTGCGCCAAGATCGCATCCTAAAGTCTGATCCGACGCCGGAACCACGAAACGAAGCGCCTTGACCGGCGTTTCGTTTTTTTTGCGCACAGTCCTTGCTGAGCGCGGCACAAAAAAACGCGCGGCCCAGAGGCCGCGCGTTGTTTGCAGGGACGAACCGCGCTTATTTCAGATCGAAGCGGTCCAGATTCATCACCTTGTTCCAGGCGGCGACGAAGTCGCGGACAAACTTCTGCTGCGCATCGTTTTGAGCGTAGACCTCGGCCAGCGCCCGCAGCTGCGAGTTGGAGCCGAACACCAGGTCCACCCGGCTGCCGGTCCACTTGAGCGCGCCGGTTTTGCGGTCGCGGCCTTCGTACAGCTCATTGGCGCTGGAAGCCGGCTGCCAGGCCACGTTCATATCGAGCAGGTTGACGAAGAAGTCGTTGCTCAATACGCCCGGACGAGCGGTGAACACGCCGTGCGGCGCCTGATCCGCATTGGCGCCCAGCACGCGCAGGCCGCCCACCAGCACGGTCATTTCCGGCGCGCTCAGCGTCAGCAGCTGGGCTTTGTCCACCAGCAGCGCCTCCGCGGGCAAGGAATAAGCCTGTTTCTGATAATTGCGGAAACCGTCCGCCTGCGGCTCCAGCACGCTGAAGGATTCCACATCGGTCTGTTCCTGGCTGGCGTCGGTCCGGCCCGGCGCAAACGGCACGCTGACCTTGTGGCCGCCGGCCTGGGCGGCCGCTTCCACCGCCGCGCCGCCGGCCAGTACGATCAGGTCGGCCAGCGACACTTGCTTGCCGCCGCTCTGCGCGGCGTTGAAGTCCTGGCGGATGGCCTCCAGCGCTTTCAGCACGCGGGCCAATTGCGCCGGCTGGTTCACCGCCCAGTCTTTTTGCGGGGCCAGGCGGATGCGGGCGCCGTTGGCGCCGCCGCGCTTGTCCGATCCGCGGAAGCTGGAGGCGGAGGCCCAGGCGGTGGCCACCAGTTCGCTGACCGACAGGCCGGAGGCCAACACCTTGGCCTTGAGCGCGGCGATGTCCGCGTCGTTGATCAGCGGTTGACAGGCCGCCGGCAGCGGGTCTTGCCAGATCAGGTCTTCGGCCGGCACTTCCGGCCCCAGGTAGCGGGCCTTGGGCCCCATATCGCGGTGGGTCAGCTTGAACCAGGCGCGGGCGAAGGCGTCGGCGAAGGCGGCCGGGTTTTGATGGAAGCGGCGGGCGATGGGCTCGTAGATCGGGTCGAAGCGCAGCGACAGATCGGCGGTGGTCATCATCGGCGGGTGTTTCTTCGCCGGGTTGTGAGCGTCCGGGATCAGGTGTTCCGGTTTGACGTTCTTGGCCACCCACTGATGGGCGCCGGCCGGGCTCTTGGTCAGCTCCCAGTCGTAGCCGAACAAGGTGTCGAAATAGCCGTTGTCCCACTGCGTCGGATTGGGTTTCCACGCGCCCTCGATGCCGCTGGTGGTGGTGTATTCGCCCTTGCCGTCGCCCAAGCGGTTGATCCAGCCCAGGCCTTGCGCTTCCAGCGGCGCGGCCTCCGGCTCCGGGCCCACCAAGGCCGGATCGCCGGCGCCGTGGGCTTTACCGAAGGTATGGCCGCCGGCCACCAGGGCCACGGTTTCTTCATCGTTCATCGCCATGCGGGCGAAGGTTTCGCGCACATCGCGGCCGGAAGCCAGCGGATCCGGATTGCCGTCCGGGCCTTCCGGGTTCACGTAGATCAAGCCCATCTGCACCGCGGCCAGCGGATTGTCCAGCTGGCGGTCGCCGGAGTAGCGGCTGTTGGCCTCGGCGCTGGTGGCCAGCCATTTGGTTTCCGCGCCCCAGTAAACGTCTTCCTCCGGCTGCCAGATGTCCTGACGGCCGCCGCCGAAACCAAAGGTTTTGAAGCCCATGGATTCCAGCGCCACGTTGCCGGCCAGGATCATCAGGTCGGCCCAGGAAATCTGCTTGCCGTATTTTTGCTTGATCGGCCACAGCAGACGGCGCGCCTTGTCCAGGTTGCCGTTGTCCGGCCAGCTGTTGAGCGGAGCGAAGCGCTGATTGCCGGTGCCGGCGCCGCCGCGGCCGTCGGCGGTGCGGTAGGTGCCGGCGTCGTGCCAGGCCATGCGGATGAACAGGCCGCCGTAATGGCCCCAGTCGGCCGGCCACCAGTCCTGAGAGGTGGTCATCAGCGCCTTGAGGTCGTTTTTCAGCGTGGGGTAGTCCAGCTGTTGGAAGGCGGCGGGGTAGTCGAAGTCCGGGTCCAGCGGATTGGAGGCCGGGGCGTGCTGGTGCAGGATGTTGAGGTTGAGCTGGTTGGGCCACCAGTCGCGGTTGGATTGGGCGTTGACCACGGCCGGATTGCCGGTGGCGTGATGGAACGGGCACTTGGACGCGCTGCTCATGACAGACTCCTTAGGTCAAGGTGTTCAATGACTTGCTGGGATCAGCTTAGTGAAGCTTGCCGCGGGAAGCCATTGAGCAATTTCAATCAGCTCTATGGCTTCCGTCAATCAATCATGCTTTGGCGATAGTTAGTTCATTGGGCGCGCCGCATAGTTCCTGAGCTTGGGAATTAAGGTGCGGCTTCAACGCCCTTGTCTACAATCCCGCGGAAGTACAGCGGACCTTGAGCAGGCTAGAGCCTGTTCAAAGTCCCGCGAGCAAGGGCGAGACAAGGCGAAAACAGCTGAGGAAGCGGAATGTACGCGTGGTACATGAGCATTTCGAAGGTGTTTTCAACGTCGAATCGCTGAAGCGCGGCAGACTTTGAACAGGTTCTAAGGGTGTGAAAGGCGTGGGCGGATGGCTAGAGGACGCGCTCGCGCTCGTGCGCCAGGAGCCAGGCCTTGCGCTCCAGCCCCCCGCCGTAGCCGGTGAGCGCGCCGTCTTTGCCCAGCACGCGGTGGCAGGGGACGATGATGGAGAGGCGGTTGGCGCCGTTGGCGGCGGCCACGGCGCGGACGGATTGCGGGCGGCCCAGCCTTGCGGCCTGTTCCTGATAGCTGCGGGTGCGGCCGTAGGGCACGCTCAGCAGCAATCGCCAGACCGCCTGCTGGAAGGCGGTGCCGGGCAGGTGCAGCGCCACGTCGAAATCGCGGCGCGAGCCGGCGAAGTATTCGCCGATCTCGCGTTCGGCCTGGCGCAATAGCGGGCTGTCGCCGTCGGCGATCTCGGCGGACAGCAGGCGGCGCAGCGCCGCCAGCTCCGCGTCCACGATGGGCCGGTCGGTGAACTCCAGCAGGCACAGGCCATCCTGGCTGGCGCAGGCGATCATGGCGCCGAGCGGGGTGTCGAAGCGGCGCAAGAGCAGCGGCCCGGCCTGGCGGGCGGCATGGACGTGAATCGCTTGGGGCATGGTTAAGCCGGCTTACTCGCCGTTGCCGACCGCGTCCGGCTCGGCCGGCACCAGCTGCAGCAAGTCGCCCGGCTGGCAGTCCAGATACAGACAGATCGCCTCCAAGGTGGAGAGCCGGAAGCCCTTGACCTTGCCTTGCTTCAGCAGCGACAGGTTTTGCTCGGTGATGCCGATGGCCTGGGCCAGGTCCTTGGATTTGACCTTGCGCTGGACGAGCAGCATGTCCAGATGGATTTTGATGGGCATGTGTCGCTTTCAGATGAATTGCTTATTTTCGCACGCCAGCGCAATGCCTTCTCGCTGAATGCGCGCAATGATCATGACCACGGCGGCAATGAACAGGCTTTCCAGGTTTTCGGTGTGGAAGCTGACGGCGATCAGCCGCTGTCCCTCCGGCCGCATCATGGTCAGCCAGGCGCTGATCATCGGTTGGGAGACGAGGTCCGCCAGCACCCAGAGCGCCACGCTGGAGCCCACCTTGGATAATAAGGACGCGGAGCGTTCCGTAAAGTATTCCCTGCGCGCATAGAGCTTGAACAAGCGGTGCAAGGCATACAGGCCTTGGGCCAGGATCAGCAGCGGGATGCAAGACAGGACCGCGCCGCCGGCGCGTTGCCACAGCGGCAAGCTAGGGAGATCGAATTCGCTTGAGCCGTAAAACCCTCTGACGGTGTCAACCGTGACGGTCAAGCCGGCGTCGATGATGGACTTGGGAAAGAGCCAGAACAGGATGTCCAGCAGCAGCATGGCGCCAATGCCCAAGACGGTGATGTAGGCCATGGCGGCGCAATAGCGGCTCAATCGCGTGGAGTTCATGAGGGTTCCTTGTGACGGGTTGGAAAGACAATGAGGGCGGAATTACTAAAGTATCGCAAAACAATTATTTTTTATTGTAAAACGATCATTTTTTGCTGTGCAAGTTTGATTTGCATGCTGTTGCGGCAAGCACACGGCTCGGGCCCGCCGCCGTGCGGCGCGCGGTGAGCCCTCAAGCCTGGCTGGGCGCGGCTTTTGGATTGTTTGGAGGCGTGTTGCGTAGCAGATACATATGGAACGACAAATTATTATCGTTTAACAATAATTAATTTATGTAATACAGTCATCGTCTTTTGCGCAGAGGCGGACCGCCCTCGCGCGCTGTCTCAAACCCTGCCCGGCGCGTTTAGCGCCGGAGCAAAGAAAGAGCCTGGACGATGAGCGATGCAAATCAAGCGAGCGGCGCGCCGGAGCCCCCGCCTGGGCGGGCGGCCGCATGGCCGGCGCCGGCCCGTGTTTAAGACCTGGGGCCGCGGCCGGCGCGCGCGCCTGCTGTGCGTCTTGCTGGTGTGGGGGCTGGCTGCCTGCAGAGGAGAGGGCGCCGGCTTGAGAGCGGCGATGTCGCGGCCGTTTCAGGCCTTGACCGCGCTGGCGCGCGGGCCGGCGGGTTCAGCGGTCTATCCGCGTGGTCATCAGGATGGCGGTGCTGGTGCGCTCCACGCCGTCCAGCGCGCCGATGCGGTCGATCAGCCCGTCCAGCTCGGCCACGCCGGCGGCCTCCACGCCGGCGATGAAGTCGTGGACGCCGCTGACCGAGTGCAGGGTGCGGACCTGGGGCAGCCGGCGCAAGGCGCTTTCTATCGACGGGCTCAGCCGCGGCTCGGCGGCGATCATCACCAGCGCGCGCACTTGGGCGGCGTCGTGAGCGGCGCTGGTGCGCACGCTGTAGCCCAGGATCACGCCGCCGCGCTCCAGTCTTTCGATGCGGCTTTGCACCGTGGTGCGGGACAGGCCCAGCCGGCGCGCCAGCTCCGCGGTGGGCGCGCGGGCGTTTTCGCGCAGCAGCGCGAGCAATTGCTGATCGGTGGCGTCCATGGCGGCTCCGTGCGGGGTGGACGATTTGGCGCTATGCCGGACTTTTCGTCAATCCGATCAATAATATCCGACAGTTCGTCGCTATGCGCGCTGCAATTTGCCGAACTTGATTCGAGAATGAGGCTTCCCCTGAGACGAGGAGCGAAGCGATGCGGGATGCGATCATTGTGGGCGGCGGCCACAACGGCCTGGTGTGCGCCCATTACCTGGCGCGGGCCGGGCTGAAGGTGACGGTGCTGGAACGGCGCGGCGTGGTGGGCGGCGCGGCGGTGACCGAGGAATTCCATCCCGGCTTCCGCAACTCGGTGGCCGCCTACACGGTGTCGCTGCTCAATCCCAAGGTGAGCCGCGACATGGAGCTGGCGCGTCACGGCCTGAAGGTGGTGGAGCGGCCCTTGTCCAACTTCCTGCCGCTGGACGACGGGGGCTATCTTAAAGTGGGGCCGGGCCGCACCGCGGCCGAAGTGGCGCGTTTTTCGCGCCGCGACGCCGAGCGGTTGGACGATTACGCGCGGCATCTGGACGCCGCCGCCGAGCTGCTGCGCGAGCTGGTGCTGCAAACGCCGCCCAATGCGGTGGCGGGCGGCTGGCTGAACGCCTTGCCGGAGCTGCTCAAGGCCGGCCGGCTGGGACGGCGGCTGGGCAAGCTGGAACGGGCGCAGCAACGCGAATTGCTGGACCTGTTCACCAAGTCCGCCGGCGATTATCTGGACGGCTGGTTCGACAGCGATCCGATCAAGGCGGTTTACGGCTTCGACAGCGTGGTGGGCAACTACGCCAGCCCGTACGCGCCGGGTTCGGCCTATGTCCTGCTGCACCATGTGTTCGGCGAGGTCAACGGCCGCAAAGGCGCGTGGGGCCACGCGTTGGGCGGCATGGGCGCCATCACCCAGGCCATGGCCCGCTCGGCGCGCGAGCGCGGCGCGGAGATCCGCATCGACAGCGCGGTGCGCGAAGTGCTGCTGGACAAGGGCCGGGCGGTGGGCGTGGTGACGGACCGCGGCGAGCGGCTGGACGCGCGCGTGGTGGTGTCCAATCTCAATCCGCGGCTGCTCTATACCCAGTTGCTGGACCCGGCGGCGCTGCCGGCGGATTTCCTGCGTAGGATGCAGAGCTGGCGCTGCGGCTCCGGCACCTTCCGCATGAACGTGGCCCTATCCGAGCTGCCGGATTTCAGCTGTCTGCCGGGCAAGGCGCAGGCGGAGCACCATGGCAGCGGCATCATCATCGCGCCCAGCCTGGCCTATATGGAGCGCGCTTATCACGACGCGCGCGAACGCGGCTGGTCCGGCCGGCCCATCGTGGAAGTGCTGATCCCGTCCACGCTGGACCCGTCCTTGGCGCCGCCGGGCCAACACGTGGCCAGCCTGTTTTGCCAGCACGTGGCGCCGCAATTGCCGGACGGCGCCAGCTGGGACGATCACCGCGAGGAAGTGGCGGACCTGATGATAGACACCGTCGCCCGCTACGCGCCCAATTTCAAGGGCGCGGTGCTGGGGCGGCAGATCATGAGCCCGCTGGATCTGGAGCGCACCTTCGGCCTGGTGGGCGGCGACATTTTCCATGGCGCGCTGGGCCTGGATCAGCTGTTCTCGGCGCGGCCCATGCTGGGCCACGCCGATTACCGCGGCCCCATTCCCGGCCTGTACACCTGCGGCGCCGGCGCTCACCCCGGCGGCGGCGTCACCGGCGCGCCCGGCCACAACGCGGCGCGCGAGGTGCTGCGCGATCTGGGGCGCCGCATGGCCTGAGCACCAGGCAAAAAAAAGCCCGCGGCGCGAGCCGACGGGCAAAAGGGCTATCAAGAGGGAATCAGTAGAAGCGGTAATCCAGGGTCAGGCCGACGGTGCGCGGCGCGCCGACCACGCCCAGATTGTTGCCGCGCGCCGGCAGCTGCGCGTACAGCACGCCCTGGTTGCCCAGATTGTTGATGTAGCCGCGCACCGTCCAGGCGGCGCTTTCGTAGCCGGCGTTGAGGTTGGCCACGGTGTAGTCGCCGGCGGAGCGGCTGCGTTCATTGTTGATGTCGGAGTAGTAAGACCCCACGCGGTTCAGGCTGCCGCCGACGAACAGGCCGTGGTCCAGCCGCTGTTTGAAGCCCAGGTTCACCGTCAGATGGGGCGCGTAGTTGAATTGATTGCCCTGGATGCCGGGGTTGGCGGCGTCGCTCTGAGTCACCTTGGTGTTCAGCAGACCCAGGCCGGCGCTCAGCGTCAGCCGCGGCGTGGCCCGCGCCTTGGTTTCCAGCTCCAGGCCGTAGCTTTCGCCCTTGGGAATATTGGTGAAGCGCGAGCCCAGGATGGCCTGGTAGCCGGTGTACTGGTTGAAGAAGGCGTTGACGTTGAGGCTGAGACGCTGCTCCAGGAAGCTGGAGCGGCTGCTGGCCTCGTAGGCGGTGACTTCTTCCTTGTTGTAGGTGTAGTACTCGTTGTTGTTGTCCAGGCCGGAGCCGCCGGCGTTGTAGCCTTTGCGCACCGAGAAGCCCAGCGTGGTGTCCGGGCTGTATTTGTAGCTGAGGCCAGCCTTGGGCAGGAACAGCGTTTCGCCGATATCGAAGTCGGCGCGGGCCTGCTTGGGCATGCCCGGCTGCAGCGTGGTGTTGCGGCGCTGCGTCTCCCGCTCCACGCGGCTGCCCAGATTGAGGCTCCAGCGTTCGTTCAGCGCCAGCGTGGCCTCGCCGTAGACGGCCAGGGTTTTCAGCTTGTCCTTGGCCGCCACGCGCGGCGCGGCGTTCATGTCCTGATCCCTATCGTAGTAATACGCGCCCACCACGCCGCTGAGCGCGCCGTTTTGCGGCGCATAGCTCAGCCGCGCCTCGGCGGTATTGCTCTTCTCATCCAGCCGCATGCGGAAATCGCTGCTGTCCACGAAGGCGCTGACGTTGTCGGCGTGGCCCAACAGCAACTGGGCGCTCCAGGCGTCGTTGAACTGGTATTGCAGATCGGTGCTGACGGTGTTGTTGAAGGAATCCTGATAACGCGCCTCGGTGGACAGGCGGTGGTATTGGTAATCGAAGTAATTGCCGTCCACATAGTTCAGGTATTCGCCCTTGTTCTTGCGGTGCGACACCGTCAGCTTGGCGCTGAAGCCGGGCAGGGCGCCGGGCTTCCACAGCAGTTTGCCGCGCGCGCTGCTGTGCTTGAGGTCGGACGGATCCCACGGCGTGTTGCCGCCCGGATAATTGACGTAGCTGTGGCCGTTCAGGCCTTCGGCGGCGATGCGGAAGGCCAGCTCCTCGGTGATCGGCCCGGACACCATGCCGGCCAGCGTGGCCTTGCCGTTCTTGTTTTCGTAGCCGGCGCGCAGCGCGCCCTCCCAATCGAAGCTGGGGTCCTTGGTGTTGATCACCACGGCGCCGGCCAGCGTATTGCGGCCCTGAGTGGTGGACTGCGGGCCGCGCAGCACTTCTATCTGTTCCACGTCCCAGGGGCTGGCGTCCACGTAACGCTGGCCGTTCCAGCTTTCCGGCATGCCGTCCACCGTGGTGCTGACCCGCGGGCGGGAGCCGGAAACCAGGGTGTTGTAGCCGGTGCCGGGGCCGGTGCCTTCCACGCCGCGGATATTGACGATGCCGGCGCCGTTGCTGCTGGCGTTGGGCGTGGCGGCCACGCTGTCGTACACCGATTTGTCGCCGCCGTGATCCATGTCGCGGATCACCGTCACCGCGGTGCTGGTGTCCTTCAGCGAGCGTTTGAGCTTTTCACCGGTGACGGTGACCGTGGGCAGCGCGGTTTGCTGGTCCTGAGCGTCGGGCGCCGCCAGCGCCGCGTGCGAGAGCGTCAGGCCGCTGATGCCGGCCAGCGCCAGCCGGGCGGACAGGGCAAGGGGAAGGCGTTTCAGATTGTGTTCCATCGTGCTGCGATTCCTGTTTTTTTTGTGCGTGACTCGAGATCGGCGCGCTTCTGAAGTTCGGCGGCGTCGTCTGGCTGGCGAGGAATCGTTGGCTACTGCGGCGAGGGGAACGAGGAGCGCGGACGGCCCTTGCGGGTCGTTGCGATCACCAGGGGCAAATGATAGTATTTCTCATTCGCATTATGCAAATAAGGTGCGAACATTCTTGCTCAAGCACCGCGGAAAACGCCAGGAAACAAGATGCAGACAATGGAAGAAACGGCGTGGAATCAACACGCTGCGCGCAGTGCGGCTTGCTTGCAACACCCTGAGACGGGCCAGCCGGCCTGGTGGGAGCGCCTGGCCACCGTGGGCGCGCCGCTCACCGAACGCCTGCCGGACGGCAGCGTATGCGTGACCTTTCTCTGGCGGGACCCCAACGGACCCGCCGCCCGTTCTCCGCTGGCCCGCGTCTACGTGGACGTCAATTCCGTCACCGATCACCATCGCGCCCAGCCGCAGTCGCTGGCGCGGCTGGGCGACACCGACGTCTGGTGGTGGCAGACCGAGCTGCCGGCCAACTGGCGCGGCAGCTACGCCTATATTCCAGTCACCGCCGAGCAGGCTCCGCCGGCGCCGGACGCCGACGCGCGCGCCAGCCGGCTGCGCCACCGCCAATGGTGGCTGGACATCATGAGCCGGGCGGCGGCGGACCCGCTCAACCCCCGCGCCGGCTATGTCAGCAGCTGGGGCGCGCCCTTGTCCGCGCTGCATCTGGACGCGGCGCCGGACCAGCATGCCTGGCAAGCCTGGGATCTGCGCCGCCAGGGCGCGGACCCGGCGCGGCTGAGCGTGATCCAGTGGGACAGCGCGCGGCTGGGCAAGACGCGCAGGGTCTGGCTGTACCAAACCGGCGCGCTGCCGGTCAAGGAGCGCGGCGAGCGGCCGCTGGCCATTTTGCTGGACGGCCAGCACTGGGCCGAGCGCATGCCGGTGTTCGCCGCGCTGGACGCGGACACCCGGCGAGGCCGGCTGCCGCCGGCGGTTTATCTCTTGGTGGACGTCATCGACAACCGGCATCGGGAGCAGGACCTGCCCTGCAACGCCGATTTCTGGCTGGCGCTGCAACAGGAACTGCTGCCGCAGGCGGAGCGCGTCGCGCCGTTCAGCGCGCGGCCGGAACGCACGGCGGTGGCGGGGCAGAGCTACGGCGGCCTGGCGGCGATGTTCGCCGGCCTGCGCTGGCCGGAGCGTTTCGGCTGCGTGCTCAGCCAGTCCGGCTCCTTCTGGTGGCCTTACGTGGAACTGCACGAACGCGCCCGCGCCGTCAGCGAACGACGGCTGCCCGGCAGCCGCGGCCGGCTGACGGAGCAACTGGAGGCCGGCGAACTGCCGCCCGGACGGCTGCGGGTATATCAGGAAGTGGGCAGCCGCGAAGAAGTGATGCTGGACGTCAACGCCAGCCAGCGCGCGGCGCTGGAGCGCGCCGGCCATTGCGTGCGCTACCAGGCGTTCGAAGGCGGCCACGACTGGCTGTGCTGGCGCGGCGGCCTGCTGGACGGACTGGCCTGGCTGTGGCGGGAGCCGGCGGAAGGTTGAGCCGGCGGGAGGGGGCTGAACTCCGGTTCTCAAGCCCCGCGCGGAATCACCATCGGCGTATGGCTGACCGGATCGTCGATGATCAGGCAGCGCAGGCCGAACACCTGTTCGATCAAATCCGCGGTGACGATGTCGCGCGGCGCGCCCTCGGCCACGATGCGGCCGTCGCGCATCGCGATCAAATGGCTGGCGTAGCGACAGGCGTGGTTGATGTCGTGCAGCACCGCCACCAGCGTGCGGCCGCCGTCGCGGTTCAAGCGGCGGAACAACTCCAACAGCTCGATCTGATGCGCGATGTCCAGATAGGTGGTCGGCTCGTCCAGCAGCAGCAGCGGCGTTTGCTGCGCCAGCGCCATCGCCACCCACACCCGCTGGCGCTGGCCGCCGGACAATTCGTCCACCAGCCGGTCCGCCAGCGCGTCGGTGCCGGTGGCCGCCAGCGCCAGGCTCACCGCCTCCTCGTCCTCCCGGCTCCATTGCCGCAACAGGCTCTGATGCGGGTAGCGCCCGCGCGCCACCAGGTCCGCCACGGCGATGCCGTCCGGCGCCACCGCGCTTTGCGGCAGCAAGCCCAGCTGCCGCGCCACCGTCTTGGCCGGGAAACTGTGGATGTCGCGGCCGTCCAGGCACACCTGGCCGGACAGCGGCTTCAACAGCCGGCTCAGGCTGCGCAGCAAGGTGGATTTGCCGCAGCCGTTGGGGCCGATGATCACGCTGAAGGAGCCGTCGGGGATCCGCACGTCCAACTGCTCGCAAATGGTGCGCTGGCGGTAGCCCAGCCGCAGGCGCTCGCCGCGCAGCCGCGGCAGGTCCGCGCCGGCCGCCGGCGCGGCGTCCAGTTTCAAATTCAGGGAAGTCACGGTTTTCGGGCTCCGGTTTGACGCAGCAACAGCCACAGCAGATACAGGCCGCCAATGCAGATGGTGACGACGCCCACCGGCAGCTGACGAGGATAGAAGAACTGCTGGGCGCCGTAATCCGCGGCCAGCAGCAAGAGCGCGCCGGTCCAGGCCGCGGTCAGCGGGCTGGTGGCCTGGGTGCGGCGCAGGCGCAGCGCGATTTGCGGCGCGGCCAGCGCGATGAAGGAAATCGGCCCGGCCGCGGCGGTGGCGGAAGCGATCAGCGCCACCCCCAGGCCCATCAGCCACAGCCGGGTGCGTTCCGCCGGCACGCCCAGCGCGCTGGCGCAGTCGTCGCCCATCTCCAGCAGGCGCATGCGCCGCTGCAGCGTCAGCGCCGCCGCCATCGCCAGCAGGCAGCACAGCGCGGAGGGCAGGCCCTTGTTCCAGGTCATGCCGTTGAGCGTGCCCGCCCCCCAGGTGGCCGCGCTCATCGCCGCCTCCAGGCTGGCGTTGATCAGCAGCCAGTGATTGAGCGCGCTCAGCATGGCGCTGACGGCGATGCCGACGATGATCAGGCGGAAGCCGTGCGCGCCTTGCCGCCAGGCCAGCAGATACACCAGGCCGGCGGACAGCAGGCCGCCGGCCAGCGCGCCGCCGGCGATCTGGAAATGGCCGCCGTTGAACAGGGTGATCACCACCAGCGCGCCGGTATAGGCGCCGGTGTTGAAGCCCACCACGTCCGGGCTGCCCAGCGGGTTGCGGATCAAGGACTGGAAAATCGCGCCGCTCATGCCCAGCGCCGCGCCCACCACCAAGGCCATCAATACCCGCGGCAGCCGCCATTGCTGCACCACCGCCACCTCCAGCCGGCCGCCCTGGCCTTGCAAGGCCTGCCACACTTGTTCCAGGCTCATGGGCAAGGCGCCGGCGCGCAAGCTCATCGCCGCCAGCGCCGCGCAGGCGGCGGCCAACAGCAAACAGGTCCACAGCCCGCCCAGCGCCAGCCGGCCGTTGCAGCGGCCGTCCGGGCTGCCCCAGCTCAACACCGCCGGCTTCACGAGCGGCCTCCGGGCGCGGCGTGGCGGCGCGCCAGCCAGATCAAGGCCGGCGCGCCGATGAAGGCGGTGACGATGGAGACTCGCAGCTCGCCCGGCGTCAGCAGGCGGCCGACGATGTCCGAGCTCAACAGCAGAATGGGGGCCAGCAGCAAGGTGAAGGGCAGGGTCCAGCGCAGATCGGCGCCGCCCAGCCAGCGGGCCAGATGGGGAATCATCAGGCCGATGAAGGCGATGGGGCCGGCCACGGCGGTGCTGGCGCCGCACAGCAGGGTGATGGCCAGCACCGCGCCGGCCTGGATCAGCAGCGGCCGGCCGCCCAGGCTCACCGCCAGATCGCTGCCCATGCCCAAAGTGTTCAAGGGCCGCGCCAGCAGCAGCGCCAGCAGGCCGCCGGCGGCGATGACCGGAGCCACCAGCGCCACCGGGGTCATGCTGCGCACGTCCAGCGTGCCGGCGTTCCAGTAGCGCAGCTGATTGAAGGCCAGCGGGTCCAGCAGGGTGATGGCGGTGGACAAGCCCATCAGCACCGCGCTGACGGCCACGCCGGCCAGCACGAAGCGCAGCGGGTCCATGCGGCGCCCGCGCGCGCCCACCGCGTACACCAGCAAGGTGGCGCCCAGCGCTCCGGCGGCGGCGCAGCCCAGATAGCCCAGCTGGCTGTCCACGCCCCAGGCCGCCACGCCCAGCACCATGGCGAAGCTGGCGCCGGCGTTGACGCCCAGCACGCCGGGGTCCGCCAGCGGATTGCGCGACAGCGCCTGGATCAGCGCGCCGGACAGGCCCAGCGCCGCGCCGGCCAGCAGGCCCAGCAGGGTGCGGGGCAAGCGGCCTTGCAGCACGATCACGCTGTCCGGATCGCCGCCGCCGTGCAGCAGGCTGCGCCATACGACGGAGGCCGGAATCGATTTGGCGCCCAGCATCAGGCTTAACAGGGCAATGGCCGCCAGCGCGGCCAGGCAGCACAGCAACAGAGTCAGGCGGCGGCTTGGCGGCGCCGTGGGCGCGAGCAGGGCCGAGGCGGGACGGATTGACATGATCAAATGCAAATGATTCCTAATACAGACTGCTGATGTTACCATGCGGCATCCATAACGGAACACCATCTTGCCGGGCGCGCGCGGGAAGCAAACCACGCCGTCCGCCGGGCGCGCCGGCGCATGCCAAGCGGCCTCCACCCCTGTCGAGATAAAACTTTGTCATGAAAAAGTCGCCTATCTTCGTTGATTTCAGCCTGCTCAGGCTCAACCCGCATTTCCGCTCCATCTTCATCGCCCGCATGATCTCGGTGTTCGCCTTCGGCATCCTGATGGTGGCGGTGCCGGTGCAAATCCATCAGCTCACCGGCTCCACGCTGCAAGTGGGCGCGGCGATGGCGCTGGACGGCGTCGGCATGTTCGCCGGCCTGATGTGCGGCGGCGTGCTGGCGGACCGCATGGACCGCCGCCGGCTGATCCTGCTGGGCCGCTCGCTGTGCGGCCTGGGCTTTCTGGCGCTGGCGCTCAACGGCTTCATGACCAACCCCTCGGTGCTGGCGCTCTACGTGGTGTCGGCCTGGGACGGTTTTTTCAGCGGCATCGGCATCACCTCGCTGATGGCGTCCATCCCGGTGCTGGTCGGCCGTGAAAACCTGCCGGCCGCCGGCGCGCTGAGCATGCTGACCATGCGCATCGGCGGCGTGCTGTCGCCCTTGCTGGGCGGCCTGATCATCGCCGCCGTCGGGGTCAACTGGAACTATCTGCTGGCCGGCGTCGGCACCCTGGCCACCCTGATCCCGCTGACGCGTTTGCCGTCCTTGAAGCCGCAGGGCGGGGAGCCGGCGCACCCGCTGCGTTCCTTGCTGGAGGGTTTCCAGTTCCTGTGGCAGAACAAGGTGGTGGGCGCGGTGGTGGCGGTGGGCACGCTGCAAACCCTGCTCAGCGCGGTGCGGGTGTTGTATCCCTCGCTGGCAGAGGACGGTTACGGCGGCGGCGCTTTCGAGGTGGGCCTGATGTATTCGGCGGTGCCCTTGGGCGCGATGATAGGCGCGTTCACCAGCGGTTGGGTGGGCGGTTTGAGCCGCCCCGGCGCGGTGATGTTGAGCTGCGTGCTGGCTTCGTCGCTGAGCATCGCCTCCTTGGGTCTGGTCCATCATCTGGCTTACGGCCTGCTGGCCTTGGCCTTGCTGGGTTATTTCGGTTCGATCGCGTCCTTGTTGCAGTTCACCTTGGTGCAGGGCAATACGCCGGATCATTTGCTGGGCCGGGTGAACAGCCTGTGGAACGCGCAGGATGTGGTGGGCGACGGTCTGGGCGCTTTGGGTCTGGGCGCGCTGGCGCGGGCCTTGGCGCCGTTGACGGCGGTGGGCTGGTTCGGCGCGGCGGCCGCGGCGGCCAGCCTGGCGATGTGCGGGGCTTTTGCTTCTTTGCGGCGTTTGGCCGGCGGCGCGGCCGCCGAGGTGGAGGCGGCCGGGGAGCCGGCGCGGCAGGGGGCGGGGTCCTAGCGCCAAGGGTTTGTGGATGCTGATGTGCTTGCAGGGCGGAAACCTCGGTTGGGGTTTTCGCCCTTTTTGCATCCTCTGATATGAAGCACTGCCGGGTGCGGGGCGTTTGAATCCGCTGCGCGGATATTGATTTAGGTGCCGCTTTCCGCGCTGACCGAGCGAGGCAAGCGCAGCGTCGCGAGGGAATAAGACGGGGAGGGGGCGGGCCGCCGCCCCCTTTCATCCCCCCTCGTCCCCCAGGGCGCGAAACCCGGAGCGCGCCCCGAGGGGACACCTGGGCGCTACACAAGGTGGTCTGCTCTCTTAAAAAAGATCCATGACTTGGCTAAGTGGCTCCCTTTTGGGGGTAACTATCCAATTCCACCCGA